>NZ_BAAAWU010000001.1:0-5950000 GCF_039535235.1 Streptomyces roseoviridis
GTCCTTCGGCTGCGCCTTCAGGGCCTTTGGGCCCGCTGGCGCGGGCCGGGCTGGCTACAGGGTGGGGGGTGCTGTGGGGTTCAGGCGTTTGCGTGGCGGGGGGTGACGGCCCGTCGGGGCCGGGCGTGATGGGCCGGCCGGTGCATCGGGGTGGCTTGGAGGCGGTACAGCCACAGGGAGGTGGTGGCGAGCAGGCTTGCGAAGACGGCCAGGAGGAGAAGGGAGACCCACATCTGCCGGCTTCCGGGGTGAGTCCATCCCGTCCAGGCCGCTGCAGCCGCCCACAACAGGACGCCGGCTGTGTAGAAGGAGCGGGTCCGGCGCAGCTGGCGTACGGCCCGCAGGGACATGGAGTGTTCGCTCTTCGGTGCCATGCCGGCCCGTGTACCCCCAAGCAGGCGATCCACCGGGGGGAAGGCTGGTGTGGTCTCTGGTCCGCTTGCCTGCCTGCCGTCCGGGCTTCCGCGTGATTTTTCGGTCCGGTGCTTCATTTTAGGGGCCTAGATATACTCTGGTATCAGACAGCACCACTACTAAGGTCAGGAATCGGCTTTTCGATCTAGCTCCCCCGCTACTGGACCGAGGCTTTGACCGGGTTCCGGTGAGGTTCACCGTAGCCGATCGCACGCCATCTACGTGCAGGTTTCCCGTTTCCAGCCCCATAGAGCCCAGGAGAAGGCAGACAGATATGTCGATCACGAGCCGAACCGATCAGCGTGAGGCGGCGCAGCAGGAAGCCATTGACGCGGTTGTCCGTGCCCTCGAATTGCCTGCAAGATCGCTTGCGCCCGGGAGGGGTCTGCGGACTCAGGTGATCATGGCGACCGGGTCCGGGAAGACCCGGGTCGCGGCCCGCAGCGCGGAGAAGCTCCGTGCGGGCCGTGTGCTGGTCCTCGTCCCCTCACTGGACCTGCTCACCCAGACCGAGGCCGCGTGGCGCGTGGCCGGCCGCACGGGCCCGATGATCGGGGTCTCGTCCCTGCGGGGCGAGGACGTGTCCTTCCCCAACACCACGGACGTGGACGAGCTGGTCGACTGGGTGCGGCCCTTCGACAAGGTCACCGCGTTCGCCACGTACGCCTCCCTCGGGCTGGGCACGCTGGAGCGCGCACACGCCGCCGGCCTTCCCAGGTGGGACCTGATCGTGGTCGATGAGGCGCACCGAACTTCGGGGCGGCTGGGCAAGCCGTGGGCGGTCGTCCACGACAACACCCGTATCCCGTCACTGCGCCGCCTCTACATGACCGCCACGCCCCGCCTGTGGCAGCTGGACGAGGACGCCGACCAGGGCGCGCCAGGTGAGCTCGTGGCGAGCATGGAGGACGACCCGGACGGGCCCTTCGGCAGCCGGGCGTTCACCCTGACCCTGTCGGAGGCGATCGACCGGGGAATCTGTGCCCCCTACCAGGTGGTGTGCGTGGACATCACCGACACCCAGCTCCAGGCCGCGCAGCTCCTGGGCGCCGAAGGCCGCTCGGACGAGGTCCGCGGAGCCCGGCTCGCAGCCCTCCAGACCGCGCTGCTCAAGGCGTCGGCCGAGGAAGGCTTCCGCAGGACGCTGGTCTTCCACCACGTCGTCAAGGAAGCCGAAGCGTTCGCGACCGGCCTGCCCGACGTCGCCACGCAGCTGCACGCCGCGGACCCCGAGCTGTACCCCAAGACGATCTGGGCGGACTGGCTGTGCGGCGACCACAAGCCGGGCCACCGGCGGCGGGTCCTCGATGAGTTCGCCTCCGGCATCGCCACGGACGGCACGGTGGTGGAAAAGGGCTTCCTGGGCTCGGTGAAGGTACTCGGGGAAGGCGTGGACACCCGGGAATGTGACTCGGTCTACTGGGCCGACGTCCGCGGCTCCATGCCCGACCTCGTCCAGGCCGTCGGCCGCGCGCTGCGGATGCACCCGGGCGAAGGCAAGGTCGCGTCCCTCGTGGTGCCGGTGCTCCTCGGGCCCGGCGAGACACCGGACAACATGCTGACCTCCAGGGCGTTCGGTGGGCTGGCCAAGCTCCTGGAGGCGCTCAGGGCGCACGACGCTCGAGTGGTGGAGCAGCTCGCCGAGCAGCAGGCCCAGAGCCGTGTCAGGGGCGTTCAGAGCCGCAGCGGGGGCCAAGAGAGCCGGGGTGAGGGGAACGGGTCCGGCGGGCCGTCGGCGCCCGCGCGGAAGCTGTTGAAGTTCTCGACGCCGCGCGACCCGGCGCAGCTGGCGGCGTTCATCAACCTGCGGGTCCTCAACCCCGAGCACGAGCACTGGCGGCGCGGGGTGGAGGCCGCCGTCATCTTAGCGCGCGAGCACGGCGACCTTCGCGTGCCGTTCACGTACCGCGTGCCGGAGGGCGAGGAGGCGGAGGGGATCGGGTGGCCGGCCTCGCTCGCCAACTTCCCGCTCGGGCAGTGGATCGCCGACGCTCGCCGGTTCTACGCCCGCGGGGACATGGACGAAGACCGCATCGCGCAGCTGGAGAAGCTCGGCATGGTGTGGAGCCACTACGACGTCGCATGGGAGGAGGGCCTGTCCGCCGCGCGCGGGTGGGCCGAGGTGAACGGGCACCTCCTGGCCCCGCTCGATGCCACGCACCAGGGCTACCGGGTGGGCACCTGGCTGAAGAACGCCCGCGCCGCCGCCCGGCGCGCCCAGGAACTCGAACAGCGCCAGGCCGAGGGTCTGCCGGTGGAGTCCTGGTCCGGCGCCCTGTCGCAGGAGCGGCGCGAGCAGCTGGAGGACATCGACCCCTCCTGGTGCCCGGCCTGGCCGGTGGAATGGCAACGCGCCTTCCACCTCGTCCGGCTCCACCTCGAGGAGGCCGGCGGCACACTGCCGACCGAGCCCGGCGAGGTCATGCACCAGGGCGAGGACCTCGGGCGATGGGTGCGGGCGCAGCGGCTCGGCTGGGACAACCTCACCACCGTGCAGCAATGGATGTGTGAGCACGTCCTCGGGATCACACCCGCCACCGAGGAGGAGAAGCCGAAACCGCGCCGGTCGCAGGCCGACAAGTGGGCCATGAACTACGCCGCCGCCCGCCAGTTCTACGAGCGCGAGGGGCACCTACAGGTGCCGCGCAAGCACATCGAACGGATCATCGTCGGCGAAGACCAGGAGCAGCGGGAGGAACGAGAGATCCGGCTCGGGGCATGGGTCGGGAACCAGCGCTCCCGGGCGGCGACGCTGTCCCCGGAACGCGTGAAGCTGCTGTCCACGATCGGGATGCGGTGGGCGTAGTCACAGCGGTCCCGGTCGTATGAGTGCCGGGCAGACCGGGTGGTCCGTGCTCAGAAGGGAGGTTCGTCGCTGTACGCCTGCTGACTGCTGATCTTCTTCTGTAGCGCTCCGGAGGCCCAAGGATCATCCTGTGGCTGCTGCGAAGCACCCCACCCCCCCTGAGGGCGCATTGCTCCCCCAGCCTCCCGCCGGGGTGCGCGGCAGTGAGGCCTCCGGAACCGGCGCTAGCGGACGGCGTCGTGGACGAGGCGCAGTCGGAGGGGCACGCCAGGTCTTCTCCCGGCGGAGCTCTCCCGCCTCGCCCTGGGCTCGGTACCAGAAGGACAGCACTGGGATGCCGGTTGCGTCTGTCGTGACCCGTTCCTTCGGCTTATCGGGATGCTCACCCAGGGGCTCGTAGCCTGCGTCAGCCAGCGCTGTCTGGAGTTTGCAGAAACTGGCAGGCAGGGGCAGACGACGTGGGAGAACTGACGCAACGGACTGCATGTGTCGGCCCCGCCGGCCAGCCGCTTCGAGAGGCGGGCATGGGACAGATCGAGCAGGGTTTGGAGCGCGCGTTGCGCACCCGGCCCGTTCCCTCAAGCACCGAGGCCCGCCTGCGTTTTCTGCTGGCGGCGCATCGGGGTTCCACCCGGCAGGTGGCCGCCGTGCTGGGGGTCTCGCAGCGCACCGTGCAGCGGTGGGTGACGATGAAACCAGGAGCGCGTCGTCCCCCGGGTCCGACGCAGGTGCGAGCGATCGAGGAAGCGGTCCTGGCTCGGTGGCAGCCGCGAGTACGGGCCCGTCGGCGTGCCCAGGCAGAGGCGGAGGGGTTCGTCTTCCATACCAGGGCGCGATTCGGGTTCGCGGCTCCTGCAGGGTCCTCGGACGACCCGCGGGTGCGGTGGATCACCCAGGACCTGCCGGGAGAGGTAGCCCGGGAGCTCTTCGCCGCACGGGATGCCGGCGCGGGCGAGCAGCAGCAGACGGTGATCCTCGCCCGCGCGCTGGGACACGCCTACTTTCGCGATTGGGGCCGCCGGGCCCACGGTCTGCACATCGCATTCAGCGACGTCGCGTTCGCCGAAATCTCGATCGGCTGAGCCCGGCCCGTCGCGTCACAGGTCAGGGTGTTCAGCGTCGTGAGGGCCTGACGCGACTGGTCGGAACTGCTTCGTACCTCTCGGCTTCCTTCCGCTCGCGCCAGTCCCACTCCACACGGCCGACCGGGCCTTTGCGGCGAGCCGCGGGCGGCTGGGGCGGGCGCAGCCTGGCCGTCTCCGCCACGCGGAGCAGGTGCCCACGGTCACCTGGCCCGACGAGCAGCTCCTGGTCCTCACCGGAGGTAAGCCGGGTGAAACAAGCCGAGGCCCGCAGGAAGACGCCCGCCCAGGGCGGTACGGGGTGGGCGGCGCAGCCGTCGGTGTAGCGGGCGCGGTCGTGCAGGGCGAGCGTGGCCGCGGCGGTGTCGTAGTCGCGGGGGCGGGCGGTGGCAAGTTGCTGGAGGGAGGCGCCGGTGAACAGTGCGGCGGCGACGGCCGCGGCCAGGCGCGGATGTGCGGTCGCCGCGTGCAGTCGGTGGGCGACTTGCTGGGCGGTGTGCGCGGTGAGAGGAGCGGGCGGTGGGCGGTGCCGCCAGGCGATCGGGGGCGGGGTGCACGGGTCGGTGCAGGGGCGGGGGCTGTCGTAGGAGATGAGGCGGTCCAGTGCGGGCAGGGTGAGCCACCGGCCGGTCGGCCCGGCGGGCTCGTCTGCGAGTGGGGGTTCGGTGACCGGTGTGCCGTAGTAGTGGCGGCGGGCTGCGTCGAAGTCGGTGGTGAGGGAGTAGTCGGCCGTCTGCAGGGCCTGGTGCAGGGCGGCGGGAAGATGGGGGCGATGGCAGACCAGAGTCAGGTGGATCCCGGTGAGGGCATGCAGCTCCAGGAGGCGCATCGTGCGGCGGGCGGTGAGGCGGTGGGCGCGCAGGACGGTCAGCCGGGTAACGGGCAGGGCGGTCATCCAGGCGTTGGCGGCTTCCCAGGCGGGCTGGCGCCCGGCGGGAAAGCGGCCCGGGAGCAGGGGCGGTTTGCCCAGGGCGGCGAGAAGGTCGTGGGCAAGGCCGGTCTCGCTGGTGGTGCCGGGGCCGGGGTGCAGGGTGATCCGGCCGGACGACGGGTGGTGGGCGGCCAGAGCGGTGTGCGTGTGCAGCGTGTCGTCGTGACGGTCGAGAACCACGGTGACGGAAGGCAGCGGCGGGGCGGGAGGCATTGACGGTGTGGTCAGGCGAGGCGGCTGAAGGCCCAGCGCAGCAGCTCTTGGTCGACGCGGGGGCGGCCGGTGCGTGCCAGGGCGGTGCGGGTGTGGGCGGTCAGCTGGGCCCAGGCGCGGAAGTTGCCATGTGCGGCGTGGCTGTCGGCGAACGTGATGTCCTCGGGGTCGGCGTCGGCCCAGACCGGGTGGAACAGCGGGATCACCTCGAGGACCTCGTCGGGGGTGAGGCGGGTGAACTGCTGCCAGATGAAGACACGGGAAGACAGCATCGGTTCGCGGCGCAGCACGGTGTGGCAGCCCGCGCCGCCGACGAAAATGATGGCGAGCTGGGTTGAGGGTTCGTCCCAGAGGTAGCGGAAGTATTCGAACGCCTCCCCGTTGAGCCACTGGGCCTCGTCGACGAGGAAGGTACGGGGGCGTTCGGCCAGGGCGGTCTTCAGCAGGCGGTCGAACTCGCTGGGGTGGCGCGGTGGCTCGCCGGCCAGGTCGAGCGCGGTGAACAACTCGTAGCGCACCGCACGGGCGGTGGGCCGGGCCCGGCAGTGGTGACCACGGAGGCGTCGGGCAGGTCGACGTACTGGTAGGTGGCCGCGCTCACGAGGCGTCTCCGTCTTCGTCGGTGGTGGGAGGTGCGGCCCGCCCGCCCGGGCCGTCCGGGGCGGAAGCACCGTCATGTCCATACGGGTACCGGACGGGCGGGCCTGGTGTGGTCAGTGCGGCCAGGGAGGCAGGGGTACGCCAGTCGGCCGGCGGCGCGGCAGGCGGAATGAGGTCCGGCAGCGCCAGTTTCGAGGCGTCGGTGTGCTCGGCGGCGGCCAGTTCGTCCCCGGCTTGAGCGCAGGTGAGGGCTCCCAGTCGCTGGGCCGGCCCGGCCGTGGTGGCCGGGGCGAAGCGCTGCCGGCGCAGCGTCTCGGCGGCTTTCACCTCGGCGCGCAGACGTCGGGCACGCTCAGCACGGGCTGTGCGCAGGGCTTTGAGTTGTTCGGGGGTAGCCGCGTCCGCGAGATGCGCGGGCCCGAGATACTTGCCGTTCGCGGCGCAGATGTCGATCTCGTGATCGTGGTGCGGCATGTAGCGCACGGTGACGGTACGGCCGGCCTGGCCGGTCATCCACGGGGCGATGTAGGTGCGCCCGCGCCACCGCTCCCCGTGGCTGGTCAGCTTCCGCGCCCGGCCGTCGTCCTCGAGGGTGAAGGTCCACAGGTCGGCGGCGGGGATGTCGGTGACAGGGGTCGGGTCGGCCTGCCATGCCTCGAGCGGCGTACGGCCGGAGAGCGCCTGGGGGCGGTGCTCGGTGTTCCACCAGTGGGTCCATGCCAGCACCTCCGCGGTGAAGTCCTGAAACGACATGGCACCGGACGTCTCCGGCTTGCGGACCGCGCCTTTGCTTCGCCGTCCTGAGCGGTGCTTCGTGGGTGTGAGGGTGTACCCGGGCAGGGCGGCGAACAGCATCCGGTCGACGGCCCGGTTGAGGTTTTCCACTGTGCCTTTGAGATGGGGGCTGTAGGCCGGCAGATCCTTCACCGTCACGCCCATCGTGCCGAACGCCGTGATGACGGCGGTGGACAGGAAGTCCTTGCCTCGGTCCACCCCCACCTGCTCCGGCGTCCCTCCCGCAGGACCGTAGGGCTCCTCGCGCAGCACAGCGGCACGCAGCGCCGCCAGCACGGAGGCACGGGAAGGGACGCCAGGAGTGACCGCGGTGCCGGTGATGACTTTGGTGGCGGTGTCGATGAACCAGGTCACCCACGGGCGCACCAGGTCACCATCGGCATCAACCAGCAGCGGTGCCTGGACGTGATCGGCCTCCCAGATGTGATTGCGCCAGGACGCCGCCCGCTTGCCGAAGACATCGTGGGCGCGTGCCGCGTCCGGTCCCGCGGCGAGACCGGCCCGCTCCCCCGCGGTGAGGTCACGGCGCACCGCGCGCAGGAACGTCGACAGCGACGGCACCGGGTCCAGCAACGGCACTGCGACCGGCGGGGCGCCCGCGGGAGAAGCCGCTGATGCAGCCGTGGTCGTCGGCTGACCGCCGTGGCCGTGTGGGCCGGTCTCGGCCCGGGCCACCAACTGGCGGTGGACCGCGGAAGCGTTGCCGTGCCAGTACGCCAGCAGCACCCGGATCTCCCTGGTGATCTTGAACCGGTCACCGCTGCGTTCCCCGGGGCGCAGCGCTGCCTGCGGCGAACGTGAGGCCTCAGCCAGCCATCGCCACACCGTCCGCTCCGACACGCCCAGGCACTCCCCGGCCAGGCGCACATGCCCCCGCGACAGGCGCCGCTCGGCGCGCAGCGCCAGCAGACGACGCACCGCCGGCGTCCGCAACGCCGTCAGGGCCTCCTTACCCAGAACACCCGCCGGATCGTCCGGCGGCGGCAGCGACTGTCCGTCCACGCCATGTCCCCTTCGTTCTCGTCCGCTTCCATGAGCACGCCCTCGTTCACCTCGTTGGAGCAGGTGAGGCCCCGTACATGAGCCTTTCGCGCAACGCGGACCGTCACGGGTAGGGGCCAAGACGCGCGCAGGCCTGCTCGATCAGCTCCCGGTCCACACGCCTTGCCGGATCGCGCTCGAGGGCCGCGTAGAGATGTGACGTGATCTTCGCCCACGTGCGGAGATTGCCGCGCGCCATCTGCTCGTCCACCCGCGCGAGGTCGTCCGGGTCCGCCTGCGCCCACACGGGATGGAACAGAGTCAGTGTCTGCGGCACTTGTGACGCCTCGAGCCGGCCGACCTGGTGCCAGGTCAGCACGCGCGAGCGCAGCGCCGAAGCGCGGGCCAGGGCGCGCTCGCTTCCCGCACCGCACAGCACCAGCGCCGCCGCACAGCCCGGCGCGTCCCACAGCTGCCGCAGATAGTCCAGCAGCGGCGGCGTCAGCCGCTGAGCGTCATCGACAAACAGCACACCCGGCTCGGCCAGTGCCCGCACCAGAGCCTGGCTGGCCGACCCGGCCCGGTGCGCAAGCGCCCCCGACTGCATCCCGAACGCTTCACACAGCGAGGCCCGAAGCTGCGGCAGACCGGGCGCCACACCGGCCACCATCCGCCACACCGGCACCCGGCCGGGCAGAAGACGCAACGCCTGCTCGACGGCGACCGTCTTCCCCAGGCCCGTGTCCCCGTACACACAGCACATCCCGCGCGCCGCGACCGTATGCCCCACCGCCTCCACAACAGCGGCCACCTGCCGAGTCGACACCAGCCGGGCCCCCGGCACGTACAAGCGCACGCCACCGCCCCGCGCGCCCGCATCCGGAGCCCCGCCCTCGGGAACAGGCCCGTCGGCGGGCGGCCCGTCGACAATCAGCGGACCACCCTGCCCGTCCATGAGCCCCAGATCCGCCAGCGCCCGGTCATACCGGCTGGGCTCCAGCCCGGCCCGGGCCCCTGCCGGACGCGCCACTTCAAGAACCCGGCCCGCCCTCAGATCCCGCTTGATCACCCGGTGCAGTGTCGGCAGCGAGGGCACACACTGCGCACCCCACCCCTCCAGCGTCCCCTCTTCCTGGGCCTGGATCATCCTGCGGCGCAACTCCGCGACGTTCCCGCCGACCTGCGCGAGGGTCTCCCACAAAGCGTCACTCAGCGAAAACCCGTCCTGTCGCGGCCGTGCCTCGACGAAGCCCCGGCGCCCATCGGCCAGCCACCGCCACACCGTCCGCTCCGACACACCCGCCAGCTCCGCCGCGATCCGCACATGCAGCGCAGTCAGCGTTCCCTGCCCGTCCACCGCGAGAAGCCGGCGTACCACCACACCCCGCGCCAACGACACACGCCCGGCCGGCACAGCCCCAGCCGATCCTGCCCCGCCCTCGGCCACACCCGCCGCCCCGTGAACCGTCATACAGCCCAGCCCACCCGACCCCGCCCGCCCCTCACACAGGAACAGCGAAACTCATGACAGCCGCAACCAGACCTGCTAGCCACCCAGCATCAGCCGCTTGGTCATCACATGACAGCAAGCACAACCCGTCCCGCGCCCTCTACCAGGACATCCGCATCACGATCCCGCTGACGCCCACCCACTGCCACCCCACCACCCACTCACACCTGGCGCCGGGCCAACGCGTTCTTCGCCGCCCACGGCATGACCGTCGAACGCGTCCTGACCGACAACGGCGCCTGCTACAAGTCGAAGCTCTTCACCCAGAACCTCGCCTCAGCCGGTATCGTCCATAAAAAGATCCGGCCCTACCGGCCGCAGACCAACGGCAAAGCGGAACGCTTCAACCGCACCCTCCTGGACGAGTGGGCCTACCTGCGGCCCTACACCTCGAACACCGAGCGGGCCGAAGCCCTGGCAGACTTCCTCCACACCTACAACCACCACCGCTGCCACACCGCACTCGACGGACACCCCCCCCATCAGCCGCGTCAACAACGCTCCGGGTCAATGCACCTAGGTGTGCACCCCGTACTGCTGCGCCAGGGCCGTGACCGTCTCCGCGAGGGCGGCGCGCAGTTCGGGTGGTCCGAGCACCTCGGCGTCCGCGCCCATGCGCAGGAGGTCGCCGACCGCGACGGCGGCGGATTCGACCGGGAGGGCGATCCGTACCCATCCTTCCGCGTCGGCCGGGCCGGCCTGTGCGAGCGCCCGTTCCCCCGCGGCGCCGAACCTCATCGGGAGCAGCCGCCGCCCGCGGGGCGAGAGCCGCAGGTCGGCGGTCTGCTGGTGGAGGGCGGCGTCGAGACGGTCGGTGGACACGCGCCAGTAGGCTGCGAGTTCGAAGTCTGCGGGCCGCTCGAAGTCGTCTGCGGTGGTGTCCACGGCCAGGAACCGCGAGACGCGGTAGGTACGCACCGCCCCCTCAGTCTGGGCCACGAGGTACCAGATGCCGCCTTTGAGGACGAGGCCGAGCGGATGCAGTTCGCGGTGCACCTCGCCGCGCCACCGGCGGTAGTGGGTGCGCAGGATCCGCTGGTCCCAGACGGCCTGGGCGATCTGAGCGAGGTGCGGCACGGGGTCGGCGTCCCGGAACCAGGCGGGGGCGTCGAGGTGGAAGCGGTCCTGAATCTGCCTGGCCCGGCCGGCGAGCGCGGCGGGCAGCGCGGCCTGGAGCTTCAGCTGGGCGGCGGCCAGGTCGGCACCGAGGCCGAGCTCCCGGGCCGGGCCCGGGGCGCCGGCGAGGAAGAGGGAGGCGGCCTGGGTATCAGTGAGGCCCGTGAGGCGGGTGCGGTAGCCGTCCGCCAACCGGTATCCGCCGTCCGGGCCGCGGTCGGCGAGGACGGGGACTCCGCAGGCGCCGAGGGCTTCGATGTCCCGGTAGATGGTGCGGACGGACACCTCCAGCGCGTCGGCGAGTTCGGGCGCGGTCATCCGGCCGCGGTTCTGGAGCAGCAGGAGCAGGGAGAGAAGCCGGTCGGCGCGCATGGCGGCCATTGTCGCGGTACGGGATGCCGTACCTGACAGGAGGTGTCAGGTACGGCTGCCAGGCTGAGGGCATGCCGGGCGGAGGAGACCGACCGGCCAGCCGAGAGGATGACGCATGCCCACGCCGACCACCGGTGAGACGACCGGCCGTTTCACCTTCGCCGACTGGCAGGAGCAGCCCGTCGGCTCCCCGGCTTCCACCCCGAGCCTCGCCCACGCCACGGTCACCAACGCCTTCTCCGGCGGGATCGAGGCGGCCGCGACCTCCTGCTCGTACACGATCGCCTACACCGGGGAGAACGTCGGCACCTACTCGGGCATGGAACTGCTCTCGGGCGGCGTCGAGGGCCGCAAGGGCACCTTCGTCCTGGAGGAGCGCGGCGGCTTCGACGCCACCGGCACCACCTGCCGTTTCGAGGTGGTCCCCGGCTCGGGAACCGGGGAGCTGGCCGGCCTGACGGGCTCCGGCGGGTTCACCTACCGCCACGGGGACACCTCCGTCGCGTACACCTTCACGTACGCGATCGTCTGAGCTCCCGGCCCGGGTGGCGCACCTGCGCCACCCGGGCCGGGACGCCCCTCTCGGCATCGCCTTCAGGGACGGCCCGCCGGTGGCCCTGATGTACTGGTCGGACCACAGTGCCGCTCCGTCCGGCCGAAGCGGCGCTCGTGCCCTCTGCCGGGTGGAACGGGGAGCCGCCGTCCTTGGGCACGACGAGCGAGGCCGCGAGCATAGGCGATCGCGGGTACCCGGGCTGAGGGAGGGCGTGGCAGGACAGCAGCCAGGCGGTGTCGGTCTCGTGCACGGGGTGGGGCACGGCGAGCTCGACGAGCCCGCCGTAGACCGCGCGGAGCCAGGCGGTCGCCTGCCGGGTGGGGTGCGGCGCCCCGGCCGGGGCCGGGGACGCCTCTGTGGCGATACGTTCCACCTCGGTCCTCAGTCCCAGCCTTGGCTCAGGGCGCGGATGCGGTCGTCGTACTCCAGCACCTCGATCCACTCGGGTAGCCAGTAGTAGGTTCCGTGCTTGGCCCCGGCGAACGCGCCGGCGAGGGCGGCGATGGAGTCGGAGTCCCCTGACGAGTGTGCTCCTCGCATGATCGACCCGCGCGCGTCGCCCTTGACGAGGAGGAAGCAGTACAGGGCCGTCGCCAGGGCTTCCTCGGCGACCCAGCCGGCCCCGACGGCCTCGCTGGGGTCCCGGTCCATGACCGGCTCGCGCAGGGCCTCGGCCACCTTGTCGAGGGCGCGCAGGCATTCGTCCCATCCGAACGCGATGTACGACGCGGGATCGGGAGCCCCTGCCTTGCGCCACAGGTCTCCGAGCCAGTCGGAGTGATAGGTGTGCCGCGACTCCTGGGCGTACGAGCGAAGTTGGGGAAGGAGATCGTCCATGGCGCAGCCGTGGAGGATGAGCCAGATGGTGTGGGCCGTCAGGTCGCTGGCGGCGAGCGCGGTGGGGTGGCCGTGCGTCATGGCCGCCTGGAACTGTGCGATGCCCGAGCGCTGCTCGGCCGTCAGGCCCGGTACGAGGGCGACGGGGGCGACGCGCATGTTGGCGCCGCAGCCCTTGGAGCTGATGACCGTGGCGTCCTGCCAGGGGAGGCCGCGCTCCAGTGCGGCGCAGGCGTTCAGGCAGGTCTGCCCGGGAGCCCGGTTGTTGTCCGGAGAGCGCAGCCAGGCCACGAGGTGCTTGCGCAGGGCCGCCTCGACCTGGGCAGGGGTGACGGGCTGCAGCGCTCCCCAAGCCCCTCCCGTCTCGCGGGGGCTTGTAGTGATCTCCGCCAGGGCTTCCCCGACGGCCAGAGTCATCTGGGTGTCGTCGGTCACCCGCACGACATCGCCCTCGGAGAGCGGCATCTCCATCTTGTGCCAGGGGCCGAACGTGGCCGTGATCTGTTCCATCGTGAGGAACTCGGTGGGGTAGCCCATGGCATCGCCGAGTGCGAGGCCGAGCAGCACCCCCGTGGCCGCGTGCCACGGGCGCTCCTTGGGCGGGTGCCCGGCAAGGTCTCTGACGGCGGCGGAGCTCGGTGCCTCCGCGAGGGAGCCCGGCACGATGTGGCTGTGGGTGAGCGGGTTCCGGGTCAGTTCGGCCAGCGCTTCGGACGGAGCGAGGCCACGCGCCTTGGCGTCACGCAGCCGCTCGATCCACCCGCCACCGTGGTTGGGGTGGACCCTTCGCGGCTCGAAGCTCGCGGCCGCGTCCTTGTCGTTGATCCACACGTAGCCGATCACCGTCCCGCTGGTATCAGCCACGGCGACGTACTGCACGGGTTCGCGGGTGTGAGAGGCGTATTCCGGAGGGCCCGCCTTCTGAATCACGGGACCGTAGTCCAAAGTGTGCGGAGGGGTCGTCCGCTTGATGAAGCGGAACTGTCCCCTTTGTTCGACGATCATTCGCTGTACCTTCCTCAACCCCGGGGCAGAACTTCCCCGTAGATGTGCCACTGGCCGTTCTCGTCCTCAAAGGCCCGTGTCACCTTGTAGCTCGTCCCACGTCCGAGCAGGAGCTCCCGCTCGCCCATGCCGAAATGGCTGACCTTCTCCATCCAGATGGCGTCGGTTCCCTCGGGGACGCGGAGGTGAAGAATGCCGGGCTTGTCCTTGAAGGCCGATACCGGATGATCGCCGAGCGAGGTGGACATGTAGGCGGGATCGGTCTGGGTTTTCCCGACCAGATCCCCGGGGTTGTCGACACCGAAGTGGCTCACCCCCTGCCCACGGACGACCATGACGTCTTCCGGCAGCGGGCGACCGGCGAGAGCCCTGTCGACCTCGTCGATGTTACGGAGGACGTCGGGGGTTCCCAGGTCGCCGTTTCCTCGGAGGTATCCATTCATCTCCTTGTACGTGGCATGCGCAGGGTCCGCGTCTCCCCAATGGTCGTCCGAGTAGTCGAAAAGTGACTTCTTGGTCGCATCGGGAAGGTTACTCGCGCCCCGCCGGACCGGGGAGCGGCATGGGGCTGCCCGGTCTCGGAGGTCCTCGCCGTGAAGGGCAGCGCTGATGCCGCAGGTGAGTAGCCCGCGCCGTGCTGTGGCCGGAGCGGAATCGTGTCCGCTTCACCGGTCGGGGAGTCGACCCGGGTACGGAGAACATCATCACCGCGGTTCGCGCTTCCCCGCCGGTGTCGTCACAGTTGGACGCAGGCTCTCTGGCCGGTCTCCCGGAAGTCGACGCACGTCTTGGTGCCCGCCGGGTGGCAGGGGTGCCTGGTCAGCCGCAGGTGACGTACAAGTCGACGGTGCGCGGCGATGCGTTGCCGATCGCCTGGACCCACCAGCCGTCGGTCTTGCCGGTCTCGGCGGCCAGGGCGGGCCGGCTCGCGACCAGGCTGTCTTCGGTGTGAGCACCGGCACCCCCGCCTCCGGCGCCCGCACCGCCAGGTCCGCCCGCTGGACGTAGCCGTCCGCGAGCCGGTGCCTGCCCGATCTCCGTCTGGAAGCCGAGCCGGTGCCCGATCCCGGCACGGTGCAGTTCGGTGGCCGTCGACGTGACCGCCGCGGTGTGGTCGTCGTAGCTGGTACCGAGCAGTTGCCCGGTGTCCGGGTCGTACTTCTCCTCGCGCAACGCCGAGATGCTTATGCCCTTCGGCTCCAGCAACTTCTTCGCCTCGCCGTGGCCTCGCCGGGTCAGCACCCACACCTGCCGCTGGTCCTCCCGGACAAGCTCGACCCTCACCAGACGGCGGTCCTGAAGATCCAGCAGGGTGTCCCGTACGAGCTTGTCGTGCTGGTTGTCCGGACGGGTCAGCTTCCACCACTGATCGGGCGTCGCCCTCTGGAAGATCCCCAGCGCTTGCAGCAGTTCCCTCCGCCGGGGCCCTGTCGAGTTCTTCCTGTGAGTAGGACGCCTTGGGACATGAGGGTTGTCGGACCTGCGGCGACCCCCTGTCCACCAGGGCTGACCTGCGGAAACTCCCGGCCCTTAACGACGGGGCACGGAGGGGGTGATGGAGGCGTCCACGGAGGGGGATTGTTCGGCCGGGTCAATGGGCTGCTCAGGATCGCCGGCGGTCGCCAAGGGATGCTCCTGGAGGTGGGGCGGGCCGATCCGCCGTCCACCTTCTACAGGTGCGCAATCGGGCTCCGTGTGACGCCGACCTCGAAGAACCTCTCCGCCGTGACCGCATCGTGATCAACCCTGTCCTGTGCCAGTGCACTTGAGCCGTCTGCCAACGAAGTTGGACGGGTTCACGGGGTACGCGTGCATCCGGTACTCGGCCGACTGCCACAGACAGTCGCTACGGATGGACAGGAAAGACATGTCGCACATGCAGTTCTTGGCCAAAGGAGCAGGACAGGGCTCCCCGCCCTTCTGGATCATCGCCATTGCTGTGATCGTCATTGTCGGAGTGGCGTTCCTGGTGACGAGGGCGCGCAGAAGATAGGCCAGAGGATCCAGCCCGACCATCTTGAACGACAATTGATCCAACTTCGATGTCAGAGGACAAACCCGGAGAGGGAGAGTTCTCCCTCTCCGGCGCCCGGCCTCTGTTCACAGGGCCGCCACCCGGGCATCGGTTCCGAGGCCGCCGCGATCAGTCGGACGGCCCGCACGTGAGGAGCTGTCATGCCCGACCACACCGTCACCACGCCGCTCGCCCCGATGGAGCCGGAAGACGTCGCCGACGCCTTCGCTACGTCCGGGCGATCCATGCCGCCGACATAGACCCCGCCTGCCAGGTCGCCGACGACACAGGCCCGGAGCTGCACCGGCTGCTCCTGGACGTCGCCGCGCGCGTCTTCATCCCCGTCACCGCCCCCCTTGACCGCGATCTGATAGCGAGCCGAAACCGGCGATGTCAAGGAGGAACGTCGCGGTAGCAGGGCGGTACGTCTCGTTATCTCGGCCCCTCACAGGAGGGCGGATTCGCACCTGCGACCATGAGCGGATGCCCGAGGAACCGAACCCGATGTCCAACCTGTGGCCGCTCGTGCCGCCTGGGGCCACCGACTGGCTGCTGGAGCTGTGTGGCGACGGCCTGAGCGGGTTCATGCCTCCGGCGATGCCTGACGCGGCGTGGGTGCTCAACGCCATGTACAAGCACGAGCAGGGACCAACCGAAGTGTCGTACGACGAGTACCACCAGGCACGTCTTGCCGACGGAAGCACCCAGCCCCACATTGTGGGGGGCCTCGATCTCGACGCCGTGAACGTCGCCACGGGGGGAGGTCTGGGCCGTGCCCGGCACCCCGGCTCTGGCTGGCGGCGGCTGCGCTGGACCGAGCTCGCCCAGCGGACCGGCGACCCGATAGTGCCCAACGGACTGATGCCCTCCTACCGCTGCTTCCCCTCAGCCAAGAAGGAGGGCAGCTGGCCACTGGGCATGGTCCCACCGACCGAAGGAAGCCTGGACCGGGAGACCTGGAACCGGCTGATCGCCACCCTCACCCAGTACAGCCCCGCAGGCCCGGACACCCGCTGCCTTGCCTACTACAACCCGCTGACGCTCGGAGCCACCGACTTCGACAACCTCCACGTGCGCGCGGGTCAGCTCGGTGACGCCGACCTCCTGTACGACCAGTCCGAAGCAGACTTCAGCCCGTCCAATCTTTGGGCCGATGACCGCTCCTGGGTCCTGTGCACCGACTACGACCTGTGGGCCACCAAGGTCGCCGGTTCACCAGCCCTCATCGACGCGTTGTTGAACGACTCCGAAATCGAGGCGGTTCGCCTGCCCTGGGCACACTGATGACGAGCAGCCCTGACCCTTTCCCGGCCCTGGAGCGCGGGCACATCCCAGTTCCTGCCCGCTGGGGCCGGACGGACTCGCCGATCTGCTGAGGCGTCTTCTGAAGGCGATTCGGTCCAGGTGGCGGATCCTGCCGCCGGGGAAGATCGCGGTGATCGTCCTGGCCGTACTGCGCCATGATCAGCGCCTGGCCGACATGGCCGGCGGCAACGATGTGTCCTCGTCACCGTCCGCCGCTGGCACGACGAGCTGGTCGGACTACTCGCCTCCCAGGCGCCGCGGCTGGAGCGTGCCCCGCGGAAGGTCGCCAAGCAGAGCGGGGAGGTGGTCCTGATCGACGGCACCCTCATCGGCACCAGGTGTCGCACCGGCAAGGCCGACCGACGGAACTGCTCCGGCAAGCACCGCAGCCATGGCCTGCACTCCCGCGCCCTGACCGACGAGAACGGTCGCCTGATCTGAATATCTGCCACCTGGCCCGGCCGTACCCACGACAACACCGCCGCCCGCCACGACCTCATCCTGGCCATCTGCGCGCCGCCGGCCTCGGGGCACTGGCCGACCTCGGCTTCCGCGGCCTGGGCAACGACATCCTCGGCCGCCGTCGTCCGTTGGGCCGTCAGGCCGTCAGGCCGTCAGACGCTCAGGCCCTCAGGAGACCGCCGCCACCCAACCGGGCCGACGTCCCGAAGCTCGGGTACGTGTCCGGCCTCCACCCCCGCCGCCCCCAGGCGCGCACGCTGGTCCCCGCTGTGGAGCGAGGCCGGCAGGTCGAGATCGCGGGTCAGGCCGTGGCCGTCGGGGTCACCTCCACGCTGTAGATCAGGAACCGGTGGTCGGAGAGGTTCGTCTCGCCTTCCGGGGCCTTGGGTTCGACGACGCACCAGCGGCCCTTGAGGTTGCTGAAGAGGTAGTCGAGCTTGACGCCGGCTTCGTGGGTCGGGGCGCCCGTCCGTCGGTTCGGGTAGTTCTGCTGGTCGCACTCGGCGTAACCCGCTTCGCCCGGAAGCCCGTACAGCTCGGCCGGCTTCCACACCTTGGCGTGCTCGGCCCCGGCCTCCGGCGTACGGGTGTTGAAGTCGCCGCCGAAGACGACCTGGGGGAAGTCCTCGACGATGTCCTTGACCGCCAGCTGGTAGTCGTCGCGGTAATCCAGCTGAGGGAAGTCCTGGTCCGACTCACTGCGCGGGGAGTGGACGTTGCACAGTCGGACCTCGAAGTAGGTGGCCGTCGCGCACTGGAACGGCGGGACCAGCGCCGTCTGAGGCTGCAGCATCGGGTACTGCACCGGATCCGTGAGGCCCGCCTTCACCACGATCGCGGTGCCGACGTTGTCGGCGGCGTCCTTCGGCTGGTTGGTCCCCGGCAGGGTCTCGCAGGGGCTGACCGTCAGTGCGCCCTTCTGCGACCAGTGGTACGGGGTGAAGTTCACGCTCCACGCGGCACCGAGCTGCGATTTGAGCTCGGTCAGCGTGCTCTGGCAGACCTCCTGCAGGAGCATGGCCTGGACATACTTGTCCTGCACCTTCTGCTTCAGCAGCGCGACCTTCTCCGTGACTTTCCGCTCCCCGCAGCCCCAGCGCGGTACGTCGCACATGTTCCAGTCCAGCACCTGCAGGTTCGTCCCCGCCGGCGGCGCTACCGCGGCGCTCCCTCCCGGCACGGCGCCGACGATCACCAGAGCGGCGGCAGCCGCCATCCCCCATATCTTGCGCACTTCTCTCCCCTGACGTTGCCAACTGCACTTCGACGTCGATCATCTTCCGTGCCGTCGGGCCGTCTTCTCGGGGACCGGAGGCGCCACCAGGGGGACACGGGGTGCCAACCGGCTCGCCCCCGGGGGCCCGCGCCACAGGACCTCGCGCCGTCTTGGGGACAGAGTGCGCCAACAGCCGTAGCCGATCTTGTGCTTTGAGGTGATCTATGATCTCCGTACGTGGCTAGACATCACGGGACCATGTCCTCCGCCCTTGCCCGGCTGAGCGTCGGTACGGCAAGACTGGCCGGCGTCCCGGACGTCGACTACGCACACCTCCTGGGCCTGGCGCCGGAGTACCTCGGCGACGACCGGTGCCGCATACCCTCCGCCACCACGGTTCGCATCGCCGAGCTGGCGACCGGCCGCCTGGACTGGCCCGATCTCGCCGCGCTGCTGACGGGGTCTTCGCATGTCGGTGCGCTCGGCGTCTGGGACTACCTGATCACGGCCGCCCCCACTCCCCTGCAGGGCATCCGGGACGCGGCAGACCTCTTCGCCACCGTTGCCGACGCGGGCAGCGACCACCTGCAGGTCAGCGTGGACGGTGGGCAGGTCACCATCAGCCACAGCAACCGTGCCGACATGGCCCACGAGGCGGCGTGCGCCGTACGTGCCTACGGACTCGGCCTGTACCGAAGACGGCTCGGCGAAGCCGCCCGCCGTGGACTCACTCCGGTCAAGGTGTCTCTGGCCGCCGCAGCGCCGAAACGGCACGACACCCTGGTCCGCCTGTACGGAACCCGCGCAATCGACTTCGAAGCGCCGACCAGCTCGATCACCTTTCTCACCACTGATCTGACCGTCCGGTCGCCGCACGCCCAGCCGGGTCTCTCCCCCGTCCTGCGGCAGCACGCCGAGAACACCCTCAGCAGCGCAAGACCACTCCACATCTGGCTGGATCTGTTCCACGCCGCGCTCGAATCCGCCCGTGGCGAAGAAGACTTCACGCTGGAGGCGGTGGCGCGGCGCATGAGCGTCAGCGCCCGCACGCTGCAGCGCCGCCTTGTTGAGCACGGCACCACGTGGAGCAGCGAGGTCGACAAGGTACGCCGCGATCGTGTGACGCGGCTCCTGCGGGACACGGAGCTCAGCGTCGAAGCCATCGCCGGCCGCACCGGGTACGCCGACGCCCGCGCGCTGCGGCGAGCCGTTCAGCGCTGGCACGGCACCACGCCGGCCTCTTTGCGGCACACCGTCTTCCGGTGATGCCGAAGGCCCACGGGCGCATCCCGTCGCAAGCCGCTTCATCCTGCCGACGACTCGTGTTGATCATGTGAACTACGCGCGCGTCAACGCTCCCTGCGGCATTGACGTGCCTCGCCCGTCCCGGCGAGACTCCTGGCCCATGCAGCCCCCGCGCGTCAGCACCGGCACGGGGACCTCGTCCCTGTTCTCGTACTGCGGGGCGGTCCGCTTGCGGGCCAGCGGGCGCAGCACGGCCTGGTCCTCGGTGTCGCGCGGGTACAGGGCGCGCAGGTCGGCGGTCGTCCTCCGGCCGTGCCCGACGGGGCGGGTGCAGTTGTCGAGGGCCGCCTGCACGATCCGTTCCTCAAGCCCGGGTTCATGGCGGCGGCCACGCAGGGCGTAGGCGAGGTGGCGGCGGGCTTCGGCGAGCAGGTGCCGGCACGCGAAGGCGCCGCGCATCACATACACCACGACGACGGTGTCCACGGCCACCAGAACGACATCGACGACCCGCGCTTCATCGACCACCGCCGCGACCCGGGCCCACACCGCCGCGGCCGCGCCGCACGCGCCCGCGCCCGCTCGGCGAGCCCGTAGACGGTGCAGGCTCCGAACGCCCGGACCGCCGATTCCGCCACCGCGTCCACGGCTCGGTCAGCGACAGCAGCTCCGTGCGCTCGGGCGGGCGGGTCTGGTCGGCAGCCTGGCACGCCAGCGCGTAGCCGGCCCGCAACCCGGCGGGCGCCCCTGCCGTTCCTCGTACTTGTCCGTGAGAACGGACAGCGCATCCTCGAACTGCTGGCGGCGGGTCGACTGCCAGCCGATCAGCCGCCCGTCGGCCCCGGCGATCTCCATGACAAGCAGGCGGCCCGGGCTCACGCCCACGCCCACCCGAGCCGGGCCGTCACCTCCTCCATGTACAGCAGGGTGTAGAGGCAGTCGGCCGCGACGATGTGGTCCAGCATCGTGTTCGCGGAGAGGTTGCCCCACGTCCCGTCCGGCCGCCGGGCGCGGATCGACACGACCGCGTGGTCGTGGAGCAGTGGCTTGGATTCGGCAGCCCGGGACTCGTAGTGCCGGAACACCGCGACGATCGGCCCGTCCTTCACCGGCCGGCGGTGCTTGCCGCCGCTCCCCCATCGGATCTGCGCGACCGACTCCTCCCATCACGCCAGCGTCTTGTCCCGGGCGACGTCCTGGCACGACTCCAGCACCAGCCGGGTCTCGTCACCTCCGAGCGCCCACGCGATGTGTGCCGTCGACGGGCCCGGAAGACCAAGTCCAGCTCCAGCCACGGCGTGCGCTCCTTCGCCTTGTCGGTCTTCGGCGAGGCGTTGTGGACGATGGGCCTGCCCAGCACGGTCGCCCGCCTCGCCTGCGTCGGGCTCTTGCCCTGCGCCAGGAGCTCGCGCTCGATCCGGTCGGCGTCCGGGTGCCGGCCTTCCTCCAGGAGAAGTTCGCCCTGCCGCTCGGTCACCACGTCCCCGTCCGTCAGGCCGAGCGCGGCAAGGCCCCGGCCCTTCCACACGCCGGGCGGGACACCGGCTTCGTCCTGGGCGGCGCGCAGCGGCGTGCCCACCGGCGGTGGCCGTCACCGACCATCACGCCACGGAAGAGATAGCGCCACCCGTTCCACGGGCGGACCTCCGACTTGCTGATCACCGGCCCATAGAAACCCGGCGCTGACCTGCACAGAAGCGCGATCTCGGGTGCGTCCCGCCGAGCGGGAGGCATCACCAGATCTTTACCGCCCCGCCCGTCAGGCGGGCCGTCCGATCAGCCCGAGACGGTAAGCCGCCGACCTGTGCACAGTCCGCCGCATGTTGAAGCAACCGACCTACGCAGACCCCTGCCCGCTGTCCTCACGACCGATGGAGCCCGAGTTCCGCAGCGTCGGCCGCTCCGCGACAAGACCATCCGGCCCGCACCAACTTCCTCCGGTACCACCGCGACGGCTGCCAGACCGCCCCAGGAGTTGCGGAGGATCTTGCGGACCAAAGAGTTACCAGGCGGGTCCGGCAAGCCGCAGCGGGGTGTGGGTGAGTTATCGCGTTGCACGGCCCCCGGAGGGGCCTTTACCCTGCTTGAGTTCCGCCTGCGCCCACTCCGGGGCCCGGCGCTGTGTTTCGAGGTGACGACTTATCTCCCAGGCCAAGTAGCCGTCCGCAGTTCCCCCACGTTCTGATCGTTTGAACGTGTCCGGGGGCGGACGTCGCGCTGGCCTGAGTTGCGTCACCCACCCCCGCGTTTCCCTGTCTCTTCCCGGGTGCAGCTCTGCCGTCTGCCCCGGGTTTCGTGCTTTCCGACCCCGGTGCGGCTGACCGCAGGGCTCCCCGACTCCGTGAATCAGGAGCCCCACAGTGCCTTCCCCCGCGCTCGACAACGAGCCGCAGCACACCACCCTGCCCCCAAACCACCCCACACCCGGCCTGTCGAAGATGGGCCTGGCTGCCTGGATCGCCCTCCTGGTGCTACTGGGCGCCGAGCTGATGGACATGATCGACCAGTCGGTCGTCCTGACCGCCCTGCCCGCGATCCAGGAGTCGACCGGCGCCGGACCGGACGCGGTGCAATGGCTGACCACCGGCTACTCCCTGCCCATCGCCGTCGGACTGATCACCGGCGGACGCCTCGGCGACCTCTACGGCCGGCGCAGGATCCTCCTCATCGGCACCGCCGTGTTCACCACGGCCTCGCTGCTGTGCGGCCTCGCTGCCGGGCTGGGCGTACTGATCGGCGCCCGCGCCCTCCAAGGCGTGGGCGTGGCCATCATGATCCCGCAGATCCTGGCCACCCTCCACGTCGCCTTTGACGGGCAGAAGCGCAGCAAGGTGTTCGGTCTGTACGGGGCCATCATGTCGCTCGCCAATGTCCTGGGCCCGGTGATGGGCGGCCTGCTCACCGAGGCCGACCTGTTCGGGCTGTCCTGGCGGCCGATCTTCCTGGTCAACGTGCCCGTCGGCCTCGCCGTGCTCCTCCTGGGACGCCGATTCATCCCCGAGTCCAGCGTGAAGAAGGCCGACCGGCCCGACCTCACCGGCATGCTGCTGTCCGCCCTGGCCGTCGTGCTGATCGTCTTTCCGCTCAGCGAGGGCCACCTCCATCACTGGCCGCTGTGGTGCTTCGTCATGCTCGCCGCCGGTCTCCTTGTGCTGGGCGTCTTCCTGCGCCATCAGCAGCGCAAGCAGGACAAGGCACCCCTTGTGCCGCTGTCCCTCTTCCGGGGCAGGCAGTTCTCCGGCGGTACGGCCGCGCAGCTGGTGCACGGCCTGCTGTGCGGGCTGTTCTTCATGACCTGGACCCTGTACCTCCAGCACGGGCTGGGCATGAGCCCCTTCCACGCAGCCATGGCGTTCGTACTGCTCTCCCTGGGGGAGCTGGCCGGCGCGACGCTCGCGGCGAAGAGCGGCGGGCGCTTTGCCCGCCGCCTTCCCCAGGCCGGAGCCCTCATTGCGGCCGCTTCGATGGCCGCCTACGGACTCCAGGCCGCTGGAGGTCAGGCAGACCTGACCCTGCTGGCGTTGACCGCTCCGGTGGTGCTGATCGGGTTCGGTCTCGGCATGGTCAGCGGCCCGCTCGCCGACCTGTCGCTGGCCCGCGTCCGCCACGAGGACGCCGGAGCCGCCTCCGGTCTGTTCAACACCGCCATCCATCTGGGCATCGCGCTGGGCACCGCGCTGACTGCCCTGGTGTTCTTCACCACGACCGGTGGCTCGCCCGACGCCGGAGTCAACCGCGACGCGTTCATCACCGTGCTGTGGTGGGTCGGCAGCCTCCTCGCCCTGATGTGGGCCCTGATGTTCTTCCTGCCCAAGCGCACGAAGAACCGGGCCGGCTGAGCCGGCTCCCCAAGGCGGCGGCACTTCCCAGTGCCGCCGCCTCTCCCCGTACACCTCACCCGGGGTCAGCCGCTGGCAGGCTCGGCGCCCGCGCCGAAGGGCGGGACGTGTGTGACCGCGACGTCCAGCCGAAGCCGGGCGAAGCACACCGGGTGCCGCCAAGCTCCGCACTCCGGCGCTGGTGTCGGCCGTGATCTCGGCGACCAGCTCCGGTTCGACGAGCACGACGTCGAGCGGGGCGCGGGGCCTCCAGGAGGTCGTGAACCGTACCCCCTCCCACGGGTGGCCGAGCCTCGCGGGCGTCAGCCGCTCGGCCAGGTCGCGCGCCGCGTCCGGCCGCAGCGGCGGACTGCGGCCGACCGGCCGGAGCATGCCGGTCTGGGTCGAGGCGGCCCAGCACGAGCGTCCGCGGCCGCCGCACGGTGCCCGTGACCGCGCCCACCACGGCTTCGGTGGTATCGCGGTGGCGCACCTTGTACAGCGCGCGGGCTCCCCGGCCGATACCGCTTCCCGCTCCCCCGGATCACCAGCCCTTCGACGCCCGGCACCTGCGTTCAGGACGTCAGCCACTCGGTGGCCGTCGCCGGGTCGGTCGTCCCCGGGCACAGCGTCCACCGGGCACCCAGCCCCCGGTCGCTGAACAGCTCCTCCAGGCGTGCGCGCCGCTCGCCGTACGGGAGGTGCAGCAGCTCATGGCCCTCGAGCTGGAGGACGTCAAAGGCGATGAAGTGCGCCGGCATCTCCCAGGCAAGCCCGGCGGCGGACCGGCCGCCGGAGACCGCTCGCCGCTGGAGCGCCTCTAACGACATCTGGCCCTCCACCCACACGACCAGCTCGCCATCCATGACCACGCCGTCGGGAAGGTCCGCAGCCGCATCCACGAGATCAGAAAAGCGGCTCCGCGGGAGGCCGCCGCGGCGGGACTGGACCAGCAGCGGGCCGGGCGTCGACGTCGTGCTGATGGAAGAGGACGGCTACCGCATCAGCCTGACCGCAGCGTTCGCCCGCTGAGCGGGAGGAGGCCAACGCCTGCACCCTCGGCGTCGGCCCCTACAGCGACTTCGACGCCGATCAGGAGCAGCAGGCGCTGAAGCTGTTCGCTCAGTGGGTCGAAGAGCACCGCAACGAACAGCATCTGCTGCGGCGCCATGCGTGCGCCGTGATCGGCGACCGTACCGGGCGGGTGCCGGGGCGGCCAGGTCGTCGTACGGGTTCGTCAGCTGGCTTTCAGGTAGTCACCAGCGGGTCCGGTCCGTTCGGCGGTGGCGCCGCCAGCGAGGCGGACGGCGAGGGTGACGACCAGGTCGAGGAGTGGCCGGACTCGGACGGGGTCGGTGGTGACGGTGTCGAAGGCGTGCGCGGCGCTGGTCGACTCCGGCATCCGGGCCGCCGTCGCCCGGTGATTGCCGAACCCCGGAAAGGACGAGGGAACCAGGTTGCTTTCAAACCTCGTTGTCTTCCGGTTCTGAGCTCAAGGAAACTACGGCGGCGGGTCTGGACCGTTCCGCGGCGGCAGGGCCTTAGGTCCGGCTACGAGAGGTGAGTGAGAATGACGAGCACGAACCCCATCCACGGGACGGAGGGGCCGCCGCTGCTTCCGCAGGGCGTTGACGGACCCGCCCGGCGGTCTCCCAGCCGACTGCGGCTCATGGGCGCGTTACTGATCATGTCGTCCCTGATTCCGGCCCTGGGCTGCTATCTCGTGTTCACCGCGTGGCTGCCCTCCGACAGCAAGCGATATCAGGACTACGCGGCGGCCGAGCCCTGCCCTGCCGGCACGACGTCGGAAAAAGGGGAGAACTGTCTTCGTACGGTCTCTTTCACCGTCCAGAGCACGAAGATCAAGCAGAGTAAAAGCGGCAGCTACAAAGCGACCTTGTCGGGCGGACCCTTCTGGAACGGGGTCGTGCTTTTCGGAGACCCGGGGCCGCTGCTGGAACGGCTTGAGCCGGGAGACCAGGTCACCGGCACCGTCTGGCGCGGCGACGTCACGACGCTCAGGAAGGGAGATATTCAGCAGAGCACCTCCGAAGAACCCCGCGACGAACCCCAGATGACAGTCGCCCTCGGCACGTTCCTGGGTCTCCTGGCAGCCATGGGCCTCGTCTTCGGCGCGGTGCGGATGGTCAGGCCCCTCGACCACGAGCCCTATACCTGGCGCCGGTACGGGAAACCCCTGGTCGCCGCCCTGGCAATTAGCTGTGCTGCCGTGGGGTTGCCTTCCGTGTGGCTCGGCATACCGTCGTGGGTTGTTCCCACCGTTGCCGTACCGGTCGTGGTGTACACGGCCTGGCTGCTCCGGCGGCGACAGCCCCATGCTGCCCATGGTGCGTAACGACGAGAGCGCCGGGACCGCAACCGTGCCGTCGCGATCCGCGAGTGCACCCGCGCATGGGGCGCGAACTAACCGCCGGCGGCAAAGAGTGCGACGAGTTTCCCTTCGCCACCACCTACGAAGGCTCCGCAGCCTCCGAGTTCGACATGCACGTCGAAGAGAACAACTTCTCTGTGCTGCCCGTACCCGGTCCCCAGAACGGCGCCGCCGGCAACCTGCTGAGCGGCTTCTACAATGCCAACCGGATCATCGACGGCCTAGACGACGGATTCCCCGTCAAAGTCAAAACCAGGTGTGGCCGGCGCCGAGCGCCGGCCACACCTGTCAGGCCTTCGGCCAGAAGTCGATCACATACTTCTCCACCCCATACGCGACACCCCCCGTCTGCGTCACACGAGCAACCTCGTCACGTCCATACGTACACGGCCTCCCGATGCTTCCCTTCTCGACCCCGCCAAAGGCGGAGCGGCGGGAGAACTGCGCTAGCTCGAAGCGGAGGCCGAGCAGTGGTGAACGCCTCACCGGGCACGAGCGATGCATCGGCCAGCAGGTCCCCACGGGCGGCTGACCGGTCTACCGGGGCCGCGGCAAGCACTAACGATGCCCCCCCCGATCCGCAGCAGCGATCGGTGACCACCTGGGACGGTTTCCAGACCTTCGCCACCACCCCGTGGCAGCCCCTCCCCCATCCGGCGCGCCGCCCCGCAGCCTTGAGGAACGCCTGGCCTAGCACTCGCGGTTCGTCACCGTGCGCACCCCGGCCATCGACGCTCTCGCCAAAAACGTGCGCACCCTGATGATCCTCGGCCGCCACCAGACCGTCACCGCACGGCCGTCCCTCATCGTCACCGGCCCCGCAGGCGCCGGGAAAACCACCGCCCTGCTCCAGGTCGGACGCGCCTGCCACCTCGCCCACACCCGCCGCCACAGCCCCACAGCAACAGCCGGACAGGCCCCGGTCGCCTACGTCCTGGTCCCGCCCGCAGCCAGCGCCAAGACCCTCGCCACCGAATTCGCCCGCTAACTCGGCATCCCCGTCACCGCCAGCATGTCCCAGGCCCAGATCACAGGCGCTGTCTGCCACACCTACACCGCCGCCCGGGTACAGCTGGTGATGATCGACGAGATCCACCGGCTCAACCCCCGCACCACCACCGGCGCCCAGAGCGCCGACCTGATCAAAGACCTCACCGAACGCATCGGCGCCACCTTCGTCTACGCCAGCATCGACGTCACCACCACACCCCTGTTCACCGGTGTGCGCGGAGCCCAGCTCGCCGGACGCGCCTCCCTCATCGACTGCGCCGCCTTCCCCGCTCGCCTCGGCGACGAAGAGCCCTTCCGCGACCTCCTCACCGCCATGGAAGGCGCGCTCGACCTGCGCCACCACCGCACCGGAACCCTCCCCAAGCTGGCCCCCTACCTCCATGAGCGCACCGCCGGCCGCATCGGCAGCCTCGCCCGCCTCATCCGTCAAGCCGCCATCACCGCCCTCACTGACGGCACCGAACGCATCACCAAAACCACACTCGACGCCGTCCGCCTCGACCACCTCGCCGAACAGCACTACCAACCCCGCGCCCGGCCCCGAAGCCGCAATACCAGCACCCCGTGAGCCGGACAGACGTCACAGCCAGTACTGCGGTCGCAGCCGCCCCCGCCCAGCGCGCCATCCTCACCACAGAGGTATCGCTGCGGATCCCGTCAGCCGCTCCGGGCATGCTCCGTGTACGGCCGCTGACCTTTGAGGCGACCGCCTCCTATCGGCAACCCCTCGCCGATGCCTACCGGCTGACGCTGCCCCAGCTTCTCGACGGCGCCGGCATCCCCCTGACCGGCCACGGCACGCTACCGACAGCTGAACTCCACCTCAGCCCCGCCGCCTGCGACCACCTCGCCACCCTGACCCGCATCCCACTCCCCCACCTGGCGCGCGCCCTGCCCCGCCTCGCCCCCAACGACGACGCCCACCACACCACAGCCACCGCACGCTGGAAACGGCTCGAGGCCGCACAGCAGTCCGTCCGCGCCTGCACCCTGTGCACCCCCCACCGCAGCCACGACGCCACCGACACCGCCTGGGCTCATCGGCCGCCGCACCGACTGGTGTGCCCACGCCATCAGCAAGCCACCCCCGACCCCCGGCTCACCTTCCCCCTCCACACTCGGGCGACGCCCGAGACCGCCGCCGCGCACCACGCACACCAGCGACTCCTACGACACCCCCGAGCCGCCACCGCATGGAACAGGCGCGCGCCATCACCACCCACTGGTACGACCACCAGCAACACCTCACCCACCGCTGGCACACCCGCCTGGCCCGGCTCCGCGTGGCCAACCCCCACCTGACCACCACGCACAGCGCCTCCCGGCCCGGGACCTGTTGACCTATCCCGAAACCGTTGCCCTCGCCCGCGCACTCGCCACCCTCCCGAACCGGCCACACCGCGACACCGGCAACGCCCTCAGCCTCATCGCCCACCGCCTCGGACTACCCCGCCTGCCCCTCAACGCGAACGATCCGCTCCAGGCCTTCCTCACCCACACACGCCACTGAACAGCACCATCCGGAACCCCGAGCTCCCAGAGAACGCAATCGCCTACAGACGTGCCACCACACCTACGAGAAAACCAAGATCAATCCCACACAACCACAGGACCGCAGGCTAAGCGCCCGAACAACCAAACCGAACACGCCCCCAGACCACGCTCATCACGCCTGAACGCAACCACTCCACCCCGCCCCGCCCCCCAAAGCCAAAACACGAGACCAAACAGCCCAACCCTCTGAAGATCACTGACCCGTCACATCAGCGAGCCCGTGACAGGCTCTTGACCCGGCTGGTCCTCAACAAACCCAACGACTGGGCCAACACCATGAGCGACTGCATTCCGGCCGCCGAAATGCTCGGACGCTACTGGATCTCGTCCAGCAGGGCACCAAGGCTGCCGCTCATGGCCTGAGCCAGAGGCGGATCGAGGCCACGGTGGCGGTTCCGGCGAAGACGTGGGCCCGCTTGTCGTATCGCGTGGCCACGGCCCGGGAGTGCTTGAGCTGGTTGATCGTGCGCTCGACCTCGTTGCGTCGGCTTGCATCTCCTTGTCGAACCCGGCCAGCCTGCCGCCCTTGCTGCCCCTGCGTCGGCGGTTGGCCCGCTGGTCCTTCGGTTCGGCAATGATGTGCTTGATCTGGCGTCGGCGCAGATAGCGCGGGGGGAGCTGGAGGCCTTATCGCCGCCGAGATGGTCGGGGGGCGGGGTCCAAGCCCCGCAGCGTCGTGGAGAGCGGACTGCGCGCTCGCCGCCGCCGTGGCGTCCTGCGTACGCGCGGAACGGGCGACGCCCCGAACGTCATGCGGATCTGCACCTGCGCCAGCGCTTCGCCTGACGCTCACACAGCGCGCAGTCTGGGAGTCACGGTTACGGCCGTCTCCTCGACCTTGACCACATCGGCGCTCGCGGCCGTCTCCTCGGAGGCGCCCGCGGGCGCCTTGTCGTGTTCGGCCTTGCGGTCGTCCAGGTGGCTCTTGAGCTTCATGCCCGCGAACACCAGCCCACCGCCCACCGTCGCCGACACCGCGGCGACACCCGCGACAACACCAGTCGCGGAGCGCAGGCCCCCGTGACCGACGATCTTGTTGCCGGTCCCGCGCAGCAGGGCCCGGAGCACGCCGGGAGTGCTCGATTCGGACAGCGCCGTCCAGTCCGGGTGCTCGACCACTTTCAAGGTGTAGCGCACGCCGTCTTTGACCCAGCTCATGTCCATGGCGTCACTGTACGGGCGCTCCCCCGCCTCGTGGGGCGCAACCGGGTGTTCTTCGCCGCTGTGGCAGGCGACCGGGGTGCGCGCTCGACAGCAACCAGGTCCTCCCCGCAAACCCGGTCGCCGGGCGGGGCTCCCACACCGGCGGGCCCGGCGGTGGACACGGGGGAGGTACGCGGCCGGGCCCAACTCCTCCGTACCGGTGAAGCGCTGCTCGTCGCGGCATTCCGAAGACCGCGTACGGCCAGGGGTGGGCGCGGTGGCTACGTCGTGGTGTAGTGGACGACCTGCTGCTCGCACGGGCCGCCGGCGTAGACCTTGGTGGCGTCGGTTGCGGCCTGGCCGGCGGGCAGGCCCAGCGCAGCTTGGTGGTGACCCACTCGCCGAGGTAGCGGCAGGTGGCGCTGGGGCGGGCGGGGTCGGACAGGATCCGCCGGGCGGTGTGGAGGCGGTAGCCGGCCTCAGGCCGCGTACGGTCTTCGGCTCGGTGACGTCCACGTAGTGGAGGGGTATGGCGGCGGCCACGATCTCCTCGTCCAGGCCGGGAGCGCGACGGCGGCCGCGCAGGACCAGGGCGAGATGACGGCGGGCTTCGGCGAGCAGGTGCCGGCGGTGAAAGTACCCGCCCTCGTTCATCACGAACACCGTCGCGGTGACGTCGACGGCCGCCAGCGCTAGGTCGACCACGGCCGCGCCCCGGGCCCGCATCGCGGCAGCCGCGGCGCGGGCGTGCTCGAGGAGGGAGTCGATGACGTCGGCGGCCGCCTTGGAGGTCAGGGTCGCGCTCACCTTCCACCAGACGCGCAGCTGCGCGAGCGGCTTGGTCTTGTGCTTGGGCGGGCGGGTCTTGCGGGCGGCGATCTGGTTCATCGTGGCGCGGGCCCGCCCCGAGACCACGGGCAGAAATTTCAGCTCGCCGTCGTCGTCGACGGCGGTGACGTACTCGTGCTCCAGCTCAGCCAGGGAGGCGGCGCTCTGGTCGCTGCGCCGGGCAGTCCACCGGATCAGCTCGTGCGGCACCCCGGCCCCCGGCGCCCGCACCACCACGTCCGCTTCCGCCAGCGGAACCTGCTGATTCTCTCTCCAGCCCTGCCGACGGCGCCGGGCCATTGCCGCGGTGCGACCACCTCCTGCCCATTCCTACACCGGCGCTGGTGTGAGGCCGGTGTGGGTGGCGCAGAAGGCGAGGGTGTCGGCTGCGAGGTCTGCCCAGCGGGCGGCGGTGCGGTATCCGTGACCGACGTCGGCTTCCGTGCGTAGCAGGATGGGCTGGTCGGAGGCGCTTGCGTGTTGCAGCGCTGCGGTGAACTTGCGCATGTGGGCGGCGCCGACGCGGGGGTCGAGGCGTGGGCTGGTGAGGAGCACGGCCGGGTAGTGGGTGCCGGTCCGCAGCTGGTGGTAGGGAGAGTAACCGAGTAGCACGGTCAGGTGTTCGGGGTTGTCGGCGGTGCCGAACTCGGGCGCCCACATCGGGCCCATGCCGAGGTGGGGGTAGCGGACCATGTCGGTGAGGGCGTCGGAGCAGACGGCGGCCGAGTAGAGGTCCGGGTCGCGGGTGATTGCCGCGGCGACGACCAGGCCGCTGTGTGAGGCGCCCTTGATGGCCAGGCGGTCGGGTGTGGTGATGCCCTGATCGATGAGGTGGCGCGCTGCGGCGGCGAAGTCGGCGAAGCAGTTCGGCTTGTTGGTCCCGCTTCCCGCCGCGTGCCAGCCTGTGCCGCGCTCGCCGCCGCCGCGGACCTGGGCGACGGCATAGACGCCTCCGGCTCGTACCCAGGCCAGGATGGTGGGGGAGTATGCGGGCGCCGCCAGAGCGCCGAAGCCTCCGTACGCGGTCAGGATCGTGGGTCTCGGTCCGGTTGCCGGTTCAGGTGGCTCGATCAGGTACAGCCTTACGGGGGTGCCGTCTTCGGAGCGGTAGGTGAGCTGCCGTACGCGGGGCGCTGCAGACGCGGGCGCATCCGCGGAGCCGGCCGGTGCGTCCGGGAAGCAGCGGCTCTGCCGGGCGCAGAAGCGGTAGACGGCCGGAGGGGTGACGAAGTCGGTGTAGGTGAACCAGACCTGGCCCGTATCGTCACCTGGAGGAGCGCTGACGTTGCTGATCGTCCCAGGTCCGGTGCCCGGCGGGGGCACGTCGGTGAGTTTTCGGCCGGCTCCGTCGTGCACGGCCAGGTGCGCTGCGCCGTCACGTTTGGTGCCCACCAGCAGCCGCAGTTGTCCGCTGCCGGGGTCGGTCAGCGCCGTGCACGCCATCAGCAAAGTGCCCGGCTCCGGGGCGATCAGGGTGGACCATGCCGGTCGGGTGGGTTCGGCCGGGTCAACGCTGCACACCCGGCCGTAGGGTGCGTCGGCGTCGGTGACTGCGTACAGCAGGCCGTGCGGGCCGAACTTCAGCAGCGCGCTGGTTCGCTCCTCGGCGCCGTGGTGGATCAGCCGCAGCTCGGGAGACTCGGGGCCGGAGGTGAACAGGTCCGCCAGGCGCAGGTCGTTTCCGCTCTGGGCGCCCGGCGCGGAGCTGATGGTCAGCCACCGACCGTCCGGGCTGATCGCTACGGACACGTGCGCGTGCGAGGTGTCGAAGACCAGCGGATCAGTGGCGGGGTCGCTGCCGAGACGGTGCAGCCGCACGCCGCGCGAGGCCGATGTGCTGCCGTGGGTGACGTAGAAGAAGCCGGTGTCGTCGGGCAGCCACGCCACCGGGGTCGGCCGGCCGGGCTGCAGCGGACGGTCCACCGTGTGGCCGCTGGTCACGTCCAGCACCCGGAGCTGCGGGCTTTCGCTGCCCCGGTGTGTGAGCTGGCAGGCGATCAGGCGGCCGGTCCAGGAGGGCCGCCACGCGGTCAGGAGAGTCAGCCCTGCCGGGTCGAGGCCCATGGGATCGACCAGCACCTGCCCCTGCTGTTGAGCTGCCTGGGTGCCGTCGGCGACCACCAGTACCGGCAACTGGGCCGTCTTGTCCCGGTGGAGGTAGAACCGTCGCGGCCCGCGCCACACCGGCGGAGTCGCCATCGGCAGCACCGCGCCACCCAGCTCCTGCAGCTGTCTTACTGCCGCTTTGAAGTACGGGCGGCTGTTCCAGGACGGGGCATGCGCGGCGAACAGCCGTTCCTGCTCGTCCAGCCACCGCGTGCACGCCGGGTCCTCGTCGTCCTCCAGCCACCGGTAGGGATCAAGAACGCGTCGGCCGTGCAGTTCGTCGACGACCGGCAGGCGGACAGCACCGGGATACGCCAGGGATGTGTGGGACGGCGGGCTCCCCGCAACCGCGGAACCCGCCGCCTGCCGTGTGAACGTCAACGAAGTCAGTCGTTTCCGCCCGTGGCCAGCTCCAGGCGCCACTCCGGCAGCTCGAGGACCTCGTCCGCGAGGACGATGAGAAGGCCGTGGCCGAGTCCAGGCAGTTCACCCATCAGGTACTCCTTGTTGAAGAGGAGGGACGAATTACTGTCCGATCCCTACCCGTTCGTCACCACTTCGGGCTGCCCCATCCGAGTGAGTACCTGCCAAGGGCAGCTCCATGGGCTCCGGCGCGAAGACCGCCGCCTCGCGCGGACCCGCCGTCGCCTGCCGGCAGGGAGGCTGACACGCCAGTGGGAGGCCCGCACGGCCTTCGGCCGGGCGTACGCGTCCGAGGCTTCGTCACGACGTGACCTTCGGCCGGCGCAGCGGATCGTCGCGTCGCGGCCGCCTTCCCGCCCGTGACCCACGACGACACGAACACGCGTCGGCTGCCGCTGCCCACCCCCGACGAGACCGAAGGCGGCGGGTCATTCGACGGGCATGAATGCGATGGCATCGCCCTGGGTGCAGTCACGGGCGTGCTCGTAACAGGCCCAAGCCTTCATACGGCTGCCGTTGTCGAAAGGCTGGTTCGCCTCCGCTGAACGCGGCTCGACGACTACTTCAAGGTCACGCACGGTGTGGTGGGGGCCGAGGAGCACGTTGTCTCCGACCACCCAGGAGTGGTATTCGACGCTTTTGTACTCGCCGGTGGCGCCGTCGTCCGTCGTGGAGATATCGAGGTAGGAGACGCGGATGGAGCATTCCTCGCCTCTCTGGCTCATCTGGAACGCATAGCGCAGCCGACCTGTGATGCTGTCGAACGACGGTTTCGCGAGCTGATCGGCCTTCAGGTCGTAGCAGTCGACCGCTCGGGGATCCGCGTGTGCGGAGCCGAGTGCGAGGCCTGCTGCGGTGCTGCAGCACAGGAGGGCGAGTGCGGATGCCAGCGCGGCGCGGAGCTTCATGTCCTCTTCCGATCAGAAGTGAGAGGGAGGGCCGCTAATAGAGCGGGGTGACGACGTTCACGGTTTCGCGATTGGCGTCGCCGCTGGTCCACATGCTTCCATAGGCGACCTGCCCCCAATCGCAATTGCGGCCGGTCAGGCAACTCTTCTCGTCGTCGGCACGGAAGTCGAACCTGACCGACGGCCACTGTCCGTTGGTCACACTCACGTGGTAGTCCTTGCCCATGATGCGATAGCCCTTGAAATGCACCGTGGTCGGACACTCGAGCGTTGCACGGAATTCTCGATAGCCGGCCACGTTGACCTGGCAGCGTTCGGGAAGGGAGAAGTCGCACAAGCGGCGGTTGTGGAAGAGCTCGGTGTAGTGGCACTCCTGAACATGGCGGTAGGGCACGTGCGGCATGTTTCCGTGCAGATAGACGCTCGCAGCGGTGCTTTCCTCAGTGGGAGCAGAGACCGACTTCGCCTCGTAGTCCTTGCCCGCCACGCAGGGCCTTCTCGCCGGCCCGCACAGCAGTCGCCAGCCCATCGAGGTGACTGCGTCCATGCTCATGCGGTCCTTGCTCCGCTTCGGCTCGCAGCCATCGTCCCGGGAACGCGTCCAGTAGTCGGCGCTGGCCTGCGTCTTGACGTACTCCGGAACAGCCTCGATGTAGCCACCCTTTGCGACAATGGTGAAGCTGTTCTCTGTGGAGAACGTCACGGACTTCGCCTCGGAGATGGTATGGGCGTATGTGTAGCTCAACTCTCCGCTGCCTTCGGCCAGCTTGTCCGCGCCGACGAGCTTGCCTGCGAGCTTCACACTGACCGTGTGAGTGTCCGTCACTGTGTTCGTCGTTGATTCACCCTTGACGGCCTTGAAGGTATAGGGCCCTACATAGCCTTCGTTGACATGTTGCGCAGTTCCAGCGCTCGCACGGTAAGTGGAGACGTACCCATTGCGAACGGCGTACTGCACGCCGTCACAGGGAATGCTGTACGGGTTCACGTACGCCACATCCGTGGCCCGGCCCTCGCTGGTGTCCGCCTGCGAAGGCGGCGGTGCGGCGACCATCCCGGCGAGCAGGAGGATGCCGGCTGCCGAGGTCCCTACGATCTGGCGTCTTCCCACTGAGATCAGCCCTTCAGCCTGCTTGCTCGACACGGTGGCTTCATGATCAGTGATGCCTCGTCGCGAGACGGCACGGGAATCGCCGGTTTCGTACGAACAGGCGACACAACCCAGCATGATTCACGCCGGTGCCGGTCCGGCCGGAGCTGACCGGGCGGACACGGATCGTGCTGCCCACTCCCACAGCGAGAGCCGGTCACCAACACCTCCGCCGGGAGAGGGAACGCTCCCGCTCCCTTCCCGCCAGCCCGCCCCTACCGGGCCACTGACGTACGAGGCAGCAGCATGCACAGCAGCTGGACCGTCACCGCTTCCATGTCCGCTCCCCCGCCGAGGCCCTCGCTGACGCGGGCCGGCCGCGCGGCGGCTTCGCGACGCGCGTCCACGTCCTTGGGACCGTGACGGGCGAGGAAGACCGGCCGGAGCACACCCTCCGCATCGAGACGGCGCTGAGCGGCTTCCTGGAGCCGCGTCCGCCGCCTACCCAGCTCCGCCTTCGACTCCGCCTTCGACTCCGGCTCCGGCGCTCGAGCGCGTCGTCAAGGTGGGGGCGTTCTTCACGGGTGCTCACGTGACTCCTCCTGTGGTTCGGCCCGACGCGGGGTGGATGCCGGGCTGCTGGGTGTGCGGCGGCGGAACCGCCGCCGGGGCGGGCTGCGGGCGCAGGCCGTGGGCGGCCTCGCGCGCCCGCCGGCTGTCCTGGAGCGCGGCGGCCACCTTCACGGCGGCGGCTTCCAAGGTCTGGCGGGTCCGCTCCACCCTGTCGATGCCGGTCTCCGGCTTCAGGACGCGGCCGTCCCTCGGGCCGTCACGGAAGGACCGCGAGCGCGACCTCGAGGCGTCGGGCACGGCGACGGTGCCGGCACACGAACGCGCCGCGCACCACATACACCACGGCGACGGTGTCCACGGCGGCCAGAACGACATCGACCACCAGCCGCGCTACATCGACCACAACCGCAGGCCCGGACCCACACCGCCACGGCCACCGCCCGCGCCCGCTCGGCGAGCCCGGTCTTGAGGGCAATCGTGTTCCATTCATAGACCTCCGAGAGCGGGCTCAAGGCAGGCCACCATGGACCACGCCGACCGTGGTCAGCACCAGACGCTGCTCCCCGCCCCCATCACGGTCACCGCCGCGTTCGAAGGCAGCGAGGACATCGCCGCCGCCGCGCGCCATCTGACCCGCGCCTCCCTGACCGAACCCGCAAGCCGTCCACGGCCTGCCCGTCACCGACCACGTCACGGGCACGGTGCAGCTGATCGTCACCGAGCTGGTCACCAACGCCCGCAAACACGCCCCCGGGCCCAGCATCCTCACCCAAGAGCCCATCGAGGGCCCGATCCACGTCACCATGGGAGACAGCGATCCGGCCCTACCGATCCCCCGAGCCCCCGACCCCGACCGGCTCGGCCAGCACAGACCGCAGATCATCCTCGCCGTCAGCGAGGGCTTCACCCCCCGCCGTGAACCGGTCGGCAAACGCATCACCGCCACCATCACCCTGGCCGACGACCGCCTCGGCACCCCTGACGCCCCCCACCACTGTGTCCCCCCGAGGCTGCAGTCGATTCAACGGCCGAGGCCGGCCGGCGCCGCGTCATCGCCCGCGCCCGGGGGCGCCTCTACCGGAGCCCGGCTCAAGCGGTCAGGGCGTCGCGCGAGCCGGCCACGGTCGCGGTGTCGACGGCGAACAACTCATAGGTCTCGGTCAGGTGCAGCAGCCGCACAGGCGGAGGCTGAAGCCCGGTGACGGCGAGCAGGCCGCCCTCGGTGTCGGCGTCCACCTCCCCGCCGACGGTGATCACGGTGCGGTCCGGGTGCCGGTAGTGGGTCCGGCCGTGTCGCCTGTTCCTGCCGTGCCGTGCCGTGCCGTGCCGTGCCGTGACAACCCTCCGTCGCCGTGACTCGTCACCCACCGCCATCCAGACAAACAACCGCACCCCCGTATAACCACAGCGGAGCCACCACCGGCGGGCCCCACGTCATCGACCGCGACGCCGGCACCTACACCGGATCCCTGCCGGGACTCGCGGCCACAACTCCTCCGACCGAAAGGCACCCCTACCCCCCTCACCTCGCCGTCCCCGCCCGCCCAAAATGGCCCGGCGAGGCAGAAGACGCCTCCAAATACGGCCGGCAACCCACCGACGCCTTGACCGAGCGCGCGGCGCGCGCCGGGGGCCTGCACCTGCCGGGCGCCGAACACGCCACGGTGGCAGAGCTCGGCGAGGTCGGGCAGGCGGATGCCGGGAAGGTCGGCGAGCAGGTCGGCCGGGGCGGCCTGGGTTGGCGCGGTCTGCGCGCCGGGGCCGAGGGAGCGGCGTTCGGATGGACTGACCTGTGACGGATCGGGTCCAGGCGGACCGGCGTCGCCCTGACGTTGGCCGGGCCCTGTCAGGTGTTGCTCGCACCTGCTGCCGGCCTGGCGGCCGTCCAGACCGGCGGACGGGGCGACGTCACGCAGGGACGCCGAGGGGCGGGTGCTCCAGCACGCGGGGCCTGTACTCGACCAGCTGGATGCGGCCGTCGAAGGTCCGGTGATCGATCATCTCGAGGGCAACGTCCGGATAGCCGTCATAGATGCGTTCTTCGCCCGTGGCCCCGGTGATCACCGGGAACATCACGACCCGGAAGCGGTCGACGAGTCCGGCTCGCAGCAGGGACCGGCACAGGCTGAGGCTGCCGATCGTGCTGAGGAGCCCCGAGCCGCTCGACTTCATGGCGCGGACCGCCTCGACCGCGTCGTCGCGGACGAGCGTGGAGTTCGCCCACATCAGCGGCTCCTCGAGTGAGGAGGAGAACACCACCTTGGACGCTTGCGTGAGCTCGTCGACGGACGCCTCCTCCTCGGGCCGGAACTCGTCCTGGCCCTTCGGGACCTCGCCTGCGGCGAAGCCCGACATCAGGCGGTACGTGTTCGCTCCCATCAGGTAGGTGGCCTCGGGCTGCTCCCCGAGCCATGCGAGGTACTCCGGGCCCTCGAGGCCCCAGAAACCGGGCCATCCCTCTCCCGATGCGTGACCGTCGAGGGAGGTGATGAAGTCGACGAGAAGCTCCGACATGGCGGTGTCCTTCCTAGGTGACACCAGCTTGGACCGGCCGGGAGACAGAAACTCATCGGCCCCGCCGTGAAGTGACGAGAAAACCCATGACGCCGCAGCCGATCAGATCAGCGGCGCGCCACCCGCGAACGGCCGAGCCCACCGTCACGCTCAGCCGGGCCGAGCACAAGGCTCTGACCGCGCTCCCGTGATGGCTACGCCTCTGGTGCGGACGGGTCCTGCGGTTGGATGGCCGGATGGAACGTATCGAGGTTGAGCTGTTCACGGACGCGGGTGACGATGCGGTAGTCCGTCTGCCCCCGCGTAGCTTTCCGGGCGGCGCTGATCCAGGGCGATTCCCTCTCGAGCATCCGTGACGACGTCGCTGGGATCGTAAAGGCCTGCGACCAGGGTGATGTCGATGAAGCCCGAGACGAGGCTGCCTTCCTCCTCTCCAACCTCGACGAGCTGCTGGCTCACTACACGGCGGCTCCGAAGGCACACGACATTCCCATACCCTTCTACCAGGCTCCCTGATCGCCCAGTTGCGACAGCTCGCACCTGGCGCTATGCGCTGAGAGGTGAAGAGATTGCAGGATCAGTCCGCCAGGGGATCACGCCGTCATGGAGCTGGAAACTGCCGATGACACGGTCTTCCCGGGCCTGGACTTCGTCGTGCGGCAGGCCGTGGCCGCGGATGACCCCTTGATATCGACCCGGCTGTATGCGTGCCGCCAGGAGTGTGTCCCGCGTGCCCACCCCTGCGTGAGCAGTCAGCCGAGGAGAAGCCGGAGCACGGCTCGTGGCCCTCGCGCCACCGCCGGTGCGGGGCGGCCCCCACCCCATGAGGTCTGCGGACGGGAGAAGCCGCAGGCGCTGGCGGAACGGCCCCATGCACTCCACGCCCATGTGGCCCCGACAACCACCGCCATGCTCTCGTTAGGGCAAGGGGTGAAGCACGCTCCATGGGCAGATGCGCGTCAGTGGCGCCGACCACGGACAACCCCCAGTCGTGGACGGTGACGGTCGACGGCTGGCAGGTCGCCTGCGGACCACTCACTTCGCAGGCGGCACCACCCACCTGCGCGGTGGCCATGCTTGAGACGGGTGAGTCCGCCCGGGATCTGGGCGGCTTTGTGCTGCCGGAATCCGGTGGGCTGGTGCAGACGGCTGGTCCGGCGCGGCCGTACCTGTTGCCGATCTTCGTCGAGTTGCAAGGGTGCGGGTGTCCGTCATCGACGGTCCGTTCGTACGGGATGGACCTGCTGCGCTGGTGTCGGTTCCTGGAGCGCTGGGGGCTGGTGTGGATCGGGTGATGCGAAGGGATCCCCGGGACTTCGCCCCCTGGATGCTGTCGCTCTGAAGCCGGTCCGGGTCCACTGGCGTCGGCGCGCCCTGCGCCCCGACGAGGAGTACCGCACCCTTACCGACGCCGAATGGGAGGACTTCCTCGGCCACTACGGCGCCCCGTCCGCAGGCCTCATGGGGTGGGGGCGTCCCGCGCGGGTGGTGGTGCGGGACGGCCGCCGTTTCGTGCCGCGGCCGCTTCGTCGGAGCCAGGTGGAGAGCTTCCACCGGCAAGCGATAGAAGCGAGAGCCCCGGAGCCGTGCTCCGAGGCTTCCTCGGCTGACTGCTCACGCAGGGGTGGTTCAGAACTCGGTCTGACCTGAATTTTCAGGCCCTGACGCCGTTGACGCAGACCGCGTGCGCGGTCAGGGTGACCGGCTGCGTTCCTTGATTCGTCCCGCTAACGCTGTACGCGATGGGTGCTTCGGTGCTGACGGTCGGAAGCGGATCCGCCGATTGGATCTGGAAGCCCTCAGGGAAGGCTGAGAAGCCACCGCCGGTGACCACTTTCCCTTCAGGGCACAGAGCAACGGCGCTGCCGAACTGGCCCGGCTCGACAACCGCGCTCTCGGACACCCTCTCCGCTCCGGTCACGCCTGTGCCATTTCCCCCGTTTGCTGCCGGGGCCGTCACCTCTGCGTTCTGGTTGCAGTTGATGTTCTGCGTGCCGGCGAAGGTGTTGCCGTGGCCTACCTGGCCCATCGGGTAACAGACCTGGAGGAGCGACACGTTGCCAAGCAGCGGTGAGAGGAGTCCCTCGTCGTTCTGAGCCAGAGCGCCGCCTGCACTGAGGAGAATCGAAGCCGCAGCAGCGGCAGTGACGGCGGCGAACCGCTGGGTGGGCTTCACTCGACCAAGCTTTCCTCCAGGGGTGCACCAAGAGCGGTGCATCAACGCACAGGATGGCGAGGGCCAACATGAAGTGATCAGAAACCACGCTGCGGCAATCGTGAATTCCCCGTTCAGCCTGAGCAGGCGGCCAGGACCGGCCCGCCGCCACGCCGATAAACCCTTTGATCGGGCAGAACAGCCGTGATCGGCACAAACAGCAACCGGGCCTTACACGCTGAAACTGACTACAACCGGCCCAACTCCGCTCGGCACACAACGCAGGACACCACACCAACCCTCCTCCCTCCCATGACCCGCGTCGTGATCGCCATGGGCGAGGAGTCCGCGCTCGTGGAGACCGGACGCACCCGGTCGCGGCCGCCGAGCTGCTCGGACGGGGAGTGACCGTCTTCCCGAGCCTTGCGGCGGATTGCGCGACGGAGAGTCCGGATGCCCGGGAAAGCCCGACGAGTTCGCGCGGCGGCTGCGCGAGGTCCTCGACGGCGCCTCGTGAGCCGCCCCCAGAAAGCGCACGTCCTCCCGGGAGCGAAGGGAGCGGCGGCGTTGCGCAGGTGGCCGGTCAGCGGCGGTCGTAGGCCGTGAAGGGCTTGACGGGTTCCTGAGCGCCGTAGCGGGCGACGATGAGGCGGTCCTTGTACTCGAAGACCTGGCTCACGTAGTCCATGTCTGCGGGCAGTTCGTAGACATCACGCCGGTCGCCCGTGGCGGGATCGAGGACATGGAGGCGGGCACCGTCGTCGTGCCAGGCGAGGACGGTGAGGTTTCCGTCGCCGAGGAGGAACCGGGCGCTCTCTCCGCCGTCCAGACGGTCGTCGTCGCGGGTGCCGCCCCACACGGGCGCGCCGGTGGTCAGGTCGAAGGCGGTCAGTCGGTACTCGTAACGGCTGAGCCGGACCGTGTGGCGGGGCACGACGTAGAGCCTGGCGCCGTCCACCGCCGCCGTGAGCCGATCGTCCTGCCTGATCTCGCCGTAGGGGCCGCTGAAATCGATCGGCGGGTTCGGGCGGCCGTTCCTGTCGAACGAGAGGTAGGCCCCGCCCTTCGAATCGCCGGACTCCGAGGCGGCCACGACCACGGGGTCGGCCGAGACGAACTCCGCGCGGCTGGTCCAGTGGATGGCGGTTCGGCCCCCGAGCGGACCGGACCACAGGAGCGCGCCCGACGCCGAGTCGAAGGCGGCGGCATGCAGTTCCGCGCCGACCGGGATCGCGTCGTCCGAACGGTCGCCGGTGCCGCCGCACGCGAGGAGGGCGGCGACCTGGCGCTCGGCCACCGCGGTCCTGCCCGGGACGCAGCCCTGAGGGAGGGCCGCCTTCCAGCGCGGCTTCCCCGTGCGGACGTCCACGGCGTGCAGGTCGTCTCCCTTCGGGAACACCGCGATGCCGCCTCCCGCGGACACCGTGGAGGGACGGAAGTCCTGGAGCCCGGGGTCGGTGGCGGGATGCGGGGCCTGCCAGAGCTCCCGACCGTCGGTCATGTCCATGGCGACGAGGGTGGCGCAGGGCTTGCCCTTGGCCGAGGCGGAAGGGCCGTCCCCGTCGCGGGTGAGGACCAGCACGGAGCGGTCGGCGTCGGCGGCGGCGTGGCAGACGGCCGAGCGGCCGGGCGGCACGTACTCCCAGCGCCGCTCGCCGCTGGAGGCGTCGTATCCGCGCACCGCGTCGAAGCGGCTGTGGACCAGGGTGTCGCCGGCCAACCAGGCGCCGTTGCCCTGGCTTTCGGCCCTGCGGTCCACGGGCGTGTCCCAGGCGACCTCCATGTCCTCGGCCCACAGGCCGCACCCCGCGGCGAGACAGCAGAGAGCGACCACGGCCGCCACCGTCCTGACCAGGCGGCGGCGACCGGTGCTCCGGCCGGCCGGTAGGTCGTTGTCGTGCACGGTCATGTCCCCGTCCCCCTCGTTCCTCACCGGCGATCATCCTAAGGATCCGGCGCGCGCCGGAGAAAGGGTTCTCCTGTGGTCCCGGACGAGACGGTGCGGACGGCAGGACGCCCCATGCGGGCCGCCTGCCCGCTCGCCCTGCCCGGAGGGGAAGCGCGCCCGGACCGATCCCCGTGACACCTGGCGCTCTCCGGAAAGTCCGTGGCGCCCTGTGCTGAGGACCGGTGGACGGCGAGACGGCACAGTCGTCGTGTGCCTCCCGGACCACGCGCCCGGCGCGTGGTGGACACCGGAGAGGAGGGCCGGGAGGGTCCCGGCCGCTGAGTGAGGGGGTCGTACATGACGGCGTGGAAGCGTGTCCGGGCGGCGGGCGGTGTGGCGGTCGCGGTGACGGCGGCGGTCCTGGTCGGGGCCTCGCCGGCCGCGGCCAGCGGTGACTACAGCGGCCTCGCGTTCGTGCGCGGAGGCTCGGGCTTCTCGGACGACTGGAACGACGAGGGGATCCTGTCCACCAGTCGTCACGCCTCGTCGAACGCCACGTGCCTGTGGCAGAAGATCCTGTGGGCGGACGGCCACCTGGCGTGGAACGAGATCGACGGCGCCTTCGGCGACAGGACGAAGCAGGCCACGATCGCCTGGCAGCGCGCCTACGTGGGTTCGGCGGACGGCGTGGTCGGCAAGGACACGTTCGGCAAGGCCGGTCAGTGGCTGAAGGACACGGACGGGAACGGCTCCGTGGACACGTACCAGGGCAGCGGAGGCCGCTCCTTCGCGGTGTCCCGGGACGGGGACGGTGACTACACCTTCTACGACCGCAACGGCGACAAGCGCGTGGCCGGCTACAACTACGAGACCTGCGGCTGACCTCGGTGGAGACCGGGGGCCGGAGCGCTTGCCGTCCCAGCCCTCGGGCGGCGTCCCGCCGGAAGGCCGGTCACGGCCGGTCGCCACGCCGGACCGCCGCGCGGTAGGCGGCCGGAGGCATGCCGACGGCGGCCTTGAAGGCCCGCGTGAAGTCCGACGCCCTCGGATACCCCCACCGGGCGCCGATCACGCTCACCGGGGAGGCGTCGAACAGCGGGTCCTCCAGGTCCCGGCGGCAGTGGCCGATCCGCTCCCGGCGGATCGTGTCGCTCACGGTGCTCTCGAAGGACGCGTAGGCCCTGTGCAGGGTCCTCGGGGACACGTGGTGGGCGGCGGCGACGGCGGCCGGGTCGAGCTCCGGGTCGTGCAGGTTGGCCGCGATGAACTCCCTGCTGTCGTGGTAGAGAGCGGCGGCCCTCGACGGCGCGGGCAGCTCGCCCGCCCGCTCGGTGTGCCCCGCGACGACGGACGCGGCGAGCTGCACGAGAGTGCCCGCCATCCTGACCCGGTCGCTGTCGTCGAAGTCGTCCGGCGCCCCGCCCAGGGTGCCGAGTGTCTCCCGCAGCACCCGCTTCAGGCCCTTCGACGCCGTCAGGGGCGTCGCGCAGGCGGCGGCGACCAGCTTGTCCGGCAGCCGCATCGCGCTGCGCGGGAACTGCAGCAGCAGGCATGCGCCCGGTTGACCGTCCGGTCCGGCCACGACGTCGACGGGGCGGGAACTGTCGTACAGGACGAGGTCCCCCGGACCACAGACGGCCCGGCGGCCGGCCTGCTCGACGGTGTGGCGGCCGGACGTGATCAAGGCCAGCTGGTGGAGCTCGGGATCCGAGCGGCGGATGTGCGCGGCCGACCGGTGGCAGGCCAGGGGCCGGTAGGTCAGGACGGACAGCTGCGCCGGTCCGAGCGTCGTGGCCCGCATGCGGGCGTCGAACCGCTCAGGATCGGGAAACCGCAGACGTGTCGTCAGCAGGGCCCGCGCCGTGGCCGCGGCCCATGCCTCGGTGCGTTCCGGTCGCGGTAAGGACGACGTGTCCAGCACGGTCGTCGGCATGACGGTCCCCCATGAGGTGCATGCGACAGGTGGTCGCGTACGGTCAAGGTGCCGTCATCGTGGCCGCCCGGTCTTGGGCGGACCTTGTACGTTTCTGGAATCGGCCGACCGGAGGCGGCGGCGTATCTCCCGGGCCTCCCGGTGGTCCAGCTCGTCGAGGATCGTCAGAGCCTCGCCGTACGCCGTTCGCGCCGCGTTCAGGTCGCCCGTGGCGCTGTGGCTGTCGGCGAGTCCGGTCAGCGACGTGGCGGTGTTGTAGCGGTCGCCGAGCGTGCGGAAGAGCCGCACGGCCTCCCCGTAGCAGGCGATCGCCTGTTCGTGCCGGCCAAGGCCCCGGTGGGCGTAGGCGAGGCTGTCCCAGGTGTGCGCCTGCCCGGTCGTGTTGGCGACCTGTTCGAAGAGGCGCAGGGCCCGCCCGCAGGCGGAGAGCGCCTGACGGTGGTGGCCCAGCTGGGCCTGGCTCCAGCCGATCACGTTGAGTGCGCTGGCCTGGCCGGGGAGGAAGCCGGCTCGTGTGTAGAAGCGCAGGGTGCGGGCGGCGTGGTGGCGGGCGTCCGCGTGCCGGTCCTGGCGCTGGGCGAGCCAGGCCAGGGTGCGGTGGGTGTGGGCCTGCCCGCGCAGGTCGCCGAACTCGGCGTACTCCGTGAGGGCCGAGGCGAGACGGGCCTCGGCCTCGGCGTGCTGTCCCGCCCAGGCGCAGGCGAGCCCCAGGGCGTGGGTGGCGTGGGCACGGCCAATCGCGTCGCCGGCGTCGGTCGCGGCGGCCAGGGCGACGCGCTGCGCCCTCACCCACTCCGTCCAGGCGCCCGTGCGCTGGAGGTGCGGGCCGAGGGCCCAGGCGAGCCGCCAGGCGTGTCCGGCCGGACCGCCGCGGGCGGTTTCGTCCACGGCCGCGACCAGGGCGGTGTGCTCGGCGGCGAACCACGCCCGGGCTTCCTCCGGGCCGGTGATCGGGCGGGGGTGGCCGCCGGGTACGGGCGGGTCCACGGGGATGGGATCGCGGTGCTCGTCGAGCAGCCGGTCGGCGCTGAGCGCCGAGTGCAGATAGTGGTCGAACAACCGGTGGCGGGCCGCCCGGCGGTCCGTCTCGGGTTCGTCGGCGGCCAGCCGGTCGGCCGCATAGGCGCGGACCAGGTCGTGCAGCTGGTAGCGGTCCGACGGGTGGCACTGCAGCAGGTGGGCGTTGACGAGCTCGGCCAGCAGGGCGCGGGCCTGGTCGAAGGACAGTCCGGCCGACGCGGCGGCGGCGGCCGCGGTGGTGTCCGGGCCCGGGTGGTCGGCGAGCAGCCGGAAGAGCCGGGCGGCGTCCGGAGTCAGCGCGCGATACGACCAGGAGAAGACCGACGTCACGTCGGTGTCCCCGCCGTCGCCCGTGGCCAGCGCCGCCAGCCGGTGCCGCCCGTCGCGCAGCTCCGCCACCAGGGCGCCCAGGGACAGTCCGGGACTGGTGGTCGCGCGGGCGGCGGCGATGCTGAGCGCGAGCGGCAGGCGGCCGCAGCGCTCGACCAGTTCGGCGAGCGCGTCCGGCTCGGCGTGGACGTGGTCCGGGCCGAGGCGGGCCGTCAGCAGTTCCCGGGCGGCGTGCGGGCTGAGGACGTCCAGGGCGAGATGGCGCGCCTCGTGGTGGACGACGAGGCCGGCCAGCCGCCGGCGGCTGGTGACCAGCACGAGACAGTGCGGCGTGCCCGGGAGGAGGGGGCGTACCTGGTCGGTGTCGCGGGCGTTGTCCAGGACCATGAGCAGACGTCTGCCGTCGACGAGGGTACGGAAGAGGGCGGAGCGGGCCGTGGGGTCGGCCGGAATCACGCCGGGGCCGGCACCGAGAGCTTCCAGGAAGCGGTGCACGGCCTCGTCGGGAGGCAGCGGGGAGGCGTCGGGCGCGAAGCCGCGCAGGTCGATGTAGAGCTGCCCGTCGGGGAAGCCGTCCTTGGCCCGGTGGGCCCAGTGGAGGGCGAGGGTGGTCTTGCCGACTCCGGCCGGGCCGCTGAGCGTGACGAGCGGAGCGGTGGCGGCGGTTGCGGTGCCGGGGGCCGCGGGAGCCGGGAGCAGGTCGTCCAGGAAGGCGGTCTCGGCACCGCGACCGATCAGGTGGAGGGAGGTCGGGGGGAGTTGACGGGGTACGCGGTACGGTGGCCGGCCCGGCGGCGTGTCACCCGCTCCCCCACCCGCTCCCGCTCCGTCCCTCGCGGTCGCGGCCGGGTGCGGGCCACCGCTGTCCTCGGTCGCGCGTCGGGCACCGCCGGTCCGTACGGCACCGCTGTCCGTCGCCGCGGTGGATGCCAGCAGACGCTGGTGCAGGGTGCGCAGGGGTTCGCTGGGGGCGATGCCCAGCTCCTCTGCCAAGGCGCGGTGGAGGCGGCGGTACTGAGCCAGCGCCTCGGCGGGTCGGCCGGAGTGGTGGAGGGCGCGCATCAGCTGGGCGGCGAGGCGTTCGTCCAGCGGGTGTTCCTCGACGCGGCCGTGCAGCTCGGCCGCCAGGGCGGTGTGCCGGCCGCAGCGCAGGGCGCGGTCGTTGCGGTCCAGCTCGGCCGCCAGCCGCTCCTGCCCCAGGGCGTCGCGCTGTTGCCGGAACCAGGGGCCGTCGACACTGCCGAAGGGCTCCCCGTGCCAGAGGGCGAGGGCCCGGTCGTACAGGGTCATGGCCCGCTCGTCGTCGGTGGCGGCCCGAGCACGGGACACCAGGGTGCGGAAGTGGTGGATGTCGATCGTCTCGGGCCGGGCACGGAGCACATAGCCGTCGTCCCGCCGTTCTATCTCCGTCGCGGGGTCCGGCGCGTGGGCCAGTGCGCGGCGGAGCCGCGAGAGATAGCTGTAGAGGGCGTCCCTGGCGCGCTGGGGCGGGTGGTCCGCCCAGACACGGTCGATCAGCCTGTCCACCGTCACCGGCCGTCCGGCGTCGACGAGCAGGGCCGCCAGGACGCACCGCTGGCGCGTATGGCCCACGTCGACGGCCCGGCCGTCCGTCAGCACCTCGATGCCGCCCAGTAACCGGAAGTGCACCGGCGTCATGGTCCCCCCTTCGTGTGGTCAGCACGATGTGATCATCCGTACGTTACGGGTGGGGGCGACCCGAGGGCCTGATGACCGGCGAGGCCCGGCCAGATCGCCGCTCTCCCGCCGGCGGGTGTCGACTCGTCGGCGGGCCCGGTCCGTGCGCTCTCGCGGGGGCCTCGACGGGCCGAAGTGCTTCTTGCCCTGCGGTCCCGTGACGGGGTCCCGCCAGGGGCACCCACGCGTCGACCTTGGCGGCGCCGCCGAGGTTCTTCAGGTAGTGGCGGGAGGACAGGCCCCCCATGGAGTGGGTGACGACGTCGACCTTGGATGCCCCCGTCCGGTCCAGGACCCGATCGATCTCCTCGGCGAGCCGGGCGGCGGTGGTGACGTTGGACTGGGTGGCGTCGTACGTCCACCGGACGAGGTGGCCGGCCGGCCACCCGTCGGCGTGGAAGCGGTCGGCCATGGTCCGCCAGGTGGACCCGTCGGAGTTCCAGCCGTGGACGAAGACGACGGGGTCGGGCCGCGGGGCCCGGTGCCAGCCGTCGGCCGCCGACGCGGCGGCCGCGGGGAGAAAAGTGGACAGGAGCCCGAGGAGGAGCAGCAGGCTGCGCCACAGATTCACCTGATCACAGGCGGTTTGGCGGCGCTCCGGCGGACCGGCGGACCGGCGGACCGGCGGACCGGCGGGTCACGGTGCACGGTCTCACCCGGCCGAAGGCCCTGTTCCACCGCGGAAACGTGACAGCCCACCGAGCTCCGGCGCCGCAGCTTCCGCCGCCCGTGGGGCGACCTGCCGCCTCACGCCGTCTCCTCCCCCTGCCCGGCGTCGGCTACGGCAGGGCAGGGCTACGGCAGGGTTCCCCCTGGTAGGGCGTAGCCGCCGCGGGTGAGGTAGACCCCGTCCGCGACGGGGCGTTCGACTCGCCGATAGGTGCCGTCGGGTTGCCGGGCGATGTCCGTCATGCCGGTCTGTCGCTTGTCCAGGGTGTAGAGGGTGGTCGAGCCGCCGCCGTCGAGGTTGACGGCGTCGATCACGCCGAGCTCGGGGAGCTTGAGGATCGCCGCGAACTCGTGCAGGAAGGCACCGTCGACGCCTGCGGTGTCCGCGGTGTCGGTCGGGTGCAGGACCCCGCCCTGGGCGTCGAGCACGTCCCGACGGCCGGTGAGGGTCGCCATCACCGTACGGCCCCTGGTGTCGACGCCGAGGGCCGTGCGGGAGTCCCTGCAGTGGTCTCCGGGCTGCGGCTCGCCCTTCCGCCTGACGCCGGTCCTGTCGAAGAGACGTGCACAGGTGTCGCTGGTGGTGGCCGTCGCGCCGTCGTCGAGGAGCCGGTGCGCCAGTCCGGAGACGATGTCCACGGACTCGTCCAGGGCGATGTGGTGGTCCGGGAACTCGAGGTCGACGACCTCCTGCCGGAGCTGGAGCGTGCGCCCGGCGGTCAGGTTGTCCCGCAGCCACCGTTCGGCCTCGGCGCCCACCGCCTGGAGCACGAAGCCTCCGGTCGCGACGTTCTTTCCGCCCCGTCCCTCGGTCCACTGGCCGCCGGCGTCCTTGGGGAGGGTGAACACGCCCTGGGGGTCGACGGTCACTTCGTACCCGGGGTCGTCGTCCGTGGTGACCTCGGGGTGGGTGTCGCGCCCCGAGGAGGGCGTAGGGAGGTTGTAGGAGTCGTTGAAGGCGACGAGCTCGTCCCCGTCGACGAAGACGGTCGTCTTGTCGTCGGGGGCGCTCGGGTCGTACGCGAGGTCCTTCCGCACGTCGTCCGCCCCGCGCACGCAGCCCACCCCGCGGCCGGGATCGCGGTTGACGTCGTCGAGGAGGCGTTCGGCGACGACGGCGCCGGACGCGTCGACGGCCTGGAGCGTCACCGTCGCCCGGAGCTTGGAGATGTACGGCAGTCCGTGCTGGAGCACGACCGCCTGGTTTCCGTTCAGGCAACCCGTGCCGTTGACCTGGCCGTCACGGACCGCGGTTCCTCCGAAGGCGATGCCGCCCTCGTGCGGAGGCTCCGGCGCGAAGAAGCTGCCGTTGATCCCGGCGAGGGGCCGCTCCGGTCGGACCGCGGCCAGCTGGGCGCCGACGGTCTCCGCCCGGGCGGCGGCGCCGCCCACGGTGCTTTCGAGGCGGGTCGCACCGAGCGCCGGGTCGGCGACGACCACGTTCAGCTCGCGCTTGGCGACGCGGCCTTCGGTCACGGCGCGCTCGGTGTAGCGCACGTACGTCACTCCGGCGGCCAGCGTGTAACGGCCGCTCTCCGTCCAGGCGTCGAGCAGTGACGGCTCCGGTGCCGTGGCACCGGCCGCACCGGTCGCACCGGTCGCACCGGTCGCACTGGTCGCACCGGGTGAGGCGACCAGCAGGCCGGCGCTCAGGGCGAGGGCCGCGGCGACGGAGCGGCGGCGCGGGCGGGAGGGGCGTCCGGAGGCGCGGGTCGTCATGAGCAGTCCGCCCTTTCGGTGAGCTTGTGGGAGCGGAAGGTCTTGGCGAAGGGCGCGGGGAGCGTCGTGCTGTCGCCCGGCATCACCTTGTACGCGCCGTAGGAGGTGCCGTCGGCGTCCCTCCACCCGCCGCGATGGCCGGCCGCGGGGTAGAAGCAGGCGAAGGAGAGGGTGTTGTTGACGACGGAGTGGACACGGTCGTGCCAGACGCGCGCGTAGCCGTTGTGGGAGTCCGTGGTCGCGTACATGCCGCCGCGGGCCCGTTCCTCCGCGAAGATGCAGAGCTTGCCCTGCTCGCAGCGCTCGAAGCCGGTGAAGCAGTGCCCCTTGGAAGGGGTCAGCTTGTACGAGCTGACGCGGCCCTGGAGTTCGCCGGCGAGGTCGGGGAGATTGGCCTCGGTCTTCGGTGCGACCGCCTCGAGCGTGCCGCCGTAGTAGGCGTCCGCGTACAGGCACACCCAGGAGGTGGTGTTGTTGTGCAGGGAGCGGGCCGTCAGATTCCCCTTGTTGTGCGACTGGGGCAGGATGAGGAGGTTTCGGGCGGTGGCCTTCTCGAGCGCGCCCGTGCCGCTGTCCTGGTCGTAGAAGCAGAGGGTGTTCGTGTCACAGTTCTCGTACGCCGCCGCGGTCGTGGGTGCGACGAACAGCAGGGAACAGAGCAGCGCCAGGGCTCCCAGGACCAGGGAGCTTCGGAATAGGGTGATCTTCACGGCGGGCAAGTCTGACAGACGCCCCGAACGGCACACCGCCGGCCCGGGGCGCGGCCGCTGCGGCGGGTCGTCGCAGGGCCTCGGTACGCGTACAGGCGGCCGGGACGGGGGCGTCCCCGGCCCGCGTGATCGCGGGGCGGGGACGCACACGGCGGTTCGGCACCGGGTCGGCACGAGGGGAGCGACCGGTCGGCACCGGCTCCTCGGCCGGCCCGGTGCCGCGCGCGGTCAGCTCCGGGTGCTGTAGGAACCGGAACGGGAGTCCACGCCGTACGGGCACTCCGCCTTGGCGTACTCCCAGCGCCAGGAGCTGGTCGCGGTGCTGCCGTTGGCGCAGCGCACCGTGGCCTTGACGTACTTGCCCGAGCCCGCGCACTTGGCGTGGTAGCGACCCGCTCCGCCGGGGCCGGCGTTGTCGTGCCAGGTCTGGCAGGCGGCGGCCGCGCGCTCGCCGGTCGCGCCGGGCGCGCTCGCCACGGCGGGCGCCGCCATGAGGACCGACGACATCAGCGCCGCGGCGGCCAGGCCCGAGTAGATCTTCTTCATACTTCCCCCTGCAGGACAGAGTTGAACGGTCAGGTGGAACGAACTGCGTGTCGATCCTGCCCCGCCGCGCGGGCGCCGTCTTCAGCGCACAGCGCCACGCGGTTGGCGTTGAGCGCCGTCACGCACGGTCTGCGGGAGTCCGCGAGCGCGGCGGTCACCTGAAGCGGGAGGGTTTCGGTGGTGCGGTTTCCTGCGTGTTCGAACTCTTCGGGGATGCGGACGGCATCGGTGAGGGCGGTGCCGTAGCCGGGCCATTCGCCGGAGCGTCGAGGCGGTCCTCGCGTACCGCCTCGGTCGCGTCGTGGTAGCGGCGCATGGCGTCCTCGACGGGCCGCGTGGCTGGGGGCACCGGGCCCGACCCGGCGCACGCGCATCACGCCGTCGGGCACAGTGCGCGAGGGGCGGGGCCCGGCGGCACGTCGTCACGCCACCGGTCGGCGGTGAAGGCTCCCTTGGCCCATGTGCACAGTGACCGCACCGGATCCACGGTCGCCTCGATGTTCCATACCCGCACCGTGTCGTCCCCGCCCCAGCTGACCAGCGTGCTGCCGCCGGGGCCGAAGGCCACGCCGGTGACGTCAGCGCTGTGCCCGTCGAGCGGATCGCCGATCTCGCGCCCGGTGGCGACGTCCCAGAGCCTGACCGTGTGGTCCATGCTGCCGGTGGCCAGGATCGTCCCGTCGGGACTGAACGCCACGGACAGGACGCCGCTGCGGTGGCCGGTCAGCGCGTCCCCGACCTGCTCGCGTGTGGCCGTGTCCCACAGTCGGACGGTGTTGTCGCGGCTCGCGGTCGCGAACGTCCGGCCGTCGGGGCTGAACACCACCGCGGTGACCTGCGCGGTGTGACGGGCGGGGATCTCGCCGATACGACGATGCGTGGTGACGTCCCAGAGCGCCACGGTGTTGTTCTCCGTGTCGGTGGCCAGGGTGCGGCCGTCGGGGCTGAACTCGATGTCCACCGCACTGACGTCGAGTGCTTTGCCGGTCCGGCGCTGTGCCGCCAGGTCCCACACGTGCACCGCGTCCGAGTGGGCGCCGGCGAGGGTCCTGCCGTCCGGGCTGAACGCCACCGCGTTGATGTCATCCGCGAACTCGCGCGAGGCGGACAGCGACGCGCCGACGGGGCGGCGGGCCGCCACGTTCCACAGCCGCAGACCGTCGGAGGCGATGGCGAGCACGGCGTTGTCGGGACTGAAGGTCAGGGCGAAGGTCAAGCCCTCGTCACCGTGGAGCAGGGGGGAACCGGTCTGGCGACGCGTGGCGACGTCCCAGAAACGCACGGTGGAGCGGGGGCCCACGACGGCCAGGGTCCGGCCGTCGGGGCCGAGGGCTGCCGCCTGCTGGCCCCCGATCGCGAGCGGTGCGCCGGCCTGCCGCTGTGTGCGGACGTCCCGGAGGCGGACGGTGGTGTCGTCACTCGAACTGGCCAGGACCGCCCCGTCCGGGCTGAAGGCAACGGCCCGGACCGTACCGGTGTGGCCGGTGAACGGCGCCCCCATCCGGGTGTGCCGCACGACGTCCCAGAGCCGCACGCTGCCGTCCTCGTACCCGGCGGCGAGCACCGCGCCGTCGGGGCTGAAGGCCACCGACTCGGTCCATGTGGTGGGAGTGCCCAGTGGTGTACCGATCGCGCTTCGGCTGCTGGTGTCCCAGAGCCGCACGCCGCCCTTGGTGCCGGCGGAGGCGAGGGTTCTGCCGTCAGGACTGAAGGCGACCGATGTGACGAGAGCGTCTCCCCCGAGCACCCTGCCGATCGGAGCACGGGTGCTGGTGTTCCAGAGCTGTACGCCGCTGCCGCCCGCGGCGAACGTCTTGCCGTCGGGACTGAAGGCGACGGCGGCGACGTGGGGGACCTGACCGCCGAGGGGCCCGCCGATCTGGCGGTGGGTCGTCACGTCCCACACCCGCACGCTGTCCCCGGCGGTGACGAGGGTCCTGCCGTCGGGGCTGTAGGCCACCGCGTTGACCGCCCCGGCGTGGGCGCTGAACGGGGCACCGATCTGCCTGCGGCCCGCGACGTCCCAGAGCCGCACGGTGCCGTCGAAGCTCGACGTGGCCAGCGTCCTGCCGCCCGGCCCGAACATCATGGACGTGACGCCCCGGTGGTGTCCGACGAGCGCGTTGCCTGCCTTCTGCTGTGTTGCCGTGTCCCAGAACCGCACCACGCCGTCACCTCCCCCCGAGGCGACCATCCTGCCGTCGGGGCTGAACGCCACCGAGCGCGTCGGCCAGGAGTGGGGAAGCAGGCCGGACTCCGGGTTCACGGCGGCGTCGAGGACCGCGAGACGGGTTTGCGGAGAGGGGGCGATGCGCCACGCCGCCAGTGCCTTCAGCCGGGCGCCGAACGGGTCCCGGTCGGCGAGGAGGTAGCTCTGGGTGATCAGTTGCTGCGCGACGGCATGGTCACGCTGGCGAGTGGCCTCGGCACGTTCGACCACCGCGATCACCGACACCGTGCTCACGACCAGGAGCAGGAAGCCCAGTACGGCCGCCACGATCCTCGCTGTTCGCAGGTTGCGCCTGGTGTCGCGGAGACCTTCCGACCTGAGCTCGTCCTCGGGAAGGCCGCGCACGACGGACGCGATCCCGAACGCGACACCGTCGACGTCGACGTCGACGTCGGGCAGGGAATCGGCACCGCTGCCGAAGCGGCGGAGGTCCACGGACTTCCAGACCGGTTGCTGCTCGAATCGTCCCGCCAACCGGGCCGGCAGCGCGGTCGACAGCCTCGGGTCCCAGTCGCCCCGCCGCTCGTCCCACACCAGCCGCCCCGCGGTGACGACGAGCAGGATGGTGTCGACCGATTTGTGCTCCAGCCACCACTCGATTTCCCGGTCCACCCACACCGAGGCTCTGGCCTCCGGCGACGCCAGGACGACGAGCCAGTCCGAGCGGGCGAGACCGGCCTTGATCTTGGCCCACAGCTGCGGCCCGATCGACACACCGCTGTAGTCGAGGAAGACCCTGATGCGCGGCGGCTTGTACCAGGGGCGGGACTGCTTCTCGATCACGCGTTGCAGGTGCGGCAGCCACTGCCGGTCGCGGTCACCGCTGTAGGAGAGGAAGACGCCATACCCGATCTCGGCCCTGACCCGCCCCCGGCCGGCCAGGGCGGACCTCAGCCGCGCGAGCGCCGCGCCGAGCCCGCCCACCCGTGCCCAAGAGCCCCGCAACACTATCCGGCCGGCAGGTACTCGTGGCCGTTCCAGTGCAACGACACCTGGCTGGTGGCACCTTGGGCACAGGAGGGCACGCATGAGTTCTCGGACTGGATGATCGTGTAGCGACCGTCTTCGCCCGGGCCGTCGAGCCGTGCGTGGTAGTAGGCGAACCGGCCTCCCGAGTAGTGCTCGGTGGTGCTTCTCCAGCCGATGTCCTCGAACCCGTCCGCGTCGGGTACGAGCACGAGTACCCCGTCATAGCGACCAGGGTTGTAGACCACGAAGGTGTTCCCGGTGGTGTCGGTCGCGGGGTCGGCGAAGTTCAGGTCGTTCTCGTAGATGTCCACGTAGACGGAGGCCAGGGGACGCCCGCTGCCGGTGACGGACGCGACGCACCCCTTGGGGTAGTGGGAGACGGACCTCCGGACGAGGAACACGCGGACCGTTCCCAGCTCGGGATGGCGGATGTCCCGGTGGTCCAGCACGTCACCGTCGCACCGTGCGGCAGCTGGTGGACTGGGCGGAAGCGAGACCGGGGATGTCGCCGGGGCCGGAGGCGACACCGATGACGGGGGCGCCGCCGGGGGCGGAGACGACACCGATGACGGGGGCGTCGCCGCGGGCGGAGACGACACCGATGAGGGCGCCGCCGGGGGCGGCCCGCTCGTGGTGGTGCATCCGCCGGCGAACACCCCCGCCAGGGCCGGGACCAGCAGCGCGGTCCGTGCCGCGGTCGAGCGGAGCGGGCGACGGACGCTTCGTCGTCGTAAACACGGGGATGTGCTGGACGTCATGGCAGGCCCCCCTGCGTCCGAGTAGGACAGATCAGCCAGGTCGGCGCTCAACTCTACCGACGGCGCGCGCCGTTGGGAGGGACTTGGACAAAGCCGGGCCACTGCCAGGCGTCGCCACGCGGCGGTGCGCGGCGCTGAGCGGCGGTGAGCGGTGGTGCGCGGCGGCGACCGGTGCGCGGGGCGCGCAGCCCAGGCGGAGGCGGCCGTACGCGGCGCGGGAATGTCACCGTCGTCGGTTCGCTCACCACAGCCGGGTCGAACGCCGAACCCGGCTACGCGGAAGGGCAGTTGGTCCCGCGGGGGTGCGGGTAGGGTTCCGCCATCGGATCAGGGCCGATCGTGGTCGTGGGAACGGGAACGCAGGATTGCGGGGGACGCACATGAGTCGACTCGGCACGCGAGCCGGTCGTCTGGGACGCATCGGACTGTCGGTGGTCGTGGGGGCGGCGGTCGGGCTCGGCGTCCACGCCGTCGGCCACACCAGTGGCTTCTTCCTCTTCGCGATCACCGGCGCTTTGGCGGGGGCCCTGGTTGCCGTCGGCCTCGACGCCTACCGGCGCTCCGCCCGCCTCACGGAGGTGAAGGTGACCGTGCCGCAGCTCAGTGAACTCACCTTCGTGGTGAACAACGACTCCCGGCAGGTCGCCTGGCAGCTGTTCGTCGAGTCGGTGACGCGCGTGTCGGTGCAGCGGCTCGACGACGAGGACGGCGTGCTGCGGGAGGCCCTGACGTCCCTGTACGGACTGTTCGCGACCACCCGCGAAACGCTGAAGGTCAGTCGCCCCTCCACTCATGTGAGCGTCGGGATGACCGTGGAATGCCTGGCCGTGAACTTCCTCAACCTCGAACTGCGTCCGTTCCTGTCCCGATGGCACCCGCGCCTGCGGGCCTTCGAAGAGGCGTCACCGGGGCGCCCCGAGACGGAGTGGCCTCTCGCCGCGGACTGCCGCGCCGAACTGCGGCTGCTTCAGGACCATGCCCGCGACTACTTGCTGGCGTTCGCGCGACTCGCCGGTGTCCGGGACGCCGAAGCGATGATCGACGCACCCCCGGGCCACCGCGTCCGTGCCGTGGTGCAGCCCCGTGGCTCCGTGGGTGGCTGACAACCGACGCCCCGGGCCCACTGGCAGGCCGGTAGGGTCGTCCCCGTGGAGCAGCGAGGACCATGGACCCGGCACGCCGGCACGATGTCGTACGGCACCCCCCGTTTCCAGGTACACCGTGACGAGGTCACCGGGCCCGACGGACGGCCCGGCGACTACGACTGGGTCCAGGCACCCGACCAGGTGCGGGTGGCGGCTCTCGTCGACGGGCAGCTCCTCCTGATCGAGCAGTACCACTACCTCGCCGGAGTTCTGTGGCAGCTGCCCGGCGGATCCGTCGACCCGGACGACGACGGCGCATTGTCCGCGGCGCGGCGCGAGCTGGCCGAAGAGACGGGGTACCGCGGCGGCACCTGGAAAGGGTACGGCTTCCTCCACCCGCTGCCGGGCCTCACCGACTGCCGGGTCCACCTGTGGCGCGTCGACCAGCCGGCATCCGGTCCGGCCGCCGCGGAGTCGTCCGAGGCGGACCTGAGGGTCCTCCGCGTCCCCCTGCCGCAGGCCGTCGCCGCGGTACGCGAGGGCCGGCTCCGCTGCGCTTCGAGCGCCGCACTGGTCCTTTCCCTGACGGGCTGAACCGGACCGTCACCGGCGCGGCCCCGGCTCGGGGACCCCGCCACGACTCATACCGGGTCCGTTGTGTCAGCGACCAGGTCGGCGTCGGCGTTCCGGTCGGCCCAGGCGTCGACGAGGTCAGGACACCCCGAGGGGGAGGACGACCCTGACAGCCGCGGCGTCTCGGCGGCGACATCGAGGGCCGCCGGGTGCGTGACCCCGTCCTGGTCAGATGTGGCTGTCGATCAGGGTGGTGATCTGGGCCTTCGACAAGGCACCGACCTTCGCCTGCTTCACCACACCGTCCTTGAAAAGGATCAGGGTGGGGATGCCTCGAACGGAGAACTTCGCCGGCGTGGAGGGGTTGTGGTCCACGTCGATCTTCGCAACCTGGAGCCGGTCCCCGTAGTCCCTGGCCACCTCCTCGAGGAGCGGCGCGATCATCTTGCACGGCCCACACCACTCCGCCCAGAAGTCCAGCAGGACGGGACGATCTGATTTGAGCACGTCCGACTCGAACGACGCGTCGGTCACATGCACGATCTGCTCGGGCATCCGGTCTCCCTACGGTGGCTGTCTACGAGATGCACAACGCCCAAGCTCCGCTTTGGTATCGGTTTTCCCCTCAATGTCGCAATCTCCTCGTGTACGCACCTCGCGCTCCCACGCCGGTTTCCCGAGGAGCTGTGGGGCCCCGTCGCCTCGGCGGTGTGACGAACGTGGATCTTGTGCCTGGGTTGTCCTGGCCCTGTGCCTCAAGCTGTGGACGGCGTCATGGCCGGAGGAAGGCCTCCCCCGCAGGTCGAGGACCAGATGGCCCCGACCACGGGACCTGCACGCCTCCAGCGCATCGACCCTGGGCCCGACGCCCCCACCGGTCACCCACCGAGGCCGACAACGACAGCCGGGCACCGCGTGACGGCCGAGGTCGCACGTCGTTGGACGGGGCGACCCCACGGGCCGGGCCCCGGGGACGTCATGGCTGCTCCCCCGGCGGCCTGCGGCGTTCTCTCGTCGAGGACCTGATCCCGGCCCCCCGCACCCGCCCCCCTGATTCTCCGCACGCCACCACCCACCGACCCGCGCCCGCCCCCCTCGACTTCACACGCATGCGCCCGAGGGCACCGCACCGGAAGCTCACACCATGCCGTCCGCATCCCCGCCCGCCCCGTCACTGAGCGACCGCACCGTCGCCGTCACCGGTATCGGCATGCTCACACCCGCCGGCTCCACCACCGACACCACCTGGGCCACAGTGTGCGAAGGACAAGGACTCGCCCGCCGCCACGGCTCTCTGGCCGGACTGCCCGTCGACTTCGCCTGCGCCGTCACCGATTTCGACCCCGCAGCGGAACTCGGTCACCGCCTCGCACGCAGACTGGACCGCTTCACGTGCTTCGCCCTGGCCGCCGCCCGTCGCGCCGTCACTGATGCCGGACTCGACCACACCACGTGGAACTCCCCGCGCGTCGGTGTCGTCATGGGTGTCGGCAGCAACAGCCTGAGCGGCTACGTACGCGAGTTCAGCCGCCTCGGCCAAGGGCACCACGCCGACGTCTCCCCGCTGGCGCTGCCCCGCAGCATCCCCAACATGGCCGCCGCCGAGACCGCCATCGACCTCAAGGCAGGCGGCCCGAACTTCACCGTCGCAAGCGCCTGCGCCTCGGGCTCCGCCGCCATCGGCCTCGCCAGTGACCTGCTCACCGCCGGAACCTGCGACATCGTGCTGGCCGGCGGCGCCGAATCCGGACTCGCCCCCATGACCGCCGCCTGCTTCGCCCGCATGCAGGCCCTCTCACGACACCACGCCGACCCCAGTGCCGCCTCACGCCCCTTCGACGCCGACCGCGACGGCTTCGTCCTGTCGGAGGGTGCAGCGGTCCTCGTGCTGGAACATCCCCGCCACGCCCGCCGACGCGGCGCCTCCACCCGCGCACTCCTCCGAGGTCACGCCTCCACCAGCGATGCCTACCACCCCGTCGCTCCCCGCCCGGACGGCGCGGGGGCCGAAGCCGCCATCCGCGCCGCCCTGACCGCCTCCGGTCAGAGCCCCGGCGACATCCACCACATCAACGCCCACGGGACCGCCACGGCGGTCGGAGACGCCGCCGAAGGACTTGCCCTGCTCCGCGTCTTCGGCCACGACCAGCCCCCGCTCACCGCTACCAAGAGCGTCCTCGGCCACTCCCTCGGCGCAGCCGGGGCCATCGAAGCAGCCCTGACCGTCCTGAGCCTGCACCACCAGCTCGTCCCCCCGACCGCGAACCTCTCACGCCAGGACCCCGCTCTGCCGCTGAACATCGTCACCGGTCGCCCCCAGCCGACACCCATGACCACCGCCATCACCAACTCCTTCGGATTCGGCGGACACAACACCGTCCTCGTCTTCGGTACGCCGTGACAGCTGCGGCGCCCACTCCAAGCGCACCCGGCCGGCCGCGGCCGCCCGCTGGCCCTTGCGCCGGCCGAACCGCCCGCGGGGCGCCGCCCGGAAGTGCCGATCCGACGAGCCGGCATACGGGCCGCCGACGTATGCCCGCCCGTGCTGCCTGGCCTCGCAGCCCTCAACCGCCCCCGGAAGAAAGAACTTCGGGCTCCCACAAGGCCCGTCCTGGGTCTCGCCGGTCCGGCGGACCATGGGTCCCGCGGTGAGCTCATCGACTCCGTGGGTGCTGATCGGCGGGTCGCCGTAGAAGTCGTCCTCTGGGCCACACGGAGCAGCCCGTGGGGCCGTCTCGTACCTCGGTGAGGTGATTCCGGGAAGAGTCGGCCGCCGCCGGTGCGCGAAGTGTTGAAAGGTCGGTTACCCGCCTGCCCGTTCGCATTGACAGACCGGTGCAGGGCCATGGCTGCGCGAGACGAGCAGGAGCGGACGGATGACTGAGGCCGCCGTCGCGGTGGAGACCGTGCTGCGGGAGCTGGAGCCGTCGGTGGAGCGGCTGCTCGCGCGGCATCTGGACGCCGCGCGGGACTGGCTCCCGCACCAGTACGTGCCGTGGGGTGCCGGCCGGGACTACGACGGCCCGCTGGGCGGCACGGCCTGGTCCCCGGAGCAGTCGGCGCTGCCGCGCGCCGTGCAGGACGCGCTGGTCGTCAATCTGCTGACCGAGGACAACCTGCCCAGCTACCACTTCGAGATCGCCACCCGGTTCGGTCGGGACGGTGCCTGGGGGGCCTGGGTACACCGGTGGACGGCGGAGGAGGACCGCCACGCGGCGGTGCTGCGCGCCTACGTCCACGCCCGCCGGGCCGTGGACCCCGTCGCACTCGAAGAGCTGCGGATGCGCCACGTGGGTACCGGCTTCCGGTCCGATCTGCCGACGCCCCTGCACTCGTTGGCGTACGTCACCGTGCAGGAGCTGGCCACGCGGCAGGCGCACCGCAACGTCGGCGCCGCGTGCCACGACGCCGCCGGACAGCGGCTGATGGCGCGGATCGCCGCCGACGAGAACCTGCACATGCTGTTCTACCGGGATCTGTTCGCCGACGCGCTCGGCTTCTTCCCCGACGCGGCCCTCACCGCGCTGGCGGATGTGCTGCACGGGTTCGCGATGCCCGGTGCGACCATTCCGGGTTTCCGGGCCAGGGCGGTGCGGATCGCCGCCGCCGGGATCTACAACGTGGACGTCCACCTCGCTCACGTGGTCACCCCCCTGCTGCGGGGGCTGAAGGTGGCGACGCTCCCGGGCCTGGGACCCGCCGGTGAGCGGGCGCGGGACCGGCTCGTGCTCCATCTGGAACGGCTCGGCGCGCAGGCGGCCCGCGCCCGGGAGCTGTTCGAGCGCATGAACACCGACTCGGGCACGGGCGCGGACGCGGACGCGGGCACAGGGACGGGCACGAGCAGGGGCAGGGGCAGGGGCAGGGGCTCGGAGACGAAAACCGACAGGTACGCCGACAGGAACACCGCGGTCGCCGCGGTACGCGCAAGAGAGGCACAGGCATGACCCAGTCGATCCCGGACACCCTGCCCGAGCAGCTTGTCACGCTGCTGACCGACCACTTGGACGTGAAGGTCGATCCCGGCGACCTCACCCCGTCGACCACGTTCGGGAGTCTCGGCGTGGACTCGCTGGCCCTGATGGAGCTGGTGGTGGCCGCCGAGGAGGAGTTCGGGACGATCCTTCCCGAGGAGACCCTGGACCTGTCCCCCACGTCCACGCTCGCCGAGGCGGCCCGTGCCTTCGACGGCGCGCGCCGTGCCCGCTGAGGTCGCCGTCACCGGTCCCGGCCTGGTCACCGGTGGAGCCCGAGGCGCAGGCGCTCGCGGTGGTGACGTTCGGCCCGCGCGCGCCCAGGTCGAGACCCGTTCGCGGATGACGGCCACCCGCTTCCCCCGCGTGCGCGACATCCCGGCCATCGTCAAGGGCCTGCGGGCGCCCAGCGACTTCGACAACGAACGCGGGGGCTCCCTGTCCCGGTGCCGTGACGAACCCGCGTCGCCCGGCCGGCCGTTCGACGTACCGGGGGACGGTTGCGTCCTCGGCGAGGGCGCCGCCGACCTCGTCCTGGAACGGGCCTCGGCCGCGGACGCGCCGTCCAGCGCGGCCTCGGAGCGGGGCCGACGCCCGGCGCCCCGTCACCCCCGTAACTCCCCATCGCCCCTATCGCCCACCGTCGCCTCGGCGACGACGCCGTACGCGCCGTCACGGTCGCGCTGCGCGAAGCGGACTGCGGCACCGGGGACACCGGGGACACCGGGGACACCGGGGACATCAACGCACACGGCACCGGTACGCCGCCGGGCGACGCGGCCGAGGCAGCCGCCCTCGCCCGCGTCTTCGGTGACACGACACCGCCAGCCACCGCGGCCAAGGGAGTGATCGGCCATGCCCCAGTGGGGCCGGCGCCGTCCGGGCGGCCCGCACCGTGCTCGCGCTGAACCACGGCACGGTCCCCCCGTCGCCGACTTCGAGGGGCAGGACGGCGCTCACAAGCTCGACGTGGTGGCGCGACGGCCCCTTCCGGCACAGGGGCGGGGATCCCGGTCCCCTCCCGCGTGTCGGCGGCTGCTCTTTCGGGTTCGGCGGCCAGAACTCGCGCCGCCCGTGGTGCTGCTCACCGCGGACCAGGACCTTGTCCTTCGGATCTTGCCGAGTCCGGCACCGGCCCCGGCAGCGCCCGCGCCGCCTCCCCGCCCCCATCGCCCGCACCACCGCCAGCCGTACGACGCAGACCGCAAGGGGAAGGCCGAAAGCCCAGTGCCAACGAGCCGGACGATCACAGGCCCGACGACCACGAGCAGCGACGACCGGGGCCCGAGCGCCTCCGGGCGACGCGCTGCGGGACCACGCGTGAGGGCGATCCGCACCGCCGTACCACCGCACCGCTTCCCCCAGGAAGAGATCATGGAGGCGCTGGCGGGTACGACGCTGGGGCGGACCCTGACCGGCCGGCAGATGCTCCGCAGAATCCAGGCCAACGCCGGTGTGGTCACCCGCCACTTCGCCCGGCCGCTCGCGGAACTGCGCGCCCTCACCGACTTCACCGACGCCAACCGCGTCTGGCTCGACACCGCCCTGGAACTCGGCGAGCGCGTTCTCACGGAGGCGCTGGAGACGGCGGGCGTGCGGCCCGGGGACGTGGACGCCGTGATCAGTACGACCGTCACCGGCCTGGCCGTGCCGTCGCTCGAAGCCCGGCTCGCGCACCGGATCGGTCTGCGTCCGGACGTACGGCGGATTCCGTTGTTCGGGAACGGCTGCGCGGGCGGCGCCGCCGGACTGGCCCGTCTGCGTGACTATCTGCTCGGCCACCCCGGCCACGTCGCCGTGCTGCTCTCGGTCGAACTGTGCTCCGTCGCGTACCAGATGCAGGACACCTCGATGGCGAACATCGTCGCCGGAAGTCTGTTCGGGGACGGCGCGGCGGCCGTCGTGGCCACCGGGGCGCGGTGGCACCGCGACACGGGCGGGGAGGACGGCCCGGGCGTTCCCGAACTCGTGGACAGCCACAGTCATCTGGTGCCCGACACCGAGGAGGCGCTCGGCTGGGAGATCGGTTCGCACGGTCTGAGGATCCTGCTCTCCCCGGAGGTGCCCGCCCTTACGGCGGCGCACCTGCCCGGGGCCGTCCGCGAACTCCTCGGCCGGCACGCGCTCACGCCTGAACAGGTCGCCGCCTGGATCGTCCACGGCGGCGGGCCGAAGGTGCTCGCCGCCGTCGAGCACGCGCTCGGCCTGCCGCCGCACGCGCTGGAACCGACCCGGCGGTCCCTGGCGGAGAAGGGCAACCTCTCCTCGGCCTCCGTCCTGCACGTCCTGCAGACGTTCATGCGGACGCCGCCCGCCGAGGGCTCCGCCGGCGTCATCGCCGCCATGGGTCCGGGCTTCTCCATCGAGCTGGTCCTCACCCGCTGGTGAGCACGCGAGACGAGGGCCGCCGCCCGCCCATGCCGCCCGTGCCGCCGCCCGTGCCCCTCCCTCCCGCGCTCGCGGCCCCGTCCGCCGCGAGAGTCTTTGCGCGGGCGAGCGGCCTGGCTGTCGGCCTTCTCCAGATGGTGTGCGTGCCGGATGCGTCCGGGAGGGGCTGCGGCGAAGCCGGCAACAGGGTGGGGGAAGGCGCCGCGACATGGAGGTCCACGCGATGGTCGCCACCGAGGAGGGCTGGAGCGGGACCCGCCCTCCCCCGCCTCGAGCGGCCCTCCCGAGGCAGGGCGAGAGCACGGGTCCGTCCGGTCACCGGATGTCGACCGGCTCCCTCAGATCCGCGGGCCGCGTGTCGGCGGTACCGGCGTAGACGAGGTCCATGTAGCGCTCCCCTCGGTCGGCGAACAGGGTGAGGACCCGGGACCCGGCAGGCAGCGACGGAGCCACGCTCCGCAGGGCGCTCACCACGGCTCCCGACGACGCTCCGGCGAGGATGCCCTCGCTCCGCAGGAGCGCGTGGCACCCTGCGACCGCCTCCTCGTCGCGTACGTGGACCACGTCGTCGTGCTCGAGCGTGGCGGCCAGCTCCGGGACACGGCTCGATCCGTGCCCGGGCAGTCTGCGGGGCGCGGACGGTCCGCCGAAGATGACCGAGCCGAACGCGTCGACCGCCACGACCCGTAGCGCCGGCCACCGTCCACGCAGACGGCGCGCCACGCCCTGGAGCGTGGCTGTGGTGCTCACCGCGGCCACCAGCACGTCGAGGCCGTCGGGCACCTGGGTCAGGATCTCCGCCGCGGTCTGCTCGTAATGGGCCTGCCAGCACAAGTCGTTGGCGTACTGGTTGACCCATACGACCGCGGGGTCCCGGGCCACCAGTTCCCGCACCCGGGCGAGTCTGGTCTCCAGGTAGCCGCCGCCCGCGTCCCGCTCCCAGACCATGTCGAGGTCCGCCCCGAGGCTGTCCAGGATGGCGAGGTTCGTCGCCGAGGTGTTCGGGTCGAGGACGCAGGTGACGTGGAGCCCGTACAGCGGGGCCAGAGCGGCCAGGGCGATGCCGAAGTTGCCGGACGAGCTCTCCACCAGCCGGGTGCCGGGGCGCACCGTTCCGTCGGCGAGCCAGCTCTCGATGACGTGACGAGCGGCCCGGTCCTTCATGCTGCCCAGGGGGTTGAGGTACTCCAGCTTGGCCAGGACCTCGAAGGGCTCGTCGCGGAACAGGCGTGCCAGCCGGACGACCGGAGTGTTGCCGACGGCTCCGGCTATGTTGTCGTGGATCATGCCGCCTCCATGGCGTTCATCGGGGCAACCGGGAGCCGATGCCCAGCTCGGTCGCGGCGGTGAACACCCGGTGCGCGAGTGCGACGTCCTGGACCGACATGCCGAACGGATTGACGACCGTCACGCCGTCCCGGTCGGCCAGCGGCGCCTCCTTCAGCAGGAGTTCGCCGAGCGTCCCGTCGACCCGCTTCGCAGGCCGGCCGGGCTCCGGCTCGTCCGGGCCGTACAGCAGTCCCTCCCGGTACATCCGGCCGAGGAGTCGGCGCGGATCCGTACGGACCAGCTGCCAGTCGTCGACCACGACCTGGGCGGCGCCGAGCACGACCTCCGCGAGCAGGTCGTCGAGCGAGACGTGGACGACGGTGGCGGTGGGCAGCAGCCACTCCGCGCGGACGTACCCCTCGGTCACGGTGGTGAGCGGCACCACGACGTCCGAGCCGCGGACGGCCTCCTGCGCGGTCGCCGTCACCGTCAGCCGGACGCCGACGGCTTCCGCGGCCGCCCGGTGCTTCTCGGCGAACGCCGCCGCGGCTGCGGGCTGCTGGTCGTACAGGGCCAGCTCCGTGAGGTCTTCCAGCCGCGGCAGCAGCAGCCCGAGGTGGGCGTCCGCCTGAGCGCCGCACCCGAGGAATGCCAGTCGGGACACGGGGCGGGTCCGCAGCCCGACGGCGACGGCCGACACCGCTGCCGTGCGCGTGGCACTGATCAGGGCCGCGTCCATCATCGCGTAGGGGTGGGCCGTCTCGGGGTCGAAGAGGAAGGTCAGGCCGTCCGCCCTCGGGATGCCGCGCGCGGTGTTGCCCAGCGAGGCGTTGATGATTTTCGTGCCGACCACGGGCTCCGGTCCTCCGACCAGGCCGGGCATGTTGAGGCTGCGGGCGCTGTGCCCGTCTGCGGTGGTCCAGCCGAGGTAGCCCTCGTCCGGCACGACGGTCTCCCCCCGCGCGTGCGCCCGAAGGACGTCCGCGGCGACGGCGACCGGGTCGATGCGGCTCAGCGCCTGAGCGACATCGGCCCTGGTCAGATAGAAGAGGTCGGACATTGGCTGGCGTGACATGACATATTCCTTGGGTCGTGGAGTGTGGGGCGGAGGCGGCTGCCGCGAGGCCCGTGGACGGCGGGACCGTCAGGCGGAGGGGGCTCCCCAGCCCGTGTCCGGCTCGCTCTTGGGCGACACGCCCCAGCCTGTGTCGTCCGACGCGGGACCGGTGGCCGACACCGCCGTGACATCAGGGGCGACAGGGGACGGCGAGAGGCCCAGCAGGGTGGTGACGGCGATCCCGGCGACGGAGAGGAGCCCGGCGGTTCGCAGGGCGATCGAGTGGCTCGAGTGGCAGGTGATCATGCTCATATCGACGCATCCCTTGCATGTGGCAACACCCCGTCGATCGGGGCGGATCATGAAGACGAGCCTGTCGGGACTCCTACACTCGGGTACAGAGCGTTGATCACACACCAACGTGCAACGCAGCAAAGTGAGCACCTAACAAAGCGCTTGAACATGGACACAATGGAAAAAGGGTTCGACGATCTCGACCCTCAGGACCTTGCCGTGTACGACCTGGCCATCAAGAAGGGGGGACTGCCGCCGGCTCACGAATCGCGGCCGGACGGGATGACTCCCGAGGATGTCGAGCGCAGCGTGGCCAGACTCATGGCGGTACGGCTGCTCAGACGGTCCACGACCAGGCCGGGGACCCTCGTTCCGGTGGCGCCGCAGACGGCCGCCGCCGAACTGACCAGCGCGCTCTCCAGCGAGGTGCTCGAGCGGCAGCGGGCCATCGTGCGCATAGCCGAGAGCAAGGAAGCCCTCGTCGCCCGCTACACCGAGGGCATGGCCGCCGCCACCGGCGGCGTCCACCGCCTCAAGGACCTGCACAAGATCCGGTTGCTCCTCGAGGAGACGGCGGAGCGCTGCCGCTTCGAGGTGCTCACGGCACAGCCCGGCGGGGTCAGGAACCCGGAGGTCCTGGCGGACGCCCTGCCTCGCGACCGCCGGATGCTGGAGCGGGGTGTCGCCATGCGCACGCTGTACCAGCGGACCACCCGCTACAACCAGCCCGCCCGCGCGTACGTGGAAGAGGTCACCGCGCTCGGAGCGGAGGTGCGCACGTCCAACGAGCTCTTCAACCGGCTCATCGTCTTCGACCGGGAGACCGCCTTCATTCCGGACCACACCGATCCCGCGGCGGCGGTCGTGGTCCGCGAGCCGTCCATCGTCGCGTTCCTCGTGGACGTGTTCGAGCGCAGCTGGCAGGCTGCCGACGCGTTCGACACCGGCAGCAACGACCGTGAGTCCACTCGCAGCATCTCCGGCGACGTCAAGCGGAGCATCCTCAAACTTCTCGCCGAGGGCCTCAAGGACGAGGTCATCGCCCGCCGGCTCGGCATGTCCGTCCGTACCTGCCGCAAGCACATCGCCGCGATCATGCTCCAGTTGGGGGCCACCAGCCGTTTCCAGGGCGGGTACGTCGCGCACCGGCTCGGCCTGCTCGAGCACCCGGACCAGGACGACGACCCGTCAGGGATCGAGGCTCAGGACGACTGACAGGCCGGCGTCGGCGCAGCCCCCCGTCGCCGACGGAGGGCCGAGCAGCCTCACCAGCGCGCCCGCGTACTCCGTGCCGCGGTAGTGCGCCTCCAGACGTGTCCCCAGGCTCTCGAGGCGCCAGGAGCCGTCGGACCACCCCACCGGAACCGCCGCTCGTCCGGGCGGCACGAGGCGCTGGGCCACCATCCACGTGCGCCTGCTGACCGCTTCCTCCAGCGCCCGGTGCCACGCGTCACCACCGGTGGCCCACCCCAGCAAGGTCCCGGGCGGGTCGCCGGGGCGGGCGCTCCTGAGCACGTAACGGGCCCGCGCGACCACGAGGTGCCGCAGCAGCGACGTTCGCACCCCGTCGACCACGACGTCACGGTCCTCGACCGGGTACGTCGCCGGGACGTGGCGCTCGACCATTCCCGCGTGGTGCGGCCCGAACTCGCCGCGCGCCTCGTAGAGCCAGGCGAGCAGCAGCCGGTTGGCGTACCAGCGGTCCTCGGGGGCGGAGGGCCGTCCGGTCCTCCGTGCGCAGGTCATCGCCTGGGAGGCGTGGGTGGGGGTCGTGGCCGCACGCGGGCGGCCGCGGACCCCCCGTGGGTCCACAGGTCCGAGCGAGGCGCCCGCTGCCCGCAGCGCCTGGGCGACGGGGCAGGTCGCGTGAGCCGCGGCGACCGCGTGCACAGCGTCGAGACCGGGCTGGGGGGATCGTCGTTCGAAGTCGGTGAACCACCACACGCCCGCACGGGGATGGACGGTGGCACACCAGGTGCCGTCGTCCGCCGGGGCGAGGCGCGGCGCCCGGCCGGCCGGCGGCTTCTCCCCCAGCAGCTCTCCCAACCGCCGTGGGTCGCCGCCGGCCCGCCGGTGCGCGACGGCCGTCAGGAGACCGATGAGTGTGCCGCCGACGTCCGCCTGCTGTCGCAGGTGGTGCCGTCGCATCAGGACGGGTCTGAGCGGCATGCCGGGGTTCGCTCCGGCCGGGGAGAGTACGGGTTCCACCGCGGCCAGCCGGGAGGCGAGGTCGCCCCGCTGGCCCTGTCGCAGCCGTCGGAACGCGTCCAGCCATGCGAGTGCGGGTGCCGGTTGCATGTCGTTTCCTTGTCGGGTCCGTGCTCGCGTCGTCATCTCCGCGGCATGTCATACACCGAGGTTGAAGGAGGCGCCCCGGGCGAAGTTCACCACGGACGGGACCTCTGAGGGCGCGTGCCGGACCATGTATCCGGAAGGGGTGCCGTCCACCACGTAGGGGCCGAGGACGTAGGAGACGGGATGCCTGACCAGCCGGCCGGCAGCCGCGTCGTGGAAGGCCACGGTCAGGGGGTCGGGCCGCACGAGTTCCTGCACGATGTGGGTTCCTTCCGCCACGGCGGACTCGATCCTGGCGCGCCACTCCGCCGGGTCGGCGGACCGGCCGAGCACGACGTCCCTGCCGCCGAAGGCCCCGACGGGCTTCAGCACGAGGTCCTCCCGGCGGCGGATCGCCAGTTCGGGGAGGCTTTCCTCGCGTCCGTCGTACACGACGGTCCCCTTGTCGAGCGACCGTGTCCACGGCACGCACTCCGCGACCAGGGCGGCCTCCGCGGCGGAGAGTTCGAAGCGGCCGGCGGACAGCCAGGCCAGCACCAGCTTGCTCGACAGGAGCATGCCGGCGTCGGGAGCGACGATCACCGACTGCCGGTGGAGCCGCCGCATCCCGTCCAGCGGGATGCCCATCCGCCGCCACTCGGCCGCGATGAAGTGGTTGACCACGACCGGCCAGTGGCTGCCGGCGGCCTGAAGTTCCTCCGGCTCGAAGAACTCCGACGTGAAGCCGTGGTCCCGGAGGTAGCGGGCCTCGGTCTCGAAGTAGCGCGAGTCGCCGACGTTCTCCTCCCGCATGGTGCCGACCACGGCGACCTTCGGTGGCAGCCCGCGCTCTTCGCACAGGCGGCGGAAGAGGGCCGCCCTGCCCGCGTACGGCTGGTGGGCGCCCGGGCGTGCGAGCCGCTCCGCTGCCGTCCGGTACAGCGCGCCGTACGCGGAGGTGAGGTGACGGGCCACCACCGGACCGATGTCGGCGGTTCCGAAGTTGCACTCCAGGAACCGCGGCCGGCCGTTCTCGACGACCACGTCGGGCCGGGCCAGCATGCCCGCGCGGGACCGTTCGGCCGCTGCTCCCCCGGCACCGAGCAACGGCACCTGGGCCGGGGTCAGGCCGACCAGGTCCCGCAGGACGGCCGGGTCCTCGGACAGGGACCAGCAGACCCGCTCGATCAGCCGCACCAGGCGTACGGCCGCGTCCTCCATCCTGCGGCGCACGCCCTCGGCGAGGGCGACGGGCTGCACCGGGGTGAGGCGCTCGTCCGGGGTGAAGGGCAGGCCGCGCAGCGCGTGCCGGATCCGCCCGGCGACGTCCGCGCTGCCGTCCCGGACGCGTGCGAGGTCGTCGGGATGGGCGAGCTCGTCCCAGGTGTCCAGCATGGTGTTCTCCTCGGGGTGGGCGGTGGCGGCGCGGTTCACGGCGTCATCCAGCACGTGTTCATGACGCCGCCGCCGATCGCGTTGACCATCGTGGTGTCGGCCCGGTCGGTGTGGCGGGCCAGGATGCCGCCCAGCCGGCCGCCCATCAGCATCGGGCCGAAGACGGACGCCACCCGGGCCACTTCGAGGGACTGGTCCGCGGCGCGGAGGACGGGTACGGGGAGCGGGTCGGGGCGCATGAACTCCTGCACGACGTACGAGCCGTCCCGCAGGCCCCGTTCGACCGCCTCGGCCCACGCCTCGGGTTCGGTGTCCGCGCCCGCCGACATGCCTTCGCCGCCGTGCTGGTCGGAGGGCTTGATGACGAACCGCTCCCGCTCGCCGAGCAGCAGGTCGACCAGTCCGTGCGAAGCACCTCGCCACGTGACCTTGTCGTCGACGAGCAGACGCGTCCAGGGCAGGTGGCGGTCGAGGAAGTCGCGGTCGGTGGACGGCATGTGCTCCGCCGCCTCCGACACCCAGGCGAGCAGCTTCTTGCTGGAGTAGACGTCGGCGACCTCGGGCGAGAGGGTGATGGCGGTACCGGCGAGCATGGCGTCGCGCGGCGCGGTCATGTCCAGGTCGGCCCTCGGGGCGTCGGCGGAGACGAACATGCGCAGCGCCACGTCGATCCTGCGGCCCTGGTGGCGCAGCGAGGTCCGGTCCGCCTCCAGGTCGTTGGGCACGGCGAACTCGGCGTCCACACCGTGCCGTACGAAGTCGTCGACGACGTCGCCGAAGTACGCGGCCGAGCCGAAGCCGGTACCGCGGTCCCAGCCCAGCACCGCCACCCGTGGCCGGTCCACCCCGCGGGCGCGGGCCACGGCCCGGACCACGTCGCGGCGCGGTCCCATCACGTCGGGGACGACCAGGCGGGAGGTGTCGGCACAGGGGCCGTCCGTCCCGTAGACCTCACGGAAGTAGCGGTCGATCCTGGTGACCTGTTCGGGGCCCGCGACCGCGCTCATGATGTTGCACTCCACCACGCGGACGACGCCGCCGCTCACCACGATGTCGGGTCGCGCCATGTCGAACGCGGAGGCGTTCCACTCCGGGTCCTCGGTGAGCATGCAGACACCGGGGCGGCGGTAGCCGACGAGGTCGGCCAGCTCGAAGACGCCGGTCGCCCGCGTCGCGGCGACCCGGCGGATGATGTCGAGCAGCCGGAGGCCGACGGTGCGCATCTCCTCCGCGAGGGCGGCGGGCAGCAGCACGGGACGCAGGGGCACGGGCCCTCGAGGGTGGCGGTACATGCTGTCGCCGAGCCGCTCGTCGAGGCCGTGGGCGATCGCGGCCGCCCGGCCGTCGGGCCCCCCGTCGGCCAGCAGCCGCTCGTCCCAGGACCGGGCGAAGCGGTCATACGCGATCATGGATGTCCTCCTGAGGGGTAGCGCGGGTGAGAGCACCGGCGTGCCTGTGCGCACCGGGTGCGAGGAGCAGGGCCGCCGCGGAGATCGCCACGCAGAGCAGCAGCGCCCCCCGCAGCCCCAGCAGCGTGCCCACCGCTCCGGACAGAAGCGGGCCCAGCGGCACCAGGAACCAGGCGAGCGCCCGGTAAGAGGCGTTGATCCGGCCCAGCATCCCGGCCGGTGTGGACCGCTGCCGGTAGGAGACGGTGATGATGTTCCAGGTCACCACGGAGGCGCTGTACACCATCAGGGCGGCCACGTTGGCGGCCGGCCGGGCCGTGACGACGGGGACCGCGAGGGCGGCCGTGCCGATCACGACGGCCCCGGTCAGGACGCCCATCGGCGACAGCGTCCGCGGCAGTCGGGGGGTGAGCAGGGTGGCGGTCAGGCCGCCGAGCGAGGCGGCGGCCATGGCCAGCCCGAAACCCGTGCTGGTGAGTCCGACGGGTCCCGGGGCCAGGGCGTACAGGGTGAAGACGGGCATCCAGGCCGCGTAGGCCACCGCGCTGCAGGCGGTCATGGCGACGAAGCGCGTCAGGAGCGGATCGCGCCGCAGGAAGCGCATCCCCTCGACGATCTCCGACCGGATGTGCCGCCGCGGCCCGGAGGCCACGGCGGGAACGGCCGGCAGGGCCAGCATGACCAGCGCGGCGCATCCGTACAGGGCGGCGCTGGTCCCGGTGACGGTCAGCAGGCTGAGCGAGGCGATGGCGCCTGCGGCGGAGGGACCGAGGAAGCTGCGCATCACCAGTTCCGTGGCCGTGAGCTTGGCGTTGGCCGCCACGAGCCGGTCCGGCCCGACCATCGACGGGACGCAGCTCTGGGCGGCCACCTCGTAGAAGGCCTCCAGGACGCCGAGCGCGACGGCTGCGACGACCAGCGCGGGGATGCTCGGTCCGGTGACCGCGAGGACGGTCAGCAGTGCTCCGAGCACCGCCATGCGGCACCCGCCGGCCCGCAGCAGCACGGTACGGACCGGTGTCCGTTCGACCAGTACGCCTACCACGGGTGCGAGCAGGGTCCAGGGCAGGGCCCGTCCCACGGAGACCAGTGCCACGTCCAGCGGGGAGCGGGAGGCTGCCGCGGCCATCAGCGGCAGCAGCACCGCGGTCAGGCCGTCGGCCAGGGTGGACACGGAGAACGAGGTCAGCAGGACCCGGAACGGTCTCACCGGCCGACGCCTCCCGTCCCCGCCGTGCTCGGTTCTCCCCGCAGCCGGGAGAAGTCGGCCGTCCTGCGTTTGCGAGGACCGTCGCCGAGGCCGGCGACGATCTCGCGGACGACCGCGGCCAGCGCGGGGACGTGCTCCGCCGAGAACAGCGAGTCGTGCGTGCCGGGCGCCCGGCGCCGGGTGACGGGGCGCGCCAGGAGCGTGTCCCAGCCCAGGTCCTCCGGGGCGTCGCCCCAGCCTTCCTCGTCCGCCGCGCGCACCAGGAAGCAGGGCGCGGAGCAGCCGGCGTCGGGCCAGGGTCGCCGCACGGCGTCGAGGTGCCAGCGGAACACGTCGAGGACGGGGCGCAGTTCCGTCGGTGAGATGCTCGCGCCGGGCGTGGCCCGGTTGAGGGCGGCCGCGACCTCGGCGAGGGCCAGCTCCTCGTCCGCCCCGAGGCGGTCCGGCAGTTCCACCCCGAACAGCCCGGCGATCTCGGCGGGTGCGGAGCGTTCCCGACGCGCGAGCACGTCCGGGGTCGCGCTGTCGAAGAGGACGACCGCGTCGGGCCGGTGGCCCGCGGCCTCGGCCCGACGGCTCATCTCCACGGCGACCGCGCCGCCGAAGGACCAGCCGGCCAGCACCGCACCGGTCGGCGAGGCGACCTCTTCCAGCGCCGTCAGATAGTCCTCGGCGATGGCCGGGACGGAGCACCGGTCCGGCGGGCCGGGGTCGATCGCCTCGAAGGCGAACACGCGCCAGTCCGGGGGCAGGTGGGGCAGCAGTCTGCGGAAGCCGCCCGCTCCGCCGCCCGCCGGGTGGACGAAGACGATCGTCCGGCCCCGTCCGGCCTCCCTCAGGGGTACGAGATTTCCGGTGTCCACGAGCACAGTTGTCTTTTCCTCGTCTGTGGGCCCCCTGGGCCGAAGCCGGGTCCGGCCCAGGGGTGGGAGGGGTTCACGCGGTGACCGCGGACCCCGTGCGCATCAGCGCCGCGATCGTCGCCACGGTCGGGCGGCGCACGACCTGCCGGAGCGACAGGTTGTCGTAGCCCTGCGCGCGCAGCTGGTTGACCAGGCGGGCGAGCAGCAGCGAGTGTCCGCCGGAGGCGAAGAACTCGTCGTCGGGGCGCGGCCAGCCACGGCCGACGAGCTGCTTCCAGGCGGTCGCGACGAGCAGCTCCTGCGGGTCGTAGCCGGCGGGGTCGGCCTCCACGTCCGTGCCGGCGAAGGCCGGCAGGCCGTTGCGGTCGACCTTGCCCGAGACGGTGGTGGGGAAGCGGTCGAGCACCGTGACCGACTCGGGGACCATCGGCCTGGGCAGGCACTCGCGGAGCAGCCGCGTGACGGTGTCGGGGTCGGTCTCGCCACGGACGAACAGGCGCAGCCGGGGTTCCTCGTTCCGCCGGTCGACCACGGCCACGGCGTCGCGCACGCCCTCGGCGCGCTGTGCCACCCGCTCGATCTCCCGCAGGTCGATGCGCCAGCCGTTCAGTTTGACCTGGCTGTCGCTGCGGCCCGCGAGCCGCAGCGTGCCGGTGGCGTCGAGGTGTCCGATGTCGCCCGTGCGGTAGGCGGCGAAGCGGCGGCCGGCCACCCGGAGCTCGGTGAACGGAGAGGCGCCCTCGTGCCCGGTGAGGTAACCGGCGGCGAGTCCCGGCCCGGTGATCGCCACCTCGCCGCGCACCCCCTCGGGCAGTACCTCGCCCGAGGCGTCGACCACGACGATTCCGGCGCCCGCGACGGGTGTGCCGACGTGGATGTCGCCGCCGGGCTCCAGCCGGCCGGCGGTGGCGGTGGCGGTGGCCTCGGTCGGGCCGTAGAGGTTCCAGATCTCGGCCTGGGGGAAGTGCTGCCAGATGCGCCGTACGAGCTGCTCGTCGAGCGCCTCGCCGCCCAGCAGGAAGCGGCTGACGCGGAGCGGATCGCCGTCCTCCGACGGGTCGGCCGCGTCGAGCAGGGCGGAGAGGTAGCTGGGGACGCAGTTGAGGGTGAGGGCGGTGGTGGCGGTGGCCAGTTCGGCGCGGACCGCGGCGAGGTCGAGGCGGTCGGCGGCCGGCAGCCAGACGCAGCCGCCGTGGTACAGGACGCCGAGTGTCTGCTTGAAGCTGGCGTCGAAGACCGGGCTGGAGATCACGGGCAGCGTCGCCCCGTCGGCCAGGAAGGTGCGTGCCATCGCCGACAGGTAGTTGTCCAGGCTCGCACGGCTCACCTGCACCAGCTTGGGCAGGCCCGTCGAGCCCGAGGTGCGCAGGAGGTAGCCGGTCGTGTCGCCGTCGACGTGCGCCGGTTCGCCGGGGAGGGCCCCGGGGACGGTGTGCACGTCCTCCATCCGCACGGCCCTGCAGCCGTGCGGGAGGGGCACCTCAGGGGCGTCCGCGCCGGTCAGGACCACCGATGCCTGCGCCCACTCCAGCGCATCGGCCAGCCGGGCAGCCGGTTCCTGCGTCGACAGCGGCAGGAAGGCGGCCCCCCGCCACAGCGCCGCCAGCTGCGCGGCCAGCAGGTCGGGCCCGTGGTCGGCGAGCACGGCGACCACTCCCTGGGCGGGGACGTCGGACAGCGCACCGGACAGCGCCGCCACGCGGGCGCCCAGGTCCCGGTAGGTGAGGACCAGGTCGCCGTGCCGGAAGGCCGGTGCGTCCGGGCGCTCGCCCATGTGGGCCAGGACCGTGTCCGTCAGCGGCGCGGCGGCGGGACGGTCCTTGCCGCCGTCGAGGCGTTCGGCGATCGCGGCCGCTTCCGCGAGCGGCAGCAGGCGCAGGGTGCCGAGCGGCGCCGAGGGGCGGTGCGCGAGGTCGGCGAGGACTCCGGCCCACAGGGTGAGCAGGGTGTCGAGGAGCCACCGGCCTCCCTCTCCGGTCGCCGACTCGGCGTGCAGTCGCCAGGCTGCGCCGTGGGTACGCAGGGACAGGGTGATGTCACCGTCGAGCGGGGCGGACCAGGTCTCCAGGTACCAGCCGTCGGGCAGCGCCGGCGTGCCGACCGGGTCGAAGACCAGGGGGGGCCGGTCCGTCTCACCGGGCAGGGCCGGTCCGCCGAGCATCTCGGACAGTTCGGCCAGGTCGGCCCGGCGCTCGGGCAGGGCGGCGGTCGCCGCCCGCGTCAGGTCGACCTCCCAGCCGGTGGCGACGGTCTGGGTCAGCGGACCGACGAGGGTGTCGACGCCCATCACCTCGCGGGCGTCGCAGCGCAGGCCGACGGCGTGGGGGCCGAGGCCGAGCCGCTGGGCCATCGTGTCGAGCGCCAGGTGGGCGATCTCGGCGATGTCGCAGCCGGATCGCTCCGCGAGCGCGCCGAGCAGCGCGGTCTCGTCCGGTCCCAGGATCCGGTCGGCGGCCGTGGCACCCTCGGCGCCCGCCGCGCCCGTACCGGCCGCGCCGGGGAAGACGTCGGTCAGGCGCGGGGAACCGGTGTCGGCGGCGCGCCGCCGGGCGGACCAGTAGTGCTCCTCCTCGCGGAGTTCGCCCTCGCGCATCATGGCGCTGTGCCCCTGGGCCACCGTCAGGAAGTCCAGGGCGGGCTCCGTCCCGGTCCCGGAGCCGCCGAGCCGGCGGGCGACGTCCGCCAGAAGCAGGGACAGGGACGCCGGGTCCGCGAAGAGGGCGTCGCAGGAGACGGTCAGCAGGGGGCCGTCCCAGGAGTCGGCGACCGAGGCCGTCAGGGTGCCGCTCACCAGTTCCCTCACGCCGTCCGCGGTGACCGTCCACCGCGGTGCGCCGGCGCTGCGCTGCCGGGGGACCCGCAGTCCGGTGACACTGACGCGGTCGGCGGTGAGGACCGGTGCGGCGGTCAGGGCCGCGCCGAGTGCCTCGGCCAGCGCGGTGGCCGAGGTGGCCGGCACGCGCACGCTGAGGGTGAGCCGGCGGTCGCCGGCGTCGAGCGCGGCGCGCTGCAGGGGGCTGAGGTCGAAGGCCGGGGCCGTGGAGGTGTCCGTGATGCTCATGCCTGTGCTCCTCCGACCACGCTGCGGTAGGACTCGGCGATCTTCAGGAGGATGCGACGCGGTCCGCTGAAGGGCCGGCGGCCGTGGGCGGCCAGCATGTTGTCGACGATGAGGATGTCGCCCTCGCGCCAGTCGAACTGGACGGTGTGCTTCTCGACGATGTCGTTGACCACCGTGATGACGTCCGCGTCGATGTCCGACCCGTCACCCCAGAAGACGTTGTTGGGCCACAGCTGTTCGTCCGTGTCGTCCGGCGAGGTCGACAGGGCGTCGCGGATGCCGCTGTCCATCCGGGAGATGTGGAAGCCGTGGGCGTAGTTGAACCACACCTCGTCGCCCGTGACGGGGTGCCGGGCGATCGCGGGCCGGCGCTCGGAGGTACGGAGCTGGTCGTCGCCGATCCACTCGACGGTGCGGCCTTCGGCGCGGCAGAGCTCCTCGACCTCCTCGCGGCTGTCGGTCTCGTACGAGCGCTGCCAGGTGCGGTTGTATCCATAACCGCGGACGTACAGCAGCTCGCGCTCGGCGAACTGCCGCCGTATGTCCTCGGGGATGGCCCGCATCAGGGTGCGGTTGTCGGTGAGCGGCGTCTGCCCGCGGTCCTTGGGCTCGATGTCGCACTGGAAGAACAGCAGCATCGGCCAGTCGTGCGAGTAGCAGAACTCGCTGTGCTGCCGGATGTCGAGGTCCTCGGGGTACTCGCTCGCGGTGTACGTGGTCTTGCCGACCCGGCTGCGGATGGCGGCACCACCCGCGTAGTCGACCAGCTGACCGCTGAACGCCTCGACCACGGCGTCGAAGTCGGGTTTGGTCGGCGACCGGAACAGCAGCGCACCGTGGCGGTACAGGTCGGCCCGGAGCTCCTCGCGGTGCTCGCGGACCCAGGCCGCCAGATCGACATCGGCGTCGGCCTCGAAGGCCAGCGGCAGCTGCTCTTCGTTGTAGGCGGTGCGGCGCACCAGATCCGTGGCGGTCGCTCCGCCGGTTTCCCCGGAATCGAGCCGGGCGAACTTGCCGATGGGCACGGGCTGTTCTCCTTCGCGGATGTCCTTGACGGTTCGTCGCCGCCACCCGGGGGCTGGGCCGGGGTGGTCGGGAGACCGAAGAGGGAGCCGGTTCCGGTGGGATCTTTGTCGCTCGGGCGGCTCCTCGAAGCGGGTCGCTTCGTCTGTGCTCCGACTGTGCCGTGCGGCGGCGCCGGACGTCATCACTTCCCTGTGGCCGCCCTCTGCCAGGGCAGTGGAATGCCATCGGGGACCGGGCCGGGCGGGAGTGCCACTGGGCTACGGTCGGCAGCGATCGGAGCCATGCCGGGAGTTCCCGCGGCCGGTCGTCGGCAGTCGTCCGACCCCTTCCCGCATCCCGGGCAGCCCACTTCTGGAGGAACGTTCATGCTTGACGCGACACACCTGGTCCCGGCGCCCGGCGTCACAGCGGAGGTCCACCCGGCCGACGTGCATTCCCGACTGGCCGCTCACATGCTGGTGGACGGCTTCCCGATGGTTCTGGACCTGGCGCGCAGTCACGGCAGCTGGCTGGTGGACGCCGTCAGCGGCGAGGCCTACCTCGACATGTACACCTTCTTCGCCTCGAGTCCGCTGGGCATCAACCCGCCCGACGTGGTGGAGGACCCGGAGATGATGAACCGGCTCGCCCGGGTGGGTGCCAACAAGCCGGCCAACTGCGACACGTACACCACGTACCTGGTCGAGTTCGTGGAGACCTTCAAGCGCGTCCTCGGCGACCCCGCGCTGCCGCACCTGTTCTTCGTCGAGGGCGGCGCGCTCGCCGTGGAGAACGCGCTCAAGTGCGCGTTCGACTGGAAGAGCCGCCACAACGAGGCCCACGGCCGTTCCCCGGAGCTCGGCCGGCGTGCACTCCACCTGACCCGCGCCTTCCACGGCCGGAGCGGGTACACGATGTCGCTGACCAACACCGACCCCACCAAGACCGACCGCTTCCCGGCCTTCGACTGGCCGCGCATCGACGTGCCCGCCGTGCGCTTCCCGCTCTCCGACCACCTGGCCGAGGTGGAGGAGGCCGAGCGGCGCGCCCTGGCCCAGGCCGAGGCCGCGTTCCGCGCCCATCCGCACGACATCGCCTGCTTCGTCGCGGAACCGGTCCAGGGCGAGGGCGGCGACAACCACATGCGGCCGGAGTTCCTCCGGGCCGTGCAGGAACTCTGCCGGCGGCACGACGCCCTCGTCGTGGTCGACGAGGTCCAGACCGGTGTCGGCCTCACCGGTACCCCGTGGGCGTACCAACAGCTCGGCATCGAGCCGGACATCGTCGCCTTCTCGAAGAAGACCCAGGTGGGCGGCATCATGGCCGGGCGGCGCGTCGACGAGGTGCCGGACAACGTCTTCCGGGTGAGCAGCCGCATCAGCTCCACCTGGGGCGGCGGTCTCGTCGACATGGTCCGGGCCACCCGCCTGCTCGAGGTCATCGAGCGCGACGGGCTGATCGCCCGCGCCGCCGAGGCCGGCGACCACTTCGTCACGGGCCTGCGCCGGGTGGCCGACCGGCATCCCGGAGTGATGGACAACGTGCGGGGACGCGGCCTGATGTGCGCCTTCGACATGCCGACCCCGGAGCTCCGCGACGAGGTCGTGCGCCGGATGCGGGAGGAGGAGCGGGTGCTCGTGCTGCCCGGCGGAGAGCGGACGGTCCGGGCGAGGCCCGCGCTGAACATCGCGTACGCGGAGCTGGACCTGTCGCTGTCCGCCCTGGACCGCACCCTCGTCCGGATGGCCTCGGAGGGTCGGCTGTGAACACCCGCCACGTCTCTTCCCCCGCGAACACGTCCTCGGTCGCCTCGATCGTCGCCGGCAGGCCGCTGCCACCGGAGCACACCGCCGGAGCCCGCGTTTCGTACAACCCCGCCCGGCTCGACGAAGCGGTGGCGGAAGTGGAGCTCGTCGGTGCCGACGGCTTCGCGGCGGCCTGCGCGGCCGCGAAGGCCGGGCAGCAGGCGTGGGCCGACACCCCTGCTCCCGTGCGCGGCCGGACCATCGCGGCCGCCGGGCGCCTCGTGGAGGCCAACGCGGAGCGCCTGGCCGCCCTGGTCACCCGCGAGATCGGCAAGCCGTACGCCGAAGCCCTGGGCGAGGTCCGCGAGATCGTGGACACCTGCGACTTCTTCCTCGGCGAGGGGCGGCGCCTGTACGGGCAGACGGTGCCGAGCGAGATGCCCGACAAACAGCTGCTCACCTTCCGCGAACCGGTCGGGGTGGTGGCGGTCGTCACCGCCGGGAACTTTCCCGTGGCGGTGCCCGCCTGGTACATCGTGCCCGCCCTGCTGTGCGGCAACGCCGTGGTCTGGAAGCCCGCGGAGTACGCGGCGGCCGGCGCCGCCGCGCTCCACGAGCTGTTGAGCCGGGCCGGGCTGCCCGAGGGCGTGCTGAACATCGTGCACGCGGACGGCGAGCAGACCTTCGCGGGTCTGGAGAAAGCGCTGGCCGCGGGCACCGTCGACAAGATCGGTTTCACCGGTTCCTCCGAGGTCGGCGTCCGCATCGGTGAGCTGGCCGGCCGCCATCTGCAGTCCCCCTGCCTCGAGCTGGGCGGTAAGAACCCGCTGGTGGTGACCCCCGACGCCGACCTCGACCTGGCCGTGGAGGGAGCCTTGTTCGCCGGCTTCGGCTCGGCCGGGCAGCGCTGCACCTCGCTCGGCACCCTGATCGTGCACGAGTCCGTGGCGGAGGACTTCCTCGTGAGGTTCACCGCGGCGGTGGACGCCGCAGCGATCGGCGAACCGACCGGGCCGGTGCTCTACGGGCCCCTGCTGGACCGGCGGTTCGCCGAGCGTTTCGAGGAGTACCTCACCTGGATCCGCCCCCACCACACGGTGCACGGCCGTGCCCGGCCCGGCCGCATCACCGCCGCCCATCCCCGCGCGGGCTTCGTCGGAGACCCGGACACGGGTCTGTACTACCACCCCGTCGTGGTCTCGGGTGTACGCCCGGACGACCGGCTCTTCCTCGAGGAGACCTTCGGGCCGCTGGTGGGGGTGACCACCTACCGCGAGTTCGACGAGGCCGTGGAGCTGGCCAACGCTCCGGGCTACGGGCTGTCGGCAGCCGTCTACACGAACGACGCGCGCACCGCCTTCACCTTCCGCCGGCGCGTCCGGGCCGGGATGATCAGCGTGAACAACTCGACCTCGGGTGCCGAGGCCCATCTGCCCTTCGGCGGCAACGGGCGCTCCGGAAACGGCTCACGGCAGTCGGGCGTCTGGGTGCTGGACCAGTTCACCCGGTGGCAGTCGATGAACTGGGACTACTCGGGCCGGCTCCAGAAGGCCCAGATGGACACGGCCGAGACGGTCGCCGACCTCGACTACCGGCTGCCCTAGCGGCACGGCCCCGTCGCCCCCCTGGGGGCGGCGACACGACACGGCGAGGCCCCCTGGAGAAGGATCCAGGGGGCCTCGCCGTCTCGCGGTCCGCCGCGCGGCTCCGCCGGGGCGGGGCAGGGGGTGGGTGGGTCAGCGCGCGCGGGCGGGCAGCCAGAGCCCGCTGACGTTGAGCATGTCGGCCTGACACGTCTGCAGCCACCACCCGTCGCCGAGCGCCCCGGCGGCCAGCAGTGTTTCGCACACCGTGCGGGTGCGGCGCACGGCCTGCACGAGGGTCGGCGCGACGACGAAGACGATGCCGTCGAGCCCGTCGGTGACGGGCTGCAGGCTGACGTGTTCCACCCCCGGCGCGGAGGCGGTCATGAAGCGATGGGCGAGGGCGTCGGCGCCCTGAGCCGGTCCGCCGGTTCCTGCCGGACCGCGCAGCCGGATGAGGATCGAATGCATGCCATGAGGGTGACGCCTACCGGCGTTCCGTGTCTCGCTCCGGCAGGGCGGAATCCTGCCACGGCAGCGAAATGCCAGCGGGGGCGGAGCAGACCACGGCAGGAGGAGGTTCAGAGCCAGCCGCGTCGGGCGGCCTCGTAGCCGGCCTCGAACCGGCAGCGGGCACCGAGGCGGGCGTAGAGACCGGCCAGCATGCGGCGGGTGGTCCGTACGGAGACGCCGAGCTGGCGCGACATCGCCTCGTCGGTGAGTCCGGACCGGAGGAAGCGCACGAGCTGCAGGTCCTGCGGGTCGGCGCTCCGGTCGTGCGGGGCCTCCGTGCGCAAGGGCTCCGCACCGGCCCACACCGCCTCGAAGAGGGCGACGAGGGCGGTGACGATTCCAGGAGCCGTCAGGAGGAGGCCCGCGCGCAGGACCGGGCCGGGTTCGGCCGGGACGAGGGCGGTGTGGTTGTCCCAGACGACCAGCCGGGTCGGCAGGGCGGGGGCCAGGCGGACCTCGGCCCCGGCCCGGTCCATCCACTCGGTGTGGGCGCCGGTCGCCGCGTCGTTCATGGCGCTGGTGGTGAAGGCGGCCCGGATCCGCACTCCGCGGGACAGGCACCCCTCGGCCGCCTCGCGCCCGGCGGCCAGCACGTCCGCGCTCTGGGCACCGCCCGGCAGGAACGACAGGACCTCGAGCCGTGACCGTTCGTTCAGCTCCTCCTGGCGGCGCCGGAGTTCGGCCTCGTCCTCCAGCAGTTCCACCGAGCCGTGGGGCGCGTGGCTGGCCGTCCACCGCGAGGCCAGTCGGGCGGCCTCCTGACGGGTGCGGGCGATCTGCGCGCGCTGTTCGGCCAGTTCGGCCTCCTGTCCGGCGAGCAGGGCCGACAGTCCGATGGCCGGGTTGATCGCGCGCAGCCGCTCCGGGTGCCCCTCGGCGGGGCGCAGCAAGGACTTCCGGGCCAGGGTGTCGAGGGCGTCGCGGACCTCGTCGGGAGCCGCCCCGAGATGGGCGGCGATGTCCGCGACCGTCCACTCCGGCTGCGAGACCATGACCTCGTAGACCCGGCTCGCACGCGCGTCGAGCCCCAGTACCTCCAACATCGCCACGTCCTCCCGACTCTCCGTTCTCCCGGTGTCCTCAGCTTGCAGCGCACGGGCCCGGAGGGGAGTCCCGCGTCGGGGTCAGGAACATGCAACTCACCATGCTGAGCGCCGAAAAGCGGAAGAATCCGACGCAAACGGCCGGTGGGCCACCCCTGGTCGAGGGGCGGCCCACCGGCCGTTCGCAGGGGTCCCGTCAGGCGGCTCCGCGGTCCACCGAGACCAGCGCGGTGTGCAGCAGGTCGTCCTCCCAGTTGACCACCGGGGACCGGTGCGCCGGAGCGAGCCGGCAGAAGCTCCCGGCGTACCGCCCGCGCAGCAGGAAGGGCGAGACCACCGCGGTGACCCGGCGCACCTCCAGGGCGCCCCCGCGCACGACGGGTACGCCGACCGGGCGCGGTGCGACGTAGCGCTGCGCGACCGTCGGACACTCCCCCGACAGCGCCTCGTCGACGGCGAGCCGCCACCGGCGCTCGTCCGTCGCGCGCCCGAGGAGCACACCGCGTCCGCCCATCTCGAAGGCCGGCTTCAGCAGGTATCCGGCCTGCCGGCGGAGCAGATGGGTGGGCAGGTGCGTCCGGTGGCCGTCCGGCAGGACCACCGTGCGGTCGGCGACGAGGACGGTGTACGGCACCCGCCGCCTGACCACCGCATGGCCGGCGCGGCCGCTCGCCGCGGCCTCCCACAGCCAGGCCAGGATCCGCTTGCTCGCGAATCCGAACGCCGTCCGGGGGACGAACGTCACGGTCCGGGCCGCGCCCTCGATCTCGTGCAGCCGCGCCGCCCGTGCTCCCAGCCGCTCGGCGACCCGCGGCACGTAGTACCGGACGGCGAGGTCGTAAGCGTCTCCCGAACGGTTGCGCAGCCGGCCGGCGACGACCTCCACTCCGTCACGCGGATCCTCTCGAGAGGCGGCCAGACCGTGTCGCCGGAGCATCCGGACCTCGTCGTCGAAGACGGCGTCGGGGTGGGGCTCGCCGGGCTGGGTGACCCCGAGGACGGCGACCCGGGGCGGCCCTCCCCCGGCGCCCGGTGCCCAGGCCCGCAGCGCCTCGGCCTTGCGGGCGTAGTAGTCGGGCGCGGTCAGTCGCAGGCCCTGCGACCTCAGCCGCCGGGCGGCCGGGCCGCCGAGGTGGGCGCCCACCGCGGCGGCCATCGCCCCGGCACCGCCGAGCGCGCTGTCCACGTTGACCTCGCAGACCCGCCAGCCCTCCGCGCCGAGCACGACATCGGCCCGTACGGAATCGGCCCAGTGCTCGATGCCGGGGGTGCCCGGGGCCGGCCGGCGGTGTTCGACGCCGGCCAGGGCGGCGAGCCGTCCCGGGTCGCCGTCGCAGCGTCGCAGTGCCTCGTCGCGGATGAGCGCCGTGAGTTCCCGCAGGTCCGCGAGCGCCGACCGGAGTTCCGTTCGGTCCACGAGCAGCGGGCGGGCGGGCATCCAGCCCTCTCCGTCCGCGAAGGGATGACCGCGCATCGCGTCCGCCAGGGCCTCCCCCTCCCCCTCCGTCCGCGCGAGGGCCCGCTGCCATGCCCGGGCGGCGTCCCCCGCCCCGCTCACGTCCGCTCCGGTGCGGCCGGGGCCGTGGGGCGGGTGGCGAGACCGCGCACCCGACGCACGCGCCGCAGCAGGGCCTCGCGGTCCGGTCCGCCGGCGCGCGGACCGGCGGACCCGTCCGGCGGGGGCGGCGCGAGCCGCTCCGCCAGGCTCCTGACGGTCGGGTGCTCGAAGAGCAGGTGGGACGGCACGGCCCGTCCGAGGCGGCGCGCCAGCCGGTGGCACACGGTGAGCACGGCCATGGAGTCACCGCCCAGGGCGAAGAAGTCGTCGTCCGGACCGATGGGGCGCCGGTCGAGGACCTGCTCCCACTCCTCGGCCACCTCGCGCTCCACCGGCGTCATCGGCTCCGGTGAACCGCGGTCCGCCTCACCCGTGCCGGTGAGGGCCGCGAGCACCTCGGCACGGTCGACCTTGCCGTTGGCCGTGAGCGGCAGACGGTCGAGGACCGCGACGCGCGCGGGGACGAGGTAGCCGGGCAGCCGCTCCCGCAGCCAGGCGCGCAGGGCCGCCTCGGTCGGCCGTTCCGCCGCGGGCCCGGTCTCGACCGCGGCGAGCAGCCGCAGGCCGCCGGCCGGGTCGGGGGCGGTCAGTGCCACCGCCTGCCTCAGGGCGGGATGCGCCATGAGGGCGTGTTCCACCTCTCCGGTCTCCACCCGGAAACCGCGGATCTTCACCTGCCCGTCGTTGCGGCCGAGGTATTCGATCGCCCCGTCGGGCAGCAGCCGTCCCCGGTCGCCCGTTCGGTACAGCCGGGCCCCCGAGCCGTCGGGGTGGGGGACGAAGCGTTCGGCCGTCAGCTCGGGGTCGTTCAGATAGCCGACGGCGAGCCCGGAGCCGCCGACCACGATCTCGCCGACGGCTCCGACGGGCAACGCCCTGAGCCGGTCGTCCATGACCTGCGCGGTGGAGCCGCTGACGGACCGGCCCACCGGAACCGACCGGAGTGACGCCGGATCGCGGTCCAGCCGGTGGCAGCAGGAGAAGGTGGTGTTCTCCGTGGGGCCGTATCCGTTGACCAGCACGCCCCGCGGCACGTGCCGCTCGGCCTCGGCGAACAGCCCGGGCGGCACCGCCTCACCGCCCACGAGCAGGTGCCGCATCCCCGCCAGGTGGCGCGGCGCCGCCTCGATCATCCGGGCGAACAGCGTGACGGTGAAGAAGCCGACCGTCACGCCGTGGGCGGAGACGGCCGCACAGAGCCGGCCCGGATCCGAGAGGTCCGCGGGGTCCGGGACGACGACGGCGCCGCCGTTCACCAGCGGTCCCCACACCTCCAGCGTCGCCGCGTCGAAGGAGGAGTTGGCCACCAGCATGGTGCGGTCGCCCCGGTCCATCGGCAGTGTGGTGCTGCCGTGGACGAGCCGCACCACCGCCCGGTGGGGCACCCCCACCAGCTTGGGCGTGCCGCTCGTGCCCGAGGTCGGCATCACGTAGAGCAGGTCGTCCGGCCCCGGCCCGGTGTCCGCGCCGTCGGGCACGACGTCGCCCCGAGCCGTGGGGGAGGGCTCCGCGGGCACCTCGTCCACGAGGACGGTGCCGACGGCCGCCGGCAGCGTGAGCCCGTCGAGCAGCCCTGTCCGGCTGACGACGGCGGTCGCTCCCGCCCGCTCGGCCAGATCGCGCAGGCGGGTGCGCGCGTGTCCCGGGTCGAGCGGAAGGTAGGGGCGGCCCAGCCGGGCCGTGGCCACCAGCGCGGCGACCAGATCCGCCGACTTGTCCAGGACGACGACCACGGGACTGCGGTCCTCTCCGGTCCACGGGGCACAGGCGGCGGCCAGCGCGTCCGCGCGCCGGGAGAGCTGCGCGTAGGTGACCGGCGGGCGGCCCGGCAGCACGACGGCCTCGGCGTCCGGCCGTTCGGCGACTCGCCGGTCGAACAGGGCGAGGACCGTGGTGTCGTCCGTGGCCGTGCCGGGCACCGGGCGGGCCGCCTCGTCGAGCAGCCGCCGCTCGCGCGGCCCGACGGCCGGCAGCCGGCCGACCTCCGCGTCGGGTTCCGCCGCCACGGCGGCCAGCAGCTCGAGGAAGCCGTCCATGAGGCGCTGCCGTTCGCCCTCCAGGAAGGCGCCGTCGTCGCACACCCAGCGCAGTCGCAGACCGTTCGCCTCGTCCACGAAGAGGGCGAGGTCGTAGACCGCGTTCATCGGTACGTCCGGCCACCGGGTCAGCACCGCTTCCGCCGCGTGCCGGGGCTCCCCGGCCCCGACCTCCTGGGCGACCACGATGCGGGCGGGCGCCGCGACGCCACCTCCGCGGCCGAGGGACAGGGGCCTGACCATCTCCTCGAACGGCAGGGCCGCGTGGCGGAACGCCCGCGCCGCCCGCTCGGCGAGCTCCCGGTGGTACGCGCGGAACGACGCCTCCCGGGTGACCGTGTCACGGACCGGTACGAGGTTGACGAAGTAGCCCAGTGCGTCGTGGGTCCGCAGGTCGTCCCGGACCGAACGCGCCACGCACACCGTGTTGTCGGGACCGAGTCCGCGCTGGTGCAGGAACGCCTTGAACGCGGCCAGGACGGTGGTGAAGAAGGTGGTTCCCGCTTCGGCGGCGAACTGCCGTAGGGCCGTGACGATCGGCGCCGGGACCTCGAGCACGGACTCCGTGGTACGGCGCGGGGCCGGCCCTGCCGGGCGCAGGAACGGCTCCGGGAGACGCATCTGGTCGGCGAAACCGTCCAGCTCGCGTGCCCAGAAGGCGCGAGCCGCGGAGCTTTCCGGACCGTCGAGCCAGGACCGCAGGGCGCGGGCGGCGGGGCCCGGCGCCGCTTGGACGAGGGTGTCCCGGGCATCCGGTTCCGCGTACGCGCGGGCCAGCTCGCCGTCCAGGATCTCGGCGGACCAGCCGTCGAAGACGGTGTGATCGGCCGCGACCAGGAGCGCGGCGAAGTCGGGACCGCGCAGCAGCTCGGCGTCCCAGGCCTGGACGGTGACGTCGAGGCGGCGGCCGCGCAGCTGCTCCAGGCGGTGGGCGACCTCGGCCGGCGAGGACACCTCCCGTACGGACCACGGCGCCTCGGCCCAGGCGCGGACGTGCTGTTCCAGCGCCCCGGACGCGTCGGTGCGCAGTACCGTGCGCAGGGCCTGGTGGCGGTCCGTCACCTGCTGGAGGGCGGCGCGCAGCCGGTTCTCGTCGAGCGGGCCGTCCAGGCGGACGGCGTGCAGCACGGTGGTGTCCGCGCAGTCGGGGTGCAGTTCGCGCCACGCCCACAGGCCCTGTTGCGACGGCGTCGCGGGGAAGACCTCCACGCTGTCCGCCGCCCGGCCGTTTCCGCCGTCCGATGCCGGCGCGTCGGCCGGCCGTTCCGCGCAGCGCAGCGCGAGTTCGCGGACCGTGCCGGCCGCCAGCACGTCGGCGGCCGTGGCGTCGAGACCGGCGTCGCGCATCCGCGCCGCGATCCGCATGGCGGCCAGCGACGAGCCGCCCGAGCGGTGGAAGTCGTCCGTGACGCCGAGCCAGGCGGCGTCGAGCACTTCCCGCCAGATACCGGCCAGCGACTCCTCGCGCGCGTTCGCCGGTGGCACCTGCTCGCCCATGCCGTCGGGCCGGGCGGTGGCCTCACCGAGCAGAGCCCGGTGGTCGACCTTGCCGTTGGCGGTCAGCGGCAGGGCCGCCACGACGAGGATGCGCCGGGGCAGCATGAAGGCCGGCAGCCGGTGCGCGAGGGTCGCGCGCAGCTCGGCCGGGTCCGGCGCGGCCTCGCCCTCGACCGCGGGACACTCCACGGCGGCCCACAGGGAACGGCCCGCCGGGGAGTCCTGGGTGAACACCACGGCCCTGCGCACGCCCCGCTGCGCGACCAGCACCGATTCGATCTCGCCGGTCTCGATGCGGAAGCCTCCGACCTTCACCTGGCTGTCCACGCGGCCGACGAACTCCAGCTCCCCGTCGGGGAGCACCCGGGCGTAGTCCCCGGTCCGGTAGAGGCGCCGCCCGCTCGCCGGGTCGACGGCGAACCGGCCCTCGGCGAGTTCCGGTCGGCCGTGGTAGCCGCGGGCGAGGCCGGCGCCGGCGACGACGAGCTCACCGGTCTCGCCGTCGGGGACGGGCCGCAGGTCACCGTCGACCACCATGACATCGGTGGCGGGCAGTGCGCGGCCGATCGGGGTGCGCCGCCACGGTTCCTCGACCCGCTCGGCGTCGAAGAGGTGCAGGGTGGCCACGACGGTGGTCTCCGTCGGGCCGTAGCCGTTGACGATGCGCAGTCCGGGTACGGCACGGGCGAACCGTGCGAGCAGTTCCTGCGGCAGCGGTTCGACGCCCACGAGGACCCGGTCGAGCGCCGGGTCGCCGCCGCGCTCGGCGGCTTCGACCACGCCGGGCAGCACACCGGGCGGGATGTAGGCGTTGGTCACGCCCCGCGTGCAGAGCTCGGCCCAGAGCCGGTCGGGGTCGGTGAGGAGATCGGCCGGCGGCAGGTACAGGGTTCCGCCGAGGGCGAGCGTCGCGAAGATCTCCCAGACGGAGACGTCGAAGGAGGTGCCGCCGACGAGGGAGCCCACCGGCGTGCCCTGCGTGGGGGCGATCTCCTCGAAGCCGCGGAGCATGTTGAGGACGGAGCCGTGCTCGATCTGCACGCCCTTCGGTCGCCCGGTGGAGCCCGAGGTGAACATGACGTACGCGAGGTTCGACGGCGTCACTGCCTGCTCGGCTCCCGGGACCGGAGGCGGAAGCCTCCCGTCGTCCGGGTCCAGGGGCGCGATCTCGTCCAGGCGCAGGACCGGGATGCCCGCGGGCCCGTCGGCCGGGGGGACGGCGTCCGCGTCCGCGAGGAGCACGGCCCTCGGCGCGAGGTCCTCCAGCATGAGGTCCCGTCGGGCGGGCGGCAGTTCAGGGTCCACCACGCAGTAGGCGCCGCCGGCGTGCAGCACGCCGACGAGGGCGAGGACCGTCCGGGCGGACCGGCCGCCGACGACGGCGACCGTGTCCTCGGTCCGCAGACCTGCCCGGTGCAGGTGAGCGGCGACGGCCGAGGCCACCGCGCCGAGCCGGCCGTAGGTCCAGCTCCCGGTGGCGTCGTGGACGGCGGTGCGGTCCGGCGTCAGGCGGGCTTCCGCCATGACGGCGGCGCCCAGGGTCTCGTGCTGCAGACTCATCGGGGGTCACCTTCGATCAAAGGGGTGCGGGGGTTGGCGTCCGGTACCGCGGCCGGGTCCGGTGCCGCGGCCGGTGCCGACCGGGCGAAGCGCTCGGAGAAGCGGCGGCGGGCCGTCGTTCCGGCGCCGGCCGGCGCGGGAGGTTCGGCCACCGCGTCCAGTCCGTCCCGGGCGAGCGCGTCCAGCAGGCCCATCACCCGGTCGGCGAACCGCTGCACCGTCTCGGGCAGGTAGTGCTCGGTGGGGTAGAGCACCTGGAGGGCCAGTCCGTCCGGCCCCGGCAGGAACTCGACGCTGAGGCGGAACTTGACCCGCGACTGCGCGGGGAGCCGCAGTGGACGCATCTCCGGCGCGCCGTCGGGCCGGGGCCGGGGCTGCCCGTCGAACATGGTCGCGATGACCGAGAAGAGCGGGTTCTCCGCCCCACGCCCGCCGAGGCCGGACACCCGGACGACCTCCTGGTACGGGAGTTCGCTGTGGTCGAGGGCGGTCAGGAAGGCTTCGCGCACCGCCGACAGCGACGCGCCGAGCGTGCCGTCGCCGCCCTCCGGGCGCGGGCGCACCCGGAGCACGACCGGGTCCACGAACATGCCGACCACGGAGTCGAGACCGGGCAGGTTCCGGTTGGCCAGGTTGGTGCCGAGCACGACCTCGTCCCGACCGCACCACTCGCTCAGGGCGAGGGTCAGCGCGGTGAGCGCCAGCGTGTAGAGCGTGCTGTCCGCCTGCGCGGCGACGCGCCGCAGCTCGGCGAGCACGTCCGGGGAGAGCGCCGCGAGCGCCTCGCCCGCCGCCCCGCGGCTGCCGTCCGCCGCCACGGCGTCCGCGGGCGGTGCCACGGGTTCGATGCCCCGCGTGGCCTCGGTCCAGTGGGCCACCTGCCGTCGGTGGGCGGCCGAGTCGCGGAACTTCCGCTCCGCCAGCACGAAGTCGTCGTACGAGGACGTGGGCTCCGGCAGCGCCGCGGGGCCGCCAGGAGTGAGCAGCTCCTCCAGGTCCCCGCGGATGAGCTCCACCGACCAGGCGTCGACCGCGATGTGGTGGCAGACAAGCAGCACCCGGCTCGTGCGCGGCTGCGGCGCTTCGCCGGACCCGGCCACCAGGACCCGTACGGAGGCGCTGGTCAGGTCGAAGGGCCGGCCGATGAACTCCTGGGCGTGTGCCAGGAACTCCGCCTCGCACTCCGCCTCACCGCCGCCCGCGAGCTCGACCGACTCGATGTCCACCGCCTCGGGCCCGGTCACCCGGCGGCGCGGCGTCCCGGTGGCGTCGACGTCGTACGTGGTGCGCAGGGCGGCGTGCCGTTCCAGCAGGGCGCGGACCGCCGTCACCACCCGCTGTGGCGCGACACCCGGCAGGCACCAGCCGAAGGGGACGTTGTAGTTGGCCTCCTGGGGGTCGAGCTGCCAGAGGTACCACAACCTCTGCTGCACGCTGGCGAGTTCGTCGGCTCCGGCCGCCGCCTCCGAGGGCCGCCCGTCGTCGTCCGGGGTGCGGGCGGCGGCGCAGACCGTCTCCAGCTCCCGCACGGACCGGGCCCGGATCAGGGCGGCGAGCGGGACCTCGACGCCGAGCGCCGCCTGCAGTCCGGCCGCGATCTGCATCATCTGCAGGGAGTCCGCGCCCAGCATGCGCAGGCTCTTGTCCGGGTCGTCCGGTGCCCGGCCGAGCACCTTCTCCACCGTCTCCAGGACCGTGCACAGTACCTGGCCGGGCTCGTCCCCGCCGGCCGCGCCGCCGTGGGTGACGGTGTCCCGGGCCACGCGTGCCAGGGCCGCGCGGACACCCGCACGCCGCGTCTCGGTGTCCGACACCGCGGCGACGGTCACCGGGGCGGACACGCGCAGGGCCCGACGCAGCAGCCGGCTGCCCTCGGCGCCGTCCAGGGCGCCGTCGGCGGGCCGCAGATCCGCGCTCCAGCCGTCCCAGCCGATGCTGGTCCACGGCACCCCGGTGCGCGCCCGTTCCCTGACCGCCAGGGCGTCGAGGTACGCGTTCGCGCTCACGTAGGGGCCGAAGCCGAGGCCGCCGAGAACGGTGGAGATCGAGGAGAAGAGCACGACGAAGTCACAGGAGCGGTCGCGGAGCACCTCGGCGAGCACGGTCGCACCGCGCACCTTCGCCTCCGCCACCCGGGACGAAGGGTCCGCGAGGGCCTCCTGCAGGAGCGGGAATTCCTCGGTGTCGGTGTGTCCCGCGAGGTGGAACACCCCGTCCACCCGTCCGAACTCGCGGTCCGCCTCGGCCAGGACGGCACGCAGGGCCTGCTCGTCGGTCACGTCGAGCCGGACGGTCCGTACCGTGCAGCCCCGGCGCCGGGCCGCGTCCACCATCTCCTGCTGCGCCTTGCCGAGGCTCCGCCCGGGGTCGCGCCCGGCGAGCAGCACGGTCGCCGGGGCCTCCCGGCTGATCGCGTCCGCCACCACGGCACCCAGCCGGCCGGTGCCGCCGAGAACCAGGTAGGTGCCTCCTTCCCGGACGACGTCCCGCTCCCCCGCGACGGCGGCGCGGTGGTGCAGAGTGAACCGGGTGCCGTTCCGGTACGCCACGTCGCGCGGGTCGGGGGCCGCGAGTTCCGCGAGGACGGCGGTCGCGGCGGCCGCGGCGGTGTCCCCGGCGCCGACGTCCACCAGGTGGGTGCGCAGGCCGGGGACCTCGTGCGGAAGGCAGCGGACGAGGCCCAGCCCGGCGGCGGCCGCGGCCGAGGCTCCCTCGGCCGGCAGGACGGGGGTGAGGCCACGGGTGACCAGGAAGTACGCGGCGGGCAGCGGGCGCCGGGTCAGCAGCTCGCGGGCCGGGTCCCAGAGTCCTTCGGCGAGCCAGGCGTCGACGTCCGTGCCGAGGCGCGGCTCCGGGTGCGGGGTCTGCTCCTTCTCCGCCCACCGCAGGTCCACCACGGCGTCGGCCGGTCGGGCGCCGTCGCCGGGTACGACCGTGCTCCCCGCGTCGGCGAGCAGCCGGGCCACGGCGTCGGCCAGCGGGCCGCCGCGGGTCAGCAGCGCGACCCGGGGCGGCAGGTCGCCGAGGCGGCCGGCGCGCGGCGACACGCGCCATTCGGGGACGTCCAGGGTGGCCGCGCGGCGGTTTCCCGGGGCGGCCCCGTCGGCGTCGGGCCGATGGTTCCAGTAGCGGCCACGCCGGTCGAAGACGTGCCCGGGAAGGGTGACGAAGGGCTCGCGGGCCGTTTTGTTGACCGCGTCCCAGTCGATCGTCACCCCGTCCTGCCAGAGTGCGGCCAGGGCGGTCGCCAGGCCGGTGAAGCCGCCGGTGCCATCGCTTCCGGAGACGCTCACGGCCAGCGGTGACACGGTGTCGGTGGCGTTCCGCAGCAGCAGTCCGGTCAGCGCGGTGCCCGGTCCCGCTTCGACGAAACGGCGGTGGCCGGCCTCCAGGAGCGTGGCGAAGGCGCCCGCCAGCCGGATCGGTTCGCGCAGGTGCCGGACCCAGTGCTCGGGATCGACCGATTCCTCGGGCCGCAGCCACCGGCCGGTGAGGGAGGAGGCGACGGGAAGTCGGGGAGGACGCGGCGCGGCGCGCCGTACGGCCTCGCGGAACGGCGCGATCACCGGTTCCATCAGGGGCGAGTGGAAGGCGATGCCGCCGGGCAGCCGGCGGCAGCGGTGGCCGCCCGCCGTGAGCAGCTCCTCGGCCCGGGCCACGGCCCCGGGCGTGCCCGCGAGGACGACGCGGTCGGGGGCGTTCTCGCCCGCCAGCGACAGCTCGGGGCCGAGCAGGTCCTCGACGAGCCGGGCACCGCCCGCCACGGCCGTCATCGCGCCCTCGGCGGTGGCCCGCATCAGCCGGTCCCGCTCGTGCAGCAGTCGCATGAGCCCGTCCCGGTCGAAGACGCCCGCCTGGTACGCGGCGGCGAACTCGCCGAGGCTGCTGCCGGTCACGGCGGCCACCCGGACGCCCGCGGCGGCGAGCAGGCGCGCATGGGCGATCTCCACCGCGACCAGGGCGGGCTGGTACGGATTGCCCGCCGTCGAGGCCCCCGCCGGGGACGTGGGCGGACCGGTGAGGCCGGACAGCAGCTCGGGTCCGGTGTGGCCGAGCACGGCGGCGCAGGCGTCGATCTCCTCCCGGAACTCGGCGAAGCGCTCGTAGATCTCGCGGACCTCCGTGTCGTTGCGTCCGGCCTGGCCGGGGAAGGTCAGCACCACGGGACCGTCGGCGCCGTCCGCCCCGCCACTGACCGGTCCGGCTGCTGCCTGGCGCAGCGCGGCCGCCGCCTCCGCGCCGGTGCGGGCGACCACCGCGGTGCGGGCGGCGTGGACGGTGCGCCCGGCGGCGAGCGTGTGGGCGACCGCGCTGAGCGCCGGCGGCGCGGCGCCCTCCAGCAGCTCGGCCAGCGCCTCCTTGCCGCGGGCCAGGGCGCGGCTGTCGTGCGCGCTCAGCGGCAGGACCACGGGGGCGGCGGGGTGCGCGGTGGCCGGGGCCGCCGCTTCGGGCCGGTGGCGCTCCACGATCGCGTGGGCGTTGGTGCCGCCGACGCCGAAAGAGCTGACGGCGGCCCTGCGGTCCGCCTCGGGCCACGGTTCGGCCTCGCGGGGGATCCGGAACGGCGAGGTGTCCAGGTGCAGGTCGGGGTTCGGCTCGCGGAATCCGGTGAGCGGCGGGAGCACCCCGTCCCGGACCGCGCACACCGCCTTGATCAGTCCCGCCACGCCGGCGGCCCGGTCCAGGTGTCCGAAGTTCGACTTGAGCGACCCGAGGGCGGCGAAACCGGTCTTGTCGGTGAAGAGTTCGTACGCGCGGCGGGCTGCCTCGATCTCGATCGGGTCGCCCAGCCGGGTGCCGGTGCCGTGGGCCTCGTAGTAGCCGATGCTCTCGGGTTCGACGTCCGCCAGCGCGAGCGCCGTGGCGATGACCTCGCTCTGGCCGCGCACCGTGGGCGCCATGAAACTGCTCTTGGCGCGGCCGTCGTTGTTGGTGGCGGTGGCGCGGATGACGGCCTGCACCGGCCGGCCCTGGGCGAGCGCGTCCTCCAGCCGCTGGAGCACGACCACTCCGGCGCCGTTCGCCGGCACCGTGCCGTTGCTGCGCGCGTCGAAGGGCAGGCACCTGCCGTCCGGGGAGGCGATCATCCCCTCCTGGTAGACGTAGCCGCCGTGCTGGTCGGGGTCGAGGGAGACGCCTCCGGCGAGCGCGACGTCGGTGAGTCCCGACCGGAGGCTCTGGGCTGCCAGATGCACGGCGACCAGTGAGGACGAGCAGCCGGTCTGGACGTTGACCGCCTCGCCGTGCAGGTCGAGGAGGTAGGCGACGCGGGTCGCGAGGAAGTCCGGGCTGTTCGCGATCATCCGCTGGTAGCGCTCGTTCTCCGAGCCCGGGCCGGACAGCGCGGGCCGGTAGCGGCTGGGCGCGGACGCCGCGTAGACGGAGACGACCTCCTCTCCGCCGGGCACGACGGCTGCCGATTCCAGCGCCTGCCAGGCCAGTTCCAGAAAGACACGGTGCTGCGGATCCAGGAGTTCGGCCTCAGCCGGCGACACGCCGAAGAACTCGGCGTCGAAGGCGTCGGCGTCCTCCAGCAGACCGGACGCCGCGACCCGCCCGCCCTCCTCGGAGTGCGTGTCCCACCGGGACACGCAGTCGTCGCCGGCCACGCAGTGGGCCCAGAACTCGTCGATGTCCGCCGACCGGGGAAACCGCCCCGCCATGCCGATCACGGCTATGGGGGCGAGGCCCTCGTGTGCTGCGTTCATGGTGTGGTTCGCTCCTCGCCAAAGGCCCGGCGGCGGGGGCACCCGCGGGATCGCGGAGCCCGGGCCGGGCGGGGTGTGCCGCCGTCCGCTCGGGACGCGCGTGCCCGCGCCGGGTCTCGGGACCGGCGAGGCGGGTCGTCGCGAGGGACCGGCAGCCGCTGGATGCACTGAACGGAAGGGCGCCTCGACCGCGCCCCGGGCCGGTTGCGACGGCGGGCTCAGACCGCCGTCGCTCGTCGCTTCATGTCGGCGTAGCCGGCCACGGCGGCCGCCCTGCGGGACCGGTCGAAGTCCTTGCTCCGGAAGTCGCGGTCGTCGGGAGCGACGACCCGCAGTCCCGCGGGCAGGGTGTCGGTGCGCCGGCTCACGTCCCGCGCGACGCCCACCAGCAGGTCGAACGCCGTCCGGAAGGAGGCACCCTTGCACTCCCAGAGGGACTCGAAGGCGAACGGGTCACGCAGCCGCTCGGCACGGATGAGCGGACCGGTGTCCACCCCGTTGTCCACGAAGTGCACCGTGGCACCGGCGCACCGCCGGAAGCGTTCCATGTCGCGCTGGGCGGCGACCTGCTCGGTGGCGTACATGCCCCGGGCATGGGGCAGCACGGCGGAGTGGCCGTTGACGATCCGGTCGGGGGCCAGTTCGATCCACCACGGCGCCAGCAGGCGGTCGAGGAACACGAAGAAGTAGGGGGAGGGCTCCCGGCGGCACAGCTCCTCGGCCCAGACGCGGACCTCGGGGGCGTTGAGGTTCTCACCGAGGAAGCCGAGACGCCCCGGCAGGTCCTCGGGCAGCGACGGCACTCCGTACAGGTGGAGCATGGCCTCGTCCGTCTCGCCGAGGTCGCCGTAGAGGCGGCGCAGCTCCTCGTGTTCGCCGGGGGTGAGGACCCGTTTTCCGGCATGGGCCCGGTGGAAGCGGACGCGCTGCCGGTAGAGACCTTCCCGGGCCGGGTCGTCGCGTACGTGGACGCCGCCGAACGACGGCGAGGCGCCGAACTCCTCGAGCCACTGGGACATCAGATAGGTCGCGTGGAAGCTCCCCTCCGACATCAGGACACACGTGGACTCCACGTCGGTTCTCCTTTGTCATTCCTCGTCGGCGAGGGTCAGGGCCGTGGCCGCGAGAAGGTTGATGGCGCGCGTGCAGGACTCGGCCGTGGAGTACTCGCGCGGGCTGTGGCTGATGCCGTCGTACTCGCCCCTGGCGAAGACCATGACCGCCGGGCAGACGGCCGCCATTTCCTGGGCGTCGTGCCCTGCTCCGGAGAGGATCGGGCTGTGGGTCAGGCCGAGGGCCTCCGCCTCCCGGGCGACGATCTTCCGGAGTCTGCCGTCGAAGGCGACCGGCGAGGTGCGTGCCATGCGGCGGGTGGTGATGCGCACCCCGTCCTGCGTCTCCTGCAGCCGGTCGAGGTGGCGCGCGAGGTGTTCCTCCGCGCGGACCATGCACTCCTCGTCGGGATTGCGCAGGTCGACCGTGAGGTCGGCCCTGGCGGGGACGATGTTGGTGTCGCCCGGATGGAGAGTCAGGTGCCCCACGGTGGCTCGGAGGCGGCCGTAGTCGCCGCTGTCCACCATGGTGCGCAGGTGGCGCACGATCCCGGCGGCGACGAGACCGGCGTCGGCGCGCATCTCGGTGGGGGTGGCCCCGGCATGGGCGGCGCGGCCGTGGACGACGATCTCCTGCCACGAGATGCCCTGCGTCCCGGTGACGACCCCGACGTCGGTGCCCGAGCGGAACAGCAGCGGGCCCTGTTCGATGTGGCATTCGACGTAGGCGTACGGCGGTGGGTCGAGCCGCACGCCGTGCGGGCCCGCGAAGCCGATCCGGGCCAGCTCGTCGCCGAAGGCAAGGCCGTCCGCGTCCGTCAGGGCGTGGGCCTCCTCCAGCGGGATCCGGCCCGCGGCGACGGCGCTTCCGAGCATGTCGGTGCCGAACCGGACGCCTTCCTCTTCGCTGAAGGAGGCGATCTCCAACGGGCGGCGCGTGGTGATGCCGCGTTCGTTCAGCGTGCGGATGATCTCCAGGCCGCCCAGGACGCCCAGGCAACCGTCGAAGGCGCCCGCCGTCGCCACGCTGTCGATGTGGGACCCGATCATGACCGGCGGGGCGTCCGGCACGGTGCCGGCCCGGCGGCCGTAGATGTTCCCCACCGCGTCGACGCGCACGGTGAGTCCGGCCTCCTCCATCCACGACACCAGCTTGCGGCGCCCTTGTGCGTCGGCGTCCGTGAGCGCCAGCCGCCGCACGCCGCGCAGACCCGTCTGCTCGTCCTCGTACGCGCCGATCTCCGCCAGCTCCATGAGCGACCGCCACAACCGGTCACCGTCGACGGTGACGTGCTCGGGTACGTCACGGGGCATGGTTCTCCTCAGGGCAGGGGTGTCAGGGGTTCGGACCGCCCGCGCCGTACGCACGGCGGCGGGACTTTCCGATCATGTCGGCCGCCCCGCGGGGACTCCACCGGCACGACAGATCAGTAACGTGCACGGCAGGAACCTGAGCACCCCCGGATGACGCCCGCGCGTTCGCGACGCCAGTTCCGCTCGATCGAGCCGACACTCCGGGATGCGCCGGGCCGTGGGTCAATATCTGTGCCCACGCGCTGAGGTTTCAAGGAAACAGGGCGACAGATTTTCTGGCGCAATAAAAAGGGGCGCGTTCTTCGCCGCACATTGGATGCCGCGGCGTGCTACTGTCGGTGTCAGTTGCAGTTGTGGTTCCCGAAACTTCAAGTGCTCTCCGGTCGGCCTCGTGCCGCTGGGAGCGCTTTTATATTGCCGGTCTTTCCGGCGGGGTGATCATCGCGGCGACACGGGATGCGCACGGTGCGGATCCCGTATGCACTGCCCCGAAGGAGATATGACATGGCTGCTGGTACCGTGAAGTGGTTCAACGCGGAAAAGGGTTTCGGCTTCATCGAGCAGGACGGTGGCGGCGCTGACGTGTTCGCCCACTACTCGAACATCGCCGCCCAGGGCTTCCGCGAGCTGCTGGAGGGCCAGAAGGTGACCTTCGACATCGCGCAGGGCCAGAAGGGCCCGACGGCCGAGAACATCGTTCCCGCCTGACGCCGACTGTCGCTTTTCGTAGCTGGGGCCCGCATCCCTCGGGGTGCGGGCCCCAGCTCCATGCGTTTCCCGCAGCGGTTTTCGCCTGCGGGCAGCGAGCAGAACATCGTGGGCTCAGTCCTCGCTGACAGCCCCGAAGCGCACAGCATCCCTTCGCGGATGCCTCGCGGTGGGCTCCCGGTACGCGAGTCCACGCATCCACTCATTTCAGCGCCTGCGTCCGCACGGATTTTCCGTCAGCCGGATCGCTGCCGCGCTCCATCGGCCCATTCTCGCAATTCCCCGTGCCGCTCATTGCTGCGGGAATTCCTTGATATGAGCCGCATCAAGGAAGGTTCCGCATGAACCGCACACGCACGAACGACCGCTTCTCCCGTAGCCGTAACGGCGGTGGCGACTCCGGCAGGGGTGACGGCCGATTCGGTCCGCCGGCCCCTCGCCGGTCCGGTGGGCCGAGGCGCGCCGAGGGTCACGGCCGTCGGCCCGCCGCAGTGCAGGGGGAGTTCGCCCTGCCGTCGACTCTCACCCCCGCGCTTCCCGCCGCCGAGGCGTTCGCCTCTCTCGGCATGCCGGGGCAACTGCTCGCCGAACTCGGCAAGCAGGGTGTGACCGTACCGTTCCCCATCCAGGCCGCGACGCTGCCCAACTCCCTCGCCGGCCGTGACGTGCTCGGCCGCGGCCGTACCGGTTCCGGCAAGACCCTCGCCTTCGGGCTGGCGCTGCTCGCCCGTACGGCCGGCAGGCGCGCCGAGCCCCGGCAGCCGCTCGGGCTGGTCCTCGTACCGACGCGTGAGCTGGCGCAGCAGGTCACCGATGCCCTCGTCCCGTACGCCCGTTCCGTGAAGCTGCGCCTCGCCACGGTCGTGGGCGGAATGCCGATCGGCAGGCAGGCCAGCGCGCTGCGCGGTGGCGCCGAGGTCGTCGTCGCCACTCCCGGACGCCTCAAGGACCTCATCGAACGCGGCGACTGCCGGCTTGACCAGGTCTCGATCACCGTCCTCGACGAGGCGGACCAGATGGCCGACATGGGCTTCATGCCGCAGGTGACCGCCCTGCTCGACCAGGTCCGGCCGGAGGGGCAGCGCATGCTGTTCTCCGCCACTCTCGACCGCAACGTCGACCTGCTCGTGCGCCGCTACCTGACCGATCCCGTGGTGCACTCCGTCGACCCTTCGGCCGGCGCGGTCACGACGATGGAGCACCACGTGCTGCACGTCCACGGCGCCGACAAGCACGGCGCCACCACCGAGATCGCCGCACGCGACGGCCGCGTCATCATGTTCCTCGACACCAAGCACGCCGTCGACCGCCTCACCGAGCACCTCCTGAACAGCGGGGTGCGGGCCGCGGCCCTGCACGGCGGGAAGTCGCAGCCGCAGCGCTCCCGCACCCTGGCACAGTTCAAGACGGGTCACGTCAACGTGCTGGTCGCCACCAACGTCGCGGCCCGCGGCATCCACGTCGACAACCTCGACCTGGTCGTCAACGTCGATCCGCCGACCGACCACAAGGACTACCTCCACCGCGGCGGCCGCACGGCCCGGGCCGGCGAATCGGGCAGCGTCGTCACGCTGGTCACCCCGAACCAGCGGCGCGGCATGGCCCGCCTCATGACAGCGGCCGGCATCGTCCCGCAGACCACTCAGGTCCGCACCGGCGAAGAGGCCCTGCGCCGCATCACCGGCGCCCAGGCCCCGACCGGCATTCCGGTCGTCATCACCGCGCCGGTGGTCGAACGTCCCAAGAAGCGCGGCGCCACCTCACGGGGCCGACGCCGTCCCGTCCCTGCGCCCCGGCGCGCCGGCGCGCGCCGGTCCACTGCCGGTGCGGCCGCGTAGAAGTGCGTGACCGGGAACGCGGCCCGTTCGGGCACGAGGACTCGCTGCCCGGGACGCGGGGCCCTGCGGGTGACCCGGGCCGGTGCCGTGGCCGACGCACACGCAGCGATCCGGGCGTCCTCGCCCTCGCGCCGAACGGCTGAACCGCTGCACCGCTGAACCGCTGAACCGCTGAACGACGGCCGGCTCCGTTTCCCCTTCTGCCTGTGAGGCACCATGCGTTGTGTCATCGCCCGTTTCCCGTTCGACTTGACCAGGATCGGCGTGCTGGAATCGATGAAGGGCGTCAAGCCCGAACCGGTCACCGGCGATTCCGTCATCATCGGACGGCGTCACTACCCCGCCAAGCAGGTCGGCCAGGTCATCACCCGCCAGGACCGCCGCGACTTCAGCGCCGGCGAAGTCCTGAGGGCCATGGCCCGGCTCGGCTTCACCTGCCGCCCCCTCCCCCGGACGGCGCCCGCCCGGATCGAAAGCCCGTTGCAGCGGGCTTCCGCGATGCTCGGCACTCCCCTGTCGGTCTGACCCGCAGAGCAGGCACCCGACGACACCAGAACAGCACCGAGGGACCGACCAGCGCGCGCCGGTCGGTCCCTCGGTGCGTGCCGTGGTGGGGCCGCATCCAGCCCACCGGTGGCCGCCCGGCCCAGGCGGCGAAGCACTCCTGCTCCTCCCTCGGCGTCGGCTCCCGGGGCGGCCACCCGGCGGGCCGGGTTCAGGGTCCGGGTCGTGCCGTCACCAGGCCGGTCTCGTAGGCGGCGATGACCGCCTGGGCCCGGTCGCGCACTCCGAGTTTGGCGAAGAGGCCCGTGATGTGGTTCTTCACAGTGGAGGCGCTCACGCCCAGCCGCGCGGCTATCTCCGTGTTGTCCAGCCCGCCGGCGATCAGCTGCCACACGTCCCGCTCGCGCGGGGTGAGCCCGTCGGTCTCCTGGGGTGTCGGCCGGGCCACGGTGCGGTCCGAGGCGGTGACGTGCGTGGAGATGAGGCGGGTCAGGAGCCGGGGAGCGAGGATGGCCTCCCCGTCGCGGACCACGCGCAGGGCCGCCACCAGGTCCTCGGGCGAGATGTCCTTGGGCAGGAACCCGCAGGCCCCGGCCCGCAGGGCGGCCACCACGTGCTCGTCCATGTCGAAGGTGCTCAGGGCCAGCACGCGGCACTCGGGCAGTTCGGCGCTCAGTCGCCGTGTCGCGGCGATCCCGTCGAGGACCGGCATACGGATGTCCATGATGACCACGTCGGGGCGCCGCTCGTGCGCCAGGCGCAGCGCCTCGGCCCCGTCGGCGGCTTCGGCGACGACCTGGAAGCCGGGTTCGGGGCCGAGCATCAGGGCGAGACCGCGACGTACGAGGGGCTGGTCGTCGGCGATGAGCACCTTCACCACCGCGCTCATGTCCACGCCTCCTCATGGACGCCGAGCGTCGACGCGGACGCGCGCAGGGGAAGACGGGCGCGGACGGTGAAGCCGCCACCCTCGGGTCCGGCGTGCAGCGTCCCGCCATGCAGTCCGACGCGTTCGCGCATTCCCATCAGCCCGTGGCCGACGCCGCGCGGAGCGGTACGGGCCGGACGTCCGGGGGGCGGCCCGTCGTCGGTGACGGCGACTCGCACGTCCTCGGCCGTGCAGCTGAGCCGGACGTCCACCCGGGCGCCGTGCCCCGCGTGCTTGCGGGCATTGGGCAGGGCTTCCTGGACGATACGGAAGACGGCGAGCGCGACGCCGGGCGGCAGCGCTCCCAGGTCTCCGTCGGTGACGAGCGTGGTCGGCAGGCCGGCCCGACGGCTGTCCTCGACGACACGGTCGAGGTCGCCGATGCCGGGCTGCGGCGCGGTCGCCTCGCCCTCGCCGGGCTCGTCACCGGCGCGCAGTACGTCCAGCAGATGACGCATCTCGTGCAGGGCGGTGCGACCGGAGCCCTCGAGGGCGACGAGGGCTTCGCGGGCGGCCTGCGGTGACCGCTCGAGGTTCGCGCGGGCGCCGCCCGCGAGCAGCTGCATCGTGGTGAGGTGGTGGGCGACGATGTCGTGCAGTTCGCGGGCGATGCGGCGGCGTTCCGCCGCGACGGCGCGGTCGGCGAGCAGGCGCCGGTGTGCCTGGGCGTTGCGCTGCCAGCGGCTGACGGCGACGGCCGCGCCGGTCACGCACAGCGCGGAGGCGACGTTGCCGGCGAATTCCGGCAGGGACGGCGCGGGCAGCCCCGGGTGGACGAGGTGGAGCACCGCGACGCAGCCGGCGACGGCCGCAGCCGCGACCGCGGCACGGTGGTGCCGTACGACGGTGTACAGGGCGACGGCGGTCGCGGCACCGTAGTGCGGGCCGACGGCGCTGAACCAGTTGAGGGACAGGTTCACCGCCACGACGCCCGCGAGCACGGCCAGGGGCGCGCGGCGGCGGGCGGGCAGCAGCAGTGCGGCGGCCACCACGATCAGGCAGCCGGCCGCCGGCACGTGTCCCTGGTCCATCTGGCTGGTGATGGCGAACCCCACCAGGTCGAGCGCCGCGGCACCGGCGGCGACGAGGCCGTCGTGCTGACTCCACAGCGGGAGCCGGCTGCCGTTCTTCGGCTCCACGCCGGCGGGAGGCGCTTCGGTCACGTCCTTCGAGGTCCCGTCACCACCGGTCGCGTGCGCTCCCGGTCCGGCAGGGTCCGCCCCTTCACCGGCCGCGCCCGGGCCCGCCCGGCCGCCGGCCGCCCCCGCCTCGTCCTCGCGCTGTCTCATGCCGCCCTCTCGTGCGTTGCCGTGCGTCTGCTGCCGTGCGTCTCTTCTGCCGCCGTCGGCGGCGGGGCGACCCTCCCCCGTCCCTCGCGTCGCCCCTGCGGTTCGTCCTGTGCGCCGCCCATTGTCCCAGCGCGCCCGGGGGTCCGGCGTCGGGACCAGGGCCCAGGGGCGACCAGGAGCAGGGTCCTGGGCCGGGGCGGTGCCAGGGCCGTGCTCCCAGGCGGTTTCTCGTCCTCGGCTCCGAAGCCGGGGCCGTACGGCGCTGATGTGCTGGAGGCGTACCGGGAGCCGCCCGGTGCAGCCCGCCGCCCGGCCTCCCGTGCCGCCCGCGGCCGACCCTCGTACCCGTTCCGGAGGCTTTCCGTGATCCGTGCCCTGACCGCGTATTCGACCCGCAGACCCTGGCGGGTCATCGCCTTGTGGGCGGTACTGGGCATCCTGACCGCCGTCGTGGGCCAGTCCCTGGTCTTCCGCGTGACCCAGACCGACAGCGCCCGTTTCCTGCCCTCCGAGTACGACGCCGCCCAGGCCCTGCGGGTCGCCAGGGAGGAGTTCGGCGTCCGGTCGGACACCGACGCGGTGACGGTGCTGGTGGCACGGCGCGACGGCAGGCCGCTCCGGGCCGCCGACAGCGAGCGCGTGGCCGGGGTGGCGCGCGAGCTGAGCGCCACCCGGGTGGAGATGCCGTGGACGGACGAACAGATACCGGGGCTCTCCACGGACTATTCCCAGACCCCTCGGGTCGCGGTGGCGATGACCGCACCTGGCGGATCGTTCGCGCTGCTCCGGGCCCAGTTGCGGGGCAATTCCACCGACCCCGGCATGCACCTGCTGTACCGGGCCTTCCAGGACCGTGCAGAGCAGAAGTTCGAACAGGCCGGGATGCGCACCGGGTTCACCGGCGGCGTGGCGGACGTGGTGGACGGAATCGAGGCGGAGGAGACCACGCAGACCCTGGTGGGCCTGTTCATGGTCGGTCTGATCATTCTCATCAACGTGCTGGTGTTCCGCAGCGTGATGGCCGCGCTCATCCCGCTGGTCGCCGTCTCCGTGGTGGGCGGCGCCGCCGCGGGCACGGTCGTGGCAGCGGCCCTGCTGACCGGTTTCGACCTGGACCCGGGCACCCCGGGCATGATCGGCACCGTGCTGGTCGGCATCGGCGTCGACTACTTCCTCTTCCTGTTGTTCCGCTTCCGTGAGGAACTGCGACGGCGTCCTGAGGACGACCACCGTCTGGTGGCCTGCGACGTATCGGGACGGGTGGGCACGGCGGTGACCTCCGCCGCGCTGACGATCGTCGCGGCGTTCGCCACGCTGGGCCTGGCGACGTTCGGCCAGTTCCGGGTGCTCGGCCCCTCGGTGGCCGTCTCCGTGCTGGTCATGCTGGTCGCGAGCCTGACGCTGATGCCGGCGCTCCTGGCGGTGACCGGGCGGCGGATGTTCTGGCCTTCGCGGACGCTGACGAAGACGGCGCGCCCCGGTCTGGCCGACCGTACGGCACGTCTGGTGGCCCGCCGCCCGCTGCTGGTGCTCGTGGTGTCGGTCGCCGTCCTCGGCGCGCTCGCGGCCGGTGTGACGGGTGTGCGCATGGACTTCGCCACCGGCGGCACTTCGCGTGACACCGCGGCGGCGGCTACGGCGCGGGAGATCGCGGGCGCCTTGCCGCCGGGGGTGTCCGACCCGACGACGGTGTACGTCACCACCAACGACGGCCGCCCCATGGACGCCGCGGCGCTGGGCCGGCTCCCGCAGGTGCTGGCCGGGACGGACGGCGTCGGCAAGGTGGCCGCCCCCGTCCTCAACGCCGACCGCACGGCTGCCCGCCTGGACGTGTACCTGAAGGCGGGCGCCCAGACGCAGCAGGCGCGCGACCTCGTGACCGGTCCCGTGCGGCAGGCCGCGCGGGAGGCGGCGCCCGCCGGGACGACGGCCCATGTGGGCGGCACCGCGGCCGTCTTCGCCGACGTGGCGACGGCGGTCGACCGGGATCTGAAGACGGTGTTCCCGCTGGCCGCGGCACTGATCGCGCTCATCCTGTTCGTCCTGCTGCGCAGTCTGTCGGCCCCGCTGGTGCTGATGCTCGCGATCGGGCTGTGCTTCGCGGCGACGTACGGCGCCTCCGCGCTGGTCTTCCAGCACCTGGGCGGCGAGCCGGGCGTCAACTTCGTCCTGCCGCTGGTGCTGTTCCTGTTCGTGGTGGCCCTGGGCACCGACTACAACATCCTCATCAGCGACCGTCTGCGCGAGGAGATGGCCCGCGCCGGTTCCGTCCGCGAGGCCGTCACCCGAGCGGTACGCCACACCGCACCGGCCATCGCCACGGCGGGCGTCGTTCTCGCCGCCTCCTTCGGCAGCCTCGCCGTCAACGCCGATCCCTCCACCCGCCAGATCGGCTTCGCCACCGCACTGGGCATCCTCCTGTCCGCCTTCCTCGTCTCGCTCCTGCTGGTGCCGGCTGCCGCCGCGCTGCTGGGGCGGGCGATGTGGTGGCCGCAGCGCGCGGGACAGGACCGTCGGCACGGCGCCTGACCCCGAGCGGCGGCCCTCGTCCGCGCGCGCGGCCCGCGCCGGCCTTGAGCCGTGAGCGGGCCGGCGGCCTCGCCGTCGGTCATCGGCGGCGGGACAGCACGAAGGCCCTGCTCCTCCCGGAAATCCAGGGGGAGGAGCAGAGCCTTCGGGGCAGGATCAACTGCCGGTGCTGCGGGAAGGGTCAGGCCACCGTGATGTTCTCGGCCTGCGGGCCCTTCTGGCCCTGGGTGACGTCGAACGTCACGGTCTGGCCCTCCTGGAGCTCACGGAAGCCCGACGAGTTGATCGCCGAGTAGTGGGCGAAGACGTCGGGGCCGCCGCCGTCCTGGGCGATGAAGCCGAAGCCCTTCTCCGCGTTGAACCACTTCACAGTTCCCGTAGCCATGTCTCATGCCTTCCAGTCGATGAAACGCCTCCCGCACTCTGCGGAAGGCGGAGGTGATCGCCCTGGTCCCTGCGGCACAGCACAGCAAAACGCCCACGCCGGAGGAGTGGGCAAAGGGAACTTCCGAACCACGACAGCTGACGCAGACGGTACACGTCCGCACACGTTGTCACCACAGCAAGCGCGCACACGTCGCGCCTCGAACGAGGTGGGGGCGGGGCCGACGGCGGCGCCGGGCCCGTCATCGGGCGCCGGTGCGACCGCGTCCTGAGGACGCCCCCATGGCGCGGTTCCCGGCCCGTCGCGCCGGGCGGCGCCGCCCGACCTCCCGTCGGATCGAGCGGCGGGCACCGGTCGAAACGCCTCCCCTCGCCCGCCTGTGGTCGGGGGCGGCCGGCCATGCGCTCGCCCCGCGGTTCTCCGCACGAGGAGCGGCCTGGCGGCCGCTGCCCGGGGCACGCGCCCGCAGGAGACGCGCAGAGCACCTCTCGGCCGGCGCGTCTTCCGGCTCGCGGCGCTGCGGTGCGGGCCGACCCTAGAAGGGTTGGGCGGTCCGCAGGATGCTCTGCGGGAGGTAGGGGGATTCGACGCGGATGGTCCAGCCGCGGCGCCGGGCGTGGCAGGCGAGGGCGAGGGAGTCGAGGTCGACGGCGGAGTCGGGATCGCCGTCGCGGTCGGCGACCTGGTAGTGGGCGCGGTGGGTTTCGAGCGCGTCGGCCAGGGCGAGGTTGAAGCTCTCCTCGTCTCCCTCCACGAGCTGGGACAGCAGCACGGCCGGCGGCATCGCGAAGCCCCAGTCCTTCGCCTGCTCGGCCCGCTGCAGCGCCCGCTGTGCGGCGGCCTCGGGGTCGGTGCCCTTCAGGTAGGCGTGGAGCGCCTCACGGTAGGCGCTGAAGGCGGATCCGTCCGGTCCTGCGATGGCGGGGCCGGACAGGACCAGCGGGGCGAGGTCTTCGCGAGCGCCGGTGATGAGGGCGAAGGCGGTTGCCCTGTGCCACTGGTGGGCGTCTGCCTTGCGGTCCCGGGCGGCGCGGTAGCGCAGTTCGCGGCCGTCGATCGTCACCTCGACCTCGGTGTCCGGCTCGGCCAGGGCGATGCGGAACAGGGCCGCCCCCATCTGGGAGATCCTGCGAACGGTGGCGAGCTGGGCATCCGTGCCCTCGCCGCGGCCTCCCGCACGCCACTTGAGAAGACGCTCCTGGTCCTCCATGACGCCCACGAGCCGCGAGACGGCCAAAGGTGCCGCGTCGAGGGGGGTGAGCGCCTCCTGGACGCGCTTCTCGTAGTCGGCCTCGAGCTCGGGGCTCACCGTCCAGTCCAGAGCCGGCCGGTCCACGACCAGCGGGCCGGCGGCAAGGGCTGCGACCGCGTCCGCCCGCCTGGTGCGGCCGAATCCCGCCACGCGCGGGCCGCGGCTCTCGAAGCCGGTGACCAGGGCGTGCGGGAGGTAGCCGGAGCTGACGGCCGGTGTCCAGCCCAGTGTCCGGTACGCGAGGGCGGCGAGGGCGAGGGGGACGAGCGGGAGAAGGCTGCGCGGCGAGGTCGAGGCGCCGTGCAGGGCCCTGTGCCTGATCAGGAGGTCGGCCAGCGCGGTGTCGAAGGTCTCCCGGTCCTCGGCGGCCAGGGCGCGCAGCGTGCGCAGCGCCGCGGTGGCCGGCCGGTCCAGCAGGGGCTCACCGGTTTCCTCGGCACGGGTACGGATCCGGTCCAGGGCCGCGTCGACGGCGGCGAGCTTGGCCCGCGCGCTCGGCGGATACTCCTCGTCGTCGCCGGTGTCGTCCAGGGCCAGGGCCGTCAGTCCGGTGGCGAGCTCGCCGGCGGGCGTTCCCTTCGCCTGCTCGGCGAACTTCTGCCGGGCGAAGTGGAAGGCCTCGCCGTGCCACTTGGCCTTGTCCCTGAGGACCGTCAGGCAGAGCGCGTCGGTCCACTCGCCGGGGGTGACGCTCTCCGCGGGGGCGTCATCGCCCGGGTCGTAGCTCATGCCGAAGTTCACGTAGTCCAAGAACACCTGGAAGGAGCAGTGCGGGTGGTACGCGGCGTAGGCGACGGCACCGGCCGCGGCTTCGGAGGCGTCCTTGAGGGCGGCCCTGGCCTCCGGGGTGTCGAGATCGGGCGTCGCGACGGAGAGGGCGCCCAGGTAGTCGAGGAAGTCCTCGGCGATGGTCTGCCACGCGTAGGTGTCCATCCGGCCGCCCCGCGACATGGAGCGCACCCGTCCTCCGATCCGGTGGGTGAAGTCCTCGCGCGCCGCCGACACGACGGCCTCGGCGACCTGATGACGCTCTATCTGCACTGTCCCGCTCCTTGATCCAATCCTGCGGACAGCCTAGACGTCGCCTCTGACAGGACGGCCTCCCCCGAATCGGGGGGCTCGCCCGCGCCTACCGCGGCTGCCTTCACGCCTCTGTCGGTGGCGTGAGCCGGCAGGGTGCGCGACCAGGCAGGGTGGCGGTGGCCGATCCCGGGCCGGTGTCGCGTGGACGCGGCTGTGGATCGAGGACACCGGCCAGCCGGCGAAGGCCGGCCACGGGCCGCGGCTGCCCGGCGGGCCGGCGGTCAGGGCATGTCGCCGGAGTGGTAGAGGCGGCACGTGACGCCGGGACCGGGGGCGCGCGGCTCGCCGGGGCGCGGGTCGTACAGGGCTCGGCCACCGGGCCACCGGGAGAGCTCGGTGGGCAGGGCGACGCCCTTGTCGACTTCCTCGGTTCGCCAGCCGTGGATGTCCAGCAACAGGCCGTCCAGCGGACCGCCGACCAACTCGGCGTAGGTCCGGTGCGCCAGAGGGCCCGGGTGGGGGTCGTCGTGGTCGTGGCCGTACACCCGGCCGCGCAGCAGCTGCTCGTCACCGTTCATCCGACCAGCCTGCCAGCCGCCACCGACAACGCGGCCCGGCGCCGGGCCCCGGCCCAGTCAGGACCTCCTCGCACGGCGGTCGTGTGACGAGACGCCTCGCGCGGTCGACCCGTCAGGTCGGGAGGGCGGTCGCCGCCCCGCCTTACCCGCAGGAACTCGGTCCGGTCCCCCGGCTTCCGGCCTTCGCCGACGCACCGGGACCGGCGGCGAAGCCGGTCACACGTCGCCCAGGAACCCGGGATCGGACGGCCCCGCCTGCCGGGCGAAGTCCGCTGCGACTCCGAGCACCTCGCGCATCGGTACGGGCCGCCGACTCGTGGCCGCGAGGTCGGCGTGAGCTTCCTCGGACCACAGGAACGGATACACGGACAGGCCCTGCCCGAAGGCCAGGGCCGCGGCCTCCTCGCGCCAGCCGGGCCAGCGCAGTCCGTCATAGAAGGTCTCCAGCCTGCCCGAGAGCAGCCAGGCGACCCACCCGGAGTGTCCCGTCTCCATCGCCTCCCACTCCAGAGTGTCCGGAGCGAAGTACGTCATCTGGCCAGGTGCCCCGGGACGGCCGGCAGCCGCAGGATCGGCGCCGTTCAGCGCGAAGACCCCTCCGACGACGTCATGGGCCACGACCAGACCTGTCGCGGGGAGCCAGCCGGGGTCGAAGTCGGTGGGGAAGCGGTTGACCTGCGCCAGACTCGGAAGCCGCCCCTCCGAGACCGTACGCGAACCGCCGCCGAACACTCGGAGCCACCCGTCGTCCACGAGCAGTCCGCCGGTGTTCAGCACCAGTGCGCCCAGCATCGATCGCGCGCTGACCTGCATCTGCAGAAGGCATCGGCGGCCCTCGTCGATGTCTCCTGGCAGCACTCGAACCCGCACGGAGCTCTCCCTGACGGCCCGCTTCAGTTCGGGCCACGCGGGGTCGTCCACAGTGACCAGCTCATCGATGCCTCGCATCCGACGATGGTAGGCACCGCGGGCGCCTGCGCGTGCCGGTCCCCCACTGCCCCGCATCCCACAGGCAGCCCGGAGACCGGCGGCGCATCGACGCCTGTGGGGGACGCGGCGGTCGGTGCGGGCCGGCGTCAGGGGCGGTCTCGGGTCGCTCCTGTGGAACCGGCCACTCGGCAAGGTCTCAAGGCCCGGCAGACGCCGCCTACTTCCACGCCGGTATTGAAACGACCGATCCAAAACGGTTAGAGTCGCGGCATGGTCCGACCGAGGACGTTCGACGAGGACGCCGCCCTGGACGCGGCGATGCACACCTTCTGGAAGAAGGGCTACGAAGCCACCTCCACGCAGGACCTGTGCGACGCCACGGGGTTGGGGCGCAGCAGCATCTACAACACGTTCAAGAGCAAGCACGACCTCTTCGAGCGCGCACTGTCCCGCTACATCAACGCCATGACGACCGCCCAGCTGGCCGTCCTGGAGGACACCCGTCACAGCGCCGCCGACCGGCTGCGCACCCTGTTCGCCATGGTCGTCGACGGCGAGACGGAGGCGGAACGCCGGACGGGCGGACGCGGCCTCGGCTGCCTGACCGTGAACACGACGGTCGAACTGGCCGCCCGGGACCCGCGAGCAGCGGACATACTGGACCGGGACACACAGCGCCGCCTGGCGGCCCTGCGCGCGGTGCTCCAGGAGGGTCAGCGGGAAGGCAGCATCACCTCTCGCCGTGACGCCGGAGCGCTCGCGCGCTTCGTCAACGCCGCGATCGGCGGCATGCGCGTCTCCAGTCAGGGCGGTGCCGACCGGGCCGCACTGGAGTCGATCGCCGAGATCGTCATGGACGCCCTCACCGGCTGACGGCACGCGCCGCCGGGTTCCGCGTCCACGCCTGCCCACGTTTTGGACCGTTCGATACATAACCGAACCGGGAAGGAGATCAATCCGTGCCTCGTGCCGTGTACGTCCTGGCGCTCGGCATCTTCGCCATGGTGACCAGCGAGTTCGTGGTCGCCGGCCTGATGCCGCAGATGGCCCGGGGACTGGACGCGACCGTCTCGCAAGTCGGCTACCTCATCACCGCCTTCGCGGTGGCCATGGCCGCCGGCGGTCCGTTCCTGACCGCGGTCCTGACGAAGTTCCCCCCGCGGACGGCCCTGATGGTCCTGTTCGCCGTCTTCCTCGGTGGCAACGTCCTGGCCGCCACCGCAAGCGGCTACGGCACGATGCTGGCCGCACGGATCATCACCGGCGTCGCCTCTCAGGCGTTCTTCGGCGTGGCCGTCTCGATGTGCGTCCGCCTCACCCGCCCCGAGGTGCGTGGCCGCGCGATCGCCGTCCTGATGAACGGCCTCATGCTCGGCACCCTGCTCGGCCTGCCGGTCTCCACTCTGGTCGGCGAGCGCTTCGGCTGGCGCGCCGCGTTCTGGACCATCACCCTGATCGCCGTGGTCGCGGCCGGGACCACCCTGCTCGGCGTACCCCGCGTCGAACGCGACCGGAGCAGCGGCGGTTTGCGCCGGCAAGCCGACGTCTTCAGGAAACCCACGATGTGGCTGGCGCTGTCCAGCAGCACACTGATCATCGGCGCCACCTTCTCCGCCTTCAGCTACTTCAACCCCATCCTCACCGACGTCACCGGCTTCTCCTCCGCCACCGTCCCCCTGCTTCTCGTCGCCTACGGTGCCGCCACCCTCGTGGGCAACAACGTCGTCGGTCGTTTCGCCGACCGGCACACCGTCCCGGTCCTGGCCGTCGGTCTCCTTCTCAACACGCTGTTCCTGACCGCCTTCGCCCTCCTCGCCGACGAACCCGCCCCGGCCGTCCTCTGCATGATGGGCATCGGCCTGGTCGGCGTCACCATGAACCCGGCGATGGTGACCCGCGTCCAGCGCACCGGCAACGCGGGCCCCCTCGTCAACACCGTGCACTCCTCCTTCATCACCCTCGGCGTCATCCTCGGCTCCTCCCTCGGCGCCGTCGTGATCGACACGTGGGGACTGCGCGCTCCCCTCTGGCTCGGTGCTGCCCTGGCGCTGGTCGGTCTGGCCACCGTCCTGCCCGACCTCACCCGGCGCACCGCCCCGGCCGGCGGCGCGACCCCGTCGTCCGCCCCGCCTGACGACGCGAACGAGGTCGCGACGGCCGATGAGTCGGCCGCTCGCGGCAGCAGGTGACTGCTGTGTCGGGGTGGGCGTCCGGGCGCGGCGAGTCGTGCAGGAGGCGGTGGAGCGGTGCGTTTGCCGCGCCTCGCGGCCGGAGGGACGATGAGAGTGCGCTGCGGTCCACGGCCGGGCCCTGACGTGGTGGTCGCCTCGGGTGGCCCGCGTACGCCTCGCGGCTCCGGCATGTGATCCCGTATCCGCGTTCCTGCCAAGCCCACTTGGGGGCCCGGATGGCGAGAGTTCCGCGCGGCGTGGTCGACGAGCGTGGCCGGCGGGCCGTCGTGCACGACCACGAAGGCGCGCTGATTGCCCTGGACCTGGAGAACGGCGCACCGCTGTGGCGGCACGAACCGAGTCTGCGGCCGTGCGCGCTGCTCGTCGGGTCGGTCGTGGCCCTGCGGATCAGCCCGTCGCCGACGCTCGTCGTGGTGGTGCTCGACGCCGACACCGGTGAGGACCGCTGGGCATCGGAGCGGGTCGCCCTGCCGCCGTGGGCGCGCTGCACCCTGGACGACAGCAGCGGCTTCTCCCTGCGGACCGAGACGGGCGCCGACTTCGTGGTGCTCCGCTGGACCGTGCGGGCCTCGTACCGCGGCGGCGCCGCACCGAGCAGCCGGGTCCTGGAGGAGTCCCGGCACACGGCGTCCGGAGCCGTGCGGGTCGCTCTGACGGATCCGCCTTCCCTGGCCGTGCTTCCCGAGGCGGAGGCGGGGGCGGATGCCGAGGCGGAGACGGATGCCCGGGCCGCCGCCTGGTCGGAGGGCAAGACGGACCCGGAAGCGGATGCCCGGGCCGGGGCCTGGCCGGAGGGCAAGACGGACCCGGAAGCGGATGCCGGGGCCGCCGCCTGGTCGGAGGGCGAGACGGACCCGGAGGCGGATGCCGGGGTTCGAGCGGCCGACGGGGCGGACGCGCGGGCGCTCCCGGAGGCGGACGACGGCGGAGTACCAGCCCCCGTACCACCGAAGGCCCCGTCCGCAGGGCAGTCCATCGTCCTGGACCAGTGCCTGGTCGGCGAGCGCCGCCTGGAACTCGTCCTGCGCCGCGATGCGGGCATCGTCGTCCTCAGGGCCGCGGATGCCCGTACCGGCACGCCCGCGTGGGAGGTGGAACTGGACCGCACGACCCCGCGGCGGGCGCCCAGGCTCCGGCCCTAGCTCCGGCCCTAGCTCCGGCCCGGGCGTGTCCCCGCGCCCCTCCCACCCACCGCCTCGCGCCGATCGAGGGTGCCGTCATGGCCATCTCAGACGAAGAAGTCGCCCGGTCGAAGCACATCAGCGTCACGCAGGTGCAGATGCTGTGCCGCTCCCGCGGCACGACGAACGAGACGCTCGCCGCCCTGCCCGAGGCCGCCGTGCGCCGGGCCCTGCTGCGCCTCGACTTCCCCGACCTGCCGACGGCCCGCGGGCTCTTCCGCCTCAAGCAGGAGCGCAGCGACGACGGGACCGTCCGGCCGCACGGTCTGGGCGCGGCCTACACGCAGGTGGAGGGCATGCTGAGCCGTGCGGCGCCGTCCATGACGGCCGGTGTGCCGACCGGACCGAACGTCCTCACGCGGGGCGCGGGACCGGCTCCGACGGCCGGCATGCGGCTGGCCGCCTGGCGGTGGCTCGGTCCCGGGAACATCGGCGGACGGACCCGGGGCATCGTCATCGACCCGGCGGATCCGGACCGCATGTGGGCCGTGAGCGCCGGCGGCGGCGTGTGGCACACCGGGGACGGCGGCGCCCGGTGGGCTCCGGTCGACGACTTCCTGGAGAACCTCTCCTGCGGCTGCATCGCCGCCGACCCCTCCGACGCGGCCACGCTGTACGTGGGGACCGGCGAAGCCTTCCACAACCTCGACGCCATCCGCGGCAACGGCGTCTTCCGCACCACCGACGCGGTCTCCTGGGCCCCGCTGGCGGCCACGCAGACCCCGGACTTCCAGTTCGTGAGCCGGATCGCGGTGTCGGGTGACGGGACGGTCGTCCTCGCGGCGACCTCCACCGGCCTCTTCCGCAGCGCCGACTCCGCGCGCGCCACCTGGACCAAGGTGCTCGGCCACCCCCTCGGGGACGTCCGGTTCGATCCGCGGGACAGCGACAGGGCGGTGGCCGGGGCGCTGCGGGACGGCGCCGCCTGGTTCAGCCGGGACGGCGGAACCACCTGGGCCCTCGCGACCGGCGGGCCGTGGACCGGCCGGGTCGAACTGGCCCACGCGGCCCAGGACCCCGACGTCGTCTACGCGTCGGTCCAGATGACCACCGGTCAGATCTGGCGGTCGACGGACGGCGGGGCGTCCTACCGAAAGAGGAAGACGCTGACCGCGAACGGCGTGCCCTCGGCGTACCTCGCCGAGCAGGGCTGGTACGACAACGCCGTCTGGGCCGGGGACCCGACCGACGCCGACCTGGTGATCGCCGGTGGCGTCAACCTGTACCGCAGTACCGACGGCGGCGACCACCTGGCCGAGATCAGCACCTGGTGGGAGCCCGCCTCGGTCCACGCGGACCAGCACGCGATCGTCGCCCACCCCTCGTACGACGGGGTCACCAACCGCACGGTGTTCTTCGGCAACGACGGCGGTGTGTTCAGGGCGGACGACCTGGCAGCCGTCGGGACCGAGCCGGAGCCGCCGTTCGTGAACGGCTGGACCGAACTCGTCAACGACTACGGCGTCACGCAGTTCTACGCGGGAGCCGGCCATCCCGGCAGCGGGAAAATCATCGGGGGCGCGCAGGACAACGGCTCGCTCGTCTTCGACCCGGCCCTCGGCACCGAGGACTGGCGCGCGTTCTTCGGCGGTGACGGCGGCTGGTGCGCCTCCGACCCCACGGATCCGCAGGTGTTCTACGGCGAGTACGTCTTCCTCAACATCCACCGCAACACCGATGGCGCCACCACCGACGACACGCGGGGCGACCGCTACATCAGCGGCCAGTTCTTCGACTTCTCCACGCGTGAGTGGTCCTGGAAGCAGGTGCCCTTCCGCATCCCGGACGCGAAGAACGAGAACGCGCTCTTCATCGCCCCGTTCGTCCTCGATCCGAACGACGAGAACCGGATCCTGGCGGGCGGCGTGTCGCTGTGGCGCACGAACGACGCCAAGCGGCCCAACACCCCTGCCTCGGGCCCGGCCTGGCGGGCGGTCAAGCCCGGCTCCGGCGCGATGATCAGCGCGATCGCGGTGGCTCGCGGCAACTCGGACGTGGTGTGGGTGGGCCACGAGGACGGCATGCTCTTCCGCACCGGCAACGGCACCGCGCCGACGCCGACCTGGGCGCGCGTCGGCGCGACGGGACCGAGCCCGCTGACGCCACGGCGCTACTGCACCGGCATCACCGTGCACCCGGAGGACCCGGACACCGCCTACGTCACCTTCGGCGGGTACGAGCGCGGCAACCTGTGGGTGACCACGGACGCCGGAGCGTCCTGGACCGACCTCGCCACCGCCCTGCCCCGTGCCCCGATCCGGGCCCTCGCCGTGCACCCGCGGCGGACCGGCCTGCTCTACTGCGGCACCGAGGTGGGGCTGTTCGCCAGCGAGGACGCCGGTGCGAGCTGGTCGCCGACGAACGAGGGGCCGACGAACTGCTCCGTCGACGACCTGTTCTGGATGGACGAGGACCTAATCTGCGTGACCCACGGGCGCGGGATGTTCCGGATCGACCTGTCGACGGTCCCGTAGGGCGACAGCGATGGATCCGCTTCTGATTCCGATCGTGTTCCTCGCGGTGGCGGCCGCCTTCCTGCTGTCCGCTTCGGCCGGCTTCGGAGGCAGCCTCATCCTCGTCCCCACGCTGGCGCTGGTTCTCGGCACCAAGTCGGGAGTGGCGCTCGCGGCCCTCCTCCTCGCGTCCAACAACCTGGTGAAGGTCTTCGCCTACCGGGCGACGCTTCCGTTCCGCAAAGCCGCGGTCGTGATCGTGCTGGTCGCCGCGGGCGCCTTCCTGGGGGCCACGCTGCTCGTCCACGCCCCGGAACGGGCCGTGACGCTCGCGGTCATCGCGGGCTTCGCCGCCGCGTTCCTCGTGGAGACCTTCGACCTGACCCGCTGGAAGCGGGCCGGTTCACCGCTGCTGGCCCTCGCCTCGGGTGCGACGTCCGGATTCAGCGGAACGTCCGGGCCCCTGAAGGGACTCGCGGTGCGCGGACTGGACCTGGACCGCCTCCACCTGGTGGGCGCGCTGTCCCTGGTGTCGCTCGTGGGAGACGTGACGAAGACCGCCGTCTGGACCGACGCCGCCCTGCTGACGGGCCGGGACTACCTCGTGGCGCTGGTGTGCGTGCCGCTCATGTTCGCGGCGACCTTCCTCGGCAGGCGGTTCAACACCAGGATCGGCGAACGGGGCTACACCGGCCTGTTCTGGACCGTCATGGCCGGCTACACGGGCCGCCTGCTGGCCGGCCTGTGAACCCTCGGCCCGGCCGGATCCCCTCGACCGCCTCGTCCCCCTCGACCCGCCGGGCCGGCGCGGACGGGCCTGCGCGGCAGCGCACCCGAGGTGCCCCAGCTCGGCCGACGTGCGGAGCTGGGGCTCTCCTCGTGTGCCCCGGACCGTCCGGGGTATTCCCCGAGCCTCCGCCCCGGCACGGGTACGAGCGGCGGCGGCCTCCCCGCCCCAGGGGCGGGGCCGCCGTCGCGTCGAACCCCGGGCCTGCCGCTTCCGGGTCCGGCGCCTCAGACGAGGTCGCGGTGGCGGCCCACCCCGGTGGAGAAGAGGTAGAGCGGGGGCAGGAGGGCCGCGGCGCAGACGGCCCAGAGGGCGGTGTGGGCGCCGGCCCAGGTGGCGAGGAGACCGGCGGTGAGCGCGCCGAGCGGCAGCGCGCCCCAGGAGACGAAGCGGACCGTGGCCATCACGCGGGACAGCAGTTCCGGGGGCGACTGGGTCTGCCGGTAGGTGCGGGTGGTGATCGAGCCGATGACGGTGCCGAAGGCGAAGCCGGCGTTGCCCAGGGCGAACCAGTACGCGTCGCCCGCCGACGTGGTCAGCGGGGCCAGCAGGAGCAGCGCGCCGCCGGCCAGGTCCGCGGCGATGACGCCCCGCGCGGTGCCGAGGCGCGTGGTGACCCGGACCGCGACGGCGGCGCCGGCGAGCGCGCCGACTCCGTCCATGGCGAGGACGAGACCGAGTCCCACGGAATCGAGGCCGGCCTCGCGGACCAGGTAGAGGGGGGTGAGCGCGACCAGGGCCGCGTTGACGAAGTTGGCGGCGGTCGCCCAGATCATGCAGGGCCGCATGACCGGATGTCCGGTGACGTACCGCCAGCCCTCGCGCATCAGCCGGAACGCGCTCTCGCCGGTGCGGGGCGCGGGGCGGCTCTCGGGGAGGGTGCGCAGGAGCACCGCGGACGCCAGGTAGCTGACGGCGTCCACGGCGAGGGCGCCGACCGGTCCGGTCGCGCCGATCAGGAGGCCGCCGAGGGAGGGGCCGCCGGTGTCGGTGACGGCGTGCGTGCCCGACATGACGCTGTTGCGGGCGGCCAGCTGCCGGGCCGGGACGACGGCGGGCAGGAAGGTGGAGTTGCCGATGTCGAACAGCACGGTCGCCGCGCCGGTGACGAGCGCCGCGAACAGCAGGTGCGGATAGGTGAGGGCACCGAGCCACCAGGCGAGAGGCAGGGATCCGAGCGCCGCGAACCGTACGAGGTCGAGCGTGACCTGGAGCCCGCGCAGCGGGACGCGCTGTGCGAGGACGCCCGCGGGGAGGCTGAGGAGCAGCCAGGAGACCTGCCCGGCAGCGGCGAGCAGGGCGACCTCGAAGGCGGTGGCGTCGAGGACGGTGAGGGCGACGAGCGGCAGGGCGAGGGCGGTGACGGCGGTGCCCGCGCCGCTGACGGTGGCGGCGGCCCAGAAGCGCCAGAAGACGCCGGGCGGCGAGGTGTCTTTCTCGTCGTCGCGTCGGTCGTGCTCCGGGATCGTTCGTGTCCCGCTCATACGGCGCCCACCCCCTGGACCTCGTTAGTCTCTTTTAGGAACTCACTTGTTCCGGGTGAGTTTCTATCGGGAACCGACCGCATGGCGCAAGATGGTCCCGATGAGCGGCCGCCGCGCGCGGAGAAGGGGAGTCGCTGTGATGAGGTCGGTGCCCGAGCGGGACGCCGCCTGCGCGATCGCGCAGGCGGCGGCGGTGGTCGGTGACTGGTGGAGCCTGCTCCTGATCCGGGAGACCGCGCGCGGGCACCACCGGTTCGACGCGCTCCAGGAGGAGCTGGGCATCTCCCGGAAGGTGCTCACCGAGCGCCTGGCGCACCTCGTGGAGACGGGGGTCCTGGAGAAGGTCCCGTACCAGGACAGGCCGCTGCGGCACGAGTACCGGCTGACGGAGAGCGGCCGGGGGCTGCTGCCGGTGCTGCTGTCGATGCAGGACTGGGCCGACCGCTGGGTCTTCGGCGACGGTTCGCTCAGCGGCACCGCCGACGAGGAGAGCGCGGAGGCGCGGCGCGTCGCGGGCCTGACGGGCGAGCGACTGCCGCTCCTGGAACTGCCGGGCCACCAAGACGGCGCACCGGTGGACCCGGTGGCCGGGGGCGTCGCCACCGTCCTGTTCTGCTACCCGGCGACCGGGACCCCCGGCCCCCTGCCGGACGGCTGGTCGAGCATCCCCGGCGCCCTCGGCTGCACGCTGGAGAACCGGCTCTTCCGGGACGCCTACAAGGACTTCCGCGCGGCGGGTGCGGAGGTGCACGGCGTCAGCACACAACGCCCGGACGAACAGCGGGTGTTCGCGGTCGAAGAGGGCCTGCCCTTCACTCTCCTCTCGGACGTCGACCTGCGCCTCGCCGCCGCCCTGCGGCTGCCCGCCTTCCGCGCCGGGCAGATGCTGCGGCTGAAGCGGGCCGTGCTGGTGGTGGACCGCGACCGCGTGGTGCGGCACGCGCGCTTCCCGGTGACGGACATCCCGGCAGCGGTGGGCGAGGCGCTGACGGAGGTACGGCGCCTGGCGGCCGAGTCCTGACGGGCGCCCCGCCGCCCCGAGGATCCCGCTCCGTCCGGCGGCGAAGGGGCGGTTCCGCGACAGCGGGCCGCGGCGCTCGCCGCGCTGACGGGCTCACCGTACGGGCGCCTGCCCGCGGTCAGGGGCCGGACGCGGGCACCGGGGACCTCTCACCGGTGAAACGGGACGTGTACCCCAGCGAGGACATGCGGTTCTGGTGTGTACGGCCGGGCCGCCGGGAGCGCCGGAGCGGGGCCTTTCACCGGGCCGGTGGCTCGCCGTTGCGGCTGAAGCCGCCGGTCGGGCCGGAGTCGGGGAGGGTGGCGGCCCGGACCACGCCGGCGGCGCCCGTCTCGACGGGTGCGCCGCCCGGACCGCCCGTGTCGGTGGCGATCCGGCCGGGGCAGACGGCGTTCACCTGGATCCGATCGGCACGGAGTTCGTCAGCGGGCTTGCGGGTGAGGGTCGCGGGGCGCCTGGCACGATGGCGCCATGGTCATCGGTTCGTCGCCCTCGTATTCCGGTCCCGCAGGCGCTGCCGTACGCGCACGCGCGCTGTACGACCGCCCCGACGCGCACCTGGCCGCGCCTGCCGTGCTCGTCGCTCCGTACCCGCCGGGGGCCGGACGTGCGGCGCGGCGGGAGGCGCTGCGCCCGGTGTACGAAGCGGTGGCGGGCGAGCTCGGTGCACCCACCCTGTACGGCGGGTCGGCCGCCGGCCCCAGCGTGCGCTGGCACAGCGGGCCGCACGTGGTGCTGCTGGCGGGCGGCCCGGAGGGCGCCACGCTCTCCGTGCACACGGCGTCCGACCTGCACATGCGCGAGTACACCGCCGTGGAGTCGGGTTCGGTCGGCTGGCGGCCGGAGCAGCCGCACGGCTTCGACGCGCTTCCCTACCTCTGGCTGCTGCACCGGGGCCCGGAGCGCGGCTGGCCGGGCTTCCGCTGGGACGGTCACCACACGGCCGCGTCCTGGGAGCACCTGGAGTCCTCGCTCACGCTGCTCCTGGGCTCCTGGATGGAACAGCTGCCGGTGCAGCTGCCGGGCGACTGGGCGTCCTTCGTCGTGGGGTGTTCGCGGGACTGGCCGCGGCACCTGCGGGTGGGGTACAGCCAGGACCGCGGGCAGCTGTCGTTGATGGTGGACCACCGGACCACGGCCGAGGAACCCGGCCTGGAGGAGACCCTGCGGGAGCGGGGCTGGCAGGTGCGCGAGGGCGGCTGGTGGCGGGCGGTGTTCGCGGACGAGGACCCGGAGGCGGCGCGGTCGGCGGCACGGCTGCTGGTCGCCGACGTCCGCGGCCGGGGGTCGGTCTGCCCGGACGAGCTGGTCGCCTGGGAGCTGACGGTCAACGACCGCGGCGGACTGTGGCTGCCGGGCATCGGCATGCCGGTGAACTGAGACCGGCGGATGCCGGCGCCCTCCGGCCCACCCGGAAGTCCACGGCCTGGCACGGGCATCGCTGACTCGTCCGGCCACGGCGGACGACGTCGACGCACGAAGAGCAGGGCGGCCGGGCCGGGGCGTCCTGCTCCGCACCCGGCCGGAGGAAAACGAAGGGCCGCGGCGAGTCGTCGCCGCGGCCCCCGCTTCGTACGTCCGGTGTACGGCTACGACCTGTAGTAGCCGAAGACGTCGGCCAGCAGGTCCACCGATCCGGCGTGGTTGTAGAAGCTCACCTTGCCGTTCACCACGGGCACGACCACGGCGTTCGGGATGGTCTGTCCGGCGGTGAAGTTGAGGTTCGACGCGGTGTCCCGGATCGTGCCGTCGGGGAAGACCTGGACGAAGCCGGACGCCGTCGGGCCGGTCGCCGTCACGTTCAGGACCACCGCGTCGACGTCGGCCCGGACCGGCAGCGTCACGATCTCCCGCGCGCCGACCTTGCCCTTGCGGACGCCGAGGCCGGTCCGGGTGTCCATGAGCCGCTGCGGGGCCACCGGCTCGAACGCGGCGTCGGTCCCGTCCACGGTGAAGTAGCCGGCGACGTCGGCGAGGAGGTCGACGGTGCCGGAGTGGTTGTAGTAGGTGACCTTGCCGTACTGGACCGGCACGACCACCAGGTTCGGGATGGTCTGCCCGGCGGTGAAGTTCAGGTTCGAGGCGCTGCTGCGGGGCGTGTCGTACGGGTAGACCGAGACGAAGCCGGACGCCGTCGCGTTGGTCGCCGTCACGTTCAGGACCACCGCCCGGATGCCGGGCTCCGGCACCGGCATCGTCACCGTCTGCCCCGGGCCGACCTTGCCCCGGGGGACGCCGACCCCGGTACGGGTGTCCATCAGGCGGATCGGCCGCACCGGCCGGTACGTCAGGCCCGAGCCGTCGCCGACGGTGTAGTAGCCGGCGACGTCGGCGAGGAGGTCCACGGAGCCGGCGTGGTTGTAGAAGCTCACCTTGCCGTTGACCACGGGCACGACCACCACGTTCGGAATGGTCCGGCCCGCCGTGAAGTTCAGGTTCGACGCGCTCGGGCGCGGCGCCCCGTCCGGGTACACGGACACGAAGCTCGCCGCCGTGGGGTTGGTCGCCGTGACGTTGAGGACGACGGAGGTCATGCCCGTGGCCGGCAGCCCGGCCGCCCCTGCCACCTGGAGCGTCACGGTCCCTCCGGGACCGACCTTCGCCCGCGGCACTCCGAGACCGGAGCGGGTGTCCATCAGCCGGGTCGGCGCGACCGGCTGGTACAGGCCGAGGCCGGCCGTGCCGGGCTGGGTGACCGTGAAGGTGCCGGTCTGGCTCACCGCGCCGGTGTACGGCCCGTCGGCGACGCCGAGCGACCAGACACCGGCCGGGGCGCCGGTGAGGTCGAACTCGGCGGTCAGCGAGCGGCGGTCGGCGGCGACGGAGAGGGTGGTGGCCTCGATGCGGTCACCGGAGAAGTTCTCGATCCGCAGCTTGAGTTCGGCCTTGAGGCCCGACCCGGTCAGGGTCACGACGGCCTTCGTGCCGCTGGCCGCGGCCGACGGCGCCAGGGACGTGTAGGCGACCGGTTCGTCGGAGCACGGGTCCTGCGGGCAGTCCTCGGCCCGGACCACGGCCGGGGCCGCCGCTGCCTCCGGTGCGGGCAGCACCAGGGTCGTCAACGTCGACACGGCGAGAAGAAGCGCGGTGAGGTACGCGGCCGGTCTCCCGGATCCGGCGTACACGGACACGCGAGGGTGCATTGCTTTCCCTTTGGGGCGGTGGGACGAGGATCAGCCGCGATCATCGCACAGGCGACCGACCTCGCCCCCGGCGCATCCCGCCTACCGGAATTCCATCCTCCGGCCAGCTCGAACGGCACCGCCACGCGCTCCGCGACCGCACAGGCGGACCGCGAGGGGGTTTTCCGGTGGCCGCGCGCCGGGGCCGGACTGGCGGCGCTTGTCAGCGCGCCGCCGGCCGTCCCTCCATGGCGGGGGCCCGTGACTTCCGCGTGTCGCGTCGCCCGTCCACCTGGACGAGGGAACCGGTCCCCGCCACGGCCACCGCGGCACGGTAGGTGCTGGGGCTGCGGCCCTTGTGGCGTTTGAAGGCCGCGCTGAAGCCGAAGGCGTCGGCATAGCCGACCGACCTGGCGATCTGCGCGATGCCGAGGTCGGTGTCGGACAGCAGCGCCTCGGCCTCGTCCATGCGGCATTCGGTGATGTAGGCGAGGGGCGGACGGCCCATCAGGTGGGTGAAGCGCTTGGCGAAGAGGGCCCGGGAGACGCCGGCCCGAGCGGCCAAGGAGGCCACCGTCCAGGGTTCGGCGGGCCGGTCGTGGAAGGACTCCAGCGCGGGGGCGAGGACCGGGTCGGCGAGACCCCGGTACCAGCTGGGCGCGTCGGCGCCCGCCTTCTCGAACCAGCTGCGCAGCGTACACACCAGGGCCCAGTCCAGGAGCCGGTCCATCAGCGCCTGGGAACCGGCCGACAGCCGGGCGGCGTCGGCGGCGGCCGTCTCCAGCCAGGCACAGACGTCGGCGTCCTCCTCGACGACCAGGACGGGCGGCAGAGCGCGCAGGAGCCTCTCGTGGCGGTGGCCCGAGGCACGGTAGGCGCCCACGATCAGCGCGGTCGCCTCCGCCGAGTCGGCGCCCCACCGGATGCCGCCGAGTTCCCGGGCGCCGCACTCGGTGCTCTCGGTGAAGCAGGCGATCTCGTACGCGGCGTGGGAGCTGTCCAGGGTGGCGGGGTGGTCCACGAGGTGGAACGGTCCGGGGCCGCGCACGAGGGCGGTGTCGCCCGGGCCGACCGCTCGTTCCGTTCCGTCGGGCAGCAGCAGGACGCCCCCGCCCCGCAGCACGCTGATCATGGTGAGCGGCGCGGAGTCGGCGAAGCGGACGGCCCAGGGCACCGTGAGCACGGCGTGGCTGACGACCGACCCCTCGGCCCGGATGCCGCTCAGCAGGGAACTCAAAGGATCCATGGAAGGTACCGTAGACGATCTCCTATGTTCTGGAGCGGTTCTCCCATGGATCATCTACGTGGCGGCGGCTGTACTGGACTCGTGCATCGGACCGACCGGGACCGATCGTGACCCACCAGGAGACACCGTGACGCAGCACGACCGCCCTGCCAGGACAGCCCTCGTCGTCGTCGCACACCACCGCACCGATTCCCTCACCGCGCACACGGCGCGCCGTGCCTCGGCCCAGCTCGAGGCCGCCGGCTACCGCGTGGACCTGCTCGACCTGCACGCCGAGGGGTTCGACCCCCGGATGAACGTGGCGGACCAGCCGGACTGGGGCGACCGGGAGAAGAGGTATTCGGACGAGGTGCACGCCCACATGCAGCGCATCCTCGACGCCGATGCCGTCGTCGCGGTCTTCCCGGTGTACTGGCAGAGCGTGCCGGCCATCCTCAAGGGCTGGATCGACCGCGTGTGGAACTACGGCTTCGCCTACGGCCGCAGCAAGCCCCGCCTCGCCGGCAAGCGCATCCTGTGGCTGGGCCTGGCCGGCGCCACCGCCGACGATCCGGTCGTGGCGGGCATGCAGACCGTTCTGGAAACCAGCCTGAACGAGGGCATCGCCTTCTACTGCGGCTTCTCCAGCTCCACCGTCGGCCTGCTCACCGACGCGGAGGAGCGCCCTCAGCGCGTGGACGCCGCAGGCAATCTCCTGGTCGGCGACGCGATCGCGGGCGCGGAGCGAGAGGCGCAGTACGCGGCTTTCGACCGCCGTACACGGGAGTTCGTGGAGGCGTTCGTCGCCGAGGAGCTCGTGGCGGTCTGACCGCCCGGGCGGTCCGCGCGCGAGGGGCACGGCCCCGCGGGGCGGCGGGGGCACGCGCGTGTCCCCACCTCCCCCGGGCCGGGCGTTCCGTACGGCGCTGTCGGCTCAGCAGGGGCCGCTCCACCGCGCGGAGGCGGCGTTGTACCAGATGCTCTGCCCGTATCCGGCGAGGCCGCTGCCCTTGTTGAACGTCAGGTTCGGTGAGGTGGCCTGCCCGTAGCCGTACCCGGGCGGGATGCAGAAGTAGGCGCCGGTGTAGGACGAGCCCCAGTAGAGGCGGATCCAGTCGCATCCGGAGCACGCGTAGCCGTAGTTGCCGACCAGGTAGTTCTTGTTCGTGCACGATCCGAGCGTCGGCGCGTCGCCCACCCACTCGCAGCGGGCGCCGTTGTCGCCGTTCCAGGCGTAGAACTTGCCGTCCGCGCAGGCGTAGGGCGAGCCGCCGCAGGGGTTGCCGGCCGCCGCCGCCGGGGGTGAGGCGCCGAAGACGGAGAAGCCGACCAGCGCCAGAAGCGCGATGACGTACGTCGAGATGCGTCGCACGGGTCTCCCCTGTCGTCATGCCGGATGCCGGCGGAGCGCGCCCTGTGCCGACGAAGGTAGCGGTGCCGCCGCTCGCGGGTAACGCTCCTTCAGGCCAACACGGGCCCGCTTGCGCGTCTCATGTCAGCGGGCTGGGCACGTCGTCGCCTTGGGAGGCGCTTCCTAGAAGACGCCGCCGTACTGGGACTCCGCGAGAGCGGCGGCGCGCTGGTCGCGGAAGTTGGTCACGTACGCGTCGTGCACCTCGGGGCCGACGTACTTCAGGAGTGCCTCGTCGTTGGCGGTGAGCGCCAGGCCGGTGTACGTGTGGCTGCCCGTGAAGACGAGTTTCTGGTCCTTGACCCCCTTGTACGAGCCCTCGATCAGCAGGTACTTGGTATGGGTGGTCGTGCCGGAGACCTCGGGGGCGGCCGGGTTCTTCGCGTCGTCGTTGTCCAGGCGGTGGAGGGAGATCTTCCCCTTCGCCGTCGAACGCGTCAGCCAGTACGCCGTCTCCCGGTGCGTGCCGGCGGCCGCGTAGTCGGAGAGCTTGCCGTGGACGACGTCGACGTAGCAGCCCGCGTCGGCGAGCTGCCACAGCTTCTGCGCCACGGCGGGCCGCGAGATGTGCCCGTTGGCGATGCGGATCACGGTGCGGCCGTCCGCCGTGCCGTGCCCCGGGGTGTTGCCGTGGCAGACCGGAGCGGTGGTCCCGTCGGTGTTCGGCACGCGGGTCTCGACCATGCTCAGGATGTTCTCGACGACGTCGGTCGAGGAGCGCGGGAAGAAGTAGCCCTTGGCCGGACCGGCCTCGACGTCGATCGCCAGGTCGCTCACCGTCCTGGATCCGTCCGGCTGAGCCTGCGAAGCGGCCATCAGGTCGAAGTAGCGGACGTAGCCGGCGTGCAGGGCGGCGTTGTCGGTGACGGTCATGGCGTCGTTCCAGCCGGACTCGCGGTCCCACGTGGTGAGGTTGCCGGAGGACTGCACCACGATGTTCTCGACCACCGCGCCCGTGGTCGGCGAGCCGCTGCCGGTGGAGTGGGAGAACAGGAAGAACTTGTTGTGGTTCACGCCGCCCGTCCCCGCCGCCAGGCACGGCCGGCCCGCCGCGCAGACCCGGAACCACGAGGTCTGACCGGGCGCGGACTGCGCCGCGAAGGATGCCTGGAGCTTGTCCCGGACCGTCTTCCCGGCCGTTCCCATCCACTCCGCGGTGACGCTGGTGTCGTCGACGAGGACCTGTACGTTCACGTTCCGCTGGTGGGCCTTGACGAGCTGCTCGGCGAGCCAGGACGACCCGAAGGCGTACAGGGATATGCGGATGGTCGACCCGCTGGGGGCGCCGTTGACGAGGCGTCCGAGGTGGCTGAGGATCACGCCCTGCTCGGCGGTCGTGCCGTTCGGCTTGTTGAAGACGACGCCGGTCTTCACGTACGTCTCGGCCTGGGCGGTGGCGGCCGGGGCACCGGCCACGAGAAGGCCGACGGTGAGGAGGGCCGCGAGGAGTCTGTTCTTGATCACGGCCGCCACCCTACTGGCGGGCGTGGGAGCCGCCGCCGGCGTGCCGAGGGGCCCGATCCGCACGGCGGATCGGGCCGTACGGCACCGGTGCCCCACGGCTCCGTGCCACAGTGGTGGCGTGATCACCATCGAGAAGCCCGGACCGGGCGACCGAGAGGCGTGGGAGGCACTGTTCCGCGCCTACATCGACTTCTACCAGCGGGTCGAGCCGCCCGCGATGTACGAGCGGGCCTGGGAGGAGTTCCTGGCGGAGTCGCGGATGCACGCGCGCGTGGCGCGGCTCGACGGCCGGATCGTGGGCATCACGCACTTCTTCGTGCACGCGAACACCACGGGGCCGGACGTCTGTTACCTCCAGGACCTGTTCACCGCCCCGGAGGTGCGGGGCCGGGGCGTGGCGCGTGCGCTGATCGACGCCGTGGCCGACTGGGCGCGCGCGCAGGGGTGCGTACGGGTGTACTGGAACACCCACGAGACCAACGCGACGGCGCGACGGCTGTACGACAAGGTCGCCGAGAACCGGGGCTTCCTGCGCTATCAGATCGAGCTGGTCTGACGGGTGCTGCCCGATCCGCCCAGCGGGGCACGGGACTCGGCCTTCTCCGGCCCGCGGGGCCCGGGGTACGCGCGACGGCGGGGGTGAGGGATGGCGTCCCGCCCGGGGCGGGGGGCCGGGCGGGACGCCGGGTGGTGCTCGTCAGACGATGTGCTTCTTGACCTGCTCGTAGACCGTCTGGTCGCCCTGCAGGTCGCTGTGGCCGAGGCAGGCCGTGGTGGTGTTGACGGCGCCGGAGAGGGCCACGCTCTGCGAAGGGCTGATGATCATGTCGCACGGAGAGCGCCAGGTGGCGTAGCGGGCGGTGCCGGGCGTCTCGTCTCCGCTGTTGAGGGCGTTCAGGAATGCGGATCCGGGCCGCATCTCGACGCACGGGGCGCCCCCGCACCAACGCGCGGTGTCCGTACCGTGGTTGGGTCCCGCCAGGGACACCCACGCGTCGACCTTGGCGGCGCCGCCGAGGTTCTTGAGGTAGTGGCGGGAGGACAGCCCTCCCATGGAGTGGGTGACGACGTCGACCCTGGATGCCCCCGTGCGGTCCAGGACCCGATCGATCTCCTCGGCGAGCCGGGCGGCGGTGGTGACGTTGGACTGGGTGGCGTCGTACGTCCACCGGTCGAGGTGGCCGGCCGGCCACCCGTCGGCGTGGAAGCGGTCGGCCATGGTCCGCCAGGTGGAGCCGTCGGAGTTCCAGCCGTGGACGAAGACGACGGGGTCGGGCCGCGGGGCCCGGTGCCGGCCGTCGGCCGCCGACGCGGCGGCGGGAAGGAGAGAGGGCAGGAGCGCGAGGAGAAGGAGGAGCGGGCTCCGCGACAGAGTTCTGATCACACGCGGTTTGTAGCGCGTCGATGACAGGGCCGGCAGGGCCCGCGGCGCTTCATCACCCGACCGGCGGCGGTGTTTCACCGCAGAAACGTGAAAGCCGTCGGAGCCCTCACGTCGCCGCGGCCCGTCCCCTGGCGGCGGACGACCCGACTCCTGTCGCGCGCGGGCTGCCGGGCCGTCGCCGCCCGCCGTCACCCGTCACCCGTCACCCGTCACCCGTCGGGAAACTCGCTGACCCGGCGGGTGGGTCAGGCGTCCGCGAAGTCGCGGACCTGGGTGTACGTGGTGGTGTCCGAGCCGATCGCCACGTGCCCCAGGCAGGCCGTGCGGGTGTTCGTGGCGCCGCTCAGGGCGACGCTGGAGTCGGGATTGATGACGGTGTCGCAGGGGGACCACCAGGTGCCGTAGCGCGGGGCCCCGGGGGTTTCGTCGCCGGAGTTCAGGGCGGTGAGGAAGGCGGAACCGATGCGCATCTCGTGGCAGGAGACGTCGTCGCACCCGTTGGCCCAGTCGGTGCCGTGGTTCGGACCGGCCAGCGACACCCAGGCGTCGATCTTGCCGCTGCCGCCCAGGTTCTTGGCGTAGTGGCGGCTCGAAAGTCCGCCCATGGAGTGGGTGATGACGTCGACCTCGGACGCGCCCGTGGCCGCGAGCAGACGGTCCACCTCGGCGGCCAGTTGCCGGGCGGTGGTGGCGTTGGACTGACGCCAGTCGTACGACCACTGGTGCAGGTGGGAGGACGGCCAGCCGTCGGCCCGGAAGTTGCCGGCCATGGTGTTCCAGTAGGAGCCGGACGAGTTGTAGCCGTGCACGAACAGGACGGGATGGCTGGACGGGCCGTAGGCCGCTGTGCCGGCGGCTTGGACCGGGGCGGGGGCGGACACGAACGCGAACGCCGTCAGAGCGCTCGCGGCGGCGGAGAGCACGTACTTCTTCAACGCACACCTCGGGAAGGGGGTCGGCTCTGTGGGGGGAGGCCGCCAGGAGGCTACTCCCCGGTTGGGCCGCTCGGTCAAGAGCCGTGCGGGGACCGATACACGTCCTTGACCTGCAGTTTCGCTCCTCCTCGTAGCGATTCGGATGGGTCGTCGGGGCCCCGTGGTCGGCTCTGCCGGTCAGGTCTGTTCGGCACCCGGTCGGCGCATGCCGGGCAGGTGCACCACGAGGAGCGTGAAGGCGGCCAGCGCGACGTTGCGGGCGGCGGCGTCCAGGCCGTTCCAGTCGGACGACTGCCACATGGCGAACCACTCGCCGCCGATCGCGAGGAAACCCAGCCCGAAGAGCAGCAGCACCATCACCAGCCCCACCGTGCTCGCCGCGCGGGCGCGGGCGTACGCGTGGCGGCGCAGCCCCGCGATCCAGAACCACGTGGCGGCGAGGAGGACCGCCGCGGCCAGCGTCTCCCAGACGATGATGGTGACGTAGGCGGCGTTCTGGAGGGCGGGGGATTCGACCGCACGCCACATCAGGTCGGGGTCCTTGAACGTGGTGTCCATGCTCAGGACGTGCTGGACGAACTGCTGGTTGGTGCCGAAGTCGGTGATGTTCCCGAAGGCGACCAGGGTCATGTAGAGCGCGACGGTCGCCGTCAGGGCGGTCGCCGCGACGGGCGGCGCGCCGAGCCGCGAGAGCCAGGTCGGCCGGGTGGCCGGGGCGGCTTCCGGAGTACGGGCGCCGGAGTCGGTGCCGGCCGGCCGGTGGGCTTGTGCCATGGAATGTGACCTCCCTCGTCGTCCCGCGGACGCCTGGACCGCGGGTCGTACCCTCCCTTCCCCGGTTGCGGGGCCGCCAGCCGTCCCGCCGCGCACGGGCCCTCCGGACGGGAGGAAGGCGGCACGGCGCACCCGCCGTCCGCCGGGCCGGGCGTGCCCGCAGAGGGCGGCAGGGCCCGGTCCCCTTGCGGTTCCTGCACCCGGCTGGGGCCTTCTGGCCGGTGATCACTGTGGGTGACATCATGCTCACCATGACGAGTACAGGGCACGCAGCAGCCGACTCGCAACAGGGCCCGACGGAGGGTCAGGACCGAGATCACCGCACCGCGAGGGCGACCGTCCCCCTCACGATGGGAGTCGAGGAGGAGTACCTCCTCGTCGACCCGGTCTCTCGCGCCGTCGCCCCCGAGGCGGAGAAAGTGCTGGCCGAGGCAGTCGGCGAGCTCGGCGACCAGATCACCCCGGAGATCACCCGCTACCAGATAGAAGCCCGCTCCGCACCGCACACCAGCCTCGCCGAGCTGGGCGAGCAGGTCCGGTCCACCCGTACCGCGCTCGCCCGCGTCGCCGCGCGCCAGGGGCTGCGGATCGTCTCCAGCGGGACCCCCGTGTTCGGCCAGGCCGCCCCGACGCCCCTGAGCCCGGGCGCCCGTTACGCCCGCAGCGCCGAGCGGTTCGGTGCCCTGGACGACGAACAGAGCGCCTGCGCCTGCCACGTCCACATCGGCGTCCCGGGACTGTCCGAGGCGTTGCGGGTCAGCAACCATCTGCGCCCCTGGATTCCGGCCCTCATCGCCCTCACGGCCAACTCGCCCTATTGGGCGGGGCAGGACACCGGGCACGCCAGCTGGCGTACGACGACGTGGGGAAGATGGCCGGTCGCCGGGCCACCGCCGTACTTCGAATCCGCCGGCCACTTCGAGGACCTCGTCGGCGGCTTCCTCGCCACGGGGGTCCTCATGGACCGGGGCGGCCTCTACTGGGACATCAGGCCCTCGCACCACCTGCCGACGCTCGAGTTCCGGATGGCTGACGCGACCACCACCGCCGACGAGACCGTGCTGCTCGCCGGTCTCGTCAGGGCGATGGTCGCCACGGCCCTGCGCGCCGTCGAGGCCGGTGAGCCGGCACCGCGGCCCGCGTCGGAGCTGTTGCGGGCCGCCTGTTGGCGCGCGGCCCGCGTCGGTCTCGCCGGAGAGGGCATCGACGTGCGCACGGGCCGCCTCGCTCCCGGCACCGCGATGATCGGCCGGCTGCTGGCCTGGGTGGGGCCCGCGCTGCTCGAACACGGTGACACGGAGCTCGTGCACGCCCTGTGGACCCGCGTGGAGACCGCGGGCACCGGAGCGGATCGGCAACGCGCCGCCTACCGGCACCGGGCCGAACTCGCCGACGTGGTCGACCATCTGATCACCGCCACGGCCCCGCTCCCGGGCGAACGCCGCTGACGGCTGGACACGGCGCTTCCCGGAGCCTCCCGAGGGCGAGTCCCGCAGCCCTCGGTCGTGGCGCTCCTCCGGTTCGGAAGGTCGCTGCCCAGCGGACCGCACGGCGCGTGCGCGAGAGGGAGTTCAGCGGGCAGCACGCCGTGCGGCCGCAGCACCGTCCTCCTGCTTCAGGGGAGTTCGTGCCGCGAGGAGGGCCACGTCGTCGGTGTGGTCGTGGGTCATGCCGGTGAGCAGTTCGTCGCAGAAGGTGTCGAGGTCTTCCCGCGCGAGGGCGGCCGCGTGCTGGCGCAAGCGGGTCATGCCGTGGGTGAGGTCCTCGCCGCGGCGTTCGGTGAGCCCGTCGGTGTACATGAGCACGGTGGAGTTCGGGGGCAGGGTCTCGGTGGCGTGGTGGCGTGGCAGGTCCGGGTCGACGCCGAGGAGGAGCCCGCGGCCGCCCTGCAGGTAGTGCGTGTCCCCTTCATGGGTGACCAGCAGCGGCGGCGGATGCCCGGCGCTGGAGTACGTAATCGTCCAGTTCCCCGCGTCGTCCTGGTCGAGCAGACCGTAGAGGCACGTGGCGGTGGCGTGGGGATAGAGCGCGTGGTGCGCGAGGTCGAGGCGGCGCAGGATGTGGCCCGGGGGTTCTTGCCGGTCGCATCCGATGCCGCGGAGCATGTTGCGCAGCTGGCTCATGGTGATGGCGGCGCGGAGGTCGTGGCCGGTCACATCGCCCATGATCATGGTGGTGCTGCCGTTGGGCAGGGTGAAGCTGTCGTACCAGTCGCCGCCGACTTCGGCGGTGGTGGCGGCGGGTGCGTAGCGGGCGGCGAGCCGGAGCGGTCCGGTGCGGGGAAGGGTGGGCAGGAGCGAGCGCTGGAGGCGTTCGGCAATGTGCTGCGTCTCGCGGTGCATCCGGGCGTTGTCCACGCCGAGGGCGACGCGGTGGGTCAGGTCCTCCACCATGGCGAGGTCGTCGGTGGTGAGCGGGGCACGATCGGCGGAGCGGCCGATGGTCAGTGCACCGAGGACCTGTCGGCGGGCGCGTACGGGGGCGACCACGGCGGTGTCGGTGCCCAGTTGCTGGAACATCTCGAGCTGTCGGGCGTGCAGGGGATCGGCCGCCTCGTCGGGGCTGGGGATGTCGTCCGAGGTCAGCAGCAGGGGGCCGGCGCCGACGAGCACCCGGGACAGCGGGCCGACGGGGTGTTCCGGCACGTCGGGCAGCAGCCCGGTGAGGCCGCCGACCGGCAGTCGGCCGGGATCGCGGTGGACGACGCTGACCCGGCGGGGGCGCCCGTTCTCGTCGAGCAGGTCGACCGCGCACCAGTCGGCCAGCTGGGGGACCAGGATGCGGCACACCCGGCGTACGGCGGCATGGGAGTCGAGCGTGCTGGTCATGGCGGTCGTGGTCTCCGCCAGGAGCGTCAGGCGGTCGAGGGCCCGCTGCACCACCTGGTCCACATCAAAATCTTCCATGCCTCACCTTTCCACCAGGCCGAGACCCACCGGAGCCGGCGGGCTACGGCTACGCCTTCCCCCCGGGGCCCCGCGCATCTCACTCGCCCCGGTGGCGTCGACGCGGTACGCCCGCACGCCCCGTCCCCGGAGGGAGCGCCTCCCCGGCGGCCGCGCATCGGCGACGCCACCTGCGACACCGTCGCCGTCCGGACCGCACCGCGGCCCGCGCACCCGAACAGAGCCGTCCCTCCCACCGTGGGATCCTCCCCGTCCCGCCCGGAGGGCGGGACGGGGAGCCCGGGCTGTTCAGACGACGCTCGCGTCGCCGCGCTTCCTCCGGCTCCTCACGGCGGCCGCCGCGAGGACCGCGCCGACCGCGATCACCAGGAGGCCGCGCACCCACACCAGTGCCTCGATCTGCGTCGCGAGCACGACGCAGGAGACCAGGCCGAGGACGGGGAGCGCGGCCGGAGCCCGGAAGTGGTCGGTGTCGCCGGAGTCGCCGCGCAGGACGAGGACCGCGGCGTTGACGATGAAGAACACCACGAGGAGCAACAGGACGAGCGTGGAGGCCAGCTGGTCGACGCTTCCGGTCAGCGCGAGGAGCATCGCCAGCCCGGTGGTGGCCGCGATCGCCGCCCACGGCGTGCGGCGGCCGGGCAGCACCTTGGTCAGTGCGGACGGCAGCAGCCCTTCGCGTGCCATGCCGTAGGCGAGGCGGGACGACATGATGCCGGTGAGCAGCGCGCCGTTGGCGACGGCGACGAGGGCGACGGCGCTGAAGAGCCACGTCGGCACTCCGCCGGCCGCCTTGACGACTTCGAGCAGCGGGCCGCTCGACCCCGCGAGCGTGTCGGTCGGCACGGCGACGGAGGCGGCGATCCCGACGAGGACGTACACGGCACCAGCCGTCGCGAGCGCGCCGAACAGCGCTCGCGGGTAGGAGCGGCGTGGGTTCTGGGTCTCCTCGGCGACGTTCACCGAGGTCTCGAAGCCGACGAAGGAGTAGTACGCCAGCACGGAACCGCTCAGCACCGCCGCGGCGGCGCCCTTCTCCGGGGTGCCGAGCTGGGTGAGCCGGCTCGTGTCGCCCTCGCCGCGCGCCAGCAGCCAGATGCCGAGGCCCACGATGACGGCGAGGCCGCCGACCTCGATGACGGTGGCGACGACGTTCGCACGGGTCGATTCCTTGATGCCCCTGGCGTTGACCAGCGCGAGCGCGACGAGGAAGACCACGGCGACCAGCCCGACGGGCAGGGTGACGAACGCCGAGAGGTAGGCGCCGCCGAAGCCCCGGGCGAGTGCCGCGACGGAGACGATTCCCGCGGCGAGCATGCAGAACCCGGCGACGAAGCCGACGGCCGGGCCGAACGCCCGTGTGGCGTAGTGGGAGGCTCCACCGGCCCTCGGGTACTTGGTCGCCAGCTCGGCGTAGGAGGCGGCGGTCAGCAGGGCCAGCAGGAGGGCGACGACGAGGGGCACCCACACGGCGCCGCCGGAGTCGGCGGCGATCTGGCCGACCAGGACGTAGACGCCGGCGCCGAGGACGTCTCCCAGGATGAAGAAGTAGAGCAGGGGGGTGGTGAGGGCGCGCTTGAGGGAAGGCTCGGTCACGGCCGTGGGGGGTGCGGTTCTACCTGTCGACATGTCGACTCGTATCCCCTGGATGGCGAGGTGCACACCTCCCGCCGGCGACAGGCCGCGGGCGACAGGAGCGGCCGTCCCCGGCCCGTGGCCTGCGCCGGACGCCTCACCGCTCCCGGCCTCAGGGGCCGACGGTGACCCCACGGGCGCCGAGGCGACCTGTCCGTGAGCCGGGGTGGCCGGCGCCCGGCACGGGCGCCGGGGCCCTTGGCGCGCGAGGCGGGTGCGTATAGTACGCCGGGGCGCGGCGAGATCACGAGGAGCCTGTCTTGACCGCGGTCAGCCTTGAGCACGCCACCGTCCCCGCCGACACCGGCGAGGTCACCCTCCTGATAGCCCGCCGGGTGGACCCCGGCCACGAAGCGGCCTTCGAGCGGTGGGCCAAGGGGATCCTCGACACCGCGGCCGCCTTCCCCGGGCACCTCGGATACGGACTCTTCCGCTCCTCCGGCGGGGACGCGCCCTGGTTCCTCGTCCACCGCTTCCGGGACGCCGAGGCCTGCCGGCGGTGGCAGGATTCACCCGAACGGGCCGCCTGGTTCGCCGACTGCGACGGCCACCACCACACCGAGATCGCCCGGCGCACGCTGACCGGCATGGAGACCTGGTTCGCCAAGCCCGGCTCCACCAGGCCCGCGCCGCCGCGCTGGAAGATGGCCATCAGCGCCACCCTCGCCATCTACCCCATCTCGGTCCTCGGCAGCCTCTTCCTCCTCCCCCACCTCACCGCACTCCCCACCCTGCTGAGCAGCGCCGTGGTGGCCTGCGTCTTCAACGTCCTCATGACGTACGTGGCGATGCCCGCGGTCAGCAGACTCCTTCGCGGCTGGCTCACCCCGTAGCGGCGGCGCACAGCGGCAGCCGGTCGCCGTCGTCCATGGAGTCGCGGTGCCGGTCGGTCGGCGCCGCCGGGGGCTCCCGACGGCCGGGGCGGGCTCGCAGCCATACGAGGGTGCGCGGCGGGTAGGCGCGGGTCGTGAACGAGCAGAAGCCGCAGCGGACGGAAGCCGAGGACCTGCTGTCCGGGCTCAGCGTCGACGATCGCCGCCCGGAACAGCCTGTGCTGCTGGACTCCTCCGGTGCGCCGATACAGACCTGGCGGGAGAACTACCCGTACGAGCACAGGATCCGTCGCGCGGAGTACGAGCGGACGAAACGGATCCTGCAGATCGAGCTGCTGAAGCTGCAGCGCTGGGTGAAGGACACCGGGGCGCGGCTGGTCGTGATCTGCGAGGGGCGGGACGCGGCGGGCAAGGGCGGCACGATCCAGCGGTTCACCGAACGGCTCAACCCCCGTGGGGCACGGATCGTGGCCCTGGACAAGCCGACCGAGCGGGAGGCGGGGCAGTGGTACTTCCAGCGGTACATCGCCCACCTGCCGGCCGCCGGCGAGATCGTCTTCTTCGACCGCTCCTGGTACAACCGGGCCGGCGTCGAGAAGGTCATGGGATTCTGCACGCCCGAGGAGCACGAACTGTTCCTGCGGCAGTGTCCCGCCTTCGAAGCCATGCTGGTGGAGGACGGGATCCTGCTGGTGAAGTTCTGGTTCTCCGTCTCCCGTGCCGAACAGCGCACCCGCTTCGCGATCCGCCAGGTCGATCCCGTCCGGCAGTGGAAGCTCTCCCCCACCGACCTGGCCTCACTGGACCTGTGGGACGCCTACACCACCGCGAAGATCGAGATGTTCCGCGCGACCGACACCGCCCACGCGCCGTGGACGGTCGTCAAGAGCAACGACAAACGACGCGGTCGCCTCGAAGCCATGCGCAGCCTGCTGTGGCGCATCGACTACGACCGCAAGGACGAGGCGGCGGTGGGCCGCCCCGACGGCCTCATCGTCGGTGCCGCCGACACGCTCCTGGAGGCCGGCGAGGAACCCACCGACCTCTCCCCCACTCCCCTGGCCGGCCCTCCCCTCGGCCCCGGCCTCCACCCCGACCACGATCCCCGGCAGTCCGGTCCGTGACGCCCGGCGATGTGACGCGGGAGGGGCCCTGAGGTCTCCGGGGCCCCTGCACGGACGCGCCGTCGTCGCTGCTCCCGTGTCTGCCTGCTCGGTCCGGAAGGGCCGCGCTCACCGGCGTCACCGGTGGCGGTCTCCATGACGTCCGGCGGGAGGGTTCCCCGTCCTCGGCTCCCCCGGTGCCCGGCAGACTCCGCGTCACGCGTCGTCGACGACGTGCGTCAGCTGCACCCGGTCGTCGTAGAAGTGCTCCCAGTCCATGACCAGGCGGAAGCGCCGGTGCGTCTCCAGACGTTCGGCGTCGGCCGGCTCCTGGCCGCGGTACACGCGGGCGTCCCCGGACTCCGCGAGTTCCGCGAGGGCGAGGCGCACGTCGTCGGCGTCCATGCCGGTGGCGGCGGCCAGCCGGTCCAGCGAGGTGAGGACCTCCTCCGGTTCACCCCAATGGTCGACCAGGTGGTTGACCAGGGTGTTGACGAGCGGGTCGGTCCGCTGCGACCAGCGGATCCTGTCGAGCCGCTCGACGACGTCGGCGTCCAGCGGCAGCAGGTCACCGGGCAACGGCAGTACGGCGGGCATCGACCACCGGGTGCCCTCCGGCGTCTCCTCACGGTCGGCCAGACCCCACGTCAGGTAGAGCTCGGACAGTTCCCGCACCGTCCTGGGCACCGGGAAGCCGGCGGCCGTCAGCATGGCGCCGAACTTCTCCCGACGTTCCGCCTCGAACGCCTCCCGGCCCTCCGGCGCCTCCTCGTGGTCCCACTCCTCGTCGGGCCACGAGAACGTGAGCCCACCGTCCAGGTCGCCGCCGATCATGTCCCAGTGACCGCCGAAGATCTCCTGCAGCAGATCGTCCAGAGATCCGGTGAAGCCGGAGTGGCTCGCGGTCCCGATCAGCATGGCCAGGGGCAGGCCCTGGCGGGGCAGGACGTGCTCCCAGCCCGACACCCACCAGTCGTTGTGCATCGCCAGGTCCCGGCGGGGACCGGGTACAGACGGGTTCTCAGTCATCCGCAGCTCTTCCTGGAAAACGGCCGGACGCTCGCAGGGTACGCACTGGGGCGGCCGCGTTCTCCCGGCCCGAGGCCGGCGGAGGTGACGGCCAGGCCGCGACGCGGTGCGGCGCACGGGCCTTTCTGGCCGGCATCGGCCGCCGCGAGAGTCGACCTGGCGACGGTGCTGATCGCGGCCGTCACCGAACGGGGCCGATGACCGCCAGGCCGACCTGCTCGGCCAGCCAGGCGGCGTAGCCCCGCCAGTCCCCGGTCCCATGGACGTCGACGCATACCGTGTGGGTCCCGATCCGCCGGTCGGTTCCAGGGTCGTCGCAGTTGAAGACCAGGGTGACCCCGTCGTGTTCGACCCGCCCGTCGTACCCGCGCTCCAACACCGCCGGCCAGATCACCTGGTGCCAGCGGATCGAACCGTGCATCTGCGTTGCGAATGCCGGTGGCCGGCACCTCCACGACGGGCCCTAGAAGAACGTCATGTCCCAGTGGCCCGAGATCAGGGCCCGCACGGCGTCCTCGAACCCGTGCGCGACCCGCTGAACTCCCGCGTCACCACCGAGGACGATGTCACCGTTCTCCGCGAGGAGAACCACCTCCTCGGTCTCGAAGGCGATGCCCACCGGCAGGGCGGACATCCCGAGGCGCTTCTCGTAGTGCCGCACGTTCGGCGCGAACGCCTGCGCGGCCTCCGCGACCGAGATCGTCAGCGACGTCTCGTCCCCGGTCACGTGCGACGGCCAGAAGACCGTCGTCTCGCCGTACGTCCCGAGGAACTCCACGAGCCCGTCGGTGACGTCGAAACCCGCCTCCCGGTAGGCCAGGCGGGCCGCCTCGACGTCCACAGGACCGCACTCGACGCGCGAGGCACCGGCGAACGCCCTGCTGAGGGACTCCTCCCTCAGCCTGCTGTGCTCGTCACCCATCCGGTGAGCACCTCTCTTGTCACCTCGCCCCGACGCCCACGTGAACGCGCGGTCCTCACGGCAGTCGGGAGTACTCGTCGGCCCCGACCGGGGGGTCCGCAGTCCATCGGCCGTCCACCGCGAGGCGACCGGCCTGCCGTCGCGGGCGGAGCCGCCGTGCGATCCTCACGCCCACGCATGCCAGCACGGTGGCCGTGGTCAGCCGGCGCATCGCGGTGCGCCGGCGTCCGCCCCAGCCGCCGTGGGTGGCGCCCGCGCCCGGCGCGGGCGCGTACAGGTTGCCGTGGCCTGCGGGGGCGGGTTCCGTTCGTGACAGATGGGTCCTGTCCACCTGCCGGGACATCGTCCGCTCCACCGTCCCGGGCACGAGGCGGGACCCCAGCACCAGGAAACGGCCCATGGGCCCGGCCACGGCCTCGCGGCGGGGCACGCGGACCAGGTCCACGACCGCCCGTGCCACGCGCTCCGGGCTGTAGACGGGGGCATCGGAAGCGGCTTGCGTCCCGTGTGGTTCGCGGCGTGCTCGAACAGCGGTGTGTCGATGGTGGCCGGCAGCACCGTACACACGTGGATGCCCTTGGCCTTGTCCAGCCGCAGCTCCTGGCGCAGGCTCGCGCTCAGCGCCCGTACGGCGTGCTTGGACATGCCGTAGGCGTGCGTGTACGGCTGGCCGGCGACGCCCACGACGGACGAGACGTTGACCAGTGTGCCGCTGCCCTGCTCGCGCATGACCCGCAGGGCGGCGCGGGCTCCGTGCACACAGCCCATGACGTTGACGTCCAGGACCTTGCGGAAGTCCTCCAAGGGGGTCGCCTCGAAGGGCCCGAAGAGGGTGACGCCGCGCAGTTGACCCAGACGTCGATGCGGCCGAAGCGCTGCACGGCACGGCGGGCGAGGTCGTCGACGGCGCCCGGGTCCGTGACGTCGGTCGGTACGGCCAGTGCTCGTGCGCCACGGTGACGTCCGCACTCCCGCCCGACCGTCTCCAGTGCCTCGGCGCGCCGGGCCGCCATGACCACGGAGCACCCTCTGCGGGCGAACGCGAGGGCGGTCGCCCGGCCGATGCCGCTGGAAGCGCCGGTGATCACGACCACGGAATCCCGCACTCGCATGGAGAAGCCTTCCTTCGAACGGTTCGTCCGCCGGGCCTCGGGAGTGCCGGGACGGACTCTTCCACGGGGGTGCCCGCCTCTTCCCCGCCGCGGGCCCGAGGTGGCTCAGCCTTCGACGCCGGTGGCGGAGTGGGACGCTCCGACGGGCTTGGACTCGGGTGATCCGCGTTGCCTGAGGTAGATGGCGAGGATGGCCATCGAGGCGACCGCCAGCAGTTCGGACTGCCAGTTCTGCAGCGTGCGGCTCCAGAACTCCGCGGAGGACAGGTAGTGCGCCCACGTGGTGGGCGCTTCCAGACGGCGCAGCTGCTCCTCGTTGTGGGCCGCGACGCCGGTGACCGACTGGGCGAGCCAGGAGAGCACGAAGACGAGGCCCATGACCAGTCCCAGCGAGCGGGAGAAGACCAGTCCGCGCCAGTCCTTGTGCGCGGCCCAGCGGGGGGAGTCGTCGCGGGCGTACTCCCCGACCCTCTGGTCCTCGTCCGACTCGGTGCCGGCCTGCTCCGGTTTCTTCGACTCCGGCGAGCCCCGCTGCACGAGCCAGACGGTCGCGAAGATGTACAGGAAGAACTGCAGGTACTCCGACTGCCAGTTCTCCGTGACGTCGACCGCGAAGTCCGACGACGTCACATAGGCGCCGAAGCCGACGGGGTTCATGCCGTCGCTGACGAGCTGGTTGTTGAACTCCGCGTGCCCCGCCACGGCCTGGCCCACCAGCGCGAGCAGGAACGTGGTCAGGAAGAACAGGCCCAGGCTGTTGTGCCGCAGGAAGCGCCGGGCGCGGTGCGGGGACCGCTGGTCGTTCCCGCCGGTCTCCTGTGCGGGGCTCACCGGTGCATCACCCCCAGCGTCATGAAGTACGCCAGACCACCGAAGATGATGAGCAGGGTCACGGTGAACAGTGTCCTCATGGTCCCTCACCCGCCCTTGATCTCGCACGCGTACGGCCGCTGGGGGCGAGGCCGGCACCCGGCGGCCGTCACCTTCCAGCCGGTGGGGAAGTGCGCCAGGAAGAGGGTGTCCCCCTCCAGCACCACCCGGGCCTGATCTCCGTACACGTCCACGGTCCGTACGGCGCCGGCCGCCGAAAGCTCCCGCTCCCCGATCGCCCGGCCGATCGCCTGCCCGCAGCGGCTCTCGGCCGACTGCTCCAGTTCTTCCCTGGTGGCGGGCGCGAGGGCCGCGCACAAGCGCTCGTGCTGTCCGGCCCGCAGGGCCTGCTCGAAACGGGTGACTTCCGCCGTCACCTCGTCACGCCGCTCAGGGAGCGTGCCGCAGGCACTGACCGCGGCGAGGACCGCCAGCACGCCGATCGCCGGCCCGTACCGCGGTGCTCGCATCCTGCCTCCCGGCGGCCTGGGCGGAAACGGGTCCACCACGGTCGATCACCTGACACACGAATACCCCTTATGGGACCCGTACGCCTGTCGGCCCGCAACCGGAGCCGGCTCGCGGGCAGTGCCAAGGACCCTTTCCCGGCACCGGCTTGGGTGCCCCGGTCGCCGAAGAAGCGTTTTTGACCACCTCCGGGGCACAGACGGCGACCCGTGATCGATCTATGGTGACGTCCATGGGAGTGCAGTCGGCGATCGCAGTGCTGGTCGAAGAGGCGGAGCAGCAGGTCAGGGAGCGGATGTGGGATCCGTCGTCGGGCGACCGGGCCCTGGCGTTGGAAACGGCCGCCGGACTGCGCGAGGCGGTCGGGGCCGGGCAGGACGGGGAGGACCTTCCCGACATCGAGAGGCTGGCGCACCTGCGCGAGGCCCTGGCCGCGTTGGCGATCACCCTGGCCCGTACCCACGGCCGTCTCGCGTGGTTCCTCGCCGCGTGCATCGAGGCGCTCTCACCCATCCTTCACTGGCGGGCCCTGCCCGCGGGCCAGGCACCGGCGTTCGGCACCACGCATCCGACGCCCGAACAGCTCACCGACGCGGAGGACGCGTTGCGGCAGCTGGCCGCCACACTGACCCGGATCGCGGCGTAGGAGCCGGATCCGGCTCCGTCGGCGGCTCCCGCTCCCGAAGGCGCGGGACCGCACGCACACGGGCGCAACCGCCCGAGCGCAACCGCCCGAGCGCATCCGCCGGACCGACGCGGTGAACCGGTCCGGCGGACCGACGCGGTGAGCCGGTCCGGCGGACGCGGTCGGACGCGGTCCTGACGCGGCCGGGCGGCGTCGCCCGTCTGACGGGTCCGTCTCCGGCGGTCAGTCGGCTTCGCCGGCCGTGATGCGCACGCACTCCCGCACGACCTCGCCCAGATCGCACCCGCCGGCGTGGAGCTCGCGCTGGCGCTGGGCTCCACCGCCGCGGGCGAGCAGGGCAGCCAGCGCCCGGTGGGCCCCGTCCCGGTCGCCGGAGTCGCGCAGGGCCGCGTCGGTGTGTTCCAGCAGTACCTCCATGGCCGCTTCCGCGGGCGTCTCGCGCAGGGTGCGGGGGTCGAGGAGGGGCCCCTGGAGGCCGGAGCGGCCGGCCCGCCAGGACGCGAGGCGCAGGAGCCCGGCCGGGATCCGGGCGGGCGGTTCGCCGTCGCGCCAGGCGCGGGCGGCGGTTTCCACCAGCGCGCGGGCCAGGGTCGCCACAAGGACGGTGGTGTCCGCCTCCAGGCAGACGTCGGCGACGCGGATCTCGACGGTCGGGTAGTTCTGGGACAGCCGGGCGTCGAAGTAGATCATGCCCGTGTCGCGCAGGACACCGGTGGCCAGCATGTCGCGCACCCGCTCGTGGTAGCCCTCGGCGCTGCCGAACGGCTCGTAGGGCCCGGCGGACGGCCAGCGGTTCCAGACCCGGCTGCGGTAGCTGCTGTATCCGCTGTCCTGTCCGTCCCAGAAGGGCGAGTTCCCGCTGATGGCGTTCAGCAGATACAGCCAGGGCCGGATCCGGTCCAGGACGGCGACGCCCTCCTCGTCGGACTCCACGGAGACGTGGACGTGGCAACCGCAGGTGAGCTGCTCCTGCGTGGTGAGGGCGAACTGCTCCGCCATCCACCGGTAGCGGGGGCCGAGGTTCCGTGACGGCTCCACCGGCAGCGGCGAGGTCGCGAGCGCCGCGACCCGGGCGCCCGCCTCGGACGCGTGCCGCCCCGCCATCCCGCGCAGGCGGACGATCTCCTCGCGCAGTTCGCGCATGTCGCTCAACGGACGGGTCGCGAACTCCACCTGCTCTTGATGCAGCTCCTTCTCGAACGCGTCCTGCTCCTCCCCGTTCCCGTTGACGGCCTGGGCCGCCAGCACCGCCGACGACACCGCCAGCGGCTCGCCCGTCGTGGCGCTGACGAGCAGCAGTTCCTCTTCGACTCCTACGGTGCGCATCAAAGCTCCTGTACGACACGGGCCGTCCCCGGCCCCTGGGCCCGGACCCCGTAACCGGTAAGTCCGCAGGTCATCCGTATGCCCAGGACGGCGGGGGTGACGCCCCCGCCTCGCGAAAAGATCAGCCGCCCGCCCGGCGTGCGGGACGGACGCCTCCCGCCGGCCGCCATCACGGGGAGGCGTTCGGCCGCCGCCCGTCACTCTTTGCAGTGAGAGGTGGACTCTCCGTGATGCGACGGCGTGTCGGGCCGGGAGACATGGCGTGTGGGTGCTAGAGAGCGCCCGCTCGTCGTGCCCGGTGGATGCGTCCACGGGCGGAAGGAAGTACTCCCATGCGGATCAGCGTCATATCGGCCACCGCGCTCGTGGCCGCCACGGCGTTCTTCGGCGCGCCCCAGGCGGTCGCCGCCGAGCTCACCGATCAGGACCGGATGTTCCTCGAGGCGGCGCACCAGGGCAACCTCGCGGAGATCGCCGCCGGACAGGACGCCCAGCGGCACGCGACCACCTCGTGCGTGAAGGCGGTCGGGGGCGTGCTCGTGCGGGATCACGGAAAGCTGGACGCGGACGTGACGGCGCTGGCCAAGAAGCTCGGCGTGTCCCTCCCGGCGGGGCCGGAGCCGGAGGAGGAGCGGAAGCTGGAGGCGCTGCGGTCGAAGTCCGGGACGCCGGCGTACGACGCGGGCTGGCTGGCCGGGCAGGAGGCCGCGCACACCAAGACCCTCGCCCTGATCGACCAGGAGCTCAAGACCGGCCGCAACAGCGAGGTCTTCGCGGCGGCCAGGTCCGCCCGACCCGTCGTCGCGATGCACCTGGACATGGTGCGCGGCGGAGTCTGTCACGCCGCGAAGGCGCCCGAGAACGTCCACGCGGGCAGCGGCGGGCAGCTCGCGGCCCTCACCAACGACCGTGAAGTGCTCGGCACGGCGGCGGTCGGGAGCGGGCTCCTGCTCGTGGCCGGCGCCGGCTGGTGGACCGTACGAGCGCGCCGCCGCGCCTCCGGCCGGAGCTGACCGGACGTGTCACGGGCCCGCCGCGTCGGCGTGATGACCGTGTTCGGCGCCGGCGCGGTGCTGACGGCGGCGGGCTGGGTGCTCCTGGACGTCTCCCGGCCGCCCGGGGACGTGGGGACCCTGCCCGCCGCCTCCCCCGCCGCCGTACGGACGACGCCGTACTCCCCTCCGGTGGCCGTCGCCGTCGGCGGGCCGCACCCGCTGCGGGCCACGGTCAGCCCCGTCGCCGCCACGCGCGAGGGAGACCTCGCGCTGCCCCGGGACGGTGACGTCGTCGGCTGGTGGGCCCTGGGCGCGGCCCCCGGGTCGGGCCGGGGGACCGTCCTGCTCGCCGGACACGTCGACACCGAGGCCGGGCTGGGAGCCTTCGCCGAGCTGCACAACCTCGACGTCGGCGCCCGCGTCGACGTGACGGGGGCGGACGGCCGCAGCCACCCCTACCGGGTCACGGCCCGCCGTACGTACGGCCGCGGCGAGCTTCCCGCCGACCTCTTCTCCGCGGACGGCGCACCCCGCCTCGCCCTGCTCACCTGTTCCGGCGACTACGACCCCGCCACCGGTCGCTACGCCGACAACCTCGTCCTCTACGCGGCTCCGGTCACCGCCGCCTGACGGGCCGGGCACTCCCCCGGCGCGGGAAGACCCCGGCGCGCACAGGACCCGATGGGCTCGGGCAGCGCTTCTACCGGTGATCTCCCCGCCGCGGACCGTCGCGGACCGCCGCGGACCGCCGTGCGACCGCACCGCCGCACGTGCCGGCAGGGGGGAGCCGGGGCCAGGTCCTGCGACGCACGGCGCGCGGTGCTCGGCTCTCGGCACCCCCTCGTGCCCGCGGATCGGTCACGCCCGTCGGTCAGTCCGTCAGGCCGGCGGTCAGGCCGGCGAAGACGCCCGGGTCGTCGGAGCCTCCCCGCATGCGGGTGAGGACGCCGAACCGCGCCGACCGCGCGGGCGCGCCTCCGCGGCCGAGGCCCGCGACGCGTTCGACGCCTTCCGGCGGGCGGTCGGAACCGGTGATCTGCAACGGCTGCTCGACGTCCTCGCGCCGGGCGTCGTCCTGCTGGGCGACGGTGGCGGAGTCGTCCAGGCCGTGCGGCGCCCGTCGTCGGGGCCGCCGAGGTAGCCCCCCCGGTCGCCGGACTCGCCCGCTTCGGCGCCTCGGCTTCGTTGCGGTCGGCGCAGGTCAACGGTCACCCGGCGCTGATTCTCCGGCTCGACGGCGCGATCGACACGGTCCTGGCGGTGCGGATCGACGACGGCCTCATCACCGGGCTCCACGCCGTACGCAGTCCCGAGAAGCTGTCACGGGTCGAGCGGGAGACCGTGGTGAGCCGCCGATACGGACGGGCTGACGCCGGGATGGCAGGGGATCGCCCCACAGGGCGGCGTGACCGATGAGTTCACCGTCCTCGCGGGGTCTACCCCGCCGACATGCCCGTTGGCGACAGGAGTGCCATGTCCACCATCCAGCCGGTCATCATCACCGCCGACCACGACGCCCTGCGTTCCTTCTACACGGCCTTGTTCGGCGCCGAGGAGGTCTTCCGGGTGCCGGAGGAAGGCCCGGTCTTCTACCTCGGCCTGCGCATCGGTGACACCGACCTCGGCCTGGTGGCCAAGGCGGACCCGGCACCGGGCGCGGCCCCGGGGTCCGGGGCGCACCCGGGCGCCGAGGGGGCGCCTCCCCGGATCCTGCTGAGCATCGGTGTGGAGGACGTCGAGGCGACGCTCGCCCGGGTGGCGCCGCTGGGCGGCTCCGTCAGCAGCGGCCCGAACGACATGCCGTGGGGACAGCGTGTCGCCCACATCAAGGACCCCGACGGCAACCCGGTGAACCTGACGCAGCCGGTCCCGGCAGGCTGACACCGCCGGGCCGGGAGGCCTCTGTCGGCGGCGGGCTGGAGGCGACGCTCTCCGGAGCCCGGTGCCCCGTATCCGCCGTATCCGGGTTCGGTTAGGCTGGCCTTGCCTGGCATGCGGGCGTGCAGGTTCGGATTCCTGTGCCGCAGGCCGGGACCCGAAGGACGGAACGGGCAGAGGCAGGGCGCGGGTGAACGAGGGTGACCAGGGCCTGTGCGCGTCGTGCGCCCGGTGGGGCGGGAATCCCGTGCGGGTGACGGGGGACGCGCGGACCGGCTCGGAGCCCGGGGCGAGGCGTCGTGGATAAGATCGCGCTCACGGCCGGGGCCCTGTACGTCATCGTGCTGCTCCGCGCCGGAGGGACGTTCGCCGTCGGATGGCTCGCGGGCGCCGGTGCCCGGCGCAGCCGGTTCGCCGGACGGATCTCCTCGGCGAAGTTCCTGCGTGCCGAGCGGGCGATCCAGCGGTGGGGCGCGCCGGTGGTGGCCGTCTCCTTCCTGACCATCGGTTTCCAGACCGCCGCCAACTTCCTGGCGGGCAGCATGCGCATGCCGTTGCGGCGCTACCTTCCCGCCCTGTTCGTGGGCGGAGCGGCCTGGGCGCTGATCTACGCGACCGCGGGGATCGGCGTGCTGGAAGTGCTGGCGAGGCTCTTCGCCGAGCGGACGGCCCTCGGGGTCTCCGCCGTGGCCGTCCTCCTCCTCGCGGCCTGCGCGCTGGTGGTGTACCGCAGACGAAGGGCGGCCCCGACCTCCGACGAGACCGCGTCCGGAAAGTCGTGAGCGCGGCCGCGCGCCAGGGCGGGGCGGGGCGGCCGTACGGTCATGGCTTCGCTCGGAGACGTGAGCGCTGAACGCGGTGCGGGGAACCCCGGCAGGGGTGACGCCGCGGCGCACTGTTGACCGGCCCGCACCCGCCCCGGGTGCGGGCCGGTCACACCCCGCCGGCGCTGTGGAGGGGGAAGCCACAGGCGGCGGCTGAGCGGTCCCAGACGCTCGACGTCCGTCTGCCCCCGGACGCGGGAGCCATGCGCGCTTTTTTCGGCGGCGCGGAGGGTGTGCGCGTTTCGGCGCGGAGGGTGTGCGACGCCGGGGGCGCCGAGCGGCAGCCCGCCCGCCGTCCTCGGACGCCGCCCTTCCCTTTCCCGCGTCGCTCTGCCGGGCCCGCGCTCCCCCGCGTCCGGTGCGGCGCGCCGGAGCCGGACCCGTCGCCTCAGTCCCGTACGCCCGGCCTCTCCAGTTCCGCGAGGAGGTGTTCGAGCGCGGCGGCGGCCGCATCACCCGTGCCGGCGACCTCGGGAAGGACGTCGACGGCGGCGCGGCGCAGTTCCACCCAGCCGAGGTACGCCGCGTACGCGACGACCGCCTGCCGGCGGGCCGGCAAGGGCTCCAGTCCCAGGTCGGCGTAGAGCTCGGTGAGGTAGGCGATCCGGCGGTCGGTGACCCGGCGCAGGACGGGTGCGACGGCCGGGTGGCCGGCGTGGGCGACGATCGCGGGCTCCAGACCGGCGATCTCCTGTGGCCCCAGGGCGGTGGAGAACAGGGTCCGCAGGCGTCGGCGCGGGTCGGTGACGCCGTTCAGCTCGGCGATGAGGCTCGCGGTGTTCTGGCGTTCCCACAGTTCGAGCGCGGCCGTCAGCAGCGCGTCGCGGTCCTTGAAATGCCAGTAGAAGCTGCCCCGGGTCGCTTCGAGCTCGCTCGCGAGGGCGTTGACCGAGACCGCGGCCACGCCGCCGCGTGCCATTGCCCGCAGCGCCGCCGTCGACCAGTCCTCGGGCGCCAGTTGCTTTCGTGCCATCGCCATACAGTACTGTACGGTCCGTCCATACAGGGGTGTACGGAACGAGGTCCGGGAGGTCTCGTACGGCACCCGCCCAGGAAGGAGAACCCGGTGGCCAAGTGGATTCCCCGGCTCGTCATGGCCCTGGCCGCGGCACACTTCGCGGTGTTCGTGCTGGCCTCCACCACCTTCGACGACATGGCCCGGGAAGGGCTGTGGAACACCGCTCCCGGCGAGCCGCGGCGCGCCTACGAGCTGTGGTTCCTCCTCGCCGGGTTCGGCCTGCTGGCCCTCGGCACCCTCAGCCGGCGCCTCGTCCGCGACACCGGCCGCCTCCCCGCACAGCTGGGCTGGTACCTGCTCGCGATCGGCGTACCGCTCCTGGTCCTCTACCCGGTCTCCGGCGCGCCCGGTCTCGTCCTGGTCGGAGTGCTCGCCCTGTTGACGTCCCGTCAGCAGGCGAAGGCGGCCGGGCCGGCACGGGACCCGCGCGGGAGGTAGGCAGGCGGCCGGCCTCGCGCCGCGCCGGGGCCGTCACACGGAGGGCGGCCGCGGACCGGGCGCCAGACGCCGTCCGCCGCAGAATGGGGGAAGAGGAACGGGGCAGGAACGAGGGGCGGGTACGCGGACAGGGACCGTGACGGGGACAGGCAAGAAGACCGGGGGAACGGGAGGTGACGGTGGACGGCGAAGCGCTCGAGTCCCGCCCTGCGCGGACCGGGTCCCGGGTTCTCTACGCGAATCTGGTGTCCGATCTCGCGGTGGACCTGGACGAGCACGACGTGCTGGGCGCCTGGGCGGAACAGGCGCCGCGGGAGGCGTGGCTGCTGCGGGCCGGTGACGTGCTGGTGACGCCGGTGCCGGTCGACAAGGCGTTCCTCATGTACTCCTGTGCGCTGATCGGCGTCTGCCCCGACTCGGTCGGCGTGCTCACCCTGCCGGAGGCGTTCGCCGCGGCCGACCGGCCGGCTCCGCACCGTACGGCCGTGGAGGCCGTGCGCGCGGCGCTCGGCGGCCGCTCCGTGAGCGCGGTCCTCCCGACGGCCCTCGACGGCGCGGCGGTCGGCCTCGCCCGGGGACTCGGCGTCCCGGTCGCGCCGTACGCCTCGGCGGACCGGGCCGAAGCCGCGCTCGAGCCCACCAGGCGCCTCAACACCAAGGCCGGATTTCGGCACGCCGCCCTCGGGCTCGGCATGCGGCTGCCCGACGGCCGGGTCTGCCGCCGCACCGAGGTGGCCGGCGCCGTGGCCGAACTGCTCGCGTCGCACGGGCGGGTCGTGGTCAAGCCCGACCGGTCCGCGGGCGGGCACGGTCTGAGCTTCCTCACGGCGGCGGCACAGCCGTGGACCGGAGCCGATCTCGCCACGGTCGGCGGGCCCGAGGGGCTGTGGATCGTCGAGGAACGGATCGACGTCGCCCGCTCGGTGAGCGTCCAGATGGAGACCGGCCCCGGGGGATCGAGGGCGCTGTTCAGCGGTGAGATGCGCACCGTGGCGGGCTGCTTCACGGGCTATCTGTCACCGCTGCCGGACGGCGCGGCCGGGACCGGGCCGGTGCTGGAGGCGTGGGGGCGTGCGCTGGGCGGCTTCCTCGCGGACCACGGGTACGCCGGGCCGTTCAGCATCGACGCGATGGTGTCGGCCGACGGCGAGGTGTTCGCCGGGGAGAGCAACGTACGGCGTACGGCCACGACCACGCCCCAAGCCATGGTGGCCCGCCTCGCCGCCCGGTCCGGTGCGGGCGAGCCGGCCTGGGCGACGGGCCGGCTGCGGGCGCCGGAGGTGCTCTGCTTCGACGCGGCCGTGGAGCGGCTGAGCACCACCGGGATCGGCTACGACGTCTCGCGCGCAGAAGGCGTCGTCCTGTACGCCGGGCCGCCGCCGGACGGGCTGACGTGGCGGTACGCGGTGATCGCCCCCGACCATGCCGCGGTGGCCCGCTACGAGGAGCTGCTGCGGTCCTCGTGGGCCACCGCCCGCTGAGCCGGGCGTCACCGGGGGCGGGCCGGCCCTTTCGCCCTGCCGGCCGGCGGGTCCGCCAGGCGGGCGGGCAGTTCCTCCAGGAACGCGGCGAGCGTACGCACGCCGAGGCGGAGGGCCTCGATCTCGACCCGCTCGTCCGGGCCGTGCCAGCCGTCGCCGGGAAGGCCGGTGCCGAAGAACAGCACCGGTGCGTCGCACGCACGGGCGAGCTGCGCGGCGGGCGCGGCGCCGCCGTTGCCGATCAGGCGGGCGGGTGAGCCGTAGGCGCGGCCGACGGCCCGGACGAGAGCGGCGAGCGCGGGATGGTCCTCCGGCGTGCGGTAGGGGTCCGAGATGGTGGAGGAGATCTCCAGGTCGTGGTCGAAGCCCGGCCCGCGGTGTGCGGCCAGCCAGGCGCGCAGCTGGTCGGCGACCTCGTCGGCCCGCTGGTCGGGGACGAGCCTGAGCAGCAGGTCCGCGCTCGCCTCGGCGGGGATGAGACCGAGGGACGGCGTGTCGGTGCGGCCGGCCGTGAGACGGGCGACCTCCACGGCGGGGCGGGTCCACAACCGCTCCGGCGCGGTGAAGCCGTCCTCCCCCTCGGCCCGGAAGGTGCCGGTGTCGGCGAGCCACCTCGGCAGCTCGAACGGCAGGGAGTCCAGCGACCGGCGCAGTTCCGGGCCGGGGCCGGCCACCGCGTCGTAGAAGCCCGGGAGCGTGATCCGGCCGGAGTCGTCGGTGAGCAGACCGAGCAGCCGGCACAGTTCGAGCGCCGCGTTGGCGGCGGCGCCCGACACCGCTCCGCTGTGCAGGTTCCGCTCGGCGCCGCGGACGGTGAGGGTCGCGGTGACCGAGCCGCGGACCGTGGCGCAGACGGTCGGTTCCCGTAGGGACCACAGCATGGTGTCGGACACCATGACGACGTCGGCGGACAGTGCGTCGGCGTGCTCGGAGAGCAGGTCGGCCATGTGGACGGAGCCGATCTCCTCCTCTCCCTCGATCAGGTACTTCACGGTCACCGCCGGGGCGGCCCGGTCGGCGAGGTGGGCGCGCACGGCCCACAGGTGGGCCATGATCTGCGCCTTGGCGTCCGACACCCCCCGCCCGTACAGACGTCCGTCACGCCGGAGCGGGGAGAACGGCGCCGTCACCCGCCACTCGGCGGGATCGGCGGCATGGACGTCGTGGTGGCTGTAGACCAGCAGGACGGGGGCGTCGGGATCGGCGGCCGGCAGACAGCCGTACACCGCCGGCAGACCGTCCGTCTCCCACACCTCGGCGCGGGGGAAGCCGATGTCGCGCAGGGTGTCCGCCAGCCAGTGGGCGGACCGCCGTACGTCACCCGCGCGCTCCGCGTCGGACGACACGGACGGAATGCCCACCCACTCCGCCAGGGCGTCCAGATCCAGGGGGTCGGTCAGGGCGTCTCGCGTCGTGGCGGACCCGATGGCGTTCATGGTCGGCGGATGCCCGGCATCGCGGGTTCCAATCGCGGCCGTTCGTGGGCGGGCGCGGCGGACGGACCGGGTCAGCGGGCGACCGTACGGTCCGGTCGGACGACAGGCGGTCGAGCACGGCGTCGCGGCGAAGTCCGGTCGTAGGTGCGGGCCGGGCCGTCGGTCTGTCTGCCCGTCCGACGGTCCGACGGTAGGTAGGTCGGTCGGTCGGTCGGGACGTACGCGAGGCGAGGGGGCGCAACACCCGTTCGGAGCAGTGCCGCAGGCCCCGGGGCGAGGGCCCTCTTAGCGTGACGGGTGACTTCGGAGAGCACTGGAGGTGTTCTGATGAGTGGTCGCTCTGTCGTCGCCGGCATGGTTCTGGCCGTGGCTTCCCTGGCCCCCCTGTCCGGTGTCGCTCACGCTCAGGATCTCGACTGCCGGAACTTTCGCTATCAGGAAGACGCCCAGGCGGAGTTCGACCGGGACCCGAGCGACCCGCACGGCCTTGACGAGGATCAGGGGCCCGATGACGGCATCGCCTGCGAAGCACTGCCCAGGCGCACGACCGGGGAGCCCGCGCGGCCCGTCAGCCCGAGCGGCGAAGCCGTCCAGCCGGTGAACCCGAGTACCACCCCGACTCCCCTTCGACCGGCCACCCCTGTCATGCCGACGCGCGGCACCGAGGCGGGAATCGGCGGTGCGTCGGGCCCCACGGATCTCACGTGGGTCATGGGCCTGTCCCTGGCAGCCGGCGCCACGGTGACCGGCGGGACCCTCGCCGTGCGGCAACTGAGGCGCCGTTCACGGCAGGCGTGAGGGGCCGGCCAACCGGCCGAAGCCCTTCCGTCCCCCGCACGGCGCGCGTCTCAAGTACGGCTGCAGGCGGGTGCTTCAGGAACGTTCGCGGCCGTACAGCGCGATGCCCGTGCCGACGCCCGCGATCAGGAGACCGAGTCCGCCGAAGACCAGCGGCAGCAGCCACATCGTGGTGAAGGCCTCGATCCGGGCGTCCTCGGGGGAGTCGGCGCGGTAGCGGACGTCGACCCGTTCGCCCACCTCGTACGCCGGCGGGTTGGAACCCGTGAACTCGCGGAACCTCGTCGGTGTGCCGCCGGCCGGGGTGAACTCGACCACCGGGTGCGCCACCGGCTCGTTCCCGGAGCGGCTCTTGCGGGAGCCGCCGGCGTGGCCGCCCTGCCAGTCGAGGGCCACCACCGTGCCCGACGCACGCTCCCCGTCGGCCACGTAGGAGACCGACACTCCCGCGAGAACCAACCCGATGACGGAGAACAGCGCTCCGAACGCGATCAGCCCGAAGGCCACCCACCGACGGGCCCGTCGCCCCCGCACCTCGACCTGCACGACGTCCCTCCCTATCGTCCGGAGAGGGACGTTATCCCAGGCGGGCGCGGGACTCGGGGCCAGGGGGCATCATGCGCGGGGGCCGGGGGCGGCCCCATTATCTGCACTGGGAGCCCCTGGAAAGACCGATCGATCGGCGCGAGACTCGCCTCCGGAGCCACTCGCCGGTCACGGGTGCCGTGCCGGATGCCGGTGGACCGGCACACCGCCGAGGCCACCCCGGAAGCACTGCCGTGAGGGGTGCGAACCGCGCGGGCAGGAGCGGCACGGGGCGGAGTTCGTCCGCGGGTGGCTTCCGCACCTGGACGGACACACCTCTGGAGATCGCCTTCATGCATTCGAGACCACGCCGGCGCGTGCTCGCCGCTGTCGCCCTGCTGACGCTCGGCACGCTCCTGTCGCCGGCGGCGACCGCGCGTGCCGCCGATGCCGCGACCGAGGCGCCGGAGCCCGCACGGATCGACCTCGTTCTCGACCTGTCGGGGTCGATGAACGAGAAGGACGCCGGTGGTCGGACCCGCCTGGCCGCCGCCAAACAGGCCGTCACCCGCATCATCGACACCGCCCCCGAGCAGGCCCCGCTGGGGCTGCGCGTCTACGGAGCCACGTACCCGGGAGAGGACAAGAAGCGGGGCTGCGCCGACACGCAGCAGGTCCTGCCGGTCACTCCGATGGACCGCGCGGCGCGTGCCGACGCCAAGCAGCGGGTCGCGGGCTTCAAGGCCGTCGGGTTCACCCCGATCGGCGTCTCGCTCCGCGAGGCCGCCAAGGACCTCGGCACGAGCGGAAAGCGCCGCATCGTCCTGGTGTCGGACGGTGACGACACCTGCGCGCCGCCGCCTCCGTGCGAGGTGGCCCGCGAACTCAAGGCCCAGGGCATCGACCTCGCCGTGGACGTGATCGGGTTCCGGGCGCCCTCCTCGGCCCGTGCGCAGCTGAAGTGCATCGCCGACGTGACCGACGGGTCGTACGCGGACGCCGAGGACGGCGACTCCCTGACGGACCGTCTGGGCACCCTGTTCCGCACGGCGTGGCGGACCTACCACGCCACCGGTACACCGGTCTCGGGATCCCTGAACGGCTGCCAGGACGCCCCGCTGGTCACCCCCGGCCAGTACCTGGACCGGTTCACCGGCGGACGCGACCTCTACTACAGGGTCAAGAAGCGGCCGGACCAGCGGCTCCAGGTGAGCGCCACCGCCGTCGCCGAGGAGGGGTACTCGCGCGGTTCCCTCATCACGGTGGCCGCCGGCCCGGCGGGCAGCGGCAAACCACACGCCTGGCTGCGGGAGTTCTCCCAGTCGATGGGGTGGGCGAACGTCCTCTCCACCGGCGGTCGCAGCAAGCCCGGAGCGGGCGACGAATCTCCCGCCCCGGGCGACACCGGCTGCATCGTGGTCGAGAACCAGGTGACCCGGCCCGGCGACGAGCCGATGCCCGTCGAGCTCCTCGTCGGCATCGCCGACCGGTCGACGCAGGCGTCCGGGCCGCGCGTCCCCGAGCCGCGCAGCGGTGCCGCCGCCGAGGGCGGCTTCTCCTTCAACAGCGCCACCCCGATCGGGCCGGGCACCCACCGGCAGTCCATCGCGGTCGGTGAGGCGCCGTTCTGGCGGGTGGAGGTGAAGGCGGGCCAGAGGCTGACGGTCAAGGCCGGTGTGGACGTCCCCGGCGACTTCCCCCAGTCCGCCACCACCGGGTGGGGCGTCACCGTCTACAACGCCCAGCGCGAGTCGACGCTGTGCAACGAGGACCACCGCGCGACCGAGCTGTTCGCGGGGAGGACCGGGCACTTCGAGCGGGTCTGCGGCCCCTGGGAGATCACCGGGCAGGACGACGCGAGGAGCCCCGACTCGAAGGGGTACGACGTCCCCGGCACGTACTACATCCAGGCGCAGGTCGCCGAGCCGGCGGCCGAGGCGAAGGGCATCGTCGTACCGATCTCGCTGACCGTGGACGTCTCCGGCACTCCGGGATCCGATGCCAGCCCGGTGTTCTTCTTCGGTGACGACGCCGCCACCGGCCAGGGGCCCTCGCCGTCCGCTTCGAGCGGGAACGGCGAACGCGGCGGGACCGGCGGCGCCGCGGCCGCCGCGAAGGACGACGACTCGCTCGTGGACAGGCTCGCGCTGCCGCTCGGTGCCGGCGCCGGTGTCCTCCTGATCGGCGGCATCACCTTCTATGCCCTCAGGCGCCGCAGGGCTGCCTGACACCGGTGCGCGGGAAGGTGCGGCGACCAGGACATCCGGGCACGGGGCAGGGTTCGTCCTGCCGTTGAGCTGGGGCATCGTGTCAGGCCCCGGGCCCGGCGTTCAGGCTGTGAGGAGGGTCCGCAGGTCGATGACGCGGTAGCCACGGGCGGTGAGGGCGTCGAGGATGCGGGGCAGGGCCTGGGCGTCGATCACCTCCGTGCGGCCCTGTGACGCCCCGACGTGCATCTGCAGGACCGCTCCCGGTCGCAGTGCGTCCACGGCCCGCCCGACGGCACGGTCCACCGTCATGCCGCCTTCGGTTCCCTTCCATCCGTTGGTGTCGGTGGTGAACTCGACGGCCGCGAACCCGAGGGCGTTGACCTCTTTGATGTGGGCGGGACTGGTCTCGCTGTAGGGGAAGCGGAAGAACGGCGTCAGCGCGCGGCCCGCCCCGGCCGCGCGGAGGGCCCGGTCCGTCGCCACGACCTCGTGTCGTCGTCCGGTCTCGGTGAGGTCCTTGAAGCGGGGGTGGCTGAAGGAGTGGTTGCCCAGGCCGTGGCCGGCCACGGCGATCCTCCGCACCACGGCGGGGTGGCGCCCTGCGAAGTCGCCGGTCAGGAAGAACGTCGCGGGTGTGCGGCGGCGGGCGAGCTCGCCGAGGACGCTGTTCACACCGGCGTCGTTCCAGGCCGCGTTGAACGTCACGGCGATCACCCGTTCGCGGGTGCGCATCACCCGGTTCTCCGAGCCGAACAGCGCCCGCAGGCCCGGCGGTTGTCCCTTGTGGTCGGACGCCGGCACCGACACCGGCCGCGGGGGCGGCGTGACGGTCTCCGCCGGCCGGGCCACCGGCCCCTGCGCGAAGGTCCACAGCAGGGCGGCGGTGAGCCCGGCGCCGGTCGGCGGCAGGCGCCGGAGGAGGGGACGACGGCCCCTGAGCGCGGAAAGTGAGAGCACACCCAGCCATCGGCCGGCCGGGCCGGGGCCTTGAGCGCACCCGCGGCACTCGTGCCGGGAGCCGGTACCGGTATGAGCCTGACCGCGGCCGGAGAGTGAGCCGCCGGGTGTCGCGCACTCCGCCCGTCCGGGAGCCGGGGCCGATTGTCAGTGGTGGGTGAGACGGTGGGAACGTCAAGCCGGAACACGAGGGGGAGCTGCTGCCATGTCCGGAAACCAGAACTACATCAACCATGTCGCTCTCGTGCTGGACGCGAGTTCGTCCATGTCGCACCTCAGCCGGAAGGTCGTCGAGGTCGCCGATCAGCAGATCGCGTATCTCGCCCGCCGTTCGAGGGAGCTGGACCAGGAGACGCGGGTCACGGTGTACGTCTTCGCCGACAAGGTGGAGTGCGTCATCTACGACAAGGACGTGCTGCGGATGCCGTCCCTGAAGCAGCTGTACCGGGTCGGCGGCATGACGGCCCTGCTGGCGGCGGCGCTGAAGTCGCAGGCGGAGCTGGCGCAGACGGCCCAGCTGTACGGCGACCACAGCTTCCTGACGTTCGTCCTGACCGACGGCCAGGAGAACGCGAGTCACCGCTGCGCGGACGCCCCTGCCAGGGATCCGCGTGCACTGGTCCAGGCCGTGGCGCGGATGATCGAGTCCCAGCAGGACAACTGGACGCTGGCCGTCCTCGTCCCGGACCAGATGGGCAAGCGCGAGGCGATGAACTGCGGTTTCCCGAAGGACAACATCGCCATCTGGGACGCCACGAGCACGCACGGGCTCGAGGAGGCCGGGCAGGTCATCCAGGAGGCCACCGAGAAGTTCATGGTGGGCCGTGCCCGGGGCATCCGTGGGTCGCGGGCGGTGTTCTCGACGGGCGCCGACGCGGTCAACAAGGACACGATCGCGGCGGCCGGTCTCACTCCGGTGGAGCGGTCGGCCTACCAGCTGATAGCGGTGACCCGCGAGTCGGGGATCCGGGACTGGGTCGTCGAGTGCGGGCACACGTACCGGACCGGTGGTGCGTTCTACCAGCTGAGCAAGCCGGAGAAGATCCAGGCGAGGAAGCAGATCGCGGTGGTGGAGAAGAAGACCGACCTGGTCTACACGGGCCCGGAGGCGCGGGCCCTGCTGGGGCTGCCGGACGTCGAGGCGCGCGTCAGGCCCGACCACAACGACGACTTCACCATCTTCGTGCAGAGCACCAGTGTGAACCGGAAGCTCGTCCCGCAGACCCGGCTCCTGCTGATGAACTGACGTTGCCGCCTCCGGCCGGAGGGGCGCGGACCGGGGGCCGGCCGGAGGGGCCGGGGTGGGCCGGCCTCCTCCTGCTCGTGTGCGGGCCCTCTACAGTCCCGGTCCGTTGTAGGCGCCGCGGTGGGGTTTGGTCGTCGTGGAGACGGGGTTGCCCCAGTAGTCGCGGCCTCCGTTGCCGCTGATGACGGAGCCGTTGTCCAGGGCGGGTGAGGTGGAGCGCAGCTTGTAGCCGTCGGCGGAGTGGAGGGAGTCGCCGCCGGTGCCGGGGTTCACGAACCGGGGGTCGCCGGCGATGCCGTTGGCGGTCGGCCGGGGGACGCCCTGGAAGACGTTCCACAGCCACTGGACACCGGGGGCGGTGGGGAGCCGGGAGTCGGGGGTGCCGACCCAGATGTTGTTCTCCACGACGCTCTCGTCGGGGAGGGTGATGTCGAGCTTCCTGTCGGTGCAGTAGAAGACGTTGTTGTACAGGTGCAGCGCGGACCGGCCCGCGCTGACGCTGCTCATGCGGCAGTCGTTCTCGGAGATGTTGAAGCGGATGATCTGCCGGGCGCCGCCGATGGTGCCGCAGCCGTCGCAGTCGAGGAAGAAGCCGCCGATGTTGTCGCGGCTGAAGTTGTACTGGACGGTGCAGGTGCCGGTGTTGCCCCAGTCGCAGTCGAAGGCCTGACTGTCGGCCACGGACATCCGTGTGATGCCGTACACGGCGTTCTTCTGGATGGTCGGGTTGTGGTCGCCGAGCACCCATATGCCGGCGAAGTTGCCGCCGGAGAAGGGGTAGACGCCGTTGCCCACGCCGGAGGCGTTGTTGTACTGGATCATCGGCGCGTCGGCGTAGCTGGCGATGATGCCGTCGCCGCCGACGTCTTTGATGGTGTTGTGCTCGATCAGCACCCCGGAGCCCTTGACGGCCATGGCACCGACGCGGATCTTGAGGCCGCCTCCGCCGGTGTTGCTGATCCGGTTGTGGTGGACGTGGACGTCGTGGAGCGTCGAGTTGGTGCCGCTCGCGCCCGTGACGATTCCGGCGGACTGGACGAAGTCCTCGGTGGTGGGGCTGGTCTTGTCGGTCTGACCGGCGACCCGGTCGACGATCAGAGGGCCGATGTCGAAGCCTCGGTGGGCTCTTCCGTCGGTGGCGGTGATGCGAAGGCCGGTTCGGCGGGCGAGGGTGGCGGCCGGGTTGGTCAGGTGGAGGTTGCCGACCCGCCAGTGGTCCTGGTTGCTCAGCAGTACGGCGTCGGCGGCGCCGTTGCCGTCGATCACGGGGAGCGCGCCGGTGCCGTAGGAGGTGAGGGTGATGGGGGCCGTGGCGGTGCCGCTGCCCTTGGGGGCGAGCGTGCCGGTGCAGGTGGTGCCGGATGCGAAGGCGAGCGTGTCACCGGGTGCGTAGGTCCGGGCGTTGGCCTGGGCGATGCTGTTGAGCGGCGAGGTCTGGCTCCCGTCACCGGCGGTCGGTCTGGAGCAGTCCACGTAGGTGGTGCTCGCGGCCGTGGTGGACGCGTCGGCGACGGCGGTCGCCGAGGCGGTGGGGGCGCTCGTGAAGGCGAGCGCGGTGGTGCCGGCGAGAGCGAGAGCGGCGGCGATGCGGCGACCGGCCGCCCGTCGTCTTCCGGATGCTCCGAACGTCATGGCGTCACACCCTTCTGGCGGTTCGGTGTCGCCAGAAGCTAGACGCGGCGGGTGATCGAGTCAACGCATCACGGTCGATTGATCGAAATTCGATCAGGAAGTGGGGTGAACTCCCCTCACTCCCCCCGCCAATGAGGATTGAGATCGTGAACGACTCCGCTTCCGGGCGAGTGGATCGGCGGGCGGCCTGAGGGGGCGTCATATGGAGCGGAGGGAGTCGTCGAGCCGGAGCGCATGGACGGCGCGGCGGCAGCACAGGCCCAGGACGCTTTCCGGCTGATCTATGCCGAGGCGTTCGCGAAGCCCACGTACCCCGAGACCGACAAGGACGTCGCCGCCGCCTTTTGCCGCTCCCCGGTCCAGACCCGCCGCTTCCCGGTCCAGACGCTCAGGGTCCGGTTCCGTGCCGTCCTGGGGCCCGCACCGGAGGCGGCGAACCGATCGGCATGGCGTACCGGCGTGCGCGGCGCCGCCGCGTCCGTCATCTGCCGTAGAGGAAGAAGCGGGCCGGGACGGCGAGTTCGTGGCCGGTACGGAAGCGGATCCGGACGGCCTGCCCGGTCCACGTGGTGGAGTCGACGCCCTGGGCCGCCACGTACGGTTCGACCTCGACCCAGTGTCCGTACGAGGCGCTCGCGTCCCGGCCGATCACCAGTCGGTAGCGGTGTCGCCCGGACAGGGTGTGCTCGTGCACCAGTGACAGGACGTGCGGGAACCCGTCCTCGTACACCACCGACGAGGGCTGGGTGCTCCGGTACGTGACCTCGGTGCGCGGCCACCACAGTGCGGCCACGACGACGACGGTCACCACGACGCCGGCCGCGGCGCCCAGCAGGAAGGCGCCGATGCCCGCCCCGCGGCGGGCCGGTCGCGGGGCCGGGCCGTGCCGGTCCGCGGGCGGGGTGCCGATACCGGAGCTCTCCGTTCCGGACGTGTCGATGGCAGGCGTGTCGATGGCGCTCCTCCGGACGTGTGGCTGCCGGACCCGACGGCCGGCACGGGGCTCCGTCCAGGCTAGCCCGTCGTGCCCGGCCTTCGGTCCTCGGCGAGGCGCCCGAGGGTCACCTTGCCGGCGTCGCGATCCGCCCGCGGTCGCGCGGTGTCGGCCGGAGCGGAGGCGGCCGCCGGATCCGGCCGGGACCGGGTCGGCTACTCTCGGGCGGCCCCTGACGTTCACTCAGCGACAGGGGGAACACGGCAGCCGCACCGCACCCGGGAGACGCCCGCGCATGAACACGCCCACCTCGCCCTCCGGAACGGAACGGACGGCCCGACCGGTCCTGCGCGTCGGCGCTCTCGTGCCGCTGGCGCGGCCCGGCTGGACCGAGGCGGGCCGGCACCTGCTCGCGGGGCTCACGCTGGCAGTTCACGACGTGAACGAGGCCGGCGGAATCGACGGCCGGCCGCTCGAACTGGTGGTTCGGGACACCGCGGCCGACCCGCGGCGCGCCGTGGCGGCCGTGGACGAACTGGCGGAACTCGGCGTGGCCGCCCTCGCGGGCGAGTACCACAGCGTCGTCGCGCGGGCCGCCGCCGGCCGGGCCGACGTCCTCGGCCTGCCGTTCCTCTGCTCGTCGGCGGTCCTCGACGCGCTCACCGAAGAGCCCACGCGGTGGGTCGCGCGCCTCGCTCCGCCGCAGTCCCGCGGCTGGCGGGCGTACGCCGACTTCCTGCTCGGCGCGGGCCACCGCCGTATCGCCGTGGCCACCCAGCCGAGCGTCTACTGGGCGTCGGGCGCCCGCATCCTGCGGGAGCACCTGGCTCCACGCGGCGGCAGCGTCGCCGACCTCGACATGGCCGCGCTCGATCCGGACGGGATGTGCGGCGCACTCGCCGAAGACGGCGCGACGGCCCTCCTGCTCCTGCTGGGCCACCCGGATCCGGCCGTGCCGGTCGTCGAGGCCGTCCGCCGCGACCGGCGCCTCGCCGGGCTGACGGTCGGCGCTCCGGCCGGGCAGCCGGAGTTCGCCGAGTGGGCGCGGCTGCTCGGCGGCGACGGCACCGCGATCCCGTTCCTGCGCTATCTGCCCGACCGCCTCACTCCCCTCGGCGAACGCGTCGAGCGGGCCCTGCGCCAACGGCTCGGTACGGCGCCCTCGTTCGTCGCCTTCGAGGGCTACGACACGATCACCGTCCTCGCCGACGTGCTGCGGCTCGCCGGCGGCGGCGCGGACAGGGCGCGCACCGCCGCGTCGTGGCCGCGCGTGGACGTGGCGGGGACCCGCGGGCGGATCCGGTTCTCCCGCACTCCCGGCATCAGCGTGTGGCAGTGGGACGGCGCGCCGGTGCAGGTGGTCGATCGGGATCCGTCGGCAGGCGATCGCTTCCGGATCCTCCACACGGGCTGAGGGCACTCTCCGACGCGGCGGGCCGATGCCGCGGGACGACAGGGGAACGACGCCAGGAACGACGCCGCCGGCCGAGGCCGTGCCCCGGTGCGCGGCGCGCCCGCGGCACTGGCGTCACGCGCGCCGGTGGAGGTACGTCTCCAGCTCAGCGGCGCCCGTCAGCAGCGCACGCCCGCGGGCGGTCAGCCGACCGTGCCAGTCGTGCAGGGCGGTTCGCAGCGGCTCCAGCCCGCCGACCGCCCGTACGCGGTCGATCAGCGGTGCGATCTGGTCCAGCGGGTAACCGCCCCGTCTGAGCTGGTGGGCCAGGCGCGCGTCGCGCACGTCGGCCTCGTCGTAGACGCGGTATCCGGTCCGGGGGTCGCGGCGCGGGCGCACCAGGCCGGCCCCCTCCCACTTGCGCAGCGTCGCGGGCCGGATACCGAGCTTCCGTGCCAGCGGTCCGATGAACGTGTCCCCGGACCCGGACCGTGGCCCCGACCCGGACCCGGACCCGGACCGTGGCCCTGGCCCGGACACCGGCCCCTCCCCCGCCCCGGTGACGGGCGTCGGCGAGGAGACGGACGCCGCCCGGGACTCCGCCTGCCGGGACTCCACCGCCTGCCCCGACAGCGTGCCCGGTCCCAGGTCGCGCAGCGCCTTCTCCACGGCCTGGAGGGTCCGCCGGTCGTCGAGGAGCTGGGCGTGGCTCTCGTCGATGAGGCGGAACGCCTCGTCGACGGCGCCCTCGTTCACGGCCCGCATGATCGACGCCGCCGTCCGATGGCCGTGGCCGGGCACCAGCGCGAGGAACGCGCGCAGAGCCGCCGCGTGCAGGGAGGTGTAGGTGCGGTAGCCGTGGGGCGTGCGGGCGGCGGCCGGAAGGATGCCGGCCTCTTCGTAGTTCCTGACGGCCTGCGTGGACAGACCGTGCCCGCGGGCCAGATCGATCGGACGCAGCCGTTCCCCGCTTTGAAGGTTGTGCCCCATGGCACCGACCTTACAGCGGGGTCTCTCTCGAAAAGTCTCCACCGAGGGTTCAACGATAGCGTTGAAGGCATGGCGACTGACATCAAGGACACCGCCCATCCCGTCGACGCTGCCGCCCTCATGAGGCTGCTCCCGGTACGGCCCCGCGTCCTCGCCCTGGGCGAGCCCACCCACACCGAGGACACCCTGCTCGGCCTGCGCAACGAACTCTTCCGGCAGCTCGTCGAGGAGGGGGGCTACCGGACGATCGCGATCGAGACGGACTGCCTGCGGGGACTGCTCGTCGACGACTACGTCACCTCGGGCGCGGGCACCCTGGAGGAGGTGATGGAGCAGGGCTTCAGCCACGACTGGGGCGTCTGCGCCGCCAACCGGGAACTGGTGCGCTGGATGCGTGCCCACAACGACGGCCGGCCCGCGTCCGAGCAGGTCCGCTTCGCCGGCTTCGACGGTCCGCTGGAGATCACCGCCGCCGCGAGTCCCCGGCAGGCCCTCCTCGCGCTCCACGGCTTCCTCGCCGCGCGGCTGGGGGCACAGCTGCTTCCCTGCTCGGCGCAGACGCTGGACCTGCTCCTCGGAGCGGACGAGCGGTGGACCGAGCCCGCCGCGATGCGGGACCCGTCACGGTCCGTGGGGCAGTCGGCCGAGGCAGCGCGGCTCCGACTGCTCGCGGACGATCTGGTGGAACTGCTCGACGCCCACACGCCCCAGCTGCGCCGGGCGGCCTCCGGCGACGACTGGGACCGGGCGCGCCTCCACGCGCGCACCGCCCTCGGTCTGCTCCGCTACCACCACTGGATGGCCGACGCCTCCCCGGCCCGTCTCGCCCGGCTGGTCGCGGTACGGGACCAGATGATGGCCCGCAACCTCCTGGCGCTCTCCGCTCGGGGGCGGGTGTTCGTCCACTCCCACAACGGTCACCTCCAGCGGGAGAAGAGCACGATGCGGATGGGTGGGGCGCCCCTGGAGTGGTGGAGCGCCGGTGCGCTGGTGAGCGCCGAGCTGGGCGAGGAGTACGCCTTCGTGGCCACCGCTCTCGGCACGCTGCGGCACCGCGGGGTGGACACTCCGCCGCCGGACACCCTCGAAGGACTGCTGTACGCCCTCCCGGAGGACCGGTGCCTCGTCGACTCCCGGCTGCTGGCCACGGTCCTCGGTGACACGCGGCCCGCACCCAGGGTGTCCCCCTGGTTCGGCTACGCGCCGTTCGACCCGGCCCACCTGACGGACTGCGACGCCCTCGTGTTCGTCAGGGACGTCCCGCAGGGGTGAGAGGGGCTGCCGGCGCCGGTCTCCTGGGTGCGCCGCGGGTCGAGCCGCGCATCGGGGCGCGCTCCCGCGTGTGGCAGCCGCCGGGCGGTGAGCGCTCATGGGTGCGGGCCGGTGACCGGGCGCGGAACCCCTTTCGGTCCGCGTCCGGTCACCGGCCCGCTCCGGTCACCCGCCGGTCAGGAATGCCGGCTCCTGCCACCGGCCACAAGCCGGTAGATCGCCAGCAGGATGAGGGAACCGACGATGGCGGCGATCCAGGTCGAGAGCTCGAAGAACCCGTCGATGGAGTCGACGCCGAAAATCACCTTGCCGAGCCATCCGCCCAGCAGTCCTCCCGCGACCCCGATCAGGATCGTGACGATGAAGCCGCCCGGGTCCTTACCCGGCATCAGGAGCTTCGCGATGATGCCGGCGATCAGGCCCACCAGAATCCAGCCGATTATGCCCACGGTGTACCTCTTCTCAACACGGTCGATTCCTGTCCCTCCGTATGCGCCCCACACCGCGTCCCAAACCCTCACGTGCCGTCCGACCTGGAATCGGCGGGTGGGCGGGGGGCCGGCCGGAGGTCACGGGCGGTCACCCCGGCGAGCGGGCCGGCACCGGCGGGTGTCCTCGCCGCTGCGGCTTCGAGGAGGCGGCTTCGAGGAGGCGGGTCACGGCGCGGGAGGGGTTGACGAGCCGGAGGCGGCGTCCGCTGCGGGGCCACCAGCCGAGGACGCGGAGCAGGCCGGAGTCGCAGAAGGTGACCCGGAAGGTGTCGAGCACAAGGCCGGTGTATCCCTCCGCGGCCGCCGAGACCAGCAGGGCCCCGAGCGGGGCGCTGCTGAAGCGGTCGATCTCCCCGCTGACCTGGACGACCAGCGTCGTGCCGAGGGTGGTGCAGGCGTCGACGACTATGACGCCGGGCGCGGTGTCCGCGCCCGGGTCGTGCGGGGAGCGGGCGGTCAGGGGCGCGGGAGCGGCGGGCAGTATCGGGGGTGGTGTGCTTGAGGTACTCACGCCTCCATCAACACGGCACGGCCGCCCTCGGGACACGAGGCACGCGTCCACTTCACCCCATCTGACCAGCGCCGATCCCCGACAAGGGGGAATCGGCGTGCCCCTTCCCGGCTCAACCGCCCCCGAACCGGCGGGCGCGCCGGCGCAGGCGGCGGCGCAGGCGGCGGCGCCAGCGCGCCAGGAGTTCGGCGGGTGTACGGGGCGGGGGCGGCGGCTCGGCCGGGCAGTGTTCCCGTCTGGTGAGCGGGGCCAGCGGCATCAGGTACTGCCGGCCCTCGATGACCGCGGCGCACAGGGGTTCGGCGTCGGGCAGGTCGGCCAGGCGGACCGTCAGCGGCCGCAGGACGCGGTCCGGTTCGGCGATCTCGCCGCGGAGCTCTGTGGTCGCGCCGGGTGCCGTGCGCGCCACGGCCACGACTTTGCCGTCGACGAGCAACTCGGCCCGATGCCGTCCGGCCTCCCACACGACGGTGACGGAATGCCCACCCTGGTCGAGGTGGAACCGGCGCTGACGAACCCCTGTCACGGCCGCCTCCCAGTCCGTGCCGCACCTCCAGCGTAGTTCCCGGCTTCGCGCGGCCGTCGTCCCGGCGTGCCGGGGCCGGTGGAGTGCGCCCGGGCCCGGCTCAGCGCGTGTCGGCCCCGCTCAGCGACCGCTGCCGGTGCTCCTTGGGCGAGAGCCCGTAGGCGGCTCGGAAGGCCCGGGTGAAGTCGGAGGCACGGGTCATGCCCCAGCGTGCGGCGACCGCGTGGATCGGGGTCGTCTGCAGCGCCGGGTCCGCCAGGTCGCGGTGCGCCCTGTCCAGTCGCTGGGCGCGTATCGAGGCAGCCACCGTCTCGCCGCCCGACTGCCGGGTGAAGACGCGGTGCAGGTGGCTGAGCGAGATGTGGTGCGCCGCGGCGATCACACCGGGGGTCAGCTCCGGGTCGTGCAGGTTGCGCTGGATGAACGCGCGGATGTGCTGGAGCAGGGCCTCCTGGCGGGTCTCGGGGGGCAGCGCGGCTTCGGCCTCCAGCAGGTGGGCGAGCCAGGCCGCCATGAGGTCCCGTACGACCGTGCCGAGGCGGGGGCCGTCGGAGGGCTGGAGGAAGGCGGCCTGCCGTTCGAGGCCGACGAGGAAGTCCGCGAGGAGCGCGCCGGTGCCTTCGCGGGCGGGGAGCGAACGGCCCAGCAGGTGGCGCACGCGGTGCGGCGACAGCGGGAGCATCGCCTTGGGCAGGTCGACGGCCACGCCCCCGACCACGCGGTCGCGCTCCGGGCCGGCGGACCGGGTCTCGTACGCGCGGGCGTCGTAGGAGCCGGCGTCGTACGAGCGGACGTCGTAGGGCGTCGAGCTGTCGATGAGGGTGAGGCAGCTCGGGCCGACCGTGGCCGTCGGGCCGGCGTCGGGGCTCACGGCGAGGTCGCCGTCGAGCACGAGCGTGAGGTGGTAGAGCTCGGGGTCGTCGCGGCGTGCCATGGTCGCGTTCCGCACGAAGCGGGTGGGCGGTATGGAGGTCTTCCACACGGTCACGGGGCCCATCTCCATGTGCCGCAGCTCCGCCCGGTAGTCGGCGGCGTGGGGGCTGATCGCCTCGCAGTGCCGCGTCCGTCCGGTGAGCTCGCGCCAGCAGTCGAACCTGTCCTCCGTCGGCACGTCCTCGCTGCGGAACACGGTCCCGATCATCGCATCACTCTCCGTTCTCCCGGGCGGGTGGCGTCCGTGGGGCCGGCCGGACTGCCCCGGCCGGCCCCCTGCCTCATGGACGGGCAGGGAGGGATTTTCGTGACGCGCCCGCGCGACGCGCCTCGGTGACCCGTCCGCGTGGCCCCCGTGCCGCGCCCCCTCGATTGTGCGGAGGCGGTCGGGCCGGTCCTGCTCCGGGGTGCCTCCGGACGGGTGACGGGGCCCTTCGCCGTACCGGAGGCCGCGGGCGGCACGCATGATCCGGGGCGTGGTGGGCAGCGGCGCGGGTGGCAGCCGGTGGCGCGAGGGCCGAGCCGCCGGTTCGATGCGCGCGCGAGCCGGAGCCACGGGTGAGCCCGAAGCGCGCGTGGCCCGGCCCGGGAGGCGATCGTGAATTTTCCGCTGCCTGACACCGTCGACGAGCTCAAATCGCTGATCAGCCGGGAGGTGTCCGCCCTGCGCGGCTCCGTGCGGCGTACCGCGGAGCGTCCCCCGACCCCCGTACCGGGTGAGGAGATCACCTCTCCGGTGCGACTGCTCGCCCCGGCGTCCGCCTCGTCCCGCGAGCCGGCGCCCCGCTGTCTGTGCAGCACGCACGACCCCGACACGCTGGGGACGTGCGCGGCGCTGAGCGCGATCCCCGCGTCCGCCGCGCTCCTCGAGCCGATCCGCGAGGACGGGACCGGCACCGTACGGGACTACCTCATCGTGGCCGGCAACCGGACCCGTTCGGCCGACTGGCTGGAGTCCCCGGACCAGCAGGTCGGGCAGCGTTTCCTGGAGGCACGGCCGGGAGCGGCGAGCAGCGGCCTGCTCGCTTCGCTCGTCGAGGTCACCGGCGGCGGCGGGCCCATGGAGGGCCGGGTGGTCGACTACACCGAGCAGCGGCTCGGCCGGCTGCACCGCGCTCCCCTGTTGTACTCGGCGGCGCTCTGCGGCGAGCAGCTGCTCGTCACCTGGCGGCCGGTGCAGAGCCAGACGGAGCTGCTGACGATCGACGCCCAGTACCTGGCCTCGCTGGGCTGGGGCAACTGGGACCTGCTGTCGGGGAAGGTGACCTGGTCGGAGGGGCTCAGCCGGATCTTCCACGCCGACGTCCGGATGCCCTGGACGCTGGACCAGCTCTGCGACGCGCTGCTGCCGGACGATCTGACGGCGTTCTCCGAGTTCCTGACGTCCGTCCTCGCGGGCGAGGAACCGGCCTGGACCCGGATCCGGTTCCTGGTGCTCGGCGAGGTGCGGACGCTCGACCTGCTCGGCCGCCCGGTGGCCGGCACCGACGGCAGGCCGTGGGCCGTCAACCTGGTGGCCAGGGACCTCACCCCGCAGATCCGCAGCCGCCGCCGGCTGGCGGAGACGGAGCGCGAATCGGACCGGCTGCGGCGGCAGGCCCGGGCGGAGCGGCGGATCGCCGACGCCCTGCGCGAAGCGCTGCTGCCGACCCACTCCGAGGCGCTCGCCGCGGTGGGGCTGTCCGTCGCCGCGTCGTACAAGCCCTCCGAACCGGACGCCGCGGTGGGCGGCGACTGGTACAAGTGCCGGCTGCTGCCGGACGGACGGGTGCTGATCGCGATCGGCGACGCCTCCGGGCACGGCCTGGACGCGGTGGCGCGGATGTCACAGCAGCGTCACGCGCTGGCCGGTCTCGCGCAGACCGGAGCGTCGGCCGGTGAGATGACGACCTGGCTGAACGAGCTGGTCTGCAGCGAGCCTTCGGGGCAGACCGCCACCATGATCACGGGGCACATCGACGAGCACCACGCCTTCCACTGGGCCGACGCCGGCCACCCGGCTCCCCTCCTGCTCCGGGACGGCCGGGCGGCCCCGCTCCACACGCCGCAGCGCGGCCCGCTGCTCGGTGCCCTGCCGGGCTACGCGTACGAGACCACCACGACCGAACTGCGCGAGGGCGACCTTCTGCTCCTGTACACCGACGGGATCGTGGAGCGCCGGGGAGAGGACGTCACCAAGGGCATCGAGCGCCTCGCCGATCTGATGGCGCGTTCGCGGGGGGCCGGGCCGCAGGACCTGATCGACACCGTGCTCGCCGACCCCGATCAGGCCGGCCACGAGGACGACGCCTGCATGCTGGCGATCCAGCTCACCAGGCGGCCGTGACGGACGGAGCCGGAGCGGGCGCCCGCGGGTGCGCGAACTCGCAGGACTGGCGGGCCCGTCGGCAGGGGATGTCCCTGGGGTGTCCCCCGCGGTCCGGACCGTCCGGACGGCGGACGGGACGCGCGACGGAACGAAGACACGGGACGCGCCCGGGCGGTTCTGCCACCGCGGCCCCTCCAGGAAAGTATGATCAAGCGATGTCTGACATGACTGAGACCACGCCCGGCTGGCTGAGCACGGACGAGCTGGACATGGCCAGGGCCCGGATGCCGATCCTGTACGTCGACGCCGTGCCCGTACGCGTGGACGACAGCGGCGAGGTCACCAGCATCGGACTGCTGCTGCGGATCGGCGCGGACGGAGCGATCAGCCGCACCCTGGTGTCGGGGCGCGTGATGCACCACGAGCGGGTACGCGACGCGCTGCTGCGGCACCTGGAGAAGGACCTCGGCCCCGTGGCCCTGCCGCGCATCCCCGCGTCCCTCCAGCCGTTCACCGTCGCCGAGTACTTCCCCACGGCCGGCATCACCCCGTACCACGACCCGCGCCAGCACGCGGTGTCCCTCGCCTACATCGTGCCGGTCACCGGTGACTGCCGCCCCCGGCAGGACGCCCTCGACCTGGTCTGGTTCAGCCCGCAGGAGGCATCCTCGGCGGCGGTGCGGAGCGAGATGCCGGACGGTCACGCGGTCCTGCTGAAGCAGGCGCTCGCGCACGTCGGCCACGCGTTCTGAGATCGGCGAGGGCGGCGGCCGGCGGGTCCGCGGCGGTCCGCGGGGCGTGACGTCGCCGTCCTCGACGGAGGCCGGGCCGGTGCGGGGCCGTCACCCGGGGTGTCGCGGCCGGCGTGCGGCCGTGTGGCGGACGCGGCGTGTGCATCCCCGCTCGGCGAGCAGGGCGAGGGCCGCCGGGGACACGGCGAAGGTACCGGTGACGGCGGTGCGCTGGCACCAGTCGGAGGCGGTGGTCAGCTCCGCGGGGGTCCATGGCTCACCGAGGACGAGGGCCCTGAGCAGGGTCCATTCGCGCAGCCGGCGGGCGAGCACGTCCCGCCCGGCGACGACGCCGGACAGCGCGCGGCACCAGGCGGGGAACCGGGCGTCGGTCAGCAGTTCGGCCGCTCGTCGGTCGACGTGGCGGACCACCGCGCTCTGCGCCATCACCGGATCCTCGTCCCTCAGCACGGCGGCCACCAGTTCCGCCTCGTCCGGCTCGGCGACGGTCCCGAGCGCGGTCAGGTACCGGGCGAAACGCCGGTGTTCGGCCGGCTCGGGGCCGAGGGGTACGTCGGTCATGCGGTGCCTCCCCCCAGGACCCGGCCCTACGCGCTGTGGACGATCTGGATGAGGTTGCCGCAGGTGTCGTCCAGGACGGCGGTGGTGACGGAGCCCATCTCCAGCGGCTCCTGGGTGAAGAACACGCCGAGCCCGCGCAGCCGTTCGTACTCCGCCCGGACGTCGTCCACGGCGAAGGAGGCGGCCGGGATGCCGTCGTGCACCAGCGCCGTCTTGTAGGGCTGCACGGCGGGGTGTCCGGACGGCTCGAGCAGCAGCTCCGTCCCGTTCGGCTCCTCGGGCGAGACGACGGTGATCCAGCGGTCCTTCCCGAGCGGGACGTCGTGCTTCTGCACAAATCCCAGCACGTCGGTGTAGAAGCGCAGGGCCTTCTCCTGGTCGTCGACGAAGACGCTGGTGAGGTGGATCTTCATGGGGTGCTCTCCGTGGTGTCCGCGCGCTCGGCGCTCTCGGTGCTCGTGGGGCTTCCGGCGCTGGGGGGTCGGAGCCATCGGGTCATGACGCGCTCGAGGGGTCCGGTGTCGAGGTCGTGGAACTTGTAGCGGCCCTCGCGCCGTGACACGACGAGGCCCGCGGCTTCCAGGACGGCCAGATGCTGACTGATCGCCTGGCGCGACAGCCCCAGGCCGTGTTTGGTCACCAGTCGCGCGCATATCTCGAACAGACTCTGGCCGTCCCGCTCCGCCAGCTCGTCGAGGATGCGCCGGCGGGTGGGGTCGGCCAGCGCCTTGAAGACATCCTCTGCCATGACCCCACGATAGGCAAGTAGCGACTTGCCTATCAAATCGCGCCTCTCGCTTCGCGCCGGTCAGACGCGGAGCTCGGGCGGGAAGCCGGTCCAGCGGAGGCCGGCGGGGAGGTGGGCGGTGTCGTTGAAGAAGAGGACGGACGCGGGGCGGGAGGGTGCGTAGCGGATGACGGTCAGGGCGGCGTTGGCGTGGTTGAGGCCCATCCAGCGCCACTTCGGGGCGTCGAGGGCCGCCCGTACGAGCCAGCCGATGAGGAAGTTGTGGGTGACGACGAGTTCGTGGCGCGGCTCGGTGCCGTCGACCGGGCCCGTGAACCGCGCGACCGCCTCCCGGGCCAGTCCGGGGCCCCGCTCCCGTTCCCCGGCGGGGAACAGGGCCAGGTGCCCGAGCATGGCGTCGGCCGGTTCCGCGGGCAGTTCCTCGCGCTGCGGCAGATGGGGGACGTAGTCACCGGCGGCCTCGGACTGGTTCAGGGGGACACCGTCGAGCTGCTCGCCGATCAGCTCCGCCGTCTGCCGGGCCCGCGCGAGCGGGCCGTGGTGGATCGCCGCGAGCGGGGCGCCGCGGAGGCGCTCTCCCAGCAGGACGGCCTGGCGGCGGCCGTTGTCGGTCAGGCCGGTCTCGTCCGGCGTGGCCTCGCCGTGGCGGGTGAGGTAGAGGTAGCGGGCAGCGGTGGCCGTCATCGGCGACTCCTCCGGAAGGGTGTGTCGTCCTGTTGGTGATCTTGCGGATGCCTGGACGGACGCCGGCACGGGCGGCGCGGTTCCGCGGCGGGAAGGCGCCCGGGGGCACGGGGTCCCGGCCTTCGGACGCCACCGGCCGCGGGCTCACCGCCGTACCGCCCTCGCGGGCCGTTACGGAAGCCGCCGTACGACGGCCCTCGCGGTGATCGCCTCTCACGGTGATCGCCACCGCACGGCCGTCGCGGTGATCCCGCCGTACGACGGCCCTCGCGGGATCGCCTCTCACGGTGATCGCCACCGTGCGGCCGTCGCGGGATCGCGCGGAGCCCTGTCGTCCGCGCCTACCCGCCGGTAATCTGCGGGCTCGTCAGCAGCAGGGGGAGCCGCATGGACAGCCGCATGGACAGCGTCACCGGGTTCGATCCCGTCGCCGAGCACGTCAGGACCCGGGCCGCGCTGGACGCCGCGATGGAACGCCTGGTCCGGCTGCTGCGCGCCGTACCCGACCTCGACGCCCCCTCGGGTGTCCCCGTGTGGACGGTGGGCGATGTCGGGTCCCATCTCGCCGCCGTCTTCCTCGCGTACGGCTCGGCCTTCGCCGGCGAGCCGTTGGAGTGGGAGGGCCTGCTGCCGCCGGGCGACGGGCCGCTCGCCGAGCGGATCGCGGCCGTGAACGCCGCCTCGATCGCCCTCTTCGACCGCGCGGACCGCGCCCGCCTGGCCGATTTCCTCGCCGAACGGGGTGAGGCGTTCCTGCGGTCCACCGAACGGCTCGCACCGGACACCCCCGTCCCGGCGCCCTGGCTCGGCCCGGAGGTCAGCCTCCCCCTCTCGGCGGCGACCGGCATGATGCTCAGCGAGAGCCTCGTGCACGGCCTGGACATCGCCCGGGGTGCCGGGCTCCCGTGGTCGATCTCCCCGGACGAGGCGCGCCTGGTGCTCGGCCAGGCCATGCCGTCGGTGATGCCGCTGGCGCTCGACCCCGTGCGCGCCCGGGGAGTCACCCTCGCCTTCGACCTCGCGGTCGGGGGCGGTCCGCGCCTGGCGGTTGTCGTCGAGGGCGGGGCGGCGACGGTCATCCGCGACGCCCCTCCGCGTGCCTACGACTGCCGGATCAGCGCGGCGCCCGTCTCCTTCCTGCTCGTGTCCTTCCGGCGCGCGCCGCTCTGGAAGGAGGTCGTCCGCGGCCGGATCAGGGCCGGCGGCCGCAGGCCCTGGCTGGCGACCCGGCTCAACGAGCTGATCGCCAGCCCCTGACACGGCCGACCGCAGGGTCGCGGGGCCGCCGGTGCGCGGTCGGGCGGAGTGCCGCTCAGCCGGTGTGGACGGCCAGCGCGGTGCGGACCGCGGATTCGAGGGCTCCTTCGATCCAGGCGGGTTTGGCGGAGGTGTGGTCCCCGGCGAAGTGCAGCGGGCCCTCCGAGGTGGGGACGTCGGGGAACAGTTCGGTGTGCTGCCCGGGAAGGAGCACGGACGCCTCTCCGTACGCGTAGGGGTCCCGCATCCACGACTGCGTCCTGCACTTGGTGGTGAAGAACACCTCGCAGCGCCGGCCGAAGACGGCCTGCACTCCGGCGAGGGCGCGGAGGTACCGCTCCTCGTCGGCGTAGGAGTCCCACTTCAGGGCGTCGTCGGCCCAGCTGTAGGAGGCGAGCATGACGCCGCCGTCGCTGCCCTCCATGGGGTGGGCGTGCTCGAAGAACATGAAGCGGTTGGCGTTGTCGCTCGCGGAGCCGCCGCCGCGGACGTGGGCGGCCGCGGGTTCGCGGCCCGGGGCGGCGGGGCGGAAGGCGGTGAAGCAGTGCCTGAGTCCGTCGGGGACGGTCACGCCCAGGTCCTTCACCGACCGGTGGGCGCCGAGGTGTCGGCCGTCCTCGACCCGGCCCGCCTTGTACGCGGCGTACAGGCCGTCCTCGACCGAGTTCAGCTCGGCCTCCCACTGTTCCTCGGTGAACTCCCACCAGCGCCGGGAGAATTCGAGGAGCACCTTGGTCGCGGCGTCGTAGTGCAGCTCCGTGACGGCGCGGCGCTTGCCGTAGCTCAGCGGAGGGTCGAAGGCGACGTGGCGCAGTCCGGAGAACGGCACGGTGATGATGGCCTCGTCGCCCTCGAAGACCTCGGTGACCCCTCCCCCGCCGGTGTGGCAGTCCTCGGACACGGTGTGCACCCGCACCCGGCCGCGGGCCCGTTCGACGCGGACGGCGCGCCGGTCGAGCCGGACCTTTCCCTTCACGGGCGCGTACAGCGCGTCCACGAGCACCGCGGTGCCGCCCTTGAGCTCCCAGAACGTGGTGCCGGGGGCGATGAGCGCGCTGGACAGGAAGCTGTGCACGAAGGACAGGTGGAGCCGTGACGTCAGGTTCTGGACGGTGCCGACGAGGTCGACGGTCCTGGTGTCCAGGCCCGCCGCCTCGGTCAGGTAGCGGTACATGGACCAGTGGCCGTACCGCCTGAGGACCTCGGCCCAGCCGTCGACGAGGGCGGTTCCCTCCTTGTCCCGGACGAGGCGGCGGGCCGGTTCGAGGGCCTCGGCGAGGATGACGGCCGCCGTCTTCGTGCGGTGGGGGCCGGGGACGCCGAAGGTGTCGTTGAGGACTTCGGGGTGCCTTTCGTAGTCGGCCTTGCGCATGTGGACGCCGTTGACGTGGATCCAGGTGCGGTTGGCCTTCTTCGTCGGGTCGTCGACGTCCACGTCGACGAGCAGGAACTCCTGGCGGGGGAGGCCGAACATGTCGATCAGGGCCATGAGGAGCGGGTGGCTGCCCGGCAGCCGCATGGCCCCGGCCTCGGCGTACTGCCGGGGGTCGGCGAAGGGCTGCCGTCCGTTCTCGTGGCCGCCCTTGCGGAAGGTCTTGACGCGGCCGCCGACCCGGTTGCCGTTGGCCTCGATCACGACGACGTCGTGGCCCGCCCGGTTGAGCAGGTCGGCGGCGAGCAGCCCGGCCGGTCCGGCTCCGACGATCAGGACCCGCTTGGTGGCCCTTCCCCGGCTCGGCGGCAGTCCGTTCCGGACGACCTTCACATACCCGGGGACGAGGGGCCTGTCGTGTGCGTCGTACACGGCGATGGCGCGGGCGACCGTGGTGTACGCGGAGGGGTCGGTGCCGGGTGGGAGAAAGGAGGGGGCGGCGGCGGGGGCGGGGACGGTGCCGGGGTGCAGCGCGGTCGCGGGCGCGGCCGGGGCGGCGGCGAGTCCGGCGGCGAGCACCGTGGCGCCGCTCGCGGTGACCACCGACCGCCGCGACGGCCGGACGGGGAGCGGCGGAACCGATGCCCGTGTGTCCCCGCAAGCGTGCGGGACCGGGGGTTCGTGTGCGCTCGGTGCGGCGGCCGTGTCGTTCGTGCTGGAGATGCTCACTCCCAGGAGGGCTCGAGAAGGGTGTGCGAAAGGGTGTGCGGAAGGGTGTCCGAGGAGGGCTCACATGACGGGGAGCCGTCCGCCGTACATGCTCGGGGCGCGGCCTGACGCGGTGCCAGCTGCGTCACACGTACGGGGAGTTCAAACCACCCCTTCGGTCACTCGGGGCTCTCCTGCGCAACGCCTGCTCGTCGGCGTGGCCCGGCCGGATCCAGGGCCGGGAGACGATCCGCCGCCGGGCAGAGACCGAGGCCGAGGTCGTCCGGACGCGGGGCACCCCCTTCGCCCTCTACGACTGCGAACCGCGGGTCACCGTCGCCCTCGACGCGGTGAGCGCCCGCGTCGCGCGGGTCCTGTCCGGATCCTCGCCACCCCGGAGCCCCCGCTCACCGCTCACCGCTCACCGCTCACCGCCTACCGCATGCCGTCCGGGGCCCGAGGGGCGGGGGTGGCCGGGGCGGGGGCGGCGTCCCTGGCTGACAGCGCCTGCCGGCGGTGGTCGCGGGCGGTGAGCCCGTACGCGGAACGGAAGGAGCGGGTGAAAGCAGAGGCGTTCGGCATCCCCCAGCGTGCGGCGAGCACATGGACGGGAGTGGCGCGCAGGGACGGGTCGGCCAGGTCGGCGCGGATCCTTTCCAGGCGCTGGGAGCGGATCCAGGAGGCGACCGTCTCGCCCGGGAAGCATGCGCCGAAGACGCGGTGCAGATGGCTGAGGGAGATGTGGTGGGCGGCGGCGACCGTGGCCGGGGTGAGCTCGGGATCCGGCAGGGCGTGCAGGATGAAGGTCCGGATGCGGCGGGCCAGGAGGTCGCGCCGGGATTCCGGAGGCAGGGCGGCCTCGGCGTCCAGGACGTGGGCGAAGAGGGCGGCGACCAGGTCGAGCGTGACCGTGCCCAGGCGGGGCGCGTCGGCCGGCTGGATGTTCGGCCTGCCGGGCGAGGCCCGTGAGGTAGTCCGTCAGGAGGGCTCCCGGGCCGTTCCGCACGGACAGCCCTTGACCGAGGAGCCGCTCCACCCGGGACGGGGGCAGGGGCAGGGCGGACGCCGGGAGGTCCACGCCCACGCCGGTGACGACTCCGGGCCGCCGCCGGCTCGTGGGTTCCGGGGCGTGCGCCAGGGCTTCGCAGGCCTGCCGGCTGGAATCCACGAGGAGTCCGCCGGCGCCGGCCGTGGCGGATCCTCCCCGCTCGTGCGACACGGTCAGTCTGCCGTCGGACGGCAGGGACAGGTGGTAGAGCCCGGTGTCGTCCCGGCGGATCCTGCGCCTGCTCCGGCGGAAGAGCGCGGTCGGGAAGGACGTCCGCCAGACGGTGACCGGCCCCAGCTCCATCAGGCGCAACTCCGCGGGGAAGTCCGCCGCGTGGTCGCTGCTGATGTCGCTCGTACGACTGCGGTGGATCAGTTCCCGCCAGCGGTCGAACCGCTCACCGGCGGCGAAGTCCTCGCTGCGGAACACCGTCCCGATCGCCACTGCACTCTCCGTCTCCCGAGGGGCGCGTCCCGCGGGAGCCTAGGCGGCGGACGCGGCGAGCGACGACGGACGCCGGGCCGGCGGGCGGCGGGCCGACGGGCGGCGGGTGGGGAGGACGGCCGGTTCCGTACGGCGTCCGGTGCTTCGGGGCCGGCCGGGGAGTAGCCTCACGGGGGTTGGTGTCCGCCGTGTCCATGGAGGTCAGTGGTGTCCCTCGAGGGTGTGTACGAGCCGAGCCCGGAGAAGTGGGTCCGCGATCAGGTCGAGCTGTACGAGTCGTCGGGCGGCACGAAGGGCACGACGATGCGGGGCCTGCCGGTCGTGCTGGTGACGACGGTCGGCGCGAAGAGCGGCAGGCTCCGCAAGACGCCGCTGATGCGGGTGGAGCACGAGGGTGCGTACGCGCTCGTCGCCTCCAACGGCGGCGCGGTCAGGCATCCCGTCTGGTACCACAACGTCCTGGCCTCGCCGCTGATCGAGCTGCGGGACGGCCCGAAGGTGTGGGACATGAAGGCGCGGCTCGCGGAGGGCGAGGAGCGGCGGGTCTGGTGGGAGCGGGCGGTCGCCGCGTTCCCCGACTACGCGGACTACCAGCGCAGGACCGAGCGGGAGATTCCGCTCTTCGTCGTCGAACCGGTCGGCTAGGACTTCTGGCGAGGTCCTGCGCCGACTGGCGGGCACCCTAGCAGCCGGCAGTGGGTTCGGGGCGAAGAACGGCTACTCTCCACGCCTCCGTGCGTGCGTACGGTAGTCATGGGGCCAGGGAGGGAACACCTTGGTCTTCAGCCTGAGTCGTCGCCGGAAGTCGCTCTCCGCGCAACCGGCCTCTGTCCCGCCGGTATCCGCTCAACCGGCTTCCGTTCCATCGGTATCCGCTCAACCGGTCTCCGTTCCGCCGGCGGCCGTTCAGCCGGCGTCCGTCCCCTCGGTCGCGGTCGCCGGCTCGTGTCCGTTCGGAGCCGTATCGCAACCCCGGTCGCCGCAGGCGCGACCGGGGCGGCCACCGGGGCCACGTGTCGTGGACCGGGGGCAGGCGGAGGAGTTCCTGCGCCGGTTCCACCACGAGGAGTCGCACGCGGGGGACGTGGAGCGGCGGGTCCGCGAGGTGCTCGCCGAGATCGACCGGACCGGCACCTATGAGCACTCCCCCGCCGAGCTGGCCTTCGGGGCGCGGGTGGCGTGGCGCAACGCGGCGCGCTGCATCGGGAGGCTCTACTGGCGCTCTCTCGTGGTGCGCGACCTGCGGTGGGTGACCTCCGCCGACGACGTCGCGGAGCAGTGTGCCGAGCATCTGCGGCTGGCCTTCAACGGTGGCCGGATCCGGCCGGTCATCTCGGTGTTCGCTCCGGACCGGCCGGACCGTGCCGGGCCGCGGATCGTCAACGACCAGCTGGTCCGCTACGCCGGGCACCGCACGTCCGCGGGACGCTGGATCGGCGATCCGCGCGGCGGGGCGCCGACGGAGCGCGCCCGGGCGCTGGGCTGGAAGCGCGAGGAGGAGGCGTTCCAGGTGCTGCCGTTGATGGTGCGGGAGCGTCCGGCGGCGCGGCCGGAGTGGTACGAGCTGCCGGAGGACGCCGTGTCGGAGGTGCCGCTCCGGCATCCGGACCACGCGTGGTTCGCCGAGCTCGGGCTGCGCTGGTACGCGGTGCCGGCGATCAGCGACATGGTCCTGGAGATCGGCGGGCTGCGGTATCCGGCGGCGCCCTTCAACGGCTGGTACATGGGAACGGAGATAGGCGCCCGGAACCTGGCGGACACCGGGCGCTACGACCTCCTCCCGGTGGTGGCCGACCGGCTCGGGCTCGACCGGTCGAGCGAGCGCACGCTGTGGCGGGACCGTGCGCTGGTCGAGCTGAACGTGGCCGTTCTGCACTCCTTCGAGGAGGCGGGGGTGACGATGGCCGACCATCACACCGAGTCCGAGCGGTTCCTCCGGCACATCGAGCGGGAGCGCCGGCATGGCAGGGCCACCCCCGCCGACTGGAGCTGGATCGTTCCGCCGGTGTCCGGCTCCGCCACTTCCGTCTTCCACCGCTACTACGACCCGGTGGATCCGTCGCTGCGGCCGGCCTTCCTCCCGGGCGAGCCGTCCTACGGGTAGTCCACCGGGCCCCGGGGGCCTTGAGGTGGCGGTCGCGCGGCATCGCAGGACGGTGCGGCTCGCCCGGTAGGTGGTGCCCCGGAAGTAGGGGAAGTCGAAGACGCCGGAGATCTCGATCCGCCACAGCAGCAGGGTGAGGACCGAGTGCGGGGAGAGCGGCGCCACCGCGGTCGCCATGGCGGGGACCGGTCCGCAGCCGCCTGCCACCAGCGGGAGCGGGCGGCCCAGGCGGGGTGGGACCCGGCGGGTCAGCCACGGCAGGGACCTTCCCGGGCACCGGGAACGGGGCGCACACTTGAGTCGTGCCCTGGCTTGTGCCGTTCTCCGGCGCGCTGCGGAAACGGGCCGGTGAGGCACTGCTGCACCGGGTCGCCGGTCCCACCGCGCACCAGAAGCGCGTCCGGATCCACGGGACTCCGGGGCCGCGCTGGTTCGGCCCGGGCCGTCCCGTACGGGTCGTGCACGCGGACGCGTCCATGTACGTGGGCGGGCTGGCGGCGCTCCTGCTCCAGTCCCTGCACCCGGTCGCCATGGCGGCGGTCGCCGCGCACTCCGGCTTCCGGGGCGACCCCTGGGGGCGGCTCCAGCGCACCAGCACCTTCCTGGCGACCACGACCTTCGGCACCGCCGAGGATGCCGAGCAAGCGGTGGGGCGGGTGCGCGCGGTGCACGACGTGGTCCACGGGCGGACGCCGGAGGGCGTGCCGTACCGGGCGTCCGATCCTCGGCTGCTCGCCTGGGTGCACGCGGCCGAGGCCCACTGCTTCCTTGAGGCCCACCAGCGGTACGGCAGGGCTCCGCTGGACGCGGCGGGGGCGGACGGGTACGTGGCGGACATGGCGCGGGTGGCGCGGCGACTGGGCGTGACCGACCCGCCGGAGAGCCGAGCGGCGCTGGCGGCCGTCCTGTCCGCGTACCGCCCCGGACTCCGTGCCACCACCGCCTCGCGGGACACCGCCCGCTTCCTGCTCGCCCACCCGCCCCTGCCCTGGCCCGCCCGGCTCCCGTACGCCTTCCTCAGCGCGGCCGCGGTCGACCTCCTGCCCGCGTGGGCGAGGCCCCTGCTGGACCTGCCGTACACCACCCGCCTGCTCCTGCCGCTCGCCCGCCCGGGCGGTCACGCGGTGGTCGCGGCGATCCGCTGGGTGACGCCACCACTCCCCCGGGGATCGGGCGCGGCGGAAGAGCGGCCGGACCGGCAGTAGGGCGCGCGGGCCACTCGGGCGGCGGCTCGGCGGCGTCGCGAGGGGCGCGGTGTCCTCGCGCTCGGGCCCGCGCTTCCCTCGTAGCCGTCAGGGCAGCGGGCGGGTGGGCGCGGCCCGTGGGGCTCACGGCGCGTGAGCCGGCGCGCGGTGCCGCGTAGCCCTCGGGGCGGCAGGGGGGTGGGGGCGACCCATAGGGCTCCCGACGCAGGCGCCGACGCACGGTTCCGCGTAGCCCTCGGGGCAGCAGGCGGGTGGGCGCGGCGCGTGGGTTCACAGCGCATGCGCCGACGCACGGTGCCGACGGCGCACTTCACGGGGACGGACCGGTCCCGGCTCCCCGGGCTGGAGAGCGGACGATGCCCCTGCCGACCCGACCCGGTTCCCGCTCCTCCAGACCGGGCCCGGAGCCCGGCACGTACGGCGCGGCCTCGCCCCGCCGTCCGAAGGCGCCGCCACTTCCGTCCTGCCGTCATCGGCGGCCCCCGTCGCGTACCCCGCCGCGCGAGCGCACGACGCCTTTCGCCGACCCGACCCGGCTCCCGCTCCTCCAGTCCGGGCCCGGAGCCCGGCACGTACGGCGCGGCCTCGCCGCCGTCCGAAGGCGCCGCCACTTCCGCACTGCCGTCATCGGCGGACCCCGTCGCGTACCCCGCCGCGCGAGCGCACGACGCCTTTCGCCTATCCGACCCGGCTCCCGCTTCCGCGCTCAGCCGGGTCGTCCTGCCCTGCCCGGGCAACAGGCGCCGGCCCGTCGGCCGGATCACGCGCCGGTCGGGGTACGACCGGCCGGGGCGTCAGCCGCGGCCGCCCCGTCGGGGGCGGCCTCCTCCCTGGCCGCCGCCCTGGCCGCGGCGGCCGGGGCGTCTGCGCGGGGAGGGCGGTCCGGAGACCGCGGGGCCGCCGGCGGCCTCCGGGGACGAGAACATCATCGGCACCGCAGGAGGGGCCGCGGGCGAGGTCGTCGGGGGGACGGGCGGAGCGGTCGTCGCTCCCCCGGCCGCCGCGGCCGCGCGGGCGGCCAGGGAGTCGTGGGAGCCAGCGGCGCCGGCCCCGGCGACCACGGTGGCGTGGGCGATCAGGGGCGCGCAAGCCTGGCAGATCTCGGCCAGCGTCCAGACCTCGGCGACGGCGGGATTGTGGATGAGGACCAGCAGGGTCCGGCCGTTGCAGGTGGCGCGGGCCGTGTGGTGGCGGCAGCCGCTGGCTCCGCAGGCGCAGTCCGCGTTCGGGCGGGGCGTGGCGAGGCGGCCGTGCGCGCGGGCGTGCTCGGCGGCGAAGACGCGCAGCGCCTGGATGTCCCTGGACCGTGCCGGCATGCGGCAGCCCGCCGTCGTGCAGGTGACCGTGGCGGAGTGGTCGGGATGACCGGTGAGACGAACCGTCCAGGTCCTGCCTGGCACACGTGATCCGGGAAGCATGCTCAACGCGCGCGTGTCCGTTCGAGTGAGAGGGGTGTTGGCCATGGTTTTACCCCGTTGGCGGCGAAGGTTCACATCCGGGTCCCGGTTCCCGGCGCGTTCGGCCGAACCCGGTCCCCCGCCGGCGGCCCGGTGGCCGTCGGCGGGGGCCGTGCCGCGGTGGGCGCGGCCGGTCAGGCGCGGCGGTCCGGCGCCCCCGGCCACCACACGCGCGGCCCGATGTCCCGTACGAGGGCGGGCACCAGCAGGGAGCGCACGACGAGGGTGTCCAGCAGGACGCCGAAGGCCACGATGAAGGCGATCTGCACGAGGAACGCGAGCGGGATGACGCCGAGCGCGGCGAAGGTGGCCGCCAGTACGACCCCGGCGGAGGTAATGACGCCGCCCGTCGCGAGCAGTCCGCGGCGCACGCCCTCACGGGTGCCGTGCGCCATGGTCTCCTCGCGGACCCTGGACATCAGGAAGATGTTGTAGTCGACGCCGAGGGCCACCAGGAACACGAACCCGTAGAGGGGGACCGCGGGATCGGTGCCGGTGAAGCCGAGGACGTGGTGGAAGACCAAGGCCGAGACGCCCAGCGTGGCGGCGAAGTTGAGGGCGACCGTGGCGACGAGGAGCACGGGGAGCAGCAGTGAGCGGAGCAGTCCGACGAGGATCACGAGGATGATCGCGAGGACCACGGGCACGATGAGCAGCCGGTCGCGCTCGGCGGTCCGCCGGGTGTCGTACTGCTGGGCGGTGTAGCCGCCCACCAGCGCGTCCGCCTCGGGCACGGAGTGCAGTGCGGTGCGCAGGCGGGCGACGGTGTCCTTGGCGGCGTCGCTGTCGGCGGCGTCCTCGAGGGTGACGTCGACGCGGACGCGCCCGTCGGCGACCAGGGGTTCGCCCGGTCGTCCGGGGCCGCCGGTGGTGAGGACGGCGGCGGAGTCGACGCCCTCGACGCCTGCCGCGACGGACCGCACCTCGGTGGCGGAACGGGCGTCGGCGATCACGATGGCGGGGTTGCCCGCGCCTCCCGGGAAGTGCTCGCCGAGCTGCCGTTGCGCGGTGACGGACGGGGCGTCCTTGACGAAGATCTCGTCGAGGGGCACTCCGCGGGAGTCGAGGGTCGGGGCGAAGGCGGCGCAGGCGAGGAGCGCGGCGAGCGTCCAGGCCCACACCGGGCGGGGCGCACGGTCGACCAGGGCCGCCACGCGGCGCCACACGGTGTGGGCGTCGCCGAGCGCGTCCGCGTCGGTGTCCGGGTGGGTGTCCCGGCCGGTGTCCGGGTGGGTGTCCCGGCCGGTGTCCGAGCGACTGTCTCGGCCCGTCTCAGGGCGAGTGGACACCGTCACCGTGCCGCTGGAGGTCGTCCCCGGGCGAGTGGTTGTGGTCGCCTCCGGGCGGGCGGGTGCCGTCTTCGGGCGGGCGGGCCAGTAGGCGGCGCGGCCGAGGAGCACCAGGACGGCGGGGAGGAAGGTCAGGGCGCCGAGTACGGCGCAGACGATGCCGATGGCGCCGACCGGGCCGAGGGCGCGGTTGTTGGTGAGGTCGCTGAGGAGGAGGGCGAGCAGGCCGAGTCCGACGGTCGCCGCGCTCGCCGCGACGGGGCCCGCGGTCTGCCGCAGAGCGGCGCGCATGGCGGGGAAGCGGTCGCCGTCGCGCCTGCCGAGCTCCTCCCGGTAGCGGACGGCGAGGAGCAGGGCGTAGTCCGTGGCGGCGCCGATGACCAGGATGGACAGGATGCCCTGCACCTGGCCGTCGACGCGGACGACGTCGTGGTCGGCGAGGACGTAGACGACGGCACAGGCCAGGCCGAGCGAGAACACCGCGCCGAGGATGATCATCAGCGGCAGCAGGACGCTCCGGTACACCAGCAGCAGGATGACCAGGACGGTCGCGAGCGCCACTCCGAGCAGCAGGCCGTCGATGCCGGCGAAGGCGTCGGAGAGGTCGGCCTGGGTGGCGGCGGGGCCGCCGACGTGGGCGTCGGTGCCGGGCACGGTCGCCGCGGCGGCGCGGATCTCGTCGAGGGCCGGGGCGAGGCCGTCGCCGAGGCCGGGGCGGAGCGGGACGACGCCGCGGAGGGCCTGTCCGTCCTCGGAGGGCAGGGCGGGCGAGGGGGCTTCGACGACACCGGGCCGTCCCTCGAGGGAGGCGAGGGCGCGGGTGGCGGCCGCGGCGGCGGAGGGGTCGAGGCGCTCGCCGTCCTTCGAGGTCCAGACGACCAGAGCGGGGAGGGACTCCTCCTGGCGGAAGGACTTCTGGGCCTCCAGGACCTTGGTCGACTCGGCGCTGCGGGGCAGGAAGGCCGCCTGGTCGTTGGTCGCGACCTCGCCGAGCCTGCCGGCGAAGGGGCCGAGGCCCGCCCCGATGGCGAGCCAGACGACGAGGAGCAGCAGTGGCAGCACGCGGCGGGCCCAGGACGGGGGTGAGGACATGGAAACTCCCGGAGCGATTATCTCAGCGGTAAATAATCTCAATGATTGAGAGATATTGAAGCACGGGCTCCTCCGGGACGACTTCATCGGCACGGCTCCGGGCGCGCCGGGTGCCGGGCGCCGGGTGCCGCGGGTCAGCGCCTCGGCACCCGCAGATCACCGAGTTCGGCGTTGAGGGCGTCCAGATAGCGCTGGACGACGGCGAGTTCGGCCTCGTCGAACCGGGCGCGGGTGCGCTCGGCGGCCTGGGCCAGCGGCAGGAAGTAGCTGCGCGCGACGGCCCGGGCGTCCTGTACGTAGTGCACGTGCACGACGCGGCGGTCCGCGCTGTCCCGCGTCCGCCGGATGTGTCCGGCCTTCTCCAGCCGGTCCAGACAGGCCGTCACGGCTCCGGAGGTCAGGCCCAGATGCTCCCGCAGCATTCCCGGGGTCGGCGGGTCGGCGCTGTCCAGCACGAAGGACAGCGCCGAGACGTCGGTGGGGTGCAGCCCCTGGGCCAGGGCGAAGCCGTGGGAGAGCCGGTTGACCTCGGCGATCGTGCGCCGCAGCGCGACGGCGAACCTCTGCAGGTCCGCCGGGGGGCTCCCGGCGCTGTTCGCTTCGACGTCGTTCTCCTGTCCGCTGGCCACGTGACCAGCGTATACACACCCGCGGGACGGCCGGGACGGCCCGCCCGCTCAGACGGTGTCCGCCGGATACCGGACTCCGATGCGCTCGCGTACGGCGTCCAGGGTCCGCATGACGGCCAGGGTGCCGTCCAGGGGGACCAGGGGCGACTCGGTCTCGCCGGCCCTGAGGCAGCGCATGACCTCGGCCGCCTCGTACTGGAAGCCGGCGCGTCGTCCCGGCACGGTGAACTCCTCCGGTTCGCGGCCGTCGCGGTGGAGCACGAAGCCCTCCGGACAGAAGAAGCCGCGCGGCACCTCGATCCGTCCCGTGGTGCCGGTGACCGAGGCGGTCAGCGGCGTGTCGGCCACGAGGGAGCAGGAGAGCAGGGCCGTGGCCCCGGAGTCCCAGCCGAGCAGCACGCCCGTGTTGAGGTCGACGCCCTCGGGCGAGAGGAGCGCGTCGGCGTGGACGCGGTCGGGCTCGCCGAGGAGCAGTTGGGCGAAGGAGACCGGGTACACACCGAGGTCGAGCAGGGCACCGCCGCCGGCGGCCGGGTCACGCAGCCGGTGGTCGGGGGCGAAGGGACCCTCGAGGCCGAAGTCCGCGTGGATCGTGCGGACCTCGCCGATGGCCCCGTCGGCGACGAGCCGGGCCAGTTCCCGGACGACGGGGTTGCAGTACATCCACATGGCCTCCATGAGGAACAGTCCGCGCCGGCGGGCGAGCGCGACGAGTTCCGCGGCCTCGCGGGCGTTCAGGGTGAAGGGCTTCTCGCACAGGACGGCCCGGCCGTTGTCCAGGCACAGCTCCACCGCGGCCCGGTGCGCGGAGTGCGGCGTCGCCACGTAGACGACGTCGACGTCGGTGTCGGCGGCGAGCTCCGCCCAGTCCCCGTACGCCCTCGGTATGCCGAACCGCTCGGCGAACGCCTTGGCCGACGCGGTGCTCCGTGAGCCCACGGCGACGACCTCGGCGTCCGGCATCTCCAGCAGATCGGCCGTGAAGGAGGCCGCGATGCCTCCCGTGGCCAGTACACCCCACCGTACGGTCGCGCTCACGCCGTCTCCCACCCTCTGTCGCCCACGGACGCCGGCACCGAAGGTGCGGCCGCTGCGGAGCCTAGAGGCGGGCGAACTCCCGCGACAGGGCCGCCCATTCCTCGGACAGCGGACTCATCCGCCGCGCGAACACCTACACCTGACCGGACGGGGCGGCTTCAAACGCGAAAGAGGTGAGGGTCTCACGGATCGGAGAGGAGCAGGTCACGCACCTCCAGGCCGTTATCCATCCGTTATAAACGGACACTTTGTGGCCTTATCGCCCGAATTGCAGGGGTGGAAGTGACGGACTTTCCCGCCGCGTCCCGTTCCCGCACCTATCGCAACCCCGCCTCCGGCACAACCCCGCCGCACCAGGAAGTTCGTGGAATCGATAGGTAGCTTCGGCGCCCATGACCACAGCGCACGTTGCAGAAGTGACAACACGAGGTGCCGGTGTCGACATCGGACCGGCCGAGGTGACGGACGGCGCCGACCTCTGGCGGCTCGCCCGCGACGCGGGGGACCTGGACGTCAACTCGCCCTACAGCTACCTGCTGTGGTGCCGTGACTTCGCCGGCACGACCGCGGTCGCCCGGGACGCGTCCGGGCGGGCGGTCGGCTTCGTCACCGGCTACCTGCGGCCCGAGGCACCGGGAACGCTCTTCGTCTGGCAGGTGGCCGTGGATGGTTCGCACCGCGGAACCGGGGTAGCGGGAGCACTGCTCGACGCTCTGTCCGCCCGAGTGGCGGCCGAGCACGGGCCGATCCGGCTCGAGGCGACCGTCACTCCGGGGAACGTGGCCTCCGACCGGCTGTTCCGTTCCTACGCGCGTCGGCACGGCGCCACCGTGACCCGGGAGGTGCTGTTCCCGTCCGACGCGTTCCCTGACGCGCCCGACGCGGGTGGCGGCCACGAGCCGGAGGTGCTCTACCGGATCGGCCCCCCGGCGTAGCGCGCGCCGGACACCTTGAGCCGTCGCCGACGCCCGGCCGACCGGCTGAGGACACCGAACGAGAACACCGACCGCGCACACCGAACGAGCACTCGGACCGGAACAGCGACCGAGCACTGCGCACGAGAACACCGAAAACCGAGAACCGGGAGAACCGTGACCACCCTCACCGACACCGCCCCGTCCGTCTTCGAGACCGTCGAATCCGAGGTGCGCAGCTACTGCCGTGCCTGGCCCGTGGTCTTCGAGCAGGCCCGCGGGAGCCGGCTGTACGACGAGCACGGGCGCCCCTTCCTCGACTTCTTCGCCGGAGCGGGCTCCCTGAACTACGGCCACAACAACCCGGTGCTCAAGCGGGCGCTCCTCGACTACCTGGCGGACGACGGCATCACCCACGGGCTCGACATGTCGACCACCGCCAAACGCGACTTCCTGGAGACCTTCCGCTCCACGGTCCTGGAGCCGCGCGCCCTGCCGTACAAGGTGATGTTCCCCGGCCCGACCGGCACCAACGCCGTGGAGGCCGCGCTGAAGCTGGCCCGCAAGGTCACCGGCCGCAAGACCGTCGTCTCCTTCACCAACGCCTTCCACGGCATGTCGCTCGGCTCGCTCGCCGTCACCGGCAACGCCGCCAAGCGGGCCGGGGCGGGCGTGCCGCTCACCCACACCACGCAGATGCCCTTCGACCACTACCTGGACGACCAGGTGCCGGACTTCCTGTGGTTCGAGCGGCTCCTGTCCGACTCCGGCTCCGGCCTCGACCACCCGGCCGCCGTGATCGTCGAGACCGTGCAGGGCGAGGGCGGCATCAACGTCGCCCGGGCCGAGTGGCTGCGCGGCCTCGCGGACCTGTGCCGGCGGCACGAGATGCTGCTGATCGTCGACGACATCCAGATGGGCTGCGGCCGCACCGGCGACTTCTTCTCCTTCGAGGAGGCGGGCATCACGCCCGACATCGTCACCCTGTCCAAGTCCATCAGCGGCTACGGCCTGCCCATGGCGCTGTGCCTCTTCCGGCCCGAGCTCGACGTGTGGCAGCCGGGCGAGCACAACGGCACCTTCCGCGGGAACAACCCGGCGTTCGTCACCGCGACCGCCGCGCTCGACGCGTACTGGCGCGACGGCACCCTGCGCGAGCGTACCCTCGCCCGGGCCGGCCGCGTCGAGCGCGCCCTCGGCGACCTGTGCGGCGAGGACGGCCGGACGGCCGTCTCGTACCGCGGCCGGGGACTGGTGTGGGGCCTGGAGTTCACCGACGGCGAGCGGGCCGAGGCCGTGTGCCGGCGGGCCTTCGAGCTGGGGCTGCTCCTGGAGACCTCGGGACCGCGCGGCGAGGTCGTGAAGCTGCTGCCGCCGCTGACCGCGACGGACGACGAACTCGACGAGGGGCTCGGGATCCTGGCCCGCTCCGTCCGCCACGCGGCCGACCGCGTCGCGGTCTGACCCGCCACCGCCGACAACCCGCCTCCTCCGCCCCGGCCCCCGCCGACAGACGTCCGCCGACAGACGTCCGGCGTCCGGCGTCCGGCGTCCGGCGTCCGGCGTCCGGCGTCCGGCGTCCGGCGTGCAACGTCCGACGCCCGGCACCCGACGCACGGCGCACGGCGTACGGCCCTGACCAACGAAAGGTCCGCACCATGATCGTCCGTTCCTTCGCCGAGATCGAGAACACCGACCGGCACGTCCGCGCCGCCTCCGGCACCTGGGAGAGCAAGCGCATCGTCCTCGCCCGCGAACGGGTCGGCTTCTCCCTGCACGAGACCGTCCTGTACGCCGGGACCGAGACGTCCATGTGGTACGCGAACCACGTCGAGGCCGTCGTCTGCACCGCCGGCGAGGCCGAGCTCACCGACCACGAGACGGGCCGCACGTACACGATCGTGCCCGGAACGATGTACCTGCTCGACGGGCACGAGCGGCACACCCTCAAGGTCAAGGAGGACTTCCGCTGCCTGTGCGTCTTCAACCCGCCGGTCACCGGCCGCGAGGACCACGACGAGAACGGCGTGTACCCGCTCCTCACCGAGCCCGACCCGGCCTGACCCCTCCGCGCCGTCCCCGCCCGGCGCGGCCTGACCGGGCCCGGAGCGGGCCCCCGGTCGTCCGCACCTCCCGCAGTCCGTACGAGAAAGGAAGGCACCGTCCCTCATGACCTCCGCCCCCACCCGTCCCGTCGACCTCTACCCCACCCGTGGCACCGACGAGGTGCTCATCGGCCGCAAGGACCCCGTCGTCTGGTCCGCCCCCGGCACGCCCGGCCCCTTCTGGGCCCGTGAGCTGGAGGAGTACGAGCGCGACGGCTTCCTCACGGTCGACGAGCTCGTCACGCCGGACGAGGTCGTGGAGCTGCGGGCCGAGCTGGACCGGCTCGTCGCCGACCCGGAGGTGCGCGCCGACGAGCGGGCGATCGTCGAACCGAAGTCCCAGGAGATCCGGTCCGTCTTCGAGGTACACCGGATCAGCGAGGTCTTCGCCCGGCTGGCCGCCGACCCCCGGATCGTGGGCCGCGCCCGGCAGATCCTCGGCTCGGACGTGTACGTCCACCAGTCGCGCGTGAACGTCAAGCCCGGCTTCGGCGCGAGCGGCTTCTACTGGCACTCCGACTTCGAGACCTGGCACGCCGAGGACGGCCTGCCGCGGATGCGGACCGTCTCGGTGTCCATCGCGCTCACCGCGAACCACACCACCAACGGCAGCCTCATGATCATGCCGGGTTCGCACCGGACCTTCCTCGGCTGCGCCGGCGCCACCCCGAAGGACAACTACAAGAAGTCGCTGCAGATGCAGGACGCCGGCACCCCGTCGGACGAGGCGCTGACGACGTTCGCCGAGGCGTGCGGCATCCGCCAGTTCACCGGCGCGCCGGGCTCGGCGACCTGGTTCGACTGCAACGCGCTGCACGGCTCGGGCGACAACATCACCCCGTACCCGCGCAGCAACGTGTTCCTGGTCTTCAACAGCGTCGAGAACGCGCCGGAGATGCCGTTCGCCGCGCCCGTCCGGCGGCCCTCCTTCATCGCCGCCCGCGACGTCACACCGATCGGGTGAGCCGTACGTCGTGGTCCCGTTCCGCGGGGCCTCGGCCGGCGCGGCGCCGCACCGCTTCCGTGACGGCGACCGCCTCGTCGGCGGGGCCCCGCCTCGGTGCCCCGCCCGATGACCCGTCCGTTGTCCCGCCCCGCACGGCCGCCCGTGCGGGGCGGGCGCGGCTCGTGGGGAGTTCGCGCTCGCGGAGGGCGCACCGGGTGGGGCGGGTGGGACGGGTGGAACGGGTGGAAGGCTCGGACCGACGGCTGCGGGACGTGACGAGGGACATGCAGCGGTGCCGGCCCCGGGGCCGTATCCATGGAGGGGATACGGCCCCGGGGCCGGCACCGGGTCGTTCGTCCGGCGGCCCTCGGCCGGTGGCCGGTCAGCCGGCGGCCGGGGCGTCCTCGGCCAGCATGCCCTCGCGGAGCCGGGCCAGGGCGCGGGCGAGCAGGCGGGAGACGTGCATCTGCGAGACCCCGAGCCGGGCGCCGATCTCGGACTGGGTCAGCTCCTCCACGAAGCGCAGGTGGAGCAGCAGCCGGTCGCGCTCGTCGAGGCGTTCCACGAGCGGGGCGAGGGTGTGGAAGTCCTCGAACAGCTCGATCGCCGGGTCCTCGCCGCCGATGAAGTCGGCGAGGGAGGCGTCCGCGTCCTCCTCGTCACCGCCGCCGAGGGCGGCGTCCAGGGAGGTGGAGTGGTAGCCGTTCGCCGCGATCTGCGCCTCGACGACCTCTTCCTCGGAGATGCCCATCAGCTCGGCGAGTTCGGCGACGCGCGGGGCCCTGCCGAGCCGCGAGCCCAGTTCCTCGTTGGCCTTCGCCAGCTCCACGCGCGCCTCCTGCAGGCGGCGCGGCACGTGGACCGCCCAGGTCGTGTCCCGGAAGAACCGCTTGATCTCCCCCACGATGTACGGCACGGCGAAGGTCGCGAACTCGACCTCACGGGAGAGGTCGAAGCGGTCGATCGCCTTGATGAGGCCGACGATGCCGACCTGGACGATGTCCTCCATCTCGTCGCCCCGCGCGCGGAACCGGCCGGCCGCGTACCGGACGAGCGACATGTTCATCTCGATCAGGGTGTTGCGGACGTACTGGTACTCCGCGGTTCCTTCCTCCCTGACCGCGAGTTCTCGGAAGAACACCTTCGACAGGGCGCGCGCGTCCTGGGGCGCGATCTCGTGGGGAGCCTCGAGCACGGGCAGGTCGTTGTACGTACCGCCTTCCGCGGTCGTCGTCATCGCCTTGACCATCTCGGTCCGCACGGGGCCAACCTCCTGTTTCTCGACGAACGTTCGCCTGTGACGCTTCGCCTACCCGCCGTTCGCATGCCCACGCTTCCTTTCTCACCGAGCCGCGTTCGTGAGGGCGCCGGGCGGGCGGCGGCGCATCGCCCGGCGATCCGGGGGAAGGCGAAAAACGCCGGAAGCTTCACCAATCGGTAGGAAAGGGACTCGTGATGAAGACTCGGGGCGACGCCCGGCCCAGTCCGTCGACACCCGTGACCGCGTCCCCCGGCGCCGCGCGACTGGAGGAGGCCGTCGTACGCACGTCGGCGCAGGCACGACGATCCGTTCGCCGGGCCCTGGCCTCCCGCCCGCCGGTCAGTCCCTCGCGGATGGACGACCTGATGCTGGTCGCCTCCGAGTTGGTGACCAACGCGCTGCGGCACGCGGGCGGGGTGACCGCCTTCGCGATAGGCATAGCGCGCGACAGCGTCACCCTGTCCGTCAGCGACGCCAGTCCCCGGACGCCGCAGTACGCGCGTCACCGGGAGCTGCGGCCGGGCGGGTTCGGCTGGCCGATCGTGCTGCACCTGTGCCGCCGGGTCACGCTGGACGTCCGTCCGGACGGCAAGACCGTCCACGCGGTGGTGCCGCTCGACTGACGGCCCTCCGTCGGATCCCGGCCGGGACCCGTGTGGAGCGCGGACGCGTGCGGAGGTGCGGGTGGTGGTCCACGACGACGCCCGGCCCGCTCCCCCGTGCGGGGTGCGGGCCGGGCGTCTGGCGTCGGACGGCCTGTCCGACGGTTTTCTTGACGGGGTGTCGGTCGGGGCGAGCGAACGAAGCGACGGACGGACTGACGGGACGACGAATACCGGATCGGACGTCAGTGAAGGTCCCGGCGCTCGTCTTCGGCGATGGTCGGGGCGACGGGCGGGACGACCATCCGGCGCCGGCGCAGGATGCTGGTGTACACCGCCGTGCCGATGATGCCCACCGCCATGAGGATCAGCCCCACGAGGTCGAGGTTCACCCCCTCGAGCTCCCAGTCGGAGGCAAAGGTGAAGATGGCCCCCACGGCGATCAGGATGATGCAGGCTCCGAGTCCCATGTTTCCTCCCTTGTCGGGCTGGACGGGTCTCGCGTACCCCGCGTCGCGGTCCTCATCCCCTTTGCGGCGCGGGGCCGTCGGCCGGCGGACCGGTCGCCCGTGTGCACGAAAGGATGAACGGCGGCCGTCGGCGGCGTTTCGCGCACGGACGGACGTCACCCTGCTGACGTGCGTAAAGAGCGCGAGTTCACCGTCCCGTCGCAGCAGCGTCGCGTAGCGGCGCAGGCCCGGCCCGCCGGTCCGGCGCGTCCGCCGGCGCGGCGGTCGGCGGGGCGGCCGGCGACAGGAGCGGGGACGCGGGAACGGGTGCGGTACTGGGTCGACCGGACCGTCGTGAAGGGCATGACGGCCCTCGTCGGCTGGTTGGCGCTGGCCTGCCTGGCGGTCGTGGCGCCGGCGAGCGCCGTGCTGGTGTGGACGGACAGCAGGGCGCCGGCGACGCTGGAGGGGAAACTGGCGGCGGTGTGGCGCACCGTCGGGCAGACGCTGCGGCTCGGCGGCGAGGTCGGTCCGCCCTTGCGGATCGCGCTGTCGCTGCTGCTCGCCCTGGTGGCGCTGTTGTACGTGTCCACCCTCGTCGGACTCGTCACCACCGCGCTCACGGACCGGTTGACGGAACTTCAGCGCGGGCACTCCACAGTGGTGGAGGAGGGGCACACGCTCGTGCTCGGCTGGTCGGAGCAGACGCCCACGGTCGTGGCCGAGCTGGTCGCCGCGCACGCCCAGCGGCGAGGCGGTGCGGTCGTGGTCCTGGCGGACCGGGACAAGACCGAGATGGAGGAGGAGCTGCGGGGCGACGGGGCCGTCGCCGGGCGCGTGCGGCTGCTGTGCCGCCGGGGGCGTCCCTCCGATCCGGTCGCGCTCGCCCGGGTGAGCCCGGCGACGGCGGAGGCGGTCCTCGTCCTGCCGCCGGACGATCCGGCCGAGGACGCGCAGGTGGTGCGGACGCTGCTGGCGCTTCGGGCCGCGGTCGGCGACGGCTGCCCGGTCCGGGTGGTGGCGGCGGTGCGGGCGGGCCGCTTCCGGGCCGCGGCGGAACTGGCCGCCGGCGAGGGCTCGACCGTCCTGGAGGTGGACGACATCGCGGCGCGGCTGCTGGTGCGGTGCGTCGGGGAACCCGGGCTCTCCTTCGCGCTGGAGGACCTCCTGGACTTCGCGGGCGCCGAGCTGCACACGCGGCGCGAACCCGGCCTGGCCGGCCGGTCGTTCGGTGAGCTGCGGGCGGGCGGCGCGGAAGTGTGCGTGGTCGGGATCGTACGGAGCGACGGGGAGCCGGTCCTGAACCCGGCGGCGGACACGGAGCTGGGCGAGGGGGACGGCCTGGTGGTGCTCGCGGAGGACGGCGACGTGACGGCCCGTCCGCCGGCCGGTGCCCCGCGGCCCGACCCGACGGTGATGGCGACGGCGCCGGTGCGCCCGCCACGGCCGTCCCGGGTGGTGGTGCTCGGCTGGAACCGCCGTGCCGCACGGGTGATCGAGGCACTCACCAGGGGCACGGCCCCGGGGTCGGTCGTGGAGGTGGTGACGGACGCGGAGGCGGCCACGGTCACGTCCGGTCCGGGCTGGGCGCTTGCGGCGGTCGCGGACGGGCCGGACACCGTGCCACCGGCCGTCACGGACGCGCCAAACACCATGCCACCGGCCGTCACGGACGCGCCAAACACCATGCCGCCAGCCGCCACGGACGCGCCGGACACCATGCCGCCAGCCGCCACGGACGCGCCGGACACCGTGCCACCGGCCGCCACAGACGTCGTCGTGCACCGGGCCGACCCCACCACCGCCGCGGCGGTACGGCGGGTCGGCGCGGGTCACGACCGCGTGGTGGTCCTCGCTCCCGACCAGGGTCCGGATCCGGCGAGCCCCGACGACGAAACCCTCGTCACCCTGCTCCACCTTCGGGCGAGAGTGCGGCAGCAGGGACTGCGGACCGCCCTGGTCACCGAGCTGGCCGATGTCCGCAACCGGCCCCTGGCCCCGGTCGGCGCCGCGGCGGACGTGCTCCTCACCGGCCGGCTCGTCGGGCTGCTGATGGCCCAGATCTCCCAGAACGGCCATCTCGCCCCGGTCTTCGCCGAGTTGTTCTCGGGGCACGGCAACGCGGTGCGGCTTCGGCCGGCCGGAGACTTCGTCACCCCCGGCGCGCGGGCCACGTTCGCGACGGTCGTGGCCTCGGCCGGACGTCAGGGCGCGTGCGCCATCGGTTACCGCGCCGCGGGGGCGGCGGACTCCGCTCCGTACCGCGGTGTGCGGCTGAACCCGCCGAAGGGCGAGGTGCGGTGCTGGGCCGACGGGGACGTGGTGATCGTGATCGCGGCGGAGTGACCGGGAACACCCGGCGCGGCGCGGGCCGCCGGGTGGCGGGTGTTTGGCGGGCGCCACGGGGGTGAGGCGTGAGGACGACCGTTTCGACTCGTCTACTGGGGAGCCATGGAGAGCGTCCTTCGACTGGTGATCGTCCTCGGCGGCTCCGCACTGGTGGCGCTGGCCGCCGTCCGCGCGGCCGACGTCCTGGCGCGGCAGGCCGACGCGCGCAGCCCCGAGACCCCGCTCTGGGGCCTGCTGCGGCGCTGCCGTACACCGCTGTTCGTCGTGCTGTTCACCACCCTGCTCGGGTGGACCTTCCGCGCGACGCGCTGGGCGCCCCTGGACGATCACGCCGACACGGTGTCCCACCTCCTCGTCCTGTGTCTCATCGGTGGCGGCGCGTGGCTGGCCGTACGGGTCGCCTCGGCCGTCGTCGAGTCCTCGTACGCGCGCTACGCGGGACGCTCGCACGACGTGGCCCGAGTGCGCCGGGTCCGGACGCAGGTGACGCTGATCATGCGGGTGGTGGCGGTCGCCGTCGGGGTGATCGCCGGGGCCGTCGCGCTCCTCACCTTCCCGGCGTTCCGTACCGTCGGGACGTCCCTGCTCGCCTCGGCGGGGATCATCGGCATCGTGGCGGGCGTCGCGGCGCAGTCGACGCTCGGCAACCTCTTCGCCGGTTTCCAGATCGCGTTCGGCGACATGGTCCGCATCGGCGACACGGTGGTCGTGAACGGGGAGTGGGGGACGGTGGAGGAGATAACCCTGACCTTCCTGACCGTGCGGACGTGGGACGAGCGCCGGGTCACGCTGCCCGTCTCGTACTTCACCTCGCGCCCGTTCGAGAACTGGTCGCGCGGCGGAGCGGAGATGACGGGCTCGGTCTTCTTCTACTGCGACCACTCCGTGCCGGTGGCGCCGATGCGGGCGCGGCTCAAGGAGTTCCTCGACACCTGTCCGACGTGGGACGGCCGGGCCTGGGACCTCGCGGTCACGGACACCTCGCCCACCTGTGTGACGGTCCGGGCGATCGTCACGGCGAAGGACGCCGACGACCTGTGGACCACCCGCTGCGCGGTGCGGGAGGAACTCATGGCCTGGCTCGTCCGGGAACACCCCGAGGCACTCCCCCGGATCCTGACCGCTCCGGCGGCGGCCCCGGCGGCCGAGACGGGCGAGGACGCGGGGGAACGCAGCTCGCGGCATGACGCCTCGTGGCGACTTCCTGACAAGGAGTGAGGGATTCCGCATCCTGGCGGGCGGGGTGGGGCAGAACAGCGGACGGAGGACCACCCCTGACGCGAGGAGCACCCATGTCCACCTGGCCACCGGCCGAAGAGCCGGTCTTCACCGCGGACTTCGCCTCCACGGAACAGTGGATCGCGGGCCGCAGCTGGGCCTATCCCGACGGAGGTCCGGTCAACCCGCAAGACAACAAGCTGGACCACCTGGTGGAGGATCCCGACTTCAGCCGCTCGGGGGTCTTCCGCGCCGAGCGCCGCCCCGACGGGCTGTGGGACACGGGCCTGCTGACGACGGAGGGGAGCCCCGAGGGCTTCGAGGTGCGCTCCGGGGACGTGCTGGAGGCGCGGGTGCGGCTGCCCGAGGAGACCGGTGCCTGGCCGGCCATCTGGACGTGGCGCGACGGCGGCCAGGAGATCGACGTCTTCGAGTACCACCCCGACAACGCCGATCTGCTGGAACTCTCCAACCGGGTGCGCGGCGCCCACCGCTACCACCGCGATCCGTCGGTGCGCCCCGGTGGCTGGATACGGCTGCGGACCGAGTTCGGCGCCCGCTCGGTGGTCTGGTGGCTCGACGACGTCGAGGTCTTCTCCGACGGCCGCGGGGTCGGACGGCGCTGGCACGCGTATCTGATCGTCAACCTCTCGGTGTGCGCCGGCCGCTATCACCCGGCGCCCGACGAGCACACGACCCGGATGTCCTACGAGGTGCGTGACCTGCGGGTGTTCCGGCCCGCGAGGTGACCGCGCCCCCGTCGTCAGCCGAGGTGCGGGGGGAATCCCGCACCGTGCCCGACCGTCCCGGACGGCGGACCGCCCAAACCGCGGCGGCCCGTCGAGGACCCCTCCTCGCCGGGGCACAGCGCAGCCGGTCCCGGTCCTCGGCGGCGCCGTGAGGTCCGGAACGGCTCGCTCGCCTGCCGTGCGGCGCTGCCCCTCGGATCCGAGCGCGCCGCCGACAGGGCCCCACCGCCCCCACCCGGTCACCACCAGTACGTCGGGTACTTCGTCGCGCCTCTGCGGATGCGGGAGAAGGCGTACTCCATCGTCACCAGGAGCAGCGTGGCGCCGAGGAGGAGCGGGACGAAGCGGGCCGGGGCCGGGGACTGGAGGACGATGACCACCGCGGTCGCGCAGGCGGGTGAGTGCGGGGTGCGGGCGAGGGTGGTGAGGGCCAGGGTGAGGCCCGCGGCCACGGCGGCGGCCCAGGCGGTGGCGCCCGCCACCGTGAGGGTGGCGTAGCCCGCGGCGGCGGCGAGGAGATGGCTGAGGACGACGCTGCGCGGCTGGGAGAGGGGGAGCGTCGGGGCGCTGTGCACGAGGGCGGCGCTGGCGGCCAGCGGCGGTATCAGAACGGGCTCGTGGAGGACGGCGCCGATGGCGACCAGGCCGAGCAGCACGACCGTCACGGCACTGACGCTGTGGAGGGCCGCCGCGGGCGCCGGGCGGGCGGGGGCACGGCCGGTGATGCGGGGCTTCGCCGGCGTCTCGGGCTCGGCGGTGTCGGTGCTCATGCGGGGTCTGTTCCGGGGGTAGGGCGGCCTCGGGCCGACGGGGGCGGGATCGGAAGGGCCGGCGTACGGACCCCGTGATCGACGGTCGGCCCGCCCTTGCGCCCAGGCCCGCGCCGCCCGGGTGGGGGCGGCACGACCGATCCGATTGTATACAAAACGTCGAAGGCCCCACCGGGCCGGGTGGCGCACCGCCACCCCGCCGGTCGCTGCCCCGTCGCCCCTCCCGGCAACCGCCCGCCCTGTGGCAGGGTGAGCCCGTGACGACCACCCCTGTGACCTCCAGCGATGCCCCCGTACCCGCCCACGGCACCGGCCGTGTCCTGCTCGGCTGCATGGGCCTCGGCGGGACCTGGGACACCGCCCCGTACACTCCCGCCGACGTCGACGCCGCCGAAGCGGCCGTCGAGGCGGCCCTGGAGAGCGGCATCACCGTCTTCGACCACGCCGACATCTACCGGCACGGCAAGGCGGAGGCCGTCTTCGGCGAGGTGCTCGCCCGCGCGCCGGGACTGCGCGACCGGATCACGCTCCAGTCCAAGTGCGGCATCCGGCCGGCCGACGGGGACCGGCCCGGAATGTACGACCTGCGCGGGCCCACCATCGTCCGGAAGGTGGAGGAGAGCCTCGCCCGGCTGCGCACGGACGTCCTCGACGTGCTGCTCCTGCACCGGCCCGATCCGCTGGCCGACCCGGCCGAGGTCGCCGCGGCCCTGGAGTCGCTGCACCGGCAGGGCCTCGTGCGCCGCTTCGGCGTCTCCAACATGAACGCCCACCAGATCGCCCGGCTCCAGGCCCACCTGGAAGTGCCGCTGGTGGCCGACCAGCTGGAGATGAGCCTGCTGCGCCGGGACTGGCTGGAGGAGGGCGTGCTCGTCAACACGCCCGCGTCGGCCTCCGTCGGCTTCACCGCGGGCACGGTCGAGCACTGTCTGCACCACGGGATCGCCCTCCAGGCGTGGGGCCCGCTGGCCCAGGGGCGCTACACCGGTCGCCAGGAGACCCCGCAGGAGCAGTCCACGGCCGCGCTCGTCGCGGAGCTCGCGAAGGCCAAGGGCACCACACCGGAGACGGTCCTGCTGTGGTGGCTCCAGCGCCACCCCGCGCGGATCTCCCCGGTCATCGGCACCACCAACCCGACCCGGATCCGCGCCTGCCGGGACGCGGCCGTCGCCGCGCCCGACCTCACCCACGAGGAGTGGTACCGCCTGTGGATCACCGCCCGGGGCGCCGCCCTCCCGTAGCCGCCCCGGCGCCGGGGCCGGCCCCGCCGGTCACGGAACCGCCCGCGACGCGACCGCCCGGCGCGGGCAGTCCCGACGCCTCCCCTCCACGGCCCACCGATGCCCGGCACCAGGCGCCCGACCACGCGGCCCCCGACCACCCGGCCACCCGGCTTCCGAACGACCGCAAGGAACCTCGCACCATGAGCGATGCCCCCGCCCCCTTCGAACTGCTCCCGGGGGCACCGGACTCCCCCGTCCTGCTCCATGTACCGCACTCCTCCCGGGCCGTGCCGGCGGACGTGCGGGCCGGGATCGTCCTCGGCGACGCCGAACTGGAGCGCGAGCTCGACCACATCACCGACGCCCACACCGACGCCATCGCCGCCGTCGCCGCGGCGTCGGCGGGCACCACTCCCTGGCGGTTCGTCAACCGGCTCTCGCGGCTGGTGGTCGACCCGGAGCGGTTCCCCGACGAACGCGAGGAGATGCTCGCGGTCGGCATGGGCGCGGTGTACACGCGCACCACGCACCGGGCCGAGCTGCGGCCGGCCGGATTCGACCCGGCACCCCTCGTCGACCGGTACTTCGCCCCGTACGCGCAGGCCATGACCCGGGCCGTTGAGGCGCGCCTCGCGGCGACGGGCCACGCGGTGATCGTGGACGTGCACTCGTACCCGACGGCGGCGCTCCCCTACGAGCTGCACGGCGACGGCCCCCGGCCGCCCGTCTGCCTCGGCACGGACGCCTTCCACACCCCGCCCACCCTGTCGGCCGCGGCACGGCGGGCCTTCGCCGGATTCGGCGGGGTGGGCACGGACAGCCCCTTCGCCGGAACGTACGTGCCCCTTGCGCACTACGGCCGGGACATCCGGGTCAGCGCCCTGATGGTGGAGATCCGCCGCGATCTGTACATGAGCGAGCCCGGCGGTCCGGCCGGCCCCGGCGCCCGGGCGCTCGGCGTCGCGCTCGCCGCCCTCGTCGACGCCGTGACCGACGAGATGCTCCGTCCGGGTCCCGCCGCGTAAAATCGGTTACGTGAGCGCAGCCAGGTACGAGCTGGTGTTCTCCGACGCGGTGGGCGCGGCCCGCGACGTCGTGGTCGTCGAGCGCACCGCCGCCACGGGACCGGGCGGACACCCGGTGTACACCGATCCGTCCGGCATCATCCGGGCGGAGATCAGCGACCGCGACGAGGTGCGCGTCCTCGCCTCCGGGGGCCACCAGGAACCCGCGCAGGCCGTGGTCGCCCGCCCGCTGCGGGAGACGCGGCAGGACGGGGCTCCGGGCGGCGGGGGCCGGAGCGACGGGCCCCGGGACGTCGCCTAAGCTTCGCGGATGACCACCATCGACCCCTCATCCGAGCAGTCCGGCCCCCGGTACGTGCGCGTCACCATCGAGCTCGTGGCCGAGATCACCGACGAGCAGGCGCTGAAGACCGCCGCGCTGGCCGAGGTCCGGGACGACGAGTACCTGGACGACGCCGAGCGTGCCCAGTCCGTCGAGGCGATCGAGCTGGACCCGTCCGGTTCCCTCGCCCACTTCATCGACCCGATCGCCCTCCTCGGCGACATCCCCGGCGTGGAGCTGACCTCCGCCACCTGGGAGTCCGCCCACACCGAGTACGACCCGGACGACGAGACCTGGGAGGAGCACCCGGTCGACTGACGGACCGGGTCCCACGGCCCGGTCGACCGACCGGGCCCCGGCCGCGCGGCCCGGCCCCCGCACGGGACCGGGCCCACCGTGGTCCCCGGGCCGCCGGCGGGGTTCCGGTGTCTTTCCCGGGCCCGCGGCCGCGCCGAACTCGACCGGAGCACCGCCCGGCTGGTAGGAGATCCCTGCACGTACGACTTGCGAGGGGGCACCATGAAGCCGCTGGAGGCGGGGGATCCGGAATCGGTCGGCGACGGCAGATACCGGCTGGTCGGACGGCTCGGCCAGGGAGGCATGGGCGTCGTCTACCTCGGCCGTTCCCGCTCCGGCCGGGCCGTGGCCGTCAAGGTCGTCCGGCCCGATCTGAGCACCGACCCCGAGTTCGTACGCCGCTTCGCCCGCGAGGTCGCGGCGGCGCGCCAGGTCGGCGGCTTCCACACGGCCCCCGTGGTCGACGCGGACCCCGACGGGCACCCGGCCTGGCTGGTCACCGCGTACGTGCCCGGTCCGACCCTGCGGGCGGTGCTCGACCAGGTGGGCGCGCTGCCCGCGGACAGCCTGACCGTGCTGGCCGCCGGGCTCGCGGAGGCCCTGGAGGCGATCCACCGGGCCGGGGTGATCCACCGGGACCTCAAGCCGGCCAACATCATCGTGGCCGAGGACGGGCCGCGCGTCATCGACTTCGGCATCGCGCGGGCCCTGGACGGCACGGCCGCGCTGACCCGGACCGGCCTCCAGGTCGGTACGCCGGGCTATCTCGCCCCCGAGCAGCTCACCGGCGGCACGATCACACCGGCCGTGGACATGTTCGCCCTGGGCATCGTGCTGTGCCAGGCGGCGGGCGGCGCACCCTTCGGCGAGGGCACCTCGGCGGCCTGGCTCTACCGGGTCGTCCACGAGGAGCCCGAACTCTCCGCCGTCCCCGAGCCGCTGCGGGAGGCGGTCGCGGCCTGCCTGGCCAAGGACCCGGCGCGGCGGCCCACCCCGGCGGCCTTCCTGGACCGGCTGACCGTCCGCCACCGCGAGGACGGCGGTTGGCTTCCCGACGAGGCCACGGCGCTGCTGTCGACGGTTCCGCAGCACCCGGAGACCGCCGTCGTACCCGAGGAGCGGGAAGCGGCCGGTGCCGTACGGGACGACACGCGGCGGCCCGACGGGACGGACGGGACGGACGGGACGGACGGGACGGACGGGACGGGCCGTGCGGACCGGACCGCACCGGCGGCGCCGCCGACCGCGCGGAACGCAGAGCCGGGGCCCGTGGCCGGAGCCGAGGACGGGACCGGAGGCGGGCCCGTGGCCGGAGCCGAGGCCGGAGCCGGGGCCGGAGCCGGGAGCGAGCCGCCGACCGCCGCCGCGCCGCCCCCTGGACCCGCCCCGGTCCAGCCCCCGCCCCCGCCCACGGCCGTGCCCACGACGGCCGGACCCGCCACGCCGGTGCCCACGACGGCCGGACCCGCGACGTCCGTGCCGGAGGACGTGCCGGGACGGCGTGCGGAACGGCCTGCGGGCCGGCGCGGGCGGCGGGTGACCGTGGCCGCGGCACTGGTGGTGTGCGCGGCCGTCGCCGCGGGCCTGCTGGTCTGGCAGCCGTGGAAGGGCACCGAGGGCGGCGCCGAGCCCGGTGGCGGCACCTCCTCCCCCGCCGTCGCCTCGCCCGCCGCGTTCCCCGACACGACGCTGCTGGTCCGCCAGGACACCGCGCCCGGCTGGCCCTCCGACTGCCACGGGGTCATCGCGGTCCGTCCGGCGGGCACGGACCGGCCGCGGCGGCTCGTGCCGGACGGGACCTGCGACTACCTGCCGCAATGGGCGCCGGACCGGGCCTCGTTCGCGTTCACGCGCGTGACGCCGGAGGAGACGGCGGTGTGGACCGCGAAGGCCGACGGTTCCGGCGCGCGGCGGATCGCCGCCATCTCCGGCGGACGGGTGTCCTGGTCGCCGGACGGCACCCGGCTCGCCGTGCTGCGGGTGGAGGACGGCGTGCAGCAGCTGTTCGAGGTGCGGGTGTCGGACGGCTCCGCCCGGCAGCTCACGGACGGGCCCGGGCGGGTCGAGGATCCCGCGTGGTCCCCGGACGGCACGCGGATCGCCGTCAGTCTGGAGGCGGGGAAGGGCAACTGGCAGGTGCACACCGTGGATCCGTCGGCTCCGGACCGGGCGCCGCGCCAGGTGACCCGGCTGCCGCACCCGGCGCTCGACGCCGTGTGGTCGCCCGACGGCCGCACCTTCGCCTACACCGCCGGTTCCTACCAGGGCCCGAACAAGGGTGACATCCGACTGGTGGGCACCGACGGGACCGGGGACCGGCCGCTGGTGGTGACGGCGGAGCACGAGATGGACCCGGCGTGGTCGGCGGACGGCGGCTGGCTGGCCTTCGTCCGCGGCCCGTACCAGAAGCCGGTCATCTGGGCGGTGCGCGCGGACGGCACGGGCGAGCGCCGGCTCACCACGGGCGACGTCCCGGAGGGGCATCCCGCCTGGCGGTGACGGGCAGGGTCCGTGAGGCCGCGCGAGCGGGCGGGGCGCTGCCGGAAGCGGCGGTACGGCCCCGCTGCGGGCCGTACCGCCGCTTCGCCCGTCGCCGGAGCCGGGCGGCTCAGCGCGCGGGGCAGGACGCGGCTCAGCTCGTGAGGGAGAACGCGTCGCCGTAGACGCTCCAGTACAGCGGCGTGTTCAGGCCGAGGTTGCCCTCGTTCAGGAAGCGGCGCTGGGCCGTGCTCACGCGGGTGGTGTCGCTGTGCGCCTCCTCCTTGCGCATCTCCTCCTCACGCGCGTCGAGGAAGGCGTGGAGGTACGTCCGCTCGTCGCCGCCGCGCGACGGCGGGAGGGCCCGGGACTGGGCCACGGCGCGGATGCTGCGGAAGCCGGACTCGCCGTGCATCACGGCGGCGTCGTAGTAGGCGAACTGGCCGAGCGTGCGCAGGCCGTCCGTCTTCGCCTGCGAGACGGCGGGGTTGAAGTAGACCCGGTCCCGCTCCTCCTCCTGGGTCTGCTGGAAGACCGTGTCCTGGGCGGCCCGGCGCCAGGCGTCGGGGAAGCCGGGGTCCAGGCCCTCGTGGGAGTCGGTTCCGTCGACCCGGCGCAGGGCGGGCAGGTAGGGCGCGAGCGGGTTGCCGGGCTTCTTGGCGGTGTACCGCTCGACCAGTTCGAGCATGTCGCCCGTACCGGAACAGAAGCCGATGATGCCGGCGGTGTAGCCGCGCCCGTCGTCGATGTCCTCGATGTAGGCGAACTGGGCCCGCCAGTCGAGGGAGGAGTTCTCGAAGGTGGAGACCAGCTTCATCGCGATCTCCTTCTTGACCGGGTCGTCGAGGCCCGTGCCGGTGGACGGCGGGGTGGTGGAGCCGGTGCCGTACGCCTCGACCTCCCACAGCGAGTAGCCGTACGGCGTGCCGCGCTGGGTGCCGAAGACGCGCAGGTAGCGGCCGGTGCCGTTGACCGTGAGGTCGTCGGTGCCGCCGTCGCCCGCCGTGGTGGAGTGGATCGGACGCCAGGTCGAGCCGTCGTCGGAGAGCTCGACGCGGTACGCCTTGGCATAGGCGGCCTCCCACGTCAGGACGACCCGTTTGACGGCGGTGCCCGCGCCGAGGTCGATCCTGATCCACTGGTTGTCGACGCCTTCGGCGCTCGCCCAGCGGGTGGAGGCGGAGCCGTCGACGGCCTTGGTGCCGGTGAGGGTGCTGTTCTCCGTGGAGGAGGTCGTGACGGGGCGGCCCTGGGCGAGGTTGCCGGCCGCGGCGGTGGCGGTCGCGGAGACGACCGCCGCGGGGAGCAGCGTCCCGGCGGTCGCGGCGGCGGCGACGAGCGCGGCGGTGCGGCGGCGCCGGCGCGCGGTGAGGGTGGCGGGCATGTCACTCCACTTCTCGAAGAGACTAATAGGAAAGCTTCCTAACTTTCTCTCCGGCTGACAGTAGGGGGCGCTCCGGAGCGGCGCAAGGGCGCGGCCGGACGGGGAAGTTGACGGGACGTCGGATACCGCGGCCGGCAGGGAGCCGCCGCAACGCCCCGGAACCGCCTTGACCTGGGGACGGGACAGAGCACGTCGCATACGTGCCCGGCCCCGGGCCGGGTGCACACGCGCGGCGCCCCGAGTCGGGCGCGCACGCGCAGCCGTCCCGAGTCGGGTGCACACGCGCGGCCGCCCCGGGCCGAAGTGGTCCCGGGGCGGCCGAGGGGCGGTCAGGCGCGCTGCCAGAGCGCCGGGACGTTCGGCGGTTCCCAGCCGGCCTGGGCCTGGTGGCCCTGGAGGCAGCGGTAGCTCGCGCCGCCGTACGTGACGACGTCACCGGCCTTGTACACCGTGCCGGCCTTCCAGGTGCCGCCCGGCTCCGGCTCGCCCGGACCGGGGCCGGGGCCCGGGTCGGAACCGGTGGTGCGCAGCGTCAGCCCGTAGTTCTGGAGGATCGGGTTGAGCGGCTGGAAGAAGGTCGTGCCGCCGCTGGAGCAGTTGCCGGAGCCGCCCGAGGTGACGCCCTGCGCCTGGCTGCCGGAGATGTAGGAGCCACCGGAGTCGCCCGGCTCGGCGCACACCGTCGTACGGGTCACGCCCGAGATGGTGCCCTCGGGGTAGGTGACGCTGGTGTTGTGCTGCTGGATGGTTCCGCAGTGCCATCCCGTGGTGGAGCCGGAGCGGCACACGGAGGCGCCCACGGGCTGCAGGACCGAGCCCGTCACCTGGACGTTCGCGCCGCCGGCGCCCTTGACGTACGGCGTGGCGGTCCAGTTGGTGTTGGTGGCCACCCAGGCCATGTCGTTGCCGGGGAAGACGGAGGCCTGGAAGCTGCCCTGGGCGGCCTGGTTGTAGCCGCTGGTGGCCGTGCCGGCGCGGCCGCAGTGACCGGCGGTCGCGAAGCCCTGGGTGGTGCCGCGGGTGATCGCGAAGCCGACCGAACACCGGCCGCCGCCGCCCATGTAGTAGGCGTCGCCGCCCCGGATGTCGTAGAGCGGGCGGGGCGCCTCGGTGGTGGGGACGACGCGCACCAGCTCGCGGGGCACGCCCGTGGCGGCGAGCAGCCGGGCCCCGGCGCCCGGGCGGGCCTCCTCGACGACGATCCGGTTGGCACGGACGTCGACGTAGCGGACGGGGGTGTCGGCTCCGGCGGTGCGGTCGAGGGTGTTCCGGGCCTGCTCCAGGGCGGTCAGACCGTGCGTCACGACCACGGCGCGGGCGCCGGTGGCCCGTATCGCCGCCGTGTCGGCGGCCCGGGTGGTGGCCACGGTGAGCGTGGCGGCCTCGGGCCCGTCGACCCAGGCGCCGGCGAACGCGCCGCCGAGCGCCTGGCGGAGGCGCGCGGCCGTCGCGCCGGCCTCGGCCTCGTGGGCGAGGCGGCTGAGCGCCTGGGGACGGGTCAGGCCCAGGTCCCGCTCCATGGCCCGGAGCAGCTCGGGCGGGGCGGCGTCCGTCCGGAGGGTCGCGGCGGCGGACGCGGGCGGGGCCGGCTGGGGTGCCGCGGTGGCGGAACCGGCCTGAAGGCCGGCCAGTGCCAGCCCGGCGGCGACCAGCGCGGTCCAGGCCGCGCGGGCGGGTCGTCGGAGCATGGGAGGTCTCCTCGGTGTGGTGGGGGAACTGACGGCACCGTAGGAACGGGGGCGTGTCCGGGGGGAGTTGTCAGTCGGCCCTCTGCCTCGCGTTATGGGCGGTGCGGTGTGCGGCCCGGCCGAGGTCTCCGACCCGGTGGGGGCGACCAGGCCCGTGCCGCACCGACCGACGGAGGCCGCGGGGGCAGCGGCGGCCGGCCCGGCGCCGCCACGAGCACCGCGCGCCGCCGTGGATCGCGCACCCGAGGGGTGTCTCCGTCCGCGCACCCGAGGGGCCCCTCTCCTTCCGCGCACCCGAGGGGCCCTCTCCGCCCGAGGAGCCGTCCCGCTCCTCCTCCGCCCGGGGGGCCGCCCGCGTCCTCCTCGCCCGAGGAGCCGTCCGGTCCTCCTCCGCCCGGGGGGCCGCCCCCGCTCCGCGTCCTCCTCGCCCGGGGAGCCGCCCCCGCAGTGGTCCCCCCGCCGGGGCGGCCAGGGCCCGTCACGGGCCGGCGGAGGGTGCCGGGGCGTGGGCCGCGCTGCGGGACAGGGCCTCGGCGTGGGCGGCGCGGGCGTGGCCGAGGACGGCGGAAGCGCGGTTCGCCGCGCGGCCCTCCGGGTGCCAGCCGAGGAGGTGGCGCCAGATCAGCGGGGCGCCGGCCAGCGGGCGGGTGACCAGGCCCGGCGTCGCGGGGAAGGTGGCCCGGCACAGGCCGACCGCCCGGCCCACCTGGACCAGGTGGACGCACGAGGCGGTGTCCGTCTCGTACACGCAGGCGGGGGTGAACCCGGCGCGCACGCACGCGGCGGCGAAGCAGTCGCCGAAGCAGCCGTCGCCGGGGACGTCGGTCCACGCCTCCGTGGCGAGTTCGGCGAGTGCGATCTCGGTCCGGGAGGCGAGCGGATGGGAGGCGGCGAGCATCACGTACACCGGGTCGCGGGCGACCTCGGTCCAGGCGAGCCGTCCGGCTTCGGGCGGGCTGCTCTCGCCGCAGACCCCGACCAGCGCGAAGTCCAGCCGGCCGGCGACGACCCCGCCGGCGATCTCCCGCTCGGACCAGGAGGTGTACGTGGTGACGGGCGCGCCCTCGCCGGTGCGGGCGAGCCGGTCGACGAGGCCGCCGAGCAGTGGTCCGTGGGTGCCGCCGAGGCGGTGCCCCCTCGCGCCCTCGCGGGCGAAGCGCACGGCCTCCTCCTGGAGCTCGCAGACGGCGGGGAGCACGACCCGGGCGCGGTCGAGGACGAGGTCGCCGAGCGGGGTGGCCCGCACTCCGTCCCGGCCGCGCTCGAACAGCGTTCCGCCCAGGGCCCGTTCGATGCGTTTGAGCTGGGCGCTGAGGGCGGGCTGGGCCAGGCCGAGGGCGGTGGCGGCCCGGGTGAGGCTGCCGGCGTCGGCGATGGCCCGGATCGTCTTCAGGTGCCGCAACTCCAAGTCCATGCCGAGAGCTTGCCGCCCTGGACCGCGAAGGTCCAGACCAACGACGGGGCCGGAGACCGCCGGGGCGCGGGCGGGTCCGTTGCGGCCGGCTCCGGGGGACGGCCAGGATGACCCGCATGCGGAACATCGTGATCGTCGACGCCCCGTCCAACCTCGGGCTGCGGCCGCCGGCCCCCGGCACCGTGCCCGGCTGCCACAAACTGGCGGGGGCGCTCCGCGAGAACGGGATCGTGCGGAGACTGGGGACGTCCGAGGGCGGGGTCGTGGTACCGCCCCGCTACGACCTGGGCGACTGGCGGGAGGGCGACGGGGTCTTCCACGCGGCGGCCCTCGCCCGGTACACCGTCCGGCTCGCCGACCGCGTCGAACGCCACGTGGCCGCCGGGGACTTCGCGCTCGTCCTCGGCGGCGACTGTTCGGTGCAGCTGGGCGCCGCCCTCGCGCTGCGCCGGCTCGGCCGGTACGGCCTGGCCTCCGTCGACGCGTCCCCGGACTTCCGCCATCCGGGCAACTCGGACCGGGTCGGCGCGGCCGCGGGCGAGGAGCTCGCCCTGGCGACCGGCCGCGGCCAGGCCGACCTGACCGATCTGGAGGGACGGCGCCCCTACCTGCGGGACGAGGACGTCCGGCTCCTCGGCACGCGCGACGCCTTCCTTGACGACCCCGAGCTCGTGGAGCTGCGGGCGCTGAAGGTGCCCGTCGCCACGGTGTCCGAGCTGCGGGAGTGGGGCCCCGCCGACCTGGGGGCCGCGACCGCCCTCAGTCTGGAGACACCGGCCCTGGACGGCTTCTGGGTGCACCTGGACGCGGACGTCCTGGATCCGACGGTGATGCCGGCCGTGGACAGCCCCGACCCGGACGGCCTGCTGCCGGACGAACTCCTCGCCCTGCTGCGGCCGCTGGTGCGCTCCCCGCGCTGCGTCGGGCTCGACGTCACGATCTACGACCCGGATCTCGACCCCGACGGCACCGCCGGCGCGCTCCTCACCGATCTCGTCGTGGCGTCCTTCGGGGAGAGCTGAGCCTCCTCCGGTCCGCTCACTACCTCGGCTTCGTCGGCATGGCCGCCCTCATCGGCTGTCGGCGTCTCGGCCGAGTACCCAGGTGACCTGTGCAGGGACCGAAGGCAGCCCCCAGGGCTCCACTGCGCCCGTGACCAGGTCGGCGAGGAACTGGACCGCACCGCCGCTGTAGTGCCACCATCCACCGCTGCGGGAGGCGACGGTGACCGTCCATTCCCCGGGTCCGGCCGGACTGGTCGACCACAGGAAGAAGTCGCCCTGAAGAGAGGTCGCCCAGGGGAGCACACCCCCTGGTGCGGGATACGGGCGCAGCGGGACGACGAGCTCCGCGTCCTCGCACCACTCGGCGACGATGTCCAGATCGTCCCGCACTCCTTGCACCCACGCCTGCTCCTGACCGGGAACCGGCGCGGCAACCCGGAGAAAGTCGCCCAGGTCGAACGTCGGGTAGAGGGTGCACAGCAGTGTGAAGTCCGCAGGGAGGGCCAGTCCCAGCTCCGCCTCCACCAGACCCCAGTCCACGCCGGCCGAAGCAGGCAGCCGATGCGCAGCAAGCCCGGGTACGGCCCGCTCCAGACATGCGACCGCATCAGCAGCTCCGGTCAGTCGGAAGGGCGGTGCCTGAGTCCCGATGAGGTCGTCCACCCGCTCAGATTCTCAGACCGGTCGCGTATGACGCTCAGGGCCTCGGGAGCGGAAGGGGGCAAGCCGTCGGGGACGTGGGCGCCGTGCGGCGGGACGGGGTGACCGGGGCGCCGGTCCGCGTGCGGGTTCCGGCGCCCTTGGCGTGCTGGTCAGCGCGTCTCGCGGAACTCCACGTGGGCGCCGGCGACGGGGTCGTACTTGCGCAGGACCAGACGGTCGGGGTCGTTCCGGCGGTTCTTGCGGGTCACGTAGGTGACACCGGTGCCCGCCGTGGACCGGAGGGTGATCACGGGGCGGTGGGTGGTGCGTGGCATGGTGCTCCTTCCGGCTGCGCCCGCCGTCGGGTCGGTCGACCGTTCGGTTGATTCGGGCATGTCAGCCTCGTCGGGTGCAACACCGGTCCCGGCCGGCGCATTCCCTTCCCGGCGGCGCCCCTCCAGGCCCCCTCCCCCGCAGCGCCCGTGCAGGTCCCGGCCGGTGCCCGAGGGCCTGGACGCGGGCCTCTACGGTGGCGGGATGAACGACGCCCTGCCTTCCGACGTGGCGGCCGCCCTCGATCTCCTGCTGGACCCGGACGACCCCGTGCACGCCGAACTGCGCCGCCAGGTCCCGCACCTGAGGACGGCCGGGCGGTGCTCCTGCGGCTGCGGCACCACCGACTTCTCCATCGACACGGCGACCGTCCCCGCCGCCCCGACGGCCCCGGTACGGGGTCGGTGGCATCGCGGATCTTCCAGGCGGAGGACGGGACGCTCCTGGGTGACCTCGTCCTCTTCGCCCGGCGCGGTCATCTGTCCTGGCTGGAGGTCTGCGACCTCACCGACGTGGACGGCGAGCTCAAGCCGTCCCTCGGTCTCGCCCTGCGCTGCCTCGGCCGCCCGGCGCCCCGGACCTGCTGACCTCCATCAGCCGGTAGGGTGCCGGGCGGGCGACGGGATCGTCGCGTCGTGCACGGGGAGAAGACAATTGATCAGTGGTCAGCAGCCGGGCCGAGCCGGTGCCTCCGCGGTGTTCCAGCCGCTCGCCGCCGACGATCCGAGGACGGTCGCCGGTTACCGGCTGGCCGCCCGCCTCGGAGCCGGCGGCATGGGAAAGGTGTACCTGTCGTACACGCCCGGCGGCCGTCCGGTCGCGGTCAAGGTGATCCGGCCCGAGTTCGGCGAGGACGCCGAGTTCCGGCGCCGGTTCGCCCAGGAGGTCCGCTCGGCGCAGCGCGTGCAGGGCCTGTACACCGCGCCCGTCATCGACGCCGACGCCGAGGGCGCGCAGCCGTGGCTGGCCACCGCCTACGTGCCGGGCCCCTCGCTCGCCGACGCCGTCGTGACGCACGGGGCGCTGCCGGTGGAGACGGTGCTGCTGCTGGTCGCCGGGATGGCCGAGGCCCTGCACGTCATCCACGGGGCGGGGCTCGTGCACCGGGACCTCAAGCCGTCGAACGTGCTGCTCGCCGCGGACGGCCCCCGGGTGATCGACTTCGGGATCGCGCACGCCGCCGACGCCACCTCGCTCACGGGCAGCGGCGTCACCATCGGCACGCCTTCCTTCATGGCGCCCGAGCAGGCGGCGGGGCGGCGGGTGACGCCGGCCACGGACATCTTCGCGCTCGGTCAGGTCGCGGTGTACGCGGCGACGGGCCTGCCGGCCTTCGGCGAGGGCACCTCGCACGGCGTGCTGTACCGGATCGTGCACGAGGAGCCGGACCTCAGCGGCGTCCCGGAGCGGCTCACGGAGCTGGTCTCCCGCTGTCTGACGAAGGACCCCGAGGCACGGCCGTCCGTCCCCGAGGTCATCCGGCTCTGCCAGGCGGCCAACGCGGCGACGGTGCTGCGGCGGCCCGAGGACTGGCTGCCCGGGGCGGTCTCCGCCGACATCACGGCACGGGCGGCGACGCCCGCCCCGGCGCAGACACCGCCGCCGCCCGCGACGGCCCCCTCGGTGGGCCACACCCCGACCGCGCCCGCCTCGGCCCCGCCGTCCCCCGCCACCCCTCCCCCGACGGCTCCGTCGCACCCTGCGCCCGTCCCGCCGGGGGCTCCGCACGCGCCGCACGCGCCGCACGCGTACGGGCACGGCCAGGCGCCCACCCACCCGCAGGGCCTCCACGGCCACCCCCCGGCTCCCGGCCACGCCTACGCGCCGACGCAGGGGCCGGTCCCGGCAGCCGGCTCGCCCGCCGGTCCGGCGCACCCGAATCCGTACGGGGCTTCGGGGCCGTTCCCCGGGACGGCGTTCCCGGCGGCCGCGCCCGGCCGGGGAGCGCCGTCCGCCGGCTCGGGCAAGCGGACGCTGCTCGCCGTACTCGCCGCCGCGCTGGTCTTCGGCCTGGGCGGCGCCGGCACCGCGTACGTCCTGCTCAAGGACAAGGAGCAGCAGACCACGGCGGGCGCCGACGGCGATCCGGGCGGGCAGAAGGACTCGGGCGGATCGTCGGCCGGTGCGTCGGGAGGCTCGGCCGGGGCGACGGCGGCCGGGAAGCCGTCCGCCCGGACCGGGCCGAAGCCCGCCGTGTTCCAGGACATCGACCTGACGGCCGGCTACCACCTGACGCTGGGCGACGAGGTCGTACGGCCCCAGGACGGCGAGGACGGCGGTTACGAGCTCTCCTATGACACCGGCGGGTACCTGGACGCGGAGACCACCGGCGGCAACCTGGTGCTCCTGGACCCCGGGCAGGAGGGCTCGCTCGCCACCTGCCGTGCCGAGACCCGCTTCACCAAGGAGGTCTACGTGAACAAGCTGTCCAAAGGCCGGCAGGTGTGCGTGACCACGGGGTCGGGCCACATGGGTCTCGTCACCGTCAAGGGCTTCTCGCCGGAGGGCTCGCCGAGCACGTACATGACGCTGGACCTGACGGTCTGGCGCAACGGGGCGGCCTGACCACCCGCACTCCCCCACACTCCCCCGCCTCCCCCGACGTTCCCCGACCTTCCCCGGATTCCTCCGAGCTTCCCTCAACTTCCCTTTCGACCCCGTCATCCGCGTACACTAGGGAGCGACAGCGGAAACAAGAGCGGGGACGAGGAAGTGATGGGGCGGTTCCACACGGTCGAGCAGGTCGCGGATCTGCTCGGCCTGCACGTCAAGACGGTCCGCGGCTACGTCCGCGACGGGCGGCTGCCGGCCACGCGGGTCGGGCGGCAGTACCGGATCCGCCAGGAGGACCTGGACGCCTTCACGGGCTCGCCCGGCCCGACACCGGCGGCGTCCGCCTCCGAGGGCGCCCCGGCCGCCCCCGCTCCCCCGGCGCCGCACGCGGACGTGTCGAGCATCGTGCAGGTCGACGGGGTGGACCGGCGGACGGCCGACCGGCTGGCGAACGCCGTCATGGCCACCGCGCTGGGGCGGCACGGACGCGCGGGCGGCGCGGACGCGGACCGGTGCCGGCTGCGGGTCGAGACCGTCTTCGACGAGGAGCGCGCGTCCCTCAAGTTCGTCGTCCTCGGCGACCTCGCCACCACCGCCGGTCTGCTCAAGGTGATCGACGCACTGATCGGAGACGCACGGTGAACACACTGCGGGACATCCACGGCACGTCCGTCCTGGTCTGCCCGCCGGACGGGCCCGCGCTGCTCGGCGAGCGGGACGCGACCGACCTAATCGGCGAGGGCTCGTACAGCGGGGCGGCCTGGGTGGCGGTGCCGGTCGAGCGGTTCACCGAGGACTTCTTCCGGCTGAGCACGCGGGTGGCCGGGGACATCGTGCAGAAGTTCGCCCAGTACCGGATGGGACTCGTCGTCCTGGGCGACATCTCCGCCCACCTGGAGGGGAGTTCCGCGCTGCGGGACTTCGTCCGCGAGTGCAACAGGGGCGGGCAGATCTGGTTCGTCCCGGATGCCGAGGCCCTCGCGGCACGGTTCACTCCGGCGGACTGAAGGCGGGTCCCCGGAGTTCCGTCGCGCCAAGCCGCACGGCGCCGGGGCAGAGCAGGGCCACGCCGACGGAGTCGGCCGTGACGGCTTGCTCCTCCGGGTCGCGTCCCGTTCGCACGACCGGCCGTCGAGGGAGTCCCGGCGGCGGCCGTCGCGGGACCTAAGCACGTTCAGGCACACCCGGGAGACGTCGGCGGCGAGCCGGCCGCCCGGGTTCTCCACGCCGTCGACTCTCCCGCGCTCAACGCCCCATGGGAACACGGGCTCTCGTCCCTCGGGGACGGGTCATCCCTCAGGGACGGGTCATCCCTCAGGGACGGGTCATCCCTCGGGGACGGGTGTTCCCTGGTGGTAGTAGAGGCGCCAGCCGGTCTCGCCCTCGCCCTTGCGCCAGATCGAACTGCGGCGCGCCCTGCGGCCGTCGAAGAGGGTCTCGAACGTCAGGTGGACGAGGCCGGGGGCGAGGAGCACGCCGCGCATGCCGGACACCTCGAAGCGCGGACCGTCCGCCGCGCCGCCGTCGAGCCCGGGGAGGGCGGCGAGCATCTCCTCGTACGTCCAGTGCCGTCCCGAGGCGCCGACCTCGGTGAACTCGGGGTCGTGGAGGCGGCGGGCCTCGGCCGCGTCGGTCCGGACCGCGGGGTCGAGCAGGCGCAGTTCGCCCTCGATGGCGGCGGCGACCGCGGCGCTCTCACTGCTGTCGATCATGGGCGCATCCTCTCGCGGCCGGCGATCCGGAGCAAGGAATTCGGTACCGACGGGTAGGCGGACGGCCGGTCTTGCTATACCTTCCGTCCAACAGCTTGCTAGACAACGTGTCTAACAAGCGTCCGTTCCCGCCCCGAGGTCATCGAGGAGCCGCACCATGGAAAGCAGCACCGTCCGGCCGGCGGACCAGGCCCTGCAGCCCGAGCGCGACGCGGCCCGCCGGCTGCTCGAATCCTCCGCCAAGCTCTCCTACGACCCCGCCACCGAGGTGGACTGGGAGACCCCGCTCGACGAGGACTTCCACGGGATGAGCCCCGAGTGGAGCACCCTCTACGGCACCCGCTACTGGCAGGAGCTGACCGAGGCCCAGCGCAAGGAGCTGACCCGGCAGGAGTCGGCGTCGGTGGCCAGCACCGGCATCTGGTTCGAGATGATCCTGCAGCAGATGGTGCTCCGGGACATGTACGCCAAGGACCCGACCGACCCGCGCTTCCAGTGGGCCCTGACCGAGATCGCCGACGAGTGCCGGCACTCGATCATGTTCGGCCGCGGCGCGGCCAAGCTCGGCGCCCCCGCCTACCGCCCGCCGCGGTTCGTCCTCGAACTGGGGCGCGCCTTCAAGACGCTGGCCGTCGGCGAGGCCGCGTACGCCTCCATCCTCGTCGCCGAGGAGGTCCTCGACGTCATGCAGCGCGACTGGATGCGTGACGAGCGGGTCGTCCCCTTCGTGCGGACCATCAACAACATCCATGTCGTCGAGGAGTCGCGGCACATGAAGTTCGCGCGCGAGGAGACCCGCGCCCGGCTGCGCAAGGCGGGCCCGCTGCGCCGCCACCTCCAGGCGCTGGTGGTCTCCATCGCCTCGTACTTCATCGTCACCAGCATGGTCAACCGCGAGGTGTACGCGAACGCCGGGCTCGACGTGGAGCGGGCGCTCGCCGAGGCCAAGGCCAACGAGCACCACAAGGCCCTGATGCGGTCGAGCTGTTCGGGCCTGATGGAGTTCCTGGCCTCGGCCCGGCTGCTCACCCGCCCCGCCGTCGCCGTCTACCGGCGCGCCCACCTCATCTGAGCCGCAGACCCCGCCCGAACCGCCCGCCCCGGAGCCCCGCGAGCTGACGACGACATGACCTACGCCATCACCCAGACCTGCTGCAACGACGCCACCTGTGTGGCCGTCTGCCCGGTCAACTGCATCCACCCGACGCCCGACGAGCCGGACTTCGGCCGCACCGAGATGCTGTACATCGACCCCCGGGCCTGCATCGACTGCGGCGCCTGCGCCGACGCCTGCCCGGTCGACGCGATCTTCCCGGCGGACTCGCTCGCCGCCGGGCAGGAGGAGTACGCCGCGGTCAACGCCGCCTTCTACGAGCAGCGGGCGCCGCGCCCCGCGCCCGAGGGCGGGCCCGTCTTCCACGCCTGGGGCGCACCCTCCTTCCCGCGCACCCTGCCCGCCGACTTCGCACCGCTGCGGGTCGCCGTCGTCGGCACCGGCCCCGCCGGCATGTACGCGGCCGAGGACCTGCTGCTGCACACCAACGCCGAGGTGACCCTGGTCGACCGGCTGCCGGTGGCCGGCGGCCTCGTGCGGTACGGGGTGGCGCCGGACCACCCCGCGACGAAGCGGATCGGCGACACCTTCGCCCGCTTCCACACGCACCCGCGGGTACGGATGTACCTCGGCGTCGACGTCGGCACGGACGTCACGGCGGAGGAACTGGCCGCGCACCACCACGCCGTCGTGTACGCGGTCGGGGCAGCGGCCGACCGGCGCCTCGGCATCCCGGGCGAGGACCTGCCGGGAAGCGTCTCGGCCACCCGGTTCGTCGCCTGGTACAACGCCCACCCCGAGGTCGCGCCCGACGCGATCGACCTGTCGGGCACCGAACGGGTCGTGGTGGTCGGCAGCGGCAACGTCGCCCTGGACGTCGCCCGCATCCTGGTCGCCGACCCCGAGGCGCTGGCGGCGACGGACATCGCGGACCACGCGCTCGCCGCGCTGCGGGCCTCCGCCGTGCGCGAGGTGGTGCTGCTCGCGCGGCGGGGCCCCGAGGACGTCTCCTGCACCGCGCCCGAACTCCTCGCCCTCGGGCGGCTGCCGGGCGTGCGCCTGGTCGTCGACGACCACGACCCCCGGATCCGGGCGGCCGTGGCCGACGCGGCGCCGCACGAGAAGGCGGCGCTCCTGCGGGACGCGGTGTACGAGCGCGTGGACTGGTCCGCGCCCGTGCCGCGGGGGCCGGAGCGGCGGATCGTCTTCCGGTTCCACTCCGCGCCCGAGGAGGTCCTCGGCGGCGCGGTGCGCGTGACGGGCGGCGCCGGTCCGGTCGGGATCCCGGCGGGAGTGGTGCTGCGGGCGGTCGGCTACCGCGGGCTGCCGGTCGCGGGGCTGCCGTTCGACGAGGAGACCGGGACGGTGCCGCACCGCGGCGGGCGGGTCGAGGGACGGCCCGGCAGCTATGTCGTCGGCTGGATCAAACGCGGCCCCTCGGGCGGCATCGGAGCCAACCGCACCTGCGCCGCCGAGACCGTCGGCACGCTCCTGGCGGACGCCGTCGACGGCGCCCTGCCGGCGCCCACGGGCACCGCGCGCGCCTTCGACCGGCTCGCCCGCGGTCGCGCCCGGCACGTGGTCGACGCGCGGGGCCTCGCGGCCATCGAGCGGGCGGAACGGGCCAGGGGCGAGGAGGCGGGCCGGCCCCGGGTGAAGCTGGGGACGGTGCCGGAACTGGTCGCCGCCGCCCGCGCACGCCGGCGGCTGCTGCGCTGAGCCGGAGGGTAGGGGGGTGCGGGGCCCGTCCCCGTGCCCCGTCCACCGCCTCCTCTCGCTCGTACCCGCGGCGTGGCATCCGAGAAGGACCGGGAGGTCCCGATATGAGTGCCAAGCATGAGCGAGCAAGCACACGAGAAGTCACGCGAGGGATCAGCCGTGGTGGTGGGCGTCGACGGTTCCGAGCACAGTCTGCGGGCCCTGGAATGGGCCCTGCGCGCGGCGCGGAGCCTGCGGGCGCCGCTCACCGTCGCCCATGTGCGCTCCGAGGCGCTCCAGCTCGGCAGCGCCCGGATCGACTCCCTGGGCCCGGCGCCCGACCTGCCCGACACCGTCCTGGTCGCCGTCGCCGCGCAGGCCGGCCCGCCGGCCGAGGGTCTGGACGTGCGCTACGCCTCGCTCGACGGCTCCGTGGCGGACGCGCTGGCCGAGGCGGCCCGCGACGCGCGACTGCTCGTGGTCGGCTCGCGGGGGCGGGGCGGCTTCGCCAGCCTGCTGCTCGGCTCGACCGGTCGCACCCTGGCCGGTTCGGCGCCCTGCCCGGTGGTCGTCGTGCCGCACGAGGCGCGGTCCGCGTCCCTGGAGAGCGGGGCCGGGGCGGGCCGGGTGCTGCTCGGTCTGCACCCCGAGGAGACCTCGGACGAGGTGGTCGACTTCGCCTTCCGGGCCGCGCGGCTGCGCGGGGTGCCCCTGGAGGTGGTGACCGCCTATCCGGTGCCGCCCTCGCCCGCCCTGCTGATCGGCGCGCCCGCACCGGCCCTCCAGGTCCCGCCCCCGCTGCCGGACGAGACGCCGGAGCTGGTCGAGGCGACGACCCGCCGCCAGGAGGAGCGGCTTCGTCCCTTCGCCGGTCGGTTCCCGGAGGTGGAGGTGGTCCCGGTCGTCACGCCCGCCGACGCGGCCGGCCGGCTGGTGGAGGACTCCCGGGACGCCGGCCTCCTGGTCGTGGGCCGGCACCGCCGGCACCGGGTCGAGACCCTGCTGGTCGGATCGGTCGCGCACGCGGTGCTGCACCACGCGGCCTGCCCGGTCGCCGTGGTGCCGCCGGGCCGGACGTCCTGAGCACCGTGGGCGGACCGGGAGCGGGGCCCGGCGGTGCGCCGTCGTACGAGCCGGGACCGCGCCCGAGCACGAGCGGGCGGAAATGCTCCCGCTTCACCTCTTCGGGTGATGGCGGATGTGGAGAAACGTGTCTTCCTCCCGACCGACCGCGAACCTCGATGCACGGGGACCGATCCAGTGGAGCGTGTCCATGCATCTGATCCGACGCGGCGATCCGCACCTTGCCGTCCGGTCGAGCGAGGGCCTGACCACGGTCGAGCTGTACGGCGAGCTCGACCTGGTGCTGGTGCAGCGCGTCCGGCCCGAAATCGACGTGCTGGCCCGCGAGGCGGCCGCACTCGCCGTCGACCTGCGCCACGTCACGTTCTGCGACGCGTCGGGGCTCGGGCTCCTGGTGCGCTGCGCGCAGCGCGTGCGGGAGCGGGGCGCGGCCTGGCGCCTGGTGTGCGACCAGCCGATGATCCTGCGCCTGGTGCGGCTCGCCGGGCTCGACGACGTCCTGCGGCCGTCGCCGCCCGTCCCGCCGCCGGGGGGCGGTGGGACGGGTGCTCCGCGTGCGGGCCTGCCGGGACGGCTGCCGGTGTGACCGGCGGGGCCGTGCCGGGCCGCCCCCGCGCGGGCCGGGCGGCCTCAGGCGGGAAGCAGCTCCCCCGCGCCCCCGTGCTCGCGCGTCTCGCCCGGGAAGCCGGCGGACGGGAGCGTGGAGGGCAGCGGGGCGGAGAGCCCGGTCTGCGGACGCAGGCCGGGCAGCCGCAGCTCGATGATGCCGCGCACGGCCGACCACTCCTCGTCGAGGATGGAGTAGAACGCGGTGTCGCGGACCACTCCGTCCATGCCGCGCGAGTGGGCCCGGCGGACGCCTTCGCAGGTGGCGCCGAGCCGTTCGATCGCGACCCGGGAGCGCGTGTTGCGGGCATCGGCGCGCAGCGAGATCCGGCGCACGCCCCAGGTCTCGAAGGCGTGCCGCAGCATGAGGTACTTGGCCTCGGTGTTGACGCCGGTGCCGCGCGCCTCCGCCGAGATCCAGGTGTTCCCGATCTCGGCCGCGTCGGGCACGGCGCTGAGCGGGTCCCCGTGCGGCACGCCGGTGGTCGGCGGCCACACCAGGGGCCCGCGCCAGTAGTCGAGTTCCAGGAAGCGGGTGGACCCGAGGACCCGGTCGGTCAGCGGGTTCACCAGGGCGAAGGGCAGCGCCTTGCCCGCCGCCTGTTCGGCGAGGGCACGGGCGATGTAGTCGCAGGAGGCGTCAAGGCCGTGGGGCACGGCGGTGTAGGCGTAGGACGCACGATCCAGTGCGCCCGCCCAGGCGATGCCCTCGGCGTGGCGCATGGCCAGCGGCTCCAGGCGCACGGTGCGCCCGGCAAGGACTACGGGTACTGGCACGGAACCTCGGGTCTTTCACGGGCAGGGGTCATCGCACGCCGGATCGCGGCGGGATGAAGGGGTGAGGTTCGCGCCCGATGCCGACCACTTCGCCGAAGGGCAGGCGACTGAAACGGTTCGTCACCGGTGCGAGGAGGAACAGTATGCAGCCCCGAGCGCTCGGAGAACAGAACCCCACACGAACCCGCGCACACAGCTGGGTGAATGTCCGGTTCACCCCGATCCCGCGTTCGACCGGACGAGGTCCCGCCGACGCCCTAGGAAGCGGCGTCCGCGCAGGTGGGATGCCCCCAGCCGTCCGCGTTCTTCATGATCGTCTCGCCCTTGCCGTACGACTGTCCACAGCGGCACCTGCCGGGGAAGCGGGCCTTGAGGGTGGGCCCGGAGGAACCCGATCCCGCGCGCTTCGGCCGGGCGCCGCCGGCGGAGGCCCTGGAGGTGCGCCTGGCCGCCGGGCGGACGGAGCCGGGCTCGGGCGGCGGCAGCGGTGAGCCGGCGGCGGACCCGGCGGGCTCCTGGGTGCGGGCGCTGTGGCTGGCGGCCCGGTCGGCGGCGTCGTTGAGCGGGTCGCCGTCGACCTGGTGGGCGGGCGTGTAGACGAACTCCACGCGACGGTCGGCGAGCAGTTCGTCGATCGCCACCACCAGTTCCTTGTTGGCGACGGGGGTGCCCGCGGAGGTCTTCCAGCCCTTGCGGCGCCAGCCCGGGAGCCAGGTGGTGACCGCCTTCATCGCGTACTGCGAGTCCATCCGCACCTCGGCGGGGACGGCGGGGTCCAGGCGCTCCAGGAGCCTGAGGAGCGCGGTGAGTTCGGCCACGTTGTTGGTCGCGGTGCCGAGCGGCCCGGCCTCCCAGTGGGCGACCTCGCCGCCCTCGGTCCCGATGACCCACGCCCAGGCCGCGGGCCCGGGGTTCCCCTTGGAGGCGCCGTCACACGCCGCGATGATCTTCTCTGTCATCCCTCGATCCTGACATGCCCCGGAACCGGCCGGGGACCACCGTCCGGGGAGCCCAGCCGTGCCACCTCGGCGAGGAGGGCGTCGCGGCCGATGGCCTCGGTACGGGTGGCGGGCACGGTGCAGGCGAAGGCGCCGGCCACCGTGCCGTGCAGGGCGCACGTGACCGGGTCCGCTCCGGCGAGCCAGGCGTACAGGAAACCCGCGGCGAAGGCGTCGCCGGCGCCGTTGCTGTCGACGACGGGGCCGGGCGGGGTGACGGCGGGGACGTGGTGCAGGTCCTCGTCCGGGCCGGTGAGCAGGAGGGCGCCGGCGGCGCCCGCGGTGCCGACGACGACGGAGGCGCGGCCGCGGACGGCGATCTCCCGCAGGGTGCGTTCGGGGTCGTCGAGGGCCGTGGTGGAGAGGAACACGATGTCGGCGGCGAAGGCGAAGGACTGGTGGTAGGCGGCGCTGCCGTCCCAGTCGTGCAGGTCGGTCGAGATCGTCACGCCCGCCTCGCGCAGCAGCGGGAGGGTGTGGGCGCAGGGCTGGGTGAGGGAGACGTGGGCGTGCCGGCTGCGGGCGGCGAGCGCCTTGACGGTGTGCGGGGGCAGCCGGTCGTCGTCGTGGCCGCGGGTGGCGTCGTAGAGGGAGAGCCGGCGCCCGTCGGGGCCGACGAGGTTGACGGCCCGCTTGGTGCCGGCGGGCTGCCGCACCTCGGTGAGCGGGATGCCCTGGTCGCGGTGGAGGGCGCGTACGAGGTCGCCCTCGGGGTCGGCGCCGACGAGGTCGAGGTGATGGGTGCGCAGCCCCAGGCGGTGCAGCCCGAGCGCGACGAAGTCCCCGGTCTGCCCGGCCCGCGTCTCGATGCCGGGCCGGATCATGTGGCTGTCGGCGTAGGGCAGGGGCAGTTCCGGCACGTACACGATGGTGTCGACCCCGGCGCCGCCGAGGACGAGGACGTCGATGTCGGGCCCGGGCCCGGGGCCGCTGTCAGGGGAGCTGCTCATACGGGCAGTCAACAGCGGCCGCCCCACTCCCTGCAAGGGCTTCCATGAACTTGCAGCAAGCGGCTCGGGGCGCCCCCGGGCTCAGGAGGCCGGGTGGCTGGCGACGACCTTGCCGTTCTGGTCGGCGGCCAGGTAGCCGGCGGCGCTGTACGCGTTGATGAGGTAGAAGCGCACGGTGGGACGGTCCCGGTTGAAGGTCCAGCGTTCGGCGATGACGTAACGCATCGTCGGCTTGTCGACCTTGAGCTCGCGTGCGCCCCGCTCCATCAGTCCCGGCAGGGTGTCCCAGGGCAGGGCCGCGGCGTCGAAGGGCTGCTCGTCCGGGTCGTCGCCGATGGTGCCGCCGGGGCCGGTGTTGCGTGCGACGCCGTTGCGGTACTCGTACCGGTCGTAGGTCTTCGCGCCGGGCCCGGTCGGGATGGAGGCGAGGGCGTACTCCTCGTACACGGTGAGTTCCACCATGGCCGTACGGCCGCCGGCGGCCTCGCCGAAGGCCCTGATCACGCTCCGGACATGAGCCGGGGTCAGCAGATCGCCGCGGGCCGCCTCGGTCCCGCTCCCGGCCCCGCTGCCGGTCCCGGCCGAGCCGTCGCCGGTGGAGCCGCCCGGTGCGCGGCTCGGCGTCGAGGAGGCCGGGCTTCGCTGGGCGCCGGTCTCCTTCTCCGTACCGCCGCCGTCGCCGGGCAGCAGGTTCACGACGCCGACCACGGCCACCGCCGCGAGCGCCACCGCCGCGGCCACCGGCCCGGCCCGCCGGGCGGACCGGCCCCGGCGGGCGACGGTGGCACCCGGCGGGACGGTGGCACCCGGCGGGACGGCCTGCGGCTGCGCCTGCCAGGCGAGCGGGGTGGCGGGGGTCGCGTAGGCGGGGTGGGCGTACGGAGCGCCGAAGCCGGCCTGGGGCGGGGACGGCACGGCCCCGACGGCGCCGGAGGTCTGCGCCTCGGCCTCGGCGAGCAGCCGGTCGAGCAGCGCCCCGTCCGGCCGCGCGGCCGGGTCGCGGACCAGGACGCGCGCGAGGACGGGTGCCAGTGGCCCCGACCGCACCGGCGCGGGGATGGGGTCGTCGAGGACGGCCACCACCGTCGCCAGGCTGGTGGCGCGCCGCAGCGGATGATGGCCCTCGGCCGCCACGTAGAGGAGCATGCCCAGCGACCACAGGTCGGAGGCCGGGTTGCCCTCCTCGCCGCGGACCCGCTCGGGCGCGATGAAGTCGGCCGAGCCGATCAGGTCCCCGGTGGACGTCAGCCGCGTGGCCTCGCTGAAGTCGGCGATGCCGAAGTCCGTGAGGACGGCGCCGCCGTCGGGGCGGAGCAGCACGTTGGCGGGCTTCACGTCCCGGTGCTGGATGCCGGCGGCGTGCGCGGCTCGCAGCGCGGACAGCACCTGGCGGCCGAGGGTGACGACCTCGGCGACCGGCATCGGGCCCCCGGCGATCCGGTCGTGCAGCGAGCGGCCCTCGACGAGTTCCATCACGATCCACGGGTGCGAGCCGTCACCGGGTTCGACGATGTGATGGACGGTCACGACGTGCGGGTGCGACAGCCGGGCCAGCGCCCGGGCCTCGCGGACGGCCCGCTCGCGCAGCTGCGCGGCGAAGCCGGGATCGGCCTCCTCGACCGCCGGGTCGGGCGGCCGTACCTCCTTGAGCGCGACGTCCCGGTCGAGCGCCACGTCCCGCGCCCGCCACACCGTGCCCATGCCGCCGCTGCCCAGCCGGGCGATCAGCCGGAAACGGCCGTCGACCAGGGGTCTGCCACCCTCACTCGTACTCATGGGCGGCATGGTAGGCGCTGCCGGTGACAGCCCCGGCGGACACCCTCCCCCGGCAGCCGCCGGGCGCACCCGGGGTCCGCCCGGCGGCTGCGGGTGGCCGTCAGTCCTCGCCCGGGAGGCTGTCCATGAAGGAGCTGACGGAGAAGACCGCGCGGCCGGGGCCGGCCGGTCCGTAGCCGGGAGGCGAGCTCAGGCCGTGGGACTCCATGGTCGCGCGGTAGGCGTCGAGGAGCCGGATGTGGTACTCCAGCGGCGCGCCCGCCGGGTTGGCCTTGCCGAGCGGAGTGGTGGGCTCGGGGCACCAGGTGGTGAAGCGTGGCGTGATGCCTCGGGACATGAAGTACTCCAGGCCCTCGGTGGTCGAGGCGATCGCCTCGTCGACCGTGGTGAAGCCGAAGGGCTCGGCCATCTCCACGCCCGCCACGAAGTTGGGGATGACGTTGCGGGGGCCGAAGACCTCCGCCGAGTCGAGGATGCGCCGGTGCCACTCGTCCCGGCCCACGTAGCGCTCCTTGCCCGGGCAGTACAGCTCGAAGAGCCGACGGTCCCACACCTCGTAGTTGGGGTGGTAGATCTGGATGCCGTAGTCCTTGAAGCGCTGGACGTCGGCCTTGGGCAGGGCCTGGGCGACGACCTTGCCGATCCAGCGGCCGGGGAAGCGCTCCTCGATGGCCTGGGCGTACTGGCCGTAGAAGTCGGCCTCGTCCTTGCCGGCGACACGGGAGGTGACGGCGCCTCCGGTGAGGGTGTACGCGGTCGAGGCGCCGGCGGTGTCGTACTTGTCGATGATCTCCAGCGCCTCCAGCACCTCCTCCACCGGCTTCACGCCGGTGTAGGGGCGTCCGGCGGCCTTGTGCTGGCGCCAGTTGTGGTTGATGTCGCAGTACTGGCACTCCTCCTTGGCGCCGAAGTACTGGCAGACGCGGAAGACGGTCAGATAGACGAGGTAGCCCCACTGGATCGTGGGGGCGACCTCCATCACCGACTTTCCGTTGGAGAGGGTGTGCCGGTAGTACTCCGGCATCGGCGGCAGGCCGACGTCGGCGATGCGGCGCCCGTCGAGGTAGAGCCCGAGCAGGCCGTCGTCGCCCGCCGCGACCCGGTACGGCGAGCCGGGGTTCACGCGGACGGACACCACGGTGCGGCGCAGCTCGTAGGGGCCGCCGGTGAGGACGATCTCCTCCGGCGGCCGGCGGAGGGCGGCCTGGCCGAGCTCCGGCAGGGTGCGGTGGTCGAAGGAGAAGATGAAGTACGACTTCGGCTTGACCTCGCCGGAGGCCTCGTCGCCGGACTCGGTGAGCGCCGAGTCGTCGAACGCGATGCCGCCCCGCAGGAGGTCCTCCTTGATCACCGCCTCCTTCGGGACGTGGGGGAAGCGGTGCATGAGGTCTTCGACCTCGTCGGTGCGGCGGATCATGCGCGAGTACATCTCCTCGGTCGTGCGGTCGCGTGCGCGGGGCCACCGACCACCCTAGGACGGTGCCGCCGGGACCGGCATCCGACCCCGGTCGCGGCCGGGCTCCGCCGACGGGCGGAGCGGGCGCGTCGCGGGAACCGGAGCCGAGCCGGTCCCGGCCGGGGCGGTCCCTAGAAGTTGCCGTAGTTGACCTGCCAGGTCGGCAGGCCCATCCGGCGCCAGACGGCGACGACCCGGTCCCGGTCGTCGAGGGAGACGCGGACCGCGTAGCGGTGGCGGACGTGCGCGTCGAAGAGCTCGGCCTTGACGAGGTCGTCGGAGCGGCCGTCGCCGGAGGGCCGCATCCACAGCTCGTCGTACGGGACCGCGTACCGCTCCAGCCACGCCTCCGTCATCTCCCGGTGGTCCTCGCTGCGGCCGGAGAGCAGCACGATCCGGTCCCGGTGGGAGCCGCGGAAGGCGCGCAGGGCGTCGCGGACGGGGACGTTGAGGACGTCGAGGTCGCACCGGCTGAAGTCGTACGGCCCGCGGTCGCCGCGCAGGGCGAGGGTGCCGTCGATGTCGCAGAGGACGGCGGAGGGAAGCGCGGTGTCGGGCACGTAGGGGGTGGCGGCGGGTCGGTCGTTGAGCCAGTCGTCGGTGAGCCGCCAGCCGCCCCGGGTGGCCTTGGCGTGCTTGTCGGCGAGGATGCGGATGATCTCCTCGCCGACGGGCCGCGCGCGGGCGGCGTCGCGGCGGACGCACTCGTCGACGGGCACGCCGGTGAAGTCGTGCACGACGAAGGTGGCCTCGCGGCCGGCGAGGGCGGCCTTGAGCCGCCGCGGGATGTGCGGGGTGAGGTGGGTGTTGTCGACGACGACGTCGAAGCCGTCGTCGACGGCGGCGCGGACGGCGACGTCCTGGATGCCGAGGACGGTCTGCTCGTGGGCGTGCGAGCGGTCGCCGCCGGGCAGGTCGAGCATGGTGCGCAGGTCGTCGAGGTTGACGCGGCGCATCCGGCCCTCGGACCGCTCCTGGAGGGCGCGCGCTGCGGTCGTCTTGCCGGAGGCCGGCAGTCCGGTCATGACGTGGACCAGGGGCACGGTCAGTTCTCCTCGTCGGTGGTGAAGGGGTCGGCGGCCTCGGGGCGCAGCGCGCGCCAGACGAGGAGGTCGGTGGGGCGCCCGTCGAGGCGCAGGAAGAGGGCGGAGCGCAGCCGGGCGTCCGGCAGCTCCTTGACGGCCCGCGCGAACGCGCCGCGGTCGGAGGCGAGGGGCGCGAGCGAGGTCCAGGCGTCGTCGATGGCGCGGGTACGGGCGGCGAAGTCGTCCTCGAGGCGGGCGATCACGGACCGCACCCAGGCGTCGAACTCGTCGGGCACCTGCTCCAGGAGGGCGTCGAGGGGGCGCCCGCCCTGGGAGCGGATGCCGCCGAGTTCCGCCATGGACAGGCCGAGGCCCTGGGCGAGGACCTTGGCGGACGTGCCGGCGAAGCGCTGGATGCCGTGGCCGCGCCAGATGTCGCGTTCGGTGACTCCGGTGAGGACCTTGTGGAGCCGTACGTACTCGGCGATCTTGGCCTTGGCCCGGACGCCCGAGGCGAAGCGGAGGACGAAGCCCTCCGCGTCGGTGCCGGTGGCGGGGCTGCCGTCGGGCCGCGTGCTGGACTCCGTCAGTTTGAGCAGCACGTCGAGCGGCACGGGCGGGTGCACGGTGACGACGGATCCGATGCCCTGCCAGGCGCTCGCGGCCTCGGTGAGCGGTGTCTCGGTGCCGTCGGGGCGGAACGCGGCGAGCAGCACGAGGTCCCGGCGGTCGCCGTAGTCGACGACGATGCGGTTCTGCGGGTAGACGATCTCGGCGAGGTACGTCGTCCCGGGCACGAGCGCCGACGTGTCGGCCGCGTCCAGGCGGCGCTGCGCCCAGGTGGCCTGGGTGCTGGTGAAGGAGCCCTTGGAGGCGACCCGCCACCGGTCCGCGTAGTGGAAGACCACGCCGAGGCTGCCGTCCACCTTCTCGTACACCTCGAAGGGCTCGTCGGGGAGCGCGGGGGCGTAGGGACGGCCGGTCGCGTGCTCGGAGACGTTGAAGAACTTGGGCAGCGGCAGGGCGACGATCCGACCGGTGCGGTCGTCGGCGACGAGCCCCCGGCAGCGGGTGGTGACCTGGTTCCAGACGCCTTCGTACTGACAGGTCCGCGTGTACGTGTAGATCGACAGCGGCAGCTCGGGGTGTGACTTGCGGGTCACGTGCCCGGCTTCGACGGCTGCCGCCAGCTCGTGCGGCGGCAGCAGCGTGTCGAGAGTCAGGGGCGCCTGGCTCATGGGGTTTCCCTCCCGGTTTCGAGGAGGCTCATTCTTCTGTGCCCCGGCAGCCCTGACCAGCGAATTAGCTCGCGCTCCGGTCGAGTTGGCCGGTGTGCCACCGCCGGGTGCCCGGTGCGGCGGCGAAGGGCCCTCGCCCGGGACCCCCCGTCGCGGCGTCACGGCCGCCGGGCCCGGGCCCCGGCGAAGGGGGCCGGGCGCGGCCGTCCGGGGAGGGGTCCGGCATCCGGGCCGGTGCCCGGGGCTGTCCGAGGGGCCCCGTAGACTCGCCGCCCGAAGACCGTCCGGAAAGCCCAGGAAGCGAGCGCAATGAATTACGCGGACACGACCGCCCCGATCTACTCCGAGCTCATACGTGAGCAGGGGGACGTTCCCGGGGACGTGCGCCGGACCGCCGAGGAGGTGCTGCGCGACCTCAGCCGTGTGATCCAGATGCCGCCGGCCGGGCTCGGTCCGACCGGAGCGCCGATGCAGTAGCACGCGGGCCACGGGCACGACGGACGCGGGAGAGCCAGGGCACGAGCGCGTCCGCCGCGGCGACGACGCCGGGGCCGAGGAGTACCGCGCCCGCATCGGCAGAGAGCTCGGCGGGGCGCTGCCGGCCGCGCTGCGCGAGGAGGCGGGCGCCGGGGCGGTGCCGGCCGACCGGCCCGCGGGCCCGGGCACGTCGCCGCCTCGCTCGGCGACGGGGGCCTTCGGTGGTCGGAGTGGGCCTGTCCCCCGCCAGGGCCGCGGACCGAGTGGTGGGCGCACGACATGGACGTCGGCTTCCACCCCCTCCGGCCCGAGGCGGTCGCCACGGCTCTGCGCGAGGCCGGGATGCGCATCGAGGCCGGACCGGAGCGGGCACCGTACCGACACGAGGCGCGGACGCGGCGCTGCTCCCTGCCGGCCCGCCACGCCGAGGGACGCTCCGGACGCGTGACGCCCGGCCCACCGGGTGCGGGAGGGGCGGGGCCGGCCCGTGGCGGTGGACGGCGCCGTTCAGCCGTGGCGGGCGCCGAGCGTACGCCAGAGGAAGGTGTGCTCCAGGGCGCTGTTGTAGGCGGTCTGTTCGTGGTCGGTGGCCCCGGCGTGGCCGCCGACCAGGGTCTCGTGGAGCAGCACCCGGTGGCCGAGCTCGCGCAGCCGCGCGGCGGTCTTGCGGGCGTGGCCGGGGTGGACGCGGTCGTCGCGGGTCGAGGTGGTGAGCAGCACGGGCGGGTAGGGCCGGCCGGCGGCGAGACGGTGGTACGGCGAGAGCTCGGCGAGGTGCGGCCGGTCGGCCGGGTCGTCGGGGTCCCCGTACTCGGCGGTCCAGCTGGCCCCGGCGAGCAGCGTGTGGAAGCGCAGCATGTCGAGCAGCGGGACGTGCGCCACGATCGCGCCGAAGAGTTCGGGGCTGCGGACGAGCATCGCGCCCATGAGCAGGCCGCCGTTGCTGGCGCCGGTGATGCCGAGGCGTGCGGGGGTGGTGATGCCGCGGTCGACGAGGTCACGGGCGACGGCCTCGAAGTCCTCGTAGGCGCGGGGCCGGTCGGCCTTGAGGGCGCTGCGGTGCCAGCGGGGGCCGTACTCGCCGCCGCCGCGGATGCCGGCCACCACGTAGGTGCCGCCGCGGGCGAGCCACGCGCGGCCGCGGACGCTGTCGTACGAGGGGGTGAGGGAGACCTCGAAGCCCCCGTACCCGGTGAGCAGGGTGGGGCCGGGGAGGCCGCCACCGCCGACGACGGTGTACGGGACGCGGGTGCCGTCGGCGGAGCGGGCGAAGTACTGGCGCGCGGTCAGGCCCGTGGCGTCGAAGCGTTCGGGCGCCTGCTTGATGCGTTCGCCGGGCTTCCCGATCTCGCCGCGGTGCAGGGTGGGCGGCTGGAGGTGGCCGGTGAGCGAGAGGAAGTACTCGTCGCCGGTGTCCGGGTCGGTGTCGGTGAGGGCGGCGGAGGTGAGCGGCGGGACGTCGGCGAGCTCGCCGCGCTCCCAGCGGCCGCCGGAGGCGTCGGGCGTGAGGACGTGCATCCGGCTGGCGACGTCCTCCATGGTCTCGACGACGAGGTGGTTGCGGGTCCAGGCGTGCCCGGCGAGGGCGGTGCGCTCGTCGGGGGTGAACAGGACGTCGGGCTCGCGCGCTCCGGCCAGGAAGTCGTCGAACCGGAAGGCGAGCAGGGAGCCGGCGGGCTGCCCGAGCCAGGGGGTCTTGGGGGTGACGAGGAGCCAGGACCGGTGGACGGAGCTGTCGGCGTCGTCGGGGACGTCGATCCGGCGCAGTGCGCCGTCGGCGGTGAGCAGATGGGTGTCGTGGTGCCAGAAGTCGCGGTAGCGGACGACGAAGTCGCGCTCGAAACCCTCGGTCGGGTCGTGCCAGGCGGAGACGGCGAGGTCGGACTCCGCCCCCTCGTACACGAGTTCGGCGTCGGTGAGGGGGGTGCCGCGGCGCCAGCGGCGGACGGTGCGCGGGTAGCCGGAGACGGTCAGGGAGCCGGGGCCCTCGTCGGTGCCGACGAAGACGTGGTCCTCGTCGATCCAGCCGATGTCGGTCTTCGCCTCGGGCAGCCGGAAGCCGTCCGCGACGAAGGCCCGGTCCTCCAGGTCGTACTCGCGCACGACGACGGCGTCCCCGCCGCCCCGCGCGAGACTGATCAGCGCCCGTCGGAAGGCGGGCCGCAGCACCTGCGCCCCGGCCCAGGTCCAGTCCTCGCCCTCCGCCTCGGCCAGCGCATCGAGGTCGAGCAGTTCGTCCCAGGAGGGTTCGTCGGCGCGGTACTCCTCCAGGGTCGTGCGCCGCCAGACGCCGCGGGTGTGCTCGGCGCCCTGCCAGAAGTTGTAGAGGTACGGGCCCCGGCGAGTGGTGTACGGGATGCGGTCGGGCGCGTCGAGCACCTCGCGCAGCTCGGCCACGAGCCCGGCGAACTCCTCTCCGCGCGCGAGCTCGGCCTCGGTCTCGGCGTTGCGCTCGCGCACCCAGGCGAGCGCCCGCTCGCCGTCGACGTCTTCCAGCCACTCATAGGGGTCGGTGTCGCTCACGCCCGGTACTCCTCCTGCTCGCCGTGGTGCCCGCGTCGGGTGGTCCAGGATTCCATCCGCCCCGGGCGCGTCGGCAGCGGGCCTCACCCCGGAAGGATTCGCTTCAACGGTCAACAGGTCACGACTCAACCAAAACAGCGGGGATTTGCACGTTTTCTGCCGTTTTGTTCGGTAAGCCGCAGGGGGACCACGACAACGCCAGGAGGGTAAACATGATCGCCCAGGAACAGATCCCCGCTGTGCTGGACCATCCGGTCTACGACCCCGAGGGCAAGAAGATCGGCGACGCCAAGCACGTGTTCGTCGACGACGCCAGCGGCCGCCCCGAATGGGTCACCGTCAAGACCGGCATGTTCGGCACCAGCGAGTCCTTCGTCCCGATCAAGGACGCGTCGCTCGTCGACGGCCACCTGGAGGTGCCCTACCCGAAGGACCGCATCAAGGGCGCGCCGCACGTGGACGTCGACGGCGGCGGACACCTCGACGCGAGCGAGGAGCAGCGCCTCTACGAGTACTACGGCATCGCGTGGGACGAGGCGTGGCAGCAGGCCAACGAGCCCGGTGAGGGCGGCTGGGCACACGGTACCGCCGGAGCGGCCGGAGCGGCCGGCACCGCCGGTATGACGGGCCGGGAGCGGGCCGGCTTCGCGGACGACGAGGCGGGGACGGCCATGGCGGGCCGCTCGATGGGCGACGACGCGATGACGCGGTCCGAGGAGGAGATGCACGTCGGCACCGAACGCGTCGAGACCGGGCACGTCCGGCTGCGCAAGTACGTCGTCACCGAAGAGGTCCAGCAGACCGTTCCGGTCCGCCACGAGGAGGTGCGCCTGGAGCGGGAGCCCATCACGGAGGCCAACCGCGAAGAGGCCCTCTCCGGACCCGACATCTCCGAGGCCGAGCACGAGGTCGTCCTCCACGAGGAGCGCCCCGTCGTCGAGACCAGGGCCGTCCCCAAGGAGCGGGTGCGCCTGCGGACGGACGAGGTCACCGACGAGGAGACGGTTTCCGGCGAGATCCGCAAGGAACGCATCGACGTGGAGACCGACGAGACCGGGATGACCCGGGGCCGTGACACGGGCGAGGGCCGCGGCATCTGACACCGCCGCACCCACCGCACGGACCGCGACCGTACGCAGCAGGACGGATCCGGCCCCACCGGACCGGCCGGCCGAGGAGGGTTCCGCCCCCCGAAGCCGCGCCGGCCCGGTGCGGCCGTCCGCCGTACCCGGCACCACGGGCGCCGAGGTCACAGGACGGGGCCGGGCGCAAACCCGGGGTGCCTCCGTGCGCCCGGTGGATTCGCTCTCCCAGGTGGAAACGGGTCCCGGGCGAGCCGCAGGCCCGGCGACGACCCTTGAATGTCCCTCATGAGGCTGACGAGGACGCTGTGCGCGGCGGCACTGCTGGCGGTGACGGCCGCGGGACCCGGCGCCCCCGCCGTGCGCGTGAACCCCCCGAAGATTCCCACCGTCTTCCTCGGCGACGCCTCCGTCGCCGGGTGGGGCATCGCCCCCGTCGACCCGGGCGCGCTGCTCTGCGTCCGGGCCCGGGAGAACCTGCCGGACGTCATCGAGGACCAACTGGCCGACCAGGCCATCCTCCTGGACATCACCGCCGACGTGTCCTGCGCCGGCGCCGCGCTGCACCACGTCTGGGAGGAGCAGGACCTCGGCGGCGGCACGAGCGCCGTACCGCAGAAGCGGGCGCTGACGAAGGAGACGCAGCTGGTCGTCGCCGGGCTCGGCGCCGGGACCGCGGGCCTCGGGCAGGTGCTCAAGCAGTGCTCGCAGCGGTTGCGCGGCAGCGAGGGCTCCCATCTGCCCGACCCGCCCGTAGACGCCACCTCACCCACCACGACGTGCGGAACGTACTTCGCCCGGGGCGCGGGCGCGGACTGGCTGGAACGGCGCTTCGAACAGACCGGCAAGGACCTCGACAAGCTGTTCTCCGAGATCGGCAGCGAGTCGCCCTCGGCCCGGACGGTCCTCGTGGGCTATCCGCGCCTCGTCCCCGAGGACCGCAAGCGCTGCCGCACCGCGCTTCCCGGCGGCGCCGGACGACCGCTCGCCGACGTGCCGGAGTCCGCGTGGGGCTTCCTCGACACCAAGGTGCAGGCCCGGCTCAACTCCCTGATGGCGGCCAAGGCGAAGGAGCACAAGGCCCACTTCGTCGACCTCTACGCGGCGACCGGCGCGGCCACCGCCTGCGACGGCGCCGACCGGGCCGTCGGCGGTCTGCTCGAACCCTCCGGCGTGACCCTGCTCCACCAGACGCTGCCGTGGCTGCTCGCCGCCGACGAGACCGGCCGCGACGGCAACGGCGACACCGTCGCCCAGTCGATCGCGGCGATGTACGGGCGCGGCCCCGCCTGATCCACCACGCCGGGCACGTCCCGTCGGCGACCGCCGCGGCCTCACCCGAGTGCTTCGTCCTCACCCGGGTAGCCGGAGTCCTGGGCCCCTCACCGCTTCTCGCCCTTTTGCCGGATATGAATGATTTCCGGATGATAAGTTCGGTGAGTCAGGCCGGGAGGGCCGCCCATGGCCCGTACCGCAGGACAAGGCGTGGAAAGGCGGTCTTTCACCGTGTCTCGACCGAGAATCCTCGTGGTGGGCGCCGGTTTCGCCGGGGTCGCGTGCGTGCGGCGCCTCGAACGGCGGCTGACCGGGCGAGAGGCCGCGATCTCGCTGCTCTCGCCCTTCTCGTACCAGCTGTATCTGCCCCTGCTCCCCCAGGTGGCCTCCGGGGTGCTCACTCCGCAGTCGGTGGCCCTGTCCCTGCGGCGCAGCGAGCGGCACCGCACGCGGATCATCCCCGGCGGCGCGGTCGGCATCGACACGGACGCCAAGGTCTGCGTGGTGCGGTCCCTCACCGGAGGGCTGGAGACGGAGCCGTACGACCACCTCGTCCTGGCCCCCGGCAGCGTCACCCGCACCTTCGACATCCCCGGACTCACCGAGCACGCCCGCGGCATGAAGACCCTCGCCGAGGCGGTGTACATCCGCGACCACGTGATCGCCCAGCTGGACCTCGCCGACGCGAGCCAGGACGAGGCGGAGCGGGCCGCACGGCTGCAGTTCGTGGTGGTGGGCGGCGGCTACGCGGGGACCGAGACGGCGGCCTGTCTGCAGATGCTGACCCACAACGCGGTCAAGCGGTATCCGCGGCTCGACCCCCGGCTCATCAAGTGGCACCTGGTGGACATCGCGCCCACGCTGATGCCCGAACTGGGGCCGAAGCTGGGCTCGGCGGCGCTCGAGATCCTGCGGCGGCGCGGGATCGAGGTCTCGCTCGGGGTGTCGGTGGCCTCCGTGGACGAGAAGACGGTGACGCTCACGGACGGCCGGGTGCTGCCCAGCCGCACCCTGATCTGGACGGCCGGGGTCGCGGCGAGCCCGCTGATCGGGACCCTCGGCGCCGAGACGCTCAAGGGCCGGCTCGTGGTCGGCCCGGACATGGCGGTGCCGAACCTGCCCGGTGTGTACGCGCTGGGCGACGCGGCCGCGGTGCCGGACCTCGCCAAGGGCGAGGAGGGCGCGGTCTGCCCGCCGACCGCCCAGCACGCCATGCGCCAGGGCAAGGTGATCGCCGACAACCTGGTCGCGACCCTGCGGGGCGAGAAGACCCGTCCGTACGTCCACAAGGACCTGGGACTCGTGGTGGACCTCGGCGGTCTGGACGGCGTCTCCAAGCCGCTGGGCGTGGAACTCCACGGCATGCCGGCCCAGGCGGTCGCCCGCGCCTACCACTGGGCGGCGCTGCGCACCAACGTGGCGAAGACCCGGGTGATGACGAACTGGCTGCTCAACGCGGTGGCCGGTGACGACTTCGTCCGCACCGGCTTCCTGGCCTCGAAGTCCGGCTCGCTGCGGGACTTCGAGTACACGGACGCCTATCTGTCGCCCGACCAGGTCCGCGCCCACACCGCCTCACTGCGCGCCGCCGCCTCCTGAGGCCCGTCCGGACCTGCGCGCGCCCACCAGCGGGTACGCCGCCGCGGCGGACAGCTGCACCCCCGCGGCGGCGAGGAGCGCGCCCGGCAGGGAGCCTTCGGCGAGCGGTCCCGCCACGGCCGCCCCCAGGGCGAACGCGGTGATCTTGACACTGGCTCCGGTGGTGAACACCTGGGCGCGCAGCCGTTCCGCGAGGCGGCCGGGGCGCTGCGGCCGGTGTTCGCCGCGGACGGCGTCGACGCGGCGGCGCTGACGCTCAACGCGCTGCTCGCCGAGCGGACCGGTCCCCTGCGGCTCACCACCCACGGCGGCGCGAGCCCCTGGCATCCCCACGTGGACCGGGACGACGACGCGCCGTGGGCGGAGTGGTTCCTCGCGTCGTCCTGCCTGTCCCTGGCCGTGCTGCTGTGGGACCGGGGCCGCGCGCCCGGCGGCGTGTGCGCGTCGGCCACGTGCGAGGACGTGTTCGTTCCCCTGGGCGGCGGCAGGGAGCGCCGGCGTTACTGCTCGCGCCGGTGCGCCACCCGCGAGCGGGTCGCGGCGCACCGGCGGGCCGGGGCGGCGGGGTCCGCTCAGATGTCGATCACGCGGTAGGCGATCGTGTAGATGCCGCCGGAGCCCTCCAGGGAGCGGTACTGCACCTCGGCGCCGGCCTCGCTTCCGGTGACGAGGGTGGCGCCCAGCTTGTCGGCGCCGAAGGTGTCCTTGTCCCACAGGGTGAGGGTGCGGGCCTGCTGACGGCCGAGGATCAGCGCGTTGTTGCTGTTGCCGTCGGTCATCGAGCGGACGTAGCCGGCGCCCATCGTCTGGTACGTGATGCCGTTGCCGGGCCACACCTTCACCTGGTTGCCGTTGGCGTCCGTGATGTTGAGGTAGGCCTCGTCGTGGTTGCCCTCGCTGTTCTTGTGGCAGGTCAGCTCCAGGAGTTCGATCTTCACGTAGTCGATCGGCTCGGCCTGGGCGGTGCCGGCGAAGACGCCGAGGCTGCCGAGTCCGAGCAGTGCGGCGGCGGCCATCCGGACGGTGCGGCTCTTGCTCATGGTGAATCCCCCAGGTTCATGACGTCACATCAGGTGACGTCCGGTGTGCGGCCCCGCCGCTCCGGCGGGCCTTCGGTGCCGTTCCCCTCGGCACGTCCCCTACTGTGCCCGGCCCGCCGAGGCCCGTTCTACGCGCGTTCCACTGGACGGAACAGCGTGCCCCTGGTCACACCGGCAGGCCCCGGGCGAGACCGCGGGCCAGTGCGCCGGCGGCCTCGGCGACCGCGTCGGCCAGCGGTTCGAGGCGCCGCCCGGCGCGGACCACGGCGGCCAGCGCGGCCACGGTCCGGCCGTCCGGCGACCGTACGGGCAGGGCCGCGCAGCACACCCCGGCCATCACGTCCTCCCGGTCGAGGACCGCGCCCGCGCCGCGCGGCCCGCGCAGTGCCCGTCCCGCCGCCGTGTCGAGGCGGAAGGCGGTCCCGTCACGCAGCGGGAGCACGGGCTCCGGCTCCCCGGGCACCGAACTCACCGTCAGCGCCTGGTCCTCCCGCATCACCACCAGCAGCACGCTCGCCCCGGTCGCGGCCCGCAGCCGGTGCAGCGGCAGCCGGGCGGCGGCCCGCAGGCCCGGGTGCGGCTCCCAGGCGAGACCGAGCCGGTAGAGCTGCGGGCCGACCCGGTAGCGCCGGTCGCGGCGCTCGACGGCGCCGAGGGCCACGAGCTGGTCGAGCAGCCGGTGCGCGGTCCCCTTGGGCACCCCGCAGGCGCGGGCGAGTTCGGTGACGCCCACCGCGTCGTCGCCGTGTCTTCGCAGGGCCTCCAGGAGCGCGAAGGCCCCTTCGAGGACCCCCCTGCCCCGGCTCGCCGTGCACGTGTCCCCCGCCGTCGTGGTCGTCGGCATGTCCCGTGTCCCCCCTGGACCTGTCCCGCCCGGCCGTCGTCCCCCGATGGCGCGGCCCCGGACGCCGGGGACACCTTGCGGCAGAACGGACGTACCGGCCAAGGCTTTCGCACGGCGTGGCGCGCTCCCGGAGCGGTGTCGCCCGGTGCCCGGTCACGTGTTACCGGTCAGCCGGCGACGACCTCGGCCGGCCCCATGACGACGACGGGCTCGCGGGCCGGGTCCAGGGCGCGCAGCAGTTCCGTCATGTTCTCGCGCGGCAGGGAGACACAGGCCTGGGTGGGGCCGCCGTGGTCGACGTGGATCCAGACCCCGCCGCCCTTCTCCGGGCCGAGCGGACGCTCCTTGTTGAGCGGGGTGGTGCCCGGGACCCGGTTGTAGTCGATGGCGACGACGTAGTCGAAGGAGCCCTCCAGGGGTTCGCCGAGGAATCCGGTGCCGGAGAGCGCGAACTCCTCGTCCTGGTCGTACGGGATGCGCGCCCCGGGATCGGGGAGCCGGCCGCCCGCGTCGCCGAGGCGGAACACGCCGATGGGCGAACGCAGGTCGCCTGCCACGTGGTTCTCGGTCCAGCCGCGCAGGGCGTTGTGGCCGGTCCAGGGTCCGGCCGTGCGGTGCCAGCGGCCGGCCGGGTCCCGTTCGTACAGCACGGCGACGGCCACGTCCGCGTCGACGCCCTCGCCGCTCACGACGAGGGCCTGGGTGGTGCCGTCGGGGATGCGGGCCTGGGTGCGGGGGCCGACGCCGGGGATGCGCGCGGGGGCGCGGCCGGCGTCGTCGCGCCCCTCCCCCTGTGGCGGCGCGGGTGCGGCGGACGCCTTCGCGGGTGCCTTGGCGGGCGCCGCGGCCGGCGGCGGGGCCGGGGCGCATCCGGCAAGCACCAGGACCGCGGACAGGGCGCAGGTCAGCACCGTGGCGGTGCCCTCGCGGACGGGCATGCGGACGGGCATGGGTGGGCCACCTCCGAGGTTCGGGGCAATGCGCGCATCCGTACCCGGTCCGTGCGCACACGTGTCGCCCCGGCCGGGTCTCCTCACCCGTCCGGGCCCATGACCGGCGGGCAGGGCTCCGCCCGGGCGGAGAAGTTGACGCGCCATGGGGTGCGGCGGTCTCCTGCTCCGGTGAACAATTCACCCGCGAACGCCCTTCGCATCGAACGGATCGACCCCGCCGGCCCGGGCGCCGTGTCCGCGCTCCTGGCGGACTGGCGGCTGGTCCACGACACGGTCGTCCCCACCGCCCCGCTCTCCGCCGACGAGGTGCGTGAGCGGGCCGGCCGCAACCGGCTCGACGTCGCCTACGCGGACGGCACCGTCGTCGGCTGCTCCACCGTCCGTCCACCGGACGCGGAGACCCCGGCCGCCACGGTCATCTCCCGCGTCCTGCCCCCGTACCGCGGCCGGGGCTACGGGACGGCGCTGTACGAGCGGGGCCTGGCGCACGCGAGGACGCTGAGCGACGCCGGCGTGGAGACCGTCGTGCTGGCGAGCAACACGGAGGGGCTGCGGTTCGCGCTGGCCCGCGGCTTCGTCGAGATCGAGCGGTACGTGCTGCCGGGGGACACCGTGCCGTTCGTGACCCTGCGCCTCGCCGACGGGCGGTGAGGCCGGAGGACGGTGAACCCGGAGGCGGCGGGCCCGGAAGGCGGCGGGCCCGGAAGGCGGCGGGCCCGGAAGGCGGTGAGGCCGGGCCCGCCCCCGCAGCCCGCCCCCGGGACGACCGGAGCATTCTGACGAGTCGTCAGATGCGCTCCGTCCGGACTCTGGGAACCTCACGGTCCCGGCGCTACCCTCCGCGCATGATTCCGACCGTGGTGTGGGGAACGGGAAACGTCGGGCGCGCGGCCATCCGGGCCGTCGACGCCCACCCGGCGCTCGACCTCTCGGCCGTCCTCGTGGCGAACCGTGCCAAGGTCGGCCGTGACGCGGGCGAGCTCGCCGGCCTCGGGCGCGAGCTGGGGATCGCGGCGCGGGACGACGCCGCCGCCGTCCTCGCGGGCCGGCCGGGCGCCGTGGTGTACGCGGCGTCGGGTGACCTGCGCCCCGACGAGGCGCTCGCCGACGTGGTGCGGGCGGTACGGGCCGGGGCGGTCGTCGTGACGCCCTCGCTGTACCCGCTGTACGACCAGCGCGGCGCACCGCCGGAGTTCCGCGAGCCGGTCCTGGCGGCGGTGCGGGAGGGCGGCGGCTCGCTGTTCGCCTCGGGGGTGGACCCGGGGTGGGGCAACGACGTGCTGCCGCTGCTGGTGAGCGGGCTCGGCAGCACCGTGGAGGCGATCCGCTGCCAGGAGATCTTCGACTACTCGACGTACGAGCAGGAGGAGTCGGTCCGTCTCCTCGTCGGCATGGGGCAGCCCATGACGTACGAGCCGCCGATGCTGCTGCCGTCGGTGCCGGCGATGGTGTGGGGCGGTCAGCTGCGGCTGATGGCCCGGGCGCTGGGCGTCGAGCTCGACGAGATCCGCGAGACGCTGGAGCGGCGTCCGCTGGAGACGACGGTGCGGACCCGCACGATGGGCGAGTTCCGGGCCGGCACCCAGGGCGCGGTCCGCTTCGAGGTGCAGGGGGTCGTCGACGGCGAGCCGCTGCTGGTGATCGAGCACGTCACCCGGATCCACCCGGACTGCGCGCCGGACTGGCCGGTGCCGCCGGACGGTTCGGGGGCGCACCGGGTGATCGTGGAGGGCCGGCCGCGGATCGAGGTCACGGTCGAGGCGACGGACGAGGGCGAGAACCGCTCCGCGGGCGGCAACGCGACCGCCGTGGGCCGTCTGGTGGGAGCGATCGACTGGCTCGTGGCGGCGGAGCCGGGACTCTACGACGCGCTGGACGTGCCGTTGCGCCCGGCGGTGGGGAAGCTGGGAAGGAGACCGCGGTGATCATCGACATTCCCGAGGGCCAGGAGCCGATCGGTTACGTGTGGGGCGACATGGTGCCCGGGATCGGGATGGCGGCGGCGAACTTCTCGCTGTCGGTGTACGCGCACACGACGCTCGGGCTGCGCGAGTTCGAGGCGGCGCGGCTGCGGATCGCCCAGATCAACGGGTGCCGGTTCTGTCTGGACTGGCGGACGGACCGGGACGGGGAGAAGGTCGAGGAGGACTTCGCGGACGCGGTGCTCGCCTGGCGGACGACGGGGGCCTTCGACGAGCGGACCCGGCTCGCGGCGGAGTACGCGGAGCGGTACGCGCTGGACCACCACCGCCTGGACGAGGAGTTCTGGGCGCGGATGACCGCGGCGTACAGCCAGGTGGAGATCGTGGAGCTGACCATGAGTCTGGGCTCGTGGCTGGCGTTCGGGCGGCTCAACCGGGTGCTGGGGCTCGACACGGTGTGCGTGCTGCCGGGGCACTGAGACGACGCGCTCGGGCGGAGCCCGTCGTGACGGGGCCGGCCGGGGTTGTCAGGCCGGTCCCGTCGGGTCCGTACCGCCGCGGGCGTCACAGGTCGTTGGCGACGATGTGCTCGATGTTGCGTTCGGCGAGCGCCGTGATGGTGACGAACGGGTTGACGGTGGTGTTGCCGGGGATGAGCGCGCCGTCGATGACGTAGAGGCCGTCGTAGCCGTGCAGCCGGCCGTGGTTGTCGGTGGCGCGGCCGAGGACGGCGCCGCCGAGCGGGTGGTACGTGAGGTGGTCGCCCCAGATCCTGTTGCCGCCGAACAGGTCGGTGCGGTAGATCGTGCCCTCCTTGGCGTTGATCCTGTCGAAGATGGTCCTGGCGGCGTCGATGGACGCCTGTTTCCACGCGCGGTCCCAGGTGAGCTCGACGTTCCGGGTGGCGGGGTTCCAGCGGAACTCGGCCCGGTGCGGGTTCTTCGTGATGGAGAGGTAGAAGGAGGCGTAGGTCTCGATGCCGGTGGGCAGCGGGGCGACCTCGGCGAAGGCTCCGCCCGCGTCCCAGTTGTCGATGCCGGCGGTGGGCATGGCCGACTGGAGCTTTCCGGTGGGATCCCACATGTGGTTGGCGCGGCCGCACATGACGTTGCCGTTGTCGCCCCAGCCCTTGCCGATCTGGTCGTTGAGGGCGGGAAGTGCGCCGGTGGCCTTGAGGCGGGTGAGGAGCTTGCTGGTGCCGACGCTTCCGGCGGCGAAGAAGACCCGGTCGGCGGTGACGGTCTTGGTCTCGACGGTGACGCCGGTGGTGTCGAGCCGCTCCAGGGTGACGGTGTAGCCGCCGCGCGGGGCCGGGGTGACGGCGGTGACCTCGTGGAGCGGGGAGACGGCGAGGCGGCCGGTCGCGGCGGCCCGGGCGAGATAGGTCTTCGGGAGGGTCTTCTTGCCGTGGTTGTTGCCGTAGATGACCTCGCCCTCCAGGGCGGACCTGGGCACGCCGCCGGCGGCCTCCCGCTTCATGTAGTCCCAGTCGTAGACGTTGGGGACGAAGACGAAGGGGAATCCGGACCGTTCGGCGTGCCTGCGGCCGACCCGGGCGTACTGGTAGCAGTCGGCGGCCTCCCACCAGGCCGGGTCGACGGGGGTGACGCCGAGTCCCGCGGTGGCGCGCGGGTAGTAGGTGCCGTACATCTCCGCCGGGTCGACGGTCGGCAGGACGGCGGGGAAGAGGTCCCGCCGGGGCGTGACGGCCATGCCGCCGTTGACGAGGGAGCCGCCGCCGACGCCCCGGCCCTGGTAGACGGTGATGCCGGCGAAGTCCTCGGCGTCGAGGATGCCGGTGTGACGGGGGACGTCCTTGTCGAGCGGGAAGCCGAGGAAGTTGCTCAGCGGCTGCCGGGTACGGGTGCGCAGCCAGAAGGAGCGGTAGTCGGGTCTGGTGGTGTTGGCGAAGATCTTGCCGTCGGGGCCGGGGGTGTCCCACGCCATGCCCATCTCGGCCATGTGCACGTCGACGCCGGCGACGGTGAGCCGGAGCGCGGCGACGCAGCCGCCGTATCCGGTGCCGACGACGAGGACGGGGACGTGGGCGCCGGAGGCGATCGGGGCGGCGAGGGCGGAGGCCGTGGCTTCGGCGCGGCCGGCGGCGCTCGCTCCGGTGGCGGGTCCGGCGAGCGCCAGGCCGCCCAGAAGAGAACCTGTTCCTGTGACGAACCGGCGGCGGGTCAGACCTCGGGAACCCGAGGCCGAAAAGGATGTGTCAGGCACGTGATGTTCCTCACTCGGGGAGTGAACGGGAACATGTTCTACTGGCGCGTTCGTGGGAAGTCACGCGAAACCGCCGGGTAACTTGTGGCCGGAACGGGCTGGAATCAGGCCGATCGCGCTCACCGCGGAACGGGCGGTCGCAGGGGCGGCGTTCAGCCGGTTGCCGTCAGACCGGCCACCAGGACGGCCGCGAGCGCGGCCCAGGCCACGGCGCCGGGACCGGCCGCGCGCCAGCCCGCGACGGCGAGCAGGAGCCCCGCGAGGAGGCCGGCGGCGAGGGCACGCCGGTCGCGGGTGAAGGAGAGGGCGCGGCGGGCGGTCCCGGGGACGCGCCGTTCGCGCAGGGCGAGCCGGCAGACGAGCAGCGCCGCCGCGACGGCCGCCGTCAGGGCCAGGATCATGCCGCACCGCCTCTCCCCCGCTGCCGGCCCCTGGGGCCGGTCTGCCGGACCCGGGGCCGGTCGCTGCCGACCAGTGTCCCCGGGTTCGGCGGCGGGCGCGCGTCAGGCGGCCAGGAAGGCCTCGATGGCGTCGGCGAGGTCCTTCGGGGTCTCCTCGGGCGCGTAGTGCCCGGCGTCGGGCAGCACCGTGAGCCGGGCGTTGGGGTACCAGCGCAGCCAGGTCGCCTCCATCGCCTCCGCGCCGAGCGCCGGGTCGTGGGCGCCGACGACGAGGAGGACGGGCGCCGGGTTGTCGCGGACCCGCTCGTGGAAGTCCGTGCGCGACCAGGAGTCCAGGTAGGCGCGGAAGGCGGTGGCCGAGGAGCGCCGCAGGGAGCGGTCCACGAGGCCGGACAGCCAGGCGTCGCCGTACCGTCCGCCGGTGGTGTTGTCGATGATGGCCCGGCGGTTGGCCGCGCTCTCGGCGGCCCCGGCGAACAGCTCCCAGGTCTCCGCGTCGAGCGGGAAGCCCGCCGCGGACACCGGCGAGATGCCGACGATCGAGCGCACCCGCCCGGGTGCGTCGAGCAGCATCAGCTGGGCCGCCTTGGCCCCCATGGAGTGGCCCACCACGGAGAACTCTTCCCAGCCGAGGTCGTCGGCGACGGCGAGGGCGTCCGCCGCGACCTCCTCCATGGTGTACGCGCCGTCGGCGTCCATCGCCTCCCCGTAGCCGCGGCAGTCGAGGAAGGCGTACGAGCCGGTGTCCCGGTCGAGGTGTTCCCGCAGCGGCGCGAAGCTGGTGCGGTCGCCGAACCAGTTGTGCAGTACCAGGGCGCGGCGCGGACCGCTGCCCTCCACGTCGTACGGAAGAACCCGGCCCGTCATCAAGCCCCCTGGTCGAGAGGTGTGGGTGGGCCGCGCGCGGGCGCGGCGGCCGAGCACCGAGTCTCGCGAGCGGCGCCGAGCGGGGTCAATGCCCCCGAGGAGTGGTTCACCTGTGCGCACTCCGGATGCGTGGCCCTCACGGCGGGGAGCATGCTGGCTGTGTGACCTCGTACGGCGCGGCAGGCCCCGCCCCGTCGGCCTCGCCCGGGCCCCGGCGGGGCGCCGGCGCCGACGGGCCGGCGGGGGACGGGCCGGCGCCGGAGGCCCTGACGGCGGACGCCCTGCCGGTGGTGCTCGCCGAGTCCGTGCTGCGGGCGGTCGAGGCGGCCGGCGGTTACGCGGGCGGGGTCTATCTGCGCTCCGGCACGCCGGGGCTGCTGCGGCTCGCCGTGCTCGCGGGCCTGCCCTCCTCGCTGTTCCGCCCCTGGTGGCGGATGCACGAGAACCGGCCCTTCCCCGTGGCGGAGGCCCACCGGTCGGGGCAGCCGGTGCACCTCGGGGACGTCGAGGAGGCCATGCGGCTCTTTCCGCAGCTCGTGGCGAGCCTTCCCTTCCCCTTCGCCTCTTTGTACATCCCCGTGGTCCGCGGCCGTGAGCGCTACGGCGTCCTGGTGGTGCTGCGGACGCCGACGCCCGGGATGCCGGTCGACGCGCCGGACCGCGGCCGCATGCTCGCGGAGGCCCGCCGCCTCGGCCTGGCCCTCGACGACCTCGCCGCGGGCGGGACCCGCGTGGAGTGGCCCGGCGAACCGGTCTCCGTCCAGCTGCCCGTCCGGACCGGTCCGCCGGTGCGGATCGGTTACTTCGACTGGAACCTGGACACCGGCACCGTCACGGCCGACGCCGGCCTGCGGGCGATCCTCGGGGAGGACGCGCCGTCCCCCTGGAGCGTCGAGGCGCTCACCGCCCGGCTCGTGCCCGAGGACACCTACGCCCTGTGGGCGCTGGCCCGGCAGGCGGCGGGCTCGGGCGGCCCGGCCGCCCGCAGGATCAGGCTGAAGGGGCCGGACGGCGGGCTGCACCTCCTCGAGGTGACCGCCCGCCCGGTCGCGCACGGCCCCGCCGGGAACGTGCTCACCGGCTCCCTGGTCGACCTCGGCACCGGCCTCCTCGGCTCCGACGCCACCGACCGGCTGCCCCGCGCGATCCTGGCCATCGACCGGCTCGGGCGGATCACGTACGTCAACGCGCGCACGGAGTCCCTGCTCGGCCTGCCGCGCGACACCCTGGCCGGACGGGCGCTCTGGGAGGCCCTGCCGTGGTTCGCCCACCCGTACCACGAGGAGCAGCTGCGCGGGGCGCTCCTGTCCGACGAGCCGATCCACTTCCTGGCGCATCCGGGGCACGGCGCGTGGCTGTCGGTGTCCCTGTATCCGGGGCAGGACGGGGTGACCCTGGTGCTCGTCCCGGAGAAGAACGACCCGGCGGGCCGGCCACCCGGCGTCGGGAGCGTGAGGCGGGCCGACAAGGCCGACGAGGCCGCGGAAGCCGACGGGCTGACCTCTCCGGAGGGCAGGGCCGCGGCGCTCTACCGCCCGGTTGCGCTCGCCATCGCCCTGTCGGAGGCCGTGACGGCACGCCAGGTGTCGGCGGTGGTCACCGAGGAGCTGCTGCCGGCCTTCGGCGGCCGGCAACTGGCGATCTACCTGCTGAGCGAACGGCATCTGTACCTGGCGTGGGAGACGGGTTTCCCGCCGGGCTTCCTGGAGCCCTTCGACGGGGTCGGCCTGGACGCCCACGTGCCCGGTGTGGAGACGCTCACCTCCGGCCGGCCGCTGTTCTTCGAGTCGATGGACCAGCTCGGCGCCGCGTACCCGGGGCTGCCGCTGGACGCGCACACGGGGGCGCGGGCGTTCCTGCCGCTGATCGCCTCGGGCCGGCCAGTGGGCTCGTGCATCCTCGGCTTCGACGCGCCGCGCGGCTTCACTGCCGAGGAGCGCACGGTGCTGACGGCGCTCGCGGGCCTGATCGCCCAGGCGTTGGAGCGGGCGCAGCGCTACGACTCCGAGTCGGCGCTCGCCCGGGGGCTGCAGGACGCGCTCCTCCCCCACCGGCTGCCGGTGCACGAGGGGGTGGAGACGGTGGGCCGTTACCTGCCGGGCACCCAGGGCATGGACGTGGGCGGCGACTGGTACGACGTGATCGAGACGGACGACGGCCGCCTCGCCCTCGTCATCGGGGACGTCCAGGGGCACGGGGTGGCCGCCGCGGCGACCATGGGCCAGCTGCGCAGCGCGGTGCGGGCGTTCGCGCTGGGCGGGCACGCGCCCGAGGACGTGGTGCGGGGCACCAACCGGCTGCTCATCGACCTCGATCCGGGGCAGTTCGCGAGCTGCTGCTACGTCGTCCTCGACCCCGAGACCGGTGAGGCGCACGCCGCACGGGCCGGGCACCCGCAGCCGCTGCTGCGCAGGACAGACGGCTCCACGGTCGGGGTGGACCTCGCGGGCGGAGTGGTGCTGGGGGTCGACGACAGCGCCACGTATCCGGTGACCCGGCTGCGCCTCGGACCGGGCGAGGTGCTCGCCCTGTTCACGGACGGCCTGGTGGAGCGGCCGGACACGGACATCGACGAGGGCATCGAGCGGCTGCGCCGTGCCCTGGCCGCCACCGGCTCGGCGCCGCTGCCGGAGACCGCCGACCGGCTGATCCGCGAGGCCCGGCAGTCCGCGGACCGGCCCGACGACATCGCCCTGCTCCTGGCGGCCCGCTGGGGGACGCGCGCGCACCGGGCGTGACGGGTGTGTCGTCACCCGGGTGGGTGTGCGGCGCTGGTCGTGCGGGCGGCGTGCGGGGAGGCTGGGCGCACCGGGGGAAGACTGGCAGGACGTCCGAGGAGGACACGTGCAGCAGGACAAGCAGCCGGACTACGGGCCCGTGGTGTTCCGCGACCGGTCCGCCGGGTTCGCGTTTCTGACCCGGTCGACGGCGAGCAGCGACCAGACCATCGAGTGGGACGACGGCAACACCTACCCGGTGGTGGACGTCGAGATCTCCTCCGAGAGCCACCCGTTCTACACGGGCAAGGCGCGCACGGTGGACAGCGAGGGCCGGATCGCGAAGTTCGAGCGGCGCTACGGGGAGGGCGACGGTTCCTGAGCGGGCGGGGCCGTTGTCAGTGCTGCCCCCTAGAGTGACCGGGACCGGTGGGGAGCCGGTCCTACGGGGTGTCACGGGAGGCGGAGCACCATGCGCGAGCTGTTTCTGGCGGAGGCGGGGGGATGCGTCCGGTGGATCGATCTGCCCGGCGGGGCGACGGGGCTGGCGCGGGTGTACGTGCACGGCCTCGGCTGCAGCGGCGCGTCCGACTTCGCGCACGTCGCGGTGCGTCCGGAGCTCGCCGGACGGCGTTCGCTCCTCGTCGACCTGCTGGGCTTCGGTCTGAGCGACCGGCCGCGCTCCTTCGACTACCGCATGGAGTCACAGGCGGCGGCCGTCGCCCGGATCCTCGACCACGAGGGCCTGTCCGGGGTCGAGCTGGTCGGGCACTCGATGGGCGGGGCGGTCGCGATCCGGCTGGCCGCGTCGCGCCCGGATCTGGTGGACCGGCTGGTGGTGGCCGAGCCCAATCTGTACGCGGGAGGGGGCGCGTTCTCCTCTCCCGTCGCCGCCCAGGACGAGGAGTCCTTCGTGCGGGAGGGCTTCGCCGCGATGGTCGCCGGTCAGGACCGTGCGGACTACGCGGCGCGGCTGCGGCTCGCCGATCCGCTGGCCGTGCACCGCAGCTCGGTGGCGCTGGTGGAGGGCTCGGTGCCGGCGGAGGGCGAGCTGCTGTTCGCCCTCCAGCGGCCGCGGGCCTTCCTGGTGGGCGAGCTCAGCCTGCCGGACGCGGACGCCGAGAAGGCCGCGGCGCAGGGCATACCGGTGTTCGAGGTGCCGGCCGCCGGGCACAACATGACGATCGACAATCCGGAGGGCTTCGCCCTGGCTCTCGCCCGCGCCCTTACCTGAACCGGCCCCGGCCGTGCCGCCGCCCCCGGGCCGGTGGTGCGGCGGCGGGGGCGGTGGGCGGTGGTTCGGCGCGGGCCGTGCGGACGGATCAGGCCTCGACGACGCCGGACTTGGCGACGCGGATGTCGGCGCTGGTGCGGCCGGAGGCGGAGCCCAGCTTCTCGATCTTGTCGACGATCTCCTGGCCCTTGACGACCTCGCCGAAGACGACGTGCTTGCCGTCGAGCCAGTTGGTGACGATGGTGGTGATGAAGAACTGGGAGCCGTTGGTGTTGCGGCCCGCGTTCGCCATCGACAGCAGGTACGGGCGGTCGTGCTTCAGCTGGAAGTTCTCGTCCGCGAACTTCTCGCCGTAGATGCTCTTGCCGCCGGTGCCGTTCTCGTTGGTGAAGTCACCGCCCTGGAGCATGAACTGGGGGATGACGCGGTGGAAGGGGGAGCCGGCGTAGCCGAAGCCGTGCTGGCCGGTGGCGAGCTCGCGGAAGTTGCGGGCGGTCTTCGGGACGACCTCGTCGAAGAGCTTGAATTCGATCCGGCCGGCCTCTTCGCCGTTGATGGTGATGTCGAAGTAGACGTTGTCGCTCATGGGCACATCCTGTCATTCCCCGAGCGTCACGCGCACACGGGGCGTGCCCCGCACGGCCGCGAAGGGGCTGTACGGGGCACGGGCGGGGGCGGAGGTCAGAGGAGCCCGCCGGCCTGCGGGGCCTGGAGGCCGCCTCCGGCGCCCTCGACGGTCTCGCCCACGAGGGAGCCGACGGCCTGGTCCTCCTGGAGGAGGCCGGTGACCTTGTCGGCGGGGCCGCCGGCCTCGGCGGCGGAGGCGTCCTGGGGCGGGCTGACGAGGGCGGTGACGACGCCTGCGGCGAGGGAGGCGATGGCGAGCATGCTGCGCTTCTTCATGCCCTGGTCAACTACCGAGGGGCCTTGAGGTTACGGCGGCCGTGGCACCGATTCCGTACCCCCACCGGACGCACGAGGGAACGATTCCGAATACCCGCCCTTCGGGCGGAACCATTCATTCCAGGCGGATGTCTCTCCCAGTGACACCACTGTCCCCGTCGCAGAACGAATCGGGGGACGCCATGTTCCATCGCCAGACCCTCGCGGCCGCGGCCGCGGGCATCCTTCTCACCGCCGGGATCGGCGCCACCGCCCCCGCGGGGGCCACGGCCCCTGCCTCCCGAACGACGACCGCCCCGGCCACGGCCCGGGTCGTCGACGTCCGCTGGGGCGGCCACTCCACCTTCGACCGGCTCGTGATCGACGTCCGGGGCACGATGCCCCCGGTGAGCGTCAAGCCGGTGAAGGAGCTGCGTTACGACGGCTCGGGCAACAAGGTGCCGCTCGCCGGGAAGTACTTCCTGGAGATCCGGCTCTCCCCGGCCGTCGCCCACAACGAGGCCGGCGCCTCCGTCTACCAGGGACCCCGGCTGCTCAAGATCCACCTTCCCGCGCTCAAGGGCGTCGCCCTCACCGGCGACTTCGAGGGCGTGGTCACCGTCGGAGCCGCCTTCGCCGCCAAACCCGTCTACAAGACCTTCGTGCTGCACCACCCCGAGCGCTTCGTGCTCGATGTCGCCCGTCCCGCACCCGTCTGCCGCGGGTGATCCCGTCCGCCCACGGGGCGGTGGCCGTCCTCGCGGCGGCCACCGTCCCTTCAGTGCGGGCCGGGGCCCGCCGGCCCGCCCTCCCGGGGCCCGCGGTCGAGCCGGCGCAGGACGAGCCGCTCGTGGACGAGCCGCCCCACGAGGGCGGCGCCGTAGACGACGAATCCGACACCGACGAGCCAGGACTGCAGGACCAGGACCGTGCCGAACTGCCCGTAGGTGACGGCGTTGGAGGCGATGAGGGGGGAGAAGACGAGCTGGGAGAAGATCCGCAGGCCGAACAGCCCCAAGGCGGTGAGCAGCGAGCCGGGCAGCAGGGCGCGCCAGCGGATGCGGCCGCAGAGCAGGAAGCGCTGCGACCACCAGAAGAACAGGAAGGTGCCGGTGAGGTCGCCGAGTGCGACGAGGACGGCGCCGCGGGCCGAGGAGCGCCCGGGGACGGTCGTGGCGACGAAGAGCAGCAGGGCGGCGACCAGGACGGCGAGCCAGACGACGTGCCGCCACATGGTGTGCCAGCGGGCTGTGGGCAGGCCCCAGACGCGTTCGTAGCCGGTCTGCACGGCCGATCCGAAGGTGACGCCGAAGGCGGCGAGCGCGGCGAGACCGAAGGCGGTGGTGCGCTGGAGGGCCTGCCCCGGCTGCCCGAAGAGCCGTTCGACCTCTTCCTGGGAGACCTCGGAGACGCCGAGGCCCTGGACGAGCCAGCGGGCGAAGCCCTGACCGCTCGCGAGGTCGGCGGCGGCGACCACGATCAGCAGGGGCACGAGGGTGAGCAGGCTGAGGGCGGCGAACCCCATGGCGCGGTGCATGAGTTCCATCTCGCGCCCCCGGTTCCAGGTGAGCCCGACCGGTGAGGACATCAGGCGCACATGGAGCCGGTGGAACCAGTGTCCGTGCTCGGCGGGGGCACCGTCGCGCGGCGCACCGGAAGTGGGGGGCATGCCTCGTCGAGTACCCGCCGGTGGGCCGATTCCGTCCGGCATGCGGCCGAACGGGTGCGGAGGCGGAGCACGCCGGTGCCCGCCGGGCCGATCGGGGGCGGCCCGAACGGGCCGGCGGGCGGACCGTTCAGGAACGGGCGAAGGGGCGGCCCGTGCGGGTGCAGTGGTCGGGGGCCTGGTCGTCGGCGGGGTACGGGGCGCCGGTGGCCTGGAGGGCGGCGCTCACCAGGGTCGCCAGCAGGTCGATGTCCGATCCCGTGTCCAGACGGACCGTCACCCAGCCCGAGCCGGCGCGCAGTCGCAGCGCGGTCGATCCCAGGAGGGCCGGCCGCAGCCGGGCGACCATGGCGCGGGTGAGGTGGACGTCGGCTTCGTTCTCACCGTGGAAGTGCACGATCTGCTGCGTCGCGGTGCGCAGTCCGAGCTCGGCGCCGCAGGCCGCGCGGTCGGCGATCAGCGAGGGCCAGCTCATCAGGCGTTCACTGGCGTGCCTGGCTGTGTTCATACCGAGGAGCGTGCCGCTCCGCGGGGACCTGCACAAGCGTCCTGGCGAAAGAATTCCGCCGAGGCCTGAAATCGTCGACTCGCCTCGCGTCACGGACCGTTCACGGACCGGCGCCGCCGGCCGGGCGGCCTCGTCCGCGAGGGCGCCCCGCCCCCGTCCCGCCCCCGTCCCGCCCCCGTTCCGCCCCCGTCCCGCCGACGTCGCGTCCGTCCCGCGCGGCCTCCTGACCGGAAGGCGTTGTCAGGGGGCGGCGCTACGGTGACGGGCATGATCGACACGGAAGACCGCACCTTTCCCGAAGCCCTCGCCGACGTGGCCGGGGTCTCCTTCGCCCACGCCGACGGCGACGGCTACGGCGTGGACTACGAGCCGTACGCCGCCTTCCCGAGCGCCGAGGAGACCACGGAGTGGATCCGGGCGTGGACGGGGAACCAGGAGCTCGACGGCGACGCCTTCCTGCCCTTCGGCATGGACGGGACGGGCGGCCAGGTGGCCTTCCACCGGGTCCGCCCGGGGCGGCCGCCGGCAGAGCAGCCGGTGGTGTTCCTCGGCTCGGAGGGCGAGGTGCGGGTGCTCGCCCGGGACCTCTCCGGATTCCTCTGGCTCCTCGCCGACGGTTACGGCCCGCTCGACTTCGTCTGGTCCGAGCGGCGCGCGCCGCGTCCGCACGCCGGGCTCGCCGCGATCGCCGCGCGCCACGGCGGCGTCGGCTCGCGCCGTCCGGCGGCGGAGACCGTGGCGGCCGCCGCGGCCGAGTTCCCCGCCTTCGAGGACGAGACCTTCGCGTTGTGCCGGTAGGGGTGCCTCGCCGCGCGAGGCGGTCGCGCGGGGCCGTGGCCGAGCGGCGTGCGCCTCGCCGCGCGAGGCGGTCGCGCGGGGCCGTGGCCGAGCGGCGTGCCGGTCGCTAGGCTGCCCCTACTGATGGGTAACCGAGGGAACTCCGGGGGGACGGCTGTGACGACCGGGTACTTCAGCTCCGTGGACGACGTCGCCTCGCGGCTCGCCGGCACCGGCTATCTGGCCTCGCCCGCCGTCGCCACCACGGTGTTCCTCGCCGACCGCCTGGGCAAGCCGCTGCTCGTCGAAGGGCCGGCCGGGGTGGGCAAGACGGAGCTGGCCAAGGCGGTGGCCGAGGTCGCGGGAGCGCGGCTGGTGCGGCTCCAGTGCTACGAGGGCGTCGACGAGGCCCGCGCACTGTACGAGTGGAACCACGCCAAGCAGCTGCTGCGGATCACCGCGGGCCGGGACGAGAGCTGGGACGAGACCCGCACCGACATCTTCGGCGAGGAGTTCCTTCTCTCCCGTCCGCTGCTGACCGCGATCCGTTCCGAGGAGCCGACCGTGCTGCTGGTCGACGAGACGGACAAGGCCGACGTGGAGGTCGAGGGGCTGCTCCTGGAGGTGCTGAGCGACTTCCAGGTGACCGTGCCCGAGCTCGGGACCATCACCGCCACCCGCCGTCCCTTCGTCGTGCTCACCTCCAACGCGAGCCGCGAGCTCTCCGAGGCTCTGCGCCGCCGGTGCCTCTTCCTCCACATCGGCTTCCCCGAGGAGGACCTGGAGCGCCGGATCGTACGGAGCAAGGTGCCGGGCATCGACGAGGCCCTCGCGGCGTCGGTGGTGCGGGTGGTCGGCGCGCTGCGCGCGATGGACCTGCGCAAGGCCCCCTCGGTCGCAGAGACCGTCGACTGGGCCCGCACGCTCCTCGCGCTCGGCGCGGACACCCTCTCGGAGGCGGTCGTGCGGGACAGCCTGGGGGTGATCCTCAAGCACCGGGAGGACATCCTGACGGCCGCCGCCGAGCTCGGCCTGGAGGCGGTGTGACCGCGGCTCCCCAGGAGGTCGCCGCGACGGCTCCCCGGGAGGTCACCGCCCGGCTCACCGGCCTGGTCGGGGCGCTGCGGGCGCACGGCCTCGGCATCGGCACGGGCGAGACCGTGGACGCCGGCCTCGCCCTGGAGGCCGTCGGCTTCGACGACCCGGAGCGGATGCGCGCGGCGCTCGCCGCGACCCTGCTGCACGGCGAGGCCCAGCGTCGCGTGTTCGACCGGGTCTTCGACCTCTACTTCCCGCCCTCCGAGGGGCGGCCGCAGGAGCCGGGGCCTCGGACCGGCGAGGACCCGGCGGCCGACGCGGCCCGGCTGCGCGACCGCCTTGCCGCGGCGCTCGCCGGGGGCGACGACGCGGCGCTGAACCTGCTGGCGCGCGAGGCCGTCGGCGGGCTCGGCGGCTACGGTGCCTCACCCGGGTCCGACGGCTGGTCCTCGCACCGGACGCTGTCCCGGCTCCGGCCGGAGACGCTGCTCGCCCGGGTCCGCGCGCTGCGGGAGGGCGGCGGCGCGGCGGAGCCGGAGTTCGCCGACCGGCTGACCGACGACGAGATCCGGCGGCGCATCGAGGACTTCCGGGAACGGGTGCGGACGGAGGCGCGCCGCCGGGTCGCCGAGCGGCAGGGCCGTGACCGGGTGGCCCGGCGGGCCGTCGCCGCGACCCCGGACCGGGTGGACTTCCTGCTGGCCGGACGGGCCCAGCTGGACGAGCTCCGACGTACGGTGCGCCCGCTCGCCCGCAGGCTCGCGACCCGGCTCGCCGCACGCCGCCGCCGGGCCGCGCGCGGGGAGATCGACCTGCGGCGCACGCTGAGGCGTTCGCTGTCGACGGGGGGCGTACCGGTGCGGCCCGTGCTGCGGCGGCGTCGGCCGGGACGGCCGGAGCTGGTGCTGCTGTGCGACGTGTCGGGCTCGGTGGCGGGCTTCGCGCAGTTCACGATGCTGCTGGTGCGGGCGCTGCACGACCAGTTCGGCCGGGTGCGGGTGTTCGCCTTCGTCAACCGGGTCGACGAGGTGACGGGCCTGGTCGCCCGCGGCGGGGCCGATCCGGCGGGGCTCGGCGAGCGGATCCTGGCCGAGGCGACGGTGACCGGCTGGCACGGGCAGAGCGACTACGGGACGGCGCTCGGCGAGTTCGCCGAGCGGTACGCCGACGCGCTGGGCCCCCGGACCGTCGTGTTCGTGCTCGGCGACGCCCGCACCAACCACAGCGACCCGAACCCGGCCGCCCTGAAGCGCATCGCGGACCGGGCCCGCCGGGTGTACTGGCTCAACCCGGAACAGCCCGCCCTGTGGTCCACCGGCGATTCGGCCGCCCACGCCTACGCGGAGCTCGTGGACATGCGGCCCTGCCGCAACGCGCGGCAGCTCGCCGAGCTGATCGGCCGGCTGCTCCCGGTCTAGGAGCCCGCGTGGCGGGGTGCCCCGGCGATCATGCCTCCTGAGCAGGGGGATCCGGGCGCACCGGGTAGCGTGACCCGCATGGAACTTCTGGGTGAGATCACGGCCGGCCGTCCCCTGCTCGTCCTCGCGGTCAAGGAGGAGGCGCAGCACCTCGACACCGACCTGCCGGTGCTCCTGACCGGCATGGGCAAGGTCAACGCGGCGACCGCGCTCGCCACCGTCCTCGCCCGCGGGCCGCGTCCTTCCGAGGTCGTCAACCTGGGCACGGCGGGCGCCCTGCGCCCCGGCTGGACCGGCACCCACGTGGTCGGCACGGTGCTCCAGCACGACCTGGACTCCGAGCTGCTCGCCACCCTCACCGGCGAGACGTACGGGGCGCCGCTCACCCTGCCGGACGGCGGTGACGTGGTCCTCGCGACCGGTGACGCGTTCATAGCGGACGAGGCGGCGCGGGAGCGGCTCGCCCTGCGGGCCACGCTGGTGGACATGGAGGGGTACGCGCTGGCGAGCGCGGCCGCGCTCGCCGGGGTGCCGCTGCGGATGGTGAAGCACGTGAGCGACGAGGCCGGTGAGGGAGCGGCCCGCAGCTGGCGCGAGTCCGTCGCCGCGTGCGCGCGGGCCCTGGCCGACTGGGCCGAGGCCCACACGCCCTACCGCGGCTGACCGGATCCGGTTCCGTCCCGGCGCCCGCCCGTCCGGGTCCTCCGGCCACCGCTCCCCGCGCTCCGACCCTCCGGCCACCGCGTGCCGGGTCCTCGCTGCCCCCGGCGCTCCGCGCGGTCCGGTCGGCCGCCCGCCGCCCGGGCGCGGGACGGGCAGGGCCCTGCGCGGTCCCGGTGAGTCCCCGGACCCCGTCACGGGACCCAACGCCCCCTCGGGAGGGGAGCGTTCGGCCCTCGCCGGTGGCCGGCCGCCCCTTGACACCGCGTCGCGGCCCCGGCCTAAGCTGGTCCGGATCTCTTCCGTACCTTCGGCGGAACTCCTGGAGGCCCCCGTGCAGGCACCGGTCGCCGCGGCGCGCCGCGGCCGTCGTACGGTGCCCGCGGGGGCGCTGCTGAGCTGCCGGCGGCATGTCGACTTCTGCCGCACCGCCTCGGCCATCTGTCCTTCCGCGCGCTGATCCCCGCCCCGCCGCCGCGTTCCCGCGCGGCGGTGGCGGGTCGTCGCCTGCCGCGTGAGCACCGACCGCGCCCCCTCCTCCCCTCTCCGTACCGTCACGCCGCCGCCTGGCCCGTCGTGGTCTCGGAACTCCGGCGTGCGCCGACGCGTGCCGACGCCTGTCGGCGGGTGTCGGTGAGTGGACGAGTGGCGTCGGGTGGAGTCGGACCGCGCCCGGCGAGGGCTCGCCGTGCCGCCCCAGCCCCCGGAAGGACCGCCATGCCCCACCCCGCCCTGCACCTGGCCGTCGAGATCGACGGCGACGGTGCCCATCCCGCCGCCTGGCGCCGGGCCGCGCACCGGCCCGGCGAGCTCCTGACACCGCGCCGGGTCGCCAAGGTCGCGGCCGTCGCCGAGAACTCCGGCTTCACCCTGGTCACGCTGGACGACGGCATCCTGCCGCCCGCGTCCGCCGCCGCGGGCGGGCCCGCCGGACGGCTCGGTGCCGTGGAGCGGGCCGCGTTCGTCGCCGCGTCCACGAGTGTGCTCGGGGTGGCCCCGGTCGTCGCGACCACCTATGCCGAACCGTTCCACGTCTCCACCCGCCTCGCCTCGCTCGACCACGTCTCGTCCGGCCGGGCCGGCTGGGTCGTGGGCGTGGAGGAGGGCCCGGACGCCGCCCGCGCGTGGGGCCGGCCCCCGGTCGAGGGTGCGTCGGCGCTGCGCCGGGAGGCTCTGGACGGGCTCCGGGTGGTGCGGGACCTGTGGGACTCGTGGGAGGACGACGCCGTCATCCGCTCGGTCGCCACGAGCCGCTATCTGGACCGCGGGCGGCTGCACCCCATCGACTTCACCGGCGAGACGTACAGCGTGAAGGGCCCCGCGATCGTGCCCCGTCCGCCGCAGGGCAGGCCCGTGGTCCTCGCACCCGCCGGTCTCGTCCCGCCGGAGCTCGTCGACGTCGCCCTCGTCGAAGGCACCTCCCCCGCGCTCCTCGGCGAGGCGGCGGCCGCCTCCGGCGCGCCGCTGGCCTTCGCCGAGATCGAGGTGGCCCTGGACACCCCGGACGAGCCGGCCGCCGAACGGATCGGCGACCTGGAGCGGTACGCGGCGTGGGAGGCGGCACCGGGGCAGCCGTCCGGCCGCCTGCGCTACACCGGCTCCGCGGCGGGACTCGCCGACCTCCTGGAGGAGTTGAGCGATGTGGTGGACGGCGTGCGGCTGCATCCGCTGGTCCTCGACGAGGACCTGGCGGTGCTGTCGCGCCTGGTCCTGCCCGAGCTGTTCGTCCGGCGCGTCGCCGCGCGCCCGCTGCCGGGCACCACCCTCCGTACCGCGCTCGGACTCCCCCGCCCCGAGAGCCGCTTCACCACCGCACCACCCGCCACGCGCACCACACCAGGCGCATCAGCGACACCCGCCGCACCGGCCACACCGGCCACACCGACCGCATCCGCCGCATCCGCCGCATCCGCCGCATCCGCCGCATCCGCCAAGGGGATCCTTTCCACCGTCGCCCCGGAGGGGAACCGATGACCCGGACCGACCCGCACGACGTTCCCCGCCCCGACGCGCGGCTGCACTTCGGCGTCTTCTTCCAGGGCGTCAACCACTGGACCGTCTGGTCCCACCCGGAGAGCGGCTCGCAGATCGACCCGGCCTCGTTCCGGCGCGTCGCGCAGACCGCCGAACGCGGTCTCTTCGACGCCTTCTTCCTCGGTGACGGGCTACGGCTGCGCGAGACCGGCGGGCGGATCCACGAGCTGGACGTCGCCGGGCGCCCCGACTCGCTCGCGCAGCTGTCCGCGCTGGCCGCCGTCACCCACAGGATCGGCCTGGTCTCGACCTCCAACACCACCTTCAACGAGCCCGGCGACCTCGCCCGCCGGCTCGCGAGCCTCGACCTGCTGTCGGACGGCCGGGCCGGCTGGAACGTCGTGACCACCGACAACGCCTGGACGGGTGCCAACTTCCGGCGCGGCGGCTTCCTCGACCACGCCGACCGCTACCGCCGCGCCGAGGAGTTCCTCACCGTGGCCCGCGCGATCTGGGACGGCTGGGCGGACGGCGCGGTCGCCGACTCCGCCGACGCCCGCGCCTGGTCCGTGCCGGGCTCGGTCGGCCGGGTACGGGCGGCGGGGGCGCAGTTCGACGTGGACCTGGTGCCGACGCTGCCGCGCAGCCGGCAGGGACACCCGGTGATCTTCCAGGCGGGCGACTCGCCGGAGGGCCGGGACTTCGCCGCCCGCAACGCGGACGTCATCTTCTCCGCGCACGGCCAGGACTTCGACGACGCCCTCGCGTTCGCCGAGGACGTCCGGCGCCGGCTGCGCGCGGCCGGCCGGCCGCAGGACGCGCTGCGCATCCTGCCCGGCACCGAGATCGTCATCGGGGCGACCGAGAAGGAGGCCGAGGAGAAGGCGCGCTGGGTCAGGCTCGAACAGGTCACCCCGGCGACCGCCCTCGCCGTCGCCGGAAGGGTGTGGAACATGGACCTCTCCGGACGTGACCCCGACGGGCCGCTGCCCGCCGAGGACCCGGTGGTGGTCGAGGACACCGGTGCGTTCGGCTCGTCGCGGATCGCCGATCCGCGGACCGTGGCCGCCGAGTGGCGGGCGAAGGCGGAGGCGAACGGCTGGTCGCTGCGGGAGACGGTGATCGCGCTCGGCCCGCAGCGGGGACACGTGGGCACGCCGTCGGGCCTCGCCGACACCTTCACCCGCTTCGCGCGGCACGGGGCGGTCGACGGCTTCAACATCTCGCCGTACCTGATCCCGGACGGCCTGGACGACATCGTGGACCTGCTGGTTCCGGAGCTCCAGGAGCGCGGCGTGTACCGGACGTCGTACACCGGTACGACGCTGCGGGAGCACCTGGGACTGCGGCCGCCCGCCTGACCCGTACCGCCCCGGAGGGGGCCCGGCGGGAACGCCCGCCCGGCCCCCCGTCGTCGTACCGGTGCTCACCCCAGGGGCAGTTCGAGGATCGCCGCCGCCCGTGCGGACGAGGAGACGACGGTCTGGGTCCAGACCGGCGTCACGTCGCCGTACAGGGGGTCCTTGCTGTCGATCACCAGCATCAGGCGGTGCCCCTCCGGGATGTCGTACGCGGCCGCCCGCAGCCGCCAGGTGACGTCCCGGTCCTGTCCCGGGGTCAGGCCGTCGACGTTCAGGGGCTCGTGGGTGATGATCCGGGCCGTGTCGTCCTCCGCGACGTCGAGGAGGCGGGCGACGAGGGTGACCGCGCGGGCCGCCGAGCGGACGGTCAGGCTCAATCGGGGGATGCCCCGCACGCGGCGGGCTGCGGTGCTCCCGGGCGGCCCCGTCAGGGGTCCGGTCGTCCAGACCAGGGCGTGGGTGCGGTCGATCTTCCGGGTGTCGTACGTCTTGGGGTTGCCGGACCACTCCGCCTCGCCGGTCCGCATGATCCCGTCCATCGCGGTGGCGTCGGTGTCCACGCCCGCGACGAAGGCCCGCTCCCAGCTGGGTTCGGCCGCGCCGGAGTCCGCCGGGACGAGGGCGCCGTCGGCGCCGTCCGCGCCTCCCGGCGTGAGGGCGAGGTGTTCGGTGCCGGTGGTGACGTCGCTCCAGGCGGCGCGGGACTCGCGCAGCGCCGGGCCGACGATCCGGTTCTCGCCGAGGGGCTGCCCCGACTCGGGGTCGCGCACCGGGACGGTCCGGTAGGTGAACATGATCTGGTAGCTGACGGCGGACCAGTCCTCCACGCCGTTCCGCTCGCCCTTGAGGTGGTGGTCGAGCCAGGCGTACGCCTCCTGCACGGGGAGGTTGACGTCGCCGGGCCTGGCGGGCGGGGCGACGAGGCCGCGGCCCTCGGGGACGGTGTGGTCGCCGATCCACAGGGAGAGCCGCTTGGGCACCTCCAGACCCTCGAAGGTGTCCACGAGCTGGTTGGGGGCGAACAGGGCCTCGTGCCAGGTGCTGGAGAGGAAGGTCGGTGTCCCCTTCTCGTTGGTCAAGTCGAGGTACGACTGCGGCGAGCGCAGGTTCCCCCAGTCGACGACGGCCGCCATGCCGGTGCCCGCCTGGAAGCCGGCCAGGAGCGCGCGGTTCCGCGCGTCGAACTTCTCCTCCACCGGGCCGCCGGTGAGCCGGAGCAGTGCCCCTACGGCGGCGACGTGCCGGACGCCGTTGTCGTAGAGGCAGGTGGCCAGGTTGCCCCAGGTGCTGAGGGCCACGACGGCCTGAACGCGCTCGTCGTGGGCGGCCACCAGCTGGCTGATGCCGGAGCCGTACGACTCGCCCATGAAACCGATCGGGCCGGGCGCGAAGTGCTCGACGGCGTGGTCGATGACGGCGGAGCCGTCGGCCCGGTCGTGGGGGCCGGCGACGTCGACGAAGCCGGGCGAGCTGGAGGGCAGGCCCTTGGTGCCGAGGCCGCGGGGCGTGTACGCGACGACGTGGTAGCCCCTGGCGGCGAGGGTCAGGTAGGCGTACATGAACAGCGGCCAGCCGAGCGGCGTCCAGCCGGCCGGCATGACGACCAACGGATGGGGGCCGGGGGCGAGCAGCCGGAGGGTGAAGGCGGAGAGGCGGATCCCGTCGGTGGACTCGATGCGCGGGAAGGCGGGGACGGCGATCCCGCGCACGTGCGCGACCAGATCGGCGAGTTCGTCGGTCAGCAGCGCCGACCGGGTCTCGTCGGCGAGGGCCGCGGCCAGCGTCCGGCCGATCCGGACGGCGCCCGGGTCGAGCGTCCCGCTGCGGCCCCAGATGCCGTGCTCGGCCACCCGGGTCACCTCGGCCTCGGTGAGGGGTCCGCTGTCGAACGAGCCGAAGGCGTTGTCGTCGGGCACCTGCACCCGCTCCTCTCGTCTGGTCCGGCGTGTCCGCGCACCGGCCCGCCGGGGGCCGCGTCCGCATTGCGGACGGCCGGCGCACGGTCGACAAGAGTGGCCCATGGGGGACAGGGTCACCAGAGAGCGCACCAAGGGCGCGTGAGACACCCGGCCGGGGCGGGAGCGACACCGGTTGCCCGGTTTCGGATGTTTGAAGCGGGCCGGGCCGCCTAGCTCAGGGGCGCCGGAGCGGCCGGCTCGCGCGCGGCGGCCGGTTCCGGCGGTCGTACGACGAGCAGGGCGGCCACGTCGTCGTCGAGACCCTTCACCCCGTAGGCGGCGAGGTCGCGGTGGAGCAGCGGCAGGACCCGGTCGCCCGGTTCTCCGGCCCAGCCGAGCAGCCGCTCCTCCAGGGGGTAGAACGTGCCGGTCCGGTCGCGGGTCTCGCTCACGCCGTCGGTGAACAGCAGGAGCCGGTCCCCGGGCCGGAAGGGCACTTCCTCGACGTGGTGCCGGGAGGCGCACAGTCCGGCGAGGTTGAGCGGCAGCGAGGGGTCGGTGAGCGGGACGGTGCGCACCCGCCCGTCGTGCTGGAGCAGCGGGGCGGGGTGGCCGCAGCTGAGGAGCCGTACGACGTCCTGGTCGTCGGGCAGTTCGAGGAGCAGGACGGTGGCGAAGCGTTCGGCGGCGTCGGAGTCGGGGTCCCACGCCCCGTACCGTTCCAGGCCCTCTTCGAGGCGGTCGGCGAGGGCGGCGAGGTCGGGGGCCTCGGTGACGGCGGCGCGGTAGGAGCCGAGCAGTACGGCGGCGGTCTCGACCGCGCCGAGGCCCTTGCCCTGGACGTCGCCGAGCATCACCCGGACGGCGCCGGGGACGCGGACGGCCTCGTAGAAGTCGCCGCCGATCCGGGCCTTGGCGGCCGCGGAGACGTACAGCAGGTGGAGCTCGACGCCGCCGAGCCGGGGTGCCAGCGGGCGCAGCAGCACCCGCTGGACCACTTCGGCGACGGCGGTGACCTCGCGCAGGTCGCGTTCGTAGCGGGTGCGGACCTGGCTGACCCAGAGGGCGGCCGCGGTGACGGCGGCCAGCACCAGCTCGGCGGCGACGGTGTCCTGGGCGGGGTCGCCCTGCGCCACGGCCAGCAGGAGCCGCAGGCCGAGGGCCAGCAGGCCGACGGCGAGGGTGCCGCGGACGCTCCAGGTGATGGCGGCGAGGGCGGGCCCGATGACGAGGAGCCGGTCGAAGTGCTGCCCCTCCGCGGTGATGAGGTCGGCCACCACCACGAGGGCGAGGGCCAGGAAGGGCAGCGCGAGGCCGAGGTTGAACTGGGCGCGGGTCCCCGGCGCGGCGGGGACACGGGAACCACCGGTGGGCATTTCGTGATCGTACGTACGGGGCGGGCCGGACCCCGGGCGTTACGGCCGCGCTGGCGTGTCCGTGTCCCGCGGCGGTCCCGGCAGGCCGAGGGCGGCGGGCACCGCGAGCGCGGCGACGGCGGCCAGGGCGGGCAGGGCGGTCCCGTACGGCAGGAGCAGGGTCGCCAGCGCGACGCCGAGGACGGGGCCGGTGTTCATGGCGGTCTGCTGGAGTCCGCCGGCCACCCCCGCGTGCTCCTCGGCGGCCCGGTGGACCACGACGGACGTCGCCGTCACCATGACGGCCCCGAACCCGGCGCCCACGAGGCCCGCGCAGGCGCCGGTGGCCGGGCCGGAGGCGGTCACGGCGGGCCAGGCCAGCAGGAGCACCCCGGCGGCGAGCAGCGCGGCCCCGCCGGCCGCGGTGCGGCGCGCCCCGATCCGCCCCTTGAGCAGGGCGCTGACCGGCGCTCCGACCACGATGAGCAGCGCGAGCGGCACCATGCGCTGTGCGGTGGCCAGGGCGTCGAGGCCGAGGGTGCCCTGGAACAGGTAGGTGGCGGTGAACAGGGTGCCGGAGAGCGCGGCCGAAGCGGCCACCAGCGCCCCGAGTCCGGCCACGACCGGCCCGGGCCGCAGCATCTCCATCGGCACCAGGGGCCGTGCCGCACGCCTCTCGTGCCGGACGAACGCCACCGCGGCGACCGCGGCGGCGACCAGCGCGGGCACGACCCCGGCGACCGCCCCGTGCGCGAGCCCCTGCACGAGACAGGCGAGCGCGAGCCCGAGCAGACAGGCCCCCGGCAGGTCCAGCGCCGCGGCGGCCCCCGGCCGAGTGGGGGTGCCGCTGTGCGCGGGAGCGGGGGTGCGGGGGCGTCCCATCACGGCGGCGCCATTGGTGTCGACGGCTGCCGTGTCATGCGCCGTTCCGTGCACGCTTCCGTGCGCCGTTCCGTGCACCCTTCCGTGCGCCGTTTCGTGCGCCGGCTCGGTGACGGTGACCGGCGGGAGCGGCTGCGGTGGGATCGCGGGCCTGGTGCGGGCGGGTTCGGACGCGGTCGGGGTCGGGGTCGCGGTCGCGGTCGCGGTGACGGCGGTCGGAGAGGTGGGCGCCGCCGGGCCCGTGACGGCGGTCGCCGTGGATGGTGCCGGGCGGCTCGCCGGGCCGGACACCGCCGTCGCCGTCGGCGGCGGGACGGCTCCCGGTACCGGCGGTGCCCCGGGCGTCCGCACGGGCGCGGGTCCGTGTTCCCGCTCCTCCCCCTCCTCCCCCGCCGCCGGTGCGGCGAGGCAGAGGAGGGCGATGGCGAGCGTCGGGGGGACGCCGATGAGGAAGACCGCGCGCCAGCCGTACGCGTCGACGAGGACGCCGCCGATCAGCGGGCCGGCCACCGCGGCGAGGCCGATGGCGCTGGTGCGCAGAGCGACGGGCATGGCGAGCCGTTCGGGGGGAAAGGCGTGGCGCAGCATGCCGAGGGTGGCGGGCTGGAGGAGGGCGCCGGCCGCGCCCTGGGCCACGCGGAGGGCGATGACCCATCCGATGCCGGGGGCCGCGGCGATCCCGGCGGAAGCAGCGGCGAAGGCGAGGCAGCCGACGGCGAAGAGCCTGCGGTGCCCGTACCGGTCGCCGAGCCGCCCGCCGAAGACGAGCAGGCTCGCCACGGCGACGAGGTAGCCGGTGCTGGTCCACTGCACCTGGCCGGTGTCCGCGCCGAGGTCGTGCTGGAGCGCGGGCTGGGCGATGGTCAGCACGGTGCCGTCGAGGGCGACGACGGCGGCCCCGACGACGCTGCAGGCGAGGGTGAGGGGGCGGCGGAGGGTGGTGCCCTTCATCGGCGGTCCCGCGCCGTCGGTCCGAGGTGGGCGTCGAGGGCGGCGGTGAGCAGCGGTGTCACGTCGTCCGCACCGGTCGCGAGGCGCAGGCTGCCCCAGCGCCAGAGCTGGGCGATGCCGTGCAGGTTGGCCCACAGGGCGCCGGCGGCCGTTATGGGGTCGGCGACGTCGGGGCGGGCGCGGGCGACGAGCTCGGCGAGCCGGCCGAAGAGCGGCAGGCTGGTGTCCCGCAGGCCGAGCCGTCCGCTCTCCAGGAGGTCGTGCCGGAACATCAGCTCGTACATGCCGGGACGGAGGCGGGCGAAGTCGAGATAGCCGCGGGCCAGTGCCTCGAGCCGGGCGCGGGGCTCCTCACCCTCGCGATCCGCGGCCGCCGAACGCTCGGCGAGCTCGCGGAAGCCCTCGCGGGCGATGGCGGAGAGCAGGTCGAGGTGGGTGGGGAAGTGGCGGCGCGGCGCGCCGTGGGAAACGCCGGCGCGGCGGGCGATCTCGCGCAGCGAGAGGGCCTGGGCGCCCTCGGCGTCGACGAGTTCCACGCCGGTCCGGACGAGCCGGTCGCGGAGTGTGGCCTCCGGGGGAAGCGGGTCCGTGGCCGCCTCCGGCCGCGCGCGGCCGGAGGGACGGGGGTCCTCAGCCGGATGCGGCGTGTCAGGGGGTGAGGGCTTCGAGGGCCGTGGCTCGTTCGTCATGGATCCGTCCGTCCGGTCGATCGTGCGTAGACACTGTCTACACCGTTCTACCACGCTTGTAGACACTGTCTACCGAGATCGGGCTCCGCCGTCCGTTACACTGGACCGCAGCGAAGGGGAGTAGCCCTGCGAACCGGTCGTCGACACACTGGAGCCCCCGGGTTCCCGGTGACCGGGTCCGCCGCCGTACCGGCCGCGGACGGGCGAGACCTTCGGCCAGGCAGTAGCGCCACGTCCGCATCCCTGTGGGCGTGGTCCGTCATGCCGGGCCGAGTGGTCCTCCCGTCGCCCATCGAGGCGCCGTGTCGGTCCCGGGCCCGGTCCAGAGCAGAGAGCCACCGGTATGCATCTCGACCCCTTGGCGATCGTCACCGCCTTCGGGCTGATCTTCCTCGCCGAACTTCCGGACAAGACGATGTTCGCGTCCCTCGCCATGGGCACGCGCATGCGTCCACTGTACGTCTGGTTCGGCACCGCGACGGCGTTCGTCGTCCACGTGGCCATCGCCGTCGGCGCGGGCGGCCTGCTCGGCCTCCTCCCCGGCTGGATCGTCAAGCTCGTCTCGGCGCTCCTGTTCGCCTTCGGCGCCTTCATGCTGCTGCGCGGCGGGGGCGACGACGACGAGGAGGACACGGGCGGCGCCACGGTGACCGGCTTCTGGCCCGTCTACTCCACCGCCTTCATGGCCGTGTTCATCAGCGAGTGGGGCGACCTGACCCAGATCACCACGGCCAACCTCGCCGCCACCAACGACACCTGGTCGACGGCGATCGGCTCCGCCGCCGCCCTGATGTCCGTCTCGGCGCTCGCCCTCGTCGCCGGCCGGTTCATCGCGAAGCGCGTCCCGCTCAGGACCGTGCAGCGGATCGGCGGCCTCTGCATGGCCGCGCTCGCGCTCTGGTCGCTGGTCGAGGTCTTCACGGGCTGACGCACCCGCCCGCGCTCACCGGCCCGCGCCCGGCGGCCACCCTTCCGGCCGCCGGGCGCACCCTTGCTGAAGGACTGAATCACTGCTTCACTCCTTCCATGCCGTACCGACGCACGCCCGCCGTCCAGGCACGGCTCGACGCACAGCGCACCGCCGTCGTCGAGGCGGGCCTCGGTCTGCTCGCCCAGCACGGCTACGCCGGCTGCACCATGGCCGCGGTCGCCGCACGGGCCGGGATCGCCACCGGGAGCGTGTACCGCCACTTCCCCAGCAAGGCCGAGCTCTCCGTCGAGCTGTTCCGGACGGTCGTCCGGCGCGAGGTCGCCGCGGTGTCCGAGGCCGCGGCACTGTCCTGTCACCGGACCGCCGCCGAGCGGGTGGTCGCGGTCATCGAGACCTTCGCGAGCCGGGCCCTGAAGGCACCCCGGCTCGCCTACGCCCTGCTCGCCGAGCCGGTCGACCCGGCCGTCGACGCCGAGCGCCTCGTCTTCCGGCGCGCCTTCCGCGACGTCTTCGCCGCACGGATCGACGCCGGCGTGCGCGCCGGCGAACTGCCCCCCCAGGACGCCGTGCTGACCGCCTCCGCGCTCGTCGGCGCGGGCGCGGAGGCGCTCGTCGGTCCCCTCGCCGAGGGGGCCGTCGGCCCCGGCACCGTCCCCGCCCTGGTCACCTTCACCCTGCGAGCCCTGGGAGTACCCGATGCCGACCACGCATGAGGTCACCAACCAAGTCCCGCCGCTCACCGGTCACGACGTCTCGGCCGACCCGGCGCTCCTGGAGGCGCTGCGCCGCGAGGGCGCGGGCTGGGCGGAGACGGACCTCCGCGAGCTCGGCCTGCGGGCGGGCGGTCATCAGGCCCAGGAGTGGGGGCGGCTCGCCGAGCGCCACTCCCCCGTCCTGCACACCCACGACCGGTACGGCCACCGGATCGACGAGGTCGAGTTCCACCCGTACTGGCACGAGCTGATGAACGTCGCCGTGCGGCACGGTCTGCACGGCGCGCCCTGGGCCGACCCCCGGCCCGGCGCGCACGTGGCCCGCGCCGCCAAGGTGTTCGTGTGGGGGCAGGCCGACCCGGGGCACCTGTGCCCGGTCTCGATGACGTACGCGGCCGTGCCCGCCCTGCGCGCCGAGCCGGAGCTGGCCGCCGTGTACGAGCCGCTGCTGTCCTCCCCGTACTACGACTTCGGGCTGCGGGTGCCCACGGAGAAGCGCGGCATCATCGCCGGCATGTCGATGACGGAGAAGCAGGGCGGTTCGGACGTCCGCGCCAACACCACCCGCGCGGTCCCGACGGGCGAGTCCGGCATGTACGCGCTGACCGGGCACAAGTGGTTCACCTCGGCCCCGATGTCCGACGTCTTCCTCACCCTCGCCCAGGCCCCCGGGGGACTCTCCTGCTTCCTCGTGCCGCGCGTGCTGCCGGACGGCTCGCGCAACGCCGTCCGCTTCCAGCGGCTGAAGGACAAGCTGGGCAACCGTTCGAACGCGTCGAGCGAGATCGAGTACGAAGGCGCGCTCGGCCGGCTCGTCGGCGAGGAGGGCCGCGGCGTCGCCACCATCATCCGCATGGTGAACATGACCCGGCTCGACTGCGCCGTCAGCTCCGCGTCCGGGATGCGCCAGGGCCTCGTGCAGGCCGTGCACCACGCCCGCCACCGCAGCGCCTTCGGTGCCCGTCTGGTCGACCAGCCGCTGATGACCAACGTGCTCGCGGACCTGGCGGTCGAGGCGGAGGCCGCGACGGTCGCCGCGCTGCGGCTCGCGGGCGCCGTGGACCGGGCCGCGGCCGGCGACGCGCAGGAGGAGCAGCTGCGCCGGCTGGGCCTCGCGGTCACCAAGTACTGGGTGTGCAAGCGGGCACCCGCACACGCGGCCGAGGCCCTGGAGTGCCTGGGCGGCAACGGCTACGTCGAGGACTCGGGTCTGCCCCGGCTGTACCGCGAGTCCCCGCTGCCCTCCATCTGGGAGGGCTCGGGGAACGTGGCGGCGCTCGACGTGCTGCGGGCGATGGGCCGTCAGCCCGAGGCGGTGGAGGCGTTCTTCGCGGAGGTCGACCGCGCGGCCGGCGCCGACCGCCGTCTCGACGCGGCCGTCGTCCGTCTCCGCAAGGACCTCGCCGACGTCGCCGACCCGGCCGCGCTCCAGTACGGCGCCCGCCGCCTGGTCGAGCGGCTGGCCCTGGTCCTCCAGGGTTCCCTGCTGGTGCGGCACGGCCACCCGGCGGTCGCGGACGCCTTCTGCGCCTCGCGCCTCGACGCCGACTGGGGCATCGCCTTCGGCACCCTCCCGCCGGGCCTGGACACGGCGGCGATCATCGAGCGCGGTACGCCGGTGTTCCCGGGGGCGTAGCCGCGGCCCCGCGGTGGACGTCGCGGTGCCGTGCTCCGCGCGCGGGCGGGCCCTCCGTGGCAATCCGAGGGCGCGTGCCCTTCCCCCAGTCGAGACGGAGGACCGTCCGCGCTGAGCAGCGAACGGTCCCCCGAGGAGGCCCGCGAGGCGGTCCGCGCGGAGCCGGACCGGCGTGCCGAGAAGGCGGCGCCCAGGTCGTCACCTGGCGGCGGCATCTACACCGGCACCCCGAACTGTCCCACGGGGAGGAGCGGACAGCCGGGCTGGTGGCCGGTCATCTGCGCTCCCTCGGTCCGGACCAGGTCCGCACCGGCATCGCCGGACACGCGGTGGTCGGGGTGCTCTGGGCGAGGAGCGGTCGGCCGGGGCCGCGCACGGTCGCGTCGCGGGCGGACACCGACGCCCCTCCGGTACCCGACCCACGGGGGGCCGACTTCGCGTCCGAGGCGGTCGACGCGGACTGTCCGGGCGGCCCGTTCCCGGTGTCGCACGCGTGCGGGCACGACTGGGGCGGCGGGGCCGCTGACCCTGCGCAGGGGCGGCGGCGTCGACCGGGTCGTGGAGACGGGGGCGATGCTCGGCTACGACGACGCGTCCGAGCTCGTGAACCGCTTCGGCGGCCTGTGCGTGATGCCGGGCGTCCGGGACGCGGCCCCGGACGCGGCCGGGCGCCCGGTTCCGGTCGAGGGCGGGCGCGGTCCGGTCACCCACCACAACCCGCGCTTCCACGCGGACGACGACACCCTGGTCCGTGGCGTCCGGCCGCACGCGCACGTGGCCCGGTGATTCGGATTCGGGGAACCTGGGTGTGCTGTGCCGTGGGCGGTACGACCATCTGACGGGCGCTCTGACGACCGGCTGACCGGGCCGGCTGACGGGAACGGCTGGCCGCAGCGGCCGGCCGGAGCAGCGGGCCGGAGCGGGTTCACTCGTTCGTGAGTTTCCGGCGCGCTGGCGGGCGCGGCTGTCCACGCTGACTGCCATGACATCGGGGAACGATCAAGAGAACGGGCATCCCAGCGGGCAGGACCGGGCGGTGCTGCTGGTCGCCGGCCTCGCGGATCTGGCGGTGAGCACGCTCGGCACGGCGTTCGGCACGGCGCGGGGGCTGTTGCGGCGCTCGGACACCGCACAACTGGTCGAGGAGGCCGAGCGGGACCTGGTCGCCCGCGGACGGCTGGCCCTGGACCGCCGTACGGCGCCGCCTCCCGCCCACCTGGAGGTGCTGGCCCGGCACGTGCTGGCCCGGCGCGAACGCCAGGACCGGCACGACCTTTGGCACCCCGACGACCGCCGGGACCGTGACGATGACTGAGCTCTGGGACGCGGCCGCCTTCAAGGCCCGCGTCGACGAGGTGCTGCACCGTTTCGTGGCCCGGGAGGCCGACGAGCTGACGGCCGTCGACGCGTCCCTCGGGCCGGTGGCCGAGCAGTTGGAGTCGGCGGTGGCCGACGGCAAGCGGCTGCGGGCCGCGTTCTGCTACTGGGGCTGGCGCGGCGGCGGCCAGCCGGACAGCGACGCGCTGGTGCGGGCGGCGGCCTCGATGGAGCTGGTGCACGCGGCGGCGGTCGTGCACGACGACCTGATCGACGACAGCCCCCTGCGGCACGGGCGGCCCACCGCACACCGGGCGCTGCGTGCCGCCGTCCCGCGCCATCCGCGGGCGCCGGGCGCCGCGCGGTCCCTCGCCATGCTGGTCGGCGATCTCCTGATGTCCCTGGCCGGGCAGCTGTTCGTCACCAGCGGGCTGCCCGCGGCGTATCTCGGCCGGGCGCGCCCGCTGTGGGCCGCGCTCGCCCGGGACCTGATCGCGGGCGAGTGCCTGGAGATCCTCCACACCGGCGCCGCTCCGGACACCGCGGCCTCGCTCAAGGTGATCCGCTACAAGACCGCCAAGTACACGGTGGAGCAGCCACTGCTGATCGGGGGCGCGCTGGCGGGTGCGCCGGCGCGCCTGGGCGAGGGCTACTCCGCGTACGGCCTGCCGCTCGGTGAGGCCTTCCAGTTGCGGGACGACCTGCTGGGTCTGTTCGGGGACCCGGAGCGCACCGGCAAGGCCACCGGTGACGACCTGCGGGGACACCGGCCCACGGCGCTGCTCGCGGAGACCTGGCGAGCCGCGGACGCCGCGCAGCGGGAGCGGTTGCGGGCCCTGCTGGGGCACCGGGGGGCGCCGGTGGCGGACCGCGCCGACCGCGGCCACGGCGAGGACGGCCACGACGCCGGCCACGGCGACGGCGGTCCGGAGGAGGTCCGCGTGCTGATGCGGAGCCTGAAGGCACCCGAACGGGTGGAACGCATGATCGCCGCCCGGGTCGAGGAGGCGCTGCGCGCCCTGGACGAGCTCGACGCGCCGCCCGCGGCCGTCGCCGCGCTCACGTCGCTGGCCCACTCCGCCTCGACCCGCCTGTCCTGACCCCGCCCCGCCTCCGCCCCGGAGCGCGAGCCGGCGAAGCGCCGGAACCCTGAAGCCCCGAAGCCGAAGCCCTAAGGAAGCACGCATGATCCCCATCGAGGCGTCGATGGACGCCCTGCGCCACGCGGGTGACGAGCTGGCCGACGCCACCGTCGCCACCCTCTTCGAACGCGGCCAGGTCGGCACGTTCAACACGCTGATGCGTTACGTCTCCACGTCCGGCTCGCCCCTGCCGGACGGGCTGCCGGAGGTGGCCCGGGAGTACCTGCAGGCCACCGCCGCACCGCCGAGCTGGGTGGACTGGGGCGAGATGGAGAAGGCGCGGCTGTTCTTCACCGACAACGACGTGCACATCACGACGGCGCTGTCCTTCGCCGCCATGCCCGCCTGCTATCTGGTCCCGCACGTGGCGCGCCTGCTGTCCGCGACGCACGGCCTGCGGTACCCCGCGAAGCGCATGGCGGAGACCGGGCAGTTCACGGTGTACCTGATGCGGCCGGACGCCTTCGAGGCGGGCGGCCGGTTCGTCCCGGCCGCGCAGAAGGTCCGGCTGCTGCACGCCTCGATCCGCCACCATCTGCGGCGCGAGGGCCTGTGGGACACGGCGGAGCTCGGGGTGCCGATCTGTCAGGAGGACATGATCGGCGGGCAGATGTTCTTCTCGATGCTGGTCCTCGACAGTCTGCACCGGCTCGGCATCCACATGTCGGCCGAGGGCGCGAACGCCTACTTGTACGCCTGGCGGGTGGTCGGCGCGATGCTCGGCGTCGACCAGGACGCCGTGCCGAAGGACCTCGACGAGGCCCGCCGGTTCCTCGACCTCTACATGATCCGGCACATGGGGCCCTCGCCGGAGGGGGCGGAGCTGACCCGGCAGCTCATCGAGCTCTACGAGGAGGTGGTGCCGGGCACCCTGTTCGACCCGATCGTCTCGGCCCTCGTCCGGCATCTGGTGGGCGACACGTGCGCCGACTGGCTGGAGGTGCCGCGCACGGCGTGGGACACGGTCGTGAAGGCGGTGCCGCGTCTGCTGGGCGTGCTCGAGACCGTCGAGGACCGCTCCCCGCTCGGCGCGTGGCTCCTCGACCGGCTCGGTCACCTGACGACCGTGTTCGAGTTGTCCTCCCTCACCCGGGGCCGGGTCATGCACTACGCCATCCCGGAACACCTCAGGAAGGACTACGGCCTGTCCTCTGCGGTCTCCGCCAAGCGCAGGTGGACCCCGCCCCCGCCTGTCGTCGACGCCTCCTGGTCCGGGGCCGGGGACCGTCGCCCGGGCGCGGCCACGTGACGCCCTCGTGGACGTCGGCGGGAATCGACGCCCGCGGGCGGTCCCGAGTTGCGTGGCGGCCGGTACGCGCAAGGCTGGGGGTACCGGTCCGCCACCCGCAGGGAGAGACGATGCAGCAGCCCGAACCCTTCGACCTCGGTGCCCTGGTCGACGAGCATCTGGCCAACGCGCGTTCCGACGCGCACGGCCGCAGCGCCCATCTGCTCGTGCACGACGGGGTGCTCCGGCAGAGCGTGATCGCGCTGATCGGCGGGATGGCACTGGACGAGCACAACGCCCCGCCGGCCGCGAGCCTCCAGGTGCTGCGGGGCCGGGTGGAGCTGACGGCGTCGGGGCGGACGCGGGAACTGGCGGCGGGGCAGCTCCAGATGCTCCCGAAGGAACGCCAGGGCCTGACCGCGCTCGAGGACGCCGTCGTGCTGCTGACCGCCGTCAACGACTGAGAGCCGTTCCCGACCGCGCCCCTCCGGTCCGACCGCGCCCCTCCGGTCCGGCCGCGCTCCGCTGGTCCGGCCGCGTTCCGCCGGTCCGACCGGGCGCTGCCAGGTCGTGGCGCGCCATACTCCGACCGGTCGTTTGTGGCTTCCCGGCCCATAGGGGTGCGGGGTGCGCCGCCCCTACTCTCCGGCGCATCCCCACCCGTACGAGCCGCACGGGAGTCCTGATGCGACCTGCACGAGCACCACACACCCGAGCACCACACACCCGGACACCGCGCGTCCCCCGGCCGGGGCGCCTCGCGGCGCTGCTGCTGTCCGCCGTCTCCGCCCTGGCCCTCGCCGCGCCCGCGTCCCCCGCCGCGGCGGCGGCGCCCGCGCCCGTGCCGGGCACCCTCGCCCCGTACAACGTCAGTTCGGTGTACACGGCCGGGATCTCCTCGGGCGGCTACATGGCGACGCAGCTGCACGTGGCGTACTCGGGCACCATCTCCGGATCGGCCGCCTTCGCCTCGGGCCCGTACCACTGCGCTCAGAACAGCCTGTCCACCGCGCTCAACGCGTGCATGGACACCCTCCAGGACCTCCAGTCGAGCCGGCTGGAGCGGACGACCCGGGACTGGTCGGCACGAGGGATGGTGGATCCGGTGTCCCATCTGTCCGGGGATCCCGTGTACGTCTTCAGCGGGACGAACGACGCGACCGTGAAGCAGCCGGTGGCGACCGCGCTCGCCGACTACTACGGCCGCTTCGGCGCCCGGGTCCGCTATCAGCGGACCACGGCGGCCGGTCACGCGTGGATCAGTCCGCTCGGCCCGAACGCCTGCGCAGTGACGCAGACGCCGTTCATCAACGACTGCGGGGTGGACGCCGAGCGTGAGCTGCTCGGCCATCTCCTCGGCCCGGTCGAGGCGCCCGCCCTGGTCCCGTCCGGCACCCTGATCCGCTTCGACCAGAACGGTTACGCGCCCGGCGGTTCGGCGGCGGCCCTGTCGATGGGGAACGAGGGCTTCGCGTACGTGCCGAAGTCCTGTGCGGACGGGGCGGCCTGCACGCTCATGGTCGCGCTGCACGGCTGCAAGCAGGGCTACGCCTACCAGGGCTTCGGGACCCGGTTCGTCGAGAACGCCTATCTGAACGAGTACGCGGACACCAACGCGATGATCGTGCTCTACCCGCAGGCGGCCCCGACCGCCACCCTGGAGAACCCCAACGGCTGCTGGAACTGGTGGGGATATCTCGGGGACGCGGCCTACGCGCACCACGGCGGCAAGCAGATCGAGGCCGTGATGGGCATGGTCCGGGCGCTGCGCGGCACCACCGAGCCGCCGCCGGCCGGTGGCGGCTCGGTGACGCTGCCGAGCGTGGACGCGCAGGACGGGTACGTGAAGGCGGCGGCCGACGGTTCGGGGGCGGCGGTCGGGACCCTGGAGGACACGTACGGCTTCGCGCTCGGCCGGGGGTCGGACGGGAAGGTGAACCGGACGCTGCTCTCGTTCGACACCTCGAGGATCCCGGCGGGCAAGGAGGTCACCCGGGCTTATCTGACGGTGACCCGGTCGAGCGGCTCGGGCGACCCCTGGGCGTCGCCCGCGGGCAACCGGCTGCTCGCGGACGTCCGTACGGGCTGCTTCGGCGGGTGCGCGGTGGAGGCGGGCGACTGGGCGGCGCCGGCGACGGCGGCGGGCGTGGCGCAGCTCGGCCCGTTCGGGTCGGGCGGCACGGTGTCCGGCGATCTGTCACCGGCCGGCCTCGCCGCCCTGGACCGCAGCGGTACGACACAGCTGCGCCTGGGCTTCGCGTCGGCTCCGGCGGGGACGGCGTACCTCTTCGTCAACCAGGCCGCTCCGGTGACGCTGACGGTCGAGTACCGGTAGAGCGTGTCTCTTTGGTCGGTTGGTCAGTTGATCGGATGCGTCCGTCCGTTTAGTGATCACTGACGTGATCTGGGACCGGATCGGGCCGTTGATGCCGGCCGATCCGGTCCGCGGCCGGCGATGGGCCGATCACCGCCGAACCCTGGAAGCCATCGTGTGGAAGTACCGCACCGGCTTTCCCTGGCGGGACCTGCCGGACGAGCTCAGCTCGTTTCATACCGCTCACAAACGCCTGATTCAGGTGGGCCATGGACGGCACCTGGGAACGCATCCCCGCCGCCGTTCTGGCAGCGGCCCACGCTGATGCCGACCTCGACTGGACCGTCTCGGTGGACTCCACTGTCTGCCGGGCTCACCAGCACGCTGCCGGTGCCGGGAAACAGGGGCGCCAGACCGGGCCGAACCTGACGACCACGCCCTCGGGCGCTCCCGCGGCGGCCTGAGCACGAAAGTTCACCTCACCAGGGACGGCCTGCACGGCCTCTGGCCCTCCGCGCACCGCAAGCCAGGCGGGCGACGCCCCGGCCTTGGAGGCCGTCATGGCCGCCATCCGTGTCCCACGAAGCGGACCCGGTAGACCGAGAACCCGACCCGATGCCGTCCTGGCGGACCGCGCGTACTCCTCCCGTGCGATCCGGAGTCACCTCCGCCGACACGGGATCCGCAGTGTCATCCCCCAGCCGTCCGACCAGGTCGGCCACCGGCTGCGGCGAGGCTGCGACGGGGGTCGCCCACCGGCTCTCGACGCCTGAGCGTACAAGCAGCGCAACTCGCTCGAGCAGTACATCAACCGACTCAAGCAGTGGCGCGGCCTGGCCATGCGAACGGACAAGCTCGCCATCGCCTACCAGGCCGCACTCCACCTCGCCGCCATGCTCATCTGGACAGCCGCTTGACTGCCCACGCACACTGCCCGCGAACATGGCCACATGGACGATCTTGTGGAGTTCCTCGTCGCACGCATCATGGACGACAACCACGCCTATGCCTACGTGGCCGGCACCCTGGGCGGCGAGGCACTTCTCGACAGCCACCTCCCCATGCTCGATCTGATCGAGCAACTGGCGAACGACTACAAAGCCATGGCCCCCTCGGACTCCCGCGCGGACGGACTGGCCCACGCGCTGCGAGTCCTTGGCCAGTCATACGCCGAGCACCCCGCCTACCAGCAGAATTGGCGCCCGTAGCCATTCAAGGAGACAGGCCCCAGCCGGGGCGACGCCGCTGCACCCGGGGCGCGTGGTGCCGGGAGGTCAGCGCGGGGTCGCGGCGGTCGGTGCGAAGGGGGCGCCGTGGCCGGGGACGACGAGGACCGGGGCGAGGCCGAGGATCGCGCGCCGGGAGGCGTGCAGGGCCGCGGGGTCGGTGGCGTACGGGTCCTCGGCGGGGCCGTCGGCGGACCACCACAGGTGGGTGAGGACGACGAGCCCTTCGGCGGTGTCCACGAGGGTGCTGATGTCCTCGGCCGTGTGGCCCGGTGTGGCGGCGAGCCGGATGGAGGGCGAGAGCGCGAAGCCGTCGGCCGGGCGGTCGGTCCACAGGTCGTCCTGGTAGATCGCCCAGTGGTCGTGGTAGCGGGCGGCCGGGAAGAGCGCCGCGTTGAGCGTGTGGTCCGGGTGGTGGTGGCTGAAGACCACGTCCGTGACCTGTTCGGGCGTCACGCCCGCGTCGGCCAGCGGTCCGAGGATCAGGGCGCGGTCGGCGACCATCCCGGGATTCGACGACCACCACCGTGTCCCCGTCACGGAGCAGGGTGACGGTGGAGGCGGTGCGCGGTCCGACGTATCCGGCGGTCAGGACGGTCACGGTGGCTGTGGCGGTGGCGGTCATGCGCGCACGCTAGCCTTGCACGCCCTCCCGATTAGGCGATTTCCAGCCAGATCACAGGGGTCAGTTTCAGCCGAAAGGGGTCACGGAAGGGCGTCCGGGGGGTGGACCGTGGTCAGCGGGGGACCTCGGGGAGTTCCTCTCCCGTCTCCAGGAGCGACTTCAGGCTGGAGATCAGCGCCGGCCAGCCCTCGGCGACGAGTCGACGGATCGTGCCGCCGGGGTCCAGGTCGTCGTGGACGACGGTCAGCTTCACCATGTCCCCGGCCGGTTCGATCCGGTACGTGACCTTGGAGCGGCCCTCCTGCGCGAGCCGGGCGTACACGTCCTCGCCGATGCCGACGGCCTGGGCCCACTCGGGCGTGAAGGTGTGCCAGGTGTACGAGAGGAGCCGTCCGGGGCGGGCGGCGAGGACGACCTGGGCGGGGTCGGAGGTGGTCCGTCCGCCCTCCTCCCAGACCATGGACGCCCCGGTCGTCCAGTCGGTCTGGAAGGCCACGCCCCAGTAGCGGCGGGTGAGGACCGGGTCGGTCAGCGCCTTCCACAGCTCGTCGGGCGTGGTGCGGATGTACGCCGTGTAGACGAAGGCACCGCTGCCGTCACCGGTCGCGCCGGTGTCACGGTCCGAGACGCGGTCGCCGCCACGGGTGGGGGCGCCGTCCTCGGGGCCGTTTCGGCCGCCGACGGGGCTGCCGCCGGCGCCGCCGTCCGTGCCGACGCCGCTGTCCGCGCCGGTGCCGGTGCCGTCGCCTCTGCCGACGCCGCCGTTCGTGCCGGTGCCGGTGCCTCTGCCCGCGCCGCCGTCCACGCCCGGGTCGCTGCCCGTGCCGACGCTGCTGTCCATGCTGGGGTTGCTGTCCATCGGAGCCTGCTCCCTTGCTGACGTCCGCGTGCCCGCCCGTGTGCTCACGGGCGGAGGGCCGCCGCCACGAGGCCCTCGATCTCGTCGGTCCCCCGGCTCACCGCCTGCTCTCCGGCGACGACCCGGTCCAGGACCAGGCCGTCCACGCAGGCGAGCAGCGTCAGCGTGCGGGCCTCGGGATCCGCGACGCCCTGGGCGGCGAGGAAGGTCCGGACGGCGTCGCGTCCGGGGTTCTCCCTCGGCACCAGGATGTCTCGCAGTTCGGGGTCTCGCACGCTCTCCAGGACGCAGGCGTAGCGGGCGAGGCTGCGCCGGCGCCCCTCACCGGCCGTCCGGGCGGCGACGAGGGCGGCGAGGCTCCGCACGAGGTCGTCGGCGGTGCGCGGCACCGGGGCCCGCTCGGCCGCCGCCGCGAGCTCGGCCTGGTCGAGTTCGACCAGCCGGCGGACGAGGCCGGTGAGCAGGGCCGAGCGGGTGCGGAAGTACGCGGAGGTCGTACCGGCGGGCAGGCCCGCGGCGGCGTCGACCGCCCGGTGGGTGAGTCCGCGCATGCCCGCGTCGGCGAGGACGCCGAGGGCCGCGTCGGCCAGAAGGGTGCGCCGGGCGGGGGCGGGGGGTGCGCTGCGGTCGGAGGAGGTCACCCCCTCTTTCTACACCTGTAGAGACGAGGGTTAGGCTGCTCGGCGTCTTCTACACCTGTAGAAGCGGTTCACGAGAAGGGCACGGACCATGGGCCACACCGCAGTCGTCGTCGGCGCGGGCATCGGCGGACTCGCCGCCGCCGTCGGACTCCAGCGCATCGGCTGGGAGGTGACCGTCGTCGACCGCTCCCCCGTCCTCGCCGACGCGGGCGCCGGCATCTCCCTCGCCGCCAACGGCATCCGCGCGCTCGACGTGCTCGGACTCGGCGCCGCCGTCCGGGCCGCCGGACGCGGCCAGTACACCGGAGGCACCCGCACGCCGAGCGGCACCTGGCTCGCCCGGATGGACGGGGCCGTGCTCGAACGCGCCCTCGGCTCCCCCATCGTGGGCATCCCGCGCGCCGAACTGCACCGGCTGCTGCGGGCCGCAACGAGGCCGGGCACCCTGCGTACGGGCCTGACGGCCGAGACCGCCACGACGCTCGCCGGGGGACGCGCCCGTGTGGACCTCGGTCCGGGGAGCGAGCCCCTGGAGGCGGACCTGGTCGTCGCCGCCGACGGGATCGGCAGCCGGATCCGTACCGCGCTGTTCCCCGGCCATCCGGGTCCGGTGCACAGCGGCTCCACCGTGCTGCGGGCGATCACGTGCCGGCCGGTGGACCTCCGTACCGACTTCGAGCTCACCTGGGGGCGCGGGGCCGAGTTCGGTCACATCGCCTTCGCCGACGGGCGGGCCGAGTGGCACGCCGTCCTCAACGCGCCCGCCGGAGTGCGTCATGACGACCCGCTCGCGGTGCTGCGCCGTCGCTTCGCCGACTGGCACGCCCCGATCCCGGAGCTCCTGGCCGCGACCCGCGCCGAGGACGTCCTGCACCACGACGTCGGCGAACTGGCGACTCCGCTGCCGTCCTTCGTCTCCGGCCGTGTGGCGCTGCTCGGCGACGCGGCCCACGCGATGACGCCGAATCTCGGTCAGGGCGCCTGCCAGGCGCTGGAGGACGCCGTCGTCCTGGCCGCGGAGCTCGACCGTAGGGCAGACGTCGACACGGCGCTCGCCCGGTACGACGCCGAGCGGCGCCCGCGCAACACGGCCGTGGCGGCGGCTGCCCGACGGGCCGGCCGGATGGGGCAGCAGCTCAGCCATCCGCTCGCCGTGCCCCTGCGCAACACCCTGCTCCGGTTGGCGCCCTCGGGTGCGGCGGTGCGGGCGATCCTGCGTCACGCCGCCTGGACCCCGCCTCTCACCAGGTCTTTCACGGGTGAATAGGTGCCGAGGAAACTATTCAACGGACTGCTAGTTTGTCCGGATGTCTCTCAAGCACGCTGTCCTGGCGGCTCTCCTGGAGGGAGAGGCGTCGGGGTACGACCTGGCCAAGCTCTTCGACGTGTCCGTGGCCGACTTCTGGGCGGCGACGCCGCAGCAGCTCTACCGGGAGTTGGAGCGGCTCTCCGAGGCCGGTCTCATCGCCGCCCGGGTGGTGCAGCAGGAACGCCGCCCCAACAAGCGCATGTTCACCCTCACCGAGGCGGGCCGGCGGGACCTCGTGGCGTACACCGCGCATCCGCCGAGGCCGACGGCGGTGCGGGACGAGCTGATGGTGCAGGTGCAGGCCTGCGACGAGGGCGACACCGCGGCGGTCCGCGCCCATGTGCGGGAACGGATGGAGCACGCCCGGGCGAAGCTCGCGCGCTACGGGCGGATGCGTGAGCGGCTGCTCGACGGGCGGGACGAGGACGTGTACCTGCGCGAGGCCGACCGGGTGGGACCGTATCTGACGCTGCTGCGCGGCATCGCCTTCGAGGAGGAGAACGTGCGCTGGGGCGAGCGGGCCCTGACGATTCTCGCCGAGCGGGAGGCCGCCCGGGGGTAGGCGCGGCGCCGGCCCCCGGCGCGCAGGGCTGGTGACGCCCGTGGCTACCGTGGGGTAGCGTCCGTGCGCATGAACGTCGGTGACATCGTCGAGGACTTCACCCTTCCGGACGAGACGGGGCAGGCCCGTTCGCTCTCCGGGCTGCTGGCCGAAGGTCCTGTCGTCCTCTTCTTCTACCCGGCGGCGCTCACTCCGGGCTGCACCGCGGAGGCCTGCCACTTCCGTGACCTCGCGGGCGAGTTCCGCGCGGTCGGCGCCCGGCCCGTCGGCATCAGCACGGACGAGGTGGCGCGGCAGCAGGAGTTCGCCGACCGTCATGCGCTCGGCTATCCCCTGCTCTCCGACCCGTCGGGGGAGATCCGGGACCGGTTCGGGGTGAAGCGGGGGTTCTCGCTCGCGCCGACGAAGCGGGTCACCTTCGTCATCGACGAGGACCGCAGGGTGCTTGAGGTCGTCCGCAGCGAACTGCGGATGAGCGCGCACGCCGACAAGGCGCTGGCAGCGCTCCGGGCCCGCGTCAGGGACTGAGGCGGCCGGCCCGGGTGGACCTGCGGCCCGCCGCGCACCGGGCACCGCCGGTCCCGGGCGCCCCTGAGCGGCGGAGCTCCGGCGGGCCGTACGACGGGTCGCACGGGGCCTCGAGGGCGCGGGACAGTCCAGACGCACACGGACGTCGGCGCAGCGCACGCGGAGCCGAGCACGACGTGCGAGGTGGTGCGGGCTCGACCACACTCGCTGGTACAGGCGGCCGACCGGGCCCGCGCGGGACGACCGAGCGGAGTGCCGGCGTGCACGACGCTCCGCTGCCCGGCCCCCTCCGCGGCCACGAACGCGGCGGGTGGGCCGGGACGGCCGTCGCGGACGAGGGTTCGAGAAGGCGAAGGCGAAGGCGAAGGCGAAGGCGAGGGTCCGGTCCTGATCCGTTCACCCGGCGAGGAGGAGACGCCGGCCCGGCTCTCCCGCTCGCTGCTTCGCGAGGCGGTGGCCGAGCCGGGCCGGCTGCCCGAGCTGATCGCCGCGGCCGGGCCGAGCCGGCTCGGCCCACGGGCCGGACGGACGGTCCTGCGGCTGCGCCACGACCTGCCGGAGGCGCCCCCGGACGAGCTGCGCGCCCGTGTGGTGGCGCGGGGCGAGCGGACCGTGGCGGCCGAGGGCGCGTTCGTGGGCGGGCCGTTCCTCGTCCTCGTCCCGTTCGCGTTCTGCGCGGCGCTGCTGTCACAGGCGCGTACGATCCTGGAGCTCGCGGCCCTGGAGGGCCGTGACCCGGCGGATCCCGAACGCGGCGCCGAACTCCTCTTCCTCCAGGGCGTGTACGAGGACGTCGACGCCGCACGCGCGGCCCTCAGCTCCCCGGACCGCGCCGACGGGAACGGCGGGAGCGGAGGGAGCGGGGGCGATGACCGGGGCCAGGGCCGGGACGAGGACCGGGACGAGGACCGGGGCGATGACCGGGACGAGGACCGGGAAGGTGACCGGAAGGGGGGCCGGCGCAGGAAGCGGCGGCCCGGCCGGATCGCCGCCCTGTGGGACCTGAGCCTGCGGATGGCCCGCCTGCTCGGCGTCCTCACGCCCACGAACGAGGACGCCGGTCTGCTCGCGCGGATCGGGGGCTGGGCGCTGTCGGCGGCGGTGTTCCTGACCGGGCTGGTGGCGCCGCTGGTGTGGCTGCCGTACCTGGCCTTCACGTACCGCCGCAACACGGCGCGGCTCCTGGACCGAGCGACGGTCTTCTACGCCGGAGCGCCGGCTCCGCGCGCCCCCGGTCGTGTCGTTCCGGCCGTGCTGCTGGCGCTGACGCGGGCGCTGGTCTCCCTGCTCGTACCGGCCGCGGCGGTGGCCGCCGTCCTCCTCACGGACCTGCGGATCGCCGGCGGCAGATGGCCGGTCCTCGGGATCGCCCTGTGCACGACATCGGTGCTGGTCGGCGGCTGGTGGGTGGGGCGCCGGCTGCGTTCGCGCCGCGGGTGAGGCAGGCCCGACGGCATTCCTGGCGGCTCCGGGAGCCCGTGCGTGGGCCAGGGGGTCGACGACAGGCGGGCACCGGCACGTGCGCGCGCCGACGCGGCGTGAGGGCCCCGGCAGACGTCCGTCACCAGGTGCCCGGCCCCGGTCGGGGCTGGGCGACGCGGACCGAGACCGTCCACGCATCACCATCGATCCTTCACGCTATGGCGCAACGCACCCGGATATTGCATAGTGATGCCGCGAATTCACCTCAGGATCAGCGGCAGGAGTGGCGGATGAGTGCGGCGCACGGAGCAGTGCGCGGGCCGGCGGGCACGGTCCGCGCGCTCGCCCTCGACATCGGCAGCTCCCGCACCCGGGCGTGGGCGCCGGGCCTGGGTGTGCTCGCCGACGTGCCGAGCGGCCCGGTCCGGCGCGGCCGGGTCATGGACGCCGGAGCGCATCACCGGCTGCTGCGAAAGGTCGCCGACTCGGCGTTCGGCGGCTCGGCGTTCGGCGGCTCGGCGTCCACCGGCCTGGGGGACACGGTCGTCATGCTCTGCCACCCGGTCCTCGCGGGCCCGGAACAGCGGGAGGCGGCCCGCCGGCTGGTGGCCGGGCTCGGCCCGGCCCGGGTCGTCTCGGTGGACAGCGCCCGAGCCGCCGCGGCCTATGCGGCACCGGCCGACGGGGGGCCGCTGCTCGTGGTCGACCTGGGCGCGGAACTCACCGAGATCACCCTGCTCGTCGACGGCCTGGTCCAGGACGCCCGGCAGGCCGAGGTCGGTCTCGACGACCTTCCGGAGCCGGGCGGATCCCCGGCCCCGGTGGTGCACGCGGCGGCGGACATGGTGACGGACCTGTGGCGCTCCGACCGCACCGGCGCCGTCCGCGGAGCGCTGCGCCGCGGCGTCCTCGTCACCGGCGGCGGCGCCCTGCGCCTCGACCTGACGAGCCGCCTCGCGCTCCGCCTCGACGCCCGGCTCCGCCTCGCCAACCACCCGGCCACCAGCACCGTCCGCGGCGCGGGCCTGCTGTTGTCCTCGGCGCTGCGCCGGCCGGGCACGGCCCCCGGCCGCCGGGGGGCCATCGGAGCACGGCCGGACCGAACCCGCTAGCGGGCGATCCGCAGGACGCGGCGCTTCACGGCCATCCGCACCCCGGATGCGCCTCGCCCGGTCCGGCCGTGCGCGACCTCGACACGAGCGCCGTCGGAAGCCTGCCGGCCTGCCGCGGCACGGGGCGCCAGGCGGCCGGTCGCGAGCGATGCACTCCTCACCGGCCACGGTCGGGGCGACGGGTGACCAGCCGATCCGTCGCTGCCGCTGTCGGCGGTCAGCGGTCAGCGTCGCGACGGTGTCGGCGACGGGGGCGGGGGCGGCGACGGGGCCGGGGGGCGGCGGCCTGACCACGGCCTCGATGCCTGCCACACCCTGCTGCTCCGGCGGACGCTGCCGGCCTGCCCGGGTGCCCGGCAGCGGGGCGGACCACCGGGACGGCCATCGTCTGGCGGCTCGTCGGCGGTGAGCGGGTCGGCGCGGCCGGCGCGCCGCCGGGTTCCCCGCAGCGCCCGTGCTCCACTCCCCCGTGGCCGGCAGCGGTTCCGGCGTCCCGTCGCCCGCACGCGTCTGCCGACTGACCCGTGCCCGCCCGCCTCACATTCCGGGTCCCTGCCGAGTCATCACGGTGTCGCTCCTCTCATCGGGGCGACGACAGGAGCGAGAGAGCGGGAGAGGACATCGATGAACGACTTCCAGGCCATCGCGGACCGCGTCGAGATCGAAGCACTGCGCGGCGAGTTCACGGACGCGGTGATGATGCGCGACCGGCCCCGTCTCGCGTCGTTGTTCACACCGGACGGTGTCCTGCGCATGCCGAACATTCCGGTCGAACAGATCGGCCGCGAGGAGATCATCGCCGGAGGCGAGCGGCTGCAGGGCCAGTGGGACTTCTTCGTGCAGAACAGCCACCCGGGCACGATCCGCCTCGACGGCGACACCGCGACCGGCCGCGCCTACGTCCAGGAACTCGCACGCACCCTGTACGGCCGCGGGCATCTGAACCACGCCGTCTACCACGACCGCTACCAGCGCACGGAGGAGGGCTGGAGGTTCGCCGAGCGGGTGTACGAGGTCAGGTACCTCGACACCTCTCCGCCGGCGGGCACGGCACCCCGCACGGCGCGAGGCGCCGAGGCCGGTGCCGAGGCCGGTGTCGAGGTGGCCGGTTCCAGTGTCGAGGCGGAGGCCGGTGCCGGTGCCGGTGCCGGTGAGGCGCAGGGAGCCGACCGCGCGGCTGCTGCCGCGTCCTTCACGGAGCCCGCCACGGACGGGGAGCTGGAGCGGGTGGCGGCCGCGCTGCGTGCCCACGGTTTCGTCGTCGAGATCCTCGACGACGCCGCGCAGGCACGCGTACGCGTCAAGGACCTGCTGCCCGAGGGCGCCGTCGTGCTGACGGGAGCCAGCGAGACCCTCCGGCTGTCCGGAATCGACGAGGACATCAACGCGAGCGGCCGGTACGACGCCGTCAGGCCGCGCCTCGCGGCCATCGACCGCGCCACCGGCGCCGACGAGATCCGCAGGCTGCTGGCCGTGCCGGACTACGTCGTCAACAGCGTCGCGGCGGTGACCGGGACCGGCTCGCTCGTCCTCGCCTCGGGCAGCGGCAGCCAGCTCCCCGCCAACGCGGGCGGTGCGGCCCACGCGGTCTGGATCGTCGGGGCGCAGAAGGTGGTGCCCGATCTGAGCACCGCCCTGCGCCGTGTCGAGGAGCACGTCCTGCCGCTGGAGGACGCCCGCGCCCGGCGGGCGTACGGGGTGCCCAGCGCCGTCAACCGGCTGCTGGTCCTCAACGCGGAGCCGCGCCCCGGGCGTGCCACCGTGCTGCTGCTGCGGGAGGCCATCGGTTTCTGACGGGGGCGATCCGCCCGTCCGGCCCGCTGAGGCGGGCCGGACGGGCGGACCCGTGGGCGGGATCAGCAGCCGGTGGCCCAGGTGTGCGAGTCACCCCGGTCGTTGGCGGCGCCGTTGTAGCCGACCTCCTGGCCGGGGGCCAGGCAGATCGTCATGGAGCCGCCCTGCCAGGCGGACTCGTAGACCCGGACGTAGTCCTTGACACCGGGTCCCGAGATGCCGTGGTTGGCCCACGACGAGTCGGTGTCGGCGATCCAGCTCTCCCACCAGCCGTCGTCGCCGCTCCAGTTGGCCCGCTGCCCGCCGAAGTTGGCCTCCTGCCAGGCGCAGAAGTGTCCGGAGGGGCAGTCGGCGGCCGCGGCCGGGGCGGTGAGGGCGAGACCGCCGGCGAGGGCGAGGAGTGCGGCGGTGGCGGGGCCGAGGAGTCGCTTCATGAAGCGTCGTTGCCTTTCTTCTGGGTGGCGTGCGCGGACAGCTCGGCTGCCCGCAGCAGTGCGCGGGCGCGCAGCTGCTCGTAGGTGGCGACCTGGTCGCGGCGCAGGGTGCGGACGGTGGCGAGTTCGACCGGTTCGAGCCGGGCCCGTACGTCGGCCAGTCCGCTCTCGCGGGTGCAGCGGTCGGCGACGGCCGGGTCGGGGCGGCCGGTGCGCGGCCCGCCCGAGGGGGCGGCGCATCTGGTCCAGCGGTCGAGGGCGGCTCGGTGCGCGGGGTCGTCCTTCATCCGGGCCTGGGCCTCGGCGCGCAGGTTGTCGACGGTGACCTGGGCCCGGAACCAGCGGGTCTGGTCGCCGTACAGGTTGGCGCGGGCGGCGGCGACGCAGCCGTCGCTGTTGGCGGTCACGGTGTGGCCGGTGGCGAGGGTGATCGAGAGTTCGCGGGGGTCCTTGCCGAAGAGGGCGGTCTGCAGGCGGCTGTCGTCGGCCGGGGCTCTGGCCTGGGAGACCGGTCTGAGGGCGAGGCCCTGGGCGGTGAGGCAGTCGACCACGAGCCGGTGCTCGGCGGCCTTGAGGATCCGGTCCTGTTCCGGCCGGGACGGTGGTGCGGCGGCGGGTGGGGCGGGCGCGGGGCGTACGGTGGCGCAGCCCGCGAGGACGAGTGCGGCGGCGGCGGTGAGGAGCGTCCGGCGGACGGCGTGGCGCATGGTTCTCCCTGGTGGCGGGCCTGGCGGTGGTGGCCGGCGGGTGCGGGCGCCGGTTTCGTGGCGATCAATGCCCGGTGCCGGGCGGGCCATGCGGGGGGATGCGGCGACTCACCCGAAGGGGTCGAACGCGCCGGAGCGTGCGCCGCCAAGAGGGCGTCCGCGGGGCGCGGAGGGGCGGGGGCCGAAGGGCCGGGAGACGACAAAGCCCCGGTTGGACGGGGGATTCCAACCGGGGCTTTTCGCCGTGACGTCTAGGAAGGGCGGTCACCTCTTGGGGGGGAACCTCGGGGACCGGGCCCCTTCACCGTCACATACAGATGAACGATAAACCTTCACCTATTGTTCCGGCATGTCCCCTGTGCCGCATGTGAGCCATCTCACCCTGTTTGGCCGCCGACCGGTCCGGCCGAGGCCGGGGACGCGAGGAGGAGCCGGGCCTCGGTCTCCTGGTCGCCGGATACGGACTGGAGGGACTCGATCTCGAACGTGCGGGCCAGGACCTTCTCGACCTCGTCGACGGCGTGATAGCCGCCGGTGAGCAGTGCTCCGACCTTTCCGGTGAGCCGGACGGGCGGGGACTCCTCGTGGCGGCCGCCGGCCGTGTCGAAGGTGGCCATCCAGACGGTGGGCCGGGGCCCGCCGGCCGCCTGCGGGCCCGGTGCCGTCACGTCCTCCAGCTGGTAGACGCGGTCGAGGACGTCGAAGACGGCCTGGGCGTCCTCCTGGCAGCATTCGCTCAGCTGCACGGTGACGTCGGTGTCGATGTGCAAGTCGTACACGGCGCTCATCTCCTCGCGGGTGCGGCTTCCAGCATCCCTCGCGGCGGCGCGTCCCGCGAGGTTCGTGGCACCGTGGGAGGAGGTGGACGGAGCGCGACCCGGGAGGCGGCGTGGCCGGAGGCGGAGAGGGGCCCACGAAGAGCGACGGGTGGGATGCCGACGGCCTGTACCGGGGCCGGCACGAGACGCCCGAGGAGAACGCGGACCGGCGCTGGACCGAGCTGATGCAGGAGATCCGGGTCGCCCAGACGGGCGTACAGATCCTCTTCGGTTTTCTTCTGACGGTCGTCTTCACCCCCCGTTTTCCCGAGCTGCCGCAGAGCGACCGGGTGATCTACATCGTCACGGTCACACTGGGCGCCGCGGCGACCGGTGCGCTGATCGGCCCGGTCTCCTTCCACCGCATCGTCACGGGCCGCCGGATCAAGCCCCGCGCGGTGGCCTGGGCCTCCCGACTGACCTTCGTGGGGCTCGTGCTGCTCCTCGCCACCCTGGGGGCCGCGCTGCTGCTGGTGCTGCGCGTGGCCACCGGGGCGACCTACGTGCCCTGGCTGGTGTCCGCTCTTCTGGTCTGGTACCTGCTGTGCTGGTTCGTGCTGCCCCTGTGGGTGCGGCACCGTCATACGAGCCGGCCGCGCGGCTGACGGCGCGGCGGCGGTCAGCCCCCCGCGAGGACCCGTTCGACGGTGTCCGCCTCGGCGGCGGGCTTGTCGGGCCGGTGGCGTACGACCCGGGCGAACCGCAGCGTCACTCCGGCCGGGTACCGGGTGGAGCGCTGGAGTCCGTCGTAGGCGACCTCCACGACCAGCTCCGGACGCACCCGGACGGTGTAGCCGTCGTCCTCCACGGCGAGTTCGCCCAGCCTCTCGGTCTGCCAGCGCAGCATCTCGTCGGTGAGCCCCTTGAACGTCTTGCCGAGCATGACGAAGCCGCCGTCGGCGGCGCGGGCCCCCAGGTGAAGGTTTGACAGCATCCCGGTGCGCCGCCCGTGGCCGCGTTCCGCCGCGAGGATCACGAGGTCGAGGGTGTGGACCGGCTTCACCTTCAGCCAGGTGCGTCCCCTGCGCCCGGCGACGTAGGGCGCGTCGAGCGCCTTGACGAGGACGCCTTCGTGACCGCGGGCGAGGGTGTCCCGGAAGAAGCGCTCGCCCTCGTCGACCGCGGCCGGGTCCCCGGCGTCGGCGACCACGGTGCGGCGCACCCGCAGCGGCTCGGGCAGCAGCCGGGCGAGCACGGCGTGCCGCTCGTGCCCGGGCCGGTCCACGAGCACCTCGCCGTCCGCGGCGAGGACGTCGAAGAAGACGGGTGACAGCGGCACGGCGGCTCGGGCGGTGGTCACGTCGAGGCGGGAGCCGACGCGGGAGGCGATGTCCTGGAAGGCCAGGGGCCGGCCGGTCGCCGGGTCGAGGGCGATCACCTCGCCGTCCAGGACGAAGGCGTCACCCGCCGTCTCCCGGGCGGTGGCGACGACCTCGGGGAGCCGGTCGGTGATGTCGTCGAGGGAGCGGGTGTAGACGCGGACGTCGTCGCCGCTGCGGTGCACCTGGATGCGGACGCCGTCCAGCTTCTCCTCGACCACGCAGGGCCCGAGGGCCGCGACGGCCTCGGTGACGCTGCCCGCGGTGTGGGCGAGCATCGGCTGCACGGGGCTGCCGACCCGGAGGGTGAAGCGCTCCAGGGCGGCCGGCCCCTCGGCGAGGACGGCCCGGGCGACCCGCGGCAGCGACCCTTCGAGCATGACGGCGCGCCGCAGCTCCCCGGGCGGGACGGCGGCCGCCTTGGCGACGCCTTCGAGCGCGACAGCGTCGAGGGCCCCCTGCCGGACCTCGCCGGACAGCAGCCGGAGCAGGAACTCCTGCTCGGGCAGGGTCGCGGCGGCCAGCAGGTCGCGCACGAGCCCAGTCCGCCGTGCCTGCGCCCCCGCCCCGGCGACGGCCGCCAGGACGGTCATCGCCGCGTCGGTGTCGGCCAGGGTGAGGGCGGGCCGCGCCGCGGGAGGCACGGCCGGCGGGAGGACGTTCTTGATGACGCTCCAGCCGACGCCGATCCGGCCCTGGGGAAGCCGCCCGGAGAGGTAGGCGATGACGAGCGGACTCTCCTCGGGCCGGGCCTCCGCGAACAGTTCGGCGAGCAGCCCGGTCTTCCGTGACCGCGCCGACGTGGCGGCGACCTGCCCCGACACTTCGGCGACTCGGGCAAGGAGCATGCGCCCATCCTGCCCGCGCGCCCGGCACCGCGCACCCCGGTCGGCCGATCGGACGCCCCGTGGCACACGTCCGGTGCCGCCCGCTCCGGCGGAGCCGCGAGCCCTCGCGGTCCGGACGTCCCCGGGCCGCTACCGGGAGCCGGCCTCCTTCCGTCTGCGCAGCCGGTCGAGCAGGCTCCGCCGGATCCGCCGCCCGGGCGGGCGGGTGACGGCCACCGGCCGCCCGTGGCCCGCCGGTCCGGGCCACGGAGCGGGCCGGCCTTCACCGGCAGGGACGGGCACGGCCTCCGCCCGTACGACGGACGCCTCGGCCCGGAGCGGGACGAGCCGCGCGGGGGGCCGGGGCGGAGTGAAGGGCGCGACGGGAACGAGAGGCCCGGCCGGGGGTGTGACGGGAACGAGAGGCCCGGTCGGGGGTGTGGTGGTGCCCGGGTGGGGTGCCTGGCGGTCGGCCCGGGCCTCGTCCAGGGCGAGGGTGAGACTCATCCGGTGCCAGAGGATCTCGTCGGGGTCGTCCGCGAGCAGCAGGCGGTCGGCGATCTCCCGGGCGGCCGGGGCGTTCGGCCGCCGGCCGGGCGGGCCGGGCCGGAACCGGTCCAGATAGGCGCGCTCATAGGGGTCGTCGACGACCTCGGCGACATGGGCCGGATCGAGGAGCGAGGCGATGGCGGCCGTGCGCGCCCAGGGGTCGTCGTCGGCCCGCAGCAGAATCCCGAGCCTTCGGGCCCGCCAGTTCCGGGGCCGCCAGTCCTCGCCGCCGTCCGACCGGGTGCGGACGTCCAGCGGCAGCCGGCCCGAGAGCAGCCCCGGATGCGTGAGGGCGAACTCGCTCAACTCCGCCGCCGGATACAGCCAGACGACGGTCCGGTAGCGGTTGACGTAGAACCGCACGGGACTGAAGTGGCCCGTCCTGGCCAGCCGGGCGAACCGGTCCCGGGTCACCGAGAGCAGCCGCGCGCCCTCGGTCGCCCCGACGGCCCTGACCCGCTCGCGCAGTCCGTCGGGGAAGTCGGGGGCCGCTCTGAGCCGGGCGATCTCGCTCCGGGCCACACGCCGCCGTGCGGCGGCGCCGAGCACGTCCACGGTGCCGGGACCCGCCCCTCGTCCTGGGGCGGTGCCGGGACCCGCCCCTGGTCCGGGGGCGGGTCCCGGCACCGTGCGCACGATCCCCAGGTGGACCGCCAGCTGGAACTCGTCGCGCGTCAGGGCCAGTTCCCGCGCGGCCCTCCCCGACGTCACGGTGCCCCCGTCGTCCGTCGCGGTCTTCTCCGCCGTCCCGTGCGTGGTCATGCGATCGGTCCTCCCCCGTATGCCCCTTCGGCTCGAACACTTCCGGGAAGGACCGTAACGCACAGTGACGACACCGCGCCTACCCTGTGGATAACTCGGCGTCCGGGAGGGTCAGAGTGCGCCCGCGCCCCTGTCGCCGGGCTGCCGCGCCGCCACGCCCAGGTGTTCGCCGACCCGGTTGACCAGCAGCGTCATCTCGTAGGCGACCTGGCCGACGTCGGCCTCGGCGGCGCTGAGGACGCACAGGCAGCTGCCCTCTCCGGCGGCCGTCACGAACAGCAGTGCCTCGTCGAACTCGACCATCGTCTGCCGCGCCCGGCCCGCCTTGAAGTGGCGTCCCGAGCCGCGGGCCAGACTGTGCAGGCCGGAGGAGACCGCCGCCAGGTGCTCGGCGTCCTCCCGCTCCAGACCGCTGCTGGCTCCGGTCACGAGCCCGTCGTTCGACAGCACCAGCGCGTGCCGTATCGAGCCGACCCGCCGGGTCAGGTCGTCCAACAGCCAGTCGAGTTCCTTGTCGAGCGCCATGCGTGTCCTCCCCCTGTGTGATGCATGCTTCGGCTCAGCCTTACGCACTGTCGTGGGCAGGGCAAGGACCCGCCCCGGCCGCCGTGTCCCCGCGTTTCCCGCCGGCCTCAGCCCACCGAGTTCAGGAGCCGCGCCGTGTGCATCCGTCCCGCGTGCTCGACGAGCCGGATGAGGACCTCCTTGCCCGAGTCGCGGTCCCGGGCGTCGCACAGCACCACCGGAGTGCCGCGGTCCAGGTCCAGTGCGCGCGAGACGTCACGGGCGCCGTAGGTGCGCGCGCCGGCGAAGCAGTTGACGGCCACGACGAACGGGATCCCGCGGTGCTCGAAGTAGTCCACGGCGGGGAAGCAGTCCTCCAGGCGCCGGGTGTCGGCGAGGACGACCGCGCCGAGCGCCCCCTGCGACAGTTCGTCCCACAGGAACCAGAAGCGGTCCTGTCCCGGGGTGCCGAAGAGGTAGAGGGAGAGCCCGGAACGGATGGTGATCCGGCCGAAGTCCATGGCGACGGTCGTGGTGGTCTTCTGCGCCACTCCCCCGGTGTCGTCCACGAACTCGCCGGCGCGGCTGAGCCGTTCCTCGGTGCGCAGGGGCCGGATCTCGCTGACCGCTCCGACGAGGGTGGTCTTTCCCACTCCGAAGCCGCCGGCGACCAGGATCTTCAGTGCGAGGGCCGTGGTGTCCACGCCTCCCGCCGGGGTGCTCTCAGAGCGCTCGTAGGCCATCGATGACTTCCCTCAGGATCCGTTCGTCAGGGAGCTGTGCGGGCGGGACGGGACGGCTGACCTTGACGAAGCCCGCTTCGAGCAGGTCGCCGAGGAGGACCCTGACCACTCCTACGGGCAGGTCGGCGTCGGCGGCCAGTTCGGCGACCGACTGCGTCTCGGCCCGGCACAGCGCGAGCAGGGCCCGGTGCTCGGGGCCGAGGAGGGACTCCTCGGCGGGGCCGGGCGGGTCGTCGTCGACGACGACGAGCGCGATGAGATCGAACCGTACGTTGCTCGGTCCGGGTCTGGTGCGGCCGCCGGTCAGGGCGTACGGCCGTACGAGCGGTCCGGCTTCGGCGTCGTACCACCGGCTGCCCGGGGCGGTTCGGCCGTCGCCGGTGCTGTCCTCGTTCATGGGGTCTCCGGTCAGCCGGCGGCGGGCGGCGGCACCGTGAGCCGCGGCGGGGTGTACAGGTGCTCGCCGACCCTCTTCACCAGGCGGGCCATCTCGTAGGCGATGAGACCGATGTCGGCGTTGACCGCGCTGAGCACGGCCAGGCAGGAGCCGTCCCCGGCCGCCGCCACGAAGAGGAAGCCGTCGTCCATCTCGACCATCGTCTGGCGCACGCCGCCGGTGTGGAAGTGGCGGCCGGCGCCCTTGGCGAGGCTGTGGAAGCCGGAGGCGATGGCGGCCAGGTGCTCGGCGTCCTCCCGGCTCAGACCGCTGGAGGCGCCGACGGCGAGGCCGTCGCTGGAGAGCACGACCGTGTGGCGGACCTCCCGGACGCGTGTGACGAGGTCGTCCAGGAGCCAGTCGAGCTCTCCGGAGCGGTGGTGGGCCGTCCTCTCGTGGTCGATCATTCGTCGTCTCCTTCGCTGCTGCCGTGTTCGGTGGATGGCTGCGGGCCGTGACCGGTGACCGGCGGGCGCCGATGGCCGGCCGGGGTGGCGCTGACCGGGGTCCCGCCGGCCGGGGTGCCGGGTGCCGGGCCGCCGCCGCGTCGCCAGCCGTCGCGGTAGGCGGACATCCGGTCCCTGACCTGCTCCGGGGTCCGCTCGCCCGCGCCGCCTGCGGGAGCGGGGGCGGCGTACGGAGCCGGGGCGGGGGCCTCGCGGAGCTGCGGTACGAGGCTCGCCTGCCGAACCCGGCGGGGCAGGTCGGCAGCGGCGTCCTCCGCCGGAGCGCCGGAGGCGCCGGACACGCCCGACACGCCCGACGCGCCGGGTGTACGGGGTGTCTGCGGGTTCTGCGGTGCCTGCGGTGCCTGCGGTGTCTGGGGTGACGAAGGGTCGGGCAGGGCCACCGGTGCGGAAGGAGGGGGCGGGAGGGACCGGCTCCGCCGGCGCAGGGCGGTCACCCCGGCCGGCGGACGCTCCGGCTCGGGGGACGCTTCGAGGGCCGGGGCGCGAGGCGGGTCAGGGGCAGCGAAGGGCGCCATTCCGGTGCCGGTGCCGGGAGCACCGGCCGGGACGGCGGCCGCGCGCACCGGGGAGGAGCCCGGAGGTGAGGCCGGGGCGGCGGAACGAGGGCCGGGTACGGAGGGCCGCTCGGCGTGCGGGTCCCCGGGCGCGGACGCGTCCCCGGGCGCGGGCGCGTGGGAGGGCCGGGGGGCTTCGGCCGGGGCCGTGCCGGCGGAGGCGCGGCCGGGCGGAAGGGCGCTCTGCAGCAGGTCGGTGGGGAGCAGGACGACCGCCGTGGTTCCTCCGTAGGGCGAGGTGCGCAGGTGCACCTTGATGTCGTGTCGCGCGGAGAGGCGGCTGACGACGAAGAGACCGAGCCGGTCGCTGTCGAACAGGTCCAGGGCCTCGGACTGGGTGATGCGGGCGTTCGCCTCGGCGAGGCTCTCCTTGCCCATGCCGAGCCCCCGGTCCTCGATCTCCAGGGCGTAGCCGTTGCCCACGGGTTCGCCGCTGACCCGCACCTTGGTGTGGGGCGGCGAGAACTGGGCGGCGTTCTCGATGAGCTCGGCGAGCAGATGGGTGAGGTCGGCGACGGCGCCGCCGACGACGGAGGTCTCGGGGAGGCGGCGCACCTCCACGCGCGCGTAGTCCTCGATTTCGGAGACGGCGGCGCGGACGACGTTGGTGAGGGGTACGGGCATGCGCCAGGCGCGGCCGGGGGCGGCGCCCGAGAGGATGATGAGGCTCTCGGCGTGGCGGCGCATCCGGGTCGTGAGGTGGTCGAGCCGGAAGAGGTCGCCGAGTTCGTTCGGGTCGTCGACGCGGCGCTCCATGCTGTCGAGCAGGTTGAGCTGGCGGTGCACCAGGACCTGGCTGCGGCGGGCGAGGTTGACGAAGACGCCGGAGATGCCGTTGGCGAGTTCGGCGCGCTCGACGGCGGCGGAGAGCGCGGCCCGGTGCACGGTGGTGAGCGCCTCGCCGACCTGTCCGATCTCGTCCTGGGGCGCGGGTCCCGGCGGGGCCTCGGCCAGGACGTCGATCTCCTCGCCGGCACGCAGCCGTCGCATGGCGGCGGGGAGTTTGCGGCCTGCGATCTCCAGAGCCCCGTTGCGGAGGCTGACGAGTTCGACGACGAGCCCTCGGCCGATGCGTACGGAGATCACGAGGGAGGCGGCCACGGCGGCGAGGCCGAGCACGACCGCCGCGCCACCGGTGCTCAACAGGCCGCCGCCGAAGGGCTCGTAGCGGTCCGCGGCGCCCGCGCGGGCCGCGTTCTCGACGGCGGCGATGCCCTCGCGTACGACGGCGTGGGCGGCGTCCCAGTCGGCGGAGGTCACGGCCTGGGCTCCGCGCCGGCCGGGCGCCGCGGCGCGGGCCCGTTCCTCGGCCGCGTGGAGCTGCCGGTAGGCGGGCTGTGCGGTGAGGTGACGCCAGGCGGTGCGCTGCGGCGCGGGCAGGTCCGCGGTGGCGGACTCGATCAGGGTGCGGCGGGCGACCACGGCCCCGCCGAACTCGCGGAGCCGTTCGGCGTCGAACCGGCCGGTGAGGTGGGCGGTGGTGAGGAGCACGTCCTCGCGGGCCAGCATCTCCGCGGCGCGGCCGAGTTCGAGCAGGACGCGTGCCTCGGCGCCGCCCCCGGTGTCCTCGATGCCGGCGAGGGCACCGGTGACGGCGAGACCCGCGGAGATGGCGGCGGTGTACTCCTCGTAGAGCCGGTCGCCGTCGGCCCGTCCGCCGGCGGCCGCGGTGCGCAGCCAGCCGAGGCCCTCGGCGCGTACGACGAACGCGGCCACGCGCGTCGCGACGTCGGGGGGCAGGCCGCCGCTGTCGCCCACGGTGTAGCGGTCGCCGAGGCGGAGCCGGGACAGGGCGGAGTCGGTGGCGTCGGCACGCTCCTTCAGCTCGGCGGCGCGCCCGGCGCCGGGGGCCGCCGCCTGGCGTACGGCGGCGCGCCGTTCCTCCTGGAGGGCGGTGATCGCGGCGGCGACGGGCTGCCGGACCTGGGCGTCGGCGGACTGCAGGAGGCGGAGCCGGGCGATGTCCTGGGCGGTGGTGACGGTGGCGAATCCCCACAGGGCGAGCAGGGAGACGACCGGGACCATGAGCAGCGAGACGATCTTGGCGCGTACGGTCCGGGGCCGCAGCCCGCGGACCCCGCCGCCACCCGCCTCCACGCCTCTCGGCCGGGCGGACGGTCCCGGCCCCGCCGTGCCCCCTTCGCGCCCCCGGTCGTCCGCCGGCGCGGGGGCCACCGGGGTGGTCGGCGGGAAGGCGGTGGCGGGGTCCGTCTTCCCCGGCCGCGCGCGGGACGCCGTCTCGTCGGCGGGCGGGCCGGCGTGGGCGCGGCGTCCGCGGGCCGCCGTGGGCGGCCGGGCCGGGGCCCCGGCGTCGTCCGGGGTCCTGCGGGGAGTTCGCATGGCCTCCTCGTTCCTTCGTTCACGGGCCCGTGGGAGCGGCGGGGCCCGTCGGCGCTGGGCGCTGATGGGGACGTGACGTGTGGGAGGTGCCGTACGGGGGGGGTCGTACGGGGGACGCGTACGGGGGACGCGTACGGGAGATGCCGTAGGGCTTCAGGTGCGGGCGTCGTGTGCGGCGCCGGCGGTACGGCCGCCGGCCGGGCCGTACACCGGACCCGACGGGTGCGCGCGGGCGGGCGCGGCGGGTGGTTCGCCCGGGGGTGCCGCTTCGGGGTGGAAGCCGGGTGGTGCGACGTCCACGGCCCGCTCGTCGGGTGCCGTCAGGCGTCCGGCGGAGGCGTAGGCGGCCCGTTCGCCCGCCGTGGGCGAGAGGGCGACGAACGCCGAGGTGATGAAGAGGTAGGAGCCGAGGCCGACGGCGAGCGGGAAGATGAACTGCATGACGGTGGCGCCGGTGAGGGGGTCCGGGGAGGGGGCGACCTCGACGCGCACGGCGAACATGCCCGTGTAGTGCATGCTGCTGACGGCCGCGCCCATGACGAGGGAGGCGAGGGCGACGGCCGCCGGAGCGTGGATGTTCAGCGCCGCCCACAGGGCCGCGGTGGCGGCCGCCACCGCGATGAGGACCGAGAGGGCCACGAGGAGGGGGTCGTACCGCACCTCCCCGTGCAGCCGCAGTGCCGCCATGCCCATGTAGTGCATGCTCGCCACCCCGGCGCCCGTCGTCAGCCCGCCGATCAGCAGCGAGCGCCTCCGGTCCCGGCCGTAGCCGACGGCGAAGACGCCGACGCCGACCACGGCCATGGCGACGAGCAGGCTGAGGAGGGTGAGCGGGACGTCGTAGCGGATGTCGGTGCCGGTGACACCGAAGCCGAGCATGGCGACGAAGTGCATCGTCCAGATGCCGGTGCCGAGGGCGGAGGCCGCGGTGAGCAGCCAGTTGCGTCGCGAGCGGCCGGTCGCGTCGAGGGCGCGTACGGTGCAGCGCAGGCCGAGGGCCGCGCCGATGCAGGCCATCGCGTACGACAGCACGGGTGTCAGCCAGCCGTAGGCGGCGTGGTCCAGGTGTCCCATGACTCGGGGACGCTAGGCGCATCGGGGGCGCACCGGGGGCGCATTTCGCAAGGTGATGGAATATGACAGCGAGATGTTCCCGAACGATCAGCATGAGCTCGAACGTGTGCACAGATCGTTCACTCACACGAGGTGATGCGGACGGGGAGACTCACGCCTGCGAGTGATCGGTGCTGCGGGATCATGGGGCACATGAGCGATGACCCCACACAGGTACGGGAGTTCTTCGGCGTCCGCGCCGCCGACTGGGACTCCAGGTTTCCCGACGACGGGCCCGCCTACGCCGCCGCCGCCGCCGACCTCGGACTGCGTCCCGGCGACGCCGTGCTCGACGCGGGATGCGGCACCGGCCGTGCGCTCCCTCCGCTGCGCGAGGCGGTCGGGCCGACGGGGACGGTGATCGGGGCCGACCTGACGCCCGAGATGCTGGCCGAGGCGGTCAAGGCGGGGCGCGACCGGACCGGGACGCTGATCCTCGCGGACGTCGCGCGGCTGCCCGTGCGGGACGGCGCCCTCGACGCCGTGTTCGGGGCGGGGCTGGTCTCGCACCTCGCCGACCCGGCCGGCGGTCTGCGCGAACTGGCCCGCGCGGTGCGGCCCGGCGGCCGGCTCGCGCTCTTCCACCCGATCGGCCGCGCCGCCCTCGCCGCCCGCCACGGCCGGCAGATCACCGACGACGACCTGCGCGCCGAGCCCCAGCTCCGTCCGCTCCTCGCCGCTTCGGGCTGGGAGCTGCGCAGCTACGTGGACGAGGACCACCGCTACCTGGCACTGGCCGTGCGCCGTTCGGAGTGACGGTAGCGGTGAGCCCGTGATGCCGTATCCGGTGATCATGTGACCCGGTGACCGCGGGCCCGCGGACCCGTGTGGCTCTCCCAGGGCGGACCGTACTCCGACGGCGACACCGCCATCGCGAGGGCGGGCGTCGAGCTCTGCTGGTCCGACCGGCGTGTCCGAGCTCTCGCCCGCCCGCCGAGACGTTCTCCCGGCAGCTCTCGACGGGCGGGTTACTCACTGGTTAGGGTGCGCCGACGACCAGATGGGGAGGCTCACGTGAGTGGACCGGAAACCGCCGCGAGCGGCACGGAGGACGGCGACGACGACGCGCTGTTCGTGCTGACGGCGGCGCTGCTCACGCCCGCGCAGTTTCCCAGCGTGCTCGGGGACGACTATCCGGCGGCCTGTGCGGCGCTGCGGCTGGAGCCGTACGCGCAGGGGTACGGGCTCGTCCTCGGCCAGGACGGCACCGGGGCGCGCTGGACGGTGGTCGTCGACGACGTGTCGATGGTCGCGGTCGCCATCGCGTCCTGGGACTGCGGCATGGAGTACGACCTGTCCCCCGACGAGCGGTCCGTGGTGTCGGCGCTGCCGGGCTGGCCGCTCGCCGTCGCCACCTCCGCGCCCGGTCTCCCCGCGCCGCATGACCCCGTACCGCAGGCCGGTGACCCCGCGCCGCTCGCGCCTCCGGACGGGGCCGCGTGGGGGCCGGCCCAGCGGCGCCTGGGCGCGGACATGGTGGCGCTGCAGTGGAGCGAGTGGCGGGCCCGGATGGGTGACGACACGGTCGGGGACGGGGAGGCGGTCACGGCCGGACACGGAGCCGGAGACGGAGTCGGTAGCGGCGCCGGTGGCGCACGCGACGCGGGAGACCCGGGCGGAGACACCGGCGGCAGCGGCGCCGGTGCGGCGGCCGGTGCCGGGCACGGCACGCCGGAGGGCGGCCGCCCCGACCCGTACGACGGGGTGCGGCGCGCCCTGAGGGAGCTCGGCGAGTACGTGGTGCAGGCGCCTCCCGTCGGGCGGGTCCGGTCGAGCTTCGCCGGGGAGGGGGCCCGGATGCTGCGGGCCGACGGGCCGGGCTGGTCGCTGGTCGCGCGGACCGACGACATGGCGTTCGTCCTGCTCGACGACGAGCCGCACGAGGTGCTGCCCGTGACGCGCGGTCCGAAGCTGCCCGCGCTCCTCGAAGCGCTGGACGCCATGGCGGTCCGGCCGAGCTGAGCGCGCCCCACACGGCGAGGTGCTCCGAGGTGTGGTGCGGGCCCATGGCCGGGTGATCGTGTCGCCCGGAGGATGTGGCGACGCGCCGAGGTGTCCGCCGACGCATCACGGCGCGCGCCCGGCGCACCCGCGCCGGGCAGCCGCCCCGTACCGCCGTCCCCCGGAGGCCCGCATGCGCCGCCCGTTCCGAGGCGTACCCCTGCTCGCCCGCGCACTTCCCCCTCGACGCGCCCGGGGCGTTCGCCCGGTCGTCCCCCGAGGCGTTCCCCTGCTCGCCGCCCTCCTGGCGGGTCTCACCGTGCTCGGTCCGGCCTCGCCCGCCGGGGCGCGAGAGGCCGGGACGCGGGAAGCCGGGACGCGAGAGGCCGGTTCTTGCGCGCGCCAGGAACGCCTGGACGTGCCGGGGGCCGAGCACCAGGAAGCCGCGTGTCTGCCCGATCTGACGACGGCGGGGCTCGCGGGCACGCGGTACACGGACATGGCCGACCAGGCGGGTCTGTCCGCGAAGGGCACCGTCAACCCGTCCGGGGTGCCCGGCATCCAGATCGACGGCTACTTCCCCGACCGCTCGCGGCTCAACGCCACCCACGGGTGGGCGCACGACGCCCAGTTCGTGATCCGGCTGCCCGACCGCTGGAACGGCGGCCTCGTCGTCACCGGGGCCCCCGGCACCCGCCGGCAGTACTCCACGGACACGATCGTCTCCGACCACGTACTGGCGCAGGGATTCGCGTACGCCGCCACCGACAAGGGCAACACCGGGCCGGACTTCTTCACGGACGGGCGGGAGCCCGGTGACGCGGTCGCCGAGTGGAACCACCGGGTCACCGAGCTGACGAAGGCGTCGAAGCAGGCCGTACGGCAGCGCTACGGGACGGCACCGCGGCGGACGTACATGACGGGCGTCTCCAACGCCGGCTATCTCACCCGCTGGCAGCTGGAGAACCGGCCCGAGCTGTACGACGGCGGCGTGGACTGGGAGGGAGTGCTCTGGACCGCCCGCGGCCCCCACCTCCTCACCAGCCTGCCGGTCACCGTCGCCCGCCACTTCGGCACGGTCTCCGACGAGGACCTGATCGACGCCGGTTTCGCCCCCGGCTCGCGCTTCCTGTGGCCGTACCACGACAGGGCCTACTGGGGGCTGACGCAGAAGGTCTTCCGGGCCGAGTTCGATCCCTCCTACGACCCGGAGTGCCCCGGCCGGACGGCCGGTTCGACGCCGGAGCGGATCCTCGCGCCGTGTGCCTCGGACGCCTCGTACGACTACGCCGCCCGGCCCGCCCCGGTACGCCGGGCGGTCGCGAAGGTCGCGCTGACCGGGCGGATCGGCAAGCCGCTGATCACGCTGCACGGCGATCTCGACGCGCTGCTGCCCGCCGCCACCGACTCGGACGTGTACGCGCGGATGGTCGACGGCCGGGGCCGGGGCGCCTTGCACCGCTACTACACGGTCCAGGACGGCACGCACACCGACGGCCTGTACGACACCCACCCGGACCGGCTGCGGCCGATCCTGCCCTGCTACCGCTCGGCGTTCACGGCACTGCGGCGGTGGGTGGAGGCGGAAGTGCCGCCGCCCGCCGACCGTGTGATCGCACGGCCGGCGGGCGGTGACGTGGTCAACTCCTGCGCGCTGCGCTGAGGTCAGACCATCTCCAGGGGACGGTGCGGTCCGGCCGGAAGCTCGACGCGGATGGCGTCGCCCGGCCGCACCTCCCCTCCGGTCAGCACGACCGACATGATGCCCGCCTTGCGGACGATCCGTCCGTGCTCGTCGCGGCCGAGGACCCGCTTGAGCAGCCCGTGCCGGAAGTTGTCGATCTGCGCGCAGGGATTGCGCAGGCCGGTGACCTCCACGACGGCGTCGGGGCCGAGGTGCAGCCGGGTACCCGTCGGCAGACCGAGCAGGTCGATCCCACGGGTCGTGATGTTCTCGCCGAGCTCGCCCGGAGCGACGTCGAAACCGGCGCCCGCCACGTCGTCGAAGAGCTCGGAGTGGATCAGGTGGACCTGGCGCAGATTGGGCGCGGTCGGGTCCTTGGCGACGCGCGAGCGGTGCTTGACGGTCGTTCCGGCGTGGACGTCGCCCTCGACGCCCAGGCCGGCGAGCAGCGTGATGCTCTCCCGGTTGGGCTTGGTGAACGAGTAGACGCCGTTGCTGCTGACCGTGGTGACGGTGCCCGTGGCGGCGACGCCGCGGCCGTCCGTACCGGTGTCGGCGCCGGTGCGCGCGCCGGTCCGGGTCCCGGTGTCGCTGTCGATGTCCGTACCGGCGTCCGTGTGCGTGCCCTCCTCGGGCGTGTCCGGCATGTCCGTCGGGTCTGCGATGCCCGTGCTCATGACGTGGGGATCCCCCTTCTCCCGGGTACCGAGGCGTCTCGCCCCTTCGACCCTACGCGACCCCGCCGGCACGCAGCGGTGCCCCCACCTCGTGGAGGTGGCCGAGCGCCTGCCGGTAGGAGTCGACGAAGCCGGTCTCCGTGTACGGGATGCCGAGCGCCTGGCAGTGGGCGCGCACCGCCGGCTGGGCCAGGCGGAGGTGAGGCCGCGGCATGCTCGGGAAGAGGTGGTGCTCGACCTGGTAGTTGAGCCCGCCGAGGAACCAGTCGGTGAACGCCCCGCCGCGGATGTTGCGGGAGGTCAGCACCTGGCGGCGCAGATGGCCCCAGGAGTCGCCGTCCGGGTGGGCGTCGGGCGTCTCCATGCCCTTGTGGTTGGGGGCGAAGGCCATGCCGAGGTGCACACCGAGCAGCATCTGGTGCAGGAGGGCGAAGACCAGGGCCTGGAGCGGGGTCAGCAGGGCGAGGAGAAGGGCCGTGTAGCCGGTGATGTGGGCGAGGAGCAGGGCGCCCTCGACGAGGCGTTCGCGGCGGGTGCGGTAGGGGCCGGTCCGCGAGAGCAGGGCCTGGATCCCGTACACCTTCAGGGCGATGCCCTCCAGGGTGGTCAAAGGGAAGAAGAGCCATGCCTGGTGGCGGGTGAGCCAGCGGCGCAGGCCGGTGCGGCCGGTGGTCTGGTGGGCGGCGAAGACGAGGACGTCGGCGGCCACGTCCGGGTCCTTCTCCAGGTGGTTGGGGTTGGCGTGGTGGCGGTTGTGCTTGTCGTTCCACCATTCGCGGCTCATGCCGAGGAGCAGGTTGGCGTGGACCAGCTGGATGATCCGGCCGAGCCGGCGGCTGTCGGTGATCTGCGCGTGGCCGGCGTCGTGCCCGACGAAGGCGATGCGGGCGGAGAAGAGGGCGAGGGGCAGGGCGAGCGGCAGCGCCCACCAGGTCGGGCCGAGGAGCACGAGGCCGGTGACGACGGCGGCGACGCCGAGGAGGTTGGCCGCGATGCCGCGGGCGTACCAGCCGTGGCGGCGTTCGAGGAGGCCCTGTTGCTTCATGGTGCGCAGGAGCGGGGCGAACTCGCTGCCGCCGCCCCTGCCGTGACCGCGCGCCGGGCGGGCCGGGCGGTGGGGGTCGGTGGTCGCGGGGTGCGCGGCGGAGGGCTCGGTGAGCGTCGCGGTGGCCTGGGACATGCGGTCTCCGGTGTCCGTGGAAGTCCGTGGAAGCGGCCGTCGCGCGGGCCGCGCCGGCTACCGCAAACGTACGGAGCGGTGATCGCCCGCGGCCATGGCGGCACCACCCGGCCCTGCTCGGGGGGCGGCCCGGGGGCCGGGGTGGGGCTTGCCCCACCCCGGGCTGTCGGCGTGACGTGGATCACCGCACCGGTCCGTGCGGGAGGCTGCAGAGTTGGGGTACCCTCGGCCGCTCGACCCAGTAGTCAAATTTGAGGAATGCGTTGTCGCAGTCGCTGCCGCAGTCTCCTTCGCCCTCGCTGTCCCCTGCCCCTGCCCCTGCCCCGGACGCGGCCTCGGCCCCGTCCTCGGAGCTCCGTGAACTCACCCGTTGCCCGGCCGTCTTCCTGCCCGCCGACCCGCCCCGCGCGGGCCGGATCGCCTTCTGGTCCCCCGCCGACCCGGACCCCGGGGCGCTTCCCGCCCTGGACCGCGTCCCCGGTGAACTGACGGTCGTCGACGACGACGTGCGGGAGCGGACCGTACCCGCGCTCCTGCTGTCCGTGCGGGAGGCCCTGCCCGTCCTCGCACGCGCCCGGTTCGACGCCGGTGCTTCCGCGTCGGCCGCCTTCTGGGGCGCGGCGTCGCTGTTCTCGCTCGACCTCGTCGCCCGGGGGCTGCTGCTGCCCGGCCTCACCGCCACCGACCTCGACGCGTGGCGGGTCGGCCCGCTCAGCCCCGAGGAGCTGGCCGCGCTGCGCGACCTCGCCGCGTCCATGCCGCCGTCGGCCCACGCCGTACCGCTGGCCCCGGCGCCGGGGGACGACGACTCGCTGCTGCTGCCGGAACCGGAGCTGCTGCTGCGGGCGTTCGCCGACGCCGTCGCCGACCTCATGCCCCGTACCCCGGCGGCCCCCATGGCCGCCGGCGGACCCGCGTTCGCGGCCGACGAGGACCACGAACCGCAGGTGCTGCCGCACCAGCGGGCCTGGGCCGCCGATGTGGCCGCCGGACACGACGCGGGCGTACGGCTCTCGTTGCGCGTCGAGCTGGTCGGGGCCGGCGACGGGGACGAGTGGGACGAGCCCGGCGAGCCGGGCGGCACCGCGTCCGGCCCCTCCTTCCGTGCCGTGCTGCAGATGCACGGCGTGGCCGACCCGGCGCTCGTCGCGGACGCGGCCGAGGTGTGGGCCGGTACGACCGTGGCGGGCGGTGCCTTCGGCGCCCGCGCCCGCATGGACGCGCTGCTCGCGCTGCGGAGGGCGGCGCGCGCCTGGCCACCGCTCTCCCGGCTGCTCTCGGCGGCCGTGCCCGACGCCGTGGACCTCGACGACGAGGAGGTGGCCGAACTCCTCGGTCCGGCCGCACGTGCCCTCGCCGCCACCGGGGTCCGCGTGCACTGGCCGCGTGAACTCGCCCACCGGCTCACCGCCCGCGCGGTGATCGGACCGCCCGACACGCCCGGCGATTCCCACGGTCCCGGCGCTTCCCACCGTCCCGGTGATGGGCACGGTCCCGGCGATCCCGACGGTCCTGAGCGCGGCGACGGGCGCGGCCGGGACCGGGGCGACGCCCTGCCGTCCTTCCTTTCCGCCGACGCGTTGCTCGCCTTCGACTGGCGTTTCGCGATCGGCGACCAGGAGCTGACACGTGCCGAACTCGACCTCGTCGCCGAGGCCGGACGCCCGCTCGTACGGCTGCGCGACCAGTGGGTCCTGGTCGACCCCGAGGAGGTGCGGCGCGCCCGGGCCCGGCAGGACCACAAGCTGACCCCGGTCGACGCGCTCGGCGCCGTACTCACCGGCACCACCGAGGTCGACGGACGGCAGGTCGAGGTCCAGGCGACCGGCTGGGTGGAGCGGCTGCGGGCCCGGCTCGCCGACCCCGAGGGCGGTGACCGGGAGATCGCACAGCCCGCCGCGCTGGCCGCGACCCTGCGCGACTACCAGCTGCGTGGCCTCGGCTGGCTGCACCGGATGACCTCGCTCGGACTCGGCGGCTGTCTCGCCGACGACATGGGCCTCGGCAAGACGATCACCCTGATCGCGCTGCACCTGCACCGGCAGACCGACCCGGCCACCGCCGGTCCGACGCTGGTGGTCTGCCCCACCTCGCTCATGGGCAACTGGCAGCGGGAGATCGAGAGGTTCGCCCCCGGCACGCCCGTACGGCGTTTCCACGGCCCGTCGCGAACGCTGGAGGGGCTGGGAGGGCAGGAGCGACCGGACGGGACAAAGGCCCCTGAGGAGCCCGAGCGATCAGAGGGATCGGAGGGCACGGAGGCACGCGAAGCACGCGCCGACGAGGGCTTCGTCCTCACCACGTACGGCACGATGCGGCTGGACGCGCCGCGGCTCGCCGAGCGGCCCTGGGGGCTGGTCGTCGCCGACGAGGCTCAGCACGTCAAGAACCCGTACTCGGCGACCGCGCGGGCGCTGCGCACCATCGGCGGGAAGGCGCGGGTGGCGCTCTCCGGCACGCCCGTCGAGAACAACCTGTCCGAGCTGTGGGCGATCCTCGACTGGACGACACCAGGACTGCTCGGCGGCTTGGGCGGGTTCCGCGCGCGGTACGCCTCCGCGGTCGAGGGCGGGGCCGATCCGGCCGCCGCGGCGCGACTTGCCGCGCTGGTCCGGCCGTTCCTGCTGCGCCGCCGCAAGTCGGACCCGGGCATCGCGCCCGAGCTGCCGCCGAAGACGGAGACCGACCACGCGGTGGCGCTCACGAAGGAGCAGGCGGGCCTGTACGAGGCGGTGGTGCGCGAGACCCTCGCCGCCATCGCCGAGGCGGACGGAATGGAGCGGCGCGGTCTGGTGGTGAAGCTGCTCACCGGACTCAAGCAGATCTGCAACCACCCGGCGCAGTACCTGAAGGAGGAACGGCCCCGGATCGGGGGGCGCTCGGGCAAGCTGGAGCTGCTCGACGAGCTCCTCGACACGATCCTCGCGGAGGAGGCGAGCGTGCTCGTCTTCACGCAGTACGTGGCGATGGGGCGGCTGTTGGAGGAGCACCTGGCGGCGCGCGGGGTGCCGACCCGGTTCCTGCACGGGGGCACGCCGGTCGCCGAGCGGGAGGAGATGGTCGCCCGGTTCCAGGCCGGCGAGGTGCCGGTGTTCCTGCTGTCCCTGAAGGCGGCGGGCACCGGGCTCAACCTGACCCGGGCCGGTCACGTGGTGCACTACGACCGCTGGTGGAACCCGGCCGTCGAGGCGCAGGCCACGGACCGCGCGTACCGGATCGGGCAGACGCAGCCGGTGCAGGTGCACCGGCTGATCGCCGAGGGCACGATCGAGGACCGGATCGCGGCCATGCTGGAGCGCAAGCGGGCGCTGGCCGACTCGGTGCTGGGCTCGGGCGAGGCGGCGCTGACCGAGCTGACCGACGCCGAGCTGGCGGAACTGGTGCGGCTGCGCGGGGAGGACGGTCGATGAGCGGACACGGGGCGCACGACGTGAACGGTGGGGCGGGCATGAACGGCGGGGCGGGCATGAACGGCGGAGGCGGTTCGAACGGTGGAGCGGGTGTGACCGGTGGAGCGGGTGCGGACGAGCGGACCTTCGCGGCGCTGCCTCCGGTGCGGGGCGGGGTCTTCGCCCGGACCTGGTGGGGCCGGGCGTGGCTGAAGGCGCTGGAGGACACGGCGCTCGACGGGCAGCAGCTGAAGGCGGGGCGGCGACACGCCAGGGCGGGAGCGGTCGGCGCGGTGTCGGTGCGGCCCGGCCGGATCACGGCCGTGGTGCAGGACCGGGACGGCACGGCGTACCGGAGCGACGTCCTGTGCCAGGAGCTGTCCGAGGAGGAGTGGGACCGGCTCGTCGACCTCGCGGTGGACAGCGCGGGGCACATCGCGGCCCTCCTGGACCGGGAGATGCCGCCGCACCTGGTCGAGGACGCGGCGGCGGCCGGGCTCGAACTACTGCCCGGCATCGGCGACCTGGAGCCGGAGTGCGGATGCGAGGCGTGGGACCACTGCCCGCACACGGCGGCCCTCTGCTACCAGGTGGCGCGGCTGCTGGACGAGGATCCGTTCGTGCTGCTGCTCCTGCGGGGGCGGGGGGAGCGGGCGCTCGTCGAGGCGCTGCAGGAGCGGAGCGCGGCGCGTGCGACGGCCGCGGAGCGGGCGCGCGGGGCGCGGCCGGGCGCGACCGGCGGCGGGACGGGCGCGTCGGCCACGGCGGGCGTGCCCGGCTCGACGGTCGGTTCGGGCGTGTCGGCGTACGAGGCGTTCGCCGCGCGGGACATCCTGCCGCCGCTGCCCGCCCCGCCGGTCCCGCCCACGGCACCGGGCGAGCCGCCGTCCCTGGACACGGAGGTCGCGCCGGGGCCGGGCATCGACCCGGTCGCCCTCGAGTTCCTCGCGGCGGACGCCGCGGCCCGGGCGCAGGGCCTGCTGTCCGGTGCGGTGCCGTTCGACGCCGCGCCCCTGACGGCGGCTCAGGACGCGGTGCGGCTCGCCGCCCGCTCCCCCGCGCCGTGGATCGCGGCACGACTCGCCGAGGGCTCGGGCCGTGACCGGACCGGGCTCGACCGCGCGGTGCGCGCCTGGCGGTCCGGCGGTCCGGCCGGCCTCGCGGTCCTGGAGGAGGACCGGGTCCCCGACCCCGAGACCCTGCGCCGTGCCGAAGCCCGGCTGGCCGAAGCGTGGGACGCCGCCGACCGCCCCGCCCTGCACCCCTCCGGCCCCGGCCGCTGGACGGTCACCGGCACTTCCGCCCAGCTCCGCCTGGGCCCGGACGGCCGCTGGTGGCCCTATCGCGAGGACCACGGCCACTGGACCCCGGCGGGCCCGCCGGAACAGGACCCGGCGGCGGCCCTGGCGGGGGCGGAGGTGGCGTGACCTCCGCTGTGCCGGCGTCCGGCCTGTTCCCCAGGACGCGCCGAGGCATCGGGGGCCCGAGCCGACTCACCGGTGGGCGCGGGCGGAGACCTGAAGGGAGGCCGACTCACCGGCGGGCGCGGACGGAGACCCGAAGGGAATCGGTCAGCCACAGGTGGGTCGCGCCGAGGGTGACGGTGGCCGGGCCGCCGATGGCCGGATCGCCGATGGCCGGATCGCCGGTGGCCTCGGCGACGAGCCGCCAGTAGCGGCGCATCCGCGGGCCGCGGTCGGCGGCACCCAGGAGAGGAGCCGGCGGCGGAAGCGCGGTGTGTCGCGTTCCCGGCAGGCCGAGGCGTGGGCGGTGACGAACGGTCGGGTTCCGGGCCCGGGCGGGGCGGCCGGCCGTACCGCGGGCTCGGCCCGTGCGACGGCCGCCGCCTTCGGCGGCGCCGACGACCTGGCGGCCGACGCGATCAGCGAGAACCTGGACCTGGTCGCCAACCCGGCCTTCCGGCGGTCAGACCGTTCTCGGCCGCACTGCGCGGCAGCGGCGAACGGATCGGCCTCCTGCCGCAGTCCGGCGACGGCCGGCTGATCACCCGGACGCCCGAGGGACCACGGCGGGAACGCGGGCCGGTCGACGCCGACGCGGGGGCCTCGGGGACGGTGACCGACCGCCTGCTCGTGCTCCCCCGCCGCGTACCGCCGCAGGACGACCGGGGAGGTGCCGGGTGACGAGGCGTTGCGCCCCACTGGTTGACGTACACGGCGCTCCAGGGGTGTCGCGCCGGACACCCCGTCGCGCGCCCTTGGCGTCCCGCCCCGTCAGTGCAGCGGCGCCCTGAGCTTCCGGTCAGAGTCGGAGGGCGCGGCGAGGCTGCAGGCGACGCTGTCGGTGCCGAGGAGGTAACTGGTGCGGTAGGGGTACTGCACGAAGGTGGCCCAGCGGGTGCCGAGCGGCTGCTCCGCAGCCTTCGCGCGCAGCGGCGCCCGGCACAGGGCGGCCGCGGCGTCCCGTACGGCACGGTCGTCGGCGTAGCTGCCGACGAGGCGGAGCCGCGCGACGAGTTCCGCGTCGTGGGGTGTGTCGCAGGCGCGACGGACGACGGTGCCCGGCGCGTCGCGGACGATGTCGAAGCAGTGGCCGGCGCGCAGCGTGTCGTAGGGCGTGCGCGGGGCGGCGCTCGCGGACCGGCGGCCGGCGCTCGGGCGGGGCCGGGGGCTCGCGGTGCCGGGCGGGACGGCGGAGGCGGTCGGAGTGGCGGCGGGCTGCTTGCCGGGGACCCGGTCCGTGCCCGCGGGCGCGGGGCGCTTCGCGCTCGGCTCGGGCAGCGGAGAGGCGCTCTCGCCCTGGGCGGAGGGCCGCAGGCCCGGCGTACCGCTCGACGCGTCGTCCGGTGTTCCGCTCAGCCTGTCGGCGGCCGCGTCCTCGGCCCCCGCGCGCCGCGCCTGCGCGTCCGCTCCGGCCGGGCCGGGAGCGGACGGCGTGGCGTGCGGATCGCCGTCGTCCGTGCCGCCGCGCGCGGCGACGGCCAGGGAGACGATGAGGATCGCGACGAGCGCGGCGAGCGGCAGGACGACGACGCCCGGCCGTCTCGGCGGCCGGGCGTCGCGGGACGGGAATTCCGTCGACGGGCGGAGCATGGGAATCAGGGTCGCCCGCGCTCGCCCGTGTGGCGAGCGATACCGGCCGGTTGGGCCCCGCTCGTACAGAACCGTGACGAAACCGCGGCTCGCGCGAGATCCTCGGCCGGCCGCACGGCTCTACAGACCCAGCTGACGCTCGGCGGCGTCGACGGTCTGGGCGAGGAGGACGGCGATGGTCATGGGGCCGACGCCGCCGGGCACGGGGGTGATGAGGGAGGCGCGCTCGGCGGCGCCGTCGAAGTCGACGTCGCCGACGTTGCCCGGGTTGTAGCCGGCGTCGATGACGACGGCGCCGGGCTTGATGTCCTCGCCCTTGATGAAGCGGGGCTTGCCGACGGCCGCGACCAGGACGTCGGCCTCGCGGACGGCGGCGGACAGGTCGGTGGTGCGGGAGTGGCAGTAGGTGACGGTCGCGTCGCGGCCCAGGAGCAGCAGGCCGGCCGGCTTGCCGAGGATGGCGCTGCGGCCGACGACCACGGCCCGCTTGCCGCTGAGCTCGACGTCGTACGCGTCGAGCAGGCGCATGATGCCGCCGGGGGTGCAGGAGACGAAGCCCGGCAGGCCGAAGCCCATGGCGGCGAAGGACGCCATGGTGACGCCGTCGACGTCCTTCTCGGGGGCGATGGCCTCGAAGGCGGCGCGCTCGTCGATGTGCGGACCGACCGGGTGCTGGAGCAGGATGCCGTGGACCTCGGGGTCCTCGGAGAGGGCGGTGATCGCCGCGACGAGCTCCTCGGTGGTGGTCTCGGCGGGAAGTTCGACGTGCCGGGAGCGGATGCCGGCCTGCGCGCAGCGGTTCTGCTTCATCTTCACGTACGTGACGGAGGCCGGGTCGGCGCCGACGAGGACGGTCGCGAGGCACGGGGTGGTGCCGGTGCGGCGGGTGATCTCGGCGGCGCGCGCGGCGGTCTCCTCGACCGTGCGACGGGCGAGCGCGGTGCCGTCCATGAGGCGGGCGGTGCTGGTGGACATGGGCCACTCCTGGGCGTCGTCGAGAACGGTGGATCGCCCAGGCGCACGGCTTCGACACGGCCGCGGGATACGTGCGTCCGCCGGGCCGCTCCCCGGTGGTGATCCACCTCAAGCGCCAGTCACGGCCCGGGCCCCACTCTACGTGACGGTGGCGGACGGGTACGGGTCGGGGCGCGTGCGCGGTCTTCTGCGGTCGTGGTGCCGAGCGCGGGCCCGTCGCCTCACGGGCGCGTCCTCGGCCCTGCCGCCCGCGGCGCACCGCGCCTTGCGACGCTCCGCGCGCTGCCGCCCGCCGGGCACGCGCCCGCCCGGCCGGGGACGTGCCGCCGCGCGCCGCCCGGGTCACCGGTCCAGGAAGCAGCTCATGAGGCGGGCGGCCGTCACCGTGCCGACGAGACGGACCCCGTCGCCGTCGCGTTCGATCACCGCCACCAGAGGGCTGTGAGTGCGGGCCATCAGGGCCGCGACCTCGACCGCCGTCGCGTCGGGGCCCACGTACGGCGGCGGGAAGAGACGGCGGGGCAGCCATTCGGCGACCGTGCGCCCGGCGAGCCGGTCGGCGATCTCGGCATCGACCGCTTCGGCGGCTGCGGAGGCCAGCAGCGGATCGTTGATCACATACTCGGGGAGCGTCTGCCGGAGGACCTGCGAGCCGGGCACGATCGCGTGCGGCTGCCCGTCCGAGTCCAGCACGAGAAGGGCCGGCAGTGAACTCCGGGCCAGCAGACGGGCCGCGTCCATCGCGTCGTCGTCGGTCGTGACGAAGGGATACGACTCGGCCAGGTCGCGGGCTCGCACGGCGCCTCCTCATTCGCTGTGCCGCCGGCGCGGGCGAGGACCGCGGACACGGGGCCTCGGCACCACGACGACAGCGCACACGTCACACTTCTCGTTCCCCCTCCCACTCTAGGCTCCGCGCGTTCTCCGCCGTCGCACCACGGGCCGCCCGGGTCACCCCCGCGAGCCTCGGTCGACGCGGTCGAGTACGCGGGGGTCGGCCGTGGTCCGGATCCACCGTCACGCCCCTCGGGCGGACCGCTCCTCCCGGGCCCGTTGGGCGGCGAGCCGCACCGCCTGCACGGCGCCCTCGGGATCCGCGGTGGAAACGGAGAGGCGGGCGAACCGGCGGCCCGGAAAGAGATCCACGACGGCCACCGGTCCGGGCCCGCGCACGGCGACGACATCCATGCCGCCCGCGTGCCGCCACGTACCCGTGCAGAAGCGTTCCGGCCGCCATTTTCCTCGCTCACCGGTTCCCCGCATGGCTCGCCACCAGTCCGGCTCGACCCACGCCTCTCGCACGTCCGTCAGGGGAACGCGAATCCCTTTTCGACGAGCGAGCAGCGCCTCACGCCATGACAGGCGCACGACCACGTCGTCGTTCTGAACCAGCAGGCGCGCCACGACCGCAACCCTCCTTCCACGAATGGAGACCTCATACGCACACCCGTGCCGGACGAACTCCTGCCGGATTTCCCTGTCGAGACGGGGACCGACGTCGCCGCATGGGAAAGCGGTCAGTCGGCCGCCGCCACCGCGGCGTGTTCGGCGGGTGGCCCCGGCTGCCTCGGCTGGCCGTGGGCGGTGGCGCCGAGCAGCGGAGCGCCGTGCCGCTCGGGGCGGTGGCCGGGGGCGTCGAGGACGCTCTCGCGCGGCGTCTCGGCAGGTCCGGGGGCCGTCGGAATGCTGCGGCGGGCAAGGATGCGGCCCACCCATCGGCGACCGCAGACGGGGCACGGCACGGCACCGGCGGGGGTGTACGGCGAGGGCACGGACGCACCGTCGCGGGAGAAGTACTCCCAGTCGCTGCCCTGATCGTCCCGGTACTGCTGGACGTCGTAGTCGACGCTCCACTCGTGCCAGCAGCGCCCGCAGGCGAAATGCACGCGCTCAAGTGCGAGTTCGGTGATCATGCCTCTCACCTCTTTCCTCTGCACGGTCCGTCGCCTGGTCTCCCTTTTCTTCTTTCCTGGAATCAATGACACAGACACCGCACGGGGTGCGTTTATGCCTCGATTCCCACGCTAGCGGGAACGGGCCTGTCGTGTCCGTGAGCGGTTTTCCTTGCGGATCGTCTCCAGCAGTTCGGCCCTGCTCATCCGTGACCGCCCGCCGATGTCCAGCCGCCGGGCCAATGCGTACAGGTGGTGCTTGGTCGCGTTCTCGTCGACGCCCTCGCCGCTGCGGGCGGGCTTGCCCCGCGGAGTCGCGGCCCTGGGGTCGGAGGGGCCCTTACGGCCGTGTTCCTTGCGTTCCCAGTGGTCGGCGACCTTCTCGTACTTGTGCTTGAGGGCGCTGTAGGCGACCCGGTGGGCCCGCTCGCCCTCCCCGTACTGCTCGACAGCCGAGTCATGGGCCTTGATCCACGTCCGCTGTGCGTCCTCAGGGGAACGTTCCAGCGTGGAAGGCAGCTCCTCACGTCCTGGCATGGCGCCCTCCGGTGGTACGAGGTGTGTGCCGACGCGGTTCGGCCGACCGCACACCGCTGCTTGTCCCGATCCTTCCGCGTGGCCGCGTATGCCCGGACGGCTCCAGGTCAAACGGTCCAGGCCTTGGACGGTACCGGGGGCGGGGGCTTCCTCCCTTCACCGCGACGCCCGGCCCGCCGGCCCGCCCGCGGCTCACCCGGCGCACCGGTTTCGGCCATTCCCGGGTGCTGCCGACACCCCTCGGGGCGGGGGTCGATGCATACGGCACGAACACGCATTCGCCTGTTCGCGGGGTTATGAGTGCGTCCGAAACACATGTGTTCGACAGGCCGGGCGGCGTCGTTGAGCCGCATGACACCCCGAACTGCCGCTCCTCAGCCCCCGAGGTACCGACATGCCGCCCTCCGTCCCCCACCTCCGCAGCCTGGTCACCGCCTACCTGGACCGGCACCCCGACGAACGCGACGCCCTGGCAGGGCTGCTGGCCGCCCTGGACGCCGGAGGTGACCCGACCGACCGCTCCGCTCTGCCCGGCCACGTCACCTGCGGCGCGGTGGTGATCGACCGGAACCGCAGGGTCCTGCACATCCGCCACCGGGCGAGCGGAGGACTGCTGCTCACCCCCGGCGGACACGTCGAGGCCACCGACGACACCCTGCGGGCCGCCGCCCTGCGCGAAGTCGAGGAGGAGACGGGGCTGCCGGCCTCCGCCCTCGTCGCGCCGCCCGGATTCCGGAGCGGGCCCATCGACGTCGACATCCACGATGTCGGCCCCAACCCGTCGAAGGGCGAACCGGCGCACCGGCACTACGACTTCCGCTTCGCCTTCTACCTCGCCGACGATGCTCCCGAACCGGTCCCGAACGCCGAGGAGACACAGGGCGCGGCATGGCTGCCGTTCGACGAGGTGCCCTCCCCGGCGCTGCGCGGCAAGCTCGACGCCTCCGCCCTGGACGGGGTGATCGTTCCGTGGAACGCCTCCGTGATCGTCCACGACGGCCGCGGCCGGTACCTGCTGCACCTGCGGGACGCCAACAAGCCGTGGATCTGGGAGCCGGGGTGCTGGTCGCTGCTCGGTGGCGGCCGGGAGCCGCAGGACCGCACCCTGGAGGACACGGCCCGCCGGGAACTGCGCGAGGAGGCCGGCCTGACCGTCGCCGGCCTGGAGCCGTACGCGGTCGAGCACGTCACCGGCACCGACGGCACCCGCGTGCCGGTCCAGCTCTTCACCGGCCGCTGGAACGGCGACCCGGACCGGCTGCCGCTCACCGAGGGCGTGATGCTCGCCTGGGTACGGCCGGAGAAGTTCCCGTACATGACGATGCCGCGCTCCACGCGGACGCTGCTGGAGCGCCACGCCGCCGAACACGCGGCGCCGGGGACCGCGTCGGCGCGGACGCCGTCCGGGGCGGTCGCGCACCTGGTCGGCGTTCACCTCTACCTGGAGCGGGAGGGCCGGGTCCTCCTGGGTCTGCGGCACCCGGATTCGGCGTACGCCGGCGGGGCCTGGCACGTCCTGGCGGGCCATTGCGAGGCGGAATCCGCTGCCGCGTGCCTCGTGAGGGAGGCGTACGAGGAGGCGGGGCTGGTGATCGACCCTGCCGGCGTCGAGTTCGTCCACACCGTGCACATGGCCGATCGTCGTGGCGGTCCGCCCCGCGTCCAGCTCTTCTTCCGGGCCCGCCGGTGGGAGGGGACGCCGGAGCTGCGGGAGCCGGACAGGTGCGTGACCTGGCGGTGGTGGGACGCCAAGGACCTGCCCGAGCCCGTCGTCCCGTACACCCGTGCGGCGGTCGAGGGAATCCGGGCGGGGCGGGCGTACACGGAGATGGGGTGGCCGCGATGACCGGATACGGCGGACCGGGCGCCGCCCGCTCCGTCCGCTCCCCCGGTGCACGGGACCGGCTCCGGCGCGACCTGGTCGAACGCCGGCCTCTCGGCGAGCTCCCGGCCGCACCTCCGCGGAACCCGGACCTCGGTCGCGGCAACGGCGCGACGGCCCTCCGCCCCGCTCTTCTTCGACGGGCAGCGGTTCGACGTCGTCCGCCGCCGCGCGGCACACCTGGCGGGCCCCCGAGCCGGTACGGGTAGGGTCACCGCGACGGGAGGATCAGTGCGGAGGGGGTCAGGCGTGAAGCGGCCGACGATCGCGGACATCGCACGCCGCGCCGGAGTGTCCAAGGTGGCCGTGTCCTACGCCCTGAACGACCAGCCCGGGGTGTCCGACACGACCCGCGCCGCCATCAAGGCGATCGCGGAGGAGCTCGGCTGGCGCCCCAACAGCGCCGCACGGGCGCTCAGCGGTGCCCGCGCGCAGGCGGTCGGTCTCGTCGTACGGCGGCCCGCGTCCACCCTCGGCACCGAGCCCTTCTTCATGGAGTTCATCAGCGGAATAGAGAGCGTCCTGTCCGACCGCGCGTACGCCCTCATGCTGCAGATGGTCGACAGCGAGGAGCGCGAGACGGAGATCTACCGGCGCTGGTGGGGTGAGCGGCGGGTGGACGGCGTGTTCCTGGTCGACCTGCACACCGACGACCCGCGCGTGCCGGCGGTCGAGGCCCTGGGCCTTCCCGCCGTGGTGATCGGGCCCCCGCACACGGCGGGCTCGCTGCCCGCCGTCTGGTCGGACGACGCGCAGAGCGTCCACGAGGCGGTGCGCTACCTGGCGGCGATCGGTCACCGGCGCATCGCGCGGGTGGCCGGTCCGGAGGATCTGGCGCACACCGCCGTCCGGGACGCCGCCCTGCGCGAGGGCTGCGCGGAGTCGGGCCTGCCCGAGCCCGAGATCGTCCACACCGACTACACCGGGGACGAAGGGGCCCGCGCCGCCCGCCGCTTGCTCATCGCCGCCGAGCGCCCGACCGCGATGATCTTCGACAACGACATCATGGCGGTGGCCGCGCTGTCCGTGGCCCAGGAGCTCGGTCTGTCGATCCCGCGCGACCTGTCGGTCGTGGCCTGGGACGAGTCACCGCTCACCCAGGTCGTCCGGCCCGCGCTGTCCGCGCTCGCCCGCGACATCCCGGCGTACGGAGCGGCCGCGGCGCGGGCCCTGCTCGCCCTCGTCGCGAACGAGGAGGTCGGGCATGTCCGGAACAACTACGCCCGGTTCGTACCGCGGGGCAGTACCGCCGCGGCGTCGGCCTGAGCGGTCGTCCCGGCCGGGCGTCCCTCCTGCCCCCGTCTCCTGTGTGGTAGGCCGTGTCCGCCACACCTCCGCCGCGAACACCCACGACGGCCTCGGGCTCGAACGCCTGGTACGCGGCACACCGCCCATCCGCTCACGCACAGGCGCCCGGCGGCGCCGGCCCGCCGGGCTCCATGCCGACGAGGGCGACGACTACCGAGTTCCCCCGTGCGCAGGGAGGGCTGCCCCCAGGACCGACCGACCTGTTGCCCGGATGGTCTGCCTGACCCGGCACGACGAGGCTGAATGCACGGATCCACCAAGCAAAAGGGAACCATCTGTGTTCAGTCTCATGCCCCTGGGCCGCCGTACCGTCCGCACCGCCTCCGTCGGCGCCCTCGCCGTCGCGGTCTGCACCACCGTGATGGCCGGCAGCGCCACGGCCATCGTCAACGGGTCGGACTCCACCGAGAGTTACTCCTTCATGGCGGTCATCCCGGAGTCGGCGCCGTCGCAGGGGCTGATCGACGGGAACTGCGGGGCGTCGCTGATCGACCGGCAGTGGGTGCTGACGGCGGCCCACTGCCTCGCGGTCGAGGGCATCGAACTCGACGGCATCGTGCGCATCGGCACCGACCACCGCAAGTCCGGCGGCACGGTCCGCAAGATCGACCGGTCCTTCGTCCACCCCGGCTACGTCAACGGTGACAACAGGGCCGCCAACAAGAACGACATCGCGCTGATACGCCTGGACCGCCCCGTCACCCAGAAGCCCATCAAGATCGCCGACGAGCCCGGGCGGCCCGGCACACCCACCCGGCTCCTGGGCTTCGGCACCACCAGCGACACCAAACTCACCTTCCCCGACCGGCTGCAGGAGCTGAACACCCGCAGGGGCGCCGAGTCCGAATGCGCGCCGGGATACGCGGACCGCACACGCCTGTGCACGATCACCACCCAGCCGAAGTCCATGGCCTGCTTCGGCGACTCCGGCGGACCGCAGATCAAGAAGGGGCGGGGCGACCGCTGGGAGCTGATCGGCGTCACCTCCGGGCCCGGTGCCCCGAAGGTGCCGTGCTCCGAGGGCCCCGGCCTCTACACCAGCGCACCCGCCTACCTGAACTGGATCACCAAGACGATGAAGGCCAACGCCCCCGCGCGGTCCACCACGCCCCCGGCCGCCGACCAGGGCTCCGGCCTCGCCACGACCGGCGCGGCTGACACGAGCTCCGTACTGGCCGAGACCGGCACCGACGACCACACCGCCGCGATCGCCGGTGCGGCCGGCGCCCTGATCGTCGCCGGTGGCGGCGCCGCCGCCGTCCTGCACGGCCGCAAGGCCCGCAACGCCGCCTGAGCCGAACAGCCCTCAAGGGCGTCGCCCGCCGCCTTGCGGACGTGTCGGCGCCACCGGCACCACCGGCACCACCGGTTGAAACAACTCCCGTAACCCGTAGGGGACAAGGCGCTCCGCGATGATCACGGTCGAGGGTCGACGTCGACGAACCCGCCGGATGCGACGACGTCTAAGGCCGGCGGGCCGTTCGCCTGCGGTCGGCGGGGGCGAGTCCGTGCTCGCGCAGCCAGCGGAGGTGCTCGACGGCGGTCGCGCCCCGGCCCCCGGCGTGGTCGCCGAAGGGCCATTGCCTGATGTCCTTCTCGCCCGCGTAGGCGCCGAACGCGGCGAGCACGGTGGACGGCGGGCAGACCGGGTCCATCAGGCCGGCGCTGAAGAGCGCGGGAGCGGTGGCCCGGCGGGCGAAGTGGACGCCGTCGAAGTGGTTCAGCGTGGCGAAGACCTGGTCCGTCGCGTACGGGGCGTGGTGGCGGAGGTAGTCGACGAGTTCGGTGTACGGCCCCTCGGTCGCCGTCTCGGCGCCGCGCCGGATGTGGCAGAGGAACGGTACGTCGGGCAGGGCCCCGGCGATGCGGTCGCCGGCGAGCCCGGCGACGGCCAGGGCGAGGCCACCGCCCTGGCTGGCGCCCTGGACGACGATGCGCTCCGCGTCGACGTGGGGGATCGTGCGGGCGGCGTCAACCGCCCGGACGCAGTCGGTGACGAGGCGTCGGTAGTAGTGCGCGAAGGGCGACTCGATGCCCCTGGTCATGTAGCCGTGCACCCAGTGGGTCGCGCTGTCCGGGTGGGGATCGGGGGTGTCGTGGCCCTGGCCGCGGCTGTCGACGACGAGGTGGGCGTAGCCGGCCGAGGCGTACAGGAGGTGGTCGACGGTCTGCCCGCGGCCGCCGCTGTAGCCGATGTACGTGATCACCGTCGGCAGGGGTTCCTCGGCCTCGGAGGGGACGAGCAGCCATGCGGCCACCGGCTGGCCGGCCCAGCCGGCGAACCGCACGTCGTAGGTGTCGAGGGTGGTCAGGGGCGAGTCGGCCACGGGGCGGATCTCGAGGTCGCCGCCGGCCTGCCGGGCCGTCCGCAGGGTTTCGGTCCAGAAGGCGTCGAATTCCGCGGGTTCCTGTGGGGGTTCGGCCGCGCGGGCGGCCGGGTGGTCCGGGGGAAGGTCGGTGTACGGCACGGGAGTCTCCTGACGGTGCGGGCCGGCCGGGCCCGTCGCGTTGCGGGGGGGTTGTGCGCCGGCCGTGGGGGCGGTACGCGGGGACCTCCCCCGGCGGTCGGCGCCGTGGGGGGGGGTGGCCGCGCCGGGGCGGCGGAGGGTGCGGGCCGCCCCCGCGGGTCTGGGGTGGGCCGCCCCCGCGGGTCGGGGGTGGGCCGGGTCAGCTGCTGGTGCAGGCGGCGCCGTTGAGGGTGAAGGCGGCGGGGACGCCGTTGCCGCCGGTGGACGAGGCGCTGAGGCCGAAGCCGACGCTGCCGCCGGCCGGGATGTTCTCGGTCCACGGCTCGTGGGTGGCGTGCACCTGCCTGCCCTCCTGCCTGACCTTGGCGTTCCAGGCGGAGGTCACCGTCTGGCCGCCGGGGAAGGCGAAGTCGAGCCGCCAGCCCTGGACGGGACGGGTGCCGGTGTTGCGGACGGTGACGTCGGCGTTGAAGCCGGTGCCCCAGTCCTGCAGCCGGTAGGTGACGGTGCAGCTTCCGGTGGAGGGGCCGGCCGGGGTCGTGACGGTGGTGCTCGCGGAGCGCGGGGAGCGGTTGCCGGCGGCGTCCCGGGCGTACACGGCGAAGGTGTGGGCGGTGGCGGGGGTGAGTCCGGTGAGCGTGGCGCTCGTGCCGGTGGTGGTGGTCACGGTGGTCTCGGCCGGGCCGTCGACGCGTACGAGGTCATAGCCGGTGACGCCGGTGTCGTCGGTGGCGGCGGCCCAGGTCAGCCGGGCGCCGGTGGCGGTCACGTCGGACGCGGTGGGGGTTCCGGGGGCGGTCGGCGCCTGGGTGTCGCCGCCTCCGGCACCGCCGTAGACGCCGGCCTCGCGCGAGGTCTGCCGGATGCCGTCGGTGCCGTTGAACAGGCGCTGACCCCAGGGCGTGAGCCGGCTCGCGTCGAAGTCGGTGGCGAGGTCGAGGTACTCCACTCCCCCGCCGTTGCCGCTCCACGACCAGCCGAGGTAGCCGAGGTCCAGCTGCCGGGCGGTGGCCATGACGGCGTCCTCGTCCGGGTTGCCGTCGGAGTGGTCGTTGCCGAACTCGCCGACCACCAGCGGGATCTTCCGGGTGACGAAGCTGTTCAGATACGACTGGACCTCGGCGGCGGTGTCGTAGACGCCGTACATGTGGACGGAGAAGACGGTGTTGCGCTCCGGGTCGGCGGCGAGGACGGCGGGGGCGTTGTCCCGCATGGTGTGCGACCAGTCCTGGCCCCAGTCGGGGGCGTCCGCCATGAGGGTGTGGTGGAAGCCGGCGGCGCGCAGCCGGGTGACGGCGTTCTTGGTGTCCTCGGTCCAGGCGCCGTGGCCGGTGTTGCCGTGCGGTTCGTTGCCGAGGTTGATGATGACGTACTTCTCCTGGCCCTTGACCGCGCCGGCGACCTCGAGCCAGTAGTCGACCGCCTTGCCGAGGGACACGGCGCCGCTCTGCTCGCCGTAGCCGGTGGTGTCGTGGGCTTCGAGGACACAGACCAGCTTGTTGGCCTTGCATCGGGTGACGACGTCCGCGATGTCGGCGGCGTCGTTCTTGGCCCACCGGTCACCCGTGCTGAGCACGACGCGGGCCGAGTTGGCGCCGAGCGCCTTGAGGTCGGCGAGGGCGCGGTCGGTCCGGCCGGGGTACCAGGTGTGGGCGAGGTTGACGCCCCGGAAGACGAAGTCCTGGCCGCCCGCGTCGAGGAGACGGCCGTCGGCGACGTGGAAGCCGGGGGTGGGGGTGCCGGCGGCGTGGGCCGTGTCGGGCACGGTGGTCGCCGCGGCGGCGACGGCGAGCAGCGCTCCCGCGGCGGTGGCCAGTGTCCTGATCATGTGCGGTGCTCCCAACTCGGTCGCGCGCATGCGCCGGACGGTGCCCTGGCATGCGGGCCTGCCTGACATGGAGGGTGCGGTGCTGCCGGCCCCGCGGTATGACGCGTCGCCGGGGGGCGACCGGCGGGAGCCGGTGGATTCCCGCTGCCCGGTGTGGTTCTGCGGCTCTCACCGAGCAGCGGGCGGAAGCGCGCCGCGCCGGTGGGGTGGTGTCCCCGCGCGGCGGTGGCGTGGCGGATTCGCGAGACGTCCGGCGACCGGGAATGAGGTTAGAGGGGAGCGGGCAGCAAAAACAAGAGCCGGACCTAACCGGTTAAGTCAGATCGGCGGATTCGGACGGGGCGGCTCCGCCGGGAACCGGGAGGCGACCTCCATGCCGACCGTGGAGCGGAAGGCCGTCCGCTCGCCCGCGAGCGAGACGGCCTCGGAGGCGGGGACGTGGACGGCGTACCCCGGTGCGATCGGGAGGGTCTCGCCCGCCGCGGCCGAGGTCACCCGGGCCTCTCCCCCGGCGCGAACAGGCAATGCGTCCCACGCCCTGAGGGCTCATGACCACGTTGTCCAGTTAACGGGTTCAGTTGAGCCGTCGTCTGGTAAGACCAGGGCCGATGTAGGACCAGAGCCGATGCGAGCTCCCGCCGGGACGGCGCCACCGCATCGGCTCACGCTCGGCCCTGTATTCCCGCAGCCGCCTGCACGCCCCCTCCCGAAGGACTCCCTTGCCATGACCCACTCCGCGGCCCTGCGCCCGGCTTCGGGTCCGGCGCCGCCGCGTCCGCCGATGCCGCCGCGTCCGCCGATGCAGCAGCCGCCCGGCTCAGCCCGCGTCGAGGGCGTTGCGCAGGCCGAGGCGGTGGCGCAGCCGGTCGTGGCGCTTGAACCCGTCCATCTCCGGGGCGCGGAAGAGCGGTCGCACGGTGCAGCGCGCGGCGGTGGAGCCCGTACGGTCGAGCAGGGCGTTGACGGCCTGGCGGGCCGAGGCGTTGGCGCCCTCCATGGTCGCCAGGTCGATGTCGACGGCCACATAGTCGCCGGCGAGGTACAGGTTCGGGATCCGGGTGGCGGCCTGCGGCCGGTTGTGGAAGGTGCCGACCGGGTGGATGAGGAGTTGGTCCTCGTTCGTCGGGTGCGGTGTGCCGAGGCCGTCGACGCCCGGATCGAGGAACCAGGAGTGCAGTGCCGAGTCCTTCAGCACCGTACGGCCGGCGTCGTTGAACGCGGCCTTCAGCTGGGCCCAGACCTCGCGGGCGACCTCGCTGCGGGTGCACTGCTTGGCCGTCTTGCCGTAGAGGACGCCGGGCCGGTCCCATTCGGAGATGTCGACGGAGAGACAGTCGACGGCGGCCCCGTCGCCGTAGTCGGCGGGGAAGTCACGGGACGGCCAGTGGCGTGCCTGCTGGATCGCCGTCAAGGACCAGGGGGAGTCGATGCAGTTGGCGTGCCCGGCGAGCAGCGGCGCGCGCTCGGTGAGATAGAACTGGATGCCGGTCATCCAGTCGGTCTCGAGCCGGTCGCACCGCGCGAGCTGCGGGTCGGCCGCCCGCAGCGCCGCACCCCAGGTCCGTCGCGCGTGCTCCACCGGGATCGCGCAGATGTAGTGATCGGCGGTCACCGGGCGGCGGAGGCCCTGCGGGTCCTCCATGACGGCGGCCCCGACCCGGCCGGTGCCGGAGTCGTAGGCCAGCTCCCGCAGGGTCCAGCCGATGCGGAACTCCACGCCCATGCCGGTCAGATGAGCCGCCCAGGGGTCGATCCACGCCTCGTTGGTGGGCAGGTTCAGGATCCGGTCGAGGGGTCCGTCGGCGCCGCGGCCCAGGGCGTTGAAGACGAAGGCTTCCAGAAGGGTGGCGACCGTGCGGGTGCTGGCCTCCTCGGCCTTGGTCGCGACGATGTTGCGGGTGAGCCCGACGGCGAGGATGCGCTGGTAGTCGTAGCTCATCCGCTCGGCGCCCAGGAAGTCCCACCAGGGCGTCCGCTCCCACTCCTGGTCGCGCCGCTCGTCGCAGCTGGTCAGGAAGACGAGGAAGCGGTTGACGAAGTACGCGGTCTCGTGGAGCGGGATGGAGCGGGCGGTGTCGAGGGCGGCGGTCACGGCGCGGCGGATCTCGTCGAGGGTGAGTTCGGCGGGCCGGTGGCCCGGCCAGGGGAGCGGGATGCGCAGGTCTTCCCGGCCGGTGCGGGCGAAGGACATCTCGGCCGGGGCGACGAGGTTGCCCCAGACGCCGTCCGCGTTCCCGGGGAAGGGGATGCGCCGCAGGGTGTCGGGGAGGTTGTGGTAGATGCCGGGGATGAACCGGAAGCCGTGTTCGGCGGGGAGCGGGCGCCGGCCGCCCCGCGCGCTGTCCGGCACGTCCATGGAGCGGGCCTTGCCGCCCAGCGCCCGGCGCTCGTAGACGGTGACGCGGAAGCCGCGTTCGGCCAGTTCGTGGGCGGCGGTCAGGCCCGCGACGCCTCCGCCGAGCACGGCCACCGACTGCGGCGCGGACGACCCGGCGGCGACGGCCGGTGCGGCGGCGGGGCCGAGGCCCCCGGTGGCGACCGCTCCGGTCACGGCGGCCGCGCCCGCCACGAAGGTGCGTCGCGAGTTGCCCCTACGGTCCATGCCCCAACCCCTTTACCGGCGGTAACCCGACGTCCGGCGCAGGAGCATAGGGCGGTCCCCCCGGGCCCCGGAAGACGCGTGCGGCCTCCGGGTGCGTACATGGCGCGATCCCGCCCCTGCCTCCCGGTGACGTGTCAGGGGCGGGTCGACCGCACCCGACTGGCGGCGCGCCGCGTGAACCTCCCTAAGGTGGGCCCCATGTCTGCCACGTTGAGTTCGACGAAAGCCGCCGGCGCGCTGCGCACAGCGGCTCGTGTGTCCGCCGAGTCGTTGTTGGTTCTTCTGATGGCCGGGGTGACCCTGTGGATCGTGGGTCGCATGTGGTCGGTCGTCTGGCCGCTCGTGGTCGGGCTGCTGCTGACGACCCTGACCTGGCCGCTGACGCGTTTCCTCCGGCGGCACGGCTGGCCGCCCGCCTTGGCCGCGGCGGTCGTCACGGTGGTGTTCGTGCTGGTCGTCGTCGGCATCGTCGCGCTCATCGCGGTACCGGTCGCCTCCCAGTCCGGGGAGCTCTCCAAGGGCGTGGTCGAGGGCATCCAGCGGCTGCGGGAGTGGGCGGCGGGGCCGCCGCTCAACATCGGTGACGACCAGATCTCCGGCGCCCTCGACACGGCGATGGCCCGGGTCCAGGACAGCGTCGGCAGCATGGTCACCGCCGTCGCGACCGGCGTGGGCACGGTGTTCAACGGCGTCGTCACGGCCTTCCTGGCCCTCTTCCTGATGTTCTTCTTCCTGAAGGACGGCCCCCGGTTCCTCCCCTGGCTCGCCCGTCAGCTGCCCGGGCGGCTCGCCGTCGACGTGCCGGTCGTCGCGGAACGGAGCTGGGAGACCCTGGGAGCGTTCGTGCGCAGCCAGGCGTTCGTCGGCCTCCTGGACGCCGTGTTCATCGGCCTGGGTCTGTGGATACTCGACGTGCCCCTGGTCCTTCCGCTCGCGGTGCTGACCTTCGTCTCCGCGTTCGTGCCGATCGTGGGCGCCCTCTTCGCCGGCCTGGTGGCGGTCCTCATCGCGCTCGTGTCGAACGGTGTCACGGACGCGCTGATCGTGCTGGCGATCATCGTCGTGGTGCAGCAGCTGGAGGGCAACGTCTTCCAGCCCATGATCCAGAGCCGTGGGCTCGGTCTGCACGCGGCCGTCGTCCTGCTGGCGGTGACGCTCGGCGGCAGCCTCGCCGGCATCGTGGGCAGCCTGCTGGCCGTCCCGCTGGCCGCGATGATCGCGGTGTTCTGGACGTACGTGCGGGAGCAGCTCAGCGAGGAGAGGCCGGAGGCGGAGCCCGACGACGCTCCCGCTCCGGTGCCCGTCACGTCGTGACCTGACGGGCACGAGGCCCCGGCTCGGCCGCGCGGGGCCGGGGCCGCCGCCCGCTCCCCCTTCGCGACTCCGGGTGCGGGCGCACCGCGCCCCGCGCCCGAGCCCGTGCAGGTCTCCCGGGCAGGCCGCGGGGCGCGGTGCGCCCTCTCCTTCGCCGCTCCGTCGGTGGAGCGGTACGGGGAAGGCACCGGGCCGCCGGAAGGCGCACTTCGTCGTCTCCCCGGCGGCCCGTGCGCACGTCAGACGCAGCGTCCGTCCATCCAGTCGGTGAGGCCCGGCGTCCACGAGGTGGCCAGACGGGTCGCATCGGCGTCCAGCGCCCGCTGCCAGGAGGCGTAGTTGCCGGAGGCCGGCGGGGGCGGCTCCTGCCAGTCGACGACGTCGTACCAGTCGGGGAAACCGGTGAGGGCCGCGGAGAGCCCTGCGGCCTTGACCCGGCTCCGGAGCACCGGATCCAGCTGCGCGTCCGACGTGTAGATCATGATCTCCTGGGACGCGATGCGCTCCGCGATCGGTGCGAGCACCTCGTTCCAGGCCGTCTCCCGGATCGACGCGTCGCTGCCGAGGAGGAGGTCCTTCGTTTCCGGCTTCACCTCCACCAGCACGACCATGCCGAGGGCCTTGGCGCTGTCGAGCCACTCGCGGAACGTGTACACGGTCTCACCCGCGTACGGGCCGCGCGTGATGGTGCGTCCGTCGAGCGGGTTCGGTCCGCTCGCCCACGTCAGCTCCGAGATGTCACCGGAGGCCCCGGTCAGCCCGTACGTGGTTCTGTTGTGCCACATCACGGCCTTGGTGCCGTTCTTGGTCAGCCGCAGATCGGCCTCCACGCCGGCCGCGCCCCAGCTCTTCTCCTGGGCGAGGCCCCTGGGGTGGTTCGCCGCACGGATCTGGTCCTCCGCCCAGCCCCCCTCCTCCTGGGGCCACCCGCCGTGCCCGAACACCGCGGGGCAGTAGGGCAGCAGGGCGGGGCTGGTGTACCCCTCCATCATGTGGACCTGGCCGAAGGTCCAGTTGCCGGGCTCGGACTCCCAGCTGTGCAGGGGACTGTTGAGGCCGCCGTCGGTCTGGGCGGTGAAGGTGATCGTCTTCACCCGTCCGTCGGCGTAGCCGTAGAGGGTGGCCAGGTCGTCGCGGCCGTCCCCGTTGAAGTCACCGGTGACGATCTTCATGCGCGAACGGTCGTACGAGCCCGCCGGGAGGACCAGCATGTCCCGCCGGCCGCCGAACTTTCCGTCCGCTCCGAGACGGAAACCGATCACCGCGTCGTGTCCGTCCGCGTAGTCGTACCAGGCAGCCAGTTCGTCACGGCCGTCACCGTCGAAGTCGCCCGCGTGCACACTGGCCTGCCGGAACGTCCAGCCCGTCGACTCCCAGCCGTGCACGGGCTCCGCGAACCCGCCGTCGGTCCGCCCGGCCCAGTACAACAGCTTCACACTGCCGTCCCGGTACCCGTACAGCGCCGCCAGGTCGTCGCGGCCGTCCCCGTTGAAGTCACCGGTGGCGAACTTCATGCGGTTGACGTACCAGCCGTCCGCAGCTGCCCGCTGGAAGGAGGAGAAGTGCGCGCCGAAACCGCCGTCCGGGCGGGCCAGCATCGTGAAGAGCTTGTCGCTGCCGTCCCCGTAGGCGTACCAGACGGCGACGTCGTCACGGCCGTCCCCGTTGAAGTCGCCCGACTGGGCGGTCATGGCGTCGAAGTTCCAGTTGCCGGGCGCCGCGGTCCAGGAATGGAGAGGACTGGCGAATCGGCCGTCTCCGCGGCCGAGCCAGGTCAGCAGGGTGACCCGGCCGTCCTCGTAACCGTAGAAGGACGCGAGGTCCCCCACACCGTCGCCGTTGAAGTCGCCGGTGAGGCGCTTCATGTTCTCGACCCAGTAGTTGCCCGCGGGGGTCTCCCAGCCCACCCCCGGCGCGGCGAAGGCGCCGTTCGAGCCCGCGAGGAAGGTGCGTACGGCGTCGTGCCCGTCCGCGTAGTCGTACCAGGCGGCCAGATCGCTGCGGCCGTCACCGTTGTAGTCGTGACGGGCACCGGTGCCGGCCGACCGGACACCGGTGTCCGACTGGGCCGCCTCCAGGGCCGGCGCCTCCGCCGTGCCGTCGAACGCCGTGGCCGTCCCTGCCGGTTGCCCGGGCGCGGCGGTCGCGCTACCGGCGCCCGTGGACAGACCGAGCAGAGCCAAGCACAGCACGGCCGAGCCCACTGCTATGGAAGGTCTTCTCATCCAGCTCTTCACATCCCTTGCCGTCGAACGAGAAAAATGCACCCCTCGTAGGGGTGCATGGGGGCGGGCCTCGCCCCGCCGGATCGTTCGTCTCGCCACGACCATGGCGAGGACGGCGACCGACGACCGCGGGCCGTCGATCATTAGATCATTCAAGATCCTTCTACCGAGCCGTCTTCATGGACTCGGTGGCCCGGGGAGCGGGGCAGGGGAGCGTGGATACGAGCGCACCGGGCCGGCCCCTGCCCGTACGACCGCGAGGCACGAAGGTGCCGCGGCGGACGAGCCGCCGGCGTGCACCGACCTTCATGTGCCACGCGGCAGATCCGAGGGTTCGCTCCGCGCTCGGCATCCGGCCTGAGCGCGGATCGGGCCCGGACGGCCCGGACGGCCCGGACGGCCCGCCGGCGCGCTGCGCGCCGCCGGGCCGTCCGGGAGGGAGGTCAGCCGGGTGTGTGGGCGGACTTGTCGGTCGCGGTGCCGTCCGCGGTGCCGTCCTCCGCCGGGCTCTCGGGCGCGGCGGGCTGCGGCGGAACGGGCGGGGTGCGGACCAGGAGGGCGAGCAGGACGGCCAGTCCGCCGAGCACGGCGCCGACGCCGAATCCCCACCGGATGCCCGCGGCGAGGGCGCCGGTGGCGTCGGCGCCGTCCGCCGCGGCCGTGGCGGCGCGTCCCGACATCACGCTGATGACCAGCGCGGTGCCGGCGGCGGCCGCGACCTGCTGGAGCGAGCCCAGGATGGCGGAGCCGTGCGGGTAGAGGTGCGGCGGAAGGACGGACAGGCCGGAGGTGAAGACGGGGGTGAAGACGAACGCCATGCCGGCGCTGAGCGCCACGTGGAGGGCGAGCACCAGCCACGGCGAGGTCTCTTCGCCCGTCAGGGCGAACAGACCGAGGCAGAGCGCCGTGAGCGCCGCTCCGGGCACGACCAGGCGGGGGGCGCCGAGCCGGTCGTAGAGCTTGCCGACCTGCGGTCCGAGCAGGCCCATGGTCAGGCCGCCGGGGATGAGGAGCAGGCCGGTCTGCAGCGAGGACAGGCCGCACACCTCCTGCAGATAGATCGGCAGCAGGATGAACGCACCCATGAGGGCCATGAAGGACAGGCACATCAGGGCGAGGGCCACGGAGAAGTGGCGGAAGGTCAGGGTCCGCAGGTCGAGCAGCGGCGTGGAGGAGCGCTGCAGGGACAGCTGCCGCCAGGCGAACAGGCCGACGAGGACGGCACCGACCAGGGTCGTGGCCGCCGGGGGCACGGGGGCCTGGGCCGCGTCCGCGGCGCCGAGCTCGCTCAGGCCGTAGACCAGCGCGCCGAAGCCCGCCGCCGCGAGGGGGACGGACAGCCAGTCGATCGGACCGGCCTGGGGCTCACCGATGTTGACCAGCCGGCTGCGGCCGAAGAGGGCCATGGCTCCGGCGATGGGCAGCACGGCCAGGAACAGCAGGCGCCAGGTGCCCAGTTGGAGCAGGACACCGGAGACGGCGGGGCCGAGGGCGGGGGCGACGGATATGACGAGCGTGATGTTGCCCATCACACGGCCGCGGTCCTGCGGCGGCACGAGGGTCATCAGCGTCGTCATGAGCAGCGGCATCATGACCGCCGTGCCGCAGGCCTGGATGACGCGGGCGGCCAGCAGGACGGGGAAGGCGGGCGCGGCCGCGGCCAGCGCCGTGCCGGCCAGGAACAGCGTCATGGCCAGGCCGAAGGCGGTCCGCGTCGTCACGCGCTGGAGGAACCAACCCGTCACGGGGATGACGACGGCCATGGTGAGCATGAAGGCCGTGGAGAGCCACCCCGCGGCTGCCGCGGTGACCTCGAACTCGCGCATCAGCCGCGGGATCGCGTTGACCATGATCGTCTCGTTGAGGAGGACGACGAACGTGGACAGCACGAGGATCCGCAGCACGGCCGTGACGCGGGCGGGTGAGAGGGTGGGGGTGGCGTGGGGTGCGAGCATGGTGCCTTCCGTCATGTGAGTGCCCTCCGCACGTGGCAGGTCACTCGGACAGACCTCGGCGCCGGGAAGAACTCATCGGTGTCCCCCGATCTTCTCGGTGCCGCCGTCCTGGCTCAACCGATTTTGCCGCTCCGGCAGCGGCTCGCGCGGCCGGTCCGCCCCGCCCGGACCCCGGGCGCGGAGCCCAGGCGCCGGGCACGCGGCTCGGGCCCCGGACGCCGAGTTCAGACGCCGGGCGGCACACGGCTCGGGCCCCGGAAACGTCGGCTCTCAGGCCCCGGGCGTCAGGCGCTTGGCGTCCACCTCGGCCCACACCGACTTGCCCCACGCGTGCTGCTCGACGCCCCACCGGTCGGTGACCCGCTCGACGATGAACAGGCCGTGGCCACCGGGCTGTGCCGGATGGTGCGACGGGCGCGGAGCGGGCAGGAGCGCGCCGTTGTCACTGACCTCGATCCGCAGGCGGGTGTCGTCGGCGTCGAGGACGAGCTCCAGCGCGCCTCCTCCGTGGGCCTCGGAGTTGGCGACGAGCTCGGCCACGACCAGCACCACGTCGCCCGCCGCGGCGGCGTCGGCGTCCACGGCGGTCCCGGACCCGAACCAGTCGGCGAGCGCCTCCACGGTGAAGGCCCGGGCCCGGCCGGCGGGCGAGGGGAGCCCCGCCAGGCGCAGCCGGCGACGGGCGCCGTCGGGGAAGGCCGGGCGCTCCCGGCCCGTCGGCCGGGAGCGACGGGCCGTCCCCGGCACCTCCCGGCACGCCTGGGCGTCGGCCCGCAGTGGTGCGCCGTCCCGGGCGCCCCCGCTGATGGTCATGTGCTGGGATCCCTTCGGCGTCGACGACGAGGCGAGGTGGCGGCGGGCTCGCGGGGAGCCCTTCACGCGGCGAGTGCGTCCGCCACCGAATCGTAGAGCGAGAACACGGTGTCGGCACCGGTCAACTCCAGAACCCGCATCACGGCGGGGGCCACCCCGGCCAGCCGCAGCTCCGTCCCGGCGGTGACCGCCGCCGCGCGGGTGCGCAGCAGCAGGTTCAGGCCCGAGGAGTCGCAGAAGCCGACCTGGGCGAGGTCGACGACGAGCACGGGCGGGTGCTCGTCGACGAGCTCGGTCAGGCCCTCCTGGACGGCCGCCAGCGTGTCGAAGTCGAGGTCACCGACGATCGTGCACACGGCCGCGCCCGTCTCGGTGTGGTGGGTTCGCAGCGTCACCGCGGCCTCGGCGCGCGGTGCCGCCGCCGGTGGCGTCTGTGCCCCGGGGGCGCCCGGTGCCGCGGTGTCCTGCCCGTTGTCGGCTCGCATCGTGATGGTGTTCTCCTTGGGTACGGACGGATAGGGGTCTACCCGCGCTCCGGACTCTGAACCGAGACGCCGACGAGGCAGGTGTCGTCGTCCGTGTCCGAGCCGCTGTAGCGCAGCAGGTGGTCCAGGCGCGCCTCGAGGGGGTTGGGGCGCTCCCCCGACTCGCTGTCGGCCCTCTCGGTCAGGGCGACCAGGTTCGCCAGGGAGGTCTGCAGCCCCTGGTCGCGGCGTTCGATGAGGCCGTCGGTGTACATCACGAGGATGTCGCCGGGCTGGAGGTGGACCTCGTCCTCGTCGTACTCGGCCTGTTCCAGCACGCCGAGGAGGATACCGCCGAGCTGGGGAAGGGCGGTGGCGCGCCCCTCGCGCAGCAGGACGGGGGGCAGGTGACCGGCGCGTGCCCAGCGCAGGCGGCGGGTCGCGGGGTCGTACAGCCCGCAGGCCGCCGTGGCCGTGAGGTTCTCGGTGAGCCGGTGCGTGATGCTGTTGAGCCAGGTCAGCATCTGCGCGGGGCCGGCGCCCGTGGCGGCCAGGCCCCGCAGGGCGTTGCGCAGCGCGACCATGCCGGTGGCCGCGTCGATGCCGTGGCCGGCGACGTCGCCCACGCAGAGCAGGACCTCGCCCGAGGGCAGGATCAGGGTGTCGTACCAGTCGCCGCCCACGAGGTGTTCCTTCTCGGCCGGCCGGTAGCGGACGGCCACCCGCAGGTCGTGGAGGTTCACGGTGCCGCGGCTCGGCGGCATGATGGCGTGCTGCAGCTGCAGGACCAAGCGGTTGCCCTCGGCTGCCTGCTGCTCGGTCTGGGCCAGCTGGTCCCGTGTCGCGGCGAGGGCCACTTCCGTCCAGTGCTGGGCGGAGATGTCCTGGTACGCTCCGCGGACGATCCGCAGGCCCGCGTCGGGGTCGCGCACCGGTTCGGCCACGATCCGGATGTGACGGGCGACGCCGTCGGGGCGCTGCAGCCGGAAGGCGGTCGACGCGGGGCGTTCGTGGTGCAGCAGGGTGCGCAGGAACCGGCCGATGCTGTGCTGGTCGTCGGGGTGAGCGTGCTCGGCGAGCTGGTTCAGCGGGATCGGCTGGGCGGTGGGCGGCAGGCCGTGCAGTTCGTAGACCGTCTCGTTCCAGGCGATCTGTCCGGTCTGCAGGTTCTCCTCGAAGCCGCCGATCCGTCCGAGCCGCTGCGCGTGCTGGAGCAGTCGCGCCACCCGGGGCGTGCCGTCGTCCAGGCGCCAGACGACCGCCAGGCTGTCGCCGTGCCGGCTGATGCTGACCCTGGCCCGTGCGCTGAGCGGGACTCCCTCGACCATCGCCGTGAGCTGCATATCGGCGGCGCGGAACGGTTCGCCGGTGACGAAGACGTGCTCGACCTTCTCCATGAGGCCGCCGGTCTCCGCCGCGAGCGGGTAGGCCTCGAGGAGCCGGGCACCCAGGACGGCGCCGGCGGGGCGGCCGGCGAAGTCGACGAAGGCCGGGTTGACGTACCGGATGGTGAACTCCAGCGGCAGCTCGGTGCTGTCGGGCGCCACCTGGAGGACGAGGCACGGGTCGGAGAGGCCGTCGACGAGCCGGCGGAGGTCCTCCAGCTGCGCGTCCGGTTCGGCCGGGTCGGCGGTGCCGCGGTCGGCCCAGGTCTCCAGGGTCGCCGCCGCGAGCTCCGCGAGGGCCTCGAACTGCCGCTCCAGGGACTGGGAGAGGGCGGGCAGCTCGTCCGGCCAGCAGATCTCCAGTGCGCCGGTGAGCCGTCCGCCGATGCCGGCCGGGACCGCCAGGCGTCCGCCGCGGACGTCGTGCTGCCCGATGGAGGGCAGGGCGGCCTCGGCCAGGGTGGCGTAGCCGACGGCGGCCCGCTCGTCGAGCGCCCGGCGGGCGGGCGTGGGCACGCCGGGCGGCACGTGCCGCCAGCGGGTGGCTTCCTGGGCGCTGAAGCCGGCGCTGCCGGCGAGGGACAGCGACTGGTCGGGGTGGGCCGCCCAGATGGCGACGGCGACCGCGCCGAGGGGGCGCAGCGCCTGTTCGAGCATCGAGCGGGCCGCCGCCGCGGTGTCCCCTCCCGTCAGGGCGTGCGCCTCGGCGCAGCGCAGGCGCAGGGCGGCGGAGTCGGCCGCGGGCTCGGCCGAGGAGCGGACGAACTCGCGGGCGATGGCGGAGATCCGGTCGGCGGCCGCGTGGTTGACGAGGTCGGCCGCGAGTTCGAGGACGGACACGTCGGCCTGGGCGGCCAGATCGGACAGCTGGACGGCGGCTTCGGCGGGACCGCAGCGCAGCCGCTCGATCAGCATGCCCACGGCCATCTCCACCAGGGCCCGTCCGGCGGCGTCCTCCTGGGCCCGCTGCAGCTCCTGCCGCAGGCGCTCGACGGTGGTCGCCAGCCGGCCGACGGCCGAGGCGTCCGCGCCGCGGCCGACGGCGGGTTCTCCGTCGTGGCCGGAGGCGGCGGCCGGCCGCGCGACCACGCCGCGCTGGGGCCCGACCCGGCGCCCGTCGGCGGCGGGGTCGGGGGCGGCCGCCACGCGGCCGCGCGGGCCGGGCGGCTGGGAGGACTGGTGCACGAAGGACGCTCCTCGGATCCGTGGGATGCTTGTCGCCGGCGTGCCCGCTACAGCGCCAGGTGGTGCTTGATGCGGCTGATCAGCTCCCCGGAGTCGACCGGCTTGGTGATGTAGTCGGTGGCTCCCGAGGCGAGGCTCTTCTCCCGGTCGCCGACCATCGCCTTCGCGGTGACCGCGATGATGGGCAGCCGGGCGTGTTCCGGCATCGACCGGATGGCGGCGGTGGCCGTGTAGCCGTCCATCTCGGGCATCATCACGTCCATCAGGATCACGTCGATCTCCGGGTGCGCCGCGAGGGCGTCGAGCGCCGCCCGCCCGTTCTCCGCCTGCATGACGCGCATCCCGTGCAGTTCGAGGATGCCGGTGATGGCGTACAGGTTGCGGTCGTCGTCGTCGACGACGAGGGCCGTCCGGCCCGCCAGCGACGCGTCCACGTCCGACTGCCACACGACGCTCGCGCCGTCCGTGCCGCGCACCAGGGGGACGACGTCCGCGGGGCGGTCGGCGCTCATGTGCAGGGCGATGCGTTCGCGCAGTTCGTCGAGGCTGGTGATCAGCTCCAGGAGCCGTGCGCCGTCCTGCCGCTTCAGCAGCCGTTCGTCCTCGGACGCGACGCCGCGGCTGGTGTGGACCAGGACGGGCACCGTCTGCAGCGCCGGGTCGCGCTCCATCCCCTCCAGGAGGGCGAGGGCGGCGCCGTCGGCGTCCAGTTCGAGGACGACGCAGTGGCAGGGGTGGGTGGCCAGGGTGGCCGCGGCCTCCTGGGCGCCGACCGCGGTGATGACCTCGACGCCGCGCTGACCGGGTGCCCCGGCCTGGCGGGGAAGGTCGCCGAGGGCGCTCTCGGCGACCAGCGTCAGCAGACCGTTGGGCCGGGCCTCGACCACGAGGAGGCGGCGCTGCTGTGCGGTCGGCGCGGCGCCCGCCGCGTCCTCGCCGGGCCGGTCGGCCGCCTCGATGGCGGCCTGCTCGCCCGAGCGCCGGGGCCGTACGGGCTCGGCCTCGGTGAAGTCCGTACGGGCCGCCGGCAGGTAGAGGGTGAAGGTGCTGCCCTTGCCCAGGGTGCTCTCGGCGGTGATGGCGCCGCCCAGGAGGTAGGCGATCTCGCGGCTGATGGACAGGCCGAGGCCGGTGCCGCCGTACTTGCGGTTGGTGGTGCCGTCGGCCTGCTGGAAGGCGCCGAAGACGGTCTCCAGGTGCTGGGGCGCGATGCCGATTCCGGTGTCGGTCACCCGGAACGCCAGGACCGGGCCGTCCCGGCGGACGATGTCGGGGATCCGGGACTCCTCGGCGGGCTCGATGTGCAGCTCGACGCCGCCCTGTTCGGTGAACTTGACCGCGTTGGACAGCAGATTGCGCAGGATCTGCCGCAGCCGGTAGTCGTCGGTGAGGAGCTCGTCCGGCACGTCCGGCGAGGTGCGGACGGTGAACGAGAGGTTCTTCTGGCCGGTCAGCGGACGGAAGGTGGCCTCGACGTAGTCGAGGAGCCCGGCCACGGGGACCGCCTCGGGGTTGACGTCCATCTTCCCGGCCTCGACCTTCGACAGGTCGAGGATGTCGTTGATCAGCTGCAGCAGGTCGGAGCCGGCCGAGTGGATGATGCCGGCGTACTCGACCTGCTTGGCGGTGAGGTTGCGGGTCGGGTTCTGGGCGAGCAGCTGAGCGAGGATGAGCAGGCTGTTGAGCGGGGTCCGCAGCTCGTGGCTCATGTTGGCCAGGAACTCGGACTTGTACTTCGACGCGAGCGAGAGCTGGTGCGCCCGCTCCTCCAGTTCCTGGCGGGCCTGCTCGATCTCCAGGTTCTTGGTCTCGATGTCGCGGTTCTGGGCCGCGAGCAGCGCCGCCTTGTCCTCCAGCTCGGCGTTGGAGCGCTGCAGTTCCTCCTGGCGGGCCTGGAGCTCCTGGGAGCGGGCCTGGAGTTCGGCGGTGAGGCGCTGGGACTCGCCGAGCAGTTCGTCAGTGCGGGCGTTGGCGACGATCGTGTTCACGTTCACCCCGATCGCCTCCATCAGCTGGTCGAGGAAGTCCCGGTGGATCTGCGTGAACCGGTGCACCGACGCCAGCTCGATGACGCCCAGGACCTGTTCCTCGACGACGATGGGCAGGACGATGAGCGACAGTGCCTCGGTCCGGCCGAGGCCGCCGGCCACCGGCAGGTAGCCGGCCGGCAGGTCGTCGACGGCGATGGGGCGCCTGCTGCGGGCGGCCTGGCCGACGAAGGACTCGCCGAGGCGGAAGCGGGTCGGCCGGGCGCCGTCCGGGAAGGCGTAGGAGGCGACGAGCTTGAGCACGGTGCCGTCCGCCGTGTCCTCGGCCAGGTAGAAGGCGCCGCACTGGGCGGAGACGAGCGGCGTGAGCTCGTCCATGATGGACTCGGCCACCACCGTGAGGTCGCGCCGGCCCTGCATCAGGGCCGTGATGCGGGCGAGGTTGGTCTTGAGCCAGTCCTGTTCCTCGTTGGCGCGCGTGGTCTGCCGCAGGGACTCCACCATGAAGTTGATGTTGTCCTTGAGGTCGGCGACCTCTCCGGAGGCGTCCACGGTGATCGAGCGGGTGAGGTCACCGGCCGCCACGGCGCTGGTGACCTCCGCGATCGCGCGGACCTGCCGGGTCAGGTTGCCCGCCAGTTCGTTGACGTTCTCCGTCAGGCGCTTCCACGTGCCGGAGACGCCCGCGACCTCGGCCTGTCCGCCGAGCCGTCCCTCGCTGCCGACCTCGCGGGCGACGCGGGTGACCTCGGCGGCGAACGAACTCAGCTGGTCCACCATCGTGTTGATGGTCGTCTTCAGCTCCAGGATCTCGCCCCGGGCGTCCACGTCGATCTTGCGGGTCAGGTCGCCGCGGGCCACCGCCGTGGTGACCTGGGCGATGTTGCGCACCTGACTGGTCAGGTTGTGCGCCATGAAGTTGACGTTGTCCGTGAGGTCCTTCCACGTCCCGGCCACGTTCGGCACGCGGGCCTGGCCGCCGAGGATGCCCTCGGTGCCGACCTCCCGGGCCACCCGGGTCACCTCGTCCGCGAACGCCGACAGGGTGTCCACCATGGTGTTGATCACGCCGGCGAGGGCGGCGACCTCGCCCTCCGCCTCGACCGTGATCTTCTGGGACAGGTCGCCGCGGGCGACGGCGGCGGCGACCTGGGCGATCGACCGGACCTGGCCGGTCAGGTTGAACGCCATCACGTTGACGTTGTCGGTCAGGTCCTTCCAGGTGCCGGAGACGCCCCGCACGGTGGCCTGGCCGCCGAGGTTGCCGGCGGTTCCGACCTCGCGGGCGACCCGGGTGACCTCGTCGGCGAAGGCGGACAGCTGGTCGACCATGGTGTTGATGGTGGTCTTCAGCTCCAGGATCTCGCCCCGGGCGTCCACGCGGATCTTCTGGGTCAGATCGCCCTTGGCCACCGCCGTGGTGACCTCGGCGATCGCCCGGACCTGGGCGGTGAGGTTGTCGGCCATCACGTTGACGGACTCGGTCAGGTCGCGCCAGGTGCCCGACACGCCCTTGACGTCGGCCTGCCCGCCGAGGATCCCCTCGGTGCCGACCTCCCGCGCCACCCGCGTCACCTCGCCGGCGAACGACCCGAGCTGGTCGACCATCGTGTTGATGGTCTCCTTCAGGCCGAGGATCTCGCCGCGGGCGTCCACCGTGATCTTCTGCGACAGGTCGCCCTCCGCCACGGCGGCGGCGACCTGGGCGATCGACCGGACCTGGCTGGTCAGGTTCCCGGCCATGAAGTTCACCGAGTCGGTCAGGTCGCGCCAGGTGCCCGACACGCCCTTGACGTCGGCCTGCCCGCCGAGGATCCCCTCGGTGCCGACCTCCCGCGCCACCCGCGTCACCTCGCCGGCGAACGACCCGAGCTGGTCGACCATCGTGTTGACGGTGTTCTTCAGCTCCAGGATCTCGCCGCGCGCGTCCACCGTGATCTTCTGTGACAGGTCGCCCTTGGCGACCGCGGTGGCGACCTGCGCGATGTCACGCACCTGAGTGGTCAGGTTGCCGGCCATCGCGTTGACGGAGTCCGTGAGGTCCGCCCAGGTGCCCGAGACGCCCGGCACCTGGGCCTGCCCGCCGAGCTGCCCCTCGGTGCCGACCTCCCGGGCCACCCGGGTGACCTCCGAGGTGAACAGCGACAGCTGGTCGACCATGCCGTTGAAGACCATGGCGATCTCGCCCAGCAGGCCGTCCGCGTCGGAGGGCAACCGGGTGCCGAAGTCACCGTCCCGTACGGCCGTCAGGCCGGCCAGCAGCAACCGCAGCTCGGACTCGCCGGCCGGAGCGGCGGCCGGGGACTCCGTGTCCTTGCCCGTCCGTGCGGTTCCGGGCGCTGTAGGGCCAGCCATCGAACGTCGCCTCCGTAGATCGCCGGGCCAGAGTCCCGGCACACCCGATCCTCCCCCGACCATCACCTGACATTCCGCCAGATGGCGGGGCGCGTACCGCCCCGGAGGCTACCCCACCGGTTGCACGGCCCCACACACTCGTCCCGACCGCCCCGGACGTCCCGCCGCGCGGCGCTCCGGAAGATCGGCGGCCCCCGGAGCGGTTGGGAACGCGAGGTCGGGATAGGCTGCACAGCTGGAAGACGTTGCCTGCCGGCCCGGCGAGCCGAAACGCCGACGGGCCGCCGGCGGATCGTGGAGGAGTCCGAGCGTAGATGACCCGCATCTGGTGGGCGGGCCCGGCGTGACGGCGTCAGCGAGGGCCGCGTTGGAGGTGAGCCCCTTGCCCGGTCGTTCCGGGATATGTGCCTGCGGTGAGATCAGCGAGGTCACCCGCGGGTCCTGGGAGGAGGCTCTGTCCGGCCTGGCGCGGCAGCACTCGGGCGTGTCCTACGTGGAGCTGTCGGACGTCTCCTTCGTGGACGTGGCCGGGGTGACGGCACTGGCCGTCACCGCCATGGGCCTGACCGAGGGGCGGGTGGTGGTGCAGCACCCGCCGCCCCAGCTCCCGCGCGTGCTGGAGATGTTCTGGCCGGACCTCCCGCAGATCGAGGTGGTGCGGCGATGAGCACCGTGAGCACCGACGAGCGGTTCGTGCACCCGGCGCTGTTCTACCGCACCGACGAGGAGTACACGCAGCAGACCGTGTCCTTCCTGCGGGAGGGCCTGGCGAGTGGTGAGCCGCTGGCCGTGGCGGTCCCCGGGCCCAACCTGGAGCTGATCCGGAAGGGCCTGGGCGCTCAGGCCGAAGGCGTTCTCTTCCTCGACATGACCGATGTGGGCCGTAACCCCGGGCGGATCATCCCCCGGGTGCTGCGCGGCTTCGCCGACGCCCACCCGCAGGGGCGGGTGCGGATCATCGGCGAGCCGATCTGGGCCGGGCGCAGCGCGGTGGAGTACCCGGCGTGCGCGCAGCACGAGGCGTTGATCAACGCGGCCTTCGAGGGCCGTGCGGTGACGATCCTGTGCCCGTACGACGAGGCGCGGCTGGATCCGAGGGTGATCGCCGACGCGCGCATGACCCACCCCACGCTCATCAGCGGTGGCCGGGAGGAGAACAGCGAGGCGTACGACTGGGAGGCGGTCGTCTCCCGGTACAACGAGCCGCTGTCGGCCGTGACGGAGGCCGCGGTCCTCGCCTTCGACGGCGACGACCTCCCGACGGCCCGCAGGTTCGCCGTCGCCCAGGCGGGACTGCTGGGGCTCGCGGGCCAGCGACTGGGCGATGCGGAGCTGGCCGTCGCCGAGCTGACGACGAACAGCGTGATCCACGGCGGCGGGCGCGGGACGCTGGCGCTGTGGAGCGAGGCCGGGCAGCTCGTGTGCGAGGTGCGCGACGCAGGACGGCTGTCCGATCCCCTGGCGGGCCGCCGGCCCCCGCAGCCGGGGCAGATCGGCGGCCGGGGCCTGATGCTGGTGCACTACGTGTCCGACCTGGTGCGCGTGCACACCGGCGACGACGGCACGACGGTGCGCTTCTATCTGAGCCTGTAGCGGCCGGCGGGGCGCGCGCACGATCGCGCGGGGCCCGCTGTCCGGCGGGAAGGGCGCTCCTCGTCCAACCCTGGCGCCGGGTCGGGGCCGGGGCCTGCCGGTGCGCGACTCGGACGGCGACGGTCGCCCGGCGGACGGACGGTCGCCCCGGGGGCACGGACCGGGCGTCGGCAGCACGGGAGGCGGCCGGAGCCGGGATGCCGGCCCGGAGCGGGCCACCGCCTGCCGACCGATGAGTACGGGCCACGGCCTGCCCGCCGATCACGAGCCCGCGGCACAACCGGGCAGGAGCCACCGCTTGCCCGCGAACACGAGCCCCCGGCACAACCGGGCCGAAGCCACCGCCTCCCCACCGAACACGAACCCCCGGCACAGCCCGGCCGAAGCCACCGCCTCCCCACCGAACACGAATTCCCGGCACAGCCCGGCAGGAGCCGCGGTCTGGCGGCCGATGAGTACGGGCCACGGTGCCGGTCTACCCTTCGGCCCATCTCAGACAAGGAGCGGTGGATGACCGGCGCGACGCCTCCTCTCGACCTCATGCCCCAGGCCCGGATCGTGGCCCGTCTCGCGGCGGGTGTCCCCGACGCGCGGCTCGACGACCCGACGCCCTGCCCCGACTACACGGTGCGCGACCTGCTCGGCCACATCTCCGGACTGGCCGTCGCCTTCCGCGACGCCGCCCGCAAGGACCTGGGCCCCACGACGGACACCGCGCCCGACTCCGAGGCGCCGTCGCTCTCCGACGCCTGGCGCGAGGAACTCCCCCGGGTCCTCGGCGAGCTGGCCGAAGCGTGGCGGCAGCCGGACGCGTGGGCCGGGATGACCCGCGCCGGTGGCGTGGACCTGCCCGGTGAGGTCGCCGGTGCGGTGGCGGCCGACGAGCTGGTCGTGCACGGCTGGGACCTGGCCCGGGCGACCGGACTGCCCTACGCGCCCGACGGGGCCGCTCTGCGCGCCTCCTACGCCTTCCTGCGGGCGTCCGAGGACGACGAGAGCCGCGGCGACATCTTCGGGCCCGTCGTCCCCGTACCGGAGGATGCCCCGCTCCTCGACCGGACGGTCGGGCTCAGCGGCCGCGACCCGGGCTGGACGCCGCCGACGCCGGGGTGACGGGACCGGCACCATGCGAGGAGGGCCCGGACTCGACGAGTCCGGGCCCTCCTCGCAGTGCCTCACGCGCGCGTGCGCGGGCTCAGGAGCCTTCACACCACCGGGCCCCCGAAGGGGCCGCCCATGCCGTAGTAGGACCCCAGATCCTGGCGGTATTCGGGATCGTGCAGATGCTTCTCGCGGACGAACTCGGGGGCGTCCTTGATCTGCTCCTTGGTCCGGTCGACGTAGACCTTCTGCTCGTCCACGTCGATGCGCACCACGGCGCCGGCCGGCAGCAGGACCTCCTTGCCGAAGATCCAGACCCCGGTGTCCACGACCAGATAGGCGTCCCCGGCCTCGTCGGAGTGCTTGTCCACCTTGCCGATGCTGCCGTCGACCGCCTCGACCTTGTAGCCGGTCAGGTCGGTGCCGGCCAGGTGACCCGCGGTCGACTTGTAGCTCCAGACGTGCTCAGTCACGCGAAACAACTCCTCCGGTAGCAAGGACGGCGTGCCCTTCGCAGCGGGTGTCTCCCGCCTGGACTCCGCCTGCCCCGAGCCCGGCGACGCATTCCCCCGCCCCGCCGCATGCGTGAAATCCGCGTCTGGGGTTACGAGCGGAGGAACGGCGCCGGACAGGCCCGCCGCGCACTCGGCGCGGCGGGCGGAGCAACGCATGCCAAGGAGGAACCGATGCTGGACAGCTGGCGCGCACGTGCGGCCTGCCAGGATGTCGACCCCGACCTCTTCTTCCCCGTGGGGACCGGCGCACCGGCGCTGATCCAGGCCGAGGAGGCCAAGGAGGTCTGCGGGCGCTGCCCGGTGCGCGAGGAATGCCTGCGCTGGGCCATGGACGACTCCCGTCAGGTGACGGGCGTGTGGGGCGGCCTGCGTGAGGACGAGCGGCAGGCGCTGAAGCGGAAGTGGCGTCGCCGGGCGGACCACACGTGATGAGAGGCCACAGACGGACGGACGGACGGAACGGCCTCACCGCAAGGAGTCGGTGAGGCCGTTCCGTGTGCGGGCGGCGTCCGGCCCTGTCGGTGGCACCGGTCCGCGCCGACGAGCGGACCGGTGCCTGCGGCCCGGTCCGTGCCCACGCACGGGACCGTGCCTACGACCGGTCGAGCATGCCCTTGCGCAGGCGGGCCAGATTGCGGGAGAGCAGCCGGGAGACGTGCATCTGGGAGATGCCGAGCTCGTTGCCGATCTCCGACTGCGTCATCTCCTCGACGAAACGCAGATGCAGGATCCTGCGGCTGCGCTCGTCCAGTTCGACGAGCAGCGGAGCGAGGGTGTGGAAGTCCTCGAAGAGTTCGAGCGCCGGGTCCTCCACCCCGATGAACTCGGCGAGCGCCGCGGCGTCGTCCTCTCCGTCCGGGCCGATGGCGGCGTCGAGCGACGCGGAGTTGTATCCGTTGGCGGCGATCCGCGCCTCTATCACCTCGTCCTCGGAGAGGTTCATCAGGCCGGCCAGCTCCGCCACCGTCGGCGAGCGGCCGAGGCGGGAGCTCAGCTCCTCCGTCGCCTTGGCCAGTTCCACCCGGGCCTCCTGCAGACGGCGCGGCACGTGGACCGCCCAGGAGGTGTCACGGAAGAAGCGCTTGATCTCGCCGACGATGTAGGGGACGGCGAAGCTGGTGAACTCCACCTCGCGGGAGAGGTCGAACCGGTCGATGGCCTTGATCAGGCCGATGGTGCCGACCTGGACGATGTCCTCCATCTCGTCGCCACGGGTGCCGCGGAACCGGCCGGCGGCGTAGCGGACGAGCGACATGTTCATCTCGATCAGCGTGTTGCGGACGTACTGATACTCATGGGTCCCCTCCTCCACCACCGCCAGCTTGTCGAAGAAGACCTTCGACAGCTCGCGCGCGTCCTTCGGAGCGACCTTGCGGGGAGATTCGAGTACGGGCAGGTCCTCCATACCCGTCTCGACACCAGCCCTCGTCTGCGTCGTCACCTCGGTCGGCACTGTGATGACCTTCTCTCGTCCGTCGGTAGCGGTTGCCCCGTGAGAGGTTCGCTTACCCCCGCTTCCGCAGCTCATGTCAGAAATTTTTCGAGGGTTTGGTGTCGCGGTTCGGGGTCAGGCGTCTTTGCGAGAGATTGCCGAGCGGACAAGGAGTGATCGACTGTGTCCGGTGAGCAGAAGAGCAAGGCCAAGACCGAGCAGGCCAAGGGCAAGATCAAGGAAGCGGCCGGGCGGCTGACCGGTGACGAGCGCCTCGAGGCCGAGGGCCGGGGCGAGCAGGTCAAGGGCGACGCGCGCGATGCTAAGGAGAAGGCGAAGGACGTGTTCAAGCACTGAGGCACGGCCCTCGTCCGGCGGCGAAGGGGCGGCTCCGCGACAGCGGGCCGCCCCTTCGCCGTGCCCCTCGCGGCGCGGGCGTGACGTGGGCGGGCGGCCCCTCGGCGCCGGAACGGCGGAAGCCCCCTTGGACTCCAAGGGGGCTTCCGCCGTTCCGGGCGCCGCGCCGGGTCAGGCGCGGAGCAGCCGTTCGGTCACCTCGCGGTAGGTCCTCAGGGTGAGCCGTAGCTGCTCGGTGTCGGGACCCGGGCCGTCCGGGTCGCCGTTCTCCTGCCAGCCCGCCCGCAGCGCGGCGCGTCGGTCCCTGAGGGAGGCGATGAGCTGTCGCTCCGCCGTTTCGAGGACCTCGGCCGCCTCGGCGACCGAGTCGCGCGGCGAGTCGACGAACGCCGTGAGCGCGTGGTGCAGGCGCTCGCCGAGACGGTCGCGTTCGCCGTCGCCGAGCAGCGGGCCGGCCGGGCCGGCGCCGGCGGCGGGCCCGTGTCCCGGGCTCCGGCCGTCGTCGGGGGCGGGCCCGTCGCCCGGCCGGTCCGCCGTGTCCCGTCCGCGCGGTGCGGCGGGGGTCACGGCGGGAGCGTGGGTGCGGCTCCCGCCGCTCCGGCCCGTGGCACTGGGGTCCTCGGACGGGACTGCGGACTGCGGCGCCTGGGACAGCGGTATCGCCGGCGGCGGGGCGGGCGTGGGCGGCGGGGGCGGCGCGCCGACCGGGGGCCCGGCCACCGGCGGTGCGGTGGCCGGCGGTGCGGTGGCCGGCGGTGCGGTGGCGGATGGCGCGGTGGCGGGTGGCGCGGGAGGGCCGGTCGGGGCGGTCGCGGCGGGCCGGGCGGTCGCGGCGGGCCGGGCGGGCGCGGTGGCGGAGCGGGCTGTCCCGCTTCCGGCGGGCGCCGGGCCGCCGGTGCCCGCGGCCATGCCCGTCGGTCCTGCCGCTCCCGGGGGCTTCGGCGGGGCCGGTGCGCGCCGCGCGTGTCCCTCGGCCCCGCCCGGTGTCCGCCGGTTCGGATGCTTCTGTGCCATCACGCACCACTTCCCTTCGGCTTGAGGAGATGTCCGCGGCGGTGTCGCCCGGACTCCGCGCCGGCCCGGTCGGGTCGGTCACCGGTCCGGGTCGCGGCCGCCGTCAGCTCCTCGAACAGGGGGCGTACGTGGAGCAGGGCCGCCCGCAGCTCCTCGGTGGAGGCGGACGGGGACTGCGCCGTGCGGCGGAGGGTGCGCAGGCTCTCCACGTGGTGCGGGTGGTGCACCGAGAGGGCGGCGAGCTGCTCCTCGCGCGCGTCGGGCTCCGGGAAGCCCCGGGTGGCGGCGATCCGGGCGAGGAGCTCGTCGGCGTCGGCGACGGCCTGCCGCGGCGCGTCGACGAAGCGCTCCTGGAGCATGGTCCATTGAGCGGCGTAGTGCTCGCGGACGGCGTGCTCCAGCGGCAGCGGGCGGACTCCGCCGTACCGTTCGAGCCGCTCGCGCAGGTCGTGATGGGCGGACTCGGTGTGGCCGCCGTGCCGTTCGAGGGCGCGGTCGTACTCGGGGCCGAAGCGTCGTCTGAGGGAGCGGGTGCCGCTGCCCGTGCCCGAGCGGGCCCGGAGCAGGACAGCGGCCGCCACGAGCGCGGCGACCGTCGCCCCGATGATGAGAACTGCGGTCAGGGTCGACATGACTGCCTTCCTGGAGGGGGACTCCGGCTGGCTGTTCGTCAGGGTGTGCGAGGCGCCTCTAAATTCGGCTTGCCGCATCTCGGAGTGTCAAACCCCGGTCGCTCGGCGTCGTAGCCTTGTCCGCGTCGCGGCCGGTCGTCGCGGGCGGCCGGGCGGACCGGTCGTCGTCGCGGGGTAGGAGAGCAGCATGGACAGCACCCACACCCTCTGGGTCGTCGTGGCCGTGGTTCTCCTGGTCGCGGTGGCGGCATGCGCGGCCGTGCTGCTCGTACGGGTCTTCCGGGCGCGCCGGCTGCTGCTGGACGCCGGTGTCCCGTTGCGGTCCAAGGCCCTGTTCTGGGCGGCGGTCGCGTACACGGTCTCGCCGGTCGACCTCATCCCCGACCCGGTGTATCTGGACGACATCGGCGTGCTCCTGATCGCCCTGCGTGCGCTGCACGCGGCGGCCGCCGGGGCTCTGCCGGGCGGCCGCACCGCGAGTGCCCCGGGGCGGGCGCCGGAGGCGTAGGTCACCGGGGCCTCGGCCTCCGCGCCGAGGGGCACCACGGCGGGGCCGGGCCGCCGTCGGGCCGAACTCGTCATCTTCCGGCCCGGGTCGTGGAGTTGACGGCCAGAGACCAGTCGGGGGCCGCGGAGCAACGGCACGGCCACTGCGGGACGGACGTGGCCGCGCGGTGCCCTCGGATCGCGAGGGCACGTCCGCGCGGCTCGGGGTGGTCAGGCCGTGGTGCGGCCCTGGAGCGCCTTCTCGGCTGGTGGTCGCGGGGGCGGCGCGGGCGGGCCGGGAGGTGGCGTGCGCGGTCGGCACGGCCGAGGAGGGCGGTGAGGAGGACCGCCGTCAGGGTGCCGGCGACGACACCGCTGCTCAGGACCGTACGGGCCCAGGTAGGGAAACCGGCGTACAGGCCGGGAGCGAGCAGCGGCAGCAGTCCCGCGGCGAGCGCGAGCGCGGCCGTCAGGGTGCCGGTGCCCGTGCCGGACAGGTCGGCCCGGCGGAGCATCTCCACGCCCATCACGGCGATGACGGCGTAGACCACGAGCGAGGAGCCGCCCACGACGGCCCCGGGTATCCGGGCCAGCGCCCGGGAGACGGGCGTGGCCAGGCCGAGGGCGACGAGGAGTGCTCCGGCGGCGGCGGTCACGAAGCGGCTGCGGACGCCGGTGAGCCGGCCGATGCCGATGTTCTCGGCGCTGGTGACCATGAGGGACGTGCCGAAGAGTCCGCCGGCCAGGGACACGAGGGCGTCGGCGCGGGCGACGCGCGGGACGTCCCTCGCGGGGGCGGGCGTCCGGCCGGCGGTCTCGCTGTTCAGGACGGTCTGTCCGGTGATCTCGGCCAGTGTGGTGAGGCTGAACAGCAGCAGCGGAAGGGCGGCCGGAAGGTCGAACCGCGGTGCCCCGAAGGGCAGCGGCGCGGGCAGCGCGAAACCGCTGCCGGCCACCGGGGCCAGGGAACCGAGGCCGGTCGCCACCGCGACGGCCGTGCCCGCCGCCATCCCGATGAGGACGGCGGTCTGGCGCCAGACTCCGCGCAGGAGCACGTACGCGGCGACGGTCGCCGCGACCGTGAGCCCCGCGAGGACCACCGCGCGCGGCTCGCCGGTGCCGTCCGGCCCGGTGACCAGTCCGGCGGCCGCCCGGATCATCGCGATCCCGATGAGCAGCACGGTCACGCCCATGACCAGGGGCGGGAAGAGCCGTACGACGCGGGCGTACAGCGGCAGCACCGAGAGCAGCAGGAGGGCCGCCATGAGCACGGCTCCGGTGGCGGCCGGTGCCCCGTGGTCCTGCGCGATCTGGAGGAAGAGGGCGGTCGCCGCGCCGCCGGGCAGCATCACGAACGGCAGTCGGCCGCCGATCCGCCACACGCCGAGGGACTGCAGCAGCGCGCCCGCGCCGCACAGCAGCAGTACGGCGCTGAGCAGCGACGCGGTCGCGCCGGGCGGCATCTCCAGGGTGCCGGCGACGAGGAAGACGGTGGCGACCGGGGCCGCGATCATCGCCAGCACGTGCTGGACCGCCAGCGGCAGCAGCCGGCGGACCGGCAGCCGGGCGTCGACGGGTTCGGGTTCGGGCGGGTGACCGCCGGCGGAGGGAGCGGGGGCGGCACCAGAGGGGGTGGGGTCGGTGCCGGCGCGGGCGGGGTCGGTGCCGGCGCGGGCGGGGTCGGTGCCGGCGCGGGCGGGGTCGGTGCCGGCGGGCGCCGCGGGCCGGGGGGAGGCCGGCCGGGAGCCGGGGGTGGTCGTCATGACGCCGCCGCCGGGAGCCAGGGGATGTCGGCCGCGGCGTAACGGTAGGCGCGGAAGACGGCGTTGGGTTCGGACGGGAAGAGGCCCCGGACCTCGCTCTCGCCGTATCCGGCGAAGTACGGGACGACGTACTCCCAGCACAGGTATCCCTCCCGCGTCACCTCGAAGAGCCGCCCGGACGGGGAGTCGGTGACGAGGGTGTTGCCGTTCGGCAGGCGCTGCGCGGAGCCCATGAACGGCGCGAAGAAGAACTCGCGGGCCGGGTCGTGGTACTCCCACGCGATGGCACCGTCGGCCCGGTCGATCTCGATGACGCGGGAGTGGGGGACGTCGTGGCCGGGCCGGAAGACGCCGTTGTCGAAGACGAGCAGGCGGCCGTCGTCGAGTTCGGTGGGCGCGTGCTGCTGGCTGACCGTGCCGGGGCTGCTGCGCCAGAGGATCTCGCCGGTGTCGCGGCTGATGACGACGACGGCCGAGACGCTGCGGAGGCTGGCGAGGACGTTGCCGTCGCGCAGGGGCGTGACGCTGTTGACCAGGGGCCAGTGCTCGCGGGCGTACGCCTCGTGCAGGGCGAAGGTCTCGCGGTCGAGGTTCTCGGAGGCGCGCCAGGACCACAGGAGTTCACCGTCCGGGCCGACCTCCTTGATGGTGTCGGCCCAGACGACGCCGCCCGGCGCCTCGGAGCCGGGCACTCCGCCCCGTACCCCGGCGGCATCGGCCCCGGTCAGGGGTTCCAGGGCGGTGTAGAGGATGCGGCCGTCGTCGAGGTGGTGGGCGTCGTGGTGCTGGAGGGGGTCGCGGTGCTCCCGGAGCACGGTGCCGTCGGGGGCGGCGTGGAGCATGACACCGCCGCGGTACTTGTGCCACATGGGGAAGAGGGCCTTCTCCCCCGGCAGTACGCCGTTGTAGGCGAGGGTTCCGCCGGTGAGCAGCCGGGCGTGGCGGCCGGGGCGGTAGGGGAGGTTCCACTGGTGGACGGTGCGGCCGTGGAGATCGACGAGGTAGACCTCGCCGCTGCCGGTGAGCGGGGCGTAGAGGGTGGGTCCGTCGAACGCGGCGGTCTCGTCGACGGCGATGAGGCCGGTCGGTCGTCGGCGGCGTGAGTTCTGGTCGATCGCGGGCATGCCGGTACTCCTTCTCGTCGTCAAACTTTCTTTGATGAGAACAACCGGCTTTGACGTTAGGGGCGTGGTGTGACGGGCGTGTGTCAGCCGTACGAAACCGTGCCCTGGTCCTCCTCGCGGGCCGCGTAGGGTGCCGTCAGGTGCGATCGGGCGCGGCGCCGCGGGGCGGGGCGGGGCGGGGAAGGGCGGGAACTCATGGAGGCTGCGGACACACCGCGGGTGGGCGCCGCCGTACGCCGCCGACGCCGCGCGCTCGGTCTGACGCTCGCCGAGGTGGCCCGGCGCAGCGGGCTCTCGTCCCCGTTCCTCAGCCAGATCGAGAACGACCGGGCGCGCCCCGGTCTGCGCTCGCTCCAGCGGATCGCGGACGCCCTCGGCACGACGGCGGTGCGGTTGCTCGCGGCGTCCGCCGAGGCCCGCACGGTCGACGTGGTGCGCGCCGGCGACGACGGCGGCCTCGACCGTGCGGCCCGCGTGCGGCCCGTGGTGCGCGGCCGCCACCAGTTGCACGCGCTGGAGTTCACCGGCGCGCACGAGGCGGACCGCGAGTTCCGGCACCGTCACGACGAGCTGATGTACGTGGCCGACGGCGCGGTGGAGGTGGAGGCCGACGGCCGGGTCCACCGCCTGGGGCCCGGCGACACGCTCCTGCTGTCGGGCGGCGTCCGCCACCGCTGGCGCACGACGGATCCCCGGTCGCGGGTCCTGGTGGTGGCGATCGGGGACCACGTGGAGGTCGGGGAGAGCTGACAGGCCGGGCCGGCGGCCGTCGGTGCGGCCGGTGGTCACCTGGCAGCGCTGACGGGCCGGTCGGGCGAGGCCGCCCGCGCCGAGCGGGAGTTCGACGTCGCGCGGCGCGGTGTCGGACTGCCCGCCGAACGCCCCCTGCTGCGGGGCGTCCTCGACGGCCTCGCGGGCGACGGCCTCCTGGCGTGTCCGGCCCGCCGTCCCGGGCCGCTGCTGCACGGCTGGAACGGCCACTGCCGCGTACGGCTGGAACCGGCCGCCCCCGGCGCCGGGAGCGCGCTCCCGGGCAGATCGTGACGGACCGGTCCGCCGGGCCGCACCGACTGCCCGGTCCGGAGGTGAAGATCCCCGAGGCAGGAGGCGCGGGAGCGGTTTCCGGTGCACACTGGGCACCAAGTGGCGTCGAATCCTGTTGGGGGCCGGAAGAGTGAACGGCGGCAGCGGCAGACGGCGTCTGCACAGCCGGGGCTCGTCCGGCCAGAATCCCGCGGTGCGCCGTACGACCGGGGGGAACGCGCGGTTCCGCCGGAGCAGGGGGCTGCAGCCGCCGGACCGGTTCACCACGCGCAGCCGGCTCGCCTGGCTGAATTCCGCCACCTCCCGGATCGGCACGACCCTGGACCTGCAGCGGACCGCGCAGGAGCTCGCCGAGTTCACCGTGCCGCGGTTCGCCGACGGGGCGGCCGTGGACATCCTGGAAAGCGTCCTGCGCGGTGACGAGGGCGCCCGGTGGACGGAGCCCGGGATCCCGCCCATGCGGGCGACGGCGCTGTGCGCCATCGAGGAGCTCTCCTCCCTGGAGCCGACCCCGCTGGGCGAGACCTTCGTCCACGCCGAGCAGCCGCACGAGACGCTCTTGCACCGGTACTGCCTGCGGCAGGGCAAACCGGTCCTGCTGAGCCGCATGCGGGACGACGACTTCCTCCGGGTGGCGCCCACCGCGAGCGCGGCGGAGAAGATGCGGTCCGCCGGGGTGCACAGCTACCTCGCCGTGCCCCTGATCGCCCGCGGACTGCTCCTCGGCAGCGCCGACTTCGTCCGCGGCCCCGGGACGCCGCCGTTCTCCTCCACCGACCTGGCCCTGGCGGAGCAGCTCGCCTCCAAGGCGGCCGTCTTCATCGACAACGCCCGGATGTACGGACGGGAGCGCGAGCACGTCGTCTCGTTGCAGCGCAGCCTGCTGCCGCGGGTGACCCCGGCGACGCCGGGCCTCGTGGTGCACTCCGAGTACGCGCCCTCGGTGGCCCGTCACGGGGTGGGCGGGGACTGGTACGACGTGATGGGCCTGCCTGGCGGGCGGACGGCCCTGATGGTGGGCGACGTCATGGGACACGGGCTGCCGGCGGCGGCGACGATGGGGCGCCTGCGGACCGTCGCCCGCACCCTGATGACGCTGGACATGGCTCCCGAGCGGATCCTGGCGCGGCTCGACCTGGCCACCCGCGACCTGGAGGACGAGCAGGTCGCCACCGCCCTGTGCGCCGTCTACGACCCCGCCGACTCCACGTACACGCTGGCGAGCGCCGGGCACCTGCCGCCGCTGCTCCTCGACGGTCAGGGCGGCGCCGAGTTCGTCTCGGTGCCGACCGGCGCGCCGCTGGGTGCCGGGGTGATCCCGTACGACCCGCTGCGGGTGCGCGTCCCGGAGGGCGCCCATCTGATCATGTACACCGATGGCCTGGTCAAGACGCGGGACGAGGACGTGGACGTCCAGCTGGACCGGCTGCGGTCGGCGGCGCTGAGCCTGGCCCCCGGATCGCTGGAGCAGGGGGGCCTGGTGGAGTGCGCTCCGGCGGCCGCCGCCCGTTTCGACGAGGCCGTGCTCCTCGTCACCACGAGCTCCTCGCTCCCGGCCGGAGACCTGCGGGTGTGGGAGCTGCCGCAGGACGGGCGGGCCGCTTCCGTCGCCCGGGGCCTCGTCACCGAGCAGCTGGCCGCCTGGGGGCTCGCGGAGCTCGCCGACGTCTGCGAACTCGTCGTCTCCGAGCTGGTCGGCAACGCGCTGCGCTACGGCAACGGCCCCGGCGGTCTGCGGCTGCTGCGCGGGGAGCGCCTGGTGGTGGAGGTCTCGGACACCGGCCCCGACCTGCCCCAGATCCAGCACGCGGACCTCAGCGACGAGGGCGGCCGGGGGCTCCAGCTCATCAACATGCTGTGCCGCCGGTGGGGTTCGTGCCGCACGGTCACCGGCAAGGTGGTCTGGGCGGAACAGAACATGCCGTCCTGAGGCGCAGGTGGCTCACGGAGCCGTGTCATGTCCGAGCGGCTGGAGCGGGCGGCTGTTAAGGTGGCCGCGAACGTCGACCGTGTACGGAGGAGTGACAGACGTGGTGGGTGACGACGACATCTCCGGGTGAGATCCGGATCTGACGGCCACCGGACGCGCCGAGGAGCGCAGCGCCGGAGGGCCCGTTCGTCGTACCCCTTTTCCGCACGTCTTCCCGGGGCGGAGCTGTGCCCGCCCCCGGCCGTCCTTCCGAGGTCCTTCCCATGTCCCACGGCACCGTCGTCTGCTCCCGCCTCTCGTTCGCCTGGCCGGACGACACCCCCGTCTTCCACGACCTGTCCTTCACCCTGACCGCCGGCAGCACGGGGCTGGTCGCCCCGAACGGGGCCGGCAAGAGCACCCTGCTCAAACTGATCGCCGGTGAACTGCGGCCCTCCGCGGGCTCGGTGACGGTCACCGGCACGCTCGGGTACCTGCCGCAGAGCCTGCCCCTGACCGGCGAGCTCAGCGTCGCCGAGGTGCTCGGCGTGGCCGAGGTCATCCGCGCCCTGGACGCCGTCGAATCCGGGGACGTGCGCGAGGAGCACTTCACCACCATCGGCGACGACTGGGACGTCGAGGAGCGCACCCGGGCCCAGCTCGACCGGCTGGGCCTGGGCGCTCTCGCCCTCGACCGCCGCCTGAGCACCCTCAGCGGCGGCCAGATCGTCTCCCTCGGTCTCGCCGCGCAACTGCTGAGGCGTCCCGACGTGCTGCTGCTCGACGAGCCGACCAACAACCTCGACCGGGACGCCCGCCACCAGCTGTACGACGTCCTGGCGGACTTCCCCGGCCTGCTCCTGGTGGTCGCCCACGACCGGGCCCTGCTCGACCGCGTGGACGGCATCGCCGAACTCGGCAGCGACCGGCTGCGGTGGTACGGAGGGAACTTCACCGCCTACGAGGAGGCCGTGCGGGCCGAGCAGGAGGTCGCCGAGAAGAACGTCCGCAACGCGGAGCAGGAGCTGAAGCGGGAGAAGCGCGAGCTGCAGCAGGCCCGTGAGCGCGCGGAGCGCCGCGCGGGCAACGCCGCCCGCAACCTCGCGAGCGCCGGGCTGCCGCGCATCTTCGCCGGCACCATGAAGCGCGGTGCGCAGGAGTCGGCGGGCCGGGCCGGCCAGGTGCACGCGTCCCGGGTCGGCGAGGCCAGGGCCCGTCTCGACGAGGCGGGGCGCGCGCTGCGCGAGGAGCAGCTCATCGTCCTGGACCTGCCCGACACCCAGGTGCCCGCCGGCCGCGACCTGTTCCTCGGCACGGGGATGCAGGTCAGGCACGACGGGAAGGACGTGTTCGCGGCGGGCGGTGTCGACCTGTCGGTACGGGGACCGGAGCGCATCGCGCTCACCGGTCCCAACGGGGGCGGAAAGACCACCCTGCTGCGGCTGATCACCGGTGAGCTCGCCCCGGCCGGCGGGGAGATCCGGCGTGGTGACGGCCGCATCGCCTCGCTCTCGCAGCGGCTGGACCTGCTGGACCTGGACCGCTCCGTGGCGGAGAACTTCGCGTCGTTCGCGCCCGAGCGGTCCGACGCGGAGCGGATGAACCTGCTCGCCCGCTTCCTGTTCCGCGGTCCCCGGGCGCATCTGCCCGTCGGTGTGCTCTCCGGCGGCGAACGGCTGCGTGCCACCCTCGCCTGTGTCCTGTGCGCGGAACCGGCCCCGCAGTTGCTGCTCCTGGACGAGCCGACCAACAACCTCGACCTGGTCAGCGTGGGGCAGCTGGAGAGTGCGCTCGACTCCTATCGCGGCGCGTTCGTGGTGGTCAGCCACGACGAGCGGTTCCTCACCGAGATCGGGGTGAACCGCTGGCTGCGTCTGGACGGCGGAACGCTCCGGGAGACGGCCGCCCCCGAGGTGTGAGCGGCCGGCCGGCCCGCGAGGGCGCTGTCCCGGCGCTCGGCTGCCGCCGAGGTGCGGGGCCCCGCCGCCCGATCAGGGACGGGCGGCGGGGCCGCCGGGTCAGGGGGCCATCTCGTAGGTGCCCGAGAGGGCCTCGACCCGCTGCCACACGCGCTCCGAGCGCGCCTCGTCGACGACGGGGCGCCGGACCGCGCCGAGCGCCCAGAGCTGCTGCTGTTCGGTCGCGGAGTCCTTGCCGTGGAGTTCGACGGCGTGCGCGGAGAAGTCGCGGACGAGGACGGCGAACAGCTCGTCGAGGACGTCCTCGTCGAGACCGGTCAGCGCCGCCTGCTCCAGGACCAGCTGGCCGTGGACGACGAGCGCGAAGAGCTGGCCGACGGCGAGGAGGAGGTCGAGGTCACGGCTCTGCTCCTCGTCCGGGGCCGCCTTGAGGACGAACTCGCACAGCGCGTCCGCCTGCTCGCGGAAGCGGGCGACGTTCGCCACGTGGCCGTACGCGTCGAAGGCCGGGCGCCAGTCGTGGAAGCGGACCGAGCCGAGGCCGCGGGCGGGGCCCTGGCGGAAGAGGAAGGTGTCGTCGGCCGCGTCGAGGCGGGTCGGGACGGGCTCGTACGCGACCGGGTCGAGGAGGTGGTTGCGCATGAACTTCAGGATCAGCGCCAGGTTGACGTGGACCGTGCCCTCCAGCTTCGGCAGACCGCGGATCTCGACGGCCGCCTGCGCGAAGTAGTTGTCCTTCTCGAAGCCCTTGGCGGCGATGACGTCCCACATCAGGTCGATGACCTTCTCGCCCTCCGTGGTCACCTTCATCTTCGTCATCGGGTTGAAGAGGAGGTAACGGCGGTCGTCCGGACCGGCGGTGCGGAAGTAGTCGACGGCGCGGTCGCTGAACAGCTTCATGCCGACGAGCCGGACGTAGGCGTCGGTCAGTTCGCGGCGCACGTGCGGGAAGGCGGTGACGGGCCGGCCGTAGAGGATGCGGTTCTGCGCGTGGGTGACGGCCTCGTACATCGCGTGCTCGCAGATGCCGATCGAGGCGGTGCACAGGTTGAACTTGCCGACGTTGACGGTGTTGAGGGCGGCGTCGAAGGCGGCGCGGCCGGTGTGCAGGACGTCCTCGGCGGCGACGGGGTAGTCCTCCAGGCGGAACTCGCTGACGTACTTGGAGGAGTCGACGACGTTCTTCACCAGGTGGTAGGCCGGGTGGCGGCTGTCGGCGGCGAAGAAGACGTAGCCGTCGGGGCCCTCGACGTCGGTGCGCCGGCCGAAGACGGAGACCAGCCCGGCCGCGTTGCCGTTGCCGATGTAGTACTTGGAGCCGGTGGCGCGGAAGCCGCCCTCGCCGTCCGGCTCCAGGAGCATGTCGGTGGAGTAGATGTCGGCGCCGTGCGACTTCTCGGAGAGGCCGAAGGCGAACACCTCGCCCTGGGAGAGGAGTTCGGCGGCGCGGGCGCGGGCGGCTGCGTTGTCGCTCTGCCAGACCGGGCCGAGGCCGAGGATGGTGACCTGCCAGGCGTACCAGTAGTCGAGGCCGTAGAAGCCCAGTATCTCGTTGAGGGCGGCGATGCGGGCGGTGTCCCAGCGCTTGTCGCCCTCCTGCTCGCCGGCGGCCGACGACGGCGTCAGGAAGGTGGCGAAGAGTCCTTCCTCGGCGGCGAAGGCGAGGAAGTCACCGAGCCAGGCACGGGTCCGGTAGTCCTCGATGATCCGGCGCTTGCCGCGCGCCTCGAACCAGGCGACGGTGGCGCGCAGCAGCCGGCGCGTCTCCGGGTCGAAGTGCGACGGGTCGTAGGTGTGCGGGTTGAACAGCAGCGAATCGGCCATGAGGTCCGCCTTTCCGGCTCGGGACGAGGGTGGTGGTGCGCGTGACGTGGTACGGGGTGGAGTGCCGCGGCGGGTGTCAGGGCCCGTCGTGGAAGCGGGCCAGCGTGGCGAGGACGTCGTCGAGCCAGGCGATCATCATCCGCTCGTAGGCGATGCCGCCGCGCAGCACGACGTGCTGGAGCTCCCGTTCGGCGTCGAGCGGGGCGGCGGCGGGCGGCGGGGAGCCGAAGTCGCGCGCTTCGCCCGCGAGGTAGTGGGCCAGCCGGTCGGTGTGGGCCTGCCGGTGCCGTTCGACCTCGCCGATCAGGGCGGCGGGATCGTCGAAGGCGGCGCCGCGGATCTTGACGGCGAGGTCGTGCCGTACGCTCTCGGGCTCGATCGGCGCGGCCAGCCAGGCGGACAGCGCGGCCCGTCCGGCGGCGGCGACGGAGTACTCCTTCTTGTCCGGGCGGCCGTGCTGCGGCACGTCGCGGACGTCGACCCAGCCCTCGCCCTCCATGCGCTTGAGCACCCGGTAGATCTGCTGGTGGGTGGCGGTCCAGAAGTATCCGATGGACCGCTCGAAGCGCCGGGCCAGCTCGTATCCGGACCCGGGCTTCTCGAGCAGGGAGACGAGGATCGCGTGGTCGAGCGCCATGCGCCCGATCTTGCTATGCACTTCGTTGCATAGCAAGGGCGACCGGGTGAGACGCCGCTCACCCGGGAAGATGACCGGTCCGGCGCCCCCGCACGGGCGCCGGACCGGTCGTGTCCCGTCGGTCAGCTGCGGGATGCGGGGGTGAGCAGGACGAAGTCCGCGTCCGACGGGTCGAGGCAGTAGGCCAGCCGGCCGACGTCCTGCGCGTCCTCGGGTCCCATCGGTACGCTGCCGCCGTTGCGGGTGACCCTCTCGACCGCGGCGTCGCAGTCGTCGACGGCGAAGACCGGATGCCAGGAGGGCCGCCCGTTCGCCGGGGCGAGGGCGTCCGCGCCGACCTGCAGGATGCCGCCGTGCATCCGCTCCTCGGGCAGCCCGGCGGGCGTGATGAGGGAGTACGTGCCGCCGCCCGGCATCCGCACGTCGCTGAACCACCAGCCGAGGACGCCGCCGTAGAACTCCTTCGCGGCCTCGGCGTCGCTCGTGTAGAGCTCCGTCCAGGACAGCGAGCCCGGCTGGTCCACCAGCTCGGCGCCCCGGTCCGTCCCCGGCTGCCAGACGGCGAACTGGCCGCCCAGCGGGTCGCTGTACTGCGCCATCCGGCCCCAGTCGCCGAGGTCCCTCGGCGCCACCCGTACCGTGCCGCCCGCGTGCTCGACGGCCCGGGTCGTCTCGTCCGCGTCCGTGACGGTGTAGTAGATCATCCAGGCCGAGCGGGCTCCCTCCTCGGTGAGCTTGCCGAGGCCGGCGACGGTCCTGCCGTCCTTCCGGAACGTCCCGCCCTCCATGCCCTCCGCCTCCCCCATGGACTCGTGATCCCACCCCAGCACGGCACCGTAGAAGGCCGCGGCGGCCGGGACGTCGGGGGCCCCGAGGTCGAGCCAGCAGGGGGAGCCGGGGGCGAAGTCAGTGGTGATCACGGCGGTGCCCTTTCTCCGGTCACGGGTGCTCCCAGAGTGGCACCGGGCACCGGCAGGCGCGCGTCGGCGCGCCCGCCCCCGGCCCCGGCCCCGGGCACCAGGGCCGGGCGGCGGCGAGGCCGCGGCCGGGTCAGACGACCGTGAGGACGATCTTCCCCGTGGTGCGGCCCCGCTCGCCGATCGCATGGGCCTTCGCCGCGTCGGCCAGCGGCAGCACCGTGTCGACCACCGGCCGCAGTCGCCCGCTGTCCACCAGGTCCGCGAGCGCGCGCAGTCCGAGGTGGTCCGGCTCGACCAGGACCCAGGCCGCGCTCACGCCCTCCGGGGCGGCGGGGACGTCGTCCGGGCCCGGCAGGGTGATGAGCCTCCCGCCGGGGCGGAGCAGCTTCACCGAGCGCTCGGCCGTCTCGCCGCCGAGGCCGTCCAGGACCACGTCCACGTCGGTCACGGTCTCCTCGAAGCGGGCCGTGCGGTAGTCGATCACCTCGTCCGCGCCCAGCTCCCGCACCAGCTGGTGCTTGGCCGCGCTCGCCGTGCCGATGACGTAGGCGCCGCGGGCCTTGGCGATCTGCACGGCGAGGTGCCCCACTCCCCCGGCGGCGGCGTGCACCAGCACCCGCTCCCGCGGGCGCACACCGGCCGTGTCGACGAGGGCCTGCCACGCGGTCAGGGCGGCGAGCGGCAGCGCCGCGGCCTCCACGTGGGTCAGGGAGGCCGGCTTCGGAGCGAGGTGGCGGGCCGGGGCCACCACGTACTCGGCGTACGCGCCCGCCTGGCGCGGGAAGTGCGGCATGCCGAACACCTCGTCGCCGGGGCGGAAGATCCCGACGCCGGGACCGACGGCCTCCACCGTGCCGGAGACGTCCCAGCCGACGGCCGGCACGTCGCCCCAGGCGATCAGGGCTCCACTGGCGCGGGTCTTCCAGTCCACCGGGTTCACCCCGGCGGCGTGCACCCGCACCAGGACCTCGTTCAGACCCGGCTCGGGTCGTTCCACCTCGCGCTCGACCAGCTTCTCGGGTCCGCCCCACTGCTCCACGACCACGGCGCGCATGCCGTCCGCCTCTCTTCGTACCACGTCGATTCTTCGTCGTCCGCCGCCGGAGCCGTCCGGCGGCGACCGCTCCACGATCGGGCACGGGGCGCCGGCACGGTATTGGCCGTCCGGCCACCATGTGACAGGATCTGGCCATGAGCGCTCCCCCGGTCACGGCCGCCCTCCCCCACGACGAGCGGGACGGGCGCAACGTCGGCCCGGCCCGGCCCCACCGCGTCGCGGTCCTCGCCCTGCCCGGCGTGCCGCCCTTCGAACTCGGCATCCCCTCCCGCGTCTTCGGCAGCGCGGCGGACGCCGAGGGCCGCCCGCTCTACGAGGTCACCGTCTGCACGGCCGACGGGGCGCCCGTCCTCAGCGACGCCGGTTTCACCGTGCTGCCCGCGGCCGGGCCGGAGGCGCTCGCCGCCGCCGACACGGTGGTCGTCCCGCCCACCCACGCCATGCCGGAGCTCGGCAGGGGCGGTCCGCTGCCGCCCGAGGTCGGGGCCGCCATCGCCCGGATCCGGCCGGGCACCCGGCTCGTCTCGATCTGCTCCGGGTCGTACGTGCTGGCGGCGGCCGGGCTGCTCGACGGGCGGCCGGCCACCACCCACTGGAACCTGGCCCCGGAGTTCCGCCGGGCCTACCCCTCGGTCAAGGTCGACGAGGAGGTGCTCTTCGTCGACGACGGCGACGTGCTGACCTCCGCGGGCGTCGCGGCGGGCGTCGACCTGTGCCTGCACATGATCCGCCGTGACCACGGCGCCGCGGCCGCCAACCGCGCGGCCCGCATGTGCGTCGTCCCGCCCTGGCGGGACGGCGGCCAGGCCCAGTTCATCGACCGGCCCGTCCCGGAGCCCACCCTGGCCGGCACCACCGCCACCCGCGCCTGGGCCCTCGAACACCTCGCGGAACCGCTCACCCTCGCCCGGCTCGCCGAGCACGCCCGGATGAGCCTGCGCTCCTTCAGCCGCCGGTTCCGCGACGAGGTCGGCATGACGCCGGTGCAGTGGCTCACGGCGCAGCGTCTGGAACTCGCCAAGCAGCTGCTCGAGACGACCGATCTGCCGGTCGACCTGGTGGCGCACCGCTCCGGGCTCGGCTCCGGTAACTCCCTGCGGGCGCACATGAGGGCCGCGTTCGGGATCACGCCCGCCGCCTACCGCCGCGCCTTCGGCACCGGCGCGCGCTGACGCCAGGTGCCGTCCCCCCGGGGGCCGAGACCGCGCCCCGGGGGGGGCGAGCCCACGCCCGGGGGGCGGCACCGTGCCTAGGGCAGGGGCGTGCCGCCCGTGGCGTTGACGATCTCTCCGGTGATGTAGCCGGCCGCGGAGGAGGCCAGGAAGACGTACGCGGGAGCCATCTCGGCGGGCTGGGCCGCCCGACCGAGCGGTGACTGCTTCCCGAACTCCTCCACCTCCGGCATGGTGGCGGGGATCAGCGGTGTCCACACGGGTCCGGGCGCGACCGCGTTCACGCGGATGCCCCGCTCGGCCACCATCTGGGCCAGGCCGTGGGTGAAGGAGATGATGGCCGCCTTGGTCATCGCGTAGTCGAGCAGGTGCGGACTGGGCTGGTAGCCCTGGACCGAGGTGGTGTTGATGACGCTGCCGCCGCGGGGCATGTGGGCGAGCGCCGCGCGGGTGAGCCAGAACATGCCGTACAGGTTCGTCTTCATCACCCGGTCGAACTGCTCCGTGGTGATGGCCTCGATGCCCTCGGGCTGCGCCATCTGGTAGGCGGCGTTGTTCACGAGGAGGTCGATGCGGCCGAAGGTGCCCACCGCCGTCCCGATCAGCTCCTCGCACTGCTGCTCGTCGCGGATGTCGCAGGCGACGGGCACCGCCTTGCGGCCCGCCTCGCGGATCAGCCGGGCCGTCTCCTCGGCGTCCTCCTGCTCCTCGGGCAGGTGGGTGAAGACCACGTCCGCGCCCTCGCGCGCGAACGCCAGGCAGACGGCCCGTCCGATCCCGGAGTCCCCGCCCGTGACGACCGCCGCGCGGTCGGCGAGCAGCCCGTTTCCGCGGTAGGAGTCCTCCCCGTGGTCGGGCCGGGGTTCCATGGCCTCGGTGGTACCGGGGTGGGACTGGTTCTGCTCGGGTTGCGGCGGGCGGGGGTGGCGCGTCTGCGGGTCGGGGTCGCGGGACTCTGCGGGTGAGGACATCCGGTGCTCCTTCGAGGGGAGGGACGCTTGCCGTCGGCGGCCGGAGATCGGGGCCCCGGCCGGGGTCTGGGGGTCGACTACCCGGGACCCGGCACGGCATCCACCCCTTTTGGCGTGTTTCGCCCGACCGGCGGGAGCGCCGCGCGTAGGGCTCCCGGACGCGGGTAGCCGCGTCGGCATGGTCGATCGGAAGCCCCCTCAGGAAGACCGCTCGCCGGAAGACGGCACGGAACGAGAGCACCCCGCGCCGGACCGCGCGCCGCACGGGCGCGGGCCGGACGGCCCCGCAGCGGCCGCCGGGGACGCGGACCCGCCCCGTACGCCACCGGATCCGCGGGACGTCGGCCCCGGCCCCGCGGTCGACGAGCGGGCGCCGGAGTCGCCGACCGGTCTGTCCCGGCACTCCTGGGCCGCCGTGCTCAAGGGGTCGTTGCGCGAGTTCACCTCCGACGAACTGTCCGACCGGGCCGCCGCCCTCACCTACTACGGCGTGCTGTCCCTGTTCCCCGGGCTCCTCGTGCTCGTCTCGCTGATCGGCCTCAGCGGCCGGTCGACCACGGACCGGGTCCTGGACAACCTGCGGGAGCTGGCGCCCGGACCGGCCCGCGACGTGCTCGGCCGGGCCGTGGAGAACCTCCAGGGCGGTACGGGCACCGGGGCCGTCATGGCGGTGGTCGGCCTGGTGCTCGCCCTGTGGTCGGCCTCCGCCTACGTGGGGGCGTTCATGCGCGCCGCCAACCAGGTCTTCGACCTGCCGGAGGGCCGCCCGGTCTGGAAGGTGCTGCCGATCCGGCTCGCCCTGACCGCCGCCCTCATGGTCATGGCCGCGGCGAGCGCCCTGATCGTCGTCCTGTCCGGCGACGTGGCGCGCCGCGTCGGCGATCTGCTGGGGGTCGGCGACACGGCGCTGACGGTGTGGTCGATCGCCAAGTGGCCGGTTCTGCTGGTGCTGGTGACCGCGATGATCGCGCTCCTGTACTGGGCGGGTCCGAACGCGAAGGTGAGGGGCTGGCGCTGGGTCACTCCGGGCAGCGCCCTGGCCCTGCTGATCTGGATGGCCGCCTCCGCCGGCTTCGCCCTCTACGTCGCCGAGTTCGCCTCGTACAACAAGACGTACGGGACGATGGCCGGCGTCATCGTCTTCCTGATCTGGCTGTGGATCACCAACCTGGCGGTGCTGCTCGGCCTGGAGTTCGACGCGGAGGCGCTGCGCCAGCGGGCGGTCGAGGGCGGCATGCCGCCGGACGAGGAGCCGTACGTGGAGCCGCGTGACACCCGCTCGTGGAGCGAGGAGGACATGCGGACGCTGCGGACGCGCCCTGCCGGGCCGGCCGGCCGCGGGCGGGCGGGGAAGGACCGGGGTCATGGGCGCTGACGGGAACGGCGGGGGCGCGTACGAGCGCGACCGGAGCTGTCTCACGACGCGGATCACGGCGGACGGTCGGGACGGCTTTCCCGTGGAGCCCGGACGTTACCGGCTGGTCATCGCCCGCGCGTGCCCCTGGGCGAACCGGGCCGCGATCGTCCGCCGCCTGATGGGCCTGGAGGACGTGCTGTCGCTCGGGATCGCCGGGCCCGTGCACGACGAGCGCAGCTGGTGCTTCCACCTGGATCCGGGCGGCCGGGACCCGGTGCTGGGCATCGAGTGGCTGCGGGAGGCGTTCCTGCGGCGCGATCCCGGCTATCCGCACGGCATCACCGTGCCGGCGATCGTCGACGTCCCCACCGGCGAGGTCGTCACCAACGACTTCGAGCGGATCACCCTCGACCTCGGCAGCCAGTGGTCGGCGCACCAGCGGGAGGGGGCGCCGGACCTCTACCCGGAGCGGTGGCGCGACGAGATCGACGACGTGGCCGGGAAGGTGTACCGGGACGTCAACAACGGGGTGTACGCGTGCGGTTTCGCCCGCACGCAGGCGGCGTACGACGAGGCGTACCGGCGCTTGTGGCAGCGGCTTGACTGGCTGGAGGAGCGGCTCGCCGGCCGGCGCTACCTGGTCGGCGACACCCTCACGGAGGCCGATGTCCGCCTCTTCCCGACCCTCGCCCGCTTCGACGCCGTGTACCACGGTCACTTCAAGTGCAACCGGCAGAAGCTGACGGAGCTCCCGGCGCTGTGGGCGTACGCGCGGGACCTGTTCCAGACCCCCGGCTTCGGCGACACGATCGACTTCGCGCAGATCAAGGCGCATTACCACGTGGTCCATCAGACCATCAATCCCACCGGGATCGTGCCGGCCGGCCCGGACGTCCGCGGCTGGCTCTCGCCGCACGGACGGGAGCAGCTCGGCGGACGCCCGTTCGGCGACGGCAGCCCGCCCGGCCCGCCTCCGCCGGCCGAGCGGGTGCCGCCGCTCGGTTGAGCGGGCCGGCGGGCTCCCGGAACGGACTCCCGCCCGCCCCGGTGTGTCGTATCCCTTGTCAGCTCCCCGTGTCGGGCCTATCGTCGGCGCGCAGCGCAGAAAGCGCTTTCTACGTTCGGCGGGGCGGCCGGCATCGACGACAACCGGGAGACGACGATGAGACGACCAGTCGCAGTACGCCTCTGCGCGGGCCTGGCCGCCACGGCCCTGGCCGCCGTGGCCGGCGTGGTGGTGGCCGTGCCCCAGGCCACGGCCTCCGCCACGGCCGGCGCCACAGCCACGGCGGCCGCGGCAGGCGCCACCGGCTACGCCACCCAGAACGGCGGCACGACCGGCGGCGCGGGCGGCCGCACCGTACGGGCCACCACCGGGACCGCGATCCACGCGGCCCTGTGCGGCCGGGCCAGCAGCAGCACCCCGATCGTCATCGAGGTCGAGGGCACCATCAACCACGCCAACACCGCCAAGGTCTCCGGCACCAGCTGCAACACCGCCGACGGCGTGATCGAACTGAAGCAGATCAGCAACGTCACCCTCGTCGGCGTCGGTGGCGGAGCCGTCTTCGACCAGCTCGGCATCCACATCCGCGAAGCCAGCAACATCATCGTGCAGAACGTCACCGTCCGGAACGTCAAGAAGTCCGGCTCCCCCGTCTCCAACGGCGGCGACGCCATCGGCATGGAGAGCGACGTCCGCAACGTCTGGGTCGACCACGTCACCCTGGAGGCGTCCGGCGGGGAGTCCGAGGGCTACGACGGCCTCTTCGACATGAAGGACAACACCCAGTACGTGACGCTGTCCTACAGCGTCCTGCGCAACTCGGGCCGCGGCGGCCTCGTCGGCTCCAGCGAGACCGAGCTGTCCAACGGCTTCATCACCTACCACCACAACCTGTACGAGAACATCGACTCCCGCGCTCCCCTGCTGCGCGGCGGCATCGCGCACATGTACAACAACCACTACCTGCGGCTCAACGAGTCCGGCATCAACTCCCGTGCCGGGGCCCGCGCCAAGGTCGACCACAACTACTTCGAGGACTCCAAGGACGTCCTGGGCACCTTCTACACCACCGCGGCCGGTTACTGGCAGGTGAGCGGCAACACCTTCGACGGCGTCACCTGGTCGGCGCCGGGGACGGACTACCGGCCGGCCGGACCGGACGTGCGCTCGAACACCACGGTGAGCATCCCGTACCCGTACGCGCTCGACGCGGCGTCCTGCGTGCCCGGTGTCGTGAGCCGGACGGCGGGCGCCGGCAAGGGGCTGCTCGTGTCGGACGGTTCCTGCACCCCGCAGACCCCGGCGCCGACGGCGACGGCGACGGTCACCACCCCCGCGCCGACGCCCACGCCGACCGGGACGAGCCCGACGCCGGCCCCGACCCCGACGACGGCCCCGCCGGCCGGTACCAACCTGAGCATCGGCGCCGGCTCCGACGGCTCCAGCAAGGCGGACGGGACGAGTTACGGCAACGTACGCGACGGCGACCCGAGCACCTACTGGTCACCGGCCGGTCCGACCGGCTCCGTCTCCGTCAAGTGGGGCTCGCCCGTCTCCGTGTCGGCGCTCGTCATCCGGGAGGCGGCCGGTTCCGCCGGCACCATCCGGACCTGGCGGGTCGTCAACGCCGACACCGGGGCCGTCCTCACCTCCGGCACGGGCGCGGGCGCGATCACCTTCCCCCGGACCTCGCTGAGCAAGGTCACCTTCGAGATCACCGGCTCGGCCGGCACCCCGAAGGTCGCCGAGTTCGAGACGTACGCCGGCTGACGGCCGCCTCCCCGACGGTGCGGGCCGGGAACGTCCGGCCCGCACCACACCCTTGGCAGGCGGGGACGGTGCCCGGCGCTGAGTACGGTGCCGGGCGGCGGATGAGTAGCGGAGCTCAGGACCGGCCCGGGCGGCGCGCCGAGCATGGGGGGACATCCCGTCGCCGACCTCGGGGAGAGCACGTGCTCAGCCGCATCGCCCGCGCCCTGGTACCGACCGTGGGCCGTCTCACCGTGACCGCGGATCCCCGGGCCGCGCTCGCCCCCGGCAGCATCGTCGTCGCCAACCACACCTCGCTCGCCGATCCCGCGATCGTCCTCGCCGCGCTGCACCGCCTCGGCATCGAACCGGTCGTCGCGGCGACGGCCGGCCTGTGGCGCGTCCCGTGGCTCGGCACGGCGCTCGCGCGCGAGGGCCACATCCCCGTGCACCGGGGCAGCGAACGCGCCGCCGACGCCCTCGACCTGGCCGCGGCGGCGCTCGGCAGGGGCCGGATCGTGCTCATCTACGCCGAGGGCGGCCTGCCCCGCCGCAGGGACGCCGGTGAGGCGCCGCCGGAAGCCTTCCGCAGCGGCATCGCGCGCCTGACCCACCGCACGGGGGCCCCGGTCGTCCCGATCGGGCAGGCCGGCGCGCGCCGCGTGATCTCGGGCGGCACGGCCAAGCAGCTGGCCGGGCTCGCCACCGCACCGCTGCGGCGGCCCGGACTGCACGTCCACGTGGGGGCGCCGGTCGTGCTGCGCGGTGACGGCGCGACGCGGACGGCGCAGGCGCACGCGGCGGTGACGACCGCGTGGCGCACCGCCGTGGACCGGCTGACGCGGACGGCCGCCGCGTGACTCCCTTCCGGTCAGGATGAGCCGGGCGCCGGGCGCGCCCGCCCGCGGAACCCGGCGGCGCGCGGGATCGGCGCGCGCGGGTCGGCAGCTGCGGGATCGGCGGGTGCGGGTCGGCAGCTGCGGGTGCGAGAGGTCCGCGGTGCCGCGCGCCGCGCGGGAGGGCCGCCGGCTCCGCCGGGACGACTCAGCTCGGGCTGATGCTGGGGCTGGGGCTGATGCTCGGGCGGGGGTCGCGGCCCCGCGGGCTCGGGCCGGTACTGAGGCTGCCGGGGCTGAACCAGCCGCTGAACGCCCCGCTCTCCGCCGCGGAGTCCGCCCTCGCCAGGACCGTCTCGGCCGCCGCGCGCCAGGTCGCCGCGTCGGCGCGGGGCGGCGGCACGAAGGGACCGCGCTCCGGGGCCTCGGCGGCCGCGCCGAAGAAGTCGCCGCCCTTGCGCCTGACGTCGTCCGTGCCCCAGGAACGGCCGCTGCGGGCCGGGACCTTCTGGAGGTGGGGGATGTGCTTGGCGCAGTGGATGTACGCCTCGTCGACGGCGATCTCGACCCACACCAGGGCCCGCCGGCCGGGCACCGGGTCGACGGGCAGCCCGGCGTCGGGGTGGACGCGGCGCATTTCGTCGTCGGCGAGGACCCGGGCCCGGCCGTTGACGTGGAGGCCGATGCGGTCGCGCAGGAAGTCCACCATGAGCAGGCCGACGTGCGGGTTCTCCTCGATGTTGCCGAGGCTGGCATGGACGCCGTTGCCCCGGTACTCGGGGTAGGCGAGCGTCGTGTCGTCGAGGACGTGGAGGAAGCCGGGCGGGCCGGCGCGGAAGGTGCTGTCGCAGGCTCCGTGGCGGTCGGCGGTGGCCAGGAAGAACATCTCCTGCCGCGCCGTGAACTCGCGCATCCGGGGGTTCAGCCGGTCGAGGACCTGTTCGGCGTAGAACCGGTCGGCGCGTTCGGTGGTGCCCAGGCGCCGCTGCACGAGGTGTTCGCCGTCGCTGCCCGGGCGGGTGGTGCGCAGGGGCGCCGTCCCCCGGTGGCCGGTCGGTTCGATGGTGCTCGGGTCCTGCTGGAAAGTGCTCACGTCGTTGCCCCGGCCAGTTCCTCTAGGGAGTCGTGTCGTATGCGGTGGGTGGGGATGCCGACGCCCACCAGGGCCTCGACGCCCCGGCGGATCATTCCGGGCGGGCCGGACAGATAGGCGTCGTGGGTGTGCCACGGGCCGTGCTCGCGGATGGCGTCGGGCAGGCCGCCGGAGGGCAGGCCGCCGGGGGCGTCGTCCAGGACCGGGCGGACCGAGAGCCAGGGGTGCGACTGCCGCAGCCGGAGCATGGTCTCGATGTCGTAGAGGCCGTCGTTCTCGCGGGCGCCGTAGAAGACGTCGACGGTGCGGCGGCGGCCGTGCCGGGCGACGTCCTCCACGAGGGCCTTGATGGGGGCGATGCCGGTGCCGCCGCCGAGGCACAGCAGCCCGTTGTCGCTGTTGTGGTCCACGGTCATGGAGCCGGCCGGCGGACCGAGCCGGATGACGTCGCCGGGGCGGGCACGGTGCACGAGGGCGTTGGAGACCCAGCCCGCCGGGACGGCCTTGACGTGGAAGGACAGCAGCCCGTCGGAGCGGGGCGCGGAGGCGAAGGAGTAGTGCCGCCAGACGCGCGGCCACCACGGGGTCTCCAGGGAGGTGTACTGCCCGGCGAGGAAGGGGTAGGGCTGGTCGGGCCGGACCGTGACGACCGCGATGTCCGGGGTCCGCATCTCGTGGGCGACCACCTCGGCCTGCCACCAGGCGGGCGAGCGGAGTTCGTCCTCGGTCGCCGCGTCGATCATGATCTGCGAGATCGTGGTGTACGCGGCGACCCACGCGGCCTCGGTCCTCGGCCCCCATACGGCCGCGGCATAACGGGTGAGGGCGCCGATCAGGGCCTCGCCGACGGCCGGGTAGTGCTCGGGCCGCGTGCCGTACTTCCGGTGCCCGCGGCCGAGGTGGGTGAGGTAGGTGGTCAGGGTGGCGGGGTCGTCCGCGTGGGTCGCGGCGGTGAGCAGCGCCTTGAAGAGGCGGTCCCGCTGGGTGTTCATGGCCGCGGGGAAGAGCTCCCGCAGGTCGGGGTGGCGCAGGAACAGCAGGGCGTAGAAGTACGAGGTGACCTGGTCGGCGATCGGCTCGATCTCGGCCATGGTGCGGCGCAGGAGGGCCGCGTCCGACTCGTCCGCCCGGTCGGCCGCCGTCGGCGCGGGCGCCGTGGGCGCGGTGGGCGCGGTGGGCGCCGCCTGGGGGGTGCGGGGCGCCCGGGATGCGGAGGGCGCGTGAGGCGAGGACGGCCCCTGCGGGGCAGAGGGCGCCTGAGGCGCGGGCGTCCGCGGTGGGGAGGCCGCGCCGGATGTCTGGGCCGGTCTGCGCGTGAACCAGCCCCCGCCTTCGCCTGCTCCGCCGGACGACGGAGTGGTCGGAGTTCCCATTCGGTGTGCCTCGCCTCGAATTGCCTCGCCTTCACGCCCACCTGTCCCAGGGCGGCCCGACCATACATCGGACTTTCGAACGGACGGATTTTCGTGCGCCCGGCCGCCGGTGCACGCGTTACCCCTGGTCAGTTGGGGTTACTGATCAGTTGGACAGGAGAGGACTCTCGTCCGGCGGGTGATCTTCGAGGGATTCCACGACGGAAAAGTCACGAGGTCACCCGAACTTCTCCACATCTGCCGTCGAGCCGCGGGACGACTGGCGGTCCGCTCCCGTGGCGCGATGATGGAGAGGATGAGCGCGGCGGCCCTTCCCCCTGCCGGCCCGGACCCGGCGAACGGTGAGCTCGCCGTGGAACCCGGCGGGCTCCTCGACGTACTCGGAGTGGCCGCCGTCGTCCTCGACGCGACGGGCCGGATCGTGCTGTGGAGCCCCCAGGCGGAGGCGATCTTCGGATACACGGCGCAGGAGGCGCTGGGCCACCCGGCCGCGCGGCTGCTGGTCGAGGAGCGCCACCGGGACCGGGTGCTGACCCTGTTCGAGCGGGTGATGGCGGGCGGCGGCGCGTGGGCGGGTGTCTTCCCGGTCCGTCACAAGGACGGCCGTACGATCCCGGTCGAGTTCCGCAACACCCGTCTCCTCGACTTCCAGGGACACCGCTACGCGCTCGGCCTGGCCACGGACGGGGCCACCGTCAGACGGGTGGAGCAGGACCTCGCCCTGTCGTCCCGGCTGGTCGCCCATTCGCCGATCGGCTTGGCGGTGCTGGACCTGGACCTCCGGTTCGTGCTGGTCAACCCGGCGCTGGAACGGATCGACGGCCGCGGCGCCGCCGACCACCTGGGCCGTACGTTCCGCCAGGCGGTCCCGACCCCGGACGCCGAGGTGGTGGAGTCGGCGCTGCGCGAGGTGCTCGAGACGGGGGTTCCCGTCCTCTCCCGGAGCGTCCAGGGCCCCCTGCGCCCCGGAGGGCGGCAGCAGGTCTGGTCGATGTCGCTGTACCGCCTGGAGACCACGGCCCAGCGGGTCGTCGGGGTCGCCGCCTCGGTCGTGGACATCACCGACCAGCACCACGCCGCCCGGGCCGCCGCGCGCGCCAGGCGCCGGCTCGCGGTGATCGCCGACGCATCCGAGCGGGTGGGCACCACGCTCGACCTGGACCTGACCGCCCATGAGCTGGCGGACCTGGTGGTGCCGGAGTTCGCCGACATCGCCGCGGTCGACGTCCTGGAGGACATCCTGGCCGGTCCGCATCCCGGCGGGACGCGGGCGTCGGGTCCGGCCGTGTTCCGGGCCCTGGCGGTGAAGGCCGCGTATCCCACTCCGGCGCAGGAGGCCGCCGACCCGGTCGGCGAACCGGCCCGTTACGGCGCCGAGCGGCTGGTCACCCAGTGCGCCCGCACCGGTCGCCCGGTCCTCGTCGAGCGCGTCACCGACGACGACATGTCCCGCATCGCCCGTGACGACTCGGCGGCCCGGCTGCTGCGCCAGGCGGGCGTCCACTCCTACCTCGCCGTCCCGCTGCGCGCCCGGGGCGTCGTCCTCGGCGTGCTCGACCTCAAGCGGGCCCGCAACTCGCTGCCCTTCGACCGGGACGACGTCCTCCTCGCCGGGGAGCTGGCGGCCCGGGCGGCGGTCGCCATCGACAACGCCCGCTGGTACCGGCACCAGAGCCAGGCCGCGCTGGCCCTGCAGCGCCATCTGCTGCCGCACGGACCGGCCCGGCTCGACGGGCTGGAGGCGGCCTACCGCTACCAGCCGGCCTCCGCGGCGGTCGAGGTCGGCGGCGACTGGTTCGACGCGATCCCGCTCCCGGGCGGCGAGACGGCCCTGGTGGTCGGGGACGTGATGGGCAGCGGCATCAACGCCGCGGCCACCATGGGCCAGGTCCGCACCGCGGCCCGCACGCTCGCCGCGCTCGGGCTGCCGCCGGCCGTGGTGCTGACCCATCTGGACCGTACGGTCGCCGGTCTGGACGAGGCGATGGCGACCTGCGTGTACGCGGTGTACGACCCGCGGCGGAGGATCTGCCGCGTCGCCGTCGCCGGCCACCCGCCGCCGGTCCACGTCCCGGCGGGCCGGGCCCCCCGGCTGCTCGACCTGCCCACGGGCGCGCCCCTGGGCGTCGGCGGCGTGCCCTTCGAGACCCGGGAGATCCCGTTCGACCCGGGTGACGAGCTGGTGCTGTACACCGACGGCCTGGTGGAGACCCGCGACCAGGACATCGACGTCCGGCTCGCGGCCCTGACGGACCTGCTCGCCCTGTCGTCCTCCCTCCCGCTGGAGCAGACCTGCGACCTGCTCCTGGGCGCGCTGCGCGGCCCCGACGACCACGACGACGTGGCCCTGCTGATCGCCCGGGCGCACGGGCCGTCGGAGGCCGGGGCGGAACCCGGGGGCTCCTGGGAGGCCGACCGGCGGGAACGGGCGGGCGGGCCCGAGGACCGGACGGCAGACCGGGCGGAGAGCCGGACGAAGGACCGGACGAAGGACCGGGCGGAGAGCCGGACGGGGAACCCTTCCGGGAACCGGACGCGGAACCGCACGGACTTCCGGCGGGCCGAGGGCGCGGCAGAGGCGGACGGCCGCGCGGACGGCCACGAGGAGGGGGCGCCGTGAGCGAATCGTCCTTCCGCGGGGACAGCCTCCCGCCCTTCCCGGAGGGCACGGCCGGGGCCCTCCTGGACGGTCACGGGCGGATCAGCGCCTGGACACCGGAGGCGGCCGCGCTCCTCGGGCGGTCCGCCGCCGAGGTCGTGGGCCTGCCCGCCCGCCTGCTCCTGGCGGACCCCGCGGCGTGGACGGCGCTGACGGAGGCGTACGCGCGGGGCGCCGGGGGCGGCGAGGCGGTGCTGCGCTCGGGCCGGGGCGAGGACGTGCCCGTCGTCTTCCGGGCCTTCGCCCTGGACGGGGGCGACGCCGGGAGCGGCGGAGCGCGCGGGACCGCGGGCGGCGCGGCACAAGGCGGCGGGAGTGCGGGAGGAGGGGCGGGGTGTCTCGTCCTGGCCACCACGGCGTCCCTGGCGGCCCGCTGGCATCAGGACCAGGCCTTCGTCACGGAGCTGTTCCTCCAGGACCGGGTGGGGCTCGCGGTGTTCGACCCGGAGCTGCGGCTCCTTCGGACCAACACCCATCTGCTGCCGTACACGGGCGTGCCCTCCGATCTGAGCGGCCGGCGGCTGAGCGACTTCCTCTGGCCCGGGGACGCGGCGGCGGTCGAGGAGAAGCTGCGGGAGGTGCTGCGCACGGGCCGGCCGCTGATCCGGGCGGAGGAGCTGCTGCGCACCGTCGAGGATCCCGGTGGCGGAGTCGTCATCGCGATCACGGCGTTCCGGCTGCAGGCTCCCGACGGACAGGTGCTCGGCGTCACCGGCCTGTTCACCGACGAGACCGAGCTGCGCCGTTCGAGCGAGCGGCTGGCGCTGCTGCACCACGCCACGGCCCGGGTCGGCGGATCGCTGTCGGTCCGGGACACGGGCCGGGAACTGGCCGCCGCGCTCGTGCCCGGCCTCTGCGACCTCGCGGTCGTCGAGATCGCGGACGCGGTGTCCCTGGGCGAGGAACCGGCCCCCGGCGGGGACGGGCGGCCGGCGCTGCGCCGGACCGCCGTGGCGGGACGCCCGGCGACCGGCGGCGGTTCGGACGCCGATGACGTCGATGCCGCTCTCGACGCCGGGGCCGACGCCGGGGGCGGGACCGCGGCCGACGCGGGCGGCTATCCGATGACCATGTCGGCGCCCCTGTGCGCCCGGGGGACCGTGCTCGGCCGGGTGTCCGTGGGCCGGCACGCCGCCCGGGGTCCGTACGAGCAGGCCGACCGGGAGCTGCTGCGCGAGATCGCCGACCGGGCGGCGCTCGCCCTGGACAACGCGCGGCGCTTCACGCGCGAGCGGCGCGCGGCCGTGGGGCTCCAGCGCAGCATGCTGCCGCCCACGCAGACCGAGACCGTCGGGGCGACCACCTCCGGCGTGTACCTTCCCGCGGACACGACGACCGGCGTGGGCGGCGACTGGTTCGACGTGATCCCGCTGTCCTCGGCGCGGGTGGCGTTCGTGGTCGGGGACGTCGTGGGCCACGGCCTCGCGGCCACCGCCACCATGGGCAGGCTGCGCACGGCCGTCCGCACCCTCGCGGACCTGGACCTGGAGCCGGACGAGCTGCTCGCCCATCTGGACGACCTGGTGGCCCAGTTGCTGGCCGAGCCCGAGGAGACCGACCGGGAGGACCGGGAGAGCGGGGGCGGACGGCAGGACGGGGAAGGACCGGCCGGTGACGGCGGGGACGGAGCGGTCGGCCGGGAGGAGGACGAGGACTGGGGCGCCCGCCACGCCTCCTCGCCCACCGGCGCGACCTGCGTGTACGCGGTCTACGACCCGGTCACCCTGCGCTGTGTGGTGGCGTCCGCGGGCCATCCGCCGCCCGCCGTCGTCGACCCGGAGGGCCGTGTGTCGTACCTTCCGGTCGACCCGGGCCCTCCGCTGGGGGTCGGCGGGCTGCCCTTCGAGTCGACCGAGACCGACCTGGCGCCGGGCAGCCTGTTCGCCCTGTACACCGACGGACTCGTGGAGGGGCACGACGGCGACCTGGACGAGGGCATGGCCCGCCTCGCCGCGCATCTGGGCCGCCCGGGCGTCCTGGAACGGCCCCTGCGCGAACTCGGCCGCGAGATCGTGGCGGGCCGTCCCGCCGACGGGCTCGCGGACGACGTGGCGCTCCTGCTCGCCCGTACCCGCGCCGTCCCGGCCGAGGACACCGCCTTCTGGACCATCGACGCCGACCCGGCGGCGGTCGGCACCGTGCGGGAGGCGGCCACGGCGCGGCTGCACGCGTGGGGTCTCGACGACCTGGTGTTCACCACCGAACTGGTACTGAGCGAACTGGTGACCAACGCGGTCCGGTACGCCGGAGGGCCGATCGAGGTACGGCTGATCCGCGCCGGCCGGCTCATCTGCGAGGTCTCCGACCCGAGCGCCACCCATCCCCGGATGCGCCGGGCGCGCCTGACCGACGAGGGCGGCCGCGGCCTGTACCTGGTGGCGCAGCTGACCACCCGCTGGGGCAGCCGCTACAGCCGCAGCGGCAAGACCATCTGGGCGGAGCAGGAGTTCCCGTCGCCCGAGGCGTGAGCCGCGCGACCGGCTGCCGGGCGGAGGCCCGCGACGATCCCGGGGCGAGAAGGCGGCGTCCCGAGATGCGTAAATCCCGTGATGGGGTGAACTGGTGTAGGAGTACGCGCACCGGTCACGAGAGGCGATCATGGGCGAAGACAGCACAGTCACCGTGGGAGTGCTGGGTTCCTACGGTGGACGGAACGTGGGCGACGAGGCGATCCTCACCGCCATGCTGGACCGCCTGCGGGCGGCACGACCGGATGTCCGGATCGTGATGTTCTCCCGCAACCCGGACTACAGCCGAGGCGTCTGCCCGGACGTCGAGGTGGTGGGCTGGGAGGGTCTGCCGAGAGAACGGACCTCCGAGCACCTGCGGCGCCTCGACGTGCTCGTGCTCGGCGGCGGCGGCATCCTCTACAACACCGAGGCCCGCCGCTATCTGCGGCTGGTGCGCACCGCCCAGGCGTACGGGGTCCCCGTCTTCACGTACGCGGTGGGCGCCGGTCCGCTCACGGACGAGGTCGACTGCAACTGGGTCCGCACGACCCTCGCGGACGCGGTCGAGGTGACGGTCCGCGACGAGGAGTCGAAGGTGGTCCTCGAAGAGGCCGGTCTGGAGCGTCACATCACCGTCACCGCCGATCCGGCGCTGCTGCTGCGGCCTGGGGACGGCGGTGCGGAGCTGCTGCGGGCCGAGGCCGTGCCGACCGGAGTGCGGCTGGTGGGCATGAGCGTGCGGGAGCCGGGCCGTGCCGCCGAGCACCTCGACGAGGAGGGGTACCACCAACTCCTCGCCCATGTCGGCGACTTCCTCGTCAACCGGCTCGACGCCCATGTCGTCTTCGTGCCGATGGAGCGCGACGACATCCGGCACGCGCACGCCGTGGCCTCGCACATGGCGGACGCGGGGGCGTGCACGGTCCTGCGGGGTGCCTCCCGGCCGCAGCAGGTCCTCGACATCGTCAAGCAGCTGGATCTGGCCATCGGCATGCGGCTGCACTTCCTGATCTTCGCCGCGCTGTCCGGGGTCCCGCTGCTTCCGCTGCCGTACGCCGGCAAGGTCTTCGACTTCGCGACGCAGGTCGGAGCGCCCGCCCTGCGGGGCGTGGTGCGCGAGAACGTCGGTCTGCTCCTGGCCGAGGTGGACCGCCTGTGGGACGAGCGGCCGGCGCGGCTGGCGGAGACGGCAGCCCGGACGGCGGCTCTCCGGCTGCGGGCGGACGAGACGGCCGAACGCTTCCTGGCCTACCTCGACCGGATCGCTCCCCCGCCGCTGCTCGCGGACCCGTCGGCGCCGCTGGCGCCGGTCGGCTGAGCCCCACGGCGCCGCCACCCGCCGTCCCGTCCCCTCCCGACTCCCGGAGATCACGTGACCTATCTGCGCCGGCCCCGAGTCCCGCGGCACGTGGAGCTGCCCGCGCGTACGGGCCTGCACGCGGGTTCCACGCAGGTGCTGGTCGTCGGCGGCGGGCCCGCGGGCCTGGGTGCGGCGGTCGGTGCCGCGAACGCGGGCGCCGAGGTGATCCTCGTCGAGCGGTACGGCTTCCTCGGCGGCAACGCCACGGCCGCGCTCGTCATGCCGCTGATGAGCTTCCACAACGAGGTGAAGCAGGCCGTCGTCGGGGACGCCTCACGGCTGCTGCCGCCCGACCACGGCGAGGGCGAGCCGGTCGTCGGCGGCGTCCTGCGGATGCTGCTCGAACGGCTGGTGGACGCCGGTGCGGCGATCCGGCCCTCGGTGGAGACCGGCTACACGGTGCCCTTCGACGCCGAGCTGTTCAAGCTGGTGGCGTACGACCTGCTGGAGACCCATGAGGTGCGCACCCTGCTGCACGCCTTCGCCTCCGGCGTGGTCCCGCTGCCGGACCGGGCGCGTGCGGTGTTCGAGACGAAGTCCGGTCCGCTGGTCATCGACGCCGACGTGATCGTCGACTGCACCGGCGACGGCGACATCGCCGCGGCGGCCGGGGCGGCGTACGACATCGGGCGCCCGGAGGACGGCTGGACGCAGCCCATGACGCTGATGTTCCGCATGGTCCGCTTCGACCACGAGGAGTTCTCCGACTACGCCCGGACCCACCCGGACCAGTGGAAGGGCGTGCACGGGTTGTGGGACCTGGTCCGCGAGGCGACCGACGCCGGCGAGCTGGACCTCCACCGTGAGGACATGCTCTTCTTCGCCACGCCGAACGACGGCGAGGTCGCGGTGAACTCGACCCGGGTCACCGAGGTGCTGGGCACCAGCGTCTGGGACCTGACGCAGGCGGAGTTCACGGCCCACCGTCAGATGGAGCAGATCGCGCGCTTCCTGCGCGGACGGGTGCCCGGCTTCGGGTCGTCGTACGTGGTGCAGAGCGGCGTGCAGGTGGGGGTCCGCGAGACGCGCCGGATCCTCGGGGAGTACGAGCTCACCGGGGAGGACGTGCTGACGGCGCGCGCGTTCGACGACGCCGTCGCCCGCGGCGCCTATCCCGTGGACATCCACAACCCGAGCGGTCGCGGCACCACGCTGCGGCGGCTGCCACGCGGCGCGTCGTACGACATCCCGCTGCGCTGTCTGATCCCGAGGGGCGTGGACCGGGTCCTGGTCGCGGGCCGCTGCATCTCGGGGGACCACGTGGCCCACTCCTCGTACCGCGTGATGCCCATCTCGATGGCGACGGGGCAGGCAGCCGGGGTCTGCGCGGCCCTCGCCTCGGCCGGTGGCCGGCTGCCGCGCGAGATCCCGGCCGAGGCCGTGCGGCGGGAGCTGCGCGCGCAGGGCGCCAGTCTGCGGTGAGCCGGGGCGGGCGCGGACGGGCACCGTCGGGTCAGAGGGCGTCCAGTTCTCCGAGGCCGAGGACGCGCAGGGTGTGGTTCGCCATCCGCAGGTGGCCGACGGCGTTGGGGTGCGCCGGGTCGTCGAGCCAGGGGATCGGGTCGTCGGTCCCGAAGTGTTCCCGCCAGTAGGCTTCGTGGTCGACCAGCAGCGCGCCGGTGTCCCGCGCGATCTCGCGTACGGCCTGGCAGTAGTCGGGCAGCGCGGCGCGGCGCTCCCGGCCGGAGGCGCTGACCAGCACGGGCGTGTGCAGGACGAGCTGTGTGCGCGGCCCGGCCGCCGCGACGATCCGGCGCATCGCGTCGTGGAACGCGGGCAGTCCCCCGGTGCCGGCGAGGCAGTCGTTGGTGCCGAGCGAGACGGACAGCACGTCGGGCTGGAACCGGCCGATCAGCCGGTCGTGCGCGGCGAGCACGTCGGCCGCTCCCCAGGCGGAGACTCCGGTGTTGATCACGATGTCGGTGAGCCGGTCGAGCTGCCACCGGACGCGTTCCTGCAGGTGCTCCACCCAGCTTCGGGCGCCGTGGGTGTGCAGCACGCCCTGCGTGATGCTGTCCCCGGTCGCCACCCAGGTCATGGGGCCGTCCGCGAGCCGGATCATGGTGTGTCCCTTCCGTGGCCGGTCGCTCGCGTCCCTGTGAGCGCGGTGGCCGGTCGGTGGGTCATGGTGCCCTCTCAAGATCTTTGCCGCAACAGAGGGGCTGGGGCGTGCGAACACGGCGCGCGGGCGGGCCGGGGGGCGGTTTGGGCGCCAGATCACGCCAGTCGGAGCCAGATCGACTCACTTTGGCATCACATTGACTTGCAGTGGCGCCATAGTGGTGTCATCGTGAGGGCATTGGACGGCCACCCCTCCCCTGAGGATCCCTCCGAAAACCTTCCGCTTCTTCCGCATTCCCTAGCGATGCGACCGCGCGGCCGACATGGCGCCATCGCTGGCACCAGTGGCACCACGGCCGAGCTCTTACGCCCTCTCACCTCTCCTACGGAGGACACCGTGCAGCACGAACACGCGTCCCACCCCGCCGAGCCGGTCACGCTGCCCACCCGGCGCGCCGCCGGCTGCCCCTTCGACCCGCCCGCCGGCCTCGCGGAGCTGCGCGGACAGCGGCCGCTGGCCCGGATGACGTACCCCGACGGGCACGTCGGCTGGCTGGCCACCGGACACGCCACGATCCGCGCCATCATGGGCGACCCGCGCTTCAGCTCCCGCTACGAGCTGATGCACCACCCCTTCCCCGGCGCCCCCGAGGGCCCGCTCCCGCCCGCGCCGGTCGGCGACATGACCGGCATGGACGCGCCCGAGCACACCCGCTTCCGGCGGCTCCTCGCGGGCAGGTTCACCGTCCGCCGGATGCGTCTGCTCACCGCACGCGTGGAGGAGATCACCGCCGAGCACCTCGACGCGATGGAACGCCGGGGGCCCGGCACCGATCTGGTGGAGGCGTTCGCACGGCCCCTGCCCGCGCTGATGATCTGCGAGTTGCTGGGCGTCCCCTACGGCGACCGGGACCGCTTCCAGGGCCACGCCCACACCCTGATGGCCATGGACGTGACGCCCGAGGACCGGTACGCCGCCTTCGCGGGGCTCCAGGAGTACATGGCCGAGCTGGTCGCGGCCAAGCGCACCGGGAAGGCCGAGGACTCCGACGACCTGCTGGGCGACCTGGCCCGGGAGTCCGACCTCACCGACGAGGAACTGGTCGGCGTCGGCGGCTTCCTGCTCGCCGCCGGGCTCGACACCACCGCGAACATGATCGCCCACGGCACCTTCGCGCTGCTGTGCAACCCCGACCAGGCCGAGGCGCTGCGCACCGACCCGGACCTCGCGCCGCAGGCCGTCGAGGAGCTGATGCGCTATCTGACGGTCGCCCACACCGGCGTGAAGTCGGCGCTCGAGGACATCGAGCTGGAGGGTCGGCTGATCCGGGCGGGCGAGAGCGTCACCCTCTCCTTCGAGGCCGCCAACCGGGACCCGGAACGGTTCCCCGATCCCGACGTCCTCGACCTGCGCCGCAAGGCCACGGGGCACCTGGGCTTCGGGCACGGCATCCACCAGTGCCTCGGCCAGCAACTGGCCCGCGTGGAGCTGACGGTGGCGCTGCCCGCCCTGCTGCGGCGCTTCCCCACCCTGCGGCTCGCCGGGCCGGCCGAGGACGTGCCGCTGCGCACGGACATGAGCATCTACGGGGTGCACCGGCTGCCGGTCACCTGGGACGAGGTCTGATTCCGCGATGGACGTCCGTGTCGACCGCGGCCGCTGCCTCGGTGCCGGGATGTGCGCCCTGACCGCCCCCGCGGTCTTCGACCAGGACGAGGACGACGGACTCGTCCTCGTCCTCGACGCCCGGCCGGCGGCGGACCTGCGGGCCGCGGTCCGCGTCGCCGCCGGGGTGTGCCCGGCGGCCGCCATCACCCTCACCGGGCCGTGAGGCGTCAGGGTGCCGTCCGCACGGGGAAACTGAAGGAGCGGCCCTGGTCCTTGAGCCAGGGCAGCACCTGCCTGAGGGCGGCCACCGTCTGACGGCGGTCGCCGCCGCCGTCGTGGAAGAGGATGGTCGGCCCGTTGGACAGCTCGGACCGGACCGTGTTCACGATCGCGTCCGTGCCGGGCCGGTGGAAGTCCTTCGTGTCGACGTTCCAGCCGAGCGGCCGCATGCCCGCCGCGGCGGCGATCCGCCGGCTGTCGGGGGTGAACGCGCCGCCGGGGGCCCGGTAGTACTCGACCTTCGCCCCGCCGGCCGCGTCCTCGATCATCTTCTTGCCCTGGAGGATCTGCTGCTTCTGGTAGGCGACGGGCTTCTTGTCCATGGTCGTGTCGTGGGAGACGGTGTGGTCGCAGAGCCGGTGACCCTCGGCGACGACCCGCCGGACCAGCTCCGGGTACCGCGCGGCCTGCGGGCCGACCATGCAGAAGACGGCCTTGACGTCGTTCTGCTCGAGGACGTCGAGCACCTTGGGCGTCCAGCGGGGGTCGGGGCCGTCGTCGATGGTGATGTTCACGGCGTTCCCGCCCTTCTCGGCGGCGTGCGCGATGCTCTCGGGCATCTTCACCGGCGGCGCCCCGGGCTCCGGAGCGCGTTCCGCCGGGGCGTGCCGCGTGGGCCTCGCCGCGTTTCCGGCGGCCGCCTCGGTGTCCGTCAGGACGGCGGCGCCCCACACGGCCACGCCGAGTCCGACCGCCGAAGCCGCCACGGCTATGTGCGCGGTGTACGTGCCCTTCAGCCCCATGGATGCCCACTCCCCGCAGGTTCTTGACCGTCTTTCTCCACCAGAGGACGGAATTCACCGGGGGAAGGTTCACTCTTCCGGGTCTTGACGTGCTGCCGTTCACGCTCCCCCGTATCAAGTGACGGCTCCGGCCGGGGGCCCGGCCGGAGCCTTGTGGGGTACGCCTCAGGCCGTGGGCGTCCAGCGCTGGGCCGCGGCGCCCGTGCAGCCGGCGAGTTCGAGCTCGGTGCCGCCGGCCGTTCCGGAGCGGACCGGGGCGAGGCAGCGGCCGCCGCTGGTCACCGACAGCTCGGGGCCGAGCCGCCACTGCTGTGCCGCGGAGCCGTCGCACGCCCGGACCGTGACGGGGTTCGCCGAACCGTCGAGGCAGACGCCGTCCTTGCCGGTGAGGGTGCCGGCGGAGGTGAACGTCCACCGCTGGTTCGCCCCGCCGTGACAGGTGTAGAGGGCCGGTTCGGTCCCCGGAGTGGTGGCGCCGTACGGCAGGTCGACGCAGCTGGCCGACGCGCCGTTGACCAGGGTCGCGCCGGTCGGGAGGGGGACGGCCGTGCCCAGGGCGGAGATCTCGGCCGCGCTGGTCCAGGGGCCGCGGCCGCCGGCCTCCGTGAGCGCCCGCAGCTTCAGGTAGCGGCCGCGTTTCGCGGCCGTGGTGACCGTCTTCTCGGTGGCGGTGTCGGCGAAGGTGCCCGTGGCGACGGGGCTGCCCCAGTCGCTCGTGGTCTCCGAGACGTACACCTCGTAGGTGCCGACGCGGCCGTTGACCCCGCCGTCCTGGCGGGGGAGGTAGCGGACGCCGTCGATGTCGTAGCGGGCGCCGAGGTCGATCTGGATCTCGTGCGGCAGCGGTGCGGCGGTGCCGGAGTAGGCGGTGTGCCACTGCGTGGCCGGGTCGCCGTCGATGGCGTTGACCGCCGCGCCGTTCTCCGCGGAGGTCTCCTGGCTGTCGGCGCGGACGACCTTCCATCCGGCCTTGGGGACCGGTGTGCCGGAGGTGCCGGGGACGGGTGCGCTCGGGAGCAGGGTGACCCCGGAGGCGGTGACCGTGAAGGCGCCGGACTTCGCGCCGGTCTTGACCCACAGGGTGCCGGAGCGGTCGGCGGCGTCGAAGTACCAGCCGGTGGCGGCGGTGTCGTACGCCGCCTTGGACGTGAGCGCCGGCAGGGTCGTGCCGTCGACGGTGACGGCGCGGGGAGCCCCGGCCGCGTGGACGGTGAACTCGTAGCCGCGCGAGGCGGGCTTTCCCGCGTACGCTCCGGTGCTCGCGCCGACGGCGATGCGCACGTCACCGGTGCCGGCGGCCGGGGCGGTGACGTCCACCTGCTGCTTGGCGTAGGCGCCGGTCCGGTACTGGCGGGTGATGCCGTCGTCCTCGTAGAGGGTGAAGGCGGACGAGCCGCGCGGGTACACGTCGTAGGTGAGGGTGGAGACGGGCTTCTCACCGGTGTGGTTCATCTGCGGCCACATCGGCACGATGCCGCCGCCCTTGACGAAGAGCGGGAGGGTGTCGAGCGGGGCGGCGTAGCCGTTGAGCCAGCCCGGTCCGCTGTAGGTCTTCCCCGTCCAGTAGTCAGTCCAGGTGCCGGCCGGCAGGTAGATGCCGTCGCGGGTGGTGGTGTCGGAGACGACGGGGGCGACGAGGAAGGAGTCGCCGGACAGGAACTGGCCGCTGGTCAGGTTGCCGCGGGCGACGGGGTCGTCGGGGTGTTCGAGGACCATGGCCCGGGTGGAGGGCACGCCGGTCTCGTGGGCGACGCGGCTCATCGAGTACAGGTAGGGCATCAGCCGCATCTTGAGCTTCAGGTATTTGCGGTTGATGGAGAGGTACGGGTCGGGGAACCGCCAGGGCTGCTTGTCCTGGTAGCCGGCCGAGGGGTTGGCGGGACCCCAGCCGGACATGGTCATGAAGGCCGGGGTGAACGCCTTCCACTGGAGGTCGCGGACGTACGTCTTCGGGCTGCCGCCGAAGATGCCGTCGACGTCGCCGGAGGCGTAGTTGAGGCCGGACAGGCCGGCGCCCGTGATGGCGGGGACGTGCCAGCGCATGGCGTCCCAGGTGCCGGAGGTGTCGCCGGTCCAGACGACGGCGTTGCGCTGGGTGCCGGCCCAGCCGTCGACGGTCCACACGTAGCGGCGGGCGTCGGAGTTCTTCTCGATGCCGTCCACGGCCTGCTGCACGCCGTCGAAGGCGTACTTGTAGCCGGAGCCGATCCACGCGACGTCCGTCTTGACGCCTCGGGTGCCGGCGGTGCCGACCTCCTGGCCGATGTCCGCGAGGCCGGTGGAGGTCCACAGGCCGGTCTGGAAGCCCCTGGCCTTCAGTGCGTCGACGGTGCTCTTGAGGGGTGCGGTGTAGCCGCAGCCGTAGCCGTCGTTGGGCAGGAACCAGCCGGAGGGCATGTCGGCGGCGCGGGCGTCGTCGGCATAGCCGACCACGTCGGGGGTGGTCTGGTGGCGCGGCCGGTCGTGGTCGCCGTTGTACTCGGGGTTGGAGGCGTTCCAGCAGTCGGCGTTGCCGAGCTCGAAGCCCCACATCGGGGCCATGAACGGCTTTCCGCTGACGTCGGTGTACGCGTCGAGGACGCCCTTGAGGGAGTCGGCGACGAAGTACCAGGCGTCGAAGCGGCTCTCGTCGTGGGTGAAGGTGCCGGGCGCGCCGAAGGAGTAGCTGCCCGGAGCCCAGGTGTTGCGCATCACGCCGTAGCCGTTGGTGGACAGGTAGAAGGGGGCCGGGCTGGCGTTGGTGTTCTCCTTCCAGGTGTTGGCGACGGCGACGGGCACGGTCTTGCCGCGCAGCGCCCATTCGCCGAGGCGCAGGCCGGTACCGTAGAACTGTTCGTCGGCGCCCTGGGTGAGGCGCTGGCTGGTCTGGGTTCCGGTCCAGGAGAGCGGCTGGGCCTCCTGCCACACGAGGGTGGTGTTGTCGGCCCGGTAGACGGAGAAGCGCAGCGGGGACTTGTCGACCCGGATGTTCAGGGCCGGGTGGTGATCCGGTAGTGGGTGCCGGCGTCGGTGACGCCGGCGGTCACGGGGCCGAAGTCGGTGTCGACGGCGAGCGCTTTGCCGGCGGGGTCGTCGGTGAAGGTGCCCTGCGGGGAGAGCCAGATCCGGAAGATGTCCGGGCGGGCGACGACGACGCGGGCCTTCGCCGCCGTGGACGTGCTGATGGTGAAGGTGCTGCCCGACTGGGTGATGCCGGTGACGTTGCCGGCGCTCGCCGCGGCCGCGGGGGCGGCCAGGCCGCCGAGGGAGAGGAGCGCGGCGACCAGGGCCGCGACCACCCCGAGGACGGTGAGCCGCCCGCCGCCTCTGCCGGGGCTCCGCCTGCGGGCCCGTCCCGAACGTGGTTCCATCGCAGCCGCCTTTCGGCCGGGCGAGCGCACAGAAGGCACTCGCTGCCATGTCCATGACCGTGGTGCCCGGTCATGAGAGCAGGGCCGGGGGGTGACGTCAAGTGCGCGTTTCGGGTCCTCTTCGATCAGAAATGCGCAGACGACTGCACGGAGAGACGGGAAAGCGCAGGCTGACGGGCCCCCGGGGCGGGTGCCGGGCCGCTCAGACCCGGTGGACCTCGACGCCCTGGCCGGTGAACTGCTCGACCAGGTCGTCCGGGGCACCGACGTCGGTGACGAGCACCGAGATCTCCGCGACCGTGCAGACCCGGGCGAAGGCGCGCCGGCCGAGCTTGGTGGAGTCGGCGACCACGATCACCGTGTCGGCGCGCTCGGCCATCGCCCGGTTCGCGCCGGCCTCGCCCTCGTCGTGCGTGGCGGCGCCGAAGCGCGGATCGACCGCGTTGACGCCGAGGACGGCGTAGTCGAGGGCGAGGCCCTGGAGCACGGAGCCGACGAGCGGGCCGGTGAGCTCGTACGAGCTGGGGCGGGCGACCCCGCCGGTCACCACGGTCTTCACGTACGGCCGGACGGCCAGCTCGTTGGCGATGTTGATGGCGTTGGTGACGATGGTCAGCGCCGTGGCCGTGCCGTGGCCCGCGAGGTCGGGCCGGGTGACCAGTTCACGGGCGACCTCCGAGGTGGTCGTCCCGCCGTTGAGCGCGATCACCGCTCCCGGCGGCACGAGGCCGGCCGCCGCCCGGGCGATCCGCTGCTTCTCGTCGGCCTGGCGCGCGGTCTTGTAGCGCAGCGGCAGGTCGTACGCGACTCCGCTCAGGACCGCGCCGCCACGGGTGCGGGTGAGCAGCTGCTGGCGGGCCAGCTCGTCCATGTCCCGGCGGATGGTGGCCGCGGAGACCCCGAGGAGCTCGGCCGCCTCGGCGACCTCGATCCGACCTCGCTCGCTCAGCGCGTCGAGCAGTCCCGTCCAGCGCTCGTGCGCCCCCATCGCCGTTCTCCTCACCTCGGTGCCCTGCGGGCCGCAGCGTATCGCGGCAGGTCGCGCCCGCCCGGTGGCCGATACCCGGCCGACTTCGACCGCGCACCGTCTTGCTCGTTTCTGATCGAAACCGCTATACAAGAAACATCTTCACGCATACGCGCTGTCGAGCACCTCGCAGGAGGCACGCACCATGACCCATGTCGGCAAGGAGATCGCCAGTCAGCCGGACTGCTGGCGCCGGGCACTGGAGACGGACCCGGCAGGGCTCCCGGAGGCCGGCGAACGGGTGGCCGTCATCGGCTGCGGCACCTCCTTCTACATCGCCCAGGCGTACGCGGTGCTGCGCGAGGCGGCGGGCATCGGCGAGACCGACGCCTTCGCGGCGTCCGAGTTCCCGGCGGCGCGGCGCTACGACCGGGTGCTCGCCATCAGCCGCTCCGGCACCACCACCGAGGTGCTGGACGCGCTGCGCCGGACCGGCGGCACGACGCCCACCGTCGCCGTCACCGGCGACCTCGCCACACCGATCACGGAGGCGGCGGGGACCGTGGTGGACCTCGGCTTCGCGGACGAACGGTCCGTCGTGCAGACCCGGTTCGCCACCACCTGCCTGGCGCTGCTGCGCGGCCGGCTGGGCCTCGCGCCGGCCGACCTGCCCGAACAGGCGGAGCGCGCCCTGCGGGCCGAGCTGCCCCGGGGCGCCGCCGAGGCGGGCCAGTTCACCTTCCTCGGCACCGGCTGGACGATCGGCCTGGCGAACGAGGCCGCGCTGAAGCTGCGCGAGGCGTCCAACGTGTGGACCGAGTCGTACGCGGCGATGGAATACCGGCACGGGCCCATCAGCATCACCGGCCCGGACAGCGTCGTCTGGTTCCTCGGCGAACCGCCCGCCGGACTGCCGGCGCAGGTCCGTGCCACCGGGGCGACCCTCGTGACCTCCGATCTCGACCCGCTCGCCGACCTCGTCCGCGCCCAGCGCCTGGCGGTGGCCCTCGCCGAGGCCCGGGGCCTCGACCCGGACCGGCCGCAGGGGCTCACCCGCTCGGTCGTCCTGGACGCCGCCCCGAGCGGCCCCCGGCCGTGACGCGGACGGACGGGCCGGCCGGCCCGTGACGCCCGCGGTGCCGGACGCGCCGGACGCGGACGGCCTCGCCCGGTGCCGGAGGGACGTACGGGGCGGATGGCGGCGGCTCCGGCGGGGACCGGCACCCGGGCGGCCCCACCGCGCACCGCGACGCGGACGCGGCGCCGGCGCGGGAACCGGCCCGCACCCTCCGGCGGACCGTTCCTCCCCTCACCGCACCGCCCAGCAAGGAGAGACCTCATGCCCCTGGTAGGAACCGGCGCCCTCGTCCGGCCCGCCGCCGACGCCGGACACGGCGTCGGCGCGTTCAACGTCGTCCAGCTCGAACACGCCGAGGCCGTCGTCGCCGGTGCGGCGGCGGCCGGTTCCCCGGTGGTCATGCAGATCAGCGAGAACGCCGTCCGCTACCACGGCGCCCTGGCGCCGCTGGCCGCCGCCGTGCTGGCCGTCGCCGAGGCCGCTCCCGTGCCGGTCGCCGTCCACCTCGACCACGCGACCGACGCCGCCCTCGTCGCCCAGGCCGTCGAACTCGGCTTCTCCTCCGTCATGTTCGACGCCTCCGCGCGGGACTACGCGGACAACCTGCGGACCACGGCGGAGGTCGTCGCCCGCTGCCACGCGGCCGGCGTGTGGGTGGAGGCCGAGCTCGGCGAGGTCGGGGGCAAGGACGGCGTGCACTCGCCGGGCGCGCGCACCTCACCGGACGAGGCCGTCGCGTTCGTCGCCGCCACCGGCGTGGACGCGCTGGCCGTGGCCGTCGGCACCTCCCACACGATGCTCACCCGTGACGCCGTGCTCGACTTCGAGCTGATCCGGACGCTGCGGGCGGCCCTGCCCGTGCCGCTCGTCCTGCACGGCTCCTCGGGCGTGGCCGACGAGCACCTGACGCTGGCGGTCGCCCACGGCATGACCAAAATCAACATAGCCACGCACCTCAACCACGTCTTCACCACCGCCGTCCGGCGGACCCTGGCCGAGAACCCGGCCCTGGTCGACACCCGGCGCTATCTCGCCCCGGGCCGCGCCGCCATGGGCGAGGAGGTCGCCCGCCTGCTCACGGTGCTGAACGCCCCGGTCGTCCGGCCGGCGGTGGACCGCGTGGAGACGGGCAGCCGCCCGTCCGGCCGCGTACGGTGAGGCTTCCCGGTCCCGGCCTGCGAAGGGAGCAGCGCGGTCATGGGTGACCTTCTCCTGATCCGCCACGGTGAGACGGCGTGGAGCGCCGCCGGGCGGCACACCGGGCGCACCGACCTGCCGCTGACACCGGCGGGCGAGGCGGAGGCGCGCACGCTGGCCCCGTACTTCGAGGGGCGCCCCGTCGCCTTCGTCCTCACCAGTCCGCTGCGCCGCGCCCGGCGGACGGCCGAACTGGCCGGGCTGCGCGGCGCTGAGACGGACGAGGACCTGTCCGAGTGGGACTACGGCGGGTACGAGGGCCTGACCACGGCCCGGATCCGCGAGGACAGGCCCGGCTGGTCGCTGTGGCGGGACGGCGTTCCGCCGCATGCGGACGGGCGGCCGGGCGAGGGCGCCGAGGACGTCGGGCGCCGGGCGGACCGCGTACTGGAGCGGATCGCGCCCCTCCTCGCGGACTCGTCGGAGGACGGCGTACTGGTCGCGCACGGACATCTGCTGCGGGTGCTCGCCGCCCGCCACCTCGGTCTGCCGCCGACCGGGGGACGGCTGTTCCTGCTGCGGACGGCGACGCTCGGGCGGCTGTCCACGGAGCACGGCCTCCCCGTCGTCGCGGGATGGAACGAGCGCCCCCTCCCCCGTCCCCACGGCTGACCCGCCGGGCGCGGGCCCCCGGACGGCCGCCCCCCCCAGGAGCTCCCGGGACCGCGACGGCGGCTGCGCGAACGCCGCCCCGCCCCGGGGCACCGGCCTCGCCGTGCGCGCACGCCCGGCGGGCGGCCCCGGGCGGCCCGCCGGGCGGGTGGGGAGCCCGTCGGCGGGTAACCGGGCGGGGGCGAGGGCCGGCCTCCTGGGCCGAACCGCCGGGCACAGAAGAGGAGCGACGTCATGCGAACCTCCGAGTCGATCGCCGGACTGCTGCGCGCGCACGGACGCACCTACGCCGAGGAGGCCGGCATCAGCCTGCGCGACAAGCCGGCGCCGCTCTACCAGCTCCTCGTCCTGACCGTGCTGTCCTCGGTCCGGATCAGCGCCGGTACGGCCACGGCGGCCGCGCGCGAGCTGTTCTCGGACGGGCTGCGCACGCCGCGGGCCATGGCGGACTCGGCCTGGCAGCGGCGGGTGGACGCCCTCGGGCGTGCGCGCTACGTGCGCTACGACGAGAGCACGGCGACCGCGCTCGGCGAGGGCGCCGAGCTGGTCCTGGACCGCTTCGGCGGGGACCTGCGCAAGCTCCGGGAAGAGGCGGGCGGCGACCGGGACGCGCTCCGCTCGCTGCTGCGGGAGGTGCCGAGGATCGGGCCGGTCGGCGCCGGCATCTTCTGCCGCGAGGCCCAGGCCGTCTGGCCGGAGCTGCGCCCGTTCTTCGACGAACGCTCCCTCGCGACCGCCGGGGCCCTCGGGCTCCCGCACACCGCGGCCGGTCTCGCCCGCCACGTACCGCCGGACGACGTGGCCAGGCTGGCGGCGGCGCTGGTGCGCACGCGTCTGTCGGGCGGTATTCGGGAGGAGGGCTCGCGACCCGGCGCGTGAGGGACGGCGGGAGCCGGTGCCGAGTGGCGCAGGTGCTGTGGGGTGCGGAGCTTACGGGGGTTCGGAGCTGCTTCGTGGGTACCGCTTCGCGGGCTTTGAGAGCGTTGGTGGGGGTTTGCCCGGACGGTGACGGGCTAGACGCGGAGCGAGGACGACGGCGTACCCGCTCGACGACGCACCGGGGCGACGGCGTCCGCGACCCGATCACCACGCCGAAGGAGAGGTCATGAGCAGGATGACGAGCGGTTCGCCCCGCACGGTCCAGCCCGAGGACGACATCCTGGAGCAGCTGCTCGAACAGCACGACCGGATCCGGCAGCTCTTCGCCGAGACGCTCGAATCCGAGAAGGACGCCAAGCAGCAGTGCTTCGACGAGCTGCGTGCCCTGCTCGCCGTCCACGAGACGGCCGAGGAGATGATCCTGCGGCCGGTGGCCAAGCGGGTGGCCGGCAAGGAGGAGGCCGAGGCCCGGAACGAGGAGGAGTCGCAGGCCAACAAGAAGCTGGCCGAACTGGAGCAGCTCGACGTGCACAGCCCGGAGTTCGACGCCCGGCTCAGGGCCTTCCAGCAGGCGGTCGAGGACCACGCGCGGCACGAGGAGCAGGAGGAGTTCCCCCGGATCCGCGCCGAGTGCGGCATCGACGACCGCCGTTCGATGGGACGCCGGCTGCGGACCGTCGAGCGCATGGCCCCCACGCATCCCCATCCCCGGACCGCCGGGTCGCCCGCCGCCCAGTGGACGGTCGGCCCGTTCGCGGCGCTCCTGGACCGCGCGAAGGACGCGCTGCGCCGCGAGTGACGCCGCTACCGCCCGGACGCGCGGGAGACGGTCGTGGTCCCGTCGGTTCGGACACGGCACGGGGCCGGGGCCCCGAGGGCGAGGAGCTCCGCGGCCTGGACGGCGAGTGAGCCGCCGCGCTGGCCTGATGAGCACAGGACCGCGCCCGCCGGAAGGCGGGCGCGGTCCTGTCGGTTCCGTAACGGCTCAGTAGGCGCCGAAGACGTTGTCGATGGAGCCGTACCGGTCGGCCGCGTAGTTGCAGGCCGCGGTGATGTTGGCGACGGGGTCGTACGGGTCGAAGGGGGTGCCGGCCACGTGGTAGGCCCGGAACGTCGGGTCGATCACCTGGAGCAGGCCCTTGGAGGGGGTGCCGGCGGCGGCGTTGGAGTCCCAGTTGTTGATGGCCAGCGGGTTGCCGGAGGACTCGCGCATGATGTTGCGGTAGATGCCGTCGTAGCTGCCGGGGATGCCCTTGGCGGCCATGATGTCGAGCGACTCGCGGATCCACCCGTCGAGGTTGTTCGCGTAGGTGGCGGCCTTCGGGGCCGCCGCCCGGACCGCCGCGGCGGGGCGTGCCGCGGCGGCGCCCTGGGCCGAGGAGCGCTTCACCGTCGTGCGCTCGGCCGAGCGGTCGGCGCGCGGCGCGGACTTGTCCCTGCCCTTCGCCTCGGCGTGGACGGTGAGCTTCAGGCCGGGCCTGATGAGGCTGGGGTCGGCGCCCACGGCGGCCTGGTTGTCGCGGTAGAGCTTCTTCCACCCGCCCGGCACCGCGTACTTGTGCGCGATCTTCGAAAGCGAGTCGCCGGAGACGACGGTGTACTTCACCAGTCCGGTCTTCGGCGCCGTTTTGACGGTGGCCGCCTTTACGACTGCGACGGAGGGCGTTCCCTGCGGAGCGACCGCTCCGGCGCTCGTCGCCCCGGCCAGCGGCAGGGCGAGTGCCGCGCTGCCCGTGAGGCCGGCGGCGGCGAGACCACGAGCGAGCGGGGCGTTCTTGGGGCGACGGTGCTTCCCGTGACCACGCATGGCGAGTTCCTCTCCTTCGCCTGCGAGGTGAGCTGTCGGGTTCGGGCAGGAGATGCCCGGCCGCGGCGCGCGCGGCTTCACCCCGAGCCGTGTCCGTGACGCCGGACACGGCGGAGAACGTGGGTCCCCCGCTCCTGCCGGAAGGGTCGTGAGTGTGGTGACCGGACGGTGGCAGGACTCGGCGTTTCCATCCGGTTGACGCGTGACCGTATGCGAAGACAAAGCGCGATAACAAGACGGGAATTAATCAAAGCAAATAGGTGAGGAAGATCAACGGAAAGGATCATCCCGATTTTCCGGCGACGTTTCGTCAACACTTTTCCGCGTTCTCGCACTTGACGCCCCGTCGGGCTCACGGCCGTTCTTCGCGGCGTGATTCAGATCACCCGAGGGGCGGGGTCCGCCTTTTACCGGAGGAATACCGCCCTTGCGTCACTCAATTCACCATTCCGGCATTGAGGATGAATAAGAGGACATCGACCGATTTGCCCTTGCTGCCGTCCCGCGCCCCCAGGGGCGGCAGCGCGTAGCGTGGAGGTGTCGGGGCCCTTCCGACGGCACCTCGCCGTCCCGCCCCACGGTGGGTGATCATGAACCGATCTCGTCGCGCTGTCCGTCCCCGTAACGGTGCCCGTGCCGGTCCCGGCTCGCGCCGGGCCGTCGTGCTCGTCGTGGCCGTCGTCATGACGGTCGTCGGGGTGCTCCTCGGCTGCGCTCCCGGCACGAGTCGGAGCGCCGACGGGAAGTCGCAGATCCCGGCATCCGCCTCGCCGCCGCCGGCGGAGCGCGCGAGCACGTCCCCGCCCGCCTCGGCGCCCGTGCCCGCACCGCCCCCCACCCCGGTCCCACGGCCCCGGCCGGCCGACCTGGACATACCGTCCATCGGGGTCAGGGACCTGCGGGTGGTGCCGTACGAGGGCACGACCGACGACCGGGCCGGCACCCGGATCCAGGACCGTGGCGTGGCCGCGAGCCCCTACGGCAGGCGCGGCGGAGTGGGACCGGGCGACGTCGGCAACTACCTGGTGACGGCGCACCGGCTCTCGGCCGGCGGACCGCTGCGGGACCTGCCGGCCGTCGACGTGGGCGACCGGGTGTTCGTGACCGCGGGCCGCGAGGTGTACGAGTACCGGATCACCGAGACCCGTACCACCTCCTTCCGCTCCGCGCGGTCCCTCGCCGAGCAGCGTGCCGCCGTGCCCGGGGCTCCGGGCGAGAAGCCCACGCGCGCGGTGATCACGCTCTCCACCTGCGCGACGCCGGAGGACGACGCGGCGGGCAACTACTGGCGGGACGCCCTGGGCAACCCCGAGCACCGCATCGACAAGATCGGCGTACTCGTCTCGGTCCGCCCCGCGTGAACGCCCGGCGATGTGCCCCGGTGCCCGGTGGCTCCGTGCCCGGTGACGCGGTGACCGGTGATTCGATGCCCGGTGACGCGATGCCCGGTGCTTCGATGCCCGGTGACGCGGTGGTGACTCGGTGACTTCCTGACCGAGGCGGCTCGCCCGGCTCAGTCGCCCGGTCGCGCGTCCGGTCCCCCGTCCGCGCTCTCCTCGGGCCCGTCGCCGTCCGTACGGGCCGCTCCCGCGTCGTGGCCGGCCCCGCCCGTACCGCCCGCCTCTTCCTCGCCCGGACCCTCGCCCGCACCCTCGTCGGCGTCCGCGTCCTCGTCCTCGCTCAGCGGCATCAGTCCGATGCACTCGGCGTCGATCTGGTCGGCGATCTCCATGAGCCCGGTCGCGAGGGACAGCACGGTCGCCGGGTCGTGGTCCTCGTAGCCCTGGTCGGTGGCCTGCAGCCAGCCCGCCGCGACGCGGCGCAGCAGGCCGGTCATCTGGTCGGCGGGGACCAGGAGGTGGCCGTCCGCAAGGACGATGAAGGACGTGGGCGCGTTCACGGTGCGGCCTCCGGGCGGACGACGACGACAGGGCACGAGGCGTGGGCGACGCATTGCTGGCTCACGGAGCCGAGGAGCAGACCGGTGAAGCCGCCCCGGCCGCGGCTGCCCACGACGAGCAACTCCGCTCCGGCCGACGCGTCGATCAGCGCCTCGGCCGGCCGGGCCCGGACCACGTGCTCGACCACCGGCACCTCGCCGACCGGGATGAGCACGGTCCGTATCTCGTCCGACAGGGCCCGGCGGGCCGCCTCCTCGTCGAACGCGGCGGAGACCGGCGGCGCGGAACGGCCCACGGCGCCGGGGACGTCGTACGCCGCCACCACCTCCAGGGTCGCCCCGATCAGCCTCGCGTGCCGGGCGGCCCACCGCAGGGCCCCGTACGAGGAGTCCGACCCGTCCACGCCCACGACCACGCGCGCGTTCCGTCCGCCGGCGTCCTTCATGGCCGTGGCCTCCTCGTGCGGTCCGCCGTGGGCGGGTCGGGCCTGGGAGCGGGCTGGGGCGAGGGCCGGGGAGCCGGCCGGGGGGCCTGGGGGTCGGGCGGGAAGGGGCGGGTCGGTGGCGCCGGGTGCGGGTCGGTCGGGTCGCGGGGGAAGGGCTGGGTGGGCGGCCCGGTCTCCTGCTGTGCCTCGGGCGGGGTGTGCGTCACGGTGCTTCGCCTCCTCCGTACGGGTCCGCCGTCCGGGCCGGACCGGTCCGCCGCTCAGGTGTCGCCCTCGACGGACGAGATGTCCGCCAGCGCCGATCCCGGGTCCTTCTCGACGGCGAGGTCGCCCAGGGTGACGATGCCGACGAGCCGGCCCTCCTCGGTCACGGGCAGGCGGCGCACGGCGTGCTCGCGCATGAGGCCGACGGCACGGTCGAGGCCGTCGCCGGGTGCCACGGTGACGGCCCGGTCGCCGCACACCGACCGGACCGTGGTGTCCGCCGGATCCTTGCCCTCCGCCATCACGCGGAGGCGAGGTCACGGTCGGTCACGATGCCGAGCAGCCGGTCGCCGTCGGCGACGAGCACGTCGCCGATGCCGGCGTCGCGCATCACCCGCGCCGCCTCCGCGGCCGACGTCAGCGGGCCGACGGTGACCGGGTGGCCGTTCATGACGTCGCGCACGGACCGGGTCATGTCTCCTCCTGACGCTGCTGCCGCTCCTGCCGCCGCCGGTGCGGCCGGTGCAGCTGGGGTTCCATGGGACCGGCTACCCGGCTCCGGGGGTGATACGCGTTCCGGCCGCCGCGCATCAGACACCGCGCCAGTCGTCGTCCCGCAGGTGCGAGCCCGCCATCGGTCCCATCCGCAGCATGCCGCCGTCGACGGCCCAGGACGCGCCGGTGACGTACGAGGCGTCGGGGCCCGCAAGGAAGGCGATGACGGCGGCGACCTCGCGGGCGTCGCCGGGGCGTCCGAGCGGGACGCCCGGCCGCTGCTCGGCGGTGACGTCGGTGTCCTCCTGCCCGGTCATGGGCGTGGCGATCTCGCCCGGTGCGACCGCGTTGACCGTGATGCCGTGGGCGGCGAGTTCCAGGGCCATGACCTGGGTGAGGAGCCCGAGGCCGCCCTTGGCCGCGCAGTACGGTGCGGCGCCGACCCGCGGCTGGTGCTCGTGGACGGAGGTCACGTTCACGATGCGGCCCCCGCGGCCCTGGCGGACCATGCGCCGAGCGGCGTGCTGCGAGCACAGCAGCGGGCCGACCAGGTCCACGTCCAGGACCTCCCGGACGGTGCCCGGGTCGAGTTCGAGGAAGGGGGTGGACGTGCCGACGCCGGCGTTGTTCACCAGCACGTCGACGCCGCCGAGCCGGTCCGCGAGCGCGTCGACGACGTCGGCCGCGTCCGGCAGCCGCGTCAGGTCCAGGTGCTCGACGAACGCCTCGCGGCCCTGGGCCCGTACCTCTTCGGCGGTCTCCTCCGCGCCGCGCCGGTCACGGTGCCAGGTGATGCCGACGTCCATGCCTTCCGCGGCGAGCCGTACGGCCGTGGCCCGGCCGATCCCGGAATCCGCGCCCGTGACGACGGCGGTCCGGGGGCGGGGGGTGGACGGAGTGTTGTTCATGACGCCTTCCTCGGTCGTGGGCCGGTTCTCCGGGCCGTTTCCCGGCCTCCGGGCCTGCGGACCCGGGCCGGTTCCCGCCGCTCCGGTCCTCCGGAGCGCAGGGCGCCGCTGCCCACCGGGGCGGGTTTCATGCGTGCGGGCGGGCCGGCCGCCGTCGGTGTCGGCCGTCCGGCCGTGCGTCCCGTTTCGCCGGAAACGTCCGGGGCAGACGCGCCTCGCGCCCGTGCGGCGCGCTCAGCAACGACGGCCGGAGAACCCGGAGGAACCATGGATCACTCGCGTGCACCGGTGCTCGAAGCGCTGGAGGACTTCCGACGCCGGGGGGACATCGTCTACGGACCGCCGGGGCACAAGCAGGGCCGGGGTGTCGACCCCCGGGTCGCCGAGGTCGTCGGGGAGCAGGTCTTCCGGTCGGACGTGCTGCTGCTCAACGGCCTGGACGACCGGCGGGAGTCGCAGGGCGTGCTCGACCGGGCGCAGGAGCTGATGGCCGACGCGGTGGGCGCGGAGCAGGCGTTCTTCTCGACGTGCGGGAGCTCGTTGTCCGTGAAGACCGCGATGCTGTCCGTCGCGGGCCCGGGCGAGAAGCTGCTGCTGTCGCGCAACGCGCACAAGTCGGTGATCGCGGCCGTGATCGTGAACGGCGTGGAGCCCATCTGGGTGCACCCCAAGTTCGACGGCGAGCGGCACATGGCCCATCCTCCGGAGCCCGACGACGTGCGCGCGAAGCTGAGGGAGCACCCCGACGCGAAGGGCATGCTGCTGATCACCCCCACCGACTGGGGCACCTGCGCGGACGTGCGGGGCGTGGCCGACGCCTGCCACGCCGCCGGCGTGCCACTGATCGTCGACGAGGCGTGGGGCGCCCATCTGCCCTTCCACCCGGAGCTGCCGGTCTGGGGCATCGACGCGGGCGCCGACCTGGTCGTGACCAGCGTGCACAAGATGGGCGGGGCGATCGAGCAGAGTTCGGTCTTCCACCTGCAGCACGACCGGGTGTCGCCGGAGGTCCTCAAGCAGCGCGAGGACCTGCTGGGCACGACCAGTGCCTCTTCGCTGGTGTACGCGACGCTCGACGGCTGGCGGCGGCAGATGGTCCAGCACGGGCGGGAACTCCTCGGCGGAGCGCTCCAGCGTGCCGAGCGGGTGCGGAAGGCGGCGGCGAGCCTGCCCGGACTCGCGCCGATGGGTGACGAGGTGGTGGCGGCGGGACTCGCGGCCGAGCTCGACCCGTTGAAGATCGTGATCGACGTACGGGGCCTGGGCATCAGCGGCATGCAGGCGGCGGAGTGGCTCCGCGAGGAGCGCCACGTCGACGTGGGCGGCTCCGACACCTGCCGGATCAGCCTGTCGATCACGCACGCGGACGACGACACGACCGAGCGGGTGCTCCTGGACGCGCTCCAGGCACTGACGGAGGCGGACCGGACCGGTCCCCTCGCACCGCGGCCCGAGGTGCGGCTGCCGCAGCCGCCCGCTCTGGAGCTGGAGCAGGCCCGCCGGCCGCGGGACGCGTTCTTCGGCGAGGCGGAACACGTGGCGGCGAAGGACGTGGTCGGCCGGATCTCGGCCGAGACGATCAGTCCTTACCCTCCGGGCGTACCGGCCGTGACACCCGGCGAGGTGATCACCGCCGAGGTGGTGGACTACCTGCGCAGCGGCATCGCGCACGGACTGCTGATTCCCGACGCCGCCGACCCCTCCCTCGAGACGTTCCGGGTGGTGGCCCGCGAGGGCTGACGGCCCGGCGGGCCCTGGACCCACGCGGGCACCGAGCCTCCCGCGCCCCCTCGCCGACACGTGGCGAGGGGGCGCGGGAGGCTCGTCCGGGGTTCGGTCCTCAGGACCGCGTCCAGGTGTCCGGAACCCTCGGGACCGGTCCCCCAGGACGCACCGTGACCGAAACCGTTCGGGGATCAGGGCTCGTCCGGACGGTGCCCGGTGGGGATGCCTCCGTCCGGGCCCACGCCCTTCTCCGCCCGTGCGCCCCGGCCTCCCGGCTCCCGGTGGTCGTCGCGGTGCTCCGCGCCCTGTACCGTGCCCTGCTCCTTGCCCTCGTGCCGGTGGGCCTGCCGGGCCTTCAGTTCGGCGAGGTCCTTCGGGGTGGCCGTGCTTCGGTCGCCGTGTCGCTGCGTGCGGCTCTGCGGATCGGTCATGACCGCCTCCTCGGGTCGGGCCGGCTCGCTCTGTCGTACCTCTGTCGTACCGCGTCTCCCCCGCGATCGCCGTCGCATGCGCGCCCGTCCGGGGGGCGCGCCCGTCCGGAGCGGAGGGGCGGGCCGGGGTTCCTGCATGCTCGGGCTGGGGCGAGGGCTGGTGCTGGGGGATAGGGCTTGGGCTTGGGCTAGGGCCCGGGCTCGGGCTCGGCCAAGGTAATCACCAGGACGTCGCGGTGCGCGCGGCGCCCGGGGGCGCGGGGCCGCACGGCCGACATGCCGTGGAGGGTGCGGCGGTCGTCGCCGAGGAGCAGCGTGCCCGGGCGGTCCAGGACGGTCCGGAAGAGGGGCACCCCGTCGGGGTGGTAGACGGTGCTCTCGCCGCCGTCGGCGTTGCCGTGGTCGACCAGCAGGAAGGCGACCAGGGTGACCCCGTCGCGGTACACGCCCTCTGGCGGGGGTTCCCCCAGCCGGCCGGTGGTCGCCGTCTCCCGGTACGGATGGATCTTGACGGACCACTCGGGCGGATCGGCGAGCACGGCGGCCGCCTCGGCCAGCAGGGCGAGGATGTCCCCGAGGAGCGGATCGGTCGCGAAGGCGTCGGTGAGCGGTTCGAAGTGCCGTTCGCGCCCCACGTACAGGGGATGGCCGTCCCCCGGGTGCAGGAAGGGCCCGTGCGGCCGTGGCCGTATCTCCCCGGAGCGGGAGAGGCCGACGTGTCCGTACCGGCGCAGCCGCAGGCTCCCCGGGGAGCGCAGGTAGGGGTCGGGGACGAGGTCGTCCCAGTGGCGGTCGAACGCTGCCCACCGCCCGGGGTCCGCGCCGAGTCGGCGGGCGGTCACCTCGGCCGGGAGGAGACAGACGCCGGGATCGACGAGGTGCCGGGTGAAGGGTTCGAGTCCGAGGTCGAGATCGAGGTCGAGATCGAAGTCGCGGTCGAGGTCGAGGTCGCTCATGGGCGGGCGGGTTCCCCGGCTCTCCCCCGGCATGCGCCCGCACGCAGCCGCCCGCAGCCGCCCGCGTCGGCCGACGAGCGGATCCGCCCTCTCGAAAGGCCGGTTTGGTACGTGACTGTCCAGGTATCAACCAACTCGTGGAGAAATGTGCCGGATGCGAGGAGTAGCGCTGCTCCTCCGGGGTAGCCGCCCGCGCGCTGCCGGATCCTCCGGCACGCAGCCGCGTCACACACACCCACGAGCCACGGCACCCGTACGAATCGGTCAGGTGGCGGCCCTCCCGCCACCGGGTGAGACTGACGGTCGACGCCTGATAAGCCCGGAGGGCCGACCGGTTCCCGGGCGGTGGCGGCAGCGACCGTCCGGAGCCGCGGCTCGTCCCCTCACTGTTCCGGTTGACCCGGTTGAGGAGAGATCCATGGCCACGTCCCCCACAGCCCGTTGGGAACATGCCGTCGTCACCGGCGGTTCGGGTTTCGTCGGATCCCATCTGTGCGCCGCGCTCCTCGCCGGCGGCGCGAAAGTGACCTGTGTGGACGACTTCAGTACGGGAACGCCCGCCAACGTGGCCGGATTTCGGGACCATCCCGGGTTCCGCCTGGTGGAGGCGGACGTCCGCGAGCCGTTCACGGTGGACGCGGATCCGGACCTGGTCCTCCACTTCGCCTCTCCCGCGTCCCCCGTCGACTATCTGCGCCTGCCCGTACACACCCTGGAGACCGGCAGCCTCGGCACCCGCAACGCGCTCGCGCTGGCGCATGCCTGCGGTGCCCGCTTCGTCCTCGCCTCGACCTCGGAGGTGTACGGCGACCCCGAGGAGCATCCGCAGAACGAGCGTTACTGGGGGCACGTGAACCCGATCGGCCCCCGGAGCGTCTATGACGAGGCGAAGCGCTTCGGCGAGGCGCTCACCACCGCCGCGCACTCCCGGGGCACCGACACCCTGATCGTGCGTCTGTTCAACACCTACGGGCCCCGCATGCGCGGTCACGACGGCCGCGCCGTCCCCACCTTCATCCGGCAGGCGCTCGCCGGTGAACCACTCACCGTCGCCGGGGACGGACGCCAGACCCGGTCCCTGTGCTACGTCGACGACACCGTGCGCGGTGTCCTCGCGGCCGCCGCGCACGGCATGCCCGGACCGGTGAACATCGGCAACCCGTCCGAGATCTCGATGCTGGACCTGGCCCGCTGGATCGTCGAACTGACCGGCTCGGCCTCCACGATCCGCTTCATCGAACGGCCCGTCGACGATCCCGCCGTGCGCTGCCCCGACATCACCCTGGCCCGTGACAAGCTCGAATGGCAGCCGGTGGTCACGGCGGAGGAGGGGCTGCGGCGGACGATCGAGTGGTTCCGGACGCAACAGACCGAATGAGCACGGCGGTCCGGCCGCCTCCTGCCACTGGGTCAACCGACCCCGCCCGCTCTCCCCCCACCTCCACTCCCCCTCCCGCTCCTCTTCCTCCCCGCCTCTCCCCCCGGGCGCCCTGCGCCGTATCCGACCGGAAGGCCCGCCCCATGCGCGTACTCGGCATCAACGCCCTCTACCACGACCCGGCCGCCGCCTTGGTCGTCGACGGCATCACCGTCGCCGCCGCCGAGGAGGAACGTTTCTCCAGACGGAAGCACGGCAAACGGCCGGTGCCCTTCTCCGCCTGGGAGCTGCCCGAGCAGGCCGCGCGGTGGTGCCTGGAACACGCCGGGCTGCGCCCCGCCGACATCGACGTCGTCGCGTACTCGTACGACCCCGCGCTGGCCCGGCCCGCCGAGGACATGGGCCTCGACGACCCGTGGGACAGCCTGCGCCAGGCCTACGCCCAGCACGCCCCGCAGTTCCTCGCGACGGCCCTGCCGGGACTCGACCCGCAGAAGGTCCGGTTCGTCGGCCACCACATGGCCCACGCCGCGTCGGGGGCGTTCGCCGCCGAGGCCGCCGAGACCTCGTCGGTGCTCGTGCTCGACGGCCGCGGCGAGTGCGCCTCGCACCTGGCCGCGCGGCGCGTGGGCGACCATCTGGAGCCGCTGCGGGCCCAGTTGCTGCCCGATTCGCTGGGCCTGGTGTACGAGGAGCTCACCGAGCACCTCGGATTCCTGCGTTCCTCCGACGAGTTCAAGGTGATGGCGCTCGCCTCGCACGGGCGGCCCCGGATGGCGGACGAGATACGACGGTACGTCCACCCCACGGGTGACGGCGGCTTCCGCGCGCACGGGGTGCCCTGGGCCGAGCTGTGCCCGCCGCGCGGCGCGGAGGAGCCGTGGACCGCCGACCACGCGGACCTGGCGGCGAGCGCCCAGTTCGTCCTGGAGGAGACGCTGCTCGACCTGGTGCGGTGGCTGCACGGCCAGACCCACGACAGCGTCCTGACCCTGGCCGGCGGCGTCGCCCTGAACTGCGTGGCCAACGCGCGGATCGCCCGCGAGGGCCCGTTCTCGCGTGTGTGGATCCAGCCGGCCGCGGGCGACGCGGGCACGGCGCTCGGCGGGGCGCTGCTGCTGTCGGCGGAGGCCGGCGAGCAGCCCTCGCCGATGCCGGGGGCCGCCCTCGGCCGGGAGTGGTCGGACGCCGAGATCGCCGGGCGCCTGAAGACGGCGGCCGTCCCCTTCGAGCGGCCGCCGGACATCGCCGTCGCCGTGGCGGAGGTGCTGGCCGCGAACGGCGTGGTGGCCTGGTTCCAGGGGCGTTCGGAGTACGGCCCGAGGGCCCTCGGTCACCGCTCGCTGCTCGCGCACCCCGGGCACGCCGGGAACCTGGAGCGGCTCAACGACATCAAGGGACGCGAGCAGTTCCGGCCGGTGGCGCCGATGGTGCTGACGGAACGCTCCGCCGAGATCTTCGACGGCCCGCTGCCCAGCCCGTACATGCTCTTCGTCCATGACGTCGCTCCGAAGTGGCGCGACCGCATCCCGGCCGTCGTCCACGTCGACGGCACGGCGCGGATCCAGACCGTGGACCGCCGGCACGAGCCGCTGGTGGCCCGCATGCTGGAGGAGTTCGAGCGGCGGACGGGACTGCCCGTGGTGGTCAACACCAGCCTCAACACGGCGGGGCGTCCGATGGTGGACGATCCGCGCGACGCCCTGGAGTGTTTCGGCTCGACGCCCATCGACCTCCTCGCGATCGGGCCGTTCGCGGTCCGACGGAGCGAGATGTTCTCCACCGGGGCCAACGGGTGGAGCGTCACGGCCGCCGGCGGAGGAGGTGGCCGGTGAACGGCCTTCCCACCGGCCCCCGTTACGCGGTCGTCGTGCCCACGACGGGCCGGCCGAGCCTGCGGCTCTGTCTGGAGGCCCTGGCCCGGGCGGGCGGACGGCGGCCCTCCCGGGTGATCGTGGTGCACGACCGGCCGGGGCGCGACGGCACCGTGCCGGAGCTGCCCGTGCCGGCCGGGCTGCGCGACGTCACCTCGGTGGTCCCCGGCCCGGCGCGCGGCCCCGCCGCCGCGCGGAACGAGGGCGCGCGCCACACCGGCGACGTGCCGTGGATCGTCTTCCTCGACGACGACGTCGTGCCGTCGGCCCGGTGGGGCGAGGACCTGGCCCGTGACCTGGCGGAGGCGTCGGCCGGAACGGCCGCCGTCGCGGCCCGGATCGAGGTGCCGCTGCCGGACGGCCGGCGCCCCACCGACGGCGAGCGCAACACGGCCGCACTCGCCACGGCCCGGTGGATCACCGCGGACATGGCCGTACGGCGCGAGGCGTTCGACGGGGCGGGAGGTTTCGACGAGCGCTTCCGCCGGGCCTTCCGCGAGGACGCGGACCTCGCGCTGCGGCTGCTCGACGGCGGCTGGCTGCTCGGCCAGGGACGCCGTCTGACCGCTCATCCGCCCCGCCAGGGCGGCCGCTGGCTGTCGGTCCGCCAGCAGGCGGGCAACGGCGACGACGTGCTGATGCGGCGGCTCCACGGACCGGACTGGCGCATCCGCGCCGGCGCGCCGCGCGGCCGTCTGCCGCGCCACCGCGCCGTCACGGCCGCCGGCGCGGCCGCCCTGGCGTGCGCGCTCGCGGGCCGGTGGCGGGCCGCGGCGGCGTGCGGCGCGCTGTGGTGCGCCGGCACGGCCGAGTTCACCGCGGCCCGTGTGCGGCCCGGCCCCCGTACCCGTACGGAGGTCGTCGACATGGTCCTCACCAGCGCGGCCATCCCTCCGGCCGCGACCTGGCACTGGCTGCGCGGCCTCCTCGCCCACCGCAACGCCCGCCCGCGCCCGCCGGTCCGCCCACCGGAGCCCACCACCACCGGACCGGCCCGGCCGCAGGCGGTCGAGGAGGCGGTGTCATGACGGCCGAGGTGACGGGCACGGAGGCGGCACCGGGGAACGCGAAAGCGCCGGGAAACGGGAAAGCGCCGGCGACCGGCCCGATCGGGACGGACACCGGGACCGGCGCGGGGGACGGGCCCGGGGCCGCGACGGCCGCCGGGACCGGAACCGGCGGTGGCCCGGCGACGGCCGGCGTGCGCCGGACCGGCGGCCCGACCGGGACGGTCGCTGCACCACCGACGCGCGGTACGACCAGGACCGGCGCCACCCCCACGACGCCCGGCACGACACGGACCGGCGCCACCCCCACGACGCCCGGCACGACACGGACCGGCGCCACCCCCACGACGCCCGGCACGACACGGACCGGCGCCACCCCCACGACGCCCGGCACGACACGGACCGGCGCCACCCCCACGACGCCCGGCACGACACGGACCGGCGCCACCCCCACGACGCGCGGCGCGACACGGACCGACCGCGCGGACGCGAACGACCGCACGACCGGAACGACCGGCAGGGCGGCGGGCGACCGCCCCGCCACGACCGGGGCCACGACCGGGGCCACGACCGCGGTCGCGGCCGCAGGCGCGACCACGTCCGTCTTCGGGTGCTCCGGGCCGGTGCCGGTGCCCGCGACTCCCGGCGCGCAGGCGGCCGTACGGAGGGGCCGCGCCGGGCAGGAGCCTCCGGCCGCCTCGGTCGGTGCCCCCGGACCCGCCACCCCCGCCGTCCTCGCCGTGAAGGGCGACGGACGGACGACGGCCCGGAGCCCCGACGGGGGGCCGTGGCTGTTCGGCGACCGCCGGGACGGCGCCCCCGTGGACCCGGCCGCCACCGGGCCGGGGCTCGACGCGGTGCTGTTCGACCGGGACGGGACCCTGATCGTGGACGTGCCGTACAACGGTGACCCCGAGCGGGTGGCCCTGCTGCCGGGGGCCGAGGAGGCCGTGGCCCTGCTGCGCTCGCTGCGCATCCCCGTCGGTGTCGTGAGCAACCAGTCCGGCGTGGCGCGCGGGCTCCTGACGAGGGGTCAGGTCGACGCGGTGCGCCGGCGCGTGGAGGCGCTGCTCGGGCCCTTCGGGGTGTGGGCGGTGTGTCCGCACGGGCCCGACGACGGCTGCGGCTGCCGCAAGCCCGCGCCCGGCCTCGTGCTCGCCGCCTGTGCCCGGCTGGGCGCGCGCCCCTCCCGTACCGTCGTGATCGGCGACATCGGCTCCGACATGGACGCCGCGCGCGCGGCCGGAGCGCGGGGCGTGCTCGTGCCGACCCCCGTCACCCGGGCCGAGGAGGTCGCCGCCGCACCCCGCACCGCGCCCGACCTGCCGGCGGCGGTGCGCCTCGCGCTCGCCGCGGCGCCGCGGGGCCGGGCCGACGGACCCGGCCGGGGCGGTGACCGGTGAACGCCCGTCCGCGCACGCTCGTGGTGCGCCTCGACAGCGCGGGCGACGTGCTGCTCGCCGGTCCAGCCGTGCGCGCCGTCGCCGCCGGCTCCTCGTGGACGGCCGTGCTGTGCGGCCCGGCGGGAGCGCCCGCCGCGCGGCTGCTGCCCGGCGTGGACGAGGTGCTCGTGTACGAGGCGCCGTGGGTGGGCCTCGAACCGCCGCCGCTCACCCCGGACGGGGTGGGCCGGCTCGTCGACGCAGTGGCCGCGGGCCGGTTCGACCGGGCTCTCGTCCTCGTCTCGTACCACCAGAGCCCGCTGCCGGCCGCGCTGCTGCTGCGCCTGGCCGGCGTGCCCTGGATCGGCGCCGACAGCGAGGACTACCCCGGGGCCCTGCTCGAGCTGCGGCACCACCGCGCGGACGGGCGGCACGAGGCCGAGGCCGCGCTCGACCTGGCCGGGGCGGCGGGCTTCGCGCTGCCGCCCGGCGACGACGGCCGGCTGCGGGTCGGACCCGTGCCCGACACCACACACCTGACGGGCGGCGACCCGTACGTCGTGCTGCACCCCGGCGCGGCCGTCCCGGCGCGGGCGTGGAGCCCCGACCGGGCCGCCCGTGCGGCGGCGGCGCTGCACCGGGCCGGGCACCGGGTGGTGGTCACCGGGGGCCCGGCGGAGCGCGCGCTCACGGCTCGCGTGGCCGGCCGGCACGGTCTCGACCTCGGCGGCGCGACCACCGGCCTGGGCGAACTCGCGGGTGTCCTCGCCGGGGCCCGCGCGGTGGTCACCGGCAACACCGGCCCCGCCCATCTCGCGGCGGCCGTGGGGACTCCGGTGGCGTGCCTGTTCGCGCCGGTCGTCCCGGCCGGGCGCTGGCGGCCCTACGGGGTGCGGCACGTGCTGCTCGGCGACCAGCGGGCGGCGTGCGCGGAGACCAGGGCCCGCGTCTGTCCCGTACCGGGGCATCCGTGCCTCGACGGGGTGGGCGACGCCGAGGTGACCGGGGCCGTGGCCTCGCTCCTGCGTCCGGCTCCCCGGCCCGGACCGGGCCCGGTCCCGCCCCCGGGCGCCCGGGCGCCCGGTGCTCCTCCCGGCCCCGGCGGCCCGCACGGGCCGAACGGCTCGCACGGGCCGGACGGCTCGCACGGCCCGGACGACCTGGACGGCTCGCACGGCCCTGACGGCTCGCACAGCCCTGACGGCTCGCACGGCCCGGACGGTCCGGGTCGCGCCGAACGCCCCCGTGACCTCGTCGCGCGCCGGGACCGCCCGGCCGCAGCGACCTCCGCCGCGACCTCCGTGGCGGGGGCGAGAGGAGGAACGACCGCATGAACATCCTGCTGTGGCACGTCCACGGATCCTGGACGACGGCGTTCGTCCAGGGGCCGCACACCTACCTGACACCCGTCACGCCCGATCGCGGGCCGGACGGGCGGGGCAGGGCCGAGACCTTCCCGTGGCCCGACTCGGTCCACGAGGTGGAACCGGACCGGCTCCGGGACGCGCCGGTCGACCTGGTCGTCCTCCAGCGGCCCCACGAGGAGTCGCTGGCGACCCGATGGCTCGGCGGCCGACGGCCCGGCAGAGACGTTCCGGCGGTCTACGTGGAGCACAACACCCCGCGGGGGGACGTGCCGCTGACCCGGCATCCGATGGCCGACCGCCCCGATCTGACCCTCGTGCACGTCACGCACTTCAACCGGCTGCTGTGGGACAACGGGACGACCAGGACGGCCGTCGTGGAACACGGGATCGTCGACCCCGGCCACCGCTACACCGGTGAGCTGGCCCGCGCCGCCGTGGTGGTCAACGAGCCGGTGCGGCGCGGACGTTACGTGGGCACGGACCTGCTGCCGGAGTTGGCGCGGGCGACGCCCCTCGACGTGTTCGGGATGCGGACCGAGGGCCTGGCCGCGCACCTGGGGCTGCCGGAGGAACGGTGCCGCACCGCCGACCTGCCCCAGGCGCGGCTGCACGCGGCCATGGCGGAACGGCGTTTCTACCTGCACCCCGTGCGCTGGACGTCCCTCGGACTGTCCCTGCTGGAGGCGATGCACCTGGGCATGCCGGTCGTCGCCCTCGCCACCACCGAGGCGGTCGAGGCGGTGCCCGTCGGCGCCGGAACCCTGTCGACGCGCCCGGAGGTGCTCGCCCGGGCGGCCCGCCGCTACCTCGCCGACCCCGACGCGGCCGCCGCCGACGGCGCGCGCGCCCGGCAGGCGGCCCTCGAACACTACGGCCTCAAGCGTTTCCTCGACGACTGGGAGCGCCTGATCGCGGAGGCATGCTCATGACCCCTCTCCACTCGACTCCCTCGCCCCCGTCGGACCCCTCTTCCACTTCGGGGTCGCCGACGCCGGGCAAGAGGACGGCTCGGTCCGGCTCCGCTCCCGCGTCGGCATCCGCGTCGGCATCGGCATCGGCATCGGCGTCGGCGTCGGCGTCGGCGGGAGCGTCCGCCGCCGCCCGCTCGCGCCGCCCGCTGTCGATCGCGCTCGTCTCCGAGCACGCGAGTCCGCTCGCCACCCTCGGCGGCGAGGACGCCGGCGGTCAGAACGTGCACGTCGCCCAGCTGGCGGGCGCCCTCGCCGACCGGGGCCACCGGGTGACCGTCTACACCCGGCGGGACGACGCCACGCTGCCCGAGACGGTGCCGCTGCGGGCCGGAGTGCTCGTCCACCACGTCCCGGCGGGCCCGCCCGAGCACCTGCCGAAGGACGAACTCCTGCCGCACATGCGGCCCTTCGCCCGCTATCTGGCCGACCGGTGGCGCGTGGACCGTCCCGACGTGGCCCACTCGCACTTCTGGATGTCGGGGCTCGCCACGCTCTGGGCGAGCCGGGAGACCGGTGTGCCGTTCCTGCACACGTACCACGCGCTCGGCATCGTGAAGCGGCGCCACCAGGGCGCCGCCGACACGAGTCCGCCGACCCGCGTCGCGTACGAGAGGGAGGTGGGCCTCGGCTGCGACCGGGTCGTCGCCACCTGCCGTGACGAGGTGGAGGAACTGGCCGCCATGGGCATAGCCCGGGCCAAGGCCGACATCGTCCCCTGCGGTGTCGACCCGGCCGTCTTCCGGCCGGACGGACCGGTCGCACGGCGCGGCCCGTACCGCCATCGGCTGCTGCACCTGGGCCGGCTCGTGCCCCGGAAGGGCGCGGCCGTCTCCGTCGCCGCGCTCCGGCGGCTGCCGGACACCGAGCTCGTGATCGCCGGCGGGCCCCCGCCCGAGGCGCTCGACACCGACCCGGAGGTGCGGCGGCTGCGCGCGCTCGCCGCCGAGGCGGGCGTCGCGGACCGGGTGTCCTTCACCGGAGCGGTGCCGCCGGCGGCGGTGCCGGTGCTGATGCGCAGCGCCGACGTCGTCCTGTGCCCGGCGGACTACGAGCCGTTCGGCATCGTGCCCCTGGAGGCGATGGCCTGCGGCCGGCCGCTGGTCGCCAGCGCGGTGGGCGGCCAGCAGGACACGGTGGCCCACGGCGTGAACGGCCTGCTGGTGCCCCCCGGCAACGCGCCGGTGCTCGCGGCGGCGGCACGGCTGCTGCTGGCCGATCCCGCGCTGCGCGCGGAGTACGGCAGGGCCGGGCGCCGCCGGGTCCTGCAGCACTACTCCTGGCAGCGCGTGGCCGGGGCGACGGAAGCCTCCTACCGGGCGGTCGTCGCCGCGCACGCGCCGATGGCCGGAGCGCCGCTCTGACCCTCCCTCCCCCTCTCCCCCTGCCCGCTCCCCTCTCCCCTCCCCCGGGCCGCCGAGCATCCCGACGGCGGCCCGGGACCGACTGGCGAAGGAGGTGCGGCCCGGTCCCGGCAGGGCGCCCGGCCGACCCGACATGAACGAATCCGAGATCTACGAGGACGCACGGCTGCACTGCCGGGCGCTGTGCCAGGCCGTCGAGAGCCTCGGCGGGGCGGACCTGCGACGGCTCGCCCGGTGGGGACGGCGGCTCGCGGCGGTGCTCACCGACGGCGGACGGCTGCTCGCCGCCGGCAACGGCGGCAGCGCCGCCCAGGCGCAGCACCTCACGGCGGAGCTGGTGGGGCGCTACCGCGACGAGCGTCCGGCCTACTCGGCGCTGGCGCTGCACGCGGAGACGTCCAGCGTCACGGCCATCGGCAACGACTACGGCTTCGAACAGGTCTTCGCCCGCCAGGTGGCGGCGCACGGTCGTCCCGGAGACCTCCTCGTGCTGCTGTCGACCTCGGGCCACAGTCCCAACCTCCTCTCCGCCGCGGTGACCGCCCGCTCGCGCGGCCTCGCCGTCTGGGCCCTGACCGGCCCCGGCCCCAATCCCCTGGCCGAGGCCGCCGACGACGCCCTGACCATCGACGCCCCGACCACGGCCACCGTGCAGGAGGCCCACCTGGTCGTCGTCCACCTGCTGTGCGAGTTCTTCGACGCGACCCTGGTGGGCGCGGGCGCGTCGGACGGCCGTACGACCACGGGGACGGGTGCGGCGGCGGGCCTCACGGGCGGCGGTCGCTACGCGGGCACGCCGTACCGGGCCGCCGGTCCGGCGGGCGCCGAGGGCGAGGGGCGTCCCGGCGGCGGGGCGTCGGTGGGCTGGAGGACGCCGTGAGCCGCGGGCCGCTGGTCGTCGTGGGTGATCTGCTCCTCGACGAGGACATCGAGGGCGAGGCGAGCCGGCTGGCGCCGGACGCGCCGGCGCCGGTGGTGGACGTGGCGGGGGTCCGCCGGCGGGCGGGCGGGGCGGGGCTGGCCGCGGTCCTGGCGGCGCGTCTCTCGGACCGGCGGACGGATCCGGCGACCGGCCGGCGCAGGGACCCGAAGCCCGCCCGGCGGACCGGACGGGCCGGGACCCTGTCCGGCGTCGAGGCGGCGCCCGACGCAGGACCCCTGGCCGACGTCCAGGTCGCGCCCGACGCAGGGCCCCTGGCCGACGTCCAGGTCGCGCCCGGCGCAGGACCCCTGGCCGACGTCCAGGTCGCGCCCGGCGCAGGACCCCTGGCCGACGTCCAGGTCGCGCCCGGCGCAGGAGCCCTGGCCGGCGTCGAGGTCGCGCCCCACGTCGAGGTCGCGCCCCACGTCGAGGCGGCGCCCGGCGCGGAGTCCGTGCACGACAGCGAGGTCCCGCCCGGCGTCGCAACGGCGCCCCGCGTGGCGTCCCTGCCCGACAGCGAGGCCGCCGCGGGCGTCGAGGTCGTGCTCGTCACCGCGCTGGGCTCCGACGAGGCCGGCGAGATCGCCCGGCGGTGCCTGGGCGACGGGATCCGGGTCGTCGCCGTCCCCCTCGACGGCACCCTGCCGGTCAAGACGCGGGTCCTGGCCGGCGGTCGGCCGCTCCTGCGCCTCGACCGGGGCGGCGGCACCCCGGGGCGGCCGGGTCCCGAGGTCCTGCGCGTGCTGGAGTCGGCGGGGGCGATCCTGGTCGCCGACTACGGCCGGGGCACGGCCGACGTGCTGCGCGACGCCCTCACCGAGGCGGCCCGCCGCGTACCCCTCGTATGGGATCCGCATCCCCGCGGCGGCCCGCCCGTCGCCGGAGCCCGCCTGGCGACCCCGAACGCCAAGGAGGCCGCGGCCTTCAGCGACCGTCCGGGCTCCTCCCTGCGCGCCCACGCGGACCGGGGCGCCGACCTCGCGGAACGGTGGGGGGTCACCCATGTCGCCGTCACCCTCGGCGCGGCGGGGGCGCTGCTGACCCGGGCCGGTTCGACGGCTCCGCTGCTGGTGCCGGCGCCCCCCGTCGCGGGGGGCGATCCGTGCGGCGCGGGCGACTGCTTCGCCGCGGCGGCGGCGGTGGCCCTCGCCGCCGGTGCCCTGCCGGAGGAGGCGGTGGAACGGGCGGTGGCCGAGGCCGCCGCGTTCGTCGGCGCGGGGGGCGCCTCGGCGGTGTCCGGCGAGGCGACGCCGTCCGCGCCGCCGTCGCACGGCGCCGAGCCGCCCGGGGACGCCTTCGCCCTCGCCCGCCGCGTCCGGGCCCGGGGCGGCACCGTGGTCGCCACCGGCGGCTGCTTCGACCTGCTGCACGCCGGCCACGTGGGCCTCCTCGAACGCGCCGCGCGGATCGGGGACTGCCTGATCGTGTGCGTGAACTCGGACGCCTCCCTGGCCCGCCTCAAGGGCCCCGGGCGTCCCCTGACCCCGCTCGCGGACCGGATGCGGGTCCTGGCCGCCCTCGGCAGCGTGGACGCGGTCGTGGCCTTCGACGAGGACACCCCGGAACGCCTCCTGGAGGCCCTGCGGCCGGACGTGTGGGTCAAGGGCGGCGACTACTCGCCCGACGGCCTCCCGGAGACCCGGGCGCTGCGGCGCTGGGGCGGCCAGACCGTCGTGCTGCCCTACCTCGACGGCCGCTCGACCACCCGGATCGCCCACCGGGCGGCCCGCGCCGCGGCGGCGGGACGGAGGGCCCGGTGAGGCGGGCGGCCGAGGAGGTGGCCCGCGGCCGTGGCCGGCCGGTGGCGCTGGTGCTGCGGGCGCTGGGGCTCGGGGACCTGCTGACCGCCGTACCGGCGCTGCGGGCGCTGCGCCGTGGGCTGCCGGACCATGAACTGGTGCTCGCCGCCCCGGCGGAGCTGGAGCCGGTGGCGCGGGCCACCGGGTGCGTGGACCGGTTGCTCCCGGCCTCCGGTCCGGGGCGGAGCGTGCCCGCCGTGCTGCCCCGGGACGCACGGGCGCCGCGCCTCGCGGTGAACCTGCACGGCCGCGGGCCGGACAGTCACCGTCTGCTCGCCGGTCTGGGGCCGGAGCACCTGTGGGCGTTCGGGCACCCGGCCGTCCCCGGGGTGCGGGGCCCGGCCTGGGCGCCGGAGGAGCACGAGCGGGTGCGCTGGTGCCGGCTGCTGCGCTGGTACGGGCTGGACGCCGACCCCGACGACGTACGGATCGCGGCCCCGGCCGGGCCGGGTCCCGTGCCGCCGGGGGCGGTCGTGGTGCATCCGGGAGCGCAGTCGGCAGCGCGGCGCTGGCCGGTGGACCGTTTCGCGGCGGTGGTACGGGGCGTCCGCCGGGCGGGCCTGCCGGTGGTGGTGACGGCCGGTCCGGGCGAGGCGCCGCTGGCGCGGTCGGTCGCCGAGCACGCCGGTCTGGCCCCGTCCGCGGTGGTGGGCGGGGACGCGGGGGTGCCGTTCGAGGAGCTGTGCGGGCTGGTCGCCCACGCGCGCTGCGTGGTGGTGGGCGACACCGGTCTCGCCCATCTGGCGACGGCGCTCGGCACCCGCTCGGTGGTGCTGTTCGGGCCGGTGTCGCCGGCGCTCTGGGGGCCGCCGGACACGGGTCCGCACCGGGCGCTGTGGCATCCCGGGGAGGGTCAGGAGGTGGCGCGGCCGGGCGACCCGCATGCGGACCGCCCCGATCCGCGGCTGATGGAGATCACGGTGGACGAGGTCCTGGACGCGGTCCTGGAACCGACGGCGGGCGGGGCCGCTCCCACGGCTCCCGGCCCGGGGAGCGTCGTCCAGGCGGCGAGCCGATGAGCGGGCCCCTCCCGGCGGGCCGGGCCGCGCGGGGCGGCGCGACGCCCTTGCGGGCCGGGCCGGCCGACGGTGCGCGGCCCCGGCCGGTCACGTCGCTCGGCTCACCGGGTGCGCGGAGCCTCCCGCGCCGCCCGGCCCGGCGCGCGCCGCGCCCGGCACCGCCGGAAGCGGTGAACGTACGGGAAGCGGCCGACGTGCAAGGAGCGGCTGACGTACGGGAAACGGCGGTCGAGCGGGATACGGCGGTCGAGCGGGAAACGGCGGGCGCGCGGGAAACGGCGGGCGCGCGGGGTACGGCGGTCGCGCGGGAAACGACCGCGCCGGAGGCGGCGCCGTGCGCGGGGCACGCCACGGGGACGACCGACGGCCCGAGGACGACCGACCGCCCGAGGACGACCGACCGCCCGGAGACGGCCGACGGCCCGGAGACGGCCGACGGCCCGGGGACAGCCGACGGCCCGGAGACGGCCGACGGCCCGGAGACGGCCGACGGCCCGGGGACGGCCGACGGCCCGGAGACGGCCGACGGCCCGGGGACAGCCGACGGCCCGGGGACGGCCGCCGGCCGGGGGTCGGAGGCGCCGCGATCAGGCCGCGCTCTCCAGGGCGGGCCGGGTGACGGGCACGTGGACCGGGACCTGCTCCGGCACAGGGACCGCGACCGCGACCGGGACCGGCTCCGGCACAGGGACCGCGACCGGGACCGGCTCCGGCACAGGGACCGCGACCGGGACCGGAACCGCGACCGGGCGGACGGTCGCGCCGGCGGACCGGGGGCCGCGCAGCAGCCATCCGGCGGTCACCGCCGCGGCGACGACGAGGCCGCCGGTGACCAGGGCGCCCCGCGCGCCCAGGACCTCCATGAGCAGGCCCAGGGTCGGCGGCGCGGCCAGGCCCCAGAGCGTGCGGATGCTGTTCCAGGCGCCGAGGACGCGGCCGCGCATGTGGGGCGGCGGGTCGGTCTGGAGCAGCGTGTTCTGGGCGGTGTCGGTGACGGACTCGGCGACGGCCATGGGCAGGGCGAGCACCACGAGGAACGCCAGGGAGGGGGAGACACCCGCGGCGACCTGGAGGAGCGCGCCGCCCGCGGTGAGCAGGGCGACCATGCGGACGCGGGGGCTGCGCAGCCGCGCGCCGAGCACCGCGCCGACGATGCCGCCGACGGCCAGGGCCGAGGAGACGGCGCTGAAGGAGCTCGCGGAGCCGGCGAGCGGGCCGGTGACCAGGACCGCCAGGGTGAGGGAGTAGTTGCGGCCGAAGAGGGCGCTGACCGCGTTCAGGGCCGCGAGGGCGACGAGCCGCGGGCGGCGGGCGAAGAACAGCAGCCCCCCGCGGACGCTGGTGTCGGCGGCGTCCGGCAGGCCGGAGGCGGCGGCCCTGCCGGGCCCGTCCGACCCGGCCGTCCGCTCGGCGCCGTCGGCCGGTCCGGCCCCGGCGCGTCCCCGGGCGGCCTTCGCCGGGCCGTGCTGGGGACGGATCAGGGTCAGGAAGGGGATGACCGCGGCCACGAAGAAGAACGAGACGCCGTTGGCGACGTAGGCGGCCGCCGTGCCGAGCGTGGCGACGGTGATGCCGGCCAGGGCGGCTCCCGCGAGCCGGCCCGCGCTGTGGGCGAGCGAGCCCACGCCGATGGCCGAGGGCACGTCCCGCACGGGGACGAGGTCGTTGCCGAGCAGCGCGCAGGCGGGACCGTCCACGGTGGCGACGAGGCCGGTGAGCACGGCGAGGCCGATGAGCACGGGCAGGTTCAGCTGGTCGAGGGCCACCAGGGCGGCGGTGGCCAGGGCGACGAGGCCGAGGGTCACCTGGGCGAGGGCGGCCGTGACCTTGCGGGGCCAGCGGTCGACGGCGGCTCCGCCGAGCAGCCCCATGAGGAGGCCGGGGGCCGCCTGGGCGGAGAGGGACAGACCGGCGGCGGCGGGCGAGCCGGTGATCTGGAGGACCAGCAGGTTCTGGACGGTCAGCTGCATCCAGGTGCCGGTGTTGGAGACGAGATGGGCGACGGCCCACCAACGCATGCTGCGGTGGCGGAGCGAACGCCAGGGCGACGTGTCGTCGTCGGCGGGGCGGCGGGCGCCGCGCGCGGCGGGGCGGCGGGCGCCGCGCGCGGAGGTCAGGGCGCGCCGGGGGCGCAGGGCCGAGGCGAGGGAGGCGGGGGACGGGAGCAGACGCATGGCAGGCACGGGGTCACCGGGGGCGGCACGAGGCGCGCGCGAGGAGCGGAGGGAGCGGGGGCGGCGGGTCGACCGCGCTCCGTCGCGCCGGGGACTCCGGGGGCGCCAGGGGCGCCGGGAACGCCGGCACGGGGGGATCGGGTCAGCGGCCCATCGTGGCAGACGGTTCCCGAGAAGCGAGTGACCCGCCCTACACCGCCCTTCCACCGGTGCCGCGCACCACCCCAACTCCTCGGCGCCGCAAGGCCCGTGGGGTTCGCGTGGGCTTGCTCACACGCGTCCGCGGCATGCCGTTCGCGACGGGTCCACGAGGGCCCGCAGAGGTTCACAAGGGTTCACACAGACTCACGACGATTCGTGGGGTTCGCGAGGAGGACGACGATGAACAACCAGGTGGAGATCACGCTCGACGGCCGGTCGGCGCTCGTCACCGGAGGTGCGCGGGGCCTGGGTGCGGAGATCGTGCGCAGACTGGCGCGCGCCGGGGCGGAGGTCCTGGTCGCCGACGTCCGGCAGGAGACGGCGAAGGAGCTGTGCGAGAACCTCCTGGCCGAGGGCCTGCGGGCCCGGCCGGTCGGTCTCGACGTACGGGACGCGGAGGCGGTGGCGGAGCTCTTCGAGGAGCTGGACGCGGCGGGCGGCGGGGTGGACGTGCTGGTGAACTGCGCCGCCGTGGACGTGACGAAGTCGGTGGCCGAGCTCACGGCCGAGGAGATGACCCGGGTGATCACGACCGATCTGCTCGGCCCGATGTACCTGTGCCGGGAGGGGTACCGCCGGATGGTCGCGCGGGGCGGCGGGCACATCGTGAACATCCTGTCGACGGCCTCCCTCCGCACCTGGACCGAGGCCGGCCCGTACTCCGCAGCGAAGACGGGGCTGCGCGCCTTCACGCACACGCTGTTCAAGGAGGCGCAGCGGGACTGTCCCGGGATCGGGGTCACGGGCGTCGTCGCGGGCGGCATGGAGACGCCGTTCATCATGGAGCGCTTCCCGGAGACCGACACGGCGCTCCTGCAGAGCCCGCAGGTCGTCGCGGACGCCGTGATGTACGCCCTGTCCGTGCCGGCGGGCAGCGCGGCCGCCGAGCTCGTGGTCGTCCCCCGGCGGGAGGTGTCCTGGCCGTGAGGCGGGGCACCCGCCCCTCACGGAGCACTCGGCGGGGATCCGGCCGGGCGTGCTCCGGGACGACGCGCCGGACAGCGCGACGACGACAGCCGCGACGGACAGGAAGGTGGCCGCCATGAGGGCCGTCACGTGGCAGGGCCGGCGGAAGGTGTCGGTGGAGACGGTGCCCGACCCCGTGCTGCGGGAGCCGACCGATGTGATCGTGCGGATCACGTCGAGCGGGCTGTGCGGGTCGGACCTGCACCTGTACGAGGTCCTCGGGCCGTTCCTGGATGCCGGCGACGTGCTCGGACACGAGCCGATGGGCGTCGTCGAGGAGGTCGGCCCTGAGGTGCGGCGGCTGCGGCCCGGCAGCCGGGTCGTGGTGCCGTTCAACGTCTCCTGCGGCACCTGCGCCATGTGCGCCGGCGGGCTGCACTCGCAGTGCGAGACCACGCAGGTGCGCGCGTACGGCACGGGTGCCGCCCTGTTCGGCTACACCAAGCTGTACGGGCAGGTGCCCGGCGGCCAGGCGGAGTACCTGCGGGTGCCGTTCGGCGACACCCTGCCGATCCCGGTGCCGGAGGGTCCGCCGGACGACCGCTTCGTCTATCTGTCGGACGTGCTGCCGACGGCGTGGCAGGCCGTGGAGTACGCGGAGGTGCCGCCCGGCGGTTCCCTCGCGGTCCTCGGGCTCGGCCCGATCGGCGACATGGCCGCCCGGATCGCCCTCCTGCGCGGGGCGGAGCTCGTCGTCGGCATCGACCCGGTGGCCGACCGCCGCCACCGGGCGGCGGCCCGCGGGGTGCAGGTCCTGGACCCGTCCGATCCTGAGCTGGTCGACCGGGTGCGGGACCTGACCGAGGGGCGGGGACCGCACGCGGTGATCGACGCGGTCGGCATGGAGGCCCACGGGGCTCCGGTCGCGCGCGGCCTGCACTCGATGGTCGCCCACCTGCCCGACGCGCTGGCGCGGGGCCTGATGCGCCGCTACGGCGTGGACCGCCTGGCGGCGCTGCACCTGGCGGTCGAGCTGGTGCGGCGCGGGGGGACGGTCTCGCTCGCCGGGGTGTACGGGGGCGCGGCGGACCCGATGCCGATGCTGGTGATGTTCGACAAGCAGCTGCGGCTGCGCATGGGGCAGGCGAACGTGCTGCGCTGGGTCGACGACCTCATGCCGCTGCTCACCGACGCCGACCCGCTGGGCGTGGACGACTTCGCCACGCACCGGCTCCCGCTGTCGGAGGCGCCGGGGGCCTACGAGATGTTCCAGGCCAAGCGGGACGGCGTGGTGAAGGTGCTCTTCAGGCCCTGAGGGGCCCGCCGGCCCCGCGGGCGGCGTTCGGGGTGCGGGCGGTGCATGACCGGGGTCTCCTGGAGCAGACGCAGGAGCACGGGCGCGCACGCCGCGTGCCCGCGACCCCCGTGTGTGAAAGGACCTCCGTCATGACCGCACCCGCCACCACCACGCTCGGCCCCCGGAGCGACCTGTCCCAGGTCTTCGAGCTCGCCCAGCAGCTGCGGGTGGACTCCGTGCGCGCCAGTACGGCGGCGGGCTCCGGGCATCCCACCTCCAGCCTGTCGGCGGCCGACCTGATGGCGGTGCTGATGACCCGCCATCTGCGCTACGACTGGGACGCGCCCGACGACCCGGCCGGCGACCACCTGGTGTTCTCCAAGGGGCACGCCTCGCCGCTGCTGTACGCGATGTTCAAGGCCGCCGGCGCGATCGGCGACGACGAGCTGATGACGACGTACCGCCGCCTCGGGCACCGCCTCCAGGGCCACCCGACGCCCGAACTGCCGTGGGTGGACGTGGCCACCGGTTCCCTCGGCCAGGGCATCGGCTACGCCGTCGGCATCGCGCTCGCGGTCCGGGACCTGGAGAAGCGGTCCTCGCGCGTGTGGGTGCTGTGCGGGGACAGCGAGATGTCCGAGGGGTCGGTGTGGGAGGCGCTCGACAAGGCCGGACACCACCGGCTGGCCAACCTCACCGTCCTGATCGACGTGAACCGGCTCGGTCAGCGCGGTCCCACCGAGCTGGAGTGGGACACCGGCGCGTACGCCCGCCGGGCCGAGGCGTTCGGGTGCCGGGCGATCGAGGTCGACGGCCACGACCTGGAGGAGGTCGACCGGGCCCTGACCACGGCCGCCGACGGGCAGGCGCCCACCGTGATCGTCGCGAGGACGGTCAAGGGCCGCGGTGTGGCGGAGGTGGCGGACAAGGGCGGCTGGCACGGCAAGGCGCTGCCCGAGGACATGGCCGAGCGGGCCGTCGCCGAGCTCGGCGGCGTACGCGACCTGCGGGTGCGCGGTCCGCGGCCGTCCGCCGACCCGTCCGCCGTCTCGCCCGCCGGTACGGGGCGGGGTGGTGCCGTCACCGTCGAGCTGCCCCGTTACGAGGTCGGTGACGAGGTCGCCACCCGGAAGGCGTTCGGCGCCGCCCTGGCCGCCCTCGGCGCGCGGCCCGAGGTCGTCGCCCTGGACGCGGAGGTCGGCAACTCGACCCACGCGGAGGAGTTCGGCAAGGTCCACCCGGAGCGGTACTTCCAGGCGTACATCGCCGAGCAGCAGATGATCGCCGACGCGGTCGGCATGGCGGTCCGCGGCTTCCGCCCGTACGCCACCACCTTCGCCGCCTTCCTCACCCGCGCCCACGACTTCATCCGCATGGCCGCCGTCTCGCGGATCACGATGGCCCTGTGCGGCACGCACAGCGGTGTCGAGATCGGCGCGGACGGCCCCTCGCAGATGGGCGTCGAGGACCTCGCCATGATGCGGGCCGTGCTCGGCTCGACGGTGCTCTATCCGAGTGACGCCACGTCGACGGCCGCGCTGACCGCGGCCATGGCCGACCTGGACGGCATCTCCTATCTGCGCACGACCCGCGGGTCCTATCCGGTCCTGTACGGGCCCGACGAGTCCTTCCCGGTGGGCGGTTCGAAGACGCTGCGCGAGCACGGCGCGGACGACCGGGTCACCCTGGTCGGCGCCGGGGTCACGCTGCAGGAGTGCCTGGCCGCCGCCGACGAGCTGGCCGCCGAGGGCGTACGGGCCCGGGTCGTCGACCTGTACTCCGTGAAGCCCGTCGACACCGCGACGCTGGCCCGCGCCGCACGGGAGACCGGCGCCCTCGTCGTCGTCGAGGACCACCACCCCGAGGGCGGCATCGGCGAGGCGGTCCTGTCGGCGCTGGCGGCGGACGGCGGTCCCCGGCCCGCGTTCGCCCACCTCGCCGTCACGCAGCTGCCCGGCTCGGGCACGACGCCGGAGCTCCTCGACGCCTGCGGCATCTCCCGCACCCACATCGCCCGCGCCGCCCGTTCCCTCGTGGCCGGTTAGCGCACGTCAGGAGCCGTCCGCCGAGGGGTGCTCGCGGCGGACGAGCAGCAGGGCGACGTCGTCGGTGCGGTGGGCGGCGTCCGTGACGTGGCGGATCAGGTCGTCCGCGAGGCCGTCGAGGTCCGCCGCCCGGGACCGGCCGAGCCGTTCGGCCAGGTCCGTCATGGCCGTGCCGATGTCGTGGCCGGGGGCCTCGACCAGCCCGTCGGTGTAGAGGGCGAGGACGGAGCCGGGCTCCCAGGGCAGCTCCGTGGTGCGGTAGTCGGCGTCGTCCGTGACGCCGATGCCGAGGAGCAGCCCGGGAGGGACGTCGACGACCTCGGTACGGCCGTCGGGGTGGCGCAGGAGTGGCGGCGGGTGTCCGGCCGTGGCCAGCCGGATCCGGTTCCGGACGAGGTCGAACTCGGCGATGAGGCAGCTGGTGAAGCGGTCCGGGTCGAGGTCCGCCATCAGCCGGTTGGTGCGGGCCAGGATGTCGCCGGGGGACGCACCGGCCGTCGCGTGCGCGTGGACGGCGGTGCGCACCTGGCCCATGAGGGCCGCGGCGGTCGTGTTGTGCCCCTGGACGTCGCCGATGACGGCGATGGCGGTGGTCGGGGTGGCGCGGACCAGGTCGTAGAAGTCGCCGCCGATGTCCATGCCGTGGCCGGCGGGGAGGTAGCGGGCGGCGACGGCGACGCCGGGGATCGGGGTCAGGCCGTGCGGCAGCAGACCGGTCTGGAGGCTGTGCGCGAGGGAGTGCTTGGCGTCGTAGAGCCGGGCCCGGGCGAGGGCCTGGGCGATGAGTCCGGCCAGGGAGGTGAGGAGCGCCCGCTCGGCCGCCGGGAAGGGCCGCGGCCGCTCGTAGGAGAGGATCAGCGAGCCGACGGGCCGGCCGGAGGCGATGAGGGGCAGGAAGGCCCAGGCGTGGCGGCCCTCGTAGCGCGGCGCGTGCGGGTGGGCGCGGAGCAGGTCCTCGAGCGTGGGGAAGAAGAGGGGCACGCCGGTGGCGAGCACCCGGGCGTCGGCGACGTCGGCGGTGAGCGGCGTGCCGTCGAAGCGGGCGACGAACTCCTGGTCGTAGCCGCGGTGGCCGATGATGCGCAGGCGGCCCTCGTCGGCGCTCATCAGGACGAGGCCGTGCGGGCCGAAGGAGGGCACGATCTGGTCGGCGACGAGCTCGACGACGTCGCGGACCCCGGCCGCCTCCGTCAGGGCGGCCGCCAGGTGCATGAGCTGGTACACGGCGGTGGCGCCGACCGGCTCGGCGGAGCGCTGCGGGTCCGGGGCGCCGGGCGGGGCCCCGGCGGCGGACGGCACGTCCGTGACGTCGGGGCCCGGGACCTGACGGATGTGGACGCTGACGCCCGTGACGTCGGGGTAGAGCTCGAAGAGCAGCCGGGTCGCCGGGCGGCGCATGACGGTGAAGGACGTGGGCCTGCGGGTGACCACCGCCTCGCGGTAGCGGTCCTCGAAGTCCGGGTCGTTCAGCCAGAGCAGCACCTCCCACGGCCGTCTGCCGAGGAGCGCGGCCGCCCCGGCGTTGACCAGTTCGGCGCCGGCGGTGTTGATGAAGGTGATGCGCCCGTGGAGGTCCAGGGCGCAGCATCCCACGGGCAGCCGCTCGGCGAAGCCGACGGCGGCCGCGCCGAGGACGGGGTCGGCCTCGGAGGGGCGTACGGGGTGGACCACGCGCAGCTCCGCGGGCGGAGTGAGCGGTGGGTCCTGTTCGGCGGCCCGCCGCAGCAGCCGCGCCGAGCGGCGGCAGCAGTCGTCGAGCGCCCTGCGCTCGCGTTCGTCGAGCTGGGGCGCGTGCCAGGTCGGCCAGAGCAGGACGATGCCGCCCCACACGGTCGTGTCGTCGGCGAGGGGCGCGGCCGCCAGCATGAAGTCGTACGGCAGCACGATCCCGACCCGGGGGTAGCGGCGGGCGATCTCCTGCTGGCCGCCCAGCCAGACGACGTGGCGCTCCCGGATGGCGTCGGCGACGGGGACGGGGGCGTCGGCGGGGACCCGGACCCAGGGCGCGGCGATCTCCGGGGAGACACCCGACACCAGGACGAGCCGCAGCATGCGCTCCCCCGGCACCTGCAGATAGAGCAGGCCGATGGACGCCTCGGTCTCCCGCATGACGTCGGCCACGACGGCGTCCATCCGCCCGTCGCCGAAGACGTCGTCGGTGTCCGCACCGATGGGGCCGCCCACGCCGCTCACCCACGGGCCGGGCGAGGCGGTCGGGCGGCACGGAGTCGACGGCGGCGGACCACACCCATATCCGGACCTTACGTCGGACGGCGGCCGCCCGCGCGACAGGGCCGTCCGTCCGGTCAGCGCCTGTCCGGGCGCGGTCCGCCGCCGGAGTCAGGGCGCCGGGGCCGCCAGCTCCGGGTGGTCCCTGAGCAGGCCAGGCGGCGCCGCCTGGCACCACGAGTCGACCACGATCGCCCGGAGCTCGTCGGCGTCGTCGAGGGCTCGCAGGCGGACCCGTACCCACGCGAAGGCGGCCTCGTGGTCCGCGACCCAGAACTTCTCCGGCTCGGCGAGGACCAGCTCGTCGCGGTCCAGCTTCGGGCAGCGGACCGCCATCGACGTCTCGTCGTCGGGCAGCGTGAGGAACATCTTCCCGGCGACCCGGAAGGTGGGCATGGCCCATGCCTCCTTCTCCACGGTCTCCGGCAACGCGAGGGCGAGGGCGCGGACTTCGTCGGCTGTGATCATGCCCAGACGGTACGCCGTGCCACCGACAGCGGGGCCCCGGCGCCGGGGTGTGTGCCGCCCGGCGTAGGCTGCGCGGGGCACGGACGCGGGCAGGGGGCTCTGGGGACATGGCGACGGAACCGATGCGCGGATGGGGATCGACCCTCGACGCGGTGGTGGTGTACGCGGAGGGCGCGCTCTGCCGCCGACTGGCGCGGGGCACCGTACCGCCCGACGGCCGGGTGCGGGTGACGGGGCTGCCCCGCTCCCTCGATCCGGGCTCGCTGCGGGTGCGCGTGCCGGCCGCCTCCGGGCTGCGGGTGGCGGAGGCCCGGGTGGAGTTCGAGGCGGCGCCGCCCGCCGGGGGCGCGGACGGGGGGCTCCTGCAGGAGGTGGAGCGGCGACGCGACGCGTACGAGGCGGCGCGTGACCGCCGGGACCGGCAGGCACGTCTGGTCGAGGAGACCGAGGGGCTGCGCCCGGTGCCGCCGCCCCGCAGGCGGGAGGACCCGCACCGCCGTACCCCCGTCGACGCGTGGCTGGAACTCGCCGACTTCGTGGACGCGCGCCTGGCCGGGCTGCACGCCCGCCTGGCCGAACGGGACGAGGCCCTGGAACGTGCCGGGCACGAACTGGCCGTCGCCGAGGACGCCTTGGCCCGCGCCTCCACCGGGGCCGCCCCGGCGGCGCACGTGGAGACGACGGTCAGCGCGGTGCTCACGCTCGTGGCGGGCGGCGACACGCCCGCGCGGGCGGAGTCGGACGCGGGTGCGGGCCTGATCGCCGAGCCCGCACGCGAGGTGGAGCTGGAGGTGGAGTACGGGGTGCCGGGGGCCGTCTGGGTTCCGGCCTACCGGCTCACCCACCGTCAGGGCGACGGGGAGGGGCGCCTGTTGCTGCGCGCCTCGGTCGCCCAGCGCACCGGTGAGGACTGGACGGGGGTACGGATCGCCCTGGCCACCGCCGACCTGCGGCGCAGGAGCGACCTGCCGCCGCTGCGCTCGATCCGCATCGGGCGCCGCCAGGCGGCCCCCGCGCCGTCGGGCTGGCGCGAGCCGCCGCCCGGGCTCGCCGACCTCTTCACCGGGTACGACGCGGCCGGGCCGCGCCCGCCGGTGGGCGCCCTCGCCGCCGGTTCCGCGCCGGTCGCGAGCGGCCCGCCGGCCGCGGCCGGACCGGTCCCGCCGCTGCCGCCGCCCGCAGCCGCCCTGCCGGTGTCCGCACCGGCGGCGGCCCCCCAGTCCTCTGCCGGGGCGCCCGCCGCGCCGCCCGCCCCGGGCGGCGGGTACGGCGGCGCTCCGGGCGGCGCGTACGGCGGCGCGTACGGTGCTGCCCCGGAGGTCTTCCGCGGCGCCCCCGCCCCCCTGGCCCGGGCCCGCCGCGCCGCGCCCCCGGGCCCGGCGGCCCCCGGCGCTCCCGCCCAGGCCCCGCCGCCGGTGCCGCCCGTGGCCGGTCCGCCGCGGCCGAGCGGCGAGGAGCTGGACTACGCCGCGCTGGTCCTGAGCGGCCCCGACGAGCCGGGCGGCCGCCGGGGGCTGCTGTTCCCCGAGGCCCCGTTCGACCCACTGGCCGCCGAGCACCGCAGGCGGGCCCAGGCAGTGGCCGGCCTTCCGCTGCCCGGACACGCCGTGCGGCCCCGCGAGTCGGCGGGTTCCTTCGACCACCGCTTCGACGCCGCGGCCCGCGCCGACGTCCCGTCCGACGGCACCTGGCACACCGTGACCGTGGGCGAGATCCCGGTCGGTCTGCGCACCGAGTACCTCTGCGTGCCGTCCGTGGAGCCGACCGCGTACGCCACCCTGGTGCTGTCCAACGCCACCGGCCAGGCCCTCCTCGCCGGGCCGGTGGAGGTCGTCGTCGACGACGAGTTCCTGCTGACGGCCGCGCTGCCCACGCTCGCCCCGGGCGGTGTGCGCCGACTGGGCCTCGGACCCGCCGAGGGCATCCGGGTCACCCGGCGCACGCACCTCGTCGAGTCGTCCTCGGGCCTGCGCAACACCACCACGGTGCTCGACCACCGCGTGCACGTGGAGCTGGCCAACCGGCTCCCGGGGCCGGTCACCGTCGAGGTCAGGGAGCGGGTGCCGGTCACCTCCGACGCCGACGTCCGGATCGAGGAGCGGGCGGACTGGGCGGTGCCCGAGGAGGGCACGGAGCCGGAGCGGCACGCCCCGGGCACCCGCGTCTGGCGGGTGGAACTGCCCGCCGGTGGCACCACCGCCCTCGACGGCGGCTACGAGATCCGCATCCCGGCCGGCAAGGCCCTGGTCGGCGGCAACCGCAGGAGCTGACACCCACCATGTCCACCACCCCGCCCGTGTCCCCGGTGAATCCGCCCGCGCCTCCCGCCGCCGAGCACCTCCCTTCGTCCGCCGCGCCGCCGATCGCGCTGCCCGTCACCGCCGTCACCTGTCTGGAGGACCGTGCGCAGGTCGAGCGCACCGCCGTGCTCGACCTCGCGGCCGGTGTCCAGCGGCTGCGCCTCGGGCCGATCAGCGCGCTGGCCGTCGACCGCACCGTCCACGCCGAGCTGACCGCCGGCCCGCCGGACGGCGGCCCCGGCGGACCCGGCGGACCCGGCATCCGCGAGGACCGTGACGGCCTCGACGTACTCGACGTACGGATCGTCCGGGACTGGACGCCCCGCGGGCCGCGGCGGCCCGCCGAGGACGACTCGGCACTGCGCCGGCACGCGCACGCCCTCGAAGAGGAGCGGCGCACCCTCGAACGGCGGCGCGACCGGTTGCGTACCCGCCTCGACCTGCTCGGCGGGCTCGCCGCGGATCTGCTGCGGGAGATCGGCGAGGGCGCCGGCGCCGGGGAGTCCGAGGGGCAGCGGTGGGCCCGCGAACTGGACCGGGTCGACGGCGAGCGGGACGCCTGCGCCGAGGAGCTGCGCACCGTGGAGGCGCGGCTCGGCGCCGTGGGCGCGGAGCTCGGGGAGGCCGGGCGGGCCATGGAGCTGGCCGAGGAGGAGCCCGCCGAGCTGGTCGGCCACGTCGAACTGACCGTGGAGGCGGCGGCCGCGGGCCCGGCCGCCCTGCGGCTGACCCATCTGACCCCGTGCGCGCTGTGGCGGCCGGCCTACCGGGCCGTGCTCGACGGGGACGCCCTGACGCTGGAGACCGACGCCGTGGTCTGGCAGCGCACCGGGGAGGACTGGTCGGACGTCCGGCTGACGCTGTCCACGGCCCGTTCCTCGCGGGCCGGCGATCCGCCCCGGCTGGTCGAGGACCGGCTGACGCTGAAGGACCGTTCCGCGGCCGAGCGGCGCACCGTCGAGGTGGAGCTGCGCGAGGAGGAGACCGGCACCCTCGGCCCGGCCCCCGTGCTCGGTCTGGCGGGGGTGGACGACGGCGGAGAGGTCCGGGTGCTGGCCGCCCCGGCACCGGTGTCCGTGCGCGCGGACGGCCGTGCCCACCGGGTGCCGCTGTCGGCGTTCACCACGGCCGCGCGCGACGAGTACACCGGCGCGCCGGAGCTGTCGCCGCTGGTCACCCGGATGGTGCGGTTCGACAACCGGTCCGGGCACGCCCTGCTGGCCGGCCCGGTGGACCTGGTGCTCGGCAGCGGGTTCACCGGCCGCGCCGCGCTGGACTTCACCGCTCCCGGTGCCGCCGCCGAGCTGGCCTTCGGCGCCTCGGACGACTGCCGGGTGGTGCGGTACGCGGAGGAGTCCCGCGACACCTCCAGGATCGCCCAGCGGACCGTGGTCACCCGTACGGTGCGGCTGCACCTGTCGCGGTTCTCCGCGCCCGGGGAGCGGGGCGACCGGGTGGTCGTGCTGCGGGAGCGGATTCCCGTGTCGGAGGTGTCGGAGGTCGAGGTGCGGGTGCGCCCGGAGGTCTGCTCCCCCGCGCCGGACGCCGTCGACGCCGAGGGCATCGCCCGCTGGGAGGTCGCCCTGCCGCCCGGTGGGCGGCGCACGGTCACCCTGGTGTACGAGCTGTCGGCGAAGGCGAACGTCACCGGCCTCTGAGCGGAGCGCCGGCCGGGGAACGGGTCCGGCCGTCCCGGTAAAGAAACGAAGAGAGGGATAAGTCGGCTTTTCCTATCCATATCCGTCGGGTAGGGGCTCTGCGTGTTCTCACGGCGGCACGGTCCGCCGTGCGCGACCATACGGACGCCGAAACAGTCACGATCGAGCGGAAGAAGGAGCGACGTGCCCGGCAGCGAAAGCGAAAACCCGGCGATTCCCTCCCCGACCCCCACGGAGAAGCGGCCCCAGCGGAACCAGGACTGGTGGCCCAACCAGCTGGACCTGCAGGTTCTCCACCAGCATTCGCCCCTGTCCGATCCGATGGGCGGGCAGTTCGACTACGCGAAGGAGTTCGCGAGCCTCGACGTCGAGGCGCTGAAGCGGGACGTCTTCGCGGTGATGACGGACTCCCAGGACTGGTGGCCGGCCGACTACGGCCACTACGGGCCGCTGTTCATCCGGATGAGCTGGCACGCCGCGGGGACGTACCGCATCGCCGACGGCCGGGGCGGCGGCGGCAGCGGCGCGCAGCGGTTCGCCCCGCTCAACAGCTGGCCGGACAACGCGAGCCTCGACAAGGCGCGCCGGCTGCTCTGGCCCGTGAAGCAGAAGTACGGGCGGAAGATCTCCTGGGCCGATCTGCTGGTCTTCGCCGGCAACTGCGCCATGGAGTCCATGGGGTTCAAGACCTTCGGCTTCGGTTTCGGCCGCGAGGACATCTGGGAGCCCGAGGAGATCTTCTGGGGCCCCGAGGACACCTGGCTCGGGGACGAGCGCTACAGCGGCGACCGGGAGCTCACCGGCCCCTTCGCCGCCGTGCAGATGGGACTGATCTACGTCAACCCGGAGGGCCCCAACGGCAATCCGGATCCGCTGGCCGCCGCCCGGGACATCCGCGAGACGTTCGGCCGGATGGCGATGAACGACGAGGAGACGGTCGCGCTCATCGTCGGCGGGCACACGTTCGGCAAGTGCCACGGCGCGGTCGACCCGCAGTACATCGGTCCGGAGCCGGAGGCCGCTCCCCTCGAGCAGCAGGGCCTGGGCTGGCACAACACCCACGGCAGCGGCAAGGGCCCCGACACGCTCACCAGCGGTCTCGAGGGCGCCTGGACCACCGCGCCGACGAGGTGGGACAACGGCTACCTGGAGAACCTCTTCCGGTACGAGTGGGAGCTGACGCGCAGCCCCGCCGGCGCGCACCAGTGGAAGCCCACCGACCCGGCGGCGCAGGACACCGTGCCCGACGCGCACGACCCGTCCAGGCGGCACGCGCCGATGATGCTGACCACCGACCTCGCGCTGAAGGCGGACCCGGTCTACGCGCCGATCGCCAAGCGCTTCCACGAGAACCCGGACGAGCTCGCGGACGCGTTCGCCAGGGCCTGGTTCAAGCTGCTGCACCGTGACATGGGTCCGCTGGCGCGCTATCTCGGCCCGTGGGTGCCCGAACCGCAGCTGTGGCAGGACCCCGTGCCCGAGGTCGACCACCCGCTGGTCGGCGCCGACGACATCGCGACGCTGAAGGCCCGGATCCTGGACTCGGGACTGTCCGTGCCCCAGCTGGTCACCACCGCGTGGGCGTCGGCGGCGAGCTTCCGCGGCACCGACAAGCGCGGCGGGGCCAACGGGGCGCGGATCCGGCTGGCGCCGCAGAAGGACTGGGAGCTCAACGACCTGCCCGAGGTGCGGCAGACGGTGGAGGCCCTCGACCGGATCCGCGAGGAGTTCAACGGATCCGGCGGCGGGACGAGGATCTCGCTCGCCGACCTGATCGTCCTGGGCGGGTGCGCGGCCGTCGAGCGGGCCGCGCGGAACGCCGGGCACGACATCACGGTGCCGTTCGCGCCGGGGCGTACGGACGCCTCGCAGGAGCAGACGGACGTGGACACGTTCGCGGTGCTCGAACCCAAGGCGGACGGTTTCCGCAACTACCTGCGGGCGGGCGAGAAGCTGTCGCCGGAGACGCTGCTCCTCGACCGTGCCAGCATGCTGACCCTGACCGCTCCCGAGATGACGGCGCTGATCGGCGGCATGCGGGTGCTGAACACCGGTTTCAACGGCTCCCGGCACGGTCTGTTCACCGACCGGCCGGAGGCGCTGACCACCGACTTCTTCGTCCGGCTCCTGGACATGGGCACGGAGTGGAAGGCGTCGGAGTCGCAGGAGAACGTCTTCGAGGGCCGGGACCGGGCCACCGGTGAGGTGCGGTGGACGGCGACCGCCGTCGACCTCGTCTTCGGTGCGCACGCGCAGCTGCGGGCCCTCGCGGAGGTGTACGCGGCCGCCGACGCGGACGAGAAGTTCGTCCGCGACTTCGTGGCCGCGTGGGACAAGGTGATGAACCTGGACCGCTTCGACCTGCGCCGGGCCGGCTGACCCGGCCCGTTCCTCGGTGCCGGCGGCGCGTGACGCACACGCGCCGCCGGCACCGGGCCGGGGAGCCGGGAGCGGGCCCGGGTCAGAGGGCGCGCAGCGCGGGCAGCAGCTTGCTCTCCGCCCACTGCAGGAACGGCAGCTGGTGGTCCCCGCCGATCTGGACGAGCGCCACCTCGGTGAAGCCCGCCTCGACGTAGGGACGGACGGCCTCCACGACCGCGTCGACGTCGTCGCCGCAGGGGATCTGCTCCGCCACGTCCTGTGGCCGCACGTGCTCCGTCGCCTGCTCGAAGCCGGCGGGCAGGGGCAGTTCGGAGTTGAGCCGCCAGCCGCCCACGGACCACCGGAACTGCTCGTGGGCGCGGGCCACCGCCGCGTCGCGGTCGGGGTCGTAACACAGGGGCAGCTGCCCGACGCGCGGCTTGCCCGCGCCGCCCTGCCGCTCGAACGCCTCGACGAGTTCGCCCTTGGGCTCGGTGGCGACGAGCAGGTCCGCGTGCCGGCCGGCGAGGGCGCAGGACCGCGGGCCCGAGACGGCGATGCCGATGGGCGGCGGCGTGTCGGGGAGGTCCCAGAGCCGGGCGTCGTCGACCTGGTAGTGCGGCCCTCGGTGGGACACGTAGCCGCCGTCGAACAGGGCGCGGATGATCTCGACGGCCTCCTCCAGCATCTCCAGGCGGACGCGGGCGGAGGGCCAGCCCTCGCCGATGATGTGCTCGTTGAGGTTCTCGCCCGAGCCGAGGCCGAGCCGGAAGCGGCCCTCGGAGAGCAGCTGCACGGTCGCGGCCTTCTGGGCGATCACGGCGGGGTGGTAGCGGAAGGTCGGGCAGGTCACATAGCTCATCAGGGGGATGCGGGAGGTGGCCTGCGCGGCGGCCCCGAGCACGCTCCACGCGTACGGCGCGTGGCCCTGGGACTCCAGCCAGGGGAAGGAGTGGTCCGAGATCACGGAGAAGTCGAAGCCCGCCCGCTCGGCCTCGACCACGTGCTGGACCAGCTCCCTGGGGCCCGCCTGTTCGGTCATCATCGTGTAGCCGATCTGCGTCATGCCCTGGCGGTTTGCCGGGACCGGGGGTCCGTAAACGGTGGATCCGGCGCCACCCGCGGCGAAGCCCGTGCCGTCCTCCGTCCGGCCGCGCCCGAGTTGCGGGGGCGGCCGGGGGGAGGTAGGCCGGAGTCGGGCGCCCGGAGCGGGCGCCGGCCGGCAGCGGAGAGCGGAACCGGAGAGACCGTGGCGAAGAGCGCGCTCGTGGTGATCGACATGCTCAACGACTACGGGCACGAGGACGCGGAGCTGCTCGTCCCGTCGGTGACCGAGGCGCTGCCGGCGATCGTGGGTCTGCTGGAGCGCGCGCGGGCCGCGGACGCGCCCGTCGTGTACGCGAACGACAACTTCGGCCGGTGGCGTTCGCACCACGGCCAGATCCTCGACACGGCCCTGGCCGGACGGCATCCCGAGCTGGTCGATCCCGTCCGGCCCGACGACGACTCCCTCTTCGTCGTGAAGGCACGCCATTCGATCTTCTACGAGACGCCGCTCGCGTACCTGCTGCGCAGCCTGGAGGTCGACGAGCTCGTCCTCACGGGCCAGGTGACCGAGCAGTGCGTGCTGTACTCCGCGCTGGACGCGCACATCCGGCACTTCGGCGTGGTCGTGCCCCGGGACGCGGTGGCCCACATCCACGAGGACCTGGCGGAGGCGGCCCTGCGGATGGTGGAGGTGAACATGGGCGGCCGGGTGGTCCGTGCCGCCGACGTCGCCTGGTGACGCGCGGCCCGACCGGCGCGGGAACGAGCGGGGGACGGGCCGCCGGGAGGGGCGCGGGGCGGGCGGGTGCCGGCGCTACTCGTGGGCGCTGGGCACCTTGAGGGGGTCGTCCGGGGCCGACTTCAGCTCCTCCTCCATGCGCTCGCCGAGCGCGAGGAGCTGCTTGCGCCCCATGGCCTTGCGGACCTCGGGGAACCAGTCCTTCTCCTCCTCCTCGACGTGGTGCCGCACGTTCTCCATGAGCACCGTCATCTTGGCGTCGAAGCGCTCGTCCTCGGGGTCGAACCCGACGAGTTCCGAGAGCATCCACAGGACGGCGTGGTGCTCCTCGACGCTCTCCAGGACGTGGTCGGTGGTGTCGGGCGCGGCCTCTCGGGCCGCCGGGTAGAAGACCCGTTCCTCGATCCAGGCGTGGGCGGTGAGCCGGCGGATCACCTCGTCGGCGATCTCCCGCTTGCGGCCGTGCGCGTCGTCGGCCGCCCGCTCGAACTCCTTGAACAGCTTCTCCACCGCCTTGTGGTCCTCGCGGAGCAGCACGATTCCGTCCATCGGGTGTCCTCCCTCGTCGGGCCGCCGCCCCGCCGGGCGGCCGGGGCGGTCCGCCGGTGCGAATGCCCCGGACCGCGCGCGGCGAACCTCCCGAGTTCGGCCGCTCCCCCGCCGCCCTCGCTCCCGCCGTCCGCTCCGGGCGGCGGGAGGGTGTGGCCCGGCGTTCCGCGGGCAACCGTCATGACGTGCGGCTACGGACGAGCGACCCGGAGCGGCCCGGCTGGCGGCGGATCCGCCACGGCCGGGGATTCCGCTACGTCGACGAGATGGGCCGGCCCCTGTCGCCCGCCGACCGGGAGCGGGTGCGGGCCCTGGTCATTCCGCCGGCCTGGCGGGACGTGTGGATCTGCCCCTGGCCGAACGGCCATCTGCAGGCGGTGGGAACGGACGACGCGGGCCGCCGCCAGTACCTCTACCACCAGGAGTACCGGGCCCGGCGCGAGCGCGCCAAGCACGCCCACGTCCGTGAGGTGGCCGCCGCGCTGCCCCGGCTCAGACAGGCCGTCGAGGAGGACCTCGCCGGGCGCGGCCTGTGCCGCGAACGGGTCCTCGCCTGTGCGGCCCGGCTGCTCGACCTGGGCTTCCTGCGGGTCGGTGGCGACCGGTACCAGCGGGACAACGACTCGTACGGTCTGACCACGCTGCGGCGCGAGCACGTCCGCTGTGCGCGGGGCCGCGTCGTCTTCGACTTCACCGGCAAGGCGGGGCGCCGCATCACCTTCGAGGCGGCCGACGACTCCGTGCTGCGGGTGGTGCGCGCGCTGCTGCGCCGCCGGGGCGGGGAGCGGCTCTTCGCGTACTGGCAGGGCCGGGCCTGGCACGACGTGCGCGCCGGCGAGCTCAACGCCTATCTGCGGGACCGGTCCGGGGTGGACATGAGCGCCAAGGACTTCCGGACCTGGCACGCCACCGTGCTGGCCGCCGTGGCGCTGGCCGTCTCGGAGCCGGCCGCCCGGGACTCGGTCACCGCCCGCCGCAGGGCGGTGCGACGGGCGGTGGGCGAGGTCGCCGACTACCTGGGCAACACGCCGGCCGTGTGCCGGAGCTCGTACATCGCGCCCCGGGTGATCGAGCGGTACGCCGACGGGGAGACGGTCGCCCCGGCGCTCGGACGGCTGGGCGAGGACGCCGCCTCCGGCAGTCCGGCCACCCACGGCGCGATCGAGCGGGCGGTCCTCGACCTCCTGGACGAGGACGAGCCGGTGCGGTGACGTCGGGGACGCCACCGCACCGGCCGGCCTTCGGCTTCCGCGTCAGCGGTTCGTCAGCGGGTGAGGAGCCGGTTGAAGAAGGAGCGGTACTGGCGCAGGGCCGTCCGCAGTCCTTCCGTGTCGACGTCCTCGCCCTCGCTCCACTGTCCCTCCAGGTTCCGCTTGTGGTCCGCGAAGGTCTCGGCGAGCTTCCGCATCACGTCGGCGACCAGGGTGTCGGCCGCGTGCACGGCCTCCTTGGGGTCGTCGACGAACTGGCTCTGGATGTCGCGCCAGCGGGTGCGGAACTCCACGTCGTCGGCGGGGTCGAGGAGCTGGGGACCCTCGTCCTGGCCGGTGGCGGCCGCGTCCGCCCGGGGTTCGGTGTCCCCGGTGGCGCCGGTGTCGGTCTCGCTTCCGGTGCCGGTGCCCGTGTCGGTCTCCCCTCCGCTGTCAGTGCCGGCCGGGGTGCCGGTACCGGCGTAGGTGTCGGTTCCGCCGTACGGGTCCGTGCCGGCGAACGCCTCGGTGCCGGTGGCGTCGCCGGTGCCGGTGCCGGTGTCGGTGCCGGGGTCGGTGCCGGGGGTCGTACCCGTAGGGGTGTCGGTGCTTTCTCCCGGGTAGACGGGTGGTCCTTCCGAGCCGTTGCCGGCCCGGTCCGGGGTGTCGTGCTCACGCATGTCATGGCCTCCGCGTCAGATGCGCCGGAATGCGTCAGGTGCGGCCGGGGCCGGCCGCGTCGCCGTTGGAGAGGAGTTCGTCGAAGAGCGCCCGGTAGTGCACCATCGCCCCTCGCAGCTGCTCGGTGGTGGCCTGCCCCGAGGAGCTGAGCGTGTTGACCTCGTGCGCCGCCCGGTAGTGCTCCAGGGTGCGGCCGTGCTCGACGGAGAGGTCCCGGATCTGCTGCTCGAAGCCCTCCGTGGGGTAGCCGCGCTCGCGCATGAGCGAGGTCACGAGCCGGTCCGCGTCGTGCACCGCGCCCTCGGGCCGGTCCACGAACTCCTCCTGGACGCCGCGCCACTGCTCGGCGTAGCGCTCGCGCGCCCCGCTCGACAGCGGTGTGATGTCCAGCTCGTCGTGGCGCTTCTCGCGGGCCCCGAGCTCCTGCTCGGCGGCCCTCCTGCTTCCGGCGTCGTCGACCGTGCGGTCGTACTCGGGTCCGAAGCGCTCGCGCAGCCGGCTCCGGCGCCTGCGGTCCAGGACGACGGCGAGCGCGATCAGCACGATCACCACCGCGACGGGTATGACGATGGCCAGAATCGTTCCTGTCGACATCGGCCTCGCTCCCTCGGTCTCTTCCGTATCCACGGCGGCTGCCCAGGGCCGAGACCCTGAAACGGGACGGCAGCCGGGTATGCCGGGCGTGGTCCCCCGCCCCCGCTCCCCCGCAGCCTGGTGGTGCTGACACCAGGTGCGGTACGCCCTCCCGCGGTCCCGCGGGTGCCGCCACAGTGGCGGCCATGACCCAGCGCACCACTCTGATCACCGGCGTCACCCAGGGCATGGGCCGCGCACTCGCGCTCGACCTGGCACCACGCGGCGGCACCCTCCTCCTGCACGGCCGCGACCCCGGCCGGCTGGCGGCCGTCGCGGCCGAGGCCCGGGCCGCCGGCCCCGGCACCACGATCCGTACCTACCTCGCCGACCTGTCCGACCTGGACCAGGTGCACGCCATGGCCGCCCGGATCCGGGCGGCGGAGCCGCACCTCGACGGCCTGGTCCACAACGCGGTGGCGGGCGGCGGGGAGCGGCCTACGGTCCGCGAGCTCAGCCGGCAGGGCCACGAACTGCGCTTCGCGGTCAACCACCTGGCGCCCTACGCGCTCACCCGCGCGCTGCTGCCCCTGCTCACCGCCTCCGCCCCGGCCCGGGTCGTCAACGTCGCCTCGATCGGCCAGGAGGCCGTCGACTTCGACGACGTCATGACGGAGCGGGACTACGAGGGCCTGCGGGCCTACTGCCGCAGCAAGCTGGCCATGATCATGGCGACCTTCGAGCTGGCCGACGAACTGCGCGGCACGGGCGTAACGGTGAACGCCCTCCACCCCGCCCACCTGATGGACACGCCCGGCGTCCGCGCGTACGGCCTCACGCCCCTCGTCGGCACGGAGGAGGGCGTCCGCCCCACCGTGCGCCTGCTGCTCGACCCGGAGACGGCCACGGTCACGGGCCGCTACTTCGACCGGTTCACCGAGGCACGGGCCCATGAGCAGGCGTACGACGCCGGCGCCCGGGCCCGCCTGATGGCGCTGACGCACCGCCTGATCGGTGAGGAGCCGGCGGCGGGCTGAGCGGCGGGCCCGCGGCCGAAACGGAGTGCGCGCGGCGCCGTCGCGCGGCGATACTGCTGCGATGATCACGATGCCGGCCGCCGTCCTGGACTCCTTGCACGGGCTCGCCTTCGGCGACGCCTTCGGTGACCGCTGGTTCGGCATCCTGCGCCGGGAAGGTCCGGCGGCCCTGGCCGCGCGCACCCCGCCTCCCGAGCCGCTGTGGCGGTGGAGCGACGACACCGCGCAGGCCCTCGTCCTCGTACGGGAGCTCGCCGACGGCGACGGCAGCGTCGACCAGGACCGCCTCGCCCGCCGCTTCGCGGCGGCCTACGCCGCCGACACCCACCGCGGGTACGGGGCGTCCATGCACGACGTGCTGCGGCGGATCGGCGCGGGCGAGCCCTGGCGGGACGTGGTCGCCGGGCAGTTCGGCGGGCAGGGCTCCTGGGGCAACGGCGCGGCCATGCGCGTGGCCCCGCTCGGTGCCTGGCACGCCGCCGACCTGGACGCGGCCGCCGAGCAGGCCGCCCGGCAGGCCGCCGTCTCGCACCACCACCCGGAGGCCGTCACCGGGGCGGTGGCCGTCGCCGTCGCCGCGGCACTGGCGACCCGCAGCCGTGGCGGCCCGGCCCCCGCCCGGCCGGAGTTCCTCCGGGCGGTCGCCGAACGGCTCCCCGACGGCGACGTCCGGTCGGGAGTGCGGATCGCGTCCCGGATGCCCCGGCGCACCTCGGTCACGCACGCGGCGGCGGTCCTGGGCTCCGGCTCGGCGATGTCGGGACCCGACACCGTGCCCTACGCGCTGTGGTGCGCGGCGGGACACCTCGACGACCTCCACGAGGGCCTGTGGACCACGGTCGCCGGCCGCGGCGACATCGACACCACCTGCGCCATCGCGGGCGGAGTGATCGCCGCCCGCACCGGCGTCACCGCCCTCCCCGCCATCTGGCACACCGCCCGCGAGCCGCTCCCCGCGATCGTGCCGGGGCAGGGGCCGGCGGTCACCGGGGCGGCGGCGTCCGGCTCCGTGGCGCCGCCGTGTCGGGCGTAGGGGGCGGCGCGGGAGGCGACGGGCTCCCCGGGGGGAGGTCCTCGACGTCGCCCGCCTCCTCGCCGCGGGCCGGCGCGCGGAGGGCCCCCTGCCGCCGGTGCGGCGGGCCCCCGGGTCACACCGGTGGACTGCCCGGGACGACGAGACCCGTCTCGTACGCGACCACGACGGCCTGGGCGCGGCTGTCGACGTGGAGTTTGGTCATGGTGCGGTTCAGGTGGGTCTTGACGGTCGCCTCGCCGATGCGGAGCCGTTCGGCGATCTCCGTGTTGGACAGGCCGCGGGCGGTCAGCCGCAGCACCTCGCACTCGCGGGCGGTGAGGACGTCGAGGCCGGCGGCGGGTTCCGGCGGGTCGGCGGGCCGGTCGCCCCGGCTGACGTAGGCCTCGATGAGGCGGCGGGTGACGCTCGGCGCGAAGAGCATGTCGCCGCGGGCCACGGCGGTCACCGCCTCGATGAGCCGCTCGGGACCGGTGTCCTTCAGGAGGAAGCCGGCGGCGCCGGCCCGCAGCGCGGCGTAGACGTACTCGTCCAGGTCGAACGTGGTGAGGACGAGGATCCGGGGCGCGGGGTCCTCGGCGCGGGCCAGGATGCGTTCGGTGGCGGCGGTGCCGTCCATGCCGGGCATGCGGATGTCCATGAGGACGACGTCGGGCCGGAGCCGCGCCGCCTCGGCGACCGCACTCTCCCCGTCGGCGGCCTCGCCGACGACGTCGATGCCGGGAGCGGCCCGCAGCAGGGCGACGAGGCCGGCCCTTATCAGGTCCTGGTCGTCCACGACGAGCACGGTGGTCATGCCGGTGGCCGACTGCCCCGCCGGTCGTCGTTCTCGGTCACGGGAAGTCTGAGGCACACGCGGAATCCCCCTTCGGCCCGAGGGCCGGCGTCCACTGTTCCGCCGTAGAGCCTGGCGCGTTCGCGCATCCCGATCAAGCCGTGACCCAGCGGGGGGCCGAGCTTGTCCGGATCCGGCTGGTCGGGCCGGCCGTCGTCGGTGACGGTGACGACCAGTTCGCCGGGCCGGTGTTCGACGAGCACCGTGGCCCGCGCGGGCCGGGCGTGCTTGATGACGTTGGTGAGCGCCTCCTGCACGACCCGGTAGGCGCACAGTTCCGTGCCCGGCGCGAGCGGGCGGGCGGGGCCGGTGGTCCGCAGGTCGACGGGGACGCCGGCCGCGCGGACCCGCGCGGCGACGTCCGGCAGCCGGGCCAGTCCGGGCACGGGGGCGTACCGGGCGCCAGGATCCGCGTCGGCGTCCTGGTCCGCGCCGGGGTTCCCGTCGGCTTCGAAGCGCAGCAGGGTGAGGATGCGGCGCAGCTCCCGCAGCCCTTCCTGGCTGGTCTCCGTGATGGTGCCGAGGGCGGCGCGGGCGGTGTCGGGCGCGGAGTCGAAGACGTAACCGGCCATGCCGGCCTGGACGTTGATCACCGACATGTGGTGGGCGACGACGTCATGCAGCTCGCGGGCGATGCGTCGCTGCTCCTCGGCGACGGCGTGTTTGGCCCTCTCCTCCTGGGCTTGGCGCAACCGTGCGCTGAGCAGGGCGAGTTGCCGGTTGCGGCGGCTGATGCGGCGGGTACTGGTGCCGAACGCCCAGACGACGGCGGGGACGGCCACGGCCTGGACGACGGAGAGGAGGAGGCCGAGTTCGGGGACGGTGAGGCCGCTGAGGAGCACGACGGCGGCGGTGAGCGCGGCGGCGGCGGCGGTCGTCCGGGGCGGGCGCTGGGCGGCGACGCCGTACAGGGCGATCGCGGGGAACCAGAAGTTCAGCGAGGGCTGGTATCCGGCGGCCAGGTACCCGGCGAACGCCAGGCAGGTGACGACCAGGACGGCGACGGGGGCGACCCGGCGCAGGGCGAGCGGCAGGCCGGCGAGCGCGGTGAGCAGATAGGCGCCGGTGTCGAACGGCGGCCAGGGGGCCGGGTGGTACTGATGGCCGGCCGCCGCCGTCGCCGCCACCAGGCCCAGGGCCGTCGTGGCGTCGACGAGCCGGGGATCCAGCTCGCCCAGACGCCCCGCCCAACGGGCCCTCGCACGCATCGGACGAGGGTACGGCCGGGCCGGGCGGCCGGTCGTCCCCCTTCCGGGGCAGCGCGGCCCGGCGGGCACTACCGCGAGGGTTTACCCCTGCGGTCAACTCCGCGGTGGACGACCCGGGGGCGGTGCCCGGGGCATCGTACGGGGGCGACACCGCACCACGACCACGCGGTGAGCGCACGGATCGCACCGAACACACATCGAGCATCCAGGGGGAGAACATGATGATCAGCAGGCGGACCGGCGTCCTCGTGTCCACGGCGGCGCTGCTGCTCGGCTTCGGCGGGGCCGCCACGGCGGCGCAGGCGAGCACGGCCTCGCCCGCGTCGGCGATGGCGTGCAGCACGAGCAACGCGACCACCCCGCGGACCGCGAGCGTCGACGGCATCCGCATCGAACTGCGCTACAGCACCTCCAGCCGCTGTGCCTGGGGCCGGATCACCGCCGCCGACCCGGGCGACAAGGTGTGGGTCGACCGCTCCAGCAACGGCGGGGCGTCCTGGACGGGCCCGCTGGGCATGACCACCGTCCAGTCCGGCTCGGACACCCACACCCCGGCGTACAACGACGCCGGTTACGTGATGCGGGCGTGCGCGTGGAACGACTCCACGGGCAACATCCGCTGCACCGGCTGGTACTGATCCGCCACCGGCGTGCGGCCCGTCCCGGGCCGCACGCCGTGGAGACCCGGCGCCGGTCCCGCTCGCTCACGGGGGAAACGGGGGAACGAGCGGAACCGGCGTCGTCCCGGGGCGTGGCGGCGAGGTCTCCCGTCGGTGACCGGCCTCGCCGCCACATCCGCCGGCTCACCGGGGGAGGCGTTTTCGGCCAGGGTCACGCGGGCGGGGCGGGGGGCGTCGCGGCCGGGTCCGGACCGAGTCGAGGGGGCCGCCCGGCAAGGGCCGACGGGCGCCGGACTCAGGGGCGTCCACCCCGCCTCTCGGGTGCACGGCTCGTCCGAAACACATGGGTTCGACACGCGGAGTGCCGTCGTTGGGCTGCGTGACACCCGGACGAGCCGTCGACCCAGGAGAGGTGAGCGCCGTGTCCGCTTCCCAGCCCGTCCCCCGCCCCACCCCTCCGCCGCGGCCCGGCACGAGCGGGACGTGGCTGCCCCCGGAGGAGTACGCGGCGACGCTGCCGAAGGCGACCCTCTTCGGCTGCGTCTTCTTCACCGACGAGCGCGACCGTCCCGTCCAACTGCGGTCCGTCTACAGCCCGGAGCACCCCTGGCAGTGGGCGGGCGGTACGGCCGAGAGCGGCGAGCGGCCGTGGGAGACGGCCGTGCGGGAGACCAAGGAGGAGACCGGGATCGTGGTCCCGGGGCCGCCGCGGCTGCTGGCCGCCGTGTTCGGGCTGCCGGGAGCGGCGTGGCCGTTCGCGACGGCGGGGTACGTCTTCGACGGCGGCCGGCTCAGCGACCGCCGGATCGCCGCCATCACCCTCGCCCCGGAGGAGCACGACGAGGTGCGGGTGCTGCCGCTGGAGGAGTGGCGAAGGCTCATGCCGGCGCGGGACTTCGACCGGCTCTCCACGGTCATGGAGGCCCGCCGCAGCGGAGTGACCGCGTACTTCGACACGTGGGACTGGGAGGCGTAGCCCGGCCCGCGCTCCCCCTCACCGCGGCCCGCCGCCGGTACGTGCCGGCGCCGGCGCCGACGGCGGCAGCCGCGCACCGTCGTTCTCCCGGACCGCTCATGACGTGACATCAGGCAACCGGGGCGGTCTTCTCACCGTCCTCCCGGGGCGAGAGAGGCGCCTTCGACCCAGGAGGTCCGCCGTCGGGATTCCCGACGGCTCCCGGTGCCTCGACGAGAACGATCGTGAGGAAGACCGCTTTGATACGTGTCACACGCGGCATGACCACCGCCGTGGCGTTACTCGCGCTGGCGACCGCGTCGCCCGGACCGGCGTTCGCGCAGCCCTCGCCGGGCGATCCGACGGCCGCCTCGCCGGGCAGCCGGTACGGGGAGCCCCGGCTGCCGGAGGGCTGGCAGCTCACCGGGCGCGGGCCGGGCAGGCAGTTGGTGTGGACGCCGGACGAGCCGGTACCCATGGGGGACGCACGGGTCGAGTTCCGGGCCGGCGAACGACTCCTCGGGTATCCGGTGCCGCGGCCGGACGGCCGTTCCTTCCGGCTGGCGCTCGGGGACGTCCGGCTCGACGGGGACGAGCGGCTGCGGGCGACGGCCGGCGGCCGTGCGCTGGACGCGACCGGCCGGGGCCGCTCGGACAAGGCCCGGCGCCTCACGCCGTCCGCGCCTCCCGCACCGACCGCGCGGCCCGGCACCGGGCAGGCCCCGCCGCCCGCGAACGCCGTGGACCCCGGAGTGCCCGGCCCCTACCGCACCGTCGGCGGCGAGTACGCCCTCGATCCGGTCCGGCTGCCCGGCTTCCCGGAGCCCGTCGAGATGCGCGCCGCCGTGGTGGGCCCGGCCGACGCACCGGGGAAGCGGCCCGTGGCGCTCTTCCTGCACGGCCGTCACTCCACCTGCTACACACCGGGCACCGAGGACGTCGACGGCGCCTGGCCGTGCCCTCCGGGCACGCGGCCCGTTCCCAGCCACCAGGGTTACCAGCGCGCCCAGCGGCTCCTCGCGTCGCAGGGTTACGTGACGCTGTCCATATCCGCCAACGGCATCAACGGGCAGGACTTCCGGGCCGAGGACGGCGGCGCGCAGGCCCGCTCCTCCCTGGTCCGGCTGCACCTGGCGCGCTGGGCACAGTGGGCGGCCGGCCGCGACGGCGCCCCGGCCGCCGTGCGCCGGGTGGCGCCCGCCGACCTCTCGCGCGTCCTGCTCGTCGGTCACTCCCGGGGCGGCGAGGGCGTCAACCGGGCCGCGCTCGACAGTCTGTACACCCCGCCCGCGGACCAGGACGGCCACCGGGGGCCCGTCCGGTGGAAGATCCGCGGCAACGTCCTGATCGGTCCCACCGTCTTCGGCCAGAACCCGGTGCCGGACGTGCCGTCCGCGACCCTGCTGCCGGGCTGCGACGGTGACGTCTCCGATCTCCAGGGCCAGATCTACGTCGACGGCACCCGAGGGGTCAGCCGGGGCGCCGCCCTGCACAGCGCGGTCTACATGGTCGGCGCCAACCACAACTTCTTCAACAGCGAGTGGACCCCGGGGCAGGCGAAGGCGCCCGCGATCGACGACTTCCCGTCCGGGGACGGCACCGACCCGGTGTGCAGCCCCGGCACGCCGACCCGGCTGACCGCGACGCAGCAGCAGGCGGCCGGGGCCACCTACATCGCCGCGGCGGCCCGCCTGTTCGTGGCGGGTGACGACCGGGTGCGTCCGCTGCTCGACGGCACCGGCCGCCGGGCGCCGTCGGCCGGCCCGGCCCGGGTCCTCACCCACGCCGTCGGGGCGCACCGCACGCCGGCGTTCCTGCCGGGCCCCTCGGTCACGGTGTCCGGTGCCGGCGCCCGGCTGTGCGCGCAGGTCGATCCCGACGCCGCCCGCGCCTGTCTGCCGCCCGAGGAGGGCGGCGTGTCCCCGCACTTCGCGTTCTGGGAGGCGTCTTCCGAGCCGGGCCGTGACGCGGTCGCGCTGCGCTGGGAGGGGCCGGGATCCGCGGTCGCCGTACGGGCCGGGCGGCCGGTCTCCCTGGCGGGCTCCGAGGCCCTGGCCCTGCGGCTGATCGTTCCGCCCGGCAGCGCGGGCACCGAGTTCGACGTCGCCGTGCGGGACGCGTCCAATCGCCGCGCGCACCTGGGCCGGGTCCGCGCCGACGGTCTGCCGGGCAGCGAGCGGACCGCCTCGTACTGGGCGCGTGAGGTGCGCGTCCCGCTGGCCGCGGCCGTGCGCGCGGGCCTGGACACCCGGCGGATCGGGACGCTCGAACTGACCCCGCGGAGCGGCTCCGGCCGGGCGTGGCTCATGGACGCTTGGGGCTGGCGGCCCGGCACGCCGAAGGCGGCCCCCGCGCCGCTGGCCCGGGTCGACATCGGCCGGCTGACGGTCGACGAGGGCGACGAGGGGGTCCGTACGTACCGGGTTCCGGTGCGGGTGACCGGCAAGGGCGCGGGGCAGGTCAGGCTGTTCGTGCCCCGGCCGGACGGCGACGAGGTCGCGTCCCGCGTGGTGACGGTCCGCCCCGGGCGGCACGACATCGAGATACCGGTCGAGGTGCGGGGCAACACCCGTTACGGCTACGACGTGGCGCGGGACGCCTTCGTCAAGGCGGTGCGCGGCAGTGTGGTCGGATCGCACCGCGGCGGGGTGACCGCGCGGAACGACGACCCGCTGCCCACGGTGAGCGTGACGCCCGTCGCGGTCGACGTGACCGAGGGCAAGGCGCTGACCTGGCGGGTGACGCTGTCCGCGGCCGCCGACGCGGACGTGATGGGCGGCGTCGAGTTCCTGCCGGTGACCCGGGGCACGGAGCTGTCGACGGCGGACGTGGACCGGCGCTGGCTCGAGGAGCACTTCTGGATCGTGCCCGACCCGCCGCGGCCGCTGTCCCGGCCGGTGGAGGACGGCGCGTACCTCGCGTTCTCCGTCCCGGCCGGGGAGACGAGCACGGAGGTCACCGTTCCCACCGTCGCGGACGGGGTCGCCGAGCCGGCGGAGTCGGTGCGGGGCGGGCTGTTCGCCTACGACGCGGAGTGGGAGCGGGTGCCCGGTCCGGAGCTGACGGGGACGGTGCGGGACGCGGGCTGACCGGCCGCGGTCGCACGGCCCGAACGGCCGGGGAGGGGCGGTCCGAGCGGCCGCCCCTCTCCCGTCCGCCGTCGCGGGTGCGGGTGCGGGTCGGGTGGGGGTGGGAGGCAACTTCGTGACCGTCTCCCGCGTCCTTCCCCACAGCACCCCTCGGCCCGTACGCGGCCGCCCAGGATTCGTCGAACAGGACACGTGATGAGCGACAAGGCCCGGCTTCTCTTCGACGCGCTCGACCTCGACCACGACGGCACGCTGACGCGCACGGAGGTCATCGGCGCCCTGCGGGCCAAGGGCCCGACCCTCGCCGCCCAGGGCGTGATCCCGCTGTGGGGCGTGAGCGGCGACGACGCCGCCTCCGCGCTGTTCGACCAGGCCGACCAGAACGGCGACCGCGTCCTGACGTTCGAGGAGTTCGCCGCCCTGGTGAACCGCCGCTTCGGCTGGTGAGGGACCGGCGCCCACCCGACGTATCCTCGGCGCGGACACGCGGCGAGGGACGGACAGGGACGTGAAGAGGTCGGACGAGGTGGCGGGCGGGGTGCCGGGCGGGCGAGCCCGCGGCGGCGGGGACGGTTCGCGCACGGCCGGGGCCGCGTCGCTGAGCGCGCGGGCGCGCGAGGAGGTGCTCCAGCGGATCGTCGACCAGCGCTACCCCCAGGGCGCCCGGCTCGTGGAGCGGGAGGTCGCCGAGGAGCTGAGCATGTCCCGCGTCCCCGTGCGGGAGGCGCTGCGCGCGCTGGTCGCGGAGGGGCTCCTCGAACTCCTCCCCCACAGCGGTGTGCGCGTGCGGCGGCTGGAGCGCGCCGACGTGGAGCACCTGTACGAGGTGTGGGAGCCGTTGGCGGTCCAGGCTTCGCGGCTCGCGGCGCGGGCCGTCGCGGCCGGCGACACGGCGGGGCTCGCCGTGCTCGAAGAGCGGCTGCGGCAGGCGGAGGAGGCGGCCGCCGAGGACGAGGGGGCGCGCGAGGTGGCCGCGCACACCGCCTTCCACGAGGACATCGTCGCCATGGCCGGCAATCCGCTGCTCGGCCGCACCATGGAGCAGTTGAGCCGGCAGTTGCGGCTGCTGTTCGGGTTGCGCGCCGAGCCGGCGCACATGCGGGCCCAGCACGCCGAGATGCACCGGCACATCGCCGCCGGCGACCAGGAGGCCGCGGCGGCGAGCACGCTGCTGCACGTGCGGGACAGCAGGGCGGTCGCCCTGCGCAGCCTTTTCGGCGAAGCCTAGGCTTTGTATACCATCCCGCCATCCCATCCTCGACCAATCCAGCACATCCCCGCTCCACGGCGCACCTCTTGTTCGCCGAAGGAAGCTTGGTATACAAAACGGGGACCAGTAACGGCCGAAGGAGTCCCCGTGCAGTCCTCCTCCCCCTCCACCGGCGTGCTCTCGCGCGAGGCGCGGACGGTGGTCTTCCGTGACGTACGGCCGTTCGGCGCGGCGGAGGCCACGGACCTGGTGGTCGCCGACGGCCGCATCGCGGACGGGCCCGCGCCGCGCGGGGCGACGGTGGTGGACGGAGGCGGCCGGATCGCGCTGCCCTCGCTCGTGGACGCCCACATCCACCCCGACAAGACGACGTGGGGCGGCTCCTGGGTGTCCCGGCGCCCGGCGAGCGGCATCGCGGACTACGCCGAGCAGGACGTGGAGCTGTTCCAGGGCCGGCGCCGCCCCGTCGCGGAGCGCGCGTACGGGCTGATGTCCCACGCCGTCGCCCGTGGCACCCGCGCCATGCGGGCCCACGCCGATGTCGCCCCGGCCTACGGCCTGGCCTGCGTCGAGGGACTGGCGAAGGCCCGCGAACGACTGCGGCACGCGCTCGACGTGCAGATCGTGGCCTTCCCGCAGCACGGCGTCGTGCGCACGCCGGGCACGGCGCGACTCCTGGAGGACGCGGCGCGCGCCGGCGTCGTCGACCTGATCGGCGGCATCGACCCCGTCGGCTTCGACCAGGCTCTCGACGAGCAGCTCGACCTGGTCTTCGGCATCGCCGGCCGGCACGGCGTCGGCGTCGACATCCATCTGCACGACCGCGGCGACAACGGCCTCGTGGCCCTGCGCGGGATCATCGACCGCACCCGCGCCCTGGGCCTCGCCGGGCGGGTCACCGTCAGCCACGTCTTCTGCCTGCCGGCCCTCTCCGAGCGCGAACTCGACTCCCTCGCCGCCGGCCTGGGCGAGCAGGACATCGCCCTGACCACGGTGGCACCGTCCGACTCCCTCGTGCTGCCGATCGCCCGGCTGCGCGAGCACGGCGTGCGCGTCGGGCTCGGCTCGGACGGGGTGCGGGACGCCTGGAGCCCGTTCGGCGACGCGGACATGCTGCACCGCGCCCACATCCTCGGCCGGGTCACGGACGTCCGGCTCGACGAGGAACTGGCGGACTGCTACGACGTCGCCGCACACGGGGGCGCCGACGTCCTGGGCCTTCCGCACGCCGACCTCACGCCCGGCGCTCCGGCCGACTTCGTCCTCGTGCGGGGCGAGTGCCTGCCGCAGGTGGTCGTGGACATGCCCCGCCGGGACATGGTCGTCCACGGCGGGGCCGTCGTCGCCCGTGACGGTGAGTTCCTCGTCTGAACCGCAGACCGCGAGCCCTCGGGATCCCGGGTCCCGGCCCGGCGCGCCCGGCCGGTCCCGTCCCGGCCGGTCCCGGCCCGGCCAGCGGTGCTACGCCGCCGCGGGGCGGGGCGGCCGGGCGGGGGTCAGCGGGCCGACCACGGTGAGCGGGATGCCCAGCGTCTCGCAGATCCGGCGGGCCCTGGACAGCGCGCTCAGCGAGGCCGGTGACGGGTCGGACGTCGGGAGCTGGATGCGGACGTGCCGCGGCCGGTGGGCGTAGAGCAGCGCCTCCGTCTCCAGGAAGGCGGCGGCCCGGCTGGTCACGTCGAGGTCCCGCAGCAGCGACAGGTGCAGGACGCCGTCCTCGAAGGCGTGGCTGATGAGCATGACGGTCTCCTTCCGCCGCTCGAGGGGCCGCCCCGGCCGCACGGCGTGCTGTGGGGATGAGCAGGGCAGGCGGGGCGGCTCACCCAGGATGCGGAGAAGCGGGCGACGTGCGTCCTTTCGCGGCACGTGCCGGGGAGCGCGGAGGGCGGTGCCGACGGCGTCCGTGCCGGCCCGGACCCGTACGCGGACTCGTACGCCTTCGTACGGAGTCGTCGTACCGGACAAGGCTAGGCAGAGGCCCGCCGTGATCGCACCCGCACGCCCCCGGGACCCGGCGGGAACCGGGTGCCGGGGGCGTGCGGGCGGCCGTTCCGACGGCCTGTGGACGAGCTGCTACGGGTGGTCACCGGGTCGGCGTTCCCGTCGGGTGGCCCGGTGGTGGCGTACGCGGACGCCCGGGGTCCTTCGCGGGCCACGGGCCCGAGGGGGCCGGGCTCCGCCGCCGTCCCCCGCATCGGTCCGTGGTGCTGTCGGGCCGGGTCCGGTCGTGGGGCCCGGCCGTCGGTCGTGAGCGTCGGCGGGACGGCCGCCCGGTCCGCCGGCCCGGCGCCTCCGCGCTCGGCGAGGGGCCGGCGGCGGGGCGGTCAGCGGCCGTCGATGCCGGTGTCCCGGTGGACCGCCGCCTCCTCGGCCGACGCCGTTCCGTCGTCGATCCCCACGTCCTCGGCGGCGACCCCGCCGGAGACGGCCGGCCCGGCGCCGACGAGCCGCCCGGCCCGGGTGGCGCCGGCCTCCTCGTCGACGGGCTCGCCCTCCCCGTCCGGGAGGTCGCCCAGCTCGTCTCCGCGGGCCGCTGTCACGTCCGGGCGCTCCTGGGCGAGCCGGTCGTCCAGGGACGAGCCCTCGCGCTGCTCGCGCGGGGTGGTGCCGTGCCGGGTGACGGCGGTCGGCCGGTCGGGCGGCGAGTAGCCGGGGTCCTCCACGGCCTCGGTGGCGTCGGTGTCCAGGGCGTTCTCGGGGTCGTACGGGTCGCTGGGCCGGTTGGAGGCGTCCGAGCCGGTCGGCTGGTACACCTCGTCCCCTCGCCCGTCCGCTGTCGTCGCGGGGTCCTCTGACATCGTCAGGGCTCCTCTCGGTCGTTCGTGCGTTTCGGTGTGCCGGGTACGTCCGCCGCCGGGCCGTACGCGTCGGCTCGTCCTGCTTCGGGAGCCGGCGTCGTCGTGCCTCACGATCGGCGTGGTCGCCTTGACGTGCCGCTGCCGCGCCGCCCGGTCATCCGCGGTCCTCCTGGGTCGGCTCCCGTCGCCGGGGTGGGCGACCGGACGGGGGGCGGCGGCCGCTGCGGCGTCGGCACGCCGGGCGCGGCCTGCCGGCTGCGCGGTGTCTGCCCGTGCGACTACCCCGGCGGGCGCGGGACAGACACCGGATCCGCGGGACGAATGAAATCCACGGGACGGGTGAGACGCCCGGCGAACCCTTCCGTCACACGGCGAGGAGAACCCGATGAGCAACCCCCAGCAACCGGAGCAGAGGCGCAGCGGGCGAGGAGCCGGGACCCCGCAGGACAGCTCGGCCCTCAAGGCGAACCAGCCGGCGGGGTCGCGGGGCAAGGGCCGGCCGCACGGCACCGACAAGGGCGAGCGCGGCGGCGGTGAGGGCGGCGGCACGCCTCCCGACCAGCAGCCCGAACCGCACGCCTGACCGACGGGCCCGCCCCTCGCGGGCGGCGACGTCCTGGGCCTTCGGCTTCGCGCCGGAGGCCCCTTTCCGTGCCGGTGAGGACGAGGGCCGGCGCGGTGCGGACCAGGCCCCCGCGACCGGGCGGCCGGACGGCCGGCGGAGCCGATGGCCGATGGCCGGATGCGGGGCGCGACCCGTGGGTAGGCGCCGGGCACGCGGCCGACCGGCCGCCGAGGAGGTGACCGTCATGACCACCCCGAGCAACCCCGACCCCGACCCCCGGACCTCGGCGGGCCTGGAGCCGGGCGGCGGCGTGCCGCCGGGCGAGACGCCTCCGGCGGAGGCGGGCACGGGTACCGGAACGGGGCCCTACCGGCGCCCCACCCGTGGCTGGGCCGCCGGCCCCATGGTCGTCCTGTGGATCCTGGTCCTCGTCGTCGCCCTGTTCTTCGCGGTGTACGGCATCGTCCTGGCCACGCGCTGAACGGCGGGCGCCCCCGGCGCGGGGCGCCCGGACGAAGAGGGACGCCGCCCCGGTGGGGCGGCGTCCCTCGCGGCGGACCGGGATCCGACGGCGGCGCGGCGCGTTCAGTGAGGTGCCACGGCGCCGGGCCCGGGAGCGGCGTCGGGCGGGTGGTGGCCGTCGACCGGCAGCTGGTAGAGGGCGAAGGCCTGGCGGATCACCGGCTGGGCGACGTTGCGGACGCGTACGCCGCCGGCCGTCATGCCGTGCTCGGTGCCCAGGTGGGCGTGGCCGTGCACCGCGAGGTCCGCGCCCGCCGAGTCGATCGCCTCGGCGAGGAGGTAGCTGCCGAGAAACGGATAGATCTCCAGCGGCTCGCCCGCCAGCGTGTCGGGAACGGGCGAGAAGTGGGTCAGGGCGATGCGGACGGCGCAGTCGCCGACCGCGAGGTCCCCGAGCGCGGCGGTCAGCCGTTCCGCGCTCAGCCGGGTGGTGCGGACGAACGCCTTCATCTCGGGTTCGCCGAACTCGCCCGCGCTGCGGCCCACGAAGCCCCCGCAGAACCCCTTGGCCCCCGCGACGCCGACCTTGCGTCCGGCCACCGGCAGCACCACCGCGTCCCCTTCGAGGACGGTGACGCCGGCGTCCTGGAGCACGCGGGTGACCTCGGACTCCTGGCCCGAGTGGTAGTCGTGGTTGCCGAGCACGGCCACCACCGGCACACCGCAGTCCCGTACCTCGCCCGCGACCACCGCGGCCTCCTCGGCCGTTCCGTGGCGGGTCAGGTCGCCGGCGAGCAGCAGCAGGTCGGCACAGTCGGCCAGGCGGGAGAAGGCGGGCCGCAGCAGTCCCTCGCAGTCCTCGCTGAGGTGGATGTCGCCGACCGCCGCCACCCTGACGACGTCGTGCGCTGTCGAGGTGGCTGTGCTCATGGCAGCTCTTCCCATCGCTCCGGCGCGTCCGCGCAGGCCACCGCCAGGTCCGCGAGCACGGTGAAGCCGGCCAGCTCGTCGCGGGCGAGCCGGACGATCTCGTCCCGCCGCGTGGTGGTCGGCACCGTGCCGGTCAGGACGACGGCGGCGCCCCGCTGCTCGATCTGTACGCCGAGTTCGGCCAGGTCGTCGCCCGCGAGCCGCTCGCGCAGCCGGGCGATGCGGTATTCGCCCTCGTGCGCTCCGGCATGCTGCTGTGGCTCACTCATCACCGCTCCCTCCCCCGGGCGTCGCCGTGCCGCCCGCCCCGGCACCGGCTGCCCCGGCCCTGGGGATGACGTCGAGGAGTTCGAGGAGGTAGAGGAACGCCTCCGCCATCGGCAGTCCCTCGGTCTCCGCGCGCACGCGTGCCCAGTCGACGCGCTCGCGCAGTCCGCGGGCGACCGGCAGCAGGGCGCCGAAGTCGCAGTGGTGCTCGGAGAGCGCCGCGAGCCGGACGGTCATCAGGTCGGTGGGCTCGATCACCGGCATGTGGACGGAGTCGACGGGCAGCGTCAGGGCCCGTCCGAGGAGTTCGGTGGTGACGGGGCGGCCGGCCAGCGAGAAGATGAGGTCGATCTCCTCTCCCCCGCTGCGGGCCTTCACCAGCCAGTCCTCCGGCGGGTCCACGATCCGGATGCCGCGCTCGCGCAGCAGCTCGGTGACCGTGTCGGCGTCCTCCCTGCGCACGGCGAAGTCGGTGTCGTGCTGGAGCCGCACGGGGATCCCGTGCGCGTACGCCGCGACGCTCCCGACCAGGGCGAAGGGGCAGCCCGACGTCTTCAGGACGGCGGCGACCTCCTTCGTGACCTCCAGGATGGCCTGGGTGTGGTCCGGTGGCAGGGCGTGGGCGCGGTCGTCGCGCTCCACCCTTATCTCGCCCTGGTCCGTCCGCAGCTGGTGCGGCTGGGTGAGCGGGGCGCGGGCGTCGTCACGACGCCCTTCCGTGAGCTTCATGGGGTCCTCCTCCCGGGGACGACCGGCGTCTCGTCGGGGGCCGGAGCCCTGCCACTACCCCGAACGGCGCTAAGCATCCCCACCACCGTGGTCGTCGTCGGCATCGCCGAGAGGCGTCCGCAGGGCCGTCGTACCGGCCTCCCAGGCGTCTGTGGCGGCGTCGGAGAGCGCGTCCTCGAGGAGGACGGTGGCCTCGACACCGAAGGTCACGTCGTCGGCGAGGTCCGGCTCGTCGGCGAGGAGCCCGCCGACGACGTCCCGCCGCACCAGCTGCTCGTGCACGGCGTCGGCCTCCACGTGCTCGTCGTAGAACCGGATCGCGGCCTGCCCCGCGCCGATCCGGCGCATGGCGGCGGCGATGCGGGACGCGCCGGGCGAGGAGGTGACCTCGAGGGCCGCGAAGTGGCCGACGAGCGCGCCGCGGCGGGACCGGTGGAGTCCGAGCAGCGACATCAGGTTCACCGCGGCCAGGGCCGGTGCGCCGACGTGGGGCAGATAGCGGCCGTAGGAGGAGTCGAGGCCGAGGTCCTCCATCAGGTCGGCGAACAGCCGCGCGTGCATCTGCTCGGGCCGGCCGCAGCCGTACTCGTCGAACTGGATGGTCATCATGGCCGCCTTGGCGCGGCCCTGGAGCCGGGGAACCACCCACAGGTGCGGGTCGGCCTCCCGGAGCTGGTACACCGAGCGCAGGACGGCGTACTCGCGGAGGTGGCCGAGGGTGCCGTGGCGGAGCAGGTAGTGCGAGGCGCCCCGGCCGTCGACCGGTTCGGTGAGCAGCGCGTCGAACACCTCGCGCACGCCGCCGAACCGCCCGCAGCGCATCCGCAGCGCGTCCTCGAACCGCCGCTCCAGCAGGGCGCGCAGCCGCAGCAGGTCGGGGTCCCACTCGGTGTCGTCCGGCACGCCGTCGAAGCCCCGGTAGTGGAGTTCGTAGGCGAGGTGCAGGGCGAGGTGGAGGTCCTCGCCGAAGGGATCGGCGGCCTCCGTCGCGCGGGGTCCGGGAAGGGTGGCCGTCCGGCCGAGCAGGAAGTCGGCCACGGCCTCGGAGAGCTCGCCTCGGGGTGGCGGGAGGACGGGGCGGCGGTCGGGCCGCCGGGCCGCCCGGTCGCGCTCGTCCGTCCGTTCGTCGACCTGGGGTGCGTCGACCGCTCGGTCGACCGTCCCGCGCGGGGCTGTGGTGGTCATGGCAGGGGATCCTCTACGTCTCCGTGGCGTCCGTGTCCGGCTCGTCCGTGTCCGGCGCGTCCGTCGCCTTCCTGTGCGTCGCGTCGGTGTCCGCCGCTCACGGTTCGTGCTCGGCGTGCGCGTGCTCGTCGGCACCGTGCTCGTCGGACGCGTGCTCCTCGGCGCCGTGCTCGTCGGCGGCGTGCCCCTTGGCGTCCTCGTCCCCGGCTTCGTCGCGACGCCCCCCGTCCCGGGCGGTCCGCCGCAGGCGGGGGCGGTGGCTCGTGTCGCAGAAGGGCGCGCGGAGACTGCGCCGGCACATGCACAGCGCGACCACGGGACGGTCAGAGCGGCGGACCGTGCCGTCGTCGAGGACGATCTCCACGGGTCCCTCGACCAGCAGCGGGCCGCCCGCGACGGGAGTGACCCGCGCCGCGGCGGGCCGCCGGAGCGTGGCACCTCCGGTGGGGGCCCCCGCGTCCGGGACGTCCCCGTCCGTGGCGCGGTCGAGCGTGGCCCGGCCGGTCGCGGCCCGGCCGGTCATCGGGCGCTCGGTCCCGGCGGTCTCGGTCGGGGCGCGGTCGTTCGTCGCGCTGTCGTCGGAAAAGCTCACGGCACACCTCCGCTCGCATCGGCGTGCCAGACGGGTGCCCCGTTCCGCCGCCGGTATGCGGGGTCCGGGCGGAACGCGTGAGCCCCCGGGATCCGGGGTAGCCGCAGACGTCCAGCCCCCCACCCGGCCGGACCGCCCGGACCCCTTCGAGGAGGACCCCATGAGCATGGTGCAGGAAACGATCAGGGTGGAGGCCCCGCTGCGCGCGGTCTACGACCAGTGGACGCAGTTCGAGGAGTTCCCCCGCTTCATGGAGGGCGTGGAGCAGGTACGGCAGCTCGACGACCGGCACTGCCACTGGCGGACGAAGGTCGCGGGGGTGGCCCGCGAGTTCGACACGGAGATCGTCGACCAGCTCCCCGACGAGCGGATCTCCTGGCGCACGGTCGGCGGCGACGTCAAGCAGAAGGGCGTCGTCACGTTCCAGCGCCTCGACGAGACACACACCCGGGTGAGCCTGGCCCTCGACGTCGAGCCGCAGGGCATGGTCGAGAAGGCCGGCGACGCCCTCGGCTTCCTGGAGAGCCGGGTCCAGGGCGACCTGCAGCGGTTCAAGCACTTCATCGAGGAACGCGACGAGGCCACCGGCGCCTGGCGCGGCCGGCTGCGGCCCGCGGACAGCACCGGGGCCGGGGCCGGGGGCGCGACGGGCACGGGTCCGGGTGCGGCCACCGGCAGCGGCACCGGCACGAGCCCCGGCACGGGCGGGATGCCCCGCACGGAGCCCGAGCGGCCGGGCCCCTACGCCGGCCCGCTCCCGACCGACCCCGGTGAGGAGCCCCGGGCCTGACCCGGAGGACGGCACGGCGCGGGACGGCGACCGGGGAAACCCGGCGGACGGAGATAGCCGAGGAGGCGGTTCATGCCTGGCGACAACACCCTCGCCCTGCTGCTCAAGGGCTACGACTGGCTTCCGGACCTGATGCGGCGCCACGGCGGCGACGGCCCGGTGACCACCCGCCTCCTCGGCCGTCCCGTGCGCGTGCTGCACGGCCCGGAGGCGGTCTCCTTCTTCTACGACGAACACCATGCGCGACGCGGCGGCGCGCTGCCCGGCCCGGTGCTCGACACCCTCTTCGGCCGGGGCGCCGTGCACACCCTGGACGGCTCGGAACACCGCGCCCGCAAGGCGCTGTTCCTGTCCCGGCTCACCGGGCCGCAGGCCGTCGGAACGCTGACCGCCCGGGTGTGCGAGGAATTCCGGGAGACCTTCGCCGGGCTCGCCGGACGGGAGGTGTCCCTCTTCGACGAGGGCGCGCTCGTCCTCGCCCGGGCCGTCGGCGACTGGGCCGGGCTGCCCGGTCTCGACGCCGCGGGCGCCGGGCGGCTGGCCCGGGACTGCGTGGCCATGGTCGACGGCTTCGCGACACCGGGACCGCGCCACCTGCGGGCCCGGCGGGCCCGGTCGCGGCAGGAGGCGCTGCTGCGCGCGGCGGTCGTGCGCGCCCGCGAGACGGGCTCGTGGGAGACGCGGGCCCGGGAGGGGGCGGCGGTGCCGCGTACCGCGTTCGAGGCGGTCCTGGCGCACCGGGAGGCGGACGGCTCGCCGCTGGACGCGGCGACGGCCGCCGTCGAGCTGCTGAACATCGTGCGGCCCACGGTCGCGATCACCTGGTTCACGGCCTTCGCCGCACACGCCATGCGGGACGACCCCGCGCTGCGGCAGAGGCTCGCGGACGACGAGCCGGTCGGCCTCGCCACGTCCTTCGCCCACGAGGTGCGCCGCTTCTATCCGTTCGTGCCGTTCCTCGGTGCCCTCGCCCCCGACGAGCTGGTGCTCGACGGCGAGCCGGTGCCGCGCGGCACGATGCTGCTGCTCGACGTGTACGGGCAGAACCACGACCCCGCTCTGTGGGACGAGCCGTTCCGCTTCGTGCCCGACCGGTTCCTCGGCGCACCGGCGCATCCCCCCGGGCTCATTCCGCAGGGCGGCGGGCCGCGCGACGGGCACCGCTGTCCGGGCGAGGACGTCACGATCGCCGTGCTGTCCGCTCTGGCCCGCGAACTGGCCCGGCTCGACTTCACCGTGCCCGAGCAGGACCTGCGCGTTCCGCTGCACCGGATCCCCACCCGGCCGCGCGACGGCCTCCGCCTCGTCGTCGGCGCGGGCGCGCGGCACCGGAGCCGTCCCGAGGAGGTCCTGCCGTGAACGCCACCCGCGCGCGGGCGACGCGTGACCGCGAGGCCGCGCACGGCGACGCGACCGGCTCGGCCGACGCCCCCGAGCCGTACGACGCGACGCCCTTCCTGCCCCGGCGCGGCGGACTGCCGGCCTACCGCCGGGCCGCCGCCGACTGCCGGGGCTGCCCGCTCCACCGGGACGCGACCGGCACGGTCTTCGGCCGCGGGGACCCGCACGCGCGGCTGATGCTCGTCGGAGAGCAGCCGGGCGACCAGGAGGACCGCGAGGGCGTGGCGTTCGTGGGCCCGGCGGGCCGGCTGCTCACCCGGGCGCTGCGGGACGCCGGGATCGACGAGGAGGGCGTGTACGTCACGAACGCGGTCAAGCACTTCAAGTTCACGCAGGAGGAGACCCGGAAGCGGCGGATCCACAAGGCGCCGAGCCTGCGCGAGGCGCTCGCCTGCCGGCCCTGGCTGGAGGCGGAACTCCGCCTCGTCTCCCCCGAGCTGATCGTCACCCTGGGCGCCACGGCCGGCCGGGCGCTGCTGGGTCCGTCCTTCCGCGTGGGCACCGACCGGGGCGTTCCGAGGCCCCTGCCGCCCGCGGGGGCCAAGGGCGGCTTCGACGAGACGGTGCGCGAGGGGGTGCGGGTCCTCGCGACGGTCCACCCCTCGGCCGTCCTGCGGGCCCGCGACCAGGACCGGGAGAGCATGTACGCGAGCCTCGTCGCCGACCTGCGGACGGCCGCGGAATCCCTGTGAGGCCAGCTCTGCGCGAGCCGCTCTCGGAGGATCCTCGTGAGGCCAGGTGTGCCGCGCTCTGATCGGACCGGCGGCAGGGGCCCGGGCGGCGCTCGCCTCCGGCCGTCGTGGAGGCCCGCGGCGCCCGCCTCGGGCCGCGGTGGCGGCCCGAGACGCTCGCGCGGAGGGGTCGGCGCCGGTCAGCGCACCGGGCGCCTCGGCGCACTCGCCACCCCTGAGTCCCGGCCGCTGAGCTCGGCGTCCAGCGTCTCCTGGGCCAGGCGCATCGCCTCGGCGTACTCCGGCTCGGAGAGGCGCGCCCAGGCCCGGTCCGGCTCGATCTCCTCGACCCGGCTCGTCACCCACCAGATGTTGCCGAACGGATCGCGCACCCGGCCGCCGCGATCCCCCCACGCGCTGTCGGCGACCTCGGTGACCACCTGCGCCCCGTGCGCGACGGCAGCGGCCACGGCGGCGTCCGCGTCGGGGACGTACACCCGCAGCAGGGAGGGCATCACGGGCCAGTCGGGCCGCCGGTCGAAGGCCAGTACCACCGTGTCGCCGATCCGGATCTCACCGTGGCCGATGGTGCCGTCCTCGACCGGCACCCGTGCGAGTTCCTCGCCGTCGAACACGGCGGCGATGAAGTCGAGCAGCGCGCCGGTGTCGTCGGTGACCACCCACGGCGCGACGCTGGTGTAGCCCTCGGGCGCGGTGTGCTTCATGATCTCGTCCCCTCGTGCGGTCCTTCGTGGTGCTCGGTGTGATGACCGTAGGACGCCACTAGGTCAGGTTGTGACCTAGATGTGAGCGGGTGAGGCGGGCGGGCGTGAGGGACGTACCGGCATTGCCGGGCTGCCGGGCTCCGGTGCTGGGCCGCCGGCCGCGCGGGTCAGGCCGGAGGCCGGGAGAGCGGGCTGGAGTCGAGGTGGCGCAGCAGGGTGCGGGCGTCCTCGTAGACGGCGACCGCGCCCGCTTCCTCCAGTTCGCGGCGGGTCCTGCCGCCCGTCAGGAGGCCCACGCAGGGGACGCCGGCGCGGCCCGCGGCTTCGACGTCCCAGTTGGTGTCGCCGACGAACACCGCGTCGGCGGGTTCGGCCCCCACGGACTTCAGGGCGCTCTCGACGAGGTCGGGGGCCGGTTTGGTGGTGTCGACGTCGCCGCCCGAGGTGGCCGCCGTGATGACGTCCTCGGCGTCGAGGCGTCTGCGGATGGCCGCCACCTCCTCCTCTGCGGCCGAGCTGGCCAGGACGATCCGCCAGCCGCGCGCCGCCACCGCGCGCAGCAGGTCGGCGGCGGCCTCGAAGGGCGGCAGGACGTCGTACCAGACGGCGTAGAGGGTGCTGTGCGCGTCGGAGAGGGACGCGTCCTCGTCCCGGCGGCGCTGGGAGCCCAGCACCGCGTCGAGGAGCCGGTCGGAGCCCATGCCGATGGCGCGGTGGATCCGCGCCATCGGCACCAGGTGGCCGTGCTGGCGCAGGGCCTGCCACCAGGCGAGGGTGTGCAGGTAGTTGGTGTCGACGAGGGTTCCGTCGAGGTCGAACAGGGCGGCGCCCCGGTCCGGTCGTCCACCGCGAGCTGTCATCGGGTCCGTCCTCCTCCGCTTCGGCCCGCGCCGCGGACCGGGTGCCGCCGGCCGGTCAGGCCGCTTCCGCTTCCTCCTGGCCGCCGCTGCCGTCCGGCGTCACGGGACCGGTCAGGGAGCGGGTGCCCCTCAGGGCCGCCGTCATGCGGACGGGCTCGCGGACCGCCTCGCGCACCGCCCGGATCACCACGAGCCGCTCGCTGCGCGTCCCCGGCGGGACCAGTCCCCGCTCCTCGAACCACGCGGCCCGCTCGCTCATCACCGGGCCGTACGGCTGGGTGCTGCACGCCGCCACGTGGGTCCGCAGTCCCGCGCGGGTCAGCGCGTCCACGCTCGCCCCGACGTCGCTGAGGGAGGACTGCACGAGCAGCAGCACTCCGTTCGGGGCGAGCAGCGAAGGGGCCTCGCGGCAGATCCGGTCGAGCAGGAGCCGGCCGTCCAGACCCGCGTCCCAGGCGCGCCGGCGGCCCCGGGCCGGCAGCCGGGGCGAGTCGGCCGGCACGTACGGGGGGTTCACCGTCACCAGGTCGAACCGCTCGCCCGCGACGGGTGCCGTCAGGTCCCCGCGGACGGCCCGGATCCGGCAGCGGTGGAGCCATGCGTTGAGCCGTGCCGTCATCACGGAGCGGCCGGAGATGTCGACGGCCGTCGCGCGGGCGCCCCTGCGGGCGGCGGCCACGGCGAGGACGCCGGTTCCGGTGCACAGGTCGAGGGTGCGGGCTCCCGGTCGAAGCTGCTCGCGGGCGAGGCTCTCCAGCAGCAGCTCCGTGTCGCCCTGCGGGCCGTACACACCAGGCGCCCTCACCACTCTCATCCCCATCGCCTCCGTCCCGGGTTCCCCGTCGCGTGCCGTGTCGTTCTGGATCGGCTTCATCCCGCGCGGTTACCCGGCAACGGCCGGTACACGCCACCGCCGCCGAACGATTACGCGGGGCGTCGCCGGGTACTCGCGCAGCGGACCGGTTCCGCACCGGCACTGCCGCGCCCGACCGAGGGAGATGACCGCGATGGTGCACGAGACGATCGAGGTGACGGCCCCACTGCGTGAGGTCTACGACCAGTGGACGCAGTTCGAGGAGTTTCCCCGCTTCATGGACGGTGTCGAGGAGGTCCGGCAGGTCGACGACCGGCACTGCCACTGGCGCACCAGGGTCGCCGGGGTGACCCGGGAATTCGACACCGAGATCGTCGACCAGTTGCCCGACGAGCGGATCGCGTGGCGGACGGTGGGCGGCGACGTGCGGCAGAAGGGCGTGGTGACCTTCGAGCGCGTCGACGACACGCACACGCGCGTGAGCCTGGCCATGGACGTCGATCCGCAGGGCGCGGTCGACCGGACGGGAACCGCCCTGGGCGTCCTGGACAGCCGCGTGGAGGGAGACCTGAACCGGTTCAAGGAATTCATGGAGGACCGAGGCCGTGCGACGGGCGGCTGGCGCGGCCGGCTGAAACCCGCCGACAGCCCGTCCGAGTCGCCTCCCGCGACGTGAGGACCACCCCGTACGACCACGTCATCGTCATCGACCCGACCCTTGTCTAGGAGACTGTCATGGTCCCGCTTCTCATCGTCCTCCTCGTGATCCTGCTGCTCTTCGGCGGCGGCTTCGCCCTCGACGTGCTGTGGTGGATCGCCATCGCCCTGCTGGTCGTGTGGCTCCTCGGCTTCCTGATGCGCAGTGGGGGAGGCCGCTGGTACCGGTGGTGACGGCGCGGACTTCGCGCCCCGCCGCCCTCCACCCCCGTCCGACGCGCGCCCGGCACCTTCCGTGCGGGCGCATCGCGCCCGCCGCTCCTCTCACCGGGGAACGGCGGGCGCCTTCCTGTCCGGCCACGCGTCCGGCTCCGTCCACGCGCGCCGGCCCCGATCCGTCACGCGTCCGGCCGGGACGCCGCCCACCGGCGGCACCAGCGCACGACCAGGGCCGTCAGGCCCGCCAGGGTCGTGGTCCACGCGCCGGCGAAGGCCCAGACGAAGGCCGGCCGCCCCGTGGTGGTGGCGAGCCCCATCAGGACGGCCGACGCGGTGAACGCCACGGCCACGCCCGCCGGCAGGAGGAGCCCGCGCACCCCGCCCGGCCGCGGGCGCGGCGACCGCGGCCGGCGGTCGGGGGTCTCGCCCCGGCGGAGCATCTCCTCCATCTCGGCGAGGATGCGCTGCTCGCGCGGTGAGAGCAGGACATCGTCCATTGCGGACACCTCCTGGTGCGGCGGTCCGGCCGGGCCCGGTCACGGGGCCCGACGCCGAGCCGGTCGGCGGTCATCTCCTCGTGTGGGCTGCGTGTACCCGGCCGACGGGGTCGCATCCTCGCGGGACCGGGTCGGTGAGGCGTGTTCCGCGCCCGCCGGGGCAGTCGCCCCGGCGGGAGGGAGAAGGAGCGCCGTCATGGGCCGTACGCCGTGGGCCGTCCCGTTCCGGCGGGGACGCGCCGCACCGCCCCGCGCCGGACGCTCCGTCGCGTCCGCGGGGCCGGTCGGCCGGATGGCCCCGGCGCTCCCCGGCGGGTACGTTGCCCGTACGGGGTACGACGCACGGCCGGGCGGCGAGCCGGCGGCCCCGAGCCCGCACCCCCCGTGGAATCCGCCGCAGGGCACCGGTGCCGTGCCGGCGGCGCGCGCGGGGTGTCCGACGACGAGGCCGCAGCCCGCTCGCCGCACACCGCCGTCTCCCGGAGCGGTCGCCGGGGCCGCTCGGGCCCGCGTGGTGCGTCGATCCCGTGCCGAAAGGCGGTGACCGTCGTGAAGGACTTCGAACTGCTGGACGTGTCCCTGTACACGGAGGAGCTGGGGCGCCTGGAAGTGCCCCTTCGGGAGGACGGGCCGGGCGGGGATCCCGAGCCGCTGACGCTGCCCGAAGGGGCGGTGGTGAGCGTCGGCCTGACCTTCCGGCTCGGCCGGGAGATCGACGGCGTCGCCTTCGAGGACTCCCGGTTCCGGGACGGAGCCGTGCTCGGCAGTACCCGGACGGTGCTGGGCGGCTTCCGGGCCGGCGGCCCGTACGAGGTCCGGCTGCCGGCGGAGCGGCTGCCGGTGGGCCGGGCGCACTGCGGGATCTACGAGGTGACGGGCCGGTTCACGGACGGCGGGGGCCAGGAGCTGGCCCTGGAGCGCCACCGGGTGCGGGTCGTCCACCAGCCGGCCGCCCACAAGCGCTGGGTCGGTGACGCGCCCTCCCCGGACCACCCGCCGACCGCCTTCCACGGGGACGCTCCGACGGTTCTGCCCGGGGAGACCCCGGCGGCCTGAGACGCGGCTCTCGCGGCCTCGCGCCGTGGGCCTGGCCGGCTCGGGCCGGTCAGCGCCGCCCGGGGTCAGGCGCCCTGCCGCGGCGCACGTGCGTCACCGGCCGCCGCCCGGCCGGCGCGGCAGCAGCTCCTGTGCCTTCGCCTTGAGCCCCTGCACCACCACATGGCCGCGGTGGCCGTCCCCGTGGACCAGGGAGGCGAGGGTGGCCTCAATCTGTTCCCAGGTGGAGTGCGGCGGGATCGGCGGTACGTCGGGGTCGGTGCGGAAGTCGAGCACGGTGGGGCCGTCGGCCGCGAGCGCCTGCCGCCAGGCGTCCTCGACGTCACCGGGGTCGGTGACGCGGATGCCGTTCATGCCGAGGGAACGGGCGAAGTCGGCGTAGGGCACGTCGGGCAGGGCCTGCGAGGGCTGGAAGGGCGCGGTGCCGCCCATGGCCCGCAGCTCCCAGCTGACCTGGTTGAGGTCCCGGTTGTTCCAGACGGCGACGATCAGCCGGGGGTCGGTCCACTCGGTGGCGTACTTGGCGACCGTCACGAGCTCGGCCATGCCGTTCATCTGCATCGCCCCGTCGCCGACCAGGGCGATGGCGGGCCGGTCGGGGTGGGCGAACTTGGCGCCGATCGCGTACGGGACGCCGCAGCCCATGCTGGCGAGGGTGCCGGACAGCGAGCCCCGCATGGCGCCGCGCAGGGTGAGGTGCCGGGCGTACCAGGTGGCGACGGAGCCGGAGTCCGAGGTGAGCATGGCGTCGTCGGGGAGCAGCGGGTCCAGGGCGTGGGCCACGTACTCCGGGTTGACCGGGTCCGCCGACAGGGCGGCGCGGCGTGCCATGACCTTCTTCCAGCGGCGTACGCCGTCGGCCACGCCCTCCTGCCAGCTCCGGTCCTCCTTGCGGTCGAGCACGGGCAGCAGCCGGCGCAGGGTGGCGGCCGCGTCGCCGACCAGGTTGACCTCGTACGGGTAGCGCAGGCCCACCATGTGCGGGTCGATGTCGATCTGCACGGCGCGGGCCTGGCCGTACGGCGGCAGGAACTCGGAGTAGGGGAAGTTCGAGCCGATGGTCAGGAGGGTGTCGCAGTTCTGCATCAGCTCGTACGAGGGGCGGGTGCCGAGCAGTCCGATGGAGCCGGTCACGTACGGCAGTTCGTCGCTGAGGGCGTCCTTGCCGAGCAGGGCCTTGGCGACGCCCGCGCCGAGGACGTCGGCGATCCGCTCGACCTCGGGTGCGGCGCCCGCCGCGCCCTGTCCGACGAGGACGGCGACGCGCCGGCCGCTCCGGAGGACCTCGGCGGCGCGGGCGAGCGAGTCGTCGTCCGGCACGGGCGCCCAGCCGCTGACGTCGAGGCTGGAGGGGACCATCTTGTGGGCGTGCTCCGGTGGGGAGTACGGCAGGTCCTGGACGTCCGCCGGGATGATGAGCGCGGTGGGGGCGCGGCGGGCGTAGGCGGTGCGGACGGCCCGGTCGAGGACGTTGGGGAGCTGTTCGGGGACGTTGACGGTCTCCAGGTAGGCGGAGGCCACGTCCTTGAACAGGCTGTGCAGGTCGACCTCCTGCTGGTAGGAGCCGCCCATGGCGCTGCGGGCGGTCTGGCCGACGATCGCCACGACGGGCACGTGGTCGAGCTTGGCGTCGTAGAGGCCGTTGAGGAGGTGGACCGCGCCGGGGCCGGAGGTGGCGGCGCAGACGCCGACGCGGCCGGAGAACTTGGCGTGGCCGACGGCTTCGAAGGCGGCCATCTCCTCGTGCCGGGCCTGGACGAAGCGGGGGTCGTCGCCGGCCCGGGCCCAGGCCGAGATCAGGCCGTTGATGCCGTCGCCGGGGTAGCCGAAGACATGGGTGACGCCCCAGGCGCGGAGCCGGTCGAGGAGGTGGTCGCTGACGGTCTGTTTGGTCATGCCTCGTCTCCGTTCGGTCCGCCGACGCTCGTCCCGTCGAGGAGCGGCAGGACCTCCTTGCGGTAGAAGTCGAAGAATCCGCGCTGGTCGGGGCCGATCTGGCCGATGTGGACGCGGTCGAAGCCGGCCTCGACGTAGGGGCGCAGCCGGCGGACGTGTTCCTCGGGGTCGGGGCCGCAGGCGACGGCGCCCGCGACCGTCTCCTCGGTCACCAGCTCGCAGGCCTGCTCGAAGTGGCTGGGGGTGGGGAGGATCTGGTTGAGTTCGCCGGGCAGGTGCTCGGTCGGCCACACGCGGTGCGCCGTGCGGACCGCGTCGTCGCGTGAGGGCGCCCAGCAGACCTTGGTGCCGGCGAAGAGGGGCCGCCCGGGGTCGCGGGCCCGGAAGCGGGCGATCATGCCGGGGTCCGGCTGGGTGGTGACGAAGCCGTCGCCGATCCGGGAGGCGAGGTCGGCGGCGCGGGGGCCGAAGGCGGAGATGTCGATGGGCGGCGGGGTCTCGGGCAGGGTGTAGAGCCGGGCGTTCTCGACGGTGTAGTGCCGTCCCCGGTGGGTGACCTCTTCGCCGGTGAACAGCTTGCGGATGACGTCGACGGCCTCCTCCAGCATGTCCAGGCGTACGTCGGCGGGGGGCCAGGGGTCGCCGAGGACGTGCTCGTTGAGCGCCTCGCCGCTGCCGAGCCCGAGCCGGAAGCGACCGTCCAGGAGGACCTGGGAGGTGGCGGCGGCCTGGGCGATCACGGCGGGGTGGACGCGGACGGTCGGGCAGGTCACGGCGGTCTGGACGGGCAGGCCGCAGCTCTTCGAGAGCGCGCCGATCACGGACCAGACGAAGGGGCTGTGGCCCTGCTCGTCGTTCCACGGGTGGAAGTGGTCCGAGATCCACAGCGAGCGGAAGCCGGCGTCCTCGGCCATCCTGGCCTGCTCGACCAGCTCGTGGGGCCCGAATTCCTCGCAGGACAGGAAGTAGCCGAACTCGGTCATGACACCTCCATGGGTGCGGGTCGTCGCTCCGTCCGGTGGTTCCGTCGGTGCGGCTGCCCGGGTGACCGAGAGGGAAACGCGGCCGGGTCGGTCCGGCCGGGACTCCCGGGGCCGGGGGCCCGGGTCCGGGGGCCGGGCCGCGCTCAGCCGTCGGTGGTCGCGGGCTCGTCCCCGTCCTCCAGGAGGCCCGCCCTCAGCTCGTCGAGGATGCGGGTGAGCAGGCGGGAGATGTGCATCTGGGACAGTCCGAGCCGTTCGCCGATCTCCGCCTGGGTGAGGTCCTCGCCGAAACGCAGCGACAGAATCTGCCGGTCGCGTTCGCCCAGACGGGCGATGAGCGGCTTGAGCGACTCGAAGTCCTCGATGAGTTCGTAGGCGGGCTCGGCGGTGGCGAGGCGGCGCGAGCTGTCGCGGGGGGCGTCGTCCTCGGCGACGGTGACGTCGAGGGAGTGGGCGGTGTAGCCGCGGGCGGCGAGCTCGCCCTCGGCGACCCGGTCCTCGGGGAGGTCCAGGTGGGCGGCGACCTCGGCGCGGGTCGGGCGGTGGCCGAGCCGCTGTTCGAGCACGTCGGCGGCCTTGGCCATGTCGACGCGCAGCTCCTGGAGCCGCCGTGGGACCCGGACGGCCCAACTGGTGTCGCGGAAGAATCGTTTCATCTCGCCCACGACCGTCGGCAGCGCGAACGCCGAGAACTCGATGCCCCGGGTGGGGTCGAAGCGGTCGATGGCCTTGATCAGGCCGATGGTGCCGACCTGGACGATGTCCTCCCGCTGCTCGGGGCGGTTCCGGAAGCGACGGGCGGCGAAGCGGACCAGGCTCAGGTTGAGCTCGATCAGCGTGTTGCGCACGTACGCGTGCTCGGGTGTGCCCTCCTCCAGTTCCCGCAGCCGGGTGAGGAGCGAGGCCGAGAGCGTCTGGGCGTCGTCCGTGGAGACCTGGGTCGGCCGGTCGATCTCGGGCAGGCCGTGCAGCGCCTGGCGGCGTACGGCCGCGGCCTGTGAGCCGGGCCGGGTGGCGCTGCTGGTGCTGGTGTCGGTTCGGGCGGTGCGGGTGGACATGAGGCTCCTTCGACGGTGGCGATGGGCCTGCGCCGCGCGCGGGGCGGCGGCGGGGTCCGTCAGTCGAGCGTCCTGAGGACAGGATTCCCGTTTCAGGATGGTTTGACACGAATCGTTCCACAGGAGGTGCGCGAGGGCTCGCCCGCGGGGACCGCCCGGGGAGGGCCCTCCGCGAGGGCCCGGCGGTCACGGCGAGGCCGCCGGGGACGGACGGCCGGCCGGTCACGGGCCGCGCATGAAGGCCGCCCGAGCGGGCAGCGGCGTGGAAAGGCCCCCTCGCCCGGCGGAGGACCGCCGGGCGGCGAGGCGCAATCGCAACGGCATCCGGACCGATGAGGAGTTGTCGACCGTGACGCTCGACGGAATGAACGTGCTCGTCCTCACCACCAACTACGGCACCGAGCAGGACGAACTGAACCAGCCCGTGGCGGCGCTGCGCGAGGCCGGCGCCCGGGTCACGGTCGCCGCGCAGCGCAAGGAGCCCGTCCTCACGGTGGTGTCCGACCGACGGCCGGGCACGGTCGTCGAACCGGACATGACCTTCGCGGACGCCTCCGCGCAGGAGTACGACGCGGTCGTCGTGCCGGGCGGCACGCTCAACGCCGACCGGCTGCGCGTCGACGACCGGGCGCAGCGGCTGGTCTCGGCCTTCGCCGAGGCGGGAAAGCCCGTGGCGGCCATCTGTCACGGCCCGTGGCTCCTGGTGGACAGCGGGGTGGTCCGGGACCGCGAGCTGACCTCGTACCCCTCGCTCCGCACGGACCTGGAGAACGCGGGAGCCGCCTGGCGCGACAAGGAGGTCGTCGTGGACACCTCCGGCGGACATCCGTTGATCACCTCCCGCAGGCCCGGTGACCTGGAGGCCTTCTCGGCGGCGATCGTCCGCGCCCTGGAGGACCGCGCCGGCTGACGGCGCGGCCCGCACGGCGGCGGACCTTCCGAGCCCACCACGACACGAGGAGGGGCAGCACCCATGACCACCACCGCACGCGACATCATGACCGCGGACGCGACCTGCGTGAAGGCGAGCGAGACCGTCGTCGACGCGGCCCGAAAGATGGTCGAGCTCGACGTGGGCGCCCTGCCCGTCTGCGGGCCCGACGAACGGCTGAAGGGCATGCTCACCGACCGTGACATCGTCGTGAAGGTCGTCGCCCAGGGCAAGGACCCCGCGCGGTGCACCGCCGGCGACCTCGCCCAGGGCGAGATCGTCACGGTCTCCGTCGACGACGACGCGAGCGAGGTGCTGCGCGTCATGAGCGAGCACAGGATCCGGCGGGTGCCCGTCATCGACGGTCACATCCTGGTCGGCATCATCGCCCAGGCGGACATCGCCCGTACCCTCCCGCACACCCAGGTGGGCGATCTCGTGGGCGACGTCTCGCAGGAGTCCTGACAGCTCGCCCGGGACGGGCGGGGCGGAACGGGGCGCGCGGCCGGACAGCGGCCGCGCGCCCTTCCCGGGTCACCGCTGGGGCGGCTCCTCCGGGGGCCGCTGGGGCGTGTCGCCCAGCTGCTGCCTGAGCTTCTCCTGGGCGGTGTCGACATGACCGCTGTACTTGCCCTGCGTCCTCTTGTCGACGTAGTCACCGCCCTTGTCGACGGCCTTTCCCGCCTGGTCCTCGTGCCCCTTGAGCATCTGCTTGAGCTTGTCCATCACGGACATCGCGGCCCTCCTCGGATGGCCCCCCTGTCCCGTCCAGGATCCCGGAACGGTCCGCGGACCGCATCCGCAGGGCGGAGGGAGACGTCCGCCCTGCGGGTGACGGCGCCGCGGCGGGCTCCGACCGTGGTCTGACGCAGGCGCGGTGGGCCGCGCCGTAACGTCCTCGGCATGATCAAGCCGACTCGGGCGGCCGCTGCCGCCCTTCTCGCCTGCGCGGTCGCGTTACCCCTGACCGCCCTCCCCGCCTCCGCGGCCACCGCGGCGCCGGCCCTGACGCCGGTCCCCGCCCCCGCCCCCTCCGGCGCCCACTCCTCCCCCGCCGCCTCCTCCGTCACGCCCGTCTCGATCGCAGCCGGCTCCTCCCCCCGGGCGGCCTCCGTCCCGCTCGAACTCCCCGCCCCCACCGGGCGGTCCGGGGTCGGCGGCACCATCGTCCACCTCGTCGACCGGTCCCGGCCCGACCCCTGGGTGCCCGCGGCGGACGGCCGTGAGCTCATGGTGACGCTGCACTATCCCGCCGCGCGCCGCGCGTCGGGCCGTCCCGCGCCGTACGCGACCGAGGAGGAGGCCCGGCTGCTCCTGAGCGGCGTGGGCGTGACCGACCCCGGCTCCGTACGCGCCCTGGCCGGCATGGGCACGTACACCGCGACGGACGCGCGGCCCGCGCCGGGCCGGCATCCGCTGGTGGTGCTGTCGCCGGGGTTCGGGGTGCCCCGGTTCACGCTCACGAACGTCGCCGTGGACCTCGCGTCGCGCGGCTATGTGGTCGCGTCCGTCGACCACGCCTACGAGACCTCGGGCACGGCCGTCCCGGGCGGCCGGATCCTCACCTGTGCGGCCTGCACCGCGCTGGAGGAGGGCCGCGCCGAGGGCCGGGACGTGACGGCCGCGCGGGCGGCGGACGTCCGCTTCGTCCTGGACCGGCTGACCGGCCCCAGGCCCGCCTGGCGGTACGCGGCTCGGGCGATCGACCGGTCGCGGATCGGCATGGCCGGGCACTCCATCGGCGGCGCCTCCGCCGCCACGGCCATGGCCGCGGACCGGCGCGTCGACGCCGGGGTGAACATGGACGGCTCCTTCTGGGAAGCGCTGCCGGCCGACGGCCTGGGCGGCCGACCGTTCCTCTTCCTCGGCACGGACGAGTTCCACCGCCCGGGCGGAGAGGACACCAGCTGGGACGAGACCTGGCGGGCACTCGGCGGCTGGAAGCGCTGGCTGACGGTGTCGGGGTCGGACCACTTCAGCTTCTCGGACGGCCCGGTGATCCAGCACCACTTCGGACTGCCCGCCGGCCCCATCCCGGCCGGCCGTGCGCTGGGCGTGACGCGCGCCTACCTCGCCGCGTTCTTCGACGAGCATCTGCGCGGCCGTCCGCAGGCCCTCCTGAACGGGCCGAGCGCGGAGCATCCGGAGGTGGTGTTCCAGCACCCGTAGCCCGGAGCATCCGGAGACGGTGCTCCAGCAGCCGTAGCCCGGAGCATCCGGAGACGGTGCTCCAGCAGCCGTAGCCCGGCCCGGAGCCACCGTGCCGCGGGCGCGCCCGGCCTCAGGCGCGTCCCGCGGCCTTCTGGCTGCGCCGCGACAGCGAGTCGACGACCACCGCGGCGAGCAGCACGGAACCGGTGATCATGAACTGGACGGCGTTGCTGACGCCCATGATGTTCATGCCGGACTGGATGGAGCCGATCACCAGGGCGCCGAGCAGGGCCGACCAGACCGAGCCGCGCCCGCCGAACAGGCTCGTGCCGCCGATGACGGCGGCGGCGATCACGTTCATCAGGAGGTTGCCGCCGCCGGAGGTCTGGCTCGCGGACTGGATCTGCCCGGCCAGGAAGACCCCGCCGATCGCCGCCATGGTGCCGGCGATGGTGAAGACGCTCATCCGGACGAAGGGCACGCTGATGCCGGCCCGGCGGGCGCCCTCGATGTTGCCGCCGACCGCGAAGATCTGCCGCCCGTAGCGGGTGCGGCGCAGGACGAAGTCGAGCAGCACCAGCAGGATCAGGAAGATCAGCAGCGCCAGGGGCAGGCCCTGGTAGCGGTTGAGGATGTAGGCGGCGGCGAAGGCGAGGGCCGCGAGCACGACCGTACGCAGCACGATCTCGGCGACCGGCCGGAACGGCACCCGGGCGGCCTGCCGGCGGCGCGCGTCCAGGAGCGAGGCGAGCAGGAACAGTCCGACGCCCACGGCGGCCGTGACGTACGCGGCGGCGGGGCTGTGGAAGAGGGTCGAGTACAGCCGGGAGACGACGCTCTCGGCCGGGATGTTGACGGTGCCGGTGGTGCCGAGCACCTGGAGCATGAGCCCGTTCCAGGCGAGGTTGCCCGCGAGGGTGACGACGAACGCGGGCACGCCCACCTTCGCGAAGAAGAAGCCGTGGATCAGGCCGACGGCCGCTCCCCCGGCGACGGCGACGAGCAGCGCCAGCCATTCGTTCATGCCGTTCAGGACGTTGAGCACGGCGAAGATCGCCGCGCACAGTCCGCTGACGGAGCCGACGGAGAGGTCGATCTCCCCGAGCAGCAGGACGAAGACGATTCCGACGGCGATCATGCCGGTGCCGACGATCTGCTGGCTGAGGTCGGAGAGGTTCTGGGCGGAGAGGAAGGCGCTGTCCAGGGTGCCGAAGACGGTCCAGATGATGATCACGGCGACGACCACCGGCAGCGAACCCAGCTCGCCGCTGCGGAGCTTGCGCCGGACCTCGCCGGCGTAGCCGCGCAGGCCCTCCTCCCGGACGATCAGCCGGCTGTCGACGGCGGGCACGGCCTCGGGCGCGGGCTCCTGCGCGGCGCTGCCGTGCCCGAGCGGGTTCTCGGGGCCCTGGGAGTCCCGGGAGCGTCTCATGGCGTCTCCTCCCCCCGCTGTTCCCGCTCCTCGCGGATCCGGGCCTGGCGGCGGGTGACGGCGCTCTCGGTGGCCCCGGTGATGGCGGAGATGATCTCTTCGGTGGTGGTGGAGCGCTTGTCGAAGACGCCGTTGTTGCGGCCGAGCCGCAGCACCGCGATCCGGTCCGCGACGGCCATCACGTCCACCATGTTGTGGCTGATGAGGATGGTGCCCAGACCGTGCTCGCGGAGCCGTTCGACGAGGTCGAGGACCTGGGCGGTCTGCTCGACGCCCAGCGCGGCGGTCGGCTCGTCGAGGATGACGACCTTCGGGTCGCCGACGAGGGACCGGGCGATGGCCACCGTCTGGCGCTGACCGCCGGAGAGGGACGCGACGGGGATGCGGACCGACGGGATCCTGATGGACAGGGTGTCGAGCAGCTCGCGGGCGCGCTGCTCCATGCGGACCTCGTCGAGCACGCCGAAGCGGCGCAGCTCCCGGCCGAGGAAGAGGTTTCCGACGACATCGAGATTGTCGCAGAGCGCGAGGTCCTGGTAGACGGTCGCGATGCCGAGGTTCTGGGCGTCGTGGGGCCGGTGGATGGTGACCGGCCGGCCCTGCCATTCGATGACGCCGTCGTCGGGCGGGTTCACTCCGGCGATGGCCTTGACGGCGGTCGACTTGCCGGCGCCGTTGTCGCCGACGAGGGCGACGACCTCACCGGGGCGGACCTCGAGGTCGAAGTCCGACAGGGCCTGGACCGCGCCGAACCGTTTGGAGACCCCCCGCAGTGTCAGCACTGGTGCTTCCGGCACCGCGACCGCCTCCTCGGCGGGATACGGGTGAGGGCTGTGGCGAGGCTCCGGGCTACTGGAGTCCGGCCTTCTTGCAGGCGTCGGCGTAGGCGGGCGTGCAGATCTCCTTGACCGTGTACAGCCCGTCCTTGACGACCGTGTCCTTGATGTTGTCCTTGTCGACCACGACCGGGGTCAGCAGGGTGGCCGGGACCTTCTGGCCGCTGCCGCTGGTGACGGTGGTGGGGGTCAGGTCCTTGGAGAGCGGCTTGCCCTCGGCGAGTTCGACCGCCATCCGGGCGGCGATGTCGGCCTCCGGCTTGTACGGCTTCTCCACGGTGATGGTCTGGGTGCCGAGCAGGATCCGCTGGATGGCGTCGAGCTGGGCGTCCTGGCCGGTCAGGGGCACGTTCATGCCGGCGGCCTTGAGGGCGGTCGCGATGCCGGCGGCCAGTCCGTCGTTGGCCGAGTAGACGCCGACGATCCGGTCCTTGCCGAGCGCGCTGATGGCTCCGGACATCTGCTGGTTGGCGTTGTTCGGGTCCCAGTTCGGGGTGTCGTACTCCTTGCCGATCTTCACCTTGCCGTCCAGGACGGAGTGCGCACCGGCCTTGAACTCGGCCGCGTTGGGGTCGGTCGGCGAGCCGTTGTGCATCACGATCTCGCCGTCGCCGGCGCGGTCGCCGAGCGCGTCGAGGAGCGCCTTGCCCTGCAGTTCGCCGACCTTGCGGTTGTCGTACGAGACGTAGGCGTCGACCGGGCCCTGGGCGAGGCGGTCGTAGGCGACGACCTTCACGCCGGCCCGCTTGGCCTTGTCCACGGAGGACTGGATGGACTTGGCGTCGACGGCGTCCAGGATGAGGACCTTGTTGCCCTTGGCGAGGGCGGTGTTGACCTGCTGTTGCTGGGTCGTCGCGCTCTCGGCCGCGTTGTAGTAGTCGATCCGGGCGCCGGGCGCGAGTTCCTTGATCTTGGCCTCGATGTAGGGCCGGTCGAACTTCTCGTACCGGGTGGTCTTGCTCTCCGGCAGCAGCAGTCCGATCCTCACGTCCTCCTGGGCGGCCGCCTGGCCGGTCGCCTGCGCGCCGCTGGTGGCGAGCAAGCCCAGGGAGAGGGCGGCGGTTCCGGTGAGGGCGATCGCCGCTCGCACGATTCGGGTCATGGCGGGCTCCTTCCGCGCGCCCCGGGTCCCTCCACCGCGGGGCTGTGGGGCTGCGAGAACCGCCAAGCCGCGGGAGCGCCGGCGCACCTATGGCCTATGTATCGACACTAGCCCCGGGTCGGGGGCGGCGCAGGCCGGGCGTGCGGGCCCGTGGGGACGGGAGCGGCGTACGGGAGCGGCGTACGGGAGCGGCGCCGCGCCCCCGTGGCGCGGCGCCGCTCCGGTGACGCGCCCGCGCCCCGCGGCGGGGGCGGGGCGGCGGGCCGGCCGGTGGTCAGCCCGCGGTGCGGGCCATCCATGCCTCGACCTCGTCGGCGGAGCGCGGCAGCGCGGCCGAGAGGTTCTCGTGGCCGTCCTCGGTGACGAGCAGGTCGTCCTCGATGCGGACGCCGATGCCCCGCCACTCCTCGGGCACGGTGAGGTCGTCGGGCTGGAAGTACAGGCCCGGTTCGACGGTGAGGACCATGCCCGGTTCGAGGACGCCGTCGACGTAGTCCTCGTTGCGGGCCTCGGCGCAGTCGTGGACGTCGAGGCCGAGCATGTGCCCGGTGCCGGCCATGGTGAAGCGGCGCTGGAGTCCCAGGGCGTACGCGCGCTCGGCGGGGCCCTCAATGAAGCCCCAGTCGACCAGGCGGGCCGCAAGGTGGCGCTGGGCCGCCTCGTGGAAGTCACGGTAGGCGGCGCCCGGCTTGACCGCGGCCATGCCGGCCTCCTGGGCCTCGTACACCGCTTCGTACACGCGGCGCTGCACGGGCGTGAAGGTGCCGCTGATCGGGAGGGTCCGGGTGACGTCGGCGGTGTAGAGGGTGTGGGTCTCCACGCCCGCGTCGAGGAGCAGCAGGTCGCCGGGGCGGACGGGGCCGTCGTTGTCGGTCCAGTGCATGATCGTGGCGTGTTCGCCGGCCGCGCAGATGGAGCCGTAGCCGACGGAGTTGCCCTCCAGGCGGGCGCGCCGGAAGAAGGTGCCCTCGATCCAGCGCTCGGAGGTGGCGACGGCGCGGGAGAGCTCCGCGACGGCGTCGGTGAAGCCGCGCACGGTGGAGTCGACGGCCTTGCGCATCTCGCCGATCTCCCAGGCGTCCTTGACGAGCCGGAGGTCGCCGAGCGCCTCCTCCAGCTCGGCGTCGCGCTCCTCGTCGGTGGTGACGGCGGCCTGGAGGGCCGGGTCGATGCCGCGGACGATCCTGGTGGGGACGGTGGAGGCGGCGAGGTCCTCGGCGGCGGTGCGCACGTCGCGGCAGGCGAGGCCGAGGACGCGCGCGGACTCGGCGAGGGAGCGGCGCCGGCCCGTCCACAGTTCGGCGTGGTAGCCGATCCAGAACTCGTCGGTGTCCCGGCTGTCGCGCGGCAGCTGGTAGCAGTACGCGTCGTGTCCGCCGCCGGGGCGCGGCTCCAGGACGAGGGCGCCGTCGCGGGTCCGGTCGCCGGTCATGTGCACATAGCCCGAGTAGGGCCGGAACGGGTAGGTGTCGTCGTTGGAGCGGGTCTTGAGGTTCCCCGAGGGGATCACGAGGCGCTCGCCCGGGAAGCGGGCGGAGAGCGCGGCGCGGCGGCGGGCCGCGTACGGGGCCTGCTCGTCGGGCGTGAGGTCGTGCCGCTCGGTGTCGGCCCAGCCGGTGCGCATGAGGGCGGACAGTTCCTCGGAGATCTCCGTGTACAGACCGTTCTTTCGGCGCTTGGCCACGAGTGCCCCTTCGTCGAGTGGGTGTGTGCGCTGTGTCGGCCCCCGGACCGTAGCCCGCCGGACGGCCGTGCGGGGCCGGGAAGTGCCAGTGGCACTGATCGGCCACACGGGGAGCGGGGCGGGCCGATAATGCGGGGCGGGACGAAGGGACGGACGGATGGGGACGGGACGGGCGCGTGAGGAACGCGACGGGCGCATGAGCGACGGGCGGCTCGGGGAGGCGCTGCGGCTGCTCGGTGTCGGCGAGGCGGCCCGCCGGGTCTATCTGGCCCTGCTCGACGCGGCGCCCGCGCCGCTGGGCGCGATCGGGCGGGCGGCCGGTCTGGCCGGTGCGGAGCTCACGGCGGCGTACGGGGAGCTGGTCGGCGCCGGCCTGGCGAGCGCCGCCGCCGAGGACGGCGACATGGTGGCGCCGGTGCCGCCGGCGGCGGGTCTGGAGATCCTGGCCCGGCACCGGGCGGCGGAGCTGGAGGAGTCGAGGATCGCGGTGGGCGGTGCCTTCGAGTCGTTCCGGCGGCATCGGCTCGCGGCGTACAACGACCACCTCGTGGAGGTCGTCACCGGGGACGCCATCGCTCCCCGGATGCGGCAGGCATGGGCGAGCGCCCGGGAGCAGATCCGGCAGCTGGACTCGCCGCCGTACGTCCCGATCGCGGGCGCCACCGAGGACGCGCTGGCGACGCTCGCCCGGGGCGTGACGCAGCGGGTGGTCTACTCGCAGGGTTCGCTGGAGCACCCGGGGAAGCTGGCCACGGTGATCGAGCCGTGCATCGAGGCGGGCGAGCAGGCGAGGGTGCTGCCGTCGGTGCCGGTCAAGCTGCTGATCATCGACGAGGCGTACGCCCTGGTGTCGCTGTCGATCCAGGAGGCGGACGTGGTCAACACCGTCCTCGTGGTGCAGCCGTGCGGGCTGCTGTCCGCGCTGGTGGCGCTGTTCGAGCAGTCCTGGCGGAGCGCCCTGCCCTTCCACGGCCGCACCGCGCGCCCGGCCGGTCTGCCGCCGGCCGACCGGCGGTTGCTGCGGCTGCTCGCGGGAGGCGCGAGCGACGAGGTCATCGCCCGGGAGCTGGGGATCAGCCGCCGCACCCTGTTCCGGCGCCTCCAGGTCCTGATGGCGCGGCTCGGCGCGGCGAACCGGTTCCAGATGGCGCTGCAGGCCCAGCGCTCCGGGTGGCTGTGACGGCCGCGTCCGGTCCGGGCCGGGTGGCCCGGCCTCGCACGGGCCCCGCACCGCCCGCGCCCGCCCCGCCCGCCGATCCCTGCGCCGCCCGCCCCGCCCGCCGGGCCCGCGCCGCTCGCCCCGCCCGCCCCGCCCGCGCCGCTCGCGCCCGCCCGGTCCGCGCCCGCCCTGCCCCTCGGGTCGCGCGCCGTTCCCGCTCTCTGCCGGGAACCCGCACATTGTGTACGTGCCGCGAAGCCGGCCTCCTGTGCCGCTCCCCGGTCCGGCACAGCCGGCCGGGCCCTTCTGTCGTGCTTCACCCGATTCCTCCACCGAGCGCAACGGACCGCTGGAATCTGTTACTCCGTTTCGCGGAGAAGTTGTCGCCATCGCGTGAAACATGCTGCACGCCGGTCTCCCGACGTGCAGGAACGAGCCTGACAGGGCGTCAACCGAAGTGGAACGGCCACCCGTTCGCGTGCTTTGATCTGCCGCGCCGCGGCATTCGGATTCCCCCCACCCTGACGAAAGGTGCGCTCCATGCGTAACGACATCGAGACCCTCGAGCTCGACGACAACGCCCTCGACGCCGTCTCCGGCGGTGTCATCAGCGTGAACGGCGGTCTCGCCGGCGCCGCGACCGGTGACGTCGCCACCCTGCTCGGCACCGTCGGCTCCCTGCAGTCCGTGCAGGCCGTCGAGGGCATCGCCACCGGCGTCCCGGGCCTGGCCCAGGGCATCACCGGCGTCTCGGTGAACACCGCCGCCGTGACCGGTCTCGCCGGTCTCTGAGCAGACCCGTCCGTGGACCCCGGGGCGCGGGAGCGCCCCGGGGTCCACGGCCCCCCGCCGCTCTTCACGGCGCAGCGCAGCACAGGCAGTCGAAGGAACAGTCCATGCAATTCCGCCAGAAGGCCCTGTCCAAGCTGCAGTCGCCCGAAGAACTCGACCTGCCGGTGCGGTTCGCCCGGCCCCAGGGCCGTCTCGTCCTGGCCGTCACGGTCCTCGTCATGGCCGTCGCCGGCGTGTGGGCCTTCACCGGCACGGTGACGTCCAAGCTGAGCGCGCCCGGGATCCTCACCCGGCCCGAGGGCCGGTACCTGCTGCAGAGCCCGGTCGCGGGACAGGTGACGGAGCTCCTCGTCGCCGAGGGCGCCCGGGTCTCCCCCGGTCAGCCGCTCGCCGTCGTCCGCACCGAGCGGGGCGACCGGCCGGTGCGCGTCGTGGCCGGCGGCCGACTGGCCGCGCTGCACGTGGCGCCGGGCGCCGTCCTGGCGACCGGCGCGGACGTGGCGACCGTCGAACGCGTCACCGGTGGCGACGACCGCCTCGTGGCCGTCCTGTACGTACCGCCCGGCGCGACCGGCACCGTCCGGACGGGCGCCCGGGTCGACGTCACCCTGCCCTCGGTGGCCGGGGGCGGCGGCGCGGTGCTGCGCGGCCGGGTCGGCTCGGTGGGCCGCGCGCCGCAGACGCGGGCGCAGATCGGCGGCTTCCTCGGCGACGACGGCCTCGCCGCGCACTTCACGCGGCAGGGCAGCCCGGTGGCGGTGCTCGTGACCCTGGAGCGCTCCGGCGGCCGCCCCGACGCCGACGACTCCGGCACGCCGGTCACCGGCGCCGTCCACCTCTCCTCGCAACGCCCCGTCGACTGGCTGCTCCCGTGAACCGGCTGAACCCGCGCAAGAAGACCTCCCCGGCCCGCCGCCGCCCCGCGCCCCGCCGCCGCCCCGCGCCCCGGCGCCGTCCCGTCCTCGGGGGCGGCCGTCCCCGGACCGTCCGCACCCCCACGGTGCTCCAGATGGAAGCGGTGGAGTGCGGCGCCGCAGCGCTCGCGATGGTCCTCGGCCACTACGGCCGCCATGTCCCGCTGGAGGAGCTGCGGATCGCCTGCGGCGTCTCCCGGGACGGCTCACGGGCCAGCAACCTGCTGAAGGCGGCGCGTGGTTACGGGCTCCAGGCCAAGGGCATGCAGATGGACCTGGCGGCGCTCGCCGAGGTCGCGGCCCCGGCGGTGCTGTTCTGGGAGTTCAACCACTACGTCGTCTACGACGGCATGGGCCGCCGCTTCGGCCGGACCGGGGTCTACGTCAACGACCCGGCCAAGGGCCGCCGCTTCGTGCCCATGGAGGAGTTCGACACCGCGTTCACCGGCATCGTCCTCGTCTTCGAGCCGGGTGCCGGTTTCCGCCCCGGCGGCCGCAGGCCCGGTGTGCTCGGCGCCCTGCCGGTCCGGCTGCGCGGCACCTCGGGCACGATGGCCGCCGCGGTGCTCTCCAGCATCCTGCTGGTGGCCGTCGGCGCGTGGGTGCCGGCCCTGAGCCGTACGTACATCGACACCTTCCTCATCGGCGGCCAGGACTCGCTGCTCGGGGTGCTGTTCGCGGCGATGGCGACCGCGCTCGTGCTCACGGCGGTGCTCACCGCACTGCAGCAGACCAATCTGCTGCGCGGGCGGATCGTCTCCTCCACCCTGGGCGGCGCCCGCTTCCTGCGGCACCTGCTGCGGCTGCCCGTGGCCTTCTACGCGCAGCGCAGCCCGGCCGACCTGGTGCAGCGGCTGCGGTCCAACGACTCCGTCGCCGAGACCCTCGCCCGCGACCTGTCCGCGGCCGGCGTGGACGCGGTCGTGGTGCTGCTGTACGCGGTGCTGCTGTGGACCTACGACCCGCAGCTCACCGTCGTCGGTGTCGGTGTCGCGCTGCTCAACGTGGTGGCCCTGCGGATCGCGGTCCGCGTCAGGGCCACCGGCACCCACAAGCTGCGCGCCGAGAGCGCCCGGCTGACGAACACCTCGTACGGCGGTCTCCAGCTGATCGAGACGATCAAGGCGACGGGCGGCGAGGACGGCTTCTTCCGCCGCTGGTCCGGGCAGCACGCCGTCACCCTCGACGTGCAGCAGCGGCTCGGGGTGCCGAGCGCGTGGCTGGCGATCGTCGCACCCACCCTCGCCGCGCTGAACAGCGCCCTCATCCTGATGATCGGCGGACTGCGGGCCGTCGAGGGCCACCTGACGGTGGGTCTGCTCGTCGCCTTCCAGACCCTCGTGACCGGCTTCACCACGCCGATCGCCCGGCTCGGCGCGGTCGCGGGCCGGGCCCAGGACTTCGCCGCCGACGTCGCCCGGCTGAAGGACGTCGAGAACTTCCCCGTCGACCCCGTCCACACCCGGCGCGAGCCCGCCGGCGGCGCCCGCCGGCTCACCGGTCACGTCGAACTCGACGCCGTCACCTTCGGCTACAGCCCGCTGGACCCTCCGCTGCTCACCGGCTTCTCGCTCTCGGTCGGGCCCGGCCGGCAGGTCGCGCTGGTCGGCGGCTCCGGCAGCGGCAAGTCGACGGTGTCCCGTCTGATCGCCGGCCTGTACGCCCCCTGGGAGGGCACCGTCCGGATCGACGGGATGCGGCTCGCGGACATCCCGCGCGGCGCGCTCGCCGCCTCCGTCGCCTTCGTCGACCAGGACGTCTTCCTCTTCGAGGGCACCGTCCGGGACAACGTGGCGCTGTGGGACCCGTCCGTGCCGGACGAGGCCGTGGTCGCCGCGCTCGCCGACGCCGCCGTCCTCGACGTGGTGTCCCGGCGGCCGGGCGGCATCCACAGCCGGGTCGAGCAGGACGGCCGGAACTTCTCCGGCGGCCAGCGCCAGCGCCTGGAGCTCGCGCGGGCGCTGGTCCGCGACCCGAGCGTGCTGGTGCTGGACGAGGTGACCAGCGCCCTGGACGCGGTGACCGAGCGCGAGGTCATCGACAACCTGCGGCGGCGCGGCTGCGCGTGCGTGGTGATCGCCCACCGGCTCAGCACCGTGCGGGACAGCGACGAGATCCTCGTCCTCGACCGGGGCACGGTCGTCGAGCGCGGCCGGCACGCCGAGCTGTTGGCCGCGGGCGGCCCGTACGCCGACCTGGTCAAGGAGCACTGACGTGACCTCGCCGACCCCGTTCCCGGCCCCCTCGCCCGCCACGGCCGCCGCGACCGCCCCGGCGTCCGACCCGGTGCTCACCGCGCTCGGCGCCCTCGGCGCGCCCGTGGAAGGCTCGGGCCTGCGCAGCCTCCCCCTGGAAGGCCCGTCCGTGCTGTGGCTGGTCGTCCACGGCAGCCTCGACCTGTTCGCCGTCGACGCCGCCCACGCCGGCGCCTGGCACTTCCTCGGCCGGGTGGAGGCGGGCGCGCTGCTGCTCGGCCCCGCCGAGGGCCCCCGGCACACCCTGGTCGGCCGGCCCTCCCAGGAGTGCCTGCTGCGCCGGATCGAACTGCGCGAACTGCGGCGGCCGGAGTACGGGGCCGTGCCCGAGCAGGGCGGCGGCTGGGGCGGGGCCTGGGGCGGTTCCTGGTACGAGGACCAGGGAGGCGGCTACGGGGCGTACGACGGGTACGGGACGGCCGCGCCGGCCGGCTCCCCGGTCGGCGCGCCGGTCGCGAGCCCGCTGGAGGACGCCTTCGCGCTCGGTATCGGCCGGGGCCTTCGGGTGCTGTACGAGGCTCCGCTCGACGGCAGGTTCGGGCAGGCGCGGGGCGCCGCCGACGACGAGGTCGTGTGGATGCACGTCACGCCGGGCGGCCTGGCCTACGGCGCTGCCTACGAGGCGGAGGCGGCCGGCACGCTGCTCGTCGACCCGGTGCTGTGGCAGGGCATGGTCGAGCAGCAGTACCGGCTGCTGTACGCGCTCGACGACTGGATCGAGGAGCGTGAACGCGCCCAGGAGGACCGGACGGCCGCCGGCCTCGCGGCGGGCCGCGCGGCCGGCAGCGAGGCGGACCGGGCGCTGCTCGCCGCCCTCGGCCGTCCGGGCGGGCGGGACCGGCGCGGCGACGGCACCGACGCCACCCTCGCCGTGTGCCGCCTGGTGGCCGCGGAGGCCCGGATCGCGCTGCCTGACTCGGTCGCCTCGGCCGTCTCCGCGACGGCGGGGACCGGCGAGGAGCGCACCGACCCGGTGGACCGCATCGCGCTCGCCGCCCGGATCCGCACCCGCGAGGTCGGGCTGCGCGGACGCTGGTGGCGGGAGAACTGCGGGCCGCTGGTGGGCCGCCGCGAGGCGGACGGTGCACCGGTCGCGCTGCTGTGGCGGCGCGGCCGCTACGTGGCGGTGGACCGCGCCGGCGGGCGCCGGGAGCGGATCGACGAGGCGAACGAGGCCGCCTTCGAGCGGCGCGCCGTGATGTTCTACCGGCCGCTGCCGGAGGGCCGCCTCGGGCTGCCCCGGCTGCTGCGCTTCAGCCTCCGCGGCACCCGCCAGGAGCTGCGCGACCTGCTCGTGGGCGGTCTCGTGGCGGTGGTCCTCGGCGCGACGGTGCCGGTGGCGACCGGGCGGGTCCTCGGCGCGTACGTCCCCGCGGCCGAGCGCGACCTGATCGTGCAGACCTCGATGGCGCTCGTCGCGGCCGCCGTGGTGTCCGCCGCGTTCATGCTGCTGCAGAACGTCTCCCTGCTGCGCATGGAGGGCCGGATCGAGGCCACCCTCCAGCCGGCGGTGTGGGACCGGCTGCTCAGACTGCCGACGACGTTCTTCACCGGGCGTTCGACGGGCGAGCTGGCCAACGCGGCGCTCGGCATCGGCGCCGTCCGGCGCATGCTGGCCGGGGTCGCGCCGGTGTGCCTCCAGGCGAGCACGGTCGGCGTGACCAACCTGGTCCTGCTGTTCGTCCACAGCGTGCCGCTGGCGCTGGTGGCGCTCGCGCTGCTGCTGGTCGTCGCGACGGTGTTCCTGGGACTCGGCCTGTGGCAGCTGCGCTACCAGAGACGGCTGGTCGAGCTGGGCAACCGACTGGACAACCGGGCCTTCCAGACGCTGCGGGGGCTGCCGAAGCTGCGGGTCGCCGCCGCCGAGAGCTTCGCGTACGCGGCCTGGGCGCGGGAGTTCGCCCGTACCCGGGTGCTCCAGCAGCGGGCCGGCCGGATCCAGAACGCGCTGACGGTGCTCGGCGCGGTGTGCCTGCCGCTGTGCGGCCTGGTGATGTTCGTGCTGCTGGCCGGCCCGGCCCGCGGCAGCCTGTCCGCGGCCGGGTTCCTCACCTTCTCCACCGCCCTGACGATGCTGCTGTCCTCGGTCACCCAGCTCACCGGGGCGCTCCTGTCGGTCGCGGCCGTGCTGCCGGTCTTCGAGCAGGTCGAGCCCATCCTGCGGGCGGAGCCCGAGGTGCGCGGCGGGGCGGCGCGGCCCGGCGTGCTCAGCGGCGCGATCGAGGCCCGGCAGCTGTCGTACCGCTACAGCGAGGACGGCCCGCTGGTCCTCGACGGCATCGACCTGGCGGTGCGGCCCGGCGAGTTCGTCGCGATCGTGGGGGCGAGCGGCTGCGGCAAGTCGACCCTGCTGCGGCTCCTCATCGGCTTCGACCGGCCGACCGAGGGAAGCGTGCTGTACGACGGCCAGGACCTGGCCGCCCTCGACCAGGCGGCGGTGCGCCGCCAGTGCGGGGTGGTCCTCCAGCACGCCCGGCCGCTGACCGGGTCGATCCTGGACTGCCTGCGCGGCGCGGAGGCGTACACGCTGGAGGAGGCGTGGGAGGCCGTGACGCTCGCGGGGCTCGCCGAGGACGTCAAGGCCATGCCGATGGGCCTGCACACGATGCTGTCGGACGGCGGCGGCACCGTCTCCGGCGGACAGCGGCAGCGTCTGATGATCGCCCAGGCCCTGATCCGCAAGCCGCGGATCCTCTTCCTCGACGAGGCGACCAGCGCGCTCGACAACGAGGCCCAGCGGGTGGTCATCGAGTCCACGAAGGCGCTGGCCGCGACCCGGGTGGTGATCGCCCACCGGCTCTCCACGGTCATGGGCGCCGACCGGGTGATCGCGATGGCGGACGGCCGGATCGTCCAGCAGGGCACTCCCGCGGAGCTCCTCGCGGACGCGGGCGGTCTGTTCCACGAGCTGGTGCGCCGCCAGCTGCGCTGACGCCCTTATGTGGGGGGCTCGACCCGCCTGCGGGCGCCTTCCGCGCCTCGACGGCCGAGGCGCCCGCCCGCTCGTTCCTCGACGGACTGCGCGCGGTCTCCCCTTCGGTGCGCGCGGCGCCCTCCGGCTCGCTCGCCCCCGCGCTCAGCGGACCCCGCGCGGGCGGAACTGCACGCTGATGCGGGGGCCGACGGCGCGGCTGGTCTTGGGGACGGCGTGCTCCCAGGTGCGCTGGCACGAGCCGCCCATGACGAGGAGGTCGCCGTGGCCCGAGGGCAGGCGGAGGGCCACCGGGCCGCCGCCGCGCGGGCGGAAGGCCAGGTCGCGCGGGTCGCCGAGGGCGAGGATCGCGACCATGGTGTCCTGGGTGGAGGAGCGGCCGGTGCGGTCGCCGTGCCAGGCGACGCTGTCGCGTCCGTCGCGGTAGAGGCAGAGCCCGGCCGTCACGAACGGTTCGCCCAGCTCGTCGGCGTAGTGCGCGTCGAGGGCCTCGCGGGCCTCGGTGAGCGCGGGGTGCGGCAGCGGGGCGCCTTCCCGGTAGGACGCGAGGAGCCGTGGGACGGCCACGACGTTGTCGTACATCGTGCGCTCCTCGGCCTGCCAGGGGACGCCGGTGACCAGCTCCTCGAAGAGGGCGTCGGCGCCGTGGAACCAGCCGGGCAGGTGGTCGACCCAGGCGCCGTCGCCCAGCTCCGTGCGCCGGACGCCGTCGAGGGGACCGGGTCCGATGTCGGAGCCCTGGTCGAAGAGGGAGCCCTGGAATCCCGGGAGGTGGGGTCGTACGGCGGTCATGGTTCCAGCGTAGACGACAATCGAACGCGCGAGCGATTCGAGGCGGTGGTGGGTGGTGGTCCGGCGGGCCGCGGGTCGGCGGCTCAAAAGGCGAGGAGGCGCCGGTAGCTCTCCGGGTGGGCCGCGAGGAAGTCCGCGAAGGACTGCGGCGGGTGCCCGGTCAGGGTGCGCACGTCGTCGGACACGTCGTCCATCTCCCCGGCGGCCACGGCCTCGTACGAGGTCACCCAGCCCTCGACCTCCCATTCGGGGGCGTCGTAGACCGCGCGCGAGGCGTACGCCTCCTCGCGGGTCTCCGGGTGGTAGGTGATCGTGCGGCCGCACGCGCGGGTGAGGGCGGCGGCGATCTCGTCGAAGCTCAGCGCCTCGGGACCGGTCATGTCGTACGTGGCGCCGTCGTGCCCGTCACCGAGCAGCACCGCCGAGGCCGCGTCGGCGATGTCGTCGTGGGTGACGGCGCCCACGCGCCCGTCCCCGGCCGGACCGCGCAGGACGCCCTCGGAGGACGTCATGGCGACCAGGTCGGCCTGGTAGGTGCTGTCCCGCAGGAAGGTGAAGGAAAGACCGGTGGAGCGGATGCGCTGCTCGGTGTGCCAGTGGTCACGGGCGAAGGTGAAGGTGGCGTGCGGAGCGGCGTTGAGGTAGGAGAGGTAGACGATCCGCCGCACCCCGGCGGCCACGGCGGCGTCCACGGCGGTGCCGTGGGTCCTCACCCGGCCCGGCGCCTCGTGGGCCGACACCAGGAAGAGCGTGGTCGCGCCGTCGAGGGCGGCCCGCATTCCGGGGGCGTCGTCGTAGGACGCGGTCCGGCCGTCGGCGACCGGCAGCGCGGCCAGTCTCGCCGGGTCGCGCCCCAGCGCGCGGACGTCGGCGCCCGCCTCGGCGAGGTGCCGCACCACCCGCCGTCCGATCCGCCCGGTGGCCCCGGTGACCGCGATCAGCTCGCCCATGCCCTGCCGTCCTCTCCGCCGGGTCCCGGCTCGTGTTCACGTCCGGGCGCCGTGTCCCTGACCCCGCCGCCGCACGGGAGGCCGTACGCCGGTCGGCGCCCGCGTCCTGACCGGCCCGGACCCCCATTCGACCGCGCCGCCGCGCCGCGCGCACCCGGGCGCGGCGCGCCCGCGCCCGGGTGCGCGCCGGCCGCCGATCACCTCCGCGGGAGCCGCGGGTGCGCCCGGAGCGCGGCGCGGGCCGCGTTGGCGCCGGGGGCGCCGTGGACACCGCCGCCCGGGTGGGCGGTGGCGGAGGCGAGGTAGAGCCCGCGGACCGGCGTACGGGGGCGGCCGGTGCCGGGCAGGGGGCGGAAGACGAGCTGCTGGTGGAGGTTGGTCGTGCCCTGGTTGACCGCTCCCCCGGTCAGGGCCGCGTTGCGGCGTTCCAGGTCGGGCGGGGCCAGCACCCGCCGGGCGAGGACGGCGGACCGGAAGCCGGGAGCGAGCCGCTCGATGCCCGCCTCGACGCGGTCGGCGATCGCCTCCTTCTCCCGTTCGTCCCAGCGGCCCGCGATCCCGTCGGGTCCGGCGTCGGCCCGGACGCGCTGGGGCACGTGGGTGTATCCCCAGGCGGACTCGGTGCCGGCGGGCGAACGCGCCGGGTCGGCGGTCGTCATCTGGCCGAGCACGGTGAAGGGCACCTCCGGGACCTGCTCCATGGCCAGCTGTCCCGCGAAGCGGGTGAGCGCGTCGACGCCCTCGGCGATGTGAACCGTGCCGGCGCCCCGCGCGCCTGCAGAGGCCCAGGGGACGGGGCGCGCCAGGGCCCAGTCCACCTTGACGGTGGCGAAGTCCCACTGGAAGCGGGCCAGGTCGGCGCGCACGCGCGCGGGCAGGTGCTCCTCGCCGACCAGCCGCCGGTAGAGCAGGGGTGCGGGGACGTCGGCGAGGACGGCCCGCCGCGCCGGCACCTCGGTACCGTCGTCGAGACGGACGGCGACGGCACGGCCGGAGCGCACCAGGACCCGGGTCACGGCGTGGCCGCAGCGCAGTTCGCCGCCCCGGGCGCGGAACCGGTCGACGAGGGCACGGGTGAGCATCCCGGCGCCGCCCACCGGCACCGGATAGCCGTGGACCTGGCCGAGCATGCTCATCAGCCAGCCGAAGCCGCCGCCCAGGGCGGACTCGGGGCCGAGGTCGGCGTGCAGGGCGTTGCCGGCGATCAGGAGCCGGCCGCCCTCGCCCGCGAAGTTCTCCTCCCCGAAGCGGCGGGCGGGCAGCAGCATGGTCCGGGCCAGGCGCAGCAGGTCGGGGCCCGTGCGGCCGGCCAGGCGCAGCCCGGCCAGTACGGGCGGGAACGGGGTGAAGAGGCAGCGGACGAGGTCGTCGCCGACGTGTTCCCACAGGCGGTGCAGCCGTTCCCAGGCCGCTCCGTCTCCGGGTGAGAAGCCGTCGACGGACTCGGCGGTCCGCTTCACGTCCCGGCCCAGGACCGCGCAGCGGCCGTCGGCGAGCGGGTGGGCCACGACGTCGGGGGCGTGGCTCCAGCGCAGTCCGTGGCGCTCCAGGCGGAGCGCGCCGAGCACGGGCGAGGCGGCGGCCAGCGGGTAGAAGGCGCTGAAGGTGTCGTGGACGAAGTCCGGGTGGACGCCCCGGTCGCTGCGCACGGCCCCGCCGGGCTCGTCCTGGGCCTCCAGGACCACGACGTGCCAGCCGGCGTCGGCGAGGATGTTGGCGGCGACCAGGCCGTTGGGGCCCGCGCCGATGACGACGGCGTCAGACGGAGGCACGGGACGGGTCCTCGTGGGTGCCGGTCTTCTCCTCGACGGCTCGTTCGAGGCGGGCGAGCATCCGGCGGTGCCGCCACCGGATGAGCGCGTCGAGCGCGGTGTTGTGCAAGGGGGTCGCGGGGCCGGTGAGCGGGTGTTCGTCGACCAGGACCAGACAGCCCTCGCCCCACCGCAGGGTGCGGAAGCCGATGCGCGCGCTGCCGAGGCCGTTGACCGCCTCCAGCTCCAGGCGGTGTTCCGGCTCGCAGAGCCGCGAGATGGTCCTGCCCTCGACGGTCCACGGGCCGATCTTGACGGTGTAGCCCAGCTCCGCGCCTTCGGCCGGCCACGCGTCGTCGCGTTCCCAGGTGTCGTGGGTGCCCACCACCCATCGGGCGTAGAGCTCCCCGTCGCCGAGGACGGACCAGACGTCCGCCGGGGGCGCCTCGATCAGTCGGTGCCATTGAGCCATGAGCGCGGTCTCCTTACGGGTCGGGCGAACGGACGCGGGAGAGATGAGGCCGGTCGGGAGCGGGTCCGGGCCACCGCTCGGGCGCCTGCGGCGGCCGCCGCGCCGAGGACGGAGGCGGCGCAGGCGGCGCGTGCCGCCGTGCGCGCGCGGCCGGCGCGCCCGCCCCGTACGGCGGCGGACGCGCCCGACGGGAGGCGCAGGCGGCCCTCGGTGTCGTCGGCGGATCCCGGTGCGCCGAGGTAGTGGTGCTCGGTCCGCCAGGCGATGAGGCCGAGCAGCGGCCGCCGGGCGACGGCCGTCGCGGCGGGCAGCAGCCGTGCGCCCGGACCGACGGTCACGCGGCGGCGCGGGCGGGCGGCCGCGTGCACGACGGCGCGGGCCACCCGTTCCGGTGTGGCGACCGCCGGCAGGGCGCGCAGGCGGCGGCCGGTGTGGTTGGCCGCGTGGTCGAAGAAGGGGGTGTCGACCCCGGTCGGCAGGACGGTGCAGACGGTCACGCCGTGGTCGCCCGCGAGGGACAGTTCGCGGCGCAGGGTCTCGTCGAGGGTCACGAGCGCGGCCTTGGAGGCGGCGTAGGCGCCCATGTAGGGGGCCTGGACCGCCGCCCCGAGCATCGAGGAGATGTCGATGATCACTCCTCGGCCCCGCGCGCGCATCGGGGGCAGGGCGGCCCGGGCGCCGTGGAGGGCGCCCAGCACGTTGACGTCCCACAGCCGGTGCACGTCGTCGAGCGGCACCTCGCCGAGGCTTCCGAGGATGCCCACGCCGGCGGCGTTCACCAGACGTCGATGCGTCCGTAGCGGGTGAGCGCGGTGCGGGCGACGCGGTCGACGGCCGCGGCGTCGGTGACGTCGGCGGGCACGGCGACCGCCCCGGCCGCGGGGTGCGCGGACCGGCATGCTCCCGCCACCTCCTCCAGCGCCTCGCGGCTGCGCGCGGTCACCACGACGTGGGCGCCGCGCCGGGCGAAGGCGAGCGCCGTGGCGCGGCCGATGCCGCTGGAGGCACCGGTCACGACGGCGACGAGTCCGGGCCGGCTCCCGTGTGCGAGCAGGTTCACCCCCGGCGTGTCTCCCGTTCGCGGGGGTTTCATGCCTTGCGCGGCGAACCGTCTGCCGGGCGGTGCGGGCCGTCCGGCCCGGGTGCCGGGCGCGGGAGGGGCGGGCCGGCCGGTCCCGGGGCCGGTCCCGGGCGCCGGCCGTCGGGGGCGCGTGTCGGGACCGGTGGGGTGGCCGCGGGCCCTCAGACCGTCCCGGCCGATCCCAGCGTGTAGGTACGCGATGCGGTGTAGAAGTCCAGGGCGGCGCGGCCCTGTTCGCGGGGTCCGTAGCCGGAGGACTTGGCGCCGCCGAAGGGGAGGTGGAAGTCGACGCCGGTGGTGGGGGCGTTGACGCGGATCATGCCGGTGTCCAGGCGGTCGAGGCCGTGCAGGGCGGTGTCCAGGTCGGCGGTGTGGACCGAGGTGACCAGGCCGTAGCGGGCCGCGTTGGTGATCCGTACGGCGTGGTCGAGGTCGCGGGCCGGGAGCAGGGTGGCGACGGGGCCGAAGACCTCCTCGCGCAGGAGGCGGTGGCCGGGGGCGACCTTCTCGACGAGGGTGGGCGCCGCGTACCAGCCCGGCCGGTCGGGCAGGGTGCCGCCGGCGAGGACGGACAGGCCCTGCCAGGCGGCGCCGGTCTCGTTGCGGGCCGTCTCGGTGATGAGCGGGCCGCACACGGTCGAGGGGTCGGCGGGGTCGCCGACGGGGACGGCCCGCAGCGCTTCGGCGAGTGCCTCGCGCAGCGGGTCGAGGGCGGCGCCGACGGCGACGATCCGGCGGGTGGCGGTGCACTTCTGGCCCGCGTAGCCGGCGACGGAGGCGGCGATGTGCGCAGCCGCCCGGCCGGGGTCGGCGTCGGGCAGCACGATCGCCGCGTTGAGTCCGCCCATCTCGGCCTGGACGGGGATGCCCCGGGCGGTGGCCGAGCGGACGACGGTCCGGCCGACGGCGGACGAGCCGGTGAAGGAGACTACGTCGGCGGCGGAGACGAGCGCCCCGCCCTCGGTGGCGCCGCCGGGCACGACGGTGAACAGGCCCTCGGGCAGGGCGCGTCCGACGAGCTCGGCCAGCCGCAGGGCGCAGGCGGTGGCCTCGGGGGCGGGCTTGAGGACGACGGCGTTGCCGGTGGCCAGCGCCGGGGCGGCCTTCCAGCTCGGGATGGCGAAGGGGAAGTTCCACGGCGTGACGAGTCCGGCCACGCCGTGCGGGCGGCGCCGGGTCAGGAGCAGTCCCGGTCCGGCGGCGGTGTCGTGGACGGCGCCGGTGGGCTCGTAGGGCGCCTGGGCGTAGTAGCGCCAGATCGCGACCGTGCGGGCGAGCTCCGCGCGGGCCTCGACGAGCGGCTTGCCGACCTCGCGGACGGCGAGGTCGGCGAGGTCGGTGCGCTCGGCCTCGATGGCGTCGGCGACCGCGCCGAGGGCGGCTGACCGGGCGGCGGCGCCTGCGTACGCCCAGTCGGGCTGCGCGGCGCGGGCGCGTTCGACCGCGTCGGCCGCGGCGAAGGCGCCGGGGGACGGGAGGGCGAGGAGGACGTCGGCCGGGTCGGCGGGGTTGCGGGAGATGACGGTCATGCGGCGCACCTTTTCTGTGGCGTCCGTGGGCTTGGTGGTGTCCGAGGGCTTGCGCAGTACAATTTCACATTACTATTTTACGGGTCACATTTCAGTCTGCGCCTCGCCACCGGAAGTGACCCTGATGGACAAGCACGCTCGACTCGCCTCCGCCGCCGCCCTGTTGACGGCCCTCACCCTCGCCACCGCCGGGTGCTCCGGCGCGGGCGGCGGCACCGCCGCGAGCGGCGGACGCACCGGCACCAACCCCGCGACCGGCACCAACGGCACCGTCATCGGCGGCACTCCGGCCAGGGGCGGCACCCTCACCGTCCTGTCCAACCAGGACTTCACCCACCTCGACCCCGCCCGCAACTGGGTGATGGGCGACATGGACTTCGGCACCCGGCTGCTCTACCGGACCCTGCTCACCTACAAGGCCGAACCGGGCGCGAAGGGCGGCGAGCTGGTCCCCGACCTCGCCGAGGACCTCGGCACCTCGTCCAACGGGGCCAGGACCTGGACCTTCCGCCTGAAGAAGGGCCTGAAGTACGAGGACGGCACCCCCGTCACGGCCCGGGACGTCAAGTACAACGTGGAGCGGTCCTTCTCGCCCGACCTGCCCGGCGGACCCGACTACGCCGCCCGCTACCTCGCCGGCGCCGAGGGCTACCAGGGGCCGGCCGGCGGCAGACACCTGGACTCGATCAAGACGCCCGACGAACGCACGATCGTCTTCGAACTGCGCAAGCCCTTCGCCGAGTTCCCCTACGCCACCGTGCTGCCCACCTTCGCCCCCGTGCCCCGGTCCCAGGACAAGGGCCCGCGGTACGACAACCGCCCCTTCTCCTCGGGGCCGTACCGGATCGAGTCGTACGCCCGCGACAAGCAGCTCGTCCTCGTCCGCAACCCCCACTGGGACCCCGCCACCGACACGGTCCGCAAGGCCTACCCGGACCGGATCGTCGTGACGATGGGCCTCAAGGGCAACCAGATCGACGACCGGCTGATCGCGGGCGCCGGCGCGGACGCCTCCGCCGTCGCCTGGGCCAAGCTCCGCCCCGAGTCCACGCCCAAGGTCCTCACCCGGCCCGAGGTCAGGTCGAGGCTGCTCGCCGAGTCGACCAACTGCACCGAGATGGTGCAGATGCACACCGGCCGCGCCCCCTTCGACGACATCCGGATCCGCAAGGCCGTGCAGTACGCCCTCGACCGCCAGGCCGTGCTCACCGCCTCCGGCGGCCCGGCGCTCAACGACCCCGCCACCGCGCTCATGCCCGGCTCCCTGTTCGCCGGCGGCAAGCAGCCCGACACCCTGAGGATCCCGCCGACCGGCGACGTGGCCAAGGCCAGACAGCTCCTCGAGGAGGCGGGCAAGGCCGACGGCTTCACCACCGGACTCACCGTCTCCACCGGCGACAAGGCGGTGGCCGAGGCCGTCCAGCAGTCCCTCGGCCGCGCCGGCATCAAGGTGGTCATCGAGACCGTCGACCCGTCCGCCTTCTACGACACCATCGGCGACACGAAGAACCGGACGGACCTCGTCTACACCGGCTGGTGCCCCGACTACCCCTCGGGATCCACCTTCCTGCCCTTCGTCTTCGACGGCCGCTACATCAAGGAGAAGGGCAACTCCGGCAACCACTCCCTCTTCCGCGACCCGGCCACCATGAAGCGGATGGACGAGATCGCCGCCATGACCGACGCCGCGCGGGCCGACACGGCGTGGCAGGAGCTCGACGGGCGGATCCTCGCCCAGGCGCCCACCGCGCCCGCCGTCGTCGAGCGGCTGCCCCTCCTCGTCGGCCCCAACGTCGCGGGCGCCTTCGGCCACACCTCCTTCGGCGGTCAGATCGACTACGCGACCGTCGGCCTCAAGAACCCCGCCGCGAGCGGAAGCTGAGACCCCGTGACCTCCACCGACACCGCACGGAGCGCCGGCAGGCCACCGGCCGCCGACACCGTGAAGCCTCCCGCCACGACGAGCGGCGGCCCCTGGCGGCTCGCCGCCGCAGAACTGCGCCGCCGCACCTCCGCTCTCGTGGCGCTCGGCGTCGTCGCGCTGTTCGCCGTGATGGCGGCGGCCGCCCCGCTGCTCAGCGCCCTGGGCGGCTGGGGCCCCGACGAGTTCGACCCCTCGGCCGTCGACCCCTACCTGGGCGGCCTGCCCATCGGCCCGCTCGGCGGGATGTCCGCCGAGCACTGGCTCGGCGTCGAACCGGTCACCGGACGCGACCTGTTCGCCCGGGTCGTGCACGGCGCTCAGGTCTCGCTGCTCATCGCCTTCGCCGCGACCGCGATCGTGGTCGTCACCGGGGTCGCGGCGGGCGTCGCCGCCGGCTGGTTCGGGGGCCGCACGGACACCGTGCTGTCCCGGCTGATGGACCTCACCATGTCCTTCCCCTCCCTCATCTTCATGATCGCGATGATGTCGGTGGCCCGGGACGTCAACCGGATCGTGCTCATGACCCTGGTCATCGGCCTGTTCGGCTGGCCCGGCATCGCCCGGGTCGTGCGCGGCCAGACCCTCTCGCTCAAGCACCGCGAGTACGTGGCCGCGGCCCGCGTCAGCGGCGCCTCCCACCTGCGGATCCTCACCCGGGACATCCTGCCCGGCGTCGCCGGGCCCGTCATCGCGTACACCACCCTGATCATCCCGGGGATGATCGCCACCGAGGCCGCGCTCAGCTACCTGGGCGTCGGGGTGCGCCCGCCGACGCCGTCCTGGGGCCAGATGATCGCCGAGAGCGTGGCCTTCTACGACACGGACCCGATGTACTTCGTCGTGCCGAGCCTGTGCCTCTTCCTCACCGTCCTCGCCTTCACCCTCCTCGGTGACGCGCTGCGGGACGTGCTCGACCCCCGCGGAGGCCGGTCGTGATCCTCTACCTCGGCCGCCGGCTGCTCGGCGTGCTCGGTGTCCTCGTCGCCGTCGCCGCCATCACCTTCGTCATCTTCTACGTGCTGCCCTCCGACCCGGCGGCCGCGGCCTGCGGCAAGTCGTGCAGCGCCGAGCGGCTCACGGCGATCCGCGCCCACATGGGCCTGGACCAGCCGCTGTGGCGGCAGTTCACCGACTTCCTGACCGGCGTCTTCACCGGGCGCACCATCGGCACCGGCCCGTACGCGCTCGCCTGCGACTTCCCGTGTCTGGGCTACTCGTACGAGAACAGCCAGCCCGTCTGGGACCTGCTGGTGGACCGGCTCCCGGTCTCGGTCTCGCTCGCGGTCGGCGCCGCCGTGATCTGGCTGGCGCTCGGCCTCGGCACCGGTGTCACCGCCGCCCTGCGCAAGGACACGCTCACCGACCGGGCGCTGATGGTCGGCGCGGTCGCCGCCGCCTCGCTGCCGGTCTACTTCACCTCGGTCATGCTGATCTACGGTCTGATCCGGGTCGCCGGAGTGCTGCCCTATCCCACGTACGTGCCGTTCGGCACCGATCCGCTGTCGTGGGCGTCGAACCTGCTCCTTCCCTGGCTGGCCCTGGCGGTCCTCTACGCGGCCATGTACGCCCGGCAGAGCCGCAGTTCCATGATCGAGTCGATGGCGGAGCCGTACATCCGCACCGCCCGGGCCAAGGGCCTGCCGCGGCGGACCGTGGTGGTCAAGCACGGCCTGCGGGCCGGGATGACCCCGATCCTGACCATCTTCGGCATGGACCTGGGCGGGCTCCTCGCGGGCGCCGTCATCACCGAGTCGATCTTCGGTCTGCCGGGGGTCGGGCGGCTCTTCTACGGGGCCCTCGCCACCGGCGACCAGCCGGTGATCCTCGGCGTCACGCTGCTGGCCGCCGCCTTCATCGTCGTCGCCAACCTGTGCGTCGACCTGCTGTACGCCGTCGTCGACCCGCGAGTGAGGTACTGATGACCGCTCCCGAGACCCTGCTGTCCGTCCGCGGTCTGACGGTGGTCTTCCCGACCCGGCACGGGCCGGTGCGCGCCGTGGACGGGCTCGACTTCGACGTGCCGCGCGGACGCACGCTCGGCATCGTCGGCGAGTCCGGCTCCGGCAAGTCGGTGACGTCGATGGCCGTGATGGGGCTGCACACGGGCGCCGAGGTGTCGGGCTCCGTCACGCTGGAGGGGCGCGAGCTGGTCGGCCTGCCGGAGCGCGAGCTGAACCGGCTGCGCGGCCGGCGGATGGCGATGATCTTCCAGGACCCGCTGTCCAGCCTCCATCCGTTCTACACGGTCGGGGAGCAGATCGCCGAGCACCACCGGGTGCACTTCGGCTCCCGCCGGGCCGCCGCGCGCCGGCGGGCGGTCGACGCGCTCGGCGAGGTCGGCATCCCGGATCCGAGGCGGCGGGCCGGCGAGTACCCGCACCAGTTCTCCGGCGGCATGCGCCAGCGCGTGATGATCGCCATGGCGCTCGTCTGCGAACCCGACCTGCTCATCGCCGACGAGCCGACCACCGCCCTCGACGTCACCGTGCAGGCCCAGATCCTGGAGCTCGTCGCACGGGTCCAGCAGGAACGGGGACTCGGCGTCGTGATGATCACGCACGATCTGGGCGTGGTGGCGCGGGTCGCGCACGAGGTCCTGGTGATGTACGGCGGGCGGGCCGCCGAACGGGCCCCGGTGGACGACCTGTTCGCCGCCCCCGCGCACCCCTACACCCGGGGGCTGCTCGACTCGCTGCCCCGGCTCGACGACCGGGACGACCTGCCGCTGCGGGCCATCCCGGGCTCGCCGCCCTCGCTGCTCGAACCGGCGCGCGGGTGCGCCTTCGCGCCGCGCTGCCCGCGTCCGTCCGCCGGCACCGGCGAGGAGCGGGCGAGGTGCGCGAGCGAGCGCCCGGTGCTCACCGGCCCGGCCGGCCATCCGGTCGCCTGTCACTTCCCCGCGTACGAAGGCGTCGCCCCGTGACCACACAGCCCACCCCCACCCCGCGGCCCGCACCCTCGGCCGGCCCTGCCGCACCACCGCTGCTGTCCGTGCGGGACCTGACGATGACGTTTCCCGGGCGCCGGTCCCGCTCCGCCCGGGTCCGGGCCGTCGACGGCGTGAGCTTCGACATCGCCGCGGGCGAGACCCTGGGCCTGGTCGGCGAGTCCGGCTGTGGCAAGTCGACGACCAGCCGGATGATCGTGCGGCTGCTCCGGCCGACCTCCGGCAGCGTCGTGTTCGACGGCCGGGACATCAGCGGGCTGTCCCAGCGCGCCCTCAAGCCGCTGCGGCGCGAACTCCAGATGGTCTTCCAGGATCCGCACTCCTCCCTCAACCCGCGCCAGACGGTGGGCAGGATCATCGCCGACCCGCTGCTGGTGCACGGCACTCCCGCCGCCGAGGCGCGCCGGCGCGCGGCGGAGCTGATGGAGCTCGTGGGGCTGATCCCGGAACACCTGAACCGCCATCCGCACGAGTTCTCCGGCGGGCAGGCCCAGCGGATCGGGATCGCGCGGGCCCTGGCGACCGGACCGCGGCTCGTGGTCGCCGACGAACCCGTGTCGGCACTCGACGTGTCCGTGCAGGCGCAGATCGTCAACCTGATGGAGCGGCTGCGCAAGGAGCTGGGCCTCGCCTTCCTCTTCGTCGCCCACGACCTGTCGGTGGTGAAGCGGGTCTGCGACCGGGTGGCCGTGATGTACCTGGGGCGGATCGTGGAGACCGGCCCGAAGGACCGGGTGTACGCGGATCCGGCCCACCCCTACACCCGGGCGCTGCTCTCGGCCGTGCCGCTGCCCGACCCGGTGGCCGAGCGGGCCAGGGAGCGGATCACCCTCCTCGGTGATCCGCCGAGCCCGGCCGCGCCGCCGCCGGGCTGCGCCTTCCACCCGCGCTGTCCGAAGGCGCGGGACGTCTGCCGGACGGAGGCTCCGCTGCTGCGGATCACCCGGGCCGGGGAGGCGCGGGAGGTGGCCTGCCACTTCCCCGAGTCGGGCTGAAGCCGGCCGGCCGGGGCGTCAGTTGGTCGCCGGGCGGAGCCGGTCGACGGGGTGGGTGTTCACGTACGTCGCCAGGTCGTCGTCCTTGAACGCCCGCCACAGCTCCGCGCAGCGCGCCGGGTCGAGGTGGACCACCGACTGGCCCGCCTGCGTGCCGGTGCCCTTCACCGGGGCGTTCATGAAGGTCATGTCCCCGGCGCGGACCTCCCGCATGTCCCAGATCAGGCGGCGCATCTCGTCGTCGTCGAAGCGCTCGTCGACGCTGACGGTCTCGGTGAAGATGTCGAGGGTCCGCTTCAGGCCGCGCGGGTCCTTCAGGGACGAGGAGGTCATCACCTTCTCCAGGACCGTGCGCAGGTAGTTCTGCTGCCGGTGGGTGCGGTCGAAGTCGCCGTTGGGCAGGTTCCTGCGTTCCTGGACGTAGGCGAGGGCCTGCTCGCCGTTCATGTGCCGGCGCTCGCCGTCGGCCATGAGGATATCGACGCCGCCGACGGCGTCGGTGAGCTTGCGGAAGCCGCTCCAGTCGATGACGGCGAAGTGGTCGACGCGGACGTCGGTCAGGCGCTGGACGGTGTCGATGAGCAGCGGCGGCCCGCCCCAGGAGAAGGCCGCGTTCAGCTTGGCCCGGCCCCGGCCGGGGACGTCGACCCAGGAGTCGCGGGGCAGCGAGACGACGTACGCGGCGGAGTGGTCGTCGGGGATGTGCACCAGCATCATCGCGTCGCTGCGCTGGTCGCCGTACTTCCACAGCCTGCCCTTGGCGTCGCTGCCGGTCGTGGGCACGTCCGAGCGCGAGTCGAGTCCCATCAGGAGGAAGTTCTGCCCGCCCTTGGAGGCGGCGGGCACCGGCGCGTTCGTGGGGAAGGTCTGCGGGATCCGCTGGACCCGGCCGGTGTAGTGCTGGTACGCCCAGTATCCCGTGCCCGCGGTGAGCAGCACGGCCCCGACGAGCAGGGCGAGCGCGGTCAGCAGGACCGTCCTGGCCTTCGGGCGTCGCCGCCCGCGCGTCCGGGCCCCGGCCTGGCCGGTCCCTTCCGCCGCGTCCTGCCGTTCCTCCGCTGCCTGTGCCCTCGTCGCCCGTGCTTGTGCGGCCCGTGCTTGTGTGGCCCGTTCTTCCGTGGCCCGTTCTTCCGTGGCCCGTTCTTCGGTGGCCCGTTCCCGCGCGTCCATCGGCTGCGTCTCCCCCTTCGCTGCCCGCCCCGGCTCCTCCGGCTCCCCGGCCCGCCCCGCCCGAGGAGTGCTTCAGGCCACCAGGATGCCGAAGACGCGCCCGCCGCGGGGCGACTCCGGGGAAGCCGGACGGGATCGGGCCGGGAGCGGGCCGGTGCGGGGGGGGGTGACGGTCCCGCACCGGCCCGGGGGATCAGCCCGTGACGGTGATCTGCTGCGCGGGGTCGGTCGTGTCGGTGATGCGGTAGGTGGCGCTGAAGGTGGCCGACTGGTTGCCCGTCGGGCAGAGGAAGCCGCCGGTGACCGTGGCCGGGACGGGGGCGTTCGCGAGGGCCAGGGTGGACGGGGCGCCGTTGGTCCAGGTGCCGGCGACGGCGGTGGGGCCGCTCGGGGAGGCGGTGATGGTGCAGGAGGCGAAGCCGCTGGTCTTCAGCACGACGCCGCCCTTGGGGATGGTGAAGCCGCCGGTCGCCGGGGCGCCGTTCTGCACGGAGAGCGTCCAGGCGCCGTTGGTGGCGTTGCTGGTGACGGTCACGCCCACACCGGCGACGCTGGTCGTGCAGCCGCTGAAGGTGGGCGGGTTGACGGGGACGGTGACGGGGCCGGCCGCGTTGTGGTTGGCGGGGGCGGCGGGGATCTTGTTGTTGGCCCCGGACGTCGGTACGGAGGCGGAGACCGTACAGGTCATGGTGGTGGAGCCGGCGACGAAGGTGGCCTTGCCGGTGAGCTGGGCGGAGAAGGAGTGACCGGCCGGGAGCAGCGTGGTCGGCGCGACGGCCTGCGTGCCCGTGGCGCCGAAGGTGAGCGCGGTGGCCGCGGCGAGCCCGGTCGCGGAGACGAGCAGCTTGGACATGGGGATCTCCTCGGTGTCGGAGGGTGGGGAGCGAGGAGGTGCGGATGCGCGTGGGCTGACGTGTCAGGTGGGGGTACGCGCAAAGTGACTTGAGAGTAGAACTGGCCGGTAGGGGTGTCCAGGAGCGATTCGCGCCAGTACTGACGACTCGTCAGCAAGCTTGGCCGGACCGGGTGCTTGACAGCGACGTGACGACGAATCGGCCTCCTCCTCGTGAACGCGGATCACCGGGGACCCCGGGCACGGCACCGCCCCCGGAGCGGAGCCTCGATCCGGGGGCGGCGGGAGCGGCGATGTCGGCGCACGACGCTCGGGGTGCGGGGTCCGGGAGCCCCCACGGCTCCCGTTCGGCTGTGACCCCGCACCCCGATCCTGCCGTGTCCCGCGCCGTGTTCGGCGATCTTCCGGCGCGTCCCACACGATCCGACGAAGGCACGGCCTCCCGCTTGACGGTTCACGCGCCCCTCGCGCGCCTCCCGTCCGCCCGCCGCGCACCGGCCGCACGGGTCACGCGCACCCCTCCCCCGCCCGCCCCACCCGCGCCGCTCCCCCTGGTCCGCACGCCCGTGCGTCCCGTAACCCACCGTTCTCCGCACGGTGGTTGACGCTCCGCGCGCCCGGCTGCGAAGGTCTGGCAGCCCTCCCCCACACCCAAGGAGTTGACGTGCACCTGATATTCACGTCGGGGCGCCGGAGGTCGGTGCTCGCCGCCGTCCTGTGCGCCCTCGCCCTCGTCCTCGGACTTCCGGCGACCGCCCACGCCGCCGTGCTCCAGCCGCTGCCGCAGAACGCCGACGGCCTGGAGCTGACCTACGCGCCGGTGTACGACTTCGACACCGACGGCTGCTACATGACGGCCGCCATCGGTGCCGACGGCACGCTCAACCCGGGGCTCAAGCTGGGCGGCACCGTCAACGGACAGTGCCACGACCCCGCCCAGCTGGCCGCCGCCAACTCCTACTCCCGCGCGAAGTGCAACAACGGCTGGTGCGCCGTCGTCTACGCCGGCTACTACGAGAAGGACCAGGCCACCTGGGGACCGCTCGCCCTCGGGCACCGCCACGACTGGGAGCACGTGGTGGTCTGGATCAGCGGTGACCAGGTCCAGTACGTCTCGGTCTCGCAGCACAGCGGCTACCAGGTGGCCGCCCGGTCGGCGATCCGCTTCGACGGCACCCACCCCAAGATCGTCTACCACAAGGACGGCGCCTCCACCCACTGCTACCGCTTCGCCGGCTCGGCCGACGAGCAGATCGAGAACGCCACCGGCGCCTGGTTCCGGCCCCGTCTGGTCGGCTGGAACGGTTATCCGGCCGGACTGCGCGAGAAGCTCACGGCCGCGGACTTCGGCTCGGCGACCCTCAAGATCCGGGACGCGGACTTCGCGAACGCCCTGGCCCGTTCCGAGCCGGCGGGCCTTCCGTTCGACCCCTACGCCTGAGCCGGGCGGTCCCAGGCGGCCCGCACCGGCCGCGGCCGAAGGCTCCCGGCCGGACCCGCGGACCTTTGCGCTGGTCCGGACCGGTGCCGGACGGACCGGGGTCCGGTGCCGGTCCGGTTCCGGCCCCGGATCCGTCCGGTTCCGGCCTCTTCCGACGTCTGGAGGGTTCCGACAAAGGTCCTGGGCGCGCCGGTGGGGATACTGGGACCCCACGAAACAGAGCGACAGGGAGGGCCGGGTGGAGTTCCGCCTGCTCGGGACGGTGTCCATCGCGGCCGAGACGGGTGAACTGCCGCTCGGCCCCGCCAAGCGGCGCAGCGTGCTCGCCGCGCTGCTGCTGCGCGCCAACTCCGCCGTCCCCGTGGACCGGCTGATCGACACGGTCTGGGACGAGGACCCGCCCGCGCGGGCCCGCACCGTCGTCCAGGGACACGTCTCCCGGCTGCGGGCGCTCTTCGACCAGGGCGGCGCGGGCGACTACGGGGTCGAGCTGGCCACGCACACCCAGGCGTACGAGCTGCGCATGCCCGAGCAGCTGCTCGACACCCACCGCTTCGACGAGCTGGTCCAGCTCGCCGGGCACCAGAAGCACCCGGCGGACGCCGTCCTGATGCTCCGTGAGGCGCTGGCGCTGTGGCGCGGCCCCGCCCTGACCGGGACGGTGGCCAGCGAGCCGCTGCTCGTCGCGGCCCGGGCCCTGGAGGAGACCCGGTTGGTGACGGTCGAGCAGCTGGCCGCGGCGCACGGGCGGCTCGGCGAGCACGCGAAGGCGGCGGCCCTGCTGCGCGCGGAGGCGGCGGCGCACCCGCTGCGCGAGTCCCTGGCGGCGGCGTTGATGCTGTCGCTGTACCGGGCGGGGCACCAGTCGGACGCCCTGGACGTCTACCACCGCACGCGCACCCAGCTGGCGGAGGAGCTGGGCGTGGACCCGGGCCCGGCGCTGCGGGCCGCGTACGAGGCGGTGCTGCGGGGGCTGGCGCCCGCGGGACAGACCGTGCCCTGGCCCGAGGCCGCGTACGGGGCCCCCGGCCCGCACCCCGGCCCCTGGACCGACGGCACGTCAGGGGCCGCCGCGACGGGCGCGCCGTACGACGGCCTGCCGGGCGGCGGGCACCGGGAGGACGCTGGCCCGCGCGAGGGCATCCCGCACGCCGGCCCCGCGGGCACCGGCTCCCCCGGTCCCGCCTCCTCGGGCACCGGCACCCCCGGTCTCCGCTCCCCCGGTCCCGGCTTCCCCGGTGCCGGTCTGCCGGGCGCAGGGGCGTCCCCCGACGGCGGCGCGTCCTCGGGCGACGCCGCCTCAGCCGCCGGGCACGAGGACGGCACCGCCGGCCCGGCGGCACCCGCTCCGCCCGCCCTGCCCGCGCCGGATCTGCTGCCCCGCACCCCGCGGGGGTTCCTCGGCCGCGAGCGTGAGCTCGCGGCGCTCGACGCGGCGGTCGACACGGCCCGGGTGGCCCTGGTGACCGGCCCCGCCGGAGTCGGCAAGACCGCGCTCGCCCTGCAGTGGGCGCACCGGCGGGCCGGGGACTTCCCCGACGGCGTGCTCTACGCCGACCTGCGGGGCTTCAGCGCCGACGACGGGCTCGACGCCCTCGACGTCCTCCGGGAGTTCCTGCCCGCCCTCGGCGTGCCGCCGCGCCGGATCCCGGAGTCGCCGACGGCGGCCGCCGCGCTGTACCGGTCGCTCACCGAGGACCGGGCGCTGCTCGTCGTCCTCGACAACGTGCGCGGCGCCGACCGGGCCAGGCCCCTGCTGCCCGCCGGGGCGCACAGCGCCACCGTGGTGACCTCGCGGCTGCGGCTCGGCGGGCTCGTGGTGTCCGAGCTGGCCCGGCCGGTGCCGCTCGGCGTCCTCGGCCTCGACGAGTCCGCGGCCCTGCTCGCGGCGGCGGTCGGCACGGACCGGGTCGCGGCGGAACCGGCCGCCGCCAGGCGGCTCGCCGAACTGTGCGACGGGCTGCCGCTCGCCCTGCGGGTGACCGCTGCGCAGCTGGCCGCCCGCCCGCACTGGCGGCTCGCGGATCTCGCCGACGAACTCGCCGACGAGCAGCGGCGCCTGGCACTGCTGTCGGTGGGCGGTGCCGAGGAGGACGCCGAGGGCGCGGGCGTGGCCGCCGCGCTGCGGCTGACCGTGCAGGGCCTGCCGGCGGAGGCGGCGCGGCTGTTCCGGCAGATGGGCGTGGCGCCGGGGACGGACCTGGACCGGCACGCCGCCGCCGCGCTCCTGGACGGTACGCCGGCGGTCGCCGCGGAGGCCCTCGACCGGCTCTGCGACGCGCACCTGCTCTCCGAGTACGCGCCGGGCCGGCACACCGTGCACGACCTGGTACGGCTGTACGCGCGCAGCCTGGAACCCGACGAGGACGCGCTGCTGCGACTGCTCGACCACTACACCCTGACGGCCATGGCCGCGGCGCGGGCGGCGGAGCCGGACGACCTGCCGTGCTGCGCGGCTCCGCCGGACGCCAGGACGCCCCGTACCGCCGTGCGCTTCGCGGGCCGCGACGCGGCGCTGCTCTGGTACGCGGCCGAGCGCGACAACCTGGCGGCGGCCGTCGCCGCCGCCCGGGCGGCCGGGCACCACGACCGGGCCTGGCGGCTCGCCGTCCTGCAGTGGCCGTACATCCTGTGGAACAGCCACGACGGCTGGGTGCCGCTGCTCGAGGACGCCGTGGACTCGGCCGCGCGGGTGGACGACCCCGACGCCGAGTCCCGGGCCCGGGCGCTCCTCGGCTGGCTGCTGACCCAGGACGGCCGCCTGGCCGAGGCCCTGGTGCACCTGCGGCTCGCTCCCGCGCTCGCGGCCCGTGCGGGCGAACGGTCCAGTGAGGCGACGGCCCTGGTCAACCTCGCGGTCGCACTGGACCGGACCGGAGTGACCGAGGAGTCCCTCGCCCACACGGCACGGGCCGCCGAACTCGTCCGTGGCAGCGGTGACGTGATGACCGAACTCCTCGCCCTGGAGCACCGCGCCCGCCAGCTCCTCGCGGTGGGTGACCCGCGCGGGGCCCTCGCCTGTGCGCGCGAGGGCCTGGCGCTGGACGGCGACACCGTCAACGGCCTGGTCGGCATCCGCCAGAGCGAACTGACCGCCACGGCCGGCGCCGCCCTGCTGGACCTGGGCCGCCCCGCCGAGGCCCGTGCCACCCTCACCCGGGCTCGTGAGCTCGGTCTGGCCCACGGGTACCAGGAGAGCGTCCGCCGCGTGGAGACCCAGCTGCTCCGCATCCGCGAGACGGCCTGAGACCGGCGCGACCTCGGAACGGCGACGCACCGGGCAGCGCGCCCCCGGGAAGCGGACCTCGCGCCGTCTGACCCCGGGTCGCGCAGGGCCGGCCGGGGATCGCGCCGGTCTCCGCGCCCGTCCCGCGCCTGCCCCGCGCCCCGTCGCGCGGCCTTCTCGCGGCCTTCTCGCGGCCCGACGGAGGCCCGAGGGCCCCGGGGGAGGACCGGAGGACTCACCCGGGCCAGGTCCGGCCCGGCGGGCCCGGTGGCGGCGGGTCGAGGTCCGCCTTCAGGTCGGCGCAGAGGCGGCCGTGCAGGGCACCGGCCGTGGGGCCGGGGGTGAGGCCGGACGCGAGCTGCCAGTAGCGGCCGATCAGCGGATCGGCGCTCTTCGACAGCAGGCCGGCGAGCCGGCGACGGAAGGCGGGGCTGTCGCGGGTGCGCAGGGCGGCGGCGTACGCGGCGACGAAGCAGTCCAGTGACTGTCCGGCCCGCGTGCCGGAGGCGTCCGGCTCGGCCACGGCCAGCTCGTACGCCTCGCCCAGGCCCGCGTACAGCGCGCTCGGCCGGTGTTCGACACCCGCGAGGTGCACGACCGGGGCGGCGGCGCGGGAGACGAGGGCGTGCAGGCGGGCGAAGGCGAGCACCTGGGCGGGGGTGGGGTCGTCCGGTGGCCGCGGCACGGCCGCGTCGAGGACCGCGGCGGTGAGCGGCGCCGGCAGGCGTACGGGCAGGGTGCGCCGCCAGAAGCGCGCGAGGGCCGTCGTGTCGGGGGGCAGGGACAGCCCGCCGAGGAGCCGTAGCCGTTGCGCCCGTTCCCCCGGCGCGCAGTCCCGCAGGAGCAGCAGCGCCGCCTCCCGCCACCGCAGCGCGGCCAGCCGGCCGCGCGTCTCGTCCAGTCGGTGCGCGACGACGTCATCGAGCGCGTCCTCCTCGTCCAGGACGCGGGCCACGTCGGGGACCGGCAGGTCGAGGGTGCGCAGCGACCGGATGAGCCGTAGCCGGTCCAGCGCTTCGGGCCCGTACCGCCGGTGCCCGCCGCCGCTGCGGGCGGCCTCGGGCAGCAGCCCCCGGTCGGAGTAGAAGCGGACGGTCTTCACGGTGACGCCGGCCCGCGCGGCGAGGTCGCCGATGCTCCACGGTCCGCCGTCGTCGGTGGTGACGTCCAGTCCCATGCCGACCAGCCTACTGAGGGTCCGTCAGCGCTCCGGCGCCGGCTTCCGTGTTGAACCTCCCCCAGGGGGAGTTCCTACGGTTCCGGCGCGACGCGAGGCGACGCGAAGGACAGCGCAGAGGAGAGCGTGATGGCCGTTTTCGTGCTGGTGTCGGGGCCCTTCACCGGAGGGTGGGTGTGGCAGGAGGTGGTGGGACGGCTGCGGGCGGCCGGGGCCGAGGCGTACGCGGTGACGCTGTCCGGCATGGAGAAGAAGGCGGGGACCGCGGGCGTCCCGGCCGGGGAGGTGGATCTGGAGGCCCATGTCGAGGACGTGGTGCGGGTGATCGACGGCATCGGGGCCCGTGAACTCGTCCTCGTGGGGCACGACTACGGGATCCATCCGGTGCTCGGGGCCGCCGACCGGCGGCCGGACCGGTGCGGGCGGGTGGTGTTTCTGGACGCGGGGATGCCGGCGGACGGCGATCCGGCGGCGGCATCGCTCCCGGACGGTTCCGTCGCGGGTGCGGCCGACGGTCTCGTCCCGGCCCCCTCGGGCGGGCGGTGGGAGCGTTGGGGCAGCACGGCGGGCCTGTCGGCCGGGGACCTGGCGCGGCTCGACCGGCTGGCCGTGCCGCAGCCGGTGCGGACGCTGACCCAGCCGCTGCGGCTCACCGGCAGCCCCTTCGACCGGCCGGTGACGGGCGTGCTGTGCACCGCGAACGGTTCGGGGATCTCGATGGTGGAGATGCTGGTGGCGTCGGGCCCGCCACGGTTCGCGGTGCTCGCCGGTCCCCGCGTGGGCTTCTTCGAACTGGACACCGGCCACTGGCCGATGCTCTCCGCGCCCGGCCCGCTGGCCGACGTGCTGCTGCGGGCCGCGATCGGCGAGGGGACGCGGCTGACCGTCCCGGACGCGGCGACGCCGCCCGCGCACGCGGGGTCCTTCCTCCTCGACGAGCCGGAGCGGCCCCGGGTGCGCCGGGGCCGGGTCGATCTGCACCTCCCGGAGGCCGGGGGCCCGCGTCCGGCGGTGCTGTTCGTGCACGGCGGCCCCGTGTCCGCGGAGCAGCGGCCCACGCCGCGCGACTCGGCGACGTTCCTCGGGTACGGGCGTCTCGTGGCGGGCCAGGGCCTGGTCGGTGCCACCCTGGACCACCGGCTGTACGGGCTCGGGGCCTTTCCGCGGGCGGCCGGGGACCTCGCGGAGGCGGTGGAGCTGGTCCGGGCGGACCCGCGGGTCGACGGGGAGCGGATCGCGCTGTGGTTCTTCTCCGCCGGCGGTCTGCTCGCGGCGGACTGGCTGGCGCAGGCGCCGCCGTGGTTGCGGTGCGTGGCGCTGACCTGTCCGCTCCTCGCGCCGCCGCCGGACTGGCGCGCGGTGCCCGCCCGGTTCGATCCGGTGAGGGCGGTGGGGGCGTCGGGCCCGCCGGTCGTGCTGACCCGGGCGGGCCTGGAGAACCCGGTGTTCCAGGCGACGGTCGACGCCTTCCGTGCCGCCGCCGACCGCTCGGGCGCCACCGTCGACCTGATCGACGTCCCCACGGCCCGCCACGGCTTCGAGACCCTGGACCACACCGAGGAGACCCGGGCGGCGGTGCGCCGCGCGGCGCGGGCGGTGCGGCGGTACGTGACGGGGTGAGCGTACGGGTTCGCCGGACGGTCCGGTGCGGGGCGGACCGAAGGGGCGGCGCCGGTGGCCTCGCGGTCCGGTGCCGCCCCGCCCCGCGGGGGCGTCAGTTCACGAACACCACCGGGCTGCCGGCCTGGCTGGTGTCGCGCACCGGTCCGTACTTGGCGCTGAAGTAGCCGTTGGCCGGACAGGTGGACGGGCCGCTGTACTTGGTGAAGAGCTGGTTGGAGAAGGTGAGCGAGTTGTCGGCGTTGTTCGGCGTGGCCGTGAGGCTGCCGGCCCGGTAGACGCAGGTCGTGACGCCCAGAATGGTGTTGATCTTCAGGGTCGTCTGGATCGGGCCCGCGGCGCCCGCGGAGACGGTGAGGCCGCTCGCGGAGGCCACGGCCGCGGCGAACGGCAGGTTGTTGACGGTGATGCTCTGCACGCCGGTGGCGCCGGTGATGTTGGTGGTGCAGCTGCTGAGGGTGTGGGCGGTGACCGTCTCCGTGGCCGTACCGGGGGCGGTCGGGTTGCTGTTCACGGTGGCGGTGAAGGCGGAGCTGTTGCAGGTGATGCCGGTGCTGCCGCCCAGGGTGGTGGCTATCTTCGCCTGGGACCCGGAGGCCAGGGAGGCGGAGAGCACGTCACCGGCGGCGACGGCGGTGCCGCCCGCGCTGCCGGTGGTCAGGACGTTGCCGGCGGAGGCGGTCGCGGAGGCGGAGGCGGTCACCGCGAGCACGGTGGCGACGGCGGCTCCGAAGGCCGCGGAGAGAGCACGCTTGTCCATGGGGGTTCCTTTCGCACGATGGCGGAGGGTGGAAGAACGCGATGGTCGGCGTGGGTGCGGTGGGCGCACGGGGGACGTACGCACACCGCTGGAGGTACGAGGGGGTGCGCCGTGGTGGGGATCACGCACCGGCACGCGCCGGTCGCGGCTCCGGCGTCGCCGGGGCCGCCGGCGAGGACGCCGGGGGCGACGGGGACACCGCTGGAGACGGCGAGAGGCGTGGGCACGGTGGCGTGGTGACACGGCGGCACCATGAGGGCGACGGCCGCCGCCGGAACGATCCGGCGCCACGGATCTCCGGCAGCGGTGTCGCGATACGGGGTGGAGCGTAATACTCGGTGTGCGGTGCGCGGCGGCGGCGCATCCCGTCCCACTGGGGTGCGGCTCCACCGGATCGCCCGGAGCACCGAGAGGAAAACCCACGAGGGTTGTAATCCTGTCGAGTATGTGACGTCAACAACCGCAGAAGGATGTGGCCGATGACGAGCGTTCGCGGCGCCGAGGAGGAACTGGTCCTGCCGGGAGCCCGCACGGGCCGCGAGCCCGAGCGCTCGCTGCGCCCCGGTCCGCGCCGGCTGACCCCCGAGCAGGTGGCCTCCCGTCAGCGGGAGCGGCTCCTCGACGGTGTGGCCCGCACGGTCGCGGCGAACGGCTACACGGGCGCGCGGATCAGTGACATCTGCCGGACCGCCGGGGTGACCCGTCCGGTGTTCTACGAGCTGTTCTCCGGCAAGGAGGACGCGGTGCTCGCCGCGTACCGGGGCGGGACGCAGACCGTGGTGCGGGCCATGCAGCGGGCCTACGACGAGGCCGGTGGGGCGGGCGACTGGCCGGTGGCGGTGCGGGCCGGGCTGCGGGTGCTGCTGACCCTGCTGGCGCAGACGCCGGCCTTCGCCACGATGGTGGTGGAGATCGAGTCCGTCGGGCCCGCGGGGCGCCGGGCCCGGACCGAACTTCTGGCCGATTTTCGTCGGTTCTTCGCGGACGCGCCGCCGGGCCCGCCCGGCGTGGAGCGGGCGGAGCTGGTGGACACGGTGGTCGGCGCGGTGCACGCGGCGGTGCACCGGGCGGTCGACGAGGGCCGGTTCACGGAAGCGGGCGCGGGGCCCGGCGGGCTTCCCGGTCTCCTGGACGTGCTCGTGCACGTCGTCGTGACGCCCTTCGCCCGGCCCGATGATCCTGAATGATCGTCAACAGGCTTTTGTTACTGACTAGTTGACGCGAGTTATAACCGCGCGTACGGTCCGTTTCGGTTCCCTGCGGCACGGCCGCCTCCGCACGAGTCCGGGAAGACCCAGGTGGATGGGGAACCGTCCGCGCCAGGACGTCGCCGCGCTCTGTTTCCTCATCACGTCAGGAGCACCGCATGGCCCTGTCCGACGACCCCACCGACCCCGTCTCCCCGCCCTCCCCGGGCGACGCGGAGCGTGGCGGCGGGGTCCGCTACCGCCGCGCCGCCCTCATGGGCGTGCCCGCGCTCCTCGCCGCGAGCACCCTGGTGGTGCTCACCGCGCAGGGTGCCCTGGCCGCCCAGTTCGCCATCTCCGGCATGCCGTTCACCGTGACCGCCGACACCCTGGAGGGCACCGGCTTCGGACAGTTCGGAGCCCTGGACAACATGGCCGAGGGCAGCCCGAACGCCGGTGACACCGGTGGCCAGGTGCTGGTCATCGTGACCGCGATCCGCGAGGCCAAGCTCACCAACCTGTGCCAGAGCGTGGAGCTCGGCGGCACGCATCTGCTGATCACGGCCGGCAACCGCGGCGTCCCGGTCAAGGCGTCCGGTCTGACCACCGACTCGACGGCGATGGCCGCCAAGCTGGCGGAGTTCGACAACATCGAGATCGGCGGCGACGCCAGCACCTTCGACAAGCCACCGGTGAAGGGCCCGCTGGGCTCGTTCGGCCAGCAGGCGGACACCGTGCGCATCAAGAACGTGCGGCAGACCAACTACGCCACCACGGCGACCCGGTTCACCCTGCCCGACCTGCACATGGGCTTCAGCTCGAAGGGCTGCTGAGCGTGGCGCCGGGCACGGACGGGGCCCTCGCGGCACCGGCGGCGGGCCGCCGCCGGCACCTCTGGCAGGACTTCCGGCGGTGGCGGCACCGCCGTCCGTTCGGGGCGGGCCTCGCGCTGGCGCTCGGCGGTGCGGAGATCCTGGTGACCCAGCGGGCCAGCGTGTCGGTGGTCCTCGCGGCCGGCGCGGACAGCCTGGCGGGCTATGTGCTGCCGATCATGATGGTGGTCTGCGGAGTGCTCATCGTGGTCAACCCCCGCCAGCGGCTGTTCTATTCGGTGATCGGTGTGCTGGCGTCGCTCGCGAGCTGGGTGACGTCCAACCTCGGCGGGTTCTTCGTCGGCATGCTGCTCGGTCTGGTGGGCAGCTCGCTGGCCTTCGGCTGGCTGCCCGACCGGCCCCGGCGCCGCTCGTGGCTGCGCCGGGGCCGCCGCCGCACTCAGGAGGCCGGCTAGCCGGCCCGCCCCTCTTGTCGGTCACTGGCGCCCGCCCTTCCCCGGTCGGGCGCCACACCCACTTTTTTGTGGGTACTTGTGACGCCCCGGCCCCCGGGAGAACCTGGTGGTGGCCGAGGGAAAGGAGAGGCACGAGGAAAGCGGCCGCCTCAGGACACGGCGCGTTCCGCGACGAGCCGGTCCAGCCGGCGGTGGCCCCAGTCCGACAGCGGAGCCAGCGCCTCGGAGAGCTCGCGGCCCTCGACGGTCAGCGAGTAGACAGTCTTCGGCGGCAGTACGTCGTATACCTCGCGGTGCACCAGACCGTCGTCCTCCATCTCGCGCAGCGCCTGGGTCAGCACCTTCTCGCTGATCTCCGGGATCCTCCGGCGCAGTTCGCCGGGCCGGTGCGGGCCGGATTCGAGCAGCCACAGCAGCAGTGTCTTCCACTTGCCGTCGATCACCGCGACGGCGGCGGTGACACCGCACACGTTCGTCTCTCTGCTCCGCATGCGCGCCATCGTTCGCGTCCTTCTCTTCTCTCGGTTGCTCACATTCTTCCATCCTGCCTGCACGACAAGGGAGTTCCCTCATGTCCTCTTCCCCGCAGTCCGCGCCGGAGCGGTCCGTCACCGTGATCGGGCTCGGCCCCATGGGCCGTGCGCTCGCCGGCGCCTTCCTAGCCGCGGGTGTCCGCACCACCGTGTGGAACCGCACCCCGGGCCGGGACCGCGACCTGGTCGCGCGGGGCGCGACGGGGGCCGCGAGCGCCGCCGAGGCGGTCGCGGCGAGCCCGCTGACCGTGATCTGCCTGGTCAACTACGACGCCACGGACGCCGTGCTGCGCCAGGAGGAGGTGACCGCCGCCCTCGGGGGCCGCACGCTGGTGAACCTGAGCGCGGACGTCCCCGAGCGCGCACGCGACACCGGGCGGTGGGCCGCCGAGCACGGCATCGCCTATCTCGACGGCGCGATCATGACCCCGACCACGACCATCGGCACCCCCCAGGCCGTGTTCCTGCACAGCGGACCCGCCGGCCTCTACGGGGAGCACCGCCCGGTGCTGGACGCGCTGGGCGGCACGCACACCCACCTCGGCGAGGACGTCGGCCGGGCGGCGGCGTACGACATCGCGCTGCTCGACATCTTCTGGACCGCCATGGCGGGCTACGGGCACGCGCTCGCGCTCGCCGCCGCCGAGGGCGTCACGGCCGGTGAACTGGCCCCGTTCGCGCAGGGCATCGGTGCGATCCTGCCGCCGGTGTTCCAGGAATGGGCGGAGGACGTGGAGAAGGGCACCTTCTCCGGCGAGGGCAATCCGCTCACGTCCGCGGTGTCCTCGATGGCGCACGTCGTGCATGCCTCCGAGTCGCACGGCATCGACGCGGGCGTGATGCGGGCCGCCGAGGGCCTGGCCCGGCGCGCGGTGGGGCTCGGCCACGGCGCCGACGGCTTCTCCCGGATCACCGAGGTCCTCGGGCGCCGCTGAGCCGGGGGCTCCTCGTCACCGTCCGGTGCGCGGGGGCGGCCGGGGCCCGGGACGGCGGGCCGTGACGGGTGACGGGGAGGTCAGGCGGCGACGGGGGCGAGGTCCTGGCGGACGACGATCGCGTTGAGCCGGAGGGCGAACGGGGCGGTGTCGGTCATCCGCAGGGCGCCGACGCGGGCCTTGTCGAGGCCGATGGTGACGTCGATGCAGAAGGCGATGGCGTACAGGTACGCGCCGGTCTCCTCGTCCTGGAGGGCGAAGAGGAGGTCGCGGTAGTAGCGGGTGCGGTCGGGGGCCTCCTCGTAGTAGGAGAGGCCGGGCATGCCCTCCTGGTCGGCGAGGCCGGTGAAGGCGGTGACGAGCTCGCGCTCGATGGTGTCCCAGAACGACGCCTCCGCCGACTCGGGCGGCAGGGCCTGGCGTACGGCCTCCTTCAGGGAGAGCACCATCACGAGGACGGGAGCCTCCTCCTGGAGGCCCCAGCCGCGCACCATCCTGACGACGGTGCTGTCGGGGACGGCCGCGGCGGCGTCGCGGATGTGGTCGAAGTCGAAGTTCACGGTGGCGGGGGCGATGGCCTCCTGAAAGGCGCGGCCGAGGGCCTCCGCCTGGGCGAGGTGGGCGGGCCCCACCTCGATGACCGTCCTGAAGCTCGCGGCCAAGACTCCTCCTGAGGTTTTTCAACATTCTGTTGATTCAAGGAGGCGTCAGTATGTCCGTGCCCGGCGGTCCCCGGCAATCCTGCGCGTGCCACGGCCGTCGTCCGGGGCACCGACCCCGGGGTCAGCCGATCGGCTGACCCCGGGGCGCCGGGAGCGGACGGAGCATGGGAAGGGGGCGGGCCGTCCGGTGCGCTCCCGCCGTCCCCACGTCTCGCCCTCCGGGAGCTCCGCCGATGAACCGACCCCGCGCCCTCGCCGTGCTGGCCGCCTCCGCCGCCCTGCTCGCGGGCTGCGCCCAGGGCGGCGGGGAGCCCGCCCGGTCCGCCGGGAGCCGCCCGGCGACGGCCGCGCCCTCCGCCGTTCACGCGGTTCCCTCGCCGTCGGGCCGTACCCCCGCCGGCACGCTCCTGGTGACCGACTTCGGCTCCGACACCGTCACCTTCGTGGACCCGGCCAGGGGTCCGTTCGCCTCCGTGGCGGTGGGCACCGCCCCCTACGGCGTGGCAGTCGGCGCCGACGGCCGCGCCTGGGTGTCCACGGCCGAGGGGGTGGCCGTCGTGGACACCCGCACCCGCACCCGCCTCGCGCTCGTGCCGTACCGGACCGCGTCGGGCCCCGTAACCGACGGCGAGTACCGGGGCGGCGGCATGGGCATCGCACTCTCCCCGGACGGGCGCCTGGCCTACGTCGGCGTCAACGTGCCCGGCGGCAACGGCACCCTGGAGGTGATCGACACCGCCTCGCTGAAGGTCACCGACCGGGTGCCGGTCGGCCGGCGCCCCTTCGACGTGGACGTCTCGCGCGACGGCGCGGAGGTGTACGCCACCGGCCACGACTCCTTCGACGTGACCGCGGTCCGGGCCGACGGCCTCAGGACCCGCCGGATCGAGGTGGCCCCCTACGGCACCGAGGGCGGACTCGGCTCCTGGCTGAAGCCGCACTACGCGGCCGTACGGCCCTCGGACGGACGGCTCCTGCTGCCCTTCGAGGGCGAACGGCTCGTGGTGGTCGATCCGGGCACCGGCCGCTCGGAGATCCTGCCGATGACGGCGAACACCCACCAGCACGGTGTGACGGTCACCCCCGACGGCACCCTGCTGACCGTCGGTACGGGTCCCGTCGACCCGGCCACCGACCGCGGGCCCTCGCTCACCGTCCGGGCGCCCGACGGCACCGAGCGCGTCTTCCCGCTGGAAGGCCCCCACGAGAACGTCGCCGTGTCCCGGGACGGCCGCACCGCCTACGTCACCGGCGGCTTCACCCGCGACGGCTTCTGGGACGGCCTGACGGTCGTCGACCTGTCGGACGGCTCCGCGCGGCGCCTGCCGGCGGGCTCGCGCCCGCTCGGCGTCGCGGTCCTGTGACGCCCGCGCCGGCGCCATGGTGTTGGCTGGGACCCGCAGCCGATCCCGCAGGAGGAGAACCGTCATGACCGTCGCCGCCCACCGCAACGCCCAGCCGCCCGACGCGCAGGCATCCCTGGGCGCGGGCGTGGTGGTGACCGACGGCGCCGGCCGGGTGCTGCTCGGGCTGCACCGCTCGGGGGTGTGGGAACTGCCCGGCGGCAAGGTCGAGCCGGGCGAGTCCATCGAGCAGGCGGCGGTACGGGAACTCGCCGAGGAGACCACGCTGGTGGCCTCGCCGGACGACGTCTCGGTCATCGGTCTGGTCCTCGACACCGCGACCTCCGCCGAGCTGACCCGGCTGACGGCGGCGACGGTCGTCCGCGCCCACACCGGCACGCCGGCCGTGGCCGAGCCCGACAAGATCGACCGCTGGGAGTGGTTCCCGCCCGACCGGCTGCCGGAGTCGCTCTTCCTCCCCTCGGCCCAGGCCCTGGGTTTCTGGCTGCCCGGACTGCCGCTGCCAGAGGGCCCGTTCCACCGGTACGCGATGGACCCGGCCCCCCGTGGGCCGGGGCGGGGACGGGGTCAGGACCCCACGTACTCGTAGACACCGCCGTGCGGGTGCCGCAGCACCGCTCGGTGCCCGTTCGGGGTCGGTACGGCGGGCGCGACGACCTCCGCGCCGGCCGCCACGGCTTCCGCCACCGCCTCGGACACGTCCGCGACGGTCAGCGTGGCGGCTACCCGGGCCACCTGGGACACGGCCTCGTCCGGGCCGCTGAAGAGCAGGAAAGGTCCGACGGCGGCCAGGCTGACCCCGGCGAAGGCGAAGCGGTTCGCGGGCGCGCCGGTCAGCTTCTCGTAGAAGGCCACGGCCGCGTCGAGGTCGTCCACGCGCTGCCGCGTGACCACGGAATCTATACGCATGCCCATGATCGTCTCATCGCGTGCCGACCGCCGGGAAGAGCGGCAGGGCGAGGAAGAAGCGGTCGGGGCAGGGCGAGGAGCCGGGTGGACGGGCGGGGCCGCGCCGCGCCGCCGGTTTCGCGGGCACGCGTCCCACGCTGCCGTTTCAAGCGGACATGAAGTCGAGCGAACAGCCGTGTGTCTCCGCGGTGTTGGAGCATCGGCGCGCCGGCCGGCCGCTGCGGGCGCGTCCCGCACGTGCCGCGGCACCGGCAGAGCGTCGGGCTGCTGGATCCGGTGCGGGACGCGGCGGGGCGGCGGACGTGGCGCGGAAGGCGGTGATCCCGCGGGCGACGGAGGCGGGGCTCTCGCTCGCCCCGATCGGCACGCTGCCGGCGGCGCCCGGCCCGGCGGGGAACGGCCCGGCGGGGAACGGGAGGCGCTGCGGGCCGCCGTGCGGTGCGCCGATATCGCCGCGGCCCGCGCCCAGTTGGGGCTCGTCGAGTGCGCGCCGGGCTGCGCGCACACCGACGTGGCCGGCGGCCCGGACTTCCGCCGTGCGGTCGCCGGGGCTCTGGCAGGGAGGGACGGCCGCTGTCATGATGCCGACGGGGGGATGCGCCATGGGGGAGCACGACCGGGTGACGGTGCCTCCGCCGGACGAGACGGCGACGCGGGCCGCGCGGGAGGCGGAGCTCGGGGTCTATCTGCGCGGGTTCCGCGCCCGGCACGACGCGGACGACTACGATGAGGACGACCGTGACCAGGACGGCTGCGCCGAGGACGGGCGACGGCCGGGGCGCCGGGGGACCCTGACGCGGCTCTGCGTGCTCCTGCTCGCCGGCGCGTCCCTGCTGCTGCCCGCCGTGGCGACGCGGCTGGTGGGGCCGGAGCTCGGAGTGCCCCTGCTCCTGGTGCCGTTCGGGGCCCTGGCCCGGTTCCTGTGGCGGTCGTTCCGCGTCACCACGCCGTCGCTGCGGCCCGGGGAGTACGTGTACCTGTACGAGCGGGGGCTGGTCTGCCCGGGCGAGGGCGGCACGGCGCGGGCGGTGCCCTGGCGGTCCGTCACCGCCATGCACCAGGACGTCACGCGCACGTACGTGAACGGCGGCTACACCGGCACCCACTACGCGTACCGGCTGCGCACCGGCGCGCGGTGCGGGGTGACCGTCGGCGGGTTCCTCGACGAGGAGACGGCGGTGCCGCGGGCGGGTGATCCGCAGATCCGCGAGCTGGCCCAGATCGTCCTGGACGAGACGGTGCGGCGGGCGCTGCCCCCGGCGGTCACGGCCCTGGAGGAGGGCGAGCGGGTCGTGTTCGGCGAGGTGGCGCTGCACGCGGAGGGCATCGCGCTGCCGTCGGGGACGGCGCCGTGGGAGCGGGTGCGGCGGCTGGAGTGGCGCGGGGACGGGCTGGTCGTGGTGCGGACCGCGGGGGCCGGGCGCTGGGCGCGCGAGGCGAAGGACATCCCCGATTTCCCGGTGTTCTGGACGCTGGCGAAGGAGTTGTTCCCGCACGCGCGCGAGTTCCGCCGCTGAGGTGTGTCCGGATCGCGCGTCACTCGAACGGGCGTCTGGCCAACTCCCGCTGTTGTTGGGACATTGGAGGGAGCGCCAGGGGGCCTGGGGTGTCGGGGACGCCGGTGAGCCGGGGGGATCTGTGACGTGTCGACGGACGCGGCCGCGCGAGGTCGTGGCCCTGCTGGTCGTCTGGTGCGCGGTGGCCCTGGGGCTCGCGCCCGAAGCGGTCGCGGCGCCCCGGCAGGAGCCGGCGCCGGGCGTCGCCTACCGCAGCTTCGAGACCACGGCGGCGCACGGGAGGGTCCGGGTGCATCTGCTCTCCGTCGACCTGCGCCACGCGGGCGTCGAGGTCGATCTGCTGCACCCGGGGGTGGTGGCGGCGCGGGCGCCGCTGTCCCGGCTGGCGGACGCCAGTGGAGCGGTCGCCGGGATCAACGGGGACTTCTTCCACATGTCGGAGACGCAGCACCCGGGCGTGGAGGCGACCGGCGCGCCGGTCGGGCCCGCCGTCGCCGGCGGGCGCGAGCTGAAGGCGGCGGTGCCGCGGGGACAGCGCTTCGGGCCGGCGCTGCCGACGGGGACGGGGACGCGGGAGGTGCTCGGCGTCGGGACCGACCGCCGGGCCCGGATGGACCGGCTGGTCCTGGACGGGGCGGTCGACGCCCCGCAGGGCTCCTTCCCGCTGGGCGGGCTCAACCAGTACGCGCTGCCCGTGGGGTCCGTCGGCGCGTACACCGCCGACTGGGGCGACGCCTCACGGAAGCGCGCGGTGTGCGGGACGGACACCGACCGGGCGGCGCCCTGCTCCACGGAGACGTACGAGGTGACGGTGCGCGGCGACCGGGTGGTGGCCGTGTCGGACGCCCCGGGACGCGGCCCGGTCGCGCGGGACACCGAGGTCCTGGTGGGCCGGGAGGCGGGTGCCCGGCGGCTGCGGGCGCTGGCCGTCGGCGACCGGGTGAAGGTCCGCCACCGCCTGGTCGCGGAGGACTCCCGCGTGCCGTACCGCTTCGCCGTCGGCGGCCATCCGCTGCTGCGCGACGGCACGCCGCTGTCCGGCCTGGACCGGGTCACCCCGGCGGTGCGGACGGCGGCGGGCATCACGGACGGCGGCCGGGGACTGCTGCTGATGGCCCTGGACGGCTCGCCGGGCCTCCGGAGCGGGATGACGCTCGCCGAGGTCGCGGAGCTGCTCGCGCGGGAAGGCGCGCACGACGGATTCGGGCTGGACGGCGGCGGCTCGTCGACGCTGGTCGCGCGGGCGGCGGGCGAGACGTCGGTGACCGTGCGCAACCACCCGAGCGGAGGCATCGAGCGGCCCGTGCCGAACGGTGTCGGTGTCTTCTCGCGCCGCTGAGCGGGCCGGAGGCGAAGCCGCCGGGGCGGGCGGCCCCGGCGGCTGCGGTGGGTCACCGAGCGGACCGCGCCGGGCATGGCTAGCGTGGCCGGTGAGACAGAGACGTCATCGATCGGAAGCGAGTACGTCATGCCCTCACGACCTGAAGGCACCCCGGTCTGGACCGACGCGATGTTCACCGACATCGAGGGCGCGAAGTCGTTCTACGGCGACGTGCTCGGCTGGACCTTCGGCGAGTCCTCCTCGGAGTACGGCAACTACACCCAGGCCTACAAGAACGGCAAGGCCGTCGCGGCGGTGGTGCCGCCGATGCCCGGCCAGGACGGCGAGCCCAAGTCGGCCTGGTGTCTCTACTTCGCCTCTCCCGACGTCGCCGCCACGGCCGAGAAGATCCGGCAGGCGGGCGGGGCGGTCCTGATGGAGCCCATGCAGGTGGGCGAATTCGGCTCCATGTGCCTCGGGCAGGACCCGTCGGGCGTGGTGTTCGGCGTCTGGCAGCCCGGGACCCACGAGGGCTTCGAGCTGGAGGGCGAGCCGGGCAGCTACGTCTGGGCCGAGGTGTTCACCCGCGAGCCGGAGAAGGCCGACGACTTCTTCACCCGGGTCTTCGGCTTCCACTCGAAGAAGATCAAGGACGAGCACATGGACTACCGGGTCTTCGACCTCGGTGCCGATCCGCTGCTCGGCCGGATGGTGATGACGGCGGACGACTTCCCGGCCGACATCCCCGCCTACATCCAGATCTACTTCGCCGTCGACAACTGCGACAAGGCCGTCGAGGCGGCCGAGCGGGCCGGCGGCCGGAAGGTGTTCGGTCCGATGGACAGCCCCTTCGGCCGGTTCGCGGCGCTGCTCGACCCGCAGGGGGCGGCGTTCGCGGTGATCGACGTGCGGACGACCGTCGGCGAGATGCCCGAGATGGAGTGACCCGCACTCCCCCGTCGTACGCGTCGATGCCCGGGACCAGGAAGGTCTCGGGCATCGGCATGGCGCGGCCGTCCCGGCCGAGGGCTACCGGGGAGCGGTCTTCGCGGGGCCGGCGTTCTCCGGGCCGGGGGCGTCGTGGAACGGTCAGGGTCTGAGGCTGGAGACGACGTTGGCGGTGGCGGCCACGCCGTTCTGGATGGTGGGCGCCATGCTGGTGCTCGCCAGGAAGAAGCCGAGCAGCGCGCAGACGATGGCGTGCGAGAGCTTCAGGCCGCCGCTGCGGAGAAAGATCACGGCCAGGATCAGCAGAAGCAGTACCACGGACACGGAAATGGCCATCGCGCTCACCCTCCTTGCGCCGCACCAGAATTGCGGCGTTCGGCGGACAGTGTGACGTAACGGACGATCCGGACGGAGGCATGGCGGGGCGGCCATCCGGGTGACTTTCCGGATCCGGCCGTTCCTCAGGGCATGCCCAGGGCCTCGGCGATGCTCGGGTGGCGGACCGCCTCCAGCTCCTCGTCGGCGAGAAGGGCGGCGATCAGCGAAGCGCTGCCGAAGACCTCCGTGGCGCACAGGTCCCAGTCGGTGAGCACGAACCAACTCCCGTCGACCGCCCACCAGTTGGCCGGGAAGTTCGCTTCTCCCCCGGCGTGGTGGGCGGGGGCGTCGGCGAGCCGTCCGAGGCGGGCCGGGAGCGGCTGCCCGGCCCGCTCGATGCCGGCGTGGACGGCGTAGCACGGGGTGTCGGGTCCGCCGGGGCCGTGGCGTGCGAGGAGTTCGACGAGCCGTACGAGGCATGCGTGGTCGATCTCGCCGTCGGAGGGGCCGTCGTGGGCGTCGGCGGCGGCGATGCCCTCGAAGAGCAGGTACGAGGGGGTGTGCGGCCAGTCGGCCAGGCTGCGGCCGGCCTCCGCCAGGACCTCGTGCCAGCGCAGCCGGCGCCCCCGCTCGTCGCGGATGGTGTGCAGGATCCAGCAGCGGTCCTCGAAGCCCGCGCGCGGCTCGTGGCCGAGTTCGGCGTCGGGCCCGTCGAGGACGGGCCGCAGCCCGCCGAGGGGGTGGTCGTCGGGCAGCGGCGCCCAGGGACTGGTCATGACGCGTCCTGCACCGGCTCGACTGCCGCCCCGGGCGACGGAGTTCGGCCGCCCAGGCAGTCGGCCCACTCCACCGTGCGGTCGCACCAGCGCTCCAGGAGCACCCGGTCGTGGCCGACGGCGAGCAGGCCCGCGCCGGTCTCGGCGCGGTAGGACTCGACGGCCGTCACGAGGGCGGCGGTCGTCGAGGCGTCGAGCATGGCGGTCATCTCGTCGCAGATCAGCCAGCGGGGCCGCAGGACCAGGGAGCGGGCCAGGCAGGCGCGCTGCAGCTGGCCGTCGCTGACCTCGTGCGGGCGGCGGCCGAGGAGGTCCTCGGTGAGGCCGACGGCGGGCACGAGCTCGGCGAGCCGGCCGGGGACCTCGTCGCGGCGGCCGGTCGCGCGCAGCGGCTCGGCGATCAGGTCGGCGAGCCGCAGGCGGGGGTCGGCGGACAGGCGGGGCTGCTGGAAGACGACGCCGACGGCGGTGCGCAGGGCTCGGGGGGCGCGGTGCCGCCAGGCCCGTATCTCGGTGCCGTCGAGGACGACACGGCCGGCGTCGGGGCGGTGCAGCAGGGCGGCGACCCGGGCCAGGGTCGACTTTCCGCAGCCGCTGGGGCCGAGCAGGCCGACGGCCTCGCCGGGGGCGACGCCGAGGTTCGCGCCGCGCAGGACGGGGTGGCGCCGGTCGTATCCGGCGGTGATGTCGGTGAGTTCAAGCACGGGGTGCTCCGTCGGGGTGGTGGCAGGCGACGCCGGCGAGGAGCTCCGGGCGGGTGGCGCAGGCGTCGGTGGCCAGGGGGCAGCGCGGGGCGAAGGCGCAGCCGGGAGGCAGGTTCGACAGTTCGGGCGGCAGACCGGGGATCGGGGTGAAGCCGCGCTCGGGGAGGGCGTCGAGCAGTCCCCTGGCGTAGGGGTGCCGGGGGCCGGGTTCCCCGAAGAAGCGGTCGGCGGGTGCGATCTCGACGATCCGCCCCGCGTACATGACGGCCACCCGGTCGGCCACCCGCCGGGCCGCCGCCAGGTCGTGGGTGATGAGCAGCAGGGCCTTGCCCCGGTCGGCGTGGCGGCGCAGCTCGTCGGCGGTGCGGTCGACGAGCGCGCGGTCGAGTCCGGTGGTGGGTTCGTCGGCGAGCAGCAGCGGCGCGTCCCCGATGAGGGCGAGCGCGGTGGCGGCCCGCTGGGCGAGGCCGCCGGACAGCTCGTGCGGGTACCGGTCCAGGTGTCCCACGGGAAACGCGGCCCGCTCGGCGGCGGCCTCCGCCGCGGCCCGGCGCTCCCGGCGCGGCGTGCCGGTCAGCGCGCGTACGGTCTCCTCCAGCTGCGCCCGCACGGTGCGCACCGGCGTCAGATGCGCGGCCGGGCTCTGCGGCACGAGGCCGATCCGCCGCCCGCGTACGGTGCGGGCGAGGGTCCGCTCGTCGGCGGCGAGCAGGTCGACGGGGCCGTCCGCGCGCCGGCCGCTCTCGCCGGTCCGGGCAGCGGCGTCCTGCGGCTGCGTGCCGTCCCGGGGGCCGTCCGCGAGCAGGGCCGTTCCCTGCGTCTGGGCGTTCGCGGGGAGGAGGCCGAGGAGGGCGGAGGCCAGGACGGACTTGCCGCAGCCGCTCTCGCCGACGAGGGCGAGGCATTCGCCGGCCGCCAGGTCGAAGGAGACGTCGGTGACGGCGGCGACGGTGCGCCCGGCGCGGAGGCGGAAGCGGACGGTGAGGCCGCGGACGCTGAGCAGGGCGTCGTCGGCGCGTTCGGCGGTGACGGCCTGGAGGGCCCGCAGGACCTGCTCGTTCGCGGCGTTCACAGCATCAGCTCCGATCGTCGGCGGGGGTTCAGCCGGTCGCGCCAGACGCCGGCGAGGCCCGCGACGGCGAGGGTCGGCACGATGAGGAGGAGCCCGGGGAAGAGCGTCGGCCACCAGTCGCCGGCGAGCAGCGAGGAGCGGGCGCTCTGGACGAGGTTGCCGAGGCTGGCCTGGTGACTGGGCAGGCCGAGGCCGAGGAAGGAGAGCGCCGACTCGTGCCACATGGCGTGCGGCACCATGAGGACGGCGGCGAGGCCGGCCTGCGGCAGGACGGCGGGCAGCAGGTGCCGCACGGCGATCCGCCACCGGGACGCGCCGCCGGAGATCGCCGCGTCGACGAAGGGGCGGGAGCGCAGCGAGAGGACCTCGGAGCGGACGATCCGGGCGGTGGAGAGCCAGTGGGTGAGCGCCACGGAGACGATCACCGGCCAGACGCCGGGCCGGAACATGGCGACGATGAAAATGCCGAGCAGCAGGTGCGGCACGGACGCGAAGCCGTCGACGATCCGCATGACGAACCGGTCGGTGCGCCCGCCGAGCGCTCCGGCCGCGGCGCCGACGGCGGTGCCGATCACGGTGGCGACGAGCGCCGCGACCAGGCCGACGAGCAGGGAGATCCGCAGGCCGTAGACGCAGCGCAGCAGCAGGTCGCGGCCGACGTCGTCGGTGCCGAAGGGGTGCTCCCAGGACGGCGGCAGGAGCTTGCTGCCGAGGTCGACGGCCTGCTCGTCGAGCTGGACGAGGGGCGGTACGAGGAGGACGGCGAGCGCGACCGCGCCGGTGACGAGGGCCGAGCTCCACAGGCGGACGCGCCGGCTGCGGGTGCGGTGCGGGTCAGCCATCGAAGCCCACCCTGGGGTCGGCGAGCCCGTACAGGAGGTCGGAGAGCAGGTTGCCGAGCAGGACGGCGGCGGTGGCGAGCACCGTGAGCGCGGCGAGCAGCGGGAAGTCGACGGAGACGGCGGCCTGCACGGTGGCGGCGGCGATGCCGGGCCAGCTGAAGACGGTCTCGACGAGAAGGGCGCCGGTGATGAGTTCGGGGACGCGGGAGCCGATGAGGGTGAGCATGGGGAGCATTCCGGAGCGCAGGGCGTGGCCGGTGAGGACGGTCCTCTCGCCGAGGCCGCGGGCACGGGCGCCGCGCACCGGGTCCTCCTCCAGGGCGTCGCCGACGCCCTGGCGTACGTAGAGGAAGAACCAGGGCAGCTGGGAGATCCCGAGGACGAGGGCGGGCAGGACGAGGTGGTGGGCGACCTGGCCGGCGGTGACGGTCTCGCTGGCGGTGTCGGTGAGGCCGCCGGCCGGCAGCGCGCCGAGCTTCAGGGCGAAGAACCAGATGGCGAGCAGTCCGAGCCAGAAGGCGGGGGCGGCTTCCAGGGTGTACGCGGCGGAGCTGACGGCCCGGTCGAGGAGGCCGCCGCGGCGGCGGCCGGCGAGGACGCCGAGCGCGGTGCCGAGGGTGACGGCGAGGAGGAAGGCGGTGGCGGCGAGCAGCGCGGACCAGCCGACGCGTTCGGCGATGACGTCGGCGACGGGCTGGCGCATGACGCTGGAGTCGCCCAGGTCGCCGGTGACGGCGCGGCCGAGCCATTCCCACCAGCGGGTGAGCCAGGGCCGGTCGGCGCCGAGGTTGGCACGCAGCTGGTCGAGGTTCTCCTGGGAGGCGGTGAGGCCGGCGGTGCCGGCGTAGGCCTTGACGGGGTCGAAGGGGGAGGCGGCGGCGACGGCGAAGACCGCGAGAGTGACGCCGAGGAGGACGGGGACGGCGGCGAGGGCGCGCCGTCCCGTCATCCGGGCCATGGCTCCCCAGGGGAGACGGCGGCTCACTTGGCGGTCGCTCCGCTGCCCTTCGGCTTCCAGTCCTCGACGTTCCACCAGGGGCCCGAGGCGAGGCCGTGGTCGTGCGGCTCGGTCTGGGTGGTGAGGTCGCCCGCGTCGGTGGTCCAGCGGTCGGCGACGACGTAGAGGTGGTCGATGTGGGTGAGGAAGGTGTAGCCGGGGTTCTTCACCAGTTCGCGCTGGACGGTGTCGTAGGCGGCGCGGCGCTGGGCGGGGTCGTCGGTGCGTCGGCCCTCCTCCAGGGCGCGGTCGACGGCCTTGTTGTCGTACCAGGCCATGTTGTTGAAGCCGTCGCCGGCGAGGGCGGACTTCAGCAGCAGGTACTGGTCGAAGTCGGGGTCGCCGGGCGAGCCGCCGCCGGCGAGGACGGCGTCGGTCTTCATGCGGGGTTCGATGACCTCCCAGGTGCCGGCCTGGGTCGTGATCTCGACGCCGGCCTTCTTGGCGTCGGAGGCGTAGGCGAGGGCGTGGTCCTGGCGGAGCTTGTCACCGGAGAGGTACCAGAGCGGGAAGGCGGCGCGGACGCCGTTCTTGACGCGGATGCCGTCGGGTCCGGGCTTCCAGCCGGCCTCGTCGAGGATCTTCCGCGCGCCGGCGAGGTCGTGGCGGCGTTCCGTGCCCTTGGCGAACCAGGGGCTGCCGGTGGGGACGGGCCCGTAGGCGGGCTTGCCGGCGCCTTCGAGGATCTTGTCGACCATGGCCTGCCGGTCGACGGCGAGGTCGAGGGCGCGGCGGACGGCGGTGTCGCCGGTGACCTCGTTGTGGGTGGGGAGGGTGACCGTGCGGTAGTCGTAGGTGGTGGCCGCGTAGGTCTTCTTCGTCTTGTCGGTCTTGAAGTTGGCGGCGAGGTTGGGCGGCAGGATGGCGCCGTCGAGGTCGCCGGCGCGCAGGCGGGTGGCGCGGACGTCGTCGTCCTTGATGACGGCCATGGTGAACTTCTTCACGGCCGGGGCGCCGCCCCAGTAGTTCGGGTTGGCCTGGAAGGTGAGCTTCTCGCCCTTGGACCAGCCGGTGAGGACGTACGGCCCGGTGCCGATCGGCTTGGTGGTGAAGGGGCCGTTGTTGACGTCCTGGCGGCCCGCGACGTGCTCGGGGGCGATGGCGAGGACGGTGCGCTCGGCGAAGGGCGCGTAGGGGTACTTGAGGGTGAAGACGACGGTGTCGTCGCCGACGGCCCTGACGTCCTCGAGGGCGTCGAGCTCGGTCCTGGACGGGTTGTTGGTCTTCGGGTCGAGGACCGTCCTGTACGTGAAGACGACGTCCTTGGCGGTGAAGGGCTTGCCGTCGCTGAACTTCACCCCGGGGCGCAGCTTGTAGGTGTAGGTGAGGCCGTCGGCGCTGACCGTCGGCAGGGCGGCGGCGAGGGCGGGCCGGAGCTTCAGGTCGGCGTCGAAGGCGAGGAGGCCGTCGAAGATCTTGGAGTTGCCGTCCTTGCCGTAGCCGAGGAGGGGGCTGAGGGTGTCGGGTTCGTAGGCGATGCCGACGACCGCGGAGTCCTTGGGGCCGCCGGAGCCCGCTGCGCCGTTGCCGGGGTGGGAGCAGGCCGCCGCGGTGAGGGCGACGGCCCCCGTGAGTATCGCGGCGGTCGCGCGGCGGACGGTTCGGGCGGCCATGGTGTCCACACCCCTCTTGAAGATCAACTGTTATTGCGAACTGATCGCAATTAAACAGTATGTAAAGGGGTGCGGACACATGGGGTCCTTACCGCTCCTCACGCGGGGGCGGGGAGGTCCATCAGGGCGGCGACGGTGTCCCGGTGCCGGCCGGGCGAACCGAGCGCGGTCTGATCGGCCTTGGCCCGCTTGAGGGCCAGGTGCGCCGGGTGCTCCCAGGTCATGCCGATGCCGCCGTGCAGCTGGACGCACTCCTCGGCGGCGTGCACGGCGGTCCTGGAGCAGTGGGCCTGGGCGACGGCGACGGTCAGTTCCGCGTCCGGCGCGCCGGTGGCGAGCGCGTCGGCGGCGGCCCGGGCGGCGGCCCGGGCGCCTACGAGTTCCAGCCAGAGCCGGGCCATGCGGTGCTTCAGCGCCTGGAAGGAGCCGATCGGCCGGTTGAACTGGTGGCGCTCCTTGGTGTGCCGGACGGTCTCCTCCAGGCACCATGCGGCGATCCCGAGCTGCTCGGAGGCGAGCAGCCCGGCGCCGGCGAGCAGGCCGCGCCGGACCGCCTCGCGCGCCCGCTCGGCGTCGGCGAGGCGAATGCCGACGGCGCCGCCCGCGTCGACCCGGGCGAGCGGTCGGGTCAGGTCGAGCGGGGAGAGCGGGGTGAGGACCGCCTCGGCGGCGGGTACCGCGTACAGCCCGTCGGAGCGCGGCACGAGGAGGACGTCGGCGGCGACGGCGTCCGCGACGGCGGGAACGGGTCCGTCGGCCAGGGGTGGCGGGCCGCCGGGGGCGGTGGAGAGCGGGGCCGCCAGGACGGCGACGGTCCCGCCGGACGCGAGTCCGGCGAGCAGCTCGGCCACCGGCTCGCGCTCGGTGTCGAGCGCGAGCAGGGTCTCGGTCGCGATCACGGCGCTGGTCAGGTACGGGGCCGGGGCCACCGCCCGGCCGAGCTCCTCCAGGACCACGGCCGCCTCGCGGTGGCTCGCGCCCTGGCCGCCCAGCTTCTCGGGGACCAGCAGTCCGGCGGCGCCGATGCCGGCGCCGAGGGCCTCCCACAGACCGGGGACGTAGGGGCTCGGCTCCTCGACGCGGCCGAGCAGGGTCTGCGCGTCGGCCCGGTCCGCGAGCAGGGAGCGGACCGCCGCCCGCAGGTCGTCCTCGGTCTCGGAGTAGAGGAGGTCCGGCGTTGCGTTCATCGGGCGAGGTCCTTCCAGGCGACGTCCTTGTCGTTGCGGGGCTCGGCGGGCAGGCCGAGCACCCGCTCGGCGACGATGTTGAGCAGCACCTCGGTGGTCCCGCCCTCGATCGAGTTGCCCTTGGCGCGCAGATAGCGGTAGCCCGCGTCTCGGCCGGTGAAGTCGACCAGGTCGGGCCTGGCCATCGTCCAGTCGCCGTACAGCAGGCCCTCGTCACCGAGGAGTTCGACCTCCAGGGCGCTGATGGCCTGGTTGAGGCGGGCGAAGCCGAGCTTCATGGCGCTGCCCTCGGGGCCGGGCTGTCCCGCGACGAGCTGCTGGCGCAGCCTTTCGCCGGTGAGCCGGGCGACCTCGGCGTCCACCCAGAGGTCGAGGAGGCGGCGGTGCAGGTCGTGGGTGCGCAGCTCGGGGCGGTCGCGCCAGGTGCCGGCTGCCTTCCCGATCATGCCGCCCTCGCGCGGGATGCGGGCGCCGCCGATCGTGACGCGCTCGTTCATGAGGGTGGTCTGGGCGACCCGCCAGCCGTCCCCGACCTCGCCGAGGCGGTGGGCGTCGGGGATGCGGACGTCGGTGAGGAAGACCTCGTTGAACTCGGCCTCGCCGGTGATCTGGCGCAGCGGCCGGACCTCGACGCCGGGGTCGGTCATGTCGCAGACGAAGTAGGTGATGCCCCGGTGCTTGGGCAGGTCCGGGTCGGTGCGGGCGATGAGGATGGCCCAGCGCGCCACGTGGGCGCTGGAGGTCCACACCTTCTGCCCGTTGATCACCCAGTCGTCCCCGTCGCGGACGGCCCGGGTGGCGAGGGCGGCGAGGTCGGAGCCGGCGCCGGGTTCGCTGAAGAGCTGGCACCAGACCTCCTCGCCGACCCACAGCGGCTTCAGGAAGCGCTGTTTGACCTCGTCGGAGCCGTGGGCGAGGAGGGTGGGGGCGGCCATGCCGAGACCGATGCCGATCCGGCGGGGGTCGTTGTCGGGGGCTCCCGCGGCGGCGAGTTCGGCGTCGACGACCGCCTGGAGGGCGCGCGGGGCGTCGAGTCCGCCGAGGCCGGCCGGATAGTGCACCCAGGCGAGTCCGGCGTCGAAGCGGGCGCGCAGGAAGGCGGTGCGGTCGGTGCCGGCCGGCGGGTGTTCGGCCAGGAACCGGCGGGTGAGGTCGCGCAGCGCGGCGGCGTCGACGGTACGGGCGGCGGCGGCGTCGGGGGCGACGCTGTCCCGGGGGGTCATGCGCGGGCTCCTTCCGCGGGTCCGTCGGCGCGTCCGTCCGCGGCTCCGGCCGGCAGGACGACCAGGCGCCCGGTGGTGACGCCCTCGGACAGGCGCTGCACGGCGTCGGCGGCGTCGGCGAAGGGTACGCGCTCGCTCACGTACGGCTTGATCAGGCCCTTGGCGGCGAGTTCGGTGAGGGTCTCGTGGCAGCGCAGCACGGCCGCCGGGTCCTTGAGGTTGTACAGGCCCCAGTGCAGGCCCACGATCGAGTAGTTCTTCACCAGGGCGTGGTTGAGGGCGGGGCTCGGGATGGTGCCGCTGGCGAAGCCGACGACCACGATCCGGCCCTCGAAGGCGACGAGCTTGGCGGACTGCTGGTAGGCGGCGCCGCCGACCGGGTCGTAGATCACGTCGGCGCCGCGGCCGCCGGTGGCCTCCTTGACGGCGGTGACGACGTCCTCGGCGTGCCGGTCGACGACGGTGTCGCAGCCGAGCGCGCGGGCGGCGGCGGCCTTGTCGGCGCCGCCGACGACGCCGATCACGGTGGCGCCGGCCGCCTTGCCGAGCTGGACGGCGGCGCTGCCGACCCCGCCCGCGGCGGCGTGCACGAGGAGGGTCTCGCCCTCCTTGAGGGCGGCCCTGCGGTGCAGGCCGAACCAGCCGGTCTGGTAGCCGATGTGGAGGGCGGCGGCCTCGGCGTCGTCGAGCGCCTCGGGCGCCGGGAGCAGCGCGGCGGCGTCGGCGACCGCGTACTCGGCGAGCCCGCCGTGGGGCAGTGCCGGGGTCGCGATGACCCGGCGGCCGTCCTCGGTCTCGGCGCAGACCTCCACTCCGGGGGTGAAGGGCAGCGGCGGCCGCACCTGGTACTGGCCCCGGCACAGCAGCGCGTCGGGGAAGTTGAGGCCGGTGGCGCGGACCTTCAGCAGCACCTGGCCGGGGCCGGGCTCGGGCCGCTCCACCTCGTCGCGCTGCATCACCTCGCCCGGTTCGCCGTTCTCGTGCACTCGCCATGCCTGCATGCGAAGGGCCTCCCGCAGCCGTCGTGGTCCTGGGCGCCGCGCGGTGGGTTCCGCACGGACGGGTCGCATACTAAGCGGTCGCTTGGATTGACGGAACCAGGCGCTCAGGACTTCTTCGGCCGCGCCCGTACGTGCATCCGCTCGCCCTGCGGCCCGAACAGGCTCAGGAACTCCACCGGCCGGTCCCCCGCGGGCCCGAACCAGTGCGGGACCCGGGTGTCGAACTCGGCCGCCTCTCCCGGTCCGAGCACCACGTCGTGCTCGCCGAGCACGAGGCGCAACCGCCCGGAGAGCACGTAGAGCCACTCGTAGCCCTCGTGCACCCGCGCGTCGGGCTGCTCGGCGCCGGGCTCCTGGACGACCTTGTACGCCTGGAGGCCGCCGGGCTGGCGGGTGAGCGGGTACAGCGTGCGGCCGTGGCGCACGATCGGCCGGTTCCTGACCCGGGGGTCGCCGACCGGCGGGGCGCCGACGAGCTCGTCCAGGGGGACCTGGTGGGCGCGGGCGATCGGCAGCAGCAGTTCCAGGCTCGGCCGTCTCCCGCCCGACTCCAGGCGGGAGAGGGTGCTCACCGAGATGCCGGTGGCGGCGGACAGCTCGGCCAGGGTGGACCCGCGCTCGCGCCGGATGCGGCGCAGGCGGGGTCCGACCTCGTCCAGGACGGAGGCGATGCGTTCGTCTTCGGTCATTTTCCTATTGCAGAAATGGCAACTGTGTTTGTCAACTTCGCCATGCGGGGCGAAGCTCTCGGCATGGAGCCGAACGTGAAGGAGAACCCGGTGGACACGGCACAGCACACGTACGAGGTGGTGGTGGTCGGCGGCGGCGCGGCCGGCCTGAGCGCGGCCCTGGTCCTGGGCCGGGCCCGGCGCCGGACCCTGGTGATCGACGCCGGCGAGCCCCGTAACGCCCCCGCCGCCCATATGCAGGGTTACCTGTCCCGGGACGGGATGAGCCCGGCCGACTTCCTCGCCGTGGGACGGGAGGAGGTCGCCGCGTACGGGGTGGAGTGGACGCGGGGCCTGGTGACGGCGGCCGCGCCGGACGGCCCGGAGGGCTTCACCGTGTCGCTCGCCGACGGCCGCGCCGTCCGCGCACGGCGGCTGATCGTGACCACCGGCCTCGTCGACCTGCTGCCCGAGGTCGACGACCTCGCCGAGCGGTGGGGCCGGGACGTGCTGCACTGCCCGTACTGCCACGGCTGGGAGGTGCGCGACCGGGCCTTCGGCGTGATCGCCCACCCCGTCCTTCCGGCGCACCAGGCCCTGATCGTCTCGCAGTGGTCGTCCGACGTGACCCTGTTCCTGCACACGGCCCCGGAGCCCTCCCCCGAGGACGCCGCCCGGCTCGCGGCGGCCGGCGTGACGGTCGTGACCGGCGAGGTCGCGGGCCTCGCGGTCGAGGACGACCGGCTGACCGGCGTACGGATGGGGGACGGGCGGACCGTGCCCCGCGAGGTGCTGTTCGTCGGCACCAGGACGGAGCCCCGCGACGGGTTCCTCACCGCGCTGGGCGCGGCCACGCACGAGACGCCGTCCGGGCGCTTCGTCGCCGTCGACGAGACCGGCCGGACGAGCGTGCCCGGGGTGTGGGCGGCCGGCAACGCGATCGGGGCCCACGAGCAGGTGGTCAACGCGGCGAGCGGCGGCTACCGGGCGGCGGTCACGGTCAACGCGGAGCTGCTGCTGGCGGACCTCGACCGGCGGGTGGCGGCGGTCACGCGCTGACGGCCGGGGCGCCGGGAGGGGCGGCGCCGGGCGCTGGGCCGAGTGGATGAAACCCGGGCCGGCGGGGCACGCGGACCGGAGGCAGGGCCGAGGATCGGCCATGGTGACGGGAAGACATCCCCCAGGGAAGGACGGGACTCACCCCATGCTCGGTACGGACTTCACGACGGGCTCCCCCAGTTGGATCGACCTCGGCAGCCCCGACACCGACGCGGCGGCCGTCTTCTACGGCCGGGTCTTCGGCTGGGACTTCACCCCGGCGGGCCCCGGCGCGGGCGGCTACGGCTTCTTCCAGCAGGAGGGCCGTACGGTCGCCGCGCTCGGCCCGCTCACGGAGGAGGGCGCGAGCAGCGCCTGGACCGTCTACTTCCAGACGCCCGACGTCGAGGCCACCGAGCACGCCGCTGAGGCCAACGGCGGGACCGTGCGCCTGCACGCCCTCGACGTCATGGACGCGGGGCGGATGGCGGCCCTGACCGACCCGGGCGGCGCCGAGTTCGCCGTGTGGCAGCCGGGCACGATCAAGGGTCTCGAGCGGACCTCGCAGGACAACACCCTGGTCTGGACGGAGCTGCACACCGGCGACCCCGAGGCCACCCTCGCCTTCTACCGGGCGCTGTTCGGCTGGCGCTGGCAGGCGATGGACACGCCGGGCATGACGTACCGGGTGATCTCCACGGCCGACGGCGACCAGCAGGACGCCTCGTTCGGCGGTGTGGCGCCGCTCCAGAGCGGCGCGTCCAAGGCCCGCTGGGTGCCGTACTTCGCGGTGACGGACGCGGACGTGATCGCCGCCTCGACCCAGGAGAGCGGCGGATCGGTCCTGATGCCGCCGGCGGACGTGCCGGAGGTGGGCCGGATCGCCTGGCTCGCCGACCCCTTCGGCGCGCCGTTCGCCGTCCTGAGGCCCGCGCCGATGCACTGACGCGGGCGGGACCGGCTCCTCTGCGCGGCGGATCCGGTCGCCGTCAGCCGGACTCCGGGGCGCCGGTCAGCGGGGGAACACCTCGAACGTCACCGCCGGGCGGCCGCCGAAGCGAGCGGCGGCCCGGGCGGTGGACTCGGTGACGAAGTCGCGGCAGTACTCCTCCGCGTCGCGGTCGGTCAGCGCCTCGATGTAGGTGCGGTGGGCGAGGAGCGAGCGGGTGGCGCGCTCCAGACCCGGCCGGGCGTCGACCGCGTGGGTCGGGAGGCGGGATCCGGCGACGGCCACCCAGCGGACCCCGTTCCAGGGCGCGAGGCCCTGCTCGGTCAGTTCGGGGAAGATCCAGCGGTTGCCGGCGTCGGCGGCCGCGTCCAGGGTGGCACGGCCGACGGCCCGGTGGTCGGGCGTGTTCCAGACACCGCCCGGCTCCGGACCCCAGGTGTCGCGGTGGTTGAGGGTGAGGACGAGTTCGGGCCGGTGCCGCCGGATCGCCGCGGCGATGTCGCGGCGCAGACCGAGCCCGTACTCGATCACTCCGTCCGCGTGGTCGAGGAACTCCACGGTCCGCACGCCCACGACCGCGGCGCTGTCCCGCTGCTCCCGCTCGCGCAGCGGGCCGCAGGCGGCCGGGTCGAGCCCGTCGATGCCCGCCTCGCCGCGGGTGACGAGCAGGTACGCGACCTCCTTGCCCGCGTCCGTCCAGCCGGCGACGGCGGCGGCGCAGCCGTATTCGAGGTCGTCGGGGTGGGCGACGACGGCGAGCGCGCGCTGCCAGTCGGAGGGCATCTCTTCCAGCTGGGGCAGGGCCTGTTCGGTCTTCTCGATCATGGCGGCAGGATACGGGCCGAGGGCCCCGGCGGCCCGGGCGACGGGGTCCCCGTCCTGCGGGGTCCTGCCCGGCGGGGCCTGTCCGCGGGCCCCGGCTCAGCTCGCCCCGGCGAGGATCACGGAGCGGGTGAGGTGCCGGGGCCGGTCGGGGTTGAGGCGCCGCCGGCCGGCGAGGGCGACGGCGAGCCGCTGGGCGCGCACCAGGGCGGCGACCGGGTCGACGGCGTCGGAGACGAACCGGGCGCCGGTGGCGAGGACCTCGTCGGCGAGTCCCGAGGGGACGGGCCCCAGGCACCACACCAGGCTGCCGGGATCGCTGATGCTGATCGGGCCGTGCCGGTACTCCATCGCCGGGTAGGACTCGGCCCAGGCGCGGGCGGCCCCGCGGAGCTTGAGCGCGGCCTCGTCGGCGAGGCCGGCGGTCCAGCCGGTGCCGAGGAAGGTGAACTGGCGGTGCGCCGTCCAGGCGGCGGGCAGCGGCTCGTACAGGACGAGTTCCGCGTCCGCCACCGAGGGCGCGAGGTCGACGCCGAGTCCGGCGCGCAGCAGTTGGAGCGCCGTCGTGGGGAACCGGGTCTGGACGACGGAGCGTTCGTCGGCGAACGCGAGGTCGAGGACGGTGTCGGCCCGGTGGGCGGCGGGGCCGTCCGGGACCGCGGTGAGGAGGAGGGTCGGGATCCGGCCGGCGGCACCGTCGAGCAGGGCGGCGACCTCGGTCGTGGTGCCGGAGCGGGACAGGGCGACGATCCGGTCGTAGCGGCGGCCGAGCGGAGTGGGGTCGGAGGCTGGGAAGGCGTCGGTCTCGCCGGCGCCCAGGGACTCGCGCAGGGCCGCGTAGGAGCGGGCGATGAAGTACGAGGTGCCGCAGCCGACGACGGCGATGCGCTCGCCGGACCGGGGCAGCAGGTCGGCCCGTTCGGCGGCGAGGACGGCGGCACGGCGCCAGCAGTCGGGCTGGCTCGCGATCTCGGTGTCGGCATGAGTGGTCATGGCGTCCGGTTTCCTCTCTCGGGGCTCCGGACGGATGTCTATCCCCTCGCGGCCGCGCGCACCATGAGCAATGGGTGAGCACCGCTTGGACTTTCGTCGGGGACGGTGCCACCGGACCGCTGTCAGCAGCCGGTGCGTCGGGCCGCCCCGCAGGAGGCGCGGACGACCAGCCGGGGCCGCAGCTGGACCTGGTGCAGCGGAGAGGCGTCGCCGTCGGCGAGCCGGCGCAGCAGGATCTGGGCGGCGAGCCTGCCGACCTGGAACTTGGGAGGTGACACGGCCGTCAGCGGGGTCTCGGCCACGTCGGCGAACTCGTTGTCGTAGCTGACCAGGGCGAGGTCGTTGGGGACCCGCAGTCCGGCCCGGCGGGCGGCGGCGAGCACCAGCGCGGCCTCGCGGTCGCCGAAGCAGAGCGCGGCGCTCACCCCCGCCTCGCGCAGGGCGGCCACGGCCTGGTCGGCACGCTCCGCGTTCCACTCGGCCATCACGTCGCTCTGCCGGTGCGGCGCGGGCAGGCCGAGGTCGGCGACGGCGCGGGCGAAGCCGGACTCGAGGGGCGCGGTGGTGGGGGCGTCGGAGCGGACGACGAGGCCGAGCCGCCGGTGTCCGAGGGCCCGCAGATGGCGTACGGCGTCATAGGCACCGCCCTCGTGGTCGGTGCACACGTGCTCCGTCGGGTCACCGGGCCCGTGGGCGGCGAGCCGCCGCTCCACGAGGACGGCCGGCACCGGCAGGGCGAGCAGTTCCTCGGCCCGCCGCCCTGGATCGGTGGCGGTGTGCAGGGTGGGCACGAGGAGCAGCCCGTGGACACCGGCGGTCAGCAGCCGTCCGACGGCGGCGTCCTCCTCGGCGGGGTCGTAGCGGGAGCAGGCGAGGACCAGCCGGGCGCCGGCCGCGGTGAGCTCCTGCTCGATGCCGTGGAGGACGCGGGGGTAGTAGAAGGCGGTGTCGGGGACGAGGACGCCGACCACCCGGCGGTCCGGGCGGTCGTCCTCGGTGCGCGGGGCGGCGAACGTCCCGGCGCCCTGGCGGCGTTCGACCAGGCCGAGGGCGACCAGGTCCTCGTAGGCACGGCGGACGGTGGTCACCGAGACGCCGGTCTCGGCCGCCAGGGCGCGTTCGGTGGGGAGCTTGCTGCCCGGCGGCCAGGTGCCGTCGAGCATGCCCCGGCGCAACTGGGCCACCAGGGCGCGGAACTTCAGCTCGCGTCCGGCCGCGGGCGCGGCCATCGCGCGGTGTGCCATCGGGCCCCCTGGTGCTCCGGTCGTCGATTGCGCCGCGAATCCTATCCCCGCGTCAGCGGATTGCTCCCGTGCGGAACGGCGGCTTCGGAACGGAGGCTTCCGCGCGGTCGCCTCCGGCAGCGGGCCCTCGTGCGAGCCACACCCGGAACCGGCGCGCACGGGCGCCGCCGGTCGCGGCCGTGACGCTCGTCGCGCGAGGCGGGCCGCGAAGCCCGCCCCATCGGGCCGACGGCACACGGCGGCCACCCGCGACGGGTCCGGGCTCGCCACCGGTCAGGAGTCCCCCGGGCCCGAGTTCGTCGCGGGTCGGAGCTCGCCGGGGTTCACAGCTCGCCGCGGGCCAGGGCGAGGAGCCGGTCGAGGACGCGCGGCCCGCCGGCCCGTACGCCGTCGTGCTCGAACTCGTCGGTGACCCAGGTGCGCAGCCCGCGGATCGCCCGCGCGGTCTCCAGGGAGTGGGCGGTGTCGACGTACATGTCGTCGTGGTACACGGCGGCGGCGACCGGCACCTCGTTGGCGGCCAGGCGGGCGGGGTCGTAGAGCGGCGGCCAGTCGGTGCGCGCCGCGAGGTGTTCGGCGGTCTCGCGCAGCGGGCGCAGTGCCGGGTCGGTGGTGAAGTGCCAGGGGTGGATCGTCTCGCCGGTGAAGAGGACGGGCCCGTCGCCGGCGAGCGCCCCGGCCGCGTCGAACTCGGGGAACTCGGCGCGGACCCGTTCGGCGGCCCAGTCGGTCGGGCCCTGGCCGCGGCTGGGGCCCTGGGCGTAGATGGCCTCCTGGAGCACCGCGTAGAGCGGGTGTGCGGCGTAGGAGAGCTGTGCCTGGACGGCTTCGAGGAAGGCGTCGGAGAGGGCGGGGCCGGCCGGGGTGCGGACGAAGGCGTGCTCCAGGAGCAGGTGCAGCTGGTTGGTGCCGGTGCCGCCGCCGAGGAGGATGCCGAGGGACTGGAACGCCTCCGGGGTGAGCGGTCCGCCGCCGGGCAAGGTGACGCGGTGCTCGTGGAGGTGGGCGGTGATGCGGCGGGCGCGCTCGACGTCCTCGGGGTGGCGGGCGTAGTGGTCCTCGTTCTTGCGCCGGACGCGGGGGTAGGCGGCCCGGTAGACCTCGTCGGCGGTGGCGTGCAGGGAGGGCAGGCCGCCGGTGACGAGGACGGTGGCGAGGCCCTCCGGTGCGGCGCCGAGGTAGTGGGTGGCGCAGAAGCCGCCGAAGCTCTGGCCGAGGACGGTCCAGGGGGCGCCGCCGGTGACCTGCCGGCGGATCAGCTCGCAGTCCCTGACGATGGAGTCGGCGCGGAAGCGGGCGAGGTAGTCGGCCTGCTCGCGCGGGGTGCCGCGCAGCGGCAGGGTCTGCCGGTTGGCGGGCGTGGAGTTCCCGGTGCCGCGCTGGTCGAGGAGGAGGACGCGGAACTCCGCGACCGCCCGGCCGAGCCAGCCCTGCCGGCCGATGAAGCGGCGGGCCCCGAAGCCGGGGCCGCCCTCCAGGTACAGCAGCCAGGGCAGGTCGGTCCGGTCGGCCTTGTCGCTCGCGACGACCTCGCGTCCGTAGAGCTCGATGGACTCGCCCGTGGGCCGGTCGTGGTCGAGGGGGACGGTGAACCGGCGGTCCGTGAGGACGAGCCCCGGCTGACGGTACGTGGACAGGCTGACTGCTCCTGTTCGTGACACCCCCGCCAGGACAGTGGATCACAGGGCGGGGGTGCGCACCGCTTCAGGGGGTCGGCGGGGTCACGGGGTCAGGAGGTGGGGAAGTCGTCCGCCGTCCTGATCCGGTCGCGGATCCACACCCCGGCGGGCTTGAGCGAGGAGGTCCCGGTCCACGGCCCGTTGTTCGCGCAGGTGCCGGCCTTGAAGACGGCGCCGCTGCGGCTGTCGTCGGAGTAGTTCCAGTTGACCCAGCTGATCTTCTTGGCGGCCATGAGGTCGAGGTAGCGCTGGCTCATGGTGAAGTCGTTGCTCCCCTCCCCCGCGTAGTTCTGGGTGCCGAACTCGGTGACGAAGACGGGCAGCCGGTCGGCCGCGCGGGACAGGGTGTTCAGGTACTCGTCCCGGTGGGAGTACGCGTAGAAGTGGAAGGTGTACATGATGTTGGCGGCCTTCACCGGGTCCGCGACGACCTCGGCCTCGCTGCCTCCCTCGGAGACGCCGAACGAGGACCAGGCGCGGGTGCCGACCAGGACGGGCGCCTCGGGGTCCTTGGCGCGGATGACCGGGATCAGCTCCTCGGCGTAGCCCCGGATCCGGGACCAGGCGACACCGCTGGGCTCGTTGGCGATCTCGTACAGCAGGTTGGTCTTGGTGCCGTGGCGCTGGGCGATCTCGGTGAAGAAGGTCTTGGCGCGGGCGAGGTTGGCGTACGGGTCGCCCGGGTCGAGCATGTGCCAGTCGACGATCACGTACATGCCGCGCGCGGTGGCCTGGTCGATGAGGGCGGAGGCGAGTTCGGTGTACTTGCGCGGGTCGGTCTCGTAGCCGCCCTCCTGGACGTAGGTGGAGACGCGCAGCACGTCGGCATTCCAGTCCTTGGCGAGGGCGTCGAGGGAGCCGTTGGTGAGGCACTGCGCGTACCACTGGGTGCCGTGGCTGGACATGCCGCGCAGCTGGACCGGCCGGCCGTGGCGGTTGCAGAGCTTGGTGCCGCAGACCGTGAGCTGTCCGTTGACGGCCGCGGGGGTGCCGGTGACGGGCGGCGGGGTGGTGGTGTCGACGGCGAGGTGGTCGACGTTGGGGCCGCCGGCGGCGGTGGTGGCGGTGGCACGGACGGTGTTGGTGCCGGCCCTCAGGGCGGCGGTGAGGCTGGTGGTGGACCAGCCGGTCCAGGCGCCGGTGGGCGCGAAGGCGCGCTCGTCGGCGACGAGCGTGCCGTTGACGGTGATGTCCATGGGCCGGTTCGCGGTGCTGCCGTTGGCGTACCGCAGGGTGAGCGTGCCGTTTCCGGCGGCGGCCGCGTCGACCTTCCACTCGACGTAACCGCCGGTGGTGTTGTGGTAGTTGACGAAGCCGCCGCCGGTGAACCCGGTGTGGTTGGACTCGACGACGCCCTGCGAGACGGTGGCGCTCTCGGCCTCGTGGACGGCGGCGGAGGCGGCAGTGGGGGCGGGGGCGGCGGCGGGGGCCGCCGCGGCGGTGGAGGGCGGGGTGAGGCCGAGCAGGAGGGCGGCGAGGGCGGCGCCGAGGCCGCCGGATATGTGAACCGATCGTGCCGAAGTCATGGGGGTCTCCGCGGACGATGGACTGGAAGGAAACTTTCCTAACGGAGAGATAGCAGGACCGCCGCCCCACCCACAAGAGTCATGACACAGAACGCCGTTCAGCCCCGTGATCGGCCGTCGGGGGAACGATCTATTCCTGGAGGACGGCGAGGACGTTCCTCGCCGGATCGGTGAACCAGGCGATGCCGGTGGGGCCTTCGTTCTCCGTGGGGCGGACGATGCCCTGGTCGTCGGCGTCGAAGCCGGGATACCGCTGGAAGTCGACGCCCTTGGCCTTGAGGGCGGCGACGGCAGTGTCGATGTCGTCGACCTGGAAGTTCAGGACGGTGAAGGTCGCCGGTGCGTGCTGGTCGCCCTTCGGGTAGACGAGGACCTTCGCCCCGCCGGCGAGCGTGAGGAACAGCATGCGCATGTCCCCCGTGCCCTCCTCGGCGACCTGGAGGCCGAGGGTGTCGCCGTAGAAGGTGCGGGCGGCGTCGAAGTCGTCGACCGAGAAGCTGCTGTAGGCCGGGGTGCTGCCGAGCAACACGGGTGGTTCTCCCTTCGGTGGAACGTCCGCCGGCATCCGCGGACGTCTCCTCAGGGCACACCACCCGCGAGACGACCGGCCGTCCCCGCCACGCGGAAACGGCCGGATGGTCCTCCGCCTGTCACCCTCGGGTGCGGGCGGCGGCCCGGGTCAGGGGGCGATCGGGAGGCGGCGCTTGTGCTCGGTCAGCTCGTAGCGGCGCACGATCGCGGCGAAGGCGGCCTCGTCGACCGGCTTGCCCTCCAGGAAGTCGTCGATCTCGTCGTACGTGACCCCGAGCGCGTCCTCGTCGGGCTTGCCCGGGTCCAGGGTCTCCAGGTCGGCCGTCGGCGTCTTCCAGACCAGCTCGGCGGGGGCGCCGAGCTCGGCCGCGACGGCGCGGACGCGGCGCTTGGTGAGGCCGGTGAGCGGGACGACGTCGGCGGCGCCGTCACCGTACTTGGTGAAGAAGCCGGAGACGGCCTCGGCGGCGTGGTCGGTGCCGACGACCAGGCCGTTGTGGGCGCCGGCCACCGCGTACTGGGCGATCATCCGCTGGCGGGCCTTGATGTTGCCGTGCACGAAGTCCTGGTGGTGGTCGTCGCGGAAGGCGACACCGGCGGCGCGGACGGCGTCGAGGGCGGCGTCGCCGGCCGGCTTGACGTCCACGGTGAGCACCTCGTCGGCCTGGATGAAGCCGAGCGCGACCTGGGCGTCGTGTTCGTCGGCCTGGACGCCGTAGGGCAGCCGCATGGCGTAGAAGGTGGCGTCGTGACCCGCGGCGCGGACCCGCTCCACGGCGAGCTGGCAGAGCCGTCCGGCGGTGGTGGAGTCGACGCCGCCGCTGATGCCGAGGACGAGGCAGCGCAGGCCGGTGGAGGTGAGGCGCTCGGCGAGGAAGGCCACCCGGCGCTCGATCTCCTCGCGCGGGTCGAAGGTCTCGGAGACCTCCAGCTCCCGGGCGATCTGCTGCTGCAGGGCGGTGGTCTCCGGGTCGGTCACGGAATGCTCCTCGGTGGTGCGGTGGTGTGCGGTGGACGTCCCGGAACGACTCTATCCCGGGCCCGGGCGCCTTCCGCGGGCCCGGGGCCGCCGAGGCGCTCCGTGAGGCAGACCACCTCGACCCGGTGGACCAGGTTGTTCCCGAAGCCGCCCCGGTTCCAGGGGGCGGTGAGGGGCTGGGTGTGCCCGGCGGCGTCGGTGGCGCGGACGCTGAGCCGGTACCGGCCGGGGGCCGCCGTCCAGGTCGTGTGCCACGCGGCCCAGGCCCAGGGTCCGGCCGGGTCCGGCGAGACCTCGGTGTCGGTCCAGGTCTCCTCGCCGTCGGTGCTGAGCTCCACGCGCACGACCGGGCCGTGGCCGGACCAGGCCCGGCCGGCGAGCGGGACGGGGCCGGGGCGGACGACGCGGGCGCGGGACATGAAGTCGGGGAAGCCGGGCGGGATCATCAGGGCCCGCGGCTTGATGACGTCCACCGGTGTGCCGGGCTCGTCGGGGTCCTGGCGGTAGCGGTAGGCGGCGGTCTGCTGGAAGCCGGTGAACGGGGTGTCGGTGACGGTGATGTCGCGCAGCCACTTCACGGACGCCATCCCGTACCAGCCGGGCACCACCAGGCGCAGCGGAAAGCCGTGCTGGGGCGGCAGCGGGGCGCCGTTCATCGCGTAGGCCACGAGCACGTCGCGGGCCGGGTCGGCGGCGAGAGACAGCGGCAGGGCGCGCTGGTAGTCCTGTTCGACGCCGCGCTCGACGCCGTGGTCGGCGCCGGTGAACACGACCTCGGCGGCGCCCTCGCCGACCCCGGCTTCGGCCAGCAGGGCGGCCAGCGGGACCCCGGTCCAGTCGGCGGTGCCGACGGCCTCCACCAGCCAGGGCTGGCTGACGGGCCGCGGCACGAGCCGGGCCCGCCCGTTGCCCGCGCACTCCAGCGTGACCCGGCGGGTGACCGCGGGCCGTGCGCGCAGGGCGGCGGGGTCCAGGGACAGGGGGCGGCCGACCCGGCCGCCGACGGTGAGCCGCCAGTCGTCGGCGCCGGCGGCGGGGATGTCGTAGTGCACCAGGACGTAGTGCAGCCCGGGCGGCGTCACGTCGTACCGCAGCGCTTCGAGCGGCAGCCCGTGGTTCCGCGCGGCGAGCCCCAGCTCCGCCGCGCCGACCCCTTCGCCCGGCCCGGCGAGCCGGCCCGGCGCGCTGACGTCACGGAGGCCGGGGGCGCCCTTCGCCGCTCCGCCGCCCACCGGGGCGCCTTCCGCCCCGGGGCCGGGAGCCGGGGAGTCGTTCATGTCTTCATGGTGCGCCGGCCGCCGCCACGGCACCATCGCGGCCGGGGGCGACGCGGCCCGGGGCGACGCGTCCGGGCGACGGCCCCGTCCCGGGCCGCCGCACCCGTGGCCCCGCTACGTGACGCCCCCGCCGCCGCCTCGTGGCGGCGCGTGCTCCCCGGGGGTCGCCAGTTCCTCCACCGCGTCGGCGCCGACCACGGCGCCCGTGGACTTCCTGGCGCGGCGCAGCCGGGCCTCCAGCCAGGCGGCGAAGGAGGTCAGCAGGAAGTTGAGGGCGACGAAGACGACGGCGACCACGGTGAAGCTGGCGATGGTGTTGGCGCCGTAGTTGGCGCTCATCGGACGGACGGAGGCGAGGAGTTCGGAGAAACCGAGCATCGCGCCGCCCAGGGCCGTGTCCTTGACGATGACGACGAGCTGGCTGACGAGCGCCGGCAGCATGGCGGTGACGGACTGGGGCAGCAACACGTAGGTCATGGTCTGCCCCTTGCGCATGCCGATCGCCTTCGCCGCGTCCGTCTGGCCGGCCGGGAGGGCGAGGATGCCCGCGCGGACCACCTCGGCGAGGACGGACCCGTTGTAGAGCACGAGGCCGGTGACGACCGCGTACAGCGGGCGCGTCTCGGGGCTGATGTTCGTGAACTCGGAGTACGCGGCGTTGGCGAACAGCATCAGGATGAGCACCGGGATGGCGCGGAAGAACTCCACGACGGTGCCGGCGCCCGCCCTGACCCAGCGGTGGTCGGAGAGCCGGCCGATGCCGAAGAGCGCGCCGAGCGGCAGGGCGATGACCATGGCGAGGGCCGCGGCGACGACGGTGTTCCTCAGGGCCGGCAGGACGTAGGTGGTCCACACCCGGGAGTCGGTGAAGAAGGGGGCCCACTTGTCCCAGTCGAGCTGGTTCTTGTCGGCGAGGCTCGCCGCGATCCACCAGACGGCGAAGCCGAGGGCGACGAGGAAGACGACGGTGTAGAGGAGGTTGCGGCGGCGGGCCTTGGGGCCGGGGACGTCGTAGAGGACGGCGGGTCTGGTCTTCACCGTTTCACCGCCACCTTCTTGGCGACGCGGCCGAGGATCAGCCCAGTGGGCAGGGTGAGGCAGAGGAAGCCGACGGCGAAGATCACCGAGATGAGGATGAGCTGGGCCTCGTTCTCGATCATCTCCCGCATCAGCAGGGCCGCTTCGGCGACGCCGATGGCGGCGGCGACGGTGGTGTTCTTGGTGAGGGCGATCAGGACGTTGGCGAGCGGGCCGACGACGGACCGGAAGGCCTGCGGCAGCACGACGAGCCGCAGGGTCTGTGTGAAGTTCAGCCCGATGGCGCGGGCGGCCTCGACCTGGCCGAGCGGGACGGTGTTGATGCCGGAGCGCAGGGCCTCGCAGACGAAGGCCGCCGTGTAGGCGATGAGTCCGAGGACCGCGAGGCGGAAGTTGATGACGCCGAAGTCCCGGGCGCCCAGGTCCACGCCGAGGGTCTGGAAGAGACCGAGGGAGGTGAAGACGATGATGACGGTGAGGGGGATGTTGCGGACGATGTTGACGTAGACGGTGCCGAAGCCCCTCATGAGGGGGACGGGGCTGACCCGCATGGCGGCCAGCAGCGTCCCCCAGAGCAGGGAGCCCACCGCGGAGTAGACGGTCAGCCGGACCGTCGTCCAGAACGCTCCCAGCAGGTCGTAGCCTTCGAGGAAGTCGAACACGTCGGTCCGCTCACTTCACCACGGTGCCGATCGCGGGGGCGGGTTCGTTCTTGTAGTTCGCCGGCCCGAAGTTCTTCTGCACGGCCTTGTCCCAGGATCCGTCGGCGACCATCTTCTCGAGCGCCTTGTTGATCCTGTCCTTGAGAGCGCTGCCCTTCTGGACGCCGATGCCGTAGTTCTCGTTGCTCAGCTTGAAGCCGCCGAGCTTGAACTTGCCCTTGAACGCCTCCTGCGAGGCGTATCCGGCGAGGATCGAGTCGTCCGTGGTGAGGGCGTCGATCACCCCGTTCTCCAGCCCGGTCAGGCACTCCGAGTAGCCGCCGTACTCCTGGAGCTGGGCGTCCGGCGCGATCTTGTCCTTCACGTTCTGCGCGGAGGTGGAGCCGGTGACCGAGCAGAGCCTCTTGTTGTTGAGGTCGGAGGGCTTCTTGACGGAGTCGTCGTCGGCGCGGATCAGCACGTCCTGGTGGGCGAGCAGATACGGCCCGGCGAAGTCGACCTTCTCGGCCCGCTTGTCGTTGATCGAGTACGAGGCCGCGATGAAGTCCACGTCGCCGCGCTGGAGCAGCGTCTCGCGGTCGGCGCTCTTGGCCTCCTTCCACTCGATCTCGGAGGGTTCGTGGCCGAGTTCCTTGGCGACGTACGTGGCCACGTCGACGTCGAAGCCGGTGTACGTGCCGTCCGGCGTCTTCAGGCCGATGCCGGGCTGGTCGAACTTGATGCCGATGGTGATCTTGTCCTCGCCGTGGCCGGCGGGCAGCGCGGCGGCGTACGCCGTGCCGGTGAAGGAGAGGGCGACCGCGGCGGCCGCGGTCACCGCGAGCCTTCGGTTCCTGAGCGGGTTCATGGTCATCACCCCAGCGGTGGGACGGTCGGACTCGGGCCGGCCCCGAGTCGTACGGGTCAGTGGTGCAGGATCTTCGACAGGAAGTCCTTGGCGCGGTCGCTGCGCGGGTTGCCGAAGAACTCGTCGGGGGTGGCCGCTTCGACGATCCGGCCGTCGGCCATGAAGACCACGCGGTTGGCGGCGGACCGGGCGAAGCCCATCTCGTGGGTGACGACCACCATCGTCATGCCGTCCCGGGCCAGCTGCTGCATCACCTCCAGGACCTCGTTGATCATCTCCGGGTCGAGGGCCGAGGTCGGCTCGTCGAAGAGCATCACCTTCGGTTCCATCGCCAGCGCGCGGGCGATCGCGACCCGCTGCTGCTGGCCCCCGGACAGCTGCGCCGGGTACTTGTCCGCCTGACTGGCCACCCCGACCCGGTCGAGGAGCGTGCGGGCGTGCTCCTCGGCCTTCCTGCGGTCCTTCTTGCGGACCTTGATCTGGCCGAGGGTGACGTTCTCGAGCACGGTCTTGTGCGCGAAGAGGTTGAACGACTGGAAGACCATGCCGACGTCGGCGCGCAGCGCCGCCAGTTCCCGCCCCTCGGCGGGCAGGGGTCTGCCGTCGATGACGATGCTGCCGGAGTCGATGGTCTCCAGGCGGTTGACGGCGCGGCAGAGCGTGGACTTGCCCGACCCGGAGGGCCCGATGACGACCACGACCTCGCCGCGGTGGATGGTGAGGTTGATGGACTGGAGCACATGAAGCGTGCCGAAGTGCTTGTCGACGTCTTTCAGCACGACGAGCGCGTCGCCGCCGTCCGGGACGGGCATGGCACCCTCCTGGTCACCGCCCCCGCTTGCCGCTCCCTCCCTCTTCACGTTCATGCTCCGCCCTCCGCCGGGCGCGCGCACGCCGGGCGGCCCGCGCCCGGCATGCGGGACAGGGCGTGCGGGCCCTTGCCGTCGGCGGCCCGGGGTTGCTTGGATCTTCTCCACCCGTGAAGACAGCGCACACCCGGCGGGCGCCCCAGGGGACGCCGCCGAGGAGGGAGCTCGCCATCGCCGCCGCCATCCCGGAGTATCTGCGCGCCGAGGCCGCCGTGCTCGTGGACTCGCTCATCCCTCTGGTGAACCGCTTCCGGGCCCGCCAGTCCGACGACGGCACCGTCCCGGCGCCTGACGAGGCCGACCGGACGCTGCTGCTGCGGATCCGGCGGGAGGGCGCCGCCTGGTACCGGCGGCACGCCCTCGACGACCAGGCCGCGGCGCTGGAGGCCGACATCGACGGCTGGCTGGCCGCCGGGCTCGACAGCCGGCCGCGCTTCGGGCGCTGCCGGGCCGCGCTGCCCGGACCGGCGGCCGGCGAGACCGTCTTCCTCCTGGGCCCCGGCCTCGGTGCCGGCGCCGGCCCGGCCGGGGGCGGTCGGCTGGACTGCTGCTTCGCCCTGTACGCACAGGCGCCGTCGGCGGATTCCGGGTCCTCGGGTGACGGACCGGTGCCGGTCCTGATCGCCGGCAGCGAGAGGGCGCCCGGGGGCCGTGTCGGCTCCACCGGCGACCGCGTGGCGCCCGGGGACCTCGTCGGCTCCACCGGCGACCGGCCCGGCGACCGCGCGGCGGCCGCGGTCTCCTGAACCGCGACGGCCCGCCCCGGTCGGCCTGTGGGGCGGGCCGGGTCCCGGGGCGGGCGGCCGGCCCGCGGTCGCGCGGGCGGCGGTGTACGGCGGACGGCCGCACGGGGTCCGCGGGGTCCCTGCGCACGGGCCCGTGCGGGCGGACACTGGAGGCGGACGCACCGTATCCGCGGGTCCGAGGAGGTCCGTCATGAGCAGCGCCGCACCCAAGGTCAGCACCCTGCCGCCGGAGCACCGGGAGCGGCTGATGGCCTTCGCCGAGGACGTGCACTTCGAGGCGGGGCACCGGCTCTTCGAGGAGCAGGACCGCGCCGAGCGGTTCTGGATCGTCAAGACGGGCGCGGTGGGTCTGGACGCCAGGGTGCCGGGACGCGGCCGGCCGGTCATCGAGACGCTGCGGCACGGCGAGCTGGTGGGCCTGTCGTGGCTGTTCCCGCCGTATCTGTGCCAGTCGGGCGCCGAGGCGATGACCCCGGTCAGGGCGTACGAGTTCGACGCGACGGCCGTGCGGTCGATGTGCCGCACGGACCCGGAGTTCGGCTCGTCGGTGCTGTTCTGGGTGGGGCAGATCCTGGCCCGCCGGCTTCAGGTGACCCGGGTCAGACTGCTCGACCTGTACGCGCCGCACGGAAGCGGGACGCTGGCCTGAGCCGCCGGGCCCGGGGGCTCCTCAGGCCCGCCGGAGGAGCCGCACGTACCAGTCCCACAGGGCACCGTCGGCGTGGCTGATCTGGCCGCGCCGGGTGAAGCCGGCGCGGCGGGCGACGGCGGAGACGCCCGCGACGGCGGCCGGGGCGGCCGGACCGGCGGGGACGAGGATCACCGCCCGGCGGGCGCCCTGCGCCCGGACGTGCGCGCAGGCGAGGCGGACCGCGCGGGTGGCCAGGCCGCGGCCGCGGGCCTCCGGCAGGAGGGCGTAGGACACCTCGACGTCACCCTGGACCAGCCCGGCGGCCGCCGGGCAGAGGCGGAGGGTGCCGACCGTTTCGTCGGCCCCGATGCCGAAGGCCCGCGAGGGACCGTGGACCCGCCACGCCGCCCGCAGCCGGGGGTCATGGAGCGCGGGGACCGGGTCCGGTTCGCCGGGGGCCAGCGGTGACAGGGTGACGACTCCGTCGGAGAGCTTCGCGTCTTCGTGCACCCCAGTGATCTTGTCGGCTCCCGGGAGGCACCACAATCGGTATCCGGCCGGACGCGCGGAGCTGTCCGGAGACGATTCACCCAGAAGGACGTCCTCACTCGAACGGGCGTGTGGGGACTGTGCCGCGCCCCGCCGGGTACCAGGCTGGGGGCCGAGACACGGGGAGGGCCCGGACATGGAGAGACAGACGGTGACGAGCACCGGAGTCGTCACGGCGCGGGCGCGGCTGCTCGCACGCCTCGCGCTGCTGTGCGCCGTGGCGGCCGTCGTCTCGCTGTTCGTGCCGTTCGGGAGCGGGGGTCTGCTGATCATCGCTCTCGGGCTCGCGGGGCTCGTCCTGTGCGCGGCGGGCACCTGGTGGTTCCTCGCGCACCGCGGGCCGGTGCGCCTGCTCGGGGCGCTGCTCGCGGTCGGCACGCCCGTGGGCGTGCTGCTGCTCTACGTCGACGGCGGTCTGTGGCGGTCGGCGCTCACCGCCCTCGGCCTGTGGGCGGTGGCGCTGTCCTGCGCCCGTTCGGCCCTCCGCCGGCCCCACCGGCCGCGCGCCGCCACACCGGCACCGCGCCCGCGCCGGCCGGTGCTCTTCATGAACCCGCGGTCGGGCGGCGGCAAGGTGGAGCGCTTCGGCCTCGTCGAGTACGCCGAGCGGCTCGGCGCGCGGGTCGTCCTCCTGGACGGCGACGAGGCGCGGGAGCGGCCCGCCGACCCGGACACCGACGCTGAGGCCGAACCGCGCGGCGAACCGGAGCGGGAGGACACCGGGCCCGGGGAGGCCGGATCCGGCGGGCCGGGGCACCTGGACGTCGCCGCGCTCGCCCGGCAGGCCGTCGCGGACGGCGCCGATCTGCTCGGCGTGGCCGGCGGCGACGGGACGCAGGCCCTGGTGGCGGCGGTCGCGGCCGAGCACGACCTGCCGTTCCTGGTCATCAGCGCCGGCACCCGCAATCACTTCGCGATGGACCTGGGGCTCGACCGGGACGACCCGGCCCGCTGCCTCGACGCCCTCACCGACGGCGAGGAGCTGCGGGTCGACCTGGGTGACGTCGCCGGGCGGGCGTTCGTGAACACCGTCTCCTTCGGCGTGTACGCGGACGTCGTGCAGCGGCCCGAGTACCGCGACGCCAAGGCGGGCACCGCCCTCAGCGTCATGCCCGACCTGCTGACGGGCGACGGCGGACGCCGGTTCGACGCCGTCGTCGACGGGACGACGCTGCCGGAGCAGCAGGCCCTGCTGGTCAGCAACAACCCGTACGACACCCCGGCCGACCCGCTGGGCGCCGGGCGCCGGCCCCGCCTCGACCGGGGGGTCCTCGGAGTCATCGCGGTCCGTGTGGAGGGCGCGGCGCAGGCGGCGGAACTCGCCGTCCGCGGCGCGCAGTCCGAAGGTCTGAACATCCTCGCCGCCCGCCGCGTCGAGGTCACCGCCGCCACCGGCACGCTTCCGGTGGCGGTGGACGGCGAGGCCCTGGTCCTGCCCGCCCCCGTCGTCTGCACCCTGCGGCCACGCGCCCTGCGCGTGCGCGTCCCGCGCGACCGGCCCGGAACCGTGCCGCCCGCCCCGCCGCTGCGGTGGCGTCGCATCGTCGCCCTGGCCTTCGGCCCCCGAGGAGAGTCCCGATGAAGGAACCCATGAACGAACCCACGCCCGGCCCGGCCCCCCGCACCCCCTCCCCCGCCGAGGGGGACGCGTCCCGGCCGAAAGCGCGATGGGGCACCGTCGGCGCCGTCCTGTCGGACCTGCGCGCGGTCGACGGCGCCCTGTACGCGGCGGTGGCGGCGACGCCGACGCCGACCCTGGACCGCACCCTGCGCCGTCTCTCCCACACGGCCGACCACTCCAAGATCTCCCTGTCCGTCGCCGCCGCGCTCACCCTGCTCGGCGGCCAGGCCCGCACGGCGGCGGTCGCGGGCGTCGGGGCGGTGGCCGTGGCCTCGGCGTCCGCGAACCTGCTCGGCAAGCGCCTGGTCCGCCGGGCCCGTCCGGACCGCGAGGCGGCGCGGGTCACCGTCGACCGCCATGTGCCGATGCCGACCTCGGCGTCCTTCCCGTCGGGCCACACCGCCTCGGCGGTCGCCTTCGCGACGGCGGTGGGCGTGGTCCTCCCGCCGGCCGCCGTCCCGCTCGGGATCCTCGCGAGCGCCGTCGGGTACTCCCGCGTCCACACCGGCGTCCACTATCCGGGCGACGTCGCCGCCGGCGCCGTCCTCGGCATGGCGAGCGCCGCCGCGGCCCTGGCCGTCGCGCGCGCGACGGGCCCGGGAGCGCGCCTCGCCGCCCGCGCCTGACCCTGCCCTGGGGCAGGGACGAGGCTCGTCGCGACCGGAGGAACCGGAAGGGCCGGGGACCGCGAGGACCGGCGAGGATCGGCGAGGAGGGGCCGTACCCGCGGATCTCACCGCCCACGCGGCGGCGGAGGACCGGCTGCGGGAGCGCGGGGAGACGATCGCCGCGCCGGCCCGCGCGGTCCGCACCGAGCCGGACCGGGACGGGGCCGGCCCGTCGGACGTCGTCACCGACGCGGCGTTCCCGCCCGGTCGGTCCTGAGCGCGGGCGCGGGCGGAGCACGGGAACAAAGCGCCGGTGTGCGGCACTTGGAGAGGGACATGACGACGACACGGTTCGACCCCCGCGCCCTTCTCGCCACGAGCCGGCTCGGCGTCCTCGCCACCCTCAAGGCCGACGGACGCCCGCAGCTCTCCCCCGTGATGCCGTACTACGACGCCGGGACCGACACCGTCTACGTGTCGATGACCGAGGGCCGGGCCAAGACCGTGAACCTGCGGCGCGACCCTCGCGCGGCCCTGGAGGTCACCAGCGAGGACGGCTGGTCGTGGGCCACCGCCGAGGGGACGGTGACCCTGACCGGCCCCGGGACCGACCCGTACGGGCCGGAGGTGGAGGCGCTCGTGGAGTACTACCGGCTCGCGGCCGGGGAGCACCCGGACTGGGAGGAGTACCGGTCGGTGATGGTCGCCGACCGGCGGGTGCTCATGCGGATGCCCGTGGACCACGTGTATGGGCAGTCCGTGCGCTGAGGCACCCCGGGAGGCCGGGTTCCCCGGTCCGCCGGCTCCCGGAGCCGGTCGGGACCGGGTCCCGGGCGGCCCCCGGGGCGCGTGCGGGTCAGCCCTTGCGGACCGGGCCGAGGCGGCCGGCGGGGCGTTCCACCGGTTCGTCGCGGGCCTCGGCCCAGAGCGAGCGGACGTGGCCGAGGTGACGGTGCATGCACGCCTCGGCGGCCCGCACGTCGCCGGCGATCATCAGGTCCAGGAGCTCCAGGTGCTCCTCCGCCGAGGAGACCAGCTTGCCGGCCTCGTCGAGGCCGGTGAGGCCGTAGAGGCGGGAGCGCTTGCGCAGGTCACCGACGGTCTCCACGAGCCGGTCGTTCCCGGCCAGCCCGAGGAGGGTGAGGTGGAAGCGGCGGTCGGCCTCCAGGTAGCCGATGAGGTTGTGCTCGCGCGCGTTGGTGACGATCTCCTCGGCGAGCGGGCGGAGTTCCTCCAGCTGTTCGCGGGTGGCCAGTCCGGTGACCCGGCCGACGGTCGGGACCTCGATCAGCATGCGCAGTTCGGTGCACTGGTCGAGTTCGCGCTCGCTGACCTCGGTGATCCGGAAGCCCTTGTTGCGGACCGGCTCGACCAGGCCCTCGCGGGCCAGGTCGAGCATCGCCTCGCGCACGGGCGTGGCCGACACGCCGAGCTCGGCGGCGAGTCCCGGCGCGGAGTAGACGCTGCCCGGCCGGAGTTCGCCCGCTATCAGGGCGGCGCGCAGGGCGTGGCCGACCTGGTCGCGGAGCCGCTCCTGGGCCTTGATGAGACTGTGCTGCTTCAGGTCACCCACGCTGATCCTCCGAGAACTCGCAGAGGGACAGCGTACAATGTCACGTTTCGCGGTCGGCCCCGGCCGCGCGGTGCGGTGCCGGCGGCGGTTCCGGCACCGCCGGGGGCGACGGCGGCGGTGCCGGGGGCTCCGTGAGCGCCGCCCGGTGGACGGCCACCGCCACGGCCAGGTCCTCCCAGGCCATGCCGACGCTCTTGAAGAGGCGGGGCCCCGTTCCGTCCGGCGGCGGCCCGGACCGTCCCGTGACCAGGTCGGCCAGCGTGCCCGCGACGTGGTCCGGGCCGATCGCGCCCTCGGCCCGCGGGACCAGCAGGTCGCCCGCCTCGCGCAGCGCCGCCGCCCGCGACTCCACCCAGACCGAGGACCGCCGGACCAGGGCCGAGTCGGTCTCCCGGGCGTCGGGTTCGTGCGAGCCGACGGCCACCACCGTGGCACCCGGCACCACCCGCCGCCCGTCGAAGAGCGGGGCACGGGCCGTGGTGCAGCACACCACCAGGTCGGCGCCCGCCACGTCGCCGGGCGTTCCGGTACGGGCCCGGGGCACGCCGAGGGTCCGGGCGTGCGCGGCGAGCCGCTGCGCGCGCGCCGGGTCTCGGGCGACGACCACCGCCTCGGCCACCTCGCGCACGGCGAGCACCGCCGCCAGGTGACCGTACGCCTGCGGCCCCGAGCCGAACAGGACGAGGCGCAACGGCCGACCGTCGGGCGCGAGGTGACGGATGGCCAGGGCCGAGACGGCGGGGGTGCGGAGGGCGGTGAGGGCCGCTCCGTCGAGCAGGGCCACGGGGCGCAGACGGGTGCCGTCCAGGAGCAGATAGCCGCCGGTGATCCGGGGAAGCCCGGCGGCGGGGTTGCCGGGGGCCACGCCCGCGATCTTCACGCCCGCCCAGGAGCCCCAGGCGGCCGGCATCAGCAGCAGTTCGCCGGCCGGTACGGGCAGCGCCGTCCGCCGCGGGCAGCGCTCCGGGTCGAGCCCTTCGCGCAGCACGTCGGCGAGCGCGTCGACCGCCCGGGCCGGCGGCAGCAGGCGCGCGACGGCCGGGCCGTCGATCCACCGCGGCCCCTCGCCGCCCCACGGCGCCGTGGCGTTCACAGCGGGAAGCCCGTGCCGAGGGCGTCGTACGGGTCGAGGACGAAGCGGTGCTCGCCCGTGCGGTGCGCCGTTCCGGTCACCTCGGTGACCAGTCCCTCGGCCGCCGGCACCGCTCGGGGCAGCGCCCGGCCGGTGAAGAGGGTGCCGGTGACCGACTCGTGGGTCAGCTCCCCGCCCTCGCGGAGGCGTCCGTCCTCGGCGAGCAGGGCGAGCCGGGCCGAGGTGCCCGAGCCGCAGGGTGAGCGGTCGACCTGCCCGTCGGCGAAGACGGTCACGTTGCGCTGGTGCGGCCCGGCCGGGGTGTCGGGGAGCTCCTCGTGGAGGATCACCCCGTACACACCGGACAGCAGCGGTCCGTCCGGATGCCGGGTGGCGGGATGGCCGTCGAGCGCGGTCCTGATCTCCCGGGCCGCGGCGACCAGTTCGGGCAGCGCGGCCCGGTCGACGCGGAGGCCGAGGGCGTCGGCGGGGAGCGAGGCGTAGCAGGCGCCGGCGTGGGCGAGGTCGACGTCGACCTCGCCGAGGCGCGTGGTCAGGCGGACCTTCCGGGCGGTGACCCGGGCGGGGACGTTGCGGAAGGTGACGCCGGTGGTGCGGCCTCCCGCGCGGTGCACGGTCGCGGTGACCCGCCCGGAGGGGACGTCGATGCGGACCTGGACGTCCCGGTCGGCCGGGGCGGCCACCAGGCCCGTGTCGACCGCCCAGGCGCCGAGCGCCATCGTGCCGTGGCCGCAGGCGGTCGAGTAGCCGTCCTTGTGCCAGAACACGACGCCCAGGTGGGCACCGTCGTCGTCCGGCGGCACCACGAAGCCGCCGTACATGCCGGCGTGGCCGCGCGGTTCCTGGACGAGCAGCCTCCGCAGCCGGTCGTGCGGTGTGGCGCGGGGGGTGGGGCCCGTGCCGGCCGGGCCGGCCGGGCGGAGGAGGCCGGCGCGGCGCTCGGCGACGGTGTCGCCGGGGACCGGGGGGAATCCTTCGGACACGATCCGGAAGGGTTCGCCCGCGGTGTGGTAGTCCGTGGTGCGGACCTCGGCCGGGGACACGGCCTCGGGGACGGCCGCCCGCGAGGCCGGTGGCACGGGGTGCGGGGCGGTGGGGCTCACAGGAGGAAGCCTCCGGGGAAGGGGTCGGCCGGATCGAGGAAGTACTGGGCGGTGCCCGTGATCCAGGCCCGGCCGGTGACCGTCGGCACCACGGCCGGGCGGCCCCCGACCGTGGTCTCGCCGACCAGCCGGCCGGTGAACTCCGTACCGATGAAGGACTCGTTGACGAAGTCGGTGTCCAGCGGCAGCAGTCCGCGGGCGTGCAGCTGGGCCATCCGCGCGCTGGTGCCCGTGCCGCACGGCGAGCGGTCGAACCAGCCGGGATGGATGGCCATGGCGTGCCGGGAGCGGCGGGCGTCGGAGCCGGGGGCGGCGAGATAGACGTGCTTCACACCGCCCTGGGCGGGGTCCTCCGGGTGGACCGGCCGGTTCGGGCCGCCGTTGACGGCGTCCATCACGGCGAGCCCGGCGGCGAGCAGGTCCTCCTTGCGGGACCGGTCGAAGGGCAGACCGAGCGCGTCGAGGTCCACGAAGGCGTAGAAGTTGCCGCCGTACGCGAGGTCGTAGGTGACGGTGCCGTGTCCGGGGACCTCCGCCTTCAGGTCGAGGCCGACGCAGAAGGCCGGCACGTTGGTGAGCGTGACGGCGGTGGCCGCGCCGTCCTCGACGCGTACGTCCACGCCGACGAGGCCCGCGGGGGTGTCGAGCCGGACGGTGGTGACCGGTTCGGACACCGGCACCATGCCCGTCTCGACGAGCACGGTGGCGACGCCGATCGTGCCGTGGCCGCACATGGGGAGCAGGCCGGACACCTCGATGAACAGGACGCCGTAGTCGGCGTCGGGGCGGGTGGGCGGCTGGAGGATGGCGCCGCTCATGGCCGCGTGGCCGCGCGGTTCGTACATCAGGAGCGTCCGGAGGTGGTCCAGGTGCTCGATGAAGTGCAGCCGCTTCTCGGCCATGGTGGCGCCGGGAATCACCCCGACTCCCCCGGTGATCACCCGGGTGGGCATGCCCTCGGTGTGCGAGTCGACGGCGTGGTAGACGTGACGGGTGCGCATGGGTTCCCCCGGGTCAGTGGTGGCCGTCGGCCAGGGCCTTCTCGGTCGCGGAGCGTACGGCGCCCTCGGCGGCGCCGCCGAGCGGCAGCCGGGGCGGGCGGGTCGGGCCGCCGGGCCGTCCGGCGAGGTCCATCGAGAGCTTGATGGCCTGGACGAACTCGGTCCTGGAGTCCCAGCGCAGCAGCGGGTGCAGCGACCTGTACAGCGGGAGGGCGGTGGCGACGTCCCCTGCCACGGCGGCCCGGTACAGCTCGGCGCAGGAGGAGGGCAGCGCGTTCGGGTAGCCGGCGACCCAGCCCACCGCGCCGGCCAGGGCCAGTTCGAGCAGGACGTCGTCCGCGCCGATCAGCAGGTCGAGTTCGGGTGCGAGTTCGGCGATCTCGTAGGCGCGGCGGACGTCGCCGCTGAACTCCTTCACCGCGACGATGCGGCCCTCGGCGTGCAGCCGGGCGAGCAGGGCGGGGGTGAGGTCGACCTTCGTGTCGATGGGGTTGTTGTAGGCGACGACCGGCAGTCCGGCCTCCGCGACCTCCGCGTAGTGGGCGAGGACCGCGGCCTCGTCCGCCCGGAAGGCGTTCGGCGGCAGCAGCAGCACCGAGCCCGCGCCGGCTTCGGCGGCCTGCTCGGCCCAGCGCCGGGATTCGGCGCTGCCGTAGGCGGCGACGCCCGGCATGACCCTGGCCCCGTCGCCGGCCGCCTCCACCGCCGTACGGACCACGCGGGCCCGCTCCTCGTCGGTGAGGGTCTGGTATTCGCCCAGGGAACCGTTGGGCACGACGCCGTCGCAGCCGTTCTCGACCAGCCAGTGGACGTGCTCGGCGTAGGCGTCGTAGTCGACCGTCAGGTCCTGGCGCAACGGGAGGGCGGTGGCGACCATGATGCCGCGCCAGGGGCGGGCCGGGGTCCAGCTGCTCATGAATGACTCCTTTGTAGGGTGTGACATTTTACTGACTGTCGTACGACGGCCACAAGACCGCGTCGGGGGAGGATCAGTCCTGATCCGCGGGGAGCTCCGCCAGCCGGCGCAGCGGCACGGGGCACGCCAGCGGCCTGCGGTCCGGGGCCGGGTCCGTTCCGCACAGCGCCGCCACCGCCGGACCGCACATGCGGCCCTGGCACCAGCCCATGCCGGCCCGGGTCAGCAGCTTCACCGTGCGCGCGTCCCGCGCCCCCAGCTCGTCGACCGCCTCCCGGACGCGGCCGGCCGGCACCTCCTCGCAGCGGCAGACGTCCGTGTCGTCCCGCAGCCAGTCCCGCCAGCCGTCGCCGGGGCGGTGCGCCGCGCCCATCGCGTCGGCGAAGGCCCGCAGACGGTCCCGGCGGCGGCGCAGCGCAGCCGGGACGCCGGCGGGTGCGGGCGTGGCGCCCAGGGACGCGGCGATCGAGCGGGCCGCCAGCTCCCCTTCCACCAGGGCCAGTCGGGCGCCGCCGATGCCGCCGGTCTCCCCCGCCGACCAGACGCCCGGCACCGAAGTGCGCTGATCGGCAGTGAGGTCGAGGGCGACCGTGCCGTCGGCGGCGACGCGGGTGGCGCAGCCGAGGGCCGTGGCGAGGGACAGTTCGGGGACCAGGCCGTGCCCGACGGCCACGGAGTCGCAGGGGATCCGTCGGCCGGTTCCGGGCACCGGGCGCCAGTCGCGGTCCAGGCGCGCGACCGTCACCGCCTCCACCCGGTCCGTGCCGTGCGCCTCCACGACGGAGTGCCGGGTCAGCAGCCGCACCGCGTGACGGGCGAGGGCGGCGCCGAAGCGGGCCCCCTCGGCCAGCTTCGCCGGATTCCGCAGCAGCGTCCCGACGTTGCGGGCGTATCCGCCGTACGCGGCCGCCTCGACCACGGCGGGGACCCGGGCGCCCGCGGCGGCCAGGGACGCCGCGACGGCGAGGAGCAGCGGGCCGCTGCCCGCCACGACGGTCCGCCGGCCCGGCAGCACCAGGCCGCCCTTCAGCATGGCCTGCGCGCCGCCGGCCGCGACCACGCCCGGCAGGGTCCACCCGGGGAAGGGCAGCTGGCGCTCGTACGCGCCGGTGGCGAGCAGCACGGCGCGGGCGGTGACGGTGGCGGGCGCGGCGGTGTCCTCCTCGGTGCGGGTGTGGAGGGTCCAGGCGGGGCCCTCGGGGGTCACGGTCCAGACGTGGTGACGGGGCAGGAAGGTGACGCGGTGCGCCGCCTCGTGGGCGCGCAGGCGGGATGCGCGGGAAGTGAAGGCGCGCCAGTCGTGGTGGTGCACGGTCAGGTCGGGGCGGGCGGCCCGGAGCTCGGGGGCGGGGTGGCGGTAGTACTGGCCGCCGGGGCGTGCTCCGGCGTCGACGAGGGCCACGGAGAGGCCCAGGTCGGCGGCGGTGACCGCGGCGGCCAGGCCGGCGGGGCCCGCGCCGACGACGGCGAGATCAGCGACCGAGTGCGGCACGGCCCGTTCCCTCCTGGGTGGTGACGGTGTCGCCCGGCCGGGCCGGGACGAGACAGGCGCGCCGGTTGGGGCGGCCGTTGACGGTGACCAGGCAGTCGTGACACTGGCCGATTCCGCAGAAGACACCGCGCGGGGCGCCGCCGGAGCGGGTGGTGCGCCAGGCGAGGACGCCGGCCGACCAGAGCGCGGCGGCGATGGACTGTCCCTCGTGGAAGGGCAGTTCGCGGCCGTCGAAGCTCAGGCTGCTCATGAGGGTGATCCTTCGAAGTCGCGGTCCGGTCGGAAGGGCGTGGGGTCGAGGGGTGGTGCGGCGCCGGTCAGGGCGGCGGTGACGAGGACTCCGGTGGCCGGGGCCAGGCCGATGCCCGCGCCTTCGTGGCCGCACGCGTGGTACAGGCCCGGGACGCGCGGGTCGGCGCCGATCGCCGGCAGGTGGTCCGGGAGGTAGGGGCGGAAGCCGTGGTACGTGCGCAGGACGTCGACGTCGGCGAGGACGGGGAAGAGGGCTGCCGCCTGGGCCGCGAGGCGGCGGAGGGCTTCGAGGGAGAGGGAGCGGTCGAAGCCGACGCGCTCGCGGGTGGCGCCGATGAGGACGGGGCCGGCGGGGGTGCCCTCGACGACCGCCGAGGACTGCAGCGCGGCCGAGTCGCTGGCGACGTCGGCGACGTAGTCGGCCGCGTAGACCTTGTGGCGGACCACCCGCGGCAGGGGTTCGGTGACCAGGACGAAGCCGCGGCGGGGCAGCACGGGCAGGTGGGAGCCGGCGAGGTCGGCGATCCGTCCGCCCCAGGTGCCGGCCGCGTTCACGACGGCGGGGGCGAGGAGTTCGCGGCGGGGGGTGCGCAGGCCGCGGACGGCTCCGGTGGGCGTGCGGAGGATCTCGGTGACCTCTTCGCCGAGGTGGGTGGCGCAGGAGGCGGCCGCGAGGAGGCGGGCCGCGGCCCGCGCGGGCTGGACCTGGGCGTCCTCGGGGTAGTGGAAGGCGCCCGCCATGGCGGGGCTGAGGTGGGGTTCGACGTCCGCGAGTGCGTCGCCGGGGACTTCGGTGGCGGTGACACCGGCGGCCCGCTGGCCCTCCGCGAAGACGCGGAGGGCCTTGAGGGTGGTCTCGTCGGGCGCCACGACGAGACCGCCCTTGGGCTCGTACTCCATGTCCGGCGGGAGTGCGCCGGACAGTTCGCGCCAGAGTCTCGTGGACAGCAGCGCGAGGTCGAGCTCGGGGCCCGCCCCCTTGTCGGAGACGAGCAGGTTGCCTTCCCCGGCACCGGTGGTGCCGCCCGCGACGGGACCGCGGTCGACGACGGCGACGGAGAGGCCGGAGCGGGCCGCGTAGTACGCGCAGGCGGCTCCGACGACGCCGGCACCGATGATCACGGCGTCCAGGGAGTGTCTCTTGGGCACGGCAGTAATATGTCACATTCTTCAGGCGGTGCCCAGGGGTTGCCCCCCGGGCCTGGGCGTCAGCTGCGGAGCGGGCCCTCGCAGCGGTAGCTCGACGTGCCGGCGGTCCGGTTGGACCAGATCTCGATCGGCCCGAAGCTGCAGTTCATGTCGGCCAGGTTGTTCAGGCGGGCCTCCGCGGCGCGGTCGAGGAGGAAGTAGTCGACCGTCTCGGACATGTCCTTGAAGTTCCGGTCGTCGCTGGCGGCGTCGGTCAGGTTGGCGGTGATGCGTCCGGTGCAGACGAAGCGCCGCTTGCCGGGGTCGCCGTTCTCGACGCAGTCCGGGTTGCTGTACGTGGCCCCGGCGAAGGCGGCCCGTACCCCCGCCACGGTGGAGTAGGTGAGCTGTTCGTTGGGCGTGTACGTGGTGTTCGGGACGTGGAGGCGGTCGACCTGGGCGATCTGGGCGTCCAGGAAGCGGTCGTATCCGCTCTGCAGGCCCCTGTCGGCGCTGAGGCGCTCGCGCCAGGCGTCGTAGCGCGTGACGTCGTTCGCGCGCAGGTGCGTGTACATCTCGCGCAGCAGCGAGGGGCGTTCGGTCCACAGGAACTCGAAGAAGGTGCCGGCGTAGCTGTAGAAGCGGAAGCCGTCGCCGTCGTAGGTGGCGTGCAGGATCTGGCGCACGTTCATCCGCGGGCCGCCGGAGGCGGTGTCGTTGATGATGCCGCGGACCAGGGACTTGCGGACGGCGATGCCGTCGGCGCGGGTGGCGCCGTCGAAGAACTCGGCCGTGCCCTCGTCCATGGCCGTGGTGCGGTCGTTCTGGTGCCAGGGGCCCTCGCCGAAGAAGCCGGGCACGGCGAAACGGCCGTTGAGGTAGTGGACGTACTCGTGCCGGAAGAGCTCTTCCAGGGTGAGGGTGGAGTCCTGGGGGACGCGCCGCTGGTAGGTGTAGAAGGTGGCGCCGTTCTCGATGTAGATGCCGCCGTTGTTCGTGTCGTACCCGGTCAGGATCGGGTGGTAGTTCTCGTAGTCGGCGCGGGAGGCGTACAGGACGATGTTCAGGGTCGTGTTGGGGTCGCCGGCCAGGGGCTGTTCGGTGCCGAGCACGCGGTGGTACTGGGCCTTGACCTGCTTGCTCGCGTAGTAGAGCTGGTCGACGGTGGCCCGGTCGAGACCGGTGCGGACGCGGATGGTGCCGTTGTCGTACGTGTAGGTGAAGGGGAAGATGCGCTTCTCGATGTCGGCCTTGCAGACGCCGTAGGGCGCGCAGGCGTCGTAGAAGTTGAGCCAGGTGACGAGCTTGGCCCAGGGCTGGCTGCCGGAACCGAAGGCGGTCTCGACCGGGCGGAGGAGGGCGCCCAGGTCGGCGACGATCTGGCTCTCCAGGCCGGCTATCTGGCCGAAGCGGCCGTACTCGGCCAGGGCGTCGCGGACCACCCAGGCGTTCGCGCCGCCCTTGAGGTGGGTGTGGCCGGAGAAGGCGCGGAAGGCGGCGCGGTAGGCCGGGGCGGCCTTCACGGCGCCGTGGAAGGCGAGGTCCTGGTTGCCGGGGTAGACGCCCAGGTAGTTGACGGAGAGCGCGGCGAGCGCGGCGCCGGCCCAGGTGGGGTCCTGGTGCGTCGCGGGGTGCGCGGCGTCCATGGTGGCGAGGACCTTGACGATGAGACCGAGCTGGTGCTGGCGCAGGCCGGGGGCGCTGCCGATGTAGAGGGCCTCGCGCAGGGTGCGGGCGTTGGAGGCGGTGACGTCGAAGGTGCGGGCGGCGTTGCCGAAGTCGGCGATGGCCCTGCGGACCGCGTCGACGGTGGGCGCGTCGGTGATGTCGATCTCGGTGCGGGCGAAGTCGTGGTAGGCGACCGCGTGGAGGTAGGTGAACATCTCCTCGAGGTGGGAGGAGTTGCGGCCGTCGTGGGCGGCGGCGAGGGTGGAGATCCGGCGGGCGACGGCCTGCACGTGGGCGTCGGACATGACGGGCGCCAGGCGGGCGTCCCAGGTCCAGATCAGGTCGCGCAGACAGCCGTCGGCGGTGACGGCCGGGTCGGCGAGGAAGTCGGCGAAGCGCTCGGGGGCGAGCGTGGTGATGCCGTCCAGGGTGCAGGGGACCCCGGCCGCGAGGACGGGGGCGTCGGCCGAACGGGCCGTGTGCGCCGTGGCCTTGGGCTGGGCGCTCTTGGCGGGGCCGGGGACGCGGGGCTGCGCCGCGGTGCCGCCGGGCGCGGGGGCCGGGGCGGGGACGAGCGGCCGGGCGTTCGCCAGGTGGTCGACCTCGTCGAAGGGGTTCGCGCCGGTTGCGGCCACGGGGGCGGGGGCCGCGGGGGCGGGGGCGGGCCGCTCGGCGGCCTGGGTCGCGGCCTGTCCGGCGGTGGCGACGAGGGTCACCGCAACGGCGGTGGCGAGAAGGGAGGTACGCACGACTCTGCGCTGGGACACCTGGGCTCCTGGTCGGGGAGTAGTGGGGGATGCGGTGCGCACGGCGAACTCCCCCGGCTCACGGAGGAGTTGGCGACCTGGGCCGCCACGCCGTGAGCTGTAACATAGTAATGTGAAATTGCACTGACAAGGTCTGTGCACCTCCCAGTTCCGCCGCGTTCACCCGGGCACGGCTGATGACGCCGCCCCGATGGCCCTCGGCGCTCCCGCCCGGGGCGACCTCCACGGCCCCGCCGCCGCGCCCGCCGCCCGGGCCCGCCGCCGGTCTGCTGTGCGCACTCGCCGCCCCGCCACGGCTCGTGTTCCACCTCCGGGACGTCCACGACGTGGCGGCACGGCCGGCCGGCCGGGTCGAGCGGCGGTTTCCGGGCTCGGCCTCGACCGGGACGTGGTGCCCTTCGGGGCGGCCGTGCACGCCGTCGGCGCAGGCGCCGCAGAGCGGCTGGCGTTCCGGGCGGCGCACCCGGTGCCGTAACGGCGCGGGGCGGGGGCCCGGCGGATACCCTGGCGCCGGACCCGAGGAGGAAGCATGGCGCGGATGCCGTCGGCCGAGCGGCGCCGGCAGTTGGTGGAGGCGGCGGTCCGGGTGATGGCCAGGGACGGGGTGGCGCGGACGACGACCCGGTCCGTGTGCGCCGAGGCCGGGGTGTCGCTGAGCGTCTTCCACTACTGCTTCGACTCCAAGCAGGCGCTCCTGGAAGCCGCCATCGAGTCCATCACCGGCAGCTACGTGGCACGGGTGATGTCGGCCGTCGAGCCGCGGGCGACGCTGCGCGAGACGGTCCGGGCGGCGCTCGGGACGTACTGGGACCATGTGACGGACCGTCCGGCCGAGCACATGCTGACCTATGAGCTCACCCAGTACGCGCTGCGCGAGGAGGGCTTCGAGCATCTGGCGCGGGCGCAGTACGAGCAGTACGTGGCGTCGGCGACCGCCCTGGTCGAGCAGGTGTGCGCGCTGCGCGGGGTGACGCCGAGGGTGCCGGTGCAGCTGCTCGCCCGGGTGCTCGCGGCGGCCGTCGACGGGCTCACCCTCCAGTACCTGGTCCTCGGCGACGAGCGGGCCGCGGCGGACCTGCTCGACGTGACCGCCGACCAGCTGGTGGCACTCATCGAGGGCTGACCGGCCGTCAACAGGTCATCCGACCCGGACCCTTGACTCGCTCGGGGATCCTCGCGATCCTCGCCCCGAGCCGCTGTTACCGCGAGAAACCCCCACGGGACGGCTCACAGCCCGGTATCCCCCATGACCGAAGGCGTGGCTGACCACATGAAACGACCATCTACGCGCGGGGCGGGCGGCCGGTTCGCCCTCGTGTCCCTGCTCATCGCCCTGGCCACCGTCGTCTTCGGCGCGGGGCCGGTCCCCGCCGCCGACGCCGGCGCGAACTGGTGGGAGCCCGCCGCACGGCCGGCACCCGACTCGCAGATCAACGTCACGGGCGCCCCCTTCACGGGGACGGACGCCGACGGCAAGGTGCGCGGCTTCGTCGACGCGCACAACCACCTGATGTCCAACGAGGGCTTCGGCGGCCGCATGATCTGCGGCAGCACGTTCTCGGAGGCGGGCGTGGCCGACGCCCTCAAGGACTGCCCCGAGCACTATCCGGACGGCGCGGGCGCCATCTTCGAGCATCTCACCGGCGGTGACGACGGCCACCACGACCCGGTCGGCTGGCCCACCTTCAAGCACTGGCCGGCCCATGACTCGCTGAGCCACCAGCAGAACTACTACGCCTGGGTGGAGCGGGCCTGGCGCGGCGGCCAGCGGGTCCTGGTCAACGACCTCGTGACCAACGGGCTCATCTGCTCGCTGCTGCCCCGGGACCGCGGCTGCGACGAGATGGACGCCATCCGCCTGGAGGCGCGCAAGACCTACGAGCTGCAGGACTACGTCGACCGCATGTGGGGCGGCCCCGGCAAGGGCTGGTTCCGCGTCGTGACCGACGCGGCGCAGGCCCGCTCGGTGATCGAGCAGGGCAAGCTCGCGGTGGTGCTGGGCGTGGAGACCTCGGAGCCGTTCGGCTGCAAGCAGGTCCTCGATGTCGCCCAGTGCGACCGGACGGACATCGACAAGGGCCTGGACGAGCTGTACGCGCTCGGCGTGCGCAGCATGTTCCTGTGCCACAAGTTCGACAACGCGCTGTGCGGGGTGCGCTTCGACAGCGGCACCACGGGCGTGGCGGTCAACATCGGCCAGTTCCTGTCGACGGGCACCTTCTGGACGACGGAGAAGTGCGCGGGGCCGCAGACCGACAACCCGATCGGCCTGACGGCACCGCCCGCGATGGCGGCGAAGCTCCCGCCCGGGGTGAGCGTGCCCTCGTACGCCTCCGACGCCCGCTGCAACACCCGCGGGCTGACCCGGCTCGGGGAGTACGCCCTGAAGGGCATGATGCAGCGCGGCATGATGCTGGAGCTGGACCACATGAGCGTCAAGGCGGCCGGCCGGGCCCTGGACATCCTGGAGGCCGAGGAGTATCCGGGCGTGCTGTCCACCCACAGCTGGATGGACCTGGACTGGACGGAGCGGGTCTACCGCCTGGGCGGCTTCGTCGCCCCGTACATGCACGGCGCCCAGGGCTTCGTCGGCGAGGCGACCCAGAAGGCGGAGCTGCGCAGGAAGTACGGGGTCGGCCTCGGCTACGGCACCGACATGAACGGCGTCGGCGGCTGGCCGGGACCGGTCGGCGCGGGCGCCCCGAACGCCGTGAAGTACCCCTTCCGCAGCTTCGACGGCGGCTCGGTCCTGGACCGCCAGGTGACGGGCGAGCGCACCTGGGACCTGAACACCGACGGCGCCGCGCACAACGGCCTGGTCCCGGACTGGATCGAGCAGATCCGGCTCACGCCGGGCGGGGCGTCCGTGGTGGAGGAGCTGGCGCGGGGCGCCGAGTCGTACCTGACCACGTGGAAGAGGACGCAGGGACACCGGCCGGGCGTGGACCTCGCCGCCGGGAAGCCGACGTCGGCCAGCACCACGCAGTGGTGGAACCCGTTCGTCGACCACTCCCCCGGCCTCGCCGTGGACGGGGACACGGGCACCCGGTGGGCCAGCGAGTGGTCGGACGGCCAGTGGTGGCAGGTGGACCTGGGCGCGGTGCACCGGGTGGGCCGGGTCACCCTCGACTGGGAGCGGGCGTACGCGCGCGCGTACCGCATCGACGTGTCGGACGACGGCACGAACTGGCGCACGGCCTGGTCCACGGATGTCGGGGACGGCGGTTACGACACGGCGGAGTTCACCTCGCAGTCGGCCCGCTATCTGCGCGTCCAGGGGGTGCGGCGGGCGACCGGATGGGGCTACTCGCTCCACGAGGTGAAGGTCACCAGGTCCTGAGCTCCGGCCGGTGACCGCCGAAGGGCCCGCCGGGTGATCCGGCGGGCCCTTCGTGGTGTCGGGTGCTCAGCCGGCCGCGGGGCCGGTCCAGTCGGCGGGGACGTGGGCGAGGCGGACCCGCTGCGGGTGGTCGCCGACGTCCACGGTGGCCACCCGCCTGCCGGTGGCGAAGTCGATCGCGGTCACCCGGTCGGCGCCGCTCTCGGAGACGACGCAGGACCGGCCGTCGCCGCTGACCGTGGCCCAGTAGGGCTTGCTGACCTCGACGAGCGGGCCCTCCTGGAGGGTGGCGCGGTCGACGACGGTCGCGTAGTCGTCCATGGTGCCCGCGACGCACAGCTTGGTGCCGTCGGGGCTCATCGACAGGCCGTGGTGGCGCGAGTCGTTGACCCAGCTGGTGCGGTCGGGGTCGGTCGCCGGGTTGCCGGGGAGGTTCTTGAGGCGGGTGATGCGGTCGGTGGCGACGTCGTACTCCAGGAAGCCGCTCAGGAAGGAGACCTGGAAGTAGAGCTTCTTCTCGTCCGGGGTGAAGACCAGGGGGCGGACGGCGTCGGAGAGGTCGCCGCGCCCAAAGGCGTCGAGGCGCTCGCGCATGTCGATGACGCGTACGGTGCGGAAGGTAGCCGCGTCGACGACGGTGATCTTCCGGTCGCCCTTGGTCCAGTCGAGCCAGGGTGCGTCGAGGGCCGTGGTGACCTCGCCGATCGACATGTTCCACAGCAGGCCGTCGGCGGTGAACACGTTCTCGTGGGGCTTGTCGCCGGTCTTGAAGGAGCCGAGCTGGCGGCCGGTGACGATGTCGAGGACGTGGACGGTGTTGGCGGTGGAGGCGGAGACGGCGACGCGGGTGCCGTCGGGCGAGACGGCCATGTGGTCGGAGCGGTGTCCGGCCACGGGGAAGCGCCAGCTGATCCGGCCGGTGCGCAGGTCGACGGAGACGACGTCGGCGAAGCTGGGCCGGGAGACGACCATCGCCGAGCCGTCGGGGGTGGCGTACATGTCGTCGACGAACTGGTCGTGGCCCTCGCCCGGCCCGTGCCGCACGCCGAGGAAGAAGGCCAGCTTGACCGGGTCGAGGTGGATCTCGCGCAGCCGCTCCTCGCGGTCGGGGATGACGTTCACGCGCGCGACGCGGCGGAACTCGCCGCGGGCCTCGATGACGTCGGCCGTGCCGTCCCAGTTGTTCCCGACGAACATCACCTCGCGCAGCGCCTCCGCGCCCCGGGATCCCGGCGAGGCGACGGCGCCGGTGCCTCCGACGGTGGCGAGGAGCGCGAGGGCGGCCGCGAGGGCCACGCCGAGGCGGCGCCGGGCGCGGGGGCCGCGGGGAGGCTGGGGCAGGCGGGGAGAGGGCATGGGGGTTCCTTCTTCCGGCTCCGGACGACGACTTACCCGAGGTAACCATGGACATGCCACGCCCAACAAGCCCTCGGAAGCGGCCTGTTACCCTGCGGTACGACCGGTCCTCACACGCTCCGCACACCGCCTTCACACGGCCCGCGAAAGGGCTGGTGGAAAGCGTGTCCGAGCCCGCCCGCGCGGGCAGGATGCGGGGCGACGGGGACGGTCGGGACAGGGCGGGGAGTGGGAGATGGTCGTGGCGGAGGGGTCCGTGCCCCTGACGCGGTGGCGCGCGCTGCGGGGGCCGAGCGGGACGGGTCCGGCGCTCCGGCGAGCCCGCTCCTTCATGATCCTGACCACCCTCCTCTACCGGGCGAGCCATCTCGTCGTCGGCGTCCTCGCCGTGGCCCAGCACCGCCCGGACCGCCCGGCGCCGTATCTCGGGCTCGCGGTCGCACTGGGGCTGAGCGTCCTGGTGTACGGCTCCGCCCTGCGGCGCGGCTGGTTCGAGCCCGGACAGGTCGGGGCGGACGTGCTGGTCACCGGGTGCGCGCTGCCCTTCGCGCTGTACGCCTGGGGCGGCGTGCGGGACACCCCGTCGCTCGGCTGGGCCATGCTGCTGGGCGGGTCGGCGAGCGCCGTCGCGGCCGTCGCCCTCTCCCGTCCGTACGCCCTGGCCGCCGTCGTCCTGCTCGTCGGGACCCACCTGTACGGCTACCACCTGGTGGGAGCGAGCCGGGCCGTCCTCGGCGGGCACCTCAACTCGCTGGTGTCCTCGGCCGTCATGGTCTGGGTGATGTGGTGGTACCTGCGCCGGCAGGGCCGGCTGCTCGACGAGGCGAACGCCCGCGCCGTGGCCGCCGAGGCGCAGAAGGCCCGGTACGCGGAGCGGCTCGCCCACCACCGCGCGCTCCACGACACCGTTCTCGCCACCCTGACCGCCCTCGCCGCGGGCGGCATCGACGCCAACGCGCCCGAGGTGCGGGAGCGCTGCGCCCGGGAGGCCGCCTATCTGCGCCGGCTGGTGCAGCGCGGCGCCGACGAGCTCCCGGACGAGGGGATCGGGGCGGCCCTGGAGGACGCGGTCCGCTCGGCGGAGAGCCTGCGGCTGCGGGTCACGGCGCAGTACCACGAGCTGCCCGAGGTGCCGCCGGAGGTCGCCGCCGCGTTCGCCGACGCCACGCGCGAGGCGCTCAACAACGTACGGCGCCACGCCGGAACCGGACACGCCTACCTCACCGCAACGGGGTCCGCCGAGGGTCCGGACGGCCGGCCCGGCGCCGTCGTGACGGTCGTCGACCGGGGCCCCGGTTTCACCCCCGGCGACCGGGAGTCCGGCTTCGGCCTGCGCCGCTCGGTGCACGGACGGATGGCGGAGGTCGGCGGCCGGGCCGTCGTCGACAGCGCGCCCGGCGAGGGCGTACGGGTGGAGCTGAGATGGCCGGTCTGATCACCGTCGCCGTCGTCGACGACGACCGGATGCTCCTGGACGGCATGCGGGCCTGGCTGGGCGACGTGCCGGAGCTGCGCCTCGTGGGTACCGCGGCCACCGTCGGCGAACTGCTCGCGTCCGGCTCCGCCGCGCCGCCGCCGGACGTGGTCCTGCTCGACCTCGTCCTGCGGGACGGCTCCGTGCCCGCCGACAACATCCGGCGGCTCCTCGGCACCGGCAGCCGGGTCCTGGTCATCAGCACCGTCCCCGACCGCACCCGGATCATCGAGTCGGTCCGTGCGGGCGCCGACGGCTATCTGACGAAGGACAACGACCTGCCCACCCTCGTCGCCGCCGTCAAGGACATCGCCGCGGGCCACGGCGCCCACTCCCCCGAACTCGCCTTCGCCTGCGCGCACGACACCAGCCCCGCCCGGCCCCGGCTCTCGCCCCGCGAACGGCAGATCCTGCTGGACTACGCCTCCGGCCTGACCCTCAAGTCGGCCGCCCGCCGCGCCGGCATCACGGTCCACACGGCGAAGGACTACCTCGACCGCGTCAAGACCAAGTACCGCCAGGCCGGCCGCCCCGCGTACACCAAGATCGACCTGGCCAGCCGGGTCCGCGAGGACAGCCTCGACACGGGGTAGACGAACGAGTCCACCGGACTCGTTCGTCCAGATGTACGAAACGGGGCGTGCCCCGGTCGGACGCATCCGACCGGGGCACACCGGGTTCGCCTGCGGGATCAGGCGGCGGGCGTCAGGAAGTGGCAGTTGGCGGAGACGGGGTTGTCGTTGGTCGTCACGTCGGCCGTCCGCACCCGCCAGCCGTAGCTGTGGCCGGGGGTGAGCGTCGGCACGGTCAGCGAGACGGTGCCCTGGCCCCTGACCGTGGAGCTCTTCGAGCCGGGCGTGCCCAGGCTCAGGATCTGGGTCGAGGTGGTGTTGTCCCACAGGGAGAACTCGGCCCACACCTCCTTGGAGGGGTCGGGGTGCCGCACCGTCGCGGTGAGCGTCGGCGTGAGCGTGGCGGCGGTGCCGAAGGCGTTCCCGAAGAGGCCGCCGCCGTGCTGGTGGCAGCCCTGGGAGTTCATGCCCTCCACGGGGGGCATCACGATGCTCTTGTCCGTCGGGGCCGCCATGGTCCCGGCGTACGAGGCGACCTGGTCGTCCCGCAGGGCGTAGGAGAAGGCCTCGGCCCGCTGGATGTGGCCCTTGAAGCCGGCGTTACGCACGCCGCTGACGAGGTCGCGGCCGACGACGAAGGGGCCGCTCGCGTTCCACCTGGCGGTGTGCGTGGTCTCGGCCTTCTTCGTGCCGTCGACGAAGAGGCTCACCTTGCCGGTGGAGGCGTCGTGGACGCCGGTGAGCCTGGTCCACCGGCCCTTGACCGCGCCGGGCGCGACGGCTTGGTCGATGTTCCAGCCGTCGGCGTCGGCCCTCGGCAGGCCGAAGCGCCAGGAGTTGTCGCTCGCGTTGTAGAAGAGGATCATGCCGCTGACCCGGGTGCCGTCCTGGGACAGGACGGCGGACGTGCCCGCGTCGGCATCGAGCTTGGCCCAGGCGGAGACGGTGAAGCTGTGGGTGGTGTCGACTGCGGGAGCGCCGGCGACGATGGCCTCGTCCACTCGCCCGTCCATGTAGAGTGCGCCGCCGTGCTCGGCCGTCCGCCAGTCGCTCGTGCCATCACTGCTCGCGCCGTTCAGCGCGACCGTCGGGCCGGTCGTCGCGGTGGCGCTGCCGTCGAGCTTCCAGGAGACGGCGGGACCGCCCTGGGTGTAGCCGTAGACCGGGGTGTGGTCGGAGTAGGCGTCGTCGTCGGGCCTGCAGTTCCTCTTGCCCAGGTGACACTCCTTCTGGGTCGCGACCAGGTAGTCCGTGCGGTCGCCGAACTCCGTCCGCGAGTCGCAGCCGGTGAAGCCGCCGGTCGAGAAGAGGTAGTCGATCTTGGATGAGGTCATGGTGTACGACGTGTAGCCCCCGTTGGCCGTCGTGACCTCGTTGACCCGGGTGAGCTTCGTGTGCTCGTTGACGGCGTCGCCGGGAACGTACGCCCGCTGGTCACACTCCGCCATCAGGTCGTAGAGCGGCTTGAGCGTTTCCTGGTTGCTGGTGTTGAAGTCACCGCCCAGAACCACGGACGGGAACTGCTTCACCACCCGCACGACGATGTCGAGCTGCTGCTTGTAGTACGCCGCGGCCGTCGCCGCCGAGATGGGGACCTCCCAGTCATTCTGCTCCGGTTTGGTCGGGTCCTTCTGCTTGGTCGTGTCGGAGTGGAAGTTGGAGATGTGCGTGCTGCACAGATGGCTCTCCCACCCCTCCACCTCGGCGCAGAGGATGGTGCCGCTGCTCATGGAGAGGCCGGTGCCGACCGGAGTGTGGAAGTCGTCCTCCGACCGCCAGGTGATCTTCCCTTTGACGGCGATGACGTTGCTCAGCGTGCCGGTCAGGTGATCGCCACGGCAGTCCGAACCCTCGGAGTCGAGGAGCTCGGCGTCCTTGCGCTCGGGCTCCTCGTACGGGTCGGAAGGCCGGGTCACACCCGCCGAGGCGAAGCTCCACTCGCCCGCGGGGAGGAGCTTGGCGAGCTCGTCGAGGTGGCTCGTCCCGGTGACGTCGCCCGGTGTCCTGCCGACGCAGACCTCCTGGAGCAGCACGGCGTTGAGCTTGCGCTCGTTGATGAGCCTGACGACGCCCTCCATCTTCCTGCGCGGGCCGGAGCCGTCGGGGATCGAGAAGCCGTCCTCGTCGTACGTTCCGGTGGCGGCACCGTTGCGCCAGGGGCAGTACCCGTCTTCCGAGGCGGTCCGACCGCCGGCTTCCCCGCACATGTTCCAGGTCGCCGCGCGCACCGACTCGCGGGTGTAGCCGGTCGCCGTCGCGTCCCCGGGGACGAGGGCCGTGGCGGGCGTCGCCTGGCTCCCGACGAGGAGGACGGCGGCCAGGGCGGGCGCCCACGCGTGCAGCCATCGGGCCGCGAATCTTCTCATGTCAGCTCACAACCGGACGTATGGGTGTCCGCGTCCCCCCGCCCTGGAGGCCAGGGCAGCCCCAGGACTATAAGACGTCGTTTCTTATGGCGTGATCGTTCGTTGATCCGTGCATGGCGGATCTCGTGGAGCGACTGGTGCCGGACGAGTTGTGGGTGCTGTTCCGGCGGGTGGTGCCACCGACTGAGGTGATACGCCCGCAGGGCGGTGGCCGCCGCCGGTCAGGTGACCGCGAAGCCCTGGCGGCGATCATCTTCGTGGCGACGTCGGGCTGCACCTGGCGGCAGCTGCCACCGGTGTTCGGCCCGGCCTGGCAGACGGTCTACCGCCGGTTCGCCCAGTGGAGCCAGGAACGGGTCTGGGCCCGGCTCTACCGCGTGATCCTCGACGAACTCGGCGCGCGGGGCGAGCTGGACTGGTCGCGGTGCGCGATCGACTCGGTCAGTCTGCGGGCGGCAAAAGGGGGCCGCTGACGGGACCGAATCCGACCGACCGCGGCAAGCCGGGATCGAAGATTCATCTGATCTGCGACCGGAACGGACTGCCGCTGTCCCTAGGCATCTCCGGCGCGAACATGCACGACAGTCTGGGCCTGGAGCCGCTTGTGTGCGGCATCCCACCGATCCGATCCCGTCGTGGTCCCCGGCGTCGGCGGCCGGCGAAGCTGCATGCAGACAAGGGCTACGACTACGACCACCTGCGCCGATGGCTTCGCGAGCGCGGCATCCGCCATCGCATTGCCCGCAAGGGTGTCGAGTCCTCGCAGCGGCTGGGCCGGCATCGGTGGGTGGTCGAAAGAACCGTGTCCTGGTTGGCCGGCTGCCGACGACTTCACCGTCGCTACGAACGCAAGGCCGAACACTTCCTCGCCTTCGTCGGCATAGCCGCAGCCCTCATCGGCTACCGCCGACTGACGGCTCTGCTTACGGCCTGAGCCGGTTCTGCTGTACGTCGAAGCAGACCAGCCCCATGGACTCCGCCACGGCCGCCGCGTACGCCGACACCTCCTCGGCCATGCCCCACCGCATGGGAAAGTAAATCAGCGGGCCGCTGGCCTCGCCGATCAGCGGCCCGGTTGACCAGGGCGAGGTGTCCTCCTCGTCCTCGGTGAGGTCGCACCACCGCTCAAGCAACGTGGCCACGTAAGCCGCGATGCGCTCGGACGGAGGCTCTTCCACCTCGCTGTCAATGTAGCGGTCGTACAGGTCGTCGAAGACCCGGCCAGCGGTCTTGTCATCCGCCGGCCTCTCGCCTTCCCAGACAGCAAGGTCGTAGCTCATGCCAGGAGGCTCTCATGCCGCTCTGACAGCCATAAGAAACGACGTCTAAGGAACCCGCTCCTGGATACAGGAGTCCGCCGTGCGCACGGGCCCTTGAGCATGTCGAGGACGGCCTGGCTCCCCGAGGCGTGCCGCCGAGTCGGCCGGGTCGCGGCGCAAGCCCCCCAAAAGGGCGGCTTCAGGGGGTGGGGCCACGCCCCCTATCGTCGTGCCCGGCGCCGCGGCCGTACCCCCGTAGCCGCGGCGCCACCGGAACTGCTCGGCGAGGGGGAACGGGGAGGGGCGGCACGGGGAGTGCGGGGGTCTCCCCCGTGCCGCCCTCGCGGCGACCGGGTCAGGCCGGGTACTTCACGTCAGCCGTGTAGGTCGATCCGGCCAGGCAGTCGCGGATCTCGTGGCGCGGCGCGGCCGCGCCCGTCCAGCGCAGGAAGCCTTCGGTGCCCGTCGCCTTGGTCATGTCGATGAAGCGGCAGCCGTCGTAGAGCACCTTGCCCGACGTCGTCGGCGCGGTCCCGGTCCTGACCTGGTGGGAGCCCATCAGCGCGCAGTCGACGTAGCGCACCATGGGCCCGCCGGCGCCGTCGACGGCGAAGTCGTACGCGTGCGGCACGGCCGTCGGCGCGAAGGGCTGGAAGTGCTGCGCGGTGTCGTCGCAGGACACGAAGGTGATGTTGCCCCGCGTCCAGCGGGAGTGGATCACCTTGTGGTCCCGGCTGCGCAGTTCGAAGCGGATGCCCTGGACGTACAGGCGCAGGACGGAGTCGGACCGGGAGGAGGCGTCGGCGGTCAGCTGGAAGAAGGTGCCGGGCTTCGTCGTGTCGGTGAGGATGTAGGAGCCGCCGATGAAGTTCATCGAGCCGCCCCGGACGTTCTTCACGAACACCCCCGACTTGAACTCCACCTTGCAGTCGCGGAACCAGTAGTTCAGGAACTGGTCCTGCTGGGTGGCGGCCGAGTTCATGCCCGTGACCAGGAACCCCTCGGAGTAGGTGCCTCCGATCTGGCAGTGGTCCCAGCCCATCTCGCTGTTCAGGTCGGACTGCGCGACGCCCGCCGTCGTGGCGTCCGGCGGGCCGTCCAGACCGATGCCGCGCTTCCAGTCGCCCCGCCACTCCACGTCGGTGTACCAGGTGTCCTGGGCGCCGTATCCGTTGTCCTCCGCGTACGAGTAGCAGAAGCTGGAGGTGGGGTTGTCGCTGGTGAAGGTGAGGCCGGAGATCCGGATGTTCTTGTAGCGCCGGTAGTTCGTCCACAGCGTGGTGTCGTTCGCCGTCGGCGCGTACACGATCCGCGAGATCCGCTTGCCGTAGCCGGTGATGGTGATGCCGTCGACGACTCCGCCGCCGCCACGGCCGTCGACGTTCGGCAGGAGCGAATCGGGCTGCGTCAGGAGGTAGTTGCCCGGCGGGATCAGCAGGACCTTCTTGAGGATCGTCCCCGAGATCGGGTTCTTCTGCCAGTTGGGGGCGGCGAGCAGCTCGGCGGCGGCCGCGCGGAAGGCGGTGTCGCTCGGGGTGGCGCCCGTCGGATCGGCGTTGTGGCTCATCACGTTGACGACGTACGGGTCTCCCCCGGCACCCGCCGCGTACGCGGTGCCGCCGCCCGCCATGAGCGCCCCCGCGGCGACACCGGCACCCGCCGTCGTCACTCCTCGGATGACGGACCTGCGGTCCATGGCCCCGGTCATCATGTACCCCCCATGTCATGATCTTGGAACGGACAGCACATCCGATCACGACACGAACGGGCGCGCAAGGAGCGCCCTCCACGGCGCCGTTGACGCGGTGGCACGCGGCGTGACCCATCCGCGCGCGGAGCCTCCATGAGGGCCGGAACGGTCCCTTAGACCCGCATGTGTCAGGGAAAGCACCCTTTCGCTACCTGGGTAAAGTCATGGTCAAGCCGCCCGCCGCCTCGCCGCGCGGGGGGTGCCACCCTCCCCTGCCCACCCTCAGGAGCATCCGCGTGTCCACCGCCCGTATGAGCCGTACTCCGCTGCCCGGCATCGGCGTGCGCTACGACCTGACCACCCGTGAGGACCGCCGGCTCTCGGTCGTCGCGAGCCGCGACGGCACACGGACGCTCAGCGCGTACCACCGTGACGACCCCGATCAGTGCTCCCTGTCGGTACGGCTGACGGCAGGCGAGTCGGAGGCCCTGATCGACGCCCTGATGCCCTCGCACCACAGCCCGAACCTGCTCTCCACCACGGACCTCGGCCTCGTGGCCGAGCGGATCGCGCTGTCCTCCGCCTCCCACTGGAACGGCCGCCACCTCGGCGAGACCCGGATGCGCACCCGTACCGGCGTCTCGATCGTCGCCGTGCTGCGCCGCGCCGACGCCATCCCCTCCCCCGGCCCCGACTTCCGCCTCGCCGGGGGCGACACCCTCATCGTCATCGGCACCCGCGAAGGGGTCGACGCCGCCGCCCTGATACTCGAAAGGGAGTGATCCATGCACTCGTCCGCCGTCTTCCTCATCGAGTTCGGTGCGATCATCCTCGGCCTGGGCCTCCTCGGCCGGATCGCCGGACGGCTGAAGTTCTCCCCCATCCCCCTCTATCTGCTCGCCGGACTCGCCTTCGGCGAGGGCGGGTTGCTGCCGCTCGGCGCGAGCGAGGAGTTCGTCGCCATCGGCGCCGAGATCGGCGTCATCCTGCTGCTGCTCATGCTCGGCCTCGAGTACACGGCCACCGACCTGGTCACCAACCTCAGGACCCAGTATCCGGCCGGTCTCGTCGACGCCGCCCTCAACGCCCTCCCCGGCGCGGCCATGGCCCTGCTCCTCGGCTGGGGTCCGGTCGCCGCCGTGGTCCTGGCGGGGGTCACCTGGATCTCCTCCTCCGGCGTCATCGCCAAGGTGCTCGGCGACCTGGGCCGGCTGGGCAACCGGGAGACCCCGGTCGTCCTGAGCATCCTGGTCCTGGAAGACCTGGCCATGGCGGTCTACCTGCCCATCGTCACCGCGCTCCTCGCCGGCGTCGGCCTCGCCGCGGGCAGCGTCACCCTGGCCGTCGCGCTCGGCGTGGCGGGCCTGGTGCTGTTCCTCGCGGTCCGCTACGGGCGGCTCATATCCCGCTTCGTCTCCAGCGACGACCCGGAGAAGCTGCTCCTCGTGGTCCTGGGCCTGACCCTGCTGGTCGCCGGCCTCGCCCAGCAGCTCCAGGTCTCGGCCGCCGTCGGCGCGTTCCTGGTGGGCATCGCCCTGTCCGGTGAGGTCGCCGAGGGCGCCCACAACCTCCTCAGTCCGCTGCGCGACCTGTTCGCCGCCGTGTTCTTCGTGTTCTTCGGCCTCCACACCGACCCGGCCAGCATCCCACCCGTGCTGCTGCCCGCGCTCGCGTTGGCCGTCGTCACCGCCGCCACGAAGATCGCGACGGGCTACTGGGCGGCCCGGCGGTCGGGCATCTCCGTCAAGGGCCGCTGGCGCGCGGGCGGCACCCTGGTGGCCCGCGGCGAGTTCTCCATCGTCATCGCCGGACTGGCCGTCACCGCGGGCATCGAGCCGTCCCTGGGCCCGCTCGCCACCGCGTACGTCCTCATCCTCGTCGTCCTGGGCCCGCTCACCGCCCGTTACACCGAGCCCCTCGCCACCCGGCTGTCCCGGCTGACCCGCCGTCACCGCCCGGACACCTCGGCCGGCGACGCCCCGCCGGCGCTCGCTTCCGAGGGGCCCGCCCTCACCGTCGACCCGGACACGGCGATGTCCGGATCTGCAACTCACATGACATTGCCGCCATCCCGAGGGGGTTCGTAGCGTGGGAGCACAGCCACCGGGCCCCGTTCCGGGGACCCACCGCACCACGTAGAAGGGCAGTCATGCCGACCACCACGCCTTCCCCCGCCACGCCTTCCGCCGCCTCCCCCGCGGCGCCCTCCACCGCCGCGGCGTCGACCACCCTGCGCGAGCTCAGCGGCTTCGACCCGACCCCGGCCTCGCTCGCCGGATCCACCCTGATCCTGGTGGACTACCAGAACACCTACACGCGGGGCGTGATGGAGCTGGCCGGCTGGGAGGCCGCCCTCGACGCGGCCGCGGAGCTGCTCGCGCGTGCCCGGGCCGCGGGCGCCCGGGTCGTCCACGTCATCAACGACGGCGGCGAGGGGACCCCGTACGACATCCGTGCCGAGATCGGGCAGATCCATCCCCGGGTGGCGCCGGTGGAGGGCGAGCCGGTGGTGGTCAAGACCGCGCCCGACGCGTTCGTCGGCACGGACCTCGGCGAGCACCTCGACGCGGCCGGCACCAAGGACGTCGTCGTCGCCGGGTTCATGACTCACATGTGCGTGGCGTTCACGACGGCCGGGGCCTTTCTGCGCGGCAACCGCCCCACCGTCGTCGCCGACGCCTGCGCCACCCGCCCCCTGGCCACCCCGGGCGGCCAGGTGTCCGCCGAGCAGCTCCACCGGGGCGCGCTCGCGACGATCGGGGACCTGTACGGGGTGGTGGTGCCGGACGCGTCGGCGCTGAGGTGACGGGACGGGACGGAGGAGGCCGGGGCCCCGCGCTGCGCCCGCCCTGACGCCGAGCGGGGCCTCGCCCCGGGTGCCGACACTGCCGACACCGCCGACGAAGGGAGGCGCCGCCGGGGTGGCCCGTACGTTCCTCAGAGGCGGCGGAACACGGACACGACCTTGCCCAGGATCGTCGCCTCGTCGCCGGGGATCGGCTCGTAGCGCGGGTTGGCGGGGAGCAGCCAGACGTGCGGGCCGTCATGGGAGAGGCGCTTGACGGTGGCCTCCCCGTCCAGCATGGCGGCGACGATGTCGCCGTCGTCCGCGGTGTCCTGGGCCCGGACGACCACGACGTCGCCGTCCTCGATGTGGGCGTCCCGCATCGAGTCGCCGACGACGGTGACGGCGAACACCCGGCCCGCGCCGACGACCTGGGCGGGCAGCACGAGGGTGTCCTCGACGTGCTCCTCGGCGGTGATGGGCGCACCGGCCGCGATGCGCCCGACCAAGGGCACGACCACGGCCTGTCGTTCTCCCTCCCGCGCGATCGGGCTCTGTGGCCCGACGCCGGTCGCGCCGGTGCGCGGGCCCCCGCCGGTCGCGTCGGTGTCCGGTCCGCCGTCGGCGAGCACGTACGCGCGCGGGCGCTGGGGGTCCTGCCGCAGGACGCCCTTCTTCTCCAGGGCCCGGATCTGGTGCGAGACGCTGGACGTGCTGAGGAGCCCCGCGGCCGCGGCGATCTCCCGCATCGACGGCGGGAAGCCGTGCTGCCGCGTGTGCAGGCGGATGATGTCCAGGACCTGCTGCTGTCGCTCGGTCAGCCCGTCCCGGTTCGTCCGGGTGCCCGGCGGCCGGCCGGCACGGTTCCTGCCCATGGTCGGCCTCCGTTCTTCAGCTTCGCCGATGAGGGCACACTAACCCGGACCACCGGCATCGCAGCAGGTCGGGGTCCGGGTGCCGGCCGGCACGCCCGCTGCCGACCGGTCACTCGAAGCGCGAGGGGTCGCCCGCTCCGCGCCGTACGACCTCGGCGCCGCCGCCGGAGAAGTCGACCACCGTCGTGGGCTCGGTGCCGCAGTCGCCCGAGTCGACGACGGCGTCGAGCACGTGGTCGAGCCGTTCCTTGATCTCCCAGCCCTGCGTCAGCGGCTCCTCCTCGTCGGGCAGGAGCAGCGTGCTCGACACCAGGGGCTCGCCCAGTTCGGCGACGAGCGCCCGGGCGACGGGGTGGTCCGGGATCCGCACGCCGACGGTCTTCTTCTTGGGGTGCATCAGCCGGCGCGGGACCTCCTTGGTGGCGGGGAGGATGAAGGTGTAGCTGCCCGGAGTCGCCGCCTTGACGGCGCGGAAGACGTCGTTGTCGACGTGCACGAACTGTCCGAGCTGGGCGAAGTTCTCACAGACCAGGGTGAAGTGGTGCCGGTCGTCCAGGCGCCGGATGGTCTTGATCCGCTCCAGGGCGTCGTGGTTGCCGATGCGGCAGCCGAGCGCGAAGCAGGAGTCGGTGGGGTACGCGATCAGGGATCCGGACCGGAGGCTGTCGACCACCGTGCCGATGGTGCGCGGCTGCGGGGACTGGGGATGGACGTCGAAGTACTTGGCCATTTTCCGACCCTACGGGATCCGCCGCGTCCGGACGCGGGACGGCGGTGCGCCCGCCCCTTCCGGGCGGGCGATCCGGCGCGTCGACGGCATCGCTCCGGGCTCCGGACGCACGCGCCGGGGGTGGGACGCGGCCCCCGGCATCCGGTTGTGCAGGGCCGATCCCGCCGACCCGGGGTCTCCCGCCGACCCGGGGTCTCCCGCCGGCCCGGGGCCTGCCGCCGGACGGGTCCTCGCGGTCGGCGGCCGGGCACCGGCGCCCGGCCGCGGGCCGACGGGCCACGGACCGACGGACCGACGGACCGACGGGCGACGGGCGACGGACCGACGGGCCGACGGGCCGACGGGCCGACGGACCTACCGGCCTATGACGCGGATCCTCAGCTCGTACGGTCTTCCGCTGCTGATGGCCTCCGCCTGGTCGGCCAGGTCGGCCGGGGTGAAGCCGAGGAGCGCCCGCTCCGCCGCCGCGCGCAGCAGCGGCACGATCGTCGCCGCGGGTCGTCCCCGGTGGGAGACCGCGAGCTCGGCGAACACCTGCTGGTAGGGGGCGTCGTACCCGCTCGCGGCGTCCACGAGGAGGTGGTCGAGGTGCTGTCGGTCCACGCTGAGCTCACCCATGACGGCTCCCTTGCGACGGTGGGCCGGCACTCCCGGCCCCATGTCCTCCGACGCTACGGGCCGGGTCTGACAGTGCCCGTGGCCGCGCCTCCGCCGCCGACCACGACCGACTTGTCGACTCCTGGCCGGCGTCCCTGATCGATCCGCCGAGCGCCCGGCACGGCGGGTCGAGGCTCTTCGACGTCGGGCACAGCGGCTTACGGCATCCGCGGTGGCCGGCCGCCCGACGGGGACGGCCGAGGCCCACGGGTCGCGGGGGCCGGGCCGGGCAGGGCCGACGACGGTCCCGGAACCCGCGCAGGCAAGCCGCGAGCGGGCGGCCACGTGCGGGCGGCCACGGCGATCACCACGAAGGACCGGGACTCCGCCCTGCGGCCCTTGGCCGTCACCGCCGCAGGAGGCCCGCGCACGGCCGGGCCGCCGTCCCGGCTGACGCCGACGAGGTGCGCCGCAACCCCGTCGAGCCGCGCAGCCGCAGGCAGGGGCCATGAATCCCTCCGCAGCGGGCACTCGTCCTGCGGAAGCGCCCGGGGGTACCCCACCCCCGGGCGCTCAGGCGTGCGCACTACTTCTCATATGAGCACTGCTGTGCATACGTTCCCCGAAGCGGGGCACCCGTACGGTCACACCGGCGCCGTCGATCACGGCGGCCGGTCGGAAAAGCCGAATCGTCCGCTGGGAGGCGCCGTGACCGTCAGGATCGGGGTCGAGGAAGAGTTCCACCTGATCGACGTCGAAAGCGGGGCACTCGCCCCGCGAGCCGATGCGGTGCTCCGCAGGCTGGGCGCGCACGCGGAGGGATACGCACGCGAACTGCAGCAGTCGGTGGTGGAGACCAACAGCGGAGTGCACGACTCCCTGGAGGACCTGCACGCGGATCTGGCCGCCTCGAGGCGACGGCTCGACCGGGCCGCCTCCTCCCAGGGCCTGGCCATCGCCGCCGCGGGCACCGCGCCGCTGAGCCGGCTCGGCACCGTGCCGCCGACCACGGACGCGCGGTACCTGCACATGACGGACGAGTACCGGCGGCTCGCCGACGAGCAGCTGATCTGCGGTGCCCAGGTGCACATCGACGTGCCGGACCGGGACACCGCGGTGCGGGCCATGTGCGCCGTCAGCCCCTGGCTGCCGCCGCTCCTGGCCCTGTCCGCCAGCTCGCCCTTCTGGCTCGGCGAGGACACCGGCTACGCGAGCTGGCGCACCATGGTGTGGCAGCGCTGGCCCACCTCGGGCGCACCGGCGTGCTTCGCCGATGCCGAGGAGTACGACCGCACGCTGGACGAGCTCGTCCGCTCGGGCGTGCTCAGCGACTCCGGCATGATCTATTACGACATCCGCCCGTCGGCGCACCTGCAGACGCTCGAACTGCGCATCTGCGACGCCTGCCCCCGCGTCGAGACGGTGGTGCTGATCGCCGCGCTCTTCCGGGCGCTCGTCACTGACGCCTGCGAGACGGTCCGGGCCACCGGCAGCGCGGGATGCGACGGCCGGCACGAATGGCTGCGCGCGGCCACCTGGCGGGCCGCCCGGTCCGGTCTGGAGGGCGACCTCATCGACCCCGTCACCCGGCTCGCGGCGCCCGCCCCCGCGGTCGTACGCGGCATGCTCCGGCGGCTGCGCCCGACCCTGGAGGAGCACGGGGACTGGGAGGCCGTCGTCTCCCTGACGGAGGAGGCCCTGGCCCGCGGCAGCGCCGCCCACCGCCTGCGGACCAAGGCCGCGGAGGAGGACCTGCTCGCGGCCCTGGACGACGTCCTCGCCCAGACCCGTGGAGAGGTGCTCCGCCCCGCCGGCAGCGGCCGGGGGCCGAGGCGCATCGGGGCCACCCACACCCGGCCGGGCGGTCGGCGGGACGGCTGGACGGCGGCGAGCGCCTGACGGCGACCGCGGGCCTCCGCACGCCGGCGGGAACCGGTTCCCCGGCCCGTACCGCCAACACCACACCGACAGCACACACCACAGCACAACCAGAGCACATCCAGAGCACCATCCGCGTCAAGGAGAACGGATCATGCGAAAACGCACCGCCCCCTCCCCCAGTCCCCTGTATGTCGTCCTGTCCGAGGGAGGTCCGGCGTGTGCGGCCTGAGCGGAGAGATCCGCTTCGACGGTGAGCGGCCCGACCTGGCCGCCGTGGAACGAATGACCGACAAGATGGCGGCACGGGGACCCGACGGCAAGGGCCTGTGGTCCCGGGGAGCCGTCGCCCTCGGTCACCGGCGGCTGAAGATCATCGATCTGTCGGACCGCGCGGCCCAGCCGATGACCGACGAGGAAGCGGGTCTCACCTGCGTCTTCAACGGCTGCATCTACAACTACGAGGAGCTGCGCGAGGAACTGCGCCGGCTGGGGCACCGCTTCACGACGACGTCGGACACCGAGGTCGTGCTCCGGGCGTACCGCGCATGGGGCACGGACTTCGTCCGCCACTTCGTCGGCATGTTCGCGGTGGCGATCGCGGAGCACGCCACCGGACGACTGGTGCTCGCCCGCGACCGGCTGGGCATCAAGCCGCTCTATCTGGCGGAGCGGCCGGGCCGGCTGCGGTTCGCGTCCACGCTCCCCGCCCTCCTCGCGGCCGGCGGAGTGGACACCTCGCTCGACCCGGTCGCCGTGCACCACTACATGAGCTGGCAGTCGACGGTCCCCGCCCCGCACACCGTCCTCAACGGCGTGCGCAAGCTCCCGCCCGCCACCGTGCGGGTGGTGGAACCGGACGGCACGCACCAGGACCACCGCTACTGGCAGCCCTCCTACACCCGCCGCGCCGAGCACGCCGGGATGGACGCGCAGGACTGGCGGGACGCCGTCCTCGCCGCGCTGCGCACCGCCGTCCGCCGCCGCATGGTGGCCGACGTGCCGGTCGGGGTGCTGCTCTCCGGCGGCCTGGACTCCAGTCTCATCGTCGCCCTGCTCGCCGAGGAGGGCCAGAAGGACCTGGCCACCTTCAGCGTGGGCTTCGACTCGGAGGGCGACGAGGAGGGCGACGAGTTCGTCTACTCCGACCGGGTGGCGCGGCTCTTCGGCACCGACCACCACCAGTTGATGGTGCCGTCGGACCGGGTGTCCACCGCCCTCGACGGTGCGGTGGCCGCGATGAGCGAGCCGATGACGAGCCACGACGTCGTCGCCTTCCACCTGTTGTCGGAGCTGGTCTCCAAGGAGGTCAGCGTCGTGCAGAGCGGCCAGGGCGCCGACGAGGTGTTCGCCGGCTACCACTGGCACCCGGCCATGGCCGAGGTCGCCCGCGCCCAGGCCGCCGAACGGTACGCCGACGTCTACTCCGACCGGTCGCACGCCGACCTGGAGAAGATCCTGCAGCCGGGCCTGCTGGCCGACGGCGACCCGTCCCGGGAGTACGTCCGCAGACACATGGCCGCGCCCGGCGCCGAGACCGCGCTCGACGCCGCACTGCGCACCGAGGCGCACGTGATGCTCGTCGACGACCCGGTCAAGCGCGTCGACAACATGACCATGGACTGGGGTCTGGAGGCCCGGGTGCCGTTCCTCGACCACGAACTGGTCGAGCTGGCCGCGGCCTGCCCGCCCGGACTGAAGCTCGCCCAGGGCGGCAAGGGCGTCCTGAAGGACGTGGGGCGCACGGTGCTGCCGGTGGACATCGTCGACCGGCAGAAGGGCTACTTCCCCGTACCGGCCATCCGCCGAATGGCGGACCCGGTCCTGGAGCGGGTGCGCGAGGCACTGGCGGCTCCCGCCGCGCGCCGACGCGGGCTCTTCCGGGACGAGTACGTCGCCTCGCTCCTGGACGCCCCGGACGACCACCGTACGAACCGAGGGGCCAACGCCCTGTGGCAGGTAGCGTTGCTGGAGATATGGCTGCAGACGCACGGCATCGACTGACCCTGGAGAGCCCGGCGGCGGCTCCCGCGACGCAGCCGCTGGCCGCCGCCGCCGGTCCCCAGGACGCCTCCAGGGGGCTGACCGCCCACGCCTGCTGGTACCCGGCGGTGGACCCCGGCGGCGAACGAGCGGCGTTCATCTGTGACCGCGGGGGCGTGCCGCAGCTGTGGGTGGGCGCGGTGGACGGCGAGGAGGCGCGCCTGCTGGACGCCGGTCCGGACCACGTCACCGAGGTGTCCTGGTCGCCGGACGGGCAGTGGATCGCGTACACCGTCGCGCCCGGCGGCAGCGGCCACACGCGGGTGCTGTGCGTCCGCCCGGACGGCTCGGACCGCCGGATCATGTCCGGCGCCGATCCGGACTCCTCGGCCTACCTGGGCTGCTGGACCCGGGACGGCGCGGCGCTCGCGGTCACGATCGCGGAGCCCGTCGCCGACCGGCCCGATCTCCTCGCGCTGGCCGAGCGCCCCGCGGGGTGGACCGAGCGCGACGGACACGCCGTCCTCCTCGGCGCCGGGACGCACGGCACCGAGGACGGCGGGCCCCCGGTCCACGACCGGCTCACCGCCTACCTCCTCGACCCGGCGGGGACCACCGCCCCCGTCCTCCTGGCCGACGAGACCGAGGCGGCGACGCTCCGCGTGTGCGACGTCAGCCCGGACGGGCGCCTGGCCCTGCTGCGCCGCGGTCCGCGCGGAGAACGCGAGGCGGTGGTGGTCCGCCTGCCCGACCGGACGCCCGTCTGCACGCTGCCCGTCGCGGACGGCGACCCGTGGATCGGCCGCTTCTCCCCCGACGGCCGTACGGTGTGGCTGCGCAGCGACCACCAGCGGGAGTTCGCGGCGCTGCTCGCCCTGGACCTCGACGAGACGGGGGCGCGGACCGGCCTGACGGTCGTCGCCGAACGCCACGGATGTGACCTGGAGCTGCTCTCCTTCGTGGAGAACGGCCGGCGCGCCGCGCTCTCCTGGAACGTCCGCGGCACCAGCGAACTGGAGACGCTGCCGCTCGCGGAACCGGGCGCGGCGCCGCCCGCGCCCCGAGCGGTGGAGCTGGCGCACGAGGTGGTCACCCGGGTCACGCCGGCCGGGCCGTACGGGATGCTGGTCGCCCTGTCGGGATCCCAGCGCAGGCCCGGGGTGTGGCGCGTGCCGGGCACCGGCGCCGCCGTGCGTACGCCGTGGTCGGCGCGGGACGCGGAGACCGTCCCGCCGGGGCCTCCCCCCGTACGGCCGGTGCCCCTGCGGCCGACGGCCCGCGACGGGCTGCTCCTGGGCGGCTGGTACCACCGGGCGCCGGGGCGCGGCCCCGGGGAACCCGCGCCGTGCGTGCTCCATCTGCACGGCGGCCCCGAGGAGCAGGAACGCCCGGTCTTCGCCCCGCTCTACCACGAGCTGCTGGGCCGGGGGCTGGACGTCTTCGCCCCGGACGTCCGGGGCTCCTCGGGCTGGGGGCGTTCCTTCCGCGACGCCGACCTCGGCGAGGGGCGTTTCGCGGCCATCGACGACGTGGCCGACTGCGCGGCCCACGTGATCGAGGCGGGTCTCGCCGACCCGCGCCGCCTCGCCGTCATGGGTCACTCGTACGGCGGTTACCTCACGCTCGCCTCCCTCGTGTGGCACCCCGAACTGTTCCGTACGGGCGTCACGGTCTGCGGGATGTCGGACTTCGGCACCTTCTTCGCCGGCACCGAACCGTGGCTGGCGAAATCGGCGGCCCACAAGTACGGCCACCCCGACCGCGACCGGGCCCTGCTCCACGCCCTGTCCCCGATGAGCCGCGTCGACGCCCTGCGCGTCCCGCTGCTCGCGGTCCACGGCGAGCACGACACCAACGTCCCGCCCCGCGAATCCGAACAGATCGTCCACGCGGCCCGCGAACGGGGCCTGGAGGCCGAGCTGCTCCTCCTCCACGAGGAGGGCCACGACTTCCGCCGCGCGGAGAGCCGCCGGCTCTTCCGGCGGACGGCAGCGGACTGGCTGGAGCGCTGGCTCACGGCGTGAGAGCGGCGTCATCAACGCGTCGGCCGCGACCGGGCCCGACGGGGCCGTCGGCGCGGCCGGGCGTCAATTCGTCCAAGTCGCCTTGTGGCGGGCACATTTCTCGTAGTGTTGGCGCGTCAAGCTCTTCCGCCTGCTCGGCTGATCGGATTCCGCACCCGTGCCGAGGTTCGGTGCCAGGCAGGTAGGAGAGCTGGATGTTACGAGGTCCGGGTAGGCGTCGCCGCCCCACACCGCCCGGAGACGGGTGGTGGGGTCGGCTGGCCGCGTGGTCGTTGATCCACCTTCTGTGGTGGGTCATCGACCGCTAGCCAGCCGACCACTCGTGACCGCTCAGGGCCGCCCACTTTCCAGGCTTGCGGTCCTGGGCGCCGACGGCGGGCGGTTGAGGACGGATCCTCGGTCGCCCGCCGTACGTCTCGGTACCGGTAACCGAAATACATACCGGAACGCGAATAAGCAACATCCACGAGCTTAGAGCAGTCGGTTAACTTATTTGGGTCAAACGCCGGAAGAACCCACCGCTTACGTATGGGGGTTAGCAGCCGCGTCCACGCCGTTCCGGGGTGGCGGCCCAGTCCAGGACGGTGAAGTCGGCTTCCTTGCCGGCGAGGAAGTTGCCGATGACCCGGTCGAGGTCGAGCGCCTGGGCGCCGCCGAGGGTGGCGAGGCAGAAGCCGCGGTGGGCGGACAGTCCGCGGCCGCGCAGGGCGGTGACCTTGTACCCCTCGTCGAGGGTGCGCAGCATAAGTAGCGCGTGCCCGCGCCGATGTCGGTTCCCGTGCCGACGCGCACGCGCTGGTCGCGGGCCGCGTGCAGGTCGAACAGGCCGCTGCCGAGGAACAGGTCGGACATGGGGCGGAACGCAAGGGCCGACCCGGCGGCGGCCAGCCGGGCGCGGTCGCTGTCGTCGATCCGCCTGTTCGACGCCGGCGTCCCTGCGGCAGGCGGGCGCGTACGGCTCGCGGTCCATCAGGACCTTCCCGCACAGCATCCGCAGGTCGCGCCGGTCGGCCCGCTCGAAGAACGTGGACGCAGGGGTCATGGGCGCGGTCCTCCGGTGCGGCGCGCGGACGGTGGGACGGTGTGGGCGGTGACGGGACGGCACCCTGGAGCGGGGCAGCCCGTACGGTGGCCGGCTCTCGGGCCCGGCGGGGCCGTCGGCCCCGTCGAGCGGCCCGACGGGGTCAGCGCACGCCGCGGATCGGGACGACGGACAGGGCTCCGACGACGGTGATCAGCGCGCCCGCGGCGAACAGGCCGTCGTAGCCACCGAGTGAGGCGACGACCAGGGAGGCCAGAAACGGGCCGATGATCTGGGGGCCCGCGTTGGCGATGTTGAGGACGCCCAAGTCGCGGGCCGCGTCGTCGGCGCTGGGCAGGACCAGGGTGACCAGGGCCGTGTCCACCGCCATGAAGCAGCCGAACGACAGCCCGGTGACGATCGCGAAGGCGATCATGCCCGTCCAGGTGGGACTGGCGACCGGTATCAGCATGCCGATCGCGGTGAGGACGCAGGAGACCGCGATGAACGGCTTGCGCCGCCCGATGCGGTCGGACAGCAGCCCGCCGACGACCGTCGCCAGCAGCATGCACACGGCGTTGACCGGCGAGAGGACCGCCATGGCCGCGGCGGGCCCGACCTCCGCGGGCAGGCTGACGTGGTCCTGCAGGACGTACAGCTGGAAGAGCGTGACCATGAAGTAGCCGAGCATCATCAGGAACCGGCCGGTGAACGCCCAGCGGAAGTCGCCCGCCCTCAGGGCCGTGCCGAAGGCCGCGAGCTGCCGGCTCAGCGGCACCGCCTCCCGAGCGGGAAGGCGCTGCTCGCGCACCAGCGCGGTGAACAGTACGGCCACCACGGCGATCACCGCGCCCAGAGCGAGGTAGCCGGTGCGGATGCCGTCGGGAACGAAGGCGGCGGCGAGGGTGACGCCGGCGATCACGCCGAGCGGGGTGCCGATGCCGACCATCGCGGACGCCAGGCCCCGCCGCTCGACCGGGACGCGGTCGGGGACGACGGCGGTGATGGCGGCCTGGTAGATGTTCATCATCGCCTGCACCAGGCACCAGCCGATGGTGACGAGCAGCAGGGTGCGCATCGCGCCCAGCAGGGCGAGCGCGTCCAGGGCGGCGAGACCGCCGCCCAGGATCCACGGGTTCCGTCGCCCGGAGCGGTCCGACAGCAGCCCTGCCAGCGGGTTGAAGAGGGTGGCGAAGACCGCGGAGACACCGGAGACCAGGCCAAGGTTGGCCACCTTGTCCGCCGGGTCCAGCAGTTCCACCTGCACGGGCAGCAGCACCTGGCCGACGCCCATGTAGACCATGAACATCGCCGTGTTCCCGACGGCGAGCAGGACGAGCAGTCGTGCCAGGGGGCCACCGCCGGAGCGGGCGGCCGGTGTCTCCTGCGGCGGAGTCTGGATCTCGGGTCTGCTCATGGCGGCCTCCTTGGAGCACGGCTGAGCCCGGGTACGGGGGACGGGAGCGGCGGCGGGGGAAACGGGGTCGCGGCACGGCAGAGGGCGGCCCGGGGGGCGGTGGTCCAGGCTCGCCGGTTACACGTGTCAGCTGCGGTGGCACCTGTGTAACACCCTCAGGGCTCCGTGCCTAGAGAGCGCGCACACATTGCCGGCTTGCCGTGGAGCGGGGGCCGCGAGGGGTCGCGGCGCGGGCGGGCGACGGGGTGCCGCTCGGGGCGCGCTCGGGCGGTGGGCGGGTCGGCCGGCCGCCGCATGCGCGTGCGGCGTCCCGTCGCCGCCGGCTCCTGGGCGACCCCGAGCCCTGGCGCCGGCGCCGGAGCGGGCGGGCCGTGTCGCCTTGAGGACGGGGCGGGCGCGCTCAGGGGCGCCCGAGGCGACACGCCACGGCGCCGCCTCTCGCGCGGGGCGGGAGGCGGCGCCGTCTCACTCGGCGGTGGCTACGGGGTGACGCAGCCGAGGGAACCGACCGGGAAGTCGTTGCCGGTCGAGGTCGCCGTGAAGCCGAACGTGACGCTGCCGTTCGGCGGGATGGTCCGGTTGTAGTCGAGGTTCGCGACGGTGAGCGTGCCGTCGGACCCGGTGGTCAGAGCTCCGTTCCAGACGCTGTTGATCCTCGTGCCGGCTCCGGGCTTCCACCTCACGGCCCAGCCGTCGCGTGCCGTCGTGTCGTGGTTCATCACCTCGACGGAGCCCTGGAAGCCACTGTTCCAGGAGTTGGTCACGGTGTAGACGGCCATGCAGCCGGTGTGCGGATCGGTCGGGGTGGGAGTGGGGGTCGGGGTGGGAGTCGGGGTGGGGGTCGGGGTCGGGGTGGGGGTCGGCGTGCCGCCCGAGCCGCGGATGCCGGTGACCTCGCCGTTGCCGCCGTCGAAGACGATGTCGGAGCAGGAGAAGAAGTTCTCCTGGCTGTCCGAGCGCACCCACTGGATGAACATCACCGCGTCGCCCGAGCGGCCCGACGGCAGATTCAGGTTCCAGTAGTAGTGGCCCCCGTCCGTGCCCGGGGAGCCCGTCTGCGGCGGGTCGGTGACGGTCTGGATCAACTCCAGGTCGTCCCAGCCCAGTTCGGTACTCGGCGAGTAACCCGGCTTGGAGAGGTAGACCCGGAAGGACCCCGGGTGCGCGGCCCAGTTGCTGTGCTTGACCTGGATCGTCTTCCCGGACGTCAGGTGGGTGCGGGGCCAGTCCGGGCGGGCGGCGTTGTAGCCGGTGAAGTCGTACGGCGACCGGTCGCCGGCGCTGCACAGCTTTCCGTCCGGAACGTAACCGGGCCCCCGCCCGCCCGCCTGGGAGTCGAGCACGGCGAACCAGTTGTAGAGCGACGACGCACCGCTCTCGTCGAGTGCGGCCCGGCAGGCCGGGTTGGTCGGATCCAGCGAGCCGGTGCTGGTCTTGGCGTCGAGGTAACAGAGGTACGTGCGCGATCCGGGCATCATCGTGACGCCGTGCGCCTGGGCACTGCCTTGACCCAGCAGGACCAGGCCGATTCCGCCGAGCAGGGTCGTGAAGACCGCCGCCAGCGAGAGCAGTCGCTTCTTGCGTCGAACCATGGATGTCTCCTGTTGCCTGGGGGGTGGTCCGGGCTCTTGCTTGCCTCCTCGCGGCTCGCCCGCCGGTCGCGGGAAGCGCGGCGGGCCGCAGTGGGAGCGCTCCCACTGCATGACTTCGGAGGGGACTGTAAGCGAGACGCGTGCGCCTGACAACCCATCAGCACGGAACCCGGCGTCCGGTTCCCGCCGACCGGAGTCGCCCTCGCCCCCGAATGCAACGGGTCGCGTCCGGGACGTTGACGGCCCGGCACCCCGGCCACGAGTATGACCCTGCCCGATGGGAGCGCTCCCATGAGCGGTTCGCTCCCTGTCCCCTGTGAGGAGCCGAGACGTGAACAAACGCAGAACCGCCCTGCTGTCCCTGACAGCCCTGCTCGCGGCGGGCCTCACCGCGGTCCCCGCCGGCCCCGCGGGGGCGGACGAGGTCGAGCAGGTCAGGAACGGCACGTTCGACACCGGCACCGACGCGTGGTGGACGAGCAACCTCACCGTCGCACCGGCCGACGGCAGACTCTGCGCCGACGTGCCGGGGGGCACGGCGAACCGCTGGGACGCCGCCGTCGGCCAGAACGACCTCACGCTCGTCAAGGGAGAGACGTACCGGTTCCGCTTCCATGCGACCGGCGCCCCCGAGGGCAACTCGGTCCGCGCCGTCGTGGGGCTCCAAGTGGCGCCGTACGACGCGTACCAGGAGGTCACTCCGCAGCTGAGCGTCTCCGGCAACACGTACAGCTACACGTTCACCTCGCCCGTCGACACGCCGCAGGGCCAGGTCGCCTTCCAGCTCGGCGGCGCCGCCGAGCCCTGGCGCTTCTGCCTCGACGACGTGTCCCTGCTCGGCGGCGTGCCGCCGGAGGAGTACGAGCCCGACACCGGCCCCCGGGTCCGGGTCAACCAGGTCGCCTACCTGCCGGGGGGCCCGAAGAACGCCACGCTCGTCACCGAGGCGACCGGGCCGCTGCCCTGGCAGCTGAAGAACGCGTCCGGCGCGGTCGTCGCGAGCGGCCGCACCGTGCCGCGCGGGGTGGACCCCTCGTCCGGGCAGAACGTCCACACGATCGACTTCGGCGGCCACCGCGGGGCCGGGTCCGGCTTCGCCCTGGTCGCCGACGGCGAGACCAGCCGGCCCTTCGACATCGGCACCGCCGCCTACGAGAAGCTCCGCCTGGACGCCGCGAAGTTCTACTACACCCAGCGCAGCGGGATCGAGATCCGCGACGACCTGCGTCCCGGTTACGGCCGCGAGGCGGGGCACGTCGACGTGGCCCCGAACCAGGGAGACGGCCACGTGCCCTGCCAGGTGGGCGTGTGCGACTACGCGCTCGACGTCACCGGCGGCTGGTACGACGCCGGCGACCACGGCAAGTACGTCGTCAACGGCGGCATCTCCGTCTGGCAGCTCCTCAGCACCTACGAACGCGCCCGCCACGCCCGCACCGGGCACCCGGAGAAGCTGGGCGACGGGTCCCTGGACATCCCGGAGAGCGGCAACAAGGTCCCCGACATCCTCGACGAGGCCCGCTGGGAGCTGGAGTTCCTCCTCAAGATGCAGGTGCCGGACGGCGAGCCGCTCGCCGGTATGGCCCACCACAAGATCCACGACGAGCAGTGGACCGGCCTGCCCCTGCTGCCCTCCGACGACCCGCAGAAGCGCGCCCTGCACCCCCCGACGACCGCGGCCACGCTGAACCTCGCGGCGACCGCCGCCCAGGCGGCCCGCCTCTACACGGCGTACGACCCCCGGTTCGCCGCCACCGCGCTCGCCGCCGCCCGCAAGGCGTGGGCCGCGGCCCTCGCCCACCCCGACGTGCTGGCCTCCGAGAGCGACGGCATCGGCGGCGGCAGCTACGCCGACCGCGACGTCAGCGACGAGTTCTACTGGGCGGCCGCCGAGCTGTACCTCACCACGGGCGGGCGGGAGTTCCGGGACCACGTCCTGAACTCCCCCGTGCACACCGCCGACGTCTTCGGGCCGATCGGCTTCGACTGGGCGCGTACGGCCGTCCCCGCCCGCCTCGACCTCGCCACGGTCCCGAACCGGCTGCCCGGCCGCGACCAGGTCCGCCGGTCCGTACGCGCGGGAGCCGACCGCTACCTGGCCACCCTGAAGGCCCATCCCTACGGCATGCCCTACGCCCCGGAGGGTCACCGGTACGACTGGGGATCCACCCACCAGATCCTCAACAACGCCGTCGTCCTGGCGACCGCCTACGACATCACGGGCGGCGCGAAGTACCGCGACGGGGCCGTCCAGAGCATGGACTACGTCCTGGGCCGCAACGCCCTGAACATCTCGTACGTCACGGACTACGGCGAGGTCAGCGCGCAGAACCAGCACAGCCGCTGGTACGCCCGCCAGCTCGACCCGAAGCTGCCCAAGCCGCCCGCCGGCTCGCTCTCCGGCGGTCCGAACTCGAGCATCCAGGACCCGCTTGCCCAGAGCAGGCTCCAGGGCTGCACCGGGCAGTTCTGCTTCATCGACGACATCCAGTCCTGGTCGACCAACGAGCTCACCATCAACTGGAACTCCGCTCTGACCTGGATGGCCTCCTTCGTGGCCGACCAGGGCGCACCGGCGGCCCTCGGGAACGCTCCCCACGGCTCCCTCCGACCCGCACGAGGAGGAACACGGTGAAACGCCTCCTGGCCGTGCTCGCGACCGGCGCGACAGCCCTGGGACTGATGTCCCTCTCGAACCCCCCGGCGGCGGCCGCCGCCGGCTGCGAGGTCGACTACACCGTCACCAGTCAGTGGCAGGGCGGCTTCCAGGCCGCAGTGAAGGTCACCAACCTGGGAGATCCGGTCAACGGGTGGACCTTGAAGTTCGCCCTGCCCGACGCCGGACAGAGGGTCGTCCAGGGCTGGAACGCCACCTGGGCGCAGTCCGGCTCGACGGTCACCGCCACGAACGTCGACTGGAACCGCACGCTGGGCACCGGCGCGTCCGCCGACCTGGGATTCGTGGGCTCCTTCACGGGCGCCAATCCCCAGCCGACGGCGTTCACCCTGGGCGGCGTCGCCTGCACGGGCGCCGTCGAAGAGCCCCCGCCGGGAGGCGGCGAGCCCACCCCCGGACCGGGCACCGGCACCCCCGTGGACGTCAACGGCCTGCTCCGCGTCTGCGGCGTCCACCTGTGCAACCAGTACGGCCGCCCGGTCCAGCTGCGCGGCATGAGCACGCACGGCATCCAGTGGTTCGCCCGGTGCTACGACGCGGCGTCCCTGGACGCGCTCGCGAAGGACTGGAAGTCGGACCTGCTGCGCATCGCCATGTACGTCCAGGAGAGCGGTTACGAGACCGACCCGGCGGGATTCACCAGCCGCGTGAACGGTCTCGTCGACATGGCCGAGGCCCGGGGCATGTACGCGCTGATCGACTTCCACACCCTGACGCCGGGCGACCCGAACCACAACCTCGACCGGGCGAAGACGTTCTTCGCGTCCGTCGCGGCCCGCAACGCCGCCAAGAAGAACGTCATCTACGAGATCGCCAACGAGCCGAACGGCGTGAGCTGGGCGGCGGTCAAGAGCTACGCGGAGCAGGTCATCCCGGTGATCCGGGCCGCCGACCCGGACGCGGTCGTCATCGTCGGCACCCGCGGCTGGTCGTCGCTGGGCGTCTCGGACGGCTCCGACGAGAACGAGATCGTCAGCAATCCGGTCGATGCCGACAACATCATGTACGCGTTCCACTTCTACGCCGCGAGCCACAAGGACGTCTACCGCACCACGTTGAGCCGGGCGGCTTCGCGACTCCCGCTGTTCGTGACGGAGTTCGGCACGGTGAGCGCCACGGGCGACGGGACGTTGGACCGGGCGAGCACCACGGCCTGGCTGGACCTGCTCGACCAGCTGAAGATCGGCTACGCGAACTGGACCTACTCCGACGCTCCCGAGTCCAGCGCGGCGCTGCGTCCCGGCACGTGCGCCGGCGGCGACTACGGCAGCAGCGGCGTGCTGACGGAGTCGGGGGCCCTGATCAAGAGCCGGATCAGCACCACCGACCACTTCCCCACCGGCTGACCCCGGCGGGGGCTCCGGCCGTGCCGGAGCCCCCGCCCCGACCGCTCGGCGACGTCAGGAGCAAGCGGCACCGAGCGGCGGAGCCGACCGGGCCGTACTCGACGCCCACCCCGCCGTCGTCGGCGTTTCGGCCAATCGCCCGCCTCCCGACTCCTGTGGTGGGAAGCGGGTCGATGCATCCGCCACGCTCCCGCGCCCCCGCCGTTCCGGGATGTCACGCTCGACCGAAACACACACGTTCGATATCCCGGCCGACTCGTTGAACCTCGTGAACCGACCCCGGATCACGAGGCAGGGGGACAGCTTGACCGTGGACAGCACATCCCGACAGGCGCACGCGGGCGAAGCCGAGGGAGCTCGGCCGGAGGACGCGGGCAACGCGCAGGAGGAGGAGTTCCGGTTCCGGGACGAATCCCGGCTGCGGGCCGGCGAGCAGATGACGACCGCCACGATGGCACGGCGCCTGCCCGCGCTGGTACGGCGGTCGTTGGCCATGGCGTGGCAGGTGGACCGGGTCGCCACGGCCGGGTTGCTGGCGTGCCAGATCGGCTCCGGCGTGCTGGCCGCCCTGGGCCTGTTCGCCGTCACCGGGACGCTCAGCGCGCTGATCGCCTCCGGTGACATCACGGAGCGGCTGCGCGAGGCGGCCCCGCGGCTGGCCGTCATCGCCACGGCCACCGGTCTGCGTGCCCTGCTCGGCATCACCGTGACGTGGCTGACCGGCCGGCTGCGCCCGGTGCTCGCCCGGGCCGCCGAGGTGAGCATGGTCGAGGCGGCGCTCGGCGCCGAGGCCGCGGCGACCAACAAGCCCGGCTACAACGACTCGTACGACATCGCCGACCGTGGTGCCCAGGTCACCCCCGACCTGGTGGAGGAGGCGCAGGACGTCCTGGCCGCCACGGCGACCCTCGCGGCGGGGGCGACCGTCCTCGCCGTGATCCATCCCGTTCTCCTCCCGCTGCTGCTCCTGGCGTGCCTGCCGCAGGCCGCCGCGTACGTGCGGGCCGCGCGCGTGGTGTACCTGGCGGGCCTCGAGACGTCCGGGCGCCGGCGGATGCTGCACAAGTTGCGCTGGCACATGTCGTACATGGAGTCCGGCGAGGAGATGCGGGCCTGCCTGGCGGGCCCCTTCCTCCTCGGCCGCTACCGGCGCCTCGCCGCGTCGGTCAACGCCGCCGAGCGCAAGGCCGCCGGAACCGGGGCCTGGATGGGGCTGGTCGGCGCGGCGGCCGGCGGGGTCGCGTCGGCGGCGGTGTGGGCGACGCTGCTGTGGCTCCTGGTCTCGGGCCGGACGGACCTGGCCGCCGGGGGCGGCGCCGTCTTCGCACTGCAGACGGCGACCGGGTCCGTACGGGGCATCATCAACGGCGGGGCCCGGCTCGTGCGCACCGGCTGGTACGTGCAGGACTGGCAGAACTTCCTCGACAACGCCCACGGCCAGGCGATGACCTCATCGCGCGGCTCCGAGCTGCCGGCGGCGGCGCCGGAGCGGTTCGAGGTCCGTGACGTCACCTACCGGTACGACGGCGCGGAGCGGGACAGCCTCACCGGGGTGTCGCTGCGGGTGCGGCGCGGGGAGATCGTGGCGCTGGTCGGGGAGAACGGTTCGGGGAAGACGACGCTGTCCCGGCTGATCTGCGGCCTGCTGCTGCCGACCTCCGGCGAGGTCGCCTGGGACCACGCGACCACGGTGCGCCTTGAGCCGTGGGAGGCGTGGAAGCACGTCGCGCTGGCTCCGCAGAGGTTCACCTATCTGCCGCTCACCCTCCGCGACAACATCACCCTCGGGCAGGGCGACACCGGTGACGCCGCCGTCCTCGCGGCCTGCGAGGCGTCCGGGGCCGCGGACATCCTGCCCGAGCTGCGGTCCGGTCTCGACACCCTGCTGACATCCGAGTGGTTCGGAGGCCACCAGTTGTCCGGCGGGCAGTGGCAGCGCGTCGTCCTGACCCGGGCGTTCCACCGGCAGGCCGCCCTGCTCGTGATGGACGAGCCCACGGCCGCCCTCGACGCCCGTGCCGAGCACCACGTCTTCACCGGGCTTCGGGAGCTCGCCAAGGACCGGGCCGTCCTCCTGATCACGCACCGGCTCGCCAATGTGGCCGTCGCCGACCGGATCGTCGTCCTCGACCGGGGCCGCCTCGTACAGGAGGGGACGTACGCCCAGCTCACCCGGGAACCCGGGCTGTTCCGGACGCTGTGGGAACTGGAGCGGCGCACCGGCCACGACGTGAACCGCCCCGCCTGACCCGCCCGGCCGCAACGCCCGCACGAGAAGGAGCCCCATGCCCCTCACCACGTCCACCGCCGGCCCCGCCTACTGGGAACCGCTCTGGGCCGCCGGCCGCCGCTACCGGCGGCTGTGCGAGGCCGAGAAGCGGCTGATGGCCGAACACCTCGGCCCCGGTGGAGGCCGCCCCGCCCTCGACGTCGGCAGCGGCGACGGCAGCCTCGCCCGCCACCTCCACCACGAGCTCGGCTACCGCACGACCGGCGTCGACTGCTCCCCCAGCGCACTCGCGCTCGCCGCGGCCCAGGACACCGGGCCGGGGCCGGCGTGGCGGTGCGCGGACATCACCACCGATGACCTCAGCGCCCTCCCTGACGCGGCCTACGCCCTCGTCACCTGCCGCCTGGTCTACCGGTGGATGGACGACAAGCCCGGCTTTCTCGACCGCGTCCGCCGGCTCCTCGCACCCGGCGGTACCTTCTGGGTCGTCACCGGGCTCGCCGGCCGCCGCACGACCACCGACCCCGCCCGCCGCGAGCTCGGCATCTCTCCGGCGGACGCCGAACTGCTCGCGACCGGCTGGTCCGTCGTGCGCACCGCCGACCTCGACGTCCTGCGCTGCTACGCCCTGCGGCCCTGAGTCCCGCACCCCGCCCGCGACCGGAAGGACACGAACCCGTGCCGGACATCGAGAAGCACATCGCCGAGATCTGGTCCCTCTACGGCCGTCACCAGCTCGGCCGGACCTTCGACCTGCCCGAGCTGGACGACTGGACCTGGGACATCCCGCAGGTCGGACCCGGCATCGACGTGCTCGGCGAGGTCGCCGGTCTGCGCGTCCTGGACCTGGGAGCCGGAGTCGGCCGGCACGCCGCGCGTCTCGCCGCCCTCGGCGCCGACGTCACGGCCGTCGACGCCTCCCCCACCCAGTACCAGCGCGCCCTCGCCCGCTACCCCGACACCCCCGGGCTGCGCCTGGTGTGTGCCGACGCCGTCGACCACCTGCGAGAAGCCGCCCCCTACGACCTCGTGTACTCGGTCAGCGGCATCCCCTTCCTGGACCCGCACCGGCTGCTGCCCGCCCTGGCCGCCGGGCTCACGCCCGGCGGGCGGCTGGTGTTCAGCGCACTGCACACCAACTCCCACGGCGACGGGCCGTCCGACTCCGTCACCGCGCGCCCCGAGATTCTGAGGCTGCCCGGCACGGACACCGAGCACCGGATGCCCATGTGGGTCCTCGAACCGCGGCTGTGGGAGGGCCTCCTCGTCGACCACGGCCTCGTCGTGGAGTCGGTCACCACGATCGACTCCCCGCAGGCCGGTCAGCCGCTGTCGTACCGGCTGTACGCGGCCCGCCGCCCGGAGTCGATGCTCGATCCGTCCAGACGGTGCGCGCGCATCACCGCCCCGGTCGAGGCCGGCCCCTGACCCAATGGGCACCGCGCGCCCCGGGGAGCGCCCGGCCGGTCGAGCGGCTTCCCCGGCGGCCCGTCATCTCCCGATCGGAGGCTGTCGCGGGGGCCGCCACCGTTGACCCGCGAAGCGTGCGAGCGCGTCCTCCAGTTCGGGTGGGACCGTCGCCTCGTCCGGGACTCCGGTAGGGCAGTCGAGCGGCCACAGAGCCACCCAGCCGTCGCTGTTGACACGGATCCGCGGTCCCGGAGCGGCCTCGGCGGTGAACCGCAGGTGGAGCATGACGGTGGCGTCGTCGTTCTTCCCGAGCGGTGGTTGGAACAGGCGCGGCGCGACCTCCGCGATGTCCCGCCACTCGAAACGGACCGTCCGCCTGCCCCACGCGTACGCGATCCCGTCCTCGTCCAGGCGCAACTCGGCGCGCCGCCAGGTGAGGGGCGCGACCAGCAGGTCGACGGCGAGGGGAAGGGCCACGAAGAACCCCACGGTCTGCACGGCACCGGGATCCTGCCAGCCGTCCTCGTAGGTGATGATGCCGCTCCACACCAGCGCGAGCGTCCACATGCCCACGTACAAGGCCGGCTTTCCTCTGGTGACCCGCAGGCCGACGTAGCCGGGGATGCGGACGGACCGCGGGGTGCTGCTCGCCGCGGGGAGCGGGCGGACCGGCCAGGGCGCGCGGATGGTGGACCGCCGTCGGGGTTCCGGGCGGCCGCCGCGCCCGCGGGCCGCGAAGCCCGCCTGGATCTGGGCGTGCCGGAACTGGTAGACGCCGCCGACCTGTCGCAGCAGCCCCACCCTGCGCGCGTCCTCGAGGAACGCCATGGTCGACCACGGCAGCCTTCCCAGGCCCGCGAGGGTCACCTTGGCGAGCAGCCACTGCGTCCAGGGGCTCAGTGCCATGATCACCGCGGCCGCCCCCGCCGTTCCGGAGATCCAGCTGCCGAGCAGCACGATCCGGTCGGGGACCTGGACGACGGTCAGGGTGCCGATGGCTCCGATCACCGGTGCGACGCCGAACACCATGAGCAGGGTGCTGGCCCGCTCGCCGCGCAGCAGGGCCCGTGGCCCGACGGCCTGTGCGGTGTCGGCGGGCGCGCCGACCACCATCATGAGCAGCGGCGGAACGACGAAGCCCAGCGCCATGAGCGGTTCGTCCTGCTGGAGGAGCAGGACGATGGGTGCGAGGCACAGAAGGAGCCAGAACAGAGCCGGGATACGGGTGCGGTGCCTGCCGAACAGGGCGAGCCGACGGGGAAGAGGTCCCTTCCACAGCTGCGAGAGCAGCAGGATTATGCCTCCCATGATGCCGAGCATCGTGGCGGCCGTGGCTCCGGCGGCTATCTGGAAGGCGAGGAACACATCGCCTCCGGCGATCCAGCCGTTGAACCACGAGGAACCCGCCATCAACAGGACGTAGCCGGCCACCAGCGCCGGGGCCTTGAGGAAGGTCGGTGCCTTCGCCCGGTGCAGTTCCCACCAGGCGAACTCTCGGGTCTTCACCGCGGTGAGATGGGCGGCCAGGAAACCGAGGGCACGCTGTGCCTGCGCGTGCCCCCAGCGGCGTACGGGACGGGGCTGGTGGGGCGAGGGCGGCCCGGAGGGAAAGGCCGCCGGAACGATGGAGTCGAGCAGGTGCCGTTCCACGGCGGCGACGTCGGGGAAGAGGGAGGCGTCGGTGAGCTCCGTGGGGTCGGAGTCCGCGCGGGCGTACACGGTGCGGGCCAGCCACAGCATGAGGGGGGACGAGAGCGCTCTGGCCGGCACGGCTTCGGGGTGGCGGGTGAGGTGGTCCAGGAGCCCCTGCCAGCGCTGGGCGTGCCGGGGGTGCGAGGAGCCGCGCAGGTACGCGGCCGCCGCGGCCCCTGCCACCGGTTGCGCCTTGATCACGGCCGCCGCCTGCAACACCTCTTCCTCTTCGACGAGTTCGGTGTACTCGGTCGTGCGGGAGGTGAGGATGAGCGGTGTGCTGTCGGTGCCTGCCTTGTTGAGGGCGGCCAGGGCCGCGGACCGCAGCGGGCGGGGCAGTTCGTCCAGGCCGTCGAGGACCGGGAGCACCCGCCGGTCGCGCACGAGTGCGCGGATCCGGGCCCGGTCGAGGTCCCTGCTCAGGCCGACGTATTCCTCGTGGACGCGGCGCGCGAGCCAGACGTCGAAGTGTTCCTTGGTCGCGTCCCAGGAGGAGGCCAGGAGCGGTACGGGGACGGGCTTCGTCACGTCGTGCAGGGTGAGCAGCTGCAACGCGAGGAGGATCGCCAGGGACGTCTTGCCGGTGCCGGGACCGCCGATGATCACCAGACGGCGGGCGGGCAGGGCCTGGAAGGCGGCGGCGAGTTCGGTGAGTCCCGCGGTGCTGCCGGCGACGTCCGCCCCGACGTGCTCACGGTGATCGGCGACCGTCCAGTCAGCCCGCCAGCCGACCGCGAGCCTGGCGCTGCCGGCCAGGCCGAGGACCCCCGCCTCGTCCCGCCACTGGGCGAGCACCACGCGCGCCAGCTCTCCGGCAGCACGGTCCTGCGGTGTCTGCGGGGACGGCAGATGCAGGTGTACGCCGCTGAAGTCCCGGCCCTGAATCACGTACGTGGCCTGGCCCGAGAACACGTTGTGCACGTCGCCCCGTGACCGCTCCGACATGGCCGCTCAGCCGGTCCTCTGCCGCGGCCCGCGGGAAAGCGGCGGGAGGCCCCGCCTCGGACGCGCGGGCACCTGAGGGCGCATCGGTGATGTCACGTCGGAGCACCTTTCGCGGCAGCCGGAGCACCGCGGCGTCGCCGGTGCGGTACGGCGCCGTACGAGGCCGCGCAGCGACATCCCCGCCCGCTGCCCCGCCGCGCCCGCCGCGTCGCCGGCCGGCTCCGCGAGGAGCTCGGCCGTGATCGCCTCCATGGGCCCCCTCCCCTCCGTGAGACCGTTCAACTCCCGCCGTGATACGTGTAGTTGACTCAGCCGATGGAGCACTCTCCGAACGGTACCTGCCCGGATCCCGCCGTGCCCGAACCTGCGTGCGGGGGAACGGTTCGCGGGGCCCTCACGGTGCCGCCGTCCGCCGTCTCCTCTCCCGGGCGGCGTCCGGCGCGGCCGACGGCCCCTGCGGAAGCAGCTCGGCCGTGACGAAGGCCGTCACGGCCGCCAGGATGACCACGGGGACGGTCTCGAAGTTCCCGAGCACCAGGACCACCAGGGCCACGCTGCTGACCGGAAGCCGCAGCGAGGCCGCGCACGCGGCGGCCATGCCGGCGGCAGCGCCGGGGACCACTCCGAGTCCCGGCAGCGGCGCGAGCAGCACGCCGGCCGCCGCGCCCAAGAAGAGCGCGGGGAACACCAGGCCGCCGCGGAGACTTCCCAGGCACAGGGCGTACGCGGTGGCCTTGAACAGCAGGACGGCCAGCAGCGCGCCCACGCCCCAGGACTGCGGATCGGCGGTCAGCTGGGCCAGGGCGGCCTGCCCGGACAAGGCGACCTCCCCCGGGCTGCGGCCCGTGACGACCGCGTAGAGGGCGGCGCAGCCTCCGGCCGTGACCGCGCACGCCACCGTCCGGGGCAGCGGTGCCGCCGCCACGAACGAGGCGGTCAGACGACCGCCGAGGATCACGAGGTGGACGAGCGCGCCGATGCCGGTCGCCAGCAGGATCGACCACACCACGTCGCCCGTGTCCAGACGTGAGGGCGACAGGGGGAAGTGCACGGACAGACTGCCCGTCTGGAGGCCGGTCCACCGTCCGAAGCCGGTGAACACGACTCCACCGACACCGCTCGACAGCAGCGCGGGGAGCATGACGGCGAACAGGCGCGGCCCGCCCACGCCCGCCACCTCGATCAGCAGGACCGCGGCGATGAGCGGGTTTCCGAAGATGGCGGCGACGGCGGCGGCCGCGCCTGCCGCACCCAGCAGCGCGGTGCTCTGTGGTGTGGCCGGTGCGCGGACGAGGTCCCGGAAGAGCAGGGCCAGACCGCCGCCGAGTGCGATCAGGGGCGCCTCCGGGCCGAGGACGGCACCGAGCGGCAGGCTCGCGGCCGCGGCGATGATCACACCGGGCAGGGCGGCCGCCGCGGGCCCGCCCGTCTGCAGGCCGTACGCGGGAACGTGACCGCCCGCGCCGGGCAGACGGGTCACCACCGTCCCCACGACGATCCCGGCGACGGCGAGCAGCGGCAGCGGCCACCAGGCCGGCGGCGTGTCCCAGCCCCACGCCTTCGGCAGGTCGGCCCACAGCACGTGCTCCAGCTCGTGCAGGGCGACGAGGAACCAGAAGGCGGCGAGGGAGATCGGGATGCCGATGAGGGCGCTGAACACCAGGACCTTGCGGTACGCGGGCGTGCGCAGGAGGTCCCGCAGCCGGTCGGCCTCCGCTGCCTCCACCGGCTCTTCGGAGGGGCCCGGGGGGCGGCGGGCCTTCGGCGTCGTCATGGAGTGAGTCCTTCCGGGGCCGTGGGCGGGGTCTGCGTCGGGACTGCTGCCCGGCTCATCCTGGCCGCCCGCCGGCGTCGCCGACGGCTCACACAGCCGTGACCACGGCCGCCTTCACCCGCCCGGCACTACTCGCGCCCACGGCACGGCACCCTCCCGGTCCGGACGCGAAGGCACCGGCGCCTCTCACAGCACCCCGCCCGACGACGGCGAGGACGCGGCCGACGGCGTCACGAGTGGAGGGTGGCGTTCCCCAGCGCGGCGACGCTGCCGTCCCCCTCCGGGGTCACCGCCGCGCCCGCGGCCCGCCGCCCCGGCCGGCGCGGGGGCCGGTGGCCTCAGGCGGGCTTGCGCCACACGGAGACGTGCTTCGTGGAGTCCTGGGTGAACGAGGACCCGTCCCAGTCAGCGACGCGCCGTTCCAGTTCCAGTCCGGCGATCCGTGCCATCAGATCGAGCTCCGCCGGCCAGGCGTACCGGTGCCGGGATTTCTCCCGGCGGTAGCGGCCGTCGTCGCCGTCGCGGGTGAAGTGGTGGGAGACGAGGATCTGCTCGGCCAGGTCGAAGGTGTCGAAGCCGCTGTGCCGTTCGGAGACGTCGAACGGCACGGCGACCTGGCCGGGCGGCAGAAACCGGAGCGGCGGCACGCCCAGCTCGATGACGAATCGACCACCGGGCGCAAGATGCCGTGCGGCGTTGCGGAAGCACTCGACCTGCTCGTCCTGAGTCAGCAGGTTCGTGATGGTGTTGTAGACGAGATAGACCAACGCGAACTCACCGGGGACGACGGTGGTGGCCATGTCCCCGATGACGACGGGGAGCGTGTCCTCGTCGACCTTGCGCCGCAGCACAGCGGCCATGGCCTCGGACAGTTCGATGCCCACCACCGGCACGCCTCGCTCCCGGAGCGGGACGCCCACCCGTCCTGTCCCGATCGCGAACTCCAGCGCCCGGCCCTCTCCGGCGAGGTCGGCGAGGAAGGTGAGGGCCGGCCCGAGAACGGCAGCCGAGAACGCTTCGGCCTCCTCGGCGTCGTAGCGGTCGGCGGTCGCGCGGGTCCACAGCTCACTGCTCGTCACGAACGGCCACTGTGCCGGGTGCCGAGGGGCGCTGTCGACACGTTTTCGTTCCCGCGGGCGCCGCGTCCGTCGCACGGCGCCATGGCGGCGGCCGAAGCCTCGTGGCCCGCGAACCTCCCTCAGGCAAGGGGCCGGAGGGCCGTACGCGCGGAACAGGGCGTTGCGGACGGCGAGCCGCCCCGCGTGGTGGAATGCCCCGCTGGTGGCCCTGAACGTGGACGTGTTCTTGGTGCGGACGCTTGGGAGGCGTAGGTTCGGGAAAGTGAACGAGACGATGCGCGACAGGCTGAGGTCGATTCCGGTATTCGCGAACGTCGCCGCGACGGCGTTCACCGACACGAACCTTCCGGAGAATCCCGTACCGCGCGTCGGGGAATGGATTCTTTCGGCCGAGGCCGCCGGTCAGGCGGAGCCGCACGCCATGAGCATCTGCACGGTCTCGGCCGACGGAGTCCCGTCCAGCCGCGTGCTGCTCGTGAAGGACATCGACGAGGACGCGCTCTACTTCGCGACGCCCGCCGACAGCCGCAAGGGCCTGGAGATCGCCGCCTGCCCGCGGGTCGCCGCCCACTTCCACTGGCCGGCGGCCGGGCGTCAGGTCCGGCTGGTCGGGGTCGCCGTCGACCAGGGCCGGGCCGCCTCCGAGGGCGACTTCGCCGAACGCGGGCGGGAGTCCCGGCTGTCGGCCCATCTGCACCGCCCCGGGCCGCTGCCCTCCCGCCGGGCCGCGCTCGACGAGTTCGAGCGGCTCGGCGAGCTCCACCCCGATGAGGTGCCGTGCCCGCCCAGCTGGACGCTGTACGCCCTCGCCCCCACCGAGATCGAGTTCTGGGAGGCCAGCACCGACCGGGTCCATCACCGCGTGGTCTACCGCAGGGACGCCGCCGGCGCTCCCTGGCATCACGAGCTGCTGTGGCCCTGAGCGGAACCGGCGCGCGCGGGCGGGGGGCGGGCGGCCGTGCACGGGCGGCAACTCGACCGGCCGGCCAGATGCGACCGGTCGTTCGGGGTCGTTCCGGGCACGTCGCGACTCGTCGTGCGTCAGGATGTGGCGTCATGGGCGAGATTTCTGAACTGGTCGCACTCCTCGGGCTCGAACCCCACGTCGAGGGGGGCTGGTTTCGCCGCACCTGGTGCACCGAGGCGGAAGCGGTGCCGGACGGGTACGGGGGGACGCGTCCGTTCGCCACCGGGATCTACTTCCTCCTCCACCCGGGTGAGGTCTCACGCTGGCATCGGGTGCGCTCCGACGAGCTGTGGCTGTGGCACCGGGGCGGACCGCTGACGATGCGGCTCGGCGGGGACGGGGACGCACCCAGCGCCGGGGGCGCTTCCGTCCTGGGACCGCGTGTCGAGTACGGGGAGCAGCCGCAGTTGCTGGTGCCTGCCGGCACCTGGCAGACGGCGGAGCCGGCCGGTGACGAGCCGGCCCTGGTGTCCTGCGTCGTCGCTCCCGGCTTCGACTTCGAGGACTTCGAGATGCTGTGACCCCGCGCGCCTTCGCCGCAACACGGGCCCGACGCGTCCACGCAGGCGCCGACGGGACCCCGCGCCCCCGCTGCCTTCTTCGTGGCTCCGCAATGCGGTCCGGCCTCCGGGTCCGGCACGACTCCCCCCCTTGTTGTTCCTGATCCAAGGGATGGTGTCACCGGGTCCGGGCGCATCGACGGACCGCTGACGAGGGGCTTCCGCACCGGCTTCACCCGACCCGGAAGAGCTCTCCGTCACGTAGGTGCGGCAGCTCGGTGCCGAGGCAGGGCCGGACGAAAGCGTGACGGAGGGGCCTGCACGTGATCGACACCGGCGACACCGACGTCCTCCCCGGCGACGTCCTCCCCGGCCTTGACGTCGGCGAGGGCGAACACCACCCCACCCGCGGCGGAACCTTCCTTGAACGGCAGCCGTTCGCGCGCGGTCACCTGACCTGGAGGTCTGCGAGGACAACGACTCGATCGGCCTCGACGTCGAAGCCGATCACCGGATGGCCACCGTCGCCTTCGGGGTCCATCAGCACGGGCCTGCCCAGCCGTCGGCCGATTTCCCGGAGGAAGTCGCAGAACACATCCAGTCGCTCCTGGCCCTGCAACTCCCGCAGGTCGGCATCGAAGTCGACTTCATCGGCAGCATGGAAGCGGAAGATCGCCGATACATCGGCAGTCGGCCAGACCCTCAGCTCCGGACACTCGGCATCCGGCAGGCGGGACAGCACGACCTCCGCCCGGGGCACGGGAAGCAGCGTCTCTCCCTCGGGGTACTGACGCTTCCAGCCCTTCCCCGCGACCAGATCGAGGACGGCCTGCCAGTCCTCCACCGAGGCATCCGGGACACGTACGTCCGGCAGCGCCCCCATCGGGTCCGGGTCGAAGAGGCACTTCACGTCATCCCACAGCAGATCAGCCACCCCGCCATGCTGCCCCGGCCCACCGACTCGACGCACGCCCGTTTCCAGCTGACGAAGACAGTGGCCCGCCGAGCGACGCCCCTTCCAGGAGCCATCGGCGCTCTGGGTTACCACGGCGGCGCTGCGAACACCCTTGCTAAGGCATGTGACATGTGCCATTTTACAGCGCATCCGTCGTCGACGGTCTCCCCAACTCGCCTCCCAGGAGCCGACTTTGCGCACCTTGGCCATCGCCACCGCCGTGCTGATCGCAGCCGCCACCCCTGTCGCCGCCCACCAGGCTCCGGCCGCCGCGGACGCCCACACCCCCCGGGCCGTCACCGAGACGGCGCCGACAGCCGGCCGGGCCGAGCCCGGGCCCGACCACGTCTTCGCCGACGCGGGGCAGCGTCCGGCCCACGGCACGAGCAGGAACACGCCCACCCCGACCGCGTCCGGCGGCGGCAGACTCGAGGCCAGAATCCTGCCCATCGTCCACGACTGCAGCCCGGCACTGCGGATCCGCGCCCAGGAGATGACCGCCGCCCAACTGGCCGCCACCTGCGCGAGCCTCGCCAACCAGGACGCCTACTTCCACGGCGTGGTCAAGGACTCGGGCCCCGTCGCCGACGACTACAACACCAAGCTCGAGGTCGACGTCTTCAACTCGAGCGCGGACTACAAGGCGTACGCCGGGCGGATCTACGGCATCGACACCAACAACGGCGGCATGTACCTGGAAGGGGACCCGGCCCGGGCCGGCAACCAGCCCCGATTCATATGCTACGAGCGCACCGACGTGAGCCCCGGCTGGCAGATCTGGAACCTCAACCACGAGTACACCCACTACCTCGACGGCCGCTTCGACCTCTACGGCGACTTCGCCGACAGCCAGACGACCCCCACCGTCTGGTGGGGCGAGGGCATCGCCGAGTACGTCTCCTACTCGTACCGCGGCGTCCCCTACACCAGCGCGCTGGTCGAGGCCGGCAAGCACACGTACGCGCTGCGCACCCTGTTCGACACCACCTACGCCAACAGCGACGTCAACCGCACCTACAACTGGGGCTACCTCGCCACCCGGTACATGGTCGAGCGGCACCCGGCCGACGTCGCGACCGTCCTCGGCCATTACCGCACCGGGAACTGGACCGCCGCGCGCACGTTCCTGGACACGCTGGACTACGAGAGCGACTGGCACGCCTGGCTGACGGTCGTGGCGGCCGGCGCCTGACCGCCTCCTCACCTCGGAACGAACGGTGAGAGCGACACGGAGCACCCGCTGCCGCCACGTACGGTGCACGACGCACCGGCCGGCCGCGGCCTTGCGCTCATGCGGTGGTCGGCAGTGGGGTGCGGCTCGGCAGAGGTCGCACCCCACCCGGGCGGCAAGGAAACGTCATGACGGCTCAGGCATGGACGCCGTCGGGGCGTTCGACGCAGTGATCATCGGTACGGGAATCCCCGGGATCAGCGCGGCCACCGATCTGAGCCGGAGGCTTCCGACACGCGGTGATGACCTCGACCGGGCTGTTCGTGCGGGAGAGGCGCCCAGCGTCATCGGATCCGGTGACATGGGAGGCGTTCGGTAGAGTCCTGGTGTGCTGGCTGTCCGGTCGGTGCCTTCCTGGGGGGACGAGCGAGACGAGGACCATGCCGGAGCAAGCAAGCCCGTCTGCGATAGCGCCGAGCCGACCTCGTGCCGCATCGGTCGAGGCGGCACGGATGGCGGCAGTGCGCCGTTACGACATTCTGGACACCCCGCCGGACGGCGCCTACGACCGCGTCGCAGCACTGGCCGCACGGTTGTTCGAGGTTCCGGTGGCGACCGTCACGATCGTGGACGAGGACCGGATCTGGTTCAAGGCCACGCACGGGCTGGAAGGGGTCACCGAGATCGGCCGCGACCCGGGCCTGTGCGCCTCGGCCGTCCTGACCGATGACACCACCGTCATTCCCGACACCTTGCTCGATCCGGTCGCCTGCTCCAACCCGCTGGTCGCCGGCCCGATGGGGGTGCGGTTCTACGCCGCCGCTCCGATCATCACCGCCGACGGGTACCGCCTGGGCACGGTCAACGTCCTGGACACCCGTCCCCGTGAGATCAGCGAGGCGGATTCGGCCACGCTCGCGGACCTGGCCGCGGTGGTACGTGACCAGCTCGAGCTGCGGCTGTCCGCGCTGAACGCCGTACGCGCCGAACAGGAGCGCCGCAAGGTCGAAGAGGAGAAGCGTCAGGCGGAGGAGGAAGCCCGCCGGCGTGCGGAGCGGGACAAGGCGGCCATCACCGCGTTCGCCTCCACGCTGCAGCGCACCCTGGTGCCTCCCGCTCTGCCCGCCGTACCCGGGCTCGAGCTGGCCTGTCACTACAAGACGGCCTCCCCGCAGGAAGTGGGCGGCGACTTCTACGACGTCTTCCCCGTCGGCGAGGGCCAGTGGGCGTTCTTCCTGGGCGACGTGTGCGGCAAGGGCGCCGAAGCCGCCTCGGTCACCTCGCTCACCCGCTACACGCTGCGGGCCGCGGCCCTCGTCGACGCCGACCCGATGGCCGCGCTGCAGGCCTTGAACACGGCGCTGCTGCTGGACGCATCGGTCGGCACCCGCTTCTGCACCGCTGTCTTCGGCCTGCTCGATCCGGCTCGGGACGGCGGTTTCACGGTGACGCTGGCCACCGGCGGCCACCCGCCCGCCTACCACCTCAGCCCCACCGAGGACGGCGGTGTGCGGGTCGAGGCGGTCCGCGCCAAGGGCGGCATGCTGGTCGGCGCGTTCGCCGAAGCGGTCTTCGCCTCACGCGTCCTGCACCTGGCCCCCGGCGAAGGACTGCTGCTCTACACCGACGGGCTGACCGAGGCCCGTACCGCCGACGGACAGATGCTCGCCGACAGCGGTCTGGCGGACTTCCTGGCCAAACGAACCGGGCCGGTCGGTGCCGGCACCCTGATCGACGACACCGTCGCGCTCCTGGAGACCCTCCCCGACACCGAACGCGACGACGTGGCGCTGCTGGCCCTGTCCGTCCCCACCGCGGATGCCGCTCCCATCGGCACCACCACCACCGCCCACAGCGCCGCCGCCCCGACCGCACCCGCCGACGCCTCCGTCGGGCAGGAGAACCGACGCCCATGACCGACGCATTCCACATCGACGTCCCGCACACCGACGGCACCCTGGCCGTGATCGCGCTGTCCGGCGAATTCGACATCAACGCCGCGCCCGCCGTGCGTGCCCGCGCCCTGGACCTGATCGCGGACGGCCACCCCCACCTGGTCGCCGACCTGGCGGGCGTCACCTTCTGCGACTCCTCCGGGCTGGGAGCCCTCGTCGGCATCTGGCGCTGCGCCAAGGAGGCCGACGGCACCCTGACCCTGTCGGCCATCCCCGACCGGCTGAGCCGCCTGCTCAGCCTTACGGGGATGGACACCTTCCTGCCCGCCTACCCCACCGCCGAAGCTGCGCTTGCCGCCCGCCAAGGCAACCGCACCACCGCCTGAAGACCCTCCACCCGCACAGGCGGCTCCACGAGATCCCCGGTCGATGCGGCCTGCCCGGCGCCGTTCTTGAGTCCGAGTCTCGTGCCCGAGCAGCTCGTACGGAGGGGACCGACCGTTGCACACCGACGCCGCCGTGCCCACCGACGGGGACATCTTCCGGCAGGAACGCAGGACCTGCTTTCTGACCACCGTGCGGACCGACGGCGGCGGAGGTCCAGTCCGGTGAACGGTCGATGTGCCGTCGACGCGAACGGAGCTGGGCGCCTCTGGCATCTCCTGCCATGACTCGCGCAGACGCCGCCTCCGCTGCCGGTCCGGGACGGCCTCGCCGGAGATCCAGCCGTGACTCCTGGCACACCCTCGGAACGCCGAACCCCGTGCGTGTTAGCGTCCGGCCGTGACTCCCCAGGACCTCGACCTGCCCTCACCTGCCGCGTTGTCCCGGCTCGACCTGTTCGGGGACGGTTTCGTCCGTGACCCCTACCCCTGGCTGGACGCGTTGCGGGCCGACGCCCCCGTGCACCAGGACCCGGGCACCGGACTGTGGCTGGTCAGCCGGTACGACGACATCCGGCGCGTCCTGCTGGACCCGGCGGTGTTCCACCCCGACAACGCGCAGGACGCCGTCACCCCGCTGCCCGTCAGCGTGCTGCGGGTACTGGCCCGGGCCGGCTTCAGGCTGCCGCCCGCGCTCGCCAACAACGGCACGGACAGTCACCACGGTCTGCGGCGCGTGGTCACCCGGTTCTTCAACGCCCAGCGTGTCGCCGCGGCCGTCCCCGTCATCGAGCGCGTCGCCGACGAACTCCTCGACGCCGCGCAGCGGCGCCTCGACTCGACCGGATCCTGCGACCTGTTCGAGACCTACGCCCAGATCCTGCCCTGCCGGGTGCTGATGGAGCTCCTCGGCATCGACGGTGTCGACCCCGCCACACTGATCCGCTGGAGCGACGCCTCACTGGAGCTGTTCTGGGGCAGGCCCACACCCGAGCGGCAGCTGGAACTGGCAGCGCTCGTCGGCGAGTTCCACCAGTGGCTCACCGCGACCGTGAGCGCCGCCCCGGCGCGGCCCGGCAGCTTCGTCGAGGCGCTGACCCGGCACCGCCTGCCCGACGGCCGGCCGGTGGACGTCGGGACCGCGGTCGGCGCGTGCTTCTTCGTCTTCATTGCCGGCCAGTCCACCACCGGGCAGCTCATCTCCACCACGCTGCACCGGGCCCTGGCCGAGCCCGGCATGTGGTCGCGCGCGGCCGACGAGCAGGGCCTGAGCGAGGCGTGGGTGGAGGAGGTACTGCGCCGCGAACCACCGGTGACCACGTGGCGCCGGGTGACCGCCGAGCCCGTGACGCTCGGCGGCGTGGACGTCCCCGCCGGGGCCCAGCTGCTGCTGATGCTCATGGGCAGCGGATCGGACCCGGAGGTGTTCGACGCCCCGGACCAGATGTGCCCGCACCGCGCCAACGCCCGCCACCACCTGTCCTTCGGCGTGGGCCGACACCGCTGCCCGGGCGCGTCGTTGGCCCGGACGGAAGCCGCCGTCGCCCTCCGCGTCGCGGCCCGTCGCCTGCCCCACGCCCAGATCGCCCCGGCGGACGAGCGACCGCCGATCCTCGGCCTGCTGTCCTTCCGCGCCCCTCTACGCGTCCGGGTGATCACTTAGTACTCCCGCAGAACTGGCGTCTCACGGCGACGGTACCGGGCAAGAGCGCGAGCACACTCTGGAAGCGCACTCCCCGACGACGCGATCGCGGGAGGGAGACGCCACCCCCTCTTCCGCGATCGCGACGACAACCTGGGCCGGGTCCGGGCATCCCCACGAAGGTAGCGCTCGCGGAGGAGGCTGCCCACGTTCACTCGTTCGGGGACTCCGTTGCCAGCGGGATACCGCACCGCCAGCAGTCGTTCGCGTGGTCGTCCTGGCAGACGTGGCCGATGGCACCATCCACGCACCATTCGGCGGCCTCCTCGGAAAGCAGGTCGGGCCCGGCAAGGAGCAGCCGACGAAATTCCGTGGTGTCCGCAAGGTCGGCCGGCCGGTTGGCGAACCACTCGTCGAACCAAGGCTCGTCCCGGCACATGTGCCAGTGCGCATTCTCCCGGTCGTCGACAGCCGTAAGGAACCGATCGACGATGCGCCCCCAACTCGGTGCTCCGAACCAGCCGTTGTCGGACGCACAGAAGGATTCGATCAGGGTTCGCAGGCCGAACTCCTTCTCGTGAAGGCAGTACCTTCGCCCCCATGAGATCGCGGCCTGCGCCATCTCCGCGAGTTCATCGCGCGGATCAACCTCGTGCGCCGGGTCGTCAGGGTTGTGGCAGGCCAGCCCGAGCTCGAGCACGGACTGCCCGGTCGGTAGAACCCGGGACGGGTTGACGATCGCGAGACCGAGACCGATCCAGTCGACATGGTCGAACGACAGCATCGAGCGCACGAGTCGGGTGGTTGCCGTGTTGATCCGCATCATCGTGCCGTCGTGCAGCGGACTCTTCCCGGCATGCCAGTTCTCGACGGGTGTGTTGCGCCACACGGCGAGCGTGATGCGGGTGGCAGCGAGCCACAACAGGGCGTCGTCGTCGAGGTGCCCGAACCGCTTGGCACACTCCTGGGCGCCGTAGGTGATCAACTCTTCCGGTTTCGGCCACCGGTGACTGTCGGGCCCTTCAGGCGCGTACTCGTAGTCGCCGGCGTACTCGTCGAGGATCGCGCTCAACTCGGCTGCGCTGTGCGCCTCGCTGTACTCGGAGCCTTCCGACCCCTCGACGGTGTACATGTCGTGGTCCCAGGAAACGTACACGTCGCCCCAGAGCACGACGTCATCGCACTCGCCGGCGTTGTCCGTCACAACCGGCCTGATGGTGATCGGGGCAGTACGCCCATCGGTTCGCTCGCCGTCCTTCTCGGCGGCCCATGCGGTGATGACCCCGAGCGGTTTCGGAAGGAGAGGACCGACCTCGGTGATGCTGAACGGCTCGTCGTCGTCATCGGTGTCGAACCGGCTATTGACGAACGCGACCGCCTCGGAGGGCGTACTGACGATGGACTGGCTACCATTCTCGTTGTCAACTACACGCCACAACGCCCTGTTCTCCACGGTGCTCTCCGATCGCGGTGAGTGCACCCGGGGCGGGTGCGGTGCGCCGGGTCGCTCGGCACTGTCTCCAATTATGGGCTGATCAACCCGTCCGTAGTCCCGCAGGCGCTCGTCGGCGACGACGCTCGGGACGTTCGTGGGCCACCTGCGCTCATCCGCACCACCCCCTGCCTCGAACTCATCCGCGGAGTCGGTCACTCGGTTCATCGGCGGATTCAGCTCGAAGGCCTGGAGGCAGGCACCCGGTTCTGCCTCGAATCAGGGAGGGAAGACTGGCGCTGGTCGAGGCTCCCAAGAACGGCAACCCTGATGACTTTCTTGATCTCACGATCCAGTTCATGGGGAACCGCTGACAACTGCCTCCGCCAAGCCATCGTTCTTCCACTCGTACGCGTGGACCACGTCCCAGCCTGGCTCGCCGAGTGGAACGAACACCCCAGCCCCTTCGTCGCACCAAACCAGCCGACGAGATCCTCGACAAAGTCGCCGCCTACTGCCGACGAATCTCCGACTCAGATCACCAGGCCCTCTCCGGTGGAGCGTTGCATCAGTCACGGCAGTCGTAAGCCGTGTCCTTCGTCGCAAGATGAGCTCTTTCGGAGGTCAGGGCGGTGTTCACTCGCAGCCGAGCCCGGCCTGGGGCCCGTGCTGTCCGCCCCCCGCCGCCAGCCGTCCTCCGGGAGTCAGGACTCCTTGACCTTGACCAGTATCACGGTGATCGGTCCGTCCACGTCCGGCTGCAGGTACACCTTCTTCGAACTCACCGTCCAGAGCTGGATGTCGCTCATCCCGTCAGGTTCGGGTTGCAGATACACGAAGTTCGAGGGGGTGGGATCCCAGGTGCCGCCGAAGTCGTCGAGGGTGGCCGTACCCCCATCGATCTCCACATCGTCCTGGGAGAAGCCGACGGCGGAGAATCGACCGCCCGCGTCCAAGCGGATCTCCGCACCCGTGTCGTCATTCCGGTACACCCCGGGCAGGTCGCCCGGGTCGACATGGACCGGGCCCAGACCTGTACACCCCGACACGAGAACCGTCATCAGTGCGACCAGCACGGCGACGAAGCCGCTCCTCCCCATCCCTCGTGCCGTCTTCATGTCGACCCGTGTGTCCACACTTCTCCCCCCGGACCAGGCAGCGGGATTGCCACCCCACCACCCATTTGAACACGCTTAAAAAATCGGTGTGCAGCTGGCCCCCGGTACGGCTCAATGGGGTTGAGCGGCGCGGGCCCCTCGTCGTTCTGGCTGGGGAAGGTGGCCGATCACGTCCCTGTGGGCGCTGGCCGGCCCATGAGGTGATCGGGGGCGACGAACAACTCTGCGAAGAAGCCCTGTGCGCACAGGAGGGGAAGGCCACCTTCTCGGGCACGGCACGTGACGCCTACCAATTCGGCTTCGACCGGCCCCAGCCAACACCGGTTGACGGCAGTCCCCCGGCTCTTCACCCTCCTCGACGGTCTCTCGCGGCGCTCCCCGCGACTGATCGACGACATCGAATGGCACGACTCGCCCGCCGTGTACCAGTCCGGTTCGCGGGCCGATGAGACGTCGTGGGAGACGTAGACCCTGTGCGAGCCCCTTGCTGCGCGCCCTGGGCTGCAGCGGAGTCAGTCAAGTCAGCAAAAGGTCCGCATTCAGCTGACCAGACCTGTCCGCAGACGAGCACACGGTGAAAACGCACCTGCCAACCGTGCGACTGCGGGAGGGCTGCGACGTGCCCCCCTCCCACAGTCGCCGCGCCAGCGACAGGCAGGGGTCGCTCATCTCTCAGCCCCACGTCCGCGCGACAGGGAAACCACCGGTCAGCGCACCCTGCCCCGCGCCTTCAGCTGCGTCGCAGGGACCTCCGGAGCGTCCAGGCGTCCGCCGTCGTAGCCCTTCACCTCGCCGAAGCGGTCGGACGTCATCCAGTCCTCCCTCGCCTTGCGGATCTCCTCGTCCGTGCGGCCGACGAAGTTCCACCACATCACGATCTCCTCCTCGAACGGTTCGCCGCCCAGGAGCATCAGGCCCGCGTCGGAGGCGGCGCGCAGGGGGAGTTCGGTGCGGCCGCAGCCGAGGTAGAGCATGGAGCCGGGGAGCACGGGGACGTCGTCGACGTGGGCCTCGCCGGACATGGAGAGGACCGCGTACTCGAAGTCGGGGTCGAGCGGGAGGCGGGTCTCGGTGCCGGCGGCCAGGGCGAGGTCGGCGCCGGTGATCGGGGTGTAGGCGGTGCCGGGTGACACCGCCCCGTCGAGCGCGCCGAGGATGACCGTCGCGGTCAGGCCCGGTGCCGTGACCTGCGGGAGCTCGGCGTGGTGCTGGAAGTGCGGTTCGACGTGGCGGTGGGCGTCGGGCAGCGCCACCCACAGTTGGGCGCCGTGCAGATAGCGGGCGTGGGGCCGGGGGCTCTCCTCGGAGTGGGAGATCGCCCGGCCGGACGTCATCAGCCCCAGTTCGCGCGGGCGGATGGTCTGCAGACTGCCGGTCGAGTCGCGGTGGAGCACCTCGCCCTCGTGCAGCCAGCTGACGGTCTGCAGGCCCATGTGCGGGTGGGGCGGGACCTGCATGCCGGGTTCGTCGGCGATGTCGTCGGGGCCGTAGTGGTCGACGAAGGCCCAGGCGCCGACCATGCGGCGGCCGAGGTTGGGGAGCAGCCGGCGGACCTCGGTCGATTCGCCGAGCTGGACATGGCGCGGACTGAGGAGTTCTCGTACCGGTTCGGCGACGACGAAGCCCCGGCCACCGCAGACCTGGAGGGCGGCCTGCCGATCAAGATTGCTCATGCCGCTCAACCTATTCCTGTCGGGGTGCCCTGTGGGGCGGACCCGCGCCATTAATTTCGGTCCGCAACGTTGGTGGAATTTTCAACGATCTCGTCGGGTTGACGGCATCGGTACACCGGACGACCGGTCCCGACGACAGAGAAGAGCGAACGGTGAGCGAGGAGACGTACTACGAGTTCGGCACGGCGGCCGACCGCTGGGGCCGGGCGCAGCTGTTCTTCGAGGCGAAGGAGTACCTGACGGCCGCCCGCATCCTGCGCGGCCTGGTCGCCGAGCACCCGGACCAGACCGCCCAGCGCCTGCTGCTCGCCCGCGCGTACTATCACTCCGCCCAGCTCGTCCGCGCCGAGGAGGAGCTCCGCGCCGTCCTGGAGCGCGACCCCGTCGAGCACTACGCCCGGCTCATGCTCGGCCGCACCCTGGAGCGGCAGGGCCGTCCCGTGGAGGCGGCGCCGCACCTGCGGCTCGCCGCTGCCATGAGCGGCGACACGGTGGAGTGACACACCGACCCCGAAGTCGGTACCGCCCGGGGGTATCCGCTAGGGTCGGTTCCGTGCACGTGGGACTCGAACGACACGGACGTACCCGAGCAGCAGGTGCCCTCGCGCACCTGCTGCTCGTCGTCGTGCTCGCCCTGGGCGTCTTCATGATGCACTCGACGGGACACCCGGAGGGTTCACCGGGCGGGGGCACCGCCCCCGGCGGTTCGGGCGCGCACCATGCGGCCGGGCACCCCACGGGCGCGCACCATGCGGACGCGCACGACGCGGCCGGCCTCGGGCGCCCCTCGTACGAGCCAGCCGTCGTCCCGGTCTCGGACGCGGAACCCGGCATCGCCCTCGCCGCCTCCCCGCACGGGCCGTCACCGCTGGACCCGGCCGCGCGGGGCCCGGCCCCGCACCCCTCCTCGTCCCATGACTCCGGCGGCACCGGAATGGACATGACCACGCTGTGCGTGGCCGTCCTCGGCGTCTGGCTGATCGCCGCGCTCGTCCGGGCCGCGCTCGTCCGCCGTACCGTGCGGATCGACGACCTGTCGGCCCGGCTGCTGGCCGCGCTCGGTCCGAACGCTCCCCCACCCCGGCCATCCGACCTCGCCCGGCTGTCCGTTCTGCGGATCTAGGCCGTCCCGCCACCGCGGGCGCTTCGCGCTGCCCGCAGACGCGTTCGACCTTTCCAGAACCCCAGCACACGAGGTGTACACGCATGCGTGCCTTCCACAACTCCGCCGCCCGCAAGCTCGCCGTGGCCGGCGCCGTCGCCACCGCCGGGCTCCTGCTCTCCGCCTGCGGATCCGACGACTCCGCCAACGGCACGGACCACGGCGCCAAGCCCTCGGCCACCGCCACCGCCACCGCCTCCGCTTCCGCCTCGGCTTCCGCCGGGGCGTTCAACGACGCGGACGTGACCTTCGCGCAGATGATGATCCCCCACCACGAGCAGGCCCTCCAGATGGCCAGGCTTGCCGACGGCCGCGCCGAGGACCCGGAGATCAAGAAGCTCGTCGGTGAGATCGAGAAGGCGCAGGACCCCGAGATCCAGAAGATGCGGTCCTGGCTGAAGACCTGGGGCAAGCCCGAGTCCATGGGCCACGGCGGCCACGGCATGGCCGGCATGGTGTCCGACACCGACATGACGGACCTCGCCGCCTCCAAGGGCAGGACCTTCGACCGCAAGTTCGCCGAGCTGATGATCGCGCACCACGAGGGCGCGGTGGAGATGGCGAGGACCGAGCAGAAGGACGGCAAGGACGCGGCCGCGAAGAAGGTGGCCGATGACGTGGTGCGGACGCAGGCCGCCGAGATCGCCCAGCTGAAGAAGATCCTCGAACGGCTCTGACCGGAACGGCCCCGGCGTGACCGCATCCCGCCCTACGGGTCCGGTCGCGCCGGGGCCCTGTCACCGACCGGCCGTCCATCGACCGGTCCTGCCGCCGGATCCGCTCAAGGTCCGCTCCGGATCCGCTCCGGATCCGCTCCGGATCCGCTCCGGATGCGTCCGGATGCGTCCGGATCCGGTCCTGCCACCGACCGTCGGCCCCGCGCGACCGCGCGGCCGACGCTCGCGGACCCGAGCCGCCCGTCACGCCGTGTGGACGACCTCGCCTCCCACGACGACGGTCTCGGCGACCGTGCCCGGGATGTCGTCGGGGTCGGCGCGCAGGATGTCCCGGGAGAGGACGACGAAGTCGGCGAGCTTGCCGACGGTCAGCGAACCGCGCTCGTTCTCGAGGAAGTTGGCACGGGCCGAGCCCAGGGTGTAGCCCTCGACGGCGGTGGCGACGTCGAGGGTCTCCCCGGGGGTCCACGCCTCGCCGCCGCCGGGCGGGCGGCGGGTCACGGCGGCGTGAATGCCGATCATGGGGTCCATCTCGGCCACGTTCCAGTCACTGGACAGGGCGAGCAGGGCCCCGGCGCGGTGCAGGCTGCGCAGCGGCCACGCCTTGTGCCAGCGCTCGGGGCCGATGTTCTCGGCCCAGTCCTGGCCGGGGCCGGCGATGTCGGGGGCGGCGTGGCGGGGCTGCATGCAGGCGGTGACGCCGAGCTCGGCGAACCGCGGGGTGTCGGCGGGGTCGAGGCATTCGACGTGCACGATCTGATGGCGGGCGTCGCGCGGACCGTTGGCGGCCCGGGCCGCCTCGACGGCGTCGAGGACGGTGCGGATGCCACGGTCGCCGGTGGCGTGCACGAAGCACTGGAACCCGCGCGCGTCGAGGCGGGTGAGGAGCGCGGCGAACTCCTCGGGCGGGTAGAACGTGTCGCCGCGGTGGTGGCCGCAGCCCGCGTACGGTTCGAGCAGGGCGGCCGTGCGGGGCTCGACGACGTCGTCGATGTAGAGCTTGAGCGGCCCGACGCGCAGCCGGTCGTCCGCGAACTCCTTGGCCGCCGCGGCGAATTCGTCCAGCTCGGCGTCGCTGGTGCCGCGCGGGTGGAACAGCGCGGCGACGATCCGCGAGCGGAGCCGGCCCTCCGTGCGGGCGCGCCGGAAGAGGGCGAGGTCGTCGAGGGAGTTCTGGGGTTCGACCACGGTGGTGATGCCGTAGCCGATCGCGGCGTCGAGGCTCTTGGCGAGCCGCCCGTACTGGCGGTCGGGCGAGGCCCACGGCACGCCGAGTTCGCGCAGCGCCCGGTGGCCTTCGCGGGAGAGGCCCTTGATGGCGAAGTCTCGGACGAATCCGGTCGGTTCGCCCGTCGCGGGGTCGGTGACGGCGGTGCCGAAGGGCAGCTCGGTGCGGTCGGCGCGGATGCCGAGGCGGCGCAGGGCGGCGGTGTTGAGCCAGGCGGTGTGGACGTCGTAGCTGAGGACGAGGGCGGGGGTGTCGCCGGTGACGGGGTCGAGGTCGGCGGCGGTGGGCATGCGGCCGCCGGGGATCGCGGAGTAGTCGAACGCCTCGGCCTCGATCCACGGGGCGTCGGGGTGTGCGGCGCGCCAGGCGCGGACGCGGGCGTGGATCTCGTCCAGGTCGCGGGCTCCGGCGAGTTGGACGCAGGCGTCGTCGGAGCCGAGGCGCACGTGGTTGTGGGCGTCGACGAAACCGGGCAGGACGAGGCGCCCGCCCGCGTCGAGCACGCGTGTGCGGGGTCCGGTCCAGGCGTCGGCGTCCGCGGCATCGCCGATCCAGACGATGCGGCCGTCGCGGACGGCGAACGCCTCGGCCTCGGGCCGGGCGGGGTCGACGGTGTGCACGCGGGCGTGGGTGAGGAGGAGGTCGGCGGGGGCAGGGCGGTTCATACGGGTCTTTCTCCAGGTGCGGTACGGGGTGGGGGCGGGGGGCCAGGACCTCGACGGGTCGGGCCGGAAGGCGGCGCGCGGGCTGCTCTGTCCCGTACGGGGCGGGGGGGGCCAGGCCCTCGACGGGTCGGGCCGGGAGGCGGCGCGCGGGCTCTGTCCGGTACGGAGTGGGGCGCGCGGGCCCGGCTCGGTGGGTCAGGCGGGGACGGGCCGTGCGGTGCGGCGGGCCAGGAGGACGTACACGGCGGCGGAGACGGCGGCGCCGAGGAGGGAGAGGTCGGCGCCGCCGAGCGGGGCCACGAGCGGGCCGGTCCACAGCGCGGAGTCGCAGGTGAGCGCGGCGAAGAGCATGCCCGCGAGGAGGGCGGCGAGTCCGGCCGGGTGCCAGCCCGCCCGGTACCAGTAGGCCCCGCGCTCACCGGCGTGCAGCGCCGCGGAGTCGTAGGTGCAGCGCCTCAGCACCATGTCGGCGAGGAAGACGCCGCCCCACGGGGCGAACACGATGATGAGGAGCGAGAGGAAGGAGAGCAGCGAGGTGGTGAAGTCGGTGAGGAAGAGGGCGCCGAGGGAGCCGGCGGCGGTGACGACCGCGCTGATGACGATGGCGCGGGCGCGACTCCAGGGGATGCCGAGGACCTGGAGGTTCAGGCTCGACGAGTAGAGGGTGATGATCGAGTTGGTGATCGATCCGCCGAGGACGAGGGCCAGGAAGAGGGGCTGGAACCAGCCGGGCAGCAGTTCGGAGGTGCCCGCGACGGCGTCGGTCATGTCGGTCTGGGTGGCGGCGGCCACGCCGGCGACGCCGAGGGCCACGGAGGCGACCAGGCCGCCGAGACCACCGCTCCAGGTGAGTGCCGTGAGCGAGGTGGTGCGGGGCAGGTAGCGGGTGTAGTCGGCGGGCATCGGTACGTACGAGAAGGGGCCCGCGAGCATGACGACGAACGCCAGGCTCCAGCCCGACGGGCCGGGTGCGGCGGCCGGGGCGGCCGTGTCGGCGCCGGGCAGGACGAAGACCAGCAGGGCGGCGAAGCCCGCGGCGAGGGCGTAGGCCATCCAGCGCTCGGCCCACTGGACGGTGGCGTGGCCCCACAGGGCGACGGCGAAGGTCAGGGTGAGGGTGACCGCGAGAGCGAGGGCGCGCGGGAGCCGGCCGCCGCTCCAGCCGAGTTCGGCGAGGAGGGCTTCGAGGGCGAGCGTGCCGACCACGGTGTTGACGATGGTGTAGCCGATGCTGACGACCCAGTTGAGCAGGCCGGCGGGCCAGTTGCCGCGCACGCCGAAGGCGGCGCGGGAGATGACGAGGGTGGCGGTGCCGGTGCGGACGCCGCTGAGGCCGGCGGCGCTGATGGCGAAGAAGGAGAGCCCGCCGAGCACGACCACGGCGGTCGCCTGCCAGAAGGAGAGGCCGAAGGCGACGGCGAGAGCACCGTTGATGACGTAGGTGAAGGTCAGATTGGATCCGAACCAGAGCCAGAAGAGGTCCTTGGCCCCGCCGTGCCGTTCGCCCTCGGGGATGGGGTCGATGCCGTGGCCCTCGACCTGGAAGACCTCGTCGCGGCCCGCCGCGCCGGCCGTGCCCGCCGTCACGGGCGCCGTCTCGTGTCCGAGCACTCCGCACCTCCTTCGTCCTGCTCACTTCGGAACGGATTTCTTGAATGGCGTTCTAACTCTTTGAACGGCATTCAAGATGCTGGCTGGATCCGGCCACGTCAAGCCCCTTGCGGATTGCGGTTAGGGTCGACCCGTACGCGGGAGTCGGCACGAGGACGGGATCGGTGGCAGGGGCAGCACGGGCCGGGCGGCGGCGGGACGGGAGCATCACGCGGGAGCGGATGCTCGAAGAGGCCATGACCGCCATCGCCGAGGACGGGCTCGGCGCGCTCACCATGTCCGCGCTCGCCGAGCGCCTCGGGACCAGTGGCGGCCACATCCTGTACTACTTCGGCAGCAAGGACCTCCTGCTGCTCGCGGCCCTGCGCTGGAGCGAGGCGACCCTCGGCGAGGAGCGGCGGCGACTGCTCGCGCGCAGGGTCACCGCGCCCCGCCGGCTCGATTCGTTCCTGCGGCTGTATCTCCCGCGCGGCCCGCGCGACCCGCGCTGGACGCTCTGGATCGAACTGTGGGCGCGCATTCCGGCCAACGAGGAACTGCGCGCCGCACAGGCGGAACTCGACCGGGGCTGGCAGGACGACCTGGAAGCCCTGCTCTCCAAGGGCGTCGCGCAAGGACACTTCGCACCGATGGACGTGACCGCCCGCGCCTCCGAACTGCTCGCGCTCCTGGACGGGTTGAGCACGCGAGTGGTGCTCGGCGAGGAGTCGGGACGGGACACCAGGAGCGCTCTGGACGCCGCCCGGGCGGCGGCGGAGCTGCTCGTCCCCCGGGCCTGAGCGCCGGCCCTCGGGCGCTGGGGCCCTCTGACCGGGCCCTTCGGTAGGAGCCCTCAGGCAGGAGCCCTCTGGCCGGAGGTCAGTCCTCGGGGAGCGGCTCCCAGGGCAGTGGCTCGACGGGCGCGAACGGCCAGGCGGGCGCGTCCATGTGACGGCTCGTCTGCTCGGCGTACCAGAGGACCTGCTCCGTGTGCAGCGCCGGCCGGGAGAGCCGCGCGAGCGCCGGGTGGCGGGCCGCGAGGGTCCCGGCCAGGAGCAGGGCCGCCCCGGCGTCCGACCCCGGGTCCCCGGGGCGGGCGTGCGGGACTCCGTACCACTCGGCCACGGACCGCAGGGAACGGCTGCCGGGGCGGTAGCGGTCGACGTGGCGGTCGAGGACGAGCGGGTCGCAGACGGGTGCCACACCGGAGGGCAGGCGCTCGGTGAGCGGGGCGAGGCCGTGGCGGAGGAGTTCGGCGTGCAGCGTCGTCAGCACGTGCGGGGCGAACCAGACGACCAGCAGTTCCTTGGCGGCGAGGTGCGCGGCGACGAGGGTGGCGAGTTCGTCGAGGGCGCGGTGGGGCGGGGTGACGGTGGGCGGGACAGGGGATCCGCTGTCCCGCGCTGCGGTGGGCCCGGAGTCCGGGACATCGGATCCGATTCGTCCGGGGACATCGGATCCGATTCCTCCGCGGAGATCAGATCTGATTCCTCTACGGAGATCGGATCCGGCATCAGAGGATTGGATATCGGATCCTGGATCCACGATCCAGTCGTACGACGTCCCGTCGCTGCCCCGCAGCGCCGCGGATCGGATCCGATCGACGGCCGGCCGATACCCGGTGGATCCGATGTCCAGTGCCAGCAGGCGCCGCCGGTGCCAGCCGGAGTGGTCTCCCGGCGGGGGCGGGCCGGGCTCGGGAGCGTGCTCCGGGTGGTAGACCTCCCAGGCCCTGGCGCCGTGCCGCAGCACTCCGGCGCCCGCCGGGACCGGGCCGCCGCAGCGCGCGCAGGAGGCGTCGTACTCGTTGGCACGCTCCTTCTGCGCACGCTCCTTCTGCGCACGCTCGCTCCGCGCGCGGTCCCTCCCGTCCCGCTCCCCCGGGCTCACGACGTGCCCGCCCCGTCCCGGTACGCCTCCAGGAGACGCAACCACGCCTCGCTCAGGGTCGGATAGGCGGGAACGGCGTGCCAGAGGCGGGCGATCGGGACCTCGCCGGTGACGGCGACGGTGGCGGAGTGGAGGAGTTCGCCAATGCCGGGTCCGACGAAGGTGGCGCCGACGACCGTCTCCCGGTCGAGATCGACGACCATGCGCGCGTGGCCCCGGTATCCCTGGGCGTACAGCCCCGCGCCCGCCACCGCCGTCAGGTCGAGGTCCACGGCCCGCACCCGGAGTCCCGCCGCTTCGGCGGCGGCCAGCGTGAGCCCCACGGAGGCCGCCTCGGGGTCGGTGAAGACGACCTGGGGGACGGCCGCGTGGTCGGCGGTGGCGCTGTACGGGCCCCAGGGGCCGGTGCCGGTGTTCCGCGCACCGTCCCCGGAGCCCGCCGAGCCTGCGTCCGAGCCGTCGCCGGGGCCGCCCCCCGAGCCGTTCCCGGCGGCCCGGGCGGCGATGGCGGCGCCCGCGATCCGCGCCTGGTACTTGCCCTGGTGGGTCAGCAGGGCGCGCCGGTTGACGTCCCCGACGGCGTAGAGCCAGTCGTGTCCCTCGACCCGGAGGCTGTCGTCGACCGACAGCCACGAGCCGGGTTCCAGCCCGACCGTCTCCAGGCCGATGTCCTCGGTGCGGGGCTGCCGGCCGGTCGCGAAGAGCACCTCGTCGCCCTCGACCCGGTCGCCGCCCTCCAGGACGACGGTGACCGGTCCGGTGCTGCCGTCCCGCACCACCGCGGCGACGGTGACGCCGGTGCGGATGTCGGCGCCGCGTTCCGCGAGGGCGGCGGCGACGTGTTCGCCCGCGAACGGCTCCATGCGGGGCAGCAGTCCGCCGCCCCTGACGAGCACGGTGACCCGTGAGCCGAGCGCCTGCCAGGCGGTCGCCATCTCCACGCCGACCACTCCCCCGCCGACGACGACCAGCCGCTCGGGCACCCGGCCCGAACTCGTCGCCTCGCGGCTGGTCCAGGGCCCGGCTGCGGGCAGTCCCGGCAGGTCGGGAAGGACGGCGCGGCTTCCGGTGCAGACGGCGACGGCGTGCCGGGCCGTCAGGACGTGGCGGTCGCCCTCGGGCCCCCGGACGGTGACGACGCGGGGTCCGTGGAGCCGGCCGTGGCCGCGGTAGAGGTGGGCGCCGGTGGACTCCACCCACTCCACCTGGCCGTCGTCCTTCCAGTCCCCCACCACGGAGTCGCGGTGGGCCAGCACCTCGTGGGCGTCCAGCGGCCCGTACGAGTGACCGCGCAGCCCCGGCGTCCCGCGCGCCTCGGAACGGACGATGGCGGGCCGCAGGAGCGCCTTGCTGGGCATGCAGGCCCAGTACGAGCACTCGCCGCCGACCAGCTCGCCCTCCACCACCGCCACGCTGAGCCCGGCCGCCCGGACCCGGTCCACCACGTTCTCGCCCACCGGTCCCGCGCCCAGGACCACCACGTCGTACGTGTGCGCGTCTGCGTTCTCCGCCGCTCGTGTCATGGTCCAAGTCTGCCGGGTAGCGGTGCGGAATAGCGCGGCTCGATACGCCGTTGTGCGGGGTGAGTCCCCAGGGGACCGTGAGGACCGCAGGTGACAGGCACTGGACCCCGAGAGGTAGGAAGCATGAGCACCGTAGAGCTCACCAAGGACAACTTCGACCAGATCGTGAGTGAGAACGACTTCGTTCTGATCGATTTCTGGGCTTCCTGGTGCGGTCCGTGCCGTCAGTTCGCGCCCGTCTTCGAGGCCGCCTCCAAGCGCCACGAGGACCTGGTCTTCGCCAAGGTGGACACCGAGGCGCAGCCGGAACTGGCAGCGGCGTTCGAGATCCGCTCGATCCCGACCCTGATGATCGTCCGCGACAAGGTCGCGATCTTCGCGCAGCCCGGCGCCCTCCCGGAGGTCGCTCTGGAGGACGTCATCGGCCAGGCCCGCAAGCTGGACATGGACGAGGTCCGCAAGTCCATCGCCGCCGAGGCACAGCAGAAGTAGCAGCCGACGGCCGGGCGGCAGCCGGCGTCTGACACCACACGCCGACGGCCGGTCCGCGGCCGACGGCCGGTCCGCGGCCGGCGGCCGAGAAGCGGCGTGGCCGCCGAGGGGTTTCGGAGCGCGTGTCTCCGGAGCCCCTCCGGCGTCTGCGCGGAGGCGTCAGCGCTCCAGGACGAGGGCCAGGCCCTGACCCACGCCGATGCAGAGCGCGGCGAGGCCCGTACCGGAGCCGGCCGCCGCCAGCTGGTGGGCGACCGCGCCGGCGAGGCGGGCGCCCGAGGCGCCCAGCGGGTGGCCGATCGCGATGGCGCCGCCGCGCGGATTGACCACGTCGGGGTCGAGTTCCGGCCACTCGGCCAGGCAGCCGAGGGCCTGGGCGGCGAACGCCTCGTTCAGCTCGAAGGTCGTCAGGTCGGAGAAGTCCCGGCCCGCCTTGTCCAGGGCCCGTCGCACCGCCTCGACCGGGCCGAGCCCGAAGAGCTGCGGCTCGATGCCGGTGACGGCGGAGGCGCGGATCCGGGCCAGCGGCTCACGGCCGGTCTCGCGCAGCCCCGCCTCGTCGACCAGGAGCAGGGCCGCGGCCCCGTCGTTGAGCGGGGAGGCGTTGCCGGCCGTGACCGTGCCGCCGTCGGGGCGGAAGGAGGGCTTCAGCTGGGCCAGGGCCTCCGGGGAGGTGGTGTCGCGGATGCATTCGTCCCGCACCAGCTCGACTCCCTCGTAGGGGACGACCTCGCCGTCGTAGAGGCCCTTGGCCCATGCCTCGGCGGCCTTGCGGTGGCTCGCGAGGGCGAAGGCGTCCTGCTGCTCGCGGCCGATCGCGTGCTTGTCGGCGACGAGCTCCGCGCCCTCGCCGAGGGAGACGGTCCACTCGGCGGGCATGCGCGGGTTGGTCATGCGCCAGCCGAGCGTCGTGGAGTGCAGCTGCTGGTGGCCGGCCGGGAAGGCGCGCTCGGGCTTCTGCAGCACCCAGGGGGCACGGGACATCGACTCGACGCCGCCGGCGACGGCGACGGAGGCGTCACCGAGGGCGATCGCGCGGGCGGCCTGGATGACGGCCTCCAGGCCGGATCCGCAGAGCCGGTTGACGGTCACGCCGGGGACCGAGGTGGGCAGGCCGGCGAGCAGGACGGCCATGCGGGCCACGTCGCGGTTGTCTTCGCCCGCTCCGTTGGCGTCGCCGAAGTACACGTCGTCGATCCGGGACGGGTCGAGGTCCGGGGTGCGGTCGACCAGGGCGCGCACCACGTGGGCGGCGAGGTCGTCGGGCCGGACGGAGGAGAGCGCGCCGCCGAACTTGCCGATCGGGGTGCGGACGGCGTCGACGATGTAGACGTCGCGGATGCTCATCGGTTCTCTCCCACGGGGACCTTCGCGTACGGGCAACGGCGCGGGGAGTCGGAACGCGCCGAACGCCCCCGGGCTCGCCCGGTGTTCCCTTCGCCGTTCGCCGCGATGTTCGCCCGGCGAAGTATTCTTCGTCCCTCGCGGGCCCGAGTCTCCGCCGGTGCGCGCCTTCTGTCAACGCCCCTTCAGGCCGTCCCGGGCCCTCTGATCAGCGCCGTCAGTCCGTAGTCGAGCTCGCGGCCGTCCACGAGCAGCGCCTCCACCGTCCGCGTCTGCGGGTCGATGTCGGCCATCAGCCCGTGCCCCTCGTAGATCGGATAGCCGGACTCGCCGATCCGGCCGGTCGCCTCGACGACGGCCGAGCGCACGGCGCTGTCCTGTACGGAGGCGCCGCCGCGGTCGTCCACGTGGGAGGGCACCAGAAGGATCTCGAAACGCTTCGGATGTGTGCTCATGGATCGACGCTAAGCCGACCGCGCGGCCGCGTCCTCCCGACGCCGCCGGAGCGTCCCGATGCCGCCGGACCCGTCCCCTCGGGAGCCGGTCACCCGGACTCGCTCACCCGGACTCGCTCAGCTGGACTCGCGGCGCACGATCCGCGACGCGAGCAGTTCCCGTCGCTCCGGCGCCGCCTCGGGATCACGGACCGCCCGGTCGACCAGCTCGGCGAGCTCCTGTCCCCGCACCATGTCGATGTGCACGGTGCTGAGCCGGGGCCGCAGCAGCCGTCCGAGCACGAGGTCGTCCGAGCCGACCACGGCCGTCTCCTCCGGGATCGCGATCCCGGCGTCCTGGAGGGCCCGCATGAGGAGCATCGCGTACTCGTCGTTGTAGGCGAAGACGCCGTCGAGGCCCAGCTCGCGCCAGCGCGCTGCGAGCCGGTCGGCGGGCTCCTCCTCGTACCGCAGCGGCAGGGGTACGACGGTGGCGCCGGCCCGCTCCGCCGCCGCCCGCACGCCGTCGAGCCGCGGCACGGAGAACATCTCCAGGCCCGGCTCCTCGGGCATCACGACCCCGACGGCCCGGCAGCCGCGCTCGACCAGATGGGCGCCCGCCGCCCGGCCGACCGTCGTCTGGTCCATGACGAGCGCGTGGGTGCCGGCGATCTGCTGCGGGCCGACCGTGATGACGGCCCTGGCGCCGGCGCGCTTGAGCAGTTCCACTCCGGACGGCGTCAGCCCCGCCCGGCCCAGCGAGACCACCGCTACCGGTCGCAGCTCGGCCCAGGCGCGGGCGGCCTCGTCCGCCTCCAGGCCGACGCCGGCGTACTGCACCACCGTGTAGTCCAGGCGGCGCAGGGCCCACTGGAGCTCGTTGAGGAAGCCGCTGTACAGCGGGCCGATCGGCACGTGCGCGGTGGGCATCAGGACCATCCTGCTGTGCCCGGCGCGCAGGCTGCGGGCCGCGGCGTGCGGCACGTAACCGAGCTCCTCGGCGGCCTCGCGCACCCGGCGGCGGGTGGGCTCGCTGATCCGTACGGCCGCGGTGTTGTTCAGGACGTAGCTCACGGTGGCACGGGAGACCCCCGCGAGCCGGGCCACGTCGGCGCTGGTGGGGACGGAACGTCCGGCGGACTGCTTGGGTGACTGGCTCATCGAACCGGCATCTTTCCAGAACCCTCCGGCACGGGCTCCGGCGGATGGCCGGAATGGAGTTCTGCGCGGGACGCACACGCGCCGCCTGCGGGTGACACAGGTGCCCGAGGTCCGCGCGGGGTCATCTGCGCGCCGCCGTGGGCCTGTTGGCGCCGACGGGGGTGAAGGACCGGAGGGGAGGGGCCGTACGCGGGGCGGATGCCGGGCCCGGTCCGGGCTCGGTCCGGGCTCGGTTCGGGCTCGGTCCGGCGCCGGGGCGTACGGGACGGGGCGCCGGCGCCGACCCCGTACGTCCGCGGGCCGTCGTCAGCAGCTCTCGTTCTTCTTCACGGCACCGAGCACGATGGTCCCGTCGACGGCGGCGCCGGGGGCGGGCTGCTGGGTGCAGATCTTCCAGTCGGCGGCGGCCGACGTCCGGACGGGCACCATCCGGCCCTGGCCGGAGACGTCCTCGAACCTCATGCTGCCCGACAGCTGGGCATAGGCGCCGGCGACGCTTCCGCCGATGAGGTCGGGCATGCCGCCGCCCGCCGCGGGCTGCTCGGGCGGGGCGGTGGTGGCCGTCGGGACGGTGTCCACCGAGACGACGGCCGTCGGTTCGGCCCGCGCGGACGGTGGTGTCTCGAAGGTGCAGGCGGTGAGACCGGCGAGCAGGGTGACGGCGAGGACGGCGGTGAGACGAGTGGTGCGCATGTACCCCCCTGGGACGAGCGGGAAAGGGGGTCCATCATCCACGCGCCGTCCCCACGGTGGTCACGCGCCTCTCAGTTGTGCCCGAACCTGCGCTCTTTGCGGTGGGCGGGGACGTCCATGGCCGGGCGCGGCGCCTCGGAGGAGGACGAACGGGGGGTCTCCTTCGCCGAGACCGCCGCGCGGTGCTCGTGGCCGCCGGTGCGGGCACCCTTGTTGACCCGGGTCTGTTTCTTGCCCACGATCGTGCCTCCCGTCATGGAAGATCTCGCTCCCAGGCTCGCACGGGAGTACGAAAGCCGCATGTCAGGCGGTCGGGTCAGGGAAGACGCGCCGGAAGGCGCCGAGGGTGCCCTGGTCGCGCGTACGGTCCAGGATCGCGAAGACGACCTCGTCGAAGTGACGGGCGAAGCGGCCTTCCCCGGTGAGCAACGTCCTGAAGGCGGTCGCGACCTCCGTGGGGTCGTTCTGGAAGACCCCGCAGCCCCAGGCACCCAGCACCAGCCTGCGGTAGCCGTGGACGGCGGCGGTCTCCAGGACCCGCTCGGCACGGGCGGCGAGGGCCGCCGGGACGCGGTGGGCCAGCTCGGGGGTGCGGCGGCGGATCACCCCGGCGTTGGGCGCGGGAGAGGTGAGGAAGCCGGCCGTGAACGGTTCGGCGAGCAGGGCGCCGCGGTCGTCGCGGAAGACGGGTACCGCGGGCGAGTGGATGACCCGGTCGGTGTAGAAGGCGTCCCGTTCCGCCCGGTGGTGGTCGTAGTACGCGGGGGCGCGCAGCAGGGTGGCGTAGAGGGCGGAGGAGCGGCACAGGGCCTCTTCCTGGGCCTGGGCGCCGTTGAGGTAGCCGCCGCCGGGGTTGCGGGCGGAGGCGAAGTTGAGGACCGCCACGGGGGTTCCCGGGTCGGCGCGGGTCATGCGGCGGGCGGCGGCGAGGCTGCTCTCGGCGGTGACCTGGAGGGTCGTCGCGCGGTCGGTGCCGGGGGTGACGGCGACGGGTTCGGGGCCGTGGAGGCGGGTCCCGGCCAGCGCGGCGGCCAGCTGCGCGGCGAGGTGGACGGTCCGGCCGTCGGGGGCGGTGTAGCGGCCCGCCGCCACGATCTCCTCGGTCTCGCGGGCGAGGGCCCGCAGTCGTGCGCTCATGACCCGAAAGCATGATCGACTCGTGTTCGCGGCGGCAACGGGTTTTCCCGGCCGGGCGCGGGAGGCGCTCTTGCACGCCCGTGCCCGGTGGCTTTAGGTGGAATCAGCGCTTTCCCAGGAGGTGGAGCGATGACGACACCGTCGTCGGACGGCATACCGAGGGGTGGTCCTCCTCTGACCGAGGAGGAGGCCGAGGACCTGCTGCGATGTATCTGTTTCAAGACGGGACCGCCGCGTGCGGTCGGGGTCGAGCTGGAATGGCTCGTCCACGAGCTGCGTGATCCCCGCCTTCCCGTCGCGCCGCGCCGGCTGGCCGCGGCGATCGACACCGTGCGGGCCGTGCCGCTGGTCGCGGCCCTCACCTTCGAACCCGGTGGGCAACTGGAGCTCAGCTCGCTGCCCGCCGCCTCCCTCATGGAGTGCCTGGACTCGCTGGCCGCCGATCTGCGGGCGGTGCGGGAGGCCCTCGCCCCGCTCGGACTCGGCCTCAGCGGCTACGGGGTGGACCCGTGGCAGACGCCACGCGCGCGCGTGCTGCACGAGCCTCGGTACGACGCCATGGAGACCGCCCTCGCCAGGAACGGCCCCGCCGGGCGGGCCATGATGTGCGAGTCGGCCTCCGTGCAGGTCTGTCTCGACGCCGGTCTGGACGGACCGGGGCCGCTCGGCTACCGGCGGCGCTGGCGGCTCGCGCACCTGCTGGGCGCGGTGCTGGTGGCGGCGTTCGCCAACTCCGCCGTCCACGGCGGCCGCCGGACCGGCTGGCGCTCCACCCGGCAGGCCCTGTGGAGCGACCTCGACCCGACGCGCACCCTGGCCCCGCCGCCGGACGGCGAGCCGCGCGCCGAGTGGGCGGCGCACGTCCTCGACACCCCCGTGTTGTGCGTACGGACCCCGCAGGGGCCCTGGGCGGTGCCCGAGGGACTGACGTTCCGGGAATGGCTGCGCACGGGCCGGCCGCGGCAGGCCGACGCGGACGACCTGCGCTACCACCTGACGACCCTCTTCCCGCCGGTGCGGCCGCGCGGGCACCTGGAGCTGCGGATGATCGACGCACAGCCGGGCCTGGACGGCTGGATGGTGCCGGTGGCGGTGACCACCGCCCTGTTCGAGGACCCCCGGGCCGCCGAGGCCGCCCACCGGGCGGTCGGGCCGCTGGAGGCGCTGGCCGGTCACGGCCCGGCTCCCCGCAACCCGCTGTGGCGGGCCGCGGCACGGGACGGCCTGACCGACCCGCGGCTGCACACGGCGGCGCTCGCGGTGTTCGAGGCGGCCCTGGAGGCACTGCCCCGGATCGGGGCGTCGGCGGAGGTCGTGGGGGCGGTGGCCGCGTTCCACGAACGCCATGTGCTGGGGGGCGGCTGCCCCGCCGACGAGCTGCGGGAGGTGGCGTCATGACCGTGCCGGAGACCCCACACGAGGAGGCTTCGCTGCGGTCGCGGGCGGTGGCGGCGCTGACCACGGCGCGGGAGCGCACCGCACTGCTCACCTCCTGCGTGGACGACGGCGAACTGACCGCCCAGCACTCGCCGTTGATGTCCCCGCTGGTGTGGGACCTCGCACACATCGGCAACCAGGAGGAGCAGTGGCTGTGGCGGGCGGTCGCCGGTCGTGAGGCACTGCGGCCGGAGATCGACCCGCTGTACGACGCGTTCCGGCACCCCCGCGCGAGCCGGCCGTCGCTGCCGCTGCTGGCGCCCGCCGAGGCGCGTGCGTACGCGGCGGAGGTGCGCGACCGGGTCCTGGGCGTCCTCGACGCCACCCGCCTGGAGGCCGACCCGCTGGTCGAGTCCGCCTTCGCGTTCGGGATGATCGCCCAGCACGAACAGCAGCACGACGAGACCATGCTGATCACCCATCAGCTCCGTGAGGGTCCGGTGGCGCTCACCGCCCCTCCCCCGCCCGTCACGGTCACCGACCCGCTGACGGCGAGCGAGGTGCTGGTGCCGGGCGGCCCGTTCACCATGGGCACCTCCGACGAGCCGTGGGCGCTCGACAACGAGCGCCCCGCGCACACCCGGATCGTCCCGGCCTTCTTCATCGACACCGCGCCCGTGACCAACGGCGCCTATCTGGCCTTCATGGCCGACGGCGGCTACCACGACGAGCGCTGGTGGCTGCCGGAGGGATGGGCGCGGATCCGCGAACACGGCATCGAGGCACCGCTGTTCTGGCGGCGCGAGGGCGGGCAGTGGCTGCGCCGCCGGTTCGGGGTGACCGAGCCGGTGCCCGGCAACGAGCCGGTGCTGCACGTCAGCTGGTACGAGGCCGACGCCTACGCCCGCTGGGCGGGGCGGCGGCTGCCCACCGAGGCCGAATGGGAGAAGGCGGCCCGCCACGACCCGGCGAGCGGCCGGTCCCGGCGCTACCCGTGGGGCGACGCCGACCCCGGCCCCGTACACGCCAACCTCGGACAGCGGCACCTGGGGCCCGCGCCGGCCGGCAGCTATCCGGAGGGCGCCTCACCGCTCGGCGTGCGCCAGCTGATCGGTGACGTGTGGGAGTGGACGGCGAGCGACTTCCTGCCGTATCCGGGGTTCCGGGCCTTCCCGTACAAGGAGTACTCCGAGGTGTTCTTCGGCCCGGCGCACAAGGTGCTGCGCGGCGGGTCGTTCGCCGTGGACCCGGTGGCGTGCCGGGGCACCTTCCGCAACTGGGACCTGCCGGTGCGGCGGCAGATCTTCTCCGGTTTCCGGACCGCGCGGAACGCGGAGCCGGCCTGATGTGCCGGCACCTGGCCTACGTGGGCCCGCCGGTGGCCCTCGGTGAGCTGTTGCTGCGGCCCGCGCACTCGCTGGAACGGCAGGCCTGGCAGCCGCGGACGCAGAGCAGCGGCGTGGTGAACGCCGACGGCTTCGGCGTCGGCTGGTACGCGCAGGGCGACCCGGTGCCCGCCCGCTACCGCGGGACGGGGCCGCTGTGGGGCGACCTCTCCTTCGCCGACCTGGGCCGGGTGGTGCGCTCCGGGGCGCTGCTCGGCGCCGTGCGGGGCGCCACCGTGCCGGGGGCGGACGGGGAGGCGGCGGCGGCCCCGTTCGCCGCGGACCGGTGGCTGTTCAGCCACAACGGGGCGGTCCCGGGGTGGCCCGGGTCGCTCACGGCGCTCGCGGCGACGCTGCCGGCGGCGGAGCTGCTGGCCCTGGAGGCGCGGACCGACTCGGCGTTCGTGTGGGCGCTGGTGCTGCACCGGCTGCGGGCCGGGGACGCGCCGGACCGGGCGCTCGCCGACACCGTCCGGGAGGTCGCCGAGGCCGCTCCCGGCGCCCGGCTGAACCTGCTGCTGACGGACGGGGCGACGATCGCGGCGACGGCGTGGGGGAACTCGCTCTGGTACCTGACCGGGCCCGGCCGGACGGTCGTGGCCTCCGAACCGTACGACGACGATCCGCGCTGGACGGAGGTGCCGGACCGGACGGTCCTCACCGCCTCGCCCGGCGAAGTCGTCCTCACCCCGCTCAAGGAGCCCTCCCCGTGAGCCCGTTCCAGTTGACCCGCACCCTCGCCGAGGACGCCGCGGACGCCGCGCTGCGTGCCGACGTGCTCCACGGCCTGACCCGCGATCCGAAGGAACTGCCGCCCAAGTGGTTCTACGACGCGCGCGGCAGCGAACTGTTCGAGGAGATCACCCGGCTTCCCGAGTACTACCCGACGCGCGCCGAGCGGGAGATCCTGATGGCCCGGTCGGAGGAGATCGCGGCGGCCACCGGGGCGCAGACCCTGGTGGAGCTCGGCTCCGGCTCGTCGGAGAAGACCCGCCACCTGATCGACGCACTGCTGCCGGGGCTCGTCGCCTATGTGCCGGTGGACGTGAGCGAGTCGGCGCTGAAGGGGGCGGGCGAGGCGCTGGCCGCCGAACGGCCGGGGCTGCGGGTGCACGCCCTGGTCGCCGACTTCACCCACGGTCTCGATCTGCCGGACGCCCCGGGGCCGCGTCTGGTGGCGTTCCTGGGCGGCACCATCGGCAATCTGCTGCCCGGGGAGCGGCGGGAGTTCCTGCGGGCGGTCCGGGGGATGCTCTCGCCCGGTGACGCGCTGCTGCTCGGGACGGACCTGGTGAAGGACGAGGCGACGCTGGTGGCCGCGTACGACGACGCGGCGGGCGTGACGGCCGCCTTCAACAAGAACGTGCTCGCGGTCATCGACCGTGAGCTGGGGGCGGACGCCCGCCTGGAGGACTTCGACCACGTGGCGCTGTGGAACCGGGAGCGCGAGTGGATCGAGATGCGGCTGCGGGCGCGGCACGCGCTGTCGGTGAAGATCCCGGAGCTCGATCTGGTGGTGCCGTTCGAGGCGGGTGAGGAGCTGCGGACGGAGGTGTCGGCGAAGTTCCGTCAGGAGGGCGTGCGCACGGAGCTGGCGGAGGCGGGCCTGTCGCTGACCCGCTGGTGGACGGACGGGGAGGGGAGGTTCGCGCTCTCCCTGGCGACGGTGGACTGAGCGGCGCGGGCGAGGGAGCGACGATCCGGATGGTGGAGACTGGATATCGGATCCAGTATCCGGATCTCGGCGTCGAGCCGTCGCGCCGTGGCGATCCGCCACAGTGACGCCCCCAGCGTGTCCTCGCCGACGAACGCGGCGGGCCCGGCGGGCCGGTAGTCGATCCGTACGGGCTGGACTCCGGATCCGGTGTCCAGCGCCGCCTGGAAGGCGGCCGGCCGGAAGACGCCGCTCGCCCGGCCGCACCAGGTGGAGCCCTCCGGGAAGACGACGACCCGGCCGCCGGCGGCGAGGACGCGCGCCGTCGCGGCCACCGTGGCGGGCAGGGTCCGCAGCCGGTCGCGGTCGATGAAGAGGGTGCCGCCGAGCGCGGCGAGCGGGCCGAACAGGGGCCAGCTCCGCACCTCGCGCTTGGCGAGCATGCGCCCCGGGAGCACGGCGGCGACCAGGGGCACGTCCAGCCAGGAGACGTGGTTCGCGACCACCAGGAGCGGGCCGCCCTCGGGCGCGGGCCGGCCGGTGACCCGGACCCGTACCCCGAACGCCCGCAGCACGGCCCGGCACCAGCACCGGACGAGCAGCAGACGCCCGGCCGCCGGCAGCGGGGCCGCGAGCGGGGCGAGCAGCACGCCGAGGAGGACGGCGGCGAGCCCCGCGGCCAGCCGCAGCACGCCCCGGCCGGCTCCGGCGGCCGGGACGGCCGGGCCGGGGTGGGCGGTGCACGGGCCGGGCGTGCACGGCGCCGTGGGCAGCCACGGGGAGGGGGCCGTGGGGGCGCTCACCGGACGCTCACCGGGCGGGGGCGAGCGACAGGAAGTGCCGCAGGTAGCGGGGGTTGGTGCGGCGCAGCGACAGCAGCACGTAGAGGTCGGCGACGCCGAAGTCCGGGTCGTGGGCGGGGGCGCCGCAGACCCACGCGCCGAGCCGCAGGTAGCCCCGCAGCAGCGGGGGCAGTTCGATCCGGCCCTCGGCGGGCGCGGCGGCCGGGTCGGGGGTCCACAGCCGGTGCGGGGTGACCCAGTACTCCTCGGGGGCCAGGTGCCGGGTCCTGACCGCGTCCCAGGTGGCGGCGGCGAGGGTGCCGCCGTCGGCGAGCGGGACGGAGCAGCAGCCGGCGAGCCAGTCGTGGCCGGTGCGGGTCATGTAGCGGGCCAGGCCGGCCCAGACGAGGGCGATCACGGCGCCGTTGCGGTGGGCGGGGTGGACGCAGGAGCGGCCGACCTCGACGAGGTCGTGCCGGATCGGGGCGAGCCGGGTGAGGTCGAACTCGCTCTCGGAGTAGAGCCGTCCCGCCACCGCGGCCCGCTCGGGCGGCAGCACCCGGTAGGTGCCGACGACCTCGCCGGTGTCCTCCCGCCGTACGAGGAGGTGGTCGCAGTAGGCGTCGAAGGCGTCGCTGTCGAGGCCGGGTTCGGGCCCCTCGAGCCGGGCGCCCATCTCTCCGGCGAAGACGAGGTGGCGCAGCCGCTGCGCGGCCCGGACGTCCTCCTGGTCGCGGGCGAGGCCCACGACGTAACGGGGCTGGGGCTCGTCCCCGGCGCGCTGCTGGGGCGGTACGGCGGCGAGGGGCCGGCCCGCCGGTTCGGCGACGGGCTGGGCGAGGGGTACGGCGGCCATGTCGGGATCCTCCGGCGGTACGGAAAGACGGCAGGGAGCCGGGCCGTGCGAGCGGTGGCCCGACTCCTCGTTTCTTCCGTGGGTGGCTGGATTCGACGTGACCGGCCGGGGGCCGGTTGGTGTGGAGGCGCTGAATGGTGTGGGGGCGCGCTCTATTCGGCGAGGGTGTCCGTGATCCGCTCGGAGGCGGACCGGGCGGCTTCCTTCGGGTCCTCGCCGGTGAGGACCGCGGTCATGTACGGCTTGATCGGGTTGTCGGCCTCGACGTCGGCCCACTGGGGCGAGTTGGGGGTGGCCCGGCCGCGGGCGGCGCCGACGGCCATGGTGGCGGTGGCCTCCTGGCCGGCGACGACGGAGGCGAGGGAGGTCTTGTTGGGCACGTAGTTCATCGCCCGCGCCAGTTCGCTCTGCCACTTCTCGCCGGCGAGGGCCTTGACGACCTCGAGCGCGGCGGTGCGCTCGGGCGCGTTCTCCGGGATGATGAGGTCGGAGCCGCCGGTGAACACGGCGCAGGGCTGTCCGGCCTTCTTGCCGGGGATGGGGAAGAAGCCGAGCTTGTCCTTGAGCGCGGGGTTGGCCTTGGTGATCACCGGGATGGCGCTGGGCGTGGCGATGATCTGGGCGACGTCGCCCTTGGCGAAGACCTCGGCCTGCGGGGGGTTCTGCTCGTCGGCGTTCCTGGGGCCCTTGCCGAGGGCCTGGAGGTCCTTGTAGAAGTCCATGCCGCGCAGGGCGGCGGGGCTGTCGAGGGCGCCGGCCCACAGGCCGCCCCGGTCGACGGCGAGTTCGCCGCCCTCGTCCCAGATGAAGCCGGAGAGGGTGTACCAGTCCTGGCCGGCGAGGTAGATGCCCTGGGTTCCGTTCCGGTTGAGCTTCTCGGTGTCGTCGAGCCACTGGGCCCGTGTGGCGGGCGGCTTGACGCCGGCGTCGGCGAAGAGGTCCTTGTTGTAGATGACGATGCGGTTGGCCGCGTACCAGGGGATGCCGTACTGGGCTCCGTCGATGCTGCCGGGCTCGGCGAGGCCCGGGAGCCAGTCCTCGCTGCCGAGGTCGCGGACCGACTCCAGGGTGAGGTCGTAGAGCTTGTCGGTGTCGGCGTACTGGGCGACCTGGGTGTTGCCGACCTCGATGACGTCGGGCCCGCCGGGGCCGTTGAGGGCGTCGGTGACCTTCTTCCCGATGCCGGTCCAGTCCTGGATGGTGATCTCCAGCTCGACGCCCTCGTGCTCGGCCTCGAAGGACGCGGTGAACCGCGTGAGGAAGTCCTCGCTCGCGCTGTCGCGCATCAGCCAGAGGTTGACCGTGCGGGTGGTGTCTCCCCCTCCGGGAAGGAGCCCGCACCCGGAGAGGGCGAGGGCGGAGAGGACTGCCAGCGGACAGGCGAGACGGCGGTTCTTCACGTGAGGTCACCTTCTGCGGGGGAGGGTTGCCGACCCGACGTGTGGGGGGACCTGACGGGAGGTTCGCGCGGGTATGGGCCGGATTCTGGTCTGGACCAATGCGGCAGGTCAAGTCCTCGGCCGTACCCCGCCGGGCGGGCGACGTGTCGCGGTCCTCGCCGGAGTGGGGCACGGTGGAGGGAACCCACCGAGGGCACCGAGAGGAGTCCGGCTCCCATGTCGAACCACACCTACCGCGTCACCGAGATCGTCGGCACGTCCACCGAGGGCGTCGACCAGGCCATCCGCAACGGGATCCAGCGCGCTTCACAGACCCTGCGCGGGCTCGACTGGTTCGAGGTCACCCAGGTGCGCGGGCACCTGGTGGACGGGGCGATCGAGCACTACCAGGTGGGGCTGAAGGTCGGCTTCCGCCTGGAGGACGGCGACTGATCCGGGACCGTGGATCCGACGACCCCGGACACGGGATCCGACTGGCCGCTCAGGTCCGGCCCTCTCGCTCCTGCGCGTCCTTCAGCGCCTCCGACGGCACCGCCCACCGGGCCCGCACCACGGTGAAGCCCGCCGTCTCGGCGGCGTCGCAGACCAGTTCGTCGTCGTCGACGAGCACGCGCACCTCGCGGTCGCGGCCGAGCCGGCGCAGCAGCTCCAGCTTGGTCTGCCGGGCGGGCCGGAAGTCGCGGTCCCGCCGCATGTGCACCGGTCCCTCGGGGAGGCCGTGCTCGGCGAGCCAGTCGAGCGTGTCACGGCGGCAGCGTTCGGGCCGCCCGGTGAGATAGACGATGTCGCATTCCTCGGCCGTCTCCCGGCACAGCTCGACGCCCTCCGGGAGCGGCGGGTCTTGAGGCGCGGCGGCGAAGAACCGGTCCCAGTCGCGCGGGCGCCGCTCCAGGAAGTGCTGGCGGTGGGCGGTGGACGCGAGGGTGTTGTCGAGGTCGAAGACGGCCACGGGCCTGCGGTGTCGGGTCACTCCCCCAGCGTAGGCATGCCGGGGCGTGCGGGAATCCCCGGCGCTCCGCGGCGTTGAACCCTGCGTGAGCACCATGACGACACCCCTCGAAGGCATCCGCTTCTCCGTCCTCGACCGCTCCCGCACCCGGGAGGGCGAGGACGGCGGCCGGGCGCTGCGCGACACGGTGCGCCTGGCCCGGGAGGCCGAGGCGCTGGGCTACCACCGGTTCTGGGTGTCGGAGCACCACAGTGTGCCCGGCGTGGCCGGGTCGGCGCCGACCGTGCTGGCCGCGGCCGTGGCGGGCGCGACCACGCGCATCCGGGTCGGCACGGGCGGGGTGATGCTGCCCAACCACCAGCCACTGGTGGTGGCGGAGCAGTTCGGCGTCCTGGAGTCGCTGTTCCCGGGCCGGATCGACATGGGCCTCGGCCGTTCGGTGGGCTTCACGGACGGCATCCGGCGGGCCCTCGGCCGCGACAAGGAGGACGCCGACCGGTTCGCCGGTCAACTGGACGAACTGCTCGGCTGGTTCACCGGCGAGCAGACCGCCCACCCCCAGGTGCACGCCCGCCCCGCCGAGGGGCTGCGGGTGCCGCCGTACGTGCTCGCGACGGGCGAGGGCGCGGCGATCGCCGCGGCCGCGGGTCTGCCGCTGGTCATCGGGGACCTGAAGGGACGGGCCCGGCTCCTCGAGGCGATCGACGGTTACCGGTCCGCCTTCCGGCCCTCCGTCTGGTCGTCCGAACCGTACGTCGTCGTCGCCGGCACGGTCGCGGTGGCCGGTACGGAGGAGGAGGCCCGCCGGATGCTGATGCCGGAGGCCTGGTCGCTGGCGTACTCCCGCACCCGGGGCGTCTTCCCGCCGCTCGCGCCGCCGGAGCGGATCACGGCCCTGGAGATGACCGACAAGCAGCGCGGATTCTACGAGTCGGGGCTCCAGGGGCACGTGTACGGCACCGAGGAGCAGGTCGCCGCCGAGCTGACGCGGGCGGTGCAGGAGACCGGGGCGCAGGAGGTCCTGGTGACGACGAGCACGTACGACCGGACCGCACTGCTCGACTCGTACCGCAGGCTCGCCCGCCTGGCCGGTCTCACACCGGCCTGACCGGAGACGGCGTGACCGGGAGGGACCAGGGCCTGCCCCGGGGCCCTGCCCGGGAGGCGGCCTGCCCCGGGGGCGCTCTGTCGCGGGGGCGGCTGGGCCGGGGGGACGGGCTGCACGGAGCCGTGACCGTACCGGACCGGGCGGGACCGTGACCGTACCGGACCGGGCGGGACCGTGACCGGACCGGACCGGACCGGACCCGGGCCGGTCCACGGCCCGGTCTCACTCCGCCGCGGTGCCTCCGGACGTGCCGGCGGGCACCGGCTTCCTGAGCACCTCCGTCAGGGCGGAGATGCTGTGATCGCCGTGGCCGGCGTCGGCAGCGCGCCTCAGGAGGTCGTGGAAGGGCTCGTGCCACGCGACGTCGAGGCCGGCCTCCTCGCCGAGTTCCACGTCGTGCGCGGCTCCCGCCAGGAACAGGTTCACCGAGGAGGCACCGTCGCCGTAGTCGCCGCGGTCGATCTCCGCCGCGAAGACCGGCAGCACCGAGCTGATCATCTCGAACCACTTGGCCGTGAAGCGCACCATCGAGGCCGCCTCCAGGCCGCGCGCCCGCAGAGCGGCCGCGCCCTGGAAGAAGCCGACCAGCGCCGGCAGCAGGGTGCCGCCCACCGCCGTCTCGCACAGGGCAGCGAGGTCGGGGTCGGGCCCGAGATGGACGGTGTCGCCGCCCAACGCCCGCAGCACGGGGGCGAATTCGCCGAAGACGGCCGGGCCGCCCGCGTAGTACAGGAGGGTGTCCCCGCCTCCCACGGCGGACGGCACGTCCTTGACCGCTCCGTCGAGGTACCGCATGCCGTGCCCGAGGGCCCAGGCGGCCATCTTGCGGGCGCCGGACGGGGAACCGCTGTTCAGCGTGACGAGCGCCCGCCCCTCCATCGCGGCCCCGGCCGGTTCCAGGGCCGCGATGGTGTCCTCGTACGTGGTCAGGCAGGTGACGACCAGCGGGCTCGCCGCGACCGCCTCGCCGATGGCCGGGGCGTGGTGGGCGCCTCTGGACACGAGGGGTTCGGCCTTCGACGGCGTCCTGTTCCAGACGGTGGCCGGGTGCCCGGCGTCGACGAACGCGCCGGCGAGCGCGCTGCCCATCGAGCCCAGCCCGACGACGGTCACGGCTGTGCGGTGATGCCCGGTCATGATGTCTCCTGCCTCGCGTCCCGGTGGCTACCGGACCATGCTGCGGGGACACCAACTCTTCTACAAGTACCTACAATTTCCTCGGGTACCCACACTTTTGTAAGTGCATGAGAGGGCGGGCTGATGCAGAAGCGGAGCTACACCTGTGGCCTGGACGCCGCGATCGACGTCATGGGCGGGAAATGGAAGGGGCTGATCCTTTTCTGGCTCGGGGAGGGCCCGCTGCGCTTCGGCGAGCTGCGGCGGACCGTGACCGGGATCAGCGAGCGCATGCTCATCCTCCAGCTACGGGAGCTGGAGGCGAGCGGCCTGGTGCACCGGGAGGTCCACCATCAGGTGCCACCGAAGGTGGAGTACTCCCTGACCGAGCTCGGCCGGTCGCTCGTCACCGCGCTCGCCCCCCTCGGCCAGTGGGGCGAGGACCACCTCGAACGCCTGGAGGCCATCCGAGAGCAGCAGACCCTCGTCTAGGGAGCTGAGCGGCCGCCGTGGTGGCCCTCGGCACCGGCGGGCCGGGCGGGTCAGCCCTCCGGCGGGAAGGCGTCGGCCCGCACGTGGGCCATCGGGCCGCTGCGGACGCGATACGGGTCACCGGAGGGCAGCGGCCTCGGGGTGACGTGGACGGTCAGCGGCCCCGCCCACTCGTAGCCCTGGCGCCGCCCGTGCCGCGCGAGGTTGTCCGTCAGCATCACGCCCACGTCACCGCAGCCGTTGCGGACCAGCTCGGCGAACACGCGGCTGTCCAGCTCGACCTCGAAGGCGTTCGGGACCACCACGCGGCTCTCGCTGCACACCACGGCGTTGCTGTCGCACTCCTGGTGCAGCGCGTCGATCAGTTCCACGGGCTCGTGGGTGGGGCGGAGCCGGGAGACGAGAGCGCTCTGCCACCGCTCCAGGGCACGTTCCCACCGTGTCAGTGACTGCCATGCCATGGTCGTGTCCGCCCCTCGCCGCCTCCCCGCCGTCACCGGCGCCCGCGCAGCCGTCCGAGCAGACTGCGCGCCTGCGCGCGCTTGCGGGGGTCCGCGGCGGCCCGCCGGGCCGACGCGACGGCGCGCTGCCCCTGCGGGCTGCGGGCGAACTCCTTGAGACGCGTGATCAAACCGGGCATGGGTCCTCCCTCGGTCGTCCGTATGACCATCGCCTACCCCGTACCACCCGGACGATGCCCTCCCGGGCGCGCATCCGCCGGGCGGCGTCCGGCACCCCGCCGACAGGACCCGGTTCGGCCGTCTTCCTCGGATCGCGCCCGACCTGGGAGCTCCGGAGGTAGCGGTCTAGCGCCGCGTCCCCTTCCGCTTCGCCCTCAGCCATTCGCGGTTCATGGCCGTGATGGAGGGCAGCGGAATGCCCTTGGGGCAGGCGGTGGCGCACTCGCCGGTGAGGGTGCAGCCGCCGAAGCCCTCGGCGTCCATCTGGGCGACCATGTCGAGGACGCGGGTCTCGCGTTCGGGGGCGCCTTGGGGGAGGGCGCCGAGGTGGTTGATCTTGGCGGAGGTGAAGAGCATCGCCGAGCCGTTGGGGCAGGCGGCGACGCAGGCGCCGCAGCCGATGCACTCGGCGTGTTCGAAGGCGAAGTCGGCGTCGGCCTTGGGGACCGGGGTGGCGTGGGCCTCGGGGGCGGAGCCGGTGGGGACGCTGATGTAGCCGCCGGCCTGGATGACCCGGTCGAAGGCCGAGCGGTCGACGACCAGGTCCTTGACGACGGGGAAGGCGGCGGCGCGCCAGGGTTCGATGTCGATGGTGTCGCCGTCGCGGAAGGACCGCATGTGGAGCTGGCAGGTGGTGGTGCGTTCGGGGCCGTGGGCGTCGCCGTTGATGACGAGGCTGCAGGCGCCGCAGATGCCCTCGCGGCAGTCGTGGTCGAAGGCGACGGGGTCCTCGCCGCGCAGGATGAGGTCCTCGTTGAGGGTGTCCAGCATCTCCAAGAAGGACATGTCGGAGGAGATGCCGTCCACTTCGTAGACGGCCATGGCGCCTTCGGCGTCGGCGTTCTTCTGGCGCCAGACGCGCAGGGTGAGCCTCATGCGTAGCTCCGCTGGGTGGGGTGGACGTACTCGAAGGTCAGGTCTTCCTTGTGGAGCACCGGGGGGCCGTCGGCGGCGAACTCCCAGGCCGCCGCGTAGGAGAACTCCTCGTCGCGCCGTGCGGCCTCGCCGTCGGGCGTCTGCGACTCCTCGCGGAAGTGGCCGCCGCAGGACTCCTCGCGGTGGAGGGCGTCGAGGCACATGAGCTCGGCGAGCTCCAGGTAGTCGACGATCCGGTTGGCCTTCTCCAGGGACTGGTTGAACTCCTCGCCGGTGCCGGGGACCTTGATGCGCCGCCAGAACTCCTCGCGGATCTCGGGGATGCGGCGCAGCGCCGTGCGCAGTCCCCCCTTGGTGCGGGCCATGCCGCAGAACTCCCACATGACTTCGCCGAGTTCGCGGTGGAAGGAGTCGGGGGTGCGGTCCCCGTCGACGGCGAGGAGGAGGTGGAGGCGGTCCTCGGTCTCGGCGAGGACGTCCCGGACGGCGGGGTGGTCGTCGGTGACGGGTTCGGCGTGCGGGTGGCGGGCGAGGTAGTCGTTGATGGTGGCGGGCAGGACGAAGTAGCCGTCGGCGAGGCCCTGCATGAGGGCGGAGGCGCCGAGCCGGTTGGCGCCGTGGTCGGAGAAGTTGGCCTCGCCGATGGCGAAGAGGCCGGGGACGGTGGTCTGGAGGTCGTAGTCGACCCACAGTCCGCCCATCGTGTAGTGCACGGCCGGGTAGATCCGCATGGGCACCTCGTACGGGTTCTCCGCGGTGATCCGCTCGTACATGTCGAAGAGGTTGCCGTACTTCTCCTCGACCTTGGCGCGGCCCATGCGGCGGATCGCGTCGGCGAAGTCGAGGTACACCCCCTGGCCGCCGGGGCCCACTCCCCTGCCCTCGTCGCAGACGTTCTTGGCGGCGCGGGAGGCGATGTCACGGGGGACGAGGTTGCCGAAGGAGGGGTAGATGCGCTCCAGGTAGTAGTCGCGCTCGTCCTCCGGGATCTCGTGCGGCGGCCGGGTGTCGCCCTTGGCCTTGGGGACCCAGATGCGGCCGTCGTTGCGCAGCGACTCGCTCATCAGGGTGAGCTTGGACTGGTGGTCGCCGGTGCGCGGGATGCAGGTGGGGTGGATCTGGGTGAAGCAGGGGTTGGCGAAGTACGCGCCGCGCCGGTGGGCCCGCCACACGGCGGTGGCGTTGGAGTTCATGGCGTTGGTGGACAGGTAGAAGACGTTGCCGTAGCCGCCGGTGGCGAGGACGACGGCGTCGGCGTAGTGGGTGGAGATCCGGCCGGTGACGAGGTCGCGGGCGACGATGCCGCGGGCGCGGCCGTCGACGACGATCAGGTCGAGCATCTCGGTGCGCGGGTGCATCTCGACGTTGCCGGCGGCGATCTGCCGGGACAGCGCCTGGTAGGCGCCGAGGAGGAGCTGCTGGCCGGTCTGGCCGCGGGCGTAGAAGGTGCGGGAGACCTGGACGCCGCCGAAGGAGCGGGTGTCGAGGAGTCCGCCGTACTCGCGGGCGAAGGGCACGCCCTGGGCGACGCACTGGTCGATGATCTCGACGGAGATCTGGGCGAGGCGGTGGACGTTGGACTCGCGGGCGCGGAAGTCGCCGCCCTTGACCGTGTCGTAGAAGAGGCGGTGCACGGAGTCGCCGTCGTTGCGGTAGTTCTTGGCGGCGTTGATGCCGCCCTGGGCGGCGATGGAGTGGGCGCGGCGCGGGGAGTCCTGGTAGCAGAACTGGACGACCTGGTAGCCCTGTTCGGCGAGGGTGGCGCCGGCGGAGCCGCCGGCGAGGCCGGTGCCGACGACGATGATCCGGTGGCCGCGGCGGTTGGCGGGGTTGACCAGCCTGGCCTGGAAGCGGCGGGTGTCCCAGCGTTCGGCGATGGGGCCGGCGGGGGCCTTGGTGTCGGTGACGGGCTCGCCGAGGCGGTAGTCGGGGAGGCGGTCGGGGGAGGTCATGTCAGCTCACCACTCCGGTCATGACGGCGACGGGGACGGAGACGAAGCCCGCGGTCAGCACGAGGGCGAGGGTGTTGGCCGTGGCCTTGAGGAGGCGTTCGCGGCGGGCGTTGCCGACGCCGAGGGTCTGGGCGGCGCTCCAGAAGCCGTGCCGGACGTGGAGTCCGACGGCGAGCATGGCGACGATGTAGATGACGTTGCCGTACCAGGTGGAGAAGGTGTCGACGACGTTCTGGTAGGGCCGGCCCTCCTCGAATCCGCCGGGGTGGACGGTGCCGGTGGTGAGGTCGAGGACGTGCCAGACGATGAACAGGGCCAGGATGACGCCGCCCCAGCGCATGGTGCGGGTGGCGTAGGACGCGCCCTTGCGGCGGTGGACGTACCGGGTAGGGCGGGCCTTGATGTCGCGGCGGCTGAGCTGGTACGCGGAGACCGCGTGGGCCACGACGGAGGCGAGCAGCACGGTCCGGGCGATCCACAGGCCCCAGTGGTGGTGCAGGACGGGGGCGCCCATGACGCGGAGCCAGCGGCCGTAGGCGTTGAACTCCTCGGGGCCGAAGAAGACCTTGAGGTTGCCGGCCACGTGGGCGACGAGGTAGGCGAGCATGATCAGGCCGGTGACGGCCATGACCGTCTTCTTGCCGATCGTCGACGCCCAGAATCCGCGGGTCGGTGCCGGGGAGGGCGGCCGGCCGGACCGCCGCTCGGTCTTGGTTGCCAGAGCCATGCCAGCGACGGTAGGGCCGGAGAGGCTGAGAGGTCCAAGACATGGTTCGGCTGATCTCGATAGGCGCGACCTATGGATCGGCGTAGGGTGGTGTCATGCAGTTCCAGCAGCTCCTCTATTTCGTGGCCGTCGCCGAGACCCGTCACTTCACCCGGGCCGCGGAGCGGGTCCACGTGTCCCAGCCCTCGCTCTCCCAGCAGATCAAGGCCCTGGAGCAGGAGCTGGGCGCGGAGCTGTTCAGCCGGGCCCGGGGCAACATCGCCCTGACCGACGCCGGCGAGGCCCTGCTGCCGCTGGCCCGCCGGATCCTCGCCGACACCGACACGGCGCGGCAGGAGGTGCAGGAGCTGGTGCAGCTGCGGCGGGGCCGGGTGCGGCTGGGGGCGACGCCCAGCCTGTGCACGGGGCTGCTGCCGGACGTGCTGCGCGCCTTCCACGATCTGCATCCGGGGATCCGGCTGCTCATCGAGGAGGGCGGCTCGCACGATCTCGTACGGGAGCTGGCGCGCGGCGCGCTGGATCTGGCGCTGGTGGTGCTGCCGCTGCCGACGCCCTCGCCCGCGCTGACGACGGTGGAGCTGCTCACCGAGGACCTGGTGGTGGTCTCGGCGGCGTCCGCGCCGGCGCCGCGGCGGCCGGTGCGGATCGCGGATCTGCGCGATCAGCCGCTGGTGATGTTCCGGCACGGCTACGACCTGCGGGAGCTGACGGTGGCCGCCTGCCGGGCGGAGGGCTTCGAGCCGTCGTTCACGGTGGAGGGCGGCGAGATGGACGCCGTGCTCGGTTTTGTACGGGCCGGTCTCGGCCTCGCCGTCGTCCCCACGATGGTGGCCGCCCGGGCGGGCCGCGACCTGCGGGTCACGGCCCTGGCCCGGCCCGGCCTGCGCCGGACCATCGCGCTGGCCCACCGCAGCGACGTGGCGCCCCCGAGGGCGGCGCGCGAGCTGCAGAAGCTGCTCATGGCCTCCCGGCGCGGCACGCCCGCCGGCTAGCGGGAAGCCCCGCCGGCCGGACGGGCGGCGCTACACCGCGTCCGCCAGGACCAGGGAGTGGATGCGGTCCGGGGCGCCGGGGCGGGCGTAGTACCAGCCCTGGGCCGTGTCGCAGCCGAGCTCGCGCAGCTGCTGGGCCTGGGCGCCGGTCTCCACGCCCTCGACGGTGACCGCGAGCTCCAGGCTGTGGGCCAGGTGCACGATTCCCTCGACGATCTTGAGGTCGACGGGGTCGGCCGGGTGCTGCTGCATGCCCTGGGTGAAGGAACGGTCGAGCTTGAGGACGCTCACCGGGAGCCGGCGCAGGTTGGCCAGGTTGGAGTAGCCGGTGCCGAAGTCGTCGAGGGCGATGTCCACGCCCATCTCCGCGAGCTGCCGCAGCGGCTTCAGGAGGTCGTCGTCGGCGCCGATGAGCGCCGACTCGGTCACCTCCAGGCAGAGCGCGCCCGGTTCGAGTCCGGAGCGCTCCAGGACGTCGACGGTCTCCGCGACCAGGCCGGGGTGCTGCAGCTGGGTCGGCGACAGGTTGACGTTGATCCTCAGCGGGCCGGTCGCCCGGTGGCCGCCGGGGGCGCCGTCCTGCCAGAAGCGGGCCTGGCGGACGGCCTCCTGGAGCACCCAGCGGCCGAGCGGCACGATGAGGCCGGTGTTCTCGGCGAGGGGGATGAAGCGGTCCGGGCCGAGGACGCCGTGCTGCGGGTGGCACCACCGTACGAGCGCTTCGGCGCCGTGGACGCTGCCGTCGTCAAGGTGCACGAGCGGCTGGTACTCGATGAAGAACTCGCCGCGCTCCAAGGCGGCCGGCAGGGCGGTGGTGAGTCCGTGCCGGGTAATGGCGCGGGCGTCGGCCTCGGCGTCGGCGAACTCGAAGCGGTTGCCGCCCGCCGACTTGGCCCGGTACATGGTGATGTCGGCGCTGCGCAGCACCTCGGCCGCGGTCCGCTCCCCCGCGGCGCCCTCGACGACGCCGACGCTGCCGCGGACGGGCAGTTCGCGGCCGTCGATGAGGATGGGGGTGGAGAGGGCGCCGAGCATCCGGTCGGCGAGTTCGGCGACCTTGCGCTCGGTGCCGGGTCCGGTGGTGAGCGCGACGAACTCGTCGCCGCCGAGCCGGGCCACCATCTCGCCCGGCGCGGTGACGCAGCTCTGCAGGCGGTCGGCGACCTCCACGAGGAGCCGGTCGCCGGTGGCGTGGCCGAGGCTGTCGTTGATGACCTTGAAGCCGTCGAGGTCGAGGTAGCACAGGCCGAAGCGGCTGCCGTCGGCCGGTGCGAGGGTCTTCTCCAGGCGCTCGAAGAACAGCGTCCGGTTGGGCAGCCCGGTGAGCGCGTCGTGTGTCGCCTCGTACCGCAGCCGCAGGTTGAGCAGCCGCCGCTCGGTGGTGTCCTCCATCAGCGCCAGCTGGTACTGGGGCACGCCGTCGGCGTCGCGCAGCAGGGAGACGGTGAGGTTGGTCCACAGGACGCTGCCGTCGCCGCGGTGGAAGGGCTTCTCGACCCGGTAGTGCTCGCGTTCGCCGCGGACCAGCTCGTCGTAGAGCCGCCAGACGTGCGGGCCGTCCTCGGGGTGGGCCCATTCGGCGATGTTGCGGCTGACGACGTGCTGTTCGAGGCCGCCGAACATCCGGGTGAGGGTCTCGTTGACCTCCAGGACGTTGCCCTGGAGGTCGGCGATGCCGATGCCGATGGCGGCGCCGTCGAAGACCGCGCGGAAGCGGCTCTCGGTGGCGTGCAGGGCGAGTTCGGCGGCGGTTCGGGCGGAGAGCGCCGAGTGGGCGATGGACTCCTGCTCGACGAGGGTCCTCTCGCGCAGGGCCTGGGCGAAGCCGGCGGCCATGGCGTGCTGGAGCTTGGAGCAGCGGGCCCGCAGTTCCTCGGCCGGCAGGGGGGTGTCCCGCGCCGGGGTGTCCCGCTCGCCGCGTTCCCGCTGCCGCGCGTCTCCCCGACGGGTGTCCGGCTCGTCGCCGTGGCCGGCGCCCGCGCAGTACAGCACCAGATAGGCGTCGACCACCCCGAGGCTGCGGGCGAGGGCTTCGGGGTCGGTGCAGTGGGCGGCCACCAGGGCCTGTCCGACCCGGTGGGCGGGGGCGGTGTCGAACGGCCGGGCGTGCAGGGCCTTCGACAGTTCGCGGGCCGGCGGCAGCAGGTGCCGCTCGAGTTCCTGCCGGGTCATCGAGGTGGCCGTGACCGGGAAGACCGCCCGGCTCCAGATGGTCACGAAGCGTCTGAGTCTGTCCTCCGGTCCGTCGGCGACGCAGACGGCCGGCTGGGGCGGCAGGTTCACGCCTTGCGCCCCACCCCGGCGAAGCCGGAGAAGGCGAAGGGGTCCTCCTCCTCGTCCGGGTCGTCGGGCCGCCACCGGGGCATGGACACGACTCCGGGCGCGACGAGCTCGGTGCCGTCGAAGAAGCGGGTGATCTCCTCGTGGGAGCGCATCACCAGCGGGTTGCGGATGTCGCGGTAGACGCCGACGGCGCCGCCGGCGCGCTCCTGGGAGACGGGGATGCCCTCGTAGGAGGCGTGCGTGAGGACGAGGAGGCTGCCCGGGGCGAGCGCGTCGAGGAGTTCGGCGACCGCCTCGTACGGCTCGTCGGCGTCCTCCAGGAAGTGCAGGACCGCGACGAGCAGCAGCGCCACCGGGCGGTCCAGGTCGAGGAGTTCGCCGACCTCGGGGCTGTGCAGGATCTCGCGCGGCTTGCGCAGGTCGGCGGCGACCACGGCCGACCGGTCGTCGCCTTCGAGCACGGCCCGGCTGTGGGCGACGGCGACCGGGTCGTGGTCGACGTAGACGACCCGCGCCCGGTCGCTCGCGGCCTGGGCGACCTCGTGGACGTTTCCGAAGGTCGGTATGCCGGAGCCGATGTCGAGGAACTGGGTGATGCCCTCCGCGACGGCGTGGCGGACGGCGCGCCGCATGAAGGCCCGGTTCGCCTGCATGATCTTGGGGAGTCCGGGGAGGAACTCCAGGGCCTTGCGGGCCGCTTCCCGGTCCACTTCGAAGTTGTGCGAGCCGCCCAGATAGAAGTCGTACATACGGGACACGCTCGGCACCGAGATATCGATGCCCGGCGGAGCCCAGGCGGGACGCTCCATCAAAGTCTCCAACAAGTCGCCACGGGATGCGGCCAGGTGTTCGCCGCGGACGTTCGAGCTGAGGCTACTGATCGCCCGCCGAGAGAGCGAGTAGAAACGGAAATTCACGATCCGTTCTTGGTCACACGCCATTGGCACGTGCGCCCGGAACGGAAGAGTTCACGCCTTCGGCCCGTGCACCTTCACGTGCGGATGGCCGTGCACGGCCCGGGCGCGCCGTCAGACCCGGACCAACGGGTCCGGAAGGCGCGATGCCCGGCTCAACGAAAGGCTACTACCGGCCACTTCCGCGCGTAAGCGATTCCGGCGGGTTCCGCCGCTCGCGCATTCCTGGGGAACGGACCGCAACGACGGGGGCGTTGGCGGCGTTGGGGTACGCGTGAGACGACAGAACGCACGGAAACGTCAAACCCGCGCACCGCGCGATCCGCTCCATCCAGGGAATCAGAGGCCGTTCCGGCCCGCGGGGCCGATCCATATGATCAGGCTGCGAGGCGTGTCCCTGTCACCTCCGTACGGATCGCTCCTGTCACGGCCCCTCGCGGCCGGCGCGCTGGTGTGGCTGCTCGCCGCACCCGTGCCCGCCGCCGCCGACGCGTGCGCCTACGCCTCGACCGGCCCCGACGGTTCGAGCGTCGCGATCGTGTCCACCGGTCCGGGGCCCTGCTTCCCGAGCCACCCGCCGCACCCGACTCATCCGCCCCACCCCACACACCCACCCCACCCCAGCAAGCCGCCGAAGCCGACCGGGAAACCGACCCCGAAGCCGACGGCCAAGCCGCGTCCGCCCGCCCCCGCGCCGCCGCCCGCCACCCGGCCCGCCCCGCCGCCGAGGCCGGTGCCGCCAGCGAAGCCCGCTCCGCCGCGCCCCGCGCCCCCGGAGCCCGAGCCGGTGCCCGAGCCGCCGGCGCCCCCTTCGCCGTCTCCCGCGCCGACCCTGCGCCCCCGGCCGCCGGCCCCGGTCGCCCTGCCGCACTACCGGCGCACGGCCCGGGCCAAGCCGAAGAGCGCCCCGAACGTCCTGAGCACCACCCTGCTCATCACCGCCCCCGCAGTGCTCGCGACCGCGATCCTGCGCTCCCGTTCCCGTTGATCCCCCCGGAGTGCACACGTGTCCGAATGGCTTGTTCTGACCCTCGCGATGGCCGCCGCCTGCGCCGTCGTGCTCACCATCGTCGTCATCAACAACCGCCGGATCCCCGAGGACGACGACCCCAGCGAGACCCCGGACGTCATCGAGTACATGACGATGATGATCGGCGTGGTGTACGCCATCGTCCTCGGCCTCGCCATCGCCGGCGTCTGGGAGGCCCGCAGCGCGGCGCAGGAGACGGTGCGCCAGGAGGCGCAGGCGCTGCACGAGATCTCCGCGCGGGCCGAGGTCTACCCGCAGGCCGTGCGGGAGCGCATCCGGGCCGACGTCGACGCGTACGTGTCGTACGTCGTCGAGGAGGAGTTCCCGCACATGGCGGAGCACGGCGAGCTGACCGAACGGGGCAGGGAGCTCCTGGAGCAGGTCCGCCGCGGCGTGACCGACTACCAGCCCGCCAACGACTTCGAGGGCCAGGCCTACCAGCCGCTGGTGGACCAGGTGGCCGTCGCCGACGACGCCCGCGGGGCGCGCGGGCAGAGCGCCGGCGAGACGATGCCGGGGGTGGTGTGGTTCGGCCTCATCATCGGCGCCCTGGTGACGGTGGGACTGATCTTCACCCTCCAGATCCGGCGCACCGGAAGGGAACTGCTGCTCGCCGGCCTGTTCAGCGCGCTCATCGCCTTCCTGCTCTTCCTGATCTGGAACTTCGACGCGCCGTACGGGCGGGGGATCTCGGCGACCGCGGGACCCTTCACCGACCTGTTCCCGCGGCTCACGGACTGACCGCGGGACGGCCCGTGGGCCGTACGGGGGACACGCGTGCCCCATTCGCCGGTCTGGGATCGCGGCTGTGGTAATGGACTCCTAGCGTTTCGGACATCGAGGTGCATTCCCTGCCCTTTGCGGAAAACCCTTCCGCGGCTGCTCCTCGGAATCCGGAGGACTCACGCATGCACGCGATACGTGCCGCTTCCACCGCTCTGCTGGGAGCGGCCACCCTCGCCCTGGCCGCTCCCCTCTCCGTCGCCGCCGACGGCGCCCCGGCGCCGAACCCCCAGGCGGCCCGGGCGAAGGCACCGGGCGATTTCCTCGTCTCCCCCGCCGTCGTGGCGCCCGGGGGCCGGGTCACCCTGAGCGCCCCCGGCTGCGCGAGCACGGCGACGGCCTCGGCCGGCATCTTCGACACGGTCACGATCGCCCCCGGCTCGGCCGCCACCGCCACGGTGGACATCGACGCCAAGCGGGGCGCCGTCTACACGGTCTCCTTCAACTGCACGGGCGGCGTGCAGGGCTCCGTCGACCTCACCATCAGCGGCTTCCCGACGCCGACGCCGACTCCCACACCGACGGCCAGTTCGACGCTGCTCCCCCCGCCGCGCGGGGTGCAGGGCGGTCTCGGCGGCTCGGTCGGACCGGGCGCCTGGACGATCGCGGCCGGTGGCGCCATGGTGCTGGCGGCGGCGGGCGGCGCGGTCTTCGTGGTCCGTCGCAGGGCGGCCGCCGGCCGGCGCGGCTGACGGCGCCGACGGTGCCCCGATCCGCACCGCCGGCATCCGCCACCACGACCCGCACCGCCATGACGCCCGTCGCCCCCGGATCCTTAGGGATCCGGGGGCGACGGGCGTTGCGGGCCGACCGGGAGGTTCGGCCGGTCAGACCCCCGCGCCGGACATGCGGCGCCGGCGGACGATGAACAGGCCGCCGCCCAGGGCTGCGGCGGCGACGAGGCTGCCGCCCACCGCCATCTCGGTGGAGCTGGGGGCGAGCGCGCCGCCCAGACCGCCCGAGGTGCCCTGGCCGGCCAGCACGCGGAACCGGTGGGTGAGCACCCGGTTGGGGCTCGTGCAGTTGACGGTCAGGGTGTGCTCGCCGGGCGTGGCGTGGTTGTAGACGCGGGCGACGGCGCTGGAGACGCCACCGAAGGGCGCGGAGAGGCTGACCGTCGGGAAGGCGGAGGAGGAGACGACGCCGCCGCCGCAGCCCTTGACGGTGATGGTGAGGGTCGATCCCTGGTGGACCGCGGAGGGGATGACGTTGACGTGGATGCCGTCACCGCCCCGCTGCACCGCGGAGGAACCGACGGTGACACTGCTGGGCCCGTGGGTGGCGGTGGCGAGGGGGGCCGCGAGCCCGAGCGCCGCGAACGCGGTCGCCGTCACCGCCAGAGTGCGTGCAGCACGCATGGTTGAACCTCCAGTGGAAGACGCCCCAAAGCGGTGCTCCGGGAGATTCGACGAGTACGCCTTCCATGACGAACCATCACAAAACGGAAAGGTCCGCGCACTTCGGCGCTGGGCCACCCCGGTGAGCCCCCGTACCGGCCGAACGGGGGTGGGAATCCGGTCGAGCCGCAGGTCACACGGCGTCGGCGTGATGATCTGACGAATACTCGGATGGGTCATCCGCCGTTCACCCGGCCCGCGGCCCCGGCGCACCCGCCGCGGCGGCCCCGCCACCCGTTCGCCCCGCTCTGATCGCCGGTCGGCGTCCCCGCCCTTACCGTTCCACGTGACGCCACCAAGGGAGGACCATGAGCCCCAAGGACTTCAGCCTCTTCGAAGCCGCCAGGAGACGCCAACCCTGGGGCGCCCTGGCCCTCGTCATGCTCTCGGGCCTGGCGATAATGCGCAACGGGGTCGGCTTCGAGTCCGGTCCGCCCCAACCCGCGGCGGCGGCCCGCCCGGTGGCCCGTCCGGTCGGCCCGGCGCCCACCACCGCCGGCCTCCAGGAGCTGCCCTTCGCCCCGGCCTCGCGGATCAGGATCCCGGCGATCCGGGTGGCCGCTCCGATCATGGACGTGGGCCTGGACCAGAACGGCTGGATCGCCGCTCCGCCGCCGCAGGACGCCAACCTCGCCGGCTGGTACCAGAACGGCATCGCGCCGGGTCAGCGCGGCACCGCGGTCGTGGTGGGCCACGTCGACAACACGGCGGGCCCGGCGGTCTTCTACGGCCTCGGCTCGCTGGAGAAGGGCCAGCACGTCGAGGTGGACCGTTACGACGGCCGGGTGGCCGTCTTCGAGATCTACGGGGTCGAGGTCTACCAGAAGGACAACTTCCCCGGCGTCCAGGTCTACGGCGACACCGGGCAGCCCGAGCTGCGGGTGATCACCTGCGGCGGCGGCTACTCGCGCGCCCGCGGCTACGAGGGGAACGTCGTGGTCTACGCCCGGATGGTGGGCTCCCGGTAGCCGGACCAGGGCCGGACACGCACGGAGGGCCCCGGCGCGCGGACGGCGCCGGGGCCCTCGTCGTACCGCCGGTGGGCTCAGCGGCGGGGAACGGTGATGCTGTAGCCCGCGTCGAGGAGTTCGGGCAGATAGCGCCTGAGGGCGGTGACCGTGTGGGAGCGGTTGCCGCCGGCGTCGTGGTTGAGGACGACCACGCCGGGGCCGGCGCCGTCGAGGACGCGGCGCACGATGCTGTCGGCGGGAGGCTCCTTCCAGTCGAGGGTGTCGACGGTCCAGGCGAGCGGTTCCATGCCGAGTTCCGCGGCGATCTCGAACGAGTGGCGGTTCCAGGCCCCGTAGGGCGCCCGGTACCAGAGGGGCGGGGCGCCGAGGGCCCGTTCGACGACGTCGCTGGTGGAGCCGAGCTCCTGGCGGATGCGGGAGGGTCGCAGCCTGGGCACCAGGGGATGGGACCAGGAGTGGTTGCCGACCACGTGGCCGTCGTCGGCCATCTCCTTGAGCAGGTCCTCACGGCCGGCCGCCATCTCGCCGCAGACGAAGAACATCGCGCGGCAGCCGTGGCGGCGCAGGACGGCGAGGATCTCCGGCGTGTAACGCGGGTCGGGGCCGTCGTCGAAGCTGAGCACCATGGAGCGTCCGACGCCGGTGAGATGGAGGAAGGGCCGGGTCCGCACCGGGGGGACCGCCTTGCGGAAGGCGGGCGGTGCGTAGCCGGTCATGGGCTGGAGCCGGTACGCGGAGGGTCTCAGCCGGGCGGCCTGGGCCTGGGGCCCGGCCGCCGCGCCGGGCGGGGCGGGCGCGGGCCGGCCGGCCGGGGGTGCGGCGCCGGGCGCGGCGGCGGGCGGGCCGTCGGGGCCGGTCAGGCGGTCGGTGGCGAAGACTCCGACGGCCGTGGTGGCGCCGAGGGCGGCGGCGAGGCGCAGCAGCGACCGCCGCCCTGTGGTCGTCTCATCCTTTTTCATGACCAATGGTGCGAACGGAGGACGTCGCGGCCCGCGCAGCGACACCGGCGCCCGGCCGAGAAGCACCTGATGAGCCGATAGGGCGGGCGGCTACTCCCCCATGACGAGTCCGTCGGCGGCGGCGCCCCGGCCCTCGACGACCTCGCGGATGGTGTCGCGGATCTCGGTGTACTGCCGCTCCCCCTGCCGGATGGCGGCGTTGAGGTTCACCACCCGTCCGCGTGCGGTGTCGAAGTACTGGGGGATGAACTCGGCCCGGGTCACCTCCCACCGGCCGCCGGGCGCGGCGGGCGGGCCGAAGGTGAAGCGGGCCAGGGTGCCCTCGTTGCCGCGGCGGTCGTAGGAGCCCGCGTAGTTGATCATGTCACCGGCGATCTGGTCGCCCATGCCGTAGGCGATCCAGGTGCCGTTGACCTTCTCGTACGCCTGCGGCACATGGGCGTGCGTGCCGAGCAGCAGATCGATGTCGGGGCGACCGCCGGTGCGCGAAGCGGTCAGGGCGCGGCCGAGGGTGAGCTGCTGCTCGTCGGGGGCGGTCTGCCACTCGGTGCCCCAGTGGAGGGAGACGACCACGACGTCGGCCCCGGCCTGCCGGGCGGCGCGGGCGTCGGCGAGGATCTTCTGCTCGTCGATGAGGTTGACGGCCCAGGGCTGCCCCTCGGGCAGCGGATAGCCGTTGGTGCCGTAGGTGTAGGCGAGCTGGGCGACGGTGGCGCCGCCCGCCTCGAGGAGGGTGGGCCGGGCCGCCTCCTCGGCGGTACGGGCGGAGCCCGCGTGGCGGACGCCGGCCTCGTCGAGGGCGTCGAGGGTGCGGCCCAGCCCGGCGGCGCCGTCGTCCAGGGTGTGGTTCGAGGCGGTGGAGCAGGAGTCGTAGCCGGTCTCCTTGAGGGCCTCGGCGACCTCGGGCGGCGACTTGAAGGCGGGGTAGCCGGTGTAGGGACCGCCCGGCTTGCCGTAGACGGTCTCCATGTGGCAGATCGCCAGGTCGGCGGCGGAGACGACCGGCTTGACGCCGGAGAGCATGGGGCGGAAGTCGTAGCCCCGGCCACCGGCGTCGGCGGCGGCCTGGCGGATGATCGAGGCGTGCGGAAGGACGTCGCCGGAGGCGACGAGGGTGAAGGAGGCCGGCGCGGACGCGCCCCCGGGCGCGGCGGGCCGGTTCGGCGCCTTGCCGGTGGCCGCCGGTGAGGGGGGTGTGCGGTCCGCGGCGGCGCAGCCGGTGGCGGCGGCGAGCAGGACGGCGGCGAGGGCCGCCGCGCCGGGTCTGGTGCGTGGGGTCATCTGCCGAACTCCGCTGATTCATGGGATGAACATCTGTTCATGCGAATTCACAGTGGACGAAGACCCCAGTCAAGGGTCATTGCCGCAGGGCGGGGTAAACCCCGCTGAATCGGACGCAACGGTTCCGCCCGACCGCTCGCCGTACCGTTCAGCGCTCGGTGCGACCGTTCGTCGCAGACATCCGTCCGTTCCCTGTCCCCCCGCCGTACGAATGCGTTCGTATACGGCGCATGACGACGGCAACGACGACCACCGACGAGCGGGCCCTGAAGGAACTCCAGCGCGAACACGGCGGGGCCCTGCTCGCCTTCCTCCTCGGACTCACCCACGGCGACCGGCAGCGCGCCGAGGACCTGGTGCAGGAGACCCTGGTCAGGGCGTGGCTGCACCCCGAGGCCTTCGACTCCCCGTACGAGTCGATGCGGCCCTGGCTGTTCACCGTCGCCCGGCGGCTCGCCATCGACGCGCGCCGCGCCCGGCTGTCCCGGCCCGCCGAGACCGGCGACGGGATGCTCGCGCTCACCGCCGCCCCGGCCGACCCCACCGAGTCCTGCGACGCGGCGCTCGACGTCCGGGCGGCGGTGCGGGGCCTGAGCCCCGAGCACCGCGCGGTCCTGGTCCGGCTCTACTTCCACGGGCTGACCGTCAACGAGGCCGCGGCCGACCTCGGCATCCCGGCCGGCACCGTCAAGTCCCGCTCGCACTACGCGCTGCGCCAGCTCGGCCACCGGCTCCCCGGCTACCGGCCGTCGCGCCGCGGGACCGTTGCCCGGCCCACCGCCGCCGCCCCACAATGACGTCGTGACGCTGACTCTCGCCGCCGCCGAAAAGATCCTCTCCGACAACTTCGCCCCCTGGGTGCTCGACCTGGGGCTCTCCGTCGACTCCGTCGACGGCCAGGAGGCCGTCCTGCGGCTGCCCTGGTCCGACCGGCTCGCCCGGGAGGGCGGCGGGCTCTCCGGCCAGGCGCTGATGGCCGCGGCCGACACGGCGACGGTGATCGCGGTGGCCGCGGCCCGCGGCGGCTTCGTCCCGATGACCACGGTCCAGCAGTCGATCAGCTTCCAGCGCGCGGTGGCCGGCGCCGACGTCCTGGTGCGGGCGCGGCTGACCAAGGCCGGGAAACGGATGGCCTTCGCGGACATCACGATGACCGCCGAGGGTTCCGAGGAGACCGCCGCCCACGCCACGGCGGTGTACGCGCTGCTCGGCTGAACGCACCGCGCGAACCGGCCGGACCGGCCCGTCCCGCTTGCCGCCGGACCAGCCCCGCGCGCCCCTGCAGTTACCGTTCGTCACACGGCCCCCACCTGCCCCGATGTGGGGCCGGCCCGTGTCCCGATCCACCCGGGCGAGTTGAGCGAATGCGCCCCGCGCGCGCCCTTCTGGGAGGAGGCTCGTCACCGGGGTCTCGACCAGGACGTCCGGGAGAAGGTGGAAACGGTGCTGCCCGAAAGCACGAACGGCGCCGGCGGAGGCGGTCTCGCCGTCCCCATGGACTGGCTGTGCGCAGAGTACGTCGCCGACGACGTGATGCGGACCAGCGGGCTCGCCGAGCCCGGTTCGCTGGAGTTCCGGGCCGGGGTGCAGACCCTGGCCCTCACGATCCTGCTCTCCGGCGACGGGACCGACGGCTGGCTGCGCCGTACCGCCCACGACCACCCCTGGTCCGCCTGGGTCGCCGCCCGGCTCGACGGGGCGCCGCCGGACGGGCCCGACGCCGCCCTGGCCCGGGACACCTGGCGCCGGCTGCGGGCGACCGAGCTGCGGGCCGCCGACCTGGCCGGGCTCACCGGGCTCGGCGGCGTCGACGAGGACCGGCAGGTGTGGCTGCCCGCCTGGCAGGTGGGCGTGGCCCTCGGCCACCTCGCACTGCACCTGTGCTGACGGGCCGCCGGCGCGCGGTGCCGGTCACACCGCCGGGTGCACGCCCGGACGGTACTTGGGGATCCGTACGGTCACCTTCATGCCCGCGCCGATGCCGGTCTCGATGACCAGGCCGTGCTCCGCCCCGTACACCTGGCGCAGCCGTTCGTCGACGTTGCACAGGCCCAGGCCCGAGGCGGAGGGCCGCTCGCCGCGCAGGATCTGGCGGAGCACCTCGGGGTCCATGCCCACCCCGTCGTCCTCGACGGTGACCACGGCCTCCGCGCCCGCGTCCCGGGCGGAGATCACCACCCGGCAGCCCTCGGCGGAGTCCTCCAGTCCGTGCTTGACCGCGTTCTCGACCAACGGCTGGAGACAGAGGAACGGCAGCGTCACCGGCAGCACCTCGGGCGCGATCCGCAGGGTCACCTTCAGCCGGTCCCCGAACCGGGCGCCGGCGAGGGCGAGGTACTGCTCGATGGCGCGCAGTTCGTCGGCGAGCTGGGCGAAGTCCCCGTGCCGGCGGAAGGAGTAGCGGGTGAAGTCGGCGAACTCCAGGAGCAGTTCCCGGGCGCGCTCGGGGTCGGTGCGGACGAACGAGGCGATCGCGGCCAGGGAGTTGAAGATGAAGTGGGGGGAGATCTGGGCGCGCAGGGCGCGGATCTCGGCCTCCACGATCCGGGTGCGGGAGCGGTCGAGTTCGGCCAGTTCGAGCTGGACCGAGACCCAGCGGGCCACCTCCGTCGCCGCCCGCGCCAGGACCGCCGACTCCCGAGGGCCGTAGGCGACGAGCGCGCCGAGCACCCCGTCCTCGCCGGTGAGCGGGGCGACCACCGCCCAGCGCAGCGGGCACTCGGCGTCGGCGCAGTCGTCGGCGCACCCGGTGTGGGCGGAGCGGCTGCGGCCCGAGGCGAGGGTCCCGGCGACCAGGTCCCTCACCCGCTCGCGGTGGTGCTCCTCGCCGGGGCCGTCCCAGGCGAGGACGGCGCCGCGGTCGGTGAGGCACAGCGCCTCGGTGCCGAGCAGGGAGCGCAGCCGGCCGGCCGCCTTCCGCGCGGTGTCCTCGGTGAGTCCGGCGCGCAGCGGCGGCGCGGCGAGCGAGGCGGTGTGCAGCGTGTGGAAGGTGGCGCGTTCGACGGGTGTGCCGAGGTCGAGGTCGGCGAGCCGGCGTCCCCGGCGGGCGGCGAGCCGACCGAGGACGAACCCGGCGGCGAGCAGCACCGCCCCGGTGGCGCCCGCCGCGGCCAGTTCGATGCCGGTCACCGCTCGCCTCCCCTGGACAGCGCCCTGCCGCCGAGCTCCTCCGGCAGGTGCAGCCGGGCCAGGATCGCCGGCGTTCCGGCCGGGACGCTGCGCGGGGTGGCGAGGGACACCAGGATCATGCTGAGGAAGCCGAGGGGCACCGACCAGACGGCGGGCCAGGCCATCAGGGTGTGCGGCCACCCCTGCGGCGGCAGCCCGGCCCGGGTGGCCATGACGGCGGCGAGGGCCGAGCCGCCGCCGAGCAGCAGCCCGGCGACGGCGCCGGGCGGGGTGAGCCGCCGCCACCAGATGCCGAGGACGAGCAGCGGGCAGAACGACGAGGCGGACACGGCGAAGGCGAGGCCGACGGCGTCGGCGACCGGCACCTCGGAGGCGACGGCCCCGGCGCTCAGCGGCACGGCGGTGGCGAGCAGGCTCGCGAGCCGGAAGTCCAGCCGGAAGTGACGGGCGCCCCGCGCGGGCAGCACGTCCTGGGCGAGGACGCCGGCGACGGACATGGTCAGGCCGGAGGCCGTCGAGAGGAACGCCGCGAAGGCGCCGCCCGCGAGGAGCGCGCCGAGCAGGTCGCCGAGGGCACCGCCGAGCATCCGCTCCGGCAGGACCAGCACGGCGGCGTCGGCGGCGCCGGTCAGGGCGAGTTCGGGGGCGTAGATCCGGCCGAGCGCCCCGTACAGCGGCGGCAGCAGGTAGAAGCCGCCGACCAGGCCGAGGACGACGAGGGTGGTGCGGCGGGCGGCCCGGCCGTGCGGGCTGGTGTAGAAGCGGACGGCGACGTGCGGCAGGCCCATGGTGCCGAGGAAGGTGGCGAGGATCAGCCCGTAGGTGGCGTACAGCTGGTGGCCGTCGCGGCCGCCGGCCAGCGGCTGGGACCAGCCGAGGGGGTCGGTGCCGCTGGACGTCCGGGCGGGGACGGGCGTGCCGGCGGGGAAGGCGAGTGCCGTGCCGGCGTCGACGCGGTGGGTGCCGGGGCGCAGCGTGACCGTGTCACCGTCGTGCGGGCGGCCGTCGACGCGGCCGGTGACGGTGAGCGTCAGCGGTGCCCCGACCTCGATCCGTACCGTGTCGGCGACCCGGACGGCGGTGTGCTCGCGGAAGACGGCGGGTGCGTCGAAGCGGGCGCGGGGGGCGCCGTCCCCGTACCAGGCGGCGAGGAGGAAGAGGGCGGGGACGAGCAGGGCGGTGAGCTTGAGCCAGTACTGGAACGCCTGGACGAAGGTGATGCTCCGCATGCCTCCGGCGGCGACGATGCCGGTGACGACGAGGGCGACGACGAGACCGCCGAGCCAGTCGGGGGCGCCGGTGAGGATCTCCAGGGTGAGTCCGGCGCCCTGGAGCTGGGGCAGCAGATAGAGCCAGCCGATGCCGACGACGAAGAGGCTGGCGAGGCGGCGGGCCCGCGGCGACTCGAGGCGCGCCTCGGCGAAGTCGGACAGCGTGTACGCGCCGGATCGGCGCAGCGGGGCGGCGACGAGGAGCAGCAGGACGAGGTAGCCGGCGGTGTAGCCGACCGGGTACCAGAGCATGTCGGGGCCCTGGACGAGGACGAGCCCGGCGATGCCGAGGAAGGAGGCCGCGGAGAGGTACTCGCCGCTGATGGCGGCCGCGTTGAGCCGGGGGCCGACGGTGCGCGAGGCCACGAAGAAGTCGGAGGTGGTACGGGAGATCCGCAGGCCGAGACCGCCGATGAGGACGGTGGCGAGGACGACGGCGGTGACGGCGGCGACCGCGTGGGCCTGGTTCACGGGATCCGGCTCATCGGGGACGGGTCACCGTTCGACGAGGACGGTGAAGTCGCGTTCGTTGCGCTCGGCGCGGCGCACGTACCAGCGGGCGACGGCCCAGACGACCGGGTGCACGCCGACGCCGAGCACGCCCCAGACGACGGCCTCGGGCGCGGGCAGGGCGAGCAGCAGCGGCAGGGAGCCGACGAGCAGGACGAGCGCGCCGAGTCCGGTGAGGGCGGCACGGAGCTGGCTGCGCATCAGGGAGCGGACGTAGGTGTGGCCGAGGGTGGTCTGCTCGCTGATCTCGGAGCGGGCGGGCGCGTGATGGGGGCGGGGCCGGGGCACGGGGCCGTCGCCGAGGGCCGTCGCGTACGTGACGGTCTCGCGCCGCGGCCGGCGCTGGGGGTCCTCGGACATGGGCGTCCGCTCTCTCACGGTCCGGTGGGTCCGAGGAGTGTACGCAGAAGGGGCGCGGGCCCGGTAGGGGTCTTCGGCGGGGGTCCGCCGGTCAGCCGCCGGCCCGCCGCATCAGCAGGTCGCGCAGGTGGCGGGCGTGGCGGCGGGAGACGGCGAGTTCGGCGTCGCCGACCCGCACGGAGGTCGCGCCGCCGTCGAGGCGGAGCTCGTCGATGCGGGTCAGGGCGACGAGGTGGCGGCGGTGGATGCGGACGAAGCCGCGGGCGGCCCAGCGCTCTTCGAGGGTGGACAGCGGGATGCGGACGAGGTGGCTGCCGTGGTCGGTGTGCAGGCGGGCGTAGTCGCCGTGCGCCTCCACGTAGGCGATGTCGTCGACGGACACGAAGCGGGTGACGCCGCCGAGTTCGACCGGGATCTGCTCGGGCGGTGGGGGGGTGTGGTGCGCGGCCTGCGCGTGGACCAGGTCGTGGGCGCGGCGCACGGCCTCGGCGAGGCGTTCGCGGCGCACGGGCTTGAGCACGTAGTCGACGGCCTCCAGGTCGAACGCCTGGACGGCGAAGCCCTCGTGGGCGGTGACGAACACGATCAGCGGGCGCCGGGCGAAGCCGCCGAGCAGCCGGGCCAGGTCGAGCCCGCCGAGTCCGGGCATGTGGATGTCGAGGAAGACGACGTCGACGCCCTCGTCCCCGTCGGGCCCCGCCTCCAGGGCGCGCCCGATCCGGCGCAGCGCCTCGGTGGCGTCCGCCGCGCCCTCGGCGCTGCGCACCCGAGGGTCGGCCCGCAGCAGGTAGAGCAGTTCCCCGAGGGCCGGCGCCTCGTCGTCGACGGCCAGTACGCGCAGCATGCGCGGGAGTCTATTTCAGGCCGCGCGGGCCTATTTGAGGAGCTTGGACAGCCGGCGGTCGGCGAGCGGTCTGCCGCCGGTCTGGCAGGTGGGGCAGTACTGCAGGGAGGAGTCGCTGAAGGAGACCTCGCGGATGGTGTCACCGCAGACCGGGCAGGGTTCGCCGGTGCGGCCGTGGACGCGCAGGCCGCTCTTCTTCTCGGCCTTGAGCCGGCCGGCGGCGAGGCCGTGGGAGCGTTCGACGGCCTCGGCGAGGGTGGTGCGCAGCGCCGTGTAGAGGGTGGCGGTCTCCTCCTCGGTGAGGTTCTGGGTGGGCTTGAAGGGGGACATCTTCGCGGCGTGGAGGATCTCGTCGCTGTAGGCGTTGCCGATGCCGGCGATGAGGCTCTGGTCGCGCAGGGCGCCCTTGATCTGGCGCCGTTCGCCGGCGAGGAGGGCGGTGAAGGCGGCGAGGTCGAAGTCCTCGCCGAGCGGGTCGGGCCCGAGCCGCGCCACGCCGGGCACCTCGGCGGGGTCCCGGACGAGGTGGACGGCGAGCCGTTTGGTGGTGCCGGCCTCGGTGAGGTCGAAGCCGTCGCCCCCGGTGAGCGCGACCCGCAGCGCCAGCGGTCCCTTTCCGGGCCGGGGCGCACCGGAGGGCAGCACGTCCTTCCACTGCAGCCACCCGGCCCGCGCCAGGTGCGTGAGCAGGTGCAGTCCCCCCGCCTCGACCCCGAGGAACTTGCCGTACCGGGCCACCCCGGTCACCCGCGTCCCGTCGAGCGCGCTCAGCGGCGGGTCGTAGGTCTTGAGCACACTGATCGCGACGGGCAGCACGTGGGCGATCTCCTTGCCCACGAGCTGCTCGTCCAGAAACACGCGGAGGGCTTCCACCTCGGGCAACTCGGGCATGCCCACAGCCTGCCGCACGGGCGGTGCGGGCGCGCGTCGGGAGAGCCACGTGGTCGCGCGGGCGGTGGGATCCGGCGGAGGAGCGGGCTCCCCGGCGCGTCGCCGGGGCGGACGGCGGCGGAAGAGGACGGTCACCGGCGGCCGGGCGGCGGCGCCGTACGCCTGCCGTCCGGCGGGCAGGCCCCCGGGCGCCGGGCGCCGGGCCCGCGCCGTGGTCAGGCTTCCCGGGGTTCGGTCACGAACTCGCACCACACGCACTTGCCGCTGCCGCGGGGCTCCACGCCCCAGGCGTCGGCGAGGCGGTCGACGAGGAGGAGGCCGCGGCCCGAGACGCCGGAGTCACCGGCCTCGCGGCGACGGGGCAGGGCGCTGGAGCGGTCCTCGACCTCGACGCGGAGCCGGCGGTCGGGGCCGGAGAGCATGCGCAGGGTGAGGATGGCGCCGCCGTCGGTGTGCATCAGGGCGTTGGTGGTCAGCTCGTCGGCGACCAGCTCGATCTCGTCGGCGCGGCCCGCCGCGCCCCAGGCCCGCACGGCGGCGCGGATCATGTGGCGGGCGGAGCGGAGGGCCTCGGGGTCGTTCTGGCCCACGTGCTGCTGGAGGCGGCCGCCCGACGCGGGCGGGTGGGCGCCCTCGCGACGCAGCAGCAGGACGGCCACGTCGTCCTCGCCGCCGCGTTCGTCGACGACGTCGCAGAGGTGGTCGGCGAGCTGGGCGAGGTTCCGCGGGCCGCGCTTGACCAGTGAGGACAGCCACTGGAGGCCCTCGTCGAGGTCGGCGCCGGGCTTCTCGACCAGGCCGTCGGTGTAGAGCAGGAGGGTGTGGCCGGGGTCGAGCTCGACGGTGGTGACGGGATAGTCGAGCCGGCCGAACTCGGCGGAGAGGCCGAGCGGGAGGCCGCCCTCGACGGCGACCCGGTGCGCGGTGCCGTCCGGGTCCTGGACGAGCGGGTCGACGTGCCCGGCGCGCACGATCTGGACGAGTCCGGTGGCGGGGTCGGCCTCCGCGTACGTGCAGGTGGCGAAGCGCTCGGTGTCGAGTTCGTGGAGGAAGACGGAGGCGCGGGCCATGACGGTGGCGGGCGTGTGGCCCTCGGCCGCGTAGGCGCGCAGCACGATCCGCAGCTGGCCCATGACGGCGGAGGCGTGGGTGTCGTGGCCCTGCACGTCCCCGATGACGGCGCCGACGCGGCCCCCGGGCAGCGGGATGATGTCGTACCAGTCACCGCCGATGTCGCGGCCGAGCCGGGCGGAGCGGTAGCGGACCGCTATCTGGGTGCCGGGAACGTCGGGGATGCGGCGGGGCAGCATCGCCTGCTGGAGGCCCTCGGCGAGGTCGTGCTCCTGCTCGTACAGCATGGCGCGCTGGAGGCTCTGGGCGATGGAGCTGCCGAGGGCGACGAGGAGGTTGCGCTCGTCGGCGCTGAAGCCGGTGCGGTCGCTGTAGAGCAGGCCGAGGGCGCCGATGGGGCGGGCCTGGGCGATCAGCGGGAGGTAGGCGGCGGAGGTGATGCCGAGTCCGCTGATGTGGGGCCACAGGATCGGGTAGGAGCTCGCGAAGTCCTCGGGGGACTCGATGAAGCGGGGCCGCAGGGTGCGGACGACCTCGCTCATCGGGTAGGGCTCGTCCACACGGGTGAAGCGGGTGCCGGGGACGAAGGCGCCGTCGGGCCCTTCGGCGACGAGGTGGATGCGCCCGGCCTCCAGGAGGCCCATGACGAGGCTGGCGGCGCCGAAGTGCTCCAGGCCCTGGGAGTCGTTGAGCAGGTCGATGATGTCCTGGACGGTCCGGGCGTGGGCGAGGGCGGCCGTCATGCCCTCGACGACGCTGGTGCGCTGCCGGCGGCCCTCGTCGAGGCCGAGGCGGGCGGCGGACTCGGTGAGCTCCTCGGAGGCGTCGCGGACGACCCCGACGATACGGACCGGCCGGCCCTCCTCGTCGCGCCGTACGAGGCCCTGGGTGTGCGTCCAGCGCTGGACGCCCGCGCGGGTGCGGATGCGGAAGTAGGCGCCGTAGCGTTCGCTGCCGTCCTTGAGTGCCTGGGCGACCAGGGCGTCGAGGCGGCGGCTCTCGTCGGACAGGACGCGCGAGCCGAGGGTCCTGGGATCGCCGTCGTACTCGCCGGGCGCCATGTCGAAGACGTTGAGGGCGCCCTCGTCCATGGTCATCCGGCCGGTGGCCAGGTCCCAGTCGAAGCTGCCCATCCGGAATTCCCGGCCGAACTCATGGAGGAAGCAGCAGGCCGGTCCGTCCGTCCCCACTGCGCAGCGGCACCGCTCGGCCGCCTCCCCGCCCCCTCTGCCCGCGTTCATGGTGGCCACGCTAGGCGCAGCCACGCCGCCGCGCACGGTGAAGATCGGCAACAGCTTGGCAACAACGCGTCCACGGTGCCCACTTCAGCCCTCGAAGGTCTCGGGCTGCTGCGGCGCGGTCTCGTCCGGGAACAGTTCCTCGAAGGAGGGCGGCGGCTCGTGCGGCGGCTGCTCCTGGGGTCCGTCGGGCGGCACGGGCAGGTCGGGCGGCTCCGGCACCACGGGCTCCTCCGGGACGGGTGCCGTCCCGCCGTCGTCCGGTACCTCGGGGACGGGGGCGGTCGTGCCGTCGTCCGGTGCCGGCGCGTCGGGCTGCTCGGGCACGCCGGGGTCGGCGGGAGCGGTGGGGTCCGCGGGAGGCACGGTGGGCGGCTGCGCGGCGGGGCCGTCCGGGAGGGGCGCGGGCGGCGCGGCGACGAGGTCGCAGGAGGCGGGGGCGCAGGGCGGCAGGACGTCGGGCCTGCGGTCCTGGTCGCCGCGGCTGCCGGTCTTCCGCTCGATCCAGGTGTTGTCGGCGTTGTTCGCGATCACCAGGCGGGTGACGACGGTGCTGGTCGGGGTGATGGCGAGGACCCGGTCGGGCCGGTATCCGGGCCAGGGTTTCCCGGAGTGCGCGGCGCCCCGGGTGTCGACCGGGGAGCGCAGCGGGTTGCCGCAGCCGCAGCGGACGCGCGGGGTTCCGTACGGGTCGACGAGGACGGCCGTACCGGCCTGGAGGACGGACTGGAAGGCGGTGGGCCCGCCGTCGCGGAAGCCGTGGCCGGTGACCCGGGTGTCGGCGCGCAGCAGGACGGGGGTGAGGCCGCGCAGCCAGCCGGCGATGTTGCCCTCGGGGATGCCGGCGGCCTCGGCGAAGGCCCGGGCCCGGCTGCCGTCGGCGGTGAGGAAGGAGATCTGCCGCTCGACGTCGCAGCTGGCGACCGAGCGGGTGCCGCCGTAGAGGCCGGGGGTGGCGCCGGTGAGGGCGCGGCCGGCGGGCGCCGGTTCGCCGACGCCGGCGGCGGGCGGGGCTCCGGGGTTCGGGGGCGGGCCCTCGAGGACGGTGGAGGGGGTGAAGGGGGCCGGGCCCGGGGAGTCGGCCGGCTGGAGCAGCACCTCGCGGGCGGCGGCCGCCGCGGTGGTCTGCCGGGCGGCCGGTTCGCCCGGGTCATCGGGGCCGCCGGAGGAGCAGCCGGCGAGGAGCAGGGCGGCGGCCAGCGCGGTGGCCGCTCCGGCACCGGACCGCGTGGGCCATCGTCGGATCGCGTCGCGCACCTGGGTCTCCCGCCTTCGCCCGTGTCGTTGCCTCGTGTCTGCCGCTCTTCATGTCTGCCGCAGGGGCCGGGGGTCCGCAATCGGGACGCGTCCGAATGGTCCGGGCGCCCTGACCGCCCCGGTCACGGGCAGGGCCCGGAGCTCCGGGCGCGGGCGAGAGCCGGGCGGGAGCCGGGTGCGGGTGCGAGCCGCGCGCGGGCGAGAGCCGGGCGCGGGCGAGAGCCGCGCGCCGAGGAGAGCCGGACACCGAGGAGAGCCGCGCGCGGAGGAGAACCGGACACCGAGGGGAACCGGGCGCCGAGGAGAGTTACGCTCCTTCTGTACTCCCGCGTGCTCCTCGAAGGAGGCGGCCATGAGCCAGTACGACGAGTACACCAGCCCCTCACAGGCCGAGGGCGAGCGTCTCGACGAAGACATGGACGCGCAGCAGAAGGCGCACGTCCACCCGATGGTGGCCCGCACGACCCCCTCGCAGGCGGAGGGCGAGCGCACGGCGGCGGACGACGAGAAGCGCTGACATCCCGCGCCGCACGCGGACGCCGTGGAGTGGTTCACCGCCCCTGACCACTGGCTGAGCCGGATCGTCTTCCAGCGTGGGCTCGCCGGACTGTATCTGGTCGCCTTCGTCTCGGCCGGTCTGCAGTTCCGGGCCCTCATCGGCGAGCGCGGCATGCTGCCGGTGCCGGACTTCGTGCGCGCCGTCCCGGCCCGGCGCGCGCCCAGCCTGTTCCAGTGGCGCTACTCCGACCGGCTCTTCGCGACGGTCGCGTGGACCGGGGCGGCCCTGGCGCTGGCCCTGATGGCGGGCGCGGGCGACGCGGTGCCGCTGCCCGTGTCGATGCTGCTGTGGCTGCTGATCTGGGCGATGTACCTGTCCATCGTGAACGTGGGCCAGACCTGGTACTCCTTCGGCTGGGAGTCCCTGCTCCTGGAGACCGGCTTCCTCGCCGTCCTGCTCGGCAACGACGACACCGGACCGCCGGTCGTCGTGCTCTACCTGCTGCGCTGGCTGCTGTTCCGGGTGGAGTTCGGCGCCGGACTCATCAAGATCCGCGGCGACCGCTGCTGGCGCGATCTGACCTGCCTGCACCACCATCACGAGACCCAGCCGATGCCCGGCCCGCTGAGCTGGTTCTTCCACCGTCTGCCGGGCCCCCTGCACAAGGTCGAGTGCGCCGCCAACCACGTCGTACAGCTCGGGGTGCCCGTCCTGCTCTTCGCGCCTCAGCCGGTGGCGACGGCCGCGGCCGGGCTGATGGTGGTGACCCAGCTCTGGCTGGTGCTCTCCGGGAACTTCGCCTGGCTGAACTGGCTGACCATCGTGCTCGCGCTCTCGGTCGTCGACGGCTCGCTCCTGGTGGGCGACCACCCGCAGCCCGAGGCGCCGCTGTGGTACGTGGTCGTGGTGTGCGCCGCCGCGGCCCTGATCCTGTTCCGCAGCTACCAGCCGGCCCGCAACCTGCTCTCCCGGCGGCAGGCCATGAACCGCTCGTACGACCCGCTGCACCTGGTCAACACCTATGGCGCCTTCGGCACGGTCGGCCGGGTGCGGGACGAGATCGTGATCGAGGGCACGGACGACGCGGACCCCGGCCCGGGCACCGAGTGGAAGGAGTACGGCTTCAGGGGAAAGCCGGGCGATCCGCGCCGGCTGCCGCGCCAGTACGCGCCGTACCACCTGCGCCTCGACTGGCTGATGTGGTTCGCGGCGCTCTCCCCCGCCTACGCCCGCGACTGGTTCGGTCCGTTCGTCGAGCGCCTGCTCGCCGGTGACCGCGACACCCTGCGGCTGCTGCGCCACAACCCGTTCCCGGACGCGCCGCCCACCCACGTCCGGGCCCGTCTCTACCGCTACCGCTTCACCACGTGGCGCGAGCTGCGGACGACCGGGGCGTGGTGGCACCGGACGCTGCTGAGGGAGTACATGCCGCCGGTGCGGCTGCGGGACTGACCCCGGGCGTCCGCCGGACACGCCCGTGCCCCCGACCGGGGATCGGCCGGGGGCACGGGCGTGGCGGCAGTCGCGGCTCAGTCGATGCCGGGCAGGATGTGCGGCTCGGCGAGGTCGTCCTCGTAGCCGGCGAGGCGAATGGGGGCCGAGCGGGCCCACACTTCGAGGCTGCCGAGTTCGCCGGACCGGCGCGGACGCTCGGTCGGTTCGGCCGGAGACTGGTCCTGCTTGGTCAGTTCAGATGTCACCGCGCACTCCTTTGTGTCGCGTTCAAAAGGGACGAGAGGCCGTTCGGTCGCGGTGGCGCCGTTCTGCGGGCGGGACCGCGGCCTTGGTGGAAGACCTGTCCCCTGGCCGGCCGTGGGGGTTCGGTGAAACCCCTGTGGCCGACCGTGGACATCAGACTAACCAGATGAGCGCGTCAGCGCTCTATGGGGCACAAAAGTGTGACGCGATCGGGTGACACTGGCCCGTTTGCCGAGGTCGGACGCCCGATGATCGATCGGATGACGGTCGTACGAGGTCCGTGGACGGCGGTCGGATCCGGTCGGATCCGGTCGGATCACCAGTTGCCGGGGGCGTAGTCCTTGAGGAAGACGCCGTACAGGTCCTCGCCCTGCTCGCCGCGCACGATCGGGTCGTAGACCCGGGCGGCGCCGTCGACCAGGTCCAGCGGGGCGTGGAAGCCCTCCTCGGCGAGGCGCAGCTTGTCGAAGTGCGGGCGCTCGTCGGTGATCCAGCCGGTGTCGACCGAGGTCATGAGGATGCCGTCGGTCTCGAACATCTCCTGTGCGCTGGTCCGCGTCACCATGTTGATCGCGGCCTTGGCGGCGTTGGTGTTCGGGTGCCCGGCGCCCTTGTAGCCGCGGCCGAAGACGCCCTCCATCGCGGAGACGTTGACGACGTACGCGCGGCGGCTGGCCGCCTTCGCGGCCGCCTCCGCCATCACCTGTCGCAGCTTGCTGATCAGGATGAACGGGGCCGTGTAGTTGCACAGCTGGGTCTCCAGCAGCTCCACCGGGGAGATCTGCTCGATGGTCTGCACCCAGGTGTTGGTGTCGACGACGTCCGGCACCAGGCCGCCCGCGTCGATCGCGGTGCCGTCGAGGTGCCGGGCGACGCTGGCGTTGCCCCCGACCAGCGCGAGGTCGGCGACCGCCTGCGCGTCGAGGCCGCTGACGCCGGCCGGCAGGCCCGCCGGCCCGACGAGCTCGCCGACGGCGCCGGAGTTGAAGGCGCCGATGACGTGGTGGGCGGGCAGCTCGCCGGCGGGCAGCGGGGCGTTCTCGCCCTCGACCAGGGCGGCGTACGCGGTGGGCAGCCGGCGCACGGTCTGGGTCGCGTTGTTGACCAGGATGTCGAGCGGACCGGCCTCGGCGACCTGGTCGGCGAGCGCCACGGCCTGGGCGGGGTCGCGCAGGTCGATGCCGACCACCTCCAGGCGGTGCATCCAGTCCGCGGAGTCCTCCATCGCCTTGAAGCGGCGGATGGCGTCCTTGGGGAAGCGCGTGGTGATGGTGGTGTGCGCGCCGTCGCGGAGCAGCCGCAGCGCGATGTACATGCCGATCTTGGCCCGGCCGCCGGTGAGCAGGGCGCGCTTGCCGGTGAGGTCGGCGCGGGCGTCGCGCCGGGCCCGGTTCTCGGCGGCGCACTTCTGGCACAGCTGGTGGTAGAAGTAGTCGACCTCGACGTAGCGCGTCTTGCAGACGTAGCAGGAGCGGGGGCGCTGGAGTATGCCCGCGATCCGGCCTTCCTCGGTGACCGAGGAGGGCAGCAGGCCCTCGGTCTCGTCGTCGATGCGCTGGGCGGAGCCGGTCGCGGTGGCCTCGGTGACCGCCTTGTCGTGGGCGGTCTTGGCGGCCCGGCGCTCCTGACGACGGCGCTGCTTCACCGTCCGGTAGATGCCGGCGGTGGCACGGCGCACGGCGATCGCGTCCGGGTGGTCGACCTCCAGCTTGTCGAGCTCGTCGAGCACGCTCAGGCAGACGGCCAGGCGCTCGGGGTCGATGCCCGGCCCGTAATCCTGGGTCTCTTCAGTCACCGTCATGGCCTTCGTCGTTCCTCGATCGCTCGCGCCTGCATTACGTCGGTACTCCCGAATCCGCAACTCTACGGAGCGGGAGGCCGCCGATCCAAACCCGTTCGGGGCGGGTGGTCGAACACACAGTCGCCGCACAGCCCTCCGGAGGGGCAGCGGTAGTAGAGGCAGCAGCTGGTCCGGCGCAGCGCGGGGCCCCGGACGGTACGGGCGAGGTCGGGGTGGTCGAAGAGCCCCCGGACGAGCGCGGCGGCCCGCTGCGCGGCCTCGGGGCGGTCGTGGGCCCGGGCCCAGCGCAGGAGTTCGCGCAGGGCGCCGGCCAGTGCGGAGCCCGCGTTGCCCCACAGCAGGCGCGGGGAGATCCGGCCGTCGCGGGCGAAGGCCGCGTGCAGCGGGACGAGGTGGGCCTCCTGGACGGCGGCGCGCAGTTCGGCGACGGTGCCGGGGCGGGTTCCGGTGCCGGACCACCACAGGTCGTCGGGCGAGGTCAGGGCGCCGTCCCAGTGCAGGGTGCCGGGGGTCAGGTCGGGGAAGCGGCCGTACAGGGCGGCGGGGCCGAGGGCGGTCGACCAGAGCCGGGCGGCCAGGCCGAGGTGGGCGACGGAGGCGCCGACCCGTCGCTCGGGCGCGCCCAGCCGGGCGGCGACCCGGTCGACGCGGGCGGCCAGCGGGGTGTCGTAGGCGCCGCTGTACAGCAGGGCGAGGGGACGGTGGTCGCCGCCGCCGTCGGGGGCCGTGGTGCGCAGGGCGAAGAAGCCGCCGACCGACGCGCACGCGTCGAGGTCCACGCCGATGTCCTCCCCGGCCGCCGGGGTGCGCGCCCCCACGCCCGTCCTCTCGACGCCGTCCACCTCGACGCCGTCCACCTCGATGCCCTCCACCTCGATGCCCTCCACCTCGATGCCCTCCGCCTTCGCGCCGCCCACCCCTGGTCCTCTCCGGGCCCCGGCCCGGCCGGGTGCCACCGCTCTCGTGTGCCGCTGCCCACGGCCGGTTCACGGACGGTTCACGGACGGTTCACGGACTCGGACGCTCTCGGTCAGGAACCGGTCATGACTCTGTCAAACCTACCGCCGGGCGGCGGCCGGCCGGACGACGCTCGGGCCATGAACTCCATGACGCCTCCCTCCGCTCCCGGCCGCCGCGGGCTGCTCGCCCTGGGGCTGGCCGGGCTCGCGACCGCCGCCGCCCCGGCCGCCCCCGCATCGGCGGCGGCGGTTCCCGCGCTCCTCCCCTCCCCCGCACGCCGATCCGGTGGCCCGGCCGGCCCTTCCGGTCCGCTCGGTCCGCTGGGTCCGCTGGGTCCGCTCGCCGGGCTCGCCGAACTCCGGGCCGGCAACGCCCGCTACACCGCGCTCCGGCAGCGTCACCCCCACGAGGACGCGGCGTGGCGCGCGAGCATAGCCGCGGCCCAGCACCCCTTCGCCGTCGTGCTCGGCTGCGTCGACTCGCGCGTCCCGCCGGAGCTCGTCTTCGACCAGGGGCTGGGCGATCTGCTGACCGTGCGCTCCGCCGGCCAGGCCCTGGACGAGGCCGTGCTCGGCTCCCTCCAGTTCGGCGTGGACGAACTGGGCGTGCGGCTGATCGTCGTCCTCGGCCACGAGCGCTGCGGGGCCGCGGCGGCCGCCGTGGAACACGTACGGACCGGAAAGCCCGTCGCGGGGCACCTGGCGCGGGTGGTCGAGGAGCTGACGCCGGCCGCGCGGTCGGCCCGGGGCCTGCCGGGCGACTGGGTGGAGAACACGGTGCGGGCGCAGGTGGACCGGGTGCGGCGCCGACTGACCCGGGACGCGGCCTTCTCCCGGGCCCTCGTGGTGGGCGCCCGGTTCGACCTGGACACCGGAGAGGTCGCTTTCCGCCCGTCCTGACCGGCGGGGCGTACATCCCCGGGAGTACGGGCGGGCCGCGTACTCCGTCCGCGGTACGGGTGATCGCGTTCCCGGGTACGACGACGCGGACGCCCGGAAGAGAGATCGTGGAGGTATGAGCCCCCTCCTGCTGTCCGTCCTGCTCTCCCTCGTCTCCGCGGTCGCCTACGCGGCGGCGGCGATCGTGCAGGAACGGGTCGCGGCCTCGGCCGCGGGTCCGCGCTACGCCCCGCTGCGCCGGCCGGCGTGGTGGTGCGCCGTGCTGCTCAACGGTCTCGGCGCGGCCCTGCACGTCGCCGCGCTCGCGTACGGGCCGCTCAGTCTGGTCCAGCCGCTGGGCGCCCTCACCATCGTGTTCGCGCTGCCGATGGCGGCGCTGTTCGTGGGCCGCCGGGCCGGCCGTACCGCCTGGCGGGGCGCCGTCATGGCGACCGTCGGCCTGGCCGGGCTGCTCAGCGTCACGGGCGGCGACGGGCCGCGGTCGCTGTCCGACGGTGCCCGGCCGCTGCTGGCGCTGGGCACCTTCGGCGCGGTGGCGCTGCTGTTCCTGCTCGCGCACGCGGTGCGGCGGCCGGTGCTGCGCAGTGTGGTCCTCGCCGCGGCGGCCGGTGTGGCCTTCGGACTCGCCTCGGTGTTCACGAAGACGGTCGCGGAGGTGTGGAGGGCGAACGCCCCGCTGGCCGAGTGGACCAGTGTGCTGGTCCTCTCGGCGCTCGCGATCACGGGGCTGCTGCTGTCGCAGGCCTCGTACCGCGACGCGGGCCTGGCCGCACCGCTCGCCACCGTCACCGTGGTGAACCCGGTGATCGCGGCCGTCGTGGGCCTGACCCTGTTCGGCGAATCGTTCCGCTACGGGGCGGCCGGCACCGTCGCCGCGCTGATCTGCGGCGCGGTGGCGGCGGCCGGCCTGGTGGAGCTCACGGTCCACCGGATGGCGGTCGTGGACCGGCCGGGGGCCGACCGGCCGGCCCCTTCCGGGGACGCGCCGTCGGCGTCAGATCGACACGCCGCGGGCCCGGAGATAGGCCAGCGGGTCGATGTCGGACCCGTACCCGGGACCCGTACGCACCTCGAAGTGGAGATGCGGTCCGGAACTGTTGCCGGTCGACCCTGAACGCCCGATCCGCTGCCCGGTGTTGACCCGCTGCCCCTCACGCACGGTGAGGGCGGACAGGTGGGCGTACTGGCTGTAGCGCCCGTCCTGGTGGCGGATGACCACCTCGTATCCGTAGGCGCCGGCCCATCCGGCCGAGACGACCCGGCCGGTGGCCACGGCCCGCACCGAGGTGCCGGTGGGGACGGGGAAGTCGACGCCCGTGTGGTAGCCGCTGGACCAGGAGGAGCCCTGCTTGCGGTAGCGCGTCCCGATGTCGCCGTCGGCGACGGGCGAGGTGAAGCCGGCGGCGGGCGGCTTCGGCGCGGGCCTGGCGGCCGGCCGGGCCGCGGGCTTTGTGGCCGGCCGGGCCGGGGGCTTGGCGACGGGCTTCGCCACGGGCCTGGCGGGTGGCTTGACCGAGGGCTTCGCGGCGGGCTCGGTGACGGGCCGGGGCGCGGGGCGGTGGACCGGCTGCGCGGCGGGGCGGGTGGGCGCCGGCTTGGCGGCGGGCGGAGTGGACGGCCTCGCCGTGGGCGCGGTGGAGGTCTTCGCACCGGGCGCCGTGGGCGGCTTCGCCGTCGTCCTGGGCTTGGGCGTCTGCTTCGGGAGCTGCTTCGGCGGGGTGGACGGCCGGGCGTCCGGCTTCGGCTGCGGTCGCACGTCGGGCCGGGCGGAGGGCGCGGCCGGGGCGGCGATGCGCAGGGTGAGGCGCTGGCCGGGGTGGATCAGGTCGGGGTCGGTGCCGACCACCGTGCGGTTGGCCTCGTACAGCCGGGGCCAACCGCCCCGTACGTGCTGCTCGCGGGCGATCTTCGACAGGGAGTCGCCGGGGGTCACCGTGTACATCTCGCGGACGGTCGGCACGGTGGTCGGGCTCGCGGGCGCTCCCCCGCCGGCCGGACCGGTCCGCTGGACGGGTAACGCGGCCTGCGCCAAGGGGCGGACACCCGCCGTCTGGGCGGCGGTCCCGGAGGGCCGGTCACCACGGTCGGGCCCGTCGCTTTCGCGTGCGGCGTCGAGTCCGGCGCGAGGGGCGCAGGCCGCCCAGGCGCCGGGCCCCTGGCCCTTGAGCACGCGCTCGGCGACGGCGATCTGCTGGTCCTTGGAGGCGAGGTCGGCGCGCGGGGCGAAGTGGGTGCCGCCGTAGCGCTCCCAGGTGGCCTGTGTGAACTGCAGACCGCCGAAGTAGCCGTTGCCGGTGTTGATCTGCCAGTTGGACGAGGACTCGCAGGAGGCGAGCTTCTCCCACACGTCCAGCGAGGCGGCCTGTGCCGTGCCCGCGCCGATCAGCGGCAGGGCCATGCCCGCACCACCGGCGGTGACGGTGAGCGAGGCACGGTTGATCCGGCTCGGCTGGTACCGGCGGTGTTTCCCGCGTACGGCCATGGGCCCCCCTCGAACGCATCGGCAGTCGCCCACGGTAGGGGCGGGCAACCGTGCGTGACAAGGGCTTCGGGGCAATCCCCCGCCGCTTCCGTCACCTCCCCCGGGTCACACCCCGGCGGGACCCGGCTGGGGCTGCGGTTCCGGCTCGGGCACGGGCGTCGGATCCGGCGGCGGTACGGGGCTGGGCGGAGGCACGGGGCTCGGCGGCGGTACGGGGCTGGGCGGAGGCACGGGGCTCGGCGGGGGCACCGGCGCCGGACCGGGCGGCGGCGTGGGCGACGGCGGCACGGGGTCGGGGACGGGAGGCTGGGTCATGACGCGCTCCGGCACTCGGGGACGGGTTTCGGCTCAAGCTTCACCCGGTCCGTGTGCCCCCGCCCCCAGGACCCATTCATTCGGGTGGCGCGCCCGGCGGGCGGGCGCGCCGGTGCGGCTCAGACCTGCGCGGGGACCGCGTGCGGCGGGCGGACGGTGTCGCTGCCCGGCACGGGGGCCGAAGGGTCGCCGCCGAGGTCCACGATCCGGTTGTCGGCGTCGACGTGCACCACGCGCGGCACGAGGCTGCGCGCCTCGGCGTCCGTCACCTGCGCGTAGCTGATGAGGATGACGAGGTCACCGGGGTGCACGAGATGGGCGGCCGCCCCGTTGATCCCGATGACGCCGGAGCCGCGCTCCCCCTCGATGACGTACGTCTCCAGGCGGGCGCCGTTGTCGATGTCGACGATGTGCACCAGCTCGCCGGGCAGCAGGTCGGCGGCCTCCATCAGCTCGGCGTCGATCGTCACGGAGCCGACGTAGTGGAGGTCGGCCTGGGTGACGGTGGCACGGTGGATCTTGGACTTGAACATGGTGCGCAGCATGTTGGACTCCTGGGTGACGGCTCCCTGCCTGCTTTGTGCAGGTCAAAGGCGGTATCACCCTACAACTGGCACGCGCCTGAGACGAAGATTGTGAGCAACATCGCTTCACTCCATGTAGGGCGCTCCCTGCCTGCGCTTCCCTGCGAACAGCCTGTTGCACCATCGCCGACCACGCACCTGTCTGAACAGCCGTCTCGTAAGGTGCGTGAACTGATGCTGACCAGATGCTGACTTATCTGACGATGCGCCAGGTACGCACTTCGTACGGCACGGAGCCACCCTCCACATCGACCGGGAAGTCGTTGAACGCACCTGGCATCCCGGGGCTTCACCCGGTCCCAAACAATAGGCGGTGGGGTGGTCCCAAGGACTCGCTGATGCTCCACAGGCACCTGGCCGCGACTACGGGTTACCCCGCCCCGAGCTGAAAGCCGTGATTCACTGACACGACCCGCCGCCTCGGTGGGGAGCACACAAGCTGGGCAGCCTTGTGGTTCAAACCAAGCGTGGCTCCCGACTGTGACCGATCGATCGCGGCGGCTACCACCTGTTGGGCAGCTGCGTTCCGACTGTCTGCCCAGACTGCTACTCCGAGCCGCAAGGCAACGAAAAGGAGAAGGCAGTGGAAGGATCCGAACCGCAGAACGTCCCGCTGTCCGCCTCAACAGCCACTGGCGTTCCCCCAAGTGGCGAAACCAGGATGTTCGTCGAGGTTCAGCGTGCGGATACAAAAGCGACAGCGCTGTGCGGAGTCACTGGTGCATTGCTTGCGATCACGGCAGGGACGGCCCTGTCCACACCTGTCAGCTCGTCGCGCGTGCTCAGTGTGGCTGTGGCATTGGTGGGCACGCTGGTCGGGGCAGCCCTGGTATCAGCCTTGACGGCACTGCGCCCCATCTTCCCGAAGGACGACGGGCTCGTTTGGCGTGAGGATTTCGTCGGCGGAGGCACCGGAAGCAGGCACGCGTCGGCATCCGGCCCACGACGCCCGGTGAACTGCTCCGAGTTGCCGGAACGTGAGGCCGCTCTGACCACCCTCGCGCGCCGAAAGTTCCGGGCGATCCGGGTGGCCGTCGATCTCACTGTGGCCGCAGTCAGTGTGGCCGGATTAGCCCTGTTGCTCACCTTCCTCATGTCTTGAAAATCTCACCCTCTGTGGGTTGGTCCCTACGTTTGGGGGGATATGTATCAGTCGCACATGGCAGTGATCGGCCAGAGTCTGTGGTCGCAGTTGCGTGAGCTCGCCCCCATGCGGGTGCGCCCGGCCCGCAGCGTCCTCCTACGGCAGGGGGATCCCGGCACCCATGTGGTCCTGCTGGCTTCGGGCTCGACCCTCGTGACGCTGACGGGGCCGAACGGAGAACGGGCCCTGCTCGCGGTACGCGGGCCCGGTGAGCTGCTCGGCGAACTGGCCGTCCTGGATGCGCGGCCCCGCTCTGCTTCTGTGATCGCCGCGGAACCCTGCCGCGTGCACCTCATTCCGGCCCTCCAATTCCTTTCCTTCGTCGAGAGCAACGGCCTGCTCAACCCGTTGCTGCGCCATGCGATCGCGCGGGTCAGGGAGTCCGAGACCGTCAGGCTCGAACTCGCCACCGCGTGTGTTCCCGTACGCCTGGCCAGCGCCCTGAGCCGGCTCGTGGATGCGGCTACGACGAATCGACCGGCGGTCAGTGTCCGACTGACTCAAGAAGAGCTCTCCCAGATGATCGGTGCGTCCCGCAACGCAGTCGGTGCAGCGATCAAGCCCTGGCGGGAAGAGGGCTGGTTGGAGACGGATCCGGGCGGCGGACTGTTGATCCACGACATCACATCGATCGCGACCCACGCCCGCAGCGCAATGTGACCGGCCGCACCCGGATGGTGCCCAGTAGTGGGCACCAAGGCGTGTCGGGGCCGATCAGCATGGGGCACTCAATCCCTCCGTCGTGACCGAAAGGTCGGTGACAGCATGCCCCTTGCCCCGCCGTCGTCCCCCGATGTCCCTCCGGAGCAGGCGCTCCTGGCCGTGGACATGCAGGGGTACAGCCAGATCCCGGAAGCAAAGATGGCACCGGTCCGCTCGGACTTGGACGACGTCCTCACCAATGTGCTGGCCCACGTTGGACTGCAGGACCCCCGAGACCGGACCGGTGCATTCAAGGACACCGGTGACGGCGCCATCTTCGTCATGCCAGCCAAGGACATCGCAAGGCTGGTCGACCCACTGCTGGAGCACCTGCACGCAGCGCTCGTCCGGTACGACCGTGAACGGCTATCCAGCGCTCCGGCGATCCGATTGCGTGCTGCTCTGCACGTCGGACCGCTCTCCCTGCCTGACCACCGTGGCGACGCCATCAACGAGGTGTGCCGACTGCTCGACAGCCAGGTGGTGCGCGCCGGCCTCACCGCGGCCAGGGAACACCGGGGCGGCTTTCTGGCCGCCGTCGTCTCAGAGGCGGCGTTCCGGCGGACCGTCCGTGCGGGACGCACGCCGGACCTCGACGAGGAACACTTCCTCCGCGCCATGGCGCGGGTACACGGCAAGGCGTTCGAGGAGCCGTGCTGGCTCTTCGTACCCCAGATGACACCGCGAGCCCTCGCCCCGCTGATCAACCCGGAGCCACCCGGAGGTAGCGGTGGAAAAGCTTCGCCGACGTCGTTGGCCGACCCGAATAACCCGCCCGGCGCCGTCTTCCAGTTCAACGGCGAAATGACCGACACCACCGTGATCAACAAGGTCGGAACCATGCGCATCGACCGGCGCCGGATCTGACCGTCCCGTGCCCTCGTACCCGCGCCGCACCGAAAGGAACCAGAGAACACATGTCCGATGATCGCCCCCTGTTTCCACCCCGCCCTCCCGACGAGCCCGAGCCTCCACTGAAGGGAGCGGGCGGCAAGGCTACGTGGCCGACGGGCCCCAGCAGTAACGCTACTGAAGGCGCGGAGGTCGCTGACGGCGGCCGGGCGGACCCGGCAGCGTTCGTCGTGCCCCCCGTACCGGGCTCCGGACCGGCGCCGATCACGGTGAACCGCCCAGAGTTCTTCGTCAACCACGCCGACAAGATCATCAACGAGACCCGCAAGCAGGGGATCCTCGAAGGCCCCACTCTTCCTCGTCACCGGATCAAGCAGGAGCCGATCGTCCGCGAAGGCCAATGGGCCGAGACGTGGCAGCAGGCTCTGGATCCGGCGGGGTTACACCCGCGAAAGCACGTACTGATCATTGTCGCGCCACGGTCGTACGGATCGACCACCCTGGCCCTGCACCTCCTCGCCCGGCACACGGATGAGGACACCGACATCGTGAAGCTGGACGCGGACTGGAAGACACCCAAAGTGGGCCGACTTCCCGCCGAGGAGCACCGCGCCTACCAGGTCGACCTCAAGGACCCCGAACGCGACCGGATCTCGGCCGATTTCCTCACCATGCTCGAAGAGCATGCGGGGCTTCTGGAGAAACTGGGCTCCTACCTCGTCTTGAACGTGGCCAAAGACCTGTGGACTGATCATTATATCCCGGTCCAGTCAGGCATTCACATCGTCCACCTAAACGAGCCGCCGCCCGCCCAGAGTGTCGTGGAGGCCCGGCTGAGAGCTCGCAAGGCCCCCGGTCTGATTGCCTACCTTCACTCCGTCGACAAGACCAAAGCTTCGCTGAGCGGTCTCGACGCCGTGGAAGCGGTCCGCGCGGCGGACTCGGTCGTGCTCGCATGGCGAGAACACGAACGGCTGACCGATTCCTCGCTCCCCATGGACGTGCCGTCGTCGTGGTCCGCGCTCGACGCGGGGCTTGCTGAACGGATCACGTCCGCCCTGTCCGACTGGCGGGACAAACTTGACATGCTGTTCGGAGAGGCCGTCTCCGTACATGGAGGCAAGGACACGTCGCTGCCGCTGGAGGACCGCTGCCTCCTCCTGGCCCTCGCTGTGCGGCAATCCGCTCCCTTGCCCGTAGTGGCCAAGGCCGCCCGGGACCTGCAGCGCATCATCTGCGCCGACGCCGCCGACGGAAGCGGCTTCGCCTCGACGACAAGTGCAGCATTCGCCGGCCGCGGGTTGCGCCGCCGTGTCGTCGATACCGGCGCCGGAGTTGGCAGCCACGACGAAGTCGTCTTCGACCAGCCCGGCTACGGCAGGGCCGTCCTGACCTACGTCTGGGACAACTACGAGGTCATGCGTGAGCCCTTGCTGAAATGGCTCACGTCCGGGGACGACAGCGAGGCGAACGAGCACGTCGTGGATGCCATCGCCGCTCTGACCCTGCGGCACGGCAACGTCGACCACCTCGTACAACTCGGCTCTCCGGCCTACCCAGTGAAGAAGGAACTCCTCAGCGCCCTCCTGATCCAGGCCATTCAGGACGAGCACATTGGCCGCCAGGTATGGGGCCTTTTGTACGGTTGGGCATCGCTCAAGGAACGCGCAACCACCGTGGTGGCCGTCTGCCGACGGGTCCTGAACACCGCCGATGTCACCTCTTCTCACGCCAGGATGGCCATGGTCCGCCTGCGGCGAGCCGCCAACAGCGGGCACGAATCAGCTTGGCCTGAGGCCCTCAAAGCCTTCGTGGAGCAGGCGCAGCACCCCGCCGGGGTGGCCCGGCTCATCACCGAGGTACGAACGTGGCAGCAGTCAGGTCGGTCCCGCGGGGCCGGTACCGCGGCCTTCCTGGCCCTGATGTCCGTACCGGGCTCCACCACCCCGTGGCTGCTGTCCGATGAAGTCCCTTCCCAAGTGGACGTGAACCGGGCACTGCAGGACCTGTTGGGAAACATCGACACGGCACCGGACGCCATCGACCGCCTCACCACATGGATCAAGCAGTCGGCAACCGACCCCGACACCTACGCCCGCGTCCGCGACGGGTTACTCCCCGTCCTACGCGGCCAAAAGATCTTCAAGGCTTCCGTGAGCCTGATGCAGGCACTGGAGCACGTCTCGGTCGACGGGGACACCAATGCCGCCAACGACTTCTGGGACCGTCTCGTAGACCCGCGTGTCCGCACGGTGATTCAGCTCAACAGGGATCCAGCGTGAGGTGGTTCTGGCAGCGCCGGGCCCGTACGATCCACTGCACCCAGCCACGGATGCTCCGCTGCGCGACCCCCGGTATCCATTTCGAGGCCACGTTCACGATCGAGTGGCGTCCCCCGCTACGGGTCCGGCCCAATCTCGAAGACCTCGTACTCAGCCGGACCCTGGCGCGGGCCGGCGAGGTCGCGCAGCTCTTCCCAGCCGTCGAGGTGCGCACCGCACAGGACACCATCAACGCCGAACTCGGCGCCCCGGAACACACCCGCGCCACCGTGTACCGGTGTCTGGATGCCCGTGTGCAACTGGCGCTCTCGGAGCGCGCACGGGAGGACCTTGCTCAGCAGCAGGCAGACGAGGCACGGATACGGCGGCTGCGGTTCCTGCGCACGAACCTGTACGAGCAGCCCGACCTTTTCGTGCTGGACCGGATCGAGTAGCAGGGCGATTGGCCGGGCGCTCAGCAGGTTGCCGAATGGCAGCGCCTGGCGCGATGGATGGTCGCGGCTGACGAATGGTGGCAGCCCATGCTCGACCAGTGGGAGAAGGTCGGCCAGGGCTTCAACGACATTGAGCTGCAGAACCGGGCCATGCTCGCGCTCTGCGATGCGCTGCAGAAGCTGAAGGGCGATGACACATCGGACGACGCTTCTGTCCCTTCTCCCGGTGCCACGGAAGGTCGGCGCACGGAATGAGCCTGGCTCTGTGGCGCATCGTTTTGGACCCCCTCTCTTCCTGGCGTGCGCTTCGCCTGCGACGCGAAGCGGGCGGCCACCTGTCATTCGATATAGCCTGGCGGCAGGCACGAATGCTGTCTGCGCCAGACGAGATGGTCTACCGACTGCACGGCCACCAGTTCCCCATCGACGACGAGGGAGGCCATGCGGAACCGGACGGGAACACTTACCGCCTTCCGTAAGCACCTGTTTGTTCGACCGTTACCGCAGCCCGGTTTCGCCGTCAGTCCACTGCACGGTGTCGCTCGGCTGCCCTGCACATCCGCCGTGCAGGGCAGCCACCCACCGTGGACAGCTCCGAGTTGGAACCTGCTGTCCACACCGCATCCTCTCGTTGCAACGACGGTAGAAAGGATGGACGCGCTGACCGCCTCTCAGGCGTTCTCGTCATGGATCCGTGCACTTAGATCCTCCGCCCACTCCAGCGCCCACGCCTTGAGTTCTTCGATCTGCCGGGAGGTGAGCCCGTACGCGGTGTAGTCCTCATCCTCGTACCAGTCCGCGCCGATCAGCCGGTCCCGGAGGTCTTCCAGGCTGAACTCGTCGTGGGCGCGACGGCGGCCCAGGGATTCGAGGTCGGCGGTGGAGCGGTGGCGGGATGCGGCCTGGACGTCGATGAGGTCGCGGACGGTGCCGCGGTCGGCGAGGGCACGGACCTTGGTGCCGATTACGTCGTCGAGGGAAAGAACGGGGCCGTAGGGGGTCTGGGCGGGCGGAGCCCAGAACGCCTCCTTGAGGACGTCGACCTCACACTCCTCGCCGGTGTCCGGGTCGGTGACGAGGAACCGGCCGCTGAGCGGATCGGTCTGGACGTGCGTGGTCCGCCATCCACGCGCGCTGAGGCCGGCTGTGAGTGAGGCGACGATCTCCTGCATCGGAGCGGGGTTCTCGGTGGCGACGTCGAGGTCACGACTGAAGCGTTCGACCAGGCCGTGGGCCTGCACGGCGTATCCGCCGGTGAGGACCAGAGGGTAGGGGGAGCCGAGGTCGAGAATGTCGGCGAGGAGACGCTCGTGGAGCGGAGTGAGCTTCACGCGGCGGTCGTGTCGGCCGGAGCGCTGCGGAGCAGCTCAGGGAAGGCGTCCTCCCAGACCTCGCAGATGTAGGGACTGATCAAGCGCCGCAGCACGGGCCACTGCTCGGCGAGCAGTCGGTGGTGCAGGAGGGTCACCAGGTCCTCGCGCAGTCCTTCGGCGAGGACCGTCCGGTAGAGCGTCATGCGGGACTTCGGACGGTCCAGGCTGTAGCTCGTACGCCCGGACCAGACAATATGGAGCGGCAGGTCCACGGTGCCCTCGACGGGGCCGGCCAGCTCCTGCAAGCGCTCGGGCAGTCGGCTGCGGTAGCGGTCCCGCAGCACCTCGGCGCGGGGGGCGGTGATCGTCGCGTCCATGCATCCAGTATCGCTGCTCGGAGGCGGCGGCATGGCGGATACGGGTCCCCTGTCGTACGTACGTCGGGCGGGCGCCCGCCCTTCCCTCGGACATCTCACCCAGTGGGCGCTTGGCGCATCATCGCCTACCCGTGCAGGCCCCCAGGTGGCGCGGCAACCGGCTGCCCCCGCAGGCCCGGGACCAACCCCCGCTCGCGGGCGCGGGTGATCATGACGCAGCAGGTCACGCGGAGGGCCGCCACGGTGGGTCCGGCTTCGGCCTGGTGGGAGCCAGAGACCTGTCGAGGTCACCCATCATGGCGGCCACCCGTCAGCAAGCTGGGACGCTCCTGCGCCCGATGCTGACCGTTTGCTGATCTGAGCGGGTCGATCAATCCTCTGACCTGCGAAAACACACAGATGCTAGATCTTGGACTTGAACATGGTGCGCATCATGGAGGTACTCCCGAAAGCTCGGCTCCCTGCCTGCGTTCATGCAGGTCAAGTGCTGTTTTCCCACCGTACAACGGGTCGGTGCACGGGGAGTTGTCCCGAAGGCCCCACGGACTCACGCCAACCGAGACCAGCGTACGCAACACCGGCCGGAGTGGATCCGTGATCACGGTCACGCCGACGCCCCGCCCCCCCGGGCACGGCGGGGCGGGGCGGCGGTGGTCGGTGGGGGTCAGCCGCCGCTCTTGCGACGGAAGGAACGCTGGCTGGAGGCCGGGCCGTGGGCCGCCCGCACCTTGGAGGCGTTCGGGTTGGCGGCACCGTCGGTGGTGTCCGCCTGCCCGCCCTGCTTGCGGGCCAGGGCCTCGCGGAACCTGCGCTTGAGGTCGTAGTTGCCGTCGCTGTCGGGCGCCACGGGGGACGTCTCCGGGGCGGCCGGCTCCGAACCTTCGGTCGTCTCGGGTTCTGCGGTCATGGTGACCTCCTGGGTTCGGTGATGGGCAGGCACAGCTTGTCACGCCGAACGGGGCGCGGGCGCCGCTCTCAGCCGTTGCGGCGCACGAGGGCGGCCTTGCGGGCCTCGGCGAGTTTGCGGGCCTCGCCCGCCTTGCGGGACCTGCCACCGGCGGCGCGGGAGGTGTCCTTGCTGGTGCCGAGGCCGCGGAAGGGCGTGTTGGTGTTCTTCGGCCGGGCCGTGGCGGGCCCGGCGTCGAGCGGGGTGCCGGAGGGGGCCTTCGCGCCGGTGATCCGGCTCAGGGCCGCCTCGCCCGAGCGCACCTTGGTGACGGTCGGCTCGATGCCCGCCTCGGTCATCATCCGGCTCGTCTCGCGGCGCTGGCCGGACAGCACGAGCGTGACGACGCTGCCGGACTCCCCGGCGCGGGCGGTGCGGCCCGCCCGGTGCACGTAGTCCTTGGGGTCGGTGGGCGGGTCGACGTTGACGACGAGGTCGAGGTCGTCGACGTGCAGGCCGCGGGCGGCGACGTTGGTCGCCACCAGGACGGTGATCTGGCCGTTCTTGAACTGCGCCAGGGTGCGGGTGCGCTGGGGCTGGGACTTGCCGCTGTGCAGCGCCGCGGCGTGCACCCCGTGGGCCCGCAGGTGCCGGGTGAGCTGGTCGACGCCGTGCTTGGTGTCGAGGAACAGCAGGACGCGGCCGTCGCGGGCCGCGATCTCCGTGGTGACGGCGTAGCGGTCGGGGCCGTGCACGACCAGCACGTGGTGCTCCATCGTCGCGGCCGTACCGGCGGACGGGTCGACCGAGTGGACGACGGGGTCGTGCAGGTGCCGGCGGACCAGCTGGTCGACGTCGCGGTCCAGGGTGGCGGAGAAGAGCATCCGCTGGCCGTCGGGGCGCACCTGGTCGAGCGCTTCGGCGACCTGCGGCAGGAAGCCCAGGTCGCACATCTGGTCGGCCTCGTCCAGGACGGTGATCCGCACCCGTCCCAGGCGGCAGGCCTTGCGCTCGACGAGGTCGTGCAGGCGCCCGGGGGTGGCGACGACCACCTCGGCCCCCTCGCGGAGCTCGGCGATCTGCCGGCCGATGGACATGCCGCCGACGACCGTGGCCATGCGCAGTCGCAACGCCTCGGCGTAGGGCGCGAGCGCCTGGGTGACCTGCTGGGCCAGCTCCCGGGTGGGCACGAGGACCAGGGCGAGGGGCTGCTTCGGTTCGGCGCGCCGCCCGGCCGTACGGGTCAGGAGCGGCAGACCGAAGGCGAGCGTCTTGCCCGATCCGGTGCGACCGCGCCCCAGGACGTCACGCCCGCGCAGGGCGTCGGGGAGGGTGGCGGCCTGGATCGGGAAGGGTGCGCGGACGCCGAGGTCGCCGAGTGTGCGCAGGACCTCCGCCGGCAGCCCCAGATCGGCGAACGAGACGGCCGGGGCCGGCACCGGCGCCGGGGCCTCGGACGGGGCGGGACCGCCGGGAGCGGTGCCGGAGGGGGAGCCGTCGGGGTGATTCATGAACAGCCTTCCGCAGGGAGACGTACCGAGGAAGGCCCGGCAGGTCCGGACGGACCGCGCACCGGCGGATCCGAACAGACGGAATCGCCCACCGCGACGACCACGCAAAAGCGTGATCCTAGCACGCGGTGACGCGGTGACGCGGTGACGCGGTGACGCGGTGACGCGGCGACGGCCTGTCGAAGCACACCGCACCGGCCGTCTCCCCGGCGTTCGGCACCGGACCGGGCGGCCGGGGTGGGAGGGCCCGAACCTGACGGTCGGGGCGGGAGGGGCCGGTGCGGGGGGCCGGCGGGCCCCGCTTCGTGCGGCCGGATGCCCGGATACGCCGGGCGAACGGCGCTCCCACGGAGAGCGCCGTTCGCCGGGGCGGGCCACCGCCGGGGGCGGGCCCTCACGTCGACCGGCCCTGGAGCGCGGGCCGTTCGGTCAGCGCCGACAGCGGTGTGTCCGGGCGGGAGGTGACGGTCGCGAGGAGCCGGGTGAACTCCTCCGCCCAGCGGGCGACCGTGGCGGCGTCGAAGAGGTCGGTGGAGTACTCGAAGGTGACTGTGATGCTGCCCGGGCGGGGCACGAGCACCACGTAGAGCTCGTTGCGGGCCGCTCCCCGGACGGGGACGGAGGTGACGGTGGCCGAGACCTCGCCCAGCCGCAGGACCGGTGCCGGGGTGGTGACGACGGTGAACAGCACCCTGGGGAAGAGTCCGTCCGCCTCCTGTGGCGCGACCAGGCGCACCACCTCCTCCAGGGGGAGCGCCTGGTGGTCGAGGACGCCGAACAGCGTGCCGCCGAGGCCCGTGACGAGGTCGGCGAAGGTCTCCGCCTCGGAGAGGCGGGCCCGCAGCAGGACGGCGTCCCCCAGGAGCCCGACGATCTCCTCGTGGGCGCGCCGCCCGGCCCGGTTGGCGCTGGAGGCGGCGAGCACCACGTCGCGGGCGGCCGTGCCGCCGAGGCCCGCGGCCCAGGTGGCGAAGGACGCGGCGAGCACCGTGTACGGGGTGGCGCCGAGCCGGCCGGCGACCTCGGCGACCCGGTCCGGTACGGGCCCCTCGACGACGTGCCGGTGCAGGGCCCCCTCTCCGGAGAGCGTCGCGGGGCGGGGCCGGTCGTACGGCAGCCCGATGTGCAGCCGGGCACCGTCGAGTTCCTCGCGCCAGAAGGACTCCAGGCGGGCGCGGCGGGGGCCGGTGAGCTGTTCCGCCTCCCAGCGGGCGAAGTCGGTGAACTGCGCGGCGGGCGGGGCGGGCAGGTCCGCCGGAGCGGGCGACGCGAGGGGGACGGCCGGGGCGGCTGCTCGGGCGGCCGTTTCGCCGCCGTGTCCCCCGTGCGGGCGGTACGGGCGGTACAGGCGCCCGAGGTCGTTCCACAGGATGCCCATCGACCAGCCGTCGCAGACGGCGTGGTGGAGCACGACCATGAGGACCCACCGGTCCTCGGCCGTCCGGCCGAGCCGGAAGCGGAACAGCGGCGCCCGGTCCATCCGGAAGGGCCGCTCCGCCTCGTCCCGGCACCAGCGGTCGACGGCCGGCGCACCGAGCGGCGTGAGGTCGTCGAGGGGCAGGTCGACCGGAACGTCGGTGAGGGTCTCGACCAGGAGCTCGCCGTCGCGTTCCACGCCGCGGCTGCGCAGGGCGTCGTGACGGCGTACGAGGGCGGCGAGCGCACGGGCGAGCGCCTCCGGGTCCAGCGGGCCGTGCAGGTCGACGCGGTGGACGACGTTGTAGACGGCGGGGTCGGTGCGCTCGTGGTGACGGCGCCAGAGCCGGCGCAGCGTGGCCGGCATGGGGACGGGGCCGGCCGGCCGTACGGCGGGCGGGGGCGGCGCGGGGTCCTCGGCATCGAGCAGGCGGGCGACGGCGCGGAGGGTCGGGGCGCGGAAGAAGTCCGCCATGGACAGGGCGACGCCGTGTTCGGCGGCCATCCGGTTGAGCAGCCGGACGGCGCTGAGCGAGTGGCCGCCGAGTTCGAAGAACGAACGGGTCACCGGCACGCGGCCGACGCCCAGTTCCTCGCACCACAGCTCGTGCAGGGCCTTCTCGGCACCGGTCGCGGGCTCGTCGCCGGAGTCGTACGGGGCCGGGGCGGCGGCGTCCTCGGGCGCGGGCAGCCGGCTCCGGTCCAGCTTCCCGGACGTGCCGACCGGCAGCCGGTCCAGCCACACCCAGTGCCGCGGCACGAGGTGGTCGGGCAGCTCCGCGGCCAGATCGGCACGGAGCGCCTCGGCCTCACGGGCCGTGTCGGGGACGCGCGGTCCGGTGGGCGTGAGGTAGGCGACGAGTTCCGTGTCGCCATTGTGGTTCCTGCGGGGCACGACGGCCGCGTCGCGCACGGCGGGCCGCCGGGTCAACGCCTCCTTGACCTCGGCGGGTTCGACCCGGTGGCCACGGATCTTGACCTGGTCGTCCACGCGGCCGAGGAACTCCAGGGTGCCGTCGTTCCTCCAGCGGGCCAGGTCGCCCGTGCGGTAGACCGTCTCGCCCGCCGGGGTGGTGAGGAAGGCCGCGGCCGTCTCCTCGGGCCGCCCGTGGTAGCCGTACGCCACGGCGACACCGCCCACGTGGATCTCGCCGGCCGCGCCCCGGGGCACCTCGGCGCCGGTCGCGTCCCGCAGGGTGATCCGCACGCCGGGCAGCGGCCGGCCGATGGGCGGCCGGGTGCCCCCGGCGGGGTCCACCCGGTGGGAGGTGACGATGACGGACGTCTCGGTCGGCCCGTACTGGTTGTGCAGGGCGCAGTCCGGGTGCCGGTCGAGGAAGTCGAGGAACGCGGGGGTGAGGTGCAGGGCCTCGCCCGCCGAGAACAGCTCGCGCAGGTCGGGCAGCCGAGGCCCGGTCTCCATCAGGTACGTGAGCGGGGTGCACGGCAGGAACATGCGCTGCACCCGGTGCCGGCGGGCGGTCTCGACGAGGGCGGCGGGGTCGTGCCGCAGCGCGTCGTCGATCAGGACGAGGGCGGCCCCGGCGGCCAGGGTGGTGAAGATCTCCTGGACGCTGACGTCGAAGGCGGGCGAGGTCCATTGCAGGGTGCGGAGCCCGGGGTGCTCCTCCAGGTGCCGCAACACCATGTTCACGGGGCCGCGGTGGGGCACGACCACCCCCTTGGGCCGGCCGGTGGAGCCGGAGGTGTAGATGCAGTACGCGGGGTCGTCGGGCGTCACCGCCGGGAGCCCGTCGGGGTCTTCTGGCGTGGCCTCGTCCGGCATGGCCTCGTCCGGCATGGCCTGTTCCGGGGCGGCCTCGTCCGGGCCGGCGTCGTCCGGGGCGGGCGGCTCGACGGTGAGGAGTCGCCGGCCTTCCAGGGCGGGGTGGCGGGCCCGGGTCGCCGCGTCGGTCAGCACCAGCACGGGACGGCCGTCGGCGAGGAGCTGTTCGACGCGGGGCCCGGGCTGGGACACGTCGACCGGCAGGTACGCGGCCCCGCTCTTCAGCACCGCGAGCAGCGCCGTGATCAGCCCGGGGCCGCGCGGGAGCAGCACCGCGACCCGTTCGCCGCGGCCCGCGCCCCGCGCGCGCAGCCGGGCCGCCAGCCGGTCGGCGGCACGGTCGAGCTCCGCGTAGCTCGTCCGCCCGCCGTCGGCGGCGGACAGCAGGGCGACGGCGTCCGGTGACCGGCGCGCCTGCGCCTCGAACAGCCCGTGGAGGGTCTCGGTGACGGCCGGCCAGGGCTCCTCGGCGCGCCCGAGCCGGGCCAGCTCCACCCGGCCGGTGTGCGTGGGCGCGGTCAGCGCGGCGAGTGGCGCCCCGGGATCGGCGAGGACCCGCCGCAGCAGCTGTTCGACGTGGTCCGTGAACCGTCGGACGTCGCTCTCGGTGAACAGGTCCGTGTCGTACTCGGCCATGAAGCGCACGCCGTCGTGGTGGTGGGTCAGATAGACGCCGAGGTCGAAGGGGGCGCGGGCGGACGGCATGTCGAGGAGCGTCGCGGCGAGGCCCGGCGGGTCGAAGTCCACCCGGCCCTCGTTCTCGTACTCGACCATCACCTGGAACAGCGGGTTGCGGCCGGGGTCGCGGCGCGGGTTGAGCGCGGACACCAGCTCGTCGAAGGGGACGTCCCGGTGTTCGTACGCGGCGGTGCTGCGCTCCTTCACCCGGCGCAGCAGCTCCGTGAAGTCCGGGTCGCCGGCCAGGTCCACCCGCAGCGCCACCGTGTCGAGGAACAGGCCGATCTCGTCCTCGGCGCCCTCGGGCCTCGCCGACACGGCGGTGCCGACGACCACGTCGTCATGCCCGCCGAGCCGGCCGAGGACGGCGCCGATCGCCGCCGTGAGCACCATGAACAGGGTGGAGCGCCGCTGGGCCGCGAAGCCCTTGAGGCCGGCGGTCAGCCGTCCGTCGAGGGCATGGGTGAGGCTCGCGCCCCGGCCGGACCGCACGGCCGGGCGGGCCCGGTCCGAGGGCAGGGTCGCATCCGCAGCGCCCGCGAGTTCGCGCCGCCAGAAGTCCAGGACCTCGGCCCGGCGTGCGGGCGCGACGTCGGGGACCGGCCGGGCGGCCGGCGGGCGCGGCGCCGGGGCGGTGTCCGGCACGGTGTCCCGGGCGGTGTCCGGCCGGGCCCGGTAGTGGGCGGCGAGCTCGCGGGTGAACACGACGGTGGAGGAGGAGTCGAAGACGATGTGGTGGGCCAGGAGGAAGAGGACGTGCCGGTCCGCCGCGAGGCGCAGCAGCCGGCACGAGAACAGCGGGCCCGTCGCCAGGTCGAAGCCCGTCCCCGCCGCCCCGGCCAGCGCGGCGGCCAGGGCCTGCTCCTCGGTGGAGCCCGTGTGGTCCTCGACCGGGCAGTCGACCTCGACCGCGTCGTGGATCCGCCGGACCGGTTCGCCGTCGACCGTGTCGAAGACCGTGCGCAGCGCGGGCTGCCCCGCCACCGTGCACCGCAGCGCCCGGCGCAGCCTGTCCACGTCCAGGGGTCCGTCCAGACGGATGGCCTTCGGCTCGTGGTACATGCTCGTGCCGGGGTACATCTGCTCCACGAGCCAGATCCGCCGCTCGGGTGGCGTCAGTTCACCGGTGACGGTGACAGCTGAGGTGACGGCGGGGGCGGGGGCGGCAGTGGGGGCGGCCGGGCCGGGGAGAACGGCCGGGGCGGGGACGGCGGCCGGCACTGGGACAGTGGCCGGGGCGGGTACGGCGGCCGGGCTGGGGACGGCGGGGCGTTCTCCGGTCCGCCTGCGGAGGGCGTCGATCTCGGGCAGCCCGGCGAGCACCTTGTCCGCGGGGACGCCGAAGTCCACGAAGCAGGCGATCTCGTCCGCGCCGGCCTCGGTCAGCCGCCGCACGGTCTCCGCGACGGACCGGGCGTCACCGATGAGCGCACGGGAGGCGCAGTAGCTCTCGTAGGCACGCCCGAGCAGGAACTCGACGTCCTCCTCGGGGGTGTTCGCCAGGTCCACGTCGAAGCCCAGGCTGTTGGTGACCTGGTCGAAGAGGGCCAGTGAGGAGCGGAGGTAGGAGACGAAGGGCCGGTACGCCTCCTGCCGTGCCGTCTCCGCGTCCTTCGTGAGGTAGGTGTGCACCAGGACCACGACCCGGCCGGTGGCGGGGTCGTGACCGTGCTCGGCCCGGGTCCGCCGGTAGAGCGCGATGTTCTCCGCCAGCTGCTCGACCGACTGCGCCATCAGGTTGGTGACGACGCCGAGTCCTTCGGCGGCCGCCCGGCGGTAGCTGCCGGGGTTGCCCAGGACGGCGACGTAGAGGGGCGGCCGGTCCTGGACGGGAGTCGGGTGCAGCCGGATGTCGACGGGGTCTCCGTCTCCTGCGGTCAGGGTGACCGGCCGGCCGGACCAGAGGGCGCGGACCGTGTCCAGGCGCTCGTACATCACCTCGCGGTGCGACCCGAAGTTCTCCGGCGCGAGCGCGAAGTCCCGGGCGTGCCAGCCGCTCGCGAAGCAGAGCCCGGCCCGGCCGCCCGAGAGGTTGTCGACGACGGACCACTCCTCGGCGACCCGTACGGGGTGGTGCAGCGGGAGGACGACGGAACCCGCGTGCAGCCGGACCCGGCTGGTACGGGTCGCGAGGGCTGCGGCGAGGACGGAGGGGTTGGGGAACGGCGCGCCGAACGAGTCGAAGTGCCGCTCGGGGAACCAGACCGCGTGGAAGCCGTTCCGGTCCGCGAACTCCGTCGCCTCCAGGATCAGCCCGTAGGTATCGGCGACGCCGGTCTCGGGATAGTCACCGAAGAAGTACAGGCTGAAGTCACAGCCGGGCGGGGCGGCTTGGGGGGACGGCTGCGGAGCCGGGGCCGGGCGGGGTGCGGGAATCGGCTCCGGGACAGGGGTCATGGCCGCATCAGGGACCGGGGCAGGGCCCCGGGGCGGGACCGCCGCCGTATCCGTGACCGGGGCAGGAGTCGTGACCGGGGCAGGAGTCGTCACTGCGGCAGGAGTCGCGGCTCGGGCGGGGGCCGGGGCAGCGGTGGTCGACCGGGCATCGCTCAGCGCCTCAAGCTGGCGTTCCATCAGGTCCGTCATCCGGTCCACGAGGTGCTCCGCAAAACGGAGTTGCTGCGCCACGACCTCCCGCAGATCACCGCCGCCGTCACCGTCACCCGCCTCCGGGACGGGCTCCGGGACGGGCTCCGGGTTCGGCTCCGGCTCGGGCGCCGGAGTCGGGGTCGGGGTCGGCCGCAGCTCCGGGGCGGGTTCCGGCCGCGGCTCCGGGGCCGGCTGCTCCAGCGCGTCACCCCTGAGCCGTACGACGAGTTCGGCGAGGGCACGCGGCGTGTCGGCGTCGGCGAAGAGCTCGCGCACGGGGACCCGTACCCCGTAGCGGCGCTCCAGATCGGCGGTGAGGCCCATCAACGCCAGGGAATCGGCACCCAGGGCGAAGAAGGAGTGCTCGGGCCCCACCTCCGCCGGGTCCAGGCCCAGCTTGACCGCGGCCAGCTCCCGTATGCCGAGGATCACGTCTTCCGGCACGGCCCCTCGGGCCCGCGCCCCCACCGGTTCGGAGGCAGGAGCAGGGGCGAGGGAAGGAGCGGCGGCAGCGGCGGGGGAAGGAGCGGCGGCAGGGGTGGAAGGCGCGGTCGGCAGCGGGAAGCGGCGCCGGCGGAGCGGGTGGCCCGGCAGCGGAACGCGCCCGGCCGCCGGGGTCACCCGCGACCAGTCGACGTCCGCACCGCGCCGGTAGCGCTCGCCGAGCGAGTCGAGGAAGCCCTGCCACTGCTCGCCCGCGGCGGCTCCCTGGCCGGGCCGCCAGCGGCTGTCGGGCAGGCAGTGCCGGCCCACGCGGGCCAGCACCTCGCCGGTGCCCATCTCCAGGAAGTCCGCGCATCCTTCGCGCGCGGCCGCGGCCGCCGCCAGGTCGAAGCGGACGGGTTCGCGCGCCTGGCGGACCAGGTACTCGGGGTCGACCCTCCAGCCGGGCGGGCGGACCGCGCCGTCGAGGGTGCTGGCCAGCGGAAGCCGCAGCGGGCGGCGTTCCAGGCCCTCGACCAGTGTCCGCAGCTCGGGGAGCACGGCGTCGAGGTGACGCGAGTGGAAGGCCCGGTCGACCGGCACGGTGCGCCAGGGGGTGCCCTCGGCGTCGAGGAGGCGGCGGGCTTCCGCCAGCGCGTCGGGCGTGCCCGAAAGGACGTGGGAGCGGGGCCCGTTGACCGCCGCCAGCTCGCTTCCGGACCTCTCGGCGACGCGGTGCGCGGTCATCAGGTCGGCGCGGACGGTCAACATGCCGCCCGGCGGGCACGCGCGCTCCATCAGCCGGCCGCGCCAGGCGGTGATCCGCAGCCCGTCCTCGACGGACAGGGCGCCGGCCGCGCACAGCGCGGCGTACTCGCCGACGCTGTGCCCGAGCACGAGGGCGGGAGTCACACCGGCCGCCCGCCACAGCGCGGTGAGCGCCATCTGGTGCGCGAAGAGGGCGGGTTGCGCCACCGAGGTCGGCCAGGGACGGTGGTCGCCCGTGCCCGTGCCCGTGCCCGTGCCCGCGTCCGCGTCCTCGTCGAGCAGCAGCGGCAGCAGGGTGCCGCCGGACTCCTCCGCGTAGAGGCGTTCGCACAGCTCCAGGATCCGGCGGGCCTCGGGGTGGGCGGCGTGGATCTCGCGGGCCATGCCGGGGCGGGCGCTGCCCTGACCGGGGTAGGCGAACGCCTCACGGCCGAGCGGGGTGCCGTCGGCGGTGGCGTGTTCCAGGGCGGCGGCGAGCTCCCCCGGTGTGCGGCCCACGACGGCCGTGCGGTGCGGGCGGTGGGGCCGGCCGAGTGCCAGAGTGGCCGCCACGTCCGCGGCGCTCAGGCCGGGGTGGTCCAGCAGATGACGGCGGAGCGTGCCGGTGAGCTCGGCCAGGGCTTGCGGGTCCCGCGCGGAGACGGGCACGAGCACGGGGTGCGGCAAGGTGGCGGGCGTCGCCGTCTGGTGCGGGGAGGCGGCGGGGGTGCGGCGGGCCGGCGCTTCCTCCAGGATGACGTGGGCGTTGGTCCCGCCGACGCCGAGCGCGCTGACCCCGGCCCGCAGCGGGATGCCGGGCGGCGCGGTCCACGGCCGCAGCCGGGTGCCGAGCACGAAGGGGCTGCCGTCGAGGGCGAGGGCGGGGTGGGGGCGGTTCAGGTGGAGCGTCGGCACGAGGGTGCGGTGCCGCAGCATCAGCACCGTCTTGATCAGGCCCGCCATGCCGGCGCAGCTGTCCAGGTGGCCGATGGCCGGCTTGACCGAACCGAGGGTGCAGAAGCCGGTGTGCCCGGTGCCGGCCCCGTAGGCACGGGACAGGGCCTCGAATTCGACGGGGTCCCCGAGCTGGGTGCCGGTGCCGTGCGCTTCGACGTAGGTGACGGTCTCCGGCGGGACGGCCGCCTTGCGCAGCGCCTGCCGTACGACGTCGACCTGACCGGCCGGCCCGGGGGCGCTGAAACCGGCCTTGTCCGCACCGTCGTTGTTGACCGCCGAGGCCAGGATGACGGCGTGCACGGTGTCGCCGTCGGCGAGCGCGCGGTCCAGCCGCTTGAGGACGACGGCCGCGACGCCGTTGCCGCCCACGGTGCCGTCGGCGTCCGCGTCGAAGGCCCGGCAGCGGCCGGTCGGGGAGAGGATGGAGCCGGGGTGGCTGTGGTAGCCGGAGTCCTGCGGGGTGTGGACGGCGGCGGCACCGGCCACTGCCAGGTCGCAGTCGCCGCTGAGCAGCGACTGGGCGGCGAGGTGGACGGCGACGAGGGAGGTCGAGCAGGCGGTCTGGACGCCGATGGCGGGACCCGTGAGGCCGAGCCGGTACGCGACGCGGGTGGCGAGGAAGTCGGGTTGCCGTCCTATGGCCGTGAGCAGCCCGGTGGCCGGGTCCGCGGGGACCTCCGGGGCGGAGCCGGTGGTGGGCGGCTCGGTGCGGGCCGTGTTCTGGTGGTCGTAGAGGTTCATGCCGCTGCCGGCGAAGACGCCGATGCGGGTCTCGGGCGCCGACGCCGCGTGACCGGCCTGTTCCAGTGCCTCGTGGCAGCATTCGAGGAAGAGCCGGTGGGCGGGGTCGGTGAGTCCGGCCTCCTTCGGGTTCATGCCGAAGAACTCGGCGTCGAAGCCCTCGATGTCGTCGAGGACACCGCCGACGGGCACGTGGGACGGTGCTGCGGAGCGGCGCGGGAAGACGCTGACGTTGTCCCTGCCGTCGCGGAGGTTGTCCCAGAAGGCGTCGACCGAAGCGGCGCCGGGGAGGCGGGCGGAGAGGCCGATGATCGCGATGCGGTGCTCGGGCCGGGCCGGGTCGCCGGGGGCGGCCTCCGGGGCGGGGGCCTCGGGGGCGGGCGCCTCGGAGGCGTGCCGGGAGCTCGCCCGGACGGTGGACGGCCCTGCGGGCAGGGGCGGTTCGCCCACCAGGTGGGCGGCGAGGGCGGCGACGGTGGGGTGCTCGAAGGGGGCGGTGACCGGGACGGTCCGGCCCAGGCGCTGTTCCAGACGGCCCCGGAGCCGGCCGAGGGCGAGGGAGGTCAGGCCCAGCTCGTAGAAGGGCGTGTACGGGTCGACCGGCTGCCCCACCAGGGCGGCAACGGCCTCCCGTACCTCGTCCAGCATCGCGTCCCGAGCGTCGCCGTCGGCATCGAAGGCGAAGTCGAAGGCGAAGCCGGTGGCGGTGGCGGTGTCCGGAGCGGTGTCGGCGTCAGGGCCCGGCACCACGTCCGGGTCCACCTGCGCGTCCGGACCCGGGCCCGGGGCCGGGGCCGGGGCCGGGGCCGGGGCCCGGTCGAAGGTGCCCGTGAGCAGGCGGTCGCGCAGTTCCCCGCGCCGGATCTTCCCGGCCGGTGTGCGCGGGAATTCCGCGTCGGCGACGGGCACGGCGCGGGCGACGGTGAGCCGGAGTCCCGCGAAGACGGCCGCCTTGATCCCGGCGGCGACGTCCCGGTCGGTTGCCGGGCTGCCCGAGCCGACGAAGAACACGACGAGCGACTCGCTGCCGGTGGCCGGGTCGGGCACCCCGCAGGCGGCGACGGCGCCCGCGCGCGTGCCGGGGACGGTGGCGGCGACGTCCTCGACCTCGTGGCAGAGCACGTTGTGCCCGTTGACGATGATCAGGTCCTTGCTCCGGCCGGTGATGGTCACCTGCCCGTCGGCGAGGAAGGCGAGATCGCCGGTGGCGAGCCAGTCCCGGCCGGCCGGGAAGGCGGCGCGGTCCGCCTCGGCGTCGCGCACGTAACCGGGCGTGACCCGGGCCGCGCAGCGCACCTGGAGCGCACCGACCCGGCGTTCGGGGAGCGGCTCGCCCCGGCCGTCGACGACCCGTACCTCCGTGCGGTGCGCGGGGGCGCCGACGGACACGAAGGTCAGCACGTCCCGCTCCGGTGTGCCGGCGTCGGCGGTCACGAGGGCGCCGCCGAGGGTGTCCTTCCGGATCCGGTGCACGGAGCCCGCGCGTCCGAGCCGCCCGTACGTGATGGCCGTGACCGTCTCCGCCATGCCCCAGGCGGGGACGATGTGCTCCTCGCGCACGCCGTACGGTCCGAGGGCGCCGAGGAACGCCCGCATCACCGGCAGGGGTATCTGTTCGCCGCCGCACAGGAGCGACCGTATGCCGGTGAGGTCCCAGGTGCGGCCGGGGTGCTCCGCGACCGCTTCGGCGACCAGCCGGTAGGCGAAGGCGGGCGCCCAGCCGTGGTTCGCGCGGTGCGCGTCGAGGAGGTCCAGCCAGCGCAGGGGCTCGGCCAGGACGTATCCGGTCGGCGCGTGCACGTTGGTGCAGCCGGCGAACACCTCGAGCAGGTGGGAGAGGAGGAAGGCTCCGCTGTGGTCCAGCGGGAGCCAGTTCACGCTCGTGTCGCCCGGCCGTACGTCGAGGATCCGGCGGGTGCTCGCGGCGAACTCGGCGAGTCCCGCGTGGGTGAGCCGGGCCGCCTTGGGCGCTCCGGTGCTGCCGGAGGAGAGCATGAGGAGGGCCACGTCGGAGCCCTCGGGCTCGACGACGCCCTCCTCGTACCAGTCGTGCTCGCCGGGTCCGCCGTGCTCGCCGGGTCCGCCGTGCTCACCGTGCTCGCCGTGGTCGGCTCCGGCCCCCTGCGGCCGTCCGTCGAGGCAGTCCTCGGCGACCGCGGAGCGCAGGCCGGGGGCGGTGGTGGCCAGGGAGGCGGCGCCCGCCCGGTCGGTGAGCACGAGCGGTTCTTCCAGCAACGCGCAGGCGTGGCGCAGCCGTTCGAGGGCGGGGGATGCGGGCTCGGCGCGTTCGGCGACGAGCGCGGGCCGGGCGCCGCCGAGCAGGCAGGCCCAGACGGCCGGGAAGAACAGGGGCAGCGGCAGGCCGCACAGGACGATGTCCGTGCCGGGGCGCAGGCCGTGCCGCCGCAGCCCGGTGAGCATGCGGCGGGCCTGGGAGAGCAGTTCGGGGTAGCGCAGCGTGCGGGTGCTGCCGTCGTCCTCGACGATGACGACCCCGGCCTCGGGGTGGCGTTCCGCCGCACGGTGGAGGGCCGCGACGGCGTGCGGCGCGTCGTCGTCGGTGAACTCCAGCTCCGGCCCTCGGTACAGGGCATGGCCGGGCGCTCGCTCCATGGGTCGGCTCTCCTCGTGCGTCGACGTCAGCGTGGGGTGGTGCGGGGGGCGGGGAGGCGTGATCGGTCCGCCCGGCGGCGGGCGGTGTACGTGGTGAGCAGCAGGGTCAGCGCGCCGCAGCAAGCCAGGCCGTGGAAGAGGCCCACGACCACGAGGGCCGGCCATGCGTCGAGGGCGGCCGCGGCGCCGACCGTGCCGAGGGTGAAGCCGCAGGTCTCCGCCGTCGCGGACAGGCCGAAGAGACGGCTGCGCTCCCGGTCCGGGGCCGCCTGGAGGCGGGAGGTGTAGACGATCTCGGTGATTCCGTCCGCGACGCCCGCGAGGCCGGCGACCAGGGCCAGGAGGAGGGGCCCCGGACCGGTGAAGGCGAGGACGAAGCAGATCGACATCGCGCACGTGCCGACGGCGAAGGCGAGGGTGCCGCCGGGTCCCTCGGCGACGGCCGTCTGCCTCCGTCCGAGGATCTGGTGGGCCAGGAAGGTGCCCGCGGCCCAGGACGCCCAGAACTGGGTCATGAAGAGGGCGGGGTTGCCGGGCGTGCGGAGTTCGGCGACGAGGGGCAGGGCGACGTTGTGCGAGGAGGAGGCGAGGGCGTCGACGCCGCGCAGGACGACCATGCCGAGCAGCAGGGCCGGCACCGTGGTGAGGACCTGCCTCAGGTTCGCGGCCCCCGGACCTTGCTCCGGCTTCGCCCCTGCCCCTGGCTTCGCCCCTGACTCCGGCGCCGGCTCCGGCGTCGGCTTCTGCTCCGTCCCCGACCCCGGCTTCGGCTCCGCCCCCGACCCCGACCCCGGCCCCGACTCCGGCTTCGGCTCCGCCCCCGACTCCGACCCCGGCCCCGACTCCTGCTCCGGGTCTTCGGCCCGTGGCGCATCCTCCGGTTCCTCGGTGCGTACCCGGAGGCGGAGCATCACGGCCGCCGACACCAGGAAGCTGGCGCCGTTCAGGGCGAACGCGGCCTCGTGGCCGGCGAGGCCGACGACGGGTGCCGCGGAGGCGAAGCCGGCCACGGTGGCGAGCGAACGGGCCGTCACCAGGCGGCCGTTGGTGCGCACCCGCGCCCCGGCGCCCACGAGGACCGGGATCGCGCTGCGCAGGGCCACGTTGAAGAAGGTGTTCCCGGCGCCGAGGACGCTCACCACGACGGCCAGCAGCCACACCGGCACCGCGCGGCCCTGCACGACGAGGACCGCCATGGCGGCGGCCTGGCACAGGTCCGCCGTGATCATCATCCGCCTGCGGCCGATCGCGGCGGCCAGCGCACCGGCGCCGAGCCCGGCCAGCAGACCGGCGAACAGCCGCAGGGCCATCAGGAGTCCGAGGCCGAGACCGCTGCCGGTCACCGCGTAGACGAACAGGCTCAGGGCGACGAGGTTGAGGAAGGTGCCGTAGGAGGAGACCGCGTAGGCCGCCACGACCGCCCTCAGCTGCCCCGCCGAGGCGGGACCGGACGCCACACGCGGGGGTCGCCCGGTGACCGAGGCGGCCCGGCGCATCACCTGACGCACGATCACGAGGGTCCGCCGCGGCCGTCGTGGGGTGGTCGACGCGCGTGCAGCACGGACGGAGGCTACCAAGCGATCACGGACAGCGGGAGTGCGTTGCGAAGGGCGGGGAGATGACGTCCGGGCGACCGGCGCCCTTCCCGGGAGGGGTGAGGAGACGGGCGTGGGGCGCCTGGGGGCCGGACCCGCCCGGCTGAGCGCGTACGGGCCGCCGCCCCGGTCGCCACCGAGCGGTCAGCGGGTGCGCAGGCCCGGGAATCCGCCCGTCAGCGGCGCGCGTTCGTCCTCCTCGCGGGCCACGACCCACGCGACGCCGTCCACGACGACCGACGGCCGGCCCCCGTGCTCCGGCCGCCGTCGGACCAGCGGCACGCACACGTACTCGCCGGGCCGCGGTACGGGCTGTCGCAGCGCCTCCGCCGTGGCCCGGCCGCGCGCGTTCGCCGCGAGGAGCAGCAGCCCGTCCCGGCGGAGCTCCGCGCCGGCGAGGCGCACCACCCATTCCTTCTCCCACGCGCTCTCGCGCACCAGGGGCCGCAGCGCGGTGGCGGGCACGGTACGGCCCGGGGTACGGCGGAACAGTTCGGCGACACGTCGCACGTCGTCGGGGCGGGCGAGGACCGCGGCGCGGTCCTCGGGGGCGAGGCCGAGGAGGACGTTCTCGGGGAGCGGCGCGTCCCGGTGCAGCCAGAGCACCGCGCCGGGTGCCAGCGGCCCCTCCTTGGCCCGTACGAGACCGGCCGACCAGCGGGCGCGCCGGTCGTCGGGGAAGACGACCAGGCACGCGGAGCCTTCCGCCTCGGCCTCGAACGGGGTCGCGCCCGGGCCGTCGAGGGAGAGCCGCACCCGCAACGGCACCGTTCCCTGCCGCCGTTCCCACACGAGGCCGCCGGTGCGGCCGTCCGGCGCGGGGGCGAAGGGGAGGACGTCGCACAGTGCCTTCGCGAACTCCTCCTGCAGCACCTCCCGTTCCGCGTCGCCCAGGTCCCGCACGTCGACGAGTCCCGGGTGCCGGGTTGTCAGGGCGACATCGAGGCAGCGGCGCAGGACGCCCGTGAGGGTCCGGCCTTCCGGGTCGAGCTCGTTGAAGAGCCGCGCGAGCTGGAGGAGTTCGGCGTCGTAGGCGGACAGGTCGACGCGCGGGACGAGGATGACGCACACCACCTCCCCCGAAGGACCGCGCACCTCGCGCGCGGTGAGCTCACGGGTCAGCGCCGCGCCCGCTCCCTCCTCGCGCTCCAGCGTCTCGTACGCCTCCGGGGAGACGCACAGCACGGCGTCGTCCGGGTAGTTGTCCGCCACCCTGCGGAACTCCGCCGAGCGCAGCATCGTCCGCGTGTACTCGACGGCGAGGTCCGTGGCCGGGTCGGGCCCCACCGGGCCCCGGTGCACGGCGAGGCGCGGCACGCCCCGCGGTCGGGGTGCGCCGTCCCCCCATCCCGGCAGGGCGGCCGCGAGTTCGCGCAGGAGCGGGCCGAGCGGCGCGTCGCCGTCGGCCACCAGGAGCAGGCAGTCGTCGAAGGACCGGGTCCGGTAGGGGGCGTTCTCCAGGAGCGGCCGGTTCGCGAACAGCGCCTCCCTCAGCGGCACGCGGCCGCCTCGGCCGGCGGCAACGTCGATCGCGATGACGGTGGAGGCGCCGTCCTTGCGGGCGGTACGGAGCAGCCGCCAGGCGTCCTCCCGGGCGGCCGGGTCTCCGTCCCCGAGGCGGTCGAGGTGGTCCAGGAGGTCGAGCGCCTGCCGCGCCGCGGCCTCGGCCTGGGCGGGACGGTCAAGCCGCAGCAGGGTGGTGGCGGTGCGGACGAGCGCCCGGGCCTGGCCGGCGCGCAGGCCGCGGTCCCGGCAGTGGCCGGCCAGCCGGACGAGGACGGAGAGCAGTCGCTCGTGCTCGCCGAGGGCGGTGAGGGCCTCGGCGAGGAGGTGCAGGAGGTCCCCGGTCTCCGGCGCCGTGTCGCCCCAGGGGTACGCCAGGGCCTCCTCGGCCCGGGCGACGGCCGCGCGCGGTCCGTCCGGCAGGACGGCCCATGCGGTCCTCGCGAGCAGCGGCGCGGCCACCCCGTACGCGGCGGGGTCGCTCTCCAGTCGGCTGGGGCCCACGCCCTGGAGGGCTTCCCAGGCGGTCTCGGGCCGCCCGGCCGCGTACTCCGCCAGCGCCAGGACGAGTGCCGCCCGCACCTCCCCGTGGCCGTCTCCCCGCGGATCCGGGCCGGTCGCCGCGTGGAGCGCCCTCGCCGCCCGTAGGAACTGCTCCGGGTGGAGCTCCGCCGCCCCCGCCTCGTGGAGCAGCAGCAGCGTCTCGGCGTCGACGCCGTCGAACGCGAGCGCGTTGGGCACCCACACCTCGGGCCGTGGGGCTCGTACGGCCCTGATCCGCAGGCGTTCGGCCAGTGCGCCGCCCTCCCGCCGGTCGCGGTAGAGGGCGGCGGCGGCCCGCCGGTAGAACGGGCCGATGCGGGCGCGGGCGACCTCTCGCCGCGCCTCGTAGCCCTCGAGCCGTGCGAGCTCGGCCTCGACGACCGCCGGGAAGGCGTACCGGCCGGGGTCCGGCTGCTCCAACAGCCCTTCCCGTACGAGGCTTTCGAGCTCGGCGGCGACCCGTTCCGGCTCCGCGCGCAGCACGGTCGCCGCCTCGTCGCGGGTGAACTCTCCCGCGGCGGCGACCGACAGTCCGACGAGGGTGGTGGCGCGCCCCCGGGCGAGGTCGGTGAGCCAGAGGCGGACCGCGCCGGCGGGGCTTTCCGCCCCGCCGGCGGCTCGCCACTCGGCGGCGTAGCGGCCGGCCTTGGGGACCACCATGGGGTCGCGCGAGCCGAAGGCACCGCCGAGGATGCGCAGGGTGAGCGGCCACCAGGCGCCGTGCTCGGCGGGTTCGCCGGTGCCCTCGCCGGAGACGGCGAGCAACCGGGCGGCGTCCCGGCCGGTCAGCGGCGGGAGTTCCACGCCCATGTGGCGCCCGGGCGTTCCTTCCGTGGCGCGGGTGGTGAGGACGACGGCGCAGCCCTCGGGCAGGCCGTCGACGAGCTCCCGCGCGAACTCGTGGGCGATCTGTTCCGTGGCCACGTCGTCCAGGACGAGCAGGACCCGGCGTCCGCGCAGGGCCCGGTGCAGTGCGCTGACGGCGGCCAGGTCCGCGAACCCGTCGCGGCCCGGCCGGACCGGCTCCGGCGCCCGGCCCGTCCGCGTCCCGAGGTCGCTGAGGTCGCTGAGGTCGCCGAGCAGACGTTGCAGTGCCGCGTCGGGGGCCACCGGATGCCGGCCGGAACTCCGTAGCGGTACGAAGAACACCCCGTCGGGGAAGTCCTCGCGGAGCCGGTGGGCCGCGTGCAGGGCGAGGGCGGTCCGGCCGGCGCCCGGAACGTCGGCCTCGGCGGTGATCCACGCGGCCCGCACGGTCCCCCGGCTCAGGTTCCGGACGAGGGCGTCGGCCAGGTCCGCGTGGCCGATGTACGGCTCGGGTGCCGGCGGCAGGACCGTCCCGGTCGCGGTGTCCCCCTCCCCCGGTGCGGGGTCCGGCTCGCCCTGCGGCCGGGGTTCGGCGAGACCGAGGAGTTCGAGGGTGCGGCGGGAGGCGCGGGCGAAGGCCGCCTTCTCCGCCGCCAGGTCGCGCGGGCCCTCGCCGTCGTGGGCGACGGAGGGCAGGCGGGTGCGCCCGTTGCCGCGGGAGGCGATGTGGTGGTCGAGTGCCTGGTGGAGGGCCCACACCTCGTGGGCCGGGAGGTGTTCGCGCAGCACCTCCTGGGCGTCGGGCGGCAGGACCAGCTCGACGATCCCGAACCCCGCTCCGGCGGCTGTCCCGGGGCCGCTCCCGTCCCGCTCGACCACGTCGAACACGCCGCTCGTGACGACCTCGGCCACGTCGGCCACCGCCGCGTCCGGGACGAGCCTCTCGCGGATCAGGTGCAGCAGGCGCAGGCTCAGCCGGTCAAAGGGGGCGCAGAGCACGGCGAGGCGGGCCGCCCGGGGCGAGGCGGTGCGCAGGAAGCGGCGGGCGAGTTCGGCCGGGGGCAGGGGGGTGGTGCGCGGGCGGGCGGTCCCGGTGGTGGTGCGGCCGGTGGGCGGGACGAGGACGGCGGTGCAGCCTTCGGGGTCGCCCCGCATCAGGGTGCGCGACCAGCGGCCGAGGGAGTGCGGGGTGAGGGAGAGGACCGGGATCGGCAGCCACGGGCCGTCGCCGTCCTGTCCGCCACGGACGTCCGTCGCCGGGCTCTGGGTCGCCAGGCTCTGGGCCGCCGGGCCGGTCGGGCCTGTCGGGGCTGCCGGGCCTGTCGGGGCTGTCGGGCCCGTGGGGCCGAGCATCGGCGGCGGTGTGACGGGGACGCGGCTGCGGTGGGTGCCGGGGGCCGCCGGGGTGAAGCGGGTGGTGGGCAGGTTGAGGCCGCCGCGCCGCCACAGTTTCGTCGGCAAGGGGTTGAGCACGGCGGTGGGATGGGCACCGGCCCATTCCCTGAGGAGGTGCCAGATCTCGGGGCGGCGCCAGGCGTCGGCCATGCAGTCGGAGACCACGACGACCAGCCGGCGTCCGTCGGCGGCGCGCAGTGGTCCCGGGGCGTGCGGTTCGCCGGTTGCGGCGAAGGTGAGGTCGGTGACCTGGAGGGTCCGGAAGGCGCCGAGGCGGTCGAGGACCGCGGTGAACTCGGCGACGGTCTCCGCCCACACCCGCATGCCGGGTGAGCGGTCGACGACCAGCACCAGGTCGAACCAGCGCTCGGGCGCCGCCTTGAACACCGGGATCAGCTCACCGCTGCGCGCGTAGCCGTCGACGGTGGCGTCGATGTCGAGGGCGGCGCGGCGGCCTTCCGGCCAGCGCCGTTTCCACGGGCGCAGGGCGCGGGTGAGTTCCAGGGGGCGGGGCAGGCCGGCGGCGTGCGGCGCGGCGACGGCGTGGCCGCGGATCGGGGCGGCGCTGCCGGGGAGCCGTTCGTGCAGGGGCCGGGCGGCGGGCGTGGTGTCGGGCGTGCCGGACCGCGGGGCGGGTGCCGGGGCCGGTGTCGCGCTCCGGGTGTGCTCGCCGGCGTCGGCGGGCGGCACGGGGTGCGCCCGGGTGGGCCGGTCCGGGTCGGCCGGCGGGTGGGGTACGGGGCCGGGCCCGGCGCCCTCCTGCCGGTCGGCCATCCGGGCGGCCAGCCACAGCGCCTCCGCCAGCGCCGTGCCGTCCAGTTCGGGGACGGCGGTGCGCAGGGCGGAGAGCAGCCGGGGCAGGGGATCAGGCATGCGAGAGCTCGCGCAGGATCAGGTCCTCGACGGCCTGGCGGCGTGCCTCGTCGGGGGCGTCGGTGCCGGACAGCAGGTGGACGGCGTTGAGGAGCTGGTCGACGGCGAGGCTCTCCCCGGCGCTGAGGCGGTCCAGGAAGGTGGTGACGAGCCGGCCGGCCTCGGGGGTGCCGGCGGTGCCGGCGCCCATGTGGGCCTCGACGATCCGCAGCAGGGTCTCGGGGGTGGGCAGCGGCATGGTGAAGCGGACGCAGCGGCGCAGGAAGGCGGCGGGGAAGTCGCGTTCGCCGTTGCTGGTCATCACGATGAACGGGAACTCGGTGCACTGCACCCGTCCGCGGCGCACCTCGTGGTGCTCGTCGCCCTGCCATTCCCGAACGGCGACGACGTCCGTCCCGTAGCGGGCGAGCTCGGGGATCTCGAACTCGCCGCGTTCGAGGACGTCGAGGAGGTCGCTGGGCAGGTCGAGGTCGCTCTTGTCGATCTCGTCGATGAGCAGGGCGCGGGGCCGGTCGGCGGGCAGCAGGGCGGTGCCGAGGGGGCCCATCCGCAGGAAGGGGGCGATGTCGTCGCCGCCGGCGGGGCCCTGGAGGCGCTGGGCGTGGATGCGGCCGAGGGCGTCGTAACGGTAGAGGGCGTCGGCCAGGTTGCTGCGGGAGGTGATGTGCCAGCGCAGCACGGTGCCGAGGTCGAGTTCGGCGGCGACCTGTTCGATCACCGTGGACTTGCCGGAGCCGGCGGGTCCGGTGACGAGGAGCGGGCGGCGCAGCGCGAGCGCGGCGTTGACGGCCTCGACGAGCCCGGTCGGCGGCACGAACTGGCGGTGCAGGGAACGTCGCGGGAACTCGCGCCACGGCGGGGCCGGCGGGAGTGCGACGCGGTCGGCCGGCTCGGCGGGCGGGGTGCCGTGGCCGGCGTAGAAGGGCTGCCAGGTCATGCGGGTTCCTCCCCGTGCGTCGGGAGCGGCTCCGGGTGGAAGCCTTCCCGTTCGGTGTGCGCGTGATCCATGCGCGCGTGGTCGGTGTGCGCGTGGTCGGTGTGCGCGTGGCCCAGGTGCGCGCGGTCCGTGTGGCCGGGGACTGTGTGGCCGGGGACTGTGTGCGCGCGGTCTTCGTGCGCGGAGTCCGTGTGGCCGGGATCCGTGTGCGGGCGATCCATGTGCCCGTGGGCCGTGGGCGCGTGGTCGGTGTGCGCGTACACCGTGGGCGCGTGGTCCATGGGCGCGTCGTCCAGGTGTTCCCGGTCGAACCAGGCGCAGAAGTCCAGCCATTCGGGCCCGTCCCAGACCGTACGGAGCCGGGCGAGGTGGTGCAGGCCGCCGCCGTCGGCGGCGGAGGCGTGGTCGTCGGGGACGGAACAGGCGCTCCACTTCTCCCGGTAGGCGCGGCAGAATCCGACGGGCAGCAGGTGCCAGTGGGTGTCCACGGTGCGTCGTACGGGCGCGGGGACGGGCGTCACGGCGGGGCGGGCCGGGTCGTCGTCGGGCCACAGGACGATGGGCGAGGAGGCGAGCAGGGTCTCCATCAGGTCTTCGAGCCGTTCCGGGCGGTGGGCCAGGGCGAGGGCCCGGGTGCGGGGCGTGCTCGTGAGGCGGGCGCGCAGTTCGGTGACGCGCCCGGTGTCGGCCTCGCCGAGCCAGTCGACGCGGCTGCCGTCGCCGCCGGGCCCCCGGTCGATGGCCTTGAGGATGTCGCGGGCCTGGTCGTTGATCCACCACAGGTGGTCGGGCGGCTGGATCCGGTCGCTCCAGCGCAGCACGACGTCGTAGCGGGTGCCGAGGCGGATGCCGAGGTCGGTCTCCTCGGGGCGCCAGGTGGCGAGCAGCGGGGCGGGCGCGGCGATCTCCACCCGGCGCAGGGGCGTGTCCAGGGTCCGGGCGAGTCCGGAGGCCCAGCGCAGGACCGTGCCGAGGGTGCGTTCGGTGCCGGCGCGGTCCTGGCCGGCGCAGGGGAACTCCTCGCGGTGGCGGACGGTGCCGCCGTCCAGGAGCCAGGCCGCGAGCGACTCGGGCCACTCGTCGCCGACGGCGGAGTGGAGGCTGACGACGAGCCGGAGCCGCATCTCCTCGGTGCGTTCGGCGAGTCGCGCGAAGGCGTCGTTGAGGTCGATGACGGCGCCGGTCTCCTTGGCCCAGGCGCGCAGGGCGGTGTCCTGCGGGTCGACCCCGGTCTCCCGCGCCAGCAGGGCGACGAACTCGGCGAGCGGTCCGGTGCGGCTGCGCCCCGCGCGGGGAGCGCGGAGCAGCAGGTGCTCGACGGCGTCGCGGAGCAGGTCGGTGCCGGTGGACTGCGGGAGCGGGGCGGTCGGGGCGGCCTCGACGGCGGCGAGGGCGCGGCGCAGCAGGGTGGTGGTGAGGGCGGTGCCGGGCCAGGAGTCGAGCAGGCCGACGGTGCGGGCGGCGTCCCGCAGGGCGTCCAGGACGCCGTGGGCCCACTGGCGTTCGGGCGCCGGCAGGGTCTCGACGCGTGCGCGCAGGGCCTCCAGGTCGTGGGGGTGGAGCTCGCCGTCGAGGGCGGTCGCGGCGAAGCACGCGCTCGCGCCGCCGCCCTCGCCGCCTCCGTCGTGGCCGAGTGCGCCGTCGCCGTCACCGTCCAGGAGGCGCAGGGGGTGCAGGGCCCGGTCGAGTTCGGCGCGGCCGACGGGTCCGAGCGGGGATCCGGTCCTGTGGACGGCGTGCCGGGCGTTGCGGGCGAGCCACAGGGGGCCCGCGGCGAACTGGGCGCCGTCGTAGTCGACGTGCTGGACGGCCTGGCCCACCGCGCCGCCGTCCTCGCGTACGGCCCGGGCGACGACGGCTCCGGTGAGGGTCTCGCCCGCGTCGGGGATCCCCTCGTGGAGCACCTTGACGAGGGTGGTGCTGAAGCGGAGGGCGTAGGCCTCCTCGTCGGCGGCGGCTCCCATGAGCAGCGAGAGGCGGGTGTCGCCGCGCCGGATGCCGCCGGCGAGGGACTTCAGGTCGGGCAGGGCGTGGCCGGCGTGACAGGTGTCGACGAGGGCGACGAGCCCGTCGAGGCCGGGGCTGTCGAGGAGCCCGCCGAGCAGCGAGCCGACGTCGACGGCGCTGAGCGGGTCCTCGGCGCGGGAGTCGCCGGCCATGAAGTACAGCTGGGTGCCGGCGGCCATGCCGTGGCCGAGGAAGGCGAGGACGAGGACGGCGCCCGCCTCGGCGGCGGTGCGGCCGGCCCGGCGTACGGCGTTCTCGATCCGCTGCTGGGTCAGGCCGGGGCCGTACAGCAGGGTGGGTCCGTGGGCCGGGTCCTTCTCGCAGGCGCCGGCCCAGGGGGTGGTGAGGGTGTCGTGCAGGGAGCGGGCGGCCCGTTCGAGGTCGGAGAGCAGGCCGAGGTCGGGGCACTGGGCCCCGATCACCAGCACGTGCCGCGGTGCGCTCATCGCTCCGCGACGGTGGTGAGCGCTTCGACGAGGGGACCGGCGACGGCGGGCTGGGCCAGGTACGTGGCGGCCGGGTGCACCCAGGCACCGTCGGAGTCGACGCGGCGGCTCACGGGCACGACGGCGTCGGCGTTGGGCCGTACGAAGCCTTCCAGGAGCGGCCGGGCGGCCACGATGTCGTCGCGGTCCCAGAAGTTGAGCCAGCGGCGGACGCCGTCGGGCGTGCCGAGGGGGTGCGGGCGGACCCGGGGCCGGACGGCGGTGCGGATGCCGAGCGGCGAGCCGAGGGTGACGAACAGGGCGACGTCGGCGGCCTGTTCGTGCAGGGTCTCCAGGGCGACGACGGTGCCGAGGGAGTGGGCGACGACGATGTTGGGGCCGTCGGGGTCCAGGCAGTCGGCGACGCGGGCGCGGATCCGCTGGTCGAGGGTGGCGGTGCCGTCGGTCTCGCCGCGGTTGAGGTAGCGGGCGACCTGTCCGAGCATGCCGACGGTGGCGCGGGCGCTGAGCCAGCCGCCGACGGAGCGCAGGCCGGGCACGGCGAGCAGGCTGGTGACGGCGTTGACCGCGCGCCGGGCCGGCGCGCCGGCGCCCTGGGCGCCGCCGGGCGGGGCGAGGCGGGTGCGGGCGGCGTGCAGGGCGCGGGTCTCGGCGGGGTCGAGGGCGGGGGCGAGGGTGGGGTCGGCGAGCCGTTCGTCGACGGCTTCGAGGAGCAGCGCGGCGAGCAGCTCGTCGTCCTCGTCCTCGGTGGTCCCGGCGGGTCCGCCCTGGGCGCCGGCGGTACGGAACAGGTCGCCGTAGTAGGCGAAGCGGGCGTCGGCTCCCCAGCCGCCGGTCAGTGCCGAGACGTGAGCGGAGTGCCCCGCCGCGCGGGCGCCCGCGGCGACGGCCCGCAGCCACTCGTCCAGGTCGGCGGCGGCGTCCCGGGGACCGCCGATGCCGTGGACGAAGACCAGGCGAGGCTTCATGGGGTCCCCCGTTCGACGCGTCGTTCAGCGGCGATCCTCGCCGGTGCGGCGGCGTCGGAGCAAGCCGCGGAGGCGGCACCAGCGCGTCTCGGCCAACTCCCCGGGCAGCTTGGCGAGATGTACGCGGTCCGTCGCGCCCAGGCGGCCGCCGGTGCTCACCTCCGGTGGCGGCGCTTCGTCTTCGCCACCGCTCTCTCCCTCAGGAGCCGTTGGTAGTCGGCGTACCGCTCGCCGCCGAGACCGAAGGAGGCACAGATGTCGGCGACGTGCTCGGCCTCCTCGGCGTCGCCGGCGAGCCCGAGGTGGGCGAGGACCCAGAACCCCTGGCCGGCGGCGGCCCGGCAGTCCGCCAGGATCGTGTCGGGCGGACCGAGGGCCAGGTCGCATCCCGACATGAACCAGAGGGTCTGGAGCAGCACTCCGCGCGCGAGCGGCGAGGGGCCGGAGGCGAGGGCGGCCAGGATCACGGCGACGGCGGGCGGCGAGCAGGAGAAGAGGGCGCCGTTGCGTTCGACGTGGTCCTCGAGGGTGTAACCGATCATGTCCCGGGGGGTCTGCGCCTCCAGGATCGTCTCGAACATCAACGGCAGGTGCTCCGCGTCGTCGCCGCAGCCGCAGCGCAACGACGCCCAGTCGTGCCGGGCCAGTTCGGCCCGTACGAGCTCGCCGATCGCCATGTGCCCGCTCCCCTCCCCCGTCTCGGCGCCCCGGGTGCCCCACCCTCTCGTCGTCCGGTGCTCCGGCGGGCACGGCGGACGACCGGGAGACCGTGCCCGCGCCCCGGCGCGCTCCACCGCGCTACGGCCCCGGGCCGTGGCCGGGCCCTGCTGCGCCATCCCGGCCGCCCCAGCTGCCCGTACGGCGACCGGATGGTCGCCCTCGACGCGGCCACGGGCGACGAGGAGGACGAGCGGGACTTCCGCCGACCGGCCCTCAGCCCTCACGGGCCGGGACGTGCCACGTCCCGGGACCTCTGCGCGTGGCCGACGAGGACGGGGGACGGCCCTTCAGCGTGTACGAACGCCGGTGACGCGTTCGTCAGCGGTGCCGTGGCGCAGGGCGGCCTCGTAGGCTTCGTCCGGGTCCAGCCTGCGCAGTTCCTCGGCGATGAGTTCGGCCGTGGTGCGGACCTTGAGGGCCATGACGCGGCTCGGCTGGCCGGGGATGGCCAGGTGGGCCACCGGGCCCTCGGGGCGGTCGATGCGGATCTCGCCGCCGGGCGTGCCCATGCGGACGGCCGTGACGACGGGGCCGTCGCTGACGACCCGTTCGACGGGGACGTCGAGGCGCTGCTCGAACCAGCGGGCGAGGAGTTCCGCGCTGGGGTTCTCCGCCTCGCTCTCCACGGCGGCCGAGGTCACCGTCGTACGGGCCTGGTCGAGGGCGGCCGCGAGCAGCGAGCGCCACGGGGTGAGCCGGGTCCAGGCGAGGTCGGTGTCGCCGGGGGCGTAGGCCGCGGCGCGGGTCGCGAGGGCGCCGAGGGGGTCCTCGACGGCGTACGCGTCGGTGATGCGCCGCTGGGCGAGGGCGCCCAGCGGGTCGCGGGAGGGGACGTCGGGGGCGTCGACGGGCCACCAGACGACGACGGGCGCGTCGGGCAGCAGCAGCGGCAGGACGACGGAGTCGGCGCGGCGGGCGACCTCGCCGTGGAGGCGCAGCAGCACGGTCTCGCCCGCGCCCGCGTCGGTGCCGACGCGGACCTCGGCGTCGAGGCGGGGCTCGTTGCGTGCGCGCGGCGAGCGGGCGTGGCGCTTGATGACGACCAGGGTGCGGGAAGGGTGCTCGCGGGACGCCTCGTTGGCGGCTCTGACGGAGTCGTAGGCGTTCTCCTCGTCGGTGACGACGACGAGGGTGAGGACCATGCCGACGGCGGGGGTGCCGACGGCCCGGCGGCCCTGCAGGATCGCCTTGTTGATCTTGCTGGAGTTGGTGTCCGTGAGGTCGATCTTCATGACCGGCACCGGTTCCTTCCGTCGCGTGCGCGCATGTCGCGGCTCTCCCCCGCTCTCCCCGTAGCACCGGATCGGCTCCGGATCTTCCCCCAGGGTATGCGGGCGCTCAGGACTCGCCGAGCGAGAGGACGAGCTTGCCCCGCGTATGCCCCTCGCTGTTGAGGCGCCATGCCTCCGCGGCCTCGCGCAGCGGCAGGACCTTCTCGACGAAGACGGTGAGCCGGCCCTCGTCGGCGAGCGCGGCCAGGGCGGCCAGTCCCTCGCCGTCGGGGCGTACCCACACGTAGTGGCCGCCGAGGGCGGCGGCGCGGTGGTCGGCGACGGAGACGAGGCGCTCGGGGGTGCGCAGCAGTTCCACGGAGACGTCCACGGACTCGCCGCCGACGAAGTCGAGCGCGACGTCGACGCCGTCGGGGGCGAGCTCACGGACGTGGTCGGCGAGTCCGGGACCGTACGCGACGGGTTCGGCGCCGAGGTCGCGCAGGAAGTCGTGGTTGGCGGGGCTCGCGGTGCCGATCACGCGGGCGTCGCGGGCGACCAGGATCTGGGTCGCGAGGGAGCCCACTCCCCCGGCGGCGGCGTGGACGAGCACGGTGTCGCCGGCGCCCGCGCCGACCCGGTCGGCGGCCTGCAGCGCGGTGAGCCCGGCGAGCGGGAGGCCGGCCGCCTGCGCCCAGCTGAGGGCGCGGGGCTTGCGGGCGAGCATGCGGACGGGGACGGCGACGCGTTCCGCGTAACCGCCGTGCTCGGCGCTGTCCTTGCGGATGTAGCCGAAGACCTCGTCGCCGGGGGCGAATTCGGGTGAGTCGAGGCCGTTGCCGGCCACGACCCCGGCGATGTCCCATCCGGGGATCATCGGGAAGTGGGCGACCATGATGGGGTCGAGTCCGCCGGCGGCGAGCTTCCAGTCGACGGGGTTGACCCCCGCCGCCTCGACCCGTACGAGCACTTCGCCGGGGGCGACCTTCGGCTCGGGCAGGTCGGTGAGGGCGAGCCTCTCGAAGCCCCCGTACGCGGGCATGGCCATCGCCTTCACGGATCAGCCCTCCGTCTCGCGGGCGGTGCCGTGCTCGGGCTCGGGCTCGCCGGACGCTGACGGCGCCCCGGCCGGGCCCGGTTCGGCGTCCTGCCCGTCCGGGGCCGCGATCGCCTGGGCCCGGCGGCCGACGACGGCCGCGGCGGCGAGGGCCGTGCCGATGAAGGCGGTGGCGACCACCCAGGGCCGGTCGAGCACATGCCCGGTGGCGTGGTCCAGGGAGTAGCGGCCGGCTCCGGTGACGCCGATGGCGGCCGCGGCGAAGCCGAGGAAGGCCGGGTACTCGTAGCCGCCGCTCATGGCGAAGAAACCGGAGGGGGCGTGCACGGCGACGGCGCCGGCCATCGCGCCGGCCGCGGCCGCGCCGGCCGCCGGGGTGGCGAGGCCCAGGGCGAGCAGGGCGCCGCCGCCGGCCTCGCCGAGTCCGGCCGCGACGGCGCTCTGCCGACCGGGCGAGAAGCCCATGGCCTCCATGGCCTGGGTGGTGCCCTCGATGCCGCCGCCGCCGAACCAGCCGAAGAGTTTCTGGGCTCCGTGCGCGGCGAGTACGGCGCCGGTGCCGACCCGCAGGACGAGCAGACCGAGGTCGCGGCGGTTGAGAGCGGTCATGGGTTCTCCCGGTAGGGACGCGGGCGCGGCGGGTGTGCGCGCCCTCCACAGTCGTCCTCCACTCTGCGCCGTGCGGACGTCTGCCAGGATGCGTTGTTCGTCCATACAGGTCATGTTTTGCGACATTCGCCCCGTGCTGCTTGAGTGAGAGCGCTGGTGCGTACGTCCCCCGCTCCGAGGGCGGGGCCCGGGAAGGAGCGAGTACCGCCATGGCACAGACGCATGGAAGACAGACGCGGACCGGACCGACGCGGACGGGGCCGTCGCACGCGGGGCCGTCGCCGGACGCCCGGGAGGACCTGCCGCCCGGGCCGCTCGGCGCGCTGGCCGGCAGCGCCTGGCAGGCGCTGCTGCTCGCCGGCGTCGCCGCCCTCGTACTCGGCGTGCTCGTGCTGGTGTGGCCGGGTGCCTCGCTGGTCGCGGCGGGTGTCCTGTTCGGCCTGTACCTGCTGTTCAGCGGTGTACTGCAACTGGTCGCGGCCTTCGGTACGCACACGCGCACCTCGCTGCGGGTGCTGGCCTTCGTCAGCGGCGCCCTGTCCATCCTGCTCGGCCTGTTCTGCTTCCGGGGCGCGATGCAGTCGATCCTGCTGCTCGCGCTGTGGATCGGCATCGGCTGGCTGTTCCGGGGGATCACGCAGACGGTGGCGGCCGCCTCCGACCCGGCGATGCCGGCCCGTGGCTGGCAGGTCTTCCTGGGGATCGTGAGCGCGCTCGCCGGTGCGGTGCTCATCGTCTCGCCGCTCGAGTCGGCGGCGGTGCTGACCCTGCTGGGCGGGATCTGGCTGATCGCGGTCGGAGCGGCGGAGATCGCGACCGCGCTCCAGGTGCGCTCGCGCGCCAAGCGCATCCCGCCGGGCGTCTGAGCGGCCCGGCCCGCAAGGCCCGGCGCGCAAGGCCCCCCGGCAGGAGCCGGGGGGCCTTGCGCTACATTTTGCCGGTCCTTGACCGCGATCGTTCACGATCACTTCTCTCCGGAGCCGGCATTCCATGACCGACATCGTCAACGGCCTGGGCCGGACGGCGGCCTACGGCGCCCTCGGCGTCGTCCTGCTGATCCTCGGCATCGTCCTGGTCGACCTCCTGACGCCCGGCAAGCTCGGCCGGCAGATCTGGGAGGACCGCAACCGCAATGCGGCGGTCCTGCTGAGCTCCGCGCTCCTGGGCATCGGAGGCATCGTCTTCACCTCGATCTGGACGACGTACGAGGACTTCGGCAAGGGCCTGGTGTCCACGGCCGCCTTCGGGCTGCTCGGACTCGCGATGATGGCGGTGGCGTTCTGGGTGGTGGACCTGGTCACGCCGGGCAAGCTGGGCAAGACGCTGGTCGACCCGGAGCCGCACCCGGCGGTATGGGTCACGGCCTCCTGCAACCTCGCGGTGGCGGCCGTCATGTCCGCCTCCATCGCCTGAGCCCCTCCCTCGGCAACGCCGCCCCGGCCCCCGGACGGCCGGCGGCCCTTGAGGGCCGAGGGGTCTCACCGGGGAGGACGCCCCCAGCCTCCCTCCGAGCCGCGAGTGGTCTCCGACGGGGCGGGCCCGGCTCAGCCGGGCGGACCGGCCGGTTCCACCTCCAGGAAGCGGTGGCGACGGGGGCCTCGGTAGAGGAGCGCGTCCCAGCCGAGACGACCGAGGGCGGCGGCGCAGGCGGTGAGGGCGGCCTCCTCCTGCCGGGCGGCGCCGGAGCCGGGCGGGCCCAGCCACTCGACGACCGCGGTGCCGGGACGCTCGCCCGGCGTGACGCGGTACCCGGTGGCGACGCGGGCGCCGGAGGCGTCGACCGCCGACGGCGGCTGTCCGGCCGCCTCCAGGGCCAGGGCCACCGCCCGGACCGGCCGCAGGCGCTCCCACGCGGCGGGCGCGGCGGCGGGATCGCCCTGACCGGCGGTCAGGCGCCGGATCTGGAGCAGTCCTCCGACGGCGGCCCGCACCTCGCGGGAGCGCTGTTCCGCCTCGCTCTCGGGCAGCGGCGGCCCGTCCCCCGTGGCCGCTTCGAAGCCGCCGCTCACAGCAGCCGCCGGATGTCGCCGCGGACCCGGTAGAAGCCGCCGGAGGCCGGGTGCAGGGCGTCGACCACATAGCGTGCGCCGGGCTCCCGGATGGCGCGCGGGAACTGCACGTTCCACCCGGACTCGTAGCCTTCGGTCACCACGTGGACGCGGGTCCTGCCGCCCTCCTGGACGCACTCGACGACGACCGAGCCGGCCGGGACGGCACGGACCGCGTCGACGGCGGCGACGGTGGTCGCAGGGGCGTAGGTGGGGAGCGCCGCGGCGAGCTTGATGTCCTGGGCGACCGGGACGGTGCCCTGCTGGGCGGCGGCGATGGCCGCCTCGCTCGCGTCCACGCACAGCAGCGAGCCGTCGGTGGTGACCAGATACAGCCGCTCGTCGCGGTACTGCATGGAGAGGGCCGAGCCGCCGCCCGTGCCCAGCTTCCACAGCCGGGTGCCGTCCTCGGCGAAGCAGTAGACGGACGAGGCGTTGTCACCGGCGAAGACGAACCGGCCGCCGGGCGAGGTCGCGCAGGAGTAGACGGGGCTGTCACAGCCGTAGACCGCCTCGGTCCGGCCGTCCTTCTTGGCCAGGCGGTGCACCTTGCGGCGGGCCGTGCCCGCGTAGACGGACGCGTCCTCCTGCCAGCCGAAGAGCACCCCGCCGTCCGCGGCGGTGTGCCACAGCTCGCCGCCGCCGTCGGGGGCGTAGGCGGTGACGCCCCGGCTGTCGCCGTAGTAGACGGCGTGGGAGTCGGCGCGGACCATCCAGGCGTGCTCGCCGGGGCCGGAACGCGCCCACTGGTGCTCGTCCTCGTGGTCGATGACGGTGAGCCGGCCGGAGCGGTCGGCCACGTTCAGCACGCCCTCGTGGATGTCGAGCCAGAAGATGTCCACGTCGGCGGCGATGTCGTACGCGGCGAAGGGCAGCTTGGACGACAGGTCGTACACCCGGCCGTCGTCACAGCCCGCGTAGATCCAGAAGTCGTCGGCGACCAGGCACTTGACGCCGTCGGGCAGGCTGAAGCGGGCCTGCACCTCGCCGCTGTGGCCGAGGGTGAAGACCTCGCCCGCCTGGTTGCCGACCCAGCAGCGCTCGTCGTCGACGTGGATGCCGAAGGCCGCCGAGCCGGTGCGGAAGCGCCACAGGACGGGCGCGACGGAACGGGCCGTCGAGGGCGCGGAGCTGACCGCGCGGCGGGTCACGGCGCGCGGGGCGCGCTGCCCCTGGACGGCCGGCGCGTACCCCTTGCGGACCTTCTCGCCTATCTTCTTCGCCGCCGCTGCCCGGGCCTTCTCGACCGTCGCGAAGGTCGAGGTCTGCGTCTGGCCGGCCGCGCCGATCCGCCCGTAACGGACCGACACCACCGTGCCGTCGACGGTCACCTCGTAGAACTTGTGCGCGCCGCCGCCGTCCTGGGACAGCTCGAGATAGGTCTTCGTCGTCATGTCGAGAACGGTAGGGGGAGGCACTGACAACGCGCCTCGGACACGGTCGCCGGCAGGGTCCGAAGTCCGCGGGCAGCCGGGTGCGGATGTGACCGCGCGGCCCGCGGTCAGCCCGCCACGCGCTCGATCCAGGCGGTCAGATCGGCGACGACCTCGTCCCGGTCGGTCCCGTCGAGCACTTCGTGGCGGGCTCCCGCGTAGGTGCGGTACGGACGTCGGTGAGGCCCGCGGCGCGGTAGCGAGAGACCAGCGGGTCGGAGAGGGCGAGCCGCCCGTTCAGGGGGTCGTGCTCGCCGGCCATGACGTAGACCCGCGCGCCCCCTTCGCGTCACCGGCGCCACGCGCCACCGCGCGCGGACCCGCGCCGGGGCGGCGCGCACCGGCAGAGGGGGTCGGTCGCCGTACGCGCGGCGGTCAGCCGCCGTACGCCTGCGGGTCGGCCAGGACGTCGCGGACCACCAGGGCGGCGGCGCCGCGGGCCGCGTCGGCGGTGCCGGTGGCGGCCCGGAGCCGGCCCTTGGCGGGGGCCCAGAGGCCGGAGACGACCCGCACGGCGAGCTCCGCCTCCGCGGCCGGGGCGAGCCAGGGCATCAGGCGCGGGTAGATGCCGCCGAGGACCACGGCCTGCGGGTCGAGCAGGTTGACCGCGCCGGAGACGGCGACGCCGAGCATCCGGCCGGCCTGGCCGAGCGCGGCGAGGGTGCGCGCCTCGCCTTCCTCCGCGCGGCGCACGAGGGCGTCGACGCCGGGCGCCCCGGCGGCGCGCAGCAACGCGGACTGTCCCGCGTACCGTTCGAGGCAGCCGTTGGACCCGCAGCGGCAGCGCGGGCCGTCGGGCACGACGGTGAGGTGGCCGATCTCGCCGGCGAACCCGTGGGCGCCGCGCAGGAGTTCGCCGTCCAGGATCAGGGCGCCGCCGACGCCGATCTCGCCCGTGACGTGCAGGAAACTGCGGATGTCGCCGAGGCCGCCGAACCACAGCTCGGCCAGCGCGGCGACGTTGGCCTCGTTGTCGGAGGCGACGGGGAGGGCGGGGGCGCCGGAGGGCCGGGCCGCGCCGAGCGCGCGGGCGAACAGGGCGTCCGCGTCGACCCGGTTCCAGCCGAGGTTGGGGGCCTGCTGGACGGTGCCGCCGGAGACCAGGCCGGGCAGCGCGAGCCGTACGCCGATGGGCCTCAGGTCGCGTTCGGCGGCCTCAGCGAGCACTTCGGCGGCGATGGCGGCGGCCCGGCGCAGCACCTCGACCGGGGCGAGGGCGCGGTTGTCGAGCCGTACGGTGCGGCGGACCCGGTCGGCGCCGGCGAGGTCGGCCACGCACACGCTCACGTAGTCGACATTGAGCTCGACGCCCAGTCCCGCGGGTCCGGTGGCGGCGGGCCGCAGGACGGTGCCGGGGCGGCCCGCCTGGCCGCTGAAGGTCTTGCCGGACTCGACGAGGAGCCCCCGTTCCAGGAGCTGTTCGACGAGCGAGGAGACGGCGGCCCGGGTGAGGCCGACGCGGGCCGCGACGGCGGCGCGGGTCGTCTCGCCGCTCTCGTGCACGGTGCGCAGCACCAGGCTCAGGTTGTGCCGGCGCACGCCCGCCTTGTCGGCCTTGGGCGCCGAGGGCTGCGGGGGGTGTCGCGGACTGGTCATCGTGCGCAGAGCCTAACCGCAGAGCGGCGGTACGGCCCGTGCGCCGGTGAACGGTTCGGTGACCGAACTCTTGAGGGTAGGGTCTGTCCATGACACTTCCTCGTGACTACAGCGGGCAGAGCTGCGCCCTGTCCCGCGCGATGGAGGTCGTGGGCGAGCGCTGGACGCTGCTGATCGTGCGGGACGCCTTCCACGGGGTCCGCCGCTTCGGCGAGTTCGCCGCGCACCTCTCGGTGCCGCGGGCCGTCCTCACCGACCGCCTCGCGACCCTCACCGGGGCCGGCGTCCTGGAGCGCCGCCCCGGCACCGGCCGGCGCGAGGTGTACGGGCTCACCCCCAAGGGCATCGCCCTCTGGCCCGCCGTCCGCGCGCTCGTCGAGTGGGGCGAGCGGTTCTATCCGGCGGACGGCGGTCCGCGCCGCGTCTACCGGCACGCCGCCGACGACGCCCCCGTCCCGGCCGACGGCGCCTGTACGGGCTGCGGCACGCTCGTCCCGGTGGGCGACCTCCTCGTCACCCCGGGCCCGGGGGCCGCTCCCGCCGGACCGGACGCCGATCCGGTGACGGTGGCCCTGGCCCGGCCGCACCGGCTGCTCACCCCGCTCCTCCCCCACCCCGACCACAGAGAGGTCGTACAGCCATGAGGATCCTGGTCGTCGGCGCCGGTGCCACCGGTGGCTACTTCGGAGCCGTGCTCGCCCGCGCCGGACAGGACGTGACCTTCCTCGTCCGGCCGGGGCGCGCCGCCGCCCTGCGTCGGCGGGGCCTGCGGGTCGTGGACGGGGACGAGGTGTGGCGACTGGACCCCGCGCTCGTCACCGCGGAGGAACTCGCGGCCGCGCCCACGCCGTACGACCTGGTGCTGCTCTCGGTGAAGGCCACCGCCCTCGACGCCGCCATCGCCGACCTCGCCCCGGCCGTCGGGCCGGACACGGCGATCGTGCCGCAGCTCAACGGCCTCGCCCACATCGACGCGCTCGCCGCCCGCTTCGGTGCGGAGCGGGTGCTCGGCGGGGTCGCGAAGGTCGTCACGACCCTCGACGGGGACGGCGACATCCTGCGGCTCGCCCCGCTGGCGCAGTTCGCGCTCGGTGAGCTGGACGGCAGCGTGTCGCCCCGCGTGGAGGAGATACGGAAGGTGTTCGCCGACGCGGGCATCGACGCGCGCGTGCCGGCCGACGTCGTCACCGCGCTGTGGCACAAGTGGGTCTTCATCACCACGATCGGTGGCCTGACGGCCCTGATGCGGGGCACGGTCGGCGAGGTCAACGCGGCACCGGGGGGTACGGAGCTGGCGACCGCCCTGCTCGACGAGGCGGCCGCCGTGTCGGCCGCCGCCGGCCACGCCGTACCGGAGGACGAGCGGCGGGCGAGCCTGGACGTGGTGACGGCCGCCGGGTCGCCGATCGTGCCCTCGCTCTACCGTGACCTCGCGGCGGGGCGGCCCACCGAGGTCGAGCACCTCTTCGGCGACCTGACGGCCCGGGCCCGCGCCCTCGGCGTGCCCACGCCCCTGCTGGACCTGGCGACCCTGCACCTGAGGGTCCACCAGGCCCGGGTCACCGCCTGAGGCCCGCCGAGGCCCACGGCGGCTCCGTGGGCCTCGGGCGGCGCGTCCGACGCGGGTCAGCCGCAGGCCGGACGCGGGCCGGACACGGGCCGGACACGGGCCGGACACGCGGGCCGGGCACGCGGCGGACACGGTCAGGCGCGGGGTCAGGCGCGGGTCAGGCGCAGGGTGACCAGCTGGAAGGGCCGCAGGTCCACGGCCACCCCGTCGGCCTGCACCGGGAGCGCGCCCTCCCGGGGGCGTTCCAGGAGGTCGCAGGGGCGGGCGGCGGCGAGGGGGAAGCCGGCGGTGAGGCGGGGGCGGGCGCGGCCGCCGCGCGACTCGTAGAGGCGGACCACGACGTCGCCGCTGCCGTCGTCGGCCAGTTTGACGGCGCTGAGGACGACGGCGTCGTCGTCCACGGTCACCAAAGGCGCCACGTCGGCGCCGCCGGGCACGCGCCGCTCAGGCAGGTTGATCCGGTAGCCCTCGCGGACCGCGTCGCCGATGTCCGCACCGGGCACGAGGGCGTGCCGGAAGCGGTGGCGGCCCTGGTCGGTGCGCGGGTCGGGGAAGCGGGGCGCGCGCAGCAGCGAGGCCCGGACGGTGGTCGTGGTGCCGTGGTCCTCGGGCCGTACGGTCCGGGTGACGTCGTGGCCGTACGTCGAGGCGGTGACGAGGGCGACGCCCCAGCCGGGCTCCTCGAAGTGGGTGAACCGGTGGTTGCACGCCTCGAACTTGGCGGCCTCCCAGCTGGTGTTGGTGTGGGTGGGGCGGTAGAGGTGGCCGAACTGGGTCTCGGAGGCGTACCGGTCGGTGTGCAGGTCCAGCGGGAAGGCGGCCTTGAGGAACTTCTCGGTCTCGTGCCAGTCGACCTCGGTGTCGAGGTCGAGCCGCTTGGCGCCGGCGGTGAGGGTGACGGTCTGGACGGCCGTGGAGGAGCCGAAGGTGCGGGTGACGCGGACGGCGACGGCCTCGGGGCCGTCGGCGGTGACGGCCAGCTCGTCGAGGGCGGTGAGATCGGTGACGGTGTTGCGGTAGAAGCGGTCGACGTCCCAGGCGTCCCACATGTTGGGGAAGTCGGGGTGGAGCTGGAGCAGGTTGGCGGCGGCGCCGGGGGCGATCGTCTCGCGTCCGGTGCCGAGGTCGACGACCGAGACGACGAGCCCGCGGGCGTCCACGGTCACCCGGAGCAGCCCGTTGTCGAGGACGTGGCCGCCGCCGTCGGCGGCCTCCAGGGTGCAGCGGTCGCCGGCGGCGGGCAGGGTGCCGGCGCGGCGGGCCCCGCCGGCCGGCACTCCGGCTCGGGCGTGCGGGGCACCGTTGAAGACCACCTCGGAGTCCCCCGGGCCCGCGAGGGCGCGCTGGGCCCGGTCGACGATCGCGGTGAGCTCCTCCGCGACGGCGGCGTAGGTGCGTTCGGCCTCGCGGTGCACCCATGCGATCGACGAGCCGGGCAGGATGTCGTGGAACTGGTGGAGCAGCACCGTCTTCCAGATGCGGTCCAGTTCCTCGTACGGGTAGGGGAGACCGGCCCGCACGGCGGCGGTGGCGGCCCACAGTTCGGCCTCCCGCAGCAGGTTCTCGCTCGCCCGGTTGCCCTGCTTGGTGCGGGCCTGGCTGGTCAGGGTCGCCCGGTGCAGCTCCAGGTACAGCTCCCCCACCCACACCGGTGGTTGCGGGTACTCCGCCTGGGCCTTGGCGAAGAACTCGGCGGGCCGCTCCCAGCGCACCCGGGCGGAGCCCTCCAGGTCGCGCAGCCGGGCCGCCTTGGCGATCATCTCGCGGGTGGTGCCGCCGCCCCCGTCACCCCAGCCGGTGGGGGCGATGGAGTGCGAGGCGCGGCCCTTGTCCTTGAAGTTCCGTACGGCGTGGGCGATCTCCTTGCCCTGCATGGAGCAGTTGTAGGTGTCGATCGGCGGGAAGTGGGTGAAGATCCGGGTGCCGTCGACGCCCTCCCACCAGAAGGTGTGGTGGGGGAAGGAGTTGACCTGGCTCCAGGAGATCTTCTGGGTGAGGAGCCACTTCGAACCGGCCTCCTTGATGATCTGCGGGAGTCCGCCGGCGAAGCCGAAGGTGTCGGGGAGCCATGCCTCCTGGTTCTCGATGCCGAACTCGTCGAGGAAGAACCGTTTGCCGTGCACGAACTGACGGGCCATCGCCTCGGACGAGGGCATGTTGGTGTCGGACTCGACCCACATGCCGCCGGCCGGGACGAAGCGGCCCTCGGCGACGGCCTTCTTCACCCGGGCGTACACCTCCGGCCGGTGCTCCTTGATCCAGGCGTACTGCTGGGCCTGGGACATCGTGTAGACGAAGTCGGGCTCGTCCTCCAGGAGGGCGGTCATGTTGGCGGTGGTGCGCGCCACCTTGCGCACGGTCTCGCGCAGCGGCCAGAGCCAGGCGGAGTCGATGTGGGCGTGGCCGACGGCGCTGATGCGGTGGGCGGACGGTTCGGCGGGGGCGGAGAGGACGCCGGCCAGTTCGGCGCGGGCCCGGGCGGCGCTGCCGCCGACGTCCTGGAGGTCGACGGCGTCGAGGGCGCGTTCGACGGCGCGCAGGATGTCCCAGCGACGGGCGCCCTCGACGGGCAGTTCGGCCATGAGCTCGCCGAGGACCTCCAGGTCGGCGACGAGTTCCCAGACCGTCTGGTCGAAGACGGCGAGGTCGAGGCGGGCGAGGCGGTACTGCGGCCGGTCGCCCGCGGTGTCCTTGTCGCCGAGCTCGGTGGGCAGGAAGGGGTGGTAGTCGAGGATGACCGGGTTGGACGCGGCCTCGACGTGCAGCAACACCTCCTCGCCGCCCGCCGCGGGGGAGGCGATCCGCACCCACTGGTTGCGCGGGTTGAGTCCCTTCACCGGGCTGCCGTCGGGGCGGTAGACCAGGCCCTCGCACTGGAAGCCGGGCATGTTGGCGTCGAAGCCGAGGTCGATCAGGGCCTCGACGGTGCGGCCCGCCCACTCCTCGGGCACGGTGCCGGAGACGGTGAGCCAGCTGGTCCCCCAGGGCGCGCCCCACGCGTCGCCGACGGCGACGGGGGTACGGGGCGCGGCGAGGCCCTCGGCGACGGGTACGGGTTCGCCCGGGGCGGTCCAGATCCCGGCCTGGAGGGGCACGGAGGCGGGGTGGACGGCGGGGCGGATCCGTTCGTCGAGGACCCGCTTGAGCCGGGATTCGACGAGGCTGCGGTCGTCATGCATGCGGAACTCTCCGGGGGCGCGGCGGGACGGAATTCAGCGGAGCGGATGCGAGCGGGTCAGGTGCGCGCGGCGGGGACGAGGTCGCCGGGGGCGACGAGCTCGGTGATGCCGCGGGCGGCGAGGTGGGCGGGGTCGGCGGCGCGGTCGGCGAGGACCACGGCCGGGCGGGCACCGTCCGCGGCGAGCCGCATGAAGGCGTCGAAGTACCGGCCGCCGGGACCGCATGCGGCGCGCTCGGGCGCGTCGTCGGGGAGGTCGACGACGAGCGCGGTGCTCCGGGTGGCCGGCGGGTCCGCGGACGCTCGGGCCTCGGCGACGGCGGCGGCCAGTGCCCGGCCGGCCGGTTTGACCCGCCGGTCGTTGGTCAAGAGGCCCAGTCCGTATTCGAGTTGCGGGAAGTCGGCGAGCGAGCGGTCGACGTCGTGGGAGCACCACCACGTGATACCCCACAGATCCGGGCAGTCGAGCGCGGCGGCGACGGTCGTCCGGGTGAATGCGGCCGCGCGGTCCGTCGGGACGTGCGGGGCGGGGGCGCCGACCTCCTGGAGCCAGACGGGACGGCGGGGGTCCTGCGCCCATGCCTTGGACAGTTCGATGAGGTACGCGGCGTGCTGTCCGACCTCGAAGGACGCGGAGCCGTAGCGCTGCGCGGTGCCGTTGAAGACCCAGGAGTGGACGGCGGTCGCGGCGCCCAGGCGGGCGGCGTGGGCGGGGGTGAAGGGGTGGTCGTCCAGGTACCAGGCGGCGTCGTACGTGGCGTGCAGGTGGAGCCGGCCGGGGGCGCCGTCCTCGCAGGCGGCGAGCATGCGGCGCAGCCACGCGTCGGCCTCGGCGGGGGTGATGCGGTCGGGGTCGGGGTGGGGGTCGCCGGAGAACTGGTCGATCTCGTTGCCGACGGTCATGCCGAGGAAGTGGGGCCGGTCGGCCAGGGAGGCGGCGAGGGTGCGCAGGTAGGTGGTCTGGCCGTCGAGGACCTCGGGGTCGGTGAAGAGGTTGCGCCGGTGCCAGGTCCGGGTCCAGGCGGGCAGGAAGTCGAAGCTGGACAGGTGGCCCTGGAGGCCGTCGACGGCGACGTCGAGTCCGCGTTCGCCGGCGGCGTCGACGAGCCGGCCGAGCTGGTCGAGGGCCCTGGGGCGGATCAGGGCGCGGTTGGGCTGGAAGAGCGGCCAGAGCGGGAAGACGCGGACGTGGTCGAGGCCGAGGGCGGCGACGGAGTCCAGGTCGGCGCGGACGGCGTCGAGGTCGAAGTCGAGCCAGTGGTGGAACCAGCCCTTGCTGGGGGTGTAGTTGACGCCGAAGCGCGGGCCGGGGCGGTGCCGGGGGTTCGTCATGCGGGGTGCGGTCCCTTCGCGGGTGCGGTCCCTTGGCGGGCGCGGCGGTGGCGGGGCGGGAGCCCGGGTTGTCCCGGGGCGCGCGGTGGTCATCCCTTGATCGCGCCCTCCTCGACCCCCCTGAAGAAGAACCGCTGGAGCACCGCGAACACGGCCACGATCGGCAGGAAGGCGATCATGGTGCCGGCGGCGATGAGCCGGGGGTTGGCGGAGAAGGTGCCGTCGAGGTACTGGATTCCCACCGTGAGCGTGTAGCGGCTGGGGTCGTTGAGCACGATCAGCGGCCACAGGAAGTCGTCCCAGGCTCCGATGAAGGTGAAGATCACGACGACGCTCAGCATGCCGCGGACGCTGGGCAGGCCCACGTGCACGAGCCGCTGCCGGACGTTGGCGCCGTCGACCAGTGCGGCGGCGTCGAGTTCGGGCGGGACGGCCCGGAAGGCGGTGTACATGAGCAGCACGTTGAGCATGGCGATGGCGCCGGGCAGGGCGACGCCGAGGAGGGTGTCGGTCAGGCCGAGGCTGCGGACCGTCACGTATTGGGAGACGATCGTGACCTCGCCGGGCAGCACCAGGGTGGCGACGAAGAGGCCGAGGGCGAGCCGGGCTCCCCGGAACCGCAGCCGGGCCAGGGCGAAGCCGGCGAGGGTGGCGCCGACGACGTTCCCGGCGACGGCGACGGCGGCCACGATCAGCGAGTTGGCGGCGTAGGTCCACACCGGGATGGTGTCGGCGACCTGGAGGTAGTTGGCGAAGGTGGGGTCCTCGGGCAGGAAGCCGGGGGTGCGGGACCAGACGTCCTCGCCGGGGCCCTTGAGCGAGGTGGACAGCTGCCACAGGAAGGGGCCGATGGTGAGGAGCAGGACGAGTACGAGGAGGAGGTAGCGCACCGCCTTCTCGGTGGCGGAGGGGTTGCGGCCGGTGCTGCCGGAGCTCATGCGCTCACGCCGCCTTCCGGTTGAGCCGGGCCAGCAGGAGCATCGGTCCGACGGTGAGGAGGAACAGCAGCACGCTGAGGGCGGAGGCGTAGCCGATGTGCCCGGTGAAGCCGCGGCTGTACATCTGGATGAGCATGACCACCGACATGTCGCGCCCGCCGGGGCCGCCGGTGCCGTTGGACAGCACGTACAGCTCGGAGAAGACGCGCAGCGCGGAGACGGAGATCAGGACGGAGATCAGGAGCATCGCGGGGCGCACGCCGGGCAGGGTGACGTGCCAGAACCTGCGGACGGCGGAGGCGCCGTCGACGGCGGCGGCCTCGTGCAGTTCCCGGCCGACGTTCCCGAGCGCGGACAGGTAGATGACCATGTAGTAGCCGAGCCCCTTCCACACCGTGAGGGCGATGGCGCTGAACAGCAGCAGCCAGCGGTCGGTGAGGAAGGAGACCGGCCGGTCGGCGAGGCCGAGCTGGTGCAGCATGCCGTTGAGCAGGCCCCGCTCGTCGAGCACCCAGCCCCAGATGATGCCGACGACGACCGCGGAGGCGACGACCGGGGTGTAGAAGGCGGTGCGGAAGAAGGTGATGCCGGGGAGCTTCTTCTCCACGAGGAGGGCGAGCAGCAGCGGCAGCAGGGTGAGCAGGGGCAGGCAGACCAGCAGGTAGACGACGCTGTTGAGCAGGGCGTCGGTCAGCTGGTCGTCGTCGAGGGCCCGGTGGTAGTTGTCCAGGCCGGTGAAGTGTCCTCCGCCGAGCGGTCTGGCGTTGGTGAAGGACAGGATCACCGTGTTGACCGCGGGCCACAGGTTGAAGACGGCCAGCCAGACGAGGGCGGGACCGGCGAGCAGCCAGGGCGTGAACCAGCGCCGGTGGGTCATCGACGTCAGTCCTTCAGGAGCTGGTTGGCCCGGGCGACCGCGGTGTCCAGGGCCTCCTTGGAGCCGGTCCGGCCGCTGATGGCGAGGGCGATCTGCTGGTTGATCACGGTCTTGATCGCGTCGTTGGCCTGGACGGGTTCGAGGACGCGGGCGGAGGCCAGCGAGCGGAAGGCGGTGACCTTGGCGTCGCCGGCGTTGCTGCCGTCGCTCCGGCTGAAGAACGGGTCGGCGGCGGAGGCCGTGGTGGACGGGAAGACGCTGGTCTCGCGGGCGAACGCGGCCTGGTTGTCGGCGTTGGTCACCCAGCGGGCGAGCGCCAGGGCGGCGGCCGGGTTCTTGGTGCTCCTCGGGACGGACAGGCCCTGGACGTACAGCGGCGGGGTGCCCATGGCCGGGGACGAGACCACCTTGGGGGCGAGGGTCGGGTTGTCCGTGGCGAGGCTGGTGATGTAGTTGGCGCCGGCGGTGGTCCAGGCGGCGGTGCCGGAGCTGAAGAGCTTGGTGTTGCCGGCGTAGGTCTCGGTGAGGACGTCCTTGGGGAGCAGGCCCTCGGTGTAGGCCGCGCGGTAGGTGTCGAGGACGGCGGCGGCCTCGGGGGTGTTGAAGGTGAAGGTCTTCCCGTCGCCGGAGAGGATCGGGACGCCGGCGTTGGCGAGGTCCATGAGGTTGGGCTTGCGGCTCATCAGGTACGTCTGGCCGCCGGACCTCGCCTTGACGGTGCGGGCGGCGGTGACCAGTTCGTCGAGGGTGGCCGGGGGCTTCTTCGGGTCGAGCCCGTACTTCGTGAGGAGCTCGCCGTTCCAGTAGTTGACGTCGGTGTTGAGGTACCAGGGGTAGCCGTAGGTGCCCTCGTGGCCGGGGAAGCGGTACGCGTCGAGGCCGCCCTCGACGTAGTCGGCCCGCACGGCGGGGTCCGCCTTGCCGATGTCGAGCAGCAGGTTCTGCTTGACCAGCGGCAGCGCGAAGTCCGGGGGCAGGTTGACGACGTCGGGCAGCGTGCCGCCGGCGGACTGGCTGAGGACCTTGTCCGCGTAGCCCTCGCCCGGCTGGTCGAGCCACTCGACCTCGACGCCCGGGTACTTCTTCTCGAAGCCGGAGATCACGCCCTCCACGTAGGCGGTGAACTTCGGCTTGAGGGCCCACGTCTGGAGCGAGACCCTGCCCTTCACCTCGCCGCCGGTGGTCACCGGGCCGGGAGCTCCGGAGTCCTCGGCTCCGCCGAGACCGCAGCCGGCGAGGGTCACGGCCGCGACGGCGACGGCCGTCCACCGCGCCCACCGGCTCCTTCGAATGCGTCGCACGCGTTGGTCTCGCACGAGGTGTCTCCCTTGCTCTGGCGCTTGCTCTGGCATGGCGCGGGATGTGCTGGGGACGTGCCTTGACTAAACCGGTCTAGCGATGCGGGACTATGCTCCCGGCTAAACTCCGGTGTCAAGAGAGCGTGCGGAAACGCGCGGGACGAGGGGGCGACCGATGGCGAGACCGACCATCGCCGACATCGCCAGGGAGGCGGGGGTCTCCAAGGGGGCCGTCTCCTTCGCGCTCAACGGCCGCCCGGGGGTCAGCGAGGCCACCCGCGACCGGATCCTGCGGGTCGCGGAACGGATGAACTGGCGCCCGCACAGCGCCGCCCGGGCCCTCGGCGGTGCCCGGGCCGGGGCGGTCGGGCTGGTGCTGGCCCGGCCCGCCCGCACGATCGGCCTGGAACCCTTCTTCGGCCAGCTGCTCTCCGGCCTCCAGGCCGCCCTCTCCACCCGCGGCACCGCGCTCCAGCTGCTCGTCGTCGAGGACACCGCCGCCGAGATCGAGGTCTACCGGCGGTGGACCTCCGAGCACCGGGTGGACGGCTTCGTGCTCGTCGACCTCCAGGTGCGCGACCCGCGGATCCCGGTCCTGGAGGAGCTCGGCACCCCGACGGTCGTCCTCGGCGGTCCGGGCCGGCACGGCCGTCTGCCCGCCGTGTGGGCGGACGACCGGGCGGCGATGACCTCGATCGTCGAGTACCTGGCCGCCCTCGGCCACCGCCGGATCGCCCACCTCGCGGGCCTGCCCTCCTTCCAGCACACCCGGCGCCGGATCCGGGCCGTGCGGGACGCGGCGCGGCGGCTGGGGCTGACCGACGCCGTCTCCGTACCGACCGACTTCAGCGACGCGGAGGGCGCCGCGGCCACCCGTGCGCTGCTCGCCCGGCCGGGACGGCGGCGTCCGACGGCGATCGTCTACGACAGCGACGTGATGGCGGTGGCGGGGCTCGGGGTCGCGTCCGAGATGGGCGTGCCGGTCCCCGGCGAGCTGTCGATCGTCTCCTTCGACGACTCCGCCCTCACCCGGATCGTCCATCCCTCGCTCACCGCCCTCTCCCGGGACACCTTCGCCCTCGGCGAGCAGGTCGCGACGGCCCTGCTGGCCCTGGTCGACGACCCGTCCTCGGCCCACGACGTCCAGAACCCCACGCCCCGGCTCACGGTCCGGGAGAGCACGGCGGCCCCCGCGGACGCCGGCCGCGCCCCAGACCTTGACTCCGCTCACTAAAGCCTTTTAGCTTTCGGCACCGCACCATCCCGTACATCGCGCCACCGGCACCACCAGCCCCTTCCCCCTCACGCTGGACCGGAGCTCCGATGAGAAGACCCCTGCACCTCCTGCTGGCCGCCGCACTGTCCGCGGCGACGCTCGGGCTCGTCGCCCTGCCGAGCGCCTCCGCGTCGGCCCCCCCGTCGGCGCCCGCGTCGGCACCGTCCCCCGACAACGTTGTCTCCACCGCGTCCGGCGGGCAACCCCACGCCTCCTACTGGTACCCGAACTCGATCCTGAACTGGGATCCGGCCACCGATCCCGACGCACGCTTCAACCGCTCCCGCGTGCCCCTCGCGCCCCGCGTGTCCGATCCCGCGCTGAAGGCGAACGCCAACGCCCGCGCGGGCGAGGGCAGGATCGCCTCACTGGTGTCCTTCGCGCCGACGTCGAACAACCCGTCCCAGGGGTCACTCGACCCGCGCTACTACGCCTTCGGACACTGGCAGTACGTCGACACGCTGGTGTTCTGGGGCGGTTCCGCCGGGGAGGGCCTGATCCTGGCGCCGAACCCGACCGTGATCGACGCCGCCCACCGCAACGGCGTCAAGGTGTACGGCACGGTCTTCTTCCCGCCCACCGCCTACGGCGGCCAGATCCAGTGGGTCCGTGACTTCGTCCAGAAGTCCGGCACCCGCTACCCCGTCGCCGACAAGCTCGCCCAGGTCGCACGCCACTACGGCTTCGACGGCTGGTTCGTGAACCAGGAGACGGCCGGCGGCGACGCCGCCCTCGCGACCGAGCTGCGCAACGCCATGCGCTACGCCCGCTCCCTCGGCCCCGTCGAGTTCATGTGGTACGACGCGATGACCGAGTCCGGATCGGTGACCTGGCAGGACGCGCTCACCAGCGCCAACGACGCCTTCCTCCAGGAGGGTTCGCAGCGCACCAGTGACTCGATGTTCCTCGATTTCGGCTGGGACGCGGCCGACCTCGGCTCCTCCCGCACCCTGGCCCGCGGTCTGGGCCGCGCGGAGTACGAGCTGTTCGCGGGCATCGACACCGAGGCGAACGGCTACAACACCTCCGCCCCCTGGAACGCGGTCTTCCCGTCCGGACAGCCGCACACCACCTCGCTCGGCATCTACCGCCCCGAGTGGACCCACAACTCCTCGGCCGACCGCGCCGACTCCTACGCCCGCGAGGCCCGCTTCTGGGACGGCGCCAACGGCGACCCGTCGAACACCACGACGACCTCCGCCTGGAAGGGCCTCGCGCACTACGTCGCCGAGTCCTCTCCGGTCACCGCCAAACCCTTCGTCACCTCCTTCAACGCCGGCCAGGGCGACTTCCACCACTCCGCCGGAGTCCGCGTGTCCTCGGCGGGCTGGAACAACCTGTCCCTCCAGGACGTGCCGCCCACCTACCGGTGGCTGGTGCAGTCCGCCGGGACGAAGCTCAAGCCGTCGATCGACTTCACCGACGCCTACGAAGGCGGCTCGGCGCTCCGTCTCACGGGCACGCTCGACGCCGTCAACACCGTACGGCTCTACCAGACGCGGCTGCCCGTGGCCGCCGACACCCGGCTGTCCGTGGTGGTGAAGACCCCGGCGGCCGGCCCGACCCGCCTCAAGGCGGCCGTGTCCTTCACCGACGCGCCGGCCGCCTTCACCACCCTGGACCTCGGCTCCACCACCACGGCCGGCTGGGAGCGCAAGACCCTCGACCTGTCCGCGTACGCCGGTCGCACGGTGGCGCAGATCGGTCTCCAGACCACGGGCACGGCGTCCGCGTACGACATCAGGGTGGGCCAGATCGCGCTGTACGACGGCACGGTGGACGCCCCGGCGGCACCGACCGCGCCGGTCGTCCTCGGCGCGAGCGACACCGGCGCGGGCACCAAGTCGCTGCGGATGGCCTGGACGGCCTCCGCGCCAGGGCCCGGCACCGGTGCGGTGCACCACTACGAGGTCCACCGCCGCAACGCGGACGGCTCCCGCACCTTCCTGGGCGCCACCCCCAACGACAGCTACTTCGTGCCGAAGCTGGAGCGGGCGGGCACGGAGACGTCGACGACGCTGGACGTGGAGGCGGTCTCCACCGAGTTCGGCCGCTCCCCCGCCGCGAGCACCACGGTCACCTGGTCGGCGACCGCCGACGCCAACCTCGCGCTGAACCGGCCGGCGACGGCCTCCGGGCAGTGCAACTCGTCGGAGACGCCGGCCAAGGCCGTCAACGGCAGCGCCTCGGGCGGCAACACCGACAAATGGTGCACGACGACCTCCGCCAAGTGGCTGGAGGTGGACCTCGGAGCGGCCCGCACCCTGAACCGCTTCGTGGTGAAGCACGCGGCGGCGGGCGGCGAGAGCGCGAGCTGGAACACGCGGGACTTCCGCCTGGAGGTCCGTGACGGCGCGAGCGCACCGTGGACCACGGTCGCGACCGTCACCGGCAACACGGCGGCGACCACGACGCACCCGGTCTCCGTGACGGCCCGGCACGTCCGCCTGGTGATCACCACACCGACCCAGACCTCGGATCCGGCGGCCAGGATCTACGAGTTCGAGGCCTGGGGGTCGTAGCCCGGGGACGCCGACACGTCGGGCGCCGTCCCCACCCCGAGCGTGGGGACGGGGCGCGCGCCCCGCGTGGACCGCGCCGACGGCTGCGCGTTCACGCGGCCCCGGTCAGCCTTGCCGGCCGGGGCCGTCGCGGCGCATCTCGTAGCGCCAGACCTCGTCGAGTTCGTACTCGTGCGGCGTGCCGGGCGGGGCCGGCGGGAGGCGTCGGTCGCCCTCGACGCAGCGTTCGTCGTCGTGGCGGGCGAGGCCGTGGACGGCGGCGACGCGGACCCGGCGGACCGGGTCGTCCAGGAGCCGGGCCATGGCGTCGGCGAGGGCGGGGGTCCGGTCCTTGCCGGAGGCGAGGGTGGAGCAGGCGCGCTGCCGGACGTCGGCGTCGGGGTCGGTCAGCAGGGCGAGCAGCGTGTCGCGGACCGCTGGGGCGAAGGCCGGGGCGCCGGTGTCGAAGCCCGCGGCGACGGCGTGCCGCACGCGGGCGTCCCGGTGCTCCGCGTGCGGCAGGAGGGCCGCGTCGACGTGCGGGGACGGTTGCTCGGACAGGCCGACGAGCAGCTCGGCGAGCACGGCGGGGTCCTCCTCGGCGGCCGCCCAGTCCGTGAACAGCCCGAGGGCGGGGGCCGCGAAGGGGTCCTCGTCCCGTTCGTCGAAGAGGTGGATCAGACGCAGCACCTCGGCGCCGAAGAGCCGGTGTACGGGGTCGGGGTGGGTGCGCAGGGCCCGCGCCGCCCGCCAGGTGTCCTCGTCGCGGCGCTGGGCGAGGAGCGTCACGGACGACGACCAGGCGGGGTGCTCCTGGCGGGGGCGGCTGAGCGCGCGTTCCCTCAGCTCGTCGAAGGGGAGGACGGTGCCGAGCCGGGCCTCCAGGTCCGTGAGGACGGCGGGGTGCCCGTCGCGTACGGTCGCCCCGCCGAGCGCGAGCTCGTCGACGAGGTGGAACTCGCCGTCCCGGACGCGGGTGCGGGCCGCCGGGCCGGGCGCGCCCGTGCGGCGCCGCAGTTCGGCTTCGGTGCCGGTCTCGTACCAGTGCCGCGCGAGGTCGCGCGCCTCCCGCAGCTCGGCCTCGCCGGTGGGTTGCCCCCGCCGGCCGCTGAGCACGGCCTCGACCAGCGCCGGGGAGCCGGAGTCGACCGCCTTGTGCAAGGGCCGTGCGCCGTCCGGTCCGTGGCGCCGGCGGTCGGCGCCGTGTTCGACGAGGAGTCGGGCGGCGGGTGCGGCACGGCACTCGATCGCCACGCAGAGGGCCGGGGATCCGGAGGCGTCGCGTACGTCGGGGTCGGCGCCCGCCAGGAGCAGGTGTTCCACGGCGTCGGTGTCCCCCGCCCGTAGGGCCGATATGAGCATGGCTTCCACGTGGTTCCTTCGTTCAGTGCGCCGCGGCCGGGGCGGCCGGGGCGTCGTCGAGGAAGCCGCCCGACTGGTGCTGCCACAGCTTCGCGTACGGTCCGTCGGCGAGGAGCAGTTCCTGGTGGGTGCCCTGTTCGACGACGTGTCCCCGGTCGAGGACGACCAGCCGGTCCATGCCGGCGACGGTGCTGAGGCGGTGTGCGACGACGAGCGCGGTGCGTCCCTCCATGAGCCGCCACAGGGCGTCCTGCACGAGGATCTCACTTTCGGAGTCGAGGGCGCTGGTGGCCTCGTCGAGCAGCAGGATCGGGGCGTCGCGGAGGATCGCGCGGGCGAGGGCGACGCGCTGGCGCTGGCCGCCGGAGAGTTTCACCCCGCGCTCGCCGACCATCGTGTCGAAGCCGTCCGGCAGCGCGTCGGCGAACTCGGTGACGTGGGCGGCCTCGGCGGCGCGCCGGATCTCGGCGTCGGTGGCGCCGGGGCGGGCGAAGGCGATGTTCTCCCGCAGGGTGCGGTGGAACATCGCCGGTTCCTGGGGTACGTACGCGATCAGGCTGCGCAGGTCGGCCTGGGCCATCCGGCTGATGTCCTGGCCGCCGATCAGGATGCGGCCGGCGTCGACGTCGGTCATGCGCAGGAGCAGCCGGGTGAGGGTGGTCTTGCCGCCGCCGGAGCGGCCGACGAGGCCGAGCCGGGTGCCGCTGGGCACGTCGAGGTCGAGGTCCTCGAAGAGCGGCTTGCCGCCCCCGTGGGTGAAGGTCACGCGCTCGAACCGGACGTCGGCGGCGCGGGGCGAGCGCAGGGGCTCGGGCGACTCGGGGTCGGTCACGGTCGGCGGGGTGCGCAGGAGTTCGGTGAACTGGGCGGCCTCCGTCATCGAGCTCTCCAGTCGGCGGTAGATCTGGTTGAACTCGAACATGATCCGGGTCGCGTTGGAGTAGTAGGTGAAGGCGACGATGACCGCCTCCACGCCGTGCTGTCCGGCGCCGAGGGACAGGGCGACGACGAGGCCGAGGACGTTGGTCAGTACGGACAGGGGCGCGACCAGCGTGTCGATGCGGAGGTTTCCGTAGTCCCACGAGCGCAGGGTGAGCCGTCGGGACTCGGCGACGCGGGAGCGGTGCTCGGCCGCCTCGCGCTCCTCGGCGGCGAAGGCGCGGACCGTGTCCATGTTCATCAGGCTGTCGGCGACGTGTCCCGACACCCGGGCGATGGCCTCCTCCCGTTCGCCGACGAGCGCTTGGCGGCGGCGGATCAGCGGTGTCACGCACACGGCCGTGAGGGCGATCATCACCAGGAGGCCGACGACGAGCAGCGGCTCGTACGTCCACAGGACCACGGACGCGAAGGCGAGCGGCACGAAGCTGCCCATGACGTTGAAGGTGAGGGTGTCGACGAACTCCTCGAAGCGCGAGGCGAAGCTGAGGACGCGTTTGGTGAGCGACCCGGCGAAGTTGTCGTGGAAGAACGCCGCGTCCTTGGCGAAGAGTTCGTCCATGCCGATGATGTAGAGGTGCTCGATGCCACGGGCGTCGAGGCGGTTGAGGCAGTGCAGTCCGACGCGCCACAGCGCTTCGGAGAGCAGCAGGACCCCGGCGAAGGCGAGGACGTACGGCAGCATCGCGCCGAGTCCGGTGGCCTGGCCGCCGTCGCCGCTCCCGGCGATGTGTCCGACGAGTTTCGCGACGAGCAGCGGCGCGATGTAGGCGATGCCGATGTTGCCGAGGGCCGGGAGCAGCATCGCGGGTGCGGTCAGCCACCGCAGGCGGGCCAACTCCCGGCCGTAGTAGCGCAGTGCGAGGAGGACCGGGCCTTGGCCCGGTGGACTTCCTTGTGATTCGGGCGTTCCCATTCCAACCCTGTCTTGTCGGGCTTTCAGGTCAGAATGGGGAGTGTCCCGCACGGCCGCCCGCACGGTCCAAGCGTTTTTTCCGGCCATGCGACGGCGGCCGGCGGCCGTTCGCCCGCCGCCGTCCCGCGGCCGTCCCGCCGCTGTCCCGCCGCTGTCCGCCGTCAGCCGGCGGCCGGGACGCGCAGCGCGAGGCAGGCCCGCAGGGCGCAGTCGACGTGGGCGCCGAGGCCGGGTTCGGGGGCGAGCACGGCGAGGCGGTGCATGGTGAGCGCCGCTTCCCAGGCCGAGGTCTTGGCGAGGGAGTTCCCCCAGGAGACGGCTTCGAGCCGGGCCCAGAGATGGGCGCCGAAGCCGAGGTGAATCGTTCCTGCCCGGGACTCCTCCTCCTCCAGCGCGTGGCGCACCGCGGTCAGGAACGTGACGGCGTCCCCCGGCCCCAGCGCGTCGATGACGATGCGGAGGTAGGGGGCGATGAGACCGGTCGCCTCCGGCCAGTCGGCCTCGTCGCCGAAACGCTCGCGCAGTCGTACGTCCAGCGGATGTCCCATGTGGTTGGTCATGGATGCACAGATACGTTTCCTCGGGTTCTGTACAGCGCCACGACACGCGGTACGGGACCTCCGCCGCCCGTATGGAGTGCCGGTCCTCCGTCAGCCGCAGGAAGGTGCGGGGCGGGTCGTGCCGAGCTGGACGAGGGCCGGGGCGACCGCCCTCGTCCAGGCGCGATGCCCGCGAAGGTGTCGGTGACGGCACGGCCGGCCGTCACCGCCGGGTTCGCGAACGAGGCCGAGGACGTGAACCAGTGGGCGGCGCCGATGTACGCGCCCGCCACGGCGACGGGTGCGATGCGCAGGCGTGTCGTACGGGCCGGCCCGGGGACCAGCAGGACCAGGCCGGCGGTCGGCACGACTCGCCGAGGAACAGGTTTCGGGCCGGGCGGTCGTACGTGGACCACCGCACGAGCGGTCCGCCGAACCCGGGCGTCGTGGTCATGACGGGTCCGTGGTGTGCGGGCTGCGGGTGGCAGCGGGCCGCTGGGGTGCGGGAGCGGCGGTCGGCCGACCCGTTTCACCGGTTTCGCCTCCCTCGGTGTCGGCGGCCTGGTCGTCGGTGTGGGTGGTCTGGCCTCGCGTGGCGATCAGGGACCAGGCGATGGAGACGGTGATGGTGAGGGCGATGACGCCGAGAGTGACGGGGATGGGGAGCTTGCCGACGGGAGTCTCGGACAGGATGAGCTTGACGCCGGCGAAGACGAGGAGGACCGCCAGTCCGTAGTGGAGGTAGGCGAAGCGGCGCAGCAGTCCGGCGAGGCAGAAGTACAGGCTCCGCAGGCCCAGGACGGCGAAGGCGTTGGCGGTCCACACCAGGAAGGTGTCGGTGGTGATCGCCAGGACGGCGGCGACGGAGTCGACGGCGAAGATCAGGTCGGTGGCCTCGACCGCGACCAGGACCACGAACAGCAGCGTCGCGATGCGCTTGCCGCTGATGCGGACGAAGAACTTGTCGCCGTGGAACCTCGCGTCGGTGGGGACGAGTTTCCTGACCAGGCGGACGACGGGGTTGCGGTCGGGGTGGACCTCTTCGTCCTTGGAGACGGCCATCTTCCAACCGGTCCAGATCAGGAACGCACCGAAGAGGTACGCGGTCCAGAAGAACACCTGAAGCAGTTCGGCGCCGACGAAGATGAACACCAGCCGGGCCGCCAACGCCCCGAGGACGCCCCAGAAGAGGACCTTGTGCTGGTAGGCGTCGGGAACGGCGAAGAAGGAGAAGACCAGCGCGAAGACGAAGACGTTGTCGATCGACAGGGCCTTCTCGATCAGGTAGCCGGCGTAGTAGGTGGAGGACACCTCACCGCCCTGCCACGCCAGCAGGATCAGGCCGAAGCCCAGGCCGATGGCGATCCAGACACCACTCCAGACCGCGGCTTCCTTGAAGCCGATGACGTGGTTGTCGCGGTGGGCGATCAGGTCGACGGCGAGCATCACACAGATGCCGGCCGTGACGGCGGCCCACACCCACAACGGGACCGTGAACGACAGGTCATTCATCGCGAAACGTTTCCTCTCCAGGAGCCGGACGGCCGGTCGGCCGCGGGCGGCGCGGACGGTTGCAGGGGCACCCACGAGGCGGGCGCGACGGCGTGGACGAACGGGCCGCCGCGCAGGGCCGCGGCCTCGATCAGGGTGTGGGCGTCGATCCCGTGCGGGCCGTGGCGCGAGGCCAGCACGTCGGGGGCCCGGTGACGGCCGGCCAGCGCCAACAGCTCCTTGGCCGCCGCCAGCCGCGAACCCCGGCCCACCGGGAGGTGGAAGACCTCGGGGATGCGGCCGGTGGGGTGCGGGCCGACCTTGGGCATGACCCGGGCCAGGACCGCCCGCACCGGCGCGGAGGCCGGGCCGGCGGAGCGGCGCACGTGCGGGGGCATCACGGCGATCAGCAGCAGCGGGACGCGGCGGGCGAGCGCCATGCGGGCGGCGGCCTCGGCCACGGCGACATCGTCGAGGCGGTCGGTGAGCACCGCCGCCACCGGCTGGACCAGACCCGCACCTGGGGGGCGGTGGACGCTGTCGCGTGCGGGGTGGGAGATCGGTCGGGTCATGGCGCTGCCCGCCTTCCTGAACGGGAGGAATCCCCTCCAGCGTCACCCTCCGACCGGACATGCGTCAACAATTACGCGAAAACTTTTTCGCTAATAAAGGTTCGCACGAGTGGATGAATACGCGAACCAGGCTTCGTATGATGGAGGTCATGAGCAGCTCATCGGCACGCGGCGACCAATGGACGTTCCTGACCAATCACGCGCGGGTGCTGCTGTGGCTCGCCCGCGACCCGGAAGTGCGGCTGCGGGACGTGGCAGCCGGCATCGGCATCACCGAGCGGGCGGTGCAGATCATCGTCGCCGACCTGGAGGCGGCCGGGTACCTCACCCGGACCCGGGTGGGCCGCCGCAACCGCTACACCATCGACTCCAGCGTCGCCCTGCGCCACCCGCTGGAGGCCGACCACCCCGTCGGCGACCTCCTGGGCGCCTTCCTCCACCGCGAGGACGCCCCGGACGCCCCGGACACCGAGCAAGCCGAGGCGGAGGCGGCCCTACGGCCGTGACCGGGCATCCGCTGCCACCGGGGGGCGAGAGGTCCACCGGCACGAGGCGGACCGCAGCGCCCCGCTCATGATCGGCGAACCCTTCAGCGAACCCCTGCTCTGGGGACGATCACCGTGCTGGTCGACCATGATCAATCTCAGCGCCGACCAGGGTTCCGGTGATCCCCAGGGTCGGACGGCTCCTCAGGCAGGGGCTCCGGCAGCGCCTCCGGGCGGACGATGACGACCGGGCAGGGGGCGTGCGCGGCGCACTGCCCGCTGACGGAGCCGAGGAGCAGGCGGGTGAAGCCGCCGCGCCCGCGGCTGCCCACGACCAGCAGCTCGGCTCCCCTGGACGCCTCGATCAGCACCTGGGCCGGGTGGCCCCGCACCACGTGTTCCGTCACCGGCACGTCGTCCCCCTCGCCGAGCACGGACCCGAGCTCCTCGGCCATGTCCTGGCGGGCCTGTCTCCCGTCGAGCTCGGCGTCCACGGTCGACGCGGACCAGCCGATCGCCCCCGGGACGTCGTAGGCCGCCACCGCGTCCACGGTCGCCCCGATGAGCCGGGCGTGCCGCACGGCCCACCGCAGCGCCCCGTACGACTCGGGTGAGCCGTCGACGCCCACGACCACGCGCGGAGCGCCCTCGCTCGTGTCCATGGTGGGGTCCTTCCTCGCGGGAACGGACGCGTCACCGGCGCGGCTACCCGGCACGGGGCGCCGCACACTTCGGCGCGGCCCCGGTCAGAGCCAGCCGTTGCGGCGGAAGCCGCGGTGGATGACGAAGCAGGCCAGGGCCATGACGCCCATCACCACCGGGTAGCCGTAGGTCCAGCGCAGTTCGGGCATGTGCTCGAAGTTCATGCCGTAGACGCCGCACACCATCGTCGGGACGGCGACGATCGCGGCCCAGGCCGTGATCTTGCGCATGTCCTCGTTCTGCGCCACGGTCACCTGGGCGAGATGGGCCTGGAGGATCGAGTCGAGCAGGGCGTCGAAGGACGCGACCTGCTCGCTGACCCGGGCCAGATGGTCGACCACGTCCCGGAAGTACGCGCGGATCTCGGGCGCGACGATCGGCAACGGCTCGGCGGCGAGCCGCTGCAGCGGCCGGCCCAGCGGGGTCACGGCCCGCTTGAGTTCGAGGAGTTCGCGCTTGAGCTGGTAGATGCGGCCGGCGTCGCCGCGGTCCGTCTGCTCGGAGAAGACGGCGGTCTCGATGGCCTCGATGTCGTCCTGCACGGCGTCGGCGACCGCCAGGTAGTCGTCCACGACGTGGTCGGCTATGGCGTGCAGGACGGCGGAGGGCCCCTTGGCGAGCTGCTCGGGAGCCGTCTCCAGGGCCTCGCGGAGCGGGCCGAGCGAGCCGTGTCCGCCGTGCCGGACGGTGATGACGAAGTCGGGTCCGGTGAAGGCCATCAGCTCACCGGTGTCCACCACCTCGCTGGTGGCGGTGAGTTCCTCGTGCTCCACGTACCGGACCGTCTTGAAGACGGAGAACAGCACGTCGTCGTACTGCTCCATCTTCGGCCGCTGGTGGGCGTGGACGGCGTCCTCCACCGCGAGCGGGTGCAGCTCGAACAGTTCGGCGAGGCCGGCGAACTCCTTCTCGTCCGGCTCGTGCAGCCCGATCCACACGAAACCGTCGCCGCCGTGCCCGCGCCGTACCCGCCGCAGCGCCTCCTCGGCCGACCGGCAGTCCTCCTGCCGCACCCCGTCCGCGTACACCACGCAGTTGACGACGGCACTGCCCAGCGGCGAGCGCGCCGGGTGGCTGAGGTCCACGGCACGCCGGTACGTCCGGCGGACGGCGCTGCGCAGGCGGTGGATCATCGACACGGGGTTGCTCCTTCGGACAGGTCGACGGTCAGTCTGCCAGCGGCTCCCGCGGTACGCCGAGGGGCCGTCCCGGATCTTCCGGAACGGCCCCTCGGCACCGACGGCGCCGTGCCGTCGGTACCGCGTCAGCGGTCGGTCACCAGCGGTACCAGCGCGCGCTGCCACCGCGTGGCCGGGCCACGAACCCGACGAGCCACAGCACCAGCACGATGGCGGCTATCCACCACAGTGCCTTCAGTGCGAAACCCGCTCCGAACAGGATGAGCGCGAGCAGAAGAACCAGAATCAGGGGAACCATGTATATCGACCTCCGTGGCGCCTTCTGCCCCGAGCTCCCTACCCCATGCCTCCTTGTGCGATCTTCGGCCCGGAACCGGAGATCCCAACGGCCCAACGGGCGGTGACCAGGTGGCGCGCCGCTTCGTTGGGCGACCCATGAACGGAGCTGAGCGAACAGAGCGAACAGAGCGAACAGAGAGGGCAGGGCGGGCGGAGCGGACGGCGCGGGCGGAGCCCGGGGCGCCGGGGGGCGATCGGTGGGCGTACATCGGTTCGTTCACGTCGGGCGGCGGCCACGGCATCACGGTCGCCTCGGTCGACCCGGCCGACGGGGCACTCACCCCCGTCACGACGGTGAACTCCCTCGTCAATCCGTCGTGCCTGGCCCTCGTGCGGGACACCGGGGTGCTGTACGCCGTGAGCGACGCCGACCAGGGGCGGGCGGCGGCCTTCCGCACCGGTGACGGGCGGCTCGCGCCGCTCGGGGAGCCCGTGGACGTGGGCGGCGCGGGACCCGCGTACCTCAGCGTGGCCGCGGGCCGCCTGCTGACCGCCAACTACGGGACGGGCAGCGTCAGCAGCCTGGCCCTGCGCCCCGACGGCTCGCCCGCGGGGCCGCCGGCCGTGCTGGCGCACCGGGGCGCGGGCCCCGACCCCGAGCGGCAGACCGGCCCGCACGCCCATCAGGTGCTGCCCGATCCCAGCGGCCGCTGGCTGCTCAGCGTGGACCTCGGCACCGACTCGGTGAGGGTGTGCGCGCTCGACCCGGACTCCGGCGCGCCGCGCCCGCACGCCGAGACGGCGCTGCGGGCCGGGTCCGGGCCGCGGCACCTGGCCTTCCACCCGTACGAGGACGTCGTGTACGTCCTGCACGAGCTGATGCCCCGGCTGACGGTGTGCCACTGGGACCCGGGCGCCGGACGGCTCGAACCGGTGACGGAGCTGAAGGTCGGCGGAGAGGACGTCCCCGCCGGGGTGCGGGCCTACCCGTCCGTGGTCCTGTTCGCGCCGGACGGGCGCTTCGCGTGGGCCGCGGTGCGCGGCACGAACCGGATCCACACCCTGTCCCTGGCAGACGGCGCCGACCGGCCCCGGGTGACGGGTGTCGTGTCGTGCGGCGGCGACTGGCCCCGCGATCTCGTGACGGACGCCTCGGGGCGTCTGCTGTACGTGGTCAACGAGTGGTCCGGGGACGTCACCTGGTTCGCGGTGGATCCGGCGGACGGCGGGCTGAGCCCGGCCGGTGCGGTGCGGGTGCCGGCGGCGGCCTGCCTGGTGTTCTCCTGACCGGCGCCGCCCGCCGGGGCCCGGCGGGCGGTCACCCGCCGTTGTCTCCGGTGTGCCGCATGCGGATCCAGGCGGGCAGGACGAACCAGCAGATCAGGTACCAGGCGAGGACGCCGGACACCAGCCAGGGGACGTAGCCGTCGTGGGTCGCCACGCGCAGGATGAGCAGGAGCGCCGAGGTCAGCGTGGCGAGCAGCAGCACGAGGCCGACGAAGGTGAGCCGGGCGGCCCAGACGACCGCCTGCGGCTTGATGCGCCGTCCGGCCACGATCCGGTGGAGGGACACCGGGCCTATCAGGGCCCCGGTCGCCAGCGAACCCAGCACGACCGTGACGATGTAGATCGTCTTGTCCGTCTGTCCGAGCTGCCGGAAGGTCGGGGTGAAGACCACGGTGAGCAGGAAGCCCAGCAGGATCTGCACGCCGGTCTGCGCGACCCGTATCTCCTGGACGATCTCCGTCCACCGCCGGTCGGCCCGTTCGGCCGGGGTCTCGCGCCGTCCCGGCTCCTCTTCTCCCGGCCCGCGGCCGGATATCGCGTCCGTTGCCATGTTCGGCTCATGCCCCGGAACGCACTCCTCATCCGCGGCCGGAGGGCCACGGGAGGTGTGATCCCGGCGGCACGGGATACGCGAGGACCGGTGACACACCGTTCCCGGCATCCCGGGGACGGTCCCGACGAACGAAAGGGAGATCCCATGTCGAAGGTCGAGGAGTCCGTCGAGGTCGACGTGCCGGTCCGCGCCGCGTACGACCAGTGGACGCAGTTCGAGACGTTCCCGCGGTTCATGGACGGCGTGGAGCGGATCGAGCAGCGCACGGACACGCTGACGCACTGGGTGACCGAGATCGGCGGTGTGCGGCGGGAGTTCGACGCCGTGGTCACCGAGCAGATCCCGGACGAGCGGGTGGCCTGGACGACGGTCGACGGCGAGGCCCGTCAGGCCGGCGTGGTCACCTTCCACCGCCTGGACGACGCGCGCACGAAGGTCATGCTGCAGATGGACTTCGATCCCGAGGGGCTGACCGAGACAGTCGGCGACAAGCTCGGCTTCGTCAAGCGGAAGGTGTCGGGTGACCTGAAGCGGTTCAAGACCTTCATCGAGGACCGCGGCGGCGACGCGACGGGCGCCTGGCGCGGGGCGGTCTGAGACCCGCGACACCGCGGCGACCCGGCGGTCTTGCCGGCCGGCTCGGGCCGAGGCGACGGGGCGGGGCGGGAACCGGAAACGGTTCCCGCCCCGCCCCGTCGGCGTCGGCGTCGGCGTCGGCGTCGGCGTCGGCGTCGGCGTCGGCGTCGGCGTCGGCGTCACATCTTGCGCCACCTGGCCTGCCCGAGCGAGAACAGTCCGAACAGCAGGAGCCCCACGGCGACGGCGATCAGCAGCCACGGGCCCACCGGTGTCCGGGCGAAGGAGCGGATCGCGTCGTCGACGCCCTTGGCCTGGGCCGGGTCGAAGGTGACCGCCGCCTTCAGACCGAAGAAGCCGACCGCGGCGAACACCAGTCCCCGGCCGACACCGCCCGCGACACCGGTCACGTTCATGAAGCGGCGCTGGTGCCGTGACATCCGTCCCCACTCCAGACGCTTGCGGAAGCGCCGCAGCAGCGCCGAGCCCGCCACGCACAGTCCCGCGACGAGCACGCCGGCGGCGACCGCGCCGACCCACCACTGCCCGCCGGGGAGGCCGAGAAGCCGGCCGGTGACGTCCTGGCTCTGCCGGTCGGTCGAGCCGGCGCCGCTGCCCCGCTCGCCCACCGCGAAGGTCAGCACCAGGAAGGCCACGACCGCGTAGAAGACGGCCCGGACGGCGGAGGCGGCGCGGCGGGTCGCGCGGTCGCCGTTCGGACCGGCGGCGCCCAGGAAGACCTCCGTGAGCCGCCACAGCGCCATGCCCGCCAGACCGAGCCCGAGCGCCCACAGCAGGACGGTTCCGAACGGGGACGAGGCGACCTCGGCCAGCGCCCCGCCCCGGTCGGCCTGTTCCTTGCTGCGCGCACCCGACAAGCCGATCCGAACGGCGAGCGCTCCGACCAGCATGTAGAGCACACCCCGCGCGACGAAGCCCGCGCGGGCCGCCGTCCGCACGGCGCTCCGGCCGGCGTCCGTCGCCCCGGACGGCCCGGTGGACCCCCCCGACCCGTTGCTGCCTCTGGATCCCGTGGACCCGGTCGTGGACATGTTGACTCTCCCCTCATAGGCACCCTTCCGGGTGCCCCGTCCGCACCGGCCGAACCGCCCAGCGACGGGAACGGGACGCGGGGGCTCGGGCCGCCGGGGAAGGGGCGCGGGGGCTCGGGCCGCCGGGGAAAGGCCGCGGAGGCTCGGGCCGCCAGGGAAAGGCCGCGGAGGCTCGGGCCGCCAGGGAGGGGCCGCCGGGGTCAGGCCGCGGGGACCGCCCGCTGGAGGGCGGTGATCACGCGGTCGAGCGCGTCGGGGCTGTGCGGGTCCGTGAGGTTGGACCAGAGTTTGAACATGAACCGCCGCAGGACGGGCCGCTGGAGGCTCCTGGTGGCGACGACCTTCATCACCCGCGGATGGTTCAGGGCCTGCACGACGAGCCGCCCCACGGTGAAGTAGCGCCCGTACGCCTCGCGGATGGCCTCCGGGTAGCGGAGCAGGGCCTCCTCGCGCGCGTGGGCGGTGGGCCGTGCCAGCGCGCGCGTGACGGTCTCCGCGGTCAGCCGGCCGGACTCCATCGCGTAGTCGATGCCCTCACCGCTCAGCGGGTTGATCATTCCGCCGGCGTCGCCGGTCAGGAGCAGGCCGCGGGTGTACTGGGGGCGTCGGGTGAGTCCGGCCGGCAGGGGCGCTCCGCGCAGCGGGCTGGTGGCGTGGTCCTCGTCGAAGTGCCAGGCCGAGGGCAGACGGGCGGTCCACTCCCGGAACAGCCGCCGGTGGTCGACCTCCGGCCCGCGTCCGATGTGGAAGGTGCCCAGCCCCACGTTGAAGGCGCCGTCGCCGACGGGGAAGATCCACGCGTAGCCGAACGGCATGTACGTCCGGCCGCGGCCGTCGCGCGTCTCCAGGTCGAGCCATGCCTCCAGGTGGTCGCGGTTGCGGTGCGGTGCGGTGTAGTAGCGGCGTACGGCCACGCCCATGGGACGGTCCCTGCGCTGCTGGAGGCCGAGGGCGACGGCGAGCCGGCTGGAGGCGCCGTCGGCGGCGACCACCAAGGGGGCCCGGTAGGTGCGGGAGGCGTCGCCCCGCCGTGCCACCACGCCGGTGACGCGCCCGGTGGCCGTGTCGAGGACGGGCTCGGTGACCTGGGTTCCCTGGAGCAGCCGGGCGCCGGCGGCGACGGCCCGGCGGGCCAGCAGGTGGTCGAAGTCTGCGCGGGCCCGGACGAGCCCGTAGTCGGGGAAGGACGCCACGACGGGCCACGGCATCTCCACCGTCGTGCCCGAGCCGTGGGCGCGCAGGCCCCGGGTTCTGACCCAGCCGTCCCCGGTCACGTCGACGCCCATCCCGACGAGCTCCTTCACGGCCCGCGGGGTCAGGCCGTCACCGCAGATCTTGTCGCGGGGGAGGGTGGCCTTCTCCAGGAGCAGGACGTCGTGGCCCTCCCGTGCCAGGTGATAGGCGGCGCTGCAGCCGGCGGGACCGGCGCCGACGACGATGACGTCCGCCGAGTCGCGGTGGGGAGACAGGTCGTCCATGGTGTTCCTCTGCTGGGGCCGAGGGGCGGGCGGAAGGGGCGTCCCATCCGTACCCACGGCCCGTGGTTTCGATCGCCTGCGCGCGAGGTTGTCCCCCGACGGCCGCTCCCCCGTCCGCGCGGACGCCCGCACGGCCGCCGGCACGCCCGCCCGCGCGGACGGGAAAACCGGAGGCGGGCCGGGAGCCGTGAGCGGGCCGGTTCGGGGTAGTCGAGGGCTGAGCACGCGGCCGGGACCTGCTCCCGGCCGGCACGGACCGAGACGGGCGGGAGGTGAGTGCCGTGTCGAGCACACGAGCGGAGGTCACCGGAGGCGGCCGGGATACGGGCCTGGGCCGGGTGGACGCGCCGGCGGGCGGAACGCGGAGCGGCCCCGCGAGCGCCCCCACAGGGGCGCCCGTGCGGGCCCCCGGGAACGAACCGGTGAGCGAGCTGGTGCAGCGGGCCTCGCAGCAGCTGACCGAGCTGGTGCGCGGGGAACTGCGGCTGGCGCAGGCGGAGATGAAGGAGAAGGGCCGGCGCTACGGCAAGGGCGGCGGCCTGTTCGGTGGCGCCGGAGTGGTCGGGTTCCTGATGCTGCAGGCGCTGGTGGCCACCGTGATCGCCGCCCTGGCGCTGGTGCTGCCGGTGTGGGCGGCGGCCCTCGTCGTCACCGCCGTGCTCGGGGTGATCGCCGCCGTCATGGCACGGACCGGCAAGAAGGAGTTCGACCGGGCGACCCCGCTCGCTCCCGAACAGACGATCGAGAACGTCAAGGCCGACGTGGCCCGGATCAAGGAGAGTGCGCACCGATGAACCGTCCCGCAGAGGACAAGGAGACCACCGCCGGTCCCGATGAGTTGCGCGATCAGGTCGAGCGGACCCGTGCGGAGCTCGGGCGGACCGTCGAGGCGCTCGCGGCCCAGGCGGACGTCAAGGCCCGCGTGAAGGGCAAGGCCGCGGAGGTGAAGGAGGAGGCGGCCGTCCGGGCCGAAGAGGTCAGGGCGAAGGCGGCCGTCCAGGTCGAGGAGGTCAGGGCGAAGGCGGCCGATCTCGCGCACCGCGCCCAGGACAAGCTGCCGGACACGGTCCGGGACACGGCGGCGGCTCAGGCCGCGCGGGCCGGGCGGCTGTGGGACGAGAAGGCGCCGGAGCCGGTGCGGCAGAAGGCCGCGCAGGGCACCAGGGCGGCGCGCGACCACCGGGGGCTGCTGCTCGCGGTGGCCGTCGCCGGTGCCGTGGTGCTGTGGCGGGTCCGTCGGCACGGGAAGGGGTGAGGTGAGCCGATGAAGCCCTCCAAGGTCGCCTACAGGCCGGTCGGTCTGGCCCTGGGTGCGCTCAGCGGCCTGGTCGCCGGAACGCTGTTCAAGAAGGCGTGGAAGATGCTGGACCCCAACAATGACGCGCCGGACGCCACCGACGAGGACCGGTCCTGGAAGGAGGTGCTGATCGCGGCCGCCCTGCAGGGCGCGATCTTCGCCTCCGTGAAGGCCGCCGTCGACCGGGCCGGAGCGACCGCCACCCGCCGCGTGACGGGCAAGTGGCCGAGCTGACCCGCGTCCGGCCCGGTCCCCCCGCGGCCGGGGGCACCGGTCTGCTCCGGGGCTGAGAGGGCGACCGGCGGGGACGCACGTCCCGGCCGGTCGCCCTGCGCGCCCGGACCTGCGGCACCGTTGTCGGCCCGGACCCGTTCGGGCACCGGACGGGTCCGGGGCCGACAACGGCATGGTCGCGGTCGCGGGTCGTACGGCGTGGTCGCGGGGCCCGGGTCGTACGGTGTGGTCGCGCTCGAGGGGCGCCCACGACGATGGCGTACGCTCCGGCCGTATGCACGTGGTTGCCGTTCTCGCACTCGACGGGGTGTCGGCCTTCGATCTCGCCATACCCTGCCAGGTGTTCGCGCTCGTCACCGGCCCCGACGGCTCGCCCGCCTACGACGTGCGCGTGTGCGTCGACCGCGACACCGTGGCAACGGCCGGGCCCACGGCGCCCTTTCGGGTCTCCTCCTCGTACGGATGGGACGAGGTGCCGGCCGCGGACACGGTCGTCGTGCCCGGCATCCCCGCCGACGGCACACCGGATCCCCGGGCGGTACGGCTGCTGCGGGAGGCCGCGGACCGCGGAGCCCGTATCGCCTCCATCTGCACCGGGGCCTTCGCCCTCGCGCACGCCGGACTCCTGGAAGGGCGCAGGGCGACCACGCACTGGCGGTTCGCCGACGCCCTGGCCGAGCGGTTCCCCGGGACCAGCGTCGACCCGTCCGTGCTCTACGTCGACGAGGGGGCCGTGCTCACGTCGGCCGGCATCGCCGCGGGACTTGACCTGTGCCTCCACATGGTCCGCCGCGACCACGGCGCGGCGGCTGCGGCTGCGGCCGCCCGGATGCTGGTGATGCCGCCCCAACGCACCGGCGGACAGGCGCAGTTCATCGAATACCGCACACCCGGAACGGATTCCGCCGACCTCGGCGAGACCCTTCAGTGGATGCGCGGCAAGCTCGGCGAACCGCTCTCCCTGGCCGACATCGCCGCACACGCGATGATGAGCAGGCGCAGCCTCGCCCGCCATTTCCGCGCCCAGACCGGCACGACGCCGCTGCGGTGGCTGCTCGCCCAGCGCGTCCAGCGCGCGAGGGAGCTCCTGGAGACGACGGGACTCCCCCTGACACGCGTCGCGGAGGCGACCGGCTTCGGCTCGGTCGAGACGCTCCGCCACCACTTCGCCCGCCAGGTCGGCACGACCCCGTCCGCGTACCGGGCCGCCTTCCGCCACTGAGGACAGCGGACCCGGGCGCCGCGCCTCTGTCCGGGACCTCCCTGGACGGGCCTTTCCCCGGCCGCGCCTATCCCCGGTCGGGCCTTTCCCCGGCCGGGCCTTTCCCCGGCCGGGCCCGGCCCTGGCCGTATCTTGCGCACCATGGGCACGCGCGCCGGTGTCGCCGCCCGGCACCCGTCGGAAGACTGAACGTGTTCTCGCCTCCCGGCCCGCGCCGGGAGCCCACCACGTTCTGCTGCCACGGAGGCCCTTCATGCCTTCCCCGTCCGTACGCCCCCGCCGCTCGCGCCCCCTCCGCGTCCACACCGTGCTCTACGACGGCGTGGAGGAACAGGACTTCGCCGGTCACATCGAGGTGTTCGGCATCGTCGGCGAGGAGCACGTCGCGCAGTCGTTCGTCACCGTGGACGGGACCCGCCGGGTGACCACCTCCGCCGGCATGGAGATCGTCTGCCGGGACGCCTGGTCGCCGCGCTCCGCCGACGTGATCGTCGTGCCCGGCGGCGGCTACGGCGAGGGCTCCGGCATCGAGCGGGAGATCCGGCGCGGCACGCTGCCCCGCCCGCCGGGACGGCCTGGTCCTCGGCGGGGTGTGCACCGGGACCCTGCTGCTGTCCGCCGCGGGCCTGACGGCCGGGCGCCGCTGCACGACGCACCACATCGCCCTGGACGATCTGCGGGCGCAGGGCGGCCGCGTGGTCGGCGGCCGGGTCGTCGACGACGGCGACCTGGTCACCTGCGGAGGCGTCACCTCGGGCGTGGACCTGGGGATCTGGCTGGTGGAGCGGTTCTTCGGCGCGGACACGGCCCTGTTCGCCGAGGAAGTCCTGGAGTACGAGCGGCGCGGCATCGTGAACACGGTGTGACCGGCGCGGCGGTGCGGCCGGCCGCACCGCCGCCACGGGCGCCGTCCCGCCGGCCCCCTCCTCCCTTCGTCTGCCTCTCCCCCCTCTTCCCTTCCTGCCCCTTCTCCCCTTCCTCCTCTTTCTCCGCACCACGACAGGAGATCCGTGTGTCCCTGAACCGACGCACCCTGCTGCGCACCGCGACCGCGCTCGGCGCCGCCGGACTCGCGACCGGTGTCCCCGCCGCCACCGCCGCGGCCACGTCGCCCGGCGCCGCCTCCCCCGCCGGGTCGTCCGGCGCCGGCGGCCGCCTGCGCGTCCAGGTCGTGCTCTTCCAGGGCGTCGAAGAACTCGACCTCGCCGCCCCGTACGAGGTGTTCTCGGCCGCCGACCACTTCACCGACCGCGACGTCGAGGTGCGTTACGTCGCCCTCGACGGCCCCGGCACCGTCACCGCCGCCTTCGGCACCCGTCTCCGGGTCGACCACGGCTGGGCCCCCGAGGAGGCGGACGTCCTCGTCGTCCCCGGCGGCGGCTACGCCCGCCCGGAGGCGCCGGGAGTCCGGGCCGAGATCCGGCGGGGTGCTCTGCCCCGTGCCCTGGCCGAGGCCCGGCGGCCGGGCCTCACGGTCGCCGCCCTGTGCACCGGCGTGATGCTCCTCTCGGCCGCCGGCGTCACCCGTGGCCGCCCCTGCACCACGCACCACCGGGCCCAGGCCGACCTGACACAGCAGGGCGGCGTGCTGAAGAAGGCGCGGGTCGTCGACGACGGCGACCTGGTCACGGCCGGTGGCGTCACTTCGGGCCTGGACCTCGCCCTGTGGCTGGTCCGCCGGGAACTGGGCGTCGACGCCGCCCTCGGCCTGGAGTCCATGCTGGAGTACGAGACCCGCGGCACGGTCTGGACCGCCGGCCGGCAGGCATCCTGACCGGCCGTCGGTGACCAGGGGCCGGTCACGGCCGGGCCGCCCGCGGGCCAGGGGGGCATCACGCGGGGCCGTAACCCGGCAGGGCCCGGCCCCGGGTTCATCCAGCGGCGTTGTACGCGGCAAGGGCCCCGACGGGCGTCCCGCAGAGCCGTACAGCGCAGGCCGGGCCCCGGGACCACCGCGCGGCACCATCCCGCAAGGCCCCGCAGCGTCGTGAGCGCAGGGCCGGGCCCCGGGACCGCCGTGGCACCATCCCGCAGGGCCGTACCCGGCAGAGCCCGGCCCGGGGGCCATCCCGCAGGGCCGTACCCGGCAGGGCCCGGCCCGGGGGCCATCCCGCGACCCCCGTACGGGCAAGCGCCCCGCAAGCATCACGCAAGCGCCGTCAGCGCAGGGCCGGGCCCCGGGGGCATCCCGCGGGGCCCGGCCAGCCCGTTCTCCCCGCTACGCGCCGTCCTCCTGCTCGTCGGCCTCGACCCCCTTCAGGGGCTCGCCCTCGCCCGTGCCCGCCCGCTGGTAGCCCTCCTTGCTGCCGGCGGTGCCGGGCACCTCGCGCTCCTGCGCCTGACGCTCGGAACCGGAGGAAGCTCCCGGCTGCTCTTCGCTGCGCGCCCGCGCGAACCGGTCCTTGTTCTCGCTCATCGTTCGGCTCCCTTCCTTTCGTCGCCCGGCCGGTCGGCCGGGCCTGGAACGCCTCGCGGCGCGGCCGGTCCGCGGTCAGCCCGGCTTCAGCAGGTGACGCAGCAAGAGGCGGGGCGACCGGCGCACCAGCCAGGCCGCGGCCGCGCCGATCGCGGTGCCGGCGGCGACGTCGCTGGGGTAGTGCGCGCCGGAGTGCACCCGCTCCACGGCCACCACGGCGGCCAGCACCCCGCAGACGGCGCCCGCCGCCGGCCAGGTGCCCGCACAGGCGACGGTGAAGCCGACGGCCGCCGCCGTGTGCCCGGAGGGGAAGGAGGAACTGTCCGGCCGTTCCTCCACGTCGTCGTGCGGGATGAGTTCCTCGGGCGGGCGCCGGCGCTCGTACAGCGGCTTGCAGACGGCGTTGGACAGCACTTCGGCCGTCGCCATGCCCGCGAGACCTGCGGCCGCCGCCAGGCGGCCCCGGTTGCCGCCGCAGGCGCTCATCAGCACGGCCGCGCCCCACCACAGTTTGGTGTGTTCGGCCGCGGACCGTGCCACGGGCAGGACCCGGCGGGTCAGCGGTGTCCGCCAGCCGGCGACACGCCGGGTCAGGTCGCGATCCGCTCGTCTCACGTCGGTGGTCACACCCATGATCCTCTGCTCCCCGCTCGACCGCCTTTCACACCCGGCGGGCCGTCGTGCCGGGCCTGCCGCGCCGGGCGTCCGGACGCCGTCCCGGTCGGCGCGGTGCCCGCCGGCACTCACCTCGTGGGCACCGGTGGTGGTGGCGCCGGTGCCGGCCTCCGCGCCCGTGCCAGGGCGACGGCTCCGCGGGCGTCCGGACCCAGGGGTCGTGTCAGCCTCCCATGCGCGAGCGGAGGAGCTGCTTGCCCAGTTCCGCACCCTTGCGGCTGTCGGCCTGGGCCTTGCGGAAGAGCTCGGCGACCTCGGCGTCGCCCTCGCGGTCCGCGTCCTGGATGTAGGTCTCCAGCCGCAGGGCGTTGGCCAGGCAGCTCTCGACGTACCAGAAGAGGTTGTAGTCCTTGTCCTTCGTGCCGGTGACGCCACCGGTCTCGGTGCTGCCGTTGCCGGTCATGCTGACTCCCTCGTCGATGCGCGATGCACGGTTCATCCCGTGATGTGCCGTTGGTCCGCCGGTACCCGATGACCCGTCCGGTATGCGGGGCGGGCAGCGGTCGCGCACCGGTCATCCGCGTCGCGTACCTTGTGGCGGCATGACGGTGCTGATCATCGGGGGCAGCGGGTTCCTGGGGGCCGAGCTGGTGCGCCAGGCGGGTGGCGCGAACGGGCCGGGCCGGATCACGGCCGCGACGTACCACTCCCGACCCGGCGGGGCCGCCGGCGTCTCGTGGCACCCGCTGGACCTGCGCGAACCCCACGGCGTCGACGCGGTCCTCGACGCCCTGGCGCCGGGCACGGTGATCAACGCGTCCAGCGGGGGCGCCGACTGGCGGGTGACCGCGGACGCTTCCGTCCGTCTCGCCGAGGCGTCGGCACGGCGGGGCATCCGCCTGGTGCACGTCTCCAGTGACGCGGTCTTCTCCGGGGCCGACGTGCGCTACGACGAGACGGCACTCCCCGACCCGGTCACCCCCTACGGGGCGGCGAAGGCCGCCGCCGAGACCGCCGTACGCCTCCTCCACCCGGCCGCCGCCGTCGCCCGCACCTCGCTGATCATCGGCGACGGCGGGTCCGCCCACGAGCGGGTGGTGCGGCAACTCGCCGCGGGCGAGCGGGACGGCGCCCTGTTCACGGACGACGTCCGGTGTCCCGTCCACGTGACCGACCTGGCAGCCGCCCTCTGGGAGCTCGCGCTGTCCGACCTGGCCGGGGTCTTCCACCTGGGCGGCCCGGACGCCGTCAGCCGCTACGAGCTCGGCGTGCTCGTCGCCCGACGCGACGGCATCGACCCCGCCCTGCTCCCCGCCGGCCTCCGCGCGGAGACGGACCTGCCGGGCGCGCTCGACGTACGCCTCGACGGCCGCGTCTCGCGGTCGCGGCTGCGCACCAGGCTGCGCGGCGCGCGGGAGTTCCTCGCAGGGACGGCTCCCTCGACCGGACAGGGCGAGCGCGCGAGGTGCCTAGGCGAATGATTCAGGGCGGAGGACGTCGGCGACGGCGTCCAGGGCCGCCCGCCACGGGTACGTGGTGGGGTCGCCCTGGCCGGGCTCGTCGGGGACGAAGCCGCCCTCGCCGTACAGGATCCTGACCCCGGCGGCCCTGAGGGTGTCGATCGAGCGCTCGAACTGGGGGTGCGCGGCGAGCGCCCGGTTCACACACGGCATCGCGGCCATGGGGATGCCCTTGCCGATGCCCTCGGCGACCACCCCGACGAGCCACTTGTCCGTGATTCCGAGCGCCCACTGGTTGATCGTGTTGAAGGTCGCCGGCGCGACGACGACGGCGTCCGGCTCCGGCCAGGGGTCCGACTGGCCGGGGAGGCGGTGGTCCCAGCGGACCAGGTGGCCGGTGAGGGCGGCGAGCCCGTCGAGGGAGCCGGCGAGCCAGCCGGCCGCCGTCGGGGTGAGACCGAGGCATACGTCCCAGCCGTCGGCCTGCGCCTCCTCGATGACGCGAGCGACGTCGAAGACGGGGGTGGCCGCGCTGCTGAACAGGTACAGGGTCGGAGTGATCATGAAGGACATCCGATCACACCCGGTTCACCACCCCCATGGCAGAGCCCAGTGCGCCCCGCCCCAGGACGCGCCACGCCCCCGGACGCACCCCGCCCCGGCGACCGTTCCCCGGCGACCGTTCCCCGGCCCGGGCCTCCGCTCCCGGGCCCCGGTCGCCCCTCACGCCCCGGCCGCCTCCCGGGCGATCCGGTCGAACTGGGCACCCATCGCCTCGGAAAGGGCCGTGACGGCCGACAGCGGGCGGACCATCACCATGAAGTCGTCGATCTTCCCTTCCTCGTCGCAGCGGAGGAAGTCGCACCCCTGGATCTGCCGTCCGCCGACGGTGGCGGTGAAGACCAGGGCGTGGTCGCGGCCGCCCGGGTCGGCGATCTCGCGGACGTAGGTGAAGTCCTCGAGCACCCGCGTCACCGCGCGCAGGATCGCGGCGGTGACGGCCTTGCCCTGGTACGGCTTGAAGGCGACGGGACTGGTGAAGACGACGTTCTCGGCGAGGAGCGCCTCGATGGCGGCCTCGTCCCGGTTCTCGACGGCCGTGCGGAACGGATGCACAAGGACACCTCTAGTCAATTAATTGAATAATTGCGTCGGAGGCTAGGGCAGTGCGGCGTGGATGTCCATAGCCGAGGTGTCCCGGGACGGGAGACGCCCCGTCCTCAGAAGGAGCGGCCGGCCTCGAGCAGCAGGGCGCGCACGCGCTCGGCATCCGGGTTCGCGAAGACGCCGGGGCGCTGCACGAGGTACCCCGTGTTGATCGGGGGGTCCTCGGGATCGGCCAGCTGGACCAGTGCTCCCGAACGCAGTTCGGCCTCGCACAGGTAGCGCGGCAGCACGCTGAATCCCGCGCGGCCCGGCCGTTCAGCCGCGTGCCGAAGACGTGCCGCCAGTAGCGGCGGACGATGGGCAGGTCCTCCGCGTACGCGACGAGAGGCACGGCCCGCAGCACCCCGGGGCCCTCCGCCGCGAGGGGTTCCCTGATCCTCTCCGCCCAGACGGGGGCGGCGACCAGGACGAACTCCTCGTCCGTCAGGGGCGCCCACACCAGTGACCGTCCACGCGGGCGGCTCGTGGCGATGACGAGGTCGTGGCGGCCGGCGCGCAGTTCGTCGAGGAGCGGGTCGGTCAGGCCCGCCGTCACGCGCAGGCGCACCCCCTCGGCCACGAGCCCTGCCAGGGCCGGCAGCACCCGGGTCGCCAGCAGCTCGGCGGGCCCGGCGAGGTGTACGGGTTCGGCGCGCCCTCCGCCGGCCGGTCCGGGCCCGGCGGCGACGGCCAGCGCGTCCAGGGCCGGAGCGATGCGCGCCGCGAGTTCGTCGGCGACCGGGGTCGGGGCGACGCCGCGGGGCAGGCGTTCGAAGAGGTCCCGCCGGGTGTCGCGCTCCAGGTTGCGGATGTGGGTGGTGACGGTGGGCTGGGACAGTCCCAGGGCGTGCGCGGCCGCGGTGAAGGAGCCCGAGCGGTACACGGCGAGGAACGTCCGCAGGAGGTTGAGGTCGGGTGGCGCGGCCGCCTGCGCGGCGGGCCGGCCGTCTGGCGCTTTCCCCGCAGGATCCCTATGGCTCACGCCGTCGAGGGTAATGCCTCCCTATGGCACGCCGGGGCGGTGCCGTGGGCGCCGCCCCCTGTTTGTTCCCCCGCGCGGCATGAAAACTCCTATGGCAGGTATCGGTCCCGTCATTGGTCACCGCCCGCGGCGGCCGCCTACCTTCGAGACATCGCCGCAGCGTGTCGGTGTTGTCCCATTCACCCGGGCCCGACGGCCCCCCGTCTTCGGAGCGGAAACATCATGGCCACGATCCTCTTTGTGATGACCGGCGTCGACCACTGGACGCTTGCCGACGGCACCAAGCACCCCACCGGTTTCTGGGCGGAAGAGGTGGTCGCCCCGTACGAGACCTTCAAGGACGCCGGACACTCCGTCACGGTCGCCACCCCCGGCGGCGTCGTGCCGACCGTGGACCGGGGCAGCCTGGCTCCGGACGTCAACGGTGGGCAGGAGGGGGCCGACAAGGTGGCCGCCGCGCTCGACGCGATCCCGGAGATCAAGAGCCCGGTCCGCCTGGAGGAGGTGGACCTCGCCGACTACGACGCCGTCTTCTACCCGGGCGGCCACGGCCCCATGGAGGACCTCGCCGTGAACCCGGTCTCCGGCAGGCTGCTCGTCGACGCCCTCGACTCCGGCAAGCCCCTGGGCGTGGTGTGCCACGGCCCGGCCGCGATGCTCGCCGCCGAGCGCGGCGACGGTTCCAACGCCTTCGCCGGTTACGAGGTGACGGCCTTCACCAACGCCGAGGAGACGCAGGCCGGTCTCGCCGAGAAGGCCAAGTGGCTGCTGGAGACCCGCCTCGTCGAGGCCGGGGTCCAGGTGCGGGCCGGCGAGCCGTGGGCGCCGCACGTCGTGGTCGACCGCAACCTCGTCACCGGCCAGAACCCCGCGTCCTCCGCCCCGCTGGCCGCCGAACTGCTGAAGAAGCTGGCCTGACGGCCGCGGCAGCGGCCCGACCGGCGAAGAAGCCGGCCCGGCCGCCGACGGAACCGGCCGGGGACGACGGCAGCCGCCGCCGTCCCCGGCCCCGTCCTCACCGCACCGGTGCGATGTCCGCCCACAGGCCCACCGCGTCGGGCGAGAGCGGTGTGGCCGCCTCCCGGCCCGGCGCACCGTCCGGCGCGCCGTCGGGCTCGTCCCACCACACGCCCTGCCCCGCGGTCAGCGGGCGTCCTGCGGCGTCCGTGCGCCAGTGGCCGCGGAGCACGTAGAACACCCCGGCATGGCCGCCGGGCGGTACGAGGGGCCCGGTGATCCGGTCCACCCGCGCCGCCCTACGGCCGCGGCGCACCATGATGTTCAGCACCCGGCAGGCGCCGCCCCGCCGTTCGGCGGTCAGCTCCAGGTCTCCGGAGAACGCCAGGGGCTCCCCCACTCGCGCCGTCCGGTCGAACGTGCCCGGGGCGGTCAGCCGCACGCCGTCGCCCGCCACGAGGGTGAACGTCCGGTCGACCCCGGGAAAGGCCGAGAACGGCCCGTCCCGGTCGATGTCGGCGACGCTCGCCCGCCACTGGAACTCCTCGTCGCCCACGGGCCACGCCACGATCTCCCTCGTGGCTCCGCCGCCGTTGCGCCACTGGCTCGTCGTCAGGTGCTCGACATCGAAGGGGTGCAAGGAGGGCTCCCGGACTGCGTGCGGTACGGATGCGGACGGGGGTACGGGGTGCGCAAGGCCCCGAAGGCGCGAGAGACGGCTCAGAGGGCGCCGACGATGTCCTCGACCCGGGCCTTGGCGTCGCCGAAGAGCATCGCGGTGTTCTCCTTGAAGAACAGCGGGTTCTGCACGCCCGCGTATCCGGAGGCCATGGAGCGCTTGAACACGATGACCTTGCCGGCCTCCCAGACCTTCAGCACCGGCATGCCGGCGATCGGGCTGCTGGGATCCTCCGCTCCGGCCGGGTTGACCGTGTCGTTGGCGCCGATGACGAGGACCACGTCGGTCTTGGCGAAGTCGTCGTTGATCTCGTCCATCTCCAGGACGATGTCATACGGCACCTTGGCCTCGGCCAGCAGGACGTTCATGTGGCCGGGCAGGCGGCCGGCGACGGGGTGGATGCCGAACCGCACGTCGACGCCCTTCGCCCGCAGCTTCGAGGTGAGCTCGGCGACCGGGTACTGGGCCTGGGCGACGGCCATGCCGTAGCCGGGGGTGATGACCACCGACCGGGCCGAGCCGAGGAGTTCGGCGGCGGCCTGGGCGGTGATCTCGGTGTGCTCGCCGTAGTCGACGTCCGCACCCGACGGGGCCTCGATGCCGAAACCGCCCGCGATGACGGAGATGAACGAGCGGTTCATCGCCTTGCACATGATGTAGGACAGGTAGGCGCCGGACGAGCCGACCAGCGCGCCGGTGATGATCAGCAGGTCGTTGCCGAGGAGGAAGCCGGAAGCGGCCGCGGCCCAGCCGGAGTAGCTGTTGAGCATCGAGACCACAACCGGCATGTCGCCGCCGCCGATCGAGGCGACCAGGTGCCAGCCGAGGGCCAGGGCCAGGGCCGTCACGGTGATCAGCAGCCACAGCTCCGGCGTGATCACGAACCACACCGTCAAGGCGAGGAACAGGACCAGGGAGCCGAGGTTGAGGGCGTTCTTGCCGGGCAGCACCAGCGGCTTGGAGTCGATCTTCGCGGCGAGCTTCAGGTAGGCCACGATCGACCCGGTGAAGGTCACGGCGCCGATGAACAGGCCGATGAACACCTCGGCGTGGTGGATGCCCAGCGTGCCGAGGGCGTTCAGGGCCCTGGCCTCGTGACCGTCGGGGTCGTGCTCGACGTTGAGGTAGCCGTTCCAGCTGACCAGCACCGCGGCCAGACCGACGAATGAGTGCAGCAGCGCGATCAGTTCGGGCATGCCGGTCATCTCGACGCCGCGGGCCCGCTGGAGGCCGATCACCGCGCCGGTCAGCATCGCCAGGCCCATCAGACCGAGACCGGCGGTGCTGACGTCGCCGTCGATCGCGAGGACGACCGTCGCGAGGAGCGCGACGCCCATGCCCAGCATGCCGAAGGCGTTGCCGAGCCGTGCCGACTCGTGCTTGGACAGTCCCGCCAGCGCCAGGATGAACAGCAGCGCGGCGACGAGGTAGGCCGCCTGTGCGGCAAGGGTCGCAGACATGTCAGCTCCGGTTGAACATGGCGAGCATGCGACGCGTCACCGCGAAGCCGCCGAAGATGTTGATACTGGCCAGAAGGATCGCCACGACCGACAGCACCGTGACCGCCGTGCTCGTGTGGCCGATCTGCAGCAGCGCGCCGACGACGATGATCCCGGAGATCGCGTTCGTCACCGACATCAGCGGCGTGTGCAGCGCGTGATGCACATGCCCGATCACGTAATAGCCGATCACGATCGCCAGCACGAACACCGTCACATGCGGCAGCAGCGCCGCCGGGGCGAACGCGGCGAGGAGGAACAGCGCCAGGGCGCCGAGGGCCACGCCGCCGAACCGCTGCTTCGGCGTCATCGGCGTCTTCGCCGGCTTCGCGGGTTCCGCCGCGGCCTTGGGCTGTGCGGGCGCCGGGGCCGCCGAGACCTGGACCGGCGGAGGCGGCCAGGCGGACTCGCCCGCGCGGACCACGGTGATGGAGCGCTGCACCGGGTCGTCCCAGTCGAGGACCAGGTGCCCGTCCTTGGCGGGCGTCATCAGCTTCAGCAGGTTCACCAGGTTCGTGCCGTACAGCTGCGACGCCTGCGCCGGCAGCCGCCCAGCCAGATCGGTGTAGCCGATGATCGTCACACCGTTCGCGGTGACGACCTTCTCACCCTTCACCGTGCCCTCGACGTTGCCGCCGTTGGCAGCCGCCATGTCGACGATCACCGAACCGGGCTTCATGCCCGCCACCATCTCCGCGGTGATCAGCGTCGGCGCGGGACGCCCCGGAATCAGCGCGGTGGTGATGACGATGTCGACCTCGCGGGCTTGCGCGGCGTAGAGCTCGGCCTCGCGCGCCTTGTAGTCCTCGCCCATCTCCTTGGCGTAGCCGGTCTTGGAGACCTCCACCTCGGGGGACTCGATCGACAGGTACTCGCCGCCCAGCGAGCGGACCTGGTCGGCCACCTCCGGGCGCGGGTCGGTCGCCCGGACGATCGCGCCGAGCGAGCCCGCCGCGCCGATCGCCGCCAGACCGGCGACACCCGCGCCCGCGACGAGCACCTTCGCCGGCGGCACCTTCCCCGCCGCCGTCACCTGACCGGTGAAAAACCGCCCGAACTCGTGCGCCGCCTCGATGACAGCCCGATACCCGGCAACGTTCGCCATCGACGACAGCACGTCCATCGACTGCGCCCGGCTGATGCGCGGCACGGCGTCCATCGACAGCACCGTAAAAGGACGCCGGCCCAGGTCCTCGACCATCGCCGGATCGAACGCCGGAGCGAACAGGGCGATCACCGTCGCCTCGGGCCGTACCCGGTCCAGCTGCGACGGGGCCGGGGCGTTGACCCCCAGCACCACATCCGCCACCACCGCGTCGCCGGTGCTCGCGCCGGCGGCCTCATAGGCGCCGTCGGTGAAGCCCGCCGCGCTGCCCGCCCCCGGCTCGACGACCACGTCATATCCCAGTTTGCGGATCTGTTCGACAGTGGCCGGTGTCGCCGCGACGCGACTCTCACCCGCCCGCGCTTCCTTGAGCACTCCGACAATCACGAGTGTTCTCCGTTCGCTGCTCTGGCCGCACACGGCATGTTCTCGACTCGATCAGAAGTGCGCCCACGATGATCGGGAGCGACGCCGCTCAGCTTGACCGCCGAGTGCTCTCTTTGAACAGCACCCGCCGGTGAGGCACACGCAACACTCGACAAGGCCCGCGTCGCGTGCTTCCGCCCGGGCCGGCCGTTTCCGGCCGGCCCGGGCGGTGGTTCAGTGCTCGCAGAGGGAGAATTCTCGTTCGTAGAGCTGTTCGTTGTGCTCGTCGACGAAGAACTTCCTCTCCCGCATGAGCTGCTCCCGGTACTCCCTGGCCTCGTCCAGCGTCATGGTCGAGGTGTCGGACCAGGGCTGCTGCGGGGGCACGTCGGAGGTCGAGACGATCCTCTCCGACGGGTCGACCAGGAAGAACGCGAGGATCTTGCGGTGTCCCGGGCGGGTGGGGTCCGCCAGGCGGAACGAGCCGACGCGGTGCTGCAGGACGTTCGGGAACGCCAGGCAGCGGCCCGCCGGGGTCGGGGCGGACCCCAGGTGCTGGTTCAGCGCGTCCTCGTTCTCCAGGCCGTAGACCTCGCGGACACCGTTGTCGTCGTTCTGCTCGTAGGCCGGGTCGTCGACCGCCGTCCGGAAGCCGAGCCGGCTCTCGGTGATGTTCTCGCTGTCCCAGTAGTAGAGGGCGGTCGAGACGATGCGCTCGTTCAGCATGCCCTCGACGTGCCAGGAACCTCCGGGGTACTCGGGCTTGTCCGGGGTCAGATGAACGGTGGCGAGCTTGACGACGACCTGGAGCCGGCGGCCGCGCAGGTCGACCCGGTCGGAGGCGTCGGGCAGCTCCGGCGGGGTGAAGGCCGGGGCGTCCGGGACGACCGGGCGGCGGTTCTCCCACCATTCGTCCAGGGCCTGTGCCCATGCCCGGCGGGCCGCCGCGTAGGCGGCGTCGTCGCCGTAGGCGGACCTGTCGGGACACTCCGGCTCCGCGTCGTACCACCCGTAGGGATCGGCCTCGATCCGCAGCGGCCGGGGGTGCCGCAGATCGGTGAGCACGTTCTCCAGCAGCGGCAGCACGCGGGCGAACAGGTCCGGCAGGACGGCGGCCAGCCCGTGGTGTCTCTCCGGGTGGACGTTGTTGACGTACGAGAGGAAGGTGACGTCACCGTCGTCGCTGACGTCGACGTCCGTGGGCAGCCACTGGAATCGCTCGGAGAACTCGTACGCCGAGTAGCGGTCCGTCGGGTTCGTCCAGGCCCGCTCGGGCGCGCCGCTGACCTCGCGCACCAGGCAGAACAGCGAGGGGTGCACCAGGTCCAGCACCTGGCCGCCGGATCCGGGATGCCAGTCCCGCTCCGCCTCGGGGACGTCCTCCAGGACCCGGGCCGCCTCGCGCAGCCGGGAGCGGAGCGTGTCGTCGACCAGGGTGTCCGACTGCCACACCCCGTCGACGGCGGACACCTCGATGCCCGTTCGCGCGTCCCGCAGGGCGGCGTAGTGCGCGAGTTCGGCGAGCACGTACCGCACTTGTGCTTCGGTGAGTCCCTGGGCGGCCGCTTCTCGCGTCCATCTGGCCACGATCTCGGGATCGTTCCTCTTGTCGTACCACCCCGGCTTCTCCCGGATGTGCGCGCTGCACCGCAGCATCTCCAGTTCCCTCAGGGTCCGCGGTGGCGCGAACGCCCCGGAACGGGCGGCGTGAAAAGGCAGCGGGAATGCTGACAGGCCGGTCAATTCTGCTGGTCCCCCCAGTCGGTGTGCGGTGCCGGGCAGAATAGCCCAGCGGTCCGACACCCCGGCCGTCCGTCGGGGGCACGGCCCGCGTGAGGAGACACGCACCGGCCCGCACCGCCCTTCCGTCCGTGTCACCCGGTCGCTCGGACGCTCAGTTCTCCGTGCCACAGGAGGTGACCGGCCGACCTCCCCACCATGATCCGGTAGGTGCCCGCCTCGGTGCGCCAGGTCCGCTCGTCGTCGGACCAGTGCCGCAGAGCGCGTGGGGGCACGTCCACCACGGCGGTCGTCGTCGCGCCGGCCTCCGCGTGGACCGCGGCGTAGCCGGCGAACCAGAGGGCCGGTCGCTCCACGGTGGAGCCGGGGCGTGCCAGGTACACCTGGACCACTTCGCGGCCGGGCCGCGCGCCGGTGTTGCGCAGCTGGACGCCGACGGTGAACCACGTTCCCTCCGTCACCTGTGCCGGGGCCCGCACCGCGCCGTACTCCCAGGTCGTGTAGCCCTCGCCGTGCCCGAACCAGTAGGCGGGTTCGCTCTCCGCGCGCGCCCACGCGCGGTAGCCGATGTGCAGCCCTTCCTCGTAGTCGAGCCTGCCCGCGACCGGCCGTGAGCGGGTGACGGGTGCGTCCGGGAGCGAGGCCGCCCAGGTCGTCGGAAGGCGACCGCCGGGCTCGGTGATCCCGAGGAGCATGTCGGCGAGTCCCGATCCGGCCTCCTGCCCGGGGAACCAGGTGAGCAGGACCGCGCCGGCCTCCTCCCGCCACGGAAGCTCCACGGGGCCCCCGCTGTTGACGACGGCGACCGTGCGCGGGTTGACCGCAGCGACGGCGTGGACGAGCGCGTTCTGGTGTCCGCCGAGGGAGAGATCCGTTCGGTCGCGTCCTTCGGTCTCGGTGTGTTCGGTGGTGCCGACCACCACGATCGCGGCGTCCGCGTTCCGCGCCGCCTCCACCGCCTCGGCGAGCGCGGCCGCCGCCTCGCGCTCGGGGGGCGCTGCCGCGACGATCACGGCCCGCCCGGTTCCGGGGGCCAGTTCGCGCCGGGCCACCAGGTGGACGGTTCGTGGTGTGCCGATCGTCGCTCGTGCGGTGTGGAGAGGCGGGGTCACATGGACGACGGCCGGGTCGTCGGTCGTACACGGGAAGTCGCCGTCCAGCACGGTCCGGTCGTCGACCGTGAGCGACATGCGGCCGAAGCCGGCGACTCCGAAGGTCCACTCCCCCGTCGTCTCCGCTCCGATCAGCGCGCTGACCTCCACCGTGCTCGTGCCGGGGACGACCGGAGGTTCCAGCTGTCTCCCCGACAGGCGGTGTTCCGCGTACAACTCCTGGCCCGCGGCGTCCAGGAGCCGCAGCAGCACTCCGGGCTCCCCCGACCTGGGGTCGCGGCATCGGCCGGGGTCGAGGGGGGCCGGGGGCACCTCCAGGGAGGGGCCGGGCGCGTGCACGACGCGGGCGTGTCCGCACAGCCCGGCACGGATTCCGTCGAGGGGCGTGACCGTGCCCGAGTCGAAGACGCCCGCGCTGCCGCCGCCCTGCACCCGCGGGGACGCGGCGTGTTCGCCGATGACCGCGACGGTCGACAGGGCGGCCCGGTCCAGCGGCAGCACCCCGCGGTTGCGCAGGAGCACGGCGCCGGCGGCCACCGTCCGGCGCAGCAGCGCACGGGTGTCGCGGGATGTGGACGCCGGTACGCGTCGGGGCCCGCGCGGTCCGAGCGCGTGAAGGCGGCGGGCGAGTCTGAGGAGGCGTCGTACCTTGTCGTCGATGACCTCTTCGGGGACCAGACCGTTCTTCACCGCCCGGGCCAGCTCCGCCTGCCATGGTCCTTGCGGTCCGGGCATCGCCAGGTCGAGTGCGGCGAGCGCGGGGGCCGTCGTCGAACGCAGCGCGCCCCAGTCCGACACGACCACGCCGTCGAAGCCCCAGTCGTCCTTGAGCGGCTCGGTGAGGAGGGGGTTGGCGGTCATGGTGGCGCCGTTCACGCTGTTGTATCCGGCCATGACCAGCCACACGCCCGCGGCGACGGCCGCCTCGAACGGTGCGAGGTACACCTCCCTGAGGACCCGCTCCGAGACGCGTACGTCCACGTGCATGCGCTCGGACTCGGAGTCGTTGGCGACGTAGTGCTTGGCCGTGGCCGCGACACCGGCCGCCTGGATGCCCCGGATCAGCGCGGCGCCGGTGCGGCCCGTCAGCTCGGGGTCCTCCGAGAAGCACTCGAAGTGCCGTCCTCCCAGGGGTGTGCGGTGCAGGTTGAGGGTGGGGGCGAGGACGATGTCCACTCCCTTGCGGGCCGCTTCCGAGGCGAGCAGGCCGCCCAGCCGTGCGGTCAGCTCCTCGTCCCACAGCGCACCGATCGCTGACGCGGAGGGCAGCAGCGCGGAGGTGTGCCGCTCGTCCCACGCCTCTCCGCCTACGCCGGCCGGCCCGTCGGACATGACCATCCGGCGTAGCCCGAGGGCCGGCTCGTCGGCGGTCCGCCATGTGGTGGCACCGCTCAGCAGCCGCACCTTCCGGGTCAGATCGAGCTGTTCCAGCATCCCATCGATCAGGTCGTCGGTCATGGCCACCCCGGTCGCGTCCTCCGCTCTCCGGCCGGGAGAGCGCTTGCCAAGATCTCGTCGCTGAGGGCTTCGCGTCGAGGCCCTCCTGACCAGCCGTCACCGGCGCGCGCCGGAGGTCCGGTCGCCCCCCCGTACGCGGGAGGAGGCGACCGGGCCCCTGCGGTTGGCCGGCCGGCTCAGGGCAGGCGGTGGTCGGCGTTGAGCACGGCACCGCGTTCGGGGCGGTAGAGGTCGAAGCCCCGGGTGTCGCACTGGAGGCCGCCGTTGATGCAGTGGTCGACCAGGGCCTTGAGGGTGCGCTCCTCCCACGCGTTGAAGAAGTCGTAGTGGAAGGAGTAGCCGCGACCGCTGGCCAGGCGGACCTGGGACATGTCGCCGTTGACCGGCCACGCCATCTTGAACTCGATCATCGGCAGGGCGACCGGGTGGGAGGCGGGGCACATGTTGTCGTTGGTGCCGGGCTTGACCACCGGGTAGGCCATGTGGCTCTGGTGGTCGGGGGTGTCGAGGTGCAGGCCGTTCCAGCAACTGGGGGCCTGCATCCGCAGGTTGAGCTGGACGTCGGGCCGGCTCGGGCAGTGCGCAGGGATGTCGGTGTTGAAGAAGCTGTCACCGCATTCCCAGCCCTCGACGAAGCCCTTGTGGGCCCGGAACTCCTGGGCGGTCTGCATCGGGTTGCCGACGACGAACCGCAGCCCCTTGGGGAAGGGCCGCACGCTCCGGTAGTCGGTCACGCCCGCCTTGTAGTAGATGACCTGCGGGCCCACGGGCAGGATCTTCTGGTCGCCCCGGTACAGCGAAGGCATCCAGTACGCCGAGGCGTCCGCGGGCGCCTTGCAGGTGGTGGCGCCCCCGTAGAGCGAGCCGGTGGTGCTCGCGGCGTCGGTGGAGGTGTTGCCCATGAACGTGTGGTCGTGGGACCTGCCGAACTGGCCCGGGTAGACGATCGGGTCGTCCGGCGCGGTGTGGGTGACCGAGCAGCCGGCCTGGAACTCGTGATGGTAGGCCGGCGGAGGGGTGGCCGTGGACGGGGTGACGCCGGTGACCGGCGGGTTCGCGGGAACGTACCCGTCGCCGTCGGGGTCGTCGCCGGACGCCTGGGTGGAGGCGGCCGTCGGGTGTCCGACGTGGCTGACGGCCGCGGCGACGGCGGGCGGTACGCCGTCCTGCGGGTCGGATGCCCGGGCCATCGTGCCGAAGCCGAGGGCGCCGGCGGCGAGGGCGGAGCCGAGGAGGAGGCCGGTGAGCCGTTGGGAGGTCAGTCTCATGAAGATCTCCTGCCGAAGGGTGAGGTGGGCGTGGTGCTGCCGTGCGTCCGCGGGCGGCGGGAGGCGGCTCGCTCCCGCCGCCCGGGGTCCGGACACGTGGTGCGGCCGGGGTCGGCGCCGCGGTGGGCGGACCGGTCGCGGTCGCGCCGTCACGGGTGCGGGGTCAGCCGTAGATCCCGAACTCGTGGAGCGAGTAGCCCCAGCCGGTACCGCGCGCGGTCAGGTGCAGTCGTACGTGGCGGGCCGTCGCCGACACGTCGATCGTGTCGATGTCACCGTTGCCGGTGGTCGTGGAGTGGACCGTGCGCCAGGTGGTGCCGTCGTCGGAGACCTGGACTTCGTAGGACCTGGCGTAGGCGGGGTCCCAGACCAGCTGCAGCGTGCGGACCGCGGTGGGAGCACCGAGGTCGACCCTGATCCACTGCGGGTCGCTCCAGTCGCTGGCCCAGCGGGTGCCGGTGTCGCCGTCGGTGGCACGGGACGCGGGGCAGGGGCAGTCGCCGTAGGAGGTCTGGGCGGAGGAGGCGGTCGTGGGCTTGTTCAGGGCGTGGTTGGTGCCGGTGACGGGCGGGGCGACGACCTTGACGGACCTGGTCTCGATGCCGGCGTTGCCGCGGCCGTCCTCGGACCGGACGTACACCTTCCAGACGCCGAGCCTCTCGGGCGCGGTGACGGCGAAGGTGCCGTTGCCGGTGGCGCGCCACTTCGCCTCGATCAGCCGCTTGTCGCCGTTGGCGTAGGTGCCGCTGAGGAAGATCTTGTGGGTCAGGGGGTCGTTCTCGGGGTCGCGGATGTCGGCGCGGACGGTGAACTCGCCGCCGGCCGGCGCCTGTGACGCCGGGGAAACGGTCATGCCGGTGATGACGGGCGGGGTGTTGTCACCTGCGGTCGACCCGGTGTAGGCCCTCTTCACCGCGTAGTAGGACAGCCGCTTGAGGCCGTCGGGACGCAGGTTGAACCAGACTCCGCCGAAGTCGTGCTCGAGGCCGTAGTGGAACATCGTCGCGCCCAGGGCGACGCCCCGGTGGCCGGTGACGCAGTCCCATGCCCTGGTGTAGCCGGCGGCCTTCTGGACATCGGTCGGCTCGTCGGGGACGCCGTTGACGTCGTCGGGGACCTCCCATTCGCCGGCGTTGCCGGTCTCGGTGATGATGTACGGCTTGTCGTAGCCGCCGTCGATCCAGTCCTGGCGGACCCCGCAGATGTCGCCGTAGGCGTTCATCGAGTACAGGTCGAGGTCCGGGGCGTTGCGCTTGTAGTAGGGCCAGGCGCCGGTCCACGCGTCCGTGGAGGTCACGGGGTGGTCGGGGTCGAGGGAGTGGATCTTCCTGGCGACGTCGTTGACGAAGGAGGTGTAGGCGTTGCGCTGGGCTTCCAGCTCGGTGCCGCTGTAACAGTTCTGCAGGCCGAGGACGGACTCGTTGCCGACGTTCCACATGAGCGTCGCCGGGTGCGACTTGTAGGCGTCGACCCACCTGGCGAACTCGTTGAGCATGGTGTTCTTGTACGTCGTGTCGGTGACGTAGTCGACGCAGCCGCCGGAACCGGGGCCGCCGCCCGGCTGGAGCCAGAAGCCGTTGACCACCCGGATCCCGTGTGCCGCGGCGGTGTCGAGCAGCGGCTTGGTGCCCCCGTCCGTGCCCCAGGTGCGGATGGTGTTGACGCCCATGGACTTCAGGTCCGGCATGTACGTCGGGGCGTCCGCGACGGCCGGACCCCAGGTGAGGCCCTTGACGGTGTACGGCTGGCCGCCGACGGTCAGCTGCCAGTTCCCCTGCGCGCCGGTCACCTCGACCGCGCCGCCCGGCGGAGGGCCGGTCGGGCCGTCGGTGCCGTAGACCTGGAACTCCCACAGGGAGTAGCCGTAGCCGCCGGAGCGGACGAGGCCGTTCATGCGGACGTACCGGCCCGTACCGGAGACCGCGAGGTCGTCGGTGCCGCCGTCGCTGCCGGTGACGGTCTTCACCGTGCGCCAGCCGGTTCCGTTGTCCGAGACCTGGATCTCGTAGTTCCTGCCGTACGCGGCTTCCCAGGTCAGGACCACGCGGCTCAGGTCCCTGACGGCGCCGAGGTCGACCTGGAGCCACTGGGCGTCGCTCCACTGGCTCGCCCACCGGGTGCCGGTGAGGTCGCCGTCGACGGCGGCGGCGGCGGAGAAGGCCCCGCCCTCCTGTGAGGAGGCGGTGGCCGTCCTGCCCTGGGACAGCAGGGTCTCCGCGGCGCTCGCGCGGGGCGCGGTGGTGAGGGTGAGGGAGGAAGCGAGGAGCGCTCCGAGGGTGAGGGCTGCCGCCGTGCCGCGCGTGCGGCGGGCCGGTGCGGCCGGGGAGTGGGGAGGGGGCATTGCGGCTCCTGACGTCGATGGCGGTGGTGCGGCCGGTTCCCGGCGGGGGGGCTCGCCCGCCGGTGCGGCGCTCTCCGGGCCCGGCGGCTCTGTCATGCCCATGTCATTCATGAACGTCCGGGGCGGGGCGTCCTGGCCGGTCGGGTGGTGCGGTGGGTGCCCCGGGCCGGGGCGCGGGGACTGTTCACCCGGCCCGGGGTGTCGCTGCCGGCTCCGTCTCGTCACCGAAGCCCGGCGAGGAGACGGTGGCGCGTCAGGGGAAGGACACGACGGTCGACGGCACGGTCGAGGTGCCGGCGGGGATGGTGGAGGCACCGGTGTCGTTGATGACGTGGTTGTAGTGGCCCATGCCGCCGAGGGACACGACCAGGAGGCTGTGGAACCTCACCCCCGGCTTCACGGGTGCCTTGAAGCCGTGGTCCTGGACGATGGTCGGGTCCACGTTGTAGTTGCAGTAGCTGCCCAGGCCCCACGCCTCGTGGGTGTTCACCGAGTCGTCGACGCGGTAGGCGGCGTACCCCTTGGTGGTGCCGTTCTGGATGGCGGCCTGGTTGGGCGCGTCGTAGGCCTTCTCGTTCTGGTAGAAGATCGTGCGGCCGCGCTCGCCGTACCACTCGACGTCGTACTTGTTGAAGTGCTCGACGAACAGGCCGGTGGCCAGCACGTCGTCGCCGTTGACGCGGACACCGTAGTCGGCCCGGTTGGTCTCCCAGCCCCAGCCCTCGCCGTGGTCGGCGCGCCACACCCAGGTGTGGTCGACGATCGTGTCGTCGCTGTTGACGACCATGCTGGTGGTGGCCTTGCCGACGTGGGCGCCGCCGATGCGGATGTACACGTCCTGCACGGTGGTGGGGTTGGCGGAGTGGTCCGCGCCGGCGCCCTGCGGGCCGATCTCCAGCAGGGTCGGGGAGTTGACCGGGCCGGCGTCGATGAGGAACCCGGCGAGCCGGACGCCGTCGACATCGGCCACCCTCATCGCGGTGACGCCGTTGTCGGGGACGATCGTGGCGAGGCCGAGACCGAGCACGATGGTGTTGGCGCGGTTCACCTCGATGGTCCGGTCGACGTGGTAGACGCCCGGGGTGAACAGCAGGTGCAGGCCCTGGGCCAGCGCCTGGTTGATCGTGGCGGCGGTGGCGCCCGGCTTGACCACGTAGAACTGACCGAGCGGGACGGCCTGGCCCTGCGGGGTGCCGTTCGCCCAGCTCGTACCGCGCGCGTTGACGCGCTTGGCCGGCACGAAGACCTTGTACTCGTTGCCGTCGAGGAAGAGGTAGGGCTTCTCCCGGGAGATCGGCGTGGTGTGCAGCGTGGTGTAGCGCGGCTCGGGGAAGGAGGTCGCCGGAGCACCCTCGACACCCGAGAAGGTCTGGTTCCACACGCTGTTGGACCAGCCGCCGATCGAGCTCTCGCGGGTGTACCACTGCTGCTGCGAGTAGTTCCCGACCTGGCCGTCGATCTTCGAGTCGGCGATGTAGCCGCCGGAGGCCCAGCCGTAGCCGTTGGGCGCGAGGTTGAGGCCGCCCTTGACGTGCATGCGGCGGAAGGCGGATGCCTGCGAGACCGCCCAGCGGTTCGTGCCGCTGACCGGGTTGAGGGTCAGGCCCTCCGCGCCCCGCCAGAAGTTCTGGGTGGCGTTGCCGTTGAACCAGCCCGCGTCGACGGTCACGTCACCGTTGATGGTGGTGTCGCCCGGACGCAGCCCGAGGCCCGCGATCTGGGTGTAGAAGCCGATCTGCGCGTTCAGGTTGTTGTACGTGCCGGGCTTGAAGAGGAAGGCGTGCCGGCCGGAGCCGAACTGGGCCGACTCCTGCTGCCGGAAGACCTGGTCCAGCTTGCCCTGGATGTCCGGGGTCGAAGGGTCGAAGACGTGCACGTTGGGGCCGAGGTCGCCGCCCCCGGGCAGGGTCGGTCCGGTGCCGTCGCCGGAGCCGTACACCTGGAACTCCCAGAGGGAGAAGCCGTACCCGGTGCCCCGGGTGATGCCGTTCATCCGGACGTAGCGGCCGGTGCCGGACAGGGTGACCTCGTCGGTGCCGCCGTCGCCGGCGGAGACGGCGGTGACGGTCCGCCAGTCCGTGCCGTTCTCCGAGGACTGGATCTGGTAGCTCTTGCCGTACGCGCCTTCCCAGGTCAGGACGGCGTGGCTGAGCGTGGCGCTCTTGCCGAGGTCGACCTGGAGCCACTGGGAGTCCTGCCAGGAGCTGGCCCAGCGGGTGCCGGTGAGATTGCCGTCGACCGCGGCACTCGCGGGGAAGGCGGGCCCCTCCACGGAGGAGGCCGTCGCCGTTTTCCCCTGGGACAGCAGGGTGGGGGCGGCCTGCGCCGTCGTGGCCGGGACCAGCGCGAGCAAGCTGCCGGCCAGGGCGGCGGCCACCGCCAAGGCGATGCCCTTGCGGGCTGGAGGAGTGGGGCGTCCACGGGACGGGGCTGCGTCCGGTATGCCGAAGGGCATGGAGGGCTCCTTAACAAGCTGATACGGGAGAGCGCTCTCCAGACCTTGGCCTGTACCTCTGGGGGCGGTCAAGGATCCTGACCGACTTTTCTTTAGCCTTCCATTAAGTAGGAGAGAGCGCGCGTCACGGAGCGGGCCGGCGGCCCGCCGTGCGGCAGGGCGGGCCCTTCGGGCACGCGTCGGCTCGGCGACCTCGTGGGCGCAACGGCGCGCTAGGGTTCCGGACATGAGCAGAAGGGGCCCGACGCTGGAGGATGTCGCACGCCGGGCGGGGGTGTCCCGGGCGACGGTGTCCCGGGTCGTCAACGGCGTTCGCAACGTGGCCCCCGACATCCAGGAGCTCGTCCGCCACGCGATCGAGCAGACGGGGTACAGGCCCAACCGGGCCGCCAGGTCGCTGGTCACCCAGCGGACGGAGACGGTCGCGCTGATCATCTCCGGGGCGGGTGACACCTTCGGCTCACGCGTGTTCGCCGACCCGTTCTTCGGCCGGGTGGTCAGCGGCGTGGTCGGGTACCTGCGGTCGCACGCGATGCATCCGGTGCTCCTGGTCGCCGAGTCCGACGCCGCGAGGGAACAGGTCGTCGACTATCTGAGCCAGGGCACCGCGGACGGCGCGCTGGTGGTCTCCGTCCAAGTCGCCGACCCCCTGCCCGCGATGCTGACCGCCGCCCGGATCCCCGTCGTGCTCTTCGCCCGCCCCGAACATCCGCACACCGTCAGCCATGTCGACCTCGCGCACGCCGAAGGGGCCCGCCTTGCCGCCGAGCACCTCCTGGCCAGAGGGTGCCGGCGGATCGCGACGATCTCGGCCCCGCAGTCGATCCCCGCGGCCCGCGACCGTCTCGACGGCTTCCGTGCGGCGCTGGCCTCCGCCGGGGTGGCCGACGTTCCTGTCGCCGAAGGCACCTTCACGGTCGACAGCGGTGCCGCGGCCATGGCGGAGCTGTTGCGTGACCACCCGGACGTGGACGGTGTGTTCGCCGCGAACGACCTCATGGCCCAGGGGGCGTGCCAGTTCCTGCGTGAGCAGGGCAAGCGGATCCCGAAGGACGTGGCGGTCGTCGGCTTCGACGACTCCAGCGTGGCGGTGACGTGCCGCCCTCCTCTGACCACGGTGCGCCAGCCGGTGGAGAAGATGGCGGCGGCGATGGCCCGTCTCCTGTCGGAACACATCCAGGGAACCCGCACCCGGCCCGCCTCCGTGCTGTTCGACGCCGAGCTGGACGTGCGCGAGTCGGCCTGAACGGCCGCGAGCGGCGTGCACCGGCCGTGGCGGGCGGTTACGCGTGGATCCTGCGGTGGCTGCGGATGATCTCCGCGTAGCGCCGGCCACTCGTCTTCACGGTCCGCTTCTGGGTGGCGTAGTCGACGTGGACGAGCCCGAAGCGCTTGTCGTAGCCGTAGGCCCACTCGAAGTTGTCGAGCAGCGACCAGGCGTAGTAGCCGGCGAGCGGGGCGCCCTTGCGGACGGCTCGGGCGCAGGCCTCCACGTGCTCCTCGAAGTAGGCGGTCCGCTCGGGGTCGTGGACCTCGCCGTCGGGGCCGACGGCGTCGGGGAAGGCCGAGCCGTTCTCGGTGACGTACAGCTTCCGGATGCCGTAGTCCTCGGTGAGCCGCAGCAGGAGGGCTTCGAGGCCGCCCCCGTCGATCTGCCAGTCCATGCCCGTGCGGGGCACGTCGGGCAGGCGCACCTCGCGGGCGTACGGGACGGGGCCCGCCGGGTCGTCGGTGACGGTCACCGGGAAGTAGTAGTTGAGGCCGTGCCAGTCGAGGGGCGCGGCGATGGTTGCCGCGTCACCGGGCTGCTCGGGCAGCTCGACGCCGTACAGCTCGCGCATGTCCGTGGGGAAGCCGCGGCCGTAGACCGGGTCGAGCCACCAGCGGTTGGTGTGACCGTCCATGCGGAGGGCCGCGGCGGTGTCCTCGGGGCTGTCCGAGGCCGCCGCGACGGTGCTGTGGTTGGTGACGATGCCGACCTGCGCGCCGGGGCGGGCGGCGCGGACGGCCCGGGTGGCCAGCCCGTGCCCGAGCAGCAGGTGGTAGGAGGCCCGGACGGCGGCCGTCAGGTCGGTGAGGCCGGGGGCCATCCGGCCCTCCAGGTGACCGATCCAGCCCGAGCAGAGCGGTTCGTTGAGCGTGGCCCACTGGGTGACCCGGTCCCCGAGGCGCGCGGCGACGACGGAGGCGTACGACGCGAAGTGCTCGGCTGTCTCCCGCACGGTCCAGCCGCCGCGGTCCTGCAGCGCCTGGGGCAGGTCCCAGTGGTAGAGCGTGACCGACGGCGTGATCCCGGCGGCGAGCAGGGCGTCGATGAGCCGGTCGTAGAAGTCGAGGCCGGCGGCGTTGACCGCTCCGCTGCCGTCGGGGACGACACGGGGCCAGGCGATGGACAGCCGGTAGGCGTCGACGCCGAGCCGCCGCATGAGCGCGATGTCCTCGGGCCAGCGGTGGTAGTGGTCGCAGGCCTCGTCGCCGTGGTCGTCGTTGTCGATCTTGCCCGGGGTGTGGGAGAACGTGTCCCAGATGGAGGGGCCGCGGCCGTCCTCCGTGACGGCTCCCTCGATCTGGTAGGCGGACGTGGCGGTGCCCCAGGCGAAGTCGCGGGGGAAGGCGCCGAGGTCTATGGAGTCGGACACGGAGAACCTCTCGGAGATCAGCTGGGGAGGGAAGGTCACTTGACGGCGCCGGCGGTGAGCCCGGCGACGAGGTAGCGCTGGAGGAGCAGGAAGCCGGCGACGACGGGCAGGCTCACGACGAGGGACGCGGCCATCACCTGGTTCCAGTACACGTCGTTCTGGGTGGAGTAGCCCTGGAGTCCCACGGCGAGGGTGCGGGTGGTGTCGTCGGTCATGACGGAGGCGAAGAGGACCTCGCCCCAGGCGGTCATGAAGGCGTAGACGGCGACGGCGACGATGCCGGGGACGGCCGCCGGGACGATGACCCGGAAGAGGGCGCCGAGCGGGCCGCAGCCGTCGACCTTGGCGGCCTCGTCGAGTTCGCGGGGCACCGAGTCGAAGTACCCGATGAGCATCCAGATGGAGAAGGGCAGGGAGAAGGTGAGGTACGTGATGATCAGCCCGGCGCGCGAGCCGAAGAGGGCGATGCCGGTGGCGTTGCCGATGTTGACGTAGATGAGGAACAGCGGCAGCAGGAAGAGGATGCCGGGGAACATCTGCGTCGACAGCACGGTCACCGTGAAGACCCGTTTGCCGCGGAAGGAGTAGCGGCTCACCGCGTAGGCGGCGAAGACCGCGATCACCACCGAGCAGACCGTCGCGGCGCCGGCCACGATCAGCGAGTTGACGAAGTAGTCGGCGAGCGGGACGGTCTCCCAGATGTCGAAGTACGGCCGGATCGTGAGTCCCGTGGGGATCCACTGGAACTTCCCCGACACGTCCTGGAGCGGTTTCAGCGAGCTGGAGACCATCACGTACACCGGCAGCAGCACGAAGGCGGTCAGCAGCGTCAGGAAGATCCGCCGGCTCCAGAGGAACGACCGGGGCGCCGCCATCGGTGACCTCGAGCGCGCACGCCGAGCGTGGTCAGACATCGTTCGCCTCCCTTCCCCGGGAGGTGACCGCGAGGTAGACGCCCGTCACGACGAGCAGGAACGTCAGCAGCAGGACCGACATGGCCGAGCCGGTGCCGAAGTTCCAGGTCTGGAACGAGGACTGGTAGATGTGCAGGGAGATCAGGTCGGCGGATTCGGGCGCCGCCTCGCCGAACAGCACGAACGGCGTGTTGAAGTCGTTGAACGACCACAGGAACAGCACCAGCACCAGGACCTGGTTGACGGGGCGGAGCGACGGCAGGGTGATCCGGCGGATCTGCTGCCACACCCCGGCGCCGTCGAGGGCCGCGGCCTCGTACATCTCGCGGGGGATGTTCTGCAGGCCGGCCATCATGATGAGGAAGGCGAAGGGCCAGCCCTTCCAGACCGAGACGACGAGCAGGGTGACGAAGCTGTTCTCGCCGATCAGCCAGAACGGCGGGCTGTCGGTGAGGCCGAGCTGGTCGTGGATGACGTGGTTCACCAGACCGTTGTCCCGCTGGAACATGAACGCCCAGGTGATGACCGCGGCGTAGATCGGCAGCGCGTACGGGACGAGGAACACCGTGCGCAGGAAGCCCCGGCCCCTGAACGTCTCCTGCATGAAGATCGCGGCGGTCACACCGAGCAGCCAGCACAGCCCGACGGAGAGCACGGTGAACAGGCACGTGGTGACGAAGGAACCGAGCAGTGCCTGGCCCACGGGGGCGTCGAAGTCCACGCTGACGGTGTAGTTGTCGAGCCCGGCCCAGGGCGCCGCGCTCCAGTCGCGCAGGTAGAACTGGGTGAGCTCCTTGAAGCTGACGACGATGCCGATCAGCATCGGCACCAGGTGGACGAGGAGTTCCAGGACGACGGCGGGGAGCAGCAGTACGTACGGCAGGGAGACGCGGCGCAGCCGCCCGGAGCGGCGGGCGCGGGGCGTCGCTCCGGGCGGGGTCCTGCCTGCCGTCCGTCGGCCCGTGTCGGGAGTGACGGTGGTGGTCATGGAGGTGTCCGCGCTCACTTCTTCGGCATCTGCTGCTGGGCCTTCTCGAGCTTGGCCCTCACCGACTCCGTGGTCACCGGCCGGCCGGCGGCCGCGTCGGCGAAGAGTTCCTTGACCGCGGTGCCCACGACGGTCTCGAACTGCGACTCCTCGGGAACCTGCGGCAGGGCGGCGGCGCTGGTCGCGAGGGTGTCGCGCAGGACGGTGAGCGCGGGGGTGTCGAACGCCGGGTCCTGCTGGGCGGACTTGACCGGGGGGATGGAGCCGTACGCCTTGTTGAGGATCCTCTGTTCCTCGTCCCCGGTCATGAAGTGGACGAACTTCAGGGCGCCGTCGAGGTTCTTGGTGTTCTTGAACACGCCCATGTTGATTCCGGCGACCATGGAGTTCGTGTTCCTGCCCTGGCCCGGTGCTCCGGACTGCACGGGGGCGGGGGCCACGCCCCACTCGTCCTCCGTCATGCCCTGCGAGGCGAAGGTGGCGGAGGCGGTCTGCCACAGCACCATGGCGGTCTTGTCCTTGGCGAAGTCGCTCAGGGACTGGTTCTGGGCGTACTCGGCGTTGCCCTCGGCCACGATCTCGTGCTCCGCCATCAGGTCGACGTACTGCTTGACCGCGGCGACGGCGCCGTCCGAGGTGAAGTCGGCCTTGCCGTCGGGCGTGAAGAAGTCGGCGCCGTGCTGCTTGCCGAGCACGAAGACCTGGTGGATGTTGTTCGAGAGGTTGGAGCCCTCGACTCCGATGCCGGCCTTGCCGTCCTTGGTCAGCTTCTTGCCGGTGGCGACCAGCTCGTCCCAGGTGGCCGGCGGCTTGGTGATGCCGGCTTCGGCGAACATCTTCTTGTTGTAGTAGAGGGCGTATGCCATGGAGTAGAGCGGGACGGCCGCGGGGTCCTGGCCGGTGGCGCCGGTGGAGCCGAGCGCCGATTCCACGAAGCGGTCCCTGCCGCCGATCTTCTCGAAGTTCGCCTCGTCCCACGGCAGCAGCGCGCCGCCGGCCTGCAAGGAGGCGCCCCAGGTGTTGCCGATGTTGAGGACATCGGGGCCCTGGCCTGAGGTGGTGGCGGTGAGGATGCGGTTGAGCAGGTCGCCCCAGGGCACGACCTCCAGCTTGACCTTGATGCCCGTCCGCTTCTCGAACTTGTCGAGCTCGGGCTGGAGGACCTTCTTGTCCACCTCGAGGCTGGCGCCCTGGTTGGACGCCCAGTACGTGAGTGTCCTGGACTGTGCGTGGGAGCCGCCGCCGTCGGCCCCGCCGCCGCACGCGGCGGCGGAGAGGACGAGCGAGAGGGTGACGGCGCCGATGGCTGCGGCTCTGACTCTGCGCATGGCTCCAGAGGCCTTTCAGGAAGGGGCGGGAAGCCGACTGCGGGGGAAGGGGCGGCGCTCCGCAGCCGCTCCCCAACAACCCCACGGCTTAATTTAGGATGTGAGTTAAACTGCAAGCGAAGGGCCCGTCAAGAGCGGTCACCGAGGTATGTTGCGATCAGAGACCTCAAGGACAGGGGGCACAGTGCGAGCACGCAGCGGCCGAACGGTACGTGACCTGCGACGGGAGAACCGGACCGCCATCTTGCAACGGTTGTATTTCGACGGGCCTTTGAGCCGCTTCTCCCTGGGCCCCGTCACGGGACTCAGCTCCGGATCCGTCAGCAACGTGGTGTCGGACCTGATCGCCGAGGGCCTGGTCGAGGAGGCGGGCAGCGTCGACTCCAAGGGCGGGAGGCCACGGACCCTGCTGCGCATCAGACCCGGCAGCGCCTACATGATCGGCGTGGACGTGGGCGAGACGCGGGTGCGGGTCGAGCTCTTCGACCTCGCCCTCACCGAACTGGCACGCGCGGAGAAGCCCCTCAGGCCAGGAGGGCCGCGCCGCATCGACCGCTACGACGTCGACGTCGTCGTCGGGCACCTCCGCGAGGGCATCACCGAGGTCCTCGACACGGCCGGCATCCCGCCGGAGCGCCTGCTCGGCGTCGGCATCGGCGTCCCCGGCATCGTCGCCCGCACACCCGAGGACGGCGCCGTCGTGCACGGACAGACCATCGGCTGGGACGCCGTGCCACTGGAACGGCTGCTGCGCGACGCCCGCCTGCTGCCACCGGACGTCCCGTACTACATCGACAACGGAGCCAAGACGCTCGGCCAGGCCGAGATGTGGTTCGGAGCCGGCCGCGGAGCGCAGAGCGCCGTCGTCGTCCTGTTCGGCTCCGGCGTCGGCGCCTGCGTGGTCACCGAGGACATGCCGACCGGCCGTGCCGTGGAATGGGGGCACATGACCGTACGGGTCCGGGGACGCCGTTGCCGGTGCGGCGCCCAGGGCTGCCTGGAGGCGTACGCCGGCTCGGAGGCGCTCCTGGAACGCTGGGCGGAGGCGGGCGGTCGCCTGCCCGCCGACGCGGACGAGGAGACGGCCCTCACCGCGATGCTCGCCGCCGCCTACCCCTCCCCCGGCCCCGACGGCACCGTGCCCGCCCCCGACATGACCGCCCTGGACGTGCTGGAGGAGACCGCCGAGTACCTCGGCGCCGGCTTCGCCAACCTCATCAACCTCTTCCAGCCCGAACGCATCCTCGTCGGCGGCTGGGCGGGCCTCCAGCTCGGTTCGCGCTTCCTCCAGTCGGTGCGGACCTACGCCACCTCCTACGCACTGGCCCACCCCGCCGCGCACGTCCGCATCGACCTCGGCACATTCGGTCCCGACGCCGTCACCGTCGGGGCGGGGACCCTTCCGCTCGCCGACTTCTTCGCACGCGGCGGCCACCAGAGGAGGACCGAAGACGAGGAACCGCTTCCGGCGTGGCAGAGCACGCTGCGACAGCGGGCGGCACAGTGACCGGCAGGCCGGAGCGAGCGGTCTGCTCCTTCGGAGCGTGAAGCCGGGCGGGCGCCGGGCGGGAACGGCGGTCGGCGGGACCGAGGACGTGCTGACGTGCTGACCACCGCCTCCCCCGCCGAGTCCCGCCGCCGGACCGCTGATCATGCTCTATGGGGGCCTCCAGCGACTCCAATGCGGCCGGATCGCGCGATCCCGGGTGTCCGCAGCAGGTGGGGCCGGGCCGCGCGTACCGGTCCCCCGCGCACGTCCGGGCTCGCCCTCACGCTCCTCGCGGGCGTCGGTTCCCTCTCCGCCTACCCGAGTTCACCGCGACGGAGGGCGTCCCTCATCCCCCTGAGCTTCGCGGTCGTCGCCGGGGTCGGCTCCTGTGCGCGTTCGGCGAGTCGGAGGGCGTCGTCGATCTCGCCGAGCTTGCCGGAGGACAGGACGGCCGCCCGCTCGATCAGGTCGTCCCGGGACACGGTGGTCTGCCACGTGCACGGGGTGAAGCCCGGACGCCGGAACGCGAACCGCAGCACGCCTTCGAACGGCAGCCCCTCACCGACGCCGACCGACACCTCGATGCCCAGACCGCTCATGTCGACGCCCGCCGGAGCGACGACCTGCATCACCTGGAACCCGGACGCGTCGTCCCCGGACAGCAGTACGACCGGCCTCCGCTCGTCGAACCGGACCCACCAGACTTCGCCACGTCGCACAAGCCCCTCCGATACACAGGACCGCAGGCGGACGCCGCGCGGCCTGACGCGGTGTCGAGACGGGTTCGACCCGCGTTGACCGTCGGTCGGTGAAGACGGACGATCATGCGGTGACCGCACGTCACAGCGTAGACCCTACCTTCCGGCAGGAGGCTTTCGAGCGCCGGACGAGCCGGACAGCGGGCCCTGGAGCCCTGAGCTCGCGGGCGGCCGTACGGTTCACGAGGAGCGCGAGGACCACGGTCGCGCCGAGCGGGGCCGGCCCCGGGCCGTCACCCGTCAATGCGAGCGGCCTGCCTGGGCTCCCGCCTGGTAGATGTCGGGTACGCCGTCGGCGTCCTCGTCCAGGTTCTCCTCTTCCCACAGTCGCTTGTAGACGCGGTTGCGGCGGCGCAGGAGGAGGGCGGCGAGGGCGGCGGCGGTGAGGGAGCCGATGAGGACGGCGGCCTTGACGTGTTCGGCCCGGGCCGGATCGGGGAAGGCGAGTTCGCCGATGAGGAGGGCGACGGTGAAGCCGATGCCGGCGAGGGTGGCGAGACCGAGGACGTCGGCCCAGGCGAGGTCGGGGTTGAGCTCGGCGCGGGTGAAGCGGGCGGCGAGGTAGGTGCCCAGGAAGATGCCGAGGATCTTGCCGACGACCAGGCCGGTCAGGACGGCGAGGGGTTCGGGGTCGGTGAAGACGTGGCCGAGGGCCTCGCCGGAGACGCTGACGCCCGCGGCGAAGAGGGCGAAGAGGGGAACGGCGACGCCCGCGGAGAAGGGGTGGACGAGGTGGGCGACGCGCCCGCCCGGCGGGACCTTCTCGCCCTTGTCGCGGGTGGTGCGCAGGATGAGGCCCATGGCGACGCCGGCGACCGTGGCGTGGACACCGGAGTTGTACATCAGCGCCCAGATCGCGATGCCGAGGGGCACGTACCACCACCAGCCGCGCACGCGGAGGCGCTGGAGGACGTAGAAGAGGATCAGCCCGGCGAACGCGCCTCCCAGCGCCCAGAAGTTCAGGTCGCTGGTGAAGAAGATCGCGATGATGAGGATGGCGCCGAGGTCGTCGACGACGGCGAGGGTGAGCAGGAACGCCCGTAGCGCGGAGGGCAGATGGGTGCTGATGACGGCCAGGACGGCGAGGGCGAAGGCGATGTCGGTGGCCATGGGCACCGCCCAGCCGTCGAGGCTGCCGCCGCCCGCCGAGGCGGTGAGCAGGTAGAGGGCGGCGGGGACGGCCATGCCGCACAGGGCCGCGACGACGGGAAGAGCTGCGGTGGCGGGGGTGCGCAGTTCGCCGACGACCAGTTCGCGCTTCAGCTCGATGCCGGCGACGAGGAAGAAGACGGCGAGAAGGCCGTCGGCGGTCCAGTGGCCGACGGACAGGTCGAGGCCGAGGGCCGGTATGCCGAAGTGGAAGTCCCGTATCGACTCATAGGCGCCGCTCCACGGGCTGTTGGCCCACACGAGCGCGACGACGGCGGCGGCGAGCAGGACGAGCCCGCCGACGGTCTCGGTGCGCAGGGCCTCGGTGATCGCCTGGCGTTCGGGCCAGGGAAGCAGTCCGAAGGCGGTCTTGCGGGGGCGTGCCTGGGTCATGGGGAGGAAGCTCCGGGGTGGTCGGCAGGTGGGCACACGGGCCCCTCGACGCCGACCAGACTTCCCGGCACACCAGCATCGTGTTCTTGATGCGTTCTTCACACCCTATCGGGTGCGCGGGGGTCTCACCAGGGCGTCTCTCACCTGCTGGAACGGCGTGGAACAGGGTGAAGGACCCCGTCCTCACCAAGGCGCGGGGTGGGGACGGGGTCCTTCGGGAGCCGGGCCGCCGGGGGGCGGTCAGACGGTGGTCTTCACCGGCTCCTGGTCGGTGTCGCCCTCGGTGTCCTCGTCGGTGTCGAGGCCGGCGTCGCGGCGCTTGACGAAGGCGAGGAAGGAGTTCAGCTCCCGCTTGACGACGGGGGCGAGGAGGTAGAGGCCGATGATGTTGATGACGGCGAGCAGGAACAGCACCGCGTCGGCCATGTCGATCAGGGTCTGGAGCGTGAGCAGGGAGCCCGCGACCGCGAAGAGCGTGTAGGAGACCTTGAAGGTCAGCTCGCTGGCGCGGCTGCGGCCGAACAGGTGGGTCCATGCCTTCTGGCAGTAGTAGCCCCACGTCAGCACCGTGGAGATCGCGAACAGCAGGACCGCGAGGGTCAGGATGTACGGGAACCAGGGCAGAACGGTGGCGAAGGCGTCGGAGGTGATGGTGACGCCGCCGATGGAGTCGCCGCCGTTGCGGAGTTCGACGTAGCTGGCCGGGTTGGCGATGACGATGGTCAGCGCGGTCATGGTGCAGATGACGACGGTGTCGATGAACGGCTCCAGGAGGGCGACCAGGCCCTCGCTGGCGGGGTGCTTGGTCTTGACCGCGGAGTGGGCGATCGGGGCGGAGCCGAGGCCGGCCTCGTTGGAGAACGCGGCCCGCTTGAAGCCGATGATCAGGGCACCGAGGACACCGCCGGCGACGCCCTGCGGGTTGAAGGCGCCCTCGACGATCGAGGAGACGGCGGCGGGCACGGCGGTGACGTTGACGGCGATGACCACGAGGCAGGCGGCGATGTAGATGCCGGCCATGGCGGGAACGAGCTTGCTGGTGACGGAGGCGATCGAGCGGATGCCGCCGAGGAGCACGATGCCGACGAGGGCGGCGATCAGGATGCCGAAGAACAGAGCGCCCGCGGAGGAGCCCAGGGCGCCGCTCTCGCCGCCCGTGACGGAGACGAGCTGGGCGTAGGACTGGTTGACCTGGAAGAGGTTGCCGCCGAAGAGGCCGAAGAACAGCACGAAGAAGGAGGCGAGGACCGCGAGGACCTTGCCGAGGGTCTTGCCGTTCTTGCCGAAGCGGTCGGCGAGGCCCTTGGGCAGGTAGTGCATGGGGCCGCCGGAGACCGTGCCGTCGGCGTGCACCTCGCGGTACTTCACGCCGAGGGTGACCTCGACGAACTTGGTCGCCATGCCAAGCAGACCGCAGAGGATCATCCAGAACGTCGCGCCGGGGCCACCGATGGAGACGGCGACCGCCACACCGGCGATGTTGCCGAGGCCGACCGTGCCGGACACGGCCGCCGTCAGGGCCTGGAAGTGGTTGACCTCACCGGCCGACCCCTTCTCGTCGTACTTGCCGCGGACCACGTCGACCGCGAGGCGGAACTTCCGCAGCTGCACGAAGCCGAACCAGCCGGTGAAGACCACACCGGCCACGACCAGCCAGGCCACGATGAGGGGCAGCTCGGTGCCGCCGACGGGGACGGCGAAGAAGACGACCTCGCCCAGCCAGGTGGCTATGGGCTCGAAGAATCCGCTGACTGCCTTGTCGACGGACTGGGTGATGGAGTCGAGTGACACGGTGGGGACCTCAATGGCGCAGGGGCCGACGCGCGGGAGGAGCGCCGGTGGGGGGTGCGGGCTTTGAGCGAACGCCGTTGTCCGTTCGGCGACCGGAGGTGAACCGTCCGCGGACTCGGACAGTGATCACCGGGGTCGAGCAGGCCGGAGGTGCACCGGCCCTCCACGAGGCGGCGAGGGGTGGTGCCACCTGCGGAGTTGCGCATTCCTACCACGAGACCTGACACACAGCACGTGATGCGGATCACATTACGGAAGGTGATCTTCCAAAAGCCCAGCACTCGTGACGCGACCGTTATCCGGACGGTCCCGTCCGTTCATCGTGCACTTATCTCCGCAGGTCAGGAGCCTGAGAGGAAATGGTCCTGTCCTCCCGGCGACGTTTCCTCACCCGTCCGGCCAGCCACCTCGTCAGCCGCCACGACACCGCCAGAGCCGCCGCGAGCAGCACGACGGAGAAGAGAAGGGACCAGAGTCCGGGCAGACCGACTCGGCCCAGCAGCACCATGCCTAACAGGTCGAGCACCCATGCGACCCCGATGAACAGCGTGCCGGCCGGCGCGACGGGAGCACCGCCGAAGCCCAGGGCTTCCATGTCGAGGTCGGCATCGAAGGCGTCACGCCCGACCGCACGGCACAGCACGAGCGACCAGAAGCCGACGAGCACGGCGACGGCAGAGGTCAGGAGCATGGTGGGAAAGCCGCAGGCCGCGTCGAGGAGGACCGACATGCCCACCCTCCCCAGCCCTCGCCTCTTCCGGAACTCGGCATCGGGGCACACAGGCCGCGATGCCGTCGGAGCGATTCTGACCCTGGGGAGTCCGCTGGCGCATTGCTGGTTCTCGGCAATCCTTACGCCCTCTTGATGCCGAAACCGCGCCCCTCCCGGCGTTCAGGGAGCGATGCGCCCCTGATCGAGGGGGCCCGAGGTACGCACACATCGACCGCACCCCGCTCGATGCGCCTCCCACACGCGGCACTTCGTCAGCCGGGACGAGCCCGTGGACCTCGAGGAAGCACCTGCGCGCAGGGCCGCTCTCTCCGCCGCGTTCCCGCCCCGCGCGACCACGGCATTAAGAGGGCGTAAAGATTGCCGAAGTACGGCAGTGAACGCATGCGCGGTCCTTTGCCACGATGGCCCTGACGGCAGAACGAACCCGGTGACCGAAGGAGCGGGAATGGTCTGGTTTCTTGGTCTCGGCATCGGGGGTCTGGTGCTGCTGGTCCTCTCGCTGGTCTTCGACGGGGTGTGGGAGGGGGTCCTCGACGGGTTCGGCGGGGGGCTGGACGGGATCCTGTCGTTGCCAGTGATCGCCGGGTTCGTGTCGGCCCTCGGTTTCACGGGGGCGATCGTGCTCGGCACGACCGGTACGGGGGCGGGGGTCGCCACCGGTGCGGGCGTGGTCGCGGGGGTCGGCGTGGGGTGGGGGACCTGGCGGTTCGGCCGGGCGCTCATGCGCGACGGCGCCGCGCCCGCACCGCGGGGCGAGGACCTGACCGGGACGTCGGGTGCGGTGGTGACGGCGATCCCGGCCGGCGGTTACGGCGAGGTGCTGCTGCACCTCGCGGGTCAGCCGGTGAAGTACGCGGCGAGGGCCGGCGCGCCCGTCGCACGCGGCACCGAGGTGTGGGTCGAGTCCGTGCTCTCGCCGACGTCGGTGACCGTGCGCCCCGTCGAACGCTGACGCCTCCGCCACTGCCTGCTTTCTCCACTTCTTGGTTCCGATCGAAGGGGGTCTCGTCATGAGCCCTGTCCTCACCGCTGTGGTGGGCATCGTCGTCCTGTTGGTGCTGCTCGGCCTCGTCGTGATCACGCGCTACAAGGTCGCCGGGCCCAGCGAGGCGTTCATCATCACCGGTCGGCGCGGCAAGAAGACCACCGATCCCACGACCGGGCGCGAGTACACGGACAACAGCGGCCAGAAGGTCGTGGTCGGCGGCGGGGTCTTCGTCGTGCCGTTCGTGCAGCAGAAGTTCAGCCTCGACCTGTCCAGCCGGCACATCCCCGTCGCGGTGCGCGGCGCCGTCACCCTGCGCGGTGTGAAGGCGAACCTGGAGGGGGTCGCCATCGTCAAGGTCGGCGGGACCGAGGACTCGATCAGGGCGGCGGCCCAGCGGTTCCTGATGCAGCAGGACGGCATCGTCGGCTTCACCCAGGAGGTGCTCTCCGGCGCGCTGCGCTCCATCGTCGGCCGGATGTCGGTGGAGGACATCATCCGCGACCGCGCCGCGTTCGCCGGGCAGGTCGCCGAGGAGGCCGAGGCGAGCCTGTCGGGCCAGGGCCTGGTGCTCGACGCCTTCCAGATCCAGGACATCACCACCGAGGGCTCCTACCTGGAGGACCTCGGCCGCCCGGAGGCGGCCCGGGCCAAGCAGGAGGCCGACATCGCCGAGGCCGTCGCCCGCCGTGCCGCCGAACAGGCCCGACTGAAGGCGGAGGAGGAGATCGCCGTCGCCCAGCGGACGCTGTACCTGAAGCAGGCCGAGATCAAGGCGCAGACGGACGAGGCGGCGGCGCAGGCCAACGCGGCGGGTCCGCTCGCCGAGGCCGCCCGGCAGCAGGACATCCTGTCCGAGCAGGAGAAGGTCGCCGCCCGCCAGGCCGCGCTGACGGACCGGCAGCTGGACACCCAGGTCCGCAAGCCCGCGGACGCCGCCCGCTACCAGGCGGAGCAGGAGGCGGAGGCCCGCCGTATCGCCTCGGTGAAGGAGGCGGAGGCCGCGGCCGAGCGGGCCCGGCTGACCGGTGAGGGCGAGAAGGCGCAGCGCGCCGCGCTCGCCGAGGCCGTACGCATCGAGGGCGAGGCGGAGGCCGCCGCCATCGGCGCCAAGGGCGCGGCGGAGGCCGAGGCCATGCGGAAGAAGGCCGACGCCTTCGCGCAGTACGGCGACGCCGCCGTCCTGCAGATGCTCGTCGAGGTCCTGCCGCAGGTCGTCGCCAAGGCCGCCGAACCGCTCGCCGCGGTCGACAAGATGACCGTCATCTCCACCGACGGAGCGAGCCGGCTGACCCGCACCGTGACCGACAACGTCACCCAGGGCATGGAACTGCTCTCCTCCGCCACCGGCGTCGACCTCGCCGCGCTCCTCCAGGGCATCACACAGAAGAAGCCGGAGACACAGGGCGCGCAGGTCGAGATCACCGACTGAACGACGGGTCCGACGGCACCCCGCGAGGGGTGCCGTCCTCTTCGCCGGCGGCGGCGCTGACGCCCTCCTGCGCCGACCGGGCGCAGCCGGGCGGCCGGAACTCTTCGTCGCGGCGCGCTTCAGCCGTGGACGATGACGGCGACGGATGCGGTGGCGTGGTGGAGCACCGCGTGCGTGACGCCGCCGATGTGCGGGCCGAAGGGGTCGCGGCGTACTCGCCCCCGGGCTGCGGCCCTAACTGGCGGGACAGTCGTGAGGCACGACAGCCACGGGGGCCGTGGCATGGTGCAGAACGGCGTGGGTGACCGGACCGAGGCGCCGCAGGCCCTCCTCGTGGCTGCGCCGCCCGACGACCACCAGGCCGGCACGGGCGCTGCTGGACAGCAGGACCTCGGAGGCCGAGCCGATCTCGAAGTGCTCGACGACCTCCACCTGCGGGTACGTGTCGCGCCACGGCTTCAGGGTGTCGGCCAGGACCTCCCTGTTGATCTGCTCCAGACCGTCCGCCTCGGGGACCAGATACAGCGAACCCGGGCTCCAGGCGAGGACCGTCGGGACGCTCCAGGCGTGTACGGCACGCAGCGTCGCTCCGCGTCCGGCCGCGGCGGAGAAGGCGAACTCCAGGACCGATTCACCGGTCTGCCCGGGTTCGACACCGACCACCACTTCCGGGGTCCGCTCGGGCGCGCCGGGGTTCGGCCTTCCCACCATGACGACCGGCCCTGCCGCATGGCGCAACACCTTCAGCGATACGGAACCGACCAGGTATCCGGTCAGGGTCCCGTATCCGCGTGACCCCAGGACCAGCATGTCGGCGCGTGCGGCCTCGGCAAGGAGGGCGGGCACCGGGTCCTCGACGAGGAGCTCCGTGGTGACGTCAAGGGTCGGGTGCTGCCCGACCACGCGGGACCGGGCCTCGGCGAGCATGTCGCGCACCCACCGCTCCTCGGCCGCCCGGTCGCCGACGTACACCACGTCGGTGGGGCGCCAGACCCAGGCGTGGACAAGACGCAGGGACGCCCCCCGGCGATCGGCCTCCTGCGCGGCCCAGTCCGCCGCCGCCGAGGCGTGGTCGGTCCCGTCCAGTCCTACGGTGATGATGCCAGACATGCTGCCTCCCGATGCCGCCGTTGAGAGCGGGGCCCCAGCGGATGTGATGTCCTCAGCCTCACACGGGGCCGGCAGACGGCACCGGGGCCGATCGTCCCCGATGCGGGCCTGAGCGGCCCTGGTCTGCCACGCGTGGGCGCCCCCCTTCCGCTCTCCGGCCAGAGTGGATGCCGTGATCGCCCGAAGGTCCGGCGCGCGAGGCTGATGCACCGTGGAAGGGGAGGCGCCCGGCGGTCTTCCTGTCCGCCTCGGCGCCGGGTGCTCCGCGCTCAGGGGGGACCGCTGACGCCGCGACGCACCGCGCCACAGCCGCGACTCGTTCGTGACCGGCCAGTGCCGGTTCGGCCCCTGCTCAGCACCTCGGGACCATCGATCGTTCGTCGTGCACCGCGCAGGGGCCGCTGGTCCCGGCTCGCGTGGCCCGGGACGGGCCCGGGGGGCCCTGACCTGCGGGACCATGGTCCCGCGTCCTGCGTTCCGAAGCGGCGCGGCGGTCCCGAGCTGTTAGACCGGACGGTGCCTGCCGCTGCGCGGCGCCCATCCCTCCGCTTCCTCTCTCAGGAGTGTCATGCTGTCTGCCGAGTCGGCCTCGCTGATCCGGGCCACCCTGCCTGCCGTCGGCGAGTCGCTGGACGAGATAACCACCCGCTTCTACGCGACGATGCTCGCCGAGCACCCCGAACTGCTGGACGGCATGTTCAATCGAGGAAACCAGGCGAACGGCGCACAGCGCCGGGCGCTGGCCGGGTCGATCGCCGCCTTCGCCGGAGCGCTGCTGGCCGACCCCGACACCCGCCCGGACGCCCTGCTCGCCCGCATCGCCCACAAGCACGTCGCCGTCGGCGTCACCGAAGACCAGTACACGGTCGTGCACAAGTACCTGTTCGCCGCCATCGCCGAGGTCCTGGGCGAAGCGGTCACCCCTGACGTCGCGGCCGCCTGGGACGAGGTCTACTGGCTGATGGCCGGCGCTCTCATCGCTCAGGAGGCACGCCTCTACCTCGAGGCACAGGTACGGCCCGGACACCCGTGGCGGCAGTGGACCATCATCGAACGCCGCCAGGAGACCCCCGACACCGTCTCCTTCCTGCTCCGCCCCGCCGACGGCGCCGCTGCCCCTCGTGCTCGGGCCGGGCAGTACGTCAGCGTGCGCGTGCAGATGCCGGACGGAGTGCACCAGCTTCGCCAGTACAGCCTTTCCTCGGCTCCCGGCGACCAGATGCGCCGCATCACCGTCAAGCGCGCGACCGGCGAAGGAGAAGCCCCCGACGGTGAGGTGTCGGGCCTGCTGCACCGCACCCTCGAGGCCGGCGACGAACTCACCCTTTCCGCCCCCTTCGGCGATGTCGTGCTCGACGATTCGGACGCACCCCTGCTCCTCGTCTCCGCCGGCATCGGCTGCACGCCCATGGTCTCCATGCTCGAACACCTCGCGGCCACCGCCCCCACCCGCCCCGTCACCGTCCTGCACGCCGACCGCTCACCCGCCGACCACGCCCTGCGCGCCGACACCGACCGGCTCGTCGGCACGCTGCCGAACGCACGCGCCACGTTCTGGTACGAACGGGACGCGGAGCAGGAGACCGGCTTCCGGACGGGGCGGATGCATCTCGATGCGCTGGAACTGCCCGCCGACGCGAGCGTGTACCTGTGCGGCCCGCTCCCCTTCATGCGCGAGGTCAGGGCGCAACTGCTGCGCGGCGGAATACCCGCCCGCAACATCCGCTACGAGGTCTTCGGCCCCGACCTGTGGCTGGCCGACGCCACGCACTGACCCTCCGCGGCCGACGGCCAGGACCTTTCGACCCTCGCCGTGTCCGAGCGGCTCCTGCCCCCTCCTGCTTGCGGGGGGGCAGGCCGGAGGCCCAGGTGGGGCATGGCGCTCCAGGACGCGAAGGCCGCTCGGGCGGGGGTCACCCTCCGCCGGGGGTCCGGATGGCGAGGACGGCCATGTCGTCGTGGCCGTCGCTGGGATGGTGGTCGGCGAGTGCGTGTACCAGGGCGTCCAGTGGCCGGGTGGCATGGGCGGCGGCGAGGTCCGCGCAGCGGCCCCTGCCCCGGTGTGGCGTCCGGTTCCTCGTCGGCGTTCACCACACCACCTCACTCATCACGCCCACGCTATGCGTGCCCCCCTTCCGTGGCCGGGAGCACACACCGACAGCCCACCCGGGCCGGCGAGGACGTTTCGGCTGTCGCGTCGGCGCGGCAGGGAGCCGGCTGCCGCGGCGGGCGGATCCGCAGCATCCACAGCGTGCCCCGCTCGATGGTGAACTCGATGGAGCACAGGCCCCGGTAGTGACTCTCCAGCGTCCGCATGCAGTCGCGCAGCCTTCCGAAGGAGACGGGGTCGAGGTGTTCCAGTTCCCGGAGGGGCACGGTGTCACGGATTCCGGCGATGACGTCCTCGCCCTGGGCGTTCGGAAGGTAGTCGCCGTAGACGCCGGGCGGTCCGGTCCCCGGGGCACGGGTGAAGGCGACGCCGCTGCCGGAGTCGGGGCCGCGGTTGCCGAAGACCATGGTCTGGACGGTGACGGCGGTGCCCAGGGTGTCGGGGATGTGCTCGCGACGCCGGGAGAGCCGCGCCCGCTCGCCGTTCCACGTGGTGAAGACGGCGAGAACGGCCCGGCGGAGCTGCTCGGCGGGGTCCTGTGGGAACTCCTCTCCCGTCTCTTCCAGAATCAGATCCTTGTACGTCTCGACCAGGCGGATCAGGTCGCAGGTGTCCACCTGGGTGTCGTCGGCGGCGTGATGCTGCCGTTCGATCGCGGTCAGGATGCTCTCGAAGCGTGCGCTGTCGACGCCCATGACCGTGCTGCCGAACATCTGCACGAGGCGACGGTAGGAGTCCCAGGCGAACCGCTCCGGTCCAGGGGGCCTGCCCAGGCCCAGGACGGACAGGTCGTTGAGACCGATGTCGAGGACGGTGTCCATGGTGCCCGGCACGGGGACCGGGGCACTGGAACGGACGGAGAGCAGCAGAGGGTCGTCCACCTGGCCGAGCCGTCGCCCGACGGTGCGTTCCAGGGCCGCGAGGTGTTCACCGATCTGGCGTTCCAGCTCCGGGGGTGGCTCCCCGGTCTCCTGGAAGACCCGGCAGGCGTCCGTGGTGACCGTGAAGCCGGGCGGCACGGGCAGGCCCATGCGGGTCATCTCGGCGAGGTGCGCGCCTTTGCCGCCGAGGAGGTCGGTCATGTGCCGGCCGCCCTCGGCGAAGTCGTACACGTACTTCGGATGCATGGGGTGTCTCCCTTCCTGTGGGCAGCAGGGGCACCGTGGACGCCCCGCACGGCCCGGAGTGCCGTTGACTCACAGGGCTCGCAGGCCGTGGGCGCGGAACCGGTCGCGCACGCGCTCGACGAGAGCGACGTCGGGAAGCGGACTGTCGCGGAGGGGAAAGGGGGTGCCGAGCGCGTCGTACTTGGCGGCACCGAGCTTGTGGAAGGGCAGGACGTCGACGCGGTCGACGTTGTCCAGGTCCACGAGGAAGCGAGCGAGGCCGTCGACGGACGCGGGGTCGTCGGTCCAGCCGGGGACGAGGACGTAGCGGATCCAGGCGGGGACGCCGAGACGGTTCAGGCGGGTGGCGAAGTCGAGGGTCGGCGCGAGGCGGCCGCCGGTCAGGCGCCGGTAGACGCCGGCGTCGAAGGACTTGATGTCGAGCAGGACGAGGTCGGTGTCGGCCAGGAGGGCGTCGTCGGCCCGATGGCCCAGGGCACCGGAGGTGTCGAGGGCGGTGTGCAGGCCCAGCTCCTTGCACCGCCGCAGGACCTCGGCCGTGAAGGCGGACTGCAGCAGGGGTTCACCGCCGGTGAGGGTCACTCCCCCACCGGCCAGGTCGGTGAACCGCCGGTACCGCTCGATGCGGGACACCACGTCGTCCACGGTGACCGGCTCCCCGTCGCGCATGTGCCAGGTGTCGGGGTTGGCGCAGTACAGGCAGCGCAACGGACAGCCGCTGAGGAAGAGGACGAAGCGGGTCCCGGGCCCGTCCACGCCGGTGGACAGGTCCCAGGAGTGGATGCGGCCGGTGGTCATCGCGCACCGTGAAACGTGCGGCTGATGACGTCCAGTTGCTGTTCGCGGGTGAGCCGGACGAAGTTGACGGCGTATCCGGAGACCCGGATGGTCAGCTCCGGGTAGTCCTCGGGGTGTTCCATGGCGTCCTCCAGTGTGGCGCGGTCGAGGACGTTGACGTTCATGTGGAAGCCGCCTGCGGCCGTGTAGGCGTCGAGGATTCCGACGAGGTTCCCCGCCCGTTCGTCCGGGTCGTGCCCCAGCCCCTCCGGAGTGATGGTCGAGGTCAGGGAGATGCCGTCGCGGGCCTGGTCGTACGGGATCTTCGCGACCGACAGGGCCGACGCCGCCATGCCGTGGTGGTCGCGGCCGTTCATCGGGTTGGCGCCCGGCGCGAACGGTGCTCCGGCGCGCCGGCCGTCGGGCGTGTTGCCCGTGTGCTTGCCGTACACGACGTTGGAGGTGATGGTGAGGACCGACTGCGTGTGCTCGGCACCCCGGTAGGTGGGGTGGCGCCGCACCTTGGCCATGAAGGAGCGGACCAGGTCGACGGCGATCGCGTCCGCCCGGTCGTCGTCGTTGCCGTAGGCCGGGTAGTCGCCTTCGACCCGGTAGTCGACGGCGAGCCCGGTGTGGTCCCGGAGGACCTTCACACGAGCGTGCTTGACGGCCGAGAGGCTGTCCGCCGCCACGGAGAGACCCGCGACGCCGCACGCCATCGTGCGGTGGACCGGGTGGTCGTGCAGGGCCATCTCGACGCGCTCGTAGGCGTACTTGTCGTGCATGTAGTGGATCACGTTGAGCGCGTTGACGTAGGTCGCGGCGAGCCAGTCCAGCATGCGGTCGTACGCCTCGGCCACCTCGTCGTAGTCGAGGTACTCGCCGGTCAGCGGGGTGGTCGCGGGGGCGACCTGCTCGCCGGTCATCTCGTCGCGGCCTCCGTTGATCGCGTACAGGAGGGCCTTGGCGAGGTTGACGCGGGCGCCGAAGAACTGCATCTGCTTGCCCACCGCCATGGCGGAGACGCAGCAGGCGATCGCCGAGTCGTCACCCGTGCGGGGGCGGAGCAGGTCGTCGGACTCGTACTGGATCGAGCTGGTGTCGACGGAGACCTGGGCGCAGAACCGCTTGAACCCCTCGGGCAGTCGACGGGACCAGAGCACGGTCAGGTTGGGCTCCGGGGCGGGTCCGAGGTTGTAGAGGGTCTGGAGGAAGCGGAAGGAGGTGCGCGTGACCAGGGGCCGGCCGTCCTCTCCGATGCCGCCGACGGACTCGGTGACCCAGGTGGGGTCGCCGGAGAACAGTGCGTCGTACTCCGGCGTGCGCAGGAACCGCACGATCCGCAGCTTGATCACGAAGTCGTCGACGAGCTCCTGCGCGCGGGTCTCGTCGATGCGCCCCTCGTCGAGGTCGCGCTGGAGGTAGACGTCAAGGAAGGTGGAGGTGCGGCCCAGGGACATCGCCGCGCCGTTCTGCTCCTTCACCGCGGCCAGGAAGCCCAGGTACAGCCACTGGACGGCCTCGTGAGCGGTGGCGGCGGGACGCGAGACGTCGCAGCCGTAGGAGGCGGCCATGCGTTCCAGCTCGCCCAGCGCCCTGATCTGCTCGGACAGTTCCTCGCGGTCGCGGATGACGTCGGCCGCGGACGGGATGTGGTCGAGGCGTGACCGCTCGGCGCGCTTGGCGTCGATCAGCCGGCTGGTCCCGTACAGGGCGACGCGGCGGTAGTCGCCGATGATCCGGCCCCGTCCGTAGGCGTCGGGCAGGCCGGTGATGACGCCCGCCTTGCGGGCGCGCAGCATCTCGGGGGTGTAGGCGTCGAAGACGCCGTCGTTGTGGGTCTTGCGGTAGGTGCCGAAGACCGTGGTGACGAAGGGGTCCGGTTCGAAGCCGTACGCGCGCAGCCCGTTCTCGACCATGCGCAGTCCGCCGTTGGGCATGATGGCCCGCTTCAGCGGGGCGTCGGTCTGCAGACCGACGATCAGCTCCCGGTCGCGGTCGATGTAACCGGGCGCGTGGGACGTGATGGTGGAGGGCGTCGCCGTGTCGACGTCGAGGATGCCCTTGCGGCGCTCCTCGGGGAAGAGGGAGGCGACTGTTCTCCACACGGCGAGCGTCCGGTCCGTGGGACCGGCCAGGAACGCCGCATCGCCCTCGTACGGCGTGTAGTTGTCCTGGATGAAGGAACGGACGTCGATCTCCCGCATCCACTCTTCACCGGTGAAGCCGCGCCACGCCGCGTCGGTCTGGCCGGCGTTGTCGGCGGGGGGCTGGACGGTCACGGTCATGTCGTCATCTCCAAGGGACGGCGGCCTGCGGGACGGGCGAGGTGGTCCGGTCTCACCTTCGATGTTCGTCGCCCGCCTGCGGCCGGCCGAGGGCCGGAAAGGTCGTGCGAAGCCGCCGACCGGCCTGGTCGATCCGGATGGACGGGACCGGTGGTCCCGGTGACACGAGGGACCTTGTGCCCTCCCTCACGGACGCCCGGTGTCGCCTCCGGGAGGGGGTGGGGCGGCCGCATGGGCGGCTCGGCCGCCCGAGTCGTCCGAGGACGGTGCCGGAGGCCGCACCCGGCACGGGCGGTGTCGTGCGCGCCGCTCAGCGGTGAGGCCCGTTCAGTCGTGGGGCACGACGGCGACCGGGGCCAGGCAGTGGTGCAGGACCGCGTGGGTGACGGCCCCGATGTGGGTACCGATCCGTGCCCGGCGGACCTTGCGGCCGACGACGACGAGCCGGGCGTCGCGCGACAGCTCCGTCAGGTCCCGCTCCGGCCGGCCCTGGCGGCAGTCGCGGACCACCGCCACGTCCGGGAACTTCTCGGTCCAGGGGGCCAGCGCCTCGTCGAGTTCGCGCCGCGCGTCCGCGGCGACCTCCGTCATGAGCAGCGGCAGCGCGCCGACCAGGTCGGGTCCGTAGAGTGCCGGAACGGCCCACCGGTGCACCACGCGCAGTCCGCAGCCGTACCGGTCCGCGGCGGCGAAGCCGAAGGAGAGCAGTTCGTCGGCGGCGGCGGACACGTCCAGACCGACGACCACCTCCCCCGTACGTTCCTCCTCGGGCTCCAGGGGGTCGTGCGGGCGGACGAGAACGACGGGTCGTCGTGTGCGGGCGAGCACCGCCAGGGAGACCGACCCCGCGAAGAACCCGGCCAGGCCGCCCAGACCACGGGAGCCGAGCACGAGCAGTTCCGCTTGCTCGGCAGCGCCGCACAGCTCCTCCACCGGGTCCCCGGCGACCCACTCCGTCTCGACGTCCAGGCCGGGGTGGCGGCGCCGCAGACGCCTTTCGGCGATGGCGAGGGTGCGCGCGCCCCATTCGCGTGCCGTCGCCGGGTCGACCACGCGTGTACGGGGGTCCTCGTCGATGCTCCATGCGCGGAGCAGCCGCAGCGGCACGGCACGACGCAACGCCTCCTGAGCGGCCCACTGCGTGGCGGCGAGGCTTTCCGGGGATCCGTCGAGGCCGGCGGTGACGGTGCGGGACATGGAGACTCCGTGGGTCTGGCGGCCGGGCGGGCCGGACGCGGCGTACGCGGGCTGTCTTCAGGGGCCCGACGATCGCCGTCCGGCACTCCGGGGCGCTGCTGGGCGGACCTGCGCCTCCACAGTGGTCGGCGCGGACGGTGCGCGCAGGGGGCCGGAGGTCCCTGCTGGGGGCCGACGGGCCCCGCCACCGCGCTTCACCGGCCGGCGGCCACGCCGTCGTGGCCGAATGGCCGGGAGACAGGGCCGATGGGCCCTCGGCGGACCACCACCTCCCCAGGGAGGCTGATGACAGGAAGCACGGCCGAAGCGGCCATGCCCTGGAACCGTATGGAGGCACTTTCATGACCAGCGCCATCACCGTAGGAGTGGACGGCTCCGCGGAGAGCCTCGCAGCGGCGGACTGGGCGGCACGCGAAGCCGAGCTGCGCGGTATGCCGCTGCGTATCGTGCACGCCTGGCTGTGGCAGCCCCTGGAGGTCCCCGTCGTCCAGGACAGGGAGACGCAGGCCACGTCCGCCCGCGCCGTGCTCCGCGAGGCCGAGACGCGCGTCGCCGGCCGCCACCCGGCCCTCACGGTCACCGCCGAAGTGGTCCAGGACACCGCGGTCGCCGCTCTGCTGAAGGAAGCCGAAGCAGCCGAGATGCTGGTGCTGGGTTCGCGGGGGCACGGGGCATTCGTCGGCTTCCTCCTCGGCTCCTACGGTCAGCAGGTGATCGCCTCCGCGAAACGGCCCGTGGTGTCCGTGCGCGCCCGCGCCGGGCAGACGCCCCGGGCGGAGGGCGGCGAGATCGTCGTGGGCCAGCAGGGCACGCCGGAGGACAGCGCCGCGGTGCTCGGCTTCGCCTTCGAGGAGGCGGCGGCACGCGGTGCGGCCCTGCGTGCGGTACGGGCCTGGAGCCTGCCGCCGGTCGTCGCCTTCAGCCCCGGCTCGATGCTCCTCGCGGACGAGGCCGGAGGACTGGAGCCGTTCGAGAAGAAGGCCCTGGCGGAGGCGCTCGCCCCGTGGCGCACACGGTTCCCGGACGTCCCGGTGACCGAGCACGTCGAGATCGGCAGCGCGGGGCAGGTACTGCTGTCCACCGTGTCCGACGCGCAGCTGCTCGTGGTCGGCCGACGGGCGCGCCGCGGGCCCGTCGGTACCCGTATCGGGTCGGTCGCCCACGCGGCCCTGCACCATGCCCCCTGCCCGGTCGCTGTCGTACCGCACGACTGACGGCCTCCTGGTGGCGGGGACCGGTGGGACAGCCGGTCCCCGCGCCACGAGAACGACGCCGCTGGGACATGCCGCCGCGGCCCCTGCTCGGCTCTGGCGGAGCGGCGAGCAGGGGCTGTCAGCGGTTCGCATCCGCGTGGGGGACCGGCGTCAGCCGTGTGGGACCGGCGTCAGCCTCGCGGGCGGCCTTCCCGCCCGGCCCCACCGCCCTGGTCCTCCCGGGCAGCCAGAGCCTGGGTGGCGATGACGGCGGCCTGCACCCGGCGTTCGACGCCCAACTTGGCGAGCAGCCGGGAGATGTTGTTCTTGACGGTCTTCTCCGCCAGGTACAGCCGCTTGCCGATCTCCCGGTTGGTCAGTCCCTCCCCCACCAGAGCGAGGATCTCCCGTTCCCGCTCGGTCAGTCCGGGCAGGCCCTGCGGCTGCTCCTCCTGGGGGGATCCGCCGCGGAGCCGGGCCATGACCCGGGCCGTGGCGCCGGGGTCCAGCATGGACTGGCCGGAGGCCACCGTGCGGACGGCGTGGACCAGGTCGGTGCCCGTGATCTGCTTGAGGACATAGCCGGACGCACCGGCCATGATCGCGTCGAGCAGCGCCTCCTCGTCGTCGAACGACGTCAGCATCAGGCAGGCCAGGTCGGGCATGCGCGAGCGGAGCTCCCGGCACACGCTCACGCCGTCCCCGTCCGGCAGGCGCACGTCGAGAACGGCGACCTGCGGGCGCAGTGCGGGCACCCGCACCAGCGCCTGTTCGGCGGTGCCGGCCTCCCCGACCACGGTCAGGTCGGGCTCGGCGTCCAGCAGATCGTGCACACCTCGGCGCACCACCTCATGGTCGTCGAGAAGGAAGACCCTGACCGGCTCCTTCTCGGTGAGGCCGCCGCTGCTGTCCGTCATCACACACTCCGTGTTCGCCGAGTTCTCCGCCCGTGAGGGCTCTCCGTGCATAGTGCCGCGCGAGCGGGACCTTCGCCCAGGGCCGGACGGCCCTCATACCGGGCGAGGTCCCGCAGTGCCCGTACCCGATGCCGCAAGGCCCCATACACCTCCTGTTGCCGATGATCACGAGCCGGGTGAACGGCACCCGTCGCTCCTCCTCACCGTTCGGACGTGTGTTCCCCCGCGCCGGGCACGGCAGGGGAGGGACGTTCGGCCCTCTGGCTACGGGCCCGCCGGACCTGCCTGTCCGGGCTCGCGCTCTGGTGGACTTCCGGCGCGGGCACGGCCGGGGCCCCCGGAACACCGCCTGAACCACGAAAGCAGGGCAGCTGCCATGATGACGCCTCCGATCGGTCTGACCACAGCCCCGCTCGACCAGAGCACGACGGAAGTCGCCCTGGCCGGGGAGCTGGACCTGTACACCGCTGCGCACATCGAGGCGGAGCTGACCCGCCTGGCAGGGCAGACCGAGTGCGAACTGCTGCTGGACCTGGCAGACGTCACCTTCTGTGACAGCTCCGGCGTGGCGCTGTTCCTGCGCGTGCACCGCCGGTGCGTGGCGGCCGGTGTGCGGCTGCGCCTGTGCCGCATCCAGCGGCTTCCCGCTCGCGTCATCTGCGCCCTGGGCGTGGACCGCGCCGTGGCCTGCTCCTTCGCGTGACCCGTCGCGAGGATCAGGTCCGACGGGACCGTCGGCGATCGGCCCGGTCGAGAAGGTCCGATCGGCCCTACCGAGCCGGCGTGTGAGGGGAGACGCTGGCGGTGGCGGCGAAGCCGTCGGGGCCGATCCGGAGCAGAAGGTGAGCACGATGAAGGACGAAGCCGCGCGTACCACGGTGGACGACCACCGTGAGGCGGTGGCGCCCCGGCGCATGGGGCGACTCGGCCGTGCCGAGGCCCTGCGGCTGCTCGGCAGCATCTCGCTCGGGCGCATCGTGTTCACGCACCAGGCCCTGCCGGCCATCCGCCCGGTCAACCACCTCATGGACGGCGAGGACATCATCGTCCGGTTGCACGACGGCGCCGTGCTCGCCTCCATCGTGACGCCCACTCAGGCCGGCGGCGTCGTGGTGGCGTACGAGGCGGACGTCATCGACCCCGAGACACACCTCGGCTGGAGCGTGGTGGTCACCGGATACGCCCGCCGGGTCACCGACGAGAGGGAGCTCGCGCGTTTCGCCGCCCGTCTGCGCCCATGGGCGCAACACCCCGTCACGAGCGCCGCGCTGCGCATCCGGCCGGACCTGGTGACGGGCCTGCAGCTCACCGTGTAGGGCCTGCCCGTCACACCGGATGACCGACTCCCGCGACGGCACACGTGCCCGCCGCCGACGTCGCGGGCACCCGCGGCATGCGCGCCGCCCCAGGAGCCTTGGCGACGTGCGAACGTCCCCGGGCCACCGGGCGGGATCGGATGTGCTCCGGCCGGGAGACCTGCGGCCACCCGGCGGGTCAGAAGACGAGAGGCGCACGCCACACGAGCCGGCTGCCGCCCTCCTCCGGGCAGACGATCTCCAGGGCGCCGCCCACGCTGCGGGCCCGCTCCTCGAGGTTGCGAAGGCCGCTGCGCCTGCCTTCGGCGGGGATGCCCCGGCCGTTGTCCGCGACGGTGAGGACGACCTCCTCGCTGGTGGCCTGCAACGCGACCTCGACCCGGCTCGCATGCGCGTGGCGGGCGGCGTTGCTGAGCATTTCGGTCAGGGCTGCCGTGACGTGCTCGGCCACCTGGGGCGGTACGTCCGTGTCGAGCAGGCCCTCCATGCTCAGACGGGGCGGGAAGCCGAGGGTGGTCGCCGTCTCCCCCACGGTGCGGGCGACCCGTGCGCGCAGACTGGGCCCGGTGTCCTCCTCTCGGGCGCGCAGGCCGAAGATCGTGGAGCGGATGATCTTGATGGTTTCGTCGAGGTCCCCGACGGCGCGCGAGACGCGTTCGGCGGCGCCTTCGTGCTGCACGAGGCGTGCGGCGCTCTGCAAGGTCATGCCGGTGGCGAAGAGCCTCTGGATGGCGAGGTCGTGCAGGTCCCGGGCGATGCGGTCGCGGTCCTCCAGGAGGGCGAGCTGCTCGGCGTCGCTGCGGCGTTCGGCCAGCTCGAGGGCGAGCGCGGCCTGTCCGGCGAAGGCCAGCAGGGGCTCCAGCTCCGCTTCGGTGAAGGCCGGGTCTCCTTGGTGCCGGGCCAGCAGCAGGACACCGCGGGTGTCCTTGGCGGCTGTGCCCAGGGGCACGGCGACCGCGGGGCCGAGGCCGTCGAAGCGGCGCGGGCCGGCGGTGTACCGGTCGTCCTGTGCGAGGCCGGCGGTGGTCGCGGGCGCGCCGGCTTGGTACGCGGCGCCCGAGAGCGTGCCTTCGACCGGTACCACCAGGCCGCGGCGGGTCTCTCCGTCGGCGCCGATGGCGAGCTCGACGACGAGGTCGTTCGTTCCGGCCACGGGCACGGACACGTCGGCGAGCGCCGCCCCGGTGATTTCCTGGGCGCGGCGGGCGATGAGCTCCAGCACCGCCAGTCGCGGGCTGCCGGAGAGCAGGCTGTTGGTGATCTCCGCGTTGGCCTTCAGCCATCGCTGCTGGCGCTGCGAGGCTTCGTACAGGCGCGCGTTGTCGATGGCGACGCCGGCGGCGACGGACAGCGTGGAGATGACCGATTCGTCCTCGGCGTCGAACTCCACGCCCCCGTGCTTGTCGGTCAGGTAGAGGTTGCCGAAGACCTCGTCGCGCACCCGGATGGGCACGCCGAGGAACGTCCGCATGGGGGGATGGTGGGCGGGGAATCCGTAGGACGCCTCGTGGGCACCGAGGTCCGTCAGCCGCAGCGGCTCGGGGTGACGGATGAGCTCGCCCAGGATGCCGTGCCCGGCCGGCAGGGGGCCGATCTTCGCGATCTCTTGCTCGGTCAGCCCGACGGTGAGGAACTGCGACAGGGTCCGACCGTCGGGCCCGATCACTCCGAGCGCCGCGTACTGCGCGTCGACCAGCAGCGCTGCGGCTTCCACGATCCGCCGCAGCACCTGGGGGAGGTCCAGCTCGCGGCCGACGGAAACGACGGCCTCCAGCAGGCTGTGCACGCGGTCCCGGGTGCCGCGCGCGGCGTTGATGCGCGCCTGGAGCTCCTCAAGCAGCTCGTCGAGCCGCATCTGGGGCATCCGCGACAGCGGCTCCTCAACGCCCACCGGTCCTCCTGACCTCGATCACCCGCCCGTACCGTGACAGCCTAGCGGCCGAGCGGGTGACCCGGAGCGTCAGTTCAGGGGCAGTGGCCGAGGGCCGGCGTAGTAGGCGGTGCGCATGATGTCCTCCATGTCGTCCAGCATCGGCATGCGCGGGTTGGCCGGGGCGCACTGGTCCTCGTAGGCGTTCATCGCCTGCCTCGGGAGCGCCCTGATGAAAGCGGTCTCGTCGATGCCCAGGGCCCGGAAGGACGGTTCGATGCCGACGGCGTCGCGCAGGCGTTCCACGGCGGCGGCGTACGAGGCGACCCCTTCGGGGGCGGTGGAGGCCGGCAGCCCCAGGGCACGGGCGATGTCCTGGAAGCGCTCGGGCGCCTGGTAGCTCTCGTACTTGGGCCAGCCCGTCAGCTTGGCGGGGACCGTGCCGTTGTAGCGGATCACGTGCGGCAGAAGGATCGCGTTGGTGCGCCCGTGGGCGATGTGGAAGGTGGCGCCCAGGGTGTGGGACATCGCGTGGACGATGCCGAGGAAGGCGTTGCCGAAGGCCATGCCGGCGATGGTGCCCGCGTTGTGCATCTTCTCCCGGGCGCGGGTTCGCGCTGCGCCCCGGCCGGTGACGGCCTCTTGCAGGTTCTCGAAGATCAGCTTGATGGCGTGCAGCGCCAGGCCGTCGGTGAAGTCGTTGGCGTAGACGGAGACGTACGCCTCGGTGGCGTGCGTGAGGGCGTCGAAGCCGCTGTCGGCCGCGAGCGTCGCCGGCAGGTCGGCGGTGAGTACCGGGTCGACGATCGCGACACTGGGGGTGAGGGCGTAGTCGGCCAGCGGGTACTTCTTGCCGCTCGCCGGGTCGGAGATCACCGCGAAGGGGGTGACCTCGGCGCCGGTGCCCGAGGTGGTGGGGACGCAGACCAGGCGGGCCCGCTCACCGAGCACGGGGAAGCGGAAGGCGCGCTTGCGGATGTCGGAGAACTTCTGCCGCATGTCGGCGAAGTCGACGTCCGGCTGTTCGTACAGCAGCCACATCACCTTCGCCGCGTCCATGGGCGACCCCCCGCCCAGGGCGATGATGGTGTCCGGCCGGAAGTCGCGCATGAGGGCGGCCCCGCGCTGTACGGAACCGATGCTCGGCTCCGGTTCCACGTCGTCGATGACCTGGAGGGTCACGGGCTGCTCCCGCTGTTGCAGGACGCGGCTCACCCGGTCGACGTATCCGAGCCGGGTCATGGTGGCGTCGGTGACGACCGTGACGCGGTGGACCTCCGGCATCGCGGCCAGGTAGCGGATGGCCTGCGGCTCGAAGTAGATCTTCGGCGGCACCTTGAACCACTGCAGGTTGTTCTGCCGGGTGGTGACGCGCTTGATGTTGAGCAGCTGGGCGGCGGAGACGTTGTCCGAGACCGAGGTGCTGCCCCAGGAGCCGCAGCCGAGGGTCAGCGAAGGCAGGAGGCGGTTGTAGATCCCGCCGATGGCACCCTGCGACGAGGGCGAGTTGACGATGATCCGTATGGTCTTCATGCGGCGCCCGTAACGTTCGGCCAGGCCCGGGTCGCCGGTGTGGATCACAGCGCTGTGCCCCTGCCCGTGGAAGGCGACCATGTCGGCCGCGAGGTCGAAGCCCTCCTCGGTCGAGCCGGCCCGCAGCACGGCGAGTACCGGGCAGAGCTTTTCGCGCGTCAGGGGCTCGTCAGGCCCGACACGGCCCGCCTCGGCCAGGATGAGCGACGTGTCGGCGGGGACGGCGAACCCCGCCCGCTCGGCGATCCACGCGGGACTGCGGCCCACGGCTGCGGGGTTGACCCGGCCCTGCCTGCCTGCCGGGTCCGGCGGGAAGAGGTACGTCTCCAGCTTCCTCTTCTCCTCGGCCGTCGCGACGTAGGCGTGCAGGCGCCGGAACTCGGCGAGGGCCTCGTCGTACACCTCGGTGTCGAGGATGACCGCCTGTTCGGACGCGCAGATCATGCCGTTGTCGAAGGACTTGGACAGGACCAGGTCGTTGACGGCCCTGCGCAGGTCGGCGCTGCGGTGCACGTAGGCCGGCACGTTGCCCGCGCCGACGCCCACGGCGGGCTTGCCCGCCGAGTAGGCGGCCTTGACCATGCTGTTCCCGCCGGTCGCGAGGATCAGGGCCACGCCCGGATGGCGCATGAGGAGTCCGGTGGCCTCGATCGAGGGGTCCTCGATCCACTGCACGCAGTGCTCGGGGGCCCCGGCGGCGACGGCGGCGTCCCGCACGATGCGAGCGGCCTCTGCGCTGCACGTCTGCGCGGAGGGGTGGAAGGCGAACACGACCGGGTTGCGCGTCTTCAGCGCCAGCAGCGCCTTGAAGACGGTGGTGGACGTCGGATTGGTGACCGGGGTGACCGCGCACAGCACGCCGACCGGTTCGGCGATCTCGACGATGCCCTCGATGTCGTCCCGGCCGACGACCCCGACGGTCTTCGTCCCGGACATGCTGTGCGTGACGTGCTCGCAGGCGAACATGTTCTTCGCCGCCTTGTCCTCGAAGACGCCCCGACCGGTCTCCTCCACCGCGAGGCGGGCGAGGGCGGTGTGCTGGTCGAGGGCGGCCACCGAGGCCTTGGCCACGATGTGGTCGACCTGCTCCTGTGTGAAGGACTCGAAGTCGGCGAGCGCCTTGGCGGCGTTGTCGACCAGTCCGTCGACGGCGATCCGCGCGTCGGAGGGGGCACCCCCGCCGGAGGTGTCGCGGCCGTCATGGGTCACGTGCGTCATGGATAGCTCCCTGGATGCGGGGAATCGGCCGTCACGGGGTTTCCGCTCGTCCTGTCAGCTCCAGCCTTCCGCCGGAGAGGCCCGGGGCGAAGGTCCCGAAGGTCCCGGGCAGGGGCCCGATGGCCTCCGGGTCCCCCGGTGGTCAGGCGTCCTTGCGGGCCCACTCGGGGGCGACCCGTGCCCATCCCCGGCCCCACAGCGCAGCGCGGCGCCGTTCGTAGTGCCGTCGCACGAGCCGGTGGAGGGTGAGCACCAGAAGACCGAGGCTCACCGTGACGGCGAGTGCGGCCACAGCGGCGTCGTACCGCGCGGCAGCCTGCCCCGGCGGCGCGGAGGTCATCGCCCCGTCCTCGTCCGTCCACACCGGGACACGCGCACCGCGCTCCAGGTGGCTTGCGACCGGCACCCGCCCCCTGTGCGTCGCGCCGCCGGCGTCGGTCCACCGCGCCTCGGCCGTGGTGCGCGTACTGCCCCCGGCCGGCGGTGTGGCGCTCTCCGCCAGCACCGCAACGGTGAGGTGGCTCTCGCTCCGCTGCCGTGCCCGTGCCTCCAGCACCGCGTCCCCGGCCACCGCGCCGCCCAGTGGCGCACCGATGAACCCGGCCACCATCAGGACCACAAGGACCCAGCCCTCCACCGCGTGGGAACGGTGCCGCAGCTCGTTGCGGCGCCACCGCCACAGCAGCACCCTGCGGACCCGATCCGTCGCACCTTCCTCCTCCCGGTCGGCCGGGCGCCCGGCCCTCATCGGGGGTCGAGCAGGCCGGCGACGTACTGGGTCAGGTCGGCCAGACGGTTGGTGTAACCCCACTCGTTGTCGTACCAGCCGAAGACCTTGACCAGGCTCCCGTGCGCCTGGGTCAGGGGGGCGTCCACGATGCAGGAGGCGGGGTCGCCCACGATGTCGCGCGAAACGATCGGGTCGTCGCTCACGCGCAGGATGCCCTTCAGCGGACCGTCCGCGGCGTCGCGGAAGGCGTAGTTGACGTCCTCCACGGACACCGACTGCTGAAGGACGAGGGTGAGGTCCGCCAGCGAACCGTCCTCGACCGGCACGCGCACCGCGATGCCGTCCAGGGTGCCGGCGAGCTCGGGGAGCACGAGTCCGACGGCGCGGGCGGCGCCGGTGCTGGTCGGAATGATGTTCACCGCGGCGGTACGGCCCCGCCGCGGATCGCTGTGCGGACCGTCGAGCACGACCTGGTCGTTGGTGTAGCCGTGGATGGTGGTCATCAGTCCCCTGACGATCCCGAAGCGCTCGTCGAGCACCTTCACCATCGGGGCCACGCAGTTGGTGGTGCAGGACGCGTTGGAGACCACGTGGTGCGCGTACGGGTCGTAGGTGTACTCGTTGACGCCCATGACGAGGGTGGCGTCCACGCCCTTGCCGGGGACCGACAACAGCACCTTGCGCGCACCCGCCCGCAGGTGCCGGCCGGCGTCCTCCCTGGTGCGGAAGCGGCCCGTGGCCTCGATGACCACGTCCACGCCCAGGGCCTCCCAGGGCAGGTCGGCGGGGTCGGGCTCGGACGTGACGGCGATGCGGTGCCCGTCCACGGTGAGCGATGCGTCGTCGTGCCCGACGGTGCGGCGGAGCCTGCCGTGGGTCGAGTCGTAGGTGAGCAGGTGGGCCAGCGCGGCCGGCGAGGCCAGGTCGTTGACGGCCACCACCTCCACCGGCGTGCCGCAGGCTGCCTCCGTACGTTCCATGACACAGCGCAGGTAGGTGCGCCCGATGCGCCCGAAGCCGTTGATTCCTATGCGTACGGTCATCTCCGCCGTCCTCCCGGGGTGCCGATGCGGTGGTGTCAGCGTGCGGTCCGCCGCCTCCCCTCGGCAGGGTCGAACGGGGACGCCGCAGGGGCCGTAGGGCCCTCGTCTCCGGCACGTGCCGAGCGGCCCGGCCCGTCGCGGGCCGTTCGGCCCGCGACAGGGGTCCTGACCGGTTCTGTCCCCTCCCGGCGCCTCACACCACTGTGGAAGCAGCGACGAACGAAGGAGCAGGCGATGAAGGCAGCAGTGGTGAAGACCCTGGGAGAACCGCTGGTCATCGAGGAGCGGCCCGATCCCGTGCCCGGCCCCGGACAGGTACGCATACGCGTCGAGGCGTCCGGCCTGTGTCACACGGACATCCACGCGGCGCACGGCGACTGGCCGGTCAGGCCCGCGCCCCCGTTCGTTCCCGGGCACGAGGGGGTCGGCGTCGTCGAGGAGCTCGGCGAGGGCGTCACGCACCTGTCGGTCGGGCAGCGCGTGGCCGTGCCCTGGCTCGGCTGGGCCTGCGGACGGTGCGAGCACTGCCTGTCCGGCTGGGAAACACTGTGCCCGCAGCAGGTCAACACCGGTTACGGCACCGACGGTGCCTACGCCGAGAAGATGCTCGCCCACGCCGACTTCGCGCAGCCCGTGCCCGACGGCGTCGACCCGCGCGAGGCGGCACCCCTGACCTGTGCGGGAGTCACCACCTACAAGGCTCTGAAGGTGGCCGGGGTCGGGCCGGCCGACCTCGTGGCGATCTCCGGTATCGGCGGGCTGGGACATCTCGCCGTGCAGTACGCCAAGATCGCCGGCGCGACGGTCGCCGCGATCGACATCTCCGACGACAAGCTCCGGCTCGCCGGCGAGCTCGGCGCGGACATCCTCATCGACGCCCGCAAGGAGGACCCGGCGGCGGTGCTCCAGCGACACGGAGGAGCCCACGCGGCCCTGGCACTGGCGGTGAACGAGGAGACCTTCGCAACGGCCCTGGCCGGTCTGCGCCGCGGCGGCAAGCTGGTCATGGTGGCTCTTCCCGCGGACGGCGTCGTCCAGGTGCCGGTCTTCTCCACCGTCCTCGGCGGCACGTCCGTCATCGGCTCGATCGTCGGTACCCGCCAGGACCTGGCCGAGGTGTTCCAGCTGCACGCCGCCGGACGCACCCGAGTGATCTACGAAACCCGGCCGCTGTCGTCCGTCAACGAGTGCATCGACGAGGTGCTCGACGGCCAGGTCAAGGCACGCATCGTCTTCGACATGTGAGGCACCCCCGGCCTCCCGCGGAGCGCGCACCCCCATCCGCGCCCCCGGGACCCGCTCCCCCGCTGCCGGGGACGAAGGCCGTGATGCCGTGGGCGGCGGGCACGAGCTACCCAGGCGAAAGGGAGATGAGAACCGTGGTCAAGCACCGGACGGTGGGCGAAGTGATGACGAGCGACGTGGTCCAGGCCCGCCCGGACACCTCCTTCAAGGAGCTGGCCCGCCTGCTGACCTCCCACCACATCAGCGGTCTTCCGGTGGTGGACGACGACGACAAGGTCATGGGCGTGGTCTCCCAGACCGACCTCACCCGGCGGCAGGCGGCGCCCGGCCGGAGCGGATCCGGCCGGGGCCGCGTGATGCGGGCCCTGCGGCGGATCGTTCACGCGCGCCCCGCCCCAGGGCCGGCCCTGACGGCGCACGGGCTGATGACCAGTCCCGCGGTCACCGTGCATCCCGAACAGCGTGTGGTCGACGCGGCGCGCATCATGGAACGCCGCCGCATCGACCGACTGCCCGTGGTGGACGAGGAGGACCGTCTCATCGGCATCGCCACCCGCCGCGATCTCCTGCGCGTCTTCCTGCGCACCGACGAGGAGATCCACGAATCCGTGGCCGGCGTGGTGCGCCCTCACGCTTCCTCGCACGACGCCGGCGGGCTCCACATCGACGTCCGGGACGGGATCGTCACCATCGAGGGCGTCGCGGGACCGGGGATCGACACCACGGCTCTGGTCCGGTCCGCCTGGCGGGTCGACGGCGTCGTCGGCGTGGTCAACCGGCTGACGGCGGACAGGTGAGAGGACTCGCAGGTACCGCACATGCCCCGCCGCCGTGACGATGCCCCGGGAGCCGGACGGGGGGCCGGGTACTCCGCGGACGGGGGCGGCTGCGACGCCTCCGTCGGTGCCGTGGGGCGGTGACACCGCGCCGGGGTGCCGCGCCGGCCTGTAGAGAGATCCGGCGTTCGTCGGACCGTGCGGATGGGGGCTCGGCCGGCCGGTCTCGTCGAGGAGTTCCTCGGGCCGGTACGAGCGCGGCCACGCCTCCAGTTGGGCCCGGTGGCCTTCGTCGTCGCGGACGCCCGCCAGGGGCACCTGGTGGGCACGCCAGGTGCCCTCGACGGGAAGGCCGTCGACGGTGGCGGGTCCGGTCCAGCCCTTCGGCGTCCGCAGGACGATCACCGGCCGGCGCGGCCGTCCGACGGGGCGCCGGTCCGGGCTTGCCGCTGGACGTCCTGTCGTCGCCCCCGGCTCCGTGCCCGGCCTGGCCCTGGACCGAACGGCCCTTCGCGGATGCCCGGACGTCCCGGACGGATGGGCGGGGAGGGGACCGGTCGCCCCGCGGCGACGGGCCCCGTCGGCTCTGCCGGGAACGGTCGGCGCCCGACAGGCTGAGAGCGATCAAGGAGGAGTTCCATGAGCGGTCTCAAGACCAGCCAGGCAGTCGACGTCCAGGTCCGCAGCCGAGGACAGGTGCCTCGAGGCGCGGCCACCTACGCACGGGAGAAGGTGCTCGCGGCCCTCGACCACGTGGGCGAGCCGGTGCTGGCCGCCCAGGTGAAGCTCACCCAGGCGGTCCATTGCTCGGCGGCTCGCCCCGCCACGGCCCAGGCCGTGGTCGATGTGAGCGGTCGGCCGGTACGTGCCCACGTGGCGGCAGGCACCATGTTCGAAGCGGTCGACCTTCTGCAGGAGCGTCTGACGGTGCGGCTGGCCCGGGCACGGCGGTACGGGCCGCGCGGGCTCTCCGGCACCGTCCAGGACGTGTGGTGGGACGGGGCGAGCCGCGAGCACCGTCCGCACCGTCAGCACCTGCCGGCCGAAGAGCGCCGCATCGAGCGGTACAAGGCGTTCAGCCGGACCCGGCAGACGCCCGAGGACGCCGTGATCGACCTGGAGGCCATGGACTACGACTTCTGGGTCTTCACGGACCTGGCCTCCGGGCACGACAGCGTGGTCTACCGCGACGTCCGCACCGGCCGCCACCGTCTGGCATCGCTGGGGCCCTCGGGGCAGGAGCGCGAGGCCGAGGGGCGGCTGAGCGTGAGCACGGTCCCCGTGCCTGTGAGCACGGTGCCCGAGGCCGTTCAGCGGCTGAACCTCACCGGTCTGCCGTGGGTCTTCTTCGCCGACACGGCCACCGGTCGGGGCAGCGTGCTCTACCACCGCTACGACGGCCATTACGGGCTGATCACCCTGGCCCGGTAGAGCTCGCACCCTCTGGCCGGAAGCACCCCGCTTCCGCCCCGTCCGCCCTACACGGAGGATTCCATGTCACAAGGTACCGTCATCGCCGCTGTGGACGGCTCGTTGGAGTCGCAGGCTGCCGCGCAGTGGGCTGCCCGAGAAGCGCTGCTGCGAGGTCTGCCCCTGCACATCGTCCACGCCTGGCAGGACTGGTCGCCGGGTTTCGCCCACGCCCCGTTCACCGGTGCGGACACCGCCCCCGGCGAAACGGCCACCACCCGGCACGGGGCCGGGCGTGTCCCCCATGAGGCGGCCCGGCGGGTGCGAGCGGATCATCCCGGTCTGCGCGTCAGCGTCGAGCAGGTCTTCGGCCGTCCCGTCGAGGTGCTGCTCGCCGCGGCGAGCAAGGCGGAGGTCCTGGTTCTGGGTTCGCGAGGGCTGGGCGCCCTGGGTGGTCTTCTGGCCGGATCGGTGTCGTTGCCCGTCATCGCGCACGCCGAGTGCCCGGTCGTCGTCGTGCGGGCCGGCGAGCGGGTCGCGTGCGAGAAGCAGCCGGAGGACGGCCCGGCCGGCCGGGCACGGTACCTCGATGTGGTGCTGGGGCTCGACCTCACCCGGCCATGCGACGAGCTGATCGAGTTCGCCTTCTCCGCCGCCGCCGCACGCGGGGCCGCCCTCAGGGTCGTCCACGGGTGGGACGTACCGATCCTGTCCGGACACGACCCCGAAGCCGTCGATCCCGGACACGGCGTCGCGATGGCACTGCGTGAAGCAAGCGTGCTCACCGACGTGCTGCGGCCGTGGCGGGGCAAGTTCCCGGAGGTCGACGTCAAGGAGCAGTGCGTGGTGGGCGGGGCGGCTGACCACCTCGTGGACGCCTCGCGGGACGCCTCGCTGCTGGTCCTGGGACGGCGGGTACGCCGCTCGGCGGTCGGCCCGCGCATCGGCCCGGTCACGCACGCGGTGCTGCACCGTGCGGCGGCGCCCGTGGCGGTGGTGCAGCACCTCTGACCGCTGTTCGCGGTCGGCATGACCTCGCTGGGGTCTCTGCCGGGGCCCGGTGTGGCCGCTTCCCTTCAGGAGAAGCGGCCACACCGGGCCCCGGTCGTTGCCGCCCCCAGCCGGTCGGTGTCGCTCGCGGCGGTTCTCGACGATGACGACCGAGCACCACGACGGCGGAGCCGACACGGCCGGGCCGGGAAGCGGCAAGGTGCCTGCGGCCCATCCGGACGGTCACCGACGACAGCCCCGACGCCGGGTGTGGCGCCGAGGCTGTCACCTCACCGTTCCTGCCGCAGGGGGCGGAACGAGTTCACCTACCGCCGGACGCCTTGGGTCCACCGGTGGAACGAATGCCCCGTGGACTCAGGACGTGTTCCCGGAGTGGGAGTCATGGCCGTACATGTGCGTGGCGGCGACCAGGGCCAGCATGCCGACCGCCATCATGATCAGTCCCACCAGGGGCCGGTCGGCGCCCTCCCATTGCCAGTCGACGGCGAACACGAGTATCGCGCCGAGCCCGATCGATGTGATCGCTCCGATGGCCAGCAGCCCGGGCATGGGGCCCACCTCCTTCAACGGCTGACGGGCACCCTGCCCCCTGCCGGATCACACTGTCGCCGAACGGCGGCAGGGCACCCAGGGGCCTGATGGCCCGTCCGGCAGAGCCATGAGGCCCGTACCGCGGCAGACACGACGGCCGGCCGGCGGAGCGCGTGCGTCGATCCACCGGCCGGCCGTCGGAACCGGACTCAGCTCACGGCCGCCCCGAGCGCCAGGAAGCCGAGGACCGCCACCAGCAACATGCCCATGAGGGGTGCCATGAAGCGCAGGTACTGGTCACGGCACGCAGGGCCCTTCGGCCCTGGGGGCCCGGGGGCCTGGGCCCTGTGGGGGGGGGAAGGACACACACGCAGGGGACGCACGGTCTGCGCAGGGAGGGCAAGGGGGCCGTCCGGCCCTCCTCGCGTCCGCCCCGTGAGGGGAGACTCGTAGGGAAGACCTTCGGGAGTCGCGTGAAACTGCGTCGCTCTTCGGCGTCATGCGCCCGTACTCGCCCTCAGCCCCGGGAGAACACCATGCCTTCCCCCAGCTACCGCGTCAGTGACGTCATGACCCACACCGCCGTCGCGATCGGCCGTGACGCGCCCTACAAGGAGATCGTCGCCCTGATGGACCAGTGGAAGGTGAGCGCTCTTCCGGTCCTGGAGGGGGAAGGACGTGTCGTGGGAGTGGTCTCGGAGGCCGATCTGTTGCCGAAGGAGGAGTTCCGGGGCGGGGAACCGGGACCGGACGAGTTCGCGGAGGCCGCCAAGGCCGGGGCCGTACGGGCCGGGGAGCTCATGTCGAGTCCGGCCGTCACCGTGCACCCGGGCGCCACGCTCGCGGAGGCGGCGCGCATCATGGCCCGGCGGAGGGTCAAGCGGCTGCCGGTGGTGAACGAGATCGGGCTGCTGGAGGGGGTCGTGAGCCGGAGCGATCTGCTCAAGGTGTTCCTGCGCAAGGACGACGAGATCGAGGCGGAGATCCGGCGGTCGGTGCTCGGAGGGGCGGCGCTCACGGGGCTGGACGTGACCGTGGTGGAGGGTGTGGCGACGCTGCGTGGCGCCCTCGGCGACCGCTCGCTGGTCCCCTTGCTCGCGAAAGCCGTGCGGGCCGTGGAAGGAGTCGTCGACGTACGGATGGAGCTCGGCGCCCATGAGGACGCCTGATGACGGGCCGTCCTCGTGAGGGCGGGTAGGGCACGCACCGATCGACCACAGGGGTCGCCATGACCGTCTGCCGGCAGCCGACACACCCATGCGGGTCTTCCTCGTGGACGATCACGAGGTGGTCCGCCGGGGCATGCGCGACCTCATCGACGACGAGCCCGACATGGAGGTGGTCGGGGAGGCGTCGACGGCCGGTCAGGCGCTGTCCAGGGGCCCGGCGCTGCGGCCCGACGTGGCGGTGCTCGATGTCCGCCTGCCCGACGGTGACGGAATCACCGTGTACCGCGAGCTGCGATCACGCATGCCGGAACTCGCGTGCCTGATGCTGACGTCCTTCGACGACGAGGACGCCCTCATCGACGCGATCATGGCCAAGGCGCCGCAGGACGAGCGGCTGGCCGGGCTGTCGAGCGGGAGCGGTCGGTGCTCGGACTGATCGGCGGGGGACTCACCAACCGGCAGATCGCCATGCGGCTCCACCTGTCGGAGAAGACGGTCAGGAACCACATCTCACGGCTGCTCGGGAAGCTGGGCGTAAAACGCCGTGTGCAGGCCGCTGTCATCGCGGCACAGGTCCACGAGCACGACGCCGAGGGAAAGTAGGCTCACCCCTGGTCGGGCGGCAGCGGGATGCGCCATTCGAGCAGCGTGCCGCCCGCCCCGCCCGACCGGGTCCGGACCGAGAGGTCGCCGCCGAGCCGTTCCGCCCGTGCGGTGAGGTTGCGCAGGCCACTCCTCGGGCCACCGGGCCGGATGCCGACGCCGTCGTCGCTCACCGTGACGGCCAGCACGTTCTCCTCCACGACGACCGCCACCTCGGCGCGACGTGCGCTCGCGTGGCGGGCCACGTTGGTGAGGGCTTCGCCGATGACCGCGACGACCTCCTCGGCTGCCGCGGGGGGCACGTCGGTGTCGAGCAGGCCCTCCATGCGCAGCGCCGGGGCGAATCCGAGGGTCGAGGCGGCCGCGTCGACCGCCTGCACGATGCGGTTCCTGAGTTTCGGCGCCGTTGCCCTGGTCTCGCTTTCCCTGAGTCCGAAGATGGTCGATCGGATGATCTTGATGGTGGCATCGAGATCGTCGATGGCACGCGCCAGCCGGTCCAGGGCCTCCGGGTGTTCGACGAACCGCCGCGCGCTCTGCAGGGTCATGCCGGTGGCGAAGAGCCGCTGGATCGCGAGGTCGTGCAGGTCCCGGGCGATCCGGTCGCGGTCCTCCAGGAGGCTGACCTGTTCGGCGTCACGGCGCCGCTCGGCGAGTTCCAGGGCCAGCGCCGCCTGTCCGGCGAATCCTGGCAGGGCGCTGATCTCGACGCCCGTGAAGGGCGACCGCCCGCGGAACCTGGCGAGGATCAGGACTCCGCTCAGCCGTTCCTTCGTGCCGACCGTGACGGCCACCGCCGGTCCGAGACCCTTCCAGCGTTCCGGCTGCACGGTGATGCGCGGTTCGTTCTCCACATCGGCCACGCTGGTCAGACCGTCCTGGGCGAGAGCCACGGCGGCGAGGGTTCCCTCGCTGCTGGGCAGCACGACGCCCCGGTGCGCCTCCGCTCCTTCACCGCGTGCCAGTGACCCGCGGAGCTCTCCCCCTCGGCCCACCAGGTAGAAGACCCCCATGTCGGCGCCGGCGATGTCCACGGAACGCTCCAGCATCCCGTCGAGGACGTCCGTCTCCGCCGCGCCGGACAGGAGGGCGCTGGTGAATTCGGAGCTCGCTGCCAGCCACCGCTGGCGGAGCCGCCCCTCCTCGTAAAGCCGTGCGTTCTCGACAGCGATACCGGCGGCCACGGCCAGGGTCGTCACGACGGCCTCGTCCTCGGCGTCGAAGTCGGCCCCTCCCCTCTTCTCGGTGAGGTAGAGGTTGCCGAACACCTCGTCGCGTACGCGGATCGGAACTCCGAGGAACGCGTGCATCGGCGGGTGGTGGGGCGGGAAGCCGTACGAGGCCGGATGGTCGGACAACTCGGACAGGCGCAGTGGTTCGGGGTTGCGGATCAGCTCGCCGAGGATGCCGTGGCCGGACGGCAGCGTGCCGATGCGCTCCCGCAGGTCGTCGTCGATGCCGACGGTGACGAACTCCGCGAGCTTCTGGTCGTCGCCGATCACGCCGAGCGCACCGTACTCGGCGTCCACGAGCGTCACGGCGGCCTCGATGATGCCGCGCAGCACCTGCGGCAGGTCCAGCTCTCGGCCGACGGACATGACGGCTTCGAGCAGCCCGTTGAGCCGGTCCCTGGTGCCTCGTACCTCGTCGATGCGTCCCTGGAGCTCGTCGAGGAGCTCGTCCAGCCTCAGCCGCGGCAGTCGTGCGTCCGCGGCCCCGGCGCCCTCCCGGTCCATCGAAACCTCCGGTCGCGTCAGGCGCGCCCGACGGACCCGGCACGCCTGATCTCACCGTAGCCCCGATGTCGCGACGGTTCCTGCTGGGCCCGGCTGCCGGAAGGCCGTCCGGACGAGCCGTGCCGTGAGGAATCCGGCCGGCGCGCAGACGGCGGCGAGGCCGATGCCCGCCCAGCCGAGCGGTTCGGTATCCAGGACCGTCCTCAGGAACGGCACGTACAACGCGGCAGCGGCCAGAAGGGCGGAGGCGAGGACCGAGAGCGGGAGGAAGGGGTTCTCGCGGGTCAGCAGCCGGGCCCGCAGTCCCAGGACGACCCCGAGCTGGGCGGCCAGCAGGGCGAGGAAGAGGACGCTCTGCCAGGGCAGGTCCAGCGCCCGCGCGGCGAGTCCGGCGCCGAGCGTGGCGGTCGTGACGACGGCCGCCAGGAGGAGCAGGCGCTGCCAGGCACCGCCGCCGAGGATGTGCTGGTCCGGCGGGCGGGGCGGTCGTCGCATCGTGCCGGGGGCCGCCGGTTCGGCGCCCATGGCGACCCCGGTGAGGCCGTGCGTGAGGAGGTTGATCCACAGGATCTGGCCCGCGCGCAGGGGGAGGGGAAGGCCCAGCAGCGGGCCGAGCAGCATGACAAGGATTTCGGCAGCGCCCCCCGCCATTCCGTAGACCAGGAAGCGGCGGATGTTGTCGTAGACACGGCGGCCTTCCTCGACGGCCGCGACGACCGTCGAGAGCTCGTCGTCCGTGAGGACGAGGTCCGCCGCCTGCCGCGCGACCTCCGTGCCCCGGGCGCCCATCGCGACGCCGATGTCGGCGCGGTGGAGCGCCGGGCCGTCGTTGACCCCGTCGCCGGTCATGGCGGTCACCGCTCCCCCGGCCCGCCACGCCTCGACGATGTCCAGCTTCTGCTGGGGGTCCGTGCGGGCGAAGATCCTCACGGAGGTGAGGTCGGGGACCCGGCCGGCGGCCACGTCCGCCCCCGTGACGACGCGCCCTCCGGTGTCCTCCCGCGCTCCGTCCGAGTCCGCGACGAGCGCGACCCTGGAGGCCACCGCCCGCGCCGTCGCCGGGTGGTCGCCCGTGATGAGTACGGGCGTGATCCCGGCCGCCCGGCAGGCGGCGAGGGTCGCGGCGGCGTGCGGCTTGGGCGGGTCGCTCAGCGCGACGAGCCCGAGCAGTGTGAGTCCCGATTCCGCCGCGGCGACCGGGGCCGGCACGTCGTCCCGTACGCCGGAGGCCACGGCGAGGACCCGGTAGCCGCGCGCGGCCAGGTCGGCGGCCCGCTGCCGGGCCTGGTTCAGCATCTCCGGAGGGTCCACGAGCACCGCGCGGTCGAGCACGGCCTCGGGGGCGCCCTTGAGACACACGAGCACCCCGCCCTCCGCGGCGGTGTGCAGCGTGGTCATGCGCTTGCGGAGGCTGTCGAAGGGCACCTCCCCTATACGGGGCCGGGTGGCCGCCAGCTCGTCCTGGTCCGGGCACCCGGACTTGGCGGCGGCCACGAGCAGGGCGGCTTCCATCGGGTCTCCGAGTGCTGCCCAGCGACCGTCGGGCGAATCGGCGTCCGGTGGCCGCAGGGCGGCGTCGTTGCACAGGGCCGTGATCGTCAGCAGTGTCCGCACGGGCGCGAGCGCGTCCGCCTCCGCCCGCCTCCCGTCGACGAGAACCTCGCCTTCGGGCTCGTAGCCGACACCCTTGAGTTCCGCGCTCACGCTCGGCGTCCAGACGTGCTGGACGACCATGCGGCCCTCCGTGAGGGTTCCGGTCTTGTCGGTGGCGAGGACGGACACCGAGCCGAGCGTCTCCACAGCCGGCAGCCGCCGCACCAGGGCGTGCCGGGCGACCATGCGCCTGGCCCCCAGGGCGAGGGCCAGCGTGACGACCGCCGGCAGGGATTCGGGCACGGCCGCCACGGCCAGGCTGATGGCCGTGACCGCCATCGTGCCGAGCGGAAGCCCGCGGACCAGGCCGAGGGCGAAGACCAGCGCGCACAGTGCGAGCGTCACGGCGGCCAGGACACGCCCGAGCGCGGCGAGGCGGCGCTGGAGCGGGGTCGGCTCGCGGTGGTCGTCGAGGAGGGCCGCGATGCGGCCGAGGGCACTGGAGGCGCCCGTCGCCGTCACGACGGCCACACCTCTGCCGCGCGCCACGACCGTACCCGCGCTGAGGGTGTCGCCCGTGTCCTTGTCCACGGGCACCGACTCCCCGGTGAGCATGGACTCGTCCACGAGAAGGGCGGACGCCTCGACGAGCTCGGCGTCGGCGGCGACGATGTCGCCCTCGCCGAGGAGGAGCACGTCGCCGGGGACGATCTCCGCGGCCGGCGCGTCTCGGACGGCGCCGTCGCGCCTGACGCGCGCGCGAGGTGCGCTCAGTGCCGAGAGGGCGGCGACGGCGTTGTCGGCCCGGATCTCCTGGGCGACGCCGACGGTCGTGTTCACGACCACGACGACCGCGATGACGATCGCGTCGGGATGGTCACCGATCGCCAGGGTGAGCACGACGGCCCCGAGCAGCACCGTGATCAGGGGGTCGCGCAGCTGGGCCAGGATCCTGGTGGGGAGTCGTACGGGCTTCGTCGCGGCCACCTGGTTGGGTCCCGAGGCGGCGAGCCGGCGGGCGGCCTCCGCCTCGGTGAGACCGGCGGCCGCGTCGACCGACACCGCTGCGGCGGTCGTCATGGCCGGCTCACGCGGCGGGAACGGTGATGACGGGGCACTGGGCCCGGTGCAGCAGGCCGTGGACGACGGAGCCGACGCGCATCCCCATGTACCCGCCCCGTCCGCGACGGCCGACGACGACGGCAAGGGCGTGTTCGGCGGCGTCGGCGAGCATCTCGACGGGTGAGCCGATGAGCACCTCGTGGGTGAGCCGCACGTCGGGGTACTTCTCCGCCCATCCGGCGGTCGTCTCCGAGAGCAGCCGGCGCTCGGCGTGGAACAGGGTGTCGTCCGTCCGGAGGGTGAACACGGGCGGCTGCCAGACGGCGACGGCGCGCAGCGCGCATCCCCGGAGGTCCGCCTCTTCGAAGGCCAGGGCGACGGCGGCCCGGGAGGACTCGCTGCCGTCGACGCCGACGACCAGGTACGGCGGGTCCTGGGTGCTGTGCTCGGCGTCGCCCACGACGACCACGGGGCATCGCGCCCGTGCGGTGACCGGGACGACAAGGGAGCCGGCGCTCAGGAACTCCTCCGTGCGGCTGAGGTGCCGGGAGCCGAGCACGACCAGGGCGGCATCCTGCGACTGCGCGGCCAGTACCCGCGCCGGAAATCCGTCGAACAGCGCGGAGGTGACGTCCAGGCCCGGCTGCCGGGCGCGTGCCCAGTCGGCCGCGGCGCGCAGGGTCTCCTTGGCGTTCTGCGTCTGTGCCTGGTGGCGAGGGCTGTCGTCGACGTGCTGGGTGTCGTGCAGCGGCGGGACGACGACCACGAGACGGAGGGCGCGGCGGCGCCGGTGGGCCTCGTCGGCCGCCCAGGCCAGCGCGAGCTTCCAGTTCCTGACGGGGTCGACGCCCACGACGATGTCGCGGCGTTCCATGGTGCTGGTCATGTCGTGCTCCCGTGTCCGGGTCCGTGCCGGGGGATCAGTTCCACCGGGCAGTGAGCGTGCTGTAGCGGGCCGAGCGTGGTCCGGCCGAGCGTCGGTCCGAGGTATCCGGGGGCCCTGCGGCCGCCGATGACCACGAGGTCGGCGTGCCGTGTCGCCTCGGCGGGCCCGTGCACCACGACCACCGGTGTGGTGGCGCCGGCCGCGACGGCGCGTTGGACTGAGCCGAGCAGGTGGGAGGAGAATCCGCCGCGGCCCCGGTCCGACGACGATCGTCCCGCTCCGAGCTGCGGCCTGTCGCGGGGCCTCCGCGGGTGGGGGCCGCCACGGGCTTCCGTGACGACCGGGAGATCGGGGTGGCGCGCCGCGACCACCTCGGCGGTCCGGTCGAGGACTTCCTCAGCGGCTCGTCCGATCCGGACGATCTCCGCCGGCGACCGGATCCAGGGGGCGGCGTCGGTGTCCGTCGCGTGGACGAGGCAGAGTCCGCTGCCGCGCAGCGCGGCCTCGTTCGCGGCCCGCGGGCAGCGGTCCGGGCCGACGGTGATCCGTCCACTCCGACCACGATCCTGCCGAGGCCGGGACGGTCCGGGGTTCCGTCCATCGCTCCTCCTCGTCCGGTCCGTGGGAGTCCGGTCGGTGGGAGTCCGGTCCGCGGGCTCCGTTCGGACTGGTCTCACCGTGACATCCGCCGGTCGGGCGGCCGGAGGGCCGCTGGGGGCAAGGTCGGGGCCAAAGGTCCCGTTCGCGCCGTCGGGACCGGTCGGGCCCGACGCTGGCCCGTTCGGCCCTCGCAGGTCGCCGACGCGCGGCCGACGGTGGGAGGAGCAAGGCAACCACCGCTGGACGGCCGGACGGCCGGACGGCCGGACGGCTGGACGGCCGGACGCTCGAGACGCTCGAACAGGAGGCCCGGCGATGAAGCACCCGAAGGTCGGTGCCCTGATGACCGACCTCGTCGGCCTCGCCGACGAGGGGACGGCGTCGTCGCCGTGGTGGACCGGCTCGCCGTCGACGAGGACGCGTCCGGATCCGCGTTCCCCGCGCGCAGCGCGCACCCGATCACCTGGTGACCCCACACAGACAGGACGAACCGTGTCCGCCACCGCTCTGACCCGACCGCTGGTGACGTCGCTGATCGAAGACGCCGTCACCGCCCCGTCGATGCACAACGCCCAGCCATGGAAGTTCGTCCACCGGACCGGCACCGGCACCATCGAGCTGCACGGCGACGCCTCCCGGGGGATGCCGAGGGAGGACCCCGACCACCGCGCCCTCCATCTCGGCTGCGGCGCCGCCCTGTTCGGTCTGCACGTCGCCGCCGCCCACCGCGGCCTGCACGCCACCGTCCGGCTGCTGCCCGATCCCGACGACCCCTGGCACCTGGCCGACGTGCTTCCGTCCGGTGCCGCCGACGAGCACGACGAGGAACTGGCGGTGTTCCGGCCGGCGCTGCGCGAGCGGCACACCAGCCGCTTCCCGTTCAGCGAGGAGCGGATCCCCGCCGAGATTCTCGACGGCCTCCGGGCGGCCGCCCTCCTGGAGGGTTGCCGGCTGGTCGTTCCGGGCGCCTGGCACGCCGACACCGTCCTCGGCCTCGTCCACGACTCGGAGAGGTTCGAGTCGGCCGACGCGTCGGTACGGGACGAGGTCGCCGCGTGGACGCGCACGGGTGCGGCCGGTGAGGGCGCCGGATCCGAGGGCATCCCGTCGTACGCCTTCGGCCCGCGCCAGTACGACGTCACCTCCCCGGTCCGGGACTTCGGCTCCCACCGGCGAGTCCCTGGGCGCGGGTCGGCTTCCTTCGAGAAGAGTCCCCAGATCGCCCTGCTGGGTACGGTCGAGGACACCCCGGTGGAGTGGCTGAAGGCCGGCCAGGCAATGCACCGGGTGCTGCTGCGGGCCACCCTCGACGGCTTGTCGGCCTCCCTCATGTCCCAGCCGCTGGAATGGCCCGAACTCCGGTCGGTGGCAAGGGATCCCGGGTCCACCACGGGCCACGTCCAGATGATGATCCGCCTGGGATACGGGCCCCGCGGCCGGGCCACCCCGCGCCGGCCGGCCTCCGACGTCCTCACGTTCGACTGAGCTGCGGCGGTCCTCGCCTTCGGCCGGGCCGCGTCACGAGGACCCGGCCCCGTCACAGACGGAACCAGCGCTCCTCCCCGGGCGCGACGGTGACCCGCCGCTCTCCGGGGAGGACGACGGTGAGCGGGCTGCCGGGCGACGCCGGTACGCGGACGGCCAGCCGCCCGGGCAGTACGCGCACTCGCACTCCTCGATGGCCCTGGACGCAGAGCGTGAAGGCGAACCGAGGGAGTTCCGCCAGCGCCACCGGAGCCACGCGCAGCTCGCCCGGTCCGGCTTCCATTCCGGTGATCCCGCGTTCGACGAGGTCGATCGTCCCGGCCATCGCCCCCAGGTGGATCCCCTCCCCCGTCGTTCCGCCCTGGACGTCGGCCACGTCGGCGAGCAGCGCCTCCTGGCAGTGCCGCCAGGCGTCGGCGCCCTGCTGCCGGGCCAGGATCCAGCCGTGGACCAGACTGCTGAGCGTCGAACCGTGGCTGGTGCGGCTGAGGTGGTACGCGACGGTGGCGCGCCAGATCTCGTCGTCCAGCGGGTAACCGAGCCGGGCGAACAACGCGTACAGCTCCTCGGGCCGGAAGAGGTAGCCGAGCATGAGGGTGTCGGCCTGCTTGGACGCCTGGTAGCGGTTGACGGTGTCGCCCTCGGCCTCCAGGATCCGGTCGAGCCTGCGGATGTCGCCGTAACGGGCCCGGTAGCCCTCCCAGTCGAGCTCCGCCAGGTCCCCGTATCCCTCGAACTGGCTCACCAGGCCGCGGTGGAACGGAACGTACAGGCGGCGGGAGACGTCCTCCCAGCGGGCGAGTTCCTCGTCGTCGAGCGCCAGTTGTTCGGACAGTTCCGCGCGGCGGCCCTCGGGCAGTTCTTCCAGCACGTCGAGCCCCCGGGCCAGCACCCAGGCGGTGGTCGCGTTGGTGTAGGCGTTGTCGTCGATGCCGGGCATCGAGGCGTCGGGATAGGCGTCGTGGTACTCGTCGGGGCCCACGACCCCGCGGATCCGGTAGCGCCCGAGGGCGGAGTCGTACGTGGCGGAGCCCGCCCAGTTGCGGGCGATCTCCAGGAGTACCTCGGCACCGGCGGAATGCAGGAAGCCCCGGTCGCCGGTGGTCTGCGCGTACCGCCAGACGTTGTACGCGACGGCCGAGTTCACATGGCGTTGCAGCCGTGAGAAGTCGGGCAGCCAGCGGCCGGAGCGCGGGTTCAGGTGCAGCTCCTGGGTCTCCTCCCGACCGGAGCTGGCGCTCTGCCACGGATACCTCGCCCCGACGCCGCCGGCCCGGCGCGCCGCCTCGCGGGCGGCGGGGAGCCGGCGGTGCCGGTACATGAGCAGCGCACGGGCCACCTCGGGGAAGTGGAGGCTGAGGTAGGGCAGGACGAACAGCTCGTCCCAGAAGACGTGACCGCGGTACGCCTCGCCGTGCAGGCCGCGGGCGGGGACTCCGACGTCGAGTTCCGCCGTGTGCGGGGACAGCGTCTGCAGGAGGTGGAAGAGGTGCAGGCGCAGGATGTGCCCCGCTTCCCCGGGCACGTGCAGCTCGCCCTGTTCCCAGAGTCGTTGCCAGGCCGCTTTGTGGGTGGTGACCAGCCGGGGGAAGGCCGGGGCGTTGGCGGCGGCGTCGCAGGCCGCCGCCAGGGGGTCGCCGGCGGGCCGGTCCACCGAGGTGCGCAGGGCCAGCGTCTTCACGACGGTCGCCGAGCGCCCGGGACGGACCGGCAGACGGTAGATCTGGACGGTGCCGGTCCTGTTGGCGTCCTGCCGTGCGGGGCGGACGGGTCGGGTGACCGTGCGGACGGCCATCGCGATCCGCCGGCCCGGGTCGTCCGTACGGCAGGTCAGCCAGGCCACTCCGCCGGGCTCGAAGCCGCTCCGCCGGTCCGTGAGGTGACGGCCCTCCAGGTGCCGGTAGCGCTCGACGCCGGCGTTGACGACCGCTCCGTCGAGGACGGATTCGACCTCCACGGAGCCGCTCCAGCCGTAGGCGCGGAACATCGTGCACTGGGCCGCGAGCCCGGCGTCTCCCATGTGCACGATCCGGATGTGGCCGACGCGCAGGCCGCGGCCCTGGGCGTCCCGGTAGAACAGGTGGCGGTTCAGCACGCCCCCGCGCAGGTCGAGGTGCACGTCGCTGTGGCGCAGGTCGTCGGAGTCGGGCGTCAGCCAGTCGCCGGGCGGCCCGTCGTCCGGGAGGCAGCGGTAGCGCAGCAGCGTCCAGTTGGGCAGGTTGACGAGATCCTCGTTCTCGACGCGCCTCCCTGCGACGAGCGAGGTGCGCCGGTCGTAGCAGCCGGCCAGGTAGGTGCCGGGGTAGTGGACGGGGCCGGCGGTGCACTCGGGGGCGGAGCCGCGGGTGGCGAACCGGCCGTTGCCGAGCGTGCAGAGGGACTCGACGAGCCGTTCGCGGTCCGGCTCGTAGCGGTCGTACGTCCAGGAGCGGTCGACGGTCATCCTCCCTCCCCCCACACGCTCCGGACCAGCGTCGTGAGGTCGGGTACGACGAGGTCGGCACCCTCCTCGTCCAGAAGCGAGGCGCCGTGCCCGTCAGGGGTGCGGTCGACACCGACGACGAGGCCGAAGCCGCCCCGGCGGGCCGCGCGGACTCCGGCGACGGCGTCCTCGACCACCGCGGCGGCGGCCGGCGGGAGGCCGAGGAGACCGGCCGCGTGCAGGAAGAGCGCCGGGTCCGGTTTCCCGGCGAGGCCGAGCCGGGCGGCGTCCTCGCCGTCCACGAGGGCGGCGAGTGCCGTGTCCAGACCGGCGGCGGCGAGCAGGGCCCGGGCATGGCGCGATGCCGACACGGCAGCGCACGGCACGCCACGAACGCGCAGGGCCTCGAGCGCCACCGCCGCGTCGTCGAAGGCGGTGACCGGCTCGGAGGCCAGGGCCTCCCGGAACGCCGCCTCCTTGCGTGCCGCGACCGCCCAGACGGTCCCGCACCCGGGCGGGTCGCCGGGCTCGCCCGGGGGCAGGCGGATACCGCGGGCCGTCAGGAACGCCTCGGCCCCGTCGTGGCGCGACCTGCCGTCGACGAACCGCCGGTACTCGGCGTCCGCGTCGAACGGCCTCGTGTCGGACGAGGGCGTGCCGAAACGGCTTCCGTCGTCGGGGGCCAGTGCCGCGAGGCAGGCGTCGAACGCGGTCTTCCACGCCGCGGCGTGGACGGCGGCGGAGTCGAGCAGCACGCCGTCGGTGTCGAGGACGACACCGCGCGGCGGCACGGATCCCGGAAGCGGGCCGCTCACGCGGCGTCCGGGGTCTCGGTGACCTGCACGGCCGTGTGCTGCGGCCCGCCGAGCGCGACCTTCAGGGCGCCGGTGTCGCCGGCGCGGGCGAAGACGTCGTACGCCTCCTCCATCTGCCCGAGTTCGAAGCGGTGGGTGACGAGCTCGGCCGCGGGCAGCCGTCCGGCGGCCATCATGCGCAGCAGCATGGGGGTCGACGAGGTGTCCACGAGGCCGGTGGTGATCGTGACGTCCTTGATCCACAGGTCTTCGAGGTGCAGGACCGCGGGCTTCCCGTGCACGCCGATGTTGGCGATCCGCCCGCCGGGCCGGACCATCCGCGTGCACATCTCGAAGGCCTCGGGCACGCCCACGGCCTCCATGGCGACGTCGGCGCCGAGACCGTCGGTCAGGTCCTCGACGAGCTGTTCCGGACCTTCTTCCGCCGTCACGGTGGCGTCGGCGCCGAGTGCGCGCGCCGCCGCGAGCCGCGACTCCGCGAGGTCGACGGCGATGATCCGTCCGGGGCTGTAGAGCCGTGCGGTGGCGATGGCGGCGAGGCCGATGGGGCCCGCGCCGACCACGACGACCGTGTCGGCGGGCTGGACGCGGCCGTTCAGGACGCCCACCTCGTAGGAGGTGGGGAAGATGTCGGCGAGCAGCACCGCGTCGTAGCTGTCGACCGCGCTCGGCAGCGGGTGGACGGACAGGTCGGCGAACGGTACGCGGACGTACTCGGCCTGCGTGCCGTCGACCAGGTGGCCGAGGACCCAGCCGCCCCCGCCACGGCACTGGCCGCAGCGGCCCTCGCGGCAGAAGCGACAGCGGCCGCAGGCGGAGATGCAGGAGATCAGGACGCGGTCCCCGGGCCGTACCGTGCGGACGTCCCGTCCGGTCTCGACCACCGTGCCGACGGCCTCGTGGCCGAGCACCCGGCCCGGTGTCACCTCCGGCACGTCTCCCTTGAGGATGTGCAGGTCCGTTCCGCAGATCGTGACGACGTCGACGCGCACGACCGCGTCCCCGGGGTCCTTGACGGCCGGATCGGGTACGTCCCGCCAGACGATCCGGCCCGGGCCCTCGAAAACGGCTGCCTTCATGGTGCCCACCCACTTCCTGTCACGCGTGGGGACGTCTTCCTCGTCCAGGCTCGGCCGTCGCGGCGCGGCGGCGCATGTGCCGACCGGCCCGAGGGAAGGGCCGGTCGGGCCCTCCGGTCGAGGAGCGTCCGGGTGCGACGGTGGACACCGGCACACACTCCGAAAGAGGACGGCGATGTCCGAAACAGACCCGAACCCGGATCCCCTCGCTCCGGCCACCGGTCCGCGACCGGCCCTGCTCAGCTTCCTGGGCGGGGTGGGGACGGTCACCGGCAGTAAGTTCCTCGTCGAGAGCGACCATGCGCGCATCCTCCTGGACTGCGGTCTCTTCCAGGGTTTCGCGGACCTGCGCCGGCGCAACTGGGACCGGTTCGCACGTGACGCCGCCGACATCGACGCCGTGGTCGTCACCCACGCTCATCTGGACCACTGCGGCTATCTGCCGCGCCTCGTCCGTCAGGGCTTCCGGGGACCGATCCTCACCAGCGCCCCCAGCGCCCGGCTCGCCGGGATCGTGCTGCGCGACAGCGCCCGGCTCCAGATGGAGGCGGCCCGGCACGCCAACGAGCACGGCTGGTCGAAGCACCGCCCGGCGAAGCCGCTGTACGACGACTCCGACGTCGACAAGACGCTGGCCTTCCTCGACCCGGTTCCGGTCGGCGAGGACGTGGAGATCACGGCCGGCACCTGGCTGGCCCTCCACCACGGCGGGCACATCCTCGGCTCGGCCTGGGCCCGCCTGACGCTGGAGGACGGTCACACCCTGGCCGTCTCGGGTGACCTGGGACGTCCCGGGCACCCTCTCCTGCTGCCGCCGGAGCCGTTCTCGGGCGCCGACGTGCTCCTCATGGAGTCGACGTACGGCGACCGGCGCCACGACCAGGAGTCGGGACGGTTCGCCTTCGCCGATGTCGTCGCACGGACCGTCGCGCGCGGCGGGACCGTGGTGATCCCCGCCTTCGCGATCGACCGGACAGAGGTCGTCCTGCACGAACTCGCCCGGCTGCGCGAGACGGGTGTGCTGCCCCGGTCGGTGCCGGTGTACGTGGACAGCCCCATGGCCCTGGCGGCGCTGGACGTGTACCGGGAGGCCGTACGGGAGCGGTCCGCCGAGCTGCGGCCGGAGATCCTGGACCGGGGCGAGGCCGCGCTGAGCCCGGCCCCGTTCCTGGCGGCCCGCACGGTCCAGGAGTCCATCGACATCAGCAGCGCCCAAGGCCCCGCCGTCATCGTCTCCTCGGCCGGCATGGCCACCGGAGGCCGGGTCCTGCACCACCTGCACCGCCTGCTGCCCGACCCGCGCAACGCGGTGGTCGTGGTGGGCTTCGCCGCGGCCGGGACCCGGGCGCGGGACCTGGTGGACGGGGCCCGGGTCCTGAAGATGTTCGGCGAGTACGTGCCGGTACGGGCCGAGGTGGCCGACGTGCCGCACTTCTCCGCGCATGCCGACGCGGCCCAGATCGTCGACTGGCTGCGCGGCGCCCCGGCCCCGCACACCACGTACCTCGTGCACGGCGAACCGGCCGCTTCCGAGGCGTTGCGCGACCGCATCGACCGCGAGCTGGGCTGGACGGCCGTCGTACCCCGGTCCGGTGAGGCGGTTCTCGTCCGCTGACCGGGCCTTTCGCGCCCCGGTCCGTCTGCGCGGCCGTCACGCCTCCGCCGGCGGTGTGAAGCGGCGCGGCCGGCGGATGTCCGCCGGCCGCTGTCGTGGTTCACTCACGCGAGAGTGAGGAAAAGCTTTTCCAGTTCCTGTTCGCTCATCGGGGGCGCGCCTTCCTCGCTCTCGGCGAGGCACTGTCGCATGCCGCTGGCGACGATCTTGAAGCCGGCCCGGTCGAGGGCGCGGGAGACGGCGGCGAGCTGTGTGACGACGTCCTTGCAGTCGCGGCCGGCCTCGATCATGGCGATGACGCCTGCGAGCTGGCCCTGCGCGCGGCGCAGTCGGTTGAGGACCGCGGTCGCCGCTTCTTCTTCCACCTTCACCGGGCTCCTCCTCCTCGTGGGCCTTCCCCTCAAGGATACCCCGAGGGGTATGCATTCAGGAGTGCGCGACCGGCTCCCGAGAGCCTACCTGGGGCGGGTTCGTGTGGGTCCGCCGACGGCGTGCCCGCACGGTGGCCCCGGCGACGGCCGACGCCGCCGCCAGTGCGGCTCCGGCACAGGCCAGGGGGCTGGCCCAGACAGTGGGGGGCAGTTGCTGGATGAGGACGAAGACACCCATGACGACGACGAACCATCCGAACGCCTTGCGGAGCGTCTCCTGGGGTATGCGCCCGGCGAAGCGGCTGCCGATCAGACTGCCCACCACGGCCGCGGCGGTGACGAGCAAGGCCAGGTTCCAGTCGATCTGGACCGCGTCGAGGTGGCCTGCGAGTCCGGAGAAGGACTTCATGGCGATGACCAGGAGTGAGGTGCCGACGGCAACGCTCATGGGCAGTCCGCCGAGGAGGGCGAGCGCGGGGACGACGAGGAAGCCGCCGCCGGAGCCGACCAGGCCGGTGACCGCGCCCACCACCAGGCCCTCGGCGATCACGTGCGTGACGGGCAGGTCCGCGTGGGTGGGCCCGGCCCGCTTCGGCTTACGGGGCTTGCGGAGCATGGCGGAGGCGGTGGCCAGCATCATCACGGCGAACGCGACGAGCAGCGCCGTGCCGGGGACGTACTCGGCCAGGCGGCCTCCGCCGTACGCACCGACCATGCTGACCGCGCCGAAGATCAGTCCGGTGCGCCACCGCACCCGACCCGCGCGAGCGTGCGGGACGAGCCCGACCAGGCTCGTCACGCCGACGACGAACAGCGAGGTGGCGATGGCCTCCTTGGTGTCCATCCCGGCCAGATAGACGAGGATCGGCACGGTCAGGATGGAACCGCCGCCACCAAGGACGCCCAGGCTGACGCCGATCAGGACGGACGCCACGAGGACGAGCGTGATCACGAGCGGTCCCGCAGCGAGGCGATGACGGTGCGGATGTCGGTGCGCGGGCCGCGATTGTAGGGCAGCTTGGACAACAGCATGCCCATGGCGCAGGTGTTGGTCAGTGCGGCGAAGGTCAGCCCCGCGCCGATGGCAGTACCGATCAGGTGCACGCCCGGCACGAGCACGCCCACGACGCCGGTGACGAGCACGATCGATCCGGCGATCAGGCGGACCTGGCGCTCCAGGTCCCAGCGCGCCTCGCCGCGAGTGACCGGAGCCCCGGCCATTTCCCAGGCCATCATGCCGCCGTCAAGGACCCGCAGATTCGGCAGACCGGCTTCGGCGAGCGCCTGCTCGGCCTTGGAGGCGCGGGCGCCCGAGCGGCAGACGAGGACGACGTCCTGGTCGAGGTGGGCGAGGAGCTCGGCGCGGTGCTCACGCAGGGTGTCCAGCGGAACGTTGTAGGCACCGGGGATGTGGGCGGTTCGGAACTCGCCCGGGGTGCGCACGTCCAGCAGCCGCGGCCCGGCCCCGTCCTTGATGAGCCCTTGGAGGACAGCAGGGGTGAGGCCGGTGGTGTGGGAGACGTCGGTGGTCATGAAAACTCCGTCAAGGTGAAGGTTCGAATACGGGGTGGGGTATATGTGAGACAGCAGAACGAGGCCGTCGCCGGGCTCCGAGGTCTTGTTCAGGCCGCGGAATGTCGTCCCCACCGGCAGATCGGCCGCCCCGCGCGGGCCTGGCACGGCACAGGCCGGCGGACCGCGCACGGGTCGGTGTCCGTGGGGTCGGCCCTGCCTGTCAGGCGGCGGGGGTGTTCGACAGGGCCCAGGCGGCGTAGCCACCGAGGATGTCGGAGACGTCGTCGAAGCCGTGGTGGCGCAGCAGGCTCGCGGCGATCGAGGAGCGGTGGCCACCCGCGCAGTGCAGGACCAGGGGCTTCTCGCGGGGGATCTCGTCCAGGCGGCCGGGCAGCTCGCCCAGCGCGATGTGCAGGGCTCCGTCGATGAAGCCGTGCTCGCCTCGCTCGCCACAGTTGCGGACGTCGATGACGACCGGCGGGTTGTCGCCCGCCAGGGCGGCACGGACCTGAGCCGCGGTCAGCCGACTGGCCGGGGTGACCTCCTGGGACATCGCCGTCAGGGCGTCGTCCGGGGAGCGCAGGTAGCCGGCCACGCGGTCGAAGCCGATCCGGGCCAGGCGAGTGACGATCTCCTCCTCGCGGTTCTGCGGCGCGACCACCAGCAGGTCGGCATCTGCGGGCAGCACGGTGCCGGCCTGCTCGGCGAACCGTCCGTCTGCCGGGACGTTGATCGCGCCGCGCAGGTGACCGGCGGCGAACTCCTGCGGATCGCGGGCGTCGACGACCACGGCACCGGAGGCCCGTAGACCGGCGAAGTCGTCGGCGGCAAGGGGGCGGGGGGCGGCGGCCGGGTCGAACAGTTCCCGCTCCTTGCGGTTGAGCTCGGCGTCGTAGGCGAAGTAGCCGGGAGCGGCGGACTGGCCGGCGGTCACGAGGGCCACGAAATCGGCCTGCGACATGGGCGCGCACGCATAATTGGTGACCCGCTGCTCGCCGATGGTGGACTGCTTCTCGGCGGACAGGTTCTTGCCGCAGGCGGACCCGGCGCCGTGCGCGGGGAAGACCCGCACCTCGTCCGGCAGGCCCATCAGCTTGTTCTGCACGCTGTCGTGGAGCATGGCGCCGAGTTCCTCGGCGGTCACGCCGATGGAGGCGAGCAGGTCGGGGCGGCCCACGTCCCCGATGAAGAGCGCGTCGCCGGTGAGGACGCCGTAGGGGACGGTGTCCGCACCGCGCTCGTAGACCAGCACACTGATCGATTCCGGCGTGTGCCCCGGCGTCTCCATGATCTCCAGAGTCACGTCGCCGAGGCTGATCGTCTCCCCCTCGGCGAGCTTGCGGATCGGATACTCGGTCTCGGCACGCCGGCCGTAGCCGATCCACGCCCCCGTCTCGGCCGCCATCTCCAGGTGACCGGCGACGAAGTCGGCGTGGAAGTGGGTGTTGATGACGCCTACGACGGTGAAGCCTCGGGCCTGGGCGTCCGCCAGGTACTCCGAGACGTCCCGGCGGGGATCGACGACCACGGCCCGGCCGGTGGTCTCGTCGGCGATCATGTACGACGCCTGGGAGAGGCAGTCGAGGTAGTACTGGGCGAAGAACACGGGAACCTCCGTGAGAGAGTTGATTCAATACCCCGGGGGGTATTAGAGAGGTCAGGGAGCGGCCCACTCCCACCGCGAGGGCGGCGCGCGAGCGCAGAAGGCCAGACCGATCCGGGGGCGGACCCCGTCACCACCGGGCGACCGCCGTCCATCCAGGCCCGGGGCCCGCTCGACCCTTTTCCGGCTCATGCGCGTCGATGCCGCGAGCGCCGGCACTCCGTACGGCGACAAAGGCGGGCAGGTCTGCTTCACGAACCATGGGCGGGATACCTCCACATACCCCCCGGGGTATTACCCTCTCGACAGTAGGACCCGTCATCGAGCCTTGTCAAATACCCCCTGGGGTATTGACGCTCCGTGTCGTCCCTGACACCGCCTCCGCACCGGGGCCTGGGAAGCCGGGCCCTCGCACCCCGGCCGGGGAAGGCCGTCCCGGTCCGCCGACCCGGGCCTTTCGGCCCCCGGTGTGCCCTGGGCGGCCCTGCCGGGGATCGCACGCCGCGCGGGAGTCTGTGAGGGAAGGGCTGGAGGACACCATGACCACCACGCGGACGCTCCTGAACGAACTCGCTCCCGAGGCGCGGAGGCGGCTCCTGGAGCACTCCCGCCCCGTCCGCTTCCCGGCGGGCACCCGCATCTTCCGCGAGCGGCAGCACGCCGACCATTTCTGGATCATCGAAACCGGCAGGGTCGAGCTCGACACGCACGTGCCCGGGCGCCGCAACGCCGCCGTGGACACCTTGGTGGGCGGCTCGCTCCTCGGCTGCTCCTGGATCATGCCGCCCTACCACTGGCACCTCGGTGCGACCGCGACCACAGAGGTCCAGGCTCTCGAGTTCGACGCGCAGGCCGTACGCGACCTCTGCGCGTTGGACCCTTCCGTCGGCGAGGCCGTCTTCGGATGCGTCGCGGCGACGATGGCGCGTCGGCTGCTGGCCGCCCGCGGCCGGCTCCTCGCCGACCTGATGCCGCGCGTCGGCGCGGAACCCCTGGCCTACGCCCGGTGAGGAGACAGCCATGACCACCCAGCCCTTCACCGTCGCCGACGTGATGACCAAGAAGGTCGTCGCGGTCCTGCCCGGAGCGGACTTCAAGGAGATCGTCGCCACGATGCAGCGGTGGAAGGTCACCGCCGTCCCCGTCGTCGAGGGCGAAGGCCGTGTCGTGGGTGTGGTCTCGGAAGCCGACCTCCTTCTCAAAGAGGAGTTCCACGACCACCGCCTGGGGCTCATGGAGCAGCTGCGCCGGCTCGACGCCACGGCCAAGGCCGGTTCGCGCCGGGCCGAGGACCTGATGACCTCGCCCGCCGTCACCATCGCGCCCGAGGCGTCCCTGCCGCAGGCCGCGCGCCTCATGGCCACCCGCCGTGTGAAACGGCTGCCGGTGGTCGACTCCGGCGGCACGATCCAAGGGATCGTCAGCCGGTCCGACCTCCTCAAGGTCTTCCTCCGCCCTGACGACGACCTTGCCGCCGAGGTCCGCCGCGACGTCGTCGCGCACCTGTTCCCGGTGTCCGGCCCCCGGGTCGACGTCCGTGTCGAGGCGGGTGTCGTGACCCTGTCCGGAGAGGTGCGCGACCCCGCACTCGTCCCCCTCGCGGAACGGCTTGCCCGGGCCGTCGAAGGGGTCGTGGACGTGCGCTGCGAGCTCACCGCCCGGAACGGGACGTAGCCGTGTCCGAGGTGACGGCCACCGACCTGTACGAGGTCACGATGGCGCTCTCGTACCTGCGGGAGGACAAGCGGGCACCGGCCACCTTCGACCTCTTCGTCAGGGATCTTCCGCCGGGCCGGGGATTCCTCGTCGCCGCGGGGCTCGAACCGGCCCTGGACTACCTCTCACGCTTCCGGGTGGGCCGCGGGGATGTCGAGGAGTTCGCCGAGGCGCTGAAGCGTCCGGTGGAGGACCTGGCACCGCTGCACGGGCTGTCCTTCGACGGGCAGGTCCGCGCCGTGCCCGAAGGGCGCCTCGTCCTCGCCGGCGAGCCACTCGTGGAGGTCACGGCGCCGCTGCCGCAGGCGCAGCTCGTGGAGACGTACCTGCTGTCCCTCCTGTGCCATCAGACGGCTGTCGCCTCCAAAGCGGCACGCTGCGTCCTCGCCGCCGGCGGGCGGCCGCTCGTGGACTTCTCCCTGCGCCGCACGCACGGGCCGGAGGCGGGCATGCAGGCGGCACGCCTGTGCGCGCTCGTCGGCTTCGCCGGCACCAGCAACGTCGCCGCCGCCCACCGGTACGGCATCCCCGCCGCCGGGACGATGGCCCATGCGTACATCGAGACCTTCGCCTCGGAGGAACAGGCGTTCCGAGCCTTCGCCCGCAGCCATCCCGGCCCGGTGACCTTCCTGGTCGACACCTACGACACCGGCCGTGGTGTGGCCACCGCGGCCCGCGTGTTCAAGGACCTGGGGCTCGGCCCGGGGTGCGGCGTCCGTCTGGACAGCGGGGATCTGGGCGCGCTCGCTCGCCGGGCCCGTACGGCCCTCGACGACGCGGGGCTGGGGACCGTGCGCATCATCGCGAGCGGCGGTCTGGACGAGTACGGCGTCGACCGGCTCGTACGCGACGGGGCACCGATCGACGTGTTCGCCGTGGGGACCAAGGTCGGCACGGCCGCCGACGCCCCGTACCTGGACACCGCGTACAAGCTGGTCGAGTACGACGACCGCCCCGTCATGAAGCTCTCCTCCACGAAGGTGTCCGCCCCCGGCCGGAAGCAGGTCTTCCGAGGCCCCGGTCTCCGTGACGTCATCGGCCTCGCGGACGAGGAACCGCCCGCGGGTACGGAGCCCCTGCTGCGGACCGTGATGCGCGACGGGCGGCGTACGGGGCCGCCCGACGACCTGGCTGCCGCCCGCGCCCGCTTCGAGGCCGACGTCGCGGAGGTTCCGGACGAGGCCAGGAGGATCGGGCAGCCGGTTCCGCCCCGGCCCGCGGTGTCGGCCCGGCTGGCGGCCCTGACCGCGTCCGTACGCCGTGGGATCGAGGAGCGCATACGGGAAGGCGACGGGCGACGAGGCACCGCGGCGTCGCGCATCTGAAGACACCGGACACGATCAGCAGCGTCATTCCGCTGCCAACGGTGACCGGCCCAGGAGCACGATGCCGGTCAGGGCCGCCGCCGCTCCCGCCATCTGTACCGTCAGCGCCCCGGCCGTGAGGGCGAGCTGTTCGCCGAAGACGGCTACACCGATGGCCACGGCACCGATCGGTTCGAGCGTGTCGATGACGGGCAGGGCGATGGCCAGGGAGCCCGCCTGAAAAGCGCTCTGTGACAGGACGAGACTCGTCACTCCGACGGCCACCAGGGCGTACGGCTCCCAGTGGAAGAGCGCTCCGAGACCGTCCGCCCTGAACCGACCGGCCGTGCTCTTGGTCAGGCCGTCGAGAAGAGCCAGCGTCAAGGCGGCGCAGACGGCGTACGAGGCCGTCCGCACCCGCCCTGGCCGGCTCGCTCCCAGGGGTGCCAGCAGGAACACCGCGCCGGCGAAGGCCGCGAACGCCGGTGCCCAGTCACGCACCGTCGCGACGGAGCTCGCGGGAGAGTGCGGGAGGACCGTCAGGAACACGGCCACTCCCCCCGCTGTGCAGATCATCCCGGCCGCCTCGACACGGGTCAGCGGCTCCCTGCGCCGCCGGGCCAGCAGCGGCAAGGCGAACAGGAGATCCATCGCGGCCAGCGGCAGCACCAGGACCAGCGGCCCGAAGGCCAGCGCGAGCGCCAGGAACGCGAACGAGGAGACGGACAGCGCCGTCCCCGCCACCCACATCGGCCGACGCGCCAGGTCGAACAGAAGCCGAGGGTGCAGCGCCTTGCGTGCGGATGTCTGTCGCGCCGCCTGGTGTTGGAGCACCGACCCGACACCGAAGCACACGGCGGACAGCAGAGCGCTCAGCACCGCCACCGCAGTGTTCATGACCCCAGGATCCCCGCCACTGCCCCGTGGTTCGGCTTTCGACGCGCGAGGGGGAGCGCGAGCGGCACGGGCGCCTCGTCAGTCATGGGCGATGACGGCCACGGGCACGGCGCAGTGGTGCATGACCGCGTGGGTGACGGGCCCTATGTGCGTGCCGAGAGACGCCCTGCGCACCCGCCGGCCGACCACCACCAGATCCGCGTCCCTGGCGCTGTCCAGCAGCAGTGGGGCGGGGCCGCCGACGCAGCACCGCTCCGCGAGTTCCACCGAAGGGAACCTCCGCCGCCACGGCTCCAGGGCCTGTGTGAGACGCCGGCTCATGTCCGGGCCCATCTCCCGCTCGGCGGCCACCAGTGCCGAGGCGTCGCGGACCACGGGCGGAATCCTCCATCCGTGCAGCGCGAGCACGCGACCGCCACGCACCGCGGCCTCTTGGCAGGCGAAATCCATGAGCGGGGCGAAGTACTGGTCGATGTCCACACCGACGACGACGGTGTGCGACGAAGAGGAGGGCGCAGCCTGCTCCGGCGCGGCCGACCGCCCGGGTGCCCGTACGAGCACGACCGGCCGCTCCGTAGCGTGGAGCGTCGCCATGCCGACCGACCCCAGCAGGAACCCTCTGACCCCGCTCAGCCCTCGCGAGCCGAGGACGAGAAGACCCGCGTCGGCCGCCTCTTCGGCAAGGGCCTCGGCGGGCTGGCCGGACAGATGCCGGGTCTCGATCTCCAGCGAGGGGTGCTCTCGCCGTGCCGTCTCCACGATGGCGGCCAACAGGTTCTCTGCCCAGAGGCGCCGCGCTTCGGGGGCGTCGTGCCGTACCTTCACCCCGTCCGGCCACGGATCCGCGTGGACGACCCGCAGGGGCACACCGCGGAGCACCGCTTCGTGCGCGGCCCATGCGGCCGCCGCGACGCACTCGGGTGCCCCGTCCACACCGACGGTCACGGGACGGATCATGCTGCGCCCTCCCTTTCGTCAGGGGGTGCGGCTCCGGCTCGCGGGCTGGTGGCTCGGGACTTGCGACGTGGGTCTTCCTCGCGGGACTCCGCTCGCCTCCCATACGTCCAGTATGTCCACGCGCCCGCGCACCGCCGCGGTTCAGTCCAGGCACACACTCAGAGGTGTCGCACCGACACGGCCCTCAGGCCGTCCTTCACCTCCAGCACCGGCATGGTGATGGTCAGGACGCCTTGCTCGTACGCAGCCGTCGCCTCGTCACTCATGACCCCCGGCGGCAACGGGGTGAAGTAGCCGTACCGGAATTCCGCGCGGCCCGGCCGGGTGCTCTCGTCGCTGCGTCCGGCACGGAGGATGAGACGCCCCTGCGTGATCGTGACCTCGATGTCCTCGGCGTCGATCCCCGGAAGCTCGGCCTGCAGCACGTACCGCCCGTCCGCCAGGCGTTCTTCCACGTGGACCCCGTCCGCTGCCGAGATCTCGTCCAGTACGGGGTATCCCGCCGTCGCCCAGTCGGACGGGTGGGGCTCGGCCGGCGGTGGGGGCCGATCGAGGAGCCGCTCCGTCGTGGCGGTCATCTCCACCGCCTCCTTCCTCCTCGCCTCCAGCGTCACCAGGAGAGCTAGAAGGCGCATGAGCCGACCGGTCCTCGTCTATGGGCCCGGTCGGCCCTTTCGGCCGAGGGGCCGACCGGTCCCCATCGCTTCGAACGGGCCCTCCCGGTCGCCCACGAACGCAGATGGCGGCGATCCTGGGAGGGGGGCGCAGGTCGCACTCGGGATCGTGGGCCGGCGAACACGACGACGCGGTGAGGAAGTGCCCCTCATGGAGAACCCGTCCCCCCTGTACCCCCCGGTCACGGTCACGGGCCGGCTCGACGCCCCGCTGTCCCGCTGGCTGTGGCTGGTCAAGTGGGTCCTGGTGATTCCGCACTGGATCGTGCTGTTCTTCCTGTGGATCGCCTTCCTCGTGGTCGCGGTGATCGCGTTCTTCGCGATCCTCTTCACCGAGCGGTTCCCGCGGGGCCTGTTCGACTTCAACCTCGGCGTGCTCCGCTGGTCCTGGCGCGTGTCGTACTACTCGTACGGCGCCCTCGGCACCGACCGCTACCCACCGTTCAGTCTGGGTCCCGAGCCCGACTATCCGGCCCGACTCGACATCGCCTACCCGGAGCGGCTGTCGCGCTCGCTGGTCCTGGTCAAGTGGTGGCTGTTGGCAATCCCCCACTACCTGGTGATCGCCTTCTTCACCGGCGGTCTGCGGGCCGGCTGGTGGACCGGCGGACTGATCAGCCTGCTCGCGCTGATCGCGGCCTTCGCCCTCGCCTTCACGGAGCGTTATCCGCGGGACCTGTTCGCCCTGATCGTCGGGCTGAACCGCTGGGTCCTGCGCGTCGCCGCGTACGCGAGCCTCATGACGGACGCCTACCCGCCGTTCCGGCTCGACCAGGGCGGCACGGAGCACGGGGCCGAGGTTGACGCCAAGCGCCTCTGACGGCGTCGTCGGGCGCGCCGCAGCTCGTCCGTGCCCCAGACCAGGACGGGGAAGGTCAGGACGAGCAGGACGACGTCCAAGGGGAGGGCGGCGGTGCCGAAGAGGTGCTGGAGCGGGGGCGCGTAGACGAGGGCGGCGGTGAAGGCGAGCTCGAAGGCGATGCCGGCGAGGAGCAGCGGGTTGGAGAGGACGCCGATGTCGCGGAGCGCCGCGTGGTCGGTGCGGGCGGCGAAGGCAGTGCCGACCTGGCAGGTGACGATGCCGGCGAACGTGGCGGTGGTGGCCGTCACGTACGCGTGATGGAGCGGGCTGCCGACGCCGGTCGGGTCGCCGGGGTGCCAGCCCGCGCGCCACAGTACGTAGAAGTAGCCGGCCATGACGAGGACGGCCGATGTGAGCCCCAGGTAGCCCCAGCTGCGCACGAGCATGTCCCGGGAGATCACGCCCTGGTGCGGTGGCCTCGGTGGCCGTTCCATGACCCCGGGTTCGGAGCGTTCCCGGCCGAGGGCGAGGGCGGGCAGGGTCTCGGTTCCCAGGTCGATGGCGAGGATCTGGAGCACGGTGAGCGGCAGCGGGACCGCCCCTGCGGACAGCGCGAAGACGAGGAAGGGGACGATCTCCGGGGTGGCGTGGGCGAAGATGTAGACGATGAACTTGCGGACGTTGTCGTAGACGCGGCGCCCGGACTCGATCGCCGTCACGATGGTGGTGAAGTCGTCGTCGGTGAGGACCATGGCGGCCGCCTCGCGGGCGACGTCGGTGCCGGAGCGTCCCATGGCCACTCCGATGTGGGCACGGTGAAGTGCGGGAGCGTCGTTGACTCCGTCTCCGGTCATGGCGACGATCCGGCCGTGGGCGCGGAGGGTGTCGGCCACCTTGAGTTTCGTCTCGGGCGAGGAGCGGGCGAAGACGATCTCGGCATCGCCCTTGACCAGCAGCCGGTCCAGCTCCTCGTCGTCCAGCCGCTCGGAGGCCGTGACGACCTGGAGGCGGGGTACGCCGATGCCGACCTCCCGGGCCACGGCGGCGGCCGTGGCGCCGTTGTCACCCGTCACGATGTGCACGCGTACCCCGGCCTCGTGGCAGCGCCGGACGGCGGCGGCCACCTCGGAGCGCGGCGGATCGTACAGACCGACAAGACCCAGCAGGCTCAGGGACGACTCGGCGTCCTCGCGCCGTGTCGGCGGATGGGCGCCCTTGGGCAGTTCTCGTACGGCCACGGCGAGCACGCGCATGCCGCCCCCGGCCAGCTCCTCCGCCGCCGCACGGGCGCTGTCCACGTCGGCCCCTGGCTGCAGCCGGGGCAGCACCGCTTCGGGGGCTCCTTTCACCACGATCCGTACCTGGCCGCCCGTTCCCGGATCGTCCTGCACCGCCGACATCAGCCGCAGCCGGGGATCGAAGCGGAACAGTGCCAGCCGCCCCGTGTCCCGGCCCGCGAGGTCCACGGGGACACCGCGCTCGGCGGCACCGGCGACGAGGGCCGCCTCGGTCGGGTCGCCGTGCGGTTCGCCGTCGGCGTCCCGGGTGACGGTCGTGCACAGCGCGGCCGTCCGCACCAGTTCCTGGGCCCACGGGCCCGCTTCGGCGCCGTGGCCGGGTGTCCACAGGGCGCGCAGCCGCATTCTGTTGCGGGTGAGCGTGCCCGTCTTGTCCGTGCAGATGACACTGGTCGAGCCGAGGGTCTCCACCGCGCTCAGCCGTTTCACCAGGGCACCGCGCCGGGCCAGGGCGCGGACGCCCACGGCGAGGGCCAGGGTGATGGTCGGGAGCAGTCCCTCCGGGACGTTGGCGACGAGCAGTCCGATGGCGAACATCAGCGAGTCGGTGAGCGGAAGGCCGACGGCCACCCCGACGACGAGGAACAGGGCGCCCATGCCGGTGGCCACGCCGGCGATGAGCCAGGCCACCTTCTTGACCTGCCTCTCCAGCGGGCTCGCCTCACGCCGGGTCCGCTGGCTGAGCGCGGCGATGCGGCCGAGTTCGGTGTGGTGGCCCGTGGCGAAGACCACGGCCCGGGCCTGGCCTTCGACGCAGGTCGTCCCGCTGAAGACGAGGTTCGGTTCGTCGAGGAGCGGCGCGCCGAGAAGCCCGGCCGCGGCGACCCGTTCGGCCGGGACGGACTCACCGGTGAGCATCGACAGGTCGACCTCGACCCCGCCGTCGGTCACGCGCGCGTCGGCGGGCACCTTGTCGCCCTCCTCCAGGACGATGACGTCCCCCGGCACCAGGTCGCGGGCCTCCACGGTGGTCGGTTTTCCGTCCCGCACGACGAGGGCGTGTTCGGGCAGATACCGGGCGAGGGTCTCCACCGCGCGCTCGGCCTGCCGTTCCTGGAGGAGGGCGAAGGCCGCGTTGACGGCGATGACGGCGAGGATCGCCCAGCCGAGGACCGCGAGGTCGGCGACGAAGGCAAGCGCGGCGGCGGCCCAGAGCAGCAGTGCGAGGGGATGGACCAGTTGTCCGGTCAGCTCCCGGGCGAGGGAGGAACGCGCTGTGCGCCGTACCTCGTTGGGCCCGTGGACGGCGAGGCGACGGGCGGCCTCGCGGGCGGACAGACCGTCCGCTCCGGTCGCCAGTTCGCGGCGCAGTCGGGGCAGTGGCTCGCTGGGGTCGAAGGGAAGCGCCTCGGCCGCCGCCCGTGCCTGCGAGTCGGCCACGGTGTCCCGACCCGCGCGGTCATGCATCGTCGCCCCCGGGGCCGGTGCCGCGCCGTAGCCGGCCGGACCAGAGAGGCTCCACCTGCTCCCACTCCCGCTCCAAGGCGGCGAGCCGGCGCCCTTCGGAGCTTCGTCGGACCAGGGCGAGAAGACCCGCGCCCGACGCCGCCACGGCTCCGGCAGCCGCCGTGCCGCCCGCGAGCGCGGTCAGGACGAGGTCAGCCGTGGCGTCGGGTGGGCGGACGGGAGTGCCGCGGTCGTCCACCCAGATGGTGACGGTACGGCCCTGAGGCGTCCGGCGCGGGACGTCGACGGTTCCGGACCTGTGGACGTCATCGGGGTACTCCCAGACCGCCGGGGCCACGGAGGGTGGTCTGCCTCCCTGCCGCGAGGCGACGGGCGGGTCCTCGGCCCGCCCGGTCGTGGTGGCCTGCACCTGGTGGCGGTGGGCGGCCAGGTCGCGGGCGGCGTCGGCACCGGCGGCCCACAGCACGACCGCGGCCACGGCGCCGCAGACGAGGGCGGCCACGCTGACCAGGACCAGCGGAACCCGCACGGCGGATCCCCTCCCGGACACGGTGGCCCCTCGCCCCGTCGTCTCCTCGCTCATGTCGCACCTCCGGGATGCGCGAGTCCGCCGGACGTCCAGGCGGTGCCGCTCAGCGCGTGGTGCCGAGCTCGTCGCCGATGTGGTGCGCCCATTCCTGGATCCGTGCCGGATTGCGGAAGTCCCCGCCCTTGCCGTGGCGGACCAGGGTGCGTGCGATGCGTCCGGGTGTCTCGGCGGTCACGGCGCCGCCGAAGGTGACGTGCTCCCGTGCGCCGAGCTTCTTCATGCGGCGGGCCACGCCGGGCGCCGGCGGGATGTCGTCCTGCTCGGCGGAGCTGTCGACGGGGCCGCTGCTGAACAGCCACAGGGGGCGGTCGCGGAGCTGGTCGGCGTTGCGGCGGGCGCAGCGGCTCGCCTTGCCGTTCCAGCGCCCTGCGTACAGGGCGCCGCCGAGCACGACCCCGTCGTATCCGCTGACGTCCCTGACCTCGTCGGCCGGCAGGACGACCGCGTCGAGGCCGTCGGCCCGGAGCGTCCTGCCGATCTCGTCGGCGATGCCCGCGGTCGCGCCGTGCTTGCTGCCGTAGGCGACCAGGACTCGTGTCGGGTTCATGACTGCTCTTCTCCTGCTGTGCCGCCCGCTCGCCGCACGGGTACGGTCCGTCGGGTCTCCGGCTTCCGCTCGGGCATCGGGACGCGGATGGTGAGGATGCCGTCCTTGTACGTGGCGTCGACGTCGTCGGCGGGGATCGTCTCGGGGAGGCGTACGGTCCGGCGGAAGGAGCCGTAGCGGAACTCCGAGTGCTCCTTGTCCTCCGAGCTTTCGCTGTGCTCGGCGCTCACCGTGATGAGGTTGTCGTCGACGGTGATGGTGACGTCGTCGGGGTCCATCCCGGGCAGCTCGGCCCGCAGCACGTACGCGCCTTCACCGCTGGACACCTCCACCGGGATGGAGTGCGCGGCGGTGGCGGGACGCCATCCGGGCAGCCCCGGGAACTCACGGTTGAACCAGTCGTTGAAGTCGGGGAAGAGGCTGTGCCTGCGTTCCACCTTGTGTCCGGTCATCGTCGTGCTCCTCATGTGCGGGCCTGGGCCCTACGGATGGATCAAGGGCGTAAGTGGTGTTCCCACCGCGCGCTCAGTACGGGAGCGGGCGGCCGGAGGGCGTCCGGAGGTCGAGCGGGCCGGGGCGGCGCGGCTGCTGGGGGCGGCGGCTGATCCGGATCTGCTGCATCGTGCTCACTCCTCCGGGGATCCGGACGGCGGTCCGGGCTCCCTCTCGTCCTCCCACCGTGCCGCCCGGGGCCTGTCGCGCCCCAGTGCCAGGAGGGTCATCCCGTCGGGGCCGGTCGGTCCGTGCGGGGCCGGGACCGGTCGGCCCTGGGGGAGGTACCGTCCGTCCCTGCGACCGCCGGCAGCGGGACGGTGACCACGGGGCACTCGGCGTGGTGCAACAGACCGTGGACCGTGGAGCCGAGGCGCATTCCGGTGTGGCCACCGCGGCCCCTGCGACCGACCACCACCGCGAGTGCCTCCGCGGAGGCGCGGGTGAGCTTTTCGACGGGGTGACCGCGCACGACGACGTCCTCCACCTCGACGTCCGGGTGGTGTACGGCACAGCCGGCGACCGCCTCGGCGAGCAGGAGGCGGCGCTCGGCCAGGCCCTCGTTCTCGTCGCCGGCCGACAGCAACGGCCGGGGCCACACCCACACCGCCTTGAGTCGCGCCCCACGCAGACTCGCTTCTGCCATGGCGAACGCGACGGCGGCCCGGCAGTCTCCGCTGCCGTCCACGCCGACGACGATCAGCGGCGGGCGGACGGCCGTGTGCTCCGGTTCCCGGATCACGACGACGGGACACTCGGCGCGCGCCGCCAGCGGGACCGCCACGGAGCCCTCGCTGAAGATCTCGGCGGCCCTGCCGAGGCGACGGGACCCGACCACCGCGAGCACGGCACCCGGTGTTCTCTCGAGCAGCACGGCCGTGGGCAGCCCGTGGACGAGTTCCGTCGCGGTGCGCAGGCCGCCGTGCAGTCGCCGTACGACGTCCTCCGCGTTCGAGAGCGTGGCCTCGGCTCGCATCCGCAGGGCGCTCAGGTGGCCGACCGCGGCGTAGGGGAGCCGGTCGTGGACCGGGGGAACGGCCGCCACGAGGCGGAGCCGGGCGTGTCTGCGTGCGGCTTCGTCGGCGGCCCAGACGAGGGCCGGGACGGACAAGTCGCCGGGGTCGACCCCCGCCAGCACGTCGCTCACGGCCCCTCGTCACGTGCCGTGAAGGCGTCCGGGACGATCTGGACCGGGCAGTGGGCGTGGTGGATGAGAGCGTGCGCGACCCGACCCAGGGACGGGCCCAGGCCCAGGGAGCGGCGGCCCCGGCCCATCACGAGCAGGTCGGTGCGGGCACTCGCCTCGATCAGGATGCCGGGGGTGCTCGTGCCGGTCTCCACGTGGTGGGTGACGATCAGTTGGGGACAGATCTCGCGGACGGTGTCGGCGAGCGCCTTCACCTCGTGCACGCGGTGCCGGGCGATCTCGTCGAGGTCGTCGAGCATGGTCGTGACCTGGCCGACGTGCGTCAGCACGTTCCACACGCTCACGATGCGCAGGGCCGCCTTGTGGGCATCGGCCTCGGCGGCGGCGAGCAGCAACACGTCGAGGTCCGCAGCGTCGTGTACGGCAGCGGTCACGGATCCGGTCTGGGGTCGCTCGTTGTCTCCGCGGACGACGATCACGGGCACCTCGGCGCGGGCCGCCACACCGAGGCCGACCGAGCCCAGCAGGAGGGCGGAGAAGCCTCCGAGCCCCCGGTTGCCGACCACCACGGTCCCGCGGTCGCCGGCGGTCTCCTGGATGCCGGAGACCGGATCGCGACGGCTGAGCACCTTGGTGACGGCAAGCTCCGGGTAGCGTTCCCGGACGGCGTGCGCGGTCTCGGTCAGCAGGTCGCGGCCCGCTTCCCGTACCGCCTGGAGAGTCTCCGCGTCCGTCCAGTACGCGCGCCGGTCGGTGCCGGCGGCGTGCACCAGGCACAGTGGCCGGCCCCGGCGGTCCGCTTCGGCGGCGGCCCAGAACGCGGCGGTCCGGGCGGAGGGGGACCCGTCGACGCCCACGACGACATCGCCGAGCTCCGGTCGGGCGGGGGTCTCGTTGTTCATGGTTCCTCCTTCACAGGTACGCCACCCGGGAACCGAGCCTGGGGAGCGACATCTCCCACGCTGGCACCGTGGTCGGCTCCGAGGCGATGGGCCGTTCGGCCCCGAGCGGGACCTGCCCGGCCCCTGCGGCGTGGAGGCTCGGGCAGCAGGCTGGAGCTGAAGGCGCGTGCGCGCGGCGCTCGGACGTCGCGGCACGGACCCGGCTGAGGAGGCAGGTCATGACAGCCCAGGTCACCGTCGGTCTCGACGGCTCGGAAGAAAGCGCCGCCGCCGCTCGCTGGGCGGCGAAGGAAGCGGTGCTCCGCGAAGTGCCGCTCCGGCTCGTGCACGTGGACGAGTGGCCGAGCACACCGGAGATCCCCGCCCCGTACGCCCGCACCCACGCGGAACGCGCCCGCGGCCTGCTCGCGGACGCGGCGGACGAGGCACGCAAGGAGCATCCCGACCTGGAGGTGTTCACCGAGCGGGCGCAGGGCCGGGCGGCCGGGATACTGACCGCCGCCGCGAACGAGGCCGACCTGACGGTACTCGGCTCGCGCGGTCTGGGCGGCGTCCTCGGCTTTGCCGTCGGCTCGGTGTCCCTCTCCGTCGTCGGCGCCGCCCGGCAGCCGGTCGCCCTGGTGCGCGCGAAGGGTGAACGGCCGGTGCCGCCCCGCGCCGGCATCGTCGTGGGCGTCGACATCTACCACCCGTGCGAGGCGCTGCTCGGGTTCGCGTTCGCGGAGGCCGCTCGTACGGGTCTGCCCCTCCGGTTCCTGCACAGTTGGACGCTGCCGGCCTCGTACGGCTACGCGACTCTGGCGGATCCGGGGCTCGGCGAGGAGCTGGGCGACCGTCTCGAGGGGGGCCTTGACGATCTCCTGGAGCCGTGGCGGAGGCGGTACCCGGAGGTGCGCGTGACGGCCGGGGCTGCCATGGGTCCTGCCGCGTACCACCTGGTCGAGGCGTCGCAGGACGCGGATCTCGTCGTCGTGGGACGCCGGACCCGGAGGGTCCCCGTGGGCCCGCACCTCGGCCATGTGGCGCACGCGGTCATCCACCACAGTCCCGCGCCCGTCGTCCTGGTGCCGTTGGTGTGATCCGGCCGCCGAGCAGCGCCGGGTCCTGGGCGGGCCGGTCTGGGCTCGGCGGTCGTCAGTCCGGCGTGTCGTCGGCTTCCGCGCCGCTGCCGAGCACCTCACGACCGATGTGCCGGGCCCAGTCGTCGACCGCGGGCCAGTCCCGGTAGTCGCCGTAGCGCAGCCCCATCGCCTGGAATTTCAAGCGCCCTGTCGGCGTCAGGTGCTCGGGGGCGATGACGCCCGAGAACAGGCGGTGACCGCGCGGGTGCAGCTCGTCGATCAGGCCGCCGACCACATGGCCTTCCTCCCTGCCGACCAGCGCCCGCCACGGCCCCCGCGCGGCGGCCGGCATCCCCACGCTGAAGAGCCAGACGTCTCGCGCGGCCAACAGGTCCGCGCCGGCGCGCACGAAGCTCAGCGCCTCAGGAAGCCATGCCATGTCGTGAACGGCGCTGCCCACCACGACGACGTCGTACTCACCCGGGTCGCCCACCTCCTCGACGGGAAGCACGCCGACCCGGGCCCCCTGCTCCTGGAGACGAGCGGCGATGCGCTCGGCGATGCTCCTGGTCGAACCGTGAACACCGGCATGGGCGACGAGTACGCGGACGCCATCGCGTCGTCGGAGAGACTGCGGAACGGTGCTCACACCCGCCAGTCTCCTGCCGTGCCGTGCCGACCGCGAGTCGCGGAGCCGCGACGGCGGCCGGAGCCGACGGTGACGACGTCGCCTACGTCGTCGGTCTGATCGTCGTGGGTCCGGTCTCCATCGGCCTGGTCTCCGTCGGTCCGGTCACCGTCGGCCTGGTCTCCGTCGGTCCGGTCATCGTCGGCCTGGTCTCCGTCGGTCACACGTTCAGGCCGTCTTGGCGTCGATGTCGGCGATCAGACCCTCGATGAGGACCTTGATCTCGTCGCGGATGGGGCGGACGGCCTCGACGCCCTGCCCGGCGGGATCCTCCAGCTGCCAGTCGAGGTAGGTCTTGCCGGGGAAGTACGGGCAGGCGTCACCGCAGCCCATGGTGATGATGTAGTCCGACGCCTGCGCGGCCTCGGCGGTCAGGACCTTGGGCTGCTGGTCGGAGATGTCGATGCCCAGCTCGGCCATCGCGGCGACGGCCGAGGGGTTGATCCGGTCGCCCGGCAGGGAACCCGCGGAGCGGACCTCGACGCGGTCGCCGGCCAGGTGCCGCAGGAATCCGGCGGCCATCTGGGAGCGGCCGGCGTTGTGAACGCAGACGAAGAGCACGGAGGCGAGCGGAGCGGTCATCGATTCATCCTCGGGGGACGGCGCGGCCATGGCGACGGGTGCCGGCTGCGCATGCACGGAGATCAGCCCGGACTGGTATCAGTCTCAGGTGATGTGACAGTATCAGCCCATGATGACGTCAGTCGATACTGATCTGATCAGGGTGCTGAGCGACCCTCTGCGCCTCCGGATCGTGACCCTGCTCGCCCGCGAGACGCTGTGCACCACCCACCTCGTGGAGGAGACCGGTGCCCGGCAGACCAACCTCTCCAACCACCTGAGAGTGCTGCGCGAGGCCGGGGTCGTCGAGACGGAGCCCTGCGGGAGGTTCACCTACTACCGGCTCAAGCCGGACGTCATCCACACGCTCGCGGAACAGTTCGCCGCCCTGGCCGCGACCGCCCGCGCCACCGCCGCCACCAAGAGAGCCTGCCCCTAGCCTCTCGCCCCACCTGCCCGAGGAGATCCCGCCCGTGACCGCCACCGAGCCCGCCGCGAGGCGCGCCACAGCCACCGCCCCGTCGCCTCAGCCGGCGCCCGGCGCCACCCCGCCCCGCGCTCCGCTCACCGCCCGGGCGGCTGCCGAACTCGTCGGTACCGCGGCCCTGGTCGCGATCGTGGTCGGCTCCGGCATTCAGGCCACGCGGCTCACCGACGACGTCGCGCTGCAGCTCCTCGCCAACTCCACGGCCACCGTCTTCGGCCTCGGCGTGCTCATCACCCTCCTCGGCCCGGTCTCCGGCGCGCACTTCAACCCGGCCGTCACCCTGGCCGAGTGGTGGACGGCCCGCCGTGGCGGTGGCGGCGTGAACGCCCGCGAGCTCGCCGCGTACGTCCCCGCCCAGATCGCCGGCGCGGTCCTCGGCGCGGTCCTGGCGGACGCCATGTTCGGCGAGCCGCTGGTCAAGTGGTCCACGCACGACCGTTCCGCCGGGAACCTGCTCCTCGGCGAGGTCGTGGCCACCGCCGGCCTGATCCTGCTGATCTTCGGCCTGGCCCGCACCGACCGGCTCCGCTTCGCGCCCGTCGCCGTCGCCTCGTACATCGGCGCCGCCTACTGGTTCACCTCCTCCACCTCCTTCGCCAATCCCGCCGTGACGACCGGCCGGGCGTTCACCGACACCTTCGCCGGCATCGCCCCCGGCTCGGTGCCCGGCTTCATCGGCATGCAGCTGGTCGGCACGGTCGTGGGTCTGGTGCTCGTCGCGGTCGTCTTCGTGCGCGGCAGGGCGGACGCGGAGTGACCCGGGTCGTGGACGTGGTGGTGATCGGCGGCGGCCAGTCCGGGCTCGCCGCCGGCTACCACCTGCGTCGCCTCGGCCTGGACTTCCTCATCCTCGACGCCCAGCCGGCGCCGGGAGGGGCGTGGCAGCACACCTGGGACTCCCTCCACCTGTTCTCGCCCGCCGCGTATTCCTCCCTGCCCGGCCGTCTCATGCCCCCGCAGCCGGGCGAGACCTATCCGGACGCCGCCCACGTCGTCTCGTACCTCACCGACTACGAACAGCGGTACGAGCTCCCCGTCCACCGCCCCGTACGGGTCACCGCCGTCCACCGCGACGGCGAACTCCTGCGCGTCGAGACCGACTCCGGTACGTGGCGCGCCCGGGCGGTCGTCAGCGCCACCGGAACCTGGTCACGGCCCTTCGTCCCCGCCGTACCCGGTCGTACGGAGTTCCGGGGCTCCCAGCTGCACACGGTCGAGTACCGAAGCCCGCGCGACTTCGCCGGACAGAGGGTGATCGTGGTCGGCGGCGGCAACTCCGGTGCCCAGATCGCCGCCGACCTCGCGCACGACACCGACCTCACCTGGGTCACCCCGCGCCTGCCCCGCTACCTCGCCGACGACATCGACGGCCGCGCCCTCTTCGACCACGCCACCGCACGCCGCCGCGCCCTCGACGAGGGCCGCACCGACACCGGCGGCGTCGCCTCCCTCGGCGACATCGTCGCCGTCCCGCCGGTCCGCGCGGCCCGCGACGCGGGCCTGCTCAAGGCCGGGCCGATGTTCGCGCGCATCACCCGGAGCGGCGTGGCCTGGGCGGACGGCACGACGGCGGAAGCGGACGCGATCATCTGGTGCACCGGATTCCGCCCCGCCCTCTCCCATCTCGCGCCCCTCGGCCTGCGCGGGCCCCGTGGCCACATCCCCACCGCCGGCACCCGGGCGAGCGGCGAGCCCCGCCTCCACCTCCTCGGCTACGGCGACTGGACCGGCCCCGCCTCCGCCACCCTCATCGGCGTCGGCCGCCCCGCCCGCGAAGCCGCCCGCGCGATCTCCGCCCTGCTCCGCTGACCGGGGAGCGCACACGTGCCGGACGCGACGGTCCGGATCCCGGCCGCCTCGATGGCGTCGATCAGCACCTTCAGCAGGGCGGATGCGAGGCCCCGGCCGCGGGCCCGGGGACGGACGCAGAAGGAGTGCTCGACCACGCCGGCGTACGCGCGCCGGTCGGAGAACCGGGTGGCGGCGACCCAGCCCAGGACCCGGCCGGTCGCGTCGACGGCGGCGAAGCGGTGCTCGGGCAGCTGGGCCGCGTCGAACTGCTCCCAGGTGGGGCCGAGGTCTCGAAGGTGGCGTCGCCCTCGCCGGTGCCGCCTGAGTCGCGATCACCTCGTCGGCATGCGCCTCCGCGAGCGGTACACGAGGGCGGAGGCGGTTACGCGGCGGCCGCCTTCGTCAACAGCTGCCCCATGGCCGCCAGCACGGCGGGCTCGACCCGGTAGTACACCCAGGTGCCGCGCCGCTCGGAGGACAGCAGCCCGGCCTCCTTCAGCTTCTTCAGGTGGTGCGAGACCGTGGGCTGGGAGACGCCGACGTCGGAGATGTCGCACACGCACGCCTCCCCGCCCTCGTGCGAGGCGACCGCGGCGAACAGCCGCAGGCGCACCGGGTCGCCGAGGGCCTTGAACATCTTCGCCGTCCGCTCCGCCTCCTCCGCCGTCAGCGGTCGCTCGGTCAGCGGCGGGCAGCACGGCTCGACCTCGGGCTGGAGCAGCGGCAACACCTCGGCATTCGACATACGTCTATGTTGACACACGTCAAACCAACAGGGCAGGGGCCGCCGGACACCGGTCGGACCGGCGGCCAGGAGGGGACCGCCCCTCCGGAGCCGCCCCCTCGACCCCACCGTCCCGGCGTACTCCCCTCACCGACCGGTCGTTTCGATGAACGTCTATGTTGACGTCCATCTATGTCCGGTGCCATGCTGAAGGCGCAAGAGATCGACGAACGTCGAAACAAAGGGGACTCGTCATGAACGTCACCGCCACCGAGCAGCTGCCCGTCGTGGTCATCGGAGCCGGTCCGGCCGGTCTGGCCGCCGCTGCCCACCTCGTCGACCGGGGTCTGGAGCCGCTGGTCCTGGAGGCCGGGGCGCAGGCGGGCGCGGCGGTGCGCGAGTGGTCGCACGTGCGACTGTTCTCCCCCTGGGGCGAGGTCACCGACCCGGCCGCCGAGAAGCTCCTCGCGCCGACCGGCTGGGTGAAGCCCGACGCGGCGACCTACCCGACCGGCGGCGACTGGGCGGAGACGTACCTGGAGCCGCTGGCCGGCGTCCTCGGTGACAGGGTCCGCCTCGGCGCCAGGGTCACCGGCGTCTCCCGCGCGGGCCGGGACCGGATCGTCGACGCCGACCGGGAGACCCAGCCCTTCGTCGTCCACCTCACGTACGCCGACGGACGCGAGGAGCGGCTGTTCGCCCGCGCGGTGATCGACGCCTCCGGCACGTGGTCCACTCCGAGCCCGGCGGGCGCCTCCGGTCTGCCGGCGCTCGGCGAGAAGGCCGCAGCCGACCGCGTCTCCTACCGCGTCCCCGACCTCGGCGACCCCGCCGTGCGCGCCCGTTACGCGGGCAGGCGCACCGCCGTGATCGGCTCCGGCGCCTCCGCGTTCACCGCCCTCGCCCTTCTCGCGGACCTGGCCGGGTCCGAGGACGGCGCGGGGACGAAGGCGGTGTGGATCCTGCGCCGGGGCATCTCCGGTTCCACCTTCGGCGGCGGCGCCGCCGACCAGCTGCCCGCCCGCGGCGCCCTCGGCCTCGCGGCCAAGGCCGCCGTCGACGACGGTCACGCCGACGCCGTCACCGGCTTCCGCACGGAGGCGATCGAGCGCGCCGACGACGGCCGCCTGGTCCTGGTCGCGGAGGACGGCCGCCGCCTCGACCCGGTCGACGAGGTCGTCGTCCTCACCGGCTTCCGCCCCGACCTCTCGTTCCTCTCCGAGCTCCGCCTCGGCCTCGACGAGCGCCTCCAGGCCCCCGTCGCCCTCGCCCCGCTCATCGACCCCAACCAGCACTCCTGCGGCACCGTCTACCCCCACGGCGTGAACGAGCTCTCGCACCCGGAGCAGGGCGTCTACCTGGTCGGCATGAAGTCCTACGGCCGCGCGCCGACCTTCCTCGCCCTCACCGGCTACGAGCAGGTCCGCTCCGTCGTGGCCGCCATCGCCGGCGACCGCGAGTCCGCCGAACGCGTCGAGCTCGTCCTGCCCGAGACCGGGGTCTGCGGCGGCGCCGGCCTCTTCGACCAGCCCCGGACCGACGAGGCGACCGAGGCGGGCGGCGGCTGCTGCGCCCCCGCCCCGGCGCTGATCCAGCTCGGCACCGCGGCCCCGGCACCGTCCTGCGGCTCGTGACCGAACGGAACACCCGCTGAGCGGGGCCGCGACCGGGCGGGGGCCGGTCGCGGCCCCCGGGCCGTGCTGCCCGCCCTCTGTGCCCCGCAGATCACGGGCTGGGGCGTCGTCTCCTACGCCTTCCCCGTGCTCAATCCCGGGATCGCCCGCGCGACCGGCTGGTCGACCAGCATGACGTCGGCCGCCTTCTCCCTCGCCGTGATCACCTCCGGCATCGCCGGAATACTGGTCGGCAAGGCCATCGACCACCGCGGGCCCCGCACGGTGATGACGGCGGGCTCCGTCGCGGGCGTCGTGAGTCCCGTCGTCGTCGCGGGGGCGCCGAACCCGCCGGTCTTCTTCACCGGCTGGCCGCTGGCCGGCCTCGCCATGGCGGCCACGTTCCACCAGCCCGCGTTCGCCGCCCTCACCCGCTCCTTCGCCCCCGACCACGTCCGCGCCCTCACGGTCGTCACCCTCGACGGCGGACCGGCCTCCACCGCCTTCGCGGCCGGCACCTCCACCTCCCACGCAGAACGAGCACGCTGATCACGCCGAACCGGCACCGGCACCCGTTCTCGGTCAGGACTCGGGCGCGGGCGACGTCCCCGGGGCGCCCGGCGCACGGACACGGCGTCCGGTCACCCGGCGAGGGGCGAGCACGACGACGGTGTCCCGTCCCTCGTCCGCCCACGGTGTCGAGTACGCGGCTTCCCTGAGAGCCCGGGCCGCGGCCGGGTCCGACACCGTGCGCGCGGGTCCGACGACGAGCACGCTCCAGCCCTGGCTGAACGCCTCGTCCGCGTGGTCCTCCTCGAAGGCGATCGCCGCGCCGGCAGCGGCCGCCCGGCCGAGCGGCGCGTCCTGCGCGGTCATGAACACCAGTTCTCCGCCCACGACCTGGTAGTTCACGGGGTAGATCTCCGGCCCGTCGCTTCCGGTGACGGCGACGCGGCCGACACCGTGGTCGGCGAGCAGCGCCCAGCACTCCTGCTCGTCGATGGTGTCCATCCGGGCGTGATAGGCGGCCCGGCCACGTCCGGGCCCGAACTCCGCGGTGTAACCGGTCAGGTCCTGAACGGTGGTCTCCAGGGCGTTCGCGAGCCGTACCAGGAACTCGATCCCGGGGGAAGGCAGTTGCTCCTCAAGGAGGTCGATGTACCCCGGCGTGGATCCGGCCCGTGCGGCCACCTCCTCGCGGGACAGGCCGAGATGGGCTCGCCTGGCCTCGACGCGGCGGCCGAGGTCGCTCATGTGGTGCGGGGCAGCGGAGTTCATGGCTGCTCTCCCTCCGAGGGAGCGTGGTGGTGCTGGGGGACGACGGCGACCGGGCAGGAGGCGTGGTGCAGCGCCCGGTGCGCGACCCTGCCGAGCTCCAGGCCGACCAGGCGGCCCTGGCGTCGCGCCCCGACGACCAGCAGGTCGGCGGCGGCGGAGCGGTCGGTCAGCACCCGGTGCGCGGAACCCTCGACGGTGCTCCTGCGCAGCCGGACGCGGGGGAATTCGCGCACCAGCGGGTCGAGGACCTTGTCGAGGAGCTCGGAGGCCCGGTGCTCGAAGTACGTGCGGGGCTCGCCGCTCAGCAGCGGGTGCTCGACCGGTTCGTGGGCGGGGCGTCGCCATGTGCGCACGACATCGAGTTCCGCGTCCCGGACCGCCGCCTCACGGAAGGCGAACCTGACGGCCGGTGCGTCCACGTCGTGATCGCCGATGCCCAGCAGGATCCGCTGATGGCGTGCTCGCAGGGCGTACCGGTCCCCGCGGACGACGACGACCGGGCCGTGGGCCCGGGCGGCCACGACGAGGCCGACGGAGCCGAGCAGCAGGTCGGCCAGCTCTCCCCGCCCACGGGAGCCGACGACGAGGACCATGGCGTCCTGCCCCTCACGGAGCAGGGCGCCGGAGGCGTCCTCGGCGAGGACGTCCGCGCTGACGGCGAGTCCAGGAGCACGGCGCCGGGCACGGTCCGCGGCCGTGCCGACGATGTTCTCCGCGAGGACCTGGCCCGAGGGCCGGTCCGTGGTCCAGGCCGGCACGGCGCCCTCGTACCGCTCCCACAGAGAGGCGTGCACGATGCGCAGCGGGTGTCCGTGCCGTACCGCTTCGTCGACTGCCCAGTCCAGAGCCGTGAGGCTCGCGTCGGAACCGTCGACGCCCACCACCACGGGGGCTGCCGCCACAGTCGATGCCATCGTCCCCACCGCCTTTCGAGTGCCAGGTGGATCACTGCCACGCTCGCACCGGACGCGATGCCCCGGTAGGGCCGGTCGGTCCTGTCATCGGCCCACCCGGTCCCGCGTCGCGGCGGAGCCGGGTGCGGAAGCGGCGAACGCCGCCGGCTCGCCACGCACCAGGGCTGACCAGTCCTTGCCAGACCCGGTGCGGCCCTCGCGCGGCCGACCTCGACGGGGTTCAGCGCCGCGGCGCAGCCGCTTCCGCTCCGGAGTCCGCGAAGTGGTGGACACGCGCGTCGGGGCCGGGAAAGACCAGGCTGACCCGGCCGGTGTCCGACCAACGGACGTCGTAGGGCGGGGTCCCGTCAGCATGATGCAGCCCGACGATCTCACCGTCGCGCCCCGCGTCATCGATGGTCGCGCCGCCGATGATCAGCCGGTCGCCGACGTGGGCCCACAGACCGGCGCGGTCCTCGTCCCGCGCGGATCGTGCTCCGGTCCCGGTCATGGTCCTCACCTCCCGGAGCGAGAGCGGGGCACCGGTGTCCCGGATCTCCGCGATGTCTCCGCGCTCTGCGGCTCCTCCCTTCACCCTGCGGGCGAGCCGGCGTGGCCCACAGGGGCCAACGGTCCCGGAAGGGGACCGTTCGGCACTCAACGGTGGCCTGGTCGGCCGTGGCCGTCCCGTCCGCCCGGGGGCTCGTATGGAACACATGAACAGCGACCGACCCCTCATGGTCGCCACCGGAGTCCGCAAGATCTACCGGACCGGCTCGGTGGCGGTCACCGCCCTCGACGATCTGGATCTCGTCGTGCGCCATGGAGAGCTCGTGGCGGTCATGGGTCCCTCCGGGTCCGGGAAGACCACTCTGTTGAACTGTCTGTCCGGGCTCGACGACATCGACGGCGGCCGGGTGGAGATCGACGGCCACGACCTCTTCGCGATGTCGGACGCCGCCCGCACCGAGCACCGCGCGCGCACCATGGGCTTCGTCTTCCAGGCGTTCAACCTCATCCCGGTCTTCTCGGCCGTGGAGAACGTCGAACTCCCCCTGCTGCTCGTGGGCACCCGGCCCCGAGAGGCCAGGCGCCGGGCACTGGCCATGCTCGAACGGGTCGGTCTCGGCCACCGGGTCGAGCACCGCCCCAGCGAGATGTCCGGCGGTGAGCAGCAGCGGGTGACGATCGCCCGTGCCCTCGCCGGACGGCCGGCCATCGTGTGGGCCGACGAGCCGACCGGCAACCTCGACACCGCCATGGCCGACCAGGTCATGGACCTGCTGTGCGAACTCAACCGGGACGAGGGCCAGACGATCGTCCTGGTCACCCATGACAGCGCCATCGGCGCCCGCGTCCCCCGGCTCATCCGGATGCGCGACGGGCGGCTGGTCGACGACCGCCGGCAGCTCGTCCCCGCGACGGACCCGGCCAACGCCCCATCCAGGGACCGATGATGTATCCGAACCTGTTGGCCCCGCTGCTCATCGTCCTCGCACTCGCTCTGGCGGCACTGGTACTGGTCGCCGTCCGGCAGCCGGTGTCCCGTCGGCTGGCCTTCCGGCAACTCGCCCGGCGGCGCACCGAGGCCGCGCTCGTGATCGGCGGATCGGTGCTCGGGACGGCCATCATCGTCGGCGCCCTGGTCGTCGGTGACACCCTGAACTTCTCCGTACGCCAGGAGGCGTACCGGACCCTGGGCCCGGTGGACGAGCGCGTCGTCGCACCGCCCGGACCGGCCGGCCGTACGGTCGCCGAGCGGCTGGCCGTCCTGGAGGGCGATGCCGATGTCGACGGCGTGCTGACCGCCCGGGCCACGCAGGCGTCGGCCGTCTCGCGCCTGGACGGCCGGACGGTCGCCGAACCCCGTGTGCTGGCGTGGCAGATGGACTTCGACAAGGCATCGGGCTTCGGCGCCGCGGGCGGGAAGTCCGGGATCGAGGGCCCGGATCCCCAGCCCGGCGAGGTCGTGATCAACGCGCCGCTGGCGCAGTCGCTGCGGGTCGGAGCGGGGCAGTCGATCACGCTCTATCTGTTCGGCACGCCGCACACCTTCCGGGTGGACCGTGTGGTGCCGGAGCAGGGCCTCGCTGGCGTGGGCCTGGGCGGCAGGCTGAACCGTGACGCCTTCCTGGCCCCGGGCACCCTGGACGCCGCGGCCCGAGCCGCCGGCGCGGAGCCGCGCTCGGTCACCTTCGTGTCCAACCGCGGGGGTGTCGAGGGCGGTGACGCCCTGACGTCGCAGGTCACCTCGGACATCCGCCAGGCCCTGGGCCCGCTCGCGGACCGGACCGCGATCGAGACGCCCAAGCACACCGTGCTGCGCGACGCCCAGCAGGCCGGAGACTCCCTCGGCGCCCTGTTCCTGATGATCGGCAGTTTCAGCATCATCGCGGGCGCGCTGCTGCTGGTGAACATCTTCGTCATGCTGGGCGAGGAGCGGAAGGCCCAGATGGGCATGGTCCGCGCGATCGGCATGAAGCGGTCCCGCCTGGTCGCGTCGTTCACCGTCGAGGGAGCCGCCTACGCGCTGCTGTCGGCGCTGCCGGGCGTGGCCATCGGAGTGGCCGTCGGATGGGGTGTCGCCGTGGTGGCGGCGGAGATCTTCCAGGGCTGGTCGGTCGGTGGCAGCAGCATCCGGATCGCCTTCGCCGTCACGCCCACCAGCATCCTCAACGGCGCGGCCATGGGGCTGCTCATCGCCTTCGCCGCGATCCTCGCGACCAGCGTCCGGATCAGCAGGTTCAACATCATCGCGGCCATCCGCGACCTGCCCGCGACGCCCGGGCGGGGGCCGCGCCGCCGACTGCTCGTGGTGTCCTCCGTCCTTGCGGTCCTGTGCGCGCTCGTGGCGGTTCCGGCGGTGGCACGGAGCCAGCCCGACGCGACCTACCTGATGCCGGCGCTCGCCCTGGCCTTCGCCACTCCGGCGCTGCTGCGCCTCCTCCCCCGGCACACGGTCACGACCCTCGTGGCGGGCGGTGTCCTCGCCTGGACGCTGCTGGCACCGGTCGTACGTCCCCGGATCTTCGACACGCCGTCGATGTCCGTGTACGTCATCCAGGGCGCCCTGGCCGCCTTCTCGGCGGTGGTGCTCGTCAGCGACAACCAGAAGACGCTGCTCCGCCCCGTGCGGCGGCTCCTGGAGCGGCCGTCGGAGTCGGGGCTGGCGGCGCGGCTGGCGGTCGCCTATCCGCTGGCGAAGCGGTTCCGTACGGGTGCGACGCTGGTGATGTACACGCTGATCGTGTTCGTCCTCGTCCTCCTGACGGAGATCTCCGGGGTCCTGCGCGCCGGAGTCGACGGAGTCGTCCGCGACGCCACGTCCGGCTACTCCCTGCGGCTCGACTACAACCCCCAGGTCGCGGGCGACCGGCTGATCGCCGATCTGCGGGGCGGCCCGTCGGCCGACGGCATCGCCACCGTGGCACCGCTGCTCAACGCCTCCGGCCGGGCCACCGATCCCGGGAACCGCAGCACTCAGCCGCTCGACGTCGCCGCCGTCGGCGTCCCCGACGGCGCGATCACCGGCATCACCTTCCGGGAGCGGCTGCCCGGCCTGGGAGACGACCCCGCGGTGTGGCAGGCACTCGCCACCGATCCTCGACTCGTCGTCGTCGACGGCTTCTTCGGGAGCACCGGCGGCCCGGCAGGTGACTACTACGACCCCGGCGACACCCTCACCGTCACGGACCCACGGACCGGACGCAGCGAACGGAAGGTGATCGCGGGTGTGCTCAGCAACGGCATGGTCTTCTACCCGGGCACCGGTGCCAGTTCGACGACCTACCCTGTGGTGATGGGCGAGCGGGGCATGCGCGAACTGTTCGACGACCAGGCCCAGAGCGCCTCCGCCCTCGTCAGCACCCGCCCCGGGACCTCCCCCGACGCCCTGGCGACCCAACTCCAGGGCGAGCAGCTGGCGTCCAGCCTGGTCGCCACGCCGATCGCCTCCGAGATCCGCCACCAGTTCGACGCCAGCACCGCCTTCTTCCGCCTCATGCAGGGCTTCCTCGCCCTCGGCCTCGGCGTGGGCATCACCGGCCTCGGCGTGGTCATGGTCCGGGCCGTACGCGAACGCCGCCGCACCATCGGCATCCTGCGGGCCCTCGGCTTCCGGGCACGGACCCTCCGACGCTCCTTCCTCGCGGAGAGCGCCTTCGTCGCCGCGGAGGGAATCGTCCTCGGATCCGTGCTGGGCGTCCTCACCACCTGGCTCATGTACCACAACAGCGCGGCCTTCGCGGGTCTCGAAGGCGGGTTCCCCGTCGAGTGGAGCAGCATCGTCGGCCTGGCCGCGGCCACGTTCGCCGCGTCACTCCTGGCCACCGTGGGCCCGGCCCGCCGGGCCGCCGCCATCCGGCCCGCACGCGCGGTCCGGGTCGCGGAGTGACTCCGCGGCCCGGCCCAGCGCGATCATGGTCCCCGCTGACGCGGTCAAGACGGGTAGGTCCCCAACTGGTCCCCAAAAACGATCTCGAGGCCGTATCGAGTACTTCCGATACGGCCTCCGACCTGCGTAAAAGCAAGTCGGGACGACAGGATTTGAACCTGCGACCCCTTGACCCCCAGTCAAGTGCGCTACCAAGCTGCGCCACGTCCCGTTGCCCGTCCGTCCCGGGTTCGTGCCCCGCGGCGGCGTGCAAGAGAACATTACCTCACTTCACGGGGTGGATCACCACACGGGGTGTCACCGGGGCGGCGGCGGACAATGGGGGGATGGACAGCGACCGGGACAGGGACGTGCGCAGGGACCGTGACGAAGAGGGGCGGGCGCGGAGCGCGCGGCCGCGGGACGGGCTGGGGCGGCCGTTGGCGTACGGCGCCGAGGGGGTGGCACGCCAGCCGGAGGGGGTCGTCCGGGGGCCGGAGGGGACGGTGCGGGAGGCGCAGCGGCTGCTCGACTCCGGGATGCCGTTCCACGCGCACGAGGTGTTCGAGGACGCCTGGAAGGCGGGGCCCGCGGGTGAGCGGGACCTGTGGCAGGGGCTCGCGCAGCTGGCCGTCGGGCTGACGCACGCGGCGCGCGGGAACGCGACGGGCGGGGCGCGGTTGCTGCGGCGCGGGGCCGGGCGGCTCGAGGAGTACGCGCGGGGCGGCGCGGAGGTGTACGGGATCGACGTCGCCGGGGTCGTGGCGTGGGCGCGGGAGCTGGCGGCGCGGGTGGAGACGGGCGGCGGGGTGCCGGACGCCGGGGCGGAGGCGCCGCGGCTGCGGATCAGCGGGTGAGGAGGAGTTCCTCGGGCGAGCGGTGGATGAGGGTGGGCCGCATCGGGACGTGACGGTCGTCCACGGGCCGCAGGCCGGGGAGCAGCCGGGTGAACGCGGCGAGGGCGGCGTGGACTTGGACGCGGGCCAGCCGGGCCCCCGGGCAGCCGTGCGGGCCGTGCCCGAAGGCGAGGTGGCGGGGCCGGGGCGGGGGCCGGGTGATGTCGAAGGCGTCGGGGTCCCGGTGGCGGGCCGGGTCGCGGTTGGCGGAGCCGTACGCGACGAAGAGGGTGGCACCGGCGGGCAGTTCGGTGCCGGCGAGGGTGACGGGCCGGGTGGTGGTCCGGCGGAAGCCCTGGACGGGCGGGTCGTAGCGCGCCGCCTCCTCGACGGCGGCCGGTATGAGTTCGGGCCGGGAGCACAGCAGTTCCCACTGGTCGCGGTGGCGCAGCAGGTGGAGCACCGTGGTGCCGATGAGGGCGGTGGTCGTGAGGTGGCCGGCGATGAGCAGGTTCTGGAGGTTCGAGACCAGTTCGCAGCGCTGGTCGTCGTTCAGGCCGCGGGGGCCGGGCCCGAGCCCGGAGGCGGGTGCCAGGGCGGTGACGAGGGCGGTGACCAGGTCCTCGCGGGGCCGGGCGCGGCGGTCGCGGGCGTAGCGGTCGAGCAGGTGCTGGAGTGCGAGGACGTCGTGGGCCGCGGCGATCTGCTCGCCCTCGGTGAGCGGGCGGAAGAGGAGGCGTTCGGCGCTGTACGAGCCGTGGACGGCGGCCGGGACGTCCGCCGGGTCCAGGCCGAGGAGCCGGCCGGTCACCGTGCCGGGCAGCACGCGCGCGTAGTGGCTCATGAGGTCGGCGTGGCCGTGCGCGGCGAGGGTGGCGGCGAAGGCTTCGGCGAGGTTCTCCGCCTGCCGGGTGACGTACGGGGTGAGGGCGGCCACCCGGGCGGCGGACAGGCCGTCGTTGAGCGGGGCGCGGTGGCGGCGGTGGGCGGGGCCGTCGGTGGAGACGACGGTCGGCCGGGGTGCGAACCCGCCGCCGAGGACGGCGAGGGCGGCGGGTGAGGGCCGCACGTCGGGGCGCAGGGCCTGGGCGGAGGAGAAGTCCCGGGGCCGCAGCAGCACCTGGCGGACGTCGGCGTCCCGGGAGACCAGCCACGCTTCCAGGGCGGGGACGTAGGTGAGGCCGGGGGTGCGGCGCGCCCGCGCGTAGAGGGGGTACGGGTCGCGCTGGAACTCGTCGAGCTCGGCGTGACGACGCGGCGGCGCCTCCCGGTCGGACACCTCCTCGGGGGCCGGGCTCCGCTCGTCGCCCTGCTCCGTCTGCTGGGCCGGGTCCACGTGGTCCCTCCTCGCGGTCGCCGCCGCCGTCGGATGCGGCCATGGTGCAGGGGCCGCGCGCGGGTGAACAGGGCCGGGCCGGGAGGTGGCGGGAAAGGCACGCAAAAGCGCGGAAAGAGGCGGCCGGGGCACGGCCCGACGGCGCGGCCGGGCGGCTACGGCCGGGCGGTTACGGCGCCTTCAGGATCTCCGTGAGCACGGTGGCGTGGCCGGCCGAGAGGTCCTTGGCGGCGGTGAGGAGGGTGACCGGCCCCTCGGCGGCGCGGGAGCGCAGGTCCGCGAGCGCCTCGGCGGCGGCCGGTTCGGCGAGCTCGAGCTCGTACCGGCGGCGGAACTCCTCGTACTCCCCCTCCGGGCCGTGGTACCAGCGGCGCAGTCCGGTCGAGGGGGTGAGGTCCTTGGGCCAGGCGTCCACGTGCGCGTCGGCCTTGGACAGCCCGCGCGGCCAGAGCCGGTCGACGAGCACCCGCAGCCCGTCGTCGGGCTCGGGCGGCTCGTAGATCCGCCGGACGCGGACCCGGGCGGGGGACGTTGAGGTGTCGGGCATGGCTTCAGGGTGCCGGACGGGCCCGGGCCTCACACCTCGGCCGCTCGTCGCCCCGGCCCCGCCGGCCGGCTCCCGCCCGGGCCAGGCCCCGCGCCGCACCGGTCACGCCCCGGCCCCGCGCCCACACCGGTCACGCCCCCGGCCGCCGGCCGGCTCCCGCCCGGGGCAGGCCCCGCCCCGCACCGGTCACGCCCCGGCCCAGCGCCCACACCGGTCACGCCCCCGGCTCCGCCCCGTCGGCGGACCGCTCCGCCCGGAGGGCGGGCAGCAGGACGGCGTCCACGAAGGTGCGCAGGGTGGACGCGTCCGCGAAGCGGTCCTCGAAGATGCGCTCGATGCGGAGCATGCCGAGGAAGCAGGGGGCGACGAAGGCGATGGCCGGGTTGCCGGCGTCGATCTCGCCGCGTTCGACGGCCCGCGCCAGGATCCGGTCGAGCGCGGCGACCTCCGGTTCGAGGACGGTCTCGCGCAGGGCGGCGCGGAGGTCGGGGTGCTGGATGTACGCCTGGCTGACCGCTTCCATGAGCTCGGCGTCGCGCTCGCGGCGGGACGCGGCGAGGCGGGCGGCCTCGCGCAGGTCGCCGACGAGGGAGCCGGTGTCGATGCCGGTGAAGACCGGGCAGCGGTGCTTGTCGAGCGCGGCGGTGACGAGGCGGGGCTTGGTGCCCCACTGACGGTAGAGGGTGGCCTTGCCGCACTTGGTGCGGGCGGCGACGCCCTCCATGGTGACGGCGTCGTAGCCGCCCTCGCGCAGCAGGCCGATGACGGCCTCGTAGAGCTCCGCCTCGCGTTCGGGCGTGAGCTTGCCGCGACGGGCGGCGGCGGTCGCGGCCTGCGTGGACATCGATTTCCTCCCGGACACCCCGTACCCCAGCGGCCCTGTCTCCGCACATCCGAGAGTAGGGGCTCCACAATCGAGACGCAAACGTATCGATACGCTTGCGTCTCGATGGGATCGGATCTAGAGTTCGTCCGTTTGCTGCCGGATTTGACGGAAAAAGGGGCCGCGCCATGGCTGCCGGGATACGCGGGATACGAAGATCACGTCCTGCTGGACCGGGGGCGACGGCTACCCCCCGACCGCCGCTCGTGCGCGAGCTCCTGCTCGTCACGGTCCTCTTCCTCGTCTACAAGTCCGGCCGGCTCCTCGCCAACGGTCACGAGACCCGGGCCTTCCACAACGCGGACCGCGTCTGGGACGCCGAGCGCGCGGTGCACCTGCCCGGCGAGGGCGCGGTCCAGCAGCTGCTGCTGCACGGCGAGGGCCTGGTCCGCGCCGCGAACACGTACTACGCCGCCGTGCACTTCCCGGCCACGCTCCTCTTCCTCGCCTGGCTCTACTGGCGCCGCCCCGCCCACTACGTCTGGGCGCGCCGGGTCCTCGCCCTGCTGACCGCCGCCGCACTCGCGCTGCACCTGCTGGTGCCGCTGGCGCCGCCGCGGATGCTCGCCGAGAGCGGCCTGATCGACACCGCCCGGGTCTACGGGCCGTCGGTGTACGGGGCCACGCCGGAGACCGACTCGATGGCGAACCAGTTCGCGGCGATGCCCTCGCTCCACTTCGGCTGGGCGCTGATGCTCGCGATCGGACTGATCGCGGCCACCCGCTCGCGGGCACGCGCGTGGTGGCTGCTGCACCCGGCGGTGACCCTGCTCGTCATCGTCGGCACCGCCAACCACTACTGGTTCGACGCCCTGGCCGCCGCCGCCCTGCTCGCGCTGGCCCTGCTCCTCGTACCGCCGCCCCTCCGTCGCCGGTCCGACGAGGAACGACCACTCCCTCCCCTCACCCCGGCCACGGCCGCCGCGACCGCCGGGGCGCCGCGGTGAGCGCCGTCGGCGGGACCGTCGCCGCGGTCCTCCTCTCGCTCCTGTCGGCAGCCGGCTACGCCCTGGCCGCCGTCGCCCAGTCCCGGCTCGCCTCCGCGTCGACCGGCGGGCCCGGAGCGCTGCGGCGGCTGCTCGCCCGCCCGCAGTGGTGGTGGGCGGTGGGCCTGAACGCCGCCGGCGCGCTCGCCCATGTCGCCGCCCTGCACTACGGGCCGCTCACCCTCGTCCAGCCGCTGGGCGCGCTGACGCTGGTGGCGGCGTTGCCGATCGGCGCGTACGGGGCGCACCGCCGGGTGACCCGGGCGGAGTGGCGCGGGGCGGCCTGGACCCTGGTGGGCCTGGTCGGACTCGTGGCGGTGACCGGCCCGGCGGCGCCCGACGAGGCGCTGAACCTGCGCGAGGCCCTGGTCGTGACGGCGGTGACGCTGCTGCTCATCGGTGTGCTCGCCGGGCGCGGGCGGGCCGGGGGCGGCGCGGCGGCCGGGGTCGGGAGCCGGGGCCCGGGCCGGAGTCAGGCGCGGGGTCGGGGTCCAGGTCGGCGCCAGGGCGTGGGCCGGGGCCGGGGGCTCGGGCACGCGACGGCGTCCGGGGTGGCCTCCGGGGTCGGCTCGGCGCTGACCCAGACCCTCACCGCCGCGCTCGCCCGCGACCTGCCCGGCGGGCCGGCGGGCTGGTGGCAGACGGCGCTGCTCGCGGTCCTGATCGCCGCCTTCGCGGTGGGCGGCCTGCTGCTCTCCCAGGCCGCGTACCGGGGCGGGCTCGCCGCACCGCTCGCGGTCGTCAACCTCTCCAACCCGGCCGCCGCCGCGGTCATCGGCGTCGCCCTGCTCGGCGAGACGTTCCGGGCTGGGGCCTGGGGCTGGGGGGTGGCCGCCGCCGCGTCCCTGGTCGCGGCACGCGGCGTCGTGCTCCTGACGGCGGGGCAGGGCCCGGAGGCGGGAAGCGAGGAGACGGCTCCCCGGACCGCGGGCCGAGGCCGAGGCGGAGCCCGGCCCCTCGACGCCGCCCCCGCACCCCGCGCCGGCGCCACGTCCCGCCCCGTCGGCGGGCCCCCGCACCCGGTCCTCGCCCCCGAACGCGCGGCCGCGTCCCCCGCCCCACCCGAACCGGTCCCCGCACCGGCTCCGGCTCCCGAGCCCGCCCGTCAGCCGGTCAGGACCCGCTGACGGAACGGGCCTCCGTGCGGATCAGGGCGCGCCGCCCGTCGTCGTCCCGCGGCCGGGCGGCGCCGACGGGGTCGCCGGAGGGTGCGCAGCCAGCCGGTGCCGCGGCGGCTCGGACACGAGGACCTCTCCGGCCGGCTGTACGTCGCGCGGTCCGGCCGGGAAGCAGCGACACTCTATTCGTCACCTTGACGACAAGTGGACCGACCTCTATCGTCACAGTGACGACAAGGGGAGGTCCCATGGCCGACATCACCCGGCGGGCCGGCTGGCGCCATCTGCGCTCCGCGCCCACCGCCCACATCCGCCACCAGCGGCGCGGACGGCTCGTGCACGACGGCACGGGACTCAGCTTCTGGTTCCGCCCGCTCTCCGCGGCGCTCTCGGAGGTGCCGGTCGACGACCGGGAGCTGGCGATGGCCTTCCACGCCCGCACCGCGGACTTCCAGGACGTGAGCGTCCAGTCGACGGTGACGTACCGCATCGGCGACCCCGCCGCGGCGGCGACCCGGCTCGACTTCTCCGTCGACCCGGACACCGGGGCCTGGCGCGGCACGCCGCTGGAGCAGATCGCCACCCTGCTCACCGAGACCGCCCAGCAGCACGCCCTCGCCGTGCTCGCCCGGATCCCGCTCGCGCAGGCACTGGTGGACGGGGTCGCGGCGGTCCGGGACCGGATCGCGGCCGGGCTCGCGGAGGAACCGCGACTGCCCGGCACGGGCATCGAGGTCGTGGCCGTGCGGGTGGTGGCCCTGCGCCCCGAACCCGAGGTCGAACGCGCCCTGCGCACCCCGGCCCGCGAACAGATCCAGCAGGAGGCCGACCGGGCGACGTACGAGCGCCGGGCGGTCGCCGTGGAACGGGAACGGACCATCGCCGAGAACGAGCTGGCCAGCAAGATCGAACTGGCCCGCCAGGAGGAGCAGCTCGTCGACCAGCGCGGCACCAACGCGCGGCGCGAGGCGGAGGAGTCGGCGGCGGCCGACGCGGTGCGGGCCGAGGCCGAGGCGTCCCGGAAGGTGCGGCTCGCCCGCGCCGAGGCGGCGGCGGCGCGCGAGGTCGGCGCGGCCCGCGCGGAGGCGCAGACGGCGTGGCTGCGGGCGCACGCGGAGGTCCCTCCGGCGACGCTCCACGCGCTGGCGGCGACCAAGGCGGCGGAGCAGCTGCCGCGGATCGGGCACCTGACGCTGTCCCCGGACGTGCTGACCGGGCTGCTCGCCCGGCTGGGCGGCGGTGCGGAGCGGTGAGCCTCGCGCCGCGGGCGGTGCTCGTCCACCGGACCACGGAGTACGAGGAGTTGCTGGCCCGGCACGGGACGCACGGGCAGGCCGCCTTTCACCTGGCCGCGCGGGGCCGCTCCCTCGACGAGGTGCGCGAGCGGCACGAGCGGACCGGGCGGGCGCTCGCCGAGGTGGCCGGGGCGGTGCCGCTGCAGTGGCGGCAGGCCCGGGTCGAGCGGGCGGACCTCGACCGCTTCCTCTTCGGACCCGAGGACGTGGTCGTGGTCGTGGGGCAGGACGGCCTGGTGGCCAACGCGGCCAAGTATCTGACGGGGCAGCCGGTCGTGGGCATCGACAGCGATCCGGGGCGCAATCCGGGCGTCCTGGTCCGCCACCGGCCCGGGGACGCGCGGCGGCTGCTGCCGTCCGTCGCGGCCGCGCCCGTACGGACGGGGGCGGACCTGCTCACCATGGCGGAGGCGGTCACCGACGACGGGCAGCGGCTGCTCGCCCTCAACGAGGTCTACGTCGGGCCGCCCGGCCACCAGACCGCCCGCTACACCCTGCACGCCCCCGCCGCCCCGCCCGAGGCGCAGGCGTCCTCGGGCGTCCTCGTCGGCACGGGAACCGGCGCCACCGGCTGGCTCCGCTCGCTGTGGACCCAGCGGTCCAGCCGGCTCCCGCTGCCCGCCCCGTCCGACTCCCGCCTCGCCTGGACCGTCCGCGAGGCGTGGCCCTCCCCCGCCACCGGCACCCGCCGGGTCGAGGGCCTGCTCACCGCCGGTGACGCGCTGCGCCTGGAGGTCGAGTCGGACCGCCTGGTCGCCTTCGGCGACGGCATGGAGTCGGACGCGCTGGAACTGACGTGGGGACAGTCGGTGCGGGTGGGGGTGGCGGGGACGGGGTTGTGCCTGGTGGGGTGAGGGAGGCGAGCTCGGAAGCGGGGCCGCCCCGTCCGGACCCACGGACCGGCGTCCGTGCGGGCGCGTTCGGCGCGCGTGCAGGGTGCGGAGCCGGCCCCGCACCGCCGCCGGTCTCCTCGCGGCCGGAAAGTGATGGTGGGGTTCCGTTTGGGCGGGCGGGGCGGTCTATGCTCGCTCGCGCTCGCCCCCGTCGCCGAAGGGACCCCCATGGCCCTCCATGTCTCCCGCGCCTCCCTCCAGGACTGGGCGCTGGTCCGCGCGTGGGCCGCGGCGGAGGGGTGGAATCCCGGGGTGTCCGACGCCGGGGCGTTCTTCGCGCAGGATCCGGAGGGCTTCTTCCTCGGGCGGATCGACGGGGAGCCCGTCTCCGCGATCTCGGTCGTGAACTACGGCGACGACTACGCCTTCCTGGGCTTCTATCTCGTACGGCCCGATCTGCGCGGCCGCGGTCACGGCCTGGCGACCTGGCGTGCCGCACTCGCGCACGCGGGCGGGCGGACGGTGGGTCTGGACGGCGTGCCGGCGCAGCAGGACAACTATCGGCGGTCCGGGTTCGCCCCCGCGTACCGAACCGCCCGATACGTGGGCGAAATGCCGCTTCCCGACCGGCCGGTGACCGGAGTGGTCGCCGCGGAACGGGTGGATCCGGCCGAAATCGCCGCGTACGACAGCGCCTGTCACCCCGCCGACCGCCCGCGCTTCCTGCGGTCCTGGCTGACCGCGCCGGGCCATCGCGCCCTGGTCCGGCTCACCGGCGGGCGCCCCTGCGGTTACGGAGTCGTGCGGCCGGCGGAGCAGGAGGCGCGCATCGGGCCGCTGTTCGCGGACACGCCCGCCGACGCGGCCGCGCTGCTCGACGCCCTCGCCGCGGAGGCCCGCGCCTTCGGCGCGCCCCGGATCGCCGTCGACATGCCGGAGTCCAACCCGGCCGCGGCCCGGCTCGCCGAGTCCCGTGGTCTTGAACCGACCTTCGAGACGGCCCGGATGTACACCGGCCCGATCCGCCCGTTCGCCCGGGAGCGCGTCTTCGGTGTGACCACCCTCGAACTGGGCTGAGTCACCGGGCCGGTCAGCGGGTCCGAGACCCGCCTCCCGGGCCTCCTCGGCGGCCCGGGGAAGCGTGCCCCCTCCCCTCCCCCTCCCACCCTCCCGGGGGGACAAGGGTTTTCCCCGTATCGAGTTCACCTCGGCTTTCCCTACTGTCTGCCGCACCGGCGGATCCCAACCCCTCCCCCACCTGTCAGGTGCATGAGAAGGGATGGGTAGTGTCGCCGGGGACGGCCTTGACCCGGGCCGTCGCGCCGGTGGCGGCGCACGGGCCCCCCACGCCCAGGGAACAGCGGTACGCGACCCCACTTCGCCCCGTTGTCCCGCGCCGCCGCCACTGCTCCACACACGTCGTACTCGAAAGGGCCACACCTTGAACGGTTCCAGGCGGAGAGTCATATCCGTGGTGGTTGCGAGCGCCGCGATCCTCGGTGCCGCTGCCACCACCTCCGGGGCGTTCGCCGCCGTCCCGGCCGCTGCCACCCCGAAGCCCGCACCGGCTTCGCAGGCGATGACCGCGCTTCCCAGCGCCCCGGTCGAGAAGGTCATCGTCACCTACAAGTCCTCGTCCGCCGAGGCGGGCTCCAACGCCGCCGCCAAGACCGACACGGCCGAGAAGGCCACCAAGACCGGCGAGAAGCTCTCCTTCGAGCGCCGCCTGGCCGGCGGTGCCGCGCTGGTCAACCTGGGTGGTTCCGCGACGACGCAGGACGTGGCCGAGGTCATGGCCGCCTTCAAGGCCGACCCGCAGGTCGCCGCCGTCGAGCCCGACATCCGCGCCTACGCGATGGCGGTGACCCCGAACGACACCGACTACGCGAAGCAGTGGGACCTCTTCGAGACCACCGGTGGCATGAACGTTCCTGCCGCCTGGGACAAGACGACCGGCTCGGGCGTCACCGTCGCCGTCATCGACACCGGCTACGCCGCCCACTCCGACCTCGCGGCCAACACGGTCGCCGGTTACGACTTCATCTCCACGTCCGCCGACGCCCGCGACGGCAACGGCCGCGACGCGGACGCCAAGGACGAGGGCGACTGGAACGCCACCGACGGCGAGTGCGGCACCGGCTCCCGGGCCTCCAACTCCTCCTGGCACGGCACCCACGTGGCCGGCACCATCGGCGCGGTGACCAACAACACCAAGGGCATCGCCGGCATCGCGTACGGCTCGAAGGTCCAGCACGTGCGCGTCCTCGGCAAGTGCGGCGGCTCGTCCTCGGACATCGCGGACGCGATCACCTGGGCCTCCGGCGGCACCGTGCCGGGCGTCCCGGCCAACGCGACCCCGGCCAAGGTCATCAACCTGAGCCTGGGCGGCGCCAGCTCCACCTGCCCGAGCGTCTACCAGACCGCGATCAACGGCGCCGTCTCGCGCGGCACCACCGTCGTCGTCGCCGCGGGCAACAGCAACGCCAACACCTCCGGCTTCACGCCCGCGAACTGCTCGAACGTCATCAGCGTGGCGTCGACCAGCCGCGAGGGCAACCGGTCGTACTACTCCAACTACGGCACCATCGTGGACATCGCGGCGCCCGGCGGCGAGACCCGTCGCGCCACCGACACGCCCGGCACGGTCACCACGCCCGAGAACGGCATCTACTCCACGCTGAACTCCGGCTCGACCGTCCAGTCGACCGAGAACTACAAGCCGTACCAGGGCACCTCGATGGCGGCCCCGCACATCGCCGGCCTCGCCGCCCTGCTGGAGTCGGTCAAGCCGACCCTGACCCCGGCCGACATCGAGTCCGCGATCAAGACCAACGCCCGTCCGCTGCCCGGCACCTGCACCGGCGGCTGCGGCGCCGGCATCGCCGACGCCGCCAAGACGGTGGACGCGGTGACCTCCACCACGCCGCCGGCCGGCAACACCTTCACCAACGCGAACAACGTGACGATCTCGGACAACACCACCGTGTCGTCGTCCATCGCGGTCACCGGCCTCACCGGCAACGCCCCGGCCACCCTCAAGGTCGCCGTGGACATCAAGCACACCTGGCGCGGTGACCTGGTCATCGACCTGGTCGCCCCCGACGGCACCGTGCGCAACCTGAAGCAGTCCGCCTCCTCCGACAGCGCCGACAACGTCCTGGCCACCTACACCGTGGACGCGTCCAGCGAGGTCGCCAACGGCACCTGGAAGCTCCAGGTCCGCGATGTGGCGTCGGGTGACACCGGCTACATCGACTCGTGGAGCCTGACCTTCTGATCCACCCGGATTCTCATCCGACCCACCCCCCACACCAGCGTTTTCGCTGGTCAGCGAAGCGCCCGTGGTCTACACCACGGGCGCTTCCGTGTGTCGGCCACGCTCGGTTGACCGGGGACCGCTGTCCGTATGCCGGACACAGGGCCTGGACGGGGGCGATCTGCTCCGTATTCTCTGCGCAACGGGGCTCATGGGCCGGGGCCCGAGTGCCGGAGGGTGGTGGACCTATGACGACAGTGCCTCTCCGGCCTGCGCCGGTGGGCCGGGAGGAACTCCTCTCCCGACTCGAACGCGTCCTGCACAACCGGGGCCGAGCGCTGCTCACCGGGCCCGCCGGCGTCGGCAAGACCGAGGTCGCCCTCGCCGCCGCCGCCCGCGCCGAGGCGCGCGGCGAGACGGTGCTGTGGCTGGCCACGCTCCCCGGCGACCGCGAGATACCCGGCGCGGCCGCGGCCGCGCTCGTCGCCTCCGTGGCGGCGACCGTGACCTGGCCGGGGCCGGCCGCCGGGGCCGGCGGCGCCAGGAGCGCGTCACCCGGGGGCGATTCGGGACTCTCGGACCGGCGCACCACCGACGGCGGACCGGCTCCGGCGGGCTCTGACGGCGCGTCCGGCCACCCCGCCACGGGACAGCCGGGCGGACCGGCGGGCAACTGGGGCGGACGCGGCGCCGGCGCGGCGCCGACCACCGGAGGCGGTGCCGCCGGCCCCGCCACGGAAGCACGACCCGCCGGACCGGCCGCACCGGCGGCCACCGGTCCCGGCGCCCGGCCCGGTGCCGGGAGCGCCCACCCTTCCGGACACGCCTCCCGGCAGACCGGTCTGCCCGGGCAGCGCGCCGGGGACGCCGGCGCCGCCTCCGGGCCCGGCGCGGCGCACCTCACGGGGCGGGGCCCGGGCCCCGGCGCAGGCCCCGGCGCGGGTCACGACACGGGGTTCGCCGCGGCGCACACCGGCCGGGAAGGCACCTATGCCGGGAGCGACGCCGGCGCGGCCGACGCCGACGGCGGCGATGCCGGCGGGCAGGGTGCGGGGTACGGCGACGGGTTCGGCGCGGGCACCGGGGGTGCGGCGCTCCTGGCCGGACGCGGTCCCGGCCATGACCCTGGGCACCCCGGCGCGGATGCCTCCGCGTACGGTGCGGGGTCCGACGCCCGCTGCGACCACGGCCACGCCGTCACCGGCCTCGGCGTGACCGCGTCGAGGGTGTGCGACGGACTGCCGGGGCCGCAGCGCGCCGCCGTCGCCATGCTGTGCCGCGAGGCGCCGCAGCAGGACGGCGGCTGGGACCCGATCGCCCTGCGGCTGGGGCTCGCCGGGATCCTGCGCGAGCTGACCGCCCGGGGGCCCGCGCTGCTCGTCGTGGACGGGGTGCAGCACATCGACCCGGAAAGCGCCGACCTGCTCCGCTTCGCGCTGCACCTGGTGCCGCCGACGCTGCGGGTGATCGCCGTGGAGACGCCCGAGGCGTACGCGGCGTACGACGCGGCCCGCGGCACGGTGCCCGGCGCCGCGTACGGCGGCAAGGACCCGCACGACAACCGGCTGTGGGTGCCGTCGGAGGCGGACGTGCTGCTCGTGCCGCCGCTGCACGCCGACGAGATCGCCGAGCTGCTCATCCACCACCGGCTGCCGTCCCGGATGGCGGGCCGCATCCACAAGGCGAGCGGCGGCAATCCGCGGCTCGCGCTGGCCGTGGGCCGCTCCCTGGCCGACGCGCGCACGCCGGTGCACCACGCCGAGGCGCTGACGGTCTCCGGGCGTGCCCGTGATCTGGCCCGGCAGTTGCTGGGGGCCGCTCCGCCCGAGGTGCGCGAGACGCTGCTGTACGCCGCGCTCGCGCTGCGGCCCACCGCGACCCTGGTGCGGCGGGCCGGCCGCCCCAACGCGGAGGCGGACCTGGCGGCGGCCGAGCGGGCCGGTCTGGTGTCGCTCGCCGAGGACGGCACGGTCGCGTTCACGGCCGGGCTGCTGCCGTCGACCCTGGTGCACGACGCGTGCTGGGCCGAACGCAGCGCGGGGCACGCGGCGTTGGCGCGGGTCGTGGACGATCCGGTGGAGGCGGTGCGGCACCGGGCGCTCGCCACGGACGCGCCGCGGGAGGAGCTGGCCGCCGAGGTCGCCGAGGCGGCGGACCTCGCCCGGCGGCGCGGAAACAGCGCGCTCGCCGCCGAACTGGCCATGCTCGCCGCCGAGTCGACGCCCGGCACGCACGGGCAGCGGCGGATCGCGCGGCTGGCGGACGCGGCCGAGGAGGCCGCCCGGGCCGCGCGGGCGGATCTGGCGATGCGTGCCGCGACCGACCTGCTGGCCCGGGACGCGGCGCCCGCCGACCGGGTGCGGGCCCGGCTCGCCGTGCTCGACACGGCCGGGCAGGGGCTGACCGGCCTCGACGAGATGTACGTGCACGCCATGGAGGACTCCGAGGGCGACACCGCCCTGCGGGCCGCCGTCCAGCTGCGACTGGCCGTCAAGTACGTGCTCGCGGACGGCGATCCGCTGCGTTCGCGGGCGGCCGCGATGGAGTCGGCGGCGCTGGCCGCGTCGATGGGCGATCCGCGCACGGCCGCGCAGGCCCTGACCGTGCAGGCACGGATGGAGCGGGCGCTCGGCTCGCCGGACGCGGAGGCGGTCCTGGCGCAGGCGAGGGCCCTGGAGACGGCGGAGCGGCCGGCCGGCATCCGCAACGCGGCACAGATCCTGACGATCCGTCATGCCCTGTTCGACGGGCGCCTGGTGGACGCGCGGACGCAGTTGAACGCGTTGCTGCCGCTGGTGCAGCGGCGCGGTTCGGTGGAGGACGCGATCGAGCTGCTGAGCACGCTCGCCGAGATCGAGTCGCGGATCGGCCCGTGCCCCGCCGCCCTCGGGCATGCCGGACAGTCGCTCGCGCTCACCCTGGAGGCGGGCCTCTCGCCCGGGCCGGCGTGGTACGCGCTGGCGCTCGCCGAGACGGCCGGCGGGAGTTTCGCCCGGGCGGCCAGCTACGCCCGGCGCAGCGTGCAGGCGTCGGAGGAGGAGGGCGACCGGGTCTTCCTCTCCCGCAGCCTGTACGCGCTGGGCCGGGTGCAGCTGGTCAACGGGGACGTGGCGGCGGCCCTCGAGACGCTGCGGCGGGTCGAGGCCAACGAGCGGGCCCAGTCGACGGTCGATCCGTCGATGCTGCGCTGGCACGAGGAGCTGGCGGAGGCACTGCTCGCGCACGACGAGGTGGAGGAGGCCCTTTCCGTCCTCGCGGCGGTGCGGCCGGTGGGCGAGCGCCTGGGCCGGACGACGGTGCTGCTCGGACTCGACCGGGCGTACGCGCTCTGCCAGGCGGCGGAGGGCCGTACGGACGAGGCGGCGGAGCTGCTCGCGGGCACGGCGGCCCGGTTCGAGGAGGCGGAGCTGCCGCTCGAACAGGGCCGGGCGCTGATGGCGCTGGCCCGGGTGGAGCGTCGTCGGCGGCGGCGTTCGGCCGCGCAGGCGGCCCTCCACTCGGCGGCCGCGGTCTTCGAGCGGGTCGGGGCGGCGCCGTGGCTGGCGCTGGCGACGGAGGCGCCGGCGGGTCCGGCGGGCGAGGGACCGGTGGGCGAGGAGACGCTGCCCGCGCTGTCGACGCTGACGGAGGCGGAGCTGCGGCTGGCCCGGCTGGTGGGGCAGGGCGCCAGCAACCAGGAGGCGGCGGCGAAGCTGTATCTGAGCGTGAAGACGGTCGAGGCGCGGCTGACCAGGATCTACCAGAAGCTGGACGTGCGCTCGCGGGCGCAGCTGGCGACCGCACTCCGGCCCTGACGGAGCGGCCCGGGCCGTGGCCGACGGGGCCGTGTCCGACGCGGCCGACCCGGCCGACAGCGGAACGGGGACGGCAGCGGAACGGGACGGGGACGGCAGCGGACGAGGGCGGACGGGGCGGCCTGCCGCCGCCACCGGCCGCCGGGACCGCGGTGGTCTCAGATCGTGAACGGGCGCTGGGCCAGGAACGCCTCCGAGGGCGCTCCGGTGGTGTGGAGGTTGGGGCTCTGGGTGGGCGGCAGTCGCCGCTGGACCGCCCGGTGGAAGGTGCGGTAGTCGCCGCGGAAGGCGCCGTCGTCCCAGACGGCGAGCAGCGCCTCGGTGAAGGCCCCGTTGACGGCTCCGTCGAGGGCGACCTGGTTGTCCTGGCACGCCGAGACCAGGATGGCCGGCGGTCCCTGGCCGTCGGCGGTGACGGCCGCGGCCTTGGCCAGCGAGCGCTGGAGGTCCTCGTAGAAGTCCCGGTCGCGCGCGTAGAGGCCGGCCTGCTGCGGCTCGGGCAGATAGCGGCCGGGAGCCTCGTCGGTGAGGCCGGGGATCTCGATGCTGCTGCCGCTGTGGCAGCAGTCGAAGAAGGTGACGATCCGGACGCCGTGGTCGAAGCGCAGGAACTCCTGGTGGACCTCGTCGTCGAGGAACTGGCGGTCGTAGAGGACCAGGGTCTCGTCCAGCCGGTCGGGTTCGTCGTCGGGGCCGGTGAGGTCGGGGACCTGGCCGCCGTGGCCCGAGTAGGTGAAGAGCAGGATGTCGCCCGCGGCGAGCCGTTCGGCGGCGGCGCGCAGTGCGGCGGTGACCCGGTCGACGGTGCCCTCGCGGGTGAGCAGGACGGTGTCCTCGAAGCCGTTGGCGCGGGCGGTCCTCGCCAGGTCGTGGGCGTCGTTCTCGCAGGCCATGAGGGTGCCGTCCCAGCCGTCGTAGCGGTCGGGGTCGACCCGGTTCAGTCCGACGTGCAGGGAGATTCCGGTGGGCATGGGTGCCTCCTCGGCCGGGTGGAGGGGGCGCCGGGAGCGTCTGTTCGAGTGGCCTGGGGGGCCGGGGCGGTGGACGACCCTCCACCACGCGGTACTCATATCGTATGAATTCCAGCGATTCCCGGCACGATCTGCTCGCCGACCGCACCGGTTACGACGAGGACTTCCTGGGACCGACGGTGCCGCTCGCCCTGCCGGCCCGCACCTCGGTGGAGACCGTGATCCTGCCCTACACGCACTTCACCGTCGTCTTCCGGCCCGACCGTCGGCTCGCCGTGTCGACCGCCGTGTGCATCGAGGGCCGCGAACTGCTCGACGACGTCCCGAGGGACGACGTGTGGCTGTACGACCCGCGCCTGCCCCGCGAGCAGCAGGCGGGCGACGACGTCTACCGCGACAACAGCCTGGACCGCGGGCACCTGGTCCGCCGCCTCGATCCGGTGTGGGGCACCGCGGCGGTGGCGGGCCGGGCGAACACCGACACCTTCTACTTCACCAACGCGGCGCCCCAGGCGGACGTGTTCAACCAGGGCAAGAAGCTCTGGCAGGGCCTGGAGAACCACCTCCTCGACCACGCGGCCGCCTTCGACCGCAGACTGGTCGTGCTCACCGGGCCCGTGCTCCAGGACTCCGACCCGCCCTACCGGGGCATCCAGGTGCCGCTGCGCTTCTGGAAGGTGGCCGCGTTCATGCAGGACGGGGCGCTGGCGGCGACGGCGTACGTGCTCGACCAGAGCCCGGACCTGAGCCGGGACGCGGACCGGGCGCTCACCGGGGTGCCGGCGGGCGCGCCGCCGCCGCTCGGTCCGTTCCGCACGTACCAGGTGCCGGTCTCGGACGTCGCCGAGATCGCCGAGCTGGAGCTGGGGCCGCTGCCGGACGTGGACCTGATGCCCCTGCTGCGCACGCCCGAGGAGCGCTGGCGGCGCCTGGAGTCGTACGAGGACATCGCGATGACCGACTGAGCGCGGACCGGCCGGGCACGCACCGACCGGGCACGCACCGACCGGGCACGGACCGACCGGACCCGCACCGACCGGGCGATGGCCGACCGGGCGATGGCCGGCTGGTGACCGGGACGGGGCGGTGACCGACGGAGCCGTGCCCGCCGGCAGCGATTGCGGCCCCCGGCACCCGGCGGGACGATGACAGGGTGCAGTCAGGCGTCCCCCCATCGGCGCAGGGACGACCGGTCAGGTGCCTCATGCCTCTCACCGAGACGGAGTGGGGCCTCGTCACCAGTTGGGTGCGGGACCACCTTCTCGACGACCCCGATCCCCGGGCGCGGCTGCTCCACACCCCGCTGACCACCGACTTCGTGGCGGACCTCCCGCTCACTCCCGACCGGGAGGCGAACGCCCGCCGGATCGTGGAAGCGGCCCGCAGGGACGTCGCCGACCAGCGGCGGCTGCTCGACGCGCTCTCCCGGCTCGACGCCCTCGACCGGCTCGACGCCACCGACGCCGTCGGGCGGGGCATGGAGGTCCGGGCGCTGCTGGCCCGGCTGCGCGAGGACGAAGCGGCGCGGCACGCGGCGCGGGACCCGTTCGAGGCGCTGGTGCTGCGGCACGGCACCGAGGTGTTCGTCGACCGGGCGGAGCTGCGGGCCACGCTGCGCCGGTTCGTGGCCGACCCGGACCTCTCGGTGCTGGTGGTGGACGGCCCCCCGGACAGCGGGCGCTCGTACACCTACCGGCTGATCCGGCACCTGGGCCAGCACTGCGGGTTCCGCCCGGTGCGGGTGACGCTGGGGCGCACCTCGACGGCGGCGCGGCTGGTGGAACGGCTCGCCGCGTTCGTGTCGGGCCCGGAGGCCGACGGATTTCCGTTGAACCCGACACGGTTGAACGATCCACTGCCCTCGATCGACGACGCCGTGCACCGGATCGTGGGGCGGGCCACCGCCGCCGAGGACCGTTTCTGGCTGGTCCTCGACGAGTGCGACGCGCTCGACCCCACCTCCGACGTGTGGGACTGCATCGGCAAACTGGCCCTCGCCGTCTACGAGCACACGCCGGTACGGCGTGAGGGCGTGCCCCGCCTGGTGCTCCTCGGCTACTCCCCCACCGCGCACCCCCTCCCGTACGACACGCGCAACAGCGTGTGCCGGGACACGGCGCGCCCGGTCGGGCCGGAGGAACTGCGGGCGTTCTTCGGCCGCTTCTTCGCCGAGACGGGGGCGGGGGCGCGGGACGGCGCCGGGGCGGGGGCCGAGACCGGGGCCTGGGCGGGGGCCGAAGGGGGCTCGAACGGTCCTGGCGGCGCGCCGTCCGGGGAGCCTGCCCGGCTGCCGGCCGCCGAGCCGCCCGCCGGGCTGGTGGAGACGGCGGTCGGGGAGGTGCTGCGGGCGGTGGACGCGGCCGATCCCGCCGACAGTCACATGCGGCGGGTCTGCACGGCCGTCGAGCACGTCGTACGGCTCTCGCTCGGCCTCGGCCCCGGCGAGGACCTCGCCGGGCCGCTGCGCAGCACCCTGCGCTCGCCCCCAGCGGCCCCGAGCGCGCCCGCCCTGCCGGAGCTGCGCCGCGCCTACCGGGAGGCCGCCTGCCTGCTCGACGCCTTCGACCCGGCGACGCTGCGCCTGCCCGGCGAGCGCGAACCGAGCGGCCGGGCGGCCCTGGAGCTCGTCGACGACTGTACGGCGCTCGCGGGACCGCAGCGGTCGGTGCGCTGGGTGCTCAGCCCACAGGTGCGCTCGGCCACCCTGAAGGAACTCGCCGGCCCCGAGGCCGCGCGGGCCGCGCTCGCCGCCAACGCCGACTCGCTGCCGGAGGGGCCGGGGGTGGAACGCGCGGCGCTGGCCCTGCTCTCGGGCACGGCGGCCGGTCCGGCGGCGCCCGGCCCGCAGGACGGACACGGCGAGCACGGCACGTCCGCGGGGCACGGCGCGTCCCTCGGGCACCCGGCTGCCCCCGGGTACGGCCCGTACGACACGTACGACACGTACGGCACGGAACCGGAGGTGGACGAGCTCACCGACCTCCTCCAGGCCGTCCTGTGGCTGGAGCAGGTGCCCGGCACCGCGGGCCTCCTGCCGTCCTCAGCCGACATCCAGCGGCGCCTGGAGCGGGCCAGGCTGCTGCAACCGCTGCGCCGGCTGGTGCGGGTCACCTTCCACGGGCGCTCCCGCGAACTGGACGCCCTGCGGGCGTACATCGCGCTGCCGACGGAGCCCGCGGAGCCGCCGGTACTCCTGCACGGCATCGGCGGCATCGGCAAGAGCACCCTGCTGGCACGCTTCCTCCTGGACGGTCTGCGCGAGGCGGCGCCGGACGGATTTCCCTTCGCCTACGTCGACTTCGAACGCCCGACGCTCTCCCTCCACGAACCGGCGACGGTGATCGCCGAGGCGGCCCGCCAGCTCGGCGTGCAGTATCCCGGTCACCGGGCCGCGTTCGACGCCCTCGCCGACCGGTGCGGGCGGACCGCCGCCGTGCAGCGCGGCGAACGCGACCGGATCGACGAACTGTCCCGGCTCTCCGCCACCCGCGCCACCATGGGCCGCGACTACTCCGCCGGGTTCCACGCCCGCGCCAGCGCCGTCGAACAGGAGCTGGCCCGCGAGCTCGCCGTCCTGGTGACCGAGGCGGTCGGCACGCCTCCCGGCAGGATGGAACCGCCGCTGGTGATCGCGCTGGACTCCTTCGAGGAGGCCCAGTACCGCGGTTCGCCCGTGCTGTCGCGCATGTGGGCGGTGTGGACGGCGCTGCGCGCCGCCTATCCGCGGCTGCGGTTCGTGGTCGCCGGGCGGGCCCCCATCGACCATCCGGCACGCGTGCTCGCGCCGCGCACCATGGAGCTGACGGAGCTCGACGAAGAGGCCTCCGTGGACCTCCTCATGTCCTGCGGCGTCGACGACGAACCGGTGGCGCGCGTGCTGTACGGGCACGTCGGCGGCCATCCCCTCAGCCTGAAGCTCGCCGCGCGCACGGCGCTGACGCTCGGCGAGGACAGCGACTCGCTCGGCGGACTGCTGCACGACCTGACGTCACGGAGGCGGCTGCGGGGCAGCGTCGACCGGATGCTGATCCAGGGCACCCTCTACGAGCGGATCCTGCACCACATCGCCGACCCCGACGTGCGTGCCCTCGCCCAGGCCGGTCTGGCGCTGCGGGTCATCACCCCGGAGCTGGTGCGCGAGGTGCTCGCCGGCCCCGCCGGGGTGACGGTCGCCCAGCCCGCCGAGGCGGGCCGGCTCTTCGGTCTGCTGACGTCGCGGCTCGACCTGATGGAGTCGGCGGGCCCCCGCGCGATCCGGCACCGGCCCGACCTCCGGTCGATCATGCTGCGGCTGTCCGACGCCGCGCGGACGGATCTGATGCGCGCCGTGGACCGCCGGGCGGTGGCCTACTACGCCGCCCGCGACTCCGTTGCGGACCGTGCCGAGGAGATCTACCACCGGCTGCGGCTCGGCGAGAACCCCCGTACCGTGGAGGCGCGTTGGCGGCCGGGCGTGGAGCACCACCTGGCGGGCGCGGACCGGGACATGGCTCCCCGCTCGGCGGCGTTCCTGCTCGGCAGGATCGGCGGCCACGTGCCGGACCGGCTCATGGCGGAGGCCGACCAGGAGGACTGGGAGCGGATCGCCGCCCGCGAGGTCGAGGACCTGCTCACCCAGGGCTATCCGGAGGTGGCCGCGCGGCGGCTGGCCGAGCGGCAGCCGTGGACGCCGTGCAGCCGACTGCACGCCCTGCTCGTGGAGACCCTGGCCCGCTCCGGGCGCAGCGCGGACGCCCGCGAGACCGCCGAGCGGGCCGTGGACCGGGCGGAGGAGGCCGGCTGTGCGGAGACCCGTCTGGAGCTGCTGCAGCTGTCCGCCCGCCTCGCGCAGGACGCGGGCGACTTCACCGACGCCGACCGCGCGCTCCAGGAGGCCGAGGCGGTGGCGGCGGGCCTCGGCCTGCCGTACGAGTCGATCGGTGTCCTGGTCGCCCGGTCCCGGCTGGCGGTGGCCGCCCGTGCGGACTCCGGCGAGACGGACGCCCGGCTGGCCCGCAGCCTGCGCGGCCTGCCCGACGAGGCGCTGGCCCGGCAGCCCGCCCTGGCCCGCGCGGCCGCCGTCTCGGCCAGCCGGGTGGACCCGCCGGCCCTGGCGCGCACCCTGCGGCTCGTGGGGCTGCCCGGTGACGACGAGGCCGTGGTGGCGGCGCTGGCCCGCTGGATCGAGACGGCGATGGCGGACGAGCCGCGGCTGCGCGCGCCGCTGGCCCGCATGCTGGCCTCGGCCGCGACGGGCGCCCGGCCGACGGGCCCGCCGCCGTCGTCCGCGCCGTCCCCGCCGTCCCCGCCGCCGCTGCCCGGCCCCTACGGGGGCGACCCGTACGGGGACCACCCCTACGGCGGCCCCTACGGGACGGGGCAGGACGGGACGGGAGCGGACGGGAGCGGGAGCGGCCCGTACGGGAGCACCCTGCCGCACTCCCGGGTCGAAGAGGCGCTGTGGGAGGCGCGGCGTCACGGCACCCTGGACAGTCTGGCGTGGCGGGCGCTGACGCTGAGCGACCGCAGCGGCGATCTGCTGCGCGGCGTGGCCGAGGCGGTCGACGCCGGCCGGTCCGGGGCGGCCGGCCGCCCCTGGTACGCGCCGGTGTCCGGCGGCACGGACCTGGTGGGGGTCACTCCGCCACCCGACCAGGCCCAGGCGGCGTGGCGGGACGAGCCGTACCTGACCGACGAGGAACTGCTCGCGGTGGAGACGGCCGCCATGGAGGCGGGCCTGGCCGACCGGGAACTGCGGGGCGGGCTCTTCGCGGGCGTCAAGGACCACTTCCGGGCGGCGCTGCCGCCGCAGCCGACCCCGTTCACGCAGATCCGGTCCGATCTGCGGACCATGAACCGGGTCGAGCGGCTGATGGAGGGCGAGGTTCCGCTGGAGCTGTGGCTGCGCAACGCCATCCGGCTGGCCGCGGAGCCGGGCCCGGTCGCCGTCTTCCAGCGGGCGCTCGACCACGTGGTGCGGGACGCGGCCGGCGAGCCGGAGCTTCCGGCGGAGTTCCTGTCCGCCGAGTTCAAGGAGGAGATCGTCGTACGGGACGACATGATGCCGTTCGAGTTCCTGCACGAGGGCTTCCTCGCCGGCGCGGCCGTCGCCCGGCTCACCGTGCCGCCGTACGAGTCGGGCAGACCGCTGCGTCCCGCCTATCCGCACGCGGGCACCGGCTGGCTGATCGCTCCCGGGCTCCTCGTCACCAACCACCATGTGGTGAACGCCCGCAACGGCATCGGCGGCGGCCGCAGACGGGTCGCGGAGGAGGACCTCCAGCTCCAGGTGCGCAATTCGCGCTCGCGCTTCGACTACGGGGCCGACCAGGCCGAGACGGAGGAGGCGACCGCCTCCGGTCTCGTCGCCTGGGACGAGGAACTCGACTACGCGGTGCTGCGCCTGACGGTGGCCCAGCCGGAGCGGCAGGTGCTGCGGGTGGCGACGGCCCCGTTCGAGATGGCGGGCGCCGACGCCCCGGCCGTGAACATCATCCAGCACCCCAAGGGCATGCCGAAGCGGGTCGCGCTGCGCAACAACACGGTCTACCAGGCGGACGAGAAGAACCTGGCCTACTTCACCGACACCCAGGGCGGCTCCTCCGGCTCCCCCGTCTTCACCGACCGGTGGACGGTGGTCGCGCTGCACCGGGGAGCCCGCCGGATCAGCGGCGTCGAGTACCGGGGCCGGACGAGCGCCGTCGTCAACGTCGGTACGCAGATCAGCCGGATCCTGGCCCATCTGCGGGAGGGCCGACCGGAGTTGTACGAGGAGATCATGGCGGCGCAGTCGGCGCTGCCGCCGGAACCGGACCTTTGAGACGGACCGTGGGAGAGGTGACGGGAGATGCCGTACGGATCACGGAGCGGCTCGCACAGCGGGTCACCGGTCGCGACCGGACCCGAGCAGGTCTTCGGCGATCTGGGCGAGGTGGCCGCCCGGGTGCGGGCCCGGCTCGAACAGGAGCTGGAGATCCAGGAGTCCGCCCTGGACCTTCCGCCCGGCGCCGCCCCGGGCGCCGAGATCGGGCGCTTCGCGCAGGAGGAGCGGGCCCGGGTCCTGGAGGCGGGTGTCTTCGGCCTGGAGAAGCTGGCGCACGGCCGGTCGGACGAGGTCGACGAGGACGAGTACTTCGGGGTGGAGGCGATCGTCCTCCTGGAGGGGCGGCCCGCGATCCTGGTGCAGGGGCAGGACTTCGCCCCGCAGCCGGGCGACTGGTCGGTGCTCGACGCCGCACGGGCCGCGATCCGCGAGTCGATCGCCCGGGTGGGCCGGGTCGAGGTCAGCGGCCACCCGAACCTGGACTGGGTCGGGACCGCCTTCCACGTGGGCCCCGACACGGTGATGACCAACCGGCACGTGGCCGTCGAGTTCAGCCGCGCCGAGGACGCCGGCTGGTCCTTCCAGCAGGGCATGTCGGCCCGCGTCGACCCCGGCGAGGAGCTGCCCCCGCACCCCGCGCCCGGCCCGGTGCCGGCCGCCGGCCCCCTTCCGTACGAGGTCACCGAGGTGATCGGCATCCATCCGGACGTCGACCTGGCCCTGCTGCGGATCGCCCCGCCCGACGGGGAACCGCTGCCCACGCCCCTCGCCGTCGCGGCCGACGCCCCGGCGGAGCTGTCGGGCCGGCCGGTGTACGTCGTCGGGTACCCGGCGTGGGACGGGCGCCGCAACGAGCCGGAGTCCATGCGGCGGATCTTCATGGACGTCTACAACGTGAAGCGCCTGCAGCCGGGGACGGCCACCGAGTTCACGCCCGGCGGCCTGGTGATGCGGCACGACTGCTCGACCCTCGGCGGCAACAGCGGCTCCCCCGTCTTCGACCTCACCGACCACCGGGTCCTCGGTCTGCACTTCGGCGGGCGGTACCGGATGGGGAACGTGGCCGTGGCGCTGTGGGAACTCCTCGAGGATCCTCTGCTGGCGAAGGCGAACGTCAACTGGGTGTGACGGCGTCGCCGAGAAGGCCGAAGACCGGGAGCAGGCCGTGCGGCCGCCGGTCGACGGGCAGGGGATCGACGAAGTGGACCCGGGCGCCGAGCGCCTGCGCCCCGCCGTCGACCGTACGGTCGTCGCCGACCATCAAGGTCTCGGCCGGACGGAGGCCGAGCCCCTCGCAGGCGAAGCGGAAGATCCCGGGGTCCGGTTTCTGGACGCCCAGCTCGCACGAGAGCGCGTAGACGTCGACCCACTCGTCGAGCCCGTGCGCGCGGAAGACGGGGCGCAGGTCCCAGCCGACGTTGCTGACGACGGCCACCCGGACGCCGCCGCGACTCAGTTCGCCGAGGGTGCGGGCGGCGTCGGGGTAGGGGTGCCACGCAGCGGGGGCCTTGTGGCGCTCGTAGAGCGCCCGGCACAGCGCGGGTTCGGTCACGCCGGCCTCGCGCATGAGGGCCGTGTACACGGCGTGGTGCCGTTCGGCGTCGAGGTCGCGCTCGGCCCAGAGCGGCTCCAGCCGGCCGGGCATCCGCCGCGGGTGCGAGCCGCCGGGCATCGCACCGTGGAAGGCGAGCCGTTCCACGGTGCGGGCGAACTCGTCGCCGGCCAGCCGGATGCCGGTCTCGGCGAGCGCCGCGTCCAGCCAGTGGGCGACGGACTCGATGCGCAGCAGAGTCCCGGAGAAGTCGAACATGACGCCTTTGATCACCCTCCGATCGTACGAACGGCCCCCGGGGAACTCCAGGACCCGCGCCCGCGTTATACCCCCCACGGGTATAACTGAGGAGGCAGGGTGCCAGGTGACAACCAGCCGGGAGGCAAGGGGCCGCGAGGCAAGGGGCCGGGAGGCAAGGGGCGGCGGCTGACCGCGCTCGAACCGGAGCAGGCCACCGGGAAGGCGCGCGAGCTGCTCGCCGACATCGTGGAGCGGCACGGCTCCGCGGGTGAGATGGTCTCGACGATGGCCCACTCGGCGGCGGTCCTCGAGGGTTATCTGAGCCTGTCCCGGGCGATGAAGCGGGTGAAGCTGCCGCGGGCCCTGAGCGAGAAGATCTCGCTGGCCGTGCAGGAGTGGATCGGCTGCGGCACCTGCCGCGAGGCCCACGTGGCCGCGGCCCGCGCCGTCGGCCTGTCCGAGCGGGACATCGAGCTGGCCCGGCAGGGCACGTCGACGGACGCCCGTGAGGCCGCCCTCATCACGGTCGCCCTGCGCGTGCTCGCCGAGCCGAGCACGCTGGGCGACCAGGACGTGTCGGAGCTGCGCGCCCACGGCTGGAGCGACCGCGTCATCACCGAGGTGGTGGGCGTGGTGACGCTCAATCTGCTGACGGGCGCGTTCAACCTGCTGGCCGGGATCCAGCCGGAGGAGCCGGAGGAGGCCGGGGCAGCGGGCGAGCAGGAGGAGGGCGAGCACCTCCGGGACAGCGCCTGAGGAGGGCGGGCCCGGAGACGGCGCCCACGACGGGACCTGAGGGCGGCGCGCCGGAGCCGGGCGCGACGGACGTGCCCGGTCCCGGCCCGGTGACGCCGCACGGTCGCCCCGGGCCGCCGCGCCGTTCGGCGCCGACCCGCCCTCCTCAGGCGCTGTCCCGGAGTCACGCGGCGCGGGCGGCCCGGGGGTCACGCGGCGCGGGCGGCGGCCCCGGGGCACCCGCTCCGCGGACCGCGCGCGCCCGGACCACGGTGATGTGCCGGGCCCTCGGGGCGGTGCGCTCATGAAAGCCCCTGGTACTGCACGTGCCACCAACGACATGGGAGCAGGCATGACCGACGGTCCCGAGCCCATCAGCGCCGACACCCTCCGGGCGCTCCGGGAGGAGCTGGCCGAGCTGCGCGCCGAACGCGAGGCGGCGGCCTCGACGCTGGGGGACGACGACACGGTCGGCGACGACGCCGACGCGGCGGACGAGTTGCGGCGGGCCTCGGACGTCGCCCGGCTCGACCGGCGCATCGCCGAGATCGAGCGCCGCGTCCGCGGCGCGGGCATCGCCGGCGCGCCGCCCTCGGACCGGGTGGGGGTGGGCAGCACCGTCACCGTGCGGTTCGAGGACGGTCGCGAGTCGACCGTCCACATCGGTGAGCTCGCCGACGCGGACGATCCGGCCCTGGTGACCTCCGACAGCCCGCTCGGCACCGCCTTGACGGGCCACAGGCCCGGCGACACGGTGAGCTACCGGACGCCCGGCGGCCCGATGTCGGCGACCGCCGTCTCCCTCGGCGACTGAGGCGCGGGGCGCCGGGCCGCCGGACCCGGGCCCGGCTCCCCATGCCTGACTTCCAGCGCACGGGTCCCGGCCGCCGGACGGCGAAGAGACCGCTCGTCGCCCCGGCCACCGGCCGGAGTCCGGTGCCCGCCCGCCGCGATGCGCCGCGCCGCCGAAGGGAATTCCTCGGAGGGCGCGGGGTAGGCGCGGGGACGTACGGAACGCGGGGACGAGGCACGAGGAGGCGGACGTGGGTCCGAGGGCCGCGCTGAGCGAGTACCACCGGCACCGGGGCTTCGCCCGGACCACGGGAGGCGTCTCGTGACGGCGGCGAAGGGCGACAGGCGGGAGATCCGGGTCGGACGGCACACCGTCGAGGTGGCCCGGCCCGACAAGGTCCTCTTCCCCGACGACGGCATCACCAAGGCCGGCCTGGCCGACTACTACCAGCGGGTGGCGGCCCGCATGCTGCCGCACCTGCGCGGCCGCCCGCTGATGCTCGAACAGCACCCGGACGGCATCGACGACCCCGGCTTCATGCGGAAGGACGTCCCGGGCCACTTCCCCGACTGGCTGGACCGCGTGGAGCTGCCCAAGGAGGACGGGACGGTCACCTACGCGCTGTGCGAGGACACCGCCTCGCTCGTCTACCTCGCGGGCCAGGCGTGCGTCACCCCGCACCGCTGGCTGTCCCGCGCCGACCGGCCCGACCACCCCGACCGGCTGGTGTTCGACCTGGATCCGCCGGGCGACGACTTCGGCGCCGTCCGGCGGGCGGCGCGGCGGCTGCGCACGCTCCTCGACGAACTGGAGCTGCCCGCGCTGCCGATGTCGACCGGCTCGCGCGGCCTGCACGTGGTGGTGCCGCTGCTGCGCCGGGACTCCTTCGACGACGTACGGGACTTCGCCCGGGAGGCCGCGGACCTGCTGGCCGACCGGTACCCGGACGAGCTGACGACGGCGGCCCGCAAGCGGGACCGCCGGGGGCGGCTCTACCTGGACGTCCAGCGCAACGGATACGGCCAGACCGCCGTCGCCCCCTACGCCGTACGGGCCCGGCCCGGCGCGCCCGTCGCGGCGCCGCTGGCCTGGGACGAACTGGACGACCCTGACCTGACGGCGCGCCGTTGGACCCTGGCCGACGCCGACCGGCTCCTCGACCGCGACCCGTGGCGGGACCCGCCGCGCGGCCGCTCCCTCGCGGCGGCCCGTCGCCGGCTCACCGCCCTGCGGGAACCGCCGGCGTCCTAGGCACGCGTCCCTCCGGGGCCGGACCCGCCGGCGGGCGGGTCCGGCCCCGGGGCTGCGCCGGTCGGGGCGGGTCAGACGCGGTCGGCCGCGATCAGGACGTACTGGAAGGAGCCGTCCTTGTACGACTCGATGAACGCCTCCTCGATGCCGGTGACCAGGGAGGACGTGGCCCGCAGCTCCCAGTACGGCAGGGTGTCGGGGGTCAGGTCGATCACCGCCTGGGGCACCAGGCGGTTGTCGGCCATGGCGCGCAGGTATTCGCGGCGGGAGTGGATGTTGCACTCGAAGTGGGCGTTGATCTGGGAGACCCACTTCGAGGGCTGCCCGTACTTGGGGTTCCAGCAGCCGGTGATGGTGACGTAACGGCCGCCGACCGCGAGGACCCGGGAGTGTTCGGCGAACAGGTCGTGCAGGTCGACGTACATGCTGGACTCGTTGTTCCACGAGCCGGCCATCTGCCCGGTCTCGAACGGGGTGTCGAGCATGTTGCACACCCGGGCGCGGACGTGGTCCTCGATGCCGAGCTCGCCGGCCCGCCCGTTGGCGAAGTCGGCCTGCTTGGCCGACAGGGTGACGCCCTCCACCGTGCAGCCGAAGCGCTGGTGGGCCATGACCATGGAGCCGCCGCGGCCGCAGCCCGCGTCCATCAGGGTGTCGTCGCGCCCGATGGGGCCGAGGTGGTCGAGCAGGATCTCGGCCTGCGCCGACTCCAGCCGGTGGAGTTCGGCGATCAGCTTCTTCTCGTACTCGCTGTCCTGGGGGTCCCCCAGCGCGGCGTGGTCGACGGCACCGACGCCGTAGTGGTGGTGGTAGAGCCCGTCGACGTCTCCGAGGCGCAGGTTCACGGGCCTGGCCTCGTTGTTCCAGTAGCGGGCGATGTCCCCCTGATAGGGCGTCGCGGGCGACGGGACGAACGCGGAGGCGTGGTCGGCGGTGGTGAACTCGGTGCTGGTCACAGATAAGGGTCCGTTTCTTACCAGAAGTCGGGCAGGCTGTAGCGGTAGGTGTTGGTCTGGTGCCAGTAGTGGTTGCCGTCCACCCACACGGCCACGCCCTTCAGGAAGCGCAGCACGGTCGGTACGGGGCAGGCGGCGGCCAGCTCGGCGGCCTCGGCCTCGAAGGCGCGCATCAGGTCGTTGTGGACCTCGACGGCCTTCAGATAGGCGTCCTTGTCGGAGAGGCCCTCGCGTTCGGCGATCACCACGGGCAGGTTGAGGTGCTTGCCGGGGCTGGCGAGCTCCTTGGTGTAGGAGTACAGGTCGTTGACGATGGTGGTGGCGTTCCCGGCGAGCGCGATGACCCGCTGCATGGCGGGCTGGGCGTGCAGGTCCGCCGGCAGTTCGTAGCCGCCGACGGTGTCGGTGATGGTGGGGCAGGGACGGAAGTTGTTGAACTGGCGCATCGCCAGGTACTCCCAGACCTCCGGCACGTGGTCGGTCTCGGCCCAGGCGGCCTCGGCGAGGTAGCCCATGTGCAGCCGGGCCATGTCGTGCCGGTAGCGGTCCGCCTGGGAGGCGGTGGCCGACTGGACGAAGTAGGCCATGGCCGAGCGGTAGGCGCGCCGCGGGGCGTCCGAGCCGAGCGACTCGGCCCAGCCGGGGGCGTACTCCGACGTGGTGTGCAGCGGGTCGAGGGCGGTGTGGGCGAGCAGGAGCCGGCTGCCCAGGCCGATCGGGGAGCCGCCGTGGTCCTCGCAGTAGCAGTCGTCGACGGCGTTCTCGGCCACCATCAGGCGGGTGGCGATCATCAGGTGGTCGATCGTCGGGGCGTCCGGGTGGCAGGCGACCATGTAGCGCCCGACGGAGAAGCCGTCGAAGTCGCCCTCCCACTCGTCGGGGAAGAGGTCGACCTCGTCGACGGCCCATTCCTTGATCCGGCGGCTGACCTCCGCCACCCGGGCCGCATCGGGTTCCGGGACGGGGTGGTGGTAGAGGCCCGGGATCGGGGTGCCCTCCGCCGGGGCGGGGGGTACCGGCAAAGCGGGCGGCTCGGGCCGCCGGGCCAGGGAGAGGGCCGCCGTGCCGAGCCCGCTGGGTCCGCGCAGGATCCGTGCGAGCTCGGGGTGGGGCGGTGCGGGTACGCCGTCGGGTGCGGCCGGCTCGGCGGGCGCGGCCGGGTGGGCGGACGGGAACGGGAGGGAGGGCGGGCCGGGCAGCGGCGGCCGTGCGGGCGGGGCGGACGAGGAAGCGGAGGGCGGGCTCGACTGCGCTGGGGAAAGCCCGGGGTCGGGCATCCGTGGCTCCTTGCTGGGGTGGGTGGGCCGTCCCGGCCCGGGGAAGCCCGGCGCGGCCCTCGGAAGGTTCCTCGACGGGCGTCCTAGTCGCGCCTGCGGGCGATCTGGACGTTCTCCAGCACGCCGAGCGCGTCGGGGACGAGGACGGCGGCGGAGTAGTAGGTGGTGACGAGGTACGAGATGATCGCCTGCTCGCTGATGCCCATGAAGCGCACCGAGAGGCCCGGCTCGTACTCCTCCGGCAGGCCGGTCTGGCGCAGGCCGATGACGCCCTGGTTGTCCTCGCCGGTACGCATGGCGATGATGGAGCTGGTCTGCTCCTTGCTGATCGGGATCTTGTTGCAGGGCAGGATCGGGACGCCGCGCCAGGCCGGTACGAGCTGGCCGCCGAGGTCGACGTGGTCCGGGTAGAGCCCGCGGGCGTTGAACTCGCGTCCGATGGCCGCGATGGTCTTGGGGTGGGCGAAGAAGAACTTGGTGCCGCGGCGGCGGCAGAGCAGTTCGTCGAGGTCGTCCGGGGTGGGCGGGCCCGAGTGGGGCTGGATGCGCTGCTTGAAGTCGGCGTTGTGGAGGAGGCCGAACTCGCGGTTGTTGACGAGCTCGTGCTCCTGGCGCTCGCGCAGCGCCTCGATGGTGAGGCGGAGCTGTTCCTCGGTCTGGTTGTGCGGGCCGTTGTAGAGGTCGGCGACGCGGGTGTGGACCTTGAGGACGGTCTGGGCGACGGAGAGCTCGTACTCGCGCGGGTTGAGCTCGTAGTCGACGAAGGCGCCGGGCAGTTCGACCTCGCCGACGTGGCCGGCCGACATGGCGATCTCGGCCTCGCCGTGACGGTTCTGCCGCTGCTGGGGCAGGGAGCTGAACGCCTGGATGTGGGCCTCGAGGCTGGGCGCCTGGGCCATCACGGAGGCGAAGTCGGAGCGGGAGAGGGTGAGCAGGGTGCCGGGGGTCTCGGCGGTGGCGGTGTAGTCCCACGTGGCGTCGGCGTCCAGGAGGGCGTTCTCGCCGAAGCGGTCGCCGTCGGCGAGGACGGCGACGGAGACCTCGTCCCCGTACTTGCCGACGGACGCCTGGTTGACCCGGCCGTGGGCGATGAGGTGGATCTGGTCGGCGGGCGCGCCGCGCTCGACGAGGACCTCGCCGGCGCGGAAGTCGCGCTGGACGCAGCGGCCGGCCAGGGCGGTGAGCACGTCCTCGTCCTCGAAGCCGCGCAGCAGGGCCAGTTCGCCGAGCTCGCGGGGGATCACGCGGACGGCGGCGCCGTCCTGGACGAACTCGATGACCCCGTCCCCGACGGTGTAGGTGAGCCGGCGGTTCACCCGGTAGGCGCCGCCCTTCGTCTCCACCCAGGGGAGCGAGCGCAGCAGCCACCGGGAGGTGATCTCCTGCATCTGCGGGGCGGACTTGGTCGTGGTGGCGAGGTTCCGGGCAGCCGCGGTGCTCAGGCTGGACTGCTGCCGCGGCGGCTCCACCTGGGACTCCGGACCGGTCTCAACGGTCATGGAACGGGTACTCCTTTGGAAGGCGGAATGCGGAAAACCCGGGTCAATCACCGGGAATCCGGGCCAGACCGGCCAGATCGGCCAGATCCTGGGGAACAGTAACGCTCCGTGTGCACGGCGTGCCGCATGAGACCGGAGGCATTACCTCGATGCGGTGATCTTGCTCGGTGTGGGGTTTATCCGGGTCACCTGCCGCATTCGAGCCAGTCGCGCGAGGGCGCCCGGGCGGCGGCTCCTCGCCGCGCCCGGGCGCCAACTGCCTTTCCCGTTCTCCTTGGTGTGATGTCTTCGGTGGGGACGCGCAGGACGTGCCCGGCGCTCCGGGGCCGCGTCGCGGCGGCGGAAACGCCGGTGCCGTCTTCGTGCAGAGACGTTTTTGGCCACCGTCAGGGCCGGACGCGCTCCGTGGACGGCTTGGCCGTCGAGAGGGGCTCGGCGATGTCCTCCAGGGAGCGGCGTTCGGCGTTCACCGCCAGGAAGACGGCGACGAGGCCGGCGGCGCACATGAGGGCGGCGCCGATCTGGAAGGCGAGGACGGTGTCGGCGACCACGCCGGACTCGGTGAGGCCGGCGAAGATCAGGGGTCCGCTGATGCCGCCGGCCGCGGTGCCGAGGGCGTAGAAGAAGGCGATGGCCATGGCCCTGGTCTCCATGGGGAAGACCTCGGAGACGGTCAGGTAGGCGCTGGAGGCGCCGGTCGACGCGAAGAAGAGCACCACGCACCAGCAGGCGGTGAGGCCGGCCGCGCTCAGGGAGCCCCGGTCGAAGAGCCAGGCGGTGGCGAACAGCAGGAGGCCGGACAGCAGATAGGTGGAGGAGATCATGATGCGGCGGCCGACGGTGTCGAAGAGCCTGCCGAGCAGCAGCGGGCCGACGAAGTTGCCGGCGGCGATGACGGCGAAGTAGTAGCCGGTGTGCCCGGTCGGCACGTCGTAGAAGGTGGTGAGGATGGCACCGAAGCCGAAGGTGATCGCGTTGTACAGGAACGCCTGGCCGATGAAGAGCGACAGGGCGAGGACGGCACGGCGGGGGTAGCGGGCGAAGACGGTCTTCGCGATCTCGCCGAATCCGACGCTCTTGCGCTGGTGGATGGTGATCTCACGGGCGGGCGGCGGGAGCGGCTCGCCCTTCTCCCGCTCGATCTCGCGTTCGACGGAGGCGACGAGCTTCTCCGCCTCCTCGCCGCGGCCGTGGATGAACTGCCAGCGCGGGCTTTCCGGTACGTGCCGGCGGACGAGCAGGATGACCAGGCCGAGGACCACGCCGAGGGCGAAGCTGAGCCGCCAGCCGACGTTCTCGGGGAAGATGTCGGTGTCCAGCATGACGATGGACAGCAGGGCGCCGCCGATGGCCCCGAGCCAGTAGCTGCCGTTGATGATCAGGTCGACCCGGCCCCGGTAGAGGGACGGGATCAGTTCGTCGATGGCGGAGTTGATGGCCGCGTACTCGCCTCCGATGCCGAAGCCGGTCAGGAAGCGGAAGAGGAAGAACCACCAGACCTCGGTCGACAGCGCGGTCAGCGCGGTCGCGGCCAGATAGACCGCCAACGTCACCATGAAGAGCCGTTTGCGGCCGTAGCGGTCGGTCAGCCAGCCGAAGAACAGCGCCCCGGAGCAGGCTCCGGCCACGTACAGGGCGGCGGCGACGCCGGTGACCTGGGCGGAGGTGATGGCCAGTCCGCTGCCGTCCTCGGCGATGCGGCCGGCGACGTTGCCGACGATGGTGACTTCGAGACCGTCGAGGATCCAGACGGTGCCGAGACCGATGACGATCATCCAGTGCCAGCGTGACCAGGGCAGCCGGTCCAGGCGCGCCGGTACGGCGGTGGTGACCGTGCCGGTCTCCTCCGGCACGGGCGCGGACGACGATGGGGCCGTCATGTCTCCCTCTCCTCTTTCTCGTGGATGGTCCCCCGCGTTTCCCGGTCCGCCTTCCTCCCCCGTGGGCGCTTGCGGGACCCGCCCCGCCGGGACGTCAGCCGCAGGCGCCGGGCGCGCCGTTCGCGGCGTTCGCGCCCCTGCCGGTCGAGCTCTTCCATGAGGCGCCGTCCCCGGTGCTCGGGGTCGAGCTCGTCCAGGATGCGGTCGACCTCGGTGAGCATCGCCCCGTAGAGCTGCCACCGGGCGGGCTCGCTCAGCGCGAGGGCGAGCAGCAGGTCGGCGGCGCGGTCGCGGCAGACGCGGGCGGCCCGCAGTTCGCCGGCGAGCCGGGTCTCGGCCGCCTCGGCCGCCTCGCTGCCGGACACGGTGACGAGGACGGCGAAGCTGACGAAGGCGTCGGCGGTGTGCTGGGCGGTCTCCTGGAGGGCGAGGGCGGTGGAGCGGGGCAGCAGGTCCCGGCCGGCGCGTTCCTTCGCCAGGTCGGTGATGGTGCGGGTCAGCACGCGCAGCACGACGGCGCAGATCTCCAGGGTGTCCAGGCCGGTGCGCAGCACGATGCGGTGCAGCAGGCCCTCCTTGACGCGCGGGTTGAGCCGGAGGCTGTCCTCGGCCGTGCGCAGGGCGGCGTCGACGTCGGCGACGTCGTTGTCGAGGCGGCGCGCCTCGTGCAGCCGGGCCGCGGCCCGTTCGTACGGGGTGGCGCCGGTGAACTCCTCGGCCACGTCGAGCAGCAGTCTGCGCATCCGCCGGGCCAGGTCCTCGATGGACTCCCCGGCGGTGTCCACCCAGACGGGCGGTGCGAGCACCAGGTTGAAGAGCATGCCGACGACGGCGCCGATCAGCGTCTCCAGGACCCGGTCCCAGGCGGTGTGGGCCACCTGGGTGACGCCGAGCACGAGCATCGCGCTGATGGCGACCTCGGGGACGAACTCCTCCACCTTGACCATCCGGCCGACGAGGAGCGAGGCCAGGATGATGAGGGCGAGGCTCCACCAGGAGAGGCCGACGAGCACGCTGAACGCGATGGCGATGAGCACGCCCACGACGACGGAGTTGACCCGGCGCAGACTGGTCGTGAGGGTCGAGTACAGCGTCACCTGCACGACGAGCAGGGCGGTCAGCGGCGCGGTCAGGGGCGCCGCCTCGCTGCTGAGCCAGAGGGCGACGACGTACGACAGGGTCGCCGCCGCCGTGGACCGCACGGTCTGGACGACGAACGGATCGCGCCGCAGCTTCCTCATGAGCTCGGTGTCCCGGGCGCTTCGCCTTCTGGGCTGCGTCACGTGCTCCCTCGCCATCGCCGTACGGTGTCCCGCCCGCCCGAGCGTGCCATCCCGCCTCGTCGGCGCCCTTCCGGCACACCGGGCCCGGGTCCGTGTGCCCTCCGAAGGGGGAGGGCACGCCCCACGCCTGCCCCGCTCGACGCGGTCCACGCCCGGGGTCGTGCGAGGCGGTCCGGGTGCGGCGGGTGCCGGGCTCCGGCCGGGCGGGGGCGGGGCGGCGGCCTCAGCGGCCCTTGTGGAGGAGCGCGTTGACCAACGCGCCGTCGGCGGGCGGGACCCGGCCGTGCCGCAGCGGCACCCCGAGGGCTTCGGCCAGGCCGTCCAGGCCGGTGTCCACGGCCGCCTCGACGGTCACGGCCAGACCCGTGACGGCCGCGCGCCCTTCCCGTACGCCCGTCACGGCGAGCCCGGCGGCGAGCGGCAGGGCCGGCCACCAGAGGGACGGTCAGTGGTCATGGGCGTGGAGCCCAGTGGCCACTCCGGGACCACCTCGGGCGGAGGGCCGTTCCGGGCGGTGGATGTCGGCAGGACGGCGGGGCGGTGGGAGGGCTGGTCCACCGAGTGGGCAATAAGTTAGGTTAGCCTTACCTCAGTCGCCGATCCGTCCCGCGAGGAGTCCCCTTGAGCGCCGCCCACGACACCGTCCCGCCCGAGCAGACCGCGGCCGAGCACGTCCGTTCCGTACTGGCCCGGGCCATCTCCCTCACCCTCACCCTGGAGGGACAGGACGTCGACCTGATCGGCATGCACTCCGTGGACGCCGACGGGCGGATCACCCTCCACCTCCCGGCCGACAGTCCCCTCGCCGTGCGGATCGCCACCGGGCCGGGCGACGGCTCCCCCGCCGTACTGGAGTTCACCGACATCGCGCCCACCCCGCTGCGCGACCGCGTACGCGCCAGGGTGACGGTCTCCGGACGGCTCGTCCCCACCGGGGCGCCGGGCGGCGGTGCGGCCCGGCTCGAACCGGCGCGGGTGACGCTGCGCACCGCGACCGCTCGCCACGAGGTCGGCCTCGGCGCCTTCGCCCTCGCCGAGGCGGACCCGCTCGCCGTCGAGGAGGCGGCGATGCTCACGCATCTCGCCGACGCCCACGAGGACATGGTGGCCGACCTCGTCGTCCTCGCCGGTTCGCGCCTGCCGCACGGCGTGGTGCGGGCGATGCCCCTCGCCGTCGACCGGCACGGCATCACGCTGCGCTGCGAGTACCGCGAAGGACACTGCGACCTGCGCCTGCTCTTCCCGGCGACGGCGCGCGACGCCGCCGAGGCCGGAGAGCAGGTCCGGCGGCTCCTCACCACACCCCGCTGCGCGCATCACCACCGCCACCCGTCCCCCCGCCCCTGAGCCGTCAGCACAGGGCGTCCCACTGGTGGAGCGCCCGGAGGGCGGCGGCGCGGAGGCCGGGGGCCGCGGGGCCGGCGGAGTCGTCCGGACAGGCGCTCTCGGCCGGACACGCGTTCTCGGCCGGGCACGCGGGGCCCGGCGTCAGGAGGAAGTCGGCGACCGGCGTGAGGAGCAGCGGGGTGCCGGCCGCGGGAGTGAGGAAGCGGGCGCGGTCCCAGGTGTGCCGGATGACGGTGCGTCGGAGGAGGACACCGTGCCGAGCGGGGCGCGGCGGAGTACGGGACGCCTCGGCGCGGCGCCGGTGTTCGGGGGCGAGCTCGCGCGCGAGAGCGGCGCGGACGGCGGCGAGGGGGCCGAGCGGCAGGTGGTCGGCGGCCCGGTCCAGGAGCGCGGCGGCCTCCGGGGCCAGCCGGTAGGCGGCGACGACGGCGGCGGTCTCCGCGGGTTCGAAGGGACGGCCGGTGAGCCCGGCGACGTCGAGGAGGGTCACGGGACCGGGGGGCAGCGCGGGCCGGTGCAACCGGGACTCGGCGAGGGCGATGAGGCACTCCACGGGCTCGTCGGCGACCAGGTACGGCCGTACCGGCACGGTCGCGCCGTCACCCGGAAGCGCGGCCGTGCTGAGGTGGACGCGGTACCAGGGGTCGGCCAGCGGGTCCTCGGCGGGCCAGTGGACCGTGACGGCGGTGTGGTGCGGGCGCTCGCCGAGCAGCGACACGTCGATGTGCTCCACCGGGTGGTCGGTGACCACGCGGACGACGGCCTGCCAGAGCGCCGCCTCGTCGGGGGCGACCAGTTCGAGGCCGTCCAGCGGCCGCAGCAGACCGGCCGGGTAGTAACCGGCGAGCGGGAGACCGCGGAGGGGGCGGACGCCGGTGGACCGGGCGAGGCCGGCGGCCAGGCGGGCGTAGTGGGCGGCGCGGTCGCGGGCCCGGCGCAGTTCGTCGCGCGCGGGCTCGCCCATCCGCACCCCGTCGCGGACCAGCGCGGAGAGCACCAGGTGCGGCAGATGGCGACAGGACCGGGCGCGGTGGAGCAGTTCGGCGGGGCCGTCGGCCGGGTCGGCGTCGAGCAGCCGGTACAGCAGTGCGGTGTTCACGACGTCCGCCTCCGAAGGTAGGGTCAGGGCCCGGCTCCACCGGCGGGCGAGAGGGGCGGGCGGCGGTCCCGGTACCGTCTCCGGCGGGCCCGCGGCACGACGATTCTGCCCAGTACGGTTCAACACCCGGTCACCACACGCTCAACACACTCTCGACACCGAGCACGACGCTGTGGTTAAAAAGGTGACACAAATCTGACATGCGTGCCGACGGGGGTGGGCACCGTGTTCCGGGGTGTTGGGGGCACAATGGGCGATCTCCGTTTCTCGTTACTCGGTCTGATGCGGGCTCACCGGGGCGCCACGGCGCTCAAGGTGGGCAGTCCGCAGCAGCAGGCGATGCTGGCGGTGCTCCTGCTGCGGCCGGGGTACGCGGCGAGTGCCACCGATCTGATCTCCGCGCTGTGGGGCGAGGAGCCGCCGGGCGCGGCCATGACCACGGTGCGCACCTACGCATGGCGCTGGCGCAAGGTGCTGGACGCCGAGGGGAAGGGCGAGGAGGGGGCCGAGGCCACGGGCGCCCGAGCCGGGTCCGGTTCCGGCGCCGGGTCCGAACGTCCGGCGTCGAGCGTGCTGGTGTCGATGGGCGACGGCTACCGGCTGGTCCTGCCGAAGCTCGCGGTGGACGCGGCACGGGCGGAGGCGCTGGGCAGCGAGGCGGAGCGCACCGCGCGGACCGATCCGCTGCGCGCCCGCGACCTGCTCAACCAGGCGTTGGAGCTGTGGCAGGGCGAGCCGCTGGCCGGTGTGCCCGGCCCGTTCGCCGAACGGCACCGGCAGCGGCTCGAAGAACTGCGGCTGACCCTCCTGGAGGAGCGGATCGGCCTCGACCTGACGCTCGGCCGCCACTCGCGCTGCATCCCCGAGCTGACCTCGCTGACCACCGAACACCCGCTGCACGAGCGGGCGTACGGGCTGCTGATGCGGGCGCTGTACCAGGCCGGACGGCAGGCGGACGCGCTCGCCGTGTTCCGCGGCGTACGGCAGTTGTTCCTCGCCGAGCTGGGCGTCGCCCCGGGGGCGGAACTGGACCACCTGCACCGGAGGATTCTGGAGGGCGATCCGGCCCTGGCCGCTCCGGCACCGAGCCCGGTGACCGCCCGGTCGGCGACGGCCGCCGTCACGGCCGCGGGGACGGAGCCGGGGACCGGAGCAGGGGCGGAAGCGGGCGCGGGGACAGGAGCGGGGGCAGGGGCGGCGGGATCCGAGGGTTCGGGGCCGGGTTCGGGGCCGGTCCCGCAGGACGAGCGGCGGGACGCGGAGGCGGCTCGGGCCGGATCCGGCGCGCACGGCCCCGGTGGCGACGGTGCGGAGGGGGACGGTTCCGCTCCTCACGCGGCCGACTCCGGCCGCCGGACGGAGCGGGACGGCAGGGACCCGCGGGAAGCGGTCGCGAGACCGGCCGCCGCACCGCCCAGACCGGCCCAGCTCCCGCCGGACGCCGCCGACTTCACCGGACGGACCGCGTCCGTCCGCATGCTGGTCGAGGCGCTCGGCACCCCCTCCGCCCAGGCACTGGTGATCGCCACCGTGGTCGGCATGGGCGGGGTCGGCAAGACCGCGCTGGCCCTGCACGTGGCCCACCGGGTCCGGGAGAGCTACCCGGACGGCCAGTTGTACGTGGACCTGCGCGGCTCCGACCCCGTACCGGCCGATCCGGAGGCGGTGCTCAGCGGCTTCCTGGTCGCGCTCGGAGTGCCGGGCGACGCCGTGCCGGACGGTCTCGACGCGCGGTCGGCGCTGTTCCGGTCCGTGGTGGACGGGCGGCGGCTGCTGCTGGTGCTCGACAACGCCAAGGACGCGGCGCAGATCCGGCCGCTGCTCCCGGGATCGGTCGGCTGCGCGGTCCTCACCACCGGGCGCACCCGGCCCGCCGGGATCCCGGCCACGGTCCAGGTCGACCTGGACGTGTTCCAGCCCGCCGAGGCGCTGGACCTGCTCGGCCGCACGATCGGCGCGGCACGGCTGGACGCGGAACGGGAGGCGGCGCGCGAACTGGTGGTGGCCTGCGGCCATCTGCCGCTCGCCGTCCGGATCGTGGCCGCCCGGCTCGCGGCCCGCCCGGGCTGGACGGTGGAGACCCTGAGCCGCCGGCTCCAGGTGGAGCGGCGGCGCATCGACGAACTGCGGATCGGCGACCTCGCGGTCGCGGCGGCCTTCGAACTGAGCTACCGGCAGCTGACCGCCGACCAGGCCAGGGCGTTCCGGCTCGTCGCCTCGGTGGACGGTCCGGACATCGGCCTCCCGGCCGCCGCCGCGCTGCTCGACCTCGACGAGTACGACGCCGAGGACCTCCTGGAGGCGCTGGTGGACGTGGCGATGGTCGAGTCGCCGTTCCCGGGGCGCTACCGCTACCACGACCTGCTGCGGGCGTTCGCGCGGCGGCGTCCCGCGCAGGAAGGGGACCGCGCCTCGGCGGCGGACGGTGCGGCGGCGGGCGGCGGGGCGGCCGCCGGGGAGGCGGCTGCCGGAGAGGCGGTGGCGGCCCGGGACCGGCTGCTGGACCATCTCCTCGCCACGGCCTGCACCGCCTTCCAGCACGCGGTGCCCGGCGACCCGGCGGCGGGCGCACTGGGCCCGGCCCGCTCCCCGGGAGTGGCGCTGGCCGGACGGGACGCGGCCCGGGAGTGGGCGGCGGCGGAACGGGCGGGCGCGGCGGCACTGGCGGCCCAGGTCGCGGCGGACGCGAGCGCGGGTCCGCCGACCGGAATGGCGGCCGGAGTGACGAGGGGGACGACGACCGGCGGGCCCGCGGGGGCATCGGCCGCGATGACGGACGGGGCAACGGAGGGGGTGCTGACCGGTGCCGGGGCCGGGGTGCCGACGGGGCCGACGGACCGGGGCGGGGCTCCGGACGGGGTGCCCTGGACGGCGCTGCGGGCGGCGATCGACCTGCTGATCGCGCTCACCCCGTTCGTCCTCAGTCCGCCGAGCCGTCAACTCGCGACGACCGCGGACGCGTTGGCCGAGGCCGCGGTACGACACGGTGACGTGCGGGCGGCCGGTCGGGCGCATTTCCTGCGCGGGAACGTGGCCCTGGCGGCGACCCGTCTCGACGCGGCCGAGGCGGCTGCCCGCCAGGCGGTGACCGCGGCGCGGACGGCCGGAGACACGGTGATCCTGCGCCAGGCCCTCAACGACCTCGGGCTGATCTGCCAGTTCCTCAGCCGCTTCGACGAGGCGGTGGACCACTACGACGAGGCCCTGGTGCTCGCGAACGAGCTGGGGCACCGCTCCGGCGCCCTGGTGACGACCGTGAACGCCGCGCTCGCACGCGTCCGCAGCGGGCGGGCCGCCGAGGCGGTGGAGATCTGTCACGCGGTGCTCGCCGAACTGCGCACCCGGCAGGACGAGCCCGGGCGGGCGTACACCCTGTACGTGCTCGGCCTGGCGCTGCACGGGCTCGGGCAGCACGAGGAGGCGGTGACCTGGTTCGGGGAGTGCCTGGCGGTGGCGACGGGTGCCGGTCTGCGCGACCGGGCGGCGCACGCCCGCTACCGGCTCGCGGACAGCCTGCGGTCGCTGGGCCGGGCCGACGAGGCGCTCGACCACGCCGGGCAGGCGCTGGTGCTGTGCGAGGAGCTGGGGGCGGAACGGGACCAGGCGCAGGCGCTGGTGGTGCTGGGCGGGGCGCTGCGGGACCTGGGGCGCGGGGCCGAGGCCGGGGTGCGGCTGCGGGAGGCGCATGAGATCTTCTGCCGGCTGGGGCTGCCGGAGGCCGCCGAGGTGGCGGGGCTCCTCGAAGAGCCGGAGCTCGCGCTGGTCGATCCGTGAGGACCTGGCGGCCATGGCCGGGAGAAACGGTCCTGCGCGGGAGGGGCGTCGCGGTACGGCGGCTCAGGAGCCGGTGCTGTTCCAGTCCTTGTCGTCGGTCGGGGTGGGGGTGGGGGTGGCCACCGTGCCGGTGACGGCCCCGCTCTGGCCGGCGCCGGTGCTGCCGTCGGCCGTCGCCGTGCCCGCCGCTGCGAGGGCGATCACCGCGCCGAGGCCGAGGCCCGCGACGGCCAGGCGGATCCGGGTGGCACCGAGGGTGTCGAAACGCTTCGCCATGTCTGCTCCCTAGGACGTCTTCCCTGGTGGGAAGGGGTTTTTTCGGGGCTCCCGGAGTGCTCCGGGCTGATGGCACCACCATGGCAAGGCGCGTTCAACGGCCGATCGACGCACGAGCACCGTGCGTCGACCGCCGTCGTTGATCGGGGGGTCGGCCCAGGCGTTGACCCGGGAGTGCTGCTCAAAGGGTCATCGGGGGCCGCTCGGGGCCGAGGCCGTCCGTCCCGTACGGGTCAGACGGCCTCACGGATCTCCAGGGTGCAGCACTTCACGCTGCCGCCGCCCTTGAGCAGCTCCGAGAGGTCCATCCCGACGGGCCGGAAGCCGCGTTCCCGCAGCCGGGCCGCCACGCCGGTCGCGGCCTCGGGCAGCACCACGTTCAGGCCGTCGCTCATCAGGTTGAGCCCGAACGCCTCCGCGTCCTCCTCCTCCACGCGCACCGCGTCCGGGAACAGCCGTCGCAGCACCGCCCGGCTGCCGGCCGAGAAGGCACCGGGGTAGTACACGATCTGGTCGGCGTCCAGGACGCCGAGCGCGGTGTCGAGGTGGTAGAAGCGCGGGTCGACCAGGTCCAGGCCGATCACCGGGCGGCCGAGGAACTCCTGGGCCTCCGCGTGTCCCGCGGACTCGCTGCGGAAGCCACGCCCGGCAAGGAGGTGCCGGCCCGTCAGCAGCAGGTCGCCCTCGCCCTCGTTGACGTGGAGCGGGTCGTGGGCGGTGAAGCCGCGGGCCCGGAACCACTCCAGGTAGGCGGGGCCTTCGGCGGCCCGCTCGGCGTTGCGGAACCGGGCGCCGAGCACCTTGCCGTCGACGACGGTGGCGCCGTTCGCCGCGTACACCATGTCGGGCAGTCCGGGCAGCGGGTCGATCAGGTCGACGCGGTGGCCCAGTTCGACGTACAGGTCGTGGAGCCGCTCCCACTGGACGACGGCGAGGTCGGTGTCGACCGGTTTGGCGGGGTCCATCCAGGGGTTGATCGCGTAGCTGACCTCGAAGTGGGTCGGCCGGCACATCAGGAAGCGGCGCGGGCGCGCGGTGCGGGTCATGGAGGGCTCCGGGAGGTCGGGAGGTGCGCGCCGGGAGGGGACCGGACGGCGGGGAGGGACGAGGGGTTTCAGGAGGACGCGGGCCGGTCGGGGAAGCTGCGCAGCCGGCGCAGCGGGCTGGCGAGGAGCACGGCGCCGGCCGAGAGCAGCACGCTCGCCATGATCCACAGGGTGGTGCGGGCACCGAGCAGGCCGCCCAGCCAGCCGCCGAGCAGAGCGCCCACCGGGATGGCGCTGAAGTTGACGGTCGAGGCGCTGGCCCGGATCCGGCCGATCATGGCGGGCGGGCAGTATGCCTGGTAGAAGCTGCCGGCGATGACGTTTCCGGCGATGACGCCGCAGACCGCGATCGCCCAGGCCGCCGCGCTCACCGGGAGCGGCAGCCGCTCCCCCGCCAGCGGCAGCAGGAGGATGAACGGCGCTCCCACCAGTTCGCACAGCAGCAGGCCGCGCGCCGTGCCGAACCGGCGGGCGATCCGCCCGGCGAGCGCGGCACCGGCCAGGCCGCCGACCGACACCACGGCGAACACCGCCCCGACGCCGCCGGGCGTCACGCCCACGCTGCGGACCAGGAAGATCATCTGAACGGCCTGGATGCCGTTGAGGCCGAGGTTGCCGACGGCCGCGAAGCTCGCGAGGGTCCGCAGGTACGGGTCGCGCACCAGGAACCGGACGCCCTCGCCGATCTCGCGCAGGATCCCGCGCCGCTCGGACACCGGCGGCGGCTTCTCCTCGGCCCGGATGGAGCCCAGGAAGAGCGCCGACACGAGGTAGGTGGCGGCGTCGGCGAGCAGACCGCTGGCCGCGCCGAACGCCTGGGCGAGCAGACCGGCCAGGCCGGGGCCGGCGATCTCCGCCGCCGCGTCCCCGGACCGGAGCTTGACGTTGGCCTCCAGCAGGTCCTTCTTGGCGACCAGCGAGGGCAGGACGGCGCCGTACGCGGTGGAAAGGAACACCTTCACCGCGCCGGCCAGCAGCGCCACCGCCACCAGCTGGGCCATGGTCAGCACGCCGAACCAGCCGGCCACCGGCACGCTGCCGAACAGCACCAGCAGGAGCAGGTCGCAGACCAGCATCACCTTCAGGCGGGGCCAGCGGTCCACCCAGGCCCCGGCCAGCAGGCCGAGGAAGAGCCACGGCAGCCAGGCGGAGGCGGTCAGCACCCCGACCATGAACGGCGAGGCGTCGAGGGTGACGACGGCGACCAGGGCGAGCGCGACGTTGCCGACGGCGGTGCCGAGGCCGCTGGTGGTCTCACCGATCCAGAGCTTGCGGAAGTCGCCCTGGGCCCACAGGCCCCAGCGGCTCCTCGGCGGCTTCCCGGCCGCCGGGGAGGAGGCGGGCACCGGGGGCGGCTGGACGGAGGCGGTGGTCATGGCGGGTCACTCTCCAAGCTTCTCGGCCAGCACGGCGGCGATCCGGGCGATCGGCTCCGGCCGCGTCATGGCGCCGTGCGTGCAGGGGATGCGGTGCTCCTCGACGAGCCCGTCGACGTACGGGCGCCAGGCCGCCCCGTGGGGCCAGTCGCCGGGCTTGTCGAGGGTGGCGCCGAAGAAGACGGCGTCGCCGCGGTAGCGGTCGGGTGCGTGCTCGGCCATCAGCTTGCGGTGCTGGTCGAAGACGTCGGGCAGGACGCCGGCCGCTTCGCCGAGGAGGGCGGTGAGGGCGGCCGGTCCCTGTCCGTCGGCCGGGTCGTGGCCGAGGGAGGCGAGCAGTTCGGCGAGGGTGTCGACGGGGTCGTCGGAGGGCGGGCCGCCGGCGGCGGCGTGGCGGGCCGGGTCGGCGGGCAGGCCGTCGAGGAGTGCCAGCAGGGCGACCTCCTGACCCGCCGTCTGGAGGGCGACGGCCATCGCCTGGGCGACGACCGCGCCGAAGGACCAGCCGAGCAGGTGGTACGGCCCTTCGGGCTGGACGGCGCGGATCTGGCGTACGTAGTCGTCGGCGATCTCGGTGACGGAGGACGGGGAGCCGCCGAGCAGGCCGCGTGCCTGGAGGCCGTGGACCGGGCGGTCCGGGTCGAGGTGGCGCAGCAGGCCGGAGTAGACCCAGCTGATGCCGGCGGCGGGGTGGACGCAGAACAGCGGGGCCTTGGTGCCGCCGGGGCGCAGCGGGAGCAGCACGTCGAGGGCGCTGGAGGTGCCGGGGGCACCGGCGGGGCCGGTGAGGCCGGGAGCGCCGTCCGGCGTGCCCGGGTGGGGGGTGAGGCGCCGGGCCAGGGCCGCCACGGTCGGGGCTTCGAAGAGCGCCCGCATGCCGAGGTCGGCGCCGAGCGCGGTGCGGATGCGGCCGAGCAGCTTCATCGCGAGGAGGGAGTGCCCGCCGAGGTCGAAGAAGCCGTCGTCGACGGAGACCGGGCCGGGGAGGCCGAGGACCTCGGCGAAGAGGCCGCAGAGCAGTTCCTCGTGGGACGTCCCAGGGGCGCGGCCGGCGGGTGCGGAGAGGAAGTCGGGGGCGGGGAGGGCGCGCCGGTCGACCTTGCCGCTGGGGGTCAGGGGCAGCGCGTCGAGCGGGACGACGGCGGCCGGGACCATGTAGCCGGGCAGCGACTCGGCCGCGAAGGCGCGCAGTTCGGCCGGGTCGAGCGGGCCGTCCGCCACGACGTGGGCCACGAGCCGGGGACCGGCGGTGCCGCCCTCGTCCTCGTGGGCCGTCACGGTGGCGGCGAGGACCCGCGGGTGGCGGGTGAGGACGTGCTCGATCTCGCCGGGTTCGATCCGGAAGCCGCGGATCTTGACCTGCTGGTCGGTGCGGCCCAGGTAGTCGATCCGGCCGTCGCGGGTGCGCCGGACCAGGTCGCCGGTGCGGTACATCCGCTGCCCCGTGGCGTACGGGTCGGCGACGAAGCGCTCGGCGGTCAGGGCGGGGCGGCCGAGGTAGCCGCGGGCCAGGCCGGCCCCGGCGAGGTACAGCTCGCCGGGAACGCCGGGCGGGACGGGGTTGAGGTGTTCGTCCAGGACGTAGGCGCGGGTGCCGAGCACGGTGCGGCCGAGGGCCGGGCGGTCCCCGGCGGTGAACGGCCGGGTCAGCGCGTCGACGGTGGCCTCGGTGGGGCCGTAGAGGTTGTGGCCGGTGGTGGCGGGGGCCTCGCGCAGCCGGGTCCACAGGGACGGGCCGACCGCCTCGCCGCCGAGCAGGACGACCCGGGGCGCGGGCTCCTCCAGCAGGCCCTCCTCGATGAGCTGTTCGGCGTACGAGGGGGTGACCTCCAGGACGTCGACGCCTTCCTGCCGGACGTGCCGGACGAGTGCGGCGGCGTCGCGGCGGACCTCGTCGCCGATGAGGTGCAGTTCATGGCCGGCGATCAGCCAGAGCAGTCCGTCCCAGGAGGCGTCGAAGCAGAGCGAGGCGGTGAGCGCGACGCTCTGCGGGCGGTTGCCGTGCTCGAGCTCGGTGGCGCCGATGGGGCCGCTCGGGGAGCGGTGGGAGGCGAGGAGGGCGGCGATCGAACCGTGGCTGACGACGACGCCCTTGGGGCGGCCGGTGGAGCCGGAGGTGTAGATCACGTACGCGGCGTCGCCGGCGGTGGCGCGGGGCGGCGGATTCCCGGCGCCGGGGCCGCTGTCCTCGTACTCCGGGGTGGCGGAGAGGACGGGCAGGTCCGTGAGGAGTTCGGGTCGCGGCCAGCCGTCGGCGGTCACGACGAGCGTGGGGGCGGCGTCGGCCAGCATGGCGGCGGTCCGGTCGACCGGGTGCTCCGCGTCGAGCGGGAGGGAGGCGGCGCCCGCCTTGAGCACGGCGAGCAGGGCGATCACGCTCTCGGCGGAGCGGGGCAGGGCGAGGGCGATGACCGACTCGGGCCCGGCGCCCGCGGCAGTGAGGCGGTGCGCGAGGCGGTTGGCCCGGTCGTTCAGCTCGGCCCAGGTGAGCCGGGTCGCCCCGGCGACCAGGGCGGTCGCGTCGGGGGTGCGGGCCGCCCGGGCCTCGAAGGCGGCGGGCAGCAGGGGCACGTCGTCGGGCAACGGGTCGGCGCCTCGGGTGAGTTCGGCGTGCTCGTCGGCGGAGAGGAGGTCGATCCGGCCGATGGGGCGGTCGGGTCGGGTGGCGGCGGCCGCCAGCAGGCGGCCCAGGCGGACCGCGAGGGACTCGACGGTCTCGCGGTCGAAGAGGTCGGTGGCGAAGTCGATGGCGCATTCGAGGCCGGCGGGCGCCCCGTCGGTGTCGAAGGACTCGCCCATGGCGATGGAGAGGTCGAACTTGGCGACGTGTCCGCCGATCGGCTCGACGGTGGCGGGCAGGCCCGCCAGGTCGAGCGGTGCCTCGCCGGGAGCGCCCGGCCCGCCGTCCCGGCCACCGCTCCGGCCGACGCCCTGGAGCAGCAGCATCACCTGGAAGAGCGGGTGGCGGGCGAGCGAGCGGGCGGGGTTGAGCTCCTCGACGATCCGCTCGAAGGGCACGTCCTGGTGCGCGTGGGCGTCGAGCTGGGTCTCCCGGACCCGGTGGAGCAGGTCGGTGAAGCTGGGGTCGCCGGAGGTGTCGGTGCGCAGCACCAGGGTGTTGACGAAGAAGCCGACCAGGTCGTCCAGGGCCTCGTCCGAGCGCCCGGCGACCACGGAGCCGACCGGGATGTCGGTGCCGGCGCCGAGCCGGGTGAGCAGCGCGGCGAGGCCGGCCTGCAGGGTCATGAACATCGTGACGCGGTGCTCGCGGGAGAGCTCGACGAGCGCGCGGTGCAGTGCGGCGCCGAGCGGGACGACGACCCGGTCGCCGTGGTGTCCGCTGTCGGCGCGACGGGGGCGGTCCAGCGGGAGCGAGAGCTCCTCGGGGAGGCCGGCCAGCGCGGTGCGCCAGTGGGCGAGCTGCCGGGAGGCGAGGCTCTGCTCGTCGTCCTCGTCGCCGAGCAGCGCGCGCTGCCAGAGGGCGTAGTCGGCGTACTGCACGGGCAGCGGCTGCCAGTCGGGTGCCTGGCCGTCGCGTCGGGCTGCGTAGGCGGCGGCCAGGTCGCGCAGGAGCGGGTCCATGGACCAGCCGTCGCCGGCGATGTGGTGCAGGACGAGGACGAGCAGGTGCCGGTCGGCGCCGTCGGCGTCCGGCAGGGGCAGCAGGTGGGCCCGCAGCGGGAGTTCGGCGGCCAGGTCGAAGGGGCGGGCGGCGCACTCGGCCAGGGCGGCCGCCGGGTCGGCGGGCGGGGTGGTGCGCCGGTCGAGGGGGATGCGGGCCTCGGCGGGCGGGACGATCCGCTGCCGGGGTTCGCCGTCGTGCTCTTCGATGACGGTGCGCAGGACCTCGTGGCGTACGGCGAGGTCGGCGAGGGCGAGTGCGAGGGCGTCCGGCTCGAGCGGGCCGGTGAGGCGCAGGGCGAGCGGGAGGTTGTAGAGGGCGCTCGGCCCTTCCATGCGGTCGATGAGCCAGAGCCGCCGCTGGGCGAAGGAGAGCGGAAGGGTGTCCGGCCGCTCGCCGGCCGTGAGCGCGGGGCGGGTCCCGGTGCCGTCGGTCCCGGCGCGGTCGAGGCGCCGGGCGAGGCCGGCCACCGTCGGGGCTTCGAAGACGTCCCGGACGCCGATCTCGGCGGTGAGGACCGTGCGGACCCGGCTGACCAGCTTCATGGCGAGCAGGGAGTGCCCGCCGAGGGCGAAGAAGTCGTCGTCGGCCGAGACCGGCCCGGTCACGCCGAGCACGTCGCAGAAGAGGCCGCAGAGGAGTTCCTCGCGTGCCGTGCGGGCGGCCCGGCCGCCGGTGAACAGCTGGAAGTCGGGGGCGGGAAGGGCGCGCCGGTCGACCTTGCCGCTGCCGGTCAGCGGCAGGGCGTCGAGGGTGACGACCGCCGAGGGCACCATGTGGGCGGGCAGGGCGTCCGCCACGAACCGCCGCAGCTCCAGGGCGAGTTCGGTGCCGGGGGCGGCGACCGCGCAGTGGGCGACCAGCCGGCGGTCGCCGTCGGGGGTGACGACGGCCTGGTGGACGGCCGGGTGGGCGGCGAGGACGGCCTCGATCTCGGCGGGCTCGATGCGGAAGCCGCGGATCTTGACCTGGTGGTCGGTGCGGCCCAGGTAGTCGATCCGGCCGTCGCGGGTGCGCCGGACGAGGTCGCCGGTGCGGTACATCCGCTGCCCTGCGGCGTACGGATCGGCGACGAAGCGCTCGGCGGTCAGGGCGGGGCGGCCGAGGTAGCCGCGGGCCAGACCGGCGCCGCCGAGGTACAGCTCGCCGGGCACCCCGGCGGGCGCGGGGTTGAGGTGTTCGTCCAGGACGTAGGCGCGGGTGCCGAGCACGGTGCGGCCCAGGGTGGGGCGTTCCGCGTCCTCGTACGCCTGGAGCAGGGTGTCGACGGTGCACTCGGTGGGGCCGTAGAGGTTGTGGCCGGTGGTGGCGGGGGCCTCGCGCAGCCGGGTCCACAGGGACGGGCCGACCGCCTCGCCGCCGAGCAGGACGACCCGGGGCGCGGGCTCGTCCAACAGGCCCTCCTCGATGAGCTGTTCGGCGTAGGTGGGGGTGAACTGGACGGCGTCGACGCCGGCCGTACGGAGGTGCCGGACCAGGGCGGCGGGGTCGCGGCGGAGGTCGTCGCCGATGAGGTGCAGTTCGTGTCCGGCGACCATCCACAGCAGGCTGTTCCAGGAGGCGTCGAAGCAGAGCGAGGCGGTCAGCGCGGCCCGCATCCGGCCGTGTGCCCGGGTGGGCCCGGCGAAGGTCTCCGCCCGGTGGGCGGCGAGGAGACCGGCGATCGAGCCGTGGCTGACGACGACGCCCTTGGGGCGTCCGGTGGAACCGGACGTGTAGATCACGTACGCGGCGTGCGAAGGGTCGATCCGTACGGCCGGCGCCACGGCGGGCTGCCCCGACCAGGTCTCCTCCCCCGCGTCCAGCACGGTCAGCCCCTCCAGGACCTCCCGCAACGGCCACCCGGCCGTCGTGAGCACGGCCGCCGGACGGGCGTCGGCGAGCATGTGGGCGGTCCGCTCCCGCGGATACTCGGCGTCCAGCGGCAGGAACGCCGCCCCCGCCTTCAGCACCGCCAGCACCGCGACCACCGACTCCACCGAGCGCGGCAGCGCCAGCGCCACCACGTCCTCCGCCCCCACACCCGAGGCCACCAGACCATGGGCCAACCGGTTCGCCCTCGCCTCCAGCTCGCCATAGGTCAGCCGGGTCCCGCCGAAGACCAGAGCGGTCTCCTCCGGGCTCGCGGCCACCTGGGCGGCGAAGGCAGCCGGGACGAGCGGTCGTTCGGCGGGCAGGGGGCGGTGGCCGCCGAGGAGTGCGGCGCGCTCGTCGTCGGCCAGCAGTGCGGCGCGGCCGATCCGCTGGTCGGGCCGGGCCGTCACCGCGGTGAGCAGCCGGCCGAAGCGGGCGGCGAGGGACGTGACGGTCTCCCGGTCGAACAGGTCGGTGGCGAAGTCGATCGCGCAGTCCAGGCCGGCGGGGGTGCCGTCCGGGTCGAAGAACTCCTCCAGCGTCACGTTGAGGTCGAACTTGGCGACGCCGGTGTCCGCCGGGAGCGCCTCCGCGCGCAGTCCGGCCGGCGCCTGGTCGGCGGCGGCGTTGGACTGGAGGACCATCGCCACCTGGAAGAGCGGGTGGCGGGCGAGCGAGCGGGCCGGGTTGAGCTCCTCGACGATCCGCTCGAAGGGCACGTCCTGGTGGGCGTAGGCCCCGAGGCCGGTCTCCCGCACCCGGGCGAGGAGCTCGGCGAAGGTCGGGTCGCCGGAGGTGTCGGTGCGCAGCACCAGGGTGTTGACGAAGAAGCCGACCAGGTCGTCCAGGGCCTCGTCCGAGCGGCCGGCGACCACGGAGCCGATCGGGATGTCGGTGCCGGCGCCGAGCCGGGTGAGCAGCGCGGCGAGGGCCGCCTGGAAGGTCATGAACAGGGTGACCCGGTTCTCCCGGCTCAACTCCAGGAGCGAGCGGTGCAGTTCGGGTCCGATGGGCAGGGCGACGCGGTCGCCCCGGTGGTCGGCCCGGGCTCCGCGCGGCCGGTCGACGGGGAGCGTGAGCTCCTCGGGGAGGCCGGCGAGGGTGTCGCGCCAGTAGGCGAGCTGGCGCGACACCAGGCTCTCCTCGTCGTACTCGTCGCCGAGCAGCGCGCGCTGCCAGAGGGCGTAGTCGGCGTACTGGACGGGCAGCGGCTGCCAGTCGGGGGCCGTGCCGTCGCGTCGGGCTGCGTAGGCGGCGGCCAGGTCGCGCAGGAGCGGGCCCATCGACCAGCCGTCGCCGGCGATGTGGTGCAGGGCGACGACGAGGACGTGGTCCTCGGGGGCGACCCGGAGCAGGGTGACCCGTACGGGCGGTTCGGCGGCCAGGTCGAAGGGGCGGCGGGCGGCCCGGTCGACCTCGGCGTCCACGGCCTCGGGGGCGCAGTCGCGGTGTTCGACGGGCGGTGCGGCGTCGGTGGGGGCGAGGATCACCTGGTGGGGTTCGCCGTCGTGCTCTTCGATGACGGTGCGCAGGATCTCGTGCCGTACGGCGAGGTCGGCGAGGGCGAGTGCGAGGGCGTCCGGATCGAGCGGGCCGGTGAGGCGCAGGGCGAGGGGCATGTTGTAGAGGGCGCTCGGCCCTTCCATGCGGTCGATGAGCCAGAGCCGCTGCTGCGCGGAGGAGAGCGGCAGTCTTTCCGGCCGCTCTCCTGCGGTCAGGGCGAGGCGGGTGCGGGCCCCGTCGAGGCGCTGGGCCAGGCCGGCGGCGGTCGGCGCCTCGAAGACGTCCCGGATGCCGAGTTCGGTGCCGAGGGTGGCGCGGACCCGGCTGAGCAGCCGGGTGGCGAGGAGCGAGTGGCCGCCGAGGGCGAAGAAGTCGTCGTCGGCCGAGACCGGGCCGGTCGCGCCGAGCACCTCGCCGAACAGGGCGCACAGGATCTCCTCGTGCGCGCTGCGGGCGGCCCGGCCGGTGCCGCCGCTCGCCGCGAAGTCGGGGGCGGGCAGCGCGGACCGGTCGAGCTTGCCGTTGGCGGTGAGCGGCAGCGCGTCGAGGGGCACGAAGGCCGCGGGGACCATGTAGTCGGGCAGGACGGCGGCGGTGTGGGCGCGCAGCGCGGCCGGGTCGAGCGGGGTGTGCGCGACGAGGTAGGCGACGAGCCGGGTGCCGGCCGCGCCGTCCGTGGCGTCGGTGTGGGGCAGCACGGCGGCCTGGAGCACGTCGGGGTGGGCGGCCAGGACGGCCTCGATCTCGCCGGGCTCGATGCGGAAGCCGCGCACCTTCACCTGGTGGTCGGTGCGGCCCAGGTATTCGATCCGGCCGTCGGCGCGCCGTCGGACCAGGTCGCCGGTGCGGTACATCCGCTGCCCCGCGGCGTACGGGTCGGCGACGAAGCGCTCGGCGGTCAGCGCGGGGCGGCCGAGGTAGCCGCGGGCCAGGCCGGCGCCGCTGAGGTACAGCTCGCCGGGGACGCCGGGCGGTACCGGCCGCAGGCCGGTGTCGAGGACGTGGGCGCGCAGGTTGGGCAGCGGACGGCCGATGAGCGGGCGCGGGTCGCCGGCCAGCCGGTGGTACAGCGCGTCGACGGTGCACTCGGTGGGGCCGTACATGTTGAGCACGACGGTGTCGGGGGCGGCGCCGAGGGTCGTCCAGAGGCTCTGGCCCAGGGCCTCGCCGCCGACCATCAGGAGGGCGGGCGGGCAGCGGTCGAGCAGACCCTCCTCGACCAGCCGCTCGGCCTGGCCGGGGGTGACGTCGAGGACATCGGCGCCGGTGTGCTCGGCGTGGCGGACGAGGGCGGCGGCGTCGCGGCGGACGTCGTCGTCGAGCAGGTGGAGTTCCTGGCCCGCGACCATCCACAGCAGGGATTCGAGGGCCGTGTCGAAGGAGAGCGAGGCGGTCTGGGCGAACCGGAACCTGCGCCCCGGGTGGGCCTTCCGGGCGGCGGCGAGGGTCTCGTCACGGTGGAAGGCGAGGAGGTCGGCGAGTGCGCCGTGGCTGACGACGACGCCCTTGGGGCGGCCGGTGGAACCGGAGGTGTAGATCACGTACGCGGCGTGCGAGGGATCGATCCGTACGGGCGGCGCCACGGCGGGCTGCCCCGACCAGGTCTCCTCCCCCGCGTCCAGCACGGTCAGCCCCTCCAGGACCTCCGGCAACGGCCACCCGGCCGTCGTCAGCACGGCCGCCGGACGGGCGTCGGCGAGCATGTGGGCGGTCCGCTCCCGCGGATACTCGGCGTCCAGCGGCAGGAACGCCGCCCCCGCCTTCAGCACCGCGAACACCGCGACCACCGACTCCACCGAGCGCGGCAGCGCCAGCGCCACCACGTCCTCCGCCCCCACACCCGAGGCCACCAGACCATGGGCCAACCGGTTCGCACGCGCCTCCAGCTCGCCATAGGTCAGCCGCGTCCCGCCGAAGACCAGAGCGGTCTCCTCCGGACTCGCGGCCACCTGGGCGGCGAAGGCAGCCGGGACGAGCGGGCAGGGGCCCGGGCGGTCGGTGGCGTTCCACTCGGCCAGTGCGGCGTGGCCGGCCGCGCCCAGGACATCGAGCTCGGCGACCGGGCGGTGCGGGTCGTCGGCGGCCTGGGCGAGCAGGTGGGGCAGGGCGTCGGCGAGCCGTTCGGCGGTGGACCGGTCGAACAGGTCGGTGGCGAACTCCAGGCCGCCCTCGATGCCGGCCGGGGTGCCGTCGGGGTGGTGGCGCTCGGAGAGGTTGAGGGTGAGGTCGAAGGCGGTGGTGGGCAGGCCGAGCGGCTCGTAGGCGGTGCGGGTGCCGGGGAACCCGGGGCCGCCGCCGGCCGTGTTGTCGAAGGCGATCATCACCTGGAACAGCGGGTGCCGGGCCAGCGTGCGGGCGGGGTTGAGCTCCTCGACGATCCGCTCGAACGGCACGTCCTGGTGGGCGTACGCGGCCAGGTCGGCCTCCCGCACCCGGGCGAGGAGCTCGGCGAAGGTGGGGCGGCCGGTGAGGTCGGTCCGCAGCACCAGGGTGTTGGCGAAGAAGCCGACGAGTTCGTCGAGGGCCGGGTCGAGGCGGCCGGCCAGCGGGGTGCCGATCGGCAGGTCGTCGCCGGCGCCGAAGCGGTGCAGCAGGGCGGCGTAGGCGGCCTGGAGCACCATGAAGAGGGTGACGCCGTGGGCGGCGGCCAGGTCGGCGAGGCGGGCGTGCAGGTCCGGGTCCAGGTCCAGCGGGACGACGTCGCCCCGGTGGGTCGCGACCGCCGGCCGGGGCCGGTCGAGCGGGAGCGGCAGTTCGTCCGGGAGGCCGTCCAAGGCGTCGCGCCAGTGGGCGAGCTGCCGGGACAGCGGGGACTGCGGGTCGGTGTCCGTGCCGAGCAGCCGGTGCTGCCAGAGGGTGTAGTCGGCGTACTGGACCGGCAGGGGGTCCCACACCGGACGTTCGCCGCCGAGCCGGGCGGTGTAGGCGGCGGCCAGGTCGCGGAAGAGGGGCCGCAGCGACCAGCCGTCGCTGGCGATGTGGTGCATCACCAGGAGCAGGACGTGCTCGTCGGGCCCGTGCGGGGTGGCGGGCGGCTCGGGGCGCAGGTAGGCGTGCAGCGGGATGTCGGCGGCCAGGTCGAAGGTGTGGCCGGCCAGCTCCTGCACGGGACGGTCGGTGAGGGTGAGCAGCGGCGCCGGGGGCGCGGGCAGGACCCGCTGGTGGGGGACGCCGTCGTGCTCGTCGAAGACGGTGCGCAGGGCCTCGTGGCGGTCGACGACGTCACCGAGCGCGGCTTCCAGGGCGGCGGCGTCCAGCGGGCCGGTCAGCCGGAGGGCGAGGGTGACGTTGTAGGTGGCGGCGGGGCCCTCGGCCTGGCCGAGGAACCACAGGCGGCGTTGGGCGAAGGAGACCGGCAGCCGCTCGGGCCGGGGTTCGGGGCGCAGGGCGGGCCGTGCCGGGTCGGTGGCGAGGCGGGCGGCGAGGGCGGCGACGGTCGGGGCCTGGAAGAGGTCGGCGATGGCGAGTTCGGCACCGAGCTCGGTGCGCGCCCGGCCGACCAGGCGGGTGGCGAGGAGGGAGTGGCCGCCGAGTTCGAAGAAGTCGTCGTCGATGGTGATGTCGTCGATGCCGAGGATGTCGCCGAACAGTGCGCACAGGGCCCGCTCGCGCTCGTCGCGCGGGGCGCGGCCGGTGGTGTCGGCGCCGAGGCCGGGGGCGGGCAGGGCACGCCGGTCGACCTTGCCGTTGGCGTTGAGGGGCAGGGCGGGGAGCACGACCACGGCGGCGGGGACCATGTAGCCGGGCAGGACGGCGGCGGCGAAGTGCTTCAGTTCGGCGGCGAGTCCGGGGTTCTCCTGGTGTACGGAGTCGAGCACCGCGCAGTAGCCGACGAGCCGGACGTCGCCGGGGCGGTCCTCGCGGGGGATCACGATGACCTGGCGGACGGCGGGGTGGCGGGAGAGCACGGCCTCGATCTCACCGGGCTCGATGCGGAAGCCGCGCAGTTTGACCTGGCCGTCGATCCGGCCGAGGAACTCGATCGCGCCGTCGGCCCTGCGGCGGACGAGGTCGCCGGTGCGGTACATCCGCTGCCCTGCGGCGTACGGGTCGGCGACGAACCGCTCGGCGGTCAGCGCGGGTCTGCGCCAGTAGCCGCGGGCGAGGCCCGCCCCGGCCACGTACAGCTCGCCGGGGACGCCGGGCGGCACGGGCCGCAGACGGGCGTCGAGGACGTGGGCGCGCATGTTGTCGAGGGGGGCGCCGATGGGGGGCCGGGGGCCGGTCAGGTCGGCCGGGTCGAGGGGGTGGTGGGTGGCGAAGGTGGTGGCCTCGGTGGGGCCGTAGACGTGCGCGAGGAGCAGGTCGGGGCAGTGGTCGAGGACGCGGCGCATGAGGGTGGCGGAGGCGGCCTCGCCGCCGGTGCAGACGGTCCGCAGGGTGCGGAAGGTCTCCGGGTTCTGCTCGGCGACGAGGTCGAAGAGCGCCTTGGTGAGGAAGACGGCGGTGACGCGGTGGCGGGTGACGACGGCGTGCAGGGCGTCGGCGTCCAGGCCGCCGGGCGGGGCGACGACGACGGTGCCGCCGGACAGCAGCGGCGTCCACAGCTCGTAGGTGGCGGCGTCGAAGGCGTGCGGGGAGTGCAGCAGGATCCGCTCGTGCCGTCCGTCCCGCCAGCGGCGGTCGGCGGCGAGGTCGACCACGTCGCGGTGGCGGACGGCGACGCCCTTGGGGGTGCCGGTGGAGCCGGAGGTGAACATCACGTAGGCGAGCCGGTCGGGGTGGACGGGCAGGGCGGGGGCGTGGGCCGGGGCGTCCTTCTCGTCGCCGGGGCGGACCACGACGGCGGTGTGCGGGAAGCCGGGGTCGGCGCGGTCGGTGAGCAGGACGGGCGCGGCGGTGTCGGCGAGCAGTGCGGTCATCCGCTCGGGCGGCAGGCCGGCGTGCAGGGGGACGTAGCAGCCGCCGGCCTTGAGGACGGCGAGGGTGGCGACGACCAGGTCGACGGAGCGTTCCATCTGCAGCGCGACCGGGGACTCGGGGCCGACGCCGGAGGCGATCAGGTGGTGGGCGAGGCGGTTGGCGCGGGTGTCGAGCTCGGCGTAGGAGACGGTGCCGCCGTCGTGGGCGAGGGCGGTGGCGTCCGGGGTGCGGGCGGCCTGGGCCTCGAACAGCTCCGTCAGCGAGCCGGCCGGTACGGGGGCGTCGGTGGCGTTCCACTCGTCGCGCAGGCGCCGGTGCTCCTCGGGGGCGAGGATGTCGAGGGTGCCGATCGGCGCCTCGGGGTCGGCGGCCGCGGCGGCGAGGAGCCGGCCGAGGCGCGCGAAGAGGGCGGTGACGGTGGCGGCGTCGTAGAGGTCGGCCGCGTACTCGGCGGATCCGCTGAGGCCGGCCGGGGTGCCGTCGGGGGTGTGCCGCTCGGTGATGCCGATGTTGAGGTCGAACTTGGCGACCCGCAGGCCGAGGGGTTCGGGAGCCGTGTCGAGGCCGGGCAGGCCGAGTGCGCCCTCTTCGTGGTTCTGCAGGACGAGCAGGGTCTGGAAGAGCGGGTGGCGGCCGCGGGCGCGGGCCGGGTTGACCTCCTCGACCAGGCGCTCGAAGGGCACGTCCTGGTGGGCGAAGGCGTCGAGCTGCGCTTCCCTGACCCGGCCGACGAGGGTGGCGAAGGAGGGGTCGCCGGAGGTGTCGGTGCGCAGCACGAGGGTGTTGACGAAGAAGCCGACCAGGTCGTTCAGGGCCTCGTCGGAGCGGCCGGCCACGCCGGTGCCGAGGGGGATGTCGGTGCCGGCGCCGAGCCGCGTGAAGAGGGCGGCCAGACCGGCCTGGAGGACGGAGAACAGGGTGGTGCGGTGGCGGCGGGCCAGGTCGGCGAGGGCAGCGTGCAGTGCGGGGCCGTACGCGAAGGACACGGCGTCGGCGGCGCCGGTCGGTGCGGGCGGGCGCGGGCGGTCCACCGGAAGCTCCAGCTCCTCCGGCAGTCCGGCCAGCGTCGCGCTCCAGTAGGAGAGTTGGCGGGCCATCAGGCTGTCGGGGTCGGTGTCCTCGCCGAGCAGTTCGCGCTGCCAGAGGGCGTAGTCGGCGTACTGGACCGGCAGCGGCTCCCAGTCGGGGGCGTGGCCGTCCAGGCGGGCGGCGTAGGCGGTGGCGAGGTCGCGGAGGAGCGGGCCGAGCGACCAGCCGTCGCCGGCGATGTGGTGGAGCACGAGGAGCAGGACGTGCTCGGCGGGGGCCGGTGCCGCGTGCCCTGAGCCGGGCGGGGCGGCGGGGGTGAGCGAGAAGACCGTGACCCGGAGGGGCGTCTCGGCACTCAGGTCGAAGGTGCGGGCGGCGGCCCGGTCCCGCAGGGCGGGGTAGTCGTCCGGTGCGCAGTCCACCGTCTCGAAGGCGGTCTCCGCCTCCGCGGACGGCAGGATCCGCTGCACCGGAACTCCCTGGACCACCGGGAACACCGTGCGCAGGGCTTCGTGCCGGGCGACCACGTCCGCCGTCGCGGCGCGCAGGGCCGCGGTGTCGAGCGTGCCGCGCAGACGGACCGCGAACGGCAGGTTGTAGAGCGCGGTCGGCCCTTCGATCTGGTCGATCAGCCAGAGACGCTGTTGTGCGTACGAAACCGGGATCACGGTGCTTCCTCTGCTCACGTCACGGCGTGGATGGGTTCGGTTGCCTCAGGCGGGGACGGCGGCGGTGGGCCGCACCGTCGGCCGGCAGTCCAGGAGGTCGACGGGGCGGCCCATCGCGACGGCGATCTTCCGGTCGCCGCGGTACGGATCGCGGCCGTGCGCGCAGAGCACGTTGTCGACCAGCATCACGTCGCCGGCCTGCCAGGTCTCGCGGACGGTGGCGGCGTCGTAGGCCGCGTTGAGGGCGTCGACGTCCTCCCGGGTCAGCGGCTCGCCGTCGCCGAAGCCGGTGTTGAACGGCAGTCCGTCGGCTCCGAACTCGTCGACCATGGCCTCCCGGATGTCCGGGTCGAGGGACCACTCGTTCCAGAAGGCCAGGTGGTTGAACCAGACCTCCTCGCCGGTGTGCGGGTGGTGCACGGTGGCCGAACGCAGCTGGCTGGTGCGCAGGTTGCCGTCGGCCTGCCACTGCCAGGCGATGCCGTTCTCCCGGCAGTACGCCTCGACGTCGGCGCGGTCCTCGGTGCCGAAGGCGGTGCGCCAGCCGAGCGAGACGTAGTCCGAGTAGTTCCGGGTGAGGGTCCAGCCGGAGGACCGGCCGCGCCGGGCCAGGTGGTCGGGCAGGGCGGCGAGGACCTTGCGGACGTCGGCGGTCGGCGTGGCGCCGCCCGACTCGGGGGCCGTCAGGCAGGCGAAGAGGAGCCGGCCGGGGAAGGTCAGGGTGTAGCTGTTCTCGTTGTGCATCCGGATCGACTGGGCGGGCGGCAGGTCGGTGGACGAGTAGACGCCGTCGCCGAAGTCGCTGCGGGGGGTGGCCTTCTCCCGGTACGGGGTGGGCTCGGGGATCAGCACGTCACGGACGGCGGCGACGTCCGCGCTGGTCGCCACCGGCAGCCCGCGCAGGAAGATCGTGCCGTGCTCGTGCAGGGCGGCGGTCAGCGCGGCCTCGTTCTCGCGCAGCCAGGCGCACGCCTCGGCGAGGCCGGCGCCGGCCGGCGCGTGGGCGAGGGCCGGGCGGCCGGGATTCAGTTCCCAGGTCGGCATGGCGGCGCTCACCGCTGGTCGAGGGTGGCGAGCAGGCTCGCGGGGCGGATGTCGGTCCAGTTGGCCTCGATCCAGTCGAGGCACTCCTGGCGCGGGGCCTCGCCGTGGACGGTGGTCCAGCCGGCCGGCACGTCGATCCAGACCGGCCAGAGCGAGTGCTGGTTCTCGTCGTTGACCAGCACCAGGTAGCCGGCGTTGTCGTCCTCGAACGGGTTGCTCATGGTGGTCTCCGTTGGGTGAGAGGTGCTCTGGGGTGTGATTCGAAGGTAGGGGCGCCGGGCGGGCGTCAGCGGCACAAGGGACGGCAGGTGAGCGGCAGTTACGGCGCTGCCGCGCGGTGGCCGCCGAGGCGCGCGGCGGAGGTCCCGGGGTGGGGTGGCGGGTCCTCGGGGGCGGGGCGGCGGCGGGGCCGGGCGGGGTCACCTGGGGGTCAGACGGACCGGGAAGTGGTCCAGGCCGAAGTTGATGATCGAGCGGTTGTGGCGGACCGGCCCGGTGGGCTCGATGACGGCGGCCTTCTCCAGCGCGGCCGTGTACAGCGCGCTCAGCTCCGCCTTCGCCAGCGGCGCGCCGATGCAGTAGTGGGCGCCGAGGCCGAGCGCGAGGTGCTTGTTGGGCGAGCGGTCGAGCCGGATCTCCTCGGGGGCCTCGAACGCCTCCGGGTCCCGGTTGGCGGACCACACCCAGACGGCGACCCGGTCGCCCCGGTGGATGTGCCGGCCGCCCAGCTCGACGTCCCGGGTGGCGGTGCGCAGGGTGTGCAGGCCGACCGAGGTCCAGCGCAGCAGCTCGTCCACGGCCGAGTCCATGGACACCTCGCCCCGCTGCAACTTCCGCCACAGGTCGGGACGCTGCACGAGGGTGTGCAGCCCCATGGCGGCGGTGTGGCGGACGGTCTGGACGCCGCCGACCACGATGTTGTCCAGGTTGAGCACCACGTCCTCGACCGGCAGCAGCCGTCCGCCGACCTTGTACGTGGCCATCATGGAGATCAGGTCGTCGCGCGGGTCGGAGCGGCGCAGCATCACCTGGTGCAGCAGGTACGGGATCAACTGCTGGTGTCCGGCGCGGCGTTCCTCCGGGGTGCGGCCGAGGAAGGCCACGTCGCAGACCCGTACCACCATGTCGCGGTCCTTCTCGGGGACGTCGAGGAGGTCGCACATGACGGCGAGCGGCAGCGCGGAGACCACGTCGACGAGGTCGACCTCGCCCTGCTCGACGGCCCGGTCGAAGAGCTCGCCGGCCCGTTCGGCGATCGAGCGCGCGGCGCCGCGCACCCCGCCCTTGGAGAAGAACGGGTTGGCGGGGGCCCGCAGTTCGCGGTGCCGGGGCGGGTCGGTGAGGGCCATCATGCGGCCCGATCCGACGGGCACGTTGCCCTGACCGGCGCCGAGCAGCGAGCCGGACTCCGAGCTGAACACGGCCGCGTTGCGCAGCACGTCGGCCGACTCGCGGTAGGTGAGCACCGACCAGACCGGACCGTCGTCGACGGTGTCGGTGAGGTGCACCGGGGCCTGCCTGCGCAGTTCGTCGACCAGGGCCGGGGTGTCGGACCGGGCCCACAGGCCCGGGTCGGTGAGGTCGACGCCGGTCGTGGTGGCCGTGGCGGGGGCGGTGGTGGTCAGCATGGCTGCTCCTGGGGGCTGCTGCGGTCGGTACGGGACGGGGCGGGGTCCTGGCGGCCGGTCAGGGGCGTGATGAGGGAGGCCAGGAGGTCGGCCGGGCCGGGCCGGCCGACGGTGGCGAGCAGGTGGCCGCCGGGCACGACGCGGTGCCCGAAGGCGCCGCGGGTGTGTGCGGCCCAGCCGGTGAGTTCGGTGGTGGCGAGCATCGGGTCGTCGGCCCCGGCCAGGGCGTGGAGCGCGGAGCCGATCGGGGCGTGCGGCCGGTACCGGTAGGTGGCGCTGACGGCGAGGTCGGTACGGATGGCGCCGAGGGCGAGCTCGGCCAGGTCCGGATCGGCCCGGACCAGCTCCTCCAGACCGGTGAGCCGGAGCAGTTCCGCGGCGTCCAGGTCCCTGGTCCCGCGCCCGGCCCACTCGGCCGGGGCCGGCGCGCCGGCCGTCACCACGAGCGCGGGGCGCAGGTCCGCGGGCAGGGCGCGGGCGACCTCGTAGGCCAGGAGGGCGCCGAAGCTCTGCCCGTAGAAGCCGAAGCGGCCGCCGGCGCCGCCCGTCAGGTGCGGGGTGAGGGCCTCGGCGACGGCACCGGCCAGGGCGTCGAAGTCGGGCGGCATGGGGTGCCGGCTGCGGCCGCCCCGGGCCGGCGGGCGCAGCGCCCACACCTCGGCGACGGGGGCGAGGGCGCGGGCCAGCGGGGTGTAGGCGGTGGCGTCGCCGCCGGCGTGCGGGAAGCAGAACAACCGGAACGGGCGGTGGTCCTGGGGCGCGGGGACGAGGAGCCAGTCGCCCTCGACGCGGGGCCGGGCGGTCCGCGGGGCCGGGGTGCGGGGCGCGCCGCCGAGGGTGACGGTCATCGGACGGCCTCGCGGCGGGCGGTGAGCGCGGGGCGGGCGGCGGCCGGGCCGGCCGCGGCGGCACGGCGTACGGCGGCGGTGAAGTCGGCCAGGTCGGCGGCGTCGAGGAGGTGGCGCAGCTGGAGCTCGACGTTCAGCTTGCGGCGCAGCAGGTGGACGACGCGCAGGGCGGCGAGGGAGTGGCCGCCGAGGGACAGGAAGTCGTCGTCGGGGCGGACGGCGGGCACGCCGAGCACGGTGCGCCAGACCTCGGCGACCTGCTCGTCCACTCCCCCGGGCGCGTCCGGTACGGGGGTCTCGGCGGCCCGGACCGGCGTGGGGGCCGGCGCCGGGGCGACGGCCTCCGCCACGGGGGCGGGCAGCGCTCGGTGGTCGACCTTGCCGTTCGGGGTGAGCGGCAGGGCGTCCAGGACGGTCACGGTGGACGGCACCAGGTGGGCGGGCAGGATGCGGCGCAGCCCGGCCAGCAAGTCGGCGGGACGGACGGCCGCGCCGGTGACGTAGCCGGCCAGCCGCTGGTCGCCGGGAGCGGCCTCGTGCACGGTGACCGCGGCGGCGGTGACCCCGGCGAGGGCACCGAGCGCGTGCTCGACCTCGCCGAGCTCGATCCGGAAGCCGCGCAGTTTGACCTGGCGGTCCACCCTGCCGACGTACTCGAGGAGGCCCTCGGCGGTGCGGCGGGCCTGGTCGCCCGTGCGGTACATCCGGGCGCCGGGCTCCGGTGCGAACGGGTCCGCGACGAACCGGCCCGCGGTCAGCCCGGGGTGGCCCGGGTAGCCGTGCGCGAGGCCGGGCCCGGCCAGGTACAGCTCGCCGACCGCACCGGCGGCCGTCACGGGGGCGAGCCGGTCGTCCAGCAGGTGGGCGCGGACGCCGTGGAGGGGCTCGCCCAGGTGCGGGCCGGGTCCGGTGATCCGGGCGGTGATCGCGTCGACGGTGCACTCGGTGGGCCCGTACAGGTTGAGCGCGTCGATCCCCCCGTCGGCCAGTTCGCGCCAGGTCCGGGCGGGCACGGGCTCCCCGCCCATGAACAGCCGCGGCACCCGGGTGCCCGTCAGCGGCTCGCGGAGCAGCTGCCAGTGCGAGGGGGTCAGGTCGAGGTCGGTGACGCCGTGCTCGGCGAGCAGCCGCACCAGGCGGGCGGGGTCGGCCCGCCGCTCGTCGTCGATCACCACCAGGGTGTCGCCCCGGCAGATCCGGATCCACTGCTGGACGGAGGCGTCGAACGACACGCTGGCGTTCCAGGCGACGACCCCGGGCTCGGGGCGGTAGGCGCCGCCGGTTTCCAGGGCGGCGGCGAGCGCGGCGACGGCGCCGTGCGGGACCTCGACGCCCTTGGGGCGGCCGGTGGAGCCGGAGGTGTGGATCACGTAGGCGGAGTCGAGCGGGTGGGGCGTGGCGTCGGGCTCCGGCCCGTCGGCGGCGGCGTCGGGCCGGAGCACCGGGACGCCTGCCGGTACGGGCGGCGCCGCGTCGGCGCTCACCACGGCGGCGAGGCCCGCGTCGGCGGCCACGAAGGCGATCCGCTCGGCCGGGTACGCCGGGTCGAGCGGCACGTACGCGGCACCGGCCCGCCAGACGGCGAGCAGCGCGACCGGCAGGTCGACCGTACGGGCCAGGTGCACCCCGACCCGGTCCCCGCGCCCCACCCCGCGCGCCCGCAGGGCCCGGGCCAGGCCGGCGGTGCGCCGGTCCAGTGCGGCGAAGTCGAGACTGCCGTCCACGGCGTGCACGGCCGCCCGCCCCGGGTGCGCGGCGACGACGGCCCGCAGCCGGGACAGCAGATCGGGGGCGGGGGTGGGGGTGGGGCCGGCAGTGGGACTGGGAGCGGGGGCCGCGGTGGTGGTGGACGGCTCGGCGAAGGTGGTCACGGGAAGGGCTCCTCGGTGGTGGTGGGACGGGTGGGTCGGATCACGTAGGGGTCCGGCCGGAGGACCGTGCGGTCCGGTCTCCCGCCGGGGTGACTCGGCGACACGGGGGCGGCCGGGCGGGTGGGACGGTGGGGGCTGCGGGCGGGCGGATGGGGGCGTCGCATCCGTGCGGGCGTGGTGACGGGTGCGGGCGTGGGTGTCAGGGGCGGGCGTGGTGACGGGTGCGGGGCGTGGTGACGGGTGCGGGCGTCGCGTCCTGTCGGCGTGGCGTCGGGTGCGGGCGTGCGTCAGGGGCGGGCGTGGCGTCGGGTGCGGGCGTGGGTGTCAGGGGCGGGCGTGGTGACGGGTGCGGGCGTCGCGTCCTGTCGGCGTGGCGTCGGGGGCGGGCGTGGCACGCAGCGCGGGCAGGGCGTCAGGTGCGGCCGGGTGGCGGGAGGCTGCCGTCGGCCGGACGGCCACCGGTGGCCGGACGTCCGTACGGGGGGCCGGCCCGTGGAGCGGGAACTCTCTGTCGGCCGGGCAGCCGGGCGGGGCTGGTGCCGGCTCGGGCGTCCCGGCCGTGGGGCCGGGGGCCCTGACGGCCGGACGGCCGGACGGCCGCGCGCGCCAGGCGCCCCAGCTCGGGCTGCCCAGGCCGTGGGGCTGGGGGCCCTGACGGCCGGACGGCCGGACGGCCGCGCGCGCCAGGCGCCCCAGCTCGGGCGGCGGCCAGGGCCCCCGGCCGGCACCAGGGCACCCGCGCCGCCCCGGGCGCGCACCCGGCCGCGGCGCGCGCACCGCGCCGGCCGCACCGGCCCCGCGGGCCGTAGCCCAAGCCCCGCGGACCGCGCACCCACACCCGCCCCGCGCCCGCCCGTACCCCCGACGCTCCCCGTCAGGCGTCCGCCGCCAGGCGGGCCAGTGCTTCCGCGTAGGCGTCGACGAACTCCTCCGCCGTGGCGTCGTCCACGACCGCGCGCTGGTGGTCCACGGCGAGCAGCACGCGCTGGGAGACCGGGTCCTGGATGAGGGAGGCGCCGAAGGCGAAGCTGTTGGGTTCGTGGCGGAGGGTCGGTTCGCAGCCGATGCGGCCGTCCTCGATGCGGGCGGAGGTGAGCCGGCCGAGGGCGTGGAAGCGCAGGTAGCCGAACTGGCTGTCCAGCGACGTGTCGGCCATCATCCGGGCGAGCCGGGCGAAGGGCACCCGCCGGTGCGGCATCATGTCGAGCTCCTCGCGGTGGACGTGCCGGACGAGGGCGGCCAGGTCGTCCGGGTCCGGTGCGGCGACCAGGGGGACGGTGTTGAGGAAGAGCCCGTACACCTCGGTGCCGCCGAGCCGTTCGAGACGGCCGTTCATGGCGAGGCCCGTGGTGACCCTGCGGCGGCCGGTGATCCGGGCGAGGGCGTGGAGGTGGGCGGCGAGGGCGACCGATTTGACGGGGACGGCGAGCGCGTCGGCGACGGCGCGCAGCTGCCCGGGCGCGTCGGGCAGCACCCGCTCCACCGTGCGGGGCAGTTCGTGGACGTCCTCGCTGCCGGGCCACAGCTGACCGGTGGCGCCGGCGAGACGCCGCTGCCAGTAGGCGAGGGACTCCTCGTCACCGGCGGCCGCGCGTTCGACGGCGACGAAGTCCCGGAAGGTGGTGCGCGGCGGCGGGGCGGGCGCGGAGGCCGGGTCGGCGGCGAGCGCGGTGTGCCGTTCGAGGATCTCGGTGAGCAGCGAGGTGAAGCTCCAGCCGTCGAGGATGGCGTGGTGTTCGGAGACGGTGAGCTGGAAGGCGTCGTCGGCGAGCCGCTGGACGGTGATCCGGAAGAGCGGCGGTGCGGCGAGGTCGAAGGGCCGGTCCCGGTGGTCGGCGAAGACGTCCCGGATCCGCTCGTCCTGCGCCTGCTCCCGCCGGCCGCGCAGGTCGGCGAACTCGACCGGTGCGGGCAGGGTGCCGTGCACCAGCTGGAGCGGTTCGCCGTAGCCGGAGAGGTCGAGGCCCGTGCGCAGCACGGCGTGCCGGGCCATGGCCTCGCCGACGGAGCGGCGGAAGGCGGTCTCGTCGAGACGGCCGGTGATCCGGTAGGAGTTGACGTTGTGGTAGCTGTCGGTGCCGCCGGCGACCTCCATGTGGAAGACCATGGAGAGCTGCATGGACACCATCGGGTAGGCGTCGACGACGTCGGGCGGGAGCTCGGCCCGGTCCTCCTCGGCGACCATCGCGAAGGGCCGGGCGGCGTCGGGGTCCGCGGCCACCGGGCGGGCCAGCGGCAGCAGTCCGGCGACGGTGGGGGCGTTGAAGACGTCGCGCAGGGTGATCTGCCAGCCCCGGTCGTGCAGGGCGCCGGCGAGCTGGACGGCGCGGATCGAGTCGCCGCCGAGGTGGAAGAAGTCGTCGTGGACGCCGATCCCGGCGACCCCCAGCACCTCCGTCCAGACGGCGGCGAACAGTTCCTCCTCCGGGGTGCGCGGCTCGACGTGCCGGCCGGCCGGGGCGGCGGCAGCCCGGTCGGGGGCGGGCAGCGCGGCGCGGTCGGCCTTGCCGTTGACGGTGAGCGGCAGGGCGTCGAGGACGGTGACGCTCGCCGGGATCATGTAGTCGGGGAGGGTACGGGCGAGGAAGCCGCGCAGGTCGTGGGGCTCGGCCGGGGCGTTCCCGGTGGAGCGCACGGTGAGGTAGGCGGCGAGCCGGTCGTCGTGGACGGTGACGACGCAGGCGTCCACGTCGGGGTGGGCGGCGACGGCGTTCTCGATCTCGCCGAGCTCGATCCGGAAGCCGCGCAGCTTCACCTGGAAGTCCGCCCGGCCGACGTATTCGAGGCCGCCGTCGGGCAGGCGCCGGGCGACGTCTCCGGTCCGGTAGAGCCGGGCGCCGGGCGGGCCGTACGGGTCGGCGACGAAGCGTCCGGCGGTGAGGCCGGGGCGGCCCCAGTAGCCGTGGGCGAGGCTTCCGCCGCCGATGTACAGCTCGCCGGGCACGCCGGGCGGGCAGGGGCGCAGCCAGTCGTCCAGGACGAGCGCGGTGAGGTGTGCCATGGGTGCGCCGACCAGGCTGCGTTCGAAGCCTGCGCCGCCTTCGGCGATGTCGTGGGTCGTGACGTGGACGGTGGTCTCGGTGATGCCGTAGAGGTTGCAGAGGCGGGCGGGCGGCAGCGGGTCGAGGTCGTACCAGCGCTGGACGACGCCCGGGTCGAGGGCCTCGCCGCCGAGCATGATCCGACGCAGGGCGGGCAGGGCGCGGGGCCTGCGGCGCAGCGCCGGCTCGAGCTGGCGCAGCGCGGAGGGGGTGAGGCAGAGGTGGGTGACCCGTTCCTCGTCGAGCAGGGCGGCGAAGTCGTCGGGCGAGCGGCTGGTGAGGTACGGGACGACGGCGAGGCGGCCGCCGTGCAGCAGGGCGCCCCAGAGCTCCCAGACCGTCCAGTCGAAGGCGTAGCTGTGGAACAGGGTCCAGACGGTGTCGGGGCCGAAGCCGAAGTGGTCGCGGCCGGAGTCGAGGAGGCGGCTGACGTGCTCGTGGGCGACGGCGACGCCCTTGGGGCGGCCGGTGGACCCGGAGGTGAAGATGAGGTAGGCGAGGTCGCCGGGGCGGCCGGCGGCGGGCGGTCGTACGGCCGGACGGGCGGCGATCTCCTCGGCGCGGGCGACGAGGTCGAGGGTGTGCCAGCTGCCGTCGGGGGCGCGGTCGGGGCGGTCCGTGAGGACCAGGGTGACGGCGGTGTCGCCGAAGACCAGGGCGGCCCGGTCGGCGGGGGCGGCGAGGTCGACCGGCACGTAGGCGGCGCCGGTCTTGAGCACGGCCAGGATGGCGACGGGTACGGCGGCGGTGCGTTCCAGGAGCAGGCCGACCCGGTCGCCGGGGCGCACGCCGTGGGCGAGCAGGGCGTGGGCCAGCCGGTTGGCGCGCCGGTCGAGTTCTGCGTAGCTGAGGGTGCCGTCCGGGTCGCTGACGGCGGGCCGGTCGCCGTGGGCGTCGGCGGCCCGCTCGAAGAGGTGGTGCAGGCAGTGGCCCGGGTCGAGGCGGGCGGGGCGGGGCGGCGGGGCGGCGGAGGTGAGGCGGAGCACGGTGGCGTCCGGCTCGGCGAGGGCGGCGTCGAGGAGGGCGGCGTAGTCGGCGGCGAGCCGGCGCACGGTGCCGGGGTCGAAGAGGTCGGTGCTGTACTCGGCCTCGCCGCGCAGTTCGCCGCCGTCGGCGTCCTCGAAGACGGACCAGGTGAGGTCGAACTTGCTGGTGCCGTTGGAGCGGACGGTGCGCTCGGCGGTGGCGGTCCCGAGCGGGAGCGGTGCGCGTTGCTCGCCGTGGGCGCCGAAGACCACCTGGACCAGTGGCGGGTGCTGGGGCGTACGGGTGGTGCCGAGCAGGTCGACCAGCTGGTCGAAGGGCACGTCGAGGTGGCCGAACGCGTCGAAGGCGCCGTCCTGGATGTCGGCCAGCAGTCCGCGGAAGGTGGTGCCGGGGGCGAGCCGGACGCGCAGCGGCAGCAGGTTGACGAAGTAGCCGAGCAGGTCGGCGAGTTCGGGCCGGTCGCGGGTGGTGACGGGCGTGCCGACGAGTAGGTCGTCGGCGCCGGTCCAGCGGCCCATCAGCAGGGCGAAGGCGGCGAGTTGGACCGTGTACGGGGTCACGCCCTCCTGCTCGGCGAGCGCCCGGACCCGGGCGGCGGTGCCGGGGAGGAGGTCGAACGGCTCGGTGGCGCCGTGCCGGCCGCGCTCGGCGGGCCGCGGCCGGTCGCCGGGCAGCTCCAGGAGGGTGGGCGCGCCGTCGAGGGTCCGCTTCCAGTGGGCGAGGTGCTCCTCGTACGAGGTGTGCCGTCCCTCCTCGGCCCAGTCGGCGTACTGGAGGGTGAGGGCGGGGAGGTCGGTGGCCCGGTGCTCCAGGAGGGCGGCGTAGTGCTCCGCGAGTTCGCGCTCGAAGAGGTCGGCCGACCAGCCGTCCCAGACGATGTGGTGCACCGCGAACAGGAGCGTGGTGCGTTCGTCGGCGAGCCGGAACGCCTCCGCGCGCAGCAGCGGTCCCGTGCTCAGGTCGAACGGCTCGGCGGCCCGTTCGGCGATCAGCCGCTCGGCGTGCTCCGCCCGTTCGGACTCGGGCAGTCCGCGCAGGTCGGTGACGGCGAGGGGCAGGGCGAGGGTGCGGTGGACGTGCTGGCGGGGTCCGTCGGCGTCCAGGGCGAAGGTGGTGCGCAGCACCTCGTGCCGGCCGGCCACGCCGTCCAGTGCCCGCTGGAGCAGCGTGAGGTCGAGCGGGCCGGTGACGTCGTAGGTCCACGGGGTGGTGTACGTGGCGTCCCGCGGGTTCCACCGGTCGAGGAACCACAGGCCGCGCTGGAGCCCCGAGAGGGGGGCGGTGCGGACCGGGTCCGCGGGCCCCGGGGGCTCCGGCGGGGCGGCGGGCTCCGGGGTGGCCGTCAGGTCGGCGGACGGGCCTGCCGGCGCGGTGGCCGGGTCCGGGGCCGGCGGGGCGACGGGCGGAGCGGCCGGCGCGGCGGGCAAAGGCGCGGCGGGCAGGTCGGCGGACGGGCTCACGGCCTCGTTCCCTTCGGTCGGTCGGGTGGGCGGGCGGTCGGGGTGCCGGGTCATCGCGGGGCCAGCCGCTCGGCGATGGCCCCGACCGTCCGGCCGCGGAAGACCGTCTGCGGCGGGACCCGGGTGCCGGTCTCCTGGGTGAGCCGCATGGCGACCCGTACGGCGGCCAGGGAGTTGCCGCCGATCCGGAAGAAGTCGGTGTCGGGGCCGAGGTCCTCGGTCCGGCCGAGGACGGCCCGGACGGCGTCGGCGACGAGCCGTTCGGCGGCGGTGAGCGGGTCGGCAGGGGCGGTTCCGGGGCGCTCCGCCGGGGCGGGCAGGGCCCGGCGGTCGACCTTGCCGTTGGGGTTGAGCGGGAGTGCGGTGAGGACGTCGAGCGTGGCGGGCACCATGTGCTCGGGCAGCAGCCCGGCCAGGTGGTCGAGCAGCGCGCCGGGGTCGGGCGCGGGTGCGTCGGGGGCGGTGGTGACGTACGCGGCGAGCCGGTGGTCGCCGGGTGCGGGCTCGCGGACGGTGACGGCTGCCTCCCGCACGGACGGGTGGCGGGTGAGCGCGTCCTCGATCTCGCCCGGCTCGATCCGGAAGCCTCGGACCTTCACCTGGTCGTCGATCCGGCCGGTGATCTCCAGGACGCCGTCCGCCGTCCGGTGGCCGAGGTCGCCGGTGCGGTAGAGCCGTTCGCCGGGCGCGCCGAAGGGGGAGGCGACGAACCGTTCGGCGGTCAGCCCGGGGCGGCCGACGTAGCCGAGGGCGAGTCCGCCGCCGGCCGCGTACAGCTCGCCGGTGGTTCCGTCCGGGACGGGGCGCAGGTGGTCGTCGAGGACGTGGACCGCCTTGCCGTGCAGGGGGCGGCCGATGGGGATGGAGGTGCCGGCGGCGTCCTGCGGGGTGGCGCGGTGGCAGGTGGTGAGGCCGAGGCTCTCGACCGGTCCGTAGCCGTTGGCGACGACGAGCCGCGGGTACTGGTCGAGGGCCTTGCCGACGTGGGTGACGGAGGCCCGTTCGCCGGCGGTGAAGGCCACGGCGAGCTCGTCGTAGGTCTCCGGGAACTCTTCCAGGAGGAAGTTGAACAGGCTGGCGGAGAGCTGGAGTTGGGTGACGCCGTGGCGGCGGGTGAGTTCGGTGACCGCCTGCGGGTCGGGCCGCCCGCCGGGCTGGAGGACGCACGTGCCGCCGAAGGCCAGGGCGCCGTACAGCTCCAGGGCGAAGGCGTCCCAGGAGACCGGGGAGCACTGGAGCCAGACCTCGTCGGGCCCGAAGCGGGCGTAGTCCTGCCCGAGGTAGGTGGTGGTGAGGGCGCGGTGCGGGACGGCGACGCCCTTGGGGCGGCCGGTGGAGCCGGAGGTGAACATCACGCAGGCCAGGTCGGTGCCGGTGACCGGCAGGCCCGGGTCGTGGCCGGGGCGGGCGGCGAGGGCGGTGGCCGTGGCGTCCAGGTCGAGGTGGCGGGCGACGGGGAACGGGGGGCTCGCGTGGCGGTGGGTGACCAGCAGGGCGGCGCCGCTGTCGGCGACCGCCCCGGCCAGCCGCCCGGCGGGGAAGTCGGGGTCGAGCAGGGTGTAGGCGGCGCCGGCCTTCAGCGCGGCGAGCAGGGCGGTGACCAGGTCCGGTCCGCGCTCGACCAGGACGGCGACGGTGTCGCCGCGGCCGATGCCGAGGTCGCGGAGGTGGTGGGCGAGACGGTTGGCCCGCTCGTTCAGGGTGCCGTAGTCGAGCCGGTCCTCGCCGGACACCAGCGCGAGGGCCCGCGGCTGCCGGGCGGCCCGGTCCTCGAAGAGCGTGTGCACGGGTGTCTCGACGGCGGCGGCGAGGGTGCCGAGCCATGCCTCGCACAGCTCGGCCATGGTGGCCGCGTCGAAGAGGTCGCAGTCGTATTCGAAGCGGCCGGTGAAGTCGGTGCCCCGGTCGTCGACGGAGATCGACAGGTCGAAGCGCGAGACCGGGTTGGAGTACAGCTCGCGGGTGACCTCGGTGCCGCCGACGCTCAGCGGGCGGGTGTCCAGCGGGTGGAGTTCCAGCAGCAGCTGGCAGAGCGGGTTGCGGTCCTCGGTGCGGTCGTCGGGGCGCTCCGCCATGACGGCGCCGGCGATGGCGTCGAACGGTGCCTCCTGGTGGCGGTAGCCGCCGATCGCCACCTCGCGGACGTGCCGGACGAGGTCGCGGAAGTCCATCCCCTCCTCGACCCGGACGCGCAGCGGCAGCAGGTTGACGAAGTAGCCGATCAGCGCGTCGAGTTCGGACCGGCCGCGGACGCTCACCGGGGAGCCGAGCACGAGGTCGCGGCGGCCGGTGCGCCGGTGCAGGGTGAGGGCGAGCCCGGCGAGGAGCACCATGAAGGGGGTCGCGTCCTCGCCCCGGGCCAGCGCCCGGACGCCCTCGGCCACCGGGCGGGGCATGACGAAGCGGTGGAAGGCGCCCCGGAACGCCTGTCGTTCGGGGCGGGGGCGGTCGGTGGGCAGCGGGGGTTCGGCGGGCGCGTCCCGCAGGTGCTCGCGCCAGTAGTCGAGCTGCCGCTCGGGGGTGTCGTCCCGCTGCTGCCAGAGGCTGTAGTCGGCGTACTGGACGGGGAGTGCGGGCAGCTCGGCGGGGCGTCCGGTGGCCAGGGACTCGTACAGTGCGGCGAGTTCGGCCTCCAGGACGGGCAGGGATCCCTCGTCCCAGACGATGTGGTGGCAGAGCAGCAGCAGGGTGGACGTGGTGCCGGTGCGGTAGAGGTGGGCGCGGACCAGCGGGCCGGTCTCCAGGTCGAAGGGGACGAGGGCGGCCTCGGCGAGCAGGCCGTCCAGGGCGTCGGCGGTGGTCTCGCGGACGGTGAACGGCAGGTCCACGGAGGGGTGGACGACCTGCCGGGGGCCGTCGTCGGCCGGCTCGAAGGTGGTGCGCAGCGTTTCGTGCCGGTCGACGACGCCGGCGAGGGCCCGGCGGAGCAGTTCGGGGTCGACGGGTCCGGCGAAGCGGAACACCCACGGCACGTTGTACGTGGGCGCTCCCGGATTCCACTGGTCGAGGAACCACAGTCCGCGCTGGAGGCCGGCCAGCGGCGCCTGCGCGGCGCCGGTCCGGGTGAGCTCCGGCCGTTCGGCGGCGTCGGAGGCGGCGGTGACGGCGGCGGCGAACTCGGCGAGGGTCGGGGCGTCGAAGATGGTGTACGGGGAGATCATGCCGAACACGTCGAAGACGCGGCCGACCACACGTACGGCGGTGAGGGAGTCCCCGCCCAGGTGGAAGAAGTTGTCGTCGGCGCCGACCTCGGGCACGCCGAGCACGTCGGCCCAGACGGCGGCGATCAGCTGCTCGGCGGGGGTGCGGGGCGGGCGGCGGCCGGCGGGCGGTGCGGCGGGCGCGGCCTGGGGTTCGGGCAGCGCCGTGCGGTCCACCTTGCCGCCCGCGGTGAGCGGGAACGCGGCCAGCGGCGTGACGGTCGCGGGGACCATGTGCTCGGGCAGCCGCTCGGCCAGGTAGGAGCGCAGCAGGGCGGCGTCGGGGCCCGGACCGGGAGCGTCACCGGCGGTCGCCGCCCCTCCCCCGGTGCCGGTGACGTAGGCGGCGAGCCGGCCCTCGTGCGCGACCACGACGGCTCCGGCGACGTCCGGGTGGCGGGCGAGCGCCTGCTCGATCTCGCCGGGCTCGACCCGGAAGCCGCGGATCTTCACCTGGTGGTCGGTGCGGCCCAGGAACTCCAGCGGGGCGTCGGCGCCGGACCGGCGGACCAGGTCGCCGGTGCGGTACATCCGGGCGCCCGGCTCCGGCGCGAAGGGGTCGGCGACGAACCGGCCGGCCGTCAGGCCCGCCCGGCCGTGGTAGCCGGAGGCGAGCAGCGGCCCGCCGACGTACAGCTCACCGGCCGTGCCGGCGGGCACCGGCCGCAGCCGGTCGTCGAGGACGTACGCGCGCCGGTCGCCGAGCGTACGGCCGATCGGGACCGTATCGCACTCCGCGGTCGCCGTGGGGCCCGCGAGCTCGTGGACGGTGGCGGTGACGACGGTCTCGGTCGGCCCGTAGGCGTTGAGCAGCGGCACGCCGGTGGCGTCCCACCAGCCGGCGGCGGCGTCCGGGTGGAGCCGGTCGCTGCCGGAGATCATCAGCCGCAGGGCGCGCGGGACGCGGCCTCCGGCCCGCAGCGCGGCCACCACCTCCTGGAAGTAACCGGCGGCCAGGTTCGCCACGGTGACGCCCTCGGCGTCGAGCAGCTCCAGAAGGGCGGCCGGCGCGAGGAGGTGTTCCTCCGGTACGAGGAGGCAGGCGCCGGCCGACAGGGCGGTGAGCGCCTGTTCGACGGCCACGTCCACGGTCGGGCGGGCGAGGTGCAGGACCACGTCGTCCTCGGTGAGGCCGAAGCGCTCGACGGCGGCGGCCAGGTGGCCGGTGAGCGCGGTGAGCGGGACGTGCACGCCCTTGGGACGGCCGGTGGTGCCGGAGGTGTAGACGAGGTAGCCCGCGGCCTTCTCGCGGCCGGGGTGGGGGGCGGCCTCGTCGCCGGCCCGGGTGCGGACGCCCGCGTCCGTCCCGACGAGTTCGCCGTCGACGAAGGCGAGGGCGGCTCCGGCGTCCTCGCCGATCCAGCGGTTGCGCTCCTCGGGCGCCTCCCGGTCCACGGCCAGGTAGGTGGCGCCGGCGCGGAGGGCGGCGAGCAGGCCGACCACGTGGTCGAGCCGGTCGCGGCCGGTGACGGCCAGCGTCCGCCCGGGAGGGATCCGGGCGGCGAGGGCACCGCTCAGCTCGTCCAGCTCCCGGTAGGCGACGGTCCGCGCGCCGGTCCTCAGGGCCGGGCGGTCCGGAAACCGGCGTGCGACGGATATGAAGGGGAAACCGAGAGATTCCATCATCCAACCCCGATGAATTGACGACGCTGCGAGCAGTGAGATCGACGATAGGGCGGCCCCGGCGGGCCGATCGGCAGAATGCACGGAAGTCCATCGGCAGTTTCACCTGCCGCATGACCTGCGGGTCTTGTCCCTGAAAAGGGTCAGCCCGCCGACACGCGCACGGGCGTTTCGGCGGGCTGCTCGAATTCATCTCCGGTCACCCGGAGGGGAGAATCCAGAGTACTGCGGCGGGCTTCAGGAGAATTCAGGAGACCAGACGTCGTCCCGGTCGAGCGCGGCCGGCGCGTATTTCCCCAGAGCGCTGATCAGCAGGCGGAGTTCGAGGGCGAGGCACTCGGCGAACCGGACCAGCCCGGCCCGCGGGTCCTCCGCCGTCGCGAGCAGGGCCGCCCGGCCCAGGCCCACGGCGCGGGCGCCGAGCGCGAGGCTCTTGACCGCCCGGCCGCCCTCCCACATCCGGCCGGACACCAGCAGGCAGGGCGGCGGCCCGGCGGCGGCCAGCCGGCGCAGGCACTCCGCCAGGGGCAGGCCGACCTCGGCCGGGAAGGCGTCCGGCGCCCACCCGGTGCCGCCCTCGGCACCGTCCACCGTGACGGCGTCCGCGCCCGCCTCGGCGGCCACCCGGGCGGCCTCGGCGACGTCCCGGCCGGGGTGCAGCTTCACCCAGACGCGGGCCCGGGGGAAGTTGTTGCGCATCAGCCGGACCTGCTGGCGCAGGATCTCCGCCGTGAAGGTGCCGGGCGTGCCGGAGCGCAGCACGCGGCCGTCGCCGAAGACGTCGTCGATCCCGTACCGGTCGCCGAGCCGGGCGGCCGCCTCGGCATCGAGCACCGTCATTCCGCCGAGTCCCGGCTTGGCGCCCTGCCCGACCTTCAGCTCGAAGGCCAGCCGGCCCGTTTCGAGCAGGGGCAGCGCCGCCGGGTCGCTGTAGACGAGGTTCCACACCTCGGCGTCCGCGTCCTCCGTGGACTGCTGGACGGCGACGCCGCCCCGCCCGTCCGGCAGTTCTGCGGCGTAGGCGCGGAGGCGGCCGAGGAGCGCCCGGTCCGCCGCCTCGCCGAGCCGGCCGTAACCGTTCACCGGGACGACGTTCTCGCCGATCACCATGGGCAGGCCGAGCTCGCCCGCCTGCCGGCTGAGCGCGAGGCCGAGGTCGCCGCCGGCGGCCCGGGTGGAGCCGAGCGCCGACACGTACACGGGCAGCGGGGAGGTGAACCCTCCGACGGCGGTGGTCAGTTCGACGTCCCGGTGGTCCGGCTCCCTGCCCAGCTCGATCAGCCGGGCGAGCCGCTGGGGCATGAAGACCGGCGGGGTGATCCGCAGGGCGTCCAGCGGGTCCCGCTCGCCGCCCGGGCGGTGGCGGTCGCCCCGGTGCTCCGAACCGAACAGGACCCTGCCGTACGCGCCGGGCGGCGGGAAGGCGGCGGCCGCCCCCGCCCGGGCGCGGCGGCGGACCTCCTCCTCCGGGAAGCCGGGCGCCGAGAGGTCGCTCACGGGGACACCACCCCCGCCAGCTTGGGGAAGGCACTGGCCTGCCACACGGCGTCCAGACCGGCGACGTAGCGGGTCAGCCGCTCGACGCCGATGCCGAAGCCGGCGCTGCCGGGCACGCCCTCGCGGACCAGGTCCAGGTACCAGCGGTACTTCTGCGGGTTCTCGCCGGTCTCCCGCATGCGGGTGACGATCTCCGCGTAGTCGTTGGTGCGCTGACTGCCGCTGCACAGCTCGCCGTAGCCCTCGGCCGCGATCAGGTCGAAGTTGCGCAGCAGCCCGGGGTTCTCGGGGTCCTCCCGGTCGTAGAAACCGCGCGAGCCCTTCGGGTAGTCGGTGACGAAGAAGGGGCGGTCGCGGCGGGTGGACAGCAATGCCTCGCCCTCCCAGTCGAGTTCGGCGTCGGAGCTCTGCGCGTGGCCGAGTCCGCGGAGCTCGGCGACGGCCTCGGCGTGCCGCATCCGGCCGAAGGACCCCTTCAGGAGCTCGGTGAACGCCTCGACGTCGCGGCCGAGTTCGGCGAAGTCCTTGGGCAGCTCCCGGACGGCGCTGTCGACCATGTGCACCACCAGCTCCTCGACCAGCCGGACGGCGTCGTCCCTGCTCGCTCCCGCCATCTCCACGTCGAGCTGGTGGAACTCGGCGAGGTGGCGGCTGGTGCCGGCGGTCTCCAGCGGTTCGAGACGGACGTTGGGGGCGACGCAGAAGATCTTGTCGAAGGCGAGGAGCGAGGTCTGCTTGTAGAGGATGGCGCTGGTCATCAGCTTGTAGCGGTGGCCGTAGAAGTCGACGTCGACCTGCTTGGAGCCGCGCGAGCCGGGGTCGGTGACCGGGCCGATGACGGGCGGCAGCAGCTCGGTGAAGCCCCGCTCGCGCAGGAAGGACCGTGCGGAGGAGAGGAGCTGGTGCTGGATCCGCAGGGCGCTGCGGGTGGCCGGGGCGGTCAGGTGGCGGCCGGGGTCGGGGAGCGGTGAGGTGGCCGTGTGCCCGTCGGTGGTCATGGTGTGGTGAGTCCCAACTCTCGTCGTGGCATGGACGTCGTACGGGGCGGTGCGGCGGGCGTTCGGATCGGCACGGGGGCGGCGCCGTCGAAGGTTTCGGCGGCCGGGCGTGCGGCGGCGCGGGCGTCGTAGGTCCGCTGGACGTGGGACAGGGCCGAGAGCAGCCCGGCCGAGCCGAGGATCGGCGGGCGCGGCCCGCCGTCGGCCAGTCCGGCGAGGGGCATGGACCCGGTGTTCGACCAGTGGAGCCGTCCGTCGGGCGTGAGCGAGCTGCGGGCGCGGCCCGCGTTGTCGGGGTGCAGGCAGTAGGGCACGTCCAGATATCCGGCGGCGAAGGCCCGCACCAGTGCCCGCCCGATGTCGGCGTCCAGGTCGAGGACGGCCCCGATCAGGGCCCGCGCCTCCGCCTCGATGCCGGTGTCGACGACCTGGGGGCCGTGACCGGTGCCGACGAGGCCGGTGCGGACGGGGTCGGTGCCGGCGGTCCTGCCGACGGGGCTGGTGCCGACGAGGCCGGTGCCGTCGGTCCTGCCGACGGGGCTGGTGCCGACGAGGCCGGTGCCGTCGGTCCTGCCGACGGGGCTGGTGCCGACGAGGCCGGTGCCGGCGCGAACGGTGTCGTCGGAGCCGGTGGCGACGGCCTGGAGGCCCGGGCCGTACGGGCCCGGGGCGCCGGACCGTGCCAGGCGGGCGTGCTCGTGGGCGGCGGCCGCGGCGGCCGCCTCCAGTGCCCGGACGTTCTCCTCCACGGTCGGGATCCGGTGCGCCTCGGCGGTGGTCTTGACGATCAGCCGGGCCGCACCGGCCCGTACCGCGAGGCGCGCCGCGTCCTCCAGCAGCAGCCGGGCACCGCCCGGCGAGCGCGGGAAGACGCCCATGTACGCGTAGAGGACGAGGTGGTGGTCCACGTCCGGCAGCAGTTCGGCGGCCAGCCGCCCGAGCACGGTGAGCGCTTCCTCGTCCTGGCGCGGATCGGCCTGCTGGGCATAGCTGAGCGAGAGGTCGCGCAGGCCGTGCTGCCGGAAGAACAGCGCTTCCAGGACGCTGACCGCGATGAGCAGGCTCGGCGGGCAGAGCTGTCCCATCAGGCAGCCGCCGAACGTCTCCAGGTGCGGCGCGGCGCCGAGTTCCCGGGTGGCGGCGAGCAGTTCGCAGCTGCGCCGCCAGTCCTCGACCGCCTCGCGCAGCGGTGTCCGGCTGTAGGGGAGGCAGTACGAGACCGGGCCGCCCTCGGTGGCGTCCAGGCCGGCCGCGAGCAGGGCGCGGACGATGTGCTCCGGCGCCGCCGAACCGTGCCGGACCTGCACCGGGAAGCGCGGGTCCGCGATGCCCCGGAGCACCGCGCGGGTGGTGTCCGCGGGGTGGGTGGCGATGGGGTAGCCGTTCAGGCCGACGCCCTCGGCGAGCGCGCGCCGGGCGGCGGCGAGGTCACCGGTGCGGGTGTAGCTGTCGAGGGTGATCGTGCCGACGGTGACGGCGTCGGCGCCCCGGGTGGCGAGCAGGCCCTCGCGCATCCGCAGCGGGTCGGCCATGCCCATCCTGGGCTGGACGACGAGGACCCCGGCCGCCCTCGCCCGGGCGACGAAGGCCCCGAATCCGGACGCCGGCAGGGCGGCGGACCGGGTCACAGGAGCACCCCCGCGCCGGCGGTCAGCGAGGCCACGAAGGACGGGAACTCCCGTACCGCACGGCCCTCCTCGAAGACTCCGTCGAAGCCCGCCGCCAGCAGCGTCCGCCGCCGGGCGGGGGCGCCGGAGCCGGCGATCCCGAGCTTTCCTCCGATCACGGTCGTCGTACGGGCCAGCTCGGGGCAGGCCCGCAGCGCCGCGATCACCCGCAGGCCGTCGTGGAAGCCGTGACCGTTCACGCTGCTCAGCACGATCAGGTCGGGCTCGATCCGGCGGCACTCGGCGACCAGCAGCGCGTCCGGCACGCAGGCGCCCAGGTTGGTGACCCGGTGGCCGAGCTCTTCGAGCAGGAGGTGAAGGAAGACCAGGTTCCAGGTGTGGGAGTCCGACGCCATGGTCGTCACGACGACGTCCAGACCGGCCGGCTCGGCCTTTCCGTGCTGCTCCACGGCATGCTGATCCACGGCGCAAACCCTCTGTGTCGGTAGGTGGTGGGAAGACCCGGGGTGGTGGGCCCCGCCGGGGCGTCCCGAGGTCCGGGTGTCCGGCTCGCCCGGCCGTGGACAGAACGCTAGGGAGGATCCGCCCGCCGGACCGGCAGCTCGCCCGGCAGGATGCGGGCAGTATCGCCGCGGCCCGGGACGGCGGAACGCCCGCCGTGCGGCGCCCGGGATGGCGGAACGCCCGCCGTGCGGCGCCCGGGACGGACCCGCCGCCCACGACGCCGTACGCGGACCGCCGTAGGAGGACCGCCGTAGGAGGACCGCCGCACGAGGACCGTCGCGCGCGGGAAGTCGTACGCGGGTCGCCGTACGTCGGCCGCCGTGACCGCTGGGCGCCGAGCGCCCCACGGGCTTCAGCTCGCCGTGGCCAGTTCCGCGTAGGCCACACGGCTTCCGCACAGGCTCCGGCAGAGGTTCAGCACGGTGAACCGGACGCCGTCGCGGGCCTGCACGCTGCGGATGAGGCCGCTCGCCAGCAACTCGTGCACCGCGGCCAGGCATTCCTGCGGCGGCCGGCCGCTCAGTGCGACGGCGTCCTCACCGGACCAGTCCCCCGGTTCGGCCGCGAGCCGCTCCAGCAGGTCGCGCTGGCCGAGCGTCAGCCGGTCGAGGGCGGCTCCCAGCGCCGCCCGGATGTCCGCCCTGCCTCCGTAACCGGCGGGGGGCGGCGCCAGGTGGAACGGCCCGTCCGCGAGGCGCGCCACCAGCTGACGCGGGGACAGCACCGTGGACCAGCCGGCCGCGAGCTCCAAGGCGCCGGGCAGGCCGTCGAGTTGACGGCAGAGGGCGGCGACGGCGGGGGCCTCGTCGGGCTCGAGCCGGTAGCCGGGCCGCAGTCGGCGCAGGTGCGAGAGCAGCAGCCGGACGGCGCCCACGTCGGCCAGGGCGAGGGGGTCGTGGTCGAGTTCGGGACCGGGGGTGGGCAGGGGGGCGAGCGGGATCACCTGGCCGCCGGGCAGCGGCTGCGGGACGCGGGCGGTGATCAGGACCCGCAGGCCGGGGCACCGCTGGAACAGTTCGTCGAGCAGTGCCGTGTCCACGCCGGCGTCGGCGCCGTCCAGGACCAGCAGGGTGGGCCGCTCCCCGATCGCGCGGGCGAGGTCGGTGCGGCGTTCGAGACCGGCGACCGGCAGCCGGCCGCAGTCGATCCAGCGCACCGACCAGCGGGAGGCCAGGTGCAGCCGTCTCGCGACCTCCAGGGCCAGCCGGGACTTGCCGACCCCGCCGAGGCCGGCCACGGTGACCAGCCGGTCGCCGTGCACGGCGAAGGCGTCGGCCAGCACCTCGACCTCCAGGTCGCGCCCGACGATGGCGCCCCGGGCGACCGGCGGCGCGGCCGGTTCGTCGGCCGGTTCCTCGGCGGGCGTCTGCCGGCGCGCGGTGGCCTCGAAGAGCGACCGGTTGCGGCCTTCGAGGCGCAGGGCGTCGGCCAGCAGCCGGACCGTCTCCTGCCGGGGGCGCCGCACCCGTCCGCTCTCCATGTCCCGGATGGCCCGGACGCTCAGGGTCGCGTGATCGGCGAGCACCTGCTGGGTCAGGCCCACCCGTTCGCGCCAGATCCTGAGCAGCTCTCCGAAGCCCGCCGTCGACTGCGGCGACCGCACACCGTCCATGCCTGGTCCACCTTCCGTGGGATGGCCAACTACGGGGGACGGGGGACCCGGGCGGCCGTGCGGCGCGCCGAGGGCGGCGGCGCACCGGTGGTGACCGTCGAGCCGTCTTCCCCCTGGCTCCGATGGTCCACGGGTCGGCTCTACGGGCGATCAACGGCCGATCACCACACGTTCACGCGTTCTCCACACGGCCCGTCGGCTCCCGCGGGCGCTGCGACGCGTCAGGGAGGGGTGGGGGCGGCGGCGTCGTGTTCCAGGCGGGCGCCCAGGGTGGCGGCGAAGTCCTCGGCGCGTGCGAGCTGGACCCGCAGTTTCTCCACCCGTTCGACGGCGGCCCGCTCGTAGGAGCGGATCCGCTCCAGCAGGGCCGCGCGGTCCGCGGCGCCGAGGCCCGGTTCGCCATCGAGGCGGTCGGTGGCGGCGAGGAGGTCGCGCATCTGGTCCAGGGTGAAGCCGAGCGGCTTCATGCGCCGGATCACCATCAGCCGGGCGACGTCGGCCTCCGTGTACAGGCGGAAGCCGCCCTGCGAGCGGGCGGAGGGGATGACCAGGCCGGTCTCCTCGTAGTGGCGGATGGTGCGCAGGGACAGCTCCGTGCGCGCGGCGACCTCGCCGATCTGCATGTGTGTGCCGTCCACGCCCGCTGGTCCCCCGGTTCTTCGCGTCGCCGCGACGTCCTTGAGCTCGCCGCGGCGTTCCTTCCGCGTCTCCGCGGAGTCCTTCTCGCCCCCGTGGTGCCGGCCGGGGTCGGTGCCGCCGAACCCTACCCTAACGTTAGGGTAGGGTTTCCGGTGGCGAGGGCGGGTCATGCCGTGCCGCTGCCCCGACCGTCGCCGCGCCGGGGCCGATGGCGCCCCCGGAGCCGCCCGCGGAGTGCCGAGCCGGCCCTTCCGCGTCGTCCCGCCCGCCCCGGTCCGCCGAACGGGGCGCGCCCGAGCACGACGGGTCCGTCCCCCTCTTGTCTTCCCTGCCCTCTTCGCCGTCCTCGTCCGCCCTCTCCTCCGCCGCCGCGCGCCTGCGGGGTCTGAAGCCGGACTGGCTGTCGGATCCGAAGGTCTGGCGCACCGAGGTCCTGGGCGGGCTGGTCGTCGCCCTCGCGCTGATACCCGAGGCGATCTCGTTCTCGGTCATCGCCGGGGTCGATCCGGCGCTCGGCCTGTTCGCCTCGTTCACGATGGCCGTGACGACCGCGGTCGTGGGGGGCCGCCGGGCGATGATCTCGGCGGCGACCGGCGCCGTGGCCCTGGTCATCGCCCCGCTGAACCGCGAGCACGGCCTCGGGTACCTGATCGCGGCCGTGATCCTGGGCGGCGTCTTCCAGATCGTCCTGGGGGCGCTGGGGGTGGCGAGACTGATGCGGTTCATCCCGCGCTCGGTGATGGTCGGCTTCGTCAACTCGCTCGCCATCCTCGTCTTCATGGCGCAGGTCCCCGAGGTGACCGGTGTCCCCTGGGCCGTGTATCCGCTGATCGCCACGGGGCTGGCGCTGTTGGTGTTCCTCCCGAAGATCACCACCGCGGTCCCGGCACCGCTGGTCTCCATCGTCGTCCTGACCGTGATCACGGTCGCCGCCGGCATCGCGGTGCCGACCGTGGGCGACAAGGGCGAGCTGCCGTCCGCGCTGCCGGTGCCGGGGCTGCCCGACGTTCCGTTCACGCCGGACACGCTGACGACGATCGCTCCGTACGCCTTCGCCATGGCGCTGGTCGGACTGATGGAGTCGCTGATGACGGCCAAGCTGGTCGACGAGATCACCGACACCCGTTCGAACAAGACCCGTGAGTCCATCGGGCAGGGCATCGCCAACATCGTGACGGGCTTCTTCGGCGGCATCGGCGGCTGCGCCGTGATCGGTCAGACGATGATCAACGTGAAGGTCTCCGGCGCCCGCACCCGCCTGTCGACCTTCCTCGCCGGCGCGTTCCTGATGGTGCTGTGCATCGTCTTCGGGCCCGTCGTGTCCGACATCCCCATGGGTGCTCTGGTCGCCGTCATGGTCATGGTGTGCTTCGCGACCTTCGACTGGCACTCCGTCGCCCCGAAGACCCTGAAGCGGATGCCGGCCGGCGAGATCACCGTCATGCTGGTCACGGTCGTCTGTGTGGTCGTCACGCACAACCTGGCCGTGGGCGTCGTCGTCGGCTCGGTCACCGCCATGGTCATCTTCGCCAAGCGGGTGGCCCGCCTCGCGGACGTCACGGCCGTCACCGCCCCGGACGGCGGCACGGTCGTCTACCGGGTCACCGGTGAGCTGTTCTTCGCCTCCTCCAACGACCTGGTCGGCCGCTTCGACTACGCGGGCGACCCCGGCAGGGTCGTCATCGACCTGAGCGCGGCCCACATCTGGGACGCCTCCTCGGTCGCGACGCTCGACGCGATCGAGACCCGTTACGCCCAGCGCGGCAAGACCGTCGAGATCACCGGCCTCAACTCCCCCAGCGCCGACCTCCACGGCAGGCTCAGCGGAGAACTCGCGGGCGGGAACTGACGTCTCGCCCCGGCCGCGCCCGGCGGCTCGGGCGGGACGAGGCGTCGGCCGTCGGGGTCGCGCGCCGGTTCGCCGGCCGGGACCGCCGCGTGTGCCCGGTCCCGGCCGGGGTCCCTCGGGCCTGTCGCGGTCGGTGCGGATCAGGCGGCGCCGGTCGCCGTCGGGTCGCAGGTCCTGAGGCCGGTGACGTGGTTGAGCTGCGGCCCGTACCCGGCGAAGGTCGCCCACGCGCCGGGCTCGATGACGCGGCACGGGGCGACCTGACCGTCGGCGTACTCGACGGTGACGGCGACGGCGGCGTCGCAGGCGTTCTCGACCTGGGTGTAGCGCCAGCCCTCGTAGTACCGCACGCACTCCGGGGGCGCGGATTCTGTGGCCGCGGCGGCGGTCGGCGCGAGGGTCAGGGACGCCGCCAGGAGCCCGGTCGCGGTGGCGGCGGCGAGGGCGGCAGGACGGGAGATGAGCGTCAGGAGGTGTCTCATGCCCCGGATCATCACGGCCTGCCAACACTTGCGCAAGCCGATGAAACTATTTTCAGCCATGCAGCGAATCGCTCAATAAACATGCAGGTCAGAGCCACTACCGGGTCGCAAGTTCTTGCATCGTTTGCCGGAAGGACCTGGACTCGCACGAAGGGCTTCGTCCAGGTCACGGGAGTGCGGAGGCCCTGCGGGGACGGCCACGGAACGGCCGGCACGGGCACGGGCGCCCGCCCTCAGCTCCGGCCCGTCAGGTTCCTGAGCGCGACGTTGAGCTCCAGGACGTTGACGCGGGGCTCGCCGACGAAGCCGAGGACGCGGCCCTCGGTGTGGTCGGCGACCAGCTTCTCGACCGTGGCGACGTCCAGCCCGTTGCGCTCGGCGACACGGTGGGCCTGAAGCTTCGCGTACGCCGGGGAGATGTGCGGGTCCAGGCCCGAGCCGGACGAGGTGACGGCGTCGGCCGGCACGTCGGAGGGCTTCACCTCGTAGTCGGCGGTGGAGTTGTCCTTGACCACCGCCGCCTTGGCGTCCTTGACCCACCGGATCAGGTCGGCGTTGTCGCCGGAGCGGTTGGTGGCCCCGGAGAGGATGAGCGCGTACCGGGTGTTGACGGAGTTGGTGCCCAGGCCGTTGGACGGGCGCGGCTGGAACCAGCGCAGGTCCGGGGTCAAAGTCTCCTCGCCGCCCTTGAGCGGCAGGTCGTAGCGCTGGCCGATGAGCGCCGAGCCGACGACCTTCCCGCTCGCGTCCTTGATCTCGGAGCCGTTCGCCTTGCCGGGGAAGGCGGCTTGGGCGATCCCGGTGACGGCGAGCGGGTAGAGGCCCCCGCAGACGACGGTGAGGACGAGGAGGGCCCGGAGGGCCGCCCACAGGACGCGGCCGGTGTTTCCTACCGAGTGGTTCATGATCGTCAGCCGATTCCGGGGATGAGGGAGAGGAGCAGGTCGATGAGCTTGATGCCGATGAACGGGGCGACCAGGCCGCCGAGTCCGTACAGGCCGAGGTTGCGGCGGAGCATCGAGTCGGCGCTGGAGGGCCGGTAGCGCACGCCCTTCAAGGCCAGCGGGACCAGGGCCACGATGATCAGCGCGTTGAAGATGACGGCCGACAGGATCGCGGACTCGGGTGAGGCCAGGCCCATGATGTCGAGCTTGTCGAGGCTGGGGTAGGCGACGGTGAACATCGCGGGGATGATCGCGAAGTACTTCGCGACGTCGTTGGCAAGGGAGAAGGTCGTCAGCGCGCCGCGGGTGATGAGGAGCTGCTTGCCGATCTCGACGATCTCGATGAGCTTGGTCGGGTCGGAGTCGAGGTCGACCATGTTCCCGGCCTCCTTGGCGGCCGAGGTACCGGTGTTCATCGCCACGCCGACGTCCGCCTGTGCCAGCGCGGGGGCGTCGTTGGTGCCGTCGCCGGTCATCGCGACGAGCTTGCCACCGGCCTGCTCGCGCTTGATGAGGGCCATCTTGTCCTCGGGGGTGGCCTCGGCGAGGAAGTCGTCGACGCCCGCCTCCTCGGCGATGGCCTTGGCGGTGAGCGGGTTGTCACCCGTGATCATGATGGTCTTGATGCCCATGCGGCGCAGCTCGTCGAACCGCTCCCGCATGCCCTCCTTGACGACGTCCTTCAGGTGGACGACGCCCAGGACCCGCGCGCCCCTGCCGTCTTCCACAGCCACCAGCAGCGGCGTGCCACCCGCCCCGGAAATCCGGTCCGTGAGTGCCTGTGCGTCCTCGGCGACGGCGCCACCCCGCTCCTTCACCCAGGCGACAACCGAAGCGGTGGCGCCTTTTCGGATCTTCCTGCCGTCCACGTCGACGCCCGACATACGGGTCTGGGCGGTGAACTCGATCCAGGCGGCGTGGGCCAGTTCGCCCCGGTGGCGCTCCCGCAGCCCGTACTTCTCCTCGGCGAGGACGACGATCGAGCGGCCCTCGGGCGTCTCGTCGGCGAGCGAGGAGAGCTGGGCGGCGTCGGCGAGCTCGGCCTCCGTCGTCCCGCGTACGGGGACGAACGCGGCGGCCTGGCGGTTGCCCAGTGTGATCGTGCCCGTCTTGTCCAGGAGCAGGGTGCTCACGTCGCCGGCGGCCTCGACGGCGCGGCCCGACATCGCGAGGACGTTGCGCTGCACGAGCCGGTCCATGCCGGCGATGCCGATCGCGGAGAGCAGGGCGCCGATGGTCGTCGGGATCAGGCAGACGAGGAGCGCCGCGAGGACGATGAGCGAGGTCTGCTCGTCGGCCCCGGCGTAGATCGCGAACGGCTTCAAGGTCACGACCGCGAGCAGGAAGACGAGGGTGAGGGACGCCAGAAGGATGTCGAGGGCGATCTCGTTGGGGGTCTTCTGCCGGGCCGCTCCCTCGACCAGGTCAATCATCCGGTCGATGAAGGTCTCGCCCGGCTTCATCGTGATCCTGACGACGATCCGGTCCGAGAGGACCTTCGTGCCGCCCGTCACCGCGCACCGGTCACCGCCGGACTCGCGGATCACCGGGGCCGACTCGCCCGTGATGGCGGACTCGTCGACCGAGGCGACGCCCTCGACGACGTCACCGTCGCCGGGAATGACGTCACCGGCCTCGCAGACCACCAGGTCGCCGACGCGCAGCCCGGTACCGGGGACCTCCTCCTCGCCCTTGCCGTCCTTGGTCAGGCGACGGGCGACCGTGTCGGTCTTGGCCTTGCGGAGCGTGTCGGCCTGGGCCTTGCCGCGGCCTTCGGCCACCGCCTCGGCCAGGTTGGCGAAGACCACGGTCAGCCACAGCCAGGCGGTGATCGCCCAGCCGAACCAGTCCCCCGGGTTCTTCACGGCGAGCACGGTGGTGACCACCGAGCCGACGAGCACCACGAACATGACGGGCGACGTGACCATCACGCGCGGGTCGAGCTTCCGGAGGGCGTCCGGGAGGGAGGCGAGCAGCTGCCGGGGGGCGAAGAGCCCGCCGCCGACGCGCCCGGTCCCGGCGGGCGCTGCGGCGGGCGTCCCGGTCCTGGGGGGCCGGGTGGGGGTGAGGGTGCTCATGCTGCGAGTCCTTCGGCGAGCGGGCCAAGGGCGAGGGCCGGGAAGTAGGTGAGACCGGTGATGATCGCGATCGTGCCGACGAGCAGGCCGGTGAACAGCGGTTTCTCGGTCCGCAGCGTGCCCGCGGTCTCCGGTACGGGCCGCTGCTCGGCCAGCGAGCCGGCGAGCGCGAGGACGAACACCATCGGCAGGAACCGGCCGAGGAGCATCGCGACGCCGATCGTGGCGTTGAACCACGGGGTGTCCGCGTTCAGCCCCGCGAACGCCGAACCGTTGTTGTTGGCGCCCGAGGTGTACGCGTAGAGGACCTCGGAGAAGCCGTGGGCACCGGAGTTCGTCATGGAGTGCGCCGGGGTGCCGAGGGCGAGCGACGCGGCCGTGAAGCCGAGGACGAGCGCCGGGGTGACGAGGAGGTAGCAGGCCGCGCACGTGATCTCGCGGGTGCCGATCTTCTTGCCCAGGTACTCCGGGGTGCGGCCGACCATCAGACCGGCGAGGAACACCGCGATGACCGCCATGATCAGCATGCCGTACAGGCCGGAGCCGACGCCGCCGGGCGCGATCTCGCCCAGCTGCATGCCCAGCATCGTGATGCCGCCGCCGAAGCCGGTGTACGAGGAGTGGAAGGAGTTCACCGCGCCGGTGGAGGTCAGTGTCGTGGCGACCGCGAAGAGGGAGGAGCCGGCGATCCCGAAGCGGGTCTCCTTGCCCTCCATCGCACCGCCCGCGAGCTCGAACGCCGTTCCCCGGCCCGCGAACTCGGTCCACATCATCAGCGCGGTGAAGCCGATCCAGATCGCGGCCATCGCGCCGAGGATCGCGTACCCCTGCCTCGGCGAGCCGACCATCCGCCCGAAGGTCCGGGTCAGCGCGAAGGGGATGAGGAGGATCAGATAGATCTCGAACAGGTTCGACAGCCCGTCGGGATTCTCGAAGGGGTGGGCGGAGTTGGCGTTGAAGTAGCCGCCGCCATTGGTGCCCAGCTCCTTGATGACCTCCTGCGAGGCGACCGCGCCGCCGTTCCACTGCTGCGGACCGCCCGTGAACTGGCCGACCTCGTGGATCCCGGAGAAGTTCTGGATCACCCCACGGGCGACCAGGACGAGGGCACCGACGACGGAGAGCGGCAGGAGGATCCGCACGACGCCGCGGACGAGGTCGGCCCAGAAGTTGCCGAGTTCGCCGGTGCGGGACCGGGCGAAGCCGCGGACGAGGGCCACGGCGACCGCCATGCCGACGGCCGCGGAGACGAAGTTCTGCACGGCGAGGCCGCCGGTCTGGACGACGTGGCCCATGGCCTGCTCGCCGTAGTAGGACTGCCAGTTGGTGTTCGCGACGAAGGACGCCGCCGTGTTGAAGGCCTGGTCGGGGTCGATCGACGTGAAGCCGAGCGAGCCGGGCAGCCGGCCCTGCACGCGCTGGAGCCCGTAGAGGAACAGCACGCCGACCGCGGAGAAGGCCAGCACTCCGCGCAGATAGGCGGGCCAGCGCATCTGCGCCGACGGGTCGGCCCCGATCGCACGGTAGACCCAGGTCTCGGCCCGCAGGTGCTTCTGCGAGGAGTACACGCGCGCCATGTGGTCGCCGAGCGGTCTGTACGACAGCACGAGGGCGGCCACCAGCGCGAGGAGCTGGAGGACTCCAGCGAGGACGGGACTCATCTCGGGGCTCAGAACCTCTCGGGCTTGACGAGGGCGAGGACGAGATAGCCCAGCAGGGCGGCAGCCACGAGCAGGCCGACGACGTTCTCGGCACTCACGGCTTCGCCACCCCCCTGGCGACGAGGGCGACCAGCGCGAAGAGCGCGACCGTGGTGACGACGAAGGCCAGATCGGCCATCGTGAGCTCCTGACGGGAAGAAGGACGGATTCTCGGACGAGACGAGGAAACAGCCTTCCCGGCCGCGTTCCGTCTCCGTTGACGCCCTCCTGACGCCGTGGGCGGTCCTCTTGACGCGACCTCTACGCGCCGTGCCGGCGCGAACCCCCCGGCACGGGGGCTGTCCCCCGGGCCGCCCCGGGGACGTCCCCTCGGGCGAGCCGGTGGGCCGCCCCAGCGCGATCCGCGCCGCGGCACGCGAAGATCGCTTCATCGGCTCGGAACCACCACCCACCAGGAGTGATCAGCATGCGCGCGTACGGGACAGCCACCGGCCGGCGGTGGCCGGCCGTCCTCACGGGAGTGATCGCCGCCACGGCCGTCGCCGTCACGGCGGCGTCGACGGCTCCGGTCGCCCGGGCTGCCGGAGCCGCACGCGCCGCGTCGGCCGTCGCGGACGGCTCCGCCGCCGCGGGCCGGGAACAGGCCGTCGTCCGCGCGCTGGAACGGACCGCGCACCCGCTGCGCTCGACCGAACCCGGCGGCCGGACGGCGGACCTCCGGGCGCTCGGCAGCATGCTGGGGGACGCGAAGGTGGTGGGCCTGGGAGAGGCCACGCACGGCTCGCACGAGTTCTTCACCATGAAGGAGCGCGTCTTCCGGTACCTCGTCGAGGAGCGCGGCTTCACCGCCTTCGCGCTGGAGATGAGCTGGTCGGCCGGGCTGCGGATCGACGAGTACGTGCAGGGCGGCCCGGGCGACCCGCGGCGCGTCGCGCGGGAGGCCCTCGGCGGATCGCCCTGGGAGCGCGAGGAGTTCGTCAGTCTGATCGGCTGGATGCGCGAACACAACCGCCGCCATCCCGGCCACCGGGTCCACTTCGTGGGGGACGACCTCGGGGCGCCGAAGCTCGGGGACGCCGTCTTCGAGCGCGTCCTGGAGTCCGTCCGGGAGAACCGGCCGGAGGTCCTGCCCCGGCTCACCGAGCTGTACCGGGGGCTGCGTCCCTTCGACGACGTCTTCGCCTATCTGCGCAAGCCGGTCGCGGAACGCGAGGCGAACGCCGCTCGTGCCCAGGAGGCGCTGGACCTGGTCGCCGGGCACCGGGCGGCGGACGGTGACGCCTACGCGTGGACGGTGCAGCACGCCCGGAACATCGCGCAGACCTTCGCCTTCGCGACCGTCGACCTCACCGACCCGGCGTCCGTCACCGCCGCCGAGCGCCTGCGTGACCAGGCCATGGCCGACAACGTGCTGTGGTGGCACCGCCACACCGGTCACAAGATGCTGCTGTCCGCCCACAACGGCCACGTCGGATATCGGTCCACTCATCCGGACATGTACCCGCGGACCCAGGGGGCGGTGCTGCGCGAGCGGCTGGGCCGCGACTACGCCGCCGTCGGCTTCGCCTTCGCCGGCGGCTCCTTCCTCACCAAGGACGCTTCCCTCGGCGGGGACTGGAAGCCGGTCACGGTGCCGCCGGCAGCCCCCGGAACGAACGAGCACACCCTGGACCGGGTCGGACACCGGGACTTCTACCTCGACCTGCGGACCGCACCCGCCCCGGCCCGCGCCTGGCTGGACCGGGCCCGGCCGGTCTACGACGCCGGGTCGACGTTCACCCCCGACCCGCCGCCCACCCTCGCCCTCGGCCGGGCCTACGACATCCTGATCCACCTGCACCGGGTCCGGGCGGCCGACGACCTGTGAACGGCCGGGAGGGCGAGGGGCGGGAGAGTGGCCCCGTGTCACTCAGGCGGCACGCAAGGGACTTTCCGGGCGTGAGGCACCGAATCTCCTCGGGTTGAACACAATTCGATCACAAGTGCGGGGAGTGGCATTTTCGGCCAACTGATGGCTCATACGCTGTGTACGGCTGTCGCGTCGACCACGTACGGCTCCGGGTACCAGGCCGCGCGCACGTGCTCCGGTCGCTCGGGTGTGCGCGGCAGGACCAGAACATGAGTGAAACCCCCTCCGGCAGACGCGACGTGGCCGTGGTGCTCGGCACCCGTCCGGAGATCATCAAGCTGGCGCCCCTCATCCGGCTCCTCGGCGAGCGGGCCCGGGTCGTGCACACCGGCCAGCACTACGACAGCGCCCTGTCCGGCACGTTCTTCGCCAACTTCGGTCTGCCGCACCCGCATCTGCTGCTCGACGGCGCCACCGGGCCATGGGGACGCGGGGCGCAGATCGGCCGGCTGACGGCGGAACTGGCCCGCGCCTTCGTCGAGGACCCGCCGCGCGTGGTCGTCGTCCAGGGCGACACCAACAGCACCTCCGCCGGAGCGCAGGCCGCGCACTACTGCGGCATACCCGTCGTCCACGTCGAGGCGGGGCTGCGCTCGGGAGACCGCGGCATGCCCGAGGAGATCAACCGGCTCGTCGTCGGCGTCCTCGCCGACGTGCACTGCGCCGCCACCGAGCAGGCCGCCGCCAACCTCCGCGCGGCCGGGACGGCGCCCGAGCGGATCCGCGTCACCGGCAACACGGTCGTCGAAGCCACCCTCATGTCCCTGCCGGACCCCGCGGACCGCGACCGCATCGCCCGCGAGCACGGCGTCGACGGGCCGTTCGTCCTCGCGACCGTCCACCGTCCCGAGAACACCGACCGCCCCGAACGCCTCCGGGCGCTGCTCACCGCACTGGCCGGCCTCGGCGAACGCGTCGTGATGCCCCTGCACCCGAGGACCCGCGCCAAGGCCAAGCAGTTCGGCCTGGAGCACCTGCTGGACCGGCTCGACGTGACCGAACCCGTCGACCACCCCACCTTCCTGGCCCTCGCCGACCGCGCGCGGCTGCTCGTCTCCGACTCGGGCGGCGTCCAGGAAGAGGCCACCGTGCTCAAGAAGCCGCTGCTCGTCGTCCGCACCAGCACCGAACGCCCCGAGGCCGTCACCGCCGGCTTCAGCCGGCTCGTCGAGCCCGGAACCCCGCTCCTGGACGCCGCCCGCGCCGAGCTCGCCCGCCCCGACGCGTACGACCGCCTGCGGGACACCGCCTCCCCGTACGGCGACGGCACCGCCTCCGCGCGGATCCACGCCCTCGCGACGGCCCTCGCGGACGGCACGCCCCTGCCGGGCACCGCGAACGGCCACTGAGCCCGCAGCAGCCGGCGCGCCGACCGCGCGACGGCGACCACCGGAGCCGCGCCGCAGCGCTCGGCGCGGCTCCCCGACGAAAGGAGGACCCGTGTACGGGTCGGCAGGAAAGGGCGCCGTGGGCGCCGGAGTGGTCATCGGCGGAGGCCAGCTCGCCGTGACGGGCGGGACACCGGGGGTCGTGACGACCCTCCTGGCCGTCGCCCTGGTGCTCGGCGGCGTGCTGATGGTGCGCTCCGCCCGCATCAAGGCAGCCAAGGGCTGACCCGGCCCGGCCGGTCCGTCCGCCGTACGCGCCGGCCGGACCGGCTCCGCGCCCGCCCCCCGCTCCCCCGCCTCGAACCAGGAACCGCCCGTGACGTCCTCCGAGCCCTCCGGCCTGCTGGGTCTGCTGGCCGACTTCAGCCTCATCCTGAGCGTGTTCTTCCCGCTCTACCTCATCGGGCTGGTCCTGCCGCTGCTCCTGCGCCGCAAGCGGCGTCAGGGGAAGGCCGGCGACTACCGGTGGCACCTGTTCGTGCCCTGCCGCGACGAGGAAGCCGTCATCGGCGACACCCTGGCCTATCTGCGGGCCTCCTGCCCCGAAGCCCACATCTGGGTCATCGACGACGACTCCGAGGACCGCACCGGGGACATCGTGCGCCGGGCCGCCACCCGGGACCCGGGGGTCCACCTGGTCCAGCGCCGGCGCCCGAACGCCCGCCTCGGCAAGGGCGAGGCCCTCAACGCCGCGTACGACATGCTCAGCGCGACGCTTCCGCCCGGCACCGACCGCCACCGCGTCATCGTCGGCGTCTTCGACGCCGACGGCCGCCCCGCGCCGGGCTGCCTCGACCACGTCGCCGCCCGCCGCTTCTTCGGACGCTCGGAGATCGGCGGCGTCCAGATCGAGGTGCGGATGATGAACCGCGAGGACCCGCGGCCCGCCCGCGACAAGGGCGCCCTCGGCAACTTCTACAGCCGGCTCCTCATCCGCATGCAGGACCTGGAGTTCCGCGCTCCCGTCGCCGCGCTCCAGCACGCCCGCAAGACCTCCCGCACGGTGTGCCTCGGCGGCAACGGCCAGTTCGTCCGCATGTCCGCGCTCGACGACCTCGACTCCGAGCGCGGCCGCCCCTGGACCGGGCGGCTCCTGGAGGACTTCGAACTCGGCATCCACCTCATGCTGGCCGGCTGGATCAACTCCTTCTGCGCCGACACCTACGTCGAGCAGGAAGCCCTCTTCGACACCAAGCGCTTCCTCACCCAGCGCACCCGCTGGGCCCAGGGCGTCATGCAGTGCTTCGGCTACATCCCGGCGATCTGGCGCAGCAACAGGATCCCCAACATCGGCTTCCTCGAACTCTCCTTCTTCCTCAGCCAGCCCTGGCTCCAGCTCATCGGCGCGCTCCTCTACCCCATCCCGATGATCGCCCTCGCGGTCTCCTACGCCCGCCACCCCGAGGCCGCGGCCGCCTACCTCGCCGACGGGGGCTGGCGCGGCATCGTCCTGTACGTGGCCATGGCGCTCGGCCAGTTCGTCATCTGGGGACCCCTCTACCGGCGCAAGTGCGAACCGGACGCCGGCTTCTGGCGTTCCCTGGGCTGGGGCCTGGCCTACCCCTTCTACCTGCTCTTCCTCTACGTCGTCTCCTGGCGGGCCGTCGGCCGGATGATCAGCGGCCGCAACGGCTGGGCCAAGACCCGCCGCAACGCCGAGGCCCCGACCGGCGGCCCCGTCGCCAAGGAGGCCTGACCCCGCTGCCCCGGCCGCGTGGGCATAGGCTGCCGTAAGAGTCCGTGCGTCCGGCCGGTCCGTGCGGGGTGCCGGTGAGAGTGATGAGGCTGTGATGGGTGAGCAGACGAAGCCCGAGGTCGACGTGCCGAAGGGTGCCGCTCCCGGTGAGCTGACCGTCCGCGACCTGGTCGTCGGCGACGGGCCCGAGGCAAGGCCCGGCATGGTGGTCCGGGTGCACTACGTCGGGGTGACGTTCGCGTCCGGGACGCAGTTCGACGCTTCCTGGGACCGCGGCGAGCCGTTCAAGTTCGCCCTGGGCGGCGGCCGGGTCATCAAGGGCATGGACCGGGGCGTGCGGGGGATGAGGGTCGGCGGCCGGCGCGAGATCGTCGTTCCCCCGCGCCTGGGCTACGGCAAGGAGTCGCCCTCGCCCCTGATCCCGGCACACTCGACCCTCGTCTTCGTGGTGGACCTGCTCGACGTCTACTCCCCGACCACCGGGTGGAGCGGCACGTCCTGAGACGGACCGGCCGCCCGGCCCGCGTTCAGGAACCTTCCAGCAGGTCGCGGAGCGTCTCGGCGGCGCGTACCGCGGCGTCACCGCAGCAGTTGTTGAACAGGACGTGCAACTGCTCGGTCCGGTCCGCCAGAAGGCGCAGGCGCGGCAGCCAGTCGGCCAGTTCCTCCCGTGTGTAGGCATGGCGGAAGCGGTCCTCCTTGCTTCCGGTGCCCCAGGCGGGGCTCCGGCCGTGGAAGCGGACCACGGCGAGGCTCGACGACGTGACGGGTGTGACGGCGGGCATCGAGCCGGGCAGCCCCTGGACCGTGTCGACGGCCACCGCGGTGGCGTCCAGGTCCCTCAACAGGGCGGCGGTGCGCTCCCGCCGGTCCTCGCGCCACCAGTCGGGATGGCGGAACTCCACGGCCATCGGCCAGTCGTGCGCCCGTTTCCTGGTGGCCTGGAGCACGGTCTCCGCCCGCGCGCCGGGAGCGAACCACGGCGGGAACTGGAACAGTACGGCGCCCAGCCGGCCGGACTCGCGCAGGGGCCGCAGCGCGGCGCCGAAACGGTGCCAGACCTCGTCGAGCAGCTCCGGGTCGCCGAGGGCGTGGCCGCGCAGGTCGGCGGGCAGGGCGGCCGTGCGGGTCGGGTGGCCGGTCAGGAGGGAGAACGCCTTGACGTCGAACCGGAAGCCCGGTGGAGTGCGTTCGTTCCACAGGAGGCTGTTGCGCACGCTGGGAAGAGCGTAGTAGCCGGCGTCGACCTCGACGACGGAGAAGCGTTCGGCGTAGTGCCGCAGCCTCCCCTCCGGGTCACGCCGCCCGGGCGGATACCAGCCGCTGGCCACCAGCGCCTTGTCCGTCCATGAACACGTACCGATCAGAAACTCACCCATGCCGGTCCCTCCCTCGGGGCCCCTCTACCCGGGAAAGCTCACGTCACGGCCCCGGACGGGCGAAGGCGGCTCTCACGGCGGAGAGCACGGGTCCCGGTCCGCGTTCCTTCCGTCCCGCGCCAGTTCGGCGTTGAACTGAGCGCCCGCGAGGAGCACGACGTGGGAGACCCACAGCCAGACCAGGAAGGCCACCACGCCCGCCAGGGAGCCGTAGAGGCGGTTGTACGTCGCGACGTGCGACGCGTAGAAGGCGAAGCCCGCCGACGCCAGCAGCCACAGCAGCACCGCCAGCGTTCCGCCGGGCAGCGTCTGCCGCACTCCGCGGGTCTCCGGCGGCCCGGACCGGAAGAGGAGCAGGACCAGGGCGACGACCACCGCGAACAGCAGCGGCCACTTCAGGCCCGCCCAGACGAGGGCGGCCTGGTGGTCCGTTCCCGTGCCCCGGCCGATGGCGCGGGCGACCCGCTCGGCGGCCGTCAGCGTCAGCACCCCGCTGACCAGCAGCGCGAGCACGGTCAACGCCCTGAGCACGGTGGCGGGGAAGGTCCGCCACGCCGGGCGGCAGTCGGCGACCCCGTACATCGCGTGCAGCGCGCGCCGGAAGACCGCCAGGTAGCTGGAGGCGGACCACAGCGCGGCGCCTGCGGTGACCAGGAGCAGCAGCCGGCGCACCGACGCGCCGTCCTGAGGGCTGGTCAGGGCCTGGGCGAGGACCGGCCGGGCCGCCTCCGGCACGAAGGCGGACAGTTGCACGACGACCTCTTCGGGGGTGTCGGTGCCGAGCAGGGCGATGGAGAAGAGCATCACCAGCAGGGCCGGGAAGACGGCCAGCACCGCGTAGTACGTCAGCGCCGCCGCCCAGTCGGTGAGGTCGTCCTCCCAGACGGCGACCGGTGTACGGGCCATGGCCCTGGCGTACGCCCCGTGCTCGCGCCGACCGGGCGGTGAGCCGCTCACGGGTGCATCGGTCGTCATGACAGCACCGCTCCCTTCTGGGCCTGCCGCCGCCCGGCCGCCACCGGTCCGGGCGGATCACCGGCGCGTCGGCCGTCTGGTGCCCCGTCAGGGGGCGTGGACGCCGGGAGCCGCGGCGGTGTCACCGCGCGTGCCTGCCCTTGCCCGGCTTCGGCTTCCCCTGCCGCGCCTCGCCCTTCTCGGGGGCCGGCCCGGCCGTCCGCGGGACGGTCGCACGGCCGCGCTGCCGCTCCGAGACGCCGGAAGCCGACGGCGTCCCGCTGTCGGCGGCCGTGTCCTCGGAGCCGGCGGGCCGTTCCCCGGCGTACGAGGGGGACCGCGGCGCGGGCGCGGAGACGGGGGCGGCGCCGGCCGGCGGAGCGGGCGAGGCGGCCGGGGAGGCCGGCTCGGTCGCGGCCGGGCGGGACGGAACGGACTCGGCGTTCTCCGCCTCGGCGGTCGGCCCGCCCACCGAACCGGCCAGTCCGACGCCGAGGACGGTCAGTGCCGCGCCGGCGGTCACCAGGAGCCGGCCGGCCCGGCGTGCGGCGGACCGGCCGGAAGACGGCCGTGCGGCCTCCGGCCCGCCCCGGGCGGGGACGGCGGCCTCGCCGCCGGCCGCCCCCGCCGCCGCGCCCGTCCCCGGCGACCTCAGCGTGTCCGCGTCGCGTCGCTCGTCGGCGCCGTTCTCGCCGCTCCCGGGCGCGGCCGCGGGCACGGAGGACCCCGCGGGCGCGTCGGCCGTCGCCGCGGGATCCTCCGATGCCAGGGCGGCCAGGGCGCGCCCACAGGCGCGGGCGTCCGGCCGGCGGCTCTCGTCCGCGTCGGTCATGGCTTCCAGCAGTTCGACGACCGCCGACGGTATGTCCTGCGGTATGACCGGGGAACGGTGCAGACGGGCGACCGCCGCCTCCAGCGGCGCCCCGTCGTACTCCAGTTCACCCTTGATCGACTCGATGAGGACCAGTCCCAGGCTGTAGATGTCCGCTGCCGGCCCGGCTCCCCGCCCCAGCACCTGCTCCGGGGCCATGTAGGCGGCGGTGCCCACCAGGGCGCCCGTCGCGGTCTGGGCGGTGGTGCCGAGCAGCCGGGAGATCCCGAAGTCCGTCAGGCGGGGGGCGCCCGTCTCGTCCAGCAGGATGTTGGCGGGCTTGACGTCGCGGTGGACGACCCCGGCCCGGTGCACATGGGCCAGCGCCGAGGCGAGCGCGGCTCCGATCCGGCACGCTTCGGCGGGCGACAGCGTGGCCGCGGCGATCCGCCGGCGCAGCGTCGTGCCCCTGACCAGCTCCATCACCAGGTAGGGCGTTCCGTCGTCCCGGCCGCAGTCGTACACGGTGATCAGGCCGGGGTGCTGCAGCTGGGCCAGCAGCCGGCCCTCGGTGTCGAACCGCTCCTCGGTGTCGGCGGCACCGTCCGGGCGGAAGACCTTCACGGCGACCGGCCGCCGCAGGCGCAGGTCCACTCCCTCGTACACGTCGGCGGCGCCGCCGCGGCCCAGCAGTTCGTCGAGCCGGTAGCGGCCGGCCACCGCGTGGGCGGTGAGCCGGAGGTCCGGTCGGATCGGCCACGAGCGGACTTTCATCACTGCGCTCCCTGCGTCCTGTCGTCACCTGCCGTCGTCCGCCCGCCCACGTGTGCGCCGCCGATGGCGTACCCGGCCGCCTGGGTGCGAGCCCTGGTGCACCGTGTGCCCCCTCAGCCGCCGGCCATCCCCCGTCCGGCCCACGGCCTCGCGGAAGGAGGGCCGGGTGTCGCACCGGCACGACGGAGGTCCGTGCGCACGCGACCCGGGGGCGCGGTGGCTCGTGCCGGAGGGGGTAGGCGAGGGCGGCACACGGCGAACGCGACCGCGAAGGAGACGAGCATGACCGACGACACCTTCCTGTGCCCCGGCGCGGGACAGCGGTGACGGGGGGAGACATGACGCCTGAGGAGACCCGTACCAGGCTGCGGCAGTTGGAGGAGCGGCTCGGCGAGCGCACCCCCGCGCCGATCGAGGGCCAGACCCGCATTCCCCTCGCCCGCCCCACCCGTGGGGACGACGAGGACGAGGGGTCGTGAGGGCCGGGCTCGGACCGGCCCTCACGACCCCTCCTCAGGAGGGACCGGGCGCAGGAGGGAGGGGGCTCGGGAGGGACTGGGCAGCTTCCGTAATAGGCGGTACATTCGGTCCCTGAAACCGACTGATCTGAAACGTGGCAAGCCGGAGGACGCGGCCTCGACGGACACCGTTCCGTCCGTCTCGGTGATCCCACGCGCGGAGGGGAAAGCCATGGGTCCCACGCTGGCCGACGAGATCCGCAGCCGGCTCGGAGAACTGAGCCCGGCGGAGCGCAAGGTCGCGCGGGTGCTGCTCGCGGGTTATCCGGCCGCGGTCTTCGAGACGGTCGCCACGATCGCGGAACGGGCCGGTGTGTCGGCACCCACGGTGCTGAGATGTGCCTCCCGGCTGGGCTACCGGGGCTTCCCCGATCTCCAGGCCGCCCTCCGCTCCGAGCTCGACGCGCGCAACGCCTCGCCGATCACGCTCTACGCGGCCGCGGAGACGCCGCGGCACGAGCGGACGGAGGACGCGCGGGACGCGGCCGCCACCCGCCTCGGCGAGCGCTCGTCGCTCGTGCGGCAGGCCGTCGCCCAGACCTTCGACGAGGTGGCCGCGCACGAGTTCGGGGACGCGGTGAGCCTCCTCTCCGACCCCCGGCGCCGCGTGCACGTGGCAGGAGGCCGGTTCACACATCTGCTCGCCGAGTACCTCGGCCTGCACTTGATGCAGTTCCGGGACCAGGTGAGCTTCCTTCCGCACAAGGACGTGGAACGGACCTCCTTCCTCACGCAGCTCGGCCGACGCGACGTCACCGTGCTCTTCGACTACCGGCGTTACGAGACCGACAAGACGCTGATCGCCGAACTGGCCCGGGAGCGGGGCGGCAAGGTCGTCGTCTTCACCGACCCGTGGCTCTCCCCCGCCGCCGCCCACGCGGACGTCGTCCTCATCACCCAGGTCTCCTCCGACTCCCCCTACGACAGCCTCGTTCCGGCCCTGGCGGTCGTCGAAGCGCTCGTCGCCGCCGTCCTCGACCGGATCGGCGGCAGCGGCCACGAGCGCATGAAGGAGGCGGAGAGGATCGCGCGGCGCACCGGCCTCCTGTGAGGGGGATCGCGCGGCGCACCGGCCTCCTGTGAGGGGGATCGCGCGCACGAGGAGCCGGCCCCCCGAGCGGCGCCGGCTCCGCCTCACGCGGCCGATCAGCGCGGCGCGATGTCGACGCGCAGCGAGAGGAGCGTGCGGACGTCCGCGCCGTCGCCGGTGAAGGCGGCGAATCCCCGCCCCTTGGTGAACGTCACCGCGAACCGCGGCCCGGACTCGTACGTGGTCGCGGTCGCGCTGTTCTGCGCCCGCGTCGACGCGAGGGCGCGCGCGGTGCTCCGGAAGGCGTAGGGGGTCCCGTCGGGGTTCGCCGCCGAGTGGAAGACGTCGCTGTTGACGGGGACGGGCGTCGTGCCGACGGGGCTCAGCGGCTGCTTCGACGGGTGGACGCGCGGCGTCCAGCTGCGCGCGTCGTACCGGTCTCCGTCCGTGAGGTAGCTGTACCGGGCCCGGCGGAGGGACCAGCCGTCCGCGGAGTCGTGCGCGCGGGCGTCCCTCGGGTCCAGGACGGCGACGCCGTTCGGCCCGAGGACGCCGAGGTGTTCGCGGTCGCTGCCGGGCCGGTCGACGACGAGGGCGGTGTTCTCCTCCAGGGCGTAGACGCGGTCGTGGCCGGTGTCGGCGGCGAGGCGCAGCGCACGGCCCTCGCGTCCGTAGGCACCGGTGTGGGTGTCGATGAGCCCGGACCCGAGGAAGCCGAAGCCGCCCTCGGGGAGGTAGCCGAGGCGCGTGGGGTCGTCGAAGTAGCCGGGTGCGCTGCCGTCCCTGAGTGCGTCGTAGGACTCTCCCCCGCTGACCATGTCGGGGCCGGAGGCGATCTGGGCGCCCGCGGAGGACCCGGCGACGACGGCGCCCCGGGCGAGCTTGGCGCGGATGGCGGCGAGGACCTTGGAGTCCCGGTGCGCGTCACCGCGCAGCAGGGTGGTGACGTAGCGGTACTGGTCGCCTCCGCCGAAGAAGAAGCCGGTCATGGACTCGACCTGCGCGACGACGGCGTCGGAGTCGGCGTTGGCGACGTGGTCGAGGTCGAGGGGGATCCACTGGGCGTCCGCGGCACCGTGCCGCTCGAAGACGTCGGCGTAATAGGCGCCGTTGCAGGCGGAGTTGCTGCACCGCTCGGGGTCGTCGGCGTGCGGGTCCTGGCTCTCGGGTACGGAAGCGGCCGTGATGACGCCGATGCGGGCGTCCCGGCCGCCGGCCCTCTTGATGATCTCGCCGTAGACCCGGGCGTTGTCCTCCTCGAGGGCTCCGCCGATCAGTACGAGGGATCCCGCCGCGGTCCGGGCCGTGGGGGCGTCGGCGAGGGCGGAGGGCGAGACGGAGAGGAGGGACACGGCGAGGGCGCAGGCGAGCGCGGTGCGGCGTGCGGCTACGGGTACGGGGACGGGTACGGGTACGGGTACGGAAGGGACGCGCATGGTGCCTCCGTTGAGGGACGGGGGGGTGGGGCTTTCGTGTGGGGCGTGCGGGGGCCGGGGTCCCCTGCGGGACCGGCTCAGGGGCTTGCCCGGGGCGCCCCGGAAGGGGCCCGTGCCGGTCCGGCTCGGGGGCCTTCCCGGGGCGACCCGGAGCAGGGACCGGCGGCGGTCGCGTTCAGGTGGTGCCGGCCTTGCCCAGCGAGGCGATCAGGTCGGCGAGGAGGGCGACGCGCTGCGGGACGCTGGCGACGTCGAGCCACTCCTGGGGGGTGTGGTCGGCTCCTCCGACCGGGCCCAGGCCGTCGAGGACGGGGATTCCCGTGCCGGCGATGAGGTTCGCGTCCCCCACGCCTCCGGTGGCGGCGGCGCCCAGTCCGATGCCGACCGCTCGGGCCACGTGGCGCACGTGGTCGAACATCCGCCGGGAGGCGGGGGTGTCCTCCATCGGCGGGCACAGGTCGAGTCGCTCGACCTCGACGGTGACGCCGGGGACGCCGGGCCGGCCGGCGGCTTCCCGGATGGCCCGGGTGACGCGCCGGATGTCGGCCGTCGTCGCGGCGCGCACCTCGATGCGCAGTTCCGCGCGGGGGCAGACGATGTTGGCGCGGGTCCCGGCCCTGACGACACCGACGTTGACCGTCACGTCGTCCCAGTGGCCGTTGAGGGCCTGGAGGGCGACGGTGAGGTGGGCGGCGGCGAGGGCGGCGTTGGCACCACGCTCGGGTTCGATCCCGGCGTGGGCCGCCCGACCGGTGACGGTGAGGCGGAAGTCCGCGACGCCCTTGCGCGCGATGACGAGGTCGCCGTTCTCCCGGGCACATTCGAGGCCGAGCCCGAAGTGCGCGCCTGCGGCCGTCTGCTCGATCAGCGACCGGCTGGCGGGTGAGCCGATCTCCTCGTCGGGGGTGGCGAGGAGGACCAGTTCGTCGTACGCGTCGACGCCGAGTTCACCGAGGATCTCCAGGGCCGTGAGTCCCGCGAGCAGGCCGCCCTTGTCGTCGCTGACGCCGGGGCCGTACGCCCTGGAGCCGTCGACCCGGAAGGGGCGGGCGGCCGCGGTGCCGTCCTCGAAGACGGTGTCCATGTGGCCGGCGAGGAGGATCCTGCGGCCTCCGGCCGACTCGGGCAGCCCGCCGCGCCGCCGCCCGACGAGGGCGTCACCGGTCCGGTCTCCGTCGGGCGTCGACGGGAGACGGACGCGCTCCACGGTGAACCCGAGCCGTTCGAGCCTGCGCTCGACCCAGTCGGCGACCCGGTTGACGCCGTCGGCGCTGTGGGAGCCGGAGTCGAGGGAGACGAGCTCCTCCAGGTCGCGCAGGTAACCGCCGCGGCGGGCGCGGGCCAGGTCCAGGAGGTCGTCGATCCTCTCCTGCCGGCGGGTGGGGGCGCTCACAGGACCTTGGACAGGAAGGCGCGGGTGCGCTCCTCCCGCGGGTCGGCGAGCACCTGGCGGGGGTCGCCCGCCTCCACGACGACGCCCTCGTCCATGAAGACGGCGGTGTCGCCGACCTCGCGGGCGAAACCGATCTCGTGGGTGACGACGACCATGGTCATGCCGTCGGCGGCGAGCTGCCGCATGACGTCCAGGACGTCTCCGACGAGCTCGGGGTCCAGCGCGGAGGTCGGCTCGTCGAAGAGCATCAGCTTGGGCTTCATGGCGAGCGCGCGGGCGATCGCGACGCGCTGCTGCTGGCCGCCGGACAGCTCGGCGGGGTAGTGGTGGGCACGGTCGCCGAGTCCGACCCGTTCGAGCAGGGCGTGGGCGTGTTCCCGGGCGTCGGCCTTGGAGACGCCGCCGACCTTGACGGGCGCCTCGGTGACGTTCTCCAGGGCGGTCAGGTGCGGGAACAGGTTGAAGCGCTGGAAGACCATGCCGATGTCCCGGCGCCGTGCGGCGACTTCGCGTTCACGCAGCTCGTGGAGCCTGTTGCCCTGCTGCCGGTAGCCGACGAGCTCGCCGTCGACGGTGAGCCGGCCGCCGTCGACCTTCTCCAGGTGGTTGATGCAGCGCAGGAAGGTGGACTTGCCGGAGCCGGAGGGGCCGAGGAGGCAGCAGACCTGGCCGCGCTCGACCGTGAGGTCGATGCCCTTCAGCACGTCGAGTCTTCCGAAGTGCTTGCGTACGCCTTCGGCGCGCACCATGGGGGTGCTCATCGCTTCTGCTCCTTGCTGTTCCTGCCGAACCGCTCCGCCGTTCCGCCGAGCAGGCGCCGGAAGGGCGAGACGTGTCCGGCCCGGGTGGTCCCGCGGCCGTAGCGCCGTTCCAGCCAGGCCTGGGGCAGGCCGAGGAGGGTGACGAGGGCCAGGTACCAGATGCTGGCGACGACCAGCATGGGGATGACCTGGTAGTTCTGGGCGTACACGTCCTGGATGTTCGACATCAGGTCGTGGGCGGAGATGACCGAGACGAGGGCGGTCATCTTCAGCATGTTGATGGTCTCGTTGCCCATGGGCGGGATGATCACGCGCATGGCCTGGGGCAGCACGATCCGGCGCATGGTGAGCGCGGGCCGCATGCCGAGCGAGTGCGCGGCCTCGGTCTGGCCGGGGTCGACGGACTGGATGCCGGCGCGGACGATCTCGGAGGCGTAGGCCGCCTCGTTCAGGCCGAGGGCGAGGAGGGCGGCGACGGCCGGGGTCAGCAGGGCGTTCGTCTCGGCCTGGAAGAAGGTGATGTCGGTGAAGGGGATGCCGATCTTGACGTACGCGTAGAGCGCGGCGGCGTAGCCCCAGAAGATGATCTGTACGAGCAGCGGGGTGCCGCGGAAGACCCAGACGAAGGCGGTGGCGAGCCCGTACAGCACAGGGCTCGACGAGAGCCGCATGACGGCGATCAGCGTGCCGAGCGCCAGACCGAGCAGCATGGCGGCGGCGGTCAGCCAGAGGGTGGTCGCGAGACCGTCGAAGATCAGGTCGGCGAAGAGGTGGTCACCGACGACGTCCCAGCGCAGGTTGTCGTTCTTGGCGAGGGAGCCGGTCAGGCCGACGAGGGCGAGGACCGAGGCGACGGCCGCGATCCAGCGCCCGTAGTTGCGGACGGGGACGATCTCGAGCTGCCCCATGAGCGACGGGTCGGGGGCGGTGGTGTTCCGCGGAACCTTGAGGGTGCTGGGCATCTCTAGTCCACCGCCGCGTTCCTGGTGGCTTCCTTCACGGCGATCGACGGGACGCCGTACTTGTCGTAGATCTTGAGCAGGGTGCCGTCGTCGATGAGGGACTGCAGCGCCTTCTGGATCGCGTCCGTCAGCTCGGGCAGCCGCTTGCTGACCGCGATGCCGTTGGGCGAGGCGTTGTAGCCGCCCGGTGCGGCGGGGTCCTCGACGAGGTCGAAGGCGGTGCCGCCGTCGGCCGTCTTGGCCACCCACCCGGCCGCCGGCTTGGTCAGCACCTGGGCGACGACCTTCCCGGAGCGCAGGGCGAGCTGTGCGTCGGAGTCCTTGGGGAAGGTCTGGATGTCGATCTTTCCCTTGCCCGCGCCGGAGCAGGCGGCCTGGTGGGACTTCAGCAGGTCGAGCTGGTTGGTCGCGGCCTGGACGGCGACCTTCCGTCCGCACAGGTCGTCGAGGGTGGTCACCTTCGCCGGGTTGCCGTCGCCGACGAGGATGCCGGACCCGGACCGGGAGTAGTCGACGAAGTCGACGACCTTCTGCCGCTCCTTGTTGTCCGTGATGGCCGACATGGCCACGTCGAACTTGCCCGCCTGGAGGGCCGGGACGATGCCGTCGAACTTCTGCGGCGAGAAGGCGAAGGTGACGCCGAGCTTGGCGCCGAGGGCCTGGCCGAGGTCGTAGTCCAGGCCGGTCAGCTCGGTCTCCCCCTCCTTCACGTACATCTCGAAGGGCGGGTACGGGACGTCCGTCGCGACGCGCACCCGACCGGCCTTCTTGATCTCGTCGGGGAGCAGGTCGTGCAGCTTCTGGTCCTTCACGACCTCCGCGCCGCTGATGACGACCTTCCCCGCGGGGGCTGGGGGCTCGTCGTCGCCGCAGGCGGACAGGGACAGGAGCATGACCGCCGCGACGGCGGCTGCCGCGGGGCGCGGGATGGGAGCGTTCATCGCCTGGAACCTCTCGGTGGTCTCTGCCGACGTCATCTGACCGTCAGACACGGCAGCGAAATTACAGATAAACCCTTCAGGTGGCTAGATGTAAGACTCATTACGTTCACGTAACGAGGTACTGCGGTCTGCAGATCGACCACTTCGGGCGTTTTCTCACGCCTCAACGGCGCCCTGGGGCCAGGAGGGGAGCCCTGTCGGCCTTACATCTTCCCCACCGGGGCCGTTACTTGTATGTTCCGCTACCAACCCCGTGGGCGACGCTTCCTCGGCCCGCGGCACCGCGTCCACCCCTCCTGGAGTGCAGATGACACACCGTTCCCTCAAGGTCTCCTCGGCAGCCGCCGTCGTCCTCGCCGCGCTCGCCTCGGTGCTGATGGCGCATCAGCCGGCGCAGGCGGCGGCCGACCGGATCCGCCTCGGCAGCGCGTCCGACGTCAGCCGCGGCACGTGGAACGGTCCGGCGTTCACGATGAACGGCGCGGGCGGTGTCGTGACGGCCTCGATGAGCAGGGCCGTCGACGAGATACGCGGCGGCACCGGAACGCTCGACGTGGTCGTCCTGGCCGGGTCGGCGCCGACTTCGGGCAGCAGGACCCCGGAGTGCGACACGATCACGGGCCTGGCCGGGATCAACTCGTGCACGACGTGGACGCTGACGTCAGCGAGCGACGGCAACAACAGCCGGATGAACGCCGACGTCCGCAACGCCGAGTTCGTCTACTTCGCCGGCGGCGACCAGTGCCGGTACGCCGCCTGGAAGGGCACCGCACTGGAGGCTTCCGTCGAGGCGGTCGTCGCCAAGGGCGGAGGTTCCGGCGGCGGCAGCGCGGGCCACCACATCAACAGCCCGATCGTCTACGACGCCTGCGCCGGCAGCGTCACCAGCGCCGAGGCGCTCGCCAACCCCTACCACCGGTACGTCAGCTTCACGACCGGCATGTTCGCATGGGCGCACTACGGAGCGGTCGTCAACGACTCCCACTTCGTGTCGCGCGACCGCATGGGCCGCACCATGTCCTTCCTCGCCCGCGCCGTGAAGGACGGCCTGGCACCGGGTGGCGCCGCCTGGGGCGTCGGGGTGGAGGAGGGCGGCGGCTCGCTGTACCTCGACCGCAACGGCATGGCGACGCAGTACGGCAAGGACGCCTACGTCGTGCTCGCCGACCACCAGCCGGAGCAGACCGTCGAACGAAAGCCGCTGACGTACACCGGCTTCAAGATCTGGCGGCTGAGGCCCGGCACCACCTTCGACTTCAAGAACCGCCCCACCTGCGGCTACTACCTGCGCAGCGTCACTAACGGCGTGGCCGACGCCGGCCTCTACAACGGAACGCCCCTGACGGACTGCGCGGGCCAGGCCCCCGTCTCCCCGCTCGCGCAGACCGAGTGGTCCCCGAGGCCGAGGACACCGAAGGGCCCGGCGACAACCCGCCCGGCGAGCGACCACCCGACGTGCGTCCGCAGGCTGAGAGCCCGTACCGACGAGCGGAGAACGCGCGAGCCCCGTACGTCCTCTTCGAGCGTCGGACCGGCCGCGGGGCGGCGTGCCTCGGACCGCGCCACGCCCTGATCACCGTGGACGGTCCCCGCGTCGTCGATCCCCGCGTCGTCGATCCCCGCGTCGTCGACACCGGCGTCGCGGGGGCGGCGGACGGCCTGGGCGGCCCGTTCGTTCAGCGGCGGAACATCGACGGGTCCACCGACACCAGCCGCTTCAGCAGCGGCGGTACCGTCCGGCCGGAGTCCTCGCGGCGCTCCACCGCTCGCAGTGCCGGCAGGGCGAGGAGCGAGCCGGGGTAGCGGAGGGGCTCGCTCGGGATCCACGCCGAGAGGTGCCGGGTGAAGGCCGACCGGGACCACTCGTCGTCGACGCCCAGGACCATGGAGGCGAGGACCTTCGCCATCAGGCGCGAGGGGCCGACGCCGTCGCCGGAGTAGCCGGTGGCGTAACTGGCCCCGGGGACGGACTTCAGCCGGCCCGCGAAGGGCAGTGAGGTCACCGAGTACTCGACCGGGGCCGTCCAGGCCGCGTCGACGGGGGCCGAGGCGAGGCCCGGCAGGATGCGGGTCAGCTGCCCGCGCAGCTCGCCCGGCCGCAGCGGCTGCCCCCACAGCGTCGACGGGCCGTGGTGCCCGTACGCCACACCGGCGCCGCCCTTGCCGAACAGCAGGCGTCCGTCGGGCGTGGTGCGGTAGTAGTTCAGCCGGCGCCGGGAGTCGCAGACCGAGGTCGCGTCGGTCCAGCCGAGCTCGGCGAGTGCCTCGGGCACGGGCCGGGTGAGGACGGTGTCGCTGGCGACGGTGACCATGCGGCGCCCCAGGTCCTCCAGCTGCCCGGCCCAGGCGTTGATGGCGAGGACCACCTGATCGGCGCGGACACTGCCGTACGTCGTGTACGCGCGGGTGCGGCCACCCGGCTCGGTGCGCAGGGCGGTCAGCGGGGTCCGCTCGTGGATGCGGATCCCGGCGTCCAGGGCCACCCGGCGCAGCCCCCGGGCCAGCTTGGCCGGCTGGAGCGTGGCGCAGCCCGGGTCGAGCACCGCACCGTAGTGGCTGCGGGTGCCGATGGCTGAGCGGGCCTCGGCCGCGCTGATCTGCCGCAGCGGTTCGATCCCGGCCCGGTGCAGGTCCTCCAGGGTCGACTGCCAGGAGCCGCGCTGCGCCGGTGAGGAGGCGGCCCACATCCACGGACCCCGGCGGTACTCGATGTCGATGCCGTGCTCGTCCGCGAAGGCCAGGATGTCCTCCACGGCCTGGGCGGACGCCTCGCCGATCCGGCGGGCCTCCTCGGGGCCGCCGAGGGCGAGCAGGCTGCTGAACCGGGCCCACATCGGCATCAGGTAGCCCGCGTTGGCGCCGCTGGCCCCGCCGCCGCAGATGTCGGCCTCGATGAGGACGACGTCGGTGCCGGGCGCGCGGCGCAGGATCTCCAGGGCGGTCCACAGGCCGGTGAAACCGCCGCCCACGACGCAGACGTCGCAGTCGAGCTCGCCCGCGAGCGGCGGGGTGCGGCCGTCGTCGGGTTCGGCGGCGAGCGCGTCGCGCAGCCAGGGGGTGCGCCGTTCGGGGGCGGGGACGCCGTACCGGGGCCAGGCCGAGGACAGGACGATGTCGTTCACAGGAAGGGGTCTCCCAGGAGAAGCGGTGACGGAACAGAAGGCGGAGTCAGGAGGCGGTGGTGGTCAGCGGGTGCCCGAGACGGCCTGGAGCAGGTCGATCCGCGAGCTCACCCCGTACCGCTTGAACAGCTTCCTGAGGTGGTAGTTGACGGTGTGCGGGGACAGCGCGAGCCGCCGTCCGATCTGCTGGTTGGTCAGGCCGTCGGCGACCAGCCCGACCAGGGCCCGCTGGGTCTCGGTGAGCCCGGTGCGCTCCGGCGCGTGCGGGGCCGGCTGAGCCGGGACCGCCTCCGGCCGGCGCTTCGCGGCCCGCGCCGTGCGCAGGGACTGCGCCTCCCGCTCCAGGGCCGCGCGCACCGTGTCCGGCAAGGAGTCGGCGAGGAGCCGGCGCAGCAGCGGGCTGTGGAAGACGGCCCGGCCGCCCCGGTCGCGGACGACGCCGGTGGCCCGCACCTCCTCCAGGACCGGCAGCAGGGCGGAGACCGAGGTCCGCATCATCAGCGCGAGTTCCTCGTAGACGACCTCGTCGCCGAGGACGGCCGCCACGCACAGGAGCTGACGGCAGGAGCCGGAGTACCGCTCCAGGGTGGACCGCACCCGCAGCGCCACCCGTTCCGGCAGCCGCCGGCTCAGCAGCTCCGCCTCACCGGCCGCGATCCGTACGCCGCCCTCCTCCCGCAGCCCGGTCAGCAGGTCGATGAGCAGGCGCGGATGCCCGCCGGCCTGGTCCACGAGCCGCGCCAGGGCGGGCGAGGGGTCGGCGCCGAGCACGTCCTGGGCGAGCCGCAGCGCGTCCGAGGCGCCCAGGGGGCCCAGGGTCAGCCGTTCGCTGCGCCCGCGCGGCTCGCCCCCGAGGAGGGCGGCGGCGGGTGCGGCCATGCCCTCTCCGGGCCGGTGGGCGAGCAGCCACACCGTGCGGGCGCGGTCGCCGTGCCGGCCGGCCGGCACCGCGGTACGGGCGGGGCCGCCGTGAAGGCCGGGCCGGCGGCCCCCGGGGGTGCCCGTCGGTCCGGCGGCGGGGTGCCGGCGTTGCCGCGGGAGCGGCCCGGTGCCGTCCAGGATCACCAGGCGCGGGCCCGAGGGGCGCGGGCAGCGGGCGTAACCGCCCGTGTGGCGACCGGGGTTGACGTCGTAGCCGAGCCGCTCGGCGAGGAGGGCGGCCTCCTGGAGGAGCCGGGTCTTGCCGATGCCGGGCATGCCCTCGATGGCGAGCAGGGCGCTGCCGGTGCCCCGGCCGTGTTCCAGGATCTCCCGTATTCGTTCCAGTTCGGGGTCCCGTCCGCGCAGCGGGGTGCCCTGGGCGAGTGCCGTACTCACACCGCACCGCCGTACCGGCGCACTCCCACGGTCCGGAACCGTCCGGCCACGAAGTCGGTGTCGCAGTAGACCGCGTTGCCGGCCGGGTTGAGGCCGGTGGCGTGCAGGTCGGAGTAGACGGCCGACTGGGAGATGTACCAGTCGCCCATCAGGTTGACCGAGAGCATCACGCCCACGTCGGCGCAGACCGCCACCATGGCCCGCTCCACCTCGCGGTCGGTGGAGTACAGGCCGGCGGAGAGGGCGCCGCACTCCCGGGTGGTGCGGGCGAGCAGCGCGAGCGCCTCGTCCACCGAGTCCACGGCGACGGCGAAGCAGACGGGGCCGAGCCACTCGGTGAGCAGGGTGGCCCGGTCGGCTTCGCGGGCGGCGTCGAGTGCGACGACCACCGGCGTGCGGATGTCGGCCTCGGGGTGGTCGGGGTGGTGTACAGCGCGGGAGGGTACGGCGACGTGGCCGAGCTTTCCGGCCTGGGCGAGGTCCACCCGCTCGCTGACGGCGGGGCCGAGGAGCGCGCCGAGCACGGCGGCGGCGTCGTTGTCGTCGGAGAGGAGGGTGCCGAGGGCCTCGCCGAGGTCGGCGACGACCTGTTCGAAGCTCTTGTGGCCCTCGTCGGTGGAGATGCCGGCGCGGGGGATCAGGAGGTTCTGCGGGCTGGTGCAGAGCTGCCCGCTGTAGAGGGAGACGGAGAAGGCGAGGTTGGCGAGCATGTCCCGGTAGTCGCCGGTGGAGTGGACGACCAGGGTGTTGACGGCGGACCCGGAGGTGAAGACACGGGCCTGGCGGGCGTGTTCGACCAGCCACGCGCCGAACGCGGTGGTGCCGGAGTGGTCGACGAGGCGGATCTCGGGGCGGACGGCCAGGGTGCGGGCCGCCTCCTCGCCGGGCCGTTCGACGGCGAGGCACACCAGGTCCGGGGAGAAACCGGTGTCGGCGAGCGTCTCGCGGGCGATCCGGACGGTGAGCGCGAGCGGCAGGACGGCGGCCGGATGGGGTTTGACGAGGACGGGGTTTCCGGTGGCCAGCGAGGCGAACAGGCCGGGGTAGCCGTTCCACGTCGGGAAGACGCTGTTGGCGACCACCAGGGAGATCCCGAGCGGCACGGGCGTGAACGTCTTGCCGATGTCGACGACGTGGTCGCCCTGCGGCTTGCGCCAGCGGGCCCGGGCGGGCAGCCGGGTCTGCTCGGCCAGGGCCATGGCGACGGCCTCCAGGCCCCGGTCCTGGGCGTGCACGGCCCCCGCGTGGAAGGCCATCACGGGGTTGTGGCCGCTGGTGTGCGTGGCGGCCAGGGCGAACTCCACGCTGCGGGCGTTGATCCGGTGGAGGATCTCCGCGCAGACCGCCGCCCGGACCTCGGGGCCCGCGTCCCGCCAGGCGGGCAGCGCGGCCGCCATCGCGGGCAGCAGGGTGTCGGGGTCCGTGTGCGGGTAGGAGATGCCGAGTTCGAAGCCGTACGGGGAACGCTCGCCGCCCTCGGCCGGTGCCGGTCCGACGGTGCCGTCCCGGCCCGGCTGGCCCAGTTCGAAGGGGCGGCCGAGGAGGGCCCGGAAGGCGGCCTCGCCGGCGGCCTCGGCCTCCGGGCCGTAGGCTCTCGGGTCCTCCGGGTACGGCGACCAGTGTTCCCGAGTGCGGAGGGCGGTCCGGGCCCGTTCCAGGAGGGGCTGGTGGCGGGTGACGAGCCGGGTCAGGTCGCCGCCGTCGGTGGGGGTGGCGGATACGGACTGCGGGGTTCGAGCCATGCATCTCATCCTTGTTGTGGGGGATCGCCGGAGCCACAGGAGACTCGGACAGTGACGACGCGGCGCGATGTCCGTCACCCCGGGCGCCGCCGGCTGGAGGGCGGCGGCGCGCGCGGAGTGACGGCGAAACGGCGGCGAGCCCTTGGGAATCAAGGTCGCTCGGGAGTCCGACACCCCGGGGCGGCGGGCGGAGAGCAGGGGGTGGCTCTCCGCCCGCCGCCGGTCCGTGGTCGCCTCGGTGGCGTGAATCCGCCGTCCGTTCGGACGGGGAGGGCGGTGGGGAATGGCTGTTTTCATGCGATCGGTGGGCCGCAGTCCACCGGTTTTCCCGGTCAGGCGGCCGACGTGGCCGACCGGTTCGGGCGGTTCACCGGCTCATTCGCGCGCCGGGCGGTGCGGCCCACCGGCGCGATCGGACGACCGGTCCGGGTGCTCACCGGCGCGCTCGGCCCACCGGTCCGCGTGCTCACCGGCGCGCTCGGCCCACCGGTCCGCGTGCTCACCGGCGCGCTCGGCCACCGTGGCCTCCCCCTCACTCGGTGATCGGGCGCAGGTACCGGTCCAGGGCGCTGTCCGGCAGGACCCGGGCCAGCACGCTCACCCGGCGGGCGTCCTGGCCGACCCGGTAGCGGGTCCGGGGCCGGCGGGCGGTGAGGGCCTGCCCGACGGTGCGGGCGAAGTCCTCCGGGGTGGTCCGGCTCTCCCGCGCCTGCTGCTCGTTCGCCGCGAGGAAGCGGCCGAACGGGATCCGGTACAGCTCCGCGATGTGCTCCGGCACGCCGTCCATGGCGTCCCGGGCCACCTCGGAGACCTTCCCCCAGATCGGCGTCATGATCGCCCCCGGCTGCACCACGCTCACGTCCACCCCCAGCGGGCGCAGCTCCCGCCGCAGGACGTCGGTGAGCGCTTCCTTGGCGAACTGCGCCGAGGCGTAGGCGCCGAGGAAGGGGATGGCCACGCTGCCGAGCCCGGAGGTCACGTTCACCACCCGGCCCCGGCTGCGCCGGAGCAGCGGCAGCAGGGCCTGGGTGACGGCGAGCTGGCCGACCACGTTGGTGTCGAGCTGGCGCCGGAGCTGGTCGGGCGAGACGCATTCCAGGGGGGCCGAGACGCAGATGCCGGCGTTGTTCACCAGCCCCCACAGCCCCGCGTCGCCCACCGTCTCGGCGATCTCCTCGGCCGCGGCGGCGATCGTCTTGTCCTCGGTGACGTCGAGGCGGACCGGGACGATGCGGCCCGCCTCGCCGGCCGAGGCGAGCGCCGCGCCGTCCGCCTCCTTGCGTACGGCGGCGAAGACGCGGAAGCCGGACGCGGCCAGGCGCTCGGCGCAGACCCGGCCGAGGCCGGAGGAGGCGCCGGTGACCAGGACCGACTTCCCGCGCGGGGCGAGCGCCCCACGCCCGCTGATCAGGTCGGCGGCGCTCATGCGGCGGCTCCCGTGGCCGGGGCCGTCCGGAACGAGGGCGGGGTGAAGGTCAACGAGCCCTCCAGGGTGCGTACCAGCTTGGCGCGTGGCATGAAGCGGAAGTACGCGTCCCGGACCGGCCGGCGCAGTCCTTCCGACTGCTCGAAGTCGCTGATGCCGCGCGAGGCGGCGACCAGGGCGCGGGTCCGCTCGCGGCGCTCGTCCTCGTACCGGCGCAGCGCTCGCGGCAGGTCCTCGGCTCCGCGCAGGGCCCGGCCGAGGACGACGGCGTCCTCGATCGCCATGCCCGAGCCCTGGCCGAGGCTGGTGAGCATCGGGTGGGCGGCGTCGCCGAGCAGGGTGACCGGGCCGCTGCCCCAGCGCTCCAGGAAGGGCCGGTCCCGGGAGGGCACCGCGATCACGGACTCCTCCGGGGTGACCTCGATGGCGTGCACCACCTCGTCGGCCCAGCCGGCGTAGGTGCCAAGGATCTCCTCCTTGGTGCCCTTCCAGTCGTGCGAGCGCTCGGCGGGCATGTTCTTCGTGCCCCACCAGTAGAGCCGCCCGCCGCCCACGTCGACCAGGCCGAAGCGGCGGCCGCTGCCCCAGTAGTGGACGACCGAGCCGGGGGCGAACCGGGGGTGGGCGTACGGTACGACCGCCAGCCAGCAGATGTAGCCGCTGTCCTGCGAGGGCTCCGGGCCGGCCAGCTGCCGGCGGACCACCGAGTGGAAGCCGTCCGCGCCGATCAGCAGGTCCCCGTGCTCCACCCGCCCGTCCTCGAAGGTGACCCGGACCCCGCCCGTGGGGTCGGTCTCGAAGGCGGAGGCGGCGGAGCCGAGGGTGAGGGGGATGCCCTCGGCCGCCTCCAGGAGGGCCTGCTGGAGGTCCGACCGGGTGATCAGGACGCTCGGCACGCCGAGCCGTTCGATGATCTCGGGGAAGGGGAACTCCCGGATCAGCCGCCCCCGGGCGGTCCTGACGTGGTACGAATCCAGGGTGGTGCCCCGGGACTCCAGGTCGATGCCGACCCCCAGGGACCGCAGGGCGCCGACCGCGTTGCTCATGACCGACAGGCCCGAGCCGGCCGCGCGCAGTCGGCCCGCCCGCTCGTGGATCTCGACGTCCAGACCGGCCTCGCGCAGGGCGACGGCGGCCGTGAGCCCGCCGATGCCCGCGCCGATGACCAGGGCCTTGGGCCGGCGGCCGTTCTTCTTCGTGCTCGTCCTCGACTCGGTGCTCATCCTCGTCGTCCTCACTGCTCGATGAGATCGCTGACGACCCGGACGGTGGTGGCCACGTGGGGCTCCTCCATGAGGGTCAGGTGGTCGCCGGGCACGTCCACGACGGCCAGGTCGCCGGTGGTGCGCTCGCGCCAGCCGTTGGACGGGTCGCGGTGCATCGACTCGATGGCGGTGTGCATGGAGTTCAGGACCTCGGGCAGCGGCTCCGAGGCGTGGATGAGGACCATGTCCTGGTCGACCGGGTCCGGCCGGTAGGCGAACGCCGCCTTCCAGTTGGCCTCGTACACGTGGAACAGCCGCCGCACCACGGCGCCGGTGCTGCCCGCCGGGAGGACCCCCTCGTCGATGGCGAGCTGGGCGATGAAGTCGAACTTCTCGTCCAGCGTGGTCAGTTCGGCCGGGATCAGCTCCAGCGGCGAGTCGCCGCCGCGCCGCAGCCACAGCAGCTCCCAGAAGAACCAGCCGAGCAGGGCCTCGTCGCCGGTGTTGAGCCGGCGGCCCGGGTTGAGGGCGGTGGTGTCCAGGAGCACCAGCCGGGCGATCTCCTCGCCCGCGGCCCGCAGCTGGCGGGCCATCTCGAAGGCCACGAAGCCGCCGAACGACCAGCCGCCGATCACGTACGGCCCGGACGGCTGCACCCGCCGGATCGCCTCGACGTAGCTCGCGGCGATCTCCTCGACGCTCCGCAGGGGCTCGGTGCCCGGATCGGCGCCGGCCGCCTGGAGGGCGTAGAACGGCTGGTCCTCGCGGAGGTACGAGGCGAAGCGCACGTAGCAGAGGACGTTGCCGCCCATCGGGTGGACGAAGAAGACCGGCCGCCGGTTGCCGCCGGTCCGGATGGGCACCAGCGGGTCGAAGGCGGTACGGGCTCCGCCGTCCCGCAGCCGGACCGCGAGCTCGGCCGCGGTCGGTGCCGAGACGAACTCCGACAGCGGCACGTTGATGCCGAAGCGCTGCTCGATCAGGACGACGAGCCGCATCGCCGTGAGCGAGGTGCCGCCCAGGGCGAAGAGGTTGTCGTGGACGCCGACGGACGGCAGTTGGAGCAGCTCGGCGAGGATCTCGGTGAGGGTGCGCTCGTACGCGTCGCGCGGCTCGGCGCCGCCGCCCTCCGCCGGGCCGGCCGTGGTCAGCGGCCGGCGGCGCAGCGCGCCGTCGTCCCGCTTGCCGCTGGGGGTCAGGGGCAGGGCGTCGATCCACTCGAAGTGGGAGGGCATCAGGTACTCGGGCAGGACCGTGCGCAGCTGCTTGCGCAGCAGGTTCTCGTCGACCCGGTCCTCCTCGCCCACCAGGAACGCGGCGAGGAAGGAGTCGCCGCCGTCGCGGCGGCGGGCGACCACGGCGGCCTCCGCGAGCCCGGGGTGCCCGGCGGCGAAGCGGGTGATGGCCAGCTCCACCTCGGCCGGCTCCACCCGGTAGCCGCGCACCTTGACCTGCGAGTCGGCCCGGCCCAGGCAGACGATGGCGCCGTCGGGGAGCACGATGCCCAGGTCGCCGGTGCGGTACATACGGGCGGCCGGGGAGCCGGTGGCAGCGGCGGGGACGAACGGGTCGGGGAGGAAACGTTCCTCCGTCAGCTCCGGCCGGCCGAGGTAACCGTCGGCCAGACACGTTCCGGCCAGGTACAACTCGCCCTTGGTGCCCGGGGCCACGGGCCGCAGCGCGGAGTCGAGCACGTACACCCGGGAGCCGATGATCGGGGTGCCGATCGGCGGCAGGGCCGGGAAGGCGGCCGGGTCGCCCGTCATCGCGTACGCCGTCACCACGTGCGACTCGGTGGGGCCGTACTGGTTCTCCAGGACCACGCCCGGCAGCGCGGCGCACAGCCGGCGGATCTCGTCCGTCACCCGCAGCTGCTCGCCGGAGGAGAGCAGGGCCTTGAGGGCGCGCGGCACCAGGTCCAGCGCGTCGGCGGCCTCGGCGAACTGCTGGAGGGCGACGTACGGCAGACAGATCCGCTCGACCCGCTCACGGTCGAGGAGCCGCAGCAGCTGCGGCATGTCACGGCGCTGCTCCTCGGTCAGCACCACCAGCGTGCCGCCGCCGCACAGCGTGGAGAAGATCTCCTGGAAGGAGACGTCGAAGCTGAGCGGGGCGAACTGGGCGGTCCGGCCGCCCACGACCCCGCTCGGGATGCTGTTCTGCCAGGCCACCAGCTGGGCCAGGGAGCGGTGCGGCATGGCGACGCCCTTGGGGGCGCCGGTGGAGCCGGAGGTGAAGAGGATGTACGCGGTGCCGGCCGGGTCGATCGCGGGCAGCTCCGGTCCGTCCTCGGCGGCGCCCGCGCGGGGCGCGTCGAGGATCTCCTCGACCGGCAGGACGGGGGCGATCCCCTGGAAGACGGCGGCGTGCCGGCGGTGGGCGATCACCCGGAGGGGTTCGGCCTGCTCGACCATCGAGGTCAGCCGCTCCGCCGGGTAGCTCACGTCGAGCGGCACGGCCGCGGCGCCGGCCCGCAGGACGCCGGTGATGACGGCGACGGTCTCCGGAGAGCGGTCCATGGCGATGCCGACGCGGGCGCCGGGCCGGGCACCGAGGCCGACCAGGGTGCGGGCCACTCGGGCGGAGACGCGGTCAAGTTCGGCGTACGTCCACTCCCGCTCGCCGAAGGCGAGGGCGACGGCCCCGGGGGTGCGGGCGGTCTGCTCGGCCAGGGCGCGCACGACGTCCGGCGGGGTGGCCGCCGTGGCGGTGGCCGTAGGGGGCGCGGACGTGTCCGTGCCCGCCGGGGGCGTGGACGTGTCCGTGACCGCCGGGGCCGGGGCGAGGAAGGACAGGTCGGGGGCCTCGTCCGGGTGGGAGACGATCCGCTCCAGGATCGCGGTGAACGCCTCCGCGTACAGGGTGGCCTGGGCCTCGGTGAAGGTCTGCCCGTGGAAGTCCATCCGCAGCCGCACCGAGCGGTCCACCGGGTCGGTCATGGCGTTGACCAGCAGCTGGAAGTTGGTCTCCTCCCAGGTGACGAACTCCTGGAGCCGGACACCGGGCAGGGCGAGGACCTCGGCGAGCTGCCGGAAGTGGATGTAGTTGAACGCGGTCTCCAGGACGGTGGAGCCCCGGTCCTCCTGGATCGCGCTGAGCGGGTAGCGCCGGTGCGGGTGGGCGAGCCGCTCCTGGCGGAAGGCCTCGACGGCCACCTCCGCCCAGTCGCGGGCGGCCGAGGTGTCGAGGCGGACCGGCGCGGTGTTGAGGAAGAGGCCGGTGGTGCGTTCCGCCCCGGCCAGCTCCGGCCGGCCGTGGGTGACCAGGCCGGTGGTGACGTCCTCGGTGCCGGAGAAGAGCCGCAGGGTCAGGACGTGCGCGGCGAAGAGAACCGACTTCACCGGCAGGGACCGCTCGGCGGCGAGCGCCCGGGCGGCCTCGCCGAGCTCCCGGTCGAGGTCGACGACCTTGGTGATCTGGCCGTCGTGGCCGGGCGCCTCGTGCGGACGGAACGCCTCCAGCGAGACCAGCGGGGCCTCGGCCAGGTACTCCTGCCAGAAGCGGCGGGTGTCGGCGGAGTCCAGGGCTCGGCGCTCCGCCACCACGTGGTGCGCGGCGGACGGCAGCGGGCCGGCGCCGTCGACCGCGTCCACCGGGTGGCCGAGGGCGTGCAGATAGTCCTGGAGCACTTCGGTGAGCAGGGTGGCCACGCTGCCGCCGTCGAGGATGGCGTGGTGGAAGCTGAGGACCAGTTCCACGCTCTCGTCCAGGACGTGCGCCCGCAGGAAGTAGAGCGGCGCCCGCTCGAACACGTAGCGGTGGTGCCGGCGTTCCTCAACATGGGCCAGGATCTCGGCGCGGGCCTCGTCCTCGGGACGGCCCCGCAGGTCGGCGACGTCCAGGGCGTCGGGCGCCTCGCGGTCGATGATCTGGAGCGGCTCGGAGAAGGTGCCGAGGTCGAAGGAGGACCGCAGGACGGGGTGGCGGGCGACGAGCGCGTCGAAGGCGGCCCGGAAGCGGTCCTCGTCCCAGGGCAGGACCAGGGAGTACCGGAAGACGTCGTGGTAGACGGCCGAGTTCTCCTCGGCCCGGCTGTGGTAGAGCAGGCCGAGCTGGAGGCGGGTGAGCGGGTAGGCGTCGGCGCGGCCTTCGAGCCGGGCCCGGTCCACCTGGGACACGAGCGCGAACGGCTCCAGCGGCGCCTCCTGCGGGTGGGGCCCGGTGGTGGCGTCGGCGGTGGCGTGCGCGGCGAGCCCGGCGACGGTCGGGTGCCGCATCAGGTCGGTCACGGAGAAGCGTATGCCGGCCTTCTCGGCGAGGGCGTGGATGCGCAGGACGGTGATCGAGTCGCCGCCGAGGGCGTAGTAGTCGTCGTGGACGCCGATGTTCTCGACCTCCAGGACCTCCGACCAGATCCGTATGAGTTCCGCCTCGACCGGACGGCGCGGCGGCTCGCCCGCGGGGCCCGACGCGCCGCCGGCGGTGGGGGCGGGCAGGGCGCGGCGGTCGGCCTTGCCGTTGGGCGTGAGCGGGATCCGCTCGATCCGCGTGAAGTGCGCCGGGACCATGAACTCCGGCAGTTGCGCGGCGAGTTCGGTGCGCAGGGCGGTTGCGGAGAGAGCGGTGTCCGCGACGTAGTAGGCCGCGAGGACGGTGCCCCGGGCGGGGGTGGTGTGGTCGACGACCAGGGCGTCGCGCACGCCGGGCAGGGAGGCGAGCCGGTTCTGCACCTCGCCGAGCTCCACCCGGTTGCCGCGGATCTTCACCTGGCCGTCGATCCGGCCGAGGTACTCCAGGGTGCCGTCGGCCAGCCAGCGTGCCAGGTCGCCGGTGCGGTAGAGCCTGCCACCGGGCGTGAAGGGGTCCTCCACGAACTTCTCGGCGGTCAGCTCGGGCCGGTCCAGATAGCCGCGGGCCACCTGGACGCCGCCGATGCACAGTTCGCCGGGGACACCGGCCGGCTGGAGACCGCCGTACGCGTCGAGGACGTACAGCCGCGTGTTGTCGACGGGCCGGCCGATCGGGACGCGGCGCACGGGCTTGCCGGGTTCGGCGACGCAGTCGTGGTACGACACGTCGACGGTGGCCTCGGTGGGTCCGTAGAGGTTGACCAGGAGCGGGGCGCCGGGGCCGTCGAAGACGCGGTGGAACTGCTCGACGCGGGCGGGCGGCAGGGCCTCGCCGCTGCAGAACACGGTCCGCAGGGACTCGGCCCGCGCGCGCAGCTCGGGGGAGATCTCCAGGAGGTCGAGGAAGGGGCCGAGCATCGAGGGGACGAAGTGCAGGGTGGTGACCCGCTGTTCGGCGATGGTGTCCAGGATCTGCCGGGGGTCCTTCTGGCCGCCCACGGGCAGCAGGGCGAGACCGGCGCCCTCGACGGCCCACCAGAACAGCTCCCAGACGGAGACGTCGAAGGAGATGGGCGTCTTCTGGAGGACGACGTCCTCGGCGCCGACCGGGTAGCGCTTCTGCATCCAGGCCAGCCGGTTGATCACCGAGTGGTGCTCGACCATGACCCCCTTGGGACGGCCGGTGGAGCCGGAGGTGTAGATGACGTACGCGAGGTCGTGCGGGCCGGCCGGCGAGTCGAAGGGGTCGTCGGGCCCGGTGAGCAGGGTCTCCACGGGCAGCACGGGCACGGTGGCGCCGGGCGCCTCGGCTCCGGTGGCCGCTGGTGCCCCCGGACCGGTGGACGCCGGTGCCCCTGGACCGGCCGGGACCGTGTCGCCGCCGGTGAGGACCACCGCCGCGCGGCTGTCCTCCAGGAGGAACCGGATCCGTTCGGCCGGGTAGCCGGGGTCCACGGGAACGTACGCGCCGCCGGCCTTGAGGACGCCGAGCAGGGCCACGATCAGGAGCGGCGAGCGGTCCATGAGCACTGCCACCCGGTCACCGGTCCCCACGCCCCGCGCGGCGAGGGCGCGGGCCACCTGGTTGGCGCGGGCGTCGAGCTCGGCGTAGCTGAGCGGCTCGGCTCCCGCGGTGGCGGCGACGGCGGTCCGGCCGGGGGTGCGGGCGGCCTGTTCGGCGATGAGCCCGTGGACGGTCCGCCCGTCGGCATACGGGACGTCCTCTCCCTGCCACGCCTGGGTGAGGTTCTTGTACTCGGCCTGGTCGAGGAGGGGCAGCGTGACGGCGGCCCGCTCGGGCCGCTCGGCGCCGGCCCGGACGAGGGAGAGCAGGTGGCCGGCCACCGAGGCGAGGGGGAAGTCCTCGTCGAAGACGTCGAGGGAGCCGTCGAGGTCGACGCGGATGTCGGCGTCGTCCTCGAAGGCGTGGACCATCACGGAGAGGGCGTCCTGGGCGTGCACGGGCGCCTTGACGGTGATCTCCCGCGCGAGGCCGGGCAGCGCGGCGGGGCGGGGGAAGCGCAGGTAGGAGACGGTGACGTCGAACAGTCGGCGGTTTCCGGCCGGGCCGGCGGGCAGCTCGCGCAGCAGGTCGCCGAGGGCGAGGCGCTCGTGCGGGCGCAGGGCGTCGGTGGTGGTGCGGACCTGCGCGGCGAGCTGGTGGAGGGTGGCGTCGGCGGCCACCGGGACCCGGACCGGCAGGCTGTTGGCGACCTGGCCGACCGCCGAAAGCTCGGCCGCGCCGCGCCGGTTGAGGAAGGGCACGCCGACCACGGCCTCGTCGCTGCGGTGGATCCGGGCGAGGTAGGCGGCGAAGGCGGCGGTGAGGAAGGCGAAGGGGGAGCTGCCGCCCTGGCGGATCCGGCGCACCAGGTCGGCCTCGAGGGTGAAGCTGTGCCGGGCGCGGCGGCGGTGGCCGTCGGCGGGGGCCGGGGCGGCGGTGAACAGGGCGGGCTCGACCCCGGCCAGGGCCTCACGGTGGTGGGCGCGGTCCCGCTCCTGGGCGGGCGAGCCTTCGTAGGCGGCCGCGGCCTCCAGGAGCGTGGTGACCGAGCCGGCTGCGGTGTCGGTCTCGACGGCAGCGGCGGCGGTCTCGGCGCCGGTCCGGCGGGCGTACTCGGCCCAGACGCGGCGGCTGACCTCGTTCAGCGCGTAGGCGTCGGCGAGCAGGTGGTGGGCGTTGAGGTGCAGATGCACCACCGTGGCGCTCTCGCGGAGCACCGCCGCCGTGAACAGACGCGAACGGCGCAGCGTGAAGGGCCTGTTGAAGGAGCGTTCCTGCCACTCCGCGCAGGCCGCAGCGGGGGCTGCCGCGCCGGAGTGGTCCACGTACGTGGCCCAGGGACCGGACTCCTCGGCGGCGCACCACTGGTGGGGCACTCCGTCGTGGTCGTCGAAGCGCAGCGCGAAGGCGTCGGTGTGCCGCAGGACATGGTCCAGGGACGCGGTGAGCGCCGCCGCGTCCACCTGCCCGGTGAGACGCTCCTGCAGGACGACGTTGAACTGCGGGTCGGGAGAAGAGACGGCGGATTCGGCAGCCCAGATGTCACGCTGATATGCAGACAGCGGGAACTGACGTAATGCGAGCATCGGTTTTCCTTCGGTCTTTAGGGCCACGGAAGTGTTGCTGCCCGATGCTCGTGATCCTACGTGCCCCCGGATCTGCGTCACCACTACTCGATTGAGTAGCCGCACACCACCCGTTCAAGTAGTCCGCGTGTGGAATAAGCAGAAATCCGCGAGATATCCCGGGGAATTCCGGGGCGCCCCTGGCTAGTATCTGGACATGACCTCGCCAATCCCTTCCATGAATGCCCCTCTACTGCGGGGATCCGGCCCCGCTCTGCTGCTCGCGCACGGTGCGGGCAGTGATGTGCAGGACAGTTACGGCCCGCTGATCGACGACCTGGCGGAATACCGGACGGTCATCGGCCCGGATTATCCGGGGTCCGGAAACACCTCACTTCCGGGCCGGCCGCTCAGTCTTGACGAGCTGTCCGACCACATTGTGGAAAGCGCCGTGCGGCACGGCGCCGAGACTTTCGCGATTTCCGGGTTCTCGATGGGCTGCTCGGTCGCCGTACGGACCGCGGTCCGCCATCCCGAACGGGTTACCGCGCTCATTCTCTCGGCCGGCTTCGCCCATCCGAATCCGCGTCTCCGGCTCGCCGTGGGCACCTGGCGCGCGCTCGGCAGGCACCTTCCGGAGAGCCGCGAACTGGCCGCCTATCTCTCCCTGATGGTGGGCGGACCGGAGTGGCTCGACGAGCGCACCGCGGACGAGATCGAGGAGCAGCTCACCCTCTTCGCCGGCGGACTGCCGCCCGGCACCGACGCCCAACTCGCGCTGTTCGAGCACATCGACGTACGGCCGGACCTGGCCCGGATCGCGGTGCCGACCCTGGTGGTCTCCCCGCTGCGGGACCTGCTCATCACTCCCCTTCACTCCCGGGAACTCGCGGACGGCATCCCCGGCGCCCGGCTGGCGACCCTGGACTGCGGTCACGCCATCGCGGCCGAGGAGCCGGCCGCCTGGGCGGCGTTGATCCAGGACTTCCTGACGTCGGTGGAGGAGCCCCCGGGACGCGTACGGGGGTGACGCGCCCCGGGGGGTTCGAGGCCGGGCCGCCCGGGCGGCCCGGCGGCGGACCGGGGCGGGTCCGGGGGCCCGAGTCGACCGGGCCCGGCGGACCGTCCCGGGCCGACAGGCCCGAGTCGACAGGCCCGAGTCGACCTGGTCCGGCGGACCGTCCCGGGCCGGAAGTGCCCGAGCGGCTCGGCCCGGGCGGACCGTTCCAGGCCCGACAGGCCCGACAGGGCCGACAGGGCCGACAGGGCCGAGCGGCGCCGCCCGTCGGCCTAGCCGAGCCGACCGCTCTCCGGGGCCCGGCCCAGGGCGGCCACCAGCAGGGCGGCGAGCGCCAGGCCGCCGCCCAGCCACATCACGGCCTCGATCCCGGCGCCGTCCGCGGTGAGACCGCCGACCAGGGCGCCCAGCGCGATCGCCCCGTTGAAGACACCCACGAAGAGCGAGGACGCCGCCTCGCGGGCCTGCGGCGCGGCGGCCAGCAGCCAGGTCTGGGTGCTCACCGACACGCCGCCGTACGAGATGCCCCACACCGCGAGCATCACGCCGGCCGTCAGCACCGAGCCGCCGAGCAGCGGCAGCAGCCCCACCGTGGCCGCCAGGACGACGGCGATCACCAGGAGCGTGCCGCGCGGGGAGCGGCCCGCCCCGGCGCCGGCCGCGAAGTTCCCGAGGACGCCGGCGACGCCGTAGACGAGGAGCAGGGTGCCGATCATCGTGGGGCTGACCCCGGAGATCTCCTCCAGCGCGGGCCGTACGTAGGTGTAGGCGGCGAAGTGCCCGGTGACCAGGAACGCCACCACGGCGAGCCCGGTCGCCACCCGCGGGTTGCCGAACAGCTTCAGCACGCCACCGAGCCGGATGTCCTGCTCGGCCGGGAGCGGCGGCAGCAGGGCCGCGAGTGCGATCAGGACGACCACGGCCAGGGCGGCGATGACGACGAACGCCGTCCGCCAGTCGGCGAGTTCGCCGATGTACGTGCCGGCCGGGACGCCCAGCACCGAGGCCACCGCGATGCCGCTGAAGATGAGCGAGGTGGCCGGGCCGACGGCGGTGCCGGACACGAGCCGTACGGCGAGACCGGCGGCGACCGCCCAGACCACGCCCATGCCGATGCCGACGAGGACGCGGGCGACCACCATCACGCCGAAGCCGGGGGCCCACGCCGCGAGCAGGTTGCCCAGCGCGAGCACCGCCATCAGGGAGCACAGCAGCACCCGGCGGTCGAGCTTGCCGAGCAGCGGGGTCAGCAGCGGCGCGGAGACCGCGCCGACCAGCCCCGTGATGGTGAGGGTGAGCCCGGCGGTCCCCTCGCTCACATGGAGCGCGTCGCCGATGGGGGTGAGCAGCCCCACCGGCAGCATCTCGGACGTGACCACCGTGAACGTCGCCCCGGCGACCGCGGCGACGGCGGGCCAGCCCCCGCGTCGTACGGACTGCCCCTCTCCGGGCGCCTTGCCTGCGATTTCCTCTGTCTGTGCCATACAACCAGCCAACCGGCAGGGGCGTTGGGGAACAACGGCCAATCCCTCATCCTTCTATGAGCGGGATTACTTGATCAGGTGGAGGAGGCCGGGAGTCCGTGGGCGGTATCGAGATCCGCGAGCTGGAGGCGTTCCTCGTCCTCGCCGAGGAGCTGCACTTCGGCAGGGCGGGCGAGCGACTGTACGTCTCTCAGAGCAGGGTGAGCCAGCTGCTGCGCGCCCTGGAGGGGCGGATCGGCGCCCCGCTGGTCGAGCGCACCAGCCGCCGGGTGCGGCTGACCCCGCTCGGGGAGTCGTTCGTCGGCAGCCTGCGGCCGGCGTACGAGGGACTGCGGGCCACCCTGGACGAGGCGCGGGCCGCCGCCCGGGCGGAGGTGGGCGGGGTGCTGCGGGTCGGCTTCCAGGGCACCGTCGACGACTACCTCGCCCAGGCGATGGCGCTGTTCGAGGAGGAGTGCCCGGGGTGCGTCCTGGAGCTGACGGAGATACCGCTGTCGGACCCGTTCGGACCGGTGCGCCGCCAGGAGGTGGACTGCGCGGTGGTCCTCCTGCCGGTACGGGAGGAGGACCTGGTGCTCGGACCGGTCTTCTCCCGGCAGCCGCAGACCCTCGCCGTCTCCGTCCGGCACCCGTTCGCGGCCCGGGAGTCGCTGTCGGCGGAGGAGCTGGCCGACTGCCGGCTCATCGGCGTGGGCGCGGGAGGGGCGCCCGGTCCGGCGCCCGCGTACTGGCGCCTGGCGCAGGCCCCGGACCGCACCCCGCAACTGCGGCCGATCCCGGCGGGCCCGGTCGTCAACACCCTCCAGGAGGGTCTGAGCCTGACGGCGGCGGACCGGGGCGCGATGCTGCTGTGCCGCTCCACGGCCGACTACCACGGGCGACGCAGCTCCATCGCCTTCGTCCCGGTCGACGGCCTGCCCCCGTCCGAACTGGGACTGATCTGGCACCGCTCCCACGCCTCCCCGACCACGCTCGCCTTCGCACGTGCGGTGAAGGGCGTCACGCCGGCGCGGTGACCCTGGTGTCCGGCACCTCGACACGGAGGACGGTGGCGTGCACAAGGGCGTGCGGGCGGTGCCCCTCAGCCGCGCAGGCGTGATGAGGGCCGGCACGCCCAGTACGCGGCCGGCCACTTCCTCGGGGCGTCGCGGGCACGGCAAGCTGCGCCGGGGCGCGAAGCCCCGGCCTTGCGGGGGTCCCGCCGCCGGGCGCCCGTGTTGGGCGGCCCCGGTCTCCTGGTGGCGCCTTCGGGCCGGGGTGTGGGGTCGATGAGATGCGGGCGTCGTGCCCTCCGGGCAGAGTGGGGAAGGACCTGTTCGTACCGAGGTGGTCCCCGGGGGTCCCGCGTGCTGGAGACGGGACGGAGTGATACGAGGATTGTCGTGACGTCGGAGTGATCGATGTTCCGCAGACGGCCGGCCGACAACAGCGAGGATCTTCTGGTCCGGCTCGGGTCGCTGACCGCCAAGGCTCGGGAGCTGGCCGAGACCCAGCGTTCCCGTGTCGAGCTCGCCGTGGCCCTGCAGCGCGGCATGCTGCCCTCGGACCTGCCCAGTTTTCCGGGCGCCCGGCTCGCCGTCCGCTACGAGCCCGCCAACCACGGGCTCAATGTCGGCGGTGACTGGTACGACGCCTTCGCCCTGCCCGGCGGGCAGATCGGCATGTCCATCGGTGACGTCCAGGGGCACAACATCGAGGCTGCCGCCTTCATGGGTCAGGTCCGCGTGGCGCTTCGCGCGCTGGCCTCCGTCAGCGGAGACCCGGGAGAGCTGCTCGGCCGCACCAACGACCTGTTGATCTCTCTGGGCGCCGACCTCTTCGCCACCTGCACCTTCCTGCGGCTCGACCCCGCTGCCGGCACCCTGGAGTGCGCCCGGGCCGGTCACATCCCCCACATCTGGGCCACCAGCGACGGCCGCTCCGGCATCGACGACAGCGAGGGCGGGCCTCCGCTCGGTGTGCTCCGCGACGTCGACTACCCGGCCACGCGCCACCGGCTCACCGCCGACGGTGTCTTCGTCCTCCTGACCGACGGGGTGGTGGAGGGGCCCTCGCTCCACGTCGACGAGGGTCTGGACCGGGTGACGAGGCTCGCCGGGATCACCGCCGTCGCCGGGCTGGACGTCGACGCGCTCGCCACCGCCGTCATGAAGCTGGCGGCCACGGTGGGGCACGAGGACGACGCAGCCGTCCTGGTCGTCGGCCATGACGGCGGTCCCGCCCGGTCGACGGCCGAGGGGTGAAGGGGGCCCGCCCCGGTTCGGCCCGCCCCGGTCCCGCCCGTCCAGGTTCCACGCGGCCCGGTTTTGTCCGCCCCGGTTCGGGCCAGACCTCGGGCCGGTCCTGACTCCTCCGGCCGGTCCCGGACTCGTGCCGTACGGCGGCGCCCGACACGCAGGGGTCCTTGCCCGGTCGTGGCGGCCCGGCCGGTGTCTCATGGCTGGCGTGTTCGTTATTCGGCAATTCCGGCCCTTCATCGAGGCGGCGCTGATTTCGCTGGCCGTGGCGATCTGCTACTACTCGGCCGGACGGCTCGGCCTGCTGGGCCGCCTCGTCGTCGACGGCGTGGTGGCCACCCCCATCTGGCCGCCCACCGGCGTCGCCGTCGCCGCCCTGCTGCTGTTCGGCGCGCGGGTCTGGCCCGGGATCGCCCTCGGCTCCTTCCTCGTCATCGCCTCCCTCACCACCCCTGGGCCCACCACGACGGTCACCGTGGTGAGCAACACCGTCGCGCCGCTCTGCGCCTTCCTGCTGCTGAGACGGGTCGGCTTCCGGCTCGACATGGCGCGGCTGCGGGACGGACTGTCACTGATCTTCCTCGGGGGCTTCAGCGCCATGCTGATCAGCGCGACCGCGGGGGTCGGACTACAGGTGGTGACAGGGTCCCTGGACAGGAGCGAGTTCTGGGCCGTGTGGCTGGCCTGGTGGGCGGGCGACACGATGGGGGTTCTGCTCGTCGCTCCGCTCCTGCTCGTCCTCGCGGGGCCGGCCGGGCGGTTCCGGGCACGGCGCTGGAAGGAGGCGGCCTTTCTGGGGCTGACGACCCTGGTTCTCGTCCCCGTGGCCGTGCTCAGCCCGATGGGCCTGCTCTTCCTCGTCTTCCCCCTGCTGGTCTGGGCGGCGCTCCGCTTCCAGCTCGCCGGAAGCGTGCTGTGCGCGCTCTTCGCGTCCGTATTCGCCACCTTCGTGGCGACTTCCGACCAGGGCTCGTTCTTCCAGCTGTCGGACGTCGAGATCATGGTCAAGCTCCAGACGTTCAACGGTTCCGCCGCCCTGACCGCCCTGCTCCTCGCCTCGGTCATCACCGAGCAGCGGGCGACCCGCCGTTCGGTGCGCCACGCCTGCGAGGAACTGGCGGAGGTCCTGGAGCACCTCGCGGCGGGCGAACCCTCGCCGGGTCCGCCGGCCGGGTCCCCGCCCGAGCCCTCCGAGAGCCGGCCGGCCCCACCCGGCGGCCGCCGGGATCCATGACCCCGACACCGCCGTCACCGGATCGGTGCCCGCTGTCTCACCTGCTCACCGACCGCCCCCACAGGACCTGGGGCTTCGCCCCCGACGCCCCCGCCGCGGACCACCCTCGGTCGACGGTGCGCCGGAACGGCTCCACCAGCCGGGAGGCAGCCGAAGAGGCACTGCGGCGGTTCCACGAGGGTCAGGCCGGCGGATGCGACGCGGACCCGCACCAAGACTGCTGCCGCCTACACGGAGATGCGGCTGGCGGCGAAGCCGCTGGTGCTGAAGCCGACGACGACGGCCCGCTACCGCGACCACCCCGTACGGACCGCCCCGTGGCCGCCGCCACAGCGCGACCACCACTCCCCCGAACGCACGAAAGGCCGCCCTCTCATGGATGAGAGAACGGCCTCCGACCCGCGTTTCCGCGTGGTCGGGACGACAGGATTTGAACCTGCGACCCCTTGACCCCCAGGAGTGAGGGTCAAGGGGATTTTCCGGATATAGAGGACTTAATCCGGGCACGAGTTGTGTGTGGAAGCATGCATCGTGCACCACCGCGCGTAGCGTGTGGTCCCCAACTGGTCCCCAGGATCACCGCCCTGGCGGCGAGGCACCCTCTGGCATCTCTGGTCACTGCAGGGTGGATAGGGCGGATTGACCAGCGGACTGTCAGTGCCTGCGCATAGCCTGCCGACATGCCCTCGACTCCCGATGAGCTTCGCCACGTCATGCTCGGTTCCCTCTTCACGCCTGAGGTTCCGCTGGGACCGACCCGGGACATACTCATTGCCTGCCACGTCTCGGCAACAGGCAAGGGCAAGCTCCACGGAAGCCCCGAGTGCCGCACGCTGCGGTCAGCCGCCTCTGTGGACCAGATCGACGTCCCATTCGGCGAAGCTGTGGAACGGCTCTGCGCGAGCTGTCGGTGGCCTCTGCCCACAGACAGCCTCATCCTGCCGCTCGGCGCCGCTGTGAGCGAGGTGGACTCGCTCGCCATCTGGCTCGATCGGGAGTCCAAGGACGAGGAGGACCTCGAGGCCGAGCGTGACGCCGCCATCGCCCTCGCCGCCGGCGAGTACCCGCCCCGCGCCACCGAATCCGGCGACGAGGAGGAGGAAGACGACGAGGCCGGGCGCGACGAGGAATGGGAGCGATACGAGCGCGCCCGCAACTTCCGCTCCCGACGTCACGAGCACTGGCGGCGGCTGCACTCCTACCTGACACGGAGCAACGAGGCCGTGTCCGAGTACCCCTTCCTCGCCCCCTGGGCCGATGGTCTGCAGAGTCGCCTCGCCACGGTCCTCGATGAGGAACGTCGGGCCTTCGCGGCCCTCGTGCAGCCGATCCGCCTGCTGGAGGCGGCTGCCGTACGTGTCCTGCCCAAGCCGCAGTTCTCCACAGATCCCGGCTTTGCCGGGTTGGGAGCGGAGGCGGAGAAGACCTTCCGGCGAGCGTGGTACGAGTGGAGTCAGCGAGCCATCTGGTCATGGCGCCGCCTGGAAGATCAGGACTTCGCGGTCTACACCGTCGTCAGCGACGCCTTCGGGCGTCGCCGTAAAGGGAAGCCCGAGGCCCACGCCGCCTTCAGCCGGTTCACCGCCGACTGGATCCGCCAGGCACGCGAAGAGGCCGGCCGCCCTGCCAGTACGGCATGGCAGCTGGTGGCGGTGAAGGCGCCCGCCCTCGTCCGGACCCATCACAGCGAGCCGGAACGTGACCCCCTGACCTTGTGGGAAGCCGCGGTCATCGCCACCTACCAGGTGGCCTTCAACCGAAAGGCCGGCACCACAGCCCTACTCGTTCCCCACCTAATCGCTGAGCAACTGCTCGCATGCGCCTCCGACGACATGCCGGTCCTGCGCCTGGCTCCCGACGGCAGCGCACTGCCCGCAGAGGTGCTGCTCGAGCAGTGGGACCACGCGGGGATCACCCTCTCATGACCGCCTTTCCCGTACTCAGTCGAGCCGGGCAGACAGCCAGCCGTACGGGCCGACCCGCATGGCCGCGACCATCCCGCCACCACATCCACCGCCTCCACGAAGCCCTCCGCAAGCCGCGCTCCCCCGCACCATCCGCCATCAGCACCACGGCGTACGAGCCCCGGCCCTCGCGTGCGGCCACACCGCAACCACCACGCCTCCAGACGCACGAAGGCCACTCTCGCATGGATGAGAGAACGGCCTCCGACCTGCAGTTTCCGCACAGTGGGGAGGACAGGATTTGAACCTGCGACCTTGCCCCCAGCATCCGGCGAAGGCGCGTGACGCACGGCGAGGGGGGCTGCTTATGAAAAGGCGTCTCGCGGTCGGGTCGGTTGGAACCAGAGACCGTCGGAACGCTCCTCGCCTCTCGTGCCCTGCCGTGGCAGCCCTCAGGCATCATGATGGCCCAACCACTGCGCCGATCTGCTGAAGAAGCTCCGCAATCCACGCTGGCGATCCGTGCACACCGAGCTCTTCCCAGAATCTGGTTGAGGCGTGGTGAAGGATGGGGAATGCCTTGACGATGCCGACGACCAAGTAGGTAGCGGTAGACAGCCGCGTTGCCGATTTGGACGCCAGCAGCAGGCTGGACGCAGGTGTGGCCAATCGACAGCAGGCTGGACGCAGGTGTGGCCAATCGACCGTCGGCCCCAATTGACCCGGCCGACGGGCTGCGTGGGCAGGTCCGCGCCCGGTGGCAGAATGAAGATCAGGACGCCACGAGGGTACGGGGGTGGAGGGTGTCGGCACGGGCTGACCTGTACACGGAATTGCGGGGACTCCGGGAACGGGCAGAACGCGCTCGGCGCGATCACGGCGAACTGGTCGGCGTCGACTCTCTGGTCTTCGAGGCCGTGGCCCGAAGCCTGCCCGGCGCACGGGACCTCAAGGCGCACCGCATACGCGACTGGGCGCCTCCCCGGTATTCCGACTGCCGCGTTCCCCCACGAAACCGTACGCGCGAGGCGCTCGCCGTGGTTACCGTATGGAAGGCATGGGCGGGCGAAGAGCTGAACGAGGCGGAGTGGCTCGGTCTCCTGGACCGAGCACAGCGCGAGAGCACCGAGGAAGACGCCACTGTCAGGGCGGTTGAGCACACCGCCACGCCGCCGGTGTCCAGATTCAGCACTCCCCCGCCGCCACCGCCAGCGTCCAGGCGCATAGCACCCGCGCCCCCGCCGCGGGCGTCCAGGCGCGACGTCTCGGTTCCTCCACCCCGCCCGTCAACGGAACCAAACGACCCCTTCGGCACTTGGCTGGCCAGGCAGTTGCGACGGGCCGGTCTGACTCAATCAGAGCTGGCTACGGAACTGGGCATAACCAGAGCCGCAGTCAGCGCATGGATCACTGGTCGCGCCGAGCCACGAAGCGACACCCGTCGACACATCGTCAAGTTCCTCGAAGGGATGACGCCTCAGGACCCGGCACCGGCCTTCGCGGAAGGGCGTACCGCTGCGGCGGAGATACGGCAATTGGGCCCTCTAGAGCGGTGGAGGACCGGAGCCGCGGTGCTGATCGGTGTGTCCGACTACACGCACCTGCCCTCCGTACCCTCCATCAAGAACAATCTGTCGGCGCTCACCGAGGTGGCGTTGACGGGGCTCGGGATCCCGCAGGGCAACGTGTACATCGTGGAGAATCCCAAGTCGGCGGCACAGGTGCACGAGGAGATCGACCTCGCCATGGACGCCGCCGATCCTCTTTCCGGCGGGCTGTTCATCTACTACGCGGGGCATGGCTGGACCGATCCCCGGAACGGACGCCTCTTGCTCGGTCTGGTCGACTCGAACCAGCACAAAGCATGGACCGCTATGGAGTTCGACCGGATCCGCGAGCAGGTGGCGGACTCCCCGGTCGGCTCGCGGCTGCTGGTTCTCGACAGTTGCTACAGCGGGGCGGCGCTCGACACCCTGTCCGCAGGCCTAAGCAGTGCCTCACGGATCGAGGGCACGTACGTTATGACGTCCTCCGACGCCACCAACGCGTCACGCGCTCCACGCGGCGACCACTTCACCAGTTTTTCCGGCGAGATCATCCGCTCACTGACCGACGGAATCCAGGGCGGTCCGCCGGTAATCACCGCGGATGTACTTTTCCGTCATGTGCGGGCCAGTTGCCAGCAGCGGGGCTGGCCCGTGCCGTCACGACAAGTCGGGCGGGACGGAGACCACATGGAACTCATGGTCAACAGATGGGGGCAGTCATGACCGAAGTCCAACTCCGCATCGTCACGGAGACCGGTGCGAAGGTTCCGGACGGACTCCGGACCTTCCTCGCCCGGGACGCCGAACTGCGCGGCGTCGGTCGGGCCCGGTGGATCTCGGAGGCACCGAAGGAAGACACGCTCGGGGACGCCCTCGACGTTCTGACACTGGTGGTGAGCAGCACGCTCGCCCTGCCGTCGGCGATCGAGGCGGTCAGACGATGGTGCGGATCCCGTGGTACCACGGAAGGTGTCGACATTCGCCTGGGATCCCAGAGGATCACCGTTACCGGGACGGAGGACCCTGCAGAAATCCGGCGCCTGGCGGACCTGTTGAAGGCGGCGTACCCCGAGAGCACATCGAGGAGCGGGGAGTAGGAAACCCACCTGGTGAGTGGGGTAGCCGGATCCGGTTGACCAACCGAATCGGCCTGAGGGCCAGGTCAATGGACCTGGCCCTCAGGCCGTTGATGGTGGTGTCGGGCTACCGGCCTGGCCGGGTGGGACACCCCGCTTCGACCATCAACCACCCCTCACCACGGCTGTACGAACCGCTGCCCACCAGTCCCGGCCGGCATGGCTGCGACCACATCCCCCGCCTCCTCCACAGGCTCCGCTCCCCCGCACCACCCGCCACCGGTGCCGCGGCGAACCAGCCCCGGCTCAGGGCCCGCGGCCATCACACTCCCGGACACACGAAGTGAACCGTTCCAGATTCAGTAGAGACGTCAGATTGAACCGTCCCAGTTGGTTGGGCCTCGATCCCCGCAAATGATCGAGTCTCCACCAAACCCGGAACGGTTCGTGCCCACGGTCGCCAGCTTCTGCGTAACGACTTGTACGAGGTGACAGACGACAACCGTGTGCGCCAGCTGACCGACTGACCTGTTCCGAGTACTGCGTCGATTTCGGCTCCACCGCCTACGTGTCCCTGTGGAGGCCAGACGCTACGCGTCGACACCTCGTCGCACGATTCGAGCACCGGGGCGTTGAGGCACGACGTTTCCGTCCAGGACAGTCAAGCCGAGATCCGTCGGCGTGCTGGGAATCGCGTGCCGCGTGCATGACTAAATGCGAGAACGCAGCTCATGGCCAGTATGTGCCACGGCTCGAAGCTGGCGCTCCGGCACTGACAAAGCGGGGTAGCCATGGCCCTGGCCATGTGTCCAATGTGCAGTGACGACGAGGACATCGAGGTGGTCCGCCCGCTCGAGGGCGGGGGCCGGCTCGTGAAGCACCGTTGCGGCCGGCATCCTGGACCGACGACCGCGAACGCTGCCGACGGGCCGGCATCGACGACACGGTCGCCTTCGAGACCAAGGTGGCGATGGCCAGGGCGATGGTCCGCCGGGCGATCGAGGAAAAGATCCCGCTCGGCTGGGTCACCGCGGACGCCGGCTACGGCTACTCGAAAAGCTGGCGGAGTGAGCTGGAACGAGCGGACGTCTTCCATGTCATGGCCACCACCCGGCACGACACCGTCGTCACCCGCTGGGCGATCGACCACCCCGTCCACGACCTGCCCCGGCAGAAGTGGAAGCGCCGGTCCTGCGGGAACGGAGCCCACGGGCCACGGGTCTTCGACTGGGCGAGAGTGGAGGTCCGGCCCTGGCACCGCGAGGACCGCCGCCACTGGGTGATCGCCCGCCGCAGCGTGAGCCGGCCCGAGGAGATCTGCTACTACATCGCCTACTGCCCCGCCGGCACCACACTGGACCAGCTCATTCACGTCGCGGGCAGCCGGTGGGCCGTTGAGGAGTGCTTCCAGAGCGCGAAGCAGGAGTGCGGCCTGGACGACTACCAGGTCCGCCGTTACCCCGGCTGGCACCGCCACATGACCCTGGCCATGGCCGCCCACGCCTGCCTCACGATCCTGCGGGCCCGCGAGCTCGACGCCGGGAAAGCAGAAACGGATCCTCCGGCCTCGTCCCCCTCAGCCTTCCCGAGTTCAGACGGCTGATCCACCGGCTCACCCACCGCCGGCCGGTCTCGGTCGACCACGTCCTGCACTGGTCGACCTGGCGACGCCGACGACAGCACCAAGCCCGCACCAGCCACTACAAACATCGCGGCCACACACCACCGGAAACTGCCCAACCATCAGGGCAAAAACCGTTGCAGTACTAGTAGTGCTTCGTTACGTCGAGTGATCTCGCCTGGTGGTGGGCATCTGTCGGCTATGAGGCTTGGGGAGGTGGAACGGCTCCGGGGCGAGTTAGCGGGGTTCGTTGCCGATGTGTTCGCCTCGCTCCCGCGGCGGGATCAGCGGCGGTGGGGCGGGTGTTATCTGCGGGGTCTGATGCTGGACGGCCGGCGGAAGTCGATCCAGCCGATGGCCGAACGGCTGCCGGACGGGAACATGCAGGCCCTGCAACAGTTCCTGAACCAGTCGCCGTGGGATCCACTGCCGGTGCGGCGCCGGATCGCCGAACGGCTGAGCGAGGTAATCGCGCCTGAGGTGTGGGTGATCGACGACGTGTCGTTCCCCAAGTGCGGCACTGCTTCGGTGGGGGTGGCCCGGCAGTACTGCGGAGCGCTGGGCAAGCGGGCGAACTGCCAGGTCGCGGTCAGCGTCCACGCGGCCACCGACACCGCGTCGTGCCCGCTGGAGTGGGAGCTTTTCCTGCCCGAGGAATGGGCCGACGATGACCGGCGGCGCCGACGGGCCGGGGTCCCTGACGAGGTTCGGTATGTCTCCAAGGGTCGGTTGGCTCTGGGGCTGCTGGACCGACTGGCCGCGCAGGGTCTGGTGGTGCCGGTGATCGTGGCGGACGCCGGTTACGGCCGCAGCGTGTCCTTCCGGCTGGAGCTGGAGGAACGCGGCTGGTCCTATGTGATGGCGGTCGACCCGAAGGAGATCGCCCGTCCGGTCGCGGCTGAGCCGTTCCAGCCGGCCTACGGCGGTCTGGGGCCGCCCACGCTGCCCCGCTATCGCGAGCCGGCCCGGCCCCTGACCTCGTTCATCACATCGGACACCTCGTTCGAAGAAGTCGTCTGGCGGCAGGGCAGCAAGGGACGGATGACCTCGCGTTTTGCCGTGATCGAGGTCCGGCCGTCGGGCAAAGAAGCCTGCCGCACCGCCCAGGAACAAGCCGGAGGCCGCAGCAGCTGGGACGGTGTTCTGCCTCTGCGGACCCTGCTGGTCGAGCAGCCCGAAGACACCGACGGGCCGACCGGCTATTGGATGACCAACCTGCCCGCCACCACCCCGATCACCGACCTGGTCCGGTGGGCGAAGATGCGCTGGCGGATCGAGCACGACTACCGCGAGCTCAAGCACGGCCTGGGCCTGGATCACTTCGAGGGCCGCACCTGGCGCGGCTGGCACCACCACGTCACTCTCGTCACCGCCGCCCAGGCCCTCCTCACCCTGCGGCGGCTCGACCCAAAAGCTCACACGCCGGCCTGACCCTCTATCAGATCCTCGACACCCTCCAGGACCTGCTGCAGTGCTGGACCGGCACCTGCACCACCTGCGGCCGACGCCTGCCCCGCAACAGAACCAGACTGAGAACCTAACGAAGCACTACTAGGCGCCGCACTGACCGCCCACCTCAGCGTGCTCCCCGCACCCCGGTCCCTGCCGAGCCCGATCGTTGTGGCCCGCTGACGCGGTCAAGGCGGGTTGGTCCCCAAGTGGTCCCCATAAACGAGTCAGGGGCCGTTTCAGATCTCTCTGAAACGGCCCCTGACCTGCGACTCTTTCGAGTCGGGACGACAGGATTTGAACCTGCGACCCCTTGACCCCCAGTCAAGTGCGCTACCAAGCTGCGCCACGTCCCGGTGCCCGTCTGACCTGGGGTTTCCCCGGCCGAACGCGCATGAGAACAATACCGCACTTCCGCGCGTGGTCACGAACCGGTTTGCAGTTGACCTCAAGCGCGCTTGAGGTAGCACGGTGGGTGCCATGACGAACACGACGTACGCACAGGACGACATCCGGCGACTGCACCGGCTGATGGCGCTGATGACCGGGGACGAGAAGCACTCGCCCGCCGCCACCTCCACTCTCGACGCGCTGTGGGTGCTCTACGACCGGGTTCTGCGGGTGTCGCCCGCGACCGCGCGGGATCCGGGGCGGGACCGGTTCCTGCTGTCGAAGGGGCACGGGCCGATGGCGTACTACGCCGTCCTCGCCGAGAAGGGGTTCGTCGAGGAGGAGGCGCTGAGCGGGTTCGGCGGGTACGACTCGCCGCTCGGGCACCATCCGGACCGCACGCTCGTGCCCGGCGTGGAGATCGGCAGCGGGTCGCTCGGGCACGGGCTGCCGCTGGCCGTGGGGAGCGTCCTCGGACTGCGGGCCCAGGGGCTCACCGAGCCGCGGGTCTGGGTGCTGATCGGGGACGCCGAGCTGGACGAGGGCAGCAACCACGAAGCACTCGCCTACGCCGGGCCCGCCGGGCTCGAACAGCTGCACACGCTGGTGATCGACAACAGCTCCGCCAGCTACGGCTGGCCGGGCGGGATCGCCTCGCGGTTCTCGGCGGCCGGCTGGTCGGCCGAGACCGTGGACGGACGCGACCACCAGGCGCTGTACGCCGCGTACACCGCCCCGCACCCCGGCCGGCCCCGTGCGGTCGTCGCCCGCGTCGAGCCCAAGAGCTGACCACGCGCGGCCGTTCCCCTCTCCCCTCTCTCAGCCCTGGAGAAGATCCCCGTGGACACCATGCGTGACCGTTTCATCGCCACCACCACCCGCCTGCTCGACGACGACCCCCGCCTCGCGCTCCTGCTCGCCGAGATCAGCAAGGACGGCTTCCAGCAGGCCCTCCTGCGCCATCCCGAGCGGGTGATCAACGTCGGCATCCGCGAGCAGCTGCTCATCGGGGCCGGCGGCGGAATGGCGCTCACCGGAATGCGGCCGATCATGCACACCTTCGCCAGTTTCCTGGTCGAGCGCCCCTTCGAGCAGGTCAAGCTGGACTTCGGGCACCAGGGTGTGCACGGGATCCTGGTCAGCGCCGGCGGTTCGTACGACTGGCCGGCCAGCGGCTTCACCCACATGTCGCCGGGTGACGTGGCACTGATGGACACCCTGGACGGCTGGACCGTGCACGTGCCGGGGCATCCGGACGAGGCCGAGGCACTGCTGCGGGAGGCGGCCGCCGGGGACGGGTCGGTCTATCTGCGCCTGTCGGTGCACGCCAACTCCTCGCCGCAGCCGATCGGCGGGGGCGGCTTCACCCCGCTGCGCGAGGGCTCTCGGGGGGTCGTCGTCGCGGTGGGTCCGATGCTCGACCACACGCTGGCCGCGACCGAGGGCCTGGACGTGACCGTGCTGTACGCCACGACCGTCCGGCCCTTCGACGGCGAGGGTCTGCGCCGGGCCGTCGCCGGCGCCCGCCCGGACGTGGTGCTGGTGGAGCCCTACCTCGCCGGGACGTCGACGGCCGTGGCGAACGACGCCCTGGCGGAGGTGCCGCACCGGGTCCTGGGGCTCGGCATCGGGCGGCGCGAGCTGCGTCGTTACGGCTCCGTCGAGGAGCACCTCGCCGGTCAGGGTCTCGACCCCGCGTCACTGCGGGCGCGGATCGCCGCCTTCCTGTCGTGAGCAGCGCCCAGGCGCGGGCTCACGCGCACGGGACCGCGCACGCTCCGTGACGCGCGCTGCCCGCTCTGTTCACCACGCTCCTGCGCCGGGGGTTGCCTCCACGCGCCCCCGTGGGTGACTCCACGAGCGGTTCGCCGGCCCCCGCCCCCGGTGGTTCCTGGTCTCCAGGCCACCGGGGGCGGTTCCGGAATGCCGTCTCTTCGGTGATGAAGTGACGTATGGGGCGACCCGGCCCCTCTCGACGCCATATGCCCGTGAACTCGTTGCCGTTGGCATGTGGCAGAAAGATGCCCCCGGGGAATGTCCTCCGGACCGGACTGAGCAGGCCAAGACCACGCGAAACACAGTCGGAAACAAACGTCAACCGTTCCGGTTTCGGACAAATTTGGTGGCGATATTGCTCCGCTCAAGAAAGATCAACACCATGAAGTGGTCGGCCTGTTCGGGACGGGACCACTGCCGATGCACCACCTGCTCGGACCACTCGACGAGCAGGCGTTTCGCAGGGGAGGACTCGAATGGACGGCTACTTCAGCAGTCGGCTGCATCACCAGCTCCGGGAGGAGGTCCGGGACTTTGCTGAGAGTGAGGTTCGGCCACGGATACCGGAGATGGAGGCGTCGCGCACGGTCCACCACGAACTGTCGCGGCTGATCGCCCGACAGGGCTGGCTGGGCGCGACTATCGGCCACGAGTACGGCGGCATGGGCGCCGGCCATCTGGCCAAGACGATCATCATCGAGGAGCTGTCGCGGGTCAGCGGCGCGATGGGCGCCATGGTCCAGGCCTCGCAGCTCGGCACCGCCAAGATCGTGCACTTCGGCAGCGACGAACAGCGCAAGACCTGGCTTCCGGCCATCGCGGCCGGCGACTGCCTGCCGACCATCGCGGTCACCGAACCCGAGTCCGGCGGCCATGTCCTCGGCATGTCCGCGAGCGCGGTGCGTGACGGCGACGACTACATCCTCAACGGCAGCAAGGTGTACGTCGGCAACAGCCATGTCGGCGACCTTCACGGCGTCGTGGTCCGAACCGGTCCCGGTTCGAAGGGACTTACCGCCTTCCTGGTCGAATCCGATCGCCCGGGGTTCCGGACCGGTCCGCAACAGGCGGCCATGGGGCTCCACGGCTTCAGCTTCGGCGAGCTCATCTTCGAGAACTGCCGGGTACCGGCCTCCAACCGGCTCGGCGACGAGGGCGACGGCCTGGCCGTCGCGTACTCCTCCAGCGTCCTGTACGGCCGCGCCAATCTCACCGCCGTGTCCCTCGGCATCCACCGGGCGATCCTGGAGGAGACCACCCGCTTCGCCACCGAGCGCATCCGCTACGGAAAGCCGCTCGCCGACCTGCCCACGGTGAAGCTCAAGCTGGGGCAGATGCAGTCGCGTCTGATGACGGCCCGGCTCGCCGCCTACCACGCCGTCCATCTCCTCGACCAGGGCATGTCCTGCGACACCGAGCTCATGAACGCCAAGCTGGTCAACGTCGAGTCGGCCATCGACTCCGGGCGCAACGCCATGGAGATCCACGCCGCGGCCGGCCTCTTCACCGACCGGCCCATCGAGCGGTACCTCCGCGACGCGCACCACATCTTCGCCCCCGCGGGCACCTCCGACATCCAGCTCCTGCGCCTGGCCGAGGTCGCCCTCGGCCAGGACAAGGGCAGCTGGTCGGAGCGGCTCTCCGATCTCGTCCGCATGGAACCCGCGCACATCTGACGCACGTGGACGGAAGAAACGTGCCCCGGAGTCCGGCAAAGGAGCCGAACACCGGGGCACCGGTACGCGCCCGCCCGCGAAGGAGCCGGGGACGTGTCAGATCCTGCCGTCCTCGCGGCGGTGGATCTGCTCCACCAGCTCCGCCGCCATCGCCTTGATCGTCTCCAGACCGGCGCGCCCCCAGGGCCGCACGTCCGTGTCGACCACGCAGATCGTGCCCAGGGCCACGCCCGTACGGTCGATCAGCGGAGCACCCATGTACGAGCGGATGCCGATCTCGTCCACGACCGGGTTGCCCGCGAACCGCGGGTAGTCGCAGACGTCCTCCAGGACCAGGGCCTTGCGGCGCACCACCACGTGCGGGCAGTAGCCGTGGTCGCGGGCCATGAAGCGGCCGACCCCGCCGCCGGCGGCGGTCGCCCCGAGGTCCGTGCCGGAGTGGGTGCCGGCAGGGGTGTGCAGGCCGGCGAAGAACTGCCGGTTCTCGTCGATGAAGTTGACCATCGAGAAGGGGGCGCCGGTCACCTCCGCGAGACGGTGGGCGAATTCGTCGAAGGCCGGGTCGGGCTGCTCGCCGAGCCCCAGTTCGCGCAGACGGCGGACCCGGGCGGGCGCCTCCTGGTCGACGGGGGTCAGCAGCAGGTGACCGGTCGGATCGTAGGTCATGGCGTGGCTCCGTAGCTCGGCACGGCGGCCGGGATGGTGGTGAGCAGATGCTGGACGAGGGTCAGCAGGGTGCGGATGCCGGAGCTGGAGATCCGGGCGTCGCAGAGCACCACCGGGACCGTGGGCTTGAGGTCGAGGGCCGCCCGCACCTCGTCCGGGTCGTAGCGGTAGGCGCCGTCGAACTCGTTGACCGCGACCACGAATTGGATGCCCCTCCGCTCGAAGAAGTCGACGGCGGAGAAGCAGTCCTGGAGGCGTCGGGTGTCGGCGAGGACGACCGCCCCGAGCGCACCCTCGGAGAGCTCGTCCCACATGAACCAGAAGCGCTCCTGGCCCGGTGTGCCGAAGAGGTAGAGGACGTTCTTGTCGTCGAGGGTGATGCGCCCGAAGTCCATCGCGACCGTGGTCGTGGTCTTGGACTCCACGCCCTCCAGGCTGTCGGTGGCCGCGCTGACCGAGGTCAGCAGCTCTTCGGTGCTCAGTGGTTCGATCTCGCTGACGGCGCCCACGAACGTGGTCTTGCCCACGCCGAACCCGCCCGCCACCAGAATCTTCAGCGCGGTGGGAAACGGGTCGGCGGCGAAGCCTTCGGGACCACGTTCGTGGCGCTCAGAGCCGTTGTCGTAGGCCATCGAGCACTGCCTCCAGCAAGGAACGGTCGGTTGGATTGGCGTGGAAGCGGGGGGCGCGGGCGGTGAGCGCCCCGCAGTCCACGAGGTCGGAGAGCAGGACCTTGGTGACGACGGCCGGGAGCCGTAAGTGCGCCGCGATCTCCGCCACCGAGGTGGGTCCGTCGCACAGCCCGAGGGCCAGGCTGTGCTCGGGACCCATGTGCGGCTGGGGGGCCGTGCCGGTCGCCATCACCATCGAGAGCAGGTCGAGCGCCGCCGTGGGCTGGGTCCGCCCGCCGCTGACGGTGTACGGGCGGATCAGCCGGCCGGCCGCGTCGTCGAGCCAGGGCCCTTCCTGTGGGGACCCCATGTTCACTGCCCCGCACTGCCCGCCGCGCCGGCGGCCTGTCTGGCCGGCGTGACCAGATAGGGCCGCACGCTCTTGACGAGCATGGCCATCTCGTACCCGAGGACGGCGGCGTCGGCCTCCCGGCCCGCGAGGACCGCGAGACAGGTGCCGGACCCGGCGGTGGAGACGAACAGCAGCGTGGAGTCCAGTTCGACCACGACCTGCCGGACCTCTCCGCCGTCGCCGAAGCGCGCACCGGCACTGCGGCCGAGCGAGTACAGGCCGGAGGCCAGCGCGGCCATGTGGTCGGCCGCGTCGGGGTCGAGGCCGTGGACGGACTTCACGAGGCCGTCGGAGGAGAGCAGTACGGCGTTACGGGTGTACGGGACCCGCTGGACCAGGCCGCTGAGCAGCCAGTCGAGATCCGAGGAATGGCCGTTCGGCGCATTGCTCGCCATGGTGCATCTACTCCTTGTGCGCGTCACCGGGACGCAGCGGTTCACGGGGGGCGGGCTGGGATTCTGCGAGGCCGATGCCGCGCTGGAACGCGGCCATGAGGCCCGGGTCGTGCAGGGCGTGCTCCTCGGGCCTGCGGGCCGCGGGCTCGTCGCGCAGCTGCGGGACGAGATGCTCCTGGGCGCGCCGCTTGGGGAGCACGGGCCTGCCCGGTGCTCCGGAGACCGGGGCCGGGGGGACCTCGGTCGCCGGGGCGGGGTGGGCGGTGCCGGAGCCGTGGCTTCCGGCGTGGTGGGACGGTGACGGGATCCCGGCGGTCGGGGGAGCGCCGGTCATCGCGCCGGTGGGGGCCGCGGGCCGCTGTACGGGGGGCGCGACCGGGCCGGCGGGGGCCTGCGGAGCCGGCTGGTGGGCCTGCGCCGGTACGGGGGCGGGCGCGGGGGGCTGCGCGGCGGGGGCGTGCGGCATCGGGGCGGTGGCCGGAGCGGCGGACTGACCGGTCCGCTCCGGGGCCGCGGGGGCCGGCTGCGGCATCTGGACCTGGCCGTCGAGCTGCCGGGAGTGCGCCTGTGCCTGCGCGGCGACCTGGGCCTGGGCCTGGGCGGCCTGTCCCTCGCCCCGGGCGAGGCCCTCGGGGTCCGCGCCGAGCAGGCCCTGCGGCAGGACGAGGACGGCCTGCACGCCTCCGTAGATGTTCGACTGGAGCCGTACGGCGATGCCGTGGCGCCGGGCGAGGGCCGAGACCACGAAGAGTCCGATGCGGCCGTCCTGGAGCAGGTGCGCCACGTTGACCTGGTCGGGGTCGGAGAGCAGCGCGTTCATCTTGTTCTGCTCGGCGACGGGCATGCCGAGTCCGCGGTCCTCGACCTCGATGGCCAGGCCGGCCGTCACGTACTGGGCGCGCAGCAGCACGGTGGTGTGCGGCGCGGAGAACAGCGTCGCGTTCTCGACCAGTTCGGCGAGGAGGTGGATGACGTCGGCCACGGCATGGCCCCGGAGCGTACCGTCGATCGGCGGGACGAGCTTCACCCGCGGGTACTGCTCGACCTCGGCGATGGAGGAGCGCAGCACCTCGGTCATGGTGACCGGGTTGGACCACTGGCGGCGGGAGATGGCGCCGCCGAGGACGGCAAGGTTCTCCGCGTGCCGGCGGATGCGGGTGGCCAGGTGGTCGACGTGGAACAGGCCCTTGAGCAGCTCGGGGTCCTCGACCTCGTTCTCCAGCTCGTCGAGGAGCTGGATCTCGCGGTGGACGAGGGACTGGAGCCGGCGGGCGAGGTTGACGAAGACCTCGACCTTCTGTTCGTTGCCGACGCTGCTGGACAGCTTGGACGCCTGGACCACGGCGGTGACGGCGGCCTCGTGGGAGCGGGTCAGCTCCTGGGCCAGCAGGTCGAACTCGTCGCCGGAGGGGGAGCCGGCGGGCAGCGCGGGCCGGGGCGCCGGGCTCTCGCCCCTGCGCAGCTGTTCGAGGACCGTACGCAGTTCGCTCTGGCTGCGGGCGCTGGAGCGGCGCAGGGCGTTGGCGCGGTCGAGGACCGCCTTGGCGGCCCGGTCGGCGCCGAGCGCGGCGGCGGTCACCGAGGCCACCGTGAGCGCCGCGGCGCCGGTGAGCGCGGCCCACAGGCCGGGCGTGAGGGAGGCGCCGGTGGAACGGATCGTGAACAGCACGGCGGCGGCGCCGCCGAGCGCCACGGCGACCGCGGGAAGGACGGAGGTACGCAGGAGTTGGGGGCGTATGCGGGCCTCGGGGGGAAGCGGCGCGGTGGACGGGGCGGAGCCGGCGCCGGTCGCGCCGGCGGCGGTGCGGGCGCCTGGCCGGCCGTGCCGCCCGCCCTCGCGGCGTTCGGACCGCGCGGCGGGTGCGCGAAGTTGAGACATGAGTGTCCTTGGTACGTGCCCAGGATTCGGCGTACTACGGGGGTGCACTACAGGGGGAGGTGTCCTACGTGGGTGTGATGAGCCTACCGATGATCACCAAGCAGCCACTGTAGTCGTCAACCGTTCATGTGCGGTGCGCAGTTGGCAAACTTACCCGTAGAGCGCCCCGGTCTGGTATCGCCCTTCGTACGACAGGCCGAGAAGGTTTGGCCGAAAGTCGTCGGGCGCGAGGGTGCGGAAGCGGAGCGGAAGACGGCGTACGCGGGCGGGGGCCGCATCCCTCCGCAGGCTCCGCCCCTGACCGGAATCCGTTGCAGGGGCGCACGCCGGGAAGCGCGCCTCCGCCCCGGCGCACGCCACCCACCTCCTTCGCGCCGCCCTTCGCCCCCGGACCCGGCCCGTCCGGATTCGCGTTCGCGCAGGCGTACGGGAGGCGGATCGACGGCGCCCCGGAAGACGGCCGCCGGGGCGGCCGGCGGGGCGGCCGACGGCCTGGGCCCGCCGGTGCTCCCCCTCAGGAGGAACGGCCGCCGAAGGTGATGTCTCCGTGGAAGTCCCGGCCCTGGATCACCGTCCCTTGCGTGCCGCCCGTGATCTGGCTCGTGACGTCCCCGCCCCGCGCGGCGACCTCCGCGTTGGCCTGCCGCCGCCAGGTCTCCAGCGCGGTGGCGAAGTCCGGATCCTGCCGGGCGCGTTCGTTGAGCAGCTCGGCGAGCCGGGCGGCCCGTTCCTCGGTGCGCGGGGGTTCGGCCGTCAGCGCCGGTTCGTCCTCGCCGGGACGGGGCCCCCTTCGGGTGACCAGATCGTGCAGGGACGCCCAGATCTGCTGCCCGGCCGCACCGGCCGTCCCCGAGGCGAGAGCCACGAGCAGTCCTGCCGTGATGGGTTCCACGCGGGTCCTCCAGTCGTTCGTCAAACGTGGACGTGCGGACGTATGGGTATGGTGCCGCACGATGGTCTGCTTACGGGGTGCGCATGGCGACTGAACCGAGCGAGGACCCGGACGGGTCGGTGAACCGGCAGCCGGGCTGGACGAGCGTCTTCAGCGGCAACGCCCAGGTCGTCGTACAGGCGCGCACGATCATCGGCCAGCTGGCCTTCCACGGCAGCGGCGTCGACGCCTGGCCGGCGGTCGCCGCCCACGCCGTCGCCCTCGCCCTGTCCGTCGTGACGGGGCTGCTCGGCTGGCAGGCCCTGGACCGCCTGGGCTCCCAGAAGCCGCCGGCGCTCACCTGGCTGCTGGCCGCGGGAGCCGTGCTCGGCCTCGCCGGCACCGCCCTGCAGCTGCGCAGGGCCCGGCGCAGGTGGCGGGGCTATCGCGCCCTGGACGAGGAGTACCGGCTGAACTCGGCCGCCGCGCTGCTCGCCGCCACCACGAAGGCCACCTGGGAACGCGAGGAGCAGGCCCGGCAGTTGTACGACCCCGCTCCGCTGCCGGTGCGCTGGCACTGGGTCGACCGCCCCCTGACGGAGCACGCCCCGGACGCGCGTGCCGAGCCCCCGGCGGCGGGCGGAGGTCTCGACGACATCCGGCACGCCTTCAGGACGGCCTCGAACCGTCTGGTCGTGCTGGGCGGTGCCGGGGCCGGCAAGTCCGTACTGGCGGCGCGCTTCGTGCTCGACCACCTCCGGTACCGCAGGGCTCACGATCCGGGGGAACCGGTCGCCGTCCTCCTGCCGTTGTCCTCCTGGAATCCGGCGACGACGCCGTTCGAGAGGTGGGTCGCCGCCCGGGTCGTCCAGACGTGTCCCCCGCTCGCCGATCCGGGCGATCCCGACACGGCGGTCAAGCTGTACCGCACGGGCAGGCTCCTGCTGGTCCTCGACGGTCTCGACGAACTGCCCGAGGGCGCCCGCCCCGAGGTCATCGCCGCCCTCAACCAACGGCAGGGCGCGACCACCGGCCCCGTCCTGCTGACCAGCCGTCCCACGGAGTACCGGGAGGCGACCCGCGCGCACGCGGGCTCCCTGCGCCCCTCCGGCGTGATCGAGCTGGCGCCGCTCGCGGCGGCGGACCTGCGGGAGTTCCTGCCCCGCACCGTCGATCCGGTCCGCGACGGCGCAGAGGGCGGCTCGGCCTGGCGGACGGTCCTGGACGCCCCCGGAGAGCGGGGCGCGCTCCTCGGCGAGGTCCTGTCCACGCCGCTGATGGTCGCCCTGGCGCGCGCCGCCTACGGCGAGACCGGCGCCTCCCCGTCCGAACTGTTGCGGGAGGACGTGTTCCCGGACCGCGACGCCGTCGAGCACCACCTCCTCGACCAGTTCGTCACCGCCGTCTACCGCCGGGGCCCGGGCCCCGACCCGGCCACGGGACGGCCCGGCCCGCAGTGGACCGCCGTCCAGGCCCGGGCGTGGCTGACCACCCTGGCCCGGCGCCTGCGTCGCCTCGGGCTGCGTGAGATCACCTGGTGGCGGCTGACCCCCGGCGTCCCGGAGGCCGCCCGCGCGGCGCTGGAGGTCCTCGCCCTGGCCCTCGCGCTCGCCGTCACCGGCTGGCTGGTCCTCGGACAGCCGCCCCGGCCGGAGCGTCCTCCCCCGCCGTACGTGCTCGGCTGCCAGGCCGTGGCGTGTCTGGCCGCGCTGCTGACCCGGCCGTTCGGGACCCCGGACAGCGGGATCGCGCCGCGCCGGATCACCGTTCGCGGGCGAGGGCGGGACTTCGCCGTACAGGGCGCGATCGCCGCGGTCGTGGTGCTGCCGATCGGATGGTCCCTGCACGTCACGCCCGTCGTCCTGGCCGGCCTGCCGCTGCTGTTCGCGCTGCGCGTCTTCGTGGACCACGCCGTGGACGTCACGCGGGCCGGGAGTCCCTGGCAGCTGCTGCGCTCCGACCGTCTCTCGGTGCTGCTCCTGGCCCCGGTCCACGCGTTGCACGGCGAGGGGCCCGCCGCGGTCCGCTCCTGGCTCCTCGCCTGGACGGCCCTCGGCCCGCTGGTCGTCGTGACGGCCTGGCACCGCACGGGTGGTCACGACACGGTCGGCCCGCTGATCTGGGCGGTCGCCGCGGCCGGCTCACTGGTGTCGCTCGCCCTGCTCGGCGTCGCCGCGTCGGCCTGGTGGGCCTTCACGGCCACCCGCGTCGCCCTCGCGACCACCGGCCGGCTGCCGTGGGCGCTCGGCGCGTTCCTGGAGGACGCGCACGACCGGGGCGTCCTGCGCCAGGCCGGCGGTGTCTACGAGTTCCGGCACGCGCGGCTCCAGGAGCGCCTCGCCGGCCGCCCCGCCACGGAACCCGCCGAGCCCGGCCGCGTCCCGCTCCCGCCCTCGTGGGTCAACCTGGCCGCGGTGCCCGCCGCCCTGGCGGTCCTGATGGGCACGAGTCTCACGCCGGGCGCGCCGGGGCCGTACACGAGCGAGGAGCTGGGCTGCCCGCGCCTGGACGTGCCGACGGGCTACGTCCAGAGGTCGGCCGAGCGGTCGAGCCCGGACCGGTACTCCTGTTCCTGGGAGAGCCGGACGGACACGGCGTCGGCCCCGCTGGACCGGTCGGGCCCGCTCCCCGTCCCCGACAGCCGCTACGTGGGCTCCTCCTTCCTCAACCTCTTCGTGGAGGTCGTGCGCCCCAAGACGTCACGCAGCGCCGTGGAGGTGGCCGCCGAGCTGTTCGCCGTCATGAGCGACCGGTGGGGGGCGCACAGGGTCCGCGGTCCCGGCCAGGAGGCCGCCGTCTCCGGCCCCGGCACTCCGTCGTACGCCCTCGTCCGGGTCGAGAACGTCATCGTCGTGGCGCAGACCGGGGACTCACGGCGGGCCTGCATCGACACGACCGACGACGTCGCCCTCGCCCAGGCGGCGGCGGCCCTGCGCCACCTGGGGATCTCCGACGGGGCACCGCCGGCCGGCGTCTCGTCGACGCCCTGGTGCGAGGCGTCCCTCGACGCGGACGATCAGGCCGCCCCGCCCCCGGCGCCCACGCCCAGCCCGGCCCCGGCCCCGTCCGGACCGCCCGAGGCGTCACCGGTTCCGACGGAGCTGCGGATCGACACCGACGGTGGCCGGCGGAGTCACCACTGCCGCGGAGGGGCGGTCGAGATCCATGCCGACGAGGTCAGTCTGACCCTGACCGGGTCCTGCGACGGGGTGTACGTCTACGGGGAGGGGAACGCGGTCTGGGTGCGCAAGGCCGACACCGTCCGGCTCACCGGCAGGCGCAACACTGTGTGGTGCCAGGAGCCCGCGTCCGAGGTGCACGACCTGTCGGGCGTCGCCCACGGCGAGCCTCCGACCGGCATGCTCCTCGGCTGCGGGCCCTGACCCTCGTACGAGGGGCGTGCCGGCGGGCACGCCCCTGCCCGGCTCGTCCGGTCCCGTCCCCGGCCGACGTCAGCGTTCACCGGCCAGGTCGAGATCGCGCTCCGGCGCGTCGGCGGGAGCCTGGGCCGGCTGCGACCGGCGCCAGGGGCGGGCGAGGGGCCGGGAGATCGTGCGCCACCAGGCGTCCGCGGGCAGCTCCCCGGCGGGCTCGAACGGCTCACCGGGTCGCGGGAACGCCGCCGCCTGGCCGGCCTCCTCGGCCGCGTCCCTCGTCCACTCCCCCGGCTCGGCCCACGCGTGCGGCGCCAGGTTGAAGGTGCCCCAGTGGATCGGCAGCAGCACCCCGTGCGGACCGCCGCCCTGGAGGTCGAGGTGGGCGCGCAGCCCCTCGGCGGGGGTCATGTGGATGTCGGGCCAGTACTCGGAGTACGCCCCGATCTGGATCATGGTGACGTCGAAGGGGCCGTGGGCGGCGCCGATCTCCCGGAAGCCGGAGAAGTAGCCGGTGTCGCCGCTGTGGTAGATCCGGTGCTCGGGCCCCGCGACGACCCAGGAGGCCCACAGGGTGTGCTGCTGGTTGCGCAGGCCCCGGCCGCAGAAGTGGCGCGCGGGCGTCGCGGTCAGCCGCAGGTCGCCGACCTCGGCCGACTCGTTCCAGTCGAGCTCGCGCAGCCGGGAGGCGGGCACGCCCCAGCGCTCCAGGTGGGCGCCGACGCCGAGCGGGACGGCGAAGAGGGTGCCGGTGCGGACGAGCGCCTTGATCGTGGGCAGGTCGAGGTGGTCGTAGTGGTCGTGCGAGATCACCACGACGTCGACCGGGCCGAGCGAGGCGAGCGGTACGGGGGCGGGGTGCAGGCGCCTGGGACCCGCGAAGGCGAAGGGCGAGCAGCGCTCGCCCCAGACCGGGTCGAAGAGCACCCGGTGCCCGTCGATCTCGGCGAGGACGCTGGAGTGCCCCATCCAGGTGATCCGCAGACCGTCGGCCGGCGGCCGGGCCAGGTCGGCGAGGGTGGTCGGGTGCACGGGGATCGTGCCGCTGGGGGCCCGGCGCGCCCGCGCCTCCTTCGCGAAGTAGACCTTGGCGAACTCGATGCTCGAACCGGAGGGCCGGTGCCGGGCCTCCTGCGGGTTCCGGAAGACGCCGTCGGCGAAGTTCGGGGAACGGCGGATGCGCTCCAGGCGCTCCCCCGCTGGGTCGGCGCCGAAGGCCGCGGGGCGCAGCGCGCGCAGCCGTGCCCGCAGCGTGTGGTCGGAGCCAGTGCCGGTCACAGGACCTCCTGAAGTCGAGGGTCCCTTCATTATGTGCGGCCCGGCGCGTCGTCGGCGGCCCGGGCCGGACCGGCCTGACTGGTCATGCCCTTGTCATGTGCTGTGTAGGGTCGGAGCGTGGCGAGAAAGCGGTTGAGCGTGACGGAGCGGCGGGAAGCACTGCTGCGGGCTGCCGTCGTCCAGATCGAGGCCCGGGGCGCCACGGCCGTGCGGATCGCCGACGTGGCCGCCGAGCTCGGGGTGAGCAACGCCCTGGTCCTGTACCACTTCGAGACGAAGGAACAGCTGGTCGCGGCGGCCTTCGCGCACGCGGCCGAGGAGGACCTGGCCCGGCTGCGCACCCTGCTCGGCCGGCGGACCAGCGCGGTACGGCGCTTGCGGGCGGCGGTCCGCTGGTACGCCCCGACCGGGCAGGCCAAGGGCTGGCGCCTGTGGATCGAGAGCTGGGCGGCCGCCCTGCGCGAACCGGCACTGCGTGAGGTCGCCGGCTCCCTGGACCAGGCGTGGAAGACCGAGCTCGCCTCGGTGATCGCCGAGGGCGCGGCGGCCGGCGAGTTCACCTGCCCCGATCCGACCGCCGCGGCCTGGCGCCTCACCGCCTTCCTCGACGGCCTCGCCGTCCAGATGACCTCCTACCCCGGCGCCCTCCCCCGCGCCACGATGCTCCAATGGGCGGACGCGGCCCTCGCCCGCGAACTGGGCCTGCCGTCGGTCGCCGACGGCCGGACACGGGGGCCGGAGGGCGGTGCGGGTACGTAGGGGCTCCGACCGCACCGGGCCCCGACCGCACCCGGGCCGGAGGGCGGCACGGACGCACTGCGCCCGCGGACCGGAGCGACGGACCGCGCGGACCGGGCGACGACGGAGCGGCCGGCGACGCGCGGGTCCAGGCAGCCGATCCCGCCCCACGAGCACCGGGGGCCGCTCCGCTCCCGCGCCTCCGAACGCCCGGCGGTCACACCAGTTCGTAGACCGCCGTGACCGAGACGTGTTCCTCGATCTCGCCGGGGGCCAGCGGGACGCCCTCGCCGCCGTCGGCCGGGGCGCTGGGAACGGCTCCCGGAGCGGGGCGGACGCTCTCGCCCTCGGTGAGGGAGACCAGGCGCCCGAGCCGGTGCCCGCTGAGCCGGGCGTGCTGCGCGGCCTTGTCGTGGGCGTCGCGGTGGGCCGCCTCGCGGGCCCTGGCGCGCAGGCCGGTGGGGTCGGCGACGTCGAACACGACGCCGTTGACGCGGCCGGCGTCCCCCGTGGCGTCGCTGACGGCGCTGACGATCTGCCCGGTCCTGTCGATGTCGCGGACCTTCACGGAGAAGCTCTGTCCGGCCTGGTAGCCGGTCACCTTGCTCTCGCCCCCGCCGGACTGCGCGTACACCGGCGACAGGGACAGGCTCTCGGTGCGGATGTCCCGGTCGGCGACGCCCTGCTCGCGCAGCGCGGCGAGGAGCGCCTTGGCCGCCGCGCTCTGGGCGGCCATCGCCTCCTTGGCGGTCTTGCGGGTCGCCTCGACGCCGACCGAGACCACGGCCACGTCGGGCGCGGCGGCGGCCCGGCCGCTGCCGCTGACCGTCACGGTCGCCTGCGTGGCGGGCCGTACGGCGGCGGCCGCCGCGACGGTACCGGGGGCGGCGGCGAGCGCGGGCGCGGCGCCGGCGAGCAGCAGCCCCCCGAGCGCGGCGCCCACGGCGAGGGCGAGGGCCGGGGTACGGGCTCCGGTGGGGTGACGGGACGTCATGGGCGGTCCTTTCGGCAGTGGTTGCCGCGGCGGCTGCCGTGGTGCGGCGCGCACATCCCACCAGCCGCTCCCGGCGGCGCCCCCGCGCCACTCCTGGGCGGGCCCGATCCTTCACCTCTCCGTACCACCGGCGCCGTGGCGCGGCCCGGGGCCGCGCCCCCACCGCCTGGCGAGCGCCGGTGGCCTACAGGGGCATCAGGTCCGGACGCTTGGCCGCGACGTGGTCGCCGGAGCTCTCGCCGCGCAGGCGGCGCCCGATCCAGGGGACGAGGTACTCCCGCGCCCAGTGGATGTCGTCCTTGCGGACCTCCAGGGTGCCGCGCGCGGGCAGGGGCGGCCAGGGCTGCTCCGGGTCGGCCGGTACGGGCAGGCCGAGGACCTGGGCGGCGCGCATCGCGACGCGGGTGTGGCCCTCGGGTGACAGGTGGAGCCGGTCCTCGTCCCAGGCGCGGCGGTCCTGGACGGACCGGAGCGACCACAGGTCGAGGACGGGGCAGCCGTAGCGGTCGGCGATGGCCCGGACGTGCCCGTTGTACGTGGCGATCTTGCCGCGCAGGTGCTTGAGCAGGGGCACGTCGCGGGTGTCGAAGCCGGTCGTCACCATGACCGTGCCGACGGCGGACGTCAGGTCGGCGACGGCCCGCTCGAAGCGCTCGGCGACGTCGTCGGGGTCGGTGCCGGGGCGGATGATGTCGTTGCCGCCGGCGCAGAAGGTCACGAGGTCGGGGGCGAGTTCCTTGGCCCGCGGGACCTGTTCGACGACGATCTGGTCGAGGAGGCGTCCCCGTACCGCCAGGTTGGCGTAGCGGAAGTCGTGCTCCGGCAGCTGGTCGGCGAGGAGGACCGCGAACCGGTCCGCCCAGCCGACGAAGGTCCCGTCGGGCCCGGGGTCTCCGACGCCCTCGGTGAAGCTGTCACCGATCGCCGCGTACGACCCGAATGCGTTCATGTCTCTTGATGTCGAATCGTCTGCCACGGGAGCACATCATTCCCCTCCGGTTGTGACCTACGCGACCGTAAGGAGGGGTTGACGGTGGGTGACATATGCCACCGATAAAGATTGTCCCAAGCCGGAATACGCCGGGGCCCGGCACGTGGTGTGCCGGGCCCCGGGCGGACGCGCTGTCGGACGGTGTGTCAGATGCCCACGCCGTGCTGGCGGAGGTAGGCCAGCGGGTCGATGTCGGAGCCGTAGCCCGGACCCGTGCGGATCTCGAAGTGCAGGTGCGGGCCGGAGGAGTTGCCGGTCGAGCCGGACAGGCCGATCTGCTGGCCGCCGCTCACGGACTGGCCGGCGGAGACGGACAGCGAGGAGAGGTGGGCGTACTGCGAGTAGGTGCCGTCGGCGTGCCGGATGACGACCTCGTTGCCGTAGGCGCCGCTCCAGCCGGCCGAGTGGACGGTGCCGGCGCCGACCGCGCGGACGCTGGTGCCGGAGGAGGCGATGAAGTCGACACCGGTGTGGTAGCCGGAGGACCACATCGAGCCGGAGGCGCGGTACGGGGTGGAGACGCCGCCGCCGACGGGGGCGACCCAGCCGGAGGAGGAGGCCGCACCCGACGACGAGGAGGAGGAGGACGACGACGAGGCGGCCGTGGACGCGGAGGAGCCCGCGTCCGAGGAGCGCTCGGCGGCACGGGAGGCGCGCTGCTGGTCGCCGGAGGACTTGGCGGCGCTCTTGGCCTTGGGCGCGGCCTTGGCGGGGGCCTTGGGCGCGGCGGCCGGGGCCTTGGCGGTGGACGTGCCGCCGAGGGTGAGCTCCATGCCGGGCAGGATCAGCGAGGGGTTCTGGCCGATCACCTGACGGTTGTCGCGGTAGAGCTTCTGCCAGCCGCCGGCGAGGTCGTGCTCGTCGGCGATCTTGGACAGGTAGTCGCCGCGCACGACGGTGTACGTCGTGGGGGCGGCCTTCTTGCCGGCGGTCGCCGCGGCCGGGGCCTTGGCGGGGGCCGCGGCGGCGACGGCCTGCTGCGGAGCGGCGGCCGGGGCGGCCTGCTCGGCGGCGTGCGCGCCGGTGGCGCCGATGAGCGGGAGGGCGACGACGGCGCCTCCGGCGCCGGCGGCCACGAATCCACGGGTGATCGGGTTGGCCTTGGGACGGCGGTGCTTACCCTTCGCGGGCATGGCGAATTCCTCTCCGTCGCCTGCGAGGTGAGCTGTCGGGTTCGGACTGGAGATGTCCGGCCGCGCGGTCGCGCGGCTTCACCCCGAGCCGTCCTTCATCGAGGGATCGGCGTACTACCTGGGTCCCCCGCTCCTGCCTGGTACGGGTGGGTGCGGATTCCGGTCGGCGGCAGGATTCGGCGGTCCGTCCGGATTGAGCGCGACGCTAGACGAGGGGAGCCGACGGGAACAAGCCACTGTTTTCGCCGGAGTCGTGATCCCGGGAAATCCGACCGGAATTCCGGTCACCCTCCGTCGATGACGGCCCCTCGATTTCCCTTTCCACAAGGGAATTTGGAAAAGACGATCAGGCACGGTCCGTCACGTTTATGACGCTGCTCACGCCCGCTTCCCCATCTCCCCTGCAACCAGGGCGCGTTATACCTAAACCCTCAATTCGGACAGAACACCCATTCCTGCCCGAGGGGGTGCGTGCGAGGTCTCCCACCTGGATGATTGCCCCGAGAACCGATCTCGAGACCAGGAGCAACCGTGACGCAAGCGACGACCGAGCCCGAGCTCACCGGCGTACGCAACTTCCGCGATGTGGGCGGACTGCCGACCGTGGACGGCCGGACCGTGCGCCACGGAAGGCTCTTCCGCAGCGGACACCTGGCGCACGCCACCGCCGAGGACGCCGCCTTCCTCGCGGGCCTGGGGCTGCACACGGTCTTCGACTTCCGCAACGAGGCGGACCGGCGCGTGGAGGGGCCCGACGTGGAGCTCCCGGGCGTGCGGAACGTGAACATACCGCTGAGCGACCCCGCCGACGGCAAGGAGTTCTGGGCGCTCGTCCGCTCGGGCGACCTCGGTCAGCTGCGCGAGCTGCTCGGCGACGGCAAGGCCGCCGCCCGGATGTCCGGTTCGTACCGGAAGATCATGGTCGAGCGGACCGCCGAGCACAGCCGGATCCTGCACGCGATGGCGGAGGACAGCGTCCCCGCGCTGATGCACTGTGCCGCCGGCAAGGACCGGGCCGGCCTGTCGATCGCGGTCTCGCTGCTGGCCGTGGGCGTCGAGCGGGACGCGATCGAGGAGGACTACCTGAAGTCGAACGCGCCGCACCGCCGCTACAAGGTGCAGCGCAGCTCCACCGCCCCGGACGCCATGTCGCCGGAGGTGATGGAGCTGCTGAGCCCGCTGTTCGACGCGCGGGCGGAGTACCTGCGGGCGGCCTTCGAGACGATCGACGCGACCTGGGGCTCGGTGGACGCCTACCTCACCCAGGGGCTGCGGCTCTCCCCGGAGACCCGGGAACTGCTGCGCGAGCGGCTGCTCGACCAGGCGTGAGGACGGGCTGCCGGGCCTACTGGTTCTGGCCGCCCAGCATGAAGAGCAGATAGAGGAAGCCGGCGAAGAGGTGCCCGGCGACCAGGTAGGCGAAGAGGCGGAGCACCAGCCCCTTGGGGAACTTGCCGGCGCCGCGCTCCTCGCCGGTGACCGGTACGGACTTCTCGGACATGACGGTACCTTTCGGGATGTCAGCGGCGGTGCGGGGTCCCGTCACCGAGGCACAGCTCGGCGGCGGGGCTCTGCATCAGGGTGTGGACGAACAGCAGCTCCGCCCCCGCGCGGGTGGCGGCGCCGATCCGGTGCGGGGTGAGCGAGTCGAAGTGCGCGCTGTCCCCGGGGTCGAGGACGTGGACCGCCTCGCCGAGCGCGAGCCGCACCCGGCCCTCCAGGACGTGGATCCACTCCTCGCCGGGATGGACCCGCACGATGTCCTCGCGCGTGGCGTACGGCACGTGCACCCGCAGGCACTGCAGCGCGCGCCCGGCTCCGCCCGCCTGGCGGTAGATCCAGCCGTCGGCCTCGACCGGTTCCGAGCGCCCGCCGCGGACGACGGGATCGCGCTCGGGCGGCACCTCGCCGAGGAGCTCGGACACCGTCGTACCGTAGATGCGGGCCAGGGCGAGCAGCATCGGCAGCGAGGGCTGGCGGTGGCCCGTCTCGAGCCGGGACAGGTGGGCGGGCGAGAGGCCGGCCCGCCGGGCGGCGGCCTCCAGGGTCAGCCCCCGGCGCCGGCGCAGCTCCCGCAGCCGCGGGGCGACGTCGGGCAGCGCGTCGGGAGCGGGACGGGCGACGTGGGGGGCACTGTCCCCGGGGACGTGGTCCATGCGTCCATTGCGCCAGGATCCTGCCTCTGAGGCAACTTTCTTGCCTCAGAGACAAGCCCTGCACGTCCCCGGCCGGGCGGCCGGGACGCTAGCGCTGCGCGACCGCCTGCTTGACCAGCGTCTTCCCGAAGTCCCACATCAGGCCGCCGCCCCCGTGGGCGTCGTCCATCACCGCCGTGAAGGCCGTCACGAAGCGGTCCACGTCCGCCGCGTCGATGATCAGCGGCGGGATCAGCTTGATGACCTCCAGGTGGTCGCCCGAGACCTGGGTCAGGATGCGGTGGCGCTGGAGCAGCGGCACCACGACCATCTGGGCGAAGAGTCCCTTGCGGGCCGCCTGGAGCATCGTCCAGCGGCTGCGCAGCGCCAGCGAGGACGGACGGCCGAACTCGATACCGATCATCAGGCCGCGACCGCGGATCTCGTGCAGCAGCTCGTAGCGCGGCACGAGCTCGCGCAGCCGGCCGGCGAGCAGGTCGCCGATCCGGCGGACGTGCGCCACCGTGCCCTCGGTCTCCATCACCGAGAGCACGGCCAGGCCCGCCGCCATGGCCTGCGCGTTCGACCCGAAGCTGGCCGAGTGGACGAGCACCCGGTCCATGGACGAGTAGACCTTCTTGAAGATCCAGTCCTTGCCGAGGGTGGCGCCGACCGGCACGTAGCCGCCGGAGAGGGCCTTGGCGACGCAGACCAGGTCCGGCTCGACGCCCTCCTCGTGTTGGTACGCGTAGAAGTCGCCGGTCCGGCCGAGGCCGGTCTGCACCTCGTCGGCGATCAGCAGGGCGCCGTGCCGGTGGAGGAGTTCCTGGGCGGCGCGCAGGAAGCCGGGCGGGGCCTCGTGGACGCCCTTGCCCTGGACGGGTTCGACGACGAAGGCGGCCACGTCGCCCCGCCGCAGCTCCCGCTCCAGGGCGTCGAGGTCGCCGAGCCCGATCGCCGTGTCGGGCAGCAGCGGGGCGAAGCCCTCCCGGAAGCCCTTCTCCCCGTTGACGGAGAGCGAGCCCGTCGTCAGACCGTGGAAGGCGTGGGAGCAGTAGACGATCCTGGTGCGGCCGGTGGCGTACCGGGCGAACTTCAGGGCGGTCTCCACGGCCTCGGTGCCGCTGTTGCCGAAGAACACCCGGTCGAGGTGCGGGCTGTGGGCGAGCAGCTTCTCGGCGAGCAGCCCGGGCAGCGGCTGGCAGTCGAAGCGGGTGAGGTCGGCGAGCTGGGCGTCGAGGACGTCGTGCAGCGCCTTGCGCACCACGGGATGGTGCCGGCCGAGCCCCATGACGCCGAAGCCGGCCAGCATGTCGAGGTAGTCGGCGCCGTCGGCGTCCCAGAAGTGCGCGCCCTCGGCCCGCTCGTACACCTTGTCGAAGCCGATGGTGTGGAGCATGCGCGGCAGCTGGTGGTTGAGGTGCCGGGCGTGCAGCTCGTAGCGCTCGCCGCCGCGCTCGGCGAGCAGCGCCCTCAGGTCGAAAGCGCCCGTCATGGCGCGGTCACCCGTTCCCGGAGACGGTCTCGCGCATCGCCCGCAGCGACTCCTTGAGCGAGCCCATGGTGGCGAGGACGGCGGTGGGCTCGTAGCCGCAGTGCGCCATGCAGTTGGCGCAGCGCGGGTCCTTGCCGCGGCCGTACTTGTCCCAGTCCGTCTCCTCGATGAGCTCGCGGTACGTGGGGACGTAGCCGTCGCTCATCAGATAGCAGGGGCGCTGCCACCCGAAGAGGGAGTAGTTGGGGATCGCCCACGCGGTGCAGGGGAAGTCGGCCTTCCCTTCGAGGAAGTCGAGGAAGAGCGGCGAGTGGTTGAGCCGCCAGCGGCGCCGGTTTCCGCCCGCGAAGGCCTTCCTGAAGAGCTCCCTGGTCTGTTCGACACCGAGGAAGTGCTCCTGGTCGGGGGCCTTTTCATAGGCGTAGGCGGGCGAGATCATCATTTCGTCGACCTTCAGGTCGTCGTTGAGGAAGTTGAGCACCTCGATGATCGTCTGCGGGGTGTCGGTGTTGAAGAACGTGGAATTGGTGGTGACCCGGAAGCCGCGCCGCTTGGCCTCCTTGATGGCGGCGACCGCCTCGTCGAAGACGCCTTCCTTGGCGACGGACTCGTCGTGGCGTTCGCGCAGTCCGTCGATGTGCACGGCGAAGGCGAAGTACCGGGAAGGGGCGAAGTCGTCGAGCTTCTTGCGCAGCAGCATCGCGTTGGTGCACAGGAAGACGTATTTCCGCTTGGCCACCAACTGGCGCACGATCTCGTCGATCTGCGGGTGCATCAACGGTTCTCCACCGGCGATGGAGACCATCGGCGCGCCGGACTCCAGGACGGCACCGACCGCCTGGGCCACCGGCATGCGCTGCTTGAGGACGCCCGCGGGATGCTGGATCTTCCCGCAGCCCTCGCACTTGAGGTTGCACGCGTACAGCGGCTCGAGCTCGACGATCAGCGGGAACTTGTCCCGCTTGCGGAGCTTCTGTTCGAAGAGGTAGGTCCCGACCCGGATGGACTGACGGAGCGGCATGGCCATAACTCGCTCACCTCCTGGGGAGCAGCAAAGAACGGTGCCATTCGAAGAATGCGGGAAGGACGGCACGAAGGACGCGGAAGGCCGATATTCCCCCGCGGACCGTGCCGATCCGGACCAGTTCGTGCTCCGGGGCGTCCACGACCACCCGTACGGCCGCCACCGGGCGCGGTCCGGCCGCCGTCGCGGTGCGCAGCGTGGCGGCCGACTCCATGTCGACGGCGATCGCTCCGCCGGCCCGCAGCGCGGCCCGCTCGGGGCCGCGCACCACGTGGTCGGAGCCGGTCAGGGGGCCGGTGTGGACGGTCCGCCCCGGCACGGCGCGGGTGAGCGCCTTCACCAGGAGCTCGGTGCCCGCGCAGACAGTGGTGCCGTCGACGTCGCGGGTCTCCTCGGCGACGATCAGGTCGCCGGGGTGCATGCCCGGTGCGAGCCCCGCGCAGAAGCCGGAGGCGATGACGGCCGCGTCGCGCCACGCCTCCCGTTCCAGGGCGCGGGTGACGGCCCGGCGCGCGTGCTCCGGGCCCATTCCGCTCCGCACCACGGTGACGGGTGCGGGGGCTCCGCCCCGGTCACCGCTGCGCAGGGCGAGCTTCTCGATGCCGAGGGCGCAGGCGATGACCAGCGGGGGCACGGCGGCCGGTGCGCCCGGGTTCCCGGCCGGCTCCCCGGCCATCAGCCGCCCTCCGGGCCGTGCAGCACGGGCTCGCCGTTCACATAGCGGCCGAGCGCGGTGAGCGGGAAGACCTGCCGGTACAGGTGGTAGTTGATGGAGAAGTCCCAGGGGAAGCCGGTGCCGGTGAAGTACGGCTCGTCCCAGGAGCCGTCCTCCCTCTGCGTCTCGACCAGCCAGGCGACGCCCCGCCGGACCGCGGCGGACTCCCGCTCGCCGGCCGCGAGCAGGGCGATCAGCGCCCACGCGGTCTGGGAGGCGGTGGAGGCGCCCCGTCCGATCCACCGCTCCTCGCGGTACGAGCGCAGGTCCTCGCCCCAGCCGCCGTCCTCGTTCTGCACCGACTCCAGCCAGGCGACGGCCCGCCGGATCGCCGGGTGGCCGGTGGGCAGGCCGGCGGCGGTCAGGGCCGGGACGACCGAGCCCGTACCGTAGACGTAGTTGACGCCCCAGCGGCCGAACCAGGCGCCGCAGGGCTCCTGTTGGGCGAGCAGCCAGGCCAGGCCGCGGCGGGTGCGGGGGTCCTCGGTCTTGCCCTCGTAGGCGAGCATCTCGACCACGTGGGCGGTGACGTCGGCCGAGGGCGGGTCGATGACCTCGCCGAAGTCGCAGAACGGCAGCCTGTTGGGGAGGCCGCTGGTGTTGTCGGCGTCGAAGGCGCCCCAGGCGCCGTTCCTCGACTGCATGCCGAGGGTCCAGCGGGTGCCGCGGGCGACGGCCGCGTTCAGCCGCTCCGGGTCGGGGTGCCGGACCCGGCGCAGCGCCAGGACGACCTCGGCGGTGTCGTCGATGTCCGGGTAGTTGTCGTTGTGGAACTCGAACGCCCAGCCGCCCGGCGGCAGTCCGGGCCGGCGGACCGCCCAGTCGCCCTTGCGGACGACCTCCTCGCCGAGCATCCAGTCGGCCGCCTTGACCAGCGCGGGGTGGTCGGGGCGGACGCCGGCGTCGGCGAGGGCGATGGTGGCCAGGCAGGTGTCCCAGACCGGGGACTGACAGGCCTCGATCATGCGGGCGCCGTCCTCGCGCCACACCGCGAACCGGTCGAGGGACTCCAGGCCCGCGCGCATCACGGGGTGCCGGAGGTCGTAGCCGAGGAGGTGGAGGGCGATCACGGAGTAGACGGCCGGCGGCTGGATGCCGCCCCAGCAGCCGTCGTTCTCCTGCCGCTCGACGATCCAGCGGGCGGCCACGTCCATGGCGATCTTGCGCAGTCGGCGCGGGGCGATCCGGCGGTAGAGGTGCAGGCCCTTGTCGACGCGCTGGAAGAAGCCGTCCCAGCTCGCCACGGCCGCCAGGGGCTTGCGCGGGTTCGGGCGGGCCGGGTCGGTGTGCAGCTCGTCCAGCGGGAAGGGCGCGGGCCGCACGGGCCGCTTGGCGGAGACGACGGTGAGCGGCACGATCGTCTGCCGTGCCCAGCAGCCGAAGTCGTAGAGGTTGAGCGGGAACCAGCTCGGCAGGAAGATCAGCTCGGGCGGCAGCTCGGGCAGGTCCTCCCAGCGCCACCAGCCGAAGAGGGCGAGCCAGATCCGGGTGAAGACCCGGGCCTCGGCCATGCCGCCCCGCGCGCGGATCCAGGCGGAGGCGCGGGCCATGTGCGGGGCGTCCGGCGGGTCGCCGGCCAGTCGCAGGGCGACGTACGCCTCGATGGTGGCGGACAGTTCGCCAGGCCCGCCGTAGAAGGTGGCCCAGGTGCCGTCCTCGCGCTGTTCGCCGCGGATGTGGAGGGCGGCGGCGCGGGTGGTGTCCGGGTCGAGGATCCCGAGGAACTGGCGGAGCAGCAGGTCCTCGGCGTCCATGGTGACGTTGGTCTCCAGGTCGCCCTTCCACCAGCCCTCGGCGTCCTGCCGGCCGAGGAGGTGTTCGACGGAGCGTTCCGCCGCCCTGGCGGCGGCCTCGTCGAGGTCGCCCGCCGCGGGGGGTTCGAGGACGCCCGTCGCCGGACGGTCCGCGAGGATCGTCGCCTTCAGAGGGTCCGCGAGGATCGTCGCCTCCGGAGCGTCCGGGCGGACCGCGACCTTCGGGGGCGTGTCGAGGACACCCGTCTCCGGGGCGGCGTCGGTGGTCGTTTCGCTTGCCGCGGCTGCCCGGGGTCCCATGGGCCCGGCGCTTCCGTCGGTCGTCGCTGTCATGGCTTCCCCTTCGTGCAGTCGGTGTACTTCCGCGTACGTTCTGCTTCTTCGGGTCTGCCGTCGGCCGGTGCCGCAGGGCACCGGCCGGCGACTGCGAACTCATATCAGGGTGATGGTGATCATCTCTTCCGTACGACGACGAAATCGGCCAGTGCCGTGAGCTGGGCGCGGACGCGGGCCGGCAGGTCCACCTCGTGCAGCGCCTCGATGGCGACGGCGTGCTGGCGGCGGGCCTCCTGGGAGGTCCACTCGCGGCCGCCGGCCTCCTCGATGAGGGCGGCGCGGGTGGCGAACTCCTCCTCGGAGAACGAGTCGAAGTCGATGCTCTTGGCGTCGGCGGCGAGCAGTTCGCCGAGCCGCTCGGAGGCCGGGCCGCCGGCCGCGAGGGCGGCGACGACCGGCAGCGACTTCTTGCGCTGGCGCAGGTCGGACCAGGTCTGCTTGCCGGTGGCGACCGGGTCGCCCCAGATGCCGAGGAGGTCGTCGATCGCCTGGAAGGCGAGGCCCAGGTGGTAGCCGTACTCCTCCAGCTTGTCGGCGGTGCGGTCGTCCGCGCCGCCGAGGACGGCGCCGATGGAGACGGCGCAGGCGAGGAGGGCGCCGGTCTTGTTGCCCTCCATCTCCAGGCACTCCTCGACGGTGACCCGCTCCCGGTGCTCGTAGGAGATGTCCTGGGCCTGCCCGTCGATGAGCTTGCGGGTGGCGGTGGTCAGGCGGCGGGTGGCGCGGCCGGCCTCGACGGTGCCGATCTCCAGCAGCAGCTCGTTGGCGAGGGCGAAGAGGGCGTCGCCGACCAGGATCGCCTGGGCGGGGCCGTGCACCTTCCACACCGTGTCGCGGTGGCGGCGCTGCTCGTCGCCGTCCATCAGGTCGTCGTGCAGCAGCGAGAAGTTGTGGACCAGCTCCACGGCGACGGCGCCGGGGACGCCGACCTCGGGGGCGGCGCCGGCCGCCTCGGCGGAGATGAGCGCGAGCGCGGGGCGAACGGCCTTTCCGCCGTCGCCGTCGGCGGGCCTGCCGTGGGCGTCGATCCAGCCGAAGTGGTAGGCGGCCACGGTGTTCATGGGCGGCGCGAGGCGGTCGACGGCCGCCCGCAGGACGGGCGTGGACAGGGCTCGGCCCCGTTCCAGCAGTGCGGCGACGTCCGCGGTGTCGACGGCCGGATTTCCCGGGGGCGCAGTCGGCACGGTCTCTCCTCTTGTTCCGGTACTCACACTCATGCCGCCTCCTGCAGCGGATGGTCGTAATGGCGGCCGAGGGCGAAGAGCGCCGCGCCGGCGGCGCTGAAGCCGCTGCGGACGGCACCCTCCATGGTCGCGGGCCAGCCGGTGGCGGTCCACGCGCCGGCCAGGTGGAGGCCGGGGGCGTGGGTGCGGGCGCCGGGGCGGAGCCGGCCGACGCCTGGGGTCGGGGCGAACGTGGCGGTCCGCTCGCGGGTGACGAAGAAGTCCCGGATGCCGGCGCCGCGGGCGGCGGGCAGCAGTCGCTCCAGCTCCGGGAGGTAGCGCTCGCGCAGGACGGCGACGGGCTCGTCGATGTCGTCGTGGGCGGCGGACTGGGAGACGGCGAGGTACTGGCCGCCTCCGGTCAGGCCCGAGGACTCGGTGCGGTCGAAGACCCACTGGACCGGGGAGCCGAGCGCGGTGAAGAAGGGCTGCCGCAGCACCTTGCGGTCGTAGACGACGTGCAGGTTGAGGATGGGGGCGGTGCCGATGTCAAGGAGCCGGTCGGGGTCGTCGAGGGCGCCGTCGGGCAGCAGCTCGCGGGTCTCGCGCTGCGGGACTGCGAGCACGACCGTGTCGGCCTCCAGGGTCTCCCCCGGCACCTGGACGGCCCAGCGTCCGTCGTCGGTGCGGCTGATCCGCTCGGCCTTGGTGCGCAGCTCGGTGCGGACGCCGAGGGAGTCCAGGGCCTTGCCGGCGAGGGTGTGGTGGAGTTCGCCGAGGGGGACGCGCGCCCAGCCGATGTCGGCGGCGCCGGGTTCGGAGAGGAGGCCGGTCTTGAAGACCATCGCGGCCAGGCCCATGGAGGCGTGCGGGGCGGTGGCGTTGAGGGTGGCGACGCCGACCAGGTCCCACAGGGCCTCGACGGTGCGGGCGGACTGGCCGTGGCGGCCGAGCCAGGTGGCGAAGTCGATGCCGTCGAGGGCCGGGTCGGCGGGGTCGAGCTTCTTCAGCGCGAGCGCGGCGCGGGCGACGGAGGCGCGCTCGGCGAGCGAGAGGTGCGGGTAGCCGGCGAGGCTCCGCGCCAGGTGCAGCGGCACGGGAAGGGCGGTGCGACGCAGCCGCCCGAGCCGCGGCCCGCGCGGGTGTGCGACGTCGAGCACGGGCACGTCGAGCCGCGGCTGTACGGGGGCGAGGTGGGCGCCGCCGATCCGGTCGAGGAACCAGCGGTAGGCGGTGCAGCAGCGGAGGTAGACGTGCTGGCCGTTGTCGACGGTCAGTTCGCCGCGCTGGAAGGAGAACGCCAGTCCGCCGAGCCGGGGCCGGCCTTCGAGCAGGGTGACGCGCACGCCCGCCTCGGCCAGCTGCAGGGCGGTGGTCACCCCGGCGAGGCCGCCGCCGACGACGACGGCGTGGGGGCGCGAGCGGCCGCCGTGCCCCGTGTTCACCGGCCCGGCGGGCCGGGGGGTTTCGTGGCCCGGCCGGACCGGCTGGATGTCCTCGGCCGCGGCGCGGCCCTCGTCGGCGGTCATGCGGCCTCCCCTCGGAGTGTCGTGCTCAGGGACGCGAAGGCGCGTCCGCGGGTTGTCCCGGGTGTCCCGTACGGCGCCGCCCCGGCACCACCGACCGGCCCGGCGAACGCCCGGGGGCCGCCGTCCGGGCAGCCGGTCGGGCGCGCGGCCCCGACGGGTACGCCACGCGACCCGGTCGCCCCGGGCGCCCTGCTGACCGCACGCCGGAGCACCGTACTGCGACCGGCGCGCGGAGCACGCCTCGGCACACCGGACGCGCCGGTCCCGCCACCGGCCGGGAGGCCGTTTCCGGCCACCACCCGGGCTGCGTCCCGTGCCGTCACGGCGCCGGCGGCCGCGGGCGCGGCGGCCGCGACGGCACGCCACCGGCCCGCTCCCGCCGGCGGGGAGCCGGGGTGTCCGGGCCCGGCGGCCGCCCTCGAACCGGCCTCCCGGCCGGCCGGGGGCGGGGTGGGTGTCACGCGGACCGCCCGGGGGCGCGGCGGGAGAGGTGGCGGGTGTCGAGGCCGGAGAGGCCGCGGACGGCGACGTAGGCCTTCTCGTGGCCGGGGAGCGAGACGCGGCCGCGCAGGACGGCCTCGGGGTCGCGTTCGATGCGGTCGAGCAGGCGGCGGTAGATGCCGGCCATGGCGGCGACGCAGGCGCCGCTGCGGCGGTCCAGCATCGGCAGGAGCCGGTAGCCCTCGGCGAAGAGGGCGCGGGCGCGGCGGACCTCGAAGTGGACCAGGCCGGCGAAGTCGGATCCGGCGGGCGGGGTGGCGGAGCCGAAGCCGTCGGAGCAGCCGAACTTGGCCAGGTCGTCGGCGGGCAGGTAGGTGCGGCCGTTGCCGGCGTCCTCGCGGACGTCGCGGAGGATGTTGGTGAGCTGGAGGGCGAGGCCGAGGGTGTCGGCGTACTCCGGGGCGCGGTCGGCGCCCGGCGCGCCGGGCTGGGTGCCGAAGACGCCGAGGGAGAGCCGGCCGATGGCGCCGGCCACGCACCGGCAGTAGACCTTGAGGTCGTCCCAGGTCTCGTAGGTCTCGCCGCGCACGTCCATGAGGACGCCGTCGATGAGCTCGTCGAGTCCGTCGAGCGGGATGGGGAAGCGGCGGGCGGAGTCGGCGAGGGCGACGGCGACGGGGTCGGTGTCGTCCTCCTCGATCTCCCCGGCGCGGATCCGGCCGAGGAGCGTGCGGGTGGCCTCCAGCCGGTCCTTCTTCTCGCCGGGCGGGAGCGGCCCGTCGCCGATGTCGTCGACCCGGCGCGAGAAGGCGTAGAGCGCCGACATGGCCTGTCGCTTCTCGGTCGGCAGGAGCCGGATCCCGTAGGCGAAGTTGCGGGCCTGACCTCCGGTCACGGCCTCGCAGTAGCTGTACGCGGCCTGGACCGGCGCGGACGGCTGCGGCTGTCCCTCCACGGTGCGGCTCACCCCTCTCTCCCCGCCGTGAGCAGGACGGCGCCCGCCCGGCGCATCAGACTCCGTTTGGCGGCCTTGGGCGGCCCGGGCAGGACGTCGAAGCCCGCGGCGGCGATCGCGTCGAGCGCCGCGTGTCCGCCGCCGGTGAAGCCGGCGAGCAGCAGCCGGAGCCGGCCGTGGACGCTGCCGACGAGCGGGGTGCCGGCGTCCAGCAGGGCGCGGGCCCGGTCCGCCTCGAAGGCGATCAGGGCGCGCACCGAGGCGCCGGCGGTGGGGCGGGCGAGGTCGTCCTCGGTGACGTGGAACCGCTTCAGGTCCTCGGCGGGCAGGTAGATCCGGTCGCGGGCGAGGTCCTCGGCGACGTCCTGGAGGTGCTCGACGATCTGCAGCGCGGTGCAGATCTCGTCGGAGCGGCGGATCCGCTCGGGGGTGGCGGTGCCGGTGAGGGCGAGGACGAGCCGGCCGACGGGGTTGGCGGAGAGCTCGCAGTAGGCGAGGAGGTCGTCGTAGGTCTCGTAGCGGCGCACCAGCTGGTCCTGGCGGTTGGCGGCGACGAGGCCGAGGAAGGGCTCCGGGGTGAGCCGGCACCGCTCGACGGTCGGGCCGAGGGCGCGCAGCAGCGGGTGGCGGGGGGCTCCGCCGGCGGGGTCGAAGACGCGCAGGAGGTCGGTCTCGAAGGCGTCGAGGAGGGCGAGCCGGTCCTCGGCGTGTTCGGGGGCGACGCCGAGGTGGCGGGCGTCGGCGCCGCCGGGGGCGAGGTCACCGTCGCCGATGTCGTCGACCAGGCGGGCGAAGCCGTACACCGCCATCAGGTCGTCGCGCCAGGCCCGGGGCAGGAAGAAGGGGGCCACGGGGAAGTTCTCGTCCGCGGCCTTGCCGAGCGTGGCCGAGGAGGCGTCGGGTCGCACCTGCCGGGTTCCCGTCACCGGCCGCTGCCCGACGCGGGGACGGCGACACCCTCGTGGAGCTGGAGATTCTGCGTCATGGCCGTCACGTCTCCCGTTCTACACTGCGGACCCAATCCATACTATTTCGGACACGCCGCCGACCCCTGCCCGTGGCTCGGTGCCCGGTGGCCGGGCGCCTGGGGGTATCGCCCCACTTGCCGCGAAACAGACCGGTACAGCTTACGTTGTACGAGGCTTCGTGCCGCGCCGGGGCCCCGCCGGTGGGTCGGCCGCCCGGCCACGACACGGCGGACTGTGTCAACGCCCCTTTCGGCCAAGGAGGTTGACCCGCCGGGCGCCCTCGGCGTCCGGAACCTCGGGCGGGGCGGTGTTCAGGGGACGCGGGTGCCGGAGACGACCATGGCGAGGGTGGACTCGACGACGTCGTCCCTGCGCTGGGCGGGCAGCCGGCGCAGCGGCCCTTCGAGCAGGAGCAGGGACAGTCCGTGCACGGCGGACCAGGCGGCCGCCTCGGCGGCCGGGCGGGTGGCGCGCGGCGGGCGGGCGGTGGCGGCGAGGGCGGTGAGCGCCTCGGTGAGCAGGGTGAACGCACGCACCTCGGAGACGCAGGCCCCCGGGCCGTCGCCGGCCGGGCCGGGCAGGCCGGTGTCGTCGGCGCCGGTGCGGAGGTCGGTGAAGGCGGAGCGGTAGAGGCCGGGCTGGGCGACGGCGAAGTCGACGTATCCGCGGCAGAGGGCGGCGAGCCGCGCTTCGGCGGCGCGGACGGGGTCGTCGGCGCCGGGGGCGCGGGCGGCGGTCCGCTCCATGGCGTCGGCGAGGGCCCGCCGGGCGTGGTCGCGGACGGCCGCGAGGAGTTCCCCGCGGCCTTCGAAGTGCCGGTAGGCGGCGGTGGGCGAGACGCCGACGCGACGCGCCGCCTCACGGAGCACGACCCGTTCGGGGCCTCCTTCGGTGGCGAGGTCGACGGCCGCGCAGATGAGGGCGTTGCGCAGATCGCCGTGATGGTAGGTCTTGCCTCCCGAGATCGCTGCCATGCGCTCATCCTGCCCGATGTTGACCGCATGAACATTCCAGGCGGTCTCCCGACCGGCGATGACCGCACGCTTCCGGACACGCGACCGCCCCCGCCGATCGGGTCGGCGGGGGCGGTCGTACGGCGGGGGGAAGGAGGCCGGGGACTACTTTCCGGTCTCGCGCTCGTAGGCGGAGATGACCTCGTCGGTCGGGCCGTCCATGAGCAGTTCGCCCTTCTCCAGCCAGAGCACGCGGTCGCAGGTGTCGCGGATCGACTTGTTGCTGTGGCTGACCAGGAAGACCGTGCCGGCCTCCTTGCGCAGCTCGCGGATGCGCTCCTCGGAGCGGATCTGGAACTTGCGGTCACCGGTCGCGAGGGCCTCGTCGATCATGAGGACGTCGTGCTGCTTGGCGGCCGCGATGGCGAAACGGAGCCGGGCGCCCATGCCGGAGGAGTAGGTCCGCATCGGCAGCGAGATGAAGTCGCCCTTCTCGTTGATGCCGGAGAAGTCGACGATGTCCTGATAGCGGCTCTTGATCTCGTCGCGGGTCATGCCCATGGCGAGGCCGCCGAGGATCACGTTGCGCTCACCCGTCAGGTCGCTCATCAGCGCCGCGTTGACGCCGAGCAGCGAGGGCTGGCCGTCGGTGTAGACCTTGCCGCTCTCGGTGGGCAGCAGGCCGGCGATGGCGCGCAGCAGGGTCGACTTGCCGGAGCCGTTGGTGCCGATCAGGCCGATGGCCTCGCCGCGGTACGCGGTGAAGGAGACGCCGCGCACGGCGTGCACCTTGCGCACGCCGCGTTCGGTCTCGCCCTTGCGGCGGCGCAGGATGCGGCTCAGGGCGGCGGTGGCGCTGCCCTTGCCGCCGCCGGCGCCGTTGACCCGGTAGACGATGTGGACGTTGTCCGCGATGACGGTGGGCACGCGGTCCTGGGTGTCGTGGTCAGCCACGGCCGTACCTCTCCTCGGCCTTCCAGAAGTAGACGAAGCCGCCGACGCCGATCACCACGGACCAGGCCACGGTGACGGCCCAGACGTGCGGCGGGAGGTTGGAGGCCCCGTAGCCGTCGATCAGGGCGAACCGGATCAGGTCCATGTGGAGGGCGGCCGGGTTGTACTGCAGCAGGTCGGCGATCCAGGCGGGCTGGTCCTTCAGCATCACCGGGATGGAGAACATCACCCCGGACGCGTACATCCACGTCCGCATGATGAACGGCATCAGCTGGGCGAGGTCGGGCGTCTTGGCACCCATCCGCGCCACGATCATGGCCAGTCCGGCGTTGAAGAGGAACTGCAGCACCAGCGCGGGGATCATCAGCAGCCAGCTGAGCGCCGGGTAGCTGCCGAAGGCCACGGCGATGACGATGAGCACGACCATCGAGAACAGCAGCTGCTGGAGCTGCTGGAGCGCGAAGGAGATCGGCAGGGAGGCCCGCGGGAAGTGCAGGGCCCGCACCAGGCCGAGGTTGCCGGAGATCGCGCGGACGCCGGCCATCACCGAGCTCTGGGTGAAGGTGAACACGAACACGCCGGTCACGAGGAACGGGATGTACACCGACCGTGACATGCCCCGGTCCGCGTCGAGGATCAGACCGAAGATCAGGAAGTAGACCAGCGCGTTCAGCAGGGGCGTCACCACCTGCCAGAGCTGACCGAGCTTGGCCTGGCTGTACTGGGCGGTGAGCTTCGCCTGGGAGAAGGCCAGGATGAAGTGGCGCCGGCCCCACAGCTGGCGGACGTACTCCACGAGCCCCGGCCGGGCTCCGCTGACGGACAGACCGTACTTCGCGGCCAGCTCGGCCGGGCTCAGGCCGTCGTCGACGGACGGCCGGGTGCTCGTCACGACCCCACCGTCCCGGGATGTGTCACTCACAAGTCGAAACTTTCGTGTTCAAGATGCGCGGCAAGTCGGGTACCACGATGTCAGACGACGGGCGGACGTCCCAGTCGGGTCAGCCGCCACACCGTACGCCACCTCATGGGTCGCCGAGGTCCGCAGGGGGCCGTCCAGCCCTCCCGGAAACCGCCGAACCATGCCTTGAGGGCTGGTACGGAAGGCCGTCGTGCCAGGGTGAGCAGCAGCCACACGCCGAGATAGACCGGCACCAGGGGCGCGGGAAGATTGCGGCGAGCCAGCCACACCCGGTTGCGGGCCACGTTGTAGTGGTACGTCGCGTGCCGCGAGGGCGGGGTGGTGGGGTGCAGCAGCACCATGTCGGAACGGTAGTCGATCATCCAGTCGGCGTCGAGCGCCCGCCAGGCGAGGTCGGTCTCCTCGTGCGCGTAGAAGAACGCGTCGGGCAGACCGCCGACCTCGGCGAACACCTTGGTCCGCACCGCGTTGGCGCCGCCGAGGAAGGTGGTCACCCGCGAGGAGCGCATCGGGTCCGAGGCGCGCAGCCGGGGCACGTGCCGGCGCTGGGTGAGTCCGGTCTCGGGGTCGGCGATGCGGAAGCTGATGATGCCGAGGCGCGGATCGGCGGTGAAGGCCTGGCGGATCAGCTCGGCGGTGTCGGTGTTGGCGAGCAGGCCGTCGTCGTCGAGGAAGAGCAGGGCGTCGACGTCGGTGCCGCCGGGGCCGAAGGCTTCGATGCCGACGTTGCGGCCGCCGGGGATGCCGATGTTCTCGGGCAGGGTGACGGTGCGGACGCCGTCGGGCAGGTCGGTGATCTCGACGCCCTGGCCCACGACGACGACCTCGATGGGGTCGCCCTCCTGCCGGGCGACCGAGTCGAGCAGGGCCCGCAGGTCGTCGGGCCGGTTGCCCATCGTGATGACGACGGCGCCCAGCTTCATCGGTGCGGTCATGACGGGCGCCCTCACTTCAGCCTGCTGGACGCGAGGATCGACACCAGGTGCAGCACGGTCTGCAGCAGGGCGATTCCGGCCAGGACGGCGACGCCGAGCCGGGAGAAGAACAGGTCGCCCCGCATCTGGTCCGCGACGGCGAGGACCAGGATCAGCAGGGACGCCTCGATCCCCAGGATCAGGCGGTGGAACTTGAGCGCGGCGGCGGCCCGGCGGGCCAGGGCCATGCCGGAGGAGCGCGGCTCGGAGGCGGCCTCCTTCACCGGCGGCAGGCCGCCCTGGTGGCGGGCGACGCCGACCAGGTCGGTCTCGGCCTTGATCAGGATGGCGCCGAGCGCGGCGAGGGTGCCGAGGAAGGCCCACAGCCAGTCGATCCGGCCGTCGCCCCACAGGTCGGCGGCGCGCAGGCCGAAGCCGACGAGGACGGCCGCGTCGCAGAGGTAGGCGCCGACCCGGTCCAGGTAGACGCCGCCGAGCGAGAACTGCTGCTTCCAGCGGGCCACCTCGCCGTCGACGCAGTCGAGCAGCAGGTAGAGCTGGACCATGAGCACGCCGAGCAGCGCCCCCGGGATCCCGGGGATCAGCAGCGCGGGGGCGGCGAGGACACCGGCGAGGGTCATCACGTACGTGAGCTGGTTCGGCGTGACCCGGGTGTTCACCAGGTGGCGGGTGATCCGCAGCGAGATCTCCCGCATGTACAGGCGGCCGCCCCAGTGTTCGCCGCTCCGCCGGTCCTTCACACCCGGCGGGTGGACGACCGGGCGGAGCTCAGCTACCGATGGCTTTTGCATAGTCGGCGTATGCGTCCCTGATCTCGTCGGCGGAAAGGTCGAGGTGTTCGAGGATGGTGAAGCGGCCGGGCCGGGTCTGCGGGGCGAAGTCCACCGCCCGTACGAACTCGTCGACGGTGAAGCCCATCTCCTCGGCCAGCACGGGCAGGCCGTGCCGACGGAGGGTCTGCACCATCTGCGCGGACTCCTCGCGGGCCCCGCGCAGGTGCATGGCGAAGGCGGCGCCGAGGCCGCACTGCTCCCCGTGGCTGGCCGCCCGCGTCGGGTAGAGCAGGTCGAAGGCGTGGCTGATCTCGTGGCAGGCGCCCGAGGAGGGGCGGCTGTCGCCGCTGATCGACATGGCGATGCCGGACATCACCAGGCCCTCGGAGAGGGTGACGAGGAAGTCGTCGTCGCCGACGCCGCCGGGGTGGCGCAGCACCGCCTCGCCCGCGCTGCGGGCCATGGCGGCGGCCAGGCCGTCGACCTTCTCGCCGGTCTCGCGGTGGGAGAGCTCCCAGTCGGCGATGGCGGAGAGGTTGGAGATGGCGTCGCCGATGCCGGAGCGGACGAACCGGACCGGCGCGTCCCGGATCACGTCGAGGTCGATGACCAGCGCGATCGGGGTCGGCACGCCGTAGGACCCGCGGCCGTTGTCGTTGTCCAGGGTGGAGATCGGCGAGCAGATGCCGTCGTGCGACAGGTTGGTGGCGATGGCGACGAGCGGCAGGCCGACCCGGGCCGCCGCGTACTTGGTCACGTCGATGATCTTGCCGCCGCCGAGCGCGACGACCGCGTCGTAGCGCTTGCCGCGCATGGCGTCGGCCAGCTTGACGGCTTCGTCGATGGTGCCGCCCGCCACCGGGTACCAGTCGGCGTCCGGGAGCTCGGCGGCGAAGCGGTCACGCAGGCGCAGGCCGGAGCCGCCGCTGATGGCGACGGCGATCCGTCCGTTGCTGGAGATCCGCTGGTCCGCGAGGAGCGCGGACAGGTCGTCCAGCGCTCCTCCGCGGATGTCGACGACGACCGGCGACGGAATGAGCCGGGTCAGTACTGGCACGCGATGTCACGGCCCTTCGCCAGGTCGTCGTGGTTGTCGATCTCGACCCACTTGACGTCGCCGATGGGCGCCACGTCGACGGTGAAGCCGCGGTTGACCAGCTCCTGGTAGCCGTCCTCGTAGTAGAGGTCGGGGTCGCGCTCGAAGGTGGCCTTCAGGGCGTCGGCGAGCTCCTCGGCGGCCTCGGCCTCGATGAGCGTCACACCGATGTACTCGCCGGTGGCGTCGGCCGGGTCCATCAGCTTGGTGATCTTCTGGACGCCCTTGCCCTCGGCGGTGACGACCTTCATCTCCTCGTCGGCGAGGTTCTTCACCGTGTCGAGGGCGAGGATGATCTTCTGGCCGTTGCCGCGGGCGGCGAGCAGGGTCTTCTCGACGGAGACCGGGTGGACGGTGTCGCCGTTGGCGAGGATCACACCGCGCTTCAGGACCTCACGCGCGCACCACAGGGAGTAGGCGTTGTTCCACTCCTCGGCCTTGTCGTTGTCGATGAGGGTCAGCGCGATGCCGTACTTCGCCTCCAGGGCCTCCTTGCGCGCGTACACGGCCTCCTTGCGGTAGCCGACGACGATGGCGGCCTCGGTGAGGCCGACCTCGGCGAAGTTCTTCAGCGTGAGGTCGAGCACGGTGAGAGAACCGTCACCGGCGGGGTCCACGGGCACGAGGGCCTTCGGAAGCGTGTCGGTGTAGGGGCGCAGACGCCGTCCGGCACCGGCTGCCAGTACGAGGCCAATCATGCTGTCTCTCCTTCGTCATGTACGGCGGGTGCTCCGGAGGAGACCCAGAAGCGGACCGACTCCACGAGCGCCACGAGGCCCACGGCGACCGCGAGAGCGGTGAGCGCCGAGGTGAAGTCGTTGCCGCGGTTCGCCGACAGAGCGGCGAGTACGGCCACCACGAGCGTGCGTCCCTCGTGGCCGCCGATGGTGCGCACCAGCCAGGCCGGCGGCGCGCCGGTGCCGCCGCGGATGCGGTACACCGTGTCGTAGTGATGGTAGGCGACCGCCGCGACCAGCCCGAATGCGGCGGGAAGGGCGTGCGCGGAGTCCGCCCCGGCGGCGAGCAGCAGGATCGTGCCGTACTCGGCGGCGCGGAAGACGGGCCGGACGAGCCAGTCCAGGGCGCCCTTGAGGGGGGCGGCGACGGCGAGGCCCGAGAGCACCACGTAGCCGGCGGCGGCGCCCACGACGGCCCAGCCGGGGCCGGTGAGGGCGGCGGTGCAGACGACGGCCGCCGCGCCGAGGAGGGCGAGCAGCGGGGCGAGGAATCCGGTGGGGGCGCGACGGGCGGTGACCCGGGCGACGGCCTCGGCGAGCGGTCCGGAGTCGGCGAGGTCCGCGAGGGCGCGGGCGGCGCCGTCCGTGCGGGGCGCCGTGCTCCTGAGCGAGCGCAGCAGCCGGCCGGCAGTGGTGTAGCAGGCGCCGAAGGCGCAGCCGATGATCAGCGCCCAGAAGACGGTCCGGGGGCTGGTGACGGCGGTGAGGACGGCGATCATCGCCCAGCGCTCGCCGATCGGCAGGATGATCATGCGGCGGGCCCAGACGGTCCAGCCGACGTTGTCGAGCCGGCTGGACAGCGCCAGGCTGGTCTTGGCGGTGCCGCCCGCGCTGGGGGCGTTCGCCTCGTTGAAGGAGAAGTCCACGACATGCCGGCAGGTCATGAGGACCATGGCGCCGAGCGCGAGGAACCACACGTCGTCGCCGCTTCGGGCGGCGCCGAGCGCGAGGCCCGCGTAGAAGGAGTACTCCTTGGCGCGGTCGAAGGTGGCGTCCAGCCAGGCGCCCATCGTGGAGTACTGCAGCGAGTAGCGGGCCAGCTGCCCGTCGGTGCAGTCCAGGACGAAGGAGACCAGGAGCAGCACGCCGGCCGCGACGAAGCCGCCGCGCTCGCCGGTGGCGGCGCAGCCGGCCGCGAGCAGCGCGGTGAGGAGCGAGGCGGTGGTGACCTGGTTGGGGGTCAGTCCGCGGCGCGCGCACCAGCGGGCGATGTAGCGCGAGTACGGGCTGATGAAAAAGGTGGTGAAGAAGCCGTCGTGGGCCTTGACGGCGGAGCGGAGCCGTACGGCCTCCTCGTCGACGGCTTCGACGGCGGCGCGCGCCCGGTGGCGGGCCTCGGGGTCGTCGGGCACGGCGGCGACGAGGGTGCCGAGCTGCGGCCGGTGGACCGCGACGCCGTCGGCGTCGAGCGCCGCGGCGGCGGCGTCCGGGAGGGCCGTCCCGGCGGCGGGCGCGCCCGCGGGCACGGCGGCCCGGTCGAGTGCGCGGGCCAGGGCCGGGCGGGCCTCGGGCTGCGCGGTGAGGACGCCGGGGGCGGCGGCGGCCGGGAAGCGGGGGTCGGTGAGGGCGAGCCGCAGGGCGTGGAGGTGGCCGACGAACCGGGGGTCCACGACGGCGACGCGCTGTCCGGCGGGCACGGCGGCGAGCAGGGTGCCCGTCTCGTGGGGCCCGGAGGCGACCTCGACGTGGAATCCCAGGGACCGCAGATCGGCGTCGAGCGACGATCCGGGTACCGGCGGACCGGTGAGGATGGCGGTCGACAGGGCGAACTCACTCCTTGGAGCTGGCGGACGGGCCGGCGGGACCCACGGCACGGCCCCGGGCGCGGCGATGCGGCCCGGCACCGGGCGGCGGCACGTCGGCTGAGGCTATCGGATGACGCCGAGGCGAGTTCACCGAGGTTTCGCGGCACGGCCTCCCCGGGGCCGCCTCGCGTCCGCACGGGTGCGCCAGGTGCTGTCGTGATCATCATGGGTGATCGGCGGCCCGGCTTCCAAACCGCCCGGGACGCCCTTCGGGCGCAGGGTTTCGGCCACCCCTCGTCCGATCCGCATAACCGCAGGTCAGAGCATATGACAACGGTGTTCAGTACCGTGTTGCGCATACCCCCCACCCGTAGTTCACTTGCGCATCGGAGACACCACCGAGCACGTCGTCGACACGACCGGGAGGCCTTGTCATGGGGGCTGGACACGACCACGGGCACAGCCACGGCGGACCGCCGCCGAGCGGCACCGCGGCCCTGGCGTACAGGAACCGGCTGCGGATCGCACTCGGCATCACGCTCTCCGTGATGGTCATCGAGATCGTCGGGGGCGTCCTCGCCGATTCGCTCGCCCTGATCGCCGACGCGGCGCACATGGCGACCGACGCGGTCGGTCTCGCGATGGCGCTGCTCGCCATCCACTTCGCGAACCGGCCTCCGACGGGCAACCGCACCTTCGGCTACGCGCGCGCCGAGATACTCGCGGCGCTGGCGAACTGTCTGCTGCTGCTCGGCGTCGGCGGCTACGTGCTGTACGAGGCGATCCAGCGGTTCGTCGAGCCGGCCGAGACCCGCGGCGGGCTGGCCATCACCTTCGCCCTGGTCGGTCTGGTGGCGAACATCGTCTCCCTCTCGCTGCTGATGCGCGGCCAGAAGGAGAGTCTGAACGTGCGCGGCGCCTACCTGGAGGTCCTCGCCGACGCGCTCGGCTCGGTGACCGTGATCGTCGCCGCGGGCGTCATCCTGCTGACGGGCTGGCAGTACGCGGACCCGATCGCCTCGATCGTGATCGGCCTGATGATCGTCCCGCGCACCGTCAAACTGCTGCGGGAGACCCTGGACGTGCTCCTGGAGGCCGCCCCGAAGGGCGTCGACATGGCCGAGGTGCGCCGGCACATCCTGGAGCTGCCGGGCGTCGAGGACGTGCACGACCTGCACGCCTGGACGATCACCTCGGGGATGCCGGTGCTGTCCGCGCACGTGGTCGTCGGCCAGGACACCCTGGACGCGGTGGGCCACGAGAAGCTGCTGCACGACCTCCAGGGGTGCCTGGGCTCCCACTTCGACGTCGAGCACTGCACCTTCCAGCTGGAGCCGGCCGGTCACGCCGAGCACGAGGCCAAGCTGTGCCTGTGAGCGGCTGCTAGCCTGGGCGCGACAGACGTGGCAGGGAGAGGAGCTGAGGTTGATGACCGTCGCGACGGTGGCCGCCCACGGCGGCGGCGCCCGGTTCAGCCTCAGCTTCCGGGTCTCCCGGCCGATCTGACGTTCTCCGTCGGCCCCGGCGCCCGCCGCCGGATCCGGCGTTCTCCGTCGGCCGGGGACCCCTCCATCAAGGGATTCCCACGTTGTCCGACAACGACATCACCACCCAGGCGCTTCACGACGCCTTCTTCGCCCTGCACCACGGCCTGCCGCGCCAGGGCCCCGGCTCCGACACCACCACCCGCCGGCTGCTCGCCCTGGCCGGCCCGCTGCCCGCGCGCCCGCGCGTGCTCGACCTCGGCTGCCGCCCCGGCCGCTCCGCGCTGCTGCTCGCCGCCGAGGCGGGCGCGCAGGTGACCGCGGTCGACCTGCACGAGCCGTTCCTGGCCGAGCTGCGCAAGGCCGCCGCCGCCCGCGGGCTCGACGAGCGGATCCGGACCCTGCGCGCCGACATGGGCGCGCTGGGGGACCTGCCCGACGGCGCCTTCGACCTGGTCTGGGCCGAGAGCTCGGCCTACGCGATCGGCTTCGACCGGGCCCTGGCCGAGTGGCGCCGGCTGCTCGCGCCCGGAGGGACCCTGGTCCTCACCGAGTGCGAGTGGACGACCGAGGAGCCGGGCCCGGTGGCCCGCGCCTTCTGGGAGCGGCACTACCGGCTCCGTACCACCGCGGAGAACACGGCCGCCGCGATCGCCGCCGGCTATCACGTCCTCGGGACCGTACGGCAGCCCGAGAGCGACTGGGACGCGTACTACGGCCCGCTCGCCGAGCGGGCCGCGGCCGCCGATCCCGCCGCGCCCGGGATGGCGGCGGCGCTGGCCGCGACCCGGGAGGAGCTGGAGCTGCGCCGTGAGCACGGCGGCGACTACGGCTACACCGGCTACGCCCTGCGGCCCGCCGACGCCCGCTGGCGGACCCGCCCGGAGACGGCGGCCGACCTCGCGGCGGTACGGCGGGTGGAGGCCGGCGCCTTCCCGACCGAGGCGGAGGCGGATCTGGTGGACGCGCTGCGACGGGACCCGGAGGCGTGGCTCCCGGGCCTGTCGTACGTCGCGGAGGCCCCGGACGGCACGGTCGCGGCGCACGCCCTGATCACCCGCTGTCATGTGGACGGCGTCCCGGCGGCGGCGCTCGCTCCCGTCGCGGTCGCCCCCGCGCACCAGCGCCGGGGCGCCGGGGAGGCCGTCGTGCGGGCCGTGCTCGACGCGGCGCGGCTGCGCGGGGAGGGGTTCGTCCTCGTGCTCGGCCATCCGGAGTACTACCCACGGTTCGGGTTCGTACGTGCGTCCGCGTACGGGATCAAGCCAGCCTTCGAGGTTCCCGACGAGGCGATGATGGCCCTCGACCTCGGCGGCTCCGACGCCGTGACCAGGGGCACGATCTCGTATCCGGCGGCTTTCGGGATCTGACGAGAGCGCCGCTCCCGCCGCGCCGGATGTACTCCGGTGCGGTGGGAGCGGCCATGTCCGGACGCCGAAGTACGGACAAGCCGGTTTTGTACGGCAGACTGAGGTCGCCCCTCAGGGCGAGGACCGAAGCGAAGGATGGGTATGCCGACCACACAAGCCCCCGCGGCCCACAGCTCCTCGAACGGCGGCCGGGCCGTCGCGGCCGAGGCGCCGATCATGCTCGAACTGGTCGACGAGGACGGCGTCACGATCGGCACGGCGGAGAAGCTCGCCGCGCACCAGGCGCCCGGGCAGCTGCACCGTGCCTTCTCGGTCTTCCTCTTCGACGAGGCGGGGCGGCTGCTGCTCCAGCGGCGCGCGCTCGGCAAGTACCACTCCCCCGGCGTGTGGTCGAACACCTGCTGCGGTCACCCCTACCCGGGCGAGGCGCCGTTCGCGGCGGCCGCCCGGCGCACCTTCGAGGAGCTGGGCGTCTCGCCCTCGCTGCTCGCGGAGGCGGGGACGGTCCGCTACAACCACCCGGACCCGGCGTCGGGCCTGGTGGAGCAGGAGTTCAACCACCTCTTCGTCGGCCTGGTGCAGTCGGACGTGCGGCCGGATCCGGAGGAGGTCGAGGAGACCGCCTTCGTGACCGCGGCCGAGCTCACCGAGCGCCACGCGGCCGCGCCGTTCTCCGCCTGGTTCATGACGGTGCTCGACGCGGCGCGTCCGGCGATCAAGGAGCTGACGGGTCCGGCCGGGGGCTGGTGACTCCGGGGACTCCGGGCGCGGTGCCGGTGCCCGCGACGGTCCCGGTGCCGGTGCCCGCGACGGTACCGAGGCCGGGCAGGGGGCCCGGCATCGCGCCCGGCACCACCGGGCCGGGCGGCGCCCCGCCGGGGACGAACGGGTTCAGCGGCAGCGCCGCCCAGATGATCTTGCCGCCGCTCGCGGTGTGCTCGACGTCGCAGGCGCCGCCGGACTCCAGCGCGATCTCCCGGACGAGCAGCAGTCCGCGCCCGCCCGTCTGACCCCAGTCCGCTTCCAGGGCCTTGGGCCGGTAGGGGTGGTTGTCCTCGACGGACACCCGCACCCACTCCGCCCCGATCGCCACCTCCACCGCTATCTCCGGCGAGAGCAGCGCGGCGTGCTTGACCGCGTTGGTGACCAGCTCGGAGACGATGAGGAGCAGTCCCTGGACGGTGTCGTCGTGGACCGGAACGCTCTGCCTGATGAGGAGGTCACGGACGGCGTGCCGGGCCTGCGGCACGGAGACGTCGACCGCGGGAGCGGTGAAGCGCCAGACCCCTTCGTAGGACGGTGGCCGGGCGGGGACGCTCCCGCGGCTCTCCATAGTCCGGCTCCCGCCCTCGTGCTCGATTGTCGCCACGGGTCGAGTCTTGGGAATCCGCCGGTGCGGCTCGGGATACTGACCAGAAATCGACACTTATCGATCGACTTCTGATCGGGTGAGTATGCCAACGTCAGTTGTTCGACTGCTCCTGACCCTCCGCTGACGACTTCGGAAGATTGGCGTCCGGTGTGACCATACTGACGATACGGCGGCCCCCCACCCCCATCGCGATCAGGCCCAGTCCGTCGAAGAGCAGCGCGAGCGAGAAGAAGGTCCCGAGGACGTACCGGCTGCTGTCCGGCCAGTCGAAGAGCACCAGCAGACCGAGCAGCAGACCGAAGGCGCCCTGCAGCAGGGTCCAACCGAACTGCGGTCCGCGCACCACCACGCTCCCGACCAGCCGGAACACCCCGCCCGTCAGGAAGAGCAGGGCCGCGAACATGGTCAGCGCCTCGGCCGAGCCCTCCGGGTGCCGGATGACGACCAGGCCCGCCGCGATGTTCAGCGCGGCCACCACCACCGCCAGCCAGAAGTAGTTGCTGCCGCGCGACTCGATGGCGTGCAGCAGGCCGACGGCCCCGCCGATCAGCAGCAGCCAGCCGAAGAGCAGCATGGAGGTCAGGGTCGCGACCCCGGTGTAGACCAGACCGACGACACCGGCGAGCACCAGCAGGACGCCGAGGGCGGCCAGCCAGCCGAAACTGCGGCTGAGCTTCCGTCCCTCACGGGCGAGCTCGTCCCTCGTGAGATCCGCCGTCCCCTTCGGGGGCGTGTCCTTGCGGGCCATGGGCGTCTCCTCCTCGCACCCCCTACCCGATCGTACGGAGCGGCGGCCCGGATAGCATCCCGCGCATGGAGCCGCAGCTGACCGTCAGCGTCGCCGACGAGGTCGCCACCGTCGTCATCGACAACCCCGCCAAGCGCAACGCCATGACCGCCGGCATGTGGCGGTCGCTGCCCGGGCTGCTCGCCCCGCTCGCCGCCGACCCGTCGGTGCGCGCCCTGGTGCTGACCGGCGCGGGCGAGACCTTCTGCGCCGGCGCCGACATCTCGACGCTGCGTGAGCCGGGCGACGAACAGCAGGCGCTCGCGGTCCGGGCCGAGGAGGCGCTCGCCGCCTTCCCCAAGCCCACCCTCGCCGCCGTCCGCGGCTTCTGCGTCGGCGGCGGCAGCCAGCTCGCCGCCGCCTGTGACCTCCGGTTCGCCGAGGAGGGCGCGCGCTTCGGGGTCACCCCGGCGAAGCTCGGCATCGTCTATCCCGCCTCCTCGACCCGCCGACTGACCGCCCTCGTCGGCCCCTCGGCCGCCAAGTTCCTGCTGTTCTCCGGCGAGTTCGTCGACACCGAGCGGGCGCTGCGGACCGGACTCGTCGACGAGGTGCACCCGGTGGGCGAACTGGACAAGCGGGTCGCCGAGTTCACCCGTACCCTCGTGTCCCGCTCGCTGCTCACCCAGGCCGCCGCCAAGGAGTTCGCGGACGGCCGCACCGACCGGGACGGGCACTGGGCCGAGCAGGCGCAGGGCAGCGGCGACACCGCGGAGGGGGTCGCCGCCTTCCTGGAGGGCCGCGCGGCCCGCTTCACCTACGGGCGCTGAGCGCGCCGGGGCCGCCCGGGCTCAGCCCTCGGTGGCCAGGGAGGCCGTGCTGACGCCACGCCACCTGGCGACCAGGTGCGCCGGGGCCTTCTCCGGCGAGCCCGCGTCGTACGGGGGCTGCGGGTCGTACTCGGTGAGGAGCTGCACCGTCTGCGCGGCCTCGTCACCGGCGATCCGGCCGAACAGGTGCAGCGCCATGTCGATGCCGGAGGAGACGCCCGCCGCGGTGACGTACTTGCCGTCGAAGACGACCCGCTCGCCGGTCGGTTCGGCGCCGAGGGCGCGCAGCTCCTCGTGGGCGAGCCAGTGGGTGGTGGCGCGGCGGTCCTTCAGGAGACCGGCGGCACCCAGGATCAGGGAGCCGGTGCAGACGGACGTGGTCCAGGTGCTGGTCTCGTCGGCGGCGCGCAGCCAGGCCCGGGTCTGCGGGTCGTTCATCGCCCGGCGCGAGTCGGGTCCGCCCGGGACGAGGACGACGTCCGGGCGCGGCACGTCGGTCAGGGCCCGGTCGGCGACGAGCGCGAGGCTGCCCTGGTCGTTCCTGACCGGGCCGGGCTCCCCGGCCACGAGGACGGTCTCGGCTCCGGGCAGCCGGCCGAGGATCTCGTACGGTCCGACGGCGTCGAGCGCGGTGAAGCCGGGGTAGAGCAGGACGGCGATCTGCATGGCGGGGGTCCCTTTCAGCTGACGGGTGCGTGGAAGCGGCGCCGGTAGTCCGCCGGAGCGGTGCCGAGCGCCTTGACGAAGGCCCGGCGCATCGCCTCCGGCGTGCCGTATCCGCAGGCGCGGGCGACCTCCTGGACGCCCTGGACGGACTCCTCGAGGAGCCTGCGGGCGTGTTCGAGGCGTACGCGGTCGACGTAGCGGCCCGGGGTCGTGCCGGTCTCGGCCTGGAAGGCGCGCGCGAAGTGCCGGGGCGAGAGCCGGGCGCAGGCGGCGAGGGCCTCGACGGACAGATCCGCCTCGGGGTGCTCGGCGATCCACTGCTGGAGGTCCCGCAGCGGCTCGCGCCGGGCGGTCTGCGCGGCCAGCTGGGCGCTGAACTGCGCCTGGTTTCCGGGCCTGCGCAGGAAGACGACCAGATGGCGGGCGACGGTGAGGGCCGCGTCCCGGCCCAGGTCCTCCTCGACCAGGGCGAGCGCGAGGTCGATGCCCGCGGTCACCCCGGCGGAGGTGGACAGCCGGCCGTCCCGCACGAAGATCGGGTCCGGGTCGACGTCGACCTCCGGGTAGCAGCGGGCGAGGTGGTCGCAGGCGACCCAGTGCGTGGTGGCGCGGTGCCCGTCGAGCAGTCCCGCCTCCGCGAGCAACAGCGCCCCGGTGCACACCGACACGAGCCGCTCCGCCCGCGGGGCGTGGACGCGCAGCCAGTCCACGAGCGCCGGGTCGGGTGCGCGGGTCCCCTCGCCGCCGGGGACGAGCAGGGTGTGCGGGGGCCCGTCGGCGACGGCGTCCACGAGCGCGGTGTCGGGCAGCAGCCGCAGTCCGCTGGAGGCGCGGACCGGGCCGCCGTCCAGGGAGGCGGTTCGGATCGGGTACCCGGCCGGATCACCGGCGGCGCGTCCGGCACCGGCGAACACCTCCACGGGGCCGGTGACGTCCAGGCTCTGCACGCCGTCGAAGAGGACGACGAGAACGGGTCGCTGCGTCATGGGCCCCATCCTCGGCGGCCGGAGGGAAGGGCCGCAATGACGTGCTTCCCACCTTTCCTGCCATGGGCCCGGGCGGGAGGACAGGCAGAAGGGCGCCGTCGACGCGGGGCTCCGGACGGAGGGCTCCGTCGGCGCGCGGCTCCGCGCGGGTGGGCCCGGCGCGGGAGGACTCCGCGCGGCAGGGCTCCGGCACGGGCTCCGCGCGGGTGGGCACGGCGCGGAAGGGCTCCGGACGGGAGGGCCCGGCACGGGTGGGCTCCGGACGGGAGGGCTCCGGACGGGTGCGTCCGGCACGGGCTCCGCGCGGCAGGGGTCCGGACGGAGGGCCCGGCACGGGAGGGCACCGGACGGAGGGCTCCGCGCGGGTGCGCCCGGCACGGGAGGGCTCCGCGCGGCAGGGCTCCGGCACGGGCTCCGCGCGGGTGGGCCCGGCACGGGCTCCGCGCGGCAGGGTCCGGACGGAGGGCCCGGCACGGGTGGGCTCCGGCGCGAGGGGTGGGCGGCTTCCGGCCGCCCCGGGGATACCCGACGTACCGACCAGTAGGTAAGGTGCGGCTCCATGACGAACCTGCCGCCCCGCGCGGGCCGCCGCTGCGCCCACCCGGTGAACATGCTGCACGCGACGCTGTTCTTCTCGCCCGACCTCGACACCGAGTTCCAGCGGATCGGCGTCACGGACCGGAGCGCCGCGCGGCTGGCCGCGCGCAGCGCGCCGCTCGGGGCCGTGGGGCCCGGAACGGTCGCCGCGGCCTTCTACAACTACAACCACGCCTTCCTCGCCCAGCACCTGCCGGCCGTCTGGGAAGCCGCCTCCCCCGCCGCCGTCCTCGACGCCCGGCTGCGGGCGGCGGACGCCACCCTGCGCCGGCTCCTCGGCGAGGAGGCCCTCGCCTCCGCCGAGATGGCCGAGGCCGCCGAGCTGGCCCTGCGCGCGGCCGAGGCGTGCACCCGGCACGCCCGCCCGCTGTACGCCGGCAACGCGGACCTGCCGGTGCCCGACGCCCCGCACCTGCGGCTCTGGCACGCCACGACCCTGCTGCGCGAACACCGAGGGGACGGTCACCTGGCGGCCCTGCTGAGCGCGGGGCTCGACCCGGTGGAGGCCCTGGCCAGCCACACCGCCACCGGCCGGGGGATGGCTCCGCGCTGGGTCCTGGGCACCCGCGGCTGGCGGCGCGCCGACTGGGAGGCGGCCGTGGAGCGGCTGCGCGGGCGCGGGCTGCTCGACGCGGACGGCGAGCTCACCGAGGCGGGCACGGCGCTGCGCGAGGCCCTGGAGGACGAGACCGACCGCCTGGACGCCGCGCCGTACGAACACCTGGGCGCGGAGGGCACGGCCCGGCTCGCCGGGCTGGCCAAGGGCTTCCTGGTGACGGCCGTCGGCGCGGGAGCGTTCCCGGCGGACCTGACCGCCAAGAGGTAGACGCGGGTCGGTTGCCGCGTACGGGTGAGCGACCCGGCAGAATGCATCCGCAAGCTTGAGGCACGAGAAGGCGGGTCGGGACATCGTGACGACGTCCATCGAGGCAAGGATCGCCGAGGAGCTCGGCGTACGCGAGCGGCAGGTGAAGGCTGCTGTCGAACTGCTCGACGGCGGTTCCACGGTGCCGTTCATCGCTCGCTACCGCAAGGAAGCGACCGAGATGCTCGACGACGCGCAGCTGCGCGCCCTCGAGGAGCGGCTGCGGTACCTGCGCGAGCTGGAGGACCGGCGGACCGCCGTCCTCGACTCCGTACGCGAACAGGGCAAGCTGACGGCCGAGCTGGAGGCGCGGATCCGGGCCGCCGACACCAAGGCGCGTCTCGAGGACATCTACCTGCCGTTCAAGCCGAAGCGGCGGACCAAGGCGCAGATCGCCCGCGAGGCCGGTCTGGAGCCGCTGGCCGACGGGCTGCTCGCCGATCCGTCGGTGGAGCCGCTCGCCGCCGCGGCCGCGTTCGTCGACGCCGACAAGGGCGTCGCGGACCCGGCGGCCGCCCTGGAGGGCGCGCGGGCCATCCTCGCCGAGCGGTTCTCGGAGGACGCCGACCTGATCGGCGAGCTGCGCGAACGCATGTGGGGCCGGGGCCGGCTGGTGGCCCGGGTCAAGGAGGGCAAGGAGGAGGCGGGCGCGAAGTTCGCCGACTACTTCGACTTCGCCGAGCCGTTCACGGCGCTCCCCTCGCACCGGATCCTCGCCATGCTGCGCGGCGAGAAGGAGGACGTGCTCAGCCTGGAGCTGGAGCCGGAGGAGCCGGCCGACGGCCCCGCCGCCACCTCCTCCTACGAGCCGATCGTGGCGCGCCGCTTCGGCGTGGCCGACCGCGGCCGCCCCGGCGACAAGTGGCTCCTGGACACGGTCCGCTGGGCCTGGCGGACCCGGATCCTGGTCCACCTCGGGATCGACCTGCGGCTGCGGCTGCGCACGGCCGCCGAGGACGAGGCCGTGCGGGTCTTCGCCGCGAACCTGCGCGACCTGCTGCTCGCCGCCCCGGCCGGGACGCGGGCCACCCTGGGCCTCGACCCCGGTTTCCGTACGGGGGTGAAGGTGGCCGTGGTCGACGCGACCGGCAAGGTCGTGGCCACCGACACGATCCACCCGCACGTCCCGGCGAACAGGTGGGACGAGTCCCTGGCGAAGCTGGCCCGGCTCGCGAAGGAGCACGCGGTCGAGCTGGTCGCCATCGGCAACGGCACCGCGTCCCGAGAGACCGACAAGCTCGCCGGTGAACTCATCGCGAAGCACCCCGAGTTGAAGCTGACCAAGGTGATGGTGTCCGAGGCGGGCGCCTCGGTCTACTCCGCCTCCGCCTTCGCCTCGCAGGAACTCCCGGACCTGGACGTGTCGTTGCGCGGCGCGGTGTCGATCGCCCGCCGGCTCCAGGACCCGCTCGCCGAGCTGGTGAAGATCGACCCGAAGTCCATCGGCGTCGGCCAGTACCAGCACGACCTGTCCGAGGTGAAGCTCTCCCGCTCCCTCGACGCCGTCGTCGAGGACTGCGTGAACGGCGTCGGCGTCGACGTCAACACGGCCTCCGCGCCGCTGCTCTCACGGGTCTCCGGCATCGGTGCCGGCCTCGCCGAGAACATCGTGGCCCACCGCGACGCCAACGGCCCCTTCCGCTCCCGCCGGGCCCTGAAGGACGTGCCCCGGCTCGGCCCGAAGGCGTACGAGCAGTGCGCGGGCTTCCTGCGGATCCGCGGCGGCGACGACCCGCTGGACGCCTCGGCGGTGCACCCGGAGGCGTACCCGGTCGTGCGCCGCATGGTGAAGGCCACCGGCGGCGAGGTCGCCGCGCTGATCGGCAACACCGGGGTGCTGCGCTCGCTGCGCGCGGACGACTTCGTCGACGAGACCTTCGGTCTGCCGACGGTCACCGACATCCTGAGGGAGCTGGAGAAGCCGGGCCGCGACCCGCGGCCCGCGTTCAAGACGGCCACCTTCAAGGAGGGCGTCGAGAAGATCTCCGACCTGTCCGCCGGGATGGTCCTGGAGGGGGTCGTCACCAACGTGGCCGCGTTCGGCGCGTTCGTCGACATCGGCGTCCACCAGGACGGTCTCGTGCACGTCTCGGCGATGTCGAAGAACTTCGTCAAGGACCCCCGGGACGTCGTGAAGCCGGGTGACGTGGTGCGGGTGAAGGTCCTGGACGTCGACATCCCCCGCAAGCGGATCTCGCTGACGCTGCGCCTGGACGACGAGGCCGCGGCCGGCGCCTCCCAGGCGCCGGGCGGCGGCGAGCGGGCGCCGCGCCGCGAACGGGGCGGGCGTCCGCCGCAGCAGCGCCGCGCGGGCGGCGGTGGCGGGGGCGGTGGCGACCGCAACCGGGGACAGTCGGCCCCGGCCCCCGCGAACAGCGCGATGGCGGACGCCCTGCGCAAGGCGGGCCTCCTGAACGAAGGCGGCGGCAAGCGGCGCGGGCGCTGACCTGCCGCTCGCACCAGGGGCCCGGCCGCGCGGCCGGGCCCCTCGTCATCCGCGGGCCCGCGCCGCGGCCGCGGTTCTGATCGCCGCGAGGTCGACGCCGGCCTGCTCGCACAGGGTGGCCAGGTCGAAGTAGATCGTCTCGCCGGCCATGCGCCCCTCCCGGAACGGGGCGACGTTCGCGAAGGGCACCTCGAAGGTGCCGCCACCCGGCGGGACGCCCAGCCAGTCACCGCCGCTGGTCCCGCGCAGCATCCCCCAGACGACGATGACGTCGTCCCCGAAGGCGCGCCCCTGGTCGTCGGGGCGCAGGTCGGGGAAGGCGGTGAAGTACCCCTGGTACGCGGCGCGGGCGGCGGCACGGCCCTCGCTGCGCAGGCCGAGGGGGGCGGTCTCCAGATAGCAGTCCGCCACGAAGGTGGCGAGGATGGCGTCGTAGTCCCGGGCGGCCTCGGCGGCCCGGTGGGTCTCGAACACCCGGATCATCTCGTCGCGGTCCATGGCCGGTCCCGTCCTGTGACGCCCCCACCCCGATTCTAGGGACCGGCCGCACCCGGCGCAGTCCGTGCCGCCCGGCGGGGGGCGGCACGATGCGCCCCCCGTCGCGCGGGCCGACCGCCTGCCGGCGCCGGCCACGGGGCCCCAGGGCCACGGAGTCACAGGGCCACGACATCACAGGGCCACGGCTACGGGCGACGGCCACGGCTACGGCCACGGCCACGGGCGAAGGCTAGGGCTACGGCACGAAGCGCAGCGCCCAGTCCGCCCGGTTCGCGATCGACAGGTCGTCGTCCTGGGTCAGGGGGTGGAGGAGCCGCTGGGCCGTCTTCGGGTCGGCCTGGACCAGGTCGACGATCTCGGCGGCCAGGCCGTCCTGGTCGTCGCCCAGGTCGACGGCGGAGGCGCGGACGAGGACGGGGAGCTTCTCCGTACCGCCGAGGGCGGCGACGACACCGCCGAGGAGTTCGCGGGCGTAGGAGTTGCGGTCGGCGACGGCGCGGCCGAGTTCCGCCTCCAGGCGCGGCAGCGCCCCCTGGTCGCCCGACGCGGCGATCTCGTCGGCGAGGTCGATCGTCTCGTCGACGTCGGCTTCGAGGTCGTCCAGCATCTCGATGAGCCGGGTCACGCGGTCGTCGGTCATGGTGCCTCCTGGAATGCGCCGTCCACGAGGACGGGTACGGCGGTCGACGCGTCGATCTCGGCGGCCACCTCCACGTCCTGCGGATAGCCGTACTCGTACAGTTCACGGCCCGACTCGCAGCCGTGCAAGGCGGCGACCGGGTCGTCGGTGGCGTCCCACAGCGTGGCCGCCGCGGTCGCCTCGGGGGTGCAGGGGTGCGGGGCGAGGTCCCGCAGTGCGGCCAGGAACGCTCCCGCGCCGAGCAGGTCCTCCAGGGCGGGCCGCAGGGAGCCGTCGGGCCGTCGTTCGCCGGAGGCGACGACGGCGAGGGGCCGTGCGGCGGTGCCGAATCCGCGCTCCGTGAGCCATCGGGCGGCTGCCGTGGGGTTGCGCAGGGAGACGGCGACGACGGCCGCGCCGCCGGCCGTGGCCTCGGCGGCGATGGTGGAGCCGTTCGGGGACGGCAGGACGAGCCGGTCGGGCCAGGGCGCGGGCGCGGCGCGCAGCGCGGCCGGGGAGAGCGACCAGGGGTGCGCCCCGGTGGCCTCGCTCCGGCCCACGGCGAGGACGGCGTCCCGCTCCTTCGCGTACGTCGCGGCGCTCGCGTCCCGCCAGCGGTAGGGGTGCACCGCGGTGCCGCCCTCGACGGCGACGCCGACGGAGGTCGTGAAGGAGAGGACGTCGACGACGACCACGCAGGCGGCCGCGGAGGCGAGGGCCCGCGCCTCCACGGGCCCCCACCCGAAGGTGACGGTCATCAGAGCTCGGTCACCTTGCCGTCGGCGACCTCGATGCGCCGGGTGGTGCGGACGGCGTCGAGCATGCGGCGGTCGTGGGTGACGAGCAGCAGGGTGCCGTCGTAGGAGTCGAGTGCGGACTCCAGCTGTTCGATGGCCGGCAGGTCGAGGTGGTTGGTCGGCTCGTCGAGGACGAGCAGGTTCACCCCGCGGCCCTGGAGGAGCGCGAGCGCGGCGCGGGTGCGTTCGCCCGGCGACAGGGTGGTGGCGGGGCGGAGGACGTGGTCGGCCTTGAGGCCGAACTTGGCGAGCAGGGTGCGGACCTCGGCCGGCTCGGTGTCGGGGACGGCGGCGCAGAACGCGTCGAGGAGCTGCTCCGTGCCGTGGAAGAGCCCACGGGCCTGGTCGACTTCGCCGACGACGACGCCGGGGCCGAGGGCGGCGTCGCCCGCGTCCAGCGGGAGGCGGCCGAGGAGGGCGGCGAGCAGGGTGGACTTGCCGGCCCCGTTGGCGCCGGTGATGGCGACCCGGTCGGCCCAGTCGATCTGGAGGGTGACGGGCCCGAAGGTGAAGTCGCCGCGGCGGACCTCGGCCTCGCGCAGGGTGGCCACCACCGCGCCGGAGCGGGGCGCGGCGGCGATCTCCATGCGCAGCTCCCACTCCTTGCGGGGCTCGTCGACGACGTCGAGGCGTTCGATCATGCGCTGGGTCTGGCGGGCCTTGGCGGCCTGCTTCTCGCTGGCCTCGCCGCGCAGCTTGCGGCCGATCTTGTCGTTGTCGGTGGCCTTGCGGCGGGCGTTGCGGACGCCCTTGTCCATCCAGTTGCGCTGCATGAGGGCGCGCGATTCGAGCGAGGCCCTCTTGTCGGCGTACTCCTCGTACTCCTCGCGGGCGTGCCGCCGGGCGGTGTCCCGCTCCTCCAGATAGGCCTGGTAGCCGCCGCCGTAGAGGGTGATCTGCTGCTGGGCGAGGTCGAGTTCGAGGACCTTGGTGACGGTGCGGGTGAGGAACTCGCGGTCGTGGCTGATGACGACGGTGCCGGCGCGCAGGCCCGTGACGAAGGTCTCCAGGCGTTCCAGGCCGTCGAGGTCGAGGTCGTTGGTGGGCTCGTCGAGGAGGAAGACGTCGTAGCGGGAGAGCAGCAGCGAGGCGAGTCCCGCGCGGGCGGCCTGGCCGCCCGAGAGGGAGGTCATCGGCTGGTCGAGGCCGACGGTGAGGCCGAGGGTGGCGGCGACCTCCTCGGCGCGCTCGTCGAGGTCGGCACCGCCGAGGTCGAGCCAGCGCTCCAGGCTGACGGCGTACGCGTCGTCGGCGCCGGGGGTGCCGTCGACGAGTCCCTGGGTGGCCTCGTCCATGGCCGCCTGGGCCGCGGCGACGCCGGTGCGCCGGGCCAGGAAGTCCCTGACGGTCTCCCCTTCGCGCCGCTCGGGCTCCTGCGGGAGGTGGCCGACGGTGGCGGTGGGCGGCGAGAGCCGCAGCTCTCCGTCCTCGGGGGTGTCGAGGCCCGCGAGCAGCCGGAGCAGGGTCGACTTCCCGGCTCCGTTGACGCCGACGAGGCCGATGACGTCCCCGGGGGCGACGACGAGGTCGAGCCCGGAGAAGAGGGAACGGTCGCCGTGGCCGGCGGCGAGGTTCTTGGCGACGAGGGTGGCAGTCATCAGGGGATGAATCCTAAGTGAGGGCCCGGACGGGGGCCGCATCCCGTACGGTCCTGGGCATGGGTGGTGCCGGGGTCGTGGACGCGGTCGTGGTCGGGGGCGGGGTGGCCGGTCTGACGGCCGCGATCCGGCTGGCGGAGCGGGGGCTGCGCGTGCGGGTCCGGTCGCGGGACGGGGCGGCCGGGACGACCTCGGCGGTGGCGGGGGCGCTGTGGTGGCCGTACCGGATCGAGCCGGCCGCCGAGGTCGGCGCCTGGGCGCTCGCCTCGCTGCGGGTCTACGAGGAGCTGGCCGCCGATCCGGCGTCGACGGGGGTGCGCCTGGTGCCCGGCGTGCACGCGGACACGCTCCTCGCGGGGCTCGGCGGCTGGGCGCGGCAGGTGGGCGGGCTGCGGCAGCTGGCGCCGGAGGAGGTGCCGGGGCCGTACGGGACGGGGCTCGCGGCCCGGCTCCCGCTGATCGACATGCCGGTCCACCTGGGGTGGCTGCGGCAGCGGTTCGAGGCGGCGGGCGGGGTCGTCGCGCACGGGGCCGTGGCGAGCCTGCGGGAGGCGGCGGCCGAGGCGCCGGTGGTGGTGAACTGCACGGGGCTCGCCGCGCGGGAACTGGTGCCGGACCCGGGGGTGCGGGCGGTGCGGGGGCAGCTGGTGCTCGTGGAGAACCCGGGGGTGGACACCTGGTTCACGGCGGCCGACGGCGCGTCCAGCGAGACGACGTACTTCTTTCCGCAGCCCGGGCGGCTGGTCCTGGGCGGGACGGCCGAGGAGGACGACGAGCGCACCGAGCCGGACGCGGCGACGGCGGCGGCGATCGTGGCGCGGTGCGCCCGCGTCAGGCCGGAGATCGCGCGGGCCCGGGTCCTGGGCCACCGGGTGGGCCTGCGGCCGGCCCGCGCGGACGGCGTCCGCATCGACACGGAGCCCCTCCCGGGCGGCGGGCTGCTGGTCCACGACTACGGACACGGCGGGGCGGGCGTCACGGTGGCCTGGGGCTGCGCGGACCGGGTGGCGGAGCTGGTCTGCGGGGGCTGAGGCGGGCGGAGCTTGGCCTGCGAGGGCGGAGGCGGGCGGAGCTGGTCTGCGGGGGCTGAGGTGGGCGGGGCGAGGGCGGAGGCGGGCGGAGCTGGTCTGCGGGGGCTGAGGTGGGCGGGGCGAGGGCGGAGGCGGGCGGAGCTGGTCTGCGGGGGGGGGCGGGGGCGGCTCGCGGGACCGGGGCATGCGGGGCATACCGGGCTGGGGCATGCGGTCCCCGGGACGAGCAGACCCCGGGACGAGCAGACCCCGGGACGAGCAGACCCCGGGACGAGCAGACCCCGGGACGAGCGCCCGCCCCGCGGGCCTGGGCCCGGCGGGCGGGCGCTCGGGGCGGATCCGCAGGTTTCGCGGATCCGCGGGTTCCTAGCGCGGGAAGGGCTTCGCCGCCTCGTTGTCGCCGTCGATACAGGCCTTGATGCGGCGGTCGAGGGCGTCGGCGGTGGCGAGGACCCGGCGGGCCTCCGCCGTGGCGCCGAGGCGCTTCAGCTGGGCGGCCTTGTCGCGCAGCTGGCGGGACTGCTTGCGCATGTCCTCGACGTGGCAGGTGCCCGTCTTGCCGGCTGCCTGGGCCGGCGGGGCGGTCACGGCCTGGCCGAGCAGCAGGCCCCCGGCCAGCAGCGTCGTGGCGGCGAGAGCCGTGAGGGTGCGGCGCAGCGGCATCGCGTTCGTCATGAGTCACTCCAGGTGTCGGGCCATGACGGCCCGTCAGGCATGGTCAGTACCGGTGGGTAACCATAACCCGGAACGATCTTGGTTCTGGACCACGCCGACGCCGGTCACCAGGTCCTCAACACCTCTCCACAGGCTCTCCCCGCGTGATCCCGTACGCCGCCCGCGGGTCCAGCAGCAGGGCCACGAGGGCCCGTTGGGACTGCCGCAGCGGCACAAGGACCCCGTCGCCGTCCCGGCGCACGACGATGCCGTGCAGATCCAGCTCGTCGCCCGTATCCGCGTACTGAGCACCCGTCAGCCAATAGGCGCAGGGCGGGTCCTGGAGGATCTCGGAGGGTTCGGCCGGGTCGTTGTCGGCGCCGCCGAGGAACACGGGGCCCTGGTCGGCGAAGCCGGCGTGGCGGGCCCGGGCGGTGGCGGCCACGAGCCGGCCCCGGTGCTCGTCGAGATAGGCGAAGGCCCCTTGGAGGGCGGCCAGTTGGGTGGCGACCCGGCGCCGGTGGCTGAGGGACGGGTCCTTCTGCTCGGCCGGGTCCAGGGCGTCCTCGCGGGTCTCGACGAGCAGCCCGACGGCGTGCTTGATGCCGGCGGTGTTGCGCAGGATGCGTTCCTGGCCGTCGCCCGCGACCTGGCGGACCGGCTTGCCGGTGAGGGGGTCGGTCCAGATGCCGTAGATGCCGCTGTCGTAGCCGGCGCGTCCGGCGGCGGGCCGTACGTACGCCTCGGAGAGGGTGTGGGACTCGTCGTGGACGCGCGGGTCGGTGTTGAGGTTGCGCGGCCAGAGGGCGAGGAGGTCCTTGTCGTAGTACGGCGGGGTGGCGCCGTACTCGTGGAGGTCGTAGATCAGCTCGGGCCGCCGGTCGCGGACGAGCGCGGCCAGCGCGCGGCTTTCGGCGGTGCGCAGGGCGAGGTGGTCGCGGTTGACGTCGATGCCGTCGCTGTTGCCGCGCGTGTTCGCCTCCCGGCCGTCGGGGTTGGCGGTGGGGACGACGAGGACCGTGGTGCGGGCCAAAAAGCTCCGGGTGGTGTGGTCCCGGGCCCGGGCGAGGTCGCGCAGGGTGGTCAGACAGGCTTCGCGGCCCGCGGGCTCGTCGCCGTGCTGGGAGCAGATCAGGAGCACGGTGGTCGGGCCGGTGCCGACGGTGGCGAGGCGCAGCGGGCGCCCCTGCGCCGTGGTGGCGACGGTGCGGACCGTCAGGCGTGCGCTGCCCCGGTCGACGGCGGCGAGGAAGGCCGTCTCCTCGGCCTCGGTGGTCCACCGGGCGCCGCCGCTGGTCTCGAAGCCGGTGCGCGGCGCGGGCGGCTCGGCCGCGCTGCCGGCGGCCTCGGTGGGGGCGGCGAGCAGCGACAGGCCGAGGGCGGCGGCGCCCGCCGCCGCCAGGAGGGCGCGCCGGGGGCGGCGGAGGGTGCGGGTCATCGGGCCTCACCGGGGATCGGGGCGCCGGTGCGCGCGGGCGCGGCGGCGCCGGTCGGGGCGACACGGTGCTGAACGTCCGCGCCGGGCGGAAGGTCACCGGTCGGGCCGGGCCCGGCGGTGGCGCGGTGGAAGGCCACCGGCCCACCGAACAGGGGGACGGCGGCCCGGGTGCGGGCCAGGTCGAGGGTGAGGGTGGGCCGGGTCGACGGAGGGTCGAGCAGGCCCTTGTCGGTGCCGGCGACGATCAGGGCGAGCCGGTGTCCCGCGGGGACGACGTGGTCGGCGGCGGCGAGGTTCAGGGTGATCGTGTACGCCCGTCCGGGGGTGAGCGGCCGGCCCCTGCGGGGGTCCGCCCAGGTGCCGAGGTCGGCCCAGCCGCGGCTGACGACGGTGTGGGCGACGTCCGCGGTGCGTGCCCTCGTCTCCTTGTAGCAGGCGCTGTCGCCGTCGGTGCTCGCGCCCCAGCAGGTGCGTTCGGCGAGGGTGGTGATGCCTTCGCCGGGCTGGTGGTAGGCGCGGATGGTGTCGGGGCCGAGGTCGACCAGGACGGCGGTCAGATGGGCGGTGGCGGTGGTCGGCGTGGCCGTGACGGTGACGGTCGAGGCGCCGGAGATCCGCAGGTCACGAGTGAGGGGCCGGGTGGTGAAGGAGACCTTGGCGGGGGTGGAGCGGTCGGCGTCGGCGGCCCAGTCGAGCTCGTCCAGGGCCGGGTCGTCGGTGAAGGTCTCGGTGCTGCCGGGCGCGGCGGGATTACGGCCGAGGGTGCCGGTTCCGGGGGCGGCGCCGGGCGCGGGGCGGAGCACGGTGGGTGCGGTGCCGCGCGGCGGCCAGCTGCGGTCAGTGGTCCAGCGGTCCGGGGCGCGTTCGATGTCGGCCATCGGTTCGCGGTCGATGCCGTTGTCGTGACCGAGGAGGTAGTGGTCGAACCAGCGGTGCAGGGTGCGCACCCAGTCGGCGCGGCGGAAGTCGAAGGGGTCGACGTGTCCGGTCTGGGAGAGCCAGATCTTGCGCTCGACGCCGTGGGCGGCGAGGGCGTCCCACCAGCGGCCGAAGTGGTGGGCGCGGACGTTGAGGTCCTGCTGTCCGTGCACGACGAAGACGCTGGCCCTCACCTTTCCGGCGTCGGCGACGTGGTCGCGCTCGCTCCAGGCGGGGGTCCAGTCGCCGCTGTACGGGGTGGCGGCGGCGATGCGTTCCTGTACGGCCCCGCAACGGGCCCTGGCCTCCGGGCTGTTGACGTAGTCGGAGAGCCAGGTCGGGTTGGCGTCGTAGAGCGGGGCGCCCTGGGAGTGGAAGTAGTCGTACCAGGACGAGATCGCGCCGATCGGGACGATGGTGCGCAGCCCCTCGACGCCGGTGGCGGCGACTCCGTTGGCGACGGTGCCGTCCCAGCTCTTGCCGATCATGCCGACGTCGCCGGTGGACCAGTCGGCGCGGGCGGGCCGGTCTCCGGTGCGGGTGGTGTAGGCGGGGGCGCGGCCGTTCAGCCAGTCGACGACGGCCTTGGCGGACTGGACGTCGGAGCGTCCTCCGACGTCGTCGCAGCCGTCGGAGCGGCTGGTGCCGGCGAGGTCGACGGCGACGAAGGCGTAGCCGCGCGGCACGAAGTAGTTGTCGTAGAAGAGCGGGAAGCCGACCGGGTCTCCGTCGGCGTCATAGGTCTTCTTCTGTCCCTCGTTGCCGCGTCCGCAGCAGGCGTAGTACGGGCTGGCGTCCATGATGACGGGGATCCGGCGGCCGGCCGCGGCGGGCTCGCGGGGGCGGACGATGTCGGCGGCGACGCGATCGGGGCGGCCGTCGGCGTCCGCGTCGAGTCCGGTGTCGACCCAGACGGACTCGCGGACGGCGTCGGCGTACGAGTACACCGGCCGGGACTCGGGGACGCTCACCGGCCGCGACCCGGGGACCGACGGCGGCCGCGACCCGGGGACGGTCACCGGCCGCGACTCGGGGACCGACGGCGGCCCCGCTGCCAGGGCCCCCTGAGGGCTGATCAGGACCGCGGTGAGGGCGGTGGTGAGGGCGGCCGCCGCGAGGGCGGCCAGGGGGCTGCGCGACGAACGGGCTCCGCGGCTTCTCCGCACACGTACCGGCACAGGTATCGGCATGGGCGGAACGTACTCCGGTCGCCTCCCGCGCAAAAGAGCGCCTCGACGGGCGAGCGGTACGCGTGGTTCGTGTCGGCCGAATGGCGATCATGTGACAGGCGGTGCTCTGGACGTGACGGGGTGTCGGAGCGCTGAATAGTGTCGCCAAGGACCGACCGACGACCACCCGTGCGTCTTCGCGATTCTCACGACTTGGGGAGCACCTGTGCACCGCAGACTCATCGTTCCGAGCGCCCTCGCGGCCTCCCTGCTGCTGGCGATCCCGGCATCGGCGGCCGACTTCAAGCCGGGCGCGCCGGGCATCGGCGACTCCTACTACCCGAACAGCGGCAACGGCGGCTACGACGTCTCGCACTACGACCTGCGGCTGAAGTACCAGCCGGCGACGGACCTGCTGGAGGGCACGGCGACGATCGTCGCCACCACCACGCAGAACCTGTCGCGCTTCAACCTGGACCTGGGCCTCAAGGCCGGCGAGGTGCGGGTGAACGGCCGGGTCGCGAAGTTCAGGGCCGGCGGCGACCACGAGCTGGAGGTCACCCCGGCCGTCCCGCTGGAGAAGAACAAGTCCGTGACGGTCGTGGTCCGTTACGCGGGCAAGCCGTCCGAGCTGAAGATCGGCGGCTGGACCGCCTGGCACCGCACCCCGGACGGCGGCGTCGCGGCCCAGGAGCCGGACTCGGCCGTCTGGTGGTTCCCGTCGAACGACCACCCGCTGGACAAGGCCACCTTCGACGTCTCGGTCCTGGTGCCGGACGGCACCCAGGCGATCAGCAACGGCGTGCTGCAGTCCACGTCCTCGCGCCTCGGCTGGACCCGCTACAACTGGCGCTCCAACAAGCCGCAGGCGACATATCTGGCCACGCTGGCGGTCGGCAAGTTCGACATCACCACGGACAAGACGGCGGCCGGCCTGCCGGTCCTCAACGCGTACAGCAAGGATCTCGGCGACAACGCGGGCTCGGCGCGCGCGTCGATCGAGCGGACCGTCGAGGTCGCCGAGTGGCTGGAGTCGGTCTTCGGACCGTACCCCTTCAACTCGCTGGGCGGTTACGTGCCCAACGTGACCAGCGGCTACGCCCTGGAGACGCAGACCAGGCCGTTCTACAGCCCGCGGCAGTTCGCGAACGGCGCGAACGTGTCGGTCGTCGTGCACGAGCTGGCCCACCAGTGGTACGGCGACAGCGTGTCCGTGGCCGACTGGAAGGACATCTGGGTCAACGAGGGCTTCGCCCGCTACAGCCAGTGGCTGTGGTCGGAGAAGGAGGGCGAGGGCACGGCCCAGGAGATCGCCGACTACGTGTACCAGACACGGGCGGCGGACGACCCGTTCTGGACGGTGAAGCCGGGCGACCCGGGCGCCGAGGACCAGTTCCACATCGCCGTGTACGACCGGGGCGCGCTCGCCCTCCAGGCGCTGCGCAACGAGATAGGCGACGAGGACTTCTTCGCGATCCTCAAGGGGTGGCCGCAGGAGCACGCCTACGGCAACGCCTCGGTGGCCGACTTCGTGGGGTACGCGGAGCGGGTCTCGGGCAAGCCGCTCACGGCGCTGTTCGACACCTGGCTCTACCAGCCGGTGAAGCCGTCCGCCCCGACGGCGACGGAGGCCGGGATCGCGGCAGCGCCGGGCGCGCGGACGGCGGGCCCGGCGGCTTCGGCCGGTTCGACGGGTTCGACGGCGGTCGCGAAGCCGGCGAAGCCGGTGCAGCCGAAGTCGTGGAAGAAGATCGCGGAGACGAACACGATCCACGACCACGAGGACCGCGACGGCGGGCGCGGGCCGGAGTCCGGGCACTCCACCGGGGACGGGCACGGGCACGGCGCGCACTGACGCACGCCGGCGCGCCGGGTGGCGCCCTCGGACCGCGGTCGGGCGGTACGGGGGCGCCGCTTCCGTCAGCGGGTGGTGTCCGCGCGGCGGTCGCGCCATTCGCGGGCGAGGACCGCCCACAGCTGCTGGTCGTGGCGGACCCCGTCGTAGGGCCACACCTCGCGTCGTACCCCTTCGAGGGTCATGCCGAGCCGCTCGGCGACCGCGGCACTGCGGTCGTTGCCGGCCCGGCAGAGCCATTCGGCACGGTGCAGCCCGCGCTCGACGAGGGCCCAGTCGAGGAGGACCTCGCAGGCACCGGTGACGAGACCGTGCCCCTCGGCCGCGGGCTCCAGCCAGCAGCCGAGCTCGCAGGTGCCTCCGGCGGCGTCGAAGCCGGTGAACATGACGCCGCCGACCAGCGTGCCCTTCCGCCAGATCCCGAAGAGCCCGCCGCCGTCGGCGGCCCGGCGCTCGCCGTAGCGCACGAGGGTGCCGCGGGCCCCTTCGAGACCGGTGGTGACGAAGCCCTGCCCGACCCACGGCCGGATGTGCTCGCGGGCCCGGTCCAGATGGGCGGCGAACTCCTCGGCGTGCCAGGTCTCGAGCGGCCGGAGCTCTGCGTCGTCCCGCAACGGGAGGGAGAACATGGGGACCCCATTCACACAACAAGCGTTATGACTATTACGGTAGCAGCATGCCACGTACCAAGGGCGACCACGAGGCCCGGCGCCGCGAGGTGTCCGAAGCGGTCTGGCGCGTCCTCGCCGCACACGGCTTCGACGGCCTCACGCTGCGCGCCGTCGCCGCCGAACTGGGCGCCACGACGGGCCTGTTGACCCACTACTTTCCGGCCAAACGCGATCTGGTCGCCCACGCCCTCGACCTGCTCGACGAGCGCACCGCCGCCCGCCCGCGCCGCTCCGCCGGCCAGGGCCTGGCCGCCGTGCGGGCCGCCCTGCTCGACATCCTGCCGCTGACCGCCGAGGCCACGGCGAGCAACCGCATCTGGGTCTCCTCCTGGGACACCGCGCTCGCGGACCCCGCCCTGAGCGAGGGCCACGCGGGCCGGTACGCACGCAGCCGGGACCGGCTCGCCCAACTGGTCGCGGCCGCCCAGGAGACCGGCGAACTGCCGCCCGGCGACCCGGCCCGCCTCGCGGCCGGCGCGCAGGCCTTCACCCTCGGCCTGGTGGTCCAGGCGCTCTTCGACCCCGCCGCCTTCCCGCCCGAACGCCAGGTCGCGCTCCTCGACGACTACCTGACCTCCTTGGCGGGCGGGCCGCCGGGGAGCGGGGCGCCGCGGGTGCGGCCACCGCAGGGCGGGCAGCCACAGGAGGGGCAGCCACAGGAGGGGCAGCCGCAAGAGGGGCAGCCGTCGAGCGGACCGTGACCGAGCGGGCCGCGAGCGGAGGGGCCGTGACCGGGCGGGCGCGGAGTAGGGGCCGGGCGGGCGCGGGGCCGTGACAGGGCAGGCGCGGGGCCGTCACCGGGCGGGCGCGGAGGAGGGGCCGGGCGGCGGGATCGGCTCCTGCGAAACGGCCCACGCCGCACCAGGACCGGAACGCACCGGCACCGGCACCCGCACCGACTCCCGCACCGGCCGCGGGGCGTGGCCTGCACCGGCATCCGGGCACCAGGACGATTCGGCGCCGGCACCCCGCCACGTGATCCGTCGCTCTCCCGGGTCGCCCTCCCCCGGGCTCCGGCGCCGCGGGGACGGGGGCCGTCCGGCCGGGCCCTCGTGCCGTGCGGCATCTGCGGGCGTTCCGTCCACGACCCCTGCGCGCGTCGCACACCTCCGCGCCCATCCGGCGGCGGCACGGCGGCCGCTCGCCGACGGGCGGACCCGCGGAGTCACTTCCTCCGGGCCCTACGGCTACGGGAAGCGCTTCGAGCTCGTCCCCGTCGACTTTCCGACGGGCCGCCGTACGCCGACGGACCGTGGCCGCCGGTACGCGGACGTCATCGCCCGGGACGGGCCGCCGCAGCGCCGCCCCGGGCCGCCCGGCGGGCCTGCCGGGCGAGCGGCAGGTAGCGCAGCCGCTCGGGGAGCACCGGCACCACGATGCGTACGACCCGGGTGAAGCGGCGCAGCCGCCGTTCCTGCTCCTCGGTCCACCGAAGACCCAGCGCGGCGCGGGCGTCCGGAGGCATGAGCCCGACGGTGAGGAAGGCGCGGGCCCGCAGGAACGGGCGCCGCAGCACCGGCCACAGCGCCTTGAGGGCGAGCCGTACGGGCAGCGGGCCCCGGTCCGGTGCGGGCACGGGCACATCGGTGGCGACCAGCTCGCGGACGACGGCGGTGGCCTCCAGCTCCTCGTCGAGGACGCGGCGGTAGTACGGCCAGAACTCCTCGATCGTCCCGGGCATGTCCCGGTCGTGGATGCCGAGCACCCTGCCGACCTCGAGCCACTCGGCGTAGAGCTGCCGTTCCTGGGCGGCGGTGAGGGGGCGGAAGAGGTAGCGCAGGCCGTGGTGGTAGACGGGGAAGCCGGTGGCGTGGACCCAGGCGTAGTTGGCGGGGGTGAGGGCGTGGTAGCGGCGGCCGCGGGTGTCGGTGCCCTGGATGCCCTTGTGGAGCGCGCGGAGCCTGCGGCCCTCCTCGGCGGCCGCCTCGCCGCCGTAGATCCACAGCTGGAGCGAACGCAGGGACCGCTCGCCGCGGCCCCAGGGGTCGGTGCGGAAGACGGAGTGGTCGTCGACGCCGGCGCCGACGGCGGGGTGCGCGACCTGCAGGGTGAGGGCGGCGGGCAGCATCAGCAGGGCGCGGACGTCTCCGGCGAGGGTCCACAGGGCGCCCCCGACGGGCGGCGGCACGGGCTCCGCCCGCCCCGAGGACCGTAGCCCCGACCGCTCGGGACCGGCGGACGAGGTCCGGGCGTCGTCGGCCTGAACCGCGTCGCGCGGAGCGGGGCCGGTGGGGCCCGGATCGGTGCGAGGCTGGTCGGCGGGAACGACGTGGCCGGGGATCCGGTCGCCCGGGGTCACGTCGGTCCGCGGCTCACCGGCCCGCGCCGGGCCGGTCGGGGCCGGGCGGTACGAGGCTCATCGGTCGGATCCGCACCGCTCCGAGCCGCACCGCTCGGGACCACGCCGGTCCGCGGCTCACCGGCCCGCGCCGGGCCGGTCGGGGCCGGGCCGGTACGAGGCTCGTGGGCCAGAGCCGCGTCGCTCGGGGCCGGAGCCGTCGGCGTCGCACCCGTCGGCATCGTGCCGGCCGGGGGCGTGGCCGTCGGCGGGGTGTCGGGGGTCGGGGGCTGCTGGCGGGGCATCGGGGCGTACTTCCTCACGCGGTCGTCTCTACTCAGGCTGCCGGGGCCCGGCTCGGCGGGCAAGGCGCCGGGCGGCGGTGCCGGACCGGGCGCGGATACGACGCGGGGCCGCGGCCCGGGCGTGATGGCCCGGGGCGCGGCCCCGTACGGGTGGGTGCGCGGTGCGTCAGGAGCGCTCGGCGCCGACCGGCTCGCCGACGATGCGGCCGGCCAGGGCACGGGCCCAGGCGTCGACGTCACCGGCGAGGTCACGCTCGGCGGCCTCGCGCTCGACGGCGATCTGCTCGTGGCCGGAGGCGAGGATGGCCTCGCGCTCGCGCACGCCCTCGGCGCGGGCGGCGGCGATGGCGGCGGCGCCCTCCTCGGTGGCCTGGGCGCGGATGCGGGCGGCGTCGTGGCGGGCCTCGGCGAGCTCGGCCTCGTACTGGGCGCGGATGGCGGCGGCCTCGGAGCGCAGGTCGTCGGCACGCTCGGTGCCGCCGTCGATGGCGTCCTCACGCTCGGCGAGCGTGCGGTTGATCTTCGGCAGGATTCCCTTGGCCAGGATGAGGAAGGTGAGGCCGAAGAGAACGGCACCCAGGATGAGCTCGGCCCAGACGGGGTTGAGCGGGCCCAGGTCAGTAGGGAAGATCTGCGAGTTCTGCGCGAGGGTCATGCGCGCATCCTACCTGGTCGCAATCGTCGCAATTCAGGCAGATGGCGGGCGACGGGCGGAGAGTTGGCGTGTTTGTGCGAGCCGCGCAAGATTCGCGGCATCCAATGGCTACCGGAAGGTAACCACGCCTGATTTGATGTGCGGCGCCCGGTCCAACCCCCCACTCTTCCTTGGGAGTTCACAGTGCCGTTCGCCGCGCTCCGCCGCATCCCCGGCGCAGCCCTCTCCGTCGCGCTCGCCGCGGCCACCCTGACCGCGACGGCGCCCGCCGCCTCGGCCGCCGAATCCGGGACCGCCGCGACCCCGGCACTGAAGGTCCTCACGTACAACGTGTTCCTGTTCTCCAAGAGCCTCTACCCGAACTGGGGCCAGGACCACCGGGCCGCCGCCATCCCCCAGACCTCCTTCTTCCAGGGCAACGACGTCGTCGTGCTCCAGGAGGCCTTCGACAACTCCTCCTCCGACGCCCTGAAGGCGAAGGCGGCCGCCCAGTACCCGTACCAGACGCCGATCGTCGGCCGCTCGACCTCGGGCTGGGACGCCACGGGCGGCGCCTACTCGGCCACGACGCCGGAGGACGGCGGCGTGACGCTGCTGAGCAAGTGGCCGATCGTGCGCAAGGAGCAGTACGTGTACAAGGACGCCTGCGGTGCCGACTGGTACTCGAACAAGGGATTCGTCTACGCCGTGCTCGACGTCAACGGCACCAGGGCCCACGTCGTCGGCACGCACGCCCAGTCGACGGACCCTGGCTGCTCGGCGGGCGAGGCGGCGCAGATGCGCAGCCGGCAGTTCAAGAACATCGACGCCTTCCTCGACGCCAAGAACATCCCGGCGGGTGAGCAGGTGATCGTCACGGGCGACCTGAACGTGGACTCGCGCACGCCCGAGTACGCCACCATGCTCGCCGACGCCGGCTTGGTCGGCGCGGACGCCCGCACCGGTCACCCCTACTCCTTCGACACGGAGCAGAACTCGATCGCCCGCGACCGCTACCCCGACGACCCCCGCGAGGACCTCGACTACGTCCTCTTCCGCGCCGGCCACGCCCGCCCGGCGACCTGGACGAACCACGTGGTCCTGGAGCAGAGCGCGCCCTGGACCGTCTCCAGCTGGGGCACCCGCTATACGTACACCAACCTGTCCGACCACTACCCGGTGGTGGGCGGCGCCTAGGCTCCCCTGCCTGAATCCCCACACGAAAACGCCCCCTCTCGCGCTCGCCGCAGCGCAGGAGGGGGCGTTTTCTTCATGCGCCACACCCCTCTCTGTCGAATTTCCCGAGGGCACAGAATTCTCCACCACGCAAATCCCGTGGAGGGGCATATATTTCGTTCGGTCGCAATAGCGCCGGAGAGGAAATCGAAAATTGACAGCGGCACGGGGCCTGCTTATGGTCCAGTCGTTCAGATTCCCGCCGAACGATTTCCGAAGGTGTTCATGACCACGCCTCCCACGTTGCCGAAATCCAGGCAGCGGCTGATTCTCTCGGTTCTCATGATGTGTTCGCTGCTGATCTGGCTGGACAACACCGTCCTGAGTACGGCACTGGAGACCCTTGCCGACCCGGTTCGTGGACTGGGGGCCGATCCCGGTCAGCTGCAATGGGCCACCGGTGCCTACACGCTGGTCTTCGCGACGCTGATGTTCACCGCGGGCGCCTTGGGCGACCGGTTCGGTCACCGGACCGTGTTCTCCGCTGGGCTGGTGGTCTTCGCCGCGTCTTCGCTGTGGGCGGCGTACGCCGCCGACGCGGGCCTGCTGATCGCGGCTCGCGCCGCGATGGGGGTGGGCAGTGCGCTGATCACGCCCGCCATGATGGCCATCCTCATGTGGACCTTCACCGGCCCCGCGCGGGCTGCCGCGATCGGCGTCTTCTCGACGTCGGCCGGTGTGGGAATGGCCGCGGGGCCGGTGCTGGCAGGGTTCCTGCTCGACCACTTCTGGTGGGGTTCGGTCTTTCTGGTGAATGTCCCGGTCGCCGTATCGGCGCTGATCGGCCTCGCCGTGCTGGTTCCGAATTTCCGCAGCCCCACTCCGCGCCCCCTGGATCCCGCGGGAATGCTGTTGTCGATCAGCGGACTCGTGGCCTTGGCCTACGGGCTGATCCGGGCGGGCCAGGTGACCGCGTGGAGCCGTACCGACGTCTGGGCGCCGATCGTCGCCGGTCTGGTTCTGCTGGCCGTTTTCGTCCTCGTCGAACTCAGGGTCAAGGTGCCCGGCTTTGATCCGCGGCTGTTCGCACGACGGGCATTCGCCGGCGGCAACGCGGCGCTCGGACTGCTGCTTCTGGGCGTGGCCGCCATCACTTTCTACAACGCCTTCTATCTGCAAGGAGCGCTCGGGTACTCACCGATGAAGGCGGGTCTGGCGAACATCCCCACCGCGTTCGGCGCGCTCGTCGGCGCGCCGCTCGCCTCGCGCCTGGTGCGCCGCCTGCCGCTGCGCCTCGTCGCCGTGCCGGCGCTCACGGTGGCCGCGCTGACCATGGGTGGATACGCGTTTCTCGGGCTCCAGACGCCGCTCGTCTGGATCGAGATCCTGTTGCTGGTCCAGGGGCTGTCGATCGGCATGGTGATCGGACCCGTCACGGCCGCGATGATCAGCGATCTGCCGTTGGAACAGGCCGGTGCGGGATCGGCCGTCACCAACACCGTGCGGCAGACCGGCAGCGTGATCGGCATCGCGGTCGGCGGCACGATCATGTCGATCGTGTACCGCCGGGCGATCGAACCCGCGCTGGAGGGCATGCCCGGCCCGGTGCAGGAGCAAGCGCGCGTCTCCGCCGAACAGGCCCGCCACGTCGCCACCGCTCTCCACGAGCCCGCCCTCGCCCAGGCCGCGGACCGCGCGTTCCTCCACGCGATGCACGTCGGCGCGGCCTGGGTCACGGTCGTCGCACTCCTTGGAGCGGCCGTACTGCTGATCACCTCGCCCCCTGCCGGAAAGCCGAAGAACCACCCGCTACCGGAGCCGGACCGCGAAGAGGCCCGAAGCACCGCCTGAGAGCCTGATACCGCGCCGGGCCCATCCGGCGACGGCGGCGGTTCGAAGGACATGGACGACATGAGCCCGTGGACCACCGATCGTGGTCACGGGCAGGACAGCGCGGCGGGCTCGCGTCCGCTTCGAGGCGCCACAGATGATCGAGGTCCTCGCGCGCATCCGCGTTCCCCGCCCCCAGGGCGGTCACCCCCGCGCGCGGCCGGAACACCTGGGCGGCGACAAGGCGTACAGCTCACGCCGCAACCGCAGCTGTCTGCGAAGGCGCCAGATCGAACACACCACTCCCGAGCCGAAGGACCAGCGGGCCAACCACAAACGACGCGGCGGCAAGGGCGGCCGGCCCACCGGCTTCAACAGCGAGGTCCACAAGCGCCGCAACGAGGTCGAGCGGACGATCAACCGGCTCGAGAACTCCAGGGCGGTCGCACCCGCTAGGACAAGAGGGCCTACGTCCTCCACGGCACAGTCGCCGCTGCGGCAATTCGCTCGTGGCTCCGCCCGTGATCCGGAGAACGGGCACCCTGGTCGGGCGCGGAAACGCTCAGCGCGCATCGAATGCGGCCTGCAACGCGTCCGCCGTGGGAACGATGACAACCGCGTTCCCCTGAAGCTCCGCAGGAAGGTGACGACGCTCCTTCTCGTGGAAGATCAGCGCGTCACCGTCCTGGGGGACGATCGAGGCTTCGAGGGCTGCGGCCAGCCGGGAGAGCACACCGAGCATCGCGCCCTTGGCGAAGTGCGTCGCCGTCACGCACAACATCCCGCTCTCGCCGTGGGACTCGTGGTAGAGATCCGCTTCGCCCCCGTCCTCTGCGCGGAGTTGTGAGAAGCCGTCCTCCGAACTGCCCGCCACCACGTACGGCTCCGTCACCTGTCGGAACCGTTCGGTGTCCAACGCGACAACCTCGCGGTCCACGAACCGGAGCAGGAAGACGCTGTAACTCACGGAAACACTCTGCCATCGTCATGATCCGCCGGACAGTGCCTAATCCGTAGTTATGAGCGTTCCGCAGACGCAGGGGCTTCTCGGAGCGTTCGAGTACCAGACCGTGACATCCAGGTGCAGCCGGGCCGTCGAGGCCTCAACTTAGATCGGTGCGCGGTCGCGGTGCGAGTGGTGGCGGTCACGTGGGCGCCGGACGGATGCCTTTGACAGACCGGACCGTGACGTCTCCAGCCAGAGCAGCGACGCTCGGCGTTGCCGTGGCCGCCACTACGAGCGGTATTGGCGCCGATCGGCGCTGGACGGACGCCCGAAACTCACCCGGCATCGATGCCTATTAAGAGAGCGGCGGCGTTCAGGGCCGTCGTGCGTCAACACCTCTCGACCTGATCACTCGTTTGCGTTGGTGGTGCGAGCCCATCGCACGGTGACCTCTCGATACGCCCGAGCCGCCCGAGCTCCCGCGCAGACCGAGGCCCGTGAGTGCGCTGGTGCCACGAACGGCTAGTGAGGTGGCGGCCCGACCGCGATGCGGCCGAGGCCTGGGATGAGGTCGCTGCGTGGCCCGCATGCGCTCGTGACCAGAGCAAACACCGAAGTCCGGGGAGGGAATCTTGATCTACTGCGGAATCGACTGGGCGGAACGGACCCACGACGTCGCCCTGGTCGACGACACCGGCCAGCTGCTCGCCAAGCGGCACATCACCGACGACGCGGCCGGCTACAAGATCCTGCTGGAACTGCTCGCCGAGTACGGCGACACCGCCGAGAACCCGATCCCGGTCGCGATCGAGACCTCCCGCGGCCTGCTGGTGGCCGTCCTGCGGACCGGCACACGCAAGGTGTTTGCCATCAACCCGATGGCCGCCGCCCGCTACGCGACCGGCACAGCGTCTCGCGCAAGAAGTCCGACCCCGGCGACGCCCTGGTCCTGGCCAACATCCTCCGCACCGACATGCACGCCCACCGGCCCCTGCCCGACGACAGCGACCTCGGCCGCGCGATCGGCGTCCTTGCCCGAGCCCAGCAGGACTCCTTGTGGAACCGGCAGCAGCTCGCCAACCAGCTCCGCTCCCTGCTGCGCGAGTACTACCCCGCCGCCTTGGCCGCCTTCGCCACCTGGACCAACGGCCTGTGTCGCCCCGAGGCCCGCGAACTCCTCAAGACCGCCCCGACCCCGGCCCGGGCCGCGCGGTTGACTCGCACTCAGATCCAGGCCGCGCTCAAGCCCGCCGGCCGCCAGCGCGGCATCGAAGCCGAGGCCGACCGCGTCCGCGAAGTCTTCCGTGCCGAGTGGGCCCACCAGCCTCCGCTGGTCGAGGACGCGCTCGGCAAGCAGATGCTCGCCCTCCTCATCCAGCTTGACGCCGCCTGCACCGCCGCCGACCAGCTCGCCGAAGCGGTCGAAGAGGCATTCCCTCAGCACCCGGACGCCGAGATTCTGTTGAGCTTCCCCGACCTCGGCATCCAGCTCGCCGCTCGAGCCCTGGCCGAGATCGGCGACGACCGCACCCGGTTCGCCGACGCCCGCGGCCTGAAGGCCTACGCCGGCTCCTCACCCGTACCCGCGCCTCCGGCAAAAAGTCCTCCATCACCAGACGCTGGGTGAAGAACGACCGCCTCAACCACGCCGGCTACCTCTGGGCCTTCGCCTCGCTCCGGGCATCCACCGGCGCGAACGCCCACTACCGGCGCCGCCGCGAACAAGGAGACTGGCACGCGGCCGCCCAGCGCAACCTCTTCAACCGCATGATCGGACAGCTCTACCACTGCCTCCAGAAGCGGGAACTCTTCGACGAGCAAGCTGCCTTCCCGGCCGAAGTGATCGCGGCCGCCGCCTGACTCGATCACGGCCTGCCATCCTGACTACCTCACGGATGGGGGAGACATGACCGAGCCGATCGACGGGTGGATCTGGAGCCGCAACCTGCGTGCCTTCCTGGAACTGTTGTCGCTCTACGCCGGATACGAGTTCGATGCCACCGACTGGCGCACCATCGAAACCGCAGTCCAGGACACCGACGACGAGAACCCTGACCTCTGGTACGCGTATCCACTGGTCGGCGTGAACGCCACGCTGGAGGTGAGTCTTGCCCGAGCCATCGGCGGCGAAGAGATGTCCGTCCGCGTCGCGGGAGCGGAGGCCCCTGAACTCAGGCTGCGAACCGACACCCTGCTGTCTGCCTTTGCCACCGGCTGACCGCATCCAGAGCGGTCAGCTTGTCGGCATAGCAACGTGAGGTGTCTGGCTAGGAGGCGTCGGCGTACGCGAGATGAACGCCGCACACGGTGCAGCGGAAGAGCATGGCGGTCGCCCCGCCGCCCAGGTGGATCAGGAAGTGCTCAAGCCGGTCTTCGTCGTTCCAACCGTCGAGGCGCATGTCGGTCCGCAGCTGATCGAGGGCTTCAGGATGCGCCGCCAGCTCGGTGTATCCGACTTCACCCACGAAGGCGGCGGCTTCCTGGCAGTGGACGAGCCAGTGCGGGTCCTGCCAGGCATGGAAGCCAGGGGTGCGGCGGGTGACCTCGTGCAAGACGTCCTCGCTGACAGCCTCCAGCCCGTAGGAGTCGGTGAACTCGCCCTCGAAACGTTCGGCCGCACTCCCGTCCGCGATGCACCACGGGCAGAAACGTCCGTTGACCTCGTGCGCCGTGTAGAAGGTGGCCGTGTAGATCCACTCCCTGCCGCGCTCGCAGCAAGCGCATACTTCGGCGGACGCGCGGATGGACCCGCTTGCCAGGGGGTCTGGGTGATAGCGGAAGAAGGGAGGCCGACACTCATCGCCGATCCCCGATCTGTCCCCTGATGGCCATGCCTGGTGATCCCATGGAAGCAGTCTGTCCGCGAGCGGGTTCCCCGTTCAAGCACGGCGGCGTCGGACTCCTCGTCTCCAGCCGACGGAGGCAGCTGTGTTCTCGTCCGAGGCTCAGCAGTCGGCTGAGCGGCGACGACAGCGTCCCACTGCCCGCCATGTCAGTCGGCTCCGAACTCCGCGGCGCCCTTGCCGAACAGACACGTCAGCCCTGTCGGGTTCCCGTTGAATTCTCCCGTCAGGAACCGCAGCAGGAATGCCGTCATGGTGCAGTCGTGCACCGTCCACGCGCCCCCGTGCGGATAGACCGCCACGGGCCATGTGTCGGGTTCGTGGCTGCTGGTGATCCAGCCCAGTACGTCCGCCTCCGCGGTCTCCCCCCAGACCATGATGTCCGCCGGGCCATGGCGCTCGGCGTGCAGCGGGTCGTTCCACTCGTCGACCTCCGGCAGATCGAGAAGATCTGCCGGAAGCCTTGAGGTACGACGCGAAGGCGTAGAAGGATCCGCGCTCGGAGCGAAGACGGCCAGCATGCCGTCGATGTCACCGCTGCCGTAGACGGCCAGGAAGTCCCGGTAGATCAGACGGGAACCGGGTGCCGTACGCCGCCGCGATGTCGTCCCAGTCGATGGAGGCACCCTTGCTCGGCGGCTTCATGAGGTGCTGAAGTCGCTCAAGGGCGGTCATGGTCTCTCAACATCGTTCGTGGTCCGGCAGTCGTGGCCGCGCGCGGGCGCACCCTCGGCGGTTCGTCCGAGGTCGTCCGTCGGGGGCGCGTCGGCGTCGGTCGGGGCTTGGGCGGGTGCTCAGCTGCTCTTGTACATCGTCACCGAGATGGTCTGCTTCGTGCCGTCGTGGAAGTCGGTGCGGTCCCATACCGAGATGTGGGACCGGTCCTTCATCCGCAGTTGCAGCACCTCGTTGGCGTTGCTCCAGTTGTAATAGAAGAACCGGAAGTTCGGCTCGGGGCTGTCGCCCATCTTCCGGGTTCCCCAACTGCAGATGCGCGACTTGTCGTGCTCGCAGACGGACCAGGCCTTCGCGTAGAGCTGGCAGTCCTGTCCCTGCCAGATGTCGATGCGCTTCAGCCTGGGGTCGGACGAGCGCCATTTCCCGTTGAAGCGGTCGGCGGAGCAGAGGGCGGCAGCGTCTTTCGACGAGGTGACCGTCATCACGGCCGAGAGACCGAGCGTCAGGGCGACCGTCACGAGCAGCGCCATGATCTGGCGCAGGGGGCGGCCGGCAGCAGAGGCGTGTGACATGGCGAACCTCCCCGTGACGAGGCAGCACGGGTGGTCCGGTGAGCGCACCGGGCCGGATCCGCGGGCGACCGCGACGGAGACCTTGCTGCGGCTTCCGGCCGAGACCGTCGACCCCCTCGCCCTGCCAACGCCACGTTCCAGGCGGGTGAGTGCCGTTTTCCCCCACCTCTTCCAGACGAGCACTGCCGCATCGTGATCGCAAGCCAAGGACCCCGCCCCACCCTTGCATTCCATGCAACCTCCTCGATGCTGCATGGAATGCAAGGTGGACGGATCAACGAACGCAACCGCCGGGCGAAGCCCGCGGGCACCGCAGCCGTCGACCGGAGCCCGCTTTCCACCCCCGTGCCCGCGTCCTAGTACGCGTTGCCGAAGGCGCTGTACGCCCACAGGGCCACCACGCCGCCGACGCAGAGCAGCACCACCCACGAACCGATGCCCGTGTGGCGCGCCTTGCGCGGGCGGGGCGTCCTGGGAGCCTTGGGCGGGCGCGCGGAGCGGGCGCGGACGGTCGGCCGGGCGGGGCGGGCGCTCGCGGTGGACGGGGCCGCGTCGGCGGCGGTCTCGGCGAGGAGGCGGCGGCAGACCGCGGCCAGCTCGGTGGTGCCGGCGGTCAGGTCCACCACGGCCTCCAGGCGGGCGGGCGCGGTCGTCCCGCCGTCCAGGATCCGTCCGGCGCGGACCAGCGCCTGGTCCTTGCCGCCGGTCGGTGCCAGACTGATCCAGCGCCGCACGTGCTCCCCCCGGATCACCACCCCGCCGCCTCGCTCGCGGTAGACGGTGTGCTCCCGCCACAGGACCGCGGCCAACTCCGTGGCCGTCTCCCTGAGTTGCGCCTGCATGGCCCTCCCCTGTCATGCCCCTGAATTCGAACAGGCGCATGACTCTAGCGCCCGCCGCCCCCGCCCCTCGCACGAGGTGCCCCACCGGAGCGCCCCAGCACTCCCGTCCGGTCCGCTACGCCCCGAAGTCGTACACCGTGACCGCTATCCCCCGCGCCGACAGGCGCTCCGCTATCAGCGGCTCGACCCGCGACCACCGCCCGCCCGCGAGCCCGCAGCTGATCCGGGGCATGTGCACGGACGCGCCGAGCTCGACCGCCCGCTCGGCGAGCAGGCCGAGGGCCGTGTCGATCGCCTCGTACCGCACCGGCACCCCACTGCTGCGCCCCGTCCGCATCCCGCGCTGGCCCACCAGATTGGCCACCCACACGTACGGTTCCACCTGGACGAACTGGGCCGCGCCGAGCCCGAAGTCGTTCCGCGCGCGCTCGCGGTGCCAGCGTCGGTAGGCCGCCTCCGGCTCCGGCCAGCGCCGCGAGACGGCCAGGACGAAGCCCTTGCCCCAGCCCCCCCAGGTCGTTGCAGACGTGCGCCACGATCTTGACGCCCTTGCCCCGCGGCGCCGTGGCGTCCCCCCGCACGTACTCGATCACCGTCATGGCGCCACCGTACGGGCCCGCACTGACAACGGGCCGAGTCTTTTACATGCCTGGTGAGACAGCAATACTGTTGCACCATGGACCAGGCGAGCGACGTGCACCAGGGCGAGGAGCGGGCCGCCACCGTGCCGACCTACACGGTCGACGAGCTGGCCGCCCGGGCCGGGGTGACCGTGCGGACGGTGCGGTTCTACGGGACGCGGGGCCTGCTGCCGCCGCCGGTGATCGGCCCGCGGCGGGTCGGGCGCTACGGGCCCGAGCACCTGTCCCGGCTCGCCCTCATCGAGGAGCTGCAGCGCCAGGGCATGACGCTCGCCGCGATCGAACGGTACCTGGAGCAGCTGCCGCCCGACCTCAGCGCGCGGGACCTGGCGGTCCACCGGGCCCTGGTGGCCTCCTGGGCGCCGGAGTCCGCCGAGGAGATCACCCGGCAGCAGCTCCAGCGGCGGGCGGGGCGCCCGCTGGCCGACCGGGACGTGGACCGGCTGGCCGCCATGGGCGTGCTGGACAAGGGGCCCGACCCGGACGTCTTCCGGCTGGACGGGGCGCTGCTGCGCCTCGGGGTGGAGCTGCTGGACGTGCCCATCGAGCACGAGACGATCCTGGCCTCGCGGACCGTCCTGCTGGAGCACGCCCGCGCCGCCGCCGAGGAGCTGGCCCGGCTCTTCCAGGAGCAGGTGTGGAACCCGTACCGGGAGAGCGGCGAGGACCCGGACCACCTGGCGGCGATGAAGTCGCTCTCGGCGCACATGCAGCCGATGGTGATCCAGGCCCTCGTCACGGCCTTCCAGCGGTCCCTCAGCGAGGAGCTGAGGAGCGCCTTCAGGACTACCGGGCGTCCGTGAAGACCTCGCCCCGCTCGGCCTTCTCGATCAGCAGGGCCGGCGGGTTGAACCGCTCGCCGTAGGTGGCCGCGAGCTCGCGGGCCCGCTCCACGAAGCCGGCCACGCCGGCCGTTCCCCCGGGCCCGCCCTCGTAGCCGTTGATGTACTGCAGGACGCCGCCGGTCCAGGCCGGGAACCCGATGCCCAGGATGGAGCCGATGTTGGCGTCGGCGACGGAGGTGAGCACGCCCTCCTCCAGGAGACGGACGGTGTCGAGGGCCTCGGCGAAGAGCATCCGCTCCTGCATGTCCCGGAAGGGGATGTCCACCTCCGGCTTGGTGAAGTGCTCGCGCAGGCCGGGCCAGAGCTTGCCGCGCCGGCCGTCCTCGCCGTACTCGTAGAAGCCGGCGCCGCCGCTGCGGCCGGGGCGGCCGAACTCGTCGACCATGCGGTCGATGACGATCTCGCCGGGGTGGGTGACCCAGGTGCCGCCGGCGGCCTCGACGGCCTTCTTCGTCTCGTTGCGGATCTTGCGGGGCAGGGTGAGGGTCAGCTCGTCCATGAGGGAGAGGACCTTCGCCGGGTAGCCGGCCTGGGCGGCCGCCTGCTCGACGGACGCGGGCTCGGCGCCCTCGCCGACCATGGCGACGCCCTCGTTGATGAAGTGCCCGATCACCCGGGAGGTGAAGAAGCCGCGCGAGTCGTTGACGACGATCGGCGTCTTGTTGATCTGGCGGACCAGGTCGAAGGCGCGGGCCAGGGCCTCGTCGCCGGTGCGCTCACCCCTGATGATCTCCACGAGCGGCATCTTGTCGACCGGCGAGAAGAAGTGCAGGCCGATGAAGTCGCTCTGCCGCTCGACGCCTTCGGCGAGGCCCGTGATGGGGAGGGTGGAGGTGTTGGAGCACAGCAGCGCGTCGGGCTCGACGACGTGCTGGATCTCCTGGAACACCCGGTGCTTGAGGGCGGTGTCCTCGAAGACCGCCTCGATGACGGCGTCGCAGCCGGCGAGGTCGGCGGCGTCGGCGGTCGGGGTGATGCGGGCGAGGAGCGCGTCGGCCTTCTCCTGGCTGGTGCGGCCCTTGGCGACGGCCTTGGCGCAGAGCTTCTCGGAGTACGCCTTGCCCTTGGCTGCGGCTTCGGCGCTGACGTCCTTGAGGACGACCTCGATGCCGGCGCGGGCGCAGGAGTACGCGATGCCGGCGCCCATCATGCCCGCGCCGAGCACGGCGACCTTGCGGACCGTACGGGGCTCGATGCCCTGCGGGCGGTTGGCGCCGGAGTTGACGGCCTGGAGGTCGAAGAAGAACGCCTGGATCATGTTCTTCGCGGTCTGGCCGGTGACCAGCTCCGTGAAGTAGCGGCTCTCGATCGTGAGCGCGGTCTGGAAGTCGACCTGGGAGCCCTCGACGGCCGCCGCCATGATGTTGCGCGGGGCGGGGTAGGGCGCTCCGTTCAGCTGCTTGCGCAGGTTGGCGGGGAAGGCCGGCAGGTTGGCGGCGAAGCGCGGGTTCGACGGGGTGCCGCCGGGGATCTTGTAGCCGGGCACGTCCCAGGGCTGCTGGGACTCGGGGTGGGTGTCGATGAAGGCGCGGGCCTTGGCGAGCATCTCCTCCGGGGTGGCGGCGAGCTCGTGCACGAGGCCGTTCTCCAGGGCGCGCCGCGGGTTGTACTGGGTGCCTTGGAGGAGCACCTTCAGCAGGGCGTCGGTGATGCCCATGAGGCGTACGGTGCGGGTGACGCCGCCGCCGCCGGGGAGCAGGCCGAGGGTGACCTCGGGCAGGCCGATCTTGGAGCCGGGGGCGTCGAGGGCGATGCGGTGGTGGGAGGCGAGGGCGATCTCGTAGCCGCCGCCGAGCGCGGCGCCGTTGAGGGCGGCGACGACGGGCTTGCCGAGGGTCTCGATGCGGCGGAGCGCGTTCTTCATCTCCATGGCGGCGTCGAAGATCGCCTGGGCGTCCTCGGGACCGGCCTTGATCATGTCCTTGAGGTCGCCGCCGGCGAAGAAGGTCTTCTTCGCGGAGGTGTAGATGATGCCGCGGATGGAGTCCTTCTCGGCCTCCGCGCGCTCGGCGACGGCGGTGATGGAGGCCCGGAAGGCCGAGTTCATGGTGTTGGCGGACTGGTCGGGGTCGTCGAGGACGAGGGTGACGACGCCGGTCTCGTCCTGCTCCCAGCGGATGGTGGTGCTCTCGCTCATGACTGCTGCTTCTCCGTAAGGGGGTTCGGACGGGCGGTCAGACGCGCTCGACGATGGTGGCGATGCCCATGCCGCCGCCGACGCACAGGGTGGCGAGGCCGTAGCGCTTGTCCTGCCGCTCCAGCTCGTCGACCAGGGTGCCGAGGATCATCGCGCCGGTGGCGCCGAGCGGGTGGCCGAGCGCGATGGCGCCGCCGTTGACGTTGACCTTGTCGAGGGAGACGCCCATGTCCTTGACGAAGCGCAGGACGACGGCGGCGAAGGCCTCGTTGATCTCGATGAGGTCGATGTCGTCGATGGTGAGGCCGGCCTTGGCGAGCGCCTTGCGGGCGGCGGGGGCGGGGCCGGTGAGCATGATGGTCGGCTCGGAGCCGGAGACGGCGGCGGCGACGATCCGGGCGCGCGGGGTCAGGCCGTAGCGCTCGCCGACCTCCTTGGAGCCGATGGCGACGAGGGAGGCGCCGTCGACGATGCCGGAGGAGTTGCCGGCGTGGTGGACGTGGTCGATCTCCTCGATCCAGTGGTACTTCTGCAGCGCCACGGCGTCGAAGCCGCCGAGCTCGCCGATGTCGGCGAAGGAGGGCTTCAGCTTGGCGAGGGAGTCGGCGGTGGTGCCGGGGCGCAGGTGCTCGTCGTGGTCGAGGACGGTGAGGCCGGCGCGGTCCTTGACGGGGACGACGGAGCGGTCGAAGCGGCCGTCCTTCCAGGCCGCGGCGGCGCGCTCCTGGGACAGGGCGGCGTACTCGTCGACGTCGCGGCGGGTGAAGCCCTCGATGGTGGCGATGAGGTCGGCGCCGATGCCCTGGGGGACGAAGTTCGTCTCCAGGTTGGTCATGGGGTCGGCGAACCAGGCGCCGCCGTCGGAGGCCATGGGCACCCGGGACATGGACTCGACGCCGCCGGCCAGGACGAGGTCCTCCCAGCCGGAGCGGACCTTCATGGCGGCCATGTTGACGGCTTCGAGGCCGGAGGCGCAGAAGCGGTTCTCCTGTACTCCGGCGACGGTGTCGGGCAGGCCCGCGGCGATGGCGGCGATACGGGCGATGTCGGAGCCCTGGTCGCCGACGGGGCCGACGACGCCGAGGACGATGTCGTCGACGGCGGCCGGGTCGAGGCCGGGGAAGCGGGAGCGGATCTCGTGGATGAGGCCCACGACGAGGTCGATGGGCTTGGTGCCGTGCAGGGCCCCGTTGGCCTTGCCGCGGCCGCGCGGGGTGCGGATCGCGTCGTAGACGTACGCTTCGGTGGTCACTGGGCAGAGCCTTTCGCGTGAGGGTCAGGCGAGCAGGGAGCGGCCGATGATCTCCTTCATGATCTCGGTCGTCCCGCCGTAGATGGTCTGGATCCGGCCGTCGGTGAAGGCCCTGGCGACCGGGAATTCGCTCATGTAGCCGTATCCGCCGTGCAGTTGCAGGCAGCGGTCGGCGGCCCGCTTCTGCAGTTCGGTGGACCACCACTTGGCCATGGAGGCGTGGACGGCGTCGAGGCCGCCGTTCGCGTGTTCCTCGACGCAGCGGTCGATGAAGGTGCGGGTCACGGCGCATTCGGTGGCCAGCTCGGCGATCTCGAATCGGACGTGCTGGAGGCGGGCGAGGGGCCGGCCGAACGCCTCGCGCTCCTTGACGTAGGCGGTGGTGAGCTCCAGGAGGTGTTCGGCGCCGGCGATGGCGGCGACCGCGATGGCGAGCCGTTCCTGGGCCAGGTTCGTCATGAGGTGGACGAAGGCGCCGTTGAGTTCGCCGAGCAGGTTCTCCTTGGGGACGCGGACGTCGTGGAAGAAGAGCTCGGCGGTGTCCTGGGACTTCTGGCCGATCTTGTCGAGGTTGCGGCCGCGTTCGAAGCCCGCCGCGCCGCGTTCGACGACGAGGAGGGAGAGTCCGTGGGCGCCGCCTTCGGGGCTGGTCTTCGCGACGACGATGACGAGGTCGGCGAGGATCCCGTTGGAGATGAAGGTCTTGGAGCCGTTGAGGACCCAGTGGTCGCCGTGGTCCTCGGCGGTGGTGCGGATGGCCTGGAGGTCGGAGCCGGCGCCGGGTTCGGTCATGGCGATGGCGGTGACGGTCTCCCCGCTGCAGAAGCCGGGCAGCCAGCGGCGCTTCTGTTCCTCGGTGGCGAGCGAGGTGAGGTAGGGGCCGATGATGTCGTTGTGCAGGCCGATGGCGAGGCCGGGCGTGCCGGCCCGGGTGAACTCCTCGGCGAGGACGGCGCTGTAGCGGAAGTCGGGGTTGCCGCCGCCTCCGTACTCCTCGTCGACGGCGAGGCCGAGCAGGCCCTGCCGTCCGGCGGCCCGCCAGACCTCGCGGGAGACGATGCCGTCCTTCTCCCACTGCGCGTAGTGGGGCAGCACCTCCTTGGCGAGGAAGGTGCGGACGGTCTCGCGGAAGGCCTCGTGGTCGGCGGTGTAGAGCTGGCGCTTCATGCGGAGGACTCCTTGGCGGCGTCATCGGGGCGGAGGGAGGGGACGGCCCAGTCGCGGGCCACGTCGGCGGTGTGGGCGCCGGGCAGGGCGGGGCCGGTGCGGACGGCGCCCGGGGTCGCGGAGAAGCGGGGCGCGGGGGCGGGCTGGACCAGCCCGTCGTGCTCGACGAAGGTCCCGCGGGCGGCGAGGTGCGGATGGGCGGGGGCCTCGCACAGCGACAGGACGGGGGCCACGCAGGCGTCGGTGCCCTCGAAGACCGCGGTCCACTCCGCTCTCGTACGGCTCCGGAAGCGCTCGGCGACGGCGGCGCGCAGTTCCCCCCAGCGGACGGGGTCGTGGCGGGCCGGGGCGCTGTCCTCGATGCCGAGGAGCCGGACGAACTCGTCGTAGAACCGCTGCTCCAGGGCGCCGACGGCCATGTATCCGCCGTCGGAGGTGGCGTAGGTGCCGTAGAAGGGGCAGCCGCCGTCGAGGAGGTTGACTCCGCGCCGGTCCTGCCAGCCGCCGGCGGCGAGCATGCCGTGGATCATGGTGGCGAGGTGGGCGGTGCCGTCGACGATGGCGGCGTCGACGATCTGGCCCTCGCCGTGGGTACGGGCGTGCTGGAGGGCGGCGAGGACGCCGATGACGAGGTAGAGGGAGCCGCCCGCGTAGTCGCCGACCAGGTTGGCGGGAACGGTGGGCGGCCCGTCGGGGTCGGGGCCGATCATGCCGAGGGTGCCGGTGATCGCGATGTAGCCGATGTCGTGTCCCGCGGTGGGGGCGAGCGGTCCGCTCTGGCCCCAGCCGGTCATCCGCCCGTAGACCAGGCGCGGATTGCGGGCGAGGCAGGCGTCGGGGCCGACGCCGAGGCGTTCGGCGACGCCGGGGCGGTAACCCTCGATCAGGATGTCGGCGCGTGCGACCAGGTCGAGCACGGTGTCCGGCCCGTCGTCCGCTTTGAGGTCGACGAGGACGGAGCGCTTGTTGCGGTTGGTGAGGTCGCGGGCGGGGTCGATGCCGAGGCCGGGGCCGCCGGGCCGGTCCACGCGGACGACGTCGGCGCCGAGGTCGGCGAGGAGCATGGCGGCGAAGGGACCGGGGCCGATGCCGGCGAGTTCGACCACGCGGACGCCGGCGAGCGGGCCGCGGGCGGGCGGGTGCGGTGTCGTCATCGGGCCCCCTGGGGGTGGGTGTCCGCGGTGGATCCGCCGCGGGTGTGACAGTGATGATGTAACACCGGAGATGCTAGGAACGCGTTCCACTCGGCACAAGCCCCCGGGCCGAGCAAGCGCTTGGAAATCTCCAGGGCGACCGGGCGGGCCGCCCGCTGCGGGACTTCCGCTAGAGTCCGCCGACGACATGCGCGCCGGGAGACCGCGCGGGCGACATCGGAGGGGCTGGGCTGGATGGACAATGGGGCGGTCGTACGGCCGTACGACGTGGTTCTCTTCGGGGCGACCGGGTTCGTGGGGGAGCTCACCGCGGAGTATCTGGCCGAGCACGCCCCCGCGGGCTGCCGCTGGGCGATCGCCGGACGCAGCCGCGACAGGCTCGCCGCCCTGCGTGACCGGCTCGCCGGGCAGTGGCCGGACTGCGCCGGGATCCCGCTGATCGTCGCCGACTCCACCGACCCGGAGTCGCTGCGCGCACTGGCGGAGTCGGCGCGGGTGGTGGCGAGCACCGTCGGCCCCTATGTCTGGTACGGCGAGGAGCTCGTCGCCGCGTGCGCGGAGGCCGGCACCGACTACCTGGACCTGACCGGCGAGGCCGAGTTCGTGGACCGGATGTACGTACGCCACGACGCCCGCGCCCGGGAGACCGGCGCCCGGCTCGTGCACGCCTGCGGCTTCGACTCCGTGCCGCACGACCTGGGCGTCTACTACACGGTGCGGCAGCTGCCGGAGGGGGTGCCGCTGCGGATCGACGGCTTCGTACGGGCCGGGGCGGTCTTCTCCGGCGGCACCTTCGCCTCGGCCCTGACCGCCTTCGGCCGCGGCCGGCAGATCCTGCGCGCCGCACACGAACGGCGCTTGCACGAACCGCGGTTGGTGACCCGGCGGGCCCGCGCGCCGCTGGGCGGACCCCGGTTCAGCCGCGAGACGGGCACATGGGCGCTGCCGCTTCCCACGCTGGACCCCCAGGTGGTCGCGCGTTCGGCGGCCGCCCTCGAACGGTACGGCCCCGACTTCCGCTACCGCCACTACGCCTCGGTGAAGACCCTCGCGATGGCCCTGGGCGGCACGGCCGCCGTCACCACGGGCGTGCTCGCCGCCCAACTACCGGCGGTGCGGCGCTGGCTGATGGGGCGTTACGAGTCGGGCCAGGGCCCCGGCGCCGAGCGGCGGGCGCGCAGCTGGTTCTCCGTGCGCTTCGTCGGGGAGGGCGGCGGGCGCCGTGTCTTCACCGAGGTCTCGGGCGGCGACCCCGGCTACGGCGAGACCGCGAAGATGCTGGCCGAGTCGGCGCTCTGCCTCGCGCTCGACGAGCTGCCGAAGACCTCGGGGCAGGTCACGACGGCGGTCGCGATGGGCGACGCGCTGCTCGGACGGCTGCGGGCGGCGGGGTTGCGTTTCCGGGTGGCGTACTCGGGCTGAGGCTCCGGCCACCTCGCCGCCGCGTTCAGTGTCTGACGAGGCAGAAGGGGTGGCCGGCCGGGTCGGCGTAGATCCGCCAGGCCCGGTTCTCGTCGTCCGTGGCGGCGTCCAGGCGCCAGGCGCCGAGTGCGATGACCGCGTCGTGGGCGGCGTCCAGATCGGCGACCCGCACGTCGATGTGGAACTGCTGCTCGGGCGCGCCCCAGACCGGCGGCCGGTGGTCCGCGACGCCCTGGAAGGCGAGCACCGGAGCGCCGGAGGCCCCGTGGAGCGTGGCCCAGGAGTCGCCGACCGCCCACTGCGGGTCCGGCCGGTTGATCTCGCCGCCGAGCAACCGCTGGTAGAACGTGGCCAGTTCCAGGACGTCGGGGCAGTCCAGGACGACACACTGCAGGGTGCCGATCGGGCCGGCGGCGGGAGAGCCGGGCGTACGCGGGCCGGGAGCGGGAGCGGTGGTGTCGGGACCGGGAGTGTTCGGACCGGGGGAAGTCATGCGGGACACTCTGCCGCCCGGCGGTCACGGGCCGGTATCCGTACAGGTACTCAGCCGTACGGGTGGGCAGCCGCACCGGTGGCCGCCCGCACCCGGTGGTCAGCCGCTCTGTGCGGTCAGGGCCTCCCCCAGGGCGCGGCGGCACAGCGCGTCGGCGCGGCGCGTGGTCTCGGGAAGGCGGTAGCGCGGGGTGAGGTGCAGCGTGTGCGCGCAGGCCCGTTCCAGCGAGACCCGGTGGCCGACCGACACGAAGACCGGCTTGACGCCGGCGCGGGTGCGCAGCGCCCGGCCGACGGTCTCGCCCTCGGCGACGAGGGCGCTGAACTCCCCCCGCTGCTCCCCCGGTTGTTCGTAGCCGAAGGTGAACGGGTTCTTGGCGACGCCGATCGACGGCAGCCCGGTGAGCACGCCGAGGTGGCTCGCCAGGCCGAAGCGGCGGGGGTGGGCGAGCCCGTAGCCGTCGCAGACCAGCAGCCCGGGGTCGGCGGTGAGGCGCCCGAGCGCGGCGAGGACGGTGGGGACCTCACGGAAGGCCAGGAGCCCCGGCACGTACGGGAAGGACACCCGGCCGACGGCGGTGGCCTCCGCCACGACGTCGAGGGTCCGGGCGTCGAGGACGACGGCCGCCGCCGCGACCAGGTCCCGCTCGTCGTCGTACGCCACGTCGACCCCGGTCACGTTCCCCTCGCCGACCCCGGGGCCCGGCTCACCCAGCTCCAGCCGTCCGCGCAGATCCTCCTGCACGGCCAGCGCGGTCCGCTCGTCGGCGGGCCAGCCCTGGGGAATCCCGATGATCGTCATGCCGCCGCCCCGCCGTCCGCGCGCAGCAGCAGGTGCCCCCGGCGGAACCGCTCGCCCTCGCAGGGCTCCCGCAGCATCCGGCCGGTCTCGGTGAAGCCGGCCTCGGCGGCCAGGCCCGCGAGTGCGTCGACGGGCCATCGGTAGGCCGTCGCCACCTTGTGGTCGAAGGCCGTGACCGGAGAGCCCTCCGACTCGAAGAAGGCCAGGAGGAGGGTGCCGCCGGGCGCCAGGACCCGACGGAACTCGGCGAAGTACCGGGGCAGGTCCTGCGGCGGGGTGTGGATGACCGAATACCAGGAGACGACGCCTCCCAGCCCGCCGTCGGCCACGCCCACCGCGTCGAGCGCGTCCATGGAACCGACCTCGAACCGCAGGTCCGGGTACGTCTCGCGGGCGAGGGCGATCATCACCGGCGACAGGTCGACCCCGAAGACGTCGAGGCCCAGGTCCCGCAGCCGCGCGGTGACCGGCCCCGGGCCGCACCCGACCTCCACGACCGGCCCGGCGGCCTCGGCCCGCACGGTCTCGGCGAACGCCGTGAGCACGGCGCGGTCGAGGGGCAGCGAGTCGAGGTCGGGGCGCGGCAGTTCGGAGTAGAGGACGGCGACGGCGTCGTAGGCGTCGGCCGTAGCGCGGTGGTGGGAGGAGAGTTCGGTCACGGGAGGAGGTTAGAGGAGGCGGGAGGAGACCGCTGGGGGCGGTGGCAGCCTGACCGGCAGGCGCGCCGCCCGGATACGCCGGAGACGCCCACGTACGGCCTGGGGCCCGGGCGGCCGGTAGCCGGACGGTCGGGGGCCCGAACGGCCGGTCGCCGGACGGTGCACTGACCCGGGCGGCCGGTGGCCGGACGGTGCAGTGGCCCAGCCGACCGGTGGCCGGACGGGCCGGACGCCGCAGTGGCCCAGCGGCCGGTGGTCGGACGGCGCAGTGACTCGGACGGCCGGTCGCCGGACGGCACAGTGACCCGGGCGGCCGGTGGTCGGACGGCCCGGTGACCCGGTGGCGGCACCGGGTAGCCTGACGATCATGTTCGTACTGGAGCTCACCTACACCGCGCCCGTCGAGCGCGTCGACGCGCTGATCCCCGCCCACGTCGAGTGGCTCGACGCGCAGTACGCCGCCGGGGTGTTCCTGGCCTCCGGGCGGAAGAATCCGCGGGACGGCGGGGTGATCCTGGCCGGCGGGGTCGGTCGCGAGGAGATCGAGAAGATCGTGGCGACCGACCCGTTCACCGTCGAGGGCGTCTGCGCGTACCGGATCGTGGAGTTCTACGCCACCAAGTCGGTGGACGGACTCGCCCCGTTCCGGGACGAGTTGCCCGCCTAGAAGGGGGTTCGCCGACCTGGCGTCGAGTGCGCCGGGGTCAACGGGCCCCGAACATCAGGGTGAAGGTCGCGGCACGGTTGCCGTCGCCATCGGTGTAGCGACCGACACCGGGACCCGCGTCCTTGAAGCGGGGGTCGAGGATCGCTCGGCGATGCCCGTTGTTGGCGTAGTTGTTCTCGGGGTCGTGATGCATCCACCAATGGACCGCGGCCTTCGGGGTGCCCCAGGTCCATCCCGCGGGCACGACGTTCCTGCCGTCGCTGCGCCCTCCGCCGTTCTGGGTGTTCTCGCTCATCGTGCGGTAACCGCCGTAGCCCGACTTGGCGATGCGGTCCTCCGGCCAGGCGTATCCGGCCCGGGAGTCCCAGTGACCGCATCCGAACCAGTTCGGGTTGGACGGACAGCTGCGGTCCGGGGCGGTCGCCCAGTTCTCCGAGTGCGCCCGCGCCGCAGTGGCGAGGTGGCCGTTGAAGCAGAGCGGCGCGAGACCGCGCTGTGAGCGCTCCACGTTCACGAGGTGGAGCAGCGCGTGCTCGGCGTTGGTGACGTCGGCGGCGGTCTGGGGAACCTTGTCGACATAGCCGGCGTACCGTTCTTCCGCCTTCTGGCAATCCTCAGCGCCGGCCGTGCTGCCGTTGGCCCAGGACGCGGCGAGGTCGCTCTTCGCGTCCCCGTTGAAATCTCCGGCGGCCCACTTGGTCGTGTCCATCCAGCCACCCGCGTTCGTCGCCCAGTGACCGCGCCTGAACCCCGACCCCGTCGACAGACTCACCGTGATCGTATTCGACCCACCGTTGTTCCAGACAGTCGCCAGATCCGCCCTCCGGTCACCATTGAAATCCCCGGCAACCCACGGCGTCCCATCGATCCAACCACCATCCCGATCACTCCACTGAGACCACCCCGGGAACCGCGAACCATCAGACAGATACACCGCCGTCGACAGACTGCCACCGTTGTTCCAGGACGCGGCGAGATCACTCTTCCCATCACCGTTGAAATCCCCGGCGGCCCACTTGGTCGTATCCATCCAGCCACCCGCGTTCGTCGCCCAGTGACCGCGCCTGAACCCCGACCCCGTCGACAGACTCACCGTGATCGTATTCGAACCACCGTTGTTCCAGACAGTCGCCAGATCCGCCCTCCGGTCACCATTGAAATCCCCGGCAACCCACGGCATCCCATCGATCCAACCACCATCCCGATCACTCCACTGAGACCACCCCGGGAACCGCGAACCATCAGACAGATACACCGCAGTGGACAGGTTGGCGTTCGAAGCGGCGGCCGGAGCACCGCCCGAAACGGGGGCCAGGGCGGCCGCCAGGAGTACGAACGCGGCCGCTCCGCGTGATGGAAGCGTCAGCATGAGCTCACCTGCCGCGGTCATACGCGATCCGGCCAACCGGTGGCGGTGGCCGTCGTGCTCGCGGAGCCGGCGCATCGGGGAGGTGAAGGGCCCGGGACAGCGGCCGGGTCAGAGGGAGTGTCCGGGCCTCGCGCCGGCGGCTCTCCGCACGTCTACAAGTAAAAGACAGATCGGGGCCCGACGCCACAGCGGCAGCGGGTGCAGGGCGGTCCGGGCAAGGCGATCGTCGGGCGGGTGACGTGCCCCGCTCGGAAACGGTGAGTTCAGTGGGTGACGGTGCCGATCAGCCGCCGCGGGGTGATCCTGACGACCACCCGCACCACCTCCGGCGGCAGTTCCAGGTATTCCGCGCCCGCGCCGGGCCCCTCGTACTGCTCGGCCAGTGCGACGGCCAGCTTCCGGCCCTCGTCCTCGGCCACCGTCGCGGTGCCGCGGACCTCCAGGTAGCGCAGCGGGTCGGCCCGGTCGTAGACCGTCAGGCTGACCCGGGGGTCGCGCTCCACGTTGGTGACCTTGCGGCGGCCGGCGGCCGACGACAGCAGCAGGTCGTCCCCGTCCCGGGCGACCCAGACCACCGAGGTCTGCGGGCTGCCGTCCGGGTTCACCGTGGCCAGGACCGCGGGATTCACGTCGTCAAGAAGCGCGCGGGCGGCGTCGTTCAGCTCGGTCGTCACGTCGGCGACCCTAATAAGCCCGTCAGACGGTGTCGACCGAGATTTCCTGTGCCGACGCGCAGGCGCGGGACGTCCGACGGCGAGGGCCGCGAACCGCGGGGGGCCGGGCCGGACGGGCGTCGCCTCCTCCGGCCGTACGGAGGAGGCGACGTCCGCTCGAAATCGCTTTAAGACGTCGTTTCTTATGGCGTGATCGTTCGTTGATCCGTGCATGGCGGATCTCGTGGAGCGACTGGTGCCGGACGAGTTGTGGGTGCTGTTCCGGCGGGTGGTGCCACCGACTGAGGTGATACGCCCGCAGGGCGGTGGCCGCCGCCGGTCAGGTGACCGCGAAGCCCTGGCGGCGATCATCTTCGTGGCGACGTCGGGCTGCACCTGGCGGCAGCTGCCACCGGTGTTCGGCCCGGCCTGGCAGACGGTCTACCGCCGGTTCGCCCAGTGGAGCCAGGAACGGGTCTGGGCCCGGCTCTACCGCGTGATCCTCGACGAACTCGGCGCGCGGGGCGAGCTGGACTGGTCGCGGTGCGCGATCGACTCGGTCAGTCTGCGGGCGGCAAAAGGGGGCCGCTGACGGGACCGAATCCGACCGACCGCGGCAAGCCGGGATCGAAGATTCATCTGATCTGCGACCGGAACGGACTGCCGCTGTCCCTAGGCATCTCCGGCGCGAACATGCACGACAGTCTGGGCCTGGAGCCGCTTGTGTGCGGCATCCCACCGATCCGATCCCGTCGTGGTCCCCGGCGTCGGCGGCCGGCGAAGCTGCATGCAGACAAGGGCTACGACTACGACCACCTGCGCCGATGGCTTCGCGAGCGCGGCATCCGCCATCGCATTGCCCGCAAGGGTGTCGAGTCCTCGCAGCGGCTGGGCCGGCATCGGTGGGTGGTCGAAAGAACCGTGTCCTGGTTGGCCGGCTGCCGACGACTTCACCGTCGCTACGAACGCAAGGCCGAACACTTCCTCGCCTTCGTCGGCATAGCCGCAGCCCTCATCGGCTACCGCCGACTGACGGCTCTGCTTACGGCCTGAGCCGGTTCTGCTGTACGTCGAAGCAGACCAGCCCCATGGACTCCGCCACGGCCGCCGCGTACGCCGACACCTCCTCGGCCATGCCCCACCGCATGGGAAAGTAAATCAGCGGGCCGCTGGCCTCGCCGATCAGCGGCCCGGTTGACCAGGGCGAGGTGTCCTCCTCGTCCTCGGTGAGGTCGCACCACCGCTCAAGCAACGTGGCCACGTAAGCCGCGATGCGCTCGGACGGAGGCTCTTCCACCTCGCTGTCAATGTAGCGGTCGTACAGGTCGTCGAAGACCCGGCCAGCGGTCTTGTCATCCGCCGGCCTCTCGCCTTCCCAGACAGCAAGGTCGTAGCTCATGCCAGGAGGCTCTCATGCCGCTCTGACAGCCATAAGAAACGACGTCTTAAGGGGCGAGCCCCAGGGGGCCGGAGTCCGCCCTCGCGATGCGGCCCTTCTCGCCCGAGGCCCAGCAGGCGCCGTCGCGGGTGCAGTCGACCGTGTCGTACGAGCCGGTGTCGACGGTCCGCCAGGTGCGACCGCCGTCGGTGGTGAGGTCCGTGCCGGTGGGGCCGACGGCGAGGGCGGCGGACCGGGAGTGCGGGAGCCAGGCGACGCCGGAGCGGTAGGCGGGCGGCGGGGTGGCGGACGGCGCCCAGGCGCGGCCGGCGTCGTCGGTGACGGCGGCGGCCCGTGGCGAGGGCTGGTCCTTGCGGTAGTCGCCGCCGACGGCGATGCCGTGCCGGCGGTCGCGGAAGGCGAGCCCGAAGACGCCCTTGGCCCCCTCCCCCGCCGGGATCGTCGTCTCCGTGGCGCGCCAGGTCAGACCCCGGTCAGCGGAGTGCAGCACCCGGCCGGTCGCCCCGCCGCCGGTCGCGAGCCACACGTCCCTGGGCCCGGACGACACCAGGCACTGGCCGCTCGCCGCGAACCCGGCCTCGCCGGGCAGCGCGTCCGGCATGCCGTCGCTGGGCAGCACCTGCCAGGAGCGGCCGCCGTCACGGGTGGACAGGATGCGGTACCTGCCGTCGACGGGGTCGCTCATCGCGAGCCCGTGCCGGTGGTCGAAGAAGGTCATGCAGTCGTAGAAGGCGCGCGGGTCGGTGTTGCGGAAGGACTCCGTCCAGGTGGCTCCGCCGTCCTCGGTGCGGTAGACGCGGGAGGCCTCGCCCTCACCGATGGCGAGGACCACGGCCCTGCGGGCGTCGAACGCCTCGACGTCGCGGAACTCCAGCTCGCCGGCCGCCGGCGGAGAGACGTTTCGCCAGCTGGTGCCGCCGTCCGTGGTGCGCAGCACCGTGCCGCGGGAACCGGCGGCCCAGGCGACCTGCCGGCTCACGGCGGCCAGGCCCCGGAAGCGGGCGTCCGTCCCGGTCGGGGTGAGCTGCCAGCCGGCCGCGGCGGGCGCCGGCTCGGCCGCGGTCCGCGCCGGGGCCGGCGGGGCGGGGGCGGGGGCAGCCGGGGCGGGCGCGGGGGCCGGCCCGGTGGCGGGAGCTGCCACGGCGGGGGCCGGGGCGGTCAGCGCCATCGCGAGCGTCGCTCCGGCCAGTCCCGTCGTGAGTCCCAGGACCGTCATTCGTCTCGTCTTCCCCATGGGCGTCATGGCGCCGGAAGCTAGCCCACCGTGAAGATCCCGTCCAGGGTGCCTGTCCGTTACGGGGTTCCCGCCCGCCGGCGCCGCCCGCGACCCGCCCCCGCGACCGCGCCCCGCCCCGCGCGGCGGCGAGGGGCGGTGACGCAGCTCACGTACCCCTTCAGTGCACGTCGGGGCTCCTCCGCTCGTCTTCCGTGGTGTCAGGGGGATGGCAGGAGAACGTAGCCGCGCGACAGGAGGCTGGCCCATGTCCACCGTCATCGAGCAGGCCGTGCAGGCCCGGCTGGTCGCGTCCGCGCCGCGGGCGGAGTCCGTGGCGGCCACGCTGCGGTACGACCGCGAGGACCCGTACGCCGTCAGCATGGCCTTCCCGCCGCCCGCCACCCTGGAAGGCGTGGAGGTGTCGTGGGCGTTCGCCCGCGAGCTGCTCGTCGAGGGCGTGGACGGCCCGGCCGGCGTCGGGGACGTCCGGCTGCGCCCGTACGGCTACGACCGCACGGTGGTGGAGTTCCACGCCCCCGAGGGCGTGGCCGTGGTGCACGTCCGCACGGAGGAGCTGCGCACCTTCCTGGAGCGCTCGCAGCACCTGGTGCCGCGCGGGCGCGAGCACCAGTACCTGGACTGGGACGCGAACCTGGCGCAGCTCCTGGAGGAGCATCCCTAATTCGATTGCGGCCCCCCGTCTCCCGGTCGTAGCGTTTCGTCCTGGCCCTGTTGTCACCCGATCGGAGAAGGCCGTTGCTTCGCTGAGGTTCGAGACACCGTGCCGCGCGTGCCGCCCCGCCGCGTGTGCCGTCGTCGACCTCGGCGTACGAGCGCTGCTTCCGTTCCGGTCCGTTCCCGGCCCCTCCGGCCGTCGTCGGCCCTTCCGGTCTCCGCCCGCGCCCCGGTGTCTCACGCGATGCCCTTGCCCACGTCGCGCAACCGGGAGGCCTCCATGGCGACTCGCCCCACCTTCATCACCTGCACGTCCCTCTCCTTCTCCTGGCCGGACGGGACGAAAGTCCTCGACGACTTCCGGCTGGCCGTCGGCCCCGGCAGGACCGGCCTCGTCGGCCTCAACGGATCCGGGAAGTCCACCCTGCTCAAGCTGATCGCCGGTGAGCTGACCCCGTCGGCGGGCACGGTCCGTGTCGCCGGGGAGGTCGGCCACCTGCCGCAGAACCTGGTGCTGCGCACGGCTCTGCGGGTCGACCAGGTGCTCGGCATCGACCGGACCCGGGCCGCGCTGCACGCCATCGAGGCGGGCGACACCGCCGAGGAGCACTTCGCGGCCGTCGGCGACGACTGGGACGTGGAGGAGCGCGCCCGGGCCGTGCTCGACCAGCTCGGGCTCGGTCACATCGGGCTCGACCGCACGATCGGCGAGGTCTCGGGCGGAGAGTCGGTGCTGCTGCGGCTCGCGGCCCTGCTGCTCGCCCGGCCCGGCGTGCTGCTGCTCGACGAGCCGACGAACAATCTCGACCTGTACGCGCGGCGGCGGCTCTACGAGGCGGTGGACGCCTGGTCGGGCGTGCTGGTCGTGGTCAGTCACGACCGTGAACTCCTGGAGCGCGTCGACCAGATCGCCGATCTGCGGGACGGCGAGGTCGCCTGGTACGGCGGCAACTGGTCCGACTACCAGGCGGCGCTGGCGACCGAACAGGAGGCGGCCGAGCGGATGGTGCGGGTCGCCGAGGCCGACGTCCAGCGGCAGAAGCGCGATCTGGCCGACGCGCAGATGAAGTTGGCGCGTCGCAGGCGGTACGGGCAGAAGAGCTACGACAACAAGGTCGTGCCGAAGATCGTCGCCAACAGCCGCAGGGCGGCCGCCGAGGTGTCCTCGGCCAAGCACCGCGTGCTGCACACCGAGCGGCTCGCGGAGGCGCGTTCGCGCCTCGACGCGGCGGTGGAGGCGGTGCGGGACGATGACGAGATCCGCATCGAGCTGCCCCGCACCGCGGTCCACGCGGGCCAGGACGTGCTGCTGCTGCGCGATCTGGAGTTGCCGTACGGGGGCCGGGTGAGCGGTGGCTTCGAGCTGCGCGGGCCCGAGCGGGTCGCGCTCCTCGGCCGCAACGGCGCGGGCAAGACGACCCTGCTGCGGACGATCGCGGGTGAACTCGCCCCGGTCGCGGGCGAGGCGGTGACGCACGTCCCGCTGCGCTTCCTGCCGCAGCGGCTCGACGTCCTGGACGACGGGCTGAGCGTGGTGGAGAACGTGGCCCGGTTCGCTCCGGCGGCGACGCCCAACCAGATCCGGGCGCGGCTCGCCCGCTTCCTGTTCCGGGGGGCCCGGGCGGACCGTCCGGCGGGCACGCTGTCGGGCGGTGAGAGGTTCCGCGCGACGCTGGCGGCGCTCCTGCTGGCCGAGCCGGCCCCGCGGCTGCTGATGCTCGACGAGCCGACCAACAACCTGGACACGGCGTCGGTGCGGAGCCTGACGGCGGCGCTGGAGGCGTACGAGGGCGCGCTGATCGTGGCGAGCCACGACGTGCCGTTCCTGGAGTCGCTGGGGATCACGCGCTGGCTGCTGCTCGACGGGGCGTTGCGGCCGACGACGGCCGAGGCCGTGCGGGCGGGTCTCGGCGCGGGGGCGCCGGGAGCGGGGGCGGTGCCGGTGGAGTGACGGTCGGGTGACGCCGGGGGGCGTCTGCCGTGGGGCCGGGGGCGTCTGCCGTGGGTGGCGCCGGGTCACGCGGGACAGGGTGCAGGGGGTGCCCCGTCCGCGTGACCTGGGTCTCCCCCTACCGCGCGGGAGCTGGGGGCATAACGGAACGTAACCGGACATCGCCGAGACGGGCTTGGCCAGCCCCTTACGACGCCTTAACCTACGGTCTCGTAACCTACGAATCCGTAGGTAGTTCCGTATGCCCTTCCCCCGTCCCCCTGGAGTTTTCGTGACGCTCACCCCTTCCCATCTCGGCAGTTCGGCGGAGTGGACCGACGCACGGCTGCTGTACGCCCTGGAGGAAGTGGTCGAGAAGGAGCTCAACCGGCATCTGAAGGTCACCAAGGACTGGATGCCGCACGAGTACGTGCCGTGGTCGGACGCGCGGAACTTCCCCGGCTTCTTCGAGGACGGCGAGGCATGGGAGCGCTCGCAGTCCAAGGTCACCGATGTCGGCCGCATCGCGCTCGTGGTGAACCTGCTCACCGAGGACAACCTGCCGAGCTACCACCACGAGATCGCCACCCTCTTCGGCCGCGACGGCGCCTGGGGCACGTGGGTGCACCGCTGGACCGCGGAGGAGGGCCGGCACGGCATCGTCATGCGCGACTACCTGCTGGCCTCACGGGCGGTGGACCCGGACGAGCTGGAGCGCTTCCGCATGGCCCACATGAGCGAGGGCTTCGAGTCCGACAACCGGCACTCGATGCTGCACTCGGTCGCGTACGTGGCCTTCCAGGAGCTCGCGACCCGCATCTCGCACCGCAACACCGGCCACCAGTCCGGCGACCCCGTCTGTGACCGCATGCTCGCCCGCATCGCGCTCGACGAGAACCTGCACATGGTGTTCTACCGCAACCTGCTGGGCGCGGCCTTCGAGCTGGCGCCGGACCTGACGATGCAGGCCGTGCGGGACGTCGTCGTCAACTTCCGCATGCCCGGTCACGGCATGCCGGGCTTCGAGCGCGCGGCGGCCCAGATGGCGATCGGCGAGATCTACAACCTGCGCATCCACCACGACGACGTGATCCAGCCGGTGCTGCGCTTCCTGAAGGTCCTGCAGATCGAGGGCCTCGGCCCGGAGGGCCTGAAGGCACAGGAAGAGCTGGGACTGTATCTGAACGGGCTGGACGGCGAGGCCCGCAAGTTCGACGAGCGGCTCGCGGCCCGCAAGGCGCGGATGGAGGCCCGGGCGGCCGGCTGACGGCCGGAGGAGTCCGCGGGCGGGCGTGTTCAGCCCCGGCGCCGCTTCAGCTTGATCCGCTCCTTCTCCGAGAGACCGCCCCACACCCCGAAGCGCTCGTCGTGCTTCAGCGCGTACTCCAGGCACGCGACGCGCCCTTCGCACGCCCCGCACAGCTGCTTGGCCTCACGGGTCGAGGAGCCGGGTGCCGGGAAGAAGAACTCGGGCCCGGCCTGCGCGCACAGCGCGTCCTGCTGCCAGGACAGGTCGGGGGTCAGGAGGGCCTGCGGGGCGGAGGGCATCGTGTCGGTCTGCATGGAACCAGACTGGCCGCGTGGCCTAAACGCGTCATCAACGTCTGCTCAACGCGGCGCGCCGGGGGACGACGCGTCTGTTGCGGCCGAGCCGCGGACTCCGCTGCTCCGGGAGCGGCGACTGTCCGCACGGTCGTGCGGACAGTACGATGGCGGCATGAGCGGCAGCACCAGAACGGACGGGCGCGTCGAGCGCGGCAACCAGACCCGGCGACTCGTCCTGGGCCGCACCATGCACATCGCCTCCGTCGAGGGTCTGGAAGGGCTGTCGCTCGGCCGGATCGCCACCGAGCTGGGCCTCAGCAAGAGCGGGGTCTTCGCCCTGTTCGGCTCCAAGGAGGAGCTCCAGCTCGCCACCGTGCGGGCGGCCACCTCCGTGTTCGTGGCCGAGGTCGTCACGCCACTGACCGACCTGCCGCCCGGTCCGGGCCGGGTGTGGGCGCTGTGCCGCAACTGGCTCGCGTACTCGTCGGGGCGGACCTTCGAGGGCGGTTGCTTCTTCTACGCCGTCTCGGCGGAGTTCGACGCCCGCACCGGCCCGGTCCACGACGCCGTGGCGCAGGCCCGCCGGGACTGGCTGGCCTATGTGGAGCGGACGATCGAGGAGGCCCGGCTGGCCGGCGGCTTCGTGGCGGACGTGGACGCTCCGCAGCTCGCCTTCGAGATCATCGCCCTCATGGAGTCGGCCAACGCCCAGTCCGTCCTGCTCGGAGACACCTCCGCCTACGCGCGGGCCGAGCGGGGCATCGCCCGGCTGCTGCGGGCGGAGGCGACCGCCGGGGCGCGCGAGGAGATCGGCGCCCCGGCGGGGTGAGTCAGCGGGCGGCGACGCCGGGCACGGCGCTCGCCTCGCCGGCCCGCCCGGACCGCTCCGTGCGCCCGGCGGCCCGGTCCGCCGGCCGGGCCCCGCCCCGCCCGGCACCCTGGCCCGTCATGAACTCCACGGCTTCCGCGACGACCTGGTCGTCCCTCAGGATCCGCCGGTGGCCGAGGCCCCGGGTGACCACCAGCCGGGCGCGCTCGCCGTGGGCGCGGGCGAGGAGGCGGGCGTGGGCCATCGGGACCATCTCGTCCGTCTCGTCGTGGAACAGCAGGACGGGCGCGCCGAGGTCGTCGGGGCGCCAGTCGGCGTCCAGCCGGTGCCAGATCTCCGGCTCCCCCGGCGCGAGCCGGCGCTCGACGTGGCGGCGCATCGCCCGCATGGCGCGGCCGGTCAGACCGAAGGCGCCCTGGAACCAGTCGGTGAGCAGGGTGAAGGAGCCGACGCCGGAGATGCCGACGAAGCGGCCGGCGCGCACGCCGTCGCGCAGCGCGAAGAGGGCGGCGAGGACTCCGAAGGAATGGGCGAGGACCGCGTCGAAATCACCGTGGCGGGCGTGCAGCTCCCGGATGATCGCGCGGTATTCGATGATGTTGCTGGCCCGGCCGGAGGCCTCGCCGTGGCCGGGCGCGTCGAAGGCCACGGGGCTGTAGCCGCGCTCGACCAGGGCCTCGGCGAAGGCGGCCAGGCGCGAGGCGCGTGAGGACCAGCCGTGGACGAGCAGCACCGGCCGTCTCCCGTCGCCCCAGGCGTAGACGACGGCCTCCTTGCCGCGCACCCGGATGCGGTCGACCCGGGCGGCGGCCATCAGGGGTTCCTCGGCCGGCCTGAGCCGCGCCCGGCCGGCGGGGCGGACGAAGAGGTGGAAGACGGCGCGCCCGGCGGGGGCGGGAGCGACGCGGGCGGCGGCGTTGAGCGCGGTGCGGACCAGCAGGGCCTTCGGAAACATGCCGGATCTCCTCGATCGTCCTCGATACGAGAAAATGCTAGCACGACCGTTCGTGTTGTTTTGAGTCCCGGAACGCTCCCGCGCCCCTCGCTCGCCCCCTATCCCTTCTCCCCCGGCTCCTTCCCCTCCTTCTTCGCCCGGCTCGGCTGGACCCGCTTCGGCTCGCCCGGCATCTTCGGGTACTCCGGCGGATAGGGCAGGTCCCCGAGGCCGTGCTCCGCCTCGTCCCGCCGGGCCAGTTCGAGCAGGGACTCCAGACTGAACCGTTCGTCGTCCATGTCCGCGTGCACATCGCCGTGCTCGGCGTAGCGCGCCGGCATGGTGCGGATGTCGAAGTCGCGCGGCACCGCGTCGTCGACCTCGTCCCAGCGCAGGGGCGCGGAGACGGGGGCGTGCGGGTGCGGGCGCACGGAGTAGGCGGAGGCGATGGTGCGGTCGCGGGCGGTCTGGTTGTAGTCCAGGAAGATCCGCTGCCCGCGCTCCTCCTTCCACCACTTGATGGTCACGCGCTCCGGCATCCGCCGCTCCAGCTCCCGGCCGCAGGCGATGGCGGCCCGCCTGACCTGAGTGAAGGTCCAGTTCGGCAGGATCGGCACGAAGACGTGCAGTCCGCGCCCGCCCGAGGTCTTGGGCCAGCCGCGCAGTCCGTGCTCGTCCAGGACCGCCCGCAGTTCGTGGGCGGCGCGGACGGCGTCGGCGTAGTCGGTGCCGGGCTGGGGGTCGAGGTCGAGGCGGAGTTCGTCGGGGTGGTCGGTGTCCTCGCGGCGCACCGGCCACGGGTGGAAGGTGACGGCCCCCAGGTTGGCGGCCCACAGGACGGCGGCCGGTTCGGTGGGGCACATCTCGTCGGCCGACCGGCCGCTGGGGAAGGTGATGTGGGCCGTCGGGATCCAGTCGGGCAGGTACTTGGGCGCGCGCTTCTGGAAGAAGGACTCGCCCGTCACGCCGTCGGGGTAGCGCTCCAGGGTGGTCGGCCGGTTCCGCAGGGCGCGGGTGATGCCCTCGCCGACGGCCAGGTAGTAGGTCACCATGTCCAGCTTGGTGTAGCCCGTCTCCGGGAAGTACACCTTGTCCGGGTTGGAGACCCGTACGGTCCGGTCACCGACCTCGAGCTCCACCGCTGCCGCCTTGCCTGCCATGCGGGTCAGCCTAGGGCTCGCCGACAACTCGCGCATACCGGACAATCACCCCATGGACCTGCCGGTGATGCCGCCCGTGAAACCGATGCTCGCGAAATCCGTGAAGAAGATCCCGCCGGGCATGCAGTACGAGGCGAAGTGGGACGGCTTTCGCGCCCTCGTCCATCGCGACGGCTCCGAGCTCTTCATCGGCAGCCGCACGGGCAAGCCGCTGGTGCGCTACTTCCCCGAACTCGCCGAGGCGTTCACGGACCGGCTGCCCGAGCGCTGCGTGATCGACGGCGAGATCGTGATCGAGCACGACGGCCGGCTCGACTTCGACCGGCTCACGGAGCGGATCCACCCGGCCGCGTCCCGGGTGCGCATGCTGGCGGAGACGACTCCCGCCCGGTTCATCGCCTTCGACCTGCTCGCCCTCGGTGACGAGTCCTTCCTCGACACCCCGCTCACCGAGCGGCGGGCCGTCCTGGAGAGCGCGCTCACCGGGGTCGAACCCCCGGTCCACCTCGCCCCGGCCACCACCGACGTCACCGTCGCCGAGCACTGGTTCGAGCAGTACGAGGGCGCCGGCCTCGACGGCGTGATCGCCAAGCCGCTCGACCTGCCCTACCGGCCGGACGCCCGGCTGATGTACAAGATCAAGCACGAGCGCACGGCCGACGTGGTCGTGGCCGGATACCGCCTCCACAAGAGCGGGCCGGTGGTCGGCTCGCTGCTCCTCGGCCTGTACGACGACGGGGGCGCCCTCCAGCACGTCGGCGTGTGCGCGGCCTTCACCGCGAAGCGGCGCGCCGAACTCGTCGGGGAACTGGAGCCGCTGCGCATGGATCCGCCGGACGGGCACCCGTGGGCGGCCTGGGCGGACGAGGCGGCGCACGAGTCCTCCCGCCTGCCGGGCGCCCAGAGCCGCTGGACCGGCAAGAAGGACCTGTCCTGGGTGGCGCTGCGCCCCGAACGCGTCTGCGAGGTGGGGTACGACCACATGGAGGGCGACCGCTTCCGGCACACGGCCCAGTTCAAGCGCTGGCGGCCGGACCGCACGCCGGAGTCCTGCGGGTACGCGCAACTGGAGGAGCCCGTCTCGTACGACCTCGGCGCGATCCTCTCGTAGCCCCGCTCCGGCCCGCCGGCCGGCCGCGCGGAGATCGTTCCGCTCCGGTGGCGACGTGAGATGCCCCACATCGGGTTTGCGACGTGATCGGCTCTTCTCGGCGTGGTGTTCGGGGAACTGACGGTCGATCGGGACCGCGCACCACGCCGCACCTGCGGGAACGCCGGGCGCGTTCCCGCCGTCGTCCGTACGCCTCGCCGAAGGCCGCGCACCGCTGTTGCCCGGCGGTGACGGAGCCGTCGTCGAACCGGCACCGCCATCCGGTACGTATGGATACGTATGGAGGAGGGAAACCCCCTCGCCGCCCGACAGACCCACAAGGACCGATCGTGATCGCCTCGCCCTCGCCCCTCGTCCCCGTGCCGATCCCCGACCGCGTCGCCGCGCTCATCGGTTCCTGCCTGCCGCTGCACGTGCTCCAGGCCGAGGTCGACGCCGACTGCGCGGCGCGCGAGGTCTACCGCTTCCGCGGGCCGCTGTGCGCCGAGGACCGGGCCGACCGCGAGCACGCCCTCGCCGCGCTCGCGCGGGCGAACAAGATCCTCGCCAAGCACCACCCGAAGCTCCCGGTGCGTCCCGGCTACTGACCCTCCGGCGCTCGGCCGTTCGGGGCTCGGACCCCGTCCGCACCGGTTCGGGCGTACCCCGCATGCGGGACACCGGCCCCGGTGTGAGGCTGCCAGCGTGACCACCACCAGCGAAGCAGCGCCCGCGCCTCCCGCCGCCGAGCCCCCGGTGCTCGACAGCCGCCGCCGCAACATCGTCTTCGGCACGATCATGCTCGGGGTCCTCCTCGCCGCGCTCGACCAGACGATCGTGGGCACCGCGCTGCCGACGATCGTCGCGGACCTCGGCGGCGCCGCCCACATGTCGTGGGTGGTCACCTCGTACCTGCTCGCGGAGACGGTCGCGACCGTCCTCGTCGGCAAGTTCGGCGACCTGTTCGGCCGCAAGGTGATCTTCCAGATCTCGGCGGTCGTCTTCATCACCGGCTCGTTCCTGTGCGGCCTCGCCACCAACATGTCCCTGCTCATCGTGTGGCGCGGCCTCCAGGGCATCGGCGCCGGCGGGCTCATGGTCACCTCGATGGCGCTGATCGCCGATGTGATCCCGCTGCGCGAACGCGGCAAGTACCAGGGCGCGATCGGAGCGGTGTTCGGCGTCTCGACGGTGATCGGGCCGCTGCTCGGCGGGCTGTTCACCGACCACCTGAGCTGGCGCTGGGCGTTCTACGTCAACGTCCCCGTCGCGGTCCTGGTCGTCATCGCCGCCGCCCGCACCATCCCCTCCGTACGCTCCGCGAGCCGGCCGGTCGTCGACTACCTGGGCATCGCGCTCGTCGCGGCCGGCGCCAGCGCGCTGATCCTGGCGACGAGTTGGGGCGGCAACGAGTACGCCTGGGGCTCAGGGGTCATCATCGGGCTCTTCGCCGGCGGTCTGGTGGCGCTGGCGCTCTTCTGCCGGGTGGAGACCCGGGCGGCCGAACCCATGCTGCCCATGCGGCTGTTCCGCAACCCGGTCTTCACCGTCTGCTCGGTGCTCAGCTTCGTCGTCGGCTTCGCGATGCTCGGCGCCATGATCTTCCTGCCGACCTACCTCCAGTACGTCGACGGGGACTCGGCGACGATGTCCGGCATCCGCACCCTCCCGTTGGTCGCCGGACTGCTCATCGCGTCCGTCTTCAGCGGCAACGTCGTCAGCAAGACGGGCCGGTACCGGATCTTCCCCATCGCGGGGTGCCTCGTGATGGGCGTCGGGCTCCTTCTGCTCTCCCTGATGGGGCCCGGGACCGGCAGCTGGCTGGAGTCGCTGTACATGTTCGTGCTCGGCACCGGCATCGGCCTGTGCATGCAGGTCCTCACCATCGCCGTGCAGAACACCGTGGACTACGCGGACCTGGGCACCGCCACCTCCGGCGTCACCTTCTTCCGCACCCTCGGCAGCGCCTTCGGCACCGCCGTCTTCGGCACCATCTACACCAACGCGCTCGGGCCCCACCTGACGGAGGGCGTCGCCGGGGCCTCCGCGGTCGCGGCGGACCTCGGCGTGGACCCGGGGGCCGTCGCCGTGGCCGCGCAGAGCCCGGCCGGCGTCCACGGGCTGCCGGACGAGGTGGCGGCGCCGATCGTGCAGGCGTACGCCGACACCCTGCACACCGTCTTCCTGTGGACCGTGCCGGTGGCGGCCGTCGGCCTGGTGGTGGCGCTCTTCCTCAAGCAGGTGGAGCTGCGGGACACCGTGCGCGCGTCGGCGCCCGACATGGGCGAGGGCTTCGCCTCCCCCACGACCAGCGGCGACTCGGCCAAACTGCTCGAACTCGCGGTCGGCCGGATCGTCCGCAGAACCGACGCCGTCACCTTCCGGCGGATCGTCGGCGCCTCGGACACCCGGCTCGATGCGGCCGGCGCGTGGGCGGTCATGCAGGTGGAGCTGTTCACCCGCCTGGTGGGCCACGCCAGCCTCGGCCTGATCGCGGCAGGCCGCCGGGTGCCGCCCGAGGTGCTGCTGCCGGTCTTCGACCGGATGGTCGACGAAGGTTTCCTCACCCGCGACGGCAATCTGCTGTCCCACACACCGGCCGGGAAGCGCGAGGCGGACGTCATCGCGCGGGCCTGGGCCGACTGGCTCAGCGACCGCCTGGAGCGCGAGAGCGGCCGGCCGAGCGGACCGGAGCTCAGGGCGGCGACCGACGCCATCGCGAAGAAGCTGATCGCCGAGGACCTGGCCCAGGGGCTGCCGCAGACGGGAGGGGTGAAGGCGGGCGCGGCGGCACGGTGAACGGGATCCAATATCCAATCTCCGATATCCGATGTGCGATATCCGATCCCGTACGTGGTGTCAGGGGCCGCCGCCGGCCCGCGCCGGACGGGATCCTGGACAGGGGATCCAGCCTTCCGGCCTCAGTCCAGGAACTCCCCGTCCACGTACACCCATGACCCCTCGTGCCGCGCGAACCGGCTCCGCTCGTGCAGCTCTCCCGGCTTCCCGTCGTGCGTGAAGCGGGCCCGGAAGGTCACGGTGCCGTGCCGGTGGAAGACGGTGCCGTCGCCGGTCTCCTCGATCTCCAGACCGGCCCAGCGCATCGCGGGGTCGAAGTCCACCTCATCGGGCCGCGTCTCCGGCGCCCAGGTGCGCAGCAGGTACGCCTCGTCGCGGACGACGAAGGCGCTGTAGCGCGAGCGCATGAGCAGCTCGGCGGTGGGCGCGGTGGCGGGCCCCGCGTGGAAGCGTCCGCAGCATGCGCCGTACGCGACGGTGAGCCCGCAGGGGCAGGGGGAGGCGGCGGTCACCGCGGTGGCGGGTGCGGGAGACGGTGCGGACGTACGGCCGGGGCGGGTGGATCGGGCGGGGCGAGCCTTGCGTCGGGACATGGCCCCATTGTCGCGTGCCGCCCCCGCCCGCCCCGCCGGGTGCCCGTCGTCAGCGCGGGTCGCGCCACATGCCCCACAGCACCGGACCGCCGCCCGGCAGTGCGAACTCCTCGCGCACGGTGAAGCCGAAGTGCTCGTAGACGGGGAGGTTGGCGGCCTTGGAGGACTCCAGGTACGTGGCCTGGCCCGCCGCGTCGGCCTTCGCGAGGCCGGAGCGCAGCAGGGCGGCGCCCTGGCCGGTGCCCTGGGCCACCGGGTCGGCGCCGATGAGGGCCAAGGACCAGTGGGGTTCCTGCGGGGCGTGCGCGGCGGCGGTCTCGACGGCCTCCTTGAACAGGCCGGCGCGGTCACCGAGGATGCCGATGAGCTCCTGGATGGTCTCGGCGTCGGGGACGGCCTTCTCCTGCGCGTCGGCCGGCACCCAGAAGGCCGCGGCGGCGTCGGTGCGCTCGCACACGCCGTTCAGCAGGTACTGGCGGGTGAAGAGGGTGGAGAAGTAGCGGCCCAGCGTCGCCTCGCGCGATGCCTCCTCGGGGAAGAACCAGCACATCATCGGGTCGTCGTCGAAGGCCCGGGCCAGCGTGTGGCTGATCGCCGGAGCGTCCTCGATCACTGCCGTCCTCGGCATGTCGGTTGTCGCCATGCGGACATTCTGCCCTCAAATGATCTTGGACCGTCAGCGGGGGTCCCTCCGGTCACTCGGTCCCGAACCAGGACTCCGCGAGCGCGTCCAGACGGCCCTCTTCGGTCACCCCGAACTCGCGCAGGTACCAGGCGAGGTCGCTGTACACGTGGAGCAGGGTGTACGCGAGCGCGGTCGACGGGTCGACCGCGCGGCCGTACGCGCGCGTGAGGCGGGCCAGCAGGGCCGGGTCACCGCGGGTGACGAAGACGCCGACGCCCACGAAGTCGTAGCCGGCGTCACCGATCATGGCCGGTTCGAAGTCGAACAGGCCGGTCAGCCGCCAGCCGTCGGGGTCCACCAGGAAGTGCTGGAGCATGACCTCGGTGTGCAGCAGAGCGGGTCGCGGGGCGCGGGGCAGCGGGACGGAGGCGAGGAAGTCCGGGATCTGCTCCAGCCACGGCTCGGGAAGTCCGCGGTCACGCTGCCGGGCCACGGCCCCGGCCCGCTGCCGGTCGACGAAGGCCCCCCAGTCCCCCGGCCCGAGGACGTCGCCGAGCGGCCCGGGGTCCAGGGCGTGCAGCGCGCCCAGCGCCTCGCCGATCTCGGTGACGAGCCGTTCGCGGTGCTCCGGGGGGACGCGGTGCCACACCCGGGCGAGGTTCTCGCCGCGGAGCCGGGACATCAGGACGTAGCGCCAGCCGTTCTCGTACGCGCCGGCGGCCCGCACCTCGGGGGTGGGCACCGGCAGCCGCCCCGCGACGTGGGCGAGGACGCGCCCCTCGGCGACGCCGTCACGGGCGGCGGCCCCCGGGAACAGCTTGAGCACGTGCTCGTCGCCCACCGCGTACACCGGCTGAGAGCCGTCGGGGAACCGGGTCAGCGGCGCGCGGGCGTGGCCGAGGCGCGCGCAGAGGTCCTCCGCGCCGGGGCGCATGACCGTCTCGTCGGGGACGATCGCGTCCCACTCTTCGTCCGTCTCCACCGAGGGCAGCATGGCGCCACCGTAGGGCCCGCGTCGGGCGGCGGCCAGCGAATTCCGCCACGACCGGGGGTGCCTCGCAGCCGCGGCGGTCCCGGCCAGATCGGCGAGCCGCCCCCTACGGCCGGTACCGCAGCGGGTGCCCCTCCGGCACCTCCACGACCGCGATCCGTACGCCGTCCGGGTCGGCGAGCCACATCTCGATCAGGCCCCAGGGCTCGGTGACCGGTTCGCGCAGCACGCGCGCGTCGGTGCCGCGCAGTTCCTCGCGGGCCGCGTGGACGTCCGCGACCTGGAGCCAGAGCCGGGGTCCGGGTTCGGGCGGTGCGGTGTCGGCGCGGCCGGAGAGTTCGAGGAAGCCGCCGCCGAGGAAGTAGACGGTGCCGCGGTCCGGGCCGGTGCCGAACTCGCGGTAGACCGCGAGGCCGAGGGTCTCGCCGTAGAAGCGGCGGGAGCGCTCGGGGTCGGTCGGGCGGAGCAGGATCCTGCTGCTCAGTACGTGCATCCGAGTAGCGTACGAGCATGAAACTGACGATTCTCGGAGGCGGCGGATTCCGGGTGCCGCTCGTGTACGGCGCTCTGCTCGGCGACCGTGGCGAGGGGCGGGTCACCCGGGTCACCTTGTACGACCTGGACGCCGGGCGTCTGTCGGCGATCACCCGGGTGCTCGCCGAGCAGGGTGCGGGGGTGGCGGACGCGCCGGAGGTAAGCGCGACGACGGACCTCGACGAGGCTCTGCTGGGCGCCGACTTCGTCTTCTCCGCGATCCGGGTGGGGGGTCTGGCGGGCCGGGCGGCCGACGAGCGGATCGCGCTGGCCGAGGGGGTGCTGGGCCAGGAGACGGTGGGCGCGGGCGGCATCGCGTACGGGCTGCGGACGCTGCCGGTGGTGACGCACATCGCCCGGCGTGTCGCCGCGCTCGCTCCGGACGCCTGGGTCATCAACTTCACCAACCCGGCCGGCGTGGTCACCGAGGCGATGTCGCGGATCCTCGGCGACCGGGTGGTCGGCATCTGCGACTCGCCGGTGGGTCTCGGCCGCCGGGTGGCACGGGTGCTCGGCGCCCGTCCGGACGAGGCGTGGATCGACTACGTGGGCCTGAACCACCTGGGATGGCTGCGGGGGCTCAGGGTCGGCGGACGTGACGTCCTTCCGCGGCTCCTCGAGGACGACGCCCTGCTCGGCTCCTTCGAGGAGGGCAGGCTCTTCGGTGCGGACTGGCTGCGGTCGCTCGGCGCGGTCCCCAACGAGTACCTGCACTACTACTACTTCAACCGCGAGGCGGTGCGGGCCTACCGGGAGGCGGAGCGGACGCGGGGCGCCTACCTGCTGGATCAGCAGGCCGGTTTCTACGAGGAGATGGACAAGCCGGACACGCCTCCCCTCGACACCTGGCACCGGGTGCTCGCCGACCGGGAGGCGACGTACATGGCGCACAACCGGGAGGCCGCCGGGGTCGGCGAACGGGCCGACGAGGACCTGGAGTCCGGCGGTTACGAGAAGGTGGCGCTGGCGCTGATGCGGGCCATCGCGCGCAACGAGCGGGCCACGCTGATCCTCAACGTGCGCAACCGGCACACGCTGTCGGTCCTCGACGCGGACGCGGTGATCGAGGTGCCGTGTCTCGTCGACGCGGCCGGTGCCCGTCCGGTGTCCGTGGATCCGCTGCCGTACCACGCGGTGGGCCTGGTGACGGCGGTGAAGGCGGTGGAGCGGGAGGTGCTCGCCGCGGCCGAGAGCGGTTCGCGGGCGGCGGCGGTGCGGGCCTTCGCGCTGCATCCGCTGGTCGACTCGGTGACGGTGGCCCGCCGCCTGGTGGACGGCTACACGGCGGAGCACGCCGGACTGGACTATCTGCGTCGCTGAGATGGACGGCTGACGAACATCTTTACGGCATGGGGAGCGCGGCCTAGGCTCGCGCCCCATGACTTCACAGCGACGCAGGGGTGTTCGACGCGGAGTGGCCCGGCTCGTCGCGGGTGCTCTGCTGGCCGCGGGACTCGTGAGCACGGGTCCCGCGGCGGCCGGCAGCCCGGCCGCCGCCGAGACGGGCGGGGCGACCGTCGTGCCCGTCCAGACGACAGGTCCCGCCGACCGGCGGTTCAACCTGGTCGTCATGGGCGACGGTTACACGGCGGCGGAGATGCCGGAGTTCCGGGCGCACGTGGAGCGGCACCTCAGCATGTTGTGGAGCATCGAGCCGTTCGCCTCGTACCGCTCGTACATCAACGTGTGGGCGGTGGAGATCCCCTCCGCCGAGTCGGGCGTGGACTGCGATCCGGGTCTCGACGCCCCGGCCCGCGACACGGCCCTGAACATGGGCTTCTGGGGCGGCTGCAACGCGGGCAGCGTCCAGCGGCTGCTCACGGTGGACAGTGCGCGGGCCGCCGCCCACGCCGACCTGGTGCCCGGCACCAGCCGGGCGAACCGGCAGATCGTGGCGCTGGCGAACAGCACCACCTACGGCGGCGCCGGGGGCAGTTACGCCACCGCGTCCGGCGGCAACGCGCTGTCGGCCCTCATCACCCCGCACGAGATCGGTCATTCGCTCGGCGGGCTCCAGGACGAGTACGACTACTACGGGCGCGGTGTGCCGGGCGGCGCCTACACGGGCGGGGAGCCGTCCTCCGTGCACCACACGCTGCTGACGGAGCGCCAGATGCGTGACCGGCGGGCCAAGTGGTGGCGCTGGCTCGGCGAGGAGAGCGAGTCGGGCGGGGTCATCGGCCGTCACGAGGGCGGCCTCTACAGCACCACGGGCGTGTGGCGCCCCAGCCGCCATTCGATGATGAAGACCCTCGGCTACGCCTTCGACCAGGTGGAGCGGGAGGTCATGGTGGGGGCGATCTCGGCCAAGGTGGACCTGGTCGAGGCGCACACCCCCGATGCGGCGCCGATCGGGGCGGACCGGACGGTGTGGGTGGACACGCTGCATCCGGTGGGCGGTGAACTCGCGGTGGAGTGGCGGCTGGACGGCCGGCTCCTCGACACCCGGGGAGCACGCACGGTCGACCTGCGGTCCCTGGACCTGCCCCGGGGCCGGACGCACACGCTGACGGCGAAGGTCACGGACCCGACGCCGTTCGTGCGGGACCCGGCGGTGCGGGCGTCCGCCGCCCTCACCCGTACGGTGAGCTGGACGGTGAACCCCGCGCTCACCACCCGCTCGGAGGAGGTGCCGCCGGCGTTCACCGGGCACACCCCGACGGCCGCCCCGGTCGGCGCCCGGTCGGTGGTCCACGCGGACACGACCCACCCGCCGCGCCGGACGGTCGCCGTGCGCTGGCGGCTCGACGGGGAGACGGTGCCGAACCCGGGCAACGACCGTGACCTGGACCTGAGGTCGCTGCGGCTGCCCCCCGGCACTCACACCCTGACGGCCGACATCCCGGGCACGGGGGCGGAGTTGAGGTGGACGGTGGACGCCCTCGCCGCCACCGCCGCCCATGAGCTGTCGGCTCCGCTGCGGACGGTGCGGCGGCCGGGGCAGCCGGTGGAGTACGTGTACGACGGTGCCTTCACGATGCGGCTGACCGCGCGGGACGACCAGGAGGGCGCGGTGGTGAGCCAGTTCCGGGTGGACGGCGACGGTTGGTACACGTACTACGGCTGGCCGACGGACGCCTCGGCCCCGTTCCTCTTCTCGCCGTCCGGCACGGTGATCGACGGTCTCGTCTACGGCAAGCTCGGCCGGGCGCGGGCGGTGCCGTGGGACGACGCCACGCCCGACTACGGGACGCACACGGTGGAGTACCGGACGGTGGACGCGGCCGGGAACGTGAGCCGGGCCCGGAGCTTCCTGGTGACGCTGGTCGCACCGGAGTAGCGGGGAACGGCGAGGGGCCCGCGGACGATTCCGCGGGCCCCCGTGGCGTTCGGACGGGACGTGTCAGCGCTTGCGGCCGACCGCCGCCCAGCCGGGGATCGGGTCGTCGCCCTGGACCGGGACGGGCTCGCCCAGCTCCGGGTGCCACTCGGCGGTGAGGGACACGCCGGGCTCGACGAGGTCGAGGCCGTCGAAGAACGCGGCCAGTTCGTCGCGCGAGCGCGGCCGCAGGGTCAGACCGCGCGCCTTGTACATGGCGGCGGCCTTGGCGGCGCCTTCGGGGTCGAAGTCGCCGGTGACGTGCGAGAGGACGAGGTAGCTGCCGGGGGCGAGCTTGTCGACGATCTTGGCGACCAGCTCGTAGGCACCGTCCTCGTCGCCGACGAAGTGCAGCAGCGCGAGCATCGACAAGGCGATGGGTTGATCGAAGTCAAGGACCTTTCCGGCCCTTTCGAGGATGACCTCGGGCTCACGCGCGTCCGCCTGGATGTACTCGGTGGCGCCTTCCGGCGTCGAGCGCAGCAGGGCGGCGGCGTGCGCCAGCACGATGGGGTCGTTGTCGCAGTAGACGATCCGGGACTCCGGCGCGGCCTGCTGCGCGATCTGGTGCAGGTTGGGCTCGGTGGGGATGCCGGTGCCGACGTCCAGGTACTGCCGTACGCCGTGGGCGCTGAGCCAGCGGATGGCGCGGTGCATGAAGGCCCGGTTGACGCGGGCCATGTCCCGGCCGCGGGCGTCGACGGTGAGGAGCTGGCGGGCCATCTCCTCGTCCACGGGGTAGTTGTCCTTGCCGCCCAGGAACCAGTCGTACATCCGCGCGGGGTGCGGCTTGCTGGTGTCGATCCGTATGCCGCTCGGTACGGATGCGGCGTCCTGTGTCATCGGCTCTCCTCGGCGGGACGAACGGTGGCGCTTACGGCAAGAGTTACGCGATGTGAGGGGCGGTACGGAAGGTTCAGGTGAGCAGGAAATCAGCCTGACCTGATTTGGCCCCCTGGATGAAGGCGGCGATCTCTCCGTGGGTGTAGATGAGCGCTGGTCCCTCGGGGTCTGCGGACTGTCGCACGGCGATCCTGCCGTCGGCCAGCTTCATGGCCTCCACGCAGTTGCCCCCGTTGCCGCCGCTCCACGGCTTGTGCCAGCCCTCGGCACCGAGCTCGGCGGCGGGCATGCCGTTGTATATGCGGTCCATTCACAGCTCCTTGCGGAGATTCCGGAGAATCTCCTTCGTGCGTTGTGCAGTCGCGGCCTGCGCCGCCATGCGGTCCATGACTTCGAGGTGGGAGGCCACCTCGGGGCGCGCGTCGAGGTAGACGGCGCCGGTCAGGTACTCGCTGTAGACCATGTCCGGGAGTTCGGGCATGGCGAAGCGGAAGAGGACGAACGGTCCGTAGGTGCCGGGGTGGTGGCCGGACGCGAACTCCGCGATCTGCAGGGTGACGTTCGGCAGCTCCGACGCTTCGAGCAGCCGGTCGAGCTGGTCGCGCATCACTTCGGGCCCGTTGCCTACCGGTCGGCGGAAGACCGTCTCGTCCATGATCACCCAGAACTTGGGCGCGTCCTCCCTGGTGAGCAGGGACTGGCGCTCCATGCGGAGGGCTACATGCCGGTCGATCTCCTCGGCGTCGTTGCTGCCGCCGACGGCCCCGCTGCGCAGGATGGCACGGGCGTAGTCCTCGGTCTGGAGCAGACCGGGGACGAACTGGGGCTCGTAGGCCCGGATGAGGCTTGCGGCCCCCTCCAGGCTGACGTACATCGAGAACCAGCCGGGCAGCACGTCGTGGAACCGCTGCCACCAGCCGGGAAGGTTGGCCTCCTCCGCGAGGGCGACGAAGCCCTCCGCCTCGGAGTCCGTGACGCCGTACGCCTTGAGCAGGAGCTGTACGTACGGAATCTTCAGCGCGACCTCGGCGGTCTCCATGCGCCGGATCGTGGCCGGGGCGACCCGCAGGATCCTGGCGGCCTCTTCACGCTTGAGGCCGGCCCGTTCGCGCAGATCCTGGAGACGCTTGCCGAGGACGACCTGTCCCACCGTGGGGGCGGACCGCGGCTCGCTCACTTAAGAAACCCTCCCCGACGCGCTGTTTCGACGAGTGTGCCATGAACACGGCCAGAGAGAACACAGCACTCTGCATTTTTCAGAGTGCCACTTGCCAAGTGTCCGAGTCGGGAGCAGAGTATTCCGGTGAACCAGTACGCATGCCGTCGTGCGCTCCGGCACGGGGATGCGTACGGCACTCCTGCCCACAGTTGTGAGGATCCGGTCGTGGCTTCTGGTAACGCGCACTCCTCAGGTCTCATGAGCCCTCGGGTCATGACCCAGCGCCCACGCCCCCACGCCTCGGACCGCAGGTTCGCCTTCGAGCTGCCCGCCCGCACCGAATCCGTCTCCCGCGCGCGCAGGCTCGCGGAGGAGCGCCTCATCCTCTGGGGCTGCGGCCCCGACATACGCGAGACGGTCGCGCTCGTCGTGTCGGAACTGGTCACCAACGCCGTCGTGCACACCGCGAGCGCCCGGTTCGTCTGCGAGCTGCGCGAGGGCGAGGAGCGGCTGCGGATAGCGGTGCGCGACGAGGGCGGCCCGGCCGGCCCGCGCATCCGCGACTGCGGCGAGGAGGAGCGCGGCCGCGGACTCATCCTGGTCGACGCCCTGGCGACCGCCTGGGGCGCGGACCGCACCGGCCACGGCACGGCGCAGATCGTGTGGGCGGAGCTCGCCCACGGCATGGGAGAGCCGTGCTGAGGTCCATGGCGACGCTGCTGCGGGCCCGCGGTGTCGCGCCCGCCCCGCGCGCCCGCAAGAGCCCCGAGAACGGCCCCGCCGGGCCGCACTCCCCCGTCGGCGCGACCCGCCTCTTCGTGCCGGTCGACCTGCCGACCACCCTGGGCTGCGACGCGGTCGGCGTCCCCGCCCGCTACGGCTTCCGCATCCTGTCCCGGCTGCCCGCGAAGGGCTGCGTCTACGCCGACAGCGACTGGTGGTGGTGGCTGGTCCCGTCCGGCTCCGACCTCGACCTCGCCTGGCCGATGCCCGCCTGTTACGCCCCCGGCGCCGTGATCCCCGACCGCCGCCCCCGGCTGATCCACCACCCCGACGGCGGCTCTCCGTACACCCCGCCCATCCCGCTCTACCTGCTGATCTGCCAGCTCACGGGGATCGCCCCCCGCGTGGAACGTGCCGCCCCAGGTGCGCAGCGCCCTGTGATCTCCCGTCCCTGGTCTCCTTTCCCTGATCTCGCGTCCCCGTCCCGTCCCCCGTCCGCGACCGGCCGGCCGCGCCCGCCTCTCCCGGTCGGCCTCACGTGATCTCCCGCGCCGCGCGCCGTCCCGGTCGTAGGGTCGTGGCATGTTCTCCCCCGACGGCCCCACGCTCCGCGAGCTGACCCGGCAGGCGCTGTCGTCGGTCGAGCACGGCTACGACCTGCTCGCGACGAAGTTCGACGCCACCCCGTTCCGCACCTCCGACCGCCTGCTCACCGCGGTCGCCGAGACCCTGGAACCGCTCGGCCCCTTCGACTCGGGCCTCGACGTGTGCTGCGGCACCGGCGCCGGGCTCGGGGTGCTGCGCTCGCTGGGGACGGGACGGGTCACCGGCGTCGACTTCAGCTCCGGCATGCTCGCCGGGGCCCGCCGCGCCCACCCCACCGCGACGCTCGTACGGGCCGACGCCCTGGCGCTCCCCTTCGCGCCGGTCTTCGACCTGGCCGTCAGCTTCGGCGCCTTCGGCCACTTCCTCCCCGCCGAGCAGCGCACCCTCTTCCGCCAGGTCCACGCCTCCCTGCGCCCCGGCGGCACCTTCGCCTTCCCGCTGCCGGCGCCGCCACGGGTGGGCTCCGCCCCGTACTGGACGCTGTGGGGCTTCGACGCGGCGATGCGGGTCCGCAACGCGCTGTGGCGGCCCCCCTTCGTCATGTACTACCGCACCTTCCGCCTCGCCGACGTCCGCGCACGCCTCCGGGACGCCGGCTTCGGGGTGGAGCTGCTGCCGGTCCGTCCCCTGGGGTTCCGGGAGGACGGCAGCCCGCGCTGCCGGCTGGTGGTCGCACGGAAGCCGTGAACCGCACGCGCTGCCCGGCCGGCGCGCCCTGCGCGGTCCGGAGGAGGCTGTGCAGGGGGCGCCGCTCAGCCGGCGGCGCCACAGGACGCGGGGCGCTCCTCCCGCGGCACCAGGCGCAGCCGGCTGAGGGGAGCCTTGAGCGCCGAGCGGGCCTCGGGGTCCCACAGCACGACGGTCCCGTCGGCGTCCCCGATCTTGAGGTACGCGTCGGCGGCGGCGAGCACGCCGCCGTCCACGGGCACCTGGTCCGCCCGCCCCACGGGGAACACACAGACCCATTCCGGCTCGATGCCGTAGTAGGCCGCCGGCGTCCGCCCCTTCGCGGCGGCGGCCACGCCCTGGACACCGGCCTCGCCCGCCGACACCAGGCCGAGGCCGAGCACGCCCTGCGCCAGCAGCAGGATGCTCACCAGCAGCAGCACCGCGTTGCCGAACCAGCGGTCCTTCACGTGCAGGTGGAAGTGCTTCATGTAGCCGAGGAGACTCGGAGCGAAGAACCACAGGCTCATACAGGCGGTCAGCTTGAGCAGCGCGAGCATCTGATGCGCCTTCGGGATCTCGACGTCCTCCAGGTCGAGCCCGAAGGCGTCCAGGTACATCGCGTGCAGCCCGAGCCCGAGCCCCGGAAGGAAACCGAAGCCCAGCGGCAGAAGGGCGGGAATCAGCCAGGGGGCGGTGCGCTGCCAGCTCCACTGCCGTACGAGGAGCCTGATCCCGTTGCCGACGGCCACGGCCGCCAGGCAGACGAGCACCACGGAGGAGCCGTATCCGACCTCGGGCGCCGTCCGGGCCGCGTAGACGCCGACACCGGCGGAGCTCGCCACGAGCAGGCAGCCGAACAGGGAGGAGCCGGCGCGCGTCGCTCCCGGTGCCGCTCCCTTCCACACGGCCGCCGCCGCGCCCGCTCCGCCGAGGAGGACGGCCACGGGCCACCCCCACGATCCGACACCGCGGGAATGGGTGTCCGCGATGCGTGCCCCGGCCCAGACCCCGATCATGAGGATCAGGATCAGACGGTTCAGGAGCGCGGACGACTCACGGCGTCCGCCTCGGGCCGGCGCAGGGCGGGCGCTCGTCCCCCAGGGCCGGCGAGCGGCGATCCGCCCGCCGCGGCGCGGCGCACCGGGCAGGGGCCGCGTGGCGAGGTGCTGGGCCTCCCCCGGCGCGGTCGCGACGATCAGCCGTCCGGTGTCCCGGCTGCCGGTGTTCTCGGCCAGCCACAGCCGCGTCCGTTCCCGCCACCGCACGCGCCGGGGCAGACCGGACACGGTCCTGGGGCGCGCCTCGGGACGCTCGTAGGCGAACCAGTGCGGCAGGTCCACCGGGTCCCGCGTGACGACCTCCACGGCCTGGACCTGGAGGTCCAGCAGCAGCTCGTCGGCGACGAGTTCGAGCCGCTCCCTGGCCCCGCGCGACGCGTTGAGGCTGCTCCCGGGGAACCGCGCTTCGACCGTGTACCACAGGCGCCGCTCCGCCCACTCCGACGGCTCGCCGCGCCGCTCCAGGACGGGCCAGCCGCGGTCTTCGAACGCGCGTTCCAGCAGCTCGCAGTCGGTCCGCGTCCCCCTGAGCTCGATCAGTGCCACGGCCCGCTGGTCGAACCCGTTCCCCCCACGCATGGTGCCCCTCCCCCGGCGCATACGAAAGAAGACCCCAGCTCAGCTGGGGTCTTCCACAGGTGTCCGAGGGGGGACTTGAACCCCCACGCCCGATAAAGGGCACTAGCACCTCAAGCTAGCGCGTCTGCCATTCCGCCACCCGGACGAGGTGTGCTGCCGTCGCGGCTGTTCCCCGCGGCGACACGGATAACTCTACCAGGGGTTCGAGGCGCCTTTCACCAGCGTTTCCCGTGGTCAGTGGGGCGGGCCGGACCTCCGGACGGCGTACGGGGCGTGCCGGGGCCGGTACGCGGAGTGGAGGGCCCGCGGGGCGGTGCGCGGGGCGTCGCCGCTCTCCCGGGGGCGGCGGCGCCTAGCCTGCGCGGGGTGACCTCACTTCCTCCTCCGTCACCCGTGTACCGCCGGCCCCGGATGCTCTCGCCGCTGCGGGAGCACCTGCGGGACACCTTCTGGTTCGCGCCGGTCGCGGCCATGGCGGCGATCTGTGTGCTGTGGGCGGCCTGCGCGGGCCTGGACGCGGAGATCGTCGAGACGCTGCGGGACGAGGGCGCCTACGAGGCCATCGGTGACCTGGCCGGGATCGCCGAGGACGCGAAGACGGTCGTGACCACGGTCGGCTCGGCGATGATGACGTTCATCGGCGTGGTCTTCTCGATCTCCCTCGTGGCGGTCCAGATGGCGAGCGGACAGTTCAGCCCGCGGGTGGTGCGGATCTTCGTGCGGAGCCGGATCACCAAGGCGACGCTCTCGGTCTTCCTCGCCACCTTCCTGCTGTCGCTGCTCGTGCTGACCTCGTACGAGAGCGAGACCGACCCCCGGCTCGTGACGGCCGTGCCGCTGCTCCAGTCGATCCTGACCCTCGCGATGGTGGGGCTGAGCCTGCTGCTCTTCGTGGCGTACGTGAACGCGACGCTGCGGCTGATGCGGGTGGGCCACGTGGTGGACCGGATCGCCCGGGAGTCGTTCCGGGTGCTGGCGAAGACGCCCTGGTACGAGGGCGGGGGCGACGAGCTCGGGCCGGTGACGGGGCAGGTGGTGCACCGGGGGCGGGCCGGGGTGCTGCGGGACGTGAACGTGGCCCGGCTGGTGCGCGTGGCGCGGCGGCACGGTCTGGTGCTGCGGCTGCTGCCGAGGATCGGGGACTTCGTGGTGCCGGGGACGCCGATCCTGGCGGTGCACGGCGGGGCGGTGCCGAAGGGGCTCGCGTCCTCGGTGTCGGTGGGGATCGAGCGGACCTTCCACCAGGACCTGGGATTCGGTCTGCGGCAGCTCGCGGACATCGCGCTGCGGGCGCTGTCCCCCGCCGTGAACGATCCGACGACGGCGGTGCAGTGCCTGGACCGGATCGTGCAGTTCCTGGCGGCCGTCGCCCACCGGCCGCTGGGCGCGGTGGCGTACCGGGACGGGCGGGGAGGCGACGGGGCCGTGCGGCTCGTGCAGGACCTGCCGGGGTGGACCGACCTGGTCGATCTGGGCTTCGCCGAGATCCGGGGCTGCGCGGAGGGCAGCCCGCAGGTGTCGCGGCGGATGCTGGCGGGGCTCGACGACCTGCTGGCGCTGGTGCCCGAGGACCGCACGGAACCGCTGCTGCGGCACCGTGTGCTCCTGACGGAACTGGTGGAGCGCACGGTGCCGCAGGCCGCGGACCGGGCCTTCGCCCTGGAGGCGGACCGTCAGGGGATCGGCTGAGCCGCCCGGGGCGCGGGCGCGGGCGGGTCCGGGTGGGGGGCGGCGGGTCGGGGCCGGCCCGACGGCGGCGCCGCAGCGCCAGGGGCCCGAGGCGGTGCCGATGGAAGGGCGGCCGGGTCCGGCGGCGCAACGGGAACCCGGCGGGAGTCCGACGCCCCCCGACGCCGGCTCCGTGGAAGCTACATAGACCACGACCACCCGCTCCAGGTCCAGTCCAATGCGGGAATCCGTCAGGTCTGCGGCGAAGGCCGAGACGGGCTCCTCGGGTGCGGGCCGCAGCGCGTTCGGCGCAGCGGTCGATCCGCCCGGTACGGGCGAAGCGGGCGAGGGAGGGGGCGAACGCTGCGGGCGCCGGACGCCCCCGGGAACAGGGCCTGGGGTGGGGAAGGGAACGGAGCAGGCGGTGGGGGTGGGAAGAAGTCGCGCGGGAAATGGGTCCCGGCCTTCTCCCGGGCGAGGTCAGAGAAGGCTCGGTACCCGGCAAGGAAGGCGGGGGGCTCACCGCACCTCGGTCAGGCGGGCCGAGACCACCACGTTGCCCTCGTATCCGCCGTCCGGCGCGTACGGACCGCCGCAGGTGATCAGCCGGAGTTCCGGCGCTCCGGTGGAGCCGTAGACCCGCTCGGCGGGGAAGCCGTCCGTCGGGACGACCTCGACGCCGTACACCGCGAACACGGCCGTCCGGCCGTCGGCGCGGGCGATCTCGACGCGCTGCCCCCGGGCGAGCCGCCCGAGGCCGTAGAAGACGGCCGCCCCGCCCTTGGGGGTGTCGACGTGGCCGACGACGACGGCGGTGCCCCGCTCGCCGGGGGTGACGGAGCCGGTGAACCAGCCCGCCGGGCCGCGCTCGTTGGGGCGCGGGGCCTCGATCCAACCCTCGCGGTCCAGGCCCACCCGGGTCACCGGGGCGTCGATCCGGAGGGCGGGCACGTGGACCCGTACGGGGTTCGAGGCGGGCAGCGGAGCGGGGGTGGCGCCGGTGGCGGACGGGCCCCGGCCGGGCGCGGCGGCGGCCACCGGCTGCGGAGGGCCGTCGGGCGGCGGGTACGCCGACCCGCCGCGCACGAGGTGCACGCCCACGAGGAGGACGACGGCGACGAGGCCCCAGGCACCAGGCCGTCCCGCAGGGCCGCCGTTCGGCCCGCTCCACCCGTGCACGTGCGACCCGACCTCTCTGCGCGCCTCGTTCTCGCGCCTCGTTCTCGCGCCTCGTTCTCGCGCCTGTTTCGCGCGGCTCTTTCTCGGGGCTCGTTCTCGGGGCTCTTTCTCCGGTGCTTCTCGCGGCTCTCCCGTGGTTCCTTCCGTGGTTCCTTCGCGGTTCCTTCCGCGGTTCCTTCCGCGTGGTGTGGCGCTCCTCCGCCCCGGACCTCGTCACACCGGGGCGGAGGAGCCGTCTCAGGACCCGGTCCCGGCGCCCTCCCGGCGGCGCAGCAGCGCAACGGCCGCGCCGAGCGCACCGGCGATGAGGACGGTGCCGGTGACCACCTGGGCGGTGCCGGCCTCCGCGTCGGATCCGGTGCCGAAGCCCGCCCGAACGCCCTTGTGGGCGGGCACGGAGGGGACGGCCGGATGGGCGGTCGGGTGTCCGGTGGGATGGCTGGTGGGGTGGCCGGTGGGGTGGGCGCCGCCCGTGATGGTGAGGGTCGTGGTGCCCCGCTCGCCCTTGCAGTCGAAGGCGACCTCGTACTGCGCGCCCTTCTTGGCGTCGGCGTCGACCGTGGCGGTGCCCGGACGCCCCTCCTTCAGGGTGACCGTGTCGAAGACCGGGGACTCGACGGTCACGGTGGGCGCCTCGCAGCCGTCGGACTTCAGCGTCACGGTGCCGCCGGGGGCGACGGTCGAGGGCGTGACCGAGAAGCCGAAGGAGGTGATGCCGTGCCCGGTGCCGCCCTTGGGGGAACCACCGCCGTCGGTGATGCCGCCGAGAGGCAGACCGTCGTCGGGCAGGTCACCGACCGGCGCACCGTCGTCGGGCACGTCACCGGCGGGCATGTCGCCGAGAGGATCGCCGGTCCCGGTCTCGGGGAAGCCGCCCTCCGGTACGGGCGGGCCGGCGTCCAGCGCGGGAAGGCCGCCGTCGTCCGGGCCGCCCTCGTCGGCCACGGCCGCGGGCCCGGACAGCACCAGGGCGATCGCGGCGAGGGGGCCGAGCAGGGCCGCCGAGGCGGCGGGGCGTATCGCGCGCATGGGGTTCCTCCAGATCACGCGAGGGCGGACGGGCGGAGGGCTTCCGCGGCGGAGCGCCGCGGAGCGGACCCTCGCCGCGTTCGAAGCTAGGTCCGCGCCGCACCCCGCGCCACCGGGCTCGGCCGAACGGACCACCCGGCCGCACCGGCGGCGGCTCACGGCACCCGGACGACCTGCCCCGCGTACGAGAGGTTCCCGCCGAAGCCGAAGAGCAGCACCGGGGCGCCGGAAGGGAGTTCGCCGCGTTCGACCAGCTTGGACAGGGCGAGCGGTACGGAGGCGGCGGAGGTGTTGCCGGAGTCGACGACATCGCGGGCGACGACCGCGTTGACCGCGCCGATCTTCGCGGCGAGCGGTTCGACGATCCGCAGGTTGGCCTGGTGGAGCACCACACCGGCCAGCTCCTCGGGGGCAATTCCGGAACGTTCGCAGACCTGCCGGGCGAGCGCCGGGAGCTTCTGGGTGGCCCAGCGGTAGACGGCCTGCCCCTCCTGGGCGAAGCGCGGCGGGGTGCCCTCGATGCGGACCGCGTGGCCCATCTCGGGGACCGAGCCCCACAGGACGGGGCCGATCGCCGCGGTGGCGCCGTCGCCGGGCTCCGTGGCCTCGACGACCGCGGCGCCCGCGCCGTCGCCGACGAGGACGCAGGTGGTGCGGTCGGTCCAGTCGGTCACCTCGGTCATCTTGTCGGCCCCGATGACCAGCGCGCGGCGGGCGGCACCGGCGCGGATCGCGTGGTCCGCGGTGGCCAGGGCGTGCGTGAAGCCGGCGCAGACCACGTTGAGGTCCATGGTGGCGGGCGAGGCCATGCCGAGGCGGGCCGCCACCCGGGCGGCGGTGTTCGGCGAGCGGTCGATCGCGGTGGAGGTGGCGACGAGCACCAGGTCGATGTCGGCGGGAGTGAGGCCGGCGGCGGCGAGTGCCTTGCCGGCGGCGTGCGCGGCGAGTTCGTCGACCGGCTCCTCGGGACCGGCGACGTGCCGGGTGCGGATGCCGACCCGGCTGGTGATCCACGCGTCGCTGGTGTCGACGAGGGCGGCCAGGTCGTCGTTGGTGAGCACCTTGGCGGGCTGGTAGTGCCCGAGCGCGGCGATTCGTGTGCCCGTCATGCCCGGGACCCCCTAGGTGGTTCGATCGTCGGTTCGTTCGTACGGCAGGATCACCCAGTCTCGCCAGCGACTCATGGGTAACAGGTGACGTAAACCACCAAGATTCACCCGAAGCGCCTGTCCGACCGCGACAAGAGGACAATGGGTCGGTCAGGCCCCTGGGGGCGTTCCGCGGGGACAGCGACGTCCCGCACGGACAGAAACGAGTGCAGCGACGATGGGACGGGTCACCGAGCGACGACGTGTGGTGCGCATCCGGGGCGGGGCGGTGAGCGCGCGGCCGGACACGCTGGTGGCGGAGGAGCCGCTGGAGATACGGCTGAACGGCCGGCCGATCGCGATCACGATGCGCACGCCGGGCGACGACTTCGCGCTGGCGGCCGGTTTCCTGGTGAGCGAGGGCGTGCTCGCGGCGGCCTCGGACGTGCGGAACATCGTGTACTGCGCGGGGGCGACGCAGGACGGCTCCAACACGTACAACGTGGTGGACGTGCAGCTGGCGCCGGGGGTGGCCGTCCCCGACATCACGCTGGAGCGGAACGTCTACACCACGTCCTCCTGCGGTCTGTGCGGGAAGGCGAGCCTGGACGCCGTCCGCACCACGGCGCGCTTCCCCATCGCGGACGCTCCGCCGCTGCGGCTGGCGCCGGGCCTCCTCGCGGGGCTGCCGGACCGGCTGCGGGCGGCGCAGCGGGTCTTCGACCGGACCGGCGGCCTGCACGCGGCGGCGCTCTTCTCCGAGGACGGCGAACTGCTCGACGTACGGGAGGACGTGGGCCGGCACAACGCCGTGGACAAGCTGGTGGGGCGGGCGCTGCGGGAGGGCCGGCTGCCGCTGGAGCGGGCGGTGCTGCTGGTGTCGGGGCGGGCCTCGTTCGAGCTGGCGCAGAAGGCGGTGATGGCGGGGGTGCCGGTGCTCGCGGCGGTGTCGGCGCCGTCGTCGCTGGCGGTGGACCTGGCGGTCGAGACCGGGCTCACCCTGGTCGGTTTTCTGCGCGGGCCGGACATGAACGTGTACGCGGGCGAGCACCGGATCGACCTGGAGGCCGCCCCGGAGCCCGCCCCCTGACGGCGGACCGCCCTCAGTCGCGCGGCGGGTCGATCATCTGGAGTTCGAGGGTGGCCGGGGGCGGGGCGATGCCGGGGCCGCCCGCCGCGGTCCAGGCGAGGACCTCGTCGAGGCAGTCCTGGTCGGCGCTCCAGCCGATCCAGGCGGCCCGGCCGCCCCGGCGGCGGCCCTCGGTGGAGGGCTGCACCACGAGCACGTTGGCCTGGGCGCAGGGCCCGAGGCAGTCGCTGGTGCGGACGGCGAGCCGCCCGCCGGAGGCCGCGGCGGCCTCCTGGAGGCGGGCGAGCTGACCGGCGTGGTCCATGCCGGGGTTCTTGCGGGGATCACCGCAGCAGCAGCCGCGGCAGACGACCAGGGCGCAGGGGCGGGCCCCGTACCGTATCGGCACGCGGGTCACTCGGGGCCGCCGAGGGTGATCGCGCCGGTGGCGGCGACGGTGCCGAGGCGGGGGAAGTCCAGCTGGACGGAGGCGCGGTGCTCGTCGGCGGTGAGGGCGGTCAGGGCGTCCTCGGCGAAGACGAGGTCGTAGCCGAGGTCGGCGGCGGCGCGGGCGGTGGACTCGACGCCGAGGTTGGTGGCGATGCCGCCGAACACGAGGGTGGTCACGCCGCGCCCGCTGAGGAGCTCGTGGACCCCGGTGGCCTGGAACCCGCCGATCGTGCGCTTGACGACGACGTCGTCGCCGTCGTGGACGAGTTCGGCGACGAGGTCGCTGCCGGGCGGCTGGGTGTCGACGCCCGGCCGCTCGGTCCTGATGTGGACGACGGGCGCGCCGGCGGCACGGAAGCCGGCGGCGAGTCGGCCGGCCGCGGCGAGGACGTCGGTGCCGGGGCGGGGGGCGAGCGGCAGCGCGACGATGCGTTCCATCAGATCGACGAGGACGAGCGCGGTGCGGTCGGGATCGAGTGCGGGCATGGGAGCACCGTATCGGCCCCGATGATCACCTCGGGGTGGTCGGCGGTGTGATCCCGCCAACGAAGCCGGCGGGTCGGAGGGCGATACGGCGGGGCCGCGCGAGGACCCGTCGCGCTCGGCGGGTTCGAGGGGGCGGGGAGCTCGTCGTCGGCGCGGTCCGCGAGACGGCGGCAACGGTCGAGGGGCGCGGGCCGTGGGGAGGACGTGACGGCGTTCTCCCGCCCGTTACGGGAGGCGGGCGCCGGGCGGGCGCGGGGGCGGGGGCGGGGCGCGGCTGACGTATCCCTGTATCCCTCGGTCCGGAGGCCGTCGGGGACGCCGACCATGGCGTTCGGGGCGGCGGAGGGGCCGCGGCCGCGCTCCGCCGGGGCGAGGGCCCGCGTCCCGGCGGCAGGGGCGAGCGCGGCCTGTGCCACGGGGGGTGGCGGCGACGAGTCCCGGGAGACGGGTGGCCGCCGCACGGCTGCGGAGGTGGCGGGGTGGCGAGGGGAGGGGCGGGGCGGGGCGTGGGGGCACGGGCGGCCATGGCCGGAAGTCGGCGGTCCCGAGGCCTCCGACCCGGGGCGGGGATGGGTGGACTCCTCGTCAGGGTCGAGGCGAACGCAGGGAGTCCGGTGAGGCTGCGCCGTGCGGTGGGGCTCGCCCCACCGGCCACGGCGCGGCCCCGGCCTGATCTACCGCACCCCGCACCGCAGCGGACACGGAACCGACCTCGGGCCCCGGCCCGGAGCCGGCGTCGGCCCCCGGCCCGGAACCGGCGTCGGCCCCCGGCCCGGAGCCGCCGTCGGCCCCCGGCCCGGCCTACCGCACCCCTCCCCGCACCGCAGCGGACACGGAACCGGCGTCAGGTCCCGGCCCGGAACCGGCGTCGGCCCCCGGCCCGGCCTACCGCACCCCGCCCCGCACTGCCGCGGACGCGGAACCGGCGCCGGGCCCCGGCCCGGAACCGGCGTCGGCCCCCGGCCCGGCCTACCGCACCCCGCCCCGCACTGCCGCGGACGCGGAACCGGCGCCGGGCCCCGGCCCGGAACCGGCGTCGGCCCCCGGCCCGGCCTACCGCACCCCGCCCCGCACCGCAGCGGACGCGGAACCGGCGCCGGGCCCCGGCCCGGAGCCGACGTCGGGCCCCGGCCCCGAGCCGGCGTCGGAGGCTCGCGCAGACGCAGGCTCGGCGCAGCGGTCGCCGGCCGCGTCCCCGGCCGCGCCGGTTCCGTCCACGGCAGCGCCGTCACCGCCCACGGCCGTGCCGGTCTCCCCCGCCTCCTCCGCCTCCCCCGTCTCCCCCGCTGCCTCCGGGTCGCGGGAGCGACGGCGGGCGATCAGGGCGCAGACGACCAGCTGCATCTGGTGGAAGAGCATCAGCGGCAGCACGGCGAGCGAGGCATGGGCGCCGAAGAGGACGCTCGCCATCGGCAGGCCGGCCGCCAGGCTCTTCTTGGAGCCGGCGAACTGGATGGCGATCCGGTCCTCGCGGCCGAAGCCGAGCCGGCGCGCCCCGTACCAGGTCAGCGCCAGCATGACGGCGAGCAGCACGGCCTCGGCGACGAGGAGCAGGCCGAGCCGCGCCGGGGTCACGAGGTGCCAGACGCCCTGGGTCATGCCCGCGCTGAAGGCCGTGTAGACGACGAGGAGGATCGACCCGCGGTCGACGAGCCCGAGGACCTTCTTGTGCCGGGCGACGAACCCGCCGATCCAGCGGCGCAGGAGCTGCCCCGCCAGGAACGGCACGAGCAGCTGGAGCACGATCTTGACGAGCGAGTCGGCGGAGAGGCCGCCCGCGCCGTTGCCGAGGAGGAGCGCGGCGAGCAGCGGGGTGAGGAGGATGCCCGCGAGGGAGGAAAAGGAGCCGGCGCAGATGGCGGCGGGCACGTTGCCGCGGGCGATCGAGGTGAAGGCGATCGAGGACTGGATGGTGGACGGCACCAGGCACAGGAAGAGGAAGCCGTTGTACAGGTCGGGGCTGAGGACCGCCGGCACGAGCCCCCGCCCGGCCAGTCCGAGCAGCGGGAAGAGCAGGAAGGTGCAGGCGAGGACGGTGGCGTGGAGCCGCCAGTGCCGCAGCCCTTCCCACGCCTCGCGGGTGGACAGGCGCGCCCCGTAGAGGAAGAAGAGCAGGGCGACGGCTCCCGTGGAGGTGCCGTTCGCGACCGTCGCCGCCGTCCCGGAGGCGGGCAGCAGCGCGGCGATCCCGACCGTCGCGAGCAGCGCGAGGATGTACGGGTCGACCGGCAGCCAGGAGGGGATGAGGGGCCGACGGGGGCCGCGGGACGTGCGGGAGGTCATGGGTCCATCCTGGTGGACGCCCCGGCGATCGGGAATCCCGTACAGCGCACTGACTGTCATCACGGAACGCGATAGCCGTGTGCGCGGGCGGCCGGTAGCGTGGGCGGGCGTGTACGAGCCCACCCAGCTGCGCACCTTCCTGGCGGTCGCCCAGACCCTGAGCTTCACCCAGGCCGCCCGGCGGCTCGGGCTGCGCCAGTCGACCGTCAGCCAGCATGTGCGGCGCCTGGAGGAGGCGACCGGCCGGCCGCTCTTCGTCCGCGACACCCACGGCGTGGAGCTGACCGAGGACGGCGAGGCCATGCTCGGTTTCGCGCGCACGATCCTGGCGGCGCACGAGCGGGCGGCGGCCTTCTTCACCGGGACCCGGCTGCGCGGGCGGTTGCGTTTCGGCGCGTCGGAGGACTTCGTGACCACGCGGCTGCCGGAGATCCTGGAGGCGTTCCGGCGTGAGCACCCGGAGGTCGATCTGGAGCTCACGGTGGAGCTGTCGGGGACGCTCCAGGCCCGCCTGGAGGCGGGGCGGCTCGATCTGATCCTGGCCAAGCGGCGCGGGGACCAGGCGGAGCTGGGCGGTGAGGAGCTGGTCTGGCAGGACGTGCTGGTGTGGATCGGGGCGCCGCGCCTGCGGCTCGATCCGGACCGTCCGGTGCCGCTGATCGTCTATCCGCCGCCGGGGATCACGCGGGCCCGTGCCCTGGAGGCCCTCCAGGCGCAGGGGCGGGCGTGGCGGATCGCCTGCACGAGTTCGAGCCTGAGCGCCAACGTGGCGGCGGCGCGGGCGGGGCTCGGTGTGATGGCGCACACCCGCGGCCTGGTGCCGCCCGGTCTGGTGGAGCTGCCGGCCCGCACGGGACTGCCCGAGCTCGGTGCCGTCGACTTCGTCCTGCGCAAGGGGCGGCGGCGCGGAACGGCGCAGGAGGCGGTGGACGCGCTGGCGGCGGCGATCCTTGCGGGCGGCGACCGGCTGCACCGCCCGCGCTGACGCGGAACGGCACCGGCGCGGACGAGACCTCGCCGGACGGGCGACCGCGTGCCTGAGGCGGGACGGGGGCAGGAGCCGGTGCGACGAGCCGAAGACGAGCCGACGACGACCCACCACCGGCGCTGACGCGGGGCGCCGGCCCGCGAGCCCGGTGTGCTCACCGCGGCCCGCGCGCGGCCCCGGCCCATCCCCGGACGACGCCCGGGTGAGCGGTCCGTACAGATTCCGTGGAGATTCCGGCCTGCGGAACTTACCCGTGGTTCGGCAACGACCCCCGGCGTTCGCTCACTTGTCCGTTTTCCGGCCCCTGACCTGTGGATACGTGCAATGTCGCGGCTTGGTGAAGGTTCTCCCGCCGTGCCGCACCGTGGGGTAGGTTCACCGGCGCCGTGCGGAGCGCGACGTCGAACGGGGGAGGGAGCAGGTCAGTGCGCGAGTTCACCGTGCCGCCCGTCGAGGCGGCGCCCCAGGTCGGCGGTCTGGCGGACGCCGTGTTCGACCACGCCGAGCGGCAGCCGGACCGGGTCGCGCTCGGCCGCAAGGACACCGAGGGCCGGTGGCACGACGTGACGGCCGCGCGGTTCCGGGACGAGGTCCTGGCGCTGGCGAAGGGGCTGATCGCCCAGGGCGTGCGGTTCGGCGACCGGGTCGCGATCATGGCACGGACCCGTTACGAGTGGACGCTGTTCGACTTCGCGCTGTGGACGCTGGGCGCGCAGCCGGTGCCGGTCTATCCGACCTCCTCCACGGAGCAGGTGTTCTGGATGCTCCACGACGCCGAGGTGACGGCGTGCGTGGTCGAGCACGAGGACCACGCGATGACGATCGGTTCGGTGATCGACCGGCTGCCGAGGCTGCAGCGCCTGTGGCAGCTGGACGCGGGTGAGGGCGCGGTCGCCGAGCTGATGGCGGCGGGCGCGGACATCGACGAGGACGTGGTGCACCGGCACCGCAAGGCGGTGACGCCCGAGTCGGTGGCGACGGTGATCTACACCTCGGGCACCACGGGCCGCCCGAAGGGCTGCGTGATCACCCATTCCAACTTCATGTTCGAGACGGACATGCTGATCGGCCGCTGGGAGCCGGTCTTCCACTCCCGGCCGGGCGACGAGGCGTCCACCCTCCTCTTCCTGCCGCTCGCGCACGTCTTCGGCCGGATGGTGGAGGTGGCGGCGGTCCGGGGCGGGGTGAAGCTGGGCCATCAACCGGTCCTCGCCGCCTCGGCGCTGCTGCCGGACCTGCAGTCCTTCCGGCCGACCTTCGTGCTCGCGGTGCCGTACGTCTTCGAGAAGGTCTTCCACGCGGCCCGCCGCAAGGCGGAGGCGGAGGGGAAGCGGGGCCCGTTCGACAAGGCCGTGGACGTGGCGGTGAGATACGCGGAGGCGCTGGAGCACAAGGCGTTCGGCCTGGGGCCGGGGCCGTCGGCGGCGCTGCGGATGCAGCACCAGTTCTTCGAGAAGACGGTGTACGGGAAGGTCCGCGACGCGCTCGGCGGGCGGGTGCGGCACGCGATGTCGGGCGGCTCGGGCATGGACCGGCGGCTCGGCCTCTTCTTCGAGGGCGCCGGAGTCACGGTCTTCGAGGGGTACGGGCTGACGGAGTCCTCGGCGGCGGCGACGGCGAACCCGCCCGAGCGCACCAAGTACGGGACGGTCGGGCAGCCGGTGCCGGGGACGACGGTGCACATCGCGGAGGACGGGGAGGTGTGGCTGCACGGCGGTCACGTCTTCTCCGGCTATCTGAACAATCCGCAGGCGACCGCCGCGGTGCTGAACGACGGCTGGCTGGCGACCGGCGACCTGGGCGTCCTGGACGAGGACGGCTATCTGACGATCACCGGGCGCAAGAAGGAGATCCTGGTGACGGCGAGCGGCAAGAGCGTCTCGCCGGCGGGCCTGGAGGAGCGGGTGCGGTCGCATCCGCTGGTGGCCCAGTGCATCGTGGTGGGCAACGACCGGCCGTACGTGGCGGCGTTGGTGACGCTGGACCAGGAAGCGGTGGAGCACTGGCTGGCGATGCAGCACCGGCCGCCGCTGCCGCCGGCTGACCTCGTGCACGACCCGGCCCTGGAGACGGAGATCCGGCGGGCGGTCGTGGCGGCCAACACGCTGGTCTCACAGGCGGAGTCGATCCGCACCTTCCGGATCCTGGCGCATCCGTTCAGCGAGGAGCACGGACTGCTCACCCCGTCCCTCAAGCTCAAGCGGAAGGCGATCGAGGAGGCGTACGCGACGGAGGTCGACGCGCTGTACCGCTGACCGGCGTCGCCCCGGCCGCTCCACGGACGGCGCAGCCGGCGTGATCCTGTGGACCCGCGGGTGCGGGCCGCGCCTGTCGCCGCTGGGGGACGGCCGTGCGTGCCGGGGCGGGAGGCGGCCGCGTACGTGGGGGCGGATGCGGGTACGAGCACGGGGCCGGTACGGGAACGGGGCTCCGGCACACGGGCGGTCCCGCGTAGGGGCAGCGGTACGGAGCGGGGTCCGTCCCGGTCCCGGCCCCACGCCCACCGCCCCGGCCCCGGCCCCGGCCCCGGCCCCGGCCCCGGCCCCGGCGGTATTTTCTCCGGCTCTGCGGAATGCGACCGGGCCGGTGATCGTTGAGGCTGGGAGGAGTGAACCGACGACGTTAGGAACGACCTCTCGTGAGCACGGACAGCAAGGTCCCCTTCCTCACCCTGAACAACGACGTGCGGATGCCGCAGCTCGGCTTCGGCGTCTGGCAGGTGCCGGACGACGAGGCCGAGCAGGTCGTGACGACCGCCCTCGATGCCGGCTACCGCTCCATCGACACGGCCGCGATCTACGAGAACGAGACGGGCACGGGCAGGGCCCTCGCCGCCTCGGGGCTCCCCCGCGAGGAGCTCTTCGTCACGACCAAGCTGTGGAACACCGAACAGGGCTACGACTCGACGCTGCGGGCCTTCGACGCCTCGCTGACCAAGCTGGGCCTGGACTACGTCGACCTGTACCTGATCCACTGGCCCCTGCCGGCCAAGGACGCGTACGTCGACACGTACCGGGCCTTCGAGAAGATCCTGGCCGACGGCCGGGCCCGCGCCATCGGCGTGTCCAACTTCCTGCCCGAGCACCTGGAACGGCTGATCGGCGAGACCTCCGTCGTGCCCGCCGTCAACCAGATCGAGCTGCACCCGCAGCTCCAGCAGGCCGCCACCCGCGAGGCACACGCCCGTCACGGCATCGCCACGGAGGCCTGGTCGCCGCTCGGTCAGGGCAAGGGCCTCCTGGAGGTCCCGGCGATCGTGGCGATCGCCCGGAAGCACGATCGCACCCCGGCGCAGGTCGTGCTCCGCTGGCACCTCCAGGTCGGGAACGTGGTGATCCCGAAGTCGGTGACCCCCTCCCGCATCCGGGAGAACATCGACGTCTTCGACTTCGAGCTGGACGCCGAGGACCTGGCGGCCGTCGCCGCGCTCGACGAGGGCCACCGGCTCGGCCCGGACCCGGCCGAGTTCAACTCCGGCGCCTGACCCGCACCGGCCGCCTCGGGCCGGCTCAGGCCGGCTCAGGCCGGCTTGCGCGCCGTGTGGACGGTACGGGCGGTGAGCAGGTAGAGGTCCGGGCGCTGGTGCAGGGACAGCGGGTCGGCCTGGTCGAGCAGCCGGTCGACGGCGGCGCGGTCGTCGTCGGCCAGGCGCTCGGCGAGGCCCTCCCGCAGCCGCGCGTAGTGGGCGACGACCTGCTCGCGGACGGCGGACGGCAGCGGTGCCGGGACGTCGCAGAGGAAGCTGCGGGTGCCGCTCAGGGTGAGTCCGGCGTCGGCGAGGAGCGCGCTCCAGTCGTCGACCTCCTCCTTGGTGTCGGGCAGACCGGACCGCATCTCACCGAACCAGTCGGCGTTCGCCGCGTCGAGCCGGGCCTCCAGGCCGGGGCGGCCGACGCCCTGGTTCCACGGCAGGTGGCGGGAGGGCAGCCCGCCCTCGGCGAGGGCGATCAGACCACCGGGGTTCAGCACGTCGGCGAACGCGGCGAGAGCGGCCCGCTGGTCGCCGATGTGGTGCAGCGAGTTGCTGGCCCAGATGAGGTCGGCGGTGCCGAGGGCGCCGAAGTCCTCGGGCAGGTCGGCGCGCAGGGTGCTCACCCGGTCGCCGACGCCGCGGGCGTCCGCCCGCTCCCGGGCGAGGGCGAGGAGTTCGGGGGTGGCGTCGACGGCGACGACCTCGGCCTCCGGGAAGACCTCGGCGAGCAGGACCGTGACGACACCGGGCCCGCTGCCGAAGTCGAGCACCCGGCGGACCGGGGCAGCGGGGGTGAGGGAGGCGAGCCAGGCGGCGGCCTCTGAGTAGAGGGGGAGCTGGGTCTCCGCCTGCTGCGTGAGCAGCGGGGCGAGCCGCGCCCAGTCGACGTCGCCGCCGTCGTGGTGGCCGTGACCGTGGCCGTGGCCGGGGCCGGGTGCCTGTCCCGGGGCCTGAGGGCTCCGGCTCCGGTGGTTCCCGTGGCTCCGGTGGTCGTGGCTCTGGTGGTTCTGGTGGTCGTGACCCTGGAGGTCATGATCGCGTGCGCTCATGGGGACAGGGTGCGACGCCGCTCGGCCGCGCGCGAGAAAACTTGCCGGTCCGGCAAGCCATGCCCAACGCGTGGCCGAACGCGCTGGTCGACCGCGCCCGCGGTGCTCCGGGGGCTGATCCCCCGGACCCGCTCTCGACGCGGCGCTCAGCACGAACGCGCTGCTGTGACCGGTCCGGCGGGCCGCCGACTCGACGGCCGCGTCCGACTGCCGCGGCAGGTCGGCGGCGTGCGCCGGGCGCCGTCCGGTGAGGTACGCCAACGGGGGCTCCGCCCCGGTGGCCGCACCGGCGTCCGCCGCCGGGGCACCGGCTCGGGGCACCGGCCCGGCCCTCGGGTCCGGGCACTTTCCCGGGCCCCCACCCGGCGGGCGGCCCTTCAGGCACCGGCGTAACGCTCGGCCAGGGTCCGTACGGTGGCGGCGATCCGCTCCCGGAGGTCCTCGGGGGCCAGGACCTCCACTTCCGTGCCGAGGGCGAGGAGGGTGTCGTGGGCGTGGTCGGGTCCCTCGACGGGCAGGATGGCGCGGGTCCAGCCGTCGGGTTCGGGCGTGCCGTTCTCGGCGAGCGCGCGGGCGGCGGCGCCGCTCAGCCGGGTGGCGCCGCGCGGTGAGATCCGGACGAGCGCCTCGCCGCGGTGCAGCCGGGCGTGGAAGTCCTCCTGGCTCGCCCGCCAGTGCGCGGCGAGGTCGAAGTCCTCGGGGATGACGGCCTCTTCGTCGGTGACGGTGAGGTCGAGGATCTGGTCGACCCGGTACGTACGGGGTCCCGGGCCCGCGACCAGGTACCAGCGGCCCGCCTTGAGGACCAGGCCGTACGGCTCCAGGCGCCGGTCGACGTCGGTCGGTTCCTTCCATCGGCGGTAACGGACGGCGAGCACGCGGCCGCCGCGCACGGCGTCGGCGACCTGCGGCAGGAAGGGCGCCCCGGTGTCCCGGGCGTACCAGCCGGGGGCGTCGATGTGGAAACGGGCCCGCAGCCGGTCGACGTGCTCGCGCAGCGGTGCGGGCAGGGCGGCCCGCAGTTTCAGCCGGGCGTCGGCGAAGTGCCCGCCGAGGCCGAGCTCGTCGGCGGCGGCCGGCAGCCCCGCGAGCACCAGGGCCTCGGCCTCGCGCGCGTAGAGGCCGGTGAGCCGGTTCCGGTGACCGGCGAGCAGCCGGTAGCCGCCGCGGTGCCCGGCGTCCCCGTACAGCGGCACTCCGGCGGCGTGCAGCGACTCGACGTCCCGGTAGACCGTGCGGACGGAGACGTCCAGCTCCGCCGCGAGCTGGGCGGCGGTCATCCGGCCGCGGGTCTCCAGGAGCAGCAGGATCGTCACGAGACGGCTGGACTTCACTGACACAAGATGTCAGTGAAGTGTTCCTAGAGTCCAGCCATGGCTTTCGCAGAGAAGTACCTCCACGTCCTGGAGCCGGTCGTCGTCGGCGGCCGGCACGTCAAGCGCTACCACGTCACCGTCGACGCGGCCGGCATCGCCCCGGAGGTGGAGAAGGCGGCGTACGCGCTGCTGCCCGAGCTCCTCCCCGAGCCGGACGGCACCCCCGCGGCGAGCTTCATCGTGCTGCACCGGGGCGGCGACTCCGGCGCGTACCTCAACGTCTACAGCTGGGTGTGGGACAACGTGCTGCACTTCTCCGGCGCGGCGGCGGGCCAGCCGGCCCTCGACTGTCCTGACCTGGACCCGACGCACTTCGTGCGGACCGCGCCGGGTGCGCGCAACTGGATCGGCTGTGTGTGGGAGCTGGCCCCGCTGGGCCACGAGCGGGCAGCGTGGGTGCGGCACGTCCTGGCGCCCGAGACCCCGGACCTGGCCGGCTACCTCGGGGACTCGCTTGCCTCCGGCACGACGGAGGCGCGGGCGTGAGCGACGACGGCGGCAACGACGGTGACGGCCACGGCTTCGGGCCGGGGCGCGGCCGCGGATCGGGTGCCGGATCCGGCTTCGGGCCGGGTGCCGGATCCGGCTTCGGATCGGGCACCGGGTCCGGCTTCGGGTTTCTCGACGGCCGCTGGAGCGTCCGCAGCCGCCGGCTGGCCGACTTCCTCGACCCGGACAGCGGCTGGGAGGAGTTCGACGGGCACACGACGGGCCGGCTCTTCTGGGACGGGCGGGCGCATGTCGACGAGATCGTCTTCCCGTCGAAGGGGTTCCGCGGTCTGACGCTGCGCCTGTTCGAGCCGGAGACCGGGGAGTGGACGCTGAACTGGTCCCACAGCGGCACCGGAAGGCTCGATCCGCCGGTGCGGGGCCGGTTCGATCCGGACGGCACGGGCGAGTTCTTCGGTGACGACGCCTACGCCGGACGGCCGGTGCGGGTCCGGTTCGGCTGGTCGGGCATCACGGCCGACGCGGCGCGCTGGGAGCAGGCCTTCGCGCCGGCCGGTACGGAGGCGTGGGTGACGAACTGGGTGATGGACTTCAGCCGCGTCTGACGTAGCACACCAGCGGATACGCGGGGTCGGCGCGGGGGCGGTCCTGGTCCGGCAGGCCGGCGAGGGCGGCGCACAGGGCGTCGGTGTCGGCGGCGGTCCCCCGGAACCAGGAGGCGTAGTGGCCGCGGCGCAGCTTCTCGGCCGTGCCGCGCGGGGTGGCGCCCTGCCCGTGTCCGACGAAGGTGGTGCCGGGCGCCGGGGTCAGGCCGTGGGCGGCGGCGTACGCCGTGACGCGGCCGGCGTGGTCGGAGCCGGCGCCGGTCGCGCGGTGGGGGCGGAGCAGCGCGTCGACGTCGCTGCCGACGTCATGGGCGGCGTCCTTGTCGACGGTGGTGAGGAACACGCCGCCGGGCCGCAGCACCCGGGCCGCCTCGGCGACGATCTCCTCGGTGAAGGGCACGAGGTGCAGCAGCCACACGGCGCTGACGGCGTCGACGGATCCGTCCGGCAGCGGGAGCCGGCGGGCGTCGGCGCGCACGAGCCGGCCCGGGACGCGGCCGGCGGCGGTGCGCAGCATGGCGTGGGCGGCGTCGGCTCCGTAGACGGCCAGTCCGGGCCGGGCGAGGCGTTCGGTGACGAGGCCGGTGCCGCACGCGAGGTCGAGCAGGGTGCGGGTGCCGGGCGGCAGGAGCCGCAGCACGGCGTCGGCGGCGGCCTCGGCGCGTGGCACGCCGCCACGGGTCTCGTCGTAGTGCGCGGCCTCGGCGTCGTAGTCGAGAAGCGTCTCCCCCATGGCGGGGAGCATACGCCGGGGATCGTGCGCCTGGCCGGTGCCCGGTGTGCGCGGTGCGGTCCGTTCAGTTCGCCCCGTGGCCGGGCGCCACCGCGTCGACCCGCTCGGCCAGTTCGAAGTCCTTCTCGGTGAGGGCTCCGCCCGCCGAGTGGGTGTTCACCGCCAGGGTGACGCTGTTGTAACCGAGCGTCAGATCACTGTGGTGGTCGAGCTCCTGCTGGATCTGGGCGATGTGGACGACGAACGCGGTCGCGGCGAAGTGGTCGGCGAGGCGATAGCCGCGGGTGAGCCGGTCGCTGTCGACGGACCAGCCCGGCAGCTCGCGCAGGCGGTCCTCGATCTCCTTCTGCGACAGGGGCTGTGTGGGCACGTGGTGCTCCCTCCGGTCGTACGGCTGGTGGCGGTGGTGCGTGATGACGGAGCGGTCCCCGGGGAAAGGTACCCGGGTCCTCCTCTGGGATACCGTCTGCCCATGACAACTGTCGCGACCGACACGGGTGTGGGGCCCCTGCTGCGCGGTTGGCGCGAGCAGCGGCGGCTGAGCCAGCTGGAGCTGGCGCTGCGGGCGGAGTCGTCCGCCCGGCACATCTCCTTCATCGAGACCGGTCGCTCGCGGCCGAGCGAGGAGATGGTCCTCCGGCTGGCGGAGCACCTGGACGTGCCGGTGCGGGAGCGCAACGCCCTGCTGCTCGCGGCGGGTTACGCCCCGCGGTTCAGCGAGTCCCCGCTCGACGCTCCGGAGCTGGAGACGCTGCGCGAGGGGATCGAACGGCTGCTGCGGGGCTACGAGCCCTATCCTGCGCTCGTGGTGGACGGCTCCTACACGGTGGTGGCGGCCAACCGGGGCATCGAGATGCTGATGGCGGGACTGCCGGAGCACCTGCTGGCGCCGCCGCTGAACGCCATGCGGATCACGCTGCACCCGGAGGGCCTGGCACCGCGCATCCTCAACCTGCGGGAGTGGCGGGGGCACCTGCTGGCCCAGATGGAGCGTCAGATCGGGCTCGCGCGTTCGGAGGCGCTGCGCGCGCTGTACGAGGAGGTGGCGGCGTACCCGCTGCCGGAGGGGGCGGGCGGTCCCGGGGACCGGGAGGACCCGGAACCGTATCCGTACTTCGCGCTGCCGATGAGGATCGAGCACGACGGGCAGGTGCTGTCGTTCGTGTCGTCGATCTCCACCTTCAACACGCCGATGGACGTGACGGTCGCCGAGCTGGCCATCGAGACGTTCCTCCCGGCCGACCCGGCGACGGTCGCGTATCTGCAGGCCCAGCGGGAGCTCCCCCTCAACGGGTAGCGGCCCGCAGGGCGGTCCACTGGAGCAGCGCGAACCCGGCGACCGTGCCGGCCTGCATCAGCGTCCAGACCGTGCCGGCGGTGGTGGGCTCCAGCCAGGCGACGAGGGCGACGACGCTGAGCACGGCCCACAGCAGGTTGGCCTCCACGACGGCCTTGACGCCGAGGGCGGGGGGCTGCGTGCGGCTCGCGAGCCAGGCCACGCCGGCGGCGAACACGGTGAGGAACGCGCCCAGTTCGAGGAGCAGCCCGCGGTCGACGCCGAGGAACGCGCCGAGGGGCCCGGACGCGGCGAGGTAGGCGAGCCCGTTCCCGCCGGTGACGACGGCGTCGAGGGCGAGGAACCGCCGGACCATGGACCGCGGCTGGGCGGTGCGGGAGAGACCGGCGAGCAGGGTCTGGGACATGGTGGATCACCCTCCAGAGAGGTGCGACGGACGATCGGGGACCCGGCCCCCGAGCGGAGTGCGCCGCCCGGGAGCCGGTGACCCCGAGCATGCCGGTGCGCGGGGAGCGGGTCGATTACGCCGGAGGTAAGGCCGGGCCGTCGGTGCCGGCCGGGCCTTGGGGCGGGGGCGGGGGCCGTTGACTCCCCCGGGCACTTCGCCGAGCGCCACGGGCTGATCGTGGTGATCGCGCTCGGCGAGTCGTTCCTGGCGGTGGGCGTGGGCGTGTCCGGCTTCGAGGCGACCACCTGCCGCGGCCGGCGGGATGCCGCGCTGACGGTGACGGTGATCGGCGCCTGCGCGGCGGGCTGCTGCTCGCCGCCGGACTGTGGGCGCTGTACTTCCGCCGGATCGGCGAGCGCGCCGAACACCGGCTCGCGGCCCTGGGCGGCGACGACCGCACCCGCTTCGCGCGCGACGCGTACACCTTCCTGCACCTGCCGCTCGTGGCGGGCGTGGTGCTGTGCGCGCTCGGTATGAAGAAGGCCCTCACCCAGGTCGCCGACACGGGCCACTACGGCCTGGCCGAGCCCGTGCACGGGTCGGTGGCCTGGTCGTTGACCGGCCGGGTCGGCGTCTTCCTGCTGGGCGCCGCGGCGATCGTCCTGCGGTCCGCCGGGCCCCGCCCGGTCGGTTTCGGATCCTGGATATTGGATCCAAGCCGTGGATCCCCTACCCGGATCAGGGATCCGCCGTTCTCCGGCGGCGGATCCCTGGGGCCCGGCCGGTCAGTCCCCCCGGCCCTCCGGCTCGGCCGACCGCGTCGGTGCGGGGGTGCGGGCGGCGGCCGGTTCCTTCGGGTGGGCCGGTTCCGGGTCGGCGGCGCGGTGGTTCTGGCGGGCGGCCTCGGCGCGCAGCAGGGCGTTGAGGACGGCGAAGGGGTCAGCGGGCATGGCGAAGCTCCTCGGGTCGAGTGGGGGGTGACGGGGTGACGGAGAGGTGGGTCCTCTCAGCACCGCATCACCGTCGACCGGGGAGCGTCGCCGCGCTCGGACGGTACGGAGACCGGGACGGGCCGGCGGGCGGGGGCCGCGCGCCCGGGGACACGGGGCGGGGCGGGACGCCGTACCGAGCGGAGGGGCGCGGCCGCCTCGGTCTCGGCGGACTCGTGGGCCTCGGCGCCCGCGTCGGCCGTCGTGGAGACGGTCCGTGACTCGCCCCCGAAGGTGCCGGTCCCCGCGCCGGCCCCCACGCCGAGGAGCGCGGTCAGCACGAGCAGCACCGCGAGCGCGAACCGGGCGAGGGGCCTCATGGAGATCCGTTCTGCCCCGCACGGACCCGTGGGTGCAGGCCGGGACGGCAGATCCGCCCGGCCGGCCTACGCGCCGGACCCGCTTTTCACCACACCGGAGGCACCGGGAGGCACCCGGAGGCACGTGGGGTGCGCACCCGGGCGCGGCCCGCCTCGCCCCTCAGCCGGCGGTCGCCGCCGCGCGTCCCTTGCGGGCCGCCATCGCCGCGTACACCAGCACGCCCGCGAAGAGGAAGAGAACGCCCTGGTAGACGGCCGCGTAGCCGGAGCCGGCGACGAGCCAGAGGGAGAAGCCGAAGGCGGCGAGGGCGAGCACGCCGTCGCGGACGAGACGGGCGCGGGAGACCTTCTCGGACTGTCCGGACAGCAGGAAGTAGATCTGCGCGGCGGTGGAGAGCAGGTAGGGCACGGTGGCGGTGAAGGTGGTGACGAGCACGAGGATCTCGAAGACGCCCTTCGTGCCGGCGGTGTAGTTGTAGACCGTCAGGAGCGAGGCGAGGACGACGGTGACGAGGACGCCGACGGTGGGCACGCCGCGCCGCTTGACCGTGAAGACCTTCGGGAAGAGTCCGTCGCGGGCGGCGGCGTACGGTGCCTGGGCGCTGAGCAGGGTCCAGCCGTTGAGCGCGCCGACCATGGAGACGAGCGCCATGCAGGCGACGGCCGCGCCGCCCCAGGAGCCGCCGAACATGACGTTCACCGCGTCGGAGAACGGCGCCGTGGAGGTGACCAGCTTGTCGTGGGCGACGGTGCCGAAGACGGAGAGGGTGCCGAGGAGGTAGAGCGTGGCGGCGCCGAGGGTGCCGAGGACGGTGGCGCGGCCGACGTTGCGGCGCGGGTCGCGGACCTCCCCGGCGCTGACGGCGGCGGACTCGACGCCGAGGTAGCTGAAGAGCAGGATCGCGGCGGAGGCGGAGACCGCGCCGAGCGCGCTGCCGCCGGTCGCCTGGAAGGGGCCGAGGTTGGCGCTGTCGAAGAAGAGGAACCCGCCGATGGCGACCAGGAGCAGCGGGACGAACTTCAGGACGGTGGCGACGATCTGCACGGCTCCGACGTAGCGGGTGCCGGCCAGGTTGGCGAGCGCGGGCAGCCACTGGATCAGCAGGGCGGCGCCGATGGTGGCGGCCTTGGAGTCGTGGATCGGGACGAGGACGTCGAGGTAGCCGACGGCGGCGACGGCGAGGGCCGCGTTGGAGACCCAGGCGGTGATCCAGTACGACCAGGCCGCGAGGAAGCCGGCGAAGTCGCCGAAGGCGGCGCGGGCGTAGACGTAGGGGCCGCCGGTCCGCGGGAGGCGGTGGGCGAGCCGGCCGAAGACGAGGGCGAGGGCGATCGCGCCGAGGGTGAGGATGCCGAAGGCGACGAGGCTGATGGTGCCGAAGGGGGCGACGGAGGCGGGGAGGAGGAAGATGCCGCCGCCGATGATGTTGCCCATGACGAGGGCGGTGGCGACGGGGAGGCCGAAGCGCCGGGCGTGGCGGCTGTGCGCCGGCTGCTCGCCCCCGGCTCCGGGTGCCGCCGGTGCCGGCGCGGCCTCGGAGGAAGCAGCCTCGGAGGAAACGGCCTCGGACGAAGCGGCGAGGAGGGTCTCGGGGGAAGACGTGCTGGTGGGGGCCGTGCTCATGGGGGGTGGTGCGCCTCTCGTCGTACAAACGCACCCATGGTCCGGTAGCTGGGACGGCGCTCCAAATCACCCGTTTTTGTCCCGCACGGCGGGCCCGTCAACCGGAAGAAATGCTTCCGTGCGGCCGTTCGGCGGGGAAATCTCCAGGGGCACCTGAGGCCCCTGGCTCTCCCGCAGCCAGCCGCGCAGCACCTGGTGCACCTGTTCGGCGCCCGCCAGGTCCTCGGGCGGTGCCGTCAGCTCGCGCGGCCACATCAGGAACGGACGCGCCTGCTCGCCGCCGAGCCCGCCGTGCGAGCCGATCTGCTCCTCGAACGCGTGGACGGCACCGGTCTCGGGGTCGTACATCGAGTTGATCATGATGTCGGCGACGTGCGGGAAGCCGTCGGTGCGCCGCACCGCCTCGGCCGCGCCGGGCCCGAAGACGGCGAGCGGCCCGTCGTCCCCGTGGCCGCGCGCTCCGACCCGGCCCGTGTCGCCCGGCGCTCCGGCGCGGTCGGTGAGTTCCGCGACCGGCACCTCGACGCCGTCGCGGGCGAGCACCACCGAGCCGTGTTCCTCGCTCGCGACGAGCAGGAAGCCGATGCCCGGGTGCTGGGCGAGGGTGCGGAGGAGGGCCGGGTGGAGCCGGTCGATCTCCTCGCGGGTCATCCGGTGCGGCACGCCGGGGAAGGAGACGAGACCGAGGTTGCCCGAGGCGAGCACGAGCGGCTGCGGCGCGCGGGCGGCGGCCACGGCCGCCGCCTCGGCCTCGGTCTCGTCGCCGTGCGCGCCCTGGTCGTCGAGGGGCCGGTGCAGCGCGCTGCGGAGCGCGTCACGGGCGGCGTCCCTGCCCTCCGAGGCCGCTCCCCCGGACTCCGTCCGCGGGTGCCCCCAGGGCGTGCGCCGCACACGGCGCGGCACCGGAAGGCCGCAGCCGACCCGGACGAGGTCGCGCAGGCTGAGGCCGTACGCGGACTCGAAGGTCTCCCCCGGGCTCTGCCCGTGGTCGGAGAGCAGCACGATCCGGTACGGGCGGGGCGCGTGCTCGGCGACCCCGGCGATCAGCGCGATCGCCCGGTCGAGCCGTTCCAGGACCTGGTCGGTGTCGCGGCCCTGCGGACCCGAGTGGTGGGCGACCTCGTCGTAGGCGACCAGGTCGGCGTAGACGGCGGTCCGTCCGGCGAGGACGTCGCCCATCACGGCGGAGACGACCACGTCCCGTTCGACGACGGTGGCGAAGGCCCGCACGAAGGGGTAGAGGCCGCCGCGCGAGACCCGCGGGGACTCGCGGCGCAGCCGGGCCCCGGTCGACTGGATCATCTCGCGGAAGACCTCGGCGATGAAGGAACCCGCGGTGCGGACGGCGTTGGCGGGGTCGGAGAAGTACGCGAAGTAGCCCGAGCGCGAGCGGTTGCGCCGCCCCCGGCGGGCGGCCATCGACAGGACGAGGGCGAGCTGGTCGGCGCCGCCGCTGAACAGGTTGCCGCGGGAGGCGCCGTCGAGGGTGAGCAGCCCGCCGTCGCCGGTGCGCTCGACGGCACGGCGCTGGAGCTCGACGGCGCTCGCGGGCCGGTTGGAGACCATGAGCCGGCCGGTGTCCTTCTCGTACCAGCGGAAGGCGGGCACGTCCTCGTTGGAGCCGTGCAGGATGCCGAGTTGGCTGGCGCCGGTCTGGCTCGACCAGTCCGTGCGCCAGGAGGTGAGGGCGTGGCTGGTGGCGAGCCATGCGGCGACGGTGGGCATGCGGCCGGCGGCGACGGCGTCGCACAGCACCCGGTGGCCGACGCCGTCGAGTTGGAGGAAGACGGTGCCGGGGACGGGTTCGGTGCCGGGGGCGGACCCGGTGCCGGTGCGGGCGGTCCGGGGGCGCGTGCGGTCGGCGAGACGGTAGAGGCGGCGGCGGTAGGCGTCGTCGTCGCGGACGGCGAGCGCGGTGGAGGTGGCCGAGGCGACGGCCGACATCACGGCGGCGACCACGACGGCGGTCTCGGGGGCGGCGGCGCCGCGCCCGTCGGGGATCAGCCAGAGCGCGACGAGCATCAGCGAGCCATTGAGGAAGAACACCAACAGGCCGAGGACGAGGGCCGGTACGAGCAGCAGCGCCCGTACGATCAGGGGCCACACCAGCGCCCCGAGCAGGCCGAACGCACCCGCGCCCCAGGCGGCGGTGACGGCGGTCCTGGTGACGCTGTCGCCGTCCGGGGACTGGAGCTGGAAGTCGGGGAGGAGTCCGGCCAGGGCGAGCAGGGTGAGGGTGGAGACCGCCCACACCGTGATCACCCGCAGCAGGGTGCGGCCCGCACTCCGCCAGCGGGCGGGGATGCGCCCTCGCCGTTCAGCCACGCCTGGTTCACCTTTCACCCGATTCCTGCCCCCAGCGTGGCACAACGGCCGCCGCGCGGGGGCCGGCCGACGGGTGCCCGGCGGCGTGCGCCGAGGGCGCGCCGGGTGGGCGGTGGAGGCTGCCGTGGAGGTGTTTCGGGTCGCGTGACGGAGGGGCGGCGGGGTGTGCCGGGTGGCGTGGCGGACGGGTCGGCCGGCGTGACGGGTGGGCATCGCGGGCGAGCGGTGCGGCGCCGAGCGGTACGAGCCGGGCGGCGGGAGCCGGGTGGCGCGGGGCCGAGCGGCGGGAGCCGGGTGGTGCGAGGCCGAGCGGCGGGAGCCGGGTGGTGCGAGGCCGAGCGGCGGGAGCCGGGTGGCGCGGCAGGGGGCGCCCGCTTGCGCGACGGGGGCCTCAGGAGCCGTCGTACCCCGCGGTGGGCATGGAGAGCCTGCGGTGCACCACGGCCTTCATCGGAGCGTCGTACGCGGGTTCGTCGAGCCCCGCGGTCTCGAGCCGCACTCCGCGCCGCTCGCATTCGGCGAAGAACGCGCGCACGTCCGTCAACGCCCGGGCGAGCACGCGTTCGTTCGGGGCCACGAAGAGGTCCACCGCGCCTTCGTCGACGTCCGCCCACAGCGCCTGGTGGTCCGGCCTGATGCCGTAGCAGGACAGCTGCCTCGTCACCACGTACCCCTTGCCACGGGCCCAGCGGACGCACATGGCGTGCTGGCGGCGGGTGTCGACCAGGAAGGGGTCGTCGTCGAGCTCTTCGAGCGGGGTGAGGCTGGCGATCGCCGCCACCCGAACGTCGTCCATGGGGCGACCCTACTGCGTCCCGCCGCACCCGAGGAGTCTTTCGGTATACCAAGTGGGGTGCTCCGGCGAAGACCGGCCACACCCGCGCCGGCGTCTTCGGCCGCCGACGTTTCGCCACGTCGCGGGCCGGATCCGCGTTATGGTCGAGACGGCGAGCGGGACACGGACTCGGACACGGCGACGGAGAGGGCGGCGTTCCGGTGGAAGTCACCTGGTGGGGTCATGCCACCTGCACGGTCGAGGACTCCGGGGTCCGTTTCCTGACCGACCCGCTGTTCGCGCGCCGGCTCGCCCATCTGCGCCGCCGGCGGGGCGCGCCGCCGCCCGCGGAGGCGGCCCGCGCCGAGGCGGTCCTCGTCTCGCACCTGCACGCCGACCACCTGCACCTTCCTTCCCTGGCCCGGCTCGCCCCGGGCACCCGCCTGTTCCTGCCGTCCGGCGCTCCGCGTGCCGTACCGGCCCTGCGCCGGCTCGCCGACCGGGGGCTGCGGCTCACCGAGCTGGCGCCCGGCGACGAGGTGTCCGTCGAGGGCGTGACGGTACGAGCCGTCCCGGCCCGGCACGACGGGCGGCGGCTCCCGGTGGGTCCGCACCGGTGTCCCGCGCTCGGTTACGTGGTGGAGGGCGAGGCCCGCACCTACTTCGCCGGGGACACCGGCCTGTTCGACGGCATGGCGGAGGCGGTCGGCCCGGTCGACGTGGCGCTGCTCCCGGTGGGCGGCTGGGGCCCCTTCCTGGGCCACGGCCACCTGGACGCGGGGCGGGCGGCCGAGGCGCTGGCCGCGCTGTCGCCGGCCGCCGCGGTGCCGGTGCACTACGGCACGTACTGGCCGATCGGCATGGACGCGGTCCGCCCGCACGAGTTCCACTCCCCCGGGGACGAGTTCGTCCGGCACGCCTCCCGGCTCGCGCCGAAGGTGGCCGTCCATCTGCTCGCGCACGGCGAACGGGTCCGGCCGGAGGTGGCGCGATGAGGCCGGGGTCCGCCGCGCGCACGGAGGGCGCCCGGTGATCGACCGGCTCCTGGCAGCGGTGCGGGAGCTGCCGCCGGAGTCGACGCAGCAGGCCGTCGGCTACCCGTCCCTGTTCGTGCTGGTGGCGCTCGGCGCGCTGGTGCCCGTCGTGCCGACCGGCGCGATCGTGAGTTCCGCCGCGGTGGTGGCCTTCCACCAGACGTCGCCGTTCGCGCTGCTCTTCGTCTTCCTGGCGGCGTCGTCCGGCGCGTTCCTGGGTGACCTGGCGCTCTACTGGCTGGGCCGGCGGGGCGTCAGGTCCCGCAACGGCTCGCGCGGACTGGCGGCGCTGCGCGGCCGGGCCGCTCCCGAGCACCTCGCCCGCGCGCAGGAGCGGCTCGAGAGCCACCGGGTGTCGGTGCTGGTGCTGTCGCGCCTCGTGCCGGCGGGACGGATCCCGGTGATGCTGGCCTGCCTGCTGGCCGGGATGCCGCTGCGGCGCTTCGCGCGCGGCGATCTGCCCGCGTGCCTGGCGTGGGCGGCGACGTACCAGCTCATCGGCATCCTCGGCGGCTCGCTCTTCCCGGAGCCGTGGCAGGGCGTGGTGGCGGCGGTGCTGCTCACCGTCCTGGTCAGCGGCGTGCCGTCGCTGTGGCGGCGGCTGCGCGGCCCCCGCCCGGGCCCGTCGGCGCCGTCAGGGGGCGAGCACGCGTGAGGCACCGTCAGGGGCGAGCACGCATGAGGCACCGACGAGCACCCGTGAGGCGCTTCAGGGGACGAGCCCGCGTGAGGCACCGTCAGGGAACGAGCCCGTTGTGAGGTGCGTCAGGGGACGAGGACCCGTGAGGCACTGTCAGGGGACGAGCACCCGTGAGGCGCCGACCGGGAGGTCCCACAGGTCCTCGCGGGGCAGCCCGGCCGTCTCCCAGGCGGCCCGGACACGGGTGAGTGGTTCGAGGACGGGCTCGGAGGACAGCACGAAGGTGGCCCAGTGCATGGGGGCCATCCGGCGTGCCCCGAGGTCCTGGAAGGCCCGGACGGCTTCCTCGGGGTCGATGTGGACGTCGCTGAGCCACCAGCGGGGGTCGTAGGCACCGATGGGGAGCAGGGCCAGATCGATGCCGGGGTGGCGGCGGCCGATCTCGCCGAACCAGTGGCCGTAGCCGGTGTCGCCGGCGAAGTACGTCCGGCGCCCGGCGCGGTCGGTGAGCACCCAGCCGCCCCACAGGGAGCGGCAGGTGTCGAACAGGGTGCGCTTGGACCAGTGATGGGCGGGAACGAACTCGAAGCGCACGTCGCCGAGTTGGCACGCCTCCCACCAGTCGAGCTCGGTGACGCGGGTGAAGCGGCGGCGGGTGAACCAGCGGCCGAGCCCGGCCGGGACGAAGACGGGGGTGTGGCGGGGCAGGCGCCTGAGGGTGGGGGCGTCGAGGTGGTCGAAGTGGTTGTGGCTGATGACGACGGCGTCGATCCGGGGCAGGTCCTCCCAGCGGACGCCGACGGGGGTGATCCGGGCCGGGGTGCCGAGGATGCGACGGGACCAGACGGGGTCGGTGAGGACGGTGAGCCCGCCGATCCGCAGCACCCAGCTGGCGTGTCCGGCCCAGGTGACCGCGAGGGTGTCGGGCCCCGCCTCGGGCAGCGGACCGGGGGCGAACGGCAGCGACGGGATGTCCCTCAGCCCTTCCGGACCGGGGCGCACGGCGCCCTCCCGGGCGAGCCGGGCCATGGCGCGGACGCCGGGCAGCGGCGCGGTCAGCCGGTCGGCGAAGCTGCGCGGCCAGTCGTGGCGCAGCCGGCCGAGGGGCTGGAGCGGGGGCGCGGGGTGCGGGGCGTGGGGCGTGCGGGCGGAGTGTGGGGCCCGGGGCGGCTGTGCCGTCTGTTCCGTCATCTCTGCGGCCTCCGTCTGTTCGGCCGACCGCCGGTGGGGTCGGCCGTCGTCACTACCGTCGTCATTGCCGTCGTTGTTGCCGTCGTTGTTGCCGTCATTGCTGTCGTCGTGGCCGTCGTTGCTGTCGCTGCCGTCGTCGTGGCCGTCATCGCTGTCGTTGTCGCTGCTGCTGCCTCGCTGTTGCTGCCGTTGATGCTGCTGTTGCCCTCAAAGCGGTCGCTCACCCTCGTCATCGTCATCGTCACCGGGCCAGCTCGTCGAGGGCGGCTCCGAAGGAGCTCAACGCGTCGCTCACGTGGGGCAGTTCCTCGGGGCGCGATGCCGTGAGGGCCATGATCCTCTCTTCCTCGGTGGGGCCCAGGAAGGCCGCGGTGTCGAAACGGACGCGCAGTGCGCCCAGTTCGTCACCGAAGCGGTGGCCGCCGGGGACCGGGGTGCCGAGCCGTTCGGTGAGGTGGTTCTCCAGTTCCAGGGAGTCGGTGACGCCGCGGGCGGCGAGCCCGGCGCGCAGCGGACCGAGGTCGGCGTAGAGGTGGCGGCCGGCCTCCGGGGGCCGGGCGAGGGCGCCGACCGCGAGCACCGCGTGGTGGACGGCGGCGGCCACCCGCCCGTGCAGGTGGGCGGTGAGCCGGGCCCGTACGGTGACGTCCTCGGGTTCGTCGAGTGCGTGGGCGGCGGCGGGGGCGAAGGGACCGGGCACGAGGGCGCCGAGCGCCGTGAGGACGTCGAGGGTGCGGGGCCGGCGGTCGCCGTGGCCTCCGGGGCGGGCGGCGGCGGTGGGCGGGAAGCGCGCGACGGCGCAGGGCCAGGCGGCGGGGACGAGGGCGCCGGACAGGTCGGTGAGGACGGTGACGTCGTCCGGGCACATCTCGGCGGGGCTGAGCAGCACCGTCTCCTCGGGACGGTGCAGGGTGTCGCGCCACGTCTCGTCGCTGATGATGTGCAGGCCCTCGGCGACGGCGGCCTCGCACGCCTCGCGGACGAGTTCGGGCGGAGCGACGGTGGCGGTGGGGTCGTCGGCGACGGACAGCAGCAGCAGGCGGGGGTCGCCGCCTTCGGCGCGGACCCGGCGGACCGTCTCGAGGAGGGCGAACGGGTCGGGTACGCCGCCGCACTCGGCGGGCGTGGGCACGTGGTAGGCGGGGCGGCCCAGGAGCCGGGCCTGCGGGCTCCACCAGGCGGGGCTGGGACGGGGCAGCAGGAGGTCGCCGCCGTGCGCGGCGATGAGGGCGAGCAGCAGCGGCGGGGCGCCGGGGGCGGCGACGACGTCCTCGGCATGGGTGCGCAGTCCGCGCCGCCACCAGTAGCCGGCGGCGGCCTCGCGCAGGACGGGTCCGCCGCCGGGGGGCTCGGGGGCGGGCCGGTCGGCCGCGGCGGCGACGAGGGCGGTCAGTCCGGGCAGCACGGGAAGGCCGGGCTCCGGCGCAGGCGGCCCGTAGCGCACCGGGCCGCGGCCCTCAGGGGCCGTCCGCCGCACGTCCCGCCGCATGTCCCGGCCCTCCTCGCGCCCGCGCCGTCACCGGGGCGTCCGGCATGGGCGCCCCGGAGCCTTCTGCCCCCCAGAGCCCTTTATACGGACGTTCAGCGGAGTTCGCCGCTCGTGCGAGGGTGACGGGTGCCGGACGCCCAGGCCGGAGGGCTACGCCGATGGGGTACGGGGGCGGCCCTTCGCCGCGAAGTGGGCCGGGGCCCTGGTGTGGAAGGCGCCGGGGAGACTGGACGGATGAACGCACCCGAGGCGCACCGGATCGCCGCCGTCCCGCTGCGCGGCGCCCGCCTGGACCTGGAGCCGCTGCGGCTCGACCACGCCGCCGAGCTGGCCCAGGCCCTCGCCGACCACGCCCTGCACGCCTTCATCGGTGGCACTCCGCTCCCCGAACCCGAGCTCAGCGCCCGCTACCGGCGGCTTCTCGCCGGCTCCCCGGACCCGGGGACGTCCTGGTGCAACTGGACACTGCGGCTGCGCGCCGGGGCCGACGGGTCGGCAGGGACGGTCGGGGTGGGCGGGACGGCCGGACCGGTGGCGGGGACGGCAGGGACGACGACGGGGGCACGGGGGGCGACGGGAACGACCGGGGCGACGACGGGGGCACGGGGGGCGACCGGGACGACGACGGGGGCACGGGGGACGACGGGAACGACCGGGACGGCGACGGCGGTAACCACGACCGGGCCGGCGGTGGGGACGGTGCAGGCAACGGTGACGTCCGACGGGGCCGAGGTCGCCTGGGTGGTGGGCACGCCCTGGCAGGGGCACGGACTCGCCCGCGAGGCGGCGGTGGTGCTGACCGATTGGCTGCGCGAGCGGGGAGTGCCGCGGCTCGTGGCGCATGTGCATCCGGAGCACCACGCCTCGGCGGCGGTGGCGACGGCGGCGGGGCTGGCGCCGACGGAGGTGTTCCACGAGAGGGAACGACGGTGGGAGTGGCGTCGGTAGGGGGCGGAGCCACCGTACGACGGGAGGTGAATCCCCCTCCGGAACACGGCGTTTCGGCGGCACTGACCACATGTCGAGATAGGGGTCTCACCATGCGGGTGGAACGGCGTACCGTGATCACACCCACTCACCCAAGGGAGTCCGGTCATGTCGCACGAGACCGCCGTCTACACGCACGGCCACCACGAGTCCGTCCTGCGGTCGCACAGTTGGCGCACCGCCGAGAACTCCGCCGGGTACCTGCTCCCGGAGCTGCGGACCGGCCTGGACGTCCTCGACGTGGGGTGCGGGCCCGGCACGATCACCGCGGACCTGGCCGCGCGGGTCGCGCCGGGTCGGGTGACCGGAGTGGACGCGGCCGAGGACGTCCTGGTGAAGGCCCGGGCGACGGCGTCCGAACGCGGCCTGGACAACGTGGAGTTCGCCGTCGCCGACGTCCACGCCCTGGACTTCCCCGACGACTCCTTCGACGTCGTCCACGCCCATCAGGTGCTCCAGCACGTGGGCGATCCCGTCCAGGCGCTGCGCGAGATGCGCCGGGTGTGCCGTCCGGGCGGAGTGGTGGCCGCCCGGGACAGCGACTACGGGGCCTTCACCTGGTTCCCCGCGACCCCCGGCCTGGACGCGTGGCAGTCCCTCTACCGCCGGGTCGCCCGGGCGAACGGCGGCGAGCCGGACGCGGGCCGCCGCCTGCTGTCGTGGGCCCGCCGCGCCGGCTTCACCGACGTCACCGCCTCCGCCTCCGCCTGGTGCTTCGCCACGCCGGAGGAACGCGCCTGGTGGAGCGGCCTCTGGGCGGACCGCACCACCGAGTCGGTCTACGCCCGCCTGGCCGTCGACGGCGGCCATGCCACCCACGAGGACCTGGCGTCCCTCGCCGGCGCATGGCGCACCTGGGGCGAGGAGGACGACGCCTGGTTCATGGTGCCGCACGGCGAGATCCTGTGCCGGGTCTGACGACCGGCGCGAAGTCACCTTCTCGCCTGTCGTCCGCCCCCCGCCCCCCCCCGCCTGCCCTGACTTCCGCCCCTTCCCCCGCCTGCCCTGACTTCCGCCCCTTCCCCCGTCTGCCCTGACTTCCGCCCTCTTCCCCCGCCTGCCCTGGCTTCCGTCGTCTCCGCAGCCTTCCCCCCCGTCCTCCGTCCGCCGGTCAGTGGGGACGCATCCGGAACTCGTAGGCGTCCGGGAGCGGTTCGTCGGTGTGTCCGTCAGTGAGCCGGGCCCACAGCTCGCCCAGCTCCTCGGCGCCCTCGCGGAGGTCCGCGACCTCGAAGCCCGTGTCGAAGACGGCGCGGGCCTCGGCCCTGCGGCCCTCCGCGAGGAGCAGCCGGACCTCCAGGAATCGGAAGGCTCCCCGGGCCAGGACGTCGGCCGGGAGGCGGGACAGGACGGCCCGGGCGCGGGCGGGGCGGCCCGCGTCGAGGAGGGCGGTGACCGTCTCGCGGCCGAGGGCGGCGGTGACGACCGGGTCGCCGCCCTCCTGGTCGTCGAAAGCCTCCTCGTACCGCTCGGCCGCCCGCCCGGGGTGGCCGCCCTCGCGGTCGGCCACGGCCAGGCAGTAGAGCAGCGGCCAGCGCTCGGCCGCGTTCTTCAGGCCGCGCTCCCAGCTGCGTACCGCCTGCGCCAGATCGCCGGCCGCCCACTGGGCGACGCCCAGGTGGTACTCGGTGACGGGGTCGGCCGGGGCGGTCTCCAGCATGTCCCGCCAGGCGTCGGACACCGGGGTCGGCCAGGGCGCTGCCCCGGGCTCCGGGCCGGGGTGCGGGAGGGCGCCGGTGCTCAGCAGCGTGGCCCACGGCCGCTGTTCCTCGCCGATGAGGGCCGGGTCGAAGGGCGTGCCCGGCACGTCGTGGCCCCCGCGCAGTACTTCGAGCGCTCCCCAGCCGGACCCGGTGGCCAGCGGCGGGCCCGGTTCGGTGTCGGCGGCGGCGCGCCACCGCTCGTACGCCGTGTCGACCTCGGCGCGCGGCAGCGCCCGTTCGAGTGCGTCCTCGACGGCCGCGCGGGCCGCCGCCCAGTCGGTGCCGTGGACGGCGGCCTGGTCGGCGGTCAGCGGCGCGTACACCTCCAGCCAGGAGATCTCCTCCCCCGCCTCCAGGGTGGGGTGTTCCAGCTGGGTGCGGGCGAGTCCGGCCTGGATCTCGGCGTACCCGGGGGTGCCGGGCTCGGTGAGCCACTCCTGCCAGCGCCGGCCGCCGCGGCCCGTCCCCCACAGGAACAGCTTGCGCCCGAGCAGCCGGTCCGTGGAGGTCTGCACGAGGCCGCTTCCGTCGGCGTCGAGGGCCGCGATCCAGCGCCGCTGCCCGTCCGGCAGCGCGTAGAAGTAGTCGGCGGCGTGGGTGCTCTCCAGGGGGTACGTGCGGTCGACGCCGTCTTCGGTACGGGGCACCGGCACCCGGCGCAGGGCGGGCGCGGAAGGGGCGACGGGCGCGGAAAGGTGGGCGCGCTCAGGGCCGTCGACAGGCGCCCGGGTGTCGGCGTGGGCCGGAGCGGGGGCGTGCGCCGGGGTGCCGGCAGGCGCCCGGGTGTCGGCGTGCGCCGGGGCGGGGGCCTGCGCCGGGGCGGGGGCGTGCGCGTAACCGGACTGCCACGCGGTGTCGGCCGGGGCGAGGATCCGGCGGTCCTCGGGGACGGCGGTGTTGGACCACCACGAGCAGGGCACGGCCCGCTCGTGCGGGTTGCGGATCCGTACCCCGACGCACAGGTGTCCGGCGCCGTCCGGCAGCCACAGGTCGACCTGGAACGGCAGGTCGCGGAGCCGCTCCCACTCCCAGAGCCGGAGCATCGTGCCGCCGTCGGGCGCGGGGACGACCGCCGCGTGCAGCGGGGCGCAGGACAGGATGCCGTGGCCGCGGGCTCCGACGTTCCACTCGATGCCCCCGGAGAACCAGGCGCCGTTGAGGGCGAAGGCGGCGGGCTGGAACACGGGGTTGCGGTAGAGGAGTTCACGGCCCGTCGGCTTGTGGACCATGGAGTGGACACGCCCGCCGAGGCCCGGCAGCACGGTGACGCGCAGCAGGTCGTTCTCGATCACGAGGGCGTCGATTTCGGTCGGGGTGCGCTCGCGTCCGTAGCCGTCGCGGACCCGGGCGGGCAACACGGTCCGCAGCGGGGCGTGACCGAGCTGCCGGGCCATGTCGCGGGGCAGTCCGTCCCGCTCGTGCTCGGCGACCGCGGGGGTTCCGGGGCCGCCGAGGAGGTGCAGGGCGGGCAGGGGGTTGTCCGGGCCCAACGGCGCCGCGGGCAGGGTGAGTACGGCACGTCGTACGGTCGTCATGCCGACCATGGAACACGCGGGAACCACCGCTGGCCAGAGGGTGGACAACCGCCCGGCCCGCGCGACCCGGCCGTCGGAGGCGGGAAACTCCGTTGCGGTCCGCACCAGCCGCCGTAGGGTGGGGTGCCGGGTACGGCGGGGGCCGGTACCGGGAAAGGCACGGGAAGCGATGAGCGAGCAGCACACCTACCGGGTGATCGTCCGGGGCACGTTCGACGGACTGTCACAGGAGAGCCGAAGCCGGTTGCTCGCGGAGGTGGACGCGCACGGCCTGTCGGCGATGCAGTTCACGGAGGAGGGCTCGCTCGCCTACGACCGGACGCTGAAGCACTTCTCGTACCGCCTGGTCGTCGTCTCCGACGCGGCGGACGGCGAGGACATGGCGGCGGCGATCGCGGAGGACCGGGTGGAGACGGCGCTGAAGGAGCTCGGCCACGGCTTCGGCGGACTGAAGTCCACGGTCACCGACATGGACACCATGAAGATCAACTACAAGCGGTGACGACGGGCCGGTCCCCGACTACGCGCGCGAGGGGCCCGGCCGGGCGTCCGGCCGCTGATCGGCGGTCGTCGCCCAGCGCTCGTGGTCCCGCCACGCCCCGTCGATGAACAGCATCGCGGGCGAGAACCCTTCGAGGCGGAAGCCGGCCCGGCGGACCAGGGCGCGGGAAGCGGTGTTGAGGGGCTGGATGTTGGCCTCCAGGCGGTGCAGTCCGAGCGGCCCGAAGGCGTACGCGAGGACGAGCCCGAGGCCCTCCGAGAGCAGCCCGCGCCCGGCGGCGTGCGCGAAGGCGCCGTAGCCGAGCGCGCCCGAGAGGAAGGCGCCCCGGACGATGTTGTTGATGTTCACGAACCCGGCGATCCCGCCGCTGTCGCGCTCGCAGACGAGGAACCCGGCCCTCGCCGGGTCGTCCAGGAGCTGCCGGGCGTAGGCGGCGTACGCCTCGGACGTCCGCGGCGGGAAGAGCCAGGGCTCGTGCAGCGCGCGGCTCTCGCGGGCCCGGGCGGTGAACTCCTCGCCGTCGTCAAGACGGAACGGCCGCAGGCCGACCCGCGGCCCCGCGGCGAGGTACGGACCAAGATCGTCGGACATGGGATCAGGCTAGCGGGGCGAGGGCGGGCGGACCGGAAGGCCGGGTGGGCGGGACCGTCGAGCGAACCGGAAGGCCGGGTGACCGGACCGCTGAGCGGACCGGAGGGCGGGGTGGACCGGAGGCCCTGGTGGACGCCGACCCGGCCGTCGGCCGCCCTGAGGTCAGCGGTGGGGCGGCCTGAGAGCACAGCGGTGGGCTGACTCGGCGCCGGCCCGGGTGGGGCCGCCCGGGTGCTCCCGCCCTGGTGCGGCCCGCCCGGGTGGGGCCGCCCGGCGCGCCGGCTCGGGTTCCCGCCCGGGTGCTCCCGCCCTGGTGCGGCCCGCCCGGGTGCGCCCGCCCTGGTGCGCCCGCCCTGGTGTGCCGGCTCGGGTGTTCCGCCCGGTGCGCCGGCTCGGGTGCCCGCCCGGGTGTGCCGGCTCGGGTGCCCGTCGCCCGTGATCAGCGGCGGGCCGATGTCACCCGTGCGGGGCAGGTCTCGCCCTTCTTCACCACACCGACCACGACCCGGCCCCGCGGGCCGCGCTCGGCGCCCGCGGCGGGGTGCTGGGTGCAGACGCGCCAGTTCGGGGGCCAGAGGACACGGCGGTCGTCGCCGCTCACGTCGTGGACGTCGAGGCGGGTGCGCGGGGCCAGCGCGGTGAAGACGCGCCACAGGCTGGCGCCGAGGAGGACGGGCATCCCCCGGGCCCCGCTCCGGGCGCCCGGGCCGCCGTCCTCGTCCGCCACCGCGTCCGCATCCACGTCCGCCTCCACGTCCGCATCCACGTCCGCATCCGTGCCCGTGAGCGTGTCCATGCCCGCGGGTGTGTCCGTGTCCGGCCTCGGGTCGGTGCTGGTGCCGGTGTCGGCGTCGGCGGGCGTCGAGCTGACGGCCACGGCCCACAGCGCGAGGGCGGCAGCGGCGCCGACGACCGCCGCCCGCCTCACCCGCGCCTCCCGGCGGCCCCGTAGCGGCTCGATGTTTCCCTGGGACTCATGACCGGCCCGCCTCCCTGCGTCGTGCGTCCCCCCAGGATGGTCCGGCGCGCGACATCAGGGGGCGATGGACGGACCGTACGAGTGACTTGTCAGACAACACCGGGCCGATACGGTGGGTCCCGGCACCGTACCCGGGCACCAGCACGAGGAGGATCCTTGGCAGCCGGCGGACAGCAGCGCCGACCCGTCGTGGCGCTCTACGAACGGATCGCGGACGCCATTCACGACGGCACCTACCCGCCGGGATCCACGCTGCCGTCGGAACCGAAGCTCGCGGGCGAACTGGGCGTGAGCCGCCCCGCGCTGCGCGAGGCGCTGCTGTTGCTCCAGGAGGACGGGCTGCTGACCGTGCGCCGAGGGGTGGGCCGCACGGTGAACGCGCACCCGCCGCGGCGCGGCTTCGAACACGTGCAGGCCCTGGAGGAGCTGCTCGGGGCCGGCGCACCCCTGCGGGTGCGGGGTCTGCTGCGGTCCGTCGAGGAGCCCACCGACTTCACCACCCAGCATCTGCTGGCCCCGGCCGGGGCCGAGCTGCGGTTCTGGGAGTCCGTGCTGGCCGGGGAGGCGGGGCCCGCCGCCCTGAGCCACGAGTGGGCCGCCGACGACGGGGTCCTGGACCGGGCCCACCCGGCCTTCGCCGAGGCGCTGCGCACCGAGACGGCACCGGAGCGCACCTCGATGCTGGCGGTGCTCACGGGGGCCTCGCGGGGCGTGCCGCTGGCCGCGCACAGTGCCGTGACGGCGACCTTGCTCGGGCGCCGCAGGGGTGAGCAGCTGGGCCGGTCGGCGGACACGCCCGCGGTGCTGGTCACCCAGGTGGTACGGGTCGACGGGACCCCCGTGCTCGCCGCGAAGCACATGCTGCCGACGGGTGCGCCCGCCCTGCCGGTCCTGCAGACGAACTGAGGCGCCGGCCGCCGCGGCCCCGGGCCGGCCGGATCGGTCACCGGACCGACCACCGGGCCACCGAGTCCCCCGATCCGCTCCGGGTCGGCCCTTCGAACTCCCACTCCGACCCACTCCGCCCCGCCCCCGAGCCGCCTAGATCCGCGGCCTCGCCCCCGCACCCCCCGCACCCCCCGGCCCACCCGGCGCCCGACCCGGCCCCCGCGTACCCGCGGCCCCCTGTCGCCACCGTCACACCACCTCCGCGCCCGAGTGGCGTACACTTCCCCGCCATGCACTTGTCTGACAACCCTGCCGCCCCTGCTGCTGCCGCCTCCTCCCCCGCCGTCGCCGACTGGATCCGGCGGGCCCCCAAGGCCGTCCTCCACGACCACCTGGACGGCGGGCTGCGGCCCGCCACGATCGTGGAGCTCGCGCGGGCCTGCGGGTACACCGGGCTGCCCACCGAGGACCCGGCCGAGCTGGCCGTGTGGTTCCGGGAGGCCGCCGACTCCGGTTCGCTGGAGCGGTATCTGGAGACCTTCGCCCACACCTGTGCGGTGATGCAGACCCGCGAGGCGCTCACGCGGATCGCGGCCGAGTGCGCCGAGGACCTGGCCGCCGACGGGGTCGTCTACGCCGAGATCCGCTACGCCCCCGAGCAGCACCTGGAGGGCGGACTCACCCTCGACGAGGTCGTCGAGGCCGTGAACGAGGGCTTCCGCGAGGGCGAGCGCCGCACCGGCGGCCGGATCACCGTCCGTACGCTGCTCACCGGCATGCGGCACACCGACCGCTCGCTGGAGATCGCGCGGCTGACGGTGGCCCACCGCGACAACGGCGTGGCGGGCTTCGACATCGCCGGCGGCGAGATCGGCAACCCGCCGGCCCGCCACTTGGCCGCCTTCCAGCACCTGAAGCGCGAGAACTGCCACTTCACGATCCACGCGGGCGAGGCCGTCGGCGCCGAGTCGATCCACGAGGCCGTGCAGGTCTGCGGCACCGAGCGGATCGGGCACGGCGTGCGGATCACCGACGACATCGCCGAGGACGGCACGCTGGGCCGGCTCGCCGCGTACGTGCGGGACAACCGCATCGCGCTGGAGGTCTGCCCGACGTCCAACCTGCAGACGGGCGCGGCGAAGGACTACGCCTCGCACCCCATCGACGAGCTGCGCCGCCTGGGCTTCCGGATCACCCTCAACACGGACAACCGGCTGGTCTCCGGCACCACCATGAGCGAGGAGTTCCAGCACATGGTGGACGCCTTCGGCTACGGCCCGGAGGTCTTCGAGGAGTTCACGGTCGCCGCCCTGGAGGCCGCCTTCCTGCCGCTGCCGGAGCGCCGCCGCCTGATCGACGAGCTGGTCCGCCCGGGTTACGCGGCCCTCGCGCCCCTCGTCGCCGGCTAGGAACGGCGCTGCCGCCGGCCGCACCCGGCTCGCACCGGGTGCGGCGGCCCGCCGCCAGGCCCTTTCGTTTGGATCATCGGGCTGACCAGAGGAAGATGCCCGCGATGTGGAGTCCGGCCAGGTAGATCGTTGCTGTCTTCTCGTAGCGGGTGGCAATTCCGCGCCACTGTTTCAGGCGGTTGATGCAGCGTTCGACTGTGTTGCGCTGCTTGTATGCCTCGCGGTCGAATGCCGGTGGCCTGCCGCCGCGGCTTCCGCGACGAAGCCGGTGGCCACGTTGATCGGCCGGGATCGGGATCACTGCGCGGACACCGCGCTTGCGCAAGTGTTCGCGGATGGCGCGTGACAAGTACGCGTTGTCGGCCAGGACTACGTCCGGCCTGGTGCGGGGTCGGCCGCGTCGGCGGGGAACACGCAAGCGCGCCATGACATGCTCGAAGGCGGGTGCGTCACCAGCCTGTCCGGCTGTGAGGACAAAGGCGAGGGGCCGGCAATGTGTGTCGGCGGCGAGATGGATCTTCGTGGTCAGCCCGCCGCGGGACCGGCCGATGGCGTGGTCGTTCGGCTCGCCGGCCGGGGCCCCTTTTTGCGGGCCCCGACCGCGTGCTGGTGAGCGCGCACGATGGTGGATCGACCGAGACGGCCCAGTGGAGGTCTTCTTCGGCGTCGGCCTGCGCGATGAGCGCGGTGAAGACCCGCTCCCACGTGCCGTCGACGGCCCACATCCGTAGCCGGTTGTAGACGCCTCGCCAGTTGCCGTACCCCTCTGGCAGATGGACCCACTGGATGCCGGTCTGGAACTTGTAGGCGATCGCGTCGATCACTTGGCGATGGTCCCTCCACCGGCCACCCCGTTTCGGCGTCCGGTCCGGAAGTAGCGGTTCGATCCGTGCCCATTGCACATCGGTCAACGGCATGACCTGACAACGAAAACTTGGGCTGCTGAACCCTGTCCTAATCAGCCACGTCCGGAACCTGGCGCCGTGCTTCCGACAACCACAGCCCTTCACCACCGCGCGTCATGGACTCATCGATTCCCTCGGCCGCTTCCTCCAGGTAGTCCAACCGGGCCTGCGCCAGGCTCAGCCGGCCGTTGGGACCGCCCCGGACGATGTGAGCGTCCACGTCGTCCTGCCCGTCGTCCTCCCAGCCGCACTCTGGACAGATCTCGAAGTTTGCCCGTTCCTCCAACGTTCGCTGGAAGCAGCAGGGGCACGCGATGAGGTCGCTCGGGCCGCGATTCGCGGGACTGGTAGGTGTTTCATCAGAGACCATGGCCACCATCGTCCCGATCCCTGGAGTGATCCACAATAAACGGCTTAGCCGACCCGTCCCCGGACGAGGGGCAGTTCCAGTGTCCCGGTGTCCTCGGGGGCGCTGACGACGGTCACCGGTTTGATGCCCCGGTTCCCGGAGTAGGCGGTGTCACTGGCCGCGATCACGAACTCCAGGCGGTGGCCGGTTTCGTAGCGGTGGACGATGCCGGGGAGTTCGACGGTGAAGGGGCGGGTGACGTCCGGTACGCGGACGGGCGCGACGAGCCGGTTGACGAGGGTCTTCGTGCCGTCGGGAGCCACGTCGTACAGCTTGGCGAAGAGGACCAGCTTGTCGGCGGCGTCGCCGGAGTGCTGGACGCGTTCGGTGCGCGGGGAGACCACCTTCAGGGTGGCGCGGGGCGCGCCGACGAGGTCGGCGGGGGCGGTGAGCGGGGCGGAGGTCCAGCCGAGGTGGGTGCCGGCGACGTCGTACGGCGCGGGGTCGGGCAGTCCGATCAGGCCGGCCAACGAGGACTCGGAGTGGCTGGTGGGTACCAGCCAGTTGGCGTACGAGCGGGAGCCCCGGGCGACCTTGGCGCGGTTGTCCACGAGTTTGCCGTCGCCGGAGAGGTAGAGCCTCTGACTGAGGGCGGGCACGGTCGGGGCGGTGCCGTAGCCGCTCTGCCAGTCGCGGTGGTAGGCGAACTCGGCGCCGGTGTCGACCGTGCGGTCGCCGCGCAGGTGACGCTGGAACCAGGCGAGGACGCGCCGCCCGACGTAGCTGCTCTCCAGGTCGCCCGAGCCGAGGTCGAGTTCGCCGGGCTTCTGCCCGCCGCTGTGGCCCCAGGACTGCCAGATCATCTTGGTCTCGACGCCTTGGCGCTGGAGCTTGTCGTAGGTGTCCTGTGCCTCGTTGAGGTTGAACAGGCTGTCGGCCTGGCCCTGGACGAGGAGGGTGGGGGCCTTGACGCGGTCGAGGTAGGAGACCGGGGAGACGCTGCGGGCGAAGGCGAGCATCTTGTCCGTGTCGGCCTGCGGGTAGCTGCCGGAGTTGAGCAGGCGGACGGTGTCGCAGGCGTCGGTGACGAAGTGGAGGCAGGCGAGGGAGTTGACGCGGCTGGGGTCGAGGGAGGGCACGAGCAGGGGCTGGCCCTCGCCCATGAGGTAGAAACCGTTGGCCCACTGCCATTTGAAGACGCCGGGGGTGTCCCGGTCGGCGCTGTTGGGGGCGAGGGAGTAGGCGAGGTCGTTCCAGGTGATGAGCGGGACGAGGGCGTCGAGGCGGGGGTCGGTGGCGGCGGTGGCGAGCTGGATCGCGCCTCCGTAGGAGCCGCCGATCATGCCGGCCCGGGGGTCGTCCGCGCCGTCCTTGGTGACGAAGTCGACGCGGGTGCCGTCGTCGGCGGCGCGGGTGCCGGCGAGGAAGTCGAGGAGCCGGGCGGCGGCCTGGCCGTCGATGCGCGGGTCGTCGAGGGAGATGAGGCATCCGCTCCTGCCGAAGCCGAGGCCGGAGTAGACGAGTCCGACGTAGCCGCGGGCGGCGACGGCCTTGCCGATGGCGTCGGTGGAGCCGTCGTTCTTGCTGCCGCCGAAGCCGTTGGTGGCGAGGACGGCGGGCGCGGGGTGCGCGGCGTCGACGCCGTCGGGGCGGTAGAGGTCGGCGTCGACGGCGCAGGTACGGCCGCCCGCCTGGACGGTGAAGCGCAGCGGGGTGACGGTGTACGTGCTGGTGGCGCCGTCCGTGGCGGTGTCGGCGGCCCGGGCGGCAGGCGCGGTGAAGGCGAGCGGCGCGGCCAGCACGGCCCCGGCCGTGAGCGCGAGGAGCTTGCGGGATCCGGGCAGGGCGGGCAGGGCTGGGGACACGGGAACCTCCACACCGAGGACGCGCGATCGACGTACCTACCGGTAGGTACGTGCCGGGCCCATGGTGTGACGCGCGCCAGAGGGTCGTCAACGCGCAGGACGAAGGTTGTTGACGGAGATTCAGTGAAGGGAACGGGGCCGGCGTGGCGCGGCGGAGGCGGCGGGGCCTGCGTGGCGCGGCGGAGTGGGAGCGGTCGGGCGGGCCTCAGCTCAGGGCCGGTACGTCGAGGGTGAGCGTCCCCGCCTCCGCGTCCAGGACCGCCGGTGTCCCGAACGGCACGGTCGGCGCGCTCTCGTGGTGCCCGAAGCCCATCTCCTCCACGACCGGCACGCCGAGCCCGCCGAGCCGGTCGGCGAGGACGGCGCGGACCTCCTCGTACGGGCCGCACTCCTCCCAGGAGCCGAGGCCGATCCCGGCGACGCCGTCCAGCCAGCCGGAGCGCAGCAGTTGGGTGAGGATCCGGTCGAGGCGGTACGGCTCCTCCCCCACGTCCTCCAGGAGCAGCAGCCCGCCCCGGGCGGAGGGCCGGGCGTGCGGGGTGCCGAGGTCGGCGGCCAGGAGGCTGACGCAGCCGCCGAGGGTGGTGCCGCGCGCCCGGCCCGGGACCAGCGTCCGGGCCGTCTCCGGGGCGAGGGTCTGTACCGACTCCGGCTCGAAGAGGGTGGCGCGCAGGGACTCCTGGGTGCGGGCGTCCTTGAGGAAGGCTCCGGCGGCGATCATCGGGCCGTGCAGGGTGGCGAGGCCGAGGCGGACGGCGAACGCCTCGTGGAGGGCGGTGATGTCGCTGTATCCGACGAGCACCTTGGGTCCCGCGGCCCGTATCGCCGTCCAGTCGAGCAGGTCGACCATGCGCTGGGCGCCGTAGCCGCCGCGGGCGCAGAACACCGCCGCGACGTCCGGGTCGCACCACGCCTCGGTCAGGTCGCGGGCGCGGTCCTCGTCCCTGCCGGCCAGGTGACCGAGGGCGGGGTGGGCGTCGAGGACGTGGGGCGCCACGACCGGGTCGAGGCCCCAGGCGCGCAGGATGTCGAGTCCGGCCCGCAGCCGCTCCTCGGGGACGGGGCCGCTGGGCGCGACGACGGCCACCCGGTCACCGGGGCGCAGCCTGCGGGGCCGCACGGGCAGCGTGGTCATTTCCTCATCTCCAGGGCGGGCACGTCGAACCGGTCGAGTCCGAAGGTCCTGACGTACAGGGCGAGTTCCGCTTCGAGGGCGCGCTTCACCGTGTCGGCCCTGCGGAAGCCGTGCCCCTCCCCCTCGAAGGCGAGGTAGGCGTGCGGGACGCCCCGGCCGGCCGTCTTGGCGAGGAACCTCTCGGCCTGGGCGGGCGGGCAGATCACGTCGTCGAGGCCCTGGAGCAGCAGGAAGGGCGCGGAGATCCGGTCGACGTGCTCCAGCGGGGAGCGTTCCCGGTAGCGGGCGGGCACCTCGTCGAGCGGGCCGATCAGCGAGCGCGGGTACTGCGACTCGAAGTCGTGGGTCTCGCCGTCGGCCCAGGCGGCCGGGTCCAGGATGGGGTAGATGATCGTGCCGCAGGCGTAGAGGTCGGTGTGGACGAGGGAGGCGGCTGCGGTCCAGCCGCCGGCGCTGCCGCCGCGGATGGCGAGGCGGGCCGGGTCGGCCGTGCCCTCGTCGGCGAGGGCACGGGCGACGGCGGCGCAGTCCTCGACGTCGACGACGCCCCACTGTTCGCGCAGCCGCTCGCGGTAGTCGCGGCCGTAGCCCGTGGAGCCGCCGTAGTTGACCTCGGCGACGCCGATGCCCCGGGAGGTGAAGTAGGCGATCTCCAGGTCGAGCACGAGCGGGGCGTGCCCGGTGGGGCCGCCGTGCGCCCAGATCACGTAGGGCGGGAGGTGTCCGCCGGGAGCGGCGCGGTCGGGGTTGTGCGGCGGGTAGACGTGGGCGTGGATCTCACGGTCGTCGGGCCCGGTGAAGGTGCGGATCTGGGGTTCGGGGTAGTACGCGGGGTCGACCGGGTCCCGGTGCGGGGAGCCGATGACCCGGGTGCGGCCGGTGCGGGTGTCCAGCTCCACGACCTCGTAGGCACTGCGGGGGCTGGCGGCGACACCGACGACGCGGGTGCCGTGGACGGCGAGGGTGGCGGCCCACTCGGTCCACGGGCCGGCGGCGTCGACCAGCTCGCCGGTCTCGGGGTCGAGTATCCCGAGGGCGGTGGCGCCCTTGCCGTGGACGACGGCGACCAGTCCGTTGTCGAGCGGCTGGAACCAGGTGAGGCCGATCCGCCAGAGCGCTCCGCCGAACTCCTCGGGGCGCGGACAGAGCGCGACCGGCTCGCCGTCCTCGGCGCCGCGGTAGAGGTTCCACCAGCCGGTGCGGTCGCTGAGGTGGAGCAGTCGGCCGTCGGGGGTCCAGCCGACCTGCGGCACCGACTCCTCGGGGCCGCCGGCGACGGTGCGGGGGCCGGCGAGACGGCCGTCCTCGGTGACGTCGGCGAGCAGGACCTCGGTGCCGTCCCAGGGCATGCGGGGGTGGTCCCAGGCGATCCAGGCGGCGCGCCGTCCGTCGGGCGAGAGCCGGGGGCCGGTGACGAAGCGGTGGCGTCCGTCGGAGAGTTCGCGCACCCGGGAGCGGTCCTCGGCGGCGGAGCCGTCCAGGGGCACGGCCGCGATCACCCGGCGCACGTCGCTGGGCGCCGGTCCGGTGGACTCCTCCAGGACGCACCAGACCTCGCCCCGCTCGGGGCGGAGCACCGGGTCGGCCCAGCGCAGTCCGTCGCCGGTGGTGGAGACGGGGGTGAGCGGCCGGGGCCCCGCGCCGTCGGGGGCGTCGGGCTCGTAGGCGTAGAGCCGCTGGTCGGGGAGGTGGCAGAAGACGAGGAACGTCGAGCCGTCCGCCCGCACCGTGCCGGCCCAGGGCCGGCCGCCGTACTCGATGACCCGGCTGCGCACGTTCCACGGCGAGGGCAGCACGGATTCCTCCGTACCGTCGGGGCGGAGGCGCACCAGGGCGCGCCGGCCGCCCTCGGCGGGGCGCGGGGCGGTCCACCACACCTCGTCGCCGACGACGCCGAGGTATTCGGGTCGCCCGTCGTGTGCGGCGGTGAGCGCGGCGCCGATCGGTGACGGCCAGCTGCCGTAGGCGGCCGTGGGTGTCATCGGGTCCCCCCTTGAGCGGATGGTGCTGGTGCGGTTCGTGCCGGTGCGGGCCGGGTGGTCGTACGGACCGGGTGGCGGGTCAGGCGGTCCGCAGGTAGTGGTCGAGGACGCGGACGCCGAAGTGGAGGGCGTCGACCGGGACCCGTTCGTCGACGCCGTGGAACAGCGCCCCGTAGTCGAGCTCGGGGGGCAGCTTCAGCGGGGAGAAGCCGTAGCCGGTGATGCCGAGGCGGGAGAACTGCTTGGCGTCGGTGCCGCCGGACATGGAGAAGGGGATGACGTGCCCGTCCGGGTCGAAGCGCTCGACCGCGGCGCGCAGCTTGGCGAAGGTCGGCGAGTCGACGGGCGCCTCCAGGGGCACCTCGCGGTGGTGGAACTCCCACTCCACGTCGGGACCGGTGAGCCGGTCCATCGTCTCGGCGAACTCCTCCTCGCCGCCGGGCAGCATCCGGCCGTCGACGTAGGCGACGGCGTGCCCCGGGATCACGTTGACCTTGTAACCGGCGTCCAGCATCGTCGGGTTGGCGCTGTTGCGGACGGTGGGCTGGACCAGGGCGGCGGCCGGGCCCAGCTTCTCCAGGAGGGCGTCGGTGTCGAAGTCGGGGGCGTCGACGTGGGCCTCGATCCCGTAGAGCGCGGCCAGTTCCCTGAGCGCCGCCCGCACGGTCGGGGTGAGCCGGACCGGCCACTGGTGGTCGCCGATGCGGGCGACGGCCGCGGCGAGGCGCGTGACGGCGTTGGCCGTGTTGACCTTGGAGCCGTGGCCGGCCCTGCCGTGCGCGGTGAGCTTGAGCCAGGCGGTGCCGCGCTCGCCGGCCGCGATCGGGTAGATCGTGGTGCCGGGGTCGGGGTGGAAGCTGAACGCGCCGGACTCGCTGATGCCCTCCGTGCAGCCCTCGAAGAGGGCGGCGTGCCGGTCGGCGAGGAAGCCGGAGCCGTCCTCGGCGCTCGCCTCCTCGTCGGCGGTGTAGGCGATGACGACGTCGCGGCGCGGCCGGACGCCCTGGCGGGCCCAGGAGCGGACGACGGCGAGCACCATCGCGTCCATGTTCTTCATGTCGACGGCGCCCCGTCCCCACACGACCCCGTCGCGGACCTCGCCCGAGAAGGGGTGCACGGTCCAGTCGGCGGCCTCCGCCGGGACGACGTCGAGGTGACCGTGGACGAGCAGCGCGTCGGCCGTGGGGTCGGTGCCGGGGATCCGGGCGACGACGTTGGTGCGGCCGGGGGTGCGCTCCAGGAGCGTGGGCTCGAGACCGGCACCGGCGAGGCGCTCCGCCACGTACTCGGCGGCGGGCCGCTCGCGGCAGTCGCCGCCGCCGCGGTTGGTGGTGTCGATCCTGATCAGTTCGGAGGTGAAGGTGACGACCTCGTCGAGTGCCGCACCGTCAGGACCCCGGTCCTCCTCAGCCATACTGCTCCTCCACAGCGGCGGACGCGATCGTGGTGACCGCCTTGAACGTGCGAATTGCCTCGTACATCGTCTCGCTGGTGTAGGCGACGCGTCTCTCGCCACTCCGTCCCGTGCCCGGGACCACCGTCGCGGCGGCGGCCAGGTGCTCGGCGTCGAACTCCAGCTCCACCGTGAACGGCCCGCCGCTGACCGGCTCGTGCCGCACGGCGAGCGAGGCCGCTTCCTTGGCCGCCGCCCGGATCTCGGCTGCCGTGCGGGCGGGCGTGCGGCACACGGCGGCGTAGCGCGAGACGTGGTCCTTGACGGCGACCTTGCGCGCCTCCGGTGCGTAGCCGAGGGCGTCCTCGCAGGTCAGGTCGTCACCGGTGACGAGGACGACCGGCACGCCGAACTCGGCTACCACGTGCGCGTTGAGCAGTCCCTCGCTCGCGCGCACTCCGTTGAGCCAGACGCCGGTGATGGAGTTGGCGAGATAGGTGTGGGCGAGGACTCCCTCGGCGCCCGCTCCGGTGTGGTAGCCCACGAAGGCGATGCCGTCGACGTCGCCGTGCTGGACCCCCTCCACCATGGACAGCGACTTGTGACGCCCGGTGATCATCTCGGCCCGCTCGTCGAGCCGCTCCAGGAGGAGATTGCGCATGGTCCAGTGCGCCTCGTTGATCAGGACCTCGTCGGCGCCGCCGTCGAAGAAGCCGAGCACCGCCGCGTTCACGTCGGAGGTGAACATGGACCGGCACCGCTCCCACTGCGGGGTGCCGGGCAGCACGTCGGCGGGCCAGGTCACACCGGTGGCGCCTTCCATGTCGGCGCTGATCAGGATCTTCATGTCTGGCACCGTACGCGCCGGGCCAGGGGCCCCACCACCCCTGTGGATAAGTGTCGAAGGCATGGACCGGTGACGGTGGTTCGGCCGCGTATCGCGGCCCGGGGATTCGGGCGAATCCTTTCATCGGTCGCGTATAGGCTTACCGGCGCACATTCCCGCCCCGCTCACTCCCTGAGGAGACTCTCGGTGACCACCCCGCTCGCTCCGGTCGAGACCGACACCTGGATCGAACCCGCCGCCGAGGCCGTCGCGGAGGCCGTGGTCCGCGACGCCCGCGACTTCGGGGTGTACGCGAGGACGGGCGGCTGGGCGTTCGCGCTGAAGGTGGCGCGGAGCGTCCGGCCGGGCGGTCAGCCGGCGGAGGGCTCGGAGAAGGTGTCGGCGAAGGTTTTCGCGGAGCTGGCCGGCTGCTCGCCCGAGCGGGTCATGCGCTACTACAAGGCGTGGGACATGGCCGCGGACGACGGCCTGGTGCCGCAGTTCGAGGCCCTGGCGCCCGGCGAGGACGTCGAGCTCCCCGAGGCCGACGTCTGGCTCTCGTACTACTCCTCCCGCTCCAGCGCCACGTCCGTGCGCGGCCACGCGATCACAGCGGCGGCCGAGGCGGAGGGCATCAAGCCGACCAAGGCGCTGGAGGTCGCCGAGAACCCGACCGCGCTGCGGGCCGCGATCCTCGCCGATCCCCAGACGGCCGAGGCGGCGCGTGGCGCCCTGCTGGACCGGATGAAGGAGGACCCGGCGCTGCAGACCGAGATGGCGCGGGCCATCGCGCGTACCGGTGAGCTGAAGAAGGCGGTCGCGCAGGAGGCGAAGGCCGCCGACCGGATCGAGTACGTACGGCAGATCGCCGAGGGCGGCCGGATCCGCACGCCCGCGGGCCAGACCGTCGAGGCCCCGCCCGAGCTGCGCGCGGAGGCCGAGCGGCACCTGTCGCTCATCGACGAGCTCGACGACTCGGAGGAGGCCGGCGAGTGGGCCGGCGAGGCGTACGACACGGTGCGGTCGATGGTCGCCCGGACGGTCGACGCGGACCCGGCGCTGCGGGTCCAGGAACGCCGGACGAAGTTCTACAACAGTCTGCAGAAGGCGACGAAGGTCTTCGAGGAGCTGACGCTCGACGAGGTCCTGGAGGAGGACGTCGTCGAGGAGGACATGCTCCAGCGCCTGGAGGCGCTGCAGGAGGCGATCGGCGCCTGCATCGACGCCCTGCGCAAGGCGACCACCACGTCCTGAGGCGACGGCGGTGCGGCCGGTGCCGGCGTCGCACGACGGCCGGACGGCCACCGGACGAGGCCGGGCTGGCGCCGTGCTGGGGCCGGAGGGCGACCGGACCCAGGCCGGGCGACGGCTGGACGGAAGCCCGAGGCCGGGCAGGGCCGCGCGACGGCCGGAGGGCGACGGCGACCGGACCGAGGCCGGGCGACGGCTGAACGGAAGCCCGGGGTCGCGCTGGGGCCGCGCGACGGCCGGAGGGCGACGGCGGGCGACGGCTGGACGGAAGCCCGGAAGCCGGGCGAGCCCGGCCGCGAGGCGGCAGCGGCATGGGGCGAGCCAGCCCGCGGCGACCCCGTCCGCCCGCCCCGCCGCCCCGCCTCAGTCCTCGTGGCCCAGGTGCAGGTCGCGCTCCGTGCGGCCGCCGCCCGCGAGGTGGAGGACCGTGGCGACCGGGGGGTAGCCGGAGGCGATGACCGTGTACTCGCCGGAGGAGAGGTCCACGAAGCGGAACGTGCCGTCGGGCCCCGTGGTGAGGGTGTCGACGACGTTGCCCGCCGCGTCGAGCAGCGTGACGCGGGCGTCCTCGACGGGTCGCCCGCCGCTCGCCCGTACCGTTCCGCGCAGGACCGCTCCGCCCGCGAGCTCGATGTCCTGGCGGGTCTCGCGGGAGGACTGCACGCTGACCGGGAGGGCGGCCGGGCGGAAGGCGGGGGCGCTGGCGGCCAGGGTGTACTCACCGGCGACCAGCTCGCCGATCACGTAACCCCCCTCGCGCCCGCTGCGGGTGGAGGCGACGACCTCGCCACGGACGTCGGTGAGGGTGACGGCCGCGTCGCGGACGGGGGTGCCGTCGGCGGTGTGGACGGTTCCGGCCAGGCGGCCCGCGCCGCCCAGGACGACGTCCAGTTCGACCGGCCGCTCCCCCACGGTGACGGAGACGGCCTGCGGCTGGTGGCCGCCGGCGGCGGCGATCAGGACGTACGCGCCGGAGCCGGGCACGCTCAGCGCGTACCGGCCGTCGTCGCCGCTCGCGCCACGGCCGATCTGCCGGCCCTGGACGTCGATGAGGGTGAGGGCGGCGCGGGGCACGCAACTTCCGTCGTGGTGCCGGACGGAGCCGCAGACGGGCACACCGGCGGGCGGCGGGGCAGCGGTGGGGACGGCCGCGGGCCGCGCGTGCGGAACGGCGCTCGCCGCGGCCTCGGGGGCGGGTGCCGCGGTGGCGGGAGTGTGGTGGGACACCAGCGGTTTCTCCTTGAGAAGGAAGGCGAGGACCAGGCCGAGCGCGAGGACCGGCACGAGATAGAGGAAGATCCGGGGCATCGCGTCCGCGTAGGCGTGGACGTACGCGTCGCGCAGGGCGGGCGGGAGCGCGTGGACCGTCTGCGGGGTGATCGAGTCGGCCGGCACCGGCGCGGCGGCGCCGTCCCGGGGCAGCCGTTCGGCCAGGGCGTCGTCGAGGCGGGCGGCGAAGAGGGTGCCGAACACGGCGGCGCCGACACTGCCGCCGATCTGGCGGAAGTAGTTGTGGGCGCTGGTGGCGGTGCCGAGGTCGGCCGGGCGTACGGAGTTCTGGACGGCGAGCACCAGGACCGGCATGACGAGGCCGATGCCGACGCCGAGCACGGCCTGCCAGAGGCTGTGCGTCAGGCGCGGGGTGTCGGCGTCCGTCCGGGAGAGCAGCCACATGCCGAAGGTGGAGACGGCGCCGCCGAGGACCGGGTAGACCTTGTAGTGGCCGGTGCGGGTGATGAGGTGGCCGGAGACGATCGACGCAACGACGATGCCGCCCATGAGCGGCAGCATCAGCAGGCCGGATTCGGTGGCGGTGGCGCCCTCGACCATCTGCAGGAAGGTGGGCAGGTAGCTGGCCGCGCCGAAGAGGGCGATGCCGACGACCGCGCCGACGAGGCTGGTGACGGTGAAGACGGAGTCGCCGAACAGGCGCAGCGGGATGAGGGGTTCGGGGGCGAAGCGCTCGACGACGAGGAAGAGCACGGTCGCGGCGGCGGCGCCGCAGGCGAGCCCGAGGATGACCCGGGAGCCCCACGCGTGTTCGGTGCCGCCCCAGCTGGTGAGCAGCACCAGGCAGGTGGAGGCGGCGGCGAGCAGCACGGCGCCGAGCACGTCGAAGCGGGCGCGGGCGGCGGGCTTGGGGAGTTCGAGGACGACGGCGACGACGACGAGGGTGACGAGGCCGAAGGGCACGTTGAAGTAGAAGCACCAGCGCCAGGAGACGTGGTCGGTGAAGAAGCCGCCGAGCAGTGGTCCCGCGACGGAGGCGAGTCCGAAGGCGGCGCCGATCAGCCCCATGTAGCGGCCGCGTTCCCGGGAGGGGACGATGTCGGCGATGATCGCCTGGACGCCGATCATGAGTCCGCCGGCGCCGGCGCCCTGGAGGGCGCGGAAGGCGATGAGCTGGTCCATGGTGCGTGACCAGCCGGCCAGGCCGGAGCCGATGACGAAGACGACGATCGCGAAGAGGAAGACGTTCTTGCGGCCGAGGAGGTCGCCGAGCTTTCCGTAGACCGGCAGGCCGATGGTGGCGGTCAGCAGGTAGGCGGTGATCGCCCAGGACATGCGGTCCAGGCCCTGGAGTTCGCCGACGATCTTCGGGAGGGCGGTGGCGACGATCATTTGCTCCAGCGCGGCGAGGAGCAGCGCGAGCATGAGCCCGCAGAAGACGAGCCGGACGCGGCGCGGGTCGAGGCCGTGGTCCGGTGGGGCGGGGGACAGGGTGCCGCCGGTCCGGTCCGGGGCGGGGAGTGCCGCCCGGCCCTCGCCGTCCTCGGCGGCGGCCTCGCCGTCCCGGACGGCCTCGGCGGCCTTCACGGCCGTGATCGCACCCACGTGCTGCTCCCCTCGTCCCGGCGTCTGCTTCCGGCGTCTGCGCGCGCCATTCTTCGCATTGGGCGCGAAGCGGGAGCAAGTCGGGCGGTACGGAGGGAACGTGGGGCGAGGGAGGGCGAACGCCCCTGGGGGGCGGCGCACTTGGGGCGCTCACCAGGGCGTATACAGAAGGGCCCGCGACCCCTGGGTGCGCCGGGCGCTCTTGCGGGGGTCGCGGGGAAACCACTCGAATCGGTGACGGGTCCGGGCGTTACTTCCGGGTTCCGGTTTCCCGAGGCTACTTCCGGTGGTCGCTCGTCGGGCGAGCGGACTACTTCTCGACCTCGGCGGCGAGGTTGGCGAGCACCGCGTCGTAGATGCGGGCGAGGCCCTTGGGGGCGAAGGTGCGCTCGAAGAAGCCGCCGATGCCTCCGGCTCCGTTCCAGACGGTGGTGACGACGGCCTTGGACCTGCCCTCGCCGGCCGGGGTGACGGTCCAGGTGGTGACCATGGAGGAGTTGCGGTCCTTCTCGACGAGCTGTCCGTCGGTGGGCTCGGTGACCTCCAGGAGGCAGTCGCGGACGCGCTTGCTGGTGGCCTGGAGCTTCCAGTGGACCAGCGTGCCCTCGCCGTCGCCGCCCTCCCGGACCTCGTACTCGCTGAAGTGCTCGGGGAGCAGCTTTCCGCGCGTGCCGCTGTAGTCGGCGAGGGTGTCGAACACCGTCTCCGCGTCGGCGGCGATGATCCGCTCCGTCGTGGCCTCGACCTGCGCCATTGCACTTCCTCCAGCTTGGTGTCTCGGGGATGTGCCCCAAGCCAACCACCTGGGCGCCGGGGCCCAAAATCCGGGTTGCGGCGATCAAGGGAACATGTGTTCTAATCTGGGACCACCCGTCATCGAGGAGGCGACCATGCGCTGGGACCATCTGGCCGACACTCCCGCCGTCCCCGCCGACATCGCGCTGTTCGGCAGGGACGCGGTCACCACGCGCACCTTCGACACGCCCGAGTTCCGCGGAATCACCTTCCACGAGGTCCGGGCCCGCTCGATCGTGAACCGGGTGCCGGGCGCCTCCCGCATGCCGTTCGAATGGACGGTCAACCCGTACCGCGGCTGCACGCACGCGTGCGTGTACTGCTTCGCCCGCAAGACCCACAGCTATCTCGATCTCGACACCGGGATCGGCTTCGACTCGCAGATCGTCGTCAAGGTGAACGCGCCGGAGCTGCTGCGCGGGCAGCTCGCCTCGCGCCGCTGGCAGGGCGCCCACATCGCCATGGGCACCAATGTCGACTGCTACCAGCGGGCGGAGGGGCGCTACCGACTGATGCCGGGCATCCTCCAGGCCCTGCGGGACCACGCCAATCCGTTCTCGATCCTCACCAAGGGCACCCTGATCCTGCGCGACCTGGAACTGCTGCGGCAGGCCGCCGAGGTCACCGAGGTCGGCGTCTCCGTCTCCGTCGGCTTCACCGACCAGGAACTGTGGCGCACCGTCGAGCCCGGCACGCCGTCCCCGGAGCGGCGCCTGGACGTCGTACGGACGCTCGCCGGCCACGGCATCGGCTGCGGGGTCCTGATGGCCCCGGTGGTCCCCTTCCTCGGCGACCGGCCCGAGCAGCTGCGCGCCACGGTCCGCGCCGTCGCCGAGGCCGGCGCGACCTCGGTCACCCCGCTCGTGCTGCACCTGCGGCCCGGCGCCCGGGAGTGGTTCTTCACCTGGCTGCGCCGCCACCACCCGGACCTCGTCGGGCGTTACGAGCGGATGTACGCGGCCGGCGCCTACGCCCCCACCTGGTACCAGCGCCGGATCACCCGCCAGGTGCACGAGCTGGCCGCCGAGTTCGGCATCGGGCCCGGCGGGCGCGGCGCGCACCGCGCGACTCCCGTACCCGACCACCACGCGCGCGTGCCGGAGGCCGAGCAGCTCACCCTGCTCTGAGCCGCTCCGAGCCGTCCACCGCCGGCGCGACCGGCGCCGCCCGGCCCGGCCGGTCCCGTGACGCCCCGTCACATCCTCCGAACGGGTCAACTCTCGCCGGAAAAGGTCCTTTCGCACCGCGCGCGGGGCACGCACGCCCTATGAACCCACGCGCAGGAATGCTGATCGCCGCTGGGGCGCTGGTCGCCGGGACGGTCACCGTCCTGCCCGCGTCCGCGGAGGCCTCCCCCGCCGCCGGGCCGGAACCGGCCGCCCGCCCCGTCAGCCCGCTCGACTGGAAGGACTGCGGCACCAAGGCGTACCCGAAGCTCCAGTGCTCGACGCTGAAGGTGCCGCTGAACCACGACGACCCCACCGGACGGACCCTCACCCTGGCCCTGACCCGGGTCCCGCACACGGCGAAGAAGCACCAAGGCCCGCTCCTGGTGAACCCCGGCGGCCCCGGCGGCAGCGGACGCGGGATGGCCGGTTACGTGGCGGCCGCGCTGCCCGCGGAGGTCGCCGCGCAGTACGACGTGATCGGCTTCGACCCGCGCGGCGTCGGCAAGAGCGAACCGGCGCTGAACTGCCGCCCCGGTCACTTCGACCCGGTTCGCCCCGATTCTGTGCCGAGTGGCGCCGAGGGCGAGCGGGCGGGCGTCGAGCGTGCCAGGGCCTTCGCCAAGGCCTGCGGCGAGAAGTACGCCGACGTCCTGCCGTACATCGACACCGTCTCCACCGCCCGCGACCTGGACGCCGTCCGCGCCGCGCTCGGCGCGCCGAAGGTGAACTACCTCGGCTACTCCTACGGCACCTACCTCGGCGCCGTGTACGCGCGGCTCTTCCCCGACCGGGTGCGCCGCTTCGCCCTGGACTCCGTCGTCAACCCGCACGGCGTCTGGTACGAGGACAACATCGCCCAGGACTACGCCTTCGACACCCGCCACAAGGACTTCACGGCCTGGGTGGCCCGCCACGACGCCGACTACCGTCTCGGCACCGACCCCGCGGTCGTCGAGGCCGCCTGGTACCGGATGCGGGAGGAGCTGCGGGCCGCTCCGGCGGGCGGCAAGGTCGGCCCGGGCGAGCTGGAGGACACCTTCCTGCCGGGCGGTTACTACAACGGCTACTGGCCCCGGCTCGCGGCGGCCTTCGCCGCGTACGTCAACGACCGCGACAGCGCACCGCTGCTGAAGGCGTACGAGGCCCACGGCGCCGCGGACAGCGCCGGCGAGAACGGCTACTCGGTCTACACGAGCGTCCAGTGCCGGGACGCCGCCTGGCCGCGCGACTGGAACGTGTGGCGCAAGGACAACTGGGACGTGCACGCCAAGGCCCCGTTCTCCACCTGGAACAACGCCTGGTACAACGCGCCCTGTGCCTTCTGGCCGGTCGGCTCGCTGACGCCGCCGGACGTCACCAACGACCGGGTGCCGCCGGTGCTGATCCTCCAGGCCACGGACGACGCCGCCACGCCGTACGAGGGCGGGGTCGCGCTGCACCGGATGGTGCGCGGCTCCAGCCTGGTCGTCGAGCAGGGCGGCGGCAACCACGGGGTCACGCTGGCCGGCAACGACTGCATGGACGAGCACCTCGCCGCCTACCTCGCCACCGGTGAGGTGCCGCGCGGGGAGGCGGGCGCGGAGGCGGACGCGGTCTGCGAGACGACGCCGGAGCCGAAGCCCGAGCCCAAGGCCAAGCCCGAGGCCGGGCGGAAGCCGGCCACGACCGGCGAGTCGCCCAAGCCGGCGAGGACCGCCTCGGTGCGGGGCGCGGCCCCGTCGGCCGGTGCCACGCTGCACGGCCTTCTCGGCCACGCGCGCTGAAGGGCCCCGCCCGGTCCCGCCCCGGGGCCGGGCCCGGCCGTGCGTGTCCACAGGGGAGCGGGGGGCCGGCCGGACTGTCAGTGGCATGGGTCAGGATGTCAGCCATGAGCACGCACCTGACCCATGTGTCCGCCCCGGAGGGCCTTGCCCCGAGCCCGCAGTACAGCCATGTCGTGTGGGGCACCGGCCGCTTCGTGGCCGTGTCCGGCCAGATCGCCCTGGACGCCTCGGGCGCCGTCGTCGGCGCCGGCGACCCGGCGGCCCAGGCCCACCGGGTCTTCGAGAACCTCGGCCACTGCCTGGCCTCGGCGGGGGCGGACTTCGGGGACGTCGTGAAGCTGACCTACTTCGTCACGGACATGACGCACCTGCCCGCCATCCGCGAGGCCCGTGACGCCGCCTTCGGCCCACTCCCGCTGCCGGCCAGCTCGGCGGTACAGGTGGCCGCCCTCGCGCGGCCGGAACTCCTCGTCGAGATCGAGGCGTTCGCGCTCATACCCGAGGACCGGGGCACCGTCTAACACGGGACGCCGGGCGGTCCTCCCGCCCGCGGCCGAGCGGTGGTGCGGACGACGCGCCGGCCGGTCGTCACGCGGGGGGTTCGGTCGCCCACACCTCGGGGCCGCCGCCGCGCCATTCGATCGGGGGCCAGCCCGACTCCTCCAACCAGCCGGCCCGCCGGAGAAACTCGATCAGGTCCTCGAACCGGAAGCCGCGGCCGACGGGGGTGCCGTCGATCCGGACCGTTCGCCCGCCGTCCGACGGATCGGGTGGCATGACGACGACGACCGGCTGCTCCTCGTTCATGCGCTCACCCTCGATCGGGACGGTCCGGGCCGCGTCCGGGCACCACCGGACGCCATCGGGCGGGGTTCACGACGCATAGCGGGTCACGTCCGTGATCCGGCAGGTGATCTTGGCCGTGATCTGCGTCAGTCCCTGGGCAGTCACCTTCGACTGCTGCCCGGGGGCCACGTTGTTCGTCGCCGCGGTCGCCTCGTCCAGGCGCCGGCCGGAGGCATCGACGAACTCGACCTGAACGATGTAGTTGCTGGACTTGCTGGACCGGTTGGTGATCAGCAGTTCCGCGCTCGCCCACCGCGTGGCCGAGTCCACGGCGCACGCGGAGATCTTCACGTCTCCTTCGGGCCCTTCCTCCTGTGGCCGCTGGGAGGCCGGCGTCTCCCGCGTCGCGGCGGGGCTCGTCGGGGTCCGGTCCGGCTCGTCGTCGCCCCCGCCGGTGGCCATGACGGCGATGACCAACACGACGACCAGCGCGAGCACGCCGAGACACGAGAAGCCGATGATCTTTCCGGCGCTGCTCCTGCGTGGCGGGGGCGGCCCTCCCTGACCGGCCGGCGGGCCGCCCCAGCCGGGCTGCGGGTCTTGGTGCGACATGAGCACATGGTCCGCCCGCCCCCTTCGGGAGCGCATGCGGAGAGGACCGGACGGACGAACACGCGAACCACCGGAGACCTCGCGGGCCCGCGGAGCGCGGCCGGCCTTCACGCCGCCGGGACATCGGTGGTGCCCGCAGCGGTCAGCGGGCCGGCGGCCGACGGCCCGCTGACCGGTTCCGCCCGGGCCGCTAGGATCGCGTGCATGGTCCTGATCACGAGTGACGTCGACCGGTTCGAGGCCGCCAGGCCCCGGCTGGAGGCCATCGCCTACCGGCTGCTCGGCTCGGCGAGCGAGGCGGAGGACGCCGTGCAGGAGACGTACCTGCGCTGGCAGGCCGCCGACGTCGAGCGGATCGAGGTGCCCGAGGCCTGGCTGACGAAGGTCCTCACCAACTTCTGCCTCAACCAGCTGACTTCGGCCCGCGTGCGGCGCGAGACGTACGTCGGGCAGTGGCTCCCCGAGCCGCTGCTCGCCGGGGACCCGATGCTCGGCCCCGCCGACACCGCCGAGCAGCGCGAGTCGGTGTCGTACGCCGTCCTGGTCCTGCTGGAGCGCCTGTCACCCAACGAGCGGGCCGTGTACGTGCTGCGCGAGGCGTTCGACTACCCGCACCGGGAGATCGCCGAGATCCTCGACATCACGGAGTCCGCCAGCCAGCAGATCTACCACCGGGCCAAGAAGCACGTCGCGGACGGCAAGGCGCGCACCGAGATCGACGAGGCGGCCGCCCGCAGGATCGTCGAGGAGTTCCTGGCCGCGGCGACCAGCGGCCGCACCGAACCCCTCGTACGCCTGCTCACGCAGGACGCCGTCTCGATCGGCGACGGCGGCGGAAAGGTCCCGGCGCGCGCGAAGGCGTTCGAGGGCGCGAAGGCGGTCGCCACCTTCCTGCGCGGCCTGTTCAAGCCCAGCGAAGCCAAGCGGGCCTACGTCGGCGGCGCGCCCGGGATCTACGCCGCGACCGCCAACGGCGAGCCCGCCGTGGTGGCGGTCGTCGACGGCCGGGTGGTCGGCATCACGTGCCTGGAGGTCACCGAGGACGGCACCATCGCCGCGGTGCGCAGCCAGGTCAACCCCGACAAGCTGGTCCGCGCGACGGAGCGGTGGGCCGCGGAGGGGCACGAGGAGGCCCCGCTCTGCACCCTCTGACCGAGCCACCGGCCAGTGTGACGTGCTTCACATCCTGATCCTGTCAGGAAACGCCGGGCTACCCGGTTCAAGGGGCGAAACCGCACACGACAGCGGCGGAACCCTCGCAGACAGGAGCAGGACATGCAGCACCGCATCGTCGTCCTCGGAGCCGGCTACACCGGAGCCGTCGCGGCCGGCCGTCTCGCCCGGCGGCTGCACCGCGAGGACGTCACCATCACCCTCGTCAACCCCGAGCCCGACTTCGTCGAGCGCGTGCGGCTGCACCAGGTGGCGGCCGGACAGGACCTCGCACCCCGGCCGTTCGACGAGATGTTCGCCGGCACGTGCGTGGAGCTGAAGCTCGCGAAGGCCGACGCCGTGGACGTGGACCGCAGGACGGTGACGGTCATCGCCGCGCACGGGTCGGAGCGGGAGGAACTGGCGTACGACACCCTGGTCTACGCCCTCGGCAGCGGCTGGAACGACGGCGGCGTCCCCGGCGTCGCGGAGCACGCCCACGACGTCGCCGGCCGCCCGGGCGCCCTGCGCCTGCGCCACCGGCTGGCCGCCCTGGGCGCCGGACGGCCCGTGCTCGTGGTCGGCGGCGGTCTGACCGGCCTGGAGGCGGCGACCGAGATCGCCGAGGCCCGCCCGGACCTCGACGTCGCCCTCGCGGTCCGCGGCACCCTGGGCGACTGGCTGTCGGCGAAGGGCCGCACCCACCTTCGCAAGGTCGTGGACGGTCTCGGCATCACGGTCCACGAGCACACCTCGGTCACCGCCGTGGCGGCGGACGGCGTGACGACGGCCGACGGCCTGCGCCTCCCCTCCGACGCCACCGTCTGGACCACCGGCTTCGCGGTCCACCCGGTCGCCCGGGCCACCTCGCTGGAACTGACCGACGGCGGTCAGATCGTGGTCGACGGCACGATGCGCTCGGTCTCCCACCCGGAGGTGTACGCGGTCGGCGACGCGGCCATGGCGATCGGCCCGAACGGCAAGCCGCTGCGCATGTCCTGCGCCTCGGGCGTCCCCATGGCCTGGCAGGCGGCCGACGCCATCGCCGCCCGCCTCGCCGGGACGAAGGTGCCCCACGTCTCGATCCGCTACTTCCAGCAGTGCGTGTCGCTCGGCCGCAAGGAGGGCCTGATCCAGTTCGTCACGGCCGACGACCGGGCGGTGGAGCGGGCCCTGACGGGCCGCGTGGCCGCCCTCTACAAGGAACTGATCTGCAAGGGCGCGGCCTGGGGCGTCGCCAACCCGACGGCGGGCATGCCCTCCCGGCGCCGGCGCGTCGTCCGCCAGGAGGCCCCGCGCCCGACCCGGGCGCAGACGGCGCAGACGGCAGAGACGGCGGAGACGGCGGCCTGACCCCGGACTCGGCTCCGGCCCCGCTCCGGAGCCGGGCCGGCCCCCCGTCCCCCTGTCCCCGCTCCCCCGACGCCCCGTGCCGCCGCCAGGCCCGGGGCGTCGCGCCTGCCCGGGGCTCGCGCTCCGCTGCGTACAGGGGTGAGGGAAGCGCCGTACCCGTCCGCCCGCCGAGCCGCCCCGGACCCGTCTACGCGTCGAGCCGCCCCAGCGCCTCCCGCGCCGCTCCCCCCAGTCGCGGGTGCGGCAGGGCCGCCTCCAGCACCGGCCGGGCCCGCGGGTCGGCGAGGGTGCCGAGGCCCTCCACGCAGGCCAGTCCGACGCGCCAGTGCGGGTCGTCGGCCGCGAGGCGGCGCTCCAGGACGGTGACGAGGGCGGGCACGCTCTCCGGGGCGCGCAGCTGGGCCAGCAGGCGGACGGGCAAGAGGGCGTAGGCGACGCGGAGTTCGTTGGTGGCGAGCGCGGCCGCGGCGCGCGCGGTGCGCGGATCCGCGAGCCGGGCGAGGGCGTGGGCGGCGGCGACGCAGCGTTCCGGGTCGCGGTGGTTGAGGAGGAGGACGAGGGTCTCGAAGGCGCGGGGATCGCCGGCGAGGCCGAGCCGGAAGGCGGCGATCTCGCGGGCCCAGAGCGGCTGACCGGGGACGGTGAGGAGGTGGTGGAGTTCTTCCGTGCCGAGTGGTCCGAGGAGTTGTTCGAAAACCGCGGAAGGTTCTTCCCCGCTATTCCGGATCTCTTCTCGCAATCGATCGATCATCGAGCAGAATTCGGGGTCCTCGGCGAAATTCATGAGGCGGAGCCTATCCGCGATCCAGATCACATTCGGTTCAACTTCCCGGGACTGGCGCGCTCGTTACTCACCGGTTAATCTCAGGTGAGCGGGTCACCCCCCGCTTCTCGCAACGGCCTGGTGACGCAGCCGTCGTGAGAGTTGTTCGGTTCGGCAGTTTTCGGCGTGACTCCGGGACAGAGTCCGTCGCCTTTTCCCTCATCGCGCTTCCGCGCGACGCGTGCCCGCTTCCGACGGGGCCATTCGCGGCCTGCTCCGCACGGCAGCACCGCACCGCCGCGCACGACGTGCACGCAGCGGCACGCAGGACCGCACCGCCGCAGGACAGCACCGCCGTGGCATCGCGCCGCGGCACCGCCTTCTGCCTTCAGTCGTCACTCTTCCTCCCAGGAGTCCCCTGATGGACACCCCTCTCTCCACCATCGCCGTCGTCGGTCTCGGCACCATGGGCACGGGTATCGCCGATGTCCTCGCGCGGGCCGGCCGCGAGGTCATCGGCATCGACATCAGCGAGAGCGCGGCGGCCCGGGCCGTCGCCGCCCTGGAGACCTCCACCGCCCGCTCGGTGGCCCGCGAGCGGATCACCGAGGAGGAGCGGCAGGACGTCCTCGCCCGCTTCCGCACCTACTCCGACCTCCAGGCGGCCGCCGACGCCGACCTCGTCATCGAGGTCGTGCCCGAGTCGTACGAGACGAAGCAGGAGGTCTTCCGGGCCCTGGACGGGATCGTCCGGCCCGGGACGATCCTGGCCACCGGCACCAACGCCCTCTCGGTCACCCGGCTCGCCGCCGACTCCGCGCACCCCGAGCGCGTGCTCGGGCTGCACTTCTTCGCGCCGGTCCAGGCGATGAAGCTGGTGGAGGTCGTCTCCTCGGTGCTGACCGCCCCGCAGGCCGTCGACGCCGTCACCCGTCTGGCCCAGGAGCTCGGCAAGGAGACCGTCGCGGTCGGCGACCGGCCCGGTTTCGTCGCCGACGGCCTGCTCTTCGGCTACCTGAACCAGGCCGCCGCCATGTACGAGTCCAAGTACGCCTCCCGGGAGGACATCGACGCCGCGATGCGGCTCGGCTGCGGCCTGCCGATGGGTCCGCTCGCCCTGCTCGACCTGATCGGCATCGACACCGCCCGCACGGTCCTGGAGGCCATGTACGCGGCCTCGCACGACCGGCTGCACGCCCCCGCCCCCATCCTCAAGCAGCTCAGCGAGGCGGGACTGACCGGCCGCAAGTCCGGCCGCGGCTTCTACACGTACGAGGCCCCCGGCTCGTCCGTCGTCGTCCGCGACGCGCTCACCCCGCTGGAGGCCGCGGCGACCGCCCAGGGCCGCGAGGTGCGCTCGGTGGGCGTGGCCGGTTCCGGCACCATGGCCTCCGGCATCGCCGAGGTCTTCGCCAAGGCCGGTTACGACGTCGTCCTCGCCGCCCGCTCGCAGGAGAAGGCCGACACCGCCAAGGCGCGGATCGCGAAGTCCCTGGCCCGTTCCGTCGACAAGGGCCGGATGACCGGCGAGGCGCGGGACGAGACGCTGGCCCGGATCGTCCCGGCCGGCTCGCTCGACGCCTTCGCCGACGTCGACCTGGCCGTCGAGGCGGTCGCCGAGGACCTGGAAATCAAGCAGGACCTGTTCGCCCGCCTCGACAAGATCTGCAAGCCGGGCGCGGTGCTCGCCACCACGACCTCCTCGCTCCCGGTGGTCGCCTGCGCCCGGGCCACCTCGCGGCCGCAGGACGTCATCGGCATGCACTTCTTCAACCCGGCGCCGGCGATGAAGCTGGTGGAGATCGTCCGTACGGTGCTGACCGCCGACGACGTCCACGCCACCGTCCGCGAGGTCACCGCGAAGATCAGGAAGCACCCGGTGGACTGCGGCGACCGGGCCGGCTTCATCGTCAACGCCCTGCTGTTCCCGTACCTGAACAACGCGATCAAGATGGTCCAGGAGCACTACGCCTCCCTGGACGACATCGACGCGGCGATGAAGCTGGGCGGCGGCTACCCGATGGGGCCGTTCGAGCTCCTCGACGTGGTCGGCCTGGACGTCTCGCTCGCCATCGAGAAGGTGCTGCACCGCGAGTTCCGCGACCCGGGTCTCGCCCCGGCGCCGCTCCTGGAGCACCTGGTGGCCGCGGGCTGCCTCGGCCGCAAGACGGGGCGCGGCTTCCGCGAATATGCCCGGCGCTGAGGCCGGGGCCGGGCCCCGCGGGGGGTGGGGAGGGCTGCTCAGCCGGTCCGGCGCGGCCGGCGCCGGGGCCGCCTCCCCTGCCCCACCTGGGCACACTCCCGCTCCGATGCAGTACGTTCGGGACATGTCCAAGGCCGCGAAGACACCCCGTGCCACGTCCACGTCCGACGCCCAGGAGAGCGCGGCGGGGACCCGTGCCGCCGCGCAGCGGCTGAAAATGCGCCGGGAACTGGCCGCGGCGGCCATGGAGCTGTTCGCCACCAAGGGCTACGAGGCCACGACCGTCGACGAGATCGCGGCGGCGGCCGGGGTGGCCCGCCGGACCTTCTTCCGCCACTTCCGTTCCAAGGAAGAGGCGATCTTCCCGGACCACGACGACACCCTGGTCCGGGCGGAGGCGGTCCTGAACGCGGCGCCGCCGCACGAGCACCCCCTCGACACGGTGTGCCGGGGCATCAAGGAAGTCATGAAGATGTACGCGGGTTCGCCCGCGGTCTCCGTCGAGCGGTACCGGCTGACCCGCGAGGTGCCGACGCTGCGCGAGCGCGAGATCGCCTCGGTGGCCCGCTACGAGCGCCTCTTCACCCGCTATCTGCTGGGCCACTTCGACGAGCGCGACCACCACGACGGCAACGACGACCCGCTGCTCGCCGAGGTGGCGGCCTCGGCCGTGGTCACCGCCCACAACCACGTCCTGCGCCGCTGGCTGCGGGCGGGCGGCCAGGGGGACGTGGAGGCCCAGCTCGACCACGCCTTCGCCATCGTCCGGGAGACGTTCGGCTCGGGCATAGGCGCCGGCCGCAAGACGGGCACCGTCGCCGCCGCGGCCGGGGCCGCCGCCGAGGAACCGGCGGCGGTCGCCTCGGTCTCCCCCGGGACCGACGTCGTGGTCACGGTGATGCGCTCGGACGCCCCGCTGGACGAGGTCGTCCGCACCATCGAGGAAGCCCTCAAGAAGCGCTGACCCCCGCGGCCGGGGCCGCGTCGGCCCGCCGCGGCGCCCCTGGCGGGCCCCCGGCCACCCGGCCACCCGCCGGCCCGCCACACGGCCACTCGGCCCCTCGGCCACACCCGCGAGTCCCGGCCGGGCCCCGAGCGCCCGGCCCGCCCCCCTTCACCCGTACGGCACCCCGTGCCCCCGGCACCAGCCCCCCGCGCGCCGGGCCCCGCGCGCAAGCCGTCCGCGCCGCCCCCGCCCCGCGCCCGCTGAGCCGTTCGTCACGTCGCCGACGCACGGCCCCGCCCGAATCGCCCCTGGTCAGACGGGTTTTCCGGGGCCCTTCGATCGATCATCGCTCATCTGTGGCGGGCAGATTGCATCTGAGTGAAATTGTTGGCACGCAGTGCCTTGTCAGGTGACACGGCGTGCCATACGTTGATGTCGTCCGGGCGGCCGGCGCGCCGAGGACTCCTCGCGCGCCGGCTGTCCCCACAAGCGATCCTGCTTGTGCGCCCGGGCGCCTGCGTCACAGGCAACCTCGCGCCACACCACGGCGCCGCCACAGCACCACCGCGCCGAACCGACGGCACACCTCCACACCAGCAACCCCGACGCAACCCTCAGCGCGCCCCGTGGGCGCCGCACCGCCGGAGGCATCCCGTGAAGGACATCCTGGACGCGATCCAGTCGCCCGAGTCCACCTCGGCCGACTTCGCCAACATCAAGCTCCCCGAGTCGTACCGCGCCGTCACCGTCCACAAGGACGAGACCGAGATGTTCACCGGGCTCGCCAGCCGCGACAAGGACCCCCGCAAGTCGCTCCACCTGGACGACGTCCCGCTGCCCGAGCTCGGCCCGGGCGAGGCCCTGGTCGCCGTCATGGCCAGCTCCGTGAACTACAACTCGGTCTGGACCTCGATCTTCGAGCCGGTGTCGACCTTCGGCTTCCTGGAGCGCTACGGCCGCCTCTCCGAGCTCACCAAGCGCCACGACCTGCCGTACCACATCATCGGCTCCGACCTCGCGGGCGTCGTCCTGCGCACCGGCCCCGGCGTGAACTCGTGGAAGCCCGGCGACGAGGTCGTCGCGCACTGCCTCTCGGTCGAGCTGGAGTCCTCGGACGGCCACAACGACACGATGCTCGACCCCGAGCAGCGCATCTGGGGCTTCGAGACCAACTTCGGCGGTCTCGCCGAGATCGCCCTCGTGAAGTCCAACCAGCTGATGCCGAAGCCCGACCACCTCAGCTGGGAGGAGGCCGCGGCGCCGGGTCTGGTGAACTCGACCGCGTACCGCCAGCTGGTCTCGCGCAACGGCGCCGGCATGAAGCAGGGCGACAACGTGCTCATCTGGGGCGCGAGCGGCGGCCTCGGCTCGTACGCCACCCAGTTCGCGCTTGCCGGCGGCGCCAACCCGATCTGTGTCGTCTCCTCCCCCGAGAAGGCCGACATCTGCCGCTCGATGGGCGCCGAGGCGGTCATCGACCGCAACGCCGAGGGCTACAGGTTCTGGAAGGACGAGCAGACCCAGGACCCGAAGGAGTGGAAGCGCTTCGGGTCGAAGATCCGCGAGCTGACCGGCGGCGAGGACATCGACATCGTCTTCGAGCACCCGGGCCGCGAGACCTTCGGCGCCTCGGTCTACGTCACCCGCAAGGGCGGCACCATCACCACCTGCGCCTCGACCTCGGGCTACATGCACCAGTACGACAACCGCTACCTGTGGATGTCCCTGAAGCGCATCATCGGCTCGCACTTCGCGAACTACCGCGAGGCGTGGGAGGCCAACCGCCTGATCGCCAAGGGCAAGATCCACCCGACGCTGTCGAAGGTGTACTCGCTGGAGGACACCGGTCAGGCCGCGTACGACGTCCACCGCAACCTGCACCAGGGCAAGGTGGGCGTGCTGGCCCTCGCCCCGGAGGAGGGCCTCGGCGTCCGCGACCCGGAGATGCGCGCGAAGCACATCGACGCCATCAACCGCTTCCGTAACGTCTGACCCCCGGGACCACAGATGACAGAGCGTCAGCCGCAGGCACGCAAGGAAAAGGACCGGCCGTGGCTCATGCGGACGTACGCCGGCCACTCGACCGCCGAGGCGTCGAACGAGCTCTACCGGCGGAACCTCGCCAAGGGCCAGACCGGCCTCTCGGTCGCGTTCGACCTGCCCACGCAGACCGGCTACGACCCCGACCACATCCTCGCCCGCGGCGAGGTCGGCCGGGTCGGGGTCCCCGTCTCGCACCTCGGTGACATGCGGCGGCTGTTCCAGGACATCCCCCTGGAGCAGATGAACACCTCGATGACCATCAACGCCACCGCGATGTGGCTGCTGGCGCTCTACCAGGTGGTCGCCGAGGAGCAGGGCGCGGACATCACCAAGCTCCAGGGCACCACCCAGAACGACATCGTGAAGGAGTACCTGTCGCGGGGGACGCACGTCTTCCCGCCGGGGCCGTCGCTGCGCCTGACGACGGACATGATCGCCTACACGGTGAACCACATGCCGAAGTGGAACCCGATCAACATCTGCAGCTACCACCTGCAGGAGGCGGGGGCCACTCCGGTCCAGGAGATCGCGTACGCGATGTCCACGGCCATCGCCGTCCTCGACGCCGTCCGCGCCTCGGGGCAGGTCCCCGAGGAGCGGTTCGGCGAGGTCGTCGCCCGGATCTCGTTCTTCGTGAACGCCGGCGTCCGCTTCATCGAGGAGATGTGCAAGATGCGCGCCTTCGGCCGCATCTGGGACACGATCACCCGCGAGCGCTACGGCATCGAGGACCCCCGTCAGCGCCGGTTCCGCTACGGCGTGCAGGTCAACTCGCTCGGCCTGACCGAGGCCCAGCCGGAGAACAACGTCCAGCGGATCGTCCTGGAGATGCTGGCCGTCACGCTCTCCAAGGACGCCCGCGCGCGGGCCGTGCAGCTGCCCGCCTGGAACGAGGCGCTCGGCCTGCCCCGGCCCTGGGACCAGCAGTGGTCGCTGCGCATCCAGCAGGTCCTCGCCCACGAGTCCGACCTGCTGGAGTACGAGGACATCTTCGCCGGCTCGCACGTCATCGAGGCCAAGGTGGACGCCCTGGTCACCGACTGCATGGCGGAGATCGAGCGGATCCAGGAGATGGGCGGCGCGATGGCCGCCGTCGAGTCCGGCTACCTCAAGGCGCAGCTGGTCTCCTCGCACGCCGAGCGGCGCGCCCGGATCGAGTCGGGCGAGGAGAAGATCGTCGGCGTCAACATCTTCGAGACGACCGAGCCGAACCCGCTGACCGCGGACCTCGACACCGCGATCCAGACGGTCGACCCGGCCGTCGAGGCGCGGGTGGTGGCCGCCCTCCAGGAGTGGCGGGACACCCGCTACCAGCCGCCGTTCAACCACCCGAGGCCCTGCAAGGCCCTGGAGCGCCTCAAGGAGGCCGCCAAGGGCAGCGGGAACCTCATGGAGGCCACCCTCGAGTGCGCCCGGGCGGGTGTCACGACCGGCGAGTGGGCCGGGGCGCTGCGCGAGGTCTTCGGCGAGTTCCGCGCCCCGACCGGCGTCTCCTCCGCCCCGGTGGCGGTGCCGGCCGAGGCGGGCTCCCCGCTGGCCGAGGTGCGCCGCAAGGTGGACCGGACGGCCCAGGACATGGGAGTGGGCAAGCTCCGCTTCCTGGTCGGCAAGCCGGGCCTCGACGGGCACTCCAACGGTGCCGAGCAGATCGCCGTGCGGGCCCGTGACGCCGGCTTCGAGGTGGTCTACCAGGGCATCCGGCTGACGCCCGAGCAGATCGTGGACGCGGCCCTGGAGGAGGACGTGCACGCGGTCGGCCTGTCGATCCTGTCCGGCTCGCACGCCCAGCTGGTGCCGGACGTCCTCGACCGGCTGAAGGACGCGGGCGCGGCCGACATCCCGGTCGTCGTCGGCGGGATCATCCCGAACGCCGACGCCGAGGAGCTGCGGGCGGCGGGTGTGGCCGCCGTCTTCACGCCGAAGGACTTCGGCATCACCGGGATCATCGGCCGTATCGTCGACGAGATCCGCAAAGCCAACAAGCTCAGCCCCCTCGAAAGTACGGAGGTCCCCGCATGACCAGCCCCGTGAACCGCCTGCGCCCCCGCCGCTCGTGCCTGGCGGTCCCCGGCTCCAACCCGCGCTTCCTGGAGAAGGCCCAGGGTCTCGCCGCGGACCAGGTCTTCCTCGACCTGGAGGACGCCTGCGCGCCGCTGGCCAAGCCGGAGGCCCGGCACACCATCGTGAAGTTCCTGAACGAGGGCGACTGGACGGGCAAGACCCGCGTCGTGCGCGTCAACGACTGGACGACCCACTGGACCTACCGGGACGTGGTCACGGTCGTCGAGGGCGCCGGCCAGAACCTCGACTGCATCATGCTGCCGAAGGTGCAGAACGCGGAGCAGATCGTCGCCCTCGACCTGCTGCTGACGCAGATCGAGAAGACGATGGGCTTCGAGGTCGGCAAGATCGGCATCGAGGCGCAGATCGAGAACGCGCAGGGCCTCGTCAACGTGAACGCGATCGCGCAGGCCTCGCAGCGCGTGGAGACGATCATCTTCGGCCCGGCCGACTTCATGGCCTCCATCAACATGAAGTCCCTGGTCGTCGGCGAGCAGCCGCCCGGCTACCCGGCGGACGCGTACCACCACATCCTGATGAGCATCCTGATGGCCGCCCGCGCCAACAACCTCCAGGCGATCGACGGCCCCTACCTCCAGATCCGCAACCAGGAGGGCTACCGCGCGGTCGCGCAGCGGGCCGCCGCGCTCGGCTTCGACGGCAAGTGGGTGCTGCACCCGGACCAGGTCGCCGCCGCGAACGAGATCTTCTCGCCGTCGCAGGAGGACTTCGACCACGCCGAGCTGATCCTCGACGCGTACGACTACTACACGTCCGAGGCCGGCGGGAAGAAGGGCTCGGCGATGCTCGGCGACGAGATGATCGACGAGGCCTCCCGCAAGATGGCGCTGGTCATCTCGGGCAAGGGCCGGGCCGCCGGAATGCAGCGCACCAGCAAGTTCGAGATCCCGGAGGCCTGATTCCGATGCAGTTCGGCCGCACCTACGAAGAGTTCGAGATCGGCGCCGTCTACAAGCACTGGCCCGGAAAGACGGTCACCGAGTACGACGACCACCTCTTCTGTCTGCTGACGATGAACCACCATCCGCTGCACATGGACGTGAACTACGCGGAGAACACGACGGACTTCAAGAAGAACGTCGTCGTCGGCAACTACATCTACTCGCTGCTGCTCGGCATGTCCGTGCCGGACGTCTCCGGAAAGGCGATCGCCAACCTGGAGATCGAGTCGCTGCGGCACGTGGCGCCGACCTTCCACGGCGACACCATCTACGGCGAGACGACCGTGCTCGACAAGACGCCGTCGAAGTCGAAGAGCGACCGCGGCATCGTCTACGTCGAGACCAAGGGCTACAAGCAGGACGGCACCCTGGTGTGCGTCTTCCGCCGCAAGGTCATGGTCCCGACGGCCGAGTACATCGAAGCGCGCGGCGGCGAGCAGCCCGGCCGCCCGGTCCTCAACGAGCAGGGGAAGTAGTCATGGCGCGACTCGCCCAGACGCACGGTCTGACCGACGTCCAGCAGGAGATCCTCTCCACGGTCCGCGACTTCGTGGACAAGGAGATCATCCCGGTCGCCACGGAGCTGGAGCACCGTGACGAGTACCCGCAGCAGATCGTGGACGGGCTCAAGGAGCTCGGCGTCTTCGGCCTGATGATCCCCGAGGAGTACGGGGGCCTGGGTGAGTCGCTGCTCACCTACGCGCTGTGCGTGGAGGAGATCGCGCGCGGCTGGATGTCGGTGTCCGGCATCATCAACACGCACTTCATCGTGGCGTACATGCTGAAGCAGCACGGCACCCAGGAGCAGAAGGACCACTTCCTGCCGCGGATGGCGGCCGGCGAGGTGCGTGGCGCGTTCTCGATGTCGGAGCCGGGGCTCGGCTCGGACGTGTCGGCGATCACGTCCAAGGCGGTGAAGGACGGCGACGAGTACGTCCTGAACGGCCAGAAGATGTGGCTGACGAACGGTGGTACGTCAACGCTGGTGGCCGTTCTCGTCCGAAGTGACGAAGGACACCCCGAGGGGACCGCCCCGCACAAGTCGATGACGACCTTCCTCGTCGAGAAGGAGCCCGGTTTCGGGGAGGTCCGTCCGGGCCTCACCATTCCCGGCAAGATCGAGAAGATGGGCTACAAGGGCGTCGACACGACCGAGCTCATCATGGACGGCCTGCGCGTTCCCGCCGATCGGGTGCTCGGCGGGGTCACCGGGCGGGGCTTCTACCAGATGATGGACGGCGTGGAGGTCGGCCGCGTGAACGTCGCGGCGCGTGGCTGCGGCGTCGCTCAGCGTGCCTTCGAGCTGGGCGTCCAGTACGCGCAGCAGCGTCACACCTTCGGCAAGCCGATCGCCCAGCACCAGGCGATTCAGTTCAAGCTGGCCGAGATGGCTACCAAGGTCGAGGCCGCTCATGCCATGATGGTGAACGCAGCACGCAAAAAGGACTCCGGGGAACGAAACGACCTTGAGGCAGGGATGGCGAAGTACCTCGCCTCCGAGTACTGCAAGGAGGTCGTGGAGGATGCCTTCCGCATCCACGGTGGTTACGGATTCTCCAAGGAGTACGAGATCGAGCGTCTCTACCGTGAGGCGCCGATGCTGCTCATCGGCGAAGGTACCGCCGAGATCCAGAAAATGATCATTGGTCGTCGGCTGCTCGAGGAGTACCGATTCCAGGGTTGATTGTCGCATTTGGGTCGGTTCGGCCGCGAAGAAGATCACACCCTGTGTTCGTCTTCCGGCCGCCGACTCGGCTTCTGGCTTGCCCAGTTGCGGCCCGCAACCGATAGCATCGCCGGAAAGCCGCCGTCCCCCGCCAGTGCGGCATCATCCGCTACGAAGGTCATCCATGCCCCACAGCCAAACCTCTGCACACCGCGACAGCCTCAAGGGCGTCAGCATCGCACGCGGAGCATCGCCGTGGCTTCTGCCGACCGTCGCCACCGCGGCGCTCAGCCTCGCGCGCGCCCGGAAGTCGAAGCGTGCCGCGGCGATCGCCGTGCCGGCCACCGCTCTCGCGGCCGGCATGCTGTGGTTCTTCCGCGACCCCGAGCGCGAGATCGCTCAGGGCCGGGTCATCTCGCCCGCCGACGGTGTGGTGCAGAGCATCATGCCGTGGAAGGACGGGCGCACCCGTGTCGCCATCTTCATGAGCCCGCTGAACGTCCACGTCAACCGCGCGCCGCTGGCCGGCACGGTGACGTCCGTGGAGCACGTGCCCGGTGGGTTCGTGCCGGCGTTCAACAAGGAGAGCGAGAACAACGAGCGCGTTGTCTGGCACTTCGACACCGAGCTCGGTGACATCGAGATGGTGCAGATCGCGGGCGCCGTCGCCCGGCGGATCGTGCCGTATATCCCGCAGGGGACGAAGGTCGAGCAGGGTGACCGGATCGGTCTGATCCGCTTCGGCTCGCGGGTCGACATCTACCTCCCGGAGGGTGTCGAGGTCGCCGTCGAGGTGGGGCAGCCCACGACCGCGGGGGTGACTCGCATTGACCGTGATTGATCCCGACACACGGGCGGCCGACTGGGTCGCCGACGCGGAGGCGGAGGCGGCCGAAGAGGCCGAGGAGATGCCGCTGTCGCTGAGGCTGTCCATAGCGGACGCCCTCACGCTCGGTAACGCCACCTGCGGATTCATGGCGGTGTACTTCACCACCACCGGCATCCTCATCCCGCACCTCACCGGCAGCGGTGTGGAGACCGGCATGGCGCGCCACTCGGCCGCCACCGCCGTGATCCTGATGCTGGGCGCGGCGATCTTCGACCTGTTCGACGGCATCGTGGCGCGCAAGCTCCGCAGCTCGCCGATGGGTGCCGAGCTGGACAACCTGTCGGACCTGATCAGCTTCGGCCTGGCCCCGGCGTACTTCGTGCTCGTGTACGGCATGGTCGCGGACGACGCGCACCAGAAGGTCTCGGCGGTGGCCGCGATCGTGGTCCTGCTCGCGGTGGTGCTCAGACTCGCGCGGTTCTCCTGCGTGACGATGAAGGACGGCATGTTCCAGGGCATGCCGAGCCCGTTCGGCGCGCTGACGGTCGTCTCGATCGTCCTGCTGGAGCTGCCGTTCATCCCGACCCTGCTGGCGATCATCGGCACGGCGTGGCTGATGGTGAGCCGGGTGGAGTACCCGAAGCCGCGGGGTGTCCTCGCGGTGGCGATGCTCAGCTGGATCGTGGGAGCGATGGCCATGCTGGCGGCCTGGGCGTTCGACGCCCCCGGCGGTCAGCTGCTGCTCCAGACCGGCTGCGCGCTGCAGGTGGTGCTGGGCGCCGTGATCCCCCTCTTCGCGACGGCCCGGCGCGTGAACACCTTCCGTGACAACCGGCGCGAGAGCCGGGAGGCGCGGCAGGCGCAGGCGGCGCAGCTGCCGTAGCGGCCTGACAGGGCAGACATACGGGGAAGGGCCCCGGACGCGGACCGCGTCCGGGGCCCTTCTCGCGCGCCCGCGTGCCCCGCACGGTCAGACCAGGCGCTTGTAGTACAGCGTGGTGGGGCGCAGGGTGCCGTCGGGGGCGGCGGCGAAGTCCGGGATCACCCCGGCAGCGGTCCAGCCGGCCGCCCGGTACAGCCGCTCGGCGGGGCTGTCGGTCTCGGTGTCCAGGACGAGCAGGGTGAGGCCCTGAGCCGCCGCGTGCGCCTCCGCCGTGGCGAGGAGCCGGGCGCCGAGTCCCCGGCCGCGGGCGGAGCCGTGGACCACCAGGCGGGCGATCTCCCCCCGGTGCCGCCCGTTCGCCTTGCCGTCGCGGACGAGGGTGACGGCGCCCAGGACCTCGTCGGCGGGCCCGAGGGCCGCCCAGACCTCCCGTACGCCCCGCTCGGCGTCCTCGGCGGCGGTGCGCCACCAGGCGGCCGCCTCGGCGGGTTCCAGGGGCGCCAGGAAGCCGACGGAGGCGCCGCCTTCGACCGCGTCGCACAGGAGCGCGGCGAGGCCGTCGGCGGCCCGGGAGCGGATGTCGGCCGGGGAGAGCCGCAGGACGCGGTCCAGAGGCTTCTCCAGGCACAGCAGGCCGGGCCGGTCGTCCCAGGGCCGGACCGTCCGGAAGCCGAGCCGCCGGTACAGGGCGAGGGCGCCCTCCCGCCAGGTCCACACCGACAGGCGTACGCGGCGGGCGCCGGCTGCCTCGGCGCGGCGCAGGGCCTCGGCCGTCAGGGCCCGTGCCGCGCCTCTCCCCCGGGCGGCGGGCTCCACCCACAGCCGCTTGATCTCGGCCCGCGCGGTGAGCACCACGAGGCCGGCCGCCGGCTCGCCCGGCGCCCCGGCCAGGAGCAGGGTGTCGTCGGCGAAGGCGGCCCCGGGGTCGAGCACCTCGGTGCGGTAGACGGCCGGCAGCCCGTCGACGGTGTCGACGGGCTGTCCCTTCTCGGCCTCGGTGCTGAGGTGGTACGCGGCCAGGAGGGCCGGGACGCGGGGATCGTCGGGGGCGGCGGGGCGGACCGTGAAGAGATCGTTCATGGCCCGAGCTTCACATTCCGTTGTTTCCGGCGGGTGACGGCCTGTCCCCGGGGCGGTCGGCGGAGGTCAGGGCGCGTAGGAGGCCGCCGCCTCGGCGGTGAACGGCTGCCGGACCGTCCGCATGCCGCCGGGCACGGAGGCGTCCGGCTGGAGGATGACCGACTCGCGCGACGAGGGCGCCTTCGGGTCGCCGAAGTCGTGGGTCATGCCGAAGCCCGCGTCGTACGAGGTCATCGTCAGCAGTGCCTTGTCGATGCCCTCACGGGTCAGGTCCTTCTCGGCGCAGGCCTTCTTCAGGGCCTCGCCGAAGACGCTCGCGGCGGTCCAGCCGGCCACGATGCCGTTGTCGAGGCTGTCGCCCGGGTAGGCCGCCTTGTAGTCGGCGACCAGCTTCTTCGCGACCGGGGTGTCCGCCCCGATCGGGAGGCTCGGGGAGGCCACCCAGTACATCTTCTGCAGGGCGGGACCGGCCTGGGTGCCGAGCAGCTGCGGCGAGAACGCCGAGTTGTTGCCGACGACCGGCACCTTCAGGCCGGTGGCCGCCGCGACGCCGACGAGGGAGGCGGCCTGGCGCGGGCCCGCGCTGAGGACGACGGCCTTGACCCCGGCCTGCTTCAGGGCCGCGACCTGCGCCGACATGTCGTTGTCGGTGGGCTTGATCTTCTGCTCGACGACCTCGAGGCCCGCCTTCCCGGCGGCGTGCTCGGCGCCCGCGAGCGCGTTCTCGCCGTAGTCGCCCTCGAAGTACACGTGGCCGATCCGGTCCCCCGCCTTCAGGCCCTTCTCCTTCACCAGGAAGTCGACCGCGTTGATGGTCTCCACGTCGTACGTGGAGCCGAGGACGCGGATGTAGGGCGAGCCGAGCAGCGAGGCGGACCAGGCCTGCGGCAGGACCAGGCCCTTGTCCAGGCCGTCGACGCGCCCCTTGACGGCGGCGACGAAGGGCGAGCCGATGAACTGCGGGTAGCCGACGACCTTCGGCTCCAGCTCGGTGTAGGCGGCGAGCGCCTTCTGCGGGTCGTAGCCGTGGTCGCGGACCGTCAGCTCCAACTGCCGGCCGCAGATCCCGCCGGCCGCGTTGACCTGCTTCACGTACAGCTGCTGGGCCTGGGTGACGCTCTTGCCGAGGGTGGCGTACACGCCGGTCATGTCGGTGAGCGCGCCGAGGGTGATCGCCTTGTCGGTGACGCCCTTGCCGGCCTTCACCCCGCCCGCGCCGGTGCCCTCGCCGTCGCCGCCCTTCGCCTTGGAGCTGCAGCCGGCGGCGGTCAGCGCGACCAGTGCCGCGAGGGCCGCGGTCAGGCCCCGCACGGCCTGTCGTCGGTGGTTCATCGTTCCTCCCCAGAGGTGGACGGTGTGCGCCGGGCGGCCGGCCGGACCAGGCCGCCGGGCAGGAAGAGCACCACCGCGACGACGGCGGCGCCATAGAGGTAGCGGGCGGCCTCCCCCGGTGCGATCCCGCCCGTCCCGGGGGCGGAGACCAGGGGAAGGACGTCGCTGTACCGGTTGAGGAGCTGCGGCAGCAGGGAGACGAACACGCCTCCGACGACCGCACCGGCGACCGAACCGAGACCGCCGATGACGATCATGGCCAGGTATTCGAGGGAGAGCATCATGCCGAAGTACTCCGGCACGGTGCGCTGGAAGACCAGGGCGAGCACCACGCCCGCCAGGCCCGCGTACATGGAGGACAGGACGAACACGGCGGCCCGGTGGCGGGCCACCGGGATGCCCATCACCCCGGCCGCGATCCGGTGGTCCCGGATGGCGTTCATGGCCCGTCCCGGCCTGCCCCGCAGCACGCCCCGCGCGAAGAGGGCGCCCGCGAGGAGCAGCACGAGGCCCAGGTACCAGAGCTTCTCGGCGGAGCCGAACGGCACCGACGCGACGAGCAGCTCGCTGTCGTCGAAGGTGAGGCCGAACAGGTGCAGCGGCGGGACGGCGCGGCCGTTGTAGCCGCCGGTCAGGTCGTGGGCGTTGAACAGCACGTGCTGGCCGATGAAGATCAGCGCGAGGGTGGCGATGCCGAGGTACGCGCCGCGCAGCCGGCCCGCGATCGGCGAGAACACCCCGCCCGCCAGGCCCGCGAGGGCGACGGCCAGCACCACGGCGAGCCAGCCGGGCAGCCCGAGGCCGGTCAGACCGTCGGAGCCGTCGCCCGCGAAGGCGCAGTAGCCGTACGCGCCGACGGCGAGGAAGAAGGCGTGGCCCATGGAGAGCTGCCCGGTGGCGCCGGTCAGCAGGTTGATCCCGATGGCGCCGATGGCGGCGGCCATGGCGAAGAGACCGGCCTGCAGCCAGAAGCGGTCCAGATAGAAGGGCAGGGCGAGCAGGACCAGGCCGGCGGCGGCCCCCGTCCAGAGCCTCGGGCGGGCGAGGACGGCGGTGCGGCGGGCGGTGAGCGTCGTCTCAGACACGGGCCAGCTCCTTGGTGCCGAAGAGCCCGGCCGGGCGGACAAGCAGCACCGCGACCATGACGAGGTACGGGGCGAGGTCGCCGATCCCGCGGCCCAGGAAGGTCAGGTCGCCCTGGTAGCCGGTGGCCAGGGACTCGGTGACGCCGACGAGGAGGCCGCCGACGAGGGCGCCGGTGGTGGAGTCGAGGCCGCCGAGGATGGCCGCGGGAAAGGCCTTGAGCGCGGCCAGCGAGGTCGAGCGCTCCAGGCCGGGGGTCGGGAAGACGGTGAGGAACAGGGCGGCGACGGCGGCGAGCGCGCCCGCGACCGCCCAGGCGCCGAGCGAGACCCGGCCGAGGCGGATGCCCATCAGGGCGGCCGTCTCCCGGTTCTCCGCGGCGGCCCGCATGGCCACGCCCCAGGACGTGTAGCGGAAGGCCAGCAGGAAGGCGGTGATGAGCAGTCCGGCGGCGAGGAACGCGGCGATCCGGGTCTGCGCGACCGTCACCGGGCCGATGGTGACGACGGTGTCGCCCCACGGGTCGCCGAGGGCGAGCACGTCGGTGCCGATCCGGCGGGTGAGCTCGGTGGTCAGCAGGATGTCGACGCCGATGGTGACGATGGCGAGGACGCTGTGGTCGGCGCCCCGGTAGCGGCGCATCACCAGGAACTCGACGGCCGCGCCGACCAGGGCCGCGCCGGCGACGCCGACGGCGAGCGCGGGCCAGAAGCCGAGGTCGTCGTGGAGGACGGCGGTGAGGTAGCCGCCGGCGAGCAGCAGCGAGGCGTGGGCGAAGTTGACGACCTCCGTGGCGCGGAAGATGACGACGAACCCGAGGGCGATGAGGGCGTAGATCGACCCCAGTGAGACGCCGTTGACGAGGAGTTCGGCGAAGGTGCTCACTCGGCGTCCTCCTCTCCGAGATAGGCGCGGACGACGGCCGGGTCGTTCTGGACGTCGGCGGGGGTGCCGTCGGCGATGCGGCGGCCGAAGTCGAGGACGGTGACGGCGTCGGCGAGCCGCATCACCACCCCCATGTCGTGTTCGACCAGGACGATGGAGATGCCGAGGCTGTCGCGGACGCCGGCGATGACGGCGGCGGTGCGGCGCCGTTCGTCGGCGGTCATCCCGGCGACGGGCTCGTCGAGGAGCAGCAGCCTGGGCTCCATGCACAGGGCGCGGGCGAGTTCGGCGAGCTTCTGCCGGCCGTACGGGAGGGAGCCCGCGGGGCGTGCCAGGTCCTCCTCCAGGCCGACGAAGGCGGCGATCTCGCGGACCCTGGCCCGGTGCCGGGCCTCCTCGCGGGCGGCGGAGGGCAGCCGGAGCCCGGCACCGAGGAAGCCGGTCCGGGTGAGCCGGTGCCGACCGAGCATCAGGCTGTCCTCGACGGTGGCGCGGGGCGGCAGCGCGAGGTTCTGGAAGATCCGGGCGACGCCCAGGCCGGCGATCCGGTGCGGGGGCAGGCCGGTCAGTTCGTGGTCGCCGAAGCGCACGGAGCCGGAGGTGGCCCGGTAGACGCCCGAGAGCACGTTGAAGCAGGTGGACTTGCCGGCGCCGTTCGGTCCGATGACGGCGTGCACGGTGCCGGGCCGCACGGTGAAGGAGACACCGTCGAGGGCGGTGAGCCCGGCGAAGCGGACGGTGACGTCGCGGACGTCGAGGGCGGGGACGTCGGTCGGGGCGGTGGCCGCGGGGGCGGCGCCCTCGCCGGGGCCGGTGTTCCCGCCCGGCGCCGGGGCGGCGCCGGCGGGATCCGGCTCCGGGTCCCGGCCGGGGCGCGGGAGCGGGGTGCGGCTCATCGGGTCTCCTCCCCGCGGGCCGGCGCCGGGCGGCGGGCGGGACCCGGGTCCCGGGCCGAACGCGGAAGCGGGAGCGGGCTGCGGCTCATCGGGTCTCCTCCCAGCGGGCCAGCGCCGGGCGGCGGGCGGGCTTCGTGGCGTTCCCGTCCGGGTCCGGGCGTCCGGTGGGTTCGTCCTCGTCGGCGACGCCCAGGTAGCGGCGCCGGATCTCGTCCGAGGCGGCGAGTTCCGCGGCCGGACCGGAGAGGGTGACCCGGCCGACCTCCAGGACGTACGCGCGGGAGGCGAGCCGCAGGGCGAGGGCCGCGTTCTGCTCGACGAGCAGCACCGCCGTGCCCTGCGCGTTGATCTCCCGGACGGTGTCGGCGATGCGGGCGGCCATCAGCGGAGCGAGCCCGAGCGAGGGTTCGTCGAGCAGGAGCAGCCGCGGGGACGCCATCAGGGCCCGGCCGACGGCCAGCATCTGCTGCTCCCCGCCCGACAGCAGGCCCGCCTGCTGTCGGGCGCGCTCGGCGAGCACGGGGAACAGCTCGTGGACCCGCCTGAGGGCCGCCGCCTTCGCGGCCCGGTCGCCGCGCGCGCCGAGCGTCCCGGCGCGCAGGTTGTCCTCGACCGTCATCCGGGCGAAGACCTGCCGGCCCTCGGGGACCTGGGACACCCCGGCGGCCACCACCCGGTCCGTCGCGAGCCCGTCGAGCGGTCGGCCGCCGAAGCGGACGGTGCCGCCGGTGACCGCGCCGCCGTGGAACGGCAGCGTGCGGGAGATCGCCCGCAGCAGGGTGGACTTGCCGGCGCCGTTGCCGCCGAGGACGGTGACGACCGCGCCCTCGGGCACCTCGACCGACACCTCGCGCAAGGCGCGTACCGGCCCGTATCCCGCCGTCAGGTCCGTGACCTCCAGGGCGAGTGCGGTACCTCCCATGGTTCCCCTTCCGTGTCGCGTGGCGCTCACCCCAGCACCGGGCCGGGCCGCCCGTCCACGTCGGGCGGCCGAAACGCTGCCGTTGACCAGCGGGCCCGGCGGCGGGTTGTGCACGCGCACAACGGTGCGTGTCAGGGGCCTGTGGGAAGGGGCGGAGGGATGGCATCCTCCGGACATGGGACGGCGCAGACCGCGGACCGGCGATGACTGGAAGCTGCTGGCACAGGCGTGCACGGCACTCCTCGAACGGCTGCCGGAGCTGGTGGACGAGCATCTGAGGGAGCTGCACGAGTACGAGCCGGCGTACGGCCGGATCGTGCCGTACGACCAGCACTGGCAGGAGGCGCACGAGGCGATGCGGATCGGGATCGAGATGATCTCGGCGCCGCGCGACTCGCCCCGGCGGGATCTGGAACACGCGGACGAGATGGGCCGGCGGCGGGCCGAACAGGGCATGCCGCTGGAGCTCGTCGTGCACGCCTACCGGCACGCCGGGCATCTGGTGTGGGACGCGCTGATCGAGGGCGCGGCGGCCCGGCCCGGGGAGCTGAGGGCGCTGACGCAGGCGGCCACGATGGTGTGGCAGGCGGTGGACACGCAGGCGGACACGGCCTCGGAGGCGTACCGGGCGACGGAGCTGGAGCTGCGGCGGCGGACCGACGAACAGCTGGCGGCGCTCCTCGACGAGTTGCTCGGCGACCGCCCGCAGGCCGCGGAGGTGGTGGCGCGGGCGGCGGCGGGCCTGGACCTGCCGGAGCACGGCCGGTACGCGGTGGTGGTGCTGCGGCAGGACCGGCGCGAGGTGCCGGAGCCGTTCCACCGGCGGGTGCGGGGGGCGGGGGTGCGGTTCCTGTGGCGGATGCGGGCGCACTGCGAGATCGGGGTGGCCTCCCTCGCCGACGGCACCGACCTGGACGCGCTGTCGGACCTGTTGCAGGGCCGCTGCCCGGGTCCGGGCGGGATCAGTCCGGTGGTGACCGGGCTCGCGGAGCTGGGGCGGGCGCGGCGGCTGGCGGAGCTGGCCCTGCGCACGTGCCCGCCGGACTCGCACGAGATCGTGCGGCTGGACCGGCGGATGCCGGGCGCGCTGGTGGTGAGCCAGCCGGAGATGGCGGGCCTGCTCGTGCACGACGTCCTCGGCGGTCTGCTCGAACTGGATCCGGCGGACCGGGCGGTGCTCCTGGAGACGCTGGACGTGTGGCTGGACTGCGAGGGTTCGGCGGGCCGTGCGGCGGGGCGGCTGTACTGCCACCGCAACACGGTCTTCAACCGCCTGCGCCGCCTGGAGCAGCTGACGTCGAGGTCGCTGTCCCGGCCCCGGGACCTCACGGAGATGACGCTGGCCCTGGACGCCTTCCGCCTGACCTCGGCGGGGTGATCCCCGGGGTGGCCGGGGCTGGCAGGATGCCCGGGTGACGACGATGACGAACACCCGTACGAGCCGGGGCGCCCGGCGCCTCGGGGGGCTGCTCCTGACGGCCGGCCTGCTGGCGGTGGCGGCTCATCCGCTCGGTTCCCGGGCAGCCGACTCCACCCGGCTCCTGGTCCTGGTCTCCGCGTTCGAGTACCGGTGGCCGTGGGCCCTGACGGCCTCGCTGCTGCTGGGCACCGGTGCCTGGCTGGCGATCCGCCGGAACGCGATACGGGTGACGGCGGTCTTCCTGTGCGGGGTGGCGGCGGCCGGGGTGCTGGGCTTCCGCCTGCTGCTGTTCCCGCTCCTGAGCGGTGACTGGGAGGAGACCGACCGCCGGGCCGCCCCGCACCACGCGCAACGTCACCTCGTGGTGGAGCGCGGCTCCGCGATGATCGACCCGCTGTGGCGGGTCTCGGTCGTCGACGGCCCGCCCCTCACCGCCCACCACTGGCCCGCCGGCTCCTTCAACGGCGATGATCCGGCCCACGCGCTCGTCGACGTCACCTGGTCGGATCCGGACACCCTGAGCTTCACGACCGGCGACGGCGGCGTGACGACCGTCCGCCTCGACCGGGACACGGGCAGGCCGGAGCGGGAGGTCTCCCGGCCGTAGCGCGACGCGGGCGGTCGTCGGGCTCCAGGGCTCCCTGACGCCGGACGCCGGCCCCGGGACGCCGAGCCCCCGGGCTCCCCGGCCTCCGGGCTCCCCGGCCTCCGGGCCGGACGCACCCCCGGGCCGGCCGCGGCCCTGAGGCCGCATCGGGATCGGCCTTGGGGGTCGCGTCGGGGCCGGCCCGGGGAGCGCGTCGGGGGCGACCCGGAGGGCGTCGGGGTCAGCTCAGGAAATCGCGGGCGATGTTCGCCGAGACCTCTTCCAGGAGCGGGCCCGCGTTGGGGATGGACTTGGCCGGGTCCGGCTCCAGGTCGCTGAGCGGGTAGGCGCGGCGGATGCCGGCGGCGCCGAGGCTCTCCTGCGGGAGGGCGAGGCGGCCGCAGACGGCGACGACCTCCTTGCCGGCCGCGCGGGCGGCCGCGGCGACGCCCGCCGGGGCCTTGCCGTGGAGGGTCTGCTCGTCGAGGGAGCCCTCGCCGGTGATGACCAGGGTGGCGCGCTCCAGGGCCGGGGCGAAGCCGAGGACCTCCAGCATGAGCTCGATGCCGGGGCGGAAGCTCGCGCCGATGAGCAGGGCGCCGTAGCCGATGCCGCCGGCGCCGCCCGCGCCCGGGGAGGCGGCGAGCTCGGCGGCCTTGGGGCCGATCGCCTCCTCCAGGATCCGCGCGTAGTGCCCGAGGGCCGCGTCCAGGGTCTCGACGTCCTCGGGTGAGGCGCCCTTCTGCGGGCCGTACACCGCCGCGCAGCCCTTCGGGCCGGTGAGCGGGTTGTCCACGTCGCTGGCGAGGACGAGGTCGACGTCGGCGAAGCGCGGGTCGACGCCCGACAGGTCGGCGGAGGCCAGCTCGGCGAGAGCCGCGCCGCCGGGGCCGACGGGCTCGCCCGAGGCGTCGAGGAAGCGGGCGCCGAGCGCGGCGAGCATGCCGGCGCCGCCGTCGGTGGTGGCGCTGCCGCCGACGCCGAAGACGATCGTGGTGGCGCCGGCGTCGAGGGCCGCGCGCAGCAGCTCGCCGGAGCCGTAGGTGGTCGCGGTGAGGGGGGCGAGGTCCTCGGCCGGCAGGAGCTGGAGGCCGGACGCCTCCGCCATCTCCACAACGGCCGTGGTCCCGCGCAGCGCGAACGCCGCCGTGACGGGCTCGCCGACCGGCCCGGTCACGGTGACCTCGCGCCGTTCGAATCCGGCCGCGACGGCCGCCGCGACGGTGCCGTCGCCGCCGTCCGCGACGGGCAGCGTCTCCACCTCGAGCTCCGGGACGACCCGTCGCAGTCCTGCTGTGACCCGCTCCGCGACCTGTACGGCCGTGAGCGAACCCTTGAACTTGTCGGCCGCGACGAGCACGCGTGCGACCTCAGTTACTGCTCCGTCCGTCACCTTGCATCCCTTGCTTTCGAACAGGCAGTCGCGCCGAGGCCGACCCTATCCGTAGCGCAAGACGGCGTGCCACCCCCGGATAAGGCGATATTCCGCCCCATAGTGGGGCCGCATGAGCACGGAACCGATCGATCACCTCCCCGGCACGGGCCCCCGTCCCGCCGAGGGCCGCCCCGACACCAAGGTCATCGGCATCGGGATGGCGGCCGTCGTGGCGGTGGTGGGATGGGCGGCGCTCGGCGGGGACTCCTTCGACGACGCCTCCTCCTCGGCCCTGGACTGGGTCCTGTCCGATTTCGCCTGGCTGTTCGTGACGGCCGCCGACGCCTTCCTGGTGCTGTGCGTGGTGATCGCGCTCAGCCGCTTCGGGCGGATCCGGCTCGGCGCGGACGACTCGGAGCCGGAGTTCACGAACCTGGCGTGGATCGCGATGATGTTCAGCGCGGGGATGGGCATCGGGCTGATGTTCTACGGGGTCGGGGAGCCGCTCCAGCACTATCTGGACCCGCCGCCGGCGACCGGCGTGCCGCCCCGGTCCGGCGCCGCGGCGCGTACCGCCCTGGAGTACTCCTTCTTCCACTGGACGCTCACCCCGTGGGCGATCTACGGCATCGCCGGTCTCGCCCTCGCCTACGCGGGCTTCCGCAAGGGCCGCGGCAACACGCTGAGCGCCGCGTTCGTGCCGCTGATGGGCGAGCGCAGGGCACGGTCCTGGCCGGGCAGGACGATCGACCTGCTGGCGGTGTTCGCGACCGTCTTCGGCACCGCGACCAGCCTGGGCCTGGGCGCGCTCCAGGTGGCGGAGGGCCTGAACCTCACCGTGGGCGTGGAGCCGTCCACCACCACCGAGCTGGTCATCATCGTGTCGCTCTCGGCGGCCTTCGTGCTGTCCGCCTTCTCCGGGCTGCACAAGGGCGTGAAGTGGCTGTCCACGCTGAACATCGTGCTCGCCGCCGCTCTGATGCTCTTCGTGTTCCTGCTCGGTCCGACCGTGTACGTCCTCGACACCGTCCCGGCCTCGGTCGGCGGCTACCTGCACCAGCTGCTGCCGATGGCGAGCCGCACGGGCGCGTTCTCGGACCGGGCCTGGCTCGGCGCCTGGACGATCTTCTACTGGGCCTGGTGGCTGTCCTGGGCGCCGTTCGTCGGCACGTTCATCGCCCGGATCTCGCGCGGCCGGACGGTCCGCGAGTTCCTCGTCGGGGTGCTGCTCGTGCCCTCCGGCGCCACGGTGATCTGGTTCTGCGTGATGGGCGGCACCGCGATCCGGCTGGACTCCACGGGCGCCGCCGACCTGGCGGGCGCGGTGCGGGACGGGGCGGAGGCGTCGCTCTTCGCGATGCTGGACGCGCTGCCGATCGGGACGGTCACCTCGTACGTGGCGATGCTGCTGGTCATGACGTACTTCGTGACCAGCGCCGACTCGGCCTCGCTGGTGATGGGCTCGCTGACCAGCCGGGGCGCGCTGCATCCGCCGACCTGGCTGGTGGTCGCCTGGGGCGTCCTGATGGCCGCGGTCGCCGCCGTGCTGCTGGTGGCGGGCGGTCTGAACGCGCTCCAGACGGCGACCATCCTGGTCGCGCTGCCCTTCGTGCTCGTGATGCTGGGGCTGTGCTGGGCGCTCCTGAAGGAGCTCCGCGCGGACCCGGGCGCGGGCCCGTCCCGGCACGGCGCGCCGCACGGGGTGCGGGACGCGGTGCGGGCGATGGTGGGCGACGCGGACACCGTGCGGGGCGCCTCGCGCCACCACCGGCTGCGCCGGGCGGCGAAGTCCCGTCTCGGCGGCGACGCCGGCGGTGAGGGCCGGGGCGACGGGGAGGCCGGGTGAGGGCCGGGGCGGCGGGCGAGGGGGACGGCCGGGCGGAAGGGCCGAGGCGACGGGAGGCCGGGTGAAGGCCGGGGCGGCAGGAAGGCCGGGTGAGGGCCGGAAGCGGGGGCGAGGCTGACGGGCCGGGCGCGCGCCGCCGGGCGGGTGCGTCGGCGCGCGCCCGCGCCCCGCATTCGGTACACCGGAGGCATGGGCCTGCTCAAGCACAGTGAACTCGCCGACCGGATCCTCGGCGGCTGGACGGGGCGGATCGCCGGGAACATGCTCGGCAAGCCCGTCGAGAGCGGTGACCACTGGACGTCCGAGCGGATCGACGCCTACCTGCGGCTGACCGACGCCCTGCCGCTCACCGACTATCTGCCCCCGCCGCCGGCCGCCGGAGCCGACGGCTTCGAGCTGCGGCCGGAGTGGCCGCAGTGCGTGCGCGGCCGGATCAACGGCAGCTGCCGGGACGACGACATCGACTACACGATCCTGGGGCTGCACCTGCTGGAGACCCGCGGCTTCGCCTTCACCACCGAGCAGGTGGGCGAGCACTGGCTGCTGCGGCTGCCCTATCTGCAGACCTTCACGGCGGAGCGGGTGGCCTACCGCAATCTGGCCAACGGCCTCAAGCCGCCGTTGACCGCCACGTACGACAATCCGTACCAGGAGTGGATCGGCGCGCTGATCAGGGCGGACGTCTACGGCTGGACCTCACCGGGCGACCCGCGCCGGGCGGCCTCGCTGGCCCGCCGGGACGCGGCGCTGTCGCACACGGGCAACGGGGTGTACGGGGCGATGTGGGCGGCGGCGCTGATCGCCGCCGCGTTCACCGCCCCGGACGTGCGCTCCGCGCTGCGGGCCGCCCTGGAGCGGATCCCGGCGAGCAGCCGGCTCGCCCGGACGGTACGGCACACGACGGCGCTGTACGAGGCGGGCGTCGGGTGGTCCGACGCGCTCGCCGAACTCGCGAAGGAGAACGGCTCCCTCGGCTGGATCCACACGGTGCCCAACGCGGCGGTGCTGACCGCCGGGCTCCTGTACGGGGAGGGCGACTTCACCCGCACGGTGACGCTGACGGTGCGCGGCGGCCTGGACACCGACTCCAACGGGGCGACGGCCGGTTCGGTCGCCGGGGTGCTGTGCGGCGCCGCGGCGATCCCGCCGCAGTGGTCGCAGCCGCTGCGGGACCGGGTGCGCAGCGCCGTCGCCGGCTTCGACCACGCGCGGATCAGCGAGCTGGCCGAGCGGACGGTCCGGCTGGCTACGCTGACGGGATGACGACCTCTGACTTCGCCACGTATCTGGCGGGCCTGCCCCGGGTCCTGGCCGGTGCGGCCGCCCTCTTCCGGGACGCGTCCGGCCGGGTGCTCATCGTCGAGCCGAACTACCGGGAGGGCTGGGCGCTGCCGGGCGGCACCATCGAGTCGGACGAGGGCGAGACGCCCCGCCAGGGCGCCCGCCGCGAGACGGCCGAGGAGATCGGCCTGGACGTCGAGCCGGGAGCGCTGCTCGCGGTGGACTGGTCGCACGGCCCCGGCCGCCCGCCGCTGGTGGCGTACCTGTACGACGGCGGGGTGCTGTCGGACGAGCAGCTGGCGTCGATCCGGCTCCAGGAGGAGGAGCTGGTCTCCTGGAAGCTGGTGCGCCCCGACGAGGTCCTCGCCCACCTGCCCGGCTCGCTCGGCCCCCGCGTCCTCGCCGCCCTCGACGTCCTGGAGCACGGCCGGGGCCCGGTGGAGCTGGAGAACGGCCGCGCCGCACGATGAACCGGGCCGCCGTGCGGCTCGTGGTGGCCGTGTGGGCGGCCGGCCTGCTGGTCGGCACGGTCACGCACACGGTCGACCTGCTCACCGAGGGGCCGTTCGCCCACCGGGACTTCGCGCCCGCCTGGCTCGACCTGTACTGGTCGTCGCTCGCGCTCGTCGACCCGCCGGCCGCGGTCCTGCTGCTGCGGGGCCGGCGGGCCGGCGTCGATCTGGTCCTGGCCGTCCTGGCGACGGACCTGACGGCCAACGCCTACGCCGTGTTCGTGCTGCTCGACGGCTCGCCCGCGGAGCGGGGCGGACTCGGACGGCTGCTCGCCTTCGGGCTGTTCGTCCTCGTCACCGCGCCGTGGGTGCGCCGGGCGTTCAGCCCTGCTGCGGCTCCTGCGGGATGAGGCCGCCGCGCACCGGCTCGTCGCGGGAGGCGGTGCGGGCCTCGGTGCGGTGGCCGCGGGCGATGTAGTCGCGGACGACCGCCTCGACGGCGTCCTGGGGGTTGCCGATGCCGGCGAGGACCATGACCTCGACGACGAGTTCGGCGTCGAGGGAGACGTTGACCTTGGCCATGCGGGCAACCTAGCACCGGGAAATCGCCTCGCGGGAGAGCTCGGGGACTGCCTACGCTCGCCACATGACGATGGTCGCGATCTTCACCGGTGCCGGCATCTCCACGGACTCGGGCATCCCCGACTACCGGGGGCCGAACGGGCTGTGGCGGCGTGACCCGGAGGCCGAGCGGCTCGTCACCTACGGGCCGTACATGGCCGACCCCGAGGTCCGCCGCCGCTCGTGGCGGATGCGGCTCGACAGCGAGGTCCTGAACGCCGGGCCGAACGCGGCGCACCATGCCATCGCCGCGTTCGAGCAGAGCAGCCACGCGCTGCGGGTGATCACCCAGAACGTGGACGGCCTGCACCAGGCCGCCGGGGTGCCGGAGCGCAAGGTGCTCGAACTGCACGGCTCGGCGCGGTCGGTGGTGTGCACGGCCTGCCGTGCCCGGTCGTCGATGGCCGAGGCGCTGGACCGGGTGCGGTCCGGCGAGGCCGACCCGGCCTGCCTCGGCTGCGGCGGCATCCTGAAGGCGGCGACCGTGATGTTCGGGCAGCGGCTCGACCCGGTGGTGCTCGGGCAGGCCATGTCGATCGCGAAGGCCGCGGAGGTCTTCATCGCGGTCGGCTCCAGCCTCCAGGTGCAGCCGGCCGCCTCCCTCGCGGGCATGGCCGCCGAGCAGGGCGCCCGGCTCGTCATCGTGAACGCCGAGCCCACCCCGTACGACCCGCTCGCGGACCAGGTCGTACGCGAGCCGATCGGCACGGCGCTGCCCGCGCTCCTGGAGACCCTGCGGTAGGAGCCGCGTCCCCTAGAACAGGGCGTCGGGGGACGCGCCCGACTCGAAGGCCAGCAGGCGCTTCTTGCGGTCGAGGCCGCCGCCGTAGCCGGTGAGGCTGCCGCTCGTCCCGATCACCCGGTGGCAGGGAACGACGATGCTGACCGGGTTCTTCCCGTTGGCGAGGCCGACCGCGCGGGAGGCGCCGGGGTTGCCGAGGGCCTCGGCGAGTTCGCCGTACGTCCGGGTCTCCCCGTACGGGATGAGTCGCAGCTGCTCCCAGACGCGCAGCTGGAACGGGGTGCCGATGAGCTTCAACGGCAGGTCGAAGGCGGTGAGTTCGCCCGCGAAGTAGGCGTCGAGCTGGCGCACCGCCTCGGTGAAGGGGCGCGGGTCGCGTTCGCCGAAGGTCTCTTCGGGCGGGCGGTGGCGCTGGTCGGTCATGTGGATGCGGCTGAGGACGCCGTCGACGGCGACGAGGGTCAGCGCGTCGTAGGGGCTGTCCACGACCGTGTGCTGGACGGTGGGCACGGGGTTCGGCTTCCTTACGCGGGGAGGTGGTTGATGGGGTGGGCGTCGGTGGCCCAGAGGTACTGGACCGCGTAGGCCCGCCAGGGCCGCCACTGCGCGGCGCGGGCGGTGAGCGCGGCGGGGGTGGCGGGCAGGCCGAGGCCCTGGGCGGCGCGGCGGACGCCGAGGTCGCCGGGGAGGAAGGCGTCGGGGTCGCCGAGCGCCCGCATGGCGATGACCTCGGTGGTCCACGGGCCGAACCCGGGCAGGGCGAGGAGGCGTTCGCGGGCCTCGGTCCAGTCGCTCTCCGGGCCGAGGGCGAGGCTTCCGTCGGCGAGCGCGCCGACCAGGGTGAGCAGGGTCGTGCGGCGGCTGCGGGGCAGGGCGAGGGCCTCGGGGTCGAGGCCGGCGAGGGCGGCCGGGCTCGGGAAGAGGTGGGTGAGGCCGCCCTCGGGGTCCTCGACGGGGACGCCGTGCGCGGTGACCAGCCGTGCCGCGTGGGTGCGGGCGGCGGCCGTGGACACCTGCTGGCCGAGCACGGCCCGTACGGCGAACTCGGCGGCGTCGACGGTGCGCGGCACCCGCCGTCCGGGCGCCGCGTCGACCAGCGGCGCGAGCAGCGGGTCGGTGCGCAGCTGCTCGTCGACGGCGACGGGGTCGGCGTCCAGGTCGAGGAGCCGGCGGCAGCGGCTGATGGCGTGGGTGAGGTCGCGCGGGTCGGTGAGGGAGAGCCGGCACAGCACGTGGTCGGGGCGCGGCGCGAGGGCGACGATGCCGTGCCCGTAGGGGAGGCTCAGGGTCCGGCGGTAGGCGCCGTCGCGCCACTCCTCCACGCCGGGGACGGCGGTGGCGGCGAGGTGTCCGAAGAGGTTGGAGGGGTCGAGGGGGGCGCGGAACGGCAGCCGGAGGGTGATCGCGCCGGGCGGTGCGGATGCCGGCTCGGTGGCATCGCGGGCTCCGGTGGCGCGGTGCCTCGTGGCGCGGGCGCGCAGTTCGCCGGGGGTGAGGGCGAACACCTCGCGGACGGTGTCGTTGAAGGTGCGGATGGAGGCGAAGCCGGCCGCGAAGGCGATCTCGGCCATGGGCATCGGGGTGGTCTCGACGAGCAGCCGGGCGGTCTGGGCGCGCTGGGCGCGGGCGAGGGCGAGCGGCCCGGCGCCGAGTTCGGCCAGGAGCTGACGCTCGACCTGCCGGGCGGAGTAGCCGAGCCGGGCGGCGAGGCCGGGGACGCCCTCCCGGTCGACGACACCGTCCTGGATCAGTCGCATGGCGCGGGCGACGGTGTCGGCCCGCACGTTCCAGTGCGGCGAACCGGGGCTGGTGTCGGGCCGGCACCGCTTGCAGGCGCGGAAGCCGGCCCGCTGGCAGGAGGCGGCGGTGGGGTGGAACTCCATGTTCTCGGGCTTGGGCGGTACGACCGGGCAGCTGGGCCGGCAGTAGATCCGGGTGGTGCGGACGGCCGTGAAGAACACGCCGTCGAAGCGGGCGTCCTTCGACCGGACGGCCCGCACACAGCGCTCGGTTTCGGTGTGCATGCCTCAAGGATGGGGGCTCGGCGGGGCTCGGGCTGGCGAGAAAACGACAGGGACCTCGCCGGTCGGTGGCCTTGCGGGCGGGGCCGCGGGCCCCGCGCTAGGGGGCCACCCGGGCCCTCGGCGGCCGCGGCACGGGGGCACGGCCGCGGGCCCGCCGTCCTGGCGGGGCCGCCACCGCCCCTGTCCGCGTCACGCCGCGCTCATCCGCCCGCTGCCCTGACCTCTGCCCCGCCGGTCCCCGCCGCGGCTCCCGCCCCGGTCCCGGCGAGGGGCATGTCCGGCAGGTAGTGGGAGAAGAAGACCTGGGCGACCAGCTCGCGGCGTGACCGGACGCCGGTCTTCGCGAACACCGACTTGAGGTGGTCCTGCACGGTGAACGGCGAGAGGGCGAGCCGCGCCGCGATCTCGGTCGTGGGCGCGCCGCTGACGACCTGGGCGAGGACCTGGCACTCGCGGGGACTGAGCGCGTACGCCTCCATCAGCGCGGCGACCCGGTCCGGGGGTGACGCGGGCCCCAGGGACAGGGCGACCTGGGCGCCGTCGCCCGTCTCCAGGCGCCATGCCTCGATGGCGGCCCAGCCGCCGGAGCGGGTCGGGACGCACACGCGGCTGCCGCCGGTCGGGCTGCTCAGGGCCGCGGCGGCGGCACCGTACGCGGCGGCCGGCAGGCCCGTGCCGCGCGCGGGGGTCTCGGCCAGTTCGGCGTACCAGGCGGCGGCCGTCGCGGACTCCGTGACGGTCTCGTAGCGCGAGGTGAGCACCACCAGCGCGCGGGCGTCGAGGCCGGGGGCGGCGGGCCGCTCGGTCAGCGAGTCCCGCAGGGCGCGCCCCAGCGGGCCGGAGAGCCGGGCGGCCGCGGCCGTCTCGGTCGCGGAGAACGGCGGCCGGTCCTCCGACCGTACGAGCACCAGCGCGCCCCACACGCGGCCGGCGTCGCGCAGCAGCACCCGCATCTCGTCGGCGAGGCCGAGCGGGCGGTAGATGTCCCGGTAGCGGGCGCTGCGGTCGAGGCGGCCGTCGAGGGCCGTGTTCAGCGTGCCGACGGGGCACGGCTGCCGGGCCAGGGCCGGCATCAGCAGGGCGTCTCCCTCGCGGTACTCGATGTCGAGGAGCCGTGGCATCCACTCGGCACCGAGACCGTGGCGATAGCAGCCGCCGACGTTGAGGAGGGTGACCGGGTCGAGCAGCACGCCGGCCCAGAGCTCGTACGGGACGACGTCGGCCAGGGCCGCGGCGGCGGCCTCCAGGACGGCGACGGGACCGCCCTCGGACGCGGGCCCTCCCCCGAGGGCGCGTCCGAGGGCGCGGTCGACGGCGCCCGTGAGGGTGCCTCCGCCGGTACGCCCGTGGCCGTGTCCCCGGCCACGGGCGCGGTCTCTTCGCCAGTCCGCGACAAGACGGTCCATGCGACCTCCCGGTGTCCCTCCGCCCCGTCCCGTCCGAGGTGGTGGCCCCAGCGTCCTCCAGCCCGCTGAACGTCTGATAAACGACTGGCCCTTCCCCAGATTCCTGGGATACCGCGGCGGGCGGCGCCGTCCGCAGACTGCGCTGCATGGCGAAGACGACAACGGAGACGGCGGCGGCGGGCAGAGGCGTCCTCGAAGGGGCGTTCGCCCTGCTCGACGCGCTGCGGCGGCGGGGCGGGGAGGCAGGACTGACGGAGCTCGCGGCGGCGTGCGGGGTCCCCAAGGGGACCGCGCACCGCCTGCTGGACCAGCTGGGGCCGGTGGGCGCCGTCGAGCGGCGCGGCCGCAGGTACGTGCTGGGGCCCCAGCTGTTCCGGCTCGGTGAGTCCTGGCAGCCGTATCCGGGGCTGAGGGACGCGGCCCGGCTTCCGCTGCACCGGCTGAGGGCCGCGACGGGGGCCTGTGTGGTCCTCGCCGTGCCGCACGGCGGCCGCGTGCTCGCCGTCGCCTGCGTCCCCGGGCGGGCGCCGGGAGCCGTGACGGTCCGTGAGGGGACCTCGTTCGCGCCCGGTACGGCGCCGGGCCGGGCCCTGGAGAGCCGCGAGCGCGGGCCGTTCGTGGACCGGGGAACGCGGGTGCCCGGCCTCGCGGACGCGGTCCCGGAGGGAGGGGCCGACTGTGTCGCGCTGCCGGGGCGGGGGCCCGGCGGCCGGGTGGTGGCCGCCCTCGCCGCCGTGGTGCCCACCGGCGCGAACCTCGCCCCGGTCGCGGCCGCGACGGCCTCGGCCGCCTCGGCCGTCGGAGCGGCGCTCGCGGCGGCCGGTCGTGCCCGGGGGGCGGTCCCGGTGGCGGGATGACCCACGGGGTGGCCGTCCCGGGCGGCGTGCGGGCGCGGGGTGGTGGCCGTCCCGGGCGGCGTGCGGGCGCGGGGTGGCGCACCCCGGCCCCTACGCCCCTGTCCCCGCGCTCACCCCAGCGCCGCTGCGAAGGTCTCGTACGCGGCCCGGTCGAAGAGCACGAACCGCACCTCCCGCACCGGGGCGGTGGCTGCCTCCCGTACGGTGCGGATCGCGATGCGGGCCCCGTCGTCCATGGGCCAGCCGTAGACGCCGGTGGAGATCGCGGGGAAGGCGACCGTCTCGGCGCCCAGTTCGGCGGCCAGGCGCAGGGACTCCCGGTAGCCGGAGGCGAGCAGGTCGGAGCGGTCCTCCTCGCGGCTGTGGACCGGGCCGACGGTGTGGACGACCCAGCGGGCCGCGAGGTCGCCCGCGGTGGTGGCGACGGCGCGGCCGGTCGGCAGGCCGCGGCCGAGGTGCCCGGCGCGCAACCTGCGGCACTCGGCGAGGATGGCGGGGCCGCCCCGGCGGTGAATGGCGCCGTCGACCCCGCCGCCCCCGAGGAGCGAGGAGTTGGCGGCGTTGACGATGACGTCGGTGTCCTGCGCGGTGATGTCGCCGTGGACGAGGACGATCTCGGGTCGGGTGGTCATGCCCTCATCCTCGCGGTGCCGCCCGGACCCGGCACCGCTGTTTTCCGGCCGGGGCGGCCCAGCCGCCGCCAGACGGCCTTGGCCGCGTTGTGTCCGGACATGCCGTGGACGCCGGGTCCCGGCGGGGTGGCGGAGGAGCAGAGGAAGACGGCCGGATGCGGGGTGCTGTACGGGAAGAGGGACAGCCTGGGGCGCAGGAGCAGCTGGAGGCCGCGGGCGGCGCCGCAGGCGATGTCGCCGCCGACGTAGTTGGCGTTGTGGGCGGCGAGTTCGGGCGGGCCGGCGGTGGCGCGGGCGAGGACCAGGTCGCGGAAGCCGGGGGCGAAGCGCTCGATCTGACGCTCGATCGCCTCGGTGAGGTCACCGCGCCAGCCGTTGGGGACGTGGCCGTAGGCCCAGAAGACGTGCTTGCCGTCGGGGGCGCGGCCGGGGTCGACCAGGCTGGGCTGGGCGGTGATGAGGAACGGGGTGTCGGGGGCCGTGCCGGAGGACGCCTGGTTCAGGGCGGTGGCGATCTCGCCCCGGGTGGGGCCGATCTGGACGGTGCCGGCCCGGCGGGCCGCCTCGGCGGTCCAGGGCACGGGGCCGGACAGCGCGTAGTCGATCTTGAAGGCGCTGGCGCCGTAGCGGTAGCCGTCGTAGAACGACCCGAGGCCGGCGATCCGGGCGAGGGCGGTCGGCGAGGTGTCGAAGACGTAGGCGCGGGCCGGCGGCAGGTCATCGAGACGTTTGACCTCGAAGTCGGTGTGGACGGTGCCGCCGAGCTCCTTCAGGTACGCGGCGAGGGCGTCGGAGATCGACTGGGAGCCGCCCCGGGGCAGCGGCCAGCCGGCCGCGTGGGCGGCGAGCGCGAAGACCAGGCCCACGGCTCCGGTGGCCACGCCGCCGAGCGGGGCGATGACGTGGCCGACGAGCCCGGCGAACAGCGCCTGCGCCTTCTCGTCGCGGAAGCGGCGCATCAGCCAGGTGGACGGCGGCAGTCCGGTGAGGCCGAAGCGGGCGAGGGTGACCGGGTCGCGGGGCAGCGCGGTGAGCGGCAGCTGCATGAAGTCCCGGAAGAGGCTCTCCCAACGGGGCAGGAACGGCTCGACGAGACGCCGGTACGTGCCGGCGTCGCGCGGCCCGAAGGACGCGGCGGTCTCGGCGACGGAGCGGGAGAGGACGGCGGCGGTGCCGTCGTCCCACGGGTGCGCCATGGGCAGGTCCGGGTGCAGCCACTCCAGGCCGTGGCGGTCCAGCGGCATGGTGCGGAAGACGGGCGAGGCGACACCCAGCGGGTGCACGGCGGAGCAGGGGTCGTGCCGGAAGCCGGGCAGCGTGAGCTCCTCGGTGCGGGCACCGCCGCCGACGGTCGGCTTCGCCTCGAACACGGCGACGGAGAAGCCGCGTCGGGCGAGCTCCACGGCTGCGGTCAGTCCGTTGGGGCCCGCCCCCACGACGACGGCATCGAGCATCGACGGCACCTTCGGACTCCTTCGTCAGCCGATGGCCAAGGATCTCAGCATATTTCGCGGCCCCGCAGGGGACTTACCGGCCCCCGAGCAGTGACCGGATCCTGGCGGCGGTCGCCGCGTCGCGGGCCGAGACGAACGGCAGGGTGTTGCCTCCGGTGATGCGGAAGGGCTCACCGGTGAGGGTGAGGTCGGCCCCGCCCGCCTCCACGACCAGGAGCAGTCCGGCGGCGTGGTCCCAGGCGTACTCCCAGCTGAAGGCGACTCCGTCGAGCCGGCCCCTGGCCACGGCCAGGTACTCCAGGCCCGCCGAGCCGCAGGGGCGGGGGCGGACACCGTCGGCACGCAGGCCGAGCAGGGCGCGCTTCTGGTCCGGGGTGGTGTAGTCGGGGTGGGAGGTGGCGACCTCCAGGACCGCTCCGGGAGCGGGCGCTCCGGACCGTATCGCCGCCCCGTTCAGCGTGGCGCCGCGGCCGCGCACGGCGACGGCCAGCTCGTCGAGGGCCGGGGCGTAGGTCCAGGAGGCGAGGACCTCGCCGCGGCGGGCGAGGGCCACGAGCGTGCAGAAGCCGGGCTCGCCGCGGACGAACTGGCGGGTGCCGTCGACCGGGTCGACGATCCACACCGGCGCGTCGCCCTTGATCGCCTCGTAGACCGCCGGGTCGGCGTGCACGGCCTCCTCGCCGACGACCACGGAGCCGGGCAGCAGGGCGGTGAGGGAGGTCGTCAGATGGGCCTCGGCGGCCCGGTCGGCGATGGTGACGAGGTCGTGGGGCCCGTTCTTCTCGACGACCTCGTCGGCGCCGAGCCGGCGGAAGCGCGGCATGATCTCGGCGGCGGCGGCCTTGCGGACCGCCTCCTCCACCTCGGTCGTGCCGCCGGCGAGGACATGGTCGAGGAAGTCGGTGACGTCGGTGTGTCCGCTCATGTGACCAGCCAAGCACACCGGGCTGACATTCCGGCGGCCTCGCGGCGACCTGTGGACAACCGGCGGACGACCGCGGCCCGCGAGTAGCCTTTGACCGGGTTCACCCCTGTCAGGCGGGTGACCGGGTCCAGGGAGGGTCCGTGCACGGCGAGTACAAGGTCCCGGGCGGCAAGCTGGTCGTCGTCGACCTCGACGTGGAGGACGGCGTGCTGCGCCGGGTCCGGGTCGCGGGCGACTTCTTCCTGGAGCCGGACGAGGCGATCGAGGCGATCGACCGGGCCCTGGAGGGCGCTCCGGCCGACACGGACGCCGCGGGCCTGGCGGCCCGCATCGACCGGGCGCTGCCGCCGGGCACGGAGATGTTCGGCCTGTCGACGGAGGGCATCGGCGTCGCGGTCCGCCGGGCCCTCGCCCACGCCACGGACTGGACCGACTACGACTGGCAGCTGATCCACGAGCCGCCGCAGCCGCCGGCCCTGCACATGGCGCTCGACGAGGTCCTCACGGCACAGGTGGCGGCCGGCCGCCGGCCGCCGACGCTGCGCGTCTGGGAGTGGGCCTCCCCCGCCGTGGTGATCGGCAGCTTCCAGTCGCTGCGCAACGAGGTGGACGCGGAGGCGGCCGGGCGGCACGGCATCGAGGTGGTCCGCCGGATCAGCGGCGGCGGCGCCATGTTCATCGAGCCGGGCAACACCATCACGTACTCGCTGTCGGTCCCCGACGCCCTGGTGCAGGGGCTCTCCTTCACCGACAGCTACGCGTACCTCGACGACTGGGTGCTCGGCGCGCTCGGCGACATGGGCATCCGGGCCTGGTACCAGCCGCTGAACGACATCGCCACCGAGGCCGGGAAGATCGCGGGCGCCGCCCAGAAGCGCATGGTCGGCGGCGACGGCGCGGTGCTGCACCACGTGACCATGGCGTACGACATCGACGCCGGCAAGATGACGGAGGTGCTGCGGATCGGCCGGGAGAAGCTGTCCGACAAGGGCACCGCGAGCGCCGAGAAGAGGGTGGATCCGCTGCGGCGCCAGACCGGTCTGCCGCGCGAGGCCGTCATCGACCGCATGATCGCCTCCTTCCGCGGCCGCTACGGCCTGACGGAGGGCCGGGTCACGGAGGAGGAGCTGGCGCTGGCGAAGGAGCTGGCGGAGACCAAGTTCGCGACCCGTGAGTGGACGGCGCGGGTGCCGTAGCGGCCCCCTTAGGCTCCTGCCATGCGGATCGACCACCCGGTGCGGCCGGGGCTTCGGACGGAGTGCGCGGACGGCGGGCGGCTGATGCTGGTGCAGGGTGGCCGGCCCGTGCTGTTCGCGCGCCAGCGGGCGAGCCATCACGGGGTGCACTACGCGCGCACCGGGGCGTACCGCTCGCCGCTGGCGCCGGGGCGGGCGGACACGGCGCGGGCCGTCGCCCGGTTCGCCGCGGCCGGTTCGGACGCCTGGAGGGAGCGGTGGGCCGCGCGTGCGGCGGCACAGCTGCGCGGGGCCGCCGAGGGGCCGCTGCACGAGGGCGACTGGAATCTGGACGTGCCGGCTCCGGGCTGGTTCGCGGACGGCAACTGGGCCAAGCTGCTCGCGCACGATCCCGACCGGGGGCACCTCACCTGGTTCGGGTACGGCGATCCGGAGGAGGACGCCCGCGACCTGCTGCCGCTGCGGGCCCTGTCCGCGCCGGACGCGGCCCGGGTGAAGGCGTACCGCCGCCAGTACCGGGAGGGCGTGCTGCCGCCCGTACTGCTGTGGTGGGTCAGCGGGCTGAACTCGCCGGTCGTCCTCGACGGGCACGACCGGTTGGTCGCGGCCCTCGCGGAGGGCGGCCGGCCGGAGGTCCTCATGCTGGCGCGGCGGGTCGACGCCGCCTATGTGGCGATGTGCTCGGCCCGGCCGATCAAGGAGTACGAGTCCCGGGCGGCGGCGCTGGAGGAGGACGATCCGCTGGCCGGGGTGAAGGCCTCCGTGGCGAGCCGCCGGCTCGCGGACACCCTGCGGGCGATCGAACGGGCTCCGGAGATCACCCGTGCCTGGCCGGTCGCCGGGGGCGTGGCCGCCTGGGAGCGCTCAGCGGCGGCGCACGTGCCCGGCTGGGGTCCGGCGCCCATGCCCTGAGGCCCCCGGCTCCGGCCGGGGGAAGGGGCTCAGGCGGCCGGGGTGCGGGCGACCAGGATGAACTCGTTGTACGGGAAGGCCTTGCCGACCGACCGGGCGAACGGGAACGAGTAGGTGCGCTCCACCGTCAGGCCGGCCTTCTCGGCGTGGGCGCGCAGGCCGTCGAAGTCGACGAACCGCACATGCGTGGCATCGGTCTTGTAACCGGCCTCCTGCGGACAGATCAGGACGACCGAACCGCCCGGCTTCACCAGCGGCAGGTACTGCGCCAGGATCGAGTTCCCGAGCTCCTCGTCCATGTGCTCCAGGACGTGCGCGCACAGCAGGCTGTCGAAGGACCCGGGGCCGCAGTCCTCGGCGCGGGCGAGCTCGTCGGGCGTGTACGCGGTGAGGCCGCGCTCACGGCAGGTGGCGACGGAGGTCGCGTTGTGGTCGACGCCCACGCTCTCGGGGCCGCAGTTCAGCAGGTTGCGGCCGATGCCGCAGCCGACGTCGAGCACACGGCCGAGGGCGAGCCGCTTCAGGTTCCAGCGGTACGGCGCCTGGGTGGGCAGCAGCCGCTTGATCCCCGAGCTCTCCAGCCGCGCCAGCCGCTGGGTGTAGTCGGAGGATTCCGTGCCGGACATCGACGACCGCCTTCTGTTGTGCTCGAGCCGTTCCGCGTCGTGGCAGGCTATGCCATCGGGCCGGAGGGGTAAAGATCGACGGCGGTCACTCACCCTCCGGTATGACCGAGGGCGCTCCCCGACCTCTCGGGCCGTGCGCGGTCCGGGCCGTCCCGGCTGGGGGCCCTGACGAGCCGGCCCCCGTGCGCGGGCGCTGCGGCACGACCCTCCGCTTCCTCCGGTCCCCGCACCCGTTCGCGTCAATCTGCGGCTGATTCCATTCGAAAACCCTTCGCACGTAGGGGTGTTGAGGGCCTTTGTTCACCTGGCCGCATTACTCTCCATTGACCAGCCCTTGAACGTGTCTTGGGGAAATCGGTGACGGTACGACGGAGGGAGGCCCCATGCCGGCGACCGCCCTCGTGCGGGTGTCCTCGGCCGCGCGCGCGGCCCCGGCCCTCCTCCTCGCGCTCGTCCTCACCCTCCTCTGCGGTGCCTGCGCCGTCGCGGCGCCGGCCGACCCGGCCGGGGGCAGCAGGCCCATGCCGCCTCACGTCCAGCAGCTCGGCGCCGGGCCGGGCTCGGCGCAGGAGATCCGTCACCGCGGGGACGGCGAGCTGGAGACGCCCTGCGGGAGCGCCCTCCACCGTGACCGGCGCCGTGCCGCGCTCGCACCGGCCGGCCCGCCGGGGCCGCCCGCGGCGGCCGTCCCCGCGGCGCCCCGCACCGATACCCCGGCCGGGCCGCGGGGCCTCCCCGACGGCCGGCCGAGACCCGCCACCGCCACCGGCCCGGCCGTGCTCCAGGTGTTCCTGTGCTGACAGGCGAAACGTCCATGCGCCGACCTGTCAGCCCGACGCGCCCCCAGGGCGCGCCAGGAGGAAACATCCATGCAGCCCCTCATCGACAACGCCCGCCGATTCGGACAGCGCCCTGAGGAGTTCGCCCCGCTGGCCGCGGGACAGTCCCCGGCCGTCCTGTTCATCACCTGCTCCGACTCCCGGGTCGTCCCCGCCCTCATCACCGGAGCCCGGCCCGGGCAGCTCTTCGAGCTGCGCACGGCGGGCAACATCGTGCCCCCGTACGACAACGGCGGCCCCACCGGGGAAGCCGCCACCATCGAGTACGCGGTCGAAGTCCTCGGCGTCCGGGACGTCGTCGTCTGCGGCCACTCCCACTGCGGCGCCGTGGGCGCCCTCGTCCGCGGCGACGACCTCAGCGCCGTGCCGGCCGTGCGCGACTGGCTCGCCCACGCCGTACCGGAGGGCGCCGCCGGACGCCCCGACGACCCGGCCGTCGCCGACGCCGTCCGCGGCCATGTCCTCGCCCAGCTGCTCCGCCTGCGCTCCTACCCCTGCGTCGAGCGGCGCCTGGCGGACGACCGGCTGCGGCTGCGCGGCTGGTACTACGAGGTGCACACCGGGGCCGTGCACGAGTACCGCCCCGAGACCGACTCCTTCGAGACCCTGTGAGGGGGCGGATCCGTATGTCGCTTCCCTCCTCCGTCCGCCGCCTCCCCGCTCTGCGGCAGGACTTCGCCGCCTCGCTCGTCGTCTTCCTCGTCGCCCTTCCGCTGTGCATCGGCGTGGCCGTCGCCTCCGGCGTGCCCGCCGAGCTCGGCCTGATCACCGGCATCGTCGGCGGTGTGGTCACCGGCATGATGCGCGGCAGCAGCCTTCAGGTCTCGGGCCCCGCCGCCGGCCTCACGGTCCTCGTCCTGGAAGCGGTCCGCGCCTTCGGGCTGCCCGCCCTGGGCGTGATCGTGCTGCTCTCCGGTCTCCTCCAGGTCGCCGTGGGCCTCCTGCGCTGGGGACGCTGGTTCCGGGCCATCTCCCTCTCCGTCGTCGAGGGAATGCTCGCCGGCATCGGTCTCGTCATCATCGCCGGACAGCTCTACGCGGCGGCCGGCGTCCCGGCTCCCGCCTCCGGTATCGACAAGCTCGTGGGCCTGCCGGCCGCTCTGGTGGAGGCCGTCGGCAACACGACGGCCCTTTCCTCCCTCGCCGTCGCGGCCGGCACCGTCCTCGTCGTGGTGCTCTGGCGCCGGCTGCCCCGCCGGGCGCGGGCGGTTCCCGGCGCACTGGCGGCGGTCGCCCTGGCCGCCCTGGTCACCGCGCTGGCGGACCTGCCGGTGGCGACCATCCAGGTGAGCGGGGTCTTCGACGCCGTGCGGCTGCCGGGCGCGGACGCCTTCTCCTCGCTCGCGAACCCGGCCGTGCTCGGCACCGTCCTCGCCTTCACGCTGATCGCCTCCGCTGAGTCGCTGTTCTGCGCGGCGGCCGTCGACCAGATGCACCCCGGGCCGCGTACCGACTACGACAAGGAGCTCGTCGCCCAGGGCACGGGCAACGCCCTGAGCGGGCTGCTCGGCGCCCTGCCGCTGACCGCGGTGATCGTGCGCAGCTCCGCCAACGTCGAGGCGGGCGCGCGCACCAAGGCGTCCCGCGTCCTCCACGGGCTGTGGCTGCTGCTCTTCGCCGCCCTGCTGCCCGCCGTCCTCGCGTACATCCCGCTCGCCGCCCTCGCCGGGATCCTCGTCCACGCCGGCTGGAAGCTGATCCCGTTCAAGAGGGTGGCGACCCTGTGGCGCGCCCACCGCGGCGAGGCGCTGGTCCTGGTCGTGACGGCGGTCGCGATCGTCGCGGTCGGCATGTTCGAGGGGGTGGTGATCGGCCTCGTGCTGTCGGTGGCGAAGGCCGCCTGGGAGGCCTCGCACCTCCGCGTGGAGCACACCGACGACGGGGCGGGGACGGTGCGGGTGAGGATCCTCGGGACCGTCACCTTCCTGAAGCTGCCGCAGATACTCGACAGCCTGGAGGCCCTGCCCGGGGACCGCCGGGTCGTCCTCGACCTCTCGGGGGCGCACCACCTGGACCACGCCTGCCGGTCCGCCCTGGAGGCCTGGGCGGAGCGGCACGGCGGGGACGCACCGGAACGCGGGGGCCAGGATCCGGCTCGGGACGACGGCCCGGTGCGGGACCGTGATCCGGTCCAGGGCCGTGGCCCGGATCCGGACCGCGGTCTGGATCCGGCAGGGCCGGTGAGCGCACCGCGCTGACCGGAGGGGCTCCGCTCGGGGGCACCGTGGCCACGGCCGCGGTGCCCCCGCTGCCGTCGACGACCGAGGCGCCTCGGGTCCGCGCCGGTGCCCGGCCGGCACGCGGGGCGGTGCCCCCGTCGGGGGCGAGCCGTCCGGGAAGGTCCGCGAGGGAGGGCAGCCGCTCGATGTGGTGGACTCCCGCCGGTACGGCGCCGGTGAGGAGTTCCCGGGCGGCACGGGCGGCCACCACGCCCGACACCCTGCTCCGGCCGCTGCCGGTGGGGGCGCGTCCTCCGCCCCGGTCCGGCAGCGGTCAGGCCAGCAGGTTCACGGCGCTCCGGAAGAGGCCGGGGAACCGGGCGGCGGCCGGTGTGATCAGAGGCGCCAGCGGGGGCTGGCTGCGGACCCAGAGCAGGGATCGCGTCAGGAGCCGGTAGCTGCGGGTCAGACGGCACCAGGCCGGTTCGTACGCCTCCGGGCGGCCCTCGGCGAGACAGCGTACGAGGGTGTCCGCCGCCGTCAGGGCGAGGGTGAGGCCCTCACCGGTCAGCGCGTCGACGTACCCGGCGGCGTCCCCGGCGAACAGCACCCGGCCGGCCACCCGAGTGCGGGCCTGCTGACGCAGCGGCCCGGCGCCCCTGACCGGTGTCCTTTCGGCCGCGCGCAGCCGGCCGGCCAGCGCGGGGAAATGGGCCAGCTGGTCGTCGAAGGGCAGGTGGCGGGAGGTGAGGACGGCGACGCCGAGCTGCCGTGGTCCGAGCGGAGTGACGTACGCCTCGCAGTGGGCGGACCAGTGCACCTCGACCAGGTCGGTCCACGGCTCGACGGCGTAGTGGCGCCGCAGGCCGTACCGGAGCGCGGGGCGCCGTCCGGCGGCGGGCCGCACGCCCAGGCCGAGCGCGCGCCGGGTGGGCGAGTGCAGTCCGTCGGCCGCCACCAGATAGCGGGCGGTGATCCCGTCGGCGGTCACGTACGTGTCGGACTGGGCCACCCGGCGGACGCGGTGCGGGACGACCGGGACCCCGAGCTCGGCGGCCCGGGCGGCGAGTGCCTGGTGCAGCACCGTGCGGCGCACGCCGAGGCCGTGCCCGGCGCGGAAGGGGGCTTCCGCGCTGTGGCCGCCGTCGGCGTCGGCGTAGCGGATGCCCCGGAGGTGCCGGCCGGGCACCCGTACGTCGAGGGCGCCCAGGGCGCGTACCGCCGCCGGCATCAGCCCCTCGCCGCACGCCTTGTCGATGGGCGCGGGCCGGGGTTCGGCGACCATCACGTCGAAGCCGCGCCGGGCCGCGTGGATGGCGGTGGCCAGTCCCGCGGGACCGCCGCCGACGACGAGGAGGTCGATCACGGCGCGGCACCGGTGGCGGGAAGCGCGCGGGACGGCGCCAGCGCGGTGTTCTCGCAGCGGACGCGGACGGCGATCAGGGCCGCGTTCAGGAGGGAGAACGCCAGGGCGGTCAGCCAGGCGGTGTGGACCAGGGGCAAGGCGGCGCCCTCGGCCACCACCGCGACGTAGTTCGGGTGGCGGAGGTAGCGGTAGGGGCCGGCGGCGACGAGGGGAAGGCCGGGGACGATCAGCACCCGGGTGTGCCAGCGGGGCCCGAGCGTGCCGACGCACCACCAGCGCAGGGCCTGCGCGGCGAGCGTGAGGGCGAGCGCGGGCCAGCCGAGCAGCGGCAGGAACGGCCGGTCGGCCGCCCAGGGTTCGACGAGGCAGCCGAGGAGGAGCGCGCCGTGCAGCGCGACCATGACCGGGTAGTGCCCGGCACCGTACTCGCGGGCGCCCCGCTCCCGGCTCCAGGCGCCGTTGCGCCGCGCCACGGCGAGCTCGACGAAGCGTTCGGCGACGACCAGCAGGACGAGGACGGTGTACGCCGTGAGGGTCACGGTCTCGGTCACGGCAGCCTCACCAGGTCAGGACGACGCGCTCGGACGAGGTGCCGGGCCCGGAGGCGGGCATCGGGCCCGCCGATCCGGGCGGCGGCGGGCCGGTCCGCGTGTCCGCCGGGATCCGCGGCACCGACGCGGACGGCAGGCCGCCGTGGCCGGCCAGGGCGCGGCGGCTCGCCGCGAGTTCCGCGTCCAGTCTCGGGCGCCGGCAGGCCGGGTCCGGCGGCGGGCACGTCCAGGATCTCGGGGCCGCCGCGCCGGCAGATCCATGCCGTCACGTCCCCCGGTTCGAGGTCGTGCACGGAGAGCTCGCGGCGACGGTCGAGCGACACGGCGAGAGGGCGGCCCTCCCCACCGGTCTCCGCGTGCGGCCGGCGCGCGAGACCCCGGGCCGGTGCGGGCGGCAGGCCGGGTCCGGCGGCGGGCACGTCCAGGATCTCGGGGCCACCGCGCCGGCAGATCCCTGCCGTGACGTCCCCGGGTTCGAGGTCGTGCCCGGAGAGCTCGCGGTGACGGTCGAGCGGCACGGCGAGCGGGCGGCCCTCCCCACCGGTCTCCGCGTGCGGCCAACGCGCGAGACCCCGGGCCGGTGCGGGCGGCAGGCCGCGGACCAGGTCTCCGGTGGTCTCGTGCTGCGGGTAGCGGTGCGGCGGGGAGGCCGTGCTCACCGCGAGGACGCGGGTCATTGCTCCAACATAGGGACGGAGGGGCGCCGACGCGCTCAACCCGGCGGTCGTGGGCGCGCCGTCGCCTAGCGTGGAGCGGGTGCGCCCCACCACGGACGAAGGCCCCCGCCCCCTCGCCGCCGCCGCGGCCACCCGGTCGGCGGGGCCCGGGGCGGTGGTCGGTCTGCTGAAGGCGAGTCACCCGGCGCCGACGGCGACGGTGACCGTCCTCGCGGGGCTGCTGGCCGCCGCGTTCGGCCTCGGCCCGGCTTCCGCGGCCGGCGCGGTGGCCGCGGTCGTCGCGGGCCAGCTGTCGATCGGCTGGTGCAACGACCGGCTCGACCTGCGGCGCGACCGGGCCGCGGGCCGCCGTGACAAGCCGCTGGCCACGGGCGCCGCGCGGCCGGGCACGGTGGGCACGGCAGCCTGCGTGGCCCTGCTCGTCTGCGTCCCGCTGTCGCTGGCCTGCGGGCTGGGGGCCGGTGTGGTGCACCTCTGCTGCGTCGCCGCCGGCTGGGCGTACAACCTGTGGCTCAAGCGGACGGTCCTGTCCTGGCTGCCGTACGCCCTCGCCTTCGGGCTGCTGCCCGCCTTTCTGACCCTGACGCTCCCGGGCCGGCCGTGGCCGCCCCCGTGGCTGACCGTCGCGGCGGCGCTGCTCGGGACCGGTGCCCACTTCGCCAACGTCCTGCCGGACCTCGACGACGACCTCGCGGCCGGGGTGCGGGGGCTGCCGCAGCGCGTGGGGCGGCGCGGGTCCGTGGTGTCGGCCGCCGTCCTGGCCCTCGCCGCCTGCGTGCTGCTCACGGCCGGTCCGACGGGCCGCGTGTCGCCCGCCGGAGCCGGCCTCATCGGCGTGACCCTCGCGGTCTGCCTCACCGCCTCGGCCGGGCCGCCCGCTCTGCTGCGCGGCCGCGTGCCCTTCCTCGCCCTCCTGGCCCTGTCCGCCCTCGACGCCACGCTCCTGGTGCTGGCCGTGGCCGCTCCGGTCACGGGAGGGGGCGGGGGCGGGCCGTGAGGGGGCGCCACGGGGTGACGGTGACCGGGGGCCCGCCCCCGGTTGAGCCGTCCCCGGGCAGGTGCGGCCGTCAGCCGACAGCCCGCGCCGGGCGGGCGGTGCTCACCGCGTGCGGGTGCTCGCGTCGACGCGGCGTGCCGCGTCCTCCACGGGGGCGGGCAGCGGGCGCCGGTCGCGGAGGGCCGCCGGGAGCCGGGTCAGCACCCCGCGCAGCGCCTGCCGTGCCTCCGGGTCGCTCCAGGCGTCGGCGGCGAGTTCTCCGGTGCGGCGCAGGGCGACGGGGAGGGGGCGGCGGAGCCAGGCGGTGACGACGCCGTTGCGGCGCTGGGCGGCGGGGCGGCCGGGGCGGACGCCGCCGACCGGGTGGTGCACGGCCACCACCTCGGGGCAGTGGCACACGTCCCAGCCGCGGGCGGTGATGTCGTACGCGAGGAGGGTCTCCTCGCCGCCGATGAACAACAACGGGTGGTAGCCGCCCGCCGCGAGGTACGCCTCCCTGCGCGCGACCGCGGCGCAGGCCAGGTAGCCCAGCACGCGCGGCCCGGGCAGGCCGTCGTCGTGACCCAGCGGGGAACGGGCCAGGACGTCGTTGAGCGGGTCGTCCGCGCCGCCGGGCCCGGCCCGCACGCCGGCCGCGATGAGGCCGACCCGTCGGTGCCGGTCCAGCAGGTCGGCGGCCCGCGCCAGGGACCCCGGCTCCCACCAGGAGTCGTCGTCGCTGAAGGCCACGTACGGCGTGCGGGCCCGGCGCACGCCGAGGGTGCGGCCGGGCGCGCCGAGGTTGCGGCCCGGGGTGAGCACGACGACGTCGGGGTGGTGCCGGGACACGGCCTCGGGCGTGCCGTCCGCCGACGCGTTGTCGACCACGATCACCGGGGGCCGCTCGGGCAGCCGGCTCAGCCGGTCCAGGGTCGCGAGCAGCTGGTCCCGGCGGTTGTGGGTGATCACGACGACGGTGAGGCGGCTGTCGGCCTGGTCGGGCACGGGGTCCTCCGGTACTCGCTCGGGACCTTCGGAGCGGGACGCCGGGGAGGGGTCCGGGCTGCGTACGGGAGGCGTACGGGGTGCCTACGGGCTCCGCTACGGGTGCTCCTGAGCGGCACCCTACGTGCGCGGGCACTGGCCCGCACCCGGCGGACGGGACGGTCGGCGGCGGACGGCGCCGGCCCTCCGGACGGCCGGGGGACGGTGAGCAAGAACCTGTTCCCGCGGGGCGCCCTGCCCCGTCCGGCCCGCCGCCTCCCGGACCGGCCCGCCGCCTCCCGGCCCGGCCCGGCCCGGCCACTCCCACCCGCCCCGGGCCTCAGGCGCGGGCGAGCGCCGCCGCTCCGAAGGAGACGTCGAACCGGTCGCACCAGATGCTGACGCTCGGGTACGCCGACCAGTCGACATCCGCCGGCAGCGGGTAGTTCTGGTCGCCCTTGTTTCCCTTCAGTCCGGCGAGGTCGACGTACTCGCCGTCGTCGAAGACGCCCCAGCCCGCCGTGCCCTCCTTCACCGGCGCGTCGCTCAACCAGACGCGCAGATCGGGGCCGTTGCTGGTGTCGAGGCCCTCGATCCGGAGCGTATGGGACCCGTCCGCGAGCCGGACGACCTTCACCACGCCCGTCGTGGCGTGCTCGTGGCTGATGAAGCGGCCCTGAGCGACGGTGACGGGACCGGCCGGTGACGGAGCGGCCGGGACGGAGGGCGCGCCGGTCCGCGGTGCCCTCGGTGTCGCCTCCGCCGAGGGCAGCGCCTCGTTCACCGTCTCGTCGACCCACAGCGCCCAGGGCTTGAACCACAGCAGCCCCGCCACCGCCACCGCCGCCCCCGCGACGACCACCGCGGTCCACCGCCGCTTCCTCGTGACGCGCCCCATGACGATCCGCCCTTCCCGTCGCTTCGTTCGCGTTCGCGCGCGTCGTTCGCGTCCGCGCGTCGTTCGCCTACGTCCACCATTCAAGGCGATCGGGCGCCCGCCGGACATACCCGACCCGGTGACGAAAGCGTCACCGTCCTCCCTCGGAGGGGTGCGGAGCGGGGCCCGAGGGCGCGAGGCGGGGGCCTCAGCCCGGCCGGCGGCGGGCCCGCTCAGAGGCTCTTTCCTGGCCAGCCGAGGAGGCGGGCGCCGATGGTGGCGGTCTGGAGGGTGTAGCGGCTCGCGGGGTCGGTGGGGTCGGTGCCGGTGAGGCGGTGGATGCGGTCCAGGCGGTAGGTGACGGCCCGCACCGACAGGTTGAGGTGGCGGGCGGCCTGCGTGGTGACGCATCCGCTGTCGAAGTACGCGGTCAGGGTGTCCAGGAGCGGTTCCGCGCCGCCGCGGGCCGACGTCAAGGGGCCGAGGACACTGTGGACGAGGTCCTCCATGGCCTGCCGGTCCCGGGTCAGCACCGGATAGACGAGCAGATCGGCCGCGTACAGGACGGGCGCGTCGAGGTCGAGGCGGTCGGCGAGATCCAGGGCGCCGAGGGCTTCCTCGTACGAGTGGACGACACCGCGCGGACCGGGCTGGGGCCGGCCGATCGCCACCTGGCCGCCGCCCGTGGCGGCGAAGGACTGCTTCGCGAAGTACGTGAGGACGTCGGCCTGGTCGCCCGGGGCGACGCACACGATCCGGCCGCCCTTGGTGGTGAGCAGGACGTGCCGGTCGCCGAACCTCCCCAGGAGGGACCGCTCCACCCGCTGCGGCACCGGGTCGGCCTCGCCGTAGGACTGCGGACCGCGCGCGACGGCCACCGCGTGGGCCTGCGAGAGCCTGAGGCCGAAGCGCTCGGCGCGCTCGGCTATCCGCCCGAGGTCGCTGCGGCCGTACAGCAGGTCGTCGATGAACTCGCGTCGCTCGGCCTCCTCCTGACGCACCGCCAGGCGCTGGGCCCGTTCGAATCCTCCGGCGAAGGCGTCGACGGACTGCTCGACGACGGCGAGCAGGTCCAGGGTGGCCCGCCGCGACAGCGGCTGCTCGGGCCAGGCGGCCCGGACCGCCGCCAGGTGATGGCCGATCGACGCGCGCAGGGCGCGGCCCTCGCGGGCGGCCTGCTCCCCGGACTCCCTGCGCCGCTCCACCTCGTCCCGGCTCAGCCGCCGGCCGGTCGCCGCGACGTCCGCGAGCAGACCTTCGTACTCCTCCACGTCTCGCTCCTCCCTCATCTCCCCGCTCCCTGAGGCTCCTTACGGCCGCGCCGGGCGCGGCCGACGGGCAGAGCGCGGTCGGCTCCTGTGCTCACGTCGCCCCCTCGGCCGGTCCTTCGGCGGCTGCCCGCCGGGCCCGCTGCCGGTCCAGCTCGAACATCCCGAGCAGCGCCGTGGCGGCGTTCAGCGGGAAGGCCACGGCTTCGGCGACGGCGGTGACGCCCCAGGCGCGCCCGATGCTCGCCGCCACGGCCGCGCACAGCAGGGTCGCGGGCAGGATCCGGCGCCACAGGGGCAGTTCGGTCATCCACCACACCCGGACGCACAGCACGAGGTCGAAGATCAGGAAGGCGAGGGCGAAGAGGGCGATCAGCATCAGGGAGAGGGGCACGGCCGGATTTTCCTCGTGGGCGGACGGAAGGCGGTGCCGACCGGACTTCCCGGCTCACCAGCGCACGATCCTACGGGGCGGGACGGTTCCGTGCAGTCCTCGAACGGTCCCGACGAACCCCGCGCGCTCGCCGACCGGCGGGCCGAGGTCGCCCGCCCGGCCGGTCATCGCGTTCGGCCGCCGGACTACGTGCCGAGCCGGGCGAGACCATCGCCGCACCACCGAGCCGCGCGGCACGACCGCCGCGCCGGGCGCCCTGAACGGCGCCCGGCCGCCGGCCCGTTGGCACCTGAACCGGGGTCCGGTCGTGCCCGCCGCCTGCGGCCTGGAGAGCGCGCGGCATCGAGGAGGCGTCAGGACTGCCGGGAACCGGCAGTGAACAGGGGTGCCCGCGTGTGGAACCCTCATCGTGACGGCGGACCACAGCGCCGCAGACGCGGCGGGCACACAGGGCCGCCACGTGATCCGAGGCGGCACCCACGGGGGGAAGCATGACGGCACTGCCGCGCCAGGAAGGGCCGCTGGACGGCGGGCACATGGTGGTCTGCGGGGACGACGGGCTGGCGCGCCGGCTCGCGGCCGAGCTGCGCGAGGTCTACCGCCGGCGCGTCGTCCTCCTCGTCACCGCCGGTGCGCCCGCGGACCAGGTCGCGGCCCCGGGCGCGGACCCGGGCGGCGGACAGCCCCCGCACGAGATGGCCGCACCGGCGCCCACGCGGGAGGCACTGCTGCGGGCCGGCGCGGACCGGGCGGCGGCGCTGGCGCTGCTGTACGAGGACGACGAGACGAACCTGCGGGCCGCGCTCGCCGCGCGCAGGCTCAACCCGGCGCTGCGGCTGGTCGTGCGGATGTACAACCGCAAGCTCGGCCGCCACCTGGAGGAACTCCTCGACCAGGCGGCCCTGGTGGCCGTGCCGGGCGCGGACCGGGCGGCCCTGGAGGCGTCCACGACCGTGCTCTCCGACGCCGACACCGCGGCACCGGCGCTCGTGGCCACCGCCCTCGCCGACACCAGCAGGGTCGTCCAGGCCGACGGGCTGCTGCTGCGCGCCGCCGAACGCCCGGCGCCGAGGCGAGGCGAGGTGGCGGACCCCGGCCTGTGCACCCTGGCGCTGCTGTCCTCGACCACCGCGGACCCGGCCGGCAGCGAGGGCTCCGAGGCGAGCGGCGCCCAGGGCCCGGAGCTGCTGCCGGACGACCGGGCCGTACGGGGCTCGGCGGGCCGCGGCACGGTCGTCCTCGAAGCCCTCCGCCGGAGTGGCCCCGTCCTGCCGTCCCGTCGGCTCACCCGGGGCGGTGTCCCGCTCGGGGAGGTGTTCTCAGCCCGTCTGCGCTGGTCGCTCGCCGGCATCGTCGCCGCGGTCCTGGCGCTGACCGTGACCACGGCCGCGCTGACCGACGCCGACCCCGTGCACGCCGCCTACCTGACCCTGCTCGACCTGTTCTCGATCAACGATCCGGCCCTGGAGGAGACGCCCGCCCGGCAGGTCCTCCAGCTCCTTTCCGGCCTGGTCGGTCTCGCCCTGCTGCCGCTGCTCATGGCCGGAGCGCTGGAGGCCCTGGGCACCTTCCGCGCGGCCGGGGCGCTGCGCCGCCCGCCGCGCGGTCTTTCCGGGCACATCGTGCTGCTCGGCCTCGGCAAGATCGGCGCACGGGTCCTCACCCGGCTGCGGGAACTGGACATCCCCGTCGTCTGCGTCGAACAGGACCCGGACGCCCGCGGCATCCCCCTCGCCCGGGACCTCGGCGTCCCCGTGGTCCTCGGCGACGTCACCGAGGACGGCGTCCTCGACGCGGCCCGGGTCCACCGGGCCGACGCCCTGCTCGCCCTGACCAGCTCCGACACCACCAATCTGGAGGCCACGCTCGCCGCCCGGACCCTCAGGAGCGACCTGCGCGTCGCGCTCCGGCTGTACGACGACGACTTCGCGGCCGCCGTCTACCGCACCCTGCGCTCCGCCCATCCGGATGCCGTCACCCGCAGCCGCAGCGTCACCCATCTCGCCGCCCCGGCCTTCGCGGGCGCCATGATGGGCCGCCAGATCCTCGGGGCCATCTCCGTCGAGCGCAAGGTCCTGCTCTTCGCCGCCCTCCTCGTCGCCGGAAACCCACAGCTCGAAGGCCGCACCGTCGCCGAGTCCTTCCGTCCGGGCGCCTGGCGGGTGCTCGCCCTCGACACCGCCGGTCCGGAGTCCCGCTCCCCCGACCTCGCCCACACCGGCCACGACGGCGACCACCGTTCGCTCCTGTGGGACCTCCATCCCGGTCATGTCCTGCGCCCCCAGGACCGCGTCGTCATCGCCGCCACCCGCCGGGGCCTGGCCGAACTGCTCTCACCGCCCGCGCCCGCCCCGCCCTCGCCGCGGGCGCCGGCGCGGTCCTGACCGCCCCGCGGGGCCGCGCCGGCGAGACCCGGCTGTCCCGGACGTACGCCGGCCGTCGAAGATGACAGGGTGCGGGCCGCCTCCCGGCCCGCCCCGAGGAAACCGGAAGCCGAATTGAAGATCATCCGACGGCCCGACGGGCGGGCCGAGATGTTCGTGATCGACGAGCCGTGGGATCCCGTCCACGCCGAGCGCTTCGCGGACGGCACCTGCGACGGCCTGGTGGTCGGGGCGCCCACCGACCGGAAGGCGGGTCCCGACCTCGCTTTCCTGCCCGGCCTCACCGGGCTGCGCAGCCTCCGCGTCCTGAAGGGGATCGCGGACCTCTCCCCGGTGGCCCGGTGCACGGGGCTCGAACGGCTGCGCCTTCCCGCGTCCGCCGCGCGGGCCCTGGACCTGTCCGGGCTCGTGAACCTCCGGGAGCTGGAGATCCCGTGGCCGGCCGGTGCCCGCAGCGTCCACGCGCTGACGTCCGTCGAAGACCTCGTGATCACCCGGTGGAAGGGCGAGTCCCTTTCCGTACTCGGCGACAAGCCCGCCCTCCGTAGCCTCCGCATCGAATCCGTGCGGAACCATGTCACCGATGCGAAGGGGGCCGCACTCCTGCCAGGTCTCGACGAGCTCCGGTTCTACGACGGGCGTCTGGCCCGTGCCGAACTCCTGTCCGGGGCAGCGGCCTTGACGGACGTGTCCCTTCTGTCCACGAAGACCGACGCGATCGATTTTGTGGCCGGGCTTCCCCGGCTGCGGAGGCTGGAACTCGAGAACAGCGGCGAGATCGCCTCGCTCGCTCCCCTCGCGGCCCATCCCGCGCTCCGCGAGGTGGTGATCTCCGGCTCGACCCGGGTGGCCGACGGGGACCTCTCGCCCTTGGTGGACAACTCCCGCCTGACCTTCGTCGCCGTCGAGCGCGGGCACGCGCACGACAGCCACGCGCCGCACGAGGTCCGCAAGGGCTGACCCGCCGGGGTCACCCCTGGCTCGGGTGGCGCCAGAAATCGAACAAGTGTTTTGATAGGAGGGTGGAGCACCAGCCCTTTCCCCTCGACCTCGTCCGCACCCAGACCGCGTGGACGGCCACCTATGCCGCGCTCGCGGCGCCCGGCCCCGGCGGCACCACCGCGCTGCGGCGGCGCCTGCTGCGCCTGTCCACACGGCTGCACTGGCACACGCACTGGGCGGCGCCCGGCGCGGGACCGGCCGGGCGGGTCGAGCTGCGGGCGCTGGTGCGTGGGGGACGCGGGGAGAAGGTGACCGCGTGAGCGCATCCGTGATCCTGCACGTGCGGTGCCGACCGGACGTCGAGCCGGAGACCCACCGCGCGCTCCTCGCACTCCTGGAGGACGTCAGCCCGGTCGTGCGGCCCCTCCCTCCGGCCGCGGCGCTCGTCCAGATCGGCGGGACGCTCCGCGTCCACCGCGCCGACCCCGGCACGCTCGCGCAGCGCACCCGCGTCCGCGCCCTGCTCCAGGGCATCGACGTCCACATCGGCGTCGCCAGCACGTGGGCGACCGCCGCGACCGCGTCCGCCCGCACCGGACCGTCCGGGGTGCTGTGGCTGCCCGACGAGCGCGCGGAGCAGCGGTTCCTCGCCCCGCTGGACATCTCCGCCCTGTACGGGGTCGGCGCCACGACCGCCGAGACCCTGCGCCGCTACGGCCTGCACACCGTCGGCGCGCTCGCCGAGCAGCCCGAGGACGTCGTCTGCCGGCTCGTCGGCAAGCAGGGCAGACTCCTGCGCGACCGCGCGCGAGGGATCGACCGCCGGACCGTCACCCCCGGCCGCCTGCCCGCGGCCGCCACCGTGAGCCACGCCTTCGAGCGCGACGTGCTCGACCCCGTCCTGCTGCGGGCGGCCCTCCTCGACCTCGTCGCCACCCTCGCCGAACGGCTCCGCGCCCGCGAGCAGATCGCCCGCGGCCTCACCCTGACCGTGCGCCTCGCCGACGGCGCCGACGTCGAGCGCACCCGTCGCCTGCCCGCCCCCTCGGCCCACACCGACGACCTGCGCACCGCCCTGTGGCGGATCTGGGACGCCATGGCCTACCAGCGCGCCCGCATCCGCCGCCTCGTGCTCACCGCCGAAGACCTCGCCCCGGCGGAAGAGGGTCCCGGCACCCAGCTCTCCCTCGACCCGGCCCGCGAGGCCCGCCACCGGGTCGAGCCGGTGCTGGACGCGATCAACGCCCGGTACGGCCGGCCCCTGGTCCGCCCCGCCGGCGCCTACCGCAAGGCGGGCTGACACCCGCCGGAGGTCAGGACCGCCGGCGCCGGGCGGAGGCGGCGTGCGCACAAGTCGTTCACCGTCCCGCCGCGTGAGTGTGGACTGCGGCAACGGCCGGTGAACGCTGCCGAGTTGTTCTTGACGCACCGACGTCTACGCGCGTCATCATCGGCGCATGCGAATCCCCCCACGGTTCACCCTCCCGGTCGTCGCCGCGCTGCTGTCCACCCTGTTCGCCGGGCCGGCCACGGCGGCCGCCCCTCCCCCCGCCGGCGTCCTGGTCACCGCCCCTTCGAGGGTCGGCAGCATCTGCTCCTCCCACCTTCCCGCCCAGGCGCACGACACCCTCGGCCTCATCCGAAGCGGCGGCCCCTACCCCTTCCGCCAGGACGGCAGCGTCTTCTCCAACCGCGAAGGCATCCTGCCGAGCCGGACCACCGGCTACTACCACGAGTACACCGTCATCACCCCCGGCTCCCCGACGCGCGGCGCCCGCCGCATCGTCACGGGCAGCGCCGAGCGGGAGGACTACTACACCGCCGACCACTACGCGTCCTTCGACCTCGTCGACCACACCTGCTGACAGCACCGTCGTCCCCGCGCCGTTCGTGATCGAAGGCCGCCGGGTCCCCCGCCCGGCCGTCGGACGCGTCAGCGGAACGCGGGGATGATGTCGGAGCCGTAGGCGTCGATCGTGCCCTCCCGGTTGTCGTGCATGTCGTAGACCGCGAACTGGTCGACGCCCAGGTCCCTGAGCCGGCGGAGCTTGTCGAGGTGGGCCTCGGCGGGGCCGAGGAGGCAGAAGCGGTCGACGATCTCGTCGGGGACGAAGGCGGTGTCGGGGTTGTCGGCGCGGCCGTGGTGGCTGTAGTCGTAGCCCTGCCGGTTCTTGATGTACGCCGTCAGCTCCTCGGGCACCATCGAGGAGTGCTCGCCGTACCTGGCCACCAGGTCGGCGACGTGGTTGCCGACCATGCCGCCGAACCAGCGGCACTGGTCGCGGGCGTGGGCCAGCGCCTCCGGGGAGGCGTCGGCCGTGACGTAGGCCGGGGCGGCGACGCAGATCGTCAGGGCGTCGGGGTCCCGGCCGGCGTCGGTGGCCGCCTGCCGGACGGCCTTGACCATCCACTCGGTCAGGAAGGGGTCGGCCAGCTGGAGGATGAAGCCGTCGGCCTTCTGACCGGCCAGGGCCAGCGCCTTCGGGCCGTAGGCGGCCATCCACACCGGCAGCCTGCCGCCCTTCACCCACGGGATGCGGACCGGATTGCCGTCCACGACGGCCTCGCGGCCCTCCGCCAGGTCGCGGATGACGTCGATGGCCTCGCCGAGCCGGGCGAGCGTGTTCGGCTTGCGGCCGGCGACGCGCATCGCGGAGTCCCCGCGGCCGATGCCGCAGACGGTCCGGTTGCCGAACATGTCGTTGAGGGTGGCGAAGGTGGAGGCGGTGACCTCCCACGTACGGGTACCCGGGTTGGTGACCATGGGGCCGACGTGGAGCTTGGTGGTGTGCTCGAGGATCTGGCTGTAGATGACGAAGGGTTCCTGCCACAGCACGGCGGAGTCGAAGGTCCAGCCGTAGCGGAAGCCGTTGCGCTCCGCCCGGCGCATCAGGCCGACGACCTGGGAGGCGGGCGGGTCGGTCTGCAGGACGAGTCCGAAGTCCAAGGGGCGGCCTCCTAGTTCAGGTACTGGCAGGTGGAGCGGGGGATGAAGCTGCCGTGCCCGGCGCGGCCGGTGAACTCGCGCCGCTCGATGACGACCTCGCCGCGCGACAGGACGGTCTCGACCTGGCCGGTCACCGTCTTCCCCTCGTACGCGGAGTAGTCGACGTTCATGTGGTGGGTGGCCGCCGACAGGGTCTGGGTGGTGTGGGGGTCGTAGATGACGACGTCCGCGTCGGCGCCCGGGGCGATGGTGCCCTTCTGCGGGTAGAGGCCGAACATGCGGGCCGGGGTGGCGCAGGCGATCTCGATCCAGCGGCGCCGGGAGATGTGGCCGTCGACGACGGCCTGGTGGAGCAGGTCCATGCGGTTCTCGACGCCCGGCAGGCCGTTGGGGATCTTCGAGAAGTCGCCGACGCCGAGTTCCTTCTGCCCCTTGAAGCAGAACGGGCAGTGGTCGGTGGACACCACCTGGAGGTCGTTGGTCCGCAGGCCCCGCCACAGCGCCGCCTGGTGCTCGCGCGGCCGCAGCGGCGTGGAGCACACGTACTTGGCGCCCTCGAAGCCCGGCTCGGCCAGGTTGTCCGTCGACAGGAACAGATACTGCGGGCAGGTCTCCCCGAAGACCGGCAGGCCCTTGTCGCGGGCGGCGGCCAGCTCGGCCACGGCCTCCTCGGCCGACACGTGCACGACGTACAGCGGCGAGCCGGCCACCCGGGCCAGCTGGATCGCGCGGTGGGTCGCCTCGGCCTCCAGGAGGGCCTTGCGGACCTCGCCGTGGTGGCGCGGATCGGTCTCGCCGCGGGCCAGGGCCTGTTCGACCAGGACGTCGATCGCGATGCCGTTCTCCGCGTGCATCATGATCAGCCCGCCGTTGGCGGCGCCGCGCTGCATGGCCCGCAGGATCCGGCCGTCGTCGCTGTAGAAGACGCCGGGGTAGGCCATGAAGAGCTTGATTTTCGTTCCGCCACCCCCTCACATGTCGTCTCGTCATCGTCGCAGCTCACAGTCGGTTCCGGGAGGGTCGCGAGGGCAGGATCGAAGGAACCGGTGATGTCGAGGTCGGGAAGGACGTACAGCGGCGGCAGCGACGTTCCTTCATAGTCACCCAGCGCGCGCACCGCGGCTCCCCAGGAACCGTCCTTCAGATACCCGAGGGCCCGCTGGTAGATGCTGGTAGGCCGGTGGCCCTGCAGAACCTCCTCGGGCAGGTCCTTCCACTGCAGCCCATGGCGCACCTTGTAGAGGGATGCCTCGAACGCCACCCGGGGCGGAACGATGCGAGTCTTCTTCTTGGGGACCGGAAAGCACGCTGCAACCCGCTGCCACTCATCGTCCGTCAGCTCTGGGGGTACGAGCTGCCCCCGCTCCTCGAGCCATCCCTCGAAGGGGCAACCAGCATTTCGCACCATTCCGGGAACGTGGCTGGTGACGCGGACTTCGATGTCGACAAGATCAAGCAGATCCAACCTCTCGGCGAATTCCAGAGCAGCGAGACGGGGAGCCACATCAAGGGCCTGATCGATGACCTCGTGAACCCGCTCCTCCCGCTGCTGAACCTCCAAGAGGCGCTCAGCCGCATCCGCCCTCAGATCACGAAGCCGGCGCTCCTTGCTCTGAAGTTCATCCTTCACCTCTGCGATGGATGCCTTGATCTCCAATTCCGTCTCGACGTCGTCGCTTTCATCCGTGGCCAGGACTTCGGCCAAGGCCACGAGCTTCTTCTTCCGCAAGCGCTGGCTTCGCTCCAGCTCCTCGTCGAGAGCGGCAAGGCGCTCCTCGTACAACTGCGCTTCACCGGGCAGGTCCCCAAGCCACTCTTCAGCGAGGGTCCTCAGCTTCTCCGGATCCCCCAGCGTGCGCACCACCTCACGCCACACGACGTCCTCCAGCGGCGCGGCGAGGATCTCCTGACAGTCGCAGGGTGGGTCGGAGCGGCGCCCCGTGCACCGGTAGGCGGTTCGGCCCCGCGCTTCGCGGTGGGCGCCGACGTAGTGGGCGCCACAGAGTGCGGTGACACGCCGAGACAGGAGGTAGTCCTTGTGGTTCTCCTTTGTGAACGAGTGCCGGGCGAGCGCTCTCCTCACGTCCCGCACGCGAGAGGCCGGCAATGGGACGGGCACGGGGATGCGAACGGTCTCTCCATAGAGCGGTTTGCCGTCGGGGCCGAGGCGCACGGAGCCTCGCCCACTGTCGACGTTGCGGTAGATGATGTATCCGTCCAACGCCGTCTGCATCCATGTCCGAATGAGGTTCGCACCCGTCCAGGGGAGCCCGCGCGCGGTCTCAAAACCCAACGCGTTAAGCGCAGTGGCTGCTTCTTCGGCACGGAGCAGCTCATCGGCCAGGAGCCGAGCCGATACTTCGAGAAAGCGGACTCCCTTCTCACGAAGAGTGGGGGGCCCGGTCACACCCTTCTTTGGGAGCTCCAGCCAGAAAGGAGCGACACCTCCAGGCCATCCACCCTGCGCGAGCTTCTTCTCACGCCCGCCCATCGTTCGGTCGAGGATCATGGCGTGTTCCAGCTCAGCCATGTAAGCCAAGAGGCTGAGCTGGATGCCGAACATGTCGTCTTCGCTGTCGATCCGACCGTCCGCGGTCGCAACGCGCACCTTGACCCCGTCGACTACTTCTATGTCCGTCGTGTCGTAGACCCAGCGGTGAATGTCGCGCATGGTCCGACCGATACGGTCGAGTTTGCCGAAAATCACGAGGTCGTAGCGCAGCGCCGCCAGATCGTCATTCAGCGCATCGAGGTCCGGTCGATGCGCCAGCTTTCCCGAGACCCCTCCGTCCGTGTAGACCTCGTAGACGTACGAGCCCTTCCCCAGCTTGTAGTCCAGCCAGGCAAGGCACTCGTCGAGCTGAACCTCAAGCCCGTATCCCTTGAGCTGTTTTACTGTGGAGACCCGCAGATAGATAGCGACGCGAATTTTCCGCGATCGCCTAGGCAGCACAATCTTACGCATTCTCGAATTCCCCCGACCTCCTGACTGGAGGGTCTACCCAGAGCTGCAAGCAGCCTGAGAAACCGCCTACCTCTAGAAGCCAACCCCTATCGCGAAGGGCCACCACGTCGACCGGGATCCGCGCCGAACAGCAACGATGCCAAACGTCGCCGTTCAGCCGCAGTAAGGGAGCGCGGCGCCCAGTGCACCCTGACCAACGGGCCGCGGACAGCGTGCGTACACTTTTCCTTCACCATGGATGTTCCTCGGTTCGCGGCGCGGAGCAGCGCCTCAGCGTGAGGTAACCCACCGACACGATCTCGACGAACGCGAGCACCGCTGGGGTGGACGTTTACCTCCTCGAACCGGTGGCCCGCCTCATCCGACTGGCAGCACCGGGTTCTCGCCAACTCCACCGCCAGGTACTGTCAGCGCGAACACGATCCATGGTCTACAGAATCGCCGGTTCACCTAACCGGCGATTCGATGGTATATATGGCCGGCCCCTTGAGCGGCGTGACTGCCGAGCAGAGAAGTCCGTCCCCGCGCCGACCGGAAAGCCCGCGCAACAACACTCTGCGAGATGACGCCTACGGGGCCACGAGCGTCGAGGTCCAACCCGAGTCACCCTCTCTCCCCCTACTCCATTCTCTCCTGCACGCCCCGGCCCGTGAATACCGCTTCGCGGGACGTTGAAGATTGACATGCCGTTGGCGGAAGTTCCAGCCATAGACCGGAATCTCATGTCTGCCGTAGGCGAATACAGCTCACGGGCAGCTGAAGAGTTACGGCAACGGGAGTTCGGAACTGCGAGCCTCTGGCGGAGGCCGTGGCTGAGGTCAGCTGCCCTTCCGGGGATAGCTGGCGCGCATCCGGCGGTCGTACTCCGCGGCCGGCTCAAGACCAACCGCAGCACGCCGGGTGTCGAGCCGTTCGGGATCAATCACTGCATAGGGGCGCAGGTTTCTACCGTCCGGGTCCTGCGTGTACTGGGTCCCGTACACCTGGGGCTCGCCAGCGGCGACCAGAACACGGTCGGTGAGGTAGGCGAGATGATGGGGAGGGGCGTCCCCGACACCGACGGCATCCTCCAGGAGACCGAGGATCTGCCGCTGGAAGTGGGGGTCCCGATCCGCGTGCTGGGCGAGAAGCCACGCCTCGTCGGCCCCCTGCTCGCCGACGAGCGTGATACCCGGCCAACCGAACCGAGCGACAACCCCCTTGAGCCAGCGGGTGTTGCCCGCGTCGATCCGGGCGAGGTCCTGTCCGTCGCTGGTCTCGAACACGCGACGGCGGGCCGCCTGGTCCTGTTCGGCACGGCGGTGAAACTCGGCCGCGAGCGCATGGTCCATCGGCTGGCGCTCCTTCCATCGACCGCTGTCCGTCTCCTTCGCGTCGGCGCGGAGGAGACGGACAGCCGGCGGCTACGTGGAGGCGGTAGTCGTCGGTGTGGGGGTATCGGCTGGCGTGGTCCTCGGGGTGAACGGCTCGGCAGACGGCCTGGGCGTCGAGGGCTCCGAGGATGATGTAGCGGGGGCCGAGGTTGAGGGCGAGGCACCTTCGGCCAGAGGGTCCAGGTGGAACCCCTAGAGGATGTTCCAGGGGAGCTGTCCGTCCCGCCTTCTTAGCCCGTCGACTCGCCGCTGGATCTCACTCAACGACGCGGGAGCATGTCGGACTTTCCTGGCGTTAGTGGTAACCATGCGCAGTTCTCGGATATCGCGCAAAACCGAGTAGCCAGTGCATTTCCTGACGTCCCACCCGTAGGCGTCCGCGAACGCTTCGTAGTGGGCTTGACCGTAGCCGAATCGGCGGCAATGGACTTCGACGGTAACAAGGTCCCATTCCGGCTGGCCTTGGGCGATCGTGTCCCAGTCGCATAGGACCGCAGAGCCATCGGGGGTGTGCAGCGCGTTTCGGTGCTGCGGATCGCCCTGTATCAGCCCGGGGCTCAGGGCGAACTGGACTTCCCGCAGTTCCCCTTCGAGGCGGTCCGCCTCATCCTCCATGTAGCGGATCGCCGCAGCAGGGAGACATGTGATCGCAGCCAGAGAGCGGCGGATCGCACGAATGTTGTCGTGCTCGGCAAGGGCAAGGGGAGGTGGGGGCAGCGAGTGGAGCGTCTTGAGGGGCCCGGCCAGCTGCCCGGCCGCCACCGGATGCTCGGGCTGCGGCAGGTAGGTCCAGAAGGTGACAGCCTGCCCATCGACGACGAGCGGCTGCTCGCAAGGGTGAAGAGGGACAGTGGGAAAGCCTGCTTCGACGAGCCATCGCACGAAGGCGACCGTGCGCGCAACGCTCTCGACGTCCGTTCCCTTCCGAGCGATCTTGGCCACAACCTGCTCCTTCTCAAGGAGAAGGACCGCATTGGTGTGCCCGCGAAGGAGGCGTGCGTCGCGGCCGTCGAGGCCGACCTTCGCGCAGGCGCGCTCTAGTACCTGGTACATCTCGTACTCGTCGAACCCACCGGGGGCCGGCGTGATTGTCATGTCGCACAGGCTTCCCGACGAGGGCCCGTCCTGTCACATCCGGCCTTGCGGAAGCTCGATGATCTCAAGAAGCTCCCGTGCCGCTCGGCTTGCCCGTATCGCCGGCGGAAGGACCTCTACGACCTCGCGGGCTCTTTCCTCCACGATGGGTGTGCGGTGGGCGGGGTCCATTCGTAGGAAGGTCCTGCCGGCCAGCTGGCATGCTTCGCCGGGGCTTCGGTCCCGCGCGTAGCAGATGGCCGCTTCAAGCCGGAGGAGGGCGGGGTCGATTCCTGTCTGGTCCCGGTAGAGGACGAGCGCCTGCTCCTGGACTTGGCGGGCCGCGCGCGTGTGCCCGAGAGCGGTCAGCGTCCCGCTCTTGTAGAGGAGGTAGCGGCGCTCCGGAAAGGCGAAGGCATCGTCCGCGGAATCTCCGCCGAACTGTTCGAACACCTTCGTCGCATAGCGCAGTGCGGCTTCAGCTTCGGCATCGGCGCCAAGCTTGGCCAGGGCCCGAGCCTCTGCTGCTGCCGCGAAGGCGTGCGTGGCACTGGACCGTGCTCTGCTGCTGATCACCCTGGCCTCCCGGCACAGATTCACCGCGTTGGCGACCGGACCGTAATAGAAGGGCAGCATCGCCGCCTGAGCCCTGACGCGAGCTCGAAGCTCCGAGTTTCCGCTGTCGTCCGCAGCGGTACGCGCTGTGGCGTACCAAGATCGCGACCGTGCGAGGTCGCCGAGCTTCATGAGCGCGTCGGCAGTCAACGTGGAGAGCATCGCCGTCAGCTCAGAGAGCCGGACCTGGACGGCGGCCGGCTGTCGGCATGCGGCCAGCCCCTCGACCTCCGCAAGGAGGTCCAGAAGTCGGGTGAGCATCAGGGCCGGCGGGGTGGAGATGTACTCCTGGCTGGCCCAAAGGACCATCTCATCGATGTGGTCCAACTGGCTGGCGTTGACCGTCGCAGAGGCGAGGGTACGGTCTACCGCACGCCTCGCGGCGTCGACCCTGTGCGAGAAGTGCTCGCCAGCCGTCGGGACCCGCTCGCCGATGGAGGACACGGGGATGACCTCGGCGCGGGGCCCGTGCCAGGACTCTGCCCGAAGGACGACGCCGGCGACCGCCTCGGTGTCTTCCAGACCCAGATCACCGGGCGCGCAGCCGTAGAACGCGGCGAGCACGAGCACGGTGGAGCGGCGCGGTTGATGCCTTCCCGTTTCCCAGAGCCGAAGCTGTTCCACGGTGACCCGGGGGGCCCTGTCCAGGTCAGAGACGAGCTCGCGGACCTGCTCCGCTGCCTCGGCCAGGGTGAGGCCCCTGGCCAGACGCTGTGCGCGCAAGAGGGAGACGGAGCAGTGCGCCTGAATCGTGCGGGCGATCTCGTCGGCCGCGTGTCCGCGTTCGGCACCGCTCTCACGTAACCGCTTTGCGCAGGACGGACCATGAGATCCAGAACCACGTCGCATGAAGTCGATTCCCTTCGAACTCGCCGACCAGCGTACTGACATGCCGTCCGCTCTGTGTCAAGAAAACGCGGCTCCGCCGAGTGCGGCCCTGGAAATACGTGAAGCGTCACGCAAGCACGTCACGTTTACGTGAACCGTGACGGTTGCCGCCCCTGGTCCACGGGGGCAACTCTTGCCCTCCTCGGGCTCCCCGAGAACACACGCCGCTCGCCGGCCACGACACCTGACCGTCCTGGCCCGTGAGCTCGCGGGTGCCGCCACCGCGCTCCGCACAGCGGCCGGCGGCACCCGCCATCCAGGATTGGGGGTGCACTCAATGACGACGACGTGGAAAACCGGGCACTTCCTCACTGCCTTGGCGAAAGACGTCGAGGCGGAGCTGACTACGATCCGGCTCGCGAACTCGGAACAGGCCGTGCCCCGGTCACGGCCTTTCCTCCAGGACCAGCTCAGCGCCTGGGGTTTCACCCGAGAAGACGAGCTGACGGACCGCGTCCTCCTCGCGGCCAGCGAGCTGGTCACCAACTCGGTGCTTCATGGCCGCACGCGGCACCACGGCGAACCCGAGATGATCGGACTCGCGCTCCCCGTCAAGCCTGGTGCCGCCCTCGGCATCCTGGTGACCGACCACTCGCCGGAGGCACCCGTACAGACCATATGCGCACGCCACCGTGGAGGACGGACGAGGTCTCCGGCTCGTCTCCGCGATCGCAGACCACTGGACGGCCGCCCCGGCGACCCGCAACGGCAAGGTCGTCGGCAAGGGCGTATGGGCCTTCTTCGCCTGGCCGAAGAGGCGGACCGCGAACGCGCGGACCTCCGCCGCACACCGATGGAGGTGCCGTGATCGTCGCCATCGGCGGTCGCCCGCGGACGGAGAAGTCGAAACTGGCGGAGCATCTCGCGGTCGCTCTCGACGGCGTCCTGCTCGCCGAACTTCGAACCGTACTGTTCCCGACGGCCCTCACCGCGTCTCGTGAGCAGGCCTCCCGTCTTTACGAGTGGTTGCTGCAGGCTGCTGTGTGGAATCTCCACCAGCACCCCGTTGCCCTGTGGTCCTCGACGCTCACCCACTCACGCACTCCCGCGATGTGCGAGCGCTCCGGCATCTCGCCGCCGACATAGGTCACCGCCAGCACGTCATCGAATGTGTGCGGAGCGCACCAAGCCGATTTCGAGTCGCCTGGGGACAGCCATTGCGCGGTCCTGGATCCGAAGAGCGTGTTGGACACTCGCCAGCCCCTGGCCGACTGCGTCGCGGAGATTCTTCCCGAACTCACCCGATCCCCTGGAACTGAGCGGGTCTCGCAGTGCTGCCCTTCCCGGCCGCCGAGTCCGCCAGTCACGGCTCGCACCTACCGCTGCTCGCCACACGGCGAACCGAATAGCGACCACCCACCGGCCGTCACGGCGGCCAAGGACTGAGCCGTGCCCACCCTGCTCACGACGACCACTACCGTCGCCTCGTACGCCTGAGGAGCCCCCTATGGCACATGAGCACTTCCCCCGAACCCCCGGACGTCCGCCGTCGCACGCCGAACCGCTGTGGAACACCGTCGAGGTGTTCCTGCCCAGCGCGCCGCCGTACATCGGAATGTCGCGCCGGATCACGGCCGGCGCCATGGAGCGTTGGGACGGTATCCCCCCGGACGTGGCAGCCGACACGGTCCTCATCGTGTCGGAGCTGATGACGAACGCCGTCCAGCACGGGGGCGGAGCCGACGCCCCGCAGGCCGTGGGCCTGCGCATCGAGCGCAGCGATGGCCAGTTGCTGGTCGAGGTCACCGACAGCAGCTCGAAGCCGGCGAAGCTCAAGAGGGCCGGGGAGCAGGCGACGGAAGGTAGAGGGCTCCACCTGGTGGAGAAGCTGGCCACCGCCTGGGGCACCAGCAACAAGAACCACACCACCTGGGCCCGCGTCTCGACCGAGCCGCAGGGGTCCGCGTGCTGATCGCCCGTGGCGACCCAGCCACCTTGAAAAGGCTCCGGGGTGCCCTCGCAAGGTCCGTAGCACACGAGGGCATCGACGACGGGCTGATCTCCGTCCTCAACGAGGTCCTGGACGGCACGCTGCCGTCGTCGCCATCGCCGCCGAGCGGACGCGGTGTTCGGCCCGGGCATCGGCTCCTCCGATTCCGGCGGTCCCCGTGTGACATGGAGCCGGTGCCGATCTCCCAGGAGGACGCGGCTCGGCTAGTCGTCCGGCTGCGGCGCGCCACGCCGCAGGTGATCGCCCTGACCTCGTTGCGTTCGGCCCCCGCCGCCGACATTGCTCGTCTGCGTGCCCTCCACGAAGCGCGACCGAAGGGCATGGAACTGCTTCGGTACCTGCGGCTGTTCGCCTTGGCTCTGCTCACCGTGCTCGACGTGGTGTGCGGGGACGAAACATGACGCGCGACCGACGCGCGGGCCCGATTCCTTCCTCGCGGGCGGCCTCCTGACCGTCGTCCTGGCTGTCGCCTGCTCCTTGTCCCCATCACCGCAAGTCCCTTCCGCTTGCTCGGCCTTCTCCAAGGACCTCTCCATGTGCAAACACCGGCCGACGTGCCCGAGCGCCGTGTCCCCCGACCGTGAGGCGGCTCGCCTCACGGCACACCACCCCGAGCAGGGGTGGAGCCTGCTGTGCAACGGCGTGCTGCTCTTCGAGGACACCGGAGAGCTGCTCCCCGACGGCGAGATCGTCGCCCCGCACCGCGTCCTGCCGTCGGCGGTGGCGGCGTGATCGGCATCCCCTCCCCTCGTACCCCTGCGGAAGACGTCCGCCCCGTACCGCGGGTCGGCCGCATCGAGGACCTCGCCTACGTCTCCGACCTACGCTCAGGCGCGCTGGTCGACCGGGACGGCAGCATCAGCTGGATGTGCTGGCCGCGCTTCGACTCGCTGGCGTACTTCGCCGCGCTGCTGGGCGCAGAGAAGCACGGTCTCTGGCGTATCGGCCCCGCCGGACCGAGCGGGCAGCCGTCCGCACCGGCCGACCGGCGGCGCTACACCGACGGCACCCTCATCCTGGAGTCCTCCTGGATCACCCCCCACGGCACCGCTCAGCTCGTGGACTTCATGCCGGTCACGGACGACGATGATGCCCTCCGTCTGGTGCGGATCGTCCGAGGCGTCAGCGGCCGGGTGCCCATGCGGTCCACACTGCGAGCCCGCCCCGGCTACGGCCGCCCCAGCCAGGATCCCGGCAGGCCGCAGGTCCACGCGTCCGGCCGGCTCTCCCTCGCCGACCAGGGCGACGGGCACCTGTGGCTCGACACGCAGGCCCCGTGCCGCGTGGACGGTCCCGACATCGTGTCCGAGTTCACCGTGGCGGAAGGTGAAGAAGTCACCTTCGTCCTGTCGTGGCAGCGCGGGCACGACGAACCGCCGCCGACGCCGGCCCCGGCCGGGCTGCTGAAGGCCACCGGGGACTTCTGGGTGGCCTGGGCGGGCCGGTCCACCTACTCGGGCCCGCACGGGGACGCGGTCGAGCGGTCGCTGATCACGCTGAAGGCCCTCCAACACCAACCGACCGGTGCCTTCGTGGCCGCGGCGACGACGTCGCTGCCCGAGGAGATCGGCGGCAGCAGGCAGTGGGACTACCGGTACTGCTGGCCTCGGGACTCCGCCCTCACGGTCGAGGCCCTCCTGGCCTGCGGGTACAAGGAAGAGGTGAGGGCCTGGGTCGGCTGGCTGAAGTCGGTCATCGGAGGCCGGCCGGAGACCATGCAGGCGATCTACCGGGTCGACGGCGGCAGGGAGATGCCCGAGACCGAACTCGACTGGCTGCCGGGCTTCGAGGGTTCCGTCCCCGTGCGTACGGGGAACGGCGCGGCCGGACAGCTCCAGCTTGACGTGTACGGCGAGATCGTCGGCGCCCTGTACACGGCGCAGGAGCACGATCCGGAGCTCGCGCCGGTCGTGGCCCCTCTCGTCATCGACCTGGTTGTGTGCCTGGAGCAGCTGTGGGAGCAGCCGGACGAGGGGATCTGGGAGGTCCGAGGGCCGCGCCGGCACTTCGTACACTCCAAGGTGATGGGGTGGGTCGCGGTGGACCGGGCCGTCCGGCTCATCGAGTCGGGACGCGCCCAGGGGCCCTTGGAGCAGTGGCGCGAGCTGCGTGACGCGATCCACCGGCAGGTCTGCGAGCGCGGGTACGACGAGGAGCGCAACACCTTCACCCAGTCGTACGGTTCGACGGAGCTGGACGCCTCCCTGCTCCAGATCGTGACCTGCGGCTTCCTCCCCCCGGAGGACAAGCGGATCGTCGGCACGGTGGAGGCGGTCCAGCGCGAGCTGTCCACGCAGGGTGGGTTCCTGCTGCGCTATCGCACCGACGGCCAGAAGCCGGGCGTGGACGGGCTGGCAGGGGACGAGGGCACCTTCGTCATCTGCCTGGCCTGGCTGATCGCCGCGCTCGCCGCGATCGGCCGCATGGACGAAGCCGAGATCCACCTGGGCGTCCTGCTGGGCATCCGCAGCGACCTTGGACTCCTCGCCGAGGAGTGGGACCCCTACTCCGGCCGACAGCTCGGCAACTCCCCCCAGGCGTTCTCCCACGTCGGGATCGTCCACGGCGTCCTTGCCGTCACCACGGCCCGCAGCGCGGGCAACGGCCGGCTCCCCGCCAGGGCGGCGACGGTATGACGCCCACCGGCCAGCACCACCGCGCGGGCCTCGTCCCCGTACACCGGCACACGATCCGCCCGCCTGTCCCCCGGGCCTGTACGCGCGAACCGCTCGCCCCGGCTGAATGGCAGCTCGAGGTACTCGTCCGCTGGCTGGCCGACGAAGTGCGCGCCGGGGTCTACGCCTTGCAGGGTGGCATGCCCGAGAGCGGCGTGGTGGCGCGCCTCTTCGAAATCGACTACCCGCTCGCCGACGAGGCCGTTCATCAGCTCGCCGCGCAGGACCACGTCTCCGCCGACCGAGGGGGTGCCGCAACGGCCTCCGTGTTCCCTTGGAACTGTGACGCGCCCATGGCCGTCACGCGCGAGGTATCCCTCGATCGGGCACAGGTCGTGGCCGCCGCGGCCGACGCACTCAATGTCTGGCGCCGGCACGAGGCCCGTACGCTCACCGCACTCGACGCTCAGCAGGACCGGCTGCGCTCAATCCTGCGGACGTTGACCGGGGCGCTCTCGGGTGAGACGTCACAGCACCCGAGCCTCGCCCGGGCCCGGGCCCGATTCCTCGCCGTGGCTCCCGGTCCGTTTCCCTCCTGGACTCGGCCCTGGCACAACGCCTGGCTGGGTCTGGCGACCCTCGCCCTGCTGGAAGCCCACCCCGAGCTGCTCGCCCACCTTGAGCCCAAGGAGGGATTCGCCTTCGCGAGTCCACCGCCCGAGTGCCTCACCTCCGGACGCCGGCTTACCGACCCCGTCGAGCGCGAGGCGGCCGGCACGTGGCTTGCCACGCAGTACCGGGCCGGCGCCTCGATCCCCGTCCTCGCCAAGGCCGCTCGCCGCTCCTACGGCCTCGTCCACGCCCTCCTGACCGAAGCCGGCACCGACTTCCGCCCTCGCGGTGGCCCGAACCGCCGCCGACAGAGCGCCGACCCCACCGACAGACACCTGGAATCCACATGACCGAGACATCCCCGACGCCGCCTCTGATCCCCTCGCTCCGCCGCATCGCCCAGCACCTCGTGCTGGGCGCCACCAACACGGACATCGCCGCCGCCGAGGGGCTGTCGACCTCGACGGTCCACACGTACCAGAAGGACATCCGCCAGCACCTCGGCCTGCCTCCCCGAGCGAGCCGGGCCGTCATCGTCCACGCCTTGCTGGGACGCGGCGAGGCGACGGCGCCCGAGCCCGGAAGGCCGGCACCAGCGCTCACCGCGGACGAGACACTGCTCCTTCGGGCCATCGCGACGCGGTCCCGGCAGGCCGACATCGCGCTCGCCGCGAGGATCGCCCCCGCCGACCTGCGTACGAAGTCGGAGGCGCTCCTGTTCACGACCGGCGCCACCGACTCGGTGCACCTGATCGGTCTCGCCCACGCCTGGGGGCTCCTGGAGCCGTCGAGCGAGAACGAGCCGACGTCAACCTCGGCCCACACTCCCCGTCCAGCGGGACAGAACAGTCCGCTCGCCCAGCCCGACGGCCGCCCCCTCACCGCCCGTACGCCGCAGACGGGACCGGCAACGCGACTTCGGGGGTAGCCGCGGCCCGCTGAGGGCTTCCCCCTGCTGAGGCAGCCGCCCACGATCCCCGAGACGCGATGGCCCCCGGATCTGTCCGCCGAAGAGCGGCCGTCGATCGCGACAGCCAACGCCATCAGCTGATCCCGCTTGCGCGTCGGCCGTCCTGGCCGGCCGTTCCGACACGGCTGGATCGCGTACGGCACCGCCTCATTGCCCACGCCTCACATCACCCCGAAGGACGCCCCGTGAAAACCCTGTTCGCACCTCCCGCCCCGCCGGCCTGCGCCGTCGGCACCTCCGCCGGAATGATCGTCCTCCTGCTGTCCGCGTGGATGCTGTGGCGGTTTCCCGTTCGCCGCCTGACCGCCATGGAAAGGGGCGCCCAGTGAAGGGCCGTTCGAGGCTCTTACCGCGGGAACGGGTGGCTATTCCTGGCAGGTGGCTACGCGGCGGTGCCGTCCGTACGAATCGGCGCCGGCAGAGCACGCAGACGCTCCGCCAGCTCGGCGCCCGCACCGCTCGCCGCCGGGTCGAGGAGCTGGGTGAGGCGGGCAAGACGAGTGCGGGCGGTGGCCCTCAGCCTCGCAGGCGGGATGAGGTCCAGGACGTTGAGCGCGCGACCGGCTGCTTCATCGGGGGCGTCGCGGGCTTCGGCGAGGGCGAGGACGAGGGTGGCCGCCACCCATCCCGGGGTGTGTTCGGGGGCCGCCGCGATGGACGTGCGGGCTACGTCGGCGGCCCGGTCGTAGCGCTCCAGGGTCAGGTGTGCCTCGGCGACGTGCAGGCGGTGCTCGGCACGGTCATATCCGAAGCGGCCCGGGAGCTCGTCGGCGGAGCGCATGATCTCGTCGCTCTCGCTGACGACGTCATCCGCGCGGGAGGCGTGGCCGAGTGCGGCGAGCGTCGGCAGCAGGGCCCAGCCCAGGAGCTGTGCGCGGCGCAGGCCGGCGGGGGCGTGCTGGAGGCCGTGCTCGGCGTGCCCGCGGGCGTGCTCCCAGTCGCGGCGGGCGGTGGCGACCATGGCCAGGGCTCCGCTGGACCAGGCGGTGAGGGCCGCCTCGCCGGTGGACTGGCCGATGGCTCCCGCCAGGGTCAGGTGAGCGCGGGCTCCGGCGCGGTCGTCCAGGTGGTAGGCCAGGTTCCCGAGGAGAGCCGACAGCCAGCCGACCTGTCGGCGCAGGCCGCGGGCCGTCTCCCGGTCGGCGGCAGCGACCACCGTGGAAAGCAGGTTGCGGGTCGCACGGACTTCGTCGTGGAGGGTGGACGGCGGGTGCTTGCTGTAGTTGAGGGCGTAGTGCTCCACGGCGGCCTCGGCCAGGGCGACGAGCGAAGCAGAGCCCTCGGGCGCGTCCAAGACGGCCCACTGCACGGATTCACGGATGGCGGGCAGCCCGCTCGCGGTCGTCATGGATTCCTTTCGGTCGATGCTCGAATCCTCGCGCTGCCGCTGACCGTAGTGGAGTGGCAGTGGGGCTGCGCACGTACTGCACCACAGGTGGCGTGTCTCAAGACCGAGTTGATCCGGCCGCGCCCCGTACGCCCGGGAGATCATGATTCTGTACTCGTCGCCGGGCTGCGCCTGCCCGTGCTCGTACCGGCACAGCAGGGCCTGCGACAGGTTCGGCGGCAGCAGGCCGTCCGCTACGTAGACCTCCGCCACCTCGCGGATCGCCTGTGCCCGCGACCACCCCAGAGCCAGACGCCACGCCTCCAGCGCCGTGAGCTCGGGGAGCGCCGCCCTCAGAACGGTGACGGTCCGCTCCTGGGTGTTGCCGTCACGCTGGGACTGAGCCCGCAATCGGGTCGCTTCACGCTGGATCTCCGCACGCCGTTCGCGCGTTACTTTCCCCACCGTCCGCCCCTTCGCCGCTCCGCCATGCCCTCAACTATCCAGGCCCGGGGGGCACCGGGACAGGCATTGACCGAAGGGGTCAATGTTCCTACTCCACAAGCGCAATGACGGTCCATCAGTTCAGGCCGCATCGTGGAAGCCTGCGCACCGAGCGTCCGGAACAGCTCACGCCATGCCCGTCAGACCGCTCCTGCACGTTCGACACGGATCCTCCGTAACGCCGCTTGCAGCCGGACATGCCCGTCACCGCGCGAGTGAAAGGCGTCCGCCGGCCGCCGGCCCGCCCGGTCACCAGATCTGTGACGACCACTGACGCGTCGGCGTCCGGGCCCGAACCTCGCGCGTCGCGAGCACCGCACCAAGACCGGGGGCGTACGCCTGGCGCGCCCGCCTCACTGCCCATCACGAGAAAGGGACTCCGTGAAAAGCTCCACGGCTCCCCTGCCGTCCGGCAGGTTCACCATCGGCAAGGTCTTCGACTTCGAGGCCGGCCACCGGCTCCCCGGCCTCCCGCCTGAGCACAAGTGCTCCCGCCAGCACGGCCACACCTACGAGGTCGAGATCATCCTCACGGCGCCCGCCCTGCAGGAGCCGGGGTTCGTGACGGACTTCGGTGACCTCGCTCCGTTCAAGCGGTACCTCAACACCGAGCTCGACCACCAGAACCTGCACGAGGTCCTCGACTTCGAGCCGACGTCCGAGTTGCTGGCGCGGCACCTGGCCGGCTGGTTCATCCAGAACGTGCAGCCGGGGATCGCCGGGCGCTTGGTCGCTGTCCGTGTCCGTGAGACCCGGCGGAGCTGGGCCCGGTTCGACGTGGCCACCACGTGATCGCCCGTACAGCGGAGGCGCGCGAGGCTCCGGCGCCGCAGCTGATCGTCGCCGAGCGCTTCGGGGTCGAGGTGCCCACGTTCCAGGGCGAGGGCCCGAGCCTCGGCCACCCGGCTCTGTTCATTCGCCTGTCCCGCTGCAACCTGACCTGCGAGTGCTGCGACACGAAGGAGACGTGGGACTGGTCCCAGTACGACCCTCGTGAGGTGTCGACGAGGCAGTCCGTGGCGGACCTCGTGGCGTGGGTGATGTCGTCTCCGGTCGAGCTGGTCGTCATCACGGGTGGCGAGCCGCTGCTCCAGCAGCGGGGTCTGGTCCCCCTGATCCGGCGGTTGCTGCAGGAGGGCCGCCGGGTCGAGTTCGAGACCAACGGCACGGTCATGCCCGACCCCGCATTGCTGCTCGACGGTGTCAGGTTCAACGTGTCGCCCAAGCTGGCGAGCTTCGGGATGGACGAGGCCAAGAGCATCGCGCCCTCCGTGCTCCAGGCGTTCGTCGACTCCGAGCGGGCCGTGTTCAAGTTCGTCGCCTCCTCCATCGCCGACGTCGACCGGATCGCCGAACTGGTGGACCGGCACGGTCTCGCGCCGGTGTGGGTGATGCCGGAGGGCACTACCGCGGAGGCGATCACGTCGACCACCCGGGAACTCGCGGACGCGGTCGCGGCCAGGCACTGGCACCTCACCACCCGGCTTCACGTCCTGGCCTTCGCCGATCCCAAGGGCCGCTGACCAGGCAACCAACCACTCCCCCTTTCAACTGCGAAAGCGAGAGACCCACATGACGAGTACCACCGTCACCCCGGCGGCGCCGGCCGTACCCCGGCAGCCCGCGCCCGGCATCAACACCGGCCGGGTCGCCGACCTCATCGGCCAGCTCCTGGTCGAGCTGGGCGAGGACCCGCGGCGCGAGGGCCTGACCGAGACGCCGAAGCGGGTCGCGGCCTGGTGGAGCGACTTCCTCGCCCCGGCCAGCGCGCCGGCGGTCACCTCCTTCACCGAGTCGCACCTGGCGGGCCAGCTGGTCGTGGTGGGCGGCATGAGCGTCTGGTCGCTCTGCGAACACCACATGATCCCCATGAACCTGCAGGTCACGGCTGGATATCTGGCGGAGGGCGAGGTGGTGGGACTGTCCAAGTTCGGCCGCGTCGCCCGGCACTTCGCCGGTCGGCTCCAAGTCCAGGAACGCTACACCCGCGAAATCGCCGAGCACCTCGCCGGTGTGATCGGCCGCGAGGACGTCGCGGTCGCCGTCCGCGGCCTCCACCTGTGCATGAGCATGCGCGGGGTGCGGATGGAAGAGGCCCGCACCACCACGGTGCACGCCGGCGGCCGGTTCGTCACGGACCCGGTCCTCTCCCAGCAGTTCCTCACCGTGGCCGCCGGGCAGCGGAGGGTGTGCTGATGACCAAGAGCATCGATTTCTCCGTCATCGCCCCCGCCGGCCACATGCACCACTTCGTCGGCCAGTCCCCCGCTCGGGTCCATCACGTGGCCGCCCAGTGGGTCCTGGCGGACGAGTCGTACCGGGCCTTCTTCGCACGGGAGGCCGAACGCGGTGCCGAGATCGTCGTCGACAACGGGCTCTTCGACCTCGGGTACGCCCTGCCCGCCTCCGAGCTCGTGCAGGCGGCGAGGGCGGTGTCCGCGCGGGAGATCATCCTGCCGGACGTGATGCGGGACGGTGCCGCGACGCTGGACGCGAGCGAGCGGGCCGCGCGGGAGATCCGGGAGCTGTGCGGCGAGGACTTCCGGCTGTGCGCGGTCCTGCACGCTGCGGACGACGAGGACTGGCGGCGCACGTATGACGCCCTCGTGACGAGCGACTGGGTCGGGGCCGTGGCGTTGCCGGCCTCGCGCCGTCCGGACGCCGAGGGCCAGCTGTGCCGAAACCGGTGGATGGCGACCGCGTACCTGGAGGACCGCGGCCTGGTGGACGACCGACTCGTTTACCGGCTCTTGGGCCTGGGCCGTACGGGTCATCTGGAGCTGATCGAGCAGCGCGAGCACGAGTGGATCTCCTCCGTGGACGGCGCGGCACCGGTCATCCTCGGCGCGATGGGCATCGCCCTTCTGCCCGAAGGGCCGTACGAGAAGCCTTCCACTCCTCGGGTCGAGAACCTCGGCCCGATTCCCGAGAGCCGGTTCGGCCTGATCCGGCAGAACATCGCCGTCGTCCGCGCGGCGGCCGGCAGCACCGTCACGATCGCCGAGGAGCGCCGATGACCTCCGTACTCGCCGAACCCGCCCCCGGCCTGCTGCGCGCAGCCCCGATCGACTTCCACAAGCACACGATGGGGCCCGACAGCCTGCTCCGTTACCTGCAGCTCAAGGTCCACCACCTCGCCCAGGACCAGAACTGGGACAGCATCCGTGTGGTGGGTGACTACGACCGCACGGCGATCATCTCGCGGTACGAGAAGACCGGGAAGCTTTTCAACATCGAGCGTCCAACGGCGACGGCCTATGGGCGGGAGTTGATCGTGCGGGCCTACCCGGGCGCCGACTACGTCCAGCACTACGCGCTGATCATCGCCACCTACCTGGCCATGACTGGCCGTCCCGCCGACGTCGTCACCTACCAGCCTCCCGAGCAGCAGGAGTGCCGAGCAGCCCTCGATGCCCTCACCCTGCCCCTCGACGGTGACCTGGTCATCGTCGGCTGGGGTCTGCAGCATCTCGCCCCCAAGGAAGGGGTCTGGACCCGCGGACCCGGCTACGCCTGGCAGCGCAGCGACATCGCCGGCCGCCGGGTGGTCCATCTCGGTTTCCTGCACAGCATCTGGGGCGACGTGGCCGGCCAGGTCGTCGCACGGCTCGCCGAGCTCGGAGCGGGGGACGTCGTGTACGTCGGGAAGGTCGGCTCGCTGACTCCCGCCATCGAGCCGAACGCCTGGCTCGCGACGGGCAACACGAGCCTGCTGCGCGGGTCGCTGGTGAGCTGGGACGACTTTTTCGGCGACTTCGCCGCCTCCCAGGGCGGAGTCCACAGTGGCTTGCACGTCTCCTCCCCCTCGATCCTGCTGGAGGACCGCGACTGGCTGGCGCGGCACTCGCCCTCGTACGCCTTCGTCGACCCGGAGATCGGTCCGATGGGTGCCGCCGCCAACCAGGCGGGGATCGGCTTCGGCTACCTCCACGTCATCTCCAACAACCTGGCCTCGATCTACCCGGCCGACCTGTCCAACGAGCGCCACGAGCAGGTTCTGCGCCGCCGGGCCGTCCTCGTCGACCGGATCCGCACCATCATCACCCTCCGTCTGGCCGGTCACCCGGCCCGCTCCGTGGAAGGAACCCGATGACCACCAGCCCGCCGACCGACCGACCCACCGGACGGCTGATCACCTTCGTCGGCGGTGACGGCGCCGGAAAGTCCACCCTCGCCGCCCGCCTGCACCAGGGCCTGAACGAGGCCGGCCACGAGACGATCCTCATCGGCAAGCACAGCACCCAGGCCGCCGCCTCGGAGCTGTCGGCCTACCTCGACCGCCTCAACGAGCTCGTCTACCGGCGTGACGCCCGCGTCGCACGGGCGTGCGGCGACCACTACTGGCTGCTGGCGCTCGCCTCCTGGTACGCCCTGCAGGATCAGCTCCTCGTCCAGCCCGCGCTCGCCGCCGGCACCCACGTCATCCTCGACAACTCCCCCCACAAGATCGCCGCCCGGTACGCGGCCAACCCCAAGGTCCCCAACCGACTCACCGAGCAGGTCTTCGAGCACCTGACCGAGCCCGACCTGGTGTTCTTCCTCGACATCGGCGCCCGCGAAGCCCTCGCCCGCAAAGGGTCGTTCACCTCCCTGGAGACCGGACACTCCGGCGGAGCGGACGAAGACTTCATCGCCTACCAGGAGACCGTCCTGGACCACATGCGCGAGAAGGCGGCGTACGGCGACTGGGAGTGGCTCGACGTCGCCGGCCTGGACCGGGACGAGGTCTTCAAGGCGGCTGCGAGCGCACTGGCCGGCCGGCTGCGTCTGACCGTCTGAACCATCACGCCCCTGACCGACGAGGAATCCCACCATGGACCAGCCCGTACCCACCAGCGGATCACACGTATGCCACGGCATCACCTGGGCAAACGGCGCACCCCAACTGCTGCTCGCCCCGATGCCCGACGGGCCCTTGGTGTATGCCGGGATCATGGGCCGGCGCCTCGGCTACCAAGTCACCGGTACCGGCCGGTGGTGCACCGGCCGGTACCGCTTCGTCGATCGCCTCCATGTCGAAGCCGTTGCCTGCCCCCACCGAGCGCCGGCCGAGACGGGTGCCCAGTGCGTCACCTGCACCTCACGAGACGACTTCCGCTTCGCCCATCAGTTCCACGCCGGCGGCCATGTACCTCCCGCCTTGGCCTCGTACATGGCCCAGCCGCACTGGCTGTACCTGGCGACGTTCGCCGACGGCACCACCAAGGTCGGGACTGCGGCCGAGCCACGGGGTCGCTCGCGCCTCGCCGAACAGGGAGCCCTCGTGGCGACCTTCCTCACCATGTGCTCGGACGGGCGTACGGTGAGGTTCGCCGAGGACGCCCTCACGCGCCGCCTCGGCCTGACGCAGACGGTCCGGGCCGCAGCCAAGCTGAAGGCCCTGGCCGGGGAGCGCGACCTCGCCCCGGCCCGCGCCGCCCATGAGCAGCACCTTCGCCAGGCAGCCGAGGCTCTGGCCGACATGAGCATCCCGGCCGTGCCGCAGCCGTGGACGCCACCGAGCGAAGGCGACCTGCTCCGATCCCCCGACACCGAGTTCGGCCTGTACCCGCACGATCCGCGCGAGGGCGAGCACGGCCTGACCGTGCTCGCCTGCGTCGGCTCTCAGGTCCTCGCCACCCTCGACGGCGACGACCTGCCCTATCTGCTGGACCTGGGTGTCCTCAAGGGCCACCGGATCAACCTCGGCCCGCAGTTCTCCTCGCCGGCCACCGCCGTCCAGTCCGCCCTCTTCTGATTCCCTCCCCGGCCCCGGCATCGCCCCGGCCGCTGCCCGCAAAGCGAGGCGCTATGACTCCCCAGGACGCCCTCCTCGGCTGGGACGAGGATGCCAACGCCCTGGCGTACGAAGCCTTCACCCGTACTCACCCGATGTACAACGCCACCAGCAGTGACCTCGCCCGGCGGGTCGGGCTGGCCGACTCCCGCCTGGTGGTGGACCTGTGCGGCGGGTCCGGTGCAACCGCCCGCGCGATCCTCGACCAGCTCCCCGCCGGCGCGCGGCTCCTCTCCGTGGACAACGCCGCCGCGATGCAGCGTGTCGGCAAGCGCACGCTGTCCGACGACCGGTTGTCCTGGATCACGGCGCCGGCCGAGCAGCTCGCCGCCCATGTGCCGACCGGCGAGGTGGACGCGGTCGTGTGCAACTCGGCGATCTGGAAGACCCAGACCCCCGCCGTCTTCGACGCCGTGGCACGCGCCCTGCGGCCCGGCGGCCTGTTCGCCTTCAACATCGGCGGCGGCTTCGCCGGCGTACGGCACCCCGACGAACACGCCGTGCGCACAGGTCCGTCGCTCAACACCCTGATCAACCAAGTCGCCGCCCGGGACCACGGCTACACCCCACCGTCGGCCACCCGTTCGGCGCCGATGATGCCGCTGGAGCAGGTCGCAGCCCAGCTGGCCGCCGCCGGGCTGACGGTCGTCAACTCCGAGGTCACCGCCCAGCACAGCACAATGGCCGAGAAGAAGGCGTGGCTGTCCATCCCCGTCTTCGCCCGGCCGGCGGACCGAGGCTTCACCCATGCTCAGCGCATGGAGATCCTGGAGGCCGCCTATGCCCTGACCACCCCTGACACGCCGACCGTGACGAGCTGGCTCGTCGTCGTCGCCCAGCGGCCCGCGGACGCGCCGTGACACCGGCCCAGGCCTCGCCGAGGCTCGGAGAGACCCCTTGTGATCACACCAGCGTCGGGGTGCTGATCTCCGGCCCCGCCGGACTGTTGCTGTTCGAACGGATGACGCCGCCAGTGGGCCTGGCGCCGGTCGCCGGCCACGTTGACCAGCACGGCAGCCCCGAGCAGGCCGCCCGGAACGAGGTCTCGGAGGAAATCGGCCTCACCGTCACTCGGCTGCACCCGTTGCTGGCGCAGTGGCGCCCGAACCGGTGCCGCCGCACGGCGACGGAGCCCGTCGGGCACCAATGGTGGATCTTCCAGGCCGAAGCCGAAGGCGCCCTGCGCCCCTCGGCTGCGGAAGTCCGGGCACCTCGGTGGATGCGCCCGGACGAGCTCCAATGCGCCGCGCTTCGAACGGTCACGTACGCCGAAGGCCACGTAAGTGGAGAGGAGTTCGAACGGCTGCCGGGCCTCACCCCGGTGTGGTGCCACTTTCTCCACGCCCTCCGGCTGATCACCCTCCCTGCGGCAGCCCTCGCTCAGGTCGACACCGTCCTGTGAGCGACGCACGAGGGGCCCTCTCAGCGAGCGCCCAACTCCAGCCTGGCAGCCAAACGCCGGGCGTGCGCGCGCATGCGGTGCCGATCGTCCGGAAACACGCTCTGCCACTCCTCGTCAAGACGGAACCAGGCGGCCGGCTGGCCCTGTTCTCCTCCGAGTGGGACCGCACGGTCGACGATGGCGGCGTAGGAAAGGCCCAAGGTGGGAGACCAGTCGGCTCGGTAGGACCGCACCGCCACAGCCGCTGGCTCCGCCAACAGGGCTGCCCGCAGTCCTGTCTCCTCCAACAGCTCTCGAGCCGCAGCGACGCGCGGCGTCTCGCCGGGCTCGACCTTGCCACCGGGCGGTACCCATCCACGCACACGGTGCTTGACCAGCAGCACGTACTCAGAGGCGGGGTCGGTGACCCAGACCTCGGCCGCCAGCGGCTCCATCGGACCTTGTCGGGCTTCCTCCAGCCACGCACGCGCGTCATCAAACTCCAACGCGGCGAGGCGGGCATCCGCGACAGCCTCGTCCATGACCACCTGAACAGCATCACCTTGGCTCACACACACCACCCTAGGCCGGTCCTCCACCCCCGTGGCGCAGGGCCACTCTCCCGGGAGCGGGTCGTGTCCTGCCGGACCGTACTTCGGCCCGAGACAGCAAATCCGCGGGCCTCAGCCACCTCACGAAAGGCACCCGGGTCATGAACTCCAGCACAACTGCCACGCGTTCCTGGGTAGTGCTCGGTGGCGTCCACCACCTCAACCGGACCGCCTCACGGCGCCCGGACGATCCCCTCGTACTCATCCAGGTCCCTCCGCAGGAGGTCTGCCGGCCGGCCACCACCGTGATCGTCCGCTGGGGTCTCCTCGGAGCATGCTCCGCCGTAGCCCTCACCAGCAGCGGCACCCGGCTCGGGTCGTCCTTGATCGACGGAGAGGACCTGTTCCCGGACGGCATCGCCGGCCCCGCCCTGCGCGACCTGATCGGCACACAGCCGACGCCCAGCCTGGTGCCACTGTGCTACCTGGCCGAAGCCTCCGGCGGTGGCTACGACGCGTACGCACAGATCCAGTTCCATCCCGAAGACGCCTGCTTCCTTCGGACCTCCCAGACCTCGATCGGCCACGGCCCGGTCGAGGCCCTGCACTGGTTGGGTCCGGTCCTCGACGCGCACCGCGCATCGAGCATGGCGTTGAACAACCACCGCCGATACTTCCGCAAGCACTTCGAGGGCACTGAACTGGAGTTCAAGTACACCCTCGACCCCGCGCCCGACATCTGGGCTGAGGCCATGGAATTGCTCAAGGCACTGCGCGACGGCGAGCTGGAAGACTGCCGACCGGAGTTCCGGAACGAGTTCCAGATCCACCACACGGAGAACCACCTCTTCAACGTGACGGGCCCTGACACCGAGATCGGCTACGCCTCTTTCATCCCCACTGTCACCGCCGGGCACGTCCTCAAGCGGAAGTACTTCAAGGAGGACAGCTTCGCCCGCCGCGAGGAGCTGGTGCACGGCATCGATGTCTCACCGGACCGTTTCGAGACGTACCTGCGCGACGAGCTGGGCCTCCAGGTGCGAGCCATGCCGCCCTTCCAACGAGTCCGCTACGACATCCAATGCGAATCCATGCGTACGGGACACATCTACGGGATCTTCCTCGACCGCTGCGCCCTCCTCGCAGCACCCGAGGTCGTCCTCTCTCAGTGTGAGCTGGAATACCTGCGCTCTCGCAGCGTGCTCCCACAGGATCGCGACGAGGTCCTGAGCGAAATGCATCGCGTCGACGCCTGGCTCCGCTCCCACCTCGGCACCCGCGGCTGGACAGCCGAGCGCACCTTCTACTCCAAGAGGAGCTTTCTGCGAGACGTGGTCGCAGCTCGGCCTGACCTCAGAGGCACGTGATGGTCACCCTGGCGCGGATCCGAGCCCTCTCCGCTTCAACGCGCTCTCCCTCGGACCGAAGGCGCCGCCATCGATGTTCTGGCCTACCGTCGCCTGCGGTACCCCTGGTACGCGAGGCGGATCAATACTCCATACCGCATCGGCTCCCCACGCCGCCCGTTGCAACATCACCGGCAACCCGAGAACCTTCCGTCGGCCGAAACTGTGGCGTCATCGCGCCATCGCGTCTTTACGCAACCTGTGGCGCTTGGCTGGGGTTCGGCGCTGCACCAGGATGATGCACGCGACGCGGCCCCGGCGGCACGGGAGCCACGTCCGAACGGCAAGGACCGGGCGTTGCCCTGGAGGCGCACGGTACGACGAGCGGAACCCCCCGCGCGCTCGTCGCAACCTGCGGCGCTCGCCCGGTCCTGCCGTCCTAATCCGAAGTTCGCGCGACGTCACGGCACTCAGCCGCCCGGCCGAGCGCGACAGGCCGGAAGGACTGCCTAGCCCTGTGGGCGTTCCGCCGTAACCAGCCAGGAGGTGCTCAGAAGGCGAACCGTACCGTCGGGCGTCTCATGGGCGGCCAAGTGGGCGGTGAGCGCCTTGCGGGCGCGGGCCTGGGTGGGCGGGTCGGCCTGCTGCATGAGATGGCGCCCGGGGCCCGTGGCCAGCAGAAAGTCCGCAGCGTCCGCGGCGTCTTGGCCCCAGGTGCCGTACGCCGTCACCTCGTCGACCGTAATGTCGGTGTAGCCGGCAGCGATGAGGACGGAGCGGACACGTTCCGGTGCGGACAAGGAGAACATGCCGGGCCCGTCGCCCGGTGTGCGGAAGTCGCCCGTCGGCAGGATGCCTTCCAGGGATGTCATGGCCGTCACCCAGCCGTTGAGCTCCGGGGCGGAGGGGCAGATGAAGGCGAGGCGGCCGCCGGGGCGCAGGGCGCGTCCGATGTTGGCGAACGCCTTCTCGGGGTCCGTGTAGAACATCACGCCGTAACGGCTGATGGCGGCGTCGAACGCGGCCTCCTCGAAGGGATGCACCTGAGCGTCGCCCTGGACGAAGGAGACGTTGGCCACTCCCTCGACCGCCGCACGCGTGCGCGCCTCGGCGAGCATCGGTGCGGACAGGTCCAGGCCGAGCGCACGACCCTCGGGGGCTCGAAGGGCGGCGAGGCGCGTGGTCTGGCCGGCACCGCAACCGAGGTCGAGGGTGTGGCAGTCGCCTGTGATGGAGGTGGCGGTCAGCAGGGGCTCGTTGAAGCCTTCGTTGACAGCGTTCCAGCGGTCTTGGTGGCGAGCCCAGTGGTCACCTTCGGAACCGTTCCACGCTTGCGCCTGCTGGGTGTTGACGATCTCCGGCATGAAGTCTCCTCAAGGTGAAATAGGGAATGGGCGTACGCCCAAACTGGCATGCAACACAGTATGGGCGTGCGCCCATACTGGCAATGCCCATACGATCCGTCCGTAAGGACGGCGCAACACACGACAGAGAGGACGGGCAGGCTCATGTCACCGCGCGGAGTGGCGACCCCGGACGTGCGCGAGCGCCTGTTCGCGGCGGCGGAACGCGTCGTCGAGAGGGACGGGCCGGGCGCCCTCACCAGCCGTGCCGTCACCACGGAGGCGGGATGCGCCAAGGGGCTGCTTCACACGCACTTCGCAGGCCTCGACGAGTTTGTGGCCGAGCTCGTCCTCGACCGGTTCGCGCGCACCGCCGAGCGGGCCGGGGCCCTTCCCCGGCTCGTCGGACAGAGCACGGTGACAGGGAACCTGAACGCCGTCGTCCTCGCTCTGTTCGCCTCCGGCGGCCCTGCCCTTTCGGGCCTCGCCATGACCCGGCCAGCCGCCTCACTGCGGGTCCGGGAGGCCTTCCAGGCCGGGGCCCCCGGCTTCGCGGCGATCGAGGAGACCGTCGCCGACTACCTCCAGGCGGAGCGGGAGCTCGGCCGGGTACCCAGCCGCGTGGACGCGGGCGCGGCGGCCCTTGCTCTCGTTGGCACCTGCCACCACCTGCTGATGATGTCGTGGCCGGGCACGCCCGATCCGCGTCCGGCCGTCGAACGACTCGTCACCGCACTCGTGAGCTAGTCACCCACGCCAGAATGGTCTGACACGGGTCACCAGCGCCTGAGCCAGATGCTCACACGGGCGAGGCCCCGGGGCGCGCTGATCGTTCGCACCACGCTTACCAACGAGCCGACGCGCCCCGGAGCGCAGCGGTCGCTCGGCTCGCCGCCGCACTCCCATCACCCCCTCACCCTGCGGCGCCGAGTCATTCCCCCTGCTCGGCATACCCCTGGGGGGTAATCAAATCCACCACCGCACCTTGCATGGCCGAGGAACGATGGGGTATACATAACGCAGGTCGATACCCCCGGGGGGTATCGAAGAGAATCGGGAGGGTTTCATGTCTGCGTACACCACCACCTACAAGGTCGACGGCGTCAACAGCGCCCACTGCAAGGGTGTCGTCACGAAGGCGCTCGGCGAGATCGAGGGAGTCGACGCCATCGACATCACGATCGGCACCGGCCTCGTCACCGTCCACAGCACCGCCGCGCTCGACGACACGGTCGTCGAGGAGACGATCGAGGACGCCGGCTACGACTACCGCGGCCGCGCCTGATCCCAGCAAGACACCAGCGAACGAGGAGCAGCAGTCATGAGCACCCCAACGACGGCCGGCGCCGCCCAGGTCGAGCTCGCCATCGGCGGCATGACCTGCGCCTCGTGCGCGGCCCGTATCGAGAAGAAGCTCAACCGCATGGACGGGGTCGAGGCCACCGTCAACTACGCGACCGAGAAGGCGAAGGTCACCTTCTCCGCCGACATCCCGGTCGCCGACCTGATCGCCACCGTCGAGGCCACCGGCTACACGGCCGCCGAGCCCGAGCCCGAGCGCCCGGCCGCGAGCGGCGGCGCCGACGGCGGCGGCGGCCCCACCGACGAGGAGAAGGCCGACGAGGAGCTGCGGCCGCTGAAGCAGCGCCTGGTCACCGCCGTCGCCCTCGCCGTACCGGTCATCGCCATGGCGATGGTCCCGGCCCTGCAGATCGAGTACTGGCAGTGGCTGAGCCTCACGCTCGCCGCGCCGGTCGTCACGTACGCCGCCTGGCCCTTCCACCGGGCCGCCTGGACCAACGCCCGGCACGGCGCCGCCACGATGGACACGCTGATCTCGGTCGGCACCGTCGCCGCGTTCCTGTGGTCGCTGTGGGCGCTGTTCTTCGGCACCGCCGGCACGCCCGGCATGACGCACCCCTTCGAGTTCACCATCGCCCGCACCGACGGCGCCGGGAACATCTACCTGGAGGCCGCGGCCGGCGTCACCGCCTTCATCCTGGCCGGCCGCTACTTCGAGGCCCGCTCCAAGCGGAAGGCGGGCGCGGCGCTGAAGGCGCTGATGCAGCTGGGCGCGAAGGAGGTGACCGTCCTCAGGAACGGCCGGGAGGTCACCGTACCGACCGCCGAACTCCAGGTCGGGGACCGCTTCCTGGTCCGCCCCGGCGAGAAGATCGCGACGGACGGCACGGTCGTCGAGGGCTCCTCGGCCGTCGACGCCTCGATGCTCACCGGCGAGTCCGTGCCCGTCGAGGTGGGGGTCGGCGACTCCGTCACCGGCGCCACCCTGAACGCGGGCGGCCGCCTGGTCGTCGAGGCCACCCGGGTCGGCGCCGACACGCAGCTCGCCCGGATGGCCAAGCTCGTCGAGGACGCCCAGAACGGCAAGGCCGCCGCCCAGCGCCTCGCCGACAGGATCTCGGCCGTGTTCGTGCCGATCGTCATCGCCCTCTCGCTCGGCACCCTCGGCTTCTGGCTGGGTACGGGCCAGGGCCTGACCTCCGCGTTCACCGCGGCCGTCGCCGTCCTGATCATCGCCTGCCCGTGCGCCCTGGGCCTGGCCACCCCGACCGCCCTCATGGTCGGCACCGGCCGCGGCGCCCAGCTCGGCATCCTCATCAAGGGCCCCGAGGTCCTGGAGACCACCCGCAAGGTCGACACCATCGTCCTGGACAAGACCGGCACCGTCACCACCGGCCGGATGACCCTGATCAAGGTCCACACCGCCGCCGGCACGGACGAGACCGACGTGCTGCGCCTCGCCGGTGCCCTGGAGCACTCCTCCGAGCACCCGATCGCCCAGGCCGTCGCCACCGGCGCGGCAGCGAAGGTCGGCACCCTGCCCGCCCCCGAGGACTTCGTCAACGTTCCCGGCCTCGGTGTCCAGGGCGTCGTCGACGGCCACGCCGTCCTCGTCGGCCGCGAGAAGCTGCTCGACGAGTGGGCCGTGACCCTCCCGGCGAGCCTGAAGTCGGCCAAGGACGCCGCCGAGAAGGCCGGCAAGACCGCCATCGCGGTGGCCTGGGACGGCGAGGCCCGCGCGGTCCTGGAGGTCGCCGACGCCGTCAAGGAGACCAGCGCCGAGGCCATCAGGCGGCTCCGTGCGCTCGGCCTGACCCCGATCCTGCTCACCGGCGACAACAAGGCGGTCGCCGAGGCCGTCGCCGCCGAGGTCGGCATCGACGAGGTGATCGCCGAGGTCATGCCGCAGGACAAGGTGGACGTCGTCAAGAAGCTTCAGGGCGAGGGCCGTTCGGTCGCCATGGTCGGCGACGGCGTCAACGACGCCGCCGCGCTCGCCCAGGCCGACCTGGGCCTGGCGATGGGCACGGGCACGGACGCCGCCATCGAGGCCGGCGACCTGACCCTCGTACGGGGCGACCTGCGGGCCGCGGCGGACGCCATCCGGCTCTCCCGCAAGACGCTCGGCACCATCCGCTCGAACCTCTTCTGGGCCTTCGCCTACAACGTCGCCGCCCTGCCGCTCGCCGCGGCCGGACTGCTCAACCCGATGATCGCCGGTGCCGCGATGGCCTTCTCGTCGGTCTTCGTGGTCGGCAACAGCCTGCGCCTGCGCGGCTTCCAGCCCATCGACAAGTAAGGCGAACCAACGCCGAGGGGCGGACCCGGACGGGTCCGCCCCTCTTCCGCGCCCGTTGCCCCTCACGCCAGCCGCCGCCCGCCGAGGCGCCTTCGTCCGGCTCTCGTCTGCCACCCCGCCCGGCCGCCCATAGGCGGGGCACGGTTGACTGTCGGAGGGCGGGCCGCGCCCCGCCGTGTGAACGCGAGACCGCCGGGCTGCCAGCCCTCAGTCAGGCGTCGCGCGCAGCCGCCGGCAGCCTCCCCTACAACCGACCCACCCCGACATCACAACCAGCACGAGGTGAAGCACCATGTCCCCCTCCTCGACTCCTTCCCCCCGCAAGCGCACCCGCGGTCTTCTCGCGGTGGGCGCCATCGCCGCCGGAACCGTCCTGCTCGCCGCATGCGGCGAGGGCGGCTCCGCCGATGGTGCCGCCGCTCAGGGCAAGGAGCCGCAGCCCGCGTTGCACAGCCACATCCACGGACTCGGAATCGACCCGGAGGACGGGCGGCTCTACGTGGCCACCCACGAGGGGATCTACACCGCGGACGACAAGGGGAGCCCTCAGCTCGTCGGGAACAGCAGGGACGACTTCATGGGCTTCACCGTGGCCGGCGCCAAGACCTTCCTGGCCAGCGGCCACCCGGCCCCCGGCAGTGACCAGCCGGACAACCACGGGCTGATCAAGAGCACCGATGCCGGAAAGTCCTGGAAGACCGCTTCGCTCAAGGGCGAGGCGGACTTCCACAGCCTCGACCACGCCAAGGGCATCACTTACGGGTACGACAGCACGGGCGGTCTGTTGCGCGTCAGCAAGGACGGCAGGACCTGGCAGGACCGTGCCCGTCTGCAGGCCCTCGACTTCGCGGTGAACCCCGCCGAGCCGAACCAGCTCGTCGCCACCACGGCGGAGGGCGTCGCGCGCAGCACGGACGGAGGCGCGACCTTCGCCCCCGGCCAGGGGCCGGGGATGGAATTCCTCTCCTGGGCGTCCCCGGAATCCCTCTTCGGCGTCGACTTCACCGGTGCCCTCAGCATCAGCTCGGACGGCGGAAGCACCTGGAAGAAGACGGCTTCCGTACCCGGAGGCCAGCCGCAGGCCCTGACCGCCGTCGACGAAAAGCACATCCTCGCGGCCACCCAAGACGGCATCTACGAGTCCCGGGACGCGGGGAAGACGTTCACCAAGCGCCTCTCCGTGGCAAGCGGCGATCACCACTGATGGCTGCGGCATCCTGGCGTGATCACGCCATCGCGTGTTGCCGCAAGGGAATGCGCTTGTCGAGCGCCACGCGCCCACGCCAGGATGCTTCACACGGCTCGGGATCCGGCGCCCCGGTACCGAGCCTCAACCACTAGGACCGGGCGATGCCCATGGGTTGCAGGTACGCCTGCGGCACATCCCCCGCCCGCCCGGCGTACCTCACGGTGCTCGCCCGGTCCTACGGCTTCTCGAGTCGCGGCAGGACCGGGTGTCCAGGGAGGGCGAGAATGCTGGAGAGGCAGAGCACAGTTGGCAGCGCCCCCATCGGCTCGTTCGTGGCTTTGGGAGACAGCTTCACCGAGGGGCTCGGCGACGAGGCTCCCGACGGCGCTCTCCTGGGGTGGGCCGATCGCCTCGCCGATCTGCTGGCCCGCCGCTCGCCGGTGCCCTTCCGTTACGCCAATCTCGCCGTTCGTGGCCGGCTCATCGACGAGATCCTCGAGGAGCAGGTGCCGCAGGTAGCCGAACTGACGCCGGACCTGGTGAGCTTCTGCGCCGGCGGCAACGACATTTTACGGCTGGGCAGTTCCGTGGATCGCATCGCAGAGCGGTTCGAGGAAGCAGTGGTCGAGCTCAGCTCCCACGCGAAGACCGTGCTCGTGTTCACCGGCTTCGATCCCCGGGGCACACCCGTACTGCGCCGACTGCGCGGAAAGATCGCCACTTACACCGCGCACATCCACGCCATAGCGGACCGGCACGGATGCCTGGTCGTGGACCTCTGGTCGATGAAGGCCCTTCAGCATCCCCGCGCGTGGAGCGATGACCGCCTGCACCTGTCGTCCGAAGGGCACCGACAGGTCGCGCTACGAGCCGCAGGCGTTCTGGGGCTACGCCCGACGCGAAGCGCACCCGCAACCCACGCGCTGCAGGGACGCGTACGGCAGCCCCAGAGGCTGGACGACCTTCGCTGGGCCAAGGAGCACTTCCTTCCCTGGCTCGGCCAGCACCTGCTCGGCAGGGCCTCTGACGAGGTCCTGGAGCCGAAGCGTCCGCAACTTCTGCCCCTGTAGCTCCCCGATGGCCACCTACCGCCGACGGTCAGTTCTCTCCCCAGTCCCGCACGGTCGAGAGCGCTCCCATCCGCAGATTCCAGCGGCCGTTCCGCCCCCTGAGGTGCACAGCCGCCAGGGGCGGCACATCGATCCGCCAGAACAGCGCCTGCGGCATGCCCAAGGCACCGACTACCGCCGCACGCACCACCGACTGCTCCGCGACGGCCAGCACCCGCCCGGCGTCAGCGGGCAATCCGTCGAGCCAAACTGCGACCCTCTCGCACACCTGTGACACGGACTCGCCACCATGCGGCACCGCTTCGGGGTCGGTCGTCCAGACGGCGAGCCCGTCACCCTCCCGTTCCGCGACTTCACCGAGGGTCCGCCCTGCGCACCTGCCCATGTCCATGTCGCGAAGGGCCGGCTCCACTGTCACGACGTCCCACAGCAGGGCCCGGGCCGTCTGCTCGCACCGCTCAGACGGTGCCGAGTAGTGCAGTGAGGCTCGCGGCAGGGCAGCAGCCATCTCCCCGGCCTGCCGCAGCGCCCGTTCGTCCAGCGGCACCTCGCCGAATCGCACATCGCGCTCCGCAGCGGCGGGAGCGCACACCAACGTGAGCCGGACGTTCACGAGCGGTCCCTTCGTTGTGCACAGAACCGGGTCATCGTAAGACGCTCACGATGAGGGCTTTCCATCAATGTCCGACCCGCTTGTGGCACGCCTCACATCGCGCCCCATGGCCCCTCATTGAGACTAAGTCTCTAAGCAGCTTAGTATTCGCGGAGTCTTCGCACAGCCGGTCGCCCACCCGGGGCGGCGACGGAGACGTCGCCGTGCCCGCTGTATGCCCCGCCCGTCGGCGGCCAAGGAAGAAGGAGCTCCGCCGTGGCCTCCCACCGCCGCCCGAAGCAGTCCAATCCGCGCTACACCGGCGTCATCACCGCCACCGCCGCGGCGGCCGTGGCCCTGTCCACCCAGACGGCCTCGGCCGACCCGCTGCCTGACCCCAACAAGAAGGGGGTCAAGGCGCAGTTGGACCGCTTCTATGAGCAGGCGACCCAGGCCACCGAGAAGTACAACGGGGCCAAGGAGAAGGCCGACGAGCTCAAGAAGCAGGTCGCGACGCTCCAGGACACCGCCGCCCGCAAGCAGGGCGAGCTGAACGAACTGCGCGACCGGATCGGCACGGTGGCCGCCGGCCAATACCGCTCAGGGGGCCTCGACCCGGCCATCCAGCTCTTCCTCTCCGAGGACCCCGACACGTACCTGGAGAAGGCGTCCGCCCTCGACCGGGTCGGCGAGCGGCAGTCAACCGTCCTCCAGCAGTTCCTCTCCCAGCAGCGGGCACTCCAACAGCAGCGCAAGGAAGCGTCCCAGAAGCTGGGCGACCTGGACGCCGTGCAGAAGGAACTGGGCAAGCGGAAGAAGGAGATCCAGGGCAAGCTCGGCGAGGCGCAGCGGCTGCTCAACACCCTGTCGGCGAAGGAGCGGGCCCGAATCAACGAAGAGGAGGACCGGGCCAACCGGGCCAGTGCACGGGTCGACCTCGGTAACGAGGCGAGCGCCTCCCAGCGCGCCGCCGCGGCCTTCGCCGCCGCCAAGAGCAGGGTCGGCATGCCGTACGTCTGGGGCGCGAGCGGCCCGAGCTCCTTCGACTGCTCCGGCCTCACCTCTTGGGCTTTCCGTCAGGCCGGCGTGACCATACCCCGCACCTCCCAGGCCCAGGCGAACGCCGGCACGCGCATCAACTCCCTCAGCGCCCTGAAGCCCGGCGATCTGATCCTCATGCGCAGCGACCTCAGCCACGTCGGCTTCTACGCCGGCAACGGACAGATCCTCCACGCCCCCAAGCCGGGCGCGCAGGTGCGTTACGAGTCCATCGCCCGCAGCGGCATGCCCTTCATGTGGGGCGTACGCATCGGCTGACGCACGAACGCGAAAAAAGGGGAGGGGGCGCCGGTACCCAACCGGCGCCCCCTCCCGTGTGGACGGGCATCAGGCCGAGGGCGCCACCGCTCTCGGCTCCGCGGCCCCGATCCGCGTGCCGGCCCGGCGCGGTTGCAGCAACCGCTCGGCCAGCACGCCGAAGACGAGACCGAATCCGGCCCACAGCACCGCCTGGACAGCGAGCGCGGAGATGCGGAACTGCCAGACGACCTCGGCCGGGAAGTCCTTCGGCATCTCGTTGACCGCCGGCAGGAACGCGTACGCGAGTCCGACGGCGAGGACGAAGAACGCGCCTGCCGCGATGGTCGCGTTCCGGTTGCCCAGACGGGGCGCGAGCCGCTTGCCCAGAATCACCGCGGCGACGGCGAGCAGCACGCTGAGCACCACCATGAGCAGGTAGAGGGTGGTGCGCTGGCTGATGGTGGCCGCGTCGCTGACCGCAGGCGGGTTGGCCGGGTACTTGAGGAACGGCACGATGTAGACCGTGACCAGGCCGCTGAGCGACAGCAGACCAGCCGTGGCGCGGGGGCCGAACGCGCCGACGCGGCCCAGGGCGAAGCAGTACGCCAGCGCGGCGATGCCGCCCAGGCCGACGCCGTAGACGAGGACACCGGTCGCGAGACCAGTGGTGGACTGGGCCGCACGGCTGACGAGTTCCTCGCCCTCTTCGTGACTGTGCGCCGCTTCGTAGGCGATGCCCGCCTCGGTCGGCGGCTCACCGAGGAAGTAGGCGACGACCAGGGCGAGGAGACCAGCCACGAGGCCGGTCGCCATCCCACGCGCGAGGAGCTTGCCGACAATTGTCGAGTTCATGATGTGTGGTTTCCCTGTCTCAGTGGCAGGGGAAGGCGAGCAGGTGACGGCCGTCGTGCACCCACTCGTGGACGCCTTCGCCGGCGAAGATCGCGGTGGCGCCCTGCTCGGCGCCGACGAAGAAGAGCGCGAGCAGCATCAGGGCCCCGAAGAAGACGGCCCAGGGCAGGATCGACTTGATGGGGAGTACGGCGGGGGTGGCAACGGCACTCGGCTGAGCGGTGGCCTGAGCCATGGCAGGACCTCCAAGGCCACGCGTCCCGGTCGGTGGAGCTCGACCGACGGGGCGAGTCTGACCTGCCGGACCGCACCGCTCAGAAGATGAGCGGCTGCCGCCGAGCACACAGTGGCGCGACCGTGCCGGATTCCCACCGGCTTCCGCTGCCCGTCGATTGACTTGTCCTGGTCAAGGTAGCCGAAGGCACCCGGCCCCACAACCAACCTTCTAAATAACTTAGAAGGATCGATTAGGGTTCCCCCATGACCGATCCACATGCCCCCGGGGTGGCCTCAGCGGCGCGACAGGTACGCCTGCATGGCGCGGTGCAGGGTCCTGTTCACCGCCCCCTGCAGGGGCAGCTCCCACTCACCCAGGGTCTCCACCACTTCCCCTCCGGTGCCGAGCTTCCAGCGCATCAGCCCGAAGGACCGCTCCGCGGGGTCGAGGGTGTCCGGTACGCCCCGCATGTCGTAGACGGTAGCCCCCAGGGAGTGCGCGTCGCGGATCAGTCGCCACTGCAGGGCGTTGCTCGGCCTGACCTCGCGGCGGTGGTCGGCGGAGGCCCCGGTCTGGTACCAGGCCCGCCGGCCTGCCACGATCATGGTGTGGGCGGCGAGCACCTCGCCGTCGTGCCGTGCGAGGTAGAGCCGCATGCGCCCGTTCTCCTCCGCGTTGAGTTCCTGGTGCTGCCGCTGGAAGTACGGAAGCGAGCGCCCCAGGCGGAAGCCGTCGCGCCGCTCAGTGACCTGCAGCAGGTCGTAGAAGGCGGGAAGGTCCTCGGCGGTACCGAGGTAGGTCTCCACCCCGGCCGTCTGCGCCTTCTTGACGTTGCGCCGCCACTCCTGGTTGAAGCCGGACCACAGGTCGTCGGTGCTCCGACCGGCCAGCGGAAGCTCGAACAGGTGGCGCGGCTGGGCGTCGCCCGCGCCGCCGTCCTCGCCGCAGCGCCGCCATCCGGCCGCCCGCAGCCGGTCCGCCACGGCCGATCCGACCGGCTCGACGACGTCCGGCAGCACGTCTCCGACTCGGCGCCCGGGGCCCACGGCCGCCTTGAGCGTCGCAGCGCTCCAGCGGCGGTACGCCAGGGGCGGCCCCATCCGTACAGCGAAGGCCCCGGCTGCCCGCAGGTGGTCGAGGAGCAGCTGCAGGACCTCTATCAGCGCCGGGTCGGCCCAGTCCAGCACCGGCCCCTCGGGGATGTAGGCGAAGTACCGCCGGGTGCCCGGCAGCTGCCGGTACAGCACCTGGGCGGCGGCACGCTGGCGTCCTGTCCCGTCGAACCAGCCGATCCACTCGGCCCGCCACCCCTCCTTGACGGCGCTCCAGGAGGGGAGCTGGAGGAAGCTGACCTGCTCGCCCCACACACGTCCCGAGAGGGAGTCGAGGTAGGCCAAGTGCTGCTCAGGGGTCGTGGGCATGATCTCCAGGGCACCGGCACGGTGGGTCATCTGCACCTCGGCGACAGCCATGTCGAAGGTCTCCTCGTTCTGGTCCTTGCGCCCCCTTCGGGAGGGCGGCGGGATACCCCCGCCTGTCTCATGCACGCCCGGCGGCACCGGAATGTGGCAGACGACTTCGCAGGGATCCGCGGAACCGGCTCGCGGGCAGGTGCGGCGTGACGGGGACAAGGCCGGCGGGAGCCGATGTCGACGCCCGGAAGACGGACGCGGGCAGCAGGCGCGGCAAGGCGTCGATGATGATCGGTTCGCTCGTCTCCCGGATCACGGGTTTCGTACGGAGCGCGGTGGTCGTCGCGGCCCTGGGGACGGCCTTGCTGGCGGACGCCTACAACGTCGCCAACACGGTGCCGAACATCGTCTACATCCTGCTCATGGGCGGGGCGCTCAACTCGGTCTTCGTGCCCGAGCTGGTGCGTGCGGCAAAGGAGCACGAGGACGGCGGGGCGGCGTACACCGACCGGCTCATCACCCTCTGCCTGCTCGCGCTCACCGCGATCACCGCCGTGGCTGTGCTCGCGGCGCCGTGGATCGTCACCGCGTACACGGACTACGCCGACGCCCAGCGCGCCCTCACGGTGGCCCTGGCCCGCTACTGCTTGCCGCAGATCCTCTTCTACGGCGCTTTCACCGTGCTGGGTCAGGTGCTCAACGCCCGGGGTCGGCTCGGCGCGATGATGTGGACGCCGGTCCTCAACAACGTCGTCGTGATCGCCGTCTTCGGGATCTACCTCGTGGTCGCCGTGACGGCGACCAGCGCCGGCCAGGTCACCGACGGGCAGCTGCTCCTCCTCGGCCTCGGCAGCACGGCCGGAATCGCGATACAGGCCCTCGCCCTCCTGCCCGCCCTGCGGTCGGCCGGGTTCCGGTGGCGCCCACGGTTCGACTGGCGCAACTCCGGGCTCGGCCGACCGGTGCGGGCCGCGGTGTGGACGCTGCTGCTCGTGCTCGTGAACCAGGTCGCGTACTGGGTGGTGACCCTGCTCACGACGACGGCCGGTGTGAGGGCGGACGCCGAGGGCATCGCGGCGGGTGTCGGGTACACGGCGTACGGCAGCGCGTATCAGCTGTGGGTCGTCCCGCAGGGCATCATCACGGTCTCCCTGGTGACGGCTCTGCTGCCCGTGATGAGCCGCGCGGCGGTCGACGGCGACCCCGGCCGGATCGGCGCGGAGCTCACCCGCTGCCTCAAGACCACGGCGGTGGCGATCGTCCCCGCCGGCATCGTCTTCCTGCTCCTCGCGCCTCGCCTCACGGGCGTCGCCTACCAGTACGGGCAGGTGACCGAGGCCGACGCACAGGCGATCGGCTGGGTCCTCGCCGCCTTCGCTCCGGGCCTCGCGGCGTTCTCCGCGCAGTACGTCCTCGCCCGGGGGTTCTACGCACTGGGGGACACCCGCACCCCCTTCTTCCTCACCCTCGTCATCGCCGGCCTCAACGCCGGCCTGTCACTCGCCGCCTACGCGCTACTCCCCGCGCGCTGGGCCGTGGTCGGCATCGCCGGCGCGTACGCATTGGCCTGCACAGTCGGACTCGCGTGTACGGCAACCGTGCTACGACGGCGTCTGGGGCGGGGCTTCGAGGGCGCGCTCGGTACGCACGTGCGGCTCGCCGCCGCATGCCTGCCCGGTGCCGGAGCGGCGCTCGCCCTCGACCAGCTGAGCATCCATCTGCTGGGCGACGGTCCGCTCGTCGACGCAGCCGTGTTGCTGGCGGGTGCGGGGTTCATCGGTCTGTCCGTGCTGTTGCTCGCCCGCCCGCTCGGTGTGCCGGAGGCGGACGCGCTGCTGACACCGCTGCGGCGGCGACTGGGCGCCCGCGGCCGGCACCGTACGGAACGACCAGGAGGCGGCCAGTGAACACTCCGGTGCCCGACTCCGCCGAGCGGGACTTCGAGAGGTTCTACGCGGAAAGCGTGCGGCGCATGATCGTCGTCGTGTACGCGGTCACGGGCGACATCGCCGAGGCGGAGGACGCCGTACAGGAGGCGTACGCGCGAGCCTGGCCGCGTTGGTCGGAGCTGGCCGAGCAGGGAGATCCCACCCCGTGGGTCCGGACGGTCGCCCTGCGGCTCGCGGTCAGTTCGTGGCGTCGGGCCCGCAACCGGCTCAAGGCACACTTCCGGCACGGGCCGCCCGCAGACGTACCCGGTCTCGACCCGGACCACGTGGCCCTGGTCGCGGCGCTCCGGCACCTCACCCCGGAGCAGCGACGCGCCGTCGTCCTCCATCATCTGGCCGACCTGCCCGTGGAAGAGGTGGCCCGGCAGACCGGTTCGACCAGCACGGCGGTACGCTCGCGCCTCATGCGTGCCCGGCGCATCCTGAACAGCCATCTTTCCGACCCCGCCGCGTCGGAGCCTCCGGCGCGCGCCCGCTCACAGGCGGTCGCACCGTACCGGCCTCGACAGGAGGCGTATCCGCATGAATGACGACAGGTCCACGCCGCTCGCCACGGAACTGGATGCGCGGCTCCAGGACTTCGCGGTCGAGGCCAGTTCCCTCGTCGCGCCCGCCGGCGGAGTCGCCGACGTACGTCTCCGAGCCATACGGCGCCGCGCTCGCCGCCGCACGGGGGCCGCGACCACCGTCGTCGCCGTGGCGCTCACGGCCGGCTGGTGGCTTCTCCCCCGCCCCACGGACGCACGCCTTTCGGCACAGCCCGGCCCGGTGACCGGCCAACTGGTCGCGGCGGCCTCGATCCTCCCCTCCCCCGGCTCGGGACGCGGGCTGGCTCCCGACTCCCTGCTCTCCCCCACGACCCTGCCCTGGAACGCGACGTACCGCTGGCGGACGGTCTCCACCGGAGACGGGTCGACGGCGACGCTGCCGAGCGGGGGCACCCACCCGTGCAGGCTGGTCTGGTTCTCCGAGTCGAGCGCGAGGGATCAGATCGTCCGCACGTACAGCGGCCAGGGACGTGCCACGGCTCAGCACCGGATCGTCGACTTCCCAACCGAAGACCAGGCCCGGGGGAGCGTCGACGACGTGACCGAGGCGCTGCGACGCTGCGGCTGGCACGGAGCCCGGACATCAGGGCCGGGAGAAGGACACGGCCCGGACGCGCCTGTCGTCTACGACTACGCCTTGGCGGGCGTCTCCAATGCACCGCTACGCGTCACGCTCGTCCAGTCGGACCACCGCGTGGCCGTGCTGGTACTGGCCGCGGCGCACAGCGCCGACCCGAGACACACCGATCCACGCACGGAACGCTGCATGGGGTCAACGCAGGGCCGACAGCAGGAGCATTGTTGAGCGGTAAATTTATTTCTTAGTTGCTTAGTAAAGACCCTGACCGATTCCTCCAAATCGGACAATCGAGCGAGCATCTGCACGACTTATTCACGCCATGTTTCAGATGGAATTCCGAACCACCCAGAAGAGATGGTTAAGATAACGGCGTGATTACCTCCCGGCCGCGCTCACGCGCGTCGCAAGCCCGCCTGTCGGCGAGGCTGCGACGGCTGCTCGGCTTGGCCGCGCTCCTGTTCGGCCTCCTGGCCGGCCATGGAGTACACACGGACATGGACGGGGCCGCGGTTACGGCGTCGCCCGCCATGACCAGCGTCTCCCACAGCTCTGTGGAACGCTCCGGCGACCTCGATCCGGCACACCCGGCACACGAATGCTCGCCGGAACCGCCGGAGGGAACACCGGCACCCAATACGCCGTGTTCCTCACGACAGCTCGATGTGCCTTGTTTCGCCGGGCCCAGCATCGGGACCCAAGCCGACATGGTCAAGGCGACCACAACACCGTCCGCACCCCCGAGAGCCTCGACGGTTCTTCAGGTCTAGAACGCCCTGCCGCCCGCTCCCCTTTCCGCCCACGCGCCCGCGTGCCCGGGGGCGAGACGAGCGGCGCGTTCTGCCCCCCCATGCCCCATATCTCTCGCGGGTACCGCTCCCTCCTGTCGCCAGGGACCGAGCCGGTACGGCCCCGCCCGGAGGAACTGTGCCTCGCCACCCCAACAACCCTTTAATCGCCGCCATGATCGGCACCCTGCTGCTGTCGGCCTTCCTCTGCTTCACGCCTCTGCACGAAGCCGGGCACCCCCCGGTGGACAGAGACACCGTCACCACCACCGCGCTCGGCCTCGATGCCGAGCGCGCGGAAGACCGGTCCCCGCAGCACAGGCACAGCGGTCACGGCATCGACTGTTCTTCACCGGGCGTCGTGCCGGAGACCCATGTCGCGACCCGGCACGTGTCCGACGCCGTCGCGCTCGCCTCATCCTTCGGCGACACCACGACCGCGGCGGCCACCGAAGTGCGCGCTCCGCCCGACGGCCGAGCGGCCATATACGGATCAGGCCGCTCGACGCAGATCCGCGTCTGCCGGTGGCGCATCTAGACCGTTCGGCTCCGGCCGCGTGCAACGCGGCCGCCCTCCCGAACGAGTACTCGACGCGCACCACCGAAATGAGAGCGGATCATGCACTCCTCGACCACCGACGTCACACCCCCCACCCGCTCCGCCCTTTCCGGGCTGGTAGGCAACACACCGCTCCTCCACATCTCGGAGCCGCTCGCCCCTGCCGGCCGCGGCTTCTGGGCGAAGCTGGAGGGCTTCAACCCCGGCGGCATCAAGGACCGCCCCGGCCTGCACATGGTCGAACGGGCCCGCGCCCGTGGCGATCTGCGCCCCGGCGCCAGGATCATCGAATCCACCAGCGGAACGCTTGGCCTGGGCCTCGCCCTCGCCGGCATGGTCTACGGCCACCCGGTCACCCTGGTCACGGACCCGGGCCTGGAGATGTCCATGACCCGGCTGTTGACCGCGTACGGCGCCCAGGTCAACGTGGTGTCCGAGCCGCACCCCACCGGCGGCTGGCAGCAGGCCCGCCGCGACCGCGTAACCCAGCTCCTCGCGCAGCACCCCGGGTCCTGGTGCCCGGACCAGTACAACAACCCGGACAACACCACCGCGTACACACCTCTCGCCCTCGAACTCGCCACGGAACTCGGCCACATCGACGTCCTGGTGTGCAGCGTCGGCACCGGGGGGCACTCCGCCGGCGTCTCCCGCGTCCTGCGGCAGCTCTACCCCGACCTGACGCTCGTGGGTGTCGATACCATCGGGTCCACGATCTTCGGCCAGCCGGCCCGCACACGGCTCATGCGCGGGCTCGGATCGAGCATCTACCCGCGCAACGTCGCGTATGAGCAGTTCAGCGAGGTGCACTGGGTGGCGCCGAGCGAGGCGGTGTGGTCCTGCCGCCAGCTCGCCACCTCCCACTACGCCACAGGCGGCTGGAGCGTCGGCGCCGTCGCCCTGGTCGCCGGCTGGCTCGCCCGCTCCCTGCCCAAGGAGACACGGATCGCCGCGATCTTCCCCGACGGCCCGCAGCGCTACCTCGGCACCGTGTACGACGACGACTACTGCGCCGCCCACGGTCTGCTCGACGGTCCGCCCGCGATCGAGCCGGACGTCATCGGACGCCTCGACGAGAAGGAGGTCACCCGCTGGACCCGCTGCGCCACCGTGGTCGACCCCCTCACGCTCACCGATACGGGCGCGGACCTGGACGCGGACGTGGACGACGAGGACCTCGCGGACGCCGCGGAGGAGCAGGTCTGATGAAGGGCACGATCTCCCAAGTCCGTTCGTACGACCGCAGCGTGCAGCTGCTGATGGTGAACCAGTTCACCATCAACCTCGGCTTCTACATGCTGATGCCCTATCTCGCGGCGCATCTCGCCGGGCCTCTGGGACTCGCCGGCTGGCTCGTCGGACTCATCCTCGGCGTACGGAACTTCAGCCAGCAGGGCATGTTCCTCGTCGGCGGCACCCTCGCGGACCGGCTCGGCTACAAGCCGATGATCATCGCCGGCCTCGTCCTGCGGACCGTCGGCTTCGCGACCCTGGGCCTGGTGGACTCCGTCCCCGCGCTGATCGCCGCCTCAGCGGCGACGGGTCTGGCCGGCGCGCTGTTCAATCCCGCCACCCGCGCCTATCTCGCCGCCGACGCCGGTGAGCGCCGGGTCGAGGCGTTCGCCCTGTTCAACGTCTTCTACCAGGCGGGCATCCTGCTCGGCCCGCTGGTGGGCATGGTGCTGACCGGCGTGGACTTCCGCGTCACGTGCCTGGTCGCAGCGGGCATCTTCGCCGTACTGAGCGTCGTGCAGATCCGCGCTCTCCCGGCCCGCCGGGCCAAGGAGACGAAGGAGAAGGAGGGGCAGAGCGTGCTCGCCGAGTGGCGTGGCATCCTCGCGAACCGACCGTTCCTGCTCTTCTCCGTGGCCATGATCGGCTCGTACGTCATGTCCTTCCAGGTCTACCTGGCCCTTCCCCTGGAGGTACGGCGCCTCGGCGGCGAGGGCACCTTCGGCACGGCGGCCGTCGCCGTCCTATTCGCGGTGTCCGGGCTGAGCACGATCCTCTTCCAGACGAGGGTGACCGCCTGGTGCAAGGCCCGTATGGAGCCGGGACGCGCCCTCACCTGGGGACTGCTCACCATGGGCGTGGCGTTCGTGCCTCTCCTCGCCTCCACTGCGGTTCCCGTACCCAGCGGAGGCATCGGGCTGTGGCTGCTGGCCGCCGTACCGCCGACGCTGGCGGCGCTACTCCTGGCCGTGGGCACGATGATCGCCTACCCCTTCGAGATGGACACCATCGTCCGCCTCTCCGGCAACCGCCTCGTCGCCACGCACTACGGCCTCTACAACACCATCTGCGGAGTCGGCATCACCCTCGGCAACCTGCTGACCGGAGCCGCGCTCGACGCCGCCCGCAAGGCCGGCCTTTCCGCCCTGCCCTGGCTGGCGCTGACCGCGCTCGGCCTGGCGTGCACCTCCGCGCTGTACGGTCTGCACCGCACCGGCCGCCTCGCCGAACCACCGGCCGAGGCCCGACCGCAGTCCGTGACCGTCTGATCTGACGTCGGCGGCAGGGGGCGGGCGCCCACGACACGCCCGCCCCCGCACCGCCATGCCCATCTTCGGGAGTGAACCTTGACGACCGTCCCGTCGCGGAAGGCGCGTACCACCGTGCGGCTCTATCCGTTCCGCGCCGTCCGATATGACTCGGCGCGGGCCGGCCAACTGTCCGCCGTACTCAGCCCCCCGTACGACGATATGAGCCCCGCCCACGCCCGCGCCCAGCGCGCACGCCCCCACCACATAGCCCGTCTGCTCTTGGCGCCCGATCCGCAGGACGCCGCAGGTCAGATGGAACGGTGGCTGGAGCGCGGCGTTCTGCGCCGAGATCCTGAGCCTTCCCTGTACGTCTACGAGCAACGGCTCGGCCCCAGGCTGCTCCAGCGCGGCCTGATCGGCGAATTCGCACTCTCGGGCGGGCAGGCCGAGCCCGTGGTCCCTCATGAGGATGTGCGGGATCACGTGGTACAGCAGCGCGCGGTCCACATGTCCGGTCTGCGTGCGCAGTTGGAACCCCTCCTGCTCACCCACCGCGCTGCCGAGGGCACCGGCCGCCGCCTTGCGGACTGGGTCGCCCAACACCCCCGCGTCGCGTCCGCCCAGCTCGGCGGCATCACGCACTACCTGTGGCGGTGCTCTGATCGAGCCGATCAGGCCATGCTCACCGCCGGCCTTGCCACGAGCCAGGTCCCTCTGGTCGCGGACGGCCATCACCGCCTCGCGGCCTGTCGGCGCCTCAGCAGGTGGCGGGACGGCCTGCCCTGGAACCGCAGTCTCGCCCTGCTCGTCGACTCGGCCTCTACACCACTGCGGCTGACTGCGATCCACCGCGTACTTCCCGGCCTTGACGTGGAGAAGGCCGCACGGGCGGCGGCCGGCGTGGCCCGCGTCCGCCCGCTGCCGTCCGGTCCACGCCTGCCCCGGCCCGACGAGCTGGTCCTCGTCGGGGGCGGGAATGCGTGGAGCGTGACGGATCCGAGCTCGGCGGCGGTCGTGGACGCGCTGGAGGGGCTGCCCTCCGCATGGCACCGGCAGCCGGCCGCGGTCACCGACCACCTCCTCATCGCGCGCTGCTGGTCAGTGCCGGATCTACCCGGCACGGTCACGTACCTGCACGACGCGAACCGGGCCGTAGCCGCCGTGACGGCCGAGGGGTCGGGCACTGCCGTCCTCCTGCCCACACCAACCACGGGAGAAGTCCGCGAACTCGCCGAGCAAGGGGTGCTCATGCCGCGCAAGTCGACCTCTTTCGGCCCCAAGCCCGCAGCTGGTATGGCGATGCGGGTTCTCACCCCATAGGGCAAGCGGCGTGGTCGGGGTCGCCGCGTCCGGCAGGACCGGCCCCCCCGACCACACGTGCCGCTTGATCGGGCAGAACCGGAACCTGGCCACCCGGTTGATAGTGGCTTCCCGCAGCGGAGCGCGGTGGCCGTCCACCAAGCCGTCGTGGGCGAGGACCAGTGACTCCGGCCAGAGCCGCGAGCACCCAACGCGGATCACCGAACGGACGGCCGGACTGCTCAGCCGCCCTCAGAGTCGAGCAGGTACCCAACGCCACGAACGGTGCGGACGGCATGCCGGCCGAACGGCTCGTCGATCTTCATCCGCAAGTAGCGGATGTAGACATCGATGACGCTCTCGCTGCCGTCGTAGTCGGCGTCCCAGACGTCGCGCAGGATGTCTGCCGTGTCGAGCGCCTTGCCTTTGTGGCGCATCAGGCATTCCAGCACGTGGTACTCGTGCGAGGTCAGCACGATTGAGGTGCGGCCACGGGCCACGCGATGTCGGGAGGGGTCCAGTGTGAGGTCACCGGCCACGAGCGCCGCAGCGCGCGCGGCTGAGCCGCACCGCGACAGAACTCGCAGCCGTGCGACCAAGTCCACCAAGGAGAAGGGCTTGGTCAGGTAGTCGTTGGCGCCCAGGTCGAACGCGGCGGCCTCGTCGCCCTCGCCGTACTTGGCGGTGAGCATCAGCACGGGCGTCCACACGTCCCGCGAGCGCATCCGCTGAAGGACCTCATACCCCTTGAGGCCGGTCAGCATGGTGTCGACGACCATGACGTCGTAGTCCTGCTCTGTCACCGCCCAGAGCCCCTTGACGCCGTCGGACTCCACGTCGACCTCGATGTGCTCCGAGAGCAGGGCTCGCTGGACCGTCTCGGCGATCCGCGGCTCATCCTCCACTAGCAGGATCCGCATCAGCCGCTCTCCGTCTTTTCAGTGCGGCGGCGCAGCCCGGCCGGAGTGACCGCGACAGGCGGCGCACTGCGGCTTCGATGCCGAGCTCATCTCCGGCCAACCCGGGGTTCGGGCGAAGAGGGACGCGCCGACCCGCCATCCCGCCCTGCCGCGGCAAGCGTCCCTCACCGCGGCAGAGCAGCCGGTTCCTCGGTGGGGTCAGCTCCTACCGAGCATCTTGTTCATCTGCTCAATCTCGGCCGTCTGGGCCTTGATCACCTCGTCGGCCAGCTTGAGGGCGGGGCCATACTTACCCTCCGCCTTCTCCTTCTTGGCCATCTCGATGGCGCCCTCGTGGTGCTTGATCATCATCTCGGCGAACATCTTGTCGAACTCGGCGCCTTTGGCCTTCATGAGCGCGTCCATGTCCGCCTTGCTCATCATGCCGGGCATGCCGTTCGCCATGTCGTGGCCCTGGCCGGACATGTCGGCGGGGACCTCCTCGCCCCACGAGGTGAGCCAGCCGGACATGGTCTTGATCTCCGGGTCCTGGGCGCCCTTGATCTTCGCGGCCAGTTCCTTGGTCTCCGCGGACTCCGCCCGCGTCGGGGCCAGGTCGGCCATCTCCACGGCCTGCCGGTGATGCTGGATCATGTCCTTGGCGAAGGAGACGTCCGCCGCGTTGTGGTCGACCGCCTGCGCCGGCGCGCTGGTGGCGGGGGCCGAGGTCGTGGACACCATGGAGCCCATGTCGTGGCCACTTCCGCCGTTGCCGCCACAGGCGGCGAGCACCAGGGCGGCGACGCCGCCGGTGGCGACGAGGGCGGTACGGCGGATCAGCTTACGGTGCGTGTTCATGTATGACTCCTGCGTTCACTTCGGAAGGTATGCCGGTGAGCGCCGCCTCGCCCGGTGGGACGAGCCACATGGGGAACGGCGCCGCGGTGCTTCCTAGATCCGCAGGAGCTGAAGTTCGGCGAGGGAGGGCGGAGCACGGCCGCCGTCGGCTGCAGCGGTGTCCGCGATCACGAGGCCGGCAGCCGGCTCGGCCGGGCAGATCACCGTGGGCGTGAGCGGGGGGAGCGAGACCGAGGCTGCGAGAGCGGCCGTGGCGCACGTCGGATCGGCGTGGTCGCCGGGCGCTCCGTGGCCCGAGCAGTCGTGATCGCAGTGCTCAGTCGCCGCGTCGATCACCACGACCGCAGGCTGAGACGAGCCGCTCGCCTGCGCGATCGCAGGTACGGGCCCCATGGCGTGCATACCCAGCAGCCCAAGGAGCACGGCCAGGACAAGAAGCACGTGCAGGCGCAGCCTCTTCGGCTGCCCTGCACACGTCCTGTCGGCACTCATAGCCCCATCGTAGGCCCTGGCCGGATCTCAGCGGGTGAGATCGGCCAGGCTGTCGAGTGCGGTGTCGATCTCTGCCGGCGTGTTGATGACGGCGGTGCCGATGCGGGTGTAGTTCAAGGTGGACAGCCGTACGCGGCGGGTGGCGGCGTGGTCGACGACCTGCTGGTGGGTGTGTCCGGCCACGCTGAAGCAGGTGATGCCGGCAGACAGATCCGGGTCGGCAGGTGTGTGCACGGTGATCCCGGGGATGCGGCCCAGTCCTTGCTTCGCCCGCGTCGACAGCTGTGTGATGCGGGCGGCGACGCGTGCTCGGCCCAGCCGCTCATGCAGCTCTACCGCCGCCGGCAGGGCGAAGGCGTGCTCGAACGCCAGGAACCCGCCGGGTGACAGGGACGCTGTTCCTCCGCTCGCGATGAAGCTCACGAAGGTCGGCCGCAGCTGGTCGAGGACGTCCGGCGCCACCCAGATCAGCCCCGTTCCCCGGGGGCCGAACAGCCATTTGTGTGTTCCGGCGATCACCACGTCCGCGCCCAGGCCGGCGGCGTCCTCGTCCACTGCCGCCAGCCCGTGCACGCCGTCGACGACCAGCAGGCACCGGTCGGCAGGACTGCGCCCTTCATTGGCCCGGCGCACCACCTCGGCCACCGCCCGCACCGGCATACGGAGCCCTGTGCTGGACTGCACCCAGGTGATCCCGACGACTCTGGTGTTCGGGCGAATCGCCTCGCCGACCGCCGCTGCGATGCCTTGCGCCGTCGCGGTGGCCGAGTCGGCGAACCAGGAGGCCAGCCGCACCGTGTTGCCGTGCTTCTCGGCGGCCAGTCGGGCGGCGGTGCGATGGGAGCTGTGGTCGAGCTCCGTCAGCAGGAACTCTTGTCCCGGACGGGTCACGACGCCGTTGTAGACGACACCCAGCCCGATGCTCGTGCTCGCCGTCATCGCGATCTCCTCGGCCCGGCCACCCAGATAGCCGGCGAGCGCCTGGCGCACCCGGGGCCATCCGGTCGGACCGTCGGGCAACGACAGCCCCGATGGCACCGACAGAGGATTGGCGTCGACCTGAGCGCTCAGATGATCCACCGCATCTCGCACCACCTTCGGATGCGAAGCCAGGTAGAACAACGCGAGGTTCGCCCACCCCGGCTCCAGACGGAACTGCGCCCGCAAGGCGTCCCAGTCCACTCGCCCATCAGGCGTAGTGACCGGCTGCTCCGGCGGTGTACTCGCCCCTGCCGCGCAGGCGCTGGGCGCGAGGGTCACCGCCACCGCTCCCGCGGATCTCACCAGCAGATCGCGCCGACTCGTCATCGACATCCAGCACCCCTTTGCACCGCGACCGGCGAAGCGGCGGCAGAATAGCTGTCGGTGCCCTTCTGGTGACGACGTTACGCAAGGTGGCTACGGGTGCCCACATCACGATCACCCGGACGGCTTGAACAGGGCTTCGTAGGAACAACCCCTTCGCCTGAGCGGGACTGCCCTCTGAGCTGCCCGTCTACTATGAACGCGAATGCGGGATCAGCGGAGAGGACACGGGCCATGCGTCGGCTGGGGGAGCTTGAGGCGGAGATCATGGACCGCTTCTGGAGATGGAACCGCCCCGCCACCGTGCGTGAGGTCGTCGACGACATCAACCTCCATCGCGACGTCGCGTACACGACCGTGACGACGGTCACCAGCATCCTCTTCAACAAGGGCTACCTCACGCGCGCCAGAGACGGTCGGATCTGGCGGTACAAGGCCGTCGCGACCCGCGAGGCGTACTCGGCCGCGCTCATGGAGGACGGCCTGGAAGCGAGTGAGGACCGGCCTGCGGCCCTCGTCCAGTTTGTGGAGAACCTCGACGACAGCGAGATCACAGCACTCCGCAAGGCCCTTCGGGACGTCGGACGACGGGCGAAGCAGTGAACGCGGCGCCTGCGCTCCTGGGATACGCGGCCGTCGTCGGCGTCGCTGCCCCACGCCTGATGATGCGCAGCGCCTGGCCACACCGGGCACCGGCGCTCGCAGCGGCCATATGGCTCGCCCTCATGCTGTCGTTCACCCTCGCGACCGCGCTCGCCGCGTCGCAGCTGGCGACGCCCACGGAACACCTGCACGCGGGACTCGTCGGGCTGCTGCACGCCTGCGGCCTGGGGACGGGAGCTTCGGAACCCAACCCGACCACCGCCGACCGGCTGGCCCTGGCGATGCCCGTCGCCGTTGTCGCCGCCTTCGCAGGCGCCTACCTCTTCCACGTGACGCGAGCGGGAATCGTGCGTGCCCGGCACCGCGACCGGCTCGACAAGGTGGGGGTGCGCTCCGACCGCCTGCGCGCCACCGTCCTGCCGCACGGCACCCCCGCCGCGTACTGCCTCCCGGGTCTCCGTTCCCGCATTGTCGTGAGCGAGGCCGCCGTGCGACTGCTCACGGAAGAGCAGCTCGACGCCGTCCTGGAGCACGAGCGGGCACACATCGCCGGCCGCCATCATCTGCTGATCGCGGCCGCACAGGCCTTCGCCACGGTCTTCCCCTGGATGCCGCTCGCCCGCCGGGGACGGGACGAGATGGCTGTCCTCCTTGAGATGATCGCCGACGACCGCGCCCTGCGAAGCCACTCCCACGAGGTTCTGGCGACCGCGATGTACGAGATGGCCGCCGGCCGGGCGCCGAAGGCCGCGTTCGGCGCGGGCGGCTCGACCGCCCTGCTCCGCATCAAGCGCATCCTCGGTCCGCGCCGGGCCCCTCACCCGGCTCTCTGGGGCTCGGTGGCCTCCGTCGCCCTGGCCATCCCGCTGCTGCCGCTGCTGGTGGCCTGCCCGCCCGGCGTCTGACCGTACGCACCGACTCCGCCGTCCGACGCACTCACGCCGCTCATCAGGTGGCCCGGGATACGGCCCCGGGACCACCTCTCACGGCTCCTTCACGCCACCTTGACCATGGTCTGTCCGCAGCAGCAGGTCGGAGCCTGCTGACCGCCGCACGTCGCCGGGGCGCCCTTCGTCACGGTCAGCTCACAACCGCAGCCCTCGTCGGGACACCGGTAGACCTCGCCCTCACGGAACGGCATTCCGCTCACCTTCTTCTGGCTCGTCGGTCCGTCACGAGCAATGCTGGAACCCGGCCCCTGGGGCCAGGTCAACACTGGAGGTGAGGAGGAGAACATGACATCGCGAGCCCTGACCATCGGCCAAGCCGCGCGCGCGGCGGGCGTGACCCGTAAGGCCATCCGCGTGTACGAGGCGAAGGGCCTGCTGCCACGGCCGGAGCGGACACTGACCGGCTACCGGCTCTTCTCCCAGGACGACGTGGCGCTCTTGACCTTCATACGGCGCGCCCGTGCCCTGGGACTGCGTCTCGACGATGTCCACGCTGTACTTGACATCCGCCGTGGTGGGCAGCCGCCGTGCGATGCCGTACGCGATCTCCTCGACGTGCGCATCGCGGAGATCGACGCCACCGTCGACGACCTCCTTGCCTTGCGCCGGTCCCTTGCCGAGGCCCGGAAGGCCGCCGAGAACGACCGCTCGTGCGGCGAACCGTCGATGGTCTGCTCCATCATCGAGAAGCCCCGGGTCTGAAGGCCCCCGGTCCCGACGCGTCACCCGGGCTGGTTATGATCGCGCCGTGGTAACGGAACCTACGGCGGTGAGCAAGCGCCGCACGCGCGCTCTGGTTCCGCCGTGGTCGCGACTGCTGTGGCTCGGAGCGCTGCTCTTCGGGCTCCTGTACGCGCACGGCCTCCACGCCGACAGCAACGCCGGACACACGGCACCGGGCAGTGTCGTCACCACCGCCGTCGGACACGTCCACGACCGGGTCCAGGCGTCCTTCGACGACCAAGACCCCGATGGGGACCGGGCGCACGCAGTCCAGGACTGCGCGACCGGGCAGCCCCCCGCAGGGTTCGACATCCTGCCGCCCGTGGTGTCCCCGCTTGCCGTGGAGCGCGCTCTCGACGACGCGGCCGGCATCGGCAAAGCCGCGGTGACGGTTCCTCCCGCAGCGGGATCCTGCCCCGCCCCGGCCGTTCTGCGTATCTAGCAGGAATTCGGGGCGGCAGGCCGCCTCTGGGCTCGAGCCCGCCCTCTTCACTCGGCTCACCGCCAGGTCATCTCTTCGCGTCCCGTCCGAAGCGCCGTCTCGCCGACAGGCCACGCTTTGGGCCCGCTCCCTCGCGCGTTCCGGCGCCGCTTCCGCCCGCCCGGCGGAAGGCCGGCTGCCACGCGCCCACCGCACCATGGAAGGCACCCGTGTCCCTGCTCACCGACCGGCCCGCATCTCATGACACCGCGCCACAGTCCGCACCGGGAGGACGTGCCGCCGCTCGGCGCGCCGGCCGATCCCGCCGCAAGCGCAAGCAACCGCTGGCCGGCCGCTATATCGGCTATGTCCTGTACTTCGTCGGCGCCGGCCTCATCAGCGGCGCCGTGGTGCACCATCCACTCGACCCCGCCCGTTACACCGTGGTGGCCGTCATCGGCGTCCTCGTCTTCCTCGTCGCCACACTCGTCAACGAGTTCCTGCTGGCCCAGGACCGTCCGCCGCTCGCCCGCGGCCTCGTGGTGATCGGCGCCTCCCTGCTGCTGTCCTTCGGCATCGGCATGCTCAGCGGCGGGCTCCAGCACTTCGAGGACTTCCCTGCGCGCGCGGCGATCCTCGTCCCTCTTGGGATCGTCGTCTCGTTCATCGCCTTCGTACTCAAGGACGCGGAGACCTCCTCCCGCCGCATCTTCAGCCCCCTCGGACTGGCCGTCCTACTTCTCGCCGGCGGTTGCTACTTCGGTCTGAGCACCCTCGCTGCCGGTATGGCCGGTGAGGCGGCCGAGGACGGCGGACACAGCCACGGGGGCAGTGCACCGGAGCCCGACGACCACGGAACCGAGCCCGAACCGTCGGATCCTTCCTCGACCACCGAACCGAGCAGGCCTGGCGAGGCGCCCACGAGCGCCGAGCCCGAAGATGCGGCCGATGGTCACGCTCACTGAACTCGCGGTCGGCTCCTGTCCGTCGGGCGGGAACCGCACCGCATCCGCACTCGTCTTCTAAGTCACTTAGAGCATTAGTCGGAAGGCCGCTATGAAGAACACGAGATCCCGCAACCAGCGCCGCGCCGTACACGTGGTCGCGCTCACCTCGGCCGCCGCACTCCTCGTCGCCGGATGCAGCTCGGCAGGGGCGACCGGCTCCGGCACCGAAGGCGCCGGAAAGCCGGCGAAGGAGACCGCGAAGAGCGGCGGACCGTCCTCGATAGCCATCGACACCAAGACGTCCGGAAAGATCACGGTCATAGCCGACGGAGGCGCGCTGACCTCCGTGGACGTGAGCGCCCCAGGCCCCGGAAAGGTCGGAGGAACGCTCTCCGAGGACAAGTCCGTCTGGACCTCGACCACCCCCCTGGCCCCCGGCGCCACGTACACGATCTCCGCCCGGGGCACCGGAGGTGACGGCGCACCCCTGAGCAAGTCGACGAGCTACACGACCCCGGCGGCCGCAAAGACCTTCGTCGGCACGTACAACGCCGACAAGGGGTCGACCGTAGGCGTCGCCCTGCCGGTCTCGATCACGTTCAACAAGCCCATCCACGACAAGGCCGCCGTCGAGCGGAAGCTCAAGGTGACCTCGTCCCCGGCGATCGAGGGCGCCTGGAGCTGGCTGAAGGACCGGGACGGAAAGGACCGGATCGACTACAGGCCGAAGGAGTACTGGAAGCCGGGCACCTCGGTCACGCTGCGCATGGACCTCGCCGGCGTGGACGCGGGCGGCGGCGTCTACGGCACCCAGCAGCGCGTCGTGAACTTCCGCATCGGCGACGCCGTGACCAGCACCGTCGACGTCGTGAAGAAGACCATGACGGTCTCCCGTAACGGGAAGGTCCTGCGGACCCTCAAGGTCTCCACCGGCAAGGAGACCTTCGAGACCTGGAACGGCACCATGGTCGTTCTGAGCAAGGTCCCCTCGATCCGGATGAACTCCGCCACCGTCGGCATCTTCGGGCCCGAGGCGTACGACCTCGGCGATGTGAAGTGGGACGTCCAGCTCACCCCGTCCGGTACGTACGCGCACGCCGCGCCATGGAACGAGGGCAAGTTCGGCCGCGTCAACGCCAGTCACGGATGTATCGGCATGAGCACGTCGGACGCCAAGTGGTTCTACGACCAGGTGCGCTTTGGCGACCCGGTCACCGTCGTGAACTCCAAGGACACGGTCGCGGTGAACAACGGTTACGGCGCCTGGAACGTCGACTGGGAGACCTGGAAGAAGGGGAGCGCCCTCTCCTGACTCCGCCCGTCCGGGAGTGACGAAGATCCTGCTGTTCTTCTAAGCAGTTTCGTAGATTACGATCGGTTCCGCCGTCGGCCGGTCCTTCGGAGCAGGCTCCCCCGCAGTGGCGTGCTCACCCGGCCGACGGCATCCCTCTTCGAAGGAGTACGTCCATGGGCAGCTGGCCTGTGCGGAGATGGGCCGTCGCCGTGGCAGTGGCTCTCCTCGCGGCGATCATGATCGGCGTGCCCACCGGTGTCGTCCCGTCGCCGTTGTACACACGGATGACGCCGGTCCTCTGGTGGAATTACCCGGTCTGGCTCGCCAGCTCGGTTCTTGAGGGCCTGCTGGTGGCGACGTACGTCCGCGTGGGCCCCCGCGCCGCCGACGAGCGGGCCCGGGAGGACCGCCCGGTGACGGCGCGGGCCCTGGGCGCCGGTCTGCTGTCGGCCTTCGCGGTGGGCTGCCCCATCTGCAACAAGCTCGTCGTGCTCGCCATCGGCGTGAGCGGCGCCCTGTCCTTCTGGGCACCGCTCCAGCCCGTTCTGGCGCTCGCCTCAATGGGACTTCTCCTGTACGCGCTGGTCCGCCGGCTCCGCACGGCCGAGAACTGCCCCGTACCTGTTTGACGCTCGACGGACAGCACATCGGGCGGCCTGGGCGACTCCCTACGAGGCAGGCGTGGGGCACGGCGGGCCAGGCAGGGATACCCGAGGCCGCCGACGGCAAGTTCAAGCGTCGTGAGCGGACTGCGAGCCCAGCGTGGTCCACGCTTGGGCTCGCGAGAACGGCTACGAGGTGGCCGAACCAGGATCAGTGGCTGTGGGATCCGTGTCCATCCTCCGTCGGCTCTGCGGGTGCCTTGGCCGGAGGGTCCTGCTCAGCGGGAGCCTGGTCCGACTTCGCGGGGGTCCCGGTCGTGGAGCCGTGGTCGTGACTGTGGCCGTCGGAGCTGATGGTGCCGGCGAGGGCGGTCATGCCCAGCCAGGCGAGGGCCGCGATGATGACGACGACGGCCGCGAACGGACTGACGAGGTGCCGCCAGCGGCCCTTGGAGTCCTTGGCGACGAACGCGACGTACGACATCAGCAGGCCGACGGGGGTCATCCAGGCGCTGCGCTCGGGGAACTGCTCGAAGTGTTGAATGCCGCCGCCGACCAGGCCGACGCCGAAGGACAGCAGCAGGGAGAACGCGACGAGCGAGATTGCCTGGCTCAACGCCGGACGCTCGTCGGCCAGCACGAACTCGTTGACGATGGTGCCGAGGAGGAACACGACGGCACCGACGACGCAGATGATCGCGTACAGCGACGGATTGATCGGGTAGTGGACGACGGCGCCGGCGATGAGGGCGGCGCCCATGAAGTAGAGCATCTGGCCGCTGTAGCGAGCCGGGAGTGATTTCTTGTCGAAGGTCGGGCGGCGATGTCTCGTGGCGGGGGTCTGGTCGAGCTCGGGATCGATAACGGTGGTCACGCGGGTAAGGCCTTTCGGATCTTGAGTGTGTGAAAGCAGGCAGAAGCGGCGCCGACACGAATGGCGCGGCGCACGCTGGTGCAGCTCTCAGCAGCGCAGGATCGAAAGACGGTGCAGGCACGGCGGGTCGCTGGTGCGGCTGATCCAGGGACGCGCGCGTCTTGCCCATCGGCGGACGACGCGATCGGAGCCCCCGCGCCTGAGGAGGAACGTGAACAGGGTGGCGACGATGCACAGCAGCGCCAGGCAGCTTTCTCCGACTCCGCCGTGGTCGCAGGGGGATTCGCCGTCCGGGTTGTCCGGTGTTTGGGTCGCGTCGCCGAGGGCGACGTCAAAGTGAGCGTGCTGGCCCTTGTTCCCTGCGTCGATCGGCGATGACGCGGCGGCGTGCCCGGTGTGGACCGGCTGATGTGAAGCGACGACGTGCATCGCGAATACGGCAAGGACCATCGCGAGGAGCGTTGCCCGCAGCAACGCTCCCGTGTGATGGTCTCGACGGACCTTGCCTGAGATCACGCTTCACGACCATAGGAGGGCTTGGTAACGGGAAGGCCGACACGGGCGTCCCCACCTGGACTGGGAGGAAGATAGCACCAGGCGTGAATGCGCCTGCGCGGCGTCCCACGGCGTGGGCTGCACCGTGCTGGGCGGTCCCGTCCCACGAACGGAGGGGCGCCCACTCCCTGGTCGTCGCCCATCAGGCGGAGAGCCCGAGCAATGGCCCGACCGAGCAGACGACCACCGTCCCGCCGCCCGCGACCAGCACTGAAATTTCGCTTCTGTACGTGTTGCTCCATCTTTCCCGGCTTTGTCGCTGAGATGCTGCCTGCCGATGGCGGGCAGGAGCGGTCCGCCCGCCGGGAAGGGGGATCACGTGGAAGCCGCGCGATGGGAGCCCGTCGCCACTCTCCTCGCAGTCGCCCTGATCGGCGTGTTCCTCCTGCATTGCCTCGGGGCCGTCGTCCGCACTGTCCGAGAACCGCTGCACGCCAGCCCGTTCAGCGGCGGCCTCGAACCCCAGGAACACCCGGTATCGCGCTTCCATGTGCGCTGGTACCCCGTGACGATGATCTTCCTTGCGTTCGACATGGAAATGCTCTTCATGTACCCGTGGACGAAGGTCGTGCCGAGGATCGGCACACCTGCGGTCGTCGAGATGTTCCTGTTCCTCGGCATCCTGCTCGCCGGCGTCGGCTACGCCTGGCGCGAGGGGGCCTTCCGGTGGACCTGAGGACGGGCATCAACAGAATGGCCCTGGCCAGGCCGGCCGTGCTGATCGCGGCCAGTCGGGGCGCTACGCGCGAAAGGCTGGCCGTCGAGGCGGAACTCTCTCGCAGGGGATGGCCGCAGGCCGCCGGACCCGCCTCAGCGGACCTGGTGGTCTTCGCGGGCACCCCGCTTCCCGTACGCGACGGTGACTGGGCGGAGCGGCTCTGGCAAGGCGTACCGAATCCGAGGGCGCGAGTCACCGTCACGGACGCCGAACACACGGCGCAGGCACTCGACCAGGCGCACGCCGCCCTTCTTCAGCCGGTCTCAGGGCCCGCCCAGCGCAGGGCCCAACCGGATCATCCGGAGGGCCACGCCCCGGCGTCAGGGCACGATGCCGGGCACGGCGGCCATAACAGTCACCATGGCCACGAGGGGCATGGTGGACACGAGCAGGGCCATCGTGATCATCACGCGGGCGCTCACCACGCTGGCCACGACCCACATCAGGCAGCCGACCATGCGGACCACGGCGGTGACATGGATCACCACCACATGTCCCACGGCTCCATGGCCCATGACCACATGGGACACGGCGACCACGGTAACCACATGGGCGTCGTCGCCGGCCTTCCGATGGCCGAGAGGGCTGACGACCGGGATGGACTGCGGCTCGACCGGCTCCATGTGCCGCTCGGGCCCGCGCTCCCGGACTGGCCGGCGGGACTGGTGCTGCACCTCGAACTCCAGGGCGACGTCGTGCAGCGCGCGGAGGTTGAAGCCGTGCCCGCACCTTCCCCATCCGGGCCTGCGTTCTGGAACGAGCCGTGGCTCAGGGCCATGGCCGGTGACCCGGTGACGGTCGGCGAGGCCGCTCGGCGGCGATGTGCGGCACACCTCGACAGCCTCGGCAGGCTCCTCGGTGTCGCCGGCTGGCGGGAGGCGGCGACCCGAGCACGCGTCGCCCGCGATCGGGCGCTCGACGGTGCACCCGGAGCGGAATTCCAGTCGCTCATCCGCCCCTTGGCTCGGCGCGTACGCAGGTCGTGGACACTGCGGTGGCTCACGGCGGGAGTCGGCGAACAGGCCGGAGTGCAGCCAGGGGGTGACGTGCACGGGAGGCTGATCGCGTGGCTGGACGGGCTCGAGCAGGCCCTCGACCACGTCGACGACCGCGACCGGCTCACCGCCCATCACCCGGTCGGCCCTCGGGGTCGCCTCGACACCCAGGTGCCCCCCTCCCAGGCCCTGCTCGACGCGCTGCCCGGGCTGCTCGAAGGCACCGAGTTCGCCTGCGCGCGCCTCATCGTGGCGAGCTTGGACCCCGACCTCGACGAACTGGCTGTTCAGCACGTGCCGGGAGCCCATGGCCATGGTTGAGTCCGCTCCGCTCTGGGCCGTCTTCGTCCTCCCGCTCGCGTTGGCACTCGTGGCCTCGGCCGCGGCGACCGTCGACGTGAGGTCGACCGGCGCGGGCCGCGAGGTCCTGCGCCTGTTGGTGAAGCAGCGGCGGATCATGCGGGCCGCCGACGTACCTCTCGTACGCCTTGGAACGACGCTGCTCCCGGTCGCCGCCATCCTCGCCGCCGTCGTCCTCCCCTTCGGCTTCCGGTCGGTGTCCGATCTGCCGGACGGGATCGTGTGGTTCAACGCCATGGAGGCGCTGGCCTGGGCGGCCGTGTGGCTGACGGGCTGGGGGCCGAACTCGACCCTGTCGCTGGTCGGCGGCTACCGCTTCCTGGCGCAGGGGCTCGCGTACGAGCTGCCGCACATGCTGGCGATCACGACGGCGGCGCTCGGCGCGGAGTCCCTGCGGGTGGGTGCGGTGGTGGACGCCCAGGCCGGCCTCTGGTTCGCGGTGTGGATGCCGGCGGCGTTCGGGATCTATCTGCTCAGCGCGCTCGCCATGGCCTTCTGGGGGCCGTTCGACCAGCCGGTGGGCGCCGACGCGGCGGGCGGCGCGGCGGTCGAGCTGTCCGGGGTGGACCGACTGTTGTTCCTCGGCGGGCGGTGGCTGCTGCTCGTGGTGGCCGCCGCCTTCGCCGTACCGCTGTTCCTGGGCGGCGGGCACGGTCCGCTGCTGCCGGGCTGGGCCTGGACCGCGCTGAAGACCGGCGCCGTTCTGGGTCTCCTGCTCTGGCTGCGGCGCAGGATGCCGACCGTACGGATGGAGCGGTACGTCGAGCTGGCCTGGGTGATTCTGACACCGCTGGCGGTGGCGCAGGCCCTGGTGGTGGCCGTGGTGGTGCTCGGACGGTGAGGGGACGATGACTACGGTGGCGTTCTGGGTCCTGGCGGTGCTCGCCGTGGCGAGCGGCGTCATGGTGCTCCGCTTCGACTCGATGGCCCGTGCGACCTTCTCCCTGCTCACCGCGCTGCTGTGCGTGGGCGGGGAGCTGATCGTGCTCGGCCTCGACTACCTCGGCATCGTGACCGTGCTGATGATGACGATCGAGATGGCCATCATGGCCGTCTTCATGATCATGTTCATGATGAACCCGGCCGGGCTGATGCCGATGACGATGGTCCACAACAAGCGCGGGGCGGCCGTCATCTGCGCGCTGTCCTTCGTCCTGCTCCTCGTCGGCATCCTGCTCGCCCCCTGGCCTCGCCGGAGCGGGCGGCCTCCCGCCGATCCGACCATGGACCTCGGGATGTCCCTGATGGGGCCGCAGATGCTCACCATGATGACGCTGGGCATGGCACTGTTCGCGACCATCGTGGCGACCGTCGTGCTCTCCACCCGGCGCGGCCGGTACGACCGCTTCGGCGACGACCTCCGGGCCGCCCGCCCCGAGGACCCGGTACGGGGCGGGGTGGGCCGGTGAGCCTGGAGCTGTTCCTCGTCCTCGCCTCCGCCCTGTTCTGCGTCGGCCTGTTCGGGGCGCTGACGCAGCAGTCGATCGTCATGCTGATGATGGGCCTGGAGCTGATGCTGGGCGGTGTGATTCTCGCTGCAGGCGCGGCCTGGCACTACATCGCGCCCGCCACGGCCGACGGTCAGGTCCTGATCGTGGTCGCCATCACCGCCATGGCGGTTGAGATGGCGATCGGTTTCGCCGTCGTCACGGCCCTGTTCCGCTCCCGTGAGATCGACATGACCGACATGGCGGCGGAGTTGAGGGAATGAGCGCTCTGCTGTGGACGCTGATCGCCCTGCCGCTTGGCGCCGGTGTGCTGCTGGCTCTGGCCGGGCGGCGCGCGGACCGGGCGGCCCCGCTGGTCGCGGTCGGCGTCTCGGCCTCGACCCTGGGACTCGCGATCACGGCTTCTCTCCGGCACCCCGCCGTCGAGGCGCCCCTGATGGAGGGTCTCCCCTTCCGGATCGCGGTGGAAGGCCTCTCCGGCGTCCTCGTCGTCACCGTCACCGCCGTCACCCTCGCCGTACTGCTCTTCAGCGTGGCGGAGTTCGGCGCCCACGAGGCGCGGGCCCGCTTCTTCGGGCTGATGCTCCTCTTCGCGGGGAGCATGCTGGTCACCGTAACCGCCACCACCCTCCCGACTCTCCTCATGGGCTGGGAGGTCATGGGCGCGACCTCCTGGGCGCTGATCGGGTTCTGGTGGCGCGAGCCGGAACGTACCGCCGCGGCCGACACCGCCTTCCTGACGACCCGTGCCGCCGATCTGGGTCTGTATCTCGCGGCCGGTGCCGCCCTCGCGGCGGGACCCGGTCCGCTCAGCCTCGACGGGCTCGCGTCTCTCGACGCACCCTGGTCGTCCCTCGTGACGGCGGGCATTCTCATCGCAGCGATCGGAAAGTCCGCGCAACTTCCCTTCAGCTTCTGGCTCTCCCGCGCCATGCAGGGCCCGAGCCCCGTGTCCGCGCTCCTGCACTCCGCGGCGATGGTGGTCGCCGGCGCCTACCTGCTGCTGCGGACCGGCCCCCTCCTCGACGCCTCCGGTTGGGGTGCGGACGCGGCGGCGTGGGTGGGCGCGGCGACCGCCGTCGCCCTCGGGGTCGTCGCCGTCGCACAGACCGATCTGAAGCAGCTGCTCGCGGCCTCCACCTGCGCACAGATCGGGTTCATGGTGCTGGCGGCCGGTGTGGGGGCGACCACGGGAGTTGCGCTGCAGCTGATGGCGCACGCCGCCGCGAAGAGCCTGCTCTTCCTGGTGGCCGGGGCCTGGTTGACGGCGTGGGGGACGCAGCGGCTCCCAGAGCTGCGCGGGGCGGCCCGGGCGTACCGGACCGTCGGCGTACTCTGCACCGTGGGTGCCCTCTCGCTCGCCGGGCTGCCGCCGCTCTCGCTCTGGGCGGCGAAGGACGTCCTGCTCGCCGGGGCACTTGAGGACAGTTCATGGCTTTACACCACCGGTCTCGCGGCAGCGGTTCTCTCTGCCGTTTACAGCGTGAAGATCCTCCGCTTCGCATGGGACCGGCCCGAGCCCAAGCCCCGGGACGGGCAACCGATCCCCCTCGGAGCCGTCGCACCGCTCACGCTTCTAGCGCTCGCCTGCCTCGCGCTGACGCCCGTGGCGTTTCCGCCCCTCAGAGACGCCCTCAGCAAATACCTCGGCACCCAAGGCCAACCATCACCGCTGGTCTGGGAGTTCGCCCTCTCCGGCGGACTCACGTTCGCCGCCTCCGCCGTCGCCTGGGGCTGGGGCACCCGCCGGGTCCCGCTGCCCGGCCGTCTGAAGGCGGGGAGCGAGAACTGGCTCGTACTCGAATGGGCCGCTCGCGTCCTCCTCGTCTCCCCCACCCTGCGGATCGCCCGTGCCGCCGCCGCGTTCGACGACCAGGTCCTGGACCGCTCAGTGGAGGCTTCGGCCCGGGGCACGCTGAAGCTCGCCCGGTGGACGAACCGGCTGGTGGAGGGGGCCGTCGACGGCGCGGTCGAGGGCGTCGCGACCGCGTCCCGGCGGCTCGGCACCTGGGCCCGCCGCCCGCAGACCGGCCAGCTGCACCAGTACCTCGCCCAGGCCGTCGCCGCCTTCTCCGTCATCGCCGTCGTGCTCGTCCTCGTGAGGTAGCCCGTTGCTCACCGCCCTCGTCTTCGCCCCGACCGCGGTCGCCCTGCTGCTCCTCGCGCTCCCCTCCCGTATCCCCGTACGGGCGCTGCGCGCTGTCTGGGTGGCGACGGCCGCCGCCGAGCTCGGTCTCGTCGTCGCCCTGTGGGCCGGCTACCGGACCGGGGGCGGCATCCAACACGAGCTGCAGGCCCGGTGGATCCCCAACGCAGGCGTCAGTTACCACATCGGCATCGACGGCCTGTCCCTACCGCTGCTCGCCCTCACCTGCATCCTGTTCCTCGCCTGCGCCCTCTACTCGCTCCGCGAGAACCGACGCTTCCGGGAGTTCGCCGCACTCTTCCTCTTCCTCCAGACCACGTGCCTGGGGCTATTCGTCTCCCTCGACCTCATCCTGTTCTTCGTCTTCTTCGACCTGTCGATCGTGGCGATGTTCTTCATCATCGCCGGGTGGGGCCACCGCGACGCGAAGCGGGCGGCGCTGAAGTTCTTCCTCTACACGTTCATCGGCTCGCTCGCGCTGCTCCTCGGCTTCATCGGCCTCTACCTGGCCGCTGCCCCGCACACCTTCGACATCGTCGACCTGACCCGGCAGAACCCCCTCGCCGGCCGCTCCACCTACGCCGCCCTCGTCCTGCTCGCCGTCGTGATCGGACTCGCCGTGAAGACGCCGACGGTCCCCTTCCACACCTGGCTGCCACCGGCCCACACCGAAGCACCGGCGGCCGGATCCGCGATCCTCGCGGGGGTGCTCCTGAAGATGGGAACGTACGGATTCCTCCGCATCGCCATGCCCCTGCTGCCGGACGCCTGGCGCCGGTTCGCCATCGTGCTGGTCGTGGTCGGCGTCGTTTCCGTCCTCCACGGCGCCCTGGTGGCGCTCGCCCAGACCGACTTCAAACGGATGGTGGCGTACACCTCCGTCAACCACATGGGCTACATCATCCTGGCGGTCGGCGCGGCCGCCGCGACCGCCGACACCTCCGCCCAGGCCCGCTCGCTCGCGATCACCGGCTCGGTCACCCAGATGGTCAGCCACGGCCTGATCACCGGAGCCCTGTTCCTGCTTGCCGGCGTCCTGTACGAGCGGGGACGGACGTACGAGATGAGTGCATACGGCGGTCTCGCCGCCACCGCGCCCGTCTTCGCGGCCCTCACCGGCGCGGCGGCCTTCGCGTCCCTCGGGCTTCCCGGCTTTTCCGGCTTCATCGCGGAGTTCCAGATCTTCACCGGCTCCCTCGGGCCGAGGCCGCTCGCCACCGCCTTGTCCGTACTCGGCATCCTGCTCACCGCCGGGCTGTTCCTGCGCGCGTTGCGGCAGATCCTCATGGGGCCGCTGCGACTGCCGGACGCACCCGGTACGCCACGCGCGTTCCCGGACGTGCGGGCCCACGAGTACGCGGGCATCCTCCCGCTCCTCGTCCTCGCCGTGATCCTCGGCGTCGCGCCACGCTTCCTCCTCGACGTCATCGAACCGGCCTCCCGCACGGTCCTGGAGCAGCTCGCCCGATGAACGTCATGAGCGAGATGAACGAGAACCCGCTCGACATCCTTCCCGAGGTACTGCTCGCCGCCTCGGCCGTGCTCGGACTGCTCCTCGGCGCCTGGCTGCCGCGCCGCAGGCAGTGGCTGGTGGGGCTGCTCGCGGCGGTGGCCGCGAGCGCCGGCATCGTGGCGACAGCCGTCGCCGCGGCACGCCCCGACGTGACCGCGTTCGGCGAGGCGTTCACCGTCGACCCGGTCACCAGCACGTCCCGGATCGTCGTCCTGGCCGCCGTCCTGCTCGTCCTTGCCCTCTTCGCGAGGCCGTTCCACGCCCACGCGCGTGAGAGCGAGACGTACGTCCTCCTCCAGCTGTCCGCCCTCGGCGCGTTGGTCATGGCCGGCGCCCAAGACCTGCTGCTGCTCTCCGCCGGATACCTCTTGGCGAGCATCCCCGCGTACACGCTCGCCGGCTTCCGGAAGGACGGCCCGGGCACCGAGGCGGCCCTCAAGTACTACGTGGTCGGCGCGCTGCTCGGCGTCCTGATGCTGGCCGGCATCACCGTCCTGTACGCGGTCGGGCGGGCGACCGGATACCCATCGCTCGGGCCCACGCTCTCCGAGGCGCCCGAGGGGCTCGTCGCGGCCGGGGCCGTCGGGCTCCTCGCCGGGGTGCTGTTCAAGGCTGGTGCCGTCCCCGCCCACTTCTGGGTGCCGGACGCCGTCCAGGGCAGTACGGCGCCGGTCGCCGCCTTCCTGACCACGATCCCGAAGATCGGCGCCCTGGCCGCCCTGCTCCGCCTCGGTGAGGCCGTCCTCGCCGACAGCGGCATGCCGTGGCCGGAGGTCGTCGCGGTGATCGCCGCCGCGTCGATGGCTCTGGGCAACCTCGCCGCCTTCTTCCAGGACGACGTGAAACGGCTCCTCGCGTACTCGACCATCAGCCAGGTCGGATACCTGCTGCTGCCCGTCGCCGTCACCGGGCGGTCGGATCTCGCCCAGCCGGCCCTGCTGTACTACCTGGCGGCGTACGCCGTCACGAACCTGGGCGCGTTCGCCGTGGTCTGCGCCCTCCCCCGGGCCACCCGGCTCGCCGACTACCGCGGCCTCGCCCGACGGGCCCCACTCCTCGCCGCGAGTCTCGTCATCTGCCTCCTCGGCCTCGTCGGCACCCCGCCGACCGCAGTCTTCGTCGGCAAGCTGGAGGCATTCAGCGCCGCCATCGACGGCGGCTACACCTGGCTCGCGATCCTGGCCGCCATCAACACCGTCGCCTCCCTCTTCTACTACCTGCGCTGGATCGGCCCCGCGGTCTCGCGGGGTAACGGTGCCGCTCTCACCGACGGGGACCGATCGGCGCGAGGGGTCGCCTACGCGGCCGCCCTGATCTCGGTGGGACTCGGACTCGCTGCTGGCCCCGTACTCCCCGCCCTGGGCAGTTCCCTCGCCACCTAGCGGCCCGCGGCGCGGGACAATGAAGGGAGCAACTTCCCGCTGCGTACCGCAGGGGTGATGACCGTGGTGGTTGCCGTTCTGGCCATAGTTGCGGGGGCGCTCATCGCGGCCGCCGTCTGGTACGACATCCTGCGGCTAAGCGGTACGAAAGAGCGACGCTGTCCTCCCCTGGCGCGCCTGCGGGGGCGGGATGCCGCTCTGGCGGCCGCCGAACGATGGTGCACCGGCCTCCTTGTGCACGGCCGCATCGACGGCGACGAGTACCGGCGGCGGATGAGGACGATCGCACTCGGCCACCGGGTGAGTGGCCGGTTAGAGGCGAACGCGATTTCGAGCGCGCATACCCCCTAGGGGTAACGGGGATCCGGAGTTCATGGACAAGACGAACTGGCACCTCAAAGGCGAGTGGTTCGACGTGTGCAGCTGCTCCATGCCCTGCCCCTGCACTTTCGCCCAGGCCCCCACGAACGGCGCCTGCCTGTTCACGCTGGTGTGGCACATCCACGAAGGGCACTACGGCAACGAACGGCTGGACGGCCTCGGCGTCGTCGCGCTGGGAGAGTTCGCCGGCAACATGTGGGCCGACGACACCGACGCCACCATGACGGTCATGTTCTACATCGACGCGAAGGGCACGCCGGCGCAACGGGACGCCCTGGAAGAGATCTTCCGGGGGAACGTCGGCGGATGGCCCGGCAAGTTCGGTTCCCTGATCAGCGACGTACGAGAAGTCCGATACGCGCCGATCGACTTCGAAGCCGCGCAAGATCTCCAGTACTGGCGCGCGACCGTCTCCGACGAGGTGAGCGTGGGCGCCACCGCCCTGACCGGCCCCACCTCGGACCCCAACCGCCGCGTGCAACTGATCAACGCTCCCGGGGCCGAGGTGGGGCCCGGCCAGGTCGCGACGTGGGGTGTCGTGAACGCGGACCACGCCGAAGGGTTCGCCTTCTCCCGCACGTACCGCGGAGGATCGAGCAAGCACTTCCCGTTCGACTGGCGCCCCAGCACGTGACAGTCGACGGCGTGGCCCCCTGAGCGATCGCTCCCCCGGCAACGGGGGCCGCCGAGGCGACTCCGTCGCGCCTACGATGGGAACGGAGGAAGCCGCGGCCGCGGGAGGGGCGCCGCTCATGGGATATCCCGGTTCGAACGGAAAATCCGCCGCCCGCCGTGCACGGGCAGAGGAGCTGCGGAGAGCGGAACGCGCCCGCGAGCACCGCAGGCGGGTCACCACGTTCGCCGTCTCGGCCGCGATTCTGGCGGCTGCGGTCGGCGGTGTCGGCTACCTGGTCACCAGCGACGACTCGGGAGGGAAGCCGGCCGCGCCGATCGCCGGCGAGCGGAGCTGGCCCGACCTCGGCCGCAACCACGTCACCGGTGACATCGCCTACCCGATGACGCCGCCCGTCGGCGGCGATCACGACCCCGTCTGGCAGAACTGCGACGGCAACGTGTACACGACTCCGATACGGGACGAGAACGCGGTTCACTCGCTGGAGCACGGCGCCGTATGGGTGACGTACACGAACAAGGCCACAGCAGCCGACGTCAAGACGCTGAGCGAGCGCGTCACCGAGACGCCGTACACGCTGATGAGCCCGCGCGCTGAGCAGTCTGCGCCGATCGTCCTCACGGCCTGGGGGCAGCAGGTGGGTGTGAGCAGCGCTTCCGACTCCCGCGTGGACGCCTTCCTCGACCGACACGTCCAGGGGCCGCAGGCTCCGGAACCGGGTGCCACGTGCAGTGGCGGGGTCACATCCTGACCATGCCGGACCAGCGGTCCGCTGCCCGCAGGGTTGGCCGGTGCCGCTACGATGCCGCTCGTGACGACTGCCACGCCCTCCCGCCTCAGGCTGCTGCCTGCGTTGCTGATGGCGTGTGTCGTCGCGCTGTGCCTCACCGGGATGGCCCGTCCGGCCATGGTCATGCCGGGCATGACCGGTTCGATGCCGTCCATGGGCATGGACATGGGCATGGACATGGGCCAGATGATGATCGGGATGCACGCGGCCGAGAACGGCACGGCTCCGGCCGTCTCTGATCCGCACGACCTCCAGCAGCCCTGCCCGATGTCGAATGTCAGTGACTGCGCCCAGCCGTCCGTTCCGCCGGTCGGCGGCGACCGGAGCGGTTGCGCGCACGCCGAAGACGCGCCTACTCCTGCGTTCGCACAGCCAGGGCCGCCCCGCTCCGGTGTCCCGCCGCCCCTCGCTCCCCCCTCGCCTCCTGAACTGACCCGCCTCTGCGTCAGCCGGACCTGACGGCGGCCCGTCTGCGGAAAACCCCTTCCTCGGACGCGCCCGCCCTCACGTCCATCTCGGCACGCGCTCGTACCCGTGCGCTCGTGCCGTCCTTGCCGTTCAGGAGTCTCGACGTATGCCGTCGTCCCTCACCCTGCTCGTCACCGGTCTCACGACCGGTCTACTCGCCGGTGGTGCCTCGTGCGCCGCCGTTCAGGGGGGTCTGCTCGCCGGTGCGGTGACCCGCCGCGCTTCCGCCGACGCGGCGCCGGCCCGCGTGGCCACCCTGGCCGGAGCACGCCGCTCGACCACGAAGGCGGCACCGCCCGCTCCCCCGGAGCCCAAGGCGCTCGCTCCCGTCGGCGCCTTCCTCGCCGGCAAGCTCGTCTCACACGCTCTCCTCGGAGCACTGTTGGGCGTCTTCGGCGACGTGCTCCAGCCCAGCCCCCGTGCCCGGGCCGTGATGCTCGTCGTCGCCGGCCTGCTGATGGTGCTGTTCGCGCTCGACCTGTTCGGGGTCAAGGCAGTGGCCCGGTTCGTGCCCCGGGCACCCGCCTCCTTCGGCCGGCTGTTCCGGCGGAGCGCCAAGACCGAGTCCCTGGCCACGCCCGCCCTCATCGGCCTGACCACGGTCCTGGTCCCGTGCGGGGTCACGCTGTCCGTGGAGCTGATCGCCGTGACGTCCGGCTCGCCGGTGGCCGGCGCCGCCGTCATGGCCGGCTTCGTGATCGGTACGGCTCCGCTGTTCGCCGTCCTCGGCTACCTCTTCCGCCGCTCCACCCGGGCGCTCTCCGGGCAGCTCGCGTCACTCACCGGCGTCGTCGTCCTCGCGGTTGCCGTGTGGACTGTCGCGTCCGGGCTTCAGGCCGGCGGCTGGGTCGCCCTCGACAGCAGCACGAAGAACACCTCGGCAGCCGTTCCGGTCTTCTCCCCCGAGCCCAGCTCCGGGGAGAGCGCGGACAGCGGTGCCGAGGCCCAGGAGCCCGCGCCGAACGATGTACCGGTCCGCGTCGACGCCTCCGGACGGCAGGTGATCACCCTGACCGTCACGGACTTCTACACCCCGACCCAGTTCACGGCGAAGGCCGGCCTGCCCACCACGCTCATCCTCCGGGGCAAGGACTCCGGCGGCTGCGCCCGCGCCTTCACCATTCCCGAGCTCGGCGTCCAGGAGATCGTCGAACGGAACGGCGACACCGTGATCGACCTCGGTACGCGCGACGCTGGGAAGCTCATGTTCTCGTGCGCCATGGGCATGCAGACCGGTTCCATCGACTTCGAGAAGGCGTGATCTTGCGACTGTTCGGCAGCAGGAAGAAGCAGGAGGCGGCCAGCTCGGGCCCTCAGCTGATCCTCGAAGTCGAGGGCATGCACTGCACGAGCTGCGGTCTGCTGATCGACGACGAGCTGGAGGAGATTCCGGGCGTCAGCTCGGCGCGGACCGACGTACGAACCGGACGCAGCACAGTCCGGTTCGAGGAGGGCGCGGTCGTGGACACGGACGCGCTGCTGGCCGCCGTGCGCCGGGCCGGTGAGTACGAGGCCCGCCCGGTCGGCTCAGCATGAGCTGGAGGCGGCCCGACCCGAGTTCCCGGGCCGGGCCGTCGCCCTACTTCAGGTAGCCGAGGACCGTCATCATCCCGGACTCGGCGTGGTAGACGTTGTGGCAGTGGATCATCCACAGACCAGGGTTGTCGGCGTCGAAGTCGACATCGAGCGTCTTGCCCGGCAGCACGATCGAGGTGTCCTTGCGCGCGCCGCCGTCGGCGAGCGCGTAGGTGTGGCCGTGCAGGTGCATGGGGTGCCACATCGTCGTGTCGTTCACGAAGGACAGCCGGACGCGCTCACCCTTGCGGACCGGGTAGCGCTGGGCGGGGTCGTACTTCTTGCCGTTGATGGCCCAGTCGTACTTCGCCATCGAGCCGGTGAGCTTGAACTCGATCGTCCGGTCCGGGCGGCCGGACTCGAGCCGTACGGACTCGGCCGCCTTCAGCTGTCCGCCGTGCACGACCTTGCCGTTGAGCTCCTTGGGACGTACGGAAGCGGCGGGCGCCGCTCCGCCGCCCGTGCGCAGGACGGCCAGGGCCGTGCGGTTCTTGCCCTCGGCGAGCGCGGTCAGCGGGAAAGTTCCGTTCCCCACGGTGACGAGGGCGTCCAAGCGCTCCCCCATGCCGAGCAGGAGCGCGTCGGCCTGTGTCTGCTCGACAGGGAAGCCGTCCGTGTGCGTGACGGTGAACCTGTGGCCGCCGAGGGCGATCCGGAAGGCGGTGTCGCCGCCCGCGTTTATGATCCGGAGCCGGATCCGGTCGCCGGGCTTGGCCGTGAAGGTCTGCGGCTTGTCCGGCGTACGGCCGTTGATCAGGTAGTGCGGGTAGCCGACGTCACCGGCGTCGCCGCCCAGGAGTTCGCTCGTGGCGCCCATGAGCACCCGGGAGGGGCCCGACGGCTTCGGAGACGGGGACTTCTGAGTGGTCATCGCCATGTTCGACATGCCATGGCCCTCGTGACCGTTCGCGCCGCCGGAGCCGCCGGAACCGCCAGAGCTTCCGTGGTCCATGCCGCCCATGCCCTTGCTCAGCTCGGCGAGCACGGCGTCCGGCGTGGAACCGTCCACACCGTCGACCCAGTCGTCGAGGACGATCACCCACTCCTTGTCGTACTTCAAGGGCTCCTTGGGATCCTCGACGATCAGCGGCGCGTACAGGCCGCGGTCCTGCTGGGCACCGGAGTGCGGGTGGAACCAGTACGTGCCCGGGTGGGAAACGGCGAAGCGGTAGTCGAAGGAGCCGCCCGGCTTGATGTCGCGCTGCGTGAGGCCGGGGACGCCGTCCATGTCGTTGCGCAGGGCGAGCCCGTGCCAGTGAACGCTCGTCGCCTCAGGAAGGTTGTTCGCCAGGGTGAGCGCGAGCGTGTCGCCGGCGGTGACCCTGACCTCCTGGCCGGGCAGATCGTCCCCGTAGGCCCAGGAGCGGACCGTCCGTCCGCCGCCCAGATCGAGCCGGGTCTCGACCGCGGTCAGCTTGAACCTGCGCTCGGGGCCGGGCTTGCGCAGCGCTTCCGTCGCGCCGATCTCCTTGCTGTCGGGGGTGAGATAGTCGGCGCTCGGCGACATGCCGTTGCCGCCCGAGGAGTGGTCCATGCCGCTCATCGAGCCTGAGCAGGCGGTCACCAGACCGGTGCCTGCTGCGGCGAGACCGGCGCCGAGGATGGTGCGGCGGGTGAATCGGGACATGACTGTGGAACCTCTTGGCATCGTCGTTGCATGACAGGGCGATGTTCCGCTCACGATGTGGAGCGGGCGGTATGCCTATATGCGCAACAACGAGAGGCGTGTCAGGAGGGACCTGGGCGGGGCCGGCGGCGGTATCGCGCGGAGGGCGTGAGCAAGCCGTACGGCCGGCAACAGCGCCTCGGCCCCGCGACACCCGCGTGCTAGGGCGCGGCGGACCACCAGGAGGAGGCCGATTCCGGCGCCGAGAACCGCCACGCAGGCGGCCGCGACTCCGGCTCCATGGGCGGGATCCGGGTGCGACGCGTGGACCGCGTCGGCCGCCACATGTTCCACCGCCGCGACAGCGTGCGTGGTGGTAGTCATGTGCTTCCCAGACGAGTGCGTCGGGGCCGCATGGTCGCCGGGGTGGCCGAGGACGTGCATCAGCACGATGCCCACGAGCAACGCGACGGCGAGCACGAACCGGCCCCACCCTGTCGCTACCCTGGAGCGCCCTGCCACCTCAGTCTCCGTTCTCCGCACGGATCGACGACCACCGAACTCCTCGAACATCATACGGCTAGGGGGTATCGGCGCTGCTGGCGGAACCGGCGCGGACTCGACTCATCGCTCAACCGTGAGGGCCCGTCGCACCGCCGGCTCCTTCGGGCCAAGGAATGTGGGGTCCGGCTGGAAGGCCGCGTCGAAGCTCGCCTTGCCCGCCGCCATGATCTCCCGTACGCCGCTGTAGTACCAGGTCGCGTTGCGAACGCCGGGGACGCCGACACCGAAGGAATCGACGCCTGCTGCCTCACACAGGGCGACCGCTCGCCGAATGTGGAAGTCCTGGCTGATGAGGACCGCTCGGTCGACACCGAAGATCTTCTTGGCACGCACGCACGAGTCCCAGGTGTCGAAGCCGGCGAAGTCACTGACGATGCGCGCGTGGGGCACACCACGCTTGGTCAAGTACATGCTCATCGCGTGTGGTTCGTCGTAGTCGTGGCGGCTGTTGTCGCCGGTCACCAGAATCACCTTGACGCGTCCTTGCCTGTACAGGTCAGCTGCCGTGTCCAGACGGTGGACGAGATAGGAGCCGGGCTCCCCGCCCCGCAGGCCCGCTCCGAACACCATCGCCACATCGGTGCTCGGCACACTTTCGACAGTCCGCAGCCGGTCGTCCGACACCGTGAAGGTCCACGTCGCCGGCAGAAGCGCCAGCACACACAGCGTCATTACCGCTTGAGCGGTTCGCCGACGCCCGGCACGGGTGCGCGGCAACCAAGCCCGGCTCAGGCTTCCCGGCTTCCGGTCGGTGCGGTAGGAAGCGCGCGTGGCGCTGGGCAGATGCATGGCGTGAGTCTTTCTGGATCGTCGGCCGCGGCGTCCGGCGATCGTCCTCCGCCGGCTCCCCGTCCCTCGGCCGTGTGGTGCGCGGCGGGTCCGCCGTCTCAACGACTCCCACAGTCTTGATCAACGACGACGCCACCCAGTGCGATCCGGTTTCACCTCCAGTGTGATCAGCCTCACCAACCGACGGCGGAGCTCGCTGTTCTGCTATTGCCAAGGCCGTTCCGGGGCTCGGCGACGCCGACGGGCTGCGAGGGATACCGGCAAGAGCTGGGCGCGGACGGCACACGGGGGAGCCCCGGAAGCGCTCCAGCTTCCGGGGCACCCCGTGGGCCCGAGCAGGCTCAGCCGAGAGAGGCGATCAGGTCGTTGCACGCCTGCTCGCAGCGGCGGCAGGCCTCGGCGCAGACCCGGCAGTGTTCGTGCATGTCGGCGTGGCGCCGGCACTCGTCGCCGCACGCCTTGCACGCGGTGGCGCAGGCAGTGAGGATCGCGCGGGTGATGTTGGCGTCGTAGCCGGTGTGACGGGAAAGCACCGCAGCGGTGGCCGTGCAGATGTCGGCGCAGTCGGCGTTGGTTCGCATGCACTTGGTCAGCTCGGCGACCATCTCCTCCGACATGCAGGCGTCCGCGCACGCGGTACACGCCTGTGCGCAGGCGATGCATTCTTCGATGCAGCGGGCGAGCTTCTCGCGGTCGACGCCGCCCAGGTCCGCGGGATAGGTGTCGAGCATGTCGTTGACGGCGGTGGTCATGGTTCAGCCCTCCGATACGTTGGGGTGCTTCTAGCGGGCGGCTGCCCGGCTTTGTACGCGTAACACCGAGCGGGGCGCGGGAAACCGTCTCGCGGCTCGCAGCCGCCGCCCGGTCTGGCCAGTACGGCCGTCTGCCGTGTCATCGGGTCGCCGGCCCCGCGGGAGCGGCATCCAGGTAGAGCCACCGGCTTGCTGGTACGGCCCCGTGCAGGTGCTGCCAGGGCCCACCGCTGTCCGGCCTCCCGGCGGCACTGTGGGGGCTCCGATCCGCTGAGGCGGCGCCGCCACGAGCGATGCCGCCTCGGAGGTCACAGTGAGAGGCACCGGAACGCTGGCAGCCGCGAACGTGACGATCCAGAACGCCAGTGTGGCTAGCGCCCACCGGTTCTGCCCGACGCTGCGCCTGGTCACTGACGACGTGCGCGACGCCTCACGGCTGCGGTGCCAGCGCTTCGGCCACGCCAGCCGCAGCCAGCCGGCCGCACCAGCGCCGTTCTAGGTGGCGGCCAGGCCGCCCTGGCCGGTGTGACGATGATCGGCTTACCGGCGATCACCGCCTCGAACTTGCCGATCTCCTCGGTCTGGGTGTTGTACCTCTTGTCGCACATCGCGCGAAGCTCGCCGTGGTCGGCTCAGTGAGAGCCGTGACGAGGGTGGTGACCGTCGCCGTGCCCCGCGCCATCCCAGGTCGCCGACGTACCGTCCCCGGAGGGACGGTCCGCGGGCCGCAGCCCGGCGAGAGTCACCTCGACGAGCCGCCGGACCGCCGCCTTCGACGGGAGCCCCGCCGCCGCGCCGAGGGCGTGGAGGCAGTACGCGGCGAGCTCATCGGCGGCAACGTCGGCGCGCAACACGCCGCTCGCGGCGCCCTCCGCGACGAGGTTCCGCACGAGCTCCAGGAGCCGCTGGTGAGCCTGCGTGATCACCGGGCCCTGGTGAAGCAGGCCCGCCACGTCGGCGCCGTGGTGGCCGTGACGCTCGTACGAGATGAGCGCGTACGTCTCCAGGACGGCCTGCAGCCGCTCGCCCGGGTCGGTAATGCGGTCCCGAACGGCTTCGAGCTGTTCGAGGTGGTGGATGACCTGCCGCTCATGCCAGGCGATGAGGACCGACTCGACGTCCGGGAAGTACTTGTAGAGCGTCGCCCGCCCGATGCCGGCCTCCTGCGCGATTCGCGACATGGTCACGGACATAAGGCCGTGCTCGGCCACGAGCGCGGCGGTCGCGTCGAGCGTCGCGTCCCGCACGGCGCTGCGATGTTCCTCGATCGTCTCGTTCCACAGCTTCGGCATTCCCACAATGTACGGGACGACGTGAGCGTGACACTATGACTTGACAGAGACAACTTGTATCGAAAAAGTGACGGCACAGCATCCGCCGTTCCCGTACGCATCGGAGTCTTCTTATGTCCGAGCAGGCCCCTCCCCCGCACACTCCCCGGCCTCGCTGGATGACCGCGCTCCTGATCGGTGCGGCGATCCTCATCGTGGCTTTCCTCGTCCTCCACCTGGCAGGCGGCGGCATGCGAGGCCACGGCTGATGGCGATGTCGCCGCGCGTGCGCAAGCTCGCCCTCACCGCTCACGTGACCGCCTCCGTCGGCTGGTTCGGCGCGGTCGCGGTCTTCCTCGCCCTCGCCGTCACCGGACTGACCGCGCAGGATGCGCTGACGGTGCGGTCGGTGTACGTCACGATGGGCGTGACCGGCTGGTACGTGATCGTCCCGCTCTGCTTCGCATCCCTGGCGACCGGCGTGGTGTCCTCACTCGGAACGACGTGGGGCCTCCTGCGCTACTACTGGGTGACCGTAAAGCTCGCGATCACCGTCCTCGCGACGGGCGCGCTGCTCCTCCACATGCCACCCATCAGCCACATCGCGAGCGCAGCCGCGGCACCGGACTGGTCCGGCGACACCCTCACCGACCTGCGGACCCAGCTCGTCATACAGTCCGCCGCAGCCCTGGCCGTGCTCCTGCTTGCGATCGCCCTGTCGACCTACAAGCCCCAGGGCCGGACCCGCTATGGGCAGCGCAAGCAGCAGCGTTCCGGTCCCGATCAGAGGTCCAAGGTGAGCATCGGGCTCCGCACCGGAGAAACACACGGATAGCGTCGTGGGGTCCACGCTCGCCCGCCAGCGGCGGTGAATGAAGCACAGGGATCCCTCGCGGCAGCAGCGGCGACGGCGAGGGTCGCTGACCGACCTGCGACCGACCTGTCAGGCCAAGCTCTCGGCAGCCGGCGTGCCGATGGCACGCCGGGACCGCCAGATCGAGACGGCGGTGAGCGCCGTCAGCGCGACCATGACTCCGACGGAGATCAGGAAGGCCGGCGAGCTCGGCGACGAGGCGGAGGCCCCCGCGACCACGTAGGCAGCCGTACCGGGCAGCACGCCCAGCGCCGTAGCGGCGGTGAAGGAGCGCAGCCGTACACCGGAGAAGGCGGCGGCGAAGTTGACCGCCGGGAATGGAACGCCGGGTACGACACGCAGCAGGAACACACTGCGGAAGCCCTGCTGGGTGAGCCGCCGGTCCAGGGCTAGCAGCACCTTTCCCTTCAGAAACGGCTGGAGCGCTGCACGGCCGAGCCCTCGGCCGAGCACGAACGCGAGGACAGCACCGAGGGTCGTCCCCGCCACGGCCAGCAGCAACCCCTCCGGGGCACCGAAGAGGACCCCGGCCGCGACGTTCAGCACCGGCTTCGGGAAGAACGCCAGGGTGCCGATCGCGAACACAAACACGAAAACGATACCCGCCCAGACGGGCGGGGTGTCAGAGGTCAACCCCTGCGACAGCACGCGCTGGGGGCTCCACAGGAGCAGGGAACCGGCCGCCGCTGCCAGGATCACGACGAGCAGACCCAGCCGAACGGACGGTGTCATATGCACAGGTCCGAGTGTACGTGGACGTCATCCGACCGCCTGAGCCGCTGGCGATAGGCGCGCTCCGAGGCTCCGAGGCCAGACTGACAACGAAAGCGGCGATGGCCGACCTCCTCAGAGTTGTCGACCATCGCCGGCGGTTGTTTGTGGCCCGACGCTCAGATCTCGTCGATCGGGCTCCAGATGTACGGGACCGTGCGGTCCTCCTCGTACAGGTCCCGCCACACCTCTTCGAGATTCTGAATGCGCTTCCTGAGCTGCGGGAGGAGTGCCTGAATCCGTGCCACCGCCTGCTTCGGGTCGGCGGGCAGGATCGCCCTGGTCAGGCGCTTCATCTCCTCGCGGGCTTCATCCACCATGGCCGCATCCGGGATCTTGACGATCAGCGTATAGGCGCCCACTTCGCTGATGCCCCACTCTCCGTCCGCTTCCTGGACCGCCCAGATGACCGTCTGGGTGGAGGGGGAGAGCGTGAGCTGGCAGTTCGGCCCGATCATCCGACTGAGCACGGGCAGCGCGATCCCGTCATCGCCAGCGAGGGCAGCAGCATCCTCGGCGGTGCGGACGGAGAGGCGCCCCGTGATGGCGTGCGCGACACGGCGCCGCGCGGCAGCTGACGGCTGCTCCTGCGACTTCTCACCATGGGCCTCTGACGACCGGGAGCCAAGGGCTGCGTCCACGTCGGCGGGTTCGGCCTCGTCGTCTTCTTTCGCCCACCAGGTGATGACGACGAACCGGCAGTCGGGGAAGTTCGCCGGGTACAGCACGTGGCTGACGACGTCGATGGGCTCCCACCCCATCGCCGGAATGCTCATCCGGAAGACATGCCCGTCCCTGTTCTCCGTGAGCTCGCCGCACGTTTCCCAGATTCGCCGAACTTCGTGGTCCTTGCACACGTCGCCGATGAGTTCCATCAGCTCGCCGGAGTCTCCCCGCCCGGCAAGGGCGAACTTGAGCATGCGGACGTACTCCACCGCGTGCCGGTGCCAGTCGTGGTACTGAGCTCGCGCTTCCTGGCTCGTCAGGGCCCAGCGCATCAGGTTCGCCCCCGGCTCCATCACCCAAGGCCACCACTCCGCCATGGACTGGTTGTAGCCGAGGATGTTCCAGTTGGCGTCGCACAGGTAGGTGGGCGAGGGCATCTGCTTGTCGATCAGCAGGCGCAGCCCGGTGCGGACACGCGAGTCAACGCCTCCACCGGCCGCGGTGTTGGTGCCGAGGTTGTTGTACAGCAGAAGCGCGATGAACTCGTCGCGGTCGAGCTGCAGGAGGTCGGCAAGATCGTCGCACTGCTTGCGGTCGAGGCGGTGCCTGCCGGCGCCGCGCTCCAGGTCGCGATACCACCGTTCGGACCGGTCAATCGCCTTGGCGCATTCCCCCTGGGTCACCCGGCGGCCCCTGCGCTCGCCAGCCGCCCTGCGCCAGGAGCGCAGCTGGCCGGCGAATCCCATGACCTGCCCAGCGTGCGGAAGCTCTCCACGCTCGGGGGACGGTCGGCCGGGTCGAGTGACCACAGGTTCGCTCTCACCACCGTCGTTGCCTGAGGCTACAACTGCCCTGTCCCTGTCCCCGTGGTCTGCGGGGAGGGGCACTGTGGCGCCCATCCACTTCTCCTCGATTGTTCTGTATCCCTCCTGCGGAGGGTGTGTGGTCCCCGAGAGGAGGCAACAAAAAAGAGGGCTACCGCGCCCCGCGCGGCGGCCCTCCCCTGACCTCCATTCAAGAGTACGAGATAGATAGTCGATCTTGAATCGCGCCCCTGGACTTACGTGACGGCTGCCACACGTTCCTACGCTTGCGTAGGTAGCGGGCAGGCGACGATATCGCAGCGTTCAGGAGCGAATCGGACAGAGAACCGGCAGGAATTTGCCGGTTTCAAAACCGGCAAATACTTGCCGGTTTTTTCTTTCCGGCTCGCCACTCCCTTGATCCCCCGCCCACCAGCGAAGACCAGCATCCTGCAGGCTGAACCATTTCGCTTTCTTGATTGGGGAGTTAGAGCCAGGACGCCCACCTCAGCGCGCGGGTTCCAAGCCGGGTCTACGCGCGTAAAACCAGCTTGAGACCACGTTGACGATGTTTCCGGGTCGGGCTTAAATCCTGGTCACCAGCAGGTCAGCGGGCTGACGGCGCCGCATGCGACAGGGGGAAGGTTATCGATCTTGGATAAGGTGCCGCAAGAACTCGGAGGGTTCATAGAGCACCAGAGACGCAATGAACACCGATGACCTCTCGGATCAGCGCTATTTGTAACGGGATTCAGAGCTATGTATGGACTCGCCGACAGAGTCTGCGTATGTTCGTCGTCCCCTCGGGTGATCAAGCCCGAATCGAGACGAGCGATGATCATGTAAGGATTCGACAGTCCAAAACGGACGAGGAAAAAGCGGCGGCGCCCGAGAGCGGCAACTCTCGGACGCCGGACGCCTGAACAGATCACCCGTCCGGGCTGTGGCCCGCGATGGAGATCACATTCACCCGCACCGTCCTTCTCACGGGACCAACCGGTGCGGCTTCACTGAACAGGAGAGTGTCGTATGACCGCCGCTCTGCGCAAGTGGCCGGGGGTTTTGGCCCGCGCAACGAGTGCGATTCGCCGCCTCCCCATGGGGGGTGCTGCCTGATGGCGCGTATCCGAACGATCAAGCCCGAGGCGTTCGAGTCGGAAGATCTCGCCTCGGTCGACGTCACCGCGATGGTGACCTTCTTCGGGCTGCTCACGCAGGCCGACGACGCCGGCCGCTTCCGCGACCACCCCGCGATCATCGCGGGTCGGCTCTGGGCCCTTCGCGCCGATCACACGCCTGCCAACGTCGCCATCGACCTGGAGCAGTTGGCGAGTGCCGGCTTGATCTGCCGATACGCGGGCTGCGACGGGAACGATTACCTGCACGTGGTGACGTGGGAGAAGCACCAAAAGATCGACCGCCCCTCCGCCTCGCGTCGCCCGCGGTGTCCGGTCCATCAGAGCCACCAGAAGTGCGGCGGCTGTTGCCAAGAGTCCTGCCCGGCGGCCGAGCAGACCGACACCGCGCGGCCCGCGGGCCCGGACGTGGCCCAGACGGTTTCGACGCATCCTCGACGAGCCCTCGAATCACAGGAATCGTCCGCTTCGGGAGCGCCGGACACGGCCTCGGAGGCCGTGGTGAGCGGCGGCACCGTACGCGTGATCAGCGAGGGACACCTCGTCCGGGCCGTATCGGAGCCGCCCGGCGAACCCGCAGGTCAGGCGGCATTCAACGATGGTTCGACGAATACTCGCGAGGGCTTGCTGCCTGGATCTAGGATCCTGGATCCTGGATCTTTCCCTAAGGGGGGCGACACCCCCGCCACACCCACCGCTGCGCCGGTCACCTCGACGAAGGCGCTGGTGGCCGAGTACGTGCGGGACTGCGCCCACCGTCCTCCGAAGGACGTCGTGGCCCTCGTCGGCCGACAAGTGAAGGGCCTCCTGAACGAGGGCTTCGACCCGGACGTGATCCGCGCTGCCCTGGGCCAGCTGCGGATGAAGGGCCTGCACGCGACGGTCCTGCCGAGCCTGGTCAACGAGGCACTGAACGCCTCGCGGTCGCCGTCCGCCGTCGGCGCCTCCGGCGGGGGCCCCTGGGCCACCTCCAGCTACATGCCCTACATCGACCCTGCTGCCGAGCCGAGTGGATTCGGAGGCCGGCTGTGACCCGGTACCAACTCGCCGACCCCCAGCCCGCCGTACCGGAACGGCTGCGAGCCCGCCTGGAGGCGAAGCTCGCCGAGCGCGGGATCGACTTGGCCGCCGCACTCCCCGACACCCCGGAGCCGATCCCAGCCCTGGAGGCCGCGCAGCAGCGCATCCCGATCGACTACCGCGACGCCCTGGTGGAGCACCCCGACGTCGCCGCCTGGGTGCGCAAGGTCGCCGACAGCGCGGTCGCCCCGAACACCGGCGGGCTCAACCCGCAGTACGGCACCCCTGGCCGCCGACGGATCGCGCACGGACCGTCCCTGCTGCTGTGGGGGAATCTCGGAACCGGCAAGACCCACCAGGCGTACGCCGCCATCCGGGCCCTGACCGCTTCCGGGTGCGGGGTGGCCTGGCACGCCACGACCGCCGCCGACCTGTACGGCGACGCCCGCCCTCAGGCCGGCGTGGACCTGGAGCACCAGCTCCGCCGGATCGTCCGGGTGCCCCTGCTGCTCCTGGATGACCTGGGGGCGGCGAAGACATCGGCCTGGAACGAAGAGGTGCTCTTCCGGCTGGTGAACTGGCGCTGCCAGAACAGACTTCCGACGGTCTTCACCACCAACCTGCCGCCGGTCCGCCAGCTCGCCGATTCCCCCGGCCAGCCGGTCCTGCGCGACCTGGTCGGCGACCGGGTGCTGAGCCGCCTGTCCGGCATGTGCACCCCGGTCCGCTTCACCGGCCCCGACCGCCGTTTCCAGCGCTGACGCGCGTCCCTTCATCTCCTCGGCCCGCCGCCGCAGTCGGGCCCCCTCCGCCCCGCCCTGCCCTTCCGCCGCCCGAGCGGCATCGAAGAGGCCCGAGGCGTACCCGAAAAGACACCCTGATGCGCTACATCACGACCAACACCGGCCCCCAGCCGACCATCCGCTCGATCTCGGACCACAGCTGGCACGCCCGCGCCGCCTGCTACGGCATCGACCCCGAGGAGGCCGACCGGCTGTTCTTCCACGGCCCCCGCAACACCCGCGACCGGCAGCAGGCCAAGCAGGTCTGCGCCGCCTGCCCCGTGCGGCTCGACTGCCTCAACTTCGCCCTGGAGAACAAGGCCGAGTGGGGGATGTGGGGCGGGCTGACCCTGAAAGAGCGGGCCAAGTGGCGTGAGCAGCTCGATGGCCGCCTCGACTACAGCCGGGTGCGCTCGGCGATCAACGGGCGGGACATCCACCTCAGCAGTCTCGAGCGCAAGGCCATCATCCGCTATGCCTGCGCCAGGGGCTGGAGTGCCACCCGCCTCGCCCACATCCTGCGCGTCACGGTCGACTGGGCCCGGGACGTGATGCGCGAGGAGTCGCACGCGATCGAGGACCGTGACCGGCACAACGTGCACTCCGACCCCACGCCGGCCGTGACCGCTCGCGAGGCCACGGCTCGCGGCGAGAAGCCGCCGACGAGCACCGTCCACGACGCGGACAGTCCGGACATCGAGCGCAGTGACGAGGACATCGTCCCGGTGGACCGGCACGTCCACGCGCCCGTCCTGTTCGACGAGCTCCGAAAGGCAGCATGACCCACCCTCATGATCCGACCGAGCGTCCCTCCACGCGGGATGCCGAGCAGTACGTCCTCGTCACCGCCGGCGCCGTCATCGTGGCCCTCACCATCGCGTCCTTCTGGCTGTCCTACGCCCACCTGGCCGAAGTCGCCGGCCAACATGGGCTGGGCGGTTCCGTAGTCCGGCAGTGGGCCTGGCCCGCGACGGTGGACGCCTTCATCGTCACCGGTGAACTGCTGATGCTCCGCGCGGGCCTGAAGCGGGTGACGGACGGCTGGGCGATCGGTCTCACGGTCACGGGTTCGGTGGGCTCGATTGCCCTGAACGTCGCGGGCGTCCACGGCAGCACCGACGCCCCGGTCCCGCTGCTCGACTACATCGTCGCCGCCGTCCCTCCGACCGCTGCCCTGCTGGCCTTCGGTGTCCTGATGCGACAGATCCACCAACTCGTCGCGCCTCGCAGTCGGCACGACGAAGCGCCCACACCGACGACGGCGCCGGGGACCGAAGCCGTGGTCGAAGGGGACCGGGGTCGCTTCCAGCAGAGCACTGCGGGGACCGTGGAAGTGGGGACCGCCGGTCCCCGGGAAAGGGACGGCCTCAACGCAGCGTCCCCGGTCCCCACCGCCGCCCTCAGGAAGGCGAGTGCCACAGGGGACGGTCCCCAGCCGGGCACGCACTCGGTCCCGCGCCTGGAGCACGACGGCCGAGTGTCCGGTCCCCGCGGACAGGATGAGGGGACCAGGGAGCGTTGGGTCCGGGCAGGCAACGGTCCCCGCCCTGGCGCTCGGACGAACACCATGGCCACCCGGGCGGCTCCTCAGTCCTCTCACCGGGATACCGGCCGGAAGCCGCTGGCCAGAGGCGACCGTCCCCTGCACGAGCACGCCAACCCGGAAGCAGACCTTGACCTGCCCCTCCCCCACCCGCCCCCGGAGGACGGTCGCGATGGCGAGGGGGACCGGGAACCCCACGGGGACCGTCCCGACACCGACGGGGACCAGGAAGCCCGGGGGGGCCGTCCCGACACTCACGGGGACCAAGAACCGTCCGTGGGTCCGAAGGGCCGGCGGCCACGTGCCCCACGGCTGACCGAGGACGAGATCATCGAGCTGGTCCGTCCCCATATCCCCGAGGTACTGAAGCGGGACGGCAACGAAGCCGTCACCCGCGTCCAGCTCAGAGGGATCATGCGCGAACACAAGATCCCCATCCGAAACGACCGGTTGACCCCGGTTCTGAAGCGTCTGCGTACGCCGCAGGCCACGGCCGCGAGGAGCGCGCGATGAAGACCTGCCGGGAGTTCGCCCGGATCAAGGCCAGGTACACGCAGGAAACCACCTACCTGCTCAATCACGCCGCCCGGCACCAGGGCTCGCCGACCGCAAAAGGCAGCAGCGGGCTGGCCCAGGGAAGCAAACACCGCATGGCCAAGGACCTGTCCGGACACGTCGCACGCTGCCTCGAATGCGGATAGCCCCAGCGGTAGCCGAGAAGCCCCGGCAACCCGCTGGGCCTTCTCGGCTCCGCCAAACCGCTCCGACGCCGTGCCCGGAGCGGTCCCGCTCTTCCCCGACCCAAGGACCCGGCCCCGTGACGAACCAGCAGAACACCCCCACCCCCACCGGCAGGCGGAAGACCGACAACTCGGTGCGGGAGGGAGCAAGTTGGGGCGGAAGCGTAGCTTCCGTCGAGCCCGCCCCCGAAGGGGCGGGAGAGGACCTGCACCAGGGGGCGCAGGTCCCGGAGGCTTCGACCGGGGGCGGATCGAAGCCGGAGGAAGAGCAGAAGTCGAAGCCGCGCCGTCGCGAGCGCCGTGCGCGCCAGCGACCACGTCAGCCGCCGGCGAAGAAGCGTCTTCGCCAGCCCAACACCCGTTTCAACGAAGACGAGTATGCGCTGATCGTCGCCGCCGCCGCTGCTTGCAACCTGTCCGTCGCCGGCTTCCTCGCCCGTGCCGCGCTCGCCGCAGCCCGCGATCTCGAGCGCACGAGCGCCGAGGTCGCCGACGACCGTGACGTGATCACCGCTCTGTTCGACAGCCGACGCAAGCTCGGCTGGGCCGGCAGCAATCTCAACCAGGCCGTGAAGGCGCTCAACTCCGGCGCGGACGCACCTCAGCTGCAGGCAACCCTCGCGGCCGTGCGACGCGCGGCCGAAGCGGTCCATGCTGCCGCGACCGCGGTTCTCGACCGGCAGCAGGCGGCATGATCCCGAGCGTCAACGAGCCCGGCGACCGGACCATCGGCCTGCTCGCCTACCTCTACGGCCCCGGCAAGCGCGAGGAGCACGTCGACCCGCACCTCGTCGCCTCGTTCGACGGCATGGCCCCCGACCCCGGCCGCGATCCGCAGGCCACCCTGAAGGACCTCCAGCAGCTCCTGGACCAGCCCGTCCAAGCTCTCCCCAAGCACGCCCGGCCCGCAAAGCACGTCTGGCACACCTCCGTACGCACCGCGCCCGGAGACCGGACGCTGTCCGACGCGGAGTGGGCCGAGGTGGCCCGCCGGATCGTCGCCGCGACCGGGATCGACCCGGGCGAGGGACGGCCCGGCTGCCGATGGGCCGCCGTACGGCACGCAGAGGACCACATCCACATCGTCGCCACCCTCGTGCGCGAGGACGGCACCCGGCCCGACGACTTCCGCTCCGGCAAACGCGCCCAGGCCGAGGTCCGGCTCATCGAGAAGGAGTTCGGCCTGCACCAGGTCGCGCCCGGGGACGGCACCGCCGCTCAGCGGCCCACCAGCGCCGAGCGGCACAAGGCCGAGCGCCAGGGCCGCGAGCGGACCGCCCGCGAGGAACTCCGTGAGACCGCACGACGCGCCGTCGCCGGCGCCCAGGGCGAGAAGGAGTTCTTCGACCGGCTGGCCGCCGCCGGCCTCCTGGTGAAGAAGCGCGTCGCTCCCTCCGGTGATCTGCTCGGATACAAGGTCGCGCTGCCCGACGACCGCAACAAGGACGGTGAGCCCGTCTACTACCCCGGCGCCCGTCTCGCCCCCGACCTCTCCCTGCCCCGCATCCGAGAGCGCTGGTCCGCAGATGCCCCCGGAGGAGACGACATCCCGGCCGAAGTACCGAGACGGGCAGGGCCGGGAGCGCCGGCAGCCGCGCGCCGACGGACGGCGGCTGCGGCCTGGCAGGCTGTCATGGTCGTCGAGCAGGGCGACGACGCGGTCGCCGCCGCCTACATCGCCGCCGCGGGAGAGGTCCTCGACGCGCTCGCCAAAACGTCCGCCGCCCACACCCGCCGGGAACTACGAGAAGCCGCCTGGGCATTCGAGCGGGCCTCCCGCTCCCACGTCCGCGCCGTGCGCGGGCACGACCGTGCCCTGCGGCAGGCCGCCCGTGAACTCGTCCACGGCGGGCCGGCCCTCGGTCGCGGGGAGGACGGCGCCACGACGGCCATGGCGATCGACATGCTGTTCTTCCTGATCACCGCCATCGCGCACTGGCACGCCAGGAAGGACCACGCCCAGCAGGCGGAAGCCGCTCACCGGGCCGCCGAGCACCTCCGAACCGCCTACCGGGCCGCCGCCGACCATCCGCTCGCCGTGCTCCACCAGCGCGGTCGGCGCCTCGCCCGCCCCCTGCTACAGCTGCAGAGCGCCGTCGTACGAAGCGCGATCCCCGATCTCGCCGAGCAGGTCCTCGCCGAACCCGGCTGGTACGCCCTGGCGGCCACCCTCGCCGACGCCGAGGCCGCCGGCCATGACCCGGCCACACTCCTCACCGAAGCCGCCGGACGCCGCGAACTCAACACCGCAGAGCGCGTCAGCGACGTCCTGGTCTGGCGACTGCGCCGGGCCGCGGACCTTCCCGCCGACGCAGCCGGAATGAACCCCGTCAGGCGGTCGTCCTCCGGAGCATCACGCACAGCGTCCCAGGAGCAGAACGTGACGCGGCGCCCTAACCGATAGGCCCCTGCTCTGACAACCGCACTGGCCCGACCGCCGACCAGCCCACATCACGGCGGGCGGGCGCATGCGGCTGACGGACGTCGAGCCCCCGCTCGAGGCTCGTGCCCAGGCCCAAAACCACGTCGTAGGGCTGAAGATGCTCCACCAGCGACCGCTCGTGATCGACGGAGAGGTACGGACGTGCGACGGGTGCGGCGCCTACCGCGACTGGGTCGTGATCAACGTCCCCGACGCGGTATGGCTGCGCTGCCCTGCTGGGCACGAGCAGCCCGAGGCCCGCCTCGACATCGCCTGGTACGGCCAGCACAGATGCCCCTTCACGCACGAGCACGCCTCCTACGAGGACGGCCTGCGGCACCTCGGCCACTGACCGCCCACCTGCCCCACCGATGTCGCCGGAGGAGAACCCCGTCGCGGGTCCGGCCAGTCAGCCCGCTGTCGACCATTGAAGGGGTCCCGTGCGCCGTCGCGCCTCCACCGCCCTGTCCGCCGCCGTCCTCGCCTCGCTCACCATCTCCGGCTGCGCCGGCAGCAACGCCCGAGCCGGCGACTCCGGCTCCTCGCCCACCGCCGCAGTGAAGCCGGCCCCGGCCGCAAGGCCCGCCGCGCCCCTCACCTCGGCTGCCCTGGCCGAGCACCTCCTCGACGAGACCGACCTCGGCCAGGGCTATACCCGCAAGCCCGAGTCCAGCAGCAGCAGCCGCGACGGCGTCACCGTGATCGGCTGCCCCGCCCTGGAGCACCTCGGCGGCGACGCCGCGGCTGGCGGGAGCCTGGACTTCGCCAACAGCGCCAAGGCCACGTTCACCTACACCCGCGGTACGAACTCCGAGGTGGCCGAGGAGCTGTACAGCGACACCCAGGCCAAGCTCGGCCTCGACACGAAGACCGTCTTCGAGGCCATGACCAGCTGCCCGCTCTATCAGGTCGTCGTGAGCGACACCCCGATCGCGGTCGCCACGCAGAAGCTGCCGGCGCCCGCCATGGGCGACGAGGCGTGGAGCCATCTGCTTACGTTCACCGCCGGCGGACGCGACACGGTGATGAAGCAGACCGCCGTCCGCGCCGGTTCCGTGCTCGTCGTCGTCTCCGGATCGCCCGCCCTCGTCGACACACATCTCAACCGCGCCGTCGACAAGGCACGCGGCTGACCCTGGCCCTCCGGGCATACGAAAGCGGCCCCTGGCTCTCTGAGCCCAGGGGCCGCCCTCGTTCACCACGCGCAACCGGCGCGGACGAGTGTCGTACAAGTGATCATGAACAGGGGTGAAGGCGGAGGGCGTCGCGGCCCGAGGACCTCTCTCAAGAGTGGTGGGAGCGGGCCGGCAGTGACAAGCGGGTTACGGGGCCGGGGTGACGAAAAGGCGGCCGTCCGCGTTCTCGGGCGGGTTGCGGCGCAGCACCGGTATGGGTGAGGCGAGGGAAGCGGCGAAAGCGGCGACGAGATCGTGGGGGACGCTGGCGCTGAAGGTCGCCGTCCACTGGTAGGGCTCGCCGATCACGGGCTCGGCCCACGCCTGCCATCCGTACAGGTCCGGGCGCGGATCGCTGTCGCGGACCAGCTCGGGCAGTTCCCCCCAGGCGAAGCCGGCAGACATGCCGGGGTCCCAGACACGGCTATGCGGGGTGTCGAGATCGCGGGCCCACCCGAGCGCGCAGAGGGCGTCGAGGACGACGTCGCGGCCGGCGTAGTTGATAGCCGGGTCCGTACGTGCCTCGACCGCGAGGAGGAAGTCGCCGATCGCCTCGGGGGGCGTACCGGTGGTGAAGTAGGCGTTCCACTCCATCACCGCGCTGCCGGCGCAGGTTCGGGCAGAAATGTGCCAGGCAACCGGGAGATCCCCGAGCAGGAAGTCGTGAGAGCCCCGGACCCACTCGGCACCGGCGAGTCCACGGGGGCTGAGGTGCAGCAGCGTGCTTCGCGCCGTCGTCCACGTGCTCCAGCCGACCTCCATGAGCGTGTCGGCGACACGGTCGGCGAGTTCGTCGTCGTCGCCGGCCAGGTGGCGCGGCCGCACCCAGTACGCGGGGTGGGAAGGGTAGTGGGGGTGGTACGGGTTCAGATGCCCTCCAGGCGATTGGGGTGGTACGAGTGCGCGGCTACGGCGCCGCGGTGGCGGCGCGGGGCCTCGGTCGGCTCATGCCAGCCCGCGCCGACGGTCACGGCTGGCGGTACGGGACCGAGCTGCTCTCCGCTCTCCACGACGTAGATCACGGCGTTGCCGAACGCGTCGGTCGTGGCCAGGACATCGGCGATGGCGTGCTCCAGCGGAAAGAACGGGTTGATGGCGAGGCGTACGGGGGTGTCGGGGGTGACCGAGGAAAGCCACGCGATGAGGTGGCGGGCGGTGAAGTCCGAGGACAACAGGGCCTCCGTGCGTAAGAAGGATGGTCTGGGGTCGCCGCCGTCAGGCGGGGGCGACGGGGCTGGAGGTGGCCAGGATTCGCGTGACCGCTGCGGCCACCACGTCGACTGGGGTCTCCGTGTCGAAGGAGATGGAGTAGCCGGGGGCGTCGGCGGTGCCAGTGACTGCGACCTTCCAGCCCTCGCCGCTGTACCCTGGCCGGCCGTCGGGGAACCAACCGAGGTAGAACCGGCCGTCCTTGCTGGCGATATGGACGTCAGCGCGGTCATCCACGATGACCTTGAAGTCGACATCGGTGAAGAGGTCGATCACTGCCATCGGCTGCCCTCGGCCGAGCAGCCACGTGCGCAGTCGGAGCGCGGCGACGGTGGTGGTGAACCCGGGGCTCGAAGCATCCACGGTCACGAGTAATCACCTCTTTGACCTGGGGTTTCTTGGGGAGGCGTCTACGTTGACATCGCCTCTCCCCGTTCCACCAGTCCTTTCGCGACTTTCCCTGTCTGCCCGGGGCGAACCGGCGTCCCTGTCTCTGCCCACCGGCGCATCCACCGTGCAGTAGCCGAGATATTGCCGCCGCACACCTTGATCGATTGATTGCGTAACACTTACGCTGGCGGCCGTTACTGTGTGTGGCGCAGGGTGAACATCCCGCTGAAGTGGGTTCACTCGGGTTGCCTGCGGGATGCGGGGGTGCAGGTTGGACAACTCCATGCCGGTGGCAGCTGGTGTTCCGCCCATTCATTTCGGAGTGCACGAACTGCGGACCGGAAGCGCGGACGGGGCACGGGCCGACTTCGAGCAGATGCTCGCGCAGCTCGCCAGTGCGACCAATCCGAACGTCCGGATGATCGCGGCGAATCCGGGCGACTGGGGAATCGACGCTTTCGCCGGTGACCTCGGGGGCGCCATCACTGTGTGGCAGTCCAAGTACTTCATGCCGAAGACCACAATCAGCCAGTCGCAGCAGATTCGCAAATCACTCGCGAACGCGCTGAAAGCCGCAGCTGCCAACGGTCACACCATTACGCTCTGGATCCTGTGCATCCCCTCGAGCATGGACGGTCCGACAGCCGACTGGTGGGACGGCTGGAAAAAGCGGCAGGAAAGGGCGCACAGCCTCGTCATCGAGCTGTGGGACGAGACCACGCTTCTGAGGAAGCTGCAGAGCCCCGAAGGTGACCAGGTACGCCGCGCCTATTACGAACCGTTTACGCCACCCGCCGCTCCCGCCCAGGAGCAGATGCGCCTCGTGCTGGATATGGAAGAGGAGAAGGCGGCAGCGCTCGACTCAGCCCTGTTCGTGCGTCAGATGACCGAGGCCGGCCACATCGAACTGGACTCGGCGAAGAGGCAGTTCTTCAACGCCGACCTGGTGGCGCGCGAAGTCGCACACAAGGGCGTGCCGGCTGAGGTTGCCGCCTTGAGCTCTGCTGACGCCACCCTTCACGGGGTGTGGGAGATGCAGTTCAACGAGTGCTCGGCCGAGGGCACCCTCGCAGCTCTGCACGGCCGGGTATGGCGCGAGGTGCGCGGTGAGCACGACAAACTGCCCAAGGTGCTGCGTCTGGAGGTGACGCACAGCTGGGGTCTGGTCCACCGGCTGGTCGACAACCGTCGGGCAGGGTGGGTCACGCACTGGCGCCAGATCGCGAGCGGTCACGTCGGCGACTGAGAACTCACGACCGTCCGTACCGCTCGACCACTGATGAGGAGCATGCTGTGCAAGCAGACCGGCCCGTTGTGATGCCCGAGGACGAAGTGCCTTTCCGCCTCGCACAACTGCTGCTGCTCCTTGACGCCGTCGCCGCGCAGGACGCGAACGGGGCGACCCTGGAACGCCTCGGATACTACGACTTCCTCTCCGCGAACCCCTTCCTCGTAGTTCCCTCTGAGGGCCGGGACGCCAGCCTCCTCCGGCTGGCCGGATTCGACCCGCAGGTCCTCGCCTACGCGTCCTCCTCACAGCGATTCACGAGCCGGCGGGAACGGATCCAGCACGACCTGGCGCTCCTGGTGGCCTATGGGTGCTGCAAAGTCCGAACCCGCAACGGCTCCCTCACCTACTCAATCACCGAGGCCGGTCAGGAGCTCGGCGGGCAGTTCACCGCCACCTACGCCACCTCCTTTGCTGCCGCCGCCGACATCGTCGTCCGCCAGCTCCGCAAACTCAGCGACAAAAGGCTGCGCGAGCAGACCGCACGGTGGCTCAGGCCGGACGGACCCGACGGCCCCACGGCTGCCCTCATGAGCGTTCTAGGGCCAGGCCCGTTGCCGGAAACGTCCTGGGAGGGATGATCACCATGGAGCCGCTTCCCGGCATCCGGATCCGCCATCTGCGCCTGGTCGGCATGGATCGGTCTTACGACGTCGATTTCACCGCCGGCCAGAGGGTACGGAACCTCTCCGTCATCGCCGGGGCGTTCAGCTCCGGCAAGACGGCGGTGCTGGAGTTCATCGCCTACGGGCTCGGAGCGAAACGGCACCCCCGCCACCAAGAGGTGCTGCGAAGGGTCCGTTCATGCCTCGTGGAGGTCGAGCTCTCCGGCGAGCCGCACGTGATCGAGCGGTCGGTCGGAGAGCCCTCGAAGGTCGCCTTCGTACGCCGCGGAACGCTCGACAGCAGGACCGCCTCCAGGGCGGAGAGCAGGCCCATCGACCCGCCCGGGGCACCGGAAAGCCTGTCCTCCCTCCTTCTGAGCCACTGCAAGCTCGAAGGCGTCCAGCTACGCGAAGCGCCTACCAACAGCGAATCCCGCACGGACCCGCTCAGCTTCCGCGACCTGATGTGGCTCGCCTTCCTGCCCAACGAACGCGTCGCGGACAAGAACTTCCTCTTCGAGAACGACTACATGCGCAAGCACAAACTGCGGCAGGTCGTCGACGTCGCCTTCGGGGTCCACGACGACCGCGCCGTCGAACTCGGCCAGCGCATCCAGGAACTCGGCGGCCGGCTCAACCGCGCGAAAGCCGAACTTGCAGCAGCCCGTACCTTCGTCGTGGAGCAGGCTCCCACCGCACTGGACGGTGAACCCACACCTGCCGTCCACGAACAGGAGCTGGCTGACATCACAAGCCAGCTCACAGAGTTGGACCGCCGGGCGCGGGCAGGAACGGAATTCGCGGCCCAACTGCGCCACCAGCACAAAAAGGCGGCCCAGACTTCACAACGGGCGGCAGCGGTCCTGCGGGACTGCGAAACGCAGATCCAACGCCTAATGCCTCTCCGAGCGCAGTACGCCGACGATCTCCTCAAGCTCGGCATGCTCGGCGAAGCACAGCAGCTCTTCGATCCCCTGAGCGTCACCACTTGCCCTGCCTGCCTGAACCGGCTGTCGGCTCCCCCCACCGCCGACAACGGACGCTGCAGCCTCTGTCGCCATGAACTAACGGAAACAGAAGGGACGTTGGCCCTGGGCGCCGCTGACACCGGTAGCCAGGCCGGGGACAACCGGGTGGACGTCGCAGCCGAGACTCGGTCCACCAAAGCCCGCCTCAAGGAGATCACCACCTACATCGATGAGCTCGGCGCCTCGCTCGCCGCACTCAAACTCCGGGCGGAAGAAGCGGCCATCCGGGAAGAGGAAGCCGCCGCCGCGCTGGACGCCGCGACATCGCCCTCCGTCTCACCGTTCCTCGCCGCCCGCGACGACCTGCATCGAAGGCGCGAACAGGTCCTGCGCCAACTCGAACAGGCCGAGAGCGCAGTCAAGCTCCGCGAAGGACTTGCCAAACGGGCCGACGCCGTGGAACGCCACGAAGCTCAGATTGCCCGTCTCCGCGAGGAACTCGCACGGCTCGGGGACGCCTCCCACGACCGCGATCGGATCATCGCCAAGATCAGCAGCCGGTACGGCGAGCTCCTGCGGGCCTGGCGCTACCCCAAAGTCAGTACGCCCTTCATCAAGACCGACCTCACACCCTTCGTGCGCGGTGAGCCGTACCAGGAAGCCTCTTCCGGCGCCCGGACCCTGCTGACCCTGGCCTGGCAGCTGGCCGTCTTCGAGATCGCCGTCGAAACAGGGGCCGCACACCCGGGATTCCTCATGATCGACAGCCCTCAGAAAAACCTCGGCCACGGCGGCACCCTCGATGCCGTGATCGCGGATGCCGTCGCCATCGACGACTTCTACCACCACCTCTCCCTCTGGCTCGCAGAGCGCGGTAGCCGAGCACAGCTCATCGTCGCCGACAACAGCCCGCCACCGCTGGTGGAAGGCAGCGTGGTGGTGCGCTACAGCCGCAACGAGGACCGTCCACCGTACGGACTGATCGAAGACGAAACCAGCGCGGACGACGAGGTGAATGCCGAGGTGTAAAACGCGTTCCCTGCCACGGCGCTCTTCTCCGGTAGCGGGCTGATCCAGTAACGGCGGCGTAGCGGATCAGCCAATCAGTAGTCGAGGGCCGGTGCTGCTCTGACTCTGAGCTGGCAGGGGCGTCAGTGGCTGCTGCGGCTCGGACGGGCGAGGGGACCATGGAGCCGTTCAGTGCGAAGCGGGCCCGGTGTTGATGCTGGGGCCCGCTTCGCACTGGTGAATGGTCAGTTGCAGCAGTCGCAGCCGGGGCGGCAGCCGCACGCGTCTGTCTCGGTGCCGCCGGAGGGGACCGCCGCGGCGGCGGGTGTTGCGCAGCAGCCCTTGCCCTGCCAGGCGTCGCGGCCTTCCTTGACCGCGACGGCGGCGATGACAAGGGCGGCGATCGGGTCGGCCCACGACCAGCCGAGGGTGGCATTGAGGACCAGGCCCGCCAGGAGGACGGCGGAGAGGTACGTGCACAGCAGGGTCTGCTTGGAGTCGGCGACCGCACTGGCGGAGCCGAGTTCGCGTCCGGCCTTGCGCTGGGCGACGGACAAGAACGGCATCACGGCCAGGGACAGGGCGGCGATGACGATGCCGGGGATGGAACGTTCGGCCTCGGCGGTGCCGGCCAGCGCGCGGACGGCGTCGACGCTGACGTAGGCGGCAAGCGCGAAGAACGACACCGCGATGACCCGCAGTGTGCGCTTCTCCCGGGCCTCGCGCACAGCATGGTCGCGTGTGGAGAACTGCCAGGCGACCGCCGCAGCCGAGGAGACCTCGATGACCGAGTCCAGGCCGAAGCCGATCAGTGCGGTGGAAGAGGCGATCGTCCCAGCGGTGATGGCAACGACCGCCTCGATGACGTTGTAAGTGATGGTGGCCGCGACCAGCAGCCGTATCCGCTTGGCGAGCGCGTCACGGCGGGTCGGAGCCGGGCCTATGCCGATGGATATCTCGGCGGTCATCAGCAGCAGCCCTTCTCGTCCGCGTCCACACAGGCCTTGTCGGCCTCGACCGCCACGACGGCGGTGCGTAGGTCGTCCAGCGCCTGCCCGAGGCGTTCGTCGGCGAGCTCGTACCGAGTACGGCGGCCCACCGGTACCGCGACGACCAGGCCGCAGTCGCGCAGGCACGCTAGGTGGTTCGACAGCCGCGTGCGCGAAATTTCCAGGGTGTCGGCGAGGTCGGCAGGGTGGGCCGGGGCCTCGCGCAGGGCGAGGAGTATCCGGCAGCGGATCGGGTCGGCTAGGGCACGGCCGAACCGCGCCAGCACCTCGACGTCAGCAGCGAGAGTCAGCACACTACCGACAGTACACAGATGCATGAATTCATAAAACCTTGAATCTGCGGCAATGGTCGCGACCGCGGGACCGGGGGTACGGCCCCGGTGCCGAGATCGACCACAGGGCCTGCCTGCCGAAGGTGGTCGAGTAGCGCGCCCGAGTGCGGCTGCCGGTCCACCGCCCTCCACACCCCGCCGAGGCTCCCAAACAGCATCAACAGCAACATGGCCAAGTCGGCGAGAGAACCAAGGACGTTGAGGTTGGTGTGACACAGCGGGGAGACACGGGCGACGCCCTCGTCCAGAGCCGTGCAGCTCGTCGGCCGGCAACCGTCCGCAGCGCTTGACGGGGCGCCCAGGTACCGGCGCCCACAGCGCCACGGCGTTCACGACCAAGTCGAGCGTGCCGAGCTGGTCCTACTGCCCTCGTGGCATGAGCAGCCGTGCTGGCACACCGCTGTCTGGCGGTTGGCAGTTGCCAGTTGACCATTAATGGGCGACTCCGCCCGGTAGATCCACTTCCGAAGGCGCCCCCTCGGGAAATTTCCGCCATCGCAGCCCTCCGGAATACCCCCCGGGGGTATATGGTTACGATCAACGTCCTGAACGGACGACGCCGAAAGGCGCACTTCACACCTGGGAGATGTGATGAGGAATCACTCCGGCCTGGACCAGGCCAACCACGGCGTCCACGGGGCTCATGGCGGACACAGTGCCCATGGCGCAGCTCTGCCCGGTGGGCTGTCGGTCTCCCAGGACGGGTACACCCTCGAGCTCGACTCGACGATCCGCACCGCCGGCGTGCAGCCGGTCGGCTTCCAGGTGGTCGGTCCCGATGGGCGGGCGGTGACCGAGTTCGTCCCGGAACACGAGAAGGAGCTGCACTTCATCGCCGTCCGGCGTGACACGTCCGGCTTCCAGCACGTGCACCCGGTGCGGGACGAGAAGGGCACCTGGAGCACCGAACTGGCCCTGGAGCCGGGAGACTGGAAGTTCTTCACCGACATCCACCCGGCGGGCCACGACGGGACCCTGACGCTGGGGATCGACGTCGCGGTCGCCGGACCGTACGAGCCGCGGCCGCTCCCGGAAGCCACCGGAATCGCACGGATCGGCGCGTACACCGTCGCGCTCGACGGCACGCTCGTGCCCGGCAGGGCGAGCGAGCTGACCCTCACCGTCAGCCGGGACGGCCGCCCCGTCACCGACCTGGAGCCCTACCTGGCCGCATACGGGCACCTCGTGGCGCTGCGGGTCGGTGACCTTGGCTACCTCCACGTCCACCCGGAGGGCCACCCCGGCGACGGCATCACCGCGCCCGGCCCCGACATCGCCTTCGTGGCGGTCGCGCCGTCGGCCGGCACGTACCGCCTGTACCTGGACTTCCAGCACGACGGCGTCGTCCGGACGGCCGACTTCACCGTGCGGACCGCCTCGGCGGCTGCCGCGCCCGCGCACGAGGGCCACCACGACGGTCACCAGGCACACCACGGCCACCACGGCCACCACGCACACCACGCACACCACGCACACCACTGACCGGCATGAACGGAACGTACAGCCCCGCACCGGAAGGAACGTCATGCCCCGCCTGACCCGACTCACGCCCGACACGGCGGTCGGCGCCTCGCGCGACCTGCTCGCCGACCTGGCCTCCCGCCACGGTCAGATCGGCGACATGGTCTCCACGATGGCGCACTCACCGGCCGTACTGGGCGGATACCTCCAGCTCAGCAGGGCCATGGGACGAGCCAAACTCGACCGCAGAATCAGCGAACGGATCTCGATCGCCGTCCAGGCACTCCAGGGCTGCGGGCTCTGCCTCGACGCGCACGTCGGTGCCGCCCGCGCCCTGGGCGTGGACGAGGAAGAGATCGAGCGCGCCCACGCGGGCACCTCGGCCGATCCCGCGATCGCGGCGATCATCGGCCTCGCCCTCCAGGTCTACCGCGAGCCGACGTCGATCACCGACGAACAGCTCGGCGCGCTCCGTGAGCACGGCTACAGCGACCGCGCGATAGCCGACGTCGTCGGCGTCGTCGCGCTCAACATCCTCACCGGCGCCTTCAACCTGCTCGCCGGCCTGACACCGGGGAGCGACACCGGTGCCTAGAGACACCCCCGCCTGTACTCGCGGGGCACGGCCGCCACCCCGGGGCCGTGCCCCGCCGCATGGACACGGAAGGAACCCGCCATGCGTCTGTTCGCCATCCGCGACTACCGCCGCCTCTTCAGCGCCCAGGTCATCGCCCTGTTCGGGACCGGACTGACCACCGTGGCCCTCGGACTGCTCGCCTACGACCTCGCCGGCCCGCGCGCCGGGACGGTCCTCGGCACCGCCCTGACCATCAAGATGGTCATGTACGTGCTCATAGCCCCGCTGGCCGCCGCGTACGTCGACCGGCTCCCCCGCAGGACCTTCCTGTTCGGCCTCGACGCGATCCGCGGCGTCGTGGTCCTCGCGCTGCCGCTGGTCACCGAGGTCTGGCACATCTACGTCCTGATCGGCCTGCTCCAGGCCGCCTCCGCGGCGTTCACCCCGACCTTCCAGGCCGTCATCCCCGACATCGTCACCGACGAGACCGACTACACGCGGGCCCTCTCCGCGTCCCAGGTCGCCTCCACCATGGAGAGCCTGCTCAGCCCCGTCCTCGCAGCCGTCGCCCTGACGTTCCTGAGCTTCGACCGGCTGTTCCTGGGCACGTCCGCCGGATTCCTCCTCTCCGCCCTGCTCGTCCTGTCGGCACGCGTCCCCGACGCCCGCCCCAGCACCCACACCAAGGCATGGGACAAGGCAGCAGCGGGGATCCGGACCTTCCTCAGGACGCCGCGGCTGCGCGGCATCATGGCGCTCAACCTCGTGGTCGCGGCGGCAGGGTCGATCGTCGTCGTCAACACCGTCAACCACGTCCGAGACGAGCTCGGCGGCTCGCAGTCGGACGTCGCCTGGATGCTCGCCGCCTCGGGCACCGGAACCCTCCTGGCCGCCCTCGTACTGCCCCGCGTCCTCGACCGCATCGCCGCCCGCACCGTCATGACGACCGGCGCCGGAGTCCTCGTCGCCGCCACGACCGCCGCGGTGACGCTCACCGCGGCCGGCCTCGCCACATGGACCGGTACGGCGATCATCTGGACCGCGATCGGCGTCGGCATGGCGCTGATCATCACACCGACCGGCAAGGTCCTGCGCGCCTCCGTCGGACGGAACGCGATCCCCGAGGCGTTCGCGGCCCAGTTCTCCCTGTCGCACCTGGCCTGGCTGATCACCTACCCCGTCGCGGGATGGCTCGGCACGAACGGCGGCTTCACTCTCGCCTGGACCGTCCTCGCGGCCCTTGCCGTGGCGGGAGCGATCGGCGCCCTCCTCCTGTGGCCGCGCCACGAGCGACGACCAGCGACGACCGCACTCGCGACACCCGCCCGGCACGCCCCCAGCACCGACCGGTCCACCCTCACCAAGGCCGCGTGAAGCGCCACGAACCTCGCTCAGACTGTCTCCGTCATACAGAACCCGCGCTGTTGGCCGCACACCGAGAAAGCCGTAGCCGCCGTCCCGCTCCACGCGGGCGACGGCCGCGGCCTTGCTCGTACGGGAACGAACACGGGAAGGGTCATGACGCGGAGACGAAGCGCCTACAGGAGCAACGCAAACGGTCCCAGGAACCTGACGATGGTTCCTGGGGACCGTCTAGAAGGTCTTCGCTGAACTTGGCTCGGTCAGCCGGCGGACTGGCCTTCCTCGTCGCTCTTCTTCTGCCGGCGAATGGCGATCAGGGTGGCACCTCCGGCCGCGATCAGAGCTCCGCCGGACACGAGGATCCAGGTGTTGGAGTCGGCTCCGGTGTGGGCGAGGGAGCCCTCCGGGGTCGGGGGGCTCGGCGCGCTGGCGGTCGGCACCGTTGCCGGTGTGGTGGTGGCGGAGCTGGACGGCGCGGGGGTGCTCGGCTTGGCCGGAGGCGTCGTCGGAGTGACCGGGGGTGTGGTCGGCGGGGTGACCGGAGGTGTGGTCGGCGGGGTCGTGGGCGGCTGGGTGGGCTGGGCCTTCTTGGTGTTGGCGAAGGTGGCGGTGGTCTTCTCCGCGGGCTTGGCGGTGATCTTCACCGGGGTGGTGTCGAGCTGGTAGCCGGTGGGGGCCTTGGTCTCCGTGGCGGTGTAGGCAGTGCCGGTGCGGGAGGAGACGGGGAGCTTGGTGGTTGCGGTGCCGTCCTTGCCGGTGGTCAGGGTGAGCGCCTTGCCGGTGCCGGTAGCGGAAGTGATGTTGATGACGGCGCCGGCCAGGGGCTTGCCGGTCTTCTTGTCGATCTTCTTCACCAGCAGTTCGGCGGGCTTGAAGGTGTCGATGACCGTGAGCTTCACGGTGTGCTCGGGGGTGACGATGACATCCTGGTCGGGGGCCAGTTCGTGGATGGGGCTGCCGGAGTCGGTCTCCTTGAGACGGTACGTGCCAGGGTGGACGTTCTCGAAGCGCAGGATGCCGTTAGTGGCGGTCTTGCCGGTCAGGGCCTTGGTGCCGTTGAGGGTGTCGAGCAGGGAGAACGCGGCGCCGGCGAGGAGGGTGCCGTCGGGGTCCTTCTTGGTGATCTCGATGGCGCCCGGGGGGATGTCGGGGGCTTCGGCGAAGGCGGTCGGGGCCCAGATCAGGGAGCCGGTGGCCAGAGTGGTCGCGGCGATCGTGGCCGCGGTACGGCGGGAGGCACGCATGAAGAAGGGGGTCTCCTGATTCTTGGTGTGATGTTGGAGGCCGCCACGGGGGCGGGAGTCAGTGGATGCGGGTGGTGGACCGGATGGCCGCAGTCGCCGGGAGGGCGGAAGACGCGCTCGAACGTCGTACTGCCGGGGTGGCGGCGGCGTGCCGCCAGGCGGCTGCCTGAACGAGGGATCGTTGTTCGTCCAGCGGAATGCTGGAGATCCGGTCGAGGGCTGCGACGGTGTCGGGGCCGAGTCGGCGTCCGGTGAGCTGGGTGACGGCGGCGGCTTCGGCGAGCATGCCCTGGTCGAGGGGTAGCCCGAGGATGTCCATGACGTAGAAGCGGGCGTTGTGGAGGGACTCGGAGACGGTTCTGCCGTCGTAGGTGCCGGCCTCAGCGAGGCCGAATACGGCTTGCGTCGCTTCGTGGAGCCGGGCGAGCGTTGCCGGGTCGCTTGCCCAGAACTGGTCGTGCCAGCGGACCGCCCAGGGCTCGGGTTCGACCTCGCGCGCCGTGAGCAGGGCGGGACACCAGATGCGCGCCAGGTCCTCGATCGCCTTGCGCAGGCCGGCGAGTTCCGCACCTGCCCAGGGCGCAGGGCCGTCCTTGTGCCAGTCGCGGATGACGCCGCGGCCGGCGGCGAGCCCTTGTGCGGCATCACGCCGGACGAAGGTGTCGTGGTCGGCGAAGGAGAGGTGCCGGGTGTCGAGGGCACCGCGCTCGACGTGGGTGACGGTGAGGCGGAGACCGTCGTACTGCCGGTCCATGACCGTCTGGGCGAATTCGATCCGCAGCCGGAGCGGCGAGTCCCTCACGGGTGTGGCGTAGTAGGTATCCCCGACAACGGTGCCAGAGGCGAAGGGGAGGGCGAGTTCGTCGAAGAACTCCTTGGCGCGCAGGGGCATGTGAGTTCCGGGGGTCAGCGGCGCGCGGCGCGTCCAGGGGACGGCATCGCGGTCGCCGGGGGTCGGGTGGTGGTGCTCCAGCGGGGCACGCTGAGCGTGGTGATCGCCGGCGGCCGTCGTAGGGTGCGCTGGACGTCGAGCGGGGTCGGGGCTGGCGGCTTCGGTGGGGTGACGGGGGTGAGCTGGGCCAGGGCCGCGAGCTGTGGGGAGAGGTGTTCGCGGTAACGCAGGACTGGGGTCGGGTCGGTGAAGGCCGCCGCGGTGGCGGCAACCAGGTGGGCAGGGGTGTTGGCGGTGAACCGCGCCTCTGCTCGGGTGCCCCAGCCGGGCGGTCCGGCCCACAGCTCGATCGTCTCCGCGTCCGGGTCCTGGCCGCGGACGTCGATGGAGACGCCGGCGTTGCCGTCGGGCGCGAGGAACCCGATCTCGCCGGGGAGCAATGGCTTGCGGGACCAGCCCCCGTCGATCAGGGGCTGGATCCCGGTTCGCCAGTACGGGGAGGGGCGTTCGAGGAAGCGGTCGTTGCCCTCGGCCCAGTCCTGTGCGAGCTCGGTGGTCAGGGCCGCGACGAGCTCCGCTGGGGTGACGTGGTTGAAGGTCGCCGACCAGCGAGTCGGGGAGGAGGTGTCCTCGCTGGCGGTGATCTTCCACAGCTCGAAGTCGTCGCCGTACCAGCCGATCCGGATGCGGTGGTCCGGCGAGGTGACCAGGAGCTGACAGGGGCCGTCGTCGAGGTCATGGTGGGGCCAGTGGGCGACGGGGGCGAAGCCTGCGTCGCCGGTTCCATTGGACCCGGCCAGGTAGCGGGGGGTGACGTACACATCGCCTTCGGGCGGATAGACACGGCGGGTCACGTTCTCCGTCACGCGGTGGCTCCTGCGGCCCCGGCAGCGGACCGGACGGCGAGGGTGATGTGCTTCGCGGTCTCTGCGAGGCGTTCTTCCACCTTGGCGGCGTCGTAGCCGGTGACGACGTAGAGGCCGGCGCGAGCTACGTCGACGTCGCCTTCCGGCGGCAGGACGATCTCGTCGCCGAGGTGACCGATCCACTTGAGGCGGTCGAGCCACGGCGTGCGGCCGGCGAACTCCTTGTCGATGGAGCGGTGGGTGAGGGTACCGGAGGTCTCCGGGTAGAGGAGGGTGACGCCGGCGGCGCGCAGGCGGGTGCGCTCCAGGCCGGGGCTTGTGCCGGAGGCGATGTCGGCTGCGATGCGGGGGAGGTCGAGGCCGGTGGCGAGACGCACGAGGTGGCCGATGAGGTCGCCGGCGATGCGGCCGTTGACCTCGATGATCCGCGGGCCGGACGTGGTGAGGCGCATCTCGACGTGCTGGATGCCGTGGTCGATGCCGAGCGCACGGATCGCGGCGGTGGCGATCGGGGCGACCTCGGCGAGCAGCGGGTCGGCGGCGTCGACCGTGTGGCCGATCTCCTCGAAGTACGGCTCGAAGCCGAGCTTCTTACGGGTGACGGCGACGGCATGGGCGATGCCGTGCTGGGTGACGCATTCGACGCTGATCTCCGGGCCGTCGAGGTACTCCTCGACCAGGACGTGCGCGTTCTGGCCTCCGGCGAGGCCCGCACCTGCGGCGGCGAAGTCGAAGGCCCGGGCGAGGTCTTCACTCTTGTCGACGCGGATGACGCCGACGCTTCCGGCCTGGCCGGCGGGCTTGAGGACGACCGGGTATCCGATGTCCTCGGCCAGGGTCATGGCCTGCATGAGGTCGGCGACGCGGCCTGAACGCGCCGAAGGGACCCGGTGGGCAGCCAGGAGCTCGCGGGTGGCGTGCTTGTCGCGGCAGTTTTCCATCACGGACGCCGGGTTCGTGGGCAGTCCAAGGTGCTCGGCCAGGCGGGCGGCCTTGACGAGCAGGGGCTCGTTCCAGGTCAGGACGCCAGCAATGGCGTGCCGGGCGGCGAGCGCCTCCCCTGCGGGCAAGAGTTCGTCGAGCTTGTACGGGTCGGCGACTTCGTGGTCGACGACGTGCTCGGTCTCCCAGGTGAGGGCCTGTGGGGTGATGACGACGACGTCGTACGCGGCGGCGACCTGCTCCAGGCAGTAGCCCCGGTACACCTCGTCGCCGGGGGCGACGATCAGGACCGTCGGACGGCCGGTGGTATGCGTGGGGGAGGAGGCCGGGAAGGTGGTCACGGGGAGGTCCTTGTCTTCGGGGGTGCTGGTGTGGCGGGTGGCGGCGTCGAGCAGGCGGCGCATGTCGGTGGCCAGGCCGCCCGGGGCGAGCAGGTGGCCGGCGAGACCGCTCGCCTCGGCGGCGGGCAAGACGGCAAGGCGGTCGGTGAGGCCGCGGACGAGGGAGGCGGCGCACAGGGCCTGGTCGGCACTGAACGGCGACAGGGGTGTGGTGGTCATTGCGGTTGTGGTTCTCCGAGCGATGGGGCCGAGCTGGCGGTGCGGGTGGCACGCATGGCGGGTTCGCGTCGCAGGCGCCAGAACGCGGCGGTGAGACCGGCGGCTTGGAGGCCGGCACAGGCGGTCAGGACGTGGCCGATCGCGGTGGCGGGGGTGAGGGCGACGAGGATGCCCGCGAGCGGGAACGGCAGGAGCATCACCAGGATGGTCACCGCGAGGGTGGCGCCGAAGACGGGCTCGGGGATGAGGTGGGAGCGCAGGGTGCGCAGGACGACGGTCATGCCGCCTTCGCCGGCCATGAGGACGGCGGTCATGACGAGGAAGCGGGTGTAGTCGCCGGCTTGGGAGACGGCGAGTCCGGCGAGGGCGGCAACGGCCGCGCTGGCGGCTCCGGCCGGCCACAGGCCGAGGCGGTCGATCGCGAAGCGGCAGGCGGCGACGGCGAGCAGGGAAGCGGCGGCTGCGGCTGACCAGATGAGGCCGACGGCGGCGCTGGACTGGCCCAGGTGCTGCACCACGATGACCGGGGCGGCGGCCTGCAGGAACCCGGTGGCCAGGTTGGAGACGGTCAGGCCGGTCACGAGCCAGGCGAGTGCCGGCAGGGAGGTGAGGGTCTTCCAGCCGGTGCGCAGGCCGCTGAGCGCGGGTGCCGCAGGCGGGACGAGCCGGGGTTCGCGGTGCCAGGGCGCCAGCAGCGCTCCCAGCAGGGAGCAGGCGGCCATCGTCAGAAGGGTGCCGGTGACGCCGACCCAGTGCAGGAGGAATCCGGCGAGCGCGGGCCCGGCGAGGGTGGCGGTCTGGTCGATGCCGAGGAGGACGGACTGCACCCGGTGGGCGCGGTCGCCGGCGTCCTTGCTCGCGGTCGCGCCCGCGGTCTCGGCGGCGATGTAGGAGAACTCCGTGACGACGCCGGTGATGGCGGCGAGCGCCATCACCGTGACCGTCGCCCCCACTCCTCCGGCCTGTGTGGGCAGCACGAACGCCGCGGCCACGACGGCCAGGGCGCGCAGTACCGAGGCGATGCGGAAGACTCGCTTGGTGCCGTGCCGGTCCACGACCTGCCCGGCGAGCGAGAACGCGGCGAGGCGGGGCACCCACTCCAGGGCGAAGGCGATGCCGGTGAGAGTGGCGGACTGGGTGGTGGCGAGCACGATCAGCGGGATGCCGTACGTGGACATCGCGAACGCGGCCGCATCGGCCGTACGGGGAAGGTAGATGCGGCGCAGCAGGGACAGCTTGGGGAGCAGGGCGTGCCGGGGCCCGGCGATCACGAAGTCGGTCATGTGCTTTCGTCGAGAAGAAGGAGTCCAGCCCGCGCACGGCGGGTGAAGCGGAAGGGGCGGAGGGACTACCGCCCGCTGCGGCGGAACGCCGGCCGGACGGACGGGGCCGCCTAGGCTCGCCCTCTAGGTGGGCAGAGGTGGTGGTGAGCATCCGCAGGAGCTGGCTGCCTCCGCCTCGGCGGGCGACAAGCGCGTCGATCTGGGCGCCGGGTTCGGCCTGCTTACTCAGCGGCGTGCGACTCCCGCCGCAGCCGGAAGCGGCCGGGCGACGGAGGTGTGGGAGAACAGGTCGCCGGGCTTCCACGCGGGAGCGACCGGTGTTGTCTCCAGGGCGGCGGCCGTCATCCGCGGGTCGGGACCGGTTTGCGTGGGAACAGGGCGCAGGGTGGGCGAGGCGGTATAGGAGGCGGGTGAGCCCGTCGTCCAGGCGATGAGTGCCTGGTAGGCAGGGGTCAGGGCCCGGCCCGCGGCGGTGAGCGTGAACTTCCCTTCGCGGTCGCGGCCCACTAGGCCCTTGATCGTCAGGTGGCGCAGGGGGTGGTAGACGGCGGTGGGGTGAGCGTCGGGCATGACGGAGGAGGCCAGGGCTGCGGCGGTCGAGGCGTTGCGGACCCGGAGTGCCCACAGGATCGCGGTGGCGTGCCGGGGAGAGATCAGTGCGAGGGCGTCCTCGATTTCCTCGGCCTTGGCTGCCGAGCGGGGCGTCTCCTTCTTGGTGACGGGGTCCTTCGTGGTGGGGCGCTCCAGGTGGTGCCGGCCCCACTCGGCGAGGGTGTCGAGGACGGGCAGCAGGCGGACGCCCTTGTCACTGAGCCCGTAGACGACGTGGCGACGGGTGTGCTCCGTGCGCTGGACGAGGCCGCCGGCTTCCAAGAGGCGGAGCTTGGGCTGGAGTTGACCGTCGTGCAACCACGGCATGCGGGCCTTCAGGTCCATGTATCGGCCGGGAGTGGTCAGCGTCATCAGGATCCAGGCGTTCCACCGGGGGGAGATCGTCTCCAGAGCCTGGGTGACCTGGTCGAGGTCGCGGTGGGTGGGTGCGGGCAGGCCGGAGGCAGGCATGGGAGTACTCCTGGAACGTGGTGGGGTGGTGCTCAACGGGCGTGCGCGGCTCGGGCGGTGGGCGGCACCGGAGACGGGGAGGCCGGAGGGCTGGCCGATGCTGGCGTGCGGTGGAGGCTCTGGAGCACGGCGGTGGCGTGCTGGGCCTGGGTGTCGCGGATGACAACCGCCTCGGCGATGCGGCGGCTGCAGTCGAGAAGGTGGCCGGGAGTGGATCGACCGACATCGCGGCCTGGAGCGGCGAGCTGCAGAAGGCGCTCGCGCTGGAACTCGATGTTCTTCTCGGCGAGTTCGACGGTCGAGAAGGCGTCGAGGAGGGCGGCCAGCATGGTCGGGCGGTCGGTGGTGGCGGCGTGGGCTTCGAGGTCGGCCCGGGGCCAGCCGTAGAGGGCTTCGATCCGCTCGGCGAGCGATTCCGATACGGGGTAGGGCAATCAGCGTCCTCTAGCCGGGTGCGCCACCGCGTCCCTGGCCGGCGGGGTGGTTCGAGCGGTGATCACCGATTGGGTGAACGTCACTGGGCGTGCTGGTTCGGGTGGAGGCTCGGCGTCGAGGACCTCGTTCAAAGCGGTGAGGTAGTCACGGCGGGCCGAGAGCGCGGCCTCCATCCAGTAGGCGTCCATCCGCAGCTCGTCCTCCGACAGCTCGTCCATGCTGCGGTCGGGGGCGCTGCGGACATGGACGCGTTCGCGGACCCGGGCAACCTGCTCCTCCGTAAGGGCAAGGAACGAGCGCATCTCCAGGGCTGTGCGGAGCCGGGAATCCGTGACGGCTGCCTGGTACAGCTGGTCGATCGGCGCGCCGAAGACGTCGACGAGTCGGTCGTCCTGGCTGCTCGGCTTGGTGCGTACGTTCATCGGCGGCTCCTGACGGGGACGGATACGGGGGCTGCGGTCCTCGGCACCGGGGTGGTGCTCAGGACGGGACCCGTGCGGCGGACGGCCCGGCTGATGGCCGGCTGCGCGGGCAGGGGGTAGTCCTCCAGGAGGTGGCGAACGGTGAGCGCGCGGCCGTCGCGGATCGTGAGTGCGGTGTTGACGCGCTGCGCCAGCGTCATGACCTGCTCGTCCAGCTCCCCTGCCGGGGCGCGCTGCAGGGCTTCGACGAGCTCGTCCTCGGCCGAGGTCAGCAGGCTCTGGGCCTCTTCGAGGTCGTCGTACCAGCGCACCACAGCGCTGGGCAGGAATGACGGGGCGGGGCTGCTGCGTACGGTCACACGCAGGTCGTCGAGGGACGCGCCGAAGCGGTCCTCTATCTGGCGGGCCACGGCGAGAAGAACGTCGTCGTCGGCTTCTTCGGACACGGGCAGACTCCTCTCCTTGAAGTGGGCAAGCGGGAAGGGCCGGAAGCAGGCGCTCCGGGCGGGTGACATCAAGGATCCGGAGAATCCCCGGTTTACCTAACCGGGGATTTGCTGCTACCTTCCGCCACTCGCGCCGGCCGGTCAGCGGGTACGACCCCGGGCGGAGGCCGGGCCCGCGGGCCTCGCCGAAAGGCTGCGGGCAGTGGTGGGCGTGGGCGCCGGCAGCGGGGTGCTGCGGTCCTCCAGCCAGTCGAGGGCTGCCTCCGCCGTCTCGAAGGCTCCCTCGCGCAGCCGGTGGGTGCCGGCCTGAAGGTCGGTGACTTCGAGCAGCAGGCGGTAGGGGTGCGCCTGCCGGGGATTCACGGCCTCCAGCAGCACCGCGGTCTCCTGCGTCGGATATCCCTCGCCGACGTGACTCTCCACGAGCGAGTACCGGTTGGCCGCGTGGCGAAGACGTCGTTCCAGGGTCGCGGTGGTCTCGTCGGCGGGCAGGGTGCCGCGGTCGCCCGGCGGATAGACGGCGTCGTCGGGGCAGCCGCGTCGGATGAGCCAGGACTGCGCGAGCGCCAGCAGCGGGTGCCGCTCGCTGTCGAAAGTGAAGGTCCGGGAGCCCACGTCCCGGGTGAGGTGCAGGGCGATGATCGCGGCTCCGCCCGGGGCGCCGTAGATGGTGGAGGCGTCGTGCAGGACAAGAAAGGTGTGGCGGTCATCCGCCGTGTGGTGCTTGGCCAGCGTGGTCAGCTCGTTCTCACACAGCGAGATGCGGTCGTCGAAGTCGCTTCCGACCCCTGGTGTGGCCGGCCGGTATCCGTTGAGTCGGAAGTCCGGGTTGTGCTGGGAATGGGTCAAATGAGGTCCTTACGGGGCCGGAGGAGGCAGCTCAGCGACGGGTCCGTGAGGTGGCGGGCCAGGAGCCGGGGCGAGCTGCGAGGCCGGCTGCGAACCGGTCCGAGGGCCGGGTGGAGAGCGCGGATCGGCCGGCGTCGGTGAGAGTGACCGGCTGACCGGCGTGCAGGGGACGGGATTCGTCACGCTGGATGAGGCCCGCCTGTTCCAGCCGTTCGCAGTCCTGCTGAGTGACCCGCGTGCCGGACGCTGTCGTCACGGACAGCCGCTGCGTGAGGAGGTGCTCGTAAAGTTTGGCGCCCTGGCTGATCGCCAGAAGCAGGGCGATCTCGCGGGCCTTCAGCTCGGTGTGAGCGGCCGGGTTCCGGACCGCCCGTGCGTCGATGGGTTCGAGCGCGTCGGCGACGTCCCGCTCAAGCTTTTTCCGGCACGTGACGGCCTGTTTGAGCTGCTCGACCGTGCGGTCGATGCGAGGGAAGAGCGATTCGTCGATGGCGTGGTCGCCGCTCGCCAGGCGCTGCAGGAGGACGCGGTAGAAGGTCACCCCCCGTTCGGCGTCGGACAGAGTGCGGTGGGCCGCAGCGAGGCGGGCGGTCTGCTCGTCAAGGAGGCCGTGGTCGTGGTCGTGCCAGAGGCGGTCGATGCTGAAGCCGACGGCGAGTTCGATGCGGTGGTCGAAGGAGGTCAGCGCCGGGGAGGGCGCCGAAGTCACCGACTGGGACAAGGGGCGTTCCTTCGTGGCGGGTTCAGTGCCGTCGGCAGTCGCGGCACGGGGTCTCGTCCGCTTCCTCCTTCGCGTCCGGATCGCAGTGCGGGGAGCAGCTGTTGCGGTCATCGCAGTCGGCTTCTTCCCCATCCGGGCGACAGCAGGCGGCGGACAGCAGGGCGGCGAGTTCCTGGCCGGCGGCGAGGCGGTCGATGAGGAGCTCGGTGCACGGGTGCTTCTCGCCCGGTCCGCTCTGCGGGTGGGGCGCGACGACGGCGTCCAGGAGCCGGGCCTCCAGTTGCTGGACCTCTGCGTACGTCTCCAGCAGGGCCCGGTGGTGGGGGTTCTCCGTCGCCGCCCGGATGTTCAGGAGGGTCCTGGCGTAGTGGTCGAGGAAGTTCGGGAAGGTCGTCAACGTACGGCTTTCGTGGTGAGAACGGTGGGCTGGGCCGGGCGGGGAAGGCCCGGGGGCGGGCCAGGTTTCGGGATGGTGCGGTAGGCGTCGATCTGGGCGGACCGGGTGCGGGCGGCGTGAGCGCGAGTGCCGAGCGGACGGCGCCCGATGCCCAGGCGCTGGGCCGCGGTGTCGTAGACGTCGTGCCCCTTTCGGGGGCGGACCGCCACGACGTGGATCTCCATGGGGTAGGCCGAGCGCGCCGGGGCCGGCCTGACCGCGTAGACGAGGCGCCAGGCGGCCCGGGAGTCGACGTAGAGCTTGCGCAGCCCGGACAGTTCGGCCTTGAGCTTGCTTCCGGCGCGGTCCGCGTTGACGACTTCCTGCAGGAGGGCGAGGGAGAGGTCGCGGATGTCACTGGGGGCCTGGAGAAGGTCGGTCAGGGCTCGGGGGTCGAAGGTGAGGCCGTACGCCGGCCGGCCCTCGGCGGTCATGCGGCTGCCTGTCCTGCCTCGGCGTCGCGGGCGACGCCGCGCATGGAGCGGCCGGGTCCGCGAAGGAGGCGGTGCGACGGGCGGTCGGGGTCGGTCTGGCAGGCCGACAGCGGCCCGCCCGGGGCGCGGACGGCGGCCATGGCGTGGGTGAGGAAGTCCCGGTGCCACACGAACATCCCGGCCGGTCCGGCTTCGGGGTCCTTGTGCTGGAGGTACGCCATCCACAGGGCATGCAGCCAGGCGACGACGTCGAGGTGCTCCTGCCACTGGTCGCACCACGGGGCGGCGGTGGTGACCTCGGCGCCATAGGTGGGCATGAGGTAGTCCTCCACCCAGTCGGTGAGCAGGTCGAGTTCGCTCTCGTACTCCTCGCCGTCCAGCTCCAGGATCGGCCGCGGTTCCAGCGGCATCACTATCCCGCCGGGCGACGGCGACATGCCGAAGCCGGGGAAGGGCGGCGTGGGTGCGGGTGCGGCGGCGAGGTGGTCGAGCTGGCGGGCCTGTTCGGCGGAGCGGTCGAGCAGTTGGCGGACAGTGGCCTGGATGCTGTCCAGATCGCCTTCCGGCAGGCGCACCGGGTCGAATCCCCCGGGAGCGTCGCCAAATTCTTCTATGGGGTCATGCACCAAGGAAAGCTCCTCCTCCGGCACGGGCGTGGCTGCCGGGAATCTGAGAAAGGTGGGCGGGAATTCAGCCGGAGTGTCGAGATGGCCCTAACCGGAACAAGGAGGTAGGCCCGGGCGTCAGGCGGTCAGGGTGAGATCGTCCTGCCCGACGCTCTGACAAAGCGTTTCCGTCAGACGATCGGAGGCGATCTCGGCGTAGTGCCTGGTCTTCTCGACGCCGATGAAATCGCGGCCCTCCAGCAGCGCGGCGACTCCGGTGGAGCCCGAGCCGCAGGTGAAGTCCAGAACGGTGCCGCCCGGCGGGCAGATCTTCACCAGTTCTCGCATTACCTCGACCGGCTTCTGCGTGATGTGCTGCCGGTTCTTGCCCGAGGGCTGGGAGGCGGAGTACAGGCCGGGCAGATAGACAGGGTTGCGGGAGCCGTCGATCGGCCCGTTCGACGCCCACACGATGAACTCGCAGTTCTGTGTGAAGCGCCCCTTCTGAGGCCGAGCCTGCGGCTTGTGCCAGGCCAGCACCCCGCGCCACAGCCAGCCGGCCGCCTGGATCGCGTCGGTCGTGATCGGCAGCTGCCGCCAGTCGGTGAACAGCAACGCCGTCCCGCCCGGGCGGGTGAGGCGGTGGGCTTCGGTCATGATCTGGGTGAGCCAGAAGCCGTAGGAACGCTGATCCATGTTCTCGCCGGGGAAGTCAGCGAGTTCGTGGCCGGCGTCGGCGGAGGTGTACTTCTGTCGGGCGGTGCGGGAGGTGCGCTCCTTCGCGGTCCTGCCGCCGGAGTTGTACGGCGGGTCGGTGATGACCGCGTCCACGCAGTCGTCCGGAAGGCCGGTCAGCACACCGAGCGCGTCACCATGATGCAGGGAAAAAGGCAAAGAGGTACCCCGATTCGGGTTACGGAGAGAGGGAACCCGACTCGCGAAGGAAGCACCGCCGCGGCGAATGCGGGCACAACAGAGCCAGCACGCCCCATAAGGGCGGTGGGCGAGTGGGGAAGCCACACTGTAGGTCACGATTCCCGGTTGACCCCCGCCACACGAAGAATTAGGTCAACCGGGAATCGGACCCTACAGTCTGACAACCGCCTGGCCCGAGCAGCCCGGTGGCATTCCTCTCCCTGCCGTGAAGGCACCGCCATGTCCTTACCCGTCTGAGCGATGTCCCCTGCGGGGCGCCCGACCGGCGAGCGGCAACTTGCCCCCGGCGCACCCTCCAGGCCTTCCCGATCGCCTCACTCCGGCCCATCGCGCCCTTCTCACCTCGTACCAGCGCTGCCGGGCTTCACCGAAGGATTCATGCTGTGACACAGCCGTACCCGCCCCTGCCCCGAACACCGCGTAAGGCCCTCCTCTCCTCGGGAGGCGCACCGGATTGAAGGGCATAGCCGCCGCCGCTGGCGTTCTCTGCCTGTCCCCTCTCTTTCTCGCCGGCGCCGCCGCCACGGCGGCTGCCGCCAGCAGCGCCGCTGCCCGCGCGTCGACGTGCGCCACCGGCGATGTGGCCGACGCCAAGGCCGTCGCCCGGCAGGTCGCCGGCATCCTCGGCGGCAACGACGCCGCCCCCGCTATACGGGTCGAGGGCCTGGAGCTGCCCGCCGAGCAGATCCCGCACGCCAAGACGATCGTCGCCACCGGGATCGCCATGAAGGTCCCCGAGCGCGGCCGGATCGTCGCCCTCGCGACCGCGATCCAGGAGTCCCGGCTGCGCAACCTGCGCTACGGGGACCGGGATTCACTCGGGCTGTTCCAGCAGCGGCCCAGCCAGGGCTGGGGCACCCCCGAGGAGATCCTCAACCCCGTCCACGCCGCCACTAAGTTCTACGAGGGGCTCCTCAAGGTCGCAGGGTGGCAGCAGATGACGGTCACCCAGGCCGCCCAAGCCGTGCAGCGCTCCGGGCTCCCGGACGCGTACGCCCAGTGGGAGCCGCTCGCCCGCGCCCTGCAACAGGCGATCGCGCCGACCCTTCACGAAGACGGTGGCAACGCCGGAGCTGTTGCTCCCGATGGTGGCTGCCAGCCGGGCGAGGACGGATCCGCCTGGGGCGAGATCCCCGAAGGCGCCGTCCCCGCCGGGTACGAGATCCCGGCCGACGCCACGGCGAGGGCCCGCACGGCGATCACCTGGGCGATGCACCAGCTCGGCACCCTCTACCAGTGGGGCGGGACCTGCAAGGACGCCCATGGGCCTGATCCGATGGGCCGCTGCGACTGCAGCTCCCTGATGCAGGTCGCCTACGCGCAGGCCGGCGTCACCCTCACCCGCACCACGTACACCCAGGTCAAGGAGGGCGTGCCGGTCCCGGCGAACGCTCTGAGGCCTGGTGACCTGCTCTTCACCCGTGGCACCGCCGCCGTGCCCGAGCACGTCGGGATGTACATGGGCGCGGGCCTGGTGATCAATGCGCCGAAGACCGGCCGTCCGGTGCGGATCGAGAAGGTCGCCGACTGGCAGATCCTCGCCGTCCGCCGCATCCCCGCCCTCAACTCCTAGCGCTCCCCGCCCGCTTCATGGGCCACGGGCCGCTTCCCAGGCTGCCGCGCGCCACCCGCCGCCGCGCGCCTTTCCCTCTTCCCCCTTCCCGCATGGCCATCCGGCCTGCGTCCGCAAGGAGTTCGACCATCACCACCCTCGCTCCCCTCCAGCACTTCGCCGATCGCGTCACCTACCTGGCCTACGACCCCGGTGTCTCCCCCAAGGGCGGCTTCCTGCCGGGCCTGGACCTGCTGCGCAACATCGTCGGCTCCCTCAACCTCGCCGCGATCATCGCCGCCGTCGGCGCCATCGCAGTGTCCCTCGGTGTGTGGGCCTGGGGCCATCACAGCGGCGGTCACCAGGCCGAAGCCAACGGTAAGAAGGGCACGATCGTCTCCGCATTCGTTGCGCTCGGTCTCGGCGCGGCCAACGGGATCATCGCCTTCTTCTCCACGCTCGGCGCGCAGGTCCGCTGATGGGCAAGCGCTCCCGCCCCCGCCTCGGCGCCCTGGCCTCGCACTGGTCCACCGGCCGGCGCGTCGCCTTCCTCGCCGCCGTCCTGGCCGTGCTGCTGGCCGGTGCGGGCTTCGCCGCCTACGTCACCACAGGCGGCGGCCGGGGCGCGGCCCCCGCCGACGAGCCGTCCGCCAGCGGCCCGTCCGCCCGTCCCGGCACCTCCGTGCCCGCCTCGGGAACGCCGACGGGGACGGTCTCCCCGCCGCCGCGCCTGTCCGATCCCCTCGCCTACGGCCGTGCCGCCGCGGTGATGCTCTGGTCCTACGACACCCGTGCCACCAGCCGCGACCAGCAGCTCGCCGGCATGCACGCCTGGATGACGACCGAGACGAAGTACACCGACTGGACCTCGATCCAGGCCCAGGTACCCGACCCGCTGCTGTGGTCACGGATGCACGACCAGGCCCAGTACGCCACGGCGACCGTCTCCGCGTCGCGCTTCCCGTCGGCGTTCAAGCAGGCCCTGGCCGAGGCCCCGGCCGCGCTGACCGAGGCGTACATCTACGCCGTCACCGTCACCGGCAAGCAGACCATCGCCTGGAAGGACGGCGGGGGTGGGGCCGAGGACCGCTCGGTCACGCTCGCCGTCCAGTGCCGGCCCAGCGCCGACTGCGCCCTGGTGGCCATCGCGCCGAACACCGCCCCCTGACCCGCTGAACAGATAGGAGGAGTCCGCCGTGGACTTCTGTGCTCTTCCGGTCGCGGGCAAGCTGTGCGACGCGGCCGACGCGATCGACTTCGTCTCTGACCCGGGCAAGGCGATCACCGAAGGCATCGGCAACTGGATCGCCAAATCCTGCGGCGAACTCGCCGCAGCAGCAGCCGACCTGGCCGCCGAGGCGGTCAACACGACCACCAAGATCGATCTCCATGCCGGGTGGTTCCGCGACAACTACGAGCTGCTGTTGCCGATCGGGCTGACCATCCTGGTCGCCACCTTCTGCGCCCAGCTCGTCCGGGCCGCGATGAAGCGCGACGGGCAGGCCCTGGCCCAAGCGTTCACCGGCACCGCGAGCGGTGTGATCTTTTGCTTCGCGGCCATCACCCTGACCACGGTCGCGATCGAAGTCGTCGACGCGTTGTCGGACAGCTTGTTCGCGGCAGCCGGCACATCGATCGAGGACGCCGTCCGCCGCATGGTGAAGGTCTCGCAGATCGCCGCCATCTCCCCGCTCGGCTGGCTGGTGGCCGCCCTCGCGGCCCTCGGTGCCGCCGCCGGCGCGGTCCTCTACTGGTGCGTCATGATGGTGAGGAAGGTCGGCATCCTCGTGCTCGTCACGCTGGCGGTCTTCGCCGGCGCCGGTGGCGGATGGGAGGCCGCCCGCCGCTGGCGGCGGGGCTGGATCGAGGCGACGGCCACGCTGATCGTCTCCAAGCTCCTGATGACCGTGATCTTCCTCCTCGGCGTCTCCGCCATGGGCAAAACCGACGCGGACGGCGGGATCGCCGCGCTCGCCGACGTCATGGCCGGTATCGTCATCATGCTCTTGGTGATGTTGTGCCCGTACGCGACGTTCAAGTTCGTGCATTGGGCGGCGGAGTCCACCGACGGTGAGACGCTGCACCGCTCCGGCGGGGCGGGAGCCCAGCTCGCGAAGCAGCACGCCGAGAACGCGACCCGCAAGGCGGCAGCCGCGGCGGCGACCGCGGGAACCGGCGGTGCTGCCGCCGGAGCCGGAGCTGCATCGCCGCAGGGCGCGGCCTCGGGACCCGGCGGGTTCCCCGGCGACATCGCCGCCAGCCCCTCCGGCAGCGGTGGTGGCACCGGAGCATCGCCGGCCATGGACAAGGTCAAGAGCGGCCTGGACGAGGCGGTCCGCTCCATGCCGACCAGCCCGGCGGCCCAGGACTCGGGCAACTCCTTCGGGACCGGCAACAGCGCCTCCGGCGGCCCCGCCGCGGGTGCGACACCGCGCAGTACCCAGGATGCGCCGCCCCCGAGCACCGGTGCTGTCGGCGCCGCGCACGGCTCCGGGCCCGCGACGGGCAGCAGCCCGTTCACGGCACCGCCGTCCCCGACCGGGTCCTGACACCCCGATCCCGTCCCCGGTTCCCGGGGCGGACACCACCACCGTGTTCCGCCCCGGGGCCGCCGCCCTCGCTGTGGAAAGCCCCTGCCTTGTCTGACCTCACGATCACCCCGCCGATGACGGTCAAGTTCCCGTCCAGGTCCCGGCGCGGGATCCTGCTCGGCCTGTCCCTCCCCCAGCTCGTCCTCACCTCCGCCGCGCTCGCCCTGCTCCTGGTGACCGTCGTGACCACCGGCCTGCCCGGCGCCCTGATCCTCACCCCGCTGTGGGCAGCGGTCGCCGCCCTCGTCGCCGTCCGCCGCAGCGGCCGGTCCCTGATCGACTGGGCACCGATCGTCGCCCGCTACGTGCAGCGCCGCCGCACCGGGCAGACCCTGTGGCTCGCCCGACCGGCCACCCGCCCGCGCGCCGAGGGAACCCTCCACCTTCCGGGAACGGCCGCCTCGATCAAGGTGGTCACCCCGGCAGACGGGCAGGCCGCCGCCCTCCACGACCCGCACCGGCAGACGCTCACCGCCGTAGCCCGCGTGACGAGCCGGGCCTTCGCCCTGCTGGACCCCGCCACCCAGAACTCCCACGTGAGCGCGTGGGGCCGGGCCCTGGCCGGGATCGCCCGCACCGGGCACATCGCCACCGTCCAGGTTCTGGAGCGGACCGTCCCCGACTCCGGCGACACCCTGACCCGCCACTGGAACACCCACGGCCGGCCCGACACCCAGCTCGCCGGCCACATCTACAGCGACCTCGTCGCCTCCGCCGGCCCGGCCGCCGCCCCGCACGAGACCTACCTGGCCATCTCCCTCGACCTGAAGGGCGCCAAACGCCTGATCAACCAGGCCGGCGGCGGACTGCCCGGCGCCTTCACCGTCCTCGGCCAGGCCACCTCCTCCCTCACCCAGGCCGCCCGCAACGCCGGGCTGACCGTGAACGGCTGGCTGACCGCTCGGGAGATCGCCGCCGTCATCCGCACCGCGTACGACCCGAAGGCGCTCGCCGCCCTGCAGCAGTGGTCGGACACCGGCCGCGCGGAAGCCGCCCCCGCCGCCGCCGGGCCCGTCGTCCAGGTCGAGGAACACGACCGCCTCATCACCGACACCGCCCGCCACACCACCTACTGGGTCGAGAACTGGCCGCGCACGGAAGTCCTCGCCGGCTTCCTCCACCAGCTGCTCTTCACCGCCGGCGTGCGCCGTTCCTTCTCCCTCCTCTACGTCCCCCAGGGCTTCGAGTCCGCGCTCCGCGACGTCCAGCGCACCAAGGCGACGATCATCGCCGACGCCAACGAACGTGCCCGCCGCGGACAGGTGGACTCCGAATCCGATGTCGTCGAGTACGGCGACGTCAAGGAACGCGAACGGCAGCTGATCGCCGGCCACGCCGATGTCGCGATGACCGGCCTGCTCACCGTCACTGCCGACACCGACCAGGCCCTGGACGCGGCCTGCGCTCAGATCGAGACCGCCGCCGTCACCGCCCAGGTCGACCTGCGCCGCCTCGTCTACCAGCAGCCCGACGCCTTCACCCTGGCCGCCCTCCCCCTCGCCCGCACCGCCCAGGAGAAGTAGGGCCCCGCCGCCTGATCCGATCCAGGCTCCCGCAGAAAGACCCTTCCGCTCTTGGCCATCACCACCACGACCGACCCGACCGACGCACACCCGTACCTGCGGGCCGCGACCGCCGGCATCCGCCACCACGCCCGCTCCCTCGCCTCAGCGGCCCGCGCCGACCGGCGACACCTCGACAACCTGCACGAGCACCTCACCCGCCTGCACCTGCTCCTCGACCAGGTCGCCGACACCGTGCGACCCGAACACCCGGCCGCCGGACGGCACCTGGCCGCCGCCCACCTGCGACTGTGGCAGGCCGCCACGTGCCTCCACGAGGCCTTTCACACCCTGCCCGCCGCACCCGACTGCACCCCCGACCGGCTCCCCGACGGCCCGCTCGTCCTCACCATCTGCCAGCGCCACCTCGCCTCCGGCCACGCCATCCGCCGCAAGACCACCCCGGCCGACCACGGCACCGCCTGAGTCATCCGAGCGCAGAAACGATCCACTCATGTCCCGACACCGCCCCGGCCGCCGGGCCCGCCGTGCCTCCGCCAGTCCGCTGTTCACCCCCCACAGCACCGACCGCACCAGCCGCCGCGCGGCCCGCAAGCAGCTCGCCGAAGCCCAGGCCAAAGCCAAGGCCGCCGCACTCAAGGACACCGTCGACACCGCGGCCGAAGCCGAGATACCCACACCGCTCTACCCGTCGGCCGGACGTCCCGGTCCAGCCTCTGCTCGCGGCGGGCGGCTGCGGTTGCCCGCCCACCGGATAACCACCGCCACCGCCTCCGGCGCGTACCCGTTCCTCGCCGAAGGCGGCCTGGGTGCCGAGGGCATCTACATCGGCCGCGATGTCCACGCCGAGGGGAGCTTCGTTTTCGACCCCTTCGCCCTGTACGGGAAGGTAGAAGGCTTCACCAACCCGAACATCCTCCTGGCAGGCGTCATCGGGCAGGGCAAGAGCGCGCTGGCGAAGTCGTTCGCGCTGCGCTCGGTCGCCTTCGGCTACCGCGTCTACGTGCCGTGCGACCCGAAGGGCGAGTGGACTCCAGTGGCAGCCGCGCTCGGCGGCACCTCCATCGCTCTCGGCCCGGGCCTGCCCGGACGGCTCAATCCCCTCGATGCCGCGCCCAAACCGCTTTCTGTCCCGGAAGCGGACTGGGCCGGCGAAGTCCGCAAGCGCCGGCTGCTCCTGCTGGGCTCCCTCGCCCGAACCGTGCTCGGCCGCGACCTGCTCCCCATGGAGCACACCGCCCTCGACATCGCCCTCGACGGCGTCGTCCGGGCCGCGACCGCCGCCGGCCGGGCCCCGCTGCTCGGCGATGTCGCCCACACCCTGGCCCAGCCCCATCTCCTCGACGCCGCCGCCGGCACCGTCTCCGGCCACCTCGGGGAAGCCGCCCGCGACCTCTCCCACGCCCTGCGCCGCCTTGTCCACGGTGACTTGGCGGGGATGTTCGACGCTCCCTCCACCGTCGCCTTCGACCCGGCCAGTCCGATGCTCTCCATCGACCTGTCCCGGCTCGGCGGCTCTGGCGACGACACCGCTCTCGTCCTCGCCATGACTTGTGCCTCCGCCTGGATGGAGGCCGCCCTCAGCGACCCCGCCGGTGGCAGGCGCTGGATCGTCTACGACGAGGCGTGGAGATTGATGCGCCACCCCGGCCTCCTCCAGCGCATGCAAAGCCAATGGAAGCTCTCCCGCGGCCTGGGCATTGCGAACCTCATGGTCATCCACCGCCTCAGCGACCTGCTCACCGCCGGTGACGCCGGCTCCCAGGGCCGCGCGCTCGCCGAAGGACTCCTCGCCGGCTGCTCCACCCGCATCGTCTACCGCCAGGAGACCGATCAGATCCACGCCGCCGCCACCCTGCTCGGCCTGACCGCCGTCGAGACGGAGGCCCTCTCCCACCTCACCCGCGGACGCGGCCTGTGGCGAGTCGCGGGCCGGAGCTTCGTGGTCCAACACCACCTCCACCCCACCGAGCAGGCGTTGTTCGACACCGACTCCCGCATGCACTGACCCCGAGATGCCGCCCCTGGAGCCTTCCCTGAACCCCGACTTCGAGCTGTCCGACGACGTCGGCCGCACCACCGAACAGAGCCACCCCCACCACACCGGCACCCTCACGGAGAACACCATCGAGCTCCACCCGACCACCGCGCTCTTCCCGATGCTCGACGAGGAAGAGCTCCAGGCGCTCGCGGACGACATTCGCGAGCGCGGCCTTCACAACCCCGTCGTCCTGGACACCACAGGCCGCATCCTCGACGGCAAGAACCGTCTTCGGGCCTGTGAGATCGCCGACGTCGAGCCCACCTACTCCACCTACGACGGGGACGACGCCAGCACCTACGTGCTGTCGGTCAATAGCCGGCGTCGCCACCTGACCAAGGGCCAGCTCGCCATGATCGCGGCCAAAGCGCGTTCATTCAGTGAACACGCCGGGCGTTCACTCGGTGAACAGTCCGTCCGTTCACTCAGTGAACAGGCCGGCGTCTCGGTCGGACGCGTCGGACAAGCCAGCGTGGTTCTGCGACATGCACCTGATCTGGCCGAGTCGGTCATCAACGGCACGATGGGGCTGAACGAGGCGTATGCGGTCGCCCAGAAGCAGAAGGCCCAGGCCGAATCGGCGGAATCGCAGCTCGCCCGCCTGCGCGCCGAGGACCCCCAGCTCGCCGACCGCGTCGTCGAAGGCGAGCTCACCATCCAGGGTGCCTGGGCAGAGCGGAAGGCCCGGCAGGAGGAAGAGCTGCGCCAGCGCCGGGTCGCCACCAACCTGCTGTGCGAGATCCTCCCCGCCCTCGCTCAGATACGCGGCAGCCGCACCTTCGCCCAGTACGACGCCGAACTCGCTCCACCCGGACGCGCCGTCACCCGTGAAGTGATCGAACACGCCGCCACCGCCCTGGCCGAGATGGCCGGCGTTTGGAAGGAACGCAACCTCCCGTGAAGTACTCCTCCGACCCCCTGCTGCGCAAACTCGCCCTCGAAGCCGCTCAGTACGTCACCACCGACACCGGCCGTATGCACAAGGACGACCTGCTCGACGTCCTGTGCGACCGGATGCGCGAGCACGACGACCTGCAGGGCGCGGTCCTCAGGAAGGCCGCCCAGAGCCTCATGCGTGACCTGGGTGAACGCCGAAGCCCCCGCCGCAACAGGAAGACCGGCGGTCTCTACCACCCCGACAGCATCATCAAGCTCGGCAACGGAATCTGGGTGTGGATGAAGAACACCACCCCGACGGACATGACCCAGTGGGGCCTCATCTCCGCACGGAACACGGTCCGCACGATTACAGCAGCGGCCGAGACCCAGCAGTACATCCACGAGCGTACCGACGCCTTCCGCGCCAACCCGGGATTCGCGAGCCTTCACCCTCTCGAACAGGTCGTCTTCGACTACCAGCAGGACACCCTCGACGATGTCGACTGGGCCCTCGGCCACGACGAGCTGTAGGCCATGGTGCCCCGCGTGTCGAGCGGTACAGAACCGCCCATCGATTCCAGACCCGTAGCCTCAACCCCAACGTCCCTCTCCAGCTTCGCGACCGACTTGGCCACTCGGCTGCCAGGCACGTGGACGAGCGAGTATCACCGCCACGCCTCGTACAGCGAGCAGTTCCCGGTGGCCGAGCGCCTGTGGGACACAGGTCACGTCGACTGGGCCGTCAGCGAGCACGTTCTCGGGCATCACGCCGTGCTCACCGGTTCGGCCGGCGAGGAGCTCTACGTCATCGACCGGCCGCTCCGCCGCGGCCAGTTCCTGGTCGCCGCACTGGAGCCTCCCGGCTTCCAGCCGCACCACTTCCGTGGTGTGCCGGAGCCGAACGGCATCGCGGTCAGCGCCGATCCCGTACGGGCCGCCGCCTCGATCAGTTGTCGGCTCCTGCCCCGCCATGCCAGGGCCGTCGAGGCCGTACGCGCGCGGGCCCGGCGCCGGCCTGATCCACCGGCCCATCGCCAGACCGCTCCCGAGACGGCGAAGGCGGTGACGCTCACCCGCTACAGCGACGGCGTCCTCGGAACCCCGTATGCGAGCGTCCCCGACGAGGCCCGCGACACGCTGTACGTCTCCGGGTTCCAGTACGTCCCCGACCAGGGCGCGTTCCTCCTCCCCGCCGGGTACGGGCCCGTCGCGACCGCCGTACGGATCCAGGTCCTCGCCGCCCGGCTCGCTCAGACCGGCATCGGGCTGAACCTCCGCCACGCCCCGACGCGCTCCCGCGCCGCAGCCGCCGTGACCGCAGCTTCGGCACCCGCTGCTCAGGCGAACCATGCCCCGGCCGGCACTGCCGTCCCCTCTACGGCGGGGGGCGGCCCTCGCCCAGCCCACCGATCCCGGTGACAAGCCTCCCCGGCACGCACCGAAGCGGCCGCCTGGCGCCACACCCTCGCATTCCACGTTCGGAGAACACCTCGCTGACATCCCACACGCCACTCGACGGTCCGCCCCCGGCCGCCGGGGACGAGCCCGACGCCCGCTTCCCGTACGGCAATCTCCTCTTCGCCCTCACCGCGCGCGTCAACACCTCCACCGACGAGCGGGAAGTCGCCGCCGTACTGCACCAGGTCCTCGACGGCAATGACGGGCTGCTGACCCGACTCGCCGAACTCTTCGACGCCGCCGCCGAGAAGGCCCGTGCGCACGACCGGAACGACGGCGATGACGACGCTTTCCACCTGGCGAAGGACCTCGCCGAAGCGGCCGCCCGGCTCCGCAGACTCGGGGAAGACCTCCACGTCGTCCCCGAGCGCATGGTCGACCTCGCCCCCGCCTCCCCGCAGCAGCCCTGGCAACCCGTCCACCCCGGAGTCCTGCCCGGCCTCCCGACGGCGCTGCCCGCGCCCATGCCCGGTCGTGCTCCATAAACCCCTTCCCCTTTCGGAGCCTCTTTTGGGATCTCGTGCCTTCATCGCCCGCCCGACCGCCACGGGATACGAGGGTGTTCACGTTCATTTCGACAGCAGCCCCCGGAACATGCTTCCGCTGCTGCTGGCCGCCTACCAGTTCCGGTTCAGACGGGACATCGAGGCCCTGAGCCGGTACGTGATCGACGACGTCGTCTTCGCCTGGGACGAGATCGGCACCGACCTTCTCGACGGATCGCCGCCCGGGCTGCTGCAGCGGCTGACCGGCGGCGAGCAGTGGCCCAGCCGCGAGATGACCGACGTCGTCAACCTCGACGGCACACCCGCCGAGCGGGAAACCGTGACGCAGGACAACTCCAGCGGCCACCACTGGGGCTACATCCTCCATCCGGTCGGCATCGAAGTGATCAGCCGGCAGATCGACCACCGCGGCCCGGTCATCTCCTGGGACACCGATCCTCGTGCCCATTTCAGCGAAGCGTTCGAGCTCTGGATGCCCGGCAGCCCCCCGCCGATGGCGCTGCCACGCGATCTGCCGAAGCTCACGCCCTTCCCCGCCCGGCCTGCCGCGCGGGTCCGGGCCTCCACCAGGCCCAAGCGTCGCTGACCGCCCTCGGAAAGGAATCCTCCTGAAGCAGCACTTCAACTTCGGCCAGCACCCCGAGTACGGATTCGTCGCCGCCCCCACCGCGAACACGAAACCGCACCTCGCCCACTGGTACCTCACAGCAGAGCAGTTCGAGCCGGTCCCCGGCGTCGAGGGCCTGTACCGGCTGACCAGCCCCGAGCACGACGGCGTGCGCCGCACCCGGCAGGCCGTCCACGACCTGCGCCGGCACGGCTTCGACGTCCACGCCGACTACACCCTCGACCCCGCCCAGAGCGCCGGCCCACCTCGGATCCAGCCCTGGGCCGGGCTGATGGAACGCCGCTCTCGGATCGCCCAAGCCGCCGGCATCCGTTCCTCGCAGTACCGGCCGGCCGTCTCCACCCAGGCCACACCCACGTCCACACGGTCGGCAAGTCCGCTCGCCGCCTCCGGACAGGGGCACACCCGGTGACCGAGAACCCGATCAGCATCGTCCGCTGCCCGGGCGGTGAAGTGGAGGCGGACGGGCCGATCGACTCACTCGCCTCCGAACTGCTCTCCCACGCCGGGTTCGTCAGGCAGTACACGCTGCGCGGTACCTGGCACCGTCTGCCTTTCGACATGGGCGAGGAACGGGAGAACGACCACGCCTCCGACGCCGCCGAGATGCTGCGTGCGGCGCGTTACTCGGTACAGCTCGATCCCTCCCTCTCCCCCGCCGCCCCGCCGGGCGGCGAGCGCGGTGCCCCGCGCTCCGTACGAGCAGCGGCTCAGGTTCTGAGGACCTGGGCGCAGAACGCCGACGGCCTCCGACAGCCGTACGAGGCAGGGCGAACACTCGCCGCCCTCGCCCAGGGCGACGACAGCCTCCTGCGGCCCGCGGCCGACCTGCTGCTCGCCACGGCATCCGCCGTCTCCACGCTCCCGGGCCCCACGCACGACCGGGACGCCCGGCGCCTGGCCGAACTCGCGGGAGTCCTGCGGGTCGTGGAGATCGAGGTCGACCGGATCGCCCTGCGCCTGCAAGCGACACCAGATCTCGCGCCCTCCTCCGCACGCCAGCAATCGCACGAGCGGGTCGAGGCCCCGCCGAAGCTGCAGGCCCTCGTCCGTCGCCTCAACGAACAACGAGCGCGGGAGTACGAGGCACATCTGCCCCCGTCAGCGGCCCCGGCACCGAGCGGCGGGGGGCGAGGCCGGTGAACCGGGACCTCCCGGAGGCCCCGTCCGGGACCGAGCTGCGCAGCCGGGCCCGAGCCGAGGCCCTCCCCTTCCTCTCCGCGCTCGCGCTAACCGACCCGGCAGACACCGTACGGGCCTGGACGCAGCGCCTGCCCCTCGCGGGCTCCGCAGCGCAGGTCCACGTCCTCGTCGACACCCTGACCGGCACCGAGGCCAGCGCGCTCCTCGCCCTGCGGGACTTCCTGCGCGCCGTCGGCGCCTGGTGCCGAGCACGGACAGCCCGCGCTCGCCGAGCGCTACCTGCGCACCAGCGAGCTTCTCGACATCGCCGACCGGCAGCTCTACCAGCTCGGCATCGACCTGCTCACAACCTTCCACGCTCAGGCCAGCGCGCTCGGGCACGTCCACCGAGAGGAACATCCCCCTGAACCTGAGTGAAGTCGCCCGGCTCGCCGGCGCTCGCGGGAACCCCACCGCGCGCCCCTCCAACACCGAGATCACCCTGTTCACCAGTGACCGAGACGGTGTCGTCGGGCATGTCGACGGCGACAACTGGCGCTGGGCCCGCACCGCCATGGACCTCGCCGGATTCCACAAGACCGACGAGGGCCACCACACCCTCCCGCTGGACGATGTCGACCGCGCCCGGGAAGTCCTGATCACCCTCCACGTTGTCAGCGAGATCGCCGGTGTGCGCATCAACTCCAGCAGCGATAAGTACATCGGGGACTTCGCGCGCGACCTGGCCGAGCACCTAGCCGGACCGTGGACCGTCAGGGTCGAGAACTACGCGCTCAAGGTGTGGCAGGAGGACCTCGCCGCCTGTCTGTGGAGCACGGGGTACGTTGCGGACACGCTGGACCAGCACCGCGTGCGGCGCACAGCCATCCTCCAGCGCGACGACGGCACGGAACTCACTGTCCTCAAGGATCCACGCCGCGACGTCTACCACGTGGGCGCGCTCCACCCCCGCGACCAGATGCCCGATGACTTCGTCGCCCCGCCACCGGGTGTGACCGTGCAGCCGGCACCGTCCGCAGCCGCGCACGTGATCCGCGGCCGCCTACTGCCGGCGTACACGCGTGCCGTGCTCCATTCCCGGGCCAACTCCCTTGCGGACGACCTGACCTGGGTGCGTGAGACGTACGAGGCGGGAACAATCCCCGAGCCGCCCCCGGCGGTTCTGGTGGATGCGTTCACTCGGTTCACGACGGCCGCGCCGCACGTCGTCGCCGCCGTACGCGACCTGGGCACGCTCGACGAGCACGAGACGGCCTTCCTCAAGCAGGTGGACGACATGGTCGGAACACCGGCCCCCGCCACCAGCACGCCCCGGGTCGTACCGCATGCCGATCCACTGGCCTGGTGGCTCATCGAGGGCGGCGACGGACTGGTCACCCTCGCCCACCGCACCATCGCCGACGCCAAGCCGCCCGCCGGCGCGGCTTCCACGGCGACCAAGGCTATCGGCCCCCCGCGAGCACTCCCTCCCGCGCCCGCCCGGTCTTCCTCCGCAACGCCATGCCTGTGACCCGACCTCGTTCGAACACTGGAGACCTCATCAGCTCAGCTGCCTCCGATGACGCGGCCATCGACGCCCTGACGACCTATGCCGCCCGGTTCGCCGACATCCAGGCGCGCAGCGACAAAGCAATCAAGCAGGCCCAGAACGGCATGGACTGGCCCGACTCCGTCTCCGTGGAGCGGAGAATCGTGGCCGAGCAGCACCGCGAGCAGTCCAAGGCCTTCGCCGAACTGCTTCCGCACACCGGGCTTCTTATCGACCGTGCTCGCGTCGCTCTGCGGTTCCAGCCTCCTGCACGACACCTTGCCGGGTGGTCCGTGCTCGTCGACGACCTGGAAGCCGCCGCGCGTCTGGCCCGTGCCCGCCTCGCGAACCCGCCGAACGGCGACACCGCGGTCGTGCGCCAATGCCAGATCACCTGGGCCGAGAGGGCAAAGTACCTCGAGGACCTTGCCGTTCAGGACGAACCTCCGCTTCCCGGGCCGGAACTCCCCGTCGCCGAGGAGGCTCGGTGGACCGCGCACGCCCAGGACGTCCGGCGCCGCCACATGATGTACCTGTACGAGTCCCGGTACGACGCTGCGGGCCGACAGCTGACCGTCGTCGGGGTCCCGCACCTCGACGAGCCGATCGACGACTGCGTGCTCATCGTCGCAGGGGACGTCGACAGCCCCACGATGCGGGTGCTCGGCCGGTGCGACACCTACGACCAGGCCCTGGCCGTGCTGCCTCCACCGGTTCAACCAGGTGTCCTGCACCCAGGGCGGCGATTCCGCGGAATCGCGGGGAGACTTCCGCCGCTCGCCGATCTCATCGAGGACGTTGCCCGAGCCTCGCAGAGTCAGGCGGTCGCCGAGGCGATCGGCCATGTGGCCAGTGACGGAAGCGGGCCGTGTCATCTGTCGCAGCTCTCGGAGCTCCTGGGTGAGTGCGCCGACTTCGCCCTCGCCACCGAAACCGTGGCGGGCCGTGATCTATCGGTACGCCTGCGGGGGCTGATCGTCCAAGCCGATCTCCTCGACCGCCAGCTCCAACAGGCGCTGGCCGCCTTCGAGGACACCATCGCCGTGCTGCCCCCGCACCGCACTCCCCGGCCACAGCACATCAAGCCACCACCAGCCGTGCGGGCCGCTGCCCGGCGCCCCATGGCCACGGCCACGCCACCTCACGTTCCGCGCCGCCAGTAGAGCAGGCGTAGCCGCGGTGCCTCCAGCCTCTTCCCGGAAAGTCCCCGCTCGTCTTGCTCCTGGCTGATCCGCTCTCCCCTGCCCCGCCGCCCGTGACCTACCGGGCCGTCCTGGGTGCGCGCCACGTCGTCCGCCTACTGGCCGGCACCCTGACCGGGCGGATGCCCAGCGGCATGGTCCCCGTCGCTCTGGTCCTGTGGGTGACAGCGGGCGGCGGGTCGCTGGCGGCGGCGAGCACGCTCGCCGCCGTCTACGGGCTCACGTCCGGGCTCACGCAACCGGTGAAGGGCCGCCTCATGGACCGGCACGGGCAGACGCACGTGAGCACGCCCGCCGCCGTCGTCGCGAACGGCAGCCTGCTCGCCCTGCCCGCGATCGGCCCGGACGGGCACCTGGCACTCGTCACCGCGGCAGTCGCCCTCGCGGGCCTTGCGAGCCCTCCACTGGAATCGGGCCTGCGGACCCTGTGGCCGACCGTCGTGACGAACTCCGGCCAGCGGAAGGTGGTCCAGGCTCTCGACACCGGCTCCCAGGGGCTCCTGTACGTCACCGGCCCGCTCCTGGCCACCTGGCTCGCCACCACGTACGGTGCCGACGTCGCTCTGTGGATTACCGCCCTGCTCGGCATGCTCGGCGCCACGGTCGTGCTCACCTCCGAGCCCTCACGTACCTGGCGGGCCGGCCGCGGCGACACCAAGGAGCCTGCCCGCCCAGGGCGCCTGATGAGTAGCGGACTGGTGCTGCTGTGCACCGGGCTTTCCGGGATCGGCTTCGCCCTGGGCGCGCTGACGGTCTGGGCAGCCGCGATGGCCGAGGCCCACCACGCCGACCGGCTGACCGGCGTCCTGCCCGCGGCCTTCTCCGCCGGCTCGTTCCTCGGTGGCCTGCTCTACGCCCGTTTGCCCCGCAGGCTCCCGCCCGGGACCCAACTCGTCTGCGCCACAGCGATGTTCGCAGTCGGATGGCTGCCCCTGCTGGCGCAACCCGAGCCCCGGACCGCAATCTTCACAGCCGCGCTGCCGGGCCTGTTTCTCACCATGGTCATCACCTCGGGTTTCGACACGGTCGACGCCCTCACCCCGGCTTCGCGCGCCACGGAGGCGTACGCGTGGCTCATCCTCGCCGTCGGCACAGGCCAGGCCGCAGGAACTGTCCTCGCAGGTAGGTTCGTCGGCCACCTCCTGGGCTTGTCGGCACTGCCCGCGGCCGGCGCCTTCCTCGCCGTTGCCGTCCTCACCCTTTCCCGTCCCGTTCTCGGTTCGCGGCGTCTGGGCCGGCACCGTCGCACCACGAGCGCCAGCCCGGCCTCCTCCCATTTCCCCCTCGACGAAGGAGAATCGTTCATGCCCGTCAAGACCGTCTGGACCGTCGCCCACAGCTGTGGACACGAGGTCACCCACGACCTGTCCGACCGGGCGGCCGACCGCAGGGCCCGCTTCGCCCGGTGGCTCGCCGGCCGGGTGTGCACTGACTGCTGGAAGGCGAGCCGCGACGCCGACACCGCCGCAAAGGAGCAGTGGCTCACGGCCCGGCGCGCGGAGGAGCAGGCCGCGGCCAGAGAGTGGACCGAGAGGTTCGACATGCCGCTGCTGGAGGGCCCGGAACGGGCGCTGGAGTGGGGCGAGCGCTGCCGCTTCCAGCTGGTCACCGCCGCCTACACGGCGCTCGTCACCGAGGGAATCTGGGGCGAGGCGGACTGGGCGGTGCTGGAGGAGAAGATCCGCACGGTGACCCGGGCCGGATGGTGGATAGACCAGCGCGAAGCCGAGGGAACCGAGCTGCCGGAGCTTCTCGACGCCGCCACGAGCGAGGACATCGGCACCGAGAACCCGTACCGGTGATACCCAGCAGGCGGCCGTGACGCGGCGCGGAGGCGTGAATGTATAGCGCACGATCCCCGGTTAGCCTAACCGGCCTTTTTCCAGACCATGGAGTCATGCCCTCGCCGCCACCTGCGGTTTTCTGCGGAAGGACTCTGCCGTGCCCGAACCCACCCGTCCCGCGTTCGCTCCCGCCGACACGATCACCTGCGACCGGGACATCGCCCACGCTCACTTCGCCCCCGGCGACCAGGTCGTGGTGATCAAGGGCGTCGCCGACGGCGAACTGTGGGGCGACGCGATGACCGTCGTGACCCCGTCGTGGCACACGCCCACGGACGAGGACGGGTGGCGCCTGCGCAACCCCATCGGCGGCGCGCAGTCGTTCATCACCGGCCACCCCCGCTACCTCGTCCACCTCTCCAAGCGGTGCCCGGACTGCCTGATCTACCTGCGCGCCCTGGAGGACTACCTGCTGCCGAAGGTCCTCGGCGACAAGCCGGTCGACCTCGGTTGGTACCGGGTCACCGACCTCGGCCAACTCGTCCACGCCGACGACACCAAGGCGGCCGGCCGGTAATCCCCCGCCCACACAAATCCGGGCGAAGCTCGCCGAGAACACGGTGGTCGCCCGCTGGGCAGGCGTGGACGCCTACGGCCGACGGCGATCCGGCGTCCTGAATCTCGGTGGACTGGGCCGAGCACGTCAGCCATCCACTGTTCGAGCATCCCTCCGCCGCGAGCCCCGAAGGTTACTGGCGAGCGGCCATCCACATCGATGTCCGCCTGGCCCAGGGCAACCGGACGCTGACGGGGCCGGAGTGGGCCGGAGTGGGCCGAGATCGCCCACCGCATCGCCCGCGCAACCGGCTCGCGATCCCCGGCGCCGAGGGGGCTGCCGGTGGATCGCCGCCCAGGCTCACGCCACCGTGTCGACCTGATCGCCAACCTCATCCGCCTCGACGGCACCTGGCAGCAGCTTCAGCCGGATCTGCGCGCCGCCTCGCCGCTGAACCCCGCGCCTTGAAGGCGACCTCGGGCTCATCTCCCCCCCAGCCGCACCCGACCCGCACCCTGCCGCCCCCGGCTGACCGCCCCGCCGCCGACCCGGCGCCTTTGACCCACGCACCAAGGACTCCCGTGCACGACACCGATCCCAGCGACCTCGAATCTTTCGCCACCATCCTCGCCGGCGAACTGCCCGGCCGGTGGACCAGCCAATACCACCCCGACCACGGCGACACCGACTACGACCACCTCACCGCCGAGGTGTGGGACATGGACCAGACCGCCCACGCCATCGCCACCTACGGCGTCTCCGTCTGCGCGGTCCTCACCCGCACCGACGACCACGCCCGCCTGCTCGTCATCGACCACCTCGGCCAGGCCGAAGGCTTCCTCGTCGCCGCCATGGCCCCCGCCGGCCTCCCGGCAGCCGCGTACACGGGTGTCCGCGAGCCCGACGGGCTCGCCGTCCCCGCCGACCCCTTCCACGCAGCCGAGGCCATCACGCTCCACCTGCTTCCCCGCTACGCCGACGCCGCCGCCCACGCCCGCCGCAACGCAGCCGCTCTCACCTCACCCCTGCCCGACCAGATCGAACTCACCTGGGCCGGCGACGCCCTCACCACCCCGGTCCCCGATTCCGCACCGCTGGCCAAGCTGCTCGCCAAGCACGGCTTCCTCTACGAGACGGCCAAGGACCTCCTCGTCCTTCCGGGAGACGACACCGCTGTGCAGGCACAGGCCGTCCGAGCCATCGGCGCGCGACTTGCCGACCTCGGCGTCGGCGTCGGTATGCGACACCCCGGCCGCCCCGCGCTCGCCGCGGCCCACCCGCTGCCCGCACGCACGGCGCCGTCCACCGCCCACGGCCGATGAACGGCTCTGCGGAGGAGCCCGAGTTCCTCCTCCTCAACTACGTCACCATCACGCGCGACCCGCGGACCCAGCTGGTCCTCGCGATCGGCGGAGACCAGCGCGCGGCCGGCATCCTGCAGACCACCGGCGGCTTCACCCGCCACCCAGGCCCCAGCATCCACTACCACCGGCAGCCGGTCGCAATGCCCGTCGAACGGCAGCGCCTCGGGGCAACGGCCGCATCGCACGCGCTTCTGGTCGCCGGATACAGCGTCTACCTCGCACCCGACCTCAACGTCCTTGCCACCCCGGACGGAGACCGGGAGGCCGCGTTCCGATATCTCGCCCAGCTGGCCGAACTCGCCAACGGCACGGTGGAGCCGCACCTCCTCGCCGGCGTCATGGCCGAGATCACCGCGCCGGAGACCGGAATACTGCCCCGGCTCCGCGAAGTACTCGTGGCCGTGTGGACCACTTGGGCCGACCAGCTACGCGATCAGGACCACGACGCCACACCCGCCCAGCGCCTGAGCGACATCACCCAGGTGCTGGCGGGAGCTCGAGGACCTGCGTACCCAGGCGGCCCGCGCCCCCTCACCGGCCGCATCCCGCCAGCCCACCCCGTCCCCCACGCACACGGCGAAGACGTCACCGCCCCGCCGCCGGTGACCACCGCCCGGTCATCCCTTCCACGGAGTACGCCTTGAACGTCGCTGACGAGAACAACACCGACGTCGAGATCTACCGCAAAACCGGCCATCCCGACCGGCTCCACATCGTCAGCCGGACCGGTGCCCCTGAGGAACTGCTCGCCCAGCTCGACGCCTCCGGGCTGGAACGCCGACGGGAGGAAACCGACGGCCCCGTCTACACCTGGCACGAGACCCCCGAAGGACTCAGCCAGAAGGCACAGCGCCAGCTCGCCACGCGAACGATCCTCCCGCTCCTCGTCGCCGGATACGACGTCAACATCGACCCCGACGAGTTCGACGTGACCGCCTGGGCCCGGGTCATGCAGACCCACCGCGTCACACAGGGCGGGAACGCGGGTCCCTCCCAGCCCCCGCCGCCACCTGCTGCCGGCCCGCCTCGCTCCCGGCGCTGACCTTCGTCCCTCGCCCGGGTCCCGTTCCCGCTCCCCCGCCGCTCTCCTGGAGGCCACACGCTGAACGAGCGCCCCATTCCCCGTACTTACGGCGCGTACCAGGCTCGCGGTATCGCCACACGCCTCGACCTCCTCAACCAGTACCTGACCCAGCACGGGCTCACGCCGCCCGACACCGTCCAGGTCCTGGAGCACACCTTCGACCCCGAGAACGGCGTCCTCGCCCGGTTCACCGCCCTGGTCACGAACGCGAGCCGCTTTGCCCAGGACCAGGCCACGCGCGGACTCCTGCCCCCCGAGGTGTGGCTCGCCCTCGGGCGCGCCGCCAACGAACTCCACGACATCGGTCTCGACCTCGAAGAGCACCTCGACGCCCTCGCCGCCACCCACAACCCTTCCTCTGGCGAGTCCGCCAAGCCCCCGGCGCCCGTGCCGCTCGTCGTACGGAGGCACCGGTGACCGGCAAGCAGCAAGCAACCTGGGGTGCCGCTGAGCACGCCGAACAGCACTACCTCGTTGAGCCACGGCACCTGGCCGGCGGCGGCGACATCCGGCACGTGACCGAATTCCTGCGCGCCTCCGGCTGGACGGACCGCTCGGCAACCGGCGGGCCGCTCGTCTTCGACCGCTCCGACCGCAAGGTCCGCGCCGTCTACGACCCGGGCAGTCGGCCGGGCGGCTGGCAGATCCAGGGGCAGGCGACCGCAACCGAGCCGAGCTGGCAGGTCACCTTCACCCGGCAGACTCCCGTGGAGATCGTCGCCGGTTTCACCGACGCCCTCACTCGCGAGCGCTCCGCCCATGCCCCCAACCCCTGGGCCCCGCTCCAGCAACAGCGCTGGGAGACCGAGCGCTCCCAGCACTTCACCGCCGTCAGCCCCGACCGCAATACGTGGCTGCAGTTCCATCAGAGCGGACCCGGCCAGGCCCACTGGTGGGCCGGAGCCCGCACCGAGCACGGGCGGACCTGGGACGCCGTCTTCTCGGCCACGACCCCCATGCACCTGATCGAGAACTTCTCCGCAGCTCTCGCCGACCCGCAGCCGGCCATGCGCCCCCGCGGTCACGTGCCGCCCTCGAAGTGGATCCGCACGACCTCCGTGTCCGTACGGCCCTCAGAACTCGGCGCCTGGCAGCAGGCCCGCATCACCGCCGCCCGGGCCGCCACCTGGGCCCGCCACTCCTGGGCCTCCACCCGGCCCCGCACCCACCAACCGGCCGCCATCGCCCGTCCGTACGGCATGGCCGGCGGCGCCGCCCGCGCCCGCCGCTAGCTCTCGCGAACGGAGCCCACCACCGTGATCACCTGGCGTCAGTTGGACGCCTTCACCAACGAATACGAGAGCAAGCTCGGATCGCCGGTCTCCCCGCGCTACCTCGCAGGCCCTGGCGACCCCAGGCACATCACGCACGCCCTGTGCGCCGCCGGGTGGAGCGTGCCCTGTGACCCGCTCCACCCGGTCATCCGCATGCAAAGTCCCGACCAGCAGCACGAGCTGGTCTTCCAGCCCTCCGCCCAGTACGCACGCCAATGGTGGACGGTGCACAGCGGACACGGCCCCGACCGCTGGTACGCCACATTCAGCGGCTCGACACCGGTGGAGATCATCGCAGGACTCACCGACACCCTCCTCCGCCCCGAGCCGGAGAAGGAACCTCGGGAAGACTTGGCGGCCATCCTCACGGGACGCAGCTGGGAGCACACCACCGATGGGCTCGGCGGCCACCGGATCGTGTCGCCCGACCGCACCACGGTCGTCGAGCAGCGAATCTCGCCCTCCATGGGCCGCTGCGGCTGGCAGATCGAGGTGGCTCGCACCCACAGACCGCACGCACCTGAGGGGCGGTTGTGGTGCGCCTCTCTGGACATCCGAACCCCCGCCCATGTGCTCGGCTCCGTCGCCACCGCCCTGTCCAATCCGGCACCAGTGCCGCGCCCTCGCTTCGCCATCGACGAAAGTCCCCACCTCACCGTGGGCCGGGAGATCGAAATCAGCGAACAGATCGTGACCGCACACCAGGAGCGTCTCGCAGCGGCCCGCCGACACCGCCCTGCCGCGACAGCGGTCACGACGACACCGGCACCGAGCACCCCCTCCGTCACACGTCCGCCCGCAGCCGCTGACCACCACCTCCGACACAAGGATTCACTCTGATCACACCGTCCAGCTCCCCGTCCGCGCGGCACGCCCGCCTCCTCAAGCAGCTGGAGGTCTTCCTCGTCGAGAGCGAGGTGATCCTCGCCGCCTGGGACGCCTACTCCGACAAGCACACCGACGCCGACGGCTGGCCGTACGACGAAGTGTCGTACGGCTGGCGCATGGTCCAACGGGACTCCGAGATCTGGCGAGCGTTCCAGGAGATCCGCTCCTCTGCCCGCGAGCTCCTCGCCACGGCTGGCGTCCAGCTCCAGCACATCAACGCCGGTGATGTCGAGCCCCGATGGACATGGCAACTGGGCGAACTCACCCGCGCCTTGGAGCAGCTGGAGGCGCTCCAGAGCGGGCATGCAAAGGTCCGCGAAGCCCGGCGGACCTCGCCGCCGGTGTCGCAGGAGAAGTTCGTCGACTCCCTGGCCGAGCGCAACGAGGAGGCGTGGGGCTACCTGGACACCTGGGCCACCCAGGGCCGTGCTCTCCTCGACATCCACACCGTCGCCCTCAAGGCGCCGCCGCGGATTCTGAGTGCCGCGCCCGCCCCGACCGCTGCGGCGGCGGCCCGCCGGCAGGTGGGGAGGCGCGGATGAGCATCAAGGTCGAACAGGCGCTCATCTCGCCCCGGTACCTCGCCGGCCCCGGCGACCCGGCCTGGGTCACCGCCGCCCTGCACGAAGGGGCCGGCTGGAGTCACGGCCATGACCCGCTGATGCCCCGGGTCGTCCTGACCAGCCCTAACCAGAAGTCGACGCTCCGCCTCGAGCCGGACCTGAACGAGCCCTGGTGGCACCTTTCCCACCACGACGGTCGCACCGGATCTGTCTGGAACGCCTCCTTCGGCGGCGGAACGCCCGTCGAGTTGATCGCCGCCGTCACCGACGCCCTTACCGACCCCGACTACCACGCACGCAAGGTAGCGGACCCCTACCAGTCACTGCGACGGGCACGGTGGGACGCCGCCCCCAACGGCCAGTTCAGCTCGCCGGACGGCCGCGTGACGGGCGAGCGCTTCAACTTCTCCGGCAGCCACAGCTGGCGCATCACGGCCACCCTCGACGAGGACGATCCGGTGTGGCACGCGTGGTTCAGCGCCGGCACGCCTCCGGTCCTCGTGGCCGCGTTCATGCAGGCACTCGCCGATCCGGAGCCGGTCCGCCGCTCCCACGAGCAGACCATCGGTTTCCCCCGCCGCCGGATCACCTTGCGCTGGCAGGAGTGGCCGGCCGAGAGAGTCGCCCGGGCGCTGCCTGAACGGATTGAGCACCTCGCCGCCCGCCGCCTCAACACTCCACCGCCGACGCTCCCGACTCCGCCGCCGGCGCCCCGACGCACCCGCTGAAGCTCCTCGCCCACCAAGGCCGCACCGCTCAAGGAACCACCGCTTGTCGCCTGCTCCTTCCTCCAGTTCCGACGGCTACGACATAGCCCTGAAGATTCTCCTCGGCGCTCTCGCCGTCGGCCTTCCCCTCGCTTCGATCGCCTGGTTGGGCGGCAACCTCACGGCCTGGGCGACCGGCACCGGCCCCTGGGTGCCGTACCGGCCAGGGGACGCGCTCCTCCGCCCAGAGCAGCTCTGGCCGCAGGCCGGAGAAGCGTCCCTGCTCATCACCACCCGGATCGTCCCTGTCGTGCTGACGCTGCTCCTGGCCGCCGGTGCCGGAGCCCTGTGGCTCCGGTACACGAACCGGGCCGGCGGCCGGAAGAAGAGGGTCGACGGGATGGCCAAGGCTCGCGACATCAAGCCGCTGCTCGCCAAGGCCATCGAGACCAAGGCCCGCTCACTGCGGCCGAGCCTGAAGAACGCCAAGCACATCGAGCCGCGCGACACCGGCATCCTTCTCGGCAACCTGCAAGGGACGCGGCACGAGGTGCGCATGGGCTTCGAGGACGTCGCCGTGGCGATCATGGCCCCGAGGTCCGGCAAGACGACCTCCCTCGCAATCCCGTCCATCCTCGCCGCACCCGGGCCTGTGCTGCTGACCTCGAACAAGGCTGCCGGCGACGCCTACACGGCCACCTACGACGCCCGCAGTCTGGTGGGACGGGTGTGGTCGATGGACCCACAGCAGATCGCCCACGCCTCCCGCGAGATGTGGTGGAACCCGCTCACCGACGCCAAGACCCTCGACGGCGCGGGGCGACTCGCCGGGCACTTCCTCGCCGCCTCCGTCGATGCGAACCAGCAGGGCGACTTCTGGTCCAAGGCCGGCAGCAACATCCTCGCCCAGTTGTTCCTGGCCGCGGCGCTTGACGAGCGGCCGATCACCGACGTGATGCAGTGGCTGGCCTTCCCCGCTGACCGAACCCCGCTGGACATCCTGCGTGATCACAAGTTCACCGCCGTCGCCTCCCAGCTCAAGGGCACCGTCGAAGGCCCGCCCGAGACACGCGACGGTATCTACGAGACCGCCCGCCAGTATGCCGCCGCCCTGCTCAACAGCGAGATCGCCGCCTGGGTCACCCCGCAGAAGGACGTCCCCGAGTTCCGCCCGGCCGACTTCGTGACCTCCAGCGACTCGCTGTTCCTGCTGTCGAAGGACGGGGGCGGCGGCGCCTCGGCGCTGATCGCGGCGTGCGCGGACTCCGTGATGCGGGCCGCGACCGCCCAGGCCGAGCGCGCCGGCGGCCGACTGGACCCGCCGATGCTCGCGATCCTCGACGAGGCCGCCAACGTGTGCAAGATCAGCGACCTGCCGGACCTGTACTCCCACCTGGGCTCGCGCGGCATCATCCCGATCACCATCCTGCAGTCCTACCGTCAGGGCCAGAAGGTCTGGGGCGACGCCGGGATGGACGCGATGTGGTCCGCGGCCACCGTCAAGGTCATCGGCTCCGGCATCGACGACCCCGACTTCGCCGACAAGCTCTCCCGGATGATCGGCGACCACGACGTCGAGACCACCTCCACCTCCGTCTCCGACTCCGGCAAGTCGACCTCGATCAGCATGCGGCAGGAACGGATCCTGCCCGCCGACGCGATCCGCGCCCTCCCCAAGGGCTCCGCCCTGTGCCTGGCCACCGGCATGCGAGTCGCGATGCTCGACCTGCGCCCCTGGTACGCCGAGCACGGCGCCGACGAACTCGCCGCCGCCTCTGCCCGCGCCTCGAAGGCCATCACGGCCCGCGCCGTCGCCAAACAGGCTCCGGAGCAGGCCGACTTCGACCAGGCCGCGTAGCCACGAACCAAGCGTGCGGTGCCTCACCGGCGACGGCCCGTAGCCCCGTTCCGTTGATTCCAGCCGTTCCCGGAGACGACCGTGCAGATCATCGACCTCGCCGAGCAGACCCGCATCCTCGGGCAGATACCGGGTGGACTACAGGGCCTGCGGACCGAGATCGAGGGCGTACGCACCGGGGACATCGCCCGGCCCGTACGCGAGATCGTGCCGATCGCGGTCCGCACACACAGCCTGGCCATCCGCTGCCTGCAACAGTTCGAAACCCTGTCGACCAGCCAGTACGCGGTCATGAAGAACGGCCATGAGAACCTCGCACACCTCGCCGAGGCCGCCTTGCGGGTTTCCCTCGCCTCGTCGCTGTGCACGTACGGCATCACCGGACGCACCGACGCCCTGCTGTACGAGGATGGCGATCGGACGCCGGAGACCAGCCGCCAGTACCTGACCGAAGCGATGGACGAGCTCGATCAGGCTGCCGGCACCTACCGCGTGGTCGCTCAGAACCTTTCGCGGCGCCTGGCGTCCGCCGCCGCACGGGCCGAGGACCAGTCCCGCATCGCCCGTTCCCTCGCCGGCCCCGGTGCCAATGACGTCCGGGCCCACCCTGCTCACGCCCATGCTCCCGCGCCCGCTTCCACAGCGACTACGTCAAGCCGCCCCGCCCGGCGGTAGGGCCGACGCTCCCAAGCACCCGCCCCCCTTCTCCTCCAAGGAGCCCCGTTTCTTGACACACCCGTTCACCCCAGGGCCGATCGATGAGGACCTGTGGGCCGTGACCCAGTACCTGCTGAAGTGCGGCGACCTGCTCGACGAGCTCATGCGACAGCGGGACGAGCCGCCAGAGCGACTGTCAGCCACCGTTCGTACGGGCAGCGCGCTGTACCGAACCTCGCTGCACACCGGCAAGCTCCTGGCCCAGGCGGCACTCAGCGACGCAGCGACCACCGTCGACAGCCAGGAGGCGATTTCCGTCCTCCGTCACCTCACCGAGGCCACCGCGAACGCCGCCGCGCGGGCGTCGGACGCCGTGTCCGCTCTCGCCCACGCCGAAACCGCCTTGGCCAACCGGCTGCTGGAGCAGTCCCGCACGCACCTGTACCGAACGCCGGTGGCCGTCCAAGACGTCAGCGCCGCCCTGCTGCGTCACGACGGCTATCTCTACGCCCAGGAGCGGGCGACACGGGAGAAGCTCAGCACCAACTCCCCCACCGTCAAGGTCAGCGAAGCGCAACGCAAGGGCCTCGCCTCCCTCGCCCGCGGCGACGGCGTCGTCCGGGAAACCGCCACCGGCACACGAGAAGTCGCCAGCCCTCCAGCGGCGTACATGAGGGCCGCCACCATCGACGCACTCGTCGACAAGAAGCTGATCACCCTCACCCCACTCCTCCAGCAGGACCGGTACGGCGTCCGGCTCACCTCCGACGGTATCCAGGCCCTTGTCTCAGCAGGGCCGGCGCAACACCGCCGCCCCGCTGCCGTCACATCGGTACCCACCACGGTCACGAGCACGGCACGCCCGGTGGGCGCGCGGCGCTGACGGTCTTGCCCGACGGACGACAGTCGCCGTCCCGCACCGCCGATCTGGAGCCGCGCGACCTCGCCGACCTGGTCAAGCTGACTGCTCCGTGCTCCACGGCCTCCGGCGCCCCGAGACGAGACGTTTCCAGCCTCCGCGCCCGCCCGGCACATCGGCAATTGGCCGGCACCCCGCGCCCGCCGCCGCTGAACCACCCCATCCGTACTTGCGGCGGCTACCCCGGGGACCTCGCGACGCCCGTTCCACCTCTCTCCCGCCGCTGCGCCCATGCGGCCCCCGCTTTCCCAATCCCCTTGGAGATCTTCATGCGTATCCCCCGCACCGTCCTGTGCGCCGCCGCCCTGGCAACCCTCGCCGTTCCGGCAACCGCCTCCGCCTCGGCCGCGACCACCGCGCCCGCCGCCCTCCCGCTGGTGCGGGACTGCGACCGGCCCGGGCCGTGGACCGTCGGCACCAACGCCGTCAATATCCGCAAGAGCCCCACGACCCGCTCCTCCATCGTCGGCGTCCTCTACCGCAGCCACCGGTTCACCGTGCACTCCTCTCGCGGCGGCTGGCACTACATCACGGACCGTACGACGGGCGTGAAGGGCTGGGTCTCCGGCAGCTACGTCTACCGCGACGCGTACATGTGCCTCGACTGACATCCAGGTACGTGTTGCTGCCCGCGTAACCGAGGCCCTCGGTCGCCATCAGCCCCCCGCGGGCACCTATCGCCTGCGCAAGAGGGGCCCGCGGCCACCGAGGGCCTGTGGAACACACCGCGCGCAGCCACGGCCTCCGCCAACAGCCGCCAGCAGCGCTGCGCCGCTCGCTCAGTACCGCCGCCGCAGTTTTCGCGGCACGCGACATCATGCCCTGCCTCCCACCGCCTACTAGGAAGCCTCATTTCCCCCAATCCCCAGTTTCGTGCCATTTCCCTCGGTGCCGGCATTCAGTCCAGTGCCCTGCTCGCACTGTCCGCCGACGGCACCCTCCCGAAGGTCGATTACGCAATTTTTGCTGACACGGGATGGGAGCCTAGGGCCGTTTATGACCACCTCGAACTCCTCGAACGTGAAATAGCCAAGCCTGCCGGAATACCCATCCTTCGGGTCACGTCGGGAAACATTCGAGACGATGCCCTGGACCCTGATCACCGCTTCGCCTCGATGCCCCTCTACATCCTCAACAAGGACGGGCGACCTGGGATGACCAGGCGCCAGTGCACCGGGGAGTACAAGGTCAAGCCGATCAAGAAGAAGATCCGAGACCTGCTCGGCTATCCGTATCCGATCCGTGTCCCGAAGGGATTGTTCGTCGAGCAGTGGATCGGCATATCCACCGACGAGTTCCACCGTGCCAAGGACGCCGACGTCAAGTACATGCGGAACCGGCATCCGCTGATCGACATGGGCTGGTCACGTTCCGACTGCGTACACTATCTGAGGTCCCTGGGGCTTGCCGATACGCCGAAATCGAGCTGTCTCGGGTGCCCGTTCCACGGAAATGCGCAGTGGCGGAATATCCGCGATCACTCTCCCTCGGAGTGGGCGGACGTCGTCGCCTTCGACGCGGCGATCCGGAAGGGGAACGCCCGCGCCAACGCCAGCGGCAACAAGCTGCTGGGCGAGGCGTTCCTGCACCGCTCACGGGTCCCACTCGATCAGGCCCCGATCGACCACGTCACCGCGGCCGAGTGGGCCGCCCGTCAGCGGAGCCTCGCCGACGCGGATCAGCTGGAGCAGGGCGTCGTGGATGGCTGCTCCCCGTGGTCGTGCCGGGGCGAAGTGGAAGCGGTGCAGGACGACTTCGGGCTCACCGCGTGAACGGGCTGGTTCTGGACCTGTTCGCGGGCCCGGGCGGATGGAGCCACCCGCTGCACCTGCTCGGGATCCGTGATGTCGGTCTGGAGTGGGATGAGTGGGCGTGCCGAACGAGGGCGGCGGCGGGGCTGCTGACGATCCGTACCGACGTCGCGATGTACCCGTGCCAGATGTTCGCCGGCCGGACGCGCGGGTTCATCGCGTCGCCTCCTTGCCAGGCGTGGTCCATGGCGGGCAAGCGCCTGGGGCTGGTGGACCGGCCGCTGGTGCACCAGGCGGTCGCCGATCTCGCCTCCGGTCGCGACACCCGGGAGAGGCTGCTGGCTGCCTGCCGGGACGAGCGGTCCCTGCTCGCGGCGGAGCCGATGCGCTACCTGCATGCCCTGAACGGGGTCGGCGAGCCGGAGTGGGTGGCCATGGAGGAGGTCCCCGATGTTCTGCCGCTGTGGCGCCAGTACGCGGCGATCCTGCGCGGCTGGGGGTTCTCCGCTTGGACGGGGATCCTGAACGCGGCCGACTATGGCGTCCCGCAGACGAGGAAGCGGGCGATCCTGCTCGCCTCCCGCGTCCGTACGGCCGAACCACCGCCGCCCACACACGCCCGCCTCGCCGAGCCCGAGTCGCTGTTCGGGCCGGGCCGCGCGCAGTGGGTGTCCATGGCCGAGGCCCTCGGCTGGGGTGCGACCGACCGTCCCGTCCCGACCATCTGCGCCGGCGGGGGCCCGGGCGGCGGTCCCGAACCCTTCCCCTCCGGAGCCCGCAAGACGCTCTCCGACGCCCGCGACCGAGGCACGTGGGCGCCGATGGTCGGCGATCTGGTGCTGGCGTCCCGCCGGGAAGGGCCCGGCTGGGGCACCCGGCACGGCATACGCGACGACCGCTCCGCCGAAGCGCCCGCGCCGACCTTCACCGCCGAAGCGCACCGCTGGTCGTGGTCGCTGCGCAGCAACAACCAAACCAACGCCACGGTCAGGGGCCTCGATGAGCCGGCCGGGACCCTGTTCTTCGGGCACCGCGCAAACGAGTGCACCTGGGTCGCCGAGCCATCGCCGGACGCCCCTCCCGGGAACGGGATCGAACCACCGCCACCGATCCGGATAACGGCCGCCGAGGCCGGCATCCTGCAGAGCTTCCCCGCCGGCTACCCGTGGCAAGGCAACAAGGGCCAGCGGTTCTCCCAGATCGGCAACGCCGTCCCCCCGAGGCTCGCCGCCCACCTCCTCGCCCCGCACATCGGCGTCCCGTTCAACCCCGACGACTTCACCCTGGCCGCCTGATGCCCCGCACCCCCGACCGTGACGACGAGACCCCGTACGAACCGGTGGAGCGCCCGCCGACGCACTACGCCGAGCAGGCTCTCCTCGGAGCCGTCCTGCTCAACCCCAACGTCCTCGCGGACCTCACGGGCGTCGAACCCGTGGCCTTCGACAACTCCTTCCACGCCGCCGTCTTCGCCGCGATGCAGTCCTCTCCCGCCCCGGACGACCAGACCGCCGAAGCAGGCGTGGACTGGCTGAACACCGTCCTGGCCAAGGCCCAGTCGGACACACCAGGACTGACGGCGTCGTTCATGCACACCCTGATCTCCGCCTGCCCCCGGCCGAGCCACGCGTCCGCGTACGCGGCGATCATCCGGTCCGAGCACGCCCGGCGCACCATCCGCCTTCACGCCGAGCAGCTGGCCCAGGCCGCCGCTGACACCACCGTGCCCGACCGCCCCGGACACGCCCTCACCGCCGCCAACGCACTCGTCCGGCACCTCGACGAACTCGCCGGCTGCTTCCCTTCCCACTCCGCCCCCCTGCCGCGCACACCCCCGCCTCCTCCCCCGCCGCCGGTGGACACGGAGGAGGCTCTGGAGGCCGAGCAGTGTCTGCTCGCGAGCGCCGTGTCGTGGCCCGCGTACGTGAAGGAGATGCGATGGCTCACCGCCGACGACTTCTTCCACCCCGTCCACGCCGGGCTGTGGGAATGCGTGACCGCGCTGGCCCACCGCGGGGAACCCGTGGATCCGGTCACCGTGCTTTGGGAGGCCCAACACCGCGGCGTCCTCGCCGCCGGCATCACCTCGGCCGACACGCTCGCCCTGCTGTCGACGCCCGTCGGCTCCGCTGAGTACTGGGGCGAGCGCCTCGTCGAACGCACCCTGCTCATTCGGGCCCAACACGCGGCCGTCCGGGTCACCGCCTACGCCGACGACCCCACCAACAGCGTGCACCAGCTGGTCACCGGCAGCCGACGCGCCCTCGCCGACCTGCACGCCGTTCGCAACCGCTGGCAGCGAGCCACCCGCTCGCCCAAGGCCCCAACCGCCGAGGCCGAGACCACGATCCCCTCGCGAGCCGGCCCCCGCAGCCTCCTCACCACCCCCACCACGACTTCCGCCCGAGTCGTTCCCGCCAGGCCCACCGCGGGCCGGGCCCCGTAGCCGAAGGTTCCCGATGCCGTACGCCCCCGCCGACGCCCACATCCACTTCGCCCTCCACCCAGACCATCACTCCGGCGTGATCGCCACCACCAGCGGCCCGACAGCCGACGCCGCCCGCTCCCACCTGCAAGACCTCGGCTGGCGCAGCACCAGCCCGACCACCATGGTCCTGGCCCGCATCGACCGGGAGGAGCCCTACTACGCCGCAACGGCGGCCGAACAGCTCCACCGCTACGGGTTCACCGTCGACATCGCCCCCGACCTCCAGGAGGAGATCGACACCGAGTGGACCTGGGGGAACTACCCCTTCCCCTGGTGCACCAGAGAGGAAGTGCGCGAGGTCAGCGCCGAGGCCCAGCGCATTCACGACGACATTGCCGAGGGTCGCCTGTTCATCCATCTACACGCCGAGGACGGGCACACCACCGTCGCCGTCGGCAGCTACGCCACAGGCGTGCGCCGGCACGTCCGCCTCCACGGCGAGAACCACCTCCGCCAGGTCGTCGCCCGCTTCGACCACGAAGCGGAAGCCGTCGCCGACTTCCAGCGCCTCTACAGCGTTGCCGTCCGCCCCGGCCCCGCCCCGCTCACCGACCTGGAGAGGACCGTACGCCAGGTGCTACGCGGGCAGAGGCCAGCGGGGCACTCCGCCGACAGCATCGCCACGGCGCCGGCAGCGCCGCCTGTCGCCGCCCTCGGAGAGCACGAGCAGTTCCTCACGTCCTTCCTCGAAGGCAACCCCCGGTGGGAGAAGTACCGGACTTGGAGAGACGAGACGACCATCGTCTCGCACGAGAGCCTTACCGTCCGGGCGGAGTTCGACCACGAAGCGCGCCACCGCACCGACACCGCCTGGAGCATGGCCGAGTACAACGGGCCCGTAGGCGAGCGCCTCTGGCACGCCACTCTCACTGCGGGCACCCCCATCCCGCTCATTAGGGGACTGCTCGAACACCTCGACACCCCATCCCCTGCGCGCGCTGGGGAGCCTCACGAACCGCTGCGGGACGCCGGCTGGCATCCGGCGAGCCACCCGGCCTGGACGACTTGGCGCGCACCGAACCGCACCATCGCCCTCGACCACGTCCCTCACGCCACGGATGACCGATGGGTCCTGTACGGAGGGGAAGACCTCGACCGGGCGGCGTGGGCCATCCGGCTGTCCGCCGGCGTCGGTCACGACGTCCTCACCCAGCTCGCCGGCACCGCCGCCGCGCTCGCCGAGCCCCCACCCGCCCCAGCACGCCGAGCCACCCTGGTTTCCCAGCTGCCCGCCACGGCTCCTCAGCCTCGTGGTCGCGTCCGCTGAACACGTGCTCCTACGCAGACAGACACTTACCGAACAGCACACTCAGTGCGCGGATCGACCCGGCGCCCATACGTCCTCCCCGCCCGACGAAAGCGAAATGGCAATCAATCAGATTACTCTCCGCGCGGCCGGGCTCTCCAACGGAGCCCGTCAGCACGCTCCAAGGGTCGGCCCAGATGCGATCAGCGGCTGGCGTACGGCAGGAGAGCCATCTCCGGGCGTTCTTGATGGCGGTGGCGAGGGCCCGCTGCTGCTGGGCGGTCACATGGGTGACGCGTCGGCTGCGGATCTTGCCACGGTCGGAGATGAACTTCCGCAGGAGGTTGGTGTCCTTGTAGTCGATGTAGGTGATCCCGGCGGCGTCGAGCGGGTTGGGGCGGGACTTGACGGGCTTGCGAGGGTCGGGGCGTCGGGCCATGTCGGTGTCTCCTTGTGGAAGTTTTCGGTCACGGTCGTGCCGAGCCGTGAGCGGGTCTTGCGGGTTGGTGTCAGGCGGCGTCGAGGAGGGAGGCGAAGGCGGCGGGCAGGTGCTTCCATGCCTCGCGCCCTGACGCGTACTCCGCGTCCGTCAGCAGGCAGGAGTCGAGGAGTCGTTCCAGGCCGTCGCGGTCGAGACCTGGCGAGGTGAAGACGAGATGCTGGCAGCAGTCGCCGTGCTCGGGGTGCCAGTCGAGCGCGGCTGCGGCCCGGCGCATGGGAGGGACCATCTCCCAGGCCGCGTCCGGCAGGGATGCCAGCCAAGGGCCGGCGCTCTCCACACACAGCGCCCCGCCGGCCGCGTCCCAGGCGAGCAGGGTGTCGGGGCGGTCGGCGAGCCAGAAGCGGCCGCGGCTTCGTGCGGCGGCGCAGCACAGGTCTTCGAGCGCATGGTAGAGGCGCTCGGGGTGGAACGGCCGTCGGCGGTGCCAGACGAAGGTGGTGACGCCTGCCTCGTCGGCTTCCTGGGGCAGGAGTGCGCAGGCGGGGTGCTGGGCGGCCGCGGCGGCCTCGACGTCGATGCCGGCGAACGCGGCCCGGGCGAGTTCCGGTGACGCGGCCGGTACGCGGAGCGCGGTGGGGTGCAGCTGTGCGAGGAGGGCGCGGTCCTCGTCGTCGGCTTCGTCGTTGTCGACGACGGCGAGAACGGGCGCGTACTCCAGTTGGCGGGCCCAGGTGTCGCCGACGGTCCGCTGGTCGGTGGGGGCGGCGGCGAGGCCGGCCTCGGCGAGGTCGTCGCCGTTGGCGAGGTAGGGCAGGATGAGCGCGGGATCGACGGCGGTGATGACGTTCGTCAGGGCGAGGCGGTCGCCGCCGTGTCCGGCGATCACCTCGGCCATGGCCTTGGGCTCGACCGAGTCCCACAGTTCGACGACGGCGAGCCGGGTCAGGCCGGCGTCGGCGAGCCGCTGCAGTTCCGGGACGAGGTCCTCGCGCAGTGCGCAGCACGCGCAGTCGTCGACCAAGGGCGTCTCGCCGCGGGACAGGGTTCCGGAGGCGTCGCGGATCAGCCGCAGGACGGTGCCGTCAGGTGCTCCGGCGAGGTCGTGGTGCAGCGCCACGCTCCCTTGCACGGCGTGCAGCAGGCGGTCGACGACCTGGGTCCTGGCCTCGGCGTGCAGGCCGGCGACGATGACGACGGGGAGCTGCTGCTCGTGGCCCATCAGCGGGCCCCGTAGCGGCGCTGGAACTTCTCGACGCGGCCGGCGGTGTCGAGGACCCGGGCGGTGCCCGTGTAGAAGGGGTGGCTCGCGGAGGAGATCTCCACGTCGACGACCGGGTAGGTGTTGCCGTCCTCCCACTCGATCGTCTTGTCGCTGGTCATCGTGGAGCGGGTGAGGAACGCGGTGCCGGAGGCGGAGTCGCGGAAGACGACGGGGGCGTAGGCGGGGTGGATTCCGGACTTCATGGCAGGGCCTTTCGGTGGTGCGGGGGCGGGGTGGTGTGCGAAGGGGGTCAGCGCTCTTCGCGGAAGTCGACGTGGCGGCCGACGACAGGGTCGTACTTGCGGAGCACCATGCGGTCCGGGTCATTGCGCCGGTTCTTGCGGGTGACGTAGGTGAACCCGGTGCCCGCCGTGGAGCGGAGCTTGATGACCGGGCGGATCTCGTTGCGTGCCATGCGGCTAGTATATGGCAATGATTTCCATTACCAACACGCTCCCCCAGCGAGAAAGGCGGCTGCATCCATGTCGGCCCACTGCCAACTGACCGGCGCCAAGCCGGGCTTCGGCAACAACATCTCCCACTCGCACCGGCGCACCTCGCGCCGCTTCGACCCGAACATCCAGCGCAAGCGCTACTGGCTGCCGAGCGAGGGGCGGCACGTCCGCCTCACGCTGAGCGCCCGGGCGATCAAGACGGTGGACACGATCGGCATCGAGGCCGCCGTGGCCCGGATCCGCGCACGGGGAGGAAAGGTCTGATGGCGAAGAAGAGCAAGATCGCGCAGAACGAGAAGCGCAAGGAGATCGTCGAGCGGTACGCCGCCCGGCGGGCGGAACTGAAGGAGATCATCCGCCACCCGCGCTCCACGGCGGCCGAACGCGAGGCCGCCCAGGCGGAGCTGCGCCGACAGCCCCGCAACGCCAGCGCCACCCGCGTACGCAACCGCGACAGCGTGGACGGCCGGCCCCGCGGCTACCTGCGCAAGTTCGGCCTCTCCCGGGTACGGGCGCGCCGGCAGGCGCACGCCGGCTTCCTGCCGGGAGTGACCAAGTCGTCCTGGTAGACACCCGCTCCACCGGCCATTCGACCCGACCGGGCGGCCCTCGCGCACACCAACCGCAGCCCGGCCATTGAAAACGAATGCCATGAGCTTTTAGGGTCGCTCCGTCCGCGTGCGGCACCCCGCGGGCCCGCGAGGGGGGCCGCGGAGGCCGCACGCGGACGCCCGAGAGGCCGAGGCATCCCGCCGCAACCGGCCCGGTGTGCCCACCGCGAGACCCCGCCCCGCCACCCGGCCTCCCCCTTCGCGAGACATCCTCGACATGCATCCTGAACCGAAGCGCCGCACGCCGAGCGCCCATCCACCCCCGAAGGGCTTGCTGAGCGTCCTCGTCGGCAACACCCCCGGAGTCCGCGGCGAGCTCGCCGGACTCCTGTCCCGTCGGCACCCGGAGGCAGTCACCGTCTCCGTGTCCATCCAGGCCGGCACGGCCGGCCCGTACCCGGTGGTCCAGCGCCTGACAGCCACCGGATCGCCCTCCGCCGGCAAGGCGGCGCACGTCTCGTCGGGGGCGACGGGCGACCCGAGCGTGATCCTGCGACAGGACCTGATCGCACTGCGGCGGGCAAGGAAGGACGTGCACGTCCTCCTGACACTGCCGCCGGAGACCGACCTCCTGCCCTTCCTCCTGGATCTGTGGCGCGAGAGGATCGGGGCCGACAGCCTGGACGACCATTACGACTGCGCTCCCGTGCTCGCCGCCATCGACCCCGCCACCCTCCTGAGGGACGTCACCGACGTACGCCGGACGACGCGCCTGTGGGGGGAGGCCGGATGGAGCGAGCCGCTCACCGCGGCCGAGGCCGCGGTCCGGCAGATCGAGGCCGTCGACACGCTCCTCATGGCCACCCGGGACGGCTCCTCCGCACGGGAGGGCGCGGTGACCCTCGTACGGCACCTCAACACCCGCGCCCATGTGGCGACGCTCCGGCAACCGCCCCCGAGCGGCGAGGCATTGACGGGGAGACGGCCACCCGCACTCGCCCGCGAAGCGTGGGCGGGATCGCTGGAGCCGGTCACGTTCCTCCCCTCAGTCCCGGACACCCACCCCGCCGTCTCCAGTCTCGTCTGGCGCGCCCGCCGGCCACTGCACCCGGGCCGGCTCGCCGAAGCCCTGGGGGACGTCATGTTCGGCGTGCTGCGGAGCCGGGGCCACCTCTGGTTCGCCAACCGGCCGGACGCCGTCATCCAGTGGCGGTCGGCAGGCCCCCACCTCGATGTCCGCGAGGCCGACCGATGGCTGGAGGAGTCCGACACCCACGCGTGGGAAGCCGCCTCCGCGCAACGCCGCACGCTCGCCGGCTGGTTGTGGGACGACTACTACGGCGAGCGGCGCAGTGAGATCCGGTTCACCGGCCCGGGCATCGACGCCGACCGCATCACGAGCGCGCTGGACAGCGCGTTGGTCACGGATGCCGAGCTGTCACTGGGCCGCGCGGTCTGGAGCGGGTGGTCCGACCCGCTCTTCAGCCGGACAGAGCCAGATTGAGAATGGCATCCATTTTCATATAGCCTCTTCGCGTCAGCACCGGACCGAGGAGTCTCACGATGGCCGTCCCCAAGCGGAAGATGTCCCGCAGCAACACCCGCCACCGCCGCGCCCAGTGGAAGGCGACCACGCCCCAGCTGGTGCCGGTCACCGTCGACGGCGTCGTGTACCAGGTCCCGCAGCGCCTGGTGAAGGCGTACGAGCGCGGCCTCATCCAGCCGGAGGGCTGAGCGCTCATGACGTCCACCGACCGGCTTCCCGTGACCGTGCTCTCCGGGTTCCTCGGGGCCGGGAAGACCACGCTGCTCAACCACGTGCTCGGGAATCGCGAAGGGCTGCGGGTCGCGGTCATCGTCAACGACATGAGTGAGGTCAACATCGACGCGGCGCTCGTGCGCGGCGGCGGGGCGGCCCTGTCCCGTACCGAGGAGCGGCTGGTCGAGATGACCAACGGGTGCATCTGCTGCACCCTGCGCGACGACCTCCTGGAGGAGGTCGACCGACTGGCCCGCGAGGGCCGCTTCGACTACCTGCTCATCGAGTCCAGCGGCACCTCCGAGCCCATGCCGGTCGCCGCCACGTTCTCCTTTCCCCGGGACGACGGGGCCACCCTCGGCGACCTCGCCCGGCTGGACACGATGGTGACCGTCGTGGACGCCGCGAACTTCCTGACGGAACTCGGCGGTGGCGACGAACTCGTCGCGCGCGGCCTCGCCCCGTACGAGGACGACGAGCGCACCGTCAGCGACCTGCTCATGGACCAGGTCGAGTTCGCCGATGTCATCGTGCTCAACAAGCTCGATCTGGTGGGACCGGAGGAGGCGCGCCGGCTGCGCGCCGCGCTCTCCCGGCTGAATCCGGAGGCGCGGATCGTGCCCTCGGTACGCGGGCAGGTCCCCCTCGAACGCCTCCTGGGCACCGGCCTGTTCGACGTGGAGAAGGCGCAGCAGGCCCCGGGCTGGGTGAAGGAGCTCAACGGCGACCACGTGCCGGAGACGGAGGAGTACGGCATCTCCTCGCTGGTGTTCCGCTCCGACCGGCCGTTCCACCCCGGACGGCTGTGGGCGTTCGTCACCAAGGGCCTCGACAGCGGGACGTTCGGGCGGGTCCTGCGTTCCAAGGGGTTCTTCTGGCTCGCCAGTCGGCCCCGGGTGACCGGGCTGTGGTCCCAGGCCGGCGCGGTCGCCCGGTTCGAACCGTCCGGCGCCCGCGGCCCGGACACCACGCAGGGCCAGGAACTGGTCTTCATCGGCACCGGCCTGCGCGCCGACGCCCTCCGCGCGGCCCTCGACGCCTGCCTGCTGGCACCGGGCGAGACCGTTCCCGCCGACGACGACTTCCCCGACTGGGAGACGTACGGCATCGAGGACGCCTGCGAACACGAGCAGGCGGCCTGAAACCCCAGCCCCGCACGCTCCGGGCCGGACGGTGGTCGCAGCCACGGCACCGTCCGGCCCGGCCCCTTTTCGCGAGGCCCCCGAAGAGTCGGGCGAGCCCTGAGCGCTCCCCTCCACGCGGGCCGGGATGGAGGCAAGAGTGACGAAACACGGTCCTTTCCGGGGCGCGGTCCAGGAGACACTCCTGATTCCGCTCTACGGACGGGCGGTGGAGCACCGCAAGGAGGACGCCGCGCTGCGCGACCCGCGCGCCGAGGAGATCGTGGCGGCGCTGCCCTACGACTTCCGGCGCTTCGACGGTCTGCCGAGCCTCGTGGGAACGGTTCTGCGGTCGGTGCTGTTCGACAGGTGGGTGAGGGACTTCCTCACCACCCACCCGTCCGGCACCGTCGTCGAGATCGGCACCGGTCTCAACACGCGCTACGAGCGCGTCGACAACGGAAGGGCACGCTGGTTCGAGCTCGATCTGCCCGACGTGATCGAGGTGCGGCGGTCCCTCTTCACCGACACCCCGCGCCGGACGACGATCGCCGCCTCCGTGACCGACGGCACGTGGACGGAGGCGGTGGCGGCCGGCGCCGACGGCCCGTACTTCTTCAGTGCCGAGGCCGTGCTGCCCTTCCTGGACGAGGCCGATGTCCGCGCGGTCGTCGGTCTGCTCGCCGAGCGTTTCCCGGGGTCGTGGCTGGCCCTGGACACCGCGGGCCCGGCCATCGTCGGCGACCAGGACCGGCATGACGCGCTCAGCAAGGTGGACGCCCGCATGCGATGGTCCTGCGCCGGCCCGGACGTCATCACACAGTGGTGTCCCGGGACCGAGCTGATCGCCTCCCACACGCTCTCCGCTCTTCCGCCGCGTGTGTACGACCCCCTTCCCGCCGCCTACCGGGAGATGCTCACCGGTCTCGCCGGGCAGCGGCTGCCCCAGGTGGAGGAGTACCGGATGAACCTGTTCAGGCTTCCGTAGGACCCGAAGCCCAGTGGGGCGCCGCGAGATTCTCGCGGCGCCCCACTTCGTTCCCATTGCCTGTCCGTCTTCTATACGGTCGCCTCTCGCGTGGGCTCCGGCGCGTGCGGTGTCGCTGTGGGCACCGCTCGACGGCGGGCACGGGTCAGGAGGCCGTGCTTGGGGGCGAGGCACCAGGTGAGGGCGAAGATCCCGGTGAGGACGACGACGATGGAGCCGCCGGCGGCCAGGTCGTAGGCGTAGGACACGTACAGGCCGCCCAGGGTGCCGGCGCAGCCGATGCCGGACGCCAGAGCGGTCATGACACCGAGCCGGTCGGTGAGCATGCGCGCGGTCGCGGCGGGCGTGATGAGCAGCGCGAGGACGAGGATGTTGCCGACGGCCTCCAGGGACATGACGATCGTCGTCGTCACCACGATGTAGAGCACCAGGTCGAGGCCGAAGACCGGCAGCCCGGCGGCGCGGGCCGTCTCCCGGTCCAGGGTCACGGCGATGAGCTCCTTGCGCAGCAGGAGGACGACCGTGACGAGGACGGCGCCGATGGCCGCCACCGTCCACACGTCCTCGGGGCCGACGGCGAGGACCTGGCCGAAGAGGAAGGAGGACAGGTCGGTCGTCCAGCTGTCGCGGGTGGACACCAGGACGATGCCGAGGCCGAAGGCGAACGCGAAGAAGACGCCGATGACGGTGTCCTCCTTCAGCCGCCGGTTCTGCGAGACGAAGGCGATGAGCACGGCGGTGGTGACACCGGCGGCGGCGCCGCCGAGCAGCAGGTTGCCCTCCAGGGCGTAGGCGAGCGCCACCCCGGGGAACGCGGAGTGGGCGACGGCGTCGCCGATGAAGGCCATGCCGCGCAGGACGACGTAGACCCCGACGACCCCGCACACGAGGCCGACGACCGCGGCGACCGCGAAGGCGCGCTGCATGAAGGGCAGTTCCCAGGGGGAGAGCAGAAACTCGATCACGCCGCCGCCTCCTTGTCGGAGGTCCGCTGGTGCGGCACGGCCGCCCGGTCGAGGCCGAAGGCCCGGAGCATACGGTCCGGGTCGGAGAGCAGCTCCGGTCCGCCCTCGGCGACCACCGTCCGGTTGAGCAGGACGACGCGGGTGCAGGTGCGGGCGGCGGCCGCCAGGTCGTGGGTGGTCATCAGCAGGGCGGTTCCGTCCTCGGCCAGCCGGCCGAACAGGTCGTTGAGCAGTTCCTGCGTGGGGACGTCGACGCCGGTGAACGGCTCGTCCAGGAGCAGGATCCGTGGTTCGGCGGCCAGTGCACGGGCTACGAGGACGCGTTGCCGCTGGCCGCCCGACAGCTCGCCGATGGGCCGGCGCCGCAGGTCGGTGAGCCCGGTGAGCTCCAGGGCCCGCTCCACGGCGGCGTGGTCGGCCGCCGCTGGCCGGCGCAGCCATCCGATGCGCTTGGTACGGCCGGACAGGACGGCGCCCGTGATGTCGACCGGGAAGTCCCAGGCGAACTCGTGCCGCTGGGGGACGTAGCCGATCAGCCGCCGTGCCTCGGAGACGGGCTGCCCGGCCACGAGGACGCGGCCGGACGCGAGCGGGGTCAGGCCGAGAACCGCGCGCAGCAGGGTGGTCTTGCCGGCGCCGTTGGGTCCGATCAGCCCGACCAGTTGCCCCGGGCGGACCGAGAGGTGGGCGTCCTCGAGCGCGATGCGGCCTCCCAGGGCGACGGTGACGCCTTCGGCCCGCAGGACGGGAGCCTCGTCGCTCATGCCCTTGCTCCGTTCCGCTGCTCCCGGCGACGGTTCAGCACGACGAGCGCGGTGCCGGCGGCGGCGAGCGCCACGGCGCCGCCACCCATGAGCACGACGTCTTCCGCACCGGTGCTCGCCATGGAGCCCGAGGTGCCGTTGCCCTGCCCCGAGCTGCCGTTACCCTGCCCCGAATTGCCGCTGCCCTCTCCCGTCCCTGCGGACGCGGACGTGCCCCCGTCCGGACCGGGCTTGCCGTCGGGCCCCGTGGACGATCCCCCGGTTCCGGACGCGCCGCCGGACGGGCTGACGGAACCCGGGTCCGTCTTGTCGCCCACCACGAACGTGACGGTCTCGGTGTCGGTCGAGGCGGAGCCGTTCGCCAGGGTGCCGGTCATGGAGAGGGTCAGCCGGTGGACGCCCTCGCCCCGGAAGGCCCAACCGCCGTGCGCGTGCGTGTTGGCCGGTACGTCGATGGTGTCCGGTACGCCGTCCTTGCTGTTGAAGAGGACGGACGCTCCCGAGAGGCCGTCGTACGTGTAGAGGGCGAAGCCGCCCGGCCCGTCGGCCTTGGTCAGTCCGAACTTCACGCCGCCCTTGAGCGCGCCCGCCTCGACGTTGTCCGTGGACCAGCCGGGCCACAGCAGGCCCTCCTGCTGGACCTGGTCGAGGAGCCATATCGGGTCGCCGGCCTTGCCCAGGAAGGAGAAGGTGTCCCCCGCCGGGATCTGCTTCTTAGCGGCGGACTTGATGTGGAGCACTACCGAGGAGGGTTCGCGCCAGGTGGTCTTGCCTGCGACCGTGCCGTCCTTGACCTGGATCTGGAGCTTTCCGTCGACGACGCGGGCGGCGATGTCGAGGTGCCCTTCCGCGAGCACCTTCTTCTCGGTGGCGGCCTTGGTGGTGGCGGGCGCCTGCGCGGCGCGCGGAGCGCCGACACGCGCCTGGACGGACTGGGCGCCCTTGGTCCGGACGGGCTGGTCGAGTGAGGGCGTGGCCGTGCCGGACGGCTGGGGTGCGGAGCCGGGTTCGCCTGTGACGGGCGGTACCGGTTCGCCCGGGGCCGGGAGCGGGAGCGGTGACGCGGCCACGGCGCCGTTGCCGACCCGTACCGTCAGCGTCGTCGTCCGGCGGACGGGATCGTGCTCCGCCGACGGGTCGGCGAGCGTGAGCAGGTACGTCCCCGGGGCGGTGAACGCCCAGCGGGCGACGGGCCCGGCAACGCCCTCGGTACGGGGCGGGATCGCGTAGCCGTCCTCGGGGAGCCCCTCGGCGGCGCCGCTGTGCGCCAGCGGCTCGGGGCCCGTCCCCTCCCCCGCCCGGTGGATGACGAGGGCGCCGGGTCCTTCGACGCCCGTGAGCGTGAGGCCGGCGGTGCCCACGGGCTCCTCGGTCTCCCACACCCGCGTGCCCGGGGCACCCAGGAAGGCGTACGAGGCGTCGTCCGGGACGACGACCAGATGCGTGTCGTCGATGCCGATCGCCTGACCGGCCACCGGCTCCGTGGGCGCCGCCGTCGCGGCCGGGCCGGGTTCGTCGGTCACGGCGAGGGCCGCGGCGGCGGGACTCAGCGCCATGGCGGTGCCGAGGGCGGCGCAGCTCAGCGCGATCCGGCCCGTCGTCCCCTTCTTCCGTACGCTCGTCATCGGTTGCTGCTTCCCTTTCCGCCCAGGCAGCGGGCGAGTTCGTCGGCGTTGTGGCGCATCATCCCGACGTAGTCGTGGACCTTGTCGTCGAAGGAGTCGCCGTAGATCGTGCAGAGGCCGACGCCCTCGTCCTGGGCGACCCGGCGCAGGATGTCGGCGCGTGCGGCGAGGTTGGGTTCGAGGAAGACGGCCGGGACCTTCTTCTGCCGGATGGTGCTGCGCAGCTTCTCGACCTCCGCCGCGCTCGGCTCCTGGTTCGGTACGGGGACGACGAAGCCCGCGACCTCCATGCCGTATGCCTTGGCGAGGTAGCCGAAGGCGTCGTGCGTGGTGATGAGCTTGCGGTTGGCCTCGGGGACGGTCGCGAGGGTGGCGGCGACGTCCTTGTGGAGGTCGGCGAGCTTGCTCAGGTACGCCTTGGTGTTGCGCTCGTAGACGGCCTTGCCGGCGGGGTCGGCCTTGGTGAGTTCGGCCTGGATGCGGCGCGCGTACGCCTCGGCGTTGGAGACGTCGCCCCAGGCGTGCGGGTCCATGTCGCCGTGGACGTGCTTGCCGATGACGGCCTGCGGCAGCACCCAGATGTCCTGGCCGGCCGAGCCGAGGAAGCGGTACTGCGGTTCCTTGGGCACCTTCTGCTTCGCCCGGTCGGGCACGTTCAGCGCCACGGCCGTGCCGGCCATGCGCACCCGCTCGCCGGTGGCCTTCTCGTCGGTCCGTACGTAGACCGATTTCTCCTGGGCGTTGAGGGTGAGGTCGGCGTGGCCGCCATCGAGCGCCTTGCGGCCCCTGGCCGCCTTGTTGTGCGCGGCGCCGCCGACGGTGAAGGTGACGGTGCCCTGCCCGGCGTCGGTGGTCTTTCCGTCCAGTGCCTCGACCTGGCCGCGTACGGTCAGTTCGTACGTACCGGGCTTGGTGAAGACCCAGTTGACGTGGGTGTGCGCCTCGGGCGGCAGGGTGAAGGAGTCCTTGCCGTCGAGGCCGTCGGAGGAGTCGATGTAGCTGGTGGGGTTGCCGAGCGTGTCGGTGAGGTAGACGTGCAGGTCTCCCGGCCCGGTGAGCTTCACGGCGGTGGTACGGACGTGTGCCCCGTCGCCGGCGACCTTGCCCTCCACGGCCCAGCCCAGCCACAGCACGTCGAGCCCGAGGTCCTCCTCCAGCTTCATGACCGTGCCGCCGAACTGCTCCAGCTTGGCGGCGATCTCCACCTTCGGCGCGTCCTTGCGGGCGTTGTTGTGGATCATCTTCATGATCCCGGGCTCCTCCAGGAGCAGCCCGTTGGAGAAGACGAGGTCGGCCCGGGCGACCTTGGCCGTGTCGCCCGGGCTGGGCTCGTAGGAGTGCGGGTCGCCGTGGTGCGGCACGATCGAGGTGACGTCGACGCGCTCGCCGCCGACCCGGCGTACCAGGTCGGCGATGATGCCGGTCGTCGTCGAGACCGTCAGGGCGGCGTCGGACGTGCCGGGGCCGGTGCCCGAGCAGCCGGCCAGCAGCAGGGCACCGGCCAGTGCGAGAGCGGTTCTTCGTGGTGCGGTGCGCACGACGGAAACTCCTTGGTTGGTACGGAGGAGGACCGGCTCCGGGGCGGGGAGGGACGGCCATGACGCCCCGGAGCCGGCGGTCAGTGAGCGGTGGTGGGGATCGTCTCGACCTCCCGGCGGCGGCGGGCGGCGAGGAAGGCCACCGTTCCGGAGCAGACGGCGGCGAGCGACAGGCCGATCGGGAGCAGCGCGGAGCTGCCGGTGGACGCCAGACGGCCGCCTGCCGATCCGCTGGTGGCCTGGACACCGTTCCCGGTGCCGCCGACCGATCCGGAAGCACCCTGCGAGGTGTCCTGCGAGGGGTTCATTCCGCCGGTGGCCGGTGGGGACGTCGACGCGGACGGGGCGGGCGGGGAGACGGTCGCGGTGGTGCTCGGGGTGGCGGTGGGAGTGGCGGTCGCGGGAGCGGTGGGCTCGGTCCCCCGGCCCGGCTTCACCGTCGCCGGGTCGGTGGATCCCACGGCCCAGGCGATCGTGGCGGTGTCGCTCAGCTTCGTGCCGTCGGCGAGGGTGGCGGCGACGGTGAAGGTCGTGCGGTAGACGCCTTCCTTGGTGAAGGCCCACGCGGAGTGGGAGTGGCTGCCGGCGGTGTGTTCGAACGCGTCGGGCAGCCCGTCGCCGCTGTTGACGAGGGTGGTGCTGTCCATCGAGTTGTCGTTGATGATGGCGAGGGTGCCGGGGCCCTGGAGGGACTCGACGCGGTAGGTGATCCTGCCCTTGACCTGGGAGGCGGAGAACCCTTCGGTGTTCCAGCCGGGCCAGACGAGTCCGGCGAGCTGAGTGGACGGGAGCCACCACACGGGGTCCCCGGGTGTGCCGAGGAAGTCGTACGCCTCGGTGATACGGCGCTTGGCCGCGGGCTTCACATGGATGACGACGTCGTCGGGCTCCAGCCACCGCGGGGCCTGGGGTGTGCCCTCCTTGATCTGGAAGGCGAGCTTTCCGGCTTCCACCGGGCGGGCGGCCAGGTCGATGTGTCCGTCGGCGATGATGTGCGCGGCCGGCGGCGCCGTCGAGGTCGGCGTCGGGGTGGACGGAGTCGGGGTGGTGGGCGTGGGGGTCGGTGTGGAGCCGTCCCCGGGCCGTACCTGCGTCGGGTCCGTGGAGCCGACGGCGACGGCGAGGGTCTCGGTGTCGCTGACCTTCGTCCCGTCGGCCAGTGTCGCGCTCACGGTGAGGGTGAGCCGGTGGACACCTTCGGCGGCGAAGCCCCACGTGGGCGCGAACCGGTCCGGCCCTTGGGGCAGGGCGAAGGAACGGTAGGCGGGGTCTTCGCTGTTGAGGTGCTGGACGGGCTCCTGGTCCGACCCCTCCATCTCTTCGGTGAAGGTGTAGAGCGCGAACCGCCCCTCCCCCTGCGAGCGGTCGAGCGTGACCTCGACCGACCGCGCCCCGGCCAGGCCCGTCCAGCCCGGCGCGAGCGCGAAGATGTCCTTCGCGTGACGGCCGTTCAGGAACCACCCGTACAGCCCGTCCCCCAGGATCGGGTTGACCGGCGAGATGATCGATTCCTTGGCCTCGGGGACCACGTGCAGCACGACCGCGGAGGGTTCGCGCACCACGGTCGTCGCGCCGGTGCGGTCGGCGATCCGCAGGTCGAGCCGGCCGTCGGCGAGCTGGGGTACGAAGTCGATGTCGCCCTGGGCGAGTACGACGGCGGCGGCATCGGCGTGGGCGGTTCCGCCAGCCGCCGCGACGAGGCCGGCCGCGGTGGCGAGCAGCGCCGCGGCCAGGGTGCCGGCGGTCACCGCGACGGCTCGACGGCCGTGGGTCAGGACGCTCATGGTCCCTTTCTCCTTGCCATGGCGGTGGCCCGTCCGTGCGGCGGGGCACGGGCGGGTCACCGCGTTCGATGGGCCGGTCAGTTGGAGACGGTGAAGGTGTACGTGGCCGTGGCCGACTTGGCGACGCCGCCCACGGTGCCGGTCACCGTGAAGTTCACCTTGTAGGTGCCGGGCTCCTCGAAGGCCCAGTTGGCGTGGTCGTGCCCGCCGACGGCGAACGTCTTGTTCTTGTACGAGGTGGTGGTACCGCTGTCCCAGTAGCGGTCCACGGTCGAACCATTGACCTTGTAGACGCTGAAGTCGTCCGTGGCGGCGCCGTTGCGGGTCACGGTGCCGAGCTTGTACTGCACGGTGTTGTTGGCGAACACACCGGTGGCCAGGTGCTCGGTGGAGATACCGGGCCACAGGATGTTCTTGGCGGTCGCCGTGGCCTCGTCTTGGGGCAGGACCCAGACCTGGGCTCCGGTGCCGAGGAAGCCGTACTGCGTGCCGGACGGGCGCGCGACCTTGGCCGCGGCCGGTACGGAGAGGACCGCGTCGGCCGGGGCGTACTCGGCGGCGTTGGTCTCGTCGTGCACGTGGAGCGTGAAGACAGCGCCGTCCCACTCCGCGTCGAGGACGTCGACGTGGCCGGTGGAGAGCGTCGTCGCGGCGAAGGCGGAGCTGTTGAGCCCGGCCACGGCGAGCGCGGCGGCGGCCACGCCGGTGACGGTCATCAGGCGCTTACGGGTGTGCAAGGTAACCCCCCATGGGTCATGTCCATGTCTGTCATGGAACACCGAGACGATAATCATTTTCGTTAACCCATCGCAACCCCCCTTCTCACCCCACGACACCGCGACCCCAGTTAGTTGCACCTGGATTTCATTTTCATCTATGCTGTCGGCTCCCCAGCTCACGAGGAGACAAGAGGAGATGGCTGGCGTGAGTCCGGCTGACTCCGGGCCGCGGACGCAACCTCAGCCCGGCGCGTGGAGACGTACGACCCGTCAGCGCGAAGCCGTGCACACCGCATTGATGCACTCACCTGACTTCGTCTCCGCCAAGGCGCTGCACGCGTCACTGGCCGCGACGGGGATGCCTACTGGCCTGACCACGGTGTATCGCGCGCTCCAGGCCCTCGAACGCGCCGGCCAGGTCGACACCGTCCGCGACGAGGCGGGAGAACGCCTGTACCGGATCCGCCCCGCAGGCGTACACCGCCACTACCTCATGTGCCGCGACTGCGGCCGCAGCCACCCGATCGACACAGAAGTCGTCGAACGCTGGGTCGCCGACGTAGCGGCGGCATCCGGCTTCAGCGACATCCACCACACCCTCGAGCTCACGGGCGACTGCGCAGACTGCCGACGTCCCTCAGCAACGGCCTGCTGACGGGAACGGCAGCGCATAGCGTGCAGCGCTCAAGGCACCATGCAGCTCGGACGTCAACTTCCGGCTGCCTGCGAGCCGGCCCGGCTGCTGAAGTCGCCGGTGACGGACCTCGGGATCGACGTGCCCGGCACTCCGGCGTCAGGTGGCCGTCCCGGCGCCAGGTCAGGAACAGACGGCGGGGAGCCGTCGGCCACTCGCACGGTGAGGGTCGTGGTCAGGCCGGCCCCAGGGATCCTCCCCGTCATCGCGCCATCCATCGCCTCCAGGAAGCCTCGGGCCACTTCCAAGACCAGGCCGACGCTTCGCCGCCGGCGCGTCTTCGTAGCGTTGGAGGGCACCGGAGACGCGGGGCTTGACCTCGTGGGGGGCGCCCGGGTCACATCGACGATGTTGGTCGGTCAGCCTGCGGAGTCGGCTGACGCCCGGGCAATGCAGCGGTCTGCGCGGACTCCTCGCAAGGATTCCGATGTACAGCCATACGGGGAGCGCGGCATCGATCACGTCAAGAGCCCTTCGGAAGCGACGCCTGACCTGGCCGCCCCTCGTGTGAAGCGACGGCCGGGGCCCGGCGCAGGTCCGGTTCGCCCTCGCGTTACGGTCGAGGCCCACGTCACGCACCGCACCACCAGGCCGGAGGGTGCTGTGCCGAGCCGTTCGCAACGAGGAGACCGACCGTTGGACACCGCCACCCCGCACACCGACGGAGACGACACGTTCTGGCAGGAGCGCAGGACCTGCTTCCTGACCACGCTCCGGCCAGACGGCACCCCGCATACCACTCCTGTCGGCGTCACCTACGACCCCGAGACTCGGATCGCCCGCGTCATCACCGACGGCGGCAACAAGAAGGTCCGCAACATCCGCGCTGCCCTGGCCGCCGGCACCGAAGCACGCGTCGCTGTGAGTCAGGCCGAAGGCCGACGCTGGTCCACCCTCGAAGGAACTGCCGTCATCAAGGATGACCCAGCGTCCGTCGCCGACGCCGAGCGCCGGTACACCGAGCGGTACAAGACCCCACGCGTGAACCCCCACCGGGTCGTCATCGAGATCACCGTCACCCGCGTCCTTGGCCCAACCAAGCCCTCTGGCTGGTGAAACTGCCCGGGATCGGTGCGGGGCGGAATGTAGCGGAATATAGGAGAGGATCCCCGGTTTCCGCCTCGTACGACTCGCGGAACAGCTCCAGCGCCCGTTCGACGTCCTTCTCCGAGCGCAGCTGGACCTCCAGGTGCCCCGTGCCGTGGTGCCCCAGCCCTGTCACGTCCCGGGTGAAGCCAGGCACGAGCTCGACTGCCGTCGGCGCAGCCTTGAGGTAGACGAGGAGCTTGTCCTGCCGGCCGGTGACACAGGCGAAGTTCCGCAGCCGCTGGTAGGCGTCGTACTGCTTGCGCGCCACCTTCGTCACGTCCTCCCCCAACCCTCGCAGCACCTCGTCGACGACCGTCGCGAGCTCCGTCATGGTGCCGGCCTTACGACGGGGCGCCTGCCCCTGCCCGCCCCGCGCAGTGTCCCGTCGGCCGGCCGGCCTGCCGGGGGCGGCGACCGAGGCGACCGTCTCCAGTGCGATGTGATGATCGCCGAACAGCCGGTACCGCACCAGGTCGATCGACCGGCGATGCTCGCGCACCGCGTGCAGGTCGTATCGCGTGAAGTCGCCGGCGATACAGATCAGCCGCGGCCCGCTCCACAGCACCGCCGAGGCCACGGTCGCACCGAGGCGCTCGCGGACCAGGGCATGGAATTCGTCCCGGTGGTCCATCAGCCACAGCATGTAGTACAGGCCCTGTGACAGGACACCGGGGTCGGTCGCCCTCTTGTACTCGACGATCACCGGCGAGCCGTTCTCGTCCAGCCCAAGCGAGTCGATACGTCCGCCGTGGACGGCGCCGGTGCTGTATTCGGACGCCACGAACCGGACGCCGAGCAGCGCCTCCATGTTCGCCTCGACAAGGCCCTGTACGTCCGCTTCGGCCGCAGCAAGCCGGGCCGTAAGCTCGTTCACGCCCCCGTGCACCGTCTGGAACAACCGCAGTTCCGACACCTCCCCCTCTTCGTAGACCCCTCCAACGCTCAGCGCCGCAGGCATATTTCCTCGCCAGGGTGCAACAACAGAGCACACTTGATCAGCGATGGCGGTGAGCGCACTGGGAGAGGTCGCGATCTGGTCGCGCGTGCAGCAGAAAGCCGCCCCTCCAACCGGAATGTCGTACCGGTCAAGAGGGGGCTCTTTGCAGCTGGTAGACCGTCAGCTCACGCGTAGGGCGTGCGCCACGTGCGTCCGATATGCGTCAAGATATCGCACCTAACACACGTAACGCCCATGATGCACACTCGGAAAACAGCAGGTCAGCAGCCTGTCGGCAGGCTTAAGGATCGCGACGCGCTCGACTTGATGGGCATCGGGAAAACGCGGACCAGCTGCTAATCAGCTTCGCCGTGGAGGTATGGGAGCCTACGCCTGCAGCCTCGTCAGTGGAGCGCGGGGATAATCTCGAAGCCGTAGGCGTCGATGGTGGCCTCGCGGTTGTCGTGCATGTTGTAGACGGCGAACTGGTCGACGCCGAGGTCACGGAGCGTACGGAGCTTGGCGATGTGGGCTTCGGCCGGGCCGAGGAGGCAGAAGCGGTCGACGATCTCGTCGGGGACGAAGTCGGTGGAGGGGTTCCCGGCGCGGCCGTGGTGGGAGTAGTCGTAGCCCTGGCGGTTCTTGATGTACGCGGTGAGCTCGTCGGGCACCATGTCGGAGTGCTCGCCGTACCGGGCGACCAGATCGGCGACGTGGTTTCCGACCATGCCGCCGAACCACCGGCACTGGTCGCGCGCGTGGGCCAGGGCGTCGGGCGAGTCGTCCGCCGTCACGTACGCCGGGGCGGCGACGCAGATGGTCACGGATGACGGGTCGCGGCCGGCGTCGGTGGCGGCCTGGCGGACGGCCTTGACCATCCACTCGGTGAGGAAGGGGTCGGCGAGCTGGAGAATAAAGCCGTCCGCCTTCTGTCCCGCCAGCGCGAGCGCCTTCGGCCCGTACGCCGCCATCCACACCGGCAGCTTGCCGTTCTTCACCCACGGGATGCGGATCGGGTTGCCGTCGACGCTCGCCTCCCGCCCCTCGGCGAGGTCCCGGATGACGTCGATGGCCTCGCCGAGCCGGGCGAGCGTGTTGGGCTTGCGGCCGGCGACCCGCATCGCGGAGTCGCCGCGGCCGATGCCGCACACGGTCCGGTTGCCGAACATGTCGTTGAGGGTCGCGAAGGTGGAGGCGGTCACCTCCCACGTCCGCGTCCCCGGGTTCGTCACCATCGGACCCACGTGGAGCTTGGTGGTGTGCTCAAGGATCTGGCTGTAGATGACGAAGGGTTCCTGCCACAGCACGGTGGAGTCGAAGGTCCAGCCGTAGCGGAAGCCGTTGCGCTCCGCCCGGCGCATCAGGCCGACGACCTGCGAGGCGGGCGGGTCGGTCTGCAGGACGAGTCCGAAGTCCACGCGGGACCTCCAAGTTCAAGTCGGTGCGGTGAAGTGAGTCCCCGCGCTGGGTCAGCCCAGGTACTGACAGGTCGAGCGCGGAACGAAGGTGCCGTGGCCCACGCGTCCCACGTACTTCCGCTGGTCGAGCACGAGTTCGCCGCGCGAGAGGACGGTCTCGACCTGGCCGGTGACCGTCTTCCCCTCGTACGCCGAGTAGTCGACGTTCATGTGGTGGGTCTCCGCCGACAGCACCTGCGTCGCGTGCGGGTCGTAGATGACGACGTCCGCGTCCGCGCCCGGCGCGATCGTCCCCTTCTGCGGATAGAGACCGAACATCCGGGCCGGGGTCGCGCAGGCGATCTCGATCCAGCGGCGGCGCGTGATGTGCCCCTCCACCACCGCTTGGTGCAGCAGATCCATGCGGTTCTCCACCCCCGGTAGACCGTTCGGGATCTTCGAGAAGTCGCCGCGGCCCAGTTCCTTCTGCCCCACGAAGCAGAACGGGCAGTGGTCCGTCGACACCACCTGGAGGTCGTTCGTCCGCAGGCCCCGCCACAGCGCCGCCTGGTGCTCCTTCGGCCGCAGCGGCGTCGAGCAGACGTACTTGGCGCCCTCGAAGTCCGGCTCCGCGAGGTTGTCGGTGGAGAGGAACAGGTACTGGGGGCAGGTCTCGCCGAAGACCGGCAGGCCCATGTCCCGCGCCGCCGCCAGCTCGGCCACGGCCTCCTGCGCGGAGACGTGGACGACATAGAGCGGGGAGCCGGCGACCCGGGCCAGCTGGATCGCCCGGTGTGTCGCCTCCGCCTCAAGCAGGGCCTTGCGGACCTCCCCGTGATAGCGGGGGTCGGTCTCGCCCCTCGCCAGCGCCTGTTCCACCAGGACGTCGATCGCGATGCCGTTCTCCGCGTGCATCATGATCAGCCCGCCGGTTTCGCCGGCCACCTGCATAGCCCGCAGGATCTGCCCGTCATCCGAAAAGAAGACCCCCGGATACGCCATAAACAATTTGAACGAGGAAATCCCATGCTCGATGAGTTTCGGCATCTCCTTGAGCGTCGACTCGTTCACGTCCGACATAATCATGTGGAACGCGTAGTCGATCGCGCAGTTTCCGTCCGCCTTCTCCATCCAGGCGTTCAGGCCGGCCTGCAGCGAATGGCCCTTCGCCTGCACCGCGAAATCGACGATCGTCGTCGTCCCGCCCCACGCCGCCGCCCGCGTGCCCGTCTCGAACGTGTCCGACGCGAACGTGCCGCCGAACGGCAGCTCCATATGCGTGTGCGCATCCACCCCGCCCGGGATCACATACTTCTGCGACGCGTCGATCACCCGGTCCGCCGTCCACTCCTGCGTCCCCGGCGCCGCCAACGCCACCACCCGGCCGTGCTCGATCAACACATCCGCGTGCACCTCGTCCGCGGCCGTGATCACAAGACCGCCGGTAATAAGAGTCCGAGTCATGCCCCCGCCATCCCTTCACGCCGACCGCCGAACAGGCCACCACCGGCACGGGCCGAGGCCACGCCCCGGCCCGCCAACCCCGTCACGCCGCCACCCCGCACGGCACGCGGCCTACTCCGCTAGAAAATCCCGGGTCACGCGACCGAACGAAACTCTTGAACGAGGAGATCCCTTCCTCGACCAACTTGTCCATCTCCTTGAGCGTGTGCTCGTTGACGTCGGAGAGGATCATGTGGAAGGCGTAGTCGACGGCGCACCTGCCGTCGGCCTTCTCGTACCAGGTGTCGAGGCCCTCGCGCAGGCTGCGGCCGACGGTCTGGACGGCGAAGTCGACGATGGTGGTGGTGCCGCCCCAGGCGGCGGCGCGGGTGCCGGTCTCGAAGGTGTCGGAGGCGAAGGTGCCGCCGAAGGGGAGCTCCATGTGGGTGTGGGCGTCGACACCGCCCGGGATGACATAGCGGTCGGTGGCGTCGATGACGCGCTCGGCGGTCCAGCCGGCGGCGACGTCCGAGCCGTGGGCCGCGAGGGCGGCGATCCGCCCGTCCTCGATGAGGACGTCGGCGTGGAGCTCGTCGGCGGCGGTGAGGACGAGCCCGCCCCTGATGAGTGTGCGGGTGCTCACGGGACTACTCCCCTGCGGACGGGAGGGAACGGAGGGCCTGTTCGAGGATCGCCGCGCCTTCCTCGGCCTCGGCGACGGTCAGCGAGAGCGGGGGCGCGATGCGCAGGGTGCTGGTGTTGTGGCCGCCGCCCTTGCCGATGAGGAGGCCGTTCGCGCGGGTGGTCTCCAGGACGGCGGCCGCGGCGTCGGGGTCGGCCCGGTCGGTGCCGGGTTCGGTGAGTTCGATGCCGATCATCAGGCCGCGTCCGCGGACTTCGCGTACGGCGTCGGTGCCGGCCGCGGCGGCCCGGATCCGTTCGATGAGGAGGCCGCCGACGCGGCGGGCGTTGCCCTGGAGGTCGTGCTCGAGGAGGTACGAGAGGTTGGCGAGTCCGGCGGCCATGGTGACGGGTGAACCGCCGAAGGTGGAGATGGAGTTGGCGTCGAGGCAGTTCATGATCTCGCCGCGGGCGACGACGCCGCCGATGGACATGCCGTTGCCGATGCCCTTGGCGAAGGTGACGATGTCGGGCGGTCCGGCCTGGCCGTGTGCCTGCCAGCCCCAGAAGTGCTCGCCGGTGCGGCCCCAGCCGGTCTGCACCTCGTCGGCGATCCACAGGATGCCGTGCCGGTCGAGGACCCTGCGGAAGGCGGCGTAGAGGCCGTCGGGCGGGGAGGTGAAGCCGCCGACGCCCTGGATGGGTTCGGCGATGAGGGCGGCGACGTCCCGGGTGTGGCCGAGCAGGTCCTCCAGGTCGGCGACGCAGGCGTCGATGAACCGCTCGTCGGTGTACTGGGCGTACGGGCCGCGGGTGCGGACGCCGCCGTGCACGTACAGGGTCTGGAGCGGGGAGAGGCCGGTGGGCGACCAGGAGCGGTTGCCGGTGATGCCGACGGTGGAGAAGGAGCGGCCGTGGTAGCTGTTGCGCATCGCCAGGATCTGGTTCGAGCGGCGGTACGCGGTGGCGAGGAGGAGCGCGGTGTCGTTGGCCTCGGTGCCGGAGGTGGTGAAGAAGACGCGCGCGTCGGGGATGCCGGAGAGGGCGGCGACGCGCTCGGCGAGCTCCACCATCGGGCGGTTGAGGTAGAGGGTGGAGGAGTGGATGATCCGCCCGGCCTGTTCGGCGACCGCCTTGGTGACCTCGGGCAGGGCGTGGGCGGTCATGGTGGTGAGGATGCCGCCGAAGAAGTCGAGGTAGCGGTTGCCGTCGGCGTCCCAGACGTGGCGGCCCTCGCCGTGGGTGAGCTCGATGGGGTTCTTGTAGTAGAGGGCGAGCCAGTCGGGGGCGACGGCGCGGTGGCGTTCGTAGAGGCTGCTCACGGCTGCACCAGCCCGTCGTACGCGTCGGGGCGGCGGTCGCGGTAGAAGGCCCATTGCTGGCGGACCTGGTCGATGAGGCCGAAGTCGAGGTCGCGGACGACGAGTTCCTCTTCCTTGTCGGAGGCGACGTCGCCGACGAACCGGCCGCGCGGGTCGACGAAGTAGCTGGTGCCGTAGAAGTCGTTGTCGCCGTACTCCTCGATGCCGACCCGGTTGATGGCGGCGACGAAGTACTCGTTGGCGACGGCGGCGGCGGGCTGCTCCAGCTGCCAGAGGTAGGAGGACAGGCCGCGGTGGGTGGCCGAGGGGTTGTAGACCAACTGCGCGCCGTTGAGGCCGAGTTGGCGCCAGCCCTCGGGGAAGTGGCGGTCGTAGCAGATGTAGACGCCGACCTTGCCGACGGCGGTGTCGAAGACGGGCCAGCCGGCGTTGCCCGGACGGAAGTAGTACTTCTCCCAGAAGCCCTTGACCTGCGGGATGTGGTGCTTGCGGTACTTGCCGAGGTAGGTGCCGTCGGCGTCGATGACGGCGGCGGTGTTGTAGTAGAACCCGGCGCCCTCGACCTCGAAGACGGGCACGACGACGACCATCCCGGTCTCGCGGGCGAGGTCCTGCATCCGGCGCACGGTGGGCCCGTCGGGCACCGGCTCGGCCCAGCGGTAGTGCTCGGGCTCCTGGACCTGGCAGAAGTACGGGGCGTTGAACACCTCCTGGAACCCGATGACCTTCGCCCCCTGCCGGGCTGCCTCGCGGGCGTGCTCCTCATGCTTGGCGATCATGGATTCGGTGTCGCCGGTCCAGGTCGCCTGGACGAGCGCGGCGCGTACGACGTCGGTCATGAGCTGCTCCTTCGGCACGGCGTCAGAGAGCCTCTACGCACGTAGACGCGATGCGTAGGAGGAGAACGTAAGCCCCGTCACAGCCCGGAGCAAGACCACTGCCGCGAACCGGCGGAGTCGATCATGTTTCATACCCGAGTGGTCCACGTCGGACACGCACCGACACGTACGGACACGTCCCGGGCCCTGCCGCTCACCTCCGCCGGCCCTCTCCTGCCGGGAGGCGGCGTGCCACCGGGCGTCGCCGGTGCGGGAGGCGGCCTTCGCGCGGTACGGGGACAGGTCGCCGCGCGCCGGGTGGTGAGGGCTCCGTACGGGGCCTTCGCGCCGGTCCGTCGCACCGCCCCGTCAGGCCAGCCCCGCGACCCGCAGCGCGTGCCGCACGTCGCGGGCGCGTTCCGGGGAGACGGAGCGGGCGGCGGCCAGCAGCCCGGCGGTGAGGGCGGCGGGGCCGGCGTCCGGGCCCGCGGCGGCGAGCCGGGCGGCGTCCTCCGGCGTCCGGCAGCGGACGAAGGCGGTGAGCAGGGTCAGGGCCTCGTCGTGCCGGGACTCCGCGTAGAGGGCGGCGCAGGCCCCGGCCAGCTCCTCCACGGGCCGGGCCACGCCCTGCCGAAGCAGCTGTTCGCAGTCCTGAGGGCGGCCCGCGTCGGCCAGCGCCCCGGCGACGGCGGCCAGCCGTCCGGGCGGCAGGGTGGCGGCCTCCCACAGCAGCGTGGCCCAGTCGGCGGCGAGCCCGGCTGCGTGCAGCTCGGCGGCGAGCACCGGGAGCCACGCGGGCGGACCCGCGAGCGCCTCGCACAACAGCGCGTGTGCCTCGCCGCTGCGGCCCTGGGCGCGCAGCCGCCGCAGCGCGTGGACGGCGTTGCCCGCGGCCCGGGCGGCCCGCTCCGGATCCTCGGGCGCCTCCGGTGCGGCCGTCGTTCGTGCGGGCGCGGCGGACACCCCACCGAACCGCGCGCCGCGCGGTGCGGCGGCCGGAGCGGTGGGCGGTTCGGTCGCGGGCAGCCCGACCGGCAGGACCGGATCCGCGACCTCCAGCCCGGCGTAACGGGCTCCCCGGGGGCGGCGGAGGGCGGGGACGGGCGCGGCGGCAGTGACGGGGGCGGGCGCGGAGACGGGGGTGGGCGCGAGGGCGGCCTGTGCCGCCGGCGTCGCCGCTGCCGCACCCGGGTGGGGGCGGCCCGTCGTGCCGGCCGGCGCGCCGCCCCTGCCCGGCCGGCCGAGTCGGCCCTGGCCTTGTCGGTCGAGGAGGCCGAGGCGGTCGAGGCGGGCGTCGAGTTCGGCGATCCTCGCGCGGGCGCGGGTCAGGTCGTCGCGGGCCCAGGCGAGCGACGCGCCGTCCGGGTCCCGGTCCGGACGCGCGGCCAGGTCCCGGATGCGGGCCTGCGCGTCGTAGGCCGCGCGCTCCATCAGGTCCCGCCGCCCGGTGAGGGATTGCGCGCCGCCCGGGGCCCGGTCGTGGACGGCCGCGGCGGCGTCGTGCAGGGCGCGGCCCCGGAGGGCGAGGGGCCCGTCGGACGGTTCGCCGAGGTCCTGGAGCAGCGACGCGACGACGTCCCACGGCAGGATGTCCGTACCGTCGAAGCAGGCGCGCATGCCTTCCGGGTCGCGGGCGCGAAAGACGCCGTACCAGCCCTCGTCGGGGGCGAGCCGGCCGGCGAGCTCGCCCAGCCATCCTGTGAACGCCACGATCTCCGCCGGGAGTTGCCGCACCGCCATGCCCCACTGCCTTTCGGTCCGCCGCCACCGGCATTGGACCTCAGGAGTGTTACGGGACGGCTACGCAGGGTTTTCGGTCAGGCTCCCGTGAACCGCACGACGATGCCGGTGTGGGGCCGCTTGCCGAGGCGGGCGATCATGGCGGGCCAGTCCACGGCCCAGAACTGCCAGGTGTACTTGCGCGAGAGGAGCCGGCGCACGCGGCGCAGCTCCTCCCCCGTGACGAGCCGGGCCGTTCCCTCCACGCGGATGGCGCCCTCCGCCACGTTCCCGCGCACGTCGCAGACGGCGGCGACGACCCGGGGGTCGCGGCGCAGTCGCTTCACCTTCCAGGAGTCGGTGCGGGTCCAGGCGTACAGCTCGTCGCCCTCGACCGCGTACCAGACGGGTGTGGCGACGCCGGTGCCGTCCTTGCGGAAGGTGGTGAGGCTGACGTAGCGGCCGCGCCGCAGTTCTTCGGGCAGCGTCTCGGACTTCGCGCCAGGCTTCGTGTCGGACTGCGTGCTGTCGGGTTCCATGCCCGGAGCCTACGAGCAAAGCCGGCTCAGGTGTCGCCGTCGCAGCCGGCCCGCGCCTCGGCGATCCGGGCCTCGGCTATCCGCGGCCCGTGGGCGCGGGCCCAGGCGCAGGCGGTGTCGGGGGCGAGCGGGGAGCGGCCGAGGCCGGTGAGCGCACTTCGGCACGGAGGGGGTTCTCGTCGCGCCCGGTCCGGGAGACGAAGCCGTCGCGCTCCATGGCGCGCCGAGGGCGCGCCGCCCCTCGACCTGTCCCAGGACGCCCCGTCGACCGGCCGCTGCCGCACGTCGGTCGGCACGGCCCTCGACGGTCCGGGCCGCCTCGCCCCTCGGACCCGGCCCGGCCCTGCTCGACGAGGTCGAGCGCCCGTGGCACGGACGGGTGCGGCCGGCGGTGTCCGCACGAGACGGAAGGGCGCGCCGCCTGTGACGACCGGCGGAGGCACGCCCCGGGACACCGGCCTCGTCCCGGCTAGACGGGGACGAAGGCGCAGCGCGTCACCAGTTCGTCCATGGACAGGCCGAGGACGCCCGCGAGCGCGGCGACGGTGAAGAAGGCGGGGGTCGGGGCGCGGCCGGTCTCGATCTTGCGGAGGGTTTCCGCGGAGAGGCCGGCCGCCGCGGCGATCTCCGCCATGGACCGGTCGCCGCGCGCCTCGCGCAGCAGCCGGCCGAGGCGTTCGCCGCGCTCGTGCTCTTCGGGGGTCAGGGGTGTGCGCACCATGCCGCCCATTCTAATACCGGTATAGTAATTGGCATGGTGGAGATCAAGACGGACGAGAACCTGCTGCTCATGCGCGAGGCCGGCAGGGTGGTGGCACGGGCCCTGGAGGCCGTGCGGGAGAAGGCGGCGCCCGGGGTGACGCTCGCCGAGCTGGACGAGGTGGCGCGCGGGGTCCTGGCGGCGGCGGGAGCCGGCTCGCCGTTCCTGGGCTACCGGCCGGACTGGGCTCCCGTGCCCTTCCCGGCCGTGGTCTGCCTCTCGGTCAACGACGCGATCGTGCACGGCGTCCCGGACGACACGGCGCTCGCGGACGGCGACCTGCTGAGCGCCGACTGCGGGGCGGTCCTCGACGGCTGGGTCGGGGACGCGGCCGTCAGCTTCACGGTCGGCCGGGCCCGCCCGGAGGACACCCGGCTCGTCGACACGGCGTACGAGGCCCTGGAGGCGGGCATCGCGGCGGCGCGGGTCGGCAACCGGGTCGGCGACGTCGCGCACGCGATCGGCCGCGTCTGCCGCCGCGCCGGTTACGGCATCGCCGACGGCTTCGGCGGCCACGGCGTGGGCCGCACGATGCACGAGGGCCCGGACGTCCCCAACGAGGGACGCCCGGGCCGGGGCATGCCGTTGCGGCACGGCATGGTGATCGCGATCGAACCGATGCTGATCGGCAGCGGTGCCGACCACCACTACACGGCGCAGGACGGCTGGACGATCCGTACGGTCGACGGCTCGCGCGCGGCCCACACCGAGCACACCGTCGCCGTCACGGACGACGGTCCGCGCATCCTGACCGCCCTGTGATGACAGCGACCGGTCACGGCGCCGGCCTGACCACCATCGCCGAGCCGCCGCCCCTGCGGACCTTCTCCGCTGCCGCCAGCCACCGCCCGTCGGGCAGCCGCTGGACGCCGGTCGCCGCGCCGATCTCCGGGTTCTGCCGGAAGGCGTGGCCGAGCGCTTCGAGCTCCGCCCGCAGCGGGCTGTTCCACAGGTCCGGTTCGAGCTCGGTGGTGGGCTGGTTGCGCTGGCTGGCCCGGGGTGCGGCGATGGCGTCGACGAGCGGCAGTCCGCGGTCCACGACTCCGGTGAGGGTCTGGAGCACGGTGGTGATGATGGTGGCGCCGCCCGGCGAACCGAGCGCCAGCACCGGCCGGCCGCTCTTGTCGAGGACGATCGTCGGCGACATCGAGGAGCGCGGCCGCTTGCCCGGGCCGGGCAGGTTGGGGTCGTGCACGGCCGGGTTCGCCGGGGCGAAGGAGAAGTCGGTCAGCTCGTTGTTGAGCAGGAAGCCGCGACCGGGGACGGTGATGCCGCTGCCGCCCGTCGACTCGATGGTGAGGGTGTAGGCGACGACGTTGCCCCACTTGTCGGCGACGGTGAGGTGGGTGGTGTTCTCCCCCTCGTACGTCGTGGGGGCCGCGGTCCCGCCGCTCCCGCAGGGCACCGGGTGGCGCGGGTCGCCGGGCGGGAGCGGGCTGGTCAGGACGGCGTCGTCGCGGATCAGGCAGGCCCGGGAGTCGGCGTACCGCTGGGAGAGCAGTCCGCGCACGGGCACGTCCTCGAAGGCCGGGTCGCCCACCCAGCGTCCGCGGTCGGCGAAGGCGATCCGGCTCGCCTCGACGAAGCGGTGGAGGTAGCGGGCCTCGGGGGCGCGGGAGAGGTCGGTGCCCTCCAGGATGTTGAGGGCCTCGCCGACGCTGGTGCCGCCGGAGGAGGACGGCGCCATCGAGTAGACGTCGAGGCCCCGGTAGGACACCTTCGTGGGGCGGCGCTCGATGGTGTGGTACGCGGCGAGGTCGCCTTCCGTCAGGTCGCCGGAGCGGACGACGCGGGTGGCGCCCTCGCGGACCGGCGGGTGCCGGACGGTGTTCACGATGTCGCGGGCGAGCGGCCCTTCGTAGAGCGCGCCGACACCTTCCCGGCCGAGCTTCGCGTACGTGCGGGCGAGGTCGGGGTTCTTGATGGTCGAGCCGACGACCGGCAGCCGGCCCCCGGGGAGGAAGAGTTCGGCGCTGGCCGGGAAGTCGCGGAAGCGGGCCTCGTTGGCGGCCGTCTGGGCGCGGAAGGTGGCGTCCACGGTGAAGCCGTCGCGGGCGAGGCGCTCGGCGGGGCGCAGCAGAGTGCGGAGCGGTTTGCTGCCCCAGGCGTCGAGGGCGGTCTGCCAGGTGGCGGGGGTGCCGGGAGTGCCGACGCCGCGGCCGCTGGTCATGCCCTCCTCGAAGGGGATCGGCTTGCCGTTCTCGACGAAGAGGTTCGCGTCCGCGGAGGCGGGCGCGGTCTCGCGGCCGTCGATGGTGTGGACGGTACGGGTCTTCGCGTCGTAGTGGACGAAGTAGCCGCCCCCGCCGATGCCGGCCGAGTACGGCTCCGTGACGCCGAGGGCGGCGGCCACGGCGACGGCGGCGTCGACGGCGTTGCCGCCCTGGCGCAGGACCTCGACCCCGGCGGCGGAGGCGTCGGCGTCGACGCTGGCGACGGCTCCGCCCCAGCCGGTCGCGACGGGCACCTTGACCGGCGGCGCGGGACGCGGCGGGGCGGCCGTCGGCGGAGCGGCGGCGCCCACCGAGAGCACCGTGACGGCGACGGCCACGACCGACGCCTGCCGCACGGCGAAACGGCGCCCGGCGGGATCGCGCGGGGCGGAGCGGTGCGGTGCGGAACGACGCACGGCGGAATCGCGTACGACGGCGGAACGACGCATCCTTACCTCCAGTCGATGACCGTCCGCGCAGCGTAACTTCCGCGCCCGCCCGCCGTCAGGACCGCCTCGGACGCTCACCCGATCACCGGATCTCGAACGGTCACCCGATCGCCGATAGCATGCGCGCCCATGAACGAAGACCTGTGGAACGTCGTCCTCGGTGTCCTCGCCACCGGGATCAGCGGTTCCCTCGGCTGGCTGGCCCGCACCTCCGTCCTGCGGCGCCGACTCCGCAGGAAGCAGGCCTTCTTCGGCCTCCCGACCGGCTCCGAGTGCCTGCTGGTGGTGAACCGGCAGGCGGGCAACGAACGGGCCGTGCACGCCACCGACGTGTCGGCGCTGCTCGAACTCTCGGCCCTGATCAAGGACTGCGGCGCGCGGCTGCGGATCATCCAGCACGACACGGCCCGCCGGGGACTGGGCGAGACGACGGAATTCTGCATCGGTGGGCCCTACTCGAATCACCGCATGGGCGCCCACCTCGCCAACCTGCTGCCCGGGCTGACGATGAACGTCGACCCGGATCCGCGCGAGGACCGGGGCATGTTCACCGTCGGAGGCCAGAGCTACCGCGCCCAGTGGGGCACCACCGAGTACGTCGTCCTCGCCCGGCTGACGGGCGGCGAGGGCGAGCGGCCGCTGTTCCTGCTCTGCGGCCAGGCCGCGGTCGCCAATCAGGCGGCGGCCCGCCATCTGTCGCGTCACCACGAGCGGCTGGCGCGCACCCATGGACGCGACGGCACGTTCGCGCTGCTGCTGAAGGTCGTCAACTCCGACGCGTACGGCCCGGACGTCGTGGAGGTGGTCGCCGACATCACCCGCGAGGCGCGTACGGCTCCAGCCGGACCGGCAGCGACTTGATCCCGTTGATGAAGTTGGAGACGAGGCGCCGGGGCGGCCCGGTGACCTCCAGGCCGGCGCAGGACGCCCGTACCTCCTCGTAGAGGATCCGGAGCTGGAGCCGGGCGAAGTGGGCGCCGAGGCAGACGTGGGGGCCGTCGCCGAAGGAGACGTGCGGGTTGGGGGTGCGGGCGAGGTCGAGCCGGTGAGGGTCGGCGAAGACCCGCTCGTCGTGGTTGGCGGAGGGGTGGAAGACGACGACCTTGTCGCCGGCGGCGATCGGCACGCCGGCCAGCCGGGTGTCCCGGGTGGCGGTGCGGCGGAAGGACAGCACCGGCGGGTGGACGCGCAGCAGTTCGTCGACCGACGTGTCCATACCGATGTCTCCGGACCACAACGCGCGCCTGTCGTCCGGGTGTTCGGCGAGCGCGAGGAGTCCGCCGGGGGCGGCCGAGCGGACGGTGTCGTTGCCCGCGACGGTCAGCAGGAAGAAGAACATCTCCAGTTCCGCGTCCCGCAGTTCGCCGGTGGCGAGGGTCGTCATGATGTCGTCGGCGGGACGGGCGCGCTTGTGGGCGGCGAGTTCGCGCGCGTAGGCGAACATCTCGGCGAGCCGGGCGGGTGAGCGGGGGTTGACCGGACGTCCGGCAGCGTCGAGGACAGGCGGCTCGTCGGGGTCCTGGTAGGCGATGACCCGCTCGGTCCAGGAGTGCAGCAGCCCGCGGTCGCTCGCGGGCACGCCGAGCAGGTCGGTGAGGTTGAGCAGGGCGTAGTCGTCGGTGACGGCCCGCACGAGGTCCACTTCCGGACCGGACTCCCTGGCCGCGTCCAGGAGTTGACGGGCCCGGAGGCGCGCGGTGGCGGCGAACCGCTCGATCCGGCCCGGGGTGAAGGCCCGGCTGACGAGCCGCCGCAGCCGCCCGTGGTGGGGAGGGTCCTGGTTGAGCATCATCCGCCGGATGAAGGGCAGGTCGGCGGGGTCGGGGTCGCGGATCTGGGTGGCGCCGAGGTACGAGGAGAATCCGGCGGCGTCCTTGAGCACCCGTACGACGTCGGCGTGCCGCGTCACGGCCCAGAACCCCGGCCCGGCGGGCCAGCCGAGGAGCTCGTACTCCTCCTGGCGTGCGACGGGATGGTGGTCGCGCAGGACGCGGAAGCGGTCGTGCGGGATGCCGGCGGCGTAGAGCCGCGGGTCGAAGACATCGGGGACGGTCCGCGGTCCGCCGACGGCCTCGGGTGCCTCGCTCGTGTGCTCCACCGGCCCTCCCGTCGGGGTGAAGACGTCACCATCATGACAGGTCAGAGCCGTTTTTCGTAGGACGGAACGCACAGTTCGAGAGCCTTGTCCGGCCTGTGCCCCGACTCCCAGAATCTCCCTTCGTGCCTCACACGGAGGGCGCGGAGAGCAGGGGGAACGTGGCGGACACGGGAAAGACCGATCAGGACGCGGTGCTGCGGGCGCGGGTGCTGCTGCTGGGCGTCGAGCACCTGGGCACCTGGGAGCGCGTCTTGGCGTACCGGGTGCTGGCGCGGGTGAGCCCGCGGGCCTATCTGCCGCTGCTGGTGGACGCGTTGCTGGAGCGCGGGTACGAACTGGACGACCGGGAGGTGCGGGTTCGGTTGTTCGCCGAGGCGGCGGACGAGGCGCTGCGGATGGACGGCGACGTGTCCGAGGCGCGGGTGGGCCGCGCGCTCGGGGCCTGGGAACGCGCCCTGTTCGCCGCCGGCCGGCGGGCCGAGGGGCGTGCGGTGTGCGAGGAGCTGGCGGGGTCCGGGGCTTACGGGAGGCTCGCGAAGGTCCTGGCGGAGGAGGGCCGGCACGCGGAGGCGGCCGGACTGCTCGGCCGGCACCTCGGACAGGAGGGGACGGACGCCTCGGAGTGGGAACTGATCGAGTGGGCGGCCGAGCTCGATGCCGCCGGACGGCGGGAGGAGGCACTGGAGCTGTTCGCGCGTCTCGTGGCGGGCAGGCGGAGCGAGGCGGCGGCGGGCCGTGCTCCGCTGGCCTCGCTGGTGTGGCTGGTCGTCCAGCACGCCGGGATGCTGCGGGCGGCCGGGCGCGTGGCCGGGGCCGCGGCTGCCCGGCAGGAGGCGCTGACGGTTCTCACCCGGCTCGCGCGGGACGGGGAGCCGGTGAGCTGGAGCAACATCCAGGCGTGGTGGGTCACGCTGTTCCTCCTGTCGGGGCGGCCGGAGGAACCGGCGGCCACTCCGGCCGCCCCGATGCCGCCGTTCGGGGCCCATGTCGTCCACGGTTGGTCACCGGACGCGCGGGAGGGCTACCTCGCGTCGGTCCCCTCCCTGGAACGGGAGGTCGCCGCCCTGCGCGGGTCCGGTGACCTGCCCGCCCTGATCGCCGTCCACCGTCGCCTGGTCCTCCGTCGGGCACTGCGGTGGGAGACCTCCGGCCGTCGGGCGGCAGAGACGCTCCTGCCGTGCTTCGACGAGGGCGTCGCCCTCGCCCGTGGCCTCCCGGACGGCCATCCGGTCCTCGCGCGGGCCCTCACCGACCGGGCGATGTTCCTGCTCGCGGTCAAGCGGTACGCCGAGGCGCGACGGGACCTCGCCGAGGCCGTCGTGCTCCAGGGCGGCTCCGCCCGGCCCGTATCGCCCATGTCACATCCGACATCCGAGGAATAGGGCACATGTACGGAACCATCTCCGGTCGCCGGGACTCTCACCTTCCGTAAGAGATCACCACCGGAGGTCGTTCCCGTGAACCGCATACCCGTGCCCGCCCTGCTCGCCACCACCGCCCTGGCCCTCACGCTCGGGGCGTGTTCCGGCGGTCCGGGCGGGTCCGGGGCCGGCTCCGACCGGGCCGCGCCGTCGACCCGGATCTCGGTGAACCTGACCGGGCGACAGGCGGAGGCGGGCGCCCCGGTGGTGGTCACGCTCACCGAGGGGCCGCGGCTGCGGCAGGTGACGGTGACGGACTCCAAGGGCGGGAACCTGGCGGGGCGGGTGTCCGCCGACGGGAAGACCTGGACCTCCGAGCGGCCGGCCGCACCGGGCACGGCCTACGCGGTGGAGGCGCAGGACGCCGACGGCAAAAGCGCGAAGGCGGAGTTCGCCACGGCGGCGCCGGACAAGGTGAACAAGCTGACGCTGGCGCCCGGGAAGAACACCACGGTGGGCGTCGCGCAGCCGCTGTCGATCGTGTTCGACCACCCGGTGAAGGACAAGGCGGCGGTGGAGCGGCGGCTGAAGGTCACCACGTCCAATCCGACGGAGGGGTCCTGGGGCTGGATGCAGGACTGGTCAGGCAAGGACCGGGTGGACTGGCGGCCGAAGGAGTACTGGAAGCCGGGCACGAAGGTGACCCTGGACGCGGAGCTGAACGGCGTCGACTCCGGCAGCGGCGGCTGGTTCGTGCGCGACTACTCGACCACCTTCACGATCGGCCGGAACCAGGTCGTCGAGGTCGACCTCGACGGGCACCGGCTGAAGCTGCTGCGGGACGGGCAGGTGGTCAAGGACGTGCCCGTGTCGGCGGGTACGCCCGGCGGCGAGAAGGCGTCCTGGCGGGGGAAGACCGTCCTGATGTCCAAGGAGGGCACGATCAACATGCGCTCCGAGACCGTCGGACTGGGCGACGCCTACGACAAGATGGTCGACTACTCGATGCGGCTGACCTGGTCGGGGATGTACGCGCACGCGGCGCCGTGGAACGCGGCCTACTTCGGCAACGCCAACAAGAGTTCGGGCTGCGTCGGCATGAGCGACGCGAACGCCGCGGCCGTGTACGCGGCGGTGCAGGTCGGGGACCCGTTCGAGATCACCGGTTCCGACGCCAAGGGCACGCAGGCCCTGAACAACGGCTACGGCGAATGGAACCTGTCGTGGGCCGACTGGCAGGCCAGGAGCGCACTGCGCTGACAGGAACCGGCCAATCGTTACCCATGCGTAACTTACCGACCGGTTACCACGGGTAAGTCTCCCCGGTTACCGTCGGGTCACTTCACTGCCCCCCTCCAGTGAACCAGTGAGGAGTGACCCGTGCGCACTGCCCTGTCCCTCGCCGTCTCGGCCGCCCTCGTCGCCGGCACGGCGCTCGGGCTCGCCCCCGCCGCCCAGGCCGCCGACCAAGGCGCCACCCTCCGCTTCGTCGACATCGCCGGCGAGGGCGGCACGGTCCTCAAGGCCAACGTCGCCACCCCCGCCGGCGCCGACGGCTCCGTCCGCTACCCCGTGATCGTGCTGCCCACCAGCTGGGGCATGCCCCAGATCGAGTACCTGGCGCAGGCGAAGAAGCTCGCCGACTCCGGCTACGTCGTGGTCGGTTACAACTCGCGCGGCTTCTGGCAGTCCGGCGGCGAGATCGAGACCGCGGGCCCCAAGGACGTCGCCGACGCCTCCCTCGTCATCGACTGGGCCCTGGCGAACACCCCGGCCGATCCGGCGAAGGTCGGCATGGCCGGCGTCTCCTACGGCGCCGGCATCAGCCTGCTCGCCGCCGCGCACGACAAGCGGATCAGGGCGGTCGCCGCCCTCAGCGGCTGGGCCGACCTCATCGACTCGATCTACAGCGGCCGCACCCAGCACCTCCAGGCCGCCGCCCTGCTCGGCGGCGCCGGATACCTCACCGGACGGCCCGGCCCCGAACTCCGCCAGATCCTCGGCGACTTCCTCTCCTCCAACCTGGAGAAGGAGGACGAGATGATCGCCTGGGGCCGCAAGCGCTCCGCGGTGACCTACGTCGACGCCCTCAACGCCAACCGCCCCGCGATCATGCTCGGCAACGCCTGGGGCGACACCGTCTTCCCGCCCAACCAGTTCGCGAGCTTCTACGAGAAGCTCAACCTTCCCAAGCGCCTGGAGTTCCGCCCGGGTGACCACGCCACCGCCGAGGCCACCGGCCTGCTCGGCCTGCCCAACGACACCTGGACCAGCACGCAGCGCTGGTTCGACCACCACCTCAAGGGTGCCGACAACGGCGTCGACCGCGAGCAGCCGGTCCGCCTCAAGCCGCGCTCGGCCGCCGGCTACGAGGGCTACGCCGACTGGAAGTCGGTGGGCGCCGACCGGCGGAAGTTCATGCTCGGCGACTCCGAGCACGTGTGGGCGAACGTCGACTCGGGCGCCAACGGAGGCGTCGTGATGCTCTCCAACCTCCTGGACCAGTTCCTCCAGGCGCCGCCCGTCGCCTCGATCCCGCTGCTGCCCCGCTCCTTCGCCGGCGTCTGGCAGTCCGAGCGCCATGACGCCCCGCAGCGCGTGCGCGGCACGGCGCGGCTGCACACCACGGTCACGCCCACCGCGTCGAGCGGCACCTTCGTCGCCTACCTGTACGACGTGGGCCCGCTCGGCCTGGGCAAGCTGATCAGCAACGCCCCGTACACCTTCCACGGCAAGGTGCCCGGCAAGCCGTTCGCCGTCGACCTGGAGCTGTTCTCGACGGCGTACGACGTGCCGGCCGGGCACCGGCTCGCCCTGGTCGTGGACACGGTCGACCCGCTGTACATCGAGCACAACCCGACCGGCGCGCAGCTGACCTTCTCCTCCCCCGCGGCCGACCCGAGTTACGTGTCGGTACCGCTGCGGGAGGAGTGATCACCGGCTGCTGCCGGGCGGGCAGGGCCCGTGCGGGGGTCCCGTGCCCGGGCTACTCGCGGCCCGGCAGCAGCGTGGCCGGTTCGGCGGGGGCGATGTCCGTGGCCCTGGTCTTCGGGCTGCGCCGCTCCCGCTTCGCCACCCACGTGGCGAACCAGGAGAGCAGCACGCACATCCCGATGTAGATCGGCGAGATCACCATCACCACCGGGATGAAGGGCAGATCGTAGTCGAGGTCGGAGGCGATCAGCTTCCCCGCGTGCAGGAACTCCTCGTAGGTGATGAGGAATCCCAGCGAGGTGTCCTTCAGCGCCACCACCAGCTGGCTGATGATGGCGGGCAGCATCGCCCGCAGCGCCTGCGGCACCAGGACGTACGTCATCACCTGCGTCTTGCGCATGCCGAGCGCGTACGCCGCCTCGCGCTGGCCGCGGGCCACGGCGTTGACGCCCGTACGGAAGACCTCGGCGAGGACCGAGCCGTTGTACAGGGTCAGTCCGGCGACCAGGGCGGGCAGCGGCTGGACCTTGAGCGCCACGAAGATGAAGAAGATAATCACCAGGACGGGCATGGCCCGGAAGAACTCCACGAACAGGGTGGCGGTCCAGCGGAAGACCCGGTGCTCGGAGAGCCGGCCGGTGGCGAGGACCGCTCCGAGCGCGAGGGAGAGCACCGAGGCGTACGCGAAGGCCTTGAGGGTGTTGCCGAGCCCGCGCAGCAGCAGTTCCTGGATTCCCTCGTACGCGAAGGGCGACCATTTGGCGGCGGTGAACTGGCCTGTGTCGAAGAGGAGGTACAGGACCCAGGCCGCGATGCCGAGGATCGCGAGGGTCGAGACGAGGCCGTAGAGCAGGTGCCGGCGGCGGGTGCGGGGCCCCGGGACGTCGTAGAGCGCGGTGGAGGCATGGGTCATCGGGCGACTCCCCAGCGGCTCTCCAGGAGGTGGAAGAGCGCGCTGATCGCGAGGGTGATGATGAGGTAGCCGACGGCGATCCAGACGAAGGTCCAGATGATGTTGTAGCCGAGCTCGCTCAACGTCTTGTAGGTGCCGAGGAGTTCGGTGACGCTGAACGCCCCGGCGATGGCCGAGTTCTTGGCGAGGGCGATGAGGGTGGAGCCGATCGGCGGGATCACCGAGCGGAAGGCCTGCGGCAGGATGACGCTGCCGAGGGTCTGGGCGAAGGTCATGCCGAGGCTGCGGGCGGCCTCGCCCTGCCCGAGCGGGACGGTGTTGATGCCCGAGCGCAGCGCCTCGCAGATGAAGGCGGAGGTGTAGCAGCCGAGCGCGAGGACCGCGAACAGCTCGAAGGGCAGCACGATGCCGAAGCGGGGCAGGCCCAGCATCACCGCGAAGAACAGCAGGGTGAGCGGGGTGTTGCGCAGCACCGTGACCCACACGGTGCCCAGCACCCGCAGCGAGCCCACCGGCGCGACGCGGCAGGAGGCCATGAGGAAGCCGAGGGCGAGGGCCAGCAGCGAGGCGTAGACGGTGAGTTCGAGGGTGCCGAGGAACCCGTCGCCGTAGGTGGAGAAGTTGTCCGTCAGGACGTCCATGGGGTGGCGGTGCTCCTTCCTCAGCTCGCCGGATAGCGGTCGATGGGGGGCGGCGTCGGGGCGGGCACCCCGGAGAGGCCGAGGGTCGCGTCGTAGGCCTTCTTCCAGTCGCCGTTCTTCTCGTGGGCCGCCAGGGCGTCGTCGAGGGCGAAGCGCAGCGCGGTGTCGTCGCGCGGGACGCCGATGCCGTACGGCTCCTTGGAGAACGGCTTCCCGGCGATCCTGAGTTCGTCGGGGACCTTGGCGGCGTAGCCCATGAGGATCGTGTCGTCGGTGGTGACGGCGTCGACCTGGTAGGTGAGCAGGTTGTCGACGCAGACGGAGTAGGTGTCGTACGCGACGAGGTCGGCCTTCGGGTACTCCTTCTGGATGCGCTGGAACGGGGTGGAGCCGGCGGCCGAGCAGACGCGCCTGCCGTCGAGGTCCTCGGGGCCGTGGATGCCGTCCTCGTCGGTGCGGACGAGGAGGGACTGGCCGGCCATGTAGTAGGGGCCGGCGAAGCCGACGAGCTTCTTGCGGTTGTCGTTGATGGTGTAGGTGCCCACGTAGTAGTCGATCTGGCCGTTCTGCAGGGCGGTCTCACGGTTGGCGGAGGCGATGGTGCGGAAGCGGATGCCGGCCGGGTCGAAGCCGAGGGAGGCGGCCAGCATCCGGGCGATCTCGATGTCGAAGCCGGAGTAGGTGCCCGTCGCGGGGTCCTTCTCGCCCATGTAGGGCTGGTCCTCCTTGGCGCCGACGACCAGGTGCCCGCGCTGCTTCGCCCGCTTCCAGGTGGGCGAGTCGGGCAGGGTGAAGCCGGACCGCACCTGGTAGACGGGGAGCCGGCCCGGCGCGGGGCCCTTGACGGGCGGGCTGCCCTCCTTGCCGCAGCCGGCGCCGGTGAGGACGGCGGCCACCAGGAGGGCCAGCACGGCGAGGGTGCGTCGCGTACGCTGCATGCTTCCGGTCCCCTCAGTGCGTGAGGATCTTGGACAGGAAGTCCTTGGCCCGCTCGCTGCGCGGCGCGGTGAAGAAGTCCTCGGGCGTGCGGTCCTCGACGATGCGGCCGTCGGCCATGAACACCACGCGGTGGGCGGCGGAGCGGGCGAAGCCCATCTCGTGGGTGACGACCACCATCGTCATGCCCTCCTCGGCGAGCTGCCGCATGACCTCCAGGACCTCGTTGATCATCTCCGGGTCGAGGGCCGAGGTCGGTTCGTCGAAGAGCAGGGCCTTGGGGTCCATGGCGAGCGCGCGGGCGATGGCGACCCGCTGCTGCTGGCCGCCGGAGAGCTGGGCGGGGAACTTGTCGGCGTGCGCGGCGAGGCCCACCCGGTCGAGGAGCTCGCGGGACCGTCGGTCCGCCTCCTCCCTGCGGCGCCTGCGGACCTTCGTCTGGGCGAGGGAGACGTTGGCGAGGACGGTCTTGTGCGCGAAGAGGTTGAAGGACTGGAAGACCATGCCGACCTCGGCGCGCAGCCGGGCGAGTGCCTTGCCCTCCGAGGGCAGCGGCTGTCCGTCGATCAGGATGTCGCCGGACTCGACCGCCTCCAGACGGTTCACGGCCCGGCAGAGCGTCGACTTCCCGGAGCCGGACGGGCCGATGACGACGACGACCTCCCCTCGGCCGACGGTGAGGTGGATGTCCCGGAGGACGTGCAACGTGCCGTAGTGCTTGTTGACGCCCCGCAGTTCGATCAACGGATCGCGATCGACGACGGCCATGTCTGCCCTGCCCCCTGTGTTCTCCGCTGGTGTCGAGGTCAGCGCAAACTATCCAGCAGAAAAAGGGACTTCACGCCCGACACGCATGAAGGGGTGATAAGCCGTATTTACTGCAGAAGGGGCATGGCGGGGCTTGATGCCCCCTGGCAGCGGTCAGAACTCGGCGGCCTCGGCATAGACCTGGGCGAGCTGGGGCGTCCCGGTGGTGGCCCAGTCGAGCCCCGCCTCCACCACGTTGATCTCCCGTCCCGAGGCGAGCAGCACCACGGGCTGGCCGTCCGGACGCAGACGCCAGCCGGCGCCGGGCACGGTGCGCACGAGGACCGTGCCGAGGTAGAGCCCGGCGTCGTTGCCGACCCAGGGCAGCTCCTCGGGGTCGTCCCGCCAGCGGGGCGGGAGCTGGTCGAGCGCCGCGAGGGAGCGGGGCGTGTCGTCGAGCTCCACTCCGGCCTCCTGGGCGCGGGCCCTCAGCAGCTCGCACTCGGCGAGCAGGTCCGCCGCCCCCTGCGGATCCCGGTCGAAGGCCGAGACCAGCGGGGACGCGACGTCGTGCCGCTTGAGCCAGTTGTCCAGGAACGGGATGTTCATCCGACCAGCCTGGCACCCCGCTCCCCCGGGCACCACCCGGCACGCGGAGATCGTCCCGCCGCCGGGGCCCGGGCCGTGGGTCAGACGTCGAGGTCGACGACGACCGGGGCGTGGTCGGAGGCGCCCTTGCCCTTGCGCTCCTCGCGGTCGACGTAGCCGTCCTTGACGGCGTCCGCGAAGGGCTTGTTGCCGTAGACCAGGTCGATGCGCATGCCCCGGTTCTTCGGGAAGCACAGCTGGCGGTAGTCCCAGTACGTGAAGGGGTGGTCGTACTTCAGCGGCCGCGGCACCACGTCGCTCAGACCCGCCTCGCGCAGCCCCGCGAGCGCGGCCCGCTCCGGCTCGGTGACGTGGGTGGCACCCTCGAAGAGGGAGATGTCCCAGACGTCCTGGTCGGTGGGGGCGATGTTGAAGTCGCCGAGCACGGCGAAGGGGCGCTCGCCCGCCGCGTCGTCGGCGACGGCCGCCTTCAGCGCCTCCAGCCAGCGCAGCTTGTACGCGTAGTGGTCGTGGGCGACCTCGCGGCCGTTCGGCACGTAGACCGACCAGACGCGGACGGGGCCGCAGGTCGCGGAGATCGCCCGCGGCTCCTGGACGCCCTCGTAGTCGGGACCGCCGGGCAGGCCCGTGACGATGTCCTCCAGGCCGACCCGGGAGACCAGGGCGACCCCGTTCCACCGGCCGGTGGCGTTGACCACCGACTCGTACCCCAGCTCGCGCAGCTGCTCGGTGGGGAACTGCTCGGCGGTGCACTTGGTCTCCTGGATGCACAGCACGTCCGTGCCGCTGCTCTCCAGCCAGGCCAGGAGCCGCGGCAGCCGGGCGGTGATCGAATTGACGTTCCAGGTGGCGATGCGCATGAGCGCAAGCCTAGCCGGGGGGTGTGACAACGGGCCGCCGTCGGCTCCCGAGCCCCCGCCGGGCGTCGCCGGCCCGGCGGGACCGGGGAGCGGCCCCCTAGAGCTCCGTGGAGGTGCCGGGGGCGAGCCGGCGGTGGTCGGTGCCGGCGAGGGCGCCGATCTGGCGGTCGTAGATCGGCCGGGCCAGGTCGGTGAGCAGGGCGTCGTGGATGTCGTAGGCGCGGACCGGCTTGACCTCCCGCACGTACTCGATCACCTCGGAGATCTTGTTCCACGGGGCCATCACCGGGAGGAAGAGGGTCTCCACGGGCCGGTCCGGCACGGTGAGGGCGTCCCCGGGGTGGAAGACGGACCCGTCGACGAGGAAGCCGACGTTGGTGATGCGCGGGATGTCGGGGTGGATGACGGCGTGCAGCTCGCCGTGGACCTGGACCTCGAAACCGGCGGCGGTGAAGGTGTCGCCGTGGCCGACGGTGTGGACGCGGCCCGGGAAGGCCGCCGCCAGCTGCTCGGCGACGCTCCGCAGCGTCCACACCTCGGCGGCGGGGTTCGCCTCCAGGGCGGCCCGCAGCCTTCCCTCGTCGAAGTGGTCGGGGTGCTCGTGGGTGACGAGGAGGACGTCCGCGCCGAGCGCGGCGTCCTCCTCCGTGAACATCCCGGGGTCGATGACGAGCGTCCGTCCGTCCTTCTCCAGGCGGACGCAGGCGTGGGTGTTCTTCGTCAGCTTCACGGCCCGCAGCCTACGCCTGGGGCGTGGTCTCCTCCGCGACCACACGGCCGACCACCCGCAGTGCGCTCTCGGCCGCGGGCAGGCCGCAGTAGACGGCGGTCTGGAGGAGGATCTCCCGCAGCTCGTCCGGGGTCAGACCGCTGCGCAGCGCGGCCCGGGTGTGGTCGGCGAGGGCTTCGTGGTGGCCGCCGGCGACCAGCGCGGCGAGGGTCACGGCACTGCGGGTGCGCCGGTCGAGGCCGTCCCTGCTCCACACCTCGCCCCAGGCGTAGCGGGTGACGAGGTCCTGCAGGTCGCTGCCGAAGTCGTCGGCGAGCGCCGCGTCGACCCGGGCGTCACCCAGGAGCTCCCGGCGCAGCTTGATCCCCGTCTCGTACGGGTCGGGGCGCGGCTCCTCCTCCTGGGCCGCGGCCGGGGCGGGGGCGGTGCCGTCGGCCGGCAGGAGGGGCGCGGAGACCGGCGGGACGGGCGGCGCGTTCAGCGCGCCGGTGGAGTCGTGGACGATCTCGGCGAAGTGGCCGGTGAGCAGTTCGGTGACGGCGGCGGGCTGCTCCACGGGCGCCAGGTGGGAGGCGCCGGGGACGACGGCGAGCCGGGCGTCGGCGATGCCGGCGACGAGGGTACGGGCCTCGGCCGGGCCGGTGACCCGGTCGTCGGCGCCGACCAGGACGAGGGCGGGCACGCCGATCCGGCCCAGGGCCTCGCGGACGTCGAAGACGGCGAGGGCCTCGCAGGCGGCGATGTAGCAGCCGGGGTCGGTGGCGCGGACCATCTGGACGGCCCAGTCGACGATGGCGGGCTGGGCGCCGGCGAAGGCGGGGGTGAACCACTGCTCGGGCGCGCTGCGGGCCATCGGCTCCAGGCCGTTGGTGCGCACGATCACGCCGCGCTGGCGGAACTCGTCGGCGGTGCCGAAGCGGGGCGAGGTGGCGACGAGGGCGAGGGAGGCGACCCGCTGCGGCGCGCGCAGGGCGAGGTCGAGGCCGATGGCGCCGCCGAGGGCGCAGCCCGCGTAGCAGAAGCGCTGGACGCCGAGCTCGTCGAGGGTCGCGAGCAGCCGGTCGCCGAGTTCGGCGACGGAGGCGGCCGGGTGGGCGGGGGCGCCGCCGTGCCCGGGCAGGTCGAAACGGACGACGCGCCAGCTGCGGGAGAGCTCGGGTATCTGGCGGTCCCACATGTGCCAGGTGGTCCCCAGGGACGGCCCGAGGACCAGGACCGGAGCGTCTTCTCGCCCGTCGGAGCGGTATTGCAGGGTGTTCGTCGGTGTCTCACTCACCCGCGTGACCCTCTCATCTCTCACAATCTCTCACATCGCCGGGTCGAACCTACTGAACTTGAACTCGTGATGTCGGTCGACCCGTGGTGGCGGCGTCAGGGTCCGAGACGTCGGCTGTTACCGGCTCGGGTTCAGGACGACGGCTGTAGCCGGCGCCGCGCCGCGGAGAGGTTCACCTCGACGTCATCGCTCCAAGAACAGACCTCCAGCCATGAGAGGTAGCCGCCTCGCGCGAAGACCAAGACCTCACCAGGGCACTCGCCGGTTTCGGTGAACAGCTGCACGTCGGCAGCCACGACGGTGCCGGGGCCCGTTGGCGCGGGCTCCAACGCGTCGGCGTCAAGGTCGAAGTAGGCAGTGCCGCACCCACACGTGCAGCGGGATCGCACCCTGAGTCGGGGCACCTGCCGTCGGAGGGGGACGTGAATCGGCTCGTCCGAGTTCAGGACGAGGCCAAGCACGTCGGCTACATCCTCGGGCAGGCTTTCAGGCATGCCGCCACCGTAGCTGACCAGCAGCTTCGGGCTTCGACCGGTTTCGGGTCCGTCGACCCGACGCCCACAGGGCCAGGTCGGTGCCGCCGGCCAGCTGTCAGGCGAGCGGCACCGACATCACTCGATCGACTTCAGTAGCGGGCGAGGGTCCAGTTCGTGAGGCGGTCCACGATGTCGAGAACCGACCTGCGTGCCCCGGCGGAGATGAACGCGAAGACGACGAACGAGGGGATGAGCGCCACGATCACGACCAACGCGGGCAGCAGACGGACCACGATGGTGCAGAAGTCCAGCAGGGCGCGGAGGGTCCGGGTCTGAGACAGGAGGTCGATCAAACGGTCCAGCAAGGTGTACTCCTCGGATACGCGAGCGGGGTCACCTGGTGTCCGACTGAGGGCATACTTCTCCCTCGGACGGTGCCCTGTCAGGGCAACCAAGCTGACGAAGAACCCCGCTGGCCCGCGTTTCACGAGTCAGCGGCAGGTTCAAAACCTGCTGCGCATCCCTGTCTCCCTGCATATCGACCTACGGCGCCGGACAACAGTCCGGCGGGCAGCTGAATTTACTGACCGCCACACTGTCATTCAAGGGCGGATTTTAGTCACTGTCTAGAAACGCTCGAAGCTATTGCCTGAGCTTGAATGCGTGATGCCGGCCAGCCGTCCGTGATCAGGCCGGTGCTGGTCAGGCAGCCGTCGACCAGGTCCGGACGGTACTGGATCTGCTTGAGCCTGCGCTTGACGGCGCGAGTGATCTGGCCGAGGTCGGCTGCGGCGAGGTTGCCGATGTCGCGTTTGACCAGTGACCAGATGCCCTCTTGCGGGTTCAAGTCCGGTGCGTGATACGGAAGTTGGAGCACGGTGAGCCAGTCCGCGTGGTCGGCGATGAATCGGCGCATCGCCTCGACCAGGTGCATGCGCAGGTCGTCCCAGACCAGCACGATCGGGCCGCCGAGCTGGATGTGCGCTCTGACCAGCAGGTCGCACAGGTCGCGCCAGCCGATGCCCTTCGGCTCGCCCTTGCGGCCCCGGTACTCGCGGACCGAGGAGAACGTCCGGGACCGCTTCCCCGGCTTGTAGCAGGTCGGCCCGGCTATGGACCCCCGGCCACGGACCCGGACCACTGGCGTTGAGCCCATGCGTCCCCAGCTTCTCGCTCGCGGCGGCGTCATCGACTGCCCGGCTTCGTCCTCGAAGACGATCCAGCCGTCACATGCCGCCGCGGTGCTCGTACCCGCGGCCAGGTCTCCTTCTTCCAGGCCCCGACCGCCGCGTCGTCACGCTCGATCGCCCGCCGAGCCGGCTGCTGCCAGGACCAGCCGTGCCGCTGCAGCAGCAGCCACATGCCCTCCACGGTGTCGCTCACGTGGAACAGCCGGCCGATCAGCGTCTTGACCCGGGCCAGTGTCCACCGCAGGTCGGCCCAGCCGTGGACCAGCGGCCCACGCTCCAGTTCCCGTTCCAGCCTGGGTTGTCTTCATCGTCCATGGGGGTCGGGTAGTGCTCGACCGCCCGCACCGGCAGAAACGGGCCGTGCCCGGTGAAGTCGACGCCGACGTGGTGCTCACGCGGCCCGACCCGCAGGGAGGTCAGCGAGAACAGCTCCCCCACGCCGGGCCACCTGCGGCCCTGAATCCGTGGTCGCGGTAAGCGCGCCCAGCATGTTCTGAGACGGCTCGCCCACGTCGCCGACTTCTCGTAGAACTCAATGCGTACCCCGAGGACCGCCATGACACCGATCCTGGCACGTCACAACTCATGAGTGGGCCACGCAGGGGAAAATGCGGCGTCCGCCCGCAGGCCAGATGACGCGCTCAGGCGGAGGAGCGGCGCCTGGTGCCGCCGCTGCCGTTGAGTGGGGATTGGTGTCTCCAGGTGAGCGCCTTTGCCCCAGGAGCCGAGCAGGTCGCGGTGCAGGGCCACGATGTCCTGGCGCAGCGCCAGGACAAGCGCGTCCCTGGGGAACGCGCGGCAGGTGGTGACGAACAGGGCGGCGTCCGCGCCGTGCTTGAGGCGGGCGGTGCCGACGAGTTTCTGCATGCCCTGCGAGCCCACGCTTCGGTGCGGGGCGTACTTCTTGACCTGGATCACCAGTTTGCGGCCGTCGGCCAGGTGGCCGACGACGTCCGCACCCAGGTCGCCGCTCCTGCCCTGACGGCGACGTTGCGGCAGCCGTCCCTCCGGCACAGCTCCGCGACGTCGCGAGCACGACCACCGGCGGGTGCGCCGCGCGGACAGGAGCGGCCCGGGCGCGGGGACCTGGCGGCAGCAGCAGCAAGTGACTCGTTTTGAGGTCACCCACATGCGCTACCGACGCCGTGACGTGGCATCAGGCTGGTGTCATCGTGGTCTCCATGAGGAAGACCGCAGCGTTGGCTGCCACGATCGCGGTCCTCGGCTTGACTGCCCATCCGGCGGATGCCGCTCCGTTCTGGAACAAGTCGGTCAAGTGCACGCAGACGGACCCGGACGGCCGGACCGTCCCTACACGCGTCGGTAACCACGAGCTTGGGTGGAACCACTTCTCGGGCAAGCACAACATCAAGAAGTGCGGCATCGTCAACGCGGCCATCGCCGGCAAGGTCGACAAGAAGAACGGCGCGCGCCTCGAGTACTGGGGTGTCGCTGTCAACGGCGGCCGCCAGGTGAAGATCATCGTCATCGCGCAGTACGCGCAGAAGACGGCCGACGCGCGGTACGACGCCGGCAGGGGCCAGAAGATCGGCGTGATCACCGCCTACTGCAAGGGCGTGAACAAGTGCCCGAACTGGATCAACGAGTGACCATGTGGGACGAGACTACGGAGCAGCAGGCCACCCTCACCGGCCTGCTGTTCCACCATGCCCTGGCGCCGGTCGCGGGCGACCGGTATCTGCGGGGCGTCCTGCCGGCGCCGCCACCGGCGCATGCGATCCGGCTGGCGACGGGCCCGCCGGTCGCCAGCCAAGCACCCGACCTGACCCTCTACGAGTTCCCCCTGACCACCGGTGGTGAGCCCGTCACCGCGGATCACGTCACAGGGGTGCTGCGCACGCTCCTGACCGGCCCGCACGTCGATCCGCAAGAGAGCCTCAGCGCCGAGCTGCCGCATGTGCCGGTGATTCGCGTCGACCTGGCGGCCGTGGAGCCCACGCCGGAGCCCGTAGAGGAGCGGGCGCTGACCATCATGCGCACGCTCGTCCACCCGTACACCGGAGAGTTCCCCGACCCGCTGATGGTCGGCTTCCTCTTGCCGACCCCGGACCTTCTGCGCCTGTACCTGGCCGCGGACGACATCGATGGGATCGTCGCGGTCGATGTGCGTCCGTCGGGGGCCGTCACCGCCCTGACCGCCGCTCTTCCCTCGCTGGTCACCGAGACCGAGCGCATGCGGAAGGACGACGTGGACCCGCACTGCACGTGGGCGATGGACCTCACGGACTGGTGAGACGAGGCCGCCGAGCGGGCTGTCGCGGACTTGGAGGGCCGGGAGGCGCCAGGCCGCGCGGACGCGTGGCCTCGCGGGGCGTGGGGGCGTTGGCACGGAGCCGGAGCTGGTGATCTCACCCGAGCCCGCCTGCTCCGGCCCCCGGCCGTGGAACCCGGCCTTGGGTAGCGCCGTTAGGACGCTTCGAGCAGGGCGCGGGCAAGAGGTTCGAGGTCGCCGTAGAGGGCGGCCTGCAAGGCGGCGGCCAGTACGCGGGCCCGGGGCTCCACCTCGTATGAACTGGTGGGGGCTGACGGCGGGAAATGTGACCCCGGCCCCGGTCATTACCCAGCCGTCTTTCTGGAAGACACCGTGTACGTGGTCGCTCGCGCTGCTGACGACGAGATCACTCAGGACTGACGCGACGACGCACCCACCAGCACGGCGGGCGAAACCCCTTGCCGGTGGCCGACGCCCTCATCACCTCACGGCCCCGCGTGCGCCGGCAGGGTGATCGCGGCCCAGGTGATCAGTGATTCGGAGTGCTGGATGAGCCGCTCGTAGTCGCGGGCGTGTCGGCGGGCGTGCATGACCCAGACCGGCGACCTTTCAACCACCCGCGTCGGGGCAGGACGACGAAGCCGACCGCGTTCTTGGGTCGGCTTCGTCGTCTTCACCGTCAGATCCAGGCACTTCTTCGCCCAGATCACGAGCTGGCCGGCGTAGGCGCAGTCGGCCCAGACGATGGTGATCGAGGACGACTACCGCAAGCTCGAATACGGCCTCGGGCTGAACCACTTCGGGGGCCGGACCTGGCGCGGCTGGCTCCACCACGTCACTCCCGCCAGCCGCCGCCCCAGGGGCGGCGGCTGGCGGCTATCGGCCCACGTCGACCCTGAAGGAGAGCCGGCCGCCCTCCGTCTGGAGTGCGGCGCCCTGAAGGGTCGGGTCTTTGTAGGACGGCGCCTGCTCGATAAGAAGGGGGCAACCGAACTCGTCGTCGAGACAGCCGCCGAGCTCGGCCCCGAGGGTGTCGACCCGGGCTACGCCCGCCTGCGTCCTCATCCACTCTTCGACCACGGACACCTGGTCGGCGCAATGACTGTCGCACGGGTCGGGCCACGTGTACGTCACTTGTGCCCGGTCCTGGTCGATGCGGGTCGTGGTCAGCCGGGAAAAGCCCGTGGGCGCGGTCAGGGCGTCGGCCACTCTCCGGTTGGCCTCGTACGAGTTCTCGTCAGCCCGGTTGTCGAAGAAGTACCCGGCATACGTGACCAGCGCGATGACCAGTGTCATCGCGCCCAGCTTGGCCCACGGTGGGAAACGTCGGTGCCGTGCGGGCCCCGGTGCGGCGGTGGACTGCGAGGCCAGCTGCTGCACAGCGGGGCTCTGCGCCGGCATGGTTGGGGTTCGAAACGTGACGGGGGCCGCCGCCGCAGGGGGTGGAGCCGTGAGGGCGACGTCGTTCAGCCGGTCCTGCAGCTGATCCATGGTCAGACGCGCGGCAGGATCCTTGTGCAGCAGTCCGTCGAGTACGGGGCCGAGCGCACCGGCCCGCACCGCCGGGGCCGGTTCCTCCGTCACGACGGCGACCAGGACCGCACTGGGGGCAGACCCCTCGAACGGCGGGCGCCCCTCCACCGCGGCGTACAGCGTCGCCCCCAACGACCACAGATCGGACTCGGCCGTCGCGGGCAGGCCACGGACCTGCTCGGGCGCCATGAACGCGGGCGTACCCATGATCATGCCGGTGGCGGTGAGGGTGGCGTCTCCCTCGAGGGCTGCGATCCCGAAGTCGGTCAGGACGACCCGGTCCCCCTCGAGAAGGATGTTTGCGGGCTTGATGTCCCGGTGGGTGATCCCCATCCGGTGCGCGGCACCGAGCGCAGCTGCCACTTGCCGCCCGACATCGACGGCCCGCTGGGGCGTGAGCGCGCCCTGCGCCTCGATGAGATCGGCCAGGGAACCGCCGTTCACCAGCTCCATGATGATCCAGGGCCGTCCGTCGGGGCCGGATATCCGGTCGTGAACGGTGATGATCCCCGGATGCTTCAGTCGTGCAGCGGCACGGGCCTCACGGTCGAGCCGGGCGATCCAGTTCTGCCGCTCGGCCTCGCCCAGATGCTCGGGCAGCCGCAACTCCTTGACGGCGACGTCCCGTCCCAGCTGCTCATCGTGGGCCTGCCAGACGGCCCCCATGCCACCTTGACCGAGCAGTCGCCTCAACCGGTAGCGACCCGCGAGGAGTTGCCCGTCATCGTCGTCCACGCATGGAATATAGCCGGGGCCTGCCGCGCCGGCTCACCTGGTTACCGACCGTGCTCCCGAACCAGCTGCACCGGCCCCGGGCGTGCCGTAAGACGCTCCCCGCGGCGGCGCGGCACCATGCGGGCATGCTCTACGGCGTCCCTCACAGCTGACCGGCTTGCTCTCCGGCCCCTTCACGCCCGACGGCAACAACTTCGCCCACATCCGGAACACGGCATGCGACCGCCTGACGGCGAAGGCCGCCACCCTTCCGGTCGAGGCCGGGTGCCCGCTGTGGAACAAGGCCGAGACTGCCTCGTTCGAGAACGCCGACCTGATCCCGGTCGTGGACAAGACCCAGACCGTCGCCGCCTACGGGCCACCTCCGGGTCTCCTCGGGATGTTTGCGCCGACCACGATCCGCATGACGGGAGGCTCCGGACAACCCCACCGGGCCCTTCCCTTGCCGACGAGGTTCTTCGAGACGGCAAGGGGGCGGATTCCCGCCGCCGAGGGTCGGGACACCCACCCGGCCCTCGCCCCGGGAAGGGTGACTGAGCCGGGTCGACAGGGCGGGCGGGCTTGCGTGGGGGCCAGACGGCGTTCGTCGCCCGGACCGGTTGGAAGGACGAGAGGGTCGCCCGGTTCGCGTTCCTGCACCCGCAGACGGCCTGGAGTTGGTCAAGGAGATCGTGCACACCATGGCCTGGACGACACCCGCTCCGCTCCGGACCCGACGGACTCCACCCCTTCGTCGGGTGCCACCAGAATGCCGGGCTTCGGGTGGGCATCGCGCATGGCCCTGAACTACGACCAGACCGCAGCAGCCGTACGCCTCGACCAGGAAACAAGCCCTGGTCACCGCTTCGTACGCCGCCGGCGCCTCAGAAGGACGCGCCCCCACGGAGCCCCTCCCCCCGGCCGGCACGGACAGGGGCGGCTCGGAAGCCCCTGTGCCGGAAGTCGAGCAGACTAGGTGGCGGCTTGTTCATGGGCAGCCTGCTCCGAGCGTAGGGGACCGGAAGCGCTCGGTTCAGACGGTGCGTTGCGGCTGGTCCGGTTCCTAGACCGTGCGGCGCCCGTACCGACGACTTCGGGGAGCCCGGGCTCCCCGATCAGGAGGCGGCCGTCGGGCGGCGGTACGCCGCGGCGGTGTCGGAGGATCGTGACCGCCTGCGCGTCCGACCCGTCGGGCAGGACTCTCCAGCAGGTACAGGTCGGAGCCGGCGCGGAACGGAAGAAGTCACCCGCGGCCGGAGGACAGCGGTAGCCCCGTGCCGGTCCGGCGTGAGGGTTCCGCCGGCCGACGCGCTTCGCGCGCCCGCCGCTCCGGTGCTGTACTGGAGGAGGAGAACCCGCCCGAGAGGGGTGGTCCTGATGTCTTCCCGACGCCCGCGAACCACCGTCGTGGCCTCGGCCGCCGCACTGCTGGGCCTCGGCGTCCTGGCACCCGCCGCTCCGGCGACCGCCGCCCCGCACGGTCCTGTCGTGATCCGTGTCGTCGACGGCGACACGCTTGAGGTACGCGGCACCGGACGGATCGTCCCGGAGGGCACCGTCGCCCGCGTCCGCCTGCTCGAGATCGACACCCCCGAGCGCGGCGCCTGCTACAGCCGCGAGGCCACGGCCCGTACCGCCCGGCTGCTGCCACCGGGCAGCATCCTGCGGACGGAGATCGACGTCGAGCTCAAGGACCGCTACGGCCGTTACCTGTTGTACGTGTGGAACGAGAGCGGCGTCTTCGTCAACGAGTCCCTGGTGCGCAGCGGTCACGCCAAGGCCGTGCTGTACGAGCCCAACGACAAGCACTGGAAGACGATGTCCGCGGCCGAGTCCGCCGCCCGCCGGTCCGGCGCGGGTCTCTGGTCCGCGTGCCCGGCGGGCCGGTGACCGGTCAGGACCTCGGCTCGGGCCTCCCCGTCGGGCCCGGGTGCTCGTGAGGGGCGTCGGGGCGGTCAGAGAGCGACGATCGTGGTCTCGGTCGCCTTGACGCTGGTCCAGACGGACACCCCGTCGGCGAGGCCGAGTTCGGCGGCCGCCTGGGGGGTGATCTCGGCGACGAGGTCGGGGGCCCCGTCCGGGGTGACCAGGACCCGCAGCCGGCTGCCGCTCGTGGTGATCTCGCGTACGGTGCCGGGCCAGACGTTACGGGGGCTGCCGGCGGGCCTCTCCCGGTGCACGGACACCGCCTCGGGGGCGACGATCGCGAGTGCGGGGGTGCCGGGCGGCGGGGTTTCGGCCGCGATCAGGAGCCCGCCGCCGTCGAGGGCGAGGCCGTCGGCGGTGGCCGTGCCGGGCCAGGCGTTGCGGCCGAGCATCCGGGCCACCCACGGGGAGCGCGGGTGGCGGGTGACCTCGGCCGGGGCGGCGTCCTGGAGGGCGCGGCCCTCGTCGAGGACCAGCACGCGGTCGGCGAGGGAGACGGCCTCCACCGGGTCGTGGGTGACGATGAGGCAGACGCCGCCGAAACCGGCCAGGTGGGTGCGCAGGGTGTGCCGTACGTGTGCCCGGGTGGTCTGGTCGAGGGCGGCGAGCGGCTCGTCCAGGACCAGCAGCCTGGGGCGGGCGGCGAGCGCCCGGGCCAGCGCCACCCGCTGGGCCTGGCCGCCGGAGAGCTGCGTCGGCTTGCGGTGCGCGAGGGGGCCGACGCCGAGGCGGTCGAGCCAGGCGCGGGCCTCTCGGCGGGCCTCGGCCCGGGGGACGCCCTGGGCGCGCAGGCCGTACGCGGTGTTGGCGAGGGCGGACAGGTGCGGGAAGAGGGCGCCGTCCTGGGGGACCCAGGCGACGCGGCGGCGGTGCGGGGGCAGGCCGGTGACGTCGGTGTCGCCGAGGGTGAGGTCCGCCTGGGCGCGGGGGGTGAGGCCGAGCAGGGCCCGGAGCAGGGTGGTCTTCCCGGCGCCGTTGGGTCCGACGACGGCGATGGTGGTGCCGGGTTCGGCGTCCAGGGTGACCCGGGTGAAGCCGGTGACCCGGGCGTGCAGCGCCCATCGGCCGGTGGGGGGCGACGGGGCCGCCGGGTCGGCCGGGTGGGGGCCGGCCGGGTCCGGCCCCGCCTCGGGGGCGGCCTGGTGCGTGCGGTCGGCGGGGGTGCCGGTCCATCGGCCGCGCAGGGCGACGAGGACGCCCATGGCGATGGCGAGGAGCAGCAGCGAGACGGAGGTGGCGGCCTCGGGTTCGTCCTGGAGCAGGAGGTAGACCTGGAGCGGCAGGGTCTGGGTGGTGCCGGGGAGGTTGCCGGCGAAGGTGATCGTGGCGCCGAACTCGCCCAGTGCCCGCGCCCAGGTGAGCGCCGCTCCCGCGACGACCCCGGGCGCCACCATCGGCAGCGTGACCGTGAAGAAGACCCTGACGGGTGAGGCGCCGAGCGAGGCCGCCGTCTCCTCGTAGCGGGGCCGCAGCCCGCCGAGGGCGCCCTCCAGGCTGATGACGAGGAACGGCATGGCGACGAAGGTGGCGGCGAGGACGGCGCCGGAGGTGTGGAACGGCAGGGTGATGCCGAAGGTGCTCTCCAGCCAGGGGCCGAGGAGCCCGCGCCTCCCGAAGGCGAGCAGCAGGGCGACGCCGCCGACGGTGGGCGGCAGGACCATCGGCAGCAGGACCAGCGAGCGGACGAACGCCTTGCCGGGGAACGGCACACGGGCCAGCAGCCACGCCAGCGGGACGCCGAGGAGCAGGGAGAGGCCGAGGGCCCAGAAGGAGACCAGGAGCGACAGTTTCAGCGCCTCGACCGTGCCCGGCGACGTCAGGTGGTCGCCGAGTTCGCCCCACGGGGTCCGCACCAGGATGCCGGTCAGCGGCAGCGCCAGGAACGCCACGGCCAGCAGCGCGGGCAGGGCGAGGACGAGGGGTGGCCGGGAGCTTCCCGTGCGGCGTCCGCCGACGCGGGGGTCTGCTCGTTTCATCGTTGGTCCCGGGGGTGTGACGGCTTGGAGCGGGCGGGGACACGAGGCGCCGGGGCTGTCCGGTCCCCCGGTGCGGACAGCCCGTCACCGGGGAGGATCGCGTCGGTCACGGCTTCTGGAAGCCGGCGTCCCGGAGGATCTTCTGGCCCTCGGGCGAGGACAGCCAGGCGACGAACGCGGCGGCTGCCCGGGCGTTCTTCGAATCCTTGAGCGTAGCGGCGGGGTACTGCGCGATGGCGTTCTGCGCGTCGGGGATCTCGACCGCGTCGACCTTGTCGGCTGCGCTCGTGGCGTCGGTGCGGTAGACGAGGCCGGCGTCGGCCTCGCCGAGTTCGACCTTGCTGAGCACGGCGCGCACGTTGGGCTCCTGGGAGACCGGCTTCACGGTGACGTTCTGCGCGTCGAGGATCTGCTTGCTGTACTTGCCGGCCGGGACCTCCGGCGCCGCGAGGACGACCTTCAGCTTGGTGTCGGCGAGGTCCTTCAGGCCCGCGATCTTGTGCGGGTTGCCCTCGCCGGTGGCGATGACGAGCCGGTTCCGCGCGATGACGGCCGGGGTGCCGGTGTCGGCCTTCACCTTGTCCATGCTCTTGGTGTCGGCGGTCACCAGGACGTCGGCGGGCGAGCCCTGGGACACCTGGGCGACGAGTTCCTGGGAGCCGGCGAACGAGAAGGTGATCCGGGTCCCCGGGTGGGACTTCTCGTACGCGGCACCCGCCGTCTCGAACACGTCGGTGAGGGAGGCGGCGGCGAGCACGGTGAGGTTCGCCGCGGGGGTGTCGCCGCTCGCGGAGCCGGAGGCGGTGGATCCGCCGGTGCCCCTGCCGGCGTCGTCGGTGCCGCAGGCGGCGAGCGGCATGAGCAGGGCGGCGGTGAGGACGGCGGCGGTACGGCGACGGGTGCGGGTGCGGGTGACGGACATGCGGGTCGGGCTCCTTGGAGAAGGTCTCGGGATGCGGGGCGGGCCGGTCGCGCCGACGGCCGGGGGCGTCTGTACGCGGACCCGCGTGAGGTGAGGTCTCAGGTGCGGTCGATGTGCACGCTGGTCGACTTCACGCGGGCGGTGGCCTGCACGCCGACTTCCAGTCCCAGTTCCTCCACGGCCTCCCGGGTGAGGAGGGAGACCAGGCGGTGGGGTCCGGCCTGGACGGTGACCTGGGCGGCGAGGTCGCCGAGCTTGATCGCGGTGACGATCCCCGGGAACGCGTTGCGCGCGGAGGTGTACGACGCGTCGTCGTCCTCGCCCTGTCCGATCTCCACCGAGAAGGCGGCCAGTGACCTCCCGTCGATCACGCGCCGCCCGCTCTCGTCGCGGTGGGTCGCGACCCGGCCCGCGTCGGCCCAGCGCCGTGCGGTGTCGGGGCTGACGCCGAGGAGCCGCGCGGCCTGTCCGATGGTGTAGGACTGCATATGCGTCACCGTAGGCCGTCCTCGATCTCATCTGCAACAAGTCTGTGGGACTGTCCATGGCGGATGCGAGGAGGGCCGTAGGAAGCGACGAGGGCCGTGGGCGGTGGTCTCACCGCTCGGACGGGACGGGGCGACCGGGGTGCAGGGGCACGATCCCCACCCGAGCGGTCGCGCGCGGCCTGCCCCGTGCCGGGCGACGCCACATCCGTACTCCAGGGGGTGTCTCGCGCGACTCCAGGGGTGTCTCCCGGCGCCCGTGTAGGCCGCGGCATCAGGGGTACCCGCCGGGCGCCGCACGACCCGGAGGAGATGAGGAGCCATGGTGATCCACATCGACCGGGGGCTGAAGCCCCGGGTGGCCAACCCGCCGCACGTCCTGCGTCAGGGGGCGCACGATCAGCTCCTCGGCCTGCTCATGCTGGTGGTCTCGGCGGTGCTCCTGCTGATGCCGATGGCCACGCAGACCGGCCCCAAGGACGCGCAGATCAACGAGATGCTGGTCGGACTCGTCGTCGCGTTCACCGCGGGCCGGCGCGTCTACCGCGGCGGTGGCCTGTGGTCCGACGCCGTCGTGGGTCTCGCGGGCGTGTGGCTGGTGATCTCGCCGTTCGTCCTCGACGCGCAGAACACGGCCGTGCACACGGCCGACCGGATGCTCGCGATCGTGGCCGGCGGCGTTCTGGTGGTGCTGAGCGCCGCGTCCATGGTGCTGTGGTGGCTGGACCGCCGCCGCACCGCCTAACCGACCCCGCACCGCCTAACCGACGCCGCGCACCACGACCGCCAGCACCGCCGACAGGGCGCCGCCGAGGCCCAGGGCGGTGGCGACCAGTCGGCGGCGCAGGAGCGCGTAGCGCCGGCCGTACTCCTCCCGGAGCTCCTCCGCGCGGGCGACGGTGGCCTGCAGCATCCGGCGCCGCAGGGCCAGGTACTCCTGCTCGAACAGGCGGGCCGCCTCCGCCTCCTCCCGGGCACCCAGCCAGGGCAGCCGGCGGGCGAAGGCGAGGCCGGCCTCAGCGGCCTCGTCGCGGGCGCGCTGGGCGAGCAGGTAGCCCTCGAGCCGGTTGATGCCGGCGGCGGCCTCCGCCGTGAGGGCGTGCCGGTCGCCGGCCGGGTGCCCGGTCGGCCGCGGTGAGCCGCCGTCGTCCTCGTGGTCCACGGAGCCGTACGGCTCACCACGGCTCGGCACGGTCATGCGTCCCGGCCGCCCTGGGGCTTCTGCGCCGCGCCGGGATCGTCGATGACGTCCCGCTTGTGCGCGCGGCCGTAGTCGAGGGCCGCGAGGCTCGGGAAGTTGAGGTCGAAGGCGGGCGATTCGGAGCGGATGCGCGGCAGGGTGAGGAAGTTGTGGCGGGGCGGTGGGCAGGAGGTGGCCCACTCCAGGGAGCGGCCGAAGCCCCAGGGGTCGTCGACGGTGACGCGCGGGGCGGTCTTGGCCGTCTTCCAGACGTTGTAGAAGAACGGCAGCGTGGACATGCCGAGGAGGAAGGCGCCGATGGAGGAGACGGTGTTGAGCGCGGTGAAGCCGTCGGCGTGCAGATAGTCGGCGTAACGGCGGGGCATTCCTTCCGCTCCGAGCCAGTGCTGCACGAGGAAGGTGCCGTGGAAGCCGACGAACAGCGACCAGAAGTGGATCTTCCCGAGGCGTTCGTCGAGCATCGTGCCGGTCATCTTCGGCCACCAGAAGTAGAAGCCGGCGAACATCGCGAAGACGACCGTGCCGAAGACCACGTAGTGGAAGTGCGCGACGACGAAGTACGTGTCGGTGACGTGGAAGTCCATCGGGGGCGAGGCGAGGATGATGCCGGTGAGGCCGCCGAACAGGAAGGTGACGAGGAAGCCGATCGACCACAGCATCGGCGTCTCGAAGGAGAGCGATCCCTTCCACATCGTGCCGATCCAGTTGAAGAACTTCACGCCGGTCGGCACCGCGATGAGGAAGGTCATGAAGGAGAAGAAGGGCAGCAGCACCGCGCCGGTGGCGAACATGTGGTGCGCCCAGACGGTGACCGACAGGCCCGCGATGGCGATCGTCGCCGCGACCAGCCCGATGTAGCCGAAGAGCGGCTTGCGGGAGAAGACGGGGAAGATCTCGCTGACGATGCCGAAGAACGGCAGGGCGATGATGTAGACCTCGGGGTGCCCGAAGAACCAGAACAGGTGCTGCCAGAGCAGGGCTCCGCCGTTGGCCGGGTCGTAGACGTGCGCGCCGAACTGCCGGTCGGCCTCCAGCGCGAACAGGGCCGCCGCCAGGACCGGGAAGGCGAGCAGGACGAGCACCGACGTCAGCAGGACGTTCCAGGTGAAGATCGGCATTCGGAACATCGTCATGCCCGGAGCGCGCATGCAGATGATCGTGGTGATGAAGTTGACCGCGCCCAGGATCGTGCCGAAGCCGCCGAGCGCGAGTCCCATGATCCACATGTCACCGCCGACGTAGGGCGTGCGTTCGCCGCCGCTGAGCGGCGTGTAGGCGGTCCAGCCGAAGTCGGCGGTGCCCTGCGTGGTGAAGATCCCCGCGAACGCGATCAGGCCGCCGAAGAGGAACAGCCAGTACGAGAACATGTTCAGGCGGGGGAAGGCCACGTCCGGCGAGCCGATCTGCAGGGGCATGATCGCGTTGGCGAAGCCGGCGAAGGTGGGTGTCGCGAAGAGCAGCAGCATCACCGTGCCGTGCAGGGTGAACGCCTGGTTGTACTGCTCCGCCGAGACGATCTGCAGACCCGGCCGCGCCAGTTCCGCGCGGATCACCAGCGCCAGCAGGCCGCCGAGCAGGAAGAAGACGAAGGACGTGATCAGGTAGAGGTGCCCGATCTTCTTGTGGTCCGTCGTGGTCAGCCAGTCCACGACGATCTGTCCCCTGCTCCTCCTTTCCACCGGTACGAGGGTGGGCGGCTCCGTGGACGTGACCATGGGAACTCCGGTGAGGGCGACGGGGTGAACGCGGGGCGGAGCGACCTTAGCCAGGTGGCCTGCGGCGGGGCCGCCAGGACACGGCCGCCCGGCCTCAGTCGCTTCATCACACCGGCGCTGACCTGCGGGTACGCGGGGCCGCCCCCCGAACATCATCCGTTCGGCGGAGGGGGGCGCGGGCGTCCACGCGGCTGATCCGCGGGCGCCCCCCGGGCCGCCGGGGTCACCATTCGGGGTGGACGTCGTGGCTGTCGTAACGGGTGCCCGTCGGGGTGATCCAGGGCCTGAAGCGGCCGGGCCCGGACTGCTCGTGCGCGTAGACGACGGGTTCGCCGGTGTCGTCGGTGACGATGACAGCCCCCGTCTTCTGCGCGTACCGCAGGGCGTGGGTCCAGTGCCGGCCGCGGTGGCCGGTGCGGTAGTCGGGGATCTTGCACTGGGTCATGGGGTTCTCACCGCCGTGAAGCCGCGGTTGCGGGCCCGCGTCCGCGGAGCGCGGGCGCCCGGCCGGCGCCGAACAGGCCGATATACCCGCTGTCCGTCATTTTGAACGCCCGTGTCCGTCAGGGCGCGGAGGGTGGCGGCGAGTCGTGGCCGACGAGGTCGAGGAAGCGGTCGGACAGGGCGTTCAGCCACGCGGCCCGTTCCGTGGCGATCTCCTTCAGGCGGGTGTCGTCGCTGCGGGCGACGAGGTGGCCCATGTAGCGCTCGTTGAAACGGGCGTACTCCTGGTGCAGCGTCCGCAGCGCGTGGGCCACCGGCCGCTCGCGGGTGCCGAGGAGACGGGCGAGGGTGGCGGTGTGCTGTTTCCAGCGGCCTTCGACGGCCTGGCGGAGCAGGCCGTCGAGTTCCCCGGCGCGGCCGATGACGCCGCGCAGTTCGTCCGCCTCGAGGCCGAGGGAGTCGGCGAGCAGGAGCGTCTGCCGGTCGGTGCCGTTCCAGCGGTGCTCCCGCTCGGCACGCAGGTAGTCGCGCGGGTCCATGCCGATGCGCCGGGCCAGCCGCTCGGCGGTGAGCTGCCGGGCCAGGCGGTGTTCGCGCAGGGATCGCGGCCGCAGGTCCATCAGGACGGGCACCGGGCACCACAGCGCGTCGGCGAGCGCGAAGAGTTCGGCCTCGGTCGGCGCCATCGCCCCCGACTCCCATGCCAGGAGGACCGCCACGGGGCGGCGCACTCCCAGCTGCGCCATGACGGAGACGACCTGTCCGGGGTCCAGGCCGATGCGCTCGCGCGCGGCGCGGGCCTGGGCGGGAGAGAAGGGAGGGTGGGACACGTGCGGATCACCTCGGTGGGCGCTTCCCGGAGCGGTGGCGCCGGGGAGCGGTGGGGGTCAGCGGGCCGTGGTGGTCTGCGGTCCGGTCCCGTCGTCGTACGCGGCCAGGCCGTCCCAGTCGATGTCCTGCCGGGTGCGGCGGCTCTCCAGGACGTGGAAGAACAGGTTCAGCAGGACGGCCGTGAGGGTGCCGAGGGTGATGCCGCTGCCGAGGACGGCCCGCACTTCGGTCGGCATGCGCTCGAAGAAGGGCGCGACGGCCGTCGGGAGCATGGCGGCGCCGAGGCTGACGGCCAGGATGACGGCGTTGCGCTCCTCGCGCAGGTCGACCTTGGCGAGGATCTGGATGCCGACGGTGGCGACCATGCCGAACATGGCGACGGCCGCCGCGCCGAGCACCGGGTGCGGGACGGAGGCGACCAGGGCGCCGGCCTTGGGCACCAGGCCGAGGCCGATCATGAGGACGCCGGCCGCGACGACGACGAAGCGGCTGGTGACGCGGGAGATGCGGACCAGGCCGATGTTCTCGGCGAACGCCACGTACGGGAAGGAGTTGAACACCCCGCCGAGGACGGTGGCGACGCCGTCGGCGCGCAGCGCGCGGCTGACCGTCTCGCCATCGACCTTGCGGCCGGTGATCTCGCCCATGGCGTACACGTCCCCGGTCGTCTCGACCATGGTGATGAGCATGACGACGACCATCGCCAGCATGGGGAAGACCGAGAACTGCGGCAGGCCGAAGTGGAAGGGGGTGCTGACGCCCAGCCAGTCGGCCTGGTGGACCGTGCCGAACTCGACGTCGCCGAGCAGCCAGGCGACGGTGGTCCCGCCGACGAGTCCGAGCAGCACCGCGACGCTGCGCAGGAAGGGGCCGCCGAAGCGCACCACGAGCAGGATGAACAGCAGGGTTCCGCCCGCGTACGCGAGGTGGGCGGGGTCTCCGTAGCCGGGGCCGCCCATGAGGGCCGCGCCGCCGCCGACGTCCTGGAGGGCCACCGGGATGAGGACGACGCCGATGACGGTGAGGAGGGTGCCGGTGACGATCGGGGGGAAGTACGCGGTCAGGCGTCCGGCGAACGGGGCGAAGAGGAAGGCGGCGACGCCGCCGGTGATCACGGCGCCGTACACGACCAGGAGGCCGGCGGTGCCGCCGCCCGCGCCCTGGCCGATGGCGATCATCGGCGAGACGGCCGTGAAGGTCGCGCCCTGGACGAGCGGCAGCCGGGCGCCGATCCGCCAGAAGCCCCAGGCCTGGATGATGGTGGCGATGCCGGCGGTGACCAGGTCGGCGTTGATGAGGTAGACGAGTTCCTGCCGCGAGAGGCCGAGGCTGCTGCCCAGGATCACCGGTACGAGCACGGCACCGGCGTAGAAGGCCAGGACGTGCTGGAATCCGTAGAGCGCGAGGGTGGGGAGCGGGAGGACCTCGTCCACCGGGTGGCCGGTGGTGAGGGGTCGCCGGCGCGAGGACAGTGGTGCCATCTCTGCCTTGCCTTGGGGGTAGGTGAATGAGAGGAGAACGGGACGCGGGGACGCCGGCGGGACCGGGGCGCCGGGTCGGGGTGGGGGCCTCCAAGGGAGCATCCGGGTGGCCGCGCGGATCGGGCGGTCCACCGGCCGGCGGCCCGGGGTTACCGTGCGCTGCCAGGCGTCCAGACATGGAGGCATGAGGGGGCCGCGGGGCGAAGGGCCCGGGCCGGAGTCAGATCCTTCCCGACGGGCGGGCCATCACGCAAGGCGTCGGCCCCCGCTTCTTGAAGCAAAACCCCCTGGTAACTTACGAATCGATGGCGCAGGGCTCGCCGGGCTACGGATTTCGTTGTCGTTCCTGATGCCTCGTCAGCCCGGTCCGCCGGGACGGCTCTCGTCGCCCGCACCCCTTGACGACCTCCGGGGCGCCTCACATACTGACGGCCAAATCGATTTGGCCACCTCGCTCGGCTCCCCGTCCAGGGCCGGATCGCGGCTGAACCACGACGTGTCGAACGCCGAACGGAGCTCGAACGTGTCCAGTCCCCGCCAGACCCTTCCCGGTACGGATCAGCCACCGGCGCCGGAGTCCACCGCCCCCGTCCACCCCGTCGACGAGTCCCGCCCGCTGGGCCGCATCCTGCTCTTCGGGATCCAGCACGTCCTCGTCATGGCCGCCACGCCGATCTCGGCGGTCTTCCTGATGAGCGCCACCCTCCGGCTCGACGCCGGGCTGACCGTCGACCTGCTCTCGGCGGCCTTCGTCCTCTCCGGGATCGGCTCGCTCGTCCAGTCCCTCGGCCCGTGGAAGTTCGGCCCCCGGCTGCCGTTCGTGATGCTGCCGGGCGGCGCACCGCTGATCCTCTTCCTGGCCATCGCCGAACAGCACGGCCTGCGCACGGCCACCGGCGCCGTGATCCTCACCGCGGCCTTCTACTTCGTCGTACTGCCCGTCTTCTCCCGGCTGCTGGCGTTCTTCCCGGCCCTCGTCATCGGCACGATGATCGTCATCGTGGGCGTCAACCTGGTGAAGGTCGGCGCGCTCCTCGTCACCGGCCGGCCCGGCAGCCCCGGTTTCGCCGACACCACGAACCTGCTCCTCGGCATGGCGACGATCGGCTTCACCGTCGTCTTCTACCTGCTGTTCACCGGAGTCCTGCGGCAACTCGCCGTCATGCTGGGGCTCCTGGCCGGCACCGCGCTCGCCGCCCTCCTCGGCCACATGGACCTCGGCCGCGTCGCGGAGGGCGGCCTGGTCAGCCTGCCGCAGGCGATGCCGTTCGGCTCGCCCCAGTTCAACCTGCTCGCCGCACTGCCGCTGATGCTCTACAGCCTCGCGTCGATGGCGGAGGCGACCGGCCAGACCGTCATCAACGCCGAGGCCGTCGGCAAGGAGGTCGACCGGCGCACCGCCGTACCGGCGACCATCCGCGGCGACGCCCTCACCTCGCTCCTCGGCGGCTGCTTCGGCCTGCCGCTGATGGTGACCAGCGGCGAGAACATCGGCATCGTCCGGGTCACCGGAGTGCGCAGCCGTTTCGTCACCGCGGCGGCCGGAGCGGTCCTCATCGTCATCGGCTTCCTCGCCCCCGTGACCCGCGCGATCAGCGTCATCCCGTCGGCGGTCGTCGGCGGCACCGCCATGGTCGTCTTCGCGGTCATCACCGTGCTCGGCGTGCAGATGCTCGGCCGCTCCCACCTCGACCGGCACACCCACACCTTCGTCTGCGCCGTCGCCCTCGCGCTGGGCCTCCTGCCCATCCTCATCCCGGGCGTGTACGCGGGCTTCCCGCCGAACCTCCGCATCCTCCTCGAAAGCGGCGTCGCCGTCGGCGCGTTCACCGCCGCCGTCCTCAACCTCCTCTTCCACCACGTCAGGCCGGGCCTCGCCGCACGCCTGGCCACCCGCCGCACGGAAAGCGACCGATGAACCCCAGCACCCGCGCACTGCTCGACGCCCCCGGCCCCCTGTTCCTGGAACCGGACGCCGTCCTGCTGCCGGCAGGGCCCGCCGACGGCCACGGGGTCGTCGTCGCCGACGGCTCGTTCCGTGCCGTCGGCCCCGTGGAGGAGCTCCGGCGCACCCATCCGCACCTGGAGAGCGTACGACTGCCCGGCCACCTCCTGATGCCCGGCTTCGTCGACGCCCACCACCACCTCACCCAGAGCTTCGGCTCCGCGCTCGCCTTCGGGGAGCCCTCGGAGATCTTCCGCCGGGTGTGGGTGCCGCTGGAGCGCGCCCTCGACGAGGAATCGGCCTACGTCGCGGCCAAGTTGGCGGCGCTCGAGGCGCTGCGCGGCGGTTTCACGACGGTCGCCGACGCGGGCACCCGGGCCGCCGTGGACATGGAGGTGGTGGCCTCGGCCACGCGGGACGCCGGCGTCCGCTGCGTGCTCGGACTGGTCTGCAACGACGCCGACGACGTCGCCGGCGATCACGCCGAGGACGCCGACCCCGCCGTCCTCGACCGCGCGGACAAGCACCTCGCCCGCTACGAGGGCGACCCGCTCGTCCACGCCTCGCTCGCCGTCTCCGTCCCCGAGGCGGCACGGTCCGCGACCCTGCGGCGCGTCGCCCGACTCGCGGCGCAGGCGGGCGCCACCGTACAGATCCACGTCAACGAACATCTGGCCGGTGTCGAGCGTTCCCTGCTGCGGCACGGCCTGCGTCCGCTCGAACACCTGCACCGCGTAGGGGCGTTGGGACCCCATCTGCTCGCCGCGCACGCCACCCTGCTCACGCCGGGCGAGCTGACCCTGCTCGCCGACACCGGGACCGCCGTCAGCTACAACCCGGTGGCCAGCGCCTGGAAGGGCAACGCCGTCGCCCCGGCCCTCGCCATGGCCGAGCGCGGCGTCCGCTTCGGCCTCGGCACCGACGGCACCCGGGGCGACGGGTTCCGCCTCGCCGAGGCGGCCGAGTTCGCCCAGCGGATCGCGTACGGCCTGGCCAGCGGCGACTCCTCGTGCGGCGCCGGCTGGACCTGGCTGGAGCACGCCACCCGGGGCGGCGCCGACGCCGTCGGTCTCGGCGCCCGGACGGGCACCGTCGCCGAGGGCCTGGCCGCCGACTTCCTCCTCGTCGACGTCACCCACCCCGAGCTGGCGCTCTCCTGGGACCTGCCCTGGGAGCTGGTGCGCCGCGGCAACCGGGACCAGATCACCGCCGTGTTCGTCGGCGGCCGACTGCGCCTGTGGCACGGCCGGCCCACGGCCTGGGACGGCGCCGCGCTGGTGAGCCGCGCGGTCGAACTGGCCCGCGCCACGGTGGAACGCGCGCCCGTCACCCGGGCGCACCCGACGTCCACGGCGGCCCGCCTGAGGAGCACCGCACCATGAGCACCACCACGCTGGCCATCCTCGCCCTCACCGTGGCCGTCGCCGCGTTTGTACAGGGCAGCAGCGGTCTCGGCTTCGCGCTGATCGTCGCGCCCGTGGCGGGGATGCTGACGCCCGGCCTGCTGCCCGTGTTCGTACTGGCGGCGATGATCCCGCTCAACGCGTACGTCGCCTGGCGCGAACGGGCCTTCCTCGACTGGCGCGGGGCCGGCTGGATCACCGCGGCACGGCTCGTCACCGCACCCGCCGGCCTCGCGCTGCTCTGGCTGATCCCCGAGCGCGGCCTCGGGCTCTTCGTGGGGATCGCCACCGTGCTCGCGGCGGTCGTGAGCCTCGCCGCGCCCGCGTTCGCCCCCGGCCGGGCCGCCTACCTCGGCGCGGGTGCGGTGACCGGCCTGACGGAGACGGCCACCGGGGTCGGGGGGCCGCCGCTGGCCCTGGTCTACCAGCACCGGCCGGCGGCCGAGCTGCGCTCCACCGTCGCCGCCTGCTTCCTCGTCGGCGAACTGGCCTCGCTGGGGCTGCTGTTGGCCACGGGGAAGGGGAATCCCGGGGATCTGGGCTGGGCGCTCACGCTGCTGCCGGCGATCGCCGTGGGCGCGTGGGCGAGCCGCCTGGTGAGCCACCGGATGAACGCGTCCAGGACACGGCTGTTCGTGCTCGGGTTCGCCCTGGTCTCCGGTGTGGTCCTCATCCTCGGGGGGTGAGGCGCAGCGAGGAGGCCCGCGGCACCACCCGGGGCTCGGGCGAGGTGACCACCGCGCCGGTGGTCACCTCGCCGCGCAGCCGTCCGAGCAGCAGGTCCACCGCGTCGGCGGCCGCCCGGTCGAGGCGGAGGTCGACGGCGGTGAGCGGCGGCTCGCAGGTGCGGGCGCGCAGGCCGTCGTACCGGGTGACGACCATGACGTCGCCGGGGACGCTGCGCCCGCTGTCCCGGATCGCCCGGACCGCGCCGACGGCGAAGGCGTCCACGAGCGCGCACACGGCGTCGGTGTCGGGGTGGCGGGCGAGCAGTTCCGCGCAGCACCGGTAGCCGGCCTCCTCGCCGCCGGCCTCGGGCGCGGCCGCCACGACCGGTTCCCAGCCGTGGTCCGCGGCGAGCCGTTCGTACGCGGCGCGGGCGTCGACCGCCGTGTGCCGTCGCCCGGACCCGATGATCAGCGCCGGCCGGCGGGCGCCCTGTTCGCGCAGGTGGGCGAGGAGCTTCTCGGTGACGAGTCCGCCGCGCAGATCGACGTACGGGGCCGCCTCGTCGGGCGACACGGGCCTGCCGAGCGCCACGTAGGGCAGTCCGCGCTCCTTCAGGTCGGCCACCGCCGCGTCGTCGACGTCCGGCTCCACGACGATGGCTCCGTCGATGTCGGCCGAGTGCAGGCCGGAACCGGAGCGCACGGGGGGCACGAGGACCAGCGCGTACTCGTGCAGCAGGGCGCTCTCGGCGGCCGCGGCGGCGATCTCCATGTAGAAGCCGAGCCGGGAGGGACCCGCGGCCACGGCGAACGGCATGGACGAGGCGAGCGCGATGGCCTGCGCCCGGCCGCGGCGCAGCCGCTGCGCCCGCAGATTGGGCCGGTAACCGAGCTCGGCGGCCACCTTCTTGATCCGCTCCCGGGTGCGGGGGTCGACCTTGCCGAGCCCGTTGAGCGCGTGCGACACGGTGGTGCGCGAGACTCCGGCGGCGGTGGCGACGTCGGCGATCGTCGGCGGTCTGGAACCGGCCCCGGACGTGGGCATCTGACGTCGCTCCTCGCGCGCTCGGGGACAGGTGGTGCCCCTATCCTCGCCGACGCCCGGCGTCGCTGACCAGCGGGTCCGGCACGCGGGGCCGGACCCGGCGGGTGGAGCGCCGCCCCCGGCCGTTCGGGCCGGTTCGCTCCGGGGACGTGCGGGAGCGGGGCCGGCCGGTGCCGGGGGCGGGGCGCGGGCGTCAGAGGGCGGGCGGGAACCTGTCCCAGGCGCGGTGGCGGGCCAGGGCCTCCGTGGTCGCGGCCACGGCGGCCGTACCGCTCTCGGCCGTGATGACGCCGGGGCCGCCCGGGTCGATGCCGGCGGACTGGAGCAGCGCCGAGGCGCCGTTCCATCCGCCGACGGCCTTGCCGTGCCGGTACGCCTCGGTGAGCAGCAGCAGGACCCGCGGGTCGGTGCCCTGGGCGAGCGGGGAGCCGGCCTTGGCGTCGCGGGCGCCGTAGGCGTCGGCGCCCGCCGCGGGCGCGCCGGCCAGGAGGAGGGCGTCGAACTCGACGGAGCGGGCGGTGGCGAAGGTCCGCTGTACCGTGACGGGTTCGCCGTCGCCGTCGAGGGTGCCGCCGGCCGGGGCGATGACGAGCGGGGTCATGCCGGCGTCCAGGACGGCCTGGCGGGCCGCCCGTACGCCGGACAGGTCGGCCGCCTTGTCGGCGACGATGCCGACGACGCGGCCGTCGGTCGGCCAGGCGGCGCCCAGCTGGGACAGCGCGGGGCTGGCCTCCACGTCGGCGAGCGGGACCGTCGGCTCGGGGGCCGGCAGTCCGAGGCCCGCGGCGACCTGCTCGCACAGCACCGGGTCGATGTTGGCGAGGACGCCGAGGGCCCGTTCCTTGACCGCCTGCTCGTAGCACTTGCCCAGTTCGAAGGTGTACGCGGCGATGATGTGCTCGCGCTCGGTCGGGGTCATGCTGAGCCAGAACAGCCGCGGCTGGGTGAAGTGGTCCTCGAAGGAGGCGGGCGCCTCGCGGACCTTCCGTGCCTCGGACACCCGCACGGGCGTCTCGACGTAGGCGCCGGTGTCGGCGCCGGCCGTGAAGGGGCACCCGCCGTCCAGGCTGTTGGGCCGGTACGGCGCCACCCCGGTGTGCACGGCGGTCTGGTGCATGCCGTCGCGGAACATGTCGTTGACCGGGGCCTGCGGCCGGTTGACGGGGATCTGCGCGAAGTTCGGCCCGCCGAGGCGGCTGATCTGGGTGTCGAGGTAGGAGAAGAGCCGTCCCGCGAGCAGCGGGTCGTCCGTCACGTCGATGCCGGGCACCAGGTGGCCGGGGTGGAAGGCGACCTGCTCGGTCTCGGCGAAGAAGTTCGTGACGTTGGCGTTGAGGGTCATCAGCCCGATCGGCTGGACCGGGGCCCGCTCCTCGGGAACGATCTTGGTGGGGTCGAGCAGGTCGATCCCCTCGAAGGTCTGGTCGGGGGTGTCGGGAAAGACCTGGATGCCGAGTTCCCACTGCGGGAAGGCGCCCGCTTCGATGGCGTCGCACAGGTCCCGCCGGTGGAAGTCGGGGTCCATGCCGTTGATCAGCTGGGCCTCCTCCCAGACCAGCGAGTGCACGCCCAGCTTCGGCTTCCAGTGGAACTTCACCAGCGAGGTCTCCCCGGCGCCGTTGACGAGCCGGAAGGTGTGGACGCCGAAGCCCTCCATCATCCGGTACGAGCGCGGGATGCCGCGGTCCGACATGTTCCACAGCGTGTGGTGGGTGGCCTCGGTGTGCAGCGAGACGAAGTCCCAGAAGGTGTCGTGGGCGCTCTGCGCCTGCGGGATCTCGCGGTCCGGATGCGGCTTGCCCGCGTGGATGATGTCGGGGAACTTGACCGCGTCCTGGATGAAGAACACCGGGATGTTGTTCCCCACCAGGTCGAAGGTGCCCTCGTCGGTGTAGAACTTGGTCGCGAACCCGCGGGTGTCGCGGACCGTGTCCGAGGAGCCGCGGGAGCCGAGGACGGTGGAGAAGCGCACGAAGACCGGCGTCTCGACGTCCTTCGCCAGGAAGGCTGCCTTGCAGACCTCGGCGGCCGTGCCGTACCCGCGGAAGACGCCGTGGGCGGCGGCGCCGCGCGCGTGCACCACCCGCTCCGGGATCCGCTCGTGGTCGAAGTGGGTGATCTTCTCCCGCAGATGGTGGTCCTGGAGCAGCACCGGCCCGCGCGCTCCGGCCTTCAGCGAGTGATCGGTGTCATGGAGGCGCGCGCCCTGGGCCGTCGTCAGATAGGCGCCGCTCTGCGCCACGCGCGCCGGCGCCGCCCCGGTGGCCTGTCCGGTCGGGCTCACGGTCTCCGGGCCTGCCTGGTCCGGCTTCGCCGGCAGGGGCTCGGTGGAATGCGTCGGCTCGGCCACGCTGGGAGAGACCGGCCCCGGTTTCCCCGGCAGGCCGCCTTCGCCCCGTTCCGGGGCCGCGTCGGAGTGCTCAGTCGCCATCGTTACTCCCAAGAAACGGTAGGGGTGGACCTTGCAGCCATAACCGGAGCCCTCTCCGGCCACGCCGTGTCCGGGCGGCTCTCACCCGTATCGGCCGGGAATCGCGGCATCTGACCGACGCCGTCGTGCCCGGCGTGCTCCACCTCTGCACCGTCTGCCCTGGGGCGGGGGACGAAAACGGTCGGTCCGGGCCGGGACCCGGGCCCCGGCGACCGCTGGGAACGGGTTGTGCATACACCCCGGGAAGCGGGGTACGCGGCGCCTCGACCGGGCGGTGGCCGCCCGTACTGACGAGAGGAGAAAGCACTGTGCTGATGGCCCATCCCGCGGTGTTGAGCAATCTGATCGAGCAGTACGAGACGCTCAGGGTGCTGCACGCGGAGAACGGAAGCCCGGAGGTGCGCCGGCGCATGGACGATCTCGCGTACACCCTCTGCGTCTCCACGGGCACCCGGGACGTCGACACGGCTCTCGTCGTCGCCCGCCACCGGCTCCCCGGTGCACGCCCCGAGGACGACTCGCTCCTGCCGGCCTGACCGGCGGGACCGACAGAGCAAGACACGTCGAGAAGCACGTCGAAAGGGGCGGCTCCGGAGATCCGGAGCCGCCCCTTCTCGTCGGGGTCCCCCGCCGCCTTCGACGGTTCGGCGGGGGACCTCAGGGCGGATCAGATGCGTCCGCCGGTGAGCCGGGAGAGCGGGCCCCGGCTCCGCAGTCCGGCCCGGCGCCCCAGGGCGTACGCGCCGGTGAGCGCGGCCGCGGCACTGACGGCCGCACTCCCGGTGACCCCCTTGCGGGCGCGTACGGCGGTCCACAGCATGTCGCCGGTGCCGCGCACGGCGTGGACGGCCGCGAGGGTCTTCTCCGCGAGGGGCGCGGGGAGGGCGGTCAGCGTCCCGGTGCCCTTCTCCCCGGTCTCCTCCACGGCACGGACGGTCTTCTTCGCCGTGGCCGAGGCGGTGCCCGAGTTGGTGCGGCGGGACGAGGTCTCGTTGCTCTTCTCCGATGCAGTCATAGTGTGCGTCTGACCGGACCGGACGGGAACAAACCCGGCTTCAGAGGAGTTTGCCGAGCGGCCCGAGGTCGATGTTCAGGTCCTCCGGCTCCAGTCCGAAGCGCTCGCGCAGCAGCGCCATCCGGTCCTCCAGGAGCATGAGGGTCAGTCCGATCCGCTCCTCCTGCTCCTCGCTGAGGTCGCCCGCCTCGACCCGGCGCAGGGCCTGCCGCTCCATCAGCTGGCGCAGCAGCTCGACGACGGTCAGGACCAGGCAGGCCAGGTCGCGTTCGACGGTGTCGGGGTCGAGTTCGACGCGTCGGGGCCGCGTCATGGCGTCACCTCCGCCCACGGGGAGGGCACGGTCTCGCCGACGGTGCTGATGAGCGCCTTCAGGTCGATGCGCACCAGGTCGACGTCGGCGATCCGCAGGGTGAGGTCACCGGCGAGGACCACCCCGCCCGCGAGGAGCCGGTCCAGCAGGTCCACGAGTGCGATCTCCCGTTGGTCGGTCACTGCTCCGGCCCTCCCTCGGCCCCGGTCCGCACGAAGGAGTACGGCACCCAGGGACCCGTCATCTCCAGGCGCAGGCCGGGATGCCGCTCCTCGACCGGCGGGACGGCGTCGAGGAACTCCCGCTGCCGTTCGTCGGGGACGAGATAGGCGGCGTTGAGGACGTTCCGGCCGGGGGCCCGGGACAGGCGCGCCTGCTGGGGCGGGTGGAGGACCGCGTCCACGGCCGCGCGGGTGAGCACGTCGTGCAGTTCCCGTGCGGTACGGGCCGCGGTGTCGTCGGCGTCCCGCCGGGCCCGCTGCTCGCCCAGTCGGCGGCGCAGGTAGTCGCGCCCGGAGCCGGACGCGGCGGCGGGGGCCGTCGCGGGCGCCGCTCCGGTGGCGGTGGACTCGTCGGCGTACAGCTTGACTCCCCACTCGTGGACGCCCGTCAGGCGGTCCAGCGCGTCCGTCAGGCCGCGCTCCCCCTCGTCGAGCAGCCGGCGCACGCCCTGCTCGCCGCGGCAGACGGTGGCGAGGCGCAGGGGGACGGTGGTGGTCTGCCGCCCGGCCGCGGCGACCACGGCGTGGTGGGCGCGGGCGACCTCGGCGAGCCAGTCCAGGTCCTCCAGGTGGGCGCGCAGGGGTGCTTCGTCGAAGTCGGCGGCCGGGACCGGTTCGACGAGGGCGGTCAGGCCCCGGTGCTCCACGGTCGTCAGGCCGCCGCCCAGCGTGTCGCCGGGGACGGCGGGCGGTCCCCCGCCGGTTCCGGCGGAGCGGACGACGGCGTACACGTACAGCAGGTGCTCCTTCGGCACGGGTGCGTCGTTCATGTCTCCTGCCTCGCCTCCAGTTCGGCGATGCGGCGGCGCAGTTCCTCGTTCTCGCGGCCGAGTTCGCCCCGCCGCGCTCGGGACGACAGGGCGGGGTCCTGCTCCCACCAGTCGATGCCCATCTCCTTGGCCCGCTCGACCGACGCCACGACGAGTCGCAGCTTGATGGTGAGGAGCTCGATGTCGAGGAGGTTGATGCGGATGTCCCCGGCGATCACCACGCCCTTGTCGAGGACGCGCTCCAGGATGTCGGCGAGGTTGGCCGATTGTTCGTCGTACGGGCGGGGAAGGCCCGACGGCATCGTCATGCTCCGTTCTCCTCTCGGTGCCGCGACCGCCCGGCTCGCTGCCGGAGGCGTCCGGCCCGGCCCCGGACGCGTCCGGCGTGGTGCCGGAGGCGTCCGGTGCCGGCGGTGACGGCGGCGTGCAGGGCGCCCCGGAGGCGCCCGGCCCGCCGGGCGCCCGCCAGGGTCAGCGAGGCCAGGCCGCGGCTGCCGCCGGTGAGGGCGTGGAGCCGGGCGGAGGACCGGCCCGCGACCCGGGCGAGACCGACGAGGAGGCGGGGGGCAGGTGTCATCGGACGGGCCATCGGTCCTCCCTCGGGGGGTGTCCGCTCATGGGGTTCTCCTCGCGTCCAGGCGGGCCAGGAGGGCGTCCTCCCGGCGGTCGAACTCCGCCTCGTCGATCTCGCCGGCCTCCAGGGCGGCCACGAGTCCGGCCAGTTCCCGCTGGACGACGGCGGGGTCGTAGTACTCCCGCTCCGCCACGTCCACGACCTGTCGCAGCACCCAGGCGGTACCGCGCACGGGCGCGGCGGGCAGCAGGAGGATCTCCGTGAGCAGTCCCATGGGGTCAGTCCGTCTCGACGAAGCTGTACGGGGGCAGCGGCCCCGTCACCTGCTCCTGGAGGTGGGCGTGCTCCTGGTGCAGGTCGCGCACGGCGTCCAGGAACTCCTGCCGCCGTTCGCGCTCCACCAGGAACGACAGGTTGGCCAGCCGACCGGTGCCCTCGGGGCCGTGCACCACCGCGGCCGCGTACGGGGTGAGGGTCCGTTCGACCAGTTCGGCGTCGGTCCTCTCCCGTTCGGCGACGGCCCGCGCCACCAGCTCGCCGAAGGCGAGCTTCTCCTCGTGGCTTCCGCCGCCCGCCGCCCTGTTGGCGGCGTGGCGGGCCCTCAGGTCGGCGTCGTCGGCGAGCACGGCCTGGAGCACGGCCTCCTCGTCGTGGTGCACCTTCACGTTGAACTCGTCCTTGCCGTCGAGCGCCTTCAGCCGCTCCAGGTAGCGGTCGTGGTGCTCCGCCAGGACGGCGGCGACGGTGTCGTCGTCGGGTGACACCCCGCCGAACCGCAGCGGCAGCACCGGGCCGTCCTTGCCGGCCCGGATCACGACGTGCTGGTGTGCGAGCAGGTCACGGCGCTTGGGCTTGAGTTCGGCGGGCGCGTCGCTGCACAGGGCCATCAACTCGCCGCTGCGCACGGTCCGCACCGGCCGCGGAGGGTCGCCGATGCCCTCGATGTCGTCCGGGACCTTCCGGTCGGCGGGTGCGATGACGTAGACGTAGGTGCTCATTCCTTCTCCTCCCCACGGGTCGAGCCGCGCCGGCGCGAGCTGCTGCCGCTCTTCTCCTCCACCGCCTCGTCACGTGCCTGGGTGAAGGCGTCGGAGATGCTCTGCGCGGCGCCGCTGAGGGCGCCCTTGGTCTTCCTGCGCGCACCGGACTCGGTGGCCTCGCCGACCAGTTCGGGCAGGCCCGGGTTCTTGCGCGGACCGGCTTCCAGGTCGAGGCGGTTGCACGCCTCGGCGAAGCGCAGATAGGTGTCGACGCTGGCCACGACGACCCGTATGTCGATCTTCAGGATCTCGATGCCGACCAGCGAGACACGCACGAATGCGTCGATCACCAGTCCACGGTCGAGAACCAGTTCGAGTACGTCGTAGAGGCCGCTGGATCCGCCTCCGGAGGCAGTGGCCGGGGCGGTCTGGGTGGGAACGACGGTCATGGTGCTCGGTCTCCCTCTCGTCTCGGGACGGATGGACGGGTGCGGGGCGGGCCGCCGGCTCAGCGGCGGTCCGCGCGCCCCCGCTCGTACCGGTGGGTGCGCCGGTGGCCCATGAGCTGCCCGTGGTGGTCGACGTCGACCTCGTACGAGGCGAGCAGGCTCATGGTGTCCGGGACGCGCCTCAGTTCGAGGACTTCCACGGTGAGGTGCCAGCCGCCGTCCTCGCCGCGCGCGCAGGAGCTGACGGACTCCGCCGGCTGGCCGAGCAGCTCCTCGAGCTGCTCCATCGCCGTCCGGCTCACCTCGGCGAGCGGGGGCGGACGTTCGGGCTCGGCGTCGGCCGCCTTGCGGTTCGTGCGGCTGTCCGATGACGGGGCCACGGTGCTCTCCTCTCTCCTGTCGTGGGGTGCTTTTCGGGCGAACGCTCCCGATCCGCCTGCCCGCCCTACGCCACCTCACGCCCCGTCCTTCGGCATTGGCGTCCCCGGAGGCACGGGTAGGGCCGGCGGTCGGGGGAAACCGGGCAGGGTCCGCCCGATCAGGCGAACGGTTCCGAGCGCGTCGCGCGGGCCGGCCCCGCCGCCCGTCGTAGCGTGTGCGAAGTGGAGGCACTGAGATGACCGGTCTGCCCGGCACTTACGAGTCGTACTGGATGGAGACCGCACCGGGGTCCGCGTACTCCGGCCCGGCCGGAGACCTGGAGGTCGACGTCGCGGTCGTCGGCGCCGGCATCGCCGGCATCTGCGCGGCGTGGGAACTCGCCCGCGCGGGACGCCGGGTGGCCCTGCTCGAGGCGGACCGCGTCGCCGCGGGCGTCACCGGCTACACGACCGCGAAGCTCTCGGTCCAGCACGGCATGATCTACGCACGGCTGCGGTCGTCGTTCGGCGCCGAACAGGCGCGGCTGTACGCGCGTTCCCAGCAGGAGGCCGTCGAGCAGGTCGGCCGGGTGGCGGCGGAGCTCGGGATCGACTGCGAGCTCGAGACCGCGCCGAGCCATGTGTACACGGAGCGGCCCGACGCCGTCGACGGGCTGCGGGAGGAGGCGGACGCGGCGCGCGAGGCGGGCCTGCCGGCCTCCTTCGTCGAGGAGACGGAGCTGCCGTTCCCGGTCGCCGGCGCGGTGCGGGTCGAGGGGCAGGCGCAGTTCCATCCGCGCAAGTACCTCCTCGCGCTCGTCGCCGACCTCGTCCGGCGGGGCGGCGTCGTCCACGAGCGCACCCGGGTCGTCTCGCTGCACGAGGGCGAGCCCTGCCGGCTCACCACCGAGCAGGGGACCGAGATCGTCGCCCGTGACGTGATCGTGGCCACCCACTACCCGGTCTTCGACCGGGCGTTGCTCTTCTCCCGGCTCGAACCCCGCCGCGAACTCGTCGTCGCGGCGGAACTTCCCGCGGACCTCGCCCCGCGGGGCACGTACCTCACGCACGAGCACGACACCCGTTCGGTGCGCACCGCGCCGCTCTCGGACGGACGGCGGCTGCTCATCGTCACCGGCGAGTCGTTCACGCCGGGCGACGGCGAGGTGGGCGCGCGCTACGAGCGGCTCGCCGCCTGGACCGGGGAGCACTTCCCGCAGGCCCGCGTCACGCACCGGTGGGCGGCGCAGGACAACTCGTCCACGGACGGGGTGCCGTTCGTGGGCCGCTTCCACCCCGGTTCCCGGCACGTCCACGTGGCGGCCGGGTTCGGCGGCTGGGGCATGAGCAACGGCGTCATGGCCGGCCGGCTGCTCGCGGCCCGCATCGCGGGCGAGGAACTGCCCTGGTCCGCGCTGTACGACCCGGGCCGCTTCCACGTGCGGGAGACGGCGTCCTTGATGAAGCTGCAGGGCTCGGTGGTCAAGCACTTCGTCGGCGACCGGCTGGCCTCCTCCCACGTGGACGAGGTCGAGCAGATCCCGCCGGGCACCGGCGCGGTCGTACGGGTCGGCGGACGGCGCTGCGCGGTGTACCGCGACGAGCAGGGCACGGCGCACTCGGTCTCGGCGCGCTGCACGCATCTGGGGTGCCTGGTGCACTTCAACGACGCGGAGCGGGCCTGGGAATGCCCGTGCCACGGTTCGCGGTTCGCCCCCGACGGCCGCGTGCTCCAGGGCCCCGCCGTCCGCCCGCTCGAACCGCGTCCGCTGGACTGAGAGCCGGCAGGGGAAAAACCTCCGCCGCGGCGAATCCTTTCCGGGCCTTCCCCCCTCCTATGTCCGTACCGGTCGCACGGGCCGGTACGGAACCGGGAGGAAACAGCAATGATGGTCACTGGCCTCGTCGTGGTCGGAGTCCTGCTCGCGGGCGCGTGCGCCTGGCACCTGATGCGGCGTTACGGGAGCCGTGGCTGACCGGCGCCGGCGTACGGGACGGCTCGCCGGGAGGAGCAGCTCATGACCCCACGTTTCGCCTGGCCGGACGAGCGGCTGGTCCGGGCCGCCCAGGACGGTGACGTCACCTCGCTCACCACCGTCGTCCTGGCGTCGCAGCCGCACGTGCGCCGGTTCGCCCGGTCGCTGTGCGCCTCACCGCAGGACGCGGAGGACGCGGCGCAGGAGGCTCTGATCATCCTGTACCGGAAGATCGGCACCTTGCGGGCCACGGGCGCGCTCGCCTCGTGGATGTTCCGGATCGTACGCAACGAGTGCCTCCGGCACGTGCGGCTGCTGGTCTCGCGCGGCGACGGCGGGCAGCAGGCCGGGCCGGGGGCAGCGACGCCCGCGGCACCGTCGGCCGAGGACGCGGTGCTGCAGCGGCTGGAGGCCGAGCGGATCGCGGCCGCGGTCGCCGCCCTGCCCCACGACCAGCGGCAGGTGCTGGTCATGCGGGACGTCCAGGGCCTGCCCGGCCGGACCGTGGCCCGGGCGCTCGGACTGAGCGACGCCGCGATGAAGTCGCGGCTGCACCGCGCCCGCGCGGCACTGCGCCACGCGCTGGCGGCCGGCCCACTCGTCGAAGGAGACCCACGACCGTGAACAGCGCGAGCACCGTGAACACCGAGAACACCGTGAACACCGAGAACACCGCGAAATCCGTCCCGGACACGCACCCCGCCCGTGACCTGATACGCGCGCGGGCCGCAGGAGCCGTCACGGACGCGAAACCCGTCCTCGTCACGCGAGCCGTCCCGGACACGCGAACCGCCGGCTTCGCGAGCAGGTCCGTCCCGCGCCACCTGGTGCGCGGCGTCCTCGGCTTCGGGCTGATCGCCGGCGCGATCGCGCTGGTGCCCGTCGCCGGCCCGGCCGCCCTGCTGGCGGCCCCGCTCGCCCTGATCCCGTTCCGGGGCTGTCCCGCCTGCTGGCTGGTCGGCCTGGCGCAGACCGTCTCGCGCGGCCGGCTGGAGCGGCGGTGCGCGGACGGCGTCTGCACCCTCGCCGCCTCCGGGCCGCGTCAGGGGGAGGTGGTGGAGACCACGTAGACGCGGGGGAAGGCCGGGTCGGTGAGGTCGACCGTGATGTCGCTGGTGGGGCGGGGCTTCTCACGGGTGACGGTGGTGCCGGACCAGGGGTGGCCGGGGCGGAAGTTCCAGCCGACGATCCCCGCGTCGCGGCTGCCGATGGTGACGTCGCCGGGAACGAGGGCCGCGCGGCTGGTGCCGCTGTCGTGGAGGTAGGCGTCGAGGCCGGCCGCGGTGGTCGCGAACTGCACGTAGAGCCGGCTGGTCTTCCAGTTGCTGGTCTCGTAGTAGGCGACGTGCCAGGCGTCGGAGGGGATCGGGATCTCGTAGATCCGGCGCTTCATCAGGGAGGGCCGGTTGTCCTGGAGACCGACGACGGAGGACTCGCGCTCCTTGTCGCGGCCGCTGGCGCGGCTCTGGCCGGCGGAGATCACGAGATAGCCGGCCGGGATGCCGACGAGGAGCACGATGATGATGGCGGTGAGCCAGCGGCGGCGCAGCATGTGCCGCCGGTCCTCGGGCAGCTTGCCGTCGGGGCGGGTGGGGGGCGGCGGCGTCAGTTCGGTCGGCGTCATGACTGCGGGTCCTGGGTGGTGCGGGCGTTCCGGTCGGCGGCGGCGGTGGCGGCGCGCAGGGCCTGCGCGTAGCGGCCGTACCGCTCGTAGCGCTCGACCCGGCGCCGGTTGGCGCGGCGGAAGCGGCGGGCGACCAGCCGGGCGAGGTCGGCGGCGCCGACCATGCCGGCCTCGGGGCCGAGCTGGGCGCGGGCGATGCGGGCCTCGGGGCGGTAGCCCCGGCCGGTGAGGTGGCGGCGGAAGGCGTCCCTCGCCGGGCCGATCAGCAGGTCGTCGGCGGCGGAGACGCCACCGCCGATGACGAAGCAGGAGGGGTCGAGGGCGGCGGCGAGGTTGGCGATGCCGACGCCGAGCCACTGGCCGATGTCCTGGAACAGTTCGACGCACATGGCGTCGCCCTCGCGGGCGAGCTCGGTGATGAGCGGGCCGGTGATGTCGGGGACGCTGCCCTTGACCCGTTCGATGATGTTGTACGCGACCGGGGAGTCGGCGGCGGCGAGCTCACGGGCCTCGCGGACGAGGGCGTTGCCGGAGCTGTACTGCTCCCAGCAGCCGCGGTTGCCGCAGGGGCAGCGGTGGCCGCCGGGGACCACCTGCATGTGGCCGAACTCGCCGGCGACCCCGTACTTGCCGCGCTTGACCTGGCCGTCCTCCAGGATGGCGCCGCCGATGCCGGTGCCCAGGGTGATCATGACGAGGTGGTCCTCGCCGCGTCCGGCGCCGAAGCGCCACTCGGCCCAGGCGGCGGTGTTGGCGTCGTTGTCGACCATCACGGGGACGGCGAGCCGGTCCTGGAGGGCGTCGCGCAGCGGCTCGTTGCGCCAGGCGAGGTGCGGGGCGAAGAGCACCCGGGCCCGGTCGGCGTCGACCCAGCCGGCCGCGCCGATGCCGACGGCGTGCACGTCGTGGCGGTCGGAGAGGTCCAGGACGAGCTCCACGATGGTGTCCTCGACGACCTTGGGGCTCTTGGACTTGTCGGGGGTCTCGGTGCGGACCTTCTCCAGGATGTTCCCGTCCGCGTCGACGACGCCGGCCATCACCTTCGTACCGCCGATGTCGATGCCGACGGTCGGCACCCGGGGCGCCGTCAGGTGCGAGCGCCGCTCCCGGGGGCCGATGGTCCGCAGGACCGTGCCCCGGGCGGAGCCTCGGCCGGTCAGGTCACGGTAGGTACTCATCGGCTCGATTCTGCCAGGAGGGAGGTGAAGGGCGCGTCACGAAGCGGAAGGACGTTCCAGTTCGTGGCGCAGGTCCTCGAGCTCGCTGCCGCCGGCCATCTGCCGGGTCAACTCGTCCAGGGTGACGGAGCCCTTCGTGTGGCTGCCCGCCATGACACCGCGCTTCAGCAGGACGAAACGATCACCGACGAGGTAGGCGTGGTGGGGGTTGTGGGTGATGAGGACCACTCCGAGGCCCTGGTCACGTGCCGCCGCCACGTACTTCAGGACCACTCCGGACTGCTTCACCCCGAGCGCCGCCGTCGGCTCGTCCAGGACCAGGACCTTGGCGCCGAAGTGCACGGCGCGGGCGATCGCCACGCACTGGCGCTCGCCGCCGGAGAGCGTGCCGATGGGCTGGTCGACGTCCCGCAGGTCGATGCCCATGCGGAGCAGTGCCTCGCGGGTGGTGGTGCGCATCAGCTCGGTGTCGAGCCGCTTGAAGGGGCCCTTGCCCCGGGTCGGCTCGGAGCCGAGGAAGAAGTTGCGCCACACCGGCATCAGGGGGACGACGGCGAGGTCCTGGTAGACGGTGGCGATGCCGCGGTCCAGGGCGTCGCGCGGGTTGGCGAGGGCGACCTCCTCGCCCTCGATGCGGAAGGTGCCGGCGTCGTGCCCGTGCAGACCGGCGATGATCTTGATGAGGGTGGACTTGCCGGCGCCGTTGTCACCGAGCACGCAGGAGATCTCCCCCGCGTGCACCTGCAGAAAGACCCCTTCGAGGGCCCGGATGTTGCCGTAGTACTTGCTGACGGCGTCGAGCTCGACCAGCGGCCCGGGCGCGGGGGTCTTCGTCGTCGTGGTCACTTGGCGGCCTCCACGCGCTTGCGGATCCAGGCGTTCAGGAGCGTGGCGAGCAGCAGCATGGCGCCCAGGAAGAACTTGAACCAGTCCGGGTTCCACTCCGCGTACACGATGCCCTTGCCGGTCATGCCGAAGATGAGGGCGCCGACCGCGGAGCCGATGGCGGAGCCGTAGCCGCCGGTGATCAGACAGCCGCCGATGACGGCCGCGATGATGTAGATCAGCTCGTTCCCGACGCCCTCGCCGGACTGGACGACGTCGAAGGAGAGCAGCAGGTGCTGGCCGGAGACCCAGGCGCAGAACGCCACCCCCATGTAGAGGCCGATCTTGGTCCGGTGGACCGGGACGCCGACCGCGCGGGCGGCGTCGGCGCCGCCGCCGACGGCGAAGATCCAGTTGCCGAAGCGGGTCCGCAGCAGGATCCAGGTGGCGACGGCGACGAGGACCAGCCACCACAGGATGGTGACCTTGAGCTCCACGCCGCCGACGGTCCAGGTGGAGGCGAAGAGCGCGCGGGCGGAGGGGAAGCCCTCCATGTCGGCGATCGACTTGGTGGACACGGTGCCGCTGATCAGCTTGGTGAAGCCGAGGTTCAGGCCGGTCAGCATGAGGAAGGTGCCGAGGGTGATGATGAAGCTCGGCAGTTTGGTGCGGGTCAGCATGAAGCCGTTGAACGCGCCGATGGCGAGCGTGACGAGCAGCGAGACGCCGACCCCGACCCAGACGTTCGCGGTCATCTGGTAGCTGAACATCGAGGAGATCAGCGCCGAGCTGGTGACCAGGACGCCGGCGGACAGGTCGAACTCGCCGCCGATCATCAGCAGGGCGACCGGCACGGCCATGATGCCGATGGTGGACGCCGCGTAGAGGACCGTGCCGAGGCTGGAGGGGCGCAGGAAGCCGTCGGCGACCACGGAGAAGAAGAGGAAGACGGCGACGGCGCCGACGACCGAGCCGAGCTCGGGCCGGGCGAGCAGCTTCTTCAGCGGCGAGGTGCGCAGCAGGCGTTCGTCGACGTGGTCGAGCCCGTCGGAGGGCGGGGCGGCGGCGCTCATCGGGTGCCCCGCTCGGTGTAGCCCTTCAGCGCCCCGGCCTGGTCCTTGGTGATGATCTGCGGTCCGGTCAGGACCGGCTTGCCGCCGCCGAGGACGTCGGCGTTGTAGCGGTAGAGCCAGAGCAGGTCGACGGCCTGGTAGCCCTGGAGATAGGGCTGCTGGTCGACGGCGAAGCCGAGGGTGCCGGCCTCCAGGGCGCCGGCCACCTTGGCGTTGAGGTCGAAGGTGTCGACCTCCGCCTTGCTGCCGGCGGTCTTCTTCGCCTGCACGGCGGCGTCGGCGAAGGGCGCGCCGAGGGTCACGACGGCGTCGATCGACGGATCGGACTGGAGCTTGGCCAGGACGGACGCCTGGACGTCGGGCATGTTGGTGCCGTCGACGTACAGGTTCTGCAGGTCGCCGTCGAAGGTCTTCCTCGCTCCGGCGCAGCGCTGCTCGTGCCCGACGTTGCCCTGCTCGTGCAGGACGCACAGGGCCTTCTTGCGTCCGCGCCGGTCGAGCTCCTCGCCGACGGCCTCACCGGCGACGGTCTCGTCCTGGCCGATGTGGGTGAGGGCGCCGAACGCCTTGGACTGCTCGGCTCCCGAGTTCACGGTGATCACCGGGATGCCGGCCTTGACGGCCTTCTCGACGGCCGTCCTCATCGCGTCCGGCTTGGCGAGGGAGACGATGAGGCCGTCGACCTTCTTCGCCACGTACGAGTCGATGAGCTGGGCCTGCGTCTGCGCCTCGTCGCTGTGGGCGTAGAGGAAGTTGATGTTGTCCTTGACCGCGGCCTGCTTGGCACCGTTCTGGACGATGTCCCAGAAGGTGTCGCCGTCGCCCGAGTGGGTGACCATGGCGAAGGTCCAGCGAGGGGTGTCCACGGCCGCCCTGCCCTGGGCGGCGGCCGCCTTGCGGGCGTCCTCCGCGCGCTTGCCGCCGGTGCTGCTGCATCCCGCGAGCGCGGCGGTCAGCGCCACCGCGAGCACGGCGCCGACAGCCGCGCGTACCCCTCCGTCAGGAACCCTGGTCACGAGGCCGTGCCCTCCTTTGTGTCCTTCTGCGTGCATTGCAGTATCGGTCATGGGGGTCGCGCCGATCTTCAGCGGGGCCTGCGTCGCCGTCGGCGCGGCGGGCGCCGACGCGTCGGAGCGTAGCCCCGGGCGCGGGTCACCGATAGGTGACCGGCATCGACGGGCACCCGATCCGCCCCGCCGAGCCGGCCGCCGGCCCTGGCCGACGGCGGCCGGCTCGACGAGGGGACCGAACCGGCCACGGAGGAGGCGTTGAACGGCCAATCTCGCTCGTGGCGGAAGGAGTTGGTCCGTTCCGCCGCGCCACCGGTTTGACCTCCTGCACCATACGCAGCGGTACCGATCGACTACATACCGCAATGCACGAGGTGGAGATGCTCCGAAAGCCGGATCTTGCCCAGATGGTCACGATGGTGCACAACGCCGTCCTCCACGCGGAGGAGAACACGCGCACGTCGCTCACCGAGAGCTTCGACAGGGTCGACACCTCCCACCGGGCAGCCCAGGAGGCCACCTCCCGGGCGGTCACGGACGGGCTCCACCGGGTCACGGAAGAGATCGGCAGGATGCGCTACGACCTGCTCAGCGCCACCAAGGCACCCTCCGCCGAGGTCGTCACCAGCAAGGTCGACGAGGTCACCGGTCTCCTGCGGGCCGAGCTGACCGAACTGCGCGCCACCCTCGACCGCCTGGACCTCCTCGCCCTCGTCCCCCGGTCGTCGGCTCCCGGCGGCCCCGCCCGTCCGACGGACCCGGCCGCCACGGCACCGCTCCTCCCGCCTGCGATCCCGGTCCAGCGCGGCACCGAGGACGACCGGCACCCCGACAGCGGCTCCGTCCCCGTCTCCCCCGGGCCGCAGGCGACGCAGGCCGGGCCCGAAGGGCCTGACGAGGGCGGTGAGGAGGCCGGGGGCGGCGCGGACGGCGCGGGCGGTGCCGGCGGTGCGGTGACGCTCGGGGGGACGCCCGTCCCCCAGGAGCACGGCGCCTCCCAGGAGCCCGGTGCCGGCCCGGCCGGGCAGCGGGTCACCACCCCTCCCACCGCCGGGGAGCGCGGGGAGGGGGGCGGCGATGCCGCGGGACGGCTGCTCGAGACGGTCCGCGAGGCCACCGAACAGGTCACCGAACAGGTCACCGAGGGGATCACCACCGCCTTGGAGGAGGCACGCACCGGTCTCGCCACGCTGACCGGCGAACTCGCCGAGATCCGCGCGATGGTCGACCAGCTCCGGACCTCCGCCGCAGCGGCGGCGGAGGACGCCGCGAAGGCCGAGGGCGCCGCCGAGGGCGAGGACGCCGCCGAGGGCGAGGACGCCGCGCCGGCGCCGGTGAGCGCGGAGCACACCGCGCTGCTGCGGACCGCCGCCCGGATCTCCTCCGCCGACATGCGCTGCCACCGCGACACCTGGGAGTTCCTCACCGGCCTCACGGCGGGCCACCGGCACTTCCGCGTCCCGCCGCGCGTCATCGACGAGCCCGACGAGCGGGTCTTCGCCCCGCTGTCCGGCCGCTCGCTCATCGCGCTCCTGATCACCCTGGACGCCGTCGCCTCCGCTGCCTCCGACGGCAGCGGAGACCGGGAACTCGCGGCCGAGGTCTACGAGCGGATCCGGCAGCGCCTGACCGGCATCGGCCCCGGCGGAGGCGAACGGGTCACCATCACCCTCGACGACCGCGCCGAACCCGACTCCGGTGCCGACACCGACGACCAGGACGAGCAGGACGGCAAGACCGGCGGGCCGCGCGGCTGGGGCGCATGACGGCGGGCAGGGGGGCCGGTTGCCGGTGCGGGCCGGCACCCCTGCCGGCGGCCTGACGGCGACGAGGCAGCGTCCTGAGCCCGGCCGGCCGGGGTGCCCGGCGGGCCCGGTCACCCGCTGAAGGCATGCCGCGCCCCGGATCCCCCGCAGCGGGGCAAGGGTCGCGCTGCGGGGCGCGGTGGTGCCGGGCCCGAGCCCGTCCCGTAGCCGTACGCGCGGTCGCCGGTCGCCGGTCGCCGCCGCGCCCGTACCCGCGGCGACGGACGGTCCGTCGCCGGGGTCCGCCGGTAGGCGCCTCGGTCGGCCCGGCCGGGCGGAACGGGGACCCGGCGGGAAGGTGGGAGCGGGGCGGGGCGGGAGGTGGTCGGGGCGGGCCGACCAGGCGGGGCGGTGGGGCCGCGAGGCCGGATGGTCGGGTGGTCGGGTGGCCGGGCGTTCCTTGACACCCGATCCGTTCCGCACCACCTTGGGCGCATGCGGATCGGACTGGTCGGGACGGGGCGGATCGGCGGCTTCCACGCGGGAGTGCTCGCCCGGCACCCGGAGGTGGAGGCCCTGGTGCTCGCCGACGCCGACGGGGAGCGGGCCGCGCGCGTGGCGGGGGCACTGGGGGCCGAGGCGGCGCCGACGGTGGAGGCGCTGTTCGAGCAGCACGCGCTCGACGCGGTGGTGATCGCGTCGGCGACGGCCGCGCACGCGGAGTTGATCCGGCGGGCCGCCGCGGCCGGGCTTCCCGCCTTCTGCGAGAAGCCGATCGCGCTCGACGTGCCGGGGACGCTCGCCGCGCTCGACGCGGTCGCGGCGGCCGGAACCCAGCTCCAGCTGGGGTTCATGCGGCGGTTCGACGCCGGGTACCGGGCGGCGCGGGAGGCCGTCGGATCGGGCCGGCTCGGGCGGCTGCACACCGTACGGGCGGTGACCTCGGACCCGGCGCCGCCGCCCGCCGCCTATCTGCCCCTGTCGGGCGGGCTGTTCCGGGACTGTCTGGTCCACGACTTCGACATCGTGCGCTGGGTGACGGGCCGGGAGGTGGTGGAGGCGTACGCCACCGGGTCGGACGCGGGGCCCGCGATGTTCCGCGCGGCCGGGGACGTGGGCACGGCCGCCGCGCTGCTGACCCTGGACGACGGCACGCTGGTCACGGCCACCGCGACCCGCTGCAACGGCGCCGGCTACGACGTACGGATGGAGCTGGCCGGGGAGCGGGCACAGCTCGCCGTCGGGATGGACGAGCGGACTCCGCTGGAGTCGCTCGAACCGCAGGGCCCGCCGCCGCCCGCCAAGCCCTGGACCGGTTTCCTCGAGCGGTTCGCGCCGGCGTACGAGGCGGAGCTCGACGCCTTCGTCGGCCTGGTGCGCGGGGAGCGCGGCAACCCCTGCGACGGGCGCGAGGCGCTCGCCGCCCTGCGGATCGCGGAGGCGTGCGAGCGCTCGCGCCGCGAACGGCGCCCGGTGCGGATCGACGAGGTGCCGGCCTAGGCGGGTGCCTCCTGGGCTTCAGCCGCCGGCCGGCATCACCGTGCCCTGGGCCACCGCGCACAGCGTCTCGGTCCCTTCCGCGTCGGCGGTCAGCAGGTCGCAGCGGACGACGGCCTGTCGCCGTCCGGCGTGGACGACGCGGGCGCGGGCGCGCAGGACCGCTCCGACCGCCGGGCGGAGGTACTGGATGGTGAAGCCGCCGGTCAGGACGGCCGGGCCGAGGGCGGCTCCGCCGGCGAAGGTGAGGGCGTTGTCGGCGGCGTAGGAGAGCACTCCGCCGTGCAGGAAGCCGTTCTGCTGGTGCAGTTCCTCGCGGATGTCCAGTTCCAGAGTGGCGGCGCCGTCACCGAAGGCGGTGATCCGGGCGCCGAGGAGGCGACTGAAGGGCTGGCTGTCGAGGACCTTCTGGGCGAGGTCGAGGGCGGGGCCGGGACGGTCGGAGGAGGCGGGGCCGGGACGGTCGGTCGCGGGCCCGCCCCGGTCGGTCGCGGGCTCGACCCGGTCGGTCGCGGGCTCGACCCGGTCGGTCGGGGGGTTCACGGGGCTCACGGGGCTCCTAGGGGTTTCACCACGTCACGGGGAGACGGCGGGTGCCGCGGATCAGCAGGCCGGGCAGCCATTCCAACGGGCCGCCGGTAGGGTCCAGTTCCAGCCGGGGGAAGCGTTCCAGGAGCGACCGGATGGCGATCTTGCCCTCCAGGCGGGCGAGCGGGGCGCCCAGGCAGTAGTGGATGCCGTGCCCGAAGGCGAGGTGGCCGCGCGGGTCGCGCCGGATGTCGAAGCGGTCGGGGTCGGGGAAGCGGCCCGGATCGCGGGCGCCGGCGGCGAGGCCGACGAGCACGACGGAACCGGCGGGAACGACGGCGCCGCCCACGGGGACGTCCTCGACGGCGAAGCGGTACGTGGCGGCCTCCACCGGTCCGTCGTAGCGCAGCCCCTCCTCGATCGCGCCGTCAAGCAGGCTGAAGTCTGCCCTGAGCGCGGCGAGTTGGTCCGGGTGACGGAGCAGCGCGCGGACCGTGTTGGCGATCAGGTTGACCGTGGTCTCGTGGCCGGCGATCAGCAGCAGATAGACCAGGGCGCGCAGTTCCGGCAGGGAGAGCCGGTCGCCGTCCTCGGCGCGGGTGGCGATGAGGGCGGACAGCAGGTCGTCGGCGGGCCCGGCCGCGCGTCTGTCCTCGATGAGTTCGTCGAGGTAGCCGCCGAAGCCCTCGACGGCCTCCCGCTCGGTGAGGGCGCCGGTCGGGGCGACCAGCTCGTTCGACCAGGCACGGAAGGAGTCCCGGTCGGCGGCCGGGACGCCGAGGAGTTCGCAGATGACGGTGATGGGCAACGGGAAGGCGAAGGCGTCGACGAGGTCCGCGCGGCCGGCGGGCGCCATCGCGTCGAGGAGTTCACCGGCCAGTTGCACGACGCGCGGGCGCAGGGCCTCGACCCGGCGGCCGGTGAACTCGCCCGCGACGAGCTTGCGCAGCCGGGTGTGGTCGGGCGGGTCGACGCCGAGCAGGTTGGGGCCGATGACCTCGACCTCCAGCGGGACGAAGTCGACGACGGCGGAGGTGTTCTTGACGAACCGCGGGTCGGCGAGCGCGGCGCGGGCCTCCTCGTATCCGACGATCAGCCAGGCCGGGATGCCCTCGGGTGTGAGGATCTCGTGGACGGGTCCGGACGCGCGGAGCTTCGCGTAGTACGGGTACGGGTCGGCGGTGAAGTCCGGGCCGTACGCCCCCAGGTCGATGACGGACATCGGTCCAGGCTAGGCGCCGCCGTCCGGGTCGGGGAGGTCGAGAGGGCCGGCGCCGTGGACGAGCAGTGCGATCCGGACACGGTTGTCGAGGCCGAAGGTGGCCGGAATCCGCGAGTCGTGGGTCTTGACGGTGGGGACGCCCATGACGGCGATGTACGCGGGCGGGGGCCGGGCGGCGGGGGTGCGGCGACCGGTCGATACCAAAGTCGCGCGGGGGGCGGCTTCGGTCGTACGAACGTCGGACGCGAGCCCCACGAGACGGATACCGACGGCCGACGCGGCGCGGGCGGCGCATGGATCACGATCGGGGCATGAAGAGGTTTCTCGAAGTCACGGGCTTCCTGATGATGGTCTTCGGCGTGGCCGGAGTGATCCGCGAGCTGACCGACGGCTGGTTCAAACTGCTCGGCATGACCCGGTTCCTGACGGAGAACGTCGGGTTCCTGCACGGCCACGAGGTCTTCGCGAACATCGTGATCGCGGCCCTGGGCGTGGCGATACTGGTGGTGTCGGACCGGGTGCCACGCCACTGACCGGGCCGCCCTGCGTGCTTTCCGAGCCGGCCCTGCCGGGCCTCCCCCGGCGGGCCGTTTCCAGAACCCCGCCACGTCACCCGCGCCCGCCCATCTGAACCGGTCTTCCTCCTCGTCCTGCTCCGGGATGCCGGCGGCGCGCGCTGGAGAGGGGCTCGTGGAGGGCCACTCCCACCGGATCAACGCTCCGCAACGCCCGCTTCAGCGAGGCGAACCTCCCGTGCCGGATCCCGTACAGGCGGGGGACCCGGAGCAGGTCGAAACGGCCGTCACTTCTCGTCGAGGTCGGCGAGGAGCGGCGCCAGGCGGTGGGTGAGGGCGCCGCGGGCGTGGACGGCGGCGCCCGCGACGGCGAAGGGGACGGACGCCGCGAGCAGGCCGAGGAGTTCGGGCCAGTCACGGGACTCGTAGCACGGCTCGTCGTGGTGGTAGTCGCCCGAGAGCAGCGTGCCGCAGTCGTTGCCCCGGTCCGTCTCGTACGGGGTGAGGAGCAGCACCGCGCACCACACCCACAGCAGCGCGGCGACGGTCAGCAGGCAAAGGCCCCAGCCCTGGGTGCGGACCGCCCGTGCGCGGAGCGTCTCGACCGGCGAGGGGACGGGGCGGGGGTGGCGCGGGTGGCGTGTGGTCATGACCGGTGAACCTACCCGGCGTCCCGGTCGGCGGCCCGGCGGCCCCACGTGGTGCCCGCCAGCACGAGGACCGCGCCCGCGAGACCGAGGGCGCCGGGGCGGTCACCCGCCAGGGCGATGCCCGCGGCGGCGGCCCACAGGGGCTCGGTGCCCAGCAGCAGGCTGACCCGGGAAGGCGACGTGCGGCGCACCGCCCACATCTGCACGAAGAAGGCGAAGAGGGTGCAGAAGACGGAGAGGAAGAGGAGTCCTGCCCATGCGCGCGGCCCGAAGCCGAGCGCGACCGACCAGGGCGAGGCCCCGGTGGCGGGCGCGGCGGCGAGGAGCGCGAAGACGGCGACGGCGGCGCCGAGCTGGACGGTGGTGAGGGAGAGCGAGTCGGCGCTCCGCACGGCCTTGATCCGCGACATCGCGAGGACGTGCACGGTCCGGGCGAGGGCGGCGAGCAGCATCAGCAGGTCGCCGGCCGACGGTGCGGTGAAGCCCGCGCCCTGGGTCAGCAGGATCACGCCCGTCACGGAGAGCGCCGCGGCGGCGAGGAAGGCGCGGGGCGGCCGGACCCGGGTCACGGCCGCCTCGGCGAGCGGGGTGAAGATCATGGTGAGGCTGATGATCAGGCCCGCGTTGGTGGCGGAGGTGTGGACGACTCCGTAGGTCTCCAGGAGGAAGATTCCGGCGAGGATCAGTCCGAGGAGGCCCGCGCCGCGCCACTGTGCCGCGTCCAGCGCCCGCAGCCTGCGCCATCCGGCGACGACGAGCACCGGCAGCACCACGGCGAACCGCAGGACGAGCACGGCGATCACGGTGTGGGTGGCGGTGATGCCCTTGGCGGCGAGGTAGCTGGTGCCCCAGACCACCGCCACGAGGAGCACGGGCAGGTCGGTGAGCCAGGCCCGGCGCGGGGCGCCGAGGGGCAGGGGTGCGGCAAGCGAGGACATGGCGGCGAGGTCTCCGGCTCTTGTTGCGGGGTGGAGACTTCGGCGGCTCTCACGCGGGCGCGATCACCGTATCCGCCGGACAACGGTGGTGGCTACATCATTCGCCGACGGTGCCGAAGCGGGGGCGGCCGGCGAGCTCGTAGGTGTGGATGCCGACGCCCGCGGCGGTGGTGCGGGCGTCGAGCAGCCGGAAGGCGCTCGGGGTCGCCCCCTCGCGGAACAGCCGGCGGCCGCTGCCGAGGACCACGGGGAAGACCAGCAGGTTCAGCCGGTCGATGAGGTCGTGGGCGAGCAGGGTCTGCGCCAGGCCGCCGCTGCCGTGCATCTGGATCTCACCGTCCACGCGCTGCTTGAGCGCGGCGACGGCATCGGCCGGGTCGCCCCGCAGCACCGTGGTGGTGGGCCAGTCGCCGGAGGTGAGCGTGGTGGAGACGACGTACTTCGGAAGCGCGTTGAGCGGGCCCGCCACCGGGTCGTCGGGGTCGGTCTGGTGCGGCCAGTAGCTCGCGAAGATGTCGTAGGTGCGGCGGCCGAGGAGGAAGGCGGCGGGCCGGGCGAAGACCTCGTTGACGAAGCGGCCGAAGTCCTCGTCGAGGTACGGGGCGACCCAGCCGCCCTGGTCGAAGCCGCCGCTCGGGTCCTCCTCCGGGCCGCCGGGGGCCTGGTAGACGCCGTCGAGGGTGAGGAACTGGGTGAGGCTCAGGGTGGCCATGACGAATGCCCTCTCTTCCGCTCTTTCCGGACCATCGTGTCCCACCCGTGTCGACCCCGCCCGCCCGCGGATCTCATCGGTGGTCGCGTCGCCGTCCGTTTCCCGCCAGCGCCGGCCGCACCACCACCGTTTGATTGAACTCGCAACGACAACCGATGTGCGAGGAGTACGCGATGTCCACGACGAAGGCGACGACCGGCATGAGCGGCAAGGCGGTCCTGGTCACCGGTGGCAGCAGGGGCGTGGGGGCGGCGACCGCCGTGCGGCTCGCCCGGGAGGGAGCGGACGTGGCCTTCACCTATGTCCGGGACGAGGTCCGGGCGAAGGAGGTCGCCGCCCGGATCGAGGCACTGGGCCGCACGGCCCTGCCGCTGCGGGCCGACGCCGCAGGCGCCGGTGACGCGGCGGGCGCCGTGGAGTGGGCGGTGGACGCCCTCGGAGGGCTCGACGTCCTGGTCAACAACGTCGGCGTGGGTGTGGTCGCGCCGCTGGAGCAGCTGAGCCTGGCCGACGTGGACCGGGTCCTCGCCGTGAACGTCCGCTCCGTGTTCCTCGCCTCGCAGGCGGCGGCCGCGCGGATGCCGGACGGCGGGCGGATCGTCACGATCGGCACCTGCATGACCCAGCGGGTCCCGGGCCCCGGCGGCACGCTGTACACGATGAGCAAGGCGGCCCTGGTCGGCCTGACCAAGGCGCTCGCCCGCGAGCTGGGCGGCCGGGGCATCAACGCGAACATCGTCCACCCGGGCCCGACGGACACGGACATGAACCCGGCCGACGGCCCGTACGCGCAGGGCCAGGCGGCCGTGACGGCCCTGGGCCGCTTCGGCACCGCCGACGAGGTCGCCTCCATGGTGGCGTTCCTGGCGGGCCCGGAGGCGGCGTACGTGACGGGCGCCGAGTTCTCGGTGGACGGCGGCCACGCGGCGTGACACGGGAGGGCGGAAGCGGACGCGCGGCCCGGCCCCGAACCGGTCCGACGCGCTGCCCCGCCGCCGGGTAGCCCCGATGTCCGGCCCCGCCCCCAGGGCAATCCGTGACGTGCCGTCCTGGCCCCCTCGGCACCCACGAGCACCTAGGCGAACCGAGCCACAAAAAATACGGGGCGCACCGGTGCTGTCGGGCCGGTGCGCCCTCGCGGGCCGGGCGGGGTGTCGTGCCCGCCCGGTTCCGGTGGGCGGGTGGGGTCAGCCGCCCAGTTCCTGGTGGCGGGCGGTCAGCCGGGCCGCGCCGGTTTCGGTGAGGGAGCCGTAGAGGCGGAGGCGGGAGATGCCGCCGTCGGGGTAGATGTCGATGCGGACGCGGGAGCCGACGGCCGGGGCGTCGAGGACGAAGCGGTGGTTGGTGTCGGGCTGGAGGCGGGTCCGGGGGAGGATCTCGGTCCAGTCCTCGGAGCCTTCGGCGGCGACGGAGAGGGCGGCCCAGCCGGCGCTGTTGCCCTTGAGGTAGGCGGTGTCGATCTCGACGGCGCGGATCTCGGATTCGGCGGCGAGGCTGTAGCGGATCCAGTCGTTGCCCTTGTCGCGGCGGCGGCGGGTCTCCCAGCCGTCGTCCATCTTGCGGGAGCGGCCGGGCTGGATGGTGTTGGTGGCCGGGGAGTAGAAGCGGTCGGATGCGTCCTCGACCTGGCCGCCGTTCTCGAGGGCGGCGAGGTCGAAGGTGCCGAGGACGGCGAGCCACTGCGGGTCGGGGGCGACTTCGCCGTGGACGCGGAGGCGGGCGATGCCGCCGTCGGGGTGCTGGTTGACCCGGAGGTGGGTGAAGCGCTGTTCGACGTCGACGGCGAAGCCGTTGGCGGCGTGGCCGCCGATGGCGGTGCGGGGGACGAGGGTGGTCCACTTGACGTCGTCGGCGAGGAGGTCCTCGGGCGAGGGGGAGCCGGCGACGGAGGTGGCTTCGACGGACACGGCCTGCGGGTAGTTGCCGCGGAAGTGGGCGGTGTCGACGACGATGCCGCGGATGACGCCGGGGGCGCCGAGGCGTACGAGGGCCCAGTCGTGGTCGTCCTCGGTGGGGTGGGGCTGTGCGGCGGAGACGCCGCGGCGGCGGCGGGTCTCCCAGCCGTCCATGATCTTGCCCTTGTGCCCGAAGTGCTCGGGGTCGAACTCGGCGGCCTCGGGCTTCAGCAGGTTCTCGCGCTCGGCGAAGAACTCGTCGTTGGCGGCGATGACGCCGGCGCCGAGGCGGCGGTCGGCGAGGTCGGCGTACTGGGTGAAGGGGAAGTCGGCGGTGCGGTAGTCGGCGTAGGGGTCACCGCCGCCGTAGGGGCTGGCGTCACCGGTGAAGCGCGGTATGGCGGACACGTCAGTTGTTCCTTTCGAGGAGGCGGCCGGTGGGCTCGGTGAGGGTGCCGTGGTCGGCGATCCGCTCTCCGCGCAGCCAGGTGGAGGTGACGACGCCGTGCAGGGTCTTGCCCGCGTAGGCGGTGATGCGGTTGCGGTGTTCCAGGTCGGCCGGGTCGACGGTGAAGGTGGCGTCGGGGTCGAGGACGGCGAAGTCGGCGTCGCGGCCGGCTTCGATGGCGCCCTTCTGGTGGAGGCCGGCGAGCCGGGCGGGGGCGGTGGACATCCAGCGGGCGACGTCGGTGAGGTCGTGGCCGCGGCGGCGGGCCTCGGTCCAGATGGCGGGGAGGCCGAGCTGGAGGGAGGAGATGCCGCCCCAGGCGGAGGCGAAGTCCGGGGTCTTGAGGTCGGCGGTGGACGGCGAGTGGTCGGAGACGATGCAGTCGATGGTGCCGTCGGCGAGGCCCTGCCAGAGCAGGTCCTGGTTGGCGGCCTCGCGGATGGGCGGGCAGCACTTGAACTCGGTGGCGCCGTCCGGGACTTCTTCGGCCGTGAGGGTGAGGAAGTGGGGGCAGGACTCGACGGTGATCTTGACGCCTTCGGCCTTGGCGGCGGCGATGAGCGGCAGGGCGTCGGAGGACGACAGGTGCAGGACGTGGACGCGGGCGCTGAGCCGGCGGGCCTGGTTGATCAGGTTCTCGATGGCGGTGTTCTCGGCGACGCGGGGCCGGGAGGCGAGGAAGTCGGTGTACTTCGGGCTGCTCTTCTGGGGTGCCGCGTCGAGCTCGTGCGGGTCCTCGGCGTGCACGATCATCAGGCCGCCGAAGCCGGCGATCTCGGCGAGGGAGGTGGCCAGCTGGTCCTGGTCGAGCTGGGGGAACTCCTCGACGCCGGAGGGGCTGAGGAAGCACTTGAACCCGAAGACGCCGGCGTCGTGGAGCGGGCGCAGGTCCTTGACGTTGTCGGGGAGGGCGCCGCCCCAGAATCCGGTGTCGATGTGCGCCTTGGGGCGGGCGACGTCCTGCTTGATGCGCAGGTTCTCGACGGTGGTGGTGGGCGGCAGGGAGTTGAGCGGCATGTCGAGGAGGGTGGTGATGCCGCCGGCGGCCGCGGCGCGGGTGGCGGTCCAGAAGCCCTCCCACTCGGTGCGGCCGGGGTCGTTCACGTGGACGTGGGTGTCGACGAGTCCGGGCAGGACGACGTCGTCGCCGACGTCTTCCAGCCGGGCGCCGGCCGGTACCTCGGCGTCGTACGGCAGCACGGCCGCGATCTTCCCGCCGGAGACGGCGATCGACGCCGCGCGGGTTCCCTCGGGGGTGATGACGCGCGTCGAGCGCAGGACCAGGTTGACGTCCACCCGTACCCCTTCTTCTTCCGTGCTTCTTCCACGAAGCAGAATTTCAACGAACTGTTGAAGGAGTCTGCGCGCGAGACGACATGTCGTCAAGGGCACACTTCCAGCATGGGCCGCCGAGGAACCCTGCTTGGAGGTTTCCATGAAGTGGAAGTGGAATTTCGTACAGTAGAACGTAGCTCCGCACATGCGGGGCGGACCAGGGCCCCTCCGGGCAGCCGCCGACAACGGACAAACACCCCCCTGACCGGCCCGGACGCCGGGACCTGGGCCGTGTGTCCGGCGCGGCCGCCCGGTAGGCTGCTGACTTGCCCGCCTGCCCCGAAAGGACCGTTGACGTGCCGACGTCCAGCGCCAGCACCACCGACGCCGCCAAGCCCGCCGCCGCGAGCGGAGGCGTCCAGTCCCTCGAGCGTGCCTTCGACCTCCTGGAGCGGATGGCCGACGCAGGCGGCGAGGTCGGGCTGAGCGAGCTCTCCGCCAGCAGCGGACTGCCGCTGCCGACCATCCACCGGCTCATGCGCACGCTGGTCGCCTGCGGCTACGTCCGCCAGCAGCCCAACCGCCGCTACGCCCTCGGCCCCCGCCTGATCCGGCTCGGCGAGTCCGCCTCCCGGCTGCTCGGCACCTGGGCCCGCCCGTATCTGGCCCGGCTCGTCGAGGAGACCGGCGAGACGGCGAACATGGCGCTGCTCGACGGGGACGAGATCGTCTACGTCGCGCAGGTGCCGTCCAAGCACTCCATGCGCATGTTCACCGAGGTCGGCCGCCGGGTGCTGCCGCACTCCACGGGCGTCGGCAAGGCGCTGCTCGCGCACACCCCGGCCGACGAGGTCCGCGCGCTCCTCGCCCGTACCGGCATGCCGGCCGCGACCGAGAAGACCATCACCACCCCCGAGGGCTTCCTCGACGCCCTGGCCGTGGTGCGCGAGACGGGTTACGCGGTCGACGACAACGAGCAGGAGATAGGGGTCCGCTGCCTCGCGGTCCCCGTCCCCAACTCCCCCACCGCGGCGGCCATCTCGATCTCGGGCCCGGCCGGACGCGTGACGGAGGCGGCCACCGAGAAGATCGTCCCGATCCTCCACGAGGTCGCCGAGGAACTGTCGGCGGCGCTCGCGAACACGGCGGGCAACGGCCAGGGCTGATCCCCTGCCCGCGCCCGAGCGAAGGGCGCCCGGAACCGTGGGGTTCCGGGCGCCCTTCGCGTACGCGGTGACGGGAGGGTGGCGGCTCAGACCGTCGCGGCCTGGGTGAGCCGCCCGTCCCGCACCGACACCACCCGCCCCGCCCGTCCCACGTGCGTGCGGTCGTGCGTGACCAGGACCGTCGCCGTGCCCCGCTGCGCCGTCAGCGTGGCGAGCAGATCCATGACGGCCGCGCCCCGCTCGTGGTCCAGGGCACTGGTCGGCTCGTCCACCAGGAGCACGCAGGGGTCGTTCATCAGCGCCCTGGCGATGTTGACGCGCTGGCGCTGGCCGCCGGAGAGCTGGTGGGGGCGGCGGTGCGCCTGCTCGGCCAGGCCGACGGCGTCGAGCAGGTCCCGGGCCCGGTCCCGTACGGCGCGCGGGCTCCGGCCGGAGAGGTGGGCCATGACCTGGAGCTGTTCGAGGGCGGTGAGCGAGGGCAGCAGGTTGGGCTGCTGGAAGACGATGCCGATCTTCTCGCGGCGCAGCACCGCCTTCTCCGCCGGCCCCAGCGGCGCGGTGTCCGTGCCGGCCACGACGACCCGGCCCCGGTCCGGGGTCACCAGGGTCGCGGCCACCGCGAGGAGGCTGGACTTGCCGGAGCCGGAGGGGCCGACGACGGCGGTGAGACCGCCGGCCGGGACCTCCAGGGAGACGGCGTCGAGGGCGGTGAGGCGGCCTTCGCCGTCCGGGTAGGTCAGGGTCACGTCTTCGAGCCGCAGGCTCATCGGGCACTCCCGAGGGCGGTCAGGGGGTCGACGGCGGTGATCCGCCGGATGGACAGGGCCGCGCCGAGGACGCCGAGCGCGATCATGACGGCGGCGGGTCCGAGCACGGTGAGCGGCCGCAGGACGAAGGGCACGTCCCCGCCGCTGATGAGTCCGCCGACGGCGGCCGCGAGACCGGTGCCGAGCAGGGTGCCCGCGCCGAGCATCGCCACGGCCTGGCCCAGCGCGTCCTTCAGGAGGTACGGGGTGGAGGCGCCCAGCGCCTTCAGGACGGCCACGTCGGCGCTGCGCTGGATGGTCCAGACGGTGAAGAAGGCCCCTATGACCAGCGCGGAGATGACGAAGAGGAAGCCGCGCATCATCTGGAGCGAGCCGTTCTCGGCCTGGTAGGACCCTATGGCGGTGAGGGCGCCGTCGACCGTCCGCGACCGGGTGCCGAGGGCCTGGTCGCCGGCAGCCCAGTCGGCGCCGGAGCCGCTGAGCGCGATGACGGTGGCCGTGGCCCGCTCCTCGGGCGTGGTGCCGTCGCGGCCGAGCCGCTGCCAGTCGTCGAGGGTGATCCACGCGACGGGTGTGTGGCTGTACGAGGCGTCTCCGGCGACCGCGGCGACGGTGACCTCCAGGGGGCCGAGGCGCACCGCGTCCCCGGCCGTGGCGTCCAGTTCCTCGGCGGCCGCTTCCGACAGGACGGCGTGCCCGGGCGCGAGCCGCCCGGTCCCGGGTGCGAGGCCGCCGGCCGGCCGCGTACCGAAGGCGGAGAGCGCGGCCGTGCGGTCGCCGGCGGTGGCGTTGAGGGTGCGGATGCCGAGGGGTTCGGCGGCTGTCACTCCGGGCCGCCCGGCCCACCGCCGCCACTGGTCCTCGCTCACCGTCGAGCTGGTGAAGGAGACGGACTGCCCGGACGGCGGCGCCGCGAAGGCGATCCGGTCGGCGGGCAGGCCGGTGATCGCCGAGATGTTCTCGCGGGCGAGCCCGGCGGTCAGCCCGGACAGCAGTCCGACGAGCAGGGTGATCAGCACGATCACCGTGCCCATCAAGGTGAATCGCCCCTTGGCGAATCTCAGGTCTCTCCATGCCACGAACATGGGACCAAGCCTGCTCGCCGGGGTCCGCGTCGGGCATCGCGCCACGGATGGCTCGGCAATCAAACTTTCGGTTGAGTCCGGATTGTCCGAACCGGCCCGCGCCCGCGCATACGCTGGACGGACCATGGATCCCCGATCGCTCACCCCCGCCCTGCGCGTCCTGCGCGCGTGCCTCCATCTGCTGATGGCGGGCCTGCTCGCGCTGTCGGCGCTGCGCGCCCACTCCGCCGGGGGGACCCTGGCGGCGGTGGTGACCGGCGCGGTCTACGCGGCCGGTTCGCTGCTTCCCCCGGTGCGGGACGCGGTCCGGGGGTCGCGACAGGCGGCGGCGGTGTGGCTGGCCGGGCTGTGCGCGGCCTGGCTGCTGCTGCTCTGGGCCACGCCCGAGGGGCTGTGGGTGGCCTTCCCGCTCTACTTCCTCCAGCTGCACCTGCTGCCGGTGCGCTGGTCGCTGCCGGCCGTGGCGCTGACGGCGGGCGCGGCGATCCTGTCGTACGTGGGGCACGGCGCCCCGCTCAACCCGGGCGTGTTCATCGGTCCGCTGCTCGGCGCGGCGGTCGCCGTCGCCACGGTCCTCGGCTACCAGGCGCTGTACCGGGAGAGCGAGCGGCGCCGCCGGATGGTGGAGGAGCTGATCGCCACCCGGGCCGAGCTGGCGGCGGCCGAGCGGCACGCGGGGACGCTCGCCGAGCGCGAGCGGCTGGCCCGGGAGATCCACGACACCCTGGCGCAGGGCCTGTCCTCGATCCAGCTGCTGCTGCGGGCCGCCGAGCGGGCCCTGCCCGAGGGGTCGGCGGCCGCCCGGCACATCGAGGAGGCGCGGCGGGCCGCGCAGGACAACCTGGCGGAGGCGCGGCGCTTCGTGCGGGCGCTCACGCCGCCCGGCCTGGAGCACGGTTCGCTGGCCGGGGCGCTCGAGCGGCTGTGCGGGACGGCGGGGCCGGACGGTCCTCGGGTGCGGTGCTCGGTGAGCGGGACGCCGGTCGCCCTGCCCACCCCGTACGAGGTGGCGCTGCTGCGGATCGCCCAGTCGGCGCTCGCCAACACCGTCCGGCACGCCTCGGCCTCGCGGGCCGAGATCACCCTGTCGTTCATGGGCGGGTGGGTGACGCTGGACGTGGTGGACGACGGCAGGGGCTTTGAGCCGGCCGCCGTGCGCGCCGGGCGGGCGTCCTCGGAGGGCGGCTTCGGACTGACGGCGATGCGCTCGCGGGCCGAGTCGCTCGGCGGCTCCTTCACCGTCGAGTCCGCGCCGGGCCAGGGCACCGCCGTGGCCGTCTCCCTGCCCCTTCCGCTCCCCTCGCCCTCCGCCCCCTCGCTGCCCACCGGAGCCGACACATGACGATCCGACTGCTGCTCGCCGACGATCACCCGGTGGTACGGGCCGGACTGCGGGCCGTCCTCGACACCGAGCCGGACTTCGCGGTGGTCGGGGAGGCGGCGACGGCCGAGCGGGCGGTCGAGCTGGCCGCTGCCGGGGGCGTGGACGTGGTCCTGATGGACCTGCAGTTCGGCGCCGGGATGCACGGCTCGGAGGCGACGGCCGCCATCACCGCCGTACGGGGCGGGCCGCGGGTGCTGGTCCTGACGACGTACGACTCGGACGCGGACATCCTGGCGGCGGTGGAGGCGGGCGCCTCGGGCTACCTGCTGAAGGACGCCCCGCCGGAGGAGCTGGCCGCGGCGGTGCGGACGGCGGCGGCCGGCCAGTCGGCGCTCGCCCCGGCGGTGGCGCACCGGCTGATGGACCGGATGCGGATGCCCTCGGAGGCCCTGACCAAGCGCGAGCTGGAGGTGCTCCAGCTGGTCGGCGAGGGGTTGTCGAACCAGCAGATCAGCAAGGCGCTGTTCCTGAGCCAGGCGACGGTGAAGTCCCACCTCGTGCACATCTTCGCCAAGCTGGGCGTCGACTCCCGCACGGCGGCGGTGGCGGCGGCGACGGCCCGCCGGCTGATCAGGCGCTGAGCCGGGACCTCGCCGCCCGGGGGCGGCGCCCCTACGATGGGGGCCGGATCACCGCACGGTGACCGTCAGGGGGGCTGGATCGTGATCGACCACGTGGTCGGCATCGCGCTGATCGTCTTCGTCGCACCGCTCGTGGGACTCCTCGGCAGTGCCATAGGGCACGCCACGAACGAGAAGGCGGGCACGGTCGTCTCCGTCGGCGGCGTGCTGGCGGTGCTGGGCGTGGCGGCCTGGTTCCTCGTGCGCAGCTTCTGATCGCGCTCACGCTCCCGTTCGCGGCCCCGGGACCGGCGGCGGGCCGGGCGCCGGGCCGCCGGTCGCGGGCGGGCCGAACAGTTCGACGGCGCAGCGGACGGCCGAGAGGCCCTCGGCGAGGGCGCTGACGGAGCCGACGGCGCCCGCGATCAGCAGGAGCGAGCGGCGCAGCCGCCACACCTCGGGGGCGCCGCTCGTCGCCATCGCGTCCAGCGCGGCGAGCTCGTCCTCGGCGATGCCCCGGTCGGCGAACTCCCTCCGGTGCCCGGCCAGTTCCCGCCGGAGCCGGGACACGGCGGCGCGCAGCTCGGCCACTCTCGGGTCCACGCCGTCAGTGGTCACTCGCCTCTGCCCCACGCCTCGCAACATGGTTCTCCCCCCACGCACGACTCTGTGCCGACCGCCGAGCGGTGGTCAGGCGCTCGCGGTCGCGGGTCAGTTAACTCCCTCGCGCGCCCGGCGCGCCAGCGGGCGGACACAGTTTCAGGCATCCGAGTGGTGCGCCCCCGATGCGGTATGCAGTCCCCATGAACCGTGAGACCTCTGGGACGGAAGAAGCCACCGCCCGCACCGAACCAGCACCCGCACCCACCCGTCCCGTCGCCGCCGCCGAGCCGCTCGTGGCCGGGCTGTTGCTCGCGGCGGGGGGCGGCCGGCGGCTCGGAGGACGGCCGAAGGCGCTGCTGTCCCACCGTGGCCGGCCGCTGGTGGAGCACGCGGTGCGGGTGTTGCGGGAGGGGGGTTGCGAGGTGGTGCACGTGGTGCTCGGGGCGGCGGCCGACCGCGTCCGGGCGGAGGCGAGGCTGCCGGGGTGCGTCCTGGTGGAGAACCCGGAGTGGGCCGAGGGCATGGGCTCGTCGCTGCGGGTGGGGCTCGCGTCGCTGGAGGCGGAGGCGCTGCCGGTGGAGGCGGCCCTGGTGTCGCTGGTGGACCAGCCGGGGATCGGGGCGGCGGCGGTGGCGCGGGTCCGGGAGGCGTACCGCGGGCGCGGGAGCCTGGCGGCGGCCTCGTACGAGGGGCGGCGCGGCCATCCGGTGCTCTTCGGGGTGGACCGCTGGGCGGGCATCGCGGCGGGCGCGGTCGGCGACCAGGGGGCGCGGGACTATCTGAAGGAGCACCGGGACGCGATCACGCTCGTGGACTGTTCGGATGTGGCCGAGCCCTACGACATCGACACCGAGGCGGACCTGGTGCACCTTGAGTGAGGGGGGTGGCACCGAGCGCCATCTTGTGTCGACCCAAAGAATCTCGACATCAACAAACCATTGAACTTCCACTATGAGGAAACTAGTATCCACTGTTCAGAAGCGCCTGATCCTCCGTGACGGCGCTCCCGGCCGTATCCCGGCGCCTGTGGCACTGCGTGCCGCACGACGACGCCCGGCGGCCGGATGGCACCGCCCGTGAAGTCCGCTGAAGGAAGTGACAGTTCATGTCCGCACCAGCGCCGTCCTCCCTGGTCGTCGTCGAAGCCGAGCCCCTGCCGCGCCAGGAGGAGGTGCTCACCGACGCGGCCCTCGCCTTCGTGGCGGAACTGCACCGGCGGTTCACCCCGCGCCGGGACGAGCTGCTCGCCCGCCGGGCCGAGCGCCGCGCCGAGATCGCCCGTACGTCCACCCTGGACTTCCTGCCGGAGACCGCGGCGATCCGCGCCGACGACTCCTGGAAGGTCGCTCCCGCCCCGGCGGCCCTCGACGACCGGCGCGTGGAGATCACCGGCCCGACCGACCGCAAGATGACGATCAACGCGCTGAACTCGGGCGCCCGGGTCTGGCTCGCGGACTTCGAGGACGCGTCCGCGCCGACCTGGGAGAACGTGATCCTGGGCCAGGTCAACCTGATCGACGCCTACACCCGGAACATCGACTTCACCGACCCGAGGTCGGGCAAGTCGTACGCCCTGAAGCCGGCCGAGGAGCTCGCCACGGTCGTCATGCGCCCGCGCGGCTGGCACCTGGAGGAGCGTCACCTCACCGTCGACGGCCGCCCGGTGCCCGGCGCCCTGGTCGACTTCGGCCTGTACTTCTTCCACAACGCCCAGCGCCTGATCGACCTCGGCAAGGGCCCGTACTTCTACCTGCCGAAGACGGAGTCGCACCTGGAGGCCCGCCTCTGGAACGACATCTTCGTCTTCGCCCAGGACTACGTCGGCATCCCGCAGGGCACCGTCCGCGCCACGGTCCTCATCGAGACCATCACGGCCGCGTACGAGATGGAGGAGATCCTCTACGAGCTCCGCGACCACGCCGCCGGCCTGAACGCGGGCCGCTGGGACTACCTGTTCTCCATCGTCAAGAACTTCCGTGACGGCGGGCAGAAGTTCGTCCTTCCGGACCGCAACGCGGTCACGATGACGGCCCCGTTCATGCGCGCGTACACCGAACTCCTCGTCCGCACCTGCCACAAGCGCGGCGCGCACGCGATCGGCGGCATGGCGGCCTTCATCCCGTCCCGCAAGGACCCCGAGGTCAACAAGGTCGCCTTCGAGAAGGTCAAGGCCGACAAGGACCGCGAGGCTGGCGACGGCTTCGACGGCTCCTGGGTCGCCCACCCCGACCTGGTCCCGATCGCCATGGCCTCCTTCGACGCCGTCCTCGGCGACAAGCCGAACCAGAAGGACCGGCTGCGCGAGGACGTGTCGGTGGCCGCCGGCGACCTCATCGCCATCGACTCGCTGGACGCGAAGCCGACGTACGAGGGCCTGCGCAACGCGGTCCAGGTCGGCATCCGCTACATCGAGGCATGGCTGCGCGGCCTCGGCGCCGTCGCCATCTTCAACCTGATGGAGGACGCGGCCACCGCCGAGATCTCGCGCTCGCAGATCTGGCAGTGGATCAACGCCGAGGTCGTGTTCGAGAACGGGCGGAAGGCCACCCCCGAGCTCGCCCGCGAGGTCGCCGCCGAGGAGCTGGCCGCGATCCGCGCGGAGATCGGCGAGGAGGCGTTCGCGGCCGGGAAGTGGCAGCAGGCGCACGACCTCCTGCTGCACGTCTCCCTCGACGCCGACTACGCGGACTTCCTCACCCTCCCCGCGTACGACCAGCTGGTCGGCTGACCGCACAGCAGCCGCCCGGCCTCCTCGGCAGGCCGTGAGAAGGCCCCGCCCCCGGTGTTCGCACAGCACCGGGGGCGGGGCCTTTCGCCCTTTGCACACTTTTCGATCCATGGTGTTTCACAAGTCACGTGACGCAACCGAGACGCGCAGCTACCTAGCGGTAACAAGCCACGGCATGCGAAATTCCGCCATGCCACCGGCCGGCGGCTGTCCCCCACCGCTCCGCGTACGACGCCGTACGCACACCGCAGGAGTACAGCCATGCCTTCGTCCCCTCACCGCGTGCTGCGCGGGTCGCTCGTGCTGTGCCTCGCCGCCGCGCTCTGCGCGCTGCTCCCCTCCCCCGCCGCCGCCTCGCCCGGATCCGGCCCCACCGCCGTGGTCACCATGGGCGACAGCTACATCTCCGGCGAGGCCGGCCGCTGGCAGGGCAACAGCCTCACCACCAGCGGCAGCCGCAACGGCACCGACCGCGCCTGGACGGGCAGCGGCTACGACCCCTCCCGGGTCTACGGCGCCACGGCGGCCAACGGCTGCCACCGCTCGGACACCGCCGAGGTCAAGAGCGCCGGACCGATCGCCTCCGCGCTCGTCAACCTGGCCTGTTCCGGCGCGACCACGGACCACGTCTTCCGCGCCTCGCAGGGTGGTGTGGCGTACAAGGGCGAGGCCCCGCAGGCCGACCAGCTCGCGACCGTCGCCCGTACGCACGACGTGAAGCTGATCGCGCTGTCGATCGGCGGCAACGACCTCGGCTTCGCCGACATCATCACCACCTGCGCGACCGACTACATCGTCTGGTACTCCTACTGCCACGACGACCAGCAGGCCGAGGTGGACGCGAAGATCGACGGGGTGATGGCGGACGTCGGCAAGGCCGTGGACGAGATCCGGGCCGTGATGACCGGGGCCGGCTACGCCGCGGGCGACTACCGGATCGTGCTCCAGTCGTACCCCTCCCCCATCCCCCGCTCCACCGAGAACCGCTACTCCGAGAGCGGCTGGAGCCGGACGAACACCGGCGGCTGCCCCTTCTGGGACAAGGACTCCGACTGGGCGCGCGACTCGCTCGTGCCGCAGATCGCGGGCCGCCTCAAGGCCGTGGCCACGGCCAAGGGGGCGCAGTTCATGGATCTGCGCGACATGCTCCAGGGGCGCGAGGTGTGCGCGAAGGCCAGCAAGCAGGTGAGCGCGACCGTGCCCGCCTCGGCGGCGACCAGCGAATGGGCCCGCTGGATCGACCAGAACCAGACGCAGGGACCGCTCCAGGAGAACATGCACCCCAACGCCTACGGGCAGGCGGCGCTCGGCCGCTGCCTCGCCCTGGTCAACGGGCGCACCAGCGGCAACTACAGCTGCCGCAACACGGCGGGGACGGGCGCGTCGGGGATGTACCTGACGGCGGGCTGACCCGCGCCAGGGCTGCGGGCTGTGAACTGCGGGGAGGGGCCACGCGGGGTGCGGGCTCGGGAGGGGTGAGGGGTCCGGGCGGGTGAGGGCTCGGGGGCGGGTGAGGGTTCGGGCGGCCGGGGCACGGGCGGGGTGCGGGCCCGGGCGGGGTGCGGGCCCGGGTCGGGCGCCCGGGGCATGGGCTCATCGGGGAGCTGAGCGCGGCCGGCCCCGGGGTCTCACGGCAGGCCGACGCCGAGGGGGCCGAGGATCCGGGCGGTCTCGTCCGGGTCCGCCTCCGCCATCGCGCGGACCAGTGCCGCCGAGCCGCCGGGCCAGTCCGCCGCGGCCGCGTCGAAGGCGGCACGCCGGGACTCCAGCGGGCCCCGCTTGCCGGGCAGGTGGTCGAGGACGTGCAGGGCCAGGGCGGCCCGGGGCACCGCGTCCGGGGCGACCGTCTCACCACGGGCCCGCAGCTCCTCGGCTGCCCTGGCACCGGCCACCCGGTCGCCGACGGCCCCGCGCAGTGCCGCGGTCGGGGCGGCGGACCAGTCGAGGAGCCCGAGCAGCGCACGGGTGGCGGCGGCGTCGGAGGTGCCGGCGCTGACGCTTCCCACGGCACGGAGCAGGGCGCTCCAGGCCGCCTCGATACGGTCGCCTGTTCCGCCTCCCTCTCCGTCCCCGTGTCCCTCTCCGTCTCCCTCTCCGTCTCCGTGTCCCTCTCCGTCTCCGTGTCCCTCTCCGGCGGCGGAGCCGTGTGCGCGCAGCCACTCGGCGAGGGCACGGGCCGCGACGGCCGGAGGCCAGCCCTGCGCGGCGGACACGAGGGCGGGCGCGTCCCAGGCGGTCGTCTCGGCGGCGTCGGGCACGGCGACCCCTCGGACCGAGAGGAGGTAGCGGACGACGGCGGCGCCGTGGGGGGTGAGGCCGAAGGCGTCACCGCTGCGGAAGACGAGCCCGGTCGCGGCCAGTCGGTCCACGACCGCGGCGAGCTGGTGCGCGGGCCGGTCCAGGCGGGCCCGCTCGGTGTCGTCGACGCCGGGGACGCCGAGCAGCCGGGCGAGCTCTCCGGCGGTGGGGGTGGTGTATCCGGGGGAAGCCGGAGGCGGTACGCGGACGGGGGCGTCCTCCAGGGCCGGGTCCACCGTCCAGTCCTCGAACTCGGCGGCCCGGCGGGCGACGGACTCGGCGGAGCAGCCGCGCTGGTAGAGGGTGTAGAGGAGGTGCGCGGCCTCGCCGCCGTACGTTCCGGTGTCCGGGTCCGGCTCCGGGCCCGGGCCCGCCGAGGGGCCGGTCCGGGATCCAATCCCGACTTCGGTCCCGACTTCGGTTCCGAGTCCGGTTCCGATTCCGGCCCGGAGTCCGGTCTCCGGCGCCTGGGCGAGGGCGTCGACGGCGGCGGCGAGCAGGTCGGCGTCGCGTTCGAGGTCCTGGGTGCCGGTGCCGCCCTGGGCCCCGCTCCCGGTCTCTGCCCCGGCCTCGGGCTGGGGCGGCGGCAGGGGAACGGACGCGTCGCCGTAGTAGTCGAGGTGCTCGTCGAGCAGGGCGTCGGCGAGGGCGAGGTGGGGGAAGTCGTCCGGGCCGGGCGCGAGGTGCGCGTAGTCGCCGGCCAGTCCTTCGGCGAGCCCCGCCGCGGTCCAGCGGTCGAGCAGCGCGGCGGCCACGGCGCCGATGCCCCCGGCCACCTCGTGGTCGCTGAGCACCGGCCCGCCGGGCGGCGGCCGCTCGGCGTCGCGGACGTACGCCCGGGTCAGTGCCTCGGCGAGGAGCACGTCGGCGAGGGCGGTGCGGCCCATCAGGTCCGCCCGTCGCACGCCGTCGGGCAGCGGCGGCGCCTCCAGGCGGCCCAGCCACGCCCGTACGGCCTCGGGGTCGTCGGCGTCGGTCCCGTCGGCGCGCAGGAGCTGGGCGTACCAGCGGGGCCAGGTGAGGTTGCCGGGATCGCGCATGGCGCGCTCGAAGTCGCCCTCGGCCTCCCCGATCATGCCTTCGACCCGGGCCCGGCGGTCGCCGTCGAACCGCCCGGCGAGGGCCCGCAGCACCGCCGGGTACAGGGCGAGCTCCTCGGGCGGCGCGCACACGAAGGCGGGCAGGTCCTCCAGGAGCAGCCGCTCGGCGAGCTCCGGCGTCGGTTCGGGCACTCCGGCCGTCCGGTCCGCCCCGCGCAGCGCGAGCAGCCCGAGCACGGCCTCCACGGCCCGGACGGCCGCCGGGCCCCGGAACTCGGGGCTCGTCTCCAGGAAGGCGTCGAGCCCGGTGTTGGTGAGAACGATCTCGGCCACGTTTCCCAGCGTAGTTCCGGGCGGGTCGGGACGCTCAGACCGTGACCGCGGTGCGCGGGGCGGAGAAGTCGCCCCAGGTGCCGTCGGGGAGCTTGGCGCGGAGGGTGAGGGTGTGGCGGACGCCGGGGGTGGCGGGGACGGTGAGGGTGTAGCTGACGGGGCCGGGCGGGGGCTGGGCGCCCCAGACGATGGTGGTGGCGAAGCGGCCGTTCAGGTGGAGTTCGTACTCCTTGACCGGGGCGCCGGTGCGGGGCGGGGTCCAGGTGAGGGTGAGGGCGCCCTTGGTGGCGCGGGCGGTGACGTGGGTGGGGGCGGTGTTCGGCCGGGCGCCGGAGGCCGGGGCGGTGGTGAGGTCGGCGGGGTCGCTGTCCGGGGAGGAGTTCTCGGCGGCGTCGCGGGCGCGGACGGTGAAGGAGTAGGCGGTGCCGGGGCGCAGGCCGCTCAGGCGGGCGGTGGTGGCGGTGCCCGGGACGGTGTGGATGCGGGAGTCCGCCTGGTAGACGTCGTAGGCGGTCACGCGGGTGTCGTCGCGGCCGGGGCGCCAGGTGAGGGTGGCTCCGTCGCGGCCGGCGGGGGTGACGCGCAGGGCGGTGGGGCGGGTGGGCGGCGTGCGGTCCTCGGCGGTGGCGGCGAGGGTGGTGGCGGTGACGGCCGCACTGTCGGGCGAGAGGTTGCCGGCGGCGTCGCGCGCGCGGACGGTGAAGGTGTGGGCGGTGGCGGGGGCGAGCCCGGTGACGTCGGTCATCAGGGTGCCTGCCGGGAGGTCCCTCACCTTGCGGCCCTGGCGGTAGACGGTGTAGCCGGTGACGGCCCGGTCGTCGGTGGCGGCGCTCCACATCACGTGGACGGTGGTGGCGCTGCCCGCGGTGGCGGTGACGGCGGTGGGCACGGAGGGGGCCCGGGTGTCCCTGGCGGGTTCGGCGGGGCCGGAGCAGGCGGCGAGCAGGGCCGCCAGGACCGGTGTGGTGAGCGTCAGCAGGCTTGCGGCGCGCGGGCGTTGCACGGGTTGCCTCCGTCCGGCCGGGCGGTCCGTGAAAGGTCTGGACCTGTATGACACACGGGTCGGGGGCGCGGCAAGGGTGCGGGGGGCGGAGGTGGGGAGCGGGCGTTGTCAGTGGCGTGCGCTTCACTGGTCCCATCACTCTCCGTAGTCGACTTGGGGGAAATCGTGACGGACCGTACGACCTATGTGTCCCTGGCCGGGCTGCGCGGACGCGGCTGGAGCGACGCCATGGTCAGCGAGCTGCTCGGCCAGGCCGACGTCCAGGGCCGCGACCCGCGACGCTGGTCGCCCGCCCCGGTGCGGCTCTATCTCCTCGCGCGGGTCGAGGCCGTGGAGCGCACCCCCGAGTTCACGTCCGGGCGGTCCTCCGCCGCGAGGGGCGTGGCCGCCGAGCGACGGCGCCGCGCCGTGCTGGCCGCGATCCGGGCGGAGCCGATCGAGGTCCCCCGCATGCCCGCCCCGGAGCTGGAGCGCCGCGCGGTCCGCCACCGCCACCTCCTCGGAGCACGCGGTCCGGGCGGCGTCACGGCGGGCGCGATGGCCCGCTGGCAGGTGGGCTATCTGCGCCACGCCCTCTCGCGCTACGAGTCCCTCCTCGACGACCTCTACGGCGACACCGGCCGCGCCGAGGCCGAACGCCTCCTGCGCCGCCGCCTGTACGAGGCGATCGCGACGGCCTATCCAGCACTGGCCCAGGAGTGCCGGCGCCGGATGGCGGTGGAACGGTGAGGGGGCGAGGACGGTGCGCGGGTCCGGGGGGGGCGGGTCCGGGGTCGATCCGCGCCGACGCTGCGGTCCGCTCTGGGGACACCGGTCCGGACCCGTGCCCAGGGCTGCGGGGCACCGGGTGGGCGCGGGCCGCGACCCCGGAGGTCATCCCTCGGGGGCGGCTCGCGTCAGTAGCGTGGCCACCAGGCGGCACGCGGCGGGGACGGGGGCGATGACCGGGACGGTGAAGCGGGCCTGGAGGGCGGTGGCGGCGTCACCCAGCGGGCCGCCACCGATGACGACGGCCTCGGCCCCGTCCCGTACGACACAGGCACGGACGGCCTCGGCGAGGGCGGCGAGGAGCGCCTCGGGACGGGCGGCCAGGCGGGCGGGGGCGCCGGAGGTGAAGCGCGCGCCGGTGTACGAGGCGGCGAGGCCCAGGCGTTCGACGTGGGCGGCGATCGAGCCTTCCAGATGCGGGGTGGTGGTGGCGACCCCGAAGCGCCTGCCTCCCGCAGCCGCCTCGGCGAGGGCCGCCTCGCCGATGCCGACGACGGGGACGGCGCCAGGGACGACGGCGGGGGCGCATGCCCACCCGGCGCCGTCGGACCCGGCCGTCGGCTGCGGCACGGCCAAGCCGATACGGGGCACACGGACCGCGCCGGCAACGATCGCCGGGGCGTTTGCCCACCCGGCGCCGTCGGACCCGGCCGTCGGCTGCGGCCCCGCCGGGCCGGACGGCAGCGCGGGATCATCGTGCCCGGTCGGCGAGGAGAGGGCCGCTCCGGCCGTCGGGCCCGCGGGCGGGCCGAGCGACCACGCCCTCCGTAGCTCACCCACCCCCGGGTCGCCGAACGCCCCGACGATCAGCGCCGCGCAGTCGCCCGAGGCCAGGGCCTGGTGTGCGGCGGCCAGGACGTGGGGGACGGCGGCACGGAGGCTCGTGGGGTCGGTGAGCATGGCCGGGCCGTGGGGGGCCGTGACGCCGCGGACGTGGAGGTTCCTGCCGGCGAGGGTGCTCCGGGCGATCGCCGTCATCATGCGGGTGGTCGCCGTGGAGGAGTTGGGGTTGATCAGCACCACGGCCGCGGCCCCGGGCCCCGCGGGGTGCGCGGGGGCCGGGGCGGTGTCGGGGAGGGACGGACGGCGGTGGCTCAGTGGACGTGCGCCGCCTTCGCCGTACGGGTCTCGGAGATCTCCTCGCCCGGCTCCATCGGCGCGGTCACCTCGTCGTCGTCCCGGCGCCGGCCGAGGTGGTTGAAGACGATGTTCAGGAGCACGGCGGCGACACAGCCGGTGGAGATGCCGGAGTCCAGGATGATCTTCGCCGTCTCCGGGAAGGCGTGGTAGAACTCCGGCTTGGTGATCGGGATGATGCCGACCGCCAGCGAGACGGCCACGATCAGGACGTTGTTGTCCTTCTCCAGACCGGCCTTGACCAGGGTCTGGATGCCGCTGGCGGCGACCGAGCCGAAGAGGACCACACCCGCGCCGCCGAGCACCGGCCGGGGCACGACCGAGATCAGCGAGGCGGCGACCGGCGACAGGCCCATGAGGACCAGGAAGCCACCGCCGGCGGCGACGACGAAGCGGCTGCGGATGCGGGTCATGGCGACCAGGCCGATGTTCTGCGCGAAGGCGCTGCACATGAAGCCGTTGAAGAGCGGGCTGAGGGCCGAGCCGAGGGTGTCGGCACGCAGGCCGGCGGCGATGGTCTTCTCGTCGGCGGGCCGGTCCACGATCTCGCCGAGGGCCAGCATGTCGGCGGTCGACTCGGTCATGGAGACGAGCATGACCACGCACATGGAGATGATCGCGGCGAGGGCGAACTGCGGGGCGCCGAAGTGGAACGGGGTCGGGAAGCCGACGATGTCGGCTTCCGTCACCGGGCTGAAGTCGGTGACGCCGAAGGGGATGGCGATGAGGGTGCCGATGACGAGTCCGACCAGGACGGCGACCTGCTTGAGGAAGCCGCGGGTGAAGCGGCGCAGCAGCAGGACCACGACGAGGGTGATGCCGGCGAGCGAGAGATAGGTGGTCGAACCGTAGTCGTCGGCCGCCGGGTTGGGGCCTTGGGCCCAGCCGAAGGCGACCGGCAGCAGGGACACGCCGATGAGCGTGATCACGGAGCCGGTGACGACCGGCGGGAAGAACCGCACGAGGCGGGAGAACCAGGGGGCGGCTATGAAGCCGAGGAGTCCGGCGACGATGATCGCGCCGAAGATGACGGGGAGGGCGTCGGCCTTGTCCTTCGTCGTGTCGATGATCGCGAGCATCGGGGCGACGCCGGCGAAGGTGACGCCGTTGACGAAGGGCAGCCGGGCGCCGATCTTCCAGACGCCGAGGGTCTGGAGGAAGGTGGCGAGGCCCGCGGTGAAGAGGCTGGCTCCGGTGAGGAACGTCAGTTCGGTCCCGGAGAGGCCGACGGCCGCTCCGACGATCAGGGGCGGGGCGACGACTCCCGCGTACATGGCGGCCACGTGCTGCAAGCCGCTGGTGAGCATCTTGATGGGCGGCAGCGTCTCGTCGACCGGGTGCTTCTCGCGGTCGTCGGGGGCGGAGCCTGCGTCTGGTGCATTGCGAACCTGGGGCTTGGCGGCCACGGCGGTTCCTCCGGTCGGTTACACGTCGGCGGCGACGAGGATGTCAGGGAGGTGGTGCGATGCGGTGCGGGTGCAAGGGTGCGGCTCGTTGCTCGGGTGGTGCGGTGCGCCAGGCGGAGGGGTGCGGCGCGGTGACGGTGCGACCGGTGGGGGCGGCGGTCGCTGGTTCACCGTCCCGGGGGGTGCCGTACGACTGGGCGTACGGACACCCCCCGGCCCGGCTGCCGTGCACCCCGCTCGGGTCCACGGCGACCGACCGAGGGCCGTCCCCCTCGGTCGGACTCCTGGGGGAGGATCAGCCCTGGGCCGCGATGCGGGCCAGGCGCTGGGCCTCCGTGCGCGCGTCGCGCGCGATCTGGTCCTCGTCGGCGGTCAGCAGTCGGTTGTTCTCGACGATCTGCTTGCCGTTGACGAAGGACGCGGTGACCGGGGCCGCCGCGCCGAAGACGACGGCGGTGACCGGGTCGGCGATCGACGAGTGGCCGAGGCCGTCGATCTTCCAGAGGACGAAGTCGGCGAGCTTGCCCGGCTCCAGGGAGCCGATGCTGTCGGCGCGGCCGAGGACCTGCGCACCGCCGTAGGTGCCCAGGCGCAGGGCCTGGCGGGCGTTGAGCGCGGCCTCGCGGTGGGCGCCGAGGCGGTTGATCAGCAGCGCGTTGCGCAGCTCGGTGTGCAGTTCGCCCGACTCGTTGGAGGCGGTGCCGTCGACGCCGAGGCCGACCGGCACGCCCGCCTTGAGCATGTCGGGTACGCGGGCGATGCCGGCGGCGAGGCGCGCGTTGGACGAGGGGCAGTGGGCCACGCCGGTCTTGGTGCGGGCGAAGGCCGCGATGTCGGAGTCGTTCATGTGGACGCAGTGCGCCATCCACACGTCCTCGCCGAGGAAGCCGGTGGACTCGAAGTAGTCGGTCGGGCCCATGCCGAACAGCTCATGGCAGAACTTCTCCTCCTCCACGGTCTCCGAGCCGTGGGTGTGCATCCGCACGCCGAGCCGGCGGCCGAGGGCGGCGCCCTCGCGCAGCAGCTCGGTGGAGATGGAGAAGGGCGAGCAGGGGGCGACGGCGACCTGGGTCATCGCGTCGAAGGAGGCGTCGTGGAACTTCTTCACCGTCTCCTCGGTCGCGGCGAGCGCGCCCTCGGTGGTCTCGACGGCGAAGTCCGGCGGCAGGCCGCCGTCCTTCTCGCTGCGGTCCATGGAGCCGCGGGCGAGGGTGAAGCGGACGCCCATGTCGCGGGCGGCGCCGATGATGGCGCCGGACAGGTCGCCCGAGCCCTTCGGGAAGACGTAGTGGTGGTCCATCGCGGTGGTCACACCACCGCGGGCCATCATGGCGAGGGAGCCCTGTGCGGCGACGCGCACCATCTGCTCGTCGATCCGCGCCCACGTCGGGTAGAGCGCGACCAGCCAGTTGAACAGGTTGTGGTCGGTCGCGAGACCCCGGGTGATCCACTGGTAGAAGTGGTGGTGGGTGTTGATCAGACCCGGCGTGACCAGGTGGCCGGTGGCGTCGATCCGCCGGACCACGTTCTCCAGGCCCTCGGGCGCCTTGCCGGCGCCGAGGGACTCGATGCGGTTGTCGGCGACGACCAGGTGGCCGGTGGCGTACTCGGTGTCGTTCGCGTCGACGGTCGCGATCGCCGCGTTCTCGATGACGATGCGCTGGGGGGCTGCCGAAGGTGCTGCCATGGCGGTGCTTCCTTCATTCCAGGGGAGACGGTCGGGCACGGCAGGACCCTAGGAGGATTTGAGTGCCGGGGCCGTGTGACGGCTCCGGGTGCCGAGATGATGGAAGAACAGGTTCAGCAGGACGGCGACGAGCGCGCCCGCGCTGATGCCGGAGCCGAGCACGGTCTGCGCCCAGGCGGGGAATCCGGCGTAGAACGTGGGAGCGGCGAGCGGGATGATGCCCGCTCCGAGGGCGACGGCCACCAGGATGATGTTGGAGCTGTCGTCGAGGCCCGCTTCCGAGAGGGTGCGGATGCCGCTGACGGCGATGGAGCCGAAGAGGACGATGCCCGCTCCGCCGAGGACCGGCATCGGGACGAGGGAGACGACCGCGCCGAGGACGGGGAAGGCGCCGAGGACCAGGAGGGCGCCGCCGGCGACGGCGACCACGTAGCGGCTGCGGACCCGGGTCAGCGAGACGACGCCGACGTTCTGGGCGAAGGCCGAGGTGGGGAAGCCGCCGAAGACGGGGCCGAGGAGGGTGGCGATGCCGTCGGTGCGCAGTCCGCGGGTGATGGTCCGGCCGTCGCTGCGCCGCTCGCAGATCTCGCCGAGGGCGAGCATGCCGGCGCTGGACTCGGTCATCAGGACCAGCATCACGATGCACAGGGAGAGGATCGCGGCGGGCTGGAACTCGGGCGTGCCGAAGGCGAAGGGGGCGGGCAGGGCCGCGACCGGGGCCTCGCGCAGGGCGGTGAAGTCCGCCATGCCGAAGGGGACGGCGGCGAGGGTGCCGATGAACAGGCCGAGCAGCAGGGCGATCTGCTTGACGAACCCCCTGCCGAAGCGCTGGAAGAGCAGGATGACGACGAGGGTGAAGGCGGCGAGCGCCAGGTACTTCATGGCGCCGAAGTCAGCGGCGTTCTGGTCGCCGCCCTGGGCCCAGCCGACGGGGACGGGCATCAGGGTGACGCCGATCAGGGTGATCACGACGCCGGTGACGAGCGGCGGGAAGAAGCGCAGGAGCCGGCCGAAGAAGGGGCCGACGGCGAGGCAGAAGACGCCGGCGACCATCACCGCGCCGTAGATCGCGGGCAGTTGGCGGCCGGGGGCGCTGGTCTCGGCGATGGCGAGCATGGGCGCGATGCCGGCGGAGGAGGCCGCGTTGACGAACGGCAGCCGGTTTCCGGCGAAGCGGCCGAGGCCGAGGGTCTGCAGGATGGTGGCGCAGCCGGCGATGAGCAGGCTGGCGGCGATGAGCCGGGTCATCCCGGCCGCGTCGAGGCCGACGGCCTGGCCGATGATGAGCGGAGGGGTGACGACGCCCGCGTACATGGCGGCGATGTGCTGGAGTGCCGCCGGGACGAGCCGAGAGGCGGGGAGTTTCTCGTCCACGGGGTGGCAGTCGGCCGGGGTGGACGGCGGGGTGGGACACGGGCCTTCGGCGGTTGCCGGCCCCTTTGCAGGCTGAGCCATGGGAGGTTCCCTCCGGTCTGGTGCACCGGCCCCGCCGACTGCGGGCGGGCGGGGCCGGTGACTCAGTGCCGCTTAGAGGTTGGTCATGTCGACCGGGATCTGCGCCGTGGCGCCGTCCCGGAGGACGGTGGCCTCGATGAGGCCGTACATGCGGTCGGCGGCGTAGTAGACCTCGTTGTCGTTCTTCAGACCGAAGGGCTCGAGGTCGACCAGGAAGTGGTGCTTGTTCGGCAGCGAGAAGCGGACCTCGTCGATCTCCGCGCGGTGGTTGATGATCCGCGTGGCCATCTGGTAGAGCGTCTGCTGCAGCGAGTACGAGTACGTCTCCGCGAAGGCTTCGAGCATGTGCTTGCGGGTCTGCTCGTAGGACCGCTCCCAGTTGGGCATGCGCTGGTCGTCGTCGGTCCAGTTGAACCGCCAGCGGCCCGACACCTGGGTGGCCAGGATGCGGTCGTACGCCTCCTGGAGGGTGGTGTACTTGTCCTTGATGTAGCCCCAGAACTCCGAGTTGGTGGAGTTCATGACGACCAGGTCCTTGAGGCCGGAGATGACCTCCCACTTCTGGCCGTCGTAGGTGATCTGGGTGACGCGGGTCTCCTGGCCCTTGCGGACGAAGGAGTGGTTGACCTCGTCCGAGCCTATGAACTTGGAATTGGCGTCGGAGCTGGCGATCCGCTCCCAGGCGTACTCCTCGATCCGGATCCGGGCCCGCTTGATCGGCTCCTGGCTCGTCACGAAGTGGCGGGCGAGGTGGATGCCGAACTGCTCGGCGGACTCGATGCCGTACTCCTTGGCGAACGCGAAGACGGTGTTCTTCGTCGTGTCGGTGGGGAGGCAGTTGGCGTTGGAGCCGGTGAGGTGGACGTCGTCGAGGTCACCGGAGAGGGCGACGGAGACGTTCAGGTCCTTGATGTGGTGGGTGGCGCCGTCGCGGGTGATCTTGACGACGCGGTTCTCTGCTTTGCCGTACTGGTTCTGGCCGAGAATCGTGGGCATGTCTGCTAGCTCCCTCGGTAAACGGAGTAGCCGAACGGGTTGAGCAGCAGCGGTACGTGGTAGTGCTCACCCGGCACGACGGCGAACGTGATCGCCACCTCCGGGAAGAACGCGACCGGAGCACCACTGTCCCGATTCGCGGGGGCGTCCTGCTGCGCCTCGGCTTGCTGGTTCTGCTTGCTCAGGAAGTACGCCTCGGTCTGGAAGTCGAGCCGTACGTGGGTCGTGCCCTCCGGCAGGGCCGGGAGGTCCTTGCAGCGCCCGTCCGCGTCGGTGGCGGACCCGCCCAGGGCGACCCACTCGGCGTCGGAGCCGGCGCGGGCCGCGAGCGTGACGGCCACGCCCTCGGCCGGCCGGCCGATGCTGGTGTCCAGGATGTGGGTGGACACCGAGGCGGTCGTGTCGGTGCTCATCAGTTCTCTTCCTCGGTCTCTACGAGACGGGTCAGGCGGATGCGGTTGATCTTGCCCAGTTCGGTGCGGACGATCTCCCGCTCCTGCTCGGGCGAGTTCTCGATCCTGATCCGGATCGCGTCGCGCATCTGCTCGCCGGTCCTGCCGGTGGCGCAGATGAGGAAGACATGGCCGAACTTCTCCTGGTAGGCCAGGTTCAGTTCGAGCATCTCGGCCTTGAGCTCCGCGGAGGCGCCGGCCATCCCGCTCTGCTCGCGGGAGGAGGTCGGGTCCCCGGCCTTCGGACGACCGATCGGCGGGTGGCCCGCCATCGCCTCGGCCAGGTCCTCGGCGGTCAGTTCGGCCATGGCGGCGTCGCTGGCGAGGAAGAGGGCTTCGGCGGTGGCATACGGGCGCTGGGCGAGGATCTTGCTCCCCCACGCCGAGCTGGAGCACACCTCGTGGAGCGCCGCGAGGGCGTCGCCCTCCGCCGAGGTGTTGAACCGGGTGAGGCCCGGTGTCGTACCTGAAGTCACGGGAAGCCTCCGTGGCTGTTTTTCGCTGTGCGTCGGACGGGCTGCGGATAGCTAACGCCCTCCGCAACACGACGTCAACACTTTGTTGAAAAGTCGGCCACACAAAAGCCGTCGTCCCGACATCTGGACGACGGCTTCCGGTGCGGATTGATCAACTAGCTGTCCTTCGGGGCTTTTTCCCTGTTCAGGGCGGTCTCCCGGTTCAGGTAGTTGTACACGGTGAAGCGGCTGACACCCAGGGCGCCGGCCACCGTCTCGACCCCGTGGCGGACCGAGAAGGCACCGCGTGCCTCCAGGATCCGGACCACCTCCTGCTTGCTCTTGCGGTCGAGCTCGGCGAGCGGCATCCCGTGCCGCCGTTCCATGGCGGCCAGAATGTGGTCGAGGGATTCGGACAGCTGCGGCAGCCGTACCGCGAGCACGTCCTCGCCCTCCCAGGCGAGGACGACGTCGTCCGCCTCGGCCTGCTCGGGGCCGAGCAGCTCGGCGCCCATCGCGTCGACCAGCGGCTTCACCGCGGTGACCAGGGGATGCTCGGTCACTTCTCCCCCTCGTCGATCGCGTCGCCGCCACCGTCACCGAGCACGTTGACCTGGAGCGAGACGCGGGTGGCGCCGGCCGCCAGGGACTTCCGCAGCAGGGCGTCCACCGCGGTGAGCACCTCGTCGGCGCGCCCTTCCGCCGTGTTCCCGAAGGGCCCGACGTCGACCGCGTCCAGCTGGGCCGACTGGATGACCTCACGCGCCACGACCGCGTGCGCCGGGGCCTCGTCGAGGTCGAACGGCTCGGTCGTGAACTCCACTCTCAAACGCACCATGCCCCCACGCTACGGGCCCTTCGGCGGCCGCGGGAGCCCCGGACCTGCGGGGACCTCTTGACAAGAGCGGCGCTCCGCTTGCAACATTCCGTCAGACAGAAAGTTACTTCCGCAATACGGAAGGAGCGCCGACCCCTCATGGGATACACGGACCAGCGCTTCGATGTGAACCTGTCGATCCTCTTCACGGAACTCCCGCTCCTGGAGCGCCCCGCGGCCGCCGCCGCGGCGGGCTTCACCGCGGTCGAGCTGTGGTGGCCCTGGATCGACACCGCCACCCCCGACCAGAGCGAGCTCGACGCCCTCAAGAAGGCTCTGGAGGACGCCGGCACCCAGCTGGTGGGCCTGAACTTCTACGCCGGACAGCTCCCCGGCCCGGACCGCGGCGCGGTCTCGGTGCCCGGTGAGGAGTCGGACCGCTTCCGGGCCAACATCGACGTCGCCGCGGACTTCGCCGCCTCGGTGGGCTGCAAGGCGCTCAACGCGCTCTACGGCAACCGCGTCGAGGGCGTGGACCCGGCCGTCCAGGACGAGCTCGCCCTGGAGAACCTGGTGCTCGCGGCCCGCGCCGCCGACCGGGTCGGCGCGATCCTCCTGATCGAGACCCTCAACAAGCCGGAGTCGCCGCTCTACCCGCTGGTGAGCGCCCCCTCCGCGATCGAGATCGTCGACAAGGTCAACGCGGCCACCGGACTCGGCAACGCCAAGTTCCTGCTCGACATCTACCACCTGTCGATGAACGGCGAGAACGTCAGCGAGGTCATCGCGGCGTACGCCGACCGGACCGGCCACGTCCAGATCGCCGACATGCCGGGTCGCGGCGCGCCGGGCACCGGCGAGCTCCCGCTCGAGCAGCTGCTCGACGAGCTGAAGAAGGCCGGTTACGACGGCTGGGTCGGCCTGGAGTACAAGGCCGCCGACGCCGCCGCCTCCTTCGGATGGTTGCCGGAAGAGGCCCGCGCGGCCAAGTAAGTCCAGGCGTTCCGCCAGGCGACCCCCGACCTTTTCGTACGAAGCTTCAGAGAAGGACCCTCCCCAATGAGCAACCTCCCCAGCATCGCGTGGATCGGACTCGGCATCATGGGCTCGCCCATGTCCGAGAACCTGATCAAGGCCGGCTACTCGGTCACCGGTTACACCCTGGAGCAGGACAAGCTGGACCGGCTGGCGAAGGCCGGCGGCACCGCGGCCGGCTCGATCGCCGAGGCCGTCAAGGACGCCGACGTGATCATCACGATGGTGCCCGCCTCCCCGCAGGTCGAGGCGATCGCCTACGGCCCCGAGGGCATCCTGGAGAACGCCAGGTCGGGCGCCCTGATCATCGACATGTCGTCGATCACCCCGCAGACCTCCGTGGACCTCGCGAAGAACGCCGCCGAGAAGGGCCTGCGCGTCCTGGACGCCCCGGTCTCCGGCGGCGAGGCCGGCGCCATCGAGGCCGTGCTGTCGATCATGGTGGGTGGCGAGAAGGCCGACTTCGACGCGGCCCTGCCGATCCTCGAGGCCCTCGGCAAGACCATCGTCCTGTGCGGCCCGCACGGCTCCGGCCAGACGGTGAAGGCGGCCAACCAGCTCATCGTCGCCGTCAACATCCAGGCGTGCGCCGAGGCCGTGGTCTTCCTGGAGAAGTCCGGCGTGGACCTGAACGCCGCCCTCGACGTCCTCAACGGCGGTCTGGCCGGCTCCACGGTCCTGACCCGCAAGAAGGACAACTTCCTGAACCGGGACTTCAAGCCCGGCTTCCGGATCGACCTGCACCACAAGGACATGGGCATCGTCACCGACGCCGCCCGCAACGTCGGCGCGGCCCTCCCGGTCGGCGCCGTGGTCGCCCAGCTCGTCGCCTCCCTGCGCGCCCAGGGCGACGGCGGCCTGGACCACTCGGCCCTGCTGCGCGCCGTCGAGCGCCTCTCCGGCCAGCAGGTCTGACCCTCCCCCCGTCCGTGACGGGGGCCCAGATTTCCGGGCGGCGGCGGCGCTGACAACCTGTCCTGTCGCGCCCAGGCGTCGCCGCCGCCCGGAACACCAGACTTCATTTTCAACAAACTGTTGACGTTGTTCGCGGCGCGTCCCTACGCTCCAGAGCACTCACCCGCAGTCAGCAGTGCAGCTCTCCCGTACGGAAGGTCGACCCGACAAGATGGTCCAGCGAGTGCTTACGACCGAGTCCGGCGCGCCCGTCGCCGACAACCAGAACTCCGCCACCGCCGGCGTCGGTGGCCCGATCCTGCTCCAGGACCAGCACCTGCTGGAGAAGCTCGCGCGCTTCAACCGCGAGCGCATCCCGGAGCGCGTGGTGCACGCCCGTGGTTCCGGTGCGTACGGCTTCTTCGAGGTGACCGACGACGTCACGGCCTACACCAAGGCCGCCTTCCTCTCCGAGGTCGGCAAGAAGACCGAGCTGTTCCTGCGCTTCTCCACCGTGGCCGACTCGCTCGGCGGCGCGGACGCGGTCCGCGACCCGCGCGGCTTCGCGGTGAAGTTCTACACCGAGGAGGGCAACTACGACCTCGTCGGCAACAACACCCCGGTGTTCTTCATCAAGGACCCGATCAAGTTCCCCGACTTCATCCACTCCCAGAAGCGCGACCCGTTCACGGGCAAGCAGGAGCCGGACAACGTCTGGGACTTCTGGGCGCACTCCCCCGAGGCGACGCACCAGGTGACCTGGCTGATGGGCGACCGCGGCATCCCCGCCTCGTACCGTCACATGAACGGCTACGGCTCGCACACCTACCAGTGGACCAACGAGGCGGGCGAGGCCTTCTTCGTCAAGTACCACTTCAAGACGAACCAGGGCATCCGCTGCCTCTCCGCCGAGCAGGCCGCCGAGGTCGTCGGCAAGGACGCCAACTCGCACCAGACCGACCTGCTCCAGTCCATCGAGCGCGGCGTGAACCCGTCCTGGACCCTCTACGTCCAGATCATGCCCGCCGCCGAGGCCGCGGACTACCGCTTCAACCCCTTCGACCTCACCAAGGTGTGGCCGCACGCGGACTACCCGCTGCAGCGCGTCGGCCGGCTGGTCCTCGACCGCAACCCGGACAACGTCTTCGCCGAGGTCGAGCAGGCCGCCTTCTCCCCGAACAACTTCGTCCCGGGCATCGGCCCCTCGCCGGACAAGATGCTCCAGGGCCGCCTCTTCGCCTACGCGGACGCCCACCGCTACCGCCTCGGCGTCAACCACACCCAGCTGCCGGTCAACGCCCCCAAGGCGACCGTGGCCGACAACTACGGCCGGGACGGCTTCATGGCCACCCGCAACGGCTCGCGCCACGACAAGAACTACGAGCCCAACTCGTACTCCGGTCCGCGCCAGACCGACGTCCCGCTGTCCGCGCCGCTCGCCATCCACGGCTGGACCGGCACCCACGCGGCCCCGCAGCACACCAAGGACGACGACTTCTTCCAGGCCGGTGAGCTCTACCGCCTGATGTCCGAGGACGAGAAGGCCCGCCTGGTCGCCAACATCGCCGGCGGCCTGTCGCAGGTCTCCCGCGAGGACATCATCGAGAAGAACATCGCCCACTTCGCCGCCGCCGACCCCGAGTACGGCCGGCGCGTCGAGGAGGCCGTCCGCGCCCTGCGCGAGGACTGATCCTCCACCCCCGACTGCGTACGGCACCTGACGGGAGGTCAGTGCCGTACGCGGTCCGGATCGCCGGCCCGGATGAGGGGTGGTCGGCGAACCGGACAGCGTGAGGACCGCGGTGGCGCCGAGCCAGTGCGGTGGTAAGGGCCCGCGAACTCCCCTTCTTGACCTGAAGGAAGGGGACGCTCACGGCGCCCGTCGGCACCACCGCGGTCCCAACGCCCCCTTCTCGCACAAGAAGGGGGCCCGTACTCCGCCCGGCGGCGCGAACGTCCTGTCGCGCCAGCCTCGCACCGTCGGGCGGGCATCACGAGAGCGCGGAACCAGGTTTACGGTCCCTGGTTCCGCGCTCTTCTGTCGTGTACGTGTACGTGGACGTGTACGTATTGGGAGGGGCCGACCGGCTCCGACGAGAACGACAGCGCGGCGGAGGCGGTGGGGCGATGACCCCTGAGGAGCAGGATCTGGTCATGGGCCTGGTGTTCGTACCGGGCAAGGGCCGGACGCGCACGCTGGACGAGGTGCTCGCCCACTTCGGCGAGACCGACGGTCGGGTCCTGGCGCTCCGGCTGCTCCTGGACGCCATGGAGCGCGAGGACGCCGACGACGTCGAGATGGCGTTGATCGTCAAGGCTTCCGCCGGCGCCCACGCCGAGGAGTTCCTGGAGCCGTTGACCGAGCTGTTCCCCGCCGAATGGCACAGGGGCCACGAGGGCGTCGTGTCGGCGCTGGGCAAGCTCCGCTCGCCCCGGACGGTGCCGACGCTGGCCCTGGCGAGCCGCTGGGTCCCCGAGCACCTGGACTGGGACGAGAACCGCGCCCTCGCCGTGAAGGCGATCTGGGCGCTCGGCGCCGTTCCCGGCCCGGAGGCGCGGGAAGTCCTCGAGGGCCTGCGCGACGACGAGAACGAGATCGTCCGCGAGAACGCGCTGAAGCAGCTCGCACGCCGCGGCGAGCTCTGAGCCGGGGCCGCCACCGGCACCGGCACTCGCACCGGCCACCGGCCACCGGCACTCGCACCGGCACTCGCACCGGCCACCGGCACTCGCACCGGCACCGGCACCACGTCGGCTCGGACGAACGGTGAGGCCCCCGCCCCGGTGCTCCTCGGGGCGGGGGCCTGGTCACGGCACCCGGGTCGTACGGGGGGAAGGTCAGACCTTCAGGGCCTTGATCGCGGTGGGCGCGTGGGCCGGCTCGGTCGCGAGCTCCTCGAACTCGGTGACGTCGCTCATGTCGACCGTCTTGCTCATCGCGATGTTGGTGATGCGCTCCAGGATCGCCTCGACGACGACCGGGACCTGGAACTCGACGGCCATCTTCTTGGCCTGCTCCAGCGCCTCGCCCAGCTTGCTCGGGTCCTCGACGCGGATCGCCTTGACGCCGAGGCCCTCGGCGACCTTGACGTGGTCGACGCCGTAGACGCCGATCTCCGGGGTGTTGATGTTCTCGAACTCGAGGTTGACCTCGAAGTTGATGCCCAGGTTGCCCTGCGCCTGGCGGATGAGGCCCAGGTAGGCGTTGTTCACGAGGACGTGGACGTAGGGGACCTTGTGCTGGGCGGCGACCGCCAGCTCCTCGATCATGAACTGGAAGTCGTAGTCGCCGGAGAGCGCGACGACCGGGGTCTCCGGGTCCGCGGTGGCGGCACCGATGGCGGCCGGGATGGTCCAGCCGAGCGGGCCGGCCTGGCCGCAGTTGATCCAGTGGCGCGGCTTGTAGACGTGCAGGAACTGCGCGGCGGCGATCTGGGAGAGGCCGATGGTGGTGACGTAGCGGGTCTCCGGGCCGAACGCCTTGTTCATCTCCTCGTAGACGCGCTGCGGCTTCATCGGGATGTCGTCGAAGTGCGTGCGGCGCTGCAGGGTGGCCTTGCGCTCCTGCGCGGAGGCGGCCCACGCGGAGAAGTCCGGCAGCGTGCCGGCGGCCTTCCACTCCCTGGCGATCTCGACGAAGAGCTCGAGCGCGACCTTGGCGTCGGAGGCGATGCCGTAGTCCGGGGCGAAGATCTTGCCGATCTGGGTCGGCTCGATGTCGACGTGGACGAACTTCCGGCCCTTGGTGTAGGCCTCCATGTTGTAACCGGTGTGGCGGTTGGCCCAGCGGTTGCCGATGCCGAGGACGAAGTCCGACTCCAGGAAGGTCGCGTTGCCGTAGCGGTGCGCGGTCTGGACGCCGACCATGCCGGCGGCGAGCTCGTGGTCGTCCGGGATGGTGCCCCAGCCCATGAGGGTGGAGATGACCGGGATGTTCGTCAGCTCGGCGAACTCGACCAGCAGGTCGGAGGCGTCGGCGTTGATGATGCCGCCGCCGGCGACGATCAGCGGGCGCTCGGACTCCAGGAGGAAGTTCAGTGCCTTCTCGGCCTGGGCGCGGGTGGCCTGCGGCTTGTAGACCGGCAGCGGCTCGTACGTCTCCGGGTCGAACTCGATCTCGGTCAGCTGGACGTCGATCGGCAGGTCGATGAGGACCGGGCCGGGGCGGCCGGAGCGCATCAGGTGGAAGGCCTGCTGGAAGACGCCGGGGACCTGCGCGGCCTCCAGGACGGTCGTCGCGGCCTTGGTGACCGGCTTGGCGATCGAGGCGATGTCGACGGCCTGGAAGTCCTCCTTGTGGAGCTTGGAGACCGGAGCCTGGCCGGTGATGCAGAGGATCGGGATCGAGTCGGCGATCGCGGAGTACAGGCCGGTGATCATGTCGGTGCCGGCGGGGCCGGAGGTGCCGATGCAGACACCGATGTTGCCGGCCTTGGCGCGGGTGTAGCCCTCGGCCATGTGCGAGGCGCCCTCGACGTGGCGGGCGAGGGTGTGGCTGATGCCGCCGACGTTCTTGAGCTCCCGGTAGAAGGGGTTGATCGCCGCGCCGGGCACACCGAACGCGTTGGTGACGCCTTCGCGCTTGAGGATCTCAACGGCCGCTGCGGCGGCGGTCATACGAGGCATGGGAGTGCTCCTGCTTCGGGGCCTTGACGGCTTGTTTCCATAATGCGGAAGTACTGTTCTGCTATACGGAAGCAATGTAGGTGGGGTGAGGGAGAGGCGTCAAGAGACGCTTTGGCCGAAGTCGCTCCCTCGCGCGCCCCGATTGGGGGACGATGGGGAGGCACGACGCAGAGGGGGTTCGGTGTGGGTGAGTCGGTACAGGTGCGCTGCCCGGAGTGCTTCCGCTCGCTGCGGTACGCGGCGCCCGCCTTCCCCTGTTCCTGCGGCACCCCGGTCGCGCCTCCGGTGATCGCGGGCGCCACCGCCGTCCCCGTCACCCACCGCAACTGGTCGGACGAATGGGTCACCGTCCACTGCCTCGCCTGCTCCCGCGCCTCGGACTGGCCCCACCCGGAGGTGGGCTGCCCCTGCGGAGCGGTGCTGCGCGTGCCGGTGCGGCAGACGGGCGGGACGGCGCACGAGGCAGCGCACGGGGCGGCCGGCGGATCCGGCGGCGGTACGGGGCCGGGACCCGGCCCCGCGTCCGACAGGGCTACGGGACCGGCCGGGCCGGAATCGGCCGGGGCGGGTCCCGCGGGAGCGGACACGGCCGTCGGATCCGGCTCCGCCGTGGAGCGGGACGACCGGGAACCGGGCGGGTCCGGACCCCGGACGGACGGCCGCCCGGCGCACGCTCCGGACGGCCCGGAGAACGCCGGGAGCCGGAAGGGCCGGGAAGCCCCCGCGCCCACCGGTGGCGACGGGCACAGGGACGAGGAGGCGGCCACGGTCCCCGCGCCCGCGCCCGACGCGCTCTCCTCCTTCACGCGCCGGCACCCCTCGCCCGTGCCGCCGCCCCGCCCCACGGCCGCCCGCCCCGGGCCCGAAGCCGCCCGGACCCCGTTCCGGCCGGTCACGATCCGCACCACCCGGGACGCCGTCGCCGCGTCGGCCGGATATCTGCGGTGGCTGGGCTTCCGGGACGTCGTCCAGCCCGAGGAGCGGTCGGCCTCGGCCGTGGACCTGCGCGGGCCCGGACTGGTCGCACAGGTGGACCCCAGCACCCGGCCCACCGGGCTGCGGGCGGTGGAGTGCCTGTGGCTCAACGGCCTGAGCAGTGCGGCGGTGAGCGTCTGCTTCTCGCTCGCCGGCTACACCCACGAGGCCCACGAGCGCGCCGAGGGCCTCGGCATCCCGCTCTTCGTCCTCGACCTCACCGGCACCCCGCAGCCCGTCAACGCGCCCGCGCACGACCTCCTCGCCACCGGAGCGCCGTGACCGAGGCGGCAAGACCGGAGCGCGAGGACCGCGCCTCGCGCGCGGTCGGCGGAAGAATTCGGCCAATCGGCACGTGACGACCGCCCCTCCCCCGGGCACAACACCTTCGGGGGGTGAACACCATGACGATGGGGATGTGGTGGTTCCTGGGGGTGGCGTTCGGTCAACTGGCCCTGGCGGGGCTGCTGTTGCATACCCGCAGTCAGGAAGGGCCCGAGCCGCCGCCGGAGGCGCTCGCGCTGCTGCGGGGCGGCCCGCGGGCGGCCGTCACCGTGGCCGTGGTCGCGCTGCACCAGCGCGGTGCCGTGGCGGCGGGCCGCCGGGGCACGATTCGCGCCAACGGCGGGGCCGGCCGGACCCGTGACCCGCTCCAGCTCGGCGTGCACCGCTCGCTCCAGCGGGCCCTGGCGCTGCGGGTCCTGGCCTCCCGGCCCAAGGCCCGCCAGGCCCTCGCCGCGCTGGCCGCGGAGCTCGGCAGCCGCGGTCTGCTGCGCCCGCCGGGGCGGCTCCTGGCGGCCCGGGTGCTCCTGCTGTGCGTGCCCGTCACGGTCGGCACGGGTCTGTGGACCACCGGCGCGTCGGGCACGGCACTCGCCTCCGGCGCCGTGCCGGTGATCGTCGCCGCGGCCCTGCTGTGCGTCCCGCCCACCACCCGCGCGGCCCACCGCCTCCTCGCGGACCTCCGCGCCCGCCACCCGCTGCCCGCCCACCGGCGCGCGGTGAGCGACGGCCGGGAGGTGCTGCTGTACGTCGCGCTGTACGGCGACCCGGCCCTGTCCCTCTTCCTGCCGCACTTCTCCCGCGACGGCGGCCTCCTCGGCCACCGCCGCACCCCCGACGACGGCTTCGCCGCCGGCCGCGGCTGGACCCCGGACGGCCCGGCCTGCCCGGGCGGCATGCCGGAGTGACCCGCGGACCGGGCGGGAGCGGCGCGGCCCGCCGGCCGGCCGGCCCGCCGGCCGGCCGGGCCGCCGGCCTCTTCGCGCCGCACCCTTCACGCCGCACCCTTCACGCCGCACCCTTCACGCCGCACCCTTCGCGCCGCACCCTTCGCGTACGGCCGCCGGGGCGGCGCTGCGGCGGCCCTCCCCCGCGCACCGTCCCCCGCACCCCGCGCACCGTCCCCGCACCCCTCCGCCGAGCCCCGTACCCATCCGCCGCCCCCGCCTCCTGACGGCGGCGCTCCCGCCCCGCGCCGCGCCATACTGGCGTATGCGCATCCGAGTGGCCGCCCGGGCCGAACTGCCCCTGCTCCAGGACATCGAACGCGCCGCCGGCGAGACCTTCCGGCTCCTCGGCATGGAAGAGGTCGCCGACGACGAACCCCTGCCGCTCGACGTCCTCGACTCCTACCGCAGCGCGGGCCGGGCCTGGGTGGCGGTGGACGCGGAGGACCGGCCCGTGGCGTATCTGCTGATGGACGCCGTCGACGGCGCCGCCCACATCGAGCAGGTCTCGGTGCACCCGGACGCCGCCCGCCGGGGCGTCGGCCGGGCGCTGATCGAGCACCTGGCGGCGGCCGCCCGGGAGCAGGGCCTGACGGCGCTGACCCTCACGACCTTCGCCGAAGTCCCGTGGAACGCGCCCTACTACGCCCGGCTCGGGTTCCGCACCGTCGGCGAGGGCGACCCCGCCCTCACCGAGGGGCTGCGGGCCATCAGCCGGGCGGAGGCGGCGCACGGCCTGGCCGCCTGGCCGCGGGTCTGCATGCGCCGCGAGGTGCCCGCGCCGGCCGCCGGCCCCGCCGCACCGTGAGGCCCCTCTAGCGCGCGGCCGCCCCGTACCGCTCGCGCAGCTCCACCTTGCGCACCTTCCCGCTCACCGTCATCGGGAACTCCGCCAGGATCTCCACGCGCCGCGGGACCTTGTAGTGGGCCAGGCGGTCGCGGCAGAAGGCGGTGATGTCCTCCAGGGTCGGCGGGTCGGCCGGGTCGCGCGGGACGACGCAGGCCAGGATCTCCTCGCCGTACCGCTCGTCGGGCACGCCGACGACCTGCACGTCGGCGATCTTGGCGTGTCCGTACAGGAACTCCTCGATCTCGCGCGGGTACACGTTCTCCCCGCCGCGGATGATCATGTCCTTGATGCGGCCGACGATCTGGACGTACCCGTCCTCGCGCATCACGGCCAGGTCCCCGGTGTGCATCCAGCGGCCCGCGTCGATCGACTCGGCGGTCTTGTCGGGCTGCTCCCAGTAGCCGAGCATCACGCCGTAGCCGCGGGTGCACAGTTCACCGGCCGTGCCTCGCGGGACGGTGAGGCCGGTCGCCGGGTCGACGATCTTCACCTCGACGTGCGGCATGACCCGGCCGACGGTGCCGGTGCGCCGCTCCAGGTCGTCGTCGCGCCGGGTCTGGGTGGAGACCGGCGAGGTCTCCGTCATGCCGTAACAGATGGACACCTCCGCCATGTTCATCTCGGCGACCACCCGCTTCATCACCTCCACCGGGCAGGGAGAGCCCGCCATGATGCCGGTGCGCAGGCTGGACAGGTCGTACGAGGCGAAGTCCGGCAGGTTCAGCTCGGCGATGAACATCGTCGGCACCCCGTAGAGGGAGGTGCAGCGTTCCTCCTGCACGGCCCTGAGGGTGGCGGCCGGGTCGAAGGACGGCGCCGGGATCACCAGGCAGGCGCCGTGCGAGGTGGCGGCGAGATTGCCCATCACCATGCCGAAGCAGTGGTAGAAGGGCACGGGGACGCAGACCCGGTCCTGCTCGCTGTAGGCGATCATCTCGCCCACGAAGTAGCCGTTGTTGAGGATGTTGTGGTGGGAGAGGGTGGCGCCCTTCGGGAAGCCCGTGGTCCCCGACGTGTACTGGATGTTCACCGGCTCGTCGCAGGACAGCGGCTCCGGCCGGACCCCCTCCGGTGCCCGGCGCGCCAGGAGTTCGTCCCAGCTCGGGTCCCCGAAGTAGACCGTCTCGCGCAACCGCGGGCAGTCGCCCCGCACCTGCTCGACCATCGCCCGGTAGTCGCTGGTCTTGTGCGTCAGCGAGGCGAAGAGCAGTGAGATCCCCGCCTGGTCGAGGACGTACTTCAGCTCGTGGGCGCGGTAGGCCGGGTTGATGTTGACCATGATCGCGCCGATGCGGGCCGTGGCGTACTGGACGAGCACCCATTCGGCGCAGTTGACCGCCCAGATGCCGACCCGGTCGCCCTTGGCGACGCCGCTGCCGAGCAGAGCGTCCGCGAGCCGGTCGACGTCGGCGCCGAACCGGGCGTACGTCCAGCGGCGGCCGGTGGGGACGTCGACGAGGGCCTCGCGGTCCGGCCAGGTGGCGACGGCCCGGTCGAGGTTGGCGCCGATGGTGTCGCCGAGGAGCGGGACGTCGGACACCCCGTGCGCGTACGAGAGTGCGGCGATGTCGCTCATGCGAGGTCCCCCTCGGTGTACTCGGTGCCGGTGTTCCCCTCCGCCGTGAGCTTGCGCAGCTCGACGCGGCGGATCTTTCCGGAGACCGTCTTGGGCAGCTCGGCGAACTCGATCCGGCGGATCCGCTTGTACGGGGCGAGGACTTCGCGCGAGTGCGCGAAGAGCGCCTTGGCGGTGTCGGCGTCCGGCTCCCAGCCGGCCGCGAGGACGACGTACGCCTTCGGGACGGCGAGCCGCAGCGGGTCGGGGGCCGGGACGACGGCGGCCTCAGCGACGGCCTCGTGTTCGAGCAGGGCGCTCTCCAGCTCGAAGGGGCTGATCTTGTAGTCGCTGGCCTTGAAGACGTCGTCCGCGCGCCCGACGTAGGTGATGTAGCCGTCGGCGTCGCGGGCGCCGATGTCGCCGGTGCGGTAGTAGCCGCCAGCCATCGCCTCGGCCGTACGCTCCGGGTCGCCGTGGTAGCCGGTCATCAGGCCCACCGGGCGGTCGGAGAGGTCGAGGCAGATCTCGCCCTCCTCGGCGTCCGGGCGGCCGGTGACCGGGTCGACGAGGGTGACCCGGTAGCCGGGGCTCGGGCGGCCCATGGAGCCCTCCTTGAGCCGCTGGCCCGGGCTGTTGGAGACCTGGACGGCGGTCTCGGTCTGGCCGAAGCCGTCCCGGATGGTGACGCCCCAGGCGCGCCGGACGGTCTCGATGACCTCGGGGTTGAGGGGTTCGCCGGCGGCGACGACCTCGCGGGGCGGGGTGGCGAGCCGGCCGAGGTCGGACTGGATCAGCATGCGCCAGACCGTGGGCGGGGCGCAGAAGCTGGTGACGCCGTGCCTGGCCATCTCGTCCATCAGCCGGGCCGGGTCGAAGCGGGTGTAGTTGTGGATGAAGACGGTCGCCTCGGCGTTCCAGGGGGCGAAGAGGTTGGACCAGGCGTGCTTGGCCCAGCCGGGCGAGGAGATGTTCAGGTGGACGTCGCCCGGCTGGAGGCCGATCCAGTACATCGTCGCGAGGTGCCCGACGGGGTACGAGGTGTGGGTGTGCTCGACGAGCTTGGGACGGGCGGTGGTGCCGGAGGTGAAGTAGAGCACGAGGGTGTCGTCGGCGAGGGTGACGCCGTCCGGCTCGAAGGCGGCGGACTCGGCGTACGCGTGCTCGTAGCGGAGCCAGCCCCGCTCGTCGGCACCCGTCTCACCGGCACCGGCCCCGTCGCCGCCCCCGACCGCGATCCGGGTGTAGTCGCCGGGCACGTCGTCGAACTTGGGGCGGTCCTCGGCGCGGACGAGGACGTGGCGGGCCCGCCCGCGGTCCACCCGGTCGCGCAGGTCGGCGGGGCCGAGGAGGGGGGTGGCGGGGATGACGACGGCGCGCAGCTTCATCGCGGCGAGCATCGTCTCCCACAGCTCGACCTGGTTGCCGAGCATGACGATCATCCGGTCGCCGGCGCGGACGCCCCGGGCGCGCAGCCAGTTGGCGACCCGGTTGGAGCGGGCGGACATCTCGGCGAAGCTCAGCTTCGCCTCGGCGCCGTCCTCCTCGACGATGTGCAGGGCGGTGCGGTCGTTGCCCGCGGCGATGACGTCGAACCATTCGAGCGTCCAGTTGAACCGCTCGGGCCGGGGCCACGCGAAGCCCTCGTACGCCGTGGCGTAGTCCTCCCGGTGCCGGAGCAGGAAGTCGCGGGCGGTCCTGAACCGCTCCGTCGCCTCCGTCGGCCGCGCCGCGCTGGTTGCCGTCATGTGTCCTCCTCGTTGCGGGACCCGTCCCGCACATCGTGTAATCAGTGACCCAGGTCTCACCACCCCCGTTCGGGGGGTGGTGAGGGGCGAAGGCGGCGGAGGAGCGGGGAGTGTCCGAGCACGAGGAGTCGGAGGACCTGCGGGGCGCGCTGCGGGGGCTGCGGCGGGCCACCGGGCTCCCGGTGGTGTTCGGGGGGCTGGGCCGCGACGGCCGCGCGCTGCGGATCTCGGAACTGGACGGGGCGGTGACGCGGGCGCTGCGCGGGCTGTCGGTCTCGGCCGGCTCCGGCCTCGGCGGGAAGTGCCTGGCACTGTCGCGGCCGTGCGCGGTGACCGACTACGCCTCGGCCCGGCACATCACCCACGAGTACGACGGCGCCGTGTCGGCGGAGGGGCTGCGCTCGGTGATCGCGGTGCCGGTCGTCGTCGGCCGCCGGGTCCGCGGGGTGCTGTACGGGGCGCTGCGCGACGCGCTGCCGATCGGCGAGCGGGTCGTCGACGCGGCCGTCGCGGCGGCCCGGGAGGTCGAACAGGCCCTGGCCGTACGGGAGGAGGTGCGGCGGCTCGCGGCGGAACGGGAGGAGATGCGGCTGGCGTACGGGGAGCTGCGCGAGCTCGTCCCCCGGGTGACCGATCCGGAGCTGCGGGAGCGGCTGCTCGCGGTGTGCGGCCGCTTCGAGACGAGCTCGGGCGTCGTCGGCGGGGAGGGCGGCCGGCGCCCCGCCGTGCTGCTCACCCCCCGCGAGACGGACGTGCTGGCGGCGGTGGCGTCGGGCGCCACGAACGCGGTGGTGGCCCGGCGGCTCGGGCTGCGGCCCGAGACCGTGAAGGGCTACCTGCGGTCCGCCATGCGGAAGCTGGGGGCGCACACCCGCCTGGAGGCGGTGGTGGCGGCGCGGCGGGCGGGAGCGCTTCCGTAGCGCGCGCCCCACGTCTCCGGCGGGGTCACCGTCCGCGCCCCGCGCTCAGGGCGTCGCGTAGGTGATCTCGTAGGGGACGTCCCGGGGAGCCAGGAGGCCGAGGGTGCGCTCGGCCTCGGCGGTGAGTCCGGCGCGCTGGGCGCGGGTGAGGCGCGTGAACGGGTCGATGGTCATCGTCGTGCGCTCCTTGGCCTCCTCCAGGTGCCAGATCCCGGCGAGGAAGCCGTCGAGCAGGAAGACCCGGTGGGCCTGGTTGCCGGTCCAGGTGCGGGCGCGGTGCTCGGCGGGGACGACGCGGGTGCGGTCGGCGTGGGAGAGCAGGAGGTTGTCGAACTCGGGGAGGAAGCGCGGTGGCGCCGGGGTGTCCTCGTCCGGCCGGGGCGCGTCGGGCAGGTCGAAGAGCTCGGTGCCCCGCTCGTCGCGGAGGACGAGCAGGCGGGGCCGCAGGCGCTCGAAGGCGGGCCGCAGCCGGGTGAGTCCGCACCAGGTCTGCATGTCCTTCACGGAGGCGGGCCCGAAGGCGCCGAGGTAGCGCAGCACGGTCTCGTCGAGGTCGGCGGGGTCCTGCGGGCTCTGGTCGAACCACTGCTCGGCGCGGGAGAGCGCGACCTGTCCGCTCCTCCTCCACAGGCCGCGCGGGGTGACCTGGACCATGGGCAGCAGGCAGCGGGCGGCGACGGTCAGCGCCTGCGGGTCGGCGGCGGGCCACTCCTGGAGCAGGTGTTCGCGCAGTTCCTTGGGGGTGCGGGGCCGCTCGTCGACGTGGGCCGCGGTGAGGGCGACGAGCCGGTCGAGGTCGACGCCGTCGAGTCCCTTGCGGAACATCTTGAGTTCCCGGTCGATCGCCCCGGCCTGGACGAGGCGGCGCAGGGGGACGGCGTCGGCGGCGGTGTGGGTGTGCACGGTGGAGCGGAGCGACACGATGCGGGCGACCCGGCGGGACTCCATGAGGGCGGAGAGGTCCTCGGGCCGGAAGCCTTCGAGGCGGGCGGCGAGGGCGTAGTACGGGGGCTTGGTGTTCTGTGCCTGGAGGCCGACGAGGTGGTGGACCGCCTGCTCGGCGGTGAGCGGGGCGGGGCGGAGCAGGAGCTGACGGTCGAGGGTGGCGCGGTTGAGGGCGCGGGTGCTGAGGACCATGGTGCGCACGCTAGCGGGGATCGCGGACAGGTCGGGTCCGCGATGAGCGGGGCGGGTCCCGTCCGGTCAGCGGTAGTCGTCCGGGTGGTCCTGCATCCAGGTGTTGATCCGGTCGCGGGTGCCGATCAGCAGCGTCTGGTGGCGCTTGAGGTTCTCGAAGGAGCGGTCGCCGGCGAGCTCGGCGTCCAGCTCCGCGATCAGCTCGACCGGCCGGCGGAAGTGTCCGGCGCCCTTGGGGTCCGCCTTCATCGCCCGGTCCAGGCGGTGCAGTTCGTCGTGGACCCGGCCGAGGAAGTAGGCGCAGTCGTCCGGCGTGCAGGCGTCGCCCAGGGTGGCCTGCAGGCCCGCGAACGCGTCGCGGACCCGCTCGGGCGGCAGCTCGTCCGGGACGGTGGGGGCCGGCGTCGCCCCGGCGGACGCCTCGGACTCGGCGGCGGCGTCGGCGGCGTCCGCCGCGGAGGTGGGCACGGTGGCGACGCCGCCGGTGCCGCCCTGCCGGTGGTCCGCCGGCGGGCCGGGGTCCGGGTCGGTACCGCAGGAGACCGCCAGCGCGGCCAGGGCGACGACGGCGACGGCGGTGCGGCGCACCGAGGACGTGAACATGGCTTCCCCCCCGTGATCGTGAAATCAGGGGAGCCTACCGCGGCCGGCGCGGCCCTCGGGACGGCCGGCCGGGTCCGCGCGTCCGAGGCAGGGGCCGGCCGTGGGGACGTATGGCGTTTACCTCGCTCCCCCGCGGGTGCGCACTTCGCTTACCCGGCCCGGGCGCCACGCGTGCCAGTCTTGGCGGCGGTGTTCGAACGGCTGACTGGCGCCGCGTCGGCGGCGCCCGGCATGGGAGGGACAACCCGATGAGCCTGGTGGATGTGTACACCGAGTGGGATCCGCTCGAAGAGATCGTCGTGGGGACCATCGCAGGGGCGCGGGTCCCGATGACCGACCGCAGTCTGCTCGCCGCGGAGTACGGTGACATCGACGATCCGCAGGAGATCGTCCCCGGCCCGTACCCGGCGCACGTGGTCGAGGAGACCGAGGCCGAGCTCGAAGAGCTGGTGGACATCCTCACCGGTCTCGGCGTGAAGGTGCGGCGGCCCGGCGGGCGCGACCACAAGGCGGTCGTGTCGACGCCGGACTGGAGCACGGACGGCTTCCACGACTACTGCCCCCGCGACGGCTTCCTCGCGGTCGGCAACACGCTCATCGAGTCGCCGATGGTGCTGCGGTCCCGGTGGCTCGAAGGGTTCGCGTACAAGGACCTGTTCGTGGAGTACCTGGAGAGCGGTACGCGGTGGATCTCCGCGCCCAAGCCGCAGCTGACCGACGACATGTACGAGCCGTCGGCGCCGCCCGGGGAGCGGCTGAAGAACCTGGAGCCGGTCTTCGACGCGGCCAACGTGCTCAAGTTCGGTACGGACGTGCTCTACCAGGTCTCCGACAGCGGCAACATGCTCGGTGCGCGCTGGCTGCAGGCGGCGCTCGGCAGCGAGTACACCGTGCACGCCTGCCCGGGCCTCTACACCTCCACGCACATCGACTCCACCATCGCGCCGCTGCGGCCCGGTCTCGTCCTGGTGAACCCCTCCCGGATCAACGACTCCAACATGCCCGACTTCCTGCGGGGCTGGGACCGGATCGAGTGCCCCGAGCTGGTGGACCAGGGCTTCGTCGGCCCCCACCCGCGCGGCTCGGTCTGGATCGGGATGAACTTCCTGACGGTCGGCCCCAGCAAGGTCATCGTGGACAAGCGGCAGGTCGACCTGATCCGGGTGCTCGAGAGCCATGGCGTCGAGTGCATCCCGGCGCAGCTCACGCACGCCCGCTCGCTCGGCGGCGGTTTCCACTGCGTGACGCTCGACGTGCGCCGCACCGGCGAGCTCGCCACCTACCGCTAGGCCGTGTCCGGCTCTCCGCCGACGCCCCGCGCGTCGGCGGACGGCCGTCCGTTCGTGTCCGCGCCGCGCGCCGGCGGCGACGTTCCGACTCACATCCGACTCACAGGGGAAGTGGCTGACGATGGTGACCGGCTCCCGCCCGGGAACGACACGCGTGGCGATCGTGGACTGCCGCTCGACGGGGCGTTTCCTGCCGGCCGCGCTGCTCCGGCACGGCATCGAGTGCGTCCACGTCCACTCGCAGCACCCCGATGTCCACATGCCCTTCGAGGCCGACGGCTTCGTGGACGACCTGCGGCACGACGGCGACCTCGCGGCCACCGCCTCGGTGCTGCGCAAGCACGGCGTCGGCCATGTGATCCCGGGTACGGAGTCGGGCGTGGAGCTGGCGGACCGCCTCTCCGCCGAACTGGGCACGCCCGGCAACGGGATGAGCCGGCCCGCCGCCCGCCGCAACAAGCACGACATGGTGCTCGCCCTGCGGGACGCGGGGCTCGCGCACGCGGCGACGATCGTCTCGTCCGACGCCGACGAGATCATCGCGTGGGCCGAGTCGACCGCGGGCTATCCGGTGGTGTTGAAGCCGGTCGCCAGCTCCAGCACGGACAACGTGGCGGCCTGCGCGTCCCCGGAGCAGATCCGGGCCGCCCACGCGAAGATCATGTCGAGCACCGACCGGCACGGGATGACCAACACGGTGGTGCTCGCGCAGGAGTTCCTGGCCGGCGACGAGTACTACGTCAACACGGTCAGCCGGGCCGGCGGCCACCGCACGGTCGAGATCTGGCGCTATCACAAGCGCCGGGTGCCCGGCGGCGACTTCATCTACGACTACGACGAGCCGCTGGCGCCGGACGACCCGGTCGCGCGGCGGCTGGAGTCCTACGCCCACGAGGTGCTCGACGCCCTGGAGATCCACAACGGGGCCGCCCACACCGAGATCATGCTCACGGCCAGGGGGCCCGTGCTCGTCGAGTGCGGGGCCCGCACCGGCGGCGGCCAGATCCCGGAGATCGTCACCGCCTGCTTCGGCGTCAACCAGGTGGACCTCCTGGCCCTGTCGGTGGCGGAGCCCGAGGCGTTCGACCGCCTGCCCACGACCGCGTACCGGCTGCTGCGGCACCCGCGTTTCGTGGCGCTGATCAATCCCAGGGACGAGGGCGTGGTCCCCTCCCACGAGGCGATGGCCCCGGTGCGGGCGCTGCCGTCGTACGCGCACACCGTGATGGCGCGTCCGGCGGGGCAGCCGATGTCGCGGACGGTCGACGTCGCGACCTGGCCGGGCTACGTGTACCTGATCTCCGACGATCCGGAGCAGGTCCGGGCCGACTACCGGAAGCTGCGCGCGTTCGAACGTGACTTTCTCTACGACAACGGCTCCCGCTGAGGGACCGGCCCAAGGAGTGTCGCTATGACTACGGACGTCACCTCCACCGAGGACTACATCGCCCTCGCCGGGCGCTGGGGCGCCGACGACTACGTCCCGCTTCCCGTCGTGCTCAGCCACGGGGAGGGCGCCTGGGTGACCGACCTGAACGGCCGGCGCCACCTCGACTTCCTCGCCGGGTACTCGGCGCTCAACTTCGGCCACCGGCACCCCGCCATCGTCGCCGCGGCCAAGGCGCAGCTCGACCGTCTGACCCTGACCAGCCGGATGTTCCACCACGACCAGTTCGCGCCGTTCTGCCGCGAACTGGCCGAGCTGACCGGCACCGAGCGGGTGCTGCCCTCCAACTCCGGCGGCGAGGCCGTCGACTCGGCCGTGAAGATCGCCAGGAAGTGGGCCTACCGGGTCAAGGGCGTGCCGGACGGTGCCGCCGAGATCGTGGTCGCCGGCTCCAACTTCCACGGCCGGACGACGACGATCGTCTCGTTCTCCACCGACGCGACCGTCCACGACGGCTTCGGCCCGTACACCCCGGGCTTCCGCGTGGTGCCGTACGGCGACATCGACGCGCTGCGCGAGGCGGTCGGCGTGAACACGGCGGCGGTCCTGCTCGAACCGATCCAGGCCGAGGCGGGCGTGGTCGTCCCGCCGAAGGGCTACTTCGCCGAGGTCCGCCAGCTCTGCGACGACACGGGCACCCTGCTGGTCGCCGACGAGGTGCAGTCCGGCCTGGCCCGCACCGGCGCGACCCTCGCGCTGGACCACGAGGGCGTCCGCGCGGACCTGTACACCCTCGGCAAGGCGCTGAGCGGCGGTCTGATGCCGGTGTCGGCCGTGGCCGGGCGGGCCGACGTCATCGGTGTGCTCAAGCCCGGCGAGCACGGCTCGACCTTCGGCGGCAACCCGCTGGCGTGCGCGGTGGGCCGGGCGGCGGTGCGGCTGCTGGCGACCGGTGAGTTCCAGGAGCGCTCGCGCGAGCTCGGCACGTATCTGCACGGCCGGCTGAACGAGCTCGACAGCGTCGCGGAGGTCCGTGGCCGCGGCCTGTGGGCCAACGTGCGGATCGCCGAGGGCCACCCGAAGGGACGTGCGGTGTCCGAGGCGCTGCTGGAGCGCGGCCTGCTGTGCAAGGTGGCCGACGAGAACCTGCGGGTGTCGCCGCCGCTGGTGATCACGCGTGAGGAGCTCGACTCCGGCATCGACGCCATCGCCGACGTCCTGGGATGACCGGTGCCCGGCCGCGGGGCGGGCCGGGCACGCCCTTCCGGCCGTGACGGCCTTTCCCGCTGCCGGCGGCTCGCCGGGAGCAGAGCCGAGACAAGGAGCCACGTTGTCCGACCATGTCGCACCCACCGGCCGTCCGCGCGTGCTGGTCGTCGGCGGCCGCCTGAAGCAGGTCCGCAAGGCCCGCGAACTCGGCCTGGACGTGGTGTACGTCCAGCACCCCGACGCGTACGACCGCGAGCACTGGCCCCATGTCGACCAGGCGCTGCTGGTCGACTACTGCGACGTCGACCGGCTGCTGCCGATGGTCCGGGCGCTGCACGAGGTGTACCCGTTCGCGAAGGCCGTGACGCTGACCGAGTTCGCGCTGCTGCCGACGGCGCGGATCAACGAGGAGCTCGGCCTGGCCGGCGAGTCCCTCGACACGGTGGAACTGCTGCTCGACAAGGCCCGGATGCGCCGGCACCTCGCCGCGAAGGGCATCAGCCCGGTGGCCTCCGCGGTCGGCCGTTCCCGGCAGGACGTACGGGACTTCGTCGCCGCGCACGGGCTCCCGGTCATCGTCAAGCCGGTCCGCGAGTCGGGCAGCCTCGCGGTGTTCTGCGTCCGTGACGAGGCCGAGGTGGACGCCGTCGCCGAGCGGTACCGGACCCTCACCGACAAGGAGTGGGCCCCGGGTGACGTGGCCTTCGCCGACTCTTTCGACGAGTTCCTGATGGAGGAGTACCTGGAGGGCCCGGAGTTCAGCGTGGAGACGCTGAGCTTCGACGGCCGGCACGTGGTCGTGGCGACGACCGACCGCGAGCTCGGCGGCACCGGCTTCGCCGAATTCGGCAGCACCGGCTTCGCGGAGATCGGGCTGTGGCAGCCCAGCGCCCACCCGCCCGAGCAGGTGCGCGAGGCCATCGGGCTCGTGCGGGACTTCCTCGACGCGGTCGGACTGCGCGACGGGCCGGCCCACACCGAGGTCAAGCTGACCCCGCGCGGCCCGCGGATCATCGAGTCGCACAACCGCGTCGGCGGGTACGCGCTCAACGAGATCGCGGAGCTCGTGTACGGCGTCGACATGGAGCGCCACGCGCTGGCGGCCGGGCTCGGCCTGCTGGAGCCGCTGACCGAGTCGCCCGAGCCGCGCGGCGCGGCGGCCCTGCAGGCGCTGATCCCCGAGCCCGGCCGGGTGGTGGAGGTGACCGGCCTCGACGCCGTGCGCGCGGACCCGGCGTTCGTGGACCTGCGGCTGATGGTGGAGCCGGGCGACGTGGTGTCCCCGCTGACCTGGAACGAGGACATCGGCGGTTACGTGGTCGCGCGCGGCGACGACACCGCCGAGGCGATCGCGCACAGCAAGCGGCTGGCCGCGGCCGTCGGGATCCGCACCGAGCCCCTCGCGTGATCCCCCTCGCCCGCCTCCCGTCCTGAGGCGTTGTCAGGACGGGAGGCGGGCGAGGCTGCGGTTGAGGGCGCTGTCGGGGCGGGTGGTGAGCTCCTCCCAGGTGCCCTCCTCGGCGATGCGTCCGGCCTCGAGGACGGCGATGCGGTCCGCCCGGCGGATGGTGGCACGGCGGTGGGCGATGACGATCGTCGTGCGGCCCTCCTGCCGGAGCGCGGCGGCGAGCCGGGCGTCGCTCGTGTTGTCCAGGTGGGCGGTGGACTCGTCCAGGATCAGGACCCTCGGCCGGGCCAGGAGCGCACGGGCGAGGGCGACGCGGGCCCGCTGGCCGCCGGAGAGGGTGGCGCCGCGCTCGCCGACCGGGGTGTCCATCGGCGCGATCCGGTCCACGCCGCACCGGCGGGCCGTCTCGGCGAGGAGGGCGTCGCCGGCGTCGGGGGCGGCGAGCCGCAGGTTCTCGGCGAGGGTGCCGTGGAAAAGGGGCGTCTCCTGGCCCACCAGCGCCACCGCGCCCCGCAGTTCGGCGTCGTCGAGCTCGCGCAGGTCGACGGGGTGTCCCCCGGCGGGCAGCAGCTGGACCCGGCCCTCGGACGGGTCCCAGAAGCGGGCGAGCAGGTGGGCGCAGGTCGACTTCCCCGCGCCGGAGGCACCGACCAGGGCGAGCGTCTGCCCCGCCTCGACGGTGAGGTCGAGCCCGTCGAGCACCGGCCCGGCGCCGTAGCCGAAGCTCACCCGGTCCAGGCGGACGCCGAGCGGGCCGGGCGGCAGCGGGCGGGGCACGGCGGGCGGCGGGGCGAGCGCGGGAGCGCCGACCGCCGCTCCGACGCGCCAGGCGGCGGCGCGCAGGGCCACCGCCTGGCTGAGCGACCGGGCGGACTCCGCGACGGGGCCGAGGACGGCCAGGGCGAGCGCCACCGCCGCCGGGACCCACGCGCCGTGCAGCCGCCCCGCCGTCAGGGACTGTGCCGCCGCGACGACCACGCCGAGCACCGCCGCCACGATGAGCAGCTCGCGCAGCGCGGCGGCCCCGGCCTCCCAGGTGGCCTCGGCGCGCTGGGCGTCGCCCACCTGCCGGCCGCGCTCCGCGAGGCGTCGGCGGCGCCCGTCGAGCGCGCCGAAGGCGAGCAGCTCCCGCAGCCCGTCGACGGTCTCCACGGTGTCGGCCGACAGCGTCGCGACGGCCGTACGGGTGCGGGCGCCGCGCCGGGTGCGTCCGCGGGCCTCCGCGAAGGGCGCCGCGGCGAGCAGCGCCGCGACCGGCAGGACGGCCGCGAGCAGCCAGGGCTCCACGGCCGCGAGGACCGCCGTGCCGCCGGCCAGGACCGTTCCCGAGGCGAGGAGCTGGGCGGTCGTGTGGGCGTAGAAGAACTCCAGGGCCTCCACGTCGGCCATGGCGGTGGCGGCGAGGTCCCCGCTGCGCCGGCCGGCGACCCGGGCGGGCGCGCTGCGGGCGAGCCCGTCGAAGACCCGTACGCGCAGGGCCGCCAGGACCCGGTAGGCCAGGTCGTGCGAGAGGTCCATCTCGCGCCACGTCGTCAGCGCCCGTACGAGCACCAGGGCGACGAGCGCGGTGACGGTGCCGGCCGAGGGGGCGCCGCCTTCGACGACGGCCGTTCCGACGGTGTGCGCGGCGAGGGTCACCAGGGCGACCAGGGAGCCCTGTTCGAGGAGCGCGGCGACGCAGGTGCGGGCCGTCATGGCACGGTGCCCGGCGAGCGCGGGGAGCAGCGCGCGCAACGCACCCCGCTCGGGCCGGACGCCCTCGCCGGACGGGGCGCGGCGGGCGGACGGGCTGGGTGACGGGGTGTCGGTGGGCGGAAGGCCGGAGGCCGGGGTGCCGGTCGGCGACGTGGCGGCGGGCGAGGTGACGGACGGCGAGGTCTCGGCGGCTGGGGCGTCGGTCGGTGGAAGGTCCGGGGCCGGGGCCGGGGTGCCGGTCGGCGGCATGGCGGCGGGCGAGGTGACGGACGGCGAGGTGACGGTCGACGAGGTCTCGGCAGCCGGGGTGTCGGCCGGCGGAAGGTCCGGGGCCGGGGTGTCAGTCGGCCGAAGGGCCGGAGCCGGGGTGCCGGTCGGCGGCGTGGCGGCGGGCCAGGTGACGGACGGCGGGGTCTCGGCGGCCGGGGTTCCGGCCTGTGGAAGGGTCGATGCCGAGGTTCCGGCCGCCGGGGTCCCGGCGGGCGAGGTCTCGGTCGGCCGAAGGGCCGGGGTCGGGGTCTCGGTCGGCGGCGTGGCGGCGAGCGAGGTCTCGGTCGGCGAGGTCTCGGCGGCCGGGGTTTCGGCGGCCGGGGTTTTGGCCGGTGGAAGGGCCGGTGCCGAGGTTCCGGCGGCCGAGGTTCCGGCGGCCGGGGTTCCGGCGGGCGAGGTCTCGGTCGGCGGAAGCTCCGGGGCTGTCATGTCGGCAGGCGGGGCTCCGGTGGCCGGGGTGCCGGTCGGCGGTGTGGCGGCGGTGTGGTTCATGCGGCGAGTTCTCCTGGGTGGGTACGGCCGGCCTCGACGAGTCGCGCGTAGACGCCCCCGGCGTCGACCAGGCCGGCGTGGTCGCCCACGGCGTCCACCCGTCCCCCGTCGAGGACGACGATGCGGTCGGCGTGCCGGACGGCGGCGAGCCGGTGGGCGATCACCAGGACGGTGCGGTGGCCGGCGGCCTTCAGCAGCTCGCGGACGATGTCCGCCTCGCGGCGTTCGTCGACCGCGCTCGTCGCCTCGTCGAGGACGAGCACCGGCGCGTCCGCCAGCAGGGCGCGGGCGAGCGCGAGCCGCTGCCGCTGGCCGCCGGACAGGGTGGCGCCGCGCTCGCCCAGGACCGTGGCGTAGCCGTCGGGAAGGGCGGCGATCTCGTCGTGGACGCCGGCGGCGCGTGCCGCGGCGGTCAGCTCGTCGTCCGTGGCGCCCGGCCGCGCCATCCGCAGGTTGTCGGCGACGGTGGCGTGGAAGAGGTACGTGTCCTGCGAGACCACGGCGATCCCCCGGCGCAGCGCGTCGAGGGAGTGCTCGGTGGTGCCGCGCCCGTCGAGGGCGATCCGGCCGGCCTGCGGGTCGTGGTGCCGCAGCAGCAGGGCGAGGAGGGTGGACTTGCCGGCGCCGGACGGGCCGACGATCGCGGTGGTCCGGCCCGCCGGCGCGGTGAAGGAGACGCCGCGGACGGTCGGCTCGGCCACGCCGTCGTAGGTGAACCAGACGTTCTCGAAGCGGAGTTCGGGGGGAGTCGACCGGTGCGCGGGGGCGGCCTGGACGTCTCCGGTCTCGCGGACCGAGGGTTCGGCGGTGCGCAGCGCCGCGATCCCGTCGGCGGCCGACACGCCCAGGTAACCGGCGTGCCACTCGCGCGCGAGGTCACGGACCGGCCGGAAGCACTCGGAGGCCAGGAGCAGCACCAGGTAGGTGCCGGTCGCGGTGGTCGATCCGCTGACGGCCGACCAGCAGGCGAGGAGCGCGGCGGCGGCCGTGCCGCCCTGGATCGCGAGGTCGGTGATGCCGGTGTCGACCAGAGAGACCCGCAGTTTCGCGACGGTCGCCCGGTGCAGGGCGGCCGAGCGCTCCTCCAGGCGGGCACGGGTGCGGCCGACCGCGCCGGCGGCCCGCAGGGCGGGCATGCCCTGGAGGGCTTCCAGGTAGTCGGCGCCCAGTCCCTCGTAGGTGTCCCAGTGTTCCTTGCCGCGGGCGGCGAGCAGCCGGTCCCAGGCGCGCGGGCCGAACAGGGCGAGCAGCAGGGCGGGGACGAGGCCGAGCAGCACCGCCGGTTCCACCACGGCCAGGGCGGTGAGCACCAGGGGCGGGACGGTCAGGGTGACCAGGAGCTGGGGCAGATAGCGGGACACGTAGGCGTCGACGCCCTCCACCCCGTCGACGAGGGTGGTGCGCACGGCGCCGGCGCGGGCGGTGGTCAGGTACGCGGGGCCCAGTCCGCCGAGGTGGGCGAGGAGTTCGTCCCGCAGGCCGACCCGGACCTCGGCGCCGGCCCGGGTCGCGGTGCGCCGCTGCCAGGTGCCGAGCGCGGCGCGCACGGCGACGACGGCGAGCACGGCGGCGAGCAGCCACGCGAGCGAACCCGTGTGCCCGGCGGCGAGCCGGGCGAGGGCGAGGGCGAGCAGGGCCGCCTGCGCCAGGTGGGTGAGGGTGACGGCTCCGTGCAGGACGGTGGCGGCGAACAGGGGGCGCCGGGCGCGGCGGGCGGCCCGGCGGAGCTCGGGATGGACGATCACGTGGTGTTCTCCTCGTCGGCGTGGAGGGTGCCGGTGCCGAGAGCCAGTCCGTGGACGACCCAGTCCCGGCCGGGTGCGGCACCGAGGGCGGCACCGAGGTCCGCCTGCTGCCAGGACCCCACGGGCCGGGCGGCGAGCCCGTGGCGCCGGGCGGTGACGTGGGCGAGGTGCACGGCGAAACCGGCCCGCAGGTGGGCGCGTCGGATGTGCGGTGCGTCGGCGTCGGAGGGGCACCCCCGGGCGAGCAGGACGGCGCCCGCACCCGCGATCCACCCTTGTCCCGCGGCCCAGGCGGCGAGCGCGGGGCGCGCCTCCCCCGCGGCACACCGTCGCGGGGCGCCGCCCCCGGCCGCCTCCAGCAGGCCGGGCTCCGCTCCCCCGACGGCGACGCACCAGCGCAGTTCGTCTCCTCCGGCGCGTACGGCCGCGGCGAGAACGGCGTGGACCGCCTCCGGAGCCGGGGCGCCGTGCAGCGGCGGCGGGTCGCTGCGCCGTGCGAGCAGCTCCTCGGGCGTGGGCGTGAAGCCGGGAAGGGACGCCCCCGCGGCCGCGGCACCGCCGCCCGCCGCCCGAGCGGAGACAGCCCCGCCGCCCCGGCGGCCGGACGTGCCGGACAGACCTCCGCCCCGCCCGTCCGCACCCCGCCCGTCCGCGCCCTGCGGCGGCCCGCCCCGGCGTCCGCCCCCGTCCCACGGCGGGACGTGGACCCGCGCGAGGGGGTGCCGCGTGTGGCCGTCGAGGTCGATCTCGGGCTCGGCCGCGCCCAGGGCGCGGGCCGCGAGGAAGAGGGCGGCGGCGGCGTGGCCGGTGTCGAGGAGGAGCAGGGGCCAGGCGCGGTGGCCGTAGTGGGACGTCGTACGGCGCGGGGTGACGGACAGTTCGGCGGTCAGGCCCGGCGGCGTGCCCGCGGGCCGGGGGCCGAGGCGGTGGACGTGGTGGCGCAGGGGGTCGTAGCCGTAGCGGCCGGGTGGCAGGGAGCAGCCGGCGCCGACGACGAGGGTGGCGTCCACCGGGTGCAGGGCGCCGGCGGACGGGGTGGGCCGCAGGCGGCCGGAGGCGTCCGAGGCGGCCAGGGAGAGGCGCAGCAGGGCCCCCGGGTCGAGGTCGGCGGGTCCGGCCGGGGGGAAGGGGCGGGGCGGTCCGGGCCAGGCCGGGACGGCCCGGCCGGCGGGTGTGTCCGGTCCGGGGTGCCGGGCCGAGCGGGCGAGGGCGAGGGCGGCGGGGAGGTCCACCGGGTGGTCCTCGGCGAGGTGTTCCACGGTCGTCCTCACATGTGCGGCGGGGGCGCCAGGGTGAAGTCCTGCGGTGCGGCGGGCAGCCGGGTGCGCCAGCCCCGCCGGACGGCCGCCTCGCCGAGCCGCGGGCAGCCGAAGTAGCCGAAGGCGGCCGGCGCGTTGGGAAGGAGCCCGGAGACGAGGACCCGGGCCACCCGCAGGGACGTCTCGGCGACGTCCTCGGTGGTCAGGTCGAAGGTCATCACGCGGTGGCCGCCCGCACGCAGCGCCCGCTCCAGGCGGGCGGGGCTGCCCGGCTCGACCGCGTCGACGGACACGGTCCCGCGGGCGGGGTCGGTGAACCGCCGGGCCTCGGCCGCCATCCGGTCGTCCAGCCACACCTGCACGTGGGCCCCCAGGTCCCGGACGTGCTCGAACTGCGCGCCGCACGCGTCGAGATACCGTCCGTCGGGGCGGTGGTCAAGGTAGAGCCCGCGGGCCAGCAGACCAGCCTCCACGGCCTGGAAGACCCAGCCGTCGGGGCCGGTCAGGCCCTGGGTGAAGACCCAGGTGTGGACCGCTTCGAGCACGGCCTTGCGGGCGGCCTCGGCCGGGTCGTACTTGCAGGCGAACCCGGCCGCGTACAGCCCGAGCCTCGGGTCGTGGACGAGTGCGGCCATGCAGGGGGCGAACTCCGACGGCATCTCGACGAGGTGGACGTCGAGGGCCGATCCGGCCAGGTCGTCGAGGAGGCCGGGAACACTCGCCGGGTCGATGCCGCGGGCGGGTCCGTCGAGGTGCCACCACAGTTCCAGGGCGTCGCGTTCGACGATCTCCAGCAGGCCGCGTTCGACGGCGTCGTCGAGTCCCTGCCCGGTGGCGATGCCCGCGTAGTTGAGGTGGTGGGTGCGGGGCAGCTCACGCAGCTCGCCCTGGCGCCAGTTGAGGTGGGTGAGGGCGACGGGCGCCCAGACCTCGGTCGTCCCGCCGTCGGGCAGCCGCTCGGTGCCGCGCGTCCACAGCGCGGGGGTGTCGGCGGTGAGGCGGCGGTAGGGGAACTTCTCCCGCTCGTACTGCCAGGGGGCGTACGCGGGCAGGTCGTCGGGCCCGTAGAGCCGCAGGCCCTTCTCGGCGAGCTCGGCGGCGGTGGCGCGCAGCGGGGCGTCGGGGTGGCCGGGCGGCGGCACGCGGTTGCCGCAGTAGCGCTCCATCCCCTCGGCTATCGCGGCGATCCTGGCCTGTTCGGGGTCGCCGAAGGTGGTGCCGAGGGAGACCCGGTCGGCGGGCCACAGTCCGAGCCGGCGGGCGTCGGAGACCTCGGCGGTGAGCGCGGTGTAGCGGGGCGGGGCGCCCGCGGGGTGCTCGACGGGCTTGACCTTGCGGACGATGCCGCAGACGGGGTCGACGAGTGCTTCCAGCGGCAGCGCCGTCATCGCAGGATCTCCTTGGCGGGATCGGTGGGCGTGGGTCGGGAGGGGAGGACGGGCAGGGTCAGCGTCACGCCGGTCGGGTCGACCTCCCGCCGGGAGGCGAGCAGCCGTTCGGCCGTGACGGGGTCCTCGCCGGTGTGGGTGTGGCGGGCGTGGGCCGGGAAGTGGTGTCCGGCGATCTCGACGCGCAGGCGGGTGCCGGCCCGCAACCGGCGCGCGAGCCGCCCGAGTTCGACGGTGAACTCCTCGGCCCGCGGGGAGGGCGGAGTCTCGTGACGCGCGGCCGGGTCCTCGCACCGCCGGGCCGGATCCCCGCCCCGTCGCAGGACGCCGACGGCGAGCCGTTCGGCGCGCCCCTGCGGCGTGAGGGCGACGAGCCGCACGGCCCAGTCGGCGTACGGGGTGTCGGCCGTGGCCCGCATCCGCAGCCGTACGGGCCCGACGGCGTCGAGCGGACGCGGCAGCGGCGCGGTGACGAGCAGACAGCGGTCGGCGGGCTCGGAGGTGGGCACGGTGAGGTCGTCGGAGCGTACGGGGCGGGCGGGGTCGGCGGTGAAGACGGCGCCGTGCAGCGGCCGCAGCGGCACGGGGCGCGGTTCGCCCTCGGTGTCGGCGGGCAGCCACAGGTCGGCGCCGCCCAGGGCCAGTGCGCCGTGGCGGCCGGGCGCGAGGTCGCCGGCGAGGGCCCGGCGCGCCCACCGGGCGTACAGCTCGCCGAGGACCACGCGGTGCGCGGGGCCGGCGTCGGGTCCGGGCGCGGCGGCGAGGCCGTGTCCCCAGGGGCCGAGCAGCAGGCGGGCGGAGGGGCCGCCCCAGGTGTGCCACAGCGCGACGGTGTCCTCGGTGAAGTGGTCGTGGTGGCCGCCGACCGCGAGCAGCGGCGGGCCGGCGTGCGGGGCGCGTGCGGTGAGGCGGCCGCGGTCGTGGTGCCGCCAGAGGCCGCTCCAGGAGGGCAGGGACCGGCCGAGCCGTTCGGGCAGGGCGGTGAGCGGGAGGTGGGCGAGCAGAGCGGGGTCGGCGGCGAGGGCCTTGGCGAGGGCGTGCTCGTCGGAGTCCGGCCGGTCTCCGTGGGCGGCCCACCAGCCGGCGCGGGCGAGGAGCCGTTCGGGGCCCGAGGGTTCGCGGGCCGTCTCGGCCGCGCCGAGGGCGGGTACGGCGGCGATGACGGCGTCCGGCCGGGCCTCCTCGCCCGTCCCGGGGTCCAGGGCGAGGGCGAGGGCGCAGTGGGCGGCGTAGGAGGCACCGGCGGCGACGAGCCGTCCGTCGCTCCAGGGCTGTCGCCGGATCCACCGGGCGGTCGCCGCCCCGTCGGCGGCCTCGTTCTCGTACGGGCGCCACTCCCCCGGCGAGGCGTGGCGGCCCCGCACGTCCTGGACGACGGCGGCGAATCCCCGGCGGGCCCAGCCGCGTGCCTCGGCCAGGTGCCGGGCGCGGTCGTAGGGGGTGCGGATCAGGACGGCGGGGAAGGGTGCGGTGCCGTCGGGGAGGCAGACGTCCGTGGCGAGTCCCTCGACCGTCGTGGCGGTCTGCGGGGTGGTCATCCGGTCTTCCCCGGCATCGGTGCGACGTCGGGCACCGGCAGGACGGGGTGCTCGGTGACGGTCAGCGTGCGCAGGTCGACGCGGCGGAGCCGACGCCGTGCGGGGAGGCCGGCCGGGTCGGGGGCGCCGGTGGCCCACCGGGCGAGGTCGTCGGCGAGGAGGGCCGCGAGGAGTGCGGCGGCGGGCACGGTGAGCGGGACGGGCGTGCCGGAGGTCCGGGGGCCGCTCCAGTAGGCGGCGAGTTCGCGGTGGGCGGGGGTGGCGGCCAGGCGGCGGGCGCGGAGGTGGGCCGAGGTGACGTCTCCGGGGGCGGCGGCGAGGGGTTCGACGTACGCCTGCCAGCCCTCGCGGTGGCAGCGCAGCCAGGCGACGCCGTGTCCGGGCAGCCGGTCGGCGGCGTCCCACAGGCCGTCGGGTACGGGGCCGTCGAGGCACCAGACCACGGCTGCGGGGTCTCCGTCGAGGAGGTCGCGGAGCTGCGGCGCGGTCGCGGCGGAGGTCGCGGGGGGCGCGGCGGGGGTCGTGCGCGGCGCGGCGCCCAGGGCCGTCAGGTGGGCGGCCAGCGGCCGGGTCAGGGCAGGGGCGCCGAGGAGCCTGATGTCCCGGCGGGCGGCGGGCCACCGCGGGGGCGGGGGTTCGTCCGCCAGGTAGCCGGCGTCCTCGAAGGCCCGTACGAGATGGCGAAGTTCCTCGTCGGCCGGGGCCGGGGCCTCGCCTGCGCCCGTACCGGCCTCGCCGTGGGCTCCGGCACCGGAGAGCAGCGAGAGCAGGGCGCCCTCGTCCGCGTCCCGGGTCCTGACCTCGAGGAACTCCCCTTCGGCGGTGCGCAGGGCGAGGCCCCGTCCGGGCACGGCGACGACTTCGACACCGGGAACGAGCCGGCTGCGGGACACGGCGATCCTCCTGACGAGAGGGCTGGTGAGAGGGGTGGGGACGGGCGTGGGCCCGCCCGGAAGGCAACGGGCGGGCCCACGGTCGAGGGTGTGAGGCCCTCGCCTACTCCTCGGTGTCCTCGAAGGGGTTCTCGACGAGGGCGTTGGAGTGGGAGGCCGAGTCGTGGGCCAGCTGGCCGGGGTCGGCGATCGGGGCGAAGACCTGCTCGTTGTCCATGAACTCTCCTTGTTCGTAAGGGAGATGCGCACTCGGGTGAGCGCCACGACCGACACTAATTGAAATGATTTTCATTTTCCAGTGCGGTGAGGGGGTGATCTGGGTAACACACCGGCCAGCCGCCCTCGGGGTCCCTGCCGACCCGGCCGGCCACCTTGAGGACGTCCGCCAGCAGGCCGGGCGTGACGACCTCCCCCGGCGCCCCGTCGGCGACCACCAGGCCCTCGCGCAGGGCGACGATCCGTTCGGCGAAGCGGGCGGCGTGGGCCAGGTCGTGCAGCACCATCACCACGGTCAGCCCGCGTTCCTCGCGCAGCCGGACCACCGTCCGCAGCACGTCGAGCTGGTGGTGCAGGTCCAGGTACGTGGTCGGCTCGTCGAGCAGCAGGACGCGGGTGTCCTGGGCGAGCGCCATCGCGAGCCGCACCCGCTGCCGCTCGCCCCCGGACAGCGCGTCCACGTCCCGGTCGGCCCATCCCTCCACCCCGACGTCCCGCAGGGCCCGGCGCACGACGGGGTCGTCTCCCTCGCGCAGCATGCCGAGCGGGCCCCGGGCCGCGTACCGTCCCTGCCGCACGAGGTGACGTACCGTCATGCCGGGGACGGAAGGCGCGGACTGGTGCAGCAGGGCCACGCGGGCGGCCGTGGCGCGGCGGGAGAGGGCGGCGAGGTCGTCCCCGCCGAGCAGCACCCGTCCCCGGTCCGGCCGCAAAAGCCCGGCCGCCAGCCTCAACAGGGTCGACTTTCCGCAGCCGTTGAGGCCGATGAGGGCGGTCAGCTCGCCCGGCCGTACGGTCAGGTCGACGCCCCGCAGCACGGGCCGGGCGGGGTAGCCGAAGTGGACCCCCTCGACGTGTATTCCCATGGACGCCCCCGGGGACGTGCCCGTGGACTCGGTCATGTCAGTCCTCCGTCGGCTTCAGAACGTACGGTTCGGGGCGCGGCGCACCACGAGCAGCAGCAGGGCGGCGCCGAGGCAGGCGGTGAGCGCCCCGACCGGCAGCACGAGCCGCCCGGAGCCCAGCGCCTCGGCAGCCAGCCGCGAGGACGACTGCGCCGCGGCGTCCGCCCCGCACACCACCACCGCACCCACCAGGGCGGCGCCCGGCAGGCTGACCCGCAGGTCGGCGCCGAAGACGGCCAGGGCCAGGTGCGGGACGAGCAGCCCCACGAAGCCGAGGGCTCCGACGGCGGCCACCGCGCCCGCCGTCAGCGCCACGGCGCACAGCAGGGCGAGGGTCCGGGCCCGCCGGGCGGAGAGGCCGGCGGCCAGGGCGATGTCGTCACCGCAGCGCAGCAGGGTCAGCGGGCCGGTCATGAGCCAGGCCGCGGTCCCCCACACCAGCGCCCAGGGCCACAGCAGATGCCAGTGCGCCCACACCCGGCCCTCCGTGGTGCCCACCAGCCACTGCACCACGCTGCCGAGTTCGCCCGGCTTCACGAGCAGCACCATCGCGGTGAGCCCGCCGAGCACGGCCGACACCAGCACCCCGTGCACGGCGGTCCTGGCCGGGTCGCCGCCCGAGCGGCCGACGAGCAGCCACAGCAGCAGCGCTCCGGCGCATCCGCCCGCGCACGCGGCGAGGACGACGGCCAGGGGCGACTCCCACCCGGCGAGCCCCAGGGCCGTGGCGGTGACGGCCCCGAGGACCGCCCCCGGTGTCACCCCCGTCACCTCGGGACCGGCGAGGGGGTTGCGCAGCGCGGACTGCAGGACGAGTCCGGCCACGGCCAGGCACGCGCCCGCGCCGAGGGCCACCAGGGTGCGGGGCAGCCGCAGTTGGAGGAGGATGTGCCGTTCGGTCGCGTCTCCGCCGCCGCCCAGCACCTCCGCGACCGCACCCGGCGACATGCCGCGTCCGGCCACCAGTTCCCACCCGGCGCACACGAGGGCCAGAACCGCGAGCACCGCGAAACGCCGTCTCACCGCGTCTCCTCCCTCTCCGTCGTGGCGGCCCGTGGCGCGGGCAGCGGCGCGCCCCCGCCGTCCGGAGCGCCCGGGCCGTCCGGGCCGTCCGGGGCGCTCAGGGCGTCCGGGCGGGACGAACCCCCCGGTCCACCCGGTCCCCCCGAAGCGGCCGGCGCGACCGAGGCGTCCGAAACGGCATCGACCGCGTGCGTACGGCGCTTGCGGCCGCCCGACCGCATCAGGGCGACCCCGGCCGGCACGCCGAGCAGGGCCGTCCAGGCGCCGGCCGGTGTCTCCACCGGCGCGAGCGCCAGCCGGGCCGGGAGGTCGGCGACCGTCACGACGACGGCGCCCCACGCGGCGGACCACGGCAGCCAGCGCACCGCGCCGTCCCCCGGGGCGAACCACCGGGCCAGGTGCGGGGCGAGGAAGCCCACCCAGGCGACGGGCCCGCACACGGCGGTGACGGGCGCGATCAGCACGACGGCGACGGCCAGCGCGGCCAGCCGGGCCCGCTGGGCGCGGACGCCCAGCGCCTCGGCGTCCTCGTCTCCCAGCCGCATCACCGAGAGCACCGGCGCGCACAGCACGAGGGCCGGCAGCGCTACGAGCAGCCACGGCCAGAGCCCCGTCACGTCGTCCCAGGTCCGGGCGGACAGCGAGCCCAGCAGATAGCGGTAGATGAGCTGGAGGTCGAGCTGGTCGGCCATCACCATCAGGACGAGCAGCGCGGCCTGGAGCGCGGCCGCGACCGCGGCGCCGGTGAGCAGCACGGCGGACGGGCTGCGCCCGAGTCCGGCGGCGAGCAGGGTCAGCCCGCCGCCGAGCACGGCTCCGCCGAGGCCGAGCAGGGGCTGCACCACGGCCGGCAGCGACAGGGCGAGGACCAGGGGGGCGGCCACCCCGAGCGCCGCTCCCGAGGAGACGCCGAGCATCTCCGGCACCGCCAGGGGGTTGCGGAGCGCCTCCTGGAGCACGAGCCCCGCCGCGCCGAGGCAGGCGCCGGCGGTCAGGGCGAGGACCAGGCGCGGGACGCGGAGTTCGGTGACGACGATCCCGGCCAGGGTCGTGTCCCCGTCCAGGACCGCGCCGGGGAGCCGGTGCGGTGGGACGAAGGGAGTACCGAGGCACAGGGCGCAGACCGATGCCGCGAGGAGCACCGCGACGGCGAGGAGGGGCTGCCGGAAGGAGCTGCTCACCGCAGTGCGGCCGTGGCCTCGTCGAGGACGATGCCCAGCGAACGGGTGCCGCGGCCCTTGGCCCACACCTCCGGGTTCACCTCGTGGACGTCACCGTTCCTGACGGCCGGGATCTTGCCCCACAGGGGGTTCTTCGCCAGCTTCTCCGAGAGCTTGCCGTCGGCGTCGCCGAAGCTCATCGTCTCGACGAACAGCACGTCGACGTCCTTGGCGAGGATCTCCTCCATGCTGTAACTACCGTCGACGCCGCGGGACTTCCACGGGTAGTCGGCGATCCTGGGGAAGAGGCTGGCGGTCACGTCGCCCTCGGGGGTGGCGACGCCGAAGTTCTCGTCGCTGCCGTAGATGACGAGGGCGGTCTTGTCGCTGGGGGTCCTCTCGGCGGCGGCGAGCCTGGTGCGGAAGGTCTTCTCCGCCTTCTCCCCCTCGGCGGTGCGGCCGGTGAGCGCGGCGGTGTCGCGGAGGTAGCCCACGCTGTCCTCCCAGGTCTCCGGCTGCATGGCCCAGAAGGTGGTGGCACCCTTCAGCGCCGGGGCGAGCTTGCCGTGGGTGTCGCCCAGGCCGATCACGAGGTCCGGCTTGTGGGAGAGGATCGCCTCGACCTCGGGGGCGATGAATCCGCCGGGGACGACGGGGATCTTCGCGGCCTTGTCCTTGCCCAGGAAGCCGGGGTGGGCGAGCAGGGTGCTGTTGGTGGCCGTCGGGACGATGCCGAGCTCGGTCAGGATGTCGTCGCAGAGGGCGAAGAGGCAGACGATCCGCCGCGGCGGGCGGTCCAGGGAGACCCGGACGCCGTTGACGTCGGTCAGTTCGGTCGCCGCCTCGATGGGCCGGACGGTGACCTCCGTCTTCGCGGTGGGCCGCGCCTTGTCCCCGGCGGGGTCGGCGGCGGGGGCGCCGCAGCCGACCAGGACGGAACCCACCACTGCCGCGGTGAGCCACTTGCGGACGGATCTCGACGGTGCGCGCAGCATGGCTGTCCTCGCTCTTTTTCTCGGGAAACCGGAACGACGCACCGAAGATACATGATAATCATTTTCACCAGACCGCCCTCCGGAGGACCCCCATGACCGCTGCCACCGCTCCCGCGTTGCTCGTCTCCGACCACATCGCCGGAGCGGTGTACGTCGTGTCCGTCCCCGACGGCACCGTCACCGCGCGCCTGACCGGCCGCCAACTCTCCGAGCACGCCGGGTTCCTGGCGCTGCCCGGGGGCAGGGTGGCCTGTGTCGACGACCGCCGGGGCGAGCTCCTGGTGCTCGACCCCTTCGGGGACGAACTCGTGGAACGCGCGGTTCCCGTCGCCGTACCGGCCGAGCACCTGGCCTGCGATCCGGCCGGCCGGCTGCTCGCCGTCACCACCGGCCTGGGCCGGAACTCCACGCCCTGGTCGGACGTGTTGACCGTCGTCGACCTCGCCGACGGGGACGCCGCCCGGGTGCGCACCCGGGCCGGTGAACCCGGCGTGACGGTGCTCGGCGGCGACGATCCGCTCGTCGTGCTGCGCCACCGCGAACCCGGTGCGCTGGCCGCCCACCGCTTCGCCGACCTCCTCGCGGCACCGCCCGGCTGCCCCGTCGTCACCCCGCACGCCCTCCTGCCGCTGCCCGACGACGGGCACGGCGACGCACAGGACCCCGCCGCGCGCCGGGTGTTCGCGGCCACGGGCGAGGGCGTGCACACGGCCCGCGGGAAGGACGGCGGGCTCGTCGCCGGGACGCCGATCCCGTGGGGATCGCCCGCCCGCGGCTGGTACCTCCGCCTCGACACCCGCCGGCGGGCGCTCTGGAGCACCCTGCGCGGTGGCGCTCCGGACCCGCTGGCCTGGCCGGAGTGGACCAACGAGGCGTGGTGCCACGACCTGGAGACGGGCCGCACCTCCCGCACCGGTCTCGGCCCCGGACTGGTCTTCCGGCTCGCCCTCGCCCGGAGCCACACCGCCTTCACCCGCGTCCACCCCGACGGCGACGAACTGGTGCTTCTGGGCCCCGACGACACCACGCGCCGGGTCCCGCTGCCCGCCATGGACGGCGCGCCCCGCCGCGGCGGCACCCCGTGGGAGGGCGTCCAGCGCCGGGCGGTCGCCGCCTCACCGGGCTCCGACTGGGTGGCCGTCAGCCGCGGCGGCCACGGCGAAGTGCACCTCGTCGACGCGTGGACGGGCCACGAGAGGACCCGGGTGCGCCTCGGCACGCCCCTGGACCACGGGGGTCACCTGATGATGGTCGCCCCCGGCGACGGCGCCGAAGGCGATCCCGTGGGCCGCTGACGTGACGGTCGCGTGGGCCTTCCCCGGCCCGCGTCGTCAGCCACCCAGGACCCGCACCGCCTCCACGATCAGGTCCCAGAACCCGTCCGCGTCCAGTTCCACGCCCACCTCGGTCTCGGCGGGCAGGCCCGTCACCCCGTCCAGGTCCACCACCGTCGCGCCCCGGGTGTAGGTGCCCCTGAGCTCCACCCGCACCGCCGCCCGCACCAGGCGGACCAGCGACGGGTCGATGAGGTGGGCGACGGTGAGCGGATCGTGCAGCGGCGGCGCGTCGAGCCCGTAGACCTCGCGGTAGGTGGAGGCGAAGTAGGTGAGCAGCTCGACGCAGAGCCGGCTCAGCGGGGTGCCGAGCGCGGCGATCCGGGCGACGACCTCGGGCGTGGCCCGCGCCTGGTGGGTGACGTCGAGGCCGAACATCGTCACCGGCAGCCCGCTGCCGAGGACGATGTCGGCGGCTTCCGGGTCGCAGAGGATGTTGAACTCCGCGGCGGGCGTGGTGTTGCCGCGGCCCGTGGAGCCGCCCATGAGCACGATCCGCTCGATGCGCGCGGCGAGTCCGGGATGGGCGAGCAGGAAGGCCGCGACGTTGGTGAGCGGCCCGGTCGGCACGAGCGTGACCGGCGACGGGTGCGCGAGGAGGGTGTCCCGGATCAGGGTGAGCGCGTCGCGCGGGTCCTGCGGGACGTCCGGCTCGCCCTCGCCGAAACCGGGACCGTCGAGACCGGAGCCGCCGTGGATGTTCTCGGCGACCCGGCGCGGCCCGTGCAGCGGCCGGTCCCGGCCCGCCGCGATCGGCACGCCCCGGATCCCGGCCGCCGAGCAGACCCGGCGGGCGTTGAGCGTGGTCTTCTCCACGGTCTGGTTGCCCGCGACGGTGGTGATCGCGAGCAGCTCGACGGCGGGGTGCGCGGCGGCGAGCAGGATGTTGAAGGCGTCGTCGTGACCGGGGTCGCAGTCGAGGATCACAGGGACCGGCATCTCCTCACCGTCCCACACCCGGCCCGTCCCGCGCGGCACGCCGCGGGCCGCGACGCCCGTCGTGCCGCTCAGGGGGCCCAGTACCGTGCCAGCGCCCCTTCCCGGTACGGGGCCGGGCTGACGCTCAGTTCGCCGGCGAACGGGCGGTCGAGGACGAAGACGAGGAGCAGGCTGAAGCCGATGAGGGCGGCGACCGAGCCGACGAAGAGGATCTGGACGCGCAGCTTGCGCATGCCGTACAGGAAGGTGAGCGGGATCAGGACGAGCGCGCCGCCGAAGGCCAGCGCCTGGAGCAGCGGCGGCAGTTCCTGCTCGGCCATGGTCAGCCGGGCACGGCGCTGGGAGGCGACGTCGTCGAGGTGGCCGACCGCCTTCTCGTAGAAGACCTTCTCGCGCGTCGTCCTGGGCTCGTAGCCCTGCAGCACCTCGTAGACGGTCTGCAGCCGGCCCGCGGTGACGCCGTGGCTGGGCGTGCCGGCCCGCATCTGGGGCCACTGGTCCTCGACGACGGCGTGCACGTAGTCGCTGAGCGCGGCGTCGAGACGGGCGCGGACCGGCGGCGGGAAGGCGGCGGCGTCGCGGGCGATGAGGGCCGTGTCGGTGGCCTCGGTGGCCACGATGGTCTGGGTGTTCTCCAGCTGGGTCCAGAGGGTGACGATGACGAACGCGAGGATGATCCCGTAGATCGCGCCGAACATCCCCAGCGTCACGCCGACCATGTCGTTGTGCTCGCCGCGGGCGAGCGACGGGTGTCTGCGGCGGAGCAGCACGCTGCCGGTGACCGCCACGGCGACGGTGCCGCCGACGGTGAGCACGGCCAGGGTGAAGGTGCTGAAGTGGTTGAGCAGCCAGAGCGACATGTGCGGGGAGTCTAGGCAGGGGCGTACGGGGCGGCGTGCGCCCCGATCGCGCCCCGGACGGCGGCTCGGGGGCACGAAAAGGGGCGCACGACAAGGCCGCCGCGGCGGCGGGCGCGGGGCGGGGCACCTGCCGGGGCCCGGTCGGTCCACCCCATCGAGTGACCCGCATGACGGCCGGAGGACAGGAGCAGAACGCGAGGACCGGGCCCCGGCGCTCGGTGCGCGCCGGGCGCCGGGGCCCGCTGTCGGACCCGACTGGCACGATCTCCGCATGGAACTCGTACACCCGCTCGACGGCCTGGACGCGCGTCCCTGGTCCTCCCTCCGCCATGCCTACGGGCCGGCCGACGATCTGCCGGAGCTGCTGCGCGCGCTGGCCGGCCCCGCGGAGGAGGCGGCCGGCCAAGCGCTGTCGGAGCTGTACGGAAGCGTGTTGCACCAGGGGACGGTGTACGCCGCCAGTGCGGAGGCGGTGCCGTTCCTGGCGAGGATCGCGGCGGCGGGGCACCGGGTCGTGGACGTCCTGGCGCTGCTGGGCGGCATGGCCGAGAGCGAGGACGCGTACGGGGTGGCGCCGGGGGCGGTCCGCGAGGCCGTGGCGCGCCAACTCCCGCTGCTGCTGCCCTTGCTGACGGCCGGGGAGCCGGAGGTCCGCCGGACCGCCGCGTGGGCCGTGTCCCACACGCGTGCGGCCCGGGTCGTGCTTCCGGCTCTGCGCCGGTGCTGGGAGGAGGAGGCCGAGGCCACGGTGCGCGCGGAGGTCCTCGCCGGCATCGCGCGCCTCGACCCGGCGGCCGGCGCGGCGGTCGCGGCCGCGGCCCTGGCCCCGTCGGAAGCGCCCGAGCTGCGTCTGGCCGCGGTGTTCGCCTGCCTCGACGCGGACGTGCCGTGGACGACGGCGCACCACGCGGCGATGCTGGCCGTTCTGCCGGCCGGTCCCCTGGTGGGCGGCCTCGACCTGGACCGCACCGAGCCGCTCGCGGACGTCGTGGAGACCTTGCTGCTACGGGACCGGGCGCCGGACCGGGAGGCGGCGATCGCGCTGGTCGACGCGGCCCTGCGCGACGACCGGGCCGACGTGCGGGCCGAGGCCCGGTGGGCCGCCGACCGTGCCTGCATGCTCTCCCGGAGCGCTCCGGTGCGCCTGCTGGAGGCGCTGCGGTCCGCTGCCGTCGACGAGGGGTCCGTCCTCGCGACGGCGTCGCTGCTGGGACGGCTCGGCCGCACGGCCGCTCCGGCCGCCGACCTCCTGGCCCGCACCGCCGCGAGGAACCCCGGGCGGAAGGACGACATCGCGGACCGCGCCCTGGCCGCGCTCGTCCTCGCCGCACCCGACCGGGCGGCCGGACCGCTGGCCGAGGGCCTCGGTGTGCGGCCGCGGGCGCTGTCCGCCGCGGCCGGGTTCCCGGCCGACGGCACGCACGTCCCCTTCCCGTACGACGGTGACCTGCTCTCCGCCGTACGGCGCCGCCTCGGCAGCCCGGAGGCTCTGGGCGGCAACGAGTCGTGGCAGTTGACGGCCCTGCTCGGCGGCTGGGGCCCCCGGGCCGTACCGGCACTGCCCGAGCTGTACGGGGCGCTCGCCCACGCCCCGTCGCACGCCGCCCCGGCGATCGCCGCGATCGTCCGCGCCGCCGGACCCGCCGAGCGGGCGGAGGCGGCGCGGAACCTGCGCGCGGCCGCCGAGCAGGGGTCGCTTCCGGCGGCCCGCGCCCTCGACGACGTCACCGGCGGGCACCCGCTCCTGGTGGACCTCCTCGCGGCGGAGCTCCGGGAGGACCGGCACCGGGTCGAAGAGGCGGCGGTGACGGCGGCGGCCCTCGGGTCCCGGGCGGGGGACCTGGCGCCGGCGCTGCGCGCCGCGCTCGGCGGACCGGGCGGCGGGACGACCACGCCCGACCTGGACGCGGACACCGCACTGGCCGAAGCCCTGTGGCGGATCACCGGGGACGCCGCCACGGCGGTCGCCGCCCTCGACTCCGTCTTCGCACGGGCGGAGCCGGGGCCCTGGAGCCGGTGGGCCGCGGTGCGGGCCGCCCGGGTGACGGCCCTCCTCGGTCCGGCCGGTCGGCCGCTCGCCCCCCGCGTGCGAGCCCTGCTCGACGATCCGGCGCGGGTGCCGGCGGCGGTGCTCGCGCTCGTGTCCGTGGCGGAACCGGCCGAGCTGGACCGTACGGCGCTCGCCGAGGCCGTTCTGCGCTCCGCCGAGCGGGAAGCGGACCCGGAGGGTGCCTGCGACGCCCTGGAAGCCCTGGGCGCCGTCGCGCTCTCGCCCGAGCAGCTGCGCCGCCTCGCCGCCCTCGCCGACGGCGACCTGCGGACGATCCGCTCGGGCGTGCAGGACCGGATCATCCGCCGGGACGAGACCTTCCGCATCCGCGCCCGAGAGCTCCTCTCGTCCTTCACCGCCACGGCCCCGGCCACGCGGTGACGCAGCGGCGGCCGCTGCCACGGGCCTTGCCGCCGCTGTCTCGGCCGGTGCCCCGGCCCTCGTGGGACCGGCGGTCGGGATCGGCGGCGACGCCGCCGGCACCGGGGGAGGCGGACCGTGGCCTGCGCCGTCTGGTGGGGAAGGAGGCGCGGGCGTCCCGACGTGACCGGACGGCGCGGCCCGCCCTCGGCCTCGTGCTCCCGCCGGAGCAACCGGACCGCCTGAACGCCTGGACGCCTGACGGCCCGTCACTTCAGGCACCTGGCCGGAGCCTGCGGCGGGCGCCGGGCCGGGTGGGCGGCGGCTCCTCGGCCTGCGCCCCGACCGCGGCGAGGCGGCTGGCTACGGGACTCCAGCCGTACGGCGGGTACGGGTCGACGGGGAGCCGTCCGGCAGTCCGGCGGCGCGGGGCCGTCGGCAGCGGACCGGACGGCCCACGCCGTGGGCCCCCCGCTGCCCGCAGGTCGCAGGCCGCAGGGTGGCTTCCGCCACGAGAGGCACTCCGAGTTCTGCCGACACCCCTGACGGCGTCGCACGTCGGCAGCCGGCTTGCGCGGGACGACGAAGGCGAGGGAACGACAAAGGCGAGGGGGGGTGCACCCTCTCCTCGCCACTCTTAACTTATAGCGCACCGGGGGGCTTGCGGCAAGGCCCCCGTGATGCCACACAATCGCTCATCTATGAATCTCACCACCAGCGCTTTCGCCCTTTCCGACCACCTCTCCGCGAAGGCCGACCCGGCCCTGATCTCCGCCGACGACCGGCACTTCGCGGCCATCGCGGAGAGCCTGCGGGAGTCGATCGCCGATCTGTCCGAGCGTCTCGCCGTGCTGCGCAGGGCGCCGGGCGGTGCCGGCCGCGGGGCGATGGACCGGGACGCCGAGATCCACCGGCTGAGCGGGCGCCTGCGCACCCTGCGCCGCTTCGGCCTCGACCTGTGCCTCGGCCGCGTCGTCGCCGCGGACGGTTCCGAACCCCTCTACATCGGCCGGCTCGGCCTCACCGACGCCGAGGGGCACCGGCTGCTGATCGACTGGCGCTCCCCGGCCGCCGAGCCGTTCTTCGCGGCCACCCACGCCGACCCGATGGGCCTGGCCAGCCGGCGCAGGTACCGCTGGACGGACGGCCGGGTCAGCGACTACTGGGACGAGGTCTTCACCGACGAGGGCCTGGAGGGGCACGCCGCCCTCGACGACCAGTCCGCCTTCATCGCGAGCCTGGGCGGCAACCGGTCCGCCCGGATGCGGGACGTGCTCGCCACCATCCAGGCCGACCAGGACGCGATCATCCGCGCCGGGTCCCGCGGCGCGCTCGTCGTCGACGGCGGCCCCGGCACGGGCAAGACCGTCGTCGCCCTGCACCGCACGGCCCACCTGCTCTACGCCGATCCGCGGCTCGGGCACCGCCGCGGCGGCGTGCTGTTCGTCGGCCCGCACCAGCCGTACCTGGCGTACGTCTCCGACGTCCTGCCCAGTCTCGGCGAGGAGGGCGTGCAGACCTGCACGGTGCGGGACCTCGTACCGGAGGGTGCGACGGCCGGGGAGGAGAGCGACCCGGAGGTGGCCCGCCTGAAGTCGTCCGCGGACATGGTCCGGACGATCGAGATGGCGGTCCGGTTCTACGAGGAGCCGCCCACCGCGACGGTGCGGGTCTCGACCCCCTGGGCGCAGGTGCGGATCGACGCCGACGACTGGGCGGAGGCGTTCGAGGCCGCGGAGGGCACCCCGCACAACGAGGCGCGGGACCGGATCCGCGAGGAGCTGGGCACGATCGTCCTCGACCGGCTGGACGGCGTCCTCGACGAGGAGGTGTCGGAGGAGGAGTTCCGGCAGGCGCTGCTGCGCGACAAGGAGCTGGGCGACGCCCTCGACGGCGCCTGGCCGCTGATCGAGCCGACCGACCTCGTCGGGGACCTGTGGTCCGTCCCCGCGTATCTGCGGCTGTGCGCTCCGTGGCTCGGCGCGGACGAGGTCCGCAGGCTCCAGCGGGCCGACCCGCAGGCGTGGACGGTGTCCGATCTGCCGCTCCTGGACGCGGCACGGCAGCGGCTGGGCGACCCGCAGGCCACGCGGCGCAAGCGCCGGCGCGACGCCGCCGTCGCGGCCGAGCGGGAGCGCATGGCCCGCGTCATCGCCGATGTGCTCGCGGCCGACCACGACGGCGAGGGCGCGGTGACGATGCTGCACGGCCGGGACCTCCAGGAGAGCCTGGTCGACGAGGCGGCGCTGCCCGGGAAGGAAGCCGATCTGCTGGCCGGCCCGTTCGCGCACGTCGTGGTGGACGAGGCGCAGGAGCTGACCGACGCGGAGTGGCAGATGCTGCTGCTGCGCTGCCCGTCCCGCAGCTTCACCATCGTCGGGGACCGCGCCCAGGCCCGGCACGGCTTCACGGAGTCGTGGCGGGAACGCCTGGAGCGGATCGGCCTCGACCGGATCGAGGTGACCTCGCTGAGCATCAACTACCGTACGCCGGAGGAGGTGATGGCCGAGGCGGAGCCGGCCATCCGGGCGGCGCTGCCGGACGCCAACGTGCCGACGTCCGTGCGCAGCACCGGCGTTCCCGTCGTGCACGGTTCGGCCGCGGACCGGGACGCGGTCCTCGACGCCTGGCTCGCCGAGCACGCCGAGGGCATCGCCTGTGTCATCGGCGATCCCTCCTTCCGGGGCACCGACCGGGTGCGGTCGCTGACGCCGGGGCTCTCCAAGGGCCTGGAGTTCGACCTGGTCGTGCTCGTGGACCCGGAGCACTTCGGCGAGGGGGTCGAGGGTGCGGTGGACCGCTACGTCGCGATGACCCGGGCGACGCGGCAGCTCGTCGTGCTCAGGAGTTCCTGACCGACCGTCGGGTCGGCGCCGGGTGAGGGGACCGTCAGCTCCGTCTCCGTCCCCTCACGGTCCTCCCCCGCCCGTCCCTCCGCCCCCGGGGCGAGTCCGGGCGACGGCGCGCCGATCGGCCGTCCCGGTGGCGGCGCTTCGCGGCGCGGGGGACGGCCGTCGCCGCTCACCGGCACCCGCCCGCGCCGGTCCCGGCGCGGGCCGGCGGCCCCGGTGGCCGAGCGCTGGAAGGAACCGGACGCCGGGGGCATCCCGCGGTCCGCCCCGTCACACCGGCAGCTCGGCGCGGAACGCCGTCACCGCGCTCCCGCTGATCGAGACGAGGAGTCGCCCGTCGGCCGCCGTCTCGACGTCGACCCGGACGTGTCCGGGCCGTCCCATGGCCGCTCCCTGCCGTCCCGTGAAGCTCAGCCGGCCGTCCGGGGCGGGAACGAGTCCGTGCCGGAGCAGATACGCCCCGAGGGGGCCGTGGCCGTTTCCCGTCACGGGGTCCTCGGGGATGCCGATCGCGGGGGCGAACATCCGGGACCAGGTCAGCAGGTGCTCCTCGCCGGTGGCGCGGGTGAAGACGAAGAAGCCGTTCGTGTCGATCTCGCGGCTCAGGGCCACCAGGGCGGCCGGGTCCGGTCGCAGGGCGTCCACGACGGCGCGGTCGCGCAGCTCGACCAGGACCTTGGCGTGTCCGGTGGAGACGATCTGCACCGGGCCGCCGTCCGCGAGGTCTTCCGGGGAGGCTCCCAGGGCGCGCAGGAGCCTTCCGACCTGGGAGCCGTCCAGCTCGGGGCCGAAGAAGGCCGCGCCCTGCCGCATGCCGATCCGCACCCGGTCGCCCTCGCGGTGGATCCACACCGGCTGCAGCAGCCCCGTACCGGTCTTCTGGACCAGCGAGCCGGCGGGCAGTCCGTACTCGACGGCTCGGGCGAAGTGGGTGGCCACGGTGGCGTGTCCGCAGGTCGGGACCTCCGTCGTGGGCGTGAAGAACCGTACCCGTACGTCGTGGTCGGTGCCGTCGGCGCCGAGGACGAAGGCCGTCTCGGAGTTGTTCAGCTCCCGGGCGACGGCGAGCATCTGCGCGTCGGTCAGGGCGTCGGCCGTCAGCACCACTCCGGCGGGATTGCCGCTGAAGGGCGTACGGGTGAACGCGTCGACCTGGTAGAGGACGCTCACCGCCCCTCCGTTCCGCCGGCGGGCGCGGCGGTCGGCCCGGTACCGGCGGGGGCGGCCGGGGCGGCGCCCGGCGACGGCTGCCCGGGGCCGCCACCGGTGGCCGCGTTCTCGGCGAGCCGGACCAGGGTGCGCACCGCGCAGCCGGTGCCGCCGCTGGGCGTGTAGCCGTACGGCGGGCCCTCGTTGAAGGCCGGTCCCGCGATGTCCAGGTGCGCCCAGGGGACGCCGGGGGGCACGAACTCCCGCAGGAACAGGCCGGCCACGAGCCCGCCGCCCATCCTCCCGCCGTAGTTGGCCAGGTCCGCGACCCGGGAGTCCAGGCCGGGGCGCAGTTCGGGGGGCAGGGGCATCGGCCAGGCCCGCTCGCCGGCCGCCCGGGCCGCGGCCAGCACCCGGTCGCGGCAGGCGTCGTCGCCCATCACCGCGAAGACGTGGTCGCCGAGGCCGAACCGGGTCGCGGCCGTCAGCGTGGCCACGTCCACGAGGACGTCCGGCTGTTCCTCGCCGGCCCGTACGAGGGCGTCGGCGAGGACCAGGCGTCCCTCGGCGTCGGTGTTGAGCACCTCGACCGTTCGGCCCCCGTACATCCGCAGGACGTCCCCGGGGCGCAAGGCGGATCCGGACGGCATGTTCTCGGCCAGGGCGAGCCAGCCGGTGACGTTGACGGCGAGGCCGAGCCGGGCGACGGCCAGGACCGCGGCGAACACGGCCGCCGCGCCGGACATGTCCCGCTTCATGATCTCGTTGGCGCCGACGGGCTTGAGGGAGATGCCGCCGGAGTCGTAGGTGATGCCCTTGCCGACGAAGGCGAGGGTCGTCGTCGCCCGCGGGTGGGTGTGGGCGATCCGCACCAGCCTCGGGGGCCGCACCGACCCCTGGCCGACGCCGAGGATGCCGCCGTAGCCGCCCGCGGCGAGCGCGTCCTCGTCGAGGACCTGGACGGCCAGCCCTTGCTCCCGTCCGGCGGCGGCGACGAGGTCGGCGAAGGTCTCCGGATAGAGGTCGTTGGCGGGGGTGTTGACGAGGTCGCGGGCCCGGTTCAGTTCCTGCGCCAGCGCGCGGGCGCGCCGTACGGCGTCCTCCGCGGGGGCCTGGAGGTCCGGGGCCACGAGGATCGCCGCCTCACGGACGGGCTTCGTGCGACGGGTGGTGCGGTAGGCGGCGAAGTCGTAGGCCCCGAGCAGGACGCCCTGGGCCACCGCCTCCACGGCCTCGCCGGTCGCGGCCGGCAGCGCGAGGGCGATCCGGTCCGTGCCGGCCAGGGTGCGTGCGGCCACTCCGGCGGCCCGGCGCAGTGCCTCGGCGTCGTGGCCGGCACCGTCGTCGGGCGCGGGCCCGAGGCCGACCGCGAGGACCAGCCCGGCCCGGACGCCGGCGGGCGCGGGCAGCCGGAGCGCCTCGCCCGGGGCTCCGGTCGCCCCGAAGGCGGCGAGGAGCCGGGGCAGGCTGTCGCCGAACGCCTCGCACCCCGCTCCCGTATCCGTCCCCGGCACGGGCACCGGCACCGGCCCGTGGGCGCCCTGGGCGACGCCGAGCACCAGCCAGTCGGCGGGCGCGGAGTCGGCGGACCGGCCGGCCACCACCGTCACCGCCGTCGCTGTCGTCCATGGCCTCGCTGCCGTCACGGCCGTGGCTGTCGCTGCTGTCGGTGCCACCGTCGCTGTCACTGCTGTCACTTCTGTCACTGCTGTCACCGTGGTCACTGTCGTACGTCTTGTTCCTGTCGAGGGAGGGGGCGGGAGAGGCCGAGGGGGGTCGACCGGCGGGTCAGGGCGACTCCGGCCAGGACGACCACCATTCCCAGGGCGATCCGGAGGCTGAAGTCCTCGTGGAGGACGACGACGCCCAGGGCGACCGAGACCACCGGCAGCAGGTAGCCGACGGCCGCGGTGTTGGTGGCGCCTTCGGCCGCGATGTTCCGGTAGGTGAGGTGGAAGGTGACGCCGGTGGCGACGACGCCGAGGACCACCGTGGCGATCAGCTGCCGCGGGGTGATCTCGACCGGGGTCAGGCCGCCCGCCACCAGGGTCGGCGCGGTGAGCGCGGTCGCCGCGACGAGCTGCGCCGCGGACAGCGCGATGGTCGGGATGCCCCTGCCGGCCAGGTGGCGGCTCATGAAGAGGAAGCCGACCGCGTAGCCGGCCGCCGCGCCGACGATGGCGAGGGCTCCCCAGCCGCCCGACTCCCGGGCCTGCCACGGCGCGAAGATCAGCACCACTCCGGCGAAGCCGAGCAGCAGTCCGGCCACCCGCGCCGGCCGCAGGCCGCCTTCGGTGCCGACGACCGCGCCGAGCAGCAGGGACCACAGGGGGGTCGTGGCGTTCAGGACGCCCGCGACACCCGAGTCGACGCTCTGCTGTCCGAAGCTGAACAGGGCGAACGGCAGGGCGTTGCAGAAGAAGGCGGCCACGAACACCCGGCCCCAGACCGCCGGGCCGCGGGGCAGCCGTCGGCCGGAGAGCAGACAGACGGCCAGCAGGGTGACCGCCCCGAGCAGGCACCGGGCGAACGTCACCTGGACCGGGGCCAGCGCCTCCAGGGCCATCTCGATCCACAGGAACGTCGATCCCCAGAGCAGCGCGAGCACGGCGATCCGCGCCCACGCCCGGCCCTTGTCCCACACACCGTTCACCGTCGCCTCCCGTTTCGGTCCGGGACGAACGCTGCCGCACTCGTCCTGGAAGGACAAGAAAAAGGTTCTGCACCTCCTTTAAGCTCTGCTACATGATCGATGTGAGACGCATGCAGGTGCTGCGCGCCGTGATCACCAGCGGCTCGGTGACGGCCGCGGCCACCCACCTCGGCTACACCCCCTCCGCCGTCAGCCAGCAGATCTCGGCCCTGGAGAAGGAGACGGGGATCGCGCTGCTCGAACGGGTCGGCCGGGGAGTGCGGCCCACGGCGGCCGGCATGCTGCTCACCCGGTACGCGGCCGTCGTCAGCGAGCACCTCGCCGAGGCGGAGACCGCGCTGGCCGATCTGCGCGCCGGCCGCGAGGGACGGCTGACGCTGCGCTACTTCGCCTCCGTCGGGCCGACCCTGCTGGCTCCGGCCCTGGCCCGGGTGCGCCGTGAGCACCCGGCGGTGGCGATCGACCCGAGGCTGGCCGATCCGGACGAGGCCCTTGCGGAGGTGTACCGGGGCGACGCCGACCTGGCCGTCGTCGTACGGCCGCCGGACGACGCCCTCCGGCACGGCGTCAGGGTCGTGCACCTGCTCGACGACCCGTACCGTGCGGTGCTGCCCACCGGACATCCGCTCGCCGCCCGGCGCGTCCTCGACCTCACCGATCTGGCCGGCGAGCCCTGGGTGGGCAGCGAACCCCCCGGTCCCTGCCTCACGGCGATCACCGACGCCTGCGCGGCCGCGGGCTTCAGCCCGGACTTCACGGCCACGTCGGAGGACTACGCCACCGCCCAGGGCTTCGTCGCCGCCGGCCTCGGCATCAGTCTCATCCCGCGGCTCGGACTGAGCGCCCGCACTCCGGGCGTCGTGGTCCGCCGCGTCCGGCGCCCCGAGCCGGTCAGGGCGATCCACGCCGTGATCCGGGCCGGCTCCCTGGAGCAGCCCGTCCTGCGCACCCTGCTGGGCGCGCTGCGGGAGGCGGCCGGGGCGGGCGGAGCGGCGAGGGGCTGAGGGGGGCGCGGGACCGGCGTCGTAGGTCTCGGTGCGGACCGGGACCGGGACTTCGGTCGGTTACGCCGGGCCGGTGCGCCTGCCTACCGTCGCCCCATGGACACCGCAGGCACGGACACGGATCCCACCGGCACCCTCGACGAGGCCCTCCAGCGGCTGCACGCCGCCGGACCCGAGCGGCTCGGGCGGCTCACCAACCACGCGCCGATGGCCGTCGAGGCCCTCGCCGCGCACGGGCAGGCGCGGGCGGTGCACCGCTGGCTCGACCGGTACGCGCCGAAGCTGGAGGAGTTCCCGGCCGGGGTCGCTCCGGTCACGGCCGCGAACTGGCGCACGGCGCTCGGGGATCCGCGCCGGGCCGCCGACTGGATCGCCCACTTCGGGCGCGAACTCGCCGAACGGCCCTGGCGGGACGTGCTCGCCCAGTGGTGGCCGCGGCTGCTGCCGGGGATGTACGGGGGCTCCACCCACCCGGTGATCCGCGTGGGGCACGCGGTGCGCACCCTGCTGGCCGGCGAGCCCACCGCGCCGCGCCTGACCGAGCTGGCCCACGGCCTCGGCTACTGGGCCGCCCGCCACCGCCCGGTCGCGGACCTCACCCCGCTGCCCGGTGCCGACAGCGCGGCCGACGCCCTCGACGCGGTGCCGCGCATCGACGGGCAGGACGGCGGCTTCCCCGCCCGCCTCGGCCGCGTGAGCCGCCTGCCGGTGTGGGCGGCCTCGGTCGACGACCCCGACACGGCGCGCCGGCGCCTGGCCGAACTCGTCCGGGCGGCCACCCACCGTTACGCCACCCACGGTCACGGCGAGGAGACCATGCTGGTCCACGCGGCCACGGCCCCCAACGCCGTGCTGCGCGCCCTGCCCGCGCTCCCCCGCGCCCTGTGGGTGCCCAGCCTGCGGGCCGCGTGGACGGCGTCCGCGGCGGTGACCGCGATGTACGCACCGGCGACCGGGATCGAGCCGGCGCCGCCGGGATCCCTCACCGCCGAGGAGGTCTTCGCCCGCGCCCTGGCCCACGGCGACGAGCACGTCATCAAGCTGACCGACACGGCCCTGGACGTCGGCGACGAACGGTCCCTGGCGGCGGCGCTGCGAGCGGTCGAACTGAGCACCCCGCTCGGCTGACGCGCCGTCAACTCCCCTTGCGGCTCAGGGAGCCGAGGACGCGCAGGTGCGGACGGTCACCGGCGTCGGGGTGGGTGACCTCGACGCGTACGCCGTACACCTCGGCGACGCGTTCGGCGGTGAGCACCTCGCGCGGCGTACCGGCGGCCGTCACCCGGCCGCCGCGCAGGACCACGAGCCGGTCGCAGTAGGCGGCGGCCAGGTTGAGGTCGTGCAGGGCGACGATCGTGGTGACGCCGAGGCCGGTGACGAGGTCGAGCAGGTCCAGCTGGTGCTGGATGTCGAGGTGGTTGGTGGGCTCGTCGAGGAGCAGCTCGCGGGGCTCCTGGGCGAGGGCGCGGGCGATCTGGACGCGCTGGCGTTCGCCGCCGGACAGGGTGTGCCAGGGCTGCGCGGCCCGGTCCGTCAGGCCGGTGCGGCGCAGGGCGTCGCCGACCGCGCGCTCGTCGGCGGCCGACGGGGCGGACCAGGCGCGACGGTGCGGGATGCGCCCGAGGCGCACGACGTCGGCGACGGTCAGCTCGACGAGCGTGTCGGCCTGTTGTTCCACGACGGCGACGCGGCGGGCCACCTCGCGGCGGCGCAGCTCCGGCAGCGGCCGGCCGTCGAGGGTGACGACGCCGGAGGCGGGGGCGAGGACTCCGCTGAGGAGCCGCAGCAGGGTGGACTTGCCGGAGCCGTTGGGGCCGAGGAGGCCGGTGACGCCGCCGGGCGCGGGCGTGACGGTGACCCCGTCGAGGATCAGGCGGCCGCCGGCGGTGCGGGTGACGCGTTCCGCGCGCAGGGTCATCGGTGGGTGCTCCTGCTCCGGTACAGGACGAGGACGAAGGCGGGGACGCCGACGAGGGAGGTGACGACGCCGACCGGTACCTCCTGGGGTTCGAGGACGGTACGGGCGAGGGTGTCGACCCAGACGAGGAACACCGCCCCGCCGAGGGCCGCCGCCGGCAGCACCCGGCCGTGGCCGGAGCCGACCAGGGCGCGGGCGGCGTGCGGCACGACGAGGCCGACGAAGCCGATGGCGCCCGCGGAGCTGACGAGGGCCGCGGTGAGCAGGGCGGTCGCGGTCAGCAGCACGAGCCGGGTCCGGGCGACGCGCACGCCGAGGGTGGCGGCGGCGTCCTGGCCGAAGGCGAAGGCGTCGAGGGTACGGGCGTGGGCGAGGCAGACGGCCAGGGTGAGCGCGAGGACGGCGAGGCACAGCCACACGTCGGTCCAGCCGGCGCCGCTGAGCGAGCCGAGCAGCCAGAACAGGACGCCCCGGGTGGTCTCGGCGTCGGCGGAGGTGACGACGACGAAGGAGGTGAGCGCCGAGAACAGCTGCATGGCGGCGACGCCGGACAGCACGACCCGGTCGGTGGTGCCGCCGAGCACGTGGCTGAGCAGCAGCATCGCGGCGAAGGAGCAGACGGCGCCGGCGAACGCGCCGGCGGAGACGGAGACGGCTCCGCCGCCGGCGCCGAGGACGACGACCGCGACGGCGCCGGTCGAGGCTCCGGAGGAGACGCCGAGGACGAAGGGGTCGGCGAGCGGGTTGCGCAGCAGCGACTGCATCACCGCTCCGCAGAGCGCGAGCCCGGCCCCGCACACGGCGGCGAGCAGTGTGCGGGGCAGCCGCAGGTTCCAGACGATGCCCTCGCGGATGGGGCCGAGTCCGGAGGGGGCGCCGCCGAGGTGGGCGGAGACGGCGGACCAGACGTCGGTGACGCCGATGTGGGCCGGACCGATGGTGACGGCGACGGCGAGGGAAAGCAGGAGGACGGCGCAGCCGGCGGCGGCGCGCAGCAGCGTGCCGGCCCGGGCGGTCGCGCCGGTCACTTCGCGGGGCCGGCGGCGCGCAGGGCCGCGGCGACCTGCTCGATGCCCTCGACCGTGCGGATGGTGGGGTTCATGGCCTGGCCGCTGAGGAGCACGTACCTCTTGTTCCGTACGGCGTCCATCTTCCGGGTGACGGGGTCGGACTCCAGGAACTCGATCTTCTTGGCGGCGCTCTCGCCGGACTGTGCCTTGCGGGTGAGGTCGCCGATCACCAGGAGGTCGGGGTTGCGGTCGGCGACGGTCTCCCAGCCGATCTGGGGCCATTCCTCGGTGGTGTCGTCGAAGACGTTCCGGGTGCCGGTCTCCCGGGTGATGACGCCGGGAGCTCCGCAGCAGCCGGCCATGTACGGCGAGCGGGCGTCGGAGAACCAGTAGAGGACGCGGACGTCCGCGGCGCGCAGGCCGGTGGTGGCCTTGGCCACGCGGCCCTTCAGCTCGGCGACGAGCCGCTCGCCGCGGTCCTCGACGCCGAACAGCCGGGCGAGGTCGCGCACTTCTCCGTAGACGGTCTCCATGGTGAGCGGCGTGGTCCGCTTCCCGTCGCCGCCGCCGGAGTTGTCCTTGCCGACGCAGTCGGCCGGGGACAGGTAGGTGGGGACGCCGAGCTGCTCGAACTGTTCGCGGGTGGCGACGCCGCCCTTGCCGAGGGTGGAGGCGAAGGAGGCGGCGACGAAGTCGGGTTCGGTGTCGAGGACCTTCTCGAAGGACGGGTTGTTCTCGGCGAGGCGGGGCACGGCGGCGGCGGGCTTCTCCAGCCCCTTCATGACCGGGTCGGTCCAGGTGGCGGTGCCCACCATGCGGTCGGCGAGGCCGAGCGCCAGCATGATCTCGGTGGTGCCCTGGTTGAGCGAGACGGCCCGCCGGGGGCCGCCGGGCGGGACCTGGACCGTCCGGCCGCAGTTCTTCAGGGACGTCGCGGACGCGGCGGCCTTGGAGCCGTTCTTTCCGCCGGCGGTCGTGGTGGGCGCGGTGCCGCAGGCGGTGAGGAGCAGCACCCCGCAGAGCAGCAGGGCCGCGGGACGGGCGGAAGGGTGCGGGGGCGCGGGACGGTGCAGGGGCACGGCTCATCCTGGTGGTCGGGGGCCCTGTGCGCGAGGCCCGGTCCGTACGGTCCGCCAGCAGGTCTTCGGACTCGGGTTCGCTCGGCCGGGGCGCCTTCCCGGGCCGTTCCGCGGCCCAGTGGCGTCGTGCCCCGCCCGTCCCCCTCACCGCTGCGCGTCAGTTCCGGATTCGCACCGGATTCCCTGACCACCGTGCGTCACGCACGGGAGTTCGACTGGCTACGGCAAGCTACCACAGCCCAAGATCGCTCCACGGGCGTCCCGCGGCCGGCCCGTGTGCATAGGGGGTCCGGATCGGGGCACGTGCTGGACGGAGGTGCCGCCATGGTCCACGCGCAGCCCGTGCCACCCCCGGACTCGGCTCCGGAGCCCCGTACGTACCGGGCTTCGTCGGGCACGGCGTGGGTCGTGCGCGAGTTCTCGCCCGCGCCGGGCGTCGTCGTCCTGTCGGCGAACGGCGAGTTCGACATCGAGACGGTGGGCTGTCTGCGCCGGGCGCTCGCCGAGGCGCGCCCCGAAGGAAGCCGCGAGGTCGTCCTCGACGTCTCCCGGGTCGTCTTCGGGGACTCCTCCTTCCTGCACGAGCTGGTGGCCGCCCACTTCGCCGGCCACCGTCTCGTGGTCGCGGGGCCCCTGCCCCGGCAACTGCGCCAGCTGTTCGCCCTGACGGGCACACTGGGCCTCTTCACGGTCGTGGAGGATCGTGTCGGCCCGCGCTGCGCCTGATCATGGTGGGACCGCCGAGGACAGAAGGGAGCTGACCGCATGGGAGCCACGGAGGCAGCGGAGGACTTCGCGGGACGGCTCGACGTCGACGTCCTGGAGGGGCGAAAACCCGGCACGGTCGTGGTGACCGTCACGGGCGAGCTCGACCACGACACGGCGGCCCCGCTGAAGGAGGCGCTGGTGCGGCACGCCCGCGCCGGACGGATCGTCGTCGACTGCGCGGGGCTGCGGTTCTGCGACTCGACCGGGCTCAACGTCCTCCTGCGGGCCAGACTACGGATGCTGGACGCCGGCGGGAGACTCGACCTCGCCGCGCTGCGGGCCCCGGTGAACCGGATGTTCGAGATCACGGGTGCCCGGGCCGTCTTCCGGGTATACGAGGACACTGCCGCCGCACTCGCGGACACCCCCGCGACGGGCGGCGCGTCGGCGGAGGGATCACCGGCGACGAACGGGTCACCAGCGGCGGAGGGGTCATGAGGCGCGGGGACACCGCGGGGGCCGGCAACACCGGGAGCACCGGCGACCCCAGGGGGGCCGGCGGTCCCGAAGGCACCGGGAACCTCGCGCAGGGGCAGGTCAGGCGGCTGCTGCTGCACGGCGCCGGCGGCGCGGTCACGCGCTGCCGCGACTTCACCGCCGCGGCGCTCACCGACTGGGGCTGGCTGCCCGGAGCGACGCCGGAGGACCGCGAGCGGGCGGAGGACGTCCTGCTGATGGTCTCCGAGGTCGTGACCAACGCCTGTCTGCACGCCGGCGGACCGCAGCAGCTCGTCCTGCGCCACTCCCGGGGCCACCTCCGGGTGGAGGTGTACGACGCGAGTCCCGCCGCCCCCCGCTCGAACGTGCCGCGCTCGCCCTCGCTGCCCGGCGGCCACGGTCTGATGGTGCTCGACCGGCTGGCCAAGGACTGGGGATCGGCGGCCAAGGACGACGGAAGCCCGGGCAAGGTGGTCTGGCTGGAGGTCGGCCCGCCGTCCCCGCCGCCGTGGTCGCGCGGCGACGCGCCGGGCGTCTGATCCGCCGACCGGGCGGCCGGGTGTTTGACCCGGCCGTCAGCGGTAATCCGCAGCGCATGTCCACGGGAGAGGAGACCGTGACCACCCGCCGGTCGGCGCGTTACGAGCTGGCGGAGGGTCCCGGCATGCTGGCGGAGTGCCGCGCGCTGACGCAGCGGGCGCTCGCCGCGTGGTTCGGCCGGGCGGGGACGCGCGGGCGCGAGCCGGTCGAGGACGTCCTGCTCCTGGTCTCCGAGGTGGTCACCAACGCGCGCCTGCACGGCGGCGCCCCGTACGAGCTGTGCCTGGAGGGCCGCGGCCGGGCGCTGTGGGTGCAGGTCAGCGACGGCAACCCGCGCCGCCCCGTGCCGCACGGCCCGCACCGCCCCGGCCGCCCCTCGGGTCACGGGCTCTACCTGCTCCAGCGGCTCGCGGCGCAATGGGGCACGGTGCCCCGGGGCCGCGCCGGGAAGACGGTGTGGTTCACGGTGGACGTCCTGCGCTAGACCGTGTCCGAAGGCCGGAGGCCGAAGGCCGGCGGAGGCGAGGGGCGAGGGAGCGAGCCCCCGGGGAGACCTCGGTGCCGGATCGTTCCGGAGGACCCGTTCCGGGGGCGGACCTAGAGTGGACGGGTAGGGCGCCCACCTGCGGACGAGGTCCTCCATGGCACAGCGCAGAGCAGCACACCGCAACCGCGGTCACGGCGGCGACGCCCCCGGCGACGGGGGCGGCCGGAACGGGTGGGGCGGCGACGGCGGCGGCTCCCCACCCGGCGAGGACGCCCTGCGCCGGCTGCTCGCCGGGCTCACCGCCGTACGGGACGGCGATCTGTCCGTACGCCTCGCCGAGGGCTCCGACGGCGTCCTGGGCGAGATCGCGACCGTCTACAACGACATGGTCGACCGGCTCTCCCTGCTGACCTCCGAGGTCACCCGCGTCGCCGGCGAGGTGGGCGGGCAGGGCCTCCTGGGCGGCCGGGTGCGCGAACCGCTCGCGCGCGGTGCCTGGCGGGAGCTCACCAGCGGCGTGAACACGATGGCCGACAACCTGACCTCGCAGGTGCGCTCGATCGCCCAGGTGGCGACCGCCGTCGCCCGGGGCGACCTCACGCAGAAGATCCGGGTGGACGCGCGCGGCGAGATCCTGGAGCTCAAGGAGACCATCAACACCATGGTCGACCGGCTGTCCTCCTTCGCCGAGGAGGTCACCCGGGTGGCCCGCGAGGTCGGTACGGAGGGGCTGCTCGGCGGCCAGGCCAGGGTGGGCGGGGTGTCCGGCACCTGGAAGGACCTCACCGACAACGTCAACTCCATGGCCGACAACCTGACCAACCAGGTGCGCAACATCGCGCAGGTCACCACCTCGGTCGCCCAGGGCGATCTGACCAGCCGGATCGACGTGGCGGCCCGGGGCGAGATCCTGGAGCTGAAGACCACCATCAACACGATGGTCGACCAGCTGTCCTCGTTCGCCGCCGAGGTGACCCGGGTGGCCCGCGAGGTGGGCACGGAGGGGAAGCTGGGCGGGCAGGCGGAGGTCGAGGGCGTCTCGGGCACGTGGGCGCGGCTGACCGAGAACGTCAACGAACTCGCCGGGAACCTGACCCGGCAGGTCCGGGCGATCGCCGAGGTCACCAGCGCGGTCGCCGAGGGCGACCTGACCCGGTCGATCACCGTCGAGGCGCCCGGCGAGGTCGGCGAACTGCGCGACAACATCAACTCGATGGTCGAGTCGCTGCGCGCCACCACCCGCGCCAACCAGGAGCAGGACTGGCTGCAGACGAACCTGGCCCGGATCACCGCCCTGCTCCAGGGCACCCGAGGGCTGCCGGAGATCGCCGAGCTGATCATGGCGGAGGTGCCGCCGCTGGTGTCGGCGCAGTACGGGGCCTTCTTCCTGGTCGCGGAGGGCCGCGAGGCGACGACGGACCCGGACCGGGGCGCGGACCCGCACGGCCCCGGCGCGGAGCCGGTGCCGGACGGTGCCGGGAGCGGCGCGGAGGAGTGGGAGGGGCCGGAGCTGGTCCTGGCCGCCTCGTACGGGCTGCCGCTCGGCCCCGGCGGCCCCCGGCGCCGCTTCCGCTTCGGCGAGGGGCTGGTCGGGCAGGCGGCGCGGGACCGGCGGACCCTGCTGGTCGATCCGGTGCCGCGGGGCTACGCCACCGTCTCCTCGGGCGTCGGGAGCGCCGAGCCGGCCGCCCTGGTGGTGCTGCCGATCGTGGTGGAGGACCAGGTGCTGGGAGCCGTCGAGCTGGCCTCGCTCCAGCCCTTCGGCGCGCTCCAGCGCGACTTCCTCGACCGCTTCGTGGTGAGCGCGGGCGCGGTCCTCAGCTCCCTGGTGGCCAACCTCCGCACCGACGAGCTGCTCGCCCAGTCCCGTAACCTCGCCGACGAACTGCGCTCCCGCACCCAGGAGTTGCAGGCGCGGCAGCGCGAGCTCCAGCGGTCCAACGCGGAACTCCAGGAACAGGCCGCCCTGCTGGCCGAGCGCAACAAGGACATCGAGTCGAAGAACCGGGTCATCGAGCAGGCCCGGCAGGAGCTGGAGACCCGGGCGCAGCAGCTGTCGCGCACCTCGATGTACAAGTCCGAGTTCCTGGCCAACATGAGCCACGAGCTGCGGACCCCACTCAACAGCCTGCTGATCCTGGCCCGGTTGCTCGCCCAGAACCCCGAGGGCAACCTGACGGAGAAGCAGGTCGACTACGCGGAGGTCATCCACTCGGCGGGTTCGGACCTGCTCCAGCTGATCAACGACATCCTCGACCTGTCCAAGGTGGAGGCGGGCAAGATGGAGGTGCGGCGCGAGCCGTTCGCGCTGTCCAAGCTCATGGAGTCGCTGGGGGCGACCTTCGGGCCGATCGCGGACGAGAAGGGCCTCGACTTCACGGTCACGGTCGCGCCCGACGTACCGGCGTACCTCACCACGGACGAGGGCCGGCTGCGTCAGGTGCTGCGCAACCTGCTGTCGAACGCGATGAAGTTCACGGAGGAGGGCCGGGTCGAGCTCACCGTGGAGCACACGCCCCCGGACGAGATCCCGGCCGTGCTGCGCGACGGGCGGCCGGTGCTGGCCTTCCGGGTCGCCGACACCGGCGTCGGCATACCCGCCGACCGGCTCCGCAACATCTTCGAGGCGTTCCAGCAGGGCGACGGGACCACTGCGCGGCAGTACGGCGGGACGGGCCTCGGTCTGTCGATCAGCCGGGAGGTGGCGACGCTGCTGGACGGCACGATCGAGGTCGAGAGCACCCCCGGGCGCGGCAGCCGCTTCACCTTCCACCTGCCCGAGCGCCCGGTGCGGCACGAGCCGGGACCGGAGGCCGGTGCGGAGGCGGGTGCCGAGCCCGGTCCCCGGGCCGCTGCGGAGGCGGGACGGCTCGCCGTACCCCCCGGCGCACCGGACGTCGAACCGCCGGCCGGACCGCTCGCCGGTGCGCTGCCTCCGGGCGCCGCGCCGGAGGCGCGGCGGGAGGGGCGGGAGGGGCGGCGGGAGGGGCGGGAGGCGCCGGTCGCGTCGCCGGAGCGGTCCGGTGCCACCGTCCTCGTGGTCGACGACGACGTCCGGAACGTCTTCGCGCTCACCGAGGTCCTGGAGGCGCACGGCCTGCGGGTGCTCACCGCCGACGGCGGCCGTCGCGCGATCGGCGTGCTCGCCGGCCACGAGGAGGTCCGCCTGGTCCTCATGGACATCATGATGGCCGGCATGGACGGCTACCGGACCATGGAGGAGATCCGTCGGCTCCCGGGCCGCACGGGCCTGCCGATCATCGCCGTCACCGCGAAGGCGATGCCGGACGACCGGGCACGGGCCCTCGCGGCGGGCGCCGACGACTACCTCGCCAAGCCGGTGGACGAGGCGGAGCTCATGGTCAAGATCCGGCGGCAGCTGGGCGGTTAGCCGCCCGGTGCGGACGAGCCGCCCGCCGCGGTGGAATCGCCCTCCGCGGTCCGGCCGCCCACCGCGGACGAGTCGCCCGCCGCGGTCGGGCCGCCCACCACGGACGAGCCGCCCACCGCGGTCCGGCCGCCCACCGCGGACGAGTCGCCCACCGCGGTCGGGCCGCCCGCCGCGGACGAGTCGCCCACCGCGGTCGGGCCGCCCGCCGCGGACGAGTCGCCCACCGCGGTCGGGCCGCCCACCACGGACGAGCCGCCCACCGCGGTGGAATCGCCCTCCGCGGTCGGGCCGTCCGCCGCGGTGCAGTCGTCCTCCCGGTCGCGTCAGCCGCCGGTGCCGGTTCCGCCGCCGGTACGCGGACCGGTCGCGGCTCCGGGCACCGCCTCTGCCCTGGCCTCCGCCCTGGCCTCGGCCTCCGCCTCGCCGGGGCGCCGGACCCGGACCGCGACGATGCTCGTGTCGTCGTCGGTGTCCCCCAGCGCGGCGGCGAGCAGCCCGTCCACCAGCAGTTCGGGGCTCTCCCGGCCGGCCAGCCGCCCGGCCGTGGCGACGAGCCGGGCGAGCCCGGTGGCGAGGCCGTCACGGCGCCGCTCCACGAGGCCGTCGGTGTACAGCAGCAGCGTGTCGCCCGGCCGCAGCACGGTGCGCCGTTCCTCGTACGTGTACGAGGGCACCGCCCCCAGCAGGATGTCGTGCGGCGGTTCGAGCAGCCGCGCCCGCCCGTCCCGGAGCAGCAGGAGCGGCAGGTGGCCGGCGCTCGACCAGAGGAGACCGCCGTCCTCGGGGTCGTACAGCGCGCACACGGCGGTGGCGGTCGCGCCGCCGCCGGTGCGCAGGGTGACCTCGTTGAGCCAGCTCATCAGCTGCCGCGGCGGGCTGCCGGTGAAGGCCAGCGCCCGCTGGGCGTTGCGCAGGGAGACCATGCCGGTGACGGTGTCGATGCCGTGCCCGGCGATGTCGCCGACGGCCACCAGGACCTTGCCGCTGGGCAGCGGGAGCACGTCGTACCAGTCGCCGCCGACCTGGTACTCCTTGGCGGCCGGCCGGTAGCGGGCGGCGACGGCCAGATCGCCGGGCAGCTCCCGCAGGGCGGTCACCTCCGGGACGATCGCCTGCTGGAGCTGGAGGGCGAGCTGGTGGCGCAGCTCCGCCTGGTCACGGACGGCGGTGAGGTGGTCGAAGGTCGCGGTCAGGGCGAGCTCGGTGCGCCGGGTCGCCGACACGTCCTGGTAGACGCCGACGAAGCCGGTGACGGTGTCCCCTTCGAGCAGCGGCTCGGCCGCCACCCGCACATGGCGCACGGCGCCGTCGGGCAGCACGATCCGCAGCACGGTCTGCGCACCCGAGCGGCGCTCGGTCAGCGTCCGGAGCAGGGTGGTCAGGGCCTCGCCGTCCTCGCGGTGGACCCTGCCGCGCAGCGCGAGCAGCGGCAGCGGCGCCTCGTGCCGGGACATGCCGAAGATGCCGTACGCCTGCTCGGACCAGACCGTGTCGCCGCCGGTCAGGCTGTCCTGGAAGGTGGCGACGCTCTGCAGCCGCGCGACGGCCCGCCCGGCGGCGACGCCGGGGTCGCCGACCGTGTGCCACAGGACCACGGACCGGTCGGCTCCGGCCGGCAGGACGCGTACGTCGAGGAGGGGGCCCGGCGCGCCGCCGGGCCGTCCGGCGGGCAGGCGGGCGGCGTGCTGGGGGCGGCGGGTGTGCCGGGCGCGCCGCACCAGGCGGGCGAGCTCCTCGTGGGCGTGCGGGAAGGCGTGGTGCAGGGAGCGGTCGTCGGCGGGCAGGGCACCGCCGAGGGCCGCCGCGCCGGCCTCGTTGACGTGGTCCAGGGCCGGTGCGCCGGTGGTGGGGTGGGTGCGGAGCAGGGCGCCGGGGTGGACGAGGGCGTCGAGCACGTCGACGAGGGCCGGCGCGCCGGGTTCCTCGGCGTCGGGGCGGTCGAGGACGGCGACGGCCACGTCCATCAGTCCGGTGACGGCCCGCCGTACGGAGGTGCCGAGTTCAGTGGGCCCGGGCCAGCAGACCAGGGCCACGCCGACCGTCGCCCCGCGCCGCCGCAGCGGCAGCACCGCCCGGGCCGCGTCCGGGCCGGTTCCGGGGAGCGGGCCGGCGTCGGTGTCGGTGCCGTGCTCCAGCCATACGGCGGCGTTCCCGGCGAGGGCGGCGCGGATGGGCGCCGGCGCGGCCGGCGGGATCGACCACCAGGCCGCCGCCTCCGTCGCCCCGACGCCGGCGTGCCCGGCGAGCCGCAGCGACCCGGCCTCGGCGTACCGCCACAGCCACAGGCTTTCGGCGCCGAGCGGCGCGAGCCCTCCCCGCAGAAGGGTTCTGGCGCCCTCGGCGACGCCGTCCGCGATCTCCGCGGCGGCGGCGGTCCGGCGCAGGCGGCGGCCCAGGACGGGGGGCAGGTCCTCGGCGGTCAGGACCTCGGGCACCAGACGGTCGCGGGGGTCGCCGGGGGTGGTCAGCAGGCTGCCGCTGGTGGCGACGGCGTTCACGATGTCGGCGGAGAGGTCCTCGGCGGCGAGACCGGTCGCCCCGGCGAGGGCGGTGAGATGCTCGGCGGCGTCGGCGGTGGAGATGCCCAGCTGGACGGCGAGCACGCCGGTGGCGAGGTCGAGCAGGTGACGGCGGACGAGCTCGGCCCGCAGCCGCCGGTTCTCCGCGGCCAGTCCCGCGAACGCCGAGTCCGCCCAGGCGGCGGACCGCTCCGCGGACGCCTCGGCGGACGCCTCCACGGGCGTCCCCGCGGGCCCTGCGGAACGGGTCAAGACGACCTCCGGAACAGGCGCTCTGCCTCTTCGGAGTCTACCCGCGCGGGAGCAGCGGGGCGGGGATGAGCGGACGCCCCCGCTGCCGGGGCGCCGTCCCGCCGGGTTGACCGGTGGCGGCCCGGGCGGCCGCGGGCGGGTCGGCGTCGATGGCGGCCGGGGCGGGCCGGCGGACGGGCGGCGTCGCCGCGTGCGGCGCGCGACGGGGCGGGAGCGCGCGGTCGGCGCGGGGGCAGCGCCGCGCGCGACGGGGCGGGAGCGCGCGGTCGGCGCAGGTGCAGCGCGCGTCACTCGGGACCGGTTGCGCCGAACGGGTGAGGTGCCGGCGCGAATGTCCGGTCCGCTCCGGAACCTTTCCCGCTCCGCACCCCTCCTGATCGGTGAGTGGTCGGCCGGGTGGTCCGGACCGGTCGCTCCGCCGAGGCCGTCGCCGAGGCGCATCCCACCGAGAGACATCCCCTCCGGGGAAGAAGTCGAGGAAGCCCGTGCTCCGTTCGCCGCACCGACGCCTGGCCGTGGGCGCCGCCCTGCTCGCCGCGCTCGCCGGAGGTCTCCTCCCGGCCGCTCCCGCCACCGCCGCGTCCGCCGCCCCCGCCGCCGCGGCGGGTTCCGACACCGTGCCCGCACCCGACATGGACGGCGTGGTCGCCGCGCTGAACGCCGCTCTGGCGGAGGGCGCGCCCGGCGCGATGGCCCGGTACACCGGCCCGGACGGCGTCCGCAGCCGGACGGTCGGGGTCCGGGACCTGTCGACGGGCGCGCCCATGGACATCCGCGCCCGCTTCCGGATCGGCAGCGTCAGCAAGACGTTCTCGGCCGTCGTGCTGCTCCAGTTGGTGGAGGAGGGCCGGCTGCGGCTGGACGACCCGGTGAACCGTCTGCTGCCGGGTCTCCTGCCCGACGACCGGGTGACGGTCCGTCACCTCCTGACGCACCGCAGCGGTCTCGCGGACTACACGAACGCGATGTTCGAGCACACGGTCCCGGGCTTCGAGGCCGTACGGAACCGGGTGTTCTCCTACCAGGAGCTCGTCGACCTGTCCCTCGCCGAGCCGCGCACCACCGAGCCGGGCGTCTCGTACGCGTACTCGAACACCAACTTCGTCGTGGTCGGCATGCTGATCGAGAAGCTCACGGGGCGGCCGGTGGCGGACGCGTACGAGCGCAGGATCATCAAGCCGCTGAAACTGCGCGGCACTTCGTACGTGCACCCCGACACCCGCATCAAGGGCCTGCACGTCCGGGGTCACCTGCACCCGGACGAGGCGGGCGCACCGCTCGTCGACTCCACCGAACAGACCGTGTCCTGGGCGCAGTCGGCGGGTGCCGTGCTGTCCACGCCGGCCGACCTGAACACCTTCATGAGCGCGCTGATGCGCGGCCGGCTGCTCTCCCCGGCGATGCTGGACGCCATGACGACGGTGACGCCGACGGACGCCACCGGGACCCGGTCCTACGGCCTGGGGCTGCGTCGCTACGAACTGTCGTGCGGGGAGCGGGTGTTCGGCCACACGGGGACGGTGCAGGGCTACTACACGTACGCCTTCGCGACCCGGGACGGCCGGCGCAGCCTGTCGGCACTGGCGAACACCTCGAACCACGGCGCCGCGAACACGGCGCTCGGCCGGACGCTGGAGGCCGCGTTCTGCGGCACCGGGCCGGCGGCGAAGCCGAGCGCGCGGAGCCTGGCGCCGGAGCGTGCTCCGGAGGGTGCGCTGGAAGGAGCGCGGGACGGGGCACTGGACCGCCCGGCGGAGCGTGACCTGCCCGAGCGCCACTGACGCGTGGCCCCCGCGGGGCCGTGACGGACGCGGCGCGGTGTGGCGGGACCCCTCCCGCCACACCGCGCCCGTCGCGCCGCTCGGCCGTTCAGGCCGCGTTCGGGCCCACGTCGGACGGCGTGAGGGGGCGGCGGACCGGGGCGAGGGTGGAGTACTCGTCGGCGCCGACGTCACGGGCGCCGGTACGGGCGTGTCCGTCGAGGTCCTGGGTGACGGCGGGCTCGGTCAGCGTCGCCGCGTCGATGGCCGGGCTGCCGGCCGCCAGCCGGTGCACCCCGTCGGTGTCCAGGCGCAGCCGCGGGTCGACCCGGCGGTAGCCGGCGGACGGGAGGGTGCCGTCGGCGGCGGCGCCCCACAGGATGTTGCCCTGCCAGATGAAGCCGATGGTCTGGTCGAGGTCGACCAGGGTCCCGGTGCCGGAGACCATGATGTTGTCGGCGATCACCACGTCGCTGGGGGCGTGGGTACGGCTCTCGCCGGAGAGCGTGCGGGCGTTGCCGACGAGGGTGTTGTGGGCGATCACCGCACGGTCGCAGGCGTCGTTGCCGCGCCGCTGCTCGGTGGTCTCGCCGGAGTGGTGGTCGCGGGTGGTGCCGCTGCCGATCACCAGGGCGCGGCCGGTGAGGCCGCCGAAGTAGTTGTTGACCACCAGGTGGTCGTTTCCGTAGAGGCGGACGCCGTCCTCGCCGCCGAGGAGGTGGTTGCCCTCGACGGTGGTGCGGTTGCCGTGGCGCAGCACGATGCCGCCGCGGCTGTCGCGGACGGTGTTGTAGCGGACGGTGTTGTCGGAGGACTTCACCGAGACGGCCTCGGGGTCGCCGTCGCACCGCTCGAACAGGTTGTGCTCGACGACGGCGGAGGCGCTGGACAGGGCGCGGGAGCTGACGCCGAGGCGGATCGGTTCGCCCCCGTTGGCGCCGGTGTAGGAGTGGTCGGCGAAGTGGTTGCGGAGGATCTGGGTCCGCTGGGCCATGGCGGTGCTGCCGGGGCCGTCGACGACGAGGAAGATGCCCTCGGTGGTCTTGTCGTGGAAACGGTTGCGGTCGATCTTGGCGTCGTCGCCGCGCACGACCACCCAGTCGAGGCCGGCGACGTCGGCGAAGCGGAGGTCGTTGCGGGTCAGGCGGATGCGCGGACAGTTCGCCGGTATCTCCAGGGTGGTGCTCTGCCGGAGCGCGAAACCGCTGACGACGATGTCGCTGGAGTCGACGAACACGAAGCCGCGTTCGCCCTGGAGCACCGCGCCGCCGCGGGACTCGGCGACGATCGTGATGGGCGCGGCGGCGGTGCCGTGGCGGCCGGAGACGGTGATGGCGCCTCCGGAGGGCACGGTGTACGTGCCGTTGGCGAGGACGATCCGGTCGCCGGCCACCGCCCGGTCGATCGCCCGCTGGAGTTCGGCGAGGGAGCCGACGGTGACCGTGGTCGCGGCGGAGGCCGTGACGAAGGACGGCACGGTGGCGATGGCCGCCCCGAGCGCGGTGCCGGTGAGGAACGTACGTCGTCGCATGATGCCCCTTGGGAAAGGCGGATGAGGTCCGCCCCAGCCTGCGGCACGCCCTTGTCGTTCCGCTGGCGTCCCGCTAACGCGCTCCGGCGCCGCGGCCGGCGCGCAGTGCGGCGACGGTGGCGGCGAGTTCGGGCTCGGCGCCGAGGGCGTCGAGGGTGCCGGAGAGGACGTCGGCGTACGTGCCGCGGGCGTCCTCGTAGCGGCCGCGGCCCTCGGCGGTGATCACGGCGTAGACACCGCGCCGGTCGGAGGGGCAGAGGTCCTTGAAGGCGTAACCGGCGCCCTTGAGCCGGTCGACCAGGCGGGTGACCGAGGACTGGTTGAGGCCGATCCGGTCCGCGAGCTCCTGCATGCGCAGCTCGTCGTCGGGCGAGGCGGCGAGGTTCTCCAGGGCCCGGTACTCCGAGAGGCCGATGCCGTGGCGGCGCTGCAGGGCGGCGGCGAGCTCGCGCTCCACCCGTGCGTGCACGGTGAGCACGCGCTCCCAGACGGCGGGGTCGTCCATCGGCCCGTCCTTTCAAGGTGTTTGACAACAGGTTATATGACCATGCAAGCTCCTCGGCGACAAGAACTTGCACGTACAAGCAATCATGTTGGGGGTCTTCTTCATGTCCACCGAGGTCGCAGCAGCAGGAGTCCCTTCGGAGCAGGGCCGGGGTCAGGGCCAGGTCCGGGGCCGGGGCCGGGGCCAGGGCCAGGGCCAGGGCCGGAGGGACAACCAGAACGTCGGCTGGGCGTGGCTGCTCTTCTCCTCCCTGTTCGAGATCACCTTCGCGCTCTCCACCGAGGCCACCCACGCCTTCACCCGCCTCGGCCCGTCCCTGCTGACCACCGCCGCGGCCGCCGCCGGCATCTACACGCTCTCCCGCGCCCTGCGGTACGTGGACGTGGGCGTCGGCTACACGGTCTGGGCGGGCATCGGCGGCGTCGGCACCGTCGTCTTCGGCACGCTCCTGTACGACGAGCCCATGACGGTCTGGAAGGTCGTCGCCTTCGTCCTGATCATCGGCGGCGGCACGGCGCTGCGGATCACCGACAAGGCCGCCGCGGCGAAGGCCGCGCGGAGCGCCGGGGACCGAGCAGCGGTCTGACCACCGCACCCGAGCGCCACAGCCCGCCCCACTCCCCCCTCACAGAGAGAGTCGCCTCCCATGACCTGGGTGTTCCTCGGCATCGCCATCGTCTTCGAGATCGTCTTCGCCCTCGGCACCAACGCCACTCAGGGCTTCACCCGCCTGTGGCCCAGCGTGCTGACCCTGCTCGCCGCCGCCGGCGGCATCTACACCCTGTCCCTGGCCCTGCTCGACCTCGACGTCTCGGTCGGCTACACCCTGTGGACGGGCATCGGCGGGGTCGGCACCGTCGCCTTCGGCGCGATCCTCTTCAAGGAGAAGATCACCCTCGCCCGCCTGCTCTCCTTCGCGTCGATCATCGGCGGCGCGGTCATCCTGCGGGTGACCTCCGTCTGAGCAGCACGGCGCAGGCCCACCGGACCGTGAGGGACAGGGCCCCGGGACGCGGGGCCCTGTCCCTCACGCGTCCCGGACCGGCGTGGCCGTCGCGTACCGCGGGCGGCCGGTGGGCCGGCAGACGTGGATCGTCAGGCCCTTCGGGGTGGTTCGCGCGTCGATCAGGCCGAGCGCCGCGTCAGGGCCGGAGCCGGGGAACAGTCGCGCGCCCTGGCCCACGACGACGGGCGCCCGACCCCCAGGACCCGACGAAGACCTGGTACGTCCGCCGGCCGAACAGGAACGCGTCGGCGCGCCGGTAGACCGCGCCGAGGAACGCCTCGGCCTCGTCGTCGAACAGCGGCGGGGATCACCCGCCGCGCTCGAATCCGCTCCTGCGGTCCTCGTCGGGCCAGTCGGGGGCCGGGTCCACGGGGAGGAGGGGGCGGAGGGCGCCGACCGCGGCGCCGATGCAGGCGTCGCGCAGCTCCGCGCGCTCGCAGTTCTCGTGGGTGAGCCAGTCCACGCACAGCACCTGGACGAAGACCAGCCATGCCTTCAGCGCCGCGGAAACGGCCTCGCGGGTGCGGTCGTCGGCGAGCGGCAGCACGCCGAGCAACCGGGCGCGCAGGGCGTCGAGTTCGTCGGTCATGATCGTCTGAATGACGGGGTCTCCCGCCAGCACCCGGTTCGCGGCCAGGACGGCGTGGCGGTTCGCGACGAAGTAGTCGAGATGGGCGTCGAGGCCCTGTGCGAGCTGTTCGACGAAGGTCGCCTCGGGATCGAGGCGGGTGGCGGCGAGCAGCCGGTCGGCCGCCTCCTTGTAAACCGCCGCGAAGAGGGCGTGCTTGCTCGGGAAGTGCCGGTAGAGCAGGGCGCGGGACACGCCCGCCCGTTCGGCGACGTCCTCCATCAGCACGTTCTCGTACGGCGCTGCGGCGAAGAGCTCGGCGCCGACGGCGAGCAGGTGGGCGCGGCGGTCGGCGGGGGACAGACGTCGGCGGGGCGGCACACCCGCAGACTACTTGACATGTGTCTACCAGCGGGCCCTAGGCTGCATTTTAGTAGACACATGTCAACTAAGCCGAGGTGTGAGTCATGGACAAGACGCTCCGGGTGTTCGCGTGGACGATGGGCCTCGCGTGCGTGGCGATCGGGCTGCTCCACGTGCTCGGCGGCAACGCCGCCATCCCCGGCGAGGCCGACGCGGGCCCGACCGTCGACAGCCTGGGCCGCTTCCTCGGCGCGATCTTCGCCGGCTACGGCCTGGTCTGGCTGTGGGCCGTGCGCCAGAGCCCCGTCCCCGCGCGCGTGGTGCGCTGGCTCGCCGCGGTCTTCCTGCTCGGCGGCCTGGGACGCCTGCTCTCCGTGGCCGTACACGGCTGGCCGCACTGGTTCCAGATCGTACTGACAGCGATGGAACTGGCCTTCCCGCCGCTCTGGTTCTGGCTCGCGGACGCCGACGAACGCGCCTTCCGCGACCGCTCCCTCCCGCCCGCCACCCCCTAGGAGTCAAGGACGGTACCGCGCCCGGCGAAAGGCCCCTGTCCGAACCGTCGGACCCGGACCCCCGCGCACGAGCCGCGAGCGCCGTTCCTCCCGCCTCTCCCCCTCTCCGCCATCTCCCGCGTCTTCCCCGGCGGCACCATCCACCTGAGCGGCGGCACTGACGCGTACGGACAGACCGTCACCGTCCCGGCCGGGAACAACGGCACGGCGAGCACCGGCACCCGGCCGGCGGCCCACCCGGGCGAGAGGCCCGTGGCTCGGTTTCTCGGCGACGACCGAGACCCCCGCCGACCGCGGCCTCGTCCCCGACGGCTCGTACCGGCACGTCCCGGGATCACCGGTCGCCTGGGGGCGTGACCGCCTCCTGGCCGCGCTCCGCCGCCTCGGCCAGGAGGCGGGCGAGTTCGCGGGGGCGGGTGGTCATCGGCCAGTGGCCGGAGTCGAGGTCCGCGTAGGCGAGGTCCCGCACGCGGGCGAGCTCGGGGCTCTCGCCGCCGGCGATCCACTCCTTCGCCTGGGCCGGGGTGAACTCGGGGCACACGAGCAGCACCGGCACGTCGAAGCGGCGCTCGTCGCGAAGCCGCACCGTCCCTCTGGCGACGGCCTCGGGGACGGGGACGGCGGCGGTCGCCAGCCGCTGCCGGGCCTCGGCGTCGAGGTCGGCGGCATCCGGCCCCTCGAAGGGCCCCCAGCCCGGGAAGGGCATGACGCCGTCCTCGATCGGGAAGAGGTCGGCGTAGGCGCTCCCGTCGGCGGCCGGGAAGCCGCCGATCAGGACGGTCTTCGCCACCTTCTCGGGCCGGGCGTCGGCGGCCAGCCAGGCCAGACCGGCCGCGGCCGAGTGTCCCACCACCAGCGGCCTGCCGGGCGCCGCGTCCACGGCGGCGACGACCGCGGTCCGCTGGTCGTCCAGGGTGGCGGCGGAGTCGCCGTCGCCCTGCCCCGGCAGGGTGAGCGCCACGGGACGGTGGCCGAGGGCCGTGAGCTCGGAGGCGACGTCGTCCCACGCGGAGCCGTCGAGCCAGAGTCCGGCGATGAGCAGGATGTCCACGGGTGTCCTCCTGGAGCGCGTACGGATCGGTCCGGTGTGACGCTAGCGGGAGGGTCTGACAACGAGGGCCCGACAACGGGCGCGGCTCAGTCCTCCGCGCCGGCCGCCTTCGCCGCGGGAGCCGTCACCTCGGACGGAGCCGTCACCACGGCCGGATCCGTCACCGCGGCCGTCGCGGCCCCGGTCGCCTTCGCCGCGGCGACGAAGGCGCGGACGCGGTCGTGGTCCTTGACCCCGGGCGCGGACTCGACGCCGCTGGAGACGTCGACGCCCCAGGGCCGGGCCCGGTCGATCGCCTCGGCGACGTTCTCGGGGGCCAGCCCGCCCGCCAGGAGCCAGGCGCCGTCGGGGCGGGCGCCGTCCAGGAGGGACAGGTCCCAGCGGGCGCCGGAGCCGGCGCGGGGCGAGTCGAGCAGGAGGACCTCCTCGCCGAGGGCGCCGACGCGGGTGTCGGGGCGCTCCTTCAGGGAGGTGGCCCGCCACAGGCGCGGGAAGACGCGGGCGGCCCGCTCGAAGTCGGTCCCGGTGTACGGGCCGTGGAGCTGGAGGGCGTCGACGTCCAGCTCGCGGGCGAGCCGGGCCGCCTCCTCGGCGGGCGTGTCGTTGACGACGAGGACGCACAGCACGTGCGCGGGGGTGTGGGAGCGGGCGTGGGCGGCGAGCCGCGCGGCCACGTCGCGGTCCAGGCCGCGGACGCTGGTCCCGCTGATCACCAGGCCGATCGCGTCTGCCCCGGCCTCGGCGGCCACGTCGATGTCGGCGGTCGTGGCGAGCCCGCACACCTTGACGAACACTGTCTCTCCTCCGCGCCTTCGGCCGCCGCCGGGTCGGTCCCCCGCCGTCTCCGGCCGATCCTATGCCGCGTGAACCGGGGCCGGACCGGCTCCTTGCCCGGCTCCGGACCGGCTCCGGACCGGCAGCGGATCCTGTCCGGCCCCTTGCCCGGCCGCCCTACGCCCCCTCCGTCTCCTCCGCCGGGATGTCGGCGGCGTACGGGTGGACGTACCGGTCCTCCCCGTACGGGGTGAACCAGGCACCGAAGCCCACGGGCACCGGTTCCCGGCCGGTGTCGGCGCGGACGTGGGTGAGGAAGCGGTCGAGGGCGGCCGCCACGTCGTCGTCCAGGAGGCCGTACAGGTCGAGGGCCACATGGGCCTGTTCCAGCAGGAAGCGCAGGACGAGCTCTTCGGCGGGGCAGCCGAGCCGGCGGAAGCCGCCGTCGGTGAACCGGGTCGTGAGCGCGACGGCGGTGACCAGGAACCGGCGGGCGAACAGCTCGTCGTAGCGGTCCGCGTGCCGGTCGGGCAGCCGGTCCAGGTGCCAGAGGTGTCCCTGACAGGCGGCGACGTGGGTGTCCTCCTCGGCGAGGGCCAGCACGTCGTCGTACAACTCGTCGATGAGGACCTCCGCGCCGTGGACGAGGGCGCCCGCGGCCAGTTCGGCGGTGTCGGGGCTCGCGCCGAAGACGGCCGGGTCGAAGGAGCGCAGCCGTACGGCCATGGCCCGGATCCCGGCCTCCGGGTCGGTGCTCTCCTCGACGACGTCGGCCCATACCTCGTCGTCCCCGGCTTCCCCGGCCACCCCGGCTCCCCCGAGGTCTTCGAGGCCCCCCGGATCCCCGGCGCCCCCGTGCCCCCCGCCGCCGTGCTCGTCGCCCTCACCGGCCCCGCTCGCGCCGCTGCCGGCGCGGGCGGCGCGGGCGGCGCGGGCGGCAGCGGCTGCGGCAGCCGCGGCGTGCAGGGCCCGGCGGGCGGCGGGGTCGGCGGGCGGCGCGTCCGGCCCGTCGGCGGCTTCCAGGCTCGCCCGGGCCCGGTCGGGCTGGAGTCTGACCTCGCTGTTGACCACCACCCACGCGGCCAGCGGCTCGCTGCGGTCCAGGATCTCCTGGGCCACGGCCCCCACGGCGTCCTCGGCGGCTTCGAGGGTCGGGGCCGCCACGGTCAGGGTGAGTTCGGCGCCTCTCGGGTGGGCCACGACGGCGACGTCGAAGACGTCGACCTCCACGCCGTCGGGTCCTTCGGCCCCGGCCACGGAGCCGAAACCCCGCTCGATGAGGACGACGGCCCCCACCCGGCCCAGTTCGTCGAGGTCGGGGGCGTCGTCGGGTATGCACGTCTCCACGGTCACCACGTACGTCACGACGGCAAGGGTGCCAGGCGGGCACGGGCGGTTCGGCCCGATCGGGGAATCTCCCGTCCGCCCTTGACCAGGACCTGGTCAACCCCTGACCCCGCCCTGACCGTCCCCCGGCCCCGTCCGTCCGCCCGGGACCGACGGTGACAGGGCGTCAGGTCCGCCCGGTACGGAAGCCGCTGCCGTGAACCCGCCCCGACGCCCTCCCCGTGTCCAAAAACCGCGCCCCGTGTCCGGAACCACACGGGACCCCCCTGCCGCCCGCGAAAACGGTCGGGTTAGCATATGAGCACCGCCTAGCTCGAAAGATGCACTGTGACTGTCAACGAGGACTCGTTCACAAACTGGAAGAACCGCGAGGAGATCGCGGAGTCCATGATTCCGATCATCGGGAAGCTGCACCGAGAGCAGGACGTCACGGTCCTCGTTCACAGCCGCTCCCTGGTGAACAAGTCGGTGGTCAGCATTCTCAAGACCCACCGATTCGCCCGCCAGATCGCCGGCGAGGAGCTCTCGGTCACCGAGACCCTGCCGTTCCTGGAGACGCTCACCACCCTCGACCTGGGCCCGTCCCAGATCGACATCGGCATGCTCGCCGCGGAGTACAAGACGGACAACCGCGGCCTCTCGGTCGCGGAGTTCACCGCCGAGGCCGTCGCGGGTGCCACCGGGGCCAACAAGATCGAGCGGCGTGACGGCCGCGACGTCGTCCTGTACGGCTTCGGCCGCATCGGCCGGCTCGTCGCCCGCCTGCTGATCGAGAAGGCCGGTTCCGGCAACGGCCTGCGGCTGCGCGCCATCGTCGTGCGCGGCGGCGGCGAGCAGGACCTGGTGAAGCGCGCCTCGCTGCTGCGCCGTGACTCCATCCACGGCCAGTTCCAGGGCACCATCACCGTCGACGAGGCCAACGGCACGATCGTCGCCAACGGCAACACGATCAAGGTGATCTACGCCAACGACCCGTCCGAGGTCGACTACACGGCGTACGGCATCGAGAACGCCATCCTCATCGACAACACGGGCAAGTGGCGCGACCGCGAGGGTCTGTCGAAGCACCTGCGCCCGGGCATCGACAAGGTCGTCCTGACGGCGCCCGGCAAGGGCGACGTGCCGAACATCGTGCACGGCGTCAACCACGACACGATCAAGCCGGACGAGCGGGTCCTGTCCTGCGCGTCCTGCACCACGAACGCGATCGTTCCCCCGCTGAAGGCGATGGACGACGAGTTCGGCGTGCTGCGCGGTCACGTGGAGACCGTCCACTCGTTCACGAACGACCAGAACCTGCTGGACAACTACCACAAGGCGGACCGCCGCGGCCGTTCCGCGCCGCTCAACATGGTCATCACGGAGACGGGTGCCGCCTCCGCCGTGGCCAAGGCGCTGCCCGACCTGAAGGCGCCGATCACCGGCAGCTCGATCCGCGTCCCCGTCCCGGACGTCTCGATCGCGATCCTGAGCCTGCGCCTGGGCCGCGAGACCACCCGTGACGAGGTCCTCGAGTACCTCCGCGACGTCTCGCTGCACTCGCCGCTGAAGCGCCAGATCGACTTCACGACGGCTCCCGACGCGGTCTCGATGGACTTCGTCGGCTCGCGCCACGCCTCGATCGTCGACGCCGGTGCGACCAAGGTCGACGGCGACAACGCGATCCTGTACCTCTGGTACGACAACGAGTTCGGCTACTCCTGCCAGGTCATCCGGGTCGTCCAGCACGTCTCCGGTGTCGAGTACCCGACCTTCCCGGCTCCGGCGGTCTGACCGACCGGCTGAAGGAAGCGGCAGCACGCACACGTCGAACGGCGGTGGGCCCCGGCCCGCCGCCGTTCGGCGTTGCTACGGGGCCGTCGTCGGCCAGTGGCGGTGCAGGGCGTCGATGCGGAACGGGTGGGCGTGCCCCCCTGCGGCCCCGGTGGCGCCGGGGACCCCGGCCAGATGAGGGTGCCCGGCCGGCAGCTCCGGATGGTCGTGCGGCAGGGCGACCGGATCCGCCCGGGGCCACAGGCGGGCCGCGGCGAGGGCGCCCGCCAGCGCGAGCGTGCCGAGGAGCGCCGCCGGGAGCGCCGGTCCCGTACGGGCGATGAGCAGGCCGGCCAGCGGATAGGTGAGCAGCCAGCAGGCGTGCGCGAGGGAGAAGTGGGCGGCGAAGACGGCGGGCAGGTCCGCCGGGCCCGCCGAGCGGCGCAGCACCCGGCCGGAGGGGGTGAGCACCGCGGAGGTCGCGGCTCCGGTGAGCAGCCAGACGACGAGCAGCCCCGGCCACGGCGGGACGGCCCCGGCCGGGGCGGCGAGCCCGAGGGCGAGCGCGCCAAGGAGCACGGGCAGCGCGAAGGCGCCGGCCAGCATGACGCGCCGGTCGTCGACCCGGTCCAGCACACGGGGCAGCAGCAGCGCGACGGCCATGGAGCCCGCGCCGTACGCGCCGAGGGCGAGCGGCACGTCGCCCTGCGGGCGGCCCAGGGTGTCGCGGACGAGGGCGACGGTGCCGACCAGGACCATGGCGCCGGCCGCGGCCACGGCCAGGTCGAGGGCGAGCAGGGCCCGCAGCCGCGGGGTGGCGAGGAACGGCCGGACCCCGAAGGCGGCACCGGCGCCCGCACCCGTACGGCCCGGTGGGCGGAGCCGGGTGAGCACCCGGGTCCGGGGCCGGGGCCCGGAGCGGTCCCCGAAGCCCCGGCCGGAGCCCCCGACCGGACCGCACTCCGAGCCCCTGCCCGCGCCCGGACCGGACTGCGAACGCCTGCCCGCACCCGAACCCGAAGCCGAGCCCCTGCCCGCACCCGCACCCGAACCCGAGTCCTCCTCCCCCCGGCCGGCGCGCGCCGGTGGCCGCGCACCCGGCAGGGCCGCGGACAGCACGAGTGCCGCCGAGGCCAGGAAGCCGGTCGCCGTGCCTGTGAAGAGCCAGGGGTAGGGGACGACGATCAGGAGCAGGGCGGCGAGGGCCGGGGAGGCGAGGCTTTCCAGGTCGTGGGCGAGTCGGGAGAGGGACAGCGCCTCGGTGTAGGGGCGTTCGCCGGGCAGCACGTCGGGGACCGTGGCCTGGAGGACGGGGGTGAAGGCGGCGGAGGCGGCCTGGAGCAGCACGATCAGGGCGTAGACGTGCCATACCTCGTGCACGAAGGGGAGGGCGAGGGCGGCGCAGGCGCGGACCAGGTCCGCCGAGACGAGGAGCGCGCGCCGGGAGATCCGGCCGGCCAGGGCGCCGGCGAGCGGCGCGACGGTGACGTAGGCCGCCATCTTCAGGGCGAGGGCGGTGCCCAGGACGGCCGTGGCGTCGGAGCCGGCGAGGTCGTGGGCCAGCAGCGCGAGGGCGACGGTCGCGAGGCCGGTGCCGAGGAGGGCGACGACCTGGGCGGTGAACAGGCGCCGGAAGGCGGGCTGGCGCAGCACGGACAGCACGGTTCCACGGTAGCGGACGTGTGCACGATTGCGCACATGTTGACGGTCGCGGAGAGGCGGGAATCCGGCCTCAGTCGTGCCAGGGCTCTCCGCTCACCTCGTGGTCGGCCCGGCTGATCGCCTCGACCACCAGGCGCTTGAGGTGCCCGTCCGGCATCGCGTACACGACCCGGCGCCCGTCCCGCCGGGACTGCACCAGACCGCCGATCCGCAGCTTGGCCAGGTGCTGGCTGACCGCCGGTCGGGAGGCTCCGCACGCCTGCGTCAGCGCGCTCACATCGGCCTCGCCCCTGGTGAGCAGCCAGACGAGCTGGAGGCGGGTGGGGTCGGCGAGCAGCGCGAAGACCGCCGCCGCGGCGCCGAGTTCGGCGGGCCCTGGCGTCCGCTCGTGGGTCTGGCGTTCCGGCATGCGCTCATCGTAGGCACGCGCCCGGCGGGGGCGGCGGTGCCTTCCCGCCGCCCCTGTCACCGGGGCCACGCGGGAGCCACTAGCATCGTGGTACTGAGTGTGCTTTGCTGAGGGTACTCAGTGCCAAGACAGTGCCAAAAGTGCCGCACGCATTGCTAGGGGAGCCCCAGACCATGGCCAAGGACTTCGACCTGTATCGCCCGTCGGAGGAGCACGACATGCTCCGTGAGACGGTCCGTGCGCTGGCGGAGGCGAAGATCGCGCCGTTCGCCGCGGCGGTGGACGAGGAGGGCCGGTTCCCCCAGGAGGCCCTGGAGGCGCTGGTCGCGGCCGACCTGCACGCGGTGCACGTGCCGGAGACCTACGGCGGCGCGGGCGCGGACGCGCTGGCCACGGTGATCGTGATCGAGGAGGTCGCCCGTGCCTGCGGTTCCTCCTCGCTGATCCCGGCCGTGAACAAGCTGGGCTCGCTGCCGGTGATCCTGTCCGGCTCGGAGGAGCTGAAGAAGAAGTACCTCGGCCCGCTGGCCAAGGGCGACGCGATGTTCTCCTACTGCCTGTCCGAGCCGGACGCCGGCTCCGACGCGGCCGGGATGAAGACCCGCGCCGTGCGCGACGGCGACCACTGGATCCTCAACGGCGTCAAGCGGTGGATCACCAACGCCGGCGTGTCGCAGTACTACACCGTGATGGCCGTCACCGACCCCGAGAAGCGGTCCAAGGGCATCAGCGCCTTCGTCGTGGAGAAGGACGACGAGGGCGTGTCCTTCGGCGCCCCGGAGAAGAAGCTCGGCATCAAGGGCTCCCCGACCCGCGAGGTCTACCTCGACAACGTCCGCATCCCCGCCGACCGCATGATCGGCGCCGAGGGCACCGGCTTCGCCACCGCGATGAAGACCCTCGACCACACCCGCATCACCATCGCCGCCCAGGCCATCGGCATCGCCCAGGGCGCCCTCGACTACGCCAAGGGCTACGTCACCGAGCGCAAGCAGTTCGGCAAGCCCATCGCCGACTTCCAGGGCGTGCAGTTCATGCTCGCCGACATGGCCATGAAGCTCGAAGCCGCCCGCCAGCTCACCTACGCCGCCGCCGCCAAGTCCGAACGCGTCGACGGCGACCTGACCTTCTTCGGCGCCGCCGCCAAGTGCTTCGCCTCCGACGTCGCCATGGAGGTCACCACCGACGCCGTCCAGCTCCTCGGCGGCTACGGCTACACCCGCGACTACCCCGTCGAGCGCATGATGCGCGACGCCAAGATCACCCAGATCTACGAAGGCACCAACCAGGTCCAGCGCATCGTCATGGCCCGCAACCTCCCGTAACCACCTGCCCGTCGAAAGGAGACAGGCCGTGACCCTGAAGATCGCTGTCTGTGTGAAGTACGTTCCCGACGCCACCGGCGACCGCGGTTTCGCCGACGATCTGACCACCGACCGCGAGGCCGTGGACGGCCTGCTCTCGGAGCTCGACGAGTACGCGGTCGAGCAGGCCCTGCGCATCTCCGAGGAGGCGGACGACGCCGAGGTCACCGTCGTGACGGTGGGCCCGGACGACGCCAAGGACGCGCTGCGCAAGGCGCTGTCGATGGGCGCCGACAAGGCGGTGCACGTCAACGACGAGGACATCCACGGCACGGACGTCATCGGCACCTCGGCCATCCTGGCCAAGGCCCTGGAGCGGACCGGCTTCGACCTGGTCGTGTGCGGCATGGCCTCGACGGACGGCACCATGGGCGTGCTGCCCGCGCTGCTGGCGGAACGGCTGGGCCTGCCGCAGATGACGCTGCTGTCCGAGGTCTCGGTGGAGGACGGCACCGTGAAGGGCCGCCGGGACGGCGACGCCGCCAGCGAGCAGCTCCAGGCGCCGCTGCCGGCCGTGGTGTCGGTCACCGACCAGTCGGGCGAGGCCCGCTACCCCTCCTTCAAGGGGATCATGGCCGCCAAGAAGAAGCCGGTCGAGGAGCTGGACCTGGACGACCTCGGCATCGACGCCGACGAGGTCGGCCTCGCGGGTTCCTGGACCCTCGTCGAGTCGGTCGCGGCCCGCCCGGCCCGTACGCAGGGCACGATCGTCACGGACGAGGGCGAGGGCGGCAAGCAGCTCGCCGCGTTCCTCTCCGCCCAGAAGTTCATCTGACCCACCGTCACCACCCCTCAGGAGCAAGGAATCATGGCTGAGATCCTGGTTCTCGTGGACCACGCCGACGGTGCGGTCCGCAAGCCGGCCCTCGAACTGCTCACCCTGGCCCGCCGGCTCGGCGAGCCCTCGGCGGTCGTCCTCGGCGCCGGTGAGGCCGCGGCCTCGATCGCCGCGACGGCCGGCGAGTACGGCGCGGCGACCGTGTACGTCGCGGACGGCGCCGAGTTCGGCGAGCGGCTGGTCGTGCCGAAGGTCGACGCACTGACCCAGATCGCCAAGGACAAGGGTGTCGCCGCCGTTCTGGTGACGTCCTCGGGCGAGGGCAAGGAGGTCGCGGCGCGCGTGGCGCTGCGCCTGGGCTCCGGCCTGATCACCGACGCCGTCGAGCTGGAGGCCGGCGAGAACGGCCCGGTCGCCACCCAGTCGGTGTTCGCCGCCTCGTACCAGGTGAAGTCGGCCGTCTCGCACGGTGTGCCGGTCATCACCGTCAAGCCGAACTCGGCTGCCCCCGAGGCCGCTCCGGCCGCGGGCACGGTGGAGAACGTGTCGGTCGCCTTCTCGGGCAACGCCGCCACGGTCGTCTCGCGCACCCCGAGGGTCTCCACCGGCCGCCCGGAGCTGACCGAGTCGGCGATCGTGGTCTCGGGCGGCCGCGGCGTCGGCGCGGCCGAGGGCTTCGAGGTCGTCGAGAAGCTGGCCGACTCGCTCGGCGCGGCCGTCGGCGCCTCGCGCGCCGCGGTGGACGCGGGCTGGTACCCGCACTCCAACCAGGTCGGCCAGACCGGCAAGCAGGTCTCGCCGCAGCTGTACATCGCGGCGGGCATCTCCGGCGCGATCCAGCACCGGGCCGGCATGCAGACCTCGAAGACCATCGTCGCGGTCAACAAGGACCCGGAGGCCCCGATCTTCGACCTGGTCGACTACGGCGTGGTCGGTGACCTCTTCGAGGTGCTGCCGCAGCTGACGGAGGAGATCGGCGCCCGCTGATCCCCCACCGGAACGAGAGGGGCGGGTGGCACTCTGTGCCACCCGCCCCTCTCGTCGTTGCCGTCCGTCCCTCAGAACCAGCCGTCGAGCGCGACCTCCTCGCAGAGCCGGACGACCGGCCTGCGGTCGGCGCCGGCACCGTGGTGGGCGAGCCTCACCCGGGCTCCCGGACGCACCGCGTGCGGCGGCCCGTCGACCCGGCAGCGCACGACGAAGCCCTCGGCCATGTGCACCGGCCAGAGGTCCGCCTGGGCGGCGGTGAAGGCCCGCCGGACGGAGATCACGCCTTCTCCGGCGCTGAGTTCGGGGGCGAGGTCCGTCGACCCGCAGGTCGGGCAGAGCAGGCGCTGGAAGGTGGTGGTGTGGCACCAGCGGCAGCGCTGGAAGTAGAGCTCGGGCTCGGCGGCCGACTCGTCGGCCAGGACGCTGGTCCCGTTCCGCAGGCCCGTGGATCCGGATCCGGTGGGGAACACGATGCTTCTCCTTGCACTCGGCGGCTCAACCGTGCATAGAGAAAAGATATGGCACTGAGTGCCAGCAAATAAAGACCTGAGTTCCCTCAATTGACGATACTGAGACCCCTCCGTGTCCTCTCAGCTGTCTCCCAGGCTCGCCTCGACCTCGCGCACCACCCGCCACATCGGGGTGGAGCGCTTGGCGATCACCACCACCACGTCGTCGGTCTCCTGCTCCCCCGCCGGGCCGGCCGGACCGGCGTCCGGGCTCCAGGTCTCCCGGACGAACGCGAGGGCCCGGTCGACCTCCGCCAGCGGGTCGCCCTGGCCGCCCGAGCGCAGCCAGTGGCGCAGGGCGTGGTTGTGGGCCGCGACGACGGCGGCGGCCACGACGTTGGCCCGCAGGGTGCCGTCCCGGCGGTCGGCGAAGCGGGTGCGGAGATAGTCGCCGAGGGTCTTCTCGTACCGCCAGACGACGGAGAGCTCGTACGTCCGCAGTCCGGTCACCTCGCGGGTGAGGCGGTAGCGCTGGACGGAGAAGGTCGGGTTCTCGGCGTACATCCGCATCACGAGCCGGGTGGCCTCGCAGACCCGGACCAGCGGGTCGTCGGAGTCCTCGCTCGCGGCGAGGAAGGCCGTCATGTCGGCCAGGCTCTGCTCGTGGTCGGGGAAGACCACGTCCTCCTTGGAGGGGAAGTAGCGGAAGAAGGAGCGGCGGCCGACCCCGGCCGTCCTGACGATGTCGTCGATCGTCGTCTGCTCGTAGCCGCGCTCCAGGAAGAGCTGGAAGGCCGCCGCGACGAGGGAGTCACGCATCGAGGGCTTGGCGGGGTTCGTGCTCATGTCCCGAACCTAGCACTCGGATCCCTCGTGCGGCGGCACTTGGTGCCAAGCACCAGGTCAGAGGGGTACGAAGGCTCAGCGGGCGGCCATGCGCAGGGCGCCGTCCATCCGGATGGTCTCCCCGTTGAGGTAGTCGTGCTCGGCGATCATGGTGACGAGACGGGCGTACTCCTCGGGGCGGGCGAGCCGCTGCGGGAAGGTGACTCCGGCGGCGAGCCCGGCCCGGATCTCCTCGGAGAACCCGGCCATCATCGGGGTGTCGACGATACCGGGGGCGACGGTGACCACCCGGATGCCGAACTGGGCGAGGTCGCGGGCGGCGGTGATGGTCATCCCGGCGACGCCGGCCTTGGACGCGGCGTACGCGATCTGGCCGACCTGGCCCTCGAAGGCGGCGATGGAGGCGGTGTTGACGACCAGCCCGCGCTGCCCGTTCCCGTCGGCCTCCTGCTTCGCGATGACCTCGGCGGCGAGCCGCATCACGTTGAAGGTGCCGACCAGGTTGACGTCCAGGACCGTGCGGAACAGGGCCAGGTCGTGCGGCCCCTTGCGGCCGAGGATCCGCGCGGAGGGCGCGATCCCGGCACAGTTGACGGCGAGCCGCAGCACGGCCCCGTCCTCCTCGGCGCGGGCGAGCGCGGCCCGTACCTGCTCCTCGTCGGTGACGTCGGCCGCGATCAGGGTGACGCCGTCGGCGGGGACCTCGGCCCCGGCGACGGCCTTGTCGAGGTCGAGGCCGTAGACGGTGGCCCCCTTCGCGGCGAGCGCGGCGGCGGTGGCGGCCCCGAGCCCGGAAGCGGCCCCGGTGACGAGCGCGGCGGAACCTGCGATGTCCATGGAACTCCTCGTACGAACCTGCGGCCCGCCTCCGGGCCGCCTCATGGGTGGACTCCTGCTTCCCTTCCCGGACGCGGGACGCCGGGCTCCTGACGCCCGGCTCCCGGCTCCGGGCTCGGGCTCCCAACTCCTGGCTCCCGGCTCCGGGCTCCGGCATCCGGGCTCCTGGCCGCGGGTGTCCCGCCGCGGCCGGGCGAAGGCCCGGGCCGGGCGGCCGCACACCGGTCGGGCCCCGGCCGGGCCGCGTCAGGCGGCGGTCAGGCCGCGGCTGATGACCAGCCGCTGGATCTGGTTGGTGCCCTCGAAGATCTGCATGATCTTCGCCTCGCGCATGTAGCGCTCGACCGGGAAGTCACGCGTGTAGCCGTAGCCGCCGAGCACCTGCACCGCGTCCGTGGTGACCTTCATGGCCGTGTCGGTGGCGATCAGCTTCGCCACGCTGGCCTGCCGGCTGAAGGGGCGGCCGAGGTCGCGGCGGCGCGCCGCGTCCAGGTAGGTGGCGCGGGCCGTGTCGACGGCGGCGGCCATGTCGGCGAGCAGGAAGCCGAGGCCCTGGTGGTCGATGATCTTCCGGCCGAAGGTGGTGCGCTCGTTGGCGTACGCGACGGCGGCGCTCAGGGCGGCCTGGGCGAGTCCGGTCGCGCAGGCGGCGATGCCGAGGCGGCCGTTGTCGAGGGCGCTGAAGGCGATCTGGAGGCCCTGTCCCTCGGCGCCGATGCGCCGGTCGGCCCCGACGAGCGCGCCGTCCCAGAAGGCGGAGGTGGTGGGGACCGCCTGGAGGCCCATCTTGCGCTCGGGTCTGCCGAAGCTCAGGCCCTCGGCGGCGCCGGGGGCGAGGAAGCAGGAGATGCCGTGGCTGCCGGGGGCGGTGCGGGCGAACAGGGCGTAGAAGCCGGCCCGGCCGCCGTGGGTGATCCACGCCTTGGTGCCGGTGACCCGGTAGGCGGCGCCGTCCTCGGTCAGCTCCGCCTTGCAGGCGAGCGCGGCGGCGTCGGAGCCGGCCTGCGGCTCGGAGAGGCTGTAGCCGCCGATCAGCCGGCCCTCCAGCATGTCCGGCAGCCAGCGCTCCTTCTGCTCCGGGGTGCCGAAGGCGTACAGCGGGTGGCAGGCGAGCGTGTGGACGCTGGTGGCGACGGCGACGGCGGCCCAGCGGGCGGCGAGCTCTTCGAGGACCTGGAGGTAGACCTCGTAGGGCTGGCCTCCGCCGCCGAGCTCCTCGGGATAGGCGAGACCGAGCAGCCCGGCCTCGCCGAGGGTCGCGAACAGGCCTTCCGGATAGGTCTCGGCGGCCTCGTGCTCGTCGGCGCGGGGGGCGAGCTCCTTGTCGGCGATCTCCCGCACGAGAGCGATGAGGTCCGCTGCCTCGGGGGTGGGAAGCAGGCGGTCGACATCCATGGCGACTCCATCACGACGCAGTCGGTGCTGCGAGAACGAAACGGTACTGCGAAGGGTACCGCAGTACCGGTTAGCGTAGCGCAGAAGAGGGCCCGCGTAACCCCCCGAACGGGTCGACCCGGCATACTGTTCGGGTGATCGAGACCTCCGCCGCCGACGCGCCCCGGCTCACCGGCCGGGGTGCCGCCCGGCGCTCCGAGCTCTTCGAGGAACTGGTGGCGCTCCTGGTCGACGAGGGCTTCGCCCAGCTGACCCTCGACGACCTCGCCGCCCGGCTGCACTGCTCCAAGCGCACCCTCTACGGCCTCGCGGGCAGCAAGGAGCAGCTCGTCCGGGCCGCCGTCGTCCACTTCTTCCGGCGCGCCACCGTCCGCGTCGAGTCGGTCCTCGCCGCCGAGACCGACCCGGCCGAGCGGCTGGCCGCCTACCTGCGGGCCGTCTCGGCCGAACTGGCCCCGGTCTCGCGGGAGTTCTTCGACGACGTGGCGGCCTTCGAACCGGCCGCCGAGGTGTACGAGCGCAACACGCGCGCCGCTGCCGGCCGCGTCCAGCAGCTGATCGAGGAAGCCGTGACGGCGGGTGTCTTCCGCGAGGTGCACGTCACCTTCGCGGCCGACGTCATCGCCTCCGTGATGGTCCGCATCCAGCGGCGCCAGGTCGCCGCCGCGACCGGCCTCGCCGACGCGGCCGCGTACGAGCAGCTCGCCGAGCTGCTGCTGCGCGGACTCCGCAAGGGCTGAGCCCGCCCCGCTCCCCGGGCAGGGCCGGCACCCCGCCCCCGGGTGCGTTCGCACACCTCCCCCGGATGTGCCCGTGCACCGTCGCCGCACGCCTCACACCTCACGCCTCGCGCCTCGCGCCTCGCGCCTCGCGCCTCGCGCCTCGCGCCTCGCGCCTCGGAGGGTCACGCTCGTGCCTCGGAGGGTGACGCCCGCACGCGAAAAGCCCGTCGGGCACTCCGGGAGACCGGAGTGCCCGACGGGCGAGGACGGGCGGAGGGCGCCCGCCCGCCGGGGCCCGTGCCGTGGGCGGAGGGCGCCCGCAGGCCGGGGCCCGTGCCGGGCGGCCGTCAGGCCACCGAGCCGATGCGGCGGCCGGCGGGTGCGTGCGGGCCGTCGTGGTGGATCGGGGTGTGCGCACCGGTCAGGGAGACGCCGCTGCCGCCGCGGCGGTTGGCGACGATCTCGGCGCCGATGGACAGGGCCGTCTCCTCCGGCGTACGGGCGCCGAGGTCGAGGCCGATCGGGGAGCGCAGGCGGGCCAGTTCGAGTTCGGTGACGCCGACCTCGCGCAGGCGCTCGTTGCGGTCCTCGTGGGTGCGGCGGGAGCCCATCGCGCCGATGTAGGCGACGGGCAGCCGCAGTGCGGTCCGGAGCAGGGGCACGTCGAACTTGGCGTCGTGGGTGAGGACGCAGAGCACGGTGCGGCCGTCGACCTCGCCCGCGGCGGCCTGGGACTCCAGGTAGCGGTGGGGCCACTCGACGACGATCTCGTCGGCGTCGGGGAAGCGCGGCTTCGTCGCGAAGACGGGCCGGGCGTCGCAGACGGTGACGCGGTAGCCGAGGAACTTGCCGACCCGGACCAGCGCGGACGCGAAGTCGATCGCGCCGAAGACGATCATGCGGGGGGCGGGGACCGAGGACTCCACGAGGAGGGTGAGCGGCTGTCCGCAGCGGCTGCCGTCCTCGCCGATCTCGACGGTGCCGGTGCGGCCCGCGTCCAGCATCGCGCGGGCCTCGCCGGCCGCGGTGCGGTCCAGCTCGGGGTGGCCGCCGAGCCCGCCCTCGTACGAGCCGTCGGGGCGGACCAGGAGCGCCCGGCCCATCAGCTCCTCGGGGCCGGACACGATGCGGGCCAGGGCCGCCGCCTCCTTCGAGACGGCGGCGGCCAGCGCGGCGGGGTAGACCCCGCCGCGGACCGGGGTGACCAGGATGTCGATGACGCCGCCGCAGGTCAGACCGACCGCGAAGGCGTCCTCGTCGCTGTAGCCGAAGCGCTCGACGACCGTGCGGCCGTCTTCGATGGCCTGTTGGCACAGCTCGTAGACGGCGCCCTCCACACATCCGCCGGAGACGGATCCGATCGCCGTGCCGTCGCTGTCGACGGCGAGCGCGGCTCCCGGCTGCCGGGGCGCGCTCCCGCCGACGGCCACCACGGTGGCGACGGCGAAGTCACGTCCCTGCTCGACCCACCGGTGCAGCTCCTCGGCGATGTCCAGCATCTCGAACTCCTCGTGATGTGTGGAGAGGCGGCGTCAGGTGCGTCAGCCGACGCCCAGCCAGCTCTCGATCGGATGGATCGCGAAGTAGACGACGAAGACGGCCGTCAGGGCCCACATGAAGGCTCCGACCTCCCTCGCCTTGCCCTGCGCGGTCTTGATGACCGCGTAGGAGATGACGCCGGCCGCGACACCGGTGGTGATGGTGTACGTGAAGGGCATCAGGACCACGGTGAGGAACACCGGGATCGCCACGGAGCGGTCGCTCCAGTCGACGTGCTTGGCGTTCTGCATCATCATCGAGCCGATGACGACCAGGGCCGCGGCGGCGACCTCCTGCGGCACGATCGCGGTGAGCGGCGTGAAGAAGAGGCACAGGGCGAAGAAGCCGCCGGTGACCACGGAGGCCAGACCCGTACGGGCGCCCTCGCCGACGCCCGTGGCGGACTCGACGAAGACGGTCTGGCCGGAGGCACCGCCCGCGCCGCCGATGACGCCGCCGGCGCCGTCGATGAACAGGGCCTTGGACAGGCCCGGCATGCGGCCCTTGTCGTCGGCGAGCTTCGCCTCGGTGCCGACGCCCAGGATGGTGGCCATGGCGTCGAAGAAGCCGGCCAGCACCAGGGTGAAGACGATCATGGTGATCGTGATGTAGCCGACGTCGCCCCAGCCGCTGAAGGACACGTCGCCGAGGAGCGAGAAGTCCGGTGCGGAGACCGCGCTGCCGTCGAGCTCCGGCGCGCCGGAGAACCAGGCCTTGCCCGGGATGTCGGCGACCGCGTTGAGGACGACCGCGACGATCGTGCCGGCGACGATGCCGATGAGGATGGCGCCGGGGATGTTGCGGGCCTGCAGGGCGAAGATCAGCAGCAGGGTGACGGCGAAGATCAGGACCGGCCAGCCCTGGAGTTCGCCGGCCGGGCCGAGCGACACGGGGCCGCCGCCGGGGGCGGGGTTCTCGTGCACGAAGCCGGCCTTCACGAAGCCGATGATCGCGATGAACAGACCGATGCCGATGGTGATGGCGTGCTTGAGCGCGAGCGGTATCGCGTTCATGATCATCTCACGGAGGCCGGTGACCACCAGGAGGCAGATCACGGCACCGTAGGCCACCGACATGCCCATGGCCTGCGGCCAGGTCATGACGGGGACGACCTGCGAGGCCATCACGCCGGAGACGCTGAGACCGGCCGCGAGGGCCAGCGGGACCTTGCCCCAGAAACCCATCAGGAGGGTCGTGGCGGCCGCGCACAGCGCCGTGGCGGTGATCAGCGCGGGCTGGCCGAGGACGTTGCCGTCCACATCCTTGCCGGAGAGGATCAGGGGGTTGAGCAGGAGAATGTACGCCATCGCCATGAAGGTGGTGACGCCGCCGCGGATCTCCGTCGCGACGGTGGATCCTCTCTCCGAGATGTGAAAGTACCGGTCGAGCCAAGACCTGCCGGCGGGGTTGCGCGAGCCGTTGCCCGCGTCCTCGACCGTGGTCTTGGGCTCCACTGACGACTGGGTCATGGGGCCTACTCCCAAGGTTCAAAGGGGCACCCGCAGAAAGCGTTGGGGATTGCGGGATTTGGGATATCAAGTTGGCTGCACGACCCGGGGGACGGCCCGAGACGAACGGGTGAATCGGTACTGCGTTACTGCGGTACTGCGTGGTGCGGCTCTGTGTGGTGGTGGGATACCGCGGTGTCTCCGGACGGTGCGGGCGGGGGAAGTGTGACGTTCCGGGGAGGCACGCACCGTCCGGAGAGGTCCTACAGGGTGCCGGTGAGCGCCTCGGGGCGGACCGGCGTCTTGTTGAGTTCCAGCCCGGTCGCGTTCCGGATCGCCGCGAGGACGGCCGGGGTCGACGACAGGGTCGGGGCCTCACCGATGCCCCGCACGCCGTACGGCGCGTTGGGGTCGGCCATCTCGATGTAGTCGACCGGGATGGTCGGCGTGTCGAGGATGGTCGGGATCAGGTAGTCCGTGAAGGAGGGGTTCTTCACCTTCGCGGTCTTCGGGTCGACGATGATCTCCTCCATCACCGCCACGCCCAGGCCCTGGGTGGTGCCACCCTGGATCTGGCCGATGACGGACAGGGGGTTGACCGCCTTGCCGACGTCCTGGGCGCAGGCCAGTTCGATCACCTTGACGAGACCGAGCTCGGTGTCGACCTCCACCACCGCGCGGTGCGCGGCGAAGGCGTACTGGACGTGGCCGTTGCCCTGGCCGGTGACGCGGTCGAAGGCCTGCGTGGGGCGGTGCCGCCACTCCTCCTCGACCTCCACGGCCTCGTCGCCGAGGACGTCCACGAGGGTCGCGAGGACCTCGCCGCCGTCGGTGACGACCTTGCCGCCCTCCAGGAGCAGTTCGGCCGTGGCCCACGCCGGGTGGTACGAGCCGAACTTGCGCCGTCCGATCTCCAGCACCTTCTCGCGGACGAGTGCGCAGGAGTTCTTGATGGCGCCGCCGGTCATGTACGTCTGGCGGCCCGCGGAGGTCGAACCGGCCGAGCCCACCTGCGTGTCGGCGGGGTGGATGGTGACCTGCTGGACACCGAGCTCGGTGCGGGCGATCTGCGCGTGGATGGTGACGCCGCCCTGGCCGACCTCCGCCGCGGCGGTGTGGACGGTGGCCACGGCCTCGCCGTTGATGACCTCCATGCGGATGCGGGCGGTGGAGTAGTCGTCGAAGCCCTCGGAGAAGCCGACGTTCTTGATGCCGACCGCGTAGCCGACACCGCGCACCACGCCCTCGCCGTGCGTGGTGTTGGACAGGCCGCCCGGCAGCGCGCGGACGTCCGCGCCCTCGCCGGCGGACTCCCACTGGCGCTCCGGCGGCAGCGGGCGGGCCTTGACCCGGCGCAGCAGCTCGGCGACCGGGGCCGGCGAGTCCACGACCTGGCCGGTGGGCATGATCGTGCCCTGCTCCATGGCGTTGAGCTGGCGGAACTCCACCGGGTCCATGCCCAGCTTCGCCGCGAGCTTGTCCATCTGGGCCTCGTAGGCGAAGCAGGCCTGGACCGCGCCGAAGCCGCGCATGGCGCCGCAGGGCGGGTTGTTGGTGTAGAGGCCGATCGCCTCGATCTCCACGTCGTCGATGACGTACGGGCCGACCGAGAGCGACGAGGCGTTGCCGACGACGGAGACCGTCGAGGAGGCGTAGGCGCCGCCGTCCAGGACGATCTTGCACTTCATGTGCGTGATCTTGCCGTCCCTGGTGGCGCCGTGCTCGTAGTAGAGCTTCGCCGGGTGCCGGTGGACGTGCCCGAAGAAGGACTCGTACCGGTTGTAGACCATCTTGACCGGCTTGCCGGTGCGCAGCGCGAGCAGCGAGGCGAGGATCTGCATGGAGATGTCCTCGCGGCCGCCGAAGGCGCCACCGATGCCGGCCATGGTCATGCGGACCTTGTCCTGGGGCAGGCCGAGGCAGGGCGCGATCTGCTCGCGGTCCGCGTGCAGCCACTGGGTGGCGACGTACAGGTCGATGCCGCCGTCCTCGGCCGGCACCGCGAGGCCGGACTCGGGGCCGAGGAAGGCCTGGTCCTGCATGCCGAAGGTGTACTCGCCCTTGACGATCACGTCGGCGCGCTTGGCGGCCTCGTCCGCGTTGCCGCGGATGATCGGCTGGCGGTGCACGATGTTCGGGTGCGGGACGTACGCGGCGTGGTGGTCGTCGCGGTTCTCGTGGACCAGGATCGCGTCGGGGGCGGTGGCCGAGGCCTCGTCCGTGATGACCGGGAGCTCCCGGTACTCGACCTTGATCTTGGCGGCGGCGCGGCGCGCGGTCTCCGGGTGGTCGGCGGCCACGAGGGCCACCGGCTCGCCGTGGTGACGGACCTTGCCGTAGGCGAGCACCGGGGTGTCGCGGAACTCCAGGCCGTAGTTCTTGGCGGCCGGCAGGTCCTCGTGCGTCAGGACGGCGTAGACGCCGTCCATCGTGAGGGCCTCGGAGGTGTCGATGGAGACGATCTCGGCGTGTGCGACGGTGGACCGCAGGACCTGGCCCCACAGCATGTCCTCGTGCCACATGTCCGAGGAGTAGGCGAACTCGCCGGTGACCTTGAGGGTGCCGTCCGGGCGCAGGGTGGACTCGCCGACGCCGCCCTTGGTGTGGTTCTGGGTGACGTTGGTCGGCGTGCCGGCCGGTACGGTACGTGTGTTCTGAGCCATCGTCAGACCGCCTCTCCCTGGCGCTCCTGGCGAGCGGCCGCGAGGCGGACCGCGTCGAGGATCTTCTCGTAACCGGTGCAGCGGCAGAGGTTGCCGGAGAGCGCCTCGCGGATGTCCGCGTCCGACGGGGACGGGTTGCGCTCCAGCATCTCGTCGGCCGCGACCAGCAGACCGGGCGTGCAGAAGCCGCACTGGACGGCGCCCGCGTCGATGAACGCCTGCTGGATCGGGGACAGTTCGACGCCCTCGCCGGTCTGCGAGTCCTGGCCGGGCTTGGCCTCCCACCGCTTGGCCTCGTCGAGCGAGGTGCCGCAGGCGCCGGAGGCGCAGCCGCCGTGGCCGTGCTCCTCGCGCTGCTTGGCGTACTCCGCAAGGCCCTCGACGGTGACGACCTCGCGGCCCTCGACCTGGCCGGCGGCGACCAGGCACGAGCAGACCGGCACCCCGTCGAGGCGGACCGTGCAGGAACCGCACTCGCCCTGCTCGCAGGCGTTCTTGGAGCCGGGCAGACCCAGGCGCTCACGCAGAACGTAGAGGAGCGACTCGCCCTCCCAGACGTCGTCGGCTTCCTGCGGACGACCGTTGACCGTGAAATTCACGCGCATGGTTATGCAGCTCCTTCAAGGGTGCGGCCGGTGCCGCGGTACTGCTCCCAGGTCCAGCCCAGCGTGCGGCGGGCCATGATGCCCACCGCGTGCCGGCGGTACTTGGCGGTGCCTCGGACGTCGTCGATCGGGTTGCAGGCGCCGGAGGCGAGTTCCGCGAACTGCTTGGCGATCGAGGGAGTGATGATCTTGCCGCTCTCCCAGAAGCCGCCCTCTTCGAGAGCCGCGTTCAGGAACTCCTCGGCGGCCGTCGCCCGCACCGGCGTCGGCGCGGCGGAGCCGATGCCGGTGCGCACCGTCCGGGTCTCCGGGTGCAGCGCGATGCCGAAGGCGCACACGGCGATCACCATCGCGTTGCGGGTGCCGACCTTGGAGTACTGCTGGGGGCCGTCCGCCTTCTTGATGTGGACGGTCTTGATGAGCTCGTCGGGCTCCAGCGCGTTGCGCTTCACGCCCGTGTAGAACTCGTCGATGGGGATGAACCGGCTGCCGCGCACCGACTCGACCTCGACCTCGGCGCCCGCCGCGAGGAGCGCGGGGTGGGCGTCGCCGGCCGGGGAGGCGGTGCCCAGGTTGCCGCCGACGCCGCCGCGGTTGCGGATCTGCGGGGAGGCGACCGTGTGCGAGGCGAGCGCCAGACCCGGGAGCTCGGCCCGCAGGTTCTCCATGATCTGGGTGTACGGGACGGAGGCGCCGAGGCGGACGTTCTCCTCGCCGACCTCCCACTCGCGCAGCAGCTCGATCCGGTTGAGGTCCAGGAGGTACTCGGGACGCCGGTGGTCGAAGTTGATCTCGACCATGATGTCCGTACCGCCTGCGATGGGCACGGCCGTGGGGTGCTCTGCCTTGGCGGCGAGCGCCTCCTCCCAGCTGGCGGGGCGAAGGAAGTCCATGGTGGCTCTCTTCTTGTGCTTCTAGTGATCAGGGGGGTGTCGTTCGTACGGGCCAAAGGGGACGGCCGGCCCTCGACATGCAGTTCATGTGCTGTTCACGTGGTGTGTGGCCTAGTACACAAGGCCCCCGACCTCGGGGTGCAGTGACAGAAACCATGAAGCGGTTGGCTGGCTGCCATCCTCGTCTTGTAGATTCGAACGAAAGGCGGGAAACAGTCACCTCACTGTTTCCCCCCGGAAACGGTGGCCCCACGCCACCGGCGACAACGCGACACCCATCCACCCCTGACGAAAAGGAACGGCGGCGACATCATGCGGCTGCGCGCACTGCTGGAGAACGACGCGCTGGGGCTGCGCCTGCTCGGGGGCGACGACGAGCTGGACCGCACCGTCCGGGGCGTGATGACGACGGACCTGAAGGACCCCAGCCGCTACCTCTCCGGCGGTGAGCTGGTCCTCACCGGCCTCGCCTGGCTGCGGGAGCCCGCCGACGCCGAACCCTTCGTCCGGATCCTCGCGTCCGCCGGAGTGGCCGCCCTCGCCGCCGGAGAGGCCGAGCTCGGCGACATCCCCGACGATCTCGTACAGGCGTGTTCTCGCCACCGGCTGCCGCTGTTCGCGGTCAACGAATCCGTTGCGTTCGCGACGATCACCGAGCACGTTGTTCGACAGGTCTCCGGCGAGCGCGCCGGCGACCTCGCCGCCGTCGTCGACCGGCACAGGCGCCTGATGACCTCCGGTCCCGCCGGCGGCGGCCCCGAGGTCGTCCTCGACCTGCTCGGCTCCGACCTCGACCTGCGGGCCTGGGTGCTGTCCCCCACCGGGCGCCAGATCGCCGGTGCCGGAGAACCCCTGGAACCCGGCCTGGCCGCCACCCTGGCCGGCGAGCACCTGGCCGCCACCCGCACCGGACGGCGCGGCCCGCACCGCCTCACGATCGCCGGATCGCCCTACTCGCTGTTCCCGATCCGCAACACCGGCCGCGGTGCCGCCCCCGCCACCCGCGACGTGCGCGAAACCGTCCTGTCGGACTGGCTGCTCGCCGTCGAGGCCGACGCCGGCGACTGGCCCGCCGCCCGCCTCGACCTGCTCCAGGGCGTCACCCAGCTCATCGCCGTCGAGCGCGACCGGCGCGAGGCCGCCCGCACCGTACGCCGCCGGCTCGCCCAGGAAGTCCTCGAGCTCGTCCAGACCGGCGCCGCGCCCGCCGAGATCGCCGCCCGCCTGCGCGTCGCCGCCCCCGTCCTCCTGCCCGGCCTCGGCACCGCCCCGCACTGGCAGGTCGTGGTCGCCCGCGTCGAATGGGACCAGGAGCCCGGTCAGACCGCCGTCGACACCGGCCCCATCGCCCAGTCCCTCCTGGAGGAGATCCTCGTCGACCCGGCGACCTCCGGGGCCGACTCCGCCGACCGCATCGCCGTCGCCCACAGCGGCGACGAGGCCATCGCCCTCGTCCCGCTCGCCACCGCGCCGCTGCCCGACAGCGAGGACGAGGTCCCCGCCGCCGTCGTCGGCCTGCACGCCGACACCCTGCTCGCCTCCGTCCGGGCCCCCCTCTCCGCCGGGCTCGACGGCGACGGCCGGCTCACCCTCGGCGTCAGCGCCGCCGTCCACTCCGCCGAGGGTCTGCGCGGCGCCCTCGAAGAGGCCCGGCACGCCCGCCGCGTCGCCGCCGCCCGCCCCGGCCGGGTCTGCGCCGCCGGACACCACGAGCTGGCCTCCCACGTCCTGCTGCTGCCGTTCGTGCCCGACGACGTGCGGCGCGCCTTCACCGCGCGGCTGCTCGACCCGCTCAAGGACTACGACCGCCGCCACCGCGCCGAGCTCATCCCCACCCTGGAAGCCTTCCTCGACTGCGACGGCTCCTGGACCCGCTGCGCCACCCGCCTCCACCTGCACGTGAACACGCTGCGCTACCGGGTCGGGCGGATCGAGCAGCTCACCGGACGGGACCTGGCCCGTCTGGAGGACAAGCTCGACTTCTTCCTCGCCCTGCGCATGAGCTGAACGGGTGAGACCGCGTCCGCGGGGAGCCCGTTCATCTCATCGGGTGATCAAGCGGACCGAGGGGCGGCAGGCGACTGCCGCCCCTTTGCCATGCCGGGCCCCGTTTCCGCCACCCCTCCCTTTGTGAAAAGTTTCACCCGACCCCTTGGCCCGGCCTTCCGATCCGTGCTGAGATGCCGTCCTACTCAACAGCTCGATGGCGCGCTCGGGGAGGGCAATGTGGAGTACGGCCGGGGCACCCCACTGGAGACCGCGGTCTGGAGACTTCGCTCACGCGGCTGCTGGACCGACGCGGCCGAACTCCTCGCCCCACAAGCGGCCGAACCCGCCGTGGCCCTCGAACGGGCGGCCCTCCTGATCGAACGCTGCCTCTACACCGAGCAGGGCTGGGCCGACGCCGAGGAGGCCCTCCGCGCGGCCGAAGCCGTCGCGACGAGCGACGAGGAGCGCGGGGCCGCGGCCTGCGAACGCGGCTACCTCGCCTACGCCTCCACCCTGCTCGGCGTCCGCGACCGTGCCGACGAGGCCCGCGCCGCGCTCGGGCGCGCGGCGGCCCTCATCGGACCCGAGACGCCCCGGCGCGCCCTGCTCGACTTCCGGCGCGGCCTCGTCGCCCAGAACCTCGGCGACTCCCCCCAGGCGGCCCGCGCCGCCTACCGCCGCGCCCACGAAGGCGCCACCGCCCACGGCGACACCCTGCTGCTCTCCTTCACCTGGCGGCACCTGGCCGGTCTCGCCCTGCGCGAGGGCGAGTTGGCGGAGGCACGGCACGGCTTCACCGAATCCCTGCGCATCCGCGAGGAGTTGGGCTACCTGGTGGGCACGGTCCCGGCGCTGGCCTCCCTCGCGGAGGCGGAGACCGAACCGGAAGCGGGACGGCTACGGGCGGAGGCGGGACGGCTCTTCCGGCTTCTCGGAGGCGTACCGACGTGGCTGGCGGGGCAGTTGGCGCCGCGCGCGGCGATCTGAGGGTTTCGCGCGGGGCGCGGGCTTCGCGGGTTTCGCGGGGGCCGCGGGAGCGCGGTAGGGGGTGGCGCGGGTTCCGCTCCGGGCCGTCGGGTGCCTGCGAGCCGTGCCACGACGCGCGCGTTACCCACTGACCCGCTCCAGGCGGACCACTGCCTCGTCCATGCCGATGACCAGCGCACCGTCGGGTGTGACGGCAACCGAGCGGACCGGGGGCCCGGGGCGGAAGTCCAGGCGGTCACCCTGCTCCGGGCGGTCGAGCCGCACCGTGCCGTCGGCCCAGGCGACCGCGAGGGCGGGGCCCTGCGGGGTCTCGGTGGCGGAGAGGGAGACGACCGGGGAGGGGCGCTCGGCCAGGGGGGCCGGGTCCGGGGCGCGGCCCGGGGTCCAACGGCGGACCGCGCCGTCGGTGCCGCCGCTGCAGACGAACGGGGTCGCCGACTCGACCGCCGCCACGGCGGTGACGCGGCCGCTGTGCAGGGCGGCCTGGTGGAGGCCGGTGAGGCCGAAGGCGTGGACGGAGCCGAGCCGGTCGCCGACGACCACGGAGCCCGCGATGGCGGCGAGTGCCGTGCCGGGGTGGCGGGTGAGGGTGGCGGAGACCGCCTCGGTGAGGCGCTGGAGGTAGGGCGGGCGGGGCCGGGTGCCCCGCACCGTGTGCAGCCGGCCCCGTTCGTCGAGCAGCAGCACGGTCCCGTCGGGTGCGGGGGCGAGGGAGGTGACGCGTCCGGTGACGGGGTGGTCGAGCCGCCCGAGGGGTCGGGCGTCGGCCGCGGCGAGCAGGTGGACGGTGCCGGCGAGGCCGGCGACGAGGAGGGTGCCGTCTTGGGCGGCGAGGGCGGCGACGGGGCCGGGCCAGGGCGGTGCGACGTCTCCGGCGACCCGGGTCCAGCGCACCCGCCAGGGCGCGCCCGCGGCGAGTTCGTGCAGTGCGGGCCGCAGCCGGGGGTCGGCGCCGTCGCCGAGGAGGGCGAGCAGGCCGAGGGCCCGGTCGGCGGGGGTGGCGGCGGCGCACAGGGCCTGGCCGGCCCGCAGCCAGGCGGGGCGGAGGCCGCCGTGGTCGTCGGCCGGGTCGAGGACGTAGCCGGTGGTGACGGCGACGGGGTCGGCGGCGCAGACGGCGTGCGGGTCGGAGAGGTCCGGTGGCGCGGGGGCGGGGATGCCGTGGGACGGTTCGGCGGCCTGGTCCTCGTCGACGACGGCGACGCGGCCTTCGGCGAGGACGTCGTGTTCGGGGGTGCCGGGAAGGGTCTCGACGACGACGCGGACCCGGCCGAGGCCGGCGAGGTCCTTGAGGAGGCGGGCCACGGCGAGCGGTTCGGCGGCGGTGTGCAGGGCGGGCAGGAGCAGCACGGTGCGGGCGGTGCGGCCGTCGTCGGTGGTGGCGAGGGCGCGGACGAGGTCGTCGGGTGAGCCGGCGACGACGCCGAGGTGGTCGGCGACGGCCCAGGCGGTGCCGAGGGCGGTGCGGCCGGTGAGCGGGACGAGGGCGCGGGTGGTGCGCCGGCGTCCGGCGACGCGGGGGCCGTGGGCGGCGAGCCAGTCGAGGAGCCCGGGGGCGCCGGTGACGAGGCAGAGGCGGGGGGCGTCGGGGTCGGTGAGCCAGCCGAGCAGGGCCGGGGCCCCGGGGCGCTCCGCGCGGACGGACGGCATGGGCACCTCTCGGTCGGCGCGGTCGGACGTACGGGAGACCTTAGTCGTCAGTCCTGCGCTCCGGTGAAGTGCTCCCGTACGAGGGACGACACGACGGGGAGGTCCTGGGCGACGAGGGCGTCGAGGAGGGCGGTGTGTTCGGCGGCGTCGGCGACGAGCCGGCCGTGACTGGTGGCGGGTGCGCTGACGAGGGGCCACTGGGAGCGGCGGTGGAGGTCGTCGGCGATGTGGAGGAGCTGTTCGTTGCCGGCGAGGGAGAGGACGGCGCGGTGGAAGGCGCGGTCGGCTTCGGCGTAGTGGGCGCGGTCGCCGCGGGCGGCGGCGGTGGCGGTGGCCTCGGCGAGGGGGCGGAGTTCGGCCCAGCGGGCAGCGGGGACGGTGCGGGCGAGCCGGAGCATCACGGGGACCTCGATGAGAGCGCGGACCTCGGCGAGTTCGGCGAGTTCGCGGGGGGTGCGTTCGATGACGCGGAAGCCGCGGTTGAGGACGACTTCGACGGCGCCCTCGGTGGCGAGTTGCTGCATGGCTTCGCGGACGGGGGTGGCGGAGACGCCGAAGCGTTCGGCGAGGACGGGGGCGGAGTAGACCTCGCCGGGGCGGAGTTCGCCGCCGACGAGGGCGGTGCGCAGCGCCTGGAGGACCTGGCCGCGGACGGAGTGCCGGCGGACGGTCCTGGGGGCGGGTTCGCCGTGGGTGTGTTCGCCGCGTACGTCGTGGGCGCGGGTCTGCCCGGGGACCCTCGCGGCGCCGTCGTACGGGGCCGCGGGGTCGCCGTGGGGCGCGGGCGCGGACCCGTCGGTGGTCCGTCCGCGCGTGTCGCCGTGCTCCACCCGGGTCCTCCTGCGCTGTCGTGCCGGGCCCCGGCTCGCGGTGGCGGGGTCCTCCGTGCACGATAGGCGGACGGCGTCGCAGTTCAAACACCGTACGCATCGGGTAAGGTAAGGCTTACCTGCTAACGATCGCGATTCGGTGGTCCCCGCATGACCGTGCCCGCTCTGCTGCCGTCTGCTCCCGCCTCGCCCGTCGCGGCCGCGTACGCCCGGCTCGGCGAGGTGTTCACCGCTCTTCGCGTGGACGAACGGGCGAGTGACGAGGGCATGCCGCGCGGGACGGGCTGGGTGGCCTCGGACGCTCTCGGCGCGGGTGGAGACGGCCTGGACGCCTTCCTCGCCTGGGACGACACACAGGTGCGCCGGGACTACGGGCGGCCGGCCCGCCCCGACGTGGTGGCGAGCTTCGGTCTGCACCGGTACGCCTGGCCGGTCTGCCTGATGGTGACCCTTCCGTGGTTCCTGCACCGCAGGGTGCCCCGCCTTCCGGCCCGGAACGTGGCCTTCCAGCGGGCCCTCGGCCGGCTCGCGGTGCGGGTGGAGGAGTTCGCGTGCCTGCCGGGCGACCCGGCCGCCGCGCTGCCGGGCGCACGGGTGGTCGCGGACGAGGAGGCGCTGCGGGCCGAGGTGCGCGAGGCGCTGGCCGAGCACTTCGAGGAGGTCCTGGCCGGTTTCGGGCCGCGGATGCGCCGGGGCCGGCGGGCGCTGTGGGGCATGGTCACGGACGAGATCGTCGAGGGCCTGTGGTACGTCGCCGCGCTGCTGGGCGAGGAACGGCGGGCGCTGGCGGAGCTGGAGCGGCTGATGCCGGGGTCGGCCAGGCCCTACGTGGGGGCGGCCGGTTTCCGGGAGCTGCCGGGTTCGGCGGAGGCGTGCGGGACGGCACGCTCCACGCGGGACCGGGCGACGTGCTGCCTCTTCTACACGCTGCGCCCCGAGGACACCTGCCTGACGTGCCCGCGGACCGCCGACGCGGAGCGGGTCCGCCGGCTGGCGGCGACCGCCTGAGACCACACCACTGCCCCGGGTGACGTGACTCGAACACAACCCCCTGCCGTCGCGCGGGAGTTCGACCAGATCGCACCTATTCGCATGCCGTGCGACCCCGTTGGCGTGCTCTTGCCGCGAAACCCCCTGCCCGCCCCGCCCGGTCGGCCAGTATGGGCGGCCGTATCGCCCTGTTGCGAGGCACTACTGCGAGGCAAGGGACACCGCAATGAGACTGACCGACATATCGCTGGACTGGCTGCTTCCGGGCGGCGTGATGGTGGCGGGAGTCCTGACGGCGGTGGCGGTGCTCGCGCGCGGCAAGCGCGCCGGTGACCAGGCCGCGGCCGAGGACTCCTGGGAGCGCAGCGAGGAGCGCCGCAGACGCAAGGAGGCCGTGTACGGCACCGCCTCCTACGTCCTGCTCTTCTGCTGCGCCGCGGTCGCGGCGGCGCTCTCCTTCCACGGGCTCGTCGGCTTCGGCCGGCAGAACCTCAACCTCTCGGGAGGCTGGGAGTACCTGGTCCCCTTCGGCCTCGACGGCGCCGCGATGTTCTGCTCGGTGCTGGCCGTCCGGGAGGCCAGTCACGGCGACGCGGCCCTCGGCTCCCGCCTGCTGGTGTGGACGTTCGCGGGCGCCGCGGCCTGGTTCAACTGGGTGCACGCCCCGCGCGGCCTGGGCCACGCGGGCGCTCCGCAGTTCTTCGCCGGCATGTCGCTGTCGGCGGCGGTGCTCTTCGACCGGGCGCTGAAGCAGACCAGGCGGGCGGCGCTGCGCGAACAGGGCCTGATCCCGCGGCCGTTGCCGCAGATCCGGATGGTCCGCTGGCTGCGGGCGCCCCGGGAGACCTTCGGCGCCTGGTCGCTGATGCTCCTGGAAGGCGTACGGACCCTGGACGAGGCCGTCGACGAGGTGCGCGAGGACCGCCGGGAGAAGGAGCAGAACCGGATCCGCAGGCGGGAGCAGGCGAAGCTGGACCGGGCGCGGCTGAAGGCGCTGAACCGTCAGCACCGCGCCTTCGGCCGGTCCGGCCGGCAGGTCGAGATGGCGGCGCTGGGTGCCGCCTCGGGCGCGGGCTCCGCGACGGGCACGGTGCAGGCCGCCGTCGCGGAGCCCGCCATAGCGGACCCCGGACAGCTGCCGCTTCGCACCCGGCCCTCCCTCCAAGCCGTGAAGGGCGCTGAGCCGCGCCCGGGCGAGTCCCGCACGGCGGAGCCCCGGACGGTGGACCTCACCGCCGAGGACGACACCCAGACGCTGCCCCGGCTCGACTCCCTGGAGCGCAAGCTCGCGGACCTGGAGCAGCAGTTCGGCTGAGCACGATGGTGGCGGGGCCGCCTCAGGCGGCCTCGCCGTTCAGTTCGAACCAGACGACCTTGCCCGCCCCGTGGTTCTCCACTCCCCAGGAGTCGGCGAGCGCCTGGACGAGGACGAGTCCCCTGCCGTGCGTACCGTCGTCGGCGTGCGGTACGCGCGGGGCGGGCAGTCCGGAGACGAAGTCGCGGACCTCGACCCTCAGGTGCTCGGGGGCGACGGTGGCGCTGACCACCGCCCCGTGGTCGGTGTGGACCAGGGCGTTGGTCACCAGCTCGCTGGTCAGCAGTTCCGCGACGTCGGTGGCGCCCGGCCCGCCCCACGTCCCGAGCATCGCCCGCAGGGCGTGCCGCACCTCCGGCACCGCGGCGAGATCCGCGCATCCCACCTTTCTGAGCAGCCCCGTCGGCTGTTTCGCCTCCCCGGCCATGTCCCCCCACCCCGTCGTCGCGTCGAACAGGCTCACGGGGATGCATGCCCCGGGGGCACGCGGGCATTCATCCGGGTGCACGGACGGTCAGGGCCTGGGCACGTTCCGCAGGTTGGATCGAGCCATCTGGAGCATGCGGCCCACTCCCCCGTCGAGGACGATCTTGCTGGCGGACAGGGCGAAGCCGGTCACCATGTCGGCCTTGATCTTCGGCGGGATGGACAGGGCGTTGGGGTCGGTGACCACGTCGACCAGCGCCGGACCCTTGTGCCGGAAGGCGTCCTTCAGGGCGCCGGCGAGCTGCTTGGGCTTCTCGACGCGGACGCCGTAGGCGCCGGCCGCGCGGGCGACGGCGGCGAAGTCGGGGTTCTTGTACGACGTTCCGTACGAGGGCATTCCGGCGACCAGCATCTCCAGCTCGACCATGCCGAGCGAGGAGTTGTCGAACAGCACCACCTTCACCGGCAGGTCGTACTGCACGAGGGTGAGGAAGTCGCCCATGAGCATGGAGAATCCGCCGTCGCCCGACAGGGTGACGACCTGGCGCCGGCGGTCGGTGAACTGGGCGCCGATGGCCTGCGGCAGGGCATTGGCCATGGAGCCGTGGCTGAACGAACCGATGATCCGGCGCCGTCCGTTGGGGGTCAGGTAGCGGGCCGCCCATACGTTGCACATGCCAGTGTCGACGGTGAACACGGCGTCGTCGTCGGCGAGTTCGTCGAGGACGGAGGCGACGTACTCGGGGTGGATCGGCACGTGCTTGTCGACCTTGCGGGTGTAGGCCTTGACCACGCCTTCGAGGGCGTCGGCGTGCTTCTTCAGCATCTTGTCGAGGAAGCGGCGGTTCGTCTTGGGCCGCACGCGCGGGATGACGCAGCGCAGGGTCTCGCGCACGTCGCCCCACACGGCGAGGTCGAGCTTGGAGCGCCGGCCGAGGCGCTCGGGCCGCACGTCGACCTGGACGATCTTGACGTCGTCCGGCAGGAAGGCGTTGTACGGGAAGTCGGTGCCGAGCAGGATCAGCAGGTCGCACTCGTGGGTGGCCTCGTAGGCGGCGCCGTAGCCGAGGAGACCGCTCATCCCGACGTCGTACGGATTGTCGTACTGGATCCATTCCTTGCCGCGCAGGGCGTGGCCGACGGGTGCCTTCACCCGTTCGGCGAACTGCATGACCTCCGGGTGGGCGCCGGCGGTGCCGCTGCCGCAGAAGAGCGTCACCCGGTCGGCGGAGTCGATCATCCGCACGAGGGCGTCGATCTCGGCGTCACCGGGCCGCACGGTGGGCCGGGTGGTCACGAGCGCGGTCTCCGCCGCCTTGTCGGGGGCCGGTTCGGAAGCGAGGTCGCCGGGGAGCGAGACGACGCTGACGCCCCCCTGGCCGACGGCGTGCTGGATCGCGGTCTGGAGCAGCCGGGGCATCTGCTGCGGGCTGGAGATCAGCTCGCTGTAGTGGCTGCACTCGCGGAACAGCTGGTCCGGGTGGGTCTCCTGGAAGTAGCCGAGACCGATCTCGCTGGAGGGGATCTGGGAGGCGAGGGCCAGGACCGGGGCCATGGAGCGGTGGGCGTCGTACAGGCCGTTGATGAGGTGGAGGTTGCCCGGGCCGCAGGAGCCGGCGCAGGCGGCGAGCCGGCCGGTGATCTGGGCCTCGGCGCCGGCGGCGAAGGCCGCCGTCTCCTCGTGCCGCACCTGGATCCAGTCGATGGCGGCGTTGCGGCGGATGGCGTCGACGACGGGGTTCAGGCTGTCGCCGACGACTCCGTACAGGCGCCGCACGCCCGCGCGGACGAGGATGTCGACGAACTGTTCTGCGACGTTCTGTTTGGCCATGGGTCCATCACCCCACGGCCGTGGAGGTTACGCCTCCCAGACGGCCACCCCCGTACGGTCGTCGGCGTAACCGGTCACCCGCAGCTGGGTGTCGGCGAGGAATGCGGCGAGTCCGGGCGGTTCGGCGCCGCCCCAGCGGGCGGCGAGCTCGCGGGCCAGGGCGGGTTCGCCGCGCAGCGGCTCGGCGAGGCCGTGCGAGGCGAGCAGCAGGGTGTCGCCGGGGCGGGCGACGGAGGCGCGGAAGCGGAAGGGTTCGGCGGGCGGGGGCGGGGGGTCCTCGACGAAGGGACGGCCGGGCGCGTCGGTGACGCCCAGCTTCAGGGTGAGCCGGTCGCCGTTCTCGGTCGCCTCGGGGACGTCGGCGGCCTCCGGGGCGTCACGGGGCTCGCGGGGATCGCGGGGGTCGTCCGGGGCCGCCGGGGGTGGCGGCGGTGAGCCGAAGCCCACGACGGGCGCGCCGGCGGTGGCGGCCGGTTCGGGGAGGAGGGGCTCGATGTCCTGCCAGGCGCCGTCGCGGAGGCGGAAGAGCCCGCCGGGGCCGACGCCGAAGAAGACCCGGGTGCGGCACGCGGGGTCGGCGGTGAGCAGCAGGCAGCGCAGGCCCGCCGTGTACGCGTCGGGGTCGAGGCCGCGTTCGGCGGCGCGGGCGCGCAGCTTGCCGTAGGTGCGGTCGGTGAGCCGGTGGAGCCCGGATTTGAGGTCCCCGCGGCGGCCGGAGCGGATGTCCTCGGAGAGCCGGGCGTGGCTGCGGCCGACGGACTCGCCGATCCAGCGGCAGACGTCGGCGGCGGCGAGGTGGGCGTGGTCGGCGGTGCGCCGGCCGGCGGCGACGGCGACGAGGACGAGGGCGGCCTCGTCCTGGCCGAAGCGGGCGGTGAGCAGGGCGTCGCGGCGGGGTTCGCCGCGGAAGCGGGCGGAGTCGCCGCGGACGGAGGCGGCGCGCAGGGTGTAGGCGCCGTAGCGGGCGCCGTCGAGGACGGTGTCGGCGACGAGCGCGTCGAGCTCGCCGGGGCGGGCGGCGGGCAGGGCGGTCGGTTCGCCCTCGTAGGTGGGCGGCCGGCTGCCGACGTGTCCGGTACGGGGGCGGGGCGCGGGGACCTGGACGGTGGGGGCCTCGCCGGACGGAGCCCGGGCGGACGGGGCCTGGGCGGGAGCGGCCTCGGCGGGCATGGCCTCATCGGGCGGGGCGGCGGGCGGCGGGTCGGCGCTGGTGGTGCGGGCGGCGGAGGCGTAGCGCTCGTCGAGGCTGTCGGACGTCGGGGCGGGCGCGGTGTCGGGCGCCGCCTCGTCGTAGAGCTTGTCCCACCAGTTGGTGTCCCCCTGCTGAGTCATGCCCTTATTGTCCACCGCACAGGCCGCCAGAAAACGGGACATCCGGAAATGTGTCGCGGAATTCCGGGGCGGGGAAAGGGTGGTCCGCCGGACGACCCCACCCCCCACGGGAAGGTCGTCCGGCGGACCGCGTGGTCAGCGCACGTCGTAAGCGCGGACCACGGTCTGGGTGACGGAGTTGCCGCGGGCGTCCGTCAGTTCGGTCTTCAGGGTGACCTGCCTGCCGGTGGCGCCCGCGTGGTCGACGGTGGCGCTCCAGGCGTCGCCCTGGCGGGAGACCGGCGCTTCGGTCCAGGTCTCGCCGCCGTCGTAGGAGTAGGAGAGCCGGGCCGAGGTGAGGGGCGCGGGGGTGTAGCCCGCGTGGCCCGTCACGGAGAGGCCGATCCGCTGGCCGTCGGTCGCGGCGAGGGTCTTGAGTCCGTCCTCCGGAAGGTCGTACCGGGGGAAGAGAATCGGGATGCCCTGAGAATAGACGCTCTCGTCGAGCCCGGAGGTGAATTCCCACACGGAGTTGACGGCCGTGGAGCGGGCCCACACCTTGCTGCCGATCTTCGCGGTGCGCTGTTCGAGGGTGTACCTGCCGGGTTCGGCCGGCACCTCGAACACTCCGAACGGCCAGGCCGTCCGGTCGAGCTCCTGCCCGTCGCGGCTGAGCCGGAGGCTGCCGACGTCACCGAAGGAGCCGGACTGGGCGTGGTGGACGGTGTCGCCCCACAGGGCGTCGGCGAAGCCGATCAGGTTGCCCTGGCGTTCGGCGACGAGGACCGGCTTTCCGGTCGCGTCGCGCGGGGCGGTGGGGGCGACGACCCCGTCGTACCAGCTCTCGGAGCGCCGTTCGCCGGGCCGGTAGGCGTGCGGGGTGCCGATCATCAGCTCGCCGAAGGGGAAGCTGGAGCAGAGCGTCTTCTCCCAGACCGTGTCCCCGGCCGTGTAGTACTCGGTGCGGGTGCCGGGCGCGGGGGCCGGCTCCAGGCCGGCGAAGGCGGCGGAGAGGCCGCTCGGCCGCCGGGCGAGGCCGAAGTCCACGAAGCCGCCGGCGACACCCATGGCGGTGTACGTGGAACGGGTGCTGCCGAGGGCCGCGTCGCGGACCCGGTAGGTCCGCTCGCCGCGGATCGTGCCGGACTCGGGGAACGCCAGCTGGTAGACGTACGGGCTCTTCGCAGTGGCCTTCCAGCGGAGGGTGACCTCGCCGGCCGCGAGCCTGCCCGACAGCGTGGCGGCCTCGGCCGACTCGACGGCGAGGACCGGGAGGGCGGCGCTGCCGAAGCCGGCGTTCGGGTACCAGCGGCCGGGTGCCGTGCGGTGGGCGAGGACGGCGATGGCGCCGGCGGCCCTGGCGTCACGGGCGACGGTTCCGGAGAACTCCTGGCCCTCGGGGAAGCGCACCAGGGCGATGCGGCCCCTGACCTGAGCGGCCGTCAGCTCGGCCGGGGTGCCGGTGCCCGCGTCGACGAGGCGCGCGCTTCCGGTGCCGTCGAGGTTGTCGGAGCCGGTGGAGCCGGTGACCGGGTGCAGGGCGAGGCCGTCGCCGGTGGTGAGCGCGGAGATCTGCGGGGCGGCGGTGCGCCAGTGGCTGCCGAACTCGAAGTCGCCGTTCTCGGGCTCGCCTTCGACCGATGCGTAGTAGCCGCGGACGGTTCGGCCCGCGGCGAGGCTGCCGGCGTGCAGCCAGCTGCCGTCCCAGGAGCGGGCGAAGGCGAGGGTGGCGGCGCGCACTTCGGAGGGCCGGTCGGTGCGCACGGAGAGCCGGTGGGCCTTGCGGGCGTCGAGGACGACGAGGGTGTCCTCGGTGAGCTTCAGCTCGGGGCGGCCGAGGTAGCCGAGCGAGTCCGCCAGGGTGGCCCCGGGCGTGGCGTCGGGGGTGATGACGAAGGAGGAGAGGAAGTAGCTGCCGGGCCGGAGCCGGTAGACCTGGTCGGCGGCACCGTCGTTGAAGCGGCGCTCACCGGTGGCGGTGTCGGTGCCGATGACGTCGAGGGACGAGGTCCCGCCGGCGGGCTTGCCCAGGCGGTCGATCAGCTTGACGCGGAGGGTGACCGTCTCGGGCTCGACGTGGAGCGAGAACGGGGTGGAGACGTGGAGGCCGCCGGGACCGGTGGCGATGACGCGTCCGGTGACGTCGCCGTACTGGGCGTGGTCGAGCCGGGCGGCGGGATCGAGCCGCAGCGGGACCTCGACGGTGGCGCCGGCCGGGACGGTGACGGTGCGCTTGCCCAGGCGGGCGAGGGGCGTGCGGACGGCGGAGCCGTCGTTGCCGGTGACCCGCTCCACGGCGAGGGAGAGGGTGACGGGCTTGTCGCCGGTGTTGGTGTACGGGACGGCGACGGTGGTGCGGTCGGCGGCGTCCTGCGGCCAGTGGAAGGTGCCGCCCTGGACGGCGGGGGCGCCGAGGACGGTCTGGTCGACGGCGGCCTTGACGTCGAGGCGGCCGCCGCCGGTCTCGCGGACGTCGCCGGGGACGCCGCTGTCGGCGGAGGAGACCAGCGCGGCCTTGATCCGCCCCGCGGTCCAGTCGGGGTGGCGCTGCTTGAGGATGGCGGCGGCGCCCGCGACGTGCGGGGTGGCCATGGAGGTGCCGGACATGGCCTGGTACGCGTACACGCCGCGCCCGCCGGCCGCCGCGGCGGAGATGGCGACGCCGGGGGCGGCGATCTCCGGCTTGAGGGTGTGGCTCAGGGTGGTCGGACCGCGGCTGGAGAAGTACGCGGTGGAGTCGTCGCGGTCGGTGGCGCCGACGGTGAGGACGCTCGGGGCGCAGCCGGGCGAGGAGACGGTGTTGAGCGAGGGACCGCTGTTTCCGGCGGCGACGACGAACAACGTGCCGTCCTGGCGGGCGAGTTGCTCGGCGGCGGCGCTCATCGGGTCGGTGCAGTCGGTCTCGGAGGGGTTGCCGAGGCTCATGGAGACGACGTCGGCGCCCTGGGCGACGGCCCACTCCATGCCGGCGATGATCCACGAGGTGGCGCCGGAGCCGGAGTCGTCGAGGACCTTGCCGTTGAGGAGGGCTGCGCCGGGTGCGACGCCCTTGTTCCTGCCGCCGCTCGCGGCGCCGCTGCCGCCGACGGTGGAGAGGGTGTGCGTGCCGTGGCCCTGGCGGTCGCCGGTGGTGGCGGAGTCGGTGAAGTTCTCGGCGGCGACGATCCGGCCCTTGAGGTCGGGGTGGTCGGCGTCGGCTCCGGTGTCGAGGACGGCGACCTTGGTGCCGGTGCCGTCGTAGCTGGCCGCCCATGCTTCGGGGGCGTGGACCTGGGCGGTGGAGCGCTCCAGGGTGGCCCGCACCTTGCGGTCGAGCCACAGCTTCTTCAGGCCGCCGTGGGACGCGGCGCGGGCGGCGGGTGCGTCGATGTCGGCCCAGAAGGCGGCGGCCCGCTTCTTGTCGGCGGTGAGCGCGACGGCGTCGACGCTCTCGAGGACCTGGCCGCGGGTGGCGCCGCGCGGGGCGGGCGGCAGGGACCGGGCGGCGGCCAGGTCGGTGCCGTAGACGGCGATGAGCGGCAGGGCGGCGGAGCCGGCGTCGTCGTAGCCCTGGCGGATCAGTCCGGTCACGTTGAAGAGCTCCTCGTCGACCCGGCCCGCGGCGAGGGCGGCGGTGGCGGCCTCGGGGTAGACGTAGAGCTCGGGGCCGGAGCGGCGGGTCTGCACGAGCGGCACGGTGCCGTCCTCGCGGGGCAGCGCCGCGGCCGCCGGGTTGCCCCGGGCGTCCCGGGTGACGAGGACCCGGTCACCGGTGACGAGGGTGACCGTGGCCGGTCGCTCGGCGGCGTTCCGGGCCGCTTCGCTGCCGACCAGCGGTCGCTTGCCGGTCGCGGGGGCGTCCTGCGGCGCTGCCGCCGCGGACGTCGCGACCACGGTGACGGCCAGGACGGCGGCGGTCGCCGCCCTCAGGGCCGTACGTGAAATCGGGCGCATCACTCTCCCCATCTGTTTCCGGGCATGACGGCACAAGGTGCCCATCTCCGGAGGCTGTTGGTGCTGCGGTGGCGCCACATTGGCAGAGGTGAGGGTGGTGAGGGCAGGATGGGCGCGGCGGGAATGCGCCGTGGCCGATTCCCGCCAGTGCACCGACGGAACGAACGCGTCCGCCGGCCGCCCGGGGCATGTCCGGGTCGTCCGGGGACGTCCGCGCGAGGGGTGGGGTCAGCGATGCTGGGAGCGATCGGTCTCGACGAACGGCAGGAGTCCGCCTACCGCGCGCTGGTCGCCATGGGCGCGGCCGAGGTCTCCGACCTGGCCCACCGGCTCTCCCTGCCGGTGGGCGACACCGAGCGGGCGCTGCGCCGCCTGGAGTCGCAGGGCCTGGCGGCGCAGTCCTCGGCCCGTACCGGGCGCTGGGTCGCGGCCCCGCCCGGCGTGGCGCTCGGCGCGCTGCTCACGCAGCAGCGGCACGAGCTGGAGCAGGCCGAGCTGGCGGCGGCGCGGCTCGCGCAGGAGTACCGGGCCGAGGCGACCGAGCCGGCCGTGCACGACCTGGTGGAGGTGGTGACCGGCGCGAGCGCGGTGGCGCATCGTTTCTTCCAACTCCAGCTGGGCGCGACGGAGGAGGTCTGCGCGCTGGTGACGGGCAAGCCGATCGCGGTGACCGGCCTGGAGAACGACGCGGAGGCGATGGCCGCCGAGCGGGGCGTGCGCTATCGGGTGGTCATCGAGCGCGAGGTGCTGACCCAGCCGTCGGGCCTGCTGGAGCTGTCGGCGGCGCTCGGCCGCGAGGAGGAGATCCGGATCGTGGACCGGGTGCCGACGAAGCTGGTCGTCGCCGACCGGACCCTCGCGATGGTGCCGCTCACCGGCCGCGGCGCCGAACCCGCCGCGCTCGTGGTGCATGCCAGCGGGCTCCTGGAGTCGCTGATGGGCCTGTTCGAGTCGGTCTGGCGCGAGGCCCTGCCGCTGCGGCTGGGCGCGGGCGCCCAGGTGACGGAGGACGAGGTCCCGGGTCCCGACCCGACGGACCTGGAGATCCTCAGCCTGCTGCTCGCGGGGATGACGGACGCGAGCGTGGCCAAGCAGCTGGACCTGGGCCTGCGGACGGTGCAACGGCGGGTGAAGGGGCTGATGGAGCTGACGGGCGTGACGACCCGGCTGCAGCTGGGCTGGCACGCGTACGAGAAGGGGTGGGTGGCGCGTCGGTGAGGGCGGCCCGTGGGGGCCGAACGGCCGTGTGGCAGGGTGAGCGGCCGGTTTCTCTTCCGGACGGGGTGGAACGGACCCCGTCCCGGCCCTCTCACCCAGGAGCACCACCGATGAACGGAAGGCGCCGCCGCGCCCTGCTGACCGCCGTCACCCCGATGCTCGAGCCCGGGGAGCGGGTGGAGGTCACCTCCCTCGTCAACCTGAGTTCGGTGTCCGTGCGCCGTACCGCCGCCTTCGGCATCGCGTCGGCGATCGCCAGCGGCGGGTCGATGGCGGTGATCCCGGCGCCGACCCCGATGTACCTGGCGCTGACCGACCGCCGGATCCTGATCTTCCGCGCGGATCCGGTGTTCGCGAAGCCGGTCGAGCACACCATGACGATCAGGCGGGAGGGTCTGTTCCGCTCGGAGGTCAGGGAACGGATCCTGAACTCCTCCTTCGTCCTGTGCTCCCCGTACGGCGAGACCTCGCTGAAGATCGTCTTCCCCTTGATCGAGCGCAAGGCCCGGAACCTGGTGGCGGCGGCCCTGCCGGTGGCGGCCTGACCTCCCGCGCTGGTCAGCCGGTCTTGACCTGCGGGAACACCCGTCTTCCTGCACCCTTGGCAGATGGGTGTGTGGCAGCTCCTGATGGTCGCGACGGTGATGCTGCTCGGCCTGTTCGGGGTGCTGACGCCCGGCGTGCCGGGGACGTGGCTGGTGTGGGCGGCGATGCTGTGGTGGTCCCTGCACGAGCAGACGGGCCTCGCCTGGATCCTCCTCGTCTCCTCCACCGGACTGCTGCTCCTCACCCAGGTGGTCGTATGGCAGCTGCCGCCGCGCCGCTTCCGGGGCGTGGGCATCACCCGGCGGATGGTGACGTACGCGGGAGCGGGCGCGTTCCTGGGCTTCCTTCTGGTGCCGGTGCTGGGCGCGATCCCCGGGTTCGTCGGCGGGATCTACCTCTCCGAACGCCTCCGCCTCGGCGGCCACGGCCAGGCCCGGGCGGCCACGCGCACGGTGATGCGGGCGGCGGGGACGAGCGTCCTGGTCGAGCTGTTCGCGTGCCTGCTGATCGTGGGGGCGTGGGCGGGAGCGGTGATCTGGGGCTGACGGGCGCCGTCCGGGACCTGGGGCTGACGGGCACAGGCCGGGACCTGGGGCTGACGGGCACAGGCCGGGACCTGGGGCTGACGGGGGCCGACCGGGACCTGGGGCTGACGATCGCCGGTCGGCGGTCGTCCGGCGCCGGATCACGGCTCAGACCGGACGCGGAAAGTCACGCGGTCCGCGGGGCACATGCGGTCCCCGGGGCGTCATGCGGTCCCCGGGGGGGCGTGCGGCCCGCAGGGCACATGCGGTTCCCGCGGCGTCATGCCGTCCGCAGGGCACATGCGGTTCCCGCGGCGTCATGCCGTCCGCAGGTAGCGGGCGGCGTAGGAGCGCCAGGGCCGCCATTCCGGGTGGGCGCCGGGGGCGCCCTCCGCGTCCGGGAGCACGTCCGGGTCGCCGAGGGCCCGCATCCGAATGACGGCGGCGGCCCGCGCGCTCACCCCGGGTACGACGGCCAGGGCAGCGGCGGAGGCGGCCCGGTCCGCGCCGGGATCCAGGCGGACGGTGCCGTCGACGAGCGCGGCGGCGAGCGGACCCGCCACCGGGTGGCCGGTGAGCGCGGACGGCTCGGGGAACAGATGGGTGAGCGTGCCGCAGGGGGTTTCCAGGGGGGTGCCGTACCGGGCGACGAGGCGGGCGGCCCCTTCGGCGCCGACGAGCGTCCGCAGCGCGAACTCCTCGGGATCCGCCGTGCCCGGTGACCGGACGCCGGGGCGGGCGGCGACCTCCGCCGCGAGGACCGGATCGGCGCCGAGGCGCTCGGCGACGGCGTACGGATCGGCGTCCAGGTCGAGCAGCCGGCGCAGCCGCTGCACGGCGGTGGTGAGGTCGCGCAGCTCGGCGAGATGGATCCGGGCCTCCAGCCAGGCCCCGGGGGAACGCTCGTCGACGGAGACGATCCCGGTGCCGTACGGGAGGCGGAGCGTACGCCGGTAGGTACGGGCGCCGGGCTCGCCGACCACCTCCTCGACGCCCGGCACCGCCTCGGCGGCCAGCAGGTCGAAGACCTCCCCCGCCGCGTACGGCCCACGGTGGGCGAGCCGCAGCGGCACCCCGGCGGCGAGCGCGGTGCGCGGGCCCGCACCGGTGCCGGACTCGGCGCGCAGTTCGGTGGGGGTCCGGGCGTAGACGGCGCGGATGGTGTCGTTGAACTGCCGGACGCTGGCGAAGCCCGCCGCGAAGGCGATGTCCGTGACCGGGAGCGGGGTGGTCTGGAGCAGCAGGCGCGCGGTGTGCGCCCGCTGGGCTCGGGCCAGGGCCACGGGCCCGGCCCCCAGCTCGGCGGTGAGCTGCCGCTGGACCTGCCGGGCGCTGTAGCCCAGCCGTCCGGCGAGGCCGGGGACGCCCTCCCGGTCGACGACCCCGTCACCGATCAGGCGCATGGCCCGCCCCACGACGTCCGCCCGCACGTTCCACTCGGCGGATCCGGGCACGGCGTCGGGCCGACAGCGCCGACAGGCCCGGAACCCGTGCCCCTGGGCCGCCGCGGCGGTCGGGAAGAAGCGGACGTTGCGCCGCTTGGGCGTGACGGCGGGGCAACTGGGCCGGCAGTAGATCCCGGTGGTCGACACCCCGAAGAAGAACACCCCGTCGAACCGCGCGTCCCTGCTGCTCACGGCCCGATACCGCGTCTCGTCGTCCCCCGCCCGCCCCGCGACCGCGCCGGGGGCGGTGTCGGTCGTCGCGGTGCGCGTCGCGGAGAGCGTCGCCGTGTTCGTCATGCCTCCAGTGTGCGGGAGGCCACGGTGCCAGGCTGGCGGTTTTCGGACACGGAGGCGGATGGAACGGGGCGGGTGGGGGGTCGGGTCGGGGACCACCGCCGGGGCGGGGCCGACGGGCCCGGCGGAACGCCCGCCCGGTGGGCCCGGACGGCGGGGGGCCGGGAGGCGGGAGCGGGCCTGCTGGCCGCCGCAGCGCCACCCGGGCAGGGCGGGTCGGGACCACCGGCGGGGCGGGACCGACGGGCCGGCCGAACGCCCACCCGGTGGACCCGGACGGCGGCAGGCGGGAGGCGGGCCTGCGGGCCGCCGGAGCGCCACCCGGGCAGGGCGGGTCGGGACCACCGGCGGGGCGGGGCCCACGGGCCCGGCCAAACGCCCACCCGGTGGACCCGGACGGCGGGGGGCCGGGAGGCGGGAGCGGGCCTGCCGGCCGCCGCAGCGCCGCCCGGGCAGGGCGGGTCGGGACCACCGGCGGGGCGGGACCGACGGGCCCCGCCGAACGCCCGCCCGGCGGACCCGGACTGCCGGCAGGCGGGAGGCGGGGGCCGGCCTGCCGACCGCCGCAGCGCCACCCGGGCAGGGCGGACGGACGGGAACCCGTCGGGGTGCCGCCCGACCAGTCCGACGACGGCAGACCGGCCGCGGGCCGGCGCGGGCCGGTGGGCTGGCGGGAAGGCCAGGACGGGGCCCGGCCGGACCCGCCGGGACGGCCCGGGCTCCTGGCCGGGCCCCGGCACCGCCGCGCCCTGCGGAGGGCGAGCGACGCGGCTCCCTCACCACCCGGGACGGCCCGGGCGGGCCCCGGTGCGGGCGCTGCCCGGCGCCCGTCAGCACAGGGCGACCGACGCGGCCCCGAACCCCCCGGGACAGCCAGGACCTCGTCCTCGGGCGCAGGAGCTGCCCGGCGCCGGGCCGCGAGGGCCAGCGACGCGAGGCCCGGACCTCCGGGACAACCAGGACCTGGTCCGGTCCCCGGGCGCAGGCGCCGTCCAGCACAGACCGCGAGGGCGAGCGACGCGAGCCCCGGACCTCCGGGACAACCAGGACCTGGTCCGGTCCCCGGGCGCAGGGGCCGCCCGGCGCCCCTCGGGCAGGGCGAGCGACACGGCCCCGAACCCCGGGCCAACCAGGGACGCACCCCCAAACCACAGGCACCGCCCGACGCCACTCAGGGCAGGGCCAGCAACGCAGCCCCCGACCCCCTGGGACAACCAGGGGACCGACCCCAGGCGCAGGCGCCGCCCGGCGCCGGGCCGCGAGGGCGAGCGGCAGGGTCCCGACCCGCCGGTGGCCGGGCCAGGACCCGTCCGCCCCCCAGGCCCGCGGCAGCGGTCCGGCCTCGGTCAGCGGACGCGGCCCCGCTTCGCGTCCAGCGCCGCGCGGCCTTCCGCGCCCTTGCGCTTCCAGTCCTTGAGGATCTCCGCGCGGACGCGGGCGTCGGTCTTGGCGACGAGGCGCTGGTTCTCCCGCAGGAGCTTGCGGTAGCTGTCGAGACGGCGCTCGGGCAGGGAGCCGTCGGCGATGGCGGCGGTCACGGCGCAGCCCGGTTCGGACTCGTGGGCGCAGTCGTGGAAGCGGCACTCGGCCGCGAGGTCCTCGATCTCGGCGAAGACCTGGCCGACGCCCGCCTCCGCGTCCCACAGGCCGACGCCGCGCAGACCGGGCGTGTCGATGAGCACACCGCCGCCGGGCAGGACGAGCAGGTTGCGGGTGGTGGTGGTGTGCCGGCCCTTGCCGTCCACGTCGCGGGCGGCCTGGACGTCCATGACGTCCGCGCCGAGCAGCGAGTTGGCGAGGGTCGACTTGCCCGCGCCTGAGACGCCGAGCAGCACGCTCGTCCCGCCTCCGGCGACCGCGCGGAGCACGTCCAGTCCCTCCCCCGTGTGCGAGCTGACGGGCAGGACCTGGACGCCGGGCGCGACCGTCTCGACGTCCTCGACGAGATAGGAGAGCCCGACCGGGTCCGGCACCAGGTCGGCCTTGCTGAGGACGACCAGCGGCTGCGCACCGGACTCCCAGGCCAGCGCCAGGAAGCGTTCGATGCGACCGAGGTCGAGCTCGACCGCGAGCGACACGGTGATGATCGCGTGGTCGACGTTGGCCGCGAGGATCTGCCCCTCCGACCGCTTGGACGAGGTGGAGCGGGCGAACGCGGTCCGTCGCGGCAGGCACGCCCGTACGTAACGGGGGTCACCGGCCCCCTCCGGGTCGACGGCCGCCCAGTCGCCGGTGCAGATCACCCGCAGGGGGTCGTGCGGAGTGACGAACGCGGTGTCGGCGCGCACGAGCCCTTCGGGGGTCACGAGGTCGCACTGGCCGCGGTCGACCCGGACGACGCGGCCGGGCAGCAGACCTTGCGCCGCGTACGGGGCGAAGTCGGCCGCCCACGCGTCGTCCCAGCCGTAGGCGCGCAGGGAGGAGGTGTCGGTGGAGGTGGAGCCGGTGGTGGTGGAGAAAGACAAGGGGAACCCTTCAGGGGGTGGCCCCGGCGCTGCGCCCGGCGCAGCTGGTGGAAGAGATCAGCCGGTGGCCACGGAGGTGGAGTGGACGAGCATCTGGATGCGGGCAACGCCCGTCGTGACGACAGCCATCGGTCACACCTCCTGGTCGAAAGGTCCGGCACACACTTCTGGACCACGATCGTGGATCTTCGCGGTCCAGAAGAACGTAGCGGGCGGACGGCCCGACGTGCCACGTATTTTTCCGGCGGTCCTGAACGGCCCGTCAGGCGGTGAGGGAATGCCCGGTCGTCGCGTCCACGTGGTCCGGCAGTTCGTCGTGACGGTCGCCCACGGAGAGCGTCCCGGTCGGCTCGAACAGCAGGATCGCGGCGCCGGCCGGGGCCGACGGCCGGTGTTCCGTACCCCTCGGCACGGTGAAGACGGAGCCGCGGTTCAGGACGACGGTGCGCTCACCGCCGCGCTCGCGCAGGGCGATCCGCAGCTCCCCGTCGAGGACGAGGAAGAACTCGTCGGTGTCGTCGTGCGCGTGCCAGACGTGTTCGCCCTCGACCTTGGCGACGCGGACGTCGTAGTCGTTGACGCGGGTGACGATCCGGGGACTCCACAGGGCGTCGAAGGAGGCGAGGGCGTGGGCCAGGGCGATGGGTTCGTTGCTCATGGGCCGATCCTCGGCGGTTCCGCCGGTAGGCCGTGAGTGCTAGAAATCGCGCATGGCGAAAGGATCCTCGCACGAAGGGGCGCACGGAGGGGCGCACGGCGCGACGGACGGAGGGGCGGACGGCGAGGCGGCGGCCGGGGAGGCGCTGCACCGGGTCGTCGTGATCGTGGACGAGAACTCCAACCCGTTCGAACTGGGCTGCGCCACCGAGGTCTTCGGACTGCGCCGCCCGGAACTGGGGCGTGACCTGTACGCGTTCTCGCTGTGCTCGCCCGAGCCCCGCACACCGATGCGAGACGGCTTCTTCACCCTCACGGGTGTCGCCGGTCTGGAGGCGGCCGACACGGCGGACACCCTCGTCGTCCCCAACCGGCCCGACGTCGAGGTGCCGCGCCGCCCGGCCGTGCTCGACGCGGTGCGGCGGGCGCACGCGCGGGGCGCGCGGCTGATCGGCTTCTGCAGCGGGGCGTTCACGCTGGCCGAGGCCGGGGTCCTGGACGGGCGTCGGGCCACGGCGCACTGGCAGTGGGCGGACGACTTCCGTGCCCGGTTCCCCTCGGTGCGGCTGGAGCCCGACGTGCTGTTCGTGGACGACGGCGACATCCTGACCGCGGCGGGCAGCGCGGCAGCGCTCGACCTGGGTCTGCACGTGGTCCGCCGGGACCACGGCGCCGAGGTCGCCAACGCGGTCAGCCGGCGGCTGGTCTTCGCGGCGCACCGGGACGGCGGGCAGCGGCAGTTCGTCGAGCATCCGATGCCCGAGCTCAGGGACGAGTCCCTGGCACCGGTCCTGGCCTGGGCGCGGGAACGCCTGGACGCCCCGCTCGCCGTGGCCGACCTCGCCGCCCGCGCGGCCGTGAGCCCGGCGACGCTGCACCGGCGTTTCCAGGCCCAGCTGGGCACGACGCCCCTCGCGTGGCTGACGGGGGAACGGCTGACGCTCGCGTGCCGGCTGATCGAGCGGGGCGAGTCCCGCTTCGAGGTGGTCGCCCGGCACAGCGGCCTGGGCACGGCGGCCCATCTGCGGATGCTGATGCGGCGCGAGATCGGCATCACCCCATCGGAGTACCGCCACCGCTTCGGACCTCCCCCGGCCGGGCGCTGAGCCCTGACGGCCCCGACAGGAGCGTCACCGCACCGGACACGGCCGCGCGCCGCTCCTTCCGGCCGGCCGCGCGCCCCGCGCCGCCGCCCGCGCCTCCCCGGCCGGCCGCGCGCCGGCCCGTCCGTCGTGTCCGATCCGTACAAGACGGCGCCGCGCCGCCCCTCCTACCGTGCCGGCATGAACACGAACCGACCCTCCGACACGAACCGACCCTCCCCCTCCTCCTCCCCCCTTCCCGCTCCCCGTCTCGACGTCATCGGCCTCGTCACGGCCGACATGGCGGCGTCCCTCGCCTTCTACCGGCTGCTTGGGCTCGACGTGCCCGACGGTGCCGAGAACAGGCCGCACGTGGAGGTGGCGCTGCCGGGCGGGATGTGGGTGCTGTGGGACAGCGAGGACGTCGTACGGTCCTACGACCCGGCGTGGACGCGGCCGGCCGGCGGGGGCGAGCGGGTGACGCTCGCCTTCCGTCTACGGGAGCCGGGCGAGGTCGACGCGCTGTACGAGACGCTGACCGCCGCCGGTCATCGCGGCCACCTCGAGCCGTGGGACGCCGTCTGGGGCCAGCGATACGCGGTCGTGCTCGACCCGGACGGGTCCGCGGTGTCCCTCTACGCCGACCGTGCCGGCGAGGCCGCCGGCACGGAGGACGGGGACGGCACGGAGGACGCGGACCGCTCGAAGGACGGGGACCGCTCGAAGGACGGGGACGGCACGGAGGACGCGGACCGCTCGAAGGACGGGGACCGCTCGAAGGACGCGGACCGCACGGACGCCGTGTGACGGGTCAGGGTCGTGCCCGTCAGGGCGCGCATCTCGCGGGCCAGGTGGGCCTGGTCGGCACAGCCCGCGCGGTGGGCCGCCTCCGCGTACGGCACTCCGCGGGCCACCAGGTCGAGGGCGCGCCGCAGGCGCAGGATCCGGGCCAGGGTCTTCGGGCCGTAGCCGAACGCGGCGAGCGAGCGCCGGTGCAGCTGCCGCGCCCCGAGGCCCACCGCGTCGGCCACGGCCCCGACCGGCTCTCCCGCCCCGAGCCGGGCGACAACGGCCCGCAGCAGCGGATCGGGCGCGGGCGCGTCGGCCGCCCTGCGCAGCACCAGCGCCTCCAGGGCGGCGGCCCGGTCGGCCGCCCCCGTGACCTCGTCGGCGAGCCGGCGGGCGGCGCGGGCGCCCCACAGGTCGGCGAGCTCGACCCGCCGGTCGCGCAGGGCGCTGGCCTCGGTGCCGAGCACGGACGGGGCCTCACCGGGCGCAAACCGTACTCCGGCGTACGCGTGGGCGGGACTCCCGGGCACGTACGCCCGCGTGTCGGGCCCGGCCACGAGCAGCGTGCCGTCGGCCCAGATCAGGTCCATGCAGCCGTCGGGCAGGACCGGCCGGGTCCCCGAGTCCGCCGGGTCGGCGGGACCGGTGAGCCGGGTCCAGACGACGGCGCCGTCGAGGCGGGAGGGACGTTCCTCGTACACCGCTCCAGGGTAGGCGGGCCGTCCGACACCGCCCGAGCGGCCGGACGGAGTGGTGCGCGAGCCGACGGGCCGGGCGGTTCCGTCCGCCTCCGCGCGCGGTCGTCAGTCCGGTTCCGTCCACTTCCGCGCACGGCCGTCAGTCCGGTTCCGTCCGCCTCCGCGCACGGCCGTCAGTCCGGTTCCGTCCGCCTCCGCGCACGGTCGTCAGTCCTTCTCCCACCCCGCGTGCAGCCGTGACTTCACGTCGTCCGGCGGCAGGAACCGCGACCAGCGTTCGGGGAACTCGGACGGCATGTCCGGGTCGTCCTCGTCCACGTCCTCCGCCTCCGCCCGGAGGCGGGCCATCAGTTCGGCGGCCTGGACGGCGCGGGCGCGTTCGTTGGCCTCGCGCGCGGCGGCGGTGGCGACGGAGGGCCAGACGCGGTCGATGGCCGCGTTGACGGCGGCGCCGACCAGGACGGCGAAGGCGGAGATGCCGATCCAGAGCAGGACGGCGATGGGGGCGGCGAGGGAACCGTAGATGGTGGGGCCCTCGACCTGGCTGGTCAGGTAGATGCGCAGCAGGAAACTGCCGAGGACCCACATCGCGAGGGCGACGAGGGCGCCCGGGATGTCCTCGATCCACGGGGAGCGGACCGGCACGGACACGTGGTACAGCGTCGTCAGGAAGGCGATGGACAGCAGGATGACGGCCGGCCAGTACAGGACGGAGACGACCTCCGTGCCGAAGGGGACGAACTCCACCACCCGGTCCGGGCCGACGACCGCCAGCGGCAGGACGACGGCGCCGATGATCAGGGCGATGATGTAGAGCAGGAAGGCGAGCAGCCGGGTCTTGACGATGCCGCGGTGACCGTCGAGGCCGTACATGACGGTGATGGTGTCGATGAAGACGTTGACGGCACGGGAACCGGACCACAGGGCGATGGCGAAGCCGAGGGAGATCAGGTCGGGGCGCTTGCCGTGGGTGACGTCCTCCAGGAGGGGGCGGGCGATCTCGTTGACGCCCCGGTCGGACAGGACCGTCCGGGCGGCGTGGAGGATGTTCTCCTCGATGCTGGCGACGGTGTCGGTGTTGGTCCATTCGTCGGCGTAGCCGAGGAGGGCGATCAGGCCGAGCAGCAGCGGCGGCAGGGACAGCAGGGTGAAGAAGGCGGCTTCGGCGGCGAGGCCGAGGATGCGGTACTCGATGCACGAGTTGACCGTGTCCTTGAGGAGCAGCCAGACCATTTTGCGCTTGGAGACGTTGCGGTACAGGACGCGGGCTCGGTGGAGCCTGCTCCAGGGCCGCCGCTCGGGTCGTTCGGGTGTTTCGTTTGCTGCCTGCACCTCCTTACCGTATCGGCATGGCAGCCGGCACCCACACCGTGACCAACCAGGCTCCGCCCCTGGTGGCGTACGACATGTTCACGTCCGATCGGGCCCTCGCGGAGGCCGTCGAGCGGCATCTGCCACCGGACGTCCACGACGAGGCGATCGGGCACCTGACCTCCTTCGGAGTGTCGGCGGGCTCGGCACAGGCGCAGGGATGGGGGACGCTCGCGAACGACTGTCCGCCGCGGCTGCGCACCCACGACCGGTACGGCAACCGGATCGACGAGGTCGACTTCCATCCGTCGTGGCACCGGCTGCTCGGCCGGGCGGTGACGGCCGGTCTCTCGGGCGGCGCGTGGGGCCGTCCGGGTGGTCATGTGTGGCGGGCGGCCGGTTTCGTCCTGGCCGCGCAGGTGGAGGCGGGGCACCTGTGTCCGCTGTCGATGACGCACGCGGCGGTGCCGGCGCTGCGGGCCGAGCCGGAGCTCGCCGAGGCGTGGGAGCCGCTGCTGGCCTCGCGGGTGTACGAGCAGGGGCTGCGGCCGCCGCTGGAGAAGGCGGGCGTGCTGCTCGGGATGGGCATGACGGAGAAGCAGGGCGGCAGTGACGTACGGGCGAACACGACCCGCGCGGAGCCGCTGGCGGCCGACGGGGAGTACGTGCTCACGGGGCACAAGTGGTTCTGCTCCGCCCCGATGTCCGACGGCTTCCTGGTCCTGGCGCAGGCCCCGGCGGGGCTGACCTGCTTCCTGGTGCCCCGGGTGCTGCCGGACGGGGCGCGCAACGCGTTCCTGATCCAGCGGCTCAAGGACAAGCTGGGCAACCGGTCGAACGCGTCCGCCGAGGTGGAGTTCGACGGGACGACGTGGGCGCGCCGGGTCGGCGAGGAGGGCCGGGGGGTGCGCACGATCATCGGCATGGTGGCGGCGACCCGGCTCGACTGCGTGCTGGGGTCGGCGGGTCTGATGCGGCAGGCGGTGGCGCAGGCCGTGCACCACGCCTCGTACCGCAGGGCGTTCGGCGGGCTGCTCGTCGACAAGCCGCTGATGCGGAACGTGCTGGCCGATCTGGCCCTGGAGTCGGAGGCGGCCACCGTGCTCGGGCTGCGGCTGGCGGCGGCGTACGACGCGGCCGGAGCCGGAGGTGCGGACGCGGAGGCGGAGCGGGCGCTGCTGCGGGTCGCGGTGCCGGTGGCGAAGTACTGGGTGACGAAACGGTGCACCCCGCTGGTGGCCGAAGCGCTGGAGTGCCTGGGCGGGAACGGGTACGTCGAGGAGTCGGGGCTGCCCCGGCTGCTGCGGGAGTCGCCGCTGAACTCCATCTGGGAGGGCGCGGGGAACGTGCAGGCGCTGGACGTGCTGCGGGCGCTGCAGAGGGAGCCGGCGGCGCTGAACGCGTTCCTGGAGGAGGTCGGCCGGGCCCGCGGGGCGGATCACCGGCTGGACCGGGCGATCCGGGACCTGCTGGCCGAACTGGCGGACCTGGAGGGGATCGAGGCGCGGGCGCGGCGCCTGGTGGAGCGGATGGCGCGGGTGCTCCAGGGTGCGCTGCTGGTGCGGTGGGCGCCGCCGGAGGTCGCGGACGCGTTCTGTGCCTCGCGGCTCGGCGGCGACTGGGGGGCGGCGTTCGGGACGCTGCCGCACACGCTCGACCTGGGGGCGCTGGTGGCGCGGGCGCGGCCCGTGGACGCGGATTGACGCCGGACGGCTGAACGTGCGTGTGGGGGGACCGTCTCGCGGGTGACGGTGGTGCTTTGTGCCGCGCGTGCCAGGGGTGGACCTGAGGGGGTCGGCGCGCGCGGAGGAGCGGAGGGTGGTGCTGCGCCGACACGGCACCACCCTCCGCTTCGGTTCCACCCTCCTGGACGGGGGCGGGGGTCGCCAGGGTTGCAAAGGGTTGCAGGATTACCCGAAGCGCCCCGCGCGCGGCGCTGCGGAGGGGCACGATGGGCGCCGGGACGCACCGAGTGCACAACCGATACAGCACCGATACGGCAGCATGCCGGCCGGCACGACAGCCAGACACCAGACAGCCAGACAGCCAGACACCAAACACCAAACACCAAACACCAGACAGCGACACAGCCACACAGCCACACAGCCACACAGCACAACGGCACCACACCACAACGGCACGACAGCACCGCAGCACCACAGCAAAACAGCCAGCAGGACAGCACCACTTCAGCGCCGATGCAGCACCGCGGGTGGCCGGGAGGGACCGATGAACAACACGCAGCTCGACCTGAACCGGCTGGCCGCCATGGATTCCGCCCAGGCGACCCGGCTGCTGCTCAAGGTCCGCGAGGCGACGCTGTCCGGCCGGACCCCACCGGTGGCACCGCGCCCGGTGATCGACGCGTCCTGGCGGCGGATGTTCCGGCTCGGCCTGAACCCGGACCAGGGCACGAGCAGCGTGCTGCTGCGGCGCGACGAACTGGAGGAGCGGCGGCGGACGACGGCGCTCGGCGAGGTGATGCGGACGCTCAGCGCGGGGCTGGCGGGGATCGCCGACGCCTCCATGCAGATCATGGTGGTGACGGACGAGCAGGGCCGGGTGTTGTGGCGGGAGGGCAACATGGCGGTGCTGCGCCGGGCCCACGGCATCTGCCTGGAGGAGGGGGCGGCCTGGAGCGAGCACGACACCGGGACGAACGCGGTGGGCACGGCGCTCGCCATGGGCAGGGCCGTCCAGGTGCACTCGGCCGAGCACTACGTCCACCAGCTGCACAACTGGACCTGTGCCGCCGCCCCCGTCCACGACCCGCGTGACCAGCGGCTGCTCGGCATCGTGGACGTGAGCGGTCCGGCGTCCAGCTTCCATCCGGCGACGCTGGCCCTGGTGGCCTCGGTGGCGCAGCTGGCGGAGGCGGAGATGCGGCAGCGGCACCTGCGGTCGATCGAGCGGCTGCGGTCGGTGGCCGCGCCGATCCTGTGCCGGGTGGGCGGCCGGGCGATCGCGGTGGACACGCACGGCTGGACGGCGGCGGTGACCGGGATGGCGCCGGTGGACCGGCTGGCGCTGCCCAAGTCCTTCCGGGCGGGCCGGACGTGGCTGCCGTCGCTGGGGATGTGTGCGGTGGAGCCGTTGCCGGGCGGCTGGCTGCTGCGGGTCGAGGAGGAGACCCCGCCGGCCGGTGCCGGCTCGGGCGCGGCGAGCCGGGTGGTCCTCGACCTGAGCCGGCCGCGCCGCTGGACGGTGGCGGTGTCGGGCGCGGCCGGCAGCTGGTCGCAGGAGCTGAGCCCGCGCCATGCGGAGCTGCTGTATCTGCTCGCCCTGCACCCGGAGGGGCGGACGGCGGCGGACCTGGCCCAGGACGTGTTCGGCGACCGGACCCGGACGGTGACGGTACGGGCGGAGCTGTCGCGGGTGCGCCGCAATCTGGCGGGGGTCCTCGCCCACCGCCCGTACCGCTTCAGCGAGGAGGTCGAGGTCGAGGTCGTCACCCCGTCCCACCCGGCCGACCTCCTCCCCCACTCCACGGCCCCGGCGGTCCGCGCGGTGCGCGAGGGGCGGACGGGACGGGCGGGACGGGCCGGATAGGCGGGACGGGCGGAGCCCGGGTGGGCCCGGCGGGCCCGGCGGGCCGGGCGCACGAGACAGGGGGACGTCCGGAACGGCGCGTGTCAGGAAGTCCTGCCGCGATCCAGTAGGGTGACGTGCGCTCGTCAAGGCGAGCACCTCTTTTCGCACACGCGTCATCGCACAACACACACTCAACGGGGGTTGAAGCGTGAAGCTTCGTCATGTCCGCGCCGTCGCCGTCTTCGGAATCGCCCTGATCGCCCTCACCGGCGCCCGGGGCTCCGGCGGCGGAAGCTGCAGCGGTGGCGGCTCGAACAGTTCCAGCAGCTCCGGCAGCGGCTCGGACCACGGCTCCGACGGCAACGGCTCCAGCTCCGGTGGCGTCACCTCGGGTGGCGTCGGGGGCTCGTCGAAGGACCGCGCGCAGCGCGACGTCCGCATCGACGACTGCGCGCTGAGCGCCGACCGCAAGAACCTGGTCGCCAAGGTCACCATCACCAACAGCGACTCGTCGGCGTACCTCTACGACGTCACCCTGCAGTTCAAGGGCGCCGAGGGTTCGAGCTCCGCCAAGCCGGCGGTGGCCGAGGTCAAGGACCTGCGGGTCGAGGGCGGCGCGTCGAAGCAGGCCGAGGCCAGCACCCCGTACACCGGCGGCGGCGACGGCTCCGAGTACACGCGCTGCGTCGTCACCGACGCCGACCGCGTCATCGGCTGACACCCGTGAGCGAGCCCCCGGCCCAGGCCGGGGGCTTTCGCGTGGCGCCGCACACACCCGCCGGACGCACCCGCCGCCGACCGCGCCCGCCGGACGCACCCCCCGCCGCACACACCCGCCGGACGCACGCCCGCCGACCGCACCCGCCCCGCCGGCCAGACCGCCCGCCGCATTCGCCGCCTGGACAGGGCGTCCGGCATGCGGACAGCATTCCGCCAGGACCGAACACAGTGGGAATCCGGCCCTCCGCATGATGCGATGAAGCCATGAGCATCACTCTCACCACCTGGTCCCTCGAGCAGACCTCGCCGTCCGACCTGCGCCCGGTCCCCGCTCCCGAGGGCGGGGACCTGCGGATCGTGCGGGCCGAGGTGCCCTCGCCGGAGTTCAGCCGCTTCCTCTATACCGCGGTCGGCGGCGACATCCGCTGGACCGACCGGCTGCCGCTGACCTACGCGCAGTGGCAGGAGATAGTGGAGCGGCCCGGCGCCGAGATCTGGGTCGCGTACGAGAAGGGGACGCCGGCCGGGTACGTGGAGCTGGAGGCGCAGCCCGACGGCGTGGTGGAGATCGTGTACTTCGGCCTGATCCCGGCCTTCCGCGGCCGCGGCATCGGCGGCCACCTCCTGTCGGTCGGGGTCGAGCGGGCCTGGGACCTGGCCGAGCGCTGGCCGGACCGGGAGCCCACCGAGCGGGTGTGGCTGCACACCTGCTCGCTCGACGGCGAGCACGCGATGGCCAACTACGAGCGCCGCGGCTTCCGGCTCTTCGACACCAAGGTGGAGCAGACCGAGGCCGCCGAGAACCCCGGCCCGTGGCCGGGCGCGTTCGCCTGAGGGATCCCGGGCAGGGATCCCGCACCACCCTCGGCCTCCGGGCCGCGAAAAGGGGCCCTGAACTGGGCCCCTTTTGCGTGACCCACGCCACACCATCTCGTACAACGAGACAGTCATGTCCATATTCTGGACGAAGCTGGACTGGTTCCAAACTCCCGTGACACGCTTCCGTCATGTCTGGAACTGGAATTGCCTTGGTGAGTCGGCGGCACGTCGACCTCGGCCGCATGTCCAGCGCCATGTGTTCGGCGCGCTGAGAGAACCAGCACCGCCGCACATCTCTTCTCAAGTCCTGTCCCTGCGCACCGTCGCGCCACTCTCCGTACGAGCGCGAGTGTGCAGGTCAGAGCCGCCCTCCCGCAGTCCCGAAGGACATATCGCCATGGCCGCCACCCCGGAAAACCCCACACCCGCCACCGCCCGCCGCAAGGCCGGGCGCCACCGTGGCGAGGGTCAGTGGGCCGTGGGGCACTTCACCCCGCTGAACGGCAATGAGCAGTTCAAGAAGGACGACGACGGTCTCAACGTACGGACACGTATTGAGACGATCTACTCCAAGCGCGGATTCGACTCCATCGACCCCAACGACCTGCGCGGACGCATGCGCTGGTGGGGCCTCTACACCCAGCGCCGGGAGGGCCTCGACGGCACGAAGACCGGTGTCCTGGAGCCGGAGGAGCTGGACGCCGAGTACTTCATGCTCCGCGTCCGCATCGACGGCGGCCGGCTGACCACGGAGCAGCTGCGGGTCATCGGTGAGATCTCCCAGGAGTTCGCGCGCGGCACCGCCGACATCACCGACCGGCAGAACGTCCAGTACCACTGGATCCGCATCGAGGACGTCCCGGAGATCTGGAACCGCCTGGAGGCGGTCGGCCTGTCCACCACCGAGGCCTGCGGTGACACCCCGCGCGTCATCCTCGGCTCCCCGGTGGCCGGCATCGCCGAGGACGAGATCATCGACGGCACGCCCGCCATCGAGGAGATCCAGCGGCGGATCGTCGGCAACAAGGACTTCTCCAACCTGCCCCGCAAGTTCAAGTCCGCGGTCTCCGGCTCCCCGCTGCTCGACGTGGCGCACGAGATCAACGACATCGCCTTCGTCGGCGTGCACCACCCCGAGCACGGTCCCGGCTTCGACGTCTGGGTCGGCGGCGGTCTGTCCACCAACCCCAAGCTGGGCGTCCGACTCGGCACCTGGGTCTCCCTGGACGAGGTCCCCGACGTCTACGAGGGCGTCATCTCCATCTTCCGCGACTACGGCTACCGGCGGCTGCGCAACCGCGCCCGCCTGAAGTTCCTGGTCGCCGACTGGGGCGCGGAGAAGTTCCGCCAGGTCCTGGAGGACGAGTACCTGAAGCGCAAGCTGACGGACGGCCCCGCCCCCGAGCAGCCGGCCGGCCGCTGGCGCGACCACGTCGGCGTCCACAAGCAGAAGGACGGCCGCTACTACGTGGGCTTCGCCCCGCGCGTCGGCCGGGTCGACGGCGCCACGCTGACGAAGATCGCCGAGATCGCCGAGGCGCACGGTTCGGGACGGATCCGCACCACCGCCGAGCAGAAGATGATCGTCCTGGACATCGAGGAGGCGCAGGTCGACTCGATCGTCTCCGCCCTGGAGTCCCTGGACCTGCGGGTCACCCCCTCGCCGTTCCGGCGCGGCACGATGGCCTGCACCGGCATCGAGTTCTGCAAGCTGGCCATCGTCGAGACCAAGGGGCGCGGCGCCTCGCTGATCGACGAACTGGAGCGCCGCATCCCGGAGTTCGACGAGCCGCTCACCATCAACATCAACGGCTGCCCGAACGCCTGCGCCCGCATCCAGGTCGCGGACATCGGTCTCAAGGGCCAGCTGGTCCTGGACGACGACGGCAACCGGGTCGAGGGCTACCAGGTCCACCTCGGCGGCGCGCTCGGCCTGGAGGCCGGCTTCGGCCGCAAGGTCCGCGGCCTGAAGGTCACCGCGGCCGAGCTGCCGGACTACGTCGAGCGGGTCCTCAAGCGCTTCCAGGCGGAGCGCGAGGACGGCGAGCGCTTCGCCACCTGGGCGGCGCGCGCCTCGGAGGAGGCGCTGTCGTGAGCGGGGCGAGCGCAACGAGCGAGACGAGGGAGGGCGCATGAGCGAGCGTGCCGCACCCTTCCACTGCCCCTACTGCGGGGACGAGGACCTGCGTCCGAACGAGCAGGGCCACGGCGCCTGGGAATGCGCCGCGTGCAGCCGGGCCTTCCAGCTGAAGTTCCTGGGGCTGCTCGCCCCGGCGACTTCGAGCAATGCAACTGGAGGGGAACAGACATGACGGTCACTCAGGACATGACCGCGGCCGACCTGAAGGCACTCGCCGAGCAGGCCGGCCGCGATCTGGAGGACGCCTCCGCGCTGGAGATCCTCCAGTGGGCCGCCGCGACGTTCGGCAAGGAGTTCTGCGTCACGTCCTCGATGGAGGACGCGGTCGTCGCCCACCTGGCCTCCCGGGCGATGCCCGGCGTGGACGTGGTGTTCCTGGACACCGGCTACCACTTCCCCGAGACCATCGGCACCCGTGACGCGGTCGACGCCGTCATGGACGTCAACGTCATCACGCTGACCCCGCGTCAGACGGTGGCCGAGCAGGACGCCGCCTACGGGCCGAGGCTGTTCGAGCGCGACCCCGACCTGTGCTGCGCGCTGCGCAAGGTGAAGCCGCTGGAGGAGGGCCTGACCCGCTACCGCGCGTGGGCCACCGGACTGCGCCGTGACGAGTCCCCGACCCGGGCGAACACCCCGGTCGTCGGCTGGGACGAGAAGCGGCAGAAGGTGAAGATCTCCCCGATCGCCCGCTGGACGCAGGAGGACGTGGAGTCCTACGTCCTGGAGCACGGCGTGCTCACCAACCCGCTCCTCATGGACGGTTACGCCTCCGTCGGCTGCGCCCCCTGCACCCGCCGGGTCCTCGAGGGCGAGGACGCGCGGGCCGGCCGCTGGGCCGGGCGGACCAAGACCGAATGCGGGCTGCACGGCTGATGACCACCCCCGAGACTTCCCAGGAGAACGACGTGACCGGTGCCACCATCTGGCTCACGGGCCTGCCGAGCGCCGGCAAGACCACGATCGCGTACGAGCTGGCCGGCCGGCTGCGCGAGGAGGGCCACCGCGCCGAGGTCCTCGACGGTGACGAGATCCGCGAGTTCCTGTCCGCGGGCCTCGGCTTCAGCCGCGAGGACCGGCACACCAACGTGCAGCGGATCGGCTTCGTCGCCGAACTGCTCGCCTCGCACGGCGTGAAGGTCCTGGTCCCGGTCATCGCCCCGTACGCCGACAGCCGCGAGGCGGTCCGCAAGCGCCACGAGACCGAGGGCACCCCCTACGTCGAGGTGCACGTGGCCACGCCGGTGGAGGTGTGCTCGGTGCGGGACGTGAAGGGCCTCTACGCCAAGCAGGCCGCGGGCGAGATCAGCGGGCTCACCGGCGTCGACGACCCGTACGAGGCGCCCGAGACGCCCGATCTGCGGATCGAGTCCCAGAACCAGACCGTGCAGGAGTCCGCGGCGCAGCTCCACGCGCTGCTCACCGAGAGGGGTCTGCTGTGACCACCGTTGCCCATGTTCACGACGCGACCGACAGCCCGTTCGCGCTGACGCACCTCGACTCCCTGGAGTCGGAGGCCGTCCACATCTTCCGTGAGGTGGCGGGCGAGTTCGAGCGGCCGGTGATCCTGTTCTCCGGCGGCAAGGACTCGATCGTCATGCTGCACCTGGCGCTGAAGGCGTTCGCGCCGGCGGCGGTCCCCTTCTCGCTGCTGCACGTCGACACCGGGCACAACTTCCCCGAGGTCATCGAGTACCGCGACCGGGTGGTCGCCGAGCACGGGCTGCGCCTGCACGTGGCCTCGGTGCAGGAGTACATCGACGCGGGCAAGCTGCGCGAGCGCCCGGACGGCACCCGCAACCCGTTGCAGACCGTCCCGCTGACCGAGGCGATCCAGCAGCACCGTTTCGACGCCGTCTTCGGCGGCGGCCGGCGCGACGAGGAGAAGGCCCGCGCCAAGGAGCGGGTGTTCAGCCTGCGCGACGAGTTCTCGCAGTGGGACCCGCGCCGCCAGCGGCCCGAGCTGTGGCAGCTGTACAACGGCCGGCACGCCCCCGGCGAGCACGTCCGGGTCTTCCCGCTGTCGAACTGGACCGAGCTGGACGTCTGGCAGTACATCCAGCGCGAGAAGATCGCGCTGCCGGAGATCTACTTCGCGCACGAGCGCGAGGTGTTCGCCCGCAACGGCATGTGGCTGACGGCCGGCGCGTGGGGCGGCCCGAAGGAGAACGAGACCGTGGAGCGGCGGCTGATCCGCTACCGCACGGTCGGCGACATGTCCTGCACGGGTGCGGTGGACTCCGACGCCACCACCCTGGAGGCCGTGATCGCCGAGATCGCCGCGTCCCGGCTCACCGAGCGGGGCGCGACGAGGGCGGACGACAAGCTGTCCGAGGCCGCGATGGAAGACCGCAAGCGCGAGGGGTACTTCTAATGAGCACGTCCACCGAACAGCCCACCGCCGGGCACGCGGAGCTGGCGGCGACGACCCTGCTGCGCTTCGCCACCGCCGGGTCCGTCGACGACGGCAAGTCCACGCTGGTGGGGCGCCTGCTGCACGACTCCAAGTCGGTGCTCGTCGACCAGCTGGAGGCCGTCGAGCACGCCTCCCGTTCGCGCGGTCAGGAGGCGCCGGACCTGGCGCTGCTGACCGACGGCCTGCGGGCCGAGCGGGAGCAGGGCATCACCATCGACGTGGCCTACCGCTACTTCGCGACGCCCCGGCGCCGGTTCATCCTGGCCGACACCCCCGGGCACGTGCAGTACACCCGGAACATGGTCACCGGAGCCTCCACCGCCGAGCTCGCGGTGGTGCTGGTCGACGCCCGCAACGGGGTGGTCGAGCAGACCCGCCGGCACGCGGCCGTCGCCGCTCTGCTGCGGGTCCCGCACGTGGTCCTCGCGGTGAACAAGATGGACCTGGTCGAGTACCGGGAGTCCGTCTTCGCCGCGATCGCCGAGGAGTTCACCACGTACGCCTCCGAGCTCGGCGTCCCGGAGATCACCGCGATCCCGATCTCCGCGCTGGCCGGTGACAACGTCGTGGAGCCGTCGGCGAACATGGACTGGTACGGCGGCCCGACCGTCCTGGAGCACCTGGAGACGGTGCCGGTCAGCCACGACCTGACGGCCTGCCACGCCCGCTTCCCGGTGCAGTACGTGATCCGTCCCCAGACCGCCGAGCACCCCGACTACCGCGGCTACGCGGGTCAGATCGCGGCCGGCGCGTTCCGGGTCGGCGAGCAGGTCACCGTACTGCCCTCGGGCCGGACCTCGACGATCACCGCGATCGACGCGCTCGGCGAGTCGGTCGACATCGCCTGGGCGCCGCAGTCGGTCACCCTCCGCCTCGCCGACGACATCGACATCTCGCGCGGCGACCTGATCGCCCCGAGCGGCGACGCCCCGGCGACCAGCCAGGACGTCGAGGCGACCGTCTGCCACGTCGCGGACACCCCGCTCACCGTCGGCCAGCGGGTGCTGCTCAAGCACACCACCCGCACGGTCAAGGCGATCGTGAAGGAGATCCCGTCCCGGCTCACCCTGGACGACCTCTCCCAGCACCCCGAGCCGGGCCGGCTCGTCGCCAACGACATCGGCCGGGTGAAGGTCCGCACCGCCGAGCCGCTCGCGCTCGACGCGTACGCCGACTCCCGCCGCACCGGTTCGTTCCTGCTGATCGACCCCGCGGACGGCACCACGCTCGCCGCCGGCATGGCCGGCGAGTCCTTCGCCACCGCCAAGGCCACGGCCGCGGTGGACGACGAGGAAGGCTGGGACTTCTAGATGGTCCAGGACGTCTACGGCACCTTCGCCAAGGAGGGCGGCCGGGTGGGTTCCGGCGCCCTCGGTGCGGGCCGGGGAGGTGTCGCGCGATGTGCGTGCTGACCTCCGTGCGCCGCTCCGGCGGCGCGACGCCGCTCCACCCGCACGCCACCGTGCGGCACAGACACCGACATCGAAGAAGCTGAATCGAGGGGAAGACCTCCCGTGCCTGCCACCACCCGCACCACCCTGCGCCGCAGCCTTGCCGCCGCCACCGCCCTGCCCCTGCTGATCGGGGCACTCGCCTCCTGCGGCTACGGCTCCCAGGCCAAGAACGACGAGAAGAAGGTGGCAGCCGAGGGCGAGAAGCTCTCCGCCGACACCGTACGGATCGGGTACTTCCCCAACCTCACCCACGCCACGGCCCTGGTCGGCGACCAGGAGGGCATCTTCCAGAAGGAGCTGGGCGGCACCCGGCTCGACACCACGACCTTCAACGCGGGTCCCTCGGAGATCGAGGCGCTGAACGCCGGCTCGATCGACATCGGCTTCATCGGCCCCTCGCCGTCCATCAACGGCTACACCAAGTCCAAGGGCACCAACCTGCGCATCATCGGCGGCTCGGCCTCCGGCGGCGTGAAGCTCGTGGTGAACCCGGCGAAGATCAAGACCCTGGACGACGTCAAGGGCAAGCGGATCGCCACCCCGCAGCACGGCAACACGCAGGACGTGGCCTTCCTCAACTGGATCTCGGAGAAGGGCTGGAAGGTCGACGCCCAGAGCGGCAAGGGCGACGTCTCCGTGCTCCGCACCGACAACAAGATCACCCCGGACGCCTACAAGTCCGGCTCCATCGACGGCGCCTGGGTTCCCGAGCCGACCGCGTCCAAGCTGGTCAGCGAGGGTGCCAAGGTCCTGCTCGACGAGGCGGACCTGTGGCCGGGCAAGCAGTTCGTGATCACCAACATCATCGTGTCGCAGAAGTTCCTCAAGGCGCACCCGGATGTCGTCGAGGCGGTCCTGCGGGGCTCGGTGAAGACCAACGAGTGGATCAACGCCAACCCGGAGAAGGCGAAGGCCGCCGCCAACGCCCGGCTGAAGGAGCTGACGGGCAAGCCGCTCGGCGACAAGGTCATCAACGGGGCGTGGCCGTCGATCCGGTTCACCGACGACCCGCTGGCCGCCACGCTCCAGGCGCAGGCCGACCACGCGGTCAAGGCCGGTCTCCTCGAAGCGCCCGACCTCGTCGGCATCTACGACCTGAAGCCGCTCAACAAGGTCCTGAAGGCCGCGGGCAAGCCCGAGGTCTCCGACGCCGGCCTCGGCGCCAAGTAACCCCAGTCCGCAGCTGACACCCAGGAGGTGACGACCATGGCCACGACCACGACGCTCGCCAAGGCCGAGGACCGCGTCGGCGCGGTGGGTCACGCCGCGCGCATCGAGCACGTCTCGAAGTCCTTCGGCGGACCCGCCGGCGGCCAGCTCGTCCTCGACGACATCTCGCTCGATGTCGCACCGGGCGAGTTCGTCACCCTCCTGGGTGCCTCGGGCTGCGGAAAGTCCACCCTGCTCAACCTGGTCGCCGGGCTCGACCGGCCGTCCGCGGGGTCCATCGACACCCCCGGCGGCCGGCCGGCCCTGATGTTCCAGGAGCACGCCCTCTTCCCGTGGCTGACCGCGGGCAAGAACATCGAACTCGCCCTGAAGCTGCGCGGGGTGCCGAAGGCGGAGCGCCGCCCGGAGGCCGAGCGGCTGCTCGAACTCGTGCGGCTGACCGGCTCGTACGGCAAGCGGGTGCACGAACTGTCCGGCGGCATGCGCCAGCGCGTGGCGCTCGCCCGGGCCCTCGCCCAGGACAGCGACCTGCTGCTGATGGACGAGCCGTTCGCGGCGCTCGACGCGATCACCCGGGACGTGCTGCACGACGAACTGACCCGGATCTGGCGCGAGACGCGGCTGTCGGTCCTCTTCGTCACGCACAACGTGCGCGAGGCCGTGCGCCTCGCCGAACGGGTCGTCCTCCTGTCGTCCCGGCCGGGCCGCATCGCCCGGGAGTGGACCATCGACATCCCGCAGCCGCGCCGCATCGAGGACGCCGCCGTGGCGGAACTGTCCGTCGAGATCACCGAACAACTGCGTGGGGAGATCCGCCGCCATGGCCAGCACTGAGACGACGACCACCGCCGCCGTCAAGGCCGACGACCTCGCCGGCCTGGAGGCCGGGCTCGACGCGCTCGACAGCGTGCAGATCAGCCGGACCCCGCTGCGTGAGGTCCTGCTGAAGAAGGTGCTGCCGCCGGTCCTCGCCGTCGTGCTGGTCCTGGCGGTGTGGCAGCTGCTCGTGACCCTGGAGGTCACCGAGGCGGGCAAGCTGCCGTCGCCGGGCGCGGTGTGGGACAGCCTGACCACCATGTGGCTGGAGGGCACGCTCCTCGGGGTGCTGTGGACCAGTGTGTCCCGGGCCCTGCTGGGCTTCCTGATGGCGCTCGCCATCGGCACGCCGCTCGGCCTGCTCGTGGCCCGGGTCGCCGTGGTGCGCACGGCGATCGGCCCGATCCTGTCGGGTCTGCAGTCGCTGCCGTCGGTGGCCTGGGTGGCGCCGGCCGTGCTGTGGCTGGGCCTCAACGACTCCATGATGTACGCGGTGATCCTGCTGGGCGCGGTCCCGTCGATCGCCAACGGCCTGGTGGCGGGCGTCGACCAGGTGCCGCCGCTGTTCCTGCGGGCCGGGCGGACCCTCGGCGCGACTGGTCTCAAGGGCGCCTGGCACATCGTCATGCCGGCGGCGCTGCCCGGCTACCTCGCGGGCCTGAAGCAGGGCTGGGCGTTCTCGTGGCGCTCGCTGATGGCGGCGGAGATCATCGCGTCCTCGCCGGACCTGGGTCTGGGTCTCGGCCAGCTCCTGGAGAACGGCCGCAACAACTTCGACATGCCCGGCATCTTCCTCGCGATCTTCCTGATCCTGCTCGTCGGCATCGCGATCGACCTGCTGATCTTCAGCCCGCTGGAGCGCGCCGTGCTGCGCCGCCGCGGCCTGCTGGTGAAGGCCTGATCACCATGAGCTCCCGCCCGTCGCCCACCACCCTTCCAAGGAAGCGCTCCGCGCCTGTCCTTCTTGTCGTGGCCCACGGCAGCCGCGACCCGCGGCACGCGGCGACCGTCCAGACGCTGGTGCGCCGGGCCGGTCTACTGCGGCCGGGGCTGCGGGTGGAGACGGCGTTCCTGGACTTCAACCTGCCGTCCGTGCCGGGGGCCCTGGACCGGCTGGCCGCGGAGGGCGTGCGCGAGGTGGTGGCGCTGCCGCTGCTGCTGACCCGCGCCTTCCACGCCAAGGCCGACATCCCCGCCGTGCTCCGCCAGGCCCCCGCCGGCCTGCGGATCCGGCAGGCGGACGTCCTCGGCCCCTCTCCGCTGCTGCTCGCGGCGGTGGAGCGGCGGCTGTACGAGGCCGGGCTCACGCCCGGCGACAAGAGCACGACCGGGGTCGTCCTGGCCTCGGCGGGCTCCACCGACCCGGAGGCGATCGCAGCGATCGCAGAAACGGCGCGGGAGCTGCGGGACACCGGTTGGTGCTCCGTGCGGCCTGCGTTCGCCTCCGCATCTCTTCCCCGCACGGACGAGGCGGTACGGGCCCTGCGCGCCGAGCCGGGCGTCCGGCGGGTGGCCGTGGCCCCGTACGTGATCGCCCCGGGCCGCCTCCCGGACCGCATCGCGGCGGGCGCCGCCGACGCCGACCTCCTCGCCGCCGTCCTCGGCCCCTCCCCCGAACTGGCCCGCCTCCTCCTGCAGAGGTACGAGGAGGCGGCGCGCGCTGTGCAGCGGGTGGCGGTCGCGGGGTAGGCGGGGTCGCCGGGCGGAGGCGGCCCGGCCGGGCGGAACTCGATGGACGAGACGGCCGGCGGCATGATCCACTCCGCTGATGAGCCTGGTGGTGAAGGTCTTCCTCGTCGACGCCGGCGGCAAGATGCAGGTGCTCGGCGTCCCGGACGGATGCGGCGACTCGGCGGGGTACGAGAGCTGGCGGACGGACGTCTGGGGCTCGGACGCGGTGCGCTCGCTCGGCGCCGTCATCCTCCCGTTGCTGGCCGAGGGCGATCTGTACGTGCCTCCTTACGCGGTGGACCCGTTCCTGGCGGAGTGTCTGATGCTGCGGGAGAACCAGGAGCGGATCGTCCGGGGCACGCAGCCCGTGCGCGCCGTCGAGGAGCACCGGTCCGGGATCGAGGAGCGGCTGTCGAACCTCACGGACGCGGCGCGGCGTGCGCGGGAGGTGGGCGGCGGGGTGCTCGTGTGGTGACCCCGTACCGGGAGGGGCGGTACCGAGGCGTTTCGGTGGTGCGCCGCGCGCGGCCGCACGGTCGCAGGCCCGCGGGCGACCCGCCGGTCCTCGACGGCACGACCGAACGGACGATCCGGTGATCGGAAGACGGCGGTCGGAGGCCCGCGTGATCCGGGCACACTGGTGGGATGGACTTCGGGGTGGGGCTCGGCGAGGGCCCCTGGGGCGATGACGGGGCCCTGGGGGCCGTGCTGGGGCGTACGGCCGATGGGCTGGGGCTCGCCCTGCCCGAATCGGACGGGAAACGGTGTCGAGGCGCGGAGTACGTCGACGCGCGGAACGGACGACGCGCGATCGTCTGTCCGCCCGGCCGGGAACATCGGGCTCTCCTGGTGTACCTCAAGGACAACGGCACGCCCCTGGCCTGGGGGTGGACCGCGGACCTGGTCGACGTGGTCAGGGCGGCGGCTGCGTGGACGGGCGGCGCGGGTCTGGAGGAGACCAGGGCGCGCGCCCCGTTCATCCGGTTCAGGCCCTGGGCCCTGGTCCACGAGCGGGAGCCGTTCGGTCGCGTCGAGTTGACGTGGCGCGTCAAGCTCGACCGCGTCCACATTCCGCCCTACGACCGGCACCCGCGCCCCCACGCCCTGCTTGCGGCGGCGTACGCCCAGCCGGTGCTCCGCCGGCTGATGCCGGTCAACAGTCACTTCAACCTCTGGTTCTCCACCGGGGTCGAGCAGCCCTGGAGGACACGGCTCGGGTACACCATCTGCCCGTACGACGAGGGGCTGTACGGGGTGCGGTACCAAGGCGCGCTGGTCACGCGCACCGAGACACCGGAGGAAGCCGTCGCTGTCGTGGTGGCCGCCCTGCCGGAGGGGCTGGGGCCGGCGGAGCCGAGGGTCAGCGGACACGCTCCCTAGTGCCGCACCAGGCAACGTTGGACCTGTTGGCGAGGGCTCGGCCATCAATGCAGACTGCACCGCATGGAGTTGATCGCGCAGGGCCGGGATGCTGATGTGTATGCCCTGGATGAGTCCAGGGTGCTGCGGCGATACCGGCACGGGGGGCCCACCGGTCTGGAGTCACGCTTGATCACGCACCTTGCGGCATGTGGGTATCCGGTGCCTCGGGTGTACGAGACCACCGACACCGACATGGTTCTTGAGCGGCTGGCCGGGCCGACGATGCTGGATGAGCTGGCCCGGCGCCCTTGGCGGGTGGGTTCTCTTGGCCGGGAGCTGGGCCGCCTGCACGACCGGCTCCACGCGCTGCCGGCGCCGGAGTGGCTGCCCAAGCGGTTCAGCACGGGCGATGGTGACCGGGTACTGCATCTCGACCTGCACCCCGGCAACGTCATTCTGACCCGGCGGGGACCGGTAGTGATCGACTGGTGCAACGCGGGCGCTGGTGATCCGGCTGCCGATGTGGCGATGACCATGGTGACTGTGGGCAGTGCGGACGTGCCGGGATTCGCCGCCCGGCTCGGGCGGGGGCTGTTGCTGCGCGGTGTCCGCAGCGGTTGCCGGACCGACCCGGCCGGGCGGATGCCGGAGGTGGTCCGGGCGAAGCTGGATGACCCGAATCTGACGCCCACGGAAGCAGCGTGGTTGCGGCGGCATGCCGCCGTCGGCAACGAACCCGGTAAGGGCTGAACGGATCGGTCAGGCTGCTGATCTGTGCCGGAACGGCTGCGGTACATGAGCTCGACGATGACGAGGGGCGGCGGCTGCGGCGGGGGATCATTCGCAGGGGCACCGGGTCGGTGGTGAGTTCTGCCGTCACCTGCGGACGCTGTGTCCGCCCGAGGTCCGCATCGCGATCGTCTGTGACAACTTCTCCCCGCACCTGACCACGACGAAGTGCCGGCGGGTGGCACCTGGGCGGAGGCGAACAACGTCGAGCTGCCCTACACCCCGACAGCTCCTGGCCGAACCGGATCAAGGCCCAGTTCACGGCCCTGCGCCACGCCACCCTCGACGGCTGATCCGGCACTAGCTGAGGTCCAGGCCGCCGGTGCGCGTGCGCTTGATCTCGAAGAGGTCGGGGTGGCCCGCGAGCACCCGGAAGCCGTCGAAGAGTTCGGCGGCCTTCTCACCGCGCGGGATGGCCCGCAGCACGGGGCCGAACCAGGCGGTGCCGTCCACGTGCAGGGTGGGGGTGCCGACGTAGGCGTCGGCGTCGGGGTCCTTGCCGGCGTCGTGGCTGCGGCGGACGGTCTCGTCGTGCGCGGGGTCGTGGGCTGCGGCCGCGAGGTCGGCGGGCAGGCCGAGTTCGGCGAGGGATTCGGCGATCACGGCGTCGAAGTCCTTGTTCTTCCGCTCGTGGATGCGGGTGCCGAAGGCGGTGTAGAGCGGGCGGAGGATCTCGTCGCCGAACTTCTCGGCGGCGACGGCGGCGACTCTCACCGGGCCGATCGAGGCGTCGACGAGGGTGCGGTACCAGTCGGGCAGCTCGTTGCCCTCGTTGTGGAGGTAGAGGCTCATGACCTTGAAGCGCAGGTCGAGGTCGCGGTGCCGTTCGACTTCCAGGATCCAGCGGGAGGTGATCCAGGCGAAGGGGCAGGCGGGGTCGAAGTAGAAGTCCACGGTGGTCGTCATGGATCCGACCCTAGGTGCCAGGTGGCCCTTTCGAGCGGGCCATTGCTGATCCGCCGCACTGGGCCATTCAGCCGGTCATCTCGACGAGCCTGCGGACGGTGTTCCAGTTGCGGGCGGTCACGGTGACGCCCTTGAAGAGCGCGGGCCGGGACAGCGCCTCCCCTAGCTTGGAGCGGCCGAGGCCGTCGGGTGCGTAGAGGTAGACGACGCGGTCGCCGAGCGCGAAGGACTCGGGGGCGAAGGACTCCCGGTCGAGGCCGGCGAAGCGGTCCTCGTCGACGGGGCCGGAGAGGAAGAAGGCGTGCAGCTGCTTGCCCTCAAGGTCGGCGGCCGGGTAGGGGCAGTCCGCGGCGACGGCGGCGAGGTAGTCGTGGTCGCGGACGAGGCAGTCGACCCGGAAGCCGAAATGCTTCTCGATCGCGGCCTCGACGGCCTCCCTGACGGACTCGTCGGGCCCGTCCGCCTCGGTGGTGAAGACGGCGTTGCCACTCTGGAGGTAGGTCTTCACGTCCCGGTGGCCGAGCTCTTCGAGGAGCGAACGAAGCTCCGCCATGGGGACCTTGCGGTGTCCTCCGACGTTGATCCCGCGGAGCAGCAGGGCGTAGGTCGTCGTCATGGGCCCACCTTAGGGGGTGGGTGAGACAGGGGCACGAGACGACCGCCGTGCCCCGTGGGGGAGGGCACGGCGGTCGCCGGTCTCAGTGGTGCTCCGCGAGGGGCGTCGTCACTCGACGATCTTCAGGAGCTTGTTGGCGGTGCCGGGGCTCGCGTCGGAGATCTTGTCGGGGGTGGCCCCGGAGATCAGTGCCTCGGCGACCTGGTCCGGGGTGGCGTCGGGGTGTGCCGCGAGGTAGACGGCGGCGGCGCCGACCACGTGCGGGGTCGCCATGGACGTTCCGGAGATGGTCTTGGTGCCGGTGTCGCTGTCGTTCCACGCCGAGGTGATGTCCGAGCCGGGGGCGTAGAGGTCCACGACCGAGCCGAAGTTGGAGAAGCTCGACTGCTGGTCGTCCTTGGTGGAGGAGGCGACGGTGAGGGCCTCGGTGACGCGGGAGGGGGAGCCCTGGCCCGCGTCGGAGGACTCGTTGCCGGCGGCGACGCCGAAGGTGACGCCGGAGGCGATCGCCTTCTTGACCGCCTCGTCGAGCGCCGGGTCGGCGCTGCCGCCCAGGCTCATGTTGGCGACCGACGGGCCCTTGTGGTTCTGGGTGACCCAGTCGATGCCGGCGACGACCTGCTCGGTGGTGCCGGAGCCGTTGTCGTCCAGGACGCGGACGGCGACGATCTTGGCCTTCTTGGCGACGCCGTGCGCGGTTCCGGCGATGGTGCCGGCGACGTGCGTGCCGTGACCGTTGCCGTCCTGGGCGGTGTTGTCGTTGTCGATGGCGTCGAAGCCGTCGGTGGCGCGGCCTCCGAAGTCCTGGTGGCTGACGCGGACGCCGGTGTCGATGACGTACGCGGTGACGCCCTCGCCCGCGTTGTCGGGGTAGGTGTACTTCTTGTCGCCGGCGGTGTCGGCCTGGTCGACCCGGTCGAGACCCCAGGACGGCGGGTCCTCCTGCGTGGCGTTGATGGTGAACTTCCGGTTCTGCACCACCTTGGCGACGGCCGGGTCGGCGGCGAGGCGCTTGGCCTCGGTCTCCGTGAGGCCGTTGACGGAGAAGCCGTTGACGCTGGAGTCGTACGAGCGGCGCAGGGTGCCGCCGTACTCCTTCGCCAGCTCGCTCTTGCCGCTGCGGGCGGTCTTCTCGTCGAGCAGCACGACGTAGCTGCCCGCGACGGCGTTCTCGGCGCCGAGGCCGTAGACCGTTCCTTCGGCGGGCGTGGGGGCCGCGCCGGCGAACGGGCTCGTGAGGGCGGTGATTCCGGCGGCCGCGGCGATCGCGGTCGTGACGGCGATGTAACGGGTCCGGCGGACGCGCTTGTGTATGGCCATGAAGAGGAGTCTCCTCGTCAGGATTTGTGGGGGGTTGGGCCACCGGCGGGAAGATCTCCGGTCGCTCGTTCGAAACCCTGACTCATTGACGAGTGCAAATCAAGGTCTTCACAGAGCTATGACTTCTTCAACAAGGTTTCTTAATAAGAAAAGGGGCGAGTCTCCGCAACTCGCCCCTCGTGCGGGGTGATTCAGGACCGCGGCAGCTCCGCCTCGATCAGATCGGCCGCGCGCCGCGTCCCGCCCTCACCCGCCATCTGCTGTGCGATCTCGCGAGCCCTGCGGGCCACTTCGGGGTCCGAGACGAGGGCGAGCACGGTCTCGCGGAGCCGTTGGGGCGTGACCTCCTCCATGGGCAGGTGGCGGGCGACTCCGAGCGCCTGGAGCATGTCGGCGTTGCCGAACTGGTCGACCGCCTGCGGCACCGCGACCATCGGGGTCGCGGTCGCCAGGCCCTCCTGACTGCCGCCGGCGCCCGCGTGGGTGACGAAGGCGTCGGCCTCCTCCAGGACGGCCTGCTGCGGCACCCAGGAGCGCACCTCGACGTTGCCGGGGACGTCGCCGAGCTCGGCCGGGTCGACGAACCTGCCGATCTGCAGCACGACGTGCCACCCGTCGAGCCCGCCGAACGCCTCGACGCAGGCGCGGTAGAACGCCGGCTGTTTGGTGAAGGCGGAACCGAGCGAGACCAGGAGCACCTTTTCCGCCGTCGCGGGGCGCCGCCACTCCCCCGCGTCCGGCTGCTCGGCACGGCAGGAGCCGACGAAGGTGTAGACGGACTCGTCGACCCGGTCGGCGTTCGGCTGGAGCACCTTCGGAATGAGGACGAGCGCGCGTCTCGGGCGGGCGATGAGCCGGTCGGGGTGGGTGTCGACGCCGTGTGCGGCGAGCCACTCCTCGAACCGCGCGTAGTACGCCTTGCCGCGCGGCGAGGCCCTGAGCTCGGCAAGCATCGGCGCGGCGACCTCCTCCTCGTATCCCTCCCAGGGGACGAGATTCGGCCAGAGCGAGAGGGCGGGGACGCCCCAGGTGTGGGCGAGGACGGGGGCCGGGTACGAGGTGATGTCGTGCAGCACCAGGTCGGGGCGGTCCCGGTCGAAGGCCGCGGCGAGCTGCGGCAGGGCCTGGACGGCGTCGTCCAGGAAGGGTTCGAGGTTGTCGATGAGTTCGGTGCCCCAGGCGTCGGGGTCGTCGTCGGTCGGGAGCACGCTCGTGTAGACCACCGGGGTGGCGCCGGTCGCGGCGACCTTGTCGGCGAACGCGGCGGGGATCGCGTAGCTCACGCGGTGCCCCCGGTCGACGAGTTCGCGGATGACGTCGAGGCTGGGGTTCACGTGGCCGTGGGCGGCGATGGAGAACATGGCGAGGTGGGAGCGGTGGGTCGCGGTCATGGGGAGGACTCTAAACGAGACGAGACGTCTCGTCCAATCTTTTCCGTGCGATCGTCCCCCGCCGGGGAGCGGCCGCGCCCTCAGTCCCGCTGGTAGCGGGCGAGCACCCGGTTGCCGTCCTCCACCAGACGCCGCCTCAGCTCCTCGTCGCCGATGGCCCCGCTGTAGTACTCCTGGAACGCGGGAGTGGCGACCTTGTCCTTCCACTCCGGATAGCCCCGCACCGACTGCGCGGGCGCCGGCCGCAGCTGCCGCGCGACCGCCGCGCCCGTCGCCCATCCGAACCGTGGGGTGTGCAGGACGGGGTCGGCGAGGGCGGTCGTGGAGGTGGGCAGCATCCAGTCGCCGAGCGCGAGCCGGACGGTGGCCTGGGGCTGGAGGAGGAAGTCGAGGAACGCCGCGGCCTCCTTCTTGTGGGGGCTCTCCTCGGCGATGGAGAGGGTCTGCGGGCTGACGCCCTGCGCGAGCCCGCCCGCCCCGGCGGGTGGGGGCAGCACCATCCAGTCGAAGCCCTTCGGGGCCTGCTGGACGATCTGCTGGCGGTACGAGAAGCCCAGCGGGACCATCGCGTACTTGCCCCCGAAGAAGCCCGGCAGGGTGTCGGAGCCGCCGCTGCCGAGGGTGGCCCGGGAGGCGGTCCGGTCGGTGTCGACCATCGCCCGGATGGTGCCGGGCACGACGGCGTCGCCGTCCTCGAAGCGCAGGGTGACCTTGCCGTCGGCCTCCCGGTGGAAGAGCCGGCCGCCGGCCGACAGGCCCAGGTTGAGCGAGACGGAGACCGGTTCCTTCAGCGGCCAGGCGACGGCGTACCGGCCCCGGCCCATCCGGGCCGTCAGGTCCCGCGCGACGCTCCGGAACTCCTCCCAGGACCACGGCTTCTCGGGCGTCGGGATCCGGACACCGGCCTCGACGAGGATCTTCCGGTTGGCCATGATCATGCGCGGTTCCTGGAGGAACGGCACGCCGTGGATCCCGTCGCCGAAGGTGGTCGTCCGCCAGCTGTGGGCGGGGATGTCGGCGCGCAGCCGCTCGGACAGCAGGGGGCGCAGGTCGGCGAGGTAGCCGCCGTAGGCGAAGTCGGCGAGGTCGTCGGAGGCGTCGTGGATGAGGTCGGGCGCCTCACCGCCCTCGAAGGAGGTGAGCAGCTGGTCGTGAACCGAGTCCCAGCTGCCCTGGACGTAGTCGACCTGAACACGGGGGTGGGCGGCGTTCCACTCCGCGACCAGTTCCCTGTTCGCGTCGACGGACTCCTTCTGCCAGGCCAGGGACAGGAAGCGCAGCCGGACCACTCCGTCGGCGCCCCGCTCCCCGCCGGTGCCGCCCGCGGTGCAGCCGGCGAGCAGCAGGACGAGGACGGCGGCGACGGCGCCCGCGAGTGTCGTCAGGCGCCTCATCACTTCACCGCCCCGGCCAGCATGCCGCCGGTGATCCGCCGCTGGATGACGGCGAAGACGACGAGGGAGGGCAGGGTGGCGAGGAAGGCCGCGGCGGCGAGCGGTCCGAGGTCGGCGACGCCCTCCGCGCCGAGGAAGTGGGTGAGGACCACCGGCAGGGTCTGCTTCTCGGGGGTCTTGAGGAGCACCAGCGCGAAGAAGAACTCGTTCCACGCGGTGATGAAGGCGAAGAGGGCGGTGGCGACGATGCCGGGGGCGAGCAGCGGGCCCGTGACGGAGACGAGGATGCGCAGCCGTCCGGCGCCGTCGACGGCCGCCGCCTCCTCCAGTTCGGCGGGCACGGCCCGTACGTAGCCGGTGAGCATCCACAGGGCGAAGGGCAGCGACCACACGACGTACACCGCCACGAGCCCGCCGAGGGTGTTGATCAGATGGAGGTTCTTGAGGATCAGGAAGAGCGGGATGATGAGGAGGACGAAGGGGAACGCCTGGCTGACCACCACCCAGCCGGTCGCGGCGGCGGTGAGCCGGGAGCGGCGCCGGGCGAGGACATAGGCCATCGGCGTGGCGACGGCGACCGCGACGAGGGCGGCGGTGAGCGCGGCGAACAGGCTGTTCCCGGCCGCCCTGAGCAGCGGCTGTTCGTCGAAGGCCTGCCGGAAGTTCTCCAGCGTGGGGTCCTTCGGGATCCAGGTGGGGTGCAGGGAGCCCAGTTCGGCGGCTGGCTTGAAGGCGGTGGAGACCAGCCACAGGAACGGGAAGGCGAGGAAGACCAGGTACGCGAGGAGGGCCGCGTACTGGCCGGCGCGGGCGGGCCCGCTGGTACGGAAGGCGCTCACCGGTCCTGATCTCCCTTGAGCCGTCCGACGAGATACAGGGCGAGGAGTACGGAGACGACGGCGACCAGCACGCAGCCCATGGCGGCGGCGTAGCCGAACTGGCCGTAGCGGAAGGCCTCCTCGTAGGCGAAGAGCATCGGCAGCCGGGTCCGGCCGCCCGGTCCGCCGGCCGTCAGCACGTACACCAGGGCGAAGGAATTGAAGTTCCAGATGAAGTTGAGGGCGGTGATGGCGAGGGCGACGGGCCGGAGCGCGGGCCAGGTGACGGTGCGGAAGCGGCGCCAGGCGCCGGCGCCGTCGAGGGCGGCGGCCTCGTGGAGCTCGTGCGGGGTGTTCTGCACGCCGGCGAGCAGGGCGACCGTGGTCTGCGGCATGCCGGCCCAGACGCCGACCAGGATCACCGCGGGCAGTGCGGTGCCGAGGCCGCTGAGCCAGGCCCGTCCGTCGCCGAGGCCGAGGTCGCGCAGGGTCTCGTTGAGGATGCCGGCGTCCGGGTTGTAGACCAGCCGCCACATGATGCCGACGACGACCTCGGGCATCGCCCAGGGGACGATCGCGAGCGCCCGCGCGAGCCAGCGCAGCCGCAGCCGTTGGTTGAGCAGCAGCGCGAGGCCGAGGGAGAGCAGGAACTGCGGGACGGTGACGCCGACCGCCCACAGCAGGCCGATGCGGAAGGAGTCCCAGAAGAGGGTGTCGTGGAGCAGGTCCTGGAAGTTGAGGGTGCCGACCCAGCGGGTGGCCTGGGTGCGGCCGGACTGCGCGTCGGTGAAGGCGAGCGCGATGCCGTAGAGGAGCGGGCCGACGCTCAGCAGCAGGATGGGCAGCAGCGCGGGCAGGACGAGGAACCAGGCGCCGTGGTCGTGGACGGGGCTCCGGGACCGGACCCGGCCGGGGCCGGTGCGGCGCTCCGCGGACCGCTTCGGCGCGGTCGTCACACTCACCGATCGACCCCCTGTGCCCGGTTCGCGACCTTGCCTGGGACTCGGTCATCGTCCTGACGTGCCGTCGGTTCGTCAAGGCGACCTGCGCGGATGCGAGACTTTGGCGCAATCGCGCCGGCTGTCGCCGGAGACTGAGGAGAGAACGATGGACGAGGCCCGGGCCCGGGAGATCCTGGCCGAAGCGGGACTGCGGGCGGCCGACGCGGCGCTGCTCGCACTGGGCGAGAACGCGGTGTTCGCCCTCGGCGACCTGGTGGTCAAGGTCGGCCGGGACGCCGAGCTGCTGCCGCGCGCCGAGCGGGAGATCGCCCTGGCCGGCTGGCTGGAGAAGGCCGGCATCCCCGCCGTACGGGCCGCGGAGCCCGTGCCGCGGACGGCCGGGGGACATCCGGTGACCCTCTGGCACCGGCTGCCCGAGGCCGTACGTCCCGCCGAGCCCCGGGACCTCGCCCCGCTGCTGCGCGCCGTGCACGCCCTGCCCGAACCGGCCGGTCTCGCCCTGCCGCGCCGTGAGCTGCTCGGCGGCGTCGAGCGCTGGCTGCGGCTCGCGGGCGACGCGATCGACCCGGCCGACGCGGCTTTCCTGCGCGAGCGGCGCGACTCCTTCGCCCCGGCCGCGGCGCGGCTCGTCCCTCATCTGCCGCCGGGTCCGATCCACGGGGACGCGCTCCCCCGCAACGTCCACGTGGGCCCCGACGGACCGGTCCTGGTGGATCTGGAGACCTTCTCCTGCGACCTGCGCGAGCACGACCTGGTGGTCCTCGCCCTGTCCCGGGACCGCTACGGCCTCGACCCGGCCGCCTACGACGCCTTCACCGCCGCCTACGGCTGGGACGTGCGCGAATGGGAGGGCTGCGCGGTGCTGCGCGGGGCCCGGGAGACCGCGAGCTGCGCCTGGGTGGCCCAGCACGCGCCGACGAACCCGAAGGCGCTCGCCGAGTTCGAGCGGCGGGTGGCCTCGCTGCGGGACGGCGACCCCGAGGTGCGCTGGTACCCCTTCTGATCTCGCGGGGACCTGACATCATGATCCCTCGAGGAACGGACCTTCCGGAACGGGGTGTTGTCATGCGGATGGAGTTGTCCGGCGTCGCGCTGGACGTCGAGGTGAGCGGTGAGGGGCCCGTCGTGCTGCTGCTGCACGGCTTCCCGGACTCCCACCACCTGTGGCGGCACCAGATCCCGGCGCTGAACGACGCCGGGTACCGGACGGTCGCTCCGACCCTGCGCGGCTTCGGCGGCTCGGACCGTCCGGAGGGCGGGCTCGAGGCGTACCACCCGGCCCAGCACGTCGGCGACGTCATGGAGCTGCTCGCCCGACTCGACGTGGACCGCTTCCATGTGGTCGGCCACGACTGGGGCTCGGGGATCGCGCAGGGCATCGCCCAGGCCGTGCCGGACCGGGTGGCGAGCCTGACGGTGATGTCGGTGGGCAGCCTCGCGGCGATCTTCGGCGCGGGCGGCTGGGAGCAGCGCCAGCGACTGTGGCACGTGACGATGTTCCAGCACGAGGGGCTCGCCGAGGAGTGGCTGTCCCGGGACGACTTCGCGAACCTGCGCACCATGCTCGCCGACCACGCGGACGCGGACGGGGTCCTGGAGCCGCTGCGCGCGCCGGGCGCGCTCACCGCCGCTCTGAACATCTACCGGGCGGGGCTGCCGATCGAGGCCCAGCTGGCCGAACCACCGGCGGCGGTGCCCCCGCTCGCCGTCCCCGTCATGGGCGTCTGGTCCACCGGCGACCGGTTCCTCACGGAACGCCAGATGACCGGCACCGCGGCCCACGTGAGCGGCCCGTGGCGCTACGAGCGCGTCGAGGACGCCGGGCACTGGCTCCAGCTGGACCAGCCGGAGAAGGTCAACGAACTGCTGCTGTCGTTCCTGAAGGAGAACGGCTAGCCGGTCACGGTGCGTGGACCGGCAGGGCTCCGCGCACCGGCCAGACCGGGTCGACGACCGCGTCCGGCTCGCCCTTGCGGCGCAGGAAGGACTGGAAGTCCTCGGCCCACTCCCGGTACCAGCCGATCTGCCGCTCGTGCAGCTCGGCCGGGTCGAGGGCGGCGACGGAGGCGTGCCGCTCGGCTATCGCGACGGCCACCCGGACCGCGGCGAGGGCGTCGGCCGCGGCCTGGTGGGCCCGGTCCAGCACCACCCCGTACTCGGCGCAGACCGCTTCCAGGGTGCGCTTGCCGCGCCGGTAGCGGTCGACGGCGCGGTCGATGGTGTACGGGTCGAGGACCGGGCCTATCGGCACGCCGCCGAGCCGCTCGCTCAGCGAGGGCAGTGCGTGGCGGTGCAGTTCGGCCGAGAGCAGGGTCAGGTCGAAGGAGGCGTTGTACGCCACGACCGGGACGCCGTCCTCCCAGTACCGGGCGAGCGTGGTGGCGATCTCGTCGGCCACCTCGCGCACCGGGCGGCCTTCGGCCGCGGCCCGCTCGCTGCTGATGCCGTGGATCGCGGACGCCTGTGCCGGGATGCGGATGCCCGGGTCGGCGAGCCAGTCGTGCTGCCGCACCACCCGTCCTTGGTGGACTCCGACGATCGAGGCCGTCACGATGCGGGCCTCCAGCGGGTCCGTACCGGTCGTCTCCAGGTCGAAGCCGGCCAGCTCTTCCCCGTACCAAGCCATCGGGTCCTCCTTCACTGATCTCCCCCCGTGGTGATGCACACCCTCGCACGCGCCACTGACAATCCGGTCGGCGCCCGGGTCGCGGAGGTCAGGAGACGGGGCGGGAGTCGAGCCACACCGACTCGAACTCCTCCCGGTATGTCGCGAAAAGTCCGTTGTCTCCGTCGCGGTCGTGCTGCCCCGAGCGCACCACGTTCCGCCCGCCGCCCCGCAGCACCAGGACCGGCGCCTCCATGCCGCGCGCCTTGCGGAGGTAGGACTGGACGACCGCGACGCCGTCGGGGCCGTCGCCGTCGACGAGATAGGCGGTGAAGCGCGGGGTCTCGTCGAAGACGTGGATCTGGAAGGCGCCCGGATCGCGCAGCTTCGAGCGGACCCGGCGCATGTGCAGGATGTTCATCTCGACCGAGCGGCTGAGCTCGCCCTTCTTCAGGCCGAGTTCCCGCTCGCGCCGCTTGACCGCGCTGCTGGCCGGGTTGAGGAAGAGCAGCCGTATGCGGCAGCCGGACTCGGCGAGGCGGACCATGCGCCGCCCGGAGAAGTTCTGCACGAGCAGATTGAGACCTATGCCCGTCGCGTCGAGCCGCCGGGCCCCGCCGAACAGGTCCTCGGCCGGCAGCTGCCGCTGGAGCCTGACCCGGTCGGGGTGGACGGACACCACGTCCGCGTAGCGGTCGCCCACCAGGTCCTCGACGGCGTCGACCGGCAGCCGGTCGGCCGACGGCACCCCCGCCCCGCTCCCGAGGATCTCCAGGAGCCGGGCGGAGGCCCGCTCGGACTGGGCGAGGACGGTCAGCGACAGGGCCCGGTTGCGGGAGACGACGTTGCGCGTCACCTCCAGCTCGTCCAGGGCGAGTTCGACCTCGCGCCGGTCGTCGAAGTAGGGCTCGAAGCAGGGCCAGTGCTGCACCATCAGCTCCCGCAGCTGCGGGAGGGTGAGGAAGCTGAGCACGTTGTCGTCGGCCGGGTCCAGCAGGTAGCCCTTGCGCCGGGAGACCTCGCGGACGGCCACCGCCCGCTGCACCCACTCCTGCCCGGCCGGCCCGGCGGCGGCCACCACCCACTCCTCGCCGTGCACCGGCTCGTACACCGGCCGCAGCACCGCCGCGACGACGGCCCGCAGCCGCTGCTCGACGAGATTCAGCCAGATGTAGGCGCGGCCGGCCCGCTGGGCGCGGGTGCGCACCTCGCTCCACGCCTCCGGACCCCAGTCGAGCTCGGCCCCGATCTCCACCGGCCGGGCGACGGACACCGCGCCGGGCGGCGCCTCCGCGGGCTCGGCCGGTCCGCCGTCGTGACCCGCCTCACCTGGGGGCAGCTCCAGACCTCCCGAGCTCACCCACGCACCGCCTTCTGCTCCCGGACACCCGTTCCGGCCGACTGGACCACCATCTGACAATGATCGACAACGATCAAGGAAGGGTACTCCGGGAGCGGGAGGCGACGCAGCAGGATCGACCGGCCCGTTGCTCAACTGCCCTGGCGCGGAGCTCCGTTCTGGCCGGCGAGATCGGCCGGAGTGAGCGGATTCATAGCGGTTACGTCCCGGGGCGCCAGCTGGAATCCCTGCCAGTGGACCGGCATCGGCTGCTGGTCCTCGTCCCGGGCGACGTGGTGGAACCCGATGTTGACCCAGACCGCCGGATTCTTCAGCGTCTCCCCGTTGACCCACTTGTCCACGCTGTCCGGGGCGCCCTGACCGCAGTTCAGGATGTTGTTGCTGGCGAACTGCTCACAGGCCCGCGCCTGGGTGAAGTAGACGTCGTGCCGGGTGTAGGGGCGCCCGCCGTAGGTGTTGGTGTGGCCGGGCACGATCTCGTACGAGCGCGGGTGGCCGTCCTTGTTCTTGCCGGTCTCGCTCACCACCCGCCACCAGCGCATGTTCTTCGCGTCACCGGCGAGCTCCTTGGTGACGGTGGTGCGGGTGGTCTTCACGGTCGGGCTGCCGCCCCGGGCGGGCGGGGTGACCTTGGAGTCGTACTGCTCGATCCGGCCCTTGGAGCTGCCGTCCAGCCCGAAGTCCAGCTTCCAGAAGACGTTGTGGGCGTGGCTGGTGGCGTAGTCGCGGGCGCCCTTGCCGATGGGCCAGCCGCGGCCGTCGGTGGCGTTGTAGTCCACCGGCGAGAGGCTGCCGGTGGCGCCGACGTTGGCGCCGATGGTGCCGTCGGAGGAGAACCGCCACTCGGTGATGTACTCGTACCAGCCGACCTTGTTGACGGTGTAGACGAGCAGGTCCTTGCCCTGGGCGGCCCACACCTTGCCGCCCTCGTCGGCGGCCATGCGGTAGGCGTGGCCGCGGGCCCGGGTGGTGGTGCACAGGCCGTTGACCTTGCCCACCTCGGGCACCTTGACGGAGGTGATCGTGCCGCCGGGGCACTCGCCGGGCTTCAGGCCCTGCAGGCCCCAGCCGAATCCGGCGCCGGTGAGGTCGTCGTACTCGGCGTTCCCGTCGTCGTACGGGACGTGGATCTGGGCGAGCTTGGCGCTGTTCAGGACCCGGATGGGGGCGCGCTCGCCGGGCGGCTGGTAGGTCACCTTGTCCAGGATGAGCCCGGAGTCGGTGGAGTAGCGCCAGCACATGCGCCAGACGGTGCCGCCGTCGAGCTTCTGCTCGATGCGGTACGCGGCGGAGCAGTCGGCCGGCGGCGGGGCGGGGGCGGCCGGGGCGGCGGCGCTCACGGGCGAGGCGCCGGTCAGGGCGACGGTGCCGAGCAGGGCGCCGGCGGCGAGGACGGTGCCCGGTGTGCGGGCATGCCGAAGTCGCGAAGAGGACATGGGTCGTGTACTCCCTCGGTACGGGCGTGCGGAGCGGGCCGCGGCGGTGGTCAGCCGACGCGGGTGACGGTCTGGGCGCTGAGGTCGACGATCAGGTTGCGGGTGTCGATCCAGGAGCCGTTCAGGACCTTGGTGACGAGGCGGACGCACCGGTGCTCGCCGCACTTCGCGAGGCTCGCGGGGACGTCCTTCTCGCGGTAGGTGCGGTAGACGTCGCCGTTGAACCAGAGCTGGTCGGTGGAGGTGAGGTCCTTACCGGTGGCGTCCTTGTAGTCCTCCTTGACGCCCTTGCCCAGCGGGCTGTCCAGGATCAGCCGCAGCGCGGCGCGCAGTTCCTCGGGATGGGCGGAGGGCTGCACCCCGCGCTGGGCGCCGCTCTCCTCGACCTTGCCGGTGTCGAGGTTGACGGTGCGGGTCAGCAGGGTGTCGCTCGTGTAGTCGTAGAAGCGGACCTGCGCGCGGCGCGGGGCGCCGGCCTGCTCGCCGGGCCGGGGGTCGGCCAGCTCGGTGGCCAGGTGCTGCGGGCCCCGGCCGCCCTCGGCGTTCCTCTGGGCCGAGGCGGCGGGCGGGGTCAGCGCCAGGGCCTCGGCCCGCTTCAGCTCGTCGTCGGTGAGCGGGTCGGTGCCGATGCCCTTCTTCCCCTCGGGCGGCGCGGAGGCCAGGGTGGCGGGGCCGGGCGGCCGGCCGTCGGCCGAGGGGTCGCTCCCCGGCGTGCCGGACGCGGCCTGTCCGGTGCCGCCGGGCGGCGCGCCGGGGGCCTCGTCGGCGCCGGCGCTGCCCGGCAGGGTGACCGCGACGGCGACGGCCGTCCCGGTGACGGCCATGGCGGCGCCCGCCACCACCTTCCCCAGGTGACGGCGCACTGTTTTCAACACACTTCCCCCCATATGTTCACGTTTTCCCCCTATGGAGCGATGGTCACCCGGTAGGACGGGTCGAAGTCCTAGGAGGTTGCTCCTGTTTCGGGCAGGATCTGGCCGAAGCAGGACCCTTGTCCGCGGATCGGAAATGGAAGAGTTTCGTCTATGCAGGTCTGGCCGGGACAGGCGTACCCCTTGGGCGCCACCTACGACGGCGCCGGTACCAACTTCGCGGTCTTCTCGGAGGCCGCCGACAGGATCGAGCTGTGTCTGCTCCATGACGACGGTTCGGAGACGGCGGTGGAGCTGCGCGAGACCGACGCCTTCGTGCGGCACGCCTATCTGCCGGGCGTGATGCCCGGCCAGCGCTACGGCTTCCGGGTCCACGGGCCGTACGCGCCGGAGCGCGGGCTGCGCTGCAACGCGGCGAAGCTGCTGCTCGACCCGTACGCGCGCGCGGTGTCGGGCACGGTGGACTGGGGCGAGGCGGTGTACGGCTACCACTTCGGGCGGCCGGACTCGCGCAACGACCTGGACTCGGCGCCGCACACGATGTCCTCGGTGGTGGTCAACCCGTACTTCGACTGGGGCGACGACCGGCGCCCGCGCACCGAGTACCACCACACGGTGATCTACGAGGCCCATGTGAAGGGCCTGACGATGCTCCACCCGGACCTCCCGGAGGAGCTGCGCGGCACCTACGCGGGGCTCGCGCACCCGGCGGTGATCGGCCATCTGAAGGAACTGGGAGTCACCGCGCTCGAGCTGATGCCGGTGCACCAGTTCGTGAACGACCACCGGCTGGCGGACGCGGGGCTCGCGAACTACTGGGGCTACAACACGATCGGCTTCTTCGCCCCGCACAACGCCTACGCCTCCTGGGGCGACCGGGGCCAGCAGGTCCTGGAGTTCAAGTCGGCGGTGCGGGCGCTGCACCGGGCGGGCATCGAGGTGATCCTCGACGTGGTCTACAACCACACCGCCGAGGGCAACCACCTGGGGCCGACGCTCTCCTTCCGGGGCCTGGACAACCCCTCGTACTACCGGCTGACCGACGACCCGCGCTACTACATGGACACCACCGGCACCGGGAACTCGCTGCTCATGCGGTCCCCGCACGTGCTCCAGATGATCATGGACAGCCTGCGGTACTGGGTGACCGAGATGCACGTGGACGGCTTCCGCTTCGACCTGGCGGCCACCCTGGCGCGCCAGTTCCACGAGGTGGACCGGCTGTCGTCGTTCTTCGACCTGGTCCAGCAGGACCCGGTGGTCAGCCAGGTCAAGCTGATCGCCGAGCCGTGGGACCTGGGAGAGGGCGGCTACCAGGTGGGCAACTTCCCGCCGCAGTGGGCCGAGTGGAACGGCAAGTACCGGGACTGCGTGCGGGACCTGTGGCGCGGCGAGCCGCGGACGCTCGCCGAGTTCGCCTCGCGCCTGACCGGCTCCTCCGACCTCTACCAGGACGACGGGCGGCGGCCGCTGGCCTCGGTGAACTTCGTGACCTGCCACGACGGCTTCACGCTGCGGGACCTCGTGTCGTACAACGAGAAGCACAACGAGGCCAACGGGGAGGGCAACCGGGACGGCGAGAGCCACAACCGGTCCTGGAACTGCGGCGCCGAGGGCGACACGGACGACATCGGGATCCGTGAGCTGAGGGCCCGCCAGATGCGCAACTTCCTGGCCACGCTGATGCTGTCGCAGGGGGTGCCCATGCTCAGCCACGGCGACGAGTTCGGGCGCACCCAGGGCGGCAACAACAACGCCTACTGCCAGGACAGCGAGATCGCGTGGGTGCACTGGCCGAAGGCGGGCAGCGAACCGGAGGCCACGCTGCTGCGGTTCACCCGGGCCATGGTGCGGCTGCGCCGTGAGCACCCGGTCTTCCGGCGGCGCCGCTTCTTCCACGGGCGGCCGGTGGAGGGCACCCACGACGAGCTGACCGACATCGCCTGGTTCACGCCGCAGGGCGAGGAGATGACGGCACGGGACTGGCAGGCCGCGCACGCCAAGGCGCTGACGGTCTTCCTCAACGGCAACGCGATCTCCGAGCCCGGCCCGCAGGGCGAGCGGATCGCGGACGACTCCTTCCTGCTGATGTTCAACGCCTCGTCGCAGGAGCTGGAGTTCGAGGTGCCGGACAGCCACGGCGAGTGCTGGAGGGTCGTGGTGGACACCTCCCACCCGGAGGGCATGCCGCCGGAGGACGGCCCGCGGGTGACGGCCGGCGAGCGGGTGACGCTCCCGCCGCTCACGCTGACGGTGCTGAGACGGCCGGCCTGACCTCCTGACCCCGGGCCGCCGGGACCCGCACGGTCCAGGACAGCACGGCGCACGCCACGGCCGCCCCGGCCGCCACCGTGAAGGCGGCCGGGGCGCCGTGCGTGTCGGCGAGCCGGGCCGACACGGCGAGCGCGAGGGCCTGTCCGCCGACGATGCCGCTGGTGAGGAACGCCATGGACTCGGCGAGCCGGGCGGGCGGCACGGTCCGCTCGGTGAGGCCGAAGACGGTGATGAGGTGCGGGGCGTAGGCGACGCCGAGGACCACCACGCCCGCGTACAGCCCGCCGAGGCCGTCGACGAGGACCAGGGGCGCGGCGAGCACCACGAGCGCGGCGGTCGAGGCACGCCAGCGGGCGGTCAGGCCGATCCGGGCGGGCACGGCGGCCGTCGCGAACCCGGCGAGGGCACTGGTCACGCCCATGGCGGCGTAGACGAGGCCGGCCTGGCCGGGCGTGCCGAGGCGCTCGGTGAGGGCGGTGATCCCGGCCTGCGAGGCGCCGAACATCGCGCCCTGGAGGACCATCGTGGCCCGCAGGGCGTACGTGGCGGCGGGCAGCCTGCTCCGTTCGGCGGCACTCGTTCGGGTGGCCTTCGAGACGGCCCCGGGGTCCGTCGCCGACGCCCGGGCGGTGGGGTGGAGGGCGAACGCGGTGCCGCAGCCCGCGAGGAGCACGGCGGCGGTCAGCAGCGCCGCCGCGGGGTGGGCGACGGCGGCGGCGAGACCGACGAGGGCGGGCCGAGGACGAAGGAGACCTCGTCGAGGGTGCCCTCGAAGGACAGCACGGTGGCCACGGCGCGGTCGTCGGCGCCGGCCGCGCGGGCCAGGCGGACCGAGCGGGTCCGGGCGAGCGGGCCGACCTGCGGGACGGTGGCCCCGGCGAGGGCGCCGAGCAGCACGAGCAGGCCGGTCGCCGCCTGGCCGAGGGCGGCGAGCACCAGGGCGGTGACGGCGACGGCGTTGGCGAGTGACGCGGCGAGGACCACCGGCCGCTGGCCGCGCCGGTCCGCGAGCCGTCCGACGAGCGGTCCGGCGACGGTCTGGCCGGCGGCGAGCGCCCCGCCCGCGAGGCCCGCGGTGGTGAGCGAGCCGCTGGTCTCGGCGACCAGCAGGAGGCTGCCGAGCTGGCACATGGCGGTCGGCAGCCGGCCGAGGAAGGACACCGCGGGCAGGACCGGGCCGAGCAGCGAGAGGGTGTCGCGATACATCCGGAGCATCACGCGAACGTAACGCGATGCACACGAACGGATGCATGGGGCGATGACACGGAAGCCTCCGCGCGGGGTACGTACGTTCGCATGACGTCCTCTTCGCCGGGCCCCTCCTCTGAGCGGACGCTGCCCACCGCCACCTACCGGCTCCAGATGCAGCCGGAGTTCCCGTTCGCCGCGGCCGAGCGGGCCGTGCCCCACCTCGCCGCGCTGGGGGTCTCGCACCTCCACCTGTCGCCGGTCCTGGAGGCGGTCCCCGGCTCCACGCACGGCTACGACGTGACCGACCACCGCAGTGTGCGGGCCGAACTGGGCGGCGAGGCGGGCCTGCGGGCACTCGCCGCCACCGCCCGGGCCCACGGCCTCGGCCTGGTGGTCGACCTGGTGCCCAACCACATGGCGGCCTCGCCACGGCACAACCACGCCCTGCGCGAGGTGCTGCGCGAGGGTCCCGACTCGCCGTACGCCCGCTGGTTCGACATCGACTGGGCGGCGGGCGGCGGGCGCATGCTGCTGCCGGTGCTGCCCGGCCGGCTCTCCGAGGTGCGGGAGCGGATGCGGGTCACGGACCGGGGGCTCAGCCTGGACGGACAGGAGTTCCCGCTGCGGGAGGGCACCGAGCGGCTCCCGCTGGAGGAGCTGCTCGACGCCCAGTGGTACCGGCTCGCGTGGTGGCGGCTCGCCCGCACCGAGCTCAACTACCGCCGCTTCTTCACCATCTCCGACCTCATCGGGGTGCGGGTCGAGGACCCGGAGGTCTTCGAGGCCACCCACGGGAAGATCCTGGAGCTGGTGCGGGACGGGGTCGTCGAGGGGCTGCGGATCGACCATCCGGACGGCCTCGCCGACCCGGAGGGCTATCTGGAGCGGCTCGCCGAGGCGACCGGCGGGCGGTGCTGGACGGTGGTGGAGAAGATCCTCACCGGCACCGAGCCGCTGCCGCCGTCCTGGCCCGTGGACGGCACCACCGGCTACGACGCCCTGCGGTACGTGGACGGCCTGTTCACCGACCCGGTGGGAGCCGACGAGCTCGCCGACGTCTACCGCGAGTTCGCCGGCCGCGCCGGGGACCGGGGCGGCTACTGGGAGGCGACCGCCCGGCGCGCCGCGTACAAGGTGGTGACCCACGAACTGGCCGCCGAGACCGCCGCGCTGACCCGCATCGCGGAGCGGATCTGCGCCGCCGACCCGGCCCTGCGCGACCACGCGCCCTGGGCGCTGCACACGGCGGTGCGCGAACTCCTCGTCCGCGTCCCGGTCTACCGCCCGTACCGCACCGGCGGGGAGCGGGTGCTCACACCGGAGGCGGCGCGGGGCGCGAAGGCCGCGTTCGCGGTGCCGGAGGAGGCGGCGGCGGTGGACGTGGTCCGGGACCTCGCCCTCGGCCTGCGCGGCGACGGGCCGCAGCACCGGGCCTTCCGGGCCCGCTTCGCGCAGACCTCGTCGGCGCTGCGGGCCAAGTCCGTGGAGGACACCGCCTTCTACCGGTACACGCCGCTGCTGTCGGCGAACGAGGTGGGCGGCGACCCGGGCCGGCCGGCCGTGGCGCCCGACGAGTTCCACGCCTTCTGCGCCCGGATCGCCCGCGACTGGCCCGGCACCGGCACGGTGCTGACCACCCACGACACCAAGCGGAGCGGCGACGTACGGGCCGGGATCGCGGTCCTGTCCCAGTGCCCGCAGCGCTGGGCGGAGCTGCTGGAGGAGGTCGCCGGGGTGCCCGCGCCCGATCCGCATCTGGCGTGGACGGCGTGGCAGACCGCGTTCGGTCTCGGCACCCCGGACGCGGCGCGGCTCGGGCCCGCGATCCTCAAGTCCGTACGGGAGGCGGGGCTGCACACCAGCTGGACCGAGCAGGACGCCGGTTACGAGCGGGCCGTGGCCGAGTTCGTGGCGGCGGGGCCCGGCCGCATCCCGCTGCGGCAGGCGTCGGAGGCCGCGTTCGCCCTGGAGCCCCACATCCGCTCCCACGTCCTGGGCGCGGCCCTCGTCCAGCTGACGATGCCGGGCGTGCCGGAGCTGTACCAGAACACCGAGCGGGAGTACCGCGCGCTCGTCGACCCGGACAACCGGACGCCGTTCGCGGTCGGGCCCGACGACGACAAGACGGCCGTGGTGCGGGCGGCCCTGCGGCTGCGCCACGCCTACCCGGAGCTCTTCGGTCCCGGGAGCGGCTACGCCCCGCTGGCCGCGACCGGTCCGGCGGCCCCGCACTGCCTGGCCTTCACGCGCGCGGAGCGGGTGCTGACCGCCGTGACGAGGCTGTCGCTGCGGCTGGCGGAGGCGGGCGGCTGGCAGGACACCGCGCTGCGGCTTCCGGAGGGCCGCTGGACCGATCTCCTGGACGGGATCCGGGAGTTCACCGGCGGCCCCGACACGCCCGTGAAGCTCGCGGAGCTGTTCGAGGAGCGGCCGGTGGCGCTGCTCGTACGGGCGTGAGGGGGGGACTGAGCAGGGGCTGAGGGGGCGAGGAGAGCGAAGGGACTGCGGACGATTGGTTTCGTAGAAGGAAGCCCCTTCATGGCCTCGCCCCTCCAGGACCGTAACACTCAGGCCGGTATCAGGTCGCGCAGATTTTCGGGGGTGATCACGCGCGAGCCGGGGGCCAGTCCGTCGGGGCGCTCCAGACCGATGAAGGTGACCGGCTCCCCGGGCGGGGTCCCTCCCTCCCACGGCGTGACCGGGGTCCCCGCCGCGGCCATCAGTTCCGTGAGGTGCCGGACCGTCAGCGGGGTCCGCTCGACGAGCGCGCGGACCAGCACCCCGAAGGTCACCAGGTGCCCTTCGACGCGGTTCTCCGCCGGCTCGCCCTTGAGGTAGAGGTGCAGCCAGCGGGCCTGCCAGCGACCGTCCTCGTCCCGCCGGAAGGCGAGCGGCAGCGCGATCCGGCCGGGCCCGCGCAGATCGGACTTCATGCGGACGGTGCGCGGCTCGAAGGGCCGGCCCTCCTGGCCGGCGTCGCGCAGCATGAAGCCGAAGAAGGACTCCTGGACCCGGTCGAAGCGCTCGCCGCTGTAGACGTGCACCTGCGGGACGATGAAGGAGCCGCGCACGGCCCCGAGACGCAGGTCGATGAACTCCGAGGCGCCGTCGCGCGCGTCCGTGACGTCACCGGAGTGGACGCCCTCGACGGTCGCGAGGGAGGTGTACGAGAGCCAGGTGACGGCGTCGTAGTCCTCGTCCAGCACGAGCGCGGAGAGGTCGTGGTCGGTGCTCTGCACGGCCTGCTTCCAGTACGTGAAGAACCGCAGCAGGTCGCCCTCGACCGGCGAGACCGAGCCGCGCGGCAGGACGCCGAGGCCGGCCGCGCTCGCCCGGCCGCTCAGGGGCAGGGCCACGTCGAGGACGGCGGGGTCGACGAGCAGCCGTTCGGGGACGTCCAGGCGGCGCAGGGTCTCGGCGTCCAGCAGCGCCGTCAGCCGGTCCGCGACGGCGGGCGGAAGGGGGTCGCGGGTGTCGTCGGTGACCCACGCGCCGCCCGTCCGGTTCACGAACACGCGGCGCGGCGCGCCCCGCCCCGTACGGTTCTGGACGTGCTCGCGCAGCGAGAGGACCAGCCGGCCGGACACGCGCGGCGCGGCCCGCTCGGCGGCGGCGAGGACGCCGTCGCGCTCCTTGTCGTCGGCGGCGCTGCGCAGGAGGCGGTCCAGCGAGCGGAACAGCATGCCGGGGGCCGCGTCGGCGAGGAGTCCGGCCGCCCCCGCGGCCCCGTCCCGGCCGAGCACGTCCTCGACGCGTCCGGCGAGCGTCGGCACCCTCCGCTCACCGCGGGCGACCGCGAACACCTCGGCGGCGTGCGGCCACTGCGGGTACTCGTGCGGGTGCAGCCGCTCCCCGAGCCGCTTCCACGCCTCGCGGTGGGCGGCGACGTCGGCGAGCTTGGCCGGGTTCGCGGCGACGACCGCGTCGAGTCCGGCGAGGAGGGCACGGCGGTGGGGCCGGGACGGCGCGCGGAAGCGGGTGCGCTCCCGCAGCGTGACGTCGCCGTCCGACAGGGCGCACGCGAGGCGCAGGACGTCGGTGACGGTGTCCAGGAAGAGGTCCCGACCCGCGCGGAGCAGGGCCCGGTTGACGACGGCGCGGCTCTCGCGGACCGGGATCGCCCCGGGGCGGGGACCGTCCGCGCGGTGCTCGGCGAGCACGGCCAGGTCGGCCAGGTGCTCCGGGCCGAGCGGGGTGACGCTGCCGGCGAGGGCCAGGTAGAGGGCGGTGACCTCCTCGTCCAGGGACGCACCGGGGTGCAGCACGGTGACGCGGTCGGCCGCCGAGGCGATCAGCTCGTCGTGGGCGGCGGCCATCTCCTCGTAGCTGTGCCGGTAGCGGCCGTACGCGGGCAGGGTCAGCAGGTTCACGCGCCCGGCGCGCAGTTGCGCGAGGGTCCGGGCGCGGGTCGTGTCGTCGGCGGACAGGGCCTGGGCGACGCACTCGGCCCAGAAGTCGGCCGTGTCCGGCACGTTGGCCGGGAAGTCGACGAAGTAGACGTTGTGCCGGACGTGGTCGCCGACCAGGACGCGGACGGTGTCCAAGGTGCGGGCCGCGGTCGCGACGACGGTCTCCTCGGACCGTCCGGACAGCTCGGCGAGGAGCCGGGCCGAGAGCTTGAACCCGACGGACATCAGGGCGACGTCGAACTGCCGTGCGGCGGCTGCCCCGTCCCCGGCGGGCCCGGCCGGGGCGGGGAGCCGGAGGGTGTGCGCGACGACCAGGCGTTCGAGTGCGGAAACCATGCGCGCATGCTCCCAGGCGCGGGCCTCCCGCCGCACACGGTTTTCGTCCCGCTTTCCCCCGTGCTTTCCGCCTCGTCGACCGCCGCGCACCCCGTCCCCCGCATTTCCCCCTCACGTGTACGCATAGGTCAGGCCGCAGCGGTTACGCGCACAGGAGGCGAGAGCAGGCGGAGAAAGGAGAGCGACATGTCCGAGCCGCGGCGGCGCGACGACAGGGCGGGGCGCACGGCGGAGTCCCCGGTGGCCCCGTGGCGTACGACGGGACACCGGGTGCACGGCGACCTCGAGGTCCCCATCGAGGTGGTGTTCTCCTACGACCCGGCCGACCCGTGGGCGGTCCGGGCCAGCTTCGGACAGGTCGGCGGGGCGGTCGACTGGACCCTCTCGCGTGAGCTGTTGCACGCCGGCACCCGCACGTCGTGCGGGGTCGGTGACGTCCAGCTGTGGCCGATGCGGCGCGGCGGCCTGCAGGGCCGGCTGCGGATCCGGCTCGGCGGTACGGGAGTTCCGGTCCTCGTCGACGTCGACCGCTCGGCGCTGCGCAGCTGGCTGTCGGCCACCTTCCACGCGGTCCCGGCGGGCACGGAGTCGGCGCGGATCGACTGGGCGGCGGAGGCGGAGCACATCGGTCCGGGCGTCGCGCCGGAGGTGGAGCGCGACGCGGGCCGGGGCGAGGCGTCGGGGTACGGGGACATCTGAGGACATCTGAGGCGGGCGGCGGCAGGTGGCGGCGGGCCTCGGAGGAGGCCGGTCCCGCCCGGGGGGCTCGGCCCCGTCGCGGAGCCGGCCCCGTCGCGGAGCCGGCCGCGCTGAGGAACGTGCCGCGCCGAGGAACATCGCCCGAGGAGCCGGCCCCGCCGAGGAGTGCCGGTCGGTCAGCCCCTCGGGCGGACCATGAGGCTCCTGGGCGCCCGGGTGATGAGGCCCGTGCGTTCGGGCCGGAAGCCGTCCGCGAGGCGGAGGCGGGGCATGGTGTCGAAGAGGGCGCGCAGGGCGTACTCGGCCTCCAGGGCGGCGAGCGTGACGGCGGGGCAGTATCCGGAGCCGTAGGTCAGCTGGCCGGAGTCGTCGCGCAGCAGGTCGTAGCGGTCCGGTTCGCGGAAGCGTTCGGGGTCGCGGCCGGCGGCGCCGATCAGGAGGGCGACGGAGGCGCCGGCGGGGATGGTGCCGCCGGTGACCCGGACGTCGCCGCGGGTGCGGCGCACGACCACCTGCACGGGCGGCTCGCGCCGCAGGGACTCGGTCCAGGCGCGGGCGACGAGGCTTGAGGGGGCGTCGCGGAGCGCGGCGACCAGGTCGGGGTCGGTGAGGACGTCGGCGAGGAAACCGGCCAGGGCCTTCTCCCGTACGGCGATCTGGCCCGTGCACTGCCCGGCGAGGGCGGACGCGGCGCGGCCCCGGACCAGTCGCATCATGTCCCGGTAGGGAACGCCGACGGCGGCGGCGACGGTGCCGGCGGGCAGCCAGTGACAGAAGTCGGCGACGAGATCGGCCTGCGGCCGGTCGGCGATGCGGCGGGCGAGGACCAGCGCGGTGCGTTCGGCGACCTCCCGCAGCTCGGCCTCGTCGACGTCGGTGTGGGTTTCGGCGCACGGCGGGTCGCCGGGCCGGTGGCCGTGGGTGAAGCGGGCGTCGGTGAGCGCGCTCGCCACGTCCGCGTACCGGCTGAGCACCCAGGCCCGCAGCAGCGGGTCGTGGGTGAGCGGGAACTCCTCGCGCAGCACCCGGTAGGTGCGGTACGGGTCGCGGCCGGCGCCCGGCTCCAGGGGGCTCGGGGCGACCCGGCGTGCGGTGCGGTCCACCGCGGCCGTGGCGGCCGGGCCGGCGGCGCGGGCCATGGAGGGCAGGGCCGCCCAGTGGTCCCGCCAGGGCGGACGGTGCATCCCGGGGCGGGCGGCGTCGTGCGGCGCACGGCGAGCAGGGTCGTGCGGCGCGTGGCGCGGTACGGGCTTCGACTCGTCGCTCATCCGGCCCCCTCGTAGGTCAGCGGCGTGCGTCACCCCAGCCCACCACCGGGTGGCGAGGGTCGCAGCAGGTACACCGCCGAACGGGTGAATTACGGGGCCGACTCCATGCCTCCCCATCCCACCCCGGGCCGCCCCGCTCCGAGCCGCCCCGCCCCGGGCCGTCAGTTCAGAGACAGCCGGAACGCCATCTGGCCGAAGCCCACCGCGTCCCCGGCCCGGACCACCACCGCGCCGGTCACCCGGCGCCCGTTGACCGTCGTGCCGTTGGTGGACCCGAGGTCCCGCAGCACCCACATGCCGCCCTGCTGGAAGAGTTCGGCGTGCAGCCGGGAGACCGTCTCGTGACTGAGCCTCAGGCCGTTCACCGGGTCGCGCCCGATGCGCAGCGGGTGCGGCCCCGGCTGCGGAAGGAGCAGCTTCGGCAGCCGCTCGGCCTGCCAGGCGCGGCCCAGCTTCGCCGTGAACGCGGACATCTTCTCGACGGCCCCCACCACCCGGCGGGTCCAGGTGGACTCGGTCGTGAGATCGGCGGTGAGCAGCGCGAGTTCGTCGGGGCGGCGGGCGACCAGCACCCGCTCCATCCGGAAGAGGAACGTGTCGTGCGACAGACGCCCCTGCGCGGCGCCCTCGCGCAGCACCGCGAGCGCGCGTTCCCGTTCGGCGTCGGTCAGCCGAGGGGCGTCCGGCGGGCCCGCCGGGAGCTCGAATGGGGTCGTCACATCCAGGATTGTCGGCCGGAAGGGCCGCGAGTGTCCAGAAGGGTCCCCGACAGCCCCTCGGCCCGCCCCACAACTCCCGCGCTTCTGGCGGCGATCACTGCTACGGTCGGCCGCCTGTTCGACTACCTGGGGGAACCCTTACATGACGCATGACCCTGCGCCGCTCGTCGTCCGGCCGCTGTCCGGACCGCAGGAGCTCGACCTCTTCAACCGCCTCGACTACGTGCTCGACGACGAGCTCGCCGACGACCTCGCCACCGGCCGCCGCGTCCCGGACTGGATGTGGGTGGCGCTGCGCGGAGACCGGCTCGTCGGCCGCATCGGCTGGTGGACCGGACGGCCCGGGACCGAGCCGCAGGCCCTGGACGTCTTGGACCTCGATCCGGAACTGCCCGCCGAGGAGGCCGCCGAGATCGGCCGCCGCCTGCTGGAGACGGCGACCGCCGCCGTCCTCGGCGACGGGCCCCGGCCGGAGTTCGGGCGGTTCATGCCGGCGGACTGGCACGAGGTGCCGGAGACCCGGGCGCGGCTGGAGACGCTGTTCGGGGTCCTCGCGGCCTCGGGCGCGCGCCCGCTGGTGGAGCGGCTGCGCCTGGAGTGGCGGCCGGGCACGCCCGTGCCGGCGCCGGGCGACCGCCTGGTCTTCCGTCCGGTGAGGGACCGCGAGGACCTCCTCGCGCTGATGACTCCGGTGATGGAGGGCACCCTCGACGCCCACGGCCGGGCCGACCTGGCGTCGGGCCTCTCCCCGCGCGAGGCGGCCGAGCTGCACTACGACGAGGAGCTCGCGCACTACACCACGCCCCGCGACTGGTGGCGGATCGCGGAGCTGCCCGGCACCGGTGAGCCGGTCGGCTTCGTCGTCCCGGCGCGGAACAACTACCACGCGATCATCGCGTACATCGGTGTGCTGCCCGCGCACCGCGGCCGGGGCCACATCGACGACATCCTGGCGGAGGGCACCCGTGTCCTCGCCGCCCAGGACGTGCCGCGGATCCGGGCGGCGACCGACGTCGGCAACGTGCCGATGGCGCAGTCCTTCGCCCGGGCCGGTTACGTCACCTTCGGGCGCGCGATCAACTTCGTCTGGGACGCGCCGGGCACGTCGGGCGACTGACTGCCAGGATGGTCCCGTAGCCGTGGATCCAGGTGTGCGGATATCGGATCCCGGATAGGGGATCCGATAGGTGGAACCCTTATCCGAGGGAAGGGATCCACTCATCCGCGCGCCATCGACGAGGGGACCGTCGCGTGCTGTTCGAAGTGTGGGCGCCGCACGCCCGTGACCGGGTGACGCTGGAACTCAACGGCGAGCGTCACCCGCTGGAGCGGGACGCCGAACGCCCCGGCTGGTGGACCGGGACCGCACCCGCGGCCGACGGCGACCGCTACGGCTTCGCCCTGGACGACGGGCCGCTGCTGCCCGACCCGCGGGCCCGCCGCCTCCCGGACGGCCCGGACGGTCTCGCCGCGGTCGTCGACCACGACACGTACGCCTGGCGGAACGACACCCCGCGGCTACGGCTGCGCAGTGCCGTCCTGTACGAGCTGCACGTCGGCACCTTCACCCCCGAGGGCACGCTCGACGCGGCGGCGGAGCGCCTCGGGGAGCTCGCGGGCCTCGGCATCACCCATGTGGAGCTGATGCCGCTGTGCCCGTTCCCCGGGGTGCACGGCTGGGGGTACGACGGGGTCGCGCCGTGGGCGGTGCACGAGCCGTACGGCGGCCCGGAGGCGCTCAAGCGGTTCGTGGACACCGCGCACGGGCTGGGGCTCGGTGTGGTCCTGGACGTGGTGCACAACCACCTCGGCCCGTCCGGGAACCACCTGCCGGCCTTCGGCCCGTACTTCACCGACACCCACCACACGCCGTGGGGCGCCGCCGTGAACCTGGACGCGCCCGGCTCGGACGAGGTGCGCGCGTACTTCCTGGGCAGCGCGCTGGCCTGGCTGCGGGACTACCGCGTCGACGGCCTGCGCCTGGACGCGGTGCACGCGCTCGCCGACACCCGCGCCCTGACCTTCCTGGAGGAGCTGTCGGCGGCCGTGGACGAGCTGGCGAAGGAGCAGGGCCGGCAGCACTTCCTCATCGCCGAGTCCGACCAGGGCGACCCCCGCACCACCACGCCGCGCACGGCCGGCGGCCTCGGCATCCACGCCCAGTGGAACGACGACTTCCATCACGCCCTGCACACCGCCCTGACCGGCGAGGCCCAGGGCTACTACGCCGACTTCGCGCGCGCCCCGATGGCCGCGCTCGCCAAGACCCTCACCCGGGTGTTCTTCCACGACGGCACCTACTCCTCCTTCCGGGGCCGCCACCACGGCCGCCCGGTCGACCGCGAGCGCACGCCCGCGCACCGCTTCCTCGGTTACGCGCAGACCCACGACCAGATCGGCAACCGGGCCACCGGGGACCGCCTCTCGGCCACCCTCTCCCCCGGCCTGCTCGCCTGCGCGGCGGCGCTGGTGCTGACCGGCCCTTCGGTGCCGATGCTCTTCATGGGCGAGGAGTGGGGCGCGGGCACGCCCTGGATGTACTTCACGGACCACACCGACCCGGAGCTCGCCGAGGCCGTACGGCGCGGCCGCCGCCGGGAGTTCGCGGCCCACGGCTGGGCCGAGGAGGACATCCCCGACCCCCAGGAACCGGCCACCCGTGACCGCTCGGTCCTGGACCGCACGGAGCGCGAACGCGACCCCCACAAGCGCCTGCTCGCCTGGCACCGCGAACTCATCGCCCTGCGCCGCGCCCAGCCCGACCTGACCGACCCCGACCTCGCGGGCGTGAAGGTCGCCTACGACGAGGACGCCCGCTGGCTGGTCTTCCGCCGCGGTGACATCCGCGTCGCCGTCAACCTCGGCAAGGAACCCGCGGCCGTCCCCCTCGGCTCCAACGGCCACGACCGCATCCTCGCCACCTGGACCCCCACCGACCCCCCGGGCCCGGACGGCCTCCTGCACCTTGCCGCGGAGTCGGCGGTGGTCCTGACGGACGGCTGAGCACCGGCCTCCGACTGGGGACGAAGGTCTCGGTGCCCGTCAGGTCGACCACGGGGAGGGTGCCGGAACTTTTCCTGGTCCAGGCGGTAGAGGGCCTCGGCGCGGCGTTCCGCGAAGCCGATGATGGTGACGTCGGGGACGGGGCGGTGGGTCGGTCCGGACCGTCTGACACCGCTCCCTGCTCGGCCCCGGGCCGTGGAGGTCACTCCACGATCGCCATCTCGTGCGGGGTGTCGTTGAAGCGGTGGCCCGTGCCCTGGTCGGTCAGGGTGACGATGTCCTCGATGCGGACGCCGAAGCGGCCGGGGAGGTAGATGCCCGGTTCGACGGAGAAGCACATGCCGGGGACGATGGGACGTTCCTCGCCCTCGATCATGTACGGGGGTTCGTGGGTGGTGACGCCGATGCCGTGGCCCGTGCGGTGGATGAAGTACTCGCCGTAGCCCGCGTCCGTGATGACCGCGCGGGCCGCGCGGTCGACGTCCTGGCAGGCGGCGCCGGGGCGGACCGCCTCGAAGCCGGCCTGCTGGGCCGCCCGGACGATGTCGTGGACGAGGCGTTCCTCGGCCGTGGCTTCGCCGACGTGGACCGTGCGGGTGGTGTCGGAGCCGTAGCCGTGCTTGAGGCCGCCGAAGTCGAGGACGACCATGTCGCCGGGCCGGATGACCCGGTCGCCGGCCTCGTGGTGGGGGTTCGCGCCGTTGGGGCCCGAGCCGACGACGGTGAAGTCGACCTGGGAGTGGCCGTGTTCCAGGAGCAGGCGGGCCAGGTCCGCGGCGACGTCGGTCTCCTTGCGGCCCGCGAAGCGGACGCGGAGGATCTCCTCGTACGCCCGGTCGGCGGCGGCGCCCGCCGCGGCGATCCGGGCCAGCTCGTGCTCGTCCTTGACGGCCCGCAGCATCGGCAGCGCCTCGGTGAGCGACACGTACGAGGTGCCCGGCAGGGAGCGCTGGAGGCCGAGCAGGTGCATGGCCCAGGCGTTGTCGCTGACGCCGAAGCGGCCGTCGACGTCGAGCAGCGGCGCGGTGACGGCGTACGGGTCCTTGCCGTCGGTCCAGTCGCGCAGGGTCAGCGCCGCGGCGCCCGGCGCCTTCTCGGCGTCCGGGGCCTCCAGGGCGGGGACCACGAGGACCGGGTCCTGCCCGGGGGCGACGACGAGCACGGTGAGCCGCTCGGTGACCGCGGTGGGCTGGTAGCCGGTGAGGTAGACCAGGTCCGGGCCGGGGGCGACGAGGATCCCGGCGAGACCGGCCTGCGCGGCGGCGTCGGCGGCGCGGGCCAGCCGGGCCCCGTAGTCGTCGGCCGTGAAGGGGGCGGGGGCGGGGGCGGGGCTCTCGGGCATGGGATCTCCTCCTCGACGTACAGCATCCTGCCGGGCGGTCCGGGCCGCCGCGACCGGGAATCCCGACCGGCTCAGGACGCTTCGGGGTTCCGCACGATGAGCCGTTCCAGGAGCTCCTGGAACTCCTCCCCCACCACGATCCGCAGCCTGCCGTCCTCCTCGTCGTGCTCGCTGAGCTGGGTGAGCGTGCCCGCCCGCCACCAGAAAACGTACGGGCTGATGGCGCCCGGCGTGTCCTCGTAGCCCGACGCGGCGAAGGAGGCCATCGCGCCCAGCGCGGGCACGATGGTGGTGTCCCGGATGGGGTGGAAGGCGAGCTGGTGCCGGAACGGCAGGGCGACAAGCGCGCCGTCCTCGCCGAGCGGGCGCCCGGTGACCCGGCGGACGACGGCGTCCAGGTCCAGGACGCGGCTCGCGGTGTAGAAGGAGTCGCCGAGGATGACCTCGAAGCGCATGCCGTCGGCGTCCTTGACCGTCTCGTGCCCCTCGACCGGCAGACCGCGCAGGTTGTTCAGGGCCCGCTCGCGCAGCCGGGCCGGATCGCCGAGGCGTTCCAGGGCCTCGTCGGTGAGGGTCATGACGCTTTCCGGCAGGTCGAGGGCGAGCACCTCGTACAGTCCCGGGGCGACCGCCCGCGCGTACCCGAAGGTGCCGGGGTCGATGCCCTCGCCGCTCACGACCCGCGGGTAGAGCTGCGCGCGGATCTGCTCGGGCGGCAGGGTGTCGAGGGCGGAGGGCCCGTCGAGCGCCCGGACCACGAGCCGGACGTGCCGGGCGATCAGCTGGGGCCAGATCCGGGTGCCGCGCGGGTCCTGGTGGCAGACCGCGGCGAGGTTGCCGAGGCCGAAGCGGCGGCCGGCGTCGTCGACGACGGAGTCGGCGTAGACGGTGACCTCAAGGCCCTGTTCCGCGAAGGCCGTGCGGACGCGGCCGCGGAAGAGGGCGGCCTCGCGCTCGGAGAAGAAGGAGAACTCGGGGTCCCGCGGCGCGTCCTCGCCGTCCCGCCTGGGCCCTCGTCGCAACCACCCCACGTCACCCCGCCCTTCCTCGCCGTCGCCGTTCTCTCCGCCTTCCCCGCCAGCCTAGCGACCACCGCCCGGGCGGGTGGTGAGCCGGCGGACCAACTCGACGGCCGGGCCGACGGGTTCGCCACCCGCGTGGAGCGTTTCGACCCGGTGGACCAGGCGTGGCGCGGCGAGCGGGACCAGGGCCGCGCCGGGGGTCCCGTGCGCGGCGGAGAGGGGCAGCAGCGCGAGGCCGTGGCCCGCGGCGGCGAGGGCGGCGACGGTACGGGGCTCGGTGCCCTCGAAGCGCAGCGCGGCCCGGAACCCGTGCCCTGCCGGGCCGCCGTGCGCGGCGCGCAGCCGGTCGAGCGGGATGCCCGCGTCGGGGGCGTCCAGCCAGCGGGCGTCGACGAGGTCGGCGAGGTCCAGCCCGGCGCGTCCGGCGAGCGGGTGGCCTGCGGGCAGGACGACCGCGAGGGGTTCCTCGGCGACCTTGCGGGCGGTGAGCGGCGCGACGTCGGGGAGCCGGAGCGGGTCGCTGGGCGCGACGGCACCGTCGACGAACCCCAGGTCGGCGGCTCCGGTGGCGACGGCGGCCGGTACCTCGTCGCGCGGCAGGGTCCGCAGCGTGACCCCGGAGGCGGGCAGGGCGGCGAGCGTACGGGGTGGGAGGGCGAGCGGGGAGGCGACGAGGGTCAGCGTCTCGCGGGGCGCGGCGGCGAACCGGGCGAGGTCCGCGCGTGCCGCGTCGAGCCGCAGCAGCAGCGAGCCCGCGTGTTCCAGCAGCCGCTCCCCCGCCGGGGTGGGGGCGACGGGCCTGCGGGTGAGCAGCGGCAGGCCGAGGTCGCCCTCCAGGGCGGCGATGTGCTGGGAGACGGCGGACTGGGTGTAGCCGAGGACGCGGGCCGCCTCCGAGAAGGAGGCGAGCCGGGCCACGGTGACGTACGTACGGAGGAGGTGCGGGTCCATGTGCGGGGTGCGGACTGCTTTCGGTCGGGCTGAAGCAGCGGGCTGAGCCTTGGCGGGCCGAAGCGGCGGGCTTAACCGGGGCGGGCCGAGGCGACGGGCCGAAGCGGCAGGCCGAAGCGACGGGCTGAACCGGGGCGGGCCGAGGCGACGGGCTACCCCGGGCGGGCCGCTGTCCGACACGCTGCCGTCCGGCCGGTCCTCAGGAGCCGTCCGGGCCGGCCAGCAGGTCCTTCGCGTAGTGGGCGAGGGAGCGGTTGTAGCGGGGCAGCAGGGGGGCGAGGGCGCCCAGGGCGAGGGAGGCGGCCTCGCGGTCGCGGCCGGTGTCGGCGAGGGCGAGGGCGAGGAAGGCGTCGACCGCTGCGGAGAGCGCGGCCTCCTCGGCGTCGAGCCGGTCGGCGGGAACGGCCCTTTCCTCGGTGAGGAGTTCGACGCTCCGGTCGGGGCGGCCGAGGTTGCGCAGGCTGCTGGCGAGCTGGATGACGGCCCGGCGGCGGCGCAGTCCGGTGAGTCCTCCGTCGAGGGCCCGCTGGTAGAACCGTACGGCCTCTTCCGGCTGCCCGGTGGAGTCGTGGGCGGCGCCCTGCTCGAAGAGGCCGACGGGGTCGTCGGCGGGACGCTCCCCCGCGAGCTCCGCGACCCGGGCGCGGAACGCGGCGGGGTCCTCGTACGTGTCGAGCTCGTCCCACAGGGCGGCGAGGCGCCGCTCCCAGTCCTCGATGTCGCTGGTGGTCATGGCGGCACCCTATCCCCGGGCGGCATAAGCGTTCCTGATGACGGGTGCAGTCTTCATCGTTGGACGTGAACGGGCGGGCGCGCCAAGGATGGTGCCCATGAACACACGCATCCCCGCCCCCGACGGCACTCCCCCCGTTCCCCGCGTCCCCCGCATCGCCCTGGTCGGCGACCGGTCCCCGCACGTGAAGTCCCACGTCCGCATCCCCCGGCTGCTGGACGCGCTCGGTGAGCGCGACGGGCTCGTCCTCGACGCGTACTGGATCCCGAGCGGCGACGCGCGGGATCCGGGCGCGGTGCGGGGGTTCGACGCGGTGTGGCTGATCCCCGGCAGCCCGTACGCGAGCGAGGCGGGGGCGCTCGCCGCCGTCCGTACGGCCCGCGAGGAGGGCGTCCCCTTCCTCGGCACCTGCGCGGGCTTCCAGCACGCCCTCATCGAGTACGCCCGGGGCGTGTGCGGTCTGACCCGGGCCGCGCACGCCGAGAACGACCCGGCGGCCGACGCCGGCGATCTCCTCGTCGCCCCGCTCGCCTGCTCGCTCGTCGGCCACGAGGGGGCCGTGCGCGTGACCCCCGGCTCGCTCGCGGCCTCCGTCCTCGGCGCCGAGCGGACGACCGAGCGCTACCACTGCAACTACGGTCCCGACAGCCGCCACCTGGACACCCTGCGGGCGCACGGGATGCGGTTCACGGGCGAGGACGAGGACGGGCAGGTGCGGATCCTGGAACTGCCCGGCCACCCGTTCTTCATGGCCACGCTCTTCCAGCCGGAACTGGCGGGCGACGGCACCCGGCCGCACCCGGTGGTCCGGGCCTTCGCGCGGGCCGCCGCCGAGCGGGCGGCGGCGCCCGCCCGGGGCGCGGTCACCAAGACGCCGGTCCCGGTGGGCTGAAGTCCACCTCCGCGCCGGGCAGTACGCGGATCGACCGTCCCGGGAAGTCGAGGTGGCGGAAGATCTCGTTGTGGTGGGCGACGGACGCGTCGGGTGCCGCGTACGGCCCGGTGGCGTCCCGTACGGAGGTGGTGTGGCCGTCGGCGACGAGCACGAGGTCGTAGCGGTGGCTGAGCGCCTGACGGGCGGTGGTGTCGACGCAGATCTCGGTGGCGAAACCGGTGACGACGAGCTCGGTCGTGCCGAGGGCCCGGAGGGTGGAGTCCAGGTCGGTGTCGAGGAAGCTGTCGGCGCTGGTCTTGGCGATGACCGGCTCGCCGTCCGCCGGGGCGAGTTCGGGCACGATCCGCCAGCCGTCGGTGCCGGGTGCCAGGCCGCCGCCGTGGTGCTGGACGGTGACGACGGGGACCCCGGCGGTCCGGGCGCGGGCCCGGAGGGCGGCGATGACGGCGATGGTGTCGCCGGCCCGGTGGGCGAGGTCGGCGAGGGCGTTCTGCATGTCGATGACGAGGAGCGCCGGCGCGTGGGTCATGGCGCCACGCTACCGACCGGGGAGCGGCCGCGGCACGGAGTCGGGCGCGGGCTCAGGTCATCCGTACGACGAGGTCCGCGCGGTCCCTGCCGCGCGCCACCAGGCGGGCGTTGGCCTCGTCCGACTCGGCGACCCAGCGTTCGGCGTGCGCGGGCTCCTTGCCGAAGGCGACGTGCCGGGCGACGAGCCGGGGCACCCGGCACCGGTCGTCCAGGTCCAGGTACCAGACCTCGTCGAGCAGCGGGCGTACGGCGGCCCAGGGGCCCTCGTCGTGGAGCAGGTAGTTCCCCTCGGTGATCACCAGCGGGACCTCGGGCTCCACGGGTACCGCTCCGGCGACGGGTTCCTCCAGGGCGCGGTCGAAGGCGGGGGCGTAGACGGTGACGCCGGGTTCGGGGGCGCGGAGGCGGGTGAGCAGGGCGGCGTACCCGGCCGCGTCGAAGGTGTCGGGCGCGCCCTTGCGTCCGGCGCGGCCGAGCCGTTCCAGCTCGGCTCGGGCGAGGTGGAAGCCGTCCATGGGGACGAGGACGGCGAGCCCGTCGAGCCGGTCGGCGAGCCGTCCGGCGAGCGTGGACTTGCCGGCTCCGGGCGGCCCGGTGATCCCGAGCACCCGCCGCCGCCCGTCACCGGCGAGCTCGCGGGCCCGCCGGGTGAGTCCTTCCATGTCCCGCGCGTCCATGCGGGGCATTCTCCCACCAGGAGGCCGGGAGGGGGCGCGGATGATGCCAGTGATGCGGGTGATGTCCGTGGCCCTTACGGCACCAGCGGTGCCCAGGCGCCTGGGGTGACCTCCGCCGCGAGCGGACTCCATCCCCGCCTGCCCGCCGCAGGACGGTCACCAGCTTGCCGAAGTTGCGAGGGCGCAGCCCGCTGAACGGGGCCATCCGGGATGAATCCGACGCCGTGATCACACCAGCGACACCGAGATCGTCCCATGTGACTGGGCATCCGAGTGGGCATCGCGCCAACCGGGCTGCTCGGCTCTCAGGCCGCCACGTTGCAGCGTCGCGCAATTACCTTGAGGCGTTCGAGCTCCCGTCGCGCTGCCGTCGGGTGGGCGAGATCAAGAGCCATCTCGGCGCGGGCCGAGATGTAGAGGATGTCCTGGCGCGTGGCGGCGTCGAGGCCGGGGGCGGTCTGGAGGCGGCGGCCCGTGACGCGCAGGAAGAGCGCGATGCTCTCGAGATCCTCACGCAGCTGCACAGGAAGCACCTGCCGCAGTCCGTCCTTGGCGTAGTCGCGCGCCTGCCGGTCCGCCATGCAGGGTCCGGGCTGCACGGGAGCCCAGCGAAGGCCGGCCTCTCGGGCGTCGTCGTACATCTCCGTCACCAAGGCGCGTGCAGACGCCAGATCGCCCTCGGCCGCTGCCTCGCGGGCCGACTCCAACGTGGAGCGCAGTCGCGCACGGACCTGGGGATCCTCGCCGATCCGGGCGTTCAGATAGCCGGACCACACGTCGAACGCCTTACTCAACTCGGCATCCAGCATGATCTTGTACACGTCCGGCACTCCGCCGCCCCTTCGTCGAGCCCGTCCCGGCATGGACGGCAGCGGACAGGATAGGAGGAACGCCGGACGGGATGCCTGCAAATTACCCAGTGCAGCGTGCAGGAGCCCCCGTGCCGACTGGAATGCGTACGGCTGCCGATCCGAGTACGCAGATGCCAACCGGGCTGCTCGGTCTCATCCCACCCGTGACCAACGGTTACGGGACAGCCCTTGGCAGCCATGCGAAGCATCACCTGGTGTCGGAATCACTTCGGTACTCGGCGAGTCGACGTACGGTGGGCACTTCTCCGAGACCAGCGGCACTACGAACTCCCGCCACCAGCGGCGACAGCCCCATAGAGCTGCTCGCCGATCGCAAACCTGATCGACGTGAGCCCACTTCTCAGGGCAGGATCCCGTCAGCATGGACCAATGACGCCGAGGAGCCGCCTGTGATCACGCAAGGAGTACGGGTCACAGGCCGCTGCAGTGCCTGCGGAGGGATCACGACCTGCGACATCGGTCAGTTCTTCGACCGTGGCATGCTTCGCTGGGGCACCGAAGGACGGTGCGCGGACTGCCCTCATGGGTGGTGCGAGCAGGACAGCGGTCCCGTCACGCCCGAGCACATTCGGCAAGCACTGCTGAAAGCGCATGGGCCCGCGAGGCTTCGCCTGTCTGGAGACGTGTCGAGCCTCGTTCCCGTGCTGCGAGCCCTCCGGAGTGCGCGAGAGCTGTCCGTGGGGGAAGCACGCGCGCAGGCCGCGGAACTTGCCGGGACCGGTCTCATCGGCACGCTCGTCGAGATGGAGATCCTGGCGGTTCACCTTCGTGGACGAGCCATCGCGGTGAGCGTTGCACCAGATGCGTAACCCCGTTTGGTCAGCACCCACTGCGGTTGACATCGGCATGGAAAAGTCTGTCGTGCCTGTGGCACCAGCGGTGCCCCGGCATCTCAGGTGACCTCGTGGGCCCAGGCGCCCCTCGTACCCCTCCCGTCCCCGGCACCCCTCTCACCCCCCTCGCCCTCCGTCCCCACGCGCTCCGTGCCATCGTGGTGTCATGACCATCGAAGTCCGCCCGGCCTCGGCCTTCGAGGACGTCCGTGCCGTCATCGGCCCGAAGTCCCCCACGGCCAACGTCTGCTGGTGCCTGAGCTACCGGATCCCCTCCAAGGAGAACAGGGAGCTGGTCGGCCCAGCCCGGGGCGCCTACGTCGCCGAGTTGTGCCGGGCCGGGACCCCGCCGGGAGTGCTCGCGTACGACGGCGACGAGCCGGTCGGCTGGGCCGCCGTCGCGCCGCGCGCGGAGACGACGTTCGCGCGCAACCGGAAGATCCCGCACGTCGACGACCTGCCCGTGTGGTCGCTGTGGTGCGTCCGCGTCCGGCCCGGCCACCGGAAGCAGGGCGTCTCGCACGCCCTGATCGCCGGCGCGGTGGAGTTCGCCCGCGCGCACGGCGCCCCGGCCGTCGAGGCGTATCCGCTGGACAACGGCGACGCACGCGTGGACCTGACCATGGCGTATCCCGGGCTGCGGAAGAACTTCGAGCGCGCCGGGTTCGTGCACGTCACCGACACCACGTCGGTGCTCGCGGGGCATCCCCGCGTCCTGATGCGCCTCGACCTGCGCTGACCGCCCCCGCCCGCCGCCCGCCCTCCCCGACGACGGGTTGGCACGCCGGTCGTCATACGTATTACGTTGGCTCCATGACCTCCTCCTCCATCCTCGCCCTCGTCACCCTCGTCGTGCGCGACTACGACGAGGCCGTCGACTTCTACACCCGCGCCCTCGGCTTCGAGCTGGTCGAGGACACCGACCGCGGTGACGGCAGCCGCTGGGTCGTCGTACGGCCCCGGGGCGCCGGGCAGGGCACCGGGCTGCTGCTCGCCCGGGCCAAGAACGAGGCGGAGGCGGCGGCCGTCGGCGCGCAGACCGGCGGTCGGGTCGGGTTCTTCCTCCACACGGACGACTTCGGCCGCGACCACGCCCGGATGACCGCCGCAGGAGTGCGGTTCCTGGAGGAGCCGCGCCACGAGCCGTACGGCTCGGTCGCCGTCTTCGAGGACCTGTACGGCAACCGCTGGGACCTGCTCCAGCCCGCCGCTGGGTGACCGGGCGGGAAACTCCGTGGCCCCGTCCCCGGCGCCCCGGTAACGTCCCCGCTCCCCCCTCTGCACGAGAGAGAGCGCAGCCATGACCAGCCGCCCCGCGACCACCACCCTCTGGCGCCCCACGGGCCCCGAGGAGCTGGAGCTCGTGCGCGAGCTGGAGTGGCGGGCGTGGCCGCCGCGGCTGCCCGAGCAGCCGATCTTCTACCCGGTCCTGAACGAGGACTACGCGGTCCGGATCGCGCGGGACTGGAACGTGCCGCACAGCGGCGTCGGCTACGTGACCCGCTTCGAGGTCGACACCGCGTTCCTGGCCCGCTATCCGGTCCGACAGGCGGGCGGCGAGACCATCCTGGAGCTGTGGGTGCCGGCCGAGGAGCTCGACGCGTTCAACGCCCACATCGTAGGCACGATCGAGGTCGTCCACGAGTTCCGCTGACGGCCGCCGGGCCCCGCCCCACCGGCTCGGCCCCGTCCTGCCGGCCCCGCCGCGCGAGGAACTCCTCGAAGGTGACGCGCCGGTCCGCCCGGTGCGGCACCAGGTGTCCGCCCGCACGGAAGCCGCGGCACGCCTTCCCCGCCAGGGGTCCGTCAGCAGGGGGCGGCGCCGGCCGCTCGCGCGCAGATGGGCGCGGGCCGGCTCGGGCAGCGTACGGACCGCGGGACCGCCCCGGTCCACTCGTACGGCACGCACGCATCCGTCACGAACGGGACGGGCGACGGCCCGGCAACGAGACACGGCCTCCGCGAGCGGGGCGGCCCGTGGCACCCGGCCGCGCTCATGCCCCGCCGCGCCGCCGGCGCGCGCGGCGCGGGCGGCTCAGGCGGCTCAGGCGGCGCGGGCGGCGCGGGCGGCTCAGGCGGCGCGGGCGGCTCAGGTCACCGCCGGCGAGCGCGGTCGAGGTCGGCGATCTCGACCGCGGTCGCCGTCGGGGGCCGGCCCGCCTGGACCTGCTGGAGGCGCTTGATCGTGGCGGCGAGGACGTGGCGGGCGTCGGTGGCGTCGCCGGAGGCGTCCTCGACCTCGACCCGCGCGACGACGGTGCCGGACCGCGTGTATCCGTAGACCGTGCCGCTCGATCCGGTGTGCTGGAGGAAGAGGGACTCCTCGCCGACCGGGGTGGGCGCCTCGACCGGCGGCGCCGTCTCGCTCCTGTCCGGCATCCGGTCGTACGCCGCCTTCGCGTGCGCGACGGTGTCGAACTGGCACACGTCCAGGTCGATCCCGCGCGAGACGGTCGAGCCCTGGTAGTCGTAGTCGCCGCGGACGGACCGCTGCCAGCCGGGCGACGCGGGGCCGTCCGACGGGGCGCAGTCGTCGGCCTCGCCCGGCATGCTCTTGTGCAGGCTGCCGGGGTAGTAGCCCGGGACGACGTCCCCGGCGTCCGGGACCGCCAGGGTGAAGTCGCTCAGGCGGAGCTGCTTGGCCAGCGGTACGTCGGAGTCGTCCTTGAACGGCTGCGGTTCGCCCGTCGCACCACCCGCGCCACCCCTCGCACCACCCGACGGCTTCCCGGCGTGCGAGGGCGGCGCCGGGGCCTGCGGGGCCTTGTCCGTCGAGCAGGCGGAGAGGGCGAAACAGGCCACCAGGGCCGAGACCAGGGCTATGTGACTGCGCGTCATTTGATCAAGACTAGCCCGCCCGGACCCCGTCGGAGGTCGAGTTCCGCGCGGACGGTCTTGCCGACGGGGAGGCGGTCCAGGGTCTCCCAGCGGGAGGCGAGCGCGTCGACGAGGAGGAGGCCGCGGCCGGCCTCCGAGAGGAGCGACGAAGGGGAGAGGCCGGGGCGGCGTTCGGTGCGGGTGTCGGAGACGTCGACGCGGAGCCGGCGCTCCGGCTCGTACGCGAGGGCCAGCTCGAAGTCCCGGCCGGGGACGCGGCCGTGGGTGACGGCGTTCGCGGCGAGTTCGGCGACGATCTGGGCGGCGGCGTCGGAGACGGCGGTGCCGTGGGCGAGGCCCCAGCGGTCGAGCTGGTGGAGCGCGAGCCGGCGGGCGAGGCGGGCGCCGCGCGGGGTGGAGCTGAAGCGCTGGGTGAACACACGTACGGTAACCGGCTCTTGGCGGGTCTGCGAGGGGGTCATGGGGCCAATGTGGCGCCGTGCGGGGCGGTCTCCCAGGTCAGAAACTCGTACGCTGCGTAAGCGTACGGGTACGAAGTGTGGACAGTACTCATCACGGCCCGTGACCATACGGGGTGGGAGGTGTGCGTGATGACGACGGACGACAACGCGGAGCCTGAGACCTCGGACAGCCTGAAGACCTTCGGGGAGGTGCTCAAGGCGTTCCGCAAGCGGGCGCGGCTCACCCAGGAGGAGTTCGCGCCGCAGGTGGGCTACTCGGTGGAGACGGTCTCCTCCGTGGAGCAGGGCCGGCGGTTTCCCTCGCCGAAGCTCGTGGACAAGTCGGAGGAGGTCCTCGACGGGTTCGGGGCGATCAAGGGGGCGGCGAAGCACCTGTCGCGGGAACCGGGGCTCGCGAACTGGTTCCGGCGGTGGGCGGCGCTGGAGAGGAACGCGCTGTGCCTCTACACGTACGAGAGCCGGTTGATTCCCGGTCTGCTCCAGATCGAGCCGTACGCGCGGACGCTCTTCGAGGAGCAGTTGCCGCCGATGGGCGACGCCGAGATCGAGGAGAACCTCGTCGCGCGCATGAAGCGGCAGAAACTCCTCACGGAGCGGCCCAACACCTCGTACAGCTTCATCATCGAGGAGCACGTGCTGCGGAGGGAGACGGGCGGACCGGAGGTGCACCGGGCGCAGATCGAGCACATCCTGCGGATGTCCGAGCAGCGCAACATCGAGATCCAGGTGATGCCGCTGAGCCGCGCGCACCATGCGGGACTCGATGGGTCGATGCGGTTACTGGAGACGCCCGAGAACCGCTGGTACGCCTACGCCGAAGGCCAGGAGAGCGGCGTGCTGATCTCGGACTCCAAAGTCGTCGGCATCCTCCAGATGCGGTATGCCAGGATGCGGTCACAGGCTCTTACCCTGGAAGACTCCGCGAGCCTGTTGCGGCAGATGCGAGGAGCGACATGAGCACCACAGACCTGGCCTGGTTCAAGAGCAGCTACAGCAGCGGCGGAAGCGGTGACTGCGTCGAAGTGGCGCTCGCCTGGCGCAAGTCGACGTACAGCGGCGGTTCCGGCGACGACTGCGTCGAGGTCGCCGCCTGCCCCGGCACCGTCCACGTCCGTGACTCCAAGCGGCCCGAGGACGCGCAGCTCGCCCTCGCGCCCGCCGCCTGGGGCGCGTTCGTGGCCGGGTGCGAGCGCCTGTAATGGCCTATCTGGACGACCTGTTCTCCCTCTCCGGCCGCACCGCCCTCGTCACCGGCGGCAGTTCCGGGATCGGCAAGGCCATCGCCCGCGCGCTCGCCCGCGCCGGGGCGTCCGTGGTGATCGTGGCGCGGCGCGAGGCCGAGCGGAAGGCCGCCGTCGACGAGCTGACCGCCGCCGGTGCCGAGGCCGGCGGGGTGAGCGGGGACCTCTCCACCCGTGAGGGCATACGGGCCGCGGCCGAGGCGGCCGCCGCCGTGTACGGGGAGCCGGACATCCTGGTCAACTCGGCCGGGATCAACCTGCGTCCGCCGCTGTCGGAGCTCACCGAGGACGTGTGGGACCGGACGATGGCCGTGAACCTGGAGGCGCCGTTCCTCCTCGGCCAGCGCTTCGGGCCGGGGATGGCCGAGCGGGGCTTCGGGCGGATCATCCACGTCACCTCGCAGCAGGCGCACCGGGCGTTCGTGCAGTCCGGTGCGTACGGGGTGTCGAAGGGCGCCCTCGAGTCGCTGGCGCGTTCGCAGGCGGAGGCGTGGTCGCCGTACGGGGTCACCGTGAACACCCTGGTCCCGGGCTTCGTGATGACCCCGCTGAACGTGCGTCTCTCCTCCGACCCGGCGCGGGTCGCGGAGCTGGCCGCCCGCACGATGACCGGGCGGAACGGGCTCGCCGAGGACTTCGAGGGGGCGGCCGTCTTCCTGGCGAGCCGGGCCTCCGCGTACGTCACGGGGCAGGCGATCTTCGTGGACGGCGGCCTGTCCGTCCACTGAGGGCGCCCGCTACGGCCGCGGCTCCTCCTCCTGGCGGGGCAGCGCCGCGGCCAGCCGGGTCTTCAGCTCGGCGTTCTCGGCCTCCAGGGCGTGGATCCGCTTCCGGGCGAAGTAGAGCTCGACCACGGCGTCCTGGAACTCGCCGACCAGCTCTTCGGGCGTGAGCTGCACCATCGTTTCTCCTCCCTCCCCTAGACCAGGGCGATCCGGCGGGGCGTGCCGCCGCTCTCGCGCCACCACAGGTCGCCGTCCTGGGAGTAGAGGACGCCGCCGCCCGTGGCCGAGACGGTCCCGGTGGGCGGTGTCGTCACGTTCCCGATCTCGACGGTGCCCTCCACGAGGAGACCCGGCTTGTCCGTGCGCTGCACGATGTGGACCTGGGCGCGCGGGTTGGCGCCGCGGTCGATGCCGATGCCGATGAGGCCGTTGCCCTCGACGGTGAGGTCCTCGCGGCCGTCGTTGTTGCGCAGGACCAGCAGGGCGCCGGAGGTCGGGCCCTGGGTCGCCGTGACGAAGATGCCCTGGGAGGCGGTGCCCTTGGTCTGGAGGTCGATGGAGAGGGCGGAGGCGCCGTGGTCGGAGCCGTCGGCGTAGCCGACGTGAGCGATCTTGAGGGTGCCGCGGTCGGCCTCCACGCCCTTCAGGTACATGGCCGAGGTGACGGGGTTCTTGGAGACGACGTTGAGGGCGGAGCCGGGGCCCTCGGTCGCCTCCAGGACGACGGTCGCCCCGTTGCCGGTGGTGTTGGTCGACTTGACGTACAGCCCCTCGCCGGGCGCCGCCGCGTAGTAGCGCGGTGCGGTGACCTGGCCCTGGGCGACCACGGGGCCGGTGAAGGTCGTGGTCTCCCCCGCCGCCTCGGCCTCCGTCGCCGTCGCTCCGACGGCGACGGTCACGGCCCCGGCCGTGAACCCGCCCATGAACAGCCTTCTCGTGACGGCCATGTGCCCGCCCCTCCTCGTGATCATTCGCTTACTTCCTTCAGCTCTGCCACCCAGTGGACGGCCTCGGCCCAGGGTGTGTCGGCGCCGCGGAGGGGACCGGAGGACAGCTTCCGTCTTCCCTTGTCCTCGCTCGCCCAGAACGTCAAAGAGGGGGCGCTTCTGGAGCAGCCCGACGGCTGCTTGCTGTCGGCGAGCTCCGCGGGCGTGGTGCGGAGCCGGGTCGGCTCCTGGGAGAACACCTCCGCCTTGTACGTGCACCTCTCGCCGACCGCGCTGATGGAGACGAGACGAATGTCGCGTTTCGCCGCCCCCTGACCCATCGTGACGTCGAAGCGGTAGGTGCCGTCCGCCGCCCGACCGCTCCACGAGCCCCGGAACTTCTCCGGCAGCGCGCCCGTGGCGGGCGGCGCCTTCTCGAACAGGGCAGGTTCGTAGGAGGTCTGTCCGTCATTGTGGCGGTCGTAGAAGCTCGGGTCGTCTTCCCACTCGAACGCACCGTTCCACGAGGCGACGAACGCCCCGTTACCGTCCGGGCGGGACGAGCTGTAGTCCTCGGTGGTGTCTTCGCACCGTTCCGCCTCGGACTGGGGGCTTGCTCTCTTCAGCCGGCTCGAGCCGAGCTTGATCGCGTCGCTTCTGGAGGCGGTGATGCTGCTTTCCCAGACGCACAGCCGCACCTCGTTGAGCAGGGAGTACTGGACGGTGCCCGTCGCGTCGACGAGCAGGCGTGCGAGCGCCCCCTCCGCGCGCAGGTCGCCCTTGCTCAGTCGCGCCTCCCAGCTCCCCTGCAACGCCTTCGGAGCACTCGGCGAAGGCGGTTCCCCCGCCCCGCCCTGCCACGGGCGGAGCGCGAGCAGGCCGCCGACGGTGACGAGCACCACGACGGCTGCCGTTCCCGCCACGACGGCCGGGCGACGCCGCCGTTCCGGGGTCTGCGCCGACAGGTGCGAGCGTGCCGTCTCGTCGTGCCCCGGCCCCACCGTGGGCGCCTGCGCGAGCAGCTCCGACGGGGACGCGGCAGGCGCCTGCACGGGCTGATGCCCGGGGGGCGCCTGCACGGGCTGAGGCGTGGCGGGCGCCTGCACGGGCTGAGGTGCGGCGGGCGCGGGTACGGGCCGGGGGGTCGGCACAGGCCGGGCAGGTGCCGGCGGAGTCGGAACCTGACCCGGCACGAGGGCCGTGTGCGGCCGCAGCGGATCGAAGTCCAGCAACTGTGCCGCGTGCCGCCCCAGTCGGCCGAGCAGCGCGCCCGGCAGCCATTCGTCGGCGACCTCTGTGGTGGTGCGGGCGGCGATCTGCTCCGGTGTGGGCCGTTGGGCCGGGTCTTTCCGCAGGCATTCCCGTACGAGTCCGAGGAGCGCCTCCGGCACCCCGTCGAGGTCGGGCTCCTCCTCGGCGACCCGGAACAACTGGGCGTGCAGCCCGATGCCGCTCACTCCGAAGGGCTGGCGTCCCGTGGCGGCGTAGGCGAGGACGGAACCCAGGCAGAACACGTCGGAAGCGGCGGTGACGTGGAGCCCGCGCACCTGCTCCGGCGACATGAAGCCGGGCGATCCGATCACCATGCCCGTGCGGGTCTGCAGGCTGTCCCCGCTGACGCCGTCCAGCGCCCGGGCGATACCGAAGTCGATGACCCGGGGCCCGTCCACGGTGACCAGGACGTTGGACGGCTTGAGGTCGCGGTGGACGAGGCCCGCCTCGTGGATGCCCTGCAGGGCGAGCGCGAGCCGGTTGGCCAGGACCCGCACCGAGTGCTCGGGCAACGGCCCGTGCTGCTCGGCCACGACGGCGTGCAGGTCGGGTCCGGGAACGTACTGGGTCGCGACCCAGGGCGTCTCCGCGTCCGTGTCCGCGTCGAGCACGGCCGCGGTCCAGGCCCCGCCGACCCGCTTCGCGGCGGTGACCTCGCGCGCGAACCGCGCGCGGAATTCGGCGTGCTGGGCGAACTCGGTCTGCACGACCTTGACCGCGACCGTGCGCCCGCCTTCGGAGCGGGCGAGGTAGACGCGGCCCATGCCGCCGGCGCCCAAGCGGGCGATGAGGCGGTAGGGGCCTATGTGCGACGGGTCTTCGGCGGTCAGCTGGTCCACGGGGAAGGAGACTAGTCCAACCGCCCCACAGCGAGGGGCCGGTTCTCAGGCCCTGGCGCGCCGTATGCGCAGGTGGCCGTCGCGGGAGAAGGCGGGCGGAACGCGACGTCGGCCTCCACGCCCCCCCCGGGGGGTGTGGAGGCCGACGCGGTGTTACGGCAAGGTCAGCGGAGGTCGAACCGGTCCAGGTCCATGACCTTGCTCCAGGCCGCGACGAAGTCCTTCGCGAACTTCTCCTTCGCGTCGTCGGAGGCGTACACCTCGGCGAGCGCGCGCAGCTCGGAGTTCGAGCCGAAGACCAGGTCGGCGCGGGTGCCGGTCCACTTGACCTCGCCGGTGGCCGCGTCGCGGCCCTCGAACGTGGTCTGGTCGGCGGAGGTGGACTTCCAGGTCGTGCCGAGGTCGAGCAGGTTGACGAAGAAGTCGTTCGTCAGCGTGCCGGGGGTCTCGGTGAACACGCCGAGCGAGGTCTGCGGCTGGGTCACGCCCAGGGCGCGCAGGCCGCCGACGAGGACCGTGGTCTCCGGGGCGGAGAGGGTGAGCAGGTTCGCCTTGTCGAGCAGCAGGTACTCGGCGGGCAGGCGCTGACCCTTGCCCACGTAGTTGCGGAAGCCGTCGGCGGCCGGCTCCAGGGCGGCGAAGGACTCGACGTCCGTCTGCTCCTGGGAGGCGTCGACGCGGCCGGCCGTGAACGGGACCTGGATGTCGAGGCCGGCGTCCTTGGCCGCCTTCTCGACGGCCGCGGTGCCCGCGAGGACGACGAGGTCGGCGAGGGAGACCTGCTTGCCGCCGGTCTGGGCGGAGTTGAAGGACTCCTGGATGCCCTCCAGGACGCGCAGCACCTGGGCGAGCTCGTCCGGGTTGTTGACCTCCCAGTTGCGCTGCGGCTCCAGGCGGATGCGGCCGCCGTTGGCGCCGCCGCGCTTGTCGCTGCCGCGGAAGGAGGAGGCGGCGGCCCAGGCGGCGGAGACCAGCTGGGTGACGGTGAGCTCCGAGCCGAGGATGCGCTCCTTGAGGGAGGCGATGTCGGCGTCGTCGATCAGCTCGTACGAACGGGCCGGCAGCGGGTCCTGCCACAGGAGGACCTCGGAGGGGACCTCCGGGCCGAGGTAGCGGACGACCGGACCGAGGTCACGGTGGGTCAGCTTGTACCAGGCGCGGGCGAAGGCGTCCTCGAACTGCTCCGGGTTCTCGTAGAAGCGGCGCGAGATCTGCTCGTAGACCGGGTCGAAGCGCAGCGACAGGTCGGTGGTGAGCATCGTCGGGCGGTACTTCTTCTCCGCGTCGTACGCGTCCGGGATGATCTCCGGGGCGTCCTTGGCGACCCACTGGTGGGCGCCGGCCGGGCTCTTGGTGAGCTCGTAGTCGTACTCGAAGAGGTGCTTGAAGAAGTCGTGGCCCCACTTGGCCGGGGTGGTGGTCCAGGTGACCTCCAGGCCGGAGGTGATCGCGTCGGCGCCCTTGCCGGAGCCGTACGAGTTCTTCCAGCCGAGGCCCTGCTGCTCCAGCGGGGCGGCCTCGGGGTCGGCGCCGACGTTGTCGGCCGGGCCGGCACCGTGGGCCTTGCCGAAGGTGTGGCCACCGGCGATGAGGGCGACGGTTTCCTCGTCGTTCATCGCCATCCGGCGGAAGGTCTCGCGGATGTCGCGGGCCGCGGCGATCGGGTCCGGGTTGCCGTTGGGGCCCTCGGGGTTGACGTAGATGAGGCCCATCTGGACGGCGCCGAGCGGGCTCTCCAGCTCGCGGTCGCCGCTGTAGCGCTCGTCACCGCCGAGCCAGGTGGTCTCGGGGCCCCAGTAGACGTCCTCCTCGGCCTCCCAGACGTCCTCGCGGCCGCCGGCGAAGCCGAAGGTCTTGAAGCCCATCGTCTCCAGGGCGACGTTGCCGGTGAGGATCATGAGGTCGGCCCAGGAGATGCTCTGGCCGTACTTCTTCTTGACCGGCCACAGCAGACGGCGGGCCTTGTCCAGGTTGCCGTTGTCCGGCCAGCTGTTCAGCGGCGCGAAGCGCTGCTGGCCGGCGCCGGCGCCGCCGCGGCCGTCGCTGATGCGGTAGGTGCCGGCGCTGTGCCAGGCCATGCGGATCATCAGCGGGCCGTAGTTGCCGAAGTCGGCCGGCCACCAGTCCTGGGAGGTGGTGAGCACCTCGGCGATGTCCCGCTTGACGGCCGCGAGGTCGAGGGCCTTGAACGCCTCGGCGTAGTCGAAGTCCTCGCCGAGGGGGTTCGCCACGGCCGGGTTCTTGGCGAGGATCTTCAGGTTCAGCCGCTCCGGCCACCACTGGCGGTTGCCGCCGCCCTGGGTGGGGTGCGGGGCGCGGTCGTGCGCGACCGGGCAGCCGCCGACGCCCTTCGCCGCCTCGTCTTCGGTGACCAGCGGATCGTGATTCTGCTCAGACATCGGGTCTTCCTTCCGAACCATTCGGATCGCGAGCTCGGGTATGACTGCCGAGGCGCCGGTGTGGGTATCGGTGTGGCCGGTGCACACCCTCTTGGCTACTACTGGAGTAGATCCTATGGTGGACTCAGTCCAAGTCAATACGACGGTCAGACCGACCCGCGCTCGATGTGGCCGAATCGTTCTGCTGTCGCGGTGCAAGGCTGGGTGACCATGAGCAACCTGCTGGAACGGCTTCGCCGACGCGGCTGGCGGATGACCGCCCAGCGCCGCGTGGTCGCCGAGGTCCTCGACGGCGAGCACATCCACCTGACGGCGGACGAGGTGCTGGCGCGCGCGACGGAGCGGTTGCCGGAGATCTCCCGCGCCACCGTCTACAACACGCTGGGCGAGCTGGCGTCGCTCGGCGAGGTGATCGAGGTCTCCAGCGTGGGCCGCGCCAAGCGCTACGACCCGAACGCCCACCGTGCCCACCAGCACCTGGTCTGCGCGGGCTGCGGCACGGTCCGCGACGTCCACCCCGAGGGCGACCCGATGGTCGGCCTGCCGGACACGGAGCGCTTCGGCTTCACGGTGACGGGCGTGGAGATCACGTACCGGGGGCTGTGCCCGGTGTGCGGGGCGGCGGCGCCGGAGGAGGGCCCCGAGAGCGACTGAGGGTCTTCGGAAACGACCGAGCCGGCCCGCGCGGGTGCGCGGGCCGGCTCGGGTCCGGGTCCGGTGGTGCCGGGGTGCCGGGGGCTCGGCTCTCCTCCGGGTCCGGTGGTGCCGTACGGCTCAGCTCTCCTGCGGCTCCAGCCGCAGTGAGATCGAGTTGATGCAGTAGCGCTGGTCCGTCGGGGTGGGGTAGCCCTCGCCCTCGAAGACATGGCCCAGGTGGGAGCCGCAGCGGGCGCAGCGGACCTCGGTGCGGACCATGCCGTGGGAGGTGTCGGTGACCAGTTCGACCGCGTCGCTGTCCTTCGGGTCGTAGAAGGACGGCCAGCCGCAGTGCGACTCGAACTTCTCGTTCGAGGTGAAGAGCTCCGCTCCGCAGGCGCGGCAGGAGTAGACGCCCTTCGTCTTCGTGTCCGTGTACTCACCGCGGAAGGCGGGTTCGGTGCCGGCCTGCCGGAGCACCTGGTACTCCGCCGGGGTCAGTTCGGCCCGCCATTCCTCGTCGGTCTTCTCGACCTCGTACGCCATGAGCTCGCTCCCTGCTTCCCTACTGCGCAAGCCGGCCAAGCCGGCCGAGCCGGTCAAGGATCTCCGGGCCCAGGTCGGTGACGTCGCCCGCGCCCATCGTCAGAACCATGTCGCCGGGCTTCACCATTCCCGCGATCACGTCGGGGACGGTCGCCTTGTCGTGGACGGGCGTGACGTCGGCGCCCGCGGCGACGGCCGCGGCGATGATCAGCTCGCTGGTGACGCCGGGGATCGGGTCCTCGCGGGCGGGGTAGATGTCCAGGACCACGGAGGCGTCGGCGAGCGCGAGGGCCTCGCCCATCTCCCGGCCCAGCTCCTGGGTGCGGGAGAAGAGGTGCGGCTGGAAGACGACGAGGAGCCGGGAGGCCCCGGCGGCGCCGCGCATGGCCTCCAGGTCGGCGGTCATCTCGGTGGGGTGGTGCGCGTACGAGTCGATGACCTGGACGTCCGCGGCCTCGCCCTTGAGCTGGAGGCGGCGGCCGACGCCGGTGTAGGCGGTGAGGGCCTGCGCGAGCTCGGCCGGGTCGATGCCGACGCGGGAGCCGGCGGCCAGGGCGGCGGCGGCGTTGTGCGCGTAGTGGCGGCCGGGCACGGAGACGGTGAAGGTGTGCTCGGTGCCGTCGAGGGCGACGGTGACCTCGCTCTTCATCCCGTTCGGGACGATCTTCAGGATGCGGGCGTCGGAGTCCTCGGACTCGCCGACCGTGAGCACGCTCAGGCCCTCGCGTCCGGCGACCCGGCGGGCCAGCTCGCGGGCGCCCGCGTGCTCGCCGACGACGAGGGTGCCGCCGGGGCGGATCTTGGCGGCGAAGGCCTCGAAGGACTCGTAGATCTCGTCCATCGACGCGTAGTTCGCGTGGTGGTCCAGCTCGACGTTGAGGACGATGGCGACCTCGGGGTCGTACTTCTGGAAGCTGCGGTCGCTCTCGTCGGCCTCGGCCACGAAGATCCGGCCGTCGCCGTGCCGGGCGTTGGTGCCGGGGCCGGCGAGGTCGCCGCCGATGGCGTACGACGGGTCGAGACCGAGCTCGGTGAGGGCGACGGCCAGCATCGAGGTCGTGGTGGTCTTGCCGTGGGTGCCGGCGACGGCGATCGCGCTGAGGCCGTCCATGAGGGAGGCGAGCGCGTCGGAGCGGTGGACGACCGGGATGCCGAGTTCGGCGGCGCGGGCCAGCTCGGGGTTGTCGGCACGGATGGCGCTGGAGACGACGACGGCGGTGGCGTCGTCGGCGAGGTGCCCGGCGGCGTGGCCGATGTGCACGGTGGCGCCCAGGGCGCGCAGGGACGCGGCGGTCGCCGACTCCTTGGCGTCGCTGCCGGAGACCTCGGCGCCGCGCTGGGCGAGGATCTTCGCGATGCCCGACATTCCGGCACCGCCGATGCCGATGAAGTGCGGCCGTTCCATGGCGGCAGGGATGGCGGGTGCCATGCGGTTCTCTCCCCGGAGTACGTGCGGATGCTGCGGCGAACTGTCGCGGTCCAGCCTAGTGGCTGGGGGCGGCCGGCCCGGGCGGGCGCCCGGGCCGGCCGCCGCGGAGCGGTTACTCCTCGCTGTGCGCGAACAGCTTCAGGACCGGGACGCCGACCTTGTGGCGGGCCCGGGACGCCCAGTCGCGGTGGAAGAACTCCTCCACGTAGTGCGGGGCGGTCAGCACGATCACCTCGTCGGCGTTCACCTCGTCGACCACGGACTTCATCTTGTCCAGGGGGTGGTCCTCGACCACCTGTCCGACCGCCTCGCAGCCGGCGTCTCTCAGCGCCTGGAGGGAGCGTTCCAGTGCCTGCTCGGCCAGCGGCCGGGCCTCCTCGCCCTCCGGCTTCTCGCCCTCGCGGGCCGCTTCCTTCAGTTCGCCCAGGGCGACGTCGTCGATGGCGCGCAGCAGTACATCGGCCTGGTCACCGCGCGGCTGCATCAGAACGATGAAGGAAACGCCCTCGTCGCCGTGCAGGGTGGTGACGAAATCCACGTCGACGGACGTCAGGGGCTTCTCGATCATCAGAACGCTTGTGAACACCTCAGGAGCCCTTCTGCGGAAACCATCCTTCCCCGTGCCCGCACGGGGATTGCGAGAGTGATTGTGCCCAGCTGACGCTAAGCGGAACGACAAATTCCGCCGATTGTCAGATCCGACGGTAGCGGGTGAAGAGGAAGCCGTCCTGCTCCAGCACCGCCGCCACGGCGAAGCGTTTCGGAACCTCGACGGAGGGCCCCTGGGCGATCCGCTGGGCACCTCCCGCCGTCATGGTCGGCGAGACCGTCAGACACAGTTCGTCGAGCACTCCCGCGGCGACGAACTGCCCGAGCAGACGGGGTCCGCCCTCGGTCAGCTGGCGCCGCAGACCGCGCTCCGCGAGGGCCGCCACCGCGCGCTCCGGCTCCACCCCGGGACCGTCTCCGGCGATCACCACCTCCACGCCCGCCCGCTCGGCCTCCGCCCGCCGCTCCGGAGAGGACGCGGCGCCGGTGAGGACGAGGGTCGGCACCAGGGGCTCGGTGAAAAGCGGAAGCGAGAAATCCAGGTCCAGCGAGGCCGTCACGACGGCGATCACCGGCGCCGGCCCCTGGCCCGCCGCCGCCCGGCGGGCCGCGAAGACCTCCCGCGCCCGCGCCGGGCGGTAGCCCTCCAGACGTACGGTCTCGGCGCCGACGACGACCACGTCGGCCAGGGCCCGCAGGGTCCCGAAGATCCGCATGTCCTCCTCGGAGGACAGCGGCTGGGAGCGGCCGTCGTGCTGGCCGGCCCCGTCCAGCGAGGAGACCATGTTGGCGCGCAGCCAGGGTCCGAAGGCGGCCTCCGCCGGATAGGCGTAGGCGTCGGCGAGCTCGTCGAGGGACCACTCCCTGTCCGAGGCGGCCGCGGTGTCGGAGGCCGGCGTGCCGGCGGCTGTCATGTCCGTCACAGGGAACAGGCGTCGCATCCCCGCAGTCTGACATGGCGCTTACAGTGGGGAACTGTGTCGACCCGTGCCATGACCGAAGCGGCTTCCACCGAAGCGGCCCCCCTCTCGCTGTGCTCCCGAGAGCCCCACGTCCCCGCCGACCGGCTCGTGGCGGAGATGGTGCCGCCGCCCCGGTTCGACTCGGTGCGCTTCGACACGTACATCCCCGACCCTCACCAGCCGAGCCAGATCGAAGCCGTCAAGGTGCTCGGCGCCTTCGCCGAGGGCCTCGGCGGCGCCCACGCCTCCGGCGCCGGGAAGCGCCGCTGGTTCTCCCGCGCCCCGAAGAAGTCCGCCGCGCCGGCCGGCCCCCGCGGGATCTACCTCGACGGCGGCTACGGCGTCGGCAAGACCCACCTGCTCGCCTCCCTGTGGCACGCCACCCCGGCCGAGCCCGCGCTCAAGGCCTTCGGCACCTTCGTGGAGCTGACCAACCTGGTGGGGGCCCTCGGCTTCCAGCAGACCGTGAAGACGCTCAGCGGGCACCGGCTCCTGTGCATCGACGAGTTCGAGCTGGACGACCCGGGCGACACCGTCCTGGTCTCCACCCTGCTCGGCAAGCTGGTCGACGCGGGCGTGGCGCTCGCCGCGACCTCCAACACGCTGCCCGGCAAGCTCGGCGAGGGCCGGTTCGCCGCCGCCGACTTCCTCCGCGAGATCCAGGGCCTGTCGGCGCACTTCCGGCCGCTGCGGATCGACGGCGAGGACTACCGCCACCGCGGCCTGCCGGAGGCCCCGGCCCCGTACACCGACGACGTCGTCACCAAGGCCGCGTACGCCACGCCCGGCGCCTCCCTCGACGACTTCCCGCACCTGCTCGAACACCTGGCCAGGGTGCACCCGAGCCGGTACGGGGCGCTCACCGACGACCTGACGGCGGTCTGCCTCACCGACGTGCGGCCGGTCCCCGACCAGTCGACCGCGCTGCGGCTCGTCGTCCTCGCCGACCGGCTCTACGACCGTGAGATCCCGGTGCTCGCCTCCGGCATGCCCTTCGACAAGCTGTTCAGCGACGAGATGCTGAACGGCGGGTACAAGAAGAAGTACTTCCGGGCGATCTCCCGGCTCACCGCCCTGGCACGGGACGCGAAGGGACTCGTCGCGCAGTAGCTTGGGGGCCGTACCCGATGAGAAGGGATCCACCATGGCCGCTACGCGTACCGCCCACAACGTCTGGGAGGGCGATCTGCTCAAGGGGTCGGGCACCGTGACGCTCGACTCCTCCGGCATCGGCTCCTACCCGGTGTCCTGGCCGGCCCGCACCGAGGAGCCGAACGGGGTGACCAGCCCCGAGGAGCTGATCGCCGCCGCGCACTCCTCCTGCTACAACATGGCGTTCTCCAACATCCTCGCGAAGAACGACACCCCGCCGACCCGTCTGGACACCAAGGCCGAGGTCACCTTCGTCCCGGGCAAGGGCATCACCGGCAGCCACCTCACCGTGCGCGGCGAGGTGCCCGGCCTGGACGCCGAGCAGTTCCAGGCGCTCGCCGAGGACGCGAAGAAGAACTGCCCGGTGAGCCAGGCGCTGACGGGGACGACGATCACGCTCGACGCCGAGCTCGTCTGATCCTCCGTAACCCGAGGCAACGTGTGTCCCGCATGTTCACGTGTCACCACCTTGCGTGATACACACATGCGGGTCATACGTCACACCACCCTCACTGTCCGCCAACAGGAAACGGGTTGTTGCCTCATGTCCGCAACACGACGTCAGATCCTCGCCCGTACCGGCGCGTCCGTCGCCGGCATCGCCTTCACCGGCGCCGTCTCCGAACTCTTCGCCGGCACCGCCGCCGCCTCGCCCCTGGGGAGCCGCGCCGGCTACGGCCCGCTGCTCCCCGACCCGGCCGGCCTGCTCGACCTCCCGGCCGGCTTCTCCTACAAGGTCCTCTCCCGGCAGGGCGAACGGCTGCGCTCCGGCGAGGGCGTGGTCCCCGGCAACCACGACGGCATGGGTGCGTTCGCCGGCCCGCGTGGCCGGATCCACCTGATACGGAACCACGAGAACCGGGCCACCGCCCGGCTGGGCGTCCCCACCGTCGAGGGCCTCACCTACGACCCGGCGGCCAAGGGCGGCTGCACCGTCCTCACCCTCGACGGGCGCCACGACGTCCTGGACGAGCGGGTCGGCGTCGCCGGCACCGCCGTCAACTGCGCGGGCGGGCCGACTCCTTGGGGCACCTGGCTCACCTGCGAGGAGACCGAGGACAAGGCAGGCACGAACGGCTACACCAAGGACCACGGCTTCGTCTTCGAGGTCGACGGTGCCGATCCGCGCCGCACCGGCGCCGTACCGCTCACCGCCATGGGCCGCTTCCAGCACGAGGCCGTCGCGGTCGATCCGAGGAGCGGCATCGTGTACGAGACGGAGGACGCCTTCCAGCACCCCTTCGGGCTGTTCTACCGCTTCCTGCCGAACAAGCCGCTCGGCGGCACCGGTTCGCTGCGCGCGGGCGGCGCCCTGGAGGCGATGCGGGTGCCGGGCGTGCCGGACCTGTCGGTGGTCCAGGAGACCGGCGCCTGCTTCGAGGGCGTCGAGTGGGTGCCCGTACCGGACCCGCAGGCGGTCACCACCCCCATCCGGCTCCAGGACTTCGGCCCCAGGGGCATCACCCACGCCCAGAAGCTGGAGGGCTGCTACTGGGGCGGGCGCGGGAACGGCCCGGGCGCGGTGTACTTCGTGTCGTCCTTCGCCCGGACCAGGGACGGCTCCGGGGCGACCCACTTCGGCCAGGTCTGGAAGTACGAGCCGCACCGGCGCCGGCTCACCCTCGTCGTGGTCTTCGGCCCGAGCACCGACATCCAGCTCCCGGGCGAGTCGCCGGACAACATCTGTCTGGCGCCGACCGGCGGCCTGATGGTCTGCGAGGACGGCGACGGCGGCCAGCACGTGTACGGGGTCGACCGGAAGGGCCGGGTGTACCCGGTGGCGCGCGGCGCCCAGAACATCGGCACTCCGGAGGCCCCGGAGTGGGGCGAGTTCGCGGGCGTGACCTTCTCGCCGGACGGTTCGACGATGTACGTCAACTGCTATACGCCGGGGACGACGTTCGCGGTGACGGGGCCGTGGCGCTGAGCCCCGTACGGTCCGACACGCCGGCCACGGCGCCGGTGCCGGTCGCGGGGTTGCCTGCGGGGTGAGGCGGGTGCCGGTGCCGGCCCGGGTGCCGGTCAGTCCAGGGGCGCCCGGTGCCGGTGCCGGTGCCGGCGGCGGGGCTGCCTGGGGGGTGAGGCGGGTGCCGGTGGCGGCCCGGGTGCCGGTCAGCTCAGGGGCGCGAACCGCACCCCGGTGAGCGTCTCGGACAACTCCCACAGGCGGCGGCCGGTCTCCGGATCGGCCGCCGCCGGTGCGAGCGCCACCCGCGTCGGCGCGCCGCGCAGCTCGCCCCGGCCGTCCGGCCCGATGAACGCCCCGCCCTCCACGTCCGGGGCCGTCGCCGCGTAGAGCTGGGGCAGCGCCCCGGCCTGCGGGGCCTGGGCGAGCAGCGGGCCGAGGACGCGGCCGAAGACCAGCCGGACGACGGCGACCGGGGTCTCGTTCTGGAGGTTGGTGGCGGTGTAGCCGGGGTGGGCGAGGAGGCTGCGCACCGGGCTGCCGGCCGCTGTCAGGCGCTGGTGGAGCTGGTGCCCGAAGACGGCGTTGGCCAGCTTGGACCGGTTGTAGGAGCCCATGGGCGAGTAGCGGCGGACGCTGTCTCCGTCCTCCAGGGCGTCGAGGTCGATCCGGCCCTTGCGGTGCTGGAGCGAGCTGACGGTGACGACCCGGGCGTCGCGGCCGGCGGCCAGGCGGTCGAGCAGGAGCCCGGTGAGGGCGAAGTGGCCGAGGTGGTTGACGGCGAACTGGAGTTCGTGGCCCTGGGCGCTGAGGGTGCGGGGCGGCGCCATGACGCCGGCGTTGTTGACGAGGACGTCGATCCGCTCGTGGTCGGCGCGCAGCTTGGCGGCGCATTCCCGTACGGAGTCGAGGTCGGCGAGGTCGAGCCGCCGCACGTCCAGGCGGGCGCCCGACACCTCCCGGGTCAGGGCCTCGGCCGCCGCGCGCCCCCTGCGTTCGTCGCGGACGGCGAGCACGACGTGTCCGCCGTGCCGGGCGAGCTCGCGGGCGGTGGCGAGGCCGAGGCCGCTGTTGGCGCCGGTGACCACGAAGACGCGCCCGGTGAGGTCGGGGATGAGGTCGGCGTTCCAGCGCTGCTGCTCGTTCAAGGTCATGCGGCACACGCTGCCGTTCGTGTCACTCGGTGTCAAGTAGTTCTCCGAGTGACAGTGGCGGGACTAGGATCGGGGCATGCCCACCGACGCGACGACGCCCGCTCCCTCCGACCGGACTTCCAACGCCCCCGCCTCCGCCGCCCCGGCCTCCGGCGACTCCGGCGGTACCGCCGGTCCTGCCGCTGTCGCCGGTCCCGCCGCTCCAGCCACTCCAGCCACTCCCGCCCTCAGCCTCGCCGAGCGCAAGCGCCTCCTCGTGGCGACCGAACTCACCGAGTCGGCGCTCCAGCTGCTCGCCCTGAAGGGCTTCGACGCGGTCACGGTGGACGAGATCGCGACCGACGCCGGAGTGTCGAAGCGGACGTTCTTCCGCTATTTCGCCTCCAAGGAGGACGTGGTCGTGCAGTTCCTGTCGGGCATGGGCGCCGACATCCACGCCGCCCTCGCCGCCCGCCCGGCCGGTGAACCCCCGTCCGCGTCCCTGCGGCACGCCGTCGCCGTACCGCTCGCGGCCTGCACCGACCGCCACCCCGACCACGCGGCCCGAGCCCTGCGCGTGGTGCAGCTGATCCTGCGGACGCCCGCGCTCCTCGCCCGCTTCCTGGAACGGCAGGCCCACTGGCGGGAGGCCCTGGCGGCGGAGCTGGCCGGCCGCCGGGGGCAGGACCCGGCCCGGGACCTGTACCCGGGGCTGGCGGCGGGCACGGCCCTGGTCGCCTTCCACACGGCGCTCCAGCACTGGGCCGACAGCGACGCGGCCGAGGACCCGCTGGAGCTGCTCGACCGGGCCTTCGCGGTGGTGGCACCGGCGCTGGACGCGCAGGATCGGTAGCAGCGGCGGCGCGACGGGGTAGACGGGCGCCGGACGGACACCGACGGGACAGCGGCCGGACGAGCGACCGGACAGCGGCCGGTCACCGGCTGGGGAAGGCGAGAGCGGATGCCGAGCGACCACACCACCACGCCCCGGGGATCCCTGCGGGAGCTGCTGAAGCTCCCCGTGGGCGAGCGGATCGACCTCCGCGCGTACGACGCCGCCGCGACCCCCGGCGGCCCGCCCGGCAAGACGGCCGGCGTCGCCGCCGCCACCGAGCTCGGCCCCCGGCTCGCCGAGCTCCAGGAACGCCTCTACGCGGCGAGCACGGCCGGCGACCGGCGCCGGGTGCTCCTCGTGCTCCAGGGCATGGACACCAGCGGCAAGGGCGGCACGGTCAAACACGTGATCGGCCACTTCAACCCGTCCGGCTGCCGCGTCCGCGCCTTCAAGGCCCCGACGGAGGAGGAGCGCGCCCACCCGTTCCTGTGGCGGATCACCCAGGCCCTCCCGCGCCCCGGCGAGATCGGCATCTTCGACCGGTCCCACTACGAGGACGTCCTGATCGCCCGGGTCCGCGGCCTGGCCCCGCCGGAGGAGCTGGAGGAGCGCTACGGGCAGATCGACGCCTTCGAGAGGTCCCTCGCCGACGACGGGGTGACCCTGGTGAAGGTCTTCCTCCACCTCTCGTACGAGGAACAGCGCGCCCGGCTCCTGGAGCGCCTGGACAACCCGGACAAGCACTGGAAGTTCAGCCCCGGCGACATCGACGAACGCGCCCTGTGGCCCGACTACCAGGAGGCATACGAGATCGCCCTCGCCCGCTGCGCGACCGACCGCACTCCGTGGTTCCTGGTCCCGGCCGACCGCAAGTGGTACCGCAACTGGGCCATCAGCACCCTGCTCCTGGAACACCTGGAGGAGCTGGATCCGCGGTACCCGGAGGCCGACTTCGACGTGGCGGAGTGCCGGAGGCGGCTGCTCACCCGATGATCGGTTAATTTCCGTGGGTGACCATTCCTGTACGAAGACTGTCGGCCCTTGCCCTCTTGGGTGCCGTTCTTGTCGGCTGCGGCGGGGGCGCGGCCGAGCGGCCCGCACCGGTGGCCTCCAGGGCTCCCGCCGCGAAGGCGGCCCCGCCCGCGCCCGGCCACCAGGCCGCGCCGGCCCGGCCCGCCCGTAGGGTGCCGACGCTCGCCCCGGCGGCCGGCGGTCTTGCGCCCGTCTACACCCACCGGGCGACGAGCGCGGAGAAGGTCGTGGCGCTCACCTTCGACGCCGACATGACGGCCGACCAGGGCCCGCGCGCCGCGCGGGGCGAGCGCTTCGACAACCCCCAGCTGATCGCGACCCTGCGCCGTCTGAAGGTGGACGCGACGGTGTTCATGACGGGCCGCTGGGCGGAGGAGTACCCGGAGCAGGCGCGTTCCATCGGGACCGATCCGCTCTTCGAGATCGCCAACCACTCCTTCAGCCACTACGCCTTCGCCGCGCCCTGCTACGGGCTGCCGACCGTGCCCCGCGCCGACATGGCGGCCGACGTCCAGCGCGCCTTCGACGCCTTCCGCGACGCGGGCGCCGTCAACGTCGTCCCGTACTTCCGCTTCCCCGGCGGCTGCTACGACGACGACGCCCGCCGCGCCCTCGCCCCGTCCGGAGTCACCGCCGTGCAGTGGGACGTCGTCAGCGGCGACGCCTTCGCCAAGGACCCCGACGCCGTCGCCGACCAGGTCCTCGCCGGAGTGAAGCCGGGCTCCCTGGTCGTCCTGCACTGCACCCGCAGCGCCGCCCCGGTGACGGAGCAGGCCGTCCGCCGAATCGTCCCGGAGCTTCGGTCGCGGGGCTTCCGCTTCGTGAAGGTGTCGGAGCTGATGAGCCGTTAGGGCCGCCAGCACGGCCCTCGATGATTCTCCTGTGGGTCAGGAGCGGTGGTGCGACTTCCCACGGGGTCCATCCTGCCGACCGGGGCGTCGGCACCGTGCGTCCGTGTCACCACCTCAGGCCGCCTCCGAGCGTCCGGAGTGCCCGGGTGGTTCCGTGGTCAGCCCGGTGCTGTACTGGTGACGCAGGACTTTCCTTCCGTGGAGGGCGCCATGTGCCCTTCTCCTCCGCCGGACCCGAACGCCTGGCGCCGGCAGTCCTGGGGTCACCGTTCGGGCGAGCCACGTGGACCCAGAGGGCGCAGACGCCCGAAGCATCCCTTGATGACCGCGATCTTGGTGCTCTTCGGCCTTCTCGTGGGCCTCGGCGGCCTCGGGGCACTGCTCGACGAGGGCCGGGAGCCCGCCTCCGGCACGACGGAGCCGACACGGACCTCCACGGCTCAGCCGTCCGACACACCCCGACCCGACGCGCCCACGCACACGACGAAGCCGCCCGTCGAGCCGTCCGATGTCCTCCCGGGCACCCCGACCACGAAGCCGAGCCCGCCCCCGGCGGCTCCGCCGCGCGTCGTGGTGCTCCGCATCATCGACGGCGACACGCTCGAGGTGCGCGGCGACGGCCGGATCCTGCCGAAGGACGATGTCGCCCGTGTGAGGCTCCTGGGCATCGACACCCCCGAGCGCGGTGCCTGTTTCGCCGACGACGCGACCGCCCGCACCACCGCGCTCCTGCCGCCGGGCAGCCGTATCCGCGCCCAACGCGACGTCGAACTGGTCGACCGCTACGACCGCCACCTGCTGTACGTGTGGAACGCGCAGGGCACGTTCGTCAACGAGTCCCTCGTGCGCAGCGGTCACGCCGAGGCGGTCCTCCACCCGCCCAACGACAAGCACTGGACCAGGCTCTCCGCCGCCGAGGCCGCCGCCCGGCAGGCCGGAGCCGGCCAGTGGAGCGCGTGTCCAGGGCAGCCGGAATCTCCTGTCGCTCCCCGCGAGTCACCGGCTCCGAAGGCCCCGGCACGCCCAGGTCTCCCGGACGGTCCTCCCGCCGGGGCGCCCGATGTCGACTGCTCGGACCTTCCGGGCCCCGTCCGGGTCGGCCCCGACGACCCGCACCGCCTTGACCGGGACGGTGACGGCATCGGGTGCGAGACCGACTGACCGCCGGAGTGCCCGGGCGCCGACGGGCCGGTCAGCCCGAGCAGGCCGTCCGCTCCGCCTCGCGCCACTCGCACACGGGGCAGAGGGTGATGCCCTTGGTCGATTCCGGGTACTCGGTCGGCTCCCGGCACAGCACGCACTCCGCGAAGGGGCCCTCGCCCGCCGTCACGGGCCCGGGACGCTCGCTCGGGGGTTCGCAGTACGCACGCGTTTCCGTCTTGTCGTCCATACCGTCGAGCGTACTCATCCCCGCCGTGCCGTGGCCCGGCTCGCGAACGCCGCCGAGGCGGCCGCGAGCACCACGGCGCCCGCGAGGGCGGGCCACGGCAGGGGGACGGTGGAGGTCCGGTCGCCGGTGACGAGGGAAGCGACGGCGGCGTGGGCCGGGGAACCGGTGGTGACCAGGGCGAGGGCGCCCAGGAGGAGGGCCGCGAGGGACCGGCCGCGGGAGGCGATCAAGGGGCGGCTGGTGAGGGTGCCGATGGCCGCGCCGGTCAGGACGCACGCGGTGGCGGCGAGCAGTCCGCCCCCGCCGGCGGCGAGGGGCGCCTCACCGCGGTGGTCGCTCACGGCCGTCACGCCGAGGACCGTGACGGCGGCGACGAGCAGGACGGCCGCGGTCGCGGTGAGGATCCCGGCGAGGTGGGAGCCGGCCGGGCCCGGCCGCCGCCGCGCCAGCCCGCGTCGAGCAGGGCGCGCAGCACGGCGTCGGAGCGCGACGCGTCGACCGTGAGGGTCCATCGGTTTCCCTCACGGGTGGCTTCCGGGACCCCGGGCAGGCCGGCCGGGAGTTCCGTACCGCCTGCTGCGGTGACACGGGCCAGGGGCGGGGGCGCGACCGGCCGCGGGGGCGCGGAAGCTACCCGCTCGGTGCGGTGGACGCGGCCCGCCGTCACCGCGTACGCCGCGTCCGCCCCTCGCACGGCGGTCGGTCCGGGTCAGCCGGTCGGCTTCTGCGGGACCGCCTCGCTCGGGCGGACGATGACGAAGCCCTGCCCCTCCAGCTTCAGCTGCACCGCCTCGCCCGAACCGCCCCGGATCATCGACCCGAAGGACTGCGAGCGGTGCAGCGAGGTGTGGAGCTGCTCGCTCCAGCCGACGACGGCGTCCGTGTCGACGAAGACCGGGTCGTGCGGGGCGACCGGGATGACGATGGGCGTGCCCTCGCAGACCAGGGCGATCTTGCCGTAGCCGGTGAAGACGCTGTTGAACAGGCCGCCGCCGGTCATGCCGGCGCCCTTCACCGTCTTGATCTCGTAGCGGAGCGTGGGGTCGAAGCACAGCACGTTGCGGCCGTTGACGGTCAGGGCGTCGCCCTGCTCGATCTCCACGATGAAACAGTTCTGCGCCTCGTGGGCGAACCACGCCTCGCCCTGGCCGCGTACGGCCATCAGCGCCAGCCCCTCGCCCGTCACCGCGCGCTTGAGCAGGCCGCCGAGGCCCTGGCTCTTGTGCTCGAACTGGAGGTTCCCCCGGAAGGCGATCATCGAGCCCTGCCGGGCGTGCATCTCCCCGTTGACGCTGTACTTGACCGACTTGGCGTTCTGGAGGGTCATCCCCGGAAACGTCGCCGCCTCGGCGAGGTGCTCACTGGCGAAAAGATCACTCTTCATGGGGGCATCCTGTCCCGGAGGCTCCCATTCCTACAAGAATCGCTCGTACGGGCATCCGTTCCGGCGGTGGCAGACTTGCCGGGTGAGCAGCAACGACACCGACGTCCGTGACGATTCCCGGGACGAGAAGCCGCAGTTCGTCCTTCCCCTCGTGGTCCGCATCGAGCGGGCGGCGCCGCCGGCCCGTACCGATGCCCTGGAGACAGCGGCCCGGGCGGTCCTGGAGATCCTGGCCGACGAACGGTCGCTCGGCGAGGGCGAGTGGGCCCGGGCCATGACGGACTGGGAGGACGCCCGGATCCGCAAGGTGGTGCGCCGGGCGCGCGGTGCGGAGTGGCGCCGGGCGGCGGCCCTGCCGGGCATCACCGTGACGGGCACGGGCGACGGCGGCACGGGCCACGGCGCCACGGGCGACGGCGGCACGGCCGAGGCCGGTGCCGGCAGTGGCGCCGTCGACGTCACGAGTCCGGCCGAGGTACGGGTCTTCCCGCCCGTCCCGCTGGACGGCTGGCCCAAGGAGCTGGTCAAGCTCCAGGTGTCCGGCACCGACCTGGACGATCCCGCCGAACCGGGCCCCGTGCCGGAGGGGGCCGCCGTGCTGTGGCTCAACCCCGAGCTCGACATGTCGGCGGGCAAGACCATGGCGCAGGCCGGGCACGGCGCGCAGTTGCTGTGGTGGGAGCTGTCGGACGCCGACCGGAAGACCTGGCGTGCGGCCGGTTTCCCGCTCGCGGTGCGGACGGCCGACCCGGCGCGCTGGGCGCGCCTCACGTCGGGCGGGCTGCCGGTGGTGCGGGACGCGGGCTTCACGGAGATCGCGCCCGGCTCGTGCACGGTGGTGTCGGAGTTCCCGGCGATGGGCCTCCGCGCGGCCCCCTGAGCACCGGCCCGGGTACGGCGCCTCCCCTGACGCCCGCTCCCTGAACGGCAACCCACGAACGCAGTTCTGCGCGCGCCGGGGCACGGCCCGTTCGCTCGTACCCGCCTTGTCGCGCCGAAACCTCAAATCAACCTCTGAACGTCTCCGGGTCCGGATTCGAACGGTCGCGCGTGGGCCATCACCTGGGGGACTGAAGGAGGGGGACATGACGGAACTCGGTGTCGGCATCGGCTGGCGGCCCGAGATCGCGGACGCGATCGAGGGGCTGACGGGCGTCGACTGGGTGGAGGTCGTCGCGGAGAACATCTGCGTCGGGCATCTGCCGGACTCGCTGGAACGGCTGCGGGCCCGCGGCGTGACCGTCGTGCCGCACGGCGTCTCGCTCGGCCTCGGCGGCGCCGACCGGCCGGACACCGGGCGGCTGGCCGCGCTCGCGGAGAAGGCGGAGGCCCTGGGCGCGCCGCTGGTGACGGAGCACATCGCGTTCGTAAGGGCCGGGGGGCCGCTGACCGCGACGCCGCTGCTGGAGGCCGGGCACCTGCTGCCGGTGCCCCGGACCCGGGACGCGCTCGACGTGCTGTGCGAGAACGTCCGGATCGCCCAGGACGCGCTGCCGGTGCCGCTGGCCCTGGAGAACATCGCGGCCCTCGTCTCCTGGCCGGACGAGGAGCTGACGGAGGGCCAGTTCCTCGCGGAGCTGGTGGAGCGCACGGGGGTGCGGCTCCTCATCGACGTGGCCAACCTGCACACCAACCACGTCAACCGGGGCGAGGACCCGGCGGAGGCGCTGTCCTCGCTGCCGGTCGAGGCGATCGCGTACGTGCACGTGGCGGGCGGCCTGGAGCGGGACGGCGTCTGGCACGACACCCACGCCCACCCGGTGCCCCGTCCCGTCCTCGACATCCTCGCGGACCTGGCCTCCCGGGTCTCCCCGCCGGGCGTCCTCCTGGAGCGGGACGACCGCTTCCCGGCGGCGGACGAGCTGGCCGCCGAACTGGAGACGATCCGCACGACGGTCGCCGCCGCCCGCCCCCGTCCGCTCCTGATCGGCGCGGGCGCCCGCGTCTCGGGCGGCCCGATGCCGACGCCGGCGCCGACGGACAGGGGTACGGCCTCGCCGGAGCCGACGGCTTCGGCCCCGGCCGGCGCGACGGACGGGCCGGTCCGGCCCCCGTCCGCCCCCGGCGGCGTCCCGGCCGCGTCCGCCCCGGCCGGCTCTCCCGCGCGCCAGCGGCTCGGGGTGGCCCAGGCGGCGTTGCTGTCGGCGCTGGTCGCCGGGACGCCCGCGCCGGAGGGGTTCGACGTGCGGCGGCTCGGGGTGCAGAGCCGGGCGCTCGCCGCGAAGCGGGCGGACGTCGTGGCGAAAGTGGCGCCCGAGCTGCCGGAGATCCTGGGGGACGGTTACCGGCCCGCGTTCCTCGCGCACGCCCGGAGCCGGCCCATGAGGGGCGGCTACCGCGACGACGCCCTCGGCTTCGTCGAGGGGCTGCTCGTCGCCGGGCTGCCGGAGGACGCGGAGGTCCGGCGGCGGCTCACCGCGTGGTGGCGGGAGCGGGCGGGCGTCCGGCCGCCGGGACCGGCCGCGCGCTTCGCACATCGGGTTCGTACGGTTCTGGGACGGGGGTGAGGCGACCGTGAACACGCTCGCGTTCTTCTTCTACGTGGTCGGCGGCGCCGGCATGGCGGTGCTGTTCGTCAAGCGCAACGGGGCCGGGCGCGGTCCGGGCGGGCCGGTGCAGGACCCGTACGAGGCGGCGTTCCTGAACGGCGGTCCGGCCCGGGTCGTCGACACCGCGCTCACCGCCCTGATCTGGGACGGCCGTGTGGCGGTGGGCGGTCCCGGGATCGTGCGGGTGCTGCGGCCGACCGCGCACGACCCGGTCGAGCGGGCCGTGCTCCAGGAGCTGGCGGCAGCCCCGCACGGCGCCCTGGCTCCGCTGCGGTTCGCCGTGATGCGGCACCCCGCGGTGCAGGAGATCGGCGACGGGCTCGCCGCCCGGGGGCTGATCATGGACCCCCGGGCCCGGCGGTCCGCGCTGACCTGGAGCACGGTCCTGGGGATCCTGGCCATGCTGGCGGTGCCGGTCTCGCTGATCCTCACGGTGGCGGACCTGATGGGGTCGGGCCCGCGGCTGCCGTTCATCCTGAAGGTGCTGCCGGTGATCGTCGGTCTCATCGTGGCGACGGTGCTGTGCGCCTCGGCCGCGAAGCGCCGGGTGACTCCTGCCGGGCAGGCGGCCGTTTCGGCGTACGCCTCGGCGCACGGGCATCTGCCGCACGGCGGAATGCCGGTGGCCCTGTACGGGCTGCGCGCGCTGCCGGACCCGGTCCTGCGGGAGCAGTTGGCGACGGCGGCCCGGACGCCCCTGCCGTCCCCGGTCCGCCGGTTCTCCCGCTCGCACCCCTCCCACTCGGCGGATGACGCCACCGTGCTGCCGGTCCTGTGGTGCGCGGCCCCGGCCGGGGGCACGGGGGGCGGCTGCGGGGGCGGGAGTTCCTGCTCCGGCGGGAGCTCGTGCTCGGGTGGCGGGAGTTCGTGCTCGGGTGGTGGGAGTTCGTGCTCCGGGGGTGGGAGTTCGTGCTCCTCGGGCTCCTCCAGCTCGTGCTCGTCCTCGTCCGGCGGCAGCTCGTGCTCGTCCTCGTCCAGCAGCAGCTCCTGCTCGTCCAGCAGTTCCTGACGCGACCGCCCCGGCCCGAGCGGCGTGCCGCCTTTCGGGGACATGACAGCCGACACCCCTCGTGGATCCTTTACTTCCGCGCCCCCGGCCCGAACGATCCCTTTGTCGCCCGCCCGCCTCCGTGGCTACGAAGGGAAGCGCCGATGAAGTCCGTCGCGCTGATGCTGTCCGCCTCACTGACCGCCCTCCTCACTCCGGCCCTCGCACCGGCCCTCGGCCCGGCCGCCGACGCCGCGCCCCGGCTCGACGCACCGCCTGCCGAGAGCCGGGGCGTCCAGGCCGCCGCGCGGGCCGCGGCGGCCCGCGGCATCCGGTTCGGGCCGTGCCCGGCGGCCGAGAGGCTGCCGGCGCCGGTGGAGTGCGGCACCGTACGCGTCCCGCTCGACTACGCGCGCCCCGACGGCACCCTCGTCCCGCTCACCGTCAGCCGGGTGCGGGCCTCCGGCCCGGCGGCCGGACGGCAGGGCGCGCTCGTCTACAACCCGGGCGGCCCGGGCGCGTCGTCCACCCCCTTCCCGCTCGTGGCCGCGCTCCCCGTCTGGAAGCGGATCGCCGCCGCGTACGACCTGGTCGGCTACGCCCCGCGCGGGGTCGGCCGCTCCGCGCCGGTCTCCTGCCAGGACCCGGCCGACCGGGTCACCGGGCCGACGCTCGCGCCGACGATCCCGTCGGAGGTCTACAAGAAGGAGCGGATCGCCCGCGCCAGGACCTACGCGCAGGGCTGCGCGACCCGCACCGGCTCCGCGCTGCGGCACTACCACTCGCTCAACAACGCGCGCGACCTCGAGGTGCTGCGGGCGGCCCTCGGCGAGCCGCGGCTGACCTACATGGGAGCCTCGTACGGCACGTACTTCGGCGCCCTGTACGCGACGCTCTTCCCGCACCGGGTGCGCCGCATGGTCTTCGACTCGCCCGTCAACCCGGCGCCCGAGCGCGTCTGGTACGTCAACAACCTCGACCAGTCGCTCGCCTTCGAGCGCCGCTGGGCCGACTTCCGCACCTGGGCGGCGAAGCACCACGCGGTGTACGGGCTCGGCACGACGGCCGCCGAGGTGGGCGCGCACTACGAGAAGGTGCGCGTGGAGCTGGCCGCGTCGCCCGCGGGCGGCCGGGTCGGCCCGGGGCAGCTGCACGGGGCGATGCTCCAGGCGCTGTACGACGACCGGTTCTGGGCGGCGCGGGCGGGCGCCCTCGGCGCGTACCTCGAAGGTGACCCGAAACCGCTGATCGCCCAGGCCGCACCGGCCGCGCCGGCCCGCAGCGGAGAGCCGGCGGCGGTCGACCCCGGGAACGGGGCCGCGGTGTACACGGCGGTGGAGTGCAACGACGCCCCCTGGCCGGAGGACTTCGCCCTGTGGGACCGGGACAACACCCGGCTCGCCAGGCAGGCACCGTTCGAGACCTGGGACAACGTGTGGGCCAATCTGCCCTGCGCCTACTGGAAGGCGCCCCGCCAGAAGCCGATGGACGTGCGGACCGGTCCGGGAGTGCTGCCGCCGGTGCTGATCCTGGCGGCGGAGCGGGACGCGGCGGCTCCGTACGAAGGGGCGCGCGAACTGCAGCGGAGGCTGGCGGGCGCGGCGCTCGTGACGGAGCGGGACGCCGGGACGCACGGCATCGGGGGCGGAGTGAACGCCTGTGTGAACGGCCATCTGGAGCGCTATCTGCTCACGGGGGCCGTGCCGCCCGCCGGGAAGCCGCAGGCGGGGGAAGGGACGCCGGTGCGGCGCGCGTCGTGCGCGCCGCACCCGGAGCCGGACCCGGTGTCGCTGGAGCGGCAGGCGGAGTTCCGCAGGCCGTCTGATCTTCCGGGTCAAGGGGTCGCCGCCCGGCTGGGCGCCGGGCGGTGACCGGGTCGGGAGTACCGGTGCCGGTGAAGGAGCCGGTACCGGTGCCGGTGCCCGGCCGTCAGGCCAGGCCCGCCACCAGGTCGGCGACGCTCTTGCGGCGGCCGGTGTAGAACGGCACCTCCTCGCGGACGTGCATCCGCGCCTCGGAGCCGCGCAGGTGGCGCATGAGGTCGACGATCCGGTGGAGCTCGTCGGCCTCGAAGGCCAGGATCCACTCGTAGTCGCCGAGCGAGAAGGAGGCGACCGTGTTGGCGCGCACGTCCGGGAAGCCGCGGGCCATCTTGCCGTGGTCGGCGAGCATCCGGCGGCGGTCCTCGTCCGGCAGCAGGTACCAGTCGTAGGAGCGCACGAAGGGGTAGACCGAGACGTAGTCGCGCGGGGTCTCGTCGGCCAGGAAGGCCGGGATGTGCGACTTGTTGAACTCGGCGGGGCGGTGCAGCGCCATGTTCGACCAGACCGGCTCCAGAGCGCGGCCCAGCCTGGTGCGCCGGAAGAGGTTGTACGCCTCCTGGAGCTCGTCGCTCGTCTCGGCGTGCCACCAGATCATGACGTCGGCGTCGGCGCGCAGACCGGAGAGGTCGTACGTGCCCCGGATCGTGATGTCCTTGGCCGCGAGCTGGTCGAACAGCTCCTGGACCTCGTCGGCGTAGCCGCCGCGGTCGGCGGGCAGGACGTCGCGCAGCTTGAACACGGACCACAGGGTGTAGCGGATGACCTCGTTGAGGTCCTTCGCCTTCTTACCGGCGTTCGGGATCTTTTCGGGCGCACTCATACGCCTATTCTCGCCCGTCACGGACAGTGCCCCGTACCCGGGTCGGCCGTTCTCGACGTGGCGATGATCTCGTTCGGCGTGTCGGCGAGCTCGGCGAGGATCTCGTCGGCGGCCCGGCGGCCCGAGGCGACGCACGCGGGGATGCCGACGCCCTGGTACGCGGCGCCCGCGAGGCGCAGTGCGGGCAGGCCGGTGACGGCGGCGCGGATGCGCTCGACGCGGGCGAGGTGACCGACCGGGTACTGCGGGAGTCCGCCGTTCCAGCGGGTCACGACGGAGGCGACGGGCCGGGCGGTCAGTCCGGTGGCGGCGGACAGGTCCTTGAGGGAGACGTCGACGAGGTGGGCGTCGTCGCGGCGCAGCTGCTCCTCCTCGCCGCGGCGGCCGGCGGACGTGCGCAGCACGAGGAGATCGGGGGCCGCGTCGGCGACCCAGCTCCACTTCTGGCTGGAGAAGGTGGCGGCCTTGATCGTGTGGCCGTCGACGGGCGGGACGAGGAACCCGGAGCCGGGCAGGGCGGGAAGGCCCGTGTCCGTCAGGTCGGAGCGGCGGAAGGCGAGGGTGACGAGGGCCATGGAGGCGTAGCGGATCTCCGCCAGCTCGTCGGCGGCGGCCGGGGCGTGGGCGGCGAGGAGGCCGGCGGTGACGTCGGCCGGGGTGGCGAGGACCACGGCGTCGGCGTCGAGGACCCGCTGGCGGGTCGCGACCCGCCAGCGGCCGTCGCCGCCGCGGAGCAGGGCACCCGCCCGGGTCCCGGTGAGGATCTCGCCGCCGGCGGCGCGGACGGCGTCGGCGACGGCGCCGGGCAGGGTGCCGATGCCGCCGCGGAGGCCGGCGAAGGCGGCGCCGCCGAGGCCGGTGGCGGCGCCCGCCGCGTCGGCCGGGGTCGCGGCACCGGCCCGCTGGACGGCGCGGACGGCGTCGGCGAGCGTGGGGTGGCGGCGGGCGGCCTCGAAGAGGGCGGGCACGGCGGCCTTCATGGAGATGCGGTAGGCGTCGCCGGCGTAGACGCCGCCGAGGAGGGGTTCGACGAGCCGGTCGACGACCTCGTGGCCCATGCGTTCGGCGACGTACGCGCCGATGGCGATGTCGTCGCCGATGTCGGTCGGCGGGAGTTCGCGGTCGCGGTCGATCCGGCGCAGGGCCTCGTCGGACAGCAGCCCGGCGACGGCGGAGGCGTCGCCGGGGACGCCCATGACGTGGCCCTTCGGCATGGGGACCAGCTGGCCCCGGGACCACACGGAGGCGGTGGTGGTGGCGGGGGCCTGGAGCCGGTCGCCGAGGCCGACGGCCTCGGCGAGGGCGATGGCCTCGGGGCGGCGGGCGAGCAGGGACTCGGCGCCGAGGTCGACGGGGGCGCCGGCGATCTCCCCGGCGAGGAGCTTGCCGCCGACCCGCTCGTCCCCTTCCAGGAGGGTGACCCGCGCGCCGGCCGTGACGAGCCGGTGGGCGGCGGCGAGTCCGGCGATGCCGCCGCCCACCACGACGACGTGCGGTCCGTTCCCGGTCGTGGGCCGGCCGTCCGTGGGCTGCGGGTTCGTGGGGCCGTTCATGGGACCACTCTCTCAAATCGCCCGCCCGCGTCCGTTCCGAGGCCCGACCGTGACCGCTTCGCTACCGCCGGACCGAAACCCGCTCCCCCTCTCCTCGCGTCCAAGCGGCACGACACATCACCGCCTTGGGGGGTTCGGATGTACAGAACGCGTACGGCGAGAACGCGTACGGCGGGGAGGCGCACGGCGGGGACGCGCACGGCCGCGGCGGCGCTGCTGCTGTCGGCCGCGCTCGTGCTGACGGGGTGCGGCGCCGGGGACGGCCGTTCGGCCGCGGACGGCAAGGGAAGCGGGTACGCGGCGAAACCGGCGGGTTCGGGTGCGCCCGAGGGCGCGGCGGACGGCGCCCCGGGCCCGGAGCGAGCCCCCGAGCGGACGCCCGGGAGCCAGAACCGGCCGGCCCCGCAGCACGTCATCCGTACCGCCGAACTGTCCGTCGAGGTCAAGGACGCGACGAAGGCGCTGGCCTCGGCGCGCCGGGTCACGGCGGCCGCGGGCGGCCACGTCGAGAACGAGACGACGGAGCGGACGGACGGCACTCACATCAGCTCCCGGATCGTGCTCCGCGTCCCCCAGGAGCGCTACGACTCCGTCCTCGCCGAACTGGCGGGCGCGGGCAAGCTGCTGTCCCGCACGGCGAACGCCAAGGACGTCACCGAGCAGGTGGTGGACGTGGAGAGCCGGATCGCCACCCAGCGGGCGAGCGTGGCGCGGGTGCGGGCCCTGATGGACAAGGCCACGCAGCTGAGCGACGTGGTCACCCTGGAAGGGGAACTGAGCCGCCGTCAGGCCGACCTGGAGTCGCTGCTCGCCCAGCGGGCCTCGCTGAAGGACCGCACCTCGCTGGCCACGATCACCCTCCACCTCACCGAGCCGGAGGCCGCACCGGCCGCCGGGGCCGACGACCGGCCCGGCTTCCTGGACGCGCTGGCCGGCGGCTGGGGCGCCCTGGTGGGCGCCGCCGCGTGGGTCCTGATCGTGCTCGCCGCGCTGGCCCCGTGGCTGGCGACGGCGGCGGTGCTGTACGTGGGGTGGCGCCGGCTGGTCCGGCCGCTGTGGCTGCGGCGGCGGCCGGAGCCGAACCCGGGTCCGGGACCTGGGACGGGGCCGGTGAGGGCCGACCCGGCCGATGCGCCCGCCACTCCCAGGGCCCCTGACGGCGCCCCCCTGAACCCCGGCGAGTGAGCCGAAGGGGTGCGGCCGGGGGAACAGTGACGAACGCGCGCAGCCTCCCGAGGAACGAGGGAGGCGAGCACGTACGGCGCTGTGAGTCCGGCTCGAGCACCCCGGAGGAGAACCGAGCCACGAAAATACGAGTCCGGCTCGAGCACCCCGGAGGAGAACCGAGCCACGAAAATAGGGACATGAGCGAACGACTGGTGGTCATCGGTGGCGACGCGGCGGGCATGGCGGCCGCGTCGCAGGCACGCAGGCTCAAGGGGCCCGGGGAGCTGGAGATCGTCGCCTTCGAGCGGGGGCGGTTCAGCTCCTACTCGGCCTGCGGCATTCCGTACTGGGTCGGCGGCGATGTCGGCTCCCTGGAGGAGCTGATCGCCCGGAGCCCGGAGGAGCACCGGGCCCGGGACATCGATCTGCGGATGAGGACCGAGGTGACCGGGATAGACCTGGACCGGCAGCGGGTGCGGGCCCGGGATCTGGAGTCGGGCGAGGAGTCCTGGACGGGCTTCGACAAGCTGGTGATCGCGACGGGCGCCCGGCCGCAGCGCCCGCCGCTGCCGGGCATCGACGCGCCGGGTGTGCACGGGGTGCAGACGCTGGGAGACGGGCAGGCCCTGCTGGACAGCCTGGAGCGGGCGGAGGGCCGGCGGGCGGTGGTGGTCGGCGCCGGGTACATCGGTGTGGAGATGGCGGAGGCGCTGCTCGGCCGGGGCTTCGAGGTGACGGTCCTGAACCGGGGTGAGCAGCCGATGGCGACGCTCGACCCGGACATGGGGCGTCTGGTGCACCGGGCGATGGACGGTCTGGGGATCACGACGGTCGGCTCGGCTGAGGTGACGAAGATCCTCACGGGCGAGGACGGCCGGGTGCGGGCGGTGGTCACGGACGACGCCGAGTATCCGGCGGACGTGGTGGTGCTCGGCATGGGCGTGGAGCCGGAGACCTCGCTGGCGCGGGCGGCGGGGCTGCCGCTCGGCGCGTACGGGGGTCTGCTGACCGATCTGTCGATGCGGGTGCGCGGGTACGAGAACGTGTGGGCGGGCGGCGACTGCGTCGAGGTCCTGGATCTGGTGTCGGGGCGGGAGCGCCACGTGCCGTTGGGCACGCACGCCAACAAGCACGGGCAGGTGATCGGCGCGAACGTGGGCGGCGGTTACGCGACCTTTCCCGGGGTGGTGGGGACGGCGGTGTCGAAGGTCTGCGACCTGGAGATCGCCCGTACCGGGCTGCGCGAGAAGGACGCCCGGGCGGTGGGTCTGCGCTATGTGACGGTGACGGTGGAGTCGACCAGTCGTGCGGGCTACTACCCGGGGGCCGCGCCGATGACGGTGAAGATGCTGGCGGAGCGGCGGACCGGGCGGCTCCTCGGGGTGCAGATCGTGGGCCGGGAGGGCGCGGGGAAGCGGGTGGACATCGCGGCCGTGGCGCTGACGGCGGGGATGACGGTGGACACGATGGTGTCCCTCGACCTGGGCTATGCGCCGCCGTTCTCGCCGGTGTGGGACCCGGTGCTGGTGGCGGCGCGGAAGGCGGTGGCCGCCGTTCGGGCGGCGGGCTGACCCGGGCGGCGCAGCGACGCACGGTGACGGCTTGCACCTCGGTCGTCACCGTGTGCGACTGGTCACATGATCAGACACAGCATGCGCGCGCTCTGCGCGGCCGCTCTCGTCATCGCCCCGATCGCCCTGACGGCGACTCCCGCCCACGCCGTGACCTGTACCGTCAACGGCGCCACCGTCACCGCCGACGTCGTCATGGGCACGCCCGGCAACGACGTCATCCGCTGCGGTACGGTGCCCGACGGCCACCAGGTCAACGGCGTCGCGGGGAACGACAGCATCTCCGTCACCGGTGACGTCGCGGGCCTCGTGACCGGCGGTCCCGGCAGCGACCACATCACCGTCTCCGGCTCGCTGGACACGGGAACGGTGTCCGGGAACGACGCCTCCGACTACATCGCCGTGCAGGGGACGGTCGGTCCCGGCAGCGCCGTCACCGGTGGGCTGGGGAACGACATCCTCCGGGTGAACGTCAACAACGGCACCGTGGACGGGGCCGGCGGTTTCGATTCCTGCCGGGTCACCACGGGGGCGCCGCCCGTCAACTGCGAGTACTGAGCCCGTCCCCGCACGCGGGCGGCCGCACCCCGAGGGGTCAGACGGCCGTCCGCGTGTGAACGTGCTCCACCAGGCGGGTCAGCGCGTCCGGGTCGGTCGTCGGCAGCACCCCGTGACCGAGGTTGAAGACGTGCCCCTCCAGGCCCTTCGCGGCGGCCAGGACCTCGTCCGTCTTGGCCTCCACGGCCTCCCGCGAGGAGAACAGCACGGCCGGGTCGAGGTTGCCCTGGAGCGCCTTGCCGGGGCCGACGCGGCGGGCGGCCTCGTCGAGCGGGACGCGCCAGTCGACGCCCACCACGTCGGCGCCCGCCTCGCCCATGAGGCCGAGCAGCTCGCCCGTACCGACGCCGAAGTGGATGCGCGGGACGCCGTACGAGGCGACCGCGTCGAACACCTTCGCGGAGGCCGGCATGACCGAGCGGCGGTAGTCGGCGGGGGCGAGGGCGCCGACCCAGGAGTCGAAGAGCTGCACCGCGGAGGCGCCGGCCTCGATCTGCACCTTGAGGAAGGCCGAGGTGATCTCGGCGAGGCGGTCGAGGAGGTCGGCCCACAGCTGCGGGTCGCCGTACATGAGCGCCTTGGTGTGCTCGTGGTTGCGGGACGGGCCGCCCTCGACGAGGTAGCTCGCGAGGGTGAACGGCGCGCCGGCGAATCCGATCAGGGGGGTGGCGCCCAGCTCGCCGGTGAGCATGCCGATGGCCTCGGTGACGTACGGGACGTCCTCGGGGGTCAGGTCGCGCAGCCGGGCCAGGTCGGCGCGGGTGCGGACGGGCCCGGCGACGACGGGGCCGACGCCGGGCTTGATGTCGAGGTCGATGCCGATGGCCTTCAGCGGGACGACGATGTCGCTGAAGAAGATCGCCGCGTCGACCTTGTGGCGGCGCACGGGCTGCAGGGTGATCTCGGTGACCAGCTCGGGGCGCATGCACGACTCGAGCATGGGGATGCCCTCGCGGACCTTCAGGTACTCGGGGAGGGACCGCCCGGCCTGCCGCATGAACCAGACGGGCGTGTGCGGCACGGGCTCGCGCCGGCACGCCTTCAGGAACGCGGAGTCGTAGGTCTGCGGCTGGTGCTTCGTCTGCTGGCCCTGAGGGCGATCGATGGCGCTCACGCCCAGAATCTTCGCATGTGGCGAGAAGCCGCTCACCCGGCCCGGGTGTCCCTCCCTGCGCAGGGGCCCCGTTCCGCCTACTCTTCCCGGCATGGCTGCGGCTCAGGGACATTTTTCCGATCATTCCGACGGCATTCGAGGGACGGGGAAGACGGCGGGCGACAGGGTGGACCCCACGGAGACGAATCCGGTACCTCCCGCCTTCCGGCGGGCGGTGGAGGGGCTGCGCGCGGTCCGGCTGCGGCCCGAGATCGAGGTGGATCCGACCCGGCCGCCGCAGCGGCTCGCCCCGTACGCGTACGCCCTGGAGGCGGCGGTCGTGGAGGGCGAGGAGGACCTGGCGGACGGGCGGCTCGTGCTGCTGCACGACCCGGCCGGACACGACGCCTGGAAGGGCACCTTCCGGCTGGTGACGCTGATCCGGGCGGAGCTGGAGCCGGAGATGGCCGCGGACCCGCTGCTGCCCGAGGTGTGCTGGTCCTGGCTGACCGGCGCCATGGAGGCGCGCGGCCTGGCGTACGGGGAGGCGAGCGGCACCGTCACGATGGCGGGCTCCCACTACTTCGGGGGACTGGCGGAGCGGCGTCCGGCGACGCAGATCGAGATCCGGGCCTCCTGGACGCCGCAGGAGGGTCTGGCCGGGGTGCCGGACACCGGGACGCACCTGGCGGCGTGGTGCGACCTGCTGTGCCAGGTGGCGGGGCTGCCGCCGTCGCCCGTGGATCCGGGGGCGGGTCCGGCGACCGGCCCGGGGGCGGGCTCGGCCTCGGGGGCGGGGGTCGTGCCGCTGCCCCAGCGGCGCGGGCCGCAGCAGCCCTGACCGTCGGGTGTCAGCGGGCGCGCGGGGGCGGACGTCGTTTTTCGGACACTTTCGGGCGCAGGGAGCATGAGGCTCGTACGATGATCGATCGCGCGTCCGAATTGCACCAATTGTTACTCACTAAATCGTGATCTTTCCCTAAAGGCGGGCGGCCCGGGTGCCGAAGGAGTCAGTGACCCCTTCACAGCACGGGTCCGCCCCCGGCTTCTTCCCCGAGCCGGCTCCGTCCCCCACCTTCCCCAGGAGGCCTGGTGTCCGTTCTCCTCGAGCAGCCCGCAAGCCTGGTCGCCTACCGCCCGAACAAGCCGACGGCCATGGTCGTCGTGGCCGACCCGCGCGTCCGTTCCACCGTCACCCGCCACCTGTGGGCGCTCGGCGTGCGCGACGTCATCGAGGCATCGTCCATCGCGGAGGCCCGTCCCCGCGTCGGCAACCCGCGCGACATCTGCGTGGCCGACGTCCACCTGCCCGACGGCAGCGGCCTGACCCTGCTGTCCGAGACCCGCGCCGCGGGCTGGCCCAACGGCCTCGCCCTCTCGGCGGCCGACGACATCGGCGCCGTGCGCAACGCCCTCGCCGGCGGCGTCAAGGGATACGTCGTCACCGGCACCCGCACCAACATCGGCCACCCGACCCGTCCCGGCGCCGCCCCCATCGGCGCCGCGGCCGCCCGCCTCGGCCACCGCCGCCCCCCGGGTGCCCCGAGCCACCCGGGCGGCTACCGCGAGCTCTCCGGCCGCGAGGTCGAGGTGCTGCGACTGGTGGCCGAAGGCCAGTCCAACAAGGCCATCGGCGTCTCGATGGGCCTCTCGGCACTCACCGTGAAGAGCCACCTGGCCCGCATCGCCCGCAAGCTGGGCACCGGCGACCGGGCCGGCATGGTCGCGGTGGCCCTGCGCACCGGGATCATCCACTGAGCCGCCCGGCCCCGGAAAGGGTGTGAGAACCGGCAGGCGCCTGTCGACGGAACGTTCCCTCTGAACCGGCCGGACCCATGGGTCCGGCCGGTTCGTTCTCCTGTTTCGACCGTTACAGGAGTTTCGACTGTTCCGCCTGTTCCGGCTGTTCCGTCGAGGGGGGCTTGCCATTCGCAGATACCCTTGACAGGTGACCGACGCCCAAGACACCGCGAGTGACACCGCACTGCGAACCACCGGGGGCGCCCCCTCGGACGACGACGTCCCTGCGCATGGGCTGCCGATCCCGCTGCTCGAACCCCGTGAGGGCATTCCGCCCGTCGTCGCGACCGAGGACGCGCTCGCCGAGGTGATCGCCGCCTTCGCCGCCGGAACCGGCCCCGTCGCCGTCGACGCCGAGCGCGCCTCCGGCTACCGCTACGGGCAGCGCGCCTATCTCGTCCAGCTCCGCCGGGAGGGCGCGGGGACCGCGCTGATCGACCCGGTGGGCTGTCCGGACCTGTCCGGCCTCGGCGAGGCGCTCGCCGGGGCCGAATGGATCCTGCACGCGGCGACCCAGGACCTGCCGTGCCTGCGGGACATAGGCATGGTGCCGACGCGGCTCTTCGACACCGAGCTCGCCGGGCGCCTGGCCGGCTTCCCGCGGGTCGGTCTCGGCGCGATGGTCGAGTCGGTGCTCGGCTACGCCCTGGAGAAGGGCCACTCCGCCGTCGACTGGTCGACCCGCCCGCTCCCCGAGCCCTGGCTGCGCTATGCCGCGCTCGACGTGGAGCTGCTGGTCGACCTGCGCGACGAGCTGGAGGAGGAGCTGGACCGCCAGGGCAAGCTGGAGTGGGCGCGCCAGGAGTTCGACGCCATCGCCTCGGCTCCCCCGGCGCCGCCGCGCAAGGACCCGTGGCGCCGTACGTCCGGCATGCACAAGGTGCGCCGGCGCCGGCAGATGGCGGTGGTGCGGGAGCTGTGGACGGCCCGCGACCGGGTGGCCCAGCGGCGTGACGTCTCCCCCGGCAAGGTGCTGAGCGACGCGGCGATCGTGGAGGCGGCCCTCGCGCTGCCGCCGAACGTGGGCGCGCTGTCCGCGCTGCCCGGCTTCGGGCAGCGGATGGGCCGGCGCCAGCTGGAGCAGTGGCAGGCGGCCGTGGACCGGGCGAAGGCCCTGCCGGACGCCGAGCTGCCGCAGCCGGGCCAGCCGGTGGCGGGCCCGCCGCCGCCGCGTGCCTGGGCGGACAAGGACCCGGCGGCCGCGGCCCGGCTCTCCGCGGCCCGCGCGGCGGTGTCGGCCCTCGCGGAGGAGCTGAACCTGCCGCAGGAGAACCTGATCACTCCCGACACGGTCCGCCGCGTCTGCTGGGAGCCGCCGTCCCCCGCCGACCCGGAGACGGTCGCGGCGGCGCTGACGGGCCACGGGGCGCGCCCGTGGCAGGTGGAGCTGGTGACTCCGCTGCTGGTGGGGGCGCTGACGGCCACGGCCTGACGGCCGGGCCCGTGACGTACGGGGTCCTCACTCCTCCAGGAGGGTGAGGGCCCCGTCCTCGTCCCGGGCGTAGCTGCCGGCCTGGGCGCCCTCGACCTTGCCGTGCCTGAGCCAGTGCTCGGACATGGTGTGGAGCAGTTTGGCCTTGCGCTCCCAGACGATCTGGTGGCCGGCGCAGGAGACCCGGATCATCAGCTTCCTGGGCCCCGGGATGTTCCGGTACAGCTCGGGCGTGGAGAAGTACACCAGGCCGAGGTCGGGTGAGGTGTTGATGATCGTGTCGTGCTCGCCGTAGACGATGCAGACGGGCACCTTGTCGCCGAGGACGCCGTGGAGCTTGACCGTGGTCTTGTTCCAGCCCCACCAGTAGGAGTTGCGGATGCGGTTGAGTCCCTCGGGCTGTCCGGGCGTCGGGCCGCCCCAGGCGGCGCCGATTGTGTCGACCGCCATGATCGCCTTCCAGACCTCGTCGACCATGCCGGCCTCGCGCTGGTCCGGGCAGCCCAGGTCCCTGCGCCAGGCGGTGTCGAGTCCGGCCTTGGTGCTGACGGTCATCGGGTAGTCGAAGGCGCCGGCCGGGCCGGTGACGGGCAGGGGCACGGGCGCGTCGAAGTCGGTGCCGGGCTTACTGCTCCGGCCGTTCGGCGGGAAGATCGGTGCCGTCAGGAAGAGGCTGCGCACCTTGCCGGGGTTCTGGATGGCGTAGGGGCCGAGCTGCTGCGCGGCCGCGGACCAGCCGATCAGGTCGATCTTCGTCGCGCCGGTGCGCTGGAGGACGAAGTCGACGACGGTGCCGACCTCGTCCCAGTCGCTCCGGGAGTTGTTCAGTTGCGCCTTGTAGTCCGGCGGGCCGGTGTACGGCGTGGCGTTCGGGTTCGGGCTGAGCAGCGCCCGCTGGGCGGGGGCGGGGCTGACGTTCTTGTGGGTGTCCATCGTCGGCCGGGTGGAGAGGCCCGAGCCCTGGAGCTCCATGATGTAGACGTCGAAGCCCGCCTTCGCGAGCTCGGCCGCCCAGCTGTACTTCTTGTACGGCAGGTCGAAGCCGGCCGCGGCCGGGATGCTGCGGCCGTGCAGCATGAGGACGGGTCTGCGCGGATCGCCGGGGTTGGCGGCCACGTGCTCGCGGACGAAGAGCTTGACCTGGTGTCCCTGGTTGGCCGGGATGGTGGACACGTGGTCCACGTAGAGGTCGTTCACGGTGGGTGGCATGGGCGGCTCCCTGCTCTCGGTCGGACCCGGGGCTGCGGTCGCCCGGGCGTGGACAGGGTCCGCTCGGGCGGGTGCCGGAGGGGGCCGACGTGACCGGGACGGCGGGGCGGCCGACCCGATCGGGTAGGGGGTTCGCTCCGATCGGCCGGGCGTGCGGGAGGGGCGCGCGGGCGCCTCGGGGTAGGGAGTCCGGGTGTGACCTTCACCGCTTGGGGCGGGGGGACTGGGCAGCCTGGTTACCCGCAAGTAGCATGGAGGGAGCAAGCGCGCGCTTAGCCGCGTGCCGGGCAGTGCGCCCGCAGCAGTGCCACCCCGCACCCTGGAGGAGAGCCATCGTGCCTCGTAGCGTCAGGGACGTCGTCTTCGTCGACGGCGTCCGTACCCCGTTCGGCAAGGCGGGCCCGAAGGGCATCTACCACGAGACCCGCGCCGACGACCTCGTCGTGAAGGCCATCCGGGAGCTGCTGCGCCGCAACCCCGGTCTCGACCCGAAGAAGATCGACGAGGTCGCCATCGCCGCGACCACGCAGATCGGTGACCAGGGCCTGACCCTCGGCCGTACCGCCGGCATCCTCGCCGGTCTGCCGCAGTCGGTGCCCGGCTACTCCATCGACCGCATGTGCGCCGGTGCGCTGACCGCCGTGACCTCGGTCGCCGGCTCCATCGCCTTCGGCGCGTACGACGCCGTCATCGCCGGCGGTGTCGAGCACATGGGCCGCCACCCCATGGGCGAGGGCGTCGACCCGAACCCGCGCTTCGTGTCGGAGAAGCTCGTCGACGAGTCCGCCCTCTTCATGGGCATGACCGCCGAGAACCTGCACGACCGCTACCCGAGCATCACCAAGCGGCGCGCCGACGAGTACGCCGTGCGCTCGCAGGAGAAGGCCGCCAAGGCGTACGCCGACGGCAAGATCCAGCAGGACCTGGTGCCGATCTCGGTCCGCCGCACCTCCCCGGAGGGCGGCGAGACCGGCTGGGGCCTGGTCACCGCCGACGAGCCGATGCGTCCGGGCACCACCCTGGAGTCGCTGGCGAACCTGAAGACGCCGTTCCGCGTCCACGGCAACGTCACCGCGGGCAACGCGGCCGGCCTGAACGACGGCGCCACCGCCTCGATCATCGCGTCCGAGGACTTCGCCCGCGAGAACAACCTCCCGGTGAAGATGCGCCTGGTCTCCTACGCCTTCGCCGGCGTCGAGCCCGAGGTCATGGGCTACGGCCCGATCCCGGCCACCGAGAAGGCCCTCGCCAAGGCCGGCCTGACGATCGACGACATCAACCTGTTCGAGATCAACGAGGCCTTCGCCGTCCAGGTCCTCGCCTTCCTGGAGCACTACGGCATCGCCGACGACGACGCCCGCGTCAACCAGTACGGCGGCGCCATCGCGTACGGCCACCCGCTCGCCTCCTCCGGCGTCCGTCTGATGACGCAGCTGGCCCGCCAGTTCGAGGAGCAGCCGGAGGTCCGCTACGGCCTCACCACCATGTGCGTCGGCTTCGGCATGGGCGCCACGGTCATCTGGGAGAACCCGAACCACAAGGACGCCGGAGGCAGCAAGTGAGCACCACCGCAGAGCTTCTGAAGGGCGCCGCCGAGCTCTTCCCGGACGAGGTCGTCACGTCCGCCCACGTACGGCACTTCGAACTCCCCGCGGGTGCGGGCCGGTTCGCGCTGATCACGCTGGACAACGGCTTCGACCACACCAAGCCGACCACCTTCGGCCCGCAGTCGCTCGCCAACCTGAACACGGCGATCGACCAGGTCGAGGCCGAGGCCGCGAACGGTGAGATCGTCGGCGTCGGCATCACCGGCAAGCCGTTCATCTTCGCCGTCGGCGCCGACCTCAAGGGCGTCGAGCTGCTGAAGCGGCACGAGGACGCGCTCGCCATCGGCAAGGGCGGCCACGACGTCTTCAAGCGTCTGTCGAACCTGGCCGTGCCCACCTTCGCGTACTACAACGGCGCGGCGATGGGCGGCGGTGTCGAGGTCGGTCTGCACTGCACCTACCGCACCGTGTCGAAGGCCCTGCCGGCCTTCTCGCTGCCCGAGGTCTTCCTCGGCCTGGTGCCCGGCTGGGGCGGCTGCACGATCCTGCCGAACCTGATCGGCGCGGAGAAGGCCGTCTCGGTCATCATCGAGAACTCGCTGAACCAGAACCGCCAGCTCAAGGGCAAGCAGGTCTTCGAGCTCGGCATCGCCGACGCGATCTTCGAGGGCGCCGACTTCCTGGAGCAGTCGCTGATCTGGACGGCGTCCGTCCTCAAGGGCGACGTCACCGTCGAGCGCCCGGAGATCGACCGCGGCGAGGGCTGGGACCAGGCCGTCGCCAAGGGCCGCTTCGTCGCCGACTCCAAGGTGCACGGCGCCGCCCCGGCCGCCTACCGCGCCCTCGACATCATCGAGGCCGCCAAGGACGGCGACCTGCAGAAGGGCTTCGACGCCGAGGACCAGGCCCTCGCGGACCTGATCATGGGCGGCGAGCTGCGCGCCGGCATCTACGCCTTCAACCTGGTGCAGAAGCGCGCCAAGCGCCCGGCCGGCGCGCCGGACAAGTCGCTGGCCCGCCCGGTCACCAAGGTCGGTGTCGTCGGCGCCGGTCTGATGGCCTCCCAGCTCGCCCTGCTCTTCCTGCGCCGCCTGGAGGTGCCGGTCGTCCTGACCGACATCGACCAGGAGCGCGTCGACAAGGGCGTCGGCTACGTCCACGCCGAGATCGACAAGCTGCTCGGCAAGGGCCGGATCAACCAGGACAAGGCCAACCGCCTGAAGGGCCTGGTCTCCGGTGTCCTGGACAAGGCCGAGGGCTTCGCGGACGCGGACTTCATCATCGAGGCCGTGTTCGAGGAGATGAGCGTCAAGCAGAAGGTGTTCGCGGAGGTCGAGGCGGTCGCCCCGGCGCACGCCATCCTCGCCACCAACACCTCCTCGCTGTCGGTCTCCGAGATGGCCTCGAAGCTCCAGCACCCCGAGCGCGTGGTCGGCTTCCACTTCTTCAACCCGGTCGCGATCCTCCCGCTCCTGGAGATCGTCCGCGGCGAGAAGACCGACGACGCCTCGCTGGCCACGGCCTTCGCCGTCGCCAAGAAGCTGAAGAAGACGGGTGTGCTGACGAAGGACGCCCCGGCGTTCGTCGTGAACCGCATCCTGACCCGCTTCATGGGCGAGATCCAGAACATCATCGACGAGGGCACCCCGGTGGCCACGGCGGAGAAGGCGGTCGAGCCGCTGGGCCTGCCGATGTCCCCGCTGGTCCTCCTGGAGCTCGTCGGCCCGGCCATCGGTCTGCACGTCTCCGAGACCCTGAACCGCGCCTTCCCGGAGCGCTTCAAGGTCTCCCCCAACCTGAAGGCGGTCGTCGAGGCCGGCAAGCGCGGCTTCTACGTGTACGACTCCGGGAAGCCGGAGCTCGACCCCGAGGTCGCCGCGCTCCTGAAGCAGGGCGACACCGTCCTGACCGAGGAGCAGGCCCGCGACCGGGTCCTGGACGCGGTGGCCCAGGAGATCGGCCTGATGCTGGAGGAGGGTGTCGTCGCCGAGGCGCAGGACATCGACCTGTGCCTGATCACGGGCGCGGGCTGGCCCTTCCACCTGGGCGGCATCACGCCGTACCTGGACCGCGAGGGCGTCTCCGAGCGCGTCAACGGCAAGCGGTTCCTGGCGCAGGGCGTGGCGAGCGTCCCGGCGTAACCGCGAGCGCGCGAGCGCACCGACGCGGACGGGCCGTACGGAAGGATTCCGTACGGCCCGTCCGTCCGTGCGCGGCGCCGTCAGAACACCCGGACCGGGCCCAGCGGGCCGCCGGGGCCGGGGACGAGCTGCCGGTGGACGTGCAGCCGGCCGTCGGTGCCGATGGCGGTGATCACCAGCGAGCCGTTCGCGTCGAGCGCCATCGCCGGGGCGTGGGTCAGCATCTCGCCGCGTTCGCGCCAGTGCGCGCCGGACACGTCCTTGTCGGGCAGCGGCATCGAGACGACCAGGCGCCCGCGCGAGCCCCGGTGTGCCAGGTACGCCTCACGCGCGCCGCGTTCGGGCGCCCACAGCGCGGCGATCGCGCCGGTGCCGCCGTGTCCGCCGACGCCCGCCCCCGAGCCGGGCCAGCGTCCGTTGTCGTGCTGGCGATAGGCCATGACCTGTCCGGTGGCCGCCTCGCGGAAGTACAGACAGGTGCGCCCGCCACCGGAGTTGACGGCGGTGATGCCGCCGGTGGCGACCTTGCCGGTGGTCAGCGTGTCGTCCCGGACGAACGCCCCGCCGACGTCGTTCTGGTGGAACCGGTGGACGGAGCCCTTGCCGGGCACGTACAGCTCGATCGCGCCCAGCTCGTTGCACAGGGCGGTGCCGGCGTCCTGGACGAACGAGCCGCCGAGGTCCTCCCACGGACCCCAGGCGCCGTGCTCGGTCTGGCGGCGCGTGCTGACGCCCTGCCCGAAGTTGCGGACGAAGACGTGGAGCCGGCCGGTGCCGTCGACGGCGGCGGACGGGACGCCCATCTCGCGCTGGTGGCGCCGGTCGGTGTGGTGCCAGTCCGGGTTCTCCAGGCTCTCCCAGTCGTAGAAGCCGTTGCCCTCGGGGTCCTGCATGGTGTGGACGAGGTCGACGTTCACGTCGCCGCCCGGCACGTGCTGACGGCGCAGGGCCACGACGTGGGCCGGGCCGCCCGGCCGGCCGGCCACCGCCAGGGTCGGGGAGATCCAGCCCTCGCCCACGAGGAAGGGGCCGCGCCAGTCGCCGGTGCCGGGTCCGGTCTCCGACCAGAAGGCCAACCGGCCGCCGAGGACGCCGAAGGCGTTGAGCCGCCCGCCGGGTCCGAGCCGCAGCCAGTTGGCGTCGGGCGAGTAGCGGTAGGCGGCGCTGCGCATGTGGGTGCTGCGGTACGGGTTGGTGCCGAGCTGACGGTCGCCGCACTCGTCGCAGGTGCCCTGCGGGCACGCGGTGGCGTCGAGTCCCGCGTACGTCGCCAGGTACTGGGCCTTCTCGGTGAGGGCGGTCGCGTCCAGGTTGTATCCCCAGAAGCGGTTCGAGTAGGCACGGAAGTGCTCCACGACCGGGATCACCTGGGCGCCGGCCCGGTAGCGCTCCAGCGCGGCGAGCGCGAACTGGGTGGTGGCGGTGTGGTCGAGGTGGTCCGACATCACGAACCCCTGCTTGCCGCCGTCGTGTTCGGGGTCGGGGTCCATGGTGCGGACGGTGGTCGGCCGGGCGTAGGCGAGGAGGGTCACGAGACCGCCGATGACCTGGTCGCGCGAGATGTGCTGCACCTCGGTGAGGACGGAGCCGCGGACCGGGAGCGTGGGCTGGGTGGCCGTCCGGCCGGCCCACAGGTCGGTGATCCGGGCGCGGGTGCCCTCCGGGGTGGCGGCGCTCATGTGCAGCTGGCAGAAGAACATCTGCACCCGCTCGTCGGCCGCCAGGACGAAGCGTTCGACCGCGAAGCCGGGCACGAGGTCGACGACGTCACGGTTCCACGGGCTGTTCCGGTCACCGGTCGTCATCCGCGCGTAGGCGGAGCGCAGACCGCAGCCGCGGGCGGTGCTGTAGCCGGAGAAGTCCGGCGGCAGCGAGGCACGCCGCGGGTTGTCGGTGTCGGCGTTGATCCCGTCGCCCTCGCCCGCGGTGAGGACGACGGTGGTGATCCGGTCGCCGTCCTGGAGGGCCCGCACCAGGTCCGGGTTCATGAAGTACAGGTCGTCGTCCTGGTGGGCGACGACGTGCAGGATCGAGCGTGCGTCGTGGTTCATCGGTCCACCACGTTCATGGCCATGGCTCCAGACACTGAGCAGTAGGGACGGACCCGTACGGGTCGGGTGGGGTGTACGACGACGAAACGGGACGCCTCGTCGGCTACCGGAACGGCCGGGTAGGCGTAGGCGCCCTTGACGTCCGGGAAGTCCTCGAAGAGGTGGCAGACGCGGACCTTGCGCCGGTCGCCGGGGGTGGGTTGCAGCCACCAGTCCCAGTCCTCCCAGCGCTCCAGCCGGTCGTCGACGACCTGGCGCAGCGGAACCTCCGCGTGGAAGGTGCGCTCGTCGAGGGCGTGGGCGGGTACGGAGACCTCGGCGCGGTGGTGTCCGCGGCGCACCAGAACGAAGCGGGCGCCGGGGCGGACGGGCCGCTCGGCGCAGAAGACGCCGCTGACGGTGATCGAGTCGTCGGTGATCGCGATGCCGGTGCACTCGGCGTGCTCGGTGCGCAGGATGGTGCGCAGCATGAGCTTGCCGTTCGGCTGGGCGTAGGGCAGGTTCCAGACGACGGGGGCGCCGGCCGGGGACGCGAGGAGGCGTTCGCGTGCCGTGATGAGGGCCCGGGTGTCGCGGATGCCGGCCTTCATGTGCACGGTCTCGCCCTTGGCGGAGACCATGGTGACGCGCCAGCGGCCGTCACCGAGGACGTCGAGGGCGGAGGGGGTGACGGCCGCCGTGTAGCGGGTGGCGCCGGACGGCAGCGTCCTGCGCGTGGTCCGCAGGGGCAGGTCGGGCAGCCGGCGGCCGGCGCCGGGGTTCTGCCGCAGCTGGAAGGTCCAGCGGTGCTTGCCGTCGTCGGGGCCGTCGGCGGTGAACCGCAGCCAGCCGGAGTCGTCGGCGATGGTGTGCACGAGAGTGGTCTTGATGGTGGTGGGCGGGGCGCTGCCGCCGGGACCGCGCTGCAGGGTCTTGCGGGACGGCCGGCGGTACTTGGGTTCGGCGGCGGCCCTGCGTTCGGCGGCCTCTTCGAAGAGCCGGAGGTAGCGGTCGGCGATGACGGTGGGGTCGTAGCGGGCCGAGTTGTGCAGGGCGGCCGCGCCCATGGCGCCGCGCAGCGCGTCGTCCCCCATCAGCCGGCGCAGGCCGGCGGCGACGGCCTCGGTGTCCCCGTTGGGCACGAGCAGGCCGTCCTCGCCGTCGCGGAGGATCTCGCGGGGGCCGACGGGGCAGTCGGTCGAGACCACGGGCAGGCCGCAGCGCATGGCCTCGACCAGGGTCATGCCGAAGGACTCGGCGCTGGAGGTCACCGCGGCGATGGAGCCCTTGGCCCATTCCGACTCGATCGGCGAGAAGCCTCCCATGAGCAGGGCCCGCCCGGTCAGCCCGAGTTCGGTGACGAGGGCACGGACCTTGCCCGCCTCGGCGCCGTCGCCGTAGATCCGCAGCTGCCAGTCCGGGAACTCGTCGGCGACCTGCCCGAAGGCCCGGACCAGCAGGTCGTAGCGCTTGACGGGGTGCATGCGGCCGGCGCTGACGACGACCTTGCGGGTGCCGTCGGAGGGGGTGACGACGGGCTGGGGCACGCTGTTGGGGATGCCCGTCACCGGTACGCCGGCGATGGGGGTGTTCTCCATGAAGGAGCGGGCGTCGGCGTCGGTCACGGTGGTGATGGCGTCGAGGCGCGGATAGACCCGGGCCATCTCCTCGCGTACGGCGAGGGGGATGGCCAGGTGGGTCATGTGCTCCTGGGCTACGCGCAGGACCGAGTCGCGGGTGAAGCGGGCGACGAAGAGGTTCAGGCTCGGCCGGGTGCCGACGACGACGTCCGCGTCGGTCTTCTTCAGGTGGTTGATGATGCGTTCGTCGGACAGTCTGCTGTACTGCGCGTAGAACTCCTCCTGGCGCGGGACGACGGAGCTCGGCTCGTCGAGGCCGTCCGCGCCCCGGTCGGCGCCGCTGCCCGCCCGCAGGTCGACCAGGGCCCGCACGGTGACCTGAGGGGAGATCTCGAACTTGGTGGTACCGGCGCGGCGGAAGACGGAGACGATCTCGACCTCGTGCCGGGCGGACAGCGCCTCGGCCAGGTTGATCACGGTCCGGTTGGTGCCGCCGATGCCGTAGATGTTGTTGATGAGGAAGGAGACCTTCATCGTTCCTGGGGCTCCTTCAGCTCGAAGGCACTGGGGATCGGGTAGTAGGCGCGCAGGAACCGGGTGAGCATGGCCGCCTGGCGAGCGACGTCCTGTCCGTCGGAGAGGGTGTCGTTGATGCAGAAGGCCTGCCGGTCGCGGCGGGCGAGCAGGATGCCGAAGCGCCGCTCGATCTCCCGCTTGGCGAGGTCGAGGTAGGCGAAGCGGATGTCGGAGGGCACCGCGCGCCCGGTGAAGTACGCGTAGTAGTGGTAGAGCGACGACGGGATGGAGATGTCGGTGGCGCTGCGGAAGCGGCTCATGGTGGTCGCCCGGTGCTGCTCGGCGAAGGCCCGCTCGATCTCGAAGAGCACGCTGCGGCGCAGCGGGTAGGGCGCGTGCCGCATCTTCTGCACGATGGAGGAGCCGAAGCTCGCCTCCAGGATCCTGCGGTTGTTCTTGCCGGCGGCGTCCACCGGCCGGTCGCCGAGGTGCAGGTCCCACTGGGGCACCTGCGAGGGGGACAGGAAGATCCGCGTCATCCCGTTGGACAGGAAGAAGTCCTGAGCCGTCACGGGGCTGCCGAGGAACATGTCGTCGTTGAAGTACAGGAACTGCTCGGAAAGACCGTCGATGTGGTGCAGCCGGCTCTCGATGGCGTGCGAGTTGAAGGTGGGCAGCGCCTGCGGGTCGTCGAAGATCTCCGTGTGGTCGACCACCCGGATGCGCGGGTGGTTCGGGTCGAGCCAGCGCGGCCGCTGCCGGTCGGTGACCAGGTAGATCCGCCGCACCCAGGGTGCGTGCTGCTCCAGGGACCGCAGGGAGTAGCGCAGTTCGTCGCGGCTGATGTAGCGGGCGGCGTTGGCGGACTCCTCGTGGTAACCGCCGGCACCGTACTGCCTGCGCCGTTCCTGCCATGCGGGGTCGTTGCCGTCCACCCAGGTGTAGACGGCGTCCACGGGGAAGCGGACGTCCTCGGGCAGCGGCGTGGCGCAGGGCGCGATGGTGCGCACGGTGCGGGTGCGGCGGCCGTGCAGCGCGGCGAAGCCGGTGAGCCTGCTGATGGGTACGTGGACGCGGGGGGCGTCGGCCGCCACGTCCTCGGTGACCCGGTTGGGGCGGGGGGCGACGAGACGGCCCGCTTCGGGCACCCAGAACTCGATGTCGCATCCGTATTCGAGGCCGAGCGAGAGGGTGCCGCCCGGGTCGCGCCACACCATGCCGACGCGGATGACGGAGGACTCGGCGGTCACGCGCCGGCCGCTGCGCGCGCCGACCAGTGCCGGACGGCCGTAGGTCTGGCCGCCGAGCCAGCGGGCGACGTAGACGGGGGCTTGCTCGCCCGCCCGGGTCAGTGCCTCGACGACCCGGGCCCGGTCGGCCAGGGACACGGCGAGGCAGGCGCGGAACTCGGAGCTGCCGCGGACCGCGAAGTGGTCGACGCCGACGGCGTCGAGCGCCGAGGCGACCAGTTCGAGGTTGCCCTCGCGCAGGCCGAGCGGGGACGCGGTGGGGCGGACCAGCGCGATCAGGGCCCCACGGTCGACGAGGGTGGCGAGCCGCTCGCCGCCGGCGAACAGGGCGGGCCAGCGGCGCCGGGCGCGCAGCGCGCGCAGGGCACGGGTGAGTCCGACGCCGAGCTGGAGCCGGCGCAGCAGCCGCTTGACGAGCGTGCGCAGGCGCATCGGGACGCGCCGGGCGATGCCCCGGCGCAGTGAGGTGGGCAGCAGGGCACGGTATGCCCCGACCGCGGAGGAGGCCTCGGGGTTCAGTGCGGTCATCTGCGGGCGTCTCCTTCCTCGTCGTCCCGGTGCTCGAAGGGGCTCTCCACGGGGAAGTAGCGCCGGAGGAAGGTGAGAACGGCGGCGGTGCCGCCGCGTCCGCGCGCGTCGGGGCTGTCGAGGCCGAAGAGCTGGAACTGCTGGACGTCCCTGCGGACCAGGAGCCGTTCGAGCCAGCGCTGGACGCCGGGCATGGCCGCGTGCAGGGCGATGGTGGTCTCGCCGGAGGGTTCCGCCAGACCGGCGCAGTGGGCGGAGTGGTGGACGATGCCGTCGAGCGGGTGGGTGCCGGTCAGCTGGGGCGCCGTCTGGGTGTCGACGGCGTACTCGGTCCAGTCGTAGCCGTCGGCGAGCGCGGCGAGGACCGTGCGGGTGTACGGCTGGGGCCCGCTGCCGTAGCCGTGGGCCACGGCCCGGGTGGTGAAGGAGAAGGCGGTCGCGGTCCAGGGCGCGGTGGCCTCCTCGGCCGTCCACGGGCCGCGCCGGGGGCGGGTGCCGCCCATCGGGGTGAAGAAGTCGAAGGGCCGTACCGGGCGGGCGAGGACCGCGCCGGGCCGGAACAGCAGGAAGTGCTCCGCGAGGTCGGGCAGGTCGTGCAGGTGCGCCTCGGCGTCGCGGCCGGCGGAGTGGACGGTCAGCCAGTCGCTGCGCCGGACCCACTGGGGCAGCGGCGCGAGGGCGACCACGTGGACGATGTCGGTCCAGGGGGCGTACTGGTGGAGGGAGCGCAGGGTGGCCCGGAGCAGTTCCTCGGCCCAGGGGCCGGTGTGCTGCCAGAGGACGACGGCGTCGACGGCGAAGGTGACCTCCTCGACCCGGACGATGTCGAAGTGTTCGCGGGTCCTGGTCTGCTCCGCCGATCCGGCGAGTTCGGCGTAGCCGGTGAGCCGGTGGTGGTCGGCGCCGATCACGGGGCCGTCCACCGGCACGACCCGCTGCACCCGGTTGGGGCGCGGGCCGACGAGCCGGGGGGTGGGCAGGTCGGTGTTGAGGTTCCAGAACTCGATCTCGACGCCCTGGTTCTCGCCGATCCACAGGGAGTGGGTGGGCTCGGTGCGCAGCCACACCACCCGGATCACGCGGGCCTTGCCGAAGTGCTTCCACGCCTTGAGGTGGCTGCCGGGGATCTGGGCGGCGGAGTTGTCCGCGGGCGACACCGAGGTGAGGTATCCGGTCTGCTCCTCCAGCAGGGCGCGCAGCACCCGCCGTACGGCCGGCTTGTGCTCCTTCGGTACGGCGAGGGCGGTGCGGCGGTCGTCGAGCGGCGGCACGGCGAACCAGGGGACGCCGGCCATGTCGAGGGCGGCGGTCACCAGGTCGTGGTCGAGTCGGCGGGCGCGGTCGGCGGTGAGGCGTGCGTGGACGTGGGCCACGCGGCCGTCGGGGGCGAGCGTGCGGCCCTCGGGCCGGTGGGTGAAGCCGGCGTCCCGCACCTGCCGGAGGCTGCGCCGGTGCAGGCGTGACTCGCGTTCGGCCAGGGTGCGGGCGAGCCTGGACTTGACCTTGCGGCGGACCTGGGGCGGTACCCGGCTGGCGGCGACGGCGCGCAGCGGCTGGGGGACGACCTTCTGGTAGACGCCGGCGGCGGAGCTCATGGACCCCGGTTCAGACATGACGACGGTTCCTGTTCACCGCTCGAAGGGGCTGGGGGTCGGGAAGTAGGCGTTGAGGAAACCGTCGAGCAGTTCCTGCTGCGCCTCCAGGTCCTCCGGGGTGGAGAAGGCGTCGTTGAGGCAGAACGAGTCCTGGTCGCGGCCGTCGAGGAGCCGCTGCAGCCGGTCCGCGAGGTCGGGCACGGCGAGCTGGAGGTAGGTGAAGGGCATCGAGCCCGGCTGGGCGCGTCCGGTCAGGGCCGCGTAGTAGAGCGCGAAGGAGGAGGTGGGCGACAGGTCGGTCATCGCCCGGAAGCGGCTGGCCGAGGTCCTGGCCCATGCCTCCGGGAAGTCGGCCTCCGCCTCGTACATGGCGCTGCGCCGCAGGGCGTAGGGGATGTGCTCCATCGGCTGGGTGATCACCCGGCCGAAGCGGGCCTGGAGCAGTGCGCGGTTGTTCTTGCAGGCGGCGTCGACGGGGGTGTCGGTCTCGACGACCGGGCCCTGCGGGATGCGGTTGCGGGACGGGAAGTAGCGGGCGGTGCCGGTGGGGGTGAAGAAGGCGTGCGGTGCGACGGGCCGCCCGATGAACATGTCGTCGTTGAAGTAGAGGAAGTGCTCGGCGAGGCCGTCGATGTGGTGCAGCTGGCTCTCGATGGAGTGCGAGTTGAACGTCGGCAGGTCGGAGGGGTTCGCGAAGATCTCGCGGTGGCTGACCACCCGGATGCCGGGCACGTCCTCGCGCAGCCAGGCGGGCACCTGGTCGTCGGTGACGATGTAGATCGTCCGGATCCAGGGGGCGAAGAGGTGGAGCGACCGGACGGAGTAGCGCAGTTCGTCGCGGCTGATGAAGCGGGCGTCGCTGGCGGATTCCGCGTGGTAGATCTCGCCCTTGGCGGTGGCCTTGCGTTCCTTCCACGCCGGGTCCTGGCCGTCGACCCAGGTGTAGACGGCGTCGACGGGGAAGGAGATGTCCTCGACGGAGGGGACGAGGAACTCCGGCCGGGTCATGAGCGCCGGCGCGTCGACGGCGGGCGTGTGGTCGGAGACGAAGCGGCTGAACAGCCGGGCCGCGCCTCCGACGTTGACGCCGTCGGCGGCGACGGACCAGGTGACCCGGTTGGGCCGGGGGGCGACGAGTCGGTCTCCCCGGCGGCTCCAGAACTCGATGGTGCCGCCGTACTCGTGGCCGAGGACCAGGTGTCCGCCCGGGTCGGTCTGGAGCCAGCTCAGCCGGACGGCGACCGCGGTGCGGACGTCGCGCCAGGCGCGGGGGTCCTTGCTGGGGACCGGCCGCGCGGGCACGACCGGGTCCGGGCCGTACACGGTGAGGTGGCCCGGGTACGTCGTCAGGTAGCGGAAGAGACCGCCGAGCACGCGCTCCCGGTCGTCCTCGGCGACGGCCACGACGGTGCCGTGGTCGGTCGTGCCGCGGACGGCGAAGTAGGGGACGCCGACGTGCTCCAGGAGCTCGGCGACGGCGTCCCGGTTCATCTCCCTGGCGGCGAGCGGACGCACCCGGGGGTTGACGTACGCCTCGTCGCCGGTGTCACCTACGGGGACCCTGAGGGACGGCACCTGTGGAACGCCACCGGTGTCCGCGCTCGTCCCGCCCTCGGTCAGCGCCTCCGCCACCTGCCCGGGCACGGTCATGAGCTCCTCCCCCTCCCTCCTGCTGTGTCCAGCGATCCGCGGCCGCCGCCGGACGTCCGGAAGCGGTGCGGGACAACGAATGAAGATAAATCGATAAAAACGGGGCGCCATTGCCCCGTCTCGTGGAGCCGCGTGCGCTCCGGCCGGCCGCAGCCTCCCCTGCCGCGTCGGCGTGTTCCCCTCCCCGTGTTCCTGTCAGACGGTCATCCATCGGCCGAGGAGCAGTCCTGGCACGGCGGTGTCCTGACGGGCCACCCGCAGCCGGCCGTCCGGATCGAGCGAGGCGACGACGATCCTGCCGTACGCGTCGACGGCGGCGGCCGGTTCGCGGACCCCCTGCCCGCCGGTCCGCTCCCACCAGACGTCGACGGGCTCGTGGTCCGTCGCGAAGGCGGCGACGGCGGTCTCGCCGTCGGGGGCGCGCTGCAGCAGCACCGTGCAGTCGTATCCGTCGATCGCGTGCCGCACGAGAGTCGTCCCCGCTCCCCCGACACCGCCGATCCGGGTCGTCACGCCATCGGTGCGCAGCGCCCACAGGGCACCGTCACGGAGGTCGGAGCCGTACACCGTGACCCGGCGGGGGCCGGTCGGCTGCGCGGCCAGGGACGATCCGGGGACCGGCAGCAGGGGCAGCAGGTGCGGACTGCGCACCAGGTCCGTCCCGGCGGAGTCGGGTGCGCGGTGCCAGCGGATCACGCCTTCCTCGGAGGGGGCGTACACCTCCGGCCGGCCCTGCTCGTCGAGCACGGCGGCGAGTCCGTCGGTCACGCCCGCGCCGCCGCGGTCGACCCACGGCCCCCACGAACCGTTCCTCGCCTGCGTCCTGGAGCTGACGCCCCGCCCGAAGTTGCGGGCGAAGAGGTGCGGGCTGCCCTCCGCGTCCACGATCACGCAGGGGACGCCGACCTCGCGGCTCTTGACCGGATGGTCGCCGTTGGGGCTGCCGAGGGAACGCCACTGGCCGACCGGTCGCCCGGTCTGGTACTGCACCGCGTGCATGACCTCGACCCGGGCCCCGCCGCCCCGGGCCGGGGTGCGGCGGAGGGAGACCAGGTGGACCCAGCCCTCCGGGCTCTGCGCCACCGACAGGACGGGCAAGAGGGACGGAGTGCCGGGCAGTTGCTCGACGGTCCAGCCGGGCCCGCCGGGCTCGGTCTCGGTCCAGCGCGCGACTCCGCCGCCGACGGCGGCGTACGCGGTGAGCCGGCCGTCCGCGCCACGCGTCAGCCAGAGCCGGCGGCCGGCGTAGCGCGGCACTCCCAGGGCGCGCGTGGCGGGAGCGTCGCAGGCCCCGGTGGCGCGGAAGCACTCCACCACGAGGCCCGTCGCGTCCGCGGCACCGGCGCGCAGCCGTACGGCTTCGAGCGCGGCCTGCGCCACGGCGGCGTGCTCCGGGTGGTCGACGTGGGTGGCGGTCTCGCCGTCCCAGGCGACATGGCCGGGGTCGGGGTCGGTGGTGCGCAGAACCGATGCCGGGAAACGTTCCAGCAGGGCGAGGACCCGGCCGGTGAGCTCGGCCGCCGCCTCGGGGCGCGACACCTCGGCGGCGTCCGCGAAGCAGACCTCGACACGGGGCGCCGAAGCGAGGGTGTGGACCTCCAGAGCCGTGCCGTCGGCGAGCCGTTCCCCGCGCCGGTGCCAGGGCTCACCCCGGCCCAGCGCGTCGAGCAGGTGCGCGGCGGCGTCCGGACCGCCGGGTGCGAGGCTCACGACGGTGAGCGACCGGCCGGGGTCGGCCAGGGGGTCCTGGACGTCGGCCCGGGTGACCGTCAGGGCGTCGGCGGGGTGGGCGACGAGGTGCAGCACACGGCTCCGGTCGGCGGTGACGGGGCCGGCGGAACGCCCGGCGTCGGTCCGGCGGAGGGTACGACGGCGCCCGCGGTCCGCCGACCGCCGTTCACCCTGGGTACGCCCCCGGCTCACCGAACCGCTCCTCACATCTCACTTCACAGCCCCCTCACATTACACACACCGCACGGCCTCCTTCCGTTGAGGAAGGAACTATTTTCGTGACGTAGGCAACCGTTCGGGCGCCGAGCGCATCCGCTTCCCGCCCCAGTCGAAAATCTGTCTATAGTGCGGGGTCAGCCACCTGTTGTCCGTGGACCGGCACCCCCCCACCCGAGTCCCCACCAACGCCGACCGCCCGTCACGGGGCCCTTGAGCAGAGGACTCGCGCCGCAATGAGCGACACCACCACGACCGGACGCACGCGCCGGAGCCGACGGGGCGGCTCCCGTGGAGGGGGGCGGCTGGGGCGGAAGATCGCGCTGACGCTGCTCGTCCTCCTCCTCGCCGCCGGCGGCACCGCCTACTGGATGTACGCCAGCATCGACGGCAACATCAAGGCCGCCGTCGACCTCGACAAGGAGCTCGGCGACAACCGCCCGCCGAAGGCCCCCATGTCGGGACAGAACCTGCTGGTGCTCGGGTCCGACTCGCGGGCCGGGGCCAACGGCGCGCTGGACGGGGCGGCCGTGAGCGGGGCGCGGTCGGACACCGCGCTCGTGGTGCACATACCCGAGGGCCGGTCGAGCGCCGTGGCGGTGAGCATCCCCCGCGACACGCTGGTGACCCGGCCGGAGTGCGACCGCAAGGGCGGCGGGACCGCCCCCTCCGCCCAGCGCGTGATGTTCAACTCGGTGTACGCGCAGTACGGACCGGCCTGCGTGATGAAGACCGTCGAGAAGATGTCCGGCGTCCGGCTCGACCACTACCTGGAGATCGACTTCGCCGGGTTCAAGGACCTGGTCGACGCCATCGGCGGGGTGACCGTCGACATCGAGGAGCCGATCAAGGACAGCAGGTCCGGCCTCGACCTCGCCACCGGTCCCCAGCGCCTCGACGGCACCCAGTCCCTCGCCTTCGTCCGCACCCGCTACGGGGTCGGCGACGGCAGCGACCTCGGCCGCATCGGCAACCAGCAGAAGTTCCTCACCGCCCTGCTGACCGAGGTCAAGAAGCAGGACCTGCTGGGCAGCCCGGCCAAGACGTACGAGATCGCCGACTCGATGACCAAGGCGCTCACCACCGACTCGGAGCTGGCCTCCCTGACCGCGCTGAGCGACTACGCCCGCAGCCTCGACGGCGTCGACCCGGCCAACATGGAGACGGTCATGCTCCCGGTGGCCTACGACAAGCGCGACCCCAACCGGGTCGTCGCCTACGAGCCCAACGCCTCCCGGCTGTGGAAGGCGATCCGCGAGGACCTCACCATCCCGGACGAGGTGCGCAAGTCCCCTGCCACCGGCGGCTGAGCCGGGGCATCCTGAGGGCATGACACGTCCCCTGCTCGTCGTCGACGGCGCCAATGTCGTGGGCTCGGTCCCCGACGGCTGGTGGAAGGACCGCCGCGGCGCCGCCGAGCGGCTGCGCGACCGGCTCGCCGAGCGCGGCGGCCCCGAGGACGGGCCGTTCACCGGCCCGTACGAGATCGTCCTGGTCGTGGAGGGCCGGGCCCGTGGCGTGGCCTCCGTCCCGGGCGTACGGGTCGAGGAGGCGACGGGCAGTGGTGACGACCTGATCGCGGAACTGGCCCGGAACGCGGCCGGCCGGCCGTGCCTGGTGGTCACGGCCGACCGGGAGCTGCGCCGGCGGGTCGAGGAGTCCGGCGCCGTCTGCGCGGGGCCGCGCAGTCTGCCGTAGGACGCTGCCCGTCGCGTCCCGAAGGGCGCCTCGTCAGTACTTCGCGTCGGCGCCCATCCGGCCCAGGCGGCTGTGGCTGCGTCCGTACAGGAAGTAGACGACGATGCCGATCGCCATCCACACGGCGAAGCGGAACCACGTCTCGCCCGGCAGGTTGAGCATCAGCCAGAGCGAGGCCGCGATGGACAGGATCGGCAGCACCGGCACCCAGGGGGTGCGGAAGGCGCGGTGCAGGTCCGGGCGGGTGCGGCGCAGGATGATCACGCCGGCGGCGACCATCACGAAGGCGAAGAGGGTGCCGATGTTCACCAGGGTCGCCAGCTCGTTGATGCTGGTGAACCCGGCGACGATCGCGATGACGACGCCGAGCAGGATGGTGGGGCGGTACGGGGTCTTGAACCTCGGGTGCGTCACGGAGAAGAAGCGGGGCAGCAGTCCGTCGCGGCTCATCGCGAAGAAGACGCGGGTCTGGCCGAGCAGCAGGATCAGACAGACCGTGGTGAGGCCGACGGCGGCGCCGAAGCTGATGACGCCCGCGTAGAACGGATGCCCGACCGACTTGAACGCGTCGGCGAGCGGGGCGCTGGTGGACAGCTCGGTGTAGTGCTGCATGCCGGTGACGACCAGCGCCACCGCCACGTACAGCACGGTGCAGATGAGGAGCGAGCCGAGGATGCCGCGGGGCATGTCGCGCTGCGGGAGCTTGGTCTCCTCGGCTGCGGTGGCGACCACGTCGAAGCCGATGAAGGCGAAGAAGACGACGGAGGCGGCCGTGAAGATGCCCATGACGCCGAAGTTGGTCGGCTCGTAGCCGAACAGCAGCTGCACCAGGGGCGAGTCCCAGTTGGAGCCGCCGCCCTCCGGAGTGACGGCGTCCGGGATGAACGGCTTGTAGTTGTCGCCGACGACGAAGAACAGGCCCGCGATGATGACGATCATCACCACGGTCACCTTGATGGCGACGACCAGGGCGGTGATCCGGGCGGACAGCTTCATGCCCACGACGAGGATCGCGGTCAGCACCAGCACCAGGAAGAACGCGAGGATGTCGAAGGTTCCGCCCGGTGCGTCGGGGCCTTCCATCCAGGCCGGTAGGTGCCAGCCCGCGTTGTCCATGAGGGAGCGCACGTATCCGGACCAGCCGACGGCGACGACGGCGGTGCCGAGGGCGAACTCCAGGACGAGGTCCCAGCCGATGATCCAGGCGGGCAGCTCGCCGATGGAGGCGTACGCGAAGGTGTAGGCCGAGCCGGCCACCGGGACGGTCGAGGCGAACTCCGCGTAGCACAGGGCGGCGAGCGCGCAGACGATGCCCGCGGCGACGAAGGCGAGCGCCGTGGCGGGGCCCGCGTTCTCCTTGGCGACCTTGCCGGTGAGGACGAAGATGCCGGTGCCGATGATGACGCCGACGCCGAAGACGGTCAGATCCCAGGCGGAGAGGGATTTCTTGAGCGCGTGCTCCGGTTCCTCCGTGTCACGGATCGACTGTTCGACCGTTTTCGTCCGGAACATCCCGGAATTCGCGCGTGGCTGCTGGTCCGTACTCACCGTCGCACCTCCTGGCACTGGGGCTGCCCGTCCTCAGCCCAGAATGCACGGACAAGGGCCGGTCGGCACCCGTAAGGGTGGTCCGACCGGCCCAATGGTGACGCGGTGTGACGGCCCGACGGCCGACGGGACGTCAGTCCCGGGCGGGCTCCACGGCCTCGGCGCTGGTCTCGAAGCGGCCGTCGAGGCGCGAGACGAGGCCGGTGACCTGGCGCGCGATGTCCGGCGCGGTCAGGCCGATCTCGGCCAGGACCTCGGCGCGGGAGGCGTGGTCGAGGAACCGCGGCGGGATGCCGAAGTCACGCAGCGGCACGTCCACGCCGGCGTCGCGCAGCGCCTGGGCGACGGCCGAGCCGACGCCGCCGACGCGGCTGTTGTCCTCGACGGTGACGACCACCCGGTGGCGCTCGGCGAGCGGGGCGAGGGCCTCGTCGACCGGCTTGACCCAGCGGGGGTCCACCACGGTGGTGGAGATGCCCTGCTTGTCGAGGAGGTCGGCGATCTCCAGGCACATGGGCGCGAGTGCGCCCACGGAGACCAGGAGGACGTCGGGCGTGTCGGTGCCGGCCTCGCGCAGCACGTCCATGCCGCCGACCCGGCCCACGGCGGGGACGGCCGGGCCGACCGCGCCCTTGGAGAAGCGGACGACGGTGGGGGCGTCGGTGACCTCGACGGCCTCGCGCAGCTGGGCGCGGACCTGGTCGGCGTCGCGCGGGGCGGCGAGCCGCAGGCCGGGCACGACCTGGAGGATCGACATGTCCCACATGCCGTTGTGGGAGGCGCCGTCGGTGCCGGTGACACCGGCCCGGTCCAGGACGAAGGTGACACCGCACTTGTGCAGGGCCACGTCCATGAGGACCTGGTCGAAGGCGCGGTTGAGGAAGGTCGCGTAGACCGCGAACACCGGGTGGAGGCCGCCGGTGGCGAGGCCGGCCGCGGAGACCGCGCCGTGCTGCTCGGCGATGCCGACGTCGAACACGCGCTCGGGGAAGACCTTGGCGAACTTGTCGAGGCCCACCGGCTGCAGCATGGCGGCGGTGATCGCGACGATGTCCTCGCGCTCCTTGCCGAGTGCGACCATCTCGTCGGCGAAGACGCCGGTCCAGTCGGCGCCGGAGGAGGAGATCGGCAGCCCGGTGTCGGGGTGGATCTTGCCGACGGCGTGGAAGCGGTCCGCCTCGTCGGCGAGGGCGGGCTCGTAGCCGCGGCCCTTCTGCGTGATGCAGTGGACGATGACCGGGCCGCCGAAGCGCTTCGCGCGGGTGAGCGCGGACTCCAGGGCCTCGATGTCGTGGCCGTCGATCGGGCCGACGTACTTCAGGCCGAGGTCCTCGAACATGCCCTGCGGGGCGATGAAGTCCTTCAGGCCCTTCTTGGCGCCGTGCAGGGTCTCGTAGAGCGGCTTCCCGACGACGGGCGTGCGCTCCAGGATGTCCTTGCCGCGGGCGAGGAAGCGCTCGTAGCCGTCGGTGGTGCGCAGGGTCGCCAGGTGGTTGGCGAGGCCGCCGATGGTCGGGGCGTAGGAGCGCTCGTTGTCGTTGACCACGATGACGAGCGGGCGGTCCTTGGCGGCGGCGATGTTGTTGAGCGCCTCCCAGGCCATGCCGCCGGTGAGCGCCCCGTCGCCGATGACGGCGACGACGTGGTCGTCCTTGCGGAGGATCTCGTTGGCCTTGGCCAGGCCGTCGGCCCAGCCGAGGACGGTCGAGGCGTGCGAGTTCTCGATGACGTCGTGCTCGGACTCGGCCTGCGAGGGGTAGCCGGACAGGCCGCCCTTCATCTTCAGGCGGGAGAAGTCCTGACGGCCGGTGAGCAGCTTGTGCACGTAGCTCTGGTGGCCGGTGTCCCACAGGACCTTGTCCCTGGGCGAGTCGAAGACGCGGTGCAGGGCGATGGTCAGCTCGACCACGCCGAGGTTGGGACCGAGGTGCCCGCCGGTCTTGGAGACGGCGTCCACGAGGAACGACCTGATCTCTTCGGCCAGCTGGTCCAGCTGTTCCGAGGAGAGCCGGTCCAGATCTCGCGGTCCCCTGATACGGGTCAGCAATGCCACCCGTGCCTCCTTGCGTTTGAACTGGTCGAGCTTGCCGATTTGTCGAGTCTAATGTTCCGTCTTGGATCGTGGGCATCGGGCCGGGGTGGCGGGCCACTCCGATGGCCGACACGTCGTCGCCGCGTCTGCCCCGTCCACTGCTCCGGACGCGCGTCGGCCCGGCGCCGGTTTCCCGGCGCCGGGCGGACTGGGGGGTGATGTGCGTTACGCCCGCTCACGCGAGCGTCAGGCGCGGCCCGCGGTCTTCTGCGTGCGGCGGGAGACCGAGTCGATCACGACGGCGGCGAGCAGCACCGCGCCGGTGATCATGTTCTGGATCGCGTTGGACATGCCGATCATGTTCAGGCCCTGCTGGATCGACTGGATCACGATCATGCCCAGGAGGGCGGACCAGACCTTGCCGCGGCCGCCGAAGAGGCTGGTGCCGCCGATCACCGCGGCGGCGATGACCAGCATCAGCGTGTTGCCGCCGCCGAGGCTCTTGGTGGCGCCGCCGGAGAGGCTCGCGATGAACAGGCCGCCGAAGGCGGCGAGGGTGCCGGAGATCGCGAAGACGGCGATCCTGACTCCGTCGACGTTGATGCCGGCGCGGCGGGCCGCCTCGGCGTTGCCGCCGACCGCGAAGACCTTGCGGCCGAAGAGGGTGCGGCGGGCGACGAAGTCGGCGATCACGAGGACGGCCAGGAAGAGCACCAGGGCGAGCGGCAGGCCGCGGGCGCCGGCGGGCTCGTTCATGACGTACGCCACGGCGAGGACCAGGACGGCGACGACGGCGGTGCGCAGCGCGATCTCGGAGACCGGGCGGGCCGGGAGCAGCGCGGCCTTGCGGCGGCTGCTGTCGCGCAGCAGCGAGAACAGGTACACGGCGATCGCGACGAGCGCGAGGCCGTAGGCGGCGATCTTGTCGGCGAAGAAGTAGTTGGTGAGGTTCTCCACCACGCTGCCGGACGGCGTGTTGATGGAGCCCTCGCCGCCCATCAGCCACTCCTGGAAGCCCATCCAGCCGAGGAAGCCGGCGAGGGTGACCACGAAGGCGGGGACGCCGATCTTGGCGAAGAAGAAGCCGTGCAGCGCGCCGATGACCGTGCCGGTGAGCACCGCGAGCACGATGGCGGCCCACTCGTTCATCCCGTTGCTCACCTGGAGCCCGGCCCAGACGGCGGCGCCGACACCGGCGACGGACCCCATGGAGAGGTCGATCTCGCCGAGGACGAGCACGAAGACGATGCCGACGGCCATGATGCCGAGGCCGGAGGCGTAGACGGCGACGTTGGCGACCGAGCTCGCGGACAGGAAGTTGCTGTTCTGGAGCTGGAAGACGACGGCGATGACGATCAGGCCGAGGATCACGGGCAGGGAGCCGAGCTCGCCGCCGCGGATCTTGCGGGTGAACTCGGTCCAGTAGCCCTTGATGCCCTCCTCGCGGACGAGCAGGCGGGGGTCGACGGCCGGGACGGGAGCCGCGGACTGCTGCGCCGTCTCGCCCTGGGCGTCCTGGGGGGTGGTCTTGGCGAGGTCGCTCACTTGGCGTCCTCCTTCGCGGCCGCGGCCGTACGGGCCTGCCGGCGGGTCACCGCGTTGTCCGTGGCGCCCGTGATGGCGGCGATGATCTCTTCGTGGCTGGTCTCGGCGACCTTGAAGTCGCCGTTGTTGCGGCCGAGGCGGAGCACGGCGACGCGGTCCGCGACGGCGCGGACGTCGGCCATGTTGTGGCTGATGAGGATGACGCCGTGGCCGCGCTCGCGCAGCCGCTCCACGAGGTCGAGCACCTGTGCGGTCTGCTCGACGCCGAGGGCGGCGGTGGGCTCGTCCAGGATGACGATCTTCGGGTCGCCGATCAGGGCGCGGGCGATGGCCACGACCTGGCGCTGACCGCCGGAGAGGGCCGCGACGGGGATGCGGACCGAGGGGATCCGGATGGACAGGGTGTCCAGGAGCTCCCGGGCGCGCTTCTCCATGGCGATCTCGTCCAGGACGCTGCCGGAGCTGAGCTCGCTGCCGAGGAAGAGGTTGGCGACGACGTCGAGGTTGTCGCAGAGCGCCAGGTCCTGGTAGACGGTCGCGACCCCGAGGTTCTGGGAGTCGTGGGGCCGGGTGATCTGGACCGGACGGCCGTCCCATTCGATGGTGCCCTCGTCGATCGGGTGGACACCCGAGATCGTCTTGACGAGGGTCGACTTGCCGGCGCCGTTGTCGCCCACCAGGGCGACGACCTCTCCGGCGTGGATCTCCAGATCGACATCGGTGAGCACCTGGACGGCGCCGAACCGCTTGGAGACCCCGCGCAACGCCAGCACGGGCGTAGCGGACACGTGAATCATCTCCTTCGCCGCCTGACCGGCGGGGATGTGGTGCGAGAAGGTACTGCGAGGTACGGGGAGGGGAGTCCGGCGCCCCGCCCCCGCTCGCGGGGCGTGGACGGGGCGGGGTGCGCCGGACCGGTCCGTGGAGCGGGGCGGGCTACTTGATGCCCGCCGCCTCGCAGGCCGCCTTGTACTCGGCGGTGCAGATGTCGGCCGCCTTGTAGACGTTGTCGGCGATGATCGTGGAGGCGATGTTCTCCTTGGTCACGATCTGCGCGTCGTAGAGCTTGGCCGGGATGTCCTTGAACTCGCCGGTCAGGCTGGTGACCTTGGTGGTGACCAGGTCGTCGATCTTCTCGCCCTTGAGGAGGCGCACCGCGATCTCGGCGGTGGTCTCGGCCTCCGGCTTGATCTGCTTGTAGATGGTGAAGGCCTGGTCGCCCTTCAGGATGCGCTGGAGGCCCGCGAGTTCGGCGTCCTGGCCGCCGACCGGGACCTTGACGCCCTGCTTGTTGAGGGCGGTGATGATGCCGCCGGCCATGCCGTCGTTGGCCGAGTACACGCCCTGGAAGCCGGTCTTGCCCAGGGAGTCGATGGCGGCACCCATCTTCTTGTTGGCCTCGTCCGGGGACCAGTCCGGGATGTCCTGCTCGTAGACGACCTTCTTGACGCCGCTGTCGAGGACGCTGTGGGCGCCCTTCTTGAACAGCGGGGCGTTGGGGTCGGTCGGCGAGCCGTTGATCATGACAACGTTGGCTTCCTTGGCCTTCGCGCCGAGGGCCTTCACCAGGGCCTCGCCCTGGAGGCGGCCGATCTTCTCGTTGTCGTAGGAGACGTAGGCGGAGATCGGACCCTCGGCCAGCCGGTCGTACGCGACGACCTTGACGCCCTTCTTCTCGGCCTGCTGGACCCAGGACTTGGTGGCCTTGTAGTCGACCGAGTCCAGGATGATGACCTTGACGCCCTGGGTGACGAGCGCGTCGAACTGCTTCTTCTGGGTCTCGGTGTCCTGAGCGGCGTTGTTGTACTTGACCTCGCAGTCCGAGCAGAGGGCCTTGATCTTCGCCTCGATGATCGGACGGTCGAAGGTCTCGTAACGGGTCGTCTTGTTCTCCGGCAGCAGCAGACCGATGGTCTTGCCGTCGCCACCCGCATCGCCGGAGCCGTTGTCGCCGGCCTGGCCACAGGCGGCGAGGGAGAGGGCCATGGAAACCGCGGCCGTGCCTATGACGACGCGACGCGTCACTGCGTTCATGTGGGGTTGCCTCCCTGACGAGGCCGCGACATTGCGGCCGAGGTGGCTGGAAGTCAACTCGGCCGCAGGGTCGACGTCAAGGAGTAAATCCTTAACGAGATGACAACGGTGCCATCCGTTATCTAAGTGAAGGCAGGAGTCCTCGTCCCGGCAGCACTCGACAGCGTGCCGGCAGACCCCTGCAACAGCGACGAATCACCCATCTCGCTCAGGACGAGGGCGAGCGCGCCGAGCACCTCCGCACGGCCGCCCAGGGCGCCCGGGGCAAGGGACAGCTGCCGGGCGGCGCTGGGGATGGCGTAGCGCGACACGGAGTCCCTGATGGGCGCCAGGACCAGCTCCCCCGCCTCGGCGAGGTCGCCGCCGAGGACCACCCGGCTCGGGTTCAGGAGATTGCAGAGGTTGGCGACGCCGCTGCCGATGTGGCGGCCCACGTCGGCGACCACCCGGCGGCAGCCGGGGTCGCCCTCCCGGGCCAGCTGGACCACCCGCTCCATGGTCAGGTCCGGGCCGTGGCTGGACTGGAGCAGCGGCAGCACGTAGCGGGCGGCCGTGAAGGTCTCCAGGCAGCCCCGGTTGCCGCAGCGGCAGACCGGTCCCGACTCGTCCAGGGTGATGTGGCCGATCTCGCCGGCGGTGCCGCCGGGCCCCCGGTAGACCCGGCCGTCGATCACGAGGCCGGCGCCGACACCGCTGGCGACCTTGATGTACGCGAGGTCCTTGACGCCCCGGCCGCTGCCCCAGACCAGCTCGCCGAGGGCGCCGAGGTTGGCGTCGTTGTCCACGTGCACGGGGACGCCCAGGCGGCCCGAGAGCTCGTCGGCGGGGTTGATCCCGCTCCAGCCCGGCAGGATCGAGGTGGAGCCCAGGGTGCCCGAGGAGACGTCGATCGGGCCGGGCACGCCGAGGCCGACCCCGACCACCTTGTCCCGGCCGATGCCGGTGGCCGCGATCAGGCGGCTGACCAGCTGTTCCGCCCGGTCGAAGCCCTCCGCGGCGGAGGCGTCCACATCCAGCGGCTCGGCCTCCTCGGCGAGCACCTGGTGGGCCAGGTTGCCCACCGCGACCCGCAGGTGCGTATGGCCGAAGTCGACGCCGATGACGATGCCGGCGTCACCGCTGAGCGAGACGCTGCGGGCCCGGCGGCCCCCCGCGGAGGTCGGGGTGACCTCGACGGTGCCGCCGTCCTTCAGTTCTCGCACGATGTTGGAGACCGTGGCGGCGGACAGGCCCGTCGCGCGGGCGATCTCCGCCTGGGTGAGCGATCCGGCCATCCGTACCGCACGGACGACCCGCTCCAGATTGGCCCGGTGCAGCGAGGACTGCGACCCCGGAGTCTCCATTGACTCTCTCCACCCTACGACGTGTACAAGTTATGAACTCCAAGCTCCTTCGTGGGGCTTGTCGTCGTCAAGTCCTCGACGGTAGTGGAATCTGGAACCAAAAGGTCCGGCCCCGGAGAGCGAGTCTCCGGGGCCGGACCCCTGGGGCCGCGCGGCGGTGCGGACCGTTACTTGAGCGTGGCCGAAGTGAGACCTGCCTGGACCTGCCTCTGGAAGGAGAGGTAGACCACCAGCATCGGGATCATGGCGATGGTCACACCGGCGAAGAGGACCGGCAGGTCCGTCGCGTACCCCTGCTGCTGTTCGAGCTGGATCAGGCCCTGCGTGAGCACGTACCGCTCGGGGTCGTCGCCGCTCTGCGGCTGCATGAGCACGGTCGGCAGGATGAACTGGTTCCACTGCCCCAGCGTGTTGAAGATCCCGACGCTGAGCAGGCCCGGCTTGGCCATCGGCAGCATCACCTGGAAGAAGGCCCGGGTGTGCGAGGCGCCGTCCAGGATCGCCGCCTCGAAGACGGCCGTCGGCAGCGTCCTGAAGAAGGAGTGCATGAAGAAGACGGTGAACGGCATCGAGTAGGCGACGTACACCAGGATCAGGCCCTGGTAGGTGTTGAGCATCCCGAGCATCTTCACCATGAAGAAGAGCGGGACCAGGGCGAGGAAGACCGGGAACATCGCGCCGGCGACGAAGAAGTAGTAGAGGAGCCGGTTGCCCCAGAACTGGTAGCGCGCGAGCACGTACGCGGCCATGGAGCCGAAGAGCATGGTCAGCGGCACCGAGAACACCAGCACGATCACGGTGTTCACGAAGTAGTCGCCGATGCCCTTCTCCCAGGCGCGGGCGAAGACGTCGAGGGACCAGTTCGACGGCCAGCCGAAGGCCGACCCGGCGATCTGGGAGTCGGTCTTGAAGGCGCTGAGCACCAGCCACAGCAGCGGCAGCACGATCAGCAGGGCCCACACGGCGAGGAAGCCGTGCGAGAAGACGTTCAGGACGACGCCCTCGCGGGCCGGGCCGGGGACCGGGGTGCTCCCCTTGCGGACGGCCCGCTGACGGGGCACGGAGCCGCCGCCCGAGGCCGGGCTCGCGTCGGACTTCTGGATGGGTGCAGTCATCGTTACGTCTCCCGCTCAGAACTCGAGGCGCTCGCGGCGGGTGGCGCGCAGCGTGACCACGGACACGATCAGGGTGAGGAGCAGCATGACCACGCCCATGGCGCAGGCGTAGCCGCTCCTGCCGAAGTAGAGGAAGTTGCGCATCATGACCGTCGACATGACCTCGCTGTGGTGGTCCGGTCCACCGCCGTAGTCGCCGGAGGTCATGGTGGACACCAGCACGAACATGTCCATCGCCACGATGCCGAGGTACACCCAGGCGGTCTGCACCGAGTCCCACAGCAGCGGCAGGGTGATGCGGAAGAAGGACTGGGCGCGCCCGGCGCCGTCGATCAGGGCGGCCTCGTAGATGTCCCGCGGGATGGACTGCATGGCGGCGGAGAACAGCACCAGGTAGAAGCCGACGCCGTGCCAGACGACGACCGCCATGAGGGCCCACAGGACGAAGTCGGGCTCGTTGAGCCACTCGATGGGCCGGTCGGCCTCGATGAGGCCGAGCTTGAGGAGGAGGCCGTTGAGCATGCCGCCGGTGTCGCTGCGGTACACGGCGCCGAAGAGGACGGCGAGGATCGCGAGGGAGAGCACCTGCGGGAAGAAGTAGACGACCTTGTAGAACTTGGAGCCGGTGACGCCGGAGACGCCGCCGGCCCGGCCGCCGCCGCCCGCGTTCACCATGAAGGCGAGGAAGAGGGCGAGCAGAATGGTGATCACCGGGATGAACACCAGGAACAGGATGTTGTGCCAGACCGCTCCGAGGAAGACGTCGTCCTCCAGGAGTGCGACGTAATTGTCGAGACCGACGAAGGAGAAGGTCTGCGACTGTCCCTTCCAGTCGGTCAGCGAGTAGCCGAACGTCTGGACGTACGGCCAGATGACGAAGACCAGATAGAGGGCCACGGGTATGAAGAGGAATCCCGTGACGAACGTGTACTGCCCTTTGCGCATGGCGTTCCTGTCCCTGATGTTCCCGGCGGCGGTGTTCCCGGCGTGAGGCGCGGGATCGGTCCGCGAATCAGTCGCGGCGGTTCTTCTTGGACGCCGGGTCCTTGGCGGCCTTGTCGACGGCGGCCTGGGCCCGCTTCAGCCATTCCGCGGGCTGGATGCGCTTGGCCATGAGCTCGTTGGAGGCGTTCTGGAGCTCGGTGTCCATCTCGCTGTACCACTCGGTGTACAGGTAGCGGAACGTGTTCGGGCCGGCCTTCTTGGACGCCTCGACGGTGGACTGGGTGCCGGGGCGCAGCTTGACGCTCGGGTCCACGCCGTCGGCGAGGATCGTGAGGGAGTTGGCCTCCTTGGCGAAGAGCGTCGACCACTCCTTGGAGAGCATCATCCGCATGAATTCCTTGGCCTCGGCGAGGTTCTTGGCCTTGGAGGGGATGATGAAGGGCTCACCGGAGCCGGCGCGGATCGCCTCGTAGGGCATCTTGCTGCCGGGCAGCAGCGGCATCGGCATGAACCGCATGTCGAAGTCGGCCGGAGTCTGCTTGATCTGCTCGTTCTCCAGCCAGGAACCACAGGTGATGAACGCGGCCTTGTACTGGTTCCAGCGGGTCTGGGACTCGGTGTGCTCCAGGCCGTTGGTGCCGGGCATGAGGTAGCCCTTCTCGACCACCTCGTAGATCGCCTCGACGGCCTGCTTGGCGGCGTCGGAGCCGACGAAGGCCCTGGGGTCGAGGTTGTCGATCGCCTTCATGGCCTCCAGGCCGCCGGTCTTGGCGATCAGGTCCATGATGGCGACGTTGATGTAGTACGGGTACTTGCCCTGGTGGGCCAGGCCGCCGATGCCCTGGGCGGTGGCCTCCTTGCAGATCGCGAGGAACTCGTCCCAGGTCTTCGGCTCCGTCCAGCCCTTCTCCTTGAAGAGCTTGCCGGAGTACCACAGGCCCCACACCGTGTAGATGTAGTTGAGGGCGACGACCTTGCCCTCCTGGAGGCCCGGGTCGAGGGTGCCGGGGATGAGGGTGTCGCGGACCTTCTTGCTCGGGTCGTCGACGGACGGCGCGTCGAGGACCTCGGCGAGGTCGAGCAGCTGGTCGTTCTTGTACAGGACGTCGATCTTGATCTTCTGGGCGCCGGAGTTGTCGACGATGTCCGGCGGGTTGCCGGCGTTGAAGCGCGGCTGGAGCTTTCCGGTGATCTCCTGGGTGCCGGTGTGGGTGGCGGTGACGCCCCACTTCTTGTTGAAGCTGGCCTCCCACGCCTTGGCGTACTCGTCGCCGTATCCGCCCTTGAAGACGACGACGTCGATCTTGCCGCCCTTGGCCACGCCGAACGGATTGTCCTTGGTCTTCTCGCCCTTGGGCGCGTCGTTTCCGCCGCTGTCGCCACCACTGGAGGCGCACGCGGACAGGAAACTCATGGTGGGCACCGAGATCAGACCGAGTGCGGCGGAACGCTTGATCAGGTCGCGACGGCCGAGACCGTCGTTCTTCGGGGCGGAGGTGGATCCCATGCTCAAGTCCTCGCCTTCATTCAGGACTCAGGCGGTGTACCGGTCACCCGTACTTCACTCGCCCAAGGCGAAGGGCCCCGCCACCGCGGTCAATTGCTGGGTCGTGCAGGCGTCGGGCCGTCGTGTGCAGTGATACGACGGGTCGGACGCCGACAGGTATAGTCCACTTCCCTTCACGGGAGCAAGATCGAAACCAGCTTTCCCGGGCAGTCTTCTCCGAGTTGAGACCTGCGGGACGACCGAGCCGTTTCTGCCCCGTTTCCTCCCCCGAATTCTCGTCAACACCCTTGACACCAGCAGGTCGTCGCCCTTGTCCTTAGTTCTCGCGCCATCGGCTTGACAACGTTGTCTGAAACGAGCGGCAGGAGCGACGACACGGCATGCGGTCCCATCTCAGAGTGGTCTCGCTGGCGGCCTCGGCGGCCATGGTCCTGAGCCTCACCCCCTCGGTGGCTCAGGCGCTTCCGGGTCAACCGGACAATTCCGAACGGGAGTTCACCACCTCCTTCGAAGCGGGCGAAACACAGCCCACCTGGCGGAACACCGTCGACACCGGCCCCGACGGACAGAAGCGGGCCTCCGGTGTCGACGGCGGCTACGTCACCGGCATCCCCGGCAATGTCACCGACCGGGTCACCGCCGTGCGCGCCAGTGCCGAGCACGCCGGCGCCGGCGAGGTGAAGGAGAACCTGGTCGACCTCCAGGCGGGCACCAAGTGGCTCGCCTTTGAACCCACCGCCTGGCTGGAGTTCGACCTCGACGCCCCGGTGAGACTCGCGACCTACGCGCTGACCTCGGCCAACGACGCCGCCGAGCGCGACCCGCGCGACTGGACCCTCAAGGGCTCGGCGGACGGCAAGCAGTGGACGGTCCTCGACACCCGCGCGGGCGAGAGCTTCGCCAAGCGGTTCGAGACGAGGACCTTCGACGTTCCGGGCGCCTCCGGCGGCGGCGCGACCGCCTACGCCCACTACCGCCTGGAGATCACGAAGAACGCCGGCGCGGGCCTGACCCAGCTCGCCGACGTTCAGTTCTCGAACGGGGACACCTCCCAGCCCGTCCCCGAGGAGATGCGCAGCCACGTCGACCGCGGCCCCAGCGGCTCCCCCACCGCCAAGGCCGGTGCGGGCTTCACCGGGAAGCGGGCGCTGCGCTACGCCGGCACCCACAAGGGAGCGGGCCGCGCCTACTCGTACAACAAGGTCTTCGACGTCGACACCCGCATCGTCCGGAACACCGAGCTGTCGTACCTGATCCTCCCGTCGATGCCGGCGTCCGAGACGGACCTCAACTATCCCGCCACGAACGTATCCGTGGACCTCGCCTTCACCGACGGGACGTATCTGAGCGACCTGGGCGCCCACGACAGCCACGGCGGACGGCTCAGCCCGCAGGGCCAGGGGGCGGCCAAACGGCTCTACGTCAACCAGTGGAACCGGGTCAGCGCCCGGATCGGCGAGGTGGCGAACGGCAAGACCGTGGACCGGATCCTGGTCGCGTACGACTCCCCCAAGGGGCCGGCGAAGTTCCAGGGCTGGATCGACGACCTCGCGATCGCCCCCAAGGCGCCCCGCGAGCCGTACGACCGGCTCTCCGACTACGCCTCCACGGTCCGCGGCACGAACTCCTCCGGTTCCTTCTCGCGCGGCAACAACTTCCCCGCCACCGCCGTCCCGCACGGCTTCAACTTCTGGACGCCGGTGACCAACGCGGCGAGTCAGAGCTGGATCTACGAGTACGCGCGCGGCAACAACGCCGACAACCTGCCGACCCTGCAGGCGCTGTCCGCGAGCCACCAGCCCAGCCCCTGGATGGGCGACCGGCAGACCTTCCAGGTGATGCCCTCGGCGGCCGCCGGCACCCCGCCGGCCGACCGGGCGGCCCGCGCCCTGCCGTTCCGCCACGAGAACGAGACGGCGAGGCCGCACCACTACGGCGTCACCTTCGAGAACGGTCTGAAGGCCGAGATCGCGCCGGCCGACCACGCGGCCGCGATGCGCTTCACCTTCCCCGGCGACGACGCGAGCGTCGTCTTCGACAACGTCACCGACCAGGGCGGCCTCACCCTCGACCCGGAGAGCCGCTCCTTCACGGCCTACTCCGACGTGAAGAGCGGACTGTCCACCGGAGCGGGCCGGATGTTCGTGTACGGCGTCTTCGACGCGCCGGTCACCGCCTCCGGCAAGCCCACGGCCCAGGGCGTGAAGGGACACTTCCGCTTCGACGCGGGCGACGACCGCACGGTGAACCTGCGGATCGCCACCTCCCTCATCTCGGTCGAGCAGGCGAAGGCCAGCCTCGCCGACGAGATCCCCGAGGGCACCGGCTTCGAAACCGTGCGGGAGCGGGCCCAGGACGCCTGGGACGAGGTGCTCGGGCGGGTGACCGTCGAGGGCGCGACCCACGACCAGCTCGTCACCCTCTACTCCAGCCTCTACCGGCTCTACCTCTACCCGAACTCCGGCTTCGAGAAGGCCGGTTCGACGTACCTGTACGCCAGCCCCTTCTCCGCCCCGGCCGGGCCGGACACTCCGACCCGTACCGGCGCGAGGATCGTCGAGGGCAAGGCGTACGTCAACAACGGCTTCTGGGACACCTACCGGACGACCTGGCCGGCCTACTCCTTCCTCACGCCCCAGAAGGCGGGCGAGCTCGTCGACGGCTTCGTGCAGCAGTACAAGGACGGCGGCTGGATCTCCCGCTGGTCCTCCCCCGGCTACGCGGACCTGATGACCGGCACCTCCTCGGACGTGGCCTTCGCCGACGCGTACGTCAAGGGCGTCGACTTCGACGCGGAGGCGGCGTACGAGGCGGCGCTGAAGAACGCGACGGTCGTGCCGCCGAGCCGGGGCGTGGGCCGCAAGGGCATGGACACCTCCCCCTTCACCGGCTACGCCTCGACCGCGACCCACGAGGGCCTGTCCTGGTCGCTCGAGGGCTACCTCAACGACTACGGCATCGCGCGGATGGGGCAGGCGCTCCACGAGAAGACCGGGAAGAAGCGGTACGCGGAGGAGTCGGCGTACTTCCTGGAGCGGGCCCGGAACTACGTCTCGCTCTTCGACCCGGAGGCCGGATCGGGCGCCGGGCCGGGCAGCGGCTCGACCACCGGCTTCTTCCAGGGCCGGGACGCCAAGGGCGCGTGGCGCGTGCCCTCGCGGTCGTACGACCCGCGGATCTGGGGCCACGACTACACGGAGACCAACGGCTGGGGCTACGCCTTCACCGCCCCGCAGGACTCCCGGGGCCTGGCCAACCTGTACGGCGGGCGCGCGGGCCTCGCGCGGAAGCTGGACGCGTACTTCTCCACGCCGGAGACGGCGAGCCCCGACTTCGCCGGCTCGTACGGCAGCGTCATCCACGAGATGACCGAGGCGCGGGACGTGCGGATGGGCATGTACGGGCACTCCAACCAGGTCGCCCACCACGTGCCGTACATGTACGACGCGGCGGGGCAGCCGTGGAAGACGGCCGAGAAGGTGCGCGAGGTGCTCTCGCGGCTCTACACCGGCAGCGAGATCGGCCAGGGCTACCACGGCGACGAGGACAACGGCGAGCAGTCGGCCTGGTTCCTCTTCTCGGCCCTCGGCTTCTACCCGCTGGTGATGGGCAGCGGGGAGTACGCGATCGGCTCGCCGCTCTTCACGAAGGCGACCGTGCGGATGGACAACGGCCGCACCCTGGTCGTGGAGGCCCCGCGCAACAGCGCCCGCAACATCTACGTGCAGGGCGTGAAGCTGAACGGCAAGCGCTGGAACTCGACGGCGCTGCCGCACGAACTGCTCGCGAAGGGCGGCACGCTGAAGTTCGACATGGGGCCAAGGCCGTCGGCCTGGGGCACGGGCGCCTCGGCGGCCCCGGTCTCGATCACCCGGGACGACGAGGTGCCGGCGCCGCGGGCGGACCTCGTGCGGGGCGCGGGGGCGCTGTTCGACGACACCTCGGCGACGGCGGGCCCGGTGGCGGGCGCGCTGGAGCTGCCGGTGGCCGAGCCGGGCCGCGCGGTGCAGTACACGCTCACGTCCTCGGCCGACCGGGCGAAGGCGCCGTCCGGCTGGGTGCTCCAGGGTTCGGCGGACGGCGTGACGTGGACGGACCTGGACCGGCGGGACGGCGAGGTGTTCGCCTGGGACCGCCAGACGCGGGTCTTCTCGGTGGCGAAGCCGGGGACGTACGCGACGTACCGGCTGGTGCCGTCGGGCGCGGGCGCCGTCGAGCTGGCGGAGGTGGAGCTGCTCGGCGAGGCCCGTCCACGGGCAGGGTCCTAGGGGCCCTGACGGTCCCGCTCCTCGTACTCCCGGTCGTGCGCGGGCGCGGCCGGGAGTTCGCGCTCCAGGGCCTCGCGGTAGCGCACGCAGCCGCGGAGGAACACGGGCCAGGGCGGCACGGCGACCTCGGGGGCGATCGGTTCGGGCAGCAGGCCCCAGAGTGCGGGGTGGTGCCAGCACAGGTCGTGCCCGGTGCTGTCGCGGTGGGCCCGGATCCCGGCCCGCAGCCGCTTCGCCTCCGCGAGGAGCGCGTCGCGGTCGAGCCCGTCCAGGTCCTGGTCGAGGTCCATGGCGCGCAGGATAGGTGCCCCGGAACGACGGAACCGGCCGCCACCCCGAGCGGGGGTGGCGGCCGGTTCGGCGTGCGTCGTGGTGACTAGCCGCGGATCAGGTTGCGCAGCACGTACTGCATGATGCCGCCGTTGCGGTAGTAGTCCGCCTCACCGGGGGTGTCGATGCGGACGACCGCGTCGAACTCGACACCGGTGTCGGTGGTGACCTTCACGGTGCTCGGGGTCCGGCCCTCGTTCAGCTCGGTGATGCCGGTGATGGAGAAGGTCTCCTCGCCGGTCAGGCCGAGGGAGTCGGCCGACTGGCCGGCCGGGAACTGGAGCGGAAGGACGCCCATGCCGATGAGGTTCGAGCGGTGGATGCGCTCGTACGACTCGGTGATGACGGCCTTGACGCCGAGGAGCGCGGTGCCCTTGGCCGCCCAGTCGCGGGACGAGCCGGAGCCGTACTCCTTGCCGCCCAGGATGACCAGCGGGGTGCCGGCGGCCTGGTAGTTCTGCGAGGCGTCGTAGATGAAGGAGACCGGGCCGCCCTCCTGCGTGAAGTCGCGGGTGTAGCCGCCCTCGGTGCCCGGCGCGATCTGGTTGCGCAGGCGGATGTTGGCGAAGGTGCCGCGGATCATGACCTCGTGGTTGCCCCGGCGCGAGCCGTAGGAGTTGAAGTCACGACGCTCCACACCGTGCTCGGTGAGGTACTTGCCGGCGGGGGTGTCGGCCTTGATGGCACCGGCCGGGGAGATGTGGTCGGTGGTGACCGAGTCGCCGAGCTTCGCGAGCACGCGGGCGCCCGTGATGTCGGTGACCGGGGTGGTCTCCATCGTCATGCCCTCGAAGTACGGGGGCTTGCGGACGTAGGTGGACTCGGGGTCCCACTCGAAGGTGTTGCCGGTCGGGATCGACAGCGCCTGCCACTGGGCGTCGCCCGCGAAGACGTCGCTGTAGGACTTGGAGAACATGTCCTCGCCGATGGCGTTGGCGACGACGTCGTTGACCTCGGCCTCGGAGGGCCAGATGTCGGCCAGGTAGACCGGCTTGCCGTCCTGGTCCGTGCCGAGGGCGTCCTTGGTGATGTCCACCTTCATGGAACCCGCGATGGCGTACGCGACGACCAGCGGCGGGGAGGCCAGGTAGTTCATCTTGACGTCGGGGTTGATGCGACCCTCGAAGTTCCGGTTGCCGGAGAGGACCGAGGTGACCGCGAGGTCGTGCTCGTTGACGGCCTTGGAGACCTCCTCCGGCAGCGGGCCGGAGTTGCCGATGCAGGTGGTGCAGCCGTAGCCGACGAGGTTGAAGCCGACCTTGTCGAGGTACGGGGTCAGGCCCGCCTTGTCGAAGTAGTCGGTGACGACCTTCGAGCCCGGGGCGAGAGTGGTCTTGACCCACGGCTTGCGGGTCAGGCCCTTCTCCACGGCCTTCTTCGCGACGAGCGCGGCGGCGACCATGACGTACGGGTTCGAGGTGTTGGTGCAGGAGGTGATCGCGGCGACGGTGACGGCGCCGTGGTCGAGCGTGTAGGTCGAGCCGTCGGGGGCGGTCACCTGGACCGGGTTCGACGGGACGCCGTTGCTGACGGCCGGGGCGTCGGAGGCCGGGAAGGACTCCTGGCCCGCCTCGTCGACCATGTCGACGTAGTTGCGGACGTCCTGCTTGAACTGCTCGGCGGCGTTGGCGAGGACGATGCGGTCCTGCGGGCGCTTCGGGCCGGCGATCGAGGGGACGACGGTGGAGAGGTCGAGCTCCAGCTTCTCGGAGAAGTCGGGCTCGGCGGCCGGGTCGAGCCAGAGGCCCTGCTCCTTGGCGTACGCCTCGACGAGCGCGACCTGCTGCTCGGAGCGGCCGGTGAGCTTGAGGTAGTTCAGGGTCTCGCCGTCGATCGGGAAGATCGCGGCGGTGGAGCCGAACTCCGGCGACATGTTGCCGATGGTGGCGCGGTTGGCGAGCGAGGTGGCGGCGACGCCCTCACCGTAGAACTCGACGAACTTGCCGACGACACCGTGCTTGCGCAGCATCTCGGTGATCGTGAGGACCAGGTCGGTGGCGGTGGTGCCGGTGGGCAGCTCGCCGGTCAGCTTGAAGCCGACGACGCGCGGGATCAGCATGGAGACCGGCTGGCCGAGCATGGCGGCCTCGGCCTCGATGCCGCCGACGCCCCAGCCGAGGACGCCGAGGCCGTTCACCATGGTGGTGTGCGAGTCGGTGCCGACGAGGGTGTCGGGGTACGCCTGGCCGTTCCGGACCATGACCGTGCGGGCCAGGTGCTCGATGTTCACCTGGTGCACGATGCCGGTGCCCGGCGGGACGACCTTGAAGTCGTCGAAGGCGGTCTGACCCCAGCGCAGGAACTGGTAGCGCTCCTTGTTGCGGCCGTACTCCAGCTCGACGTTCTGCGCGAACGCCTCGTTGGTGCCGAACTTGTCGGCGATGACGGAGTGGTCGATGACCATCTCGGCCGGGGAGAGCGGGTTGATCTTCGCCGGGTCGCCGCCGAGCGCCGCGACGGCCTCGCGCATGGTGGCGAGGTCGACGACACAGGGGACACCGGTGAAGTCCTGCATGATCACGCGCGCGGGCGTGAACTGGATCTCCTGGCTGGGCTGGGCCTGGGAGTCCCAGTTGCCGAGGGCCCGGATGTGGTCGGCGGTGATGTTCGCGCCGTCCTCGGTGCGGAGCAGGTTCTCCAGCAGAACCTTAAGGCTGTAGGGGAGCCGGGCCGAGCCCTCCACCTTGTCCAGGCGGAAGATCTCGTACGACTCGTCGCCCACGCGCAGCGTGCTGCGGGCGTCGAAGCTGTTCGCCGACACGACAGTCTCCTTCATATATGTGCGCGTTCCACCACATCCTGCCGCCACGTACACGTCGTCGATCCGCTAAGGTAAGGCTAAGTTAGGTAACCCTTACCGGGTGGCGGCAGCGGTGCGCCTCGGCAGATATCTCGATGTCGAGATAACTCTAGTACATCACCGGCGGTCGGTCATGCCCGGCAGGCCCCGAGAAACGCCGTGAGGGTCGCGACGAAGCCGGCGGGGTCGTCCAGCCACGGATAGTGGCCCGCCCGCGGCCGCACCCGGAATGTGGCGTCCGCCACGAAGCGGGCGCATGCGGCCACCGCGTCCGGCGGGCTGTTCAGGTCGTACGCGCCGGCGAGCAGCAGGACCGGGGCGTCGAGCGCGGCGAGCGCCGCGCGGGTGGCGTTTGGGGTGAAGGCGCCGTCGGCGCCGAAGCGGGCGAGGGCCCCGGGAGGGCCGGGGCGGCCCGCGGCGTGGTGGCGCCGGGCGGCTTCGTCCCAGCGGCCGTAACGGAAGGGGGCGACGGCCTCCCAGTCGCTTCCGGTGCCCGCGTTGATCGCCTCCAGGGCGGCGAAGGCGGCGGGGAACCACACCTCGCCCGCACGCACTCGCGCGAGGGCCAGGCGCTGCTCGACGGTGACCTCGACGCCGAGGGCGCGGGTGCCGGGGGTGACGAGGGCGAGCCGGGACACGCGGTGCGGGTGGCGGGCCGCGTACTGGACGGCGATGTCCGCTCCGGCGGAGTGGCCGAGCAGGTCGATCCGCTCCAGGCCGAGGTGGACGCGCAGGGCCTCGACGTCGTCGACGAGCCGGTCGCAGCGGTACGAGGCGGGGTCGGCGGGCACGGCGGAACGGCCGGTGCCGCGCAGGTCCGGGATCACGAGCCCGCGGTGGGCGGACAGACCGCCGAGGTCGCCGAGGTACGCGGAGTCGGCGGGGCCGCCGGGGATGCACAGGAGCGGGGCGCCGGGGCTGGTGGCGCGGTAGGCGAGACGGGTGCCGTCGGGCGCGGCGAAGGCGGCGTGCAAAGGATTCATAACCACGTTGTACAACCTGGTTATGACCCGTGTCGAGCCTTCCCGACGGCCGGGTATAACTGAGTTGTGACTGCGGAGCGGGAGTTGACCGAGGAACAGGTCGGACGCATGTTCGCCGAGATGAACGAGATCATCCGCGCGGGCGAGGAGATGCGCCGCCTGCGCGCCGAGATGATCCGGCTGTTCGCCGGCGCCGGCTGGACCCAGGACCGGCTCGCCCGGCTCGCCGGAATGAGCCAGCCCGCCGTCTCCAAGCAGGTGGCCGGGGCGAGGACGGACGGCGGGGCGACGGCGGGCGGCGCGGCAGCAAGCGGGGGCCGGGCGACGGGCGGCGGCGCGGGCGGGCCGGTGGATCTCTCGCTCGACCAGCGGGACCTCCCCTGGCTCGAAGGCCGGCTGTGGGGCCTGGCCGAAGCGGTCTCGGAGACCCTGGAGGACGCCGCCCACTGCTCGCGCCTGGTGCACGCGCTGGCGCGCGGCCGGAAGCGGTTCACGCCGCAGAACGTGGACGCGCTGCGGCGGCTGGTCGAGGAGGACCTGAGGGAACACGGCGCCGAGCCGCCGTTCGGGGCGTACCGGAACGCCTACGACCGGATCGCCCGCGGCCTCGACGACCCGACCGCGACGGACGGACCCGCCGCCGGACCGGCGGCCAGGCGCCGCACGCTCGCCTGCCAGGTCCAGCGGGTCCGGCTGCGGGAGAGCTGACCCCCGCACGGCCGGAGGAGACCCGACCCCCGTACGGCCGCGGTGGGATTGCCGCACAGCGGACCCCGACGGACGATCGAGTCATGTTCAGCGGCGCGCATGTCATCCTCTACACCCAGGACGCGGAGGCGGACCGCGCCTTCCTCAAGGACGTGGTCGGCTTCGACCACGTGGACGCGGGACGCGGGTGGCTCATCTTCCGGCTGCCACCGGCCGAGATCGCGGTGCACCCCACCGACGGGGAGCCGAAGAACGAGGTCTACCTGATGTGCGACGACGTCGCCGAGACCCTGAAGCGGCTGGAGGACCGGGGCGCCGAGGTCTCACGCCCCATCAGCGACCAGGGCTGGGGCCTGGTCTGCGCGGTGCGCCTGCCGAGCGGATCCGAACTGCCGCTCTACGAACCGCGCCACCCGGTCGCCCACACCGCCTCACCCTGATGGCCTAGCCCCTGGCGTAACTCATCTCATATCTGAGATAACGTGACGCCATGGCAGACGACTACCTCGTACGCATCGGCAAGCTCATCCGTGACGCCCGTCAGCACCGCGGCTGGACCCAGACCCAGCTGGCGGACGCGCTCGGCACCAGCCAGAGCGCCGTCAACCGGATCGAACGCGGTAACCAGAACATCAGCCTTGAGATGATCGCCCGGATCGGCGAAGCCCTGGACAGCGAGATCGTCTCTCTGGGCTACGCCGGCCCCATGCATCTGCGGGTCGTCGGCCGCCGGCGCCTGTCCGGCTCCATCGACGTCAAGACGAGCAAGAACGCCTGTGTGGCGCTGCTGTGCGCCTCCCTCCTCAACAAGGGCCGTACGGTGCTGCGGCGGGTGGCCCGCATCGAGGAGGTCTTCCGCCTCCTGGAGGTGCTGAACTCGATCGGTGTCCGCACCCGTTGGATCAACGAGGGCGTCGACCTGGAGATCGTGCCGCCGGCCGAGCTCGACATGGAGGCCATCGACGCCGAGGCGGCCATCCGCACCCGCTCCATCATCATGTTCCTCGGCCCGCTGCTGCACCGCCTGGACCGCTTCAAGCTGCCCTACGCCGGCGGCTGCGACCTCGGTACGCGCACGATCGAGCCGCACATGATCGCGCTGCGCCGCTTCGGCCTGGACATCACCGCCACCGAGGGCCTCTACCACGCCCAGGTCGAGTCCTCCGTGGTGCCCGACCGCCCGATCGTCCTGACCGAGCGCGGCGACACGGTGACCGAGAACGCCCTGCTGGCGGCCGCCCGCCACGACGGCGTCACCGTCATCCGCAACGCCTCCTCCAACTACATGGTCCAGGACCTGTGCTTCTTCCTGGAGGCGCTGGGCGTACGGGTCGAGGGCATCGGCACCACCACCCTCACCGTGCACGGCATCCGGGACATCGACGTCGACGTCGACTACTCCCCCTCCGAGGACCCGGTCGAGGCGATGAGCCTGCTCGCCGCGGCCGTCGTCACGGAGTCGGAACTGACGATCCGCCGGGTCCCGATCGAGTTCATGGAGATCGAGCTCGCGGTGCTGGAGGAGATGGGCCTCGACCACGACCGCTCGGCCGAGTACCCGGCGGACAACGGCCGCACCCGCCTGGTCGACCTCACGGTCCGCCCCTCCAAGCTGGAGGCGCCGATCGACAAGATCCACCCGATGCCCTTCCCGGGCCTCAACATCGACAACGTCCCCTTCTTCGCTGCCATCGCGGCCACGGCACAGGGCAAGACCCTGATCCACGACTGGGTCTACGACAACCGCGCCATCTACCTCACGGACCTCAACCGCCTCGGCGGCCGCCTCCAGCTCCTCGACCCCCACCGCGTCCTGGTCGAGGGCCCCACCCGCTGGCGCGCCGCCGAAATGATGTGCCCCCCGGCCCTGCGCCCGGCCGTGGTCGTCCTCCTCGCGATGATGGCGGCCGAGGGCACGTCGGTGCTGCGCAACGTGTACGTCATCAACCGGGGGTACGAGGACCTGGCGGAGCGGCTGAACTCGGTGGGGGCGCAGATCGAGATCTTCCGGGACATCTGAGCACGTCGACCTACCGGGGGATGCAGGCCGCTCGCGGCGGTGGGTTCCCGGGCGTCGAGCCAGACCTGAGGCCCTCTCACTCCTCGCGGAGCCGAGAGGGCCTCTGGCATCGCCGAACCCGGTGCGCCCCGAGGGCGCCCCGAGGGCGGCCGTCACGACGGGCAGCCTTCCTCCGCGGAGTCATGTCGAGCAGTGCCCGGGCGATGCCGCGGTCGCAGGATCCGCCCGTGGGCGCGGGGCTCCCCCGGCACCGACTCGGCCTGATCCGCTGTCACCTCACCTCCCGGGCCCGCCTACGATCTTGAGCGGCGTGTTTCACGACCTGGGAGGGGACCTTGAGCGTTGATTCGACCACGGCGAGGCCGGCGAGAACGTTGCGCCCGGACACGGCCGTACCCGTGGGCGTCATTCCGGGTATGGAGGACGGCGAGGAGGGTCTCCGTTCCCGTCTGACGAACCTGCGCGAGCAGCTGACACGCGTCTCCGCCGACCTGGAACGCCACTCCGGGACGCTGCCGCGCAAGAACAGCGAGACCGGCCTCGTGCCGGTGGAGGTGACGGCGCAGAGCAGACTGCTGTCGGACGTGGAGAAGAGCGACAAAGCTCTCGGCCGCGTGTACCGGGATCTGAGAGACGCGCTCGCCGAACTGGCGGAGCTCGATCTGAAGCCTGCACGACGGCGTCAGGAGGCCGCCCGGCTGTACGAGCGCCTGCGGAGCGCCCCCTTCCCACGGACCGCCGATCGGGACGTGATCGGTGAGATCAAGGAGACGTTCACCTACGCCTCCTCTCCCCTCCTGCAGGCCGGAGACGGTCTCTTCTTCCAGGCCACACAGTTGTTCCTGGAGCGCTACGCCAGGCACACGGCCGCTGTCCGGTCCCTTCACGACCAGACCCGGGACCGCTGCGAGACCCTGACGGCCTTCGCTCAGGAGGCCCTGGAGGGCCCCGTGCTCAAGCCGCCCGTGGAGATGAGTCTCGACGAGGCCGACGAGCTCCACCACCGCGCATTCGAGCAGCTCGTCGCCGACCTCCTACATCGCGACGGGTTTCGGATCGTGCGCTCGGGTGGAGGAGCCGGCGACCAGGGTGCCGACGTCATCGCGGTCGACCAATTCGGGCGGCGCATCATGTTGCAGGCGAAACACTTCCGGAAGGGCCAGGGCTCGGTGGGCCAGCCGGTCGTGCAGCACCTGTACGGCGGAGCCGTGGCGGAGCACCAGGCGACGCTCCCGGTCGTCGTCACCAACGGCCGGTTCACGGCCGCCGCGAAGGTCTGGGCGGCGGAGCGCGACCGGGTTCGCCTCGTCGACCGCGAGGGGCTGCGCCGATGGGCTCAGGAAGGCGTACCCCTCGCGGACGTCATCAGTCCGTCCGGCTGACTCGGCTCACCGAGAGGGCGACCGGCGAGCACGGAGCGGTCCCGTGGGCGGCCGTCCCGATCCCCTGTGATTCCGGGGCGCCGTCAGGAGCGCTGCCAGGTCACCGGGACCTTCACCTCGGCACCGCCGTTGCCGCCTTCGCCGCCGAAGCGGAGGGTGCCGCCGAGGGAAGCGACGGTGTCGTTCCAGCAGTTGACGTCGGTGAGGCGGATCTCGGGCATCTTGAGGGTGCTCCCGTCCACCACCGGGCGGAAGGGCTTGATGGCGTCGGTCGACAGCTCCAGCTTCGCCGGACGGGCCGCCGTCCACGCGCCGCCGGTCTGGGCGAAGCGGGTGAGGATCTCGTCGTCGCCGCGGACGCCCGTGTCCGGGTCCGTCTTCGGGGCGAAGCGCAGCTCGACCAGGGTGGCCTTGTTGCCGGTCGGGAGGGTTCCGGCCGGGACCATCGCCACGAAGGTGCCCGTGATCGGCTTCGAGTCCGGGGACCAGCAGGGGTGGGCGGTGTACGGGATCCCGCCCGTGCCCGGGGGCTGGGTCGGCGGCGTGCTCGGGGTGGGGGTCGGCTCGCCGCCGCCCGTCGTCTCCCCCGTCGTCGTACCCTCGCTGACCCCGGTGTTCGCGCCGCCGTCGGATCCGCCGCTCGTTGTCCCGGCGCTGGTCTCGCCCGTCGTCGTACCCTCACTGACCCCGGTGTTCGCGCCGCCGTCGGATCCGCCGCTCGTCGTCCCGACCGTGGTCTCCCCCGTCGTCGTACCCTCGCTGACCCCGACGGTCCCGCCGCTGTCGGCTCCGCCGGTGACTCCGCCGTCGACGCCGCTCGTCGTGCCGACCGTGGTCTCTCCCGAGGTCACGCCCACGGTGTCGCCTTCGCCCGGTGCGGCCGCCGCCGGAGCGGTCGCACCGAGGTTCCCGGCGAGGCCCGTGCCGGTCGTCAGGAACACGGCGGCGGCGGCGAACGAGGTCGCCGCCGCCACGGTCAGGGACATCCGGCGGGCCCTGTGCTGTATCGGGTGCTGTCTCACGGTGCCTGCTCTCGCTCGTCCTTCGGGTTTCCGTCGAACATTGTCTCGAACGGGAGGCGTTCAAACGGATACGAGCGATGATCTGGGCCTCAGGCACCCGGCAGCATCCCACCGCCCTTCAGGCGCTCGATGTCCGAGGGGCGGACCTTGATGACGAAGAGGGCGATGAGCGCGGACACGGCGGCGAAGATCGCGGCCGTGACGAAGCCCGCGGAGACGCCGGCGGTCAGCACCTGGTCGGCATAGGGCGGCGGGAGCTCGCCGGTCCTCGCGAACTGGGCCTTCTCCAGCGGGCCGGCCTGGGACAGGAACGCGGGCACCTGCTTCTCGGCCTCGGTGCGGCTGTACGTGCCGAAGACCGTGACCAGGATCGACAGACCTAGCGAACCTCCGACCTGCTGCGTGGCGTTGAGCAGACCGGAGGCCGCGCCCGACTCCCGCTGCGGGACGTTCGACAGGGCCATGATGGTCAGCGAGACGAAGATGAAGCCCATGCCGAAGCCGAACACCAGGATCGGCCCGAGGATGCTGCCCGCGTACGTGGAGTGCACGTCCGTCAGCGTCAGCCAGGCCAGCCCGAGCGCCGCCAGCACCGACCCGGTCACCATGAAGGGCTTCGGCCCGAACCTGGGCAGGAGGCTGGACGTGAGGCCGGCGGCCACCGCGATGATCGCGCTGACCGGCAGGAACGCGAACCCCGTGGCCAGCGGGCTGAAGGCCAGGACCTGCTGCACGAAGAGCGTCAGGAAGAAGAACATGCCGAAGATCGCCGCGGCCAGGCACAGCATGATGGCGTACGTGCCCGAGCGGTTGCGGTCCGCGAACATGTGCAGGGGCGTGATGGGCTGCTGGGAGCGGCGTTCGATCGCGATGAACGCCACGAGCAGCACCACCGCCGCGGCGAACGAGCCGATCGTGTACGGGTCGCGCCAGCCCTCCTGCGACGCCCGGATGAACCCGTACACCAGCGCCACCATGCCGAGCGTGGACGTGAGCGCGCCGGCGAAGTCGAAGTGCCCGGGGTGCCGCTCGGACTCCCGGACGTGCCGGGGGGTGAGGAAGGCGATCAGCAGGGCGATGGGCACGTTGACGAAGAAGATCCAGCGCCAGTCGAGCCATTCGACGAGCATGCCGCCGGCGACCAGGCCGATCGCGCCGCCGCCCGCCGAGACGCCCGCGAACACGCCGAAGGCGCGGTTGCGTTCGGGGCCTTCGTCGAAGGTCGTGGTGATGAGGGACAGCGCGGTCGGGGACGCGATGGCCCCGCCGACGCCCTGGAGGGCGCGGGCGGCCAGGAGTTGCCACTCGGCCTGCGCCAGCCCGCAGAAGAGGGAGGCCAGTCCGAACAGCAGCACGCCGAAGACGAAGACCCGCCGTCGGCCGAGGATGTCACCGAAGCGGCCGCCCAGGAGCAGCAGGCCGCCGAAGCTGAGCGTGTAGGCGTTGACCACCCACGACAGGCTGGTGGTCGAGAAGTCCAGCGCGCTCTGGATGTGCGGGAGCGCGATGTTCACGATGGTGATGTCGAGAACGACCATCAGCTGGCTGGCGGCGATGACGAACAGGGCTATCCCCTTGCCGTCGCCGCCTTTCCTGGGAGCCGCGGACTTCTGCGGGGTCGTCGGCTTGGATGTACTCATGGCGCATCGCGCCCCCACCTGTGGGAACCATGGGCCGGTCAGTCCACCTTTCGACGGTAATGCTGCTCCACACGGGTGACCAGTCGATCTTCACGGCGCTCCGCCGGCCTCGTTTCAGCCGACGACGGCGAATCCGTCCAGTTCGACGAGGGCCTGTTCGTCCCACAGCCGTACGACGCCGACGACCGCCATCGCCGGATAGTCGCGGCCCGCCAACCGCCGCCAGATGAGGCCGAGTTGGTGCGCGTGCCGACGGTAGTCGGCGATATCCGTGGCGTAGACGGTGACGCGTGCGAGGTCGGCGGGCGAGCCACCGGCGTGGCGCAGCGCGGTGAGCAGATTGGCGAGGGCCGTCTCGAACTGCTCGGGCAGGCTCTCCCCCGTCACCTTCCCGTCCCGGTCCAGACTGGTCTGCCCGGCGAGGAACACGAGCCGGCTGCCGGTGGCGGTGACGGCGTGGCTGAAGCCGGTGGGCGGGGACAGTTCGGCGGGGTTGTGCCGGTGCAGGCTCATGTCACGGCTCCCGGGGCGACTTGTGACGTGGCTGCCGGGCTGGAGGCCGGGCCGGCTGACGACGTGGCTGCGGACGTGGCTGTCGGCCGGGCTGCTGACGTGGCTGGCGGCGGGGCTGCTGACGTGGCTCCCGCCCACGAGGCGGGTGGGGGCGGGGTGGGGCCGGCCGGCCGCCCGGCGAGCTCCTGCTTGTAGAGCTCCTTCGCGATGATCGTGCGCTGCACCTCCGTGGCTCCCTCGTAGATACGAGGTGCCCGCACCTCCCGGTAGAGGTGTTCAAGGAGGTGGCCGCGTTGCAGGGCGCGGGCGCCGTGCAGCTGGACGGCGGCGTCGACGACGTACTGCGCGGTCTCGGTGGCCAGCAGCTTCGCCATGGCGGCGCGGCGCGGCACGTCCGGGTCGCCCCGGTCGTACGCTTCCGCCGCCGCGTACACGAGGAGCCGGGCCGCCTCGGTCCGGGTGGCCATCTCGGCGACCTGGTGGGCGACGGCCTGGAGGTCGGCGAGCACGCCGCCGAAGGCCGGGCGTCCCGCGGTGTGGGCGACGGTGGCGTCGAGGGCGGCCTGCGCCATGCCGACGGCGAAGGCGCCGACGCTGGGCCGGAAGAGGTTGAGGGTGTTCATGGCGACCCGGAAGCCCTGCCCCGGCTCGCCGAGCACGTCGCCGGGCCCGACCGGCACCCCGTCGAAGACGAGGCTGCCGAGGGCGTGCGGCGCGAGCATGTCCAGGGCCTCGCCGGACAGCCCCGGCCGGCCCGCGGGCACGAGGAAGGCGGTGACACCCCGGGCCCCGGAGCCGCCGCCTCGACCACCGTCAGGACCGCCGCCTCGGCCGACGCCCCCGCTGCCGTCAGGGCCGCCGCCCCGGCCGACGCCCCCGCTGCCGTCAGGACCGCCGCCCCGGCCGGTGCCCCGGCCGCCGTCCCCGCCGCCGTCAGGACCGCCGCCCCGACCACCGTCCCCGCCGCCGCCCCGACCACCGTCCGGACCCACGCCACGGCCGCCCGGACCGATTCCCCCGGCTCCCGTCTCGCCCGTACGGGCGAACACCGTCATCACGTCCGCTTCCGGCGCGTTCGAGATCCAGCGCTTCTCCCCGTAGAGGCGCCAGCCGCCCGTCGACGGGTCCGGGACGGCCTCCAGGGAGAGTGCGGCCGCGTCGGAGCCCGCGCCCGGTTCCGAGAGGGCGAAGGCCGCGACGGCGCGGCCCGCGACGACCTCGGGGATCCAGCGGGCGCGCTGCTCGGGGCTGCCGAACGCGGCGACCGGGTGGGCGCCGAGGCCTTGGAGGGCGAGGGCCGTCTCCGCCTCCGTACAGGCGTGGGCGAGGGACTCGCGCATCAGGCACAGGTCGAGCGCGCCGGACTCGAAGACGCGGGCCAGCAGGCCGTGCTCGCCCAGGGCGGCGACCAGGGGGCGGTTGACGCGGCCGGGCGGACCCTTGTCGGCCAGCGGGCGCAGCTGGCCGGCGGCGAGCTCCCGCAGCCGTTGGCACCAGGCGATCTGTTCCGGATCGAGCGAGAATGCGGCCATGTGCGGTGGCCCTCTCTGGCGCCCCGGCGGGCGCCGACGGCGGCTTCTATCGCGAACCGTTGACTGTCGTCACCATCACGATACGCTCGTTTGGCGACGGTCGACCCCCTTCCGACGATGTCCGCCGTCACGACGACGCCCGCCCTCACGACGACGCACCGCTGATCCCGACAGCACCCCGCCGGATCTCCGACGGCGCCCCGCCGTCCGGCGACCGCCCCGTCGGGCTCCGACGACGACCCGCCGGCCCCGACCCGCCGGCCCCCGACACCGCACCACCGTTCCGACACGGCACCACCGTTCCGACACGGCACCACCGTTCCGACACCGCACCACCGTTCCGACACCGCCCGCCGGCCTCCGACGGATCCGGCGACGCCCCGCCCCTCCCGTCGAAACGCCCGAGGCCCCGCCGAACCGCGACGGGGCCCGACGGGCCTCGACGGGACCCGCACGGTCCTCGACGATCCCACCCGACAGGGGAACGGACGCATGGAGCTGACGCCCTCGGCCCACCTGGACACCTTCGCCCGCGACCACCTGCCACCCGCGGGGCAGTGGCCCCGGCTCCTGTTCGACCTGCCCTCCCTCGCCTACCCCGACCGGCTGAACTGCGGGGCCGAACTGCTCGACCGCACGGTGGAACGGTTCGGCGCCGACCGCCCGGTCTTCCTCGACGGCGAGGGCGGCGTCTGGACGTACGGGGAGCTGCGCGAGCGGGTGGACCGGATCGCCCACGTCCTCGACGGCGACCTCGGCGTCCGTCCCGGAAACCGGGTGCTGCTGCGCGGTCCCACCACCCCCTGGCTCGCCGCCTGCTGGCTGGCGGTGATGAAGGTGGGCGCGGTCGCCGTCACGGTCCTCGCCCAGCAGCGGGCGCGGGAGCTGGCGGTGATGGGCGAGATGGCCCGGTGCAGCCACGCGCTGTGCGACGTGCGGGCCGTCGACGAGCTGGTGAAGGCCGAGGTGCCGGGGCTGCGCATCACCCCGTACGGCGGAGACGGCCCCGACGACCTGCTGACCCTCGCCATCGGCAAGCCGGAGCGCTACGAGGCGGTCCCGACCGCGGCCGACGACGTGGCCCTGATCGCCTTCACCTCCGGCACCACCGGGCGCCCCAAGGGCTGCATGCACTTCCACCGCGACGTGCTCGCCGTCGCCGACACCTTCTCCGCGCACGTCCTGCGCCCGGAGCCGGACGATGTCTTCGCCGGCTCCCCGCCGCTCGGCTTCACCTTCGGCCTGGGCGGGCTCGTCGTCTTCCCCCTGCGGGCCGGGGCGTGCGCGGTGCTGCTCGAACAGGCGGGTCCGCAGCAGTTGCTCGCCGCGATCGAACGGCACCGGGTGTCCGTGCTCTTCACGGCGCCGACCGCCTACCGGGTGATGCTGGAGGAGCTCGACTCCCCCAAGCACGACGGCCGGCCCGGTCACGGCCCGGACCTGAGCTCGCTGCGCCGCTGCGTCTCGGCGGGCGAGCACCTTCCCGAGGCGACCTGGGAGGCATGGCACAAGCGCACCGGCCTGAAGCTGATCAACGGCATCGGGGCGACCGAGCTGCTGCACATCTTCATCTCCGCCGCCGACGGCGAGATCCGGCCGGGTACGACGGGGCGGCCGGTCCCCGGCTGGCAAGCCCGGGTGGTCAGCAGGAACGGGACGGGGACGGGGCTCACCGACGTCCCGGACGGCGAGGAGGGCCTGCTCGCGGTCCGCGGCCCGGTCGGCTGCCGCTATCTCGCCGACCCGCGCCAGACGGAGTACGTGCACGACGGCTGGAACCTCACCGGCGACACGTACGTCCGCGAGCCGGACGGATACTTCCGCTACGTCGCCCGCGCCGACGACATGATCATCTCGGCCGGCTACAACATCGCGGGCCCCCAGGTGGAGGAGGCCCTCCTCGCCCATCCCGACGTCGTCGAGGCGGCGGTGGTCGGACGGCCCGACGAGCTGCGCGGCCGGATCGTGGTGGCCTACGCGGTGGTGCGGGACGGGGTGCCGCGCGACGCGGGCACCGCGACGGCGCTGCGGGCCTTCGTCCGGGCCCGGCTCGCCCCGTACAAGGCGCCCCGCGAGATCGTCTTCCTGGACGCCCTGCCACGCACGGCGACGGGCAAGCTCCAGCGGTTCCGGCTGCGGGACGCCGAGGCCGGACCTCCCCCCGCCGCGCCCGGCGGCCTAAAGTGATCACGTGGCCGAGCAGCACACCCCCCGATCCCTGATCGTCTCCCTGTACGGCGCGTACGGCCGGTCGCCGGACGGCGCGCCGCTCGCGGTCGCGGAGCTGATCCGGCTCCTCGGCGTGCTCGGCGTGGACGCGCCCTCGGTGCGCTCGTCGGTGTCCCGGCTGAAGCGCCGGGGACTGCTGCTGCCCCGGCGCACGGCGGACGGCGCCGCCGGGTACGCGCCGTCGGACGAGGCGCGGATGCTGCTGGAGGACGGCGACCGCCGGATCTACGCCCGTGCGGAACCGGCCCTGTCGGACGGCTGGGTGCTCGCCGTCTTCTCCGTCCCCGAGGCCGAGCGCCACAAGCGCCACCTGCTGCGGTCCCGGCTGGCCCGGCTGGGCTTCGGCACGGCCGCGCCCGGTGTCTGGATCGCCCCGGCCCGTCTGCACGACGAGACCCGCCACACGCTGGAGCGGCTGGATCTGGCCGCCTACGTGGACCTGTTCCGCGGCGACCACCTGGGCTTCGCGCCCACGGCGGAGGCGGTGGCCCGGTGGTGGGACCTGCCGTCGATCGCCAAGCTGCACGAGGAGTTCCTGGACGCCCACGAGCCGGTGCTGCGCGCTTGGGCGGCCGGTCCGGGCACGCCGGAGGACGCCTACCGCGCGTATCTGCTCGCCCTCGACTCCTGGCGCCGGCTGCCGTACGCGGACCCGGTCCTGCCACTGGAGCTCCTCCCGGAGAACTGGCCGGGCACCAGGTCCGCGGAGGTCTTCGCGGCGCTGCACGAGCTGCTGTACGCGCGGGGGGCGGAGTTCGTGGAACCGTACGGCCCCGGTGTCCGTCCCTCCGAGGCGTGAGCGCCTCCACGATCTCCCGCTGGCAGCGGCTGTGCTGGTGGGCGACGCTGCCGGTGGGCCTCGGCGTCGCGTACGGCGCGAGCGCGGTGACGGCCCGGGCCCGTGCGTTCTGTGACGCGGCCTGGGAGCCGCCGCACCGGCTGGTCCACCTCGTCGAGCTCGTCCTGCTGGCGGGTGCCGCCGTGACGGCGGCGCTGCTGGCCGCGGTGGTGGCCCGCCGGGTGACGGATGGGGCACCGCGCGCGGTCCGAGGCTCGTCCCAACTCGTTTCCGTCCTCCTGGTGTTGTTGCTCCTCGCGTGGTGGTACGTGGGCCTCCGGGCGACCCCGGACGGCTACCCGGGTGACTCGGGGCTCTGCGCGGCGGGCAATGTGCCGCCGTGGTGGCCGGCCTGGCTGCCGTCCTGACGGGCCGGGGGCCTCGGCCGCCGTGGACGCCGCGTCTCAGCCCTCGCGCCGGACCACCCGGGCCTCGACCCTCGTACCGGGCCCGCGTCGGAGCCGTCGCGAAGGTCCGTGTCGCCTCAGCCCTCGTACCGGGCGCGCGTCTCAGCCGTCGCGAAGGCCGGTGCCTCAACCTCGCGCCGGACCACCCGGGTCTCACCCCTCGTACCGGGCCCGCGTCTCAGCCGTCCTTACGGCCCGTCGGGGGACGGCGGCTGCCCGCGCGGTACGGCGCCGGCCAAGGGGCGGCCGGGCCCTCGTAGCCCTGTTCGGCGGCGGCGTGCAGGGTCCAGTGGGGGTCGTAGAGGTGGGGGCGGGCCAGGGCGCAGAGGTCGGCGCGGCCGGCGAGCAGCAGGGAGTTGACGTCGTCCCAGGAGGAGATGGCGCCGACCGCGATGACGGGCACGCCGAGGGCGGAGCGGATGCGGTCGGCGTACGGCGTCTGGTAGGAGCGGCCGAACTCGGGGCGCTCGTCGGGCACGACCTGGCCGGTGGAGACGTCGAGGGCGTCGGCGCCGTGGGCGGCGAAGGCGCGGGCGATCTCGACGGCGTCGTCGGCGGTGGTGCCGCCCTCGGCCCAGTCGGTGGCGGAGATCCGGACCGTCATGGGCCGGTCGGCCGGCCACACCTCCCGTACCGCGTCGAACACTTCGAGGGGGTAGCGCAGCCGGCCGGCGAGGTCGCCGCCGTAGGCGTCGGTGCGGTGGTTGGTCAGCGGGGAGAGGAAGCCGGAGAGCAGGTACCCGTGGGCGCAGTGGAGTTCGAGGAGGTCGAAGCCGGCCCGGGCGGCCCGGCGGGCGGCCGCGGTGAACTCCTCGCGTACGGACGTGAGTCCGGCCCGGTCGAGGGCGTGCGGGGTCTGGTTGACGCCGGGGCGGTACGGCAGGGGTGAGGCGGCGACGAGCGGCCAGTTGCCTGTGGGCAGCGGCTGGTCGATGCCCTCCCACATGAGGCGGGTGGAACCCTTGCGGCCGGAGTGGCCGAGCTGGACGCCGATGGCGGTGCCGGGGGCCTGCGCATGGACGAAGCGGGTGATCCGGGTCCACGCCTCGGCCTGCTCGTCGGTCCACAGACCGGTGCAGCCGGGCGTGATCCGGCCCTGGGGGCTGACGCAGACCATCTCGGTCATGACCAGGCCGGCGCCGCCGAGGGCACGGGACCCCAGGTGGACGAGGTGGAAGTCGCCGGGGACGCCGTCCTCGGCGACGTACATGTCCATGGGTGAGACCACGACCCGGTTACGGAGGGTGAGTCCGCCGAGCCGGAAGGGGGTGAACATGGGCGGGGTGCCGGGCGGGCAGCCGAACTCGGCCTCGACGGCGGCGGTGAAGGCGGGGTCGCGCAGCCGCAGGTTGTCATGGGTGACGCGGCGGCTGCGGGTGAGCAGGTTGAAGGCGAACTGGCGGGGCGGCCGGTCGAGTTGTCCGGCGAGCTCCTCGAACCAGCGCAGGCTCGCGGCGGCGGCGCGCTGGGTGGACGCGACGACGGGGCGGCGCTCGGCCTCGTAGGCGGTGAGCGCCTCGGCGAGGGTGGGGTGCTCGTCGACGCGGGCGGCGAGGGCGACGGCGTCCTCGACGGCGAGCTTGGTGCCGGAGCCGATGGAGAAGTGGGCGGTGTGGGCGGCGTCGCCGAGGAGGACGATGTTGCCGTGGGACCAGCGGTCGTTGACGACCGTACGGAAGGCGGTCCAGGCCGACTTGTTGGAGCGCAGGGCGCGGCCGTGCAGCGCCTCGGCGAAGATCTTGGCGCAGCGGGCGGCGGACTCGGCCTCGTCGAGCTCGTCAAAGCCGGCGGCTCGCCAGACCTCCTCGCGCATCTCGACGATGACGGTGGAGGAGCCGGGACGGACCGGCGGCCGGGAAGGCCGCGAAGGCCGGAATGGTGGGGATGGCGGGGGTGGCGGGGGTGGCGGGGGTGGCGGGGAAGACCGGGACGTCGGGCGGCCTGGGCCCCCGGTGGAGTCGGCGGTGAAGTCGGCAGTCGTGTCGGCGGTGGAATCGGCGGTGGCGGTGACGGAGTCGGCGGCCGGGAGGGCGTAGGGGTAGGCGTGCAGTTGCATCACGCCGTACTCGGTCTCGGCGATGTCGAAGCGGAAGGCGTCGAGCGCGAAGTCGGCGGCGAGCCAGATGTAGCGGCAGCGGTGGGTGGTGAGCGTCGGCCGGAAGACGTCGGCGTGGGCCTCGCGGGTGCGGCTGTGCACGCCGTCGGCGGCGACGACCAGGTCGTGCGTGGCCGCGAGCTCGGCGGCGGGCGGGGCCTCGGCGCGGAAGCGGAGCCGTACGCCGAGGTCGGTGCAGCGCGCGTGCAGGAGCTCCAGGAGCCGGCGGCGGCCGAGGGCGGCGAAGCCGTGGCCGGTGGAGGTGAGCAGTCGGCCGCGGTGGACGATGTGCACGTCGTCCCAGTGGACGAGCTCGCGGCGCAGCGCGGCGTGGACGGCCGGGTCGGCGCTCTCGATGCCGCCGAGGGTCTCGTCGGACAGGACGACGCCGAAGCCGAAGGTGTCGGTGGGGGCGTTGCGTTCCCAGACGGTGACCTCGCGTTCGGGGTCGCCCCGCTTGAGGAGTGCGGCGGCGTACAGCCCGCCGGGGCCGCCGCCGATGACGGCGATCCGCAGCGGCCGCCGGGCCGGCGCCGGGGAGCGCACGGTCACCGCCCCCGCCATTTCGCGGGGCGCTTCTCCGTGAAGGCGGCGTGGAACTCCGCGTAGTCCTCGCCGTGCATGAGCAGCGCCTGCGTGGCGGCGTCCATCTCGACGGAGGCGGCCAGCGGCATGTCGAGCTCGGCGGTGAGCAGGGCCTTCGTCTGGGCGTGGGCGAGTGCGGGTCCTTCGGCCAGCCGGCGGGCCAGGGCGGCGGCCCGGGTGCTGGCGGCGCCTTCCTCGGTGAGCTCGCTGATCAGGCCGATGCGCTCGGCCTCGGCGGCGCCGACCGGGTCGCCGAGCATGAGGAGCCGGGTCGCGTGGCCGAGGCCGACGACGCGGGGCAGCAGATAGGCGGCGCCCATGTCGCCGCCGGAGAGCCCGACCCGGGTGAAGAGGAAGGCGAAGCGGGCGGTGGGGTCGGCGATCCGGAAGTCCGCGGCGAGGGCGAGGACCGCCCCGGCACCGGCGGCGACGCCGTGGACGGCCGCGATCACGGGGAACGGGCATTCGCGCAGGGCCCGGACGGTCTGACCGGTCATCCGGTTGAAGTCGAGGAGCTGGGCGGTGTCCATGGACAGCGTGGCGCCGATGATCTCGTCGACGTCGCCGCCCGAGCAGAAGCCGCGCCCCTCGCCGCCGAGGACGAGCGCGCGGACGGCCCGTTCCCGGGAGAGCTCGGCGAGCAGGTCGCGCAGGTCCGCGTAGGCGCCGAAGGTGAGGGCGTTCAGTTTCTCCGGGCGGGCCAGCGTGATCGTGGCGACGCCGTCGTCGAAGGTGACGCGCAGGTGCCGCCAGCGTTCGGTGCGGGTCGCGGAGCCGGTGAAGGGGCTCATGCGGGACGACCTCCCTGTTGTGTGCACGTACGGGTACGGCATCACCACGAGGAGGGTATCACTCTCATGTGACTGTCGTCACGACTGCGCGATACGGCGGGAGGGGCAGGGGTGCCAGAAGGCCCGGACCGAGGTCCCACGGAGAACAGGGCGCCCGCCTCTCTCGCCGCATTTTTCGGTCCGTATGGTTGAAACCAGGACGTCTCTCCGCTCCCGCCCTCTTCCCCAGTCCGAACGGATCCCCGTGTTCGAAGTCTCAGGACCCGCTTCCTGGCGCGTCGAGCTGCCGCACACGACGGCCGCCGTGCCGATGGCCCGCTCCCTCGTCCGCACCGTCCTCGCCGGTCTCGGCGAACAGGCGGCGGACCGGGGTGCGCGCAGAGGCGCGGACGCAGGCGCGGACAGGGCCACGAAGCGGGCCCCGAGGGCCACGAGCCGGGCCGCCGAGGCCGAGACCGACGCCGACGCCGAGACCGAGACCGACGCCGAGACCGAGACCGAGGCCGACAGGGCCGACAGCGACACCGCCGACGGCGACGGCGACGGCGACAGGGCCGACATCGACACCGCCGAGCTGCTCACCGCCGAGCTCGTCGCCAACGCCGTCGAGCACACCTCGGGCGACGGCCCCATCGAGCTGGTCGTCGAGCTGCTCACGCCCTCCGGCGACTGTCAGATCGAGGTCCACGACCGCCGCCCGGCGGCGCCCGGGGAGCTGATCGGCCCGGGGCCGGTGGCGCCCGTCGACCCGTGGCAGGAGCACGGCCGCGGACTGCTCCTCATCCGCGCCCTCAGCAGCGACTGCGGCCACCGCCCCACCCCGCACGGCAAGGCGGTCTGGTTCACCCTCCCGGCCGTGCCGCCACAGCGGCGCCGTCCCCCGTCCGCGTGAGCGGCGGGGCGGCCGGCCCGGACCCGGCGCCGACGGCCTCCTCCTGCCCGAGCCGCGAGTTGCGTCGGCCGTAGAGCGCGTAGACGAGCGCGCCGACGGCCAGGAAGACCGCGAACTGCACCCAGGTCGTCCAGCCCGTGCCCCAGATCAGATAGCAGCAGAAGCCGACGCCGAGCACCGGGCTGAGCGGGTACAGCGGCACGCGGAAGGAACGCGGCAGCTCCGGGTCGCGCCGGCGCAGCACCATCACCGCGATGTTCACCACGGCCATGATCGCGAGGGTGCCGATGGTGGTGAGGCCGACGACCGCGTCGAGCGACGAGAACGCCGCCGGGACCGCGAAGACGGCCGCCACGATCCAGGTGTTGGCCACCGGCGTGGCGCTCTTCGGCGAGACCCGCTCGAAGACCCCCGGCACGAGGCCGTCACGGGACATCGACATGAGGATGCGGGTCTGCCCGTACATCACGGCGAGCACGACGGACGCGATGGCGACGACCGCGCCGAAGGCGATGATCCCGCCGCCGACGGCCGAGCCGGTCACCTGGTCGACGACGAGCGAGAGCGCGGCCGGCTTGCCCGCGACGGCGTCGCCGCCGAGCGCCCCGATCGCGGAGAGCGCGACGGCGCCGTAGAGCAGGGTGGCCACGCCGATGCAGATGAGGATCGCGAGCGGGATGGTCCGCCGCGGGTTGCGCACCTCCTCGCCGGCGGTGGTGATGGCGTCGAAGCCGATGTACGAGAAGAAGGCGACGGAGGCACCCGCGGTGATCCCGGCGACGCCGTGTCCGGCGAACGGCGACAGGTTGCCGTCCCGGAAGGCGCTGAAGCCGACGGCACAGAAGATCACCAGGATCGCGATCTTGAGCACCGCCATGGCCGCGGTCGCCCGGGCGCTCTCGCGCACGCCGCGCACGAGCAGGGTGGCGGCGAGCAGGATGACGACGACGGCGGGCAGGTTGACCACGCCGCCGTCGGCGGGCCCGGCGGAGAGGGCGGCGGGCAGCTGCCATCCGACGAGGCTGTCGAGGAGCTCGTTCAGGTACTGGCTCCAGCCGACCGCGACGGCGGAGACGGACACCCCGTACTCCAGCAGCAGGCACCAGCCGACCAGGAAGGCGACGCGCTCCCCGAGGCTCGCGTAGGCGAAGGAGTACGAGGAGCCGGAGACCGGGATCGCACTGCCGAGCTCCGCGAAGGAGAACGCGGTGAAGACGCAGGTGATCGCGGCGAGGACGAACGAGACCACCACGGCGGGCCCCGCCTCGGCGACGCTGTCGGACAGGCCGACGAAGATGCCGGTGCCGACGATGGCGCCGATGCCGAAGCACACGAGCTGGAAGAGGCCCATGGTGCGCTTGAGGCCATGGCCTTCCAGGTCGGCACCGGACTCGGCGATCAGCCGTTGCGGGGACTTGATCCGCGGGGCGGACGGGGGCATGCGGGGGCTCGTCTCTGGTCGCGCACGGGGAGGGAAGGACGTGAGGAGGGGGTCCCGGAGGGGCCCGCCGCGCGCGCGTGCCGCGGCGCGGGGGCCTCCGAATCGTCGATCGTAAACCGAAAGGCGGACATTCCCCCAATCAGGCGTATCCCCCTCCCGCAGGGTGATCTGTGGTGGTCTGTTGTGATCTCCGCCGTCTAGGACGACGGAGGGGCGGCGGGAAGCGGAGGGCTCGCGAGGCGGGCGAACTCCCAGGGGTCGTGCGCGGAGAAGGCCTCGACCCGGTCACCGTGCTCGCGGACCAGCTCGCGCAGCCTGGCCTGGGTGCCGAGCCGCAGGTCCCGGTGGACCTGCGAGCGGGTCTGGACGACGTCGAGGACCGGGTGCGGCTCCTTCGCCTCCTGGAGCTCGCGGTGGTAGTAGTACGCGTCGCCGCAGTGCAGGAGCCACCGGTCGCCGTCGCGCACGGCGACCCCGGCGTGACCCTCGGTGTGTCCGCCGAGCGGGACGAGCCGGAACTCCGGCGGCAGGCCCTCGGGCCGCAGCGCGGTGAAGCCGAACCAGTCCTCGGCGGACGCGGGGTCCGCGGGGTCGTGCGGAACCCACCGGGGCTCGTGCGCCCAGTGGGCGGGCCGGTAGCGGCTGCCGGCGGTGTCGGCACGGGCCGCGGCGAGTTCCGGCGCGAGCAGGTGGACCCGGGCACGCGGGAAGTCGGGCAGACCACCGGAGTGATCGACGTCCAGGTGGGTCACGAGGACGTGGCGCACGTCGGACGGGTCGTGGCCGAGCCGGGCGATCTGCCGTAGGGCCGTCTCCTCCTCGTCGAGCGCGGGGGCGGCCATGGCGATCCAGTCGGCGCCGAGCGTCGCCTCCGGGTCACGGACGTCACCGAGGCCGAGGCCGGTCTCCACGAGGACCAGTCCGTGGTGGTCGGTCTCCACGAGCAGACAGTGGTTGACGGCGGGCGCGGGCGCGGGGCCTTCGTAGGTGGCCTCGATCGTGCGGACCGAGCCGCAGTTCAGGTGATGGATCTTCATGCCCGCTAGGCTGCGACGTGAACCGCGCTTCAAGTCAACCCGTCACGGCAGGGCCGGGGCGGCGAGGGACCGGCGAGCAGTCGAGGACGGCCGGGCGGTAGAGGGCGGCCGGGCAGTAGAGGGCGGCCGGGAGGTAGAGGACCGGCGACGCACCGAGGACCGGCGAGGGGTCACGGACCGGTGAGGAGCCGAAGATGAGCGAAGAGCCGAGGACGAGCGAGGAGCCGAGGACGGGCGAAGAGCCGAGGACGAGCGAGGAGCCGAGGACGAGCGGGCCGCTGCTGGACATCGGGGAGGTCGCGCAACGGTCGGGCCTCGCGCCCTCGGCCCTGCGTTTCTACGAGAAGAAGGGGCTGATCGAGCCCGCCGGACGCAACGGGCTCCGGCGGGCGTACCGGCCGGACGTCCTGGAACGCCTGGCGCTGATCACCTGCGCCCGCGGCGCCGGACTCTCGGTCGCCGAGATCCACCGCTTCCTCGTGGCCCGGCCGTCCGACGCGGACCTGCGCGCCCGGATGAACGCCAGGGCCGACGACCTCGACGAACAGATCGGCCGCCTGACACGGCTCCGCGACAGCATGCGGCACGCGGCCGTGTGCACGCACGAACCGATCGTGGACTGCCCGGAGTTCAAGCGGGCCGTGGGCCGCGTGCCGACGGCCACGGCTCCGGTCGGGGCACCAGTCGCGCCCCCGGCCGCCGCAGCGGACCCGGCCACGGCCCCCGCCCCGTCCCGGCCCTCGCCCTCGCCCTCGCCCTCGCCCTCGCCCCGACCCTCGTCCTCGTAAGACCGGGTCAGGCGACGGGGTCGCCCATGGTGGCGACCATGACCGCCTTGATGGTGTGCATGCGGTTCTCGGCCTCGTCGAAGACCACCGAGTGCGCCGACTCGAAGACCTCGTCGGAGACCTCCAGCTCGGTGAGCCCGTGCCGGGCGTGGATCTCGCGGCCGACGGCGGTCCCGAGGTCGTGGAAGGCGGGCAGGCAGTGCAGGAACTTCACGTCCGGGTTGCCGGTGGCCCGGATGACGTCCATCGTCACCGCGTACGGACCGAGGGCGGCGATCCGCTCGTCCCAGACCTCCTTGGGCTCCCCCATCGACACCCACACGTCCGTGGCGACGAAGTCGGCGCCCCGCACGCCCTCGGCGACGTCCTCGGTGAGGGTGATCGTCGCGCCGCTCGTCTCGGCGAGCCGGTGCGCCTCGGCGACGACGGCATCGACCGGCCAGTACGCCTTGGGGGCCACGATCCGGACGTCCATGCCGAGCAGGGCGCCGGTGATCAGGTAGGAGTTGCCCATGTTGAAGCGGGCGTCGCCGAGGTAGGCGAAGACCAGCTGGTCGAGCGGCTTGTCGCTGTGCTCGGTCATGGTGAGGACGTCGGCGAGCATCTGGGTGGGGTGCCAGTCGTCGGTGAGTCCGTTGAAGACGGGCACGCCGGCGAAGGCGGCCAGTTCCTCGACGGCGGCCTGGCTGTCGCCCCGGTACTCGATGCCGTCGAACATCCGGCCGAGCACGCGGGCGGTGTCCTTGACCGACTCCTTGTGCCCCATCTGGGAACCGGAGGGGTCCAGGAACGTGGTGGAGGCGCCCTGGTCGGCGGCGGCGACCTCGAAGGCGCAGCGGGTCCGGGTCGAGGTCTTCTCGAAGATCAGGGCGATGTTCCGGCCCCGCAGCCGCTGCACCTCCGTACCGGCCTTCTTCGCCGCCTTGAGTTCGGCGGCGAGCGCGATCAGGCCGCGGAACTCCTCGGCGGTGAAATCCAGCTCCTTGAGGAAGTGGCGGCCGATGAGGTCGGTGGCCATGGGCCCTCCTGGGTTACGGTCGGGTCGACGGACGGGCCCCCGCGAAGGGGAGCCCTGGAAGTCTATACGTAATTCAGCATTCTTATACAGCCCTCCGGGACCGCCTCCCGTAGGCGTGCCCACCGTCGCCTGCCCCTGCCCCCTCCCCCGCCCGCGGGCCCGCCGCCGTCGTCCTGGCCGCCGCCGTCAGACCGCGTCCCGCTCCACCGGGCAGCTCATGCAGCGCGGACCGCCCCTCCCCCGGCCGAGCTCGCTCCCCGGGATCTCGATCACCTCGATGCCCTGCTTGCGCAGGTGTGTGTTCGTGGTGACGTTGCGCTCGTACGCCACGACGACGCCCGGCTCCACGGCGAGCACGTTGCAGCCGTCGTCCCACTGCTCCCGCTCCGCCGCGTGGACGTCCTGGGTGGCGGTGAGCACCCGGATGTCCTGGAGGCCGAGGGCGGCGGCGATCGCGCTGTGCATGTGCTCCGGCGGATGGTCGGTCACCCGCAGCGACTGCCCCTCGTCGCCCGGCTCGATGGTGTACGAGCGAAGCATGCCGAGCCCCGCGTACTGGGTGAAGGTGTCCTGGTCCACCATCGTCATCACCGTGTCCAGGTGCATGAACGCCCGGCGCTTCGGCATGTCGAGCGCGATGATCGTGCGCGCGGACCCGGCCGCGAACATGCCCCGGGCCAGCATCTCCACGGCCTGGGGGGTGGTGCGCTCGCTCATGCCGATGAGCACGGCGCCGTTGCCGATGACGAGGACGTCGCCGCCCTCGATGGTGGAGGGGTAGTCGGACTGCCCCTCCGACCAGTGGTGGAAGCGGCCGGCCTCCGGGCCGGTGAACAGCGGATGGTGCTTGTAGATCGCCTCGAAGTGCACGGTCTCGCGCTGCCGGGCCGGCCAGCGCATCGCGTTGATCGACACCCCGTCGTAGATCCAGGCGGAGGTGTCCCGGGTGAAGAGGTGGTTCGGCAACGGACCGAGGACGAACTCGTCCAGGTCCAGGGCGTGGAAGCGCACCGAGGTCGGCTCGCGGTGGGAGGCCAGGAACTCCCGCTTCGTCATGCCGCCGACCAGCGCCTCCGCCAGGGCGGAGGGATCGAGCGAGTCGAAGGCGGCCCGCAGATGGTCGGCGGCGAGCGGACCGTACTCCTTCTCGTGGAAGACCCGCTCGAGGACCATCGCCCGCGCCGCCGGCACCTCCATGGCCTCGCGCAGCAGGTCGCCGAAGAGGTGTACCTCCACTCCCCGGTCCCGCAGGACGTCCGCGAACCCGTCGTGCTCCTGCCGGGCCCTGCGCACCCAGAGCACGTCGTCGAAGAGGAGGGCGTCCTTGTTGGTCGGGGTGAGCCGCTTCAGTTCGAGATCGGGGCGGTGCAGGATGACGCGGCGAAGCCGCCCGGTCTCGGAATCGACATGGAATCCCATGCGCCCATCCTGGCGGAGCGGGGCGGCTCGCGCGTGGTAGTCGCACGGGGTACTCGCACCGGGTGTTCACGGCGCGCCCGTACGGGAAGCGGTCGACGGCCCCGACGAGCGCGGCGACTGCGCCGCCCCCGACCCGCCCTCCCCTGGCCCGCCCCCGCCGGCCCGGTAGGTCGGGCATCGGGGCGGGTCCCGAGCGGGGCGGGCCGGGCGGCAGGTCGGGCATCGGGGCGGTCGGGCGGGGGCCGGGGGCCGGGGACCGGAGGCAGCTCCGGGCCGCGGCCGGGCCCGCCTGCCGCCCAGCGCCCAGCACCCAGGCCGATGCCTACGCCGGCCCCGACCGCCCCCGCCGTCCCCTCACAGGCGGGGATCCACCGGCTCCGACTCCAGGGCCAGGACCGCGAAGACCGCCTCGTGGACCCGCCACAGCGGCTCCCCGGCCGCCAGCCGGTCGAGCGCTTCGAGGCCGAGCGCGTACTCCCGCAGCGCCAGCGAGCGCTTGTGGCCGAGGAACCGGCCGCGCAGCCGCTCCAGGTTGTCCGGGCGGGTGTACTCGGGGCCGTAGATGATCCGCAGGTACTCCCGGCCGCGTACCTTCACGCCCGGCTGGACGGGACGGCCGTCGGCGCCCCGCACAAGGGCCGCGAGCGGCTTGACGACCATGCCCTCGCCGCCCGCCCCGGTCAGGTCCAGCCACCAGTCGACGCCCGCCCGTACGGACACCTCGTCCGCCGGGTCGACGATCAGCCTCCGGGTGACCTGGAGCAGTCCCGTCGGGTCGTGCTCGACCAGCCGGTCCAGCCAGGCCAGCTGCTCGTCGTGCGGTACGGCAGCGAGCGAGCGCCCGCGGGCCGCGAGCACCTGGAACGGCGCGAACCGCACGCCGTCCAGTCCCTCGGTGGGCCAGCAGTAGCGCCGGTAGGCGTCGGTGAACGCCGCCGCGTCCGCCGCCCGCTCCCGCTGCCTGCCGAGCAGTCCGTCGAGTCCCGGGACGCCCCGGGCGACCGCCTGTTCGAGCGCCCCGAGGGCGCCGGGGAACACCGCGCGGGAGGCCGCGCCGACCGCGGCGTACTGGGACCGCAGCAGACCCGCCGACTTCAGCGACCACGGCATCAGCTCACCGTCGAGCAGCAGCCAGTCCGTGTCCAGCTCCTCCCACAGCCCGGCGGCGTCGATCGCCGCCCGCAGCCGTGCGAGGACCTGCTCGGTGGTCTGCGGGTCGTCGAAGAACGGGCGTCCGGTGCGGGTGTGCAGCGCACCCGTCACCCCGGCCGCCGTACCGGCCGGCCCGGCACCGGTCACGCCGAATCGTTCCGCCGCGACGGCCGCGTCCCGGCAGACCAGCGCGACCGCCCGCGAACCCATGTGCTTCTCCTCGCACACGACCCGCTCGACCCCGTCCGCCGCGTACTGCGCGAACGCCTCGGCCGGGTGCTCCAGATAGCCGTCCGTCCTCGCCGTCGCGGTGGGCGCCATCGTCGGCGGCAGGTAGGCGAGCAGCCGCGGGTCGACCGCGAACCGGCTCATGACCTCGAGCGCGGCCGCCGCGTTCTCCTCCCGTACCGCCAGGTTGCCCATCAGGCGGGTCTCCACGACGCGGCGGCCGTGCACGTCCGCCAGGTCGAGGGGCCGGCCCTGGTGCCCGCCCGGCGCCTCGGGCGCGAGCGGCTTGGCCGGCTCGTACCAGACCCGCTCGGCCGGTACGTCGACGAGCTCGCGCTCCGGCCAGCGCAGGGCGGTCATCTTCCCGCCGAACACGGCGCCGGTGTCGAGGCAGATGGTGTTGTTGATCCAGGACGTGGTCGGCACCGGCGTGTGTCCGTAGACGACGGTGGCGCGGCCCCGGTAGTCCTCGGCCCACGGGTAGCGCACCGGCAGCCCGAACTCGTCGGTCTCGCCCGTCGTGTCCCCGTACAGGGCGTGCGAGCGCACCCGCCCCGAGGTACGGCCGTGGTACTTCTCCGGCAGACCGGCGTGGCAGACCACCAGCCGCCCTTCGTCGAGGACGTAGTGGCTGACCAGGCCGTCGATGAACCGGGCCACCTCCGCGCGGAACTCCTCCGGCTCGCGCTCCAGCTGCTCGATCGTCTCGGCGAGGCCGTGGGTCTGCTGCACCTTGCGGCCGCGCAGCCAGCGCCCCAGCTTGTTCTCGTGGTTGCCGGGCACGCACAGCGCGTCCCCGGCGGCCACCATGCCCATGACGCGGCGGAGCACTCCGGGACTGTCCGGGCCCCGGTCGACCAGGTCGCCGACGAAGACGGCCGTACGCCCCTCGGGGTGGTGTCCGTCGACGTAGCCGAGCTTCGCGAGCAGCGTCTCCAGCTCGGACCGGCAGCCGTGGATGTCACCGATGATGTCGAAGGGGCCGGTGAGGTGGCGCAGGTCGTTGAACCGCTTCTCCAGGACGACCTCGGCCGCCTCCACCTCCTCGACGCTCCGCAGCACGTGCACCTTGCGGAAGCCCTCGCGCTCCAGACCGCGCAGCGAGCGGCGCAGTTCACGGCGGTGCCGCTGGATGACGTGGCGGGGCAGGTGGGCCCGGTCGGGCCGGGCCGCGTTGCGTGCGGCGCACACGTCCTCGGGCAGGTCGAGGACGATCGCGATGGGCAGCACGTCGTGCTCGCGGGCGAGCTGGACGAGCTGGCGGCGCGCCTCGCGCTGCACGCTGGTGGCGTCGACGACGGTCAGCCGCCCGGCCGCGAGCCGCTTGCCCGCTATGTAGTGGAGGACGTCGAAGGCGTCCTTGCTGGCGCTCTGGTCGTTCTCGTCGTCGGCGACGAGTCCTCGGCAGAAGTCCGAGGAGATGATCTCGGTCGGCTTGAAGTGCCGCCGCGCGAAGGTGGACTTGCCGGAGCCGGTCGCACCGATCAGGACCACGAGGGACAGGTCGGTGACGGGCAGCGTGCGGGGAGCGGGGGCGGTGACCGTGGTCGGGGCCGTGCCGGTCGTGTCGGTCGGGGCGTCGGTCGTGTCGCTCATGCCGCGTCCTCCTTCGGGGTCTCGTCGGTACGGGTCTGGTCGGTACGGGTCTGGTCGGTGGTGGAGCTCCCTTCGGTGGAGCTCCCTTCGGTGGAGCTCCCTTCGGTGGAGCTCCCTTCGGTGGGGGCGGTGCGGGTCGTGTCGGTGGGGGTTTCCTCCGTACGGGTCCGGTCGGTGGCGGGCTCGTCGTCACGGGTGAAGACGGCCATCTGCGTGGGCGGGCCGACCTCGGGGTCGTCGGGGCCGACGGGCGCGAAGTCCACCGCGTAGCCGTACCGTCCGGCGAGTCCGGCCGCCCACGTGCGGAACTCCTCGCGGGTCCACTCGAAGCGGTGGTCGCCGTGCCGGACGTGGCCGGCCGGCAGCGACTCCCAGCGCACGTTGTACTCGACGTTCGGAGTGGTCACCACGACCGTGCGGGGCCGGGCCGAACCGAACACCGCGTATTCGAGCGCGGGCAGCCTCGGCAGGTCCAGGTGCTCGATGACCTCGCTGAGCACGGCCGCGTCGTAGCCGGCGAGCCGCTTGTCGGTGTACGTGAGCGAGCCCTGGAGCAGGCGCACCCGGGCGGCCTGCCGCTCGCCCATCCGGTCCAGGCGCAGCCTGCGGGCGGCCACCGACAGAGCGCGCGCCGACACGTCGATGCCGACGATCTCGGTGAACCGCACGTCCTTGAGCAGCGCCTGCACCAACTGGCCCTGGCCGCAGCCGAGATCGAGCACCCGTGTGGCGTCGGCGGCGCGCAGCGCGCCGAGGATCGCCTCGCGGCGCTGCTCGGCGAGCGGAACGGGCCGCTCCTCGGTGTCCGTCGTCTCGTCGACCGCGTTGTCGACGTCCTCGACGTCCAGGCCGTCCGTCTCGGCGAGCCGCACCAGTTCCAGACGCTCCGTCGCCTCCCGGGTCAGGCCCCAGCGGCGCGACAGGTAACGGCTGGTGATGAGCTTCTGCTCGGGGTGGTCGGCGAGCCAGCCGTCACCGGCCCGCAGCAGCTTGTCGACCTCGTCGGGCGCGACCCAGTAGTGCTTGGCGTCGTCGAGCACCGGCAGCAGCACGTACAGCTGGTTGAGCGCGTCGGCGAGCCGCAGTTCGCCCTCCAGGACGAGCCGCACGTAGCGGGAGTCGCCCCATTCGGGGAACTCCGGGTCGAGCGCGACCGGTTCGGCCGCGACGGCCGTCCAGCCCAGCGGGCCGAACAACCGCTTCACCAGTTCCGCGCCACCGCGCGCCGGCACCGCGGGCACCTCGATCCGCAGCGGCATGGCCGCGGCGGCCCGCTCGGGCAGGGCCGCGCAGGTGCCGTGCAGGGCGCTCTTGAACACCCGGGCGAGGGCGACCGCGAGCAGCGAGGAGGCCGCGTAGGGCCGGTCGTTCACATACTGCGCGAGCGCCGCGTCCGGCGCGCCTCCCCGCCCCTTGCCGCGGCCCCGGCGCACGAGCGCCACGGGGTCCACTTCGAGCAGCAGCGCGGCCGTGCACCGCTCCGCGCTCGCCTCGGGGTAGAGGACGTGCGCGGTGCCGTGCGAGGTCGAGAACGCCTGCGCCCTTCCGGGATGCTTGTGCAGCAGAAAGCCCAGGTCAGTGGCAGGTTTCTCGGGGGTGCCCGTGGTGCTGATCGTCAGGAACATGCGCTCCAGCATGACCTGCGCCGCCGCCCCGGGCCAACGCATTTCGGGGCGCCGCTCCGTCGCCCTCCCGGTCCTACGGCTTCAGCGCGCCGGCGAGGGCCGCGATGGCGTCGGGGCCGACCCGGCAGCATCCTCCGATCAGACGGGCACCGGCCGTGCGCCAGGCATCGGTCGTGGCCGGGTCGAAGCTCGCTCCGCCGTGCCAGCCGCGGGCGCCGGCATCCCACTGCTCGCCGCTGTTGGGATAGACGACGACCGGCTTGCCGGTGACCGAGGCGGCGATCTCCGCGGCGGGTCCGGCGTCCGCCGGGTCGCAGCAGTTGACGCCGACCGCGACGACCTGGTCGACGCCCGCGGCGAGCCCGAAGGCGTCCTCGAGGGTCTGCCCGGCCCGGGTGTGCCGGCCGTCGACCGTGTACGAGAGCCAGACCGGCACCCCGCAGCCCTCGACGGCCCGCAGCAGCCCTTCGGCCTCGTCGGCGTCGGGCACCGTCTCCAGGGCCAGGACGTCCGGACCGGCCTCGGCCAGCACCTCGACCCGGGGCCGGTGGAACCGTGCCAGCTCGGCGGCCGACAGCCCGTACCGGCCCCGGTACTCGCTGCCGTCCGCGAGCATCGCCCCGTACGGGCCGACGGAGGCCGCGACCCAGATCTCGCGCTGTGTCCGCCCGCCCGCCGCGCGGGCGAGCTCGACGCTGCGGGCGAGCAGCCGCGCCGCCTCCGCCCGGTCGGTCCCGCGCCGGGCGAAGCCCTCGAAGGTGGCCTGGTAGCTGGAGGTGATCAGCACCTGGGCACCCGCCCGCGCGTAGGCCGCGTGGGCCGCCTCGATCTGCTCGGGCGCGTCGGCGAGCAGTCGGGCCGACCAGAGCGCGTCGGACAGGTCGCAGCCCTGCGCCTCCAGCTGGTTGGAGAGCCCGCCGTCGAGGACGAGCACCTCCTCGGCGAGGGCGGCGGCGAGTGTGCGGGCGGGTTTCATCGGGTCACCCCAGCTGCGTCTGGACCTGTGCGGAGATCAGCTCCAGGTGGTCCAGATCGTCCAGGTCGAGGACCTGGAGGTAGATCCGGGTGGAGCCCAGTGCACCGTACCTGCCGATCTTGTCCACGACCTCGGCGGGTGAGCCGGCCAGGCCGTTGGCCTTGAGCTCGTCGACGTCCCGCCCGATGGCCGCCGCCCTGCGGGCGACCTCCGCGTCGTCCCGGCCCACGCACACCACGAGCGCGTTGGAGTACACCAGCGCGTCGGCCGGACGCCCGGCCTCCGCCGCCGCGGCCCGCACCCGGCCGAACTGCCGCTCGGTGTCCTCCAGCGAGGCGAACGGGATGTTGAACTCGTCGGCGAAGCGCGCCGCCAGCCTCGGCGTGCGGGTCGCGCCGTGCCCGCCGACGAGCACCGGGATCCGTTCCTGGGCCGGCTTGGGCAGCGCGGGCGAGTCGGTCAGCTGGTAGTACTCGCCCTCGTACGAGAACTTCTTGCCGACCTCGGTGTCCCACAGCCCGGTGACGATCTCCAGCTGCTCCTCCAGGCGTCCGAACTTCTCCTTGGGGAACGGGATCCCGTACGCCCGGTGCTCCTCCTCGAACCATCCCGCGCCGAGGCCGAGTTCGATCCGGCCGCCGGACATCTGGTCGACCTGGGCGACCTGGATGGCCAGGACGCCGGGGAGCCGGAACGTGCCGGCGGTCATCAGCGTGCCGAGGCGGATCCGCCGGGTCTCCCGGGCGAGACCGGCCAGGGTGATCCACGCGTCCGTGGGTCCGGGCAGCCCGTCGGCGGATCCCATGCTCAGATAGTGGTCCGAGCGAAAGAAGGCGTCGAAGCCGAGCTCCTCCGTGGCCTTGGCGACCTTGAGCAGGGTGTCGTAGTCGGCCCCTTGCTGGGGCTCCGTGAAGATTCGAAGATCCATGCCTCCATCCTGCACCTTCGGGGCGCGTCAACCATTTCGTCAGCGGATGATCTCCACCGGCTCGGTCGGGTGAATATCGGCCCTCCTGGCGGGCGGCCTCCCGCCGGGCCAGTGACCGGCGCCGGTGACCGGTCGTTGGCTCGGGCGGAGCCGGACCGCCCGGCCCGCGTGCCGGCGGCCCGTGCCGGTGCGTCTCTCATGGGCCCTTCCCGCGCCGGAGGGCCCCGGGCCGAGGAGGCCGCCATGTCCCAGGAAGCCGCACCGGAGCGGGCCGTGCCCGAGCAGGGCGCCCCACAGGTGCCGCCCGCGCAGCCGTCGGCCGAGTCCGTGCCCTCCCGGACCGCCCGGTCGGTGCCCGAGCAGGGCGGCGCCCCGAAGGGCCTGCTGCAGCAGATGGAGGAGCTGATGGCCGCGCTGACCGCCGACCTGACCCAGCTCGACGCCGACCTCCAGTCGTCGGCGGACCGCCAGTCGCCCGCCTCCGCAAGCGGGACCCCGGACCACCCTGACGTCACCCCCGCCTGACGCCCGCTCCGGACCCGCGCGCCGCGCTCGCCCCTTTTCCTCCCGCTCAGCGCGGCCCCGGGGCCGGGCCCGCCCGGTTGCCGGCGGGGTCGGGCGGTCTGCCGCGCTCACGCTCGCGTACGGCCAGGCGGCGGAGCATGGCGCGCACGCGGTCGCCCGCCTCGTCGGCGGCGTCGATCGCCTCGATGCACTGCCAGTAGAGCCCGTCCTCGTCGGTGGCGCACGCCACCCCGACCAGGGCGATGCCCACCTCGCCGAGGAGCGCGCCGAGCGCGATGAGCGCCGACCGCGCGTCCCTCACGGTGGTGAGCTGCGCGGCCCGTAACGCTCCGGTGCGCAGCACGGGGTGGTCGACCGTGCCCCGCCCGCCGGCTATCTCGCTCAGCCCCCGTGCCTCGCCCCGCAGCTCCGGCGGGCCGCCGAGCGCGAGGTGACTTCCTATCGCCTGGGCGAGGGCCTGGGCCTGCCACGCCTCCGCCACGATGTCCAGTGCCGTGTGGCTCTCGGCCAGCGCATGCCGACCGGCCGCGACGAGTCGCTCCGCTTCCATCAACGCCGCCCCCGTTCCCAAGACTTACCGCTCATTCATTCCATTACCCAGCGTGAGGCCGACCGGACCCAAACACCAGGGGAATTCGGAAAACTGTGGACAGGAAGCTCGATGGGGAAAACTCGATCACTCCGAAGAGTGACGATCGGGGTCTTCGGTGTCCGGTCGGCGACCTCCGCGCACCGGGAAACGGAGTTCGTTGCGGTCGATCTTGGCCGAGAGCGCCGCGAGCGGGTCGATCCCCAACACCCCGCAGAACTGGAGCAGATAGGCGAGGACGTCCGCGACCTCGTCCGTGACCCGGTGCGCCTGCTCCGGGTCCGCCATCACCCGCTCCGCCTCCTCCGGGGTCAACCACTGGAAGATCTCCAGGAGTTCGGCCGCCTCGACGCTCAGCGCCGCGGCCAGGTTCTTGGGCGTGTGGTAGGGCTGCCACGCGCGGGCCGCGGCGAAGTCCGCGAGGCGGCGTTGCAGGCCCGCCACATCAAGTTCTGTCACGCCCCAGGTCTACCACCGTCACCTGTGACTCGTTCGCCCCCACCCCCGGCCCCGCCCCCTGAACCTCGTTGGCCCCCTTCGGCTCGCTCACCCCACTCGCCTGGCCCGGCAGGTCCGGCAGGTCCGGCAGATCGACCGCCGTGCCCTCGCCGATCGTCGCGACGAGCCGGAGGTGGCCCCTCGCGCAGATCTCCCGTGCCAGGGCGAGCAGGGCGCTCACCTGCCGGCCGTCGAGGCCCCGGTCGAAGCCGTCGGCGAGGACGGTGAGGGTCTGCATGGCCTGCGGCACCTCGGCGACCGGGTCCACCGCGAGCACACCGGGGCCGGTGAGCAGGACGAGACCGAGGGCGAGGTAGCGCAGTTCGCCGTCGCCGAGGCGGCCCAGCGGCGTCGCCGCGCGGGCGGTGCGCTCCAGGACGGCCTGGACGGTGTCGCCCTCCGCCGACTCCCGGAGGCCGAGGCCCGTGACCGGCCCGGTGCAGCCCGCACGGGCGAACGCGGCGAGGCGGACGTGGCGCCGGGGGCATTCGGTGGCGGTGCGGTGCAGCACCTCCGCGAGGTTGCGGCAGTCCCGCCGCAGCCGGCCCTCGCCCACCGGCACCGGTGCCCGCATGCTGCGCGGCTGCGGGTCGCACGGGAAGACCGAGCGCAGTCCGACGACCACCTGTTCCGCCGCGGCCAGGACGTCCCGTTGTCCCTGGGTCTTGCCGGCGACGCGCAGCGGGAGCAGGGCGGTGGCGAGGAGGTCGTCGGGCAGCGGAGCGCGGGTGACGGGGGTGCTGCCCGCCGTGTGCCATTCGGCCTGGACGGTGCCGCGGCCGGGGTCGCGCAGGGCGGTGGCGAGGAGGACGCGCCCCTGGGCGGTGAGGCGTTCGCCGACGATCCGCAAGGAGGGCTCCGCCTGGACGGCGATGTCGAGGCGGACCGGGCCCACCGGTCCGTCGACCGTGCAGCCGATCCGGAAGCCCCGCCTCCCCTGGGCGTCGGGCCGCGCCGACTCCGGCACCCGGTCCGCCGCGTCGGGCAGCGCCTCGGCGAGCCCCGCGCCGGAGCCGAGCGCCGTCAGTACCTCGTACGCGCGCAGGGCGGTGGACTTGCCGCTTCCGCTCGGACCCCGGAGCAGCGTCACGGGGCCGAGCGGGAGGGCGGTCCCGCGATGCGCGCCGAAGGCCGAGAGGCGTAACTCCGTGACGGCGGGCCGGACCCTCTCGCCCCTGCGCCGCTCGGCGGAGGCGGGAGGGGACGCGAGAGGCGAGGCGGGAACGGACGGGGACGGGGGTGCGGGGACGCGCGGGCGTCCCTGGGCCGGGACCACCCCGGCCGCCGCCGGACCGTACCTACGGTCGCGGGCGGCTGGAGCGGGGGTGCGGTCGGAGGCGGTGCCGCCGGTGATGGTCATGATCGGACCGTACGCAGGCGTGCGGACGACGAACCGTTACGGCGGAAGGAGCTTCCTACGAACGGGGGACCGCGTCCTCGTCGATGTCCTCCGGGCTTCCGTCCTCCGCGCCCTCCACCTCGGTGCCCGCGGGCGCCAGCAGGAAGACGTTGCGGTCGACGCGGTGCATGCCGCTGCCGAGCCCGAAGACGACACCGCTGCTGAAGTCGAGGACGCGCTTGGCGACCTCGGTGTCGGCGCTCGTGAGGTCGAGCAGCACGGGAACCTGGGCGATGAGGTACTCGGCGACCTCGCGGGCGTCGGCGAAGACCTGGACCCGCAGCACGACCATGCGGCGCTGCTCGGCGGCCTCGTACTGCTCGGGCATCGTGCGGTGGTCGACCCTGGACGGCCATTCGTCGCGGCCGCGCAGGGGCACGACCTGTGCCAGACCCTCCCACTGCTCGTCGGTGACGTCGTACCTCTCGTACCTACTCATGCGTCCATCCTCCCGTTCCTCACCCGTTCGGCCCAACACCGACACGAACCGACTCGCCGCGGACCGACGGCGGACCGGTCCGTCCGGTCCGGCCGGTCACCCGGCCCGCCCGGTCCACTCGGCTCGCCGCGGTTCAGCGGGGCATGCGCCGGCCCAGCTCCCGGGCCCTCGCCCGCAGGGCCGCCGCCCAGGCCGCGCCGTCGGGCGGCTCGGACATCCCGGTGACGGCGGACACCTGCACATCCTCCAGGCGACCGTCCGTTTCGGCGCTGAGCCGCGCCCAGTCCACCTCGATTCCGGCGCGTCCGGCCAGGACCAGCGCGATCGCCGTGAAGTCCTCGGAGAGCGCGAGGACGATGCTGTGACCGGTCCGCCGGTGCCGGGCCAGCAAGGCGTGGACGAATGCCCCGAAGGCGACAGGATCGATCTGGCACTCGTCCATCTCCATCGGCCCGATTCCGGACGGCAGCCCCAACTCCGCCTCGTGGAGGGCCACATGGCGCTGGAACATGCGGGAAGCACCGTTGGACGGGTTCCACAAGGTCTCGTCACCCAGGTCGAAGTACTGGCTCATCCCGTCCCCCGCGTCGTTCAGCGTCGTCCCGCGTCGTCCCGCGCGTGCGCGTGACGACGCTCGGCGCGTTCCGTGCGCTCGGCGCACTCCCCGCGGCGCCCAGCGCTTCCGATGTCGTGCGGACCATCGTCGCAGGTCCGGACAGTCCTGCGGTCGGGGGGTGAAGGGGGTCCAGGATGAGGCGCTGCCCCGGGAGGGTGCCGGGCCGCAGGGACTGCCGGAGCACGGCCACGGCGCCCTCGGTTCCGGGAGCGAGAGGATCATCCGGGGCGTGCCGCTACGGCGTCGGCAGGGTGATCTCCCGCTTGAGGATCTTGCCGCTCGGGCCCAGGGGGAGCCGGTCCACGAGCCAGACGTGACGCGGGTACTTGTAGGCCGCCATCCGTTCCCTGACGTACTCCCGCAGTTCGTCGGGGGTGGCCTGCGCGGAGGGGCGCAGGACGACCGCCGCGGCGACCTCTTCGCCCAGGTCGGCGTGCGGGACGCCCACGACGGCGGCCAGGGCGACGGCCGGGTGCTCGTGCAGGACCTCCTCGATCTCGCGCGGGTAGACGTTGTAGCCGCCGCGGATGATCATGTCCTTCTTGCGGTCCACGATGTAGAGGAAGCCGTCCTCGTCGGCGCGGGCGAGGTCGCCCGTGCGCAGCCAGCCGTCGGGGACGGCGGCCGCGGTCTCCTCCGGGCGGTTCCAGTAGCCCTTCATCACGTTGGGTCCGCGGACGGCCAGTTCGCCGACCTCACCGGGGGTCACGTCCTGGCCCTTGTCGTCGAGCAGCCGTACCTCGACGTCCCGGATGGGGGTGCCGACGGAGCCGGCCTTGCGGGGCCGGTCGGGGTGGTTGAAGGTGACGACCGGGCTGGTCTCGGACATGCCGAATCCCTCCAGCACCGCGCAGCCGAAGCGCCGCTCGAAGCCGTGGAGGATCTCCACCGGCAGCGAGGCGCCGCCGGAGATGCACATCCGCAGGGTCGAGACGTCCGCCTCCGACGGGTACTGGAGCAGGGCCGCGTACATGGTCGGCACTCCCTCGAAGACGGTGGCCCGCTCGCGGGCGATGGCGTCCAGGACGGCCCCCGGTTCGAAGCGGGGGATCATGACGAGCGAGGCACCGCTGCGGACGGCCGTGCTCATGGTGCAGATCTGTCCGAAGATGTGGAACAGGGGCAGGCAGCCCACGACCACGTCGTCCGGCGTCATCCGCTGGATCTCGACGCCGTTGACCTCGGTGTTGTGCCGCAGACCGGCGTGGGTGAGGACGGCGCCCTTGGGGTGGCCGGTCGTTCCGGAGGTGTACAGCAGGACGGCCATGTCCTCGCCGTCCACCTCGGCGGCCCCGGGCAGGGGCTCGTGCCGGGCCAGTTCAGCGGCGAACCCGGCGGGTTCGACGGCGGTGTGCCGCACCCCCGCGGCCGCGGCTCCCTGCGCGCCTTCGCCCGGGGCCTGATGCCACTCGAAGAGCCGTACCGCACCGGAGTCGGTGAGGTGGAACGCGCTCTCCCTGGTCTTCAGGAGCGGGTTCATCGGAACGACGACGGCGCCGGCGCGCAGGTTTCCGTAGTAGAGGACGACGAACTCGGGAACGTTGGGGAGCATCAGGGCGACCCGGTCGCCCGGCTCGACGCCCTCGGACCTGAGCAGCGTGGCGGCACGGGCGCTGGAGTCGTCCAGCTCCGCGTACGTGATGACCCGCTCCCCCAGCCGCAGCGCGGGGTGCTCGGGCTGCCGCCGAGCCGTCTCCACAAGGAACCCTGCCAGATTGGCCATGACCGCCTCCGTCGTAGAAATAGTCGAATGATGGCATCGCGGCTGCGTCGAGGCCCCGCCGGACCGTCCTCGGGCCCGGGTGACGCTTCGGTCGTCCGGGGACGGCTTCGCCCCGTCGCCGCGTCGGGGCGCTACGACCACACACTGGACGCTCCGCCCCACGGTCGGCGTCCCTGCATGACGGCCCATCAGGAGCCTGCCGCCCGGCCTTCGCACGTGATGCGAGTACGCATCAGGTCTCGAACCCGACGCAAGAGACCGGCCGGATCGCGACGAGTCCGGTGCGTGGTCCAACCCAGGTTGGATCCCGTCTCCAACCTGGGGCTCAACCGGAGTCCTCGACGTCCCGTCCTGGCGCGCTGGTATGAGCCCGAGGTTCCACCCCTCGCTCGACGCGGCAGGACGTCCCGCATCCATAGATTTCCGTTCGCCCCCCCGGGAGCAGGACCTCCAGACGGAGCGCCTGCGACGAACAGGAGACACATATGGCGATTCTGAAGAAGACGGTGCGCACCGCGGGTGTGACCCTGATGGCGGCGGGTCTCGCCGTCGGCGCGCTGGCGGGTTCGGCCGAGGCACGGCCGGGACTGCCCAACATCAACAGGGGCGACGACCCCGGCACCCCCACCTGGTGCGTCCAGCGCGCCGTCAACAACTGGGCCGAGCGGACCGGTCAGGGCCGACCGCTCGGTGAGGACGGCATCTTCGGTCCCGGAACCGAGGCCTGGGTGAAGAAGTTCCAGCGGGCGTCCGGCCAGACGGATGACGGCGTCGTCGGGCCGCGGACGGGCAAGAGCATCCTCGACAACGCCGGATACCACCGCAACTACTGCTACAACTACGTGCCCAGCCCGAGCTGACCTCGGCCGCACCCAGGGGCCGGCGCCCCGCAGACGCGTGTTCCAGGCGCCGGCCCCTTCTCCTCGCCCACCTCGTTGTCCGGCCTGCCGAAAGAAGCAGATGCGTCCCGTCCTTTCCTTGTCATGCACACGGCGCCCCCGTGCGTCGGCCTCCCGTAGCCCGGCGACGGCACCTCTCGTGGTCCTGTCCGCCCTGTCCGCTCTGCTCGCCGTTTCCCCCGCAGCCGCCGGTGCGGCCGGCGCCGCCGAGCCCGACGGCCATCGCGCGGGATCCGGTCTGTCCGCCCGTACGGCACGACCGATCGCTCCCCGGCTGGCGGCGGACACCGTGCGGGGCTTGGACGTGAGCAGCCACCAGGGCAACGTCGACTGGGCCCGGGTGTCGTCCGCCGGAGCCAGGTTCGCCTACGTCAAGGCCACTGAGGGCACGACGTACAAGAGCCCGTACTTCACCCAGCAGTACAGCGGTTCCGCAAACGCCGGCCTCATACGCGGCGCCTACCACTTCGCCCTGCCCGACAGGTCGAGCGGTGCGGCGCAGGCCGACTTCTTCGTCGCCAACGGCGGGGGCTGGTCGAAGGACGGAAAGACACTGCCCGGGGCTCTCGACATCGAGTACAACCCGTACGGCGGCGGCACCTGCTACGGCCTGAGTCAGAGCGCGATGACCAGTTGGATCACCGCCTTCGTCGAGCGCTACAAGACGAAGACGGGCCGCTACCCCATGGTCTACTCGACCACCGACTGGTGGTCCCGGTGCACGGGAGACACCACCGCCCTCGGTTCCAAGACGCCGCTGTGGATCGCCAACTACAACGGCACCCCGCTGCCGCTGCCCAGGGGCTGGTCGACGTACACGATCTGGCAGACCGCCGACCACGGCACCTTCCCCGGGGACCAGAACGTCTTCAACGGCACCCTTGCCGATCTGCGCAGGCTCGCCGACGGCGCGTACACGCCGCCTTCTCCCGGAGGTGACTGGACCACGGTCAAGGAGGGCAGCAGCGGCTACCGCGTCACCGGTCTCCAGCACCTGCTCAACGCGCACGGCGCCGGGCTCGACGTGGACGGCCGGTTCGGCCCGGGCACCCGAGAAGCCGTCGTCGGCTTCCAGAGGAGCAAGTCGCTGGACGCGGACGGGATCGTGGGCCCCCGGACCTGGCAGGCCCTGATCTCGACCGTCCAGTCCGGTGCGAAGGGCAACACGGTCAAGGCCGTACAGGCCCTCCTCAACGGCCACGGCGGGAAGCTCGACGTGGACGGCGACTTCGGCGCCGGGACGCGTGACGCGGTCGTCGCTTTCCAGAGGAGCAAGTCCCTGGACGCGGACGGGATCGTGGGCCCCCGGACCTGGCAGGCCCTGGTCGACTGACCGCCGCGCTCCCCCCTTCGTCGAACCATCGCCCTCTCCCCCTCGTCGAGAAAGGCAGGAATCATGCTCTCCCGGCTGAGGCAGCAGCGGTTCTCCGGTGTCCTGGTGGTGGGCGCAATCGCGCTCGGTTCCCTGACCCTGACCCCGGCCCCCGCTGACGCCGCCACCACCTACACGTGCAACCGCACCTACTACTCCGGCACCGCCCTGACCGCCTACGGAGACACCGGCAGCCGGGTCATCGAGGCCCAGTGCCGGCTGGTCCACTACGGCCGGCTCCGGGCCGGTGACGTGGACGGCATCTTCGGAACGAAGACCCGCGCCGCGGTGATCTCGTTCCAGGACGGCCTCAAACGCCACAGCGCCTGCGGAAGGAACGTGACGGTGGACGGCATCGTCGGCCCGGTCACCTGGAACTTCCTCCGCTACGGCTGCGGCTGACCGCACCGCCTCGACTCGTCCCCACGAAGGAAAGGAAGAAGCATGCGACTGACCCCCTACGCCGGCACCGCTGCCGCCCTGCTCCTCACCGGTCTCCTCGCCGCGCCGGCCGTCGCTCAGGACGGTGCCGCCACCGAGAGCGGGCAGGCCGTCGCGGCTGTGACCAAGATCAGCCACTCCAACGCCACCAGCCGGTTCTCCGCCGCCGGCATCACCTGGCGCTCCAGCGGCAACTGTTCCGACCGCAACCGCCCGACCTGCACCTCCTTCGAGCAGCTCAACCTCAACACCGCGCTCGGCGCCGTCACGCTCAAGAACGCGAGCCGCTGCGCCCTGACGATCACCGGCGGTACGGAGACCGGGCACTCGAGCGGCACCTACAGCCACTGGAACGGCTACAAGCTCGATTTCAGCCCGACCACGTGCCTGAACAACTACGTCACCAGCACGTTCACGCGCATCGCCGACCGAGGTGACGGAGCCAAGCAGTACAAGGCGGCCTCGGGCAACATCTACGCCCGCGAGAGCAACCACTGGGACGTCACCTTCTACAGCTGCGGCGGCTGCTGAGGCCATGGGCCGGCCTCGGCCGTCCGAGGTCAACCCCGAGGTGGAGGACACCGGTGGAGACTCGCCTCTACCCTGCGGGGATGCAGGAAGGCAGAAGGCGGTTTCCGGTCAGTCCCCTGGTGATCGACACGGCCCTCGCGTGCCTGATGGCGACGGTGACGATCGTGCACGCGCGGCACGGTCACGCCACCCGCTACCAGGCCGAGGGCTGGCCGCCCTTCGGGTTCGTCGCCGTCGCGCTGAGCGTGGCGGCGAACCTGCCCCTGGCGGTGCGGCGCCTGGTCCCGGGAACCGCCTTCGCCGTTTCGTGCGGGGCACTCGTGACGTACACCCTGGCCGGATACCAGCCGTCGGCGAACGTGTACGCACCGCTCCTGGCCCTCTGCACGGTGATCACGAGCCGTCCGCTGCGCGAGGCGCTGTGGGCCTCGGCGGCGACGGCCGCGGTGTGGGTGGCGAGCGGCCTGACAGACGGTCTTCCGATGGAACTGGCGCTGGCACAGGCCCCGATCGGCGTCGGGGCCGTGTGGCTGTGCGTCGCAGAAAGCCGCCGACCGGCCCGGGACGACGCCCGGCCCGCCCGGCCGGCCGGGCGTTCCCACGACGAGCGGGACCTCCTGGCCCAGCAGGCCGTCATGCGGGAGCGGCTGCGTATCGCCCGAGAGCTGCACGACGCCGCCGCCCATCACCTGTCCGAGGTCACCGTCCAGGCAGGTCTGGCCGAGACGGTGTTCGCCTCCGATCCCGTCGTCGCCCGTGCGGCGGTGACGGCGGTCGGCACCAGCAGCCGTCGGGCGCTGCAGGAGATGCGCGGCCTGCTCGACGTGCTGCGCACCGGCACGGAACCGGCCGACGAGGACGACGCGCTGTACCGGTCGGCGCCCGGACTGAGCGACCTGGAAGACCTGATGCGGCGCACGCGAGCGGCCGGCGTCGAGGTGGACTGGTCGGTTTCCGGACATCGCAAGCCATTGCCCGCAGGTCTCGATGTCGGCGTGTACCGCATGGTCGAGGAGGTGATGGCCGGAATCCCGCGTTGTGCGGGACGTGGATCGCGTGTCACCGTCAGCCTTGCGTTCGGCGCGGACGTGTTGAGGGGCGACATCGTCGCCCGGGGAAGCACGGCCAGGGGGGTCGTCCGGCCCTCGGGTGAGCCCGGTTTGCTCGGGATCCGTGAACGGGTGAGACTCTACGGGGGATCGCTGCGGGTCGGATCGAGAGCCGAGGGAGGGTTCGAGGTCGTCTTCACCGTCCCGCTGGCGTCGCAGGACACAGACGGGGGCGCGTGACACCACCCCCGCACACACGGGGGGAGACGGCAGCGATGACTCGGCTGCTGATCGTGGACGACCAAGTGCTCATCCGGGCCGGGCTGGCCGCTCTGGCCGCGGCCGCACCCGGTTTCGATGTCGTCGGGCAGGCCGCCACCGGCGAGGAAGCGGTCGAACTCGCCGCCTCGCTACGACCGGACGTGATCCTCATGGACATCCGCCTGCCCGGCATGAGCGGCATCACCGCGCTGGAGCACATCCTCCGGCGGGCAGCCGACCCGAAGCCGAAGATCATCATGCTGACCGTTTTCGACCTCGACGAATACGTCTACGCCGCGCTTCGTGCCGGTGCCAGCGGCTTCCTCCTCAAGGACACCCCACCCGAACGTCTCCTCGCGGCGATCGGTCTGATCGCCGACGGCGAGATGCTTCTCGCGCCGACCGTCACGCGCCGGCTCGTGGAGACCTTCGCCCCGCGGTCCGAGGCGACGGGTACGCAGGCGGCCTCCCTGCCCGAGCTCACCGAGCGGGAGACCGAGGTCCTCCGACTGGTCGGCCGGGGACTGACCAACGAGCAGATAGCCGACCAGCTCGTGGTGACCGTCGCCACCGTCAAGAGTCACCTGAACCGCGTGATGTCGAAACTACGGCTCGGCAGTCGGGCGCAGGCCGTCGTCCTCGCCTACGAGAGCGGCCTCGTCACCCCGGGCCGTACCGCCTCCCACGCGACGGATCACGTGGGGAGCGAGGGCCGGAGGTAGGAGGAAGCCCCCGGAGGCGTCTCCCGGCCGTCTTCGCCGCCTACGGGGTTCCCGGCCACACCTGTGGCGTCCGGGTGCTCGCTCCCCGGCGCCCCCTGCCCGGCCGCGCCGTCGTGTGACCGGTCGCCGTCACCCGTGGATGTCGGCAGGGTCAGACACACCGCGAAGCCTCCCTCGGGACGCGGGCCCATGCTGATCTTTCCGCCGTACAGCTTGGCCCGTTCCCGCATGCCCATCAGGCCGTGTCCGCTGCCGCTGGGAGTGCCCGGCGACGACCCCCGTCCGTCGTCGGTGATCTCCACGGTCACCTGGTCCTCGCCGTAGGTGAGTTCCACGGTGGCGGCGGCGTGCGGGGCGTGCTTGAGCACGTTGGTCAGCGCCTCCTGCGCCACGCGGTACACGCACAGACCGGGGCCCGGGGCGAGCGGCCGCGGCCGGCCGACGACGCGCAGCTCCGTCTCCGCACCGCCGGCGCGGAGGCGGGCCACCATGTCGGACAGTCGCTCCGGGCCCGGCATCGGCGTGAGCGGAGCGACGTCCGGTTCGTCGGTCCGCAACAGCGCGAGCATGCGGCGCAGTTCCTCCAGCGCCTCACTGCTCGTGCTCGTGATGGTGCCGAGCGCGGTGCGCGCCGTCGCCGGATCGGAGTCGACGACGTAGCGGGCGAGGCCGGCCTGCACGGATATCACCGCCATGTGGTGGGCCACGACGTCGTGCAACTCCCGGGCTATACGGGCCCGCTCGGCCGCCACCTCACGCTGCGCCCGCTCCTCCTGCTCCGCACGCAGCCGCCGCGTCAGTTCCATCGACCGGCGGGCCAGGTATCCGAAGCGCCAGAGGGCGACGGAGAAGATGAGGGCCTGGCCGAGGACCGACGCCATGACGGACTGGGGCGTGATGAGGCCGGCATAGATCCACACCGCGCTCATGAGCGCCGCGGCCACACCGGAGACACGGGTCCGCTGGGTCGAGGCCACGGTGTAGAGGGCCAGCATGGGGCCGAACGAGCTGACCACGGGCCAGTATCCGGCGGTGACGTACACCACCCAGAGAGCGTCGACCACCAGGCAGACCGCGACGGGGCGGAGCGAGCGCAGCAGGAGCGGCAGGTGGAGCGCGACCACCAGGACGTACCCCGTGACGTCGAGCGCCGGCCACCCCTGCTCCGGTGCCTCCTGCGCGAGCAGGAGGGCCAGGCAGCCGATGGCCGCCGCGAGCAGCACGTCGGCCAGTAAGAAAGGAATCCGCATCACCGCAGGTTAACGGCGCGCCGGACGCCCGTCTCAGGTATGGGGCGCCGCACTCCTGCGATGTCCGGCGCCTGCGGGGGATCTTCACGACCCGTCTGTGGCGACGTGCTGCTCATCGGGTCCCGCGTTGCCGACCACGACGGCGGGAACCACAGCGCCGACACTGCGCGATCAGCGGCTCCTCCGGAAGCCCTTCGCCAGCAGCCAGGCGATGCCGAGACAGCCTCCCGCCAGGACGAGTGTCCGGCCGCGCGGCACTCGGCTGCCGGCCGGGAGGAGATCCCGCGCCCGGTCGAAGGCGCTCAGGGGTACGCCGAGGACGGCGTTGGCCGGCGGTCTCCGGGGCACCACCGGGTGGGGACGCGTGGGTGCGGTGCGGCGCACGGCTTCCCACGCCGAGCCGAGCCGACGCAGGCGGGTCCTGTCGAGGGACTCCTGCAACCGGGGCAGCAGCAGATCCTCCTCGTCGCGGATGTCCTGCCGGATCAGCGCGAACGCCTCGGTGGCGAGCACATCGTGACGGGGGTCATCCGCCCCGATCCGTTCCATCTCCGTGACCAGGTCGTTGATCTGCTGATGCTCGCTCTCGACCGTCGCGGTCTGCTCCTCCCCGTCGGGTGCGAGGCGACGCAGCACGGGCCACAGAACGGTCTCCTCGGCGAAGGCGTGACTGAAGGTGAGCTGCACGAGCGCCTTGAGGGTCCGCCGCCGCTCCTCCCGTGACCCCCGGCCGGACTCGTATGCCCGCATCAAGCGGTCCAGCTCGGCGTGATCCCGGCGCTGTCTCGCCAGGATGCTGGCGTTGCCGCCCAGCTGCTCGACGCTCTGGGCCGCGATCGGCAGGGTCATGATCACTCTCCTTGCCTTCGAGTGGTGCGTCGCTGCCATGAGGCCCGGTGCGGCGCCGTGACCCGTACGCCCGCGGATCTCTCCGCCGACTACCCACTCGGAGCAGCTCTAGACGCGGATCGTGGCGGAGCCGGCGGCAGGCCGGCCGGCCGGCTCCGGCCGGGTGCCGGCTACTCATGGGCGACGTCCTCATGGGCGACGTACAAGGACTCCGCGCCCCCGGTTCGCGCCACTTCCTCGCCGTCGCCGAGAACCCGCCCGCAGGCGCACCGCCTCTTGCGTCGAGCCCCCGGCGGCGGACCGGATACCGGGAACGGGACGGGGTAGCCGCTCCGTGTCACCGGCACGTCCGTCGGTGGCAGAGCCACCTCGGAAAGGGCTGATCAGAGCATGGATGACCCGATGAACTCCGAGCCGACGCCTTCCCAGGCGGAAGGGGAACCGGAAATGGAGGAGGAGCAGAAGACGGAAGAGCCGACCGACGCCGACCGCCCCGACGTGCCACGCACGACACCGTCTCAGGCAGAGGGCGAGCGCGGCAGCGGCCCGGGCTGAGAGCGGGCGGACATGACCGCGCAGCGGGTGCGCGTGCCGGCGTTGCGGTGTTCCTGGGTCACCCAGTGCTTCCTCCACTGGCCCTACCCGCCGGAGTCGGTACGGCGACTGCTCCCTCACGGTCTGGAGCCGGACGAGTACGCGGGAGCGGCGTGGGTCGGCCTCACTCCGTTCGTGATGACGGACGTGCGCCCCCATCCGCTCCCCGCCGTGCCTGGACTGCCGCGCTTCGCGGAGACCAATCTACGGACCTACGTACGGCACTCCGGTGGCCGACGAGGACTGTGGTTCTTCTCCCTGGACGTCACCAACCCGCTGCTGCTGGGTGCCCAGACGGTCGGCGCCCCCTACCGGCTCGCCCGCCTCCACGTGGCACAGGAGGGACACCGAGTGAAGTACGCCGGCAGACGACGGGGCGCCGACGTGTCCTACCACCTGGTCATCCGGCGAGGGGAGAGCCCCACACAGCGGACGGACCTCGACGTCTGGCTGACCTCCCGCTGGCGGGCCTACACCCGACGTCTGGGCATGCTGTGGGAGATCCCGGTGGAACACGAGCCGTGGCCCCTCGCCGGAGCCACCGTCGAGTCCCTGGCGGAGAACCTGCGGAACGCCGCAGGACTCCCGCCGTGTGCGGCGCGGCCGCTGGTCCACTACTCCCCCGGCGTACGGGATGTACGGCTCGGCTTCCCCCGCCCGGCCGGCTGAGAAGCGTCGTCGTCCGGCCCGTGGGCGACCGGCTCGACGCCGGCGAAACCGGTGTCCTGGGCCCACCTGACACCTCGCCGCTGGGCCGGAGCGGGAAGGCTCACAGCAGCTTCCGGTGCGGGACGACGCGCCCGGTGCCGCGTCCGGGCACGGCCGGTGGCCGCGTACCAGGAGCCGGCCAGGACGACGGCCAGCGCGGCTTCGACCAGGTCACCGCCGTAGTACATCACCTGAGCTCCGGTGTGCAGGTCGGCGGTGGTGAAGGCGGTGCCGGGAGGCCCGGCCGCGTACACGCTCTTGGCGAGCACGGCGTGCGCGGCACCGGTGGCCAGCAGGGTCGCACCGCGCACCCTCAGGCCCCAGCGGCGGGACACCGGGTCGAGCTGGCAGACGGCGAAGGTGAACAGCAGCCCCGCGGCCAGGACGTGGGCATGCACCAGGGCGTTCAACCACGGTAGGTGCCGCAGGGCGGCGAACAGCTCGGTGCGGTACAGCAGCCACAGCCCACCGGCGTCGAGCAGGGCCGCCAGCGGCGGGAAGAGCAGCAGGCCCACGGCACCGGAGTGAGCGAGCGCCAGCAGCCCTCGGCGCGCGGCTCCGGGGGGCAGGGCACGCAGGACGAGGGTGAGGGGGCGGGCGAGGACGAGCAGCAGCGGGGCCGCCATACCGACGATCAGGTGCTGGACCATGTGGGCGGTGAACGGACCGCCCGGCAGTGGGCCCACCGCCGCCCAGGCCAGGGCCCCGCTGCCGGCGGAGAACGACGTGTCCCTCCACCGGGACCAGACGTCCCCGCGGCGCCGCAGGCGGCCCGCGGCCGCCCCATAGGCGAGGGCCGCCGTCAGCGCGACCACCGCGTTCATCATCCCGGCCGGGCCGGGGCCCGCGGCCTGACCGGGATGGACGTGCGCAAAGATCACGAGGTCGTCCCGGCCCGGCCGCTGCGGGCCGCACGGACGGCCAGCGCCACGCCGACCAGCAGCAGCACCACGCCCCCGAGATTCCAGGCCCAGTCATAGGGCGTGACATCCACGCCGTAACGGATCTGATGCAGGCGCAGCAGTTTGTGGTCCACGATTCCGTCGAAGAGCTGGAAGCACCCCAGTCCCAGGAAGAATCCGGCCCGGGCATGGGCCGTGGCCCAGGCGCGGCGGCGCCGCAGATCGGCGAAGAGGAAGAACCCGGCGACCAACCCCAGCAGCTCAGCGGTGTGCAGCACCCCGTCCGACATCAGCCCGACGCCGGTGGTGGAGCGGTCATAGAAGTGGTGCCAGCCCAGCAGCTGGTGGAAGACGATCTCGTCCACCGCGGCCATCACCGTCGCCCCGATCACACCGCTCACCACCATCGACCTGCGCGGCTCGGGCCGCGCGTCGGGGACCGCGGGCGGGTGGACCGGTGTACTCATGAGCCTGCCTTCCTGACCAGGGCCGCGTCTGCTGCCCGGAACGCCTACCCCTCACACGAGCCGCATGCCTGCCGGGCACGGCATCCGGGTGAGTCACCCGGCGGCCGGGCGAAGGCGTCGTCGCCGACGCCCTCGCCGCACCGGCGAGGATGGGGTGGCCTGCTCGCCCACCGATCGGTTCCACGACGCGTCGGGGCCGCTCCGTCCAGGCGTTCGCAGGTCGAAGCCGGGTATACGCGCCCTTGACAGCACCCTGCGGTCGATCATGGCGGCTACGCTGCGACGACGGCCGAGCCGACGGAACGAGGCACGTGCATGACGACATTTCCGGGTCTGCGGTCCCACGGCGGGCACCTGGGTGCGATGGCCGGCTTCGCCGGATACGTGGCCGGCTGGACGGCCCTCCGGCGCCGGATCGGGCGTCCCCGGCCCGACTCCCCCGGCCCTTGGGAGCTCGCCCTCACCGCCACCGCCACGTTCAAGCTCAGCCGGCTGATCGCCAAGGCCACGGTCACGCGGCCCGTACGCGCCCCGTTCACCGACGTGGACGGTCCGGGCGCCCCGGCAGAACTCAACGAGTCCCCCCGCGAGGAACCCGGCCGGGAAACCCTGGGCGAGCTGATCAGCTGTCCGTTCTGCCTGAGCGTGTGGATCGTGACCACCTTCGTCGGCGCGCGCGCCGTCTGGCCGGAAGCCACCCGCACGGTGACCGGCGCCCTGACCGCTCTGACGCTCTCGGACGCGTTGCAGTTCACGCAGTCGGCCGTCGTGAGACAAGCGGAACGCTGACCGGCCGGCGTGCGGAGGACGCCCTGCCTCCGCACGCGAGCCGACCGGGTGACAGGGGACGGCACCATGAGGGCACCGCCCTGGGGCGACTCCCGGCCCGGGGCCGGGACCGCCGCCCTCAGCCGTCCTTGCCCATGGCCTTGCGGACGGCGTCCTTGGTCCGGTCCATGAGTGCGGCGACCGGTCCCAGGGTCATGTTCGCGGCGGCCGACTCCACTCCCGGATGCGGTCGGGTCGGGGCCATCGCCTCGGCGGCTTTGACGGCTTTGGCCATCGCCGCCAGTTTCGTGGCGTCGGTGCTGCGGCGGATGTGGATGAACTCGTAGCGTTCTTCGGCGCGGGCGTGTTCCTGGACGTCCGTGCGCAGCTTCATGAAGCGGGGCATGAAGGTCGGGTCGTCCGTGTCGAGGTCGTCGAGGGTCGAGAGCGCCTCTTTGGCCGCGTGCTCTTCGGCCAGGCGGTCTTCGACGACCTGCTCGCCGCCCGGGAAGGCGCGCCGCGAGAAGGGGTGGACGACTTCCTCCTCGGCGGTCTCGTGGACGGCGAGCAGGCGCACCAGACGGCGGAAGCTCTCGCGGCGCTCCTCGCCCGACGCGGCCTCCACCTCGTCGAAGAGGTTGCGGATGTCGCCGTGCTGGCGCATGAGCAGCGACACGACGTCGGTGTCGGGAGCGAGGTCGTCCCCGGCGTGCGGGGTCTGCAGCCCGGTCATGGCTTCTCCCTACTTCCCGCGCAGGGCGGGGTCGGGGTGCTCGCCTTCGGATTCGACGCGGTACTCGCGGCCGAACATCGCGTCGTGCTCGGTCATGACGCGCTCGCTCGGGGGCTCCTCGCCGCCGTGGATCTGCTCCTGCATCTTCTCGAACCGCTCGTGCGCTTCCCGGACGTAGCCGGCGCCCAGCGTGGTGAGATCGATCTGGGTGTCCAGGAGCTCGCGCAGGTAGGTCTTGTTGGGCTCGAAGGTGAGCACGTTCGGGAGTTCCGGGGCGAGCACCGACTCCGGGTCCCGGCCGTCGTGCCGCCGCATGAGGTCGCAGGCGATGCGCAGGTGCTCCAGCTCCATGTTCAGATGCAGCTCCCAGATCGCCTTGACCTTCGGGTCGCTCTCCTGCTCCATGAACGAGTAGTAGAGGTAGCACTCGTTGTACTCGTGGTTGACGAGCTGTTCCCACCAGGTCTCGCCGGGGTCAACGAGCGATTCGTAGTGGGTGACGTGCTCCTCTTCGATGAGCCCGATCTCCTGGTAGAGCTGCCGGGCGATCGGCTCCATGTAGGTGGGGCCGGTGTTCATGTAGAAGTTCATCGTCTGCTGCTCGGCCGACATGATGGTGAGCGCGTGCAGCTTCGACAGCGGGTTGGTGCCGTCCTTCGCGTAGGGGTCGCGCACGTTGTCCACCGGATCGCGGTGGTGGAACTTCGTCGGACGGCCGGGCATCACCTCGGTCAGCCCGTCGACGATCGCCTCCGCCTTGCGGTGCTCGATCATCTCGTACAGGTTCGCGTACCGGTACAGGTGGTCGAAGTCCTCCAGCACACCGAACTCGTACGCCTGCCGCAGATACGGGTCCGGCTCCATGCGCGCCACCCACGCCGTGAGGTCCACGGCGACCTGCTCGTACGCGATCGTCGTCTCCAGCACCGATGACACACCGGGCAGCAGCCAGTTCACGACCTTCTGCTGCTGCGCCTCGATGTAGCGCGTCTGCGCCAGCTGCCGCTTCACCTCCGGATCGACCGTGTTGCGGGCCAGCATGTGGCTGAACATGATCGCTTCGACTTCGATGCCGTTCATCGTGATGATGCGGCACCGGGTGTACGGATCGCACCGGTCGGGGTCGATCGGCTTGACGTTCAGCTCACGCCAACTGCGCAGCTGCCGGTCCAGCGGGATCCCCCGCTGTTCGAGCGGATTGAATGTCACGGCGGTCTCCTCGACGCGTAACGAATGTGGCAGGCACGTGCACGTGATGCTTCTGCGATCCGCGGTCCAGGCCCGCCTGCCCGCAGACCACCTGCCCATGCTTCGCCGCCGTGGGGGGAACCGCCAGCGCCCACGCCCAGCGGGCGGCCCGTGTGCCCCGGACGACGGAACGGCAGCCCCCGGGACCGGCACGCGACGGGTCCGGCCGGCACGGTCGTTTCCGCCCGGGGACCCACGACAGATGACCATGAATTTGTCCATGTTCTGCCTATTAACGCCACATTTATGGGTAGGGGCCGGGTCACCACTCCTTCTCCGGAGGTCGTCATGGCATCGACGCACCGCGCACCCATCGAAGAACACCCCGACCTGATGGAACTCCGCGCCCGGCACGACCGGGCGGCCGCCACCCCGCGGGCCCAGATGGTCGAGGCTCTGGCCCTGATCACGGGTCTCTACCTCGCCGCGTCCCCCCTGGATCGCCGGCTTCAACGGCTTCACCACCCTCGCCGTCACGAACCTCATCGCCGGCATCGCCTACATGCTCCTCCTGGGAGGCTTGGGCAACTCCTACGAGCGGACCCACTCCATGGCCTGGGCCGCGGCCGCGATCGGCATCTGGACCTGCGTCGCGCCCTGGGTCGTCGCGGGCGATGTCGCCCGTACCCGCTCGATCACGAGCAACCTCATCACCGGCGCCGTCGCCACCCTCCTCGCCCTCGCCGCCGCCTCCGCCGCACGCGACAAGGACAGCGGCCGCCACGGCTCCGGCACGCGCGGCGTCATGCCCGGGAACCACTGATTCCCTCAGCGTCGCCCGTCCGCGCAGACGGGCGGAGCCGCGCTGCCGCACTTCCCGTCGAGCGAGAGGAGGCGCAGGTGCCGGAGCTCCTCGGCTCCGCGAGAAGAACCGGGGGGTGACGGAGGAACAAGGCCCGGTGCCGTCTCATGGTCCGACCGCCCGGCCGGGTGGCCTCCGCTGACGGGGCGCTGCGCGAAGTGATCCCCGATACCACGGATGGGTCGCCCGGCTGGGGGAAGTCGCGCGGAGACGGCCACCGGCCGCGGACCGCGCGAGCGGGTCACACCCACGACGGAGGCAGACCGTGGCCGGTACGGCTGCTGGAGCAGCAGGGGCCGGCGTCCGTAGGCGAGGAACCGGAAGCGGTGGTCATCCGCGCCCGGCTTCGCCGAAGGGCCGGCTTCGCACGACGAACGTACGTCCCTGCCTCGCGTCGATGAAAGCCGGGGCGCGCAGGTTCGCCCCCTCCCACCGCAGCGAGGAGACACCATGAAGGCCCTGACCTGGCACGGAAAGCGCGACGTCCGCGTGGACAGCGTGCCCGACCCCGTGATCAAGGACCCGACCGACGTGATCGTGCAGGTCACGACGACCGGCTTGTGCGGTTCCGACCTGCACCTGTACGAGCTGTTCGGCCCGTTCCTCGACGTCGGCGACATCCTCGGCCACGAGCCGATGGGCGTCGTGGCCGAGGTCGGCCCCGACGTGACCCGCGTGAAGCCGGGCGACCGGGTCGTCGTCCCGTTCAACGTCTCCTGCGGCACCTGCCACACCTGCGAACAGGGCCTCCAGTCCCAGTGCGAGACGACACAGGTCCGCGAGCACGGCACCGGAGGCTCCCTCTTCGGTTACACGAAGCTGTACGGGCAGGTTCCGGGAGGGCAGGCGGAATACCTGCGGGTCCCCTTCGGGAACACCCTCCCCATCCCCGTACCGGGTGACGGCCCCGACGACCGCTTCGTCTACCTGTCCGACGTCCTTCCCACCGCCTGGCAGGCCGTCGAGTACGCCGCGATCCCTCCCGGCGGCACGGTGGCGGTCCTCGGCCTGGGCCCCATCGGGGACATGGCCGCCCGCATCGCCGCCCACCGCGGAGCCGGCCTCGTCATCGGCGTCGACCTCGTCCCCGAGCGCCTGCGGCGGGCCGCCGCCCGTGGTGTGCACACGCTCGATCTCTCCGCCTACGGCGAGAACCTCGCCGACGAGGTACGGGAACTGACCGGCGGACGCGGCCCCGACGCCGTCATCGACGCCGTCGGCATGGAAGCCCACGGTGCGCCGCTGGCGAAGGGGGCCCAGCACATGACCACCCTGCTGCCCGACGCCCTGGCCTCCAGGATGATGCAACGGTACGGCGTGGACCGTCTCTCCGCCCTCCACCTCGCCATCGAACTCGTACGGCGTGGGGGCACCATCTCGCTGTCCGGCGTCTACGGCGGCATGGCCGACCCGATGCCGCTCCTGACCATGTTCGACAAGCAGATCCAGCTCCGCATGGGGCAGGCCAACGTCTGGCGCTGGGTCGACGACCTCCTGCCCCTCCTCACCGGTGCCGACCCGCTCGGCGTGGACGACTTCGCCACCCACCGGGTCCCGCTCGCCGATGCGCCCCAGGCGTACGAGATGTTCCAGAAGAAGCAGGACGGCGCCGTCAAGGTCCTCTTCACGCCCTGAGGGTCCGGACGCCGGCCGGGCCGGTCGATGCCGCCCCGCTCCACGCGGCCGTGCCGGGTCGACCGCGCGCCTTCGAGGCCAGGAGCCTGGTGGAGTACGTGTCCGCGACCGGCAGGGGCGCGGAGCCACACCCGGCAGGAGCCGCACGTCAGGGAGCCGGTTTCCCCTCCGGTTCCCCGAAGTCGATGGCGTCCACGGGGCAGATGGTCGCCCCCATGTTGCGTTCCATCATGCGCAGTGCGGCATCGGACAGCTCGGGGTCGATGTGGGCGACCGCCTGCGGGCAGACGGTGACGTCGAGGTGCCGGATGTGCGCGTCCAGCGCCGAGTAGAGCACGCACTGCTCCGTCACCTGCCCGCACAGGACGAGCCGCCGTGCCTGCAGCTGTGAGAGCAGATAGGCGAGGGGCGTCTCGAAGAAGGCGGAGTGGCGCGCCTTGACGACGAAGAGGGAGTCGTCGTCCGGAACGATCGGCCGCACGAGTTCGGGGTGCCGACCGGACAGCGCTTCGTCGAGGAGCTCACCGTGATGGGAGCGCCACTGCCCGAAGTTGTCGTTCACATAGATCACCGGCGCGCCGCCGGCCCGAGCACGCCGCAGCAGTTCCTCCACGACCGGCAGGGCCTCGCGCACCGAGGGGACGAGCCGGTCGGCGTCCGGGTGGTCGTACGTGTTCAACATGTCGATCACGACGAGCGCTGTACGCTCCATGGCCCGCCACCTCTCGCCCACAGACCGCTCTCCGGGCCGGCGTCCTGTCGACCCGCGCAGGGCCCCTACCCGCGCCCGCGGCGTTGAGTCGCGTTGGTCGTACACCGTCACCGCGGCTAGGGTGTGCCGCCGTACTCGGCGGATCGTTCCCCTGGGAAGGCGGGAAGGGGGCTCATGGACACGGATCACGCCAGACTGGTCGTCGCGGTGCAGGCCGGTGACGCTCGGGCGCGCGAGGAACTGATGGCCGCCTGCCTGCCGTTGGTCTACAACATCGTCGGGCGAGCGCTGAGCGGTCATGCCGATGTGGACGACGTGGTCCAGGAGACCCTGCTGCGCGTGGTGCGTGACCTTCCCGATCTGCGTGCCCCGGAGAGCTTCCGGTCCTGGCTGGTGTCGATCACTCTCCGGCAGATCAACGACCACTGGCGCAGGCAACACGTCTTCGCCGACCGGACCACGGTCATCGACGAGGCTCACCGGATACCGGATGCCGGTGCCGAGCCCGTGGACGTCACGATCCTGCGGTTGCACGTGTCGGACGAGCGCCGGCGGGTCGTCGAAGCCGGCCGGTGGCTCGACGCGGACCACCGGGTGCTGCTGTCGTTGTGGTGGCAGGAGTGCGCCGGTCTGCTGAGCCGGGAGGACATCGCCGCCGCGACGGGACTCTCGGTCGCGCACGTCGGAGTGCGCCTGCAACGCATGCGCGAGCAGCTGGAACTGTGCCGGACGATCGTCGCCGCGCTCGAGGCCGACCCGCGCTGTCCGGGGGTCGGCGAGACCGTCGCCGGCTGGGACGGCCGGCCCGCATCGGTGTGGCGCAAGCGGTTGGCGCGGCACACCCGGGACTGCCCGGTCTGCACGGCGACGACGGCGGAGCGGGTGCCGGCCGAGCTGCTGCCCCTCAGCCTCACGGCGCTGGCCGTACCGGCCGGGCTCGTCGCCGCGCTGGTCGCCAAGGGCCTGCTGTCGGGTGCGGTCACCGGCACTGCCGGGTCGGCCGCGGCGTCCGTCGCCGCCGGCACGGCGGCGCAGGGAGGCGGCCTGCGCAGCGCGCTGACCGGGAAACTCCAGGCGGTGACCGCTCATCCGCTGGTGAGCCTGGCTGCCGGCGCCGTGCTCATCGCGGGGACCGCCACCTATGTGACCTGGCCGGACCCGGCGCCGCGGGGACCCGGCGTCATCGTCGCTCCGACGGCCGGCCGTCCCGCGCCGAACCCGTCGCGCACCACCGCGTCGGCCGCACCGACCCCGGCGGGCCCCTCCCCGACGAGGGCGTCACCGGCGAGCCCGTCCGCCGCCGCGGGCACCGTCCCGCTGGGGGCACGGTCGCTCGAATCCGTGGACGCGCCGGGCCTGTTCGCCACCTACGACGGCGACTTCGCGACGCTCGGCCCGGTCTCCGCGTCCAGCAGCGCGCAGGTACGTCAGCGGGGCACGTTCACGGTGGTCGGGGGGCTGGCGGACCCACGGTGCGTCACCTTCCGCGCGGCTGACGGCCGGTACCTTCGCCACTCCTATCTACGGCTACGGCTCAGCGCCGATGACGGCAGCGCGCTCTTCCGTGAGGACGCGACCTTCTGCCCCCGCCCCGGCGCGGTCGCCGGCTCGGTGACCCTGCACGCGCACAACTACCCGGGATCGGTCCTCCGGCACCGCGACGGTGGCATCTGGCTCGACGGCTCCGACGGCACAGGGACCTTCGCCGGCCAGGCCTCCTTCGTCGTGCGCGGTGCCTGGACCTGACCGTCCGCTCCCCGGGCGGAACGGCCGGTAGCAGTGCCGGCCGGTGATCCTCCGGCACGCTCCGGCACGGCTCCCGCACCACGCCAAGACCGGCGTCGCCGCCGCGGGAGTCCGGGATCGCCTGCCGCCGCGAGACGCCTCACCGAAAAAAATCTCCGGGCGACGCGACTTTTCTGTTACGAGCCCGCGCGCCCGGACGCCTCCCCTTCAGGGGGGTCATCCCGCCGTCCGCCCGGCCCTACCGGCGCGGCGGGGCCGACGTCCCCGACCGACGTGTCCCCTGAAGAAGGTTCCCCCATGACGCAGCACATCCCACGAACACCGGGCGACCGGTACGCAGGGCCCCCGAGCAGAAGCACGAAGGGCCTGCACCGGCTCCGCCGGCGTCGCCGCACCGTGGTGGCAGGACTGTCGGCCGCGGCAGTGGTGGCCGGTGTCGTGACGTTCCTCCCCGGTTCCGCCGGCGCGGCCGGCCTGGGGACCCAGGCGGCCCCCTCGGGGAGGTACTTCGGCACGGCCGTGGCCGCCGGCCGGCTCGGCGATCCGGCGTACACGGCGATCGTCGACCGCGAGTTCACCATGATCACCCCGGAGAACGAGATGAAGTGGGACGCCACCGAGCCGTCGCGCGGCCGTTTCACCTTCGGTCCCGCTGACCGGATCGTCGACCGTGCCCTGGCGCGCGGCCAGCGCGTACGCGGCCACACCACGGTCTGGCACGCGCAGCTCCCCTCCTGGGTCGGCTCCATCCGCGACGCGAAGACGCTGCGCGCCGTGATGAACCAGCACATCACCACGCAGCTGACCCACTACAAGGGCAGGATCCACGCCTGGGACGTGGTCAACGAGGCGTTCGCCGACGGCGGCAGCGGCCGGCTGCGCGACTCGGTCTTCCAGAAGGTGCTCGGCGACAGCTTCATCGAGGAGGCGTTCCGAACCGCCCGCGCGGCCGACCCCTCGGCCAAGCTCTGCTACAACGACTACAACATCGAGAACTGGTCGGACGCCAAGACCCAGGGCGTCCACCGCATGGTCAAGGACTTCAGGTCCCGCGGCGTGCCCATCGACTGCGTCGGGTTCCAGAGCCACTTCGGGGACGGCGGCCCGCCGGCGAGCTTCAGGACCACCCTCGCCGGCTTCGCCGCCCTCGGTGTCGACGTGCAGATCACCGAGCTGGACATCGCGAAGGCCTCACCCGTCCACTACGCGAGCGCGGTCGACGCCTGCCTGTCGGTGGCCCGGTGCACCGGCATCACGGTGTGGGGTGTCCGCGACGGCGACTCCTGGCGCAGCGACGAGAAGCCCCTTCTCTTCGACGGCGACGGCAAGCCCAAGCCCGCGTACACCGCCGTCATGAACGCCCTCCGTTCCGGCTCGGGCACCACCCCGGCCGAGCCGGCCGGCCGAACCGGAGAGATCAGGGGCGTGGCCTCCGGCCGCTGCGTCGACGTCCCCGGCGCCGCCGCCAACGGCACCCGGGCCCGACTGTGGGACTGCGGCGGACAGGCCGGGCAGCGCTGGACCCACACCGCCGCGAAGCAGTTGAGGGTGGACGGCGACAGGTGCCTGGACGCCAAGGGCAAGGGCACCGCCAACGGCACCCCGGTGGTCGTCTGGGACTGCCACGGCGGCGCCAACCAGCAGTGGACCGTCAACGCCGACGGCACGATCACCGGCGTCCAGTCCGGACGGTGCCTCGACGCCGTCGGCGCCGCCACCGCGAACGGCACCGGGATCCAGCTGCACACCTGCGCGCCCGTCGGCAACCAGCAGTGGACCGCCCCCTCCGCGACGGGCGGCGGCACGTGCGCCCTTCCGTCCACGTACAGGTGGAGTTCCACCGGCCCCCTCGCACAGCCGTCGAACGGGTGGGCCGCGGTGAAGGACTTCACCCACGTGACGTACGGCGGCAAGCACCTGGTGTACGCGTCGACCGCGTCCGGGACGTCCTACGGCTCGATGGCGTTCAGCCCCTTCACGGACTGGTCCGACATGGCGTCGGCCGGGCAGACCCGGATGAACGGGAACGCGGTGGCCCCCACGCTGTTCTACTTCGCGCCCAAGAAGATCTGGGTCCTCGCGTACCAGTGGGGCGCGTCCCCCTTCAGCTACCGCACGTCGAGCGACCCCACCGACCCCAACGGCTGGTCGGCGCCCCGGCCGCTGTTCACCGGCAGCATTCCCCGCACCGAGTCCGGCACCGGCCCCATCGACCAGGCGCTGATCGGCGACGAGAAGAACATGTACCTGTTCTTCGCCGGTGACAACGGCAGGATCTACCGGGCGAGCATGCCGATCGGAGACTTCCCGGGCAGCTTCGGCTCGTCGTACACGACGGTCATGAGCGACACGGCGAAGAACCTCTTCGAGGCGCCGCAGGTCTACAAGGTCAAGGGCCGCGACCAGTACCTCATGATCGTCGAGGCGCGCGGTGCGAACGAGCGGCGCTACTTCCGGTCGTTCACGGCCTCCGGTCTGAGCGGTACGTGGACCCCGCAGGCCGCCACCGAGAGCAACCCCTTCGCGGGCAGGGCCAACAGCGGTGCCACCTGGACCGACGACATCAGCCACGGCGACCTGGTCCGCAGCGACCCCGATCAGACCATGACCATCGACCCCTGCGACCTGCGGTTCCTGTACCAGGGCAAGTCCCCCGGCGCGCAAGGCCCCTACGACCGGCTGCCGTACCGGCCCGGTGTCCTCACCCTGCGGCGCTGACCCGCCCGATCCACGGTTCCTCAAGGAGAAACACCCCCCATGAACAACCCCACGAACGGCGGGCGTCGCGGACGCCACCGCCGTCGCAGGACCGCCACCGCCCTGCTGCTCGGTGTGCCCGCCACCGTCGTGCCGTACCTCCTGTTCGCGCAGGACGACTCCCGGGCCGCGACGGTCGACGGCAGCGCCTACTACCGACTGGTCTCCGTGCGCAGCGGCAAGGTGCTGGACGTCAACGCCTTCTCCACCGCCGACGGCACCCGCATCCAGCAGTGGACCGACCAGAACACCGCCAACCAGCAGTGGCGACTGAGGCCCACCGGCGACGGCCACTACGAGCTGGTGAACCGCAACAGCGGCAAAGTGCTCGGCATAGCGGGCGATGCGACCGCACAGTCGGCTGCCGCCGAACAGCAGACCGACAGCTCCTCCGCCTCCCAGGAGTGGCGGATCGACGCCGTCAGCGGTTCCGACGCCGTCACGTTCACCTCCCGCCGGAGCGGCCAGGTCCTGGACGTCTCCGGGGCCTCCACGGCCGACGGCGCGGCGGTCGTCCAGTACCGCGGCCACGGCGGCACCAACCAGCAGTGGAGGCTGGTGAGGACGGACGGGGCCCCGGCCACCGGGACCGGACCGTACGTGTGGAAGAACGCCCAGGTGGTGGGCGGTGGTTACGTCACCGGTCTGGTGTTCAACCCACGGGAGAGGGGCCTGCTGTACGCGCGTACCGACATGGGCGGCGCCTACCGCTGGGACGCCGCGGCCGAGCAGTGGATCCCGCTGACCGACTGGATCGGCGAGAAGGACTGGAACCTGCTGGGCATCGACGCGCTGGCCACCGATCCCGTCGACCCCGACCGGCTCTACCTCGCGGCCGGCACCTACACCAACGAGTGGGCCGGCAACGGCGCGATCCTGCGCTCGACCGACCGGGGCCGCACCTTCCGGCGCACCGACCTGCCGTTCAAGCTGGGCGGCAACGAGGACGGCCGCGGGGCGGGCGAGCGGCTCGTGATCGACCCGTCCGACAACCGCACCCTGCTCCTCGGCACCCGCAAGAACGGCCTGTGGCGCAGCACCGACAGCGGGACGACGTGGCAGCAGGTCTCCTCGTTCCCCGTCAAGGACGGCGCGGGCAGCGGCGCGGGCATCTCCTTCGTGACGTACGGCCCGGCCGGCAGCCGCACGGTGTACGTCGGCGTCGCCGACAGGTCCACCTCCCTCTACCGCTCCACCGACGGCGGCGGCACCTGGCAGGCCGTCCCCGGACAGCCCACCGGACAGTACCCGCAGCACGGCGTCCTCTCCGGCGACGGCTCGCTCTACCTGACGTACACCGACGCCCTCGGACCCAACGGCGTGACGGCCGGCTCCGTGTGGAAGTACACGCCGGGCCGTGCGACCTGGAAGAACGTCTCCCCCTCCCAGGGCGGCTACGGGTTCTCCGGCCTGGCCGTCGACCCGCGCAGGCCGTCCACGGTGATGGTCACCACCCTCGACCGCTGGTGGCCCGAGGACGAGATCTACCGCACCACCGACGGCGGCACGACCTGGCAGGCGCTGGCGGACCGGTCGGTGCGCGACGCCTCCGCCGCTCCCTACGTCGGCACCCACACCGGGCACTGGATGACCGCCCTGGCCATCGACCCCTTCGACTCCGGGCACGTGCTGTACGGCACGGGCAACGGCATCTGGCGCAGCGAGGACGCCCACGCCACCGACAGCGGTGGCACCAGCCACTGGGCGGCCGGGGCGCGGGGCCTGGAGGAGACCGCGCTGATGGACGCCGTCGCCCCGCCCGGCGGCGCCGCCGTCGTGACGGCCATGGGCGACCAGGGCGGTTTCCGTCACGACGACCTGACCAAGGTGCCCGCCGGGCGGCTGGACAACCCGATGATGACCAACAGCACCGACATCGACTTCGCCCAGTCCGCGCCCGCGGTCATGGTCCGCGTCGGCCGGGGCGGGGCGCAGGACGGCGCCTACTCCACCGACGGCGGCACCAGCTGGAAGGGCTTCGCGTCCGAGCCGGTGCCCGCCGCCCGGGACGGCCGTGTCGCGCTCGCCGCCGACGGCTCGACGATCGTGTGGACCCAGGCGGGCCAGGTTCCGTACCGGTCGACCGACAAGGGGGCGAGCTGGTCGCGGGTCGGTGGTCTGGGCTCCGACGCCGTGGTCGTCGCCGACCGCTCCTCGGCCCGGACGTTCTACTCCCTGTCCGGCGGTACGCTGCACGCCTCCACGGACGGCGGGGCGACCTTCACCGCCCGCGCCACGAACCTGCCCGCCGGTCGGCTCACGGCCGTGCCCGGCGTCGCCGGCCACCTGTGGATCGCCGGCGGGAACGGGGGGCTGCTGCACTCCACTGACGGCGGCCGCACCTTCGCGCGGCTCACCACGGTACGGTCCGCCTCCGCCCTCGGCTTCGGAAGGGCCGCCCCCGGCGCCTCCTACCAGGCCCTGTACCTGATCGGCACCGTCAACGACGTCACCGGCGTCCACCGCTCCACCGACAAGGGCGCCACCTGGCTCCGGGTCAACGACGACGCCCACCAGTGGGGCGGCATCGGCGGCACCGGCGTCGTCACCGGCGACCCCGACACCTTCGGCCGTGTGTACGTCGGCACGAACGGGCGCGGGCTGCAGTACGGCGACCCGTCCTGACCCCGGGACCGGGGCAGACGTACGTGTGACGCCCCGGCGAGCGTGCCGTACGCGAGGGAAGGCCGCCCTCCTGACCGGTGGACACCTGGTCGGAGGGCGGTCTTCCGCCGCGGCGGCCTCACCACGGATCGCCCGGCCGGCGGTGGCCCGTGTGCGGACGCCGCGCGAAGGTCAGGTGCGCCAGGTGTCGTTCAGCGTGGTCCTGCCGTCGGCGGGAACCGTGGCCGTACGGTTGGCGCCGCCCTCCCAGGTGACGTTGCCCGAGGCGTCCTTGCGGATGTACTTGTACGCGAAGGACGTGCCGGCGGGCAGCTTCACGTCGAGTTTCCACACCGGGTAGGCGGCGGGGTCGAGCTTGAGGGCGGCGGCGGGCGCCCAGTTGCCGAGGGCCGGGTGGTCGCCGACGACGTAGATGTCCTGGCCGGGGACGGTGGTGGCGGTGACCGCGAAGGAGGCGCCGGGCTCGGTCTGCTGGACGCCGCAGGGGTTGCCCGTGCCGACGGTGCCGTTCCTGACCGTGACGTCGCCGGTGCCGAGGGCGTAGTCGGCGCCGTTGTTGCTGTCCCAGGCGCCGGAGCCGTTGGTGAAGGCCGCCTTGAGGCCGGTGGCGGAGCCGAGGGTGACGGTCGTCTTCACCCAGCCCGTGCACGCGCTCTCCATGGCCACACCGGGTGAGGCCGTCCAGGCGCCGCCCGTGGGGGCGTAGTGGAGGTGGTGGGCGGACCAGTTCCTGTCGGTGCCGTAGTAGACGGTGGCCGTGTTGTCGCCCGGCTCGTCGCCGAGCTTCGCGCCGATGTGGAGGGCGACGGCGTCGTGGGCGCCGATGGTGGCGGTGAACCTGCCGTCCGTACCGACGGTGTACGTGGTGCCGGTGCAGCCGCCGCCGGTGGTCGGGTCGCCGTGCTGGACGTCGCAGTAGGTACCGGCCGGAAGCGAGGTCTGGAACGTCTGGGTGAGCGCCCCGGCCTCGTGGTTGACGGCGACGAACGCCTTGCTGCCGCGGCCGAAGGCGATGGCGTTGTTGCCGTTGTCCCACCAATGGGTGAGACCGGTGCCCTCGGAGACGTTGCGGAGGGCCACCATGTTGGCGATCTGGCGCCAGGCGTGCTGGCAGGTCCAGCCGTCGCGGTGACAGGCGTTGACGTTGCCGCCGTTGGGGGCGCCGGCGTCGCGGTCGGTGAACTCGTAGCCGGAGTGGACGGACGGGGTGCCGTAGGGGTGGGCGAGCATGAGGACGTGCGCGAGTGTGTAGCGGGCGCCGTCGCGGTAGCTCAGGCTGGAGCCGTTGCGTTCGGTGTCGTGGTTGGCGACCATGGTGCCGCTCCGGCCGGAGGGCAGGTAGCCCCACGCCTCGCCGAAGTTCTTGAGGTAGGACAGCTTCTCGCCGGTCAGGACGCGTTTGAGGTCGGTGGTGTAGCGGAACTCCTGTACGTCGCCGGTGGCCACGTACTCGCTGGGTGAGACGGCCTCGCCCGCGCCGTGGATGGCCTCCTGCATCCAGTGGACGCCCGGATCGGTGAGCTTGTCGCGGATGGCGGCGAGGTCGGTGGCGGGCACGTGCTTGACGGCGTCCATGCGGAAGCCGTCGACGCCCAGCGACAGCAGGTCGTTGAGGTAGCCGGCGATCCTGCCGCGGACGTGGTCGCTGCCGGTGTCGAGGTCGGCCAGCGAGGGCTGTCCGGTTTCGCCGAGTTCGCAGTGCTGGACGTTGTAGCGGTCGGTGTAGTTGCTGCCGATGGGGCGGCGGCAGGTGTGGAAGTCGACGTCCGCATAGGTGCCGGGGTAGGTGTACTTGCCGTACGGCGTGCCGGCGGTGCCGGTGCCCGAGCCGGACGTCATGTGGTTGAGCACGGCGTCGACGACGACCTTGACCCCCGCGCCGTGGCAGGTGTCGACCATGTTCGTGAAGGCGGTGCGGTCGCCGAGCGGGCCCTGGATCTTGTAGCTGACCGGCTGGTAGGCGGTCCACCAGGGGCTGCCCTGGATGCGCTCCTGCGGCGGAGAGACCTGCACGTACCCGTAGCCCTTGGGGCCGAGGGTGCGCGTGCACTCGCGGGCGATCGAGTCGAAGTTCCACTCGAACAGCACGGCGGTGACCTTCTTGTCACCGTTGGCGGTCGGCGCGGCCACCGCCGGCTGGGCGGACGCGGTGAGGGCGGTGGTCAGGCCCAGGATCAGGCCGACGCCCGCCAGAGCGGCGGGGATTCGTCTTAAGGCAGGTGAGGTCCGGCTCATACGGCGGCTCCCGAAGGGGTGGGGGTGGGGATATGAGTCGCGGAGGTTACGGGTGCCACGCTCCGCAAAACGTTGCTGTAACTTTCGGCAAGCGGTTGAAAGTTAGAGCGCTCCCCGTGGTCGGTCAAGACCTTCTGCACGATCGCCGCGCCCGCCGTCATGGCGGCAGAACCCCTGGCGCCGCACCTCGAAGTGACGTCCGGCGCGCGGCCGCCGCGAGAAGGCCGTCGGGCTCCCGGGACGTTCGTGTCCGTCGTGGAGGAGCAAAATGCCCGGTCAGCAGCCGACTTGCGGGCGGTTCCGTACAGCGCCTTGAGCGTCTCGCGGACGCGCAGGGACTCGGCACCCGTCGCCTCCGGGGCGGATGCGGTGTTCACAAGTTTCCTTTCCTCCGCGGTCCGCCCCGCACAGGATCGGCGGCGGGACGGCATCGCCCCGCCGAGCACGACGGGCCGTGCCCCCAGCCTGGGGCCCCGGGGGCGCCGCCGGCCATCCGGCGATCGACGGGTGCACTCCCGCCGAGTGACTGGAAAAGCCGATCCGCGGTACGACCAGAGGAACCCAGCGCTGACGAGGCGTCCGTCCAGGCCGGCAGCCCAGTGGTCCGAGCATGCGGCCGCGCGGCTGGCACCCACCCAGGAGGGCGCGCCGGGAACGCCGGCCCGCGCGCTGTCAACCGGTGCCGTTGGGCGGGCTCCGTCGTCGACGCGAAGCCCTACGGGCGCACCGGACACCTCGCCCGGCTCACGGAAACGTCACCACCGACGCACATCACGCCCACTCGACAAAACCGCAGGTCAGCGGCCCTACTTCACCGGCTCCAGGATCGCCACGCACTCCACGTGGTGCGTCATCGGAAACAGGTCGAACGCCCGCAGCGTCCGCACCCGGTACCCGCCCTCGCGGAAGTACGCCAGGTCGCGGGCCAGGGCCGCCGGGTCGCAGGCGACGTAGGCGATGCGGCGGGCGGAGAGGGCGGAGAGGTGGCGGACCGTGTCCTTGCCGGCGCCGGCGCGCGGGGGGTCGAGGACGATGAGGTCGACGTCGGTGATGCCCGTGCGCGGGAGGACCGACTCGACCTTGCCCTGCTCGATGCGGACCCGCGGGAAGTCGGCCAGGTTGTGGCGGGCGTCCTCCACCGCGCGCTTGCCGGACTCGATGCCGAGGACGGCGCCCTGGTCGCCCAGGCGGTCGGCGAGGGCGCCCGCGAAGAGGCCGACGCCGCAGTAGAGGTCCAGGGCGGTCTCGCCCTTGCGGGGCAGCAGGCCCTGCATGACGGCCGTCACCAGGGTGTCGGCGGCCTTCGGGTGGACCTGCCAGAAGCCGCCGTTGCCGACCCGGTGGGTGCGGCCGTCGGCGCGCTCGCGGACGAAGGGGCGGCCGTGGACGCGGTGGACCCCGCCGTCCTTCTCCTCGACCCGCAGCACGGAGACCGGCTTGTCCAGCTCGACGAGCGGCAGCCGCGCCCCGGGCCGGGGGGTGAGGATCACCTGGCGGTCCTGGGAGCCCGTGGCCGCGACGGCCTCGATCGACGCCATGCCCTCCCAGGCGCGCTGCTCGATGCCGAGCTCCGAGACGCCCTCGGCCGCGATCATGCAGTGGTCGATGACCTCGACCTCGTGCGAGCGGTGCTTGCGGAGCCCGGCGCGGCCCTCGGCGTCGACCGCGTACTGCACGCGGGTGCGCCACTGCGGCACCTGGCCCGCGGGCAGCTTGTCGCCCTCGGCCGGCACGACGGTGCCGTCCCAGCCGGCCTCCTCGGGGGTGAGGCCCGCGAGCCGCTTGAGCTGCTCGGCGATGACCTCGCCCTTGAGGCGGCGCTGAGCACCCGGCTTGGCGTGCTGCCAGTCGCAGCCGCCGCACTTGCCGGGACCCGCGAAGGGGCACGGCGCCTCGATGCGGTCCTTGGACGCCTCCAGGATCTCGACGGCGTCGGCGCGCAGGAAGCGGGAGGTCTCCTCGCCCTCGGTGACCCGGACGCGGACGCGCTCGCCCGGCAGCGCGTGGCGGACGAAGAGGACCCGCCCGCCTTCCGTGCGGGCGATGCAGTGACCGCCGTGGGCCACGGGGCCGACCTCGACCTCGTACTCCTCCCCGACCAGCGACGAAACAGGGGTGTTCTGCATGATCGGGGGCTCCAGACAGAGAAAGAACGAGCGAAGAGGGGAGACTGGGGGCTGCTTCCACAGCAGCCCACCAGTCTAGTTGTTCTTTCCGGCCGGTTCCCGCTGCCCCTTCTCCACCGGCCCGCGGCGCACGGAGCCCGGCGCGTTCCACTCCTGGCGCTTCCTCTCGCGCTTCTTCGCGACCTCGGAGGAGCGGAGCTGGTACGGCACGGAGGTCACCATCACACCCGGCGTGAACAGCAGCCGGCCCTTGAGGCGCAGGGCGCTCTGGTTGTGCAGGAAGTGCTCGTACCAGTGACCGACCACGTACTCGGGGATGTACACCGAGACGGCGTCCCTGGGGCTCTCCTTGCGGAGGTTCTTCACGTACTCGATGACCGGCCGGGTGATCTCCCGGTACGGCGAGTCGAGGATCTTCAGCGGCACGTTGATGCCGCGCCGCTCCCACTCCGCCTTGAGGGCCCTGGTCTCGGCCGGGTCGACGTTGACGGTGAGCGCCTCCAGCTCGTGGGCGTGCATCAGCTTGGCGTAGGCGAGGGCGCGCAGGGTCGGCTTGTGCAGCTTGGAGACCAGGACGACCGATCGGACCCGGGACGGGCGGACGTACTCGTCGGGGCGCTCCTCGGCGGCGGCGATCTCCGCGGCCACCGAGTCGTAGTGCTTACGGATCGCGGTCATCGTCACGTAGAAGATCACCATGCCGAGCAGCGCGACCCAGGCGCCGTGGGTGAACTTGGTGGCGAGGACGACGACCAGGACGAGACCGGTGAAGAAGGCGCCGAAGGTGTTGATCGCGCGGGAGCGGATCATGCGGCGGCGCTTCGCCGGGTCGCGCTCGGTCGCGAGGTGCCGGTTCCAGTGCCGGACCATGCCGATCTGGCTGAGGGTGAAGGAGACGAAGACGCCGACGATGTAGAGCTGGATGAGCTTGGTCGAGTCGGCTCCGTAGACCCACACCAGGAGGGCGGCGGCGCCGGCGAGCAGCACGATGCCGTTGGAGAAGGCGAGACGGTCGCCGCGGGTGTGCAGCTGGCGGGGCAGGTAGCGGTCCTGGGCGAGGATCGAGCCGAGCAGCGGGAAGCCGTTGTACGCGGTGTTCGCGGCCAGGAAGAGGACGAGCGCGGTGGCCGCGGCCAGCAGGACGAAGAAGAAGGTGTGCTCGCCGAAGACGGCGGCGGCGACCTGCGAGATGACCGGGTCCTGGACGTAGTCCTCGCCGACCGGCTTGCCGTTGAGCAGCAGGTCGTGGGCGGGCTTCTCGGCCATCCGGACGTCGGTGGCGGTGGCCAGGAAGATGATGCCGCAGAACATGGTGACGGCCAGGCCGCCCATGAGCGCGAGGGTGGTGGCGGCGTTCTTCGACTTCGGCTTGCGGAAGGCGGGGACGCCGTTGGAGATGGCCTCGACGCCGGTGAGGGCGGCACAGCCGGAGGAGAAGGCGCGCAGCAGCAGGAAGATCAGCGCGAAGCCGGCCAGGCCCTGGTGCTCGGGCTTGATCTCGAAGTCGGCGGTGGGCGCCCGCATGGTCTCGTCCAGGACGATGCCGCGCCAGGCACCCCAGATGATCATCGCGAAGACGCCGAAGACGAAGACGTACGTCGGGATGGCGAAGAGACCGCCGGACTCCTTCACCCCGCGCAGGTTCATGACGGTGAGCAGCACGATCACCGCGATGGCCGAGAAGACCTTGTGCTCCACGACGAACGGCACGGCGGAGCCGAGGTTCTCGATGCCGGAGGAGATGGAGACGGCGACGGTGAGGACGTAGTCGACGAGCAGCGCGCTGGCGACGGTGAGTCCGGCCTTGGGGCCGAGGTTGGTGTTGGCGACCTCGTAGTCGCCGCCGCCGCTCGGGTAGGCGTGGACGTTCTGCCGGTAGGAGGCGACGACCGTGAACATCAGGACGACGACGGCCAGCGCGATCCAGGGGCTGAAGTGGTACGCCGACAGGCCCGCGACGGACAGGACGAGGAGGACCTCGCCCGGCGCGTACGCCACCGAGGACAGCGGGTCGGAGGCGAAGACGGGGAGGGCGATGCGCTTCGGCAGGAGGGTCTCGCCGAGCTTGTCGCTGCGCAGGGCCCGTCCGATGAGGATCCGTTTGGGCACGTCGGTCAGTTTGGACACAACAGAGGATCGTAAGCGTTCGAAAAGCGCCACGCTGACCGGCACCCCCGATCCGCACGGAATCTCCCTGGTTACCACCTCGGATGCGGTCCCGGCCACTGTTGCCGCATAAGCTCGGACCGGGCAGCGCGATGGTGACGCTGCCCGCCACGGCCCGGGCGAATCGGGCGAGGAAAGTTGTGAGCAGGGTGTTTTCGCAGGTCAGCAAGACGATCAGGAGTGCGGGGTAAGGGGACGTGCACATCGTCATCATGGGCTGCGGGCGAGTGGGAGCCGCTCTCGCGCAGACCCTGGAACAGCAGGGGCACACGGTCGCGGTCGTGGACCAGGACCCGACCGCTTTCCGCCGTCTGGGCTCGGGCTTCGGCGGGCGCCGGGTCACGGGCGTGGGCTTCGACCAGGACACGCTGCGTGAGGCGGGGATCGAGGAGGCCGGTGCGTTCGCCGCGGTGAGCAGCGGTGACAACTCCAACATCATCGCGGCGCGGGTCGCGCGGGAGATGTTCGGCATCGAGAACGTGGCCGCCCGCATCTACGACCCCCGGCGTGCCGAGGTCTACCAGCGTCTGGGCATTCCGACGGTGGCGACGGTCCGCTGGACCGCCGACCAGATGCTGCGGCGGCTGCTGCCGTCGGGCGCGGAGCCGCTGTGGCGCGACCCGAGCGGCGGCGTGCAGCTGGCCGAGGTGCACACCTCTCCGGCGTGGATCGGCCACAAGGTGAGCCGGCTCCAGGAGGAGACCGGGGTGCGGGTGGCGTTCCTCACCCGCCTGGGCGAGGCGGTCCTGCCGACTTCGCAGACGGTGCTTCAGGAGGGTGACCTCGTCCACGTGATGATGCGGACGGACGAGATCGCCAAGGTCGAGGCGGCCTTCGCCGAGGGTCCCGAGGAGGGCGGTCACTGATGCGTGTCGCTATTGCCGGCGCCGGCGCGGTGGGCCGTTCCATCGCGGGCGAGCTCCTGGAGAACGGGCACGACGTCCTTCTCATCGACAAGGCTCCGACCGCCATCTCGGTGGAGCGGGTGCCGCAGGCGGAGTGGCTGCTCGCCGACGCCTGCGAGATCACGTCGCTGGACGAGGCGGCGCTGCAGCGCTGCAACGTCGTCATCGCGGCGACCGGCGACGACAAGGTCAACCTGGTGGTGTCGCTGCTCGCCAAGACCGAGTACGGCGTGCCGCGCGTGGTCGCCCGGGTGAACAACCCGAAGAACGAGTGGCTGTTCAACGAGGCGTGGGGCGTGGACGTCGCCGTCTCGACGCCGCGTCTGATGTCGGCCCTGGTGGAGGAGGCGGTGAGCGTCGGCGACCTCGTCCGGCTGCTGCGCTTCAGCCACGGTGACGCCAACCTGGTGGAGCTGACGCTTCCGCCGGAGTCGGGGATCGCGGGCACGCAGGTGGGTGACGTGGCCTGGCCGCAGGACACCTCCCTGGTGACGATCATCCGCGGCTCGCGGGTCCTGACGCCGAGCCCGGAGGAGACCCTGGAGGCGGGCGACGAGCTGCTGTTCGTGGCCACGCAGGCGCGCGAGGAGCAGCTGGAGGAGCTGCTGTCGGTCCGCCGGGAGTCCAACGAGTCCTGAGCCCGCTGCCGCCCTTCGCGGGAGCGCCGGGCGGGGTGGGTGGTACGGCGAAGGGGCCCGGGACCTGTGACAGGTCCCGGGCCCCTCTCGTGCGGCGGGCGCACCGTGGGTGCGCTCGGGGGGTGCGCGGCGACGAGGGCGCGCGGTGGGGGCGCGCCGCGGCCACGCCTGTGGGCGGGCGGCTACGCCTGTGGGCGGCCCTGTGCCTCGGCCTTGCGGGCCTTCTCCGCCTGCTCCTCGGCCTCCATCTCGGCGAAGACGTCGATGGGCGGCGGCGCCTTGGCGAGGAACACCCAGGTCAGGTAGACCGCGAGCAGGAAGGGCGGGATCTTCAGGGCGACCAGGACCCAGCCGAGCTGCGTGGTGTCGGCCCACCAGTACAGCGGGAAGAGGATCGCGCACTTCGCCAGCAGGATCAGGCCCCAGGCCCAGCTGGCCTTCGCGTACGCCTTCTTGCGGCCGGGGTTACGGGTGCGCCAGGAGAGGTTCTCCTTGAAGACCGGGCCGAGGATGAGGCCGATCAGGGGCACGCCGGCGAGGGTCGTGATGATGTACGCGAGGCCGAGGCCGAGCGTGTAGAGCATGCCCGGGAGGTAGAAGTCCTTGGCGTTGCCGGTCATCATCGCGAAGACGACACCGAAGGCGACTCCGAAGACGCCGCTGAAGGCGTGCTTGACGGTGTCGCGGCGGACCAGCCGGACGGCCACGAGGACGAGCGAGACCCCGAGGGCGGCGATGGCCGAGAAGTGCAGGTTCTTGTTGATCGTGTAGATGGTGACGAAGAGCAGGCCCGGCAGGACCGTCTCCACCATGCCGCGCACTCCGCCGAACGCCTCGAAGAGCGCGGCCTCGGTCACCGCCTTGTCGGCGACGGGGCCGGTCCCGGCTCCGTGGTCGGCGGTCGGCTTGTCGACTGACGTCACCGGCTACTCCTGTCCGAGCGGTCGCAGCTCGTATTTGGGGTTGAAGAGGACCCGCCGGCCGTGGCTCATCGAGATGCGGCCGGAGGCGATCAGCTTGCGGCCCGGTTCGATGCCCACGATGGACCGGCGGCCCAGCCAGACGACGTCCAGCGGTGCCGTGCCGTCGAACAGCTCGGCCTCCAGTGCGGGCACACCCGCCCGGGGGCGCAGGGTGACCGTGCGCAACGTACCAGTCACCTTGACTATCTGTCGGTCGGCACAGTCGGAGATGCGCGTGCACCCCGAGGCCGCGGAGTCCTCCCGGAGCTCCACCGACTCCAGTTCCTCCTGCGAGGTGGAAAGGCGGTCGAGCATACGGCGGAAGCGCCCGGCCGGCTTCTCTGTACGCGGTGCAGCACTCATACAGAAAGCGTACCGGCCCCCGCCGACGCCGGACCCGGCACCGAACTCAGTGTTCGAAGCGGTAGCCCATGCCCGGTTCGGTGACGAAGTGACGGGGGTGGGAGGGGTCCTGCTCCAGCTTCCGCCGCAACTGCGCCATGTACACGCGCAGGTAGTTGGTCTCGGTGCCGTACGAGGGTCCCCAGACCTCCTGGAGGAGCTGCTTCTGGCTCACCAGGCGGCCGCTGTTGCGGACCAGGACCTCCAGGAGGTGCCACTCGGTGGGGGTGAGCCGGACGTCCTTGCCGGCGCGGTGGACCTTCTTGGCGGCGAGGTCGACCGTGAAGCCCTCCGTCTCGACGACCACGACGCCGTCCTCGCCGCCGCCGACCGGCTCGGCCCGGCGGACGGCGGCACGGAGCCGGGCCAGCAGCTCGTCCATGCCGAAGGGCTTGGTGACGTAGTCGTCGGCGCCGGCGTCGAGCGCCTCGACCTTCTCGTCGGAGGTCTGGCGCGCGGACAGGACGAGGATCGGCACCCGGCTCCAGCCGCGCAGCCCCCTGATCACCTCGACGCCGTCCATGTCGGGCAGTCCGAGGTCGAGGACGACGACGTCGGGATGGCGCTCGGCGGCGAGCCGGAGGGCGGTGGCACCGTCCGGCGCCGCGTCGACCTCGTACTTCCGTGCCTTGAGGTTGATCACCAGGGCGCGGACGATCTGTGGTTCGTCGTCGACCACGAGGACCCGGGTCATGGAGGGGGACCTTCCTTTACGTCGGCCGGGCTTGTCGCCGGTCAGCTTGTCGCCGGTAGGGGGGCGGTTACGGGGTGGGGTTGCGGGACGGGGCGGGGTACGGGTGCGGGCGTGGCGCCCGCGGGCCGGGTCAGGTGAAGGTGTGCACCGGCGCCGTGGCGTCGGTGCCGTCCGGCGGCGGGGCGGCGTCCTGCGCGGCGGTGGGCAGGGTGAGCACCATGGTGAGCCCCCCGCCGGGGGTGTCCTCGGCGGTGAGGGTGCCGCCCATGGCCTCGACGAAGCCGCGGGCGACCGCGAGGCCGAGGCCGACACCCGAGCCGCGGGGGGCGTCGCCGAAGCGCTGGAACGGCTCGAAGATGCCGTCCTTGCCCGTGTCCGGGACTCCGGGGCCGCGGTCGGTCACCCGCAGTTCGAGACGCCGGCCGAGGACGCTGGCGCCGACGGCGACCGGGACGCCCTCGGGGCTGTACTTCACGGCGTTCTCGACGATGTTGGCGACGGCCCGTTCCAGCAGGCCGCGGTCGACGGCGACCATGGGCAGGGTCTCGGGGATGTCCAGCTCGACGCTGCCGTCGGGGACGCCGCCGAGGGCCATCGGCACGACCTCGTCGAGGTCGGTGGGGCGGATCAGCGGGGTGACGGTGCCGGTCTGGAGCCGGGACATGTCGAGGAGGTTCCCGACGAGGTGGTCGAGCCGGTCGGCGCCCTCCTCGATGCCTTCGAGGAGCAGGGCCCGGTCCTCGTCGGACCATTCGACGTCGTCGGAGCGCAGTGAGGAGACGGATGCCTTGATGCCGGCCAGCGGGGTGCGCAGGTCGTGGCTGACGGCGGCGAGCAGCGAGGTGCGGATCTTGTTGCCCTCGGCGAGCTTGCGGGCCTCCTCGGCCTGGTCGACGAGCCGCTGGCGGTCCAGGACGACGGCGGCCTGGGCGGCGAAGGCGCCCAGCACCCGGCGGTCCTCGGCGGGCAGCACCCGGCCGCTCAGGGCGAGCGCCAGGTGGTCGCCGACGGGCATGTCGACGTCGGCGTCCTCGGGACGGGCCACGGGCCGGGTGCCGACGCTCGCGGCGCAGGTCCACGGTTCGACGTCGCCGGCCCGCTCCAGGAGGGCGACGGACTCCATCGAGAAGGTCTCCCGGACCCGTTCGAGGAGCGCCTCCAGGCTGGACTCGCCGCGCAGCACGCTGCCGGCGAGATGGGACAGGACCTCCGACTCGGCGCGCAGCCGGGCCGCCTGGTGGGTACGGCGGGCGGCGAGGTCGACGACGGAGGCGACGGCGACGCCGACACCGAAGAAGACGGCGATGGCGACGATGTTCTTGGGGTCGGCGATGGTCAGCCGGTGCAGGGGCGGGGTGAAGAACCAGTTGAGGAGCAGGGAACCGAAGGCCGCCGACGCCAGGGCGGGCAGCAGTCCGCCGAGGAGCGCGGCGGCGACGGTCAGGGCGAGGAAGAGCAGCATGTCGTTGGCGAGGCCGAGGTCCGCGTCGACATGGGTGAACAGCAGGCTGAGCAGGACGGGTCCGGCGACGCCGACGGCCCAGCCCCAGGCGATGCGGGCGCGGCCGAGCCGGGCGCCGCGGGCGACGGGCAGACCGCGGCCCTTGGCGGCCTCCTCGTGGGTGACGATGTGGACGTCGAGGTCGGGGCCGGAGTCGCGGGCGACGGTCTGGCCGACGCCGGGACCGAGGATGTACTGCCAGGAGCGGCGGCGGCTGGAGCCGAGGACGATCTGGGTGGCGTTGACGCCGCGGGCGAATTCGAGCAGTGCCGAGGGCACGTCGTCGCCTATGACGTGGTGAAAGGTGCCGCCGAGGTCCTCCACGAGGGTGCGCTGGTCGGCGAGCTCCTTCGGGGAGGCGGCGGTGAGGCCGTCGCTGCGGGAGACGTAGACGGCGAGGACCTCGCCGCCCGCCCCCTTCTCGGCGAGCCGGGCGGCGCGCCGGATCAAGGTGCGCCCCTCGGGGCCGCCGGTGAGGCCGACGACGATCCGCTCGCGCGCCTGCCAGGTGGAGCGGATGTTGTGCTCGCCGCGGTACTGCCGCAGGTAGGCGTCGACCCGGTCGGCGGTCCACAGCAGGGCGAGCTCCCGCAGCGCCGTCAGGTTCCCGGGCCGGAAGTAGTTGGAGAGGGCGGCGTCGACCTTGTCGGGCTGGTAGATGTTGCCGTGCGCCATCCGGCGCCGCAGGGCCTGCGGCGACATGTCGACGAGCTCGATCTGGTCGGCGCGGCGCACGACCTCGTCGGGGACGGTCTCCCGCTGCCGTACGCCCGTGATCGACTCGACCACGTCGCCGAGCGACTCCAGATGCTGGATGTTGACGGTGGATATGACGTCTATCCCGGCGGCGAGGAGTTCCTCGACGTCCTGCCAGCGCTTGGCGTTGCGCGAGCCGGGGACGTTGGTGTGGGCGAGCTCGTCCACGAGGGCGACGGCGGGCCGGCGGGCGAGGACGGCGTCGATGTCCATCTCGGGGAAGGTGGTGCCCCGGTACGCGAGCTCCGTGCGCGGCACCGTCTCCAGGCCGTGCAGCATCACCTCGGTACGCGGCCGGCCGTGGTGCTCCACGAACGCGACCACGCAGTCCGTGCCGCGCTCGACCCGCCGATGGCCCTCGGAGAGCATGGCGTACGTCTTGCCGACGCCCGGCGCCGCGCCGAGGTAGATCCGAAGTGTGCCGCGTGCCATGGCTCGACCTTACGTCCAGCGAAACGGACATTCGGCGCGGGTGTGTGCGCTCGGGACCGTCTTGACGTGATCCTGATGGCCCGTCCGCGGTGGGCGGCGCGCTGCCGGCCGGCCGCTCAGTGCTCGATGATCTCCCCGTCGCGCAGCTCCAGCACGCGGTCGGCGAGGCCGAGGAGCTGGTGGTCGTGGGTGGCGACCAGGGCCGTGCAGCCCTCGCTGCGGACCACCGCCCGCAGCAGCTCCATGACGGCGAGGCCGGTCTCGGCGTCGAGCTGGCCGGTGGGCTCGTCGGCGATCAGCAGCGCGGGCCGGTTGGCGAGGGCGCGGGCGATGGCGACGCGCTGCTGCTGGCCGCCGGAGAGCTCTCCGGGGCGCTGGGCCGCGTGGTCTGCGAGCCCGACGAGGGCGAGGAGCAGGGCGACCCGCTCCTCGCGTTCCTTCGGGTCGGCCTTGCGCAGCCGCATCGGCACGCCCACGTTCTCGGCGGCGGTGAGGATGGGTATGAGGCCGAAGGACTGGAAGATGAAGCCGATGCGGTCGCGGCGCAGCTCCAGGAGGCCGTCCTCGCCCAGCTCGGCGAGGTCGGTGCCGTCGATGACGATGCGGCCCCGGTCGGCGGTGTCGAGGCCGCCGACGAGGTTGAGCAGGGTGGTCTTGCCGGAGCCGGAACGGCCCTTGAGGGCGACCAGCTCGCCGCGGGGGATGGCGAAGGAGACCCCGCGCAGGGCGTGGACGGCGGCGTCCCCCGTCCCGTACGAGCGGTGCAGGTCCTCGACCCGGACCATCGGCGCGCCGGCCGGGTCGTCGATCACGGCCGTGCCGGTCCGCGCGTTGCTCTCACTCACCGTGTACCCCCCTGCTGCGAACGTGTGCGCCGTCAGTATGGGCCGGTGACGGCGGCCGGTGCCAGGGCTGTGGACAACCGCCTCCGGTGCTCGTCGCCGGCTGTGGAAAAGCCCGGTGGGCCGCTTCCTCGCCCGCTCCGTACCGGGGTACGGGTGGAGGGAAGCGGCCCACCGGGCATCGCTCGCGCGGTCGGCCCGCGTCGGCGGGCCGGCCGGTGTCAGCGGATCTCGGAGATCTCCGGTCCGCGCTGCAGCTGGCCCATGCCGCCGGAGAAGCGGGAGCCGGCCTGCTCCTCCTGCTGCACGCCGTCCGGCACCATCTGGGCGTCGTTGGGCAGCTTGAGGACGATCGGGTCGCGGGGGGCCATCGGGCCCTCGCCGCGGACGACGACGGTGTCCCGGAAGATCTGCTCCAGGAGGCCGGCGGCCTCCGGCTGCACCGCGCCCTGGCCGGAGATCACGCCGCGCAGGAACCAGCGCGGGCCGTCGACGCCGACGAAGCGCACCAGCTGCACGCCGCGGTTGCCGTCCGGCAGCTGCACGGGCACCTGGGCCCGCAGCTCCCAGCCCAGCGGACCCTCGACCTCCTCGATGGCGCCGCCCTGCTGGGTGATGCCGCCCGCGATCTCGTCGCGGACCTCGCCCCAGATGCCTTCCTTCTTCGGCGCGGCGAAGGCCTGGAGCTGCACGGCGCTGTCGCGCAGCACGACGGTGGCCGCGACGATGGCGTCACCGGCCACCTCCACCCGCAGCTCCATGCCCTCGACTCCGGGCACGAAGAGGCCGCCGAGGTCCACCCGGCCCTCCTCGGGCTTGCTGACCTCGGAGATGTCCCAGGGACCGTCGGGCCGGGGCGCCGGCGGAAGGTTCACCCGGCGCGACCCCTCGGCCGTCTCGGCCGCGTCTTCGGAGTCCACCGCCTCGACGACCTGCTCGGCATCGACCGCTGCGTCCGCAGCGGCACCGCTCTTCTTGCGACGTCCGAACACGTCACTGTCCTTCCCGGTCGGATACGACCGAAGCGTATCGATTCCCACCCGTAGTGCCGTCCACGGCGGCGTGACCGCCGGTGGACCCGAAGCCCCCCTCGGCCCGCGCGGAGCCGGGAAGCTCCGCGACCTCGTGGAAGCGCACCTTCTCGACCTGCTGGACGACCAGCTGGGCGATCCGGTCGAACCGCTCGAACCGCACGCTCTCGCGCGGGTCCAGGTTGACCACGATCACCTTGATCTCTCCACGGTACCCGGCATCGACGGTCCCCGGGGCATTCACGAGCGCGACGCCGCAGCGGGCCGCGAGACCGGAGCGCGGGTGCACGAAGGCGGCGTAGCCGTCGGGCAGCGCGAGGGAGACGCCGGTGGGCAGCACGGCCCGCTCCCCCGGGGCGAGCACGGCGGCCTCGGTGGTCACCAGGTCGGCGCCGGCGTCGCCGGGGTGGCCGTAGGCCGGGATCGGCACCTCGGGGTCCAGGCGGCGGATGAGTACGTCGACGGGATTGCGCATCAGGGGTTCACCTCGAAGGCGCGGGCGCGCCTGACCTGGTCGGGGTCGGACATGGCGGCCTGGATCTCCTCCGGGCGGCCGTTGTCGATGAAGTGGTCGACCTTGACCTCGATGAAGAGGGCGTCGGCGCGGACGGCGACGGGGCCTTCGGGCCCCCCGATCCGGCCGACGGCGGTCGAGAAGATCTTGCGGCCGTGTACGGCGGTGACCTCGGCCTCCAGGTGGAGCACGGTGCCGACCGGGACGGGCCGCACGAAGTCGGTCTCCAGACGTCCGGTCACGGCGATCACCCGCAGCAGCCAGTTCAGGGAGCCGAGGGTCTCGTCGAGCGCGGTGGCGAGCACGCCGCCGTGCGCGAGGCCGGGGGCGCCCTGGTGGTCGGGGGTCACGGTGAACTCGGCGGTGACGGTCACGCCCTCGCCCGCCCGCGCCTCCAGGTGCAGCCCGTGGGGCTGTCCGCCGCCGCACCCGAAGCAGTACTCGTAGTGCGCGCCGAGCAGCTCGCCGGGGGCGGGCGCGTCGGCGTGGCGTACCGGCGGTATGGCGTCGGCCGGCGGTGTGAGAGCGGCAGATGTTCCAGTCACAGGCGCAGACCTTACCCGCGCGGCCGGGCGCGGGTCGCGCCGTGCCAAGCTTGGACGCATGCAGCAGCCTTCCGTGCCCCCGACCGCGCCCAGCTTCGACGAACGTCTGACCGCGCCCCGCTCCTGGTGGGTGATCGTGGCGCTCCTCGGCCTGTCCGGCGGGCTGATCATGTTCCCGCTGGGGACGGTGCCGACGTTCGTGGGTCTGATCGCGGCGGCGGCCCTCGCGGCGGTGGCGGTGTCGTCGTACGGCTCCGCCCGGATCCGGGTGGTGGCGGGATCCCTCGTCGCGGCGGACGCACGGATTCCGGTGTCGGCGCTCGGCGTGCCGGAGGCCCTGGACGCCGAGGAGGCGCGCGCCTGGCGCACGCACAAGGCCGATCCGCGCGCCTTCATGGTGATGCGCAGCTACGTGCCGACGGCCGTACGGGTCGAGGTGACGGACCCGGCGGACCCGACCCCGTACGTCTACCTCTCCACGCGGGATCCGCAGGGGCTCGTGGCGGCCCTGGAGGCGGCCCGCAGCGACGCTTCCGCGGCCTAGGGGCCGCAGGCGCCGGGCGGGCGGCGCCGGGTCTAGAAGTCGATCTCCTTGGGGTTCTCCGGCCGTTCCAGCGGGGGCTGGGCGGGGAGGGCGTCCCAGGGGATCTGGCGGGCGCGCAGGTCCTTGCGGACGTGCGCGGCGAGTTTCTTGGTGTCGCGCCGGTTCATGACGGCGCCGACGGCGGCGCCCACCATGAACGGGGTGAGGTTCGGCAGGTTGCGCACCATGCGCTTCATGATCTGCTGGCGCAGTTCGCGCTTGAGCTGTCCGCCGAGGGCCGCGTTGACGGTGGTGGGTCTGGTGGGGTCGATGCCGCGCTCCTCGGCCCAGGAGGTCAGGTAGGCGGTCGAGCGCTGGGTGAGGGTGCCGGGCGGCCGCAGGCCGTAGACCTCGTGCAGTTCGGCGATGAGCTTGAGCTCGACGGCGGCGACGCCGGTGATCTCCGCGGCCAGTTCGGCGGGCATCGCGGGCGGTACGGGCAGCATGGCGGCGGCGCCGATGCCGGCGCCGACGGTCGCGCTGGCGTTGGCCGCGCCGGCGACGAGCTTGTCGGCGAGCTGCTCCGGGCCGAGGCCGGGGAACTGCCGGCGCAGGGTGTCCAGGTCGCGTACGGGGACGCGCGGGGCGATCTCGATGACGCGGTCGGCGAGATAGCCGAGGCCCGCCTTGGCGCCCTGACCGCCGCGCTGGACTCCGCGCCGTACGGCGTCGATGCGGGCGCGGTCGAGCTTGACGCGGTCGAGCTGGGCACGCGCGGGGTCGGTCACGCGCCGCAGGACGCCTCCCTTGGGGCGGTCGGCCCCGGGGCTGCCGTCCTGGTCGGGCCGGTGGTCGGCCTGGTGCGGCGCTGCTTCGAGCGAGGCCGCGTGGCCTCGCTCGTCGTCACGTGCGCCAGGGGTGGGCAGGGGGGCGGAGTGCTCGGCGGAGGAGGTGTCATGACCGCCCTCTGCCGGGCCCGAGCCGCCCTTGTACGCCTCCGGCCTCCCGGGGAGTCGGAGCCGTCGCTTCCGAGACGGTGTGTCGCCTGCCACGGCCGCTCGGTCTCAGTCGCAGTCGCGGCAGATCGGCTGGCCGTTCTTCTCCCGAGCCAGCTGGCTGCGGTGGTGCACGAGGAAGCAGCTCATGCAGGTGAACTCGTCGGCCTGCTTGGGCAGGACCCGGACGGCCAGCTCCTCGTTCGAGAGGTCGGCGCCCGGAAGCTCCAGGCCCTCGGCGGCCTCGAACTCGTCGACGTCGACGGTCGAGGTCGACTTGTCGTTCCGGCGGGCCTTCAGTTCTTCAAGGCTGTCCGAGTCGACGTCGTCGTCGGTCTTGCGTGGGGTGTCGTAATCCGTTGCCATGTCGCTCTCCCCCTCTGGGTGGTTTGCGGTGTCTCCAGCGCACGTAACGCGTGAGAGGCCGGACTTGTGCCCGACCCGAGGCGGAGATTTTGCCTCACATCAAGGTCTGTTACTCAATCGACACCCAATGCGCCCTCTCACGAGTGAGCGGCTTTGGGTGGCGAACCGGACCGTACACGGTCCGTCGGCCGTCCCTCTCAGGCGCCACCCCGTGTACTTCCCGTCATACGGACCCCCGGAAACCCGGACTTTTCAGGGTTTTCCGAGGGAATTCGCGATCACGGAGAGTGGAGGGGCAGGCGCCCATTCCTGTGATCGATCACACAGGAGCGTCTCAGGAATGGGAACCGGAAATTCCGCGCAAAGCGAACAAATCCGGTCGGCTCGTGCAGTGTGTCAGATCGGGAGAGTGACACGCATCACGAGGCCACCGCCCTCGCGGGGCTCCGCGATGATACGGCCCCCGTGGGCACGCGCGACGGAGCGCGCGATCGACAGGCCGAGACCGACCCCCTTGTCGCTCCCGGTGCGCTCCTGACGGAGGCGCCGGAATGGCTCGAAAAGGTTGTCGATCTCGTAGGCGGGGACCACGGGACCCGTATTGGAGACCTCCAGGACCGCCTGACCGTTGCCCGTCGCCGTGGTGACCTCCACCCAGCCCTCCTCCGGGACGTTGTACCGGACGGCGTTCTGCACCAGGTTCAGGGCGATCCGCTCCAGCAGCACGCCGTTGCCCTGGACCACGGCCGGCGCGCGCTCGCCCCGGAACTCCACGCCCTTCGCCTCGGCCTCGGCGCGCACCTGGTCCATGGCGCGGGAAGCGACCTCCGCGAGGTCGACCGGCTTGCGCTCGACGATCTCGTTGTCGCTGCGGGCCAGCAACAGCAGGCCCTCGACCAGCTGCTCGCTGCGCTCGTTGGTGGCCAGCAGCGTCTTTCCGAGCTGCTGGAGCTCCACCGGCGCCTCGGGGTCCGAGAGCTGGACCTCCAGGAGCGTGCGGTTGATCGCGAGCGGGGTGCGCAGCTCGTGCGAGGCGTTGGCGACGAAGCGCTGCTGGGCGCCGAAGGCGCGCTCCAGGCGCTCCAGCATCTCGTCGAAGGTGTCGGCGAGCTCCTTGAGCTCGTCGTCGGGGCCGTCCAGCTCGATCCGCCGGGACAGATCGGATCCGGCCACCTGACGGGCGGTCCGGGTGATCCGGCCGAGCGGAGACAGGACCCGTCCCGCCATCGCGTAGCCGAAGGCGAAGGCGATGATGCTCAGGCCGAGGAGGGCGAACAGGGAGCGGCGCAGCAGGTCGTCCAGGGCCCGGTCGCTCTGGTGGCGCAGGCACATGGAGACGGCGTTGTTGAGCTGCTCGCCCGTGAAGGGTTCGCCGGTGGACGTCTTGGGCAGCTGGCACCAGTCGGTGGTCGGCGTGACCGTGCCGCTGACGACCTTGAAGGGCAGCTGGGAGGTGCTGTCCCGCAGGGCCTGCGCGGTGAACAGGTAGATGATCGCGAGCAGCAGGATGCCGGCGATCAGGAACATCCCGCCGTAGAGCAGGGTGAGCCTTATCCGGATGGTCGGCCGCAGCAGCGGGCGCACCGGGTCTCTGGGGTCCCACGTCGGTTTCGGGGGCGCGTTGACGGGCGCCGGGGAGTGCGGCATCGGTCAGATCCGGTATCCCGAACCGGGCACGGTGACGATCACCGGGGGCTCGCCCAGCTTGCGGCGCAGCGTCATCACGGTGACGCGCACGACGTTGGTGAACGGGTCGGTGTTCTCGTCCCAGGCCTTCTCCAGGAGCTGCTCCGCCGAGACGACGGCGCCCTCGCTGCGCATCAGGACCTCCAGGACCGCGAACTCCTTGGGCGCGAGCTGGACCTCCTTGCCGTCGCGGAAGACCTCGCGGCGGTTGGGGTCCAGCTTGATGCCGGCGCGCTCCAGGACGGGCGGGAGGGGGACGGTGGTGCGGCGGCCGAGGGCGCGGACGCGGGCGGTGAGCTCGCTGAAGGCGAAGGGCTTGGGGAGGTAGTCGTCCGCGCCGAGCTCCAGGCCCTCCACCCGGTCGCTGACGTCCCCGGAGGCGGTGAGCATCAGGACGCGGGTGGGCATGCCGAGCTCGACGATCTTGCGGCAGACGTCGTCGCCGTGGACCAGGGGGAGGTCGCGGTCGAGGACCACGACGTCGTAGTCGTTGACCCCGACGCGCTCCAGGGCCGCGGCGCCGTCGTACACGACGTCGACCGCCATGGCCTCCCGGCGCAGGCCGGTGGCCACCGCATCCGCGAGCAGCTGCTCGTCCTCGACGACGAGTACGCGCACGTGTCTCAGTCCTTTCCTGGGCCCTGGTCCTGGACGCGGACGGGCGGTTTCGCGCACTGACTGTGCGTGTCCATCCTGCCCCGAACGCGCGTAAACCGGCTGTAAGGCGGCGATGCGGGGGCCCGCGGGCCGGGCGGGGCGGGGCCGGGCCGGTGCAGCGGACGAGAATCGACCCGATTCGGGGCCCAGTTGAGGTTTCTCTGAGGAAGGGCCTGGGGAGGACGACTGCACACCCCGCGATCACGCCCTGTAGGTGGCGCACCACCTACCGCTCTCTGTCCCCCAGAGGTAGCAGTGTGTGATCCACCCACCCTCGGCACACCCCCGTGCCACCGACCCACGACGAGGGGGCGCACGATGGACGCTTTCACCGCAGGGCTGCTGCACCGGATCAAGACCACGCAGTCCGACCTCACGCGCGCTCGTGAGACGGGCGACGACTTCCTCGCGGAGGTCGAGCAGGCCGAGCTCGACGACCTGCACCGCCTGGCCGCCGAACACGGCGTGGAGGTCCGCGCGGCCTGCGCCTGATCCCACCGGCACGGGCGGGCCCCCGGAGTCCTCGACTCCGGGGGCCCGCCCGCGTCCGGCACACCCGACCCTCAGTCGTGCCAGGCCCCCCACTCCTCCAGCAGCTCCTGCACCACCCCGAACAGCCCCGCCGACGCCGCGAGCACCAGCTCACCCGACGCCGGCTCACCCGGGCGGCCGCCCGTCAGGGCGCCCGCCTCGCGGGCGATCAGGTCGCCGGCGGCCAGGTCCCAGGGGTTGAGGCCGCGTTCGTAGTAGGCGTCGAGGCGGCCGGCGGCGACGTCGCAGAGGTCGATGGCGGCGGAGCCGCCGCGGCGGATGTCGCGGACGCGGGGCACGAGGCGCTGGGCGACGTCGGCCTGGTGGGCGCGCCGGGTCTGGACGTAGCCGAAGCCGGTGGCCACCAGGGCCTGGTCGAGCGCCGGGGAGGGACGGGCGGCGAGGCGGCGGTCGCCGAGCCAGGCGCCGCCGCCGAGGACGGCGTGGAAGGTCTCGCCGCGCAACGGCACCTCCACGACGCCGACGACCGTCTCGCCGTCCCGCTCGGCGGCGATGGAGACGGCCCAGGTCGGCAGCCCGTAGAGGTAGTTCACGGTGCCGTCCAGCGGGTCGATGACCCAGCGGATCCCGCTGGTCCCGGCGCTGGAGGCGCCCTCCTCGCCGAGGAAGCCGTCCTGGGGGCGGTGCTCGGCGAGGAAGCCGGTGATCAGCTTCTCGGCGGCGATGTCCATCTCGGTGACGACGTCGATGGCGCTGGACTTGGTGTCGGCCACGGCCAGGTCGTCGGGGCGCCCGTCGCGCAGCAGCGCTCCGGCCCGGCGCCCGGCCTCCAGGGCCAGGTCGAGGAGTTCGGACAGCAGGGGATCGGTCACGGGGCGGTCTCCTTACGCGTACGGGCTGTCGGCGCCGGCCGCCGCCGGCCGCTCGGCCCGGGCGGGGCAGCAGCCGATCGGGCAGAGGTCGTGGGAGGGGCCGAGGGCGCCGAGGGCGCAGCGCTCGACGCGCTGCCCGCGCTCGGTCGCCGCCCGCTCCAGGACGAGGTCGCGGACGGCGGCGGCGAACCGCGGGTCGGCCCCGACGGTGGCCGAGCGCCGCACCGGGAGCCCCAGCTCGGCGGCCTTGGCGGTGGCTTCGGTGTCGAGGTCGTACAGGACCTCCATGTGGTCCGAGACGAAGCCGATCGGCACCATGACGACGGCCGGGGCGCCGGCGCCGTGCACCTCCTCCAGGTGGTCGCAGATGTCCGGCTCCAGCCACGGGATGTGCGGGGCGCCGCTGCGGGACTGGTAGACGAGCTGCCAGGGGTGCGCGACGCCGGTCTCCTCGCGGACCGCGTCGACGATCAGCCGGGCCACGTCGAGGTGCTGCTTCACGTAGGCGCCGCCGTCGCCGTGCTCGGTGACGGGCCCGGAGGTGTCGGCGGCGGAGTCCGGGATGGAGTGGGTCGTGAAGGCGAGGTGGGCGCCGGCCCGCACGGACTCGTCGAGATCGGCGAGCGAGGCGAGCACGCCCTCGACCATGGGGCGGACGAAGCCGGGGTGGTTGAAGTAGTGCCGCAGCTTGTCGACGCGGGGCAGCGGCAGCCCTTCCGCCTCCAGCGCGGCAAGGGAGTCCGCGAGGTTCTCGCGGTACTGGCGGCAGCCGGAGTAGGAGGCGTAGGCGCTGGTGGCGAGGACGGCGATGTGGCGCCGGCCGTCGGTGACCATCTCGCGCAGGGTGTCGGTGAGGTACGGGGCCCAGTTCCGGTTGCCCCAGTAGACCGGCAGGTCGAGGCCGGCCGCGGCGAAGTCGGCGCGCAAGGCGTCGAGGAGGGCGCGGTTCTGGTCGTTGATGGGGCTGACGCCGCCGAAGAGGAAGTAGTGCCGGCCCACCTCCTTCAGCCGTTCCTTGGGGATGCCTCGGCCGCGGGTCACGTTCTCCAGGAACGGGACCACGTCGTCCGGGCCCTCGGGGCCGCCGAAGGAGAGCAGCAGCAGCGCGTCGTACGGGGCGGGATCGAGCTCGTCGGACATGGCACCGATCCTCCCACCCCCGCCCGGTCCCCGGCGGGCAGGCCCCTCGGGAGGGCGGCCGGGTGGGCCCGGCCGAAAAAGAGAGTGACCGATTCAGTTCAAAGCCGTAGGCTTTAGCTATTAATTACACGTGTTGAGCGGAAGCCCGGAGATCACCTTGCCCAGTCCCTACCGCGCGATCTTCGCCGCCCCCGGCACCAGATCCTTCTCCGTGGCCGGCTTCCTCGGCCGGATGCCGCTGTCCATGATGGGCATCGGCATCGTGACCATGATCTCGCAGGTCACCGGGCGGTACGGTCTCGCGGGCGCGCTCTCCGCGACGCTCGCGATGTCCGCCGCGGTGCTCGGCCCGCAGATCTCCCGCATGGTGGACCGCCACGGCCAGCGACGGGTGCTGCGCCCGGCGACCGTGGTCGCGCTGCTGGCCGCCGCGGGGCTGCTGCTCTGCGTCCAGTTCGAGGCCGCCGACTGGACGCTGTTCGTGTTCACGGCCTTCATCGGCTGCGTCCCGAGCGTCGGCGCGATGACCCGGGCCCGCTGGGCGGACATCTACCGGGGCGAGGCCCAGCGGCTGCACACCGCGTACTCCTGGGAGTCGATCGTCGACGAGGTGTGCTTCATCTTCGGACCGATCGTCTCCATCGGCCTGTCGACCATCTGGTTCCCCGAGGCCGGTCCGCTGCTCGCCGGCGTCTTCCTCGCCGTCGGCGTCTTCTGGCTGACCGCACAGCGCGCCACCGAACCGGCCCCGCACCCCCACGAGGAGCACTCCGGCGGCTCCGCCCTGCGCTCCCCCGGCCTCCAGGTGCTCGCCCTCGCCTTCGTCGCCACCGGCGCCATCTTCGGCTCGGTGGACGTCGTGACGGTCGCGTTCGCCGAGGAGCAGGGCCACAAGGCCGCCGCAAGCCTGGTTCTGGCCGTCTACGCGCTCGGTTCCTGCCTCGCGGGCGCCGTCTTCGGACTGCTCCACGTCAAGGGCGAGCCGTCCGTCCGCTGGCTCGTGGGCGTCTGCGCGATGGCCGTGAGTATGATCCCCCTCCTACTGGCCGGGAACTTGCCGTTGCTGGCCGTGGCGCTCTTTGTCGCGGGCCTGTCCATCGCGCCGACGATGGTGACCACCATGGCCCTCGTCGAAGCGCACGTACCGCGCACCAAGCTGACCGAGGGCATGACCTGGACAGGTACCGGGCTCGCGATCGGTGTGGCGCTCGGCTCCTCGGCCGCCGGCTGGGTGGTCGACGCGTCCGGGGCGGAGGCCGCGTACGTGGTGCCCGTGGTCTCGGGCGCGCTCGCGGTCGTGGTGGGGCTCCTGGGCTATCGCCGGCTGCGCGAGCCGGCGCCGACGCGGGAGGGACGGCGTGACGATGACACAGCGGTCGGGGAACGGCTCGACGGCGAGCAGCACGTGGCGTAACTGGGCGGGGAACGTCACCTCCCGGCCGGTGCGGGAGGTGAGTCCGGCCTCCGCCGAGGAGCTCGCCGACGCCGTGCGCAAGGCCGCCGAGGACGGGCTGCGGGTGAAGACGGTCGGCACCGGCCACTCCTTCACCTCGATCGCCGCCACCGACGGCGTGCTGATCCGGCCCGGTCTGCTCACCGGCATACGGCGGATCGACCGCGAGGCGATGACCGTGACCGTGGAGTCCGGCACGCCGCTGAAGCGGCTCAACGTGGCGCTGGCCCGGGAGGGCCTGTCGCTCACGAACATGGGCGACATCATGGAGCAGACGGTCGCCGGGGCGACCTCCACGGGCACCCACGGCACCGGACGGGAGTCGGCGTCCCTCGCGGCGCAGATCCGCGGGATCGAGCTGGTCACCGCCGACGGCCGCCTGATGACCTGCTCGGCCGAGGAGAACCCCGAGGTCTTCGCCGCCGCCAGGATCGGCCTCGGGGCCCTCGGCATCGTCACGGCCCTCACCTTCGCCGTCGAGCCGGTCTTCCTGCTCACCGCGCGCGAGGAACCGATGAGCTTCGACCGGGTGACCTCGGAGTTCGACGCGCTGCACGCGGAGAACGAGCACTTCGAGTTCTATTGGTTCCCCCACACCGACAACTGCAACACCAAGCGCAACAACCGCAGTGCGGGCCCCGCCGCGCCGCCCGGACGGGTGAGCGGCTGGATCGAGGACGAGCTGCTGTCCAACGGGATCTTCCAGGTCGCCTGCGCCGTGGGCCGCGCGGTGCCGCCGCTCGTCCCGTCGATCGCCAAGGTCTCCAGCCGGGCCCTGTCGGCCCGTACGTACACGGACATCCCGTACAAGGTGTTCACCTCGCCGCGCCGGGTGCGCTTCGTGGAGATGGAGTACGCGCTGCCGCGCGAGGCGGCGGTGCCGGCGCTGCGCGAGCTGAAGGCGATGATCGAACGCTCGCCGCTGAAGGTGAGCTTCCCCGTGGAGGTGCGCACGGCACCGGCGGACGACATCACGCTGTCCACCGCCTCGGACCGGGAGTCGGCGTACATCGCCGTGCACCTGTACAAGGGCACGCCGTACCGCGGGTACTTCACCGCGGTGGAGCGCATCATGACCGGGCACGGCGGCCGGCCGCACTGGGGGAAGATCCACACCCGGGACGCCGCCTACTTCGAGAAGGTGTATCCGCGGTTCGCCGAGTTCACGGCGCTGCGGGACCGCCTCGACCCGGACCGGCGCTTCGGCAACGACTACCTGCGCCGGGTCCTGGGCGACTGACGGTCACTCCGCCGCCGGCTCCCGGGGACTGACGGGGGCGGTGGCGGGCGGGGGCGCCGGAGACGTGGCGCCGGCACCGTCGGAGGGCCCGGTGGAACCGGACGGCGTGGGCGTCGGAGTGGGCGTGGGCACCGGCGTCGGGGTGGTGTCCGGACCGGTCGGACCGCTGCCGGGGGTGGCGGCGGGGTCCGGGACGTCCCCGCCTCCGGTCCGCTCCCCGCCCTCCCCCTGCCCGGCGCCGGCGCTCGGCGTCGCGTCCGGCGTCCCGCCGCCGGCCGGCCGCTCCTCGCCCTCGCCGCTGTCTCCGCCTCCGCCGCCCCGACCGCTGACCACGGAGCCGAAGGTGGTCGTCCCCCCGGTGCCGCTGAGGTCCTGACCGGAGGTCAGCTCGTACGCGGTGATGCCGCCCATCGAGATCAGGAAGACCACGGCGGCGCCGACGGCGGGGCGCTTCCAGCCCCGGACCCGGGTGCCGTGGGTGGTGGGTTGGCCGAACTCTCCGGTCGGCGTCGCCCCGCTCCCGTACGGCGCGGCGGCCTGCCGCGCCTTCGGCCGGGGGACCTTGACCTCGCGCATCTGCTCACCGGTGCGCTTGAGGAGGTGCTGCAGGACCGGGCCGCCGCAGGTGGCGATGACGCTGATCACACCCGCGCCGACGATGGTGCCGTACACGCCGAGGGTGGAGGCGAGCTTGGCGGCGAGGACGGCCGCGAGGGCGCTGCCCGCGACCTGAGGCACGCTCAGGTCGAACCGCTTCCTCTCCGCCTTCTCCGCCCTCTCCCCCTTCCCCGCCTTTCCCTGCGCACCTGTACCCGCCTTGCCCGCCTTTGCCTGCGTACCCGTACCCGCCTTCTCCGCCGTCTCAGTCGTCCCCGTGGTCTCCGTGTGACGCATCTGCGGCCCCTGCTTGTTCATCTGTTCCACCGTGCACCCACAAGGGCCCATGGGCGAAGGGATTAGTTCCGTTTCTGGTGTTTCTGTGAAGAGCGACACGCGTCACCCGGACGACGGGGAATCAACTCCCGCGCACCCCGAGAAGTTGGGCGGCGCGCCTGTCCACCCAGGTGGCCCGAATGGAGTACTGTGGCGAACCCTGGGTCCGGATTCCCTCACGGGTGTCCGGAATCGACGGAAGGGGGCCGAAGGTGGCACTCGAACCGGCGGCGCCGCGGCACCGCACGGACTCCCGCGACACAGCGTGACGGCCTGTCACTCTGCGTCGCAAATGGGTAACCGTGCCATAACGGCGTTCCAGGGTCCAGGCCCGACACGCCGGGCAACTCGGCAGGGTTGTGGCAGGCTGCACCCGGGCAGGCCACACTCGACTAGCGGAAGCAGCGACGCACGTGACGTCGGCAGGCACCACCCGGGAGGTTCCCATGCCCGAACTGCGTGTCGTGGCCGTCTCGAACGACGGCACACGACTGGTGCTGAAGGCTGCTGACAGCACGGAGTACACGCTTCCGATCGACGAGCGGCTGCGCGCCGCCGTGCGCAACGACCGTGCGCGGCTCGGCCAGATCGAGATCGAGGTGGAGAGCCACCTCCGCCCCCGCGACATCCAGGCGCGCATACGTGCCGGTGCCTCCGCGGAGGAGGTCGCCCAGCTCGCCGGCATTCCCGTCGACCGCGTCCGGCGCTTCGAGGGCCCGGTGCTCGCCGAGCGCGCCTTCATGGCGGAGCGGGCCCGCAAGACCCCCGTACGACGGCCCGGCGAGAACACCGGGCCGCAGCTCGGCGAGGCGGTGCAGGAGCGGCTGCTGCTGCGCGGCGCCGAGAAGGACACCGTGCAGTGGGACTCCTGGCGCCGTGACGACGGCACCTGGGAGGTGCTCCTCGTCTACCGGGTGGCCGGCGAGGTCCACACGGCCAGCTGGACGTACGACCCGCCGCGCCGGCTCGTCCAGGCCGTCGACGACGAGGCGCGCGCGCTGATCGGCGAGACCGACGACACGCTCGCCGCGGTGCCGGAGCCGAGCTTCCCCTTCGTGCCGCGGATCGCCCGGCTGCCCCGGGACCGGCCGCTGGACCGCGCGCTCGACCGCCAGATGGAGCGGACGCCCGCTCCGGCGGCCGAGGCCGAGGAGGAGCGCGACTCCCTGACCAGTCTTCTGGAGGCCGTGCCGAGCTTCCGTGGCGACCTGGTGGTGACCGAACCGGCCGACACGGAGCCCTCGGACGAGGTCGAGGCGGAGGAACCGCCGGCCCCGGCCGCCTCCGCGGGTGCCGGCTCGGCCTACGCCGACGTCCTCATGCCGCGGGCCGTCTCGGGCCACCGCGACCGCCTCCACGGCGCCACCGACCGCCAGGCGGAAGCGGACGGCGTCCGCCCGGGCCGCCGCGCCGCGGTCCCCAGCTGGGACGAGATCGTCTTCGGCACCCGCCGCAAGAAGCAGGAGTGACACCCCGTACGAAGACGAAGGGGCCCGCGCCGGTGTGGCGCGGGCCCCTTCGTGCACGGGGCGGACGGCAGAGCCTGGCCGGCCTTGGAGTGACGGCCCGGGCCGAGGTCTGAGCGCGCCTTTCGCGCTGGGGCGGGACCTTCCGCGTACGGGGTGCGAGAGGGACGGCAGGGGCTACGGCGCGTGGCAGCGGCGGGGGCCTGACCGGGTCCGTCGACGCACGGCGAAGACCGGAAGCCGCCGGACGAGCCTTCACGGCGGAACCGCGCCCCCGCGTATGGCGCAGGCCGGAGGACCTGCCGGACCTACGCGGCGCGTGACGAGCGGCGGGGCGCCTGACCGGGCCCGTCGACGCAGGGCCAAGACCGAAAGCCGCCGCGCGGACCTCCGCGGCGGGACCGCGCCCCCGCGTATGGCGCGAGCCGGAGGACCTGCCGGACCTACGCGGCACGTGGCAGCAACGGGGCGCCTGACCGAGCCCGTCTATGCAGGGCGAAGACCGGAAGCCGTCGCGCGGGCCTCCGCGGTGGGATCGCGCCCCCGCGTATGGGGCGGGCCGCAGGACCTGCCCGGCCTACGACGCGTGACGAGCGGCGGGGCGCCTGACCGGGCTCGTCGACGCAGGGCCAAGACCGGAAGCCGCCGCGCGAGCCTCCGCGGTGGGACCGCGCCCTCCGCGCACGGGGCTGGCCCGAGGCGGACCGGGCGCGTACGGCGTACCGCGCAGGCCAGAGCCCCGGCGTGGGCCTTGGCAGCCGGCACGGGCCCGACGCGTACGGGAGGTCGCGGGCCTGCCCGCACCTATCGGGTACGGCGCGTGCCGGGAGGGCCCGGGCGTCGGAGCGGGATGCGGGGGTCTCGGCGCCGGCCCGGTCGGGCACCGCCTCCCCGGCCGGCGGCGCCCACCCCGCGCGTCCGTCGGCGGGCCGGGCCCGGGGGCACCGAGTCCACCGCGCGGCCGCCGCCCGCTTGGGCGGCCGTACGGCGGTCACGTTCGAGGTGTTCCCCCGGCCTGGCACCGCTCTCGCGCTCGGCGTCGCGACACCGGTGGTGATCACCGGGGCGCGATCCCGGGGCGGCGGCGCCCCCTTCCCCGTACGGCCGGGGTCCGGGCGTCAGCGCGGGTCCGGGCCCGTGGCGACCGGGCGGGACGGGTCGGAGGACCATTCGGACCAGGAACCCGCGTAGAGGGCGGCGGGGATGCCGGCGATCTCGAGGGCGAGGACCTCGTGGGCGCCGGAGACGCCCGAGCCGCAGTAGACGGCGACCTCCGTGTCCTCCTTCGCGCCCAGGCCGGCGAAGCGGGCCGCCAGGGCGTCAGCGGGCAGGAAGCGGCCGTCGGGGCCCACGTTCTCCGTGGTGGGGGCCGAGACCGCGCCGGGGATGTGACCGCCGACCCGGTCGATGGGCTCCACGTCACCGCGGTAGCGCTCCGCCGCGCGCGCGTCGAGCAGCAGGCCCGAGCCGGCCAGCGCCGCCGCGCCGTCCGCGTCCAGCAGACCGAGCGCTCCCGGCCGTGGCTCGAAGTCGCCCGGCTCGGGGGACGGGACGTCCTTGGACAGCTCGCCCTCCCAGGCGGCGAGGCCCCCGTCCAGCACCCGCACGTCGGGATGCCCGGCCCAGCGCAGCAGCCACCAGGCGCGGGCGGCGCCCCAGCCGAGGCCGCCGTCGTAGACGACGACAGGCGTATCCGCCGAGACGCCCGCGCGGCGCATCGCGGCGCCGAAGGCGGCCGGGTCCGGCAGCGGGTGCCGGCCACCGCGTCCGGGCGGGCCCGCGAGTTCGGTGTCGAGGTCCACGTAGACCGCGCCGGGAAGGTGCCCGGCCTCGTACTCGGGGCGTCCGGGCGGGCCGCCGAGGGTCCAGCGGACGTCCAGGAGGACCGGCGGCCGCGCCCCGGCCGACTCGCTCAACAGTTCGCTTGCGGAGATGATGGGCTTCATGGGTGCCATCCTCGCTCAGCGCGCACCCTGAAGACGGCCCTCCTTCCCGAATCGTCGGGGGCGCGCGGCGCGCCCGCGGTGCAACCATCGGCACGGGACGTACGACCGGTCGATGTGTACGACGGGCGGAAGCTGGGCAGGGACCCGCCGGAGCCCCGCCGTACGGCCCGCCGACCCCACCCTCGTACGGCCACTGGCGAGGAGAGAGTGACGATGACCGAGGCGACTCGGCGCACCCCCGGTACACCCTGCTGGGTGAGCTTGATGGTGCACGGACTTGACGCGACGCTGGAGTTCTACGCGTCGCTGTTCGGCTGGGACTTCGTGCCCGGCCCGCAGCAGCTCGGCCCCTACGTGCGGGCCCTGCTCGACGGCCGCGAGGTGGCCGGGATCGGCCAGCTGCCGCCCGACCGCCATCTGCCGATCGCCTGGACCACGTATCTGGCCACGGACGACGCCGACGAGACGGCGGAGACCATCCGCTGCTGCGGAGGCACGGTCGCCGTCGGTCCGCTCGACGCGGGCGAGGCGGGGCGGCTCGTGATCTGCTCGGACCCGGCCGGCGCCGTCTTCGGCGTCTGGCAGGCCGAGGCCCATCACGGCACGGCGACTGCGGGGCCGGCCGGCACCCCGGTCTGGAACGAGCTCCTGACGTACGAGACGTCCTCGGTCGGCAAGTTCTACCGGACGATCTTCGGTTACGAGGCGGAGCCCGTCGTCTCCGCCGACTTCGACTTCATGACGCTGCACCTCGACGGCCGGCCGGTCGCCTCCCTGCACGGCGTGGGGACGGCACTGCCGCGGGACCGGGGCGCGCACTGGATGACGTACTTCGAGGTCGACGACGTCGACGCCTCGGCCCGGCTGGTCTCGGAGCTCGGCGGCCAGGTGCTCCGCCCGCCGCGCGAGGGCACGGCGGGACGGCTGGCACTGGTGACCGACCCCGAGGGCGCGGTCTTCACGCTCGTACGGTCGGCGGAACGGACCTGAGGTCGGCGGTCCTGAGGTCCGGGGTCGGCCCCGAACGGACGGAGGCCCCGGGAGCTGACGGCCCTCGCCCGTGAGGGGCCGGGAGCCGGTCAGACCCGGGCGCGCGCCGGGGCGTCGAGCCCGAGTTCGGCAAGCCGCTCCGCCGGGAAGTGGAGGGCGGCGGCCGGGTCGTCCCGGTGCTCCGCCAGGTAGCGGACGGCCTCGGCGCGCAGCCCCGGGTGGGCGGTCGGCCGCATGCAGTAGCCGACGGCCCGCACCAGCGGCGCGAGACCGGCGGGCGCGCCGCCCGGCACGGCGGGCTCGGCGCCCCCCTCCAGGTCGGGCACGAGGTGGTCGACCACGGTCAGCGGTACGCGGTTGCTGTTCTCGTACGGGGTGAGCCGGGCCAGGACGGTGCCGGTGCCGACCCGCGCGACGGGCACGCCGTAGTAGACGGCGGCGGTCAGCAGGGCCGTGGAGAAGCAGCCCACCACCAGGCGGGGCCGGCATCGCTCGTAGAAGGTCTCGGCGAGCAGCGGCCCGTCCAGGACGGTGAGGGTGACGCCGGCGCGGGCGGCCTCCTCGTGGAGGGCGCGCGAGTAGCTCGCGGGGGCCGTGGGGTGGGGCTTGAAGACGACGGAGCGGTGCCCGGCCGCGGCGGCGCCCCGCAGCATCCGTACGTGCAGGTCCTCTTCCTCCTCGACGGTGAGGATGCCGAGGACGGCGAGGTACTGGCCGAGCAGCAGCGCGGTGGGCGCGGCGGCGACCGCGGCGGCGAGGACCTCTGCCCCGCCCGCGGCCCCGGCGGCCACTCCGGTCGTCGCCCCGGCGGTCACCTCGGTCGTCACTCCGGTCGTCGCTCCAGTCGTCGCTCCGGTCGTCGCTCCGGTCGTCGCCCCGGCGGTCACCTCGGCCGTCGCCCCAGCCGTCACTCCGGTCGTCACTCCGGCGGCGTCCGCGATCTCCCGCAGCACCACACGGAAGGCGTCGTCGGGGACCAGCTCGGCCCCGACCCCGTACTCCGTGAGCAGCAGCGGGCGCAGGCCCGGGACGAGGTCGAGGTGGAGGACGCGGCGGATGCGGCAGGCGATGGACTGGGGAAGTTCGTCGCGGGTGGGGCCGTAACTCATCAGCCCGTCCGCGTAGACGTGGACGGCGCTCTCGGCGAAGACGGCGGCGAGCGCCTTGGCCGGGTTGACCTGGATGGACTCGACGACGACCTCGACGGTGGCGGTGCCGAGTCCCCACGCGGTGCGGAAGACCCGCTGCCAGAGCGGGGACTCCTCGGGGCGGGGCGCCCAGGAGCTGGGGTGGTGCGGGTGGACGGCCTCGTTCCAGTCGACGACCTCGTCGAAGCGGGTGGCGATCCGCTCGTAGCCGGTCATGGCGTCGAGGCGGAGGGCGGTCTCGGGCACCTCGGCGTTGTTCGCGACGAGCAGCAGGCGCCGGGCGTGGCCGGGGGCGCCGAACTGCCCGGCGTCGATGGCCGCGGCGACGGTCGCGGCGCCGTAGAGGGTGGACACCTGGAAGATCTGCACGCGATCCGTGCCGTCAGAGCGGCTCCTGCCCTCCGGGTGGCCGACCGCGTCGACGCGGTTGACGCGGTCCACGCGGTTGACGCGGTCGACTCCGTGCACGTTCTCCGTGGTCGGCATGGTCAGGCGGCCTTTCCGGTGTCGCGCAGGCTCCTGAGCAGGGTGCTGCGGGGTGCGTCCATGGTCGCGAGGGTCTCGTCGAGGACGGTCTGCGGCATGCGCCGCAGGGCGTCGGAGACGTCGCGGCGCAGCCGTTTGGCCACCGCCGGCTCGTACTGGTCCGCCTTCGCCATGTGGAAGGCGATCATCGCGCAGTAGGTGCGGACGGCCTTCGGCAGGAACCGGTCGGCGTCGCGGTCGCGGGAGACCTCCTCCAGGAGCAGGTCGTAGGACGGGATGAAGTCGAGCTGGCGGTTGTCGGTGATCTGGGTGAGCGAGGTGGTGACCCCGCGCCGGTAGAAGACGCCGTGCAGGGAGAGCGCCGCGTAACTGCGGGCGGTGAGGTGGAGGCGCCAGATCCAGAGCCGGTCCTCGGCGGTGCGCAGCTTCGTCTCGAAGCGGGAGGCGCCGTCCTCGAACAGCCGGGCGCTGTAGATGCCGAACGGGACGAAGGGGTAGTCGACCATCGTCACCATGCTGGCCGGGGCGATGCCGTCCCTGGGATCCATGACGGTGTCGCGCAGCTTCGCCGGGGCGTAGCGGATCTGCCGGTTGCGGCCGGTGGACAGGACGTGGTCGGTGCGGGCGAAGTCGCAGCCCAGACGCTCGATTCCGGCGACCATCGCGCGCAGGTGGCCGGGGGCGTACCAGTCGTCGCCGTCGAGGAAGGTCAGGTAGTCGCCGGTCGCCGCGTCGATCCCGGTGTTGCGGGCCTGGGCGACGCCGAGGTTGGTCGCGTGGCGGATCACGGTGGCCCGCGGGATGCGGTCCTTCCAGCGGTCGAGGAAGTCCGGCGTCTCGTCGGTGGAGTGGTCGTCGATCAGCAGGAACTCGATGTCGGTGCCGGCGGGGTCCGCGTTGTCCGCGAGGCTGCGCAGGGTGTCGGGGGCGTACGGCCCGACATTGTGGAAGGGCACGACGACGGACAGTTTCGGCACTCGGACTTCCCCAACTCGTGTGTCTGTACTGGCGGGCAGACTAGGCAGCGCTCTTCTCCGCCGGACGAGGCTCCGGTTCACGCGGGGTGAACTCTTGCCGTCCCTCGGGTGCACGGGTGCGGCGACGGTGCAGCAGGGCCGTGGCGAGCAGCGCGGCGAGGGCCACGGCTCCGGTCGCGCCGCCGAGCCGCAGGCCCGGCGGGCGGAAGGAGCAGGTCACGGAGGTGGCCCGGCCGTCGAGGGGGACGGCGAGCAGACCGTTGCGGCTGTGGGCGGGGACGAGGGGCGCGTCGCCGGCCGCGCAGCGCCAGCCGGAGATCCGGGGGACGGCGAGGACGGCGGTGCCGGTGCTGCCCGGGGGAAGCTCGGCCGTGACGGTGTGGCCGGTGGTGCGGACGTCGGTCGCGCCGGTGGCGGTCAGCTGCCGTACGGCGGCGTCGAGCCGTTCCGGCACGAGGCAGCCGATCGGGTGCTCGGGCAGCTTGGGCCGGGGGCCGCCCTTCGGCGCGGAGGGCGAGCCGGCCCGGGGCTTGGGCTGGGGGCGGGCCTCGGGCTCGGTGCCGGCCGGGGTCCTGGGCCCGGCCTGGGACTTGGACCGAGGGCGGGCCTCGGGCTCGGTGCCGGCCGGGGTCCCGGGCCCGGCCTGGGACTTGGACCGAGGGCCGGCCTCGGGCTCGGTGCCGGCCGGGGTCCTGGGCCCGGCCTGGGACTTGGGGCGCAGGTCGATCCGGACCGCGCCGGTGGCGGGGGTGGTGCCCAGCTGCTGCATGGGGGCCAGGACGGAGGGCTGCTTGCCCGCGAAGCCGACGGGCTGCGCGTCGGCGAGCGCGGCGGTACCCCGGTACTCGGGCGCCCAGAACCAGACCCGGGAACCGGCCGGACAGCGCGCCGTGAGGGTGGTGCTGCCGTCGGGCGCGGTCGTGCGGAGCGGGGCGTCCGGCACGTCGTACACGGTGTGGCCGAGGAGGAGTTCCTGGCGGGTGAAGGCGGAGTCGGCGGCGCCGGCGCGGGCCGGCCCCGGTGTGCGCGGGTGGACGGTGACGAGCGGCGGTACGGGGGTGTCGGTGACGGTGATGCGGGCCTCCGGCAGCCGGTCCGGGTCGAGCGGGGCGGAAGGGGTCGAGCGCATCCGGGTGCCGATGGAGAAGATCGCGTCGGTGACCGGGTTGTCGAGGCTGACGGGGTGCCGGCCCTTGGCGTAGTAGCCGAAGCCGAGGCCGGCGAGGGTGCGCGAGTACGTGGCCGCGGTGAGGCTGCTGTAGTAGTCGGCGCCTTCCCCGCCGACGATCAGGACGTCGTTGCCGCCCGGGACCTCGCCCGGGTCGGTGCGGTGGCGCGGCCAGGAGTCCTCGGCGGCGACGGCGCGGGCCATGTCGGTGTGCCAGGGGCCGATCCGGGGCGCCCAGGAGACCTTGCTCAGCTGCTGTTCCTCGATGCGCTTGCCGGTGACGAGGGTCTCGCCGGCCTGGGCGGCGAGCAGTAGGCCGACGGCGAGGGCGGGCAGCAGCCGGCCGCCGGGGCGGCGGCCCGCGCGCAGGGCCGCGCCGGCGGCCAGCACGGCGAGCGCGGCGGACGCGGTGACGGCGGGGTAGGTCCAGCGGTCGATGTCGGCGCTGCCGCGCGCGGCGAGGGCCGCGCCCGCGAGCAGCGCACCGCCGCCGAGCAGGGCGGCCGGCCGGGGCAGTCCCCGGGCCGTGGACAGCCAGGCCGCGACGAGGAGCAGTCCGCACAGGACGAAGGTCTGGCGGTACGGGATGCCGTTGGGCGAGGCGCCGGCGTGCCAGAGCAGGTGCGTCGGCTCCCACTGGAGGGAAAGGGCGACCAGGACGATCGCCGCGCTCCAGCCGACGCGCTCCCGGGCGGGGACGTCACGGTTGAAGGGCAGGGTCAGGGCGAGTGCCAGGGCCGGGGTGCCGATGAAGAGGGCTGGGGTGGCCACGCTCGCGGTCGCCGGCAGGAGGCGGGCCAGGACGTCCGTCCAGGGAGCGGGGGCGAAGGCGGTGGGCGGGGTCGGATCGGCCACCTTGGTGCCGAGGAAGATCACGACGACGAGCGGGGCGGCGAGCCCGATGCCGATGAGGACGGTACGGACGGCCCGCACCAGCCCCATGAGGCGCGGGCGCCGTTCGGCGGAGGCGGCGCGGGTGGCCGGATCCTCGCCCGGCCTCTCGGCCGCGCCGCCGTCCTCGGTGAGGAGGCGCACGGCGAGGACGAGGGCCGCGCCGATCGTCGCCATGTAGGCGGTGTAGAAGTTGGCGAACCAGGCGAGGGCGACGACCAGCGGCCCGAGCACCGGCCTGCGGCCCTGGCGCGCCCACTCCCCCACCAGGCACAGCAACGGGAAGGCGAGCAGTCCGTCGAGCCACATCGGGACGCTGGCGCCGTAGTTGAAGGTCCAGCCCGACAGCGCGTAGGCCGTGCCGAGGACGGCGGCCACCGGCCAGGGACCGCGCCGCAGGGTGAGCAGGAGGGCCGCCATCGCCGCGCCCGCGCCGGCGATCTTGGCGGCGGTGATCACGTACAGGGCGAGCTCGGGCCGGTCGGCCGGGAAGAGGACGACGAGCAGGGCGAACGGGCTGCTCAGGTAGGTGCCGAAGTCGCCCAGGAAGTTGGAGCCGAAACCCGATGTCCAGTTCAGGAAGAGGTCCCCCGGGGTCTCGCCGAGGAGGAGCTTGCGCCAGTGGACGTGGTACGGCAGGTACTGCTGGCCCAGGTCGACGATGTTGCGGGTTCTGGATCCGAGCGGGTGGCTCCCGGCGAGCCGGCCGGCGAGGCAGAACAGGAGGCCGGTGAGGAGGGCCGCTCCGGCCGCCGCCCGCAGTCGCGGCCGGGACGGTGAGGGCTCTGTCTCGGCAGCGGGTGGCACACGTCCTCCAGGAGCTCTGCGGTGATCGCCGTAGGACGGCATTACCGCCGAAGCGGGCGACGGCCGGCCCATCGGCAGGCGGTCTCCGCGCGCACCTCAGGTGAACAGCGGGTGCCCGTCCTCGTACGATGCGGATCATGGGTCCCGCCGAACGCCTCGTCGTCATCGTCCTCTTCGAGGGCGTCGATCTGCTCGACGTCACGGGACCGCCGGAGGTCTTCGCCCTGCTGCGCCGCGAGACGGACGGGGCGCCGGGCTACGTGGTCGTCCTGGCCGCCGAGACCATGGCTCCGGTCACCACGTCCGCCGGTGTGCGCGTCCTGCCGGACGTCACCTTCGACGAGCTGGCCGCACGGGCCGTCGACACCCTCCTCGTGCCCGGATCGGTCGAGGTCGACGAGCGGCGCCGGGTGCGCGCGCTGGTCGACCCCGAAGTGGTCGACCGGGTGCGGTCCCTCGCCGAGCGGACCCGGCGGGTCACGTCCGTCTGCGTCGGGGCGCACATCCTGGCCGCCGCCGGACTGCTCGACGGCAGGCGCGCCACCACCCACTGGTCGACCGCCCAGCAGCTCGCCGCCGAGCATCCGGAGGTGGAGGTCGACGCCGACCCGATCTTCATCCGGGACGGCGACGTGTGGACGGGCGCGGGCATCAGCTCCTGTCTGGATCTGGCGCTGGCCCTCGTCGCCGACGACTTCGGCGAGACGACGGCACTGCGGATCGCCCGTCAGCTGGTGATGTACGTGAAGCGGCCCAGCGGGCAGAGCCAGTTCAGCGTGCCCCTCGAACCGGTCTCGACGACCCGGCGGGTGGAGGACCTGCGCCACTACATCAACCGGAACCTCGGTGAGCGCCTCACCCTCGCGGACCTCGCCGCGAGCGCCCACATCAGCGAGCGCCAGCTCACCCGTATCTTCAAGTCGGAGCTGGGCACCACCCCGAGCGCGTACATCGAGTCGGCCCGCGTGGAGATGGCCCGCCGGCAGCTGGAGTCGACCGACGCCACGCTCGAACGGATCACCACCCTGTGCGGGTTCGGCACCACGGACACGCTGATACGGGCGTTCCGCCGCAGGCTCGACACGACGCCGATGGAGTACCGGCGCCGCTTCCGCACCACGCCCGGCTGAGGGCCCGCCCGGACGGCGGGCGACGGACAGTGCGTAGTGGGGGGTAGGGGACGACGGACGGCGGCCCGGGCCAGGCTCAGTCGGCCGGCTCGGCCGGTCGGCCAGGCGCAGTCGGCCGGCTCAGCCCAGGCTCACCGGCAGGACGTCCGGCGACAGCGCCGCCGCCCGCGCCGTCGCGCTCGTCATCCGCTTGCGGTGGTGCCGGCGGCACAGCACCTCGTAGCCGATCTCGTTCCCCGCGTTCACGTCGCCGACGACGACCTGCGCGCCCTCGACGACCATCTCGCCGCCGACGGTGCGCGCGTTGTGGGTGGCGCGGGCGCCGCACCAGCACAGGGCCTCGACCTGCAGGACCTCGACCCGGTCGGCGAGTTCGACGAGCCGCTGGGAGCCGGGGAACAGCTTGGAGCGGAAGTCGGTGGTGATGCCGAAGGCGAAGACGTCGAGTTCCAGGTCGTCGACGACCCGGGCGAGCTGGTCGATCTGCTCGGGCGCGAGGAACTGGGCCTCGTCGGCGATGACGTAGTCGCAACGTCCGCCCTTCGACAGATGGGCGACGAGGTACGCGTAGAAGTCGAAACCCTCGGCGGCCTCGACGGCGTCGGTGACGAGCCCGAGGCGGGAGGAGAGCTTGCCCTTGCCCGCGCGGTCGTCCCTGGTGAAGATCATGCCCTGGAGGCCCCGCGCGGAGCGGTTGTGTTCGATCTGAAGAGCGAGGGTGCTCTTTCCGCAGTCCATCGTTCCGGAGAAGAACACCAGCTCGGGCATGGGAGGTCGAGGACCTTTCGCGATCGGAGGGGGAGGGGGGCAGGGGCGCGGGCGTGGAGCGGGCGGGACGCGTCAGGTACGGACTTCGAGGAGCGGCACCAGCTGCTCCGCCGGCGTCATCGACCCGTGCATGCCCACCATGGCGGACTCGTTGGGCTCGTTGACGGAGGCCGTGAGGGCGAGGTCGCCGTCGGCGGCGGCGATCACGTCGCCGATCCGTCCGTACACCCGCTCGTCGATCCGGTCGCCGAACCAGCCGAGTCCGATGGCCTCGTCGCGGCTCGCCACCCAGAAGCGGTCGCCGAGCACCTCGCGCCAGCAGGTGAGGACGTCCGCCTCGGCACCGGGAACGGCGTAGACGTGGCGGGCCCGGCCCTCGCCGCCGAGGAGGGCGACGCCGGCGCGCAGCTCCCAGTCCTCGTCGAAGTCGATCCGGTGGTCCTCGTCGAACGGGATGTCGACCATGCCGTGGTCGGCGGTGACGTAGAGGGCCGAGCGGGGCGGGAGCTGTTCGGCGAGCCGCTGGACGAGCCGGTCGACGAACATCAGCTGGCCGCGCCAGGCGTCGGATCCGATGCCGAAGCGGTGTCCGGCGCCGTCGAGCTCGCTGTAGTACGTGTAGACCAGGGAGCGGTCGCCGGCGGCGAGCTGCTCGGCGGCCAGGTCCATGCGCTCCTCGCCGGAGAGCCGTCCGTGGAACGTTCCGCCGCTCAGCGCGATCTTGGTGAGCGGGGTGTCCCGGAAGACCGGCGAGGACACCTGGGCGGTGTGGATCCCGGCCTCGTCGGCGAGCCGGAAGACGGTGGGGTACGGCTGCCAGACCGGCGGCGAGGTCCAGGGGTTCCAGCGGAGCTGGTTCATCAGCTCGCCGGTGTCCGGGTTCCGCACGGTGTAGCCCGGCAGGCCGTGGGTGCCGGGGAACTGTCCGGTGCCGACCGAGGCGAGGGAGGTCGCGGTGGTGGCGGGGAAGCCGGCGGTGAGGGGGCGACCGGTGCCGCCGAGGGAGCCGGCGAGCAGCGAGGTGAGGTAGGGCGCCTCGTCCGGGTGGGCCTTGATCTGCTCCCAGCCGAGCCCGTCGATGAGGAAGACGCAGTTGCGGTCGGCGGGCTCCAGCTCCGTCAGGCGCGCCTCGAAGCCGGGCACTCCCTGCCCGGCGACGAGCGTGGGCAGGAGGTCGGCGAGGGAGCCGGTGCCGTAGGCGGGGACCGGCGCGGAGGCGGGGTCCAGCGGAACCGGGTCGTCGGGCCAGCCCCCGGTCAGAGCCACGGGCAGGACCATCAGCGGGCGGCCTGGGTCGACGCGGTGGCCTCGGACAGCGCCTGGGCGAAGGCCAGGGTCTGCCGGACGGTGTCGGGGCCGTCGCCGGCGTCGCTGACCCGGAGGCTGAGGTCGTCGGCGGTGGAGTTGCCGGTGTAGCCGTGGTCGGCGTCGCAGTTCGGATCACCGCAGGCGGCCGGCTCCAGGTCGATCCGGGAGACGGCGCCCCAGCCGATGGTGAGGACGACCTCGCGGGGCAGGGTGCCCGGGGTGTACGACTCGGGGTTGGCGACGACCCGGCTGACCACGATCGAGGAGATCCGGTCGAGCTTCACGGACTCGGTGGACGTGGTGGCGTACGGCGTCGGGGAGCTGCTGTCGGCGGCCTGCTCGTCGGTGTGGCTGACGATGAAGCGGTTGGCCGTCAGGACGAGCACGGTGACGTGGCGGCGGACCTCGTTTGCGTCGAAGGTGGTCTCCTGGTGGACCACGTACGACGTGACGGCCTCGCCGCCGACGGCGGCCTCCACCGCCTCGGCCACGAGGGCCGGGTAGTAGCCGCTGCGCTCGATCGCCGCGCGCAGCCCCTGGGTCGTCGTACCGGTCTTCGCCATGGGCTCCATCCTACGGGGCGGTGGGGGCCCCTCCGGCCCTCCGGCGCTGCTCGGCGGCTCGGTCACGGCGTGCTCCTTCCCACGCTCACTGGTAGCTCGGGAGGCGGCGCGGGCCGAGGTCGCTGCGCGGCGGGGGCGGGGCGAGGCGGACGGTGGCGCCGAGGACGGAGAGGCCGCGGCGGGCGACGACGACGGGTTCGAGGGAGATGGCGACGACCTCGGGGTGGTCGTCGACGAGCCGGGAGACCCGCAGCAGCAGTTCTTCGAGGGCGGGGGTGTCGACGGGGGCGGAGCCGCGCCAGCCGAAGAGGAGCGGGGCGGTGCGGATGGAGCGGACGAGGTCGGCCGCGTCCCGGTCGGTGGCGGGGACGAGCCGGTGGGACATGTCGCCGAGGAGCTCGGAGGGGGCGCCGGCGAGACCGAAGGAGAGGACGGCGCCGACGGCCGGGTCGATGGCGGCGCGGACGACGGTGTCGACGCCGCGGGGCACCATGGCCTGCACGACCGGCTGGAGTTCCTCGGGCTTGCCGAGGGTGTCGGTGAGCTCGGTGTAGGCCGTGCGGAGCTGTTCCTCGCTCGCGAGGTCGAGGCGTACGCCGCCGAGGTCGGGGCGGTGGCGCAGGTGGGGGGCCGTGGTCTTGAGGGCGACGGGGAAGCCGAGGCGGGCGGCGGCCCGTACGGCCTCGTCGGGGGTGGGTGCGGGCAGGGTGGGCAGGACCTCGATCCCGTACCGCCCGAGCAGGGCGAGGGTGTCGTCGGTGCCGAGGGTCACGCCGCGCGTGTCGACGGCGGGCGCGCCGAGGATCCGGTCGATGAGGGCGGCGGCGCCGGCCTCGTCGATGTGGTCGAACTCGGGCACCCGCCCGGGGTCGGTGGCGGTCTGGCGGCGCCACTGGCCGTAGCGGACGGCCTCGGCGAGGGCCCTCACGGCCCGCTCGGCGGCGGGATAGGCGGGGATGGGGCCCCGGGTGGGCGCCGGGTCGGCCGCTTCCGGGTGTTCGACGTCGGACGTCGCGGGGCCGCCCGTCCCCGAGCCGGAGGCGGGTGCCGCCGCGGCGGAGGCGGGCGGGGCCGGGTGAGTGCCGGGCACCCCGGCGGCGGAGGCGGGTGCCGAGGAGGCGGTCCCGGAGGGCGCGGGCGGCTCCTCGGTCAGGGGCCTCGGCGCGGTGGCGCCGGCCGGGCGGTCCGCGAGGGCGGCCGGGCGGTCCGTGAGGCCGACCGGGCGGTCCGTGAGGCCGGCCGGGCGCTCCCCCGTGGGGGCGGGCGGGGCCGCCGGGCCCGCGGGGCGCGTGCGGGTGGCGGCGGACAGGGCCTCGGCGAGGGCGCCCATCTCGACGTGGACGACGACGACCGGCTTGGCCGGGCCGGGGGCGGCGGCCACGGCGGCGCGGAGGGCGGTGGCCAGGACCTCGCCGTCGCCCGACTCGGTGGCGCCGTTCTCGCCGACCCAGGGGATGGCGGTGACGACCACGGCGTCGCAGGCGTCGTCGGCGAGGGCGGCCGTGAGCGCGGCGCGGAAGTCGGCGGGAGTGGCGCCGGTGGTCAGGTCGAGGGGACGCAGCGGCCGCAGGCCCTCGGTGAGGCAGGCGTCGTAGGTGAGCAGCCCGAGGGACTCGGAGTTGCCGAGGATGGCGACGCGCGGGCCCGCCGGCAGGGGCTGGTCGGCGAGCAGGAGGCCCGCGTCGACGAGTTCGGTGACGGTGTCGACGCGGATGACGCCCGCCTGGCGCAGCAGGGCGGAGACGGTGGCGTGCGGGATGCGGGTGACCGGGACGCGGTGGCCGGGCGGGGCGCTGCCGCTGTGCCGCGCGCCCTTGACGACCACGACCGGCTTGACGGCGGCCGTCCGGCGGGCGAGCCGGGTGAACTTCCGGGGGTTGCCGATCGACTCCAGGTAGAGCAGGACGACGTCGGTGGCGGGGTCGTCGTACCAGTGCTGGAGGAGGTCGTTGCCGGAGACGTCGGCGCGGTTGCCGGCCGAGAGGAAGGAGGAGAGTCCCGCGCCGCGCCGGTGCAGTCCGGCGAGGAGCGCGATGCCGATGGCGCCGGACTGGGTGAAGAGCCCGATCCGTCCGGCGGTCGGCATCTGGGGGGCGAGCGAGGCGTTCAGCCGTACGGACTCGGCCGTATTGATGATCCCGAAGGCGTTGGGTCCGATGATCCGCATCCCGTACGAGCGGGCCTGGCGCACCAGGGCGCGCTGGCGTTCGCGGCCCTCGGCCCCGCTCTCCGCGTATCCGGCCGAGAGCACGACCAGTCCGCGCACCCCGTGTTCGCCGCAGTCCGCGACGGCTTCGGGGACGCGCTCGGCGGGAACGGCGACGACGGCGAGGTCGACGGGCTCGCCGATGTCGGCGACGGAGCGGAAGGCGGGGACGCCCTCCAGTTCGTGCCGCCCCTCCCCCAGTGCGGCGTTCACCGCGTGGACGCGGCCGGTGTAGCCGCAGTCGAGGAGGTTGCGCAGCACGGTCCGCCCGACTCCACCGGGGGCGCGGCCGGCGCCGATCACCGCGACGGAGCGGGGGGCGAGGAGCCGTTGCACGGAGCGGGCCTCGGCGCGCTGTTCACGGGCGCGCTGGACGGCGAGGGAGCGGTCGGTGGGCTCCAGGTCGAGGTGGAGGCGGACGGAGCCGTCCTCGAAGCTGCGCTTCTGGGTGTAGCCGGCGTCCGTGAAGACCTTGATCATCTTGGTGTTGGCGGGCAGCACCTCGGCGGCGAACCGCCGGATCCCGCGCTCGCGGGCGACCGCCGCGATGTGTTCGAGGAGGGCGGAGGCGACCCCCCGTCCCTGGTGGGCGTCCTGCACCAGGAAGGCGACCTCGGCCTCGTCGGCGGGGGCGGAGGCGGGGCGGCCCTGCTCGTTGATGCGGTCGTAGCGGACGGTGGCGATGAAGTCGCCGCCGACGGTCGCCGCGAGTCCCACCCGGTCCACGAAGTCGTGGTGGGTGAAGCGGTGGACGTCCTTGGCGGACAGGCGCGGGTAGGGCGCGAAGAAGCGGTAGTACTTGGACTCGTCCGAGACCTGCTCGTAGAAGCTGACCAGCCGGTCGGCGTCCTCGGCGGTGATGGGCCTGATGCGTGCGGTGCCGCCGTCGCGGAGGACCACGTCCGCTTCCCAGTGGTCGGGATACGCGTGTTCCGGCTGCTCCGACTGTTCCGACGCGCTCTGCATGGGGCAAGCGTACGGCCGGGGTCCGACAGTGGCACCGGTCGCGCGGCAGGTGCGCTCCGTGCAAGGTAGGGAAGGCCGAACGGCGGTCCCGGCCGGGGTCGAAGCTCGGTACGAGAGCACGTCGCCACGCGTGAGAGACTGGTCTAGACAACCGCTGAAAGTTGAAGGGCAACCACCATGGCTGAGCGCCGCGTCAACGTCGGCTGGGCCGAGGGCCTGCACGCCCGCCCCGCCTCCATCTTCGTCCGTGCCGCCACGGCCGCCGGCGTCCCCGTGACGATCGCCAAGGCCGACGGCAACCCGGTGAACGCCGCGTCCATGCTCGCGGTGCTCGGCCTGGGTGCCCAGGGCGGCGAGGAGATCGTGCTCGCTTCGGACGCCGACGGCGCCGAGGCCGCGCTCGACCGCCTGGCGAAGCTGGTCGCCGAGGGTCTCGAGGAGCTTCCCGAGACCGTCTGACCCGTCTCCTCCCCGACGACGGATCACGAGAGCCGCGTCCGCCGGAATGCCGGCGGACGCGGCCTCCTCTTTTCCGGACCGGGAATCACGGTTGTCGGCAGATCGCCGCCGGGGACCATTGCACGACCGCGGGGGAATACACGGCGGTCATGGGAATAGGCGGATAAAGAGGAGCGGCGGGCAGAGCGAGACAATCCCCTGAATTCGCTCCCTCTTTGTATACGGCGTCCGTGTTAATTCCCCCGGCCGGCGATGTTGACGACATGTTGCGAAACCCTCACACGCGGCCGCTCCGGCCGTTTCAGCCGGTGCTGCGGCAGTGCGTGCTCCACGTGCAGCGCGGTCAGCGCCCGGGCCCGCTCGGCGTCCCCGCGCGCCACGGCGTCGACGATGGCCCCGTGCTCGGCCCACGCCTCCACGGGCCGGACCGCCGGCTCGACCGCGTACATCCAGGCGATCTTGTGCCGCAGCTGGGTGAGCAGCGCCGTGAGCGGCGGGCTGCCGGACGCCTGCGCCAGGGTCTCGTGGAACCAGCCGCCCAGCGAGGCCAGGTCCTCGCCCTGGCCGCCCCTGGCCCGCTCCTGCCCCAGTCTGACCAGGCCGCGCAGCACCTTGAGGTGGGCGTCGGTGCGCCGCTGCGCGGCCCGGGCGGCGCCCAGCGGTTCGAGCAGGGACCGCATCTCGAGCAGGTCGGCCGCCTCCTGCTCGGTGGGCTCGGCGACCTGGGCGCCGGCATGGCGGCGGGTGACCACGAAGCCCTCGGACTCCAGGGTGCGCAGGGCCTCGCGGACCGGGACGCGGGAGACCCCGTAGCGGCGGGCGAGCTGTTCCTCCGTCAGCCGGGCGCCCCGCTCGAACGTTCCGGTGACGATGTCGTCCCGGATCGCCGTGCATACCGAGTGCGCGGGAATGCGCATGTCCGACCTCCCCGTTGATCCGCGCGAAACCCCATCGAGCGGCTCTTGTTCCGGCGACTCTATTGCAGGACGGCGGAATTTCCGATGCCGCCCGTCAATTCCGCACAGAAAAGGCCCCGGCTCGCGGGAGCCGGGGCCTTTTTCTGTCGCACGGGTCGCGCCGGTCGTGGGCGCGTCTGCGGGTCCGTCGGATCAGACGTTCACGCCGCGGGCGCGGAGGTAGGAGATCGGGTTGATGTCCGAGCCGTACTCGGCGCTGGTGCGCGCCTCGAAGTGGAGGTGCGGGCCGGTGGAGTTGCCGGACGAGCCGGAGACGCCGATCTGCTCGCCGGGGGTGACCTTCTGGCCGACGTAGACGTTGATCGCCGAGAGGTGGCCGTACTGGGTGTACGTGCCGTCGTGCATCCGGATGACGATGTTGTTGCCGTACGCGCCGCCCCAGCCGGCCTCGACGACGGTGCCGGAGCCGACGGAGACGACCTTGCTGCCGTAGGAGGCGTGGAAGTCGATGCCGGAGTGGCTGCCGGAGGACCAGAGCGAGCCACCGGTCTTGTAGCCGGTGGACACGTACGTGCCGGCGACGGGGAGCTGGAAGGAGTTCAGGCGCTTGCGCTCGGCCTCGCGGGCGGCGCGCTCCTTGGCGGCACGGGCCTCCTTGGCGCGGGCCTCGGCCTTGCGCTTCGCCTCGGCGGCGGCCTTGACGCGGGCGGCGGCCTCGTAGGCCTCCTCCTCCTGGGCGGCGGCCTGGGCGTCGACCCGCTCGGCGAGGGACTCCTCGGTGATCACCTGGGTGAGGCCGGTGTCCTCGGGAGAGGGCTCCTCCGTGTCGGCGGCGAACGCCGGGGAGGCGAGGGTGCCGATGACGCCGGTGGTGGCGAGCGTCGCCACGCCGGCGATGCCGGCGCTGCGGCGCGCCAGACGGCTCGGACCACGATGCTTCCCGGTGGCACGGGTGAACGCCATGTAGTGGCTGATCCTTTCCTTCCCTCTCGCCTACCGGGTTAGCTGACGGGTTCGGAGCAGGAAGGTCTCCTACGGGCCCCTCCGCGCTGAGCGAAGGCGTCCGATTCACCCCAGGGACTGCGTGCGGGTCCCCGGCTCCCCAGGCTCGCGCCTTGCGGGGACTCGGCGATGACTGTCCGTTGCCGCGGATGCGGCGTGGTGCAACGGCCGGACAGCCGGGTCGACGCTAGGCGGATCTTCAGTCAATCGGCAAACAGACTCGCTCGTTTGTAAGACATGCCACAGGTCATTCAGGCATGCTTGACGACAATACGGACATACGAGAGGACCCCGGCGAACCAGGTCGCAGGGGTCCTCCGTCGTGCGTGACGGCGGCTCAATCAGCCGGTGACGACGGTCACTTCGCCGATGCCGAGCGCCCGTACCGGCTCCGCGATCTTCGACGCGTCACCGACGAGCACCGTCACGAGCCGGTCCACCGGGAAGGCGTTGACCACGGCCGCGGTCGCCTCCACCGTGCCCGTCTCTGCCAGGCGCGCGTACAACTGCGCCTGGTAGTCGTCCGGGAGGTGCTGCTCGACCTGGTCGGCGAGGGTGCCCGCCACGGAGGCGGCCGTCTCGTACTTGAGCGGGGCGACTCCCACCAGGTTCTGCACGGCGACGTCCCGCTCGGCGTCGGTCAGTCCCTCGGCGGCGAGGGTGCGCAGCACCTTCCACAGGTCCTCCAGCGCCGGACCGGTGTTGGGGGTGTCGACGGAGCCGCTGATGGCGAGCATCGAGGCGCCGTTGCCCTCGCCGTCGGAACGCAGCACCTGGCCGAAGGCCCGCACCCCGTAGGTGTATCCCTTCTCCTCGCGCAGCACGCGGTCCAGGCGGGAGGTGAGGGTGCCGCCGAGGCAGTACGTGCCGAGCACCTGGGCCGGCCAGACGCGGTCGTGGCGGTCGGCGCCGACGCGGCCGATGAGCAGCTGCGTCTGGACGGCGCCCGGGCGGTCCACGACGACGACCCGGCCGGTGTCGTCGGCCGTGATGGGCGGCATGGGCCGGGGCGCGGCCGGCGCGCCCGTCCAGGCGCCCAGGGTCTCGTCGAGGACCTTGTCCAGGTCGACGCCGGTGAGGTCGCCGACGACCACGGCGGTGGCCGCGGCCGGCCGCACGTGCGCGTCGAAGAAGGCGCGGACGGCGGCGGCGTCGATCGCGCCGACCGTCTCCTCGGTGCCCTGGCGCGGCCGGGACATCCGGGAGGAGGCCGGGAACAGCTCCTTGGAGAGCTGCTTGGCGGCGCGGCGGGCGGGGTTGGCCGTCTCGTGGGGGATCTCGTCGAGCCGGTTGCGCACCAGGCGCTCGATCTCGCTCTCGGCGAAGGCCGGGGCGATCAGGGCCTCGGAGAGCAGGCCGAGCGCCTTGGGCAGCCGGGAGACCGGGACCTCCAGGGAGACCCGTACGCCGGGGTGGTCGGCGTGCGCGTCGAGGGTGGCGCCGCAGCGCTCGAGCTCGGCGGCGAACTCCTCGGCGCTGTGCTGGTCGGTGCCCTCAGACAGGGCCCGCGCCATGATCGTGGCGACGCCGTCGAGGCCCTCGGGCTCGGCGTCCAGCGGGGCGTCGAGGACGATCTCGACGGCCACCACCTGCTGTCCGGGGCGGTGGCAGCGCAGCACGGTCAGGCCGTTGTCGAGCGCGCCGCGCTCCGGGGCGGGGAACGCCCAGGGCTTGGCCTCGCCCGGCCGGGGCTGCGGGTGGAAGGTCATGCTCGTCAAAGACGCGGCAGCGTCGGTCACTGGTCCGCTCCCTCTTCCTCGTCGCTGTCGCTCTGTTCGCCGGACACCGGCTCGTAGACCAGGACGGCGCGGTTGTCCGGGCGCAGCCGGGCCGCGGCGACCTCGCGCACCTCGTCGGCGGTGACGTCGAGGACCCGGTTCACGGCTGTCAGGGCGAGCTGCGGGTCGCCGAAGAGCACGGCGTACCGGCACAGTTCGTCGGCGCGGCCCGCGACCGTGCCGAGCCGGTCCAGCCACTCGCGCTCCAACTGGGCCTGGGCGCGCTCCATCTCCTCGGGCGTCGGGCCGTCGGCGGCGAAGCGGGCGAGCTCCTCGTCGACGGCGGCCTCGATCCGCGGCACCTCGACGCCGCCGGAGGTCTTGACGTCCAGCCAGCCCAGCGACGGCGCGCCGGCGAGGCGCAGCAGGCCGAAGCCGGCGGCGACGGCGGTGCGGTCGCGGCGGACCAGGCGGTTGTGGAGGCGGGAGGACTCGCCGCCGCCGAGGATGGTCAGGGCGAGGTCGGCCGCGTCGCACGCGCGCGTGCCGTCGTGCGGGAGCCGGTAGGCGGCCATCAGCGCGCGGGCCGGGACCTCCTCCTCGACGACCTCGCGCAGCTGTCCGCCGATGACGTCGGGCAGCGAGCCGTCGCGCGGCTCGGGCTTGCCGTCGTGGCCGGGGATGGAGCCGAAGTACTTCTCCACCCAGGCGAGGGTCTGCTCCGGGTCGATGTCGCCGACGACCGAGAGCACCGCGTTGTTCGGCGCGTAATAGGTGCGGAAGAAGTTCCGGGCGTCTTCCAGGGTGGCGGCGTCCAGGTCGGCCATCGAGCCGATCGGCGTGTGGTGGTACGGGTGGCCCTCGGGGTACGCGAGGGCGGTCAGCCGCTCGAAGGCGGTGCCGTAGGGCACGTTGTCGTAGCGCTGGCGGCGCTCGTTCTTGACGACGTCCCGCTGGTTCTCCATGGACTCGTCGTCGAGGGCGGCGAGCAGCGAGCCCATGCGGTCCGCCTCCAGCCACAGCGCGAGCTCCAGCTGGTGGGCGGGCATGGTCTCGAAGTAGTTGGTGCGCTCGAAGCTCGTCGTGCCGTTGAGCGAGCCTCCGGCGCCCTGCACCAGCTCGAAGTGGCCGTTGCCGTGGACCTGCTTCGAGCCCTGGAACATCAGGTGCTCGAAGAGGTGGGCGAGGCCGGTGCGGCCCTTCACCTCGTGGCGCGAGCCGACGTCGTACCAGAGGCAGACCGCGGCGACCGGGGTCAGGTGGTCCTCGGAGAGCACCACGCGCAGGCCGTTGGACAGCCGGTGCTCGGTCGCTGTCAGGCCGCCGGAGCCGGTCTCGGCCGTGGCCGTGTGACCCATGGGCATGTACGTCCCTTCGATCGCGATGTGGAAAAGTCCTGCCACTGTATGCAAGCGCGCCGACACCTGGCGAAGTTCCCGCCCGCCGGGGATGTCCCTCTTCCGGGTCGCGGTCGGCGTTGTCGGTGGCACGGTCCACAATGGTCCGCGTCAGATCAACCTTGTTGGTGAAGGAGCCGCAGCCGCGATGGCCCGCCGCAGCACGAAGACACCGCCGCCGGACGACGCGTTCGAGGAGCGAATCCTCGACATCGACGTCGTTGACGAGATGCAGGGCTCCTTCCTCGAGTACGCGTACTCGGTCATCTACTCCCGCGCGCTGCCCGACGCCCGCGACGGCATGAAGCCCGTGCAGCGGCGCATCGTCTACCAGATGAACGAGATGGGGCTGCGGCCCGACCGCGGTTTCGTCAAGTGCGCCCGGGTCGTCGGCGAGGTCATGGGCAAGCTGCACCCGCACGGCGACGCGTCGATCTACGACGCGATGGTCCGCATGGCGCAGCCCTTCTCCATGCGGCTGCCGCTCGTGGACGGCCACGGCAACTTCGGCTCCCTCGGCAACGACGACCCGCCGGCCGCCATGCGGTACACGGAGTCGCGGATGGCCCCGGCCGCGCTGCTCATGACGGAGTCCATCGACGAGGACACCGTCGACTTCGCGCCGAACTACGACGGCCAGGAGCGCGAGCCGGTGGCGCTTCCCGCCGCGTACCCGAACCTGCTGGTCAACGGCGCCTCGGGCATCGCGGTCGGCATGGCCACCAACATGCCCCCGCACAACCTGGGCGAGGTCGTCGCGGCGGCCCGCCACCTGATCCGGCACCCGAACGCGGACCTGGAGGCGCTGATGCGCTTCGTGCCGGGTCCCGACCTGCCCACGGGCGGCCGGATCGTCGGCCTGTCCGGCATCAAGGACGCCTACGAGACGGGCCGCGGCACCTTCAAGATCCGTGCGACGGCCACCGTGGAGAACGTGACGGCGCGCCGCAAGGGCATCGTCGTCACCGAGCTGCCGTTCACGGTCGGCCCCGAGAAGGTCATCGCCAAGATCAAGGACCTGGTGGGCTCCAAGAAGCTCCAGGGCATCGCCGACGTCAAGGACCTCACCGACCGCAACCACGGCCTGCGCCTGGTCATCGAGGTGAAGAACGGCTTCGTGCCCGAGGCGGTCCTGGAGCAGCTCTACAAGCTGACGCCGATGGAGGAGTCGTTCGGCATCAACAACGTGGCGCTGGTCGACGGCCAGCCGCTCACGCTCGGCCTGAAGGAGCTCCTGGAGGTCTACCTCGACCACCGCTTCGACGTCGTCCGGCGGCGTTCGGAGTTCCGGCGGAGCAAGAAGCGCGACCGGCTCCACCTGGTGGAGGGCCTGCTCGTCGCGCTCCTCGACATCGACGAGGTCATCCGGCTGATCCGGCAGAGCGAGAACTCGGCGGAGGCCAAGGAGCGCCTGATGGAGCGCTTCTCGCTGAGCGAGATCCAGACGCAGTACATCCTGGACACCCCGCTGCGCCGGCTGACCAAGTTCGACCGGATCGAGCTGGAGAGCGAGCGCGACCGCCTCAACGGCGAGATCGACGAGCTGACCGGGATCCTGGAGTCCGACGCGGAGCTGCGCAAGCTGGTCTCGGCGGAGCTGGCGGCGGTCGCGAAGAAGTTCGCCACCGAGCGGCGCACGGTGCTCCTGGAGTCGGCGGGCGCGCCGGTGACGGCGGTCTCCCTGGAGGTCGCCGACGACCCCTGCCGGGTGCTGCTGTCGTCGACCGGACTGCTGGCCCGCACGGTCACCGAGCAGCTCCCGGCCGTGCAGGACGGCAAGCGCGCCAAGCACGACGTGATCGTCTCCGCGGTCGCGGCGACCCAGCGCGGTGACATCGGCGTCGTGACCTCGGCGGGCCGGCTGTTGCGGGTCGCGGTCATCGACCTGCCGCAGCTGCCGGACACGGCGAACGCGCCCACGCTGGCGGGCGGTGCGCCGCTGGCCGAGTTCGTCTCCCTGGAGGCGGACGAGACGGTGGTCTGCCTCACCACGCTGGAGGAGGCTTCCCACGGCCTGGCGATCGGCACGCTGCAGGGCGTGGTGAAGCGCGTGGTGCCGGACTACCCGGCGAACAAGGAAGAGCTGGAGGTCATCACCCTCAAGGACGGCGACCGGATCGTCGGCGCGACCGAGCTGCGCACGGGCGAGGAGGACCTGGTCTTCATCACCTCCGACGCCCAGCTGCTGCGCTATCCGGCCTCCCAGGTGCGGCCGCAGGGCCGGCCGGCCGGCGGCATGGCCGGCATCAAGCTGTCGGCGGGCGCCGAGGTGATCTCCTTCACCGCGGTGGACCCGGCGGCGGACGCGGTCGTCTTCACGGTGGCCGGTTCTTCGGGCACGCTCACCGGGGCGGCGCCGACCTCGGCCAAGCTCACCCCCTTCGACCAGTACCCGCGCAAGGGCCGCGCGACCGGCGGCGTCCGCTGCCAGCGCTTCCTGAAGGGCGAGGACGTCCTGCTCCTCGCCTGGGCGGGCGCGACCCCGGCCCGCGCCGCCCAGAAGAACGGCACCCCGGTCGACCTCCCCGAGCCCGACCCGCGCCGCGACGGCTCGGGCACGCCGCTCGCGAAGCCGGTCGACGTGGTGGCGGGCCCCCCCGGCTTCCTGACGCCCGCACCGGACAGCCGACCCCCGTCGTACCCGGCCGAACGGCCGCGCCCGGCGGGGGTCACGTCGTTCTCGCACCGTACCGACCTGCGCAAACGCCGGACGCGCCGCTCGGAGGCCCGATAGCCTCGGCCCGGAGATCTGCCGGGTCCGCCCGGCGGATCCTGTGCCGAGCAGAGGAAGGCCGCGTTGACGGACGAAGCATTCAGCATCGACAAGCGCCCGCTGCGGGACCTGCTGCGGCAGGTCGAGGACGGCAGGGCGCAGCTGCCCGAGTTCCAGCGGGGCTGGGTGTGGCCGCATCCGAACATCACCGCGCTGCTCGCCTCCGTCTCCCAGGGTTTCCCGGTCGGCACGGTCATGACGCTGCAGTCCGGCGGTGACGTCCGCTTCAAGCACCGCCCCATCGAGGGCGCCACCCCTCCCCCGGGTACGGAGCCGGAGACGCTGGTCCTCGACGGGCAGCAGCGGCTCACCTCGCTCTTCCAGTCGATCCGGCTCGGACGGCCGGTGGAGACCCAGGACGTGCGCAAGCAGCGGGTGTCGGGCTGGTTCTACGCCGACATGCGCGCGGTCCTGGACGGACAGACCGACCGTGAGGACGCCATCCGGTTCCTGCCGAAGGACAGGATCGTGCGGAACTTCCGCGGCGAGGTGCTGGAGGACTACTCGACCCCTGAGAAGGAGTACGGGGCGGACCTCTTCCCGCTGCGGTACGTCATGAACCCCCGCGACTGGGAGTCGGGCTACCAGGACTTCTGGGACTTCGACAAGGAGAAGCTGCGCTTCTGGAGGGACTTCGACGAGGAGTTCGTCCGGCGCTTCGACCGCTATCAGATGCCCGTGATCTCCCTCGGCAAGAACACCGCCCGCCAGGCCGTCTGCCAGGTCTTCGAGAACGTCAACACGGGCGGCGTCTCCCTCACCGTCTTCGAGCTGCTCACGGCCACGTTCGCGGCGGACGAGTTCGACCTCAGGCGGCACTGGAAGGAAGAGGTGAAGGCCGCCTGGGAGGCACCGGAGTACCGGATCCTGAAGGACGTGTCGAACACCGACTTCCTCCAGTCGGTGACGCTGCTCGCGACCGCCGCGCGGCACGAGGAGGCGGTCGCGGACGGCGTACCGGAAGAGCGCCGTCCGCGCATCGGCTGCAAGCGCAAGGACATGCTGGAGCTCTCCCTCGACGAGTACGTGCGCTTCGCGCCGCTCGTCGTCCAGGGGTTCAAGGGCGCGGCCAAGTTCCTGCGCCAGCAGTACGTGTTCGACACCAGGTTCCTGCCGTACGGCACCCAGCTCATCCCGCTCGCCGCGATCCTGGCGCAGGCGGGACAGGACGCGCAGAGCGCCGGGGCGCAGTCCAAGCTCGCGCGCTGGTACTGGTGCGGGGTCTTCGGCGAGCTCTACGGAGGCTCGACGGAGACCCGGTTCAGCCACGACCTGCCGGACGTCGTCGGCTGGATCCGGGGCACCTCCGGCGAGCCGAGGACCGTGGAGGCGGCCCAGTTCGCCCCGGGCCGGCTGCTGACCCTGCGGACCCGTAACAGCGCCGCGTACAAGGGCATCTACGCACTGCTCCTCAAGGCCGGGGCCATGGACTGGCGCACCGGGGAGAAGGCCGAGATCACCGGGTACTTCGACGAGTCGATCGACATCCACCACATCTTCCCCAAGGCGTGGTGCCACGCGGAGCGGCAGGACCCGGACCTGTACAACTCGATCGTCAACAAGACCCCGCTGACCGCCCGCACCAACCGGATCATCGGCGGCAACGCACCGTCCGACTACCTGGTGAAGCTCGCGAGGAGCGCGGAGACCACGGCGGAGCAGGTGCAGAGCCACATCCGGTCCCATCTCGCCGCTCCCGAGCACATGGCGACGGACGACTTCCCGGCGTTCTTCGCCGCCCGGAAGGCCGCGCTGCTGGCGCGGGTCGCCGCGGAGACGGGCAAGAGCATCGCCGACGACGCGGTGGAGCACGCGGACGCCGCCGGCTGAGGCGACGGCCCTTCGGGGGCTTCAGGAGGCGTCGGGCTCCGGTTCGTCCTCGGTGCCGGGCACGTACCGGAGCACTCCCCACATGCTGTGCTCGTCGGGGGTGTCCTGCGGGCCGTTCTGTTCGCAGGCGGCGAGCTCCTTGCGGAGGGCGGCCGTGTCGGTGCCGGAGCCGATCAGGACGAGCTGGGTGAGGCGTTCCTCGCCGGCGGGCCAGGGCTCGGGGTAGAAGCGCAGGAAGCGGCCGACGGCGTGCACGCCGTAGCGGTTGGCGGGATCGGCGGTGCCGAAGTCGACGAAGCCCTTGATGCGGTAGAGGCCCTCGGGGCGCGAGTCGAGGAAGGCCATCAGGCGGCGCGGGTGGAGCGGGGTGGAGGTCGCCAGCGAGACGGTCTCGTAGGCCGCGTGCGGGTGGGCGTGGTCGTCCTCCCCGGAGCCGTACAGAACGTCCTCGATCGACATCTGGCCGGTGATCTCGTCCTCCGGGACGACGCGGTCGAAGAGCAGTTCCGGGTCGACGCGGCCCTGGACGGCCTCGACCACGGCCGCCCGTCCCGCGAGGCCCGTGACGGTCTCCCGTACGGTACGGAGCTGCTCCGGCGGCACCCGGTCGGTCTTGTTGACGACGACGAGGTCGGCGGCGGCGAGGTGGCGGTCGGTCTCCGGGTGGCGGGACCGGGTGGCCGCGAACTCGGCGGCGTCGACCACCTCGATCAGCCCGCCGTACACGATCCGCTCGTTGTCGCTGGCCAGCACCATGCGGACGAGCTCCTGCGGCTCGGCGAGTCCGCTGGCCTCGATCACGATCACGTCGAGGCGGAGCTCGGGGCGGGTCAGCACCTCCAGGTACTCGTCGAGTTCGCTGGCGTCCACGGCGCAGCACAGGCAGCCGTTGCCGAGGGAGACGGTGGATCCCACCTGCCCGGCGACGGTCATGGCGTCGATGCCGATGTCGCCGAAGTCGTTGACCATGACCCCGATCCGCGTCCCGCGCGCGCTGCGCAGCAGGTGGTTGAGCAGGGTCGTCTTCCCCGCCCCGAGAAACCCGGCCAGGACGACGACGGGGATCTGCTGGGTGGTCACGGGTCAAGCCTCCGGGCCGTCGGTGGGTCGATACGTCGGTTCGTCGCTGAGCGGCTGTGCCGCTGTGCCGCTGTGCCGCTGTGTGCGGGTCTCGCTGTGTCGCTGTGTCGATGTGTGCGGGTGTCGCCGCCACGGGCGGTGGCCGCGCCGGCGAAGATCCAGGATAGGCAGACCGCGCCCGTGGTCAGGGCGGCGACATTTCCGGTCGGTGCCCTCCTCCCCGTACCGTTTTCGCCATGAGTCCCGCACCCCCCTCCCCCGCGCGGCCGCCCGTCCGCCGGCGCGGGTTCGGGTGGCCCCAGCGGGTGTTCTCGCAGGTCCTGCTGATGCAGCTGGCCGTCGCGACCGGTGTGACGGTGCTCGCCACGGGCCTGTTCCTCGCCCCGCTCAGCGCCCAGCTCGACGACCAGGCCATGCGCCGTGCCCTGGCCATCGCGCAGACCACCGCCTCACCGCGGGTGGCCGGCGACCTGCTGTCCACCCATCCGTCGGCCACCGGGCCGGTGCAGGCGGAGGCGGAGCGGATCCGGCGTACGACGGGCGCCGAGTACGTGGTGGTCATGGACACGCACGGGGTGCGCTGGTCGCACACCGACCCGGCCCGCATCGGCGGACGCGTCTCCACCGACCCGAGCGACGTGCTCGCGGGCCGCGAGGTGATGGAGATCGACAGCGGCACCCTGGGCCGCTCCGCCCGGGGCAAGGCCCCGCTGCGGGACAGGAACGGGGAGATCGTCGGCGCGGTGTCCGTGGGCATCGAGTACGACAGCGTCCGCGACCGGCTCGTCGCCGCGATCCCCGGGCTCCTCCGCTACGCCGGCGGCGCCCTCGCCGCGGGCGCGCTCGCCGCGTATCTGATCTCCCGCCGTCTGCAGCGGCAGACCCACGACCTGGCCTTCTCCGACATCTCGGCGCTGCTCGCCGAGCGCGAGGCGATGCTGCACGGCATCCGCGAGGGCGTGGTGGCCCTCGACCGCGCCGGAAGGATCCGGCTCATGAACGACGAGGCGCAGCGGCTGCTCCAACTGGGCCCCGAGGCCACCGGACGCCCGCTCGACGAGGTCCTCGGCGCGGGCCGCACCGCCGACGTGCTCGCCGGCCGGGCAACCGGCGAGGACCTGGTGACCGTGCGGGGCAGCCGGGTGCTCATCGCCAACCGGATGCCGACGGACGACGGCGGCGCCGTCGCCACCCTGCGCGACCGCACCGAACTGGAGCGGCTCGGCCGGGAGCTCGATTCCACGCGCGGCCTCATCGACGCCCTGCGCGCGCAGGACCACGAGCACGCGAACCGGCTGCACACCCTTCTCGGCCTGCTGGAACTGGAGATGTACGAGGACGCGGCCGCCTTCGTCACCGAGGTGGTCGGCGTGCACCGCGCCACCGCCGAGCAGGTCACCGAGAAGGTCCACGACCCGTTGGTCGCCGCGCTCCTGGTCGGCAAGGCCACCGTCGCCGCCGAGCGGGGCGTCTCGCTGCGCATCGCGCCCGGCTCGCTGCTCCCCGACCGGCTCGTCGATCCGCGCGAGCTGGTCACGGTGGTCGGCAACCTGGTCGACAACGCCCTGGACGCCGCCTCCGGCACCCTCCACGCGCGCGTGGAGGTGGATCTGCGGGCCGAGGGCCGCACGGTCGTGCTGCGCGTCACGGACAGCGGTCCGGGCGTGCCGGAGGAGCGCCGTGAGCTGATCTTCACCGAGGGCTGGAGCACCAAGGAGCCGCCCGCGCACGGCAAGCGCGGCCTGGGACTCCCTCTGGTGCGCCGGCTCGCGGAACGCCGGGGCGGCAGCGCCCGGGTGGGGACGGGCGCGGACGGCGGGGCGGAGTTCACCGTGGTCCTGCCGGAGGCACTGAGTGCGGCGGACGACGATCTCGCCCCGGTGGACGCGGAGGAGGCACGGTGATCGGCGTCCTCGTGGTCGACGACGACGTCCGGGTCGCGCGGGTCAACGCCGCCTACGTGGCCAAGGTGCCGGAGTTCCGGGTGGTCGGGGTCGCCCACTCGGCTGCCGAGGCCCTGGCCCGGCTCGCGGAGGCGGCGCCGCCGGTGGACCTGGTGCTGCTCGACCACTACCTGCCGGACGGCAACGGCCTCGCGGTCGTCCGGGAACTGCGCGCCCTCGGCCGGCCCTGCGACGTGATCATGGTGACCGCGGCCCGCGACGTCGCGACCGTGCAGGCCGCGATGCGGCACGGGGCGTTGCAGTACCTGGTGAAGCCGTTCGGCTTCGCCGGGTTGCGCGCCAAGCTGGAGGCGTACGCGGCGCTGCGGCGCACCCTCGACGAGGGCGGCGAGGCGGAGCAGGCCGAGGTGGACCGGATCTTCGGCGCGTTGTCGGCCGGCTCGGCGGAGCCGGACCTGCCGAAGGGACACTCGCCCACGACGGCGGAGCTGGTGCGCCAGGTGCTGCTCGGGGCGGACGGGCCGCTGTCGGCACAGGAGATCGCCGAGCGGGCGGGGGTCAGCCGGCAGACCGCCCAGCGCTATCTCAAGCTGCTGGAGCGGGCCGGCCGGGTGCGGCTGTCGCTCAAGTACGGCGAGACGGGCCGCCCCGAGCACCGGTACGCCTGGGTGAGCTCGCCCGCGGGCTGACCCGGCGGCGGATCCTCCCGCGCCGCCCCGTCCTCGGCCTCCCGCTCGACCTCACCGCCCTCGCCGAACTCACCGCCCTCTGCTCGTCCCCGACGCCCTCCCGCACGCTCCCGTCACACCGCGCCCGCCCCCGTCAGCGCCCGTACCTCGGTCTCGGCGTGCCGGGCCTCGTCGGGCGGCTCGGGCGAGGTGACGGTGCCGAGCCAGCCCGCGAGGAAGCCGAGCGGGATGGACACCAGACCCGGGTTCTGCAGCGGGAAGAGCTGGAAGTCGACGCCGGGGAAGAGGGCGTCGGGGCTGCCGGAGACGACCGGCGAGACCACCACCAGCAGAACGGCGGGGACGAGTCCTCCGTAGACCGACCAGACCGCTCCGCGCGTGGTGAATCGGCGCCAGAACAGCGAGTAGAGCAGCACGGGAAGGTTCGCGGAGGCGGCGACCGCGAACGCGAGGCCGACGAGGAAGGCCACGTTGAGGTCCCGCGCCAGCAGGCCCAGGCCGATGGCGGCCACGCCGATCCCCGCGGCGGCGAGCCGGGCGACGGTCACCTCGCTGTACCGCTTGCCGTGGCCGCGGCGCAGGGAGGCGTACAGGTCGTGGGCGACGGAGGCGGAGGAGGCGAGCGTGATGCCGGCGACGACGGCCAGGATGGTGGCGAAGGCGACGGCGGCGACGACGGCGAAGAGGACCGTGCCGCCGGTGGAGCCCGCTCCGCCGCCGAGGTCGAGGGCGAGCAACGGCACGGCGGTGTTGCCGGCGCTGTTGGAGGCGCGGACGGCGTCGGGACCGACCAGGGCAGCCGCGCCGAAGCCGAGCACGATCGTCATCAGATAGAAGCCGCCGATGAGCCCGATGGCCCAGACGACGGACCGCCGGGCCGCGCGGGCGGTGGGCACGGTGTAGAAGCGGGACAGGATGTGCGGGAGTCCGGCCGTGCCGAGGACGAGGGCGATGCCGAGGCTGATGAAGTCGGCGCGGGCGGTCCAGTCGCCGCCGTAGCGCAGGCCGGGGGCGAGGAAGTCCCGGCCGTGGCCGCTGCGTTCCGCCGCGGTGGTGAGCAGCTGGTCGAAGTCCCCATGGAAGCGGGCCAGCACGAGCAGGGTGAGGGTGATCGTGCCGGCCATGAGGAGCACGGCCTTGACGATCTGGATCCAGGTGGTGGCCCGCATGCCGCCGAGCGACACGTAGACGACCATCAGCGCGCCGACGCCGATCACCGTCCAGGAGCGGGCGGCTTCGCTGGTGCCGCCGAGCAGCAGGGCGACGAGGCTGCCGGCGCCGACCATCTGGGCGACCAGGTACAGCACGGACACGGTGACGGAGGACGTTCCGGCGGCGATCCGGACCGGACGCTCGGCCATCCGGGAGGCGACGACGTCGGCGAGGGTGAAACGGCCGCAGTTGCGGACGAGTTCGGCGACGAGCAGGAGCACGACCAGCCAGGCGACGAGGAATCCGACGGAGTAGAGCATGCCGTCGTAGCCGAAGAGGGCGATGAGGCCGGAGATGCCGAGGAAGGAGGCGGCGGACATGTAGTCGCCCGCGATGGCGAAGCCGTTCTCCATCGGTGAGAACAGCCGGCCTCCGGCGTAGAACTCCTCGGCGGAGCCGTGCCGGTTGCGGCTGACCCAGGTGGTGATCCCCAGGGTGACCGCGATGAACGCGCTGAACAGCAGCAGCGCGAGGGTCTGGTGGTCTCCGGTCACCGCCGCACCCCCCGGGTCATCTCCTGGGTGTCCCAGCGCAGTTCGAGGGCGGCCCGGTCCCGGTGCAGCCGCGCGTGCCGGGCGTAGGCCCAGGTCAGCAGGAAGGTGGTGGCGAACTGGCCGAGTCCGGCGAGCATGGCGACGTTGACCGCCCCGGCGACGGGGCGGGCCATGAGGCCGGGGGCTGCGGTCGCCGCGACGACGTACGCCAGGTACCAGAGGAGGAAGGCGAGGGCGGCCGGGAAGACGAAGCGGCGGTAGCGGCCGCGCACCTCCTGGAAGGCGGGGCTGCGCTGGACCTCCAGGTAGATGTCGGCGGCGCTGTCGGCGGCCTGCTGCCGGGGCACGGTCCCGGAGAGGTGCGGGGCCGCCGTGATGGTCCGGCCGGACACGGCGCCGTCGAGTTCGCCGCCGCCCTGCTCGTGGCCGACGGGCCCTTCGCCCTCGGTCCCGTCGCCGTCGTGCTCGCCCCAGCCGGCGGCCAGCTCGTCGTACCAGGGGTCGTCGATCCCCACCGCCGCGGGGTCGCGCCCTTCCTGCTTCTCCACCGGTGAACTCTCCTTGTCAGCGAACCGTTTCGGCCGCGTGCCCAAGGATGGACAGAGCGGGAAGATCCCGGACTCTTCTCCCGCCCCTCTTCACCCCATTAGGTGATGCGATCCCGGATGCGCCTGACCGGCCCGTCCGATAGGCATATCGGGGGCCGGTCAGGGTGGTGTGCGGTGCCGCGGTGCTCCGAGGGCGCACGGCGGCCGCGGGAGGCGTCGGGCGTGGGTCCCCGAGGCCGTCAGGCGTCGATGCGGGAGCGGTCGAGGGTCGCCGCGGAGCTGGTGATGAACTCCTTGCGGGGTGCCACGTCGTTGCCCATGAGCAGGTCGAAGACCTGCTCGGCCGCCTCCAGGTCGCCGATGTTGATCCGGCGCAGGGTGCGGTGGCGCGGGTCCATGGTGGTCTCCGCCAGCTGGTCCGCGTCCATCTCGCCGAGGCCCTTGTAGCGCTGGATGGAGTCCTTGTAGCGGACGCCCTTGCGCTGGAACTCCAGCAGCGTCTGCCGGAGCTCGTTGTCCGAGTACGTGTAGACGTACTTGTCCTGGCCCTTCTTGGGCTGGACCAGCTCGATGCGGTGCAGCGGCGGCACGGCGGCGAAGACGCGGCCCTGCTCGACCATGGGCCTCATGTAGCGCTGGAACAGGGTCAGCAGCAGCGTACGGATGTGGGAGCCGTCGACATCGGCGTCGGTCATCATGATGACCTTCCCGTACCGGGCGGCGTCGATGTCGAAGGTGCGGCCCGAGCCCGCTCCTATGACCTGGATGATCGCTCCGCACTCGGCGTTCTTGAGCATGTCCGAGACGGAGGACTTCTGGACGTTGAGGATCTTGCCGCGGATCGGCAGGAGGGCCTGGAACTCGCTGTTGCGGGCGAGCTTGGCGGTGCCGAGCGCGGAGTCTCCCTCGACGATGAAGAGCTCGCTGCGCTCGACGTCGTCGCTGCGGCAGTCGGCGAGCTTGGCGGGCAGCGAGGAGGACTCCAGGGCGGTCTTCCTGCGCTGCGCCTCCTTGTGCTGGCGGGCCGCGATCCGGGTACGGGCGGCGGCGACGGCCTTCTCCAGGACGGCGCGGGCCTGGGCCTTGGCGTCGCGCTTGGTGGAGGTCAGGAAGGCCTTCAGCTCCTTGGCCACCACGTTGGCGACGATCCGGCGGGCCGCCGAGGTGCCCAGCACCTCCTTGGTCTGGCCCTCGAACTGCGGCTCGGCGAGGCGGACGGTCACGACGGCCGTGAGGCCCTCGAGGGCGTCGTCCTTGACGATGTCGTCCTCGGCCACGCGCAGCATCTTGGTGGCGCGCAGCACCTCGTTGACCGTCTTGGTGATCGCCTGCTCGAAGCCGGAGACGTGGGTGCCGCCCTTGGGCGTGGCGATGATGTTGACGAAGGAGCGGACCGTGGTGTCGTACCCGGTGCCCCAGCGCAGGGCGACGTCGACGCCGAGCTCGCGGGTGACCTCGGTGGGAGTCATGTGGCCGCGGTCGTCGAGGACCGGGACGGTCTCCTTGAAGGTGCCCTGCCCGGTGAGGCGGAGCACGTCGCAGACGGCCTTGTCCTGGGCGAGGAACTCGCAGAACTCGCTGATGCCGCCGTCGAAGCGGAACATCTCCTCGCTCTTGCCCACGCCGTCCAGGTCGCGCTCGTCGCGGACGACGATGGTGAGGCCGGGGACGAGGAAGGCGGTCTGGCGGGCGCGCTGGTGCAGCGTCTCCAGGGAGAGCTTGGCGTCCTTGAGGAAGATCTGGCGGTCCGCCCAGTACCGCACGCGGGTGCCGGTGCGCGTCTTGGGGACGCGCTTGGTCTTGCGGAGGCCGCCGGCCGGGTCGAAGGGGCTGTCGGGGCCCTGCTCGGTGAAGATGCCGGGGACACCGCGGCGGAAGCTGATGCCGTGGGTGGAGCCGTTGCGGTCGACCTCGACGTCGAGCCGGGCGGAGAGCGCGTTCACCACGGAGGCGCCGACGCCGTGCAGGCCGCCGGAGGCCGCGTACGAGCCGCCGCCGAACTTTCCGCCGGCGTGGAGCTTGGTCATGACGACCTCGACGCCCGACAGGCCGGTCTTGGGCTCGACGTCGACGGGGATGCCCCGGCCGTTGTCGCGGACCTCGACGGAGCCGTCGTCGTGGAGGATGACGTCGATGTGGTCGCAGTAGCCGCCGAGGGCCTCGTCGACGGAGTTGTCGATGATCTCCCAGAGGCAGTGCATCAGGCCACGGCTGTCGGTGGACCCGATGTACATGCCGGGGCGCTTGCGGACGGCTTCGAGCCCTTCGAGGACGAGCAGGTGCCGCGCGGTGTAGTTGGAACCGTCACGGTCTGCGGTCAGCAGCGCACTGGACGGCACGGACGTCTCGGCGGTCACGCGGTTCGCTCCTCGCTGAATTTGAAATCTTGCCCGGTGGGGTAAAGCCCGGCGTCGGTCACCGGTCAGAGGGTACCGATGCCTGGTAGAGGCGCTGTCACGCCACCCTCCTGATTCCTCATGCTAGTCCAGTGTCGTATGAGTGTTCGATCCCTCGATAGGGTGACGTGAACATCACGTTCCCTTCGAGGCATGAACCATTTAGGGTTCGGGCACGTCCTGATGAACAACCGGCAACCCGCCGGAGGGACTCAACCACACACAGCAATGCGAAACCCGTAGAGCGAAGCAATACGGCTCATTCGCCGCCAACCGGCAGCAGACAGCCACCTTGGGAAAAAGTTTCGAGGAAAAGCCACGAGCGGGAACGTTTTCGGCCTGGTTGGATGTTGACCCTGGTACGACAGCTCGTCGAGCTAGAGAAGAGGCGACGTGACTACTGTTCTGACCCCCGCGAGCCCCCTGACGGCCGCTGACCGCTGCGACCGCTGCGGCGCCCAGGCGTACCTGCGTGTCGTCCTGACCAGCGGTGGTGACTTGCTCTTCTGCGCCCACCACGGGCGCAAGTTCGAGCCGGAACTCAAGAAGATCGCCGCAGAGATACAGGATGAGACGGACCGGCTCACCGACGTGCCGGCCCGAACCATGGGAGACGAGCACTGACGCCTCGCGTCCACGACGAGCCAGGGGCCGGCTCCTGACGACCGGCCGACGGGCGGCCACTCCCCGCGAGGGGGTGGCCGCCCGTTCTCATACGGTGACGAGGGCCGGCCCGGGAGTGACCGGCTTTCAGGAACGGCGTGGCAGCAGCTCGGAGACCCGGGTGTAGACCCCGGGGTTCTCCGCCTGCCCGCAGCCGCTCCCCCAGGACACCAGGCCGATGAGCTTGCCCTGGGCCACCAGAGGCCCTCCGCTGTCGCCCTGGCAGGCGTCCTTGCCGCCGTCGGGGTCGCCCGCGCACAGCATGGTGTCGCCGCGGTAGGCGGCGCCGAGGCCGCTCGGGTACGCCCGCTCACAGGCCGCGTCGGGCAGCACCTGCACCGGCGCCGAGCGCAGCGACATCGCGTACGTCCCGCGGCCGCTCGTGTCGCCCCAGCCGTACACCTTCGCCGGTGTCCCGGGGGTGGTGGCGGCGTCGCCTGGCGCGGCCACCGGGATCACGGAGGAGGCCGGCAGCGGCTTCTCCAGCGTGAGCACCGCCAGGTCCCGCGAGTTGGTCGCGGGGTCGTAACGGGGATCGACCCAGGTGTCGGCGATCCGGACCTCCTGGCCGCCCTGCCCGCGCAGCGAGGTGCGTCCGGCGATCACCCTGAGGTCGGGGAGCTGCCACGGCTCTCCGCCGAGGACGTCGCGGCCCAGGCAGTGGGCGGCGGTGAGGACCTTCGTGGGGGCCACGAGGGCCCCGCCGCAGAACTGACCGGCCCGCGTACCCCCGAACCGGTCACGGCTGGACAGCGCCACCACCCAGGGCGCCTCGGAGATCCGGGTCGGCTGTCCGCCGACGACGACGCTGTCGGCGGACGCGGGAGCCGCGGCGGTGAGCGGTGCCGCCGCCGCGGCGATCAGGCCCAGGGAACCGGTCAATGCTCGGGCGATGGGACGACGCATGAAGCCTCCTGACTCTCCGGTGATGTCGGTTCACCCAGCGTCGTCCAGACGGACGTTCCCTGCACCCGCGCACGCGCCGAAGGGCCCGGCTCCCCCACGGGGAACCGGGCCCTTCGTTCGTCGTACGCGTCCCTCGGCCGGATCAGTCGAGGTAGTCGCGCAGCACCTGCGAGCGCGACGGGTGGCGCAGCTTCGACATCGTCTTCGACTCGATCTGCCGGATGCGCTCACGCGTCACGCCGTAGACCTTGCCGATCTCGTCGAGGGTCTTGGGCTGACCGTCGGTGAGACCGAAGCGCATGGAGACGACGCCGGCCTCGCGCTCGGAGAGGGTGTCGAGGACCGAGTGCAGCTGCTCCTGCAGGAGCGTGAAGCTGACCGCGTCGGCCGGGACGACCGCCTCGGAGTCCTCGATGAGGTCACCGAACTCGCTGTCGCCGTCCTCGCCCAGCGGGGTGTGCAGGGAGATCGGCTCGCGGCCGTACTTCTGGACCTCGATGACCTTCTCCGGGGTCATGTCGAGCTCCTTGGCCAGCTCCTCCGGGGTGGGCTCGCGGCCCAGGTCCTGGAGCATCTGGCGCTGCACACGCGCGAGCTTGTTGATGACCTCGACCATGTGCACCGGGATGCGGATGGTGCGGGCCTGGTCGGCCATGGCGCGGGTGATCGCCTGACGGATCCACCAGGTGGCGTACGTGGAGAACTTGTAGCCCTTGGTGTAGTCGAACTTCTCGACGGCGCGGATCAGACCGAGGTTGCCCTCCTGGATCAGGTCCAGGAAGAGCATGCCGCGGCCGGTGTAGCGCTTGGCCAGGGAGACCACGAGGCGGAGGTTGGCCTCCAGGAGGTGGTTCTTGGCGCGGCGGCCGTCCTCGGCGATGATCTCCAGCTCGCGCTTGAGCTTGGGCGCCAGTTTGTCGGAGTTCGCCAGCTTGTCCTCGGCGAACAGACCGGCCTCGATGCGCTTGGCGAGCTCGACCTCCTGCTCGGCGTTGAGCAGCGGGACCTTGCCGATCTGCTTGAGGTAGTCCTTCACCGGGTCCGCGGTGGCACCGGCGACGGCGACCTGCTGGGCCGGCGCGTCGTCCTCGTCCTCGTCGGACAGGACAAAGCCCTTGTTCTCGCCCTCGGCCTCTTCGTCGTCGCCCTTGCCGGGCGCGACGTCCTCGAGCAGCTCCTCGCCCTCGAGCAGCTCGTCCTCGTCCTTCTTGGACGTGGTCTTCTTGGCCGCCGTCTTCTTGGCGGTGGCCTTCTTCGCCACCGTCTTCTTGGCGGCGGTCTTCTTGGCGGCGGCCGCCTTCTTGGCCGGGGCTCCGGCCTCGTCGGCCGGGTCCGCGCTCTCGGCCGCCGGGGCCGCGGAGGCGCCCGAGACGGACTTCGTCACGGTCGTCCTGGCGGTGACGGTCTTGGTGGCGGTGCGCTTGGCCGGGCTCTTCGCTGCGACGCTCTTGCGGGCGCGCTTCGGCGACTCCGCTGCACTGACCATCAGCGTCACACCCTCTTCCTCGAGGATCTGATTGAGGCTGCGCAGAACATTCTTCCACTGGGTTGGCGGAATCTGGTCAGCCTCGAAGGCCCGACGCACGTCATCGCCGGCGATCTGCCCATCAGCCTTTCCCCGCTCGATGAGCGCCATCACAGACTCGGACTCGGCGATCTCCGGCGGGAGCGTACGGGATGTGCTGGCCGACACGAACAACCTCTCGGAACGATGGAAACGGCTTCCGGCCCCGCCCGGGATCGGGCCGGAGCCGACGACCGTCGGCCGGGAATGTGCCGACGGCGCGGGCTGGACCGGGGAACTGCACAGCGCCACGAGCGGCTGCTGTATTCCTTCCTCGGCTGTCACCTCTTAGGTCATCGCGCGGCTTCGAGGAGTGTTACGCCCAATCCGCGTGGCCCGAGTCACACCTCATTTGCGACGATCCGCCATCAAACATACGGAACGCGACACGATCACGGCGTCTCGCGGCGTCCCGGCCCCGCTTCCGCGCGCCCCGGCGCGTGCCGCCAGACCCTGGCGCCCCCGGGGACGGGTTCCGCCCCCGGGCTCCGCTCGGATCCGGCGGCACGCGGTGCGGGCCTCACGGTGCTCCTGCCCACGGCCGGCGGATCAATGCTCGCGGGGTGCCGGCACGACACGCTCCACCTCGGGGTGGACGGTCAGCAGCTGGCGCATGGCCGTCTCGGCGCCCAGTGCGTCCCCGGCGGCGAGGGCGTCGACGATCCGGGCGTGGTGGGCGAGGCAGCTCTCGCCGGGGCGGTCACAGGCGGTGGCGGGCGCCCCGGAGACCTGGAGGGCGGCGCCGACGATGCCGGAGAGGTGCTCCAGCATGCGGTTGCCGGCGAGCTGGATGAGCAGGGCGTGGAACTCGGTGTCGGCGCGGGAGAAGGTGATGCCGTCGCCCTGCGCGTACGCGTGGCCCATGATCTCGACCATGTCGGAGAGGCGCTGCTGGACGTCCTCGCGGCCGTGGCCCGCGGCCAGTCGCGCGGCGAGGGGTTCGATGGTCCAGCGGAGTTCGCTGAGCTCGCGGCGCTGGTCGTCGCGCTGTGGCCCGAAGGCGCGCCATTCGATGATGTCGGGGTCGAGCAGGTTCCAGTCGCTGACGGGACGGACTCGGGTGCCGACGTTGGGGCGGGCACTGACCAGGCCCTTGGCCTCGAGCACGCGCAGCGACTCGCGGACGACGGTGCGGGAGACCTCGAAGCGCTGGCCGATCTCCTCGGGAACGAGGGGCCGGTCGGCGCCGAGGTCACCGGAGACGATCATCTGGCCGAGCTGCTGGACGAGCTGTCCGTGCAGTCCGCGGCCGCGGCTGCCGGCGGTCCTGCGGCCGACCCGGCCGAGGTCTTCCGTGGCCTCCCAGGCGGGCGGGCCCACGCGGTCGGCCCCTGGCGTCTCCGCGTAGGGGTAGCGGTCGAGGTCGCCCGGCGCGCCGAGGCCGGACTCGACGGGGCGGGCGGGGGTCATCATCGTGTGCGCAAGGGTACTCACGCATCCTTTGTCGGCGTGGCTCTCACCCCCCTTGAGGTCTTTGGTGAAAAGCACACGAAAGGGTGATCGGCACTCGCTACACAATTGACGATTAATCGGACATAGCGCACATCCTTCAAGGGAGTTGCCGCCCATGCGGAAACTTCCGGTCGGAAGGCGATCACCAACGCGCTCTGCTGTGACGGCCGGTGAACACATAGGCACAGAGCAGGACCGTCAACGTCAGGGTCAGAGCCACTCCCACGGGCTGCCCGAGCACGCGCAGCGCACCCATCAGCCACCGGTCGGCGGCCGACGACCATTCAAAGCCGACGAACTCGCGCAACCGCGCGGGCAGTCCGGCGACCGACCGCCGGGGCGCGCCGGCGAGCAGGCGCTGGAGCGGCGGGGCGAAGACCACCGGTACGGCCAGCACCGCCGCGACGCCCGCGGCCGCGGCCCGGAAGACGCCCGCACCGAGCACTCCGGCCCAGGCGCAGCCGATCACCAGACCGCACCAATTCGCACAGAGGGCAGGCCAGTTGCGAGGTACGGGGATCAACTCGCCGCCGTAGACGAGGCGCAGCGCCTCCAGGTCTGCCACGACCACGAGCACCGCGAGGGCCGCTCCGACGGCGGCCGCGACGGCGAGCTTGGCGAGGAGGAGGCCCAGCCGGCGTGGTACGGCGCCGCGCCCGGTGGTGAGAGCCGGGTAGCGGTACTCCTCGCCGAACGAGAAGGCGCCGAGCAGCCCCGCCCCCAGCGCGGCGGGCGGCAGCGGGGAGATGCCCGGCCATCCCGCCAGGACGGCCGGCACCGGGGTGCGCCCGCCGCGCGCGAGCAGCACGGCCAGGGCGACGGACACCAGCACCACCCCGGCGACGACGAGCGGCGTGGAGGGGACGCCGAGCAGGCGGCGGATCTCGTACCGCAGCGGACGCAGCGGGGAACGGTACGGGGCGCGGTGCGCCCGGCGCCCGGCCGGCGGAGCGGGCACGGCCGCCGGGGCGGGGGCGGTCGCCGGGGTGAGGGCGGTCGCGGGGGTGAGGGCGGTCGCGGGGGTGCCGTGGGCTGCGGTCTCGGCGGCGGGGGCCGCTGTCGAGGAGGGCGGGGCGGCAGGGGGTACGGCGGTGGGGGGCGGGCCCGCGGGGGGCTGGGGCGTGGCACGCCGGATGTCGGAGGACGGGCGGGTGTCACCGGTCTCGTCGGCGAGGCGGTGGAGGAGCACGCCGTTGCGGAAGGCGGTCTCGCCGACGGTGGCGCAGTCGCTGCCGTAGACGGAGAGGCGGTTGCCTCCCTCCGTGACCACCACGACCGGACGGCGGGCGGCGCGGGACTCCTGGGTGAGGACGGCGGCGAGCCGGGCGGCGTGCGGGGTGCGGACCGCGACCCGGGGACGCAGCCGGGTGCGGGCGAACTCGGTGACATCCTGGTCGGCGGCGAGCCGGCCGCCGTCGAGGGTGACGACCCGGTCGGCGTTGCGGGCGGCGTCCTTGGGGTCGCTCGTCGTGAAGAGGACGGTGCCGCCCTCGTCGGCGTGGGTGCGCAGCAGTTCGTGGAGCCAGGCGCTCTCGCGTACGGAGAGTCCGGCGGCGGGCTCGTCGAGGAGCAGGGTGTGCGGGTCGCCCAACAGGGCTGCGGCGAGGCCCAGTCGACGGTCCATGCCGAGCGACAGGGTGCCGATGCGCTGGTCGTGCACGCCGGTCAGCCCGACGACCCGCAGCATCTCGTCGGCGCGGGTTCCGGGGACTCCGGCGGCGGCGCACAGCATGCGCAGTTGACTGCGCAGCGTGCGGGAGGGGTGGCCGGGGACGTCACCGAGCAGGACGCCGACCTCCCGGGCGGGGTTGGCGACGCGGTGCAGCGGGCGGCCCCGGAAGTAGGTGACACCACGGCCCGGTTCGAGCTGCAGCATGAGCCGCAGCGCGGTGGTCTTGCCGGCGCCGGCCGGGCCGAGCAAGGCGGTGACGGCGCCCGGCCGCGCCTCGAAGGTGAGGTCGTCCACGGCGGGAGGAAGGTCCCGGCGGGGGGTGCTGGTGAGTCCGATGGCCTGGAGCATCGCTTCTCTCGCGGGTAGGTGAGACCGCTCCGCGGCAGGGCGGCTTTCCCAGCAAGATAACGTCCCATTTAGGACTTTTGGCGCAGGATTGACGGCTCGGGGCGGGCGGGCGACCGCCCGTCAGACCTCCGGCCGGAGCATGGGCGGGTTGAGCAACGTGGCCCCACCAGCGCGGAAAAGCTGGGCGGGACGGCCGCCCTGACGGGTCGTGGTGCCGCCTGCCGGAACCAGAAAGCCGGGCGTGCCGGTCACCTTGCGGTGGAAGTTGCGCGGATCGAGGGCCACTCCCCACACCGCCTCGTAGACCCGGCGGAGCTCGCCGACCGTGAACTCCGGCGGGCAGAAGGCGGTGGCGAGCGAGGAGTACTCGATCTTGGAGCGTGCGCGCTCCACCCCGTCGGCGAGGATCCGGGCGTGGTCGAAGGCGAGCGGCACCGGCGGTTCGCCTTCCGGATCCGCCGCCCCGTCCTGCCCGAGGAGCTCCTCGACGGGTGCCCAGCGCGCACTGTTGGCGTCGCCGCCCGCCCGCGGCGCCGGCAGGTCCGGCGCGAGCGCCAGGTGCGCCACGCTGACCACCCTCATCCGCGGGTCGCGGTCGGGCGCTCCGTAGGTCGCCAGCTGCTCCAGGTGCGCCCCGTTGCCGGGCACGGGCGGCGGGGCCCCCGGGTCGTGGACGCAGAGGCCGGTCTCCTCGACCAGCTCGCGCGCGGCGGCGGCGTCGAGGTCCTCGTCGGCCCGGACGAAGCCGCCCGGCAGTGCCCAGCGCCCCTGGAACGGGGCCTCCCCCCGTTTCACGACCAGGGCGCACAGGGCATGGCGCCGCACGGTGAGCACGACCAGATCGACGGTGACGGCGAAGGGCGGAAAGGCCGACGGGTCGTAGGGAGGCATGCCCGTGATCATAGTCGTCTTCCTGACGATAAACACGCCCGCGGGAAGGATCCGGCACCACTTCTTCTCCGCTCGCCCCTCCCGGTCCTCCTGTTCTTCCGCTCGAACTCGCCGACCACCGTCGAAAGGCCCGTGGCGGGTCAGACTCCCAGCTGGAGGCCGGGCGTCGCCTCCTCGACCATGCCGAGCCCCAGCCGTCCGACGCGGGCCGCGAACGGCTCGCCGGCCACCCGGAGACCCGACAGCCGTACTTCTCCGAGCGGGGCCGAAGGCAGCGGGTGCAGGGCGACCGTGCGTCCGGGGACGTCGGGACGGATCCCGAGGACCGCGGTGAGCAGATGCACCCCGGACGCTGCGGCCACCGCGGCGGGCCGGCAGGCCGCCGGGTGCGGCACCGGGAGCGCGCCGGTCGTCCGCCGCTCCCCCGCGTACATCTCGGGGAGCCGGTGGTCGAACGCCTCGGCGGCGTCCAGAACGCCGCGCAGCAGCGACGCCGCCTCGTTCTCGTGCCCGGCCGCGGCGAGCCCGGCGACGGCGACCACCGTCTCGTGCACCCGCACCGCTCCCGACCGGTGCCCGAACGGGTTGTAGCCGGGCTCCTTCTCCCCGAGGCCGCGCAGGCCCCACCCGGAGTCGAGCGCCGGGGCGGCGAGCAGCCTGGCCAGTCGCTCGGTCTGGTCCTTGTCGAGCAGTCCGGGGGCCCGCCGGCCGGCGGCGGCGAGCCCCGTGTCGAGGAGGTGCGCGGCCCAGCCTCCGAGGTGCGGCAGCGGGCGGCCGTCGGGTGTGCGGGCGAGAACGGGCCGGCCGCCGGAGGGGTCGTCGAGCCAGAACCTCCCGCGGAACCGCTCGCGCAGTGCCCGCGCCCATTCCCGCCACGCGTCCCCGCCGGGTCTCCCGCAGGCGTCGAGCAGGTCGGCGCCGAGCAGGGCCGCACGGTGGGCGTGGGCCTGGGTCTCGGCCCGTACCGGCCCGGTGGGCCACGGATCCGGCACGAACCCGTCGGTGTCGGCGGCCCCGCGCAGCCAGTCGAGGCACCGCTCGGCGATGGGGACCAGTTCTGCCAGGTCCTGCTCGGGAAGTCCCCAGCGGCGGGCCTCGGCGAGAACGACGGGGAAGGCGAGGGTGGCCTCGACGCCGGTGCAGCGGGGCGGCAGCAGGGGGCCTGCGTCCCTGAGCGGCCCGGGGACGAGCCCCGCCTGCGGTCCCGTGCCGGCGCGTTGGGCCCGGCCGAGGGCCCGCAGGGTGGTGACGGCGAGCCGGGTGCCGAGCGGCAGGGCCATGCGGGCGGCCCAGAGCGCCTCCGCGGTGACGGGGCCGCAGCGCCAGGGGACTCCGGCCGCGAGGTGGACGTCGGCGGGGTGAGCGGGGTCGCGCTGGAGCAGCGCGCGCAGGTCGGCGACGGAGGAGCGCAGCAGCGGCCCGAGGCGCGGGTCGTCTCCTTCGGCGGCGGCGTCGGCGAGCGTGTGGCCGCCCGGCCGTCCGGCACCGGGGCCCTGCCGGCGGCGGGAGCGCTCGCTGCCGAGCCGGAGGGTGAGGGCGAAGTGATCCCCTGGGGCCAGTGCGGCCTCCCAGCGGAGGAGCCCGGCCGCCGCCAGCGCGTCGCTGGGCGGCGGGTCCGCCGCGACGGTGACGGCGGAGCCGTCCTCATGGACCCAGCGGAGCCCGGTGCCGTGGACGCTCGCGGCCAGCTCGGGCCCCGGCCGCCCGCCCGCCACCGCGCCCAGGTCCGCGAGGTCCGTGCCCAGAGCGAGCTCCACGGGGACCCGTAGTGGCCGGAGCGCGGAGCTGCGCAGGGTGATCCGCTCGGTCCCGTCGGCCTCGCGGCTGCGCTCGACGCGGAGGCCGGGGTCGGGGCCGGTGTCGCCGGGCGCGCGCAGGACAGCCAGGAAGTCGGCGCGGTCCGGGGCGGCCGGCCGGCCGTGGAGGGGGACGGGCTCACGTCCGGCCACGCGCAGGACGCATCGGGAGAGGAGCCGTCGCCCGCCGAGGAAGACGCCTTCGATTCCTGTGCCGGTGAGCTGCCCGTGGCGGGGGCTGAGGGTGAGGGCCGGGAGCGCGACGCCGACGAGGGTGTCGTGCAGGGCGGGCAGGTCGACGGGGCGGGCCGGCCCGGCTCCCGTTCCCGGTGGCGGAGGGCCGGGGTGGGAGGAGTGACCGGTGGAGGGTCCGGGGGCCTGGGCGGGGCTGGGGGCCATGACAGGTGTGCGGCGCTCTCTGTGCGGTCCGGACGGCTCGGCCGGGCCCCGGGGCGTCCACGGTGGACGCCGCTCGGGTGGTCCGGGGTTCCGGCCATGGGGCGGCACCGCTCCTGCGCGACCGCCACAGAGGTGAACGCCGCCGCGGCCCACCGGGTCACGGCCCGGCCCGCCCTCGACCGGAAGACGCGGCGCGGTTCGCCAACGAGCCTCGCGCCTGCCCGGATGCCCCGCAGCCCCCGTCCGGCGAACCACGCACCCGGCCGAAAGCCGCCCCGGACTCCTGCGGCGGACCTCGCCCGAGACCGGGTGACGCTCCTGACCCGTGCGGCAAGTCCCCCACTCGGCCGGACGGCACCCCGACCCCCTGTGCCCGGCCCCCCTGTGCCCAGACCCGTGCACGTCCGGATGAGGCCCTGCCGCCCGGCGGCACACCGCTCTCCCACCCGGGCAACACGCCGAACCCCAGCGGCAAGTCCCCCACCCGGCCGGACAGCACCCCAGGCCCGGGTGGCAGGTCCCGCGCCCCGCCGGGCTGCTCCTCGACCCCCTGCGGCGAACCCCGCCACCGACCGGACGACGCGCCGCGGTCCGGCGACACGCTTCGCTCCTGACCTGACGGCACCCCGCAGCCCGGGGACACCGGTGCCCGGCCGGGCGGTCACGCCCTTAGGGGCATGTGTACGGCTCATTCACCGCTCCTGGCTCCGCGCCGGCCGGTCCGTCGCACCACCGCGCTCCGGGGTGACCTGGGCTGCGCGTCACGGCGGGCTGTCGAGGGGGCATGGGCCGGGCCTCGGCCGGCTCCCGCGGCGCGCAGCCCGGCCTGCCGCGTCGTCCGCCGGGCGGCCTGGCGGGCCTGGCGTCGCAGTCGGTCCCGGGTCCCGCCGTCACTCGGGGCGGCCGCCTGCACCGGCTGCGGGCCGGACGGCCCGTCCTGCCGCTGGCTCCATTCCGGCACGCCGGCCCCGTCCGGCTCCCGGCCCTCCTCCGTCGGGGCCGGACCGGGCCCGGACGTGGCGGCGAGACGCGCGTCCCGCTCCTTGCGCAGGCAGTCGCGGAGGGACTCGGGATCCAGGCCCTCGTTGCACGCCTGGTGGAGCAGGCGAGCGAAGAGGTAGTCGGGGTCGGCCTCCAGGGCCAGGCCGAGGGCCACCCGGGCGGAGGGTTCGTCACCGGTGGACCAGGCGACCCAGCCGGCCAGGGTGAGGGGTGCGGCGGCGTATTCCTGGTAGGGGGCGACGCAGCGCCGGGACAGGGCTCGCCAGAGCCGCAGCGCGGGGGCCGCCTCGGGGCCTTCCATCCATTCGGCGGCCTGGTCGCGGGTGTCGCGGTCCTGCAGGCCGAGGATCACCGTGGCGGCCTCGTCGGGTGTGAGGAGCGCGTCGTCGCGGGCGTCGGCGCTCGCCGTCCCGGCCGCCGCCCCGTTCACGAGACCGGTGAGCCCGGTGAGTCCGGGCGGAACGACGCTGCGGCCGGTGGTCGCGCCTGCCACCGGGGACTCGGGCGGTGCGGCGAACCGGGCGATCAGCCGGCGGACCAGGGCGAGGGTGGTGTCACGCGTCTCCTGGCGCCCCAGACCTCCCGGCGCGCCGGCGAGGATCCTGGGCACGATGACCGCGGCGGCGTCGTTCAGGGCCGCGCGCTGCGCCGCGTCGCCTTCGGAGCCCCATGGCTTCAGCCGGGCCTCCATGTCCTTGAGACTGCCGCGCACCTGGATCCCCGCATAGGCGGCGGACGCCGCCATCACCGACGTACCGGACAGGGCGAGGGGTGTGCCGTCGGGCGGGCAGCAGCGGGCGTCGGGGCAGCAGTAGGAGAAGTACAGGCCGTCGGAAATGCAGAGGGCTTCGAGGACGGGGGTGTCGAGCGCGCCGCAGGCGGTGCGCAGGCGCTGGGCGAAGGGGCGCAGCCGCTCCATCACGCGCCGCCCGGTCTCGCCCGGTGCCGGTTCCTGGCAGAGGAAGACGACGATCGCGTCGGGGCGGTCGCCTCGGCGCGTGGAGCCTTCGACCAGGCATTCGGCCAGGTGGTCGGCGGTTGTGGACCACTCGGCCGGCGAGCTCGGGATGCCGACCCTGACGCGGCCGCCGAAGCGACCGCGCTCGCCGTGGAGCGCGACGAGGACGACGGAGTCGCTGGGATGGAAGCCGAGCATGAACGGCAGCGCGTCGGCCAGCTCGGCCGGGCCGCGCAGGGTGATCTGCTGGGTCGAGGACGGGCCGTGGGATTCGTCGTGGTTCGTGTTCATGGTCACGACGGTCCCGCGATCACGGTCGGTAGCGAAACCCCTGTGGATAACTCCCGGCCCGACCGGTCCGTGAGTTTTCCACAGGCTCGGCCCGCTCGTTCGCGCTTTGTCGGACCGATCAGGTTGCATGGGGGCATGACCAACGCAGACCGCCCCGAGGACCGCGCCGCCCTGCGCGCCGCCGCCGACGCCGTGCTCGCCCGACTCGTCTCGGACCCGACGGGGACGGCGAGACTCCGCGAGGACCAGTGGCGCGCCATCGAGGCACTGGTCGCGGACAGACGCCGGGCGCTGGTCGTGCAGCGGACCGGCTGGGGCAAGTCGGCGGTGTATTTCGTCGCGACCTCGCTGCTGCGCGAGCGCGGCGCGGGCCCGACCGTGATCGTCTCGCCCCTGCTCGCGCTGATGCGCAACCAGGTGGAGGCGGCCGCCCGCGCGGGCATCCGCGCCCGCACGATCAACTCGTCGAACACCGAGGAGTGGGACACCGTCCAGGAGGAGGTGGCGGCCGGTGAGGTCGACGTGCTGCTCGTGAGCCCCGAGCGGCTGAACAACCCCGACTTCCGCGACCAGGTGCTGCCGCGCCTCGCCGCTGCGACCGGACTGCTCGTCGTCGACGAGGCGCACTGCATCTCGGACTGGGGTCACGACTTCCGGCCCGACTACCGGCGGCTGCGGACGATGCTCGCGGAGCTGCCGGGCGGGGTGCCGGTGCTGGCGACGACGGCGACGGCCAACGCCCGGGTGACCGCGGACGTCGCCGAGCAGCTGGGGACGGGCGGGGACACGGACGCGCTGGTGCTGCGCGGCCCGCTGGACCGCGAGAGCCTGAGCCTCGGCGTGGTGCGGCTGCCGGACGCGGCGCACCGGTTGGCCTGGCTGGCCGACCACCTCGACGAGCTGCCCGGCTCGGGGATCATCTACACGCTGACGGTCGCCGCGGCCGAGGAGGTGACCGCGCATCTGCGCCAGTGCGGGCACACGGTCGCCTCGTACACGGGGCGTACGGAGAACGCCGACCGGCAGCAGGCGGAGGACGACCTGCTGGCCAACCGGGTCAAGGCGCTCGTGGCCACCTCGGCGCTCGGCATGGGCTTCGACAAGCCGGACCTGGGCTTCGTGGTCCATCTGGGTTCGCCCTCCTCCCCCATCGCCTACTACCAGCAGGTGGGCCGTGCCGGGCGCGGTGTGGAGCACGCGGAGGTGCTGCTGTTGCCGGGCAAGGAGGACGAGGCGATCTGGCAGTACTTCGCCTCGGTGGCCTTCCCTCCGGAGGAGCAGGTGCGCCGCACCCTCGACGTGTTGGCTCAGGCCGGCCGGCCGCTGTCCCTGCCCGCGCTGGAGCCGCTGGTCGAACTGCGCAGGACGCGGCTGGAGACGATGCTGAAGGTGCTCGACGTGGACGGCGCGGTGCACCGGGTGAAGGGCGGCTGGACGAGCACGGGCCGCCCGTGGGTCTACGACACCGAGCGGTACGCGTGGGTGGCCCGGCAGCGGGCGGCCGAGCAGCAGGCCATGCGGGAGTACGCGGCGACGTCGGGCTGCCGGATGGAGTTCCTGCGCCGGCAGCTGGACGACGAGGCGGCGGCTCCGTGCGGCCGCTGTGACAACTGTGCGGGCGTCAGGTTCGACGCGAAGGTGTCCGAGGCCGCGCTGGACATGGCGCGGGGCGAGCTGGGCAGGGCGGGCGTGGAGGTGGAGCCGCGCAAGATGTGGCCGACCGGACTGCCCGCCGTGGGCGTGGATCTGAAGGGTCGTATCCCGGCGGGCGAGCAGTCGTACGCGGGCCGGGCGCTGGGCCGGCTCTCGGACATCGGCTGGGGCAACCGGCTGCGTCCGCTGCTGGCCGACTCCGCGCCGGACGGGGAGGTGCCGGACGACGTGGTGCAGGCGGTGGTCAAGGTGCTGGCCGACTGGGCCAAGGGGCCGGGCGGTTGGGCCTCGGGAGCGGCCGACGCCCCGCCCCGGCCGGTCGGCGTGGTGACGGTCGCCTCGCACCGCAAGCCGCGGCTCGTGGGCTCGCTCGGCCGGCGGATCGCCGAGATCGGGCGGATGCCGCTGCTCGGATCGGTGGAGTACGCGCCGGAGGCGGAGGACCTGCGGATCTCCCGGACGAACAGCGCACAGCGCGTGCTCGGACTGCAGCGGGCGCTGGTCGTACCGCCCGATCTGGCAGAGCGTCTGGGATCGGCGGGCGGTCCCGTCCTGCTCGTGGACGATCTCTCCGACAGCGGCTGGACGTTGGCGGTGGCGGCGAGGCTGATGCGACGGGCGGGAGCCGAGGGAGTGTTTCCGCTGGTCCTCGCCGTCCAGGCGTAGAACGGGGCGTGAACAATAGGTAACTGGGCAGGGATATGAGAGGCATACCGGATCATTCCAGTCAGCGGTCTCAATTGCTCGTTGCCGCTCGACCACGGGCCAGGAAGAATTGGGAATCCGCCCCGCACGGCCCGTACGTGGTCCGGTTGGACCATGCCGTGGTGCGCCCTCACCCGACCCTGCCCGCGGAGCGGGCGCGTATCCGAAGGGAGGATCGTGACCCTCGGATTCGCTCCGTCCTCAGCCGCCTCGGGCAACTTGTCGTCCGGGTCGGCCAGCCGCCTCGCTCGGATGCTGGAACCGGCCGAGTGGGCCGCGGCGGGGATCCCGCTGCTGCGCAATCCCCGGGATGTCGTCAGCGGTCTGCACTCCCGTCACCGGCCGACGCCGTCGACGGCGGTGGTCGCCGTGCTCGACCACGAGGAACGGCTCGCGGCCAGCGCCTCCTTCTTCCGCAGGCCGGCTCCGGCGGACGGCTGGGAGTTCCGCAACGCGCTCCTCGCCCATCTGCGCCGGGTCATCCCGCACGACCTGCGGCGGCGTTCCCCCGTGCGTACGGCCGTGCTGCTCTACTGCCGTGAGGGCGACGAGCGTTGGACCGAAGAGGACGGTGCGTGGATGTGGGGCCTGCGGGACGCCTGCACCCTGCACGGCCTGCGCTGCGGTGCGTACATCACCCTGACCGCCGGCGGCTGGCAGGTGCTCGGCGAGGGGCGGGGCGGTCGCAGGCCGAGCTCCGACTCGCGCCCGACACCCCTGGGTGAGGACTCCGAACCCGACCGGCTGGCGCCGCGGATCGCGAGCGGTGCGCCCGAGCCACTGCGCCGGGCCGCCGCCCGCTGAGCGACCGGCCTCCCCGCCTCCCCCTCCCCCCTCGCCCGGACACCGGCACGTCACCGGCACCTGCACCGGCACCTGCACCGATCGGCGTCCGTCCGGCCCGATGCGGGTAGGGCGGCGCCTGGAAGGGTGTCCGCCCGGCCGCCGGACGGCGGCCGGGACGTGGACGGGCGTGTCAGACGCCTGCGCCGAGCACGGTGTTGACCCGCTGCGGGTCGCCGCAGACGATGAGGAGGGCCGTCGCCCGCCGCATCGCCTCGGGCAGCCGGCGCGCGAGGTCCTCGTCGGAGCCGCCGTTGACGGCGACGACCACCACGGGCCGGACGGCTGCCCGGGACACGGCGGCGGCGTCCGCGAAGAACACGTCCTCGCGGGTGTCCTGCTGGGCCCAGTAGGCGGCCTCACCGAAGGACAGCTCGTGCGCCGCCCACGGGTGCTGCTCGCCGGTGGTGAGCACCAGGACGTCGCCGGGGGCGCGACCGGACTCCAGGAGCAGGTCCACGGCCTCCTCGGCGGCGTCGACGGCGCCGTCGGCGGGTGCGGGGATCAGCTGGATCTGCGGCGCGGAGCGTTCGTCGGAACGATTCTCCGTGGCAACGGGCGCCGTAGCGGCAACGGGCGGGCGCGGCACCGGCGGTGCGGGCCTGGCCGGGCCGGGGCCCGGACGCCCGGGGCGCGGAGAGGCCGTGGAACGCGGGCCGGGTACGGGTCGAGGGGTCGGCGTGGGACGGCCTGCGGGCGCGGTCACGCGGGGACCCTGGGCACTCTCGTGAATCTGAGGCTCCTCGGGGATGAGAGGCATGGGTGGATGTCTATCAAACGCCGTCGCGCGGGGCTCCGGCGGGTGGGCGCAGAGATGCGCCCCGGCTGCTGAGACGGCTCTGCCGGAGAGACCCAGGGGCCCGCCGGAGCATCCAGAAGCAGATTCAGAAGCCGGAAGTCGGTGGTGGGAAGTGGTCAGAAGTCGAAGCCGAGTTGGCCCCCGCTTTCGAGTGCGGCCGCCTCGGCGGAGATCCGGACCTTCTTGAGATGCCGCCAGCGAGGCATCGCGTCGAGATAGGCCCAGGAGAGCCGGTGATAGGGGCTGGGCCCCAGCTCGTGCAGTGCGGCCTTGTGAACCGGGGACGGGCAGCCCGCGTTGGCCGCGAAGGCGTAGGCGGCGTAGCCCTCGGCCTCGGCCTCCAGCTCTGCCATCAGCGCGTCGCGGCGGACCTTGGCGATCACGGAGGCGGCGGCGACGGCGACGCAGGACTGGTCGCCCTTGATCACCGTACGGACCTGCCAGGGGGTGCCGAGGTAGTCGTGCTTGCCGTCGAGGATCACGGCGTCGGGGCGGACCGGGAGGCCTTCCAGGGCGCGGATCGCGGCCAGTCGGAGCGCCGCGGTCATCCCCAGTTCGTCGATCTCGGCGGGTGAGGCGTCGCCCAGCGCGTACGCCGTGACCCACCCCTCGAGTTCCGCGGCGAGCGCGGCGCGGCGTTTGGGGGTGATCAGCTTGGAGTCGGTGAGCCCTGGGGGCGGGCGGCGCAGGCCGGTGACGGCGGCGCACACCGTGACTGGACCTGCCCAAGCCCCGCGTCCGACCTCGTCGACCCCGGCAACGATCTTGGCGCCGGTGGTGGCCCGGATCGATCGCTCGACAGTGTGGGTGGGTGGTTCGTACGGCATGGCGCCTGACAGGTTACGCCGATGGATACCTCCCTTGGTACCCGGATTCCGTGTGCTGGTCCACCCCGGCCGAAACCCGACCCCTCCAGCACGGCGCACAGGTGGCATCTCTTCGCTGCCGCACATCACCGAGCGAGCGCCGGAATCTCCTTCGATCCCCTCGCGGACGGCACCGAACGCCTCGCCCTGCGGCCGCGTTACGGGCTGCTCACACTCCGTCGAGGCTCGCCCCAAGGGAACGGCCGACGGTCTCGCGGTCGCATTCGTGAAGGATTTCCGCCGTCTGAGGACGTGGGCGTGCTCTCCTCTCCGTACGGTACGGGGAGGAGAGCACGCCCCGTCTCTCAGGGCGCGTACGGGTCGGAGTCGTCGGAGTAGGGGTCGGCGTCCGGGTCGTAGTGCTCCTCACGCGTCGGGTCGCCGCACGAGCCGGTGCGGCCGGCCTCGCGCTCGGCCAGGATGTCCCTGGCCCGGGCCTCCGCCAGGCTGGTCTCGTACCAGGCCTCGTCGCCGTCTTCGCGGAGCCGGTAGGCGAGGCTCTGCAGTGCGCAGGACCGCAGCGGTTCGGGCAGCCGGTCGAGGGCCGGCACGGCATCGGCCGAGAGGCCCGCCAGGTAGTGCAGGTCGATCTTTCCGAGCCGTTCGTGGCGTTCGACGTTCTGCTGGGCGATGACGGAGTCCGGCTGGATCAGTCCGAAGACGAGGACGAAGCCGGCGGCGCTGGCCGCCAGGGCGCGGGGCAGCAGACGGGCGCCCCAGATCCCGGCCGCCATGATCAGCAGGATCACCACGCCGAGCCAGATCTCCATGGCGGTGACGGAGATCCGGAGCCGGGTGAGACCGTACGCGTCGACGTACAGGTCCATCCTGCGCAGGGCGGAGGCGACGACGACGAGGGTGAGGACGCACAGGGTTCCGAGCACGGCCCGCACCAGACGCCGGTCGCCGGCATGGGCGCGGGGCGCCCAGCGCAGGGCCAGGCCGATCACGCCCAGGGTGAGCAGGGTGGCCATGAGCAGCTGCCAGAAACCCTGGCGCGCGTACTCGGCGTAGGTCAGGCCGGTCTCGTCGAGGACCTTGTCGTAGCCGCCGAACAGCACGGTGAGCTGGATCCCGATGAAGGCCGCGAAGAGCAGGTTCAGGACGACCAGCGGGAGCGCCCATTCGAACCGGCCGCGGGCCCGGCCGGGGCTGAAGGTCAGGCGGTCCCACCGCAGCGGTGCCGCCGCGGTGCGGGCGACGGCGAGGCCGCCGACCACTCCGAGCAGGAAGAGCAGCAGCCGCCAGGGCGCCTGGTCGAGAGAGACGTCCGGGACGAGCGAGCCGAGCAGGTCGGCGAAGGCGGCGTCGGCCCCGGCGAACAGCGCCCCGAAGACGACCAGCAGACCGACCGCGATCAGGACGGTGCGCAGGAGCGGACCCCAGCGCCCTTGGGACGCGCCCGCACGCTCGCGTACGCCCCGCCATCCCCACATCATGCCGGTGCCGACGGAGTCGAAGAGGCCGAGGGGACCGAACAGCATGCTCGGCCATCCGCGGCCACCGTGCAGGGCGAAGCCGGTGAGACCGAGGGCCGTGACGACCGCGAGGAAGGTCGGCCAGCTCGCGTCGCTCAGCACCGGCACGACGAGCAGCGAGGCGGCTCCGATCGCCCAGACCAGGGTCCAGGGCCGCAGCCGTCGGCCGGCCGCACGGGCGGCGAAGGCGCCGGCGAGGGTCGCGGGCACCGCCACGAGCAGCAGGTTCACCCCGGCGCCCCCGCCGAGCAGCAGGGCCGCGGCCAGCGCGGTGGCGAGGACGGCCCACAGCGTGGCGGCGGTCGGCTTGGCGGGTGCGGCGGGCCTGAGCCGGCTGGGCTTCGGCTGCGGCGGGCCCCAGGCCCGGTACGTCGGGTGGGTTCCCGGCCCGTACGGCTGCCCCGGTCCGTACGGCTGTCCCGGCCCGTACGGCTGTCCCGGCCCGTACCTTCCGGGAGGCGGCCCGCCGGGCGACGGCGCGCCGCCGAACGCGGCCGCCCTCGAAGCGGCTGGGGCAGCGGGCGAGGCGGGTAGGGCGGGTGGGGCGGGTGATGCGGCGACGGTCCGCCCCGGTTCCGGCGTGTTGGCCTGCGCCGACGGCGCGGTGCCCTCGGGCCCGGCGCCGCCCTCCGGCCCGCCACCCTCCGACGAGCCGCCCGGCGTGTTCGCCTGCGCCGACGGCGTGGCACCCTCAGGCGCGGCGCCACCCTCCGGCGAGCCGTCCGGCGCGCTGCCCTCCGGCCGGCCGTCCTTCGGCGGCTCTGCGGATGGTGTATCGGTCACGGGACCCCCTCCCGGCCCGGGCCGCGCGGCGGCCGTGTGGCCGGAGAAGGCGGTCCCGGGTGTCTCGTCGGCACGCTGTTGTCATGATCAGCGCTGCGGAGTGGCCGACTCTAACCGCGCCGCGCCCTGCCGAACCGCCCCGGACGCGGCTGTGGCAGGACCGTGACACTCAGCCCGCCCGAACCCGTCGGCGGGCGACGGGTTCCGCCCTGAACGTCCGATTCCGAAAAACCCGGCCTCGCCGTCGGCCAGGGCATCGCCGCCCTCGACGGGCCTGCACCAGGGCCGCCGCCACCGAGGGCGGCCGCGCAGGTCGTCCCCGTCATGACCTGGCCGCAGGCCATCGGCATGTCGGTGGCCTACGGTGCCAGGCTCGTCGGGCTACGGGCGTACGGCCGAGGGGACCCAGTCGGGCAGGTCTTCGGTCTGGGCCAGCCACTCGGCGGGCGGGGCCCCGGCCGCCGAGGCGGCGACGACCCCGCCGGCGATGGCGCAGGTGGTGTCGACGTCACCGCCGACCTCCGCCGTCGTCCAGAACATCCGCTCGAAGTCACCGAGCGCCCGGGCCGCGGACCAGAGCGCGAACGGGACGGTGTCGTGCGCGGTGGTACGCCGGCCGCTGCCGAGCACTGCCGCGACCGTGGCCGCGTCACCGTAGTCGAGCATGTCGCGCGCCCGGCGCAGACCGGCACCGACGGCGCTGCGCGGCACGAGGGCGACGACTCCGTCGAGCAGCGCCTCGGGCGTGGGCGGCCCGGCCGGGTCCGCGGCGAGGGCCGCGGCGGCGGCGACGGCCATCGTCCCGACCACGGCCTCGCGGTGCTGATGGGTGGTGTACGCGGAGATCTCCGCCTGGTGGGTGGCCTGCTCCGGGTCGTCCGCGTACCAGGCGCCGAGGGGCGCGATCCGCATGGCCGCGCCGTTGCCCCACGAGCCCTGGCCGTTGAAGAGGGCCGCCGCGAGCTGCCGCCAGTCGCCTCCCTCGCGGATGAGCCGGAGCATCCGGTTGACGGCCGGGCCGTAGCCGCGGTCGAAGTCGTGGTGACGGGCGAACGACTCGGCGAGGGCGTCCTGGTCGACGCGGTGGTGGCTGACCAGCACGGCCAGGACCGAACAGGCCATCTCCGTGTCGTCGGTCCACTGCCAGGGACCGGGCGGCAGCTCGTGCCGCTTCAGCAGGGGGTAGTGGGCGGGAACGAAGAACTGGGAGCCCAGGGCGTCTCCCACGGACAGCCCGCGCAGGCTGGCCAGGGCGCGGTCGAAGCGCCGGTCAAGAGAGGAGTCAGCGGTCATCGCTCCGCCACTCTATCCGGTGGGGCCGTACGGTTCCGGGGTACGCCAGCGTTCGAAGGGCCGGTCGAGCCGGTACTTCCCGTCCTCTCCGAGCAGCAGCATCCGGGTCTCCGCGTTGCCCGGGTTGGAGAGGGACTCGAAGTCGGCGACCGTCCAGTGGAACCAGCGCATGCAGAAGAGGCGCATGGTCAGGCCGTGGGTGACGAGCAGGACGTTGGGCGGGTGGTCGGGTGCCTCGAAGCTCCGGTAGAGGCTCTCCAGGAAGGCGCCCACCCGGTCGTAGACGTCCGCTCCCGACTCGCCCTGGGCGAAGCGGTAGAAGAAGTGTCCGTAGGCGTCCCGGTACGCCTTCTGGAGGCGCACGTCCTCCCGCTCCTGCCAGTTGCCCCAGTCCTGCTCGCGCAGCCGGGGCTCCTCCCTGACCCGGACGCGGTGCGGGTCGAGCCGGAACGCGCGCAGCGTCTCGTGCGTGCGGCGGTACGGCGACACGTAGACGCTGACCCGCTCCTGACCGAACAGCGCCCGCAGCCGCTCCCCGGTCTCCTCGGCCTGCCGCCACCCGGTCGCGGTGAGCCGGAGCGCGTGGTCGGGCTCCCGCTCGTACACCGTGTCATCGGCATTGCCCTCGGACTCTCCGTGCCGTACGAGGACGATGCGCCGCGGTCGTGCCATGCGACCGACCCTAGACGGACCCCCGCCGGCCGGCTCAGCCGGGCAGGCGTCCGGAGTCCATCCGGCGTATGCGGCGCCTCTTCGTCACCCGCGAGCCACCCGCGAGCCACCCCGTGACCGGATCGACCCGGCGGTCGGAGCCCAGGCCGCCGGACGGCCCCGGCGGTGGCGGTGGGCGCCGGCGCGTCCCCGAGGCGAGCACCGGCGGAGCGGGCCTCGCCACGCCACGCCCAGCCGGCCGGACGGGGCCCGGGCGGAGGGGCCGGCCGGAGAGGGCCGGGCCGACCGGGAGGGCGGTCGGGCCGAGCCGGCCGGTCCCGCTCAGCCGGACTCGTTCAGCCGGTCCCGCTCAGCCGGACTCGTTCAGCCGGTCCCGTTCAGGCGGCCTCGTTCAGCCGGTCCCGTTCAGGCGGCCTCGTTCAGCGCCCCGTCCACCCGTCCCTTCACACCGTCCAGGCGGATTCGAGCTGCACCACGTCGCCGGTCATCGCCGCCACGTCGGCCTCGGTCTGCGCGCGCAGGCCGAGGCGCTCGACCCGTTCCGCCCGGTACTTGCCGTGTTCGGCCGCCGAGTTCCACATCGACAGGACCACGAACTCGTGTCCCGGCGCCTCCCCGAACATGCCGCGGAGCATGCCGGGGGATCCGGCCATCGCCGGGTTCCACACCTTCTCCTGCATGAGGGCGAAGTGCTCGACCTTCTCCTCCCGCACGCGGCAGTGCGCGACCCGGGCCACGTCGGCGTCGGCGAAGCGCGGCTCGAATCCGGTCTTCACGTCGAAGCGGTGGTCGAACAGCTTGACCTGGGCGTTGCGGAACGTGCCGACCTGCGCCGCCGCCAGCCGGTCGTGCGAGCGCGCCATGAAGGAGTCGTAGAAGGCACGGCTCTCCCAGAACGCGAAGACGTGGGCGACATCCGGCCTCAGCCGGCTCCATCCCCCGCCCTGCCCCCGGAATCCCGGCTCACCGAGCAGCCCCGCCCACTTCCGCTGCCCCCGCTCGAACCCTCGACGGTCCACCACGGTGCAGCGAATCCACTTGACCAGCACCGCGCCATGGTACGGGGCGGAACGGCACGCCGTCAGACCTCTGCGGAGTGCACCCGCAGCAGGCCCGCGGCCTCCTCGTCGTCCAGTTCGATGCCGAACAGCCCGTCGAGGGTCGCGACCAACTCGTGCGGCCCGACCCGGCGTTCCTCGCGGCTCCCGTCCACGCGCACCGAGGTCAGGCCGTCGCGGACCAGAGCCCTGCGCACCTCGGACCCGGGCCGCTGGGCCACGACCTGGCCGAGGAAGCGCGATTGGGGATGGCTGGAGCTGTAGTGGTTCATGAGCTCGAAGTCGACGGGGTACAGGGTGTGCGGAGCGAAGGCGTACAGATCGGTCCACCCCTCCGGGCGACGGGCGCGCAGCACGTGGACGCCCTCGTCCTCGGCCTCGACGCCGAAGCCCCAGCCGTCCTGCTCGACCCGGGAGCCGGCGGTCAGCGGCACCGGCTCCAGTGGCCCCTGCCACCCGAATCCGGCGTCCACCAGCCACTGCTCGTCCTCGACGGTGACGACGAGGAGCGCGTGGGTGACCGGCGTCAGCACGTCTCCGCGGGTACGGTTCCGGGCGCCGCGGCCCGCGACCCGGAAGCCGATCCGCTCCAGGGCGGCGGCGAGCAGGGTGTTCTGCTCGTAGCAGTAGCCGCCGCGCCGCCGGTCGACGAGCTTGGTCCGCAGGCTCGTGACGTCCAGCGCGATCCGGCGCCCGAGTGCGACGTCCAGGTTCTCGAAGGGAATGGCCGAGACGTGCGCCCGCTGTACGGCGCGCAGGGTGGCCAGATCGGCCGTGCGCGCCCCCGAGTAGCCGATCCTCGCCAGATATGCGTCCAGATCCAGCTCTTCCCCGCCCCACATGCGGCGCTCCCCCTCGTCCGGTGACATGTTGATCACATGACACCATGAACGTCTCGTCAGAAACCGCGCGCGGAGAGGGGATTCACGATGAGCGGACTCAACAAAGGGGTCGGCAAGGTCGAGGTGGCGCTCAAGTGGGACCCCAGTCCGGCCGGCGCCGCTCCGCACGACCTGGACCTCGTCGCCGGGGTCTACACGGCGGACGCTCCGCACGGCTCTCCGGCCTATCTGGTGCACTTCGACAGCCGCTCCCCCGACGGCACCATCACGCTCCACCGCGACAGCCGTACGGGCCAGGGCTTCGGCTACGACGAGGCGATGACGCTCGAACTCCCGCGGCTCGCCGAGCGGTACGCGCGCGTGGTGGTGGGCGTGGCCATCCAGCAGAGCGGCGGCCGGGTGACCTTCGGGCAGGTGGCCCGGACCGGCGTACGGGTCCGTGAGGGCTACACCGACCTCCTGGACGACGACCTCACGTCCGTGGCGGACGCGACCGCCGTGGTCGTGGCCGAGTTCGTCCGCGACGAGACGGAAGGCTGGACCTTCCGTCCCCTCCTGCGCGGTCTCGACACGGATCCGCAGGACTTCGGCGCCCTGATGGGCGCGCGGCACTCCTGAGCCGGGCCGCCCGGCCACGGGGCGCCGGTCCTCCGCGGGACCGGCGCTCCGGCCGGCTCGTCAGCCCGTCGTCCAGCCGGGAACGGTCGGCAGCACCCGCTCGGCGAGGCGCACGAGCGCGGCGTCGTCGACCGGGATCCCCTGGTCCTGGCGCCAGATGACGAGCTCGTAGGAGCCGCCGCCGTCCTTCGGGTCCTTGGCGACCAGCAGGTGCCGGGCGATGCCGCCCGTCGTGGTCTCCGCCTTCCCGCCGCCCAGCGGCGCCCTGAACGCGAGGGTGCGGTCCGAGTAGAAGAGCGCGGTGCGCCCCAGAACCTTCGTGGGCTCCACCGTATTCCCGAGCAGCCGTCCCAGGCGTGCGACCGGAAGGCGGTCGTAGGAGACCGAGAGGCGCACGGAGTACGTCGGCAGGTCGACGGCGCCCGAGGGCGTCGGGATCCTGCCGCCCCCGGCCCCGTTCCCGTCCCGGGCGCCGTTCCCGTCCCCGGCTCCGTCCCCGTCCCCGGCGCCGTTCGCGCTCCCGGTCTCTCCTCCGCCCTCGCTGCCGCCGAGGGTCGTCCACCCGTGGGTGCCGTACGCGTTCGTCGCCTTCTCGCCCGGCGTCGCGAGCAGCACCGGCAGGTCCGGCCGGTTCAGCGCCTCGCACAACCGCGTCCCGGACACGTACCGCGGCGGCACGGGATCGGTCGCCGCCGTCGTGCAGACGGCGGGGCCCCGTTCCACGGAGCCCTCCTGGGAGGTCTTGGCCAGGAACCAGAAGCCGCCCGCCAGCACCCCGCCCAGGGCCAGCGCCGCCGCCACCTGCGCGCCCACCCTCGGCCCCTTCAACGATCCGCCCGTGTCACAGGCCATGTTCCACCCCACCCCTGGGCGCGCTCCGTGCGCGCGACGGCAGAGCCTAACCAGTGATCGTCGGCGCGCGAACGGAGAGGTCCGCGCACGCGGAAGAGGGTGCCGACCACCGGTCGGCACCCTCTCACTCACGCGTCAGTCGGTCAGCTGCAACCGCTGGTCGAGCCGCAGCCCTCGCAGATGTAGCAGGAGCCGGCGCGCTGCATCTTCGTACCGCAGGAGAAGCAGAGCGGGGCGTCCGCGCTGATGCCGAGCTGCATCTCCACGAGCTCCGCGGAGGTGTGGGCCTGCTTGGGCGCCGGAACCTCGGCCTTCGGGGCCGGGGCGGCGACGGCCTTCAGCTCCTGGGCGCGGGGCGCGGACTGGGCCAGACCCTCGACGTCGACGTCCTCCTCGGCCGGCTCGTACGAACCGGTCTCCAGGTGGCGCTGACGCTCCTCGGCCGAGTGGATGCCGAGGGCGGAGCGGGTCTCGAAGGGCAGGAAGTCGAGCGCCAGGCGACGGAAGATGTAGTCGACGATCGACTGCGCCATCCGCACGTCCGGGTCGTCCGTCATGCCGGCCGGCTCGAAGCGCATGTTGGTGAACTTGGAGACGTAGGTCTCCAGCGGGACGCCGTACTGCAGACCCACGGAGACGGCGATGGAGAAGGCGTCCATCATGCCGGCCAGGGTGGAGCCCTGCTTGGACATCTTCAGGAAGACCTCGCCGAGACCGTCGTCCGGGTAGGAGTTGGCGGTCATGTAGCCCTCGGCGCCACCGACGGTGAAGGAGGTGGTGATCCCCGGGCGGCCCTTGGGGAGGCGCTTGCGGACCGGGCGGTACTCGACGACCTTCTCGACGGCCTCGCGGATCGTCGCCTCGGTCTTCGCGGTCACCTCGGCCTTCTCGTCCTCCTTCTTCTTGGCGGAGAGCGGCTGGCCGACCTTGCAGTTGTCGCGGTAGATCGCGAGCGCCTTGACGCCCATCTTCCACGCCTCGAAGTAGATCTCCTCGACCTCCTCGACGGTCGCCGACTCCGGCATGTTGACCGTCTTGGACAGGGCGCCCGAGATCCAGGGCTGGATGGCGGCCATCATGCGGACGTGGCCCATCGCGGAGATGGAACGCTCGCCCATGGCGCAGTCGAAGACCTCGTAGTGCTCGGTCTTCAGGCCGGGGGCGTCGATCACGTTGCCGTGCTCGGCGATGTGGGCGACGATCGCCTCGATCTGCTCCTCCTGGTAACCCAGGCGGCGCAGGGCCTGCGGGACGGTGCCGTTGACGATCTGCATCGAGCCGCCGCCGACCAGCTTCTTGAACTTGACCAGGGCGAGGTCGGGCTCGAGGCCGGTGGTGTCGCAGGACATCGCGAGGCCGATGGTGCCGGTCGGGGCGATGACCGAGGCCTGGGAGTTGCGGAAGCCGTTCTTGGCGCCGAGACGGATCACGTCCTGCCAGGCCTCCGTGGCGGCGGCCCAGATCGGGGTGTCCAGGTCGTCCATGCGGACGGCCTTGTCGTTGGCGTCGGCGTGCTGCTTCATGACCCGCTGGTGCGGCTCGGCGTTGCGGGCGTAGCCGTCGTACGGGCCGACGACCGCGGCGAGCTCGGCGGAGCGCCGGTAGGAGGTGCCGGTCATCAGGGAGGTGATGGCGCCGGCGAGGGCGCGGCCGCCGTCGGAGTCGTAGGCGTGGCCGGTCGCCATCAGCAGGGCGCCGAGGTTGGCGTACCCGATGCCGAGCTGGCGGAAGGCGCGGGTGTTCTCGCCGATCTTCTGGGTCGGGAAGTCGGCGAAGCAGATGGAGATGTCCATCGCGGTGATGACGAGCTCGACGACCTTGGCGAAGCGCTCCACCTCGAAGGACTGGTTGCCCTTGCCGTCGTCCTTGAGGAACTTCATCAGGTTCAGCGAGGCGAGGTTGCAGGACGTGTTGTCCAGGTGCATGTACTCGCTGCACGGGTTCGAGCCGTTGATGCGGCCGGACTCGGGGCAGGTGTGCCAGTGGTTGATCGTGTCGTCGTACTGGATGCCCGGGTCGGCACAGGCCCACGCGGCCTCGGCCATCTTGCGGAAGAGCGACTTGGCGTCGACCTCCTCGATGACCTCGCCGGTCATGCGGGCGCGCAGGCCGAACGTGCCGCCGGACTCCACGGCCTTCATGAACTCGTCGTTCACGCGGACGGAGTTGTTGGCGTTCTGGTACTGGACGGACGTGATGTCGTCGCCGCCCAGGTCCATGTCGAAGCCCGCGTCACGGAGGGCGCGGATCTTCTCCTCCTCCTTGACCTTGGTCTCGATGAAGTCCTCGATGTCCGGGTGGTCGACGTCGAGGATGACCATCTTGGCCGCGCGGCGGGTGGCGCCGCCCGACTTGATCGTTCCTGCGGAGGCGTCGGCGCCGCGCATGAAGGAGACCGGGCCGGAGGCGTTGCCGCCGGAGGAGAGCAGCTCCTTGGAGGAGCGGATGCGGGAGAGGTTCAGGCCGGCGCCGGAGCCGCCCTTGAAGATCATGCCCTCTTCCTTGTACCAGTCGAGGATCGACTCCATGGAGTCGTCGACGGACAGGATGAAGCAGGCGGAGACCTGCTGGGGCTGCGGCGTGCCGACGTTGAACCACACCGGGGAGTTGAAGCTGAAGATCTGGTGCAGGAGGGCGTAGGCCAGCTCGTGCTCGAAGATCTCGGCGTCGGCGGGCGAGGCGAAGTAGCCGTAGTCCTCGCCGGCCTTGGTGTAGGTCTTCACGATCCGGTCGATGAGCTGCTTGAGACCGGTCTCGCGCTGCGGGGTGCCGACGGCCCCGCGGAAGTACTTGCTGGTGACGATGTTGACCGCGTTCACCGACCAGAAGTCGGGGAACTCGACGCCTCGCTGCTCGAAGTTGATCGAGCCGTCGCGCCAGTTGGTCATGACGACGTCACGACGCTCCCAGGTCACCTCGTCGTACGGATGCACGCCGGGGGTGGTGTGGATGCGCTCGATACGCAGGCCCTTGCTCGCCGCCTTGGCTCCCTTGGTGCGGGAACCACGTGCCGGACCGCTCGCCGTCTCTGTCATGCCGCCTCCCATATACGGGCAAAACACCCTGGAGCACCCGGAAAATTCCAGGGCCCTGTTTTCTGTACTGCTGTCTGTACTGCTGCTGCCACGAGCGCCTCAGGGGCCTCTCGGGGCACGTCCTTCCCCGGCCGCGCGGCGGCCGGCTGCCGGACCCTGGCGGTCCGGCCCGCCGGTCAGTCGGCGGCGTGGGCGGGAACGGGGACCCCTGGGGTCGCCGCGGTCCCGCCGTCCTCAGCGGGAGGCCGCTCACGGAGTTCCGCGATGGCGGCCTCGAAGTCTTCGAGGCTGTCGAAAGCCTTGTACACGGACGCGAAGCGCAGGTAGGCGACCAGGTCGAGTTCCTGCAGCGGGCCGAGGATGGCCAGTCCCACGTCGTGCGTGGTCAGCTCGGCGCTCCCGGTGGCGCGCACCGCCTCCTCGACCCGCTGGCCGAGCTTGGCGAGGGCGTCCTCGGTGACGGGCCGCCCCTGGCACGCCTTGCGCACGCCGGAGATGACCTTGGTACGACTGAAGGGCTCGGTGACCCCGGACCGCTTCACCACCATGAGCGAACACGTCTCCACCGTCGTGAAGCGACGGGAGCAGTCGGGGCACTGGCGGCGGCGTCGGATCGACGTCCCGTCGTCGGTGGTGCGACTGTCGACGACACGGCTGTCGGGGTGCCTGCAGAAGGGGCAGTGCATTGGTTCCGACCCTCCCTCACGGCACGACTGAATAGCTTCGCCGGGCCCGTCAAGGCCCCCTCGAAGCGACCACCAGCATAGGCGATCCGAGCACCCCCGGCAGACCGGGGACCACTACTTGTGGGTGGCGGATGCAATCCAACCACTAGATCTTGGGTCCATCCGCAATTTCGGCACCATGCGCGTGTCGCGCCGCCGACGGGCGCGCGAAGCGCGGCGGGAACGGGCATGAGGGTACGGGAAGGGCGCGGCGCCGCGGATTGCGGGGTGGCCGGTGCGACACTGGAAGGGCGTCCCCGGGGACGGAATCCGTCCCCTGCGGCCCGGTGGTGAAGGCTACCGTGACGACCGCGTTCGAACGGCGGGGGTCTGCATATACACCCACCTATGTGTACGCGTAAGCCGAACTGCGAATTTTCACTCGAACGTGTGTTTGGCGCAACCTTTCGAAAGCCACTACCGTTGTGCCAGCCAGGGAGACCATTCGAGAGGGGCCGACGACGTGACCACCACCGCAGACAGTGCCACCATTACCGCCCAGGACCGCTCCCAGGGCCGACTCGAGCCGGTACACGCCATGAACGACACAGTCATGAACGGGGAGGGGGAGCCCGGCCGCCCCGCGCGCTCGCTCCCCGGCCGGCCTCCAGGCATCAGGGCCGACAGCTCCGGCCTCACCGACCGGCAGCGCCGGGTCATCGAGGTCATCCGCGACTCCGTGCAGCGCCGTGGATACCCCCCGTCGATGCGCGAGATCGGCCAGGCCGTCGGCCTCTCCAGCACCTCCTCCGTGGCACACCAGCTCATGGCCCTCGAGCGCAAGGGCTTCCTCCGTCGCGACCCGCACCGGCCCCGGGCGTACGAGGTGCGCGGCTCCGACCAGCCCAGCACCCAGCCGACGGACACGACGGGCAAGCCCGCCGCCTCCTACGTTCCCCTGGTCGGCCGCATCGCGGCCGGTGGCCCCATCCTGGCCGAGGAGTCGGTCGAGGACGTGTTCCCGCTTCCCCGGCAGCTGGTCGGTGACGGCGAGCTGTTCGTCCTCAAGGTCGTCGGCGACTCCATGATCGAGGCCGCGATCTGCGACGGCGACTGGGTCACGGTCCGCCGCCAGCCCGTCGCCGAGAACGGTGACATCGTGGCCGCCATGCTCGACGGCGAGGCCACGGTCAAGCGCTTCAAGCGCGAGGACGGCCACGTCTGGCTGCTGCCGCACAACGCGGCCTACCAGCCGATCCCCGGCGACGAGGCCACCATCCTCGGCAAGGTCGTCGCCGTGCTACGACGGGTGTGACCCACCACGTCGGCCCTGCACCGGGCCCCGGGACCCACTGCGCCGGTCCCGGGGCTCTTTTTTCTGGGCTCTGTTCTCCTCCGGGGGCGCTGGAGCCGAGCTCACGGCACCGACCGTGCTCGCCCCCTCGTTCCTCAGGGCCTGCGCGCGCCTCGGCACGGTTCCCTCGGCGCACCCCTTCGGTTCACTCGCCTCGGGCGCCTCGGGACGCCCCTCAGGGCTGGTCGGCTGCCGCCTTGAGCGCGGCCGCGTCGATGGCCGCCAGCGACCGCCGCACCTGATTGCGATCGGTCGTGTACCAGAAGTCGGGCATCGACGCCTTGAGATAGCTGCCGTATCGGGCGGTGGCGAGCCGCGGATCCAGGACGGCGACCACGCCGCGGTCCCCCGTCGCCCGTACGAGCCGGCCGGCACCCTGCGCCATGAGCAGCGCCGCGTGGGTCGCCGCCACGGCCATGAAGCCGTTGCCGCCGGCTTCCTCGACCGCCTTCTGCCGCGCGCTCATCAGCGGGTCGTCCGGGCGCGGGAACGGGATCTTGTCCATGACGACCAGCTGGCAGCTGGGGCCGGGCACGTCCACCCCCTGCCACAACGACAGCGTCCCGAACAGACAGGTCTTCGGGTCGGCGGCGAAGTTCTTGATCAGCTCGCCGAGCGTGTCCTCGCCCTGGAGCAGGATCGGCAGCTCGGGGATCCGGGTCCGCAGCTCCTCGGCCGCCTGCTGAGCGGCCCGCATCGAGGAGAACAGCCCCAGCGTCCGACCGCCGGCGGCCTGGATCAGCTCGGTCAGCTCGTCGTGCATGTCGCCCCGCTCACCGTCCCGGGCGGGCCGGTTGAGGTGCTTGGCCACGTACAGGATGCCCTGCTTGGGGTAGTCGAAGGGCGATCCGACGTCGATGCCCTTCCACACCGGCAGGTCCTCGCCCTGAGTGCCCTCGGGCGCGAGCCCCAGCGAGGCTCCCACCCCGTTGAAGTCGCCGCCCAGCTTGAGGGTGGCCGAGGTCAGCACCACCGAGCGGTCCGCGAACAGCTTCTCCCGCAGCAGGCCGGAGACACTGAGCGGCGCGACCCGCAGCGAGGCACCGAAGCGGTCGTGCCGCTCGTACCAGACGACGTCCCACTCGGAGCCCTGGGTGATCCGCTCGGCCACCCCGTGGACGGTCTCCACCGAGGCGAGGGCCTGCTTGCGCACGGCGTCCTCGTCCTGCACGGAGCGGTCGCGGGTGGATCCGAGCGCGGTGATCACCGCCCGCGAGGCGTCGCGCAGGGCCATCAGCGCATAGCCGAGGTCCTCCGGGATCTCCTCCAGGCGGCCGGGCAGTGCCAGCTCCATCAGCTTCTCGAAACCCTCGGCGGCGGTCTGCAGCTGATCGGCCACCTTCTCGTCGACCAGCTTCGCCGCCCGTCGCACCGCCCGGTTCACCTGGCCGGGCGTGAGCTCGCCGGTGGCCACGCCGGTCACCCGGGAGACCAGCTCATGGGCCTCGTCGACGATCAGCACCTCGTGCTGCGGCAGCACCGGCGCACCCTCGATCGCGTCGATGGCGAGCAGCGCGTGATTGGTGACGACGACCTCGGCCAGCTTGGCCCGCTCACGGGCCGCCTCGGCGAAGCACTCCGCCCCGTACGCGCACTTGCTCGCGCCCAGGCACTCGCGCGAGGAGACCGAGACCTGGGCCCAGGCCCGGTCCGAGACGCCCGGCGTGAGGTCGTCCCGGTCGCCGGTCTCCGTCTCGTCCGACCAGTCCCGCAGCCGCAGCAGGTCCTGGCCGAGCTTGCTGGTCGGCGCGGCCGCCTCGAAGGGATCGAAGAGTCCGTCCTCCTCGTCCTGCGGGACGCCCTCGTGCAGCCGGTGCAGGCACAGGTAGTTCGACCGGCCCTTGAGCATGGCGAACTCGGGGCGGCGGCGGAGCTGCGGATGGAGCGCGTCGACCGTCCGCGGGAGGTCGCGCTCGACGAGCTGGCGCTGGAGCGCCAGCGTCGCCGTCGCGACCACCACCCTCTCGCCCTGCGCCAGGGCCGGCACGAGATAGCCGAGGGACTTGCCGGTGCCGGTGCCGGCCTGGACGAGGAGGTGGGAACCGTCGTCGATGGCCTCGGCAACGGCCTCGGCCATGGTGACCTGGCCGGGGCGCTCCACACCGCCGACGGCGGTGACGGCGGCGTGGAGGAGATCGGGGAGGGATGGCTTCGTCATAGCCCTCCCAGCCTACGGGGCGGCACTGACAGCCGGGTCCTCCCCGTGATCACGCGAGCGGGTTGGGGACGGTGCCGTGGACGGCCGCGTGGGGCCGCTCGGGGCGGTCGCGGTAGCCGTCGAGGTGGAGGCGGTTGCGGTTGAGGCACAGCCGCTCGATCCTCGGGACGAGGAGGTCGAACAGCTCGAACCGTTCCTTCAGCTCCGGGAAGCGTGCCTGGTGGCGGAGGATCTCGGTACGCACCAGGGTCCAGAACTCCTCCTCGGGCACGTCGAGTTGTTCCTCGCACAGCGGCGCCAGGTAGCGGAAGACGCCCACGAAAAGGCCCGAATGGATGAACTGGGTGAGGAAGTCGGGCTCCTCCGTGAGGAGCACGGCGCGGACGTCGTCCGGCATGGAGGCGTGTTCGGGCAGCGGCACGGCGCTGACGTTGACGTCGTCGACGAAGTCCTTGATCGCCAGGCGGACGGGCACGTCCTGTTCGTCGTAGACGACGATGGCGTTCTCGCCGTGCGGGGAGAAGACGGTGCCGTACCGGTAGAGGAAGTGCAGCAGGGGCGGCAGCAGGGCGGCGAAGAGGCGCTGGAGCCAGGCCCGGGGGGCGAGGTCCGAGCGGGTGACCAGCTCGGCGACGAAGGCCCGCCCGTCGGGGTCGGTGTGGAGCAGCGAGGCGAGGGTGCGGGCGCGCTCGCCGGGGGGCAGCCGGAGGGGTTCGCGCCAGATGGCGCCGAGGAGTTCCTTGTACTGGTACGGGACTTCCGGCAGCCGGTCGTACAGCGGGTGCTCGACGGTCACGGACGCGACCTCGCCGAGCAGGATCACGCCGCACTCCTCACGCAGGAAGGGGTCGGCGTCGCGCAGGCCGTGGACCCAGGAGGTGACGGCGGGGGCGGCGAGGGTGCGCTCGGTGGGCAGGCCCCGCCAGACCAGGGTGTTGAGGACGGAGAGCGGCAGCTTGACGGTGTGCCGGTCGGGACGGGTGGTGTTGAGGAAGGTACGGACGGACTGCTGCGGCAGTCGCAGGTCGGGGTCGGCGGGGAGCGGGACCACGGCTCCGGTGGCGATCGCCGGGGCGTAGAGCGGCAGCAGGATCTCGTCCCACTGCCAGGGGTGGACGGGCAGGAACAGATAGCCGTCGGGGTCGAGGCCGCGGGCGCGCAGCGTGCCGTGGAAGGTCTCCCGCACCTCGGGGTCCAGTTCGCGGGCGTAGAGCAGGTCGGGGGTGTCGAGGCCGGGGGCGCCGCGGTAGGCGGCGATCCGGCTGCTGACCGCGATCCAGGGCAGGCGGGCGGGGCGGCGCGCCTCGGGGGTCCAGCGGGCGGCGTCGGTGGCCGAGAAGCCGATCCGGCCCTTGTTGGCGACGAGCCACGGGTGGCCGGTCTGGTGGCCTTCCAGCTCCGCGTAGCCGAGGTCGGCGAGGCGGGCGGCCGGCAGGGCGGTGTGGTCGAGCCGGGTGTCGGCGGCGAGGGTGGTGGTCAGCTCGCGGATGAGGTGGCCGAGGGTGGCGCCGTCGAGGGCGAGGAGCCGGCGGGCACGGACGAGGAAGGCGAGGGGGTCGGTGGCGGGCCTGCCGTCGAGGGTGAGCGAGCCGGGGTCGACCCGCCAGCTGTCGTAGGCGCCGCGGCGGGCGGTGAAGGCGAGGGTGCCGCCGTCGTCGAGGGTGAGGGCGTAGCGGCCGGGGCCGTCGGCCGGCCGGGGCCGGACGATCTCCTCGTAGGCGAACTCGGCGACTGCCTTGGCCAGCAGACGGGCACCGGCCCTGCTCCAGGCGGCCGCCCGGAGCTCGGGGGGATCGTAGAGGTCCGACGGTGTGGATGGTGCGGAGTCGTGAGGTGCAGGGGACGTCGACACGAGGACTCCTCGGAGTGGGAACCGCTGTGGGTCGAGCGGTGTATGTAAGGCAGAGGGTGTTCAGAGGACGTGGCGCAGGGCCCGGTCGCGGATCATGAGCGCGGCTCGTTTGTCGGGCAGGTCGATTTCCGCGGAGAGGCGGAAGCCGGCGGCCAGGAAGGCTGACACGGAGGGGGTGTTGCGCAGGTCGGGTTCGGCGATGACCCGGGTGCACCGGGGCCGGTGGTCGAGGACGAGGTCCGCGACGGCCCGCAGGAGCGTGGTGCCGAGGCCGCGGCCGCGGTCGGCGGCGCCACCGATGAGCAGGTGGATCCCGGTGTCGTGCGGGCGTGCGGGGTAGTGGCGCGCGAGCGGGTCGAGGTCGGCGCGGTAGATCTCGAAGTAGCTCATCGGTGTGGAGTCGAGGACGCCGAGGCAGGGCACGCTGCGTCCGTCGCCGTGGAGTTGGGCGCGGAGGTGGTCGGCGGTGACGCTGTCGGGGCCCTGGAGCTCCCAGAAGGCGGCCACGGCCGGGTCGTTCATCCACCGGGCGACGAGCGGCAGGTCGCGGTCGAGCCGGACGGGGACGAGCTGGAAGCGGCCGGCGGGCGTGGCGGCCGGGCGCCAGTCGGCGAGGTCGTCGAGGAGGTCGCCGGTGTCGCCGGTGTCGCCGGGGTGCTGCTCGCCCAGGGCGAGGAGGGCGGCGAGTTCCTCGGGCAGGTGCAGGTCCAGGGTGTCGTCGGCGCTCGGGTCGGCGCTCGGGTGGGCGACGTGGTCGGCATCGGGTGGGCCGGCGGTGCCGGGGTGCGCTTCGGTGGGAGGCACGGGGCGCTCTCCTCTCGGCGGGCGGGGGGCCGGTGGTCGTGTGGGGTCGGCGGGCGGGGCCGGCCGGGGTGGTTTCGGGTGGTGGGTTCAGGTGCGGAGGGGGTTGGTGATGGTGACGTAGACGGACTGGGTGTCGACGGGGCCGACGAGCTCGTCGAGGCCGTGGAGGCGGGTGAGCAGGTTGGCCTTGCAGCGCAGGGTCGCCGCCTCCAGGAGCCGGTGGGGCAGCGGTGAGCCGAGGCTGGTGACGCCGGTGAGGAACTGGCGGAGGGCGGCGAGCAGGACGCGTTCGTCGGCGAGGTGCTGGGAGCCGAAGGCGCCGATGAGGCCGAGGACGTTGTTGATGCCGAGGTAGTAGGCGAAGCGTTCGTCGGTGACCTGGTCGGAGACGAAGGTGTCGCTGACGGTGCCGATGCCGGGGAGGCGGCTTTCGAGGTCGTCACGGCGGGACTCGCGGAAGTAGTAGCCCTGGTTGTCGCGGTAGCGGCCGCCGACGGGCCAGCCTTCGGGGTCGAGGAGGACCAGGGTGTTCTGCTGGTGGGCCTCCAGGGCGACGCCGGCCTGTCCGTCGAGCCAGAGCACGGGGCGGACGACCTGGTCGAGGTAGCGCAGGAACCACTCGGCGGCGACCGCGGTGGTGGGGCGTCCGGTGCGGGAGGCGAGGCGGAGGACGATGTCGGCGAGGCGTGAGCGCATCCGGGTGGAGCCGGGCCAGGGCCGCGGGGCGGTGAGTCCGGCGAGGCAGACGGCGTCGTCTCCGGCGGCGAAGGGGTTGTGGCGGATCATGACGTCGAGTCCGGGGACGGGTTCGCCGTCGGGGGTGTCGACCGCGAGCCAGGCGGGGTCGCGGACGATGTCGAAGCCGGGGTGCGCGGCCTGCCACTGGTCGACGAGGCCGGTGCGCAGCAGCCGGTGGACCTCGACGCCGCGGTGGAGTTCCTTGCGGAGGTTCTCCCGGCGGGAGTTGGTGATCCGTACGCCGAGGGAGAGCTTGAGCATCGCGCGGGCGCCGGGGCGGTGCACGGTGCGGACGGAGGAGGTGGGGTGCCAGTGGCTGCCGTGGGGGCCGAGGTCGTGGAGGAGGCCCGCGTCGAGGAGGGCGGCGACGGCGGGGCGGTGGCGGAGCTCCCGGGCCTGCCAGGGGTGGAGGGGCAGGGCAGCGGTGCCGGTGGGGAGGTCGAGGCCCTCGGCGAGGCCGGCGGTGAGCTGGGCCGCGGCGACAGGGCGGCCCTGTTCGGTCCAGGCGGAGTCGGTGGCGAGGACGGCGGGGTCGACGGCCATCCAGTGGAGGGGGAAGGAGCCGTGGAGTTCGGGTGAGTAGAGCCGGGCCTCGGCGTCGGAGAGTCCTTCGCGGCTCTTGGGGGTGGGGTGGAGGGGGTGGCCGAGCAGCAGGGACTGTTCGGCGGTGAGGAAGAGGTCGGCCTCGGGGGCGGGCCGGGGGTCGCGCCGGCGTGCGGCGATGAACTCGGCGGTGCGGCGGGTGGAGTCGGCGACCCGGCCGACGAGTTCGGTGGCTTCGGGGCGGCCGGTCTCGCGGCTGAGGAGGGCGGCGAGGGTGACGGCGTCGACGGGCGGCGCGGAGGCGGGGAGGCCCTCGATGGCGGGGGCGCCGAAGCGGTGCCAGCCGGTGGGCGACCAGTGGCGGACGGGGACGAGGAGGGCGGTGCCGCTGGTGTCGAGGGGAATGCGCAGGGGGGCGTCGCCGCTGGGCGCGGGGAGGTTCTTCTCCCGTACCCAGCAGCGCAGCAGGTTCTCGACGGAGGCGCTGTCCGCGGCGCGGGCCGGGTCGGGGTCGTCCAGCGGGTCGGGCGCCGTCGCCCCGGCCCCGGCGGGTGCGGTGCCGCCCGGCTCGTACGGGGCGGGGTGGGGGCCCGGGTACTGCCGGGGGACGGTGGGTTCGGCCGTCAGGGGGCCGCCGGCGGTGCCGGTGCCGGGCGCTTCAGGAGCGGGGGTGGGGGTGGGGGTGGGGTTCACGGGGTTCCTTGGGAGGGGGCGGGGACCGGTCGGAGGCGGTCCGGTTCAGTGGGGCGATCCGGACGGTCGGGGCCGGTGGGCCCGTTCGGCAGCGGCCAGGGCGTCGGCGAAGCGGTCGAGGACGGCGGCCGCCTGCTCGTCGGTGAGGGTGAGCGGGGGCAGCAGGCGGACCACCGCGCCCAGACGGCCGCCGAGTTCGACGATGAGTCCTCGGTCGAGGCAGTGACGCTGGACGGCGCGGGCGAGCTCGGCGTCCGGTGGCGGGGTGAGCCCGTCGGGGCCGGTGGCCTCCGGGTCGACGAGTTCGACGCCGATCATCAGTCCGCGGCCGCGGACGTCGCCGATGGAGGGGTGGGCCGCCGCGAGGCCCTGGAGCTGTCCGAGCATGCGGGCGCCGAGGGCACCGGCGCGTTCGGCGAGCTGGTTCTCGCGTACGTAGGCCAGGGTGGCGGCACCCGCGGCCATGGCGAGCTGGTTGCCACGGAAGGTGCCGGCGTGGGCGCCGGGTTCCCAGGCGTCGAGCTCCGACCTGTAGACGATGACGGCGAGGGGGAGGGAGCCTCCGATGGCCTTGGAGAGGACCATCACGTCGGGGACGACGCCGCTGTGTTCGACGGCCCAGAAGGCGCCGGTGCGGCCGACTCCGGTCTGGATCTCGTCGGCGATCAGCGGGATGGACCGGGCCTCGGTGATCTCCCGCATGCGGCGCAGCCAGTCGTCCGGGGCGGGGATGACGCCGCCTTCGCCCTGCACGGGTTCGAGGATCATCCCGGCCGGGGTGGGGATGCCGCTCTTGGGGTCGTCGAGCACGCTCTCGGTCCAGCGGGCGGCGAGTTCGGCGCCGCGGTCGCCGCCGACGCCGAAGGGGCAGCGGTAGGAGCGGGGGTAGGGCAGCCGGGCGACGCGGACGTCGGTGGCGCCGCCGGAGGCGTCGAGGGCGCCGGCGGTCATGCCGTGGTAGGCGCCGCTGAAGGCGAGGACACCGCTCCTGCCGGTGGCGGTGCGGACGAGTTTGAGGGCGGCTTCGACGGCGTCGGTGCCGGCGGGTCCGCAGAACTGGACGCGGGCGTCGTCGGCGAGCCCCGCGGGGAGGGTGGCGAACAGTTCGGTGACGAAGGCGTCCTTGACGGGGGTGGCGAGGTCCAGGACGTGGAGGGGTGCGCCCGAGTCGAGGACCTTGCGGATGGCCTCCAGGACGACGGGGTGGTTGTGCCCGAGGGCCAGGGTGCCCGCGCCGGAGAGGCAGTCCAGGTAGCGGCGGCCGTCCGCGCCCTCGATGGTGAGCCCTCTGGCCCGCACGGGGACGATCGGCAGGGACCGCGCATAGGTGCGGGCGGCGGATTCGCGCTGGGCCTGGCGGCGCAGGATGCCCTCGTGGGCGCTGCCGTCGACGGTCGTGCGGGGGCCCTCCAAGGCCCGCGCGGCCGGTGGTACGGCCGGAGCTGGTTCGGTCACGGCCACGGCTCGGTGTCCTCCCGCGGTAACGGTTGCGTTGCACGTCGGTACGTTGCAGGGCCGGCCCGAGGGCGTCCTGAAGGCTGCCGTCGTGTCCCCCGCACGTACCAACGACGGGGTCTGCCGGGGATCACGGTCGGGCGTCAAGATCCTTGGCGGCTCGTGGATCACGGCACGGCAACGACCGGTGCGGGGCCGGAACCGCGGACCTGCGTCGTACCGTCCCCTCCGGCACCGGCATAGTGGGGGCTTCGTGCGACGCGGGCTGCCGCGCCGCCGTTGTTCACCTATGCACAAGTTGACGTAGTCCCAGGGGGATCACGAGATGCGATCGATTCGTCCGCTGCTGGCCGCAGCGTCCGCCGTCGCGGCGCTGACGCTGACGGCGACTGCCTGCGGTCCGACCGAGGACAACGCGGGGGGTGACAAGCAGCCCACCGCCTCCGCGACCCCGTCCGCGGGCGGCAAGATCACGATTCCGCCGGACCTGAAGGAGCGTCTGAAGGAGCACGGGATCGACGTCGACCGGTGGCGGGGCGGCGAGTGGAAGAACTGGGACAGGGACAAGTGGCTGCGTGAGGCCAAGGACTTCGTCAACCCGATCATCGAGGACCTCTGGGACCCGGACCGGATGCGGGACGCCGAGCGTCCCGACAAGCCGGTCGAGGAGGAGGACATCTCCGGTGACAAGGGCGTGACCGACCCGACGCCCGAGCCGGTGCGGGCGAAGGCCGTGCAGCCGCCCTACCACTCGTCGGAGCCGGCCTCCGGCAAGGTGTTCTTCGACGGCCCCGAGGGCTCGATGGTCTGCTCGGCGACGGTCGTGCAGGACCCGGCGCACCCGGGCAAGTCCAACATGGTCTGGACGGCCGGGCACTGTGTGCACGCGGGCAAGAAGGGCGGCTGGTACCGCAACATCGCCTTCGTCCCGTCGTACAACGACAGCGGCAAGCCGACGGCCGCGCTGGAGAGCGCGACCCGCGAGGAGATCGCCCCGTACGGCGTGTGGTGGAGCGACTGGGCGCAGACCTCGCAGCAGTGGATCGACCAGGGCGGTCAGACCGGCGGCAAGGGCGCTCCGTACGACTACGCGGTGCTGCACGTGACGCCGGAGAAGGGCGGTACGGGCAAGTCGCTGGAGGAGACGGTCGGCGCGGCCCTGCCGGTGGACTTCAACGCCCCCGCGGTCCCGAAGATCGCGAGCATGACGGCGACGGGCTATCCGGCGGGCAAGCCCTTCGACGGCCAGAAGATGTTCCAGTGCGCGGACAAGCCGGGCCGGCTGTCGGTGAAGGCGGATCAGCCGACGATGTACCGGATCGGCTGCAGCATGACCGGCGGTTCCTCCGGCGGCGGCTGGGTGGCCACCGGCAAGGACGGCAAGCCGGCGCTGGTGTCGAACACGTCGATCGGGCCGGTGTCGGCCGGCTGGCTGGCCGGTCCGCGCCTCGGCGCCGAGGCGAAGGCCCTGTACGAGGGCGTGAGCAAGAAGTACGCCAACCAGTAGGACACGCGCGGGTGTCGGGCGGGACCGATGCGGTCCCGCCCGGCCCGTGCGGGCATACTGTGCACCGCTAGTGACGCGTCCATGGCAAACCATCCGTGGCGGCCGCAGCCGCCCCGGGCCGGACGCGCGAACACCCCAGGGGGAAACCACTTCATGCGTTCCATACGACTCATGCCCGCCGCCACCGGCGTGGCGGCGGCGCTCGCGATAGCGCTGACCGCGACTGCCTGCGGCCCGACGGAGACTCCGGCGGCCGACAAGCCCGCCGAAACCACCGCCACCGCCACCGCGAGCCCGGCCGCCGGCGACGCCGGTGACGCCCTCGCCGACGGTCTCGACAAGCTGAAGAAGCACGGCGTCGACATCGACAAGTGGAAGAACGGCGAATGGCAGAACTGGGACCAGGCCACCTGGCTCCGTGAGGCCGAGGACTTCGTCAACCCGGTGATCGACGGCCTGTGGGACACCGAGCGGATGCAGTCCGCGACGAGCCCCGACCCGACCGTCGAGACGCAGGCGACCGGCGGCGGCAGCGACCCGGTGCCGCGGCCGGTGACCGCGCAGCGCGAGAAGACGCCGTACCACCGCAACGCCGCCCCGGTCGGCAAGATCTTCTTCGACTCGCCGAAGGGCCACATGGTCTGCTCCGGCACGATCGTGAAGGACCCGCGCCGGCCCGGCAAGTCCAACCTGGTGTGGACCGCGGGCCACTGCGTCCACGCGGGCAAGAAGGGCGGCTGGTACCGCAACATCACCTTCGTCCCCGCCTTCAACGACCTGGGCAAGTCGCCCTCGGCGCTGCGCAACGCGCAGCCGCACCAGGTCTACCCGTACGGCCAGTACTGGGCCGACTGGGCCGTGACCTCCGGCGAGTGGATCAGGAACGGCGGCACCAACCAGGCCTGGCCGTACGACTACGCCGTGCTGCACGTCCAGCCGCAGAAGGGCCGCAAGTCCCTGGAGGAGACGGTGGGCGCGGCCCTGCCGATGGACTTCTCCGCTCCGGCGCCCGCGCGGACCGGCACCGTCGGCGCCTGGGGCTACCCGGCCGCGCCGCCGTACAACGGCGTGATCATGCACAAGTGCCTGGACCGGGCCACCCGGTACACCACCGCTCCGGCGACGCCGACCATGTACCGGATCGGCTGCACCATGACGGGCGGCTCCTCCGGCGGCGGCTGGTTCCGCGTCATGCCGAACGGCAAGACGGCGCTGGTGTCGAACACCTCGATCGGCCCCGCCGGCCGCAACGGCTGGCTGGCCGGACCGCAGCTGGGCAAGGGCGCCAAGGCGGCCCACGAGATGGTCAGCAAGAAGTTCGCCCGCTGACCGCATCCGACCCGCCGGTCCCGACCGGATACGCGCGAAGCGCCGGCCGCCTCCCTCTCGGGAGGCGGCCGGCGCCTTTGTGTACGTCTCCGTACGGCCCCGCCCCTGTCCGTCGGGCGGAGCCGGGCGGGTCAGTGCGCGGCCGGAACGAACGGCGCGAGCGACGCCGCCAGCTCCTCGTGCACCCGTGCCCTGAGCAGCGTGCCCTCCGGGGTGTGCTCCTCGGAGAGGAGGTCGCCCTCGGCGTGCACCCGCGAGACGAGCCCGCCCTGCGTGTACGGCACGAGGACCTCGATCTCGACCTGCGGCCGCGGCAGCTGGGCGTCGATGAGGGCCAGCAGCTCCTCGATGCCCTCGCCCGAGCGGGCGGAGACCGCGATGGAGTGCTTCTCGACCCGCAGGAGCCGCTGGAGCACCAGCGGGTCCGCCGCGTCCGCCTTGTTGATCACGACGATCTCCGGCACGTCCACCGCGCCGACGTCCCGGATCACCTCGCGGACGGCCGCCAGCTGCTCCTCCGGGGCGGGGTGCGCGCCGTCGACCACGTGCAGGATGAGGTCGGAGTCGCCGACCTCCTCCATGGTGGAGCGGAACGCCTCGACCAGGTGGTGGGGCAGGTGCCGGACGAAGCCGACGGTGTCGGCCAGGGTGTAGACCCGGCCGGTGGGCGTCTCGGCCCGCCGTACGGTCGGGTCGAGGGTGGCGAACAGGGCGTTCTCCACCAGCACGCCCGCGCCGGTGAGGCGGTTGAGCAGGGAGGACTTGCCGGCGTTGGTGTATCCGGCGATGGCGACCGACGGCACCTTGTGGCGACGCCGCTCCTGCCGCTTGATGTCGCGGCCGGTCTTCATCTCCGCGATCTCCCGGCGCATCTTCGCCATCTTCTCGCGGATCCGGCGCCGGTCCGTCTCGATCTTGGTCTCACCGGGACCGCGGGTGGCCATGCCGCCACCGCCGCCGCCACCCATCTGCCGGGAGAGCGACTGACCCCAGCCGCGCAGTCGCGGCAGCATGTACTGCATCTGCGCGAGAGCGACCTGCGCCTTGCCCTCTCGGGACTTGGCGTGCTGGGCGAAGATGTCGAGGATGAGGGCGGTCCGGTCGACCACCTTCACCTTGACGACGTCCTCGAGTGCGATGAGCTGGCCGGGGCTGAGCTCACCGTCGCAGACGACGGTGTCGGCACCGGTCTCCAGGACGATGTCCCGGAGCTCCTGCGCCTTGCCCGAGCCGATGAAGGTGGCCGGATCCGGCTTGTCGCGGCGCTGGATGACGCCGTCGAGCACGAGGGCACCCGCCGTCTCGGCGAGGGCCGCGAGCTCCGCGAGGGAGTTCTCCGCATCCTGGACCGTCCCCGAGGTCCACACACCGACCAGCACGACGCGCTCCAGGCGCAGCTGGCGGTACTCGACCTCGGTGACGTCCTCGAGCTCGGTGGAGAGGCCGGCGACACGGCGCAGAGCCGCGCGCTCGGAGCGGTCGAACTGGTCGCCGTCCCGCTCTCCGTCGATCTCGTGGCTCCAGGCGACGTCCTCTTCCATCAGGGCATCGGCCCGAAGGCTCTCGGTGCGGCTCGTCTCCGCGAAGCTCTGCTTGTCCTGGGAAGGGGAAGAAGAGGAGGTCATTTGATCCTTACGTCGAAGAAAAGTCGTTACGGCAGTCACAACGCGTGATGCCCGGAAAGAATTCCCGGGGCCCGGCCGCGCCGCCGACCTGAAGATGGTGGCACGGCGGGGCGGCCCGCGTCACCCGGGTTTCACCGGGCCCGGCGCGCCTCCGGGCCGGCGGCGCGCTCCGGGGCCCGGCTGCGCCAGTCCGGGTGCCCCGGCATGGGCGGAGTCTTCGCCGCGTAGAGCCAGTCGGCGAAGAACCGGGTCAGGTCCCGCCCCGCGACCTCGGCCGCGAGGGCGGTGAAGTCGGCGGTGGTGGCCGTGCCGTCCCGGTGGTCGGCCACCCAGCGCCGCTCCAGGCGCCCGAAGGCGTCGGCGCCGATCTCGTGGCGCAGCGCGTACAGGACCAGGGCGCTGCCGTCGTAGACCACGGGGCGGAACAGGCTGATCTTCTGGCCGGGCGCCGGCGGCTTGGGCGCGGCGGGCGGGCCGCCCGCCGCGCGCCACCCGTCGGAGGCGGCGTACGCGGCCTTCATGCGCCGTTCCAGGGCGGGCCCGCCGTTCTCCTCCGCGTACAGGGCCTCGTACCAGGTGGCGTGGCCCTCGTTGAGCCAGAGGTCCGACCAGGTGCGCGGCGAGACGCTGTCGCCGAACCACTGGTGGGCGAGCTCGTGGACCATGACGGAGTCGACGAACCACTTCGGGTAGCCGGGCCCGGTGAACAGGCGCCGCTCGAAGAGCGAGAGGGTCTGGGTCTCCAGCTCGAAGCCGGTCTCGGCGTCCGCGACCAGCACCCCGTAGTTCTCGAACGGGTACGGGCCGACGTGGGCCTCCATCCATTCCAGGTGGCCCGGGGTGCGCCGGAGCCAGGGCTCCAGGACCTCCCGGTCGGCGGTGCGCACGACGTCCCGTACCGGCAGTCCGCGGGGACCCTCGCGGTGCACGACGGTGGACGTGCCGATGGAGACCTGGGCGAGCTCGGTGGCCATGGGGTGGGCGGTGCGGTAGGTCCAGGTGGTGGTCGGGCCGTTGCGGACCGGCTCGCCGGCCAGGCCGTTCGCCACGGCCGTGAGGTCGTTCGGCGCCGTGATCCGGAAGGTGAAGAACGCCTTGTCGGAGGGGTGGTCGTTGGAGGGGAAGACGCGGTGGGCGGCGTCCGCCTGGTTCGCCATGGCGAGGCCGTCGCCGGTGCGGACCCAGCCGCCGGACGTGGCCGGGCCGCTGGGGTCGCTGGTGTGGGCGACGGCGATCTCGACCGCCTCCCCCCGGTCCACCGGCCGTGCGGGGGTGATCACCAGGTCCTCGCCGCTGGTCGTCCAGTCGGCCCGCTCGCCCGCCACGGTGACGGTGGAGACGGTGCCGTGCGTGAAGTCGAGGTTGATCCGTTCCAGGTCGCCGGTGGCCAGCGCCTTGATCCGGGTGACGCCGTCGAGCAGGGCGGTGTTGGGACCCTTGTAGGTGAGGTCGATGTCGTAGGTCAGGACGTCGTAGCCGGGGTTGCCCAGGTGGGGGAAGAGCGGGTCTCCGATGCCCAGCGGCGTGGGCGCGGGCAGGGCGGCGGCGACGAGCCCCGCGGAGAGGGCGACGAGGACGGCGGAGCGCAGGGCACGCGCGCGGGGAGCCCGTTCACGGGGCGTGCGGGAGGGGAGCGGCATGGGTTACCGCTACCAGGGGACGCGGCGCTCCCCGGGGCGGCGCGCGCACCTGCCACTCGAAGGGGGCAGGGGGAGCGGATCCCGGATCCCGCGCACGGGATCCGGGATCCGGGATCCGGCGTCAGAGCTGCGGCGCCGCCTGGTGCCGCGCCCGGCTCACGTCGTACACCCCCGGCACGTCCCGCATCGCCTTCATCAGCGCGGGCAGCCGGGCCGCGTCGGGCAGCTGGAGGGTGTACGTGTGGCGGACCCGCTGCTCGCTGGGGGGTTCGACGGTGGCGGAGACGACGGCGGCGCCCTCGGCGGCGATGGCCTCGGTGAGGTCGGCGAGGAGCCGCGGCCGGCCGAAGGACTCGGCGACGAGGGTGACCCGGCAGGCGGCGGTGTCGCCCCAGTGGACGGTGACCGGCGCCCGGCCTAGGCGCTTCATGGCGTCGGCGGAGGCGCAGCCGGTGCGGTGGACGGTGACGGAGCCGCCGCGGACGACGAAGCCGGTGATCTCGTCGGACGGTACGGGCGTGCAGCACCCCGCCGGCCGCACGGCGGGCGGCGCGACGCCCTCCGGCCCGGGGAGCTCGACGCGCAGCCTCGCCCCGGAGCGCCGGTCGGCGGTGACGGTGACCGGTGGCCGGGGGGTGGCCGCGGGGTCCTTGGCGGCCTCGGGGTGGGCCTGGAGCCAGCCGGTGATGGCGATGCGGGCGGCGGGGGTCCTGGCGTGGTCGAGCCATTCCGGAGGAGGCCCGGAACCGGCGTCCTGGGCGAGCAGCAGCTGGACGGTGTCGCCGTCCTGGAGCACGGTGCCGAGGGGCGCGAGCCGGCCGTTGACCCGCGCCCCCAGACAGCCGTGAGCGGCGTCTCCGTGTTGGGCGTAGGCGGCGTCGACGCAGGTGGCTCCGGCGGGCAGGCTGATCGCGCCGGGGGTGTCGCCGTCGGTGGGGAAGACGGTGATCTCCTGGTCCTGGGCGAGGTCGGCCCGCAGGGAGGTCCAGAAGGTGTCGGGATCGGGGGCGGACTGCTGCCAGTCGAGCAGCCGGGACAGCCAGCCGGGCCGGGTCGGGTCGGCGCGCTCGCCGTCCTCGACGCACTCCCCCGGCGCCGTCTCCTGGCCGTTGTACGGGTTGCCGAGGGCGACCACGCCGGCCTCGGCGACCTTGTGCATCCGGTGGGTGCGGATGAGCACTTCGGCGACGGCGCCGTCGGGGGCGGCGACGGCGGTGTGCAGCGACTGGTAGAGGTTGAACTTGGGGGCCGCGATGAAGTCCTTGAACTCGGAGATCACCGGGGTGAAGCAGGTGTGCAGTTCGCCGAGGACGGCGTAGCAGTCGGCGTCCTCGGCGACCAGGACGAGCAGCCGCCCGAAGTCGCTGCCGCGCAGTTCGCCGCGCTTGAGGCGGACGCGGTGGACGGACACGAAGTGCCGCGGACGGACGAGGACTTCCGCGCCGATGCCCGCGTCGCGGAGCACGGCGGAGACCTGTTCGGCGACGGCGGCGAGGGCGTCGGCCGCGCCGGGGGCGTCGGCGATGACGGCCCGGGTGGCCTCGTACTCCTCGGGGTGGAGGATCGCGAAGACGAGGTCCTCCAGCTCCGTCTTGAGGGCCTGGACGCCGAGGCGCTCGGCGAGCGGGATGAGGACGTCCCGGGTGACCCGGGCGATGCGGGCCTGCTTCTCCGGGCGCATCACGCCGAGGGTGCGCATGTTGTGCAGCCGGTCGGCGAGTTTGATGGACATGACGCGGACGTCGTTGCCGGTGGCGACGAGCATCTTGCGGAAGGTCTCGGGCTCGGCCGCCGCGCCGTAGTCGACCTTCTCCAGCTTGGTGACGCCGTCGACGAGGTAGGCGACCTCGTCGCCGAACTCCCGCCGGACCTGTTCGAGCGTCACTTCGGTGTCCTCCACGGTGTCGTGGAGCAGGGAGGCGGTCAACGTGGTCGTCTCGGCGCCGAGTTCGGCGAGGATCAGGGTGACCGCGAGCGGGTGGGTGATGTACGGCTCGCCGCTCTTGCGGAACTGGCCCCGGTGCGAGGACTCGGCGAGCACGTACGCCCGGCGGAGCACGGACAGGTCGGCGTCGGGGTGGTGGGCCCGGTGGGCCTCGGCGACGTGCCCGATGGCGTCGGGCAGGCGGTCGCGCACGGCGGGTCCCGCGGTCGCGCCGAGCAGGGCGGCGCGGCCGATCCTGCGCAGGTCGATCCTCGGGCGGCCTCGTCTGCGGCCGGGAGCGTCGGGGCCACTGGCCCCGGCCTCGCTCACGGGATTGATGGCCTCTGCGCTCATGGGGGGCACCTCCGGCGGCGTCGACCGGCGGAACCGGGCCGGCATGCCCGGTGGGCCGGTGCTTGATGCTACCGACCCCACCACGTGGCGCAGTCGCGCTCTCGCCGAGCGTGAACCGGATCACCCATTCGAGGGACGAATCAGTCGTTGACCGTGGGGGATCCGGCCCCTCGCGCCGGGTCCCGGCGCGCCCGCGCGAGGGCCGGGCGGTGCCGCGGGCGGCTCAGGCGGAGGCGTCGAGCCAGGACGGCTCGACGGTGCCCTCGGCGACGATCACGGCGGGGCCGGTCATCTCGATCTCGCCGTCGGGGTGCTCGGTGATGACGAGGGTGCCGCCGAGGACGTCGACGGTGTACGTGACGGGGGCCCCGGTCTGGGCCGGGTCGAGGCCGTCGCGGCGGGCGGTGGCGACGGCGACGGCGCAGGCGCCCGTACCGCAGGAGCGGGTCTCGGCGGCGCCGCGCTCGTGGACGCGCATGGCGACGTGGCGGGGACCGCGGTCGGCGACGAACTCGATGTTGACGCCGCTCGGATACACCCCGGCGGGCTCGTACGGGGGCTCGTCGTAGAGGGTGCCCGCGTGGGCGAGGTCGTCGACGAAGGCGACCGCGTGGGGGTTGCCCATGTTCACGTTGCGGGCGGGCCAGCTGCGGCCGTCGACGGTGACGGTGACGCCCTCCTCGGGCAGCACCGCGCGGCCCATGGAGACGGTGACCGAGCCGTCCTTGTCGAGGTGGACGCGCTTGATACCGCCGCGGGTGGCGACGGCGACCTCACCGGCGGTGACGTGGCCGGCGTGCTGGAGGTAGCGGGCGAAGACGCGCACGCCGTTGCCGCACATCTCGGCGACGGAGCCGTCGGCGTTGCGGTAGTCCATGAACCACTCGGCCTCGTCGGCCATGGCGCGCGCCTCGGGGTGGGCGGCGCTGCGCACCACGTGCAGCACGCCGTCGCCGCCGATGCCGGCCCGGCGGTCGCACAGCCGGGCCACGAGGGCCGGGGGCAGGTCCACGGCGTTGTCGGCGTCGGGGACGATGACGAAGTCGTTCTCGGTGCCGTGGCCCTTGAGGAAGACGAGGGGCGAGGTCTGCGCGTTGGTCACGGGATCAACTGTACGGGTCGGGTACGACGGGGGGCCCGGCCGTCCGGTGAGCGGTACGGGGTGGGGGCGCGGGCCTGGGCGCGGGTGGTCGGGTACGAGGGCGCCCGGCGCCGTGGCCCCGGCCGGGCCCGGCGGGACAGGCCGGTACGGGGCCAGGGGCGCCCGGCCGGACAGGGCGGCACGGGGCCAGGGGCGCCCGTCACCGCGCGTTCTCGCCGGGCGGGGCGCTCAGCGCAGGCGGGCCACGCGCCAGACCGCCAGGGCGACCACGAGGGCGCTGAGCGACACGTACAGGGCGAGGACGCGCCAGTCGGGGCGTTCGCCGGAGCCGCGGGCGGGCAGGCCGGGCCAGGTGTGGCCGACCCGGCGGGCGGCCATCATGCCCCAGCCGGCCGCGCAGCAGCTGATCAGCAGGCCCAGCATGGCGACGACGGCGCCGCCGTCGCCCGAGCCGAAGGCGAGCGGGAAGGCGAACATCAGGGAGCCGAGGGCGGCGAGCCCGACGATCGGGGCGAGCTGCCAGATCCTCAGGCGGCGCTGCGGGCGCAGTTCCACCTCGACTTCCGCCGCGTCCACCTCGACGGCGCTGCCCTCGGCCTCGTCGGGGCCGTCAGGGGTCAGTCCGGGCGCCCCACCGGTGCTTTCGCCCCGGACGGCGGCTTGCTGCTCTGTGTCGCGAGGGCCGGCCTCCATCGCCACGCGCCCTCCCAACTCGGACTCCACTTGGTCGATCGATGCTCGATGATGGCACGCTCCCGCCCCCCGGAATGACGGGCATGACGTCCCGATGCCATCACGTGATCAGGCTGTAACCGCTCGTTCGATCAACGCGAGGGCCCGCCCGGGGAGTTCCCCGCGGTCCGCGGCGGCGCCGCTGAGCCAGTGGACACGGGGATCGCGCCGGAACCACGAGTCCTGACGGCGCGCGAAGCGCTTGGTGGCGCGCACCGTCTCGGCCCGCGCCTCGTCCTCCGTGCACTCCCCCGCGAGCGCCGCGAGCACCTGCTGGTAGCCGAGCGCGCGGGCGGCCGTGCGCCCCTCGCGCAGACCGCGCGCCTCCAGGGCGCGGACCTCGTCGACGAGGCCGGCCTCCCACATGCGGTCGACCCGGGTGGCGATGCGTTCGTCGAGCTCGGGGCGGGCGACGTCGACGCCGATCTGCACGGTGTCGTAGACGGAGTCGTGGCCGGGGAGGTTGGCCGTGAACGGCTTGCCGGTGATCTCGATGACCTCCAGGGCGCGGACGATGCGCCGGCCGTTGCTCGGCAGGATCGCGCGGGCGGCCTCGGGGTCCGCGACGGCGAGCCGGGCGTGCAGGACGCCGGAGCCGCGCTCCTCCAGCTCGGCCTCCAGGCGGGCCCGGACCTCCGGGTCCGTGCCGGGGAAGTCCAGGACGTCGATGGCGCCGCGGACGTACAGGCCGGAGCCGCCGACGAGGACGGGGGTGCGGCCCTCGGCGAGCAGCCGGTCGATCTCGGCGCGGGCGAGGCGCTGGTACTCGGCGACGCTGGCGGCCTCGGTGACGTCCCAGATGTCGAGGAGGTGGTGCGGGACGCCGCCGCGCTCCTCCACCGTCAGTTTGGCGGTGCCGATGTCCATCCCTCGGTAGAGCTGCATCGAGTCGGCGTTGACGACCTCGCCGCCCAGCTGCTGGGCCAGGAAAACGCCCAGATCGGACTTTCCGGCCGCTGTGGGACCGACGACGGCGATGACCCGCGGGGCGGGAGCTGCACTTCTCACTTCCCCAGTCTCGCAAACCTCACGGCGCGTCCCCGAATGAGCTACGTGACGGCCCTGGTCCGACTTCGTTGCCTGTTGCGGGATTCCGACCCTGAGTACGCTAGGGAGCAGATATGGGTGTTTTCGCATTGTTTCGCCGGAAGAGCAAGGAATCGGAAACGGTCGAGGCCGCGGCCGTGACGGAGGAGACGGAGGCGGTCGCGGGTGCGGCGGAGGAGCCGGAGTCCGGGGAGCCGGAGGCCGCCGCGCCGAAGGCCACCGAGGCCGGTGACGCCGGCGCCGACACGGGGGCCAAGGGCGAGGCCGTGGAGATCCCGAAGCAGCAGTCGGCGGAGGAGGCCGCGGACAACGAGGCCGGCGAGGGCGCCCGCGCGTAGGACGGGCACGGAAGCGTTCGGTAGCGAACGAAGAACGGCACGGGCCCCAGCGGTCCGTCGGAGGGATGGTGACCCCATGGGTCTCCTGGATTCACTGAAGGCCAAGCTCGCTCCCGCCAAGGACAAGGTCTCCGACCTCGCCAAGGAGCACGGGGGCAAGGTCGAGCACGGCCTGGAGAAGGCCGCGCGGGTGGTCGACGAGAAGACCAAGGGCAAGTACAGCGACAAGATCGAGTCCGGTACGGGCAAGGCCAAGGACGCCATCGAGCGGCTGGCCCACAAGGACGGGGACACGCCCCCGTCTCCTCCCCCGGCCTCGCCGCCGCCGGCCGCCTGACCGACGCCCGCGGCGCCGGGCCTCGCCCGAGGTCCCCGGTCCCGGCCCCGATCCCTTCGCGACGGCGGACGGCCGCGGAGCACCTCGCTCCGCGGCCGTCCGCCGTCGTGTTCCGGGATGGCCGGTGACCTCGCGCCTCAGCTCCAGGCGGCGACGACGTAGCCGACGCCGTACGGGGCGTCTTCGTACAGCAGCCGCCCTGCCAGGTCCGCGCCCTCCGCGGCGCCCGCCAGCACCTGCCAGGACGCCCGGCCGGCCGCCTTCAGTTCGTGCGCCAGGCCCTCGTCCAGGGCGAGCAGCGCCGCCGCGTCCGCCGCGCCGAGAGCACGGGCGGCCTCGGCGTCGAACGCCTCGGCGCGCTCGTCAAGGTAGCCGGGGGCCTTCACGGTGCGGCAGGCGCTGCCGTCGCCCATCACGAGCAGGGCGACCCGTCCGGCCGAGGCGGCGATCTCCCGGCCCGTCCCGGCGCAGCGGGCGGCGTCCAGCGACGCGTCGACCCCGAGGCCCTCGATCGGTGCGTCGGCCCAGCGGGTGTGCTCCAGGAGCCAGGCGCCCACGGCCAGGGAGGCGGGCAGCGGCCGGCCGCCGCCGGGCCCGCTGCCGAGCCGTACGGTCAGGTCGACGCCGAACCCGGCGAAGGACCCGGCCGTACCGCCCGGGTGGACGCCCCGGGAGCCCTCGTCCGCCGGGCCGACGACGACGAGGCGGTCCGGCCGCGAGGCGGCCAGCACGGCGAGCGCGTCGGAACAGGCCGTTCGCGCGTCGGCGAGCTCGGCGGCGGCACCGGCCGCGACGGCGGGCACGAGCAGCGGGGGGCAGGGGCAGACGGCTGCGGCGACAAGCATGATCCGCAGCCTACTGCGCGGCGGGCGGGCCCTCCGGGGCGGCGCCTCCGGCCGAGTCGTGGACCAGCTCGGCCAGCGTCAGCAGGGTGTCCGTCTCGGACATCAGCCCGCTCACCCGCAGGAGATAGGCGTCGCCGGTGCCGAGCCGGTACACCCGGCGGCGCTTCTCGCGCACCGGCTCCCGGTAGGAGAGGGCGGTCTTCCAGAGCGCGTCCCTCGCCTGCTCCAGGGTGCCGGTCACTTCCCGGACCACCCGGGTCCGGTGGTTCTCCCCCGCGCCGTACTGTGCGACGACGGCCCATTCCCCCATGTTTCCCCCCTGTTGCGTCACTTCTGTCAGTGGCTCCCGCAGGCCGGCGCGTCGGCGACCGGCAGCGGCTCCGGGACGCCGATCTTCGGCAGCCCGAGCATCACGCCGGCCGGCTTCGCGGCCGCCGCGGCGGTGCGCTTCTCCCAGGCGTCGCCCGCGCGGGTGCGGCGCACCGAGGTGGTCGGGCCCTCGGCGAGCAGGTGGTGCGGGGCGGCGTAGGTGATCTCGACGGTCACCACGTCACCGGGCCGGACGTCCTCGTCGGGCTTGGTGAAGTGGACGAGCCGGTTGTCGGGGGCGCGGCCGGACAGGCGGTGGGTCTCGCCGTCCTTGCGGCCCTCGCCCTCGGCGACCATGACCTCCAGGGTGCGGCCGACCTGCTTCCTGTTCTCCTCCCAGGAGATCTCCTCCTGGAGGGCGACGAGACGCTCGTAGCGCGCCTGCACGACCTCCTTGGGGACCTGGCCCTCCATGGTGGCCGCCGGGGTGCCGGGGCGCTTGGAGTACTGGAAGGTGAAGGCGTTCGCGAAGCGGGCCTCGCGCACCACGTGCATGGTCTGCTCGAAGTCCTCCTCGGTCTCGCCGGGGAAGCCCACGATGATGTCGGTGGAGATGGCGGCGTGCGGGATGGCGGCGCGCACCTTTTCGATGATCCCGAGGAAACGCTCCTGCCGGTACGAGCGGCGCATCGCCTTCAGGACCGTGTCCGAACCGGACTGGAGCGGCATGTGCAGCTGCGGCATCACGTTCGGCGTCTCGGCCATCGCGGCGATGACGTCGTCGGTGAAGTCGCGCGGGTGCGGGGAGGTGAAGCGGACCCGCTCCAGGCCCTCGATCTCGCCGCAGGCGCGCAGCAGCTTGCTGAACGCCTCGCGGTCGCCGAGGTCGGAGCCGTAGGCGTTGACGTTCTGGCCGAGCAGGGTGATCTCGGAGACGCCCTCGGCGACCAGCGCCTCGATCTCGGCGAGGATGTCGCCGGGGCGGCGGTCCTCCTCCTTGCCGCGCAGCGCCGGGACGATGCAGAAGGTGCAGGTGTTGTTGCAGCCGACGGAGATGGAGACCCACGCGGCGTACGCGGACTCGCGGCGGGTCGGCAGCGTCGACGGGAAGGCCTCGAGGGACTCCGCGATCTCGACCTGCGCCTCCTCCTGGACGCGGGCGCGCTCCAGCAGGACCGGCAGCTTGCCGATGTTGTGCGTGCCGAAGACCACGTCGACCCAGGGGGCCTTCTTGACGATGGTGTCGCGGTCCTTCTGGGCCAGGCAGCCGCCGACGGCGATCTGCATGCCCGGGCGGGCGGCCTTCTTCGGGGCGAGGTGGCCGAGGTTGCCGTACAGCTTGTTGTCGGCGTTCTCGCGGACCGCGCAGGTGTTGAAGACCACGACGTCGGCGTCGCCGTTGGAGCCCTCGGGGGCGCGGACGTAGCCGGCGTCCTCCAGGAGACCGGAGAGCCGCTCGGAGTCGTGGACGTTCATCTGACACCCGTAGGTGCGCACTTCGTAGGTTCGCGTCACGACGTCCTGCTCGGCCACGGCTCCGGTCCCGTCTTTGCTGCTGGTCACCAGACAAGGGTAAGGGGGTCACGGGGCTGCCCGGCCACCTCCGCCCGTCACCGGTCCACCTCGGGGCCGGCCGCCGCTCGCCTCCAGGACCGCCGTGAGCTGGGCGGCGAGGGTGCCGGCCTCCGGGCGCAGGGCGCCCGCGAAGGCCGCGGAGCCGACGGTGAAGGCGTCCGCGCCGACCTCGGCGAGGGCCCGGATCTCGGCCGGGGTGCTCAGCGAACCGGCGACGACGAGCCGGCCCGCGGTGGCGGCGCGGGCGGCGCGGACCAGGTCGAGCGGGTCGGCGTCGGTGGCGCGGTGGGCGAGCAGGTCGACGCCCGCGCACCCGGCGGCCTCGGCACGGCGGCAGTCGTCGGCGATACGGGCCGGGGTGCCGGCCAGCCGGGTCGGATGGCCCGTCGGCTCGCCCGCGAAGGGCAGGTAGCGGATGCCGGTGCCGTCGAGCAGGGCGAGGGTCTCCTCGATCCGGGTGCCGCCGAGCAGCCAGTCCACACCGAGGTCGACGGCCGTCCGTACGGAGTCGAGCACTTCGGCGCGGCCGGTGGAGACGACCTCCAGGTGACTGGTGGCGCCGAGCGCCCTGATCTGTTCGTGGAGCCGGCGCAGGGTCGCGGTGTCGACGCCGACGTCCTTGAAGCCGATGTGGGTGATGCCCAGCTCGCGGACGGAGTCGAGGACGTGGAGGCAGTCGGTGACGGTCCGGTCGTCGCGGGTGAGCATGAAGATGAAGTCCACGGGGTTCCCCTCAAGGGTGTCGCGGGGCCAGCTCGTCGGCGTGGCGCAGGGCGGTGAGCAGGCTCGTGTGGTCGGCGGTGCCGGTTCCGGCGAGGTCGAAGGCGGTGCCGTGGTCGACGCTGGTGCGGACGAACGGCAGGCCGAGGGTGATGTTGACCCCGTGCTCCAGGCCCAGGTACTTGACCGGGATGAGCCCCTGGTCGTGGTACTGGGCGACGACGGCGTCGAACTCTCCCGCCCGGGCCCGCATGAAGACGGTGTCGGCGGGCCAGGGACCGCTCGCGTCGATGCCCTCGGCGCGGGCGGCGCGCACGGCGGGGGCGATGACGTCGAGGTCCTCGCGGCCGAACAGGCCGTTCTCGCCGGCGTGCGGATTGAGGGCCGCGACGGCGATCCGGGGCCGGGAGGGCGACGAGGGCCGCAGCGCGCGGTGGGTGAGCCGGATGACGTCGAGTTCCCGCTCGGCGGTGAGCGCGTCGATCGCGCTGCGCAGCGACTGGTGGACGGTGACGAGGACGGTCCGCAGCTGGTCGTTGGCCATCATCATCGCGTAGCTGCGGGTGCCGGAGAGCTCGGCCAGGATCTCGGTGTGGCCGGGGTGGGGCACGCCGGCGAGGTGCAGGGCCTCCTTGTTGACGGGGGCGGTGGTGAGCGCGCGCACCCGGCCCTCGAGGGCGAGTTCGACGCCCTTGCGCACGTACGCGTAGGAGGCCGCGCCCGCCTCGGCGGCGACGGTGCCGAGGGCGAGGCCGGAGGCGGGCAGGGCGGGGCCTTCGGCGAGGACGTCCAGGACTCCGGGGGTGCGGCCCGCGTCCTCGACGCGCGGGGTGCCGCCGGTGCCTCCCGCGGTGCCGGGGACGGTCGCGGCCCCGGGCGCGGCCGGCAGGGCGCGCACGCGGAGGCGGGCGCCGGTGGTGCGGCAGGCGCGTTCGAGGGTGCCGGGGTCGCCGATGACGACGACGGGGACGCGGCGGCGCGGGTCGGCGCACGCCTTGACGGTGATCTCGGGGCCGATGCCGTGGGGGTCGCCCATGGTGACGGCGACGGGGCGGGTCACCGGGCGCCACCCGCGGTCAGGAGGGCGTGGAGGCGGACGAGGGTGCCGTCGTCGCCGAAGCCCCCGGCCTTGACCAGAACGGGAAGCCGGGGTGCGCCGGGGCCGTGCAGGGTGCCGCGGGCGATGCCGGGCTCGGGCTCGTCGTACAGCTCGATGCCGGTGCCGCCGAGCGCGCCCAGGACGGCGGCGGCGGTCTCCCCGCCGGTGAGGACGAGTCCGTCGGCGCGGCCGCTCTCCGTCCGCCGCCGCGTCTCCTCGGCGAGCCGGCGGACGAGCGCGGCCGGCCCGGCGGGGTCGGCGGGGTCGGCGGCCCGTTCCTCGGGGGTGTGGAGGACGGCGAGGGGTTCGCCGGTGAACCGCGCGCGCAGGGCGGCGAGCTGGCGGCGGCTCGTGGGGTTGGCGCTGCCGACGACGATCAGCGGGCTGCGCACGGCGGGGAGCGCGGGAAGGGCGTCGGCCGGACGCCGTGCGTGGCGGCGGGCCAGGGCGTCGGCGAGTCCCGGTGAACCGACCCACAGGACGTCCTGGGGGCGGGGGACGGCGGCGACGACGGCGTCCAGGTCGGCGTCGTCGGCCGCCGAGCAGACGAGGATCCCCCCGGCGTCGACCAGCCGCGACAGCTCCGCGAGCCGTTCCCGTACGGGGTCGGGGCGGGGCTCAGGGCCGGGATCGCGGCCGGGGTCCGGGCCGGGACCGGACGCGCACGCGGTGACGGGCTCAGGGCCCGGGTCGGGACTGGACGCGGGCTCGGGCTCGGGCTCGGACGGGGCGGCGACATCGAGGACGACGGCCTCCGGCAGCAGGCGGGCGAGGTCGGCCGAGCGGACCGGGTGGGCCGGGTCGCGGGCGAACTCGCTCGCGTCGACCCGTACGCCCCGGACGTACTGGACGCCCCGGACCGTCGTACGGCCCTCGGAGGGGAAGGCGGGGGCGAGGATCACCGTGCGGCGGCCGGATCCGGCGAGCGCGGCGCGCACTTCGGCCGCCACATGGCCGCGGAGGGTCGAGTCGACGGTCTTGACCAGGAGGTCCGCGCCGGCGTACGCGGCGGCCGCCTCGCGGCACCGGGCGGCGGCGTCCGCCTCGCCCAGCAGCCGGGTGCCGAGGTCGACGGCGGTGACGCCGGACTCGATGCCGGGAGCGGCGGCCTCGGGGGCGAAGAGGACGCGTGCGCGGTGGCCGTGCCGACGGAAGGGAGCGGCGCCGTCGGCGGCGCTGGTCAGGTCGTCGGCGAGGACGACGACGGTGGAGGGCGGCATGCTGGACGGCCCCTTTCTCGGGGAAGGAGGCGGAACGGGGTGGGTGACGGTGCGGGCCGCGCCTGACGGCCGTGGGCCGTCGGTGCGTGACGGGATCAACCCTCGCCCCTCGCGAACGCGCAGGACAAGCGATTCCTTCTCACCCCTCCTGTGAGCAGGCCTCACAGCTAGATTCCCCTCATGACCAGGCCCTCCCTGCCGCCCCTCTCCACCCTCCTGCCCTTCGAGGCCGCCGTGCGCCACGCGAGCATGACCGGTGCCGCCCGGGAGCTCCACGTCACGCACGGCGCCGTCAGCCGCCAGGTGCAGAACCTGGAGAAGGCGCTCGGGACGACCCTCTTCGAACGCGGCGCGCGCTCCCTGCGGCCCACCCCCCCAGGCCCGGCGGCTCGCCGCGGCCGTCCGGGAGGCGCTGGACCTGATCGAGGCGGCCGCGGCCGAGGTCTCGGGCCGGGGTCCGGGCGGCCCGCTGGCCCTCTCCTGCGAGCCGACGCTCCTGATGCGGTGGCTCATCCCGCGCCTCCCCGACCTCGCGGCACGGCACCCCGGCCTCACCGTGCACCTGTCGGCGGGCGGCGGCCCGCCGGACTTCGCTCGGGACACGGTGGACGTGGCCCTGCGCCGGGACGACTTCCCGGTGCCCGAGGGGGTGAGCCGGGTGCCGCTCTTCGAGGAGTGGATCGGCCCGGTCTGCCGCCCCGAGCTGGCCGAGCGGCTGGCGACCGGCGGCTTCGAGGGCGTCACCCTGCTGCACACCGGCACCCGGCCGACCGCCTGGGACGACTGGCGGCGCCTGAGCGGGCGCACCACGGGCGCCGCCGGCACGCCGCAGCAGACCTTCGAGCACTTCTATCTGGCGCTGCAGGCGGCCGTCGCGGGCGTGGGCGTCGCCGTCGGGCCGTACGCGCTGGTCCGGGACGATCTCGTACGGGGGCAGCTGGCCGCCCCGTACGGGTTCGTGGCGGACGGGACCGGCTACGGACTGCTCAGCCCGCGCCCGCCGGAGCGGGACGCTCGGATCGTGACGCTGCTGGGCTGGCTGCGGCAGCAGGCGGCTTCCCTGACCCCGCCGCCGTCACCGCCGTCACCGACGCCGCCGTCACCATCGACGCGGACGCCGCCGTCACCATCGACGCCGACGCCGCCTCCACCGGCATCGCCACCAGCCGCCTGAGGCCGCCACCACGGTGTACGTCACCACCGTGAGCACCGACACCGGCCGCCCGCCCGTCCGCCCTGGCCAGGACGCCCGGCGAGCTGGCAGGATCGCGCCATGCCCGCCGCACTCTCCCGCACCGCCCGCCGCCGCGTCCTTCAGGTCTCGGCAGCGCTCCTGGCGCTGGCCGGAGTCCTGGTGTGGTGGCTGGTTCCGATCGGTGCGAAGGAGCCCAGCGGGCACATCACCTTCAGCACCGGCGTGCCCACGGGCGTCTACCAGCGGTACGGGAAGCTGCTCCAGCAGGCCCTGGCCCGTGATCTCCCGGACGTCTCGATAACGCTGAAGGACAGCGAGGGCTCCCAGCAGAACCTGGCCAGGCTCGCCTCGGGCGAGGCCGACTTCACGGTGGCGACGGCGGACGCCGTGGCCCAGTACCAGCGGGACCGCAAGCCCGGCTTCGAGCGGTTGCGCGGCTGCGCGCGGCTCTACGACGACTACGTCCAGCTGGTCGTGCCCAAGGGATCGACCGTGCAGTCGGTGGCCGATCTGCGCGGGCGGCGCGTCGGCGTCGGACAGGACGGCTCGGGCGTGCGGCTGATCGCCGACCGGGTCCTCGCGGCGGCGGGGCTGACCCCGGACGTCGACATCGTCCCGGTCTCGGCCGGCATCGACACGATGCCGGGCCTGTTGGAGCGGCACCGGCTGGACGCCTTCTTCTGGTCGGGCGGCCTGCCCACCGACGCCGTCCAGGAGCTGTCCGTGCGGTTGCCGATCCGGCTGGTGGCCCTCGACGAGACGCTGGTCCAGAGCCTGCACGACGTGGGCGATTCCACCCGCCACTACCGCTCGGCGACCATCCCGGCCGACGCCTACAGCCGGGCCCAGGACGGCAACGCGGTGGACACCCTGGCGGTGGCGAACATCCTGGTCACCACGGAGGCCGCCGACCCGGACCTGGTGGAGGGCTTCACCCGTACGGTGATCGGCAGCCGTGACCGGATCGGCAGCCAGGTCCACCCGGCCCAGCTGGTGGACCTGAGGACCGCGATCTACACCGATCCGCTGCCGCTGCACGAGGGCGCCCGGCGCTACTACCGCTCCGTGAAGCCCTGAGTGCGGTCCGCCCGCCCCTGGCCCTCGTCCGAGCGCCCCCCGCGCGCCCCCTCCCCGGCCGCGGCGATCCGCAGACCGCCCCCCGAGGCCGAGCGCGGGTCGTCCCGCGGCACGCTGACGGTCACCTTGAGGCCGTGCGGCTCGTTGCGGGCGAACGCCAGGGTGCCGCCGCCCGCCGCCAGGAGGACCCGCGCGATGGACAGGCCGAGGCCCGATCCCTTGATGTTCTGGTGCCGGTTGGACCGCCAGAAGCGGTCGCCGACCCGTTCCAGTTCCTCGTCCGTGAGGCCGGGGCCGTGGTCGGCGACCTCGACGGCGACGGTCCGGCCGCCGGGACTGAGGAAGACCCGTACGGAGACGTCCTCGCCCGCCGGGGTGAACTTCAAGGCGTTGTCGATCACCGCGTCGAGCGCGCTGGACAGCGCCACCGGGTCCGTCCAGGCGGTGACGGCGGTGGTGTCGGCGACGATCGCCACGTCCTTGTCGTCGGCGACCGCCCGCCAGGACCCCACGCGCTCGGCGGTGAGCGCGCCGATGTCGGTCAGCCGCAGGTCCGCGGTGGTGTGCTCGGCGAGCGCGAGGCCGAGCAGGTCGTCGAGGACCTGGGCGAGCCGCTTGCCCTCGGTGCGGACGGAGGCGATCTCCTCGTTGCCCTCGGGGAGTTCGAGGGCGAGCAGTTCGATCCGCAGCAGCAGCGCGGCGAGCGGGTTGCGCAGCTGGTGGGAGGCGTCGGCGACGAAGGCCCGCTGCTGTTCGAGGACGTCCTCGACGTTGTCGGCCATCTCGTTGAACGAGCGGGCGAGGCGGCGCAGTTCGGGTGGTCCGCCGGCCGCGGCGACGCGGGACTTCATGCGGCCGGTGGCGATGTCGTGGGTGACGGCGTCCAGGACCCGCACGGGCCGCAGCACCCAGCCGGTGAGCCGGAAGGCGGCGCCGACCGCGAGCAGCATGGCGGCGGCCTCGCCGGCGAAGATCAGCAGCCAGTCGCGCAGGATGCGGGAGCGGAGCTGCCCGGTGGGCGAGTCGGTGACGACGACGGCGACGACGTCGCCGTCCCGGACGACCGGGGAGGCGATGGTGAGCCGGGCGTGCCCCTGCCAGGGCCAGACCTGCGGCGGGTCGTGGCTGCGGCGCCCGAGCAGGGCCTCGTTGAAGGCGCGCCGGCCCTCCCCCTCGTACGGGACGACCCAGTCCTCGGGGGCGGCGGCCATGGCCTGGTTGTCGCGGAAGAAGATGCCTGCGCGGATGCCGTAGACGTCGTGGTAGCTGGCGAGCTCGCCGCTGAGGGTGAAGCGCCGTTCGTCGGGGCCGAAGCTGCTCTCCTCGACGAACTGGGCGAGGGCGGCGAAGCGGGCGGCGTCGTCGAGCCGGTCGACGACCACCCGCTGCTGCTCGGAGGCGGCGGTGCTGGCGGCCAGGGGGAAGCCGAGGGCGAGCAGCACGCCCGCCATCAGGACGATCAGGAGCGGGAGGAGTCGGGTGCGCACGGGCGGGCGGACCTGCCGCTACGCGGTGGGCGCGACCAGGCGGTAGCCGACGCCCCGCACGGTCTCGATCAGGGCGGGCATGCGCAACTTCGAACGCAGGGAGGCCACATGGACCTCCAGGGTGCGCCCGGTGCCCTCCCAGTTGGTGCGCCAGACCTCGCTGATGATCTGCTCGCGGCGGAAGACCACGCCGGGCCGCTGGGCGAGCAGGGCGAGCAGGTCGAACTCCTTGCGGGTGAGGGGGACGGCGTCGCCGTCGACGCTGACCCGGCGGGTGGGCAGCTCGATGGTGACGGAGCCGAGGCGCAGGGTGCTGTCGTCGCCGGGGCCGGACTGCTCGTCGCCGGCGGCGCTGCGCCGGCTGACGGCGTGGATCCGGGCCAGCAGTTCACCGGTGTCGTAGGGCTTGACGACGTAGTCGTCGGCGCCGAGGTTGAGGCCGTGGATGCGGGAGCGCACGTCGGCGCGCGCGGTCACCATGATCACGGGGGTGGCGGTGAGCTTCCGGATGCGTCCGCAGACCTGGTAGCCGTCCTGGTCGGGCAGGCCGAGGTCGAGCAGGATCACGCCGTACGAGGGGCGCTCGCCGTGGGCGGCGGGCAGGACGGCCTGGAGCGCCTCCTCGCCGTTGCGGGCGTGGGTGACGGTGAAGCCGTGGCGGGCGAGGATCGCGGAGAGCGCGGCGGCGACGTGGTCGTCGTCCTCGACGAGCAGCAGTCTCATGGCCCTCCTCCGTGATCTCTCGGCATCTCTCGATGGTGTCTCCGCAGGGGGTCGGGCCTGCGGTCGCCTGGTGTGTGCGCGGTGCTCGCTGCGTGCGCGCGGCGCGGGTGATGACTATCTGTGTACCAGGGCATGAACGCCGATGGTCACGGTCACAGTCAAGTGTCCCCCCGTGACTCCCGCGTTTTTCGTTATCCACCCGGTACGGCGGTACGCACCCCCTTCACGCAGTGTGTCCGGTTGCGACCGGATCGTTATGCTCAAACTTCGCTCAGATGTGATGACGCTTCTCGCACCCGGTCTCTAGTGTCCTCCCCAACCGAGCAGGACGGAGCGAGATGCCGATGAGCGGAGTGTCAGTGACCAAGGGTTCGGAGGGCGCCGTGCCGGCCACGGACGACCTGGTCGTGCTGTCCGACGTGAACAAGCACTTCGGCGCGCTGCACGTGCTCCAGGACATCGACCTGACGATCCGCCGCGGCGAGGTCGTGGTCGTGATCGGGCCGTCCGGGTCGGGCAAGTCCACGCTGTGCCGCACGATCAACCGGCTGGAGACCATCGACTCCGGCAGCATCACCATCGACGGGAAGCCGCTGCCCCAGGAGGGCAAGGAACTGGCGCGGCTGCGTTCCGACGTCGGCATGGTCTTCCAGTCCTTCAACCTCTTCGCGCACAAGACGGTGCTCGAGAACGTGATGCTGGGTCAGGTCAAGGTCCGCAGGACCGAGAAGAAGGCGGCGGAGGCCAAGGCCCGCGCCCTTCTGGACCGGGTCGGCGTGGGCACGCAGGCCGACAAGTACCCGGCGCAGCTGTCCGGCGGCCAGCAGCAGCGCGTGGCGATCGCCCGCGCGCTGGCGATGGACCCCAAGGTCATCCTGTTCGACGAGCCGACCTCGGCCCTCGACCCGGAGATGATCAACGAGGTCCTTGAGGTCATGCAGCAGCTGGCCCGGGACGGCATGACGATGGTGGTCGTCACCCACGAGATGGGCTTCGCCCGGTCCGCCGCCAACCGCGTGGTCTTCATGGCCGACGGCCGGATCGTGGAGCAGGCCACCCCCGACGAGTTCTTCAGCAACCCGCGCAGCGACCGCGCCAAGGACTTCCTGTCGAAGATCCTGCACCACTGACGGGTACCGCTGGCGCCCTGCCGCGACAACTTCCCAGTCGCCGCCGCCGACGTGCTGCACACTGACGATCAACTACCCACGACCTGAGGGATGTTCACGATGAAGCTCCGCAAGACCGCGGCCGTGGCCGTTGCCGTGCTCGCGCTGACCGCGACCGCCTGTGGCGGCAAGGAGGGCTCGGCCGGCGACAAGCCCGCCACCAAGCCCGGTGACGCCAGCGCCCCCAAGCTCCCCACGTACACCGTCGCGAGCGGCGTCGACCTGAACTCGCCGACCTTCAAGAAGGCCAAGGAGCGCGGCAAGCTGATCATCGGCTCCAAGGCCGACCAGCCGTACCTGGGCTTCGAGGACCAGGCCACCAAGAAGCGCTCCGGCTTCGACATCGAGATCGCCAAGATGATCGCCGCCGAGCTGGGCTTCTCCGAGGACAAGATCGAGTGGAAGACCGTCGACTCCAAGCTCCGTGAGACCGCGATCTCCACGGGTCAGGTCGACTACTACGTCGGCACCTACACGATCAACGACAAGCGCAAGGCGCAGGTCGGCTTCGCGGGCCCGTACTACCAGGCCGGCGCCGACCTGCTGGTCCGCAAGGACGAGACCGCGATCACCGGCCCGGAGTCCGTCAAGGGCAAGAAGGTCTGCTCCATCACGGGCTCGACCCCGCTCCAGGAGATCAAGAAGCCGCAGTACGGCGCGGAGACCGTCGAGCTCGGCAAGTACTCCGACTGCGTCCAGCAGCTGCTGACCAAGCAGGTCGACGCCGTCACCACCGACGACTCCATCCTCAAGGGCTACGCCGCCGCCAACGCCGGCAAGCTCAAGGTCGTCGGCAAGCCGTTCACCAAGGAGCCGTACGGCGTCGGCATCAACAAGGACGACAAGGTCCTCCGCGACAAGGTGAACGACATCCTCGAGAAGTACGTGGGCGACGGCACCTACAAGAAGATCTACGAGGCCACCCTCGGCCTCTCCGGCTCGGCCTACACCGCGCCGCCGGCGGTCGTCCGCTACTGATCCGCCTCCGCGTGAGCGCCCCGTACGCCCTGTGCGCTACGGGGCGCCCCGCCCCCTGCCCGTACACCTGCCGCTGACTGCCGACGCGGAGTCCTCATGAACGTACTGCTCGACCATTTCCCGGAGTTCCGCAACGGATTCATAGGAACCGTGTCGATCACCGCCGTCAGCTCGGTCATCGCCCTGGTCCTCGGCATCGTCATCGCCGGCTTCCGCGTCTCCCCCGTCCCGCCGCTGCGCTTCTTCGGCACGGCGTGGGTGACACTGCTGCGCAACACCCCGCTGACGCTGCTCTTCCTGGTCTTCTTCTTCGTCGTCCCGGAGATCCTCTTCCCGGGCATGAGCCCCTTCGTGCTCGCCTCCCTGGCGCTCGGCTTCTACACCTCCTCGTTCATCTGCGAGGCGGTCCGCTCCGGCATCAGCACGGTGCCGCTGGGCCAGGCCGAGGCCGCCCGCTCGCTCGGGCTCACCTTCTCGCAGACGCTGCGCCTGATCGTGCTGCCGCAGGCCACCCGTACGGTGCTGCCGCCGCTGAGCTCGATCTTCATCGCGCTGACCAAGAACTCGGCCATCGCCGGCGCCTTCAGCGTCACCGAGCTCTTCGGCTGGCAGACGCTGATGAGCGAGCAGGGCTACGCGATCCTCCCGATCTTCTGCTGGGTCGCCGTCGCCTACCTCGTCATCACCTTCGCCATCAGCGGACTCTTCCGTCTCCTTGAGCGCAACCTGGAGGTCGCCCGATGAGCGCCAGCGTTCTCTTCGACGCCCCCGGCCCCAAGGCGAAGATCCGCAACCGGATCTACGCCGTCGTCGGCAGCCTCGTCATCGTCGCCCTGCTCGTCGTCAGCCTGCTGCGGCTCGCCGAGAAGGGGCACCTCGCCCCCGAGATGTGGGACATCTTCAACTACGCGGGCATCCGGCAGAACATCGCCGACGCGCTGCTCGCCACCCTGAAGGCCTTCGCTCTCGCCGCCGTCGGCTCCCTGGTCCTCGGCGTGCTGCTCGCCGTCGCCCGGCTCTCCGACCACAAGGCGATCAGCTGGCCGGCCACCGCCTTCATCGAGGTCTTCCGCTCCCTGCCGCTGCTCATCACCATCTACGCGGTGTGGGTCGCCTTCCTCACCGACTACTCGATGTGGGCGCTGGCGATCGGCCTGTCGATCTACAACGGCTGCGTCCAGGCCGAGGTGCTGCGCGCCGGCGTCAACTCCGTGCCGCGCGGACAGCGCGAGGCCGCGTACGCGCTCGGCATGACCAAGACCCAGGTGATGACCACCGTCCTGCTGCCGCAGGCGGTCCGGGCCATGCTGCCCACGATCATCAGCCAGCTGGTGGTCACCCTGAAGGACACCTCCTTCGGCTTCGTCATCCTGTACCCCGAGCTGCTCTACTCGGCCCGTCTGATCGCCTCCAACACGCTGGTCAACGGCTCGTACCCGTACGTCTCCGTGATCGTGGTCTTCGGCGTCATCTACATCGCGCTGTGTCTGGCGCTGTCCGCGCTCGCCACCTGGATCGAGAAGCGCGGCCGCCGCTCGAAGACCGGTGTCCTCGCCTCCGACACCGACGCGCAGGCCGTCGTGCGCGCCGCCGAGGCGGGCACCGCCGGCGGGGCGGCCGGGATCATCGGTGACGGCTCCGACGGCCCTGGCATCACGAAGAACTGACGGCATGTGACATCATCCGGGGGCAGTGGCGACGCCGCTGCCCCCGTCACTTGACGCACGCACCCCCAGTGGGTTGCATACGTTCTGTGATCAAGCTCCGGGCCCGCGCCACACCCCGCTGTGCTTCCCGCACGACCGTACGGCCTCGCACGCCCTCAGGAGCCGCGCCGTGGACCCGGTGATCATCGTGGGCGCGGGGCCGGTCGGCCTCGCGCTCTCCCTCGCCCTGGCCGCCCAGGACGTGCCCAGCGTCGTCCTCGACGAGAGCGGGGGCAAGGAGGAGCCGCGCCCCGCCCGCACCGTCGTGCTGCGCGCGGACATGGCCGCCCTGGTGGAGCGGCTCGGCTGTGCCACGCTCCGTGACGAGGGCGTCCGCTGGGTCGGCTGGCGCTCCGTGCGCCGCCGGCAGCAGATGCGGCACGTCCCGCTCGACCTCGGCCTGCCCGGCGACGCCGGCGACCCGGAGAGCGGCGCCACGGGGCCCGCCGCCCCGCTGCACATCCCGCAGCACGCCCTGGCCCGTGGGCTGCGCGACGCCATCGCTCGCCAGGACCTCGTCACCGTGGTCACCGACTCCCGGGTCGACACCATCGAGCAGGACGCCCACGGCGTCAGCGCCCACACCCGCGGTCCCGAAGGCACCTGGTGGCGCGGCAGCCACCTCGTCGGCTGCGACGGCGCCCGCTCCACCGTGCGCAAGCTGCTCGGCGTCCGCTTCCCCGGGCGTACGGCGGTGGAACGGCACGCGGTGGCCGCGCTGCGCACCGAACTCCCCTGGGCGGGCGAGGCCCTGCTCCACCGTCAGCCGCCGTGGCGCAGCGGCGGCGAGGAGGTCGCCGCCCGGCCGCTGCCCGACGGCGTGTGGCGGATCGACTGGCTGCTGCCGCCCCGCGGCGAACTGGTCACTCCCGACGCGCTCGTCACCCGCATCCGGGAGACCCTGGCCGGCTGGTGCGAGGGTTCGACCCCGCCGTACGACCTGATCGACACCGGCGTCCACACGGTGCACCACCGGCTCGCCCGGCGCTGGCGGGTGGACCGGGTCTTCCTCGCCGGGGACGCGGCGCACCTGCTGGGCGCGGTCGGCACCCAGGGGCTCGACGAGGGCCTGCGGGACATCGACAACCTGGCCTGGAAACTGGCCTACGCCTGGCACCACCGCGACGCCTCGGTCACCCTGCTCGACAGCTACCAGAGCGAGCGCCGGGCGGCCGTCGCCGGGCTGCTGCGCGCGGCCGACCAGGTGCTGCCCGTGCTGCGCGGCGGCCGGGGCCTGCGCACGTATCTGCCGGGCGGCGGCCGCGGCCACGACGCCCTGCTGACCGACGGGCACCTGGGGCGCGGTCCGCTGGGCGCGCTTCCGGCGTTCCCGCACTCCCCGCTGGCGCCGGAGCCCTCCGAGGGACGCATCCCGGTGGGTACGCCGGACGGCGCGCCGGTCGACGACGTGCGGGTGACGGCGCCGGACGGCACGACCGTACGGCTGCGGGACCGGCTCGGCAGGGGACGGCTCCTGGTGCTGCTCGTCGCCCCGGGCACCGGGGTGTGGGACCGGCGGCACTGGGTGAGCGCGGGCGTGATGCCCCGGCTCGCCGAGGCCGTGGACGGGCTGCCCGCGCCGGCCGAGCTCCTGGTGACCGAGGCGTATCCGGGCGCCCCGGCCCACGCGGTGCTCCTCGTCCGCCCCGACGGCCATCTGGCCGCGGCGTTCGCCGGAGTGCGGCCGGAGGAACTGCACGCTGCGGCGGAGGCGGTACGGGGCGGGGACCCGGCGGGGGACGCGGCGACGGAGCCGGAGGCGCGGGCGGGGCGGACGCCGGAGGGGAAGTCGGAGGGAGAGCCGGAGCCGGTGCCGGAGGGCGCCGCGGCGGACGTGGCGGCGGACGTCAAGTGAGGGACGATTGACCGCCACGGGCGTCCATGGTGTACTCCGGAACGTGACCGGCACCGATCTGCGCCTGTGGCGGAGGGTCCATATGGACCTCGTCCGCTATGCGGGCTGCGTGTGTCGCCCGTCCTGCTGAATTCGCCTTCCCTTCTTCCGGCGCGCGCTTCGCCGTGCGCTCTTTCGCGAACCTCAGGACGGTCCTCCGTGCCCCAGACGCAGCACGTCTCCTCGCCCGTTTCCGGCCCCGCCCCCTCCCCCGCCTCCCCCACCCAGGCCGATCTGCTGGACTTCGTCCGGCGCACGGCCGCCGATCCCGCGCTGATCGCCTCCCTGCCCCTGGACCCCGAAGGGCGCACCTGGGTGCGGCTCGACGGGCCGGGCGGCAGCGAGGCCTGGCTCATCGGCTGGCCGCCCGGGACGGGGACCGGCTGGCACGACCACGCCGAGTCGCTCGGCGCCTTCGCCACCGCGCGCGGGACCCTGCGCGAGAACTCCCTCGCGGTGCGGCTCCCGGCGAGCGGCTGGAAGACCCTGGAGCTGGCCGACGGCGTCGACCGCGACCGCGAGCTCCCGGCCGGCCGGAGCCGGTCCTTCGGCCGGCACCATGTGCACGAGGTGCTGAACGAGTCCCGCACCGAGCACGCGGTCTCGGTGCACGCCTACCATCCGCCGCTCCCGCTGATCCGGCGCTTCAGCCGGGCGGGCGCGATGCTCCGCCTCGAGCAGGTCGAGCGCCCGGAGGACTGGCAGTGAGCGCGGCACACGAGGGCGTGCGTACGGGCGCCGTTGCCGACGCGGCCGGCGGTGTGGGGTCCGGTGCCGGTGGCGGCGGTAGTGAACCCGTCGGCATCGACGAGCTGTTGGAGCGGGTCCGGGCCGGTCTCGACCGGATCGACGCCCGGACCGCGTACGCGGCCTACGCGGCGGGCGACGCCCTGCTGGTCGACACCCGCTACGCCGCCCTGCGCGAACGGGACGGTCTGATCCCCGGCGCGCTGGTCGTGGAGCGCAACGAACTGGAGTGGCGGCTCGATCCCCTGGGCAGTCATCGCGCCCCTCAGGCCGACAGCCACGATCTGCGGGTGGTGGTGCTCTGCGACGAGGGCTACGCCTCCTCGCTCGCCGCCGCCTCCCTGCGCCGGCTGGGCCTGCACCGCGCGACCGATGTGATCGGCGGCTTCCAGGCGTGGAGGGCGGCGGGCCTTCCGGTCCTGCTGCCGTCGAAGGGCCCGTCACCGGGAGCCGGGCCGACGCCGGGTCGGGACTCGGGGTCGGGTCGGGACTCGGGGTCGGGTACGGAGACGGGCTCGGGTGCGGGGCCGGAGTCGGGGCCGAGGTCCTACCCGGGGCCCGGGCCGACGCCGAGTCGAGAGTCGGGGTCGGGTACGAGGCCGGGCTCGGAGTCGGCGCCGGGCTGGGGACCGGACTCGGGGCCTGAGCCGGTGCCGAGGTCCGGGCCGGTGCCGGGGTCGGGGTCGGGGTCGGGGTCGTCGGGAGGCTAGAAGGGCTCGTCCAGCCCCTCGGTGTCCTCGCCCTCTTCCTCCAGGGCCTGGCGGACCACGCGCAGGGCCATGCCCTCCGGGTATCCCTTGCGGGCGAGCATGCCGGCCAGTCTGCGCAGCCGCCGGTCGCGCTCCAGGCCGCGGGTGGCGCGCAGCTTGCGGTCGACGAGCTCGCGGGCGCGCGCCTCCTCCTGGTCGGAGTCGAGCCGGTCGACCGCCTCCTGGATCACGGTGGGGTCGACCCCCTTGGTCCGCAGCTCGCGGGCGAGGGCCCGGCGGGCGAGGCCCCGGCCGTGGTGGCGGGACTCCACCCAGGCGCCGGCGAAGGCGGCGTCGTCGATGAGCCCGACGTCCTCGAACCGGGAGAGCACCTCGTCGGCGACCTCGTCCGGGATCTCCCGCTTGCGCAGGGCGTCGGCGAGCTGCTTGCGGGTGCGGGGGGTCCCGGTGAGCAGGCGCAGGCAGATCGCCCGCGCCCGCTCACCCGGATCCTGGGACGACAGCTCCTTCTCGGCCCTCGACGAGTCGGGGCTGTCGTCCGGCCATTCGGTGCGACCGGTCACCGGGTCAGCTCTTGGCCGCCGTGGCCTTGGTCGCCTTGGCGGCCTTGGCCGGGGCCGGGACGGCCTTGGCCGCCTCGTCCGCGCCCGCCGCAGCCGCCGCACCGGCCGCGTCCGTGCCGCTCACCGCGTCCGCTCCCGTCTCGGCCGAGGGCTCCTCGGGCCGGACGCCGACGCCCAGCTTCTCCTTGATCTTCCTCTCGATCTCGTTGGCGAGGTCGGGGTTGTCCTTGAGGAAGTTGCGGGCGTTCTCCTTGCCCTGGCCCAGCTGGTCGCCCTCGTACGTGTACCAGGCGCCGGCCTTGCGGACGAAGCCGTGCTCCACGCCCATGTCGATCAGGCCGCCCTCGCGGCTGATGCCCTGGCCGTAGAGGATGTCGAACTCGGCCTGCTTGAAGGGGGGCGCGACCTTGTTCTTGACGACCTTGCAGCGGGTGCGGTTGCCGACCGCCTCCGTGCCGTCCTTCAGGGTCTCGATGCGGCGGATGTCGATGCGCACCGAGGCGTAGAACTTCAGGGCGCGGCCACCGGTCGTGGTCTCCGGCGAGCCGAACATCACGCCGATCTTCTCGCGGAGCTGGTTGATGAAGATCGCGGTGGTCTTGGACTGGTTGAGCGCGCTGGTGATCTTCCGCAGGGCCTGGCTCATCAGGCGGGCCTGGAGACCGACGTGGGAGTCGCCCATCTCGCCCTCGATCTCCGCGCGCGGGACGAGCGCGGCGACGGAGTCGATGACGATCAGGTCGAGGGCGCCGGAGCGGACCAGCATGTCGACGATCTCGAGGGCCTGCTCACCGTTGTCCGGCTGGGACAGGATGAGGTTGTCGATGTCGACGCCGAGCTTGCGGGCGTACTCGGGGTCGAGGGCGTGCTCGGCGTCCACGAAGGCGACCTGGCCGCCGGCCTTCTGCGCGTTGGCGACGGCGTGCAGGGTCAGGGTCGTCTTACCGGAGGACTCCGGTCCGTAGATCTCGACCACACGGCCGCGCGGCAGGCCGCCGACGCCGAGGGCGACGTCGAGGGCGGTCGACCCGGTCGGGATGACCTCGATCGGCTCCCTCGAGCGCTCGCCCATGCGCATGACGGCACCCTTGCCGAACTGCCGTTCAATCTGTGCGAGCGCGGCGTCGAGCGCCTTCTCGCGGTCGGTTCCTGCCATGGGTTCCACCCGGTTTGCTTGAGTCGATCGCTTCATGTGAAAGACGCTAACCCCTGCCACTGACAATGGGCCCCGACGTCCCCTCCGGCCTGTGGATAACTCGGCGACAACCCCGAGATTCCAAGGCCCGGCCCCCCCATATGAATGGATGTTCGATTTTCGTGTCAAGCGCACCACGCCGGGTCCACCCCGGTCAGGTCGCGGCGGCGGACCCGGTGCGGACGACGGCCTGATCGCCCTGCGGGCCGAAGAGGTGGAGGATCTCCACGGCCCGGTCGCCGGCGGGGCCGAACCAGTGCGGTTCGGCGGTGTCGAACTCGGCGATCTCCCCGGGCCGGAGCGTGAACTCGCGCGCGCCGAGCACGAGGCGGAGCTCACCGGCGAGCACGTACAGCCACTCGTGACCGGCGTGGGTCACCAGCTTCGGTTCGCGGCGGGACAGCACCTGCTTGAAGACCTGGACCCGGCCCGGGTACTGCGTCAGCGGCACGAGCACGCTGCCCTGACTGCCGCGCCGGGGGCGCAGGTGGACGCGGGGGTCGCCGGTGGCGGGCGCCGCCACCAGCTGGTCCAGGGCGACCCGGTGCGCCCGCGCGAGCGGGATGAGCAGGTCGAGCGTCGGGCGCCGCTTGCCCGATTCGAGGCGGGACAGCGTGCTCAGCGAGATCCCGGTCTCGTCGGCGAGGGCTTCGAGGGTGAGTCCCCGGTCGCGCCGCAGCACCCGCAGCCGGGGGCCTATGCCATCGAGAATCCGTGCGAGATCGGCGTCCATGACCTCCATTTTGCGGTGTCCGCAAAAGCGCTGGGCCGCCGCCGCCCGCGGGTTCGAGCATGACGGGACCTTAAAGATCCGGTCCGTACGACGACGGAAGGCGCACCTCATGACCACGCCGCCAGCCACACCCGGGGCCACGCCCGCGGCCACCGCCGCGACCCCGGCCGACGAGCCCCTCGGCACCCGCCGCAGATGGACGGTCCTGGCCGTCTGCGCCCTGAGCATGTTCCTCGTCGGCCTCGACACGACCATCGTCAACGTGGGCCTGCCCGAGATCGGGCGCGGCCTGGGCGCGGACACGCGGGGCCTGGAATGGATCGTGGACGCGTACACCGTGGTCCTGGCCGGTTTCCTCGTCGTCTCCGGAGCTCTCGCCGACCGCTTCGGACGCTGCCGGGTGTTCCGCTGCGGGCTCGTCGTCTTCGGGCTCGCGTCGCTGGCCTGCGCCCTGGCGCCGTCGCTCGGCCTGCTCGTCGCGGCCCGGGCCGTCCAGGGCGTCGGCGCCTCCATGCTGAGCCCCGTCGCCCTGGCGATCGTCGTGAACGCCATGCCCGACCCGCGGGAGCGGGCCCGCGCGATCGGCCTATGGGCCTCGGTCTTCGGCCTCAGCATGGCGGCGGGACCGGTCACCGGCGGGGCCCTCGTCGAGGCGTTCGGCTGGCGGTCGGTCTTCTGGGTGAACGCGCCCGTCATCGCCGCCGCCCTCGTCCTCGTCGCCGTCTTCGTGCCGGAGTCCCGTGGCCGGCGGGCCCGGCGGCTCGACCTGGGCGGGCAGGTCCTCCTCACCCTGGCGCTGGCCGTCACCGTCGCCGTCCTCATCGAAGCCCCCCGCGCCGGCTGGACCTCGCCGCTCGCCCTGACCGGCTACGCCGTGGCCGTGGCGGCGACCGCCGCGTTCGTCCGCGTGGAGCTGCGCCGCCCCGAACCCCTCATGGACCTCGCCCTCTTCCGGCGGCCCGTCTTCACGATGGCGGTGCTCGGCGCGGTCGCGGTGTTCGTCGCGCTCAACGTGAGCCTCCTGCTCACCACGCTCTACCTCCAGCACTCCCGCGGCTGGACGCCGCTCGCGGCGGGCGCGGCGACGCTGCCCATGGCCCTCGGAGCCACCGTGTGCGCGCCCTGGGCCGGCGTCCTTGCGGGCCGCGTCGGGCCGCGCCGCCCGCTGCTGCTCGCCGGCGCCTTCACCGCCGCCGGCGGCCTGTGCCTGGTGAACCTCGGCCAGGCCACCGGACTGGCGCAGCTGTCGACCGCGTACCTCCTCATCGGCATCGGCTTCGGCTTCGCCAACGCCCCGCTCACCAACACCGCGGTCGGCGGCCTGCCGCCCGCCCGGGCCGGCGTCGCCGGAGCCATCACCTCCACCGCGCGCCAGCTCGGCGCCGCCGTCGGCATCGCCGCCGCCGGAGCCCTGGTCGCCCACGTCCCCGACGGCCGTCTGGCCGAGGCGTCGAGGCCGGGCTGGCTCCTCGTGACGTGCTGCGGCCTCTTCCTCCTCCTCGTGGCACGCGCCTCCCGCACCCCGGCGCCCGGGACCACCGCGCCTGTGTCCTCCGCGCCCCGGGCCGCGTGACGGGCGGCAAGAGCGACCTTCCGGCGGGCGGGCGGGCCGGGCGCGGGCGCCCGGGGAGGCGCGTTCACCGGTGCGTGGGCCCCGGCCGATCGCGGGACGAGGCCCTCACGGGCCGCGGAACGAGGTCCCCCGAGGGCGCGGCACCATGCCTATCCTTCGTGCCATGGCCCTCCCCCTCCGCGTGCGCGACCCCGGTGTGGCGCTGCTGGTCCTGCTCGTCGTGACGGTCTGGACCCTGGTCTCGGCCCACTACGCCGAGGAACCGGTCTCCCGCACCGTACTGGGCTGGCTGCTGATCCTGGCCGGCTGCGGGGCGCTGTGCTTCCGCCGCCGGCAGCCGGTGACGGTGGCCGTGGTGACGCTCCTCGCCTGCGCCGTCTACTACCCGCTGTCCGCGCAGGACGGTCCGCTCCTGATCGCCTTCGCCCTCGCGCTGTACACCACCGCCGCCGAGGGCCGGTTCGCCGCCGCCGTCGCCCTGGCGGCCGTGACGCTCCTCGCGGTCGGCCTCGGCGAGATCGGACACCGGCCGGGCCGCCGGCAGATCGACGACACCTCGCTCGCGATGATGGCCGGCTGGCTGATCAGCCTGGTCGCCGTCGGCCGCGCGCAGCGCAACCGGGTCGCCTATCTGTACGAGGTGGAGCAGCGCGCCCTCGCCGCGGAACGGGAGCAGGAGGCCAGGGCCCGGCAGAGCGCCACCGAGGAGCGGCTGCGGATCGCCCGTGAAGTGCACGACATCCTCGGTCACAGCATCTCGCTGATCAACGTCCAGTCCGGCGCCGCGCTGCACCGGCTCGGCAAGAAGCCCGCCCCCGAGCTCGCCCTCGCCACGGCGCAGGACGCGCTGCAGGCCGTACGGGACACGAGCAAGGAGGCGCTGCGGGAGCTGCGCGCCACGCTCGGGGTGCTGCGCCGGGCCGACGAGGCCGCTCCGACCGCCCCGTCGTCCGGTCTGGCGCTCCTGCCCGAACTGGTGGAGCGGGCCGCGAGCACCGGTCTCGACGTCCGGAGCCGGGTCGACGGCACGCCGGTGCCGCTGCCGCCTCCGGTCGACCTCGCCGCGTACCGGATCGTGCAGGAGTCGCTGACCAATGTGACCCGGCACGCGCGCGCGTGCTCCGTGCTGGTGGCGCTGGAGTGGGGTGCGGACGAGCTGCGGCTGCGGATCGAGGACGACGGCGGGGGCGCGCCGGAGGACGGACCGTCGGGCAGCGGCATCCGGGGCATGGCCGAGCGGGCCCGTGCGTTCGGCGGGGAGCTGACGGCGCGTAACGTTCCCGGCGGCTTCCGGGTCGACGCCCGGCTTCCGTTCACCGCCCCGTCCGCCCCCGCTGCGCCTGCCTCCGAGGGAGATCCCGCATGATCCGTGTCGTGCTCGCCGACGATCAGACCCTGGTCCGGGCCGGTTTCCGCTCGATCCTGGCCGACGAGGACGACATCGAGGTGGTCGGCGAGGCGGCCGACGGGGAGCGGGCGGTGGCGCTCGCCCGCGAGCTGCGGCCGGACGTCGTCCTGATGGACGTACGGATGCCGGTCCTCGACGGCCTGGAGGCGACCCGCCGCATCACTGGGGACGCCCGCCTCGACGGCGTGCGGGTGGTCATCCTCACCACCTTCGACGTCGACGACTACGTCTACGGGGCGCTGCGCGCCGGCGCGAGCGGCTTCCTGGTGAAGGACACCGAACCGATGGAGCTGCTGCACGGCATCCGGGTCGTGGCGCGCGGCGACGCGCTGATCGCCCCGGCGGTGACCCGGCGGCTGATCGCCGAGTTCGCCGGCCGGGCCGTCCGGCGGCCGGATCCGAGCCCACGGCTCAACGCGCTCACCGAGCGCGAGCGGGAGGTGATGGGCCTGGTGGGGGCGGGGCTGTCCAACGACGAGATCGCCCAGCGGCTGGTGCTGTCGCCGGCCACGGCCAAGACCCACGTCAGCCGGATCATGACCAAGCTGGACGTGCGGGACCGGGCGCAGTTGGTGATCCTCGCGTACGAGTCGGGGATGATCACTCCGGGCTGGCTGGCCTGACCCCCTCCGGCCTGCCTGCCTGCCTGCCTGCCTACCTGTCTGCCTGTCCGAGTGGCCGGGCTGACCGGCCGTCCGACCCTTAGGGGGCGGGGCCGGCCGGGCGCAACTTCCGGGGTACGCGGGCGGGGGCCGGCGCAACCGCTGGGGTAGGGCCGGTGTCCACCGGGGGCCGACGCCCCGCCCCCGGCCGTACGCCGACGCTTGCGGCGTGAATCCCGACGTCCTCGATCTCGCGCGGCTGCAGTTCGCCCTCACGGCGGGCGGCCACTTCCTCTTCGTCGCCCTCACGCTGGGGCTCGCGACCGTCGTCGCGGTGCTCCAGACCCGGGCGACCCTCTCCGGCTCACCGCTGGACGCCCGCCAGGTGCGGTTCTGGGGCCAGTTGTACGTGATCAACTACGCGGTCGGGATCGTCACCGGCATCGTGATGGAGTTCCAGTTCGGCATGAGCTGGAGCGGCCTCACCCACTACGCGGGGAACGTCTTCGGCGCCTCGCTCGCGGTCGAGACGATCGTGGCCTTCTTCGTCGAGTCGACGTTCCTCGGGCTGTGGATCTTCGGCTGGAACCGGCTGAACCGCTGGGCGCACCTGGCGGCGATCTGGATCGTCACCTTCACGGCCTACCTCTCGGCCTACTGGATCCTGGTCTCCAACGGCTTCCTCAACCACCCCGTGGGGCATCGCACCGAGGGCGGGAAGCTGGTCCTCGACGACCCGGTGGCCGTGCTCACCAACCCCTCGGCCCTGTCGGCCTTCGGGCACATCGTGGCCGGGGCCCTGCTCACGGCGGGGTTCTTCGTCGCGGGGGTGAGCGCCTACCACCTCTTCCGGCGCACGCCCGAGTGGGAGTTCTTCGGGCGCGGTCTGCGGACGGGCGTGTTCCTGTCCTTTCCCGCGCTGATGGTGACGGCGGTCTTCGGCGGGATCCAGTTCGCGAGTCTGCGCACCTTCCAGCCCATGAAGTCGGCCGTGTTCAGTCAGAAGACCGCCGAGATCGCTCAGATCCAGGCGGACATGGTCGCCCGGTTCGGTCCGGGGGACTACGTGCCCTCGATCGGCTGGACGCGCGGGGCGGGTCTGGTCATGCTCATCTGTTTCGCCCTGATGATGTACTTCAGCTTCGCCGGGGTGATCCTCGCCTGTTTCAAGAAGGCCGTCTTCCGCTTCCGGCTCTGGCACCTCGCTCTGATGGCGGCGGTCCCGCTGCCGTACCTGGCGATGATCAGCGGCTGGGTCTTCCGGGAGGCCGGCCGCCAGCCGTGGGTGGTCTACGGGCTGCTGAAGACCGAGGACGCGGTCTCCGCCCTCTCCCCCGGCACCATGCGGCTCTCGCTCGCCGTCTTCACCACCCTCTTCGTTCTCCTCGCCGTGCTCAACGCCTGGCTGCTCGCGCGGCACGCCCGCCGGGGGCCGGTCGACGCCGGACTCGGCCACGACGACCGGACCGCGGACGCGGACGCGCCCGATCCGGCCGCCGCCCTCCCCGTCCCCCGCTACTGACTCACCGCGCCGCGCACCACCGCCGCGCACCACCGCCGCGCGCCGCCACCCCCCGCCGCCGTCCCCTCGGCGCCACCGACCCGAACGAGGAGCCGACCGACCGTGGACACCCTCGCCCTCGCCCTGCTGGCCTTCTTCGCCACCGGCTGGTTCGTCCTCGCCGGCGCGGACATCGGCACCGGCATGCTCACCCCGTACCTCGGCCGCACCGACCGCGAACGGCGGCTCGTCCTCGCCTCCTTCGCGCCGTTCTTCCTGGGCAACGAGGTCTGGCTGATCGCCACCGCCGGCGTGCTCGCCGGCTGTTTCCCGGAGCTGGAAGGCACCCTGCTGACCGGCCAGCTCCCGGTCCTCCTCCCGCTCCTCACCGGCTGGATCGTGCGCGACGTCGGGCTGTGGACGCGCGGACGGGGGCCGGGGCCGCGCTGGCGCGCGCTCTGCGACGGCGCCGTGACGACCGGCAGCTGGACCCTGGCCCTGGCGACGGGCTGGCTGCTCGCGGCCCTCCTCACCGGACGACCGTACGAACCGGCCACCGGGCCCACCGCCGTCCTCACCGCGCTCGCGGTGGCCGCGCTCTTCGCCGCGCACGGCCTCGGCTTCGCCACCCTGCGCCTGACGGGGCTGCCGTACGAGCGCGCCCGCCGGCTCGTGGGGCGGGCCCGTCGGCCCTGGCACTCCTTCGCCCTCACCGCCGTGCTGCTCGGCGGCCTGCCGCTCGCCGGGGGCGCGGCGCTCGCGCCCGGCTCCCACACCGCTGATCCGGGCACCCTGGGGCTGCTCGTGCCGGCCCTGCTCGTGGTCACCGTGCCGCTCGTGGGCGTCCAGGCGTGGATCTGGCACACCTTCCGGCACCGCGTGACCGGACCGTCCTACCTCTGACCGTCCCTCACCCGTCCCACGGTCGCCGGCACCGGCACCGGCCCGCCGTCAGGCCCGTCCCTTCCCCTGGCCCTGGCCCTGGCACTGGTCCATGCCCTTCCCGGCCCCGGCCCGGTCCTAGACCTCGCCCTGCCCCTGGTCGCGCCGCCGCGCCCGGCGCTCCGCCTCGTGCCGCTGCTTCCGCTCCTTCTCCTTCTTGTGGTGCAGCGCCTTCTGGAGCCGGGCGACGACGGCCTCCCCGTACCGCCGGTGGCCGTGGACGCGCGGGTCGTCCGTCACGTCGTACCGCTTCACATAGGCGCCGAGGAACGCCTGCAGGGTGGCGACGGCGGGGATGGCGATCAGGGCACCGACCGCGCCGAGCAGCGCGGTGCCGGCGATGACGGAACCGAAGGCCACGGCCGGATGGATGTCGACGGTCTTGGAGGTCAGCTTCGGCTGCAGCACGTAGTTCTCGAACTGCTGGTAGACGACCACGAAGCACAGCACCCACAGCGCGTACCAGGGGTCCACGGTGAAGGCGATCAGCATCGGCAGGGCCCCGGCCAGATACGTGCCGATCGTCGGGATGAACTGCGAGACCAGACCGACCCAGACGGCGAGCGCGGGCGCGTAGGGCACGCCCAGGATCTCGAAGAGCACGAAGTGCGCCACGCCGGAGATCAGCGCCATCAGGCCGCGCGAGTAGAGGTAGCCGCCGGTCTTGTCGACGGCGATCTCCCAGGCGCGCAGCACCTCGGTCTGCCGGCTCGGGGGCAGCACCGAGCACAGCGCCCTGCGCAGCCGGGGCCCGTCGGCGGCGAAGTAGAACGCGAAGAGGAAGATCGTCAGGAGCTTGAAGAGGCCGCCGAGGAGGGTGGCGGAGACGTCCAGGACACCGGCCGCGCTGTTCTGCACGTACTTCTGGAGCCAGTCGGAGCGCAGCACGCTGTCCTGGACCGCGACCCGGGACAGCTCGGTGTGGAAGTGCTGGTTGATCCAGTTGATCAGCGAGTCGAGGTACTTGGGGAAGTTCTCGAAGATGTCGACGATCTGGCCGGCGAGCATCGAGCCGAGGAGCACGACGAAGCCGACGCCGATGGCCAGGACGGCGAAGAAGACGATGAAGGTGGCGAGCCCCCGGCGCATTCCGCGCGCCGCCATGCGGCCGACGGCCGGCTCGATGGCGAGGGCCAGGAAGAAGGCGAGCAGGATGTTGACGAGGAGGCCGATGAGCTGGTGGAACGCCCAGCTGCCCAGTTGGAAGCAGGCGTAGAGGGCGAGGGCGAGCACCAGGGCCCGGGGCAGCCAGCGCGGCATCCTGGCCGCCGGCGGGACGGCCTCGGAGGGACCCGTGAGTCCGGAAGGCCCAGTGGGTCCAGAAGGGCCAGTAGGGCCAGTGGGTCCGGAAGGGTCAGTGGGGCCAGAAGGCCCAGTGGGGCCGGAAGGACGGGAGAGGACCGTCGGTGCGGCGGGTTCGGAAGGGCCAGTGGGGCCAGAGGGACCGCCGGGACCCTCGGTGCCGGAGACCGGCGTGCTCCGGCGGTCGTCGTCCTCGTTGCCATCGGTGTCGTCGTTCACGTCGATCGGGGCCACCCCGCCAGTCTCGCTCACCGCCCGGACATTCCCGTCCGGACCCGTCAGGTCATCGCTTCTCGGCCGGTACGCCGACGGCCGCGCAGACCGCCCGCCACACGTCCTTGGCCTCCCAGCCCGCGTCCAGCGCCTCGTGCACCGTCCGTCCGCCGAGCTCGGTCATCACATGGTCCCGCGCGAAGGTCTCGGCGTAGGCCGCACCGAAGTGCTCCGACATCCGTTCCCAGAAAATCGTCAACCGCATGACCCCAGTATCCCGCCCTCAGGAGTGCAGCCCGGGCCGTAGACCTTGTCAGACGCGCTTTCCCGCCTACGGTCGGAACATGGCCGGAAAACCTGCAGAAACCCCCGATCCGTCCGCGTCACCCCTCGCGCGTGCCGAGCACTTCGTGTGGCTGACCGCCCGCGTGCTGGAACAGCGCCGCTTCGCGTACCACTTCCTGCGCGGCGGTGCGGACCCCGTCGAGGCGGCGCTCACCGCGTACCTCAACGAGGACGGCGGCTACGGCCACGCCCTCGAACCCGATCTGCGCGGACCGGTCAGCCAGCCGCTGCACACCGCGCACGCGCTGCGGGTCCTGGACTCCATCGGCCGCTGCGGCGGCCTGCGGGTCGAGCGGATCTGCCGCTATCTGACGGAGGTGTCGACCCACGACGGCGCGCTGCCCGCCGTCCATCCCTCGCAACGCGACTATCCGGCGGCCCCGTTCGTGCCCGTCGTCGACGACCCGCCCAGCGCACTGCTGTCCACCGGCCCGGTGGTCGGTCTGCTGCACCGCAACCAGGTCTGGCACGCCTGGCTGTTCCGGGCCACCGAGTTCTGCTGGGCGGCCGTGGAGGCGCTGGAGAAGTCCCATCCGTACGAGGTCCAGGCCGCCGTCGCGTTCCTCGACGGGGTCCCCGACCGCGCCCGCGCCCAGGCGGCGAGCGACCGGCTGGGGCGTCTGGTGCGGGAGCAGGGGCTCGCCGTGCTCGATCCGGACCGGCCGGAGGACTACCCGGTCGCGGAGGGGTACGCGCCGGGCGAGCTCCACTATCCGCACGACTACGCGCGCGTGCCGGACTCGCTGGCGCGCCGCTGGTTCACGGACGAGGAGATGGCCCGGTCCCTGGACCACCTCGCGGCCTCTCAGGCGGAGGACGGCGGCTGGCCGGTCACCTGGCGGCGGTGGGCGCCGGGATCGGCCCTGGAGAGCCGCCCGATCGTCACCGTGGAGGCGCTGCGCACGCTGCGCGCGCACGGACGGGCGATCGGCTGACGATCGGCTTGCTGGCGGCTGACGATCGGCTTGCTGGCGGCTGACGGGCGGCTCCAGGTGGAGGGCGGGGCCCCGGGACGAGCTCAGCCGCCCAGGGCCCTGGCCCCCGCCGTGACGAGGACGGCCGCGCCGACGACCACGAGGAACGGAGCCCTGAGGACCAGCGCGAGGGCCGCGGCGGCGAGTCCGGCGGCCCGGGCGTCGACGGTGAGGGCGCCCTGGGCGCTGAAGGTCTGCTGGGCCGTGAGCGCGGCCAGCAGGGCGACGGGGACCAGGGCCGCGAGCCGCTGGACGAGGGGGCGTTCCAGGGTGTCGGCGGGGACGAGCAGGCCGAGGAGTTTCACCAGGTAGCAGCCGGCGGCGGTGAGCGCGATGGCGAGCCAGACGTTCATCGGGCGTCCTCCCCCGGGCGCCCGGAACGGCCCTCGCCCTCTCCGGAGCGGCCGCCCCGGAGATGCCCGCTGCCGAGGCGGCGCCCGTGGAACCACAGCACCGCCGGTGCGGCGAGCGCGGCGGCCAGGACGGGAACGCCGGCCGGCAGGACGGGGAGCAGGCCGAGGCCGAGCAGGACCGCGAGGGCGGCGGTGGCGCGCTCCGTGGTGCTCCTCAGCATGGGCGCGAGCAGCGCGAGGAAGACCGCAGGCCCGGCCGCGTCCAGGCCCCACGCGCTGGTGTCGCCGATGGCCTCGGCGCCGAGCGCGCCGAGCAGCGTGGTGACGTTCCACAGCACGTACAGGGTCAGGCCGGTGACCGTGAAGCCGATGCGCGCGGTCCTGCGGTCCGGCTGGGCGAGGGCGACGGCCGTCGTCTCGTCGATCACCGCTTGCGCGGCGAGCGGCCGCACGAGCGGGCGCAGCGCGAGCAGCTGGGACAGCCGCAGGCCGTAGAAGGCGTTGCGGGTGCCGACGAAGAAGGCTCCGGCGGCGGCGGTGAACGGGTTGCCGCCCGCCGCGAGGGCGCCGACCAGGGCGAACTGCGAGGCGCCGGTGAACACCAGCAGGCTGAGCGCGCAGGTCTGGAGCAGGGTGAGGCCGGATCCGGCCGAGGTCACGCCGAAGGCGAAGCCGGAGAGTCCGACGGCGATGCCGACGCCGAGGGCGTCGCGCACGACGGCCCCGTCGCTCTTGGGCTCCGCTGCCGGCCCGCCTCCTCTTACTGAGGGTGATGATGCTGTCCGTTGTGCCACGTCGGGGACGTTACGGGGACGGTCGGCGCCCGGTCTTGTACGTTCTTGCGGCCCTGGCCCGCTGGTAGGCGCCCGGGGGCACGCCCACGCTGCGGGTGAAGTGCCGGTTCAGGTGGGGCTGGTCGGTGAAGCCGACCGCGACGGCGGCCTCCGCCGGGGGCGTGCCCGCGTCCAGGAGCCGGCGGGCCCGCCGCACCCGGGCGTCGGTGAGCCAGGTGTGCGGCGGCATCCCGTACGCGGCGCGGAAGGCCCGCAGCAGCGCGAAGGGACTGGTGCCGAGCTCGGCCGCGAGCCGTTCCAGGGTCGGCGGGTCGGCCATCCGCTCCTCCAGGAGGGCACGCGCCCGTGCCGCGTCCCGTGCCCCGGCCGCGAGGGGCGCCGGGGACCGTACCCGGCCGCCGTGGCTGCGCAGCATCCGCGCGGTGACCAGCCGCAGCAGGCTGTCGGCGGCGAGCGCGTTGCCCTCTTCGGCGGCGCGGTGGACGCCGATGACGAGCTGGGCGGCGTACGGGTCGTCGACGACGGGGGCCGTGAAGCCGATGTCGCCGCGCAGCGCGATGGTGTCGGCGGCGATGGAGCGGATCAGCTCGGCGTCGGGGTAGATGGTGCGGTAGGTCCATCCCTCGGGCACCCCGGCGTGCCCGGTGTGCGGGGTGTCGGGGTTGACCAGCGCGATTTGGCCCGGGCCCGCGTGGACGAGGTCGCTTCCGTAGTGGAAGGCCTCGACGCCCTCGGTGATGGCGGCGAAGACGAAGCTCTCGTGGGTGTGCCGGGAGAAGGACTTCCGTATGTAGTGCGCGTGCAGCAGATCCACCCCGGGCAGGTCGGGGTACCGCCAGTAGCGTGCCCGCTCACCGCGTGGCCCGCCGGGGCCGTCGCCGTCCGCCGCGTGGCCGCGCGCGGACGCGCGAGCGGTTCCGCCGGCTCCCGGGGCATCGGGCTCGGTCGGCGCTCCGCTCCGGTCGCCCTCGGCGACGGCGTGCCCCCTCGGCCACCCGTCCCCGCCCCGTCCGGCCCGGCCCGCCGGTCCGCCCTGGCCCGCCGGTCCGCCCTGGCCGGCCCGTCCGCCCGGGGCTGGGGCTGTGCCCGCCCGGCTCCCGTCGGCGGCCTCGGCCCGGGGCGCCGGGTCGGGGCCCGTCCCGCCCGCGCGTCCGTCCTCCGCGCCGCCGCTTGCCATGTCCTCATTGTGCGCCACGGCCCGGCGCCGCCACGAGCCGCTTTCCCCAGGTCCGGGCGGTTGTCAGTGGCGGGGTGCACGATGGGGGGCATGGCCAGGTCCGCACTCGACTCGTTCTCCCCCGCCACCCGCAGCTGGTTCACCGGGGCCTTCACCGCGCCCACCGCGGCGCAGGAGGGCGCCTGGCAGGCGATCGGCGCGGGCTCGGACGTGCTCGTCGTCGCGCCGACCGGTTCCGGCAAGACGCTCGCCGCTTTCCTCGCCTCCCTCGACCGGCTGGCGGCCACGCCCCCGCCCGCCGACGCCAGGAAGCGCTGCCGGGTGCTGTACGTGTCTCCGCTGAAGGCGCTCGCCGTCGACGTGGAGCGCAATCTGCGCTCCCCGCTGACCGGCATCCGCCAGGAGTCGGTCCGGCTCGGACTGCCCGAGCCGGACGTGAAGGTCGGCATCCGCTCCGGTGACACTCCGCCCGCCGAGCGCCGGGCGCTGGCGACCCGGCCGCCGGACATCCTGATCACCACGCCCGAGTCGCTGTTCCTGATGCTGACCTCGGCCACGCGCGACGCCCTCGCGGGCGTCGAGACGGTCATCCTCGACGAGGTGCACGCCGTCGCCGGGACGAAGCGCGGCGCGCATCTGGCGCTCTCCCTGGAGCGGCTGGACGAGCTGCTGCCCCGCCCGGCGCGCCGGATCGGCCTGTCGGCGACGGTCCGGCCGGTGGAGGAGGTGGCCCGCTACCTCTCTCCGCAGCGGAAGGTGGAGATCGTCCAGCCCCCGTCGGGCAAGGAGTTCGACCTCTCCGTGGTCGTGCCCGTGGAGGACATGGGCGAGCTGGGCGGCTCCCCCGCCTCGGCGGGCACCGAGGGCGGCGACAGGCCGTCGATCTGGCCGCATGTGGAGGAGCGGATCGCCGACCTCGTGCAGGCCCACCGCTCGACCATCGTCTTCGCCAACTCCCGCCGGCTCGCCGAGCGGCTGTGCAACCGGCTCAACGAGATCGCGTACGAGCGGGCCACCGGCGAGGCCCTGCCCGAGGGATCCCCGCCCGCCGAGATCATGGCCCAGTCGGGTGCCGCGCAGGGTGCCCCGCCGCTGCTGGCCCGCGCGCACCACGGCTCGGTCTCCAAGGAGCAGCGCGCCCAGGTCGAGGAGGACCTGAAGGCGGGCCGGCTGCCCGCCGTGGTGGCCACGTCCAGCCTGGAGCTGGGCATCGACATGGGCGCGGTGGACCTGGTCGTGCAGGTGGAGTCGCCCCCTTCGGTCGCCTCCGGGCTCCAGCGCGTGGGCCGCGCGGGCCACCAGGTGGGGGCGGTCTCCACCGGTGTGGTCTTCCCCAAGTACCGCGGCGACCTGGTGCAGTCGGCGGTGGTCACCGAGCGGATGCGCAGCGGCTCCATCGAGTCGCTGCGGGTGCCGGCGAACCCGCTGGACGTGCTCGCCCAGCAGCTGGTGGCGATGGTCGCCCTGGACAGCTGGCAGGTGGACGACCTCCTCGCGACGGTCCGCCGGGCGGCCCCGTTCGCGGCGCTCCCGGAGTCGGCGTTCACGGCGGTCCTGGACATGCTGGCCGGACGCTATCCCTCGGACGCCTTCGCCGAGCTGCGCCCGCGCGTGGTGTGGGACCGGGTCACGGGGACGGTCACGGGCCGGCCCGGCGCACAGCGCCTCGCCGTCACCTCGGGCGGCACGATCCCCGACCGGGGCCTGTTCGGGGTGTTCCTGGCGGGCTCGGACCCGAAGAAGGGCGGCGGCCGGGTCGGCGAGCTGGACGAGGAGATGGTCTACGAGTCGCGGGTCGGCGACGTCTTCACGCTGGGCACGACGTCCTGGCGGATCGAGGACATCACCCGTGACCGGGTGCTGGTGTCGCCCGCGCCGGGCGTGCCGGGGCGGTTGCCGTTCTGGAAGGGCGACCAGCTGGGGCGGCCGCTGGAACTGGGCCGGGCGGTGGGCGCGTTCCTGCGGGAGGTGGGTGCCCTCGCGCCCGACGACGCCCGCCTCAGGCTGCTGGCCGCCGGGCTCGACGCGTGGGCGGCGGAGAACGTGGTGGCGTATCTCGCCGAGCAGCGCGAGTCCTGCGGCCACGTGCCGGACGACCGGACGATCCTGGTGGAGCGGTTCCGCGACGAGCTCGGCGACTGGCGGGTGGTCATCCACTCCCCGTTCGGCGCGCAGGTCCACGCCCCGTGGGCGCTGGCGCTCGGCGCCCGGCTCGCCGAGCGGTACGGGATGGACGCCCAGGTCATGCACGCCGACGACGGGATCGTGCTGCGGCTGCCGGACGCGGACCTGATGGGCCTGGACCTGCTCGACCACGACCCCGTGGACCCGGGCCGGTTCGCCGACACCACGTACGACAGCGATCAGGCGCCGATCGGCGCGGGCGACGTCGCCTTCGACCGGGGTGAGATCGAGCAGATCGTCACCGACCAGGTCGGCGGCTCCGCCCTGTTCGCCTCCCGGTTCAGGGAGTGCGCGGCGCGCGCCCTGCTGCTGCCCAAGCGCAATCCGGGCAAGCGCACCCCGCTGTGGCAGCAGCGGCAGCGGGCCGCGCAGCTGCTCCAGGTGGCGAGCGAGTTCGGTTCGTTCCCGATCGTCCTGGAGGCGGTCCGCGAGTGCCTCCAGGACGTCTTCGACGTGCCGGGCCTGCGGGAGCTGATGGGGGACATCGAGTCCCGCCGGGTGCGGCTCGTGGAGGTCACCACTCCCGAGCCGTCTCCGTTCGCCCGCTCCCTGCTCTTCGGTTACGTGGCCCAGTTCCTGTACGAGGGCGACTCACCGCTCGCCGAGCGGCGGGCGGCGGCGCTGTCCCTGGACTCGCGGCTGCTGGCCGAACTGCTCGGGCAGGCCGAGCTGCGGGAGCTGCTCGACGCGGACGTCCTCACCGAGCTGGAGCGGGAGCTGCAGTGGCTCACCGAGGACCGGCGGATCAAGGACGTGGAGGGCGTCGCCGACGTGCTGCGGGTCCTCGGGCCGCTGACCGGCGCGGAGCTGGCCGCGCGGGGCGCCGAGGCCGGCTGGGCGGAGGAACTGGCCCGGGCCCGGCGGGCGATCCGGGTGCGGATCGCGGGCGCGGACCACTGGGCGGCGATCGAGGACGCGGGCCGCCTGCGGGACGCGCTCGGCACGGCGCTGCCGGTGGGCGTGCCGGAGGCGTTCACGGAGCCGGTGAAGGACCCGCTGGGCGACCTCCTCGCCCGCTACGCCCGTACCCACGGCCCGTTCACCTCCGCCCAGGCCGCGGCCCGCTTCGGCCTGGGCGCGGCCGTCACGGACGGGGCGCTGCACCGGCTGGCCGGTGCCGGGCGGGTCGTGCAGGGCGAGTTCCACCCGTCCGGCATCGGCCAGGAGTGGTGCGACGCCGCCGTCCTGCGCCGGCTGCGCCGCCGCTCCCTCGCGGCCCTGCGCCACGAGCTGGAGCCGGTGCCGCCGGCCGCGCTCGCCACCTTCCTGCCCCAGTGGCAGCACCTGGGGAGCAGCAGCGTGCGCGGCATCGACGGTCTGGCGCGGGCGATCGAGCAGCTCCAGGGCGCGCCGGTGCCGGCCTCGGCCCTGGAGAAGCTCGTCCTGCCCTCGCGGGTGCGGGACTACTCCCCCGCGCTCCTCGACGAGCTGACCACGACCGGCGAGGTCGTCTGGGCGGGCGCCGGGGCCCTGCCCGGCAAGGACGGCTGGATCTCGCTCTACCTGGCCGACGCGGCGCCGCTGCTCCTGCCCCCGGCCCACCCCCTGGAGCTCACCGGGCTGCACGAGTCCGTCCTGACCACCCTGTCCGGGGGGTACGGGCTGTTCTTCCGCCAGATCGCCGACCAGGTGCGGGCCACGACCCACCCGGACGCGACGGATCCGCAGCTGGCGGACGCGCTGTGGGACCTGGCCTGGTCGGGCCGGCTCACCAACGACACGCTGGCCCCGCTGCGCGCCCTCCTGGGCTCGGGCCGCACGGCCGGCTCCACGGCGCACCGCGCCCGCCGCACGGTCCCCCGCGGCCGGTACGGGACGCTGAGCGCCGCCGCCCGCACGGCCTCCCGCACCGGGCCGCCCACGGTGAGCGGCCGCTGGTCGCTGCTGCCCCCGCTGGAGCCGGAGCCCACCCACCGGGCGCACGCCCTGGCCCGCACGCTCCTGGACCGGCACGGGGTGGTCACCCGGGGCGCGGTCGCCGCCGAGGGTGTGGAGGGCGGCTTCTCGGCGACGTACCGGATCCTGTCCGCCTTCGAGGACAGCGGCCAGGCCCGCCGGGGCTATGTGGTGGAGGGGCTCGGCGCGGCCCAGTTCGCCATGGACGGGGCCGTGGACCGGCTGCGCGCGGCGGCGAACGCCCGGGACCGGGGGGCCGAGGAGGGCGCGGGTCCCCAGGCGGTGGTCCTCGCGGCGGCCGACCCGGCGAACGCGTACGGGGCCGCCCTGCCCTGGCCCGAGCCGCCGTCGGGCGCGGGCCACAAGCCGGGGCGCAAGGCGGGTGCCCTGGTCGTCCTGGTGGACGGCGAGCTCACGCTCTACATGGAGCGGGGCGGAAAGACGCTGCTGTCCTGGCCGGACGACCCGGAGTCCCCCGCGTTGCGGGCGGCGGCGGAGGCCCTGGCGGCAGCGGCGTCGGCGGGCTCGCTCGGCACGGTCACGGTGGAGCGCCTCAACGGGGCGACCGCCCTCACCTCACCCCTCGCCCGGGCCCTGGAGACCGCCGGTTTCCACGCCACCCCCCGCGGCCTGCGCCTGCGCGCGTGACGACCGGGCGCGCCCCGGCGCGCCGCCCCGGTTGCCGTTCGCCGGCCCGGTGCCGCCCCGCCCGACGAGAGCGCGGGGTGGGAGGGGCACCGGTCCGGCGGCCCTCCCACCCCGCGTGCCGCCCGCCACCCGCTCGCCGCCCGCCACCCCGTCGCCGCCCCTGCTCGAAGCGTGCCGCGCCCCCGCACGGCATCATGGCTCCATGCCCGAAGGTGACACCGTCTGGTACGAGGCCCACCGGCTCGACTCGGCCCTCGCGGGGCGGGTGCTGACGCGGTCGGATCTGCGGGTGCCCCGGTTCGCGACCGCCGATCTGACCGGGCGGCGGGTCCTGGACGTCACGCCGCGCGGCAAGCATCTCCTGACCCGGATCGAGGGCGGGCTGACCCTTCACTCGCACCTGCGGATGGACGGGGCGTGGCGGGTGTACGCCACCGGTGAGCGCCCGCGCGGCGGGCCCGCGCACCAGATCCGGGCGATCCTCGGGAACGCGGAGTTCACCGCGTACGGTTACCGTCTGCCGGTCCTGGAGCTGATCCGTACGGCGGAGGAAGCCAAGGTGGTCGGCCATCTCGGGCCGGATCTGCTCGGGCCGGACTGGGACCCGGCGGAGGCCGTGCGCCGTCTGGGCGCGGATCCGGAGCGCACGCTCGGTGAGGCTCTGCTCGATCAGCGGAACCTGGCCGGGATCGGCAATGTCTACAAGTCGGAGCTGGCTTTTCTCGCCGCCGTCACGCCCTGGCTGCCGGTGGGCGAGCTCGCGCCGGGCGTCCCGGAGCGGCTGGTCGCCACGGCGCACCGCCTCCTGGAGGCGAACAAGGACAGTCCCGGCATGCGGACGACCACGAGCCGCCGTCCCGGTGAACGTCTGTACGTCTACGGTCGTGGTGGGCGCCCCTGTGCGCGCTGCGGCACGGCGATCCGCAAGGCGGAGCTCGGCGACCGGGTGACGTACTGGTGTCCCGGCTGCCAGAAGGGCCCGCAGGGCGGTTCAACGCCCTGATCTCTCCACTGTCTGCCGAGCGATTGACCGGCTGTCAGGCCGTCTCCCCGCCGGTGGCCTCAACCACCGCGTGACGCCGTCCTGGTGACCGACCGCCAGAGCCCCGCCCGCGGCGCGCCGCCCGGAGTGCGTCCGGGCCGGCTCGGGCCGCCGCGGCCTCGCCGGCTCGAAGAGGCGGCCACGTGCACCGGCAGCAGGCTCAGCCCCCAGCCGCCCGCGGCCACCGCCCCCTCGACCGGTCCGGTCTCCCCCGGCACCAGCAGCAGGCGCGCCACCGCCCACCACCAGAGCCCGCCGACCGCCAGTCCGGCCGCGACCAGCATGAGCGTCACCAGCGGAACCCGTCGCCGTACCATGGCCGCCTCCTCCGGTCGACGCTAGACCGGCAGGATCACCCGGCGGGAGGGCGCACAAGTGGCAACCCCGGCGCACGGGACGCATATCGCCACGCCGTCAGCCACGGTCAGGCGCTCTCCGCCTGGAACATCCAGGCGTGCTTCTCGAGGTCGGCCGTCAGCCCGATGAGGATGTCCTGCGTCACGGGGTCCGGCTCCTCGGTCGCGCCGATCCGCTCGCGCATCCGCGTCACCACCGCGCCCAGCGCGTCGACGAGGATCCGTACCGCGTCGGTGTCCTTGATCCAGCCTTCCGGCACGGAGCCGATCGCGCTCCCGGACGCCACCGTGGTCGCGCGTCCGTCCGGGTTCACGCCGATCGCCGAGGCGCGTTCGGCCACCGTGTCGGAGTGCGTCCGGGCCGTGGCCACCACGTCGTCGAGCTGGAGGTGGACGGACCGGAAACGGGGGCCGACCACGTTCCAGTGGACCTGCTTGGCCACCAGGGCGAGGTCGACCAGGTCGACCAGCGCGCCCTGCAGGGCGTTGCCGACCGTCTTCAGGTCGGCATCGGACAGGGAGCTCTTCACGACAGTCATGCGTACTCTCCAACTTCGGTCGTACGGTTCCCCCAACGATGTCACGCATCACCCGAATCCGGCATCTCAAACGTAATCAACTGATTACCGGACCAAGGGCCGGCGGGGCGAGGGACCGAAGTCCCGTCCGGGCATGAGGAAAGCCCCGGCCGGCACCCTGACCAGGGCACCGACCGGGGCTTCACCCCGTGTCGTTCTCAGGCGGCGACGACGTCCACGGCCTCCGCGGGTGCCTTGATGGTCACCCGCTCGGTGGGCACACCGGCCACCGACGTCACCGACACCGAATTGAGCATCGGCCGTACCGGCGCCGGCACCGGTTCGCTCGCCCTTGCCGATTCGGCAAGTTCGGCCAGCGACAGCTCGTCGCTCACTTCGCGCATGAGCTCGGACATCCGTACGTCCAGCGCGTCGCAGATCGCGGAGAGCAGTTCGGAGGAAGCCTCCTTCTGCCCCCGCTCCACCTCGGAGAGATAGCCGAGTGAGACTCGGGCGGAGGAGGAGACTTCGCGCAGAGTACGGCCCTGGCGCTGGCGCTGCCGACGCAGCACGTCACCCAACAGGCGACGGAGCAGAATCATCGGTGGCTCCCTCCTCGGACCGCGTAGCCGCATCCTTCACGCCCCACCGTACCGCCTCGCGCCGCGGCCGTGCGGGGAGCGATGTCGTGTTCACTCATGGCTGCAAACATCAATCTCCCCCGTTCTGTTCCGTATCCTGTGCCCGCGCATTTTCCGAGTGTTCGTCGGCGAGCAGTTCACGCAGCAATTCGAGCACGCTCCGTACACTCTCTCTACGGATTTCCGCTCGATCGCCGTTCAACCGCAGCGCGGCCACCTTCCCCGCCGCCGCGGCCCCGCCGGGCTGCCCCGAGGGCCCCGCGACGGCCACGTAGACGGTGCCCACGGGCTGCCCGTCCTGCGGATCGGGCCCGGCGACACCGGTCGTCGCCAGCCCCCAGTCGGCGCCGAGCCGGGCCCGCACACCGGCCGCCATCTGCAGCGCGACGTCCGGGTCGACCGCTCCGCGCTCCGCCAGAAGGGCCGCGTCCACGCCGAGCAGCAGCTGCTTGAGGGGCGTCGCATAGGCCGTGACGGATCCGCGGAAGGACTTCGAGGCACCGGGTACCCCGGTGAGCTCCGCGGCCACCAGACCGCCCGTGAGGGACTCCGCGACGGCCAGCGTGTGACCACGCTCCGCGAGCAGCGCCAGCACCCGGGCGGCTTCGTTCATCGTGCGCCAGCCCCCGAACCGGCCGGACCGGCCCCGGAACCGGCCTGCGAGGCGGCTTCCGCCGCCGCGGCCGCCCGCTCCTGTGCGAGCCCGCGACGGCGCAGCACGACCGCCTGCCGCACGTAGTCCAGACCGGTGACGACCGTCAGCACGACGGCCACCGCCATCACCCAGAAGCGCAGGGTGGCGAGTGGACCGGTGAGCATCAGCACGTACATGCCGACCGCGGTGCCCTGGGCGAGGGTCTTCATCTTGCCGCCGCGACTGGCCGGAATCACCCCGTGCCGGATCACCCAGAACCGCATCAGCGTGATGCCGAGCTCCCGGGCGAGGATCACCGCCGTGACCCACCAGGGCAGGTCGCCGAGGGCGGACAGACAGATCAGGCCGGCCGCCATGATCGCCTTGTCGGCGATCGGGTCGGCGATCTTCCCGAAGTCGGTGACCAGGTTGTACGCCCGCGCCAGGTGCCCGTCGAAGATGTCCGTGATCATGGCGACGGCGAACGCCGCCCAGGCCCAGGCACGCCACGCGGGGTCGTGTCCGCCGTCCTGGAGCAGCAGCACCACGAAGCCGGGCACGAGCACGAGCCGGACCATGGTCAGGATGTTGGCGATGTTCCAGAGGCTGGCCTGATTGACGGCCGCCGCGCCCAGCTTTCCGCGCGGCGCCGGCCTTCCGGACCCGCCCGTCGCGGATGCCGGGACTCCGGTCATCTGCCCGCCTCCTCGGCCTCGGGGGCCTGGGGGTCGATCCCCAGGTTCGCGCGGCACTCGGCCACCAGGTCGACGCCCTCGGTGGCGACGACCTCGGCCCTGACCATACGGCCCGGGGCCAGGTCGAGGCCCTCGGCGGAGTCCGCGGGCAGGAGCACCTGGCCGTCGGTCTCGGGCGCCTGGTGCGCGGCCCGGCCGATCCAGCCGTCCTCCTCCTCGTCGAAGGACTCCACCAGTACTTCCAGGGTCTCGCCGATCCGCTCTTCCGCACGCTGGGCGGTGAGCTCCTCGGCGAGCCGGGACAGGTGGGCGAGGCGCTCGTCGACCACGTCCTGGGGCAGCTTGTGCTCGTACGTGGCGGCCTCGGTGCCGTCCTCGTCGGAGTAGCCGAACACGCCGATGGCGTCGAGGCGGGCGTGGGTGACGAAGCGTTCCAGCTCGGCGAAGTCCGCCTCGGTCTCGCCGGGGAAGCCGACGATGAAGTTGGAGCGGGCGCCGGCGGTCGGGGCCTTGGAGCGGATGGTCTCCAGCAGCTCGAGGAAGCGGTCGGTGTCGCCGAAGCGGCGCATGGCCCGCAGCACGTCCGGGGCGCTGTGCTGGAACGACAGGTCGAAGTAGGGGGCGACCTTCTCGGTGGAGGTGAGCACGTCGATCAGGCCGGGACGCATCTCGGCGGGCTGCAGGTAGCTGACCCGGACCCGCTCGATGCCGTCGACCGCCGCCAGCTCGGGCAGCAGGCTCTCCAGGAGGCGGATGTCGCCGAGGTCCTTGCCGTACGAGGTGTTGTTCTCGGAGACCAGCATGATCTCCTTCACGCCCTGCTCGGCGAGCCAGCGCGTCTCGTTCAGCACGTCCGAGGGACGGCGGGAGACGAAGGAGCCGCGGAAGGAGGGGATGGCGCAGAACGTGCAGCGCCGGTCGCAGCCGGAGGCCAGCTTCACGGAGGCGACGGGGCTGCTGTCCAGGCGGCGGCGCAGCGGCGCGCGGGGCCCGGAGGCGGGTGCGAGGCCCTCGGGGAGGTCCGTCAGGTCGGCGGCGGGCTCGTCCGCGGGGGTCTCGGCGGGGGCGGCTCCGTCGCCGTGCCCGGGCAGGGCCACGGCGGCCGCGGCCTTCTGCCGCTCCACCGGAGACAGCGGCAGCAGCTGGCGGCGGTCGCGCGGCGCGTGCGCCTCGACGCTGCCGCCGCTGAGGATGGTCTGGAGGCGGTTGGAGATGTCCGCGTAGTCGTCGAAGCCGAGCACGCCGTCGGCCTCGGGCAGCGCGTCGGCGAGTTCCTTGCCGTAGCGCTCGGCCATGCAGCCGACGGCGACGACGGCCTGGGTGCGGCCGTGGTCCTTCAGATCATTGGCTTCGAGGAGGGCGTCGACGGAGTCCTTCTTGGCGGCTTCGACGAAGCCGCAGGTGTTGACGACGGCGACGTCCGCTTCCTCGGCGTTCTCGACGAGCTCCCAGCCGTCCGCTGCCAAGCGGCCTGCGAGCTCCTCCGAGTCCACCTCGTTACGGGCGCAGCCGAGAGTGACAAGGGCGACGGTACGGCGTTCGGGCATGGACTCAAGACTACTTCGTCCCGGACGCACCTCCGTCGCGCAGGGTTCACCTGCGCGACGGTCGTCACATCCGGTCGTCCGGCCCATGAGGCGGCCGGACGTCAGCCGGCCTGGGGGTCGCCCTTGGTGTAGGACAGGCGCTCGACCTGGCCGGGCTCGAACGAGTCCTCGATCTTCTTGCCGTTGACGTAGAGCTCGATCGGACCGGCGTTGCCGAGGATGAGATCGATGCGCTCGTCGTCCTGGAAGGTCTTGGACTCGCCCGCGAGGAGCAGCCCGTCGAAGAGCAGCTTGCCGTCGTGGGCCTTGGCCGAGATCCAGCTCTTGTCGTCGGTGGCGGTCAGCCTGACCGTGACCTTGTCCTGCGGGACCGCCGCGATGGCGCTCTCGGAGGGCCTGGGGGCCGGCTTCACGGGCTTGGGCTTGGCGGGGGCGGTGGTCTTGACGGGGGCGGGCCCCTCCGCGACCGCGCCCGGTCCGGCCTGGCCGTCGGTGCCGTTGAACATGGTGAAGCCGACGAAGCCGACGACGGCCACGATGGCCGCGACCATGGCGGCGGTCCAGTTGGGGCGGCGGGGCTCGGGGCGGATGCGTTCCGCCTCGAAGAGGGGGGCGGCCGGGGTGGGCGAGGGCCGCCCGCCGTGCTCGGCGTCGTACTGCTCGATCAGCGGAGCCGGATCGAGCCCCACGGCGCGCGCGAGCGTGCGGACGTGCCCGCGGGCGTAGACGTCGCCGCCGCACCGCGAGAAGTCGTCCTCCTCGATGGCGTGCACGATCGGCACGCGCACCCGGGTGGAGGCGCTGACCTCTTCGACGGTGAGACCGGCGGCGACACGGGCCTGCTGGAGGGCGCGACCGATCGAATCCCGGTCATCTGCCGGGAAGTTCCGGTCGTCCTCGGGGGATTCGGGGGAGTTGCCGATGGACACGAGAGCGCCTTTCGAGCGTGTAGCCACCTGCTGGACGTTCAGTCTATGGGTGGTACGAAAGGGTGGGGCAACCGGGCGGGCGTCGTTTGTACGCCATGAGGCTGGACATGGTGCTTTCCCTCCCTCCAACTTGACGTACGCCCAGGGGAAACGGTTGCCCCCGTTCCCTTACGAGTGAGTCTCGGCCAGGTCTCGTTACGGCAGCGCCGCCCCGGGGGCCCCTCAGGCCCCGTCCTCCCCCCGGATCACGGCGAGCACCGAGTCCAGTTCGTCCGGCTTGACCAGCACGTCGCGGGCCTTCGAACCCTCGCTCGGTCCGACGATGTTGCGGGACTCCATCAGGTCCATCAGCCGGCCGGCCTTCGCGAAGCCGACGCGCAGCTTGCGCTGGAGCATCGAGGTGGAGCCGAACTGGGTGGAGACGACCAGCTCGGCGGCCTGGCACAGCAGGTCGAGGTCGTCGCCGATCTCCTCGTCGATCTCCTTCTTCTGCTTGGTGCCGACGGTGACGTCGTCCCGGAAGACGGGCGCCATCTGGTCCTTGCAGTGCTGGACGACGGCGGCGACCTCGTGCTCGGTCACGAAGGCGCCCTGCATACGGATGGGCTTGTTGGCGCCCATCGGCAGGAAGAGGCCGTCGCCCTTGCCGATCAGCTTCTCGGCGCCGGGCTGGTCGAGGATGACGCGGCTGTCGGCGAGCGAGGAGGTGGCGAAGGCGAGCCGGGAGGGCACGTTGGCCTTGATCAGGCCGGTGACGACGTCGACCGAAGGCCGCTGGGTGGCCAGCACCAGGTGGATGCCGGCCGCGCGGGCCAACTGGGTGATGCGGACGATGGCGTCCTCGACGTCCCTGGGCGCGACCATCATCAGGTCGGCGAGCTCGTCGACGATCACCAGCAGGTACGGGTAGGGCTGGAGCTCGCGCTCGCTGCCCGGCGGCGGCTTGACCTTGCCGTCCCGGATCGCCTGGTTGAAGTCGTCGATGTGCCGGAACCCGAACGCGGCCAGGTCGTCGTAGCGCAGGTCCATCTCGCGCACGACCCACTGCAGCGCCTCGGCGGCCCGCTTGGGGTTGGTGATGATCGGGGTGATCAGGTGCGGGATGCCCTCGTACGCGGTGAGCTCGACCCGCTTGGGGTCGACGAGGACCATCCGGACGTCCTCCGGGGTCGCTCTTATCATCACCGAGGTGATCAGGCAGTTGATGCAGGAGGACTTGCCGGATCCGGTGGCGCCGGCGACGAGGATGTGCGGCATCTTCGCCAGGTTGGCCATCACATAGCCGCCCTCGACGTCCTTGCCGAGCGCGACCAGCATCGGGTGGTCGTCCTCCGCCGCGTCGGCGAGGCGCAGCACGTCGCCGAGGTTGACCATCTCGCGGTCGGTGTTCGGGATCTCGATGCCGACCGCGGACTTCCCCGGGATCGGCGAGATGATCCGCACGTCGGGGCTGGCCACCGCGTACGCGATGTTCTTGGTGAGCGCGGTGATCTTCTCGACCTTGACGGCCGGGCCGAGCTCCACCTCGTAGCGGGTGACTGTCGGGCCGCGGGTGAAGCCGGTGACGGCCGCGTCGACCTTGAACTCGGCGAAGACGTTGGTGAGCGACTCGACGATCGCGTCGTTGGCGGCGCTGCGGGTCTTGCCGGGCCCGCCGCGCTCCAGGAGGTCCATCGAGGGCAGCGAGTACGTGATGTCGCCGGAGAGCTGGAGCTGCTCGGCCCGCGACGGCATCTCGGTCGGCTCGGGCGCCGGCTTCGTCAGGTCGGGCACTCCCCCGGCGGGCCCGCCGGTCTGCCGTTCCCCGCCGCCCCGCGCGCCGGGCACGGGGGCGCCCGGTCGTACGGGCACGGTGTCGGGTGCCGCGTCGGCGCCGGCCGCGGTCACGGCGGCGGACCGCTCCGCGGTGACGTCCCGGGTCAGGTCGGCGACCACGGGGGACGGCGGCATGCCGTTGAGGACGGCACCGTCGAGGGCGGCGGCCGCGGCGGCGGCCACGTCGACGGGGTCCAGGCCCCCGGTGTCGAAGGCGGACGCCGGCGGGGTGCGGCGCCGGCGTCCGCGCCGCTCCAGGGCGGCGGCCTCCGCGGTGTCCGGGTCGTAGTCCGGCCCGGCGGCGGACGCACGGCGGCGGACCGGGCGGGTGGGCCGCGGCTGGTCGTCCCGCCAGTCGTCGCCGTACGCGTCGTGGCCCGCGGCCTCCTCGGGGTCGTACTCCGCCTCGACGATGCCGAGCCGGGCGCCGAGGGCCCGCAGCCGCTGCGGGATGGCGTTGACGGGGGTGGCGGTGACCACCAGCAGACCGAAGATCGTCAGCAGCACCAGCATCGGCACCGCGAGGACCTCGCCCATCATGAAGACGAGCGGCTGCGAGGCGGCCCAGCCGATGAGCCCGCCCGCGTCCTGCATGGCCTCGGTGCCGTCGCCCCGGCCGGGCGACCCGCACGCGATGTGGACCTGCCCGAGAACGCCGATGACCAGCGCGGACAGGCCGATCACGATCCGCCCGTTGGCCTCGGGCCTCTCCGGATACAGGATCAGCCGCACGCCGATCGCGCCGACCAGCAGCGGGACCAGCAGGTCGAGCCTGCCGAAGGCGCCGGTGACCAGCATCTCCACCAGGTCGCCGACCGGACCGCGCAGGTTCGACCAGGTGCCGGCGGCGACGATCAAGGCGACGCCGAGCAGCAGCAGCGCGAGTCCGTCCTTGCGGTGGGCCGGGTCGAGGCCCTTGGCGCCGCGCCCTATCCCCCGGAACATCGCACCGACCGCGTGGGCGAGCCCGAGCCAGAGCCCGCGCACGAGCCGGTAGACGCCGCCGGTCGGGGACGGGGCCGGACGGGGCGCGGCCTTCTTCGCCGCCGCCTTCCTCGCGGGCGCGCGCTTGGCGGGCGCGGCCTTCTTCGCCGGCGCCTTCCTCGCGGGAGGCTTGGCGGGCGACTTCGCGGCCGCCGCCTTCTTCGCGGTGCCGGTCGTACGGCCGGCGCGCGGCTTCGCGGTGCCCGCCGTGCCCTGGGAACCCTTGCCGGACGTACGTGAGGCCATGATGCCGAGGTTACCGGTGTACGCCGCCGGGGATACAGCTCACCCGTTCGTGTCGCCCGTACGGGAGCGCGAAACTGACGCCCGCTCACGGCGGGCACCGGCCGGGTGACCGTGCGTCAGCCGGTGTCAGTTCTGCGTGGGCAGGGACGTGGGCGCGGCGCCCGTGCCCGGCTCCAGGGCGTCCAGGGCCCGGCGCAGACCGGTGAGCTTGCGCTCCAGGTGGGCCGCGGTGGCGACGGCGGCCGCGTCGGCGGAGTCGTCGTCGAGCTGCTTGGACAGGGCCTCGGCCTGCTCCTCGACCGCGGCGAGCCGCGCCGACAGCTCGGCGAGCAGCCCGGCCGACTGGCTGCCCTGGCCGCCGTTGGCCCCGCCCTCCAGCTGGAGGCGCAGCAGCGCGGCCTGCTCGCGCAGCTGGCAGTTCTTCATGTACAGGTCGACGAAGACCGAGACCTTGGCCCGCAGCACCCACGGGTCGAAGGGCTTGGAGATGTAGTCGACCGCGCCCGCCGCGTACCCCCGGAAGGTGTGGTGGGGGGCCGTGGTTGATGGCCGTGAGGAAAATGATCGGGATGTCCCGGGTCCGCTCGCGCCGCTTGATGTGCGCGGCCGTCTCGAACCCGTCCATGCCCGGCATCTGGACGTCCAGCAGGATGACCGCGAAGTCGTCCGTCAGCAGCGCCTTGAGCGCTTCCTCCCCGGACGATGCCCGCACCAGCGTCTGATCGAGCGCGGAGAGAATGGCCTCCAGCGCCAGCAGATTCTCCGGCCGGTCATCGACCAGGAGGATCTTGGCCTTCTGCACCATGCCCCGTCCTCCTCGCCCCGGCACTGGCTCCCTCAGGCTCTGCGAGCCGGGGGAAGCACCGGGCGCCGCCCCAGAAGACGACTCCCATGCGCCGTCCGTCCTTGTGCCGGTCATCGTAGCCGCACCCCGCCCGTCGCCACACCCTGTCACCGCATTGTCACAGAGCACGCACTTGCGTGCCCCTCCGTCGAACGCGGCGGGAGACCAGAAGGTTCCCCGTCCGGCGGGCTCTCACACCCGGTGGCGGCGGCCCGCCGGACGGCGCCCCACCTCGTCAGCGGCCCTCCCCCCGCATCCACTGCTCCATCACCGTCAGCAGATGGTCGGGGTCGACCGGCTTGGTGACGTAGTCGGAGGCCCCCGACTCGATCGCCTTCTCCCGGTCGCCCTTCATCGCCTTCGCGGTCAGCGCGATGATCGGCAGGCCCGCGAACTGCGGCATCCGCCGGATCGCGGTGGTCGTCGCGTACCCGTCCATCTCCGGCATCATGATGTCCATCAGCACCACCGACACGTCGTCGTGCTGCTCCAGGACCTCGATGCCCTCGCGGCCGTTCTCCGCGTACAGCACCGCCAGGCCGTGCTGCTCCAGGACGCTGGTGAGCGCGAACACGTTGCGGATGTCGTCGTCGACGATCAGCACCTTCTCGCCCGCGAACGAGAACGTCGGACGCGGCTCGGGCTCCGCCCGCTCCTCCCCGGCGGCCTGTTCCTCCTTGCCCGGCTGCCCCGGCAGCTGCGCCCGCTGCTCCACCGCCTTGCGGCGGTGCCGGAACAGCGCGCCGGCCCCGGACCTGGCCTCCGTGCGCGCCGGTGCCGGCGCGAAGTGCACCAGGCCCTCCGCGGTCTGCTCCTCCAGGGCGAGGCGGTCCTCCGCGTCCGGCTGCTCGGAACCCTGCCCCGACTGCGCGGGCTCCTGGGGGTTCAGCGGCAGGTACAGGGTGAACGTCGAGCCGCGGCCCGGCTCGCTCGCCGCGTAGATCTCGCCGCCCAGCAGCCGGGCGATCTCCCGGCTGATCGACAGACCCAGCCCCGTACCGCCGTACTTGCGGCTGGTGGTGCCGTCGGCCTGCTTGAACGCCTCGAAGATCACCCGCATCTTGCCGGCCGCGATGCCGATGCCGGTGTCGGTGACCGAGAACGCGATCATCTCGGCCTCCGGGTCGCGCAGCGTCCCGGCCTCCAGGAGCTGCTCCCGGATCGACTGCGGCACGTCCGCGCCCGCGGGCCGGATCACCAGCTCCACCGCGCCGGTGTCGGTGAACTTCACCGCGTTCGACAGCAGGTTGCGCAGCACCTGGAGCAGCCGCTGCTCGTCGGTGTGCAGGGTGGCCGGCAGCTCCGGCGAGACCCGCACCGAGAAGTCCAGTCCCTTCTCCGCGGTCAGCGGCCGGAAGGTGGCCTCCACGTAGTCGACGAGCTGCACCAGCGCGATCCGCGTCGGCGAGACGTCCATCTTGCCCGCCTCGACCTTCGACAGGTCCAGGATGTCGTTGATCAGCTGGAGCAGGTCGGAGCCGGCCCCGTGGATGGTCTCGGCGAACTCGACCTGCTTGGGCGTCAGATTGGCGTCCGCGTTGTCGGCGAGCAACTTGGCCAGGATCAGCAGCGAGTTGAGCGGCGTGCGCAGCTCGTGCGACATGTTGGCCAGGAACTCCGACTTGTAGCGCATGGAGACGGCGAGCTGCTCGGCACGCTCCTCCAGGACCTGCCGGGCCTCCTCGATCTCGGTGTTCTTCACCTCGATGTCCCGGTTCTGACGGGCCAGCAGCTCCGCCTTCTCCTCCAGCTCGGCGTTGGAGTTCTGCAGCTCCTTCTGCCGGTGCTCCAGTTCCGCCGACCGCTCCCGCAACTGCTCGGTCAGCTCCTGCGACTGCTGGAGCAGCACCTCGGTACGGGTGTTGACGCTGATGGTGTTGACCGTGGTCGCGATCAGCTCGGCGATCTGGTTGAGGAAGTCCCGCTGGATCTGCGTGAACGGCTGGAACGAGGCCAGCTCGATCACCCCGAGGACCCGGCCCTCGAACAGCACCGGCAGCACGATCACATGAGCTGGCGCCGCCTCGCCGAGCCCGGAGGAGATCTTCAGATAGCCCGGCGGCACGTTGACCTGGATGGTCCGCTTCTCCTCCGCGGCCGTCCCGATGAGCGTCTCGCCCGGCCGGAACGAGGTCGGCATGGAACCGGCGGAGTAGCCGTAACTGCCGCGCATCCGCAGCTCGTACGAGCCCTCTCCCTCGCCCAGCGGTTCGCCGTCGGCGTTGGCGGAACCGGTCGGCATCGCCACGAAGAAGGCGCCGTGCTGCGCGGAGACCACCGGCGTGAGCTCGCTCATGATGAGGGAGGCCACGTCGTCGAGGTCCCGCCGGCCCTGCATCAGACCCGAGATGCGCGCCAGGTTGCCCTTCAGCCAGTCCTGCTCCTCGTTGGCGAGGGTGGTGTCCCGCAGGTTGGCGATCATGGTGTTGATGTTCTCCTGGAGGGCCTGGATCTCGCCCGCCGCGTCGACACCGTCGATCTTCAGGTTGAGGTCGCCGCGGGTCACCGCCGTGGCGACGGCCGCGATCGCCCGCACCTGCCGGGTCAGGTTCCCGGCCATCTCGTTCACGGACTCCGTCAGGTCCCGCCAGGTGCCGTCCACGTCCCGCACCCGCGCCTGACCGCCGAGCTGCCCGTCCGTGCCCACCTCGCGGGCCACGCGCGTGACCTCCTCGGCGAAGTTCGACAGCTGGTCGACCATCGTGTTGATGGTGCTCTTCAGCTCCTGGATCTCGCCCCGCGCATCGATGTCGATCTTCTTGGTGAGATCGCCCTTGGCGATGGCCGTGGTGACGGCCGCGATCTGCCGCACCTGACCGGTCAGGTTGTCGGCCATGCCGTTCACCGAGTCGGTGAGGTCCTTCCAGGTGCCCGAGACGCCCGGCACCCGCGCCTGACCGCCGAGGATGCCGTCGGTGCCCACCTCACGGGCCACCCGCGTCACCTCGTCGGCGAACGACGACAGCGTCGTCACCATCGTGTTGACGGTGTCGGCGAGCTCGGCGACCTCGCCGCGCGCCTCGACGGTGACCTTCTTCGTCAGGTCGCCGTTGGCGACCGCCGCCGAGACCCGGGAGATGTTCCGCACCTGCGAGGTCAGGTTGTTGGCCATCAGGTTGACGTTGTCGCTCAGGTCCTTCCAGATGCCGGTCACCCCGCGCACCCGGGCCTGACCGCCGAGGATGCCCTCGGTGCCCACCTCACGGGCCACCCGCGTCACCTCGTCGGCGAAGTTCGACAGCTGGTCGACCATCGTGTTGACGGTCGTCACCAGCTCCAGGATCTCGCCCTTGGCGTCGACGGTGATCTTCTTCGACAGGTCGCCGCGCGCCACCGCCGTGGTGACCTCGGCGATGTTGCGGACCTGGAAGGTCAGGTTGTTCGCCATCGAGTTCACGGACTGGGTCAGGTCCTTCCAGGTGCCGGAGACCCCCTGCACCTCGGCCTGACCGCCCAGGATGCCCTCGGTGCCCACCTCACGGGCCACCCGCGTCACCTGGTCGGCGAAGCTGGAGAGCTGGTCCACCATCGTGTTGAGGGTGTTCTTCAGCTCCAGGATCTCGCCGCGCGCGTCCACGTCGATCTTCTGCGACAGGTCACCGCGCGCCACCGCGGTCGCGACCTGCGCGATGTTGCGCACCTGCGCCGTCAGGTTCCCGGCCATGCCGTTCACCGAGTCGGTCAGATCGCGCCACACCCCGGCCACGCCCGGCACCTGCGCCTGACCGCCGAGCCGCCCGTCCGTGCCCACCTCACGGGCCACCCGCGTCACCTGGTCCGCGAACGCGGACAGCTGGTCGACCATCGTGTTGATGGTGTTCTTCAGCTCCAGGATCTCGCCGCGCGCGTCCACGTCGATCTTCTGCGACAGGTCACCGCGCGCCACGGCCGTCGTCACCTGCGCGATCTGCCGCACCTGCGAGGTCAGGTTGCCGGCCATGAAGTTCACCGAGTCGGTGAGCTCCCGCCACCGGCCGGACACGCCGTCCACCCGGGCCTGACCGCCGAGCCGGCCCTCGGTGCCCACGTCCCGGGCCATCCGCGTCACCTGGTCCGCGAACGACGACAGCTGCGACACCATCGTGTTGACGGTGTTCTTCAGCTCCAGCATCTCGCCGGCCACGTCCACCGTGACCTTCTGCGACAGATCACCGTTCGCGACCGCCGTCGTCACCTGCGCGATGTCCCGCACCTGACCCGTCAGGTTGCGGAACGCCGTGTTCACCGAATCGGTGAGGTCCTTCCACGTGCCCGCCGCACCCGGCACCTCGGCCTGGCCGCCCAGCAGACCCTCGACGCCGACCTCCCGCGCCACCCGGGTCACCTCGGAACCGAACGCCGAGAGCTGGTCGACCATCGTGTTGACGGTGTTCTTCAGCTCCAGCATCTCGCCGGCCACGTCCACCGTGACCTTCTGCGACAGATCACCGTTGGCCACCGCCGTCGTCACCTGCGCGATGTCCCGCACCTGCGTGGTGATGTTCCGGAAGACGGTGTTGACCGAGTCCGTGAGGTCCTTCCACGTACCCGCCGCGCCCGGCACCTGCGCCTGACCGCCCAGCAGACCCTGCGCACCGACCTCGCCGGAGACCCGGGTCACCTCGTCGGCGAAGGTCCGCAGCGTCTCCGTCATCTGGTTGATGGTGTCCGCGAGCTGCGCGATCTCACCGCGCGCCGACACCCGCACCTTCTGCGACAGGTCACCGTTGGCCACCGCGGTGGTGACCTCCGCGATGCCCCTCACCTGATTGGTGAGATTCCCCGCCATCGTGTTGACGGAATCGGTGAGGTCCTTCCACACGCCGGCGACCCCGGCCACCTCGGCCTGACCGCCCAGCTCGCCCTCCGTGCCCACCTCACGGGCCACCCGGGTCACCTCGGAGGAGAACGAGGACAGCTGGTCCACCATCCGGTTGACGGTGTTCTTCAGCTCCAGCATCTCGCCGGCCACGTTCGCCGTGACCTTCTGCGACAGATCACCGTTGGCCACCGCCGTCGTGACCAGCGCGATGTCCCGCACCTGCGCCGTCAGCCGGTTCGCCATGGTGTTCACCGAGTCCGTGAGGTCCTTCCACGAACCGGACATCCCGCGCACCTGCGCCTGGCCGCCGAGAATGCCCTCGGTGCCCACCTCCAGGGCGACCCGGGTCACCTCGTCCGCGAACACCGACAGCTGGTCGACCAGGTTGTTCACGGTCCGCGCGACCTTCAGGAACTCACCGCGCAACGGCCGCGTCGTCCCGTCCGTCCCCTCCGAGCGCAGCTCCATCCGCTGCCCCAGATCGCCTTCGGCCACCGCCGACAGCACCCGGCCCACCTCGGACACCGGCCGCGCCAGCTCGTCGACCAGCGCGTTCGCCGCGTCGATGGCCGCCGCCCAGGCCCCCTCGGCCGCACCGGTCTCCAGGCGCTCGGACAGCTTGCCCTCACGCCCCACCACCCGGCGCACCCGGGACAGCTCCCCCGTCAGATGCGTCTGCCGGTCCGCGACCTCGTTGAAGACGGCCGCGATCTCCGCCATCACCCCGTCGCCCGACACCGTCAGCCGCTTGCGGAAATTGCCGTCCCGCATCGAGACCAGGGCGGCCAGCAACCGGTGCAGCGCCGCCGCGTCCACCTGCACCGTGCCCCCGCCCCTGGACCGGCCGCCGCCCTTCGCCCGCGAACCGCCACCGCGTCGCGTCGTCGTGCCAGACTCCACCGTGTCCCTCCCGAAGGGGTCGACCGTACCGATCGGTCTTTCGCTACCAGCCTGCCCAGTGTTTCACCGTGTCCGAACCAGGCGATAACAGTTCGGCAGCTTCGCACAACGTCCCCACGTCCGAGGGACCGAAACAGCGGAGACCGGCATCCGCTGGGACAGCGAAGGTAAGTAACCTGGCATGCGGCTGTCCAACCGCCCCGGGCCGCCCGGCGGGGGCGGCACGGCGCGAAGAGAGCACGGACAGCGGGGAGGGGCACACCGATCATGGCAGAGCCGGGCGTCGAAACGCGTACGAGGAGTTCAGTGATCACCGCGCGGGCGGCTGCCACCTTCGAACCCGTCGGGCGGTCCGTCGCGACCGCCCGCGCCTTCGTCCGGGACACCCTCCAGGGCTGGGGACACTCCGAGATCGTCGACGACGCCGTCGTCCTCACCAGCGAACTCGTCACCAACGCCGTCATCCACGCCGGCACGGCGGCCGACGTCCTGTGCCTGCGCGGCGACGACGGCATCCGCATCGAGGTCGCCGACCGCTACCCCGAGCGCGAGATCCCCCTCCAGCACGGACGCACCATGGGCAGCCCCGACCGCGAGAACGGCCGGGGCCTTCTGCTCTGCGCCGCCCTCGCCACCCGCTGGGGCGTCGACTACAGCCCCACCCGCAAACACGTCTGGTTCCACCTCGACCTCCCCGAGCGGCCCGTCGGCACCCGCTCCGCCGGCCCCGTCCTGCCCGACCCGCTGCTGCCCCTCGCCGACAGCCGCGTCCGCGTCGCCGTCGTCCAGATCGACGGCACCGGCGCCATCTCCGCCTGGAACGAGGACGCCGAAGACCTCTTCGGATACGGCTCCGAGCAGGTCACCGGCAAGCCTCTCGGCGACTTCGCCGCCTGGCCCCACACTCCCGGCATCGGCACCGGCCTGGCCGAGGCCCTCCGCCTCTCCCGCTGGGAGGGCAGCTACGGCATCCGCTGCGCCGACGGCCGCGTCATCCCCGTCTACGCCTCGCATCTGCGCGTCCGCGACGCCCAGGGCGAGCCCTCCACGGTCTGCCTCCTGGTACGGGAGCACGAGCGCGCCGTCCTCCAGACCCCGCAGCGCCCCAGCGCCTCGGAGTCCGGCGGCCCCGAGAGCCGTACCACCGCGGACCCCTTCGAGGTCTTCATCGGCTCCCCGGCCCCCGACGACCTCGACGGCCTCCTCCAGCGCACCGTGGAACGCGCCCGTGACATGCTCGACGGGGACTCCGCCTTCCTGCTGCTGGCCACGGACGACGAGACGGAGCTGGAGGTACGCGCCACCACGGGCCTGCCCTCCGCCCGTCAGCGTTTCGCCCGGGTCCCCGTCGAGACCGGCGCCAGCCGTTACGGCTCGGCCCGCATGCCCGCCGTCCACGAGGACCTGGCCGCCGTGCCCGGCGCCGTGCCCCTCCTCGAAGGCACGGGCATGCGCTCGGTCGTCACGGTCCCGCTCAAGGTCGAGGGCCGGCTCACCGGCTCCCTCGGGGTGGCCGCCGAGACCCCCAACCGCTATTCCAACGAGGAGGCCCTGCGCCTCCAGTTCGCCGCCGACCGCATCGCCCTGGCCGTCGAGTCGGCCCGCCTCGGCGAGCTCGAACGGCTCCGCCGCGGCTCCCTCAGCTTCCTCGTCGAGGCGTCCGACCTGCTGGCCGGAACCCTCGACCGCGACCAGACCCTGGCCCTCATGGCCCAGATGACGGTCCCCACCCTGGCGACCTGGTGCGCGGTCTACACGATCGCCGACCAGTCCTCCGACCCGTACCTCTCCTATGTCCTCCACGAGGACGAGGACCTCATCGACGGGCTGAAGGACCTGCTCTCCTCGATCGCTCCGCCGGACCCGGTGCCGACGCCCGGCGCCCGTGTGTGGACGGCGCCCGGCGAGGCCGCCCACCGCGCCGCGCTCGGTGCCTCGATGCGCGAGCTCGACGGCGCCGCCGGGCCGGTCTCCTCGGGCATCGGCCCGACGCTGGCGACCGCGGCGGCCGTCGGCGGCGAGACCGTGGTGCTGCCGCTCGTCGCCCGCAACCGCGTGATCGGCATGCTGACCCTGGGCAAGCCCACCGACGACCATTTCCGCCAGGAGATCCTGGAGCTCGCCGAGGACCTCTCGCGCCGGGCCGCCCTGGCCCTGGACAACGCCCGCCTGTACTCGGAGCGCACGGCGATCAGCCGCTCGCTCCAGCGCAGCCTGCTGCCGCCCGGCCTGCCGGACATCCCCGGGGTCGAGGTCGACGTCATCTACCGCGCGGCCGGCGAGGGCAACGAGGTCGGCGGCGACTTCTACGACCTGTTCCCCATCCGGGACGGCTCCTACGGCTTCGCCATCGGCGACGTCTGCGGTACGGGCCCGGAGGCCGCCGCCGTGACGGGCCTGGCCCGCCACGCCCTGCGGCTCCTCGCCCGTGAGGGCTTCGGCGGTCCGGCGGTCCTGGAGCGGCTGAACGCGGCGATCCTCGACGAGGGCGCCCGCAGCCGCTTCCTGACGCTGCTGTACGGCGAGATGCGTCCCCAGGAGGACGGCTCCGCCGTCCTGAAGGTGGTGTGCGCGGGTCATCCGCTGCCGCTGCGCCTCAGCCAGGACGGCACGGTCCGCCCGGCCGCCGACCCGCAGCCCCTCCTCGGCGTCATGGACGACCTGGAGCTCTACGAGCAGACGGTCACCCTGGACCCGGGCGACGTGCTGCTGTGCGTCACGGACGGTGTGACGGAGCGCCGCGAGGGCACGCGCATGCTGGGCGACGACGGGCTCACCGAGGTTCTCAGGACGTGTACGGGCCTGACGGCCGGCGCGGTCGCCGCCCGTGTCCTGCGCGCGGTCGAACGCTTCGCCCAGGAGCCCGCCTCCGACGACATGGCCATCCTGGCCCTGCGCATCCCGGAGCCGCACCACCAGTAGTGAGAACGCCGGCCCTTTCGGGGGCCGGCTTCTTCTGCCGGCTGTCGGTGAAACAAAAAAGGCCCCCGCCATCAGGCGGAGGCCTTTTCTCTGAGCCCTTTAACGGAATCGAACCGTTGACCTTCTCCTTACCATGGAGACGCTCTGCCGACTGAGCTAAAAGGGCGGGTTGTTCGGCGGTGTCCTACTCTCCCACAGGGTCCCCCCTGCAGTACCATCGGCGCTGAAAGGCTTAGCTTCCGGGTTCGGAATGTAACCGGGCGTTTCCCTAACGCTATGACCACCGAAACACTATGAAGTTGAACCGCCGCGCCCCTGACCAAAAGGGGGGCGTGTTCGTTACTTCAGAACTAACACAGTGGACGCGAGCAACTGAGGACAAGCCCTCGGCCTATTAGTACCGGTCAGCTCCACCCATTACTGGGCTTCCACATCCGGCCTATCAACCCAGTCGTCTACTGGGAGCCTTACCCTCTCAAGGAGGTGGGAATACTCATCTCGAAGCAGGCTTCCCGCTTAGATGCTTTCAGCGGTTATCCCTCCCGAACGTAGCCAACCAGCCATGCCCTTGGCAGGACAACTGGCACACCAGAGGTTCGTCCGTCCCGGTCCTCTCGTACTAGGGACAGCCCTTCTCAATATTCCTACGCGCACAGCGGATAGGGACCGAACTGTCTCACGACGTTCTAAACCCAGCTCGCGTACCGCTTTAATGGGCGAACAGCCCAACCCTTGGGACCGACTCCAGCCCCAGGATGCGACGAGCCGACATCGAGGTGCCAAACCATCCCGTCGATATGGACTCTTGGGGAAGATCAGCCTGTTATCCCCGGGGTACCTTTTATCCGTTGAGCGACGGCGCTTCCACAAGCCACCGCCGGATCACTAGTCCCGACTTTCGTCCCTGCTCGACCCGTCGGTCTCACAGTCAAGCTCCCTTGTGCACTTACACTCAACACCTGATTGCCAACCAGGCTGAGGGAACCTTTGGGCGCCTCCGTTACCCTTTGGGAGGCAACCGCCCCAGTTAAACTACCCATCAGACACTGTCCCTGATCCGGATCACGGACCCAGGTTAGACATCCAGCACGACCAGAGTGGTATTTCAACGGCGACTCCACCATGACTGGCGTCACGGCTTCAAAGTCTCCCACCTATCCTACACAAGCCGAACCGAACACCAATATCAAACTGTAGTAAAGGTCCCGGGGTCTTTCCGTCCTGCTGCGCGAAACGAGCATCTTTACTCGTAGTGCAATTTCACCGGGCCTATGGTTGAGACAGTCGAGAAGTCGTTACGCCATTCGTGCAGGTCGGAACTTACCCGACAAGGAATTTCGCTACCTTAGGATGGTTATAGTTACCACCGCCGTTTACTGGCGCTTAAGTTCTCAGCTTCGCCCACCCGAAAGTGAGCTAACCGGTCCCCTTAACGTTCCAGCACCGGGCAGGCGTCAGTCCGTATACATCGCCTTACGGCTTCGCACGGACCTGTGTTTTTAGTAAACAGTCGCTTCTCGCTGGTCTCTGCGGCCACCCCCAGCTCACGGAGTAAATCCGATCACCAGGCGTGGCCCCCCTTCTCCCGAAGTTACGGGGGCATTTTGCCGAGTTCCTTAACCATAGTTCACCCGAACGCCTCGGTATTCTCTACCTGACCACCTGAGTCGGTTTAGGGTACGGGCCGCCATGAAACTCGCTAGAGGCTTTTCTCGACAGCATAGGATCATCCACTTCACCACAATCGGCTCGGCATCAGGTCTCAGGCTATGTGCTGTCCGGATTTGCCTAGACAGCGCCCTACACCCTTACCCCGGGACAACCACCGCCCGGGCTGGACTACCTTCCTGCGTCACCCCATCGCTTACCTACTACCACCTTGGGTCAGCGGCTCCACCACTCCCCTTTGCCCGAAGGCTCCGGGGCGGCTTCACGGCCTTAGCATTAATGGATTCGATATTGGGCGTTTCAAAGCGGGTACCGGAATATCAACCGGTTGTCCATCGACTACGCCTGTCGGCCTCGCCTTAGGTCCCGACTTACCCTGGGCAGATCAGCTTGACCCAGGAACCCTTAGTCAATCGGCGCACACGTTTCTCACGTGTGTATCGCTACTCATGCCTGCATTCTCACTCGTGAACCGTCCACAACTCGCTTCCGCGGCTGCTTCACCCGGCACACGACGCTCCCCTACCCATCACAGCCTCCGTTGGGAGTATTGCTGCAATGACACGACTTCGGCGGTACGCTTGAGCCCCGCTACATTGTCGGCGCGGAATCACTTGACCAGTGAGCTATTACGCACTCTTTCAAGGGTGGCTGCTTCTAAGCCAACCTCCTGGTTGTCTCTGCGACTCCACATCCTTTCCCACTTAGCGTACGCTTAGGGGCCTTAGTCGATGCTCTGGGCTGTTTCCCTCTCGACCATGGAGCTTATCCCCCACAGTCTCACTGCCGCGCTCTCACTTACCGGCATTCGGAGTTTGGCTAAGGTCAGTAACCCGGTAGGGCCCATCGCCTATCCAGTGCTCTACCTCCGGCAAGAAACACACGACGCTGCACCTAAATGCATTTCGGGGAGAACCAGCTATCACGGAGTTTGATTGGCCTTTCACCCCTAACCACAGGTCATCCCCCAGGTTTTCAACCCTGGTGGGTTCGGTCCTCCACGAAGTCTTACCTCCGCTTCAACCTGCCCATGGCTAGATCACTCCGCTTCGGGTCTTGAGCGTGCTACTGAAACGCCCTGTTCGGACTCGCTTTCGCTACGGCTTCCCCACACGGGTTAACCTCGCAACACACCGCAAACTCGCAGGCTCATTCTTCAAAAGGCACGCAGTCACGACGCATTGAGTAAACTCAATGCGCGACGCTCCCACGGCTTGTAGGCACACGGTTTCAGGTACTATTTCACTCCGCTCCCGCGGTACTTTTCACCATTCCCTCACGGTACTATCCGCTATCGGTCACCAGGGAATATTTAGGCTTAGCGGGTGGTCCCGCCAGATTCACACGGGATTTCTCGGGCCCCGTGCTACTTGGGTGTCTCTCAAGCAAGCCGCTGATGTTTCGTCTACGGGGGTCTTACCCTCTACGCCGGACCTTTCGCATGTCCTTCGACTACACCAACGGTTTCTGACTCGCCTCACAGCCGGCAGACTGTGAAAGAGAGATCCCACAACCCCGCATGCGCAACCCCTGCCGGGTATCACACGCATACGGTTTGGCCTCATCCGGTTTCGCTCGCCACTACTCCCGGAATCACGGTTGTTTTCTCTTCCTGAGGGTACTGAGATGTTTCACTTCCCCTCGTTCCCTCCACATGCCCTATGTGTTCAGGCATGGGTGACAGCCCATGACGACTGCCGGGTTTCCCCATTCGGAAACCCCCGGATCAAAGCCTGGTTGACGGCTCCCCGGGGACTATCGTGGCCTCCCACGTCCTTCATCGGTTCCTGGTGCCAAGGCATCCACCGTGCGCCCTTAAAAACTTGGCCACAGATGCTCGCGTCCACTGTGTAGTTCTCAAGCAACGACCAGCCACCCATCACACCCTGCCGAAGCAAAGCTTTACTGGGGCCGGCATCGCGAAGGCAAGACCTTTCGGCCGTACCCTCAGATACCCAACAACGTGCCAAGCACGATCCTTCAAGACCTCATCACGTTCCACGCCGAAGCAGTACTGGTGACGGACTCTCACGATCGTGCCAACTAATCAACGTTCCACCCATGAGCTGACCGTGCAGAACGTTTGCCTGCAATCGGTACTGTGCTCCTTAGAAAGGAGGTGATCCAGCCGCACCTTCCGGTACGGCTACCTTGTTACGACTTCGTCCCAATCGCCAGTCCCACCTTCGACAGCTCCCTCCCACAAGGGGTTGGGCCACCGGCTTCGGGTGTTACCGACTTTCGTGACGTGACGGGCGGTGTGTACAAGGCCCGGGAACGTATTCACCGCAGCAATGCTGATCTGCGATTACTAGCAACTCCGACTTCATGGGGTCGAGTTGCAGACCCCAATCCGAACTGAGACCGGCTTTTTGAGATTCGCTCCGCCTCGCGGCATCGCAGCTCTTTGTACCGGCCATTGTAGCACGTGTGCAGCCCAAGACATAAGGGGCATGATGACTTGACGTCGTCCCCACCTTCCTCCGAGTTGACCCCGGCGGTCTCCTGTGAGTCCCCATCACCCCGAAGGGCATGCTGGCAACACAGGACAAGGGTTGCGCTCGTTGCGGGACTTAACCCAACATCTCACGACACGAGCTGACGACAGCCATGCACCACCTGTATACCGACCACAAGGGGGGCACTATCTCTAATGCTTTCCGGTATATGTCAAGCCTTGGTAAGGTTCTTCGCGTTGCGTCGAATTAAGCCACATGCTCCGCTGCTTGTGCGGGCCCCCGTCAATTCCTTTGAGTTTTAGCCTTGCGGCCGTACTCCCCAGGCGGGGAACTTAATGCGTTAGCTGCGGCACCGACGACGTGGAATGTCGCCAACACCTAGTTCCCAACGTTTACGGCGTGGACTACCAGGGTATCTAATCCTGTTCGCTCCCCACGCTTTCGCTCCTCAGCGTCAGTAATGGCCCAGAGATCCGCCTTCGCCACCGGTGTTCCTCCTGATATCTGCGCATTTCACCGCTACACCAGGAATTCCGATCTCCCCTACCACACTCTAGCCTGCCCGTATCGGATGCAGACCCGGGGTTAAGCCCCGGGCTTTCACACCCGACGTGACAAGCCGCCTACGAGCTCTTTACGCCCAATAATTCCGGACAACGCTTGCGCCCTACGTATTACCGCGGCTGCTGGCACGTAGTTAGCCGGCGCTTCTTCTGCAGGTACCGTCACTTTCGCTTCTTCCCTGCTGAAAGAGGTTTACAACCCGAAGGCCGTCATCCCTCACGCGGCGTCGCTGCATCAGGCTTTCGCCCATTGTGCAATATTCCCCACTGCTGCCTCCCGTAGGAGTCTGGGCCGTGTCTCAGTCCCAGTGTGGCCGGTCGCCCTCTCAGGCCGGCTACCCGTCGTCGCCTTGGTGAGCCGTTACCTCACCAACAAGCTGATAGGCCGCGGGCTCATCCTTCACCGCCGGAGCTTTCCAGTCTCGGAGATGCCTCCGCGACTCGTATCCGGTATTAGACCCCGTTTCCAGGGCTTGTCCCAGAGTGAAGGGCAGATTGCCCACGTGTTACTCACCCGTTCGCCACTAATCCACCCCGAAGGGCTTCATCGTTCGACTTGCATGTGTTAAGCACGCCGCCAGCGTTCGTCCTGAGCCAGGATCAAACTCTCCGTGAATGTTTACCGGTAATCCGGTTCTACACTCGCGTTGAGCGGAACGGTCCGGAGGAATAGTCCGTACCGTTCACAGCGTCCTCGCTGTGTGCCACCCCGTGGGGTGGACTTTTTCAAAGGAACCTCGACCATCCGAAGATGGACGGGGTATCAACTAATCTGGCGTTGATTTTTGGCACGCTGTTGAGTTCTCAAGGTGCGGACGCTTCCTTTGTACTCACCCTCACGGGCTTTTCTCCGGGCGCTTCCTTCGTTTCCGACTCTATCAGATCTTTCCGATCCGATTTCCTCGGTGCTTTCCGGGTCCTATTCGACTTTCGTCGTTTCGGGCCTTTCCGGCGGCTCCGACTTTATCAGAACTTCTGAGTCGGATTTCCCGCCTCCCGGTTCACTCTCCTGGCGCACGGCGGCGCCCGGGGCTTCCCGTTCTGGCGGAGCCGTAAACGTACTGGAGCGGGGCGCCCCGATGCAAATCGAGGCGCCCCGCTCCTGGTCGAGCCCGTCGACGGGCCGGCCGTCAGACCTCCACGACCACCGGGAGGATCATCGGGCGGCGGCGGTAGGTGTCGGAGACCCACTTGCCGACCGTGCGGCGGATCAGCTGCTGGAGCTGGTGCGCCTCGACCACGCCGTCCTGGGCGGACTTGTTCAGGGCCTGGTCGATCTTGGGGAGCACCGCGTCGAAGGCGGAGTCCTCGATGCCGGAGCCGCGGGCGTGGACGTGGGGCCCACCGACGATCTTGCCGGTCGTCGAGTCGACGACGACGTAGACCGAGATGATGCCCTCCTCGCCGAGGATGCGGCGGTCCTTGAGGGAGGTCTCGGTGACGTCGCCGACCGAGAGGCCGTCGACGTACACGTAGCCGGCCTGGACCTTGCCGGTGATGCGGGCGCGGCCGTCGACCAGGTCGACGACGACGCCGTCCTCGGCGATGACGATGTGGTCCTTCGGGATGCCGGTCATCGCGCCGAGCTCGGCGTTGGCGCGCAGGTGGCGCCATTCGCCGTGGACCGGCATGAGGTTCTTCGGCTTGCAGATGTTGTAGAAGTACAGCAGCTCGCCGGCCGAGGCGTGGCCCGAGACGTGGACCTTGGCGTTGCCCTTGTGGACGACGTTGGCGCCCCAGCGGGTCAGGCCGTTGATCACGCGGTAGACCGCGTTCTCGTTGCCCGGGATGAGCGAGGACGCCAGGATCACGGTGTCGCCGGGGACGATCCGGATCTGGTGGTCGCGGTTGGCCATCCGGGACAGGGCGGCCATCGGCTCGCCCTGGGAGCCCGTACAGACCAGCACGATCTCGTCGTCCGGGAGGTCGTCGAGGGTCTTGACGTCGACGACCAGGCCGGCGGGGACCCGCAGGTAGCCGAGGTCGCGGGCGATGCCCATGTTGCGGACCATGGAGCGGCCGACGAAGGCGACCCGGCGGCCGTACTCGTGGGCGGCGTCCAGGATCTGCTGGATGCGGTGCACGTGGCTGGCGAAGCTGGCCACGATGATGCGCTTCTGCGCGTTGGCGAAGACGTTCCGCAGGACGTTGGAGATGTCGCGCTCGTGCGGGGTGAAGCCCGGGACCTCGGCGTTCGTCGAGTCCGTGAGGAGGAGGTCGATGCCCTCCTCGCTCAGGCGCGCGAAGGCGTGCAGGTCGGTGAGGCGGTTGTCCAGCGGGAGCTGGTCCATCTTGAAGTCGCCGGTGTGGACGACCATGCCCGCGGGAGTGCGGATGGCGACGGCCAGCGCGTCGGGGATGGAGTGGTTGACGGCGATGAACTCGCAGTCGAAGGGGCCGAACCGCTCGCGCTGCCCCTCGGCCACCTCAAGGGTGTAGGGGCGGATGCGGTGCTCCTGGAGCTTGGCCTCGATGAGGGCCAGGGTCAGCTTGGAGCCGATGAGCGGGATGTCCTGCTTCATGCGGAGCAGGTACGGCACACCACCGATGTGGTCCTCGTGGCCGTGGGTCAGGACGATGCCCTCGATGTCGTCGAGGCGGTCCTGGAGGGTGGTGAAGTCGGGCAGGATCAGATCGATGCCGGGCTGCTCCTCCTCGGGGAAGAGGACGCCGCAGTCGACGATCAGCAGACGGCCGTCGAATTCGAAGACCGTCATGTTCCGGCCGATCTCACCCAGCCCGCCGAGGGGGGTGACGCGGAGGCCGCCCTTGGGCAGCTTCGGCGGGGCGCCGAGTTCGGGATGCGGATGGCTCAAAAGTCTCTCCTCACCACACGCGCCACGTACCGGCTCGGCACGTGGCGCGCATGACAATCGTGCACTTGCTGTTGTTTTGAGTTACGTCTGTTCGGTTGTTCTGTTCAGTTACGCGTCTTCGGTTGTGAAGTCCGTTGTCAGAGCTGTACCCCGCCGGCGGCCAGATCGACCTTGAGCTGGGCGGTCTCCTGCTCGGAGAGCTCCACGAGCGGCAGGCGCAGGGGGCCGGCCGGCAGGCCCTGGAGGGCGAGGGCGGCCTTGGTGGTGATGACGCCCTGGGTGCGGAACATGCCGGTGAAGACGGGCAGCAGCCGCTGGTGGACCTCCGTGGCCTTCTGGACGTCGCCGGCCAGATGGGCCTCGAGCAGGGCGCGCAGCTCGGGGGTGACGACGTGGCCGACGACGGAGACGAAGCCGCAGGCGCCCACGGAGAGCAGCGGCAGGTTGAGCATGTCGTCGCCGGAGTACCAGGCGAGGCCGGAGCGGGCGATGGCCCAGCTGGCGCGGCCGAGGTCGCCCTTGGCGTCCTTGTTGGCGACGATCCGGGGGTGCTCGGCGAGCCGGACGATCGTCTCGGTGTCGATGGGGACGCCGCTGCGGCCGGGGATGTCGTAGAGCATCACCGGGAGCTCGGTGGCGTCGGCGATGGCCGAGAAGTGCCGGTACAGGCCCTCCTGCGGGGGCTTGTTGTAGTACGGCGTGACGGCGAGCAGGCCGTGTGCGCCGTCGCGCTCGGCGGCGCGGGCGAGCTCCAGGGTGTGGTGGGTGTCGTTGGTTCCGATGCCGGCGACGACGTGGGCGCGGTCGCCGACCGCCTCCAGTACGGCCCGTACGAGCTGCGATTTCTCCGCGTCGGTGGTGGTGGGCGACTCGCCGGTGGTGCCGTTGACGACGAGGCCGTCGTTGCCGGCGTCCACCAGGTGGGTGGCGAGTCGCTGGGCACCGTCGAGGTCGAGTGCGCCGTCCGCCGTGAAGGGCGTGACCATGGCGGTGAGGACCCTCCCGAAGGGGGTCTGCGGAGTGGAGATCGGAGCCATGGGTAACACGCTACTCGCTGCTCAGCGCCGGGTCCCCCCTCGGGGGACGGGATATGCGGAGCCCGGCACTGCCTGCTCGGGGGTTCAAGCAGTGCCGGGTCCGTTTGATCAGCCTAGATGAACTTCACGAAACGTCGCAATACGGACACTTCGCCCGCGAAGTTCGTACTTATGTCCGCTCCGGTGCCACACCCGTCGGAGATTCGGCCGCTTTGATGAAAAACGGCACCAAACCAGGGGTTCGATCGTCTGTACCTGTGATCGCACGACACACACCCGCACCCACTGGTCCGAAGGAGAGTGACCCTGATGCCGTCCCGGCGAGAGGCCGTCCCGTTCGCGTTCGTCGCGGAGTCCGACCGCTTCCGCAGTAACGTCACACCGCCGCCCCGCCAGCGGCCCACCGCATCCCAGATCCTCGGCCGCACCCTTCTCGGACTGACCCTCGTCGCGGGGCTCGTCGGCTCCCTCGTCTTCGGGATGCCGTCCCTGCAGCCCGGCGACGCGAGCGGGCACCAGCAGCGGTCCGAGGCTTCCCAGGGCCGCTGAGGTAGCCTCCCGGGCACAGCCCCCGAACGTGCTTGTGAGTGAGGACCCGTCGTGCCCCTGCCCTTCCTGACGGCTGACCGTGCATTCGACACGACCGACGACGTCGCGCTGCCGTTCGACGACCACGACCAGTGGCGCCGGCCGTACCGGCCCGGTCCGTGGCGCGTGGGCATCGCCGCCGTGGCGCTGCTGCTCGCCTCGTTCGTGCTGCTCGCGGCCGTGATCATCGCCGTCGCGGGGGCGGCAGGCGGGGCCCTGTTCACCTTCGGCCTGGCCGCGGTCGTCATCTGCGCCGCCCTGCGCCTGCTGCGCATGGGGGTGTGGGTGAGCCGCGCCGGGCTGCGGCACGTCGCCTTCTTCTCGACGAGGACCGTCCCCTGGGGTCAGGTCTCCGCCGTGCGCACCGCGCAGCAGCCGGTGCGCTGGCTGGGACTCCCCCGCACCGTGCAGGGCCAGGCCCTCGTCCTCGTACGGCAGAACGGTGAGCAGGCTCCCCTGCTCACCGATCACAACGCCGACTTCCTCGCCCGCGTCGAGGCCTTCGACCGTGCCGCGGACTCCATCGAGGCCTGGAACGCCGAATACACCGAGAGCGCCGAGTACGCGGGCGCCGAGGTCCGCTAGACGCCGGCCGTACGGCCCTCGTGGAGGGCGATCGCCCGCTGCATCGCCTTGCGGGCGCGCGGCGTGTCACGGGCGTCGTGGTACGCCACCGCGAGCCGGAACCAGCAGCGCCAGTCGTCCGGCGCGTCCTCCGTCTCCGCCTTGCGCCGGGCGAACACCTCGTCGGCCGAGTCCCGGTCGATCCGGCCGCCCGCCGTGCGCTTCAGTTCGTCGACCGGCAGCCCGCCCTCGGCCTCCAGCTCCGCGGCCAGGCGGTTCGCCCGGCGCGCGAAGCGGGTGTTCTTCCACAGGAACCAGCCGCCGACCAGCGGCAGCAGGAACGCCACCGCGCCCATGCCCATCGCCGCCGGCTCGCCCGTCAGCAGGAGCAGGACGCCCTCCATCCCCACCACCGCGAAGACCAGGACGAGGACGGTGCTGAGGAAGACGTACGTGATCTTTCCGCCCATGACCGTCAGCCCAGGTCCAGGAAGTGCTCCAGGCCGAAGGTGAGGCCCGGGGCGGTCGTCACGCGGCGGGCGCCCAGGAGGATGCCCGGCATGAAGCTGGAGTGGTGCAGCGAGTCGTGGCGGACCGTGAGGGTCTCGCCCTCGCCGCCGAGCAGCACCTCCTGGTGGGCCAGCAGGCCCCGGAGGCGTACCGCGTGCACCGGCACGCCGTCCACGTCCGCGCCGCGCGCGCCGTCCAGGGCGGTGGTCGTGGCGTCGGGCTGCGGGGCGCAGCCTGCCTTCGACCGGGCCTCGGCGATCAGCTGGGCGGTGCGGGTGGCGGTGCCGGAGGGGGCGTCCACCTTGTTCGGGTGGTGCAGCTCGACGACCTCGACCGACTCGAAGTACGGGGCCGCGATCTGCGCGAACTTCATGGTGAGGACCGCCCCGATGGAGAAGTTCGGGGCGATCAGGACGCCGGTCTGCGGAGACTGGTCGAGCCAGCCCCTCAGCTGCGCGAGGCGCTCGTCGGTCCAGCCGGTGGTCCCGACGACCGCGTGGATGCCGTGGCGCACGCAGAAGTCGAGGTTCCCCATGACCGAGGCGGGGGTGGTCAGCTCGACGGCGACCTGGGCGTCCGCCTCGACCAGCGACTCCAGCTTGTCGCCGCGGCCGAGGGCCGCGACCAGTTCCATGTCCTCGGCGGCCTCGACCGCCTTGACCGCCTCGGAGCCGATACGGCCCTGGGCTCCGAGGACCGCCACGCGCAGCTTGCTCATTGCTCTTCCTTAAGGGACGGGTGGGTCAGGAGACCGCTCGGTGGAGGCGGTCCGCCTGCTTGTCCTTCAGCGGGCCGATCACCGACAGCGAGGGCCGCTGCTCCAGTACATCGCGGGCCACCTCGCGCACGTCGTCCGGGGTGACCGCGGCGATCCGGGCCAGCATGTCGTCGACCGACATCTGGTCGCCCCAGCACAGCTCGCTCTTGCCGATGCGGTTCATCAGCGCGCCGGTGTCCTCCAGGCCGAGGACGGTGGAGCCGGAGAGCTGCCCGATGGCGCGGGTGATCTCCTCGTCGGTCAGTCCGTCGGCCGCGACCTTGTCGAGCTCGTCCCGGCAGATCTTCAGCACGTCGTGGATCTGGCCGGGCCGGCAGCCCGCGTACACGCCGAACAGGCCGCAGTCGGCGAATCCGGAGGTGTACGAGTAGACGCTGTAGGCCAGGCCGCGCTTCTCCCGGACCTCCTGGAAGAGGCGGGAGGACATGCCGCCGCCGAGGGCGGTGTTCAGCACGCCCAGCGCCCAGCGGCGCTCGTCGGTGCGGGCCAGCCCCGGCATGCCGAGGACCAGGTGGGCCTGCTCGGTCTTGCGGCCGAGCACCTCGACCCTGCCCGCCGTACGGATGGTGCGCCGTCCGCCGCGCGGGGCGACCGGGACGGCGTCGGTACGGGTGAGGGCGCCGGCCTTCTCGAAGGCGCGGCGGACCTGGCGCACCACCGTGGCGTGGTCGACGTTGCCGGCGGCGGCGACGACCAGATGGGTCGGGTCGTAGTGCTTCTTGTAGAAGCGGGCGATCCGGGCGCGGTCGAGGGCGGTGACCGTCTCCACCGTGCCGAGCACCGGGCGGCCCAGCGGGGTGTCGCCGAACATGGTCCGGGCGAACAGGTCGTGGACCACGTCGCCCGGATCGTCCTCGGTCATCGCGATCTCTTCGAGGATCGCCCCGCGCTCGACGTCGATGTCCTCTTCGAGAATGAGCGAGTCGGTGAGCATGTCGCAGACGACGTCGATCGCCAGCGGCAGGTCGGTGTCAAGGACCCGGGCGTAGTAGCAGGTGTACTCCTTCGCCGTGAAGGCGTTCATCTCGCCGCCGACCGCGTCGACGGCGGCGGAGATGTCGAGGGCGGACCGCTTGCGGGTGCCCTTGAAGAGGAGGTGCTCCAGGTAGTGGGTGGCGCCGTTGAGCGCCGGGGTCTCGTCCCGGGAGCCGACGTGCGCCCAGATGCCGAAGGTGGCGGAGCGCACCGAGGGCAGGGTCTCGGTGACGATGCGGAGGCCGCCGGGGAGGGTGGTGCGCCGGACCGTGCCGATGCCGTCCTTGCCCGGGAGAAGCGTTTGGGTACGGGCGACGGCCCGCCCCTCGGAGGAGGGGCGGGCCGTCGTCGCGGAACTGCGGGACGTCACTGGTCGGTGTCGTCCTTCGCCTCGTCCTCGCCCTCGATCACGGGGATGAGGGAGAGCTTGCCGCGCTGGTCGATCTCGGCGATCTCGACCTGGACCTTGGAGCCGACCGCGAGCACGTCCTCGACGTTCTCCACGCGCTTGCCACCGGCGAGCTTGCGGATCTGCGAGATGTGCAGCAGACCGTCCTTGCCCGGGAGCAGGGAGACGAACGCACCGAAGGTGGTGGTCTTGACGACCGTGCCCAGGTAGCGCTCGCCGACCTCCGGCATGGTCGGGTTGGCGATGCCGTTGATCGTGGCGCGGGCGGCCTCGGCCTGCGAGCCGACCTGGGCACCGATGTAGATGGTGCCGTCGTCCTCGATCGTGATCTCGGCGCCGGTGTCCTCCTGGATCTGGTTGATCATCTTGCCCTTGGGGCCGATGACCTCGCCGATCTTGTCCACGGGGATCTTGACGGTGATGATCCGCGGGGCGTTGGGGGACATCTCGTCCGGCGTGTCGATCGCTTCCATCATCACGTCGAGGATGTGGAGGCGGGCGTCGCGGGCCTGCTTGAGGGCCGCGGCCAGGACGGAGGCCGGGATGCCGTCCAGCTTGGTGTCGAGCTGGAGGGCGGTGACGAACTCCTTCGTACCGGCGACCTTGAAGTCCATGTCGCCGAAGGCGTCCTCCGCACCGAGGATGTCGGTGAGGGCGACGTAGTGCGTCTGGCCGTCGATCTCCTCGGAGATCAGGCCCATGGCGATGCCGGCGACGGGGGCCTTGAGCGGCACACCGGCGTTCAGCAGCGACATGGTGGAGGCGCAGACCGAGCCCATGGACGTCGAGCCGTTGGAGCCGAGGGCCTCGGACACCTGGCGGATCGCGTAGGGGAACTCCTCGCGGGTCGGGAGGACCGGCACGATGGCGCGCTCGGCGAGCGCGCCGTGGCCGATCTCGCGGCGCTTGGGCGAGCCCACGCGGCCGGTCTCGCCGACGGAGTAGGGCGGGAAGTTGTAGTTGTGCATGTAGCGCTTGCGGGTCACCGGGGAGAGGGTGTCCAGCTGCTGCTCCATGCGGAGCATGTTGAGGGTGGTGACGCCCAGGATCTGGGTCTCGCCACGCTCGAACAGCGCCGAGCCGTGCACGCGCGGGATGGCCTCGACCTCGGCGGCGAGCGTACGGATGTCCGTGATGCCGCGGCCGTCGATGCGGACCTTGTCCTTGATGATCCGCTCGCGGACCAGCTTCTTGGTCAGCGCGCGGTAGGCGCCCGAGATCTCCTTCTCGCGGCCCTCGAAGGCCGGGAGGAGCTTCTCGGCGGCGAGCTCCTTGATGCGGTCGAGCTCGGCCTCGCGCTCCTGCTTGCCGGCGATGGTGAGCGCCTGGGCGAGCTCGCTCTTGACGGCGGCGGTGAGCGCCTCCAGGACGTCGTCCTGGTAGTCGAGGAAGACCGGGAACTCGCCGGTGGGCTTGGCGGCCTTGGCGGCGAGGTCCGACTGCGCCTTGCACAGGACCTTGATGAAGGGCTTCGCGGCCTCGAGACCGGCGGCCACGACCTCCTCGGTCGGCGCCTCGGCGCCGCCCTTGACGAGCTCGATGGTCTTCTCGGTGGCCTCGGCCTCGACCATCATGATCGCGACGTCGCCGTCCTCCAGGACGCGACCGGCGACGACCATGTCGAAGACGGCGTCCTCGAGCTCGGTGTGCGTCGGGAACGCGACCCACTGGCCCTTGATCAGGGCGACACGGGTGCCGCCGATCGGGCCGGAGAAGGGCAGGCCGGCCAGCTGCGTGGAGCAGGAGGCGGCGTTGATCGCGATCACGTCGTAGAGGTGATCGGGGTTGAGCGCCATGATCGTCTCGACGATCTGGATCTCGTTGCGCAGGCCCTTCTTGAAGGAGGGGCGCAGCGGGCGGTCGATCAGGCGGCAGGTGAGGATCGCGTCCTCGGAGGGGCGGCCCTCCCGGCGGAAGAAGGAGCCGGGGATCTTGCCGGCCGCGTACATCCGCTCCTCGACGTCGACCGTCAGGGGGAAGAAGTCGAGCTGGTCCTTGGGCTTCTTCGAGGCGGTGGTGGCCGAGAGGACCATGGTGTCGTCGTCGAGGTAGGCGACGGCGGAGCCGGCGGCCTGCTTGGCGAGGCGGCCGGTCTCGAAGCGGATGGTGCGGGTGCCGAAGGTGCCGTTGTCGATGACGGCCTCGGCGTAGTGGGTCTCGTTCTCCACTAGCGGTTTCTCCTACGTTTGCGTCTTTGCGTCCCGGGCCCGTATGGCCCGGGACGGTGCGGGAGGAGCGCTGTCGTGGCAGGCCGGTCTTCGATCGAAGCACCCGGGGACGATGCCCGGGGGCCACTACCGAGGACCGGCGGCGTGCCGGCTGCTTCTCGCGCGTTGGTGTGGCGTTGTGTGACCAGACTAAGTGCCGGTGGGTACATCGCGCACGTACAGCAAAGGGAGCGGCCCCCTGAAAGTGGGAACCGCTCCCTCCGAGCGTCTTACTTGGCGCCGCCGGCCGCACCGCGGCGGATGCCGAGGCGGTCGACCAGCGTACGGAAGCGCTGGATGTCCTTCTTGGCCAGGTACTGCAGCAGGCGGCGGCGCTGGCCGACCAGGATCAGCAGACCACGACGGGAGTGGTGGTCGTGCTTGTGGGTCTTGAGGTGCTCGGTCAGGTCCGAGATGCGGCGGGACAGCATCGCGACCTGGACCTCGGGGGAGCCGGTGTCGCCCTCCTTGGTGCCGAACTCGGCCATGATCTGCTTCTTGACGGCGGCGTCGAGAGCCACGCGGATCTCCTCTTGGTTCGTGCGCCCACGAGTGCCCCTGGTCTTGGTCTCAGGGGAAACTTCCGTGACTCGGGAGCGAAGGTCCGATGAGCGCTGCTCCCCGATCCTCACGGGAGACCCGTGGCTTTTCCGGAAGCGCGTACACAAACGGCCGTCACCCAGCGTACCAGCTCGCGGCCACGCCCCCGACGGGAGCGCCGGTCACCGGCCGGCGGCTCAGCCGGTGAGCGAGCGGGCCCGCATGAAGACGTCCAGGACGGCGAGGCACAGCGGCACCAGGGAGAGCAGGACGAAACCCTCGGTGAGGTCGAGCAGCCGGCCCCAGAAGGGGGAGAGGCCCTTGCGCGGGATGATCAGGCCGATGGCGGTGACCAGGGCGGCGCCGGCGGCGACGGCCGCCGACAGCCAGATCGTACGGATGTCCAGGCCGCCGCGGTCGCCGTACAGGAGCAGGTCCTTGACCAGGTCGACCGGCGGGTTCAGGGAGAGGCCGAGGACCAGCAGGGCGATGGCGGCGAGGCCGGCCACCAGGACGCAGGTGACCTGGGCGGTGTAGCGGAACAGCCGGGCGCGCAGCAGCATCGCGAGGCCGGCCGCCAGGGCGAGGAGCTGGCCCCACACGTTCCCGGCGAAGCCGAGGACGGCACAGGCGCCGACGACGACGGCCGCGCAGCCGCCGACCAGGCCGAGCAGCATTTCGTGGCCGCGGCGGGCCTGGAGGGCGATCCGCTCGCCGTCGACCGGCTGGGCCTGCTCCTGGGCCGGCTGGTGCGGGTCGCCGAGGAACTCCTCGTCGGTGGCGCTGCGCGGCGAGGCGTAGCCGATGGGGAGCCGGGCGAAGCGGGCCGACAGGCCGGGCAGGAAGGCGACCAGTCCGATGGCGACGGGCACGCACACGGACGCGGTCTGGGTGGCCGACGCCTCGGTGAGGACGGCGACGAAGGTGGCGAGGGTGCCGACGGCGGCCAGGAAGGTCGCGGCGACGAAGGGGGCGTCACCGCTCGGGGTGAGCGCGACGAGCGCGACGGCGGCGACGAGGACGGTGACGCAGCCGAGCAGGAACTGCAGCCGGCCGGGGCCCTGGCCCGCGTCCGGGGCGACGATGCCGGAGCCGGCGATCAGCAGCAGCGGCAGCGCGCCGAGGCCGAGGGCGACGGCGGTGGCCCGGTCGCCGTAGACGCGGGCGCGGACGCCGGCGAAGGCGGTCAGCAGCAGTCCGGCCGCGCCGGCGATGATGCCGGGCAGGCTGTGCATGTCGTGGCGGACCGGGTCGGCGAACCAGAGCACGAAGCCCATGAGGACCAGGAGCAGGACGCCGCCGACGAGTCCGGCGCCGCGCAGCAGCTCGTCGCTCCACAGGTGCCGGTCGCGGGTGACGGCGGAGGCGACGGCGTCGGAGACGTCGTCGTAGACGGCGGGCGGCAGGGACTGCGCGAAGGGGCGCAGCGAGAGCACCTCGCCGTCGAGGACCTGCTGGGCGGCGAGGCTGCGGGCGCCGTCGAGGACCGAGCCGTCGCGCCGGACCAGGTGGTAGCCGGTGGGGGCGCCGGCCGGCTGGGTCTGGCCGGTGAGCCGGAGGATCTCCGGGTAGACGTCGGCGACGGCGATGTCCTCGGGGAGTGCGACGTCGATGCGGCTGTCCGGCGCCACGACGGTGACGCGGCAGAAACCGGTCGCTGCGGTCGTACTCACGTGTCTGGACCCCCTGATTCGCGGTTGCGCACGATGCCGGGCCACCCTACCGGGCACCGGTGTCAGTGGCTGCAAGTAGGATCCTGGTCGTCTCGGGGGTCCGCATTGCACACAGCCGACGGGGGCGCCGGTGCGGAAGTTCCCTCCACGAGCCCGCCCGTAACGAGGGATTGATGCGCCGGTGAGCCAGATCGTCGTCAAACGCCCGCCGAGGTCCCTTCCTCCGGAAGTACCCAGCGAGGAACTGGTCCTGGAGTCTCCGCCGGAACTGCCGCGGGGACAGCAGGAGTCGGCGTTGATGCAGCTCCTGCCGATGCTCGGCATGGGTTCGTCCGTGGTGTTCTTCTTCATGACGCCGTCGCCGATCATGCGGATCATGGGCACGCTGATGCTGGCGTCGACCATCGGCATGGCGATCGCCCAGTTCGTGAGGTTCCGCCGCGGGTCGCAGGGGCAAATGGCGGATGTCCGGCGGGACTACCTCAAATACCTCGCCCAGACGCGGCGTACGGTGCGGCGGACCGCGCGCCGGCAGCGGGACGCGCAGCTGTATCTGCACCCGGCGCCCGAGCAGTTGTGGTCCGTGGTCGCCGAGGGGTCGCGCGTCTGGGAGCGCCGGGTCGGCGACGCCGACTTCGCGCAGGCCCGGATCGGACTGGGCGCCCAGCAGTTGGCGACGCCGCTGGTGGCGCCGGAGACGGCGCCGGTCGACGAGCTGGAGCCGCTGTGCGCGGGCGCGATGCAGCAGTTCCTCGCGGTGCACGGCACCTTGGACGGACTGCCGATGGCGGTGTCGCTGCGGGCCTTCTACCACGTGACGGTCTCCGGTGACCCGGAGGCGGCGCAGTCCGCGGCGCGCGGTCTGGTGGCGCAGCTGGTGACCCTGCACTCCCCCGAGGACCTGATGCTGGCCGTGGTGGCGGCGCGGGGCGCGCAGGAGCGCTGGGACTGGACCAAGTGGCTGCCCCACACGCAGGTGCCGGGCACGGTCGACGGCGCGGGCACGAAGCGGCTGTTCGGGGACGACCTGGGCGAGCTGGAGCAGCTGATCCGCTCGAAGCTGGACGGCCGGCCGCGGTTCAGCCGGGAGAACCAGCCGGTGCTCGACCAGCCGCACGTGGTGGTGATCCTGGACGGCGGGATGGTGCCGCCGGACTCGCTGTTCGCGGCGGCCGAGGGGCTGCAGGGCGTCACCATCGTCGAGGTGGTCTCCGGCGAGCTGGACGAGCCGCGGGGCGGTCTGTCCGTGGTCGTGCGGCCCGGGCGACTGCGCCTGGAGGCGGGCGGCGGTTTCGCGTACGAGGGCGTGCCGGACGTCATGTCGCTGCCGGCCGCGGAGGCGCTGGCCCGTCAGCTGGCGCCGCTGCGGATGGGCGGCGGGGACGACGACGAGCCGCTGCTGGCCAACCTGGACTTCACGGACCTGCTGAACCTGGGCGACGCGGCGTCGGTGGACGTGGCGCGGACCTGGCGGCCGCGGTCGGTCGCGGAGCGGCTGCGGGTGCCGATCGGTGTCGGTGAGGACGGCCAGCCGGTCATGCTCGACCTGAAGGAGGCCGCGCAGGAGGGCATGGGCCCGCACGGTCTGTGCGTGGGCGCGACGGGTTCCGGCAAGTCGGAGCTGCTGCGCACCCTGGTGCTCGGTCTCGCGGTGACGCACTCCTCGGAGACGCTGAACTTCGTCCTCGCGGACTTCAAGGGTGGCGCGACCTTCGCCGGCATGTCGCAGATGCCGCACGTGGCGGCCGTCATCACCAACCTGGCGGACGACCTGACGCTGGTCGACCGCATGGGCGACGCGATCCGCGGCGAGCTGCAGCGGCGTCAGGAGCTGCTGCGTTCGGCGGGCAACTACGCCAACATCCACGACTACGAGAAGGCGCGGGCGGCGGGCGCCCCGCTGGAGCCGCTGGCCTCGCTGGTGCTCGTCATCGACGAGTTCAGCGAGCTGCTCACGGCGAAGCCGGACTTCATCGACATGTTCATCCAGATCGGCCGCATCGGCCGCTCGCTGGGTGTGCACCTGCTGCTCGCCTCGCAGCGCCTGGAGGAGGGCAAGCTGCGCGGCCTGGACACCTACCTGTCGTACCGGATCGGTCTGCGGACGTTCTCGGCGGCCGAGTCGCGCACGGCGATCGGCGTGCCGGACGCCTACCACCTGCCGTCGGTGCCGGGTTCGGGTTATCTGAAGTTCGGTACGGACGAGATGACGCGCTTCAAGGCGGCGTACGTCTCGGGCACGTACCGCACGGGCGGTCCGCGCCTGGAGGTCGGGCAGCTGCCGATCGAGCGGCGGCCCGCGCTGTTCACGGCCTCGCCGGTGCCGGTGGTGTACGCGGCTCCGGACCCGGCGTACCTGACGGCGCAGCGGGCGGAGGAGGACGACGCGCTCGCGGACACCGTCCTGGACGTGATCGTGCGCCGTCTGGAGGGGCAGGGCGTCCCCGCCCACCAGGTGTGGCTGCCGCCGCTCGACCAGGCGCCGTCGCTCGACCAGCTCCTTCCGGGTCTCGCGCAGACCGCGGACCGGGGGCTCACGGCGACGGAGTACACCCGTCCGGGCGGCCTGACGGTCCCGCTCGGCCTGATCGACAAGCCGTTCGAGCAGCGGCGTGAGGTGCTGTACCGGGACTTCTCCGGCGCGGCCGGCCACATGATGGTGGTCGGCGGTCCGCAGTCGGGCAAGTCGACCCTGATGCGGACGCTGATCTCGTCGTTCGCGCTCACCCACACCCCGGCCGAGGTGCAGTTCTACTGCCTGGACTTCGGTGGCGGCGGCATGTCCTCGCTCGCCGACCTGCCGCACGTCGGCGGGGTGGCGTCCCGGCTCGACCCGGAGCGGGTACGGCGGACGGTCGCCGAGGTGCTCGGCGTGCTCAACCGGCGCGAGGAGTTCTTCCGTTCGCAGAACATCGACTCCATCGCCACCTACCGGCGCAAGCGCGCGGCGGGCGAGCTGCCGAACGAGGCGTGGGGCGACGTGTTCCTGGTCATCGACGGCTGGGGCGGCTTCCGCAACGAGTACGAGGGTCTGGAGCCGCTGGTCGCCGACCTCGCGGCGCGCGGCCTCGGCTACGGCATCCACGTCGTGATCACCGCCGCCCGCTACATGGAGGTGCGGGCGGCGCTCAAGGACCAGATGCTCGGGCGTCTGGAGCTGCGGCTCGGTGACGTCATGGACTCCGAGTTCGACCGCAAGGTCGCCGCGAACGTTCCGACCGGCGTGCCCGGTCGCGGCCAGGTGCCGGAGAAGCTGCACTTCATGGGGGCGCTGCCGAGGATCGACGGGTCGAGCTCGGCGAGCGACCTCGCGGCGGGCACGGCGGCCTTCGTCGAGGCGGTGCGCGCCGCCTGGCACGGGCCGGCGACGCCGCCGGTGCGGCTGCTGCCGCACAAGCTGTCGGCGGACCGGCTGCCGAAGGGCTTCGAGTTCCCGCAGCACGGCATCGCGATCGGCATCGACGAGACGCGGCTGGAGCCGGTCTTCGTCAACTTCGAGACCGACCCGTTCTTCCTCATCTTCGGCGAGAGCGAGTCCGGCAAGACGAACCTGCTGCGCCTGATCGCCAAGCAGATCGGCGAGCGCTACTCCCCCGACGAGGCGAAGCTCGTCGTGGGCGACTACCGCCGCGCGCTGCTCGGCAGCCTGCCGGAGGAGCACCTGCTGGAGTACGCGCCGATGGCGAGCTCCATGCAGATGCACATGGAGGCGCTCTCGGGCGTCTTCGCGCGCCGCCAGCCGCCGCAGGACGTGACGCCGCAGCAGCTGCGGGACCGCAGCTGGTGGTCGGGTCCGCAGGTCTTCATCATCGTCGACGACTACGACCTGGTGGCGACGAGCGCCGGCAACCCGCTCGCGCCGCTGGCGGAGTACCTGCCGTTCGCCCGCGACACCGGCGTGCGCTTCATCATCGCCCGCAACAGCGCGGGCGCCTCGCGCTCGATGTACGAGGCGTTCATGCAGCGCATCAAGGAGCTGGGCGCGCAGGGCGTGGTCCTCTCGGGTGACCCGTCGGAGGGTGACCTGCTCGGCACCGCGCGGCCGCGGCCGATGCCGCCGGGCCGCGGGTACTTCGTGTCGCGGCGCGGGGCCGCGTCGCTGGTGCAGACGGGTCGTATGCCGGAAAGGTAGGGCTCGTGACGTACGGGGCCGGTTCCGCCGTGATCATGGCGGAACCGGTCCGTACACGTCGTTGGACGTGAGCACTTCAGAAATGCAAACATCGCCGTAACCCAGCCCAAGGCCAGCCAAGGGGGAAACCGTGTCGTTCGACGACGAGTGGGCACAGCAGAAGAGCGCCGTCATGGAGCGTCAATCGACGAGCATGCAGCTCAATCAGCTGCCGGCCGACCCAGGCGGAGGCGGGGGCGGGGGCGGGCAGCCGGACCTGGCGACGTCGCCGGCGAAGAAGAAGGCCGCGGCCAACACCATCGAGACCCAGATCCAGCCGGACCTGAAGACGGCCGCGGACGCGGCCGACGAGGGCACCAACGGCGCGGTCGCCGAATTCAAGGGCTGGGACACGGCGAGCGGCCTGAAGAAGGCCCACGAGCACTGGGACAGCCAGGTGAAGCGTCTGAACGCGCGCCTGGAGTCGGAGAAGAGCTCGCTGCGGAACACCTCGACGCTGTTCCAGAACAACGACCTGACGACGGGGTACAGCTTCGCCCCGACGCAGTCCAAGGTCTCGGGAATCTAGGGGGAATCGCGATGCCGACGTACCAGGAGATCATGCAGACCGACCTCGGCAAGCTGAACACGGCCGCCGATGGCTGGAAGAGCATGGCGGAGAAGCTGAAGAAGGTCGAGGACCTCTACGAGAGGGAGGTCCAGAGCGTCGCCACCAAGAACCCGCTGTGGACCGGCCAGGCCCAGCAGTTCAGCGCGCAGAACTTCCAGATCACGCGCAACGAGCTCGACGCCGCCCAGAAGGAAGCGCTCGCCATGGAGTCGCTGCTGCGTGACGCGCACGGCACCTTCACCGAGCTCAAGGGCCGGGTGAAGTCGGCGGTCGACGAGGCGATAGCGGCCGGCATGAAGGTCTCCGAGTCCGGCAACGCGAGCTACGACTTCAGCAAGGTCAGCGACAAGGAGGCGTACGCCATCCGCCACGACCCGGACCTGCGGGAAGTGGAGATGTCGTACACGCGCAAGATCAACGACGCGGTGAAGGCGGTCACCGACTTCGACGCCGACGTCAAGGTCGCCCTCCTCAACGCCTCCGGCGCCGACGGCACGGCTCCCCTGGGCTTCAACTCCAAGCCGGTCAACGACGTCGAGGCCGTCGAGGCGCTCGCCCTGTCGGAGAAGGTCCGCGAGGGCAAGGCGTCGAAGGAGGAGCTGGCGCACTACCGGGACATCCTGGCGAAGAACTCGGGCGACAAGCACTTCAGCGAGGCGTACCTGCACGCCCTCGGGCCGAAGGACGCGCTGAAGATCGCCGACACGATGAACCTGGCGGCGAACGAGCGGGGCATCCCCGCCGACCAGAAGAAGCTCTACGAGGCGATCCAGACGGGCCTGGCGGACACGATCGCCTCCGGCACGAAGGACCCGAACGGCTACGCGTACCGGCCGTTCGTGAACGGGCTGAAGGAACTCGGCGACGACAACCTCACGGGCAACCTGAGGCCGTCGCACGGGTACCAGCACCTGGTCACGCTGATGTCGCAGGGGAACGCCGACTACGGCAAGGAGTTCCTCAACGAGATCGGCACCGACATGATCAAGGTCGAGAAGGACAAGGAGAACATCTGGGCGCACGCCTTCGACGGCCAGCGTCCCAACCTGATGCACGACCCCCTGGACGGCCTGCTCAAGATCATGAGCAAGGACCCGTCCGACGCGGAGTACTTCCTCGACCCCAAGGCCCCGGGCAACGAGAACGACCACCTGAAGTACCTGCTCACGGACCGGAAATGGGTCGACCCCTGGATGGCGACGGCCGTCGGGCCCCCCATGGACATGGACAACCCGAACAAGGCCGCGGGCCTGGGGGCGGCGATCCAGGCGGCGGCGACGGGTCACGAGCCGGGCGAGAAGCCGGGGCCGGTGGGCCTCCACAGCGACGGCCAGGCGCGCGTGATGCACCACGCCATCAAGTACCTGGACTCCGAAATGGGCGGCGACGAGTTCCCCGAGGACCTGAAGAACCTGCAGAAGCCGATGGCCCACGCGCTGGCGGACTACGTGGCCGACACCCACGTCATCCTGGGCGGCCAGGAGTCGGCCTACGGCGGAATCAAGGGCAACGAGGACATCACCATCCGCCAGGGCCCGGGGGACACGTCAAGCATCGCCGTGGGACAGGGCAGCCTGGTCCGTGTCATGCGAGGCGTCGCCGACGACAGCGAGGGCTTCGCCCTGCTGTACGAGTCGGAGCGCGCGTACTCGGCCCATCAGCTGGCCACCGTCCCCTCGTTCGAGGGCGACAAGACGCACGCTTCGAGCGCGGAGTGGAACGACCGTGGCCGGGACGTCGGTGCGGCGATGGGCGCGCTCAACGGCATCGGCGCCGACGTCTACCGGGACAAGATGGACGACAAGGTCGAATGGGCGGAGGACACGGCCGAGTACGCGGCGAACGGCGTCAACAGCGTCGTCGGCGAGATTCCCTTCGCGGGGTCTGCCGCCGGCGCCATCGTCGACACCATCAAGTACGACTGGACCAAGGATGTCGTCGAGGCGGCCGAGGACCAGGGCAAGAAGGACGCCAGCAACAACTACGCGACGGGCATGGAAGGCACCAACCGCCTGTTCGACGCCTGGGGAGAGAAGAATGGCATCCAGGGAGACGGGGCTTGGAAGGAGGCCAAGAACAGTGCCAATGACGGCTATGACGCCGGACGGAACGCCGCCACCACGCACCTGCGACAAGGTGAATAACCTGCGGGCCTGGGCCGCCGTGCTCGCCGCGACGGCCCTGGTGGTGACCGCGTGCGGAACCAGCGACGAGTCCGCGGCTCCCGTCGACCAGCCGTGCGAGGTGGCCGCCGGTTCCGCCGAGGCGAAGCTGCTGCACGGGCTGCTCGGCACGGACCAGGTGGAGACGACGTACTTCGAGACGACTCCTGATCTTGTGGAGCGGCTGCGGGAGGATCTCCGCGAGCAGGTCCCCGGGAAGCCCACGTCCACGGCGGACGCATGCCGCTTCAAGCCGAAGGACGGGACGGGCAGCAGCAGCGCCCGGCTCGAGTTCTTCTGGCTCCCGAAGGACGACACCGGTCGGCGGCTTCCTGCTCCGTCCAGCCGTTACGACGTCAACGGAGTGGAGGCCGAGGCGAACGACATCACGTCGGCGCTCCGCGTGAGCTGCGTCCTTCCCGCGGCCGAGGCCAAGCCGTCGAGCCAGGTCTATCTCCGAGCCGACCTCACGAACACTGTGCTGATGGGCACCAAGGTCAGTGAGGAGACGAAGAAGCAGCAGGTCTCCTTCGCCTATCTCCTGGCTCGGGAGGTCACGGAGGCCTTGGGCTGCAAGGGGGATCCGCTGAAGAAGGACCCCGTAGTCCGAACTGAGAGAGCCGGATCGTGAACCACGTGAAGCACAAGATCGCCGTTGTGGCGGGCACCGCCGTTCTGTCCACCCTCGTCGCCTGCGGAGGCGGCGGGGCGGGCGCCGGTGGGCCCTTGAGTGTGGACAGGCTGGTCACGCTCTCGGAAGAGGTCGGCAAGGACGGGGCGGAGAACTGCCCGCTGCCGTACGACGTCGAGAAGGCGGCCGAGGCGGCGAAGGTCGGCGAGAAGATCCAGCCGGGTGCGGCGGACGCGGGGGCCGACGACCCCGTGGCGACCGCCGAGGGCGGGAAGAAGACGGATCCGCAGTCGCCCTTCGCCGGCAAGCCCGGTGCGTGGGTCACCTGCTCGTACCACGTGGGTGACGAGAGTCTGGTTATCCACACCGCGGGCACGGAAGCGGGAAGCGTGGTCAACCTCCTGCTGCCCACCACGCAGAGCGCCTCCGGCATGAGTGTCGACGAGGTGACGGCCTACCACCAGAAGGCCGACAAGGCGAAGCCCGGCGAGGCCGTGCCGACCAAGGGCGGGAACGTCGTCACCGTACGGCTCGATTCCGGCGGCAAGGGGGACGTCGCCCTGCTGCTGACCGTCGGCGAGGACGACAAGAGCAAGCTGAAGCCGGAGCAGGTACTCGACCTCGCGCGGACCTTCGCCGCCCAGGCCGAGTGAACCGGCGGGGCCGATTCCGGGGTCCGGCTGACAGCCGGACCCCGCGGCACCCATGATTGACCTGCAACGACGCGTGTGCGCGTGTTCCACCGCCGTATGAAGGAGAGAGCCAGATGGGCACTCAGCAGGAGAAGGACGAGCTGTACGCGCTCGACATCAGCGGCGTCGAGTGGCAGGGCGCTCCGGGGACGAGCCCCGACGAGGAGCGCGTGGAGATCGCCCACCTGCCGGGCGGCGCCGTCGCCATGCGGTCCTCCCTCGACCACGACACCGTGCTGCGCTACACGAAGGCCGAGTGGGACGCGTTCGTCCTCGGCGCGAAGGACGGCGAGTTCGACCTCCAGTGAAGCCGGAGGACGTGCGGAAGGGGCCCGCTCCGGGAGGAGCGGGCCCCTTCTCGTGGACCGGAAGGGTCCGGGTGGATCAGTACGCCTCGGTGAACAGGCGCGAGGCCTTGACGTCCGTGGAGCGGTAGCTGTCCTTGCCCTGCTCGACGATCTTCGCCGTCTGCTCGAGGCGGTTCTTCATGTCCTCGGCGCGCTTCTTGTACTTGCCCTGGAGGATCTCGTACTCGCGGTGCGCGTCACCGTCCCAGGTGTCCGTGACGACGCGGAGCGCGGCGTCCATCTCCTGGATGTCCTTGACGATGTTCTGCGAAACCGTACGGATGCGGTTCGCCATCTCCTGAACGCTCTCGTACCGGACCTTGGTCCCTGCGTTGTCGGCAGACATGGTGCTCCCCCTTTACGTCAGATGTTGTTGAGCGACGAGTTGTTGACGGCGGCGAAGGTGGCGCGCACCTCGTCGTCGTTGGCGTTGCTGAGGTTCTTCGTCTCGCCGACGGCGTTCAGGAGAACGTTCAGCAGGCGACGGATGACGTCGTGGTCCTCGTTGAGGAGCGTCTGGGCCTGCTTGAAGCCCGCCGCACCCACACCGGTCCAGCCGGCGCTGCAGGTCTCGAGGATGTTGGCGAGCTCACGGGCCTGCTTGGTGACGGCGTCACCGGTCTCCATGATCTTGTTCTTCGCCTGGACGATCGGATCGTCTGCGAGTCCGAACCCACCCGGAGTGCTCATTGAAGCTCCTCGTTCTAGTCGATGGCGTTGTTCATGCGTCTGTCGACGCTCTCCTGCGTACGCCCGCCGCGACGACGAGGCCGATGACGGCCACGACGGCGACGGCACTCGCGACAATGGCCCAGAGCGGGAACCCGCCCTCGTCGGACCCTGCGGCCTGGTCCTCGACCTGGTCGCTGCCGCTTGCCCCCGTGTTCTCAGGAGAGGGGGAGGTTTGTGAAGCCTGGGAAGGCTCAGAAGGCTTGGACGCCGGTGACTGGCCGCCGCCTTGCGCGGCGAGCAGCGGATTGACGTCGGGATCGCCCGGGTTCCCCTTGCCTTCGAGGAGCACCTGGGCGGGACGGACGGATCCGTAGCCGATGTACTTGCTGGGGACGGGGCCGTTGTGGCCGGCCGTCTCCATCATGACGCGGAGGACCTGGTTGCCGGTCCAGTCGGGGTGAGCGGACCAGATGAGGGCGGCGGTGCCGGAGGCGATGGCGGTGGCACCACTGGTGCCATCCGCGGCGCAGTACTTGTTCTTGTTGTCGATGCAGCGGGAGGGAATTTCGACTCCGGGGGCGGCGAGGGCGAGGTGGGAGCCATAGTTGGAGAACTTGGCAACCTTGCCTTTGGTGTCCAGGGCCCCGACGGCAACGACGCCAGGAATAGCGGCAGGATGGACCTTCATCGCAAGCCCCTCATTGCCGGAGCCTGCAAAGATCAAAGCGCCCTTCCTTTGGGCGTACTCCACCGCCTCTCGCCACTGAGGAATCTCTGTCTCGTCCGCCGGTCCGGCGAAGGAGATGTTGATCACTCGGGCGCCGTTGTCAACCGCGTAGCGGATCCCCTTCGTCGCGGTCCCCACAATCCCGAACGAGGTGGAATCCCCGATCTTGACTGGGAGGATCTGCGCATCGGGAGCGATCCCCTTGATCCCGCCATTCGTTCCACTACCGCTGATGACGATAGCCATATTCGTGCCGTGACGGTTCGTGTCCTTCTCATCGACACGTCCCAGGCCCTGCCCGTTGAAGTTGCGCCCCGGCAGGACCTTGCCGCGCAGTTCCGACACAGTCGAGTCGACACCCGTATCGAGCACAGCGACCGTGATGCCCTTGCCCGTCGCGACCTTCCACATCTCGTCGGCCTTCATCGCGTCCAGGTACCACTGGCGCGACCGCATGTCCTCGGCCTGCGCCGCCGGCGCCGCGACGGTCCAGGTCGCGACGACGGCGGCCATGGCGCCGAGCAGGCCGACCGCTCGTTTGCGAGCGGCCCGGGTGAGGGGGGACATCAGAGAGTGCTCCTAGTCGATGACGGGCGGGACGATCGGGCGCTGGCCCGAGTTCCACGTCTCTTCGTCCTCGGACAGGTAGTCGGGCCGACGGCGCGACGAACGCCGCTCCTCCTGGCCCGGCTCCGTCGAGGCGGGCGGACGGACGAGGCCCGTACCGCCGGGCGTGAACGCCGAGCGTCCCGTGACTCCGGACGCCGAGGGACCTCCCACGGTTCCGCCTGGCTGCGTCGCCAGACGACGACCGGAACCAGCGCCCGGCCCACCAGTGGGAGCGCCGGGCCCCATGGCACCAGGAGCGTGCAGACCGGCCGCACCGCGACCGTACTGAGAGGCCCTCTCCTCGCCGATGACGGTGGCCATGGGCGGCCTCCCCACCGGCTGGCCCATGCCGGGGCGACCGGGCACCTGGCGCCCACCGGTGATGCCCTCGGCCCGAGGCCCCGGACCCAGCGGGCTGGGCGAGAACGGGTTGCTCCGACCGGCAGGGCCCGGAAGACCCGGGTGGGACGTCCGGCCCTGCGGACCGATCTGGGGATTGGTCTGCGGCCCGAGCGGCGGAGCGACCGGCGGCAGCACGACCGGCTGCGGGCCGTTCGTCGACGGCGGCTGCACGGCCGGAGGCTGCACCGTGGGCTTGGTCGGCGTCTCCGGCGTGATGGTCACCGAGTCGAGGTTGGTGTCGACCTCGGACTCCGGCGGACGGGTCGGCGCGGTCGGTGGCAGGGTGATGCGCTCGTCGCGGATCTGCCGGTCGGTGCCGTTGCTGGTGATCGACTCGTCGGCGCGACGGAGAGACGTGTGGCTGGACTCAGTCGAGCCCGTACCCGTACCCGAGTGGGTGCCGGAGCCGGTACCGCTCCCCGTTCCAATCTCGCGCTCAGAGACCCAGACCTCACCGGTCATCGGCTTGAAGTCCGGCTGCCGCTCCGACGAAATCCGGTTGTTCGTCGCCGTGTAGTACGACGACAGCCGCCGCATCGCCGCGATCGCTTCCTGAAGCTTCGGGCCCGTCTCCGCCTCCTGGCGGGCCTTCTCCTTCTCCGGGTCCGCGAAGCACATGCCCGCCGGCTTCGGCACGGAGGACTTCGCCTCCCGCAGTGCCGCGCCCGCGCGCTTCATCTCCTCGGAGACGACCTTGGTGAAGTCGCCCAGGACGAGCGTCTCCGAGACCATGCCGGCGCCCCACTTGCGGAACGCCTCGGCGCCCTCGCCCTCCCACTGGACGCGGGAGATGTAGTGGCGCAGGTCGGCCGCGATGTCGAGGATCTTCGGCACCGCCGCCGCGAGGGCCTCGCCGGTGCTGGTGATCTCCTCGGGCTTGGCGGACGCGATCATCGCGTACAGGGCGTCCAGGGACTTGCCCTCGAACTCTCCAGACATCTTGGTGCACTCCCCCGCTTAGCTGAATCCGCCGGAATCGCCGGTGTTGGTCGTCGGCTTGGGCGCCGGCTGGTTCGGGCCGGCCGGGCCGGCCGGGCCGGTCGCCGGCTGCTGACCGCCGCCGTGGCGCTCTTCGTAGTCTTCCTTGGTGCGCTTCTGGATCTCCGCGAAGCGCTGGCGCTCCTCTTCGTCCACGCCCGCGTAGCCCTTGTCGGCGATCTGGGCCCGGATTCCCATGGCCTCGATCGTCTCGCCGAAGATCCGCGTCAGCTCCTCGAGCCGCGTGCGCACCTTCTCGTACGCCCCGTGGAGCTCGGTCGCCGCGGCGAAGCCCGTCCCGTACGAGTCCGCCGTGACCTTCTGCTCGCCGATCTTCTTGTGCTCGGCGGGTGAGCCCTTCAGATCGTCGACCAGCTTCTGCATGCGTGACTGGAAGGTCTGGAGGGTGACGTCCCCGACTTCCAGACCCTGCTTGCCACTGCCGTCCCCGTTCGGCCCTGCCACTTCAGTTCCCCCTCGTCACACGCTCGAACTCGCTCACTCTAACGACTTGGTACGACAGTTCCAACTGCAAAGCTACCTAGGTATTCCTACTTACGACATGCCGCATGTGACGGCTCATCGGATGGCCCCGCGTCGCCGGCTGTCGCGGATGACGACGGCCGTCCCGGACACCACCGCGACCAGCACCGCGCCGATGCCCAGTGCGTAGGTGGCGAGGCGTTCGGAGCGCTCCTGGGGAGTCTCCGACATCGCCATGTGGGCCGGTTCGGGCGCGGGTGGCTTCGGGGGGCCGGGGTCCGGGGTGGGACCGGACGGTGGTGGTTCGGGACCGTCGGCGAGTGCCCGTACGGGGTCGACGACTCCCCAACCGACGTGGTTGTCACGGCCGTTGATGGAGCGGATGGCCGTCTGCTCGATTCTCGTCACGATCTGCGCGGCCGTCCACTGCGGGTACTTGGCGCGCAGCAGTGCCGCGACGCCCGCGACGTACGGGGCCGAGAAGCTGGTCCCGTTGTCGACGCACTGACCGCCGCCGGGCACCGTGGAGACCATGTCGACGCCCGGTGCGGCGACGCCGACGAAGGTGCCGGACTGGGAGAACGCGGCGCGTTCGTTGTTGCGGTCGGAGGAGGCGACGGCCAGGACGCCCGGGAAGGCCGCGGGGTAGGTGTTCTTGAGCTTGCCGTCCATGCCGTCGTTGCCGGCGGAGGCGACGACCACCACGTTCTTGGCGAGGGCGCGGGCCACCGCCTTGGCCATGAGCGATTCGGGACCGAGCGGCTGGGTGGTGTCCTGGGAGATGTTGATGACGTGGGCGCCCTTGTCGACCGCGTGGTCGATGGCCTGCGCCATGGTGTCGGACTTGCCGCTGTTCTTCTCGTCGTTCTGCCGGATCGGGATGATCGTCGCCTCGGGAGCGAGGCCGACGAAGCCGGTGCCCTTGCGGGGCCTGGCGGCGATGATGCCGGCGACCTTGGTGCCGTGGCCGACCTCGTCGACGGTCCCGTCGGTCTTGCCGCGCTGGTCGTTGCCGCTGCTCGCGCTCTCCTTGTCGGGCTTCAGGTAGTCCTTGCCGAGTCTGGCGTCGACGGCGGGCTTGAGCTGCGGGTTGACGTCGTCGACGCCGGTGTCGATGACGGCGACCTTGACGCCCTTGCCCTTGGTGTCCTGCCACAGCTCGTCGAGCAGCACCCGCTGGAGCGACCAGGGGATGCCCTCGATCTGCTTCTTCATCGGGAAGGTGCACTCACCGCTGCCGTCTATGTCCACCGGGCTCTCGGCGGCCGCGGGCGGCGCCGCCAGGAGGCCGGTCAGGGTCGCGGCCGCGAGCAGGGCGGCCGCACGCCGGGGCGCCGCGCCCCGCGCCGTCGCCGCGACCCGTGTCCTCGCCGTATCTCGTGTCGTCACCTCGCGCCCCCTCACGAACCCTGCGGCTGACGTGCGCTGTTGGTGTCGAGACGCGGGCCCTTCGACAGGAACTCCGACCACTCCAGCGGTACGAGGACCGGGGTGACCTTCTCGTAGCCGAGACGCTTCTGGGCGTCGCTGGGTTCCGGACGCCCGTCGCTCTGCTGGTTCTGTTCGGGGGCGCCGATCTCGGAGCGGCCCGAGTCGCTGTCCCCGTTGGCCTGCACCGCGTAGCGCAGTCCGGTGTCGGTGACGAGGAAGAGCGAGCCGTCGGGCCGGGACTGGTTGCCCTGCACCTGGGTGTAGAGCAGGCCGGTGCCGGGGGTGACGTACGTGCTGGTGCCGCCGGCCGTGATGTCCGCGGGGTACTTGGTGCCGGCCCAGGTGGAGAGGGTGGGCCGGCCCTTGGAGTCCACGCTCTCCAGGACGGAGCAGATGGTGTCGCGGGAGCCCGCGCCGCCCACCGAGTTGACCTGGGCGGACTTGACCTCGGGCCAGCGCAGGCCGGCGCCGAAGTACGCGGAGTCGGGGCTGAGCGAGACCTGGTCGACGGCGGAGGGCTCGCCCTTCATGTCGAGCATGTCGGTCTGCGGGGAGTTGATGAGCAGCCAGGCGGTGAAGCCGGAGACCGGCTGCACCTTGCCCTGGAGCACCACGTAGTGCTGGGGTCCGGATCCGGTCTGGGCGAGGAGCACCATGCCGACCCTGTCCTGCGCGGGGGTGAGTCCGCCGTCGACGTGGGCGTCGGCGCCGACCGGGCCGGGGATCTGCGGGAAGTCGACGGGGCTGCCGGTCTTCAGGGTGGCCAGCCAGTCGTCGGTGACCTGCTGCGGCTCGCGGTTGACGCCGAAGAGGGTGGTGGTGAGGCCCTTGGCCTCGTCGTTGACGAGGTACTTGGTGCCGGTGTGGTCGACCAGGTACTGGGCGCTGTCCTTCTGCCCCTTGACGTAGAGGATCTGTCCGGCCTTCAGCTTGCTGCTGTTGTCGGTGCGGCCGAGGTCGCGCTTGGCGAAGAGGAAGGTGGCCTTCTGCACGCTGCCGCCGTTGCCGCCGCCCGGCTGCTCGCACACGGCCCAGCGCTTGGCGGTGCCGGCGTCGGGCGCGCCGGGGAGGCGGTCGGGGGCGTACGGGATGCCGAGGATCGGGCCGCGCGGCGGCTTGCCCTCGTCCAGGGTCTTGTCGTCGACCTGGATGACCTGGAAGTCGTCCGGGTTCAGCAGCAGCCGGGCGGAGGCGAGGTTGAGGACCGGGTGGAGGAGGGTCTTCTTGTCCTTGCCCTTGCCGGTGGTGAGGACGACGTAGCGGGTGGTGGACTGCTTGCCGACGATCACCTTGGTGCCGGGCTCGTCCCACCCCTTGGGCGCGGTGGGCTTGAACATGCCCCAGGCGCCGAAGCCGGCGATGACGAGCGCGCCGACGATGAGCCCGGGGAGCACCGCGCGCAGCGGCCGGGGCGCCCCCTCCTCCGTACCGGAGGGAGAGGGTTGGAGGAATGCCGCGACCGTGCGCTTCTTCGCAAAGGTGTACGCGTTGAGCTCGTCCCGCCGTGATGCCATGAGTCCCCATTTTCGTCAGGCGCAGTCTTCGCGCGGGAGTCCGGGGAGCATGGCGCCCGGGCCCCGGCTGTCGGACCGGCCCCCTACTATGCCTGCTGTCCGTCCGTGCTCGTGGGGCGGGTAGGGTGATCCAGCCGCCAAAGGCCTGGCGAGCGAGGGTGATCGGGACGAATTGAGGGGGATTCTCCATCATGGCTTCCGCGACGCGGACGCGGCCCGCTGCGGCCACGTCCACTTCCGCGCCCCCCGCTGCCGCCTCGCAGGGGTCCGGTTCGCCGGTTCCGTCCTCGGTCTCGCCGAGGCTCCAGGCACGCCCGGGACACTTCGGTGCGTTCCGATTGCAACAGCTCGTGCTGATCGAGGTGGCGGCGGCGCTGCTGTTCGTCGCCGCGGTCGTCGACAAGCTTCTGCTCGTTCCGGCCGGTGTGGTCGCGGCGCTGCTGGTGCTGCTCGCGGTGGTGCGCCGGCACCGGCGTTCGCTGCCCGAGTGGCTCTCCACCTTCCTGGCGCTGCGGGCCCGCACCCGCCGGGCGGCCTCCTTCACCGTGCCGGAGGGCACGGAGCCGGGTCTCGCCCCGGTCGTGGAGTGCGACCCGGCGCTGCGTACGTACACGTACAGCGACCGTGACCGGCGGCCGATCGGGATGATCGGCGACGGCACCTTCCTCACCGCGGTCGTACGGGTCGAGTCCGAGGGCTCGGCGCTGCGCCCCGACCGCGCGGCGCGGCCGCTGCCGGTGGGCCTGGTCCGGGACGTGCTGTCGGTGGACGGCATCCGGCTGGAGTCCGCGCAGATCGTGCAGCACACGCAGCCCGCCCCGGCGCCGCATCTGCCCGCGCAGTCGATGGCCGCCCGCAACTACGTGCCGTTGCAGGCCCAGACGGGTTCGCCGGCGGTCCGCATCACCTGGATCGCGCTGAAGCTGGACCCCGAGCTGTGCCCGGAGGCGGTCGAGGCGCGCGGCGGGGGTCTGACGGGCGCGCAGAAGTGCCTGGTGCGGGCGGCGGACCAGCTGGCGAGCCGACTGTCCGGCGCCGGGTTCCGCGCCACGGTCCTCACCGAGCAGGAGCTCACCTCGGCCCTGGCCACCTCCACGTGCGCCAGCCCGATGGCGATAGCGCAGGCGGGCCGGGGCCAGGCTCCGGGCCGCCGCACCCAGGAGACGGCGCGCACCTGGCGGGTCGACGACCGGCGTCACACGACGTACTGGGTGGGACGCTGGCCCCAGCTGGGCGCGGCGGGCGGCGCGGGGGCGTCGATGCCGCAGCTGGTGGCGCTGCTCACCTCGCTGCCGGCGCTCGCGACGACCTTCAGCCTGACGCTGAGCGGTGGTGACCGTCAGGAGGTGACGGTCACCGGACATGTACGGATCACCGGGCGCAGCGACGAGGAACTGGTGGCCGCCCGGCACGAACTGGAGCGCGCGGCGCGCGGCGTGAAGACGGGTCTGGTGCGGCTGGACCGCGAACAGGTCCCGGGCATGCTGGCGACGCTGCCGCTGGGGGGTGCGCGCTGATGACGACTCCGGCGATGGGGCGGCCGGGTCCGGGCGGACCCGCGGCAGGCGGACCGGCAGGCGGACGTGTGGCGGGCGGGCCCGGTGCCGGTGGACAGCCGCACGGCGGGCCGGTGGCCGGTGGGCAGATGGCGGCCGGTGGGCCGGTGACGGGTGGTTTCGTGGCGGGCGGTGTGGCCGGTGGGGGCACGGCCGGGCCGTCGGGCGGGATGCCCGGCTCGGCGCCCGCGCGGCGGGGCCACGCGGGTGGCGGACGGGCCGCCCGGCGTACGGGGCGGGGGACGAAGCCCCGGTTCGGCTTCGGGCTCATCGGCCCGCGCCGCGACCGTCACTCCGTTCCCGTGGACCAACTGGACGCGCTGACGCTGCCGGTGGGCGACGACGGCGTGGTCGTCGGCGTGGACGCCGAGGGCCGGCCCGCGGTGCTCGGCATCAACCGGCCCAGCCCGTACGACGTCACGCTGATCGGCGGCCTGTGGACCGCGCAGGTCCTGGCGCTGCGGGCGGCGGCCACCGGCGCGCGCATCGCGGTGGAGACCGGCCGGGCGCAGGCATGGACGGCGCTCGCCCAGGCGGCCGGAGGCGGCCAGCCCTGCGTCACCCTGCACGACGTGGGCCGGGTGCCGCCGCAGGGCGCGTCGGCGGGCAGCCCCGTGGTCGTCGTCCGCGACTGCGGCATGCGGCCGCCGCGCGGCCGGGTCGTCTCCGCCCCCTGGCAGTCGGTCGTCACCCTCCTCCCCTATCTGAGCCCGGTCGCCCCGCGGCTGCTGGAGAAGTCCTCCCTCGTCGGGGTGCAGCGGGTCTCCCCCGACGAGGCCGCGCAGATCGGCCGCATCATGGGCCTGCAGCGCGCGGAGTGGGAGGCGCTGTCCACGCTGGCCGACGGGGTCACGCTCTGGTGCACGCCGGGCGACCGGCAGTTCGTGATGACGCAGGCCACGGACGCCGAGACCGGACTGCTGGGCGGCGCCCGCCGCATGGACTGACCCGGGCCGGACCCGGGGGAACACACGAGAACCACACCGGAACCCCACGAGATCCAGCCGAACCTGTCCGCTTTTGTAGGGGTTCGGGGCATCCGGGGTTTCACTCTCCGGTACCTGCGGGTCACTTGGGGGCGCGCGCCGTCGGCGCGAGGACCGGCGGCGGGCCGACGGCCCTGCCCGGCGGACCCGGTTGGCGTTTAGGGTGGGATGTGCCCGCCCACGACTGCACAAGGGTGCGCGACCACACCAGGAGGCAAAGTGAACCGCGATCGGGACGAGATCAACGGGGGTTGGAACCCGCCCGTCGACGATCAGTCCGACGCAGATCCCGCCGAGATGACGGGTGAGTTCACCATCGACTACACCCCGCCGGCCTGGTACACGCAGAACGCGTCGTCGGGCGGTACGGGGGGCGGGGTGCCCGCGCCTCCGCCGCCGACCGGTGCCCCGGTCGCGGTGCCCGGCGTCCCGGCACCCGGGCCCTACGAGGCGGCCTGGGCCCCGGCGCCCCCGCCGCCGGCCGCCCCGGTGCCGCCGGCCGCTCCCGCCGCCGCGCCCGAGCCCACTCCCGCGCCCCAGCCCGAGCCCCAGCCTGCCCCCGCACCGGCGCCGTTCGGCGGCGGGGACGTGGAGAGCGGGGCCACCATGCGTTTCTCCCCCGCCGCGCTGAAGCGCGAGATGGCGGAACTGGCCGAGCAGCAGCCTGCTCCGGCCGACATCGCTGCCGCCCCGGAGGCGCCTCAGCCGACGCCGCTGCCCCCGACGCCGGACACGACCGGCCGTACGGACGGCGGGACCCCGGACACCCCGGCCACCCCGGCCACCGACACCGCGGGGACCGCGGGCACCGCGCCGCAGGCCGAGCACGCCGAGCGGCCCGCACCGGAGGCCGCCGGAGCCGGCACGGACGGAGCTGACGGTGAGACCGGCGCCGCCCCCCTGACGTCCGGCCCGGACGCGGAGGCCGAGGACGGCGCCGAGAGCGGCGGCGCGGGCGGCGAGAGCGCCGACAGCGCGGTGGACGGCGGTGCGGACGACGCTCCGGCGGCCGCCGGCACCACGGAGGCGGACGCGCCCGAGGGCGGTCCGGCGGACACCCCGGCCGCCACGGACGACGCGGCGGGCACCGAACCCGGCACCGCCACGCCCGAGACGCCCGCGGCCGAGGGCACCGGGGCCACCGGAGCCACGGACGCCGCCACGCCGGTCGAGCAGCCGCAGGACGCCGCACCGGCCGCGCCGCTGCCGCCCGTCGGTGCCCCGCTGCCGCCGCAGAACGCCGGGCTTCCGCCGCTGCCGCCGTCGTTCCAGCCCGCGACCCCCGCGTCCGCGCCGCAGTGGCCCGCGCAGGGCGCCCCGGGCGAGCAGCCGCAGCCCCAGGCCGCGCCGCTGCCGGCCGCCGGTGCCTGGCCCGCGCCTCCGGGTCCGGGCGCTCCCGGCCCCGTACCGCCGCAGGGCGGCTACGGCTTCCCGCACCCCGGCCAGCCCGGACAGCCGGGCCAGCCCCCGGCCCCGGCCCCCGGCCCGCAGGGCGGCTACGGTTTCCCGCACCCCGGCCAGCCCGGACAGCCGCCGGTGCCCCCGCAGGCCCAGCCGCCGCACGGCGGCTACGGCTTCCCGCACCCCGGCCAGCCCGGACAGCCGGGCCAGCCCCCGGCCCCGGCCCCCGGCCCGCAGGGCGGATACGGCTTCCCGCACCCCGGTCAGGCGCCCCAGCCCCACGCCCAAGCCCAGGCCCAGGCCCAGGCCCAGCCTCACGCCCAGGCCCAGCCTCACCCGCAGGCCCAGCCGCAGCCCCAGGCCGCCGCCCCCGGGCCCGTACCGCCGCAGGCGCCCTACGCGCCTCAGCCGCCCCACGCGCCCCACGCGCCCCAGCCGCCCCAGGGCGGTTACGGCTTCCCGCAGCCCGCGCCCGGTCCCGGGGGGCCGGGGACCGATCCGCGGACGGGCGCCGCGTGGCCGTCGGCGGTGACGCACGACCAGCGGGAGCGTTCGGTGCCGGGTGCGCCGCTCGGGTACACCGCCGCCGTCGAGCTGTCCTCCGACCGGCTGCTGCGCAACAACAAGCAGAAGCCCAAGTCCAGCCGGAACCCCGGGGCTTCGGCCCGTTTCAAGCTGGGCGGCAAGAAGGAGGAGGCGGAGCGGCAGCGGAAGCTGGAGCTGATCCGGACGCCGGTGCTCTCCTGCTACCGGATCGCGGTGATCTCCCTCAAGGGCGGCGTGGGCAAGACCACCACGACCACCGCGCTGGGCGCGACCCTCGCCACCGAACGCCAGGACAAGATCCTGGCCATCGACGCCAACCCGGACGCCGGCACGCTCGGCCGCCGGGTGCGGCGCGAGACCGGGGCGACCATCCGCGACCTGGTGCAGGCGATCCCGTACCTCAACTCGTACATGGACATCCGCCGTTTCACCTCGCAGGCGCCGTCCGGTCTGGAGATCCTCGCCAACGACGTGGACCCGGCCGTCTCGACGACCTTCAACGACGAGGACTACCGGCGGGCGATCGACGTCCTGGGCAAGCAGTACCCGATCATCCTGACCGACTCCGGCACCGGTCTGCTCTACAGCGCGATGCGCGGCGTCCTCGACCTGGCCGATCAGCTGATCATCATCTCGACGCCGTCCGTGGACGGTGCCTCCAGCGCGTCGACGACGCTCGACTGGCTGTCCGCGCACGGGTACGCGGAGCTGGTGCAGCGGTCGATCACGGTCATCTCCGGGGTCCGCGAGACGGGCAAGATGATCAAGGTCGAGGACATCGTGCAGCACTTCCAGACGCGCTGCCGCGGTGTGGTCGTGGTGCCCTTCGACGAGCACCTGGCGGCCGGCGCCGAGGTCGACCTCGACATGATGCGGCCGAAGACCCGCGAGGCGTACTTCCACCTGTCGGCGATGGTGGCGGAGGACTTCTCCCGGGCGCAGCAGGCGCAGGGCCTGTGGACCGGTGACGGCCAGGGCGGGATGCCTCCGCACATGGCCCCGCCGATGCCGGCGCAGGGCGGCCCCGGTCAGCCGGTGCCGGGGCAGCCGATGCCCGGTCAGCCGGGGGCCGGTCAGCCCTATCCGCAGCAGCAGCCGCCCGCGCCGGGGCAGCCCTACGGCGGGCCGCCGGCCCCCGGGCAGCCGTTCCCGCAGCAGCCGTACCCGCCGCAGCAGGCCGCGGGTCAGCCGTACGGAGCACCGCAGGCACCCGGACATCCGTACGGTGCGGCGCCCGCTCCGGCCGGTCAGCCGGGCGTGCCGCAGGGCTGGCAGCAGCCCCCGGCGCAGCCGCTGCCGCCGCATGCCGACCCGCAGGCCCAGGGCCAGGTTCCGGCTCCGGGCCAGGTGCCGCCGCCGAACTGGCAGCAGCAGCCCCCGCAGGCGCCGCCAGCCCCTCAGCAGTAGGGCGTCACAGGAGTAGACCAATGAGGCCCCGTACCGGTGTTCCGGTACGGGGCCTCTCGGCATTCCCGCAGCCCACACGGGGTTTGAGGGATCGTTGACGACGGCAGACCACCGCTGATACACCTTCGCTTCATCCATCGTCAGCCCAAGATCCACGGCACTTCCCCCGACGCACGCATCCCGACGCGAGGTCACGTCCCATGGTCATGGTCACGAAGGTTCCACCCCGTCCGGCACCCCTCCGCAGAGCCGCGCGCCTCCTGACCGCGGCCGGCGTCCTCGCCGCCTCGCTCGTCGCGGTCCCCGCGGCGGCGCACGCCGCGCGGCCGGCGCAGGCGGCGCAGGCGGCCCGCGCGGACGACAAGCCCGCCCGGACGACGCTCACCGTCGCCGTCTCGCAGAGCGTCGACTCGCTGTCCCCGTTCCTCGCCCAGAAGCTCGTCTCCACCAGCATCCACCGGCTCGCCTACGAGTACCTGACCAACTACGACGTGAAGGACGCGCGCCCCATCCCGGGTCTCGCCACCGCGTGGAAGACCTCGCCGGACAAGCTGACCTGGACGTACACGATCCGCAAGGACTCGCTGTGGTCCGACGGCAAGCCGGCCACCGCCGAGGACGCCGCCTGGACCTTCAACAAGATGATGACCGACCCGAACGCCGCCACCGCCAACGGCAGCTTCACGGCCAACTTCGAGAAGGTCACCGCGCCCGACCCGCAGACGCTGGTCATCAAGCTGAAGAAGCCGCAGGCGACGATGACGGCCCTGGACGTGCCGATCGTGCCCAAGCACGTCTGGGAGAAGGTCACCGACTTCTCGAAGTTCAACAACGACCGGCAGTTCCCCATCGTCGGCAACGGGCCCTTCGTCATCACCGACTTCAAGGTCGACCAGTACATCAAGCTCGAGCCGAACAGGAAGTTCTGGCGCGGGGCGCCCAAGTTCGACGAGCTGGTCTTCAAGTACTACAAGGACGGTGACGCGGCCGTCGCCGCCCTCCAGAAGGGCGAGGTGTCCTTCGTGCCGAACCTGACGCCCGCCCAGGCGGCCGCCCTGAAGAAGCACGACGACATCAAGGTCAACGACGCGCCCGGCCGCCGCTTCTTCGCCCTCGCCACCAATCCCGGGGCGCGCGCCAAGGACGGCCGGACCTTCGGCAACGGGCACAAGGCCCTGCTCGACCCCGAGGTGCGCAAGGCGCTGTTCCTCGCCGTGGACCGCACCACCCTCGTGGACAAGGTCTTCCAGGGCCACGCCGTCGAGGGCGAGGGCTACATCCCGCCGCGCTTCGGCTCGTACTTCTGGAAGCCGGCCGAGGGGCAGAAGCGCTCCTACGACCCCGCCGGGGCCGCGCGGGTCCTCGACGCCGCCGGCTACCGCGTGAACGGTGAGGGCAAGCGGGTCGGCAAGGACGGCAGGCCGCTGGACTTCCGCATCCTGTGCCACGCCACCGACCCCAACGACAAGGCCGTCGGCAAGTACCTCCAGGAGTGGTGGGGCAAGCTCGGCATCGGGCTGAAGGTCGAGTGCCTCGACAGCGTCTCCGACCCGTGGGTGAAGGGCGACTACGACCTCGCCTTCGACGGCTGGTCGGTGAACCCCGACCCGGACTACGTGCTGTCCATCCACACCTGCGGCACGCTGCCCGCGACCCCGAAGGACACCGGCGCCACCGACAACTTCATCTGCGACCGGGAGTTCGACGCGCTCTACGCGCAGCAGGCCGTCGAGTACGACGCCGCCAAGCGCGCCGAGATCGTCAAGCGGATGCAGTCGCGGCTCTACGACACCGGGTACATGAACGTCCTCGCGTACCCGAACGCCCTGGAGGCCTACCGCACGGACCAGATCGGCTCCATCACCACCATGCCCGAGGCGGCCGGCAACCTGTGGGGGCAGGACGGCTACTGGAGCTGGTGGTCCGCCGTGCCGGCGGCGCAGACCTCCGACGGGGGGTCCGGCGGCGGTTCGTCCGCCGGTGTGGTGACCGGGATCGGCGCGGCCGTCGTGGCCGTCGTCGCCATCGGGATCTTCTTCGCGCTGCGCCGCCGCACCTCCGCCGACGACCGCGAGTAGCCCGTGACCAGCGCAAGCACTCCCGCCCCGGTGGCGCAGACCGGCACCGGCACCGGTGCCGGCACGGTCCGCGCCACCGAGGGCGGCGCGCGGGCCCGTACCGCCGCCGCCTACCTCCGTCACGCGGCGGGGAAGGCGGCCGGTGCGGCCGTCTCGCTCCTCGCCGTCCTGGTCACCAGCTTCTTCCTGTTCCGGATCATCCCGGGCGACCCGGTGAAGACGATGACCCACGGCATGCCCACCACGGCCGAGCAACTGGCGACCCTGCGCCGGCAGTTCGGTCTCGATCTGCCGCTGTGGCAGCAGTTCACCGACTACTGCGCCAAGGCGCTGACCGGCGACCTCGGCATGTCGTACCAGTTCCGTGCCCCGGTCGGCGAGCTCATCGCGCAGAAGCTCCCGGCGACGCTGCTGCTCACCGGCACGGCCGTGCTGCTGTACTCGGCCCTCGGCCTGTGGCTCGGCACCCGCAGCGCGTGGCGGCACGGCGGCCTCGGTGACCGGCTGAACACCGGTGTGGCGCTGACCCTCTGGTCGGTGCCGTCGTTCTGGCTCGGCCTGCTGCTGATCATCGTGTTCTCGGTGGGCGTCGGGCCCGTGCCCGGGCTCTTCCCGACCGGCGGCATGGAGTCGGGCACGGGCGAGACGGGCTTCGCCCACGTGCTCGACGTCGCCCACCACATGGTGCTGCCGGTGCTGACCCTGGTCGCCGTGGGCTATGCGCAGACCCTGCTCGTGATGCGGTCCTCGCTGCTCGACGAGATGGGCGGCGACTATCTGACCACCGCCCGCGCGAAGGGGCTGCGCGACGACGCCGTACGGCGCCGGCACGCCGTACCGAACGCGCTGCTGCCGACCGTGACGATGGTCTTCATCAACCTCGGCCATGTGGCGGCCGGCTCCATCCTGGTGGAGACGGTGTTCTCCTGGCCGGGCCTCGGCGGCCTGTTCTACCAGGCGCTCAGCGTGCCCGACCTGCCGCTGGTGCAGGGCCTGTTCGTGGTGTTCGCCGGCGCGATGATCGTGATGAACCTGATCGCCGACCTGCTCTATCCGCTGCTCGACCCCCGGGTGGGCCGATGACCTCACCGACGAAGTCCTCCCCGACGACGCCGACGACACCGACGACACCGGCGACACCGACGAAGACCTCGCTGACCTGGGCACGCAGGCGCCGCACGGTCGCCCGCTTCTGGAAGGAGTACCGCCGCCACCGGGCGGGGCTCTACGGTCTGTTCGGGCTGGCCCTGATCGGGCTGCTCGCGCTCGCCGCGCCCCTGGTCGTGGGCGCCGACGTCCAGTCGGTGACGAACGCGCCCGGCACCGCGCTCGAATCGCCGAGCGCCGCGTTCCCGCTGGGCACCGACCAGTTCGGGCGTTCGCTGCTCGGCCTGCTGATCTGGGGTGCGCGGATCTCGCTCCTGGTCGGCCTCACGGCGGCGGCGCTGTCCGTGGCCATCGGCACCCTCGTGGGGATCGTCGCCGGGCACTACGGCGGCTGGTTCTCCACCGTCGTCATGCGGATCACCGACTGGTTCCTGGTGATGCCGGCCCTGGTCCTCGCGATCGTGCTCGCGACCGTGATGTCCCGGTCGATGTGGACGGTGATCCTGGCGATCGGGGTGACCAGCTGGCCGACGACCGCCCGGCTGGTCCGCGCGCAGACCATCGCGGTGGAGTCCCGCCCGTACATCGAGCGGGCGAGGGCGCTCGGCGGCGGCCACGGGCACGTCATGACCCGGCACGTGCTGCCGAACGTGATGCCGCTGGTGCTCGCCCAGACCACGCTGGGCATCTCCACGGCCATCCTCACCGAGGCGACGCTGGCCTTCCTCGGGCTCGGCGACCCCACGGTGGTCTCCTGGGGCGGGATGCTCCAGGACGCCCGTGAGGCGGGTGCCGTCTCGTCCGGGCACTGGTGGTACCTGGCGCCGCCGGGGATCGCCATCGCCCTGGTCGCGCTCGCGTTCACGCTGTGCGGTCGGGCCATCGAGTCCGTACTCAACCCGAGGCTGGGGGTGGGGCGTTGAGCACGCGTCCGCTGTTGGAGGTACGGAACCTGAGCGTGACGTACGGGTCGGGGGCGGCCGCCGTCCCCGCCGTACGGGGCGTGGACCTCACCCTGCCGGCCGGGCGGAAGCTCGGGGTGGCGGGCGAGTCCGGGTGCGGGAAGTCGACGATGGCGCTCGCGCTGCTCCGGCTGCTCCCGGCGTCGGCCCGGACGACCGGGGAGATCCTGCTGGACGGCGAGGACGTCCTCACCATGAAGTGGGGGCGGCTGCGGGCCGTGCGCTGGGCGGGCGCGTCGATCGTCTTCCAAGGCGCGATGCACTCGCTGAACGCGGTACGGCGGATCGGCGACCAGATCGCCGAGCCGCTGCTCGTGCACGGCCGGGCCACCCCGGCGGCGGCGCGATCCCGGGCCGGTGAGCTGCTGGAGCACGTGGGCCTGCCGGCCGCGCGGGCGGCGGCGTATCCGCACGAGCTGTCCGGCGGGCAGCGGCAGCGCGTGATGATCGCGATGGCGCTGGCCTGCGATCCGCGGCTGATCGTGGCGGACGAGCCGACCACCGCGCTGGACGTGATGATCCAGGCGCAGATCCTGCGGCTGATCGAGCGGCTGGTCGCCGAGCAGGACATCGGTCTGCTGATGATCAGCCACGACCTGGCGGTGCTGGCCGACACCTGTGACCGGCTCGCCGTGATGTACGCGGGGCGGGTGGTCGAGGAAGGTCCGGCGAAGGCGGTGTACGAGGCCGCCGCGCACCCGTACGGGCGGGCGCTGTCCGCGGCGTTCCCCCGCATCGGTGATCCGGCCTCGCGGCGCGCCCCGCGCGGGCTGCCGGGCGACCCTCCGGACCCGGCCGGCCTGCCGGGCGGCTGCGCCTTCCATCCGCGCTGTCCGGTGGCGGTGGAGGGGTGCGCGGAGCGGGACCAGGAGCTGCGGGACGCGGGCGCGGGGCGCCGGGCGGCCTGCGTACACGTCGGAACCCAGGTGGGGAGCACGTCATGAGTTCTTCCGGGCCGGTGCGGCCGCTGCTGTCGGCGGAGGGTCTGCGGGTGGTGTTCCCGGGGCGGCGGGGCGCGCCGGCCGCGCGGGCGGTGGACGGGGTGGACCTGGAGGTCGGCGCGGGCGAGATCGTGGCCCTGGTCGGCGAGTCGGGGTGCGGCAAGACGACGCTGGCCCGGTCGTTGCTGGGCCTGGTCCGGCCGAGCGGCGGCACGGTGCGGTTCGCGGGCGAGCCGCTGGCGTACACGGGGAAGGCGCTGAGGGCCTACCGGAAGCGGGCCCAGCTGGTCCTTCAGGATCCGAGCGGTTCGCTGAACCCGCGGCACACGGTGTACGACGCGGTGGCGGAGGGGCTGCGGATCCACGGGTACGCGGGGGACGAGCGGGCGGCGGTCGCGGAGGCCCTGGCACGGGCCGGGCTGCGGCCGCCGGAGCGGTTCTTCCTGCGCTATCCGCACGAGCTGTCCGGCGGGCAGCGCCAGCGGGTGGTCATCGCGGGCGCGCTCGTCCTGGAGCCCGAACTGATCGTCGCGGACGAGCCGGTCGCCTCGCTGGACGCGTCGGTCCGCGGCGAGATCCTGGCCCTGCTGCTGCGCCTGCGCGACGAACTCGGCCTGTCGGCCCTGGTGGTGACCCATGACCTGGGCCTGGCGTGGAACATCGCGGACCGGGTGGCGGTCATGTACCTGGGCCGGATCGTGGAGACGGGGCCCGTCGAATCGGTTCTGACGAGCCCCAGGCATCCCTATACGCGGGCGTTGCTGTCGGTGCTTCCGGAGTCCGGGGGCGATCCGGTGGTGCTCACCGGCGAACCCCCGGACCCGGCCCGCATCCCGTCCGGCTGCCGCTTCCACGTGCGCTGCCCCGTGCTGGCCTCGGGCGAGGCGGCCGAGGTGGCGGAGCGCTGCCGTACGCAGGACCTTCCGGTCCTCGCCGGGGGCGCGGACCGGGTGGAGGCGGCCTGTCACTGGGCGCGGGCCGAACGGGTCTGACGCGGCCTAGAAGGGCGGCGGCACCAGGTCGTGCGGCGGCTGCCCCTGGTCGTGGGACGGCTTGGCCTGGTCGTGCGGCGGCTGCCCCTGGTCGTGGGACGGCTTGGCCTGGTCGTGCGGCGGCTGCCCCTGGTCGTGGGACGGCTTGGCCTCGGAGTGGGGGGCCGCGGGGTGCTGCGGCGGCTGCGCCTGGTCGTGGTCCTGGGCCGGCTTCGCCTGGTCGTGCGGCGGCTTCGTCTCGGAGTCCGGGGCCGCGGGGTTCTGCGGCTGGCCCGAGGGCTTCTGGGTCACGGAGCCCTTCGGGAGGATCTCGCAGGAGCTGATGGAGGTCCGGGTGGAGACGGACTTCACGGTGCAGGTGTCCTTGCCGACGCCGGCGTCCACGGTGCCCCAGTGCTCGCCGACGATCAGCACGGCCCCGCCGGGCCCCTGGATGGTGTCGTCGCCCGGTCCGGACTGGATCATGCCGCCGGACTCGGGGCCGAGCGCGGCGGCCTCGATGGTGTCGTTCTCGCTGCCGCCGAGGACCCGGCCGGAGAAGTCGATGACGCCGGTCTTGATGGTGTCCGCGCCGTCGTTGCCGGTGACGATGCCGCCGCCGCGGTTGAACTGGCCGGGCGCACCGTGGACCGAGCCGGTGGTGATCTTGTCGTTGCCGTCGTCGCCGTGGACGACGGCCCCCAGCTTGGCCCCGTCGCCGTGCACGGTGGCCACCTTGATGATGTCGTTGCCGCGGTTGCCGCGCACCATGCTGAAGGTGGTCTGCGGCACCAGGTGCTTGGTCCGGATGATGTCGTCGCCCTCGCCGCCGACCACGGCCGAGTCGATGACCAGGCCCCTGACCTCGATCATGTCGTTGCCGTTGCCGCCGGAGACGGTGACGCCCTCGATGTCGCTGTCACAGAAGATGTGGTCGTCCTTGGGCGTGCCGTTGACCTGCGCTCCGGGCGGGGCGGGGACGTCGTTGACCCAGCACTGGTGCATGGGGACGCGGGCGGAGGCGTGGGCGGGCACACCGGTGAGGGAGGCCGCGGCGACCAGGACGGCCAGGGCGGCGGGGCCGCGCAGCGATCTGCGGGGAGAGGGTGGCGTGGCGGGCATGGGATCTCCTCTGCGGTGGGGAGCGGGGTGGTACGGGGGTGAGGTGGGGTTCGGGGACGCGGCCGGGCCGGCGACGCCGTACAGGCCCGGCCGGTGGTCAGGCGGCGGTGGTGCGGACCGGGGTGGCGTGCCGGGGCGCATAGCCCACGATGCGGCGCGCGTTCAGGCTCGTGTCCTGCGCGGGCTGCCCGTTCGTCCACCGCCCCAGGCACATCTCGGCGGTGATGCCCGGGCCGAAGCCGGCCAGGATGCCCCGCGCGCCCTCCGGAAGACCGCCCTCGTCGAAGAGCCGGCGCACCGCGTCCAGGACGACGGCGCTGGCGATGTTGCCGTACTCCGTCAGGGTGGCCCGGCTGAACCGGAAGTCCTCCGGGGGCACTTCGAGGAAGCGGCTGAGGTCGTCCAGGATGCGCGGGCCGCCCGCGTGGATGATGTAGAAGTCCAGCTTGCCGGCGTCCCAGCCGTGTTCGCCGGCGAGTTCGCGCAGCGCCGGGGCGAGGGGTTCCATCGTGCCGGGCACCCGCTTGTCGAGCAGGAAGTGGAAGCCGGTGGCGCGGACGCTGTAGGCGATCCAGTCCTCGGTGTCGGGCACGAGGTAGGAGTTGTTGCGTTCCAGGGCGATGCCGGTGCCGCCGCGGCCCCGGACGACGGCGGAGGCCACCGCGTCGCCGAACAGGCCGTTGGACAGCAGCGATCCGACGCCGAGGTCGGTGGGCTGGTAGCACAGCGAGCAGAACTCGCAGGCCACGATGAGGACGTTGGCGTCCGGGTAGGCGGTGCAGAAGTCGTGCGCCCGGTTGACGGCCGCGCCGCCCGCCGCGCACCCGAGCTGGGCGATGGGCATCTGCCGGGTGTGGCTGGGGAAGCCCATGGTGTTGATGAGCCAGGCGGTGAGCGAGGGCATCATGAAGCCCGTGCACGACACGTACACGATCATGTCGATGTCCTGGGGGCCCAGACCGGCGTTGTCCAGGGCCTCCTTGATCACCGCGGGCACGCGGGCCTTCGCCTCGGCCTCGTAGAGCGCGTTGCGCTCCTCGAAACCGGGATGTTTCAGGGTCTCCTCGATCGGCTGCACGATGTGCCGACGGGTGACCCCGGTGTTCCCGATCAGCCTGAGGGCGAGGGCCAGTTGGGGGTGGTCGGCATGGCGTGAGCGGGCGAGCTCGAGGGTCTCCTCCATCGTGATCACGTACTCGGGTACGGACACCGCGGGTTTGCACAGAGTCACCACGACACGCGCTCCTTCGTCTCGTTCGCCGTGAACTGGGCCCACACTCACCCCGGCGTCGCGAGCCCGCAACCGCGAGAGCGACCGGACGGTCGCGGAACGTGACCGCGGGCGGGCCGGGCGCGTCCTCCGTTCAGGGGGCTGTCGGCGCTCGGCGTGTCGCGGTCGGGCCCCGCCGGGAACAGCCCTGTCATGACCTCCGAACCCACCACCTCCCCGCCCCCGGCGGCCGCTCCCCCGGCCCCGGTCCCCCCGGGTGAGTCCCGGCCCGTCCGCACCTGGGCGGTCGAGGACCTGCCGGCCCTCGACTTCGACCCGCTGCTGACGGAACTGCTCCGCGACGAGCCCGTCGCCCGGATCCGGCTGCCGTTCGGCGCGGACCACGAGGCGTGGCTGGTCACCCGGTACGACGACGTCCGCGCGGTGACCTCCGACCCGCGGTTCAGCCGGACGGCCCTGCTGGACCGCCCGGTGACCGGGATGACGGGCCACATGGTGGCCTCCAAGGCGGCGCTGAACTACGCCGATCCGCCGTACCACACCCAGCTCCGCAAGGCGGTGACGAAGGCGTTCACCGGGCAGTCGACCAAACGGCTGCGTCCGCTCGCCCAGGCGACCACGGACCGGCTCCTCGACGCCATGGAGCGGGCCGGGCGTCCCGCCGACCTGATGAAGCACCTGCACGGGCCGCTGCCGATGGCGGTGGTGTGCGACCTGCTCGGCATTCCCGAGGAGGACCGGGCGGAACTCGCCTCCTGGCCGGACCTGATCCTGTCCTCGGGTCCCGGCCCGGAGAGCAGCCGGGCCGCGAAGGCCCAGATCCACGGCTACATCTCCCGGCTCCTCGAACAGCGCCGGGCCGAGCCGTCCGACGACCTGGCCGGGGTGCTCGCCGAGTCCCTGGCCGAGGGCCGCGTCGACAACGACGAGGCCGTGTCGCTCGCCATGGCGATCCTGATCAGCGGCGCGCACGCGGTACGCAACAACAGCGCCAACATGGTCTACCTGCTGCTCACCCGGCCGGACCTGGCCGACCGGCTGCGCGCCGAACCGGAGCTGCTGCCGCAGGCCGTGGACGAGCTGCTGCGCTGGATCCCGCACCGCAACGGCGTCGGCCTGCCCAGGATCGCCCTGGAGGACGTGGAGGTCGGCGGGGTGCTGATCCGGGCCGGCGAGGCGGTGTACGCCTCCTACCTGGCCGCCAACCGCGACCCGGAGGTCTTCGAGGACCCGCACACCGTCGACTTCGACCGTACGGGTGTCGGGCACGTCTCCTTCGGCCACGGGCCCCACCACTGCATGGGCGCCATGCTGACCCGGATGGAGTCCGAGGTGATGCTCTCCACGCTGCTCACCCGCTATCCGCGGCTGCGGCTCGCGGGCCGCCCCGAGGAGACGGAGTTCCAGTCCAAGGGACTGATCCGCGGGCCGAGGGAGCTGTGGGTCACGTGGTGACCGGGCGTCCGCCCCGGTCGTAGGCGGCGGTCAGCTCGCGGCACTTGGCGACGTCGTCGGCCATCGCCGCGAGCAGGTCGTCGAGGGTGTCGAACTTGAGCATCCCGCGCACGTAGGCGAGGAAGTCGACGGTCACGTGCAGGCCGTACAGGTCCAGGCCCTCGCGGTCGATCGCGTACGCCTCCACGGTCCGCTCCGTGCCGTCGAACTGCGGGTTGGTGCCCACCGAGATCGCGGCGGGCATCCGCTCGCCGTCGGCGGTCAGCCAGCCCGCGTAGACGCCGTCGGCCGGGATCGCGGTGTGCGGCAGGGTCTCGACGTTGGCCGTCGGGAAGCCGAGCTCGCGGCCGCGCTGGGCGCCGCGCACGACGATGCCCTCGACGCGGTGCGGGCGGCCCAGGATCTCGGCGGCGCCCGCCATGTCGCCCTCGGCGACGAGCCGGCGGGCGAGCGTCGAGGAGAACGGCTCCCCGCCGCCCGCGGTGCCGCTCACCCGCAGGTCGATCACCTCGACCTCGTAGTCGTACGTGGCGCCGAGCTCGGCCAGGAAGTCGACGTTGCCGGCGGCCCGGTGGCCGAAGCGGAAGTTGGGGCCCTCGATCACGCGCTTGGCGTGCAGCTTGTCGACGAGGACCTTCACGATGAAGTCCGCCGGGGACAGCTGCGAGAACTCCGCCGTGAAGGGCAGGATCAGCACCGCGTCCACGCCGAGCTCGGCCATCAGCTCGGCCCGCCGGTGGTGCGGGGCCAGCAGCGGCGGGTGGCTGCCGGGGCGGACGACCTCGGAGGGGTGCGGGTCGAAGGTGACGACCACCGAGGGGATGCCCAGCTCGCGGGCGCGCTCCACGGCCCGGCCGATGATGAGCTGGTGCCCGCGGTGCACGCCGTCGTAGGAGCCGATGGTGACGACGCTGCGCCCCCAGTCCTCGGGAATGTCCTCCAAGCCACGCCAGCGCTGCACTGTGACCGCTCCTCGTCCGCCTGTACCCATGTCCGCGTGTACGCCTGTTGGCGCAGGTCTAAGACTGCCATGAGCATGCGGCTTCGTAGGCATCGGCATGGTGTCGGCCATGTCTCGTGGTCCGGCCCGCAACTCCCCGCGCAGGAAGCGGGAGGCGCCGGTGCCGGGGGCGGCGAGGACGGGCGCGAGGGCGGCGCGGGCGGCCGGGAGGGCCAGGAGCCGGGTCACCAGCGGGTGCAGGACGCAGCGGACCACCGGGCCCTCTTCGAGGCGGCGGTCGACGAAGGCGGCGACCAGCGGGGCGCCCTCCGGATGCCGCTCGGCGTACTCGGCGACGAGGGCGGCCGCGCGGCGCGCGAGGCGGGGCGTGTCCACCTCGGCGAGGACGCGCAGGACGGGGCCCGGGTCGGAGCCGTGGAGCCGGGCCCCGAGGGCGTCGAGGACCGGTTCGGGGTGGGTGGGCAGGGCGGCGGCGAGGGCGTCCACGGGCACGTCGGGGTCGGCGAGCGCGCGGGGCAGGAACCGGCCGCGGACGTCCGGGTCGCGGAGCAGCAGCCCGAGGGCGGCGCCGTGCAGGGGGCGGTCGGCGGGGCGGGCGAGCAGGGCGAGGGCCGCGTAGCGCAGGGTGCCGCGGTCGGCGGGGTCCGTGGCGTGCGGGGCGACGAGGGTCCCGTACGCCGCTGCCGCCGCACGCCGCTCGGGGCGGCCGTCGTCGTGCGCCCACCGGTCGACGGCCCGGCACACGGCCGCCGGTTCGTCCTCGGCGAGCGCCGCGAGGAGCCCTTCGGCGAGCGGGTGGGCGGTGGCGACCAGGGCCTCGCACAGGTCGTCCACGGCGAGCGAGCGGTGGGTGTGCAGGAGCGCCTGGGCGGCGGTGCCGACGGTGGCGCCGGGTGCGGCGACGAGGGGCCGCTCGTCGCCGAACCACCGGCACAGCAGGGGTTGTACGCCGCGCGGGTCGGCGACGAGGCGGGCGGCGGCGAGGTCGAGGAACCGGGGGCCGCGCGCGGCGGGCGGCGGGTCGGCGACCACGAGCCGCCGCAGCAGATCGAGCCCTTCCCCCTCGCCGACCCGCAGCCCGCCCCAGAACTCCGGCTCGAACCCCCGCACCGTGCCGGCGCCGACGAGATCGGCGAGCCGCCGCAGCACGGGCAGGTACGGCCGTGCGTCCCGCGTCCCCGCGAGCACCCCGCGCAGCAGTCGCGAGGCCCACCACGCCCCTTCGGCCCGCAGCCCCACCGCCCCCACCCGGGGCCGGGGGACCCGCACCGCGGAGTCGGCGCCTCGCAGCACCCTCGCGCCCGCCGGGACGGCCTCGCCCGCGCCCGAGCCCGGGACGGTCAGGGGCGCGGTGGCGGGGGGCACACCGGACCCGGTGTCCACGGGGCCGGTGCCGCCCGCACCCGGGGCGGCCGGGGGCGCGGCGGCGTCCCGCGGGGCCACGGCCACTGACCCGGCCGGAGCCCATGCCTCCGGGCCTGCGGCCGGCGGCGCGCCCGCGGGGGGTGGCGCCGGGGCCCGGGCTGCCGTACGGACGGCCGCCGGGGCGCCGGGTGCGGGCACCACCGGGTCCAGGGCCCTGCGGGCGGCTTCCGCCGGGTGTGCCACGTCCGTGCCCGGGGCTCCGCCTCCCGGCACGGAGGTGGCCCAGCCGCGGGGCTCTCCCGCACGCCACGCGGCCACCGCCTGCTGACCGGCCACCGCCTGCTGACCGGCCCACGGCCCGGCGCCGGCCGCGTATTCGCTCTCGCCGGCGCCGGAGCCCATCAGGGCCGCGGCGGCGTGTGCGGCCTCGGCTCCGGCCGCCCCCGCCGAAGGGACCGTGTCCCGAGCGCGGGGCACCACGCCCACCGGCGCGTCCGGAGCGGGCGCCTCCGGGCTGCCGGCGGGGCCGCTCTCGGATCCCGGCACGGGAGGGGCGACACCACCCGGGTCCCCGGACCGGCCGGGTCCGGGCCCCTCTTGCGGACCGTCGACTGCCGCGCGCTGCCCGGAGGCGGCCCCCAGGTGCGCCGCACCGGACGGCGCCGTGGCGGGCCACTCCCGGGCGCTGGAGGAGGCCCCCAGGTGCGCCGCACCGGACGGCGCCGTGGCGGGCCACTCCCGGGCGCTGGAGGAGGCCGCGCCTCCACCTGCGGCCGGGGCGGGCGCCGCGACACCCCAGGTGACGGCACCGACGGCCCGCGCCGGGTGTGCGCTATCCGCCGCCGGGGCGGCTCCAGGGGCGCCGGGCGCCGGCGCGGCGGCCCATGCCACAGGCGCTGCGGCCGGGCCGTGCGGTCCCTCGCGGCCGGGTCCGTCGGCCGCAGCCCGGGCCGTCGGCTCCGCCGGCCCGGCGGCGGGGGCCACGCCGGTGTCCGCCAGGACGGGTCGGGCCACGCCCGAGGCGCACCACGCGCCCGCGCCGGTTCCGGGCCCCCCTGCCGGCCCGCGCCCGACCGCGTCCGCGGCCGCAGGTGCCGGGGCCGCGCCCGCCCGGTGCCGCCCCCGGGCGGGAGGGGCGGACGAGGAGCCCTCACCCGTGACCGGCGGCACGGCTTCGGGCACACCGGCCCCGCCTTGCGTCCCGTACGCACGCGGCGCCTGCGAAGCCGCCACGCCGTCGGGCTCCTCGGCAGCCGCCGGCCACACGGCGTCCGGCGCTTCGCGCCCCGGGCCGGCCCCCAGAGCTGCTGCCCCCGCCCCTGGCCCGAAGCTCTCCAGCGCGTCCACCAGGTGCGTCAGGCGTGGGATCAGCGCGGTCGGGCCGTGGTCGTGGTGGAGGTGGTGGAGGGACTGGAGGACGGGTCCGATGCGGTGGCGGGGGACGGGGAGGGGGGCCGGGTGGTGGATCAGGGTGTCGAGGGCGCGGTCGATGTCGAGGTGGGTGCCCTGGAGCCAGTCGGCGACCTCCTCGTGGGCGAAGCGGTAGCCGGCGCCCGCGGGGACGAGGAGGGACTCGGTGAGGACGGCGGAGGCCCAGCCGGTGCTCCAGGGGAAGAGCTCCTCGAAGGACGCGCGGTCCAGTTCGCCCTGGCCGGGGCCGAGGCAGCGGCGGGCGGCCTCGTGGACCCGGCCGCTGACGCGGGCGGCGAGGCGGCGCACGGCGGTGCCCCGCAGGAAGGGACGGCGGGCGGCGGCGATGCGTACGGCGACGCGCAGGCACATCAGGTCCAGGTGGGCCTGGAAGATCTCGTGCCGGTCGGGCCGCCCCGGCAGGTCGCCGCGGGCGGCCGCCCGGACCTCGCCGAGGAGCCGCAGGGCGAGCGGGTGGCGGGCGTCCTCCTCGGCGAGGGCGTCGTCGGGGATCCCGAGGCGCCGCCGGGCCTCGGCCGCCTCCGCCTCGGTGAGGTCGCCGAGGACGACGGCCCGGGGCTGCGTCCCGTACAGCCCGCTCGCCTGCTCCCAGTGCTCGGGGCGGCAGGCGACGACGAGGCGGGCGCCGTGGTCGCCGAGCCACCGTTCGGTGGCGGCGGTCCAGGCGGCGAGGCGGTGGGCGAGGTGCGGCGGCATCTCCTCGGGGGCGTCGAGGAGGACGAGGAGGGGGCCGTGGGCGGCGGCCTGCTCGGGGGTGACGGCGGCGGGGTCGCCGGGGGTGCCCGAGGCGGCGGCGACCCTGCCGGCCCGGCGCAGGGCGCGGCCGACGGCGTCGGCGACGGAGCGGTCGCCGGCGCGCAGGTCGGCGCCGCGCAGCCAGACGGTCGGCGCGGGCTCCGGCCCGTGGGCGCGGGCGGCGGCGAGTCCCGCGAGGGCGGTGCTGCGGCCGGTGCCGGGGGCGCCGACGACGGCGAGGACGGGAGTGGTGCCGTCGTCGTGGACGCGGGCGGGCGGAAGGTCCTCGTGCGTGCCGGTCGTCGTCGCGGTGAGCTCCAGGACGCCGGCCGCGTTGAGGTCGCGGCCGTAGCAGGGGACGGTGGCGGCGTTGCGCCGCAGGAGCGGGGCGAGCGGCCCGGTGGGCGGGACGGGCAGGGCGTGGCCGGCGGCGCGCCGGTCGCCGTGGCGGGCGGTGCCGAGGACGGCGAGGACGGCTCCGGTGACGGGGTCGAGGACGGGGCCTCCGGCGGCGGGGCCGCCGTCGCGCAGGGCTTCGGCGCCCTCGGTGCCGATGGCGAGTTCGAGCGCGCCTCCCGCGGTGGCGCCGAGCACGCGGGCCTCGCGCCAGCCGTGGGCCTCGATCCGTACGTATGTGCCGGGTTCGAGGTCCCGCCGGGCGGAGAGCGGCAGCGGGCGGGCGTCCAGGCCGTCGGTGCGGACGAGGGCGAGCCCGCTGTCGGGCAGCGGGGTGATGTCGGCGGGCGTGGCGCGGCGGCTCGGGCCGCCGGGGGCGCGCAGCAGCAGGCCCTCGGGGCCGGCGGTGGCGACGACCTCGTGGCCGGTGAGGACGGTGCCGTGGTGGTCGACGAGGAATCCGGTGCCGACGGAGCGGCCGGACGGATCCTCGATCCGTACCAGCGTCGTCCGATTCCCGCTCCCCATGGTTCGACGGTAGGCGTCCGGTGATCACCGGGGCAGCGCACCGGCCGAACGCGCCCCCTCGCGCTCCCCCCGTTCACTTCGAGCGCCTGCCCGATGGGGTGAACGGGGGGCAAAAAAGGGGGCGGGGCACCCTGGGGTGCCCCGCCCACGAGCCCGAGGGACGCGATCCGGCTCAGCCGAAGACGGCCAGGCTCTTCGCCTTGCCCCGCTGCGCCTCGACCAGGGCGAGCAGCCGCCCGTCCGGACCGAAGACCGCGACCGGGCCCGCCGGGTACTCCGGCATCTCCAGGCGGACGCCGTTCAGGAGCAGCCGTGCCCGCTTCTCGTCGACGTCCCAGCGCGGGAACGCCGCCGCGGCCGCCTCGGCGACCGGCATGACCGTCAGCTCCGCCTGGAGCTGGTCCAGGGTGCGGGCCGCGTCGAGCTTGTACGGGCCGACCCGGGTGCGGCGCAGGGCGGTCAGGTGGCCGCCCACGCCGAGTCCGGCGCCCAGGTCGCGGGCGAGCGCCCGGATGTAGGTGCCGGAGGAGCAGACGACGGAGACGACGAGGTCGACGACGGGGGTGCCGTCCTCGGCGGTGGCCTCGCGCACGTCGTACACCTGGAAGGAGGAGACGGTGACCGGACGGGCCGGGATCTCGAACTCCTCGCCGCCGCGCACGCGCGCGTAGGACCGCTTGCCGTCGATCTTGATCGCGGAGACCTTCGACGGCACCTGCATGATGGCGCCGGTGAGCTCGGCCACGCCCGCGTCGATCTGCGCGCGGGTGACCTTCGACGCGTCGACCGACGCCGTGATCTCGCCCTCGGCGTCGTCGGTGATCGTGGTCTGCCCGAGGCGGATCGTGCCCAGGTACTCCTTCTCGGTCAGTGCGAGGTGACCGAGCAGCTTGGTCGCCCGCTCCACGCCGAGGACGAGGACGCCCGTGGCCATGGGGTCGAGCGTGCCGGCGTGGCCGACCCGGCGGGTCCTGGCGATCCCGCGCATCTTGGCCACGACGTCGTGCGAAGTGAAGCCCGACGGCTTGTCGACGATGACAAGCCCGTCGGGCGTGGTGGTGGTTGCCTTGCTCATTCGGCGGCTTCGTCCTCGCCGGGCTTCTTGTACGGGTCGGCGTCGCCGGCGAACGTGGCGCCCGAGGACGCCTCGCGCACCTTGGCGTCGGAGGCCCGCGCCTGGTCGAGGAGGTCCTCGATGTTCCGGGCGGTCTCCGGCAGGGCGTCGGCCACGAAGGTGAGCGTCGGGGTGAACTTGGTGCCCGCGGCCCGGCCGACGGCCGAGCGCAGGACGCCCTTGGCGCTCTCCAGGCCGGCGGCGGCGCTGGCCCGCTCCTCCTCGTCGCCGTAGACCGTGTAGAAGACCGTGGCCTCCCGCAGGTCACCGGTGACGCGGGTGTCCGTGATGGTCACGTGCGTACCCAGGCGCGGGTCCTTGATGCCGCGCTGCAGCTTCTCGGCGACCACCTCCCGGATGAGGTCCGCCAGTTTCTTCGCCCGCGCGTTGTCGGCCACTGGTCCTTCTCCTTCTTTGCCTTGCTCATTCAGTCTTCATCAGTGTGGAGTCTGCGGCGCACCGACAGCAGCTCCACCTCGGGCCGGGCCGCGACCAGCCGCTCACAGCGGTCGAGCACGTCCGACACGAACCCCGCGTCCCCGGCGACCAGCGCGACCCCGACACGGGCTCTGCGGTGGAGGTCCTGGTCGCCCACCTCGGCCGCGCTCACGGAGAACTTGCGCTGGAGCTCGGCGACGATGGGCCGGACGACGGAGCGTTTCTCCTTCAACGAATGAACGTCGCCGAGGAGCAGATCGAAGGACAGGGTCCCCACGTACATGCGGTGCCGGATGTCCCGCCGGTTCGGGTTCGACGGCCTGCCGGGCGACGGCCCGGCAGGAACATCAAAACCGTACACGCAACGGCCGGGGCCGATCGACGGAAATACTCCGCCGACCGGCCCCGGTCCTCGCGCTGTGCGTTACGAGCGCGGCTTCTCGCGCATCTCGTAGGTCGCGATGACGTCGTCGACCTTGATGTCGTTGAAGTTTCCGAGGTTGATACCGCCCTCGAAGCCTTCGCGGATCTCGGTGACGTCGTCCTTGAAGCGGCGCAGACCCTCGATGTTGAGGTTCTCGGCCACGACCTTGCCGTCGCGGATGAGGCGCGCCTTGGTGTTGCGCCTGACCTCGCCGGAGCGGATGAGGACACCGGCGATGTTGCCCAGCTTGGACGAGCGGAAGACCTCGCGGATCTCCGCCGTACCGAGCTCGACCTCTTCGTACTCCGGCTTGAGGAGGCCCTTGAGCGCCGCCTCGATCTCCTCGATCGCCTGGTAGATGACCGAGTAGTACCGGACGTCGACGCCCTCGCGCTCCGCCATCTGCGCGGCACGGCCGGCCGCGCGGACGTTGTAGCCGATGACGATGGCGTCGGAGCCCATGGCCAGGTCGATGTCGGACTCGGTGACCGCACCCACACCGCGGTGCAGGACGCGGATGTCGACCTCTTCACCGACGTCGAGCTGGAGCAGCGAGGACTCGAGGGCCTCGACCGCACCGGACGCGTCGCCCTTGATGATGAGGTTGAGTTCCTGGACCTGGCCGGCCTTGAGCACCTTGTCGAGGTCCTCGAGGGACACCCGGCGGACGCGCTTGGCGAAGGCGGCGTTGCGCTCCCGCGCGGCGCGCTTCTCGGCGATCTGGCGGGCCGTGCGGTCCTCGTCGACGACGAGGAAGTTGTCGCCGGCGCCCGGGACGTTGGTGAGACCCAGGACCAGGACCGGAGTCGACGGGGTCGCCTCCTCGACGTTGTTGCCCTTGTCGTCGAGCATGGCCCGGACACGGCCGTACGCGTCGCCGACGACCATCGTGTCGCCGATGCGCAGCGTGCCGCGCTGGACGAGGACGGTCGAGACCGCACCGCGGCCGCGGTCGAGGTGGGACTCGATCGCGATGCCCTGCGCGTCCTGGTTCGGGTTGGCCCGCAGGTCCAGGGCGGCGTCGGCGGTCAGGACGACCGCCTCGAGCAGCTTGTCGATGTTCAGGCCCTGCTTGGCGGAGATGTCGACGAACATGGTGTCGCCGCCGTACTCCTCCGCGACCAGACCGAACTCGGTCAGCTGACCGCGCACCTTGGTCGGGTCCGCGCCCTCGACGTCGATCTTGTTGACCGCGACCACGATCGGCACGTCGGCCGCCTTGGCGTGGTTCAGCGCCTCGATCGTCTGGGGCATCACACCGTCGTTGGCCGCCACCACGAGGATCGCGATGTCGGTCGACTTCGCACCACGGGCACGCATGGCGGTGAACGCCTCGTGACCCGGGGTGTCGATGAAGGTGATGGCCCGGTCCTCGTCGTTGACGCGGGTGGCGACCTGGTAGGCACCGATGTGCTGGGTGATGCCACCGGCCTCGCCCGCGACCACGTTGGTCTTGCGGATGGCGTCGAGGAGTCGGGTCTTACCGTGGTCGACGTGACCCATGACGGTCACGACCGGCGGACGGGAGACGAGCTCTTCCTCGCCGCCCTCGTCCTCGCCGAACTCGATGTCGAAGGACTCGAGCAGCTCACGGTCCTCCTCCTCCGGCGAGACGATCTGAACGGTGTAGTTCATCTCGTCGCCGAGGAGCTGCAGCGTCTCGTCGGAGACGGACTGCGTGGCCGTGACCATCTCGCCGAGGTTCATCATGACCGCGACGAGCGACGCCGGGTTGGCGTTGATCTTCTCCGCGAAGTCGGTGAGGGACGCACCGCGCGACAGGCGAATGGTCTCGCCGTTGCCGCGAGGCAGCATCACGCCGCCCACGGACGGGGCCTGCATGGCCTCGTACTCCTGGCGCCTCTGCCGCTTCGACTTGCGACCGCGACGCGCGGGACCGCCGGGACGACCGAAGGCGCCCTGCGTGCCACCACGGCCACCCGGGCCGCCGGGACGGCCGCCGAAGCCGCCGGGACGACCGCCGAAGCCGCCGCCACCGCCGCCGGGACCACCCGGGCGACCGCCGCCGCCACCGGGACCGCCGGGACGGCCGGCGAAGCCGCCGCCACCGCCGCCGGGACCGGCCGGACGACCGGCGAAGCCGGGACGACCGCCGCCGCCGGGACCGCCGGGACGGCCGCCGGGGCCACCCGGGCCACGGCCGCCGGGGCCCGGACGCGGGCCGGCAGCGGGACGCTGCGGCATCATGCCCGGGTTCGGACGGTTGCCGCCGGGCGCGCCGCCCGGACGGGGAGCCTGCGGACGGGGCATGCCACCGGGGGTCGGTCGCGCACCCTGGCCCTGCGGACGCGGGGCGCCGGGCACGGAGCCGGGACCCTGCGGACGCGGAGCGCCCGGAACGGCGCCCTGGCCGCCGGGACGCGGCGCGCCGCCACCCGGACGGGGCGTCTGGGGACGCGCCATGCCGGTGGAGCCACCGGAGGTGAAGGGGTTGTTGCCCGGACGGGGACCGGCCGGACGGGCACCCGGACGCGGGGCCTGCTGGCCGCCGGGACGGGGAGCCTGCTGACCGGGGCGCGGGGCCTGCTGGCCCGGGCGGGCGCCGGTCGGGCGCGGACCGGGGGCCGCGCCGGGGCGCGGACCGGCGGCCGGGGCCGACGGAGGCGCGGTGAACTCCGGGGTGGTCGGAGCCGGGGCGGCGGGCGCCGGCTTGGGCGCGGCCGCGGGCTTCGGACCCGGGGTGGGACGGGGGCCCGGGGCGGCGGGGGCCGCTGCGGGCTTCTCGGCAGCCGCGGGCTTGGGCGCCGGGGTGGGCGCGCCAGGCTTCGGGGCAGCCGGACGTGCGGCCTGCGCCGGGGAGGGCGCGGGGGCCGGCTTGGGGGCGGGCGTCGCCTTGCGGGGCGCACCCGGCTTCGCAGCGGTCTTGCCGGCGTTGCCGCCGGGACCCTGCAGTGCATCAGTCAACTTGCGCACGACCGGCGCCTCGATCGTCGAGGACGCCGAACGGACGAACTCACCGAGTTCTTGGAGCTTGGCCATGACGACCTTGCTCTCCACACCGAACTCCTTGGCGAGTTCGTATACCCGGACCTTAGCCACTTCGCTCCTTTGAGGTCCGGTTACCGCCGGACCGTCGCTACTTCATGGGCGTACTCATCGCGTACTCATCGAGTGCTCATCGCAATCTCGACCTACTTCCAACTCGCGAGGTACCTGACCGCACGGTGTTCCGTGCCGTACTTCTTCGTGCCGTACATCTCTACGGTGCCGCCTGCTCGACGTCTTCGCGAAGCGCCGTCGTGTCGAGCGGACCCTGGACCCTGAAGGCCCTCGGGAACGCCCGGCGACGCACCGCCAGGTCGAGACAGACCGAGGCGGGGTGCAGATAAGCACCCCGGCCGGGCAGCGTACCGCGATGATCCGGAACGCACTCGTCCTTATTCATCACGATCCGCAGCAGATCGCTCTTGGCCGCTCGCTCCCGGCATCCCACACAGGTTCGCTCAGGGCACGCGCGGGCATGCGTCCGGCCAGACACGCTTAAGTCTACCTCCCCGTACCGACCTCACCCGTTCGGGGCAAAAATCGAACAGTCGTTGGCCAAAAAGAATCAGTGAGCCGCGTCGTCCGGCTGCTCGGTGTCGGGGCGGATGTCGATCCGCCAGCCGGTGAGCCGCGCGGCCAGCCGGGCGTTCTGGCCCTCCTTGCCGATGGCCAGCGACAGCTGGTAGTCGGGCACCGTCACCCGGGCCGAACGGGCGGCCAGGTCGACGATCTCGACCTTGGAGACCCGCGCCGGGGACAGGGCGTTCGCCACCATCTCGGCCGGGTCGTCCGACCAGTCGACGATGTCGATCTTCTCGCCGAGCAGCTCCGCCATCACGTTGCGCACCCGGCTGCCCATGGGGCCGATGCAGGCGCCCTTGGCGTTCAGGCCCGAACGGGTGGAACGGACGGCGATCTTGGTGCGGTGACCGGCCTCACGGGCGATGGCGGCGATCTCGACGGAACCGTCGGCGATCTCCGGCACCTCCAGGGCGAAGAGCTTCTTCACCAGATTGGGGTGGGTGCGCGAGAGGGTGACGGACGGGCCGCGGACGCCCTTGGCCACCCGTACGACGTACGTGCGCAGCCGCAGGCCGTGCGTGTACTCCTCGCCGGGCACCTGCTCCTGCACCGGCAGGATGGCCTCCAGCTTGTCGTCGAGCTTGACCAGGACGTTCTTCGGGTCCTTGCCCTGCTGCACCTGGCCGGCCACGATGTCGCCCTCGCGGCGGGCGTACTCGCCGAAGGTGACGTCGTTCTCGGCGTCCCGCAGCCGCTGCTGGATGACCTGGCGGGCGGTGCTCGCCGCAATCCGGCCGAAGTCCGACGGCGTGTCGTCGAACTCCTTCGGCTGCTGCCCCTCCTCCAGCTCGGAGGGGTCCTCCTTCGCCCACACCGTCACGTGACCGGTGCTCTTGTCCAGCTCCACGCGCGCGTGGCGGCGGGCGTCGGGGGTGCGGTGGTACGCGATGAGGAGGGCCGACTCGATCGCCTCGACCAGCATCTCGAAGGAGATTTCCTTCTCCTGTGCCAAGCCCTTCAGGAGCTTCACGTCGATGTCCACGGCTACGCCTCCTCTTCCTTCTTGTCCTTGCGGTTGAACTCGATCTCGACACGCGCCTTCGCGATCTCGGCGAACTCCACGCGGCGGGCGGTGGCCTTGCGGCCCTTCACGCCCGGCACCTCGGTGTCCAGACCGTCCTCGTCCACGGCGACGATGCGGGTGACGACCTCGCCGCCGCCCGCCTCCGGGGTCAGCTGCAGCTTGACGAGGCGGCCGGTGGCGCGCACGTAGTGGCGGTGCTGGGTGAGAGGGCGGTCGGCGCCCGGCGAGCTGACTTCGAGGACGTACTCGCCCTCGCCCATCGCGTCGGTCTCGTCCAGCTTCTCGGAGATCACGCGGCTCAGCTCGGCACAGGCGTCCAGCTCGACGCCCTCGTCCGAATCGACGATGACCCTCAGCAGTCCGCGGCGGCCGGCCCGGGACACCTCGATCTCTTCGAGGTCGAGGTCCTTCGCGTGAACGAGCGGCTCCAGAAGACCGCGCAGCCGTTCGCTCTGGGTGGTGCTCATCCGGGTGACTCCTCGGCCGCGTGTGCTGTTGTGGGTTCGTCGCGTGTCAGATCAAAGGGTATCCGGTCCAGGAGGGTGTTGCCGTCCACCTGGCCGGGGGCCGCGGGTACGCTCGCCTGCGGTGATCTTCGAGTGATTCGAACACGCGAGGGAGTAGGCGTGACGACAGTGGGCAGGCGCGCGCTCCTCGCGGCGGGCGCGGCGACGACCCTCGCGGGCTGTACGTCCGGCCGCAACGACGGCCCGAGGAAGCCGGACGCGGCCGAACGGGCGGCGGCCGCGGAGGCGGCCCTGCGCGCCCGCTCGGCGCACACCAGCCGGGACCTGCTGCTCCGGTACGACGCCGTCCTCTCCGGGCATCCGGTGCTCGCCGCCCGGCTGGCGCCGCTGCGGGCCTCGGTGGCGGCCCACGTGAAGGCCCTGGGCGAGGACGGCACGGGCCCGGCCCCGGGCTCCTCCGCGTCCGCCGCCCCCGCCGCCCCGGACTCCGCCGCCCCCTCCGGCTCTCCGTCGCCGTCCCGGTCGCTCGCCTTCGTCCGCGTACCGGCCGACCCGGAGGCGGCGCTGAAGACGCTCGCCACCGCCGAACGGGCGGCCGCCGACGCCCACACGGCCGCGCTCCTGACCGCGCCGCCCGAGTACGCCCGGCTGCTCGCCTCCGTCGCGGCCTCCGGGGCGGCCCACGCCTTCCTGCTGACCGCTGCGACGACCGCTCCGACCGAAGGGGGCCGGGGATGACGGCGCTCGACGCGGCCCAGGCCGCACTCGCCGCCGAACACGCCGCCGTGTACGGCTACGGGGTCGTCGGCGCCCGCGTCGGCGAGGAACGGCGCCCGGAGGCCACCGCCGCCTACGAGGCCCACCGCGCTCGGCGCGACGCGCTGCGCCGCACGGTACGGGACCTGGGCGGCGAGCCGGTCGCCGCGGCCGCCGGTTACGCGCTGCCGTTCCCGGTGCCGGACGGCGCCGCCGCCGTCCGCCTCGCGGCCGTCCTGGAGGACCGGGTCGCGGGCGTCTACTCGGACCTGGTGCGCTCCGCCGACGGGGCGCTGCGCCGGGACGCGGCGTCCGCGCTGCGCGAGGCGGCGGTGCGGGCGGTCCGCTGGCGCGGCACCGACGTAACCTTTCCTGGGCTCGCCGAACGGGCCTGAGCCGAGCCGAAGGAACAACGCACGCATGGGTTTCGAACCGCCGCAGCGACTGGTGCGGGCTCTCCGCGAGACGTACGGGGACGCTGCCGCGGCCGGATGGCTCGACGAGCTCCCGGAGCTCACCCGGGACACCCTGGAACACACCGGGCTCGCCGCCGAACGGGTGATCGCCCCCGGCGGGCGCAGCAGCCTCGTCGTCCTCGTCCCCGGCGCCGTCGTGAAGATCGCGCCCGGATTCACCCGTCCGGACCTGGAGCGGGACGCGCTCGCCCACTGGAACGGCTGGGGCGCGGTCCGGCTCCTCGACCAGGCACGGGAGGGCGCGCTGCTCCTGGAGCGGCTGCACCCCGACGTCTCACTGCGCTCGCTGCCGGAGGCCAAGGCCCTCCTGGAGGCCGCGGGGACGGTCCGGAAGCTGTGGGTGGAGCCGCCCGCGGGCCACGGCTTCGAGTCGGTCGCCGAGCGGACGGCCCGCCAGGCCGCGGCCATGGACGCCCACCGGGCCGACGCCGAGGCGGGCGAGCTGGTGGCGGCCGCGCTCGCCGCCCGCGCGGAGCTGGTCGCCGGGCCGGCGGAGACGCTGCTGCTGCACGGCTGCTTCCGGCAGGGCAAGGTGCTGGCCGGCGACCGGGCGCCGTGGCTCGCGGTCGGCCCCGATCCCCTGGTCGGCGAGCGCGCCTACGACCTGGCGCGGCTGGTACGGGACCGGGTGGAGGACCTGGTGGCCGGCTCGGCCGGCGCGTCGACGGCCCGGCGCCGGGTGAACAAGCTGGCGGACTCCCTGGAGCTGGACCGGGAGCGGCTGCGCGGCTGGACCCTGTTCCGCGCCGTCGAGTCCGCGACCCGCGCGCTCACGGCGGGCCGGCGGACGGACGCGGAGCTGCTGTTCGAGTTCGCGGGCTGGCTCTAGGGGCATACGCTGGCTCTAACCCTTCCTGAGGGGGCCGTGATGATCGAAGAGCTGTTGATGGCGGCCGCGGGAGCCGGGGCGGCGACCGTGGCGTACGTGGGCGCCGCGGCGCGCGTGGTGAAGCAGTACGAACGGGGCGTGGTGTTCCGCTTCGGGCGGCTGCGCGGTGAGGTCCGCAAGCCCGGCTTCACCATGATCGTTCCCGGCGTGGACCGGCTGCACAAGGTGAACATGCAGATCGTCACGATGCCCGTGCCCGCGCAGGAGGGCATCACCCGGGACAACGTGACGGTGCGGGTGGACGCGGTCGTCTACTTCAAGGTGGTCGACGCGGCCGAGGCGCTGGTGCGGGTGGAGGACTACAAGTTCGCCGTCTCGCAGATGGCGCAGACCTCGCTGCGGTCGATCATCGGCAAGAGCGACCTCGACGACCTGCTGTCGAACCGGGAGAAGCTCAACCAGGGGCTGGAGCTGATGCTGGACTCGCCGGCGATCGGGTGGGGCGTGCAGATCGACCGGGTCGAGATCAAGGACGTCTCGCTGCCGGAGACCATGAAGCGGTCGATGGCCCGGCAGGCGGAGGCTGACCGGGAGCGGCGGGCGCGGCTGATCAACGCGGACGCGGAGCTGCAGGCGTCGAAGAAGCTGGCGGAGGCGGCGCACCAGATGGCGGAGGCGCCGTCCGCGCTGCAGCTGCGGCTGCTGCAGACGGTCATGGCGGTCGCCGCCGAGAAGAACTCGACGCTGGTCCTGCCGATTCCGGTGGAGCTGCTGCGGTTCCTGGAGCGGGCGGCACCCGCCGGGCCGGGGCCGGCCCAGCACCACGCGTACCACGAACCTACGGTGCCGCCGCGCAGCGACGCGTACACGGCGGGCCGGGCGGCGGCCCAGGACGCGATCGAGGACCTGACGGGCACGTCGGTGGAACCGGCCCCGCACGAGGACGGCGGCTGAGGGGTCCCTGGCGGGACGGGGTGCGGGCCTCGGGCTCGTGCCGGGTGCCCGTACAGCTGCGACCTGGGCTCGCGCCCGGCTCCCGTGCGGGCCGCCGCGCACGTGCGTGACCTCCCCACCCCCGTGCGGGCCGTCGCCCCGCCGGGCGCGCTGCCGCTGCTCCTCCGTGGAGGGCCTGCGACCCCCTGGAATGGTGCCCTTCACCGACCTCCGTTGTGGGCATGTGTCCCGCTGGGGCCCCAGCGGGACACATGCCCACAACGGGAGTGCTGAGGGTGTGCTCCGCCCGGTGAACCGGCCGAGGCGTCCCGCAACGAGCACGCCCCGCGCCGGGCGGGCGGCGCCCGGCAGGGCAGGAAGCGCACGGCGACGCCGCACGCGCGCCGAGCGCGGGTGGGCACCGCGGTCGCCGGCTGGAGGCCGCACCGGCCCGCGGTGGGGCCGCCCGGGGCACCGTCCCCGGTGAGGGGCGGGGCCCACGAGGCGATGCCCCGCCGCGTACGCGGAGCCGGGCCGTCAGGCGCTGAGGCGGGCGATGGCCTCGTCGACCGTCAGTTCCTCGCGCTCGCCGGTCCGGCGGTCCTTCAGCTCGAGGACGCCCTCGGCCGCGCGGCGGCCCGCGACGAGGATCTTGGGGACGCCGATGAGCTCCGAGTCGGTGAACTTGACGCCCGGGGAGACACCGGCGCGGTCGTCGACGAGGACGCGCAGGCCCGCGGCGGAGAGCCTGTCGGAGACCTCCAGGGCCAGCTCGGTCTGGAGGGCCTTGCCGGCGGCGACGACGTGGACGTCGGCCGGGGCGACCTCGGCGGGCCAGCACAGGCCCTTGTCGTCGGCGGTCTGCTCGGCGAGCGCGGCGACGGCGCGGGAGACGCCGATGCCGTACGAGCCCATGGTGACGCGGACCGGCTTGCCGTTCTGGCCGAGGACGTCGAGCTTGAGCGCGTCGGCGTACTTGCGGCCCAGCTGGAAGATGTGGCCGATCTCGATGGCGCGGTCCAGCTTCAGGCCGGTGCCGCACTTCGGGCAGGGGTCGCCCTCCTCGACGACGACGACGTCCACGTACTCCTCGACCTCGAAGTCACGTCCGGCGACGACGTTCTTCGTGTGCGTGCCCTCCTTGTTGGCGCCGGTGATCCACGCGGTGCCGGGCGCGACGCGCGGGTCGGCGACGTACTTCACCTTGTCGAGGCCCTGCGGGCCGACGTAGCCGCGGACGAGGTCACGGCGCTCGGCGAAGTCGGCCTCGGTGACCATCTCGACGGCCGCGGGGGCGAAGTGCGCCTCGACCTTGCCCAGGTCGACCTCGCGGTCGCCGGGCACGCCCACGGCGACGATCTCGCCGTCGACCTTCACCAGGAGGTTCTTGAGCGTCGCGGAGGCCGGCACGCCGAGCGAGGCGGCCAGGGTCTCGATGGTGGGGGTGTCGGGGGTGGGGATGTCCTCGGCGGCGGGCACACCGGCGGCGTCCACCGGCTTCAGCTCGTAGGAGACCGCCTCCGTGTTGGCGGCGAAGTCGCAGTTCGGGCAGTCGGCGAAGGTGTCCTCGCCGGCCTCGGCCGGGGCGAGGAACTCCTCGGACTTGGAGCCGCCCATCGCGCCCGCCGTGGCGGCGCAGATGCGGTAGTCCAGGCCGAGGCGCTCGAAGACGCGCTGGTAGGCCCGGCGGTGCAGCTCGTAGGAGTGGGCGAGGCCCTCGTCCTCCAGGTCGAAGGAGTACGAGTCCTTCATGAGGAACTCGCGGCCGCGCAGGATGCCGGCGCGGGGGCGGGCCTCGTCGCGGAACTTCGTCTGGATCTGGTAGAGGATCACCGGCAGGTCCTTGTAGGACGAGCACTGGTCCTTCACCAGCAGGGTGAAGATCTCCTCGTGCGTGGGGCCGAGGAGGTAGTCGCCGCCCTTGCGGTCCTGGAGGCGGAACAGCTCGGCGCCGTACTCGTCCCAGCGGCCGGTCGCCTCGTAGGGCTCGCGGGGCAGCAGCGCCGGGAGGGTCACCTCCTGGGCGCCGATGGCGTCCATCTCCTCACGGACGATCCGCTCGACGTTGGCGAGGACCTTCTTGCCGAGGGGCAGCCAGCTCCAGATGCCGGCGGCGGTGCGGCGGACGTAGCCGGCGCGGACGAGGAGCTTGTGGCTGAGGACCTCGGCGTCCGCCGGGTCGTCGCGCAGCGTCTTCGCCATCAACTGGGACATGCGCTGGACCGGTGCGTTGGCCATGGTTCTCGTACTCCTGCCGGGACAAAGGGTGATGGCTAGGAGGTTAGCCGGGCGGCCCCGGGACGGTGAAATCAGTTCCGGGTGCCGGGCGCGCGCCGCAGCGGCAGCGGCGCGCCCATCACCGCGTAGGGGCGGGGCGCGCTGGGGAAGTGGACGCGGCGGGCGAGGTCGGTGTAGCCGAGCGAGCGGTACAGGCCGCGGGCGGGGCTCTCGGTGTCGATGGCGGAGAGGATCGACTTCGGGAGGTCGGAGCCGTCGGTGATGGTGGTGATCAGCGCGCGGCCCACTCCCCTGCCCTGGAAGTCGGGGTGGACGTGCAGCTCGGTGATGACGAAGGCGTCGTGGAGCCAGGCGGCGTGGCCCTCGGAGCGGAGGTACGGCTCGACGACGGTGGACCACCAGTGGGTGCGGTCGTTGGGCATCCCGTAGACGAAGCCGACGAGCCGGTCGTCGGGGGTCGTCGCGGCGAAGGCGCGGGCGCCGAGGCTGAGGAGGTGGCGCAGGACGATGTGGCGGCGTACGGCGACCTCGGTCTCGTCGAGTCCGAAGGCGACGGCCTGTACGGCCAGGGCCTCGTCGACCCGTGCGGCGAGATCGACCGGCGCGATCGCGACCTCGGTGTCATCCATGCGCTCATCCATGCGCCGCACCCTACAAGCCGGTCAGAACAGCACGCTCATGAAGGCGCCGACCTCCTGGAAGCCGACCTTGCGGTAGGCGGCGCGGGCGGGGGTGTTGTAGTCGTTGACGTAGAGGCTGACGACCGGGGCGACGTCGGTGAGCGCGTACTGCAGGACGGCGGCCATGCCGGTCTCGGACAGGCCCTTGCCGCGGTGTTCGGGGGCGACCCAGACGCCCTGGATCTGGCAGGCGTGGCGGGTGGCGGCGCCGATCTCGGCCTTGAAGACGACCTTGCCGTCCTCGATGCGGGCGAAGGAGCGGCCGGCGCCGACGAGCTCGGCGACGCGGGCCTGGTAGAGCAGTCCGCCGTCGCCGGCCATCGGGGAGACGCCGACCTCCTCGGTGAACATGGCCACGCAGGCGGGCATGATCACGTCCATCTCGTCCTTGCGGACGCGGCGGACCAGCGGGTCGGGCGGGACGGTGGCGGACGGTTCCTCGGCGATCATCAGGGGCTGGTGGGCGCGGACGTCGCGGGCGGGGCCCCAGCTGGGTTCGAGGAGGCTCCAGAGCCGGGCGGTGGGTTCGGCGGGGCCGACGATGGAGGAGCAGCGGCGGCCGACGCGGCGGGCCCGGTCGGCGAAGGCGCGGACGGCCTCGGGGGTGGCGCAGATGGGGACGAGGTTGGCGCCGGAGTAGCAGAGCGAGCGCAGGTGCCCGTCGGCGTACCAGCCCCACATCTCGCCGCCGAGGCGCCAGGGGTCGAGGCCGGCGATCTGGACGCGGGCGGCGACGAAGGCGTTCTCGACGGGGGCGCTGTCCAGGACGGCGAGCGCGGCGCCGAGGTCGGCGGGTTCGAGGACCCGCGTCGATGATTGCGTCAACACGTGGGGCCTCACCGTACGGTTCTGCTGGTCCTGGCACTTTACCGCCCCTTCCCGCCCTCGGGGAGGTACGAAAGAAGCCCCTCCCGTGGCGGGAGGGGCTTGTTTCCGTGCTGCGGGGTCCGGCAGGAGGCGTCAGCCGGCGACGGCGACGGTCGGCTCGCCGGAGGCGACGCCGTCCTTCTCCATCTGGTCGGCGATCTTGAGGGCTTCCTCGATGAGGGTCTCGACGATCTTCGACTCGGGGACGGTCTTGATGACCTCGCCCTTGACGAAGATCTGGCCCTTGCCGTTGCCGGAGGCGACGCCGAGGTCGGCCTCGCGGGCCTCGCCGGGGCCGTTGACGACGCAGCCCATGACGGCGACGCGCAGCGGGACGGTCATGCCGTCGAGGCCGGCGGTGACCTCCTCGGCGAGCTTGTAGACGTCGACCTGGGCGCGGCCGCAGGACGGGCAGGAGACGATCTCCAGGCGGCGCTGGCGGAGGTTCAGGGACTCCAGGATCTGGATGCCGACCTTGATCTCCTCGGCCGGCGGGGCGGAGAGGGAGACCCGGATGGTGTCGCCGATGCCCTCGGCGAGCAGGGCGCCGAAGGCGACGGCGGACTTGATGGTGCCCTGGAAGGCGGGGCCGGCCTCGGTGACGCCGAGGTGCAGCGGGTAGTCGCACTGGGCGGCGAGCTGGCGGTAGGCGTTGACCATCACGACCGGGTCGTTGTGCTTGACCGAGATCTTGATGTCCTGGAAGCCGTGCTCCTCGAAGAGGGAGGCTTCCCAGAGGGCGGACTCGACGAGGGCCTCGGGGGTGGCCTTGCCGTACTTCTGGAGCAGGCGGCGGTCGAGGGAGCCGGCGTTGACGCCGATGCGGATCGGGACGCCGGCGTCGCCGGCGGCCTTGGCGATCTCCTTGACCTTGTCGTCGAACTGCTTGATGTTGCCGGGGTTCACCCGGACCGCGGCGCAGCCGGCGTCGATGGCGGCGAAGACGTACTTCGGCTGGAAGTGGATGTCGGCGATGACCGGGATCTGCGACTTCTTCGCGATGATCGGGAGCGCGTCGGCGTCGTCCTGGGTGGGGCAGGCGACGCGCACGATCTGGCAGCCGGAGGCGGTCAGCTCGGCGATCTGCTGCAGCGTGGCGCCGATGTCGGAGGTGCGGGTGGTGGTCATCGACTGCACCGACACCGGGGCGTCGCCGCCGACGGCCACCGACCCGACCTGGATCTGGCGGCTCTTGCGCCGCTCGGCGAGCTTCGTCGGAACGGACGGGATACCGAGAGAGATCGCGGTCATCAGCTGTACAACCCCAAGGTGTGGTTCATCGGGCTCAGGTCTTCGAGATTACCGCCCCGGGGGCGGGCGGCCGGACACAGCACGGGTCCGGCCGCTTGGCGCGTCACGTGAGCTTCACCGGATTGACGATGTCCGCGACGAGGACGAGCAGGGTGAAGCAGACGAAGACGCCCGCCACGACGTAGGCGGCCGGCATCAGCTTGGCCACGTCGAAGGGGCCCGGGTCGGGCCGGCGGAAGATCCGGGCGGTGTTGCGGCGGATCGACTCCCACAGGGCGCCGGCGATGTGGCCGCCGTCGAGCGGGAGCAGCGGGAGCATGTTGAACAGGAACAGCGACACGTTGAACATGACCAGCAGGTTCATGAACCAGACGAGGATGGTCTGGGGCGGCGCGTCGAGGTTCATCAGCTCGCCGCTGAGGCGGGCGGCGCCGACGACGCCGACCGGGGAGTCCTGCTTGCGTTCGCCGTCGCCGAAGGCGGCGTCCCACAGGGCGGGGATCTTGCTCGGCAGGGCGATGACGGACTCGACGCCGGCCTGGAGCTGTTCGGTCATCCGGTCGGTGGCCTGGCCGAAGGTCAGGGGCAGCACCTCGGTCTTCGAGGCGAAGCCGAGGTAGCCGGCGGGGACGGTCTGCAGCGGCTGGACGACCCGGCCGTCGGCGTCCTTCTTGTAGACGTCGTTCTTGATCAGGGTCGGGTGGAGGTCGATCCGCTGCCCGCCGCGCTCGACGGTGACGGTGGCGGGGCCGATGGTGTCGCGGATGTGGTCGGAGAGGGTGTTCCAGTCCGCGACGGGGGTGCCGTTGAAGGCGACGATCCGGTCGCCTTCCTCGAGGCCGGCGGCGTACGCGGGCGAGACCGGGTCTCCGGCCTGGCACCGGTCCCGCTCGGTGGACTGGGCGATGACGCACTTCTGGACGCCGGCGACCTTGGTGGTCTGGGTCTCGAACCCGATCGCCATGGCGCTGCCGAAGAACAGCAGGACGGCGAGCACCAGGTTCATGAAGGGCCCGGCGAACATGACGATGATCCGCTTCCACGGCTTGCGCGTGTAGAAGAGCCGGGACTCGTCGCCGGGCTGGAGCTCCTCGAAGGACGCCTCGCGGGCGTCCTCGATCATGGAGCGCCAGGGGGAGGTGGAGCGGGCCTCGATCCGGCCGTCCTTGCCGGGCGGGAACATGCCGATCATCCGGATGTAGCCGCCGGCCGGGATGGCCTTGATGCCGTACTCCGTCTCGCCCTTCTTCTTCGACCACAGGGTCGGGCCGAAGCCGACCATGTACTGCGGCACCCGGATGCCGAAGAGCTTGGCCGTGGAGAGGTGCCCCAGCTCGTGCCAGGCGATCGAGACGAGGAGTCCCACCGCGAACAGCACGATGCCGAGGAGGGTCAGGAGTGTGGTCATGCGCGCGCCTCCGCGATTGCCTTCGCCGCGAGTTCCCGGGCCCGGGCCCGGGCCCAGGTCTCCGCTTCCAGGACGTCGGACACCGTGAGGGAGGTTCCCGTGGGGCTCCCGTCGTGCTCGGTGACGACTGCGGTGACCGTATCCATGATTCCGTTGAACGGCAGCCTTCCGGCGAGGAAGGCGTCCACGCACTCCTCGTTGGCGGCGTTGAAGACGGCGGGGGCGGTGCCGCCGAGGGTGCCGACGTGCCGGGCCAGGTTGACCGACGGGAAGGCCTCGTCGTCGAGCGGGAAGAACTCCCAGGTGGAGGCGGTGCTCCAGTCGAAGGCGGGGGCCGCGTCCGGGACGCGCTCGGGCCAGCCGATGCCGATGGCGATGGGGCCGCGCATGTCGGGCGGGGTGGCCTGGGCCAGGGTGGAGCCGTCGGTGAACTCCACCATGGAGTGGACGTACGACTGGGGGTGGACGACGACCTCGATCCGGTCGAACGGGATGTCGTAGAGCAGGTGGGCCTCGATGACCTCCAGGCCCTTGTTGACGAGGGTGGCGCTGTTCACCGTGATGACGGGGCCCATGGCCCAGGTGGGGTGGGCGAGCGCGTCCTCGCGGGTGACGCCCTCCAGCTCGGCCCGGGTCCGGCCGCGGAAGGGACCGCCGGAGGCGGTGACCACCAGCTTGCGGACGTCGGCGCGGGTGCCGGCGGCGAGCGCCTGGAAGAGGGCCGCGTGCTCGGAGTCGACCGGGATGATCTGGCCGGGCTTGGCGAGCGCCTTCACCAGCGGGCCGCCGACGATGAGCGACTCCTTGTTGGCGAGCGCGAGCGTCCGGCCGGCCTCCAGGGCGGCGAGGGTGGGCGCCAGGCCGATGGAGCCGGTGATGCCGTTGAGGACGGTGTGGCACGGCGAGGCGGCGAGCTCGGTGGCCGCGTCGGGGCCCGCGAGGAGCTCGGGGAGCGGCTCGGAGCCGTACAGCGCCTTCAGCGCCTCGCGCAGCTCCGGCAGTGCCTCCTCGCGGGCGACGGCGACCGCTTCGACCCTCAGCCGGTGCGCCTGCTCGGCGAGCAGCCCGACGCGGCCGCCGGAGGCGGCGAGGGCGGTGACCCGGAACCGGTCGGGGTTGCGCAGGACCAGGTCGATGGCCTGGGTGCCGATGGACCCGGTGGAGCCGAGGACGACGACGTCCCGGCGGCCTTCGGAGACGTCGAAGGCGATGTGCGGGTCGGCGAGAGGAGAGGGGCGGTCGCTCATGCCCCCCATTCTTGCCGCAAACGCCGTGCGCTCTTCACAGGGCCTGTCGGAAGCCCTCGAAAACGGTGTGGAAGTCCGGGAACGTCTTCCGTACGCAGCCGGGGTCGTCGAACGTGATGCCCGGGGTGCGCAGGGCGGTGACCGCGAAGGACATCACGATGCGGTGGTCGCCGTGGGTGGTGATCTCCACCGGTCCCGTCGGGGTGCCGGGGTGGATCTCGATCCGGTCGGGGCCGGTGGTGACGGTGATGCCGAGGCGGCGCAGGTTCTCGGCGCAGGCGTCGAGGCGGTCGCACTCCTTGACGCGGGTGTTGGCGACGTCCTCGATGCGGACCGGCCCGTCGGCGAAGGGCGCGAGGGCGGCGAGGGTGGGCATGGTGTCGGAGATGTCCCGCATGTTGACGGTGAGGCCGCGCAGGGTTCCGGTGCCGCGGACCGTGGTCGCCTCGGCGCCGACCGAGACGTCGGCGCCCATGCGGCGCAGGACGTCGACGAAGGCGAGGTCGCCCTGGAGGGCGCCGGTGCCGAGGCCGGGGACCGTGACGGCGCCGCCCGGGACGAGGGCGGCCGCCGCGAAGAAGTAACTGGCGGTGGAGGCGTCGGGCTCGATGGCGTAGGTGGTGGCGCGGTAGCCGGTGGGGGCGACGGTGTACGTGCGTCCCCCGGGGCCGGCCGCACGGGTGACCTCCGCTCCGAAGGCCCGCATCATCGCGAGGGTGATCTCGACGTACGGCTCCGAGACCAGGTCCGTGACGGTGATCGCGAGGCCCTCGGCGGTGAGCGGGCCGAGCAGCAGCAGCGCGGTGAGGTACTGGGAGGACTGGCCGGCGTCCAGCCGGACGGCGCCGCCCTTGATGCCGCGGCCGGTGACGGTGAGCGGGTGGTGGCCCTCGCGCTCGCCGTGGGCCAGCTCGACGCCGAGCTCGCGCAGGGCGGTGGTGAGCGGACCGAGGGGGCGGCGGCGCATCTGGGCGGAGGCGTCGAAGCGGAAGGTGCCGTGGCCGGCGGCGGCGAGGGCGGGCAGGAAGCGGGCGGTGGTGGCGCCGTCCCGGCAGTACACGTCGGCCTCGTCGACGCCGGGCCCGGCGGGCCGCCCCTCGATGTGCCAGGCGCCGGGCTCCTGCCGTACGGCGTAGCCGAGGGACTTCAGACCTTCGGCGAAGCCCTCGGTGTCGTCGGAGCGGAGCGGCCGCAGCAGCGTGGTGGTGCCTTCCGCGGCGGCGGCGAGGAACAGGGCGCGGGCGGTGACGGACTTGGAGCCGGGGATGTCGATGACGGTCACGCCCGTCATCCTGCCGGTGCGGGCGGCGCGGTCGCCGCGCAGTCCGGAACGTGGACGGCGGGGCGGGGGTACGGCGGGGACGGAGGCCGCGCCCGGTCCGGCGCGCGCGGCGGGCTGCGGCGGGGCGGTGGTACGGCGGGCGGGGGTGCGGTGGGGAGGGAGGCGGCGCCGCCTCGGGACCGGGTCCCGTGACGGCGCCGCGCGGCCGGAGGCCGGCTGTCTAGCGGATCTTGCGGTGGACGTTGTCCTTCGACGACGGCCCGGGGGTGGTGTCGGCGATCCAGGGGCCGTCGTCGCTGGGGTCGAGGATGCCCTCCTCCAGCCAGGTGTACGAGCCGGCCAGGACCCCGTCGACGACCTTGCGGTCCAGGTCGTCGGTGTTGTCCCAGAGCCGGCCGAAGAGCTCGGCGGTCCGCAGCCGGGCCTGGCGGCAGAAGGCGTCCGCGAGCTGCTGGGCCTCGCGGCCGTGGTCGCCGGTGGTGCGCAGCAGTTCGGCCCGTACGCAGGCCGCGCTCATCGCGAACAGCTCGGCGCCGATGTCGACGATCCGCCCCAGGAACGCCTGCTTGAGCTCCATCTTCCCCTGCCAGCGGGACATGGCGTAGAAGGTGGAGCGGGCGAGCTTGCGGGAGGTGCGCTCGACGTACCGCAGGTGGGTGGCGAGGTCGCCGAACTCCCCGTACGCGCCGGGCAGCTGGCCCTGGCCGGCGACGAGTTTCGGCAGCCAGCGAGCGTAGAAGCCGCCGGCCCTGGCGCCGGCCTTCGCCTTGTCGGCGAGGGCCTTGTCGGGGTCGATGATGTCGCCGGCGACGGCGAGGTGGGCGTCGACGGCCTCGCGGGCGATCAGCAGGTGCATGATCTCGGTCGAGCCCTCGAAGATGCGGTTGATCCGCAGGTCCCGCAGGAGCTGTTCGGCGGGGACGGCGCGTTCGCCGCGGGCGGCGAGGGAGTCGGCGGTCTCGTAGCCGCGTCCGCCCCGGATCTGGACCAGTTCGTCGGCCATCCGCCAGGCCATCTCGGAGCCGTAGAGCTTGGCGAGGGCGGCCTCGATGCGGATGTCGTTGCGGTCCTCGTCGGCCATCTGCGAGGCGAGGTCGACGACGGCCTCCAGGGCGAAGGCGGTGGCGGCGATGAAGGAGATCTTGGTGCCGACGGCCTCGTGCCGGGCGACCGGCTTGCCCCACTGCTCGCGTTCGGCGGCCCATTCGCGGGCGATCTTCAGGCACCACTTGCCGGCACCGGCGCAGGCGGCGGGCAGCGAGAGCCGGCCGGTGTTGAGGGTGGTGAGGGCGATCTTGAGGCCGGAGCCCTCGGGGCCGATGCGGTTCGCGGCGGGAACGCGCACCCGGTGGAAGCGGGTGACGCCGTTCTCCAGGCCGCGCAGGCCCATGAAGGCGTTGCGGTGCTCGACGGTGATGCCGGGCGAGTCGCCCTCGACGACGAAGGCGGTGATGCCGCCGCGGTGGCCCTCGGAGGCGGGCACGCGGGCCATGACGACGAGCAGGTCGGCGACGACGCCGTTGGTGGTCCACAGCTTCACGCCGTCGAGGACGTAGTCGTCGCCGTCGGGGACGGCGGTGGTGGCGAGCCGGGCCGGGTCGGAGCCGACGTCGGGCTCGGTGAGGAGGAAGGCGGAGATGTCGCTGCGGGCGAGCCGGGGCAGGAAGGCGTCCTTCTGCTCCTGGGTGCCGAAGAGCTTCAGCGGCTGCGGGACGCCGATCGACTGGTGGGCGGAGAGCAGCGCGCCGAGCGCGGGGCTGACCGAGCCGACGAGGGCGAGGGCGCGGTTGTAGTACAGCTGGGTGAGGCCGAGGCCGCCGTACTTGGGGTCGATCTTCATGCCGAGCGCGCCGAGCTCCTTGAGGCCCTGGACGGTCTCGTCGGGGATGCGGGCCTCGCGTTCGATGCGGGCCCCGTCGACCCGGGTCTCGCAGAACGCGCGCAGCTTGGCGAGGAACGCCTCGCCGCGCCGGACGTCCTCGTCGGCGGGGAGCGGGTGCGGATGGATGAGGTCGAGACGGAAGCGGCCGAGGAAGAGTTCCTTGGCGAAGCTGGGTTTGTGCCAGTCCTGCTGCCGGGCTGCCTCGGCGACCTGCCGGGCCTCGCGTTCGGTGACCTTGGGCGGCCGCTGGGTGGGTGCGGACATGAAAAGCTCACCTCGCCGCTCGTCGGGGGGCCATGTGGCTATGTCCGTCGTACCCGATATCCACGGGTTCGGAAAGACGGGCGGGGCGGGGAGCGGGCACGCAGGACGGCCGGAGCCCCCGCACAGTGGGCTCCGGCCGTCGGTCTGTGATGCGTACGTACGGGTTACAGCGCGAGGCCCGTGAGGACCAGGACCCGCTCGTACGTGTAGTCGTCCATGGCGTACTTGACGCCCTCGCGGCCGACGCCGGAGCGCTTGGCGCCGCCGTACGGCATCTGGTCGGCGCGGTAGGACGGGACGTCGCCGATGATCACGCCGCCGACCTCGAGGGCGCGGTGGGCGCGGAAGGCGGCCTGGAGGTCGTGGGTGAAGACGCCGGCCTGGAGGCCGAAGTCGGAGTCGTTGACCGCGGCGAACGCCTCGGCCTCGCCGTCGGCCCGGGCGACGGTCAGCACCGGGCCGAAGACCTCGGCGCGGGCCAGGGTGACGTCGGCCGGGAGGTCGGTGAGGACGGTCGGGGCGTAGGTCGCGCCCTCGCGCTTGCCGCCGGCGAGCAGCTTGGCGCCGGCCGCGACGGCCTCGTCCACCCAGGCCTCGACGCGCCGGGCGGCGTTCTCGTCGACGAGCGGGCCGACGTCGGTGGCGTCGTCCGCGGGGTCGCCGGTGACCTGGGCCTCGACGGCGGCGACGATCTTCGGCAGCAGGCGGTCGTAGACGGAGGCGTCCGCGATCACGCGCTGCACGGAGATGCAGGACTGGCCGCCCTGGTAGTTGGAGAAGGTGGCGATGCGGGTCGCCGCCCAGTCCAGGTCCTCCTCGGAGGACCAGTCGGGCAGGACGACGGCGGCGGCGTTGCCGCCGAGCTCCAGGGTGCAGTGCTTGTGCGGCACGGACTCCTGGATGGCGTAGCCGACCTTGTCGGAGCCGGTGAAGGAGATGACCGGGAGGCGCTCGTCCTGGACCAGGGCGGGCATGCGGTCGTTCGGCACGGTCAGGATCGACCAGGAGCCGGCCGGCAGGTCGGTCTCGGCCAGGATCTCGCCCAGGACCAGGGAGGAGATCGGGGTGGACGGGGCCGGCTTGAGGATGATGGGGGCGCCGACGGCGATGGCCGGGGCGACCTTGTGGGCGCTGAGGTTCAGCGGGAAGTTGAACGGCGCGATGCCGAGCACGACGCCCTTGGGGATGCGGCGGGTGAGCGCGAGGCGGCCCACGCCGCCGGCCTCGGTGTCGAGGCGCTGGGCCTCGCCGCCGTTGAAGCGGCGGGCCTCCTCCGCGGCGAAACGGAACACGGACACGGCACGGCCGACCTCGCCGCGGGCCCACTTGATGGGCTTGCCGTTCTCGGCGGAGATCAGCTGGGCGATCTCCTCGGAGCGCTCGGCGAGCCGCTTCGACACGTGGTCGAGGGCGGCGGCGCGGACGTGCGCCGGGGTGGCGGCGAACTCGTCGACGACGGCGTACGCGGCGGCGACGGCCTCCTCGACCTGGGCCTCGGTGGGCACGCTGACCTTGCCGACCAGACGTCCGTCGTACGAGTTCGTGACGTCGAAGGTGGCCTCGCCGGTGGCCTCGCGGCCGGCGAGCCAGAAGGCGTGGGTGGTCGTCATTGCGTACCGGCCCTTTCCGTTTCGGGGGTGGTGCGAGGGGGTGTTCTCGCGCTCTCGTGCCACGTTAGGGCGAAGCGGGCGAAGGGGCGCTTGTCCGTGATGGAGTGGTGGGCGGGACGTCCTGTCCGCTTTGGCGTTGTCGCGATCATCCGCGCCGTTCGGTCGAGACGATGAGACAGACCCCGGCGACCACGATCGCGCCGCCGAGCACGATGGGCCACGACAGGGCCTCGTTCAGGATCAGGGCGCCGAGGGCGACGGCGACGACCGGGTTGACGTACGCGTAGGTGGCGACGAGCGAGAGCGGAGCGGTCTGGAGGAGCCAGGCGTACGCGGTGAAGGCGATCAGCGAGCCGAAGACGATCAGGTAGCCGAGGGCGGCCCAGGAGCGGCCGGAGACGGCCGACGGGTCCAGGCCGTGCTGCTCGCCGCGGACCAGGGCGACGCCGAGGCAGCCGACGCCGCCGGCGATCATCTCGTACGCGCTGGCGGTGAAGGGGTTGGCGGGCATCGGGATGCGCGAGGAGGCGAACGATCCGACCGACCACAGCAGCGTCCCGACGATCACGAGGACCACCCCGCCGGCCTGCACGTCCCCGCTGAGCCCCGGCAGCGTGAGCACGGCGAGCCCGGCCAGGCCGAGCAGCACGCCGACGAGACCGCCCGCGCTCGGCCGCTCGCCGAAGCCCGCCTTGAACAGCACCACCCAGGCCGGGACGACCGCGACGAGCAGCGCGGCCAGCCCGGACGGCACGGAGGTCTCGGCGAGGACGACCAGGCCGTTGCCGCCGAGGAGCAGCAGCAGTCCGACGACCACGGCGGAGCCGAGCCGGCGCGGGGTCACCTTGAGCGCGGCGGGCCCCTGCCGCCAGGCGATGATCCCGGCGAGGAGCAGTCCCGCGACGACGAACCGGGTACTGGCGGAGAGGAACGGCGGCAGCGTCTCCACGGCGACCCGGATGCCGAGGTAGGTCGACCCCCACACGACGTACACGATCCCGAGGGCCACCCACACGGCGACGGGAACGCGCCGGGGGGCGGAGGCGGGCGGCTGGGCGTCGGTCGCCGTGTCGGCGGCGGGGGTTGTCATGCCCAGGAGACTAGGCAGCGGAAGGGGAGATATCCAAGAATTGTGCCCGATATCGGGCAGCAGGGGAACGTTTTCGGCCAGGTGGGGCTACTCCGAGCCGGCCGCCCCGCGCGGAGGCGTCCCGTCGCCACGCGTCTTGAGGGCCAGCCAGAGCTCCATGCGGACGTCGGGATCGTCGAGGGAGCGGCCCAGGATCTCCTCCACCCGGCGCATCCGGTAGCGCAGCGTGTGGCGGTGGACGCCCAGGTCCGCCGCGGCCGCGTCCCACTGGCCGTGCCGGGAGAGCCAGGCACGCAGGGAGGCGACCAGGTCGCCGCGGCCGGTGGCGTCGTGGTCGTACAGGGCGCGCAGCAGGCCGTCGGCGAAGGCCCGGACGGCGTCGTCGGCCAGGAGCGGCAGCACGGAGCCGGCCGCCAGCTCCTCGTGCTCGACGAGCGCCCGCCCGCGCCGGCGGGCCACGGACAGCGACTGCTCGGCCTGCTTGTAGGCGGCGGCCGCCGCGATCAGCCCGGTCGGGGCGGACAGCCCCACGACCAGACCGGCCTCCTCCGCCTCCCGCGTCGCGTACCCCGCGCACGCCGCGACCACCGCTCCCCCGTCCCCGGCCAGGACGACGAGCCGCTCCGCGCTCTCCGGGCCCTCCGGCACCGTCAGGACCGACTCGCCCGCCCGGGCGGCGGCCGCCTCCAGCGTCTCGGCGAGCACCGCGAGCGGTGCCTCGCCGCCCTCCTTCGCCTCGCCGCCCGGCACCGGCTCGGCGATGAGCAGCCGGAACGGGGCGTCGAGCAGGCTCCCGTACAGGCCGCCGGCCACCGCGCGCGCGTGGTCGGGCTGCCCGGCGAGCAGCATCCGCAGCACCGCCGCGCCGAGCCGCTGCTCGGCGGCCTGGAGGGAGCGGGAGCGTTCCGTCGTGAGGGTCAGCAGGGCGACCGCGGAGTGCACGGCGTACCGCTCGGCCGTGCCCAGCGGCGCCCCGGTGCCGACGGCGAGCGCGCCGCGCACCCGCCGGCCGGTGCCGAGGGACTGCAACTCCACCCGGTCGTCGGTGCCGCCGACGACGGCGCTGGCGGGCGCGGGCCGCTCCCGGAGCCGTTCGACGTCGGCGGTGAGCCGGGCGGCCCGGCGGGCCGCCCACTCGGGCGAGACGGCGAGGACGCTGCCGGAGGTGTCGTAGAGCGCGGCCCAGCCGTCGACGTGCGCGGCGAGCCGGGCGACGACGGCGTCGGGGCCCTCGGCGAGCGCGGCCCTGGTCAGTTCGCGCTGGGCCTCGAAACCGGCGGTCACGGCCCGGTACTGGTCGGCGGCGATGGCCGCGGACACGGCCTTGCTGATGGCGAGGAACGGGGTGCGCCGGGGCACTTCGAGCAGCGGCAGGTGCTCCTCGCGGGCCGCGCCCAGGAGCGCCGCCGGAATGGTCTCGTAGTTGACGCCGACGGCGAAGCCGAGCCCGACGACACCGGCGCCGAGCAGCCGCCGCACATAGCGCCGCATCGCCTCGGGGTCCTCGGCGTCGAGGGTGAGCGCGGTGGTGAGCAGCAGCTCGCCGCCCTCCATGTAGGGGACGGGGTCGGCGAGCTCGCTGACGTGCGCCCAGCGCACGGGGGTGTCGAGGCGGTCCTCACCGGCTCGGACGGTGAGTTTGAGCGCCGAGTGCTGGACGAGCGAGGCGAGGGTGGGCGGCATTGGGGACCGTCGGACCTTAAGGGGGGAGGGAAGGCGCGCGGTGGGGAGGCGCGCGCCGCCCGTCGGGCGGCGCGCCACCGATTGTGCCAGTCCGTACCGGGGTGCGCCCTCGGCCTCGCAGGCGTCCCCGGGCCCTCAGGCCGTGTCTCGCAGGTCGACCAGGAGCGGCGGGGTGTGTTCGCCCCGTACGTGGGTGAGGGACAGGACCGCGTGGCCGGGCGGGACGGCGTGGGCGAGGTCGGAGGCGGACCAGCGTTCCCGTTCGACCTCGCGGACGGTCACGGCCTCCGTCGTCACCGCCTTGCCCGTCATCAGCTTGCGCAGGGCGTGGAAGGCGCGGGTCATCGGCTGGTCGGCGAACACGGTGTGGTGCGCGACCTCGGTGCTCTGCACCCACTCGGTGCCCCACGCCTCGGCGAAGGCCCGGCCGTCCCAGTTGGGAATGCCCGCGAACGCCATCCGGCAGCCGACCACCGCGAGCAGCGGTCCGTGCAGGGCGGCGGGGACCTCCGCGAGGGTGCGCAGGGCGAGGACGACGCCGGCGTTCTGGGGGCGCAGCCGCTGGAGGGCCCGCACGGTCCCGGTGGTGAGCGCGCCGGCCGCGTCGTCGAGGACGAGGCAGGCGAAGTGGCCGCGCGGCGCGCGGTCCCGGACGACCGTCTGGAACTGGGCGAGCAACAGCCGGTTGAGCAGCCGGGCGGCCTCCTCGTGGGCGCCGTCGGGCAGGCCGATCCTCACCCGCACGGGGTGCTGGGTGACGGCCCGGAGGGAGAACGAGCGGCTGTCCGTACCGCCGCCGCCGAAGAAGTCGGCGAAGACGGGGCGGTCGAGGGCCGCGAGGCGGTCGGCGAGGACGGGGCCGAGGTCCGTGGCGGTGCCGACCTGGCGGATCCGGGAGTCCAGTTCCCGCCGCATGGCCCCGGCGGTGTCCTCGGTCAGCAGACCGCCCAGGGCCCGCAGCGCCTCGGGGCGGGCCTCCAGGAGTTCGCGGAGCACCGGGACGGTGGGGAAGCGGCCGTACGCGGCCCGGTAGGGGCCGATGAGCTGGGCGAGCACGGTGGCGGCGCGGCGGGTCTCGACGCCCTCCATGTCGCCGACCAGCCCCTCGGCGAGGAAGGCGGCGGCCTCGTCGGGGTCGACGGCGCCGGCGTAGAGGTCCAGGTCGTACGGGGAGGTGGGGTCGCCGAGCCGGATCACGACGTCGTAGGCCCCGTCGGGGCCGAGCGGGGCGCCGGCCGCGGCGACCGCGACGACGGAGCAGCCGCCGGCGAGGGCCTGCAGGGTGAGCGACTCGACGACCGGGGCCACGAGCGAGCGGGTCTTGCCGGAGCCGGAGGGGCCGACGGCGAGGAGGGACGTGCCGAGGAGGCCGGGGTCGAGGGCGAGACCGGCCTCGCGGTAGGCGCGGGGCGTGCGGTCCGCGGCGGCGTAGCGACCGACCCGGACCTGGCCGAGGAGCAGGTCGTGGGTGGCCGTGCGCCGGGGCAGGTCGCGGTCGCCGGACGGGTGGGCGCCGGCGCCGGGCCCTTCCCGCAGCAGCTGCCCGACGAGGGCGGCGCGGCGTACGGCGTCGTGGCCGGCGTCCTGCCAGGCGCGGCGCACCCGGGCGCAGTCGACGTCGTTCATGCGGCCGTCGGCCACGGCGGCGGTGAGCAGGTCCGCCGTCTGCCGTTCGCCGGCCTCGCGGAGCTCGGGCCACTGGGAGGGGGGCGGGGCCTGTCCGGCTGCCGCCGCCTGGGCGGCGGCAGCGGCGGCGGCGCGGGCGCGGCGGGCGCGGCGGGCGCGGAGGAGGCCCTTCCAGTCGCCGAGCCGGGCGAAGGGCCACAGGACGAGGAGGGTGATGAGGGTGTAGAGGGTGTAGACGACGAAGGGGGACGTGAAGACGTCGAAGCCGCCGGTGAGCAGGGCGACGAGCGCGAGCACGGGCGCCACGACGGGCAGCGGGTCCCAGTCGAGGCCGAACGCCTCCGGCCACACCAGGACGAGGGTGCCCAGGGCCATGGCGGCCGCGACGGCGGCGCGGCCGCCGGGGCGGAAGCGGCTCACGTAGTGCCGGACGATCGCGCGCCACGAACCGAGGAAGCCGATGGCGCAGACGAGGACGAGGAGGAACACGCCGTCGTACATGGCGCGGGCCGCCTGGCCGTGCCAGTCCACGGGGGCGGTGGTGGCCGGGTACCACCAGTCCCTGGGGGTGAGCAGCCACAGGAACTCGGGCTTGTAGGGGAAGACGTCGGACCGCCAGGCCGACCAGGCGAGCAGTCCGATCGCCACCGGGATGAGCATGCCGGCGATGGTGACGGGGGCGAGCCGCTCGGGCCCCTCGGGGCCGGGCGGCTCGTGCCGGAACCGCCAGATCCCGGGCCCGGCCGCCGGACGCGGGGCGTCCAGCCACTCGGCGACGAGGCTCGCGCCGGGCGCCCGGGCGGGCGGGGGCGGCGCGGCCGGAGGGACGGCCGGGGGCGCGGGCACGCCCGCGGGCCCCGGCACTCCCGTGGGGCCGGGCACCTCAGCGGGCCCCGGGGCCCCGGCGGGCGCGGAAGCCGCCGCGGACACGGGCGGGCGTCCCGGATCGGATCCCCGCGCGGGCGCCCCACCCGGGGTCGCCGCAGGTCCCGGCCCGGCCGCCGCAGGTCCCGGCCCGGCCGCCGGGGGACTCGGCGGTACGGCCGGGGCCGGCGCGGGCGCCGGGGGGCTCGGCGGCACCGGCGGCGCCGGCGGCAGGGCGCCCGGCGGCGTGGCCGGGCGCGGCACCCCGGCTCCTCGGGTGTCGCTCGACTCGTACGTACCGTCGGTCTCCATGAACCCCTGCCCCCTGACCAGCCAGGTCGCCGCCACTGTGCCACCGTCAATCTAGTGCGCCGGGCCCGCGCCGGAGGGGATTCGCCCACCCGTACGGACCATCTCCTCCGAGGAGCGGCACGGACCCGGATCCGGCCCGCCTTCCCGGCCTCGCCCGCCGCACCATGTCCACCACGGACAACGACACGCCCGCAACACTCCCGATCGGCGCATGCCCGACCCCCTCCTCCGCGCCTAGCCTGCGGAGGAAACCCGCAAGTGCGTCCAGAACACCCCCAGGAGCCCCGCATGAACGCTGTCCCGCAGGAGCGGCGCGTCGTCACCGCCATCCCCGGCCCGAAGTCGCAGGAGCTTCAGGCCCGCCGTCTCGACGCGGTCGCCGGTGGCGTGGGCTCGGTGCTGCCCGTGTTCACCAAGCGGGCCGGTGGCGGCATCATCGAGGACGTCGACGGCAACCTGCTGATCGACTTCGGTTCCGGCATCGCCGTGACCTCGGTCGGCGCCTCCGCCGAGGCCGTGGTCCGCCGCGCCTCCGCCCAGCTCGCGGACTTCACCCACACCTGTTTCATGGTCACGCCGTACGAGGGCTACGTCGAGGTCTGCGAGGCCCTCGCCGAGCTGACCCCGGGCGACCACGCCAAGAAGTCCGCGCTGTTCAACTCGGGCGCCGAGGCCGTCGAGAACGCGGTCAAGATCGCCCGTTCGTACACCAAGCGCCAGGCCGTCGTCGTCTTCGACCACGGCTACCACGGCCGCACCAACCTCACCATGGCGCTGACGGCGAAGAACATGCCGTACAAGCACGGCTTCGGCCCGTTCGCCCCCGAGGTCTACCGCGTGCCGGTCGCCTACGGCTACCGCTGGCCCACCGGCCCGGAGAACTGCGGCCCCGAGGCCGCCGCCCAGGCCATCGACCAGATCACCAAGCAGATCGGCGCCGAGAACGTCGCCGCGATCATCATCGAGCCGGTGCTCGGCGAGGGCGGCTTCATCGAGCCGGCCAAGGGCTTCCTGCCGGCGATCGTGAAGTTCGCCAACGACAACGGCATCGTCTTCGTCGCGGACGAGATCCAGTCCGGCTTCTGCCGCACCGGCCAGTGGTTCGCCTGTGAGGACGAGGGCATCGTCCCGGACCTGATCACGACCGCCAAGGGCATCGCCGGCGGTCTGCCGCTCGCCGCCGTCACCGGCCGCGCCGAGATCATGGACTCCGTCCACGGCGGCGGCCTCGGCGGCACCTACGGCGGCAACCCGGTCGCGTGCGCGGGTGCGCTGGGCGCCATCGAGACCATGAAGGAGCTCGACCTCAACGGCAAGGCCAAGCGCATCGAGGAGGTCATGAAGGGCCGCCTCTCCGCCATGCAGGAGAAGTACGAGATCATCGGCGACATCCGCGGCCGCGGCGCCATGGTCGCCATCGAGCTGGTGAAGGACCCGGCGACCAAGGAGCCGAACCCGGAGGCCGCGGGCGCGCTGGCCAAGGCCTGCCACGCCGAGGGCGTGCTCGTCCTCACCTGCGGCACCTACGGCAACGTGCTGCGCTTCCTCCCGCCGCTGGTCATCGGCGAGGACCTCCTGAACGAGGGCCTGGACGTCATCGAGTCGGCGCTGGCCCGTATCTGACGACCGGAAGACCGCTTCTGACACCCTGTGTGAAGAAGCTGTGGGGGGCCGATGGCGGGATGGCGATCCGGCTGTCGGTCCCCTTCCGCGTGCCGTACGGTTTCCGCAGATGAGAGAAACACCCCGGGCGGAGCCTCCCCAGCCCCGCCCGCACCGTGCCTTCGCGCACACCACTGGAGCCCTGGGCTCCGGAACTCCTCACCGATCGGATGGCCGCCCGCCCCACACCCCCCGGGGCGCGCGGCAGCCCGGTCACGACGACCGCCCCGGAACCACCCCCCCTGTTCCGGGGCGGTCGGCTGCCCTCCGGGCCCTCCGGGTCCTCGTCGCCCTCCTCGGCCTCGCCTTCCTCGCCGTCTGCACCTGGCAGGTCCTGGTCCACGGCCCCCTCGCCCGCCTCGACGAGCGCGTGTCCCGCGCGCTGGTGGACTCCGTCCCGCGCCCGCTCTCCGAGCTCGCCTCCGACCTCGGCAACCTGACGGTGGCCGTACCGGTCCTGGCCTGCGCGATGGCGTACGCGGTCCGGCGGGGGCGCCGCGCGGCCGCCGTCTTCGCGGGCCTCGCCATGGCCCTCGTCCCGCTCCTGGTGGTGCCGCTGAAGCTCTGGACGGCCCGCCCCGGGCCCCTGGAGCCGTGGGCCCACGGCTACTTCCCCTCCGGCCACACGGCCACGGCGCTGGTCGCCTACGTCAGCGCGGCCTTCCTGGTCTCCCGCCGCCTGCTGCCCCTGGCCGTGCTCCTGACCGCGGTCACCGCCACGGGGCTGGTGCTGCGCGGCTTCCACTGGCCCCTGGACATCCTGGCCTCCGTCGCGCTGTGCCTGCCCCTGCTGTACTGGCCCGCCCTCGCCGCGCGGTACGGTCGCGTCGCCCCGCCCGCGACACCCGCACCGGAGAAGAGATGACGATCCACCGGCCCGGCCTCCCGACCGACCTGCCCGACCCCGACCTCCTGTGGACGCGCTGGGCCCTGGCCGCCGTCGTGCAGGCCACCACCGAGGCGGAGGACGACGGCGTCCACCGGACCGGCGTCTGGATCGACGACGAGGGTCTGCACCTCGACGACTGCGGCTGCACCTGGTGGACCTTCTCCCGCGTGGGCGAGGGCCGTTACGTGCTGTTCGGCGAGGACGAGTCGAGCGGTTGCAAGTGGTATGAGCCGCCGGTCGACATGCTGGCGGGCGGCCCGGACTGGCTCCCGTACGAGGAGCTGCGCGACCGGCTCGCGGGGAACGAGCTGGGCTGCGTCTACTGGTACGAGGACGGCGCCTGGGGCCGTGCCCCGTACCCGGAGGACCTGGACGACGACGGCCTGGACTGCGGGATGAGCCGGTTCGTCTTCCGGGCCGAGACCCTGCTCCTGCTGGCCGACCACGTGGCGTACGACCGTCCGGCGGCGGAGCTCCTCATGGCCGCCGCCGAAGGGCACCGCCTGACGCCGGAGTTGCTGGCGGCGCACGTCGTGGCGGAGGACCGCGGCGACCCGGACCTTCCGGCGATGGTCCGGGCGCTGCGGCGCACGGGTCTGGACCGCGAGGCCGAGGCCGGTCAGCTCCAGGCGTAGGCGTCGAAGTTCCGGCTGAACTCCTGCTGGTGGAAGCGGTCCCAGTTGATCGACCAGGTCATCAGGCCGCGCAGGCCGGGCCAGGTGCCGTGGGTCCGGTACGGGCCGCAGTTCGCCTTCTTCGTCAGGCAGTCCAGGGCCTTGTTCACCTCGGCCGGCGGGGTGTGGCCGTTGCCGGCCTGGGGGGAGGCGGGCAGGCCGATGGCGACCTGGTCGGGGCGCAGGGCCGGGAAGACGCGGTCGGTGTTGCCGGCGACGGGGAAGCCGGTGAGGAGCATGTCGGTCATGGCGATGTGGAAGTCGGCGCCGCCCATGGAGTGGTACTGGTTGTCGAGGCCCATGATCGGGCCCGAGTTGTAGTCCTGGACGTGGAGCAGGGTGAGGTCGTCGCGCAGGGCGTGGATGACCGGCAGGTAGGCGCCGGCGCGCGGGTCCTGGCCGCCCCAGGGGCCGGATCCGTAGTACTGGTAGCCCAGCTGGACGAAGAAGGTCTCCGGCGCCATGGTCAGCACGAAGTCGTCGCCGTAGCGGGCCTTCAGGGTCTTCAGGGCCGCGATGAGGTTCACGATGACCGGGGACGTCGGGTTGCGGAAGTCGGTGTCGCCGGTCTGGAGCGACAGCGAGTGGCCCTCGAAGTCGATGTCGAGGCCGTCGAGGCCGTACTCGTCGATGATCTTCGACACGGAGGAGACGAAGGTGTCGCGGGCGGCGGTGGTGGCCAGCTGGACCTGGCCGTTCTGGCCGCCGATGGAGATGAGGACCTTCTTGCCGGCGGCCTGCTTGGCCTTGATGGCCGCCTTGAAGTCGGCGGCCGGCTCGACGTTCGGGCATTCGGTCGCCGGGCACAGACGGAAGCGGATGTCGCCCGAGGTCACCGTGGTCGGTTCGCCGAAGGCGAGGTTGATGACGTCCCAGGAGTCGGGGACGTCGGCCATGCGGGTGTAGCCGGAGCCGTTGGCGAAGCTCGCGTGGAGGTAGCCGACCAGGGCGTGGGCGGGCAGACCGCCGCCGGGGTCGCCGCCGCCTTCGGAGGCGGTGGTCACGGTCAGGGGGGTGGACTTCGCCGATTCGCCGGCGCTGTTGGCGGCGGAGACCTGGAAGGTGTACGCGGTGGCGGGGCTCAGGCCGGTGGCCGTGTACGCGGGGGTGGTGACGGTCGCGAGGGGGAGGCCGTCCTTGTGGACCCGGTACGAGGTGGCGCCGGGGACCGCGGGCCAGGTCAGCGTCACCGAGGTGGCGGCCGGGGAGCCGGCCGTGAGGCCGGTGGGGGTCGCCGGTGTGCCGACGGGGTCGCCGCCGGGGCCGAGGAGGGACAGGTCGTCGGCGAGGTAGGCGCCGGTGCCGTACCAGCCGTGGGTGAAGACGGTGACGGAGGTCGTCCGGGGGCCGGTGGTGAAGGTGGTGGCGAGCCGCTGCCAGTCGGGGGCGGACTGGGTCCAGGTGGTGACGTCGGTGGTGCCGGTGCCGGTGGCGCCCAGGTGCACGTAGCCGCCGCGGACCCAGCCGCTGAGCGCGTAGGTGGAGTCGGGCTTCACGCTGACGGTCTGGGAGCAGCGGGCGTTGTCGCTGCCGGCCGGGGTGGCGCGCAGGGCCTTCGTCCCGCCGTGCACGGGCGAGGTGACGACGGCCCCGCTGCCCGCCGTACAGCTCCATCCGTCCAGGCCGGCCTCGAAGCCGCCGTTGCGGGCGATCTCGGTGTCGGCGGCCTGGGCGGTGGGGGTGAGCGCCGTGAGTCCCGCGGCGGCGAGCACTCCGGCCAGCAGGAGGGTGAGGGGTCTGGGGCGGTCCACAACTGCCTCCGGGGATGGGGAATCGAGGTGGAGCGCGCCACAGCATGGTCCAGACCAATCGAGTGGTCAAGACCTCTGACCGCGACCCGTAGGGGTCCGCGCGCGGCTCAGGCGCCTCCCGGTTCGCGTTCCTCCCCGGCCAGCCGGCCCGCCGCCTCGTGCATCGCCAGTTCGAGCAGCGAGGCGTCGGTGAGGGTTCCGGCCGCGTCCGGGGCCACCAGCCAGCGCACCCCGCCGCCGGTCGCCCGGCCCGGGTAGGGGACAACGATCCAGGTGCCGGCGCCGGCGCCGCGGACGCCGGTGCCCAGCCAGCGGGTCGCGGTGCCCGGCGGGACGAAGAAGCCCATCCGGGCGTCGCCGAAATCGGCGAGGACCGGGCCCGGCCGGTCCACCAGGCGGGTCAGCACGTCCAGGGTGGGATAGCCGAGCTCGGCCGGCAGGATCAGCACGTCCCACCGCCGGCCGGCGGGCAGCAGCGCGACCCCGTGCGGATTGCGCTCCCACTCCCAGCGGCAGGCGTCGGGATCCGGCGCGACCGAGACGAGCCACTCCACCGCGGTCCTGGCCTCCCCGGCGCCCGCACCCGTCCCCGTCTCCGTACCGGTCATCACGAAAGCCCTCTCTCTGCGTCGGGACCCGCGGTCGCGGTGTCCGTACGGAGAGAGAGGGCCGCCCCGCCGCTATGACGCGGGTTCACCACTCCGCGCATGTGACCTGTGTCACATCGGCGGGATCAGCTGTCGAAGCCGAGGCCGAGCCGGTCCATCGCCTTCAGCCACAGGTTCCGCCGGCCGCCGTTCTCGTCGGCGCGGGCCAGCGACCACTTGGTGAGCCCGATGCCCGCCCAGGCGATCGGCTCCGGCGGGAACGGCAGCGGCTTGGAGCGGACCATCTCCAGCTCCGTCCGTTCGGTCCGCTCCCCCGCCAGCAGGTCCAGCATCACGTCCGCGCCGAAGCGCGTCGCGCCCACGCCGAGGCCCGTGTAGCCGGCCGCGTACGCCACCTTGCCCTGGTGGGAGGTGCCGAAGAAGGCCGAGAAGCGCGAGCAGGTGTCGATCGCGCCGCCCCAGGCGTGGCTGAAGCGCAGGCCCTCCAGCTGCGGGAAGCAGGTGAAGAAGTGCTGGGCGAGCTTGAGGTAGGTCTCGGGGCGGTGGTCCATCTCGGCGGCCACTTTGCCGCCGAAGCGGTAGACCGCGTCGTAACCGCCCCACAGGACGCGGTGGTCGGCGGTGATCCGGAAGTAGTGGAACTGGTTGGCGGAGTCGCCGAGTCCCTGCCGGTTCTTCCAGCCCACCGACGCCAGTTGCTCGGGCGAGAGCGGCTCGGTCATCAGCGCGTAGTCGTAGACAGGGACGACGTAGTGCCGCACCCGCTTGACCAGCGACGGGAAAACGTTGGTGCCGAGGGCGACCCGGCGGGCCGCGACCCGGCCGTACGGGGTGCGCACGGCCATGCCGCCGCCGGGGCCGCCCGCCGACACCAGGTCGAGCGCCGGGGTGTTCTCGAAGATCCGCACCCCGAGGTCCAGACAGGCCCGCTTGAGCCCCCAGGCGAGCTTCGCCGGGTGCAGCATGGCCACGCCGCGGCGGTCCCACAGACCGCCCTGGAAGGTCGGCGAGTCGACCTCGGCGCGCACCGCGTCCCGGTCCAGGAGGGTCAGTCCGTCGGCCAGGCCCAGCCGGTCGGCCTCCTCGTACCAGGCGTGCAGTTCGTCGACCTGGTAGGGCTCGGTCGCCACGTCGATCTCGCCGGTGCGCTCGAAGTCGCAGTCCAGGCCGTAGCGGGCGACGGTCTCCTCGATGGCGTCGAGGTTCCGCTCGCCCATCCGCTCCAGCGTCGCGAGCTCACCCGGCCAGCGGGCGAGGCCGTTGCCGAAGCCGTGGGTGAGGGAGGCGGCGCAGAAGCCGCCGTTGCGGCCCGAGGCGGCCCAGCCCACCTCGCGGCCTTCGATCAGGACGACATCCCTGGAGGGGTCGCGCTCCTTGGCGAGGAGCGCGGTCCACAGTCCGCTGTAACCGCCGCCGACCACGAGCAGGTCGCACCGCTCGGTGCCGGTGAGGGCGGGCAGGGCTCCGGGCTTGCCGGGGTCTTCCAGCCAGAAGGGGACGGGCTGGGCGTCGGAGAGAGATTGTGCAGCGAGACGCATGGCGACTGGGGCCATGGTTTCCAACTCCTTCGGTGCCCGACCGGGCTGTCGCCGGTCGGGCGCTGATTCAGGCTGTTGCTGTTTTCCTGCGCCGGTTCGAGATGATCTGACCGGCCACGACGATCACCACCGCGAGGACGAACATCGCGGTGCCGATCACGTTGATCTGCACGGGGGTTCCGCGCTGTGCCGAGCCCCAGACGAACATGGGGAAGGTCACGGTGGAGCCCGCGTTGAAGTTGGTGATGATGAAGTCGTCGAACGACAGCGCGAAGGCGAGCAGCGCGCCGGCGGCGATGCCGGGGGCGGCGATCGGCAGCGTGACCCGCAGGAAGGTCTGCACGGGACCGGCGTACAGGTCGCGTGCCGCCTCCTCCAGGCGCGGGTCCATGGACATCACGCGCGCCTTGACCGCCGTCACGACGAACGACAGGCAGAACATGATGTGGGCGATCAGGACCGTCCAGAAGCCCAGCTCGGCGCCCATGTTGAGGAACAGGGTGAGCAGCGAGGCGGCCATGACGACCTCGGGCATGGCCATCGGCAGGAAGATCAGCGAGTTGATCGCGCCGCGCGCCCGGAAGCGGTAGCGGACCAGCGCGAAGGCGATCATCGTGCCGAGGACGACCGCGCCGGCCGTGGCCCACGCGGCGAGCTGGAGCGAGAGGGTGAGCGAGGCGCACAGGTCGGCGACGCCGCAGGGGTCCTTCCAGGCGTCCAGCGAGAACTGCTGCCAGGCGTAGTTGAAGCGCCCGTTGGGCTTGTTGAAGGAGAACGCCATGACGACGACGTTCGGCAGGACCATGTACGCGAGCGTGAGCAGTCCCGCGATGGCCACCAGGTTCTTCCGAAGCCACTGCATCAGACCAGGTCCTCCGTTCCCGCGCGGCGGATGTAGACGGTGACCATGAGCAGCACGATCGCCATGAGGATGAACGACAGGGCGGCGGCCGTCGGGTAGTCGAGGACCCGCAGGAACTGCGACTGGATGACGTTGCCGACCATCTTGGTGTCCGTCGACCCGAGGAGCTCGGCGTTGACGTAGTCGCCGCTCGCCGGGATGAAGGTGAGCAGGGTGCCGGAGACGACGCCGGGCATGGACAGCGGGAAGGTCACCTTGCGGAAGGTGGTCGCCGGGGAGGCGTAGAGGTCCTTGGCGGCCTCGTGCAGCCGGCCGTCGATCCGCTCCAGGGAGGTGTAGAGCGGCAGGATCATGAACGGCAGGAAGTTGTAGGTGAGGCCGCAGACCACCGCCATGGGGGTGGCGAGGACCCGCTCGCCCTCGGTCCAGCCGAGCCAGCTGGTCACGTCGAGGACGTGCAGCGCGTTGAGGACGTCCACCACGACGCTGTCGTCGGCGAGGATCGTCTTCCACGCCAGCGTGCGGATCAGGAAGCTGGTGAAGAACGGCGCGATGACGAGGACCAGCAGCAGGTTGCGCCACCGGCCGGCCTTGAAGGCGATCAGGTACGCCAGCGGGTAGCCGAGCAGCAGGCACAGCAGCGTCGCCGTGCCCGCGTACAGCAGCGAGCGGACGAACTGCGGCCAGTACTCCGTCAGGGCGTCCCAGTAGGTCGCGAAGTGCCAGGTGACCTCGAAGCCCTGCTCCAGGGAGCCGGTCTGCACGGAGGTGGACGCCTGGTAGACCATCGGCAGCGCGAAGAAGACGAGCAGCCAGAGGATGCCGGGCAGCAGCAGCCAGTACGGGACCAGCCGCCTGCGGGTGGCGGGCTTGCGCGGCACCGGCCCGCCGGCCGGCGGCGCCTCCTTCGTCAGCGTCGCGCTCACAGCGAGTCCTCCACCGTCTCCACGCCCGCGTCGATGTCCTGGCCGGCGTCGAGGCCGAAGGTGTGGGCGGGGTTCCAGTGCAGGACGACCTCGGCGCCCGGCACCAGGCGCGTGTCGCGCTCGATGTTCTGCTCGTACACCTGGAGCTCGGCGCCGGCCGGCGAGTTCACCACGTACTGGGTGGAGACGCCGATGAACGAGGAGTCGACGATCCGTCCGGTCACCCGGTTGCGGCCCGCGCCGATCTCGCCCGCGTCGTCGGCGTGCGCCAGCGAGATCTTCTCGGGCCGTACGCCCACGAGCACCTTCTCCCCGGTCCGGACGCCCGAGGCACAGCGCTCGCCCGGTACCCGCAGCCTGCCGCCGCCGGCGGCGACGAGGACGTCGGCGCCGGTCTCGACGACCTCGGCCTCGATCAGGTTGGAGGTGCCGAGGAAGTTGGCAACGAAGGTGGTCCGCGGGTTCTCGTACAGCTCGGCGGGGGCGCCGAGCTGCTCGACCCGGCCTCCGTTCATGACCGCGACCTGGTCGGCCATGGTCATGGCCTCCTCCTGGTCGTGGGTGACGTGCACGAAGGTGATGCCGACCTCGGTCTGGATGCGCTTGAGCTCCAGCTGCATCTGGCGGCGCAGCTTGAGGTCGAGGGCGCCGAGCGGCTCGTCGAGGAGCAGCACCTGCGGGTGGTTGATGAGCGCGCGGGCGACGGCGACGCGCTGCTGCTGGCCGCCGGAGAGCTGGTGCGGCTTGTGCCGGGCCTTGTCGCCGAGCTGGACGAGCTCCAGCATCTCGTCGACCTGCTTCTTCACCGACTTGATGCCGCGCCGGCGCAGGCCGAAGGCGATGTTCTCGGAGATGTCCATGTGCGGGAAGAGCGCGTAGGACTGGAAGACGGTGTTGACGGGCCGCTTGTACGGCGGCAGGTCCGTCACGTCCCGGTCGCCGAGGAAGACGCTGCCGGTGGTGGGGTCCTCGAGGCCGGCGATCATCCGCAGGGTGGTGGTCTTGCCGCAGCCGGAGGCGCCGAGCAGGGCGAAGAAGGACCCCTGCGGGACGGTGAGGTCGAGGGGGTGCACGGCGGTGAAGGAGCCGTAGGTCTTGCTGATGCCGGTGAGACGGACGTCGCCGCCGGTGGTGGTGTCAGTCATGGAGGGATTCCCGGTGTTCGTTCAGATGGGGGACGACGGCCTCAGGCACCGATGAGCTTGGCGAACTTCTCCTCGTACGCCGTCTCCTCGGCACTGCTGAGCGAACGGAAGGCGCGCGACTTCGCGGCCATCGCCTTGTCCGGGAGGATCAGCGTGTTGTTCGCCAGCTCGGGGTCGATCTTCGCGAGTTCGTCCTTCACCCCGTCGACCGGGCAGACGTAGTTGATGTAGGCGGCCAGCTGGGCGGCGACCGGGAGCTCGTAGTAGTGGTCGATGAGCTTCTCGGCGTTGGTCTTGTGCCGGGCCTTCGCCGGGACCAGCAGGTTGTCGCTGGAGGTGATGTATCCGGCGGAGGGGATGGCGAACTTGATGTCCGGGTTGTCCGCCTGGAGCTGGATGACGTCACCGGCCCACGCGAGACAGGCCGCCAGGTCGCCCTTGTCGAGGTCGGAGGTGTAGTCGTTGCCCGTGAAGCGCCGGATCTGCTTCTTGTCGACGCCCTTCTGCAGGCGCCCGACGGCGGCGTCGAAGTCGGCGTCGGTGAAGGAACCGGGGTCCTTGCCCATGTCCAGGAGCGTCATGCCGACCGAGTCGCGCATCTCGGTGAGGAAGCCGACCCGGCCCTTGAGCGAGGGGTCGTCCAGCATCTGGGTGACGGAGTCGACCTTCTTCCCGCCGGTCGCCTTGCTGTTGTAGGCGATCACGGTCGAGATGCCGGTCCACGGGTACGAGTAGGCCCGGCCGGGGTCCCAGTCGGGGCGGCGGAACTGGGCGGACAGGTTGGCGTACGCGTTCGGGAGGTTCGCCGGGTCGAGCTTCTGCGCCCAGCCGAGCCGGATGATGCGGGCGGCCAGCCAGTCGGTGACGCAGATCAGGTCACGGCCGGTGTCCTGGCCGGCCGCGAGCTGCGGCTTGATCTTCCCGAAGAACTCGACGTTGTCGTTGATGTCCTCGGTGTACCTGACCTTGATGCCGGTCCGCCGGGTGAAGGCCTCCAGGGTCGGGCGGGACTTCTCGTCCTCGCTGACGTCCATGTACTCGGTCCAGTTGGAGAAGCTGAGGGTCTTCTCCTTGGCCGAGAAGTCGGTGGACGCGGGGCCTTCGCCCTCGCGCTTGGCGGGCGGGATGCCACAGGCGCTCAGGCCGGCGAGGCCGCCGACGGTGAGCGCGCCGACGCCTCCGGCACGCAGCATCGAACGGCGGGTGAGGGCGCCCCGGCCGCTCGTGAGACTGCGCCGCATCGCCGCCGCTTGCGCGGCGGACAGGCTGTCCGGCTGGTACTGCTCCATGCGCTGTGCCCTTTCGGGATGGGTTCGCCGCTGGTCGACGGCTGGCTGCTATCGGTCCCCGAAGATCGTGCGGTGCCAGTCCTTCGCGGCGACCGCCGTGTTGTCGTACATCACGTGCTTGACCTGCGTGTACTCCTCGAAGGAGTACGCGGACATGTCCTTTCCGAACCCGGAGGCCTTGTAGCCCCCGTGCGGCATCTCGCTGATGATCGGGATGTGGTCGTTGACCCACACACATCCCGCCTTGATCTCCCGCGTGGCCCGGTTCGCCCGGTAGACGTCCCGGCTCCAGGCGGAGGCGGCGAGTCCGTACGGGGTGTCGTTGGCGAGCCGGATGCCCTCGTCGTCGCCGTCGAAGGGCAGGGCCACCAGGACCGGTCCGAAGATCTCCGACTGCACGACCTCGCTGTCCTGCGGGGCACCGGTGATCAGGGTGGGCCGATAATATGCGCCGTCCTTGAGCGCGCCACCAGGGGCTTCGCCTCCGGTGACGACGGTCGCGTAGGCCCGCGCCCGCTCGACGAAACCGGCGACCCGGTCCCGCTGGACGTGGCTGACGAGCGGCCCGAGATCGGTCGAGGGGTCGAAGGGGTCCCCCACCCGTACGGTCTCCATGAGTTCCGCGACGCGGGCGACGAAGGCGTCGAACAGCGGGCGCTGCACATAGGCCCGGGTGGCGGCGGTGCAGTCCTGGCCGCTGTTGATCAGGGAGGCGGCGACGGCGCCGTGGGCGGCGGCCTCAAGATCGGCGTCGTCGAAGACCAGGAAGGGCGCCTTGCCGCCGAGTTCCAGGTGCAGCCGCTTGACCGTGGCGGTGGCGATCTCCGCGACCCGCTTGCCCACCCCGGTGGACCCGGTGAACGAGGTCATGGCCACGTCGGGGTGCCCGACCAGATGCTCACCGGCGACCCGCCCGGCACCGGTCACCACGTTGACGACGCCGTCCGGGATGCCGGCCTCCGTCGCCGCCCGGGCGAACATCAGGGAGGTCAGCGGCGTCAGCTCGGCCGGCTTCAGGACGACGGTGTTGCCAGCGGCGATCGCCGGGAGGATCTTCCAGGCGGCCATCTGCAGCGGATAGTTCCACGGGGCGACGGACCCCACCACGCCCACCGGCTCCCGCCGTACGTACGAGGTGTGGTCACCGCTGTACTCCCCCGCCGCCTGCCCCTGGAGGTGGCGGGCGGCGCCGGCGAAGAAGGCGGTGTTGTCGACCGTCCCCGGCACGTCGAACTCGGTCGTGAGCTTGAGGGGCTTGCCGCACTGGAGGGACTCGACCCGGGCGAAGTCCTCCGCCTGCTCGGCCAGCACCCCGGCGAGCCGGTGCATCGCGTCGGACCGCTCCCCGGGCGTGGCGCCCGCCCACCCGTCGAACGCCTCCTTGGCGGCGGCCACCGCCTCGTCCACGTCGACGGTGGAGGCGAGCTCGTACGTGTGGACGCTCTCCCCGGTCGCCGGATCGATCACGCTGTGGTGTTCTCCGGAGGTTCCGGCGCGCAGCCGCCCCCCGATGTACTGCGCGCCGTCCGCGAAGCGATCCGACACCTGGAAGCGGTTGACCATGACGCTCTCCGTTGTTCCAGCTCGAGTTGAGTGCCGATCCTGACAGAGGCCCCCACACCCAACAAGGGATTCCGTTGTTGCCTTTTGATTACGCGACGGAATCGGTCGACCATGTGTCGAGGGCGGCGGGAAATTGCCGTACGGAGTGTCCGTGGCACCTGACAAGGTGGCATGCATGAACGATCTCGACGCACTGAAACGCCAGGTCAGAACGGGAGCGAAGATCAAATGGCTGCACTTCTGGGGCCACCGGCCGCACCCTGACGGGCGGCTCTCGGCGAGCTGCCTCAGTCAGTGGTGGCCGTCACCCTTCGAGGTGGACGGCGTGCGGTACGCGACGGCCGAGCACTGGATGATGGCCGAGAAGGCGCGGCTCTTCGGGGACGCCGAGGCGGAGGCGGAGGCCCTGACGGCCGGCTCCCCCGCGCAGGCGAAGAACGCCGGAAGGCGGGTGCGCGGCTTCGACGAGGCCGTCTGGGCGGAGCACCGCTTCGGCATCGTCGTCCGGGGCAGCGTCCACAAGTTCTCGTCCGAGCCCCTGCGCGCCTTCCTCCTCGGCACCGGTGGGCGCGTCCTCGTGGAGGCCAGTCCCCTGGACCGCGTCTGGGGCATCGGTCTGGCCGCCGACGACCCGCGGGCCTTCGACCCGGGCCGGTGGCGGGGCCTCAACCTCCTCGGCTTCGCGCTGATGGAGGCGCGGGAGAGGCTGCGAGAGACGGGAGCGGGGGACGTTCCGGCTCCCGGAACGTCCCCCGTGCCGGCCTGACGGCCGCCCGTCAGCGGGTGGCGGCGGAGACGGTGAGGCTCGTCGCCCAGGGGTCCTCGGAGTCGTCGAAGGCGTCCGGGTCGTTGGCGACGGCCCAGATGATGAAGCCCAGGAAGACGGCGCTGACCAGGGTGCCGATGGCGCCGAGCACGATGCCCGCGATGGCCATGCCCCGGTTGGTGGCCTCGCCGCGGTTGGCCTTCTTCAGGCCGAGGATGCCGAAGATCAGGGCGAGGATGCCGAGGATCGCGCCGAGCCCGTAGAAGCAGAAGCCGGCCACGGCGATGATGCCGAGGACCATGGCGGCCGTGCCCATGCCGTTGGACGGGGCCTGCTGCCAGCCCTGCTGCCCGTAGCCGGTGCCGTATCCCGGGTATCCCGGGGCCGGCGGATAGCCGTAGCCCGTGCCGGCGCCCATCGTCGGCTGCGGCGCGACCGGCTGCATCGGCGTCGTCGGCTGCCCGAAGCCGCCGCCCGGCGCGGCCGGCGGAGGCGGAAGCTCGACGCCGGACGCCATGGTCGGCTGGTCGTGCACGGGCGATCCGGGCGCGCCCGGCGTACCCGGCGCCGCTCCGCCCGTCGCCCCCTTGCTCACTTCGACGCCGTCCTGGTTCGGCGGAGCCCACGGGTCCACCGGCTGGTCGCTGTTCTCAGACATGGGCCTCCCCCATCGTGGTCACGCCATGCTACGACCTCGCCCTTCCGGGGGAACGGCCCGGCCTACGATGACCTGATGACCGACCTGCATTCCTTCATCGCCGGGCTCCCGAAGGCGGAGCTGCACGTCCACCACGTGGGCTCCGCCTCGCCGCGGATCGTGGCCGAGCTGGCCGCCCGCCACCCGGACTCCAAGGTCCCGACGGACCCGGAAGCCCTGGTGGACTACTTCACGTTCACGGACTTCGCCCACTTCATCGAGGTGTACCTGTCCGTCGTGGACCTGGTGCGCACCCCGGAGGACGTGCGCCTGCTCACCTTCGAGGTGGCCCGGGACATGGCCCGGCAGAACATCCGCTACGCGGAGCTGACCATCACTCCGTACAGCTCGACCCGGCGCGGCATCGACGAGCGCGCGTTCATGGCGGCGATCGAGGACGCCCGCAAGGCCGCGGAGGCGGAGCTCGGCGTGATCCTGCGCTGGTGCTTCGACATCCCGGGTGAGGCGGGTCTGGAGGCGGCGGAGGAGACGGCACGGCTCGCGGTGGACCTGCGCCCGGAGGGCCTGGTGTCGTTCGGTCTGGGCGGCCCGGAGATCGGTGTGCCGCGTCCGCAGTTCAAGCCGTACTTCGACCGTGCCCGCGCGGCCGGTCTGCGCTCGGTGCCGCACGCCGGCGAGACGACGGGCCCGCAGACGGTGTGGGACGCCCTGCGCGAGCTGGGCGCCGAGCGGATCGGCCACGGCACGAGCTCCGTCCAGGACCCCGAGCTCCTGGCGTATCTGGCCGAGCACCGGATCGCGCTGGAGGTCTGCCCGACGTCGAACATCGCGACCCGGGCGGTGGAGCGCCTGGAGGACCACCCGATCCGGCGGATGGTGGAGGCGGGTGTGCTGGTGACGGTCAACAGCGACGACCCGCCGATGTTCGGTACGGATCTGAACAACGAGTACGCGGTGGCCGCGCGCCTGCTGGACCTGGACGAGCGGGGTCTCGCGGCGCTCGCGAAGAACGCGGTGGAGGCGTCGTTCCTGGACGACGACGGCAAGGCGCGGCTGGCCGGGGAGATCGACACGTACACGGAGCGGTGGCTGTCGGCCTAGCGGTCAGCAGAATGGGGTCATGGCCTCCCTGACGCCCGTGCCCCCCGTGACTCCGCCGTCGTCGTCCGCCTCCCCCACCGTGGTGGCCCACCGCGGCGACCCGTACCGCGTCCGCGAGAACACCGTCCCCTCGGTCCTGTCGGCGATCCGGCGGGGCGCGGACGCGGTGGAGGTGGACGTGCGGCTGACGAAGGACGGGGTGCCGGTCCTGCTCCACGACGACACCCTGAAGCGGCTGTGGGGGCATGACCGGCCGCTGGCCTCGCTGACCGTGACCGAGGTGAAGGAGCTGACGGACGGCGGGGTGCCGACGCTGCGGGAGGCGTTGACCGCGGCCGGGGAGCACCGGCTGATGCTGGACCTGCCGGGCGGGGACGAGGGGTCGGTGCGCACGGTCGTCGGCACGGTCCGCGAGTGCGGGGCGGCGGAACGGGTCCTCTACTGCGCGGGGGGCGTGGCGATGCTCCAGGTGCGGGCGGCGGATCCGGACGCGGAGATCGCGCTGACCTGGAACACGCTGGCGCCGCCGCGCCCCGTGCTGCTGGAGGCGGTGCGCCCGCGCTGGCTGAACTACCGCTTCGGCCTGGCGAGTCGGGAGCTGGTGGAGCGGGTGCACCGGGACGGTCTGCTGGTGTCCGTGTGGACGCCGGACACCCGCCGGTCGATGCGTAAGCTGATCGGCAACGGGGTCGATTCGATCACGACCAATCGGGTCGACGCCCTGGCCGCCGTCCTCCGAAAGGCCCGTCGATGACCGACCTGCCCCCTTCCGAGCACCTCCACGACCGCATCCGCACGGACATCGCGCACAACGCGCGGGTGTGGAACTACTGGCTGGGCGGCAAGGACAACTACCCGGTCGACCGGGAGGTCGGCGACCGGGTGACGGCGTTCCATCCGAGCATCGGGGCGGTGGCGCGCGCGGACCGGGCGTTCCTGGGGCGGGCGGTGACGCATCTGGCGCGCGAGGCGGGGGTGCGCCAGTTCCTGGACATCGGCACCGGGCTGCCGACGGCCGACAACACCCACGAGGTGGCGCAGCGGGTGGCGCCGGACTCCCGGATCGTCTACGTCGACAACGACCCGATCGTCCTGACGCACGCCCGCGCCCTGCTCACGGGCACGGCGGAGGGCGCCACGGAGTACGTGGACGCGGACGCGCACGCCCCGGAGCGGATCCTCGAGGCGGCGGCACGGACGCTGGACTTCTCGCGGCCGGTGGCGGTGCTGATGCTGGGCATCCTCAACTTCGTCCTGGACACCGACGAGGCCCGTTCGATCGTCCGCACCCTGATGGACGCGGTGCCGTCCGGCAGCCATCTCGTCCTCACCCACCCGACGTACGACGCGGATCTGGGCGGCGAGGCGAACGTGGCCGCGATGGAGTTCTGGAACGCCCACGCCACCCCGCCGATCACCGCCCGCAGCCGGGCCGAGTTCGCCTCCTTCCTGGACGGGCTCGACCTCCTGGACCCGGGCATCGTGTCGTGTGCGCGCTGGCGTGCGCCGGAGGCGGCCGAGGTCGCGCAGTTCGGTGCGGTGGGCCGCAAGCCGTAATGGGGGCGGGGCGGATACGGGGGGCCCGGGAGCTGTGGGCCCGGGGCACGGCCCGGGGGGCGGCCTGGGGCGCGGCCAATCCGTGGGTGGTGGACATCGGGATCGCGCTGCTGGTGCAGGCGGCGATGACGATGCCGTTCGTGGTGCCGCGGGCGCCGGACCTGCCGCCGGCGACCTGGCAGGCGTACGGGCTCACCACCCTGACCGTCGTGCCGCTGGTGTGGCGGCGCCGGGCGCCGTTGGCCGTCCTGCTGGCGATCCTGGCGACGAGCGGCCTGTACCGGCTGGCCCTGGAGGGGCCGGGGCAGCCGCTGCCGTACACGGGTCTGGTCAGCCTCTACACGATCGCGGTGCTCTCCCCGGCGCCGAAGCGGCTGGCGGCGGCGGTGCTGATCGTGCTGGCGGTGCCGGTGTCCGTGTGGCTCAACAGCCGGTCGATGCGCGAACTGACCTTCTCCCTCTTCGTGTTCGGGGCCGCGTACGTCTTCGGCCGGCTGACGGATGCCCGGCAGCGGGCCCACCGGGTCGAGGCGGAGCAGGCGGCGGCCCGTGAACGGGCCCGGATCGCGCGGGAGATGCACGACATCCTGTCGCACGCGGTGAGCCTGATGATCGTGCAGGCGGAGGCGGGCCCGGTGGCGGTGCGGGCGGCGCCGGAGCGGGCGGAGGCGGCCTTCGAGGCGATCTCGGAGACGGGCCGCGACGCGATGGTGCAGCTGCGGCGGATGCTGGGCGTGCTGCGCGAGGACGAGTCCGCGCCGCGGGCTCCCCGGGGGCCGCAGCCCGGCGTGGGCGAGCTGCCCGAGCTGGTGCGGCGGGTCCGGGCCGGCGGCCTGGACGTGCGGTGGGAGACGAGCGGCGCCGTGCGCCCGCTGCCCGCGGCGACGGGGGCGGCCGTCTTCCGGATCGCCCAGGAGGGGCTGACGAACGTGGTCAGACACGCCCGGGCGGCCTCGGCGTCCGTGCTGCTCGTCTACGGGGAGGACGAGGTGGAGGTCCGGGTGACGGACGACGGGCACGGCCCGCGGCCCGGCCGCTCCGGCGGCCACGGCCTGGTGGGGGTGCGGGAGCGGGCGGCGGCCCACGGCGGCTCCGCCTGGTCCGGTCCGGGCCCCGACGGCAGGGGCTTCGAGCTGCGCGCGGTGCTCCCGCTGACGGCTGCGCGCGCGGGACGCGAGGTGGGGACGTCATGACGATCCGCGTGGTGGTGGCGGACGACCAGGAGCTGGTGCGCAGTGGTTTCGCGCTGATCCTGGACGTCCAGGAGGACATCGAGGTGGTCGCCGAGGCGGGGGACGGAGCGGCGGCGGTCGACGCGGTGCGCCGGCACTCCCCCGATGTGGCGCTGCTCGACATCCGGATGCCGGTGATGGACGGCATCGCGGCGTGCCGGGCGATCAGCGCCGGGTCAGCGTGCCGGACGGTGATGCTGACGACCTTCGACACCGACGAGTACGTGTACGAGGCGCTGCACGCGGGCGCCAGCGGCTTCCTGCTGAAGGACGTCCGCCGGGACGATCTGGTGCACGCCGTGCGGGTGGTGGCGGCGGGCGAGGCGCTGCTCGCCCCGTCGGTGGCGCGACGGCTGGTGGAGCAGTACACGGCGGGCGGTCCGCGGCGGACCGATCCGCGCCTGGACGCGCTGACGGCACGGGAGCGGGAGACGCTGCTGCTGCTCGCCCGGGGCCTGACGAACGCGGAGATCGCGGCGGAGCTGGTGGTGAGCGACCACACCGTGAAGACGCATGTGGGCAACGTGCTGGCGAAGCTGGGTCTGCGCGACCGGATCCAGGCGGTGATCTGCGCGTACGAGACGGGTCTGGTCACGGCGGGCGCTCCCCCGGCCGGGGGAGGCCGGGCCGCGGCCGGCTCCCCCGCGTGGGCGAGGAACTGACCGGGCGGGAACCGCCGGTGCGGGCGATCCGCGGGCCGCCGCCGGTCGACAGGATGAAGCCGTCGAGAACAACGGCTCACATCACTGGAGTTGACCATGAGGAAGTCCACCCGTGCCCTGCTGGCCGCGGCCCTGGTCCTGGGTGTCGCGGGCGGCCCGGCGCTCACCCCGGCGTTCGCCGCGGGCCCGGCGGCCGTGTCGGAGGTGGGGGCCCCGGCCCCTGATCTGAGCGCGGTGATCGCGGGGCTGCCGAGCGCGGACGCGACGGCGGCGCTGGTGCGGATCGGCGGCACGGAGGGGGTGTGGCGGGGCAGTTCGGGCGTGCGGGACCTGGAGTCGATGCGCCCGGCGGATCCGGCCGCGCGTTTCCGGGTCGGTTCGGTGACGAAGGTGTTCACGGCGGCGACGGTGCTGCGGCTCGCCGCCGAGGGCCGGATCGATCTGGACCGCTCGGCCCGCTCGTACCTGCCGGAGCTGATCCCGGGCCGCTACGCGGGGGTGACGGTCCGCCAGCTCCTCGACCACACGCACGGCATCCCGTCCGCCGACTTCCCCGGCACCACGGTGGAGGAGAAGTACGCGCACCGCTTCGACGTCCACGTGCCCGAGGACGTCGTCCGCTCGGCGACGGCGAAGCCGCGCGAGTTCGAGCCGGGGACGCGGCAGCACTACGGGAACATCGGCTACACGATCGCCGGTCTGCTCGTGGAGCGGGTCACCGGTGGCCGGTTCGAGCACCAGGTGGAGCGGCGGGTCCTGCGTCCGCTCGGGCTGCGGGACACCTACTTCCCGGGGACGGACCCGCGGATCGCGGGGCCGTACAACCACGGCTATCAGACGATGCGGCTCGACGACGGGACGACCGGGCTGCGGGACGTGTCGGTGTGGGGCGTGACGGACGGCTGGGCGGCCGGGGACCTGATCTCCACGACCGCCGACCTGGAGCGGTTCACCCGGGCCCTGTTCGCGGGGGCGGTGGTGCGCGGGCCGCTCCTGGAGGAGATGTTCACGCTGCCGAAGGTGGCGGACCTCAAGAGCGGCGATCCGGCCGCGTACTCGGTGGGCCTGTCGATGAAGAGGCTGGGCGGGCGCGAGGTGTGGGGCAAGACGGGTGGCCGCTGGGGCTACAACACGGCCATCGCCTCGACCCGGCACGGCGAGCGGACCCTGGTCTACAGCGTCAACGCGACGGACGCGAAGGGCCAGGAGATGAACAGGGTGGCCCTCGGCATCATGCTGGGGACGTACGGCCTGCCGCCGGAGTGACGGGCTCGCGGGGGGGCGTCCGCCGTCGCCGCCTCCAGGCGCCTGACGAGCCGGTGGACGGCGAGCAGCGGCAGGATCCCGATGACGCCGAAGGCCATGTCGATCACGGACCACCAGAAGGGGATGCCGCGGATCGGCCCGCAGATCAGGGCGAGCGGAATGATCCCGGCGCAGGCGATCATCCCGAAGTGGATGACCCAGATGTTGCGCACGGGGTCGCGGTAGGGCCCGTAGAAGGCGACGGCGATGACGAGGTGGGCGAAGGCCAGCCAGTCCGTGCCGTACAGCAGGAAGGGGTACCGGGCGTCGGCGGCGTCGAGGCCGTCCCGCACCCGCCGGATCCACTCCAGGAGTCCGGGGAAGAGGTCGGCGAGCGGGGCGGCCCAGGACGTCAGGGCGCCCTCGACCAGGCGGAGTTCGGTCACCAGCGGGAAGGCGGTGACCCCGCTGAGCACCAGGCAGACGATGAAGACGACCAGCCAGACGCGGATGCGCTTGAGGAGGGCTCTCGGCCCGTTCGTGTCGCTCATGGGAGCAGCCTACGCCCTTCATGAACGCGTTCAAAAACGGGTCAGGGCACGGGCCGCGGCATGCGAGAGGACCGTCGCCCCGGCCGCCACCGCGAGCCCGGCGACCACGTCCCGGGCCCGGGCCGGCCGCAGCACCCCGGCCCGTCGCAGCCGGCCCCGCGCCCACAGGGTGAAGGGGACGACGACCAGGGGCGAGGTGGCCGAGCCAGGCGTCCAGCCACGGACCGCGGCCGCCTGCGCCAGGTGCACGAGCCCGTGCAGGCCGAAGCCGTTCAACGCCCCCTGGTAGAAGGCGGACCGGCCGCCGCTGCGCCGCCCGGCGACCGCGGCCGAGCCCACGATCACGGCCATCACCGCGACGGCGGCCCGGAACTCGCGGTCGTCGACGGAGCCGGCCGCCCGCCACACCGCCTCCGGCACGCCGGGGAAACGCTCCCGCAGCCGGGGCAGGTTCTCCCGCAGCCAGCGCGGCCCGAAGGCCACCTCCTCGGCGTCGTGCAGGGCCCAGGCGGCGAGGAGTCCGTAGGTGACGAGGGCATCGGGGGTGTCGTGGTCCACGCACCGGCAACTCGCGGGCCCGTCAGCGAGTTCCACCGCCCGGTGGACGAGGCACGCTCCCGGGGCGTGACGTCCGGGGCGACGGCGGACCGGGCAGCCGCCGCCGGCCCGGGCACCGTGCCGGTCAAGGAGCGCGGTACGGTGCCGGGATGGCTGACCGACCCGCGCGTACGACCCCGCCGCGGCCGCTCGACGTGGCGGCCCTGTTCCCCGAGGCGGCCTGCTACCGCCGGGAGGCGGTCCGGCTGCATCCGCGCGCCGGGCGTCCCGGGGTGCGGGAGAGCTCGATGGGCGGGCCGCTGCTGTGGCCGGCCCAGGAGCCGTGGCCGGCCTGCGCGGACGACCACCCCCGCACGGCGTTCGCCCCGCCGCGGGACGCCGCCGGCCCCCTGCCGCTCGTGCCGGTGCTCCAGCTGTTCGCCGGGGACGTCCCCGGGCTGCCCTTCCCGCCCGGCACGGACGTGCTCCAGCTGCTGTGGTGCCCCTTCGACCACGAGCCGCGCTACGCGCCGCGCCCGGAGCGGTACTGGCGTGCGGCCGCCGAGGTCACCGAGGTCCTGCCCGCCCCGCCGCGCCCCGCCGGCGCCCCGGAGGACTACGTGCCGGAGCCGTGCGTGCTGCACCCGGAGCGGGTGGCGGAGTATCCCTCGTGGGACCTGCCGGAGGAGGTGTACGAGGCGCTGGAGGAGCGTTTCGAGGAGGTCGAGGAGGAGACGGGCTGGTCGTACTGGTCGCACCTGTCGGTGGCGCCCGGCGTGAAGGCGGGCGGCTTCCCGACCTGGACGCAGGATCCGCACTGGCCGGACTGCGAGGGCTGCGGGCGGCGGATGGAGCACCTGCTGACGGTGAGCAGCCGGGAGTTCGACGGCGAGTCGTGGCGCTCGTGGGTGCCCCGCGAGGACGTGCCGCGGACCGGGACGGTGCTGGACCTCCCCCATGAGGAGCGCCGCCGGGTGCAGGGCGCGCACGGGCTGATGCTCGGCGACATGGGCGGGGTGTACGTCTTCGAGTGCCGGACCTGTCCCGGCCGGCCCTTCGCGTACCACCACGACTGTTCGTGAGAACGGCCGTGCGGGCGGGGGAAGGTCCCCCGCCCGCACGGCCGTGTGGCGCCGGTGATCAGCCCAGGGACGTCATCACGTGCTTGATGCGCGTGTAGTCCTCGAAGCCGTAGGCCGACAGGTCCTTGCCGTAGCCGGACTTCTTGTAGCCGCCGTGGGGCATCTCGGCGACCAGCGGGATGTGGGTGTTGATCCACACGCAGCCGAAGTCGAGGGACTTGGACATGCGCATCGCGCGGGCGTGGTCCTTGGTCCAGACGGAGGAGGCCAGGGCGTACTCGACGCCGTTGGCGAACTCCAGGGCCTGGGCCTCGTCGGTGAAGGACTGGACCGTGATGACGGGGCCGAAGACCTCGTTCTGGATGATCTCGTCGTCCTGCTTGAGGCCGGAGACGACGGTCGGGGCGTAGAAGTAGCCCTTGTCGCCGACCCGGTGGCCGCCGGCCTCGACCTTGGCGTGGGCCGGGAGGCGGTCGATGAAGCCCGCGACCTGCTTCAGCTGGTTGGCGTTGTTCAGCGGGCCGTAGAGCACGTCCTCGTCGTCCGGCTGACCGGTCTTGGTCCCGGCGGCGGCCTTCGCGAGGGCGGAGACGAACTCGTCGTGGATGGACTCGTGCACCAGGACGCGGGTGGCGGCGGTGCAGTCCTGGCCGGCGTTGAAGAAGCCCGCCACCGAGATGTCCTCGACGGCCTTGTCGATGTCGGTGTCCTCGAAGACGACGACCGGGGCCTTGCCGCCCAGCTCCAGGTGGACGCGCTTGACGTCCTTGGACGCCGACTCGGCGACCTGCATGCCGGCGCGGACCGAGCCGGTGATGGAGGCCATCGCCGGGGTCGGGTGCTCGACCATGGCGCGGCCGGTCTCGCGGTCGCCGCAGATGACGTTGAAGACGCCCTTGGGGACGATGGAGCCGATGATCTCGGCCATCAGGACGGTCGACGCGGGGGTCGTGTCGGAGGGCTTGAGGACGACGGTGTTGCCCGCGGCGAGCGCCGGGGCGAACTTCCACACGGCCATCATCATCGGGTAGTTCCACGGCGCGACCTGCGCGCAGACGCCCACCGGCTCGCGGCGGATGATCGAGGTCATGCCCTCCATGTACTCGCCGGCGGACTTGCCCTCGAGCATCCGGGCGGCACCCGCGAAGAAGCGGATCTGGTCCACCATCGGCGGGATCTCGTCGCTCGCGGTGAGGGCGATCGGCTTGCCGGTGTTCTCGACCTCCGCGGCGATGAGGTCGGCGGCGCGCTCCTCGAAGGCGTCCGCGATCTTCAGGAGGACCTTCTGGCGCTCCGCGGGCGTGGTGTCACGCCAGGCGGGGAAGGCGGCCGCGGCGGCCTCCATGGCGGCGTCGACGTCGGCCTGCCCGGACAGCGGGGAGGTGGCGTACACCTCACCGGTGGCCGGGTTGATCACGTCGATCGTGCGGCCGTCGGCCGCGTCCCGGAACTCCCCGTTGATGTAGTTGCGCAGCCGGCGCAGCTCGGTGGTCACTTGCCACCCCTCCTGTCACGTTCTGTCTCCGCACCTCGTCGTGCGGTGTCCCGATGGGCGAGACACCCCAGGGTAATCGGTCCACCGACGCTTTCAACAGCCCCGACCCCCCGCAACTTCGGATTCAGCATGATCGAGACCCCTGAACAACGGATTTCATCAGTCTGGGGTTGCGAGACTGACGAGGTTCGGTGCACAGTGAAGACGTGGCCAGTCAAAGCACCCACTCCAGAACCGGAACCGGTTCGTCCCCGACGATCGATGCCGTCTCCCTGGCGATCATCGAACAGCTCCAGGAGGACGGCCGCCGTCCCTACGCCGCCATCGGCAAGGCCGTCGGGCTGTCCGAGGCAGCCGTACGGCAGCGCGTCCAGAAGCTGCTCGACCAGGGCGTCATGCAGATCGTCGCCGTCACCGACCCGCTCACCGTGGGCTTCCGGCGTCAGGCGATGGTCGGCATCAACGTCGAGGGTGACCTGGATCCGGTTGCGGACGCCCTGACGGCCATGGCCGAATGCGAGTACGTGGTGATGACCGCGGGCTCCTTCGACCTGATGGTGGAGATCGTCTGCGAGGACGACGACCACCTCCTGGATGTGATCAACAAACGCATCCGCACCCTCCCCGGGGTGCGCTCCACCGAGAGCTTCGTCTACCTGAAGCTCAAGAAGCAGACCTATATGTGGGGAACCCGATAGCCGTGAGCACCTCCCGCAGCGACCTCTCCAAGTCCGCCTACGACCACCTGTGGATGCACTTCACCCGCATGTCGTCGTACGAGAACAACCCCGTGCCCACCATCGTCCGCGGTGAGGGCACCTACATCTACGACGACAAGGGCAGGAAGTACCTCGACGGCCTCGCCGGCCTGTTCGTGGTCCAGGCCGGACACGGCCGCACCGAGCTCGCCGAGACCGCCGCCCGCCAGGCCAAGGAGCTCGCCTTCTTCCCGGTGTGGTCCTACGCCCACCCCAAGGCCGTCGAGCTGGCCGAGCGCCTCGCGAACGAGGCCCCCGGCGACCTCAACAAGGTGTTCTTCACCACCGGCGGCGGCGAGGCCGTCGAGACCGCCTGGAAGCTCGCCAAGCAGTACTTCAAGCTGGTCGGCAAGCCCACCAAGTACAAGGTCATCTCGCGTGCGGTCGCCTACCACGGCACCCCGCAGGGCGCCCTGTCCATCACCGGCCTGCCCGGCCTGAAGGCCCCCTTCGAGCCGCTGGTCCCCGGCGCGCACAAGGTGCCGAACACCAACATCTACCGCGCGCCGCTCTTCGGCGACGACCCCGAGGCCTTCGGCCGCTGGGCCGCCGACCAGATCGAGCAGCAGATCCTCTTCGAGGGCCCCGACACCGTCGCCGCGGTCTTCCTGGAGCCGGTGCAGAACGCCGGTGGCTGCTTCCCGCCGCCGCCCGGGTACTTCAAGCGGGTCCGCGAGATCTGCGACCAGTACGACGTGCTGCTCGTCTCCGACGAGGTCATCTGCGCCTTCGGCCGCCTCGGCACCACCTTCGCCTGCGACAAGTTCGGCTACGTGCCGGACATGATCACCTGCGCGAAGGGCATGACCTCGGGCTACTCCCCGATCGGCGCCTGCATCATCTCCGACCGCCTGGCCGAGCCGTTCTACAAGGGTGACAACACCTTCCTGCACGGCTACACCTTCGGCGGCCACCCGGTCTCCGCGGCCGTCGGCCTCGCCAACCTCGACCTCTTCGAGAAGGAGAAGCTGAACCAGCACGTGCTCGACAACGAAGGCAACTTCCTGTCGACCCTGCAGAAGCTGCACGACCTGCCGATCGTCGGCGACGTCCGCGGCAACGGCTTCTTCTACGGCATCGAGCTCGTCAAGGACAAGGCCACCAAGGAGTCCTTCAACGACGAGGAGACCGAGCGCGTCCTGTACGGCTTCCTCTCCAAGGCGCTGTTCGACAACGGCCTGTACTGCCGTGCCGACGACCGTGGCGACCCGGTCATCCAGCTGGCTCCGCCGCTGATCTCCGACCAGTCCACCTTCGACGAGATCGAGTCGATCCTCCGCGCCACCCTCACCGAGGCGTGGACGAAGCTCTGATCCTCCCGAAGCATCACGCCGCCCTCACGGCGTGACCCCGGCCCGGGCGTGCCGCCATCCGAGTGGATGGCGGCGGCCCGGGCCGCGTGCTGTCCGTACAAACCGATGTGAATCCTTAACGTGCCGGAAAGGCCCAGTGACCGACCGGCCCGCCCTCTCGTTCCCCCATCCAGGGGAACGACAACGGACCGGCTTCCACATCGAGGTGTACGCGATGGCCCCACCGGACAACGACGTGCTCTGGGCGCGTTCCCTGCGCTGCGCCCTGGCCGGCTCCGACGTGCTGACCGGCGTCTCCGTCGGCGTGCGCGAGGGCGAGATCCTCGCCCTCGTCGGCCCGCGCGGCAGCGGCAAGACCACCCTCATGCGGTGCCTGTCCGGCCAGCTCGTCCCCGAACAGGGCGAGATCTGGTTCAACAGCACCCCCGTCCACACCATGAACCACAGCCGGCGCGAACGGCTCCGCCGCGACCGCTTCGCCTGGATCGACCCCGAGCCGGGCCTCGTCCCCGAGCTCACCGGCTGGGAGAACGCCGCCCTCCCCCTGCTGCTGCGCGGGGTGTCCCACCGGGCCGCGAGGACCGCCGCCACCGAGTGGCTCGAACGCCTCGACGTCGGCGCCGCCGCCCGCAAACGCCCCTCCACGCTCCCCCACCCGCAGCGGCAGCGGATCGCCATCGCCCGCGCGCTCGTCACCACTCCGTCCGTGCTCTTCGCCGACGAGCCGACCGCCACCCTGCACCGCGCCGACGGCGCGCAGGTCCTGCGCACCCTCGCCGCTGCGGCCCGCTCCCACGGCATCACCGTGCTGCTCGCGACGCACGACCCGGAGGTCGCCGCCGTCGCCGACCGCACGGTCGCGCTCCTCGACGGACGCCGCGTCGGCTCCGTACCACCGGCCACCGGGGCGGAGGGCGTCACGGCGTGCTCGCTCTCCGTCTAGTCCGCGGGACCCACCCCGTCGTCCAGCTCCGCCGGCTCGCCGTCGCCACGGCCGCCGCCGGGGTGGGCTTCCTGCTGCTGTGCGCCCTCGGCTACGCGGTCGGCCATCCCGGCTCCCCCACCGCGGCCCTGCGGCTGCTGTGGTGCGTGCTCCCGCTCGCCGCGACCGTGCAGTTCGCGGTCGCCGTCGCCCGCACCGACCCCAGCACCCGGCCACGGCCCGGCCTCTGTGCGATCGGCCTCGGCCCCGCCCGGCTCACCGCCGTCGCCGCGGCCTCCACGGCCGTCTCCTGCACCCTCGGCTCCGCCGTCGCCCTGCTGTTCTACCTGCATCTGCGCGGCGACCTCACCGGCCTGCCCTTCGACGGCGCGGCAGCCGGGCTGCTCGCCGCCGACCAGCCCGTCCCGCTCGCGGCGGCCCTGACCCTCCTCGCGATCGTCCCCGTCACCGCGTCGGCGGCGGCCGCCCTGGCCCTGCGCCCCCGCAGCCGGCCGGCCCCCTCCGGCACGTCACCGACCTCGGGCCTCCCCTGGGGCATCGCCCTCCTCGCGGTGGGCCTCGCCGTCGAGACGTACGCGGCCCGCGGCGACGGCGGAGGCGTCCTCACCGGCTGGATCCTCACCGCGGTCGGCCTGGCCACGATGGGCCCCGGCCTCACCTACGGCTGCGGCCGCCTGCTCCAGACGGCCCGCCCCGGCGCGGTCCGGCTGCTCGCCGGCCGGGTCCTGATGAACGACTCGCGCCGCATCGGCCGCCCGCTCGGCGTGGTCTGCGCCGTCGGCTCGGGCGCGGTCGCCGGATACGTGCTCCACGACGGCGCCGTCGACGCCCTCGCCTGGCTCGGCGTGGCCCTGGTGGTGGGCTGCACCACGGCGACCCTGCTGACCGCGGCCCTGGAGTCCCGCCAGACCCGCGCCCACACCACCGAGGCCCTCCGCCGCCTCGGCGCGCCGCCCACGGTCCTGCGCACCACGGCCCTGCTCCGCGCCGCCGTCCTCATCGCCCTGTTCACCCCGCTCACCTGGACCGTCGGCACGCTCGCCGCGGTACCCCTGCGCGGCTGAGCGGACGGCCGGACCGACACGGGACCGTGCCGGGGCCGCGCGCCGCGCCGGCCCGGTCCCGCACCCCGCGCACCGCCCCTATCGTGGCCGCATGACGCACGAGCGCGAGATCCACTCACCGGACGAGTTCGACGCGGTGCTCGCCGCGCACGGCTCCCTCACCGGCTACCGGATCCAGTCCGTCGATCTCACCGACCGGACCTTCGCCCTGCTCACCGTCCCCGCCGCCGGCGCCGTGTTCCTGGGCTGCGCGCTGCAGCCGGAGGCCGCGGCGAAGGTGCGGGCGGACGGGGCGCTGGTGTTCCCGCCGGTGCCGGACCTTCCGTTCGCCCCGTACCGGGCCCGGCTCTACTCCCCCGAAGAGCTGTACGAGGGCATCGCCGACCGTCCGTACGAGGACACGCCGGACGCCCTCGCGTACGGCTGGTTCCAGCGGACGAAGGCGGACGGCGACGTCTTCGCGTCGATGCTCCGGGCGATCCACGACGACGCCGTCTCGGACGCCCTGGACGAGCACCTGGCGGGGGCGCGGGTGGTGGGGGTGATGGGCGGGCACCGGATGGGCCGGGGCACGGACGCGTACGCGGGGGCCGCCAGGCTCGGCCGCTCGCTGACCCGGGCGGGCCTGACGGTGGCGACGGGCGGCGGGCCGGGCGCGATGGAGGCGGCGAACCTGGGCGCGTACACGGCACCGTTCGACGACGGGGTCCTCGACGAGGCCCTGGAGCTGCTCGCGAAGGCGCCGTCCTTCCGGCCCTCGGTGACGGACTGGGCGCGCGCCGCGTTCGGGGTGCGGGCGCGGTGGCCGCGCGGCGGCGACTCGGTCGGCATCCCGACCTGGTTCTACGGCCACGAGCCGCCCAACGCGTTCGCGGGGCACATCGCGAAGTACTTCGCCAACGCGACCCGCGAGGACGGTCTGCTGGCGCGGTCGACGGCCGGTGTGGTGTTCCTGCCGGGCGCCGCGGGCACGGTGCAGGAGGTCTTCGACAACGCGACGCCGAACTACTACGGGTCGCGGGGCGCCCCGACCCCGATGGTGCTGGTGGACCGGGTCCACTGGACCGAGCGGCTGCCGGTGTGGCCGCTGCTGTCCGCGCTGGCGGCCGAGCGTCCGATGGCGGCGCGGATCGCGCTGGTGGACTCGGTCGACGAGGCCCCTCAGGCGCTGGCGCGGCTCGCGCCGTAGTCGGTGGCGTCCATCAGGGCCTCGGCGTACGGCCATCCGTCGACGCGGGCGCCGCGCGCGCCGGGGCGCACGGCGGCTTCGAGGAGCCGCCGTGCGGTCCCCGGCTCGTACAGGTTCAGCCACTCCTGCCCGGGCAGGCGGATCACGGTGCCCGACTCGAAGGAGCAGTTCGAGACGACGCGGTTCCCGGCCGGTGCGAACACCAGCGCGAACCGCTGCCGGTCGGCTCCCGCCCCGCCGCCCCGGAAGAACGTCAGGGTCAGCCGGCAGTCCTCGTAGCGGGGCCGGATCCGCTGCCGCACGGTCCAGTGCCAGGTGGTCCCGCCGACCACGAGCCGGCGGAGCCGGCGGTCCTTCCTCACCGGCCCACCGTAGGCCCGGCCCCGCCAGGGGCACAGCCCTTTTCCGCGAGGGCCCGGCGGGGCCGGCCGCCCCGGTCCGTCGCCGGCGGGCGGGTCCAAGGCGGGCCCACGGAAAACCGCGCGCGCCACTGGGACCGGCCGGGGGAGAATCCCGGGCGATGGACGTCTTCGTGTGCGCGCGCTGCGACGCGGTGCTGACGGTGCCCCTGGCACGGGTGCCGCTCCCTCCGGAGGCACACCTCTCGTACGGGCACGAGCCGTACCCCGCCCTGATGGAACCGGGGACGTACGCGGTCGACCCGGCTCCGTCGGGCCCGCCGTTCCGGGACGGGCAGGACATCGGGGAGGCGGCGGCCGCCGCGCAGGGGGTGTTCGCACCGTGGCCGGTGTCCTTCGGGGCCCGGGGCCGGATCGTGACCGCTCCGGGTGACGTGCGCGGCACGGTCCTCGTGCCCGAGAAGTGCGTCAACCACTGTCTGGGGATCGCCGCGGGGGCCGAGCCGAACCTGGAGTGCGAGTGCTGCGGGCTGCCGGTGGCGTCCCGGGTGGACGACTGCGGACTCTGGCAGACGGTGTGGCTCGAACCGGGCGCCGTGCGCCGGGTGCCCACCGGTGCCCCGGCTCCGCCCCGTACGTTCACGGCCGTCCCGCCCGTCGACCCTCCGGGCTCCTGGAGCCCCCGCTGGGAGGCGGCCATGGGGGCGGCGCTCGCCGGTCTGGTGGTCGCCTCCGGCGGGGCACGCGTCCGGCTGCCCGCCGGGCTCCTCACCGACGTGCTCGGACGTGCGCTGGACGCGCTGCTCCCGCCCGGCCCGGTCGTGCGGACGGCGGGTCCGGCCGGTCCGGGGCTGCCCGGCGACGGCCTCGACATCGCGCTCGTACCGCACGACCCGGGGACGGGCGGTCCCTGGCGCCCCGAGGGCGGCGCGGTTCCCGTACCGCTGCCGGACGGTGTGTGGGCCTGGCTGGCGCTGCCCCCGGAGACCTCGCCCCTCCCGGCGTCGGGCACCCTGCCGGAAGGAGTGCTGCGCGACGACTACCCGCTCCCGGACCACCCCTGGAGGACGCTGCAGCCGGACCTCCGGGCCTTCCGCGGCACACTGGCCCGGATGCCGGAGGTCCGCGAACCCTGGCTGCGCGCGCTCTACGACCGCCACCTCTGACGGCGTGAGCGGATCGGGCGGCCAGGAGGTGCGGGCCCGGGCGGACCCCGCGCACCGGACGCCGCCGAGGCCCTGCCCTTCGGGCGGACGGCGCTACGTTCCGGACGCGATCGAGGGGGCGCCCAGCACCACCACGTCGTCCGCCCGGAAGTCCACGTCCACCTCGGCGCCCTCGTCCGGGGTGTCCCGCAGCGCGAACTCGGCCTCCAGCAGCGGGCCTTCGCTGGGGCGGAGGGTGACGGCGACGTGGCTGCCGCGGAAGGTGCGGGTCTCGACGCGGCAGGGCAGGCCGTCGCCGGTCGCGGCGAGGTGGACGCCGGCGGGACGGACGAGGAGGCGGCGCTCGCCCTGGGGGGAGCCGTCGGGGACGGGGATCCTGCCCCAGGGGGTGTCGGCGGTGGTGCCGGTGACGGTGGCCGGGACCACGTTGCCGAAGCCGAGGAAGCGGGCGACGAACTCGGAGGCGGGCCGCCGCCACACGTCGAGGGGCGTGCCGGACTGGGCGATCCGCCCGTCGTCCATCACGACGACCCGGTCGGCGAGGGCGAAGGCCTCGCCCTGGTCGTGGGTGACGGCGAGCACCGTCGTGCCCAGCCGCCCGAACAGCTCCCGCAGTTCCAGCACGAGCCGTTCCCGCAGGCCCCGGTCGAGCTGGCCGAGCGGCTCGTCGAGCATGAGGAGCCGGGGCCGGGGGGCGAGCGCCCGCGCGAGCGCGACACGCTGCTGTTCGCCCCCGGACAGCGCGGCGACCGCCCGCCGCCCGGCGCCGGGCAGCCCGACGAGGTCGAGGAGTTCCTCGACCCGCGCGTCCCGCTCGGCCCGGGCGACGCGCCGCATCCGCAGCCCGAAGGCGACGTTCCCGGCGACGTCCCGCTGCGGGAACAGCTGGTGGTCCTGGAACATGAGGCCGACGCCGCGCCGGTGCACGGGCACGCCGCTCTGGTCGGCGCCGTCGAGGAACACCCGCCCGTCGTCCAGCGGCTGGAGTCCGGCGACGGCCCGCAGCAACGTGGACTTGCCGCTGCCGCTGGGCCCCAGCACGCACACGATCTCGTGGTCGGCGACCTCCAGGTCCACCGCGTCGAGCACGGTGCGGTCCCCGAACCGTACGGTCGCCCGGCGAAGCGTCAGCATCAGAACTCCCCCGAGGTCCGGTCGGTACGGAGCCGTTCGAGCAGCAGCAGGGACACCGCGCACACCACCATGAGGATCGTCGAGAGGGCCATGGCCTGGCCGTAGTTGAGCTCGCCGGGCCGGTTCAGGAGCCGGGCCACGGCCACCGGGAGGGTCGGGTTGTCGGGGCGGGCGACGAACACGGTCGCCCCGAACTCGCCGAGGGACACGGCGAACGCGAAACCGGCGGCGATGAGCAGCGCCCGCCGCACCAGCGGCAGGTCGACCTCGCGCCAGGCCCGCCAGGGCGAGGCGCCCAGGACGGCAGCGGCCTCCCGCAGCCGTTCGTCGACGGCCCGCAGCACGGGCAGCATGGTCCGTACGACGAAGGGGACGCCGACCAGGGCCTGCGCGAGGGGGACGAGGATCCAGCTGGCCCGCAGGTCGAGCGGCGGCTCGTCGAGGGTGATGAGGAAGCCGAAGCCGACGGTGACGGCGGAGACGCCGAGCGGCAGCATCAGCAGGGCGTCGAAGCCGCGCACGAGCCGCCCGGCACGCCGGGTGAGGGCCGCCGCAGCGAGCCCGCCGACGAGGACGGCGATGCCGGTCGCGGCGAGCGCGTACTGCAGCGAGTTGACGACGGTGTCGGTCAGCGGCACGAGGAAGGTGCCGGTGCCGTCGACGTGCCCCAGCGCCCGGAAGTAGTCGAGTCCGTAACCGGACGGTGTGGCCAGGGACCGTTCCACGAGCACGCCGAGCGGGGCGACGATCAGCAGCGCGATGGACAGCAGCACGGCGCCGAGCAGCGCCCACTGTCCCGCGCCGCACGGACGGCGCGCGGTCCGCTCCGGCGGGACGAGCCGCAGCGCCGTCTCCCGCCGCCGGACGGTCCGCGCGTGCACGGCGAGGATCGTGCCGACGGCGGCGAACTGCACCATGGTGAGGACGGCGGCCGTGGACAGCTGGAGCCGGTCGGCGGTCTGCCGGTAGATCTCCGTCTCCAGGGTGGAGTACGCGGGGCCGCCGAGGATCTGCACGATGCCGAAGGAGCTCGCGGTGAACAGGAACACCATGAGCGCGGCGGCGGCGACGGCCGGCCCGAGCGCGGGCAGCGTCACGGTCCGCCAGGCCCGCCAGCGGGAGGCGCCGAGCACCCGCGCGGCCTCCTCCTGGCGCGGGTCGAGCTGCGACCACAGGCCGCCGACGGTGCGGACGACGACGGCGTAGTTGAAGAAGACGTGGGCGAGGAGGATGGCCCACACGCCGGTGTCGAGCCGGACGCCCCACAGCTCGTCGAGGAGTCCGCGCCGGCCGACGAGCGCGAGGAACGCGGTGCCGACCATGACGGTCGGCAGCACGAACGGCACGGTGACCACGGCCCGCAGGATCCGCTTGCCGGGGAAGTCGAACCGGGCCAGGACGTAGGCGCCGGGGAGCGCGACGAGCAGGGTGAGCGCCGTGGAGGCCAGGGCCTGCCACAGCGTGAACCACAGGACGTCGAGGATGTCCGGCCGGGTCAGCGTCTCACCGAACCGGCCGAGCTCCCAGTGCCGCCCGTCCGGCCTGAGCCCGCGCCCGACGATCGAGACGACGGGCCAGGCGAAGAAGACCGCGAAGAAGGCGACGGGCAGCAGCATCAGCCCCAGCCGCGCCGCGCTTCCCCGACGGCGGCCGGAAGGGCGGCCCCGGCGGACTACTTCAGGACGAGCGAGGTCCACTGCCCGATCCACTGCTCGCGCTTCTCGGCGATCTTCTCCGGCGCCATCGTCTCCGGCTTGTCGATCACCACGCCGTGCTTGGTGAACAGCTCGGGCAGCGTCGCGTCGTTCGTGACCGGGTTGACGAACATCTGCAGCGGCATGTCGTCCTGGAACGTCTTGGAGATCAGGAAGTCGATCAGCGCCTTGCCGCCCTCGGGGTTCTTCGCCCCGTTCAGCAGACCGGCGAACTCGGTCTGCCGGAAGCAGGTGCCGGTGGACACGCCGGTGGGGGCCACCTTGGGCTGCGGCTCGGAGTAGAGCACCTCCACCGGCGGGGAGGAGGCGTAGGAGACGACGAGCGGACGGTCGCCCTTGGCCTTCTTGCCGCCGGCGGATCCGGAGAACTCCTGGTTGTAGGCGAGCTCCCAGCTGTCGACGGTCTTCACGCCGTTGGCCTTGAGCTTCTTCCAGTAGTCCTGCCACCCTCCCCCGGAGGCTTCGCCCTGGGAGGTGCCCCCATCGCCGTACTTCGCGGCGGTGCCGAGCAGGAAGCCGAGGCCCGGGGAGGAGCGCTCGGGGTTCTCGACGACGAGGAGGTCCTTGTACGCGGGCTTGGCCAGGTCGTCGAAGGTCTGCGGCGGAGCGAGCTTCTTGTCGGCGAAGTACTTCTTGTCGTAGTTGACGCAGATGTCGCCGGAGTCGACCGGGGTGACCCGGTGCTGCTCCTTGTCGAGCCGGAGCGCGGCGGGGATCCGGTCCAGGCCCTTCGCCTCGTACGGGACGAAGATGCCGTTGTCGAGGGCGCGGGACAGCAGGGTGTTGTCGACGCCGAAGAAGACGTCGCCCTGGGGGGCGCCCTTGGTGAGGATCTCCTTGTTGACGGCCTCGCCGGCGTCACCGCTCTTGAGCACCCGGACCGTGAAACCGGTCTGCCGGGTGAACTCGGCCAGGACCTCCTTGGAGGCGTTGAAGGAGTCGTGGCTGACCAGGGTGACGGTCTTGGGCGCGGGACCGCCGCTCTTGCCGGCCGCGTCCCGCGCGTCGTCGGTGCCGCAGGCGGCGAGCGTGGTGACGCCGAGCGCCGCGACGAGCGCGGCGGCGGCTGCCTTCGTGGTGTTCACGTGAATTCCTCCTGGGGTTGACCAGGAAGAGACGCGGCCCTGCCCGCGGCCGGGGACACCGGACGCGGGCAGGGCGCAACAGCTCGAGTTACGACCGAACTTCCTACCCAGAATGACCTGGGCGAGGTTCAGAGGGTCTGCGGCCACGGTGCTCGACTTCCCAGCATGTGCCGCACTCTCAGCGCTGTGGCGCTCCCCTGTCGGAATATGCAGATGTGTTCGAGCTCAGACTACAAGGTCAGCGTTCGGCGGCCGCGAGCTGTCCACAGGCACCGTCGATCTCCTGCCCGCGGGTGTCGCGGACGGTGACGGGCACGCCGTGCGCGGCGATGGCCTCGACGAACGCCTTCTCGTCCTCGGGACGGGACGCCGTCCACTTCGAGCCGGGCGTCGGGTTGAGCGGGATCAGGTTGACGTGCACCCGCTTGCCCTTCAGCAGCCGGCCGAGGAGGTCACCCCGCCACGCCTGGTCGTTGATGTCCCGGATCAGCGCGTACTCGATGGAGATCCGGCGCCCCGACTTCTCCGCGTACTCCCACGCCGCGTCGAGGACCTCGCGGACCTTCCAGCGGGTGTTCACCGGCACCAGGGTGTCGCGCAGCTCGTCGTCGGGCGCGTGCAGCGAGACCGCCAGCCGGCACTTGAAGCCCTCGTCGGCGAACCGCAGCATGGCCGGGACCAGACCGACCGTGGACACCGTGATCCCGCGCTGCGACAGGCCCAGGCCGTCGGGCTCGGGGTCCGTGAGCCGGCGGATCGCGCCGACGACCCGCTTGTAGTTGGCCAGCGGCTCGCCCATCCCCATGAAGACGATGTTCGACAGCCGCGCCGGGCCGCCCGGCACCTCGCCGTCCCGCAGCGCGCGCATACCGTCGACGATCTGGTGCACGATCTCCGCCGTCGACAGGTTCCGGTCCAGACCGGCCTGGCCGGTGGCACAGAACGGGCAGTTCATGCCGCAGCCGGCCTGCGAGGAGATGCACATGGTCACCCGGTCCGGGTAGCGCATGAGCACCGACTCCACGAGCGTCCCGTCGTGCAGCCGCCACAGCGTCTTGCGGGTGGTGTCGTCGTCGCACGAGACGTGCCGCACGACCGACATCAGATCGGGCAGCAGCTCAGCGGCCAGCTTCTCGCGCGAGGCGGCGGGGATGTCGGTCCACTGCGCCGGGTCGTGCGCGTACCGGGCGAAATAGTGCGTGGACAGCTGCTTGGCGCGGAACGGCTTCTCGCCGATCGCGGCGACCGCCTCCTTCCGCTCGGCGGGCGTGAGGTCGGCCAGGTGCCGCGGGGGCTGCTTGGCTCCGCGCGGGGCGACGAAAGTGAGTTCTCCGGGAAGCGGGCGGGCCACGGCGGGTGTCTCCTCAGTACGACGAGGTCCGACATCCCCGCGGCGGCGGGAAGCACGGCAACACGGTGCCGAAGCCAGGAGACCTCACTGGACCGTCCCCGCGGTGGCGGGGACTGCGAAGGGCCCGCGACACCAGGCCGCGAGCCCTTCCAGAGTACCTGCTGTCCGTCAACCGCTTCCGACGAACAGCACCAGCAGCAGCCACACCACCGGCGCCGTCGGCAGCAACGAGTCCAGCCGGTCCATGATCCCGCCGTGGCCCGGCAGCAGCGTGCCCATGTCCTTGATGCCGAGGTCACGCTTGATCATCGACTCGCCCAGGTCGCCCAGCGTCGCGCTCGCCGCCACCGCGAGGCCGAGCAGGAGCCCCTGCCACCACAGGCCGCCGTCGATCAGGAACTCCATGCACAGCGCGCCCGCCGCCATGGCGAACGCGACCGCGCCGAGCAGACCCTCGCGGGTCTTGCCGGGGCTGATGCGCGGGGCCAGCTTGTGCCGGCCGAAACGCCAGCCCACCGCGTACGCGCCGGTGTCGCTGACCACGGTGAGGACCAGGAAGGTCAGCACCCGCCACGGGCCGTCGTCGGCCGTCAGCATCAGGGCCACGAACGTCGCCAGGAACGGCACGTAGAAGGCCGCGAAGACCCCCGCCGTGACGTCCTTCAGATAGCCCTCGGGCGGCTCCGTCATCCGCCACACGAGCACCGCGAGAGCCGTGAGCGCCATCGCCACCCACGCGCCCTCCGGCCCCCGCACGTACCCGGCGACGACCATCGCCGCACCGCCGAGCGCGAGCGGGACCAGCGGAGCCTTGATGCCCTTGCGCTCCTGGAGGCGGGAGGTCAGCTCCCACAGGCCGACCACGACGGCGACCGCTATCACACCGACGAACGCCGGCTTCCAGATGAACAGCGACGCGATGATGACGGCGCCGAGACCGAGACCGACTCCTATGGCCGCACCCAGGTCACGGCCCGCACTCTTCTTCTGCCGCGGCTTCTGCCGGGGCGAAGGCGCAGGCGCGGGCTGGGACGGGCTGGACATGGGCTCCTGCGGATGCTCGTGCGGCGTCTCGTCACGGAACAGGGGACCGCCCGGCTGAGCGGCCCCCCGGTCGTGATCGTCCTGGTTGTCGCCGGCGGGATCGGACACGATGGGCATGGGCCGAGTCTGCGCCGCCCGCCGCCCTTCGTAGGCGGGACCCGCCGGGGCAGGCCCCTGGTCGGGCCCCCCGAAGCCGGAACCGGCCGGGGCCCTCCAGGAAGAGTCGTTCATCAGACCTCGAGCAGCTCGGCTTCCTTGTGCTTGAGCAGCTCGTCCACCTGCGCGACGTACTTCGCGGTGGTGTCGTCGAGCTCCTTCTCCGCGCGGCGGCCCTCGTCCTCGCCGACCTCGCCGTCCTTGACGAGCTTGTCGATGGTCTCCTTGGCCTTGCGGCGCACGGAGCGGATCGAGATCTTGGAGTCCTCGGCCTTGGTCTTGGCGACCTTGATGTACTCCTTGCGGCGGTCCTGGGTCAGCTCGGGGAACACCACCCGGATGATGTTGCCGTCGTTGCTCGGGTTGACGCCGAGGTCCGAGTCGCGGATGGCCTGCTCGATGTTGCGCAGCGCGCTCTTGTCGAACGGGGTCACCACGGCCATGCGCGGCTCCGGCACCGAGAACGACGCCAGCTGGTTGATGGGCGTGATCGCACCGTAGTAGTCGGCCACGATCTTGTTGAACATCGCCGGGTGCGCACGGCCGGTGCGGATCGCGGCGAAGTCCTCCTTGGCGACCACGACGGCCTTCTCCATCTTCTCCTCGGCCTCGAGGAGGGTCTCTTCGATCACCACTTGCTCCTGCGTGTCGTCGCGTTGTGTCCTGCACGGTGTACGACCGGCAGGGCTCTGTCCATCCCCCCTCGCGGGGCGGTTCCCGGTTCGGGTCAGGCCCGGGTGCCCTGGTCGCTCACGAGCGTGCCGATCTTCTCACCCTTCACCGCGCGCGCGATATTGCCCTCGGCGAGCAGTTCGAAGACGAGGATCGGAAGGTTGTTGTCACGGCACAGGGTGATCGCGGTGGCGTCGGCGACCTTCAGGTCGCGCGAGAGCACCTCGCCGTACTCCAGCGCGTCGAACTTGACCGCGTCCGGGTTGGTCTTCGGATCGGAGTCGTAGACCCCGTCGACGCCGTTCTTGCCCATGAGCAGGGCCTCGGCGTCGATCTCCAGCGCGCGCTGCGCGGCGGTCGTGTCGGTGGAGAAGTACGGCATGCCCATACCGGCACCGAAGATGACCACACGGCCCTTCTCCAGGTGGCGCACGGCACGCAGCGGAATGTACGGCTCGGCGACCTGCCCCATGGTGATGGCGGTCTGGACGCGGGAGTCGATGCCCTCCTTCTCCAGGAAGTCCTGGAGGGCGAGGCAGTTCATCACGGTACCGAGCATGCCCATGTAGTCGGAGCGGGCCCGGTCCATGCCGCGCTGCTGGAGCTCGGCGCCACGGAAGAAGTTGCCTCCGCCGATCACGATCGCGATCTGGGCGCCGTCGCGGACGACAGCGGCGATCTCGCGCGCGATGGCGTGTACGACATCCGGATCGACCCCGAGGCCGGTGCCCCCGGAGAAAGCCTCACCGGACAGCTTCAGCATGAAGCGGCCGGCCATTTTGCCGTTGTTGTCGTCGCCCTGTGCGGCGCCCTGATTCATTGGAGATCTCCTCGTGCACATACGAAGAAGGCCATTGCCCTGGGGTCCTTGCGGTTTCCCGTACGGCAATGGCCTCCTCGTCAGATCTGCGGCCGTCCGGCGCGTACGCCGGCGGCTGCCTCAGACCCTACCGGGGTCCGGTGTCCGTTGCGTACGGACTCAGATGCCGACCTTGATGCGGGTGAAGCGCTTCAGGGTGACACCGGCCTCGTCCAGGATCTGCTGGACCGACTTCTTGTTGTCAAGGGCGTACGGCTGACCGAGCAGCGTGGCGTCCTTGAAGAAGCCGTTCACACGACCCTCGACGATCTTGGCGATCGCGGCCTCGGGCTTGCCCTCGGCGCGGGTGGTCTCCTCGGCGATGCGACGCTCGGACTCCACGACGTCGGCCGGGACGTCCTCGCGGGTGAGGTACTTCGGGGCGAACGCGGCGATGTGCTGCGCGACACCCTTGGCGACCTCGGCGTTCTCCTTGTCGAGCTCGACCAGGACACCGATCTGCGGCGGCAGGTCGGGCATCGTGCGGTGCATGTACGCGGAGACGTAGCCGTCGGCGTACTGCGCGAAGCGGTCCAGGACGATCTTCTCGCCGAGGTTGGCGTTGGCCTCGTCGACGTACGCCTGCACGGTCTTGCCGGGCTCGATCTCGGAGGCGAGCAGCGCCTCGATGTCGGCCGGGGAGGTCTTGGCGACGTGCGCGGCGAGCGCGTTGGCGACGGCCAGGAACTTCTCACCCTTGGCGACGAAGTCCGTCTCGCACTTCAGCTCGACCAGGACGCCGGAGGTGTTGTCGTCGGCGATGAGGGAGACCACGGCGCCGTTCTCGGCGGAGCGGCCCTCGCGCTTGGCGACACCCTTCTGGCCCTTGATGCGCAGGGCCTCGACGGCCTTGTCGACGTCGCCGTCGGCCTCGTCCAGGGCCTTCTTGCAGTCCATCATGCCGGCGCCGGTGAGCTCGCGGAGCTTCTTGACGTCAGCGGCGGTGTAGTTCGCCATGAGTCTTTTTCTCTCTCGAAGTCTGAAAGATCGGGCGGGTCCACGGGTGGACGGCGGGAGCAGCACGTGCCCCCGCCGTCATCACCCGAAGGTCCTCAGGGACCGGAAGGGTCAGGCCTGCTCGGCGTCGGCGGCCGGAGCCTCGGCGGCAACCTCGGCCTCGGCGGCCGGAGCCTCGGCAGCGGCCTCGGCGGCCGGGGCCTCGTCAGCCTTCTTGTCGCCCTCGAGCAGGTCGCGCTCCCACTCGGCGAGCGGCTCGCCGGCGGCCTTCTCGCCCGGCTTCGAGTCACCGGTCGCGGCGCCGGAACGGGCGATGAGGCCCTCGGCGACGGCGTCGGCGATCACGCGGGTGAGCAGGGTGACGGAGCGGATCGCGTCGTCGTTGCCCGGGATCTTGTAGTCGACCTCGTCGGGGTCGCAGTTGGTGTCGAGGATCGCGACGACCGGGATGTGGAGCTTGCGCGCCTCACCGACGGCGATGTGCTCCTTCTTGGTGTCGACGATCCAGACGGCGCTCGGCACCTTCTGCATCTCGCGGATACCACCGAGGGTCTTCTCCAGCTTGGCCTTCTCGCGGGAGAGGACCAGGAGCTCCTTCTTGGTGAGGCCGGAGGCGGCCACGTCCTCGAAGTCGATCTGCTCGAGCTCCTTGAGGCGCTGCAGACGCTTGTAGACGGTCGAGAAGTTGGTGAGCATGCCACCCAGCCAGCGCTGGTTCACGTACGGCATGCCGACACGCGTCGCCTGCTCGGCGATGGCCTCCTGGGCCTGCTTCTTCGTACCGACGAACATGATGGAGCCGCCGTGCGCGACGGTCTCCTTGACGAACTCGTAGGCGCGGTCGATGTACGACAGCGACTGGAGCAGGTCGATGATGTAGATGCCGTTGCGCTCGGTGAAGATGAAGCGCTTCATCTTCGGGTTCCAGCGACGGGTCTGGTGACCGAAGTGGACGCCGCTCTCCAGCAGCTCCCGCATCGTGACGACGGCCATGGCCGTATCTCCTTGGGTTTCTCGGTTGTTTTCCTGACGCCCCGGCGCGCCGTGCCACGAAGGACCGAAAGGCGCTGCCACCCGCCAGAGACCGGTGGCGGGGCGTGCGAAGTCGACCCGGTGACCCGGGTCGCCATGGAAAGTGTACGGGACCCCGGGGGCACCGGGTGACGGCGCTGTCCACAACCCGGGAGTTGTCCACAGATCCGCCCCGCGCCCGTCGCGGACCCCGCCCGCCGGGCAACCTGCCGTCATGCACTCCACGACGACACTCCTGCTCGCCCTCCCCCTCGCCCTGGCCACCGCCGTCTGGCCCGTCGGCCCGCCCCGGCCCGACGTCCTGCGCGGCTGGGAACCACCACCGGGCCCCTACGCCGCCGGCCACCGCGGCATCGACCTCGCCGCCCCACCGGGCACCCCGGTCCACGCCCCCGCCGCCGGCACCGTCACCTTCGCCGGCCCGGTCGGCGGCCAGGGCGTCCTCGTCCTCACCCTTACGGGTGGCGGCGCACCACCCCTGCGGACCACCTACGTCCCGGTCGACCCCCTCCTGCGCCCCGGCACCACCGTCCGCCCCGGCGACCTCCTCGCCCGCGTCAGCCCCGGCGGCCACTGCACACGCCCCTGCCTCCACTGGGGCCTGCTGCGCGGCGACACCTACCTGAACCCGCTCCGCCTGCTCGGCACGGGCCCGTCCCGCCTGCTGCCGCTGCACGGCGCACCGGACTGACACGACAGGGGGGACGGGGGGCGGGGCGGGGTGGGGGGGAGGGGGGGAGGGGGCCCCGGAGGTGAAGGGAAGGGGACAGGTGCCTCAGGTGCCGCGGATGCCGCCGAGGGCCATCGAGACGGCCGCGTCGGCGATGGTCGCCGGGTCCTCGGCGGCGCCGAGTTCGATGCGGCGGACGGCCGCGTCGACGACGCCCTGGAGGAGCATGGCCTCCAGGCGGGGCTGGGGGCGGCCGAGGGCGGTGAGGGCGTCGACGATCATGGTGACGAGGCCCCCGTGGGCGGCGCGGATCTTCTCGCGGGCGCCGTCGTCGAGCTCGCCGGCGGAGATCGCGACGACCGCGCGGTGCCGCCGGTCGCCGACCAGCTGGAGCTGGCTGCGGACGTACGCCTCGATCTTGCCCTCGGCGGTGTCGGCGGCGGCCATGGCGGCCTCGACCTCGGCGGCCCAGACGGGGAAGTCGACGGCGCAGAGTTCCTCGACCACGGCCGCGCGGGAGCGGAAGTACTCGTAGACCGAGGACCGGGCCAGGCCCGTGCGCTCGGCGAGGGCGGGGAAGGTCAGCGCCTCCGTACCGCCTTCGGACAGCAGGCTTCGCGCGGCGTCCAGCAGGGCGCCGCGCTGCATCGTCCGGTGCTCGGCCACGGAGGCCGCTCGAATCCTTGGCACGGCTCCACTGTACGACCGGTGGACCGGGGTGGGTCAGCGGCCCACGTCGGCCAGTTTGGCTCGAAGCTGGAGGACGGACTTGGTGTGGATCTGGCTGACGCGGCTCTCGGTGACGCCGAGGACGTGGCCGATCTCGGCGAGGGTGAGGCCCTCGTAGTAGTAGAGCGTGACGACGGTCTTCTCGCGCTCGGGGAGCGTGTTGATGGCCCGGGCGAGGAGCCGGCGCAGTTCGCGGTCCTCGGCGACCTCCACCGGGTTGTCGGCGGCGGTGTCCTCCAGGGTGTCCATGAGGGAGAGCCGGTCGCCGCCTTCTCCGCCGACGTGCAGGAGTTCTTCGAGGGCGACGACGTTGGCCAGGGACAACTGGCTGAAGACGGCGTGGAGTTCGTCGAGGGTGATGCCCATCTCGTCGGCGACCTCTGCCTCGGAGGGGGTGCGGCGCAGCTGTGCTTCGAGGGTGGCGTAGGCGCGTTCGACGTTGCGGGCCTTCTGGCGTACGGAGCGCGGGATCCAGTCGAGGGCGCGGAGTTCGTCGATCATGGCGCCGCGGATGCGGGTGATCGCGTAGGTCTCGAATTTGATGGCGCGTTCGACGTCGAATTTCTCGATGGCGTCGATGAGCCCGAAGACTCCGGAGGAGACGAAGTCGGCTTGTTCGACGTTGGAGGGCAGTCCGACGCTGACGCGTCCGGCGACGTATTTGACGAGGGGCGAGTAGTGCAGGATCAGCTGTTCCCGCAGCCGTTCGTCGCCGGTTTCCTTGTACGAGCGCCACAGCTCGTCGAGCGAGGTCGGTGCGGGTGGTCGCACGGTGCCCCGGGCTGCTGGGGGCACCGCAGCGCGGTCAGACCCGGAGGTGTGCTGGGGCATGCGTTGCCTTGAGCCGTTCTGCTGTCGGGTGCGGAGGAGTCGGTCCGGTCGCGGGGCGGGGGATCCTCGTGAGCGTAGCGTGAGTGGACGATCGCGGTGCGCGAACATCGGGGGTTGCCGCCGGTCCGGGTGGCCGGCGTCGTCCAGGTCTTCGAACGGGGGCCGTGGCGCGGGTCGGCCCCTCGGGTGCGGCCGAGAGAACTCGATTGCTCATCGGCCTCACCTTTTCACCCGATTGCGTCGGGTCGACAGGCGCCATGCCGGGTGTTCGAGCGTTCTGTGCGGGTGTTCGTCAACCGCCAGTGGTCCTGTCGTCGTTCGACGAACCCGAGGGAGTGGAGTTCGTAGAGCTTGGCGAGGGTGTGGTCGGGGTGGGTGCCGGCGCGGGCGGCGATGGTGGTGAGGGAGGCGGGCTCGCGGGCGGGGAGGGCTTCGAGGACGCGGGCGGTGTCGGGGGCGAGGAGGTCGCGGGGCAGGACGGGGCCGCGGCGGGGTGGGGCGAGGTCGCCGACGGATCCGACGAGTTCGATGATCTCGGCGGCGTCGGTGACGAGGGTGGCTTCGCCGCGGAGGAGTTCGTGGACTCCGGCGGACAGGCCGCTGGTGACGGGGCCGGGGACGCCCATGGTGTGGCGGCCGAGGCGGGTGGCGGCGCGGGCGGTGACGAGGGAGCCGCTGCGGTATTCGGCTTCGACGACGACGGTGCCGCGGGTGAGGGCGGCGATGACGCGGTTGCGGAGGACGAAGCGGCTGCGGGTGGGGTGGGCGCCGGGTGGGAGTTCGCCGATGATCAGGCCCTGTTCGGCGATGCGGCCGAGGAGGCCGGCGTGGCCGCGGGGGTAGGGGGTGTCGACTCCGCAGGCGAGGACGGCGATGGTGGCGCCGCCGCCGGCGAGGGCGCCGCGGTGGGCGGCGCCGTCGATGCCGAAGGCGGCGCCGGAGACGACGACCCAGCCGCGTTCGGCGAGTCCGGCGGCGAGGGTGGTGGCGGTGTGGGCGCCGTAGGGGGTGCAGGTGCGGGCGCCGACGAGGGCGACGGAGCGGAGGGCCCAGGTGCGGAGGGGGGCGGGGCCTCGGGTCCACAGGCCGATGGGGCGGGCGTCGCCGAGGTCGTCGAGTTGGGTGGGCCAGTCGGTGTCGCCGGGGATGAGGAAGTGTCCGCCGAGGCGGGTGATGAGGTCGAGGTCGTGTTCGGGTGTGGCGGTGCGGGCGCGGCGTCGCCAGGTGGCGATGCGGGCTTCTCCGGTGCCGGGGAAGTCGTCGGCGTGGGGGCTGGGGTCGGTACGGGTGGGGTGCGGGGGCTTCGCGGGTCGTCCGGGGCCGGGGTCGGGTGGTGCGGGGTGGGTGTGGGCGGGCCGGGGGCGGGGGTCGGGTGCTGCGGGGGGTGTGCGGGGCGGGGTGTCCGGTTCGGCGGGGTCCCAGGGGGTGGGGTGGCGTGGGGTGTCGTTCTGGTGGAGGAGGCGGAGGAGGTGGACTGCTCCGTGGCGGCGGAGGGCGCGGCCGGCGTGTTCGTCGCCGGGTTCGATGATGTGGGTGAGGGCGGCGCGGGCGAGGCGTTCGGCTTCGTGGTGGTGGGGTGTGGTGGTCATCGCCACTCCCCCGCCGCGACGGGGACGCCTCGGGTGATGCCGGTGCGCAGTTCGAGGGCGAGGGCGATGTCGTCGGCTTCGGGGCGGTCGTGTCCGGCGAGGTCGGCGACGGTCCAGGCGACGCGGAGGACTCGGTCGAGGCCCCGGGCGGTGAGCAGGCCGCGTTCGATGTCGCGTTCGGCGGCGGCGAGGGCGCCGGGGCGGGCGAGGAATCGGGTGCGGAGTTCGTGTCCGGGGATTTCGCTGTTGACGGTCCAGGGGGTGCCGTCGAGGCGGGCGGCCGCGCGGGCCCTGGCTTCGTGGACGCGGGCGGCGACGGTGGTGCTGGGTTCGCCGCGTCCGCCGTGGCCGAGGAGGTCGGAGCGGTGGACGGGTTCGACCTGGACGCGGAGGTCGACGCGGTCGAGGAGGGGGCCGGAGAGGCGGGCCTGGTAGCGGCGGATGAGGGAGGCGGGGCATTCGCAGCCGGCGCCGTGGAGGGTGTGCCGGCCGCAGGGGCAGGGGTTGGCGGCGAGGGCGAGCAGGAAGCGGGCGGGGAGGCGGACGACGCCGGCGGCGCGGGCGACGACGACGTGGCCGGATTCGAGGGGTTGTCGGAGGGCGTCGAGGGCTTTGGAGGAGAACTCGGGGGCTTCGTCGAGGAAGAGCACGCCGCGGTGGGCGAGGGAGACGGCGCCGGGGCGGGGCAGTCCGTTGCCGCCGCCGACGAGGGACTGCATGGTCGCGGAGTGGTGGGGTGCGCAGTAGGGCGGGCGGTGGACGAGGGGTTCGCCGGGCGGGAGGATGCCGGCGACCGAGTGGACGGCGGTGACTTCGAGGGATTCCTGGCGGGTGAGGGGCGGCAGGATGCCGGGGAGGCGTTCGGCGAGCATGGTCTTGCCTGCTCCGGGTGGGCCGGTCAGCAGGAGGTGGTGGCTGCCGGCGGCGGCGATCTCGAGGGCGCGGCGGGCGGTGTGCTGTCCGGCGACGTCGGCGAGGTCGGGTCCGTCGGTGGGGTCGGCGGCGAGTCCGGTGCCGATGCCCGCTCCGGGGACGAGGAGTCCGGCGAGCATGGGGTCGGGGCGGCCTTCTTCGTGGGGTTCTTCTTCGGGGACGGGTTCGTCGGTGAGGACGGCGATGAGCTGGCGCAGGCTGCGGATGCCGAGGACGGAGATGCCGGGGACGAGGGCGGCTTCGCCGGCGGTCTGTTCGGGGACGACGACCTGCCGGTAGCCGGCGTCGGCGGCGGCGAGGACGGCGGGCAGGACGCCGCGGACGGGGCGGACGCGGCCGTCGAGGCCGAGTTCGCCGATGAGGACGAGGTCGGCGATGGTGCGGGGGTCGATGCGTTCGGCGGCGCCGAGGACGGCTGCGGCGACGGCCAGGTCGAAACCGCTGCCTCCTTTGGGGACGGAGGCGGGGCTGAGGCCGACGGTGAGTTTCTTCTGGGGCCATTCGGCGTCGGAGTTGACGATGGCGGCGCGGACGCGGTCGCGGCTTTCGGTGAGGCTCTTGTCGGGGAGGCCGACGAGGGTGAAGGCGGCGACTCCGGCTTCCAGGTCTGCCTGGACCTCGACGACGACGCCTTCGACGCCGACGAGGGCGACGGAGCAGGTGCGGGCGAATCCCATCAGGCCACCCCTCGGGCGTGGGTGACGACGGGTGCGCCGCGGTGGGGCAGGACGACGCCGATGAGGTCGATGCGGACGTTTCCGCCGGGGGGTGGGCCGCCGTGGCGGTGGAGCCAGCAGGCGGCGAGGCGGCGCAGCCGTTCGGCCTTGCGGGGGGTGACGGCGGCCATGGGGTGTTCGTAGGCTCCGCCGCGGCGGGTCTTGACCTCGCAGACGACGAGGGTGTCGCCGTCGCGGGCGACGATGTCGATCTCTCCGGTGCGGCCGCATCGCCAGTTCCTGGCGATGACGTGCAGTCCGGTGGCGGTGAGCCGGCGGGCGGCGAGTTCTTCTCCGTACCGTCCGAGGGCTTCGCGGGCGGTTGTCGTGGCGTTCATTCGGTACCACCTCCGGCACCGACTGTGACGCACGGTGACGGAGCGTGTGCGAGCCTGTGGACAGGCGGCCCGCTGTGGATAACCGGGCCACCCTCGCGGGTGGTTCCGGCTTCGGTTTCCGTGCCGGCCGCGGCCGGGGCGTCAGCTGCCGGGGAGTTCGAGGTCGCTCTTGTTGAGCTCCTCGATGTTCACGTCCTTGAAGGTCAGGACGCGGACCTGCTTGACGAAGCGGGCGGGCCGGTACATGTCCCAGACCCAGGCGTCGGCCATGGAGACCTCGAAGAAGACCTCGCCCTGGACCGAGTGGACCTGCATCTCGTAGTCGTTGGTGAGGTAGAAGCGCCGCTCGGTCTCGATCACGTATTTGAACAGCCCGACGACATCGCGGTACTCCCGGTAGAGCTTCAGCTCCATCTCGGTCTCGTACTTCTCGAGGTCCTCGGCGCTCATGGCATGTTCCCCTTCAGCCGTGCGTCCCCCTATTGTGCGCCAGTCGTCCGGGCCCCTAAACGATTTCGGGGGCGAGAACGAGCGGCGCGCTCGGAGGTCCTTCGTCGAGCAGCGTCTGGAGCAGCTCGGCCAGTCTGTTGGGGTACACCGTCTCACGGGCCGCCGACAGTTCGGCGGAGGTCCACCACCTCAGCCCCGCGACGCTGCGGGCCTCCAGCTCGGTGAGGGCGGTGGGAGCGGTGGCGGTCTGGGTGGTGCGGGCGAGGTAGTACCACTCGTCCTGGTTCCAGCGGCGCCCGGCGAAGGGGAAGGAGCAGAAGCGCCGCCACAGCACCGGTCCGAGCCGGACGTCGGTGATGCCGGTCTCCTCGGTGAGTTCGCGCAGGGCGGCCTGTTCGCGGGTCTCCTCGCCCTCCAGGCCGCCGCCGGGTGTGAACCACCAGGTCTGGGCGGGGTCGTCGGGCTCGTAGCCGTGGAGGAGCAGGATGCGGTCGTCGGGGTCGAGCAGCACGACGCGTGCCACGCGGCGCGGCTCCACCGCCGGGGCGTCCGCACCACCGTCCGCGTACCCGGCGGCCTCCGCACCACCCCCGGCACCCCCGGCGCCCTCGGCCTCCCCGGCCGTCTGCTCGGCTCGCTCCTGTTCCGTTTCGCTCATGCGCTCAGCTCGCCTTCTGCCCGGGGCGCGCCTGCTGTCCGGCGCTGACCTGCTGCCCGGCGCTCGCCTTCCGTCCGAGCGCACGGGCCACCGGCCCGTACGCCGCTCCGCCCAGGATCAGTACACACCCGGCGACGATCGCGAAGAAGAGGAGGGCGATGGGGCCGGGCCGTGAGATGCCTCCGGGGAGGGCGGCGAACGGCGCGGGCCGCTCCACGACGCCCTTGGCGGGCCAGGCGACGGCGTCGACGCGGGCGACGACGGCCGAGCGCGGTACGGAGCCCCGCCCGGCCTCCTGGAGGTGGGCGCGGGAGTCCATCGAGGTGTGCCGCTCGTCGCCGAGCAGGAAGAGGTTCCCGGCCGGCACGGTGACCGAGAACTTCTGCCCGGAGGCGGGCTTTCCGGCCGGCAGATACGGTTCGTCGACGGGGGTGCCGTTGAGGGTGAGGCGGCCGTCGGCGCCGCAGCAGGCGACGGTGTCGCCGCCGACGGCGACGACCCGCTTGACCATGGTGACGTCGCCCCACAGCGGGTCCTGGAAGACGACGATGTCGCCGCGCTTCACGTCGGCACCGTCGACGCGCTGGGCGAGCACCTTGGAGCCGACGTCGAGGGTCGGTGTCATGGAGTCGCTGGGCACGGAGAACGGCTGGTAGAGCACGGCCGCGACGACGAATCCGCCGAGGAAGAGGACACAGCCGACGGCCACGGCCAGCCCCGACAGGACACTGCCGAGGCGGCCGCGGCCGGCCTTCGTACGCGGTGGGAGCGGCGGGAGCGGCGGGACGCGCCCGCCGCTCACGTCACTCGTGTCGTCGTTGGTGTCGACGCTCATGGGCACCTCGGAGGATCCGCGGGCCGTCCGTGCGACGGCCAGGGACCGCACCCTACCCGCGGGTCGCTACCCGGCGGTACGGGCGGAGCCCGCCGTCTCGCGCAGGGTGCGCCGCTTGCGCCGCCACAGCACCAGCGGGAGCGCGCCGGCGAGTCCGGCCGCGCCGGGGGCGACGGCGAGGGCCTGGCCGAGGCCCGGCTGGTCGAAGGTGTCGGGGACCGGAAGGGTGGCCCAGCGGGTCACCGGCCAGGCGATGACGACCGCGCGGCCGACGACCTCGTCGTTGGAGACGGTGCCGCCGCCGGGGAGCTCCATGTGGAAGCGGGAGTCGAGCGAGTTCTGGCGGTTGTCGCCCATGACCCAGATGCGGCCGTCGGGGACCTTGACCGGCCCGAAGGCGGGGTCGCAGGGCACCGAGCCGGGGTGGAGGTAGGCGCTCTCGTCCAGCTCCTTGCCGTTGACGACGACCTTGCCGCCCTCCTTGCAGGAGACGGTGTCGCCGCCGACCGCGATGACCCGCTTGATCAGGTCCTTCTCCTCGGCGGACGGCATGAGGCCGATGAAGCTGAGGACCTTCTGCAGGGCGTTCGGCTCGGGGGCCTTGCTCTCCTCGAGCCAGCCGCCCGGGTCGTGGAAGACGACGACCTCGCCGCGGTCGGGCTCGGCGCCGAACCACGGGGTGAGCTTGTCGACGAGGACCCGGTCGCCGCGCTGCAGCGTGTTCATCATCGAGTCCGAGGGGATCGAGAACGCCTGCACGAGGAAGGTCTTGATCAGCAGCGCCAGGACGAGCGCGATGCCGATGAGGAGGGGCAGTTCCTTCCAGAAGGAGCGCGGCCTTCTGGGGTCGCGGCCGTCGTGTCCTTCTCGGCCGGTGGTCTCGTCGCCACCGTCGCCGTGCCCCGCGTCCTGGCCCTCGCCCTGACCGTCACCCTGCCCGTCACCGTGTCCGTCGCGGTGTCCGTCACCGTCTCCGGGGACGGCGCCGGGGATACCGCCGGGCCGGAAGCCGTCACCGCGCCCGGATCCGTCGCCGCGCCCGGGTCCGTCGCCGCCGTCGGACGCTGTGCCGCCCGGCCCGCCGGAAGGCGCCTGGTGGCCCAGGTCAGGCCGCTGGTCGGAGCGCGGACCGCTTGGAGGATCGGCTGGCGGTTCGGTTCGCGGATCGGGGTCCTGGCGGCCCGTGGAGTCATCCGTCATGGCCGCCGCCGGTGCGGGCCGCTCGGGCCTCTTCTCGGGCTCGCCGTGTCCGGACCGTGCGCCGACGGCCAAATCCCCCACATCCACTCCTCACTCCGTGCAATCGCCCGTCCCAGGACAGGGACAGGCCCACCACTCCCATAACGAGCAGAAGTTCCGCAGGGGTCGGGAGCCAGGGCAATCCGTTCGTGTTCCGCTGGGACACACTATGCGACGGGCCCCCCGCCTCGGCCGCGCGCACCGCGCCGCCGTCCGGGACGGACGCGAACGCGGACCGCTCCTCCAGGCGCCGCCAGTGGCCCACGGGCCAGGCGATGACGACGGCGCGGCCCACCACCTGGTCCTCGGAGACGGTGCCGTGGTCCTTCTCGTCGAGGTGGAAGCGCGAGTCGGCCGAGTCGGACCGGTGGTCGCCGAGCACGAAGATCCGGCCCGGCGGGACCTTCACCTCGAAGGGGATCGTCGACGGCGCGTTCCCGGGGTGCAGATACGGTTCCTCCACCGGTACGCCGTTGACCGTGAGCCTGCCGTCCTCGCCGCAGCACTTCACGGTGTCCCCGCCGACCGCGACCACCCGCTTGATCAGGTCCTGCTCGTCGGCCGAGGGCAGCAGTCCGATGAAGGTCAGGGCCTGTTTGAGCTGCTTGACGCCGACGGGGTCGTCGGCCGGCGGCGCGGGGTCCTGCTGGAGCCAGTTGCCGGGGTCCCTGAAGACGACGACGTCGCCGCGCTGCGGGGTGGCCCCGAACCAGGGTGTCAGTTTGTCGACGAGCACCCGGTCGTCGATCCGGATGGTCTGCTCCATCGACCCGGAGGGGATGACGAAGGCCTGCACCAGGAAGGTCTTCAGGGCCAGGGCGATGAGGACGGCGACGGTGAGGAGGAGCGGGATCTCCGTGACGGCGGAGCGCCGCCGGCGCCGCTTGACCTTGCGGGCGAGTCTGCGCCGCTCGGCCCGCCCGTGCGGCGCACGGCCCTCGCCGCCGCTGTGTCGCCCCTCGCGGGGCCGCCGACCCCCGCCGCGGGTCCCGGTCTCGCCGCCCCGTCGGCCCTCGCCGCCGGCGCCGTCGCCGCCGCGCGGCCCGGGTCCGGCGGCCCGGCGGCCGGCGGGGGTCTTGCCCCGTCTACCCATGGCCGCCGGCGGTCCGTTCCGGTACGGCGTCGAAGGCGTCGGTGCCGGGCACGGTGGACCAGCGGCCGACCGGCCAGCCGATCCAGTCGGCGCGCCCGACGACCTTGTCGACCGGCACCATGCCTCCGCCGGGCCGGCCGAGGTGGTCGCGGGAGTCGCTGGACTGGCTGCGGTGGTCGCCCATCACCCAGAGGGTGCCGTCCGGCACCACGATGTCGAAGGGCACGTCGGAGGGACGGTCGCCCAGCATCACGTACGTCTCGGGTACGGGCACGCCGTTGACGGTGAGGCGGCCGTCCTTGTCGCAGCAGATCACCCGGTCGCCGCCGGTGCCGACGACCCGCTTGACGAAGTCGGTCTCGGCGGGTTCGGCGAGGCCGAGGGCGGCCGCGGCGTCCCGCAGCAGGCCGCTGACCGGGTTCCCCTCGGGCTGTCCCTGGACGAAGGACCCGGTGCCGTCGAAGACGACGACGTCACCGCGGCTCGGCTCGCCGCCGAAACGGTACGCCAGCTTGTTGACCAGGATCCGGTCGCCGACCCGGAGGGTGGGCTCCATGGAGCCGCTGGGGATGAGGAAGGGCTGCAGCACGAAGTGGCTGAACAGCAGCAGGAACACCATGCAGGCGCCGCCGATGAGTCCCGTGCGGCGCCAGGTCAGGAGCCCGGAGGGCGTGCCCCCCGCATCGTCGTCCCGTGCGCCTCCGTCACCGTCTCCCGCGACCTCGCCGTCACCTCGTACGGCCCGGTCACCGCCCCGTACCGCGTCACCGTCACCTCGTACGGCCCGGTCACCGCCCCGTACCGCGTCACCGTCCGTGCCCGTCCCGGAAACGCGCGCGGAGCGCGACCGCTCCTCCTCGCCGGAGGAGCGGTCGCGCTCCGTGTGCTGTGCTTCGGTGTCCATCGGGGGCAGAGCCTATCCCGCACCCCTGTGGGCCGGAGCTCAGTTGTCGCGCTTCTCCTTGATCTTGGCGGCCTTGCCGCGCAGCTCACGCAGGTAGTAGAGCTTGGCGCGACGGACGTCACCGCGGGAGACGAGCTCGATCTTCTCGAAGATCGGGCTGTTCACCGGGAAGGTGCGCTCGACGCCCACGGAGAAGGAGACCTTGCGGACCGTGAAGGTCTCAGAGACGCCCGAGCCCTGACGGCGGATGACGACGCCCTTGAACTGCTGGATACGGGAGCGGTTGCCCTCGATGACGCGAACGTGGACGTTCACGGTGTCGCCGGGGCGGAAGGCCGGGACGTCGGACCGCAGCGAAGCGGAGTTGACCTGGTCGAGCAGGGAGGCCATGGAGGTCTCTTTCCTCGCTGATGCCACAGGTCATCAGCGGTACGTACGAATGGTGAATGGGCGTCGTCCGTCTGTGGCGGGCGTCGTCCCCCCTGTGGCAGGGGCGCGCGCCGGACGTACGACAGCGGCCTATTCTTCCACGCTCTGCGGCCTGCGCCAAAATCGGCCACCGGGCTCGGGGGCCCAGCCCAGCATGGAGAGGATCTCGCGGTCCTTCTTGTCGAAGGCGGCGGGGTCGCAGCGCTCGATGAGGTCGGGCCGGTTGGCGGCGGTGCGGCGGAACGCCTCGTCCCGTCGCCAGCGTGCGATCTTGCCGTGGTGTCCGCTGAGGAGCACGTCGGGGATGGTGCGGCCGCGCCACTCGGGGGGCTTGGTGTAGACGGGCCCCTCCAGGAGGTTGGCCATGGCGCCCGGGGCGAAGGAGTCGTCCCGGTGCGACTCGGCGTTGCCGAGGACGCCGGGCAGGAGCCGGGCGACGGCTTCGGTGACGACCAGGACGGCGGCCTCTCCGCCGGCCAGGACGTAGTCGCCGATGGACACCTCGTAGACGGGCATCCGGGTGGCGTACTCGTCCATGACGCGGCGGTCGATGCCCTCGTAGCGGGCGGGCGTGAAGATCAGCCAGGGCCGCTCGGAGAGTTCGACGGCGAGCTCCTGGGTGAAGGGGCGGCCGCTGGGGGTGGGGACGACGAGGACCGGGCCGTGGGCGCCGGCCTCGTAGCCGTCGGAGAGGACCTGGTCGAGGGCGTCGCCCCAGGGTTCGGTCTTCATGACCATGCCGGGGCCGCCGCCGTACGGGGTGTCGTCGACGGTGTTGTGCCGGTCGTAGGTCCAGTCGCGCAGGTCGTGGACGTGCACGTCGAGGCGGCCGCGGGCGCGGGCCTTGCCGACGAGGGAGACGTTCAGCGGTTCCAGGTACTCGGGGAAGATCGTGACGACGTCGAGGCGCATCAGGGGGCGTCCTTCTGCACGTCGCCCTCACCGTCGGGGCCCTCACCGTCGGCGTTTCCGGCAGCGGCGGGCTCGGAAGCCTCGGCGCCGGCGTCGCGCGTGGAGGCGACGACGGCCTCGCTGTCGTCGATGAGGCCCGGCGGCGGGGCGATCACGGCCCGCTGGTTCTCCAGGTCGATCTCGGTGACGATCTCCGAGACGAACGGGACCATCACCTCGCTGCCGTCGGGCCGCTCCACGATGAAGAGGTCCTGCGACGGCAGGTGGGAGATCTCGGAGATCACGCCGATCTCGGTGCCGTCGGCGAGGACGACGTCGAGGTCGACGAGCTGGTGGTCGTAGTACTCGTCCTCTTCCTCGGGCAGCTCGTCGGGGTCGACGTCGGCGATGAGGAGGGTGTTGCGCAGGGCTTCGGCGGCGTTGCGGTCCTTCACGCCCTCGAAGCGGAGCAGCAGCCGGCCGCTGTGCACCCGGCCGGTCTCGATGGTGAGCGGCCCGACGGAGGCCGGGTCGGTGTGCAGGACGGCGCCGGGTCCGAGCCGCAGCTCGGGCTCGTCGGTCCGCACCTCGACGGTGACCTCGCCCTTGATGCCGTGGGCGCGGCCGATCCGTGCGACTACCAACTGCACTGGTGATCTCTCCTGTCGTACGGCAACGGGCCGGGGTGGGCGGTCAGCCCTCCCCGGCCCGTGCCGGTGTCAAACTTCAGCGGACCTGGTCCACGTCGACGAGGTCGACCCGGATGCCACGGCCGCCGATGGCGCCCACGACGGTCCGCAGCGCACGCGCGGTGCGGCCGTTGCGGCCGATCACCTTGCCGAGGTCGTCGGGGTGCACCCGAACCTCCAGCACGCGACCGCGGCGCAGGTTGCGCGAGGCGACCTGCACGTCGTCGGGGTTGTCCACGATGCCCTTCACGAGGTGCTCGAGAGCCTCCTCGAGCATGATCAGGCCTCGGTCGACTCGGTGGACTCGGCCTCAGCAGCCTCGTCCGCCTTCTTGTCGGCCTTCTTGGCCTTCGGGGTGATGGCCTCACCCTTGGTGTCGTCACCCTCGAGCGCCTTGGCGAACTCGTCGAAGGTGGCGCGCTTGGCTTCCTTGGTCGCCGGGGCGAGCAGCGGCTTCTCCGGAGCGGGGAGGCCCTTGTGCTTCTGCCAGTCGCCGGTGAGCTTCAGGATGGCGAGAACCGGCTCGGTCGGCTGGGCGCCGACGGACAGCCAGTACTGCGCGCGCTCGGAGTCGACCTCGATCTTCGACGGGTTGTACGTCGGGTGGTAGAGGCCGATCTCCTCGATCGCACGACCGTCCCGGCGGGTGCGGGAGTCGGCGACGACGATGCGGTAGTGCGGCTGGCGGATCTTGCCGAGGCGCTTGAGCTTGATCTTGACTGCCACTGGAGTGGTGTCTCCTGGTCTTGACGTGGTTGGGCACTTGAGATGCCACGTGGGGTTGCGGTACTCGGGTGCCCGATGGACGCGTCAGTCGGAGGAGAGAGGGGTCCTGTGCGACTGTCGAGTACAGCTAGCCATTGTGCCACACGCCGAGGGGTCAGCTCGCGGCGCCCACCGTCTCCGGAATGCGGAAGGGTTTGCCGCAGCCGCCGCAGACGATGGGGGCCTGGGCGAGCACCGAGGGGACCACGCGCACGTTGCGTCCGCAGTCGCAGACGGCCTTGACGCGCACGCCGCCGCCGGAGGAGCCGTGCCGGGCGGCCGGTCCGCGGAAGGAGCGCTTGGTGTCGGCGGCGGTGGCGACCGTGTGCGCCTTGAGGGCGCGCTGGAGCCGCTCGATGGTGGGCCGGTAGCGCCGCCTGGCCTCCGCGTTCAGGGTGACCAGGGAGAAGCCGCTGCTGGCGTGCGGTTCCTCCGGATGGTCCAGGCCCAGCTCCTCGGCGATCGCGAGGAATCTGCGGTTGTGGTAGCGGCCGGCGCGTGAGGTGTCGCGGACTCCTCGGGCGGCGGCGATGCCGTGGACTGCCTCGTGGAGCAGTCGCTCGAAGGAGAGCTCGGCGCCGCAGGCGGACGAGGACTCTCCGATCAGGGACTCGGGCGCGGCAAGGTCCGGCAGCTCGGGGTGGTGCCGCTGAATGTCGGCCCACGCCTGTGCCAGCTCTGCGGCGAGAACAGGTGGTGTCGTGCTCACGTCGGGTACAACGAGCCGGATCGCTTCCGGGTTCCATTCCGGGGCAACTCAAATATTTTGCACGTACCCGTCAGTCGGTACGGATGCGACCGGAGCTGGTGCACAGCGGCTCATACGCCCCGCGCGCGGTCGACTCACGCGCGCCGGGGGGACGGTGGAACGGACAGTACCGGGTGTCTGCCCGAACTCGGGCACCGACCCCTCCCCTCGGCCGAATATCGCCGGAGTGCGGCAGGCTCCGGGCGGAAGTCGCCCGGATCGGGGCGGAGTCGTCCGGCGCGAGCACTGGACGGGCGCCCGGATGCGCAGTTCCCTGGTTACGGGGGGTTGTCGTCCAGGCACGGATTGGGGCGCTTTCCATGACACCTACGCTCGTCCCGCACCACCCCGCGCGCGACTGGGCCGAGATCCAGGAACGCATGCTCGTGCCGCTCTACGAGGCGGTGTACGACCGGCTCGGCGTGGGCGCCGGGTCGCGGGTGCTCGACCTCGGCTGCGGCTCCGGTCTCGCGCTGCTGATGGCGGCGGCCCGGGGCGCGCGGGTGGCCGGCGTCGACCGGGACCACGCGCGCGTGGCGCTGGCCAGGGAACGTCTGCCGGAGGGGACGCCGTTGACGGCGGACCTGCCGCAGGACGGTCCCTACGACGTGGTCACGGCCTTCCACGGGACGGCCGCGCTCGGCAGGGACCCGGCTGCCCTCACCCGTTCGGCCCAGCGGGGCGCGGCGTTGGTGCTGGCCGGCTGGGGGCCGCCGGAGCGGTGCGCGACGACGTCGGTGCTGGGGCTCGCGGCGCGTCTGACCGGCTGGCGTCCGGCGCCCCGTGAGGACCTGGACGGGGCGGTCCTGGCGGCGGGGCTGCGCCCGGACGGCTCGGGCCGGGTGGCGTGCCCGTTCGGCTACGCCGATGCGGACAGCGCGGTGCGGGGGCTGCTGTCCACGGGCGAGTTCGACGCGGCCGTCCGGGCGACGGACCCGGGTCAGGTGGAGAAGGAGCTCCTGGAGGCGCTCGAACCGTACGTGCGCCCCGACGGCACGGTGTGGATGCCGAACGTCTTCCGGTACGTCATCGCCCGGGTGCCGTAGGGGGCGGGCGCCATGGGGGCGGGTGCCGTGGGGGGGGCGGGTGCCGCCGGCCCGCGGGCCCGGCGGTGCGGGGCCCCCGGGTGGGGTTCCGGCGTCCCGGGACCGGCTCCCCGTGGCCCGCTCCCCCAGGTCCCGTGCCCCCAGGTCCCGTGCCCCGTAGAGGCCCGGCACCCCCGAACCCCGCGCCTGCGGGTCACGCCTCCGCGGGCCCGGCGGGCGGTTGCTCCGTGCGGCGCGGGATGCCCGCCGCACGGTAGGCCGCGTCCTCTTCCAGGGTCTCGTTCTCCAGGAGGGCCTCGGCGAGGGCGTCGAGCCGGTCGCGGTGCTCGCGCAGCTGCCGCAGGGCGCTCTCGTAGCACTCGTCGACGATGCGGCGCATCTCCTCGTCGACGGCGTCGAGGGTGGCGGGTGCAGCCGACAGGCCGTACGCCTGCTGGGCGTCGCCGGGGATCGCGGTCAGCCGGCCGACGCGTTCGCTCATGCCCCAGCGGCCCGCCATGCCCCGGGCGATCTTCGTGACCTGTTCCAGGTCGCTCTCGGCGCCGGTGGTGATGACGCCGAAGACGACCTGTTCGGCCGCCATGCCGCCGAGCGCGCCGATGATCCGGCCGCGCAGGTAGTCCTCGGTGTAGGCGTACTTGTCGGACTCCGGGGTGGACAGCGTGACGCCGAGGGCCCGGCCGCGCGGCACGATGGTGATCTTGCGGACGGGGTCGGCGCCGGGCTGGAGCATGCCGAGCAGGGCGTGGCCGCTCTCGTGGTACGCGGTGCGCCGCCGCTCCTCGGGCGGCATGACCAGCGGCCGTTCGGCGCCGAGCTGCACCTTCTCCAGGGCGTCGGAGACGTCCGATCGGGTGACGGCCTTCTGCCGGCGCTTCACCGCGAGGAGGGCCGCCTCGTTGGCGAGGTTGGCGAGTTCGGCGCCGGTCATGCCGGGCGTGGTCTTGGCGACGTGTTCGAGGTCGACGTCCTCGGCGAGGGGGATCTCGCGGGTGTGGATGCGCAGGATGGCCTCGCGCCCGCCGCGGTCGGGCGGGTTGACGTGGACGATCCGGTCGAAGCGGCCGGGCCGGGTCAGGGCGGGGTCGAGGACGTCGGCGCGGTTGGTGGCGGCGAGGACGATGACGCCTTCGGAGCCGGTGAAGCCGTCCATCTCGGTGAGGATCTGGTTGAGGGTCTGTTCGCGCTCGTCGTGGCCGCCCATGCCGGCGCCCGCGCCGCGGGCCCGGCCGATGGTGTCGATCTCGTCGATGAAGATGATGGCGGGGGCGACCTTGCGGGCCTCGGCGAACAGCTCGCGCACCCGGGACGCGCCGACGCCCACGATCATCTCGATGAACTCGGAGGCCGAGGCGGAGAAGAACGGCACCCCGGCCTCTCCTGCGACGGCGCGGGCGAGCAGGGTCTTGCCGGTTCCGGGCGGGCCGGCGAGCAGCACGCCACGGGGCATCTTGGCGCCGAGCTCGCGGTAGGCGCCGGGGTTCTTCAGGAAGTCGACGACGTCGTTGAGCTCGCCCTCGACCTCGTCGATGCCGGCGACGTCCTCGAAGGTGGTGCGTTTGCCGCTCTCCAGCTCGACCGGCTTGGGCGGGGCCTTGCGGCCCAGCATGCCGCCGGCTCCGCCCAGGCCCGAGCTCATGCGGCGGGCGACGAACACCCACAGCAGGACGAGCAGCAGCATGGGGGCGAGCGAGATCAGCAGGTTGGACAGGAAGCTGCGTTCCTGGACGACCGGTTCGGCGGTGACGACGACCTTCTGCCGGGTGAGCTGGGCCCACAGGTCGTCGTCGGCGAAGGCGGGCCGCTGGGTGGTGAACTTGGTGTAGTCGCCCTCGCCGTCGGGGACCGGCTGCTTGTTCTTCAGCTGGCCCTGGATGGCGTCGCCCTTGGAGTAGATCTTGGTGACGTTGCCGGCGGCGACCTGCTTGTCGAACTCGGTGTACGAGATGGTCGGCCCGTCGCCCTCGTTGAAGAACGACAGCACGATGTTGGCGATGAGGTAGACGGCGAGCGCGGTGAGGATGAGACCGCCCCAGCCGCCGGGCATCTTCCTCTTCGCCGGCGGAGGCGGCGCCCCTTCCGAGCGCCAGGGCTGGTCGGTCCGGTCGCGCGGGGGTACGGGGTTGGCCACGGGCTCTCCTCGGGACAGCAGTGGCCCCAGTATCGAAGAGCGGGGCATTCCCGGCATTACGGATGATCTGCGGGGATGAAACGGGACGAGGGGCCCGGGCGGTGTCGCACCGCCCGGGCCCTCTCCTCTGTACGTGCGTCCTCTGTACGCGCGTCCTCTGTACGCGCGTGGGCGCCCCTCGGGCCTCAGCCCATGAACTTCTTGAACTCGTCCGGGAGCTCGAAGTCGCCCGGCCCCTGGCCCGCCGCCGGCAGCCCGAACGCGCCGCCGGCCTGCGCCTGCTCGCGCTTCGCCTGCGCGGCCTGCTCCTCGGCCTTCCGCTTCATCGGGTTGCCGCTCTTGCGCTTGCCCTTGGCCTGCTTGATCTGCTTCTTCTGCCGGCCGGGGCCGCCGCCCATGCCCGGGATCCCCGGCATGCCGGGCATGCCGCCGCCCTGCGCCATCCGCGACATCATCTTGCGCGCCTCGAAGAAGCGCTCGATCAGGCCCTTCACGGCGCTGACCTCGACGCCGGAACCCTTGGCGATGCGGGCGCGGCGCGAGCCGTTGATGATCGTCGGGTCCTGGCGCTCGGCCGGGGTCATCGACTTGATGATCGCGCCGACGCGGTCGACCTCGCGCTCGTCGATGTTGTTGATCTGCTCCTTCATCTGGGCCATGCCGGGGAGCATGCCGAGGAGCTTGGAGATGGAGCCCATCTTGCGGACCTGCTCCATCTGGGCGAGGAAGTCGTCGAGCGTGAACTCCTGGCCCTTCTTGGACGCCAGCTTGGAGGCCATCTTGGCGGCCTCTTCCTGGCTGAAGGTCTGCTCGGCCTTCTCGATGAGCGACAGGATGTCGCCCATGCCGAGGATGCGGGACGCCATGCGGTCCGGGTGGAACGCGTCGAAGTCGTCCAGCTTCTCGCCGTTGGAGGCGAACATGATCTGCTTGCCGGTGACGTGCGCGATGGAGAGCGCGGCACCACCGCGGGCGTCGCCGTCGAGCTTGGACAGCACGACGCCGTCGAAGCCGACGCCGTCGCGGAACGCCTCGGCGGTGTTGACCGCGTCCTGACCGATCATGGCGTCGACGACGAAGAGGATCTCGTCGGGGCTGACGGCGTCGCGGATGTCCGCTGCCTGCTGCATCAGCTCCTGGTCGATGCCGAGGCGGCCGGCGGTGTCGACGATGACGACGTCGTACACCTTCGACCGGGCGTACTCGATCGAGTCCTTGGCGACCTGGACCGGGTCTCCGACGCCGTTGCCGGGCTGCGGGCCGTAGAAGGCCACGCCCGCGCGGTCGGCGACGACCGAGAGCTGGTTGACGGCGTTGGGGCGCTGGAGGTCGCAGGCGACGAGCAGCGGGGAGTGGCCCTGGCCCTTGAGCCAGAGGCCGAGCTTTCCGGCGAGGGTGGTCTTACCGGCACCCTGGAGACCGGCGAGCATGATCACGGTGGGCGCGGTCTTGGCGAACCGGAGGCGGCGGGTCTCGCCACCGAGGATGGCGACCAGCTCATCGTTGACGATCTTGATGAACTGCTGCGACGGATTCAGGGCCTTGGAGACCTCGACTCCGACGGCCCGCTCCTTGACGCGGGAGATGAACGCGCGGACGACGGGAAGGGCGACATCGGCCTCGAGGAGGGCGATACGGATTTCCCGAGCCGCGCTGTCGATGTCCTGCTCGGTGAGGCGGCCTTTGCCCCGGAGGGACTTGAAGGTCGCGCTGAGGCGGTCGGAAAGCGTATCGAACACGGTGGTCGCGATTCCTCGGGTCGGGGCGGATGGTCGCCACCAAGGGTATCCGGCCCGGGGACGGAGTCGCCCGTGCCGGTCGTGATCGACCGGCACGGGCGCAGGGCACGCCCTACCCCAGCGCCCCCTCCACCACCTTCGCCACGTCCGTCGCCTCGTCGTCCGACAGGGGCAGGCCGTCCGGCCGGGTCACGTACAGGGTGTCGACCGCGTTCGCTCCCAGGGTCGAGACGTGGGCGCTGCGCACGCGGACGTCGGCGCCCTCCAGGGCGCGGCCGATGCGGTGGAGGAGGCCGGGGGCGTCCTGGGCGCGGACCTCGATGACGGTGGCGTGGCGGGAGGCGGCCGGGGCGACGGTGACGCGGGGTGGCGGGGCCGGTACGCCCCGGCGGCGCGGGTAGGAGGTGTCGCGTTCGGCGAGGCGGGCCGGGATGTCGAGGGAGCCGTCGAGGGCGCGGACGAGGTCGGCGCGCAGGCGGTGGGCCTCGGGGAGCGAGCCGTATTCGGCGGCGACGCGCCAGTCGAGGACGAGGACGGGTCCGCGGCCGAGTTCGGTGGGCAGGGCGACCGCGCGGAGTTCGGCGGCGCGGACGGTGAGGCGGTGCAGGGCGAGGACGCCGGCGACGGCGGGCAGGACGCCGGGCCGCTCGGGGAGGGCGACGAGGAGTTCGACGCCGACGGGTTCGGGCTCGTCGGAGTCGGGGGCCGCCGGTTCGTGCGCGTGGAGGGCGAGGACGGGTTCCCCGGTGCGCAGCGCCTCGATGGCGATGCGTTCCTGTTCGGCGCTGGGCGCGGCGGCCTCGGGGTCGGGCGGCTCCTCCCCCGCGAGGACGCCGGCGACGCGCGCGACGAGGTCGGCGACGAGGGAGGCGCGCCAGGAGGACCAGGCGGCGGGCCCGGTGGCGAGGGCGTCGGCCTCGGTGAGGGCGTGCAGGAGTTCCAGTGCGCCCAGCGTGCCGACGGCGGCGGCGACGGTGCGGACGGTGGCGGGGTCGTCGAGGTCGCGGCGCGTGGCGGTCTCGACGAGGAGGAGGTGGTGGCGGACGACGGTGGCGATGACGGTGACGTCGGCGCGGTCGAAGCCGATGCGGGTGGCGAGGTCGCGGGCGATGGTCTCGCCGGCGACGGAGTGGTCGCCGGGCCAGCCCTTGCCGATGTCGTGCAGGAGGGCGGCGACGAGCAGCAGGTCGGGGCGGTGGACGCGGCGGGTGAGGGAGGCGGCGCGGACGGCGGTCTCGACGAGGTGCCGGTCGACGGTCCAGGTGTGGACGGGGTTGCGCTGGGGGCGGCAGCGGACGCGTTCCCAGTCGGGCAGGAGGCGCGTGACGAGTCCTTCGGCCTCCAGGGCCTCCCAGACGGGGACGGTGGCCTCGCCGGCGCCCAGGAGGGTGACCAGGGCCTCGCGGGCCTCGGCGGGCCAGGGCGCGGGCAGCGGCTTGGCGGTGGCGGCGAGGCGGCGTACGGCGTGCAGGGACAGCGGGAGGCCGGCCTGGGCGGCGGCCGCGGCGGCGCGCAGCGGCAGGACGGGGTCGCGTTCGGGGCGGGCGCTGAGGGCGAGGACGGCCTCGCCGTCCATCTCGACGACGCCTTCGGCGAGCGGGGTGCGTTCCACCGGTGGTTTTCCTCCGCTGCCGCGGCCGCCGAGGAGGCCGCGGAGCCGGGGGCGGGCGGAGCGGGCCTTGAGGACCCTGCCGACCTCGCGCCAGGTGACGTCGGAGGCGTACGAGACGGTGCGGGCGGCCTCGTAGACCTCGCGCAGCAGGGTGTCGGCGTCGAGGAGGCCGAGTCCGGCGGCGACGGCGTCCTGTTCCTGGAGGGCGAGCCGGTCGGTGGCGCGGCCGGTGGCGAGGTGGAGGGCGTCGCGGGCGTCGAGGAGGCGGCGGCGGGCGTCGTCGAGTCCTTCGCGGGGGGCGTCGGCGAGCCAGGAGGCGGCGACGGCGCGCAGGGCCTGGGCGTCGCGGAGTCCGCCGCGGGCCTCTTTGAGGTCGGGTTCGAGGAGGTACTGGAGCTCGCCGGAGCGTTCGGCGCGTTCGCGGCACAGGGCGTCGAGTTCGGGCAGGCGGCGGGGGGCCTGGTTGCGCCAGTCGGCGAGGACGGCGGTGCGCAGGGCGGTCGCGAGGGCGGTGTCGCCGGCGACGGGCCGGGCGTCGAGGAGGCCGAGCTGGACCTTGAGGTCCTCGCCGGCGGTCCTGCGGGCCTCGGCGGGGGTGCGGACGGAGTGGTCGAGGGCGAGGCCGAGGTCCCAGATTGGGTACCAGAGGCGGTCGGCGAGGGCGGCGATCGTACGGGCGTCGGCGGTGCCGTCGTGCAGGAGGAGCAGGTCGAGGTCGCTGCGCGGGGAGAGTTCGCCGCGTCCGTAGCCGCCGACGGCGACGAGCGCGGTTCCGGGGGGCGCTCCGGCGGCCCGGTGGAGGCCGGCGAGCCAGTCGTCGGTGAGGCGGGCCAGGGCGGTACGGCGCGGCGGCCCGGGCCGCGCCTTCTCGGTGAGAAGGCGCAGCCGGGCCGCCGCGTAACCGCTGGGTCCCGAGTCTTCGGTTTCCGTTTTCACGTCGAGGTTCGTCACCCGGCGGCTCCTTGGGGGTCGTGTGCTCTACAGCGCGTCCGGTCCGCGTTCGCCGGTGCGGACCCGTACGGCGGTCTCGACCGGCACGCTCCACACCTTGCCGTCACCGATCTTGCCGGTGCGGGCGGCCTTCACGACGACGTCGATGAGCTGTTCGGCGTCGTCGTCCTCGACGAGGACCTCGATGCGGATCTTGGGGACGAGGTCGACGGTGTACTCGGCGCCGCGGTAGACCTCGGTGTGGCCGCGCTGGCGGCCGTAGCCGCTGGCCTCGGTGACGGTGAGCCCGTGGACGCCGAACGCCTGGAGGGCTTCCTTGATCTCGTCGAGCCGGTGCGGCTTGACGACCGCGGTGATGAGCTTCATGCGTCCACCTTCTTGTTCTCCGTCGGGGCGGGGGCGGGGGCGGCGGTGGCGGTGCGTCCGGCGATGCCGCCGCCGGCCCCGCTGAAGTCGTATGCGGTCTCGGCGTGCTCGACCTGGTCGATGCCGGCGACCTCGTCGTCCTCGCTGACCCGCATCCCCATCGTCTTGTCGATGATCAGGGCGAGGATCGCGGAGGCGATCAGAGAGTAGGCGAGGACGGAGAAGACGCCGATGGCCTGCTTGCCGAGCTGTTCGAGGCCGCCGCCGTAGAACAGGCCCTTGGCGTCGGACTGGACGCCGCCGGTGGCGAAGAAGCCGACGAGGAGGGAGCCGATGACGCCGCCGACGAGGTGGACGCCGACGACGTCGAGGGAGTCGTCGTAGCCGAACTTGTACTTGAGGCCGACGGCCATGGCGCAGACCAGGCCGGCGACGGCGCCGATGGCGATGGCGCCGAGCGGGGAGCAGGAGCCGCCGGCGGGAGTGATGGCGACGAGGCCGGCGACCGCGCCGGAGGCGGCGCCGAGGGTGGTGAAGGAGCCGTGGCGGACCTTCTCGTAGATCAGCCAGGCGAGCATGGCGGCGGCGGTGGCGACCTGGGTGTTGACGAACATGACGGCGCCGACGCCGTCGTCGTTGCCGAGCCAGGAGCCCGCGTTGAAGCCGAACCAGCCGAACCAGAGCAGACCGGCGCCGAGCATGACCAGCGGGAGGCTGTGCGGGCGCATCGGGTCCTTCTTGAAGCCGACGCGCTTGCCGATGACGAGGATCACGCCGAGGGCGGCGGCGCCGGCGTTGATGTGGACGGCGGTGCCGCCGGCGAAGTCGATGACGCCCATCTCGAAGAGCCAGCCGCCGGTGCCCCAGACCCAGTGGGCGACGGGGAAGTACACGATCGTGGCCCACAGGGTGATGAACAGGGCCCAGGCGGTGAACTTGACGCGGTCGGCGAGGGCGCCGCTGATGAGGGCGGGGGTGATGATCGCGAACATCAGCTGGAAGACGGCGAAGACGTACACCGGGATGGTGTAGCCGGGCCACAGTTCGGTGATGCCGATGCCACTGAGTCCGACGTAGTCGGAGGACCAGCCGACGAGCGAGGCGGAGTCGGTGCCGAAGGCGATGCTGAAGCCGTAGAGCACCCACAGGATCGTGACGATCCCGAGGCTGATGAAGCTCATCATCAGCATGTTGAGGGTGGACTTCACGCGGACCATGCCTCCGTAGAAGAAGGCGAGGGCCGGGGTCATCAGCATGACCAGGGCGGAGCAGATGAGCATGAACCCGGTGTTGGCTGCGGAGAGCGTGGGCTCGCCTGCGGCCAGGGTCGTGATGGCTGCTGCCATCGGCGTCTCCTCGTCGTCGAACGGCCGGTGCGGGGGCGGGGCCGAAGAGCGGCTCGGCCATGAGGGGTGGCCGGTTATGCGCCAGAGATTCGCGCAGCGCGGTTTCGGCCGATGCCGCTCGATGTTTCGCCGCAGTGACGAAGGGGCGGGGCGTGTTACGCGGCCGTGAACGGCAGGGTCACGGGGATGTAACGGGCGTACCATCCGGGCCGCGGACCGGGAACGGGCCACGGTCCGGGCAGGGGCCGGTCGCGGACCGGGAACGGGCCACGGTCCGGGCGGGGGCCGACCGCTCCGGCAACGGGCCTCGGGCCGTGCGCCGGGAACGGGCCGGCCGCGCCGGCGTCCGTATGTCCTTGCGGCGGGGGAGCCGAGTCGGGCTTTACGGGACGGCCGGCGCGGCCGGGGTCTTGGGGCGGGCGGGTCGCGGGTCCGGTCAGACGGCCTCGGCCGTCTCGGGGAGGAGGGCGGTGAGCCGGTCGGTGAGCTGGACGACTTCGGCGACGTCACCGAAGTCGCGGGCGGCGGTGTCGACGGTCTTGCGCAGTCGGGTGTTGACGCGCTCGGAGCGGACCCGGCGGGCGACGGTGAGGGCCTTCTCGGCGAGGACGACGGACTGCTCCGGTTCCCGCTTGAGGAGGTGGACGGTGGCCATGCCGATGAGGTTGAGGGCGTAGCTGCGCTGGTGCTCGGGGTCCTTCTCGAAGAGCTCGACGGCCCGTTCCATGACGGGTTCGGCGAGCGAGGCGTAGGTCGGGGAGCGTCCGGCGACGTAGGCGAGGTCGCGGTAGGAGTGGGAGTTCTCGCCGTTGAGCTCGGCCTCGGAGAAGAAGCGGATCCAGTCCGGCTCGGGTTCGCCGTCGAGGCCGACGTCGGCGAAGGTGTCCTCGGCCATGCGGACGGCCCGCTTGCACTTGGAGGGCTGGCCCATGTTGGCGTAGGCGCGGGCCTCCATCGCATACAGCATGGCCTGGGTGCGCGGGGTGGCGCAGTCGCGGCTGCCGTACTGGGCGAGGTGGATGAGTTCGAGGGCGTCGTCGGGCCGGCCGAGGTGGATCATCTGGCGGCTCATGGACGAGAGGATGTACGAGCCCAGCGGCTTGTCGCCGGCTTCCTTGGCGGCGTGCAGGGCGAGCACGAAGTACTTCTGGGCGGTGGGCTGGAGGCCCACGTCGTAGCTCATCCAGCCGGCGAGCTCGGCGAGTTCGGCGGCGCAGCGGAACAGGCGCTGGGCGGTGGCGGCGGGCTGGGGCTCCTGGAGGAGGTCGGTGACCTCGTGCAGCTGGCCGACGACGGCCTTGCGGCGCAGTCCGCCGCCGCACTGGGCGTCCCACTGGCGGAACATCGCGGTGGTGGATTCGAGGAGGTCGAGCTCGACCGGGGAGAGCCGGTGCGTGCGCCGCTCCTCGCCGGGGCCGTCGGGCCGCTCGGGCTCGCCGGCCGGGGTGGGCACGAGCCAGCGCTGCATCGGTTCGATGAGCGCGGGGCCGGCGGCCAGCGCGAGCGAGGAGCCGAGGAAGCCGCGGCGGGCGAGCATGAGGTCGCTGCGGGAGAACTCGCTGAGGAGGGAGACGGTCTGCGGGCCGGCCCAGGGAAGGTCGACGCCGGACACGGACGGCGACTGGTGGGCGGTGCGCAGGCCGAGGTCCTCGATGGCGACGACGGAACCGAAGCGCTCGGAGAACAGTTCGGACAGGATCCGCGGGATGGGCTCGCGGGGCTGTTCGCCGTCGAGCCAGCGGCGCACCCGGGAGGTGTCGGTGGAGATGTGGTGCGCGCCCATCTGGCGTGCCCTGCGGTTCACCTGGCGCGCCAGCTCGCCCTTCGACCAGCCGCTGCGCACGAACCACGAGCCCAGCTGCTCGTTGGGGCGCTTGCCGGCAGTCGTACCGTCTGCGCCGTTGCCGCCCACTGGAACGCCCCCATCCACCTGATGTCGTCGTGCGAACCCCTGACAGGATGCCCTGTTCCCCGGTGTTCGTCCGGTGTTTCTACTCCTTCGAACGGAAAACCGGGTTGCCTCCGGCATACCCGTGCGTGCGCTCCGCGCCGGGGTTCGTGTACCGAAGGTAATCCTACGATCACCCGTCCGGACATGGCGTTTCAAGAAACGCCACCATTCGCCACCCCTTCGAATGAACTCGCCACGCGTGGAACGCGATTCACTTGACATGCGACGGAACGGGGTCGGCGGACCGCAGCGCGAGGAGGCGCGCGCGGCGGTGCGCACCACCACTCGCACCACCGCGCGCCCTGAGTGGCGACGGAGGGTGGCGGTGGACCTCCGGTCCGTAACCACCGGCGCGTCCGACCCGTTGGAGGGGGCATGGGCTTCACGATCGGCGGCATTCGTGAGATGCGGTCCGGCTCACGTCGCCGCGTACGCACCACGGAGTGCACAGCGGTGGCCGAGTACACCGGGCTGTGGGGCTGGGACGTGGTCCCGGGAGCGCGGGCGGCGGCCGGCCGCTGTTCCTGCGGCGATCCGGACTGTACGGCCCCGGGGGCGCATCCGCTCGGCTTCGCCGAGCCGGTTCCGGCGGGCGCGGGCCTCGACGAGGCGACGGAGGCGTGGGCGCGGTATCCGGGGGCGGCGGTCCTGCTGCCGGTCGGCCGTTCCTTCGACGTGATCGAGGTCGCGGAGGCGGCGGGCCGGCGGGCGCTGGTGCGTCTGGAGCGGATGGGGCTGCCGCTGGGGCCGGTGTGCGCGACGCCGACCGGGCGGGCGCAGTTCTTCGTGGCTCCGGGCGCGGCGGCCGAGCTGCCGGAGCTGCTGTACCGGATGGGCTGGGACGACGCCGATCTCGACCTGCACTGCCTGGGGCCGGGCGCCCACGTCACGGCCCCGCCCTCGGACCTCGGCGGCCTCGGCCCGGTGCGCTGGCTGCGGCCACCGACGCTGGACACGGCGGGCGCGCCGCCGCAGGCCCGGCTGCTGCTGGGGACGCTGGCGTACATCTGCCATCGGACGCACTTCTGAGATCCGGCCGCGTGAAGCCGGCCGCGCCGGCCGCATGGAGAAGGGCCCCTGCCGTTGAGCTGCGGCAGGGGCCCTTCTCGTACGGGCCGATGGGCGCCGGGAGCGTCAGTCGCCGATGAGCGCGTCGACGAACGCGGCCGGCTCGAAGGGGGCGAGGTCGTCCGGGCCCTCGCCCAGGCCGACCAGCTTGACCGGGACGCCCAGCTCGCGCTGGACGGCGACGACGATGCCGCCCTTGGCGGTGCCGTCGAGCTTGGTCAGGACGATGCCGGTGATGTCGACCACCTCGGCGAAGACCCGGGCCTGGATGAGGCCGTTCTGGCCGGTGGTGGCGTCGAGGACGAGGAGGATCTCGTCGAGCGGGCCGTGCTTCTCGACGACGCGCTTGACCTTGCCGAGCTCGTCCATGAGGCCGGTCTTGGTGTGCAGGCGGCCGGCGGTGTCGATGAGGACGACATCGGCCTTCTCGGCGATGCCCTCCTTGACGGCGTCGTACGCGATGGAGGCCGGGTCGCCGCCCTCGGGGCCGCGCACGGTGCGCGCGCCGACCCGCTCGCCCCAGGTCTGGAGCTGGTCGGCGGCGGCGGCGCGGAAGGTGTCGGCGGCACCGAGGACGACGGACTTGCCGTCGGCGACCAGGACGCGGGCCAGCTTGCCGGTGGTGGTGGTCTTGCCGGTGCCGTTGACGCCGACGACCATCACGACGCCCGGGACGTCCTCGGGGCTCTCGGTCTTCACCGTGCGGTCGAGGTCGGGGCCGAGGAGGGCGATGAGCTCCTCGCGCAGCAGGCCGCGCAGCTCCTCGGGGGTGCGGGTGCCGAGGACCCGGACGCGCTCGCGCAGTCGCTCGACGAGCTCCTGGGTGGGGGCGACGCCGACGTCGGCGGTGAGGAGGGTCTCCTCGATCTCCTCCCAGGTGTCCTCGTCGAGGTGCTCGCGGGACAGGAGCGTGAGCAGCCCCTTGCCGAGGGAGTTCTGGGAGCGGGCGAGCCGGGCCCGGAGCCGGACGAGACGGCCGGCGGTGGGCTCGGGCACCTCGATGGCGGGGGCCTCGGGGGCGGGCGGCTCCTCGACGGCGACCGGGGCCTCGGGGGCCTCGGCGGTGGGGAGCTCGACCTCCTCGACGGTGCGGCGTGGTTCTTCCCGCGGTGTCTCCGCCTCGTCGCCGACGTGCGGTTCGGCGGGCGGAGCGGTGATGGTCGGCGTGGTGGACGGCGGCTCGGCCGGCGGCAGCTGCTTCTTCTTGCGACCGCTGATCACGAGCCCGCTGGTCACGGCGACCGCGACGACGAGAGCGATGACTACAGCAAGGATGAGTTCCATAACGGGACCAGTATCGGCCACGAGGGCGCCTGAGGCGGAGCACGTAGAGTGGTGGTTCCCCCCATCTGTACGACGGAGTACCCCTATGCCCCACGCGCCCGAGACCGAAGGCGTGCCGAGCGGCGGCACGCTGGAGAGCCGCGGCCTCGAACCCGTCCCCGACGCCGAGCGGACCGGCCGGGTCCGTGAGCTCTTCCCGACCTGGGTCGCCGCCAACATCAGTGTGCTGCTGCTCACCATGGGCGCGGGTCTGATCGTCTTCAACGGCCTGAACTTCTGGCAGGTGCTGCTGGTGGCGGTGGCCGCGCCGGTCCTGTCGTACGGGATCGTGGGTGTGATCTCGATCGCCGGGAAGCGGGGCGGCGCGCCGGGCATGGCGCTGTCGCGGGCGGTGTTCGGTCAGCGCGGAAACCTTTTTCCCGGGTCCTTGATCTGGGTGGCCCGCTGGGGCTGGGAGACCATCAACGCGGTCACCGGCGCCTATGCGGTGCTCACGGTGCTCGACCTGCTGTTCGGCGTGAAGTCCAACACGTTCCTGATCGTGGTGACGCTGCTGGCCTTCGTCTCCTGCACCTTCCTGGTCTCCGGGCTCGGGATCAACGCGCTGCGGGTGTGCAGCACCTGGTCGACGTACCTCTTCGGCGCGTTCTCGGTGCTGGTGCTCGTCTATCTGGTGGCGAACACCGACTGGTCGGCCGTCTTCGCCAAGCCGGCCGGTTCGACGGCGATGCTGGTCGCCGGCATCGGCACGATCGCGGCGGGCGGCATCAGCTGGGTGCCCTCGGGCCCCGACTTCACCCGCTATCTGCCGCGCACCGCCTCGTCGAAGGCCGTGGTGGGCTCGACCGTGGGCGGCGCGGGGATCGTCGTGCTGCCGATGGTGCTGATGGGTGCGGTGATGGCGGTGTCGACGCCGGACCTGGCCTCGGCGCAGGACCCGGTGTCCTTCATCGGCGAGCTGCTGCCGGCCTGGATCTCGGTGCCGTACCTGCTGATCGCCCTGATCGGGATGCTGCTGATCAACTCGATGTCGATGTACTCGGCCGGTTTCACCGCGCAGACCCTCGGCATCAAGGTGTCGCGGGCGGCGGCGGTGAGCGTGAACGCGGTGATCAGCCTGGTCTTCGGCTTCCTGCTGATGGTGGTGGCGACCAGCTTCATCGGTTCGTTCATCTCCTTCCTCACGCTGCTCGCGGTGGCGTTCTCGGCGTGGATCGGCGTCTTCGGCGTGGACATGCTGCGGCGTACGTCGTACGACGCGGAGGCGCTGATGGACACGGGGCGGACCAGCGCCTACTGGTACCGGGGCGGTTTCGCCTGGCAGGCGATGACGGCGTGGGCCGTGGCGCTGGTGGCGGGCCTGCTGTTCACGAAGGTCGACTGGTTCGCGGGGCCGCTGGCGTCCTCGTGGATCGGCCGGAACGGGCTCGGCTGGGCGGCGACGATCGTGGTGGCGGCGGTGCTGTACGCGGTGCTGCCGCGGGACCGCGCGGCCGCCGCGCCGGTGGCCGACGAGCCCGCCGGGGCGCGCGAGACCGTTTCCATCTGACACTTCGTCAGCTAACGTCCCCCTCCACGACGCATCCGTGGAGGGGGACTTCCCATGCCGTTCACCGTCGTCCGCTTCAACCTCGTCGACCCGCACGCCGGTCCCGTCTCCCTCTCGGCCCGCTACCGGGCGGCCCTGGAGATGGCGGCCCGTGCCGACGCCCACGGCGTCGACACGGTGCAGACCGAGGAGCACCACGGGGCGGCGAACAACTGGCTCCCCTCCCCCTTCGTCTTCGCGGGCGCGGTCTTCGGCGCGACGAAGAGGATCGCGGTGACGGTCTCGGCGGCCATCGGCCCGCTGCACGACCCGCTGCGGCTCGCGGAGGAGATCGCGGTCCTGGACCTGCTGAGCGGGGGCCGCCTCGTGACGGTGGCGGGGATCGGCTACCGGCCGGAGGAGTACGAGGAGCGCGGGGTGGACTGGGGGCGGCGCGGCAGGCTCCAGGACGAACTCCTGGAGACCCTGCTCGCCGCCTGGTCCGGCGAGCCCTTCCCGTACCGGGGCCGTACGGTACGGGTCACCCCGCGGCCGTTGACCAGGCCGCACCCGCTGCTGCTCGTGGGCGGCTCGTCGAAGGCGGCCGCCCGCCGGGCGGCCCGGCTGGGACTTCCCCTGTTCCCGAGCGCGCACCTGCCGGAACTGGAGGCGTACTACCGGGAGCGGTGCGCCGCGTACGGGACGGAGGGCTGGACGATGATGCCGGCCCGCGAGACCCCGCTGCTGCACGTCTCGGAGGATCCGGACCGCACCTGGGCGCGGTACGGGGAGCACTTCCTGCACGAGGCGCGGACCTACGCGTCCTGGCAGTCGAAGGACATCCGCTCGGCGGTGCGCTCGGGCGCGCGGACGGTGGCCGAGCTGCGGGCGGAGGGTGTGTACCGGGTGGTGACGCCCGAGGAGTGCGTGGCGCTCGGGCGGGAGCTGGAGAGCCTGGTGCTGCATCCGCTGTGCGGCGGGATGCCGGTCGAGGAGGGGTGGCGGAGCGTGGAGCTGTTCTGTGACGGCGTACTGCCGCGGCTGACGGCCCGGGACGCCGTCTCCTAGCGTCGGGACGGCACGCGAACCGGGCGGGCTTGCCAAGGGGGCCCCGTGCGGCCAGTGTTCGCTCTCGTGATCAGTCAGATAGTGACCCTCGTCGGCGTCCTCGCCGGTGCCCTGACCTCGTTCCTCGTGACCTCCGCGGCCGAGCGCACGCGGCACCGCCGGACCATGGCGACGCGCTGGGACGAGCGCAAGCTCGCCACCTACATCGAGTACGCCGAGTGTGTGAAGGAGATATCCAGTACGGCCAAGCGGGCCCGCCAGGCGGCGGAGGGGTCGGACGAACGGGCGGACTACCTGACCCGCATGGAGACGGCCGAGCTGCGGCGGTCCGTGCTCTTCGAAACCCTCGTCCTGCTGGCCTTGCCGGCGGCGATCGAGGCCGCCCACGCCGTCAACCTCGCCCTGTGGCGGGAGGAGATCGCGACCAGGAACGGTGAAGGGGGCGACGCGGAGGGTGAGCTGATCGAGCTGATGAACCGCTATCACGAGCGGGCCCGGGCGGATCTGGGCGTCACGAGCGGTGGCCCGGCGGCATAGCGGGAGTCCGTCCCGGCCGGTAACGCCGGACCGCCCCGGCGCCAGGTGTGGACCTGGCCCCGGGGCGGTCTCGCGTTCCGAGGAGAGGGGCAGCGGGGGTTAGCCCATCTCCTCCAACGCCTTGCCCTTGGTCTCCTTCACGAACTTGAGCACGAAGGGGATCGAGAGCACGGCGAAGATCGTGTAGATCACGTAGGTGCCGGAGAGGTTCCAGTCCGCGAGGGACGGGAAGCTGGCGGTGATGGCCCAGTTGGCGATCCACTGGGCGGAGGCGGCGACGCCGAGGGCGGCGGCGCGGATGCGGTTGGGGAACATCTCGCCGAGGAAGACCCAGACGACCACGCCCCACGACAGGGCGAAGAAGAGCACGAAGACGTGGGCGGCGACGAGGGCCACGACGCCCTGCGTCTCGGGCAGCTTGCCGTCGACGAGGTCGGCGGAGAAGGCCCATGCCTCGACGGCGAGGGCGAGGGCCATGCCGGCGGAGCCGACGAGGGCGAGCGGGCGGCGGCCGACCCGGTCGACCAGGACCATCGCGATCACGGTGCCGACGATGTTGATGATCGACGTGGTGAAGGAGTACAGGAAGGAGCTCGACGGGTCGATGCCGACGGACTGCCAGAGCGTCGCGGAGTAGTAGAAGGCGACGTTGATGCCGACGAGCTGCTGGAAGACGGAGAGTCCGATGCCGACCCAGACGATGGGGAGCAGCTTGGACTTCGAGCCGGCGACGAGGAGGTCCTTGAAGGTGGACTTGTGCTCGCGGCGCATGGCCTGGTCGATCTCGGCGACCCGGCGGTCCAGGTCCACGCCGCGGCCCTCGACCTCGGCGAGGACCTCCTTGGCCTTGTCGACGCGGCCGACGGAGATCAGGAAGCGCGGGGACTCGGGGATGGCGAAGGAGAGCAGGCCGTAGAGGAGCGCGGGCACGACCATCACGCCGAGCATCCACTGCCAGGCCTCCAGGCCGGCGATCTCGCCGCGCTGGTCGCCGTCGGCGAGCTGGAGGATGCCGTAGTTGACCAGCTGGGAGATGGCGATGCCGATGACGATGGCGGCCTGCTGGAAGGAGCCGAGCCGGCCGCGGTACGCGGCGGGGGCGACCTCGGCGATGTAGGCGGGGCCGATCACGGAGGCCATGCCGATGGCGAAGCCGCCGACGATCCGCCAGAAGGCCAGGTCCCACAGGGCGAAGGGCAGCGCGGAGCCGACGGCGCTGATGGTGAAGAGGACGGCGGCGATCTGCATGCAGCGGATGCGGCCGATGCGGTCGGCCATGCGGCCCGCGGTGGCGGCGCCGATGGCGCAGCCGATCAGGGCGATGGCGATGACCTGGGCGAGGGTGCCGGAGCCGATGTCGTAGCGGTCGCGGATGGCCTCGACGGCGCCGTTGATGACGGAACTGTCGTAACCGAAGAGGAAGCCTCCCATCGCGGCCGAGGCCGTGATGAAGATGACGTGTCCGATGTGGTCCGGGTGGGCCGAACGGCCCTCGGACGGAGGCGGTGTGGGCGCCTGCGCGGTGCTGGTCACGGGGACTCCTCGGGGCTCCGGCAGCGTCGCCGGTGCGGTGGGGGGCGAGCCCTTCCAGTGGCGCACAACTTCACGCCGCCCACCACTTGAAGGTAAAAGCAACGTTGCAGAGACTATTCCTTCAGGTTTCGAAGTCAAGAGGGAATGTCGTATGACTTGTCACGCACTCCATGACCTCTTGTGTTCAGAACTTGAAGAGAGTCATCTCAGCGCAGTCGCTGGCTGATGACCTTCGATACCCCGTCGCCCTGCATGGAAACGCCGTACAGCGCGTCCGCGACCTCCATCGTCCGCTTCTGGTGCGTGATGACGATCAGCTGCGAGGACTCCTGGAGCTCCTGCATGATCCGGATGAGCCGCTGGAGGTTGGTGTCGTCGAGGGCCGCCTCGACCTCGTCCATCACGTAGAACGGGCTCGGCCGCGCCTTGAAGATCGACACCAGCAGCGCCACCGCCGTCAGCGAGCGCTCGCCGCCGGACAGCAGCGAGAGCCGCTTGACCTTCTTGCCCGGCGGACGGGCCTCCACGTCGACGCCGGTGGTGAGCATGTCGGCCGGGTTCGTCAGCACCAGCCGGCCCTCGCCGCCCGGGAAGAGCCGCGCGAACACGCCCTCGAACTCGCGGGCCGTGTCCCGGTACGCCTCGGTGAACACCTGCTCGACGCGCAGGTCCACCTCCTTCACGACCTGAAGGAGGTCGGCCCGGGTCTTCTTCAGGTCCTCCAGCTGCTCGGAGAGGAACTGGTGCCGCTCCTCCAGGGCGGCGAACTCCTCCAGGGCGAGCGGGTTGACCTTGCCGAGCTGCTGGTACGCCCGCTCGGCCGCCTTGAGCCGCTTCTCCTGCTCCGAACGGACGAAGGGGCGCGGCCGGTTGCGCGGGTGCTCCGGGTCCTCGGGAAGCTCCTCGCCCTCGGCGGGCGGCGACGGCGGTACGGGCTGACGGGGGCCGTACTCGTCGACGAGCGTGGCCGGCTCCACGCCGAGCTCCTCCAGCGAGCGGGCCTCCAGCTGCTCGATCCGCAGCCGCTTCTCCGCTCCCAGGACCTCGCCGCGGTGGACGGAGTCGGTGAGCTTGTCGAGCTCGGCCTTCAGTTCCCGGCCCCGGGCCCGGGCGGCGGCGAGGGCCTGCTCGCGGGCGCTCTTGCCGGCTTCGGCGAGGGCGCGTTCCCGCTCGGCCCGGACCAGGGACACCTCGATGTGGGCGAGGAGCTGCCGGGCGCCCGAGGCGACGGCGGCGGCGACCTCGGCCTCGTGGCGCAGCCGCGCCCGGCGCTGTTCGGCGCGTGCCCGGGCCTCGCGCTCGGCGCGGGCCGCCCGGTCCAGGGAGTCCGCCCGTCCGGCCAGGCCCTTGACCCGCTCCTCGTGGGTGCGGACCTGGAGCCGGGCCTCCATCTCGGTCTGGCGGGCGTTGGAGCCGTCGATGGCGAGCCGGTCCCGCACGGAGGTGTCGGGTTCCTCGTCGGCCGGGGTCTCCTCGGCGACGAGCAGCCGCTCGGTCAGCTCCTCCGCCTCGACGAGCGCCTTCTCCAGGGCCTCCTGGGCGCGAAAGGCAGCGGCGGCGGCACGCTCGGCCTCGCCGGCGGCGCCCTTGGCCTGCCCGGCGAGCCGCCCGAGCTGCTGGGCCACGGCCGACTTCTCCCGCTCGGCGCCGCGGCGCCGCTCCCCCAGCTCCTCGACCAGCCGCGCCGCCTCCCGCCTGCGCTCGGCGGCCTCCTCCTGCGCGGCCGCCGACTCCCGGCAGCGCACCTCCAGGTCGGCCAGTTCGGCCGCCGCCTCGTCCACGGACGCCTGCACCTCCAGGAGGCTGGGCGCACCGGCGGAGCCGCCCTGCGCGAGGTGCGCCCCGAGCAGGTCGCCTTCCGCCGTCACGGCCGTGAGCTCGGGCCGTGCCCGCACCACCTCGACCGCCTCGTCCAGCGTGCCGACCACGACGACGTCCTCCAGCAGCCGCCGTACGGCTGCGAGGAGTTCGTCGGGTCCGGTGACCAGTCGCGCGGCGGGGACGACGCCGACACCGCCGACCGTCGTGGCGGCGGGCGGCTCGGCGGCCTGGTGCGGCTCGCCCGCGAGGAGCAGGGCGGCGCGGCCCGCGTCCTGTTTGCGCAGGAGGCGGAGGGCCTCGGCGGCGGCGGTGGGGCCGGTGACGGCGAGGGCGTCGGCGGCCGCGCCGAGGGCGGCGGCGAGCGGGATCTCGTGGCCCGGGGTGACGGTGAGGAGCTCGGCGGCCGGGCCGAGGAGGCCGGCCAGGCCGGCGGTGAGGAGGGCGCCGGTGCCGTCCTTGCGGCGCAGGCCGAGGGCGAGGGCGTCGTGGCGGGCGCGGGTGGCGGCGCGGGCTCGGTCGGCGGCTCCGGCGGCGTCGCGGGCGGCGGCGAGTGCGGCCTCGGCGTCGGCGAGCTCCCGGCGGGCTGCCTCGTGGCGCTCGCCCAGTTCGGTGTCGTCGGCGTCGAGCCCGTCGACCTCCGCCTTCAGCCGCTCGTACTCCTCCTGGGCGAGGGCGGCCCGCTCCCCCGCCTCGTCGCGGGCGGCGGCGAGCCGGTCGATCTCGGCCTGGGCGGACGCGGCGCGCGAGCGGGCCGCGTTGACCTGGCCGTGCAGCCGGGCCAGGCCCTCACGGCGGTCGGCGATGGCGCGGGCGACGTCCTTGAGGCGGCGTTCCTCCACGGCGAGGGCGCGTTCCAGTTCGGCGCGGTGGGCGACCGTGTCCTCCAGGGCGCGCTCGGCGGCCTCCAGGGCGGCCTCCAGTTCGGCCTCCTGTTCGCGGATGCGGGCGGCCTCGCGTTCCATGTCCTCGGGTTCGCGGCCGCGCCGTTCCTCGACGGGCCGGTCGGTGGCGCTCTTCACGCGCGCGTCGGCGAGGGAGACCGTGCCGCGGACGCGTTCGGCGAGCTGCGAGAGCTCGTACCAAATCTGCTGGGCGTGCTGGAGCCGTGGGGCGAGGCGGCGCACCTCGTCCTCCAGTTCGGCTTCCCGGGTGAGGGCGGCCCTGAGCTCGGCCTCGGCCGTCTCCTTGCGGGCGAGCAGCGCGGCCTCGTCGGCGACCTCGGCCTCGAGGGCCTCCTTGAGGCGTACGAGGTCGTCGGCGAGCAGCCGCAGCCGGGCGTCGCGCAGGTCGGCCTGGATGACGGCGGCGCGCCGGGCGACCGCGGCCTGCCGGCCGAGCGGCTTCAGCTGGCGGCGCAGCTCGTCGGTGAGGTCCTGGACGCGGGCGAGGTTGGCCTGCATCGCGTCCAGCTTGCGCAGCGCCTTCTCCTTGCGCTTGCGGTGCTTGAGGACGCCGGCCGCCTCCTCGATGAAGGCGCGGCGGCCCATCGGGTCGGCGTGCAGGACGGAGTCGAGCTGGCCCTGGCCGACGATGACGTGCATCTCGCGGCCGATGCCGGAGTCGGACAGCAGGTCCTGGATGTCCAGCAGCCGGCAGGTGTCGCCGTTGATCTGGTATTCGCTGCTGCCGCCGCGGAACATGATCCGCGTGATGGTGACCTCGGCGTAGTCGATGGGCAGGGCGCCGTCGGAGTTGTCGATGGTCAGCGAGACCTCGGCCCGGCCGAGCGGCGGCCGCCCGGTGGTGCCGGCGAAGATGACGTCCTCCATCTTGCCGCCGCGCAGCGACTTCGCGCCCTGTTCGCCCATGACCCAGGACAGGGCGTCCACGACGTTGGACTTGCCGGAGCCGTTGGGGCCGACGACGCAGGTGATCCCCGGTTCGAACCTCAGCGTGGTGGCGGAGGCGAACGACTTGAAACCGCGGAGCGTGAGGGCCTTGAGGTGCACGCCTGCGGACTCTACCCGGGGCCGTGGGTTTCACCTGTGAAGGTGCAGGGCACACCCTCCCCCAAGGAGGGTGGGGCATGGGGGGCTCAAGAAAGAAGGGACGCCGAAGCGTCCCTTGCATATCCAGCTGTGCTGGCGAGAGTGTTTCTCACCTGGCCCCTCGGGGCTGATACCTCAGGTGAGCGCAGGCTCCGCCTTGGTGACGTCGAGATCGATGCTGTCCAGCAGCGAGTCTCCCTGCTGAGCGGCGGCGGTCAGGGCGTCGTTCTCGGACTGGATCCGAACAAGCTCGGACTCGAGGTCCTGGACGCGCTGCTGAAGCCGTCGCATCTCGGCGAGGAGTCGCGGGTCGGAGCCGCCGACGTAACCGAGAAGCGCCTTTGCCATGATGGATGGTCCTCCACAATGAGTGACCGACCGATGCGGTTGGGTCGTGAGGGATTCGCACCCGCGGTGTCCGACCGTGCTCTTTGTCGTGCCCGTTCTCACGCTCGAACAGCTAAGGTGCGCGGGGCTTCCAGAGTCTCACCAAAAAGTTTGACGGTCAACACGATCACGCCCGGCATCGCGGGCTCACCGGGGGGTCCGCGGCCGTACGCAGGGCGGCGGCGCCTCGCAACTCGGTGCCCGAGGGGCTTGGAGATCATCCTTCCTCGCGGAGCCTGGCACGGCAAGTGCTTCTTGGCAATCACCAGGCTTTTTCCGCTTCGCGAACTGTTCGTCGAACGTCCGCCCGAGGCCGGTTCCGGCCACCGGGCGGAGCGGGCGCGCGAAGATCGTCAGCGGATGGCGAAGGTGTCGTAGACGCCGCGGGGGGTGTCCCAGATCTCAGTGACTCCGTCCACCCGGCCGGGCGTGTCGTCGGAGCAGAGCCAGTCGAGCAGACGGTGGCAATTCTCACGCGGCCCCTCGGCCACCACCTGCACCCGGCCGTCGTCGAGGTTCAGGGCGAAGCCGACGAGCCCCCCGATCTCCAGTGCGTTTGCCCTGGTGAACCAGCGGAAGCCCACTCCCTGTACCCGGCCGCGCACCCAGGCGGTCATTCGTACGTCGTCGTTCATGGCTGCACGCTAACGGGCGAATCGCGGAAGGAGCACGTCGGCCCGGCATGTCATGGCGTACAGTCCCGACGGAATGGGGCTCACCCGTTTGGCCGCGCCCCGCTCGACAGCATCCACACCAGCAAAGACAGCAAAGATCGTCAGGGAGGCCGAGGAGATGGGACGTCATCGCGGCGCACGACGCGGCGCACCCGTGCGCACCGGACTGCTCGGTGTCTCCGCGGCGGTCGCGGTCGGCGCGATCGGCGTGGCGGCGGGCCTGCTGCCCGGCGGCGACACGTTCACGACCGGCGGCAGCGCCACCGGTGAGCAGCGCACCGAGGCGCAGCAGGCGCCGAGCCTGACCACGCAGGGCGGCTCCTCGACGTCCCCGGCCCGTACGGGCAGCGGCACCCCGGCGGGCAGGGGTACGGGCAGCGCCCAGGCCCCCTCCGCGCCGACCACCCCGTCGGCGAAGCCCTCGGCGCCGAAGCCCGCCGCGACCGAGCCCGCCGCGACGAAGGCGCAGCCCTCCTCCGCGCCCGCCGCGAAGCCGGTCCCCGAGGTGACCAGGACCACCAGGACGCCGGCGGCCGAGCCGCCGCGGACGACCCGTCGGACCGGGGCTCCGGCCACCAGGACCCCCGTCTCCTCCCCCTCCGCCGCCACCCGCTCCCTGAGCAGCAAGGCGGCGGCCGCCGAGGCGGAGGTCGTGCGGCTTGTGAACGTCGAGCGCGCGCAGGTGGGCTGCGGCCCGGTGCGCTCCGACTCCGGCCTCGCGGCCCTGGCCGGCGCCTTCAGCGCGGACATGGCCGCCCGGAACTTCTTCCACCACATCGACCCGGACGGCGCCACCCCGTGGAGCCGGGCCGCGAAGGCCGGCATCACCAACCTGGGCGCCGAGAACATCGCCCGCGGGCAGGTCGACGCGGCGGCGGTGATGAAGTCCTGGATGGCGAGCGACGGCCACCGCGCCAACATCCTGAACTGCGACTACACGACCCTGGGCGTGGGTGTGCACTTCGCCGAGGGCGGCCCGTGGTGGACCCAGGACTTCGGTTTCTGAGACAAGCACTGGTCAGGGCACTATCAGCCCCCTGTTGGGCCGCCTCTGGGCTGTCATCCGTAACCCTTGAGTACCGAAGACAGCTTCCATAAGCGCCCTAGCAGACCCAGGCGCGAACGCCTTCGGGGTCTTAGCGGAGGTGGCGACCTACGCGAAAGTTGTGCGGACTGGTGCGCTTACGGCACCACTGATACACGGCTAGAACCTTGCCCACGACGTCATCCGGGCCGTTACAGACTTCGACGGCTCAGAGCGATCGACCTCTGCACATGGCGGAGGCGCGGATCACTCTTGGCGTGGTGGCTGCCCGACAGGGCGATCTTGACCAGGACATAAATCACGGCGAAGGGGTGCTCAAGGGCGACCGTCGCTCTTTGCCCTCCACAGACTGCCCGACGCGCCATCAGCTTACTGGGTCATGATCACGCGCCCCATGGCAGCTCCCGCCCAAAGCCGCTCCGTCGACGTCACACTAGCTTCTGGAAGCGGCGCCACCCGGAATCCGGAGCCCAGGCAAAACCGTCACCCGAGGCCCACTGGCTCATCACCCATAGATGTGTGATCTCGTCTGGCAGCTCAGGGGTTACGGTAGGCAGTGGGCCGTCATGCCTCACCAGAGGCTCGAAAGCCTCGAAGGGAGCAGTGGTGAAGACCGGAAGGAGCACAAACAGATGCCTCTCCTCCGCCTGGGAACGACTTAGCTTGCCGAGGTTGTCAGCCTGAGACGGCTCACATACCCATGCGCTGATCCAGGTCGCAAGCGCGTCTCCGGTGTCCGCCACCCATCCGCCTGCTTGCTCGGGCGGCAGAGCAATAGTGCAGTAGATGCTGCCAGGGAAGTCTGTTGCTGACTGATGTGCCGACACCACCCCGAGACGTTCCGCCGACTCGAAGAACTCCTCTGGGGCTCCACCGAACTCATTCAGGTGTGTAACACCTAGATCTTCTAGCTTGGCCAGCAAGCGTGGCAATTCGGCGCGAACCCGCTTGACCCTCGCTGACGGCAGCAGTCCTACCATCCAGCCGCCGACCAGTCTGTCGTGAACCCAGAGCCCCTCGCGGTGCATGATCTTCCAGAGGGTTATCGATTCGGCGTCGGACGCCGACGTGACCTCCAGAGCAGCAAACTTGTGCCCAGCGCGGGTCAGGTTGAAGTCGTGCATACCTGGTCGGCTGCCGTCGTCATAAGGCTCCACCTGCACGCCTGGCAGTGCCTGGCGCAGGCAAGCTGCCGCCCACTTCTCTTCACCACGGTCGCGGGACACGGAAAGGACTATGCCGAATGGCGCAGTGCAAGCGCACGGGATTTCCAGAAGCCGTCTCTGGGCTGCAATGAAGACCACTAACGACCAACGTTGATCAAGGCCAACGGCTAGATCGCAGGTCGTAGCGTTGATCCATGACGCAGTCGCAGGCCGGCCCAGCACTTCTTCGGTTTCTGAATCTCCTCGTACGCGAAAGGGCCCGTCACCGCACCGGTGACGGGCCCTTTCGCGTAGCGGAGGGTCAGACGGCGGCCTTCCCGCGCGCGAACGTGCGGGCGGTCTCGGCGACGCGGCGGCCGAGGTGCTCGGCGGTGACGATGTCGGCCTTGTGGACGGCCTCGGGGCCGAGGTCGGCCGGGCTCTGGGCGCCGGCGCCGGAGAAGAAGCCGAGGCGGTTCAGGTCGTTCTCGGACGCCTCGCTGGTGTTCCAGCCCGGCTTCAGGCCGAGGTTGACCCAGGTCATGCCGTGCTGGCCGGCGAGGGTCTGGAAGAACTGCAGGGTGTGCAGCTTGTCGCCGCTCTTCGAGCCGGAGTTGGTGAAGCCGGCGGCCAGCTTGTCCAGCCAGGCGTCGGCGAACCAGCGCTTCGAGGTGGCCTCGGCGAACTGGTGGAAGGCACCGGAGGCGGTGCCCATGTAGGTCGGCGAGCCGAAGACGATCGCGTCGGAGGCGTCGAGGAGCTCCCACTGGGCCTCGGTGATCTCGTCGACCTTGATCAGGTGGACGGTGGCCCCTGCGTCGGCGGCACCGTCCCGGACGGCCTCGGCGAGGACGGCGGTGTGGCCGTAGCCGGAGTGGTACGCGATGGAGACGACGGGCGTGGTCATGGAGGGACTCCTCGGTGGTGCGCTGGAACGGCAGGGGAACGCCCAGAAGTAGAGCACTAACTTTTCGAAAGTGCAACCCCAGGGTTAGCGCCCACCTTCAGATAGCGCTGTGCGGGAGTATGGTGGAGACATGACCGACGACCTCGTCTACGACGTGTTCGCGAAGGGCTGTCCCTCGCGCGGCACGCTGGAGCACGTGACCGGCCGATGGGGCAGCCTGACCCTGGGCGCGCTCCACGAAGGCTCGTTCCGCTTCAACGAGCTGCGGCGCCGGGTCGACGGCGTCAGCGAGAAGATGCTGTCCCAGACGCTGCACGCCCTGGAGCGCGACGGCCTCGTGCACCGCGAGGCCCAGCCCACCAATCCCCCGCGCGTCGACTACCGGCTCACGCCGCTGGGCGCGGAGGTAGCCGAGCGGCTGCTCGGCCTGATCCACCTGGTGGAGGGCCGCATGGACGAGGTCCTCGCCGCCCGCGAGGCGTACGACGCGGAGCGCGCCGCGCCCGTGGCCCCGTAACGCGTCCGTGGCCCCGTAACGCGTCCGCAGGGCGGGCCGGGACCGCTCAGGCGGCCAGGACCGCTCCCGCCGGCGCGCGCGGAGGACGCTGGCAGCGCGGGCAGTAGTAGCTGGAGCGGTTCATCCAGGGGCGCCGGCGCATCGGCGTGCCGCAGCGGCGGCAGGGCTCGCCCTCCCGCCCGTAGGCGTCGAGCGACCGGTCGAAGTAGCCGGACTCGCCGTTCACGTTCACGTACAGCGAGTCGAAGCTGGTGCCGCCGGCCGCGAGCGCCGCGTTCATCACGTCCCGTACGTGCCCGAGCAGCTCGGCCGAGCGCGGCCGGGTCAGCGTGGCGGTCGGCCGGTCGTAGTGCAGCCGCGCCCGCCACAGCGCCTCGTCGGCGTAGATGTTGCCCACGCCGCTGATCAGCGACTGGTCGAGCAGCGCCCGCTTGATCGTCGTGCGCCGCAGCCGCAGCGCGGTCTGGAAGGCGGCGTCGTCGAAGGCGGGGTCGAGCGGATCGCGGGCGATGTGCGCGATGACGTCCGGGAGCCCGTCGGTGCTCTCCGGGGCGGTGTCGTGCAGGGACAGCCCGCCGAAGGTCCGCTGGTCGACGAAGCGCAGCTCGGTGCCGGCGAGGTCGGCGAAGCGGATCCGGATCCGCAGGTGCTTCTCGTCGGCGGCGTCCTCGGGCTGCACCAGGAGCTGACCGCTCATGCCGAGGTGCCCGAGCACGGAGGCGCCGGCGTCCGCCAGCGGCAGCCACAGGTACTTGCCGCGCCGCCGCGCCACCCCGAACCGGTGGCCCTTCAGCCGGGCGGCGAAGTCGGCCGCGCCCTCCGCGTGGCGGCGCACGGCCCGCGGGTGCAGGACCTCCACGTCGGCGACGGTCCGCCCCGCGACCCATCGCTCAAGACCGCGTCGTACGACCTCGACCTCGGGCAGCTCGGGCACGGGACTCCTCCGGATGGCGTTCGGCGGCTGTTCCTCGCAGCCTACAACCGCCGGGCCGGGCCCCGGCATGACGGTGCCCCCGTCCCTGGCGAGGGCGGGGGCACCGGGAAGCGAAGGGGTCAGGCCGTGGCCTGGTCCCTGGTGGAAGAGGGGTCGGCGGCCTCTTCCCCGTCGCCCGCGACGGCGGTGTCGACCGCGTTCTCGACGACGGCCTTCGCCGCCGCCACGCGCTCGTCCGCGGCCGCGCGAATCGCGCGCCACGCGGATTCCGCCGCCTGCTGCTCCGCTTCCTTCTTGCTGCGGCCGGTGCCGGTGCCGTACGAGACACCACCGACGCGGGCGGCAGCAGTGAAGGTCTTCTCGTGGTCCGGACCCTCCTCGCTGACGAGGTACTCCGGAACACCCAGACCCTCGGCCGCGGTCAGCTCCTGGAGACTGGTCTTCCAGTCCAGGCCCGCACCGAGGTTCGAGGACTTCTCGATCAGCGGGTCGAAGAGCCGGTGCACCAGCTCGGACGCCGCGTCGAGGCCCTGGTCGAGATAGACCGCGCCGATCACCGCTTCAAGGGTGTCGGCGAGGATGGACGCCTTGTCCCGGCCGCCCGTGCCTTCCTCGCCCCGGCCGAGCCGGATGAAGGAGCCGAGGTCGAGGCCGCGGCCCACCTCCGCCAGCGCACGCGAGTTGACCACCGCGGCCCGCAGTTTGGCCAGCTGGCCCTCGGGCAGGTCGGGGTGGGTGCGGTACAGCGTGTCCGTGACCACCAGGCCGAGCACGGAGTCCCCGAGGAACTCCAGACGCTCGTTGGTGGGCAGACCGCCGTTCTCGTACGCGTAGGAACGGTGGGTGAGCGCACGCACCAGAAGGGCGGACTCGAGCTGATACCCGAGCCGCCCTTCCAGAAGCGTGTGGGACGAGGCTGAACTGACGTGGTCAGACATCGTGCCTCTCACCAGCCCCTCAGACCGAGAGGACCTGGCGCTTGTTGTAGGTGCCGCAGCTCGGGCACGCGATGTGCTGCTGCTTCGGCTCCTGGCAACGCTCACACGAAACCAGGGTGGGGACCGCAGCCTTCCACTGCGACCGGCGGTGGCGCGTGTTGCTGCGCGACATCTTCCGCTTCGGAACAGCCACGGCTACTTCTCCTGCTTCTCGTCGACACCGGATGCGGCATCGCTCATGTTGTCCTTCTCGTCGGTTCCCAGCGAACCGGCGAGTCCCTGCAGTGCCGCCCAACGTGCGTCGACGGCGTCATGGTGGTGGTCCGGGTCGTCGTTCAGGCTGGCTCCGCACTCGGAGCACAGGCCCGCACAGTCCTCCCGGCACACCGGCTGCATCGGCAGTGCGAGCACCACCGCATCACGCAGCACGGGTTCGAGGTCGAACATGCCGTCCTCGAGGGGGATCATGTCCTCGCCGTCCTCGGCTTCGTCGTCCGCGGCCGCCTTCGAGCGGCCCCGGTCGTCGGAGTCGGGGTACGAGAACATCTCCTGGAAATCCGCGTCGACATCGAGCTCGACGGGCTCCAGACACCTTACGCACTCCCCCTCGGCCGATGCACGGGCGGTGCCTGTGACAAGCACCCCTTCCATGACCGACTCGAGACGGAGCTCGATCTCCACCGGGGCGCCCTCGGGCACCGCGATGACGTCGGCGATCCCCAGGTCGACCGGGGCGTCGACCGTGCGGGAGAGCCGCTGCATGGCACCAGGACGCCGTCCCAGCTCGTGCGTGTCGAACACGAGGGGGTTGCGATGGTCGAGGCGCGTGCTCAGGGCTCTTCCTGCTTTCGGATCGTTCACGACGTGGGGGCTGCCGTACGCGTCGCCAGTCGAAGCGGGCAGCATGGATCGCGGGCATAGCGCGACCGAACAGCCAGGATACTGGACGCTTCGCTCACAGCCCAATCCGGGCTAGTGGCCCTGTTCGTACCGGCGCAGCTGGTCCAGGTCGATCATGCTCGTGTCGAAGAAGCTGGTCTCGTCGAGCGAGCCGGCCTGCTGGGCCTGCGGCTGGTGCTGGGGCGGGTGGGGCTGCTGCTGCGGCTGCTGCTGCTGCTCGTAGCCGTACGGGTACGCGTAGGGGTCGGCCTGCTGCGGCTGCTGGTAGGCGTAGGGGTCCTGGACCGGCTGCTGGTAGGCGTACGGGTCCTGGACGGGCTGCTGGTAGGCGTACGGGTCGTGCTGCGGCGGCGGGGCGGCCTGCTGCTGCGCGGGGATCTGTACGGGCTCGGGGTCGGCCAGCTCCGCGAGGCCGGCCAGGTAGTCGGCGTCGCTGGTGTGCTGCGTCCCGGGCCCGGCCGCGTCCTGGGCGGCCATGTGCTCCCCGAGGGCGTCGCTGGCGATCCGGCCGTGCAGCTTCTGGCGGCCGCGGCCGACCGCTTCCAGGGTCTTGCTCAGCACGGCCTCGAAGGCGCCCAGCTTGGTGTCCACGTAGGCGTCGGCGCGCTGGATCAGGGTCTGCGGGTCGGAGCTGTACTCGGGTGCGTCCTCGTCGGCGAACCCGTCGGCGTCCAGGCCCGGGCCACGGCCGAGGAGCTTCTCGCGGCCCCGGTCGACGGAGGCGATGGTCTTGCCGAGGACCACCTCGAAGTTCGCCAGCTTGGAGTCGACGTAGTCGTCGGCCTCGGCGCGGATCTCCTCCGCCTCCCGGCGGGCCTCGGCCAGGATGCGCTCGGCCTCGTCCTGGGACTGGCGGGCGACCTGGGTGTCGGAGATCAGCGAGCCGCGCTCGGCATGGGCGGCCTCGATGATCCGCTCGGCCTCCCGGCGGGCCTGCTCGACCATCTGCTCGCGCCCGCCGAGCAGCTCCTGGGCCTGGGCGAGCGAGCCCGGCAGGGCCTCGCGGACCTCTTCGAGCAGGGCGAGCAGCTCGGCCCGGTTGACCACGCAGGACGCCGACATGGGCATGGAGCGGGCGTTTCTGACCGTCGCGACGATCTCGTCGAGCTTCTTCTGCACGTCCACCGGTGCTCGCCACTCTCTACAGCTGGTTGGAGACGGACGGGACGACTGTAAGGCCAGTCGGGCCCTGCCCGGGAGCTGGTGACGGAGCGTCAGGGGAGGTGGCCCCGGGTCACCGCTCGCGCAGGCGTTCGGTGAGCCGGGCGAGCACCGCCGGCGGCACCAGGTGGGACACGTCGCCGCCCCAGGCCGCGACCTCCTTGACCAGGGAGGAGGACAGGAAGCTGTAGGTCGGGTTGGTGGGCACGAACAGGGTCTCGACGCCCGAGAGCCCGTTGTTCATCTGGGCCATCTGGAGCTCGTAGTCGAAGTCGCTGACCGCCCGCAGGCCCTTGACGATGGCCGGGATGTCGCGCTGCTTGCAGAAGTCGACGAGCAGGCCGTGGAAGGACTCCACCTCGACGTTGCCGAAGTCGGCGGTGACCTCGCGGATGAGCTCGATCCGCTCGTCGACGGAGAACAGGCCCTGCTTCGACTGGTTGATCATCACCGCGACGTGCACGACGTCGTACAGCTTGGAGGCGCGGGCGATGATGTCGAGGTGTCCATTGGTGATGGGGTCGAATGACCCCGGACAGACGGCGCGGCGCAACTTGGGTCCCTCGCTCTCCGGTCCGGTCATCGTGCGTCTTCGCACGTAGAGGCGGCGCGACCGTACCAAAACGTTCCCTCGCCGTAGCGACGGGACCGCAGTGGTGCGAAGCCGTCCGGCCAGCGGAACTCTCCGCCCCGGGTGCTGCGCTCCACGGTGACGAGGGCATCCTCGCCGATCCAGCCCCCCGAGCGCAGTGTGAGGAGGATCTCGCGCAGAGCGTCGTCGGAGACGGCGTACGGCGGGTCGAGGAAGACCAGGTCGTAGGGCTCGGCCGGGGCCGGCCCGGTGACGATCTGCTCGGCCTTGCCGGTGCGCAGCTCGGCGCCCGGCAGGCCGAGGGACCGGATGTTCTCCCGGACCGTGCGCGCGGCGCGCGGATCGGCCTCGACGAGCAGGGCGTGGGAGGCGCCGCGGGACAGCGCCTCCAGGCCGACGGCCCCGGAGCCCGCGTAGAGGTCGGCGACGCGCGCGCCGGCCAGGCCGTGGAAGGACTCCCAGGTGGAGAAGAGGCCCTCCCGCGCCCGGTCGGAGGTGGGGCGGGTGCCGTTGCCCGGCGGTACGGCGAGTCGGCGTCCGCCGGCGGTGCCGGCGATCACGCGGGTCATGTGGATTCCTCGTCCTCGTGGGCGTCTGCCTGGGCAACAGCTTAGGGCGGTGCCCGGCGCGACGGGGTCAGCCCTTCTCCAGGTACTCCTCCCGGTCCTTGTCCAGGAGCGCGTCGAGGGCGGTGCGCAGCTCGGGGTGGGCGGTGAGGTCGGGGTCGGCCAGGACGAGGGCGGTGGCCTCCTCGCGGGCGGCGGTGATGACCTCCTCGTCCTCGATGACGGTGAGCATCCGCAGCGAGGAACGCACGCCCGACTGGGCCTGGCCGAGGACGTCGCCCTCGCGGCGCTGTTCGAGGTCGATGCGGGAGAGCTCGAAGCCGTCGAGGGTGGCGGCGACGGCGCCGAGGCGCTGCCGGGCGGGGCTCGCCTCGGGCATCTCGGTGACGAGCAGACACAGGCCGGGGGCGGAGCCGCGGCCGACGCGGCCGCGGAGCTGGTGGAGCTGGGAGACGCCGAAGCGGTCCGCGTCCATGATCACCATGGCGGTGGCGTTGGGGACGTTGACGCCGACCTCGATGACGGTGGTGGCGACGAGGACGTCGGCCTCGCCGGCGGCGAAGCGGCGCATGACCTCGTCCTTGTCGTCGGGGTGCATACGGCCGTGCAGCACCTCGACGCGGAGCCCGGCGAGCGGTCCGGCGCGCAGCTGCTCGGCGACGTCGAGGACGGCGAGCGGCGGCCGCTTCTCGGCGTCGTCCTCGGGGCCCGCCTTCCGCTTGGGCTTCTGGTCCTCCTCGTCGCCGATGCGGGGGCAGACGACGTACGCCTGGTGCCCGGCCTCGACCTCCTCGCGGACCCGCTCCCAGGCGCGGGCGAGGAAGTGCGGCTTGTCGGCGGCGGGGACGACGTGGCTGGCGATGGGCGAGCGGCCGGCGGGCAGCTGGTCGAGGACGGAGGTCTCCAGGTCGCCGAAGACGGTCATGGCGACCGTACGGGGAATGGGGGTGGCCGTCATGACGAGCAGGTGCGGGGGCTGTCTGCCCTTGCCGCGCAGGGCGTCGCGCTGCTCCACGCCGAAGCGGTGCTGCTCGTCGACGACGACCAGGCCGAGGTCGTGGAACTGCACCTTGTCCTCGATCAGCGCGTGGGTGCCGATGACCATGCCGGCCTCGCCCGTGACCAGGTCGAGCAGCGCCTGGCGGCGGGCGGCGGTGCCCATGGAGCCGGTGAGCAGCACGACCTTGGTGGCGTGCTCGGCGCCGCCGAGCATGCCCCCTTCGGCGAGCTCGCCCATCATCTCGGTGACCGAGCGGTGGTGCTGCTGGGCGAGGACCTCGGTGGGCGCGAGCATCGCGGCCTGTCCGCCGGCGTCGACGACGGCGAGCATGGCGCGCAGGGCGACCAGCGTCTTGCCGGAGCCGACCTCGCCCTGGAGGAGGCGGTGCATGGGGTGGTCGGTGGCGAGGTCGTCGAAGATCTCCTGGGAGACCTTCCGCTGGCCCTCGGTGAGGGTGAAGGGGAGCTTGGCGTCGAAGGCGGTGAGCAGCCCGTCCGGGGCGGGGCGGCGCGCGACGGCGGGCAGCTGGGTGTCGGCGTGCCGGCGGCGGGCGAGGGCGACCTGGAGGACGAACGCCTCGTCCCACTTGAGGCGGTCGCGGGCGTCGGCGATGTCGGCCTTGGTGCGGGGCCGGTGGATCCTGGTGAGGGCGTCGGGCAGGTCGGTGAGGCCGCGGCCCTCGCGCAGGGCGGGCGGCAGCGGGTCGACGAGCCCTTCCCAGCCGGTGGCCGCCATGGAGTCGAGGGCGATGGCCACGGACTGCTCGATGGTCCAGGACTCGATCTGCTTGCAGGCCGGGTAGATCGGGAGCAGTTCGCTCGCGAAGGCCCTGACGGTGTCGGTGCTGGTGTCGGCGTCGAGGAGCTTGTACTCGGGGTGGGCGAGCTGGAGCCTGCGGTTGAAGACGCCGACCTTGCCGGCGAACATGGCGCGGCGGCCGGGGAGCAGTTCCTTCTGGTGGAAGTGGACGGTGCGGCCGAAGAACACGAGCTGCATCCGGCCGCTGCCGTCGGTGACGGTCACCTCCAGGCGCTGTCCCTTGCCGCGGCCGCCCTTGTTGAAGGTGTGCAGGCGCGCGTCGGCGACCTGGGCGACGACGGTGACGTGCTCGTCGAGCGGCAGGTCGGCGAGCGCGGTGAGCTCGCCGCGCTCCGCGTACCGCCGGGGGTAGTGGTGGAGCAGGTCACCGACGGTGTGCAGGTCCATGTGCTCGGCCATCACCTTGGCGGTGGCGGCGCCGAGCAGCTTCTTGAGGGGTTCGTCGAGCGAAGGCACGCGATCCATTGCACACCATGGCTCGGACATGCGCCGAGGAGGCGGGGACGCCCGTCGTGGCTACTCGACCCCGATCAGCAGCGGCGGGGCTCCCTCGCCCGCGTGGTAGACGGTGGTGTCGACCGCCAAGTGCGCGGCGCGGACGTGCTGTTCGAGGGTGGGGGCGAGGGCGGCGGGGGTGTCGGAGGAGACGATGAGCGTGACGAGTTCGCCGCCGGCGGAGAGCATGCGGTCGAGGACCGTGACGGCGGTGGCGGTGAGGTCCCGGCCGATGACGGCGACGTCGCCCTCGATGAGGCCGAGGACGTCGCCGGCCTGGCAGACGCCCGCGGAGGTGAAGGACTGGCGTTCGGCGACGGCCAGTTCGGCGTAGCGGGTGGCGCCGGCCGCGGCGGTCATGGCGACGACGTCCTCGTCGAAGCGGCGGGCCGGTTCGTGGACGGCGAGGGCGGCGATGCCCTGGACGGCGGCGCGGGTGGGGATGAGGGCGACGCGGATGCCCTCGGCCCTGACCTGTTCGGCGGCCGCGGCGGCGACCCCGCGCAGCTCGGTGTCGTTGGGCAGCAGCACGACCTCGTGGGCGTGGGCGCGGCGGATGGCCTCGGCGAGTTCGGTGCCGGTGGGGGGTTCGCCGGGGCGGGCGAGCAGCGTGGTGGCGCCGGCCTCGGCGCACAGCCCGGCGAGGCCCTCGCCGGGCAGGACGGCGACGACGGCGCGTCCGGCGGGCTCGGGCAGGTCGAAGTGGGTGATGCGGATGCGGTACGGGCGTCCCGCCTCGACGCCCGCCTCGACGGCCGCGCCGGCGTCGTCGACGTGGACGTGCACGTTCCACAGCCCGTCGCCGCCGACGACGACCAGGGAGTCCCCCAGTTCGTCGAGGCGGGTCCGGAGCCGGTCGACGGCGGCGTCCTCGGCCTCCAGGAGGTAGATCACCTCGTAGGCGGGGCCGGCGGCGGGTGCGTCGGCGCCGTCGCAGTCGAGGGCGCCGTCGCAGTCGAGGGCGCCGGCGATGTCGAGGGGGCCGGCGAGGTCGCCGTTCGGGGCGGGCCGGGAGCGTTCCCGTGCCGCGGGGCGGGCGGGCGTCTCACCGGACAGGGCTTCCACGAGCGCTCCGAGCACGGCCACCAGACCGCGTCCGCCGGCGTCCACGACCCCGGCGCGGCGGAGCGCGGCCAGTTGTCCGGGGGTGGCGTCGAGGGCCTCGCACGCCCCCTGGTAGGCCGCCGAGGCCACCGTCAGGAGGTCGCGGCCCCCGTCGCAGGCGCGGGCGGCGGCGTCGGCGACGGTGAGGAGGGTGCCCTCGACGGGGTGGGCGACGGCCCTGCGGGCCGCTTCGGCGGCGCTCGCGAAGGCCCGGGCGAGGTGATCCCCGTCACCGCCCGAGGCGAGGACGCCGGCCATGCCCCGCAGCAGCTGGGAGAGGATGGTGCCGGAGTTGCCGCAGGCGCCGAGGAGGGCGCCCCGGGCCATGGCCCGTATGGCCTCGGCGACGCCGGGAGGGCCGTCGGTCGCGTCCGTGAAGGTCGCGTCCACGGCCCGGGCCGCCGACTCCACCGTCAGGTAGAGGTTGGTGCCGGTGTCGCCGTCCGCGACGGGATAGACGTTGATCGCGTCGATCTCCTCGCGCTCCCTGCCGAGCGCCTCCAGCGCCCCCCGGCACCAGGATCGGACCGCCTCGGCGTCGAGGGTCTGCGGTGCTCGCGGCAACGGGTGGTCCTCCTGTGCTCTGCGGTGGGCTCACCGCAGGGTAGACCCGCATCGGTCCGGGGCCCGGGGCGGGGGCCGTGCGGACCGTGGTAGTTTCGTTCCACGGAAGCAGTCGTTGTATGCTGCTTCGGTTGCCCGGCACCTGTCGGGCCATTCCCCCGGCAAACCACTTCAGATCCCTGATCCGATCCGGTGCGCCGGATTTCACTGTAAATCTGAAGTCTTTGGAGTGACCCGTGGCTGCCAACTGCGACGTCTGCGGCAAGGGGCCGGGCTTCGGCAACAACATTTCGCACTCGCACCGCCGTACGTCTCGTCGCTGGAACCCGAACATCCAGCGCGTGCGTGCCGTGGTCGGTCGGACGCCGAAGCGGCTCAACGTCTGCACCTCGTGCATCAAGGCCGGCAAGGTCTCGCGCTAACCGCGACGTTTTGTCGTAGCGCAGCCCTGCGGTTGCCTTGAGAGGCCGGTTCACTTCGGTGAACCGGCCTTTTGCCTTGCCCGGGGACGGGCCGGTCCCCAGTCAGCCCCGGAAGGCCCAGCCGTGGTCGACGGGGCCGATGCCGCCGCCGAGTGCGAAGCCCGCCGCGAGGGCCCCGGTCACGTACGCCTTCGCCTCCCGTACGGCCTCCGGCACCGTCAGGCCCTTCGCCAGGTGCGAGGCGACCGCCGAGGCGAGCGTGCAGCCCGTGCCGTGGGTGTGGCGGTTGTCGTAGCGGGGGGCGTACAGCCAGTGCTCCTCGCTGCCGTCGGTGAGCAGGTCCACGACCTCGGCGGCGTCACCGGGCAGGTGGCCGCCCTTGATCAGCGCCCAGCGCGGCCCGTACGCCAGGATCGCGTCGGCCGCGCGCCGCATTCCGGTCTCGTCCTCCACCACCAGGCCCGTGAGCTGCGTCACCTCGTCCAGGTTGGGGGTGGCGACGGTCGCGACGGGCAGCAGCGTGGTGCGGACGGAGTCGAGCGCGGAGGCGGCGAGCAGCGGGTCGCCGTGCTTGGAGACGCCGACGGGGTCGACGACGGCCGGGGCGTCCGTGCCGGCCAGCAGCTCCGCCACCGTCTCCACCAGCGCGGCGGAGGAGAGCATGCCGGTCTTGACGGCCTGGACGCCTATGTCGTCGACGACCGCCCGGTACTGGGCCCGTACCGCCTCCTCGGGCAGTTCCCAGGCACCGTGGACGCCCAGTGAGTTCTGGGCGGTGACGGCGGTGAGCACGCTCATGCCGTGGACGCCGAGGGCGAGCATGGTCTTGAGGTCGGCCTGGATGCCGGCGCCGCCGCCGGAGTCGGATCCGGCGACGGTGAGCACCAGGGGCGGGCGCGGGGCCGAGCTCACTCGGTCACCCCGAAGTGGTCCCAGCCGCCCTTGCTGTGCCAGGGGGCGCCGTCGACGGTGACCTGGGGCAGCGCGGAGGGGTTGAGGACCTCGCCGATGACCTTCCAGCGGGCGGGCAGCTTCACGTCCGGCGGGAAGGTGGCGACGATCGCGTGGTCCTCTCCCCCGGTGAGCACCCACTGGAGCGGGTCGACGCCGACGGCCTGGCCGATGTCGTTCATCTGGGTCGGGATGTCGATGAGTCCCGAACGCAGGTCGATGCGGACCTTGCTGGCCTCGGCGATGTGCCCGAGGTCGGCGATGAGGCCGTCGCTGACGTCGCACATGGCGGTGGCGCCGAGTCCGGCGGCGGCGGGGCCCGCGTGGTAGGGCGGCTCGGGGCGGCGGTGGGCCTCGACGAAGGCGCGCGGGGAGCGGAAGCCGCGGGAGAGCACCGCGTAGCCGGCGGCGGACCAGCCGAGCCAGCCGGTGTAGGCGACGACGTCGCCGGGCTGGGCCCCGCCGCGGGTGACCGGGTCGTGGTTGCGCAGGTCGCCGAGGGCGGTGATGGCGACCGTGATGGTGTCGCCGCGGACGACGTCGCCGCCGACCACGGCGGCGCCCGCGACCTGGCACTCGTCGCGCAGCCCGTCCATGAGTTCGGTGGGCCAGGTGACGGGCAGTTCGGCGGGGACGACGAGGCCGAGCAGGAGGGCGGTGGGGACGGCGCCCATGGCGGCGATGTCGGCGAGGTTCTGGGCCGCGGCCTTGCGGCCGACGTCGTAGGCCGTCGACCAGTCCCGGCGGAAGTGGCGTCCTTCGAGCAGGATGTCCGTGCTGGCCACCACCCGCCGGTCGGGGGCGGAGACCACCGCGGCGTCGTCGCCGGGGCCGATCCGCACCGCGGGGGTGGAGGTGAGCCGGGAGGTGAGCTCCCTGATGAGCCCGAACTCGCCCAGCTCTCCGACTGTGCCCTTCACCGCGATTCACCTCGTGTCGTCGTGCCGGCCGCCGCGCCGCTCCGCTGCTCCTCGCCGTGCGGGTCGCGGGCCGTCACCGTGCCGGATACCGTCAAGTAGACCGTCAACTTCTCATCTGTGTACGCCACACCCCGGGCGCCTCCGATCACGGAGGTCTCCCCGCGGCCCGCGGCGACGCGGTACCGTGGCGTCTCTTTCTCCCACAAGATCCTCGTGGCCGCCCTGGAGGTTCCGTGGTACAGGCGTACATCCTTATTCAGACCGAGGTGGGCAAGGCGTCGACCGTCGCCGAGACCATCGCCAAGATCCCGGGGGTGATCCAGGCGGAGGACGTGACGGGTCCGTACGACGTGATCGTGCGTGCCGAGGCCGACACCGTGGACGCGCTGGGCCGCATGGTGGTCGCCAAGGTCCAGCAAGTGGAAGGCATCACGCGCACCCTCACCTGCCCGGTCGTGCATATCTAGCCCCCGTCTACCCTTGGCCGGTGATGTCTTCCCACCGGCCTTTCGGCCTGCCCGCTTCCGCCGCCTCGGCCGTGCTGCTGCTGGCCGTCGCGGGCTGTTCCTCTCCGGACGCGAAGGCGTCGGTCCCGGTCCCCCGCCCTCCGGCGGCCGAGGCCGCCTTCTGCCGCGCCCTCGCGAAGGAGCTGCCCGGCGCCGTGGCGGGTCTGGAGCGGACCGGCACCGAGCCGGAGTCCGAGCTGACCGCCGCGTGGGGGGATGCCGCGATCGTACTGCGCTGCGGGGTCCCGCGGCCCGAAAAGATGAGCGATCCCCAGTCGCTGGGCATCGTCGCCGACGGCGTGCGCTGGCTCCTGGAGCAGCGCGAGGGCGACGGACCCCGCTTCACCACGACGTACCGCAAGGCGTACGTCGAGGTGACCCTCGACGAGCGGTACGCGCACGACATCGGCCCGCTCACGGACCTCGCCGCCCCCGTGCGGCGGGCCGTGCCCTGCGCCCTGGAACCGGAGTGCGGCTAGGGAGGGTCCCCGGGCCGCCCTCCGGTCCGTCGGACCGCTCCTAGCGCAGGCCCGTGGAGCGGCGCAGCGCGGCCTGGATGAGCCGGTCGACGAGCTCGGGGTAGCTGACGCCGCTCTCCTGCCACATGCGCGGGTACATGGAGATGGGCGTGAAGCCGGGCATCGTGTTGACCTCGTTGATGACGAACTCGCCGTCCTCGGTGAGGAAGAAGTCGGCGCGCACCAGGCCCTCGCAGGAGATGGCCTCGTAGGCGGCGACGGCGAGGCGCTGGATCTCGGCGGTGGCCTCGTCGCCGATCGGCGCGGGCACGATGCCGGAGGCCGAGTCGATGTACTTGGCCTCGAAGTCGTAGAAGTCGTGGTCGGTGACGGGCGGGATCTCGGCGGGCACGCTGGCGCGGGGGCCGTCCTCGAACTCCAGGACGCCGCACTCGATCTCGCGGCCGCGCACCAGCGCCTCGACGATGATCTTCGGGTCGTGGCGGCGGGCCTCCTCGACGGCCTCGTCGAGGCCGGAGAGGTCGTCGACCTTGGTGATGCCCACGGAGGAGCCGCCGCGGGCCGGCTTCACGAACAGCGGCCAGCCGTGGTCGGCGGCGAACTCCACAATCTTCTTGCGCGCGGCGGCGGGGTTCTGCTCCCACTCCCGGGGGCGGATCACCGTGTACGGGCCGACGGGCAGGCCGAAGGAGACGAAGACCCGCTTCATGTACTCCTTGTCCTGGCCGACGGCGGAGGCGAGGACGCCCGCGCCGACGTAGGGGACGCCGGAGAGCTCCAGGAGGCCCTGGAGGGTGCCGTCCTCGCCGTAGGGGCCGTGCAGGACGGGGAAGACGACGTCGACCTCGCCGAGGGCCTTCGGCACGGAGCCGGGCTCGGTGTGGACGACCTCGCGGCTGGCCGGGTCGACGGAGAGGACCACGCCGCCGGTCTCGGACTCGGCGAGGTCGCTGACGTTCGGCAGGGCGCGGTCGGCGATGGCCATCCGCTCCGGCGCGTCGGCGGTCAGCGCCCAGCGCCCGTCGGTGGTGATGCCGATGGGCAGCACGTCGTACGCGTCCCGGTCGATGGCGCTGAGGACGGCACCGGCGGTGACGACGGAGATGGCGTGCTCGGAGCTGCGTCCGCCGAAGACGACGGCCACGCGCGGCTTGCGGGGGCTCTGGGTGTTCTCGCTCATATCGCGATGAGGGTACCTTGCGACGTCCGAACTGCTGAGCGCCCCGCGCGTTCCGCGCGCGTCCGGGTCAGCGGCGGGTCACCGGCGTTCCGCCTTGGCGCTGCGCGACATCAGCTCCTTGAGGGCGACGATCGGCGGCTTGCCCTCGTGGACGATCGAGACGACGGTCTCGGTGATGGGCATGTCGACGCCGTGGCGGCGGGCCAGATCCAGCACGGACTCGCAGGACTTGACGCCCTCGGCGGTCTGCTTGGTGACCGCGATGGTCTCCTCCAGGCTCATCCCGCGGCCCAGGTTGGTGCCGAAGGTGTGGTTCCGGGAGAGCGGCGAGGAGCAGGTGGCGACCAGGTCGCCGAGGCCGGCGAGACCGGAGAAGGTGAGCGGGTCGGCGCCCATGGCGAGGCCCAGGCGGGTGGTCTCGGCGAGGCCGCGGGTGATGAGGGTGGCCTTGGAGTTGTCGCCGAGGCCCATGCCGTCGGCGATGCCGACGGCGAGGCCGATGACGTTCTTGACCGCTCCGCCGAGTTCGCAGCCGACGACGTCGGTGTTGGTGTACGGGCGGAAGTACGGGGTCATGCAGGCGGTCTGGAGCCGCTGGGCGACCGTCTCGTCGGCGCAGGCGACGACGGCGGCGGCGGGCTGCCGGGCGGCGATCTCCTTGGCCAGGTTGGGGCCGGTGAGGACGGCGACGCGGTCGGCGGGGACGCCGGCGACCTCCTGGACGACCTCGCTCATCCGCTTGGCGGTGCCGAGTTCGATGCCCTTCATCAGGGAGACGAGCACGGTGCCGGGGGCGAGGTCGGGCACCCAGGCCGCGAGGTTCTCGCGCAGGGTCTGGGAGGGCACGACGAGGACGGTGAAGTCGGCGTCGCGGGCGGCCTCGGCCGGGTCGGCGGTGGCCGTGATGCCCTTGGGGAGTTCGACGCCGGGCAGGTAGTCGGGGTTGACGCCGGTGCTGTTGATGGCGTCGGCGAGGGCGGCGCGGCGGCCCCAGAGGCTGACCTCGCAGCCCGCGTCGGCGAGCACCATGGCGAAGGCGGTGCCCCAGGATCCGTTGCCGAAGACGGCTGCCTTGGTCACTTCTCGCCCTCTCCGGTCCTGCTGCTCGGTGTGGCCTTGCCGCCCTGCGCGGCGCCGGCGCTCTTCCCGGCCCCGCCCTGCGCGGCCTTGCGGCGCTGTTCGAGGCGGGCCCTGCGGTGGTCGTAGGGCTCCGCGGGGGCCTTCTCGCCGCGGATCTCCTCCAGGAGCCGGGTGATGGCGGCCATGATCTCCTCGGTGGCCGCGCGCAGCACGTCGGGCGTCGGCTCGACGTCGTGGAAGCGGGAGAGGTCGACCGGCGGACCGGCCTGCACGATCAGGGTCTTGCGCGGCCAGAGCCGGAGCTTGTTCTCCTTGGCGTAGGGCGGCATCGCGAGGTTGGCGCCCCACTGGGCGACCGGGATGACGGGGACCTTGGTGAGCAGGGCGACGCGGGCGGCGCCGGTCTTGCCGGCCATGGGCCACATGTCGGGGTCGCGGGTGAGGGTGCCCTCGGGGTAGAAGGCGACGCACTCGCCGCGCTCGATGGCGTCGACGGCGGAGCGGAAGGCGTCCAGGGCGTCGGTGGTCTCGCGGTAGACGGGGATCTGGCCGGTGTTGCGGAGCATGGTGCCCACGAAGCCGCTCTTGAAGAGCCCCGCCTTGGCCAGGAAACGGGGGACGCGCCCGGTGTTGTACTGGTAGTGGGCGTAGGACAGCGGGTCCAGGTACGAGTTGTGGTTGACCGCGGTGATGAAGCCGCCCTCGGCCGGGATGTGCTCCGTTCCGCGCCAGTCCCGCTTGAACAGCACCACCAGTGGGGGTTTGGCGATGACCGCCGCCAGGCGGTACCAGAAGCCGATTCTGCGGCGGGACACTCGGACACCTTTCTCCGGACTGGTTCGCAGGGGGTCAAGTGTCGCCCGCTGCTCCTGGCCTGTCGAGGACACCGTACGCCCCGGGACTCGGGCGCTTCGCGCGGGCGGGACACAATAGGGCGCGATGACGACCTACGCCGATCGATACGCCGCCGGGACCGGGGGCGGCACCTGGTCCCTGGTGGTGCCCCTGAAGCCGTTGGCGCGGGCGAAGAGCAGACTGGGCCCGGCCGTGGGGGGCCCGCTGCGGGGCCGCCTCGCGCTGGCCTTCGCCGAGGACACGGTGGCGGCGGCGCTGGCCAGCCCGGGGGTGCGGGATGTGGCGGTGATCACGGACGATCCGGCCGCCGGTGCGGCCCTCGCGGCCCTCGGGGCGCGGATCGTGCCCGACCTTCCGGGTGCGGGGCTCAACGCGGCGCTGGCGCACGGGGCGCGGGCGGTGCGGGCGGTGCGGCCGGCGGCGCGGGTGGCGGCGCTGAACGCGGACCTCCCGGCGCTGCGTCCGGCGGAGCTGGCGCGGGTGCTCGCGGCGGCGGGGCAATTCGGGCGGGCATTTCTCGCGGATGCCGCCGGAATAGGTACGACATTCCTCTCGGCGGGGCCGGGGGTGGAATTGGAACCGGCTTTCGGAGGGGCTTCGCGGCGCCGGCATTTGTCGTCGGGGGCGGTGGAAATCCGGCTGACGGGGGTGGATTCCGTGCGCCGGGACGTGGACACCGGGGAGGACCTGGCGGCGGCCGTGGCGCTGGGCGTGGGGCCGCGGACGGCGGCCCGCTGGCTGCCCGCGGCCGGATAGGCTGCGGTCCATGCAGGCGACCGCGTACACGTACGATCCCGAGACCCGCAGCGGCAGTGTGCTGCTCGACGACGGCACGCCGGTGGAGTTCGGTGCCGACGCCTTCGAGGCGGGCGGGCTGCTGCGTCTGAGGCCGGGGCAGCGGGTGCGGATCGAGACGGAGGGCTCAGGGGCGGCCCTGCGGATCACGCTGGTGACGCTGCAGACCTTCTAGGGGGCCCTCGCCGGGTCCCCCGGGCGCGCCGCGGGCCGGGCTCCCCCTGGGGGAGCCCGGCCCGGCGTGTGAGTACTGCCGTCGCGTACTGCCGTCGCTACTTCGCGGCGGTCTTCTTCGCGGTGGTCTTGCGCGCCGTCGTCTTCTTGGCGGGCGCCTTCTTCGCGGTGGCCTTCTTCGCCGGCGCGGTCTTCTTGGCGGTGGTCTTCTTGGCCGCGGCGGTGGTGGTCTTCTTGGCCGGAGTGGCCTTCTTGGCGGCGGCCGTGCTGGTCTTCTTGGCCGGAGTGGCCTTCTTGGCGGCGGCCGTGCTGGTCTTCTTGGCCGGGGTCGCCTTCTTCGCTGCGGCCGTGGTGGTCTTCTTGGCCGGGGTCGCCTTCTTCGCGGCGGCCGCCTTCTTCGCGGTGGTGGCCTTCTTGGCCGCGGCCTTCTTCACGGTCGCGGAGGCGCCACCGGAGAGGCTGCCCTTGGGCGCCTTCTTGACGGAGACCTCGCCTCCCTTGGGGAGCTTCTTCGAACCGCTGACCAGGTCCTTGAAGCCCTGACCCGCACGGAAGCGCGGAACGGAGGTCTTCTTGACCCGGACCCGCTCGCCCGTCTGCGGGTTGCGGGCGTAGCGGGCCGGACGGTCGACCTTCTCGAACGAGCCGAAGCCGGTGACCGAGACCCGGTCCCCGCCGACCACGGCACGCACGATGGCGTCGAGCACGTGGTCGACGGCGTCGGCGGCCTGCTGGCGACCGCCCATCTTGTCGGCAATCGCTTCTACGAGCTGCGCCTTGTTCACGTCTTCCCCTTCGGAGACATTGCCGGAACGAAAGTGTTCAAGCTTTTTCGCACGTTAGGCATGTATATACCGCAAATCAAACACGAAACGGGCTAATCACCCTAGTGCCGCAACGCGGAAGTGCCGTTGCGGAGTTCCTGGTGTCAGTCGTCTTCAGGGAATCGGCCCTCGTCGAGGTCCTTCATCAACCGGTCCAGACGCGTTGCCGCGTCCGCGAGATCGTGCTTCGCCGCGGCCGTGACGACCAGCAGCTTCCGGGACAGCGCCATCCTTACGCCCTCCGGGACTTGCAGTGCGCGCACCCTGGTGTGCGCTTCCTTCAATCGGGCGGCGACTGCCTCGTAGAGCTCGAGTTGGCTGTCGCGTTCCATGCACCGATTGTGCCATCTAGGGCGAGTTGTCGCCCGACGGGGTCTCAACAAGCGACTGCGCCCCCCACCGGACGGTGGAGGGCGCAGTACTGGAAAAGCGCTGCTCAGGCGGTAATTGTACGGGGCTTGAAGGACGGGCGGGCGGCCTCGTAGGCGGCGATGTCCGCTTCGTTCTGAAGGGTGAGGCTGATGTCGTCCAGTCCGTTCAGGAGCCGCCAGCGGGCGTTCTCGTCCAGCTCGAAGTCGGCGTCGATCCCGGCGGCGAGGACCTTGCGGGCCTCCAGGTCGACGGTCACCTCGGCGGTGGGGTCGGCCTCGGTCAGCTCCCACAGGGCGTCGACCGTGGCCTGCGGCAGGACGACGGTCAGCAGGCCGTTCTTCAGCGAGTTGCCGCGGAAGATGTCGGCGAAGCGGGAGGAGATGACGGTCTTGAAGCCGTAGTTCTGCAGGGCCCAGACGGCGTGCTCACGGGAGGAGCCGGTGCCGAAGTCGGGGCCGGCGACCAGGACCGTGGCCCCCTGCCGCTCGGGGCGGTTGAGGACGAACTCGGGGTCCTTGCGCCAGGCCTCGAACAGGCCGTCCTCGAAACCGTCGCGGGTGACCTTCTTGAGCCAGTGCGCCGGGATGATCTGGTCGGTGTCGACGTTGCTGCGGCGCAGCGGAACGGCGCGGCCGGTGTGGGTGGTGAAAGCTTCCATGGTTCCTCAGACCCCCGCGGTGGTGGCGACGTCGGACAGATCGGCCGGGGAGGCCAGGTGGCCCAGGACGGCGGTGGCGGCGGCGACCTGGGGGGAGACCAGGTGGGTGCGGCCGCCCTTGCCCTGCCGGCCCTCGAAGTTGCGGTTGGAGGTGGACGCGGAACGCTCACCGGGGGCCAGTTGGTCGGGGTTCATGCCCAGACACATCGAGCAGCCCGCGTGCCGCCATTCGGCGCCGGCCTCCTTGAAGACCTTGTCCAGGCCCTCCTCGACGGCCTGCAGGGCGACCCGGACCGAGCCGGGGACGACCAGCATGCGGACGCCGTCGGCGACCTTGCGGCCCTCCAGGAGGGCGGCGGCGTTGCGCAGGTCCTCGATGCGGCCGTTGGTGCAGGAGCCTACGAAGACGGTGTCGACCTTGATGTCGCGCAGCGGCTGTCCGGCGGTCAACCCCATGTACTTCAGGGCGTTTTCGGCGGCCAGGCGCTCCGAAGGGTCTTCGTACGAAGCGGGGTCGGGGACCTGTCCCGAAAGCGGCGCGCCCTGGCCCGGATTGGTGCCCCAGGTGACGAACGGCGCCAGCGAGGCGGCGTCGATGACGACCTCGGCGTCGAAGACGGCGTCCTCGTCGCTCTTCAGCGTCTTCCAGTACGCGACGGCGGCGTCCCAGTCCTCGCCCTCGGGGGCGTGGGCGCGGCCCTCGAGGTAGGCGAAGGTGGTCTCGTCGGGGGCGATCATGCCCGCGCGGGCGCCGGCCTCGATCGACATGTTGCAGATGGTCATCCGGGCCTCCATCGAGAGCTTGTCGATGGCGGAGCCCCGGTACTCCAGGACGTAGCCCTGGCCGCCGCCGGTGCCGATCTTGGCGATGATCGCCAGGATCAGGTCCTTGGCGGTGACGTCGGCCGGCAGCTCGCCGTCGACGGTGATCGCCATGGTCTTCGGGCGGGCCATGGGCAGGGTCTGGGTGGCGAGCACGTGCTCGACCTGGCTGGTGCCGATGCCGAACGCGAGGGCTCCGAACGCGCCGTGCGTGGAGGTGTGCGAGTCGCCGCAGACCACGGTCATGCCGGGCTGGGTCAGGCCCAGCTGCGGTCCCACGACGTGGACGACGCCCTGCTCGACGTCGCCCAGCGGGTGCAGCCGCACGCCGAACTCGGCGCAGTTCTTGCGCAGGGTCTCCAGCTGGGCGCGGGAGACGGGGTCCGCGATGGGCTTGTCGATGTCGAGGGTCGGGGTGTTGTGGTCCTCGGTGGCGATGGTGAGGTCGAGGCGCCGCACCTGCCGGCCGCTGAGACGCAGCCCGTCGAAGGCCTGCGGGCTGGTCACCTCGTGCAGCAGGTGCAGATCGATGAAGAGGAGGTCGGGCTCGCCTTCGGCGCGCCGGACGACGTGGTCGTCCCAGACCTTCTCCGCGAGTGTCCTACCCATCGCTTTCCCTCCGGCCGGCGGCTGCGCCGGCACTGCTAGAGACCCGTTTCGCGGGCCGTTGTGCGGCCGCCCCACCAGAGTGACGGGTTCCTCGGAAAATTGAACTTGCGTTTCACAGAGTGAGACGTGAATATCGTTGCATGGACAACTCTAGCGGCGTAGGCGTTCTCGACAAGGCAGCCCTTGTCCTGAGCGCCCTGGAGTCCGGTCCGGCCACCCTCGCAGGTCTGGTCGCGGCGACGGGACTCGCACGACCCACGGCACACCGACTCGCCGTGGCACTGGAACACCACCGGATGGTGGCCCGCGACATGCAGGGCCGGTTCATCCTCGGACCGCGCCTGGCGGAGCTCGCCGCCGCGGCCGGTGAGGACCGTCTGCTCGCGACCGCCGGGCCGGTGCTGACGCATCTGCGCGACGTGACCGGGGAGAGCGCGCAGCTCTACCGGCGCCAGGGCGACATGCGGATCTGCGTGGCGGCGGCCGAGCGGCTGTCCGGACTGCGGGACACCGTCCCGGTCGGCTCCACGCTGACCATGAAGGCCGGCTCGTCCGCGCAGATCCTCATGGCCTGGGAGGAGCCCGAGCGGCTCCACCGCGGCCTGCAGGGCGCCCGTTTCACGGCGACGGCCCTGTCTGGCGTACGGCGCCGCGGCTGGGCCCAGTCGATCGGCGAGCGGGAGCCCGGCGTGGCGTCCGTCTCGGCGCCCGTGCGCGGCCCCTCGAACCGCGTGGTGGCCGCCGTGTCGGTCTCGGGCCCCATCGAGCGCCTGACCCGCCACCCGGGCCGCATGCACGCCCAGGCGGTCATCGACGCGGCCGCCCGCCTGACCGAGGCCCTGCGCCGCAACGGCTGATCCGCTTCCCCTCTTCACCTGTGTGACTCCGGCCCACCGCTCCAACGCCGCAGCGGTGGGCCGGAGTTGTACCCACGACGGCAGACAGCGAAGAAGCCCTCCCCCGAAGGGAAGGGCTTCTTCGTTTGGTACCCCCGACCGGATTCGAACCGGCGCTACCGCCTTGAGAGGGCGGCGTGCTAGGCCGCTACACAACGGGGGCAAGATCTGGAAGATCCGCTGGCCTACCTGGACTCGAACCAAGACTAACTGAACCAGAATCAGTCGTGCTGCCAATTACACCATAGGCCACTGGTGGTTTAGACCAGTTGGTACCCCCGACCGGATTCGAACCGGCGCTACCGCCTTGAGAGGGCGGCGTGCTAGGCCGCTACACAACGGGGGCCCTAGCGATCCCATCCGGCGCCTGAGCGCCGGATGATGTCACCGCGTGTTCACCGGGTGCGACCCTGGTGATCCGCAGGATGGATCTGTACCCCCGACCGGATTCGAACCGGCGCTACTGCCTTGAGAGGGCAGCGTGCTAGGCCGCTACACAACGGGGGCTTTGTGGATCATTATCCACGGTTGCAGATGAGCTCTGCGAGCTGGCCTACCTGGACTCGAACCAAGACTAACTGAACCAGAATCAGTCGTGCTGCCAATTACACCATAGGCCACCGGGGCGTGATCCCTCCGTAGGGGGATCTTGCTCTGGCTTGCGCTTTCGGGGCTTTCCGGCCTTTCGGCCCGCTCCCCTCGGCGCAGGAAGAACATTACCCGAAGGTGTCCGGTGCTCCAAAACGGGTATCCCCGCGCAGCACTCCGGGCAGCTGGTGGAGGCCGGTGATCCTGGTCAGACCCGGTCTGCCGCCCGTGCCGGCACGGTCCAGCCAGATGCCCGTCAGGCCCGCCCGTGCCGCCCCGAGGGCGTCGGTCTCCGGCTGGTCCCCCACGTACGCCACCTGCTCCGGCGGCAGCCCCAGGGCCGCGCAGGCCGCGTGGAAGGCCGCGGCGGCCGGCTTGGCCACGCCGAGCTCCGCGGCGCACACGACCGCCTCGAACCGGTCCCGTACGCCGAGCACGCGCAGCTTGCGGTCCTGGTTGCGGATGCTGGAGTTCGACAGCACCCCGTGGCGGTAGTCCGCGGCGAGCAGGTCGAGCACGGGCAGGGTGTCCGGGAAGAGCTCCCAGGCGGCCTCGTAGTGGACCACGTACCGCTCGAACCAGTCGTCGGCCTCGGCGGCGGTCAGCTCGGGCGCGCCGAGGAAGTCGCGGACCCGGTCGCGCCGCTGGTCGAGGAAGTCGCCGCCCTCGGCCTCGAAGCGCCGCCAGTGCAGCTCGGTGAGCTCCTTCCAGCGCAGCAGGGCCTCCTCCACGGAGGCGTAGCCGCCGAGCAGCCCCTCGGCCGCGAGATGGGCGCGCATGCCGGCGCGGTCGGCGCTCGCGTAGTCGAAGATCGTGTCGTCGATGTCCCAGAGCACCGCGCGGATGGCCATGGAACGACCGTACCGCCGGGGCCGGCGGCCGGTCGGGGTTTCCCGGTGTCGACGGCCCGGATGCCGAGGGATACCCCCCCCGGGGACTTCGGCCGGGGTACGCCGCGGGGGCGGCGGCCGTCGTGGCCGCCGCCCCCGGGGGCGTACGCGCAAGGGTCAGCCGGCGAGCTTCGCCAGGGCCGCGTCGATGCGGGCGAGGGTCCTCTCCTTGCCCAGGATCTCCAGCGACTCGAACAGCGGCAGGCCGACCGTGCGGCCGGTGACGGCGACGCGGACCGGGGCCTGGGCCTTGCCGAGCTTGAGGCCGTGGGCCTCGCCGGCGGCGAGGACGGCGGCCTTGAGGGACTCGGGGTCGCTCCAGTCGGCGTCCACGAGCTTCTCGCGGGCGGTGGTGAGGAGGGCGGCGGGCTCGCCCTTCATCGCCTTGTCCCACGAGGGCTGGTCGAAGACCGGCTCCTTCAGGAAGAGGAAGTCGACGTTGGCCGTGATGTCGGACAGGACGGTCAGGCGGGTCTGGGCGTGCGGCGCGATGGCCTCCCAGGCGGCCTGGTCGAAGTCCTCCGGGGCCCAGTTGGCGTGCGGGGCCTTCAGCCAGGGCTCGCAGGCCGCGGCGAAGTCCTTCACGTCCAGCATCCGGATGTGGTCCGCGTTGATCGACTCGGCCTTCTTGAGGTCGAAGCGGGCCGGGTTGGCGTTGACGTCCGCGATGTCGAACTTCTCGACCATCTCGGGGACGGTGAAGATGTCCTGGTCGGCGGAGAAGGACCAGCCGAGCAGGGAGAGGTAGTTCAGCAGGCCCTCGGGGAGGAAGCCGCGCTCCCGGTAGAGGTTGAGCGAGGACTGCGGGTCGCGCTTGGACAGCTTCTTGTTGCCCTCGCCCATCACGTAGGGCAGGTGGCCGAAGGCCGGGATCTCCTTGGCGATGCCCAGCTCGATCAGCGCCTTGTAGAGCGCGATCTGGCGCGGGGTGGAGGAGAGCAGGTCCTCGCCGCGCAGGACGTGGGTGATCTCCATCAGGGCGTCGTCGACCGGGTTGACCAGGGTGTACAGCGGGGCGCCGTTGGCGCGCACGATGCCGTAGTCCGGGACGTTGTCGGGGGTGAAGGTGAGCTCGCCGCGGACCAGGTCGGTGAAGGTGATCGGCTCGTCCGGCATCCGGAAGCGGACGATGGCGTCGCGGCCCTCGGCCCGGTAGACCTCGACCTGCTCGGCGGTGAGCTCGCGGCAGTGGCCGTCGTAGCCGGAGGGCCGGCCGGCGGCGCGGGCGGCGTCGCGGCGCTCGTCCAGCTCGGTGGTGGTGCAGTAGCAGTGGTACGCGTAGCCGCCGGCCAGCAGCTTGTCGGCGACGTCCCGGTAGATGTCCATCCGCTGCGACTGGCGGTAGGGGGCGTGCGGGCCGCCGACCTCGGGGCCCTCGTCCCAGTCGAGGCCCAGCCAGCGCAGCGAGTCGAGCAGCTGCTCGTACGACTCCTCGGAGTCGCGGGCCGCGTCGGTGTCCTCGATGCGGAAGACCATGGTGCCCTGGTTGTGCCGGGCGAAGGCCCAGTTGAAGAGGGCGGTGCGGACCAGGCCCACGTGGGGGTTGCCGGTCGGGGAGGGACAGAAACGTACGCGGACGTTCGCGTTAGCCACGCTTGATCACCCTGTTGGTGAGAGTGCCGATGCCTTCGATGGTGACGGCGACCTCGTCGCCGACGTTGAGGGGGCCGACCCCGGCGGGGGTGCCGGTGAGGATGACGTCGCCGGGGAGCAGCGTCATGGCCTCGGAGATGTGGACGACCAGGTCCTCGATGGAGCGGGTCATGTCGCTCGTACGACCGAGCTGGCGCTGTTCGCCGTTGACCGTGCACTGGATCGTGAGGTCGGCGGGGTCGAGGTCGGTCTCCACCCAGGGGCCCAGCGGGCACGAGGTGTCGAAGCCCTTGGCGCGGGCCCACTGGGCCTCGCGCTTCTGGACGTCGCGGGCGGTGACGTCGTTGGCGCAGGTGTAGCCGAAGACGACGTCCTTGACCCGCTCGCGCGGCACCTCGCGGCACATGCGGCCGATGACCACGGCCAGTTCCGCCTCGTGGTGCAGCTCGCGGGAGAAGGAGGGGTACTCGATGGCGTCGCCGGGGCCGATGACGGAGGTGGTCGGCTTGAGGAAGGTCACGGGGACCTCGGGGACCTCGTTGCCGAGCTCCTTGGCGTGCTCCGCGTAGTTGCGGCCGATGGCCACGACCTTGTTGGGCAGGACGGGCGGCAGGAGCCGGACCTTGCTCAGCGGGACCTTGGTGCCGCTGAGCTCGAAGTCGGTGTACGGGATGCCCTTGATGATGTCGAGGACCAGGCCGCCGGACTCGACGGTCCCCTCCCCCTCGACCGCGCCGAAGGCGACGTTGCCGTCGATGGAGAATCTGGCGATGCGCACGAGTGCTGTGGCCCCTCACTTGCTGCTGGCTGGAGTCTGACGCTCCAGGCTAACGCGGCAAGGAGGCCCGATCGCCGGATTACTCGGCGGGGCGGTACGGCTCGGGCGCGGTCATCAGGATGGTGCGGCGGGGGTTGGCGGTCCGGCCGGGGAGCTCGACGGCGTACTCGGGCCGGGCGCCCCGGCTCAGCTGCGCGGCGTCCTCCAGGTGGGCGAGCGTGGCGCGGCGGGGGTTGGCCGTGGTGCGGAGTACGGACGTCGTCTTCATCGCGTGTCGGACCCTTGTCTGCGGTGGGGGCGCGCCCACGCGGGCGCGGTGGACGGGGTTCCCATTCTGTAAAGCGTCAGGCTAAACATGCAATTCCCTTCGAATGCATGGCGGATTCAACGAACTACGTGTGAGTTTGCTCACCCCAGCGGGAACAAACCGGGCATTACGCACTGCCATGAGGGGTGACCGAAACGGGCATTCCGCCACTGAACGCGCCATTCCGCTCCTGATCATCGCGACTGGGACACCCCCCGCCGTCCACCCCTTCAGGGTGATACGCCCGATTCCTCCGTGATCATGTTCTACGTGGGGTGACTCGCCGTTCACGCGTTGTCATGCCCTTCGCGCCACGCCCGGCGGACCTTGTTGGAGATCCGGCACTGTGCTGGAATTCCACGCACCGCCGCGGGTTTCAAGCCGGCGCGCAGGGGGCGCAACGCAGCGCCGGCCGAGTGGCGGGGATAGGGGGATCTGCGCCGGTCACCGACGACCACCACGGGGACGCACCGCGTCCCACACGCCGACACCGTCCTCTCCGTTCACGCGGAGGGACGCCTGGTCCAGAGGTTGCGACGCTAGTGCAGGGACGTTTCAAGAGGGATGGCACGGGCTCTTCCCAGGCCCGCAAGGGCCGAGGGGAAGCTCCGGCGGAGCAGGAGCCGCGTGCCGGGACCCAGCACGGTTCCCCGGCCCCGCACCCCCAGAAGCCGGGGAAGGGCGACGGCTCCGACGGTGCCGCGCGCACCACCGCCGCGGACGCCGTCGCCGAGCAGGCCCCCCTGCCCCGGCTCCAGTCCGAGAACCAGGTCGGGCCCCGAATAGCCCTGCGCAACTGGCGCATCTCCACCCGTCTGGTCGCCCTGCTGACCCTTCCGGTGGTCGCGGCGACCAGCCTCGGTGGCATCCGCATCAACGAGTCCTTGCAGGACATGGAGCAGCTGGATCACATGCAGCTGCTCACCGAGCTGACCAAGGAAGCCACCAAGTTCGCCGAGGCACTCCAGGAGGAGCGCGACCACTCCGCCGGTCCGCTCGCCAACGGCAAGTCGCCCGGCGACTACCAGGTCGACACCCCGCGCAAGAAGACGGACCGCGCCTACAAGGCCTTCCTGGAGGCCACCAACGCGATCCCGGCGACCGAGGACGACGAGTCGCTGCGCAGCATCCGGCAGAACGTCAACCAGATCGCCTCCCAGGTCAGCCAGCTGCACGGCATCCGCGGCGAGGCGTACAAGAAGAACGTCGCCCACTCGGTGACGGTCGAGGCGTACAGCCGGCTGATCCGCTCCCTGCTCAGCCTGTCCCAGGACATGGCGCAGGCCACCAGCAACCCGGAGATGATCAAGCGGACCCGGGCGCTCGCCGCGTTCTCGTCCGCCAAGGAGTACGCCTCCATCCAGCAGGCGATCATCGCCGCCTCGCTGCCCCCGAACGACAGCCGGGCCGCCCGGATCGAGCAGGGCGACCGCCTCTACGGCGACGCCGCGCTCACCAGTGAGGCCGTCGAGTTCAAGTCCTTCAAGGCGATCTACGAGTCGACCGGCGGCGACGCCGAGGAGCTCACCGCCTCGCTGACCAACGGCAACCCCTCGATCGAGGCCGCCGACAACTACGCGCAGCGGATGCTGAAGTCCGACCGCGGCCTGCCCGACGTCAAGCGCGGTTACCTGAACTTCACCGACGAGTACGACACCAAGATGCGTGCCATGAACACCATCGAGGCGACGCTGCTCGGCGAGATGGAGACCAAGGCCCGTGAGCTGCGGCAGGAGTCGCAGCGCGACGCCATCATCAACGGTGCCTTGATCCTCCTCGTCCTCGGCGTCTCGCTCGTCGGCGCCTTCGTCGTGGCCCGGTCCATGATCCGGTCGCTGCGCCGGCTCCAGGACACCGCCACCAAGGTCGCCCAGGAACGCCTGCCCGAGCTGGTCAAGCAGCTCTCCGAGTCCGACCCGCAGGACGTGGACACCTCCGTCGAGTCGGTCGGTGTGCACTCCCGCGACGAGATCGGCCAGGTGGCCGCGGCCTTCGACGACGTGCACCGCGAGGCGGTCCGCCTCGCCGCCGAGCAGGCCCTCCTCCGGGGCAACGTCAACGCGATGTTCACCAACCTCTCGCGCCGTTCCCAGGGCCTCATCCAGCGCCAGCTCTCGCTGATCTCCGAGCTCGAGTCCCGCGAGGCCGACCCGGACCAGCTGTCCTCGCTGTTCAAGCTCGACCACCTCGCGACCCGCATGCGCCGCAACGGCGAGAACCTCCTCGTCCTCGCGGGCGAGGAGCCCGGCCGCCGCTGGACCCGCCCGGTCCCGCTGGTCGACGTCCTGCGCGCCGCCGCCTCCGAGGTGGAGCAGTACGAGCGCATCGAGCTGGCCGCGGTCCCCGCGACCGAGGTCGCCGGCCGGGTCGTCAACGACCTCGTCCACCTGCTCGCCGAGCTGCTGGAGAACGCCACGTCGTTCTCCTCGCCGCAGACCAAGGTCCGCGTCACCGGTCACGCCCTGCCGGACGGCCGGGTGCTGGTCGAGATCCACGACACCGGCATCGGCCTGTCCCCCGAGGACCTCGCCGCGATCAACGAGCGGCTCGCCTCGCCGCCCACCGTGGACGTCTCCGTCTCCCGCCGCATGGGTCTGTTCGTGGTCGGCCGCCTGTCCCTGCGGCACGGCATCCGGATCCAGCTGCGCCCGTCCGACTCGGGCGGCACCACCGCGCTCGTCATGCTCCCGGTCGACGTCGCCCACGGCGGCAAGAAGCCCGTGCCGAAGGCCGGTCCCGGCGGCCAGGGCGGTCCGGCCCCGGCCGGCCTCGCCGGCGGTCCCGGTGCGGCCGGCGGTCCGGGTGCCCCCGGCGGTCGTCCGGGCGGTGCCCCGTCCGCGCCCGGCGGCCGGCTCGGCGCCGGTGCGGCCCGTACGGCGCTGCCCGGCCGGGACGGTGCCGCGAACGGCCCGCAGGGCCAGGGCGGTCAGGCCCCCGGCGGCCCGAACCTGTTCCAGGAGCGGCCGCAGACCCCGGCTCCGGCCCAGGCCCAGGGACCGCAGACCGCGCAGCTGCCGCCCGTTCCGCAGGACCGGGGGGCGCGTCCCGGCCTCGGCGCGCCCGGCGGCCTCGTGGGCGGCGCGCAGAGCGCGATCCCGTCCCGCACGGACGTCTGGGGCGGCCAGGGCAACGCCCGCGGCAACGCTCAGAACACCGACCGGAACGGCCAGAACGGCCTGAACGGCGGCCAGGGCCCGCAGGCCCCGGCACCGCAGGAGCCGCGCCCGGCCCAGAACGGCTTCCCGCGCGCGGAGCTGCCCGGCGGCAACCCGCAGCCGCAGCACCCGCAGCGGCCGCAGGCCGCCAGCTGGGGCAGCAACGACCAGGCGCAGCCGGTCCGCAGGCCGCAGCAGGACATGACGCCGCTGGACGCGCCGCGCGGTCACGAGGAGCCGGAGAACCAGGGCCGTCACGCGCAGCCGCAGGGTCCCGGTTCCACGGGCCAGTTCGCCCGCCCGGACTTCGGGGCGCCGCAGCAGGCCCCGCAGGGCTACCAGGGCGGCGCGCAGGACCCGGCGTCCACCGCGCAGTTCCCGCGGCCGGACTTCGGGGCGCCCCAGCAGGCGCAGCACGCCCCGCAGCAGGCTCCGCAGCAGCAGGCGTACGGCCACCAGCCGTTCGTGCCGCAGGCCCAGGCGCCCCAGCAGGCCCCGCAGCAGCAGGCCCCGCAGCAGCCTTCGCGCCGGCACGCGGCCGGCGAGCCGCAGCAGCAGCCCCGTCAGCCGCAGCTCCAGCAGCCGCGTCAGCCGGAGGCCCTGCCGCCGGCGGGTGCCGGTGACGGCCGCACGCCGCTGTACGACACGCTGGAGACCAACTGGTTCCGCCAGGAGCAGGGCCAGGGCCAGACGCCCGCCCCGGCGGCGCCCCAGTCCCCGGCGCCGCGGCAGGACCCGTCGCGGGGCGTGCCGGAGGCCGAGCGGACGATGCAGTCCCCCGTGGTCGGGCAGCGACCCGGAACGGACGCCGCGCAGCGGCCGGGGGCGGCTGTCCCGCAGCAGCCCGAGGCGGGGCGGCAGAACACCAACGGCGGGGCCGCCTGGCGGACCTCTCCCAACGACGAGCTGGTGCGCCAGGCCGAGCGGGTGCGCAAGCCCGCGGCCGGCGGTGTCACCACCTCGGGGCTTCCGCGGCGCGTGCCGCGGGCCAACCTCGTGCCCGGGACAGCCCAGGAGCAGGCCCACACGGCCGGCCCCCAGGTCTCCCGCGCACCCGACGACGTCCGCGGCCGGCTCACCAATCTGCGCCGCGGTATCCAGCAGGGCCGGCAGGCGGGCAACTCCACCACGGGTTCCTTCCCTCTCGGCCCGACCCAGCAGCAGGAGCGATAGTTGAGCGCGATGAGCCAGGCGGCGCAGAACCTGAACTGGTTGATCACCAACTTCGTGGACAACACCCCCGGGGTGTCCCACACGGTGGTGGTCTCCGCCGACGGACTGCTCCTTGCCATGTCCGAAGGGTTCCCCCGTGACCGTGCCGACCAGCTGGCGGCGGTCGCGTCCGGGCTGACCTCGCTGACCGCGGGGGCGTCCCGGATCTTCGAGGGCGGGCCCGTCGCCCAGACCGTCGTGGAGATGGAGCGCGGTTTCCTCTTCCTGATGTCCGTCTCGGACGGTTCCTCGCTGGCCGTGCTCGCCCACCCGGAGTGCGACATCGGCCTCGTGGGCTACGAGATGGCGCTCCTCGTGGACCGGGCGGGCTCCGTGCTCACCCCGGATCTGCGGGCGGAGCTCCAGGGCAGCCTGCTCCACTAGTCCGGCTCCTCACGTCCGTACCCGAAACGACACGCCGCAGGGCGGTGCGCCCCTCCGCACCGCCCCGTACCGTTCACCGTCCGGCCGCCCCACCCGGCCCCCCACCGGCCCCATCAGACGGCAGAGGCCTCTGCCGTCACGCCCGGAGGATTCATGACCCCGCCCCCCGCCTCTCACGATCCGTACGGCGCCTCGATAGACGACCCGTACGGACCTGAGGGCGACCAGCCGCTGGTCCGTCCGTACGCGATGACCGGCGGCCGGACCCGGCCGCGCTACCAGCTCGCCATCGAGGCGCTGGTCAGCACCACGGCCGACCCCGCGCACCTGGCCACCCTGCTTCCCGAGCACCAGCGGATCTGCCACCTGTGCCGTGAGGTGAAGTCGGTGGCGGAGGTGTCGGCGCTCCTGTCGATGCCGCTCGGCGTCGCCCGCATCCTCGTGGCCGACCTGGCCGAGGCGGGCATGGTGGCCATCCACCAGCCGGGCAACGGAGAGGCCGGCGGCACGCCGGACGTGACACTGCTCGAAAGGGTGCTCAGTGGACTTCGCAAGCTCTAGCGGCGGCTCCGTTCCGCAGAGTCGTTCGACCACCAGCGCGAAGATCGTGGTGGCCGGCGGCTTCGGCGTGGGCAAGACCACGTTCGTCGGCGCGGTCTCCGAGATCAATCCGCTGCGGACCGAGGCCGTGATGACGGCGGCTTCGGCGGGCATCGACGACCTGACGCACACCGGGGGCAAGACCACCACCACGGTGGCCATGGACTTCGGCCGCATCACCCTGGACCAGGACCTGATCCTGTACCTGTTCGGTACGCCCGGTCAGGACCGCTTCTGGTTCATGTGGGACGACCTGGTCCGCGGTGCCATCGGCGCCGTCGTGCTGGTCGACACCCGGCGTCTCGCCGACTGCTTCCCGGCGGTCGACTACTTCGAGAACTCGGGCCTTCCTTTCGTGATCGCCCTGAACGGTTTCGACGGCCACCAGCCGTACGCGCCCGACGAGGTCCGTGAGGCCCTCCAGATCGGTCCCGACACCCCGATCATCACGACGGATGCCCGTCACCGCGCGGACGCCAAGAGCGCGCTCATCACCCTCGTCGAGCACGCCCTCATGGCGCGTCTGAAGTAGTACACATCAAGTAGAAGTCGATATACGGCAGTTGTCGTAGAGGTTTTGGGGGCGGTCTGTGTCCTTCGACACGACCGCCCCGGGGTTCATAACATTTCGACAGAGAATTGGGGCGCCTCGGACACCCGACGCATCCGATCGGTGCCGCTGCGCTCACATGAGCCCCGCTTTTTGGCGGGGCTCGCTCTTTATGCCCGTTTTATCTCGGGTCGGAGCCAGAAAAACCGGCTGCTCCGCACTGTTTGGAAGGGACCCCCTTCACGTGCTGCAATTCATGAACTCCCGAGTAGTACGGCCCTGAACGAAACACCGGCACAACGTAGGTGCCGACGCCGAGAGGTTGTTGGTCGAGTGAGGCGAAGCAAGGAAAGCTCCGCAGAGCAGCAGGCGCGGGGCAACTTCACGCCGCCGTCCCGCCCGGGGTTCACGCCCGTGGACGAGCCCGTGACGCCCCCGGCCCCGAGCCGCAAGGGCAGCTCCAGCAAGCTGTCCCCGCGCAACTGGCGCGTGCCCACCAGGCTGAACGCGATCCTCCTCATACCCGTGCTCGTCGGCCTGGTCATGGGCGGCTTCCAGGTGAAGACCGCCATCGACACCTGGCAGGAGGCGAAGGACGCCGAGAAGACGGCGCTCATCGTGCGCGCCGCCTCGGAGTACAGCCAGGCGCTGCTCAACGAGCGTGACCTGACCGCCATCCCGCTGCTCAAGGCCAAGAACGCCGGCGACCGGGAGACCGACGAGGTCACCCAGGCGTACGCCGCCACCGACGCCGCCAAGCTGAAGTTCGACGAGGCGGCCAAGAACCTGCCGAGCGGACAGGGCCTGGAGCGCCGCCTCGGCCTGTTCCGCAGCGCCGAGCCCAAGCTCACGGAGCTGCGCAAGGTCGCCTACACCCGGGCGCTCGACCCGGTGAACACCCAGCGCGGCTACACCGAGGTCCAGCACTACCTGATGGAGTTCTCCAACGAGCTCGGTCTGGGCACCGGCAACATCACCAGCTACGGCCGTACGGTCTACGCGATCCAGCTCGCGAAGGCCGCCGAGTCCCTGCAGCGGTCGATCGGCACCCAGCTGCTGGTCCGTCCCTCCAAGAAGGACGACGTCTTCGCGCAGCAGTCGGTTGCGTTCAACTCGTACAACTACCTGGAGCAGATCGCCCTCGGCGAGTACCAGTCGGGTGGCACCGAGGCCGACGTGGAGCGGCTGAAGAAGGTCATGGCGGCCAAGGCCACCGAGGGCTCCCGGAAGATGGCCGCGGCCGGCGTCGAACTGCCCAAGGACGCCTCCGGCTCCGTCTACGGCGGCGCGGCCCAGCTGATCGGCTCCGCGAAGGACGCCGACGCGCTCGCGGACCTCAAGCAGCAGGGCATCACCGCCGAGACCTGGATGGCCATCGCCACCGCCAAGTTCGACGGCTACACCGAGGTCGAGAAGGAGCTCGTCGACAAGGCCGTGACCGAGGCCGCCGACATCGCCGGCGACGCCCAGACCGACGCCTGGGTCAACGGCGGCATCGTCGTGATCGCCCTGCTCGCCGCCTTCATCCTGGCCGGCATGATGGCCCGCCAGATGAGCCGCTCGATGAGCGAGCTGCGCACCGCGGCCTTCTCCATCGCCGAGCAGCGCCTGCCGATGCTGGTCGACCAGCTCTCCCGCACCGAGCCGGGCCGGGTCGACACCCGCGTGCAGCCCATCCCGATCGACTCCCAGGACGAGATCGGCGAGGTCGCCCGCGCCTTCGACCAGGTGCACCGCGAGGCCGTCCGGCTCGCCGCCGAGCAGGCCATGCTCCGCGGCAACGTCAACGCGATCTTCACCAACCTCTCGCGCCGCAACCAGTCGCTCATCGAGGGCCAGCTGACCCTCATCACCGACCTGGAGAACAACGAGGCCGACCCGGACCAGCTGGAGAACCTCTTCAAGCTGGACCACCTGGCGACCCGTATGCGCCGCAACGGCGAGAACCTCCTCGTCCTCGCCGGCGAGGAGCCCGGCCGCCGCTGGGACCAGCCGGTCCCGCTGGTCGACGTCATGCGCGCCGCCTCCTCCGAGGTGGAGCAGTACGAGCGCATCGAGCTGGCCGGCGTCCCGGACGCCGAGATCCACGGCCAGGCCGTGACCGACCTCGTGCACCTGCTCGCCGAGCTCCTGGAGAACGCCACCACGTTCTCCTCCCCGCAGACCAAGGTCCGGGTCACCGCGACCCGCCTGCCCGACGGCCGCGTCATGGTCGAGATCCACGACAAGGGCATCGGCCTGACCGCCGAGGACTTCGCGGACATCAACCACAAGCTGGCCAACCCGCCGACCGTGGACGCCGCCGTCTCGCAGCGCATGGGCCTGTTCGTGGTCGGCCGCCTCGCCGACCGGCACGGCATCCGGGTCCAGCTGCGCCCCTCGGGCGAGCAGGCCGGCACGACCTCGCTGGTCATGCTGCCGGACGCGATCACGCACGGCGGTGGCGGCGAGCAGCCGGTGCAGGACGACTTCACCGTCTCGCAGATCATCCCGCAGCAGGCACAGCACGCCTTCGAGCCGCAGGCGCAGCCGATGCGGACCGCGGCCGAGCTCGGCTTCGACGACTCGCGCTACGAGCAGCCGGCCGACGACCGCCAGCTGGACCCGGTGAACCGCTCCCTGATGCGCGAGGAGCGCCGGGCGGCCCTCGGGGCCCAGGTGCAGCACGGCGACGACCGCCCGCTGTACGGGGACGAGACGGACGCCTCCGGGCAGCAGACGTACGTACCGCAGGAGCACCAGCAGGAGTACGGCGCGGAGCAGTCCGCCGAGTACCCGCAGGAGTACGCCCAGGACTACGGGCAGGACTACCCGCAGGGCCAGGACGCCTACGGCTTCCCGCAGCAGGGGTACGAGCAGTACGAGCAGCCCGCCGACGGCTACCGCGAGCAGGCATATGCGGAAGCCTCGTACGACGCCGGCGCGAGCGGCCACGGCGGATACCAGAACGGCTACGAACCCCAGCCCCACCAGGGGGACTGGCAGCAGCAGACCGGCTACGGCGACGGCTACGCGCAGCAGTTCGGGACCGAATCGGAATCTGCCCAGGCCGCTCCCGAACAGGACCGTGACCGCGTAGGCTTCGACCGTCCGGGTGCCACGCCGAGTCCCTCCCCGGACGCCGGCCACGCGCTGACCGACGCCGGTCTGCCGCGCCGCGGCAGCGTCGCCCCGCAGGCGCCGCAGACCCCGCAGGCGCCGCAGTCCGCGCCGCCGGCCCAGTCCGCGGGTCCGGCCGGAAACGAAGCCGACGGCACCGGGGACTGGCGCTCCGCCAACGACGAGCGCTGGTCCCGGGCCGAGAAGCTCCGCGACCCGAAGGCGGGCGGGGTCACCCCCTCCGGTCTTCCCCGACGGGTCCCCAAGGCCAACCTGGTCGAAGGGGCCGCGGAGCAGACCCCGCAGGGCGGCCCACAGGTCTCCCGCGCACCGGAGGACGTGCGGGGCAGGTTGAGCAACCTGCGCCGCGGAGTCCAGCAGGGGCGCAGCGGGGGTACGGACACGAACGGATCGGGCCTCGGCCCGGGCAACACCTACAACCAGGAGCGTTAGTGTGAGCGCGATGAGCCAGGCGGCGCAGAATCTGAACTGGTTGATCACCAACTTCGTGGACAACACCCCCGGGGTGTCCCACACGGTGGTGGTCTCCGCCGACGGCCTCCTGCTGGCGATGTCCGAGGGGTTCCCCCGGGACCGCGCCGACCAGCTGGCGGCGGTCGCGTCCGGGCTGACCTCGCTGACCGCGGGCGCGTCCCGGATCTTCGAGGGCGGTGCGGTCAACCAGACCGTCGTGGAGATGGAGCGCGGCTTCCTCTTCATCATGTCGATCTCGGACGGCTCCTCGCTGGCCGTGCTCGCCCACCCCGAGTCCGACATCGGTCTCGTGGGCTACGAGATGGCACTGCTCGTCGACCGCGCGGGAAGCGTCCTGACCCCCGACCTGCGGGCGGAACTGCAGGGAAGTCTTCTCAACTAACAGACAGACGGTGCGTTTCTCGCCACCGCACCGTAGGGTGCGGTGGCGCGGTTCCAAGGGACATGGGGCCGCGAGGCAGTCGGAGGAGGAGACGAAGACGTGGGCACACCCCCGGGCGGAAGCCCTTACAACGGTTTCGACGGGCATCAGGCGCCGCTGGGCGACACCGCGCAGAACCGCTTCAACTTTCCCTCCGCCCCGAGCAGACAGGGCACCCAGCAGCCCTATCAGCAGCAGCCGCAGCCTCAGCACCCGGCCGCCGGCAGCCCGAGCGCGTCCGCCGCGCCGGGCCGCAGAGCGGGCGGTCAGGGCGCCTCGGGCGGGCACAACCCGCTCGTGCGCCCGTACGCGATGACCGGCGGCCGGACCCGGCCGCGTTACCAGCTCGCCATCGAGGCGCTGGTCAGTACGACGGCCGATCCGGCCCGGCTGCAGGGGCAGTTGCCCGAGCACCAGCGGATCTGCCGGCTGTGCTTCGAGATCAAGTCGGTCGCGGAGATCTCGGCACTTCTCTCCATCCCCCTCGGCGTTGCCCGGATTCTCGTCGCCGACCTGGCCGAGGCCGGACTTGTCGCCATCCACCAGCCCGGCGGCGACGAGGCCGCCGGCGGTCAGCCAGACGTGACACTGCTCGAAAGGGTGCTCAGTGGACTTCGCAAGCTCTAGCGGCGGCGCGACCCGTTCAACCACCAGCGCGAAGATCGTGGTGGCGGGTGGCTTCGGCGTGGGCAAGACCACATTCGTCGGCGCCGTCTCCGAGATCAACCCGCTGCGAACCGAGGCCGTGATGACGTCCGCGTCCGCGGGCATCGACGACCTCACCCACACGGGCGACAAGACGACGACGACTGTCGCCATGGACTTCGGCCGCATCACCCTGGACCAGGACCTGATCCTGTACCTCTTCGGTACGCCCGGTCAGGACCGCTTCTGGTTCATGTGGGACGACCTGGTCCGCGGTGCCATCGGCGCCGTGGTGCTGGTCGACACCCGGCGTCTCGCCGACTGCTTCCCGGCGGTCGACTACTTCGAGAACTCGGGCCTGCCGTTCGTCATCGCCCTCAACGGCTTCGACGGCCACCAGCCGTACACCCCCGACGAGGTCCGCGAGGCCCTCCAGATCGGTCCCGACACCCCCATCATCACCACCGACGCCCGCCACCGCGCGGACGCCAAGAGCGCGCTCATCACCCTCGTCGAGCACGCCCTCATGGCCCGCCTGCGGTAGTTGTCCCCGGCGTTCGCCGAAGGCCGCGTCCCCGTCCCGGGGAACGCGGCCTTCGGCTTGTGGCCCCCCGCCGCCGGCTCGTGCCCCCGCCGCCGTCCCCGGCGAAACCGCCCGCCGGGTGCGGCGCGTCCAGTACGTTGTACGCGGACCCGGGGGGGTGGGGATGGGCTGGCCGGACGCGTCGGGCACGTCGAGGGCACCGGACGGTGTGCGCCGGATCGGGCGTTTCACGATCGAGGAGACGCTGGGCCGGGGCGGGATGGGCAAGGTCTACCTGTGCCGTACGCCCGCCGGACTCCGGCTCGCGGTCAAGGTGATCCGCAAGGACCTGGCCGACGACCACGACATCCGGGTGCGGTTCAACCGCGAGGTCGACGCCCTGCTCGGGGTGCGCAGCCCGTACACGCTGCCGGTGTACGCGGCCGAGACCGTTCGGCCACCGCTCTGGCTCGCCGCCCGGTACGTGGAGGGGCCCACCCTGGACGCCCACGTCCGCGCCCGGGGGCCGTTGCCCGAGCGGCGGGTCGCGGAGCTGGGGGCGATGCTGGCGGAGGCGCTGTCCGACGTGCACGCCCACGGGGTGATCCACCGGGACCTCAAGCCCACCAACATCATCCTGGAGGGCGGGGAGCCCCGGCTCATCGACTTCGGGATCGCCCGGTCGGCCGGTGTGACCCGCGGCCTGACCATCCCCGGTTCGCCCCTCGGCACGCACGGCTACATGCCGCGCGAACAGCTACAGGGGGACGAACCGACGCCCGCGGTCGACGTGTTCGCGCTCGGCGCCGTCCTGGTGTTCGCGGCCACCGGCCATCCGCCGTACGGCCACGGACTGCCCGCGAGCCTGCGGATCCACCAGGGCGAGCCGCCCCGGCTGACCGGAGTCCCGCCCTCGCTCGTGGACGTCGTGGCCGCCTGTCTGTCGGCCGCGCCGGCCGACCGCCCGGCGCCGGAGGCGATCATGGCGGCGCTCCACGAGGTCGCGCGCGAGGACTCCCCCGCCCCGCCCGCACCACGCGACGCGCCCGCCCCGCCGGTCTTGTCCGCCACGCCCGGCTCGCCCGCGACGCCCGCCGCGCCGGGCCGGGACCCGCGGGCCCGCACCCTCCCCGTGTCCGATCCACCGCACCACTGCCACGTGCCGGTGCCGCCGGCCGCCGGCGAGGGGTGCGCCCTGCGGCCGGTCGCGGCCCGACTGCTCGCCTCGGGGATGTCGCGTCCCCTCATCAGGAAGGCGGTTCTGCAACATGCCCGTTGAGCCCGTGGTCGAACTGCGCGAGGGCTGGGAGTCGTTGGTCCGCGCCTGGGCGCGGCGGCGCGGCGAGCAGGTCCACAGCGAGGACGGCGCGCTGTACCTCCAGACGAAGGCCGGGGGCCCGTCCGGGACCCGTCTCACCGTGGACATCAGCCCGGCGGCCGGTTCGCTCGTGGTGGCCGTCACCGACGGGACGCTGGTCCCGCCGGACCGGCTGGCCCCGACGGCCGCGGCCGCGACCGCGTGGAACGCCCACGAGGTGACCCCGGCCGCCGTCCTCGGCGACGCCCGCAGCGACGAGCCCCTGCTCTCCGCGGTCCTCGCGCTGCCCCTGGTCTCGCACCTGTCCGTCCCCGGGTTCGCGGCGACGCTGGACACGCTCCTCGAGCGGGCGGTGCGGCTGCTGCGCGAGTGCCATGACCTGGGATTCGTTCTGCGGAGCGACGATGACCTCGCCACGCGGGACTGACGCCGTGGAGTCGGCAGCCGTCGTCCTGGCGGTCGCGGTGGTGCCCATGGCGGCGCTGCTCGTCGTGCTGTGGGCGAGCACGGGTTCCTGGCTCACGGGCCCCCGCCGGCACGCGGACGACCACGAACGGCCCGACCGTCGCCGGGCGGAAGAGCGCCGGGCGGAAGACCGCAGGGCGGAAGAGCGCCGGGCTGAGGAACGACGGATCGAAGAACGCCGGGCCGCCGAACGCCGGACGGACGAGGAACGACGGATCGAAGAACGCCGCGCCGCCGAACGCCGGACCGAGGAGCGCCGGGCCGCCGAACGCCGGACGGACGAGCGGCGGGCGGGTGAACGCCCGGCCCGGCCGTGGGAGTCCGGGGGCCGGGCGCCCGGGCCGGGCCGGGCCGGGCGACAGGAGCCCGACCCCCGCCAGGCGTACGGGAGTCAGGGGCAGGAGCAGGGGCAGGGCACGGCTCCTCCGGACCCGTACCGGAGCCCTTCCGGTCCGCCGCCCCGGCTGCTGCGGGACGACGTCGAGCGGCTCATGGCCGGCCCGCGCGCGCTCCTGAACAACGTGCTCGACGCGACCGCCTCCCTGCTGCCGCACCGCACGACGCCGCCGCCGGACCCCGCGGCGCGGGCGGAGGCCGACGGCGCGGCCGGGCCGGGGGCCGATGCCGGAACCCCGCCCGGCGCGACGCCGGGGACCGGGCCGGGGGCCGGGTCCGAGGCGGCGTCGCGGCTCGACACGGAGCCGGGACCGGGGTCCGGTCCGGGAGCGGGCACCAGGGCGGGACCAGGCGCGGCGACGGTGCCGGAGCCGTGGGCCGTCCCCGCGGCCCGTCGCCCCGCCCTGCCGGCCACGGCCGCACCGACCGCTCCGGCCGGCCCGCCCCCACGGGCCGCCGAGGGCGACACCCTCGCCCTCGGCTCCGGGCAGCGGATCGTCGTCAGCGCCGCGACCTGGCTGCGCCCCGACGGATACGTGGAGTGGGAGGGCGCCCTGTGCCGGGCCCGCTGGCTGGGGCCCGCGTCGGCCTACCCCCGCCCCGGCGACCTGGTCCGCGTCACCCTCGATCCGGCCCTCGACCCGCCGCTGCTCCTGGCCGGCCCGCTCCACTGAACCACCGCGCGACCCCCGTCCCCGTCCTTCGCTCCACGGAGTAGCCGTGTTCCCCACCGCAAGTCCCGACGAAGCCCCGCTCCCCGTGCCGTACATGGGCTTCGAGTTCGACAGTGCCCAGCGCCTGCCGCTCCTGCTGTGTCTGGACACCTCCTCGTCCCTGACGCAGAGCGGCGCCATCGGCGCGCTCAACGACGCCCTCACCTCCTGGGCGGAGAGCCTGGCCAACGACATGGCGCTGAGCGCCGCCGTCGATGTCGCCGTGATCACGTTCGGGGGCGTCGAGGGCATCACCGTCTGGCAGGGCGCCACCCCGCTCGGCGCCGTCGCGCCGAAGTGGCCGCACAGCCCGTTCGTGCCCGCCAACGAGTTCCGTCCGCCGGTGCTGCGCGCCCACGGGGTGACGCTCCTGGACCGGGCGCTGCACCTGGCCATGGAGGTCGTCGCCGACTACAAGGCGGGGCTGCGCGCGGAGGGCCTCACCTACTACCGCCCGCAGATCTGCGTGGTCACCGACGGCGCCCCCAGCGACGAGCAGGGCCGGTTCTCGCACGCCTACCGCGAGCTGCTGCCGGAGCTGCGCAAGGCGGAGCGGGAACAGCGGTTCCGGCTCTTCGCGGTCGGGGTGGGCGAGCGGCACGCCGGTGCGGAGGAGGTGCTCAAGGAGCTCGCCCCGCACTACCACGCCTGGCTGGACGGCTTCCCCTTCGCCGAGCTGCTCACGGCGATGTCGCACAGCGCCCGGGCCACCCAGGGCGGCGCGGCCGAGGCCGAGTTCCAGGAGATCTTCGCCCGGCTCAAGCGCCGGCGCGGCGGTGGGCAGGTCCCCGCGTGAGGGGGCGGGACCGGCCGTCGTCCCGGTGGCGGGTGCACGACATCAGCTCCCGGGGCTACCGGCACATCCAGGACGACACGCCCTGTCAGGACGCCTGGGACCGGCTGGAGACCCCGGGCGGTCTGGTGCTCGCGGTGGCGGACGGGGCGGGCAGCGCGCCCCGGTCCGGCGAGGGCGCGCGGGAGGCGGTACGGCTCGCGGTGGAGGCGTTCGCGCCGGTGGCGGCGCCGTGGCAGCGGATCGGCGGCGCACGGCTGTGCCGGGAGCGGATGACCGAGGCGTTCCGGGAGGTCCGGTCCTCCTTCCTGCGCTGGTGCGAGGGCCCGCCGGGGCCGTACGCGACCACGCTGACGGTGGTGGTGGCCGCCGAAGGCTGGCTGGGGCAGGCCTCGGTCGGCGACGGTCTCGTGCTCGTCCGGGCGGTACCGGTCGGCGGTCCGCGGGGCGGCCCGGCGGGGCCTGCGGAAAGCGGCCCGTACGCGAGCGGAACCGCCGGCCCCGGCGGGGGCACGGCGGCGCCCTCGTACCATCTGCTGCCGCGGGCGCACACCGGCAGCGAGTACGCGAACGAGACCGTCTTCCTCGGCTCCACCACCGCCCTCGGCCGGCTCCGGGTCGACTGCGTCCGCGACGACGCCATCGACGGGGTGCTGCTGTCCACGGACGGTCTGACCCAGGCGCTGCTGCGGCGGGCGCCCGCCGGCCCGCCGCTGCCCCACGACGCCTTCCTCGGCCATCTCTTCGACCGGCTCGGCCGGTCCGACTACGACCACGACGAGGAGGAGCGCCGGCTCGGGGACTTCCTCGCCTCCGACCAGATCACCCGTGTGACCGGGGACGACAAGACTCTCCTGTGGGCGATACGACATGACGACCACTGACGACTCCACCGACGGCTCGGGCCTCGCGGACGGCCTCGACCTGACCCTCGGCGACGGCACCCGGATCAGCCGTACGGGCAAGGCGCTCGGCACCGGCGGTCAGGGCAGCGTCTGGGCGCTCGCGGAGCGTTCCGACCTCGCCGGCAAGATCTACGACCGGGCCCCCGACGACGCCCAGCTGCGCCGGCTCGCCGCGATGCTGCGGGCCGACCCGCTGGCCGGCGAGCGGCTCGCCCCCGGACAGCCGCCGATGCTGGTGTGGCCGGTCCAGCTGATCGAGGCGGGCGGACGGGCCATCGGCTACGGGATGCCGCTCGTGGACCTCACGGTGCAGACCCCGCTCAACGGGGTGCTCCAGAAGCAGGTGCGGCTGCGCCGCTTCGAGGGGCGGGCGCACTGGAAGTTCCTGCTCGGGGTCGCGGCCAACCTCGCGTACATGACCGCGGAGCTGCACCACCGCGGTTTCGTGGTGGGCGACCTGTCCGACCGGAACGCCGTCGTCGACCCGCGCGGCTACGTCACGCTCCTGGACTGCGACTCCTTCGCCTTCACGGACACCATGACCGGCGAGTTCTTCGGCTGTGACGTCTTCACCGACGACTACGCGGCGCCGGAGCGGCACCGCGGGGAGCAGGCCACCCGGCACTCGGACGACTTCGCGCTCGCCGTCCTCGTCTACCAGCTGCTCACCGCGGGCAACCACCCCTTCGACGGGGCCCCGCTGAACGGCTCCGCCGAGGCCACCCGCAAGGACAACATCGTGGCCGGCACGTCCTTCCTGGTGGAGCCGGCCCGGGTGCGCGTCCCGGCCCGGCTGCTGCCGCCCGAGGTGCAGCCGCCCGCGGTGCTGCGGCTGGCCCGGGAGGCGTTCGGGCCGGGACTCAGGGATCCGGCCCGGCGGCCTTCGTCGGCGCGGTGGCTCCAGGCCCTGGACGAGGCCCGCGAGTCGGTGGTGACCTGCGCGGCCGTGCCGGAGCACCACTACGGAGGGCACCTGTCCGACTGTCCGTGGTGTGCTCGGGTCGGGGCGGGGCAGTCCGACCCGTTCGTGGACGGCCGGGCCGGGACGAGGGCGTCGGCCCAGCGGCCCGGCGGCTCCACGTCGGCCTCCCGGCCCTCCTCCGCCTCGTCGTCCGCCTCCGCCTCGTCGTCCGCCTCGACCTCGTCGTCCGCCTCCGCCTCGACCTCGTCCGCCACGTCGGCTTCCGGGTCCGGGTCCTCCGCCCCTCCCCCGAGGACCAAGCCCACCCCGACGTCCGCGTCGAAGCCGAAGCCCCGTCCCGCCCCGCCGTCGAAGCCGAGGCCGAAGCCGGACTCGGACGGGAACGGGAAGGCGCAGGGCGCCCCCGAGCCGGCCGGGAAGACCGCCCCCCAGCCCGCCACCAACGGCGAGATGGCGCTCGGCTGTGCGATCTTCGCGCTGGCCGCCGGTGTCGTGGTCGCGGTGATCTGGGGTCTGATCGTGCTGATCCAGGGGCTTCTCAAATAGAAGGAGGAGGGCCGGACCCCGGTCTCCCCGGGGTCCGGCCCTCTCTCCGTGGGCGTGGCGGCGTCAGCGCCAGCTGTGCGGCGCGCGGAAGCCGTTCTCGCGCTCCAGGCGGCGCCAGCCGGCCGTCGAGCGGCCGCGGTGGGCGGGCTCGGCGGGGGTGGCGGCGGCGCGGGCGAGCAGGACCGCGGTGATGGCGGCCAGCTCCTCGGGCTCGGCGTGGCCCTTCTCGACGCGGAGAAGGCTGGCGGTGGCGGGCGTGGTCACGTGGGTGGGCTCCTCTTACTGAGGCGGGTTGCCGTGCTTGCGGGACGGCAGGTCGGCGTGCTTGGTGCGGAGCATCGCGAGGGACTTGATCAGCACCTCGCGGGTCTCGGCGGGGTCGATGACGTCGTCGACGAGACCGCGCTCGGCGGCGTAGTACGGGTGCATCAGCTCGGCCTTGTACTCCTTGACCATGCGGGCCCGCATGGCCTCGGGGTCCTCGGCCTCGGCGATCTGCTTGCGGAAGATGACGTTGGCGGCGCCTTCGGCACCCATCACCGCGATTTCGTTGGTGGGCCAGGCGTAGGTCAGGTCGGCGCCGATGGACTGGGAGTCCATGACGATGTACGCGCCGCCGTACGCCTTGCGCAGGATCAGCGAGATCCGGGGCACGGTCGCGTTGCAGTAGGCGTAGAGCAGCTTCGCGCCGTGGCGGATGATTCCACCGTGCTCCTGGTCGACGCCGGGCAGGAAGCCGGGTACGTCCAGAAGGGTGATGATCGGGATGTTGAAGGCGTCGCACATCTGGACGAAGCGGGCGGCCTTCTCGGACGCCTCGATGTCCAGGACGCCGGCGAGCGTCTGCGGCTGGTTGGCCACGATGCCGACCACCTGGCCGTCGAGGCGGGCCAGGGCGCAGATGATGTTGCGGGCCCAGCGCTCGTGGATCTCCAGGTAGTCGCCGTCGTCGACGAGCTCCTCGATGACCTTGTGCATGTCGTACGGGCGGTTGCCGTCGGCGGGCACGAGGTCGAGCAGGACGTCCGAGCGGCGGTCGGCCGGGTCCTCGGAGACGACGGTCGGCGGGTTCTCGCGGTTGTTCTGCGGGAGCATCGACAGGAGGTAGCGCACCTCGGCGATGCAGGTCTCCTCGTCGTCGTACGCGAAGTGCGCGACGCCGCTGGTCTCGGCGTGGACGTCGGCGCCGCCGAGGCCGTTCTGGGTGATCTCCTCGCCGGTGACCGCCTTGACGACGTCCGGACCGGTGATGAACATCTGCGAGGTCTCGCGGACCATGAAGACGAAGTCGGTGAGGGCGGGGCTGTAGGCCGCGCCGCCGGCGCACGGGCCGAGCATGACCGAGATCTGCGGGATGACGCCCGAGGCGCGGGTGTTGCGCTGGAAGATGCCGCCGTAGCCGGCGAGGGCGGAGACGCCCTCCTGGATGCGGGCGCCGGCGCCGTCGTTCAGGGAGACCAGCGGGGCGCCGGCCGCGATGGCCATGTCCATGATCTTGTGGATCTTGGTGGCGTGGGCCTCGCCGAGGGCGCCGCCGAAGATCCGGAAGTCGTGCGCGTAGACGAAGACCGTACGGCCCTCGACCGTGCCCCAGCCGGTGATGACACCGTCGGTGTACGGCTTCCTGGCCTCCAGGCCGAAGCCGCTGGCGCGGTGGCGGCGCAGCTGCTCGACCTCCTGGAAGGAACCAGGGTCGAGGAGCAGCTCGATGCGCTCGCGAGCGGTCAGCTTGCCCTTGGCGTGCTGGGCCTCGGTCGCCCGGTCGCTCGGGCCGCGGCGAGCCTGCTCGCGCAGCTCGTGCAGCTCGGCCACACGGCCACGGGCGTCAGCGGGCTCGCTCGGGATCTGGTCCACAACGGTCATGTACCGACCCTACGAACTCGGTGGGGAAAACCCGCCGTCGACTCCGTACAGTCTCGCGTGTCGAATCCTGGTGGGGCCGGACAGAACCGTCCCCCCACCAGGCCGACTCAACAGCCAGGCACCCCAGCTGCTTGTAGGGTTTCCACATAAGCCCTAGACGAGCAGGGTGCAGCCGTGGGTGGCGCACGCCGTACCGGGCGTGATCCGCAGCCGCAGCGCGGCCCCGGTGCCGAGCACCTCCACCGTGGCGTCGCGGGCGAGCACGGCCCGTACCGGCCGGTCCCAGACCAGCTCGAACGGCTGCCCGGACCGGAGCGGCTCGCTGATCCGCAGGGTCGCGGTGGAGCGGCCTCGCCGCAGCAGCACACTCGCGGGTGCCGAGACGGTGAGGCGGTCCACCGTACCGGCCTGCCAGAAGTTGGCGGCGGTCAGTCCGAGGGACGGGACGGCGACGGCCTGCCGGTCGGCGCCGTTGGCGAGGATCCTGAGCCAGCCGGGGTCGGCGGCGCGGGCGGCGAGCGTCGCGGGCGAGGCGCCCGGCATCAGCAGGTAGGCGTAGGAGGCGTCCGTCGGGTCGGTGCCGTGGTCGATCCAGAGGGTCTGGTAGCGGCGGGTGCGGCGTTCGGTGGCGCTGGTGGTGTTGATGTCGCTCCAGGCGCCGGTACGGTCCTCGCGCAGGGTGCGCAGCCGCTCCGTACCGTCCGGGCCGGGGAAGACCCAGCCTCCGTGGCCGGCGAGGTGCGCCCAGCCGGCGCCCCGCGTGAAGGAGGCGGTCCCCTCCTCGCCCAGGCAGCGGTTGTCGACCACCGTCTCGACGGGGACGCCGTCCCGGGCGGTGATGCCGGCGCCCAGGCAGATGACGGTGTCGGCGGCGCAGAACCAGGACTTGCGGGCCTCCAGGGTGGAGCCGAGGCCCTTGAGGTGCTGGCCGACGGCGGCGAACTCGCCGTCGGTGGTGCCGCCGACCCACTTCACGGCCGGCTTGGGCGCGCCCCACTCGCCGCCGGCCCGGTCGGCGAGGCGCTTGGTGGAGACGGTGGTGCCGGGCAGCCGGTAGGGGTCGACGGTGGGCCAGAACCAGTCGGTGTACTGGCCGCCCTGGCCCCGGGTCCACCAGGAGAGCATTCCGGCGCCGGTGTGCCAGCCGCGCGGGTTCTCGCCGTTGCCGCACTCGTAGTACGCGATCCGCTCGGAGGCCATGGAGATGTTGGCGGCCCAGCCGGGGCGGCGGTGCACGGCCCGGTCCATGGCGGCGAAGAGCCGGTGCCCGGTGGGCTCGGGGGCGGCGGGGACGGGTGCGGCGGCGACGGCGTGGAGGCGGGCGAGGTCGGCGACGCCGAACTGGCGGGCGCTCAGGATCGGGGAGACGGTGTCGCGCTCGATCCAGCCCTTCACGCGCGCGTGCCAGCGGTCCCGTTCGGCCTGGCTCGCGCCGCCGGCGAGCAGGGCGACGGCGGCGATGACCCCCTGGCCGTGGAAGTGGTCGGAGCGCATGATCCGCCGCTCGTCGTCCTTCGGCAGACCGCGGCTGACGGCACGGCCGTTGACGCTGTCCATCATCAGGCCGTCGTAGATCAGGGGCGCGTAGGCCCTCTCGACGCTGTCGAGGACGATCTGCCGGTTCGGGTCGGTGACGTCCCAGCTGGAGCCGGCGAGCAGGGTGAAGAGCCGGCCGAGGCCGTCGAGCATGACCTGGCCGTAGGTGCCCGAGTAGGCGACCCAGGTGTGCTGGACGAAGGAGCCGTCGGCGTAGAGGCCGTCGCCCTTGGTGACGTAGGGGAAGACGGGCGAGAGGGCGTCACGGGCGAGGGCGATCTTGGCGGGGTTCGCGCCGAGGACGCCGCGCAGGGCGACCGAGCGGCACAGGTCGACGCGGTTGGCTCCGGTGGAGGTGCCGGTGTAGGAGCCGAGCGCGCTGTCCGGGACGAAGTGGTCGACGGCCGCGCAGGCGGCGGCGATCCGTGCGGCGCCGAGCAACGGGTGGAGGGCGGCGACGATGTCCATGAGCAGGCGCGGGGAGCCGATCTGCCACTCCCACCAGTTGCCGTAGCGGGTGGTGCCGGAGTGGTAGACGCGCTCGGAGAGGTGGTCGAGGCCGCGCAGGACGTCGGTGAGCAGGCCGGGGTCGCCGGTGAGGCCGGTGCCGTCCTGGACGTACGCCTGGGTCATCGTCCACAGCCGGCCGTAGCTCTGGGTGATGCCGGCGGGCGGGTCGAAGGCGAGTCCGGGCCACAGCGAGGTGGCGGCGGGCGCCATGGTGGCCCGGAAGGTGCGGGCGAGGGTGCCGGTCTCGGCGAGCCGGGAGGCGTAGGGCTCGGCCCCGGCGTCGTAGCCGGAGCCGAGCTGGATGTCGAGCCACCGCCTCCGCAGGGTCTCGAACTCGTCGGTCTCCGCCGCGTGGGCGAGGGGGCCGAGGGGGTCGAGGGCGAGGGCGGCCGCGGTGGCGGTGGCGGTGGCGGTGGCGAGGAAGGTGCGGCGGGACCAGGCGGGGACGGGCACGAAAGCCTCCCGGGAAGGGTGGTGTAGACCGGTTGGCGCCTGGTGTAGCAGCGGATTCGGAACGCAATCAATGAGCACGGCCGAAGGGGACGGGGGCAGCGGGCGGGACGGCGGACGGCAACGCCGGGAAGCGCTTTCCGCCTTGTCCCGCCCGGGCCCGGCGAGGATCAGGCCGCGCAGTGGAAGCGGGCGTTCCCCCAGTCCGCGTGGTCGTTGCCGTTGCCGTCGCCCGCGTCGCCGACGACCAGGTCGACGTACGAGGCGCCGGTGACGTCGGCGGTGAGGGACCAGGCGCCGTCGTCGGCCCTGAGGACCGGGGACTTCGCCTTCTCCGTGCCGTCGGCGAGCACGCCGAACTGGACGCTGCCCCGGGTGGTCTGCGCGTCGTCCACACCGACCTCGGCGGTGAAGGAGGTGCAGCGTCCGCCCAGGTAGTAGCGCACCTTCGCGGTCGCGTGGGTGCCCAGTCCCTTGGCGTAGGCGACTCCTCCGATCGTGAGCGGGCCGCCGTCGCCGCTGCCGGTCCCGCCGTTGGACCGGTCCTTCTCTGCCGGGCCCCAGCCGTTCGCGGCCGAGGTCCAGTGGAGGTCGCTCGCCCAGGCGTCGGCGGTCGGCGGCGGGGGCAGGGTGCGGACGGTGGTGGCCGCGGTCAGCCGGCGCGCCTCTCCGGCGACGCCGTAGGTGACGGTGGCGCCGAGGTCGTACGGGCGGTGGGCCGCGTCCACCGGCGGGGTGACCTTCCAGGTGGCGGTCGTCGACTGGCCCGCGGCGACGGTGGCCAGGGCGACCGGGCCGGCCGGTTCGGCGGTCCAGCCCTCGGGGAGGGTGAGGACGGCCTCGGCGCCGGAGACGGCGGCGGCCTCGTCGTTGCCGAAGGTGGCGGTGACGGTGTTCGCCCGGCCCGGTTCCAGGGTCTCGGGCGCCGTCACGGAGAGCGTGCCGCAGGCGGCCCGCTCGGCGGCCGGGCCGAGGTCGGTGACGGTGAAGCGGTCGAGGACGAAGTCGGCACCGTCGGGGGCGTCGGCGCGCTTGCGCAGTCCGGTCCAGGTGTCGCCGCAACCGGCGGTCACCGTCTGGGAGAAGTGGCCGGTGGTCCTCTGCTGCCCGATCGGGGTGCGGCGGGTCTCGACGGGGGCGCCCTGGCCGCTCGTACGGTCGTAGCCGGTGACCCACTCGTAGGCGCCCGCGTGGCTGGACTGGTAGGCGAACTCGACGCGGTAGCTGCGCCCGTCCTTCATGGGGACGGTCCAGGGTGCCGTCCGGTAGACCAGACCGCTGTTCTCGTCGTGGGACTTGAGGGACTCGGCGCCGTCGAGGACGTCGTCGACCGTCTTCCCGTTCCAGCCGGCCTGGGTGTAGGGGGCGTGGAGCTGGGCGATGTGGGTGCGCGGGTCGGTGGTGCCGCCGGCGTCGCCCTTCAGGAAGGGGCCCCAGCCCTGGTCGACGGCCTCGAAGTCCTCGTACACCGTGGTCCCGGCCTTCGTCGCCGGGTCGTTCGCGACGATGCGGACGTCGTCCAGGCGGACGGCGGCGGTGGAGCCGCCCGCCGCCTCGACGCGCAGGGTGGTGGTGCCCGTGGCGGGGGCGGTGAAGGTGGTCTTGGCGCGCTGGAAGCGGGTGCCGTTCCAGTCGGAGGCGGCGACCCGGTCGGTCAGGGTGGAGCGGGCGACGGTGACGGAGGTGCCGCCGGCGAAGAGCGTGGTCGGGCGGGTCTTCCCGGCCTCGACCTCGACGAGGACCGAGGCGGTGTAGCGCCGGCCCGGGGTCAGTCCGGTGATCTGCTGGCGGACGGAGGCGGTGGCGGAGCCGGTGAGCTTCGCGCTGTTGCGGCCGTGCGCGTCGGTGTCGCGGGTCACGGTGCCGCTCTTCGCCCAGGCGTTCAGCCGGGCGTCGTTGAAGCCGGGGTCCCGGACCGGGGTGCCCTCGCCCCAGCGGGGATCGGGGGCGGCCGGGGCGGCGGAGGGATAGAGCACGTAGGGCTGTCCAGCGGTGGCGTCGAGGGAGACGCGGCCGCCGACGGGGGTGACCGTCCCGGTCTTCACCCGGCCGTTGTCGGTGAGCCGGTAGACGGAGTACGCGCCGGTGCCGGGGGGCACGGCCCAACTGGTCCTGCCGCCGGTCTTGTTGTAGTGGTAGAGCTTGCTCCCGCCGGCCCAGGGCAGCAGGTAGGCGTCGCCGTCGAGGACCTTGCGGCCGTTCTCGTAGAAGGTGCGGCGGCCGTTCTCGACGGTGCCGCGGACGCCGCCGGTGAAGGTGATGTCGTCACCGTTCCAGCGGGTGATCCGCTGCCGCTGGAGGTACTTGGCGGGCAGGTTGCGCTGCCAGAGGTTGGCGGTGAAGGCGGTGTGGTCGGTCTCGCCGGTCCAGCCCTCGAAGTCGACGAGGGCGGTCTGCCCGAGGACGGGGTGGTCGTTCCAGACGTCCTTCTCGCCGTTGCGGATGAAGCGGATGATCTGCGAGTTGAGGCCCTTGTTGGTGACGCCGCCGTAGTCGAGGTCGTTGGCCCAGTGGGACCAGAGCGAGGCCCGCTCGAACTTCTCGGACCACTCGGTGGCGACGTTCCAGCCCTGCGCCTGGACGGCCTGCACCGTCTTGTCGGCGATCCAGCCGTGCGTGTAGTAGACGTCGATGTAGAGCGTCGAGAGGCCGGGGTCGGTCTCGTCGCGCAGCTGCCGGAGGCGGCGGGCGAGGTCGCCGCTGTTCACGTCCCGGCGCTGGTCGATGTAGTAGCTCTGGTTGAGCCAGTTCCAGCCGGGCCTGCTCTTGTCGACGAGGGTCTCGCTGAAGTTCTTCGCCTCCGGGTACGCCTCGGTGGCGTTGACGTGGACGCCGAAGTCCGCGCCCCACTTCTTCCCCTGCCTCAGGAGGGTGTTGAGGTCGGCGAGGCCGCCGGCGCGCTTGTTGTAGTTGCCGCCGTAGTCGGGGTGGGCGGAGTCGTGGCCCTCGGAGCCGTATCCCTTGAGCAGGGCGAACTGGCCGAGGCCGTCGGTGGCCAGGGAGACCCGCTTGACGTCGTCGAGGGTGCGCAGGAAGGGGTGGGTGGCGTTCGAGGCGAAGTTGAACGGGATGTGGGCGACGACCCGGTCCGGGGTCCGGTCGCTGCCCGGGGCCTTGATGCCGATGGTGCGGAAGGCGACGGCGCCGTCCTGCCAGTCGGTGCGGCCGTCGTCGTTGGCGTCGGGGGTGACGACGACCCTGGCCCAGGGCAGGTGGTCGCCGCTCTCGGGCTGCGGGGCACCGGCGCCGCGGTAGGTCCACTGGCCGGACCAGACGCCGACGCGGGTCTCGGTGCCGGCGGGGGTGGACGCCTTGCGGGCCTGGTGCCAGAAGCGGGCTCCGTCGCGGGCGGAGGCGCCGGAGGGCTTGTCGTAGCTGGAGTTGGACTCGACGGCGGCGGCGAGCCGGCCGGTGCTGACGATCGCGTAGCTCGCGCCGACGGGTGCGGTGTCGGCCGGGGTGGCGTCGGTGACCTGGGCGAAGACGTCGGCGGTCCGGGTGGAGTCGGGGTCGAGCCGGGTGAAGGCGGTGGCGGCGCCGGGGTCGGTGGAGCCGACGGAGACCAGGTCGTGGCCGGGGATGTCGAGGGTGCCGACCCGGAAGGTCTCGGTGTCGCGGACGGCGGTGATCCGGAAGGTGGTGGACCGGCCGCTGACGCTGATCCGGGCGTCGATCTCGACGCCGGGCAGGTCCGGGAAGACGAGGGTGTACGCGGCGGAGTCGCCGGTCACGGCGGGCGCGGCCCCGGCCCGGACGGTGTGGGCGGTGCCGTTGAGGACGACCTGGGTGACGGGGGCGGTCGAGCCGAGTAGCCGGGCGCCGGTGGCGCGGTCGGTGTAGGCGAGGACGCGGGGGAAGTCCTCGGCGACGGTGACGGAGAGCTGCTCGGAGCCGATGACGGCGGAGGCGGCGGCGGTCTCGGCGGCGGCCGGGGCCCCGGCGCGGGCCGGGGCCGTGGACGGGGTGCCGACGCGGGCCGGGGCCGTGGACGGGGTGCCGGCGCGGGCCGGGCCGGCCAGGACGAGCACGGCGGAGGCGGCGGCGGCCAGCGCACAGGCCGTGCGCAGCCGCCGCGCCGCGGCGGGAGGGTATGGGTGCGACATGCGCACTAGTTGGCCCGTGTGACGGACCACCGTCAACGAGATCGCGCGTCGACGGCCCCTCCAGTCCAACAACCCCCTGCGGTTAGTCCAAGTGCTGGTCCCGGTGCCTCAAGGCCCTCAGCAGCCACCGCAGTTGTAGTAGGTGACGTCCCAGTGGTTGCCCTCGTCGGCGTAGATGTTGCCCGAGCCGGACTTCCACTGTGGGGCGCCGTCACCGCGGACGCCGATGTAGGTGAAGGTGTTCTTGATGTAGTTCCCGATGCACGTGTACTTGCTGTAGTCGAGCTTGTAGCCGTTCCAGTGGGAGTAGGTGCCGCTCGCGTGGCCGGTCTCGGTGCCGCCCGTGATGTTGAGGGCGCAGCCGCTGGCCCGCTTGAGGGTCTGGGCGCCCTGGGCGGAGGCGAGGTTGAGCTGCTCGAAGGACGTGCAGGTGGAGTTGTAGCGGTCCGAGCAGCCGCCGGACGAGGACCAGGTGATGCCGACCTCGCGGAACATCGAGGTGGCGGTGGAGTGGCTGATCTTGGTGACGGCGTGGGCGTCGGTGGCGGTGGCCAGGACGCCGAAGCCCGGGGCGAAGAGGGCGCCGAGGACGAGGGCCAGGGCGGTGAGGACGGAGCGGAGCTTCACGGTTCGGTTCCTCCTGGGAGTGAACGTACGTGGGTGTCGCTACGTGGTGTCGCTGCGCGGGTGTCACTGCGCGGGTGTCGCTGTGGGGGATCGCGCAGGGAGATGGTGGCGCAGGTCTACGCGCGTCCGCTAGAGGGCCGCGCGGTGCTCTTGGGGTCCTGCGGGTGAACACTCGGCGCGAGATGTTGAAAGTTGAACGGAATAGGTCTAGAGTCATTCTCGTTGAAGGTTCAACAAAGCCACGAAGCGCACCCCCGCGCACCGTCCCCAAGGAGCAGTCATGGGTCTCTTCAGCCGCAAGAACAACGAGTCCGCCGCCACCTCCGCCGTCGCCACCCTCCCGGTGGACCCGGCCCTCGCCGCGCTGACCGGCTCGTACACCATCGACCCGGCCCACAGCAGCATCGGCTTCACCGTGCGTCACGCGATGGTCACGAACGTGCGCGGCGGCTTCGGCGAGTACGAGGGCACGCTGGACCTGAACGGCTCCGACCCGGCCTCCTCCAGCGCCGCGATCGACGTGCGGATCGCCTCCGTCGACACGGGCATCGCCGACCGCGACGCCCACCTGCGCGGCGGCGACTTCTTCGACGCCGAGCGCTTCCCGCTGATGACGTTCCGCTCCACGGGGGCCGAGCAGCTGGGCGGCGACCTGTACCGCATCACCGGCGACCTCACCATCAAGGACGTCACCAAGCCGCTCTCCATCGACCTGGAGTTCAACGGCGTGGCCACGGACGTCTACGGCAACGAGCGCGTCGGCTTCGAGGGCTCGGCCGAGATCCTGCGCTCCGAGTGGGGCCTGACCTGGAACGCGGCCCTGGAGACCGGCGGCGTCATGGTCAGCGACAAGGTGAAGCTGACCTTCGACATCTCCGCGATCAGGAACGCCGCCTGAGCGAGCCCCGGCCCCCGGCCCCGCCGGAAACGAGCGCGCCCGCCTCTCCGTCGTCACGGAGGGCGGGCGCTCGGCGTTCCGGTCCCGCGCACAGGGCGCCCGGCGGCCGGCCGGACGGCACTCCCCCGCCGCGCTGACCTGGAGCGCCCTGCGCGGACTCGCCGCGCTCGACGGCAGCGGCAGGCTGCGTTTGGACCTCGCCGACGGTCGGCTGAAACTGCCGGCCGACGCCGTTGTCAGTGGCGGCCGTTAACGTCGGCGGCATGGAATTCCGCATCGAGAAAGCCGTGTTGACCGAGGCCGTGGCCTGGGCCGCCCGCGTGCTGCCCGCCCGCTCCCCCGTGCCCGTCCTCGGCGGCCTGCTCCTCCAGGCGGCGGACGGCAGGCTGCGCGTCTCCGGCCTCGACTACGAGGCGTCCGCCCGGATCGAGGTGGACGCCGACGTCCTGGGCGAGGGCCGGGCGCTGGTGCTCGGGCGGCGGCTGCTCGACATCTGCAAGGTGCTGCCGCCGGGACCCGTGGAGTGCGCGGCCGACGGCGCGCGGCTCTCGGTGACCGGTGGTGACGCCCGCTTCGGGCTCTCGTTGCTGCCGCTGGACGACTATCCGGCCCAGCCGGCCCTGCCCGCGTGGCGCGGCGAGGTCGACGCGGACGCCTTCGCGGCCGCCGTCGGACACGTGGCGGTGGCGGCCGGCCGGGACGACTCGCTGCCGGTGCTCACCGGGATACGGCTCGGCCTGGACGGGACGACGATGACGCTGGCGGCCACCGACCGCTACCGGTACGCGGTGCGCACGCTGGACTGGAAGCCCGCGCCCGGCGCGGAAGACGCCGCCGACGTGGTGGTGCCGGCCCGCCGGCTCACCGAGATCGCGCGCTCGCTCGCCGGCGCGGGGACGGTCCGGCTCGCCCTCGACGGCGGCTCCTTCGGCGTCGAGAGCGGCGGCATGCGGACGACGACCCGCCTCCTCGACGGCCGGCTGCCCCGGCACGACAAGCTCTTCGCGCTCGGGGAGCACGCGGTGGCGGTCACCGAGCGGGCGCCGCTGGTCGAGGCGGTGCGGCGGGTCGCGGTCGTCGCGGAGGGCGACAGCCCCGTACAGCTCTCCTTCGACGGCACGACGGTGCACCTGCAGGCGGGGTACGAGGACGACGTGGCCTCGCAGCGGCTGCCGGCCGGGCTCTTGGGGGCCGAGGCCATGACGGTCGCCTTCAACCCGGGCTATCTGCTCGACGCGCTCGGCTCCTTCGACACCCCTCGGCTGCGGCTGCGGCTGCTCGGACCGGGGCAGCGGGCGCTGATCACGGACGCGGAGGGCGACGCGCACCGCCATCTGCTGATGTCGGTCAAGCCGCTGGTCTGACCCCGAGGGGCCGGCCGCGGCTCAGAAACCGCCGCCGCCGTCGAAGCCGCCGCCCCCGTCGAAGCCTCCTCCGCCGCCGAAGTCGCCCGAGCCGAAGTCCCCGGAGCTGAAGTCGGCGCCGGAGAAGTCGCCGCCCTGGAAGTCCTGGAAGTCACCGCCGCCGTACTCGCCGGCGTAGGCGGGGGTGGCCAGCATCGAGCCGAGCATGGTGCCCACGAGCAGGCCGGGCAGCATGCCGCCGCCGAAGTAGCCGCCGGCCCAGGGGCCGTAGGCGGGCCCCGCCTCCCAGTAGGGGCGGCGGCCGGTCTCGGTGTCGACGGTGCGGGCCATCGGGTCGCGGCCCTCGTCCAGGCGGGTCGCGTCGGCCGCGCAGACCGGGACCTGGCGGGCGGCACCGGCCGCGGGGGTCCAGGTGCGGTCCGCCGTGGAGGGGCCGTGACGGGGGTCGAAGAAGCAGGGCGGGCGCCGTTCGGGCAGCGGCCGGCCCGCGCGGCGGGCGGCCAGGACGGCGAGCGACCAGCGGCCGTCCTCCAGGGCCTCGGTGACGGCGCGGACGTCGTGCGGATGCGTGGCGGAGCCCATCAGGGACTTCGCCTTGTCGTAGGAGTCCAGGGCCCGCTCGTAGTCGCCGCGCATGGCGTCGTCGGCGCCCGCCTCGGCCGGGTGGAAGTCCAGCCGCTCCAGCTCCTCGCCGAAGGCGGTGATGTCCTCGTCGACGACGACCCGCAGCCGCTCCAGGGCCTCGCGCTCCTCGGCCTCCCTGCGGCGCCTCTTCTGGCGGACGACCGCGTAGGCCCCGGCGCCGCCGGCCGCGGCGACCGCGCCCAGGACGACCAGTCCGCCCACCGGCGCGCCGGAGTCCGCGCCGGTGGAGCCCCAGCTCGCGGGCGCGGAGCCGCGCAGGGTGGGCAGGGCCTGGTCGACGAAGTCGTTCAGCTCCGTCCGGGCGTCCACCCCGGGCTGTCGTACGGAGGTGACCAGGTTCTCCACGGCGTCGCGGGACATCACCGACCGGTCGGCGCGGGCGTCGAAGCCGTCGCCGAGGCGGACCGCGTACAGGCCGGTGATGCCGGTCCGGGTGCGCAGGTTCTGGAAGAGGTCCTCGGGCGGGAACTGCGCGTTCGCGGGCAGCACCGCCACGAAGAGCGGCTTGTCGGCGTCCTCGATCTTCTGGGCGAGGGCGTCGGCGTCGGCCTTCGACAGCTGGTCGGCCGCGCCGGGGTCGACGTACACCGGGCCCTGCTTGAGGGCGGCGGCGGCGTCGGAGATGCCCGTGGCCCTGGCTCCCGCGGCGGGGGCCAGGACCGTGAGCAGCAGGAGTATCAGCCCCGCGAGGGCCGACAGTGCCGTGGTCGCGGATATCGCCCTGGTCCTCATGCTTCGACGCTACCCGAACAACGTCGAACAGGACATAGCGGACATGGTGCGATCAGCGGGAACGGGGCACCTATTCGGCCGGTTCGATGCCGACCCGCAGCAGGCCGTAGGTGAAGGCGTCCTCCAGGGCCTGCCAGGACGCGGCGATGACGTTCTCGCCGACGCCCACCGTCGACCACTCGCCGTTGCCGTCGCTGGTGGTGACCAGGACCCGGGTGGTGGACTCGGTGCCGTGGCGGCCCTCCAGGATGCGGACCTTGTAGTCGACCAACTCGAACTTGGCGAGCTGGGGGTAGATCCGCTCCAGGGCCACCCGCATCGCCCGGTCGAGGGCGTTGACGGGTCCGTTGCCCTCGGCGGTGGCGACGATCCGCTCGCCCTTCGCCCACAGCTTCACGGTGGCCTCGTTGGCGTGGGTGCCGTCCGGGCGGTCCTCGACGATCGCCCGCCAGGACTCCGTACGGAAGTACCGGCGCGGCCTGCCCTCCGCCTCCTCGCGGAGCAGCAGCTCGAAGGAGGCGTCGGCCGCCTCGTAGGTGTAGCCCTTGAGCTCGCGCTCCTTGACCCGCTCCACCACCCGGGCGACCAGCGCCCGGTCGCCGCCCAGGTCGACGCCGAGCTCCTTGCCCTTGAGCTCGATGGAGGCGCGGCCGGCCATGTCGGAGACGAGCATCCGCATGGTGTTGCCGACCAGCTCGGGGTCGATGTGCTGGTAGAGGTCCGGGTCCACCTTGATGGCGGAGGCGTGCAGGCCCGCCTTGTGCGCGAAGGCGGAGACGCCCACGTAGGGCTGGTGGGTGGAGGGGGTGAGGTTGACGACCTCGGCGATGGCGTGCGAGATCCGGGTCATCTCGGCGAGCGCGCCCTCGGGCAGCACCTTCTTGCCGTACTTCAGCTCCAGGGCCGCGACCACGGGGAAGAGGTTGGCGTTGCCGACCCGCTCGCCGTAGCCGTTGGCGGTGCACTGGACGTGGGTGGCGCCGGCGTCCACGGCGGCGAGGGTGTTGGCGACGGCGCAGCCGGTGTCGTCCTGGGCGTGGATGCCGAGGCGGGCGCCGGTGTCGGCGAGGACGGTGGCGACGACGGCCTGGATCTGGGCGGGCAGCATGCCGCCGTTGGTGTCGCACAGGACGACGACGTCGGCGCCGGCCTCGTGGGCGGCGCGGACCACGGCCTTGGCGTAGTCCGGGTTCCCCTTGTAGCCGTCGAAGAAGTGCTCGCAGTCGACGAAGACCCGGCGGCCCTGGGAGCGCAGGTAGGAGACGGTGTCGCGGACCATCTCCAGGTTTTCGTCGAGGGTGGTCCGCAGGGCGAGCTCGACGTGCCGGTCGTGCGACTTGGCGACCAGCGTGATCACCGGCGCGCCGGAGTCGAGCAGTGCCTTGACCTGCGGGTCCTCGGCGGCGTTGCCGCCGGCCCGGCGGGTGGCGCCGAAGGCCACGAGCTGGGCGTTGCGGAACGTGATCTCCTGCCGGGCGCGGGCGAAGAACTCCGTGTCGCGCGGGTTGGCGCCGGGCCAGCCGCCCTCGATGAAGCCCACGCCGAACTCGTCGAGGTGTCGCGCGATGGTCAGCTTGTCCGCGACGGTGAGGTTGATGCCTTCACGCTGCGCCCCGTCGCGCAGCGTCGTGTCGAAGACGTGGAAGCTGTCGTCGACGTGGCCGGCGTCCAGGCGCGAGCTCTCGCCGTTCTCCGTGGTCATGACTGTGATGGCTCCTGTCGGATGTGGCTCCGGAAGGTCTGGATCCACTTGCCCCCATTCTCACGCGCTGTCCGCTTCCGGCGGTGGTGGGGCCGGAAAACGAAAAAACCCCTCGCGGGTGCGAGAGGTCTGCGCGCGGGTCTGGGGCACGGTGGCCGCTGCCGCGGGGGTGGAGTCCCGCGGTTCAGCGGTCACTGCGGACCGGCGCGCTGCTGCCGATAATCAGGGTGGTAGCGAGCACGCCGGAAGTCTGCCACACCCGCGCGCGACGGCGGACGCGGATCTCACGATGCGGAATCGGCGGCGGTCTCCCTCGCTCGTACGGGCGCGGGGACGGCGGCCCGGTCGCCGCGGCCCACCCGGCCCAGGTCGATGTCGCGGGTCTCGCGCATGGTGACGTACACGATCAGGGAGACGGCCGCGCAGCCCGCCACGTACCAGTAGTAGCCGGACTCGACGCCCGCGTCCTTGAACCACAGGGCGACGTACTCCGCCGTGCCGCCGAAGAGGGCGTTGGCGATGGCGTACGGCAGGGCGACGCCGAGGGCGCGCACGCCGGTCGGGAAGAGTTCGGCCTTCACGCAGGCGTTGATCGAGGTGTAGCCGGTGACGACGACGAGGGCGAGCAGCGACAGGCCGAGGGCGGGCCAGAAGGAGCCGGCGTGCCGCAGCATCGTCATGATCGGCACGGTGAGCAGGGTGGAGCCGACCGCGAAGGTGATGAGGAGCGGGCGGCGGCCGATCCGGTCGGAGAGCCGGCCGGCCAGCGGCTGGAGGCAGGCGAAGACGATCAGCGCGCAGAAGGACACCAGGGTGGCGGTCTGCTTGGACAGGCCGGCGGAGTTGGACAGGTACTTGGTGAGGTAGGTGGTGTACGTGTAGTAGGCGACCGTGCCGCCCATGGTGAGCGCGATGACGAGGAAGGCCTCGCGCCGGTGCGCCCACAGGGCCTTGATGGTGCCCTTCTCGGCGCCGGCGACGCCGTCGTCGGCGGTCTCCTCGTAGACCTCGGTCTCCAGCATGTTGCGGCGCAGGTAGAAGACGACGGCCGCGCCGAGGGCGCCCACGATGAAGGGGATGCGCCAGCCCCAGCTGTGCAGGGCCTCGGTGGACATGGTCCGCTGGAGCACGATCTGCAGGCCGAGGCCGAGGATCTGGCCGGCGGTCATCGACACGTACTGGAAGCTGGAGGCGAAGCCGCGGTGCTGCGGGGCGGACGCCTCGGTGAGGTAGGTGGCGCTGGCTGCGTACTCGCCGCCGACGGACAGGCCCTGGAGGAGCCGGGCCACGAGGAGGACGGCGGCGCCGCCGTATCCGGCGACGGAGTAGGTGGGGGCGACGGCGATGAGGACCGCCGAGGCGGACATCAGCGTCACGGTGAGGGTGAGGGCCGCCTTGCGGCCCTTGCGGTCACCGACCCGGCCGAGCAGCCAGCCGCCGACCGGCCGCATGAAGAAGCCGACGGCGAAGATGCCGGCCGTGTTCATGAGCTTGGCGGTGTCGTTGCCCTCGGGGAAGAACGCCCCCGCGAAGTAGGTCGCGAAGCTCGCGTACACGAACCAGTCGAACCACTCGACCATGTTGCCGGCCGAACCGACCCAGATCTTCTTCCAGTGCTCTCGTCCCATGGCCCCGAACCGTGCCGGAGAGGGCCGGGCGGCAACAAGGGTGCCACGCACAACGATCAGGAGTACTTGCGTGCCTAAAGATCACGGGATCAGGGTTTCGGCGATGAACTCCTGTACGTGGCCGAGGACTTGGGTCCGTCCGGTGCCGGGGATGCCGACGGCGACGTGCACGCTGAAGCCGTCGAGCAGGGCGCGCATCCGGTGTGCGTACCGGTCCGGGTCGACGGACCGGAACTCCCCGCGCGACACCCCTTCGGCGATGATCGCGACGAGGTCGCGGTGCCAGGCGCCCTCGATGGCGGCCTGCCGGGCGCGGGCGTCGTCGTCGGCGTTCTGCGAGCGGTTCCAGACCTCCAGCCACAGCGTCCAGTGCGGGTCGCGCGGCCCGTCGGGCACGTACACGTCGACGTAGCCGTCCAGTCGCTCCCGCGCGGTGCCGGGACCGGAGAGCAGCGCGCTGCGCTCGGCGCCGAGCCGGCCCTCGCTCCACTCCAGGGTGCGCAGCAGCAACTCGTCCTTGGTGCGGAAGTAGTAGAGGAGGTGCCCGCTGCTCATCCCGACCTGCCGCCCGAGGCCGGCCATGGTGAGCCCGTCGAGACCGCGCTCGGCGATGGTGTCCATGGCGGCGGCGAGGACGTCCTCGCGCGGCGGGGCCGCCTGGTTGCGGCGCCGGGGGTGGTGGGGCGGGCTGCTGCTCTGACTCACTCGTACGTTCTACAGGATCGGGGGTGGTCCGGGATCGGGCCGCCCGGCCGGGGGGCCGGGACGACGCGGACGGCGCCGGGCGCGAACAGGATCTCGTACGGCGTGGAGCAGTCGGCGTACAGGGTCGCGACCTCCGCGCCGCAGGCACAGACCCGGTTGGGGCCGTCGGCGCCCGCCGCGCCGCAGCAGCCGGAGCTGCGCAGCGGCTCCGGATGGAGGTCGAGCGGCAGGACGTCGTCGAGGTGCAGCACGTACTGGTTGCGCGGCCCGGCCGAGACGAGCCAGCCGCGCTCGTCCGACGCCCAGGGCCCGCCCGGGTGGATCCCGTCGTAGGCGTCCTCGTCCTCCTCCGGGCAGGGGACGAACGGCGCGCCCCGGTGGTCCGGCTGGACCGCGTAGCGGCCGCGGGGCATCGTCGCCGGCGAGCGCCGTAGCCCGTCGGGGCCGGGTGACCCGTCCCACGGCGGCAGGTCGGGCACGGCGTCCATGAGCCGTACGGCGTCGGTGAGGGGACGGGCGCAGGCGGCGCAGATCAGGATGTCCATCGGGGCGATCGTCCTCGAGACGACGCCCCGATGGACACCGGTTTTCCGGGCCTCTCCCCGCTTCTCCGGGTTCGGCCGGTGCGCCGGGGGTCAGACCGCCGGCTGCTGCTGCGTGATGCAGTGGATGCCGCCCCCACCCGCGAAGATGGCGCGCGCGTCGACCAGCACGACCTCCCGCTCCGGGAAGAGCCGGCGGAAGATGCCGGCCGCGACCTCGTCGTTCGGGTCGTCGAAGCCGCACAGCACCACACCGCCGTTGCACAGGTAGTGGTTGATGTACGAGTAGTCGACCCAGTCGCCCTCCTCGTCCTTCAGGACGGTCGGGGCCGGGACCTCGATGACCTCCAGGGGGCGGCCCTGGGCGTCGGTCTGGCCGCGCAGGAGGTTGACGTAGAGCCGGGAGCGCTCGTGGTCGGGGTGGCCCGGGTCCTGCTGGCTGTGGACCAGGACGGTGCCGGGGCGGGCGAAGGCGGCGACGATGTCGACGTGGCCCTGGGTGCCGTACAGGCCGTAGTCGCCGGCCAGGCCGTGCGGCAGCCAGATCGCCTTGGTGGTGCCGAGCTTGGCGTGGATCTCGGCCTCGACCTCCTGGCGGGTCCACTCGGGGTTGCGGCCCGCGCCCAGCTGCACGGTGTCGGTGAGCAGGACGGTGCCCTCGCCGTCGACGTGGATGGCGCCGCCCTCGTTCACAAGAGCGGTGCTCACCACCGGCACGCCGGCCACGTCGGCGACATGGCGGGCGATCTTGGAGTCGTGCTCCCAGCGGGCCCAGTCCTGGGCGCCCCAGCCGTTGAACACCCAGTCCACGGCGGCGAGCCGGCCCTCCTCGTCCTTCACGAAGGTGGGGCCGATGTCCCGCATCCAGGCGTCGTCCAGTTCGCGCTCGACCAGGTCGACGTCGTCGCCGAGGAGGGCGCGGGCGGACTCGGCGTCACCGGGGGCCACCACCATCGTCACCGGCTCGAAGCGGCGTACGGCGCGGGCCACGGACGCCCAGGCGGCGCGGGCCTCCGCCAGCTCCTCCTCGTCGGTGAAGGTGGGGTTGGGGCTCGGCCAGGCCATCCAGGTCCGCTCGTGCGGGGTCCACTCGGCGGGCATGCGGTACGTCATGGGAGAGGTCCTAAGAGAGGTCAGAGGAAGTAGAGGCGGTTGAGCGAGACGGACTCGGCCGCCTCCGAGCGGATCGGGGAGCCGTCCAGGGACACCAGGCCGGTGCGGCCGTCGACCTGGACGTCGCCGATGCGCGAATTCAGCAGCAGGTTCCCGGGGCCGATGCCGCGGGTGCCGCGCACGGGGACGCGGCGGCGGCGGGTCGGCATGCGGTCGGAGCCGAGGTCGACGGCGGCCTGGGCGACGAACGCGACCGAGATGTCGGCGGCGGTCGCACCGTGCCCGCCGAACAGCGGACCGAGGACGAGCGGTTCGCAGGTGTCGGTGGCCGCGTTCGGATCGCCCACGACCCCCCACGCGGGGAAGCCGGACTTCAGCACCAGCTGGGGCTTGGCGCCGAAGAACTCCGGCCGCCACAGCACGATGTCGGCCAGCTTGCCGACCTCGATCGAGCCGATCTCGTGCGCGAGGCCGTGGGCGATCGCCGGGTTGATGGTGAGCTTGGCCATGTAGCGCAGCACGCGCGCGTTGTCGTCGTGCTCGCCGTCGCCCTCGAGCGGGCCCAGCTCGGCCTTCATCTTCCCGGCCATGGCGAAGGTCCGGCGTACGGTCTCGCCGGCCCTTCCCATTCCCTGCGCGTCGGACGAGGTGATCCCGATCGCGCCCAGGTCGTGCAGGACGTCCTCCGCGCCCATCGTCCCGGCCCGGATCCGGTCGCGCGCCATGGCGGCGTCGCCGGGCAGGTCGGTCTTCAGGTCGTGGACGGAGACGATCATCCCGTAGTGCTCGGCGACCGCGTCGCGGCCGAAGGGCAGGGTGGGATTGGTGGAGGAGCCGATGACGTTCGGCACGCCCGCCATCTTGAGCACGTTCGGTACGTGTCCGCCGCCGCAGCCCTCGATGTGGAAGGCGTGGATCGTGCGGCCCTCCAGGACGGCGAGGGTGTCCTCGACCGACAGGCACTCGTTGAGGCCGTCGGAGTGCAGGGCGACCTGCACGTCGTGCTCCTCGGCGACCCGGAGGGCGGTGTCGAGGGCCCGGGTGTGGGCGCCCATGTCCTCGTGGACCTTGAAGCCGGAGGCGCCGCCCTCGGCGAGGGCCTCGACGAGGGGCGCCGGGTCCGAGGAGGAGCCGCGGCCGAGGAAGCCGACGTTGACCGGCCAGGCGTCGAAGGCGTTGAAGGCGTGCTTGAGGGCCCAGGGCGAGTTGACGCCGACGCCCCACACGGGGCCGAACTCCTGGCCGATGACCGTGGTGACGCCGCTGGCGAGCGAGGCTTCCATGATCCGCGGCGACAGCAGGTGGACATGGGTGTCGACGGCGCCGGCGGTGGCGATGAGGCCCTCGCCGGAGACGATCGAGGTGCCGGTGCCGACGACGACGTCGACGCCGTCGAGGGTGTCGGGGTTGCCGGCCCGGCCGATGGCGTGGATGCGGCCCTCGCGGATGCCGATGGACACCTTGCGGATGCCCAGCACGGCGTCGATGACGAGGACGTTGCTGATCACGACGTCGCAGGTCTCGCGGACGGCGGCGGCCTTGAGGTGCAGTCCGTCGCGGGCGGTCTTGCCGAAGCCGGCCAGGAACTCGTCGCCGGGCCGCTGCGAGTCGGACTCGACCCGTACGACGAGGCCGGAGTCGCCCAGGACGACCCGGTCGCCGGCCCGCGGGCCGTGTACGGAGGCGTACTCGTAGGGGTCCATCAGTTGCCCTCCTTCTCGGGCTCGCCGGGCGCGGGGTTCTCGGCACCCAGGTATCCGCAGGCGGCGGCCCTGCGCAGGGCCTCCTCCCGGGCGCCGGGGGCGTCCAGCGGGCCGTCGACCAGGCCCGCGAAGCCGATGGCGACGCGGGCGCCGCCGATGGGGACGAGGCCGACCTCGGCCTGGCCGCCGGGGTCGAAGCGGAAGGACGCGCCGGCCGGGATGGCCAGGCGCATGCCGTAGGCGGCGGCGCGGTCGAAGGCGAGCCGCGGGTTGGCCTCGAAGAAGTGGAAGTGGGAGGTCACGCTGACCGGGACCTCGGCGGTGTTGCGGACGGTGAGCGTGACGGCCGGTTCGGCCTCCTCGTAGGCGGGCCCGGGACGCAGCGCGCCGGGCGCGTCCGCTCCCAGGAAGCCGCCGCCGATGGGGTCGGAGACGACGGCCAGCCGTGATCCGTCGTCGAAGACGGCCTCGACGTGGACCTCGGTGACGACGTCGGCGACGCCGGGCAGGACGTCGTCGGGGCCGAGGACGGCTCGGGCCGCCTCGATCGCCTCGGCGAGTCGCTTGCCGTCGCGGGCGGCCTCGCAGACGGTGTCGGCGATGAGGGCGGTGGCCTCGGGCACGTTCAGCCTCAGGCCACGGGCCCGGCGGGCGCGGGCGAGCTCGGCGGCTCCGAAGACGAGCAGCCGGTCGCGTTCCGTGGGGGTCAGTCGCACGCCCCAAACACCTCCTGCGTGAGCGACACGTTTGAACGACACTCTAAATGTAAAAACCGCAGCTTCCAAGCATTGACGCGAGCGAGCAGCGTCAGTCACATTGAGCGTCACTCTAAATCCCCCCACGCCACCCCTCCCCCGTCCCCCATCCCCCCGGGAGTCCCCATGGCGATAGAACAGCGCGGAGTCGACACCATCCCCGAAGCGGAACGCACCAGCGGTCCCCGCGACCTCGTCTCGATCCTGCTCGGCTCCAACCTCTGCCTCGGCGTGATCGTCTTCGGCTGGCTCCCGGTGTCGTTCGGGCTCGGCCTGTGGGCCTCGGTGACCTCCGTCGTGACCGGCACCCTCGTCGGCGTGGCCCTCACGGCCCCGCTCGCCCTCGTCTCGCTGCGCACCGCCACCAACCTCTCCACCTCCTCCGGCGCCTTCTTCGGCGTCCGGGGCCGGCTGGTCGGCTCGGTGGTCGGGCTGCTGCTGTCCCTCGGCTACACCGCGCTGACCGTGTGGATCGGCGGCGACGTGATGGTCGGCACCCTGGAGCGGCTGATCGGCCTGCCCACCGGCGACGCCACGCACGCCGCCGTCTACGCCCTGCTCGCCGTCCTCACCGTGGCCGCCGCCGTCTACGGCTACCGGCTGCTGCTGCGGCTGAGCCAGGGCCTGGCCGTCGGCATGACCCTGCTGCTCGCGCTCGGACTGTTCGCGTACGCCGGGGACTTCACCACGGCGGCGGTGCCGGACACCCCGTATCTGCTGGGCTCGTTCTGGCCGACCTGGCTGCTGTCCGCCGTCGCCGCCGGGCTCAGCGGGCCGGTCGCCTTCATCACGCTGCTCGGCGACTACACCCGCTACGTCTCGCCCGAGCGGCACAGCCAGAAGACGGTCTGGGGCGCCACCTGTCTGGGGCTCGTGGTCGGGTTGTTGGTCCCTCAGCTCTTCGGCACCGTGACGGCCTTGGCGGCCCGCGGCGGTCTCGACTACGCCGGGCCGCTGGTCGCCGCCTCGCCCGCCTGGTACCTCGTCCCGCTGCTGCTCGCCGCGACCGCCGGCTCCGTCGGCAACGCCGGACTGATGCTGTACTCGATGGGCCTCGACCTGGACGCGATCCTGCCGAGGGCGACCCGTGCCCGCGCCACCCTCGTCGTGGCGGCGGTCGCGACCGGCTTCGTCTTCCTCGGCCACTTCGCCTCGGACGCCCAGACCGCGATGACCTCGTTCGTGCTGCTGCTCACCGCGATCGGCACGCCGTGGGCGGTCATCACCCTGATCGGGCACCGGCGTTGCCGCGGCGCGTACGACGCCGAGGCCCTCCAGGTCTACAACCGGCGCTCGCGCGGCGGCGTCTACTGGTTCTCGGCCGGCTGGCACCCGCGCGCCACGGCCTCCTGGGCGATCGGCGCGGCCGTCGGTCTCGCCGGGGTGTCGACCCCGCTCTACGAGGGCCCGCTGCTGGCCCTGACCGGCGGGATCGACGCCAGCTTCGTGCTGTCCGGCGTGGTGGGCGGGGTGCTGTACGCGGTGCTCACCCCGGCCGGGTCCGCAGCGCGGGAGACGACGGCCGCGGACGCGAAGGCGCCCGGGACGGTGACCGCCCCGGGCGCCCTGGTGGACTGACCGGTTACTTCCGCCCGCCGCCCAGCTCGTGCATCCAGCCGTGGACGTCCTCGGCCTTGCCCGTCTGGATGGCGAGCAGCGCCTCGCGCAGCTTCATCGTGACCTCGCCGGGCTGCCCGCCCGACTGCTGCCACTCGCCCCGGGCGGACTTGACCGTGCCGACCGGGGTGATGACGGCGGCGGTGCCGCAGGCGAAGACCTCGGTGAGGCTGCCGTTCTCGGTGTCCTGCTGCCACTGGTCGATGGAGACGCGGGCCTCCTCGGCCTCGTAGCCGAGGTCCCGGGCGACCTGGAGCAGGGAGTCGCGGGTGATGCCCTCCAGGATGGAGCCGCTGAGCGTCGGCGTGACGATCTTGTTCCCGTACACGAAGTACAGGTTCATGCCGCCGAGCTCCTCGACCCACTTGTGCTCGACCGCGTCGAGGTAGCAGACCTGGTCGCAGCCCTTGGCCGCCGCCTCCGCCTGGGCGAGCAGCGAGGCCGCGTAGTTGCCCCCGGTCTTGGCGTCGCCCATGCCGCCCGGGACGGCGCGGACGCGGTCCTCGGAGGCCCAGATGGAGACGGGCTTCACGCCGCCGGGGAAGTACGGTCCGGCCGGGGAGGCGATGACGACGAAGAGGTACTCGTTGGCCGGACGGACACCGAGGCCGACCTCGGTGGCGATCATGAACGGACGCAGGTAGAGCGACGCCTCGCCGCCGTGCGCCGGCACCCACGCCTCGTCCTGGCGGACGAGGACGTCACAGGCCTCGATGAAGGTCTCGACCGGCAGCTCGGGCATGCCGAGCCGGTGCGCCGAGCGCTGGAAGCGGCGGGCGTTGGCGTCCGGGCGGAAGCTGGCGACGGAACCGTCGGGGCGGCGGTATGCCTTCAGGCCCTCGAAGATCTCCTGCGCGTAGTGCAGGACGTTGGTCGCCGGGTCGAGCGAGAGCGGGCCGTACGGCACGAGCTCGCCGTCGTGCCAGCCGCGGCCCTCCGTCCAGCGGATGATGACCATGTGGTCGGTGAAGTGCCGGCCGAATCCCGGGTTGGCCAGGATCGCCTCGCGCTCCGCGTCGGACAGCGGGCTGGAGGAGGGCTTGAGCTCGATGGTGGGCGTCGTCATGAGTGCTTGTCCTTCACCGGTTGTTGGGTCGGACCGCGCCCACGCCGCTCCGCAGTCACGCCGTACTGCTAGGACGTCCGAGCTTTCCCGCATGCCGCGGCCCCACGTTCGATTATCGCTCGTGGGGACCGGTGCACGAAACGGTGTGTACGCGGTCCAGGGTTCGATGGTGGCACCCTGCGACCGCATAGGTACAGCCGCCGGGTGCTGGTGCGACCCGGCGGCTGTGTGGAGGTTCAGTCCGGCGGGTCAGCTCGCTACGCGTACCGCGAGCGCGTCGCCGATCTCGTCCGTCGTGCGGGCTGCCTTCTCGGCGTCTCCGCGCTCGGAGAGGTCCGCTGCGACCGCCGCCTCGATCCGCGCGGCCCCGGCCTCGTAGCCGAGGTGGCGCAGGAGCAGGGCGACGGACAGGACGGTGGCCGTCGGGTCGGCCTTGCCCTGGCCCGCGATGTCCGGCGCGGAGCCGTGGACCGGCTCGAACATGGACGGGAACTCGCCGCTGGGGTTGATGTTGCCCGAGGCGGCGACGCCGATGCCGCCGGAGACGGCCGCGGCGAGGTCGGTGATGATGTCGCCGAAGAGGTTGTCGGTGACGATGACGTCGAAGCGGGCCGGGTCGGTGACGAGGAAGATCGTCGCCGCGTCGACGTGCAGGTAGTCGGTGGTGACCTCGGGGAACTCGGCCGCGACCTTGGCGAAGACGTTCGTCCAGAGGTGACCCGCGAAGGTCAGGACGTTGTTCTTGTGGACCAGCGTCAGCTTCTTGCGGGGCCGGGCCTGGGCGCGGGCGAAGGCGTCGCGGACGACGCGCTCGACACCGTAGGCCGTGTTCACGGAGACCTCGGTGGCGACCTCGTGCTCGGTGCCCTTGCGGATGGTGCCGCCGTTGCCGGTGTACGGGCCCTCGGTGCCCTCGCGGACGACGACGAAGTCGATCTCGGGCTGGCCGGCGAGCGGGGTGGCGACGCCGGGGAGCAGCTTCGAGGGGCGCAGGTTGACGTGGTGGTCGAAGGCGAAGCGCAGCTTCAGGAGGAAGCCCCGCTCCAGGACGCCGGACGGGACCGACGGGTCGCCGATCGCGCCGAGCAGGATCGCGTCGTGCTGCTTGAGGGCGTCGAGGTCGGCGTCGGTGAGGGTCTCACCGGTCGCGTGGTAGCGCTTGGCGCCGAAGTCGTACTCCTTGGTCTCCAGCTTCACGTCCTCCGGAAGGACGGCCGAGAGGACCTTGAGGCCCTGGGCCACGACCTCCTGGCCGATGCCGTCGCCGGGGATGACTGCGAGATCGATGCTGTGAGACATGCCGGCACCCTACTCTTCGTCCCATCGTCTGACACGTCATGTCCAGGATGCGGACGATCCTCCTGAACGGGGGTAGGCGCGCCGGACCGGGCCCCCGGGGTGCGGACGGCCGATGATGAAGCCATGACGCGCACTTTCGAGGAACTCGTGGCGGAGGCGTCACAGGCACCGGTGGACGGCTGGGACTTCTCCTGGCTGGACGGGCGGGCGACCGAGCAGCGGCCGTCCTGGGGCTATCAGCGCCTCATCGGCGAGCGTCTGGCCGGTGTCCGGTCGTCGCTCGACGTCCAGACGGGTGGCGGCGAGGTGCTGGCGGGCGTGCCGGTGCTGCCGCCGACGGCGGCGGCGACCGAGTCCTGGCCGCCGAACGTGGCCCGGGCCACCTCGCTGCTGCACCCGCGGGGGGTCGTGGTGGTGGCCGACTCGGACGAGCCGCCGCTGCCGTTCGGCGACGGGGCCTTCGACCTGGTCACCAGCCGGCATCCGGCCACCGTGTGGTGGGAGGAGATCGCGCGGGTGCTGCGCCCCGCGGGCGTGTACCTCGCCCAGCACGTGGGGCCGGCCAGCGTGTGGGAGCTGGTCGAGTACTTTCTGGGCCCGCAGCCGGACGCGGCCCGGCTGCGCCACCCGGACGACGAGGCCGCGGGGGCGCGGGCGGCCGGCCTGGAGGTGGTCGACCTGCGGGCGGAGCGGCTGCGGATGGAGTTCCACGACATCGGGGCCGTGGTGTGGTTCCTGCGCAAGGTGATCTGGATCGTGCCGGGCTTCACGGTGGAGGGGCACCTGCCGCGGCTGCGCGATCTGGACGCGCTCATCCGCGAGCGGGGGCCGTTCGTGGCGCACTCGGCCCGGACCCTGATCGAGGCGAGGAAGCCGGCGTCCGCCGCGCGGTGACCGGTGCGGGGGTCACCGCGGGGCGGGGCGCCGGGCGGCGCCTCGGGCGGGGGCTCGGCTCAGTGGCCCGTCGTGCCGCCGTTGTCGCGGCGGTCGAGGGCGCGCTGGAGGGCGGCGGCGGCGTTCTTGCGGGCGTCGTCGTTGGGACGGGCGGCGGCGTGGCGGATGCGACGGGCGGTCTGAGCGGCCATGAGGGATCGACTCCTTGAGATCAGCGTGATCGAAGGCGCCGGAAGGGGCGGGGAGCGCCGCCGCAGGGGTTGCCTGCTCGGGGAGGCGCGCTCTCGACCGCCCTGCGCTCGATGGAGCGGGACGTTCGGCTCCTACAAAGCTAGGACAGCCGACCCGATCTGTCTCCACAATTACTCGGACTTCCTACTATCTGAGACGACGACGGGCCGCATACCTACCTAGGTTGTCTTCCTACCTAGGTAGTGATGGAATGCGGCCATGGCCGCAGACCGCAGATCCAGCTGGCTCAAGGGAGTCCTCGACCTGCTCGTCCTCTCCCGCCTGACCGACGGCGAGAGTTACGGGTACGAGATCGCCAAGTCGCTCGCCGCCGCGGGCGTCGGCGAGATCAAGGGCGGGACGCTGTATCCCGTACTGAACCGCCTGGAGGAGGCGGGTCTGCTTCAGGCCGAGTTCCGGGCCGCCGAGCGCGGTCCGGGGCGGCGCTACTACCGGCTCACCGACGAGGGGCGTTCGCACCTCGCGGCCGAGGGCGAGGCCTGGCGGGAGTTCCACCGGGCCGTGACGACCACGCTGCACCCAGGGGGCAACGCATGACCGGTGACTTCTCGACCGGCGACTTCGGAACCGGGGACGCCGGGACCGGTGAGCGCGGGGCGCGCTACTTCGACGACCTGGCCGCGGCCCTGCGCGCGGCGGGCGTGCCGGAGGACGAGATCGGGGCCACCGTCTCCGACCTGCGCGGCCACGTCGCCGAATCCGGCACCACGCCGGAGGAGGAGTTCGGTCCCGTCGAGCGCTTCGCGGCCGGCCTCGGCGGCCTCGCCCCCGAGCCCGGGGAGCCGGACGCGGCGGCGGAGCGGTGGACCTGGACCGCGGACCTCTTCCACGACCGCCGGATGCTCGCGGTCCACGGCGACCAGGGCTGGGAGGTCGAGTCGCTGGACGCGCTCGGCCGGTTCGTCTGCCGGCGGGCGCCGGGGGCGGCCCTGCGCTGGGAGTACCGCCGGGAGGTCATCGGCGGCCGCCGCCGCGCCCGGGTCCTCGACGAACTCTCGCCGGAGGGCTGGGAGCTGTGCGGCGAGTGGCTGGTGTACGGCTACTTCAAGCGCCCCAAGGCGGCGACGGCCGGTCCCGCCGGGGCGCTGGACACGCTGCCGGCGACACCCCGGCGGTGGCTGTTCCTCAGCCGCCGGGGCAGGCTGGCGCTCGCCGCGTGGCTGGTGCTGGTGACCGGCTCGACGGCGGCGTTGTTCATCGGCGTGCTCGGCACGGCGGGGTTCGCGCTGACGCTGGGCCTGGGCTCGATGGTCTCGGCGCTGTACACCTCCCGCCTGGAGGCGGCCAGGGGTCCGGCCGGCCCCCGCTCCTGACCGCCGTCGCCCACGGCCGCCGCGCGGCCCGCGTCACAGCACGTCGCCGTCGCGCCAGTCGAAGACCAGCGGCTCGTCGGGATCGGGCAGCGGACGGCCCGCGGCCGGCCGGAGGTAGGTCGAGTCCTCCTCGTCGGGGAGGCGGACGATCCCCCGCGGGCCGAGGGTCGCGATCCGCCCGGGCCAGAGCCGCCAGCCGCGGGCCGCGTAGAGGGCGGCCCCCTCGTCGGAGGCGCTGAGCGCGCCGAAGGCGTAGGCCCCGTCGATCGCCCGCTCCAGTTCGGCCATGACCCGTCCGCCGAGTCCCCGCCGCCGCAGCCCGGCGCGGACGGCCACCCCTTCGACGTACCCGATCCGGTGCGAGCGCCCCCGGTGGAGCACCCGCCGCATGACGAGGGCGCCGTGGGCGACGGGCAGCCGGCGCTCGTCCTCGATCCAGACGTGCAGGCCGCCGAGGCCGTGGTCCCAGTCCTCGTCGGAGAAGTCCCCGCCGAAGGCACCGTCGAGCAGGTCGCGCAGGGCGCGCAGCCGGTCGGGGCCGAGTGCGTGGGTCGGCGCGCTCCTGAGGATCACCGTCTCCGTCACCCCCTCAGTCTCCCTCCCCTCCACCTAACCATCAACAAGTTATTGACTGGTTAGGGAGTGATGCGCTTGACTCGCCCCACCAGTCACTTGCCTTTGAGGGGTTAGAGAAGATGTCCGTGCTCCCGGTCCACCACCGCACCGTCACCGTCCGCGGCCACGAGATCTTCTACCGGGAGGCGGGCCCGGCCGACGCGCCCGTACTGCTCCTGCTGCACGGCTTCCCGACCAGCTCGCACATGTTCCGCGACCTGATCCCCAGGCTGGCCGGCGCCTACCGGCTGATCGCCCCCGACCACCTCGGCTTCGGCCGCAGCGCCGCGCCCTCCGCCGCCGACGCCGACTACACCTTGGCCGAACTGGCCGCGCTCACCGACGACTTCACCGAGGCCCTCGGCCTCGACCGGTTCGCGCTCTACGTCCAGGACTACGGCGCCCCCATCGGCCTGCGCCTCGCCCTCGCCCACCCCGAGCGCGTCACCGCGATCGTCACCCAGAACGGCAACGCCTACGAGGAGGGGCTCGGCGCCGACGCCTGGGCCCCCGTCCTCGCCCTGATCGCCGAGCGCACCCCCGCGACCGAGGCCCCGGTCCGCGCGATCCGCTCCCTCGAGGGCATCCGGTGGCAGTACGAGACGGGCGTCCCCGCCGCCTACCGCGACCTGCTCAGCCCCGACGCCTGGCACCACGACGCGGCCCTCATGGCCCGCGAGGGCCAGGACGCGATCCAGCTGGACCTCATCGCCGACTACGGCTCCAACATCGCCCTCTACCCGGCCTTCCAGGAGTACTTCCGCACCTCCCGGGTCCCGCTCCTCGCCGTCTGGGGCGAGGGCGACGAGATCTTCGTCCCGGCCGGCGCCGAAGCCTTCCGCCGCGACCTCCCGGACGCCGAGATCCACCTCCTGCCCACCGGCCACTTCGCCCTGGAGACCCACGCGCCGGCGATCGCGGAGCTGATCGCCGGCTTCCTGGAGCGCCGGGTGGTCAGGCCGTAGCGTCCTCCAGCCGGCGCACCACACGCTCCACCCAGCCCGTGAACTCAGCACGGCCGGGGGCCTCGCCGCCGCACAGGGCCGCGACCTGCGCGTCCGTCATCCGGTCCGGTCCCGCTTCGGTGAGCAGCCGGTGCAGCTCCCTCATCACCGAGGTCAGCCGCTGCGCGTCGGGGTGGTCGATCGCGTCGACCCCGTGTCCGGGGCCGAGAGTCGTCGAACCGGGCATGTCACATCTCCTCGCCGAGCCGGCCCCCTCCACAGCAGCCTAAGCCCGTCGCATGAGAACCGCCCCCGTCCTCGGTTGGGGGACCGGGGAGGGGGGCGGTGATCAGGGGCCGCTCGCGCGGCGGGCGGGCGTCAGCCCATGTGCGGGTAGCCGTACTCCGTCGGCGGGACCAGCGTCTCCTTGATGGCGCGGGTCAGCGTCCAGCGCATCAGGTTCTGCGGGGCGCCGGCCTTGTCGTTGGTGCCGGAGGCACGGCCGCCGCCGAAGGGCTGCTGGCCGACGACGGCGCCGGTCGACTTGTCGTTGATGTAGAAGTTGCCGGCCGCGAAGCGCAGCTTCTCCATGGTGTACGCGGCGGCCGCGCGGTCATTGGAGATCACCGAGCCGGTGAGGGCGTAGTCCGAGACCGACTCCATCTGGGTCAGCATCTCGTCGTACTTCTCGTCCTCGTACACGTACACCGCGAGGATCGGGCCGAAGTACTCGGTCGTGAAGACCTCGTTCTCCGGGTCGGTGCACTCGATGACGGTCGGGCGGACGAACCAGCCCTCGGAGTCGTCGTAGGTGCCGCCGGCGACGATGGTGCAGCTCGGGTCGGCCTTGGCGCGGTCGATGGCGGCCTTGTTCTTGGCGAAGGCACGCTCGTCGATGACGGCGCCGATGAAGTTCGACAGGTCGGTGACGTCACCCATGCGGATGCCGTCGACCTCGGTCGCGAACTCCTCCTTGAAACCGTCGTTCCAGATGGAGGCCGGGATGTACGCGCGCGAGGAGGCGGAGCACTTCTGGCCCTGGAACTCGAAGGAGCCGCGGGTCAGCGCGGTCTTCAGGACGGCGCGGTCGGCGCTCGGGTGGGCGACGACGAAGTCCTTGCCGCCGGTCTCGCCCACGATCCGCGGGTAGGAGCGGTACTTCTCGATGTTGTTGCCGACCGTCTTCCACAGGTGCTGGAAGGTCTTGGTCGAGCCGGTGAAGTGGATGCCGGCCAGGTCGGGGTGGTTCAGGGCCACCTCGGAGACGGCGATGCCGTCGCCGGTCACCAGGTTGATGACGCCCTTCGGCAGGCCGGCCTCCTCCAGGAGCTCCATGAGGAGCACGGCGGAGTGGGTCTGGGTCGGGGACGGCTTCCAGACCACCACGTTGCCCATGAGGGCGGGGGCGGTGGGCAGGTTGCCCGCGATGGCCGTGAAGTTGAACGGCGTGATCGCGTAGACGAAGCCCTCCAGCGGGCGGTGGTCCAGGCGGTTCCACACGCCCGGGGAGTTCGCCGGCGGCTGCTCGGCCAGGATCTGGCGGGCGTAGGCCACGTTGAAGCGCCAGAAGTCGACGAGCTCGCACGGGGTGTCGATCTCGGCCTGCTGGGCGGTCTTGGACTGGCCGAGCATGGTGGACGCGGCCAGCGTCTCGCGCCACGGGCCGGCGAGCAGCTCGGCGGCCCGCAGGATGATCGCGGCGCGGTCGTCGAAGGACATCGCGCGCCAGGCCGGGGCGGCGGCCAGGGCGGCGTCGATGGCGTCCTGGGCGTCCTGCTCGGTGGCGCCCCGGAAGGTGCCGATGACGGACTTGTGGTTGTGCGGCTGGACGACCTTGAACTCGTCGCCGCCGCCCATGCGCTTCACGCCGCCGATGGTCATCGGCAGCTCGCGCGGGTTGTCGGCCAGCTCCTTGAGCTTGGCCTCCAGACGGGCGCGCTCGGGCGAGCCGGGGGCGTAGCTGTGCACCGGCTCGTTGACCGGAGCGGGGACCTGGGTCACAGCGTCCATGGGTCTCGTGACTCCTTCGGAGGGGTGGTGGGCTCAGCCCTTGGTGAGGATGGAGCGGACGAAGAAGAGGAGGTTCGCCGGCTTCTCCGCCAGGCGGCGCATGAAGTAGCCGTACCAGTCGGTGCCGTACGCGGTGTAGACCCGCATCCGGTGGCCTTCGGCGGCGAGACGGTTCTGCTCCTCGCTGCGGATGCCGTACAGCATCTGGAACTCGTACTCGTCGAGCTTGCGCCCGGCGCGGCGGGCGAGCTCCTGGCCGATGGAGATCAGCCGCGGATCGTGGGAGCCGATCATCGGGTAGCCCTCGCCGTCCATGAGGATCTTCATGATCCGGACGTACGCCCTGTCGATCTCGGCCTTGTCCTGGATCGCGACGGACGCGGGCTCCTTGTAGGCGCCCTTCACGATCCGCACGCGCGAGCCGTCGGCGGCGAGGCGGCGGGCGTCCTCCTCGGTGCGGAAGAGGTACGCCTGGATGACGCAGCCGGTCTGCGGGAAGTCCTTCCGCAGCTCCTCGTGGATGGCGAACATCGAGTCGAGGGTGGTGTGGTCCTCGGCGTCCAGGGTGACGGTGGTGCCGATCGCGGCGGCGGCGGCGACGACCGGGCGGACGTTCGCGAGCGCGAGCTCGTGGCCGTTCTCCAGCGACTGGCCGAACATCGACAGCTTGACCGACATCTCGGCGCGGGCGCCCAGGCCCAGCTCCTCGAGGCGGCCGATCAGCTCCAGATAGGCGTCGCGGGCGGCGTAGGACTGCTCGACGGTGGTGATGTCCTCACCGACCACGTCGAGGGTGACCTCCAGGCCGCGGGCGGCCAGGTCCTGCACGATCGGGACGACGTCGTCCACCGTCTCGCCGGCGATGAAGCGTGCCACGACCTGCTTGGTCCCGGGCGCGGCCGACACGAAACGGCGCATCTTGTCGCTGCGCGACGCGGCGAGGATCACGGGACCCAGCACGGGGCACCTCCAGAGGGGCAAAGATAGAACGGGGCCGATACCCGGATCAAGGGAACGAAACGGGAACAGCACGGAGAACCACCGTGAAACCTATGGAGCGCTCCGATCGTCCGCCATCTACAGCTGTCACGCATCCGTGGCCCCGCTCTCAGACATCTGTCTGAAGAACGGCGCCGGCGGTGCGAGAATGGGCGCCGTGAAGGGCGATTACCAGGAGCTGGTGGACGAGATCTCGGCGCTGCTCGGCGCCCCCGCGACCCTGGAGAACCGGGATTTCGGGCTGATCGCCTTCGGCGCGCACGACAGCGAGGACGACAGCGCCATGGACCCGGTGCGGACCCGGTCGATCCTGACCAGGAAGTCCACCCCGGCCGTCCGGGCCTGGTTCGAGGGCTTCGGCATCACCCGGGCGACCGGCCCGGTCCGCATCCCCGCCGCCCCCGACGCGGGCGTCTTCCGGGACCGGATCTGTCTGCCGGTACGCCACCGGGGCGTGGTCCTCGGATACGTCTGGCTGCTCGACGCCGAACCGGGCCCCTCGCACGCGCAGCTGACCGCCGCGATGGAGGTCGCCACGCGGATCGGCGAACTGCTCGCCGACGAGGAGCGCGCCGGTGCGGACCTCTCCCGGGAACTGCGGACGGCCCTGACGGCGGAGCACGGCCCGCAGTACGACGCGGCCGTCGCCGCGCTCCGCACCGCCCTCGGCCCCGACGCCGACGGTCTGCACGCCCTGGTCTGCCTCGCCCCCTGGCCCGGCGAGGACTCCCCCTCCCCCCGTACGGTCCCGGGCGCGGCGGCCCTGTGCACGCTGCCCTGGACTCCCCCGGCCGGCCCGGCCCGGGACGCCGCGGCGGGCAGGGGCGGCGCGGCCCGTGCGCTCGCCGTGCTCGTGCGGCTGCGGTCGGCCGACAACCCGGCGCCCGCCACCACCGCGGCCGGGCGGCTGCGCGGGACCGCGGGCCCGGCGGCCGTCGCCGGGATCGCCCCGGCCCGGCGCGGGCTCGCCGGGCTCGACGCGTCCTGGCGCGAGGCCGCGTCGGCCGCCCGCGCCGCGACCGCCCAGCCGCACCTGGGCCCGCTCGCCGAGTGGGCCGCCCTCGGCCCGTACCGGATGCTCACCGCCCTGCCCGCCTCCGAGCCCGACCCGGCGGTCCGCGCCCTGCTCGCCCCGGCCCACGCCGAACTGGCCCGGACCGCCGAGGTGTTCCTCGACCACGCGGGCCAGGCGGGCCGCACGGCGACCGCCCTCGGCATCCACCGCCAGACCCTCTACTACCGGCTGTCCCGCGTCGAACAGCTCACCGGCCTCGACCTGGACGCCGGCGAGGACCGGCTGCTGCTGCACATGGCCCTGAAGGCGGCGAAGCTCTGAGCGGCCGTCAGAGCGCCGGTTTGTAGGATCGCCCCATGACAACGGGGAGTTGGGCGCCGCCGACGCACGTCGAGCGGGCCCTGTACGAAGCGGAGGAGCGCGGGGACCGGGCGGCCGTGCTGGACGCGCTGGGCCGGACCCGCCTCTACGTGCTCGTCGCACGACTGCACGCCGACGCACCCGGCCACACCGCTCCCCTCCCCTCCCAGCGCGACGAGGGCTCCCGGCGCACGGTCGTCCCGGTGCGGACGGAGGGCATGCTGCCGCCCTGGCACCCGGACTGGGTGTTCCGGCAGACCACCCTCGAAGGGCTCGCCGCCGCCTGGCCGCACGACCGGTGGCTGCTCGCGGTCAACCCGGGCACCCCGTACGCGCTCACCCTGCCCGCCCGCTCCGCCGACCGGCGCGCCTGGCAGGAGGCCGGCGTCCGGGCCGGCGGCGAGGGCCGGCTGCGGATGCGCCTGCTCACCCACGCCGGCGGGCACCTGCACGGCCCGGTCGCACAGGCCCTCGCGCTCGGCGCGCACCTCGCCGTCCTCAACGGGCTCGCGTGGAACCAACTGGGCGCCCAGTACGAGGACTACCCGACCGACGTGGCCCGGCTGCGCCGGCCCTGGCACGTCCACCACCGGGCGGGCTTCCGCGACAAGCTGGACACGCTGCTCGCCGCCCGCCTCGTCGGCCGGGTCCCCGAGACCGTGCTCGCGGTCCGGCGCCGTCTCGCCCGGCGGGCGGCGGCGGCGGTGACGGAGCGGGAGTGGGCGGCCGAGGTCAGCGCCGTCCTGGAGCGGGACGACCCCTACGGCCGCGGCCGGGACGAGGCCCTGGAGTTCCTGCGCCGGATCACGCACTACGAGGGCCGCTTCCGCGCCGACGGCCTGCTCGCACCGGACGGCCGGGTCGACACCCTCGCCGCCTTCGACCACGGCCGCGCCGTGAACGTCGTACGGCTCGCGCTCGGCGCCCGCTACTGCGACCCGCGGGAGGCGGAGCAGTCCGTGCTCCGTGTCCTCGAACCGGCCCGGCGGGCCTACGACTCCTGGCCCGCGTTCTCCCTGGGCTATCTCCTCGCCCGGCTGATCCACGTCGACGAGGGCGACCCCGAACCGGTGTACCAGGAGTCCCTGGCGATCCACCGCACCCTCCTCCAGGACCCGTCCAGCCCCTACCGGAACCTCCCGTGGTCATGACTCCCCCTCCTCCGCACCCCGCCGCGTGGGTCCCGCCGTCCGAGACCGAACAGCTGCTGCACGAGGCGGCGCTGCGCGGCGACGTCGACGCCCAGCTCCGCGCCCTCGCCGGGGCCCAGCTCTTCGTCGGCGCGCCCAGGGCCGAGGTCGACGCCGAGCCCGACACGGTCTACTGGCGCCCGCAGCAGGTGGCGAACGGCCTCGTCGTCCGGCCGCTGCTGACCCGGGGGATGCTGCCGCCGTGGCATCCGGACTGGGTGTTCCACGCCGTCACCCTCCGGTGGGCGGCCGAGTTCCCGTGGCGCGACCCGCGGGTGCTGCTCGCCGTCAACGGCGGTACGCCCGGCGAACTGCTGCTGCCGGCGACACCGGAGCACCGCGCGTGGTGGCTGCGCGTGTACGCCGAGAAGGAGCAGGGCCCGGACAATCGTTTCCAGGCCCTGCGGCACGGGCCGCTGCACGGCCCGCTCGCCTTCGGCCTCGCCTGCGGCGCCCATCTGGCGTTCGTGAACGGCGTCCCGTGGAACGAGGTCGGCACGGCCTATCTCGGCTACACCGACGAGCTGGAGACGCTGCGGGACTCCTGGGGCGTCACCGACCCGGCGGGCTGGCGCGGGGAGCTGGACGCGCTGCTCGACGGACGCAACAGCCCGCCCGAGCCGGACTTCGTGCTCCGCGTCCGCGAGGAGCTGCGGGCCCGGCGCGGTGCGCCGCCGTCACCGGACGAGTGGCGCGAGACGGCCGCCGGGCACGCCCAGGACCTCGGCGCCCCGCCGGCGGCGGTGCGGCACATCGAGGAGCTGGTGCGCCGGGTGCTGCGCTACGAGGCCCGGTTCCGGGCCGACGAGCTGCTGCCGCCGGACGGACGGGTGCGCCGGACGGTCGCGTACGACTACGGCCGGGCGGTGAACCTGGCCCGCTGGGGCCTGTCGGCCCGCTTCTGCGCACCCGCGGAGGCCGAGCAGGCCGTGGTGCACGCGGGGGCGCTGGCCAGGGCGGCGTACGGCTCCTGGGAGGAGTACTCGGCGGGGTACGCGCTGGGGCGGGTGCTGCGTTTCGACGGCGAGGAGTACGGCCGCTTCCACGAGCAGAACGTGGCCGCCCACCGCGTCCTGACGGAGCACGCGGGCAGCCCGTGGCGGAACATCCCCTGGCGCTGAGTCAGTCCCGCTCCCCCGTCAGCACCTTGAGGCCCTCGGTGAGGTCGTCCGCGCTGGGCGCCGTCTCCGGGTCCACCAGCCACTGGATCATCACACCGATGGCGAGGGCCTGGCAGAGCAGCCCGGCCGTCCGGGCCTTCTCGGGGTCCTGCTCCGGGTCGATGCCGAGGAAGCTCCTGGCCATGCCGAGGCGGCCCTCGCGCTGGGGTTCCTTGATGGCCTCGCGCAGCTTCTCGTCGTCGTCGATGCGGGTGACGACCTCGGTCTGCAGCTTCCAGACCGGGCGGCTCGGCCCGGCCGCGGCGATGACCTGCTCCCAGACGGTGCGGAAGCGCTCGTAGGGGTCGGCCGGCAGGGGCGCGGTGCCGTCCGTGCCCGCCGCCCCCGCCTGGTCGCCCCACTCCTCGGTCAGCGCGAGGAAGGCCTGCTGGAGCAGGGCGTCCTTAGAGCCGTAGTGGTAGCCGATGGAGGCGAGGTTGGTACCGGAGGCGGCCACGACGTCGCGGGCGGTCGTGCGGGCGTACCCCTTCTCCAGGAGGCAGCGCTTGGCGCCTTCCAGGAGGTCTTCCTTGTGTCCCATGGACAGCACTGTACCCGGCCGCTAGACGCTCGTGTAAGACGATCGTCTAGCGGGCCGGGTACGGAACGGCGCCGGTGCGGCGTCAGATCAGGTTGACCGAGCGGGCCGAGGTCGCGCCGATCTCCTCCGCGATCTCCGACAGCACGTTGGCCGGGACGGTGTCGTCGACGGTGAGCACGACGAGCGCCTCGCCGCCCTCCTCCGTACGGGAGACCTGCATGCCCGCGATGTTCAGACCGGCCTCGCCGAGGATCCGGCCGACCGTGCCGACGACGCCCGGACGGTCCTCGTAGCGCAGCACCACCATGTGGTCGGCGAGCGCCAGGTCCACGTCGTAGTCGCCGACCGCGACGATCTTCTGCAGGTGCTTCGGGCCCGCCAGCGTGCCGGAGACCGAGACCTCCTGGCCGCTGCCGAGCGTGCCGCGCACGGTCACCATGTTGCGGTGGTCGGGCGACTCGGAGCTCGTGGTCAGCCGGACCTCGACACCGCGCTCCTGCGCGAACAGCGGCGCGTTCACGTACGACACGGTCTCGTCGACCACGTCCTCGAACACGCCCTTGAGCGCGGAGAGTTCGAGCACCTTCACGTCGTGCTGGGTGATCTCGCCGTACACCTCGACGTCGAGCCGCGCCGCGACCTCGCCCGCGAGGGCGGTGAAGATCCGGCCGAGCTTCTCGGCCAGCGGCAGACCCGGCTTCACGTCCTCGGCGATGACGCCGCCCTGGACGTTGACCGCGTCCGGGACCAGCTCGCCGGCGAGCGCCAGGCGCACCGAGCGGGCGACCGCGATGCCGGCCTTCTCCTGGGCCTCGTCCGTGGAGGCGCCGAGGTGCGGCGTGCAGACGACCTGGTCGAGCTCGAAGAGCGGGGAGTCCGTGCAGGGCTCCTTCGCGTACACGTCGAGGCCGGCGCCGGCGACCCGGCCCTCCTTGATCGCCGAGTACAGCGCGGCCTCGTCCACGATCCCGCCGCGCGCGGCGTTGACGATCCGGACGGACGGCTTGACCTTGCGCAGCGCCTCGTCGCCGATGAGACCGAGGGTCTCCGGGGTCTTGGGCAGGTGGACGGTGATGAAGTCGGCGACCTCCAGGAGCTCGTCCAGGGCCAGCAGCTTCACCCCCATCTGGGCGGCGCGGGCCGGCTGCACATAGGGGTCATACGCGACGATCTTCATGCCGAAGGCGGACATCCGCTGGGCGACCAGGACACCGATGCGGCCGAGGCCGACGACGCCGAGGGTCTTCTCGCTGAGCTCGACGCCCGTGTACTTCGAGCGCTTCCACTCGCCGTTCTTCAGCGCGGTGTTGGCCTGCGGGATGTTGCGCGCGGTGGCGACGAGCAGACCGCACGCGAGCTCGGCGGCGGTGACGATGTTGGAGGTCGGGGCGTTCACGACCATCACGCCGGCCTTGGTGGCGGCGGAGACGTCCACGTTGTCGAGTCCCACACCGGCGCGGGCGACGACCCGCAGCTTCTTGGCGGCGGCGATGGCCTCCGCGTCGACCTTCGTGGCGGAACGGATCAGGATGGCGTCGACATCGGCGATCGCGGGGAGCAGCTCGGCGCGGTCGGCACCGTTGCAGTGCCGGATCTCGAAGTCCGGCCCCAGGGCGTCGACGGTGGCGGGCGACAGCTCTTCAGCGATGAGTACGACGGGTTTCGAGCTCACGTGGGTCCTCACAATGGCAGTGCGGACGGCCGTCCCGACGGCCGCAGGCGGTGGAGGGGGCTTGCCGCGTGAAAGCGCACGACGCTGTGGGCCAGACGCGATGTTGTTGAGCAGTGTAGTGCTGCGTCGGCGCACTTCCTGCGCCTCCTTGGAAGGATCACCCGTCCGTGGTTGGACGGGGTGTCCAAGGATGTGGCACAGGGCCGGACAGCGTGTCCGGCCCTGTGCCGAGAGGCTTACGCCTCCTCGTCGTTCACCCAGCTCATGAGCTTGCGGAGCTCCTTGCCGGTGGTCTCCAGGAGGTGCTGCTCGTCCTGGGTCTTGTACTCGTTGTACTTCTTCAGGCCGCCGTGGTACTCGTCCATCCAGTTCTTGGCGAAGGTGCCGTCCTGGATGTCGGTGAGGACCTTCTTCATCTCGGCCTTGGTGGCGTCGGTGATGATCCGCGGGCCGGTGACGTAGTCGCCCCACTCGGCCGTCTCCGAGACGGACCAGCGCATCTTCTCCAGGCCGCCCTCGTACATGAGGTCCACGATCAGCTTCAGCTCGTGCAGGCACTCGAAGTAGGCGATCTCCGGCTGGTACCCGGCCTCGACCAGGGTCTCGAAGCCCGCCTTCACCAGCGCCGAGGCGCCACCGCACAGGACGGCCTGCTCGCCGAACAGGTCGGTCTCGGTCTCCTCGGTGAAGGTGGTCTTGATGACGCCGGCACGGGTGCCGCCGATCGCCTTGGCGTAGGACAGGGCCAGCGCGAAGGCGTTGCCGGTGGCGTCCTGCTCGACCGCGGCGATCGCGGGGACGCCGCGGCCCTCCTCGTACTGGCGGCGCACCAGGTGACCCGGGCCCTTGGGGGCGACCAGGGCGACGTCCACGCCGGCCGGGGGCTTGATGAAGCCGAAGCGGACGTTGAAGCCGTGCGCGAAGAACAGCGCGTCGCCGTCCTTCAGGTTCGGCGCGATGGACTCCTCGTAGACCTCGGCCTGGATCGGGTCCGGGATCAGGATCATGATGACGTCGGCCTCGGCGGCGGCCTCCGCCGGGGTGACCACGCGCAGGCCCTGCTCCTCGGCCTTGGCCTTGGACGTGGAGCCCTCGTGCAGACCGACGCGGACGTCGACACCCGAGTCACGCAGCGACAGCGCGTGGGCGTGGCCCTGGCTGCCGTAACCGATCACCGCGACCTTACGGCCCTGGATGATCGAAAGGTCGGCGTCGTCGTCGTAGAACAGCTCGGCCACTGGGAATCTCCTTGAGGTGCTGGTGTTGCGTCCCACCGTACGGCGGGGTGCGTCGGGTACGTTTTCGGGTCTCGCCAGGCGGACCGCCGGATGGACCGGCGGCCGCCTCCTTGACCACCGGGTCTGTCAGGCGCTGCGGTCGAGGGCACGCAGGGACCGGTCCGTGATGGACCGGGCACCACGCCCTATGGCGATGGTGCCGGACTGGACGAGCTCCTTGATGCCGAACTGCTCCAGCATCTTGAGCATCGCCTCCAGCTTGTCACTCGAACCGGTGGCCTCGATGGTGACCGCCTCCGGCGAGACGTCCACGGTCTTGGCGCGGAACAGCTGGACGATCTCGACGATCTGGGAGCGGGTCTCGTTGTCGGCGCGGACCTTCACCAGGACGAGCTCGCGCTGGATCGCAGCGCTGGGCTCGAGTTCGACGATCTTCAGGACGTTGACCAGCTTGTTGAGCTGCTTGGTCACCTGCTCCAGGGGCAGGTCCTCGACACTGACCACGATGGTGATGCGGGAGATGTCGGGGTGCTCGGTGACGCCGACGGCGAGTGAGTCGATGTTGAAGCCGCGGCGGGAGAACAGGGCGGCGATCCGGGCGAGGATGCCGGGCGTGTTCTCGACCAGGACGGAGAGCGTGTGCTTGGTGGACATGATGTGGGTCTCTTCCTTCGCTCTGCGCTTCAGTCGTCTTCGCCGTCGCCGAAGTCGGGGCGGACGCCCCGGGCGGCCATGACCTCGTCGTTGGAGGTGCCGGCGGCGACCATCGGCCAGACCTGGGCGTCCTCGTGGACGATGAAGTCGATCACGACCGGGCGGTCGTTGATCGCGTTGGCCTCGGCGATGACCTTGTCCAGGTCCGCCGGGTCCTCGCAGCGCAGCGCCACACACCCCATGGCCTCGGACAGCTTCACGAAGTCCGGGATCCGGGTGCCCCGCGCCTGCGGATTGACGTCGTCCGGACCCGAGTGCAGCACCGTGTTGGAGTAGCGCTGGTTGTAGAACAGGGTCTGCCACTGGCGGACCATCCCCAGCGCGCCGTTGTTGATGATCGCGACCTTGATCGGGATGTTGTTCAGCGCACAGGTGACCAGCTCCTGGTTGGTCATCTGGAAACAGCCGTCACCGTCGATCGCCCACACCGTGCGCTCCGGCATGCCCGCCTTCGCGCCCATGGCGGCCGGGACCGCGTAGCCCATCGTTCCGGCGCCGCCGGAGTTCAGCCAGGTCGCGGGCTGCTCGTAGTCGATGAAGTGCGCCGCCCACATCTGGTGCTGACCGACACCGGCCGCGAAGATCGTGCCCTCCGGCGCGAGCTGGCCGATGCGCTGGATGACCTGCTGCGGCGACAGACTGCCGTCCTCCGGCAGGTCGTAGCCGAGCGGGTAGGTCTCGCGCCAGCGGTTGAGGTCGCTCCACCAGGCGGTGTAGTCGCCCGTGTTGCCCTCGGTGTGCTCGGCCTGCACCGCCTGCACCAGATCGGCGATCACCTCACGCGCGTCACCCACGATCGGAACGTCGGCGGCACGGTTCTTGCCGATCTCCGCCGGGTCGATGTCGGCGTGGACGATCTTGGCGTACGGGGCGAAGCTGTCCAGCTTGCCGGTGACGCGGTCGTCGAAGCGGGCTCCGAGGGCGACGATCAGGTCAGCCTTCTGCAGCGCGGTGACGGCGGTGACCGCACCGTGCATGCCCGGCATCCCCACGTGCAGCGGGTGGCTGTCGGGGAACGCGCCCAGGGCCATCAGAGTGGTGGTGACCGGAGCACCAGTCAGCTCCGCCAGGACCTTCAGCTCCGCCGTGGCGCCGGCCTTGAGGACGCCGCCGCCGACGTACAGGACGGGCCGCTTGGCGGCGGTGATCAGCTTGGCCGCCTCGCGGATCTGCTTGGCGTGCGGCTTGGTGACCGGGCGGTAGCCGGGCAGGTCGGTCTGCGGCGGCCAGCTGAAGGTGGTCTTCGCCTGGAGGGCGTCCTTGGCGATGTCCACCAGGACCGGGCCGGGGCGGCCGGTGGAGGCGATGTGGAAGGCCTCGGCGATCGTCCGCGGGATGTCCTCGGCCTTGGTGACCAGGAAGTTGTGCTTGGTGATCGGCATGGTGATGCCGCAGATGTCCGCCTCCTGGAAGGCGTCCGTGCCGATCGCCTTGGAGGCGACCTGGCCGGTGATCGCGACCAGCGGGACGGAGTCCATGTGCGCGTCGGCGATCGGCGTGACCAGGTTGGTGGCGCCGGGGCCCGAGGTGGCCATGCAGACGCCGACCTTGCCGGTGGCCTGCGCGTAGCCGGTGGCGGCATGGCCCGCGCCCTGCTCGTGGCGGACCAGGATGTGCCGCACTCGCTTCGAGTCCATCATCGGGTCGTAGGCGGGGAGGATCGCGCCGCCCGGAATGCCGAAGACGGTGTCCGCCCCCACTTCCTCGAGAGAACGGATGAGGGACTGCGCACCCGTCACGTGCTCGACGGTGGTGGCGGGCTGTGCGCCGCTACGGGTCCGCGGCTGCGGATGGTGCCCGGTGGCCTGCTCGGTCATCAGCATTCTCTTCTCGAAGCAGAGGGTTCTTTGCGAGGGTTGTGCGAGGCGTTTCGCGAGGTTTGTGGCGACTTCGCGGGGAGTCGGTGCAACAAAAAACCCCTCGTGCCGGGAGGCAAGCGAGGGGAGCGCGTCGGGTGCGTTGTCAGGCGGGCCTTCGTGGGCCAGCCTCAGCCGACGCGCTTTCCAAGTACGAGAATTCGGGTGCGCATGGCACTGACCCTCCCCCCGACGCGCGGTCACTGTCAAGTGGGTGGGACGGGCGTCTCACTATTTGAGCGGATCGGGGGACGGTTTCCGACACTCACCGGGACCGGAGCGGGCAGCGGGTACTCGTCCCGCACCAGGGCGCGGCGCAGCCGGTACTCGTCGAGCGGCCCGGAGAACGCCATGCCCTGGCCATGGGTGCAGCCCATGGAGCGCAGGGCGACGACCTGCTCGGGCATGTCCACGCCGTCGGCGACGGACTGCATCCCGAGATCACCGGCGATCCGCAGCAGACCGCTGGTGATCTTGCGCAGCCGGGCCGATTCCACGATGCCCTCGACCAGTCCGCGGTCCAGCTTCAGTATGTCGACCGGCAGGCGCCGAAGGGCGTTGATCGCCGCATGTCCGCTGCCGAATCCGTCCAGGGCGATCCGGACGCCGAGCCGGCGCAGGGCGGCCAGGCGCTGTTCCAGGTCGTCGAAGGTGACCCGGGGGTCCCGGGGGTCGGTGTCGGCGAGCTCGATGATCAGGGAGCCGGAGGGCAGGCCGTGCCGGGTCAGCAGCGACTCGACGGAGCCGAGCGGCATCGAGCGGTCGAGCAGACGGCGGGCGGAGAGCCGGATGGCGACCGGGGTGCGGTGGCCGAGTCCGGCGCGCTCGGCGGCCTGCTCGACGGCCTCCTCCAGGAGCCAGCGGCCGAGCTCGGCGGTGCGCTCGCTGTCGTCGGCGGCGCGCAGGAATTCGGCCGGGGTGAAGAGGATGCCCTGGGCGGAGCGCCAGCGGGCCTGGGCGGCGACGGCGGTGATCCGTCCGGTGGCCAGGTCGACGACGGGCTGGTGGAGCAGGGCGAACTCGCCGTCGTGCAGGGCGCTGCGCAGCCGTGCGGCCAGTTCGGTGCGGCGGACCACCTCGGCCTGCATCTGCGGGGCGTAGAGCTCGACGCGGTCCTTGCCGCCGGCCTTGGCCCGGTACATGGCGAGGTCGGCGTTGCGCAGCAGCTCTCCGGCGCTGAGGCCGGGCTCGGCGAAGGCGACGCCGATGGACGCGGCGACCCGCACCTCGCTGCCGCTCTCCAGGCGGTACGGCTGGGAGAGCCTGATCCGCAGCCGGTCGGCGATCTCGTGGACGCGGCACTCGCGGTCGGTCTGGTCGCGGCCGCCGTCCCCGAGGATGAGGGCGGCGAACTCGTCGCCGCCGAGCCGGGCCGCGGTGTCCCCGGCCCGCACGGAGTCCTGGAGCCGTCGCGCGGCCTGGATCAGCAGCTCGTCGCCGGCCTGGTGCCCGAGCCGGTCGTTGACGGCCTTGAAGCCGTCCAGGTCGATGAAGAGCACGGCGGTGCCGGGGTCCGAGGAGCGGCGGCCGCTGAGCGCGGTGCGGACCCGTTCGGTGAACAGGGCCCGGTTGGGCAGGTCGGTGAGCGGGTCGTGCTCGGCGTTGTGCCGCAGCTGGGCCTGGAGGCGGACGCGTTCGGTCACGTCGCGGCTGTTGAAGATCAGGCCGCCCTGGTGGCGGTTGACGGTGGACTCGACGTTCAGCCAGTCGCCGCGGCCGGAGCGGAAGCGGCACTCGATGCGGGTGGTGGGCTCCTCGGCGGGCGAGGCGGCCAGGAAGCGGCGCACCTCGTGGACGACGGATCCCAGGTCCTCGGGGTGGATCAGGGAGGCCAGCTCGGAGCCGATCAGCTCCTCCGCCTCGCGGCCGTACACGCCGGAGGCGGCGGGGCTGACGTAGCGGAGTATCCCGGAGGGCGCGGCGATCATGATGACGTCGCTGGAGCCCTGCACGAGGGACCGGAAGTGGTTCTCCTTCTGGGCCAGTTCGTGGGTCAGGGCGATGTTGTCGAGCAGCATGATGCCCTGCCGGACGACCAGGGCGAGCACGACCGTGCAGCCGGTGAGGACGACGACGCGGTCCACTCTGCGTCCCTCGACGACGTTGTACAGGATGCCGAGCGTGCAGACCGCCGCCGCGAGGTACGGAGTGAGGGCGGCGAGCGACCCGGCGAGGGGGCGGCTGTGCGGCTGCCTGACGGCCCGGGCGGCGGGCGGCGCCTCGGCGGGGCGGCGCGCGCCCCAGGGCGCGTAGGCGAGCAGCAGGGAGCCGGCGAACCAGCCCGCGTCCAGGAGCTGTCCGGAGCTGTAGTGCTCGCGCAGCAGCGGCGAGGTGAACAGCGCGTCGCACAGGACGGTGAGCGCGAGTGCGGCGATGGCGGTGTTGATCGCCGAGCGGTTGACGTGGGAGCGGCGGAAGTGCAGCGCGAGCACCATGCTGACGAGGACGATGTCGAGCAGGGGGTACGCGAGGGAGAGCGCGGCTCTGGCGACGCTCTCGCCCGGCACGTAGGCGGTGTGCGCGAGGGCCAGGCTCCACGACAGGGTGAGCAGGGAACCGCCGATCAGCCAGGCGTCGAGGGCGAGGCAGACCCAGCCCGCCCGGGTCACCGGCTTCTTGGCGAGGACGAGCAGGCCGACGATGGCGGGCGGGGCGAAGAGCAGGAAGCAGAGGTCGGCGACGGAGGGGCTGGGCACCTCCCGGTCGAGCACGACCTCGTACCAGCCCCAGACGGCGTTGCCCGCGGCGGCCATGAAGGAGGAGAAGGCGAACAGGAGCCAGGCGGGCCGGAAGCTGCGGTGGCGGCCGCGGGCGTAGAGGAAGCAGGAGACGGCGGCGGCGAGCGCGGCGGCGCTCAGGCCGAAGTCGCCCATGACGCGGGCGATCCGCTCGGAGCCCCAGCCGAGGGCGGCGCCGGTGGCGTATCCGCCGCAGACGAGGCCGAGGCCGATCTGGGCGAGGACTCCGCCGGCTTCGGGTCCCTGGGGTCCGGAGCCGGGCCCGCCCGGGGGGCCGGGGCGCGGGCCGGCCTCGGCGACGGACGACCGCCGCAGGAGTGCCCCCGTGCTCACCGGGGCCTCCGGGGCCTCGCGGGGGTGTTCGTGCGCGCGGTGCGTCCCCGGGCCGTCGCCCGGGTGGTCGGTGCGGGGTGCGGCGTGGCCGCCGCGGTCGCCGGGGGCGCACTGCCCGCCGTCCGGGGTGTCGGGCGGGGTGTGCCCGCGGCCGGCGTCGTCCGGTCGGTGCGCAGCGGCACCGGCGCGGGGGGCGGGAAGGGCGCGGGCACCCGGGCCGGCGGGGGCGACGCGTGCGCCCGGTCCGGCCGGGCCGGTGCCCCGGTCGTCCCGCGGCGGCCCGGCGGCGCGGGCGGGCGGGTCCTGGACCGGCTGGTCCGGGACGGCGGCTGCGAGGCGCGGAGGGGTGGCCGGCGGCGGCACCGCCGCGTCGGATCGTCGGTCACTCGGCCGTGCTTCACCCGTCGCCCCCCTCGGAATCTGATGACCCGTCACTTCGCTCCCCAGCGTCCGCCCGTTCCCGACGCAGTCCCCCGATCCCGGACCATACACCAGGATCGTCACTCAGGGACAGGGGTGCAGTACTCTCCGTGACTACCAGGGGGCTTGTGAGCAGCGCACTCAGGGGGCGCGCGCCCTGGCCGGCGGATCAGGTGGTGAGCACGACGTTGCCGGGCTCCTCCCCCGCCGCGAACCGGGTCAGCTGCGCCGCCAGGAGACGCTTGGCGCGCGGCATGAAGGCGGAGGTGGAGCCGCCGACGTGGGGGCTCACCAGGACACCGGGCGCGTGCCAGAGGGGATGCCCGGCCGGCAGCGGTTCGGGGTCGGTGACGTCGAGCGCGGCGGTGATCCGGCCCCTCTCCGCCTCCTTGAGGAGCGCGGCCGTGTCCACCACGGGGCCGCGCGCCACGTTGACCAGGAGGGCGCCGTCCTTCATCCGGGCGAGGAACCCGGCGTCGGCGAGATGGCGAGTCCCGGGCGTCAGCGGGACGGAGAGCACGACCACGTCGGCCTCGGGCAGCAGCGCGGGCAGCTCCGACAGGGCGTGCACCGGACCGCGCTCGGTGGCACGCGCGGAGCGCGCGACGCGCACGACCCGCGCGCACTCGAAGGGAACGAGCCGGTCCTCGATGGCGGCGCCGATCGACCCGTACCCGACGATCAGCACGGACTTGTCGGCGAGTGCCGGATAGAACCCGGCCCGCCACTCCTCCGCGTCCTGGCCGCGCACGAAGCCGGGGATGCCGCGCAGCGAGGCGAGTATCAGGGCGAGGGTCAGCTCGGCGGTGCTGGCCTCGTGCACGCCCCGGGCGTTGCACAGCCGGACGCCGGGGCGCAGGGCGCCGAGCCCCGGGGTCACGTGGTCGATGCCCGCGGAGAGCGTCTGCACGACCCGGACGGAGCCCATGGCGGGCAGCGGCCGGCAGGCGACCTCCTCGCCCTTCATGTACGGCACGACGTAGAAGGCGCAGCGCTCCGGATCGGCGGGGAAGTCGGGACCGCCGTCCCAGAAGCGGTAGTTCAGCCCCGACGCGCCCGGCGCGGGGAGCCCTTCGATCTCGTCGGCCGGAATCGGAAGCCACACGTCAGTGGCGGTGTCGTCGAACGTCATGACCGGGAGGCTATGCGATGGATCCGGGGCGCCATTGGTTACTTTGGGGGACGGCACAGGGAGGGGTACCGGCAGGTGGAGCGCAGGACGATCGGGGCGGCGGCGCTCGGGGTGGGTGCGGTGGGCCTCGGATGCATGCCGATGAGCTGGGCGTACAGCGGCTCCCAGCGGCGGGGCGACCGCTCGTTGCGGACGGTGCACGCGGCCCTGGACGCCGGGGCGAACCTGCTCGACACCGCCGACATGTACGGTCCGTTCACCAACGAGCTGCTGCTCGGGCGGGTACTCAAGGAGCGCCGGGCGGACGCCTTCGTGTCGACCAAGTGCGGACTGCTCGTGGGCGACGGGCACGTCGTGGCCAACGGCCGCCCGGGTTACGTGCGCAGGGCGTGCGACGCCTCGCTGCGCCGCCTCCAGACCGATGTGATCGACCTCTACCAGCTGCACCGGGCGGACCCCGAGGTGCCGGTGGAGGAGACCTGGGGCGCGATGGCCGACCTGGTGCGGGCGGGCAAGGTGCGGGCGCTCGGCCTGTGCGCGGTGGGCGCCCGCTCGACCCGGCGGGGCGCGCCGGACGGGGGCTACGAGGGAACGATCCGCCAACTGGAGCGGATCCAGCAGGTGTTCCCGGTCAGCGCGGTCGAGGCCGAGCTGTCGGTGTGGTCCCAGGAGGCGCTGGTGCGGCTGCTGCCCTGGTGCGAGGCGCGGGGCGTGGGCTTCCTGGCGGCGATGCCGCTGGGCAGCGGTTATCTGACCGGGACCCTGACCCCGGGCGGCGGCTTCGAGGCGGACGACCCGCGGGCCCGGCACCCGCGTTTCACCGCCGAGATGATGGCGGCCAACCAGCCGCTGGTGGCGGGCCTGCGCCGGGTCGCCGCCCGGCACGGCGAGGACGTCACACCGGCGCAGGTGGCGCTGGCGTGGGTGCTCTCCCGCGGACCGCACGTGATCCCGATCCCGGGCGCCAAGCGGGAGCGGTGGGCCGTCGAGAACGCCCGGGCGGCCGGCCTGGCCCTCGACGGGGCCGACCTGGCGGAGATCGCGGCGCTGCCGGCGCCGAGGGGCTCCTGGGACTGAGAGCGGCCCTGGGACTGCGAGCGGCCCTGGGACCGAGGGGAAGGGAGCTCCCCGGAAAACCCGCCGCGGCGGATGGGAACCCGAACGGGCCGGGCGGTGTATCAAGAGCAGGAACCGCCGCGCTGAAGGGATCGGGACATGGGTCGGGGCCGAGTCGTCGTGAAGGGCGTGGCGGGGGCTGTCGCCGCGCTGCTGCTGGCCGCCGGGTGCGGAGGGTCCTCGGGCGGGGGCGGGGGCGGAGGGCCGACCGCCACGCCGACCGGCCCACCTCCCTCGGCGACCTCCGCCACGAGCCCTCCGCGGGCGCCGGTGGTGAGGGTGGCGGGGACGCTCACCGAGGGCCTGAGGTCGCCGTGGGGCCTGACCGAGCTGCCCGGGGGCGATCTGCTGGTCTCGTCGCGCGACGAGCGGACGATCACGCGCGTCTCGGCCCGGGACGGGCGCAAGACGCCGCTCGGCGAGGTCCCCGGGGTGGTGCCGGGCGGCGAGGGGGGCCTGATGGGCCTCGCGGTGCGGGACGGCTGGGTGTACGCGTACCTCACCTCCGCCTCGGACAACCGGATCGTGCGGATGCGGTACGGGGGTGGGGCCGGTGACCGGCTCGGGGCGCCGCAGCCGGTGCTGACGGGCATCCCGAAGGGGGTCGTGCACGACGGCGGGCGGATCGCGTTCGGCCCGGACGGGATGCTGTACGCGGGGACGGGAGAGACGGGAGAGACCGGGCTCGCCCAGGACCGGGAGTCGCTGGGCGGGAAGATCCTGCGGATGACCCCGGAGGGCCGCCCGGCGCCCGGCAACCCGTTCCCGGGCTCGGTCGTGTACTCGTACGGGCACCGCAATGTGCAGGGGCTCGCCTGGGACGGGGAAGGGCGCCTGTGGGCGGCGGAGTTCGGGCAGAACACCTGGGACGAGCTGAATCTGATCCGGCCGGGGCGGAACTACGGCTGGCCCGAGGCCGAGGGGCGGGCGGGCCGTTCCGGGTTCACCGACCCGGTGGCGCAGTGGCCGACCTCGGAGGCGTCGCCCAGCGGGATCGCCTACGCGCGCGGCGCGATCTGGATGGCCGGGCTGAGGGGCGAGCGGCTGTGGCGCGTCCCCCTCTCCGGAGCGGAACGTTCCGGAGAGCCCCGGGCGTTCCTCTCGGGTGAGTACGGACGGCTGCGCACGGTCCTGGCGACCGCGGGTGGCTCCCGGCTCTGGCTGGTGACCAGCGAGACCGACACCCGGGGCACCCCGGGGCCGGACGACGACCGGATCCTCCGGCTGGAGGTCGGTTAGGGCCAGAGGGAGGCCGCACGTGTTCAACCTGATGGAAGAGCTCTTCGCCCCGAGCCGCAAGCACACCGACGACGAGCGGCAGCGGCTCGCCCTGACCCGGGAGGACCTGGGCGACGGTGCTCCGCACAAGGGTCCGATAGACCTGGCCTCCGGGAAGGTGACCGTGCGGATACCCGTGCCCGCGGGGGCGCCTGCCGGGTCAGACGGGGGCGTCGAGGAGCCGGAGGCGGTGGGCCAGGGCGGCGGCCTCGCCGCGGCCGGCGACGCCCAGCTTGGCGAGGATGTTGGAGACGTGGACGCTCGCCGTCTTCGGTGAGATGAACAGCTCCTCGGCGATCTGACGGTTGGTGCGGCCCTCGGCGACCAGGCGCAGCACGTCCTGTTCGCGCGGGGTGAGGCCGAAGGCGTCGTCCTCGGCTTCGAGCGGCTGCGGCGCGGGCCGGTCGGCGGTGAGCGGTGTCAGCCGGGCGCGGGCGGCGAGGAGTTCGACGTCCTCGCGCAGCGGGTGGGCGCCGAGCCGGACGGCGGTGACGTGGGCCTCGCGGAGCAGCGCCGCGGCCTCCTCGCGCCGCCCGCCTTCGGCGAGGAGGGCGTCGGCGAGCCGGTGCCGGGCCCGGGCCAGCTCGTGGGGGCGGTCGAGCGCCTCGAAGGCGGTGACGACCTCGGTCCAGCGCTCGGTGGTGGCCCGGCCCTCGGCGCGGGCGAGTTCGGCGGAGACGTGCAGGGAGTGGGCCTGCCAGACGGGTGCCGGGGCGGCCAGGTTCCGTACGCAGCGGCGGATCAGGTCCAGGGCGGCCGGGCGGCCGTCGGCGGCGGCGGGCAGGCCCCGGGCGTCGGCCTCCGCGGTGACGGCGGCCAGGACGAGCGGCCAGCCGTAGCGGTGGGTGCCGGGCGGGAAGCCGGTCGCGGTCGCGGCGGCGAGGACGGCCCGTACGTCGGCGAGGCGTCCCTCGGCGCTGGCGACGAGGGTCTCGACGTGCGCCATCGGCAGGCTGTACTGCGGCATCGGGTCGCGGGTCCCGTAGCGGGCGGCGGCCTCGGCGAGGCGGGCGGCGGCCGGGGCGGGTTCGCCGCGCAGGACGGCGAGGAGGCCGAGCAGCATCAGGGCGGTGCCGCCCGGCTTGGTGCCGGCGGCCGCGGTGCGGAGCAGCAGTTCGGCTTCCTCCTGGCCGCGGTCCCATGCGCCGAGGGCGATCAGTGACTCGGCGAGGTTGGCGCGGATCCAGCCCGCGCTGTCGACCAGGCCGTGGGAGCGGGCCATGTCGATGCCGGTGGTGGCGACCTCCACGGACTCCTGAGAACGGCCGAGCCCTTCCAGACAGGAGGAGAGGTTCACATGGGTGCGGGCCGCCTCGTGGAACTGTCCGAGGGCCGTGGTCCGTTCGCGTACGGCGTGGAGCTCGGCCAGTCCGCGCTCGGTGTCGCCGGCGGCCACCATGATGCAGCCGAGGGTGCCCCGGGCGGTGAGTTCGATGGCCTCGGCCTTGACGAGGCGGGCGTATTCGACGGCGCGTTCGGCGTCGGCGAGGGCGTCGGGGCCGGGGTTGCGGAGCATGGCCCAGCCGGCGGCGACGGCGAGGACCAGGGCGTGGACGGCGGAGGGCGGCAGTCCGCGGACGAGTTCCTGGGCGCGGGCGATCTCGGCCCAGCCGTCTCCGCGGGCCAGGTTCGACTGGAGCCGGGCGCGTTCGGTCCAGAACCAGGCGGCGCGCAGCGGGTCGTGCTCCTCGTCGGTGTCGAGCAGCCGCAGCGCCGTCTTGCCGATCTTCAGGGCGCGTTCGCGTTCGCCGCAGAGCCGGGCGGCGACGGCCGCCTCGGCGAGCAGGTCGAGGTAGCGCAGCGGGGTGGTCTCGCGGTCGCAGCCGCACGGCGGATACGCCTCGGCGTAGTCCATGGGGCGCAGTGCGCCGCGGACCTCGTCGGGCACCTCGTCCCAGAGTTCCAGGGCGCGTTCGAGGAGGCGGAGCTGTTCGGCGTAGGCGTAGCGCTTGCGGGTCTCGACGGAGGCGCGCAGGACGGCGGGAAGGGCGCGGGCGGCGTCGCGGGAGTGGTACCAGTAGGTGGCGAGGCGGTTGGCGCGTTCGTCGGCGCGGACGAGGCCGGGGGCCTGCTCCAGGGCTTCGGCGTAACGGCGGTTGAGGCGGGAGCGTTCGCCGGGCAGCAGGTCGTCGCTGACGGCCTCGCGGACCAGGGAGTGGCGGAAGCGGTAGCCGTCGCCGTCGGGGGCGGCGATCAGGATGTTGGCGCCGACGGCTGCCCTCAGGGCCTCGATGAGGTCGTCCTCCGAGAGCCGGGCGACGGCGGCGAGCAGGTCGAACTCGACGGTGGAGCCGCCCTCGGCGACCGTCCGGACGACGCGCTGGGCGTCCTCGGGGAGTGCTTCGACGCGGACCAGGAGGAGGTCGCGGAGGGATTCGCTGAGGGAGCCGGCGGCGGCGCCGCACGCGTGGGAGGCGACGAGTTCCTCGACGAAGAAGGCGTTGCCGTCGGAGCGTTCGAAGACCTCGGCGAGCAGGGCCGGGGCAGGTTCGGCGGCGAGGATGCCGGTGAGCTGGCGGTGCACCTCGGCGCGGGTGAAGCGGGAGAGTTCGATGCGGCGGACCGAGCGCAGCCGGTCGAGTTCGGCGAGGAGGGGGCGCAGCGGGTGGCGGCGGTGGATGTCGTCGGAGCGGTAGGTGGCGACGACCACGATCCGGCCGCGGTGCAGGGTGCGGAAGAGGTAGGCGAGCAGGTGCCGGGTGGAGGCGTCGGCCCAGTGCAGGTCCTCGAGGACGAGGACGACGGTGCGGTCGGCGGCGAGGCGTTCCAGGAGCCGTACGGTCAGCTCGAAGAGGCGGGCGGTGCCGTCCTCGGCGGCGGGATCGTGGCTGCCGACGTCGCCGAACTCGGGCAGCAGCCGGGCGAGTTCGCCCTCCTGGCCGTCGGCGGCGGCGGCGAGTTCCGCGGGCAGGCGCCGGTGGAGGGCGCGCAGCGCGGTGGAGAAGGGGGCGAAGGGCAGTCCGTCGGCGCCGACCTCGACGCAGCCGCCGACGGCGACGACGGCGCCCTGGGCGCGGGCGAGGTGGGTGAACTCCTCGACCAGGCGGGTCTTCCCGACGCCCGCCTCGCCGCCGACGAGCAGGGCCTGGGGCTCTCCCGCGCCGCCGCGGGAGAGCGCCTCGGTGAGGGTGCCGAGTTCACCGGCTCGGCCGACGAACACGGGGCTGACTGACCTGGTCTCCACGGCGCCGAGCATCGCACAGGCGTCCGTCGCCCCGGTCATACGGGGGTCACGCGGCCCGCGCGAAGCGGTCCGGGTCGGCGCTCACCCGCCCTTCGGGATCCTGGCGGCGGTTCGTGCGGCGGATCGCGCGGCGGGCCTTGGCGGCGCGGACGGCCTCACGCGCCAGCCGCTGCGCGGCGGCCTCGCGGACCAGTTCGGCGTGGTGGGCGCGGTGCAGCTCGTACTCGAACATCGTGTGCTCCCCGGGATGTCGGATCCGGTGTCGGTTCCGGTGTCGGTATCGCTCCTTGCGATGCCTCTACTGTCGTCGCCCAGGGGGTACGGCCACATCGGGCGTGTGCCGCATGTTCGGGGTACGGGGGGCCTTAGGGACGTACGAGGGTGCCTTAGGCGGGGGTTTCGGCGGCCCGCCAGTCGGGGGCCAGGACGGACCAGACCTCCATGTCGGCCCGCTTGCCGCGGTAGAGGTAGCTCTGCCTGAGGACGCCGTCCCGGCGCATGCCGAGGCGGCGGGCGACGGCGATGCTGGGGGCGTTGGCGGAGGAGACGTGCCATTCGACGCGGTGGATGCCGCGCTGCCGGACGGCCCAGTCGATGATGACCCGGCAGGCGCGGGTGACCAGGCCCCGTCCGGCGTAGCCGGGCTCGATCCAGCAGCCGGCCTCGGCCACCTCGTTCTCGGTGTCGAAGATCCGGAACATGACGCCGCCGACGAGCAGGCCGTCCACGCGGATGCCGTAGAGGTAGCCGGCGTCCTGGGCGGTCTTCTCGGCGTAGCGGACCAGGTGGCGGCGGGCGGAGTCCAGGTCGGTGACGATGTCGGGCAGGCCCACGTGGGCGCCGATGAAGTCCCGGCCGCGGTCGATGTGGGCCAGGAACTCCTCCGCCTGCCAGGGCAGCAGCGGGGTCAGCTCGGCTCCGTCGTCACCCAGCGGTATCGCGAACATCCTCGTTCTCCTCTGTCTTCGCCGCCTGTTCGGTCCGCGGGATGATCACCCGCGTGGGGATCTTCGCACGGGTGTCGGCGGCGACCCGGCACTCGGGCGGCTCGATGCTGATCCGCGGCAGTACGCGGTCGAGCGCGCGCGGCAGCCACCAGTTCGCCCCGCCCAGCATGTGCATCAGGGCGGGGACGAGGAGGGTGCGCAGGACGAAGGCGTCGAGGGCGACGGCGGCGGCCAGCGCGATGCCGAACATCGCGATGACGCGGTCGCCGGAGAGGACGAAGGCGAGGAAGACGGAGATCATGATGACCGCGGCCGAGTTGATCACCCGGCTGGTCTCGGCGAGGCCGACCCGGACGGCCCGCCGGTTGTCGCCGGTCTCCAGCCACTCCTCGTACATCCGGCTGACCAGGAAGACCTGGTAGTCCATGGAGAGGCCGAAGAGCACCGAGACCATGATCACGGGCAGGAAGGGTTCGATCGGCCCCCCGCTGCCGAGGCCGAGCAGTTCGCTCCCCCAGCCCCACTGGAAGATCGCGACGACCACGCCGAAGGCGGAGGCCACGGCGGCGACGTTCATGAGGGCGGCCTTGAGCGGGATGCCGAGGGAGCGGAAGGCGAGCAGCAGCAGGAGGCAGCCGAGTGCGATCACGACGCCGACGAAGAGCGGCAGCTTGCCCACGATGATCTCGGCGAAGTCGTCGTAGGAGGCGGTGACGCCGCCGACGTGGACCTGGAGGGAGGAGCCGTCGGCGGCGGCCGGCAGGACGTCGTCGCGGAGCCGGTCGACGAGCTCGCTGGTGGCCTTGGACTGGGGGGCGGAGTCGGGGACCACGGTGAGGACGGCGGTGTCGCCGGAGCTGTTGTACGTGATCGGGGAGACGGCCTCGACGCCCTTGGTGTGCGCGAGCCGGTCCGGCAGCTCGTCGAGGGCGAGCCGGTCGTCGGCGCCGTCGAGGGAGGCGACGAGGGTGAGCGGTCCGTTGACGCCGGGGCCGAAGCCCTCGGCGACCAGGTCGTAGGCCTGGCGGGTGGTCGCGGAGGCGGGGCCGTTGCCCTGGTCGGAGGTGCCGAGGTGCAGGGAGAACGTCGGCAGGGCGAGGACCGCCATGACGACGGCGGCGACGACGCCGAGCAGCTTGGGGTGGCGCTCGACGAAGGCGGACCAGCGGGCGGCGAAGCCGGTCGGCAGCTCCGGCTGGGGGCCGTGTTCGGCGAGCTGCCGCCGTTCGCGGCGGCTGAGGGCGCGCATGCCGATGAAGGAGAGCAGCGCGGGCAGCAGGGTGACGGAGGCGGCGACGGTGAGAACGACGGTGAGGGAGGCGGCGATGGCGACGCCGTTGAGGAAACCGAGCCGCAGGATGAGCATGCCGAGCAGGGCGATGCAGACGGTGGCGCCGGCGAAGACGACGGCGCGGCCGGTGGTGGCGACGGCGATCCGGGCGGCCTCGGGCACGGGCAGGCCGCGTTTGAGGCCCTTGCGGTGCCGGGTCACGATGAACAGCGCGTAGTCGATGCCGACGCCGAGGCCGATGAGCAGGCCGAGCATCGGGGCGAAGTCGGCGACCGTCATGACGTGGCCGAGGAGCACGATCCCGGCGTAGGCGGTGCCCACGCTGACCAGGGCGGTGGCGATGGGGAGCGCGGAGGCGGCGAGGGAGCCGAAGGCGAGGAAGAGCACGACGGCCGCGACGACGACGCCGACGGCCTCGGCGACGTGCCCGCCGGGCGCCTCGGTGAGGGCGACGGCGGAGCCGCCGAGTTCGACCCGGACGTGGTCGGCCGCGGCGGCCTTGGCGGTGTCGACGAGGGCCTCGGCCCGGGCGACGGGGATGTCGTCGGCCTGGGCGTCGAAGGTGACGGTGGCGTAGGCGGTGCGGCCGTCCTCGCTGATCTGGCCGGGAGCGGAGTCGTAGGGGGAGATCACGGAGGTGATGCCGGGCAGCTCGGCGACCTCGTCGAGCATGTCCGTCATCCGCTCCTCGACGGCGGCGGCGCGCACGCTGCCCCGGTCGGTGTGCCAGACGATGGTGTCGCTGTCGCCGCCGGCGCCGGGGAAGCCCCGTTCGAGCAGTGCGGTGGCGCGGCCGGACTCGGTGCCGGGAACCTCGTAGTCGTTGGAGTACGCGCTTCCGGCGATCGCCGCTCCGGTGGCGGTTCCGCCGAGGGCGAGGAGCCAGAGCAGAACGGCGACGAGGCGGTGCTTGATGCACCACCGTGCGATGGCTGCCAAAGGACGTGCTCCCTGGGTGGTTCGGTGCTCCGCCCACTCTCGCAGCCAAACGTGATCGTTTGCCCCTTTCGTGGCGATCCTCACAGGGTGCGTCGGGCCACGGGCCGGCGGTCCCGTGTCCCGGCGCAACCTGTCCCTGACCTGCGGCGCGTCACCGGCTCATGGCCTGCGCCGCCCGCCGTCCGCGGCCGCGGGGCCTCAGCCGGACACGCTGGGGCGCCCGTTCTCGATGTGGCCCATGAGGCGGCGGCGGAAGCCCGCGGGGCCGGTCACCTCGATGTCGTACCAGCCGTGGGCGTCGGCGGCGGAGTGCACGACGGTACGGGTCCTGCCGGGCTTCACGGTCACAGTGCGGGTCCAGCGGCCGCGCTCGCCGAGGTCCTCGGGGTCGACGTAACCGAGCGGCCGGACCGTGAAGGCGACCGGGGCGTCCGTGTCGTTGCGGACGGTGAGGTGCAGGTCGCGGTCGTGGTGGTCGATGCGCGAGAGGAGGGCGGTGCCGCCGGCCGCGGGGCCCTCGAACTCGCGCCGGAAGCCGTTCGGACCCGTGATCGTGAAGCGATAGTGATCGCGCGCGACGGGGACGCTCCATGAGGCCGTGCCCCTGACGTCACGGTGCTGCGGGACGGCGAACTCGCCGGCGTACGGATACAGGGCGAAGTGCGCGCTCGCCCGTCCGGTGTTGCGCAGTGTGACGGAGACCTGGCCGTCCTCGACCGTCGCGCAGGCGTCCGGCTGGTACGGCAGGGGGCGCGCGGGACGGGTGCCGGGCTCCTGGACGGGCATCGCCTGGACGGCGGGGGGCTGCGGCCGCCAGCGGCCGGTGAACGGCGGGATCGGGCCGGGCTGCTCGACGGGCGGCTGCCGGCGGGTCCGGTGGAAGTCGAAGGCGGAGGTGAGGTCGCCGGTGACGGTCCGGCGCCAGGGGGTGATGTTGGGCTCCTCGACGCCGGTCAGCCGCTCCAGGAAGCGGATCACCGAGGTGTGGTCGAAGGTCTCGGAGCAGACGTAGCCGCCGACGGACCAGGGGGAGATCACGAGCAGCGGGACGCGGATGCCGAGTCCGGTGGGCAGGCCCTTCCAGCGCTCGTCGGTGTCGTCGGCGGGCGGCACCGGCGGCGGCACGTGGTCGAAGAAGCCGTCGTTCTCGTCGTAGTTGATCAGGACGACGGTGTGGCGCCAGACGTCCGGGTGCGAGCCGAGGGCGTCGAGCACCTCGTAGACGAGCGTGGCGGAGGCGATCGGCGAGGAGGAGCCGGGGTGCTCGGAGTCGACCGCGGAGGGGACGAGGTAGGAGACCTCGGGGAGGGTGCCGGCGGCGACGTCGGCGCGGAAGGCGTCGGCGAGAGTGCCGGTCTCGACCCGGCGCAGCCCCCGCTCGAAAAGGGAGCGCTCGGCGGCGGTGAGGGTGGCCACGCCCTCCTCCAGGAGACCGAGGAGCCTGGCCCGCTCGGCGGAGTCGGCGGTCTCGCGGACGGCGGCGTAGAAGGACTCCATGAAGGTGTGGCCGCCGGTCTTCGCGAGCGCCTTGCGGGCGATCTTCTTGAAGCTGGTGAAGAACTCGATGTTGTTGTCGGTGAAGTTCTCCCACTCGGTGTACGTCTTCCAGCTGCGTCCTGCGGCTTCGAGCCGCTCGGCGTAGGTGGACCAGCCGTAGCCGGGATGGGTGCCCTCCGCGTAGGCGGCGTTGGTGACGGCGCGGCTGCCGTCCGCCTCGTAGCCGGTCCAGCCGGACCAGAGGTGGTTGCGGTTGGGGCTGGTGGAGGTGTGGATCGAGGAGTGGTAGGCGTCGCAGATGGTGAAGGTGTCGGCGAGTTCGTAGTGCAGCGGGAGGTCACGGCGGTCGTAGTACGCCATGGTCGCGGCGGTCTTGGCCGAGACCCAGCCGTCCATCCAGCCGCCGCGCCACGCCTTGCCGCCGCCGCTCCAGGAGTGGTCGAGGTCGCCGATGTACTGGAGGTCCTTGCGCTGGGCTTCGGCGGCGCCGCGCACGGGGAACGGCAGCACGGTCCGGCCGAGCGGGCCGGGCTGCTCGAACACCGAGGCACCGGAGGGCAGTTCGATCGCGTTGCGGTCGCCGAACCCGCGGACGCCGCGCAGGGCGCCGAAGTAGTGATCGAAGGAACGGTTCTCCTGCATCAGGACGACCACGTGGCGCACCGCGGCCATCCCGCCGGCCGGCGGCTCGGCGGCCATCGCCGCCTGAAGCGACGGCGGCAGCAGCGATCCGGTGGCGGCGGCACCCAGGGCGCCTCCGCCGAGCGCGAGCAGCCTTCTGCGCGAAATCTCCGGTGACACGCCCCGACCTCCTCGTCGACGGCCAATGGTTCGCTTCCGAGCCATTGGGGGTACGGCGGGGACGGTAATGAGCCGGAGTGACCGAGAGAAGACCCGGCGGGGGCACGGCGATGAACGTCCAAGAACCCGGACTCGGAAGTCCAAACCGCCATTTCATGGCATTCCAGACATAGTGTGGCTCGGGTGATGCCCCGTCGAGAGCGAAGGGCAGGTCCGGGTGACGCTCGATTCACGGACGTCGATCGGCGCCGAGCCGGCACCGGCGGCTCCGCCCGTTCCAGAAGCCGCAGGCCCGGCCACAGCCGTACCGGCACCGGCGCCCGCGCCCGCACCCGCACCCGCACCCGCACCCGCACCCGCACCCGCACCCACGGGATCCGGCACAGCCGCCCCGGCTCACACCGCCACCACCAAGAAGCGCCCGCCGCGGCTGGCGCTCGTGGACGGACTGCGGCTCGGGGCGTGTCTCTTCGTCGCCGCGTTCCATTTCCTGGGCACGACGAATCCGGCCATCTGGGGTGAGTCCCCCAAGGTCTTCTCGTACCTCGTGCACCGCGCCTCGATGTACGGCTGGCTCGGCGTGGAGATGTTCTTCCTCATCAGCGGCTTCGTCATCTGCATGAGCGCCTGGGGCCGCACCCCGGGCCAGTTCGCGGTCTCCCGGATCTCCCGGCTGTTCCCGGCCTACTGGTTCGTCATCCTGCTGATCGTCGCCCGCATGGCGGTCATCCCCCTGCAGACCGGTGACATCCACTCGGTCGTCCACCCGCGGGTGGTCCTGTCGAACCTCACGATGTTCCCGGGGCCGCTCAAGGTCGGACTGCTCGACGGTGTCGCCTGGACACTGGACGTGGAGGCCCGCTTCTACCTGCTGATGGTCGTCGTCCTGAAGTTCGGCACCACCTACGCGCGCATGGTGGGCTTCTGCACCGTGTGGCTGGTAGCCGCCTTCGTCACCCACTCCACCGGGTTCAAGCTGCTCGACCAGTTCGTCCTCAGCACCTACGCCGGCTACTTCATCACCGGCATCGTCGTCTACCTGATGTGCCGCTTCGGCCAGAACCTGATGCTGTGGTTCCTGCTCGGCATGGCCTGGGCCTACCAGCTCAGCGTGCTCCAGATCCGCGTGAACTGGCACCCCGCCACGTCCGGCACCGACAGGACGGTCTCCTGGACCCTGTGCGCCCTGCTCGTCACCGCGTTCCTCGCGGTCCTGATGCTGGCCTCCCTCGGCCCGCTCCGGAGGATCAGGGGGAGCTGGCTGGTCACCGCGGGCGCCCTGACGTACCCCTTCTACCTCGTCCACATGAGCCTCGGCATCCCGCTGGCCAAGGGTCTGACCCGGCACGTCCCCGCACTCGGGCCCTGGGGAACCATCGCGGTGACGACCGGCGCCATGCTGCTGCTCTCCTACGGCATCCACCGCTGGGTCGAGAAGCCCATGAGCAGGTGGCTGCGGCGCAGGCTCACCCAGGGCCTGAGGCCCAGGGAGAACCCCGAGTGGGCCCACTGAGCCGCCCCCTGAGCGTACGAGAGCGGCCCCGCACCGGAAATCCGGTGCGGGGCCGCTCTCGTAGCCGTACCGCCTGGGCTCAGCCCTCGCTGACGCCCAGCTTCTCCAGGATCAGGTCCTTGACCTTCGCCGCGTCGGCCTGGCCTCGGGTGGCCTTCATGACCGCGCCGACCAGGGCGCCGACCGCGGCGACCTTGCCGCCGCGGATCTTGTCGGCGATGGCCGCGTTGCCCGCGATGGCCTCGTCGACCGCCGCGCCGAGCGCGCCGTCGTCGGAGACGACCTTCAGACCGCGCTTCTCGACGACCTCGTCCGGGGTGCCCTCGCCGGCGAGAACGCCCTCGATGACCTGACGGGCCAGCTTGTCGTTCAGGTCGCCGGAGGCGACCAGGGCCGACACGCGGGCGACGTCCGCCGGGGTGATCGAGAGCTCCTCCAGGGAGACGCCCTGCTCGTTGGCGTTACGGGCCAGCTCGCCCATCCACCACTTGCGGGCCGACGCGGCGTCCGCGCCCGCCTCGATCGTGGCGACGATCGGGTCGACCGCACCCGCGTTGAGGATGGCCTGCATGTCCACCTCGGACACGCCCCACTCCTCGCGCAGCCGGTTGCGGCGCACCCGCGGCAGCTCCGGAAGGCCCTTCCGCAGCTCCTCGACCCACTCGCGGGAGGGGGCCACCGGCACCAGGTCCGGCTCCGGGAAGTAGCGGTAGTCCTCGGCGTTGTCCTTGATGCGGCCGGAGGTGGTCGTGCCGTCGTCCTCGTGGAAGTGACGGGTCTCCTGCACGATCGTGCCGCCGGCCTCCAGGACCGCCGCGTGGCGCTGGATCTCGAAGCGCGCCGCACGCTCCACGGAACGGAGCGAGTTGACGTTCTTCGTCTCCGAGCGCGTACCGAAGGTGGTGGACCCCTTCGGCATCAGCGACAGGTTGACGTCGCAGCGCATCTGGCCCTTGTCCATGCGCGCCTCGGAGACGCCCAGGGCACGGATCAGCTCGCGCAGCTCGGCCACGTACGCCTTGGCGACCTCGGGCGCGCGCTCGCCCGCGCCGACGATCGGCTTGGTGACGATCTCGATGAGCGGGATGCCGGCCCGGTTGTAGTCGAGCAGCGAGTGCGAGGCGCCGTGGATGCGGCCGGTCGCGCCACCGATGTGGGTGGACTTGCCGGTGTCCTCCTCCATGTGGGCGCGCTCGATCTCCACGCGGAAGACCTCGCCGTCCTCCAGCTGGACGTCCAGATAGCCGTCGAAGGCGATCGGCTCGTCGTACTGGGAGGTCTGGAAGTTCTTCGGCATGTCCGGATAGAAGTAGTTCTTCCGGGCGAAGCGGCACCACTCGGCGATCTCGCAGTTCAGCGCGAGACCGATCTTGATGGCGGACTCCACGCCGACCGCGTTGACGACCGGGAGCGACCCTGGCAGGCCGAGGCAGGTCGGGCAGGTCTGCGTGTTGGCGTCCTGGCCGAGCTCGGTGGAGCAGCCGCAGAACATCTTCGTCTTGGTGCCGAGCTCGACATGGACCTCCAGGCCCATGACGGGGTCGTACTCGGCGAGTGCCGCCTCGTACGACAGCAGTTCAGTGACAGTCACGGTGGAACTTTCCCTCTCAGCCCAGCAGGACGTCGTCGTCGCCGAGGCGCTTCAGCTCGCGGTACAGGATCGCGAGGCCGGTGACGATGGCGGCGGCGGACACGGCGGCGTCGACCAGACGCAGCATGTCACCGTCGCTGCGGGCCAGCTTCGCCTGCTTGGCGACGCTGACCGCGCCGAAGGCGGTGCTGGCCAGCGAGACGTAGACGCCGGTCTTCGACTTCTTGAAGTTCTTGGCCTTCTTTGCCATGGCGTTCACAGCGACGGAGCCTCCTCGAGCAGCGGGTGACCCCACCTTTCCACGAAGGCGGCCTCGACGGCGGCACCGACCTTGTACAGGCGGTCGTCCTTCAGGGCGGGGGCGATGATCTGCAGGCCGACCGGGAGGCCGTCCTCCGGCGCGAGGCCACAGGGCAGCGACATGGCGGCGTTGCCGGCCAGGTTGGTCGGGATGGTGCACAGGTCCGCGAGGTACATCGCCATCGGGTCGTCGGCGCGCTCGCCGATCGGGAAGGCGGTGGTCGGGGTCGTCGGGGAGACGATCACGTCGACCTGCTCGAAGGCCCTCTCGAACTCGCGGGTGATCAGGGTGCGGACCTTCTGGGCCGAGCCGAACCACGCGTCGTAGTAGCCGGAGCTCAGCGCGTACGTACCGAGGATGATGCGGCGCTTGACCTCGGGGCCGAAGCCGGCCTCGCGGGTGAGCGCGGTGACGTCCTCGGCGGACCGGGTGCCGTCGTCGCCGGCCCGCAGGCCGTAGCGCAGGCCGTCGAAGCGGGCCAGGTTGGAGGAGCACTCCGACGGCGCGATCAGGTAGTACGCGGACAGGGCGAGGTCGAAGGACGGGCAGTCCACCTCGACGATCTCGGCGCCCAGCGACTTCAGCAGCTCGACGGACTCGTCGAAGCGCTGCATCACGCCGGCCTGGTAGCCCTCGCCGCGGAACTGCTTGACCACGCCGACGCGCATGCCGGCGACCGAGCCGTTGCGGGCCGCCTCGACCACCGGCGGGACCGGCAGGTCGATGGAGGTCGAGTCGAGCGGGTCGTGGCCGGCGATGGCCTCGTGCAGCAGGGCCGCGTCGAGGACCGTACGGGCACACGGGCCGCCCTGGTCGAGGGAGGAGGAGAAGGCCACCATGCCGTAGCGGGAGACCGCGCCGTAGGTCGGCTTGACGCCGACGGTGCCGGTGACGGCGGCGGGCTGGCGGATGGAGCCGCCGGTGTCCGTGCCGATGGCGAGCGGGGCCTCGTACGCGGCGAGGGCGGCCGAGGAGCCGCCGCCGGAGCCGCCGGGGATGCGGGTCAGGTCCCAGGGGTTGCCGGTGGGACCGTAGGCGCTGTTCTCCGTGGAGGAGCCCATCGCGAACTCGTCCATGTTGGTCTTGCCCAGGATGACCACGTCGGCGGCCCTGAGCTTCGTGACCAGGGTGGCGTCGTACGGCGGGATCCAGCCCTCGAGCATCTTCGAACCGACCGTCGTGGGCACGCCCCGGGTGGTGAAGATGTCCTTGAGCGCGAGCGGCACACCGGCGAGCGGGCCCAGCTTCTCGCCGCGGGCCCGCTTCTCGTCCACGGCACGGGCCTGGGCGAGGGCGCCCTCGCGGTCGACGTGCAGGAAGGCGTGGACCTTCTCGTCGACGGCCTCGATGCGGGCGAGGTGGGCCTCGGTCACCTCGACGGCGGTGAGCTCGCCGGAGGCGATCTTCGCCGCGATCTCCGCGGCGGTGAGCTTGATGATGGTGCTGTTGTCCGTCATGACGTTCTTAGTCCTCCCCCAGGATCTGCGGCACCTTGAAACGCTGCTGCTCCTGGGCCGGGGCGCCGGAGAGCGCCTGCTCGGGGGTGAGCGACGGACGGACCTCGTCCGCGCGCATGACATTGGTCAGCGGCAGGGGGTGGGAGGTCGGCGGTACGTCTTGGTCGGCGACCTCGGAGACGCGGGCGACCGCGCCGATGATGTCGTCGAGCTGACCGGCGAAGTGATCGAGCTCTTCGTCCTTCAGCTCCAGACGCGCCAGCCGGGCGAGGTGGGCGACCTCCTCGCGCGTGATGCCAGGCATGCGGATCCTCATCGGGGTGAGTTTGACGGTGTTGGCCCAATCCTATGGGGCCGGTGCCGCTCCCCGTGAAACGGTCGGCCCCGGGGCGGCCGCCCCGGGATCCGCGAGGACTACTGGACGACCTGGCCGGAAGGCCGCTCGACCTCCACGATCACCGGCTCCGCGACGGCCGCGGCCGCGGCGGCCGAGATCTCCGACGGGCGGCGCCAGCCGTGCTCGCCGCGTGCCAGCAGCCAGGCGGTGGCCTCGCCGGGCGGCATGGCGGCGGCGACCAGCCAGCCCTGGACGGCGTCGCAGCCCAGGTCGCGCAGCCGCTCCCAGGTCTCGTCGTCCTCGACGCCCTCGGCGACGACGAGCAGGCCGAGGGAGTGGGCGAGGTCGACGGTGCAGCGGACGATCTCGGCGTCCTCGTTGTCCACGGCGAGGCGGGCGACGAAGGAGCGGTCGATCTTCAGTTCGCTCACCGGCAGGCGGCGCAGGTGCACCAGGGAGGAGTAGCCGGTGCCGAAGTCGTCGAGGGACATCTTGACGCCGTGTCCGGTGAGCCCGGCCATGGTGTCGGCGGCCCGCTGCGGGTCCTCCAGGAGCACGTGCTCCGTTATCTCCAGCTGGAGCGCGCCGGCCGGGACGCCGTGGCGGGCGAGGCGGGCGGCGACGGCGCCGGCGAAGCCGGGGGTGTGGACGTCGCGCGGGGAGACGTTGACGGCGACGGGCACGTCGAGGCCCTGGGCGCGCCAGCGGGCCACCTGGGCGAGGGCGGTCTCCAGGACGTACTCGGTGAGGTGGGGCATCAGGCCGGAGGACTCGGCGATGGCGATGAACTCGTCCGGCGGGACCTTGCCGCGCTCGGGGTGGACCCAGCGGACCAGCGCCTCCAGGCCGGCGACCTGGCCGTCGAAGCGGACCTTGGGCTGGTAGTGCAGCTCGACCTCGCCGGCGTCGAGGGCGCGCCGCAGGTCGCCGAGGAGGCCGAGGCGGTCGGGGGTGTTGGAGTCGCGCTTGGACTCGTAGACCTCGACGCCGGTGCGGTCGCGCTTGGCCTGGTACATGGCGACGTCGGCGCGGCGCAGCAGGCCCTCGGCGTCGAGGGCGTGCTCGGGGAAGACGGCGACGCCGGCGCTGGCCTCCAGGACCAGGGTGAGGCCGTCGAGGTCGAGCGGGGAGGAGAGCTCGGCGACGAGGTGGCGGGCGACGCGCTGGGCGCTGGTGGTGGAGTCGGCGGTGGGCAGCAGGACGGCGAACTCGTCGCCGCCGAGCCGGGCGGCCTCGGCGCCGCGCGGCAGGGCGAGGCGGAGCCGTTCGGCGATCTGGAGGAGGAGCCGGTCACCGGCGAGGTGTCCGAGGGTGTCGTTGACCGAGCGGAAGCGGTCGAGGTCGATCAGGACCAGGGCCGAGCGGACGCCCTCGCCCTCGGCCTCCTCCAGGGCGGTCCAGGTGCGCTCCAGGAGCCACTGGCGGTTGGGCAGTCCGGTGAGCGGGTCGCGCAGCTGTTCCTCGGCGCGGGCGCGGGCGATCCACAGGGTGGAGTCGAGGGCGATCAGCGGGACGGCGAAGAGCGGCAGCAGCGGGGGCCGGGAGGCGGCGACGACGCAGATGAGGGGGGCGATGCCGAGCAGGGCGACGGCGACCAGGCCCTGCCGGAGCAGGGCGGTGCGGGCCGCGGTGGGCAGGGCGCCGCCCTGGGGTGCGAGTGCGTACCACAACAGCAGCCGGGTCGCCACGAGGTAGGCGACGGCGGCGAGCGCCACTTCCGGTACGTCGGCGATCCCCCAGTCGAGGGGTCGCCAGGGCGCGGCGACGGTCGGCACGTCCCCGAAGGTGGCGAGGACGAGGGCGGCGGCGCCGGTGCCGATGACGTCCACGGCGCCGTGCAGCAGGCCCTGGCGCCAGCGGTGGCGGCGGGCGGCGGCGACGAGGACGACCACGGTGAGGGACACCAGGGAGGCGGCGACCCAGCCGTAGAGGAGCAGGACGGCCAGGGTGAGGGCGGCGCCGGAGCCGGTGCCGCCCCACCAGCGGTCGCGGCCGAGCGCGACCAGGTGGCCGACGATGAGGCCGGTGAGGACGGCGAGGGACCAGCCGGCGGCGCCGCCCGGGAAGAGCCCCTCGCCGGTGCTCAGCGCCCGGTACAGTCCGGCGGTGAGCACGACGGCGGCGATGCCCACCAAAGCTCCGGGCAGCCCGGAGGTGATGCCCACGTACGCCGCGCGGCCCTGGGGCCGTGCGACCGGGGCGGCACTCTCGGTCGGTTTCATTCCCGTCCCTCTCACAGCCGGCGGTGCGGTCGCAACGCGGGGCCGTCGTCATGCCACTGGGCCGTCGTCCGGTCGCGTGCCGTACCGCGTGTCCTGCTCCTGCGCGCCGGCAGGGCCTTCGCACGGCCGTGCGCGGCGGACGCACGGTCACCACACTAGGCCGCGGAGGGCTGCTACGGGCACCGCTCTCCATGTCTTGCCCGAATGCGACCCGGCCACCCGTAACGATCTGGTATGCGCCGAACGGGTGAGCTTCCGCGGCCCGCGGGACGGCCGGCCGTGGTTACTCGGCGACCGGGAGGGCCACCTCCGCGGCGGCTTCGGGACCCTGTTCGAGCAGCACCGCGAACCCTTCCTCGTTCAGAACCGGAACCTTCAGCTGCACGGCCTTGTCGTACTTGGAGCCCGGGTTGTCACCCACAACGACGAAGGCGGTCTTCTTTGAAACGGAACCGGTCACCTTCGCACCCTGGGCTTGCAGCGACTCTTTTGCGCCATCCCTGGTGTAGTTCTGGAGCGTTCCCGTCACGACCACGGTCAGCCCGTCCAGCGGACGCGGCCCGCGCTCCTCACCGGCACCCTCGTCCTCGAAGCTCACTCCCGCCGCACGCCACTTGCGCACGATCTCCCGGTGCCACTCCTCGGAGAACCACTGCTTCACCGCCGCCGCGATGATCCCGCCGACGCCGTCGACCGCCGCCAGCTCCTCCTCGGTCGCCTGCTCGATCCGCTCCAGGGACCGGAACTCGCGGGCCAGTGCCTCGGCCGCGACCGGACCCACATGGCGGATCGACAGCCCGTTGATGAACCGGGCCAGCGGACGCGTCTTGGCGGCCTCGATGTTGGCCAGCATCGCCAGGGCGTTCTTCTTCGGCTCGCCCTTCTGGTTGGCGAAGACCGGGACGATCTTCTCCTCGCCCGTCTTCGGGTCCCGCTTGGGCAGCCCGCTGTCCGGGTCGAGGACGTACGCCCTGATCGGCAGCAGCTGCTCGATCGTCAGGTCGAACAGACCGCCCTCGTCCTTCAGCGGCGGCTCCGCGGGCTCCAGCGGGCGGGTGAGGGCCGCCGCCGCGACCATGCCGAAGTTCTCGATGTCCAGGCACTGCCGGCCCGCCAGGAAGAACAGCCGCTCGCGCAGCTGCGCCGGACACGACTGCGCGTTGGGGCAGCGCAGATCGATGTCCCCCTCCTTCATCGGCTTCAGCGGCGTCCCGCACTCCGGGCACTCGGCCGGCATCACGAACTCCCGCTCGCTGCCGTCCCTCAGGTCCGCCACCGGCCCCAGGATCTCCGGGATCACGTCACCGGCCTTGCGCAGCACGACCGTGTCCCCGATGAGCACGCCCTTGGCCTTGACCACCTCCTGGTTGTGCAGGGTGGCGAACTCGACCTCCGAACCGGCCACCGTCACCGGCTCCACCTGCGCGTACGGCGTGACGCGGCCCGTACGGCCGACACCGACCTTGATGTCGACCAGCTTGGTGTTGACCTCCTCCGGCGCGTACTTCCACGCGATCGCCCAGCGCGGGGCGCGCGCCGTCGAGCCGAGCCGGCCCTGGAGCGGGATCTCGTCCAGCTTGACGACGACCCCGTCGATCTCGTGCTCCACCGAGTGGCGGTTCTCGCCGAAGTAGGCGATGAACTCCCGTACGCCGTCGAGGCCGGAGACGACCTTGTTGTGCCGGGCGGTCGGCAGGCCCCACTCGCGCAGCAGCTCGTACGCCTCCGACAGGCGGGAGATGTCGAGGCCCTCGCGGGCGCCGATGCCGTGGACCACCATGTGCAGCGGGCGGGTCGCCGTCACCTTGGGGTCCTTCTGGCGCAGCGAACCGGCGGCCGCGTTCCTCGGGTTGGCGAAGGGCTTGTCGCCCGCCTCCACCAGCCGCGCGTTGAGCCCCTCGAAGGCCTCCATCGGGAAGTAGACCTCGCCGCGGATCTCCACCAGGGCCGGGACGCGCTCGCCGCGCAGCCGCTCGGGGACGTCGGCGATCGTCCGCACGTTCGGCGTGATGTCCTCGCCCGTACGGCCGTCGCCGCGGGTCGCCGCCCGGGTGAGCCGCCCGTGCTCGTACGTGAGGTTCACCGCGAGGCCGTCGACCTTGAGCTCGCACAGGAAGTGGTGGTCGCTCGTGCCGACGTCCTTGGCGACGCGCTCGGCCCAGGCCGCCAGCTCCGCGTCGTCGAAGGCGTTGTCCAGCGAGAGCATCCGCTCCCGGTGCTCGACCGACGCGAAGTCCGTCTCGTACGTCCCCGCGACCTTCTGGGTCGGCGAGTCCGGCGTCCGCAGGTCCGGATACTCCTCCTCCAGGGCCTCCAGGGACCTCAGGAGCCTGTCGAACTCCGCGTCGCTGATGACCGGCTGGTCCTTCACGTAGTACCGGAAGCGGTGCTCCTCGACCTGCTCCGCCAGCTCGGCGTGCTTCTCCCGCGCCTCGGCGGGGGCCCCCTGTTCGACTGCCACCGTTCCTCGTCCTCCCGTAGCCTGAAACCCGGTCACCTTGCCGTCACTCTGGGTTGTCCGCGAGCGATCGTGCCGCCCGGGCGCAGTGGGCGAGCGCCTTGCGGGCGTACGCCGGCGAGGCACCCGCGAGACCACAGGTCGGGGTGATCACCACGGACTCGGCGAGAGTCCCCGGATTCAGCCCCAGCCTGCGCCACAGCGTCCTGACACCCATGACGCTACCGCCCGGGTCCGACAATGCCCCCGAGGCCGGGTCCGTGGACGGCACCACACCGGCGAAGAGGACGGTCCCCGCCTCCACCGCCTCCCCGATCGGCTCCTCGTCACGCTCGGTGAGCAGCCCGAAGTCGAACGACACGCCCGCGACCCCGGCCCGGCGCAGCAGCGCGAACGGCACGTCGGGGGCGCACGAGTGCACCACCACCGGCCCGTCGTGGACCGCCGTCACGTCGCGCAGCGCGCCCTCCACCACCTGCCGGTCCACCGCCCGGTGGGTGCGGTAGCCGCTGGCGGTGCGGACCTGCCCGCGCAGCACCGCGGTCAGCGAGGGCTCGTCGAGCTGGAGCACCAGCCGGGCGCCCGGGACGCGCCTGCGGAGCTCGGCGAGGTGGGCCCGCAGCCCCTCCGCGAGGGAGGCCGCCAGGTCCCGGCAGGCGCCCGCGTCCCCGAGGGCCGCCTCGCCGCCGCGCAGCTCCAGGGACGCGGCCAGCGTCCACGGCCCCACCGCCTGCACCTTGAGCGGCCCCTCGTACCCCTGGGTGAACTCCTCCAGGGCGTCCAGGTCCTCCCCCATCCACGACCGCGCCCGCCGGGTGTCCCTGCCCGGCCGGTCGCTGATCCGCCAGCCGCTGGGCTCCACGTGCGCGTACAGCTCGACGAGCATCCCGATCGTCCGCCCGATCATGTCCGCCCCGGGCCCCCGGGCGGGCAGCTCCGCCAGGAAGGGGAAGTCCTCGAAGGACCCGGTGACGGTCTTGGCGGCCTCGCGGGCGTCCCCGCCGGGCAGGGACCCGACGCCGGTGGCGGGGCCCCAGGGGAAGGTGCTCTTCTCGCTGTCGTGGCTGATGGCGCTGTTGTCGGTCACTCCGGCAGGGTACGTGCCGTGCGCTCCAGCGCCTCGCGGGTGGCGAGGGTGACGGGGTGGTCGGGGCCGAGGACGCGGGTGCGGGCGTCGAGGACGGCGGTGAGTTCCTCACGCGCGCGGTCGGGTGGCAGGACGGTGGCGAGGTTGTACCGGGCGGACAGGGTCGTGGGGTGGTCGGCGCCGAACAGGCGGACGCGGGCGTCGTGCACCGCCTGGAGCTCCTCCCTGGCGCCCTCGGTGTCCCCGAGCATGCGCAGGACATGCACCCGGTTCTCCCGCGTGACGAGTGTCCGCGCCAAGGCGTCGCCCCGGGCAGCCGCGCTCCCGGCCGTCCCGGCCGTCCCGGCGATCCCGGCGGTCCCTGCCGTCTCGGCCATCTCGGCCATCTCGGCCGTCTCGGCGGCGAGGATCGCGTCGAACTCGGCGAGGGCGCCCGCCGGGTCACCGAGCTGGACCAGCACCATGGCCTGGTTGTGCCGCGTGGTGAGCGTCGCGGGGTGGGCAGGGCCGAGGACCCTGTCCCGGGCGGTCAGGACCCGCGCGTTCACCTCGCGGGCGCCGTCCAGGTCACCGCAGAGGTGGTGGGCCATGGCGAGGGTGTGCCGGCACTCCAGGGTGTCCGGGGCGTCCGGCCCGAGGGTCTCGGCCATGTCCGCGGCGAGCTCCCCCAGCAGGACCCGAGCCTGCCCCGCCTGACCACCGTCCAGGAGCGCCTGCCCGTGCGCGAGGCGTGCGGCCAAGGACAGCGGGTGCACGGGGCCGAGTGCGCGCACCGTGGCCTCGGCGACGGACCGCGCCGCCGACGGCACGGCCCGCACCATGCCGCGGACTTCGAGGGAGTCCACCGCGAGCAGTGCGGCCCGCCACCCGTCCTCCGTCCTCCCCGCGTCCAGGTCGTGAAGGAGATGGGGAACGAGGAGCTCCCAGAGCCGCCCGCCCGCCTGAGGCGGGTCCAGCGTCACCGCCAGGGCCGCCGACAACCGCTCCCGCTCTCCCCGGAACGCGTCACGCACCAGCGGATGCAGCGACACCACCGGCTCCTCGTCCGTCCGCAGGGCCGCGAGGCCGAGCCGGTCCAGGGCCTGGAGGCAGGTCCACAGCTCGCCGGGCGGGATGTCGACCCGTTCGGGGGCGAAGACCCGCAGCGGCACCGGGGCGTCGGCGAAGCCGGCGAGGAGACGGAGCAGTTCCTCGGCGTGCGCGTGGCCGCGGTCGCGCAGCAGCCGCAGCGACATCGCCCAGATACGGGCGAGGGTGCCGTCACCGTCGACGGTGACGTCCCCCGTACCGAGGGCGTCGAGATACGCGGAGTACGTGGCGGGTTCGCCCGGCGTGCGCAGGAAGGCGGGGCGTTCGGCGACCGAGGCCAGGTAGCGCCCGGCGCTGTCGAGGGCGAGCGGCAGGCCCCCGAGGCGTACGGAGAGGGCGGCGGCGTCGGTCGCGGGCCCCGCGTCGGGGCCGGCCCGGTCGACGAGGACCCGGGCGCCCTCGGGGCCGGGCAGGGCGCCGAGCCGGTGCAGGACAGGCCCGGATCCCCAGGCGGCCGGGTCGCCGTCGCGGGTGGTGACGAGGACGAGCCCGGCGGCGCCCGCCGGGGCGCGCACCCAGCCCGTACCGGCCGCGAGGGAACCGGGTCCGTCGAGGAGGGCGAGGTCGTCGGCGTTGTCGAGGAGGAGGAGCCAGGGGCCGGGGAGGGCGGCGAGCCGTTCCCACAGCAGGTCGGCTGTCTGGCCGCCGGCCAGCTCCTCCGCGTCGAGCCCGACCCGGCGGGCGACCGCGCGCAGGCCGCCCGCGAGACGGCCGGCGTCCTGGGCGGCGACCCACCACACGGGGGCGCCGTCCCGGGCGAGGACGTCGGCGACCTCCAGGGCGAGGCTGGTCTTGCCGACGCCCCCGAGCCCGTACAGCACATGGGTGCCGGACGCGGCGAGCAGCCGCGTGGTCAGCTCCTCGCGCCCGCGCAGGGCCGCGCCCCTGCGCCCGAACGGCGGGGCGACGGTGACCTCGTCGGCCGGCGGCGGGGCCTGATGGACGACGAGGTGCTCGATGTGCCCGGCCTGGACGACGGTCCCCTGCGTACCGCCCGATACGACGTTTCCCCCGGCCCCCGCCATCGGCTCAGCGCCCGGGGCGCACGGTCAGGTCGTTCACCTCGGCGTCGCGCGGCAGGTCGATCGCCATGACGATGGTGGTGGCCACGGACTCCGGGTCGATCCAGCGCTCGGGGTCGTACTCCTTGCCCTCCTGCTGGTGCACCTTCGCCTGCATGGGGCTCGCGGTCCGGCCCGGGTAGACGGAGGTGACCCGCACCCCGTTGCCGTGCTCCTCGTGGCGCAGCGAGTCGGCGAGTGCCTTCAGTCCGTGCTTGGAGGCGGCGTAGGCGCTCCACTCGGCGTGCGCGTTGAGCCCGGCGCCCGAGTTCACGAAGACCACGTGCCCCTTGGAGACGCGGAGTTGGGGCAGGAGGTGCCGGGTCAGCTCGGCGGGGGCGACGAGGTTGACGTTGAGCTGGTGGTGCCAGGTCTTGGGGGTGAGCTCGCCGACCGGCCCGAGGTCGACGACGCCCGCGATGTGCAGCAGGGTGTCCACCCGCTCGGGCAGGCTCTGGTGCGAGAACGCCCACGACAGCCGGTCCGGATCCGCCAGGTCCCCGACGAGCGTCCGGGCCCCGGGAAACTCCGCGGCCAGCTCCTTGGCCCGCCCCGCGTCCCGCGCGTGCAGCACGAGCTCGTCCCCACGCGCGTGCAGACGCCGCGCGACGGCGGCGCCGATGCCGGAACCGGCTCCGGTGATCACATGTGTAGCCATGGCACTCATGGTCTCAGGGAAGGGGCGCGGGCGCGGACCAGAACGCGGAGCGGATGTTGGGGGCGGGGATCCGGCCGAGGGGGTAGGCGGGGCCGTTGGCTGGGGTGGTGGGGTCGGTGACGGGGGATTTGGTGACGCAGGGGGTGGCGACCTGGAAGAAGGCCTGTCCCTTGTAACCAAAGAGGATGCGGATCTGGAAGCCTTCCGGCGAGACCGCGTAGATGGCGGGCATCTCTTGGTCCTGCCTGACGGACTTGATCTTGTATCCGCTCTTCTCCCAATGGCGCTGCACCACACCGAGGAAGCTGCCTCGCCGCTGCTCGGAGACGACGGTGGTGACGGTGCGGCGCCGAATTACGTCGCAGGTGTGCGTGGTTGTGGTGTCGTGGGCCCAGTGGACCCGGGGGACGATCGCCTCGAACGTGGCGTCCAGCATGGCGTCCGCTCGTTCTGCCGCCTGCTGCATGTTCATGCTTCGTGCTACACCTCGTGCGTCGTTCCTACCTTCCGGCCCAGCACACCCGGCCAGGAGAGCCCCGGCCAGGACAAGGCACGACGACATGCGCGCCGTCCGCGAGACAGGACTCATCGATATGCCTCCGTGGTGATCTTTTCCGGCGTCCCGCCGACGATGAACGCGATGTTGTCCGCGGACGCCTGGTCCACGCTCGGTGTGAAGTACTGCCCATGGGCATCGAACAGGCCCCCGTCGCGAACCATCCGCGGCCCGTCGTCCACCTCGAAGCGCCGTGCCCCGAACGCCTCGCTCGCGGGGTCCTTGCCGAAGTACAGGTCGTCGTTCCCCCGGTCGAGGAGGTCCCGTGCCAGCAGCACGCCCGTGGAACCGCCGAACTGCAGGCCGACCGCGGACTCCGTCCTGGTCGGGAGGTGGGTGACCGGGTCGTTGTCCGCGGCACCGACGTACACGTGCTCTTTTCCGACGCCCAGGTCCTGGGCGCGGTCCACACCGACCCCCGGGCTGCCCAGCAGGATCACGTCGTCCACGCCGGGGATGCCGCCGGACTGCCGGGCGGCCGTGCCCACGGTGAGCGATCCGTAGGAGTGGCCGATGGCGGTCAGGTGCGGGTCCGCGTGGTCGTTGGTCGCGGACAGTCCGGCCATGAACCGGTTGTACGCGGGGGCTCCTCGCTCCGCGTCCCCCCTGAGCATCACGTCACCGTGCTGGGGCGCGTCGTAGCCGAGCCAGACGATCGCGGCGCTGGACGGGTCCACGGACCGCGCCCCCTTCGCCGTGTCCTGGGCCCGCACCATCGTCTCTTCGACGAACACGGCGTCCAGGTTCGTGCCGAGGCCGGGCACGTACGCGGACACGTGCTTCGACGTGTCGGGGTTTCCGTACGCCACGATCGCGCGGCCGTTGCCCTCCGCGCCGATGCCGAGGAGGAACATGGGTGGGTCGCTCGCTTGGTCCAGCCTGTCCTGGATCATACGGAGCGCCTCCAGCTTCGTCTCCGCGCCGGCACCGCCCCGCCGCTCCAACTCGTCGATGAGCACGGGCAGGTAGCGCCGGTTGGCCTCGTCCCGCACGACTGCGGGGATGCCGTCCAGGTTGCCGATCAGGTCCGGCGCGACGTCCAGGTACTCGCGGCGCTGTTCCTCGCTGAGGCCGTCCCACCATGCCTTGCGTTCGGCGGGGCTGCCGTCCGCGGGGACGGCGGCCGCGAGGTGGTGACCGGCGGCGTCGCGGACGGCGGCGGTGTCCCGGGCGATGTCCTGAAGGGTGGCCTCCGTGACGTCCAGGCCCTTGGCCGCGCGCAGGGCCTCCAGGGTCCGGGCGTACCGGGCGTCGATGGAGGCGGCCGCGAGGACCGCCCGGCCGATGCGGTCCGCGAGGTCCTGGGCTTTCTCGGCGTGCGGGTTGAGCAGGCCGAACGGTGGGGAGTCGTCGAAGGGCGAGCGTTCCCGGAGGAGGCGGCCGCGGACCCTGCCGCCAGGGGCCTCCTGGTCGCCGAGCGCAGTCCGGACGGGCGCGGCGGGGTAGGCGACGGAGCCGTCCTCGTGGACGGTGAACCTCAGGGCGGCGGCCTCCTCGAGGGCCAGCCGCAACAGGCGCTGGGGCTCGGCCAGGTCGCCTGCCAGGCCGTTGAGCGCGGTGCGGGTGAGTCCGCACTCGGTGTGCACGTACTGGAAGTTGCGGCTCAGGCGCCGGAGACGGCCGAGGGCGGCGTCGGCCGACTCGCTCTGCTGGGTCTCTCGGAGCTTGGCGGACATGGCGCGGTCGACCCGTACTCGATCGGCGTCGGCCCGGCCCGACACCTCGTGCCAGGCGTCGCCAGCCTGCTCGAACTCCGCCAGCCTGACGTCCCTGAGCTGCCGCCAGGTGAGTGCGGCCCCGCTCATCGCCGCCCCGCGAAGGAGTTCCCGACGGCGGTGTCGGTCTCGCCCATCTCCTTGGCGACCGTGAGGAGGGTGCCCCGCAGGGCCTCGCACTCGTCGCGTACGGCTGTGAGCCGCTCCTCCCAGGACTCGCGTAAGCCGGCGAGCGCGGCGACGGCGCTCAGTCCGGCGCCGCCGGCCGCGATGCCCTCGTGGCCGCGGCCGAGGACGGAGCGGCTGGTCTCGGCGCTCGTCCGGATTTCGGCAGCGGTGGCGGAGGCGCGGGTCCAGGGGCCGCCGCTGTGTTTCAGCTCCGCGGCGCCGCCTGTCGGCCCGGACAACTGCTGCCAGCGCACCGCATGGGACACGGCTCCCCCGCTCTCGACTGCGACCCGTCATCGCTCCAGGTCGAGGAGGCTAGCGCAGCCAGGTCCGTTCGTACGCAGTCGCGAAGACTTCCCGCCATCGCCCCCGGGCGAGCAGCCGTACGGGCGTGCGAGGAACCATTGCGGGAGCAGATCGTCAGTTCCGCACCCGTGACTCCAGGTACGCCAGCGCCTCCGCACCGTCCTCCGCGAAGAAGACCAGCTCGCTCAGCGGGACCGGCAGGAAGCCCTCTTCCTCCATGCGGCGGAACTGGGTCTTCAGGCCGTCGTAGAAGCCGGCCGCGTTGAGGAGGACGACAGGCTTGGTGTGGCGGCCGTGCTTCTTCAGTTCCAGGATGTCGGTGGCCTCGTCGAGGGTGCCGGTGCCGCCGACCATGACGACGACGGCGTCGGACCGGGCGAGGAGGAGGGCCTTGCGCTCGGCGAGGTCCTTGGCGAAGAGCATCTCGTCGGCGACCGGGCGGGCCTTGGCGGCGAGGAAGTCCACCGAGACGCCGACCAGGCGGCCGCCGGCCTCCTCGGCGGCGTCCGCGACGACCTTCATGAGGCCGGTGTCGGACCCGCCCCAGACCAGGGTGTGGCCCGCCTTGCCGAGGCGGGTGGCGAAGTCGCGGGCGGGGGCCGTGTACCGCTCGTCGAGGTCGGCGGCGGACAGGAAGACGCAGATGTTCATGGGCTCCACCGTAGGCCGTCGCACCGGCAGCGGGATTTTTTCGGGAAGTTCCCTCCGCGAGCGATGAGTTCCGGGGGCCGCTCCGGTCTGCCCTTCCATGGACGAGGTGAAGACCACTCTCTGCCGGGCCCGGGGCCTGGTCAGGTCGCAGGACGGGACGCCGATCGCCTTCGAGCGGTACGGGGACGGGCCGCCCGTGATCCTGGTGAGCGGGGCGCCGGGGACGGCCGGAGCGGAACGGCCGCTCGCCGGGCTGCTCGCCCGGCGCTTCTCGGTCGTCGCGTACGACCGGCGCGACGCCGCGGACTGCGTGGAGCGGGAGATCGAGGACCTGGCGGCGCTCGTGGAGGTGGTGGGCGACGCGGACGGTACGGCGACGGTGCACGGAACGGCGTCCGGAGGCGCCCTGGCGCTGGCCGCCGCCGCGGCCGGGGTGCCGGTCGGGCCGGTGTCGGTGTTCGAGCCGCCGTACGGTGCGGAGCAGGCCGGCCGGCTCGGCCGGGTGCACGCGCGCGTGCTGGTGGTCGACGGGGGTGCGAGCCCGGTCTGGACGCGGCGGGCGGCCCGTACGATCGCGGCGGCCGTCCCGCGCGGACGGCACCGCACGCTCACCGGCCAGACGCACGAGGTGGCCCCGCACGTCCTGGCCCCGGTCCTTGAGGACTTCTACGCGCAGGAGTCCGCCGGTCAGTGACCCCGGGCGGCCGGCGGGCCGGCCGGGGTGCCCCGTGGCCGGGCCCCGACGTCGGTCGGGGCCCGTCTCACGCCCGGGCCGGCGCCGGGTCCGTGCGGCGGACCGTCGTCGCGATCGTCGCCGAGCCCACCACCCGCGTGCCGTCGTAGAGCACGATGGCCTGGCCCGGGGCGACGCCCCGGACGGGCTCGTCGAAGGTGACGTGCAGCTGCCCGTCGGTCATCTCGGCGCTCACCGGCGTCTCACCGCCGTGGGCGCGGAGCTGCGCGGTGTAGCGGCCGGGGCCCTCGGGAGCGGTGCCGCACCAGCGGGGCCTGATGGCGGTCAGGGCGGTGACGTCCAGGGCCTCGGCGGGGCCGACGGTGACGGTGTTGTTCACCGGCGAGATGTCGAGGACGTAGCGGGGCTTGCCGTCGGGGGCGGGGTGTCCGATGCGCAGGCCCTTGCGCTGGCCGATGGTGAAGCCGTACGCGCCCTGGTGGGTGCCCACCTTCGTACCGGACTCGTCGACGATGTCGCCCTCCGCCGTGCCCAGGTGGGAGGCGAGGAAGCCCTGGGTGTCGCCGTCGGCGATGAAGCAGATGTCGTGGCTGTCGGGCTTCTTCGCCACCGCGAGACCGCGCCGCTCCGCCTCCGCGCGGATCTCCTCCTTGGTGGTGACGGTGTCGCCGAGCGGGAACATGGCGTGCGCCAGCTGCTTCTCGTCGAGGACGCCGAGGACGTACGACTGGTCCTTGGCCATGTCGGAGGCCCGGTGCAGCTCGCGGGTGCCGTCCTCGCGCAGCACGACGGTCGCGTAGTGGCCGGTGCAGACGGCGTCGAAGCCGAGGGCGAGCGCCTTGTCGAGGAGGGCGGCGAACTTGATCTTCTCGTTGCAGCGCAGGCACGGATTGGGCGTGCGGCCCGCCTCGTACTCGGAGACGAAGTCCGCCACGACGTCCTCGCGGAAGCGCTCGGCGAGGTCCCACACGTAGAACGGGATGCCGATGACGTCGGCGGCCCGCCGGGCGTCGCGCGAGTCCTCGATGGTGCAGCAGCCCCGCGCTCCGGTACGGAAGGACTGCGGGTTCGCGGAGAGGGCCAGGTGCACGCCGGTGACGTCGTGGCCGGCCTCGGCGGCGCGGGCGGCGGCGACGGCGGAGTCCACTCCGCCGGACATGGCGGCGAGGACCCGGAGGGGGCGGGGGCTGGGGCGCTGCGGCGAGGTCTCAGTCATAGCCCTACCAGGGTACGGGGCGCGGGGAACCGGGGCCGTACGCGTGAGCGTTCTCGGACACATGGGGAAAAAGGCGAGGGGCGGGGCGGGCGGGCGGAGCGCGGGCGGCGGCACCGGGAGCGGTACGGGGCGGCGGGCTTTCCTGGTGGGCGGCACGGTCGCGGCGGTCGGCGCGGCCGCGCTCGCGCGCGAGGAGCTGACGCGCTGGTGGTGGCGGCTGCCGGGGATGGAGAAGGACCGGGTCGAGGGCGAGCTGGACCACAAGGGTGCCCAGTGGGCGGGGGCCTCGCGGGCGAACTGGCGGCGGGCCGACCGCCCGGACGACTTCGTGATCGACCGGGTGGTGATCCATGTGGTGCAGGGCAGCTTCGCCACCGCCGTGAAGGTCTTCAAGGATCCCGGGCACGGGGCGGCCACCCACTACGTCGTCCGCAAGGACGGACACGTGGCACAGATGATCCGGGAGCTCGACGTGGCCTTCCACGCCGGGAACCGGGACATGAACGAGCGGAGCATCGGCATCGAGCACGAGGGCTTCGTCGACCGGCCGGAGGGCTTCACGAAGGCGATGTACGAGGCGTCGGCGCGGCTGACGGCCGGCATCTGCGCCCGCTACGGGATACCGGTGGACCGGGAGCACATCATCGGGCACGTGGAGGTGCCGGGCACGGACCACACGGATCCGGGGCCGCACTGGGACTGGGACCGCTACATGCCGCTCGTGCGGCGGGAGCGCGCGAAGCTGCCGTCGGCCGACTGAGCCGGGGCGCGAGGGCCGGAGGGCGGGACCGGGCGGCGCCCGCGCGGCCGACGGGCCTCAGCGGGCGCGGGCCGGCGGGCGTCACCGGGCGGTCGGGCGGACGTCACCCAGCGGGGCCCGGAAGCGGGACCGGCCGGTCGGGCGGGGGCCGGTGGGCGTCACCGGGCGGCGCCCGTGCCGGGACCGGGCGGGCGGGCGCGGCCCGCCGGGCGGGACCGGGCGTCACCGGGCGTCACCGGGCGGCGCCCGTGCGGCCGACGGGCATCAGCGCGCGCGGGCCGGCGGGCGTCACCCAGCGGGGCCCGAGGGCGGGACCGGGCGGTCGGGCGGGGGCCGGTGGGCGTCACCCGGCGGGGCCCGCGCGGCCGACGGGCCTCAGCGGGCGCGGCCCGCCGGGCATCACCGGGCGGCGACCGCGGCGGGCCGGCGGGCGTCACCGGGCGGGGGCCGCGGGGCCGGTCGTCAGCTGAGGCCGGCCGTGCGGGCGCGTTCGACGGCCGGGCCGATGGCCTCGGCGACTGCCGTGACGTCCTCCTTGGTGGAGGTGTGGCCGAGGGTGAAGCGCAGGGTGCCGCGGGCGAGGTCCGGGTCGGTGCCGGTGGCGAGCAGGACGTGGCTGGGCTGGGCGATGCCGGCGGTGCAGGCGGACCCGGTGGAGCACTCGATGCCGGCGGCGTCGAGGAGCAGCAGCAGGGAGTCGCCCTCGCAGCCGGGGAAGGTGAAGTGCGCGTTGGCGGGGAGCCGGTCGACGGGGTCGCCGCCGAGGATCGCGTCGGGGACGGCGGTGCGAACGGCGGTGACCAGCTCGTCGCGGAGGGTGCCGACGGTGCGGGCGAACTCCTCGCGGCCCTCGGCGGCGATCCGGCCGGCGACCGCGAAGGCGGCGACGGCGGGCACGTCGAGGGTGCCGGAGCGGACGTGGCGCTCCTGGCCGCCGCCGTGCAGGACGGGCACGGGGGTGTACTCGCGGCCGAGGAGCAGGGCGCCGATGCCGTAGGGGCCGCCGATCTTGTGACCGGAAACGGTCATGGCGGCGAGTCCGGAGGCGGCGAAGTCGACCGGAATCTGACCGAGGGCCTGGACGGCGTCGGCGTGCAGCGGGACGTCGAACTCGCCGGCGACGTCGGCGAGTTCACGGATCGGCATGATGGTGCCGATCTCGTTGTTGGCCCACATGACGGTGGCGAGGGCGACGGACTCGGGGTCGCGCGCGACGGCCTCGCGCAGGGCCTCGGGGTGTACGCGGCCGTGCCGGTCGACGGGCAGGTACTCGACGGTGGCGCCCTCGTGGCCGGCGAGCCAGTCGACGGCGTCGAGGACGGCGTGGTGCTCGACCGGGCTGGCCAGGACGCGGGTGCGGCGCGGGTCGGCGGCGCGGCGGGACCAGAAGAGGCCCTTCACGGCGAGGTTGTCGGCCTCGGTGCCGCCGGAGGTGAAGACGACCTCGCTGGGCCGGGCCCCGAGCGCCCCGGCCAGCGTCTCGCGGGCCTCCTCGACGGTCCGCCGGGCGCGACGGCCGGCCGCGTGCAGCGAGGAGGCGTTGCCCGTGACGGCGAGCTGGGCGGTCATCGCCTCGATCGCCTCGGGCAGCATGGGCGTGGTCGCGGCGTGGTCGAGGTAAGCCATGGTGGGAACGATTCTACGAGGCGGCGCGGGCGTCTCCGTCGCCTGGCCGGATCCAGTATCCGGTTTGCCTTCGGCCATCGGATCCGATGCGGGTGTCCGGGCGGGGGATTCCGTGCGCCTCGGGCCTGCCCTTCGGATCGGACATGGGATCCGTAGCCTGTGGATCCTGTGTCACTTCGGCCGGCCCGGGGCCACCTTCGGACAGGGGATCCGTTCGTGGATCCGGTGTCACTTCGGCCGGCCCGGGGCCGACCTTCGGACAGGGGATCCGTTCGTGGATCCAGCGGTCACGTCGGCCGGCTTTGGACACCGGATCCGGTTGCCCGGTAGAGAGCGGCGGTCTCCCTGGCGACGTCCGCGACGTAGGCGCGGGCGTCCGGCGGGGCCAGGACCTCCAGGCTGGCGCCCATGGCGAGGAGGGGGCGGAGTTCGCCGAGCTCGGCGAAGGCCAGTTCGACGGTGGTCCACTCCTCGGCGGGGTGCGGTGGGGCCGGGGCGGTGAGGCGGTCGCCGTGCAGGCGCAGGAAGCGGTCGTAGCGGTCGCGGTGCACGCGGGCGGTGACGGTGATGTCCGCCGGGCGGCGCTCGACGCGGCTGCGCAGCAGGTCCCACACGTCGGCGAGTTCGACGCCGGGCCGGCGCCGGACGGGCTCGTCGAGGAGTTCGGCGCGGTGGACGCGGTCGGCGCGGAAGAGCCGGGGTTCGGCCTCGTGGTCGGCGACCAGGTACCAGACGCCGGCCTTCACCACGAGCCCGTACGGGTCGACGGTGTACGTCTTCGGCGCGGGCGCTCCGCTGCTGCGGTACGCGAGGGTGAGCCGGCGGTCGGCGAACACGCCCCGGTTGAGGACGTCGAGGTCGACGTCGGCGCGCGGCCCGCTCATCCAGCGGTCCGGGTCGACCAGGATGCGGCGGCTGGTGAGTTCGGCGGCCGGTCGGTGCGGGGCGGGCAGCGCGGCCATCACCTTGCGCAGCGCCGACCCGAGCGCCTCGTCGAGGCCGAGCGCGGCGTGGGCGCCGTCGGCGGCGAGGACGAACAGGGCCCGCGACTCGTCGGCGGTGAGCCCGGTGACGTCGGTGCGGTAGCCCGGGAGCAGGGCGATGCCGCCGTGCCGTCCCCGCTCGGCGTACACCGGCACGCCGGCCGCGGACAGCGACTCGACGTCCCGGTAGATGGTGCGCACCGACACGTCGAGCCGTTCGGCGAGCTCGCTCGCCGGCACGAGCCCCCGGGTCTGGAGGAGCAGGAGCAGGGACAGCAGCCGGTCGGACTTCACCCCCCGGACTCTCTCACGCCCCGCTCACACGGGTCAGCCGCGCGGTGCGCGGGCCAGCTGGCGGGACTGTGCGACCAGGCGGTCGGCGCTGTCCCAGACCTCGGCGTCCTCCTCCAGGAAGCCGCCCGCGAGGTTGCGGGTGGTGATGGAGACCCGCAGCGGGCCGGGGGCCGGGCGGCAGCGGACGTGGGTGGTGAGCTCGACGGTGGGGGTCCAGCCCTTGAGGCCGAGCTCGAAGGAGGTCGGCGGCAGGGCGTCGACCGTGAGGAGCAGGGAGAGCGGGTCCGGTTCGCGGCCGTCGGCCAGGCCGAACCAGCCGCGCATCTCGCCCTTGCCGGAGGGTGCGCCGATCGCCCAGCCGACGGTCGCCGGGTCGAGCCGGATGTCGAGGCGCTCGGTGATGGCGGACGAGCCGGGGATCTGCGGGGTGGGTCCGTCGGAGGCGCCGAAGCACTGCTCGATGGGGGCGATCGCGGGCGGGGTCGCGGTGGTGCGGACCTCGTCGGGGAGCGCGTCGAGGTCTCCGTAGGAGGCGAGGACGCGGATCCGCTCGACCTCGGTGCCGTCCTCGGCGTACTGGAAGAGGGACGCCTGGCCGGTGGAGAGGGTGCGTCCGGTGCGGACGGTCTCCGTGCGGATCACCGCGGGGCCCGGCACGGAGGGCGTGAGGTAGTGCGCCGAGATGGTGAACGGGTCCGGGTGCGGCAGGTGGTCGCCGAGGGCGCGGCCGAGGAGGGCGAGGAGGTAGCCGCCGTTGACGGCGTGGATGATCGTCCAGCCCGCGGAGAGTTCGGCGTCGTAGACGCCGGGGGCGCGGAGGGTGACGGCGGTGTCGCGGTCGAACTCGCTCGTCACGTCGGCGCCGGCCGTCCCGCCCGTCGACCCGCCGGTCGTCCCGCTCGTGGGGCCGGTCGCCGAACCGCTCGCCGTCTCGATGCTGCGCGTACTCATGACGGCGACCGTACAGGATTTAGCTACTGAGCGGTAGCTTTTTCCGGCTCCTCGCGGGCGGAGGACCGCCGGTTCCAGGCGCGCGGCGCCCGCCAGTGGTAGCGCATCGCGAGCAGCCGCAGGACGAAGGCGGTGAGGACGGCGGCGGCGCTGGTGTACGCGTTGAGCACGTCGAACCGGATGCTGAGCACGACCATCGTGGCGCCCACGATCGCCGGGACGGCGTACAGGTCCCGGTCCCAGCGCAGCAGCGACGGCACCTCGTTGGCGAGCACGTCGCGCAGCACACCGCCGCCGACGGCCGTGGCGAGGCCGAGCGCGGCGGAGGAGGTGAGGCCGAGACCGTAGTCGTACGCCTTGGTGGTGCCGGTCACGCAGAACAGCCCGAGGCCCGCCGCGTCGAAGACGTTGACGGCGGCCTGGGTGCGTTCGACCTGCGGGTGGAGGAAGAAGACGAGGACCGTCGCGACGAGCGGCATGAGGAAGTAGCCGAGGTCCGTGAAGGCGGCCGGGGGCACGGCGCCGATGATGAGGTCGCGCAGGAGACCGCCGCCGAGGGCCGTGACCTCGGCGAGGACGGCGATGCCGAAGACGTCGAAGTTCTTGCGGACGGCGAGGAGGGCGCCGGAGATCGCGAAGACGAAGATGCCGACGAGGTCGAGGGCGTGTTGGACGGAGGGATTGAACAGGTCGTGGAGCACCGGGCCATTGTCCCGGTTGGGGTGGGGTGGGGTGCGCGCGTGCGCGCCGCGCGCGCTGCGGTGGCGTGAGCGCCGGGACTCCCCCGCCCCGAAACCCGACGGCCCGAGGCGTGGGCTGGGGTGCGCGCGTGCGCGCCGCGCGCGCCGCGGTGGCATGGGCGCCGGGACTTCCCCGCCCCGCCCCTTCCCGAAACCCGACGGCACCGCAGGCTCCGGCCCCCGCCCCCCCGACGCGGCGGCCGCGGGCCGAGCGGTCCCTGACCTGCCCGCACCCGCAGCGCCCCACGGCCTCCGTGGCGGGCGGCCCCTGGCCCCGGTCGCGACCTGCCGCGGCCTCCCGGCCACCGGCGGGCGACCGGGGTTTCCGCGACCGGGCCGGGTGCCGGGCGAGAACGCCGAGGCCCCCGCCGCCGGGTGGCTGCGGGGGCCTCGGGGATCGGCCGGGCCGGGGCGGCCGGGCGGGGTCAGACCTTCGGGGAGTCCGTCTTCGCGGGGGACGGCTCCTCGGCGGGCTCCGCCTCGGCCGCGGACGGCGCCTGCGGCGCGCCCTCGGTGGCCTCGGCCCCGTCCGGTGCGTCGGCGGACTCCGTCTCACCGGTCGCGGTGGCCTCCGGTGCTTCGTCGCCCTCCGGCCCGGCCGCGGCGGCCGCCACGTCCGTCGCCTCGGCCGCCTCCGCGTCCTTCGGCGCCGAGGCCCCGTCGGCCGGCCCGGCCTCCGCCGCACCCACCGGCACCGCGTCGGCCCGCTCGCCCGCCGCCGTTCCGGCCGGCGCGGCCTTCGCCGCGCCCACCGGCTCCGCCGCCTCCGCCTCCGTCGCGTCCTGCGCCTCACCCGTCGCCTGTGCCGGAAGCACCACGGCCTCCGAGGCCGGGGTGATGCTCAGGGTGCCCTCGTGGATCTCCTGCGCGAAGTGGCAGGCGACCTTGTGGCCGTCGCCGAGGTCGCGCAGGGCCGGGCGGTCCGTCGCGCAGAGGGTGTCCTGCTTCCAGGGGCAGCGGGTGTGGAAGCGGCAGCCCGTCGGCGGGTTGGCCGGGGAGGGGAGGTCGCCGTGGAGGAGGATGCGTTCGCGACGGTCCTCGACCTCCGGGTCCGGGACCGGGACCGCGGACATCAGGGCCTTGGTGTAGGGGTGCATCGGCTCCGCGTACAGCGCGTCGCTCGGGGCCTCCTCCACCAGCGAGCCGAGGTACATCACGCCGATGACGTCCGAGATGTGGCGGACCACCGCCAGGTCGTGCGCGATGACCAGGTAGGTCAGGCCCATCGACTCCTGGAGCTCCTCCAGGAGGTTGATGACCTGGGCCTGGATGGAGACGTCGAGGGCGGAGACCGGCTCGTCGCAGATGATGACGTCCGGTTCGAGCACCAGGGCGCGGGCGATGCCGATGCGCTGGCGCTGGCCGCCGGAGAACTCGTGCGGGTAGCGGGAGAGGGCGTTGGCGGGCAGGCCGACCTTCGCCAGGATCTCGCGGATCTTCTCCCGCCGCTCGTCCTGGTTCGCGCCGATCCCGTGCGCGGCCATGCCCTCGCTCAGGATCGACTCGATGTTCTGCCGCGGGTTGAGGCTGCCCAGCGGGTCCTGGAAGACCATCTGGAGCCGGCGGCGGAAGGAGCGCAGGTCCTTCTCGGAGAGCTTGGCCACGTCGGTGCCGTCGAGGACGACCGAGCCGTCCGTGAGGTCGACCAGGCGCAGCACCGCACGGCCCAGCGTCGTCTTGCCACAGCCGGACTCGCCGACCAGGCCGTACGTCTGGCCGGCCTCGACCGACAGCGACACGCCGTCCACGGCGTAGACGTGGCCGACCGTGCGGTCGAAGAGGATGCCCTTCTTGACGGGGAAGTGGACCTTCACGCCGTCGAGTTCGAGCAGGCTCATGCCGGGACCTCCGTGGTGGCCAGGACCGGGTTGACGCAGCGGGCGCGGTGTCCGGCCTCGCGTGGTTCGGTCAGTTCGGGGGTGCCGGTGAGGCACTCCATCTCGTACCGGTCGCAGCGCGGGGCGAAGGCGCAGCCGTCGGCCCAGGCGATCTGGTCGTTGATGGACCCGCGGATGGGGTGGAGCGGTTCGCCGCGCGGGGCGTCGAGCCGGGGGATGGAGCCGAGCAGGCCGTGGGTGTACGGGTGCGTCGGGTGGGCGAACAGCTCGCGGCGGGCGGCGGACTCGACGACCTTGCCGGCGTAGAGGACGTTCACCTCGTCGCACAGGCCGGCGACGACGCCCAGGTCGTGGGTGATCATCAGCAGGGCGGTGCCCTCCTGGTCCACGAGTTCCTTCAGGAGCTCCAGGATCTGGGCCTGGATGGTGACGTCGAGCGCGGTGGTCGGCTCGTCGGCGATGAGCAGGCGCGGGGCGCAGGCCACGGCCATGGCGATGAGGGCGCGCTGCCGCATGCCGCCGGAGAGCTGGTGCGGGAACTCCTTCAGGCGCCGGGTCGGGTCCGGGATGCCGACCCGGTCGAGCAGGTGGGCGGCCTCCTTGCGGGCGGCCTCGCCCTTCAGGCCCCGGTGGCGCTCGAGGATCTCGGTGACCTGGACGCCGATGGGGATGACCGGGTTCAGCGAGGACAGCGGGTCCTGGAAGATCATCGCCAGGTCGCGTCCGCGCAGGTCGCGCATCTTGGACGGGTTCAGCTTCAGCAGGTCCGTACCGTCGAAGTCGGCCCGCCCGCCGAGGGTGACGCCCTTGGTGGGGAGCAGACCCATGAGGGCGAGCGAGGTGACGGACTTGCCGCAGCCGGACTCGCCGACCAGGCCGACGACCTGGCCCCGGTCGACGCCGAAGGAGACGCCGTTGACCGCCCGGACGTCCTTGCGGCCGCGGCCGCCGAAGGTGACGGTGAGTTCGTCCACGGTGAGCAGTGGCATGACATCAACCTCGCAGCTTCGGGTCGAGCGCTTCGCGCATGGCCTCGCCGAGCAGGGTGAAGCCGAGGGCGGTGATGATGATGCCGACCGCCGGATACACGGACATCATGGGCTCGTTGTCGAAGAAGCGCTGAGCCTGGGTGAGCATGACGCCCCACTCGGGGACCGCCGGGTCGGGGTTGCCGAGGCCGAGGTAGGACAGCGCCGCGGCCTCGATGATGGCGGTGGCGAGGCTGAGCGTGGCCTGGACGATCACCGGGCTCAGCGAGTTCGGCAGGATCTGGGTGAGGACGATGCGCCGCTTGCGGATGCCGAGGGAGCGTGCGGCCAGTACGTAGTCGCTGCCGCCCTGGGCGAGCATCGAGCCGCGCAGCAGGCGGGCGAAGATCGGGATCTGCACGACGCCGACGGCGATCATCACGGTGGTGAGGGACTGGCCCATGACCGCGGCGATCGACACGGCGAGCAGCAGCGAGGGCAGCGCCAGCATGATGTCGGTGACGCGCATGATCGCGTTGTCGAAGCGTCGTCCCATCGGGCCGCCGAGGGTGGCGGCGGCGCCCGACACGGCGCCGACCAGGGCACCGACGAGCAGGCCGATGAGCATGGAGACGACGCCGACGAGCAGCGTCTGGCGCGCGCCCACCAGCATCCGGGAGAACATGTCGCGGCCGAGGTGGTCCAGGCCGAACCAGTTCTCGGCCCGCGCGCCGACGAACTCGCCCCGGTTGGCGAAGACTTCGCCGCGCCACGTCTGGGCGGTCGGCGCGTGCGGGGCGATCCAGGGGCCGATGATCGCGACCAGGACGAAGGCCGCGATGATCACCGCGCCGATGATCGCCATCTTGCTGGCGCGCAGCCGGCGCATCGCCTCGCGCCAGAGGCTGGCGCCGCTCGCCGTCTCGGTCTTAGCCGTGAGCTGCGCGAGCCGGTCGATCTTGGACGTGTTGGTGGATACCAGGCTCATCAGTGCACCCGCACCCTCGGATCGATGACGCTGTACGCGAGATCCACCAGCAGGTTGATCAGGACGTACACCATCGCGATGAACATGATGAAGCCGACGAGCACGGGGTAGTCGCGGGCGTCGATGGCGGTACGGATGAAGGAGCCGATGCCGCCGAAGGAGAAGACGGACTCGGTGAGCACGGCGCCGGACAGCAGGCTTCCGGTGAGCAGGCCGACGGCGGTGACCACGGGCAGCATCGCGTTGCGCAGGATGTGCCGGCCGCGGACGACCCGGCGCTCCAGGCCCTTGGACTCGGCGGTGCGGATGTAGTCCTCGCCGAGGACCTCCAGGACGCTGGCGCGGGTCATGCGCACGATGACCGCGAGCGGGATGGTGGCCAGCGCGATGCCGGGCAGCACGAGGTGCATGAGGGCGTCCCAGGCGGCGTCGAACTCACCGGTGAGCACGCCGTCGAGGACGGCGAAGCCGGTCACGCTGGTGGCGTCGAGTCCGGTGGACTGGCGGCCGTAGGTGCCGAAGACGCCGCCGAGGGCGCCCTTGAGCAGCTGGGCCAGGAAGAAGACCGGGATGCAGATGCCGACGAGCGAGCCGGAGACGGAGGCCACGTCGAGCCAGCCGCCGCGCTTGCGGGCGGCGAGGTAGCCGAGCGGGATGCCGACGACGACGGCGATGAACATGGCGGCGAGGCTGAGTTCCACCGTGGCGGGGAAGCGCAGCAGGAACTCGTCCCAGACCGGCTGTCCGGTCTGCACGGAGGTGCCGAGGTCGAGTTCGAAGAGCCGCTTGAGGAAGCGTCCGTACTGGACGTAGAGCGGCTGGTCGAGTCCCAGCGCCCGGTTGATGCGCGCCACGTCGGCTTCGGTCGCCCGCTCGCCCAGGATCGCTGAGGCGGGTCCGCCGGGCAGTCGGTTCAGCCAGACGAAGAGCAGAACCGACAGGCCGAGCAGGGTGGGTATCAGCTGGAGAAGTCGTCGTACGACGAGTCGCAACACCCCGCGTGCCCCTTTCTTGCGTTGTACGAGAGTCGGATGCGGGTCCGCCCGGCCACGTGTTCTCCGTGGCCGGGCGGACCTCTGGCGTTGTTCCTTCGGCTACTTGAAGGAGGCCTCGGCGAAGTTCTCCTGCGTCAGCGGGGAGACCTTCGGCGGGTTGACGTTCTTGCCGAACGCGATGGCGGGCGGCGAGGAGGTCAGCGGGAGACCCGGCAGGTACTCCATGATCGCCTCGTTGGCGGCCTTGTACAGGTCGGTGCGCTTGGTCGGGTCGCCCTGGAGCGAGCCCGCCTTCACCGCGGTGAAGACCTTGTCGTCCTTGAAGCCCCACTGCTTGTCGGGCTCGGCGAACCAGGTGCCGATGAAGTTGTAGCCGTCGTTGAAGTCACCGGTCCAGCCGAGCATGTGCAGGGCGCAGGAGCCGGCCTCGACCGCGTCCAGGTAGTCCGGGTTCCACTTCAGCGGCTTCGGGGTGACCTTGATGCCGGCCTTCTCCAGGTCGGCCTTGATCAGCTCGAAGATGTCCTGCGGCGCCGGCATGTACGGGCGGGTGACCTCGGTCGGGTAGCACATCTCGACGGAGAGGTTGCTCGCACCGGCGGAGGCGAGGAGCTGCTTGGCCTTGGCCGTGTCGAAGGGGTACTTCTTCACGTTCTCGGAGTAGCCGGCGACCGTGTCGGGCATGAACTGGGTCGCGACCTTGCCGCCCTCGGGCAGCTGGGTCTTGACGATGTTCTCGCGGTCGACGGCGTGCGCGATGGCCTGGCGGACGGCCGGCTTCTGCAGCGCCGGGTTCTTCGTCTGCGTCATACCGAGGTAGAGCAGGTTGAAGACGTCACGGGTCGGGACCTTGAAGCCGGCGGCCTCGAGGGTCTTGATGTCGGCGGGCGCGACCAGGTCGTAGCCGTCGATGTCACCGGCCTGCAGCGCCTGACGGCGGGCGTCCTCGGTGTCGATGGTGCGGATGACCAGGTTCTTCACCTTGGCCTTCTCGCCCCAGTAGTCGTCGAAGCGGGTGAGGGAGACTTCCTTGTTGCCCTTGTTCCACTTCGCGATCTTGTACGGGCCGGTGCCGGCGACCGTGCCGGCCTCCTGGCTGTACTTGGGGTACGTGATGGCGTCGCCCTTGGCGGACGCCGCCTGCTTCTCGTACTCCTTGATCGCCTTCGGCGAGTGGATCGCGAGGGCCTGGAGGGAGAAGCCGCCGGGCAGGTTGGCGGAGGGCTTGAGGACCTCGATGACCGCCGTGTTCTCGTCCTTGGCCGTGCAGGACTTGTAGTTCGGCGGCGGGGCTTCCTTGTCCTCGTTCTTCGCGAAGCCACCCATGATGTCCTGCCAGTAGGTGGAGATCGCGCTGGACTGGTAGGTGCCCTTCCAGTTGAACCAGTGGTCGTAGTTCGCGCAGACCGCGGCGGCGTTGAACGCCTCGCCGTCGTGGAACTTCACGCCCTTGCGCAGGTTGAACGTCCAGACCGTGCCCTGGGGGTTGCTCGACCAGGTCTCGGCGAGACCGCCGACGAGCTTGCTGCCTCCCGACTCGTGCTCGAGCAGTGCTTCGAAGGCCTGACGGGTGACCCGGAAGGTCTCGCCGTCGGCCGCGAGGGACGGGTCGAGGGAGGCCGGGTCGCCGGGGGCGCCGAAGACGAAGGTGTCCTTCGCCCCGCCCTTGTCCCCGTCCTTGCCCCGCTCGCTCGCGCAGCCGGTGGCGATGAGGCCGACCGTGAGGGCCGCCGTCAAAGCCCGGGCCGCCCGGGACTTGAATATTCGCATGGGTCCACCCCTGGGTCGCCATGTGTGGTCTTGACCGGCCGAACGCTACTGGCGAGTGACGCGGCAGAGAACAGTCCGCATAGCGGTGATACCAACCTGAGACCCGGACAGTTACCAAAACGGTCCGATGCGGGACATCGCAGCGCGCCCGGCGGAAAGCGGAGGCAAAACCTCAGCTTGGCAGGGGATTTCGGCCGTGTTTCCGCACGGCGTCCGCGGGTGACGCCGCGGTGTCAGCGGTGCTGCGCGGGCGGGTAGCCGTATCCCGGCTGGTGAGACGGGGCGGCCTGCGGGGCGGCGTGCGCCTCGCGGTCGTAGAACGGGCGGGCGTGGGCGGCCAGCCACATCGCGACCGGGTCGTACGTGTCGGACATGGTCACCGTGCAGACGGGCAGGCCGTCGGGGACGGCGGCGACGGTCTGGTGCATCATCGCGCGGACCGCCTCGACGGAGGCGGGGGCGGAGTCGTACAGGTCGAGGCCGATGGCGAGGTACGGGGAGCCGAGCGCGGGCTGCACCCAGGCGCGGCGCAGCGAGCGCACGGCGGAGGTGCGGTGCGCGTTCTGGGTGAGCAGGGCGTAGAACTGCGGGATCTCCAGGGCGGGCTCGGACAGCCGCAGGGGTCCCGCCGGCATGCGGTCCAGGCCGGTGGCGATGCGGCGCAGGTCGGCCCAGGGGATGCCGACGCCGCCGCCGGGGGCGTGCGGGTTCAGCCAGATGCCCCAGCGGTCGGGGTAGAGGGCGCGGGCGATCTCCAGGCCCGGGACGAGCTCGTGGGCGCGGTTCCAGCCGGAGGCGGCGAGCTCCTGGGCGGAGGTGACGCAGGGGGCGTAGCCGTAGCCGTCGACCTCCATGTTCCCGTACTGGGCGTCGGGGGATCCGGGGGCGCCCTGCCAGAGCAGCATCCAGACCTCGGAGCCGGCGAGGGCGTGCAGCAGCTGCTCGTAGGCGTCGTGGCGTCCGGGTGCCACCTGGCGCAGCATGTGCTCGACCTGTCCGGTCGCAGCGGTGCCTGACGCGCTCACCCTGGGTCCCGCCCCTCTTTTCGTACGGCCGTACGGCCCGGTTGCTCGTTGCTCTCGGTTCTGAATCAGTTCAGCTTAAACAGGGGGACCGTCACACGGCGGCGCGCTGGAAGAAGGGCCGTACCTTCTCCAGCATCCAGTCGGCGACCGGGTCCTGGGCCACGTCGAGCAGGATGAGGTTGACCGGCCAGGCGACCTCGATCCGGCCGAGGGCGCGGCCGAGGGCGTCCAGCGGGGTGGCGGGGTCGGCGTCGGGGTGGGTCAGCTGGACGCCGACGAAGAGGGCGGGTTCGGTGCCCTCGACGCTGGCGAGGGCGCGGCGGGCCGTGGCGACGGTGCCGAGGGCCTCGAACTCGGCGGAGGCGGCGGCGAGGAAGTCGACCGGGTCGTCCTGCCAGTCGGGTTCGAAGAGGCGGACGCGGCCGCCGGAGGCGGGCCCTGCCCCGTAGCCTCCGTCACGGGAGGCGCCCCCATGGGGGGTGCGGCCGACGCGGCAGAGCTCGGCGACGGCGGCCGGGGGCAGCGGGACGCCGACGGTGCCGCCGGGGTTCACGGCGATGCCGAGCTGCGGGGGCAGGCCGCGGGCGAAGTCGCGGGCGGGGGCGACGGTGAAGGACATGTGCTCGCCGACGCAGGCGAGGAACTGCTCGTGGGAGCTGAAGACGGGCACGTAGGCGGAGCCGTCGATCTCCATGGTGGGCAGGTCGAGGTCGGGGCTGTCGGGTCCGCCGCCGTTGGGCAGCGGCACCCAGACGGCGCTGCGGCCGAGGACCTCGACCAGCCTGCCGCCGGCGGCGGGGTTGCCCAGCGAGGCGGCCAGCACTTCCTCGAGCTCATTGCCCGGCCACGTCACGTCCACGGTTCTCGTCGTCCCCTTCCGGCACCTGCCTGCGGTTCAGCACCTTAACGGCGGCTCGCCGCCCCTGTGACCGAATAGGACGCCCGGGGGGCGGGAGTGGTTCACGCCACGTCGCGGAATCCGATCCGGCGCAGGGCGTCGGCGGCGTCCCGGTCGAGCAGGGTGACCGAGGCGCAGCCGGGCGGCAGGGCGCCGCTCTCGGCGGTGCGCACCAGGCGGCCGACGGCGCGGCGGTGCCGGGCGAAGGCGTAGCCGGAGACGCCGCGGCCGCGGGAGCGCTGGCCGGCGCGGGCGGTGTCGGGGTCGACGTCGAGCAGGACCAGGTGCAGGGCGGCGCCGCGCCTGCGGGCCTCCCGGGCGAGCCAGCCGCGCACCCAGGACTGGGTGCCGCAGTCGTGGACGATCACCCCGGCGCCCGAGCGCAGGGCGCGGCGCAGGCCCGCGTAGTGGGCGAGGCGGGCCAGGGGGCGCCACAGGGCGTACGGCAGGAAGCCGGGCAGCCGGGCCTCCCAGCGCTCGCGGGTGTGCTGCGAGTCGATGGCGCGGCCGGCGGCGGCGCGGTCCATGAGGGTGGACTTCCCGGCGCCGGGCAGTCCGGAGACCACGACGACGTCGCCGGCGGCGAAGGTCAGCACGCGGGGGCTGCGGCCGCCGCGCTCGCGCAGGTCGCGCAGGATCCGGGCGCGGCGCCGGCTTCTGACCCGGTCGCGGGCGCGGGCGCGGGCGGCCGCCCGCTGGACGGGTATGCCGGGACTCGCCGCGTAGGCGCCGGTGCGCTGGATGGTCATCTCTGCTCCCCCTGTCGGGCCTGCCGGGACCCTGCCCACGAAGTGTAAAGAAACGGTAATGGGACACAAGCGATTTGCCCGGCGGACCCGCCGTGCAATGATGAGCGCGCCACGCGCTCGCACGAGCGCGCACAACCGCATACCGGCCGCTCGAATCCGCGCGGGAGAGTCCCGGGCCGCCAGGCGCAGTCGCGCCGGACGTCCCCGGGCGCCGAAGGAGCAAGAACCTCCCTTGAATCTCTCAGGCCCCGTACCGCGTGGATGAGGCAGATCTGAAAAGCGGGCCGCACCTGTCGCGGCCCCACCCAAGGTGCAAGCCGAGGATGCCCTCGGTGAACCTCTCAGGTTCCATGACAGATGGGGAGGATCGTCCTCACCGTCATGCACGTCGTGCCCTGCACGCCCTGGGACCCGGGAGCCACCCCATGAGCACTGCCCCCCGCCTGACTGCCCTCGATGCGCTGCATCGCTCACTGGGCGCGACCATGACCGACTTCGCCGGCTGGGACATGCCGCTGCGCTACGGCAGCGAGCGCGACGAGCACAACGCCGTACGGACCCGCGCGGGCCTCTTCGACCTCTCCCACATGGGTGAGATCACCGTCACCGGCCCGCAGGCCGTGGACCTCCTGGACTACGCCCTGGTCGGCAACATCTCCACCGTCGGCAACGGCCGCGCCCGCTACACGATGATCTGCCAGGAGGACGGCGGCATCCTCGACGACCTGATCGTCTACCGCCTCGGCGAGACGGAGTACATGGTCGTCGCCAACGCCTCCAACGCCCAGGTGGTCCTCGACGCCCTCACCGAGCGCTCGCGGGGCTTCGACGCCGAGGTCCGCGACGACCGCGACGCGTACGCCCTGATCGCCGTCCAGGGCCCGGAGTCCCCCGGCATCCTGAAGTCCCTCACCGACGCCGACCTGGACGGTCTGAAGTACTACGCGGGCCTGCCGGGCACCGTCGCGGGCGTACCGGCGCTGATCGCCCGCACCGGCTACACCGGCGAGGACGGCTTCGAGCTGTTCCTGAAGCCGGAACACGCCGAGGGCGTGTGGCGGGCGCTGACCGAGGCGGGCGCCGGCGTCGGCCTGATCCCGTGCGGCCTGTCCTGCCGTGACACGCTCCGCCTGGAGGCGGGCATGCCGCTGTACGGTCACGAGCTGACCACCGCGCTCACCCCGTTCGACGCGGGCCTGGGCCGGGTGGTGAAGTTCGAGAAGACCACCAACGAGGGCCGCTTCGTCGGCCGCGAGGCGCTCGAGAAGGCCGCCGAGCGCGCCGAGACCGCTCCGCCGCGCAAGCTGGTCGGCCTGGTCGCCGAGGGCCGCCGGGTCCCGCGCGCCGGCATGTCGGTGGTCGCGAACGGCGAGGTCATCGGCGAGATCACCTCCGGCGCGCCGTCCCCGACCCTGGGCAAGCCGATCGCCATGGCCTACGTGGACGCCGCCTTCGCCGCGCCCGGCACCGAGGGCGTCGGCGTCGACATCCGGGGCACGCACGAGCCGTACGAGGTCGTGGCGCTGCCGTTCTACAAGCGTCAGAAGTGACAGGCGACTGACAGGGATCTGCCAGAAGTGACGTATCCCTCATCGATTCGTCTCATTCTGCATCTCACCTCGCAAGACCCACGTTCATCAGCACTCCCCCGATCCAGGAGAATCAGGTCATGAGCAACCCCCAGCAGCTTCGTTACAGCAAGGAGCACGAGTGGCTGTCGGCCGTCGAGGACGGCGTCGCCACGATCGGCATCACCGAGCACGCGGCGAACGCGCTCGGCGACGTCGTCTTCGTGCAGCTTCCCGAGGTCGGTGAGACCGTCACCGCGGGCGAGTCCTGTGGCGAGCTGGAGTCCACGAAGTCCGTCAGCGACCTGTACGCCCCGGTGACCGGTGAGGTCGTCGCGGCCAACCAGGACGTCGTCGACGACCCCTCGCTGGTGAACTCCGCCCCGTTCGAGGGCGGCTGGCTGTTCAAGGTGCGCATCGAGGCCGAGCCGGAGGACCTGCTCTCCGCCGACGAGTACACCGCCTTCACCGCCGGCTAACCGAGACCCCCCAGGGATCGAAACATGTCGCTTCTGAACACCCCTCTCCACGAGCTGGACCCGGACGTCGCCGCCGCCGTCGACGCCGAGCTCCGCCGCCAGCAGTCCACCCTCGAGATGATCGCCTCGGAGAACTTCGCTCCGGTCGCGGTCATGGAGGCCCAGGGCTCGGTCCTCACCAACAAGTACGCCGAGGGCTACCCGGGCCGCCGCTACTACGGCGGCTGCGAGCACGTCGACGTGGCCGAGCAGATCGCGATCGACCGGATCAAGGACCTGTTCGGCGCCGAGTACGCCAACGTGCAGCCCCACTCCGGCGCCTCCGCCAACCAGGCCGCCCTCTTCGCGATCGCCCAGCCGGGCGACACGATCCTCGGCCTGGACCTGGCCCACGGCGGCCACCTCACCCACGGCATGCGCCTGAACTTCTCCGGCAAGCAGTTCAACGTGGTCGCCTACCACGTGGACGAGGCCGGCCTGGTCGACATGGCCGAGGTCGAGCGCCTCGCCAAGGAGCACCGCCCCAAGGTGATCATCGCGGGCTGGTCCGCCTACCCGCGCCAGCTGGACTTCGCGGAGTTCCGCCGGATCGCCGACGAGGTCGAGGCGTACCTGTGGGTCGACATGGCTCACTTCGCCGGCCTGGTCGCCGCCGGTCTGCACCCGAACCCGGTCGAGTACGCGGACGTGGTGACCTCCACCACGCACAAGACGCTCGGCGGCCCGCGCGGCGGCATCATCCTGGCGAAGAAGGAGTTCGCGAAGAAGCTGAACTCCTCGGTCTTCCCCGGCTTCCAGGGCGGCCCGCTGGAGCACGTGATCGCGGCCAAGGCCGTCTCCTTCAAGGTCGCGGCCTCGGAGGAGTTCAAGGAGCGCCAGCAGCGCACCCTCGACGGCGCCCGGATCATCGCCGAGCGCCTGGTCCAGGACGACGTCCGCGAGCACGGCGTGTCCGTGCTGTCCGGCGGCACCGACGTGCACCTGCTCCTGGTCGACCTGCGCGACAGCGAGCTGGACGGCCAGCAGGCCGAGGACCGTCTGCACGAGGTCGGCATCACGGTCAACCGGAACGCCGTTCCGAACGACCCGCGCCCGCCGATGGTCACCTCCGGCCTGCGCATCGGCACGCCGGCCCTCGCCACCCGCGGCTTCCAGGCCGAGGACTTCCGCGAGGTCGCCGACATCATCGCCGAGACCCTCAAGCCCGGCTTCGACGCCGAGGCCCTGAAGGCCCGGGTGACCGCTCTGGCGGAGAAGCACCCGCTGTACCCCGGCCTGAAGTAATTTCGTACCCTTTTGTTGGTATGAAGCTCCGGGGCACCACGCACACTGGACAGTGAGCGGGGTGCCCCACCCCTTTACCGCCCTGCTCGCTCTTCCTGCTCGTTCTGCACCACCCCGGCAGACAACGGCGTCGCCCCCACAAGGAGTCCCCCGTGGCCATCTCGGTCTTCGACCTGTTCTCGATCGGCATCGGTCCGTCGAGCTCCCACACGGTGGGCCCGATGCGTGCGGCCCGCATGTTCGCCCGCCGCCTGAAGAACGAGGGCCTGCTGGCCCACACCGCCGCCATACGGGCCGAGCTGTACGGCTCGCTCGGCGCCACCGGCCACGGCCACGGCACCCCGAAGGCGGTCCTGCTCGGCCTGGAGGGCCACTCGCCGCGCACGGTGGACGTGGAATCCGCCGACGACGAGTTCGAGCGGATCAAGTCGAGCGGCCGGATCAACCTGCTCGGCGCGCACGAGATCCCGTTCTCGTTCGACGACGACCTGATCCTGCACCGCCGCAAGGCGCTGCCGTACCACGCCAACGGCATGACGGTCTTCGCGTACGACGCCGAGGGCGCCCTGGTCCTGGAGAAGACCTACTACTCGGTCGGCGGCGGCTTCGTCGTCGACGAGGACGCGGTCGCCGGCGAGAACCCGATCATCCCGGACGACACCGTCCTGACGTACCCGTTCCGCACCGGTGACGAGCTGCTCCGCCTCACCAAGGAGACCGGCCTGTCGATCTCCTCGCTGATGCTGGAGAACGAGAAGGCCTGGCGCACCGAGGCGGAGATCCGCGAGGGCCTGCTGGAGATCTGGCGGGTCATGCAGGCCTGCGTCTCGCGCGGCATGTCCCGCGAGGGCATCCTGCCCGGCGGCCTGAAGGTCCGCCGCCGCGCCGCGACCTCGGCCCGCAAGCTGCGCTCCGAGGGCGACGCCCTGGCGCACTCCATGGAGTGGATCACCCTCTACGCGATGGCCGTGAACGAGGAGAACGCGGCGGGCGGCCGGGTCGTCACCGCCCCGACCAACGGCGCCGCCGGCATCATCCCCGCCGTCCTGCACTACTACATGAACTTCGTGCCCGGCGCCGACGAGGACGGCGTGGTCCGCTTCCTCCTCGCGGCCGGCGCCATCGGCATGCTCTTCAAGGAGAACGCCTCCATCTCCGGCGCCGAGGTCGGCTGCCAGGGAGAGGTCGGCTCCGCCTGCTCCATGGCGGCCGGCGCCCTCGCCGAGGTCCTGGGCGGCTCCCCCGAGCAGGTGGAGAACGCGGCCGAGATCGGCATGGAGCACAACCTGGGCCTGACCTGCGACCCGGTCGGCGGCCTGGTCCAGATCCCGTGCATCGAGCGCAACGGCATGGCCGCGGTCAAGGCCGTGACGGCGGCGAAGATGGCGATGCGCGGCGACGGCAACCACCTGGTCTCCCTGGACAAGGTCATCAAGACCATGAAGGAGACCGGCGCGGACATGAGCGTGAAGTACAAGGAGACCGCCCGCGGCGGCCTCGCCGTGAACATCATCGAGTGCTGACATCGTAGGCCCTGACCAGCACGTTTGTCCTCAGCGCTGTCAGGGCCCTCCCTGCCTGCCTGGCGGAAAGTCCCTGAGATCTCCCTGCGACATGCGTGGAAGGCCCTGGGATGTCCCTGCGTTCTGGGCGCCAGACGGGGCCGCCGCCGCTGATCGGGCACGACACAACCGCTTGCGTAGGACCTCGGGTGGAGTCTGTCAGTGGCCGGGAAGGGGGCTCACCTCGTCGTCCGGCTTCGCCACTCTCCACCACGTACCGAACAGGACGACCGACCGACCTGAGCCACGTTCCTCCTCGGTGGCCGGTGCCAGACGAACGCTGACCCACGTCCCTTTCTCCGGGACTGGTAGCCCCAAGGCGCTGGCGATCTCAGGATCGGAGTTGCTGTGGTTCAGGACGAGGATGCCCTCGGTGGCCAGGATCCTCCGGGCCTCCCGCGCTCTCTTCGCCGCATCCCGCTGCCGGGCGACCGTGGCGAGGGCCGGAAGGGTCACCGACTGGCGCTGCGCCACACGGAACAGTTCGTTCACGCGCCCCTGGCCGGTTGTCTGGGCAAGCACCGTCTGCAGATCGGCAGCAGGAAGTCGGTTGAGGACGTTCACCGGCAGACGACTGTCCTTGTGGACCCACTCGATCGCTTCACGCCCCGCTCGGCTCAGATTCCGCTTGCCGTCCTTGTTGGCGCCGGAGAGCAGCAGCTCCTCGGCCGCCCTCACCACTCCGAGGCTCCACAACCCCCTGCGGTGGTCGAGGTGGACCAGCATGCACACACGGCCCTGGGCCTCCCTCGGGATGGTCCAGGTCGAACCAGACGTCACCTTGAGATCCACATCAACCCCGGCGATCCTGAAGTCGAGCGGTCCGCAGGTGTCGAACCGGAAGTGGTGTCGCATCAGGTTCCCGACGAGTTGCCCAGCCATCGCCTTCTCCGACTTGGTGAGCTCCTCCCAACGGAACCGTCCAGTGAGCTCCCCGTCGAACAGTTTTTCGGTGGCGCGCTCCAGCACGGCCGTCATGCGACGTCCAGAGGGATCGAGACCCCGCAGCTCATCCCTCACCACCGCCACCTCGTCCATACTGTGTGTGACGCCGGGGGTCGATTCCGTTCCCCGCCCTTGCCCAACCTTCCTGCCAGGAGTCGGGGACGTACCGGCTGCGGCGAGCTTCCGCTCCAAGGCGGTGATCTGTTGCATCGCTTCCTGGACAGTCCTCAACGCCGCGTCCCGCTCACCCGTGACGGCCAGCAGACCTCGCCGTAGTTCGGCGATCTCCTTTTGGCGGGAGCTCGAGTGGGCGTCGAGTTTCGCCTCCGCCTGTTCCTTGGCCTGGAGGGCGCGGCCGAGAGCGGCCTGGGTCTCCAGCAGCTGTTCGTGCACATGAACGAGTTTCGCCAGGTGGGCAGTGCAGTCCTTGTCGTTGCCCTGGCCTTGGCCTGACTCGGCCCGGGCTGGCTGCTCCCACGCCCTCTTCAGCAGCGCACGCGCCCTTCTCTGGGCCTTCGCCGCCTCAACCGGGTCCGCGACACAGATCTCGACGAGGGCCGCGACCAAGCCTTGGTGGTTCCTGAGGCCCGCCCCTCTCAGCACTCTGTGCAGTGTCGACGGAGCCGGCTTCGGATTGTTGCCCACCATGTCGGGCAGCAGAAGGTGTATCCGCGCCACCGAAAGGCCGGCGGCATCCCGAAGACTGCGCAGGAACAGGACGAGCAGGTCCTCTGCGTCGTTCGCTCCGCTGGGAAGACCAGGCGGTCGCCCATCCTTCCCCTTCAGGCGAGCCGACATCGGCGTCCGTTCTCTCGGTGATTTCGATGTTCTCTCAGATAGAACGGAGAGAACCCTACCCGAGCTGCCGTCGGGGACCGCAGCCTGGCTTCGTCACGTACGTCGTCAGAGGAGAGCCGTCATGTCCCAGCGCACCCCTTCCACCCGTCGCTCCTTGTACGACCTGGCGGCCCTCGTGACCGTACTGGGGACGGGTGTGGCGCTGGTGGCGCTCGGCGTCGCGCCCGAGTCGCTCGCAGCGGTGACCATCGCGCTGGCGGGCCTCTACTCCGCATGGCGCACAGGACCAGGTGGCCAAGGTACGGGACGAGTGCCCGAGCCGACGACACGCGACGACCAGGACCGGGAAGCCGAAGCGGCCAGGCGAGAGCGGGGTCACTCGTAGCCCCTTCGGCAGAGGTCGGTGGCCTCGTTCACGGTCGAAGGGGACAGGGCACCGATCGCTCCGAGCCGGAGCTCATCGACGCGTTCGATCAATTCAGGCAAGAGATCGAATCCTTCGAGACAGACTTGACCGATTTGGGTTAGCGGCTTGTGACTTCGCTCCACCAGAGCCCATGCTGCTCGGGTTCGGAGAAGCAGAAGATGTCCGGCCCTGGCGTCGTGCCATGGCGGCTTCTGACTCGCGGACCTTGGAGTTCCCGTGGACACACCTGTCCTGCGGGCCGGTTCGGCATGTTCACCATCCCCGGCACGCGCATCGGAGCCGATTCGGCTCCCCCGTCGCCAGTTCCCGAGCGACGGCACCTGCCTCGTCAGGTCCTCTTACGGCCCCTCCCCCATTCCGGCGGCACACGCCCAGCCTCTTGGGGAGACACCGTGACCACTCCCCCGTTCGAGCCGAGCGTCGCCCAGCAGACAGCGCTCGTCGAGCACCTCGTGAGCGCCGTGGTCAGCGACGCGACCGGAGAAGCCCAAGGCGACGTATGCCTGGGCGAACCTCCCAGTGCCCGCTATTTCATGGAAAGCCTCGGTCCCCACGCCATCGAGCCGGGCGGCGCCGCTCCACGGTACGGACGGACCACTCCGGACAGCCTCGGGTTCGAGTTCGAAGCCGAGAACGCCAGCTCCGTCACGGTCAAGGCCAGAGCCTCGTTCTACTACTCGGCGCTGCCGACCCGCGTCCAGCAGCTGGAGTGGGCCGGCGAACGCGAGGAACCTTACCGACTGGCTCCGTTGTTCAAGCGACTTGGTGTGACGGTCGGGCCGGTGGAGATCGTCCTGGGGCACGAGGCCGGTCTGCGACAGACCCTGGAGGCCGAGTTCCGGCGCGCCTTCGCGGAGGCTGTCGAGTTGGCTCTTCGCGACCCGCGGATCGACCGTCGCGTCGGGAGCGACCGCCGAGAGCGGCTGGTCCCTCCTGCTGCGATGAAGGACGACGACGCCTTCGAACAGTGGCTGGCCCGGGAAGTGGGCGGGGACCCCGTGGTGCCGTCGCCCGCCGCGCATGTCGTCGTCACGTCGAGGCCGGTCGGCGCCGGTCGGCTCCGTGTGACGGCGACACTCCAGAACCTCGCCAAAGACCCCGTCGTGACCGTCCAGGGGCGGGGTAGCAACGCCGGCCGTACCCGCCGTGACGAGGCCAGGGACAACGCTCTGTTCCGCGCGGGCCTCGAAGTCGAGGGCGACCGTCTGCTGCCGATCACGATGGACCTCGGTGCCGACGCCTATCGCTACTCCGGGGAGCTCGGGGCGTACGCGAACAACTGCGGTGTCGAGCCGCGGTGGCACGACGGACGACTCGTGGCCGTGCGCAGTGTGCCCGTTCCACAGCACGACACCCACCGCGCCGTGGCCCGGACCGACGAACGATGGGGATACGCGGCGCTCGCGACCGACCCGCTGCCTGTGCTCGACGACCTCGCCGACGAGATGGAGGCGTACCTGAACGCGCCGGCCTGGAGCACAGCGGACCTCCAGGACAGGCCCGGACTGGCCGATCGGAAGGAGGCCGACCGACGGGCTGCCGCGCTCGAGGTCTCGCGGTTCCGCGACGGCATCGCGTGGTTGCGACGGGACAGGCGCCTGCTGGTGGCGTTCCAGCTCGCGAACGAGTCCATGACGGAGCTCAACCGGCGTCGGAAGCGTCCGAGTCGTGGATGGCGGCTGTTCCAGCTCGTGGCCATCGTCAGCCAGCTCGGCGCCCTGGCCTGGCGGGAGCACCCGCAGCACCTCTTCTCCCCCGGGCTCTGGGGCGACGACCAGAGCGTGGACCCGACCGAGGCGGCCACCGTCGTCTGGTACCCGACCGGAGGTGGCAAGACCGAGGCGTACCTCGGACTGGTGCTGGTATGCATGTTCTACGACCGCGCCAGGGGCAAAAAGGTCGGGGTCTCGGCCTGGTGCCGCTTCCCCCTCAGGTTGCTCACCCTGCAGCAGACGCAGCGGCAACTCGACGTCGTCGCTGCCGCGGACATCGTCCGGGACCGGAACGCCGAGAGGCTCAAGGAAATCGGCGGTGACCCCGGGTGGCCGTTCTTCATCGGGTTCTACGCCGGCGGCGGCAACACGCCGAACTCCCTGACCACCGACCGCACGCTCGACCGCCTTCGGTCGAGCGAGGCGGAGCGGCATGCGTTCCGGCTGGTGCACGACTGCCCCTACTGCGGTGAGCGGTCGGTGCACATCCCGCCGCCCGACCCCCAGCGCCTCAGGTTGGAACACGTCTGTGGCAACGAACGGTGCGGCAAGGTCCTCCCCATCGTCGTGGTGGACACGGAGATCTACCGCTACCTCCCCACCGTCGTGGTCGGCACTCTGGACAAGCTCGCGAACATCGGACTGTCGGACCGGTTCGGCGCGCTCTTCGGGGACGTCGACTGCTGGTGCACGCCCCACGGATTCGGTCGGGGAGGCAAGTGCCACGAGCGTCATGCACCAGGCCATCCGAAGTCGCCCCCCGAGCCCTTGGGGACTCCCCTCTACGACCCCTCCCCGTCGTTGGAGATCATCGACGAACTCCACATGGTCAACGAGGAACTCGGTGCGTTCTCAGGGCACTACGAGGGGCTCCTGGCAGAGGTCCAGCGCACGCTGACAGCCCGGCAGCGCCCCGACGGACGGGGCGTCCGGATGAAGGTGGTCGCGACCACCGCGACCATCCGTGGCGAGGACCGCCAGAGCGAACACCTCTTCGGCCTGCGGTCGGTGGTGGTGCCTCTTCCCGGCCCCAACCTCGACGAGAGCTTCTACTGGCGTCTCGACCGCGGTCTTCCCCTGCGCCGCTTCGTCGGGGTCATGCCGACACGGGGTACGGCGGAGATGACGCTGGTCAGGATCCTGACGTCCGCGCACCGGGCCCTGTGGAAGCTCGACCAGCGTCGGGACCTTCCCTCGGCTCTCGAAGCATGGCCGGAGGAGGAACTCCGCGCAGTCGTCGACCTGTACCGAACGAGCCTCACGTATGCGACGACCCTCGTGGACTTCGGCCGTATCCGGCGCTCGCTGGACACCCAGGTCAACGAGGCCCTGCGCAGGGAGGGGTTCCCCGACCTCCGCGTGGCCGAGCTCAAGGGCGAGACGCGCCTGGACGAGGTGCGTGGTGTCCTGGACGACCTGGGCAGCACCAACGGCAGCACGGGCATGGTCGTCGCGACGAGCATGGTCAGCCACGGGGTCGACGTGGACCGGTTGAACCTCATGCTGTTCAACGGGATGCCCAGGTCCATGGCCGAGTACATCCAGGCGTCGTCACGGGTCGGCCGTGCGTACCACGGCCTCGTGTTCATGCTCTTCAACCCGGTGAGGGAGCGGGACCGGTCGCACTACCGGTACCACGGGAAGTTCCACGAGTACCTGGACCGCATGGTCGAACCGGTGGCAATCAACCGCTGGAGCCGGTTCGCCGTGCGCAGGACCCTCCCCGGGATACTGATGGGCCACCTCCTCCAGATCGCCAACCGGGACTGGTGGCGGGCGGGTAACGCGCCGGGCCACCTGCACGACCTCTCGAAGATGCAGGCCGCGCTCCGCGATCCTTCGATCGGAGGGCTCGAAGGTGTCCAGCTCACCGAACTGCTGGAGGCACTTCACACGGTCTTCCAGTCGGATCGCCCGGAGGGCCAGGAGCTCCACAGCGATCTCGAGGACATGGTGGAGCACGCGCTGGCCAGCCTGCGCTCCGCCGGGGCCTCCGCCGGCCTCTCCGGCGGCAACAACCGCGGATACCGCGCCACAGGCGACTACCTGGGCCTCGAGTACCGGCCCATGACGAGTCTCCGGGACGTGTCCGAGGGCATCCCGTTCCACATCGTGTCCGACGGCAGGAGGTCGTGATGGCGTTCAACCCGCGGAACGACGACATGGCCCGCGATCGAGGGCAGGTCCTCTACCGGTACCGCCCCGGTCAGACCTTCGACCACCGCGGCGGCTACACCGCCCAGGTGGTGCAGTTCGGGCGGGACGAGGAGTTCGACGGCCCCTCGCTCGACCGCGATCACCTGGTCCAGGAGGCCATGCGGTTCGTACGCAGGTGGCGGGCCGCCGGCCGTGCGTTCGCCGCCGGCTCCGACCGGGCACCCGAGTTCCCCGGAGACGAGGACCGGCTCGCTGATCGCCACTACGAGGTCGTGGTCCCCGGCAAGGTCTTCTGCCGGATCTGGCCCCGGGTGGTGCGCTGCGCCAGCGGAAGGTGCGGACACGTCTGGTCGGCCGGTGACCCCCGGCCGGGAACGGACGACTGGCCGCCGGCCTGTCCCGCGTGCGGCAACGCCGTCGGTAACCGGCAGCTCCAGTTCGTGTTCGCACACAGGTGTGGCGAGATGTCACCGATGTACCCGCCGAGCAAGTGCCCCAGAGGTCACACCCGGTTCAGGCTGGACGACCGTGCGAGTCGGTTCCGCGACTTCCGGTGGGAGTGCATGACATGCGGCTTCCCGCTGGGTGTGCAGTGGAGCTGCAACAACTCCTCATGCAGCTACGCGGACAAGTTCATGCATCCCCTGCTCCACACGGCGGGGACAGCGCATGTCGGCCAGGGCCTGACGCTCGTGAACGTGACGACGACCGAAGAGGCCGCCCGTCAGAGCAACCCCCTCTATACGGCCGCCGTACTCGGCTGGTGGCTCGGTGAGATCACCGAGGAGGAGTTCCGGCGACTCACGGACGGGCACACGGTGGACGTCCCCGACGAGGTCGTCGAGAGCATCCGTGTGATGGAGGAGGCCGGTCTGCACGACCAGGCGCGCGCGCTGCGGGCGCGCTTCATGCCCGTCGAAGTGGACCATCTGAGGGAGCGGGTGGGCAAGGCTCTCGGACTAGACACCGAGAGCGACGACGCCCGCGGGCTCGCAGCCGAGCTGCACACCTACCGTCGGGTCCTCAATCTGGAGCGCTTGGGCGTGCCCCGCCTCCAGCGGGAGGCGCGCAACCCCGAGCGCAGCGCTCTCTACGAGCGTTACCCTGAGGTCCTTGCGGCTGCCGGCCTCGGCCGAGACACCTGCCTGGTGAGCGATCTCCCGATCACCTACCTCGCGATCGGCTACAGCCGGACGGGTTTCAGCCCTGAGGAGGCGGATCTCGTGCCCTACCGGGGTCGCGCCTCACGGGGCACGCCCGAGAAGACCCTGCTCTTCGCGCACCCCACGCAGGCGGAGGCCCTGCTCTTCCCGGTGGACAGGGAACGGGTGAGCCGGTGGTTGGTCCGCAACGAGCTCGTGAGTCGACGCGCCCTCGACGACGCCGGCGGCGTCGCCCAGTGGCTGGTGCACCAGCTCGGTCCGAGCGACGGCAAGGCCCTCTCCCACGAGACCCGCCCGGCACCGGGGCATCCCGACCTGCCCGTCCACGAGCTGTTCGGTCTGCTCCACTCCCTGTCGCATCAGCTCCTGCGGGCGCTGGCAGTCGACAGTGGGTACAGCGAGACCAGCTTGTCCGAGTACCTGTTCCCGTACGACCTGGCCTTCGCCATCTATCCCAACGGCGGAAGCGAGTTCAGCCTCGGTGCCATGCGGACCGTACTCGAGCAGAACCTCGACGCGGTCGTGAGCCGGGCCGTCGACAACGACTCCTGTCTGTATGACCCCAACTGCATGATCACAAACGAGGGTGCGGACCACGGTTGCCTCCAGCTCCCCGAGACGGCCTGTCAGTCCTGGAACCGGAATCTCTCCCGCTGGCACCTGTTCGGTTCCCCGGATGGCTCGAGGGTCGGTTACTGGGACCCCACCCTGTGACCGCCTGGTCGTGGGCAGGGCCCACTATCGGCCCTCCCCACGACCTGCCCTGCCAGACATCGCACGACCCGTTGACCGCCGATCGCACACAAGCGAGCCCGTGTGCAACCCGAACTGGACCTGCTTGACACCGTCGCCTCACATCAGCAGGGCATCCCACTCTGCTACCCACCCAGGGCCGGATCGGCATAGGTGGATACTCGCAACCAGTATCAGAAACCGGAAGCAGGCTGGACATTCGGCGTGAAGTACGACATAGCAGCTCCGGAACCGGCGGGCATGGTCGCCTCGCTCAGTTCGCTCGGGTACTCCCTGCCTGCCGCCATCGCGGATCTCGTGGACAACAGCATCTCCGCGGGGGCGTCCACGATCGACGTCGAGTTCACCTGGGCCGGGCAGGACTCCTGGATCGCGGTCGCTGACGACGGTGCCGGGATGACCGCGGGTGAGCTCGTGACCGCCATGACCGTGGCCGCGCGAGGCCCTGCGACACCCCGAAGCGCCACGGACCTGGGGCGCTTCGGCGTCGGCCTCAAGTCGGCCTCGTTCTCACAGGCCAGGCAGCTTACCGTCGCCACCGCCACCGCCGGCGAATGGCACGTACGTACGTGGGACCTCGACGTCGTCGAGAGGTCGGGCGAGTGGCGGCTGCTTCGCGGCGCGGACGAGACGACCACCAAGTTGCTCGGCAGGCTCCGAGGTGAGGGGGACCACGGCACCGTCGTGCTGTGGCGGCGCCTCAACGGCTACCACGTCGACGCGGTGACGGTGGAGGACGAGCGGACCCAGAAGCAGTTCTACGCGGAGGCCGCCCGCACGGAGTCCCACCTGGGCATGGTCTTCGGCAGGTTCCTCACCGGAAGCCGACGTCGCAACCTGCGTGTGTCGGGCAGCCCCGTCGAGCCCTGGGATCCGTTCCTGTCCCGTCACCCGTCCGTACAACCGCTTCCGGTCGAGCGTCTGCGGTTGGGGGCGGGCTCTGTGCGAGTGGAGGCGTTCGTCCTCCCCAGTGCCCAGAGGCTCACCCCGGACGAGTACGAGAAGGCCGGCGGCCCGCGTGGATGGCTCGACCAGCAGGGGTTCTACGTGTACCGCCGGGACCGTCTGATCCTGGCTGGTGACTGGCTCGGACAGCGCGGGTTGCGCCGCGAGGAGAAGTACAACCTGGCACGGATCGCCGTGGACATCCCCGCCGAGACGGATGTCGAATGGGGGGTCGACGTCCGGAAGTCCAGTGTCGTCCCGCCCGTCGCGCTGCGTTCTCATCTCCGGCGCATCGCTCTACAGGCCAGGAGAAGGGCCGCCGACGTGCTTCGGCACCGCGGGCAGATCGCTGCGCGCACGCACGGGGATCCGCTCGTGTACGCATGGAACGTCCGTCGTGTCGACGACCAGGTCACCTGCCGGATCAACCGGGGCCACCCTCTGGTGAAGGCGGCTCTGCGCTCTGGCGGTACCGGCTCGGATGACGTGCGTGCCCTGATCCGCCTGCTTGAGGAGACGGTGCCGGTCACCGCCCTCCGCGTGATGCACGAGACGGACACCAGCGACGACCCCGAACCCTTCGGAGGCCCCGGGCCCGCCGGCGCCGAGGCCACGGAGGTCGCACAGCGCATCTACGAGGCACTGGTCTCCGATGGCCGCTCGCCTGCGGCCGCCCGCGAACGCCTCCGGACGATGCCCCCCTTCGACCAGATGCAGGGCTTCTGGAACGGGTGAACCCGTTGTCAGTGCCCGCCCCTAGCCTGCCCCATGCCGTTCCCACCCAGCCGGAGGTCTTCTGTGAGTTCCACCCCCGAGGACTCTCTCGAGTCCCTTGCCAAGGCCCGTCGCCTGGTTCTCGCGCTCCTGTCGCAGGACCGTCAGCCGACGCCGGACGAGGTGCAGAACGCGGTCACCGTCATCTTCGGGATGCTGGCCGGCCAGGGCGAGGTTCTCGACCGTGACCAGCTGGCCAAGGAGATCGAGGTCCTGACGGCGGTCTTCCAGGAGGGCTCCTCCGGGCTGGAGAGCGACAGCGGGCACGAGCCCTGGCTGCCCGAAGCCAAGAACGACCGGGCCTGGGACTTCTGGGAACGTTACCGCCGTTACCTGGAGGACGTCCGGAACCTCCCTCCGGTCGTCGTGCGCCGGCTGGACCAGAGCACGGACGAGGTCCTGAGCCAGCTCGAGGACCCGCGCCGTGTCGGCTCGTGGCGCCGGACGGGCCTGGTGATCGGGCAGGTCCAGTCGGGCAAGACCGGTCAGTACATCGGGCTCGCCGCGAAGGCCGTGGACGCGGGGTACCAGTTCGTGGTGATCCTCGCCGGCATCCACAACGACCTCCGGAGCCAGACCCAGCTGCGTGTCGACGAGGGGCTCCTGGGGTTCGACACCCAGCACCAGCAGCGGTCCAACCAGAACGGGAAGTCCCGCCTCATGGGTGCCGGCAGGATGCCGGGCGCCAAGAAGCTCGACATCGCGTCCCCCACCAACAGCTCGGAGAAGGGTGACTTCGGCCGGCAGGCGGCCAACGCCGTCAACTTCCCGCTCGGTCGTTTCCCGGTCGTCCTCGTCGTCAAGAAGCACTGGAAGATCCTCGAGTACCTGCGGACGTGGGTGACCGAGGTCCAGGGCACGGAGGACGAGAGCGGGAACAAGGTCGTACGCGACATCCCGCTGTTCGTCATCGACGACGAGGCGGACAACGCCTCCATCAACACCGAGCGCGATCCCGACGCGGATCCGACCAGGACCAACGGTGCGATCCGTGAGCTCATGAAGAGCTTCGAGAAGTCGGCGTACGTCGGGTACACCGCCACCCCGTTCGCCAACATCTACATCGATCCCGACGTCGACCACGCCGAACTCGGCGCCGACCTCTTTCCCGACAGCTTCATCCGCACTCTGCCCTCGCCAACCAACTACCTCGGTCCGGAACGGGTGTTCGGCCTCCAGGTCGACAACGACGACGAGGAGGACGTGCCCCCGCTTCCGCTCGTACGCCCCGTGGACGACGCCGAGGGCTGGGTCCCGAGCAAGCACAAGTCCTCCTTCGTCCCCTCCGACGACCTTCCACGGTCCCTCCGGGAGGCGATCGCCTCGTTCGTCCTCGCCAGCGCTGTACGGCGGGTGCGCGGACAGACGAAGGTGCACAACTCCATGCTGGTGCACGTCACCCGCTTCACAGCGGTCCAGGGGATCGTCCGCGACCAGGTGGACGACTACCTGCGGCTCCTCGTGGACTCGCTCCGCGACCGGTACGGACAGGCACCGCAGCGCATGGCCGAGCTCCGGGCCCTTTGGGAGCGGGACTTCGTTCCCACCACGGACCACTTCCCCGCGGACGAGGCGCAGCGCGTCACCTGGGAGGACGTGGCGAGCCAGCTCATGCCCGCGCTACGGAAGATCGTGGTCAAGACGGTCAACGGCGCCTCCCGCGACGCACTCGACTACTACGAGCACCGCAGGACCGGTCTCTCGGTCATCGCGATCGGAGGCCAGAAGCTCTCCCGGGGCCTCACCCTGGAGGGGCTGACGGTCAGCTACTACCTGCGCACGTCCAGCACGTACGACACCCTGCTCCAGATGGGGCGCTGGTTCGGATACCGGCCGGGACACGAGGACCTCTGCCGCCTGTACACCACCCCCGACCTTCAGGCGAAGTACATCGAGGTGACTGCCGCGACGGACGAACTGCGTCGTGAGGTCGAGGAGATGGCGGCGTTGAACCTCAGTCCGAGGTACTTCGGTCTGAAGGTCCGCGCCTCCTCTCTGGGCCTCGCCGTGACGGCTGCCAACAAGATGCGCCAGGGCACGAAGGTCCTGCTCAGCTACTCCGGTGAGGGACCGGAGACGGTGATCTTCAACGTCTCCGACGGGGTCCCGGAACACAACCTCAAGGTGCTCGGGGACTTCGTACGCAGGCTCGACGGCCTGGCCACCGCCGACCAGAAGGTAGCGGGTGCCAACGTGACGTGGAAGCAGGTGCCCTCCGAAGCTGTCGTGGACTTCCTCACCCGCTACGAGACCGACCGCATGGCCCAGAGGGTGCGCCCCCGCTTCATCGCGAAGTACATCGAACAGTGCATGGCCGTAGGTGAGCTCCCGCAGTGGACCGTGGTCCTGGTCGGGAAGCAGGCAGCCGAGTCCCCGCAGGACATCGCCGGTTACAGCCTGGGGCCCGTGAAGCGGTCGGCACTCAACGACGTCGAAAGCGACGGTCGGTACACGATCCGCCGCCTGCTCAGCCCTCCCGACGAGTACCTCGACCTCGATCCCGACCAGGTGGAAGCCGCCTTGGAAGCGACGCAGAAGGCTGCAGTCATCAAGAAGCGGGAGAAGGTGCCCCAGTCGCCTTCGGGGGACCATGTCCGCTGGCAGCGCCGAGCCGACCAGGCACTGCTGCTCGTCTACCTGGTCGAGCGGCCGACGACGGAGCACGGTGAGGCCCGGCCGCCACTGGTGGGCTTCAAGGCGAGCTTCCCGCGCTCCGAGCACCAGTCCGACACCGAGTACGTGGTCAACAGCATCTGGCAGAAGGAGGGCCTCGACGCCCTGGACGACGAGGAGGACGAGTGACCGTCACCGAGTCCGAGTGGCGTGACCTGGAGGCACCCCAGGGAGCCCCTGGTCGTTCCCGCATCCGCCTGCACCCGGACGCCCCGTTGGACGTCTTCCTCTCCGTCTCCCACCCAGCACAGCAGCGCATGCTCGTGCTCAGGGCGGACGCTCGCTCCGCCGACCACATCGTGCGCTCCGTACGCCAGCTGCCTCGCGCTGCCGGGCTGGAGATGAACGTGAGCGCCGTGTCGCGTCTCGAGTACGAGCTCCAGGTGGTCCTCACCGCCGACGAGCTGCGAGAGGTGTTCAACCCCCTCGTCACGGACGTGGCCGACACGGTCCGAGAGGCCCCCGGCGCCGCAGCAGCCCTGACAGCAGCAGTGGAGAGGTTCGAGCGGTGGCAGGACCTCCTGCGTGCCGTCGGCAGAGACGGTCTCGGCCCTGAGGCCCGCCGTGGGCTCGTCGGCGAGCTCCTGGTGCTGCGCGACCACATCCTGCCCGTCGTCGGGCCGGCCGAGGCCGTCGACGCGTGGACGGGGCCCAGTGGAGCCAACCAGGACTTCCAGCTGCCCGGAGTCGCCGTCGAGGCGAAGGCCAGCACCGCCAAACGGCCCCGCAGCATCCGGATCGCCAGCGAGCGGCAGCTGGACGACACCGGGACGCCTGCGCTCCTGTTGGCGTTGGCGATGCTCGACGAACGGCGGGGTGGATCAGGAGAGAGCCTGAACCGCCTGGTGGACCGTGTACGCGAGCAGCTGACGAGCCCTGCCGTCCGAGCCGCCTTCGACGGTCGCCTTGTGCAGGCCGGCTATCTCCCCGGCCAGCGCGACGTGTACGAGGAGCCCCGTTACACCGTTCGCGACCTGCGTTTCTGGCACGTGGGGGAGAATTTCCCGCGACTCGTCGAGGCGGATCTTCCCGAGGGCGTCGGCGAGTGCTCGTACCACGTGAACACCTCGGGACTCGACCACCACCGCGCCACGGCCGACGAGGTGACCGCACTGATCGGGGGACCCCATGCCTGAGCTCGACCTGTCCCAGTACGCCCACGACGTCGTCACGGACGTCCAGGCCACCGCCGACGCCGAGGGGACCACAACCCCGGAGACGTTCACCCGGCGCGTGTTCGAGGACCTGGAACGGGCCGGCATCGTGTCCAACACGTTCACCGCCTACCACTCGGCCCACGGTCATCTCGTGCACGGGTACGGCATCGGGGACTCCGGGGAGTGCCTCGACCTCTTCGTGACCGACTTCGACCTGGACCCACTGGAGTCCAAACTCACGAAGGGACAGGCGGAGACCGCGTTCAGGCGCCTGCTGACGTTCGTCCGCCGGTGTCGGGACGGGCTGCGCCAGCACATCGACGAGTCCTTCGACGTGTACGACATGTGCGCGGCGGTGGAGAAGGCGCTCACCGAGGTACGGAGGATCCGGCTCTTCCTGCTCAGCAACCGCGTCGGGACGAGTACCGCCTTCCCGCCCACCGAGTTCGACGGCCTCCCCGTGACCCACGAGGTGTGGGACCTGGCACGGCTGCACCGCCACGAGACGTCCGGCAGCATCAGCGAGCCCATCGTGGTCTCGTTCGATCCTCCTCTGCCCTGTGTCTCGGCGCCCAGCAGCGAGCCGGACCACTCGGTGACCATGGCCGTGATCCCCGGCCAGAAGCTCGCCGAGCTCTACGGGGTGTACGGGACCAGGCTCCTCGAACTGAACGTCCGCTCCTTCCTGCAGGCCCGCGGGTCGGTCAACCGTGGTATCCGGGAGACCCTGCTGAACTCCCCCGGCAGGTTCCTGGCGTACAACAACGGCATCACGGCGACCGCTTCGCAGGTCGACTTCGTCCACGATCCGGAGGGCAGGCCCACGGGCATCTCCCGCGTGCACGGGCTCCAGGTCGTGAACGGCGGTCAGACGACGGCTTCTCTGCACTACGCCTCCAGCCGCGACAAGGCGGACCTGTCACACGTGGCCGTGCAGATGAAACTGACGGAGGTCTCCCCGGAGCGGCTTTCGGAGATCGTCCCGATGATCTCCGAGTACTCCAACACCCAGAACCGCGTGACGCTGGTCGACTTCAGCTCGAACCACGAGTACCACGTGGCCGTACAGCGGATCACCCGCTCCCTGTGGGCGCCGGCGACGGACGGCAGTGGTGAGGAGACTCACTGGTTCTACGAACGGGCGCGCGGCCAGTACACCGACGAGGTGGCCAAGGCCCGGACGCCCGCGAAACAGCGCACGTTCAAGAAGCTCAACCCGACGAAGCAGAAGTTCACCAAGGCGGACCTCGCGAAGTACGTCAACTCATGGAGTCTCCTCCCGTTCAGCGTCAGCCGCGGCGCTCAGAAGAACTTCGTCGCGTTCATGGACCGCATCAGCGAGGCGCCTCCACGGGTCGACGTCCAGTACTGCCAGCGCGTGATAGCCATGGCCGTCCTCTTCAAGGCAGTCGACCGCATCGCTGCGAACCACGAGGCGGGCAGCTACAAGAGCATGATCACCACCTACACCATGGCCCGTCTGGCGCTCGCCACGGAACAGCGCATCGATCTCGACAGGATCTGGCGTGAGCAGCGGGTCTCACCAGCCCTCGAAGCCGCGATCGACGACCTGTGCCCCCGGGTCATGCGGGTTGTCAGCAGGCCTCGTGAGGGCAACCACGTGGGCGAGTGGGCCAAGAAGCCCGCCTGCTGGGACGCCGTCTCCCGTGTGGCCTGGTCCGTGCCTCGCGACCTGGAGGCCGAGCTCCGTGATCAGCCGCTGGACGACGAGGCCCTCGCGGGTGGTGCGGAAGGCGATCGGGGAGCGAACGACGAGGTGAGGTCGATCCCGGCGGACGAGTGGTATGCCATCGAGCGATGGGCGAAGGAGACGCACAACCTGGATCCCTCGCAGCGCCAGCTCACGCAGTACGTCGGCCGACGACTCGAGCTCGAACAGGAGGTTCCCGAGCCACAGGCGGTACAGGCACTGCACGCGCGCAACGAGGCGCTTTCCCTCGGGTTCGTCCCCGATCCGTAGGTCCGCTCGTCCCGGCCCTCAGAGCTCCCCGCTCGAGCAGGTCCCTCATGGCGTCCTCGGCGCGGCGGAGCACGATCCGCCCGTCTCCGTCGCTGAAGGCCAGGAGGTCCACCCCCGGTGGGATGCCCGCCTCCGCGAGCAGACCGATGGGGAGCTCGACCCGGCCGTGGTCGTCGACACGGATTTCTGCAGGTCCACGAAGCCTGGGACGAGTGTGGCACCCTCGCACTCGTAGGCCGACGACGGGCTGGGGCTGAGGTATGGCAGCACGTGAGGACACCACGGGCGCGGAGTGGGTCAGCACCGAGCTGAGCGGCCATCTGCGCGGTCGGCGCGCCCGCGACACGAAGCCGGAGGTGGCCCTCCGGCGTGCCGTACACCGGCTCGGCCTCCGGTTCCGTCTACAGCGCAAGGTGGCTGCCCGTTGCACGGCGGACTTCGTCCTGCCCAGGTACAACGTGGCGGTGTTCGTCGACGGGTGCTTCTGGCACGGATGTCCTGTGCACGGCCCGAGGACGTTCCGCGGCCCCAACGCCTCCCTGTGGGAAGCGAAGATCGAGACCAACAAGGAGCGCGACCGCCGGAACACCACAGCAGCCGAGGCCGCCGGCTGGACCGTCGTCCGTGTCTGGGAGTGTGAGATCCGGGCGGACGTCGAGCGCGCTGCGCTCAGCGTCGCCCGGCAGTGCGACCAGGCTCGCGAGCCTGGTTCGGCACCGTCTCCCGTCCGTGGGTCCCGGTCAACGCGTCCGTGAACAGGTCGCCCGAGACGCTCTCCCTGGCGACGCAGTACTTGCTCAGGGGGCACAGCTCGCAGAGCGGCTCTTTGGCCCGGCACAAGCTGCTTCCGATGAGCCGCAGCGCCGCCATGCGCAGAGGCGCGTCCTCGCCGGCTCCGACGAGCTTCACCAGGTCCACTCGACCGTCGCTGAGCCTGTTCGTGCGGTCCGAATCACTGCCGTGCAGACGGGCGGCGACGCGCAGCGCCCCCTGCCCGATCCACAGGAGATCCTCGCCGACCAGCAGCCGGTAGACCGTCGCCTCAGCCGGCTTCAGCTGCAGCTGCTCGCGAACCTTCTCCTCGTCACCCCAGACGCTCGACTTACCGATCACCGCGGCTAGCCGGGCGACCCGCGCCTTCGCTGCCTCGGAGGGTGCTGCCGCAGTGAGTGCCTCGAGCGCAGCCTTGCTCAGGGACGTCCGCCCACGCACGACCTCGACCATCTCCGCCAGCTGCGCGGGCTGGATCCGGGTCCCGGACAGTATGGCCACGACGGCGGCCTGCAAGCCGGACACCTGCTCGCCCGGAAGCTGGTACCAGTCCTCCGACTCACGCCGTCCTTCGGCCCAGGCGGTCAGGTCCCTTCGCACCGTGCGCCAGTGCGGCTGGAGCCCGCCTTCGCTCGGCTGCTCGTCGCCCACGGGCAGCAGCGCCTCCGCCGCAGCCTCGCCAAGCAGGGGAGGCACAGCGTTACCGATCTGACGGAAGGCGTCACTGCGCGTGCCGGCGAACCGGAACTTGTCCGGGAAGGTCTGCACCCGCGCGGCCTCGCGCACGGTGAGGGTGCGTGGCTGATCCTGGTCGGGGTGGATGTACCAGTAGCCGTCCTTGGCGATGTGGGCGGTGATCGACCTGCTGAGGTCCGACCAGTCGAGCTTCTTGTACTTGTCCGTGAAGTGGTCGGCCTTGTAGCGCTGTAGCTCCGGGGAGATATGCGAGTACAGGGTCTTGGAGTCCATGCTGGAGAAGATCTCCGCGTCGTCCTTCCGGACCCGTCGGGTCATGTGGTCCCACACCCGGTCCTTCCGCGCCCGCTTACGCATGTCCCGAGCGAACTTGGAGAGCTCGGACGGCTCGTCGTACGGGAGCTCGCGCTGCCCGACACGCTCGGTGGGTACGACAGGCAGCACCGGAAGGTCACCGATGGCGTCACGCAGCGTGGTCCGCTGATCGTGCTCCAGCTCCTGCCGCCACGAGAAGCGCTCCACGTCGTTCCTCGCCAACAGGATCAGCCGCTTCCTGTGCTGCGGAACGCCGTACTTCCACGCGTCGACTAGGCGGACCTGTGTCGCGTAGCCGAGATCCTCCAGCTGCTCCTCGATGGTGCGTACCACGAAGAAGTCATCGCCGAGACCCATGTCCGGCACGTTCTCCATGAGGACCGCACGCGGTCGAAGGCGCTTCACGACGTCGAGGTAGGCACTCCACAGTTCCTTGCGGCGATCATGAGGATCGCGGCCGTGATGCTCCACGAGGCTGCGGATCTTACTCCGGCCAGCCCTGCTGAACGGCTGGCACGGCGGGCCGCCGGCCACCAGATCGATCTTGGCCGGCGCCAGCATCTCGACGAGTCTGTCCCGCTCGTCAGGATCGCCCAGGTCCATATGGAGGCTCATGCCCGGGAAGTTCGCGGCGTGCGTCTGGAGCGCCCTCTCGTCGAAGTCGACCGCGGCTGCGACCGTCCACCCGGCTCGCTCCAGTCCGAGGCTCAGCCCCCCAGCTCCGGAGAAGAGGTCGACGGCCAAGCGCTTACCAGCACCGAAGCCACCGAGCCACCTGTCGAAGTTCTCGGGCTTGCAGCTGTTCCTGTGACGCTTGAGCTCCAGGTAGTCGCTTCGCTCCAGAGGCACCCCATAGTGCTGCCTGCGCACTGCGCCAACCTCCATCGGACGAGAAGAACGAGCACCAGGAGATCACACAACCTCTGGCAAGATCAAGAATCCGGCGTCTACCTCGGATGACTGGATCGATCTGGACGCCCCAGGCGCCCCGAGAATATTACGCAGCACCCACCCCTGTGACCGAAAGCAGCCCCAAGTTACTCCGGAGAGGGTCAAGCATACGGATAAACACTGACAAGATCGCCAGGAGTCCTGTTGTCCATGCCACCCCGGAGAAGGGCATCGCTCGCGGCAGCACAAGCACCAGGGCTCATGCATTGCCTCGTTCGCGGCATCGGTTTCCGCCCCGAGACGATGCCGGCATCCTGCGGTTTGCCGATCCCGTGGTCGAGCTGGAAGGCCCCGAAGGTTCGGGGGAGATCCGGAGTAGTACGAAGCTGACGCGAGCCAGGACTTCGGGTCATCGGTCGCCTGCCTCTGGCACGGGCGTACCGGCCCGGGGACCGGGCAAGCCGCCCTTCCCGCTATCCGACGGCGGAATACCCGCAGCCTCCCGTTGACTGGTCTCCTTGCGAAGACCACGGGAGGGGGCGCTGGTGGCCGACCTGATGTTGTTCCGGGGACGCGGACGGGCGGGACGTGGAGCTGCCCGGTTCGACGGTGTCGCTGGAGGTGGAGCTGCAGCGGCGGGTCGAGGCCGAGCTGGAGCAGATGCTTGGTATCCGGTTCCTGGCGTCGGAGTATCCGACCGGACCGTGGCACCGGGGCCGGATCGACACGCTCGGGCTGGACGAGAACGGCAGTTCCGTGGTGATCGGTTCAAGTTCTACGAGGGGCTCAAGAAGGTCTCGGGCTGGGAGTCACTGTCCATCACGCAGGCCGCCCAGGCGGTGCAGCGGTCGGGCTTCCTGGAGGCGTACGCCAAGTGGGAGCCGCTGGCCACAGCGCTGCAGAAGGCCATGGAGCCCCTGCTGCCGAAGGCCGGCGGCGGTGGCGGTGACGCGTCGCCGAATCCGGCGCCGGACGGTGCCGTTGGTCCTTCGCCCGGCACCGCGGGCGGCTGCACCGCCGAAGGGGACAGGACCGACTTCGGCACCATCCCGGCTGGCGCGCTGCCCAAGGAGTACAGCATCCCCGCCACCGCTCCGCGAGCGGCAACATGAGCGTGAAGTACAAGGAGACCGCCCGCGGCGGCCTCGCGGTGAACATCATCGAGTGCTGACCGCGCCGCGGTGACGCGCCTGCCCCGGCCGACGGCGGAGGCGGCGGCGAAGACGGAGGCGGGCCGGGACACGGGCCCGCCTCCGACGAAGGACCGGGTGGCGGTCAGTCGCGCGGGTCGAAGAAGCCGGCCGCGCGGGACAGGATCGCCGGGTCGGCTTCGAGGTCGCCGGGCCGGTGGGCGCGGGCCAGCAGGGCTCCGCGCCACTCCATGGCCAGGTAGTCCGCCGTCCGCCGGAGCATGCCCGTCAGGGGCTCGGTGTCGCGGTCGTCGCCCCGGGCGTACGCCGTGACGGCCCAGAGGTTCTTGCCCCGCATCCGCTCGCGGAACGAGACGTCCGGCAGGGCGATCCAGCGGGCCCAGTAGTCGAGGTAGAGCTTCGTGGCCGCGGAGACGCTGTACCAGTGCAGCGGGGAGGCGACGACGATGTCCGTGCTCTCCAGCGTCGCGTCGAGGAGCACCTTCTCCGCGCCGCTCGGGACCGGTCCGGCCGGCTGCGCCGGGAGCGGCAGGTCGCACAGGTTCAGCCAGCCGCTGGTGGAGTCCGGCGGCAGACCCTCGGCCGCGTACCGGGCCAGGGTCTCGGTGTTCCCGCCGCTGCGCGGGCTGCCGAGGATGAAGGCGAAGCTCCGGCTCCGTACCGGTACGGAGGCGAGGGTGGCGGTCACGGCGTTCCTCACCGCTCGGCGACGAGCCGCAGGTGCTCCTGGGCGTCGCTCAGCAGCCGGTCCGAGTAGTCGATGCGGCCGCCGGTACCGGCGTAGCGCAGCTTCCGCTCACCGGAGGTGCGGCGCAGGATGGTGACGCTGTTCTGCATCAGCTTCTGCGACTCGAGCAGGCTGACGACCTCCAGCTCGCCGGGGTGGCGCTGCTGGAACTTGGCGATGTAGCGGCGGACGGCGTCGCCCTCCGGGTAGGTCATCAGGTAGTGCATGACGATGAGTCCGCCGTCGGGGTCGATCAGGTCCCAGAAGTGGTCGAAGAACCACAGGCACTCCCAGGCGTCCACCCACGCGAAGTCGATGGGGGTGAAGTCCTCGGGCAGCTTGTCGAGCGAGTCCTTCAGGTCGGCGTTGACGACGGTCACCCGGTCGTCGAGGCCGAGTTCGGTGAGCACCTCCCGTACCCGGCCGGCCGAGGAGTCGGCGATCGAGAGGTTGTCGACGGCGGCGAGACGGGGCCGGTAGGGCTCCAGGTGGACCGAGGGCGTCACGAGCGGCGGCTCGGACAGCAGCCAGGCGTCGTCGAGCGGGCGGCCGGCGTCCAGGTGGGAGCGGGTCTTCGCGGCGAGCGCCAGGGACTCGGCGGCGACCGTCTCCTCGGCCTCGGCGAGGGCGGCGGCGAGGAAGGGGGTGGTGTATCCCATTCCCACCTCGAGCACGCGCCGCGGACGGAGCAGCTGGACGAGGTTCGCGAGGAGCGGGCCGACGACTTCGGTGCCCATTCCGGGCACGGCGAGCCTGGCCACCGCCGAACGGAACTCTTCACTGTGAATCGAATGAGTCATTTCCATCCCTTGTAAATACGGTGTTCACCGAATCGGAGAGGCCCACTCATCGTTTCCGGCGGAAGGTTGCCGCAACAACGCCCTGCCCTAACATGTATGCGCAGCGCATGATCACGCAGGGGGGCAAATGTTGCAAACAGGTTGTGATAGCACGCCATGTGGGCCAGGTCTGTGCGGGGCGGGACTCCGGCGCTACGAGAGCGCCGTCGCCGCGGGCGGGGCACCGGCCGACCCGCCCGTCCACTGCGCGACGGAGCTCGGCCTCCTGGAGCCCGCGGTCGGGGAACCGGGCCTCCTCTCCCCCGTCACTCCGGCGATCGCCGCAGGCCGGGTGCTGACTCCGCTGGAGGAGACGCTGGCCGAGGGCCGGCGCCGGCTGGAAGCCCTCACCAAGACCTTCGAGACGGCCGAGGCCGTCTTCGAGGGGGCCCGGCAGCGCGGTCCGCAGTCCTCGACGGTGCTGCGGGGTGCCCATGAGATCGCCGAGACGATCGACGCGGCGGTGGGGACCGCCAAGTCGGAGCTGCTGACCGCCCAGCCGGCGGTCGCCGTCCTCCGGAGATCCTGGAAACGGTGGTCCGACGGAATCTGGAACTGCTGGCGAGGGGAGTCCAGCAGCGCACTCTTTATCAGCACGCGGTGTGGAATCATCCGCCGACCGCCGAATACATCCGGACCGTCGCGGAAGCCGGCGGATCCGTCCGCACCGTGGACGAAATGTTCGACCGGGTCATCATCGTCGATCGCACGGTCGCCTTCATTCCGACGAGTTCCGATTATCCGGACGAGGCACTGGAGGTCCGCGATCCCAGCATCGTCTGGTACCTGGCCAACGTCTTCGAGTACGCGTGGGCACGCGGCACGCCGGTCGATCCCGCCGTCCACCGAAGACCCGAGATCGTGGTCTCCGAGATCGAGCAGAGCATCATCCGCTTCCTCGTGGCCGGCCACACCGAGGAGAAGATCGCCCGGGGCCTCGGCATCAGCCGGCGGACCGTGGCCGAGTACATCAGCCGGATCTCCCGGCGCCTCGGCAGCGTCAGCCGGGCCCAGCTGGGCTATCTGATCGCGACGAAGGGCCTGCTGTCGGAGGCGGAGGGCGAGCGGAGCCCCGCTAGCGACCCGCCGCGGCCTTGAGGGCTTCGGCGCGGTCGGTGCGCTCCCAGGTGAAGTCGGGGAGCTCGCGGCCGAAGTGCCCGTAGGCGGCGGTCGCGGCGTAGATGGGGCGCTTGAGGTCGAGATCGCGGATGATCGCGGCCGGGCGGAGGTCGAAGACCTCGGCGATGGCCTGCTCGATCTTCTCGGTCCCGACGGTGTGGGTGCCGAAGGTCTCGACGAAGAGGCCGACCGGCTCGGCCTTGCCGATCGCGTAGGCGACCTGGACCTCGCAGCGCCTCGCGAGCCCGGCGGCGACGACGTTCTTGGCGACCCAGCGCATGGCGTACGCAGCCGAGCGGTCCACCTTCGACGGGTCCTTGCCGGAGAACGCGCCGCCGCCGTGCCGCGCCATGCCGCCGTACGTGTCGATGATGATCTTGCGGCCGGTGAGGCCGGCGTCGCCCATCGGACCGCCGATCTCGAAGCGGCCGGTGGGGTTCACGAGCAGGCGGTAGCCCTCGGTCTCCAGCTTGATGCCGTCCTCGGCGAGGCGGGCGAGGACGTGCTCGACGACATGGGTGCGGATGTCGGGCGCGAGCAGCGAGTCCAGGTCGATGTCCGAGGCGTGCTGCGAGGAGACCACCACCGTGTCCAGGCGCACCGGGACATCGCCGTCGTACGCGATGGTGACCTGCGTCTTGCCGTCGGGGCGCAGGTACGGCACGGTGCCGTTCTTGCGGACCTCGGTCAGCCGGCGGGAGAGCCGGTGGGCCAGGTGGATGGGGAGCGGCATGAGTTCCGGGGTCTCGTCGCAGGCGTAGCCGAACATGATGCCCTGGTCGCCGGCGCCCTGTGCGGCGAGCTCGTCGCCCGCGCCCTCGACCCGGGACTCGTACGCGGTGTCGACGCCCTGGGCGATGTCCGGCGACTGGGCGCCGATGGACACCGACACACCGCAGGAGGCGCCGTCGAAGCCCTTGAGGGACGAGTCGTAGCCGATCTCCAGGACGGTGTCCCGGACGAGCGTGGCGATGTCCGCGTACGCGCTGGTCGACACCTCGCCGGCGATGTGGACCTGCCCGGTGGTGATCAGCGTCTCCACCGCCACCCGCGAGGCCGGGTCCTGGGCGAGCAGGGCGTCCAGGATCGTGTCGCTGATCCGGTCGGCGATCTTGTCGGGATGGCCCTCGGTCACGGACTCCGAGGTGAACAGACGGCGGGACATGATGTGCTCCGGAAGGTTGCGGCGGGCGTCGGTGACGTCGCGGGCGAGGGCCTGGCAGACCTCCGCCGCGTGTTCGAACAGATAGAAGTGGCCTCCGGGCCACGCGTGCGCCTTGGTCGCGGCGCGGGTGTGGCCGGCCCAGGGGGCGGCGAGCTCGGGTCCCGCGACCGGGTCGTCGCGGCCGGTGAACAGCGACAGCGGCACGCTCAGCGGTGGTCCGGGGTGTTCCGCGTAGGTGTCCACGACGGCCAGGTCCCCGCGGAGCGCCTCGACCATCGGCTCGACGAGTTCCGGCAGCGCGAGCACCTCCTCGGGCGTGCCGCCGAGCTCCCGCATGAACCGGGTCAGCCGGTCCCGCGACCACAGGTGCCGCTGGGCGCGGTCGGGGCGGTGGCCGGGCGCGGGAGCGCCGGACAGGCCGACCCAGACGGGCGGCCGTCCCCGCCGGGAGAGTTCCCGGGACAGCTCGTACGCGATCAGGGCGCCCATGCTGTGGCCGAAGACGCCGTACGGTCCGCGCACCGCCCGTCGGGTGAGGGGGGCGAGCCAGTCGACCGCCTCGCCGGTGCTGCGGCAGCCGTCCTCTCCCCCCGCCATCATCCGGCCGGGGAGGTCCACGGCGAGGACCCGCCAGTCGGCGGGCAGGTGCCGCAGGAGCGGGGCGAACGCGGCCGCGGAGCCGCCGGCGTGGTGGACCAGCAGCAGGGTGAAGGGGTCGTCGGCGCCGGGAGCGGGCGCCGGCTCGGGGGCGGAGACCGGCGCCAGGAAGCGGCGCAGGTCCTTCCAGCCGGCGTAGGGGCGGGCGGGAGCGGTCATCGGCCTCGGTACTCCAGTGCGGTGACGCCCCAGGTGAAGCCCATGCCGCTGGTGGCCACCAGGACCAGGTCCCCGGGAGCGAGGCGCCCCTCGGCGATGAGGTCGCCGAGGGCGATCAGCGGGTCCGAGCCGCCCATGTGTCCGTAGCGGTGGTAGTTGAAGACGCTCTTCTCGGCGGGGATGCCGAGCGCGGCGAGCAGCTTCTCGTGCATGCCCTTGTCGCCCTGGTTGATCAGGAGGTACGCGACGTCCCCCACCTGCCTGCCGAGGGCGGTCAGCACGTCGTCGACGCGGGCCGGGAAGTTCTCCAGGTAGGCGTCGCCCAGGCCCTGGCGGCGGCCGCGGCGGCGCATCAGGACCCGGTCGTCCTCGATGTCGCCGGAGTAGTAGTCGGCCCAGGAGGGGTCGGTGCGCATCGACGAGGCCAGGACGTCGAGGAGGCAGTCCTCGCGGCCCAGGAGGACGGCGGCGGGGGCGTCGCCGAAGTTGAACAGGGCCTTGGACTCGGGGTCCTCGTGGTCGACGAGCCGGCTGAGCCGGTCCCCGATGAGGACGAGGGCGTGGCGGGCGGTGCCGAGGGCGAGTTCGGCCAGGGCGGTGCGGACGGCCGTCATACCGCCGTTGCAGAAGTTGGTGACCTCGAAGCAGTGGGCGTGGCGGATGCCGAGTTCGTCCGCGACCTTGGCGGCCGGGGACCAGAACGGCTGGTCCCACTCGCCCGAGCCGGCGTAGACGACGTGGCCGATGTCGTCCGGGGAGATCCCGGTGCGGTCCAGGACGGCGCGGCCGGCGGCCACGGCCAGCTCCCAGGCCGCCTCGTCCTCGTCGAGGGCGGGGAACTCCTCGGTGTGGGTGATGGCGAGGATGTCGGCCACCGGCACGCCGGACGCGGCGTGCAGCTCGGCGACCTCCACCTTCGACGAGGGGAACACCACCTCGAAGTCGACGATTCCGCCCACTGTTCTCGTTGCCTTTCGCTGGTCGGTCATGTCAGTCGCGGACGGCCGAGCGTTCGCGCAGCCGGTTCAGGTGCTCCAGGCTCGCGAGCACGGCGGGGGTGGGCAGCCCGAAGTCGATCAGGCAGGCCACCTCGTCGACGCCGATCTCGCGGAAGCGCTCCACCATCGTGGCGGCCTTGCCGACGGTGCCGAGGAGGCCGCCGTCGTCGAAGTAGCGGTCGAAGGAGCGGGCCACGATGAAGTCGACGTCCTCGGGCGACAGCCTGGAGGCGTCGATGCGCCGGCCGTCGAGCTGCGAGCCGAGCAGCAGCCCGAGGGAGCTGCGCAGATAGTCGCTGAGCGGGGCCCGTACGGTCTCGCGCACGGTGTTCTCGTCCTCGCCGAGGAAGGCGTGGACCATCAGGGCGACGTGGCCGGTCCAGCCGTCGCCGCGGCCGAGTTCCGCGACGGCCTTGCGGTATTCGGCGATCTTGTGGGCGAGGTCGTCGAGGTCCTGGCCGAGCAGGTGGGTGAGCAGTCCGGAGCCGGAACGGCCGGCGTTGCGGAAGGTCTCGACGCCGCCGGCGCTGGTGACCCAGACCGGAAGCTCCGGCTGGACCGGCGGCGGGTAGACGCCGAGCCGCTGCTCGGTGCCGACGCCGTCGGTGACGGCGATCTTCTCGCCGCGCCACAGGGCGCGGACCTGCTCCACCTGTTCCAGGAGGATCTGCCGGCGGTTCTCGTAGTTCTCCGGGCGCAGCGCGAAGTCGGTGGCGTGCCAGCCGGAGGCGAAGGAGAGCCCCACCCGGCCGCCGGACAGGTTGTCGACGACCGACCACTCCTCGGCGATGCGCAGCGGGTGGTGGAGGGGGGCGACGACGCTGCCGGCCCGGATGCCGACGCGTTCGGTCACGGCGGCGATGGCGGCGCCGGTCACCGACGGGTTGGGGTAGAGGCCGCCGAAGGGGTGGAAGTGCCGCTCGGGGGTCCACACCGCGCTGAAGCCGTTGCGGTCGGCGAACTTCGCTCCCTCCAGGAGCAGTTCGTAGCGGTTCTCGGAGCCTTCGGTGCTGTCGTTGGCGAAGTAGAAGAGGCTGAAGTCCATGGGGTTCTCCGATCGGGCGACGGCTCAGGCCACGGCCGCTTCGGCGCCCGTGTCGGGGGCGGGCCTGCGGGTGCGCTCGGCCCAGGCCGCGACCGCGGGGGCGGCGAGGCCGGCGCCGAGGAGCAGGGCGGCGAAGACCATCCAGGCGGGCCAGCCCAGCCGGACGATGAGCAGGGTGGCGAGGGCCGGGGTGACCATCGAGCCGAGCTGGGTGGACATGCCGAACATGCCCTGGTACTGCCCCTGGGCGTGGTCGGGGGCGAGACCGAAGGCCAGCGACCAGGAGCCGGCGCTGTAGAGCATCTCGCCGATGACGTGGACGACGGCGCCGGCGAGCAGGGCGGCGACCGCGACCCACACCGGCCGGTCGGCGGCCAGTGCGAAGAGCGCGCAGCACACGGCGAGGAGGACACCGCACCGGCGCAGGGTGCGGGCGCCGCCGCGGACGTCCTCGCTGCCCTTGCCGGCCCGCACCTGGAAGAGCACGACCATGATCGTGTTCAGGATGAGGATGGCGGAGTACAGCCATTTCGGGGCGCTGGTCTGGGTGGTGATCCAGATGGGCAGGGCCACGGTGAGGATGGCGACGTTCATCACCAGGACCGAGTTGAGCAGGGCGACGGCGGCGTACGGCAGGTCGCGCAGCACCACCCACCGGGGGCCGGTGTTCTCCTTGGGCGCCGGGTCGACCGAGGGCACGGTCAGGTAGGCGCCGCCGGCGACGAGGAACATGAGGCCGCCGGCGATCAGCAGGCCGACGTAGGCGGGCCGGTTGTCGAACCAGAGGGCGACGGCGCCGGCCGCGGCGCCCAGGGTGACGCCGAGGTTGCTGACCGCCCGCATGTAGGACCAGGCGCGGACCCGGTCCTCCTGCGGGATGAGGCCGGCGATGAGGGCGCCGCGGGCGGCGTCCGTGGAGGACTCGGCCATCAGGGCGAGGCTGGTGACGACCACCAGGCCGGCGAAGCTCTCCACGAAGGCGTAGGCGCCGACGAAGACGCCGAGCAGCATGAGGAAGCCGACCGTGGTGTTGCGGGGACCCACGACGTCGGCGAGCCGGCCGGCCGGGATGCTCGCGGCCATGGCGAGGGCGGCGCCGATGCTGAGGGCGAGGCCGACCTGCTCGGCGGGGATGCCGACGGTGCGGGTGAAGAACAGGACGCTGACGGCCATCAGGACGCCGTGTCCCGCGGTCTTGGCGAAGTTGCTCAGACACAGGGTCCGGACGATGCCGGGCGGCGGGACGATGTCATCGAGAAGCGCCATGGTGGCCTCCGTGGCCGCCGGCCGGTCCGGCCGCGGCGAGGTCGTGGGACTGGAGCTCGCGGGTGATGCGGGGCCGGTCGACCTTGCCGTTGGGGTTGAGCGGCAGGGTGTCCAGGTGCCGGAATCGCCGGGGCACCATGTGGACCGGGACGCGCTTGCGCAGCCAGCGGCCGAGCAGCTGGGGCTCCAGGGGGGAGCCGGTGTGGCAGCCGACGAGTTCGACGTCGTCGCCGTTCCTCAGGGCGACGACGACGGCCTGCGCGATGTCCGGGTGGCGGCGCATGGCGGCCTCGATCTCGCCGAGCTCGATCCGGTAGCCGCGCACCTTCACCTGGTTGTCGAGGCGGCCGAGGTGGACCAGGTTGCCCGCCTCCCACCGCACCCGGTCGCCGGTCCGGTAGTAGTGCTCCGCGGTGAGCGGCCCCTCGCCCTCGTAGGGGGTGACGCCGTCGTCGTCGTGGCGGAGGAAGCGGCCGCGGTTGTCGGCCGGGTCCAGGTAGCCGTCGAAGCGCTGGGAGCCGCGGACGACCAGTTCGCCCTCCGTGGCGGGCCTGCCGTCCTCGTCGAGGACCAGGTGGTCGAGGAAGTCGTAGACGGGCCCGATGGGGACGGTGTCGTTGGAGGTCGGGGGCCAGTCGGCGGGGTCGGCGGGCAGCGCGAACTCGGTGCACGCCACGGTGAGTTCGGTGGGACCGTAGACGTTCTCGATGGCGGCGTTCGGGGCGACCGCGCGCCAGGCCTCGGCCTGGTCGTAGGAGAGCTGTTCGCCGATGAACACGCTCATCCGCAGCCCGGTTGCCCGCCCGGTGGGCAGGTTGCCCAGCTGGGCGCTGACGGAGACCACGGACGGCACGGAGAACCAGTGGGTGACGCCGTTGTCGACGATGTAGTCGACCGGCGAGAGGAGCTCCGCCCGGCCGGGCACCACCAGGGTGGCGCCGCCGCCCCAGGTGACGAACAGGTCGAAGACCGAGGGGTCGAAGGTCAGGTCGAAGGTGTGCGAGGTGCGGCAGCCGGGGCCGATCCCGTACCGCTCGATGTTGTGCGCCAGGTACGGGCTGAGGTTGCGGTGCCGGATCGGCACGCCCTTGGGGCGGCCCGTGGAGCCCGAGGTGAACAGGACGTACGCGATGTCGTCCGGGCCGGTGGTGTACGGGGGCAGCTCCGGGCCCGGCTCGGTGGCGGCCGCCCGCCCGGCGGCGGCGACCTCCTCGCTGTCCAGGCGCAGTTCGGTCGGCGCGCATCCGGCGAGCTCCCCGTCGAGCTGGCCGGCGTCGGCCGCGTCCACGACGAGGACCTCGGTGCCGGCGAGCTCGCAGATCGTCCGGTTGCGCTGGGCGGGGAAGGCCGGGTTGACCGGGGTGACGGTGGCGCCGAGCCGCTGGCCGGCCAGGTAGGCGGCCAGGACGGCGACGGAACGGGTCGCCATGACGGAGATCCGGCGGGGCGCGGAGCCGTGCGCGGCGAGGATCCGGGCGGCGACGTGCTCGGCGGCCCGCCGCAGCTCGCGGTAGCCGAGGCGGGTGGCGCCGGCCTCCACGGCGGGCTCGTCCGGGTACCGCTCGACGGAGGCGTCGAACCAGGCGTAGAGGGTGTCAGCCATGCGACACCTCGGCGCCCGCCTCGGCGGGGACGGCCAGGTCCGGCGCGTCGAGCCGCATGGTGGTGGGCGGCTCCTGGCGCGAGGGCTCGATGTGCAGCAGCTCGATGCCCTCGCGGCCGGGTCCGGTGACGGCCGCCGCGCAGGCGCAGGCGTCGTCGGCGAAGCCGGCGAAACGGTAGGCGACCTCCATCATGCGGTTGCGGTCGGTGCGCCGGAAGTCGGCGGCCAGGTGGACGCCGGCGGCGGCGGCCCGGTCGGTCAGCCAGCGCAGGATGACGGCCCCGGCGCCGAAGGAGACGACCCGGCAGGAGGTGGCGAGCAGCTTGAGGTGCCAGACGCCGGGCAGCCGCTCCAGCAGGACGATGCCGACGGCGCCGTGGTCGCCGAAGCGGTCGCTCAGCGAGATGACGAGGACCTCGTGGCCGGGGTCGGCGACCAGGCCGCGCAGCTCGGCGTCGCCGTAGTGGACGCCGGTGGCGTTCATCTGGCTGGTGCGCAGGGTCAGTTCCTCGACGCGGGCGAGGTCGTCCTCGGCCGCCCGCCGGATGGTCATGACGAGGCCGAGGGTGCGCAGGAAGTCCTCGTCGGCTCCGGTGAACTCCTCGCGGGCCGCCTCCCGGCGGAATCCCGCCTGGTACATCTCCCGGCGGCGGCGCGAGTCGGCGGTGGTGACGGGGCTGAACTCGGGCAGGGAGGGCAGGTCGAGGACCTGTTCGGCCGGGTAGCAGCGCACCTCGGGCAGGTGGTGGGCGACCTCGGCGCGTTCGGCCGGCTGGTCGTCGACGAACGCGATCGTCTTCGTCGCGAACTTCAGCTGCTCGGCGATGTCGCGCACGGAGGCGGACTTCGGGCCCCAGCCGATCCGGGCGTGGACGAAGTACTCGGCGACGCCGAGCCGCTCCAGGCGCTCCCAGGCGTGGTCGTGGTCGTTCTTGCTGGCGACGGCCTGGAGGATGCCGCGCTCGTCGAGGGTCGTGATCACCCGGCGGACCTCGTCGGAGAGGACGACCTCCCCGTCCTCCAGCAGGGTCCCCTGCCACAGGGTGTTGTCGAGGTCCCACACCAGGCACTTGACGGCCGTGATGTCCTGCTCGGTCCCGGTCTCGGGCTTCGTCTCCGTCACGGTCACACCTCCCAGAGGGTCACGGCCCAGGCCGCGACCGGGCTGTTGTTGAGGACGAGCACGAGGTCGCCCGGGGCGAGTTCGCCGGTCGCGAGGAGCCGGTCGAGGTTGAGTACGACGTCCATGGCGCCCAGGTGCCCGTACGCGGCGAGGTGTTCGTTGCACACGGGGTGGATGGGCAGGCCGAGGAGGGTCTCGTAGAACTGGTAGGCGCTGGAGGTGACGTTCTGCATGAGCGTCGTGGCGACGGCGCTCTTGTCGACCCCGGCGTCGGCGAGGACCTGCTCGACCATCCGGCCGAGGCGCATCCGGCTGTTCATGGCCAGTTCGAAGCGGTAGCGGTCGGGCGAGGCGCATTCCTCGCGCCACTCGTAGAACGGCACCTGCTTGTAGTCGACCCGGAAGAGGTCGTGGAAGGTGCCGTCGGTCTCCATGCGGTGCGCCCGCAGCACCGGCCGGCCGCCGCGGACCAGCGTCATCGCGTAGGCGCCGTCGCCGATCACGGTGACCGGGTACCGCACCCGGTCCAGGCCGGTGGGCCGGCTGCCGTGGGCGATGAGGACACCCTGCCGGGACGGGTCGGCGAGGAGCAGGTCGCGGCCCAGGGCCCAGGCGGCGCTGGAGCCGGTGCAGCCGAGGCCGTCCACGGTGAAGGCGAAGGCGCCGTCCAGCTTGGCCTCGGCCTGGACGCGTCCGACATCGGAGCCGAGCAGCACGTCGGGGGCGCGGGGGCTGACCAGCATGAGGGTGTCGGGGGTGCCGGGTGCGCCGGGCGCGGTGCCGCCCTGCCGGTCGAGCAGGCCGCGGACGGCCTCCGCGGCGAGGTCCCCGGCGGTGCGGTCCTCGCACACGCCGACGGTGGCGATGCCGCTGCCGCGGGCGAACTCGGCCTCCTCGGGGGAGAGTCCGGGGAACTCGGGGAGCTCTTCGAGGGGCGTGCGGACCTCGGGCAGGACGGTGTGGATCGCGCCGATGCCGATGGGGGCGGTGGTGCTCATGACCACACCGCCAGGGCGTGCTTGCCGAGCAGGAGCTGGCTGATCTCGTTGCTGCCCTCGATGATCTCCATCAGTTTGGCGTCCCGGTAGGCGCGGGCCACCGGGCCGCCGTCCTGGGCGCCGGCCGAGGCCAGGACCTGGACGGCGGCCGTCGCGCCGCGGGCGGCGTTCCCGGCGGCGAGGTGCTTGGCGGTGACCGCGGACGTGACGAGCTCGGGGCTGTTCTCGTCCCAGCAGCGGCTGGCCTGCTCGCAGCAGCGGGCCGATGCCTCCTGGGCGACGTGCAGCTCGGCCAGGTGCCGGGCGACCAGCTGGTGGTCGGCGAGCGGCGAGCCGAACTGCCGCCGGGTGGCGGCGTGCGAGGCGGCGGCCCGCAGGCAGGCCCGCAGGATGCCGACGCAGCCCCAGGCGACGGAGACGCGGCCGAAGGTGAGCGCGGAGGTGACGAGCCAGTCGACGGGGAGCCCGGCGCCGCCGAGGAGGCTGTCGGCGGGCAGCCGTACGTCGTCGAAGGTGACGTTCGCGTGGCCGGCGGCCCGGCAGCCCATCGGGTCGGCGACCCGTTCCACCGTCACGCCGGGCGCGTCCGTCGGGACGACCACGGCGCCGGCGCCGGCGCCGTGGCGGCCGAAGACCACGAGCAGGTCGGCGTAGGCGCCCACCGTGATCCATGCCTTGCGGCCGTCCAGGACGAGGGTGTCGCCCTCGGTGCGGAGGGTGGTGGTCATGGCGCCGAGGTCGCTGCCCGCGCCGGGCTCGCTGAACGCGACCCCGGCGAGCCGGCCGGAGGTGAGCAGGGACAGGTAGTGCGCCTTCTGCTCCTCGCTGCCGAGGCGCTCGACGGTCCAGGCCGCCATGCCCTGGGAGGTCATCACGCTGCGCACGGAGGAGCACAGGGAGCCGACGTGGGCGGTCAGTTCGCCGTTGTCGGCGCTGCTGAGGCCGAGGCCGCCGTGCTCGGCGGGCACCTGGGCGCACAGGACGCCCTTGCCGCCGAGCTCGCGCAGCAGGTCGAGCGGCAGCTCGCCGGCCCGGTCCCAGGCGTCGGCCCGGTCGCCGATCAGCTCCGTGGCCAGCTGCTCCGCGTCGGCGCGGGCGGAGCGGCCGCCGGACGGGTCACTCATCGCCGCCGCCCTTCAGGCGCAGGACGAGTGCCGTCATGGCGTCCACGCTGCGGAAGTTGTCCAGCGTGAGGTCGGAGCCGCCGACCTGGACCCCGAAGGACTGCTCGACGTGCACCAGGAGCTCCATGGCGAACAGGGAGGTGACCAGGCCGGTGGAGAACAGGTCCACGTCGGCGGCGACGGCGGTCTTGGTGCGCTGCTCCAGGAAGGCGGTCAGGGTCTCGCGGATGACGGTGTCCTGCGGGGTGGTGTTCTGCTGGGCGGTGGGGGTGCTCATGACGTGCTTCCTCCGTATGCGAAGAATCCGCGGCCGGTCTTGCGGCCGAAGTCGCCGGCGGCGACCTTCTCCAGAAGCAGGGCGCAGGGCTCGTAACCCGCGTCCCCGGTGCGCTCGTGCAGGACGCGCAGGGAGTCGACCACGTTGTCGAGGCCGATCAGGTCGGCGGTGGCCAGCGGTCCTGTGGTGTGGCCGAGGCAGCCCTCGAAGGCGGCGTCGACGGAGGCCGGGTCGGCCACGCCCTCGGCGACGATCCGCGCGGCCTCGTTGATCATGCGCTGCAGGATCCGGTTGATGACGAAGCCGGGTCCGTCGCCGACGACCACGCCGTGCTGTCCGAGGGCCTCCAGGAGGGCGCGGGCCTCGGCGAGGGCGGCCTCGCCGCTGCGCGGGCCACGGATCAGCTCCGCGGTGTGGATGAGGTAGGGCGGGTTCATGAAGTGGATGCCGACCAGGTCCTCCGGCCGGGCCACCGAGTCGGCCTGCTCGTCGATCGGGACGGCGGAGGTGTTGGAGATCAGCAGGGTGCCGGGGGCGACCGCGGCGGAGGCCTCGGCGAGCACCTTCGCCTTGAGCGGGGCCAGTTCGGTGACGGCCTCGACGACGGCGGTGGCGTCGGCGATGTCCTCGACGCGGGTGGTGGTGACCAGCTCGCCGGTGGCTCCCTCGCGGGGCAGCTTGCCCATCATGCGGGCGAGCCGCAGCTGGCCGGCGGTCGCGGTGCGGGCCTTGGCGAGGATGTCCTCGGAGACGTCCACCAGGATCACGTCGATCCCGCGGCCGAGGGCCAGGGTGGTGATGCCCGTGCCCATGACGCCCGCTCCGATGACCGCGAGCCGGTGGCGGCGGTCGTTGACGGTGTCGCTCACTTCTCCCCCTCGGGGTCGCCGCCCGCGCCCTCGGCCGCCAGGGCCGGGAGCAGCGAGCCGATGTCGTCGGTCCGGTGGGCCAGGAAGGCCAGGCCCTTGCGCAGCTGCTCGCCGGTGACCAGCGGGGACAGTCCGCTCTTGCGGAGCCACGGCTGCCAGCCGCGGGCCTGCACGCCGGCCTCGTCGAGCTCGTGGCCCTCCATCTCGTACAGGGCCGTGGCGGACAGCACCTTGCTGCCGGTGGCCTGCGCGCGCTCCGCGATCAGCCGCTGCCATTCGGTCAGCGGGACGGTGCGGGTGGGCAGGCCGGCCTCCTCCAGCGCCTCGAAGAGGTCCTCGAGGCTCGGGGAGATCTCGTCGACCAGGTGGTAGGCGCGGCCCACCGACTTGGAGGACATGGCGAGTTCGGCGACCGCGCGGGCCAGCACGTCGACCGGGGAGACCGGCATGCCGCGGTCGTCGACCGGGCGGGCGCCGACGACCAGGCCGCTGGCGAGCAGGAACCAGATGAGGTCCTTGTCGTTGCAGGCGCCGGTCTTGCTGGACGCCATGATCAGGCCGGGTCGGAAGACGCGTACCCGCATGCCGTCCTGGTCGGCGCGCTCCAGGATGCGCTCGCCGACCCACTTGCTGACGCCGTATCCGCCGAGCTGCGGGTCGAGCGGCTGCTCGCGGGTCTCCATCAGCTGTCCCTCGGCGCCGGCGGGGGCGGTGGCGGCGACGGTGGAGATGAAGCTGAAGTCGCGGATGCCGAGCGGCCGCATCCAGTTGAGCAGGCCGACCAGCGGCAGGATGTTGTCCTCGCGGAGCATGCGGTACGGCTCGGTGAAGACGACCTTGGCGGCGCAGTGCAGCACGTGCTCGACGCGGCCGGCGAGTTCGCCGTCGCGGTAGGTGCGGCACAGGGTGCCGATGTCGCGCAGGTCGCCCGGGACGGCGTGGACCCGCTCCGGGTCGGGCTCCGGCAGGCCGAACTTGGCGGCGGTGGCCTTCAGGCGGGCCATGCCCTCGGCCTCGTCGGCGGCCCGTACGACGCAGTACACGCGGCCCTTGGAGGCGCGCAGCAGCTCGTCGAGGAGGAAGGCGCCGAGGTAGCCGGTGGCCCCGGTGAGCAGGACGTCCTTGCCGGGGGCGGACCGCTTGGCGAGCGGCTCCAGGGCGATCTGGAGGTCGGCGTCGACGAGCGCGCCGTCACCGTCGGCGGCCGGGTCGACCTCCTCGTCGCCGAGTCCGGCGCCGTTCTTGAGGCCCTCGACGATGGTGGTGAGGCGGCGGACGGTGGCCTGGCTGCCGCCGGCCCGGTGGATGTTGATGAGGACGCCGAAGCGCTGCTGGATCTCCAGGACCATCTGGACGGAGAGCAGCGAGGTGCCGCCCAGGGCGCCGAACTCGTCGTCGAGGCCGATGGTGTCGAGGCCGAACAGGTCCTTCCAGAGTTGGACGAGACCGGCTTCCACGGTGCCCTCGGCGGCGGTGGACACGCCGCCCGTGCCGGATCCGGCGGGCGTGGCGGGGGCGACCGGGCCGTCGTAGGTGAGGCGGTCGAGCGCCCAGTGGCGCTTGCGGGTGAAGGGGTAGGTCGGCAGGGCGACCCGGCGGCCGCGGCGGCCGCTGAGCGCGGACCAGTCGACCTCGGCACCGTGCAGCCACGCGGTGGTGACGGCGTCGTCGATGAGGTCGGCGAGGGCGTCCTCGTCGAGCGGGGCGGCCGAGTCGGGCAGGGCGATGACGTGGCGGCCCTTGGCCGGCTCGCCGTGTCCGACGAGGACCGGGAAGCGGCCCTCGGGCAGGGTCTCCTGCGGCCCGGTCAGGACGTCGCCGAGCTCGGGCAGCGCGGCGCGCAGCCCCGCGACCAGCGCGGCGGACGGCTGGGGGGCGTCGGCGGCGGGAAGGACGAGCACGGGGCGGCGGCCCGCGGCGCGCTCGGTGCGCACGGCCGGCGGCCGGGGCATGCGCAGGGCGGCGGCCAGGCGCTCGCGGGGGGCGGTGACCACGCGCCGCTCGTCGAAGGCGGCCCGGCCCACGCGCAGGGTGTGGGCGACGTCGTCGGCGTCGAGGCCGCCCTCGTCGAGGGCGTCGGCGAGGCGGCGGGAGAGCTGGTCGAGCTCGGCGCGCGTGCGGGCGGACAGCACCAGGCGTACGGTGTCGCGGCGCGGTGCGGCGGGGCGCACCGGCTCGGGCGGGGCGGCGAGCACGACGGCGGCGTTGGTGCCGCCGACGCCCATGGAGTTGACCAGCACGTGCCGGTCGGCGTCGGTGCAGTGCTCGCCGGTGGTGGTGACGAAGAAGGGGCTCTCGTCGAGGATGCCCGGGTCGCGCGGCCGCTCGAAGGTGGGGTGCGGCGGGATCTTTCCGGTGCGGGCGACGTGGACGGCCTTGATGAAGCCGGCGATGCCGGCGGCGGGGCCGGTGTGCCCGATGTTGGACATGACCGAGCCGAGGGCGCAGTAGGCGCTCTTGTCGGTGGTGGCGCGGAAGGCCCGGTTGAGCGCGATGAGCTCGATGTTGTCGCCGACCGGGGTGGCGGTGCCGTGGGCCTCGACGTAGCGCAGCTTGTCGGCGGTGACGCCTGCGGTGCCGAGGGCGGCGGCGACGACGTCGGCGACGCCGCGCGGGCTCGGGGCGATGAAGCCGAGGCGGTCGCCGCCGTCGTTGCCGACGGCGCTGCCGCGGATCACGGCGAGGACGTTGTCGCCGTCCGCGAGGGCGTCGTCGAGGCGGCGCAGGGCGACGACGCCGACGCCGGAGCTGTACGTCGTACCGGTGGAGCTCGCGTCGAAGGAGCGGCAGTAGCCGTCCTCGGACAGGACGCCGCCGGGCTGGTGGCGGTAGCCGCGGAAGGGTTCGAGGACGGTGGCGCCGCCGGCCAGGGCGATGTCGCACTCGCCGGAGAGCAGGCTGAGGGTGGCGTAGTGCACGCCGTAGAGGGAGGAGGAGCAGCCGGTCTGGAGGCTCACGGCGGGTCCGCGCAGGCCCAGCTTGTAGGCGGCGCGGGAGGTCATGAAGTCGGCCTGGCCGCCCACGGTGAGTTCGAGGTCGTCGACGGCCGCGCGCAGTCCGGACTCCCTGGCCTTGGCGGCGAGCAGGGCGGCCGAGTAGTTGCCGGCGGCGCTGCCGGCGAACACGCCGACGACGGGGCCGCCGTGGGTGTCCTTGCGGACGGGGTGCCCGGCGGACTCCAGGGCCTCCCAGCAGGCTTCGAGGAAGATCCGCTGCTGGGGGTCGATGGTCTCGGCCTCGCGCGGCGGGTAGCCGAAGAACTCGGAGGCGAACTCCTCGACGCCCGGCAGGGTGGTGGCCACCCGGACGAAGGAGGGGTCGGCGAGCATCTCGTCGGTGACGCCGGCGGCCTTGAGCTGCTCGGGGGACATCTCGCGCATGGAGACGACGCCGCGGTCGATGTTGCGCCAGAACTCCTCGGCGGTGGTGGCGTCGGGGTAGCGCAGGCCGATGCCGATGACGGCGATGTCGGTGCTGTTCGTCATGGTTCCGGTTCCCCCGCTCACTCGGAGACGAGCTGGTCGCGGCGCGCGCGGCCGAGGAGGCCGCCGCGGTTGCGGGCGCCGAGCTCGGTCAGCTCCTCTTCGGCGCCGGAGGCGTCGGCGAGCAGGGCGGCCTGGGCCTTGACGGTGCTGTGCTGGAAGAGGTCGGAGACCTTCAGGCTGCGCTCGGTGAGCGGGTCCAGCTCTTCCCACAGCATGATGAGGAGCAGGGAACTGCCGCCTGCCTCCAGGAAGTTGACGTCTTCGGGTACCTCGTCCGCGCTGTCGAGGTCGAGTACGTCGGCCCAGGCCTGCCGGACCCGGCTGAGGAGTTCGGTCTCGGTGAGCGGGGTCGTGGCCACGGTGTCGTTCACGAAGTGCTCCTGGTGATGGGGTGGGAATCGGGGTCGGCCGCGAGGTCTTCGGCGGCGGTGACCACGTCGGCCAGCAGGGCCTGTGCCGTGTCCTGGGCGAACAGGCCGACGGCGTAGGACAGGGAGAGCTCGAGCCGCTCGTCGGCGGCCTCGGAGGCGACGAGTTCGAGCTCGTACTTGATGTGCAGCGGGTCCAGCGGGAGCAGCCGGGCGGTGGTGCCGGCGGTCAGCGGCTCCGGGCCCGCGGCGCCGCTCTGGGCACTGAGGAACACCGGGGTCAGGGCGGGACGGCTCAGGTCCCGGTCGCTGTGCAGCTCGCCCGCGAGGACATCGAGCGCCACGCCCGCGTGCCGGTAGGACACGGCACAGCTCTCCCGGACCCGGCCGAGCAGCTCGCGCCAGGTCAGGTCCTCGCGCAGGTCGACGCGGAGGATCAGGGTGTTCACGAACATCCCGATCGCCTCGGCGGCCGCCGGGTCCTCGCGCCCGGCCCAGGGGAAGGCGAACAGGAAGTCCCGCTGGGTGCCGCGGCGGGCCAGGGCCACGGCGAGCAGTGCGGCGGTGGTCATGAAGGGGGTGCAGCCGACGACGTCGGCGGCGACGGTGCGCAGCCGGGCGGCGGTGGCCTCGGGCAGGGTCGCGGTGAGCAGCGCCGCCTTGGTGGACTGGAGTTCGGTACGCGGCCAGTCGTGCGGGAGCGCGATGTCGTTGGGCGCTCCGCGCAGGTGCTCCAGGAGGGCGGCGGCCCGCTCGGCCTCCTGTGCCTCGGTGCCGGGGTCGGCCGGGGCCAGGCGGGCCGGGTGGACCGGCTCCGCCAGCTGGGGTACGGCTCCGTCGGCCAGCGCCCGGTAGGCCGTGCCGATCTCCGCGAGCAGCAGGTCGCGGGACCAGCCGTCGGCGACGATGTGGTGGACCACCAGGGCGAGCACGGTCCGGTCCGGTCCGAGGGCGAGGATCTCCGCGCGGGCGGGTGCCTGCCGGCCGAGGTCCACGGGCTCCCAGCACAGCCGGGACAGCCGCTCCCGCAGCGCGTCGGAGTTCCAGTCGGCGGCGTCGGTGACGGCCGTCGGGGCCGGGGTGCCGGTGGTGCGGTAGCAGACGTGGCGCTTGCGCCGGTCGAGGAAGAAGACCGCGGACAGGGCCGGGTGCCGGGTGAGGACGAGGTCGACGGCGCGGCGCAGGACCTCGCGGTCGACGGGTCCGCCGTACTCGACGAGGGTGGGGATCAGGTAGGCGGCGCGCAGCGACGGCAGCCGGTCCAGGAACCAGAAGCGCTGCTGCACCGGCGAGGCCGGATGCGCCTCGTCGTCGGCGGGCACGGGCGCGGTGGCGGCCCGTCCGTCGGCGGCGGGGGCGGCCTCGGTGGCCTTCGCCTCGTCGAGGAGCCGGGCGAGTCCCCCGACCGTCGGGTCGGGCAGGAAGGCCCGGGGGGACACGGCCAGGCCGTGCCGGCGCTTGGCCTCGGCCAGCATGGTGACGGCGAGCAGCGAGTGGCCGCCGAGGGCGAAGAAGTCGCTGCCGGCGGTCAGCTCGGCCGCCGTGGGGGCCGGTCCGAGGCCGCCGCGCCCGCCGAGGGCGTCGGCGAACAGCCGGGCCGCCTCCGCCTCGGTGCCCGTCAGCCGGGGCGCGCCGGTGGGGGGCGGGGCGGCGCCGGGCGCCGGCGGGGGCACCGCGGCGGGCAGCGCCGGCTGCGGCGGCAGTTCGTCCGCGGCCGGCTCGCCGGGCAGGGCCGGCAGCGCGTCCAGCGGGCGGGCCGGGTCGGCGACCGCCTCGGCGAGCAGGGCCGCGAGGCCGTCGGCGAGGTTGCGGGCCGTGGCGGGGGCGTACAGCTCGGTGTCGTACTCGACGGTGACCGACAGCCCGTCGGGGCCGTCCTCCAGGACGAGGAGCAGGTCGAACTTGGCGGTGTCGGTGCCGAGCACGACGGGTGCCGTCCAGCCGGTGCGGCCGGCCCGGGGCACGGGCGTGTTCTGGTACACGAAGCCGACCTCGACCAGCGGCGTGCGGCCGGTGCCGCGGGCGGCGCCGACGGCGGCGGTGAGCCGGTCGAAGGGGACCGCCTGGTGGGACAGCGAGCGGAATGCCTCCGCGCGGACCGCCGTGCACAGCTCGCCGAAGGTGCCGGCGGTGTCGACCCGGCAGCGCAGCGGCACGGTGTTGACGAAGAAGCCGATGGCTTCCTCCAGGCCGGCGTGGACCCGGTTGGCCGTCATCGTGCCGAGCAGGAAGTCGCTCCGGCCCGACCAGCGGTGCAGCAGGGCCTGGACGGCGGCGGTGAGCACGACGTACGGCGTCGCCCGCAGCGAGCGGGCGAGCGCGGCGATGCCGGTGCGGACCGGCGGCGGGACGGTGACGGCGACCTGGGCGCCGGGCCGGGTGCCGTCGGGGGCGGCCGGCCGGTCGGCGCGGCCGGCGAGGTGCAGTCCGGGTGCCACGCCCAGCAGTTCGGTGACGCGCTCGTCCAGGGCGGCGAGGGCGGCGGGGTCGTGCTCGGCGCCGCGTTCGAGGGCCGCGAAGTCCGCGTAGCGGGTGGGCAGCGGGGGCAGTGCGGCCGGGTCGCCGTCCACCGCGGCCTCGTAGGCGCGGGAGAGGTCGTCGAAGAGCGGTGCCAGGGACCAGCCGTCGACGGCGATGTGGTGGATGGTCAGCAGGACGGCGTCGCCGCCGGGCAGCCCTTGCCACAGCGTGCAGCGCAGCAGCGGACCGTGTTCGAGGTCGAAGGGCGCGCGGCCCCGCTCCCGTGCCTCGCGTTCGGCACGGGCGGCGGCGTCGGGCGCGCCGGTGAGGTCGACGACCTCGACGGGGACGGGCTCCGCGGCCAGGACGATCTGGACGGGGCGGCCGTCGTCGGCCGGCCGGTAGACCGTGCGCAGCGGCTCGTGCCGGGCGGTGACCGCCTCCAGGGCGAGCGAGAGGGCCTTGGGGTGCAGGGGGCCGCCGGCGCGGAAGTACAGCGGCACGTTGTAGGTGGGGTTGCCGGGGGCGGCGGCGTCGGTGAACCACAGCCGCTCCTGCGCGAAGGAGAGCGGCGCCCGGTCCGGGGAGGCGGGGCGGGGGGCGGTGGTCATGAGGCGGCCGCCGTCGGCTGCGCGGCCACGTGGGCGGCCAGTTCCTCCAGGCTGTCGGTGAGCAGTACGGCTCCGGCGTCGATGCGGACGCCGAGGTGCTGCCGCACGCGGGTGGCGACCTGCATGGCGAGGATGGAGTTGCCGCCGAGGTCGATGAAGTTGGCGTCGGGGCCGATCGCGTCGGCGGAGAGCACGTCCTGCCAGACGGTCTGGAGGGCGGCGAGCACCGGGGCGTCGGCCGGCCGGTCGCCGGACGGCGCCGTCACCGGCCGCGTCACCGGCTGTGTCCGCTCGGCCGGCGGGGCGTCGAGCAGCTTCAGGAGCCGGGCGCGGTCGGCCTTGCCGGTCGAGCCGAAGGGGACCCGGTCGAGCACCAGCCAGCGGGCCGGGAGCATGTAGCTCGGCAGGGTCTGGCCGAGGGTCCGGTTGAGGGCGGCGGGCAGCTCCTCGCGGCTCGGTCCCGGTTCGCCGTCGCGGGCCGGCAGCACGAAGCCGACGAGCGAGGCGGTGGGGCCCTCGCCGACCTTCTCGACGAAGGCGGCGTCGGCGAGTCCGCTGTTCAGCGCGGTGCGCTCGATCTCCTCCAGTTCGATGCGGAAGCCGCGCAGCTTGACCTGCCGGTCGGTGCGCCCGAAGAGCTCGACGGCGCCGCTGGGGAGCAGGCGGCCGGTGTCGCCGGTGCGGTAGATCCGCTCACCCGTCGCGGGCAGGGTGACGAAACGTTCCTTCGTCAGTTCGGGGCGCGCCAGGTAGCCGAGCGCGACGCCCGGGCCGCCGACGCACAGCTCGCCGGTCTCCCCCGCGGGCACCTCGTTCAGTTCCGCGTCCAGCAGGTGCAGGGTGGTTGCCTGGAGGGGGAAGCCGACCGGCACCCGGTCCAGGCCCGCCAGGCTCTCCTCCGTGCAGTCGAAGTAGGCGGCGAAGGTGGTCGTCTCGGTCGGCCCGTAGCCGTTGACCAGCCGGGCGGGCGGCCCGGCGGCCAGCACCCGGCGCACCGCGCCGAGCTCCAGCTGCTCGCCGCCGACCACCACGGTCCCCACGCTGCCGAAGGCACCCGCGCTCTCCCGCGCCACGGTGTGGAAGAGGGAGGTGGTGAGGAACATGGCGTCGATGCGCTCGCTGCGGATCAGCGCGGTCCACTCGTCCATGGCCAGGTCGGTGACGGACGGGAAGACCACGACGGTCGCGCCGGCGCAGAGCGTGTTCCAGACCTCGAAGGTGGTGGCGTCGAAGGCCGGGTTGGCGGAGCTCGCCACCTGGTCGCCCGCGCCGAGCGTGCAGAACCGGGCGCCGAGCGCGAGGCGCAGCACGGCGCGGTGGGGCACGACGACGCCCTTGGGCCGGCCGGTGGAGCCGGAGGTGAAGTTCACGTACGCCGGGTCGTCGCGGTCGCCCGGCACGGCGGGCACCGGAAGGCCGGGATCGCTCTCGGGCAGAGCGAGCGGCTCGACCTCCTCGGGCAGCCGGGCCGCCAGGTCGCTCCAGCGGCCGGGGGCCGCCGCACCGGCCCCCGGCGAGCGGACGATCACCCGGGAGCCCGACTCGGCGACGACGTCGGCGAGCCGGCCGGTGGGGGCGAGACCGTCCAGGGGGAGGTAGGCGGCGCCGCAGCGCAGGATGCCGAGGAAGGTGACGATCAGGTCGACCGACCGGTCCTGGGCGACCGGCACGAGGTCGCCGCGGCCCACTCCCCGGTGGGCGAGCTCGGCGGCGAGCCAGCCGGCACGCTGCCACAGCTCGCGGTACGAGAGCGCCCGGCCCCCTGCCGGATCGCGTACGGCACAGGCGTCGGGCTGTGTCTCGACCCACTGCGCCACGACGTCGTGCACGCTGACTGCCGCCATTTTCCTACCCCTCCTCTGAATTCGATGTGAACCGTGCGTTAAAAAGGAGGCCGGTTCATCCCCAGCCGTGGTCGTCGGTGCCGTCCGCGAGGACGACGGTGCCGCCCGCCGGGGCCGCGGAACCGGGGTTGACGACGCCCCAGCCGTGGTCGTCGGCCACGATTCGCCCGGTCGGCAGGGCTTCACCCGAGACGGCCGCGGTGGTCGCGAGCAAAAGGGCCGACAGCCCGATTCCCGTGGACGCGACGAACCGGTTGTTACGCATCTCTCTCGCTTTCGTTCGACGGCCGGCCGTGCTTTTCCGGCCGCGCTGCTTTCCGACGTCCCACATCGTGTGGCGAACGGGGAAGCGGTATCAACGGCTTCTCACCGCACGCCTGTGCGGCGCACGTTCATGCGGACCGGTGAAACGGACATCCCGGACGGCCGTCCTCGGCCGCTCCGGGGCCCTCCTCTAGAGTCGAAGGCGTCCACCAGGGATGCGGGGCCGCCCAACGGCCGCACGCAGCAACTGGATCCGGCCACGAAGGAGGCTTGCCGTGACGCTCTTCGGCCACAACCTGACAGACTCCGCCCAGCTGCGCCCGCTGGAACCCTGGCAGGCGGAAGAATTCGCCCAGTACGTCGACCGGGTGCGGCCGCATCTCGCGCCGTGGCTTCCCTGGGCGCACTTCGTGAAGGACACGGAATCGGCGCGGCAATTCCTCCAGCGGTACGCGGACACGCAGAGTCAGGACGGCGGCCGGATTTTCGGCATCTGGGTCGACGGCACAATGGAGGGCGGGGCGCTGTTCCGCATCTTCGACGTGCCGGCCGGCGTCTGTGAAATGGGTGTGTGGCTGTCCCCCGACGCCCAGGGAAAGGGCCTTGTCACACTGGCCGCGCGCCATCTCGCGGACTGGGCGCTCAAGGTCCGCGGAATGCATCGGATCGAATGGCGGGTGACCCCGTCGAATACCCGCAGCATCGCGGTCGCCAAGCGCCTGGGAATGCGCCACGAAGGCACGCTGCGTGAGGTGTTCGCCTTCAACGGCGTGCGTCAGGACCTGGAGATCTGGGCCCTGCTCGCCGGCGACGCCGCGTAGCCGGGGCGCCCCCGCACCGCCCCCGCGGCGCCCCGCCCCGGGCCGCGGCTGCCCCCTCGGCCCCCGGCCGGCCCCCGGCCGCTGCCGCCGCGTCGGCCGCGCCCGTCAGGGCAGCAGCCAGTGCGGGTCCGGTACGACGGTGAGCAGCGCGGAGACGACCATGACGGCCGCGAGGACCCCCAGCTCGATCCGGGCGGGGGGCCGGGCGTCGCCGCCGCTCAGCATGCGGCGGCGGGCGGCCAGGGCGAGCAGGGCGGCCAGGCCGAAGAGGGCGAGCTTCACCAGCAGCACCCTTCCGTAGGCGGTGCTGAGGATCCCGTCCAGCGGGAGGCGGCGCAGGGTGGAACAGGTGCCGGTGACCGCGAGGGCCGCGAAGACCCAGGCCGCCATCCTGGCGTAGCGCATGAGGACGTCCCGGCCGCCGCCGCGCAGCCACATGGTGCGCAGGACGTGGAGCAGGGTGCCGAACCAGAGGGACGCGGCCGTCAGGTGGACGACGGTGAGGCCGACCCCGATCGCCGGGCTGTACGACTCGGGGTGGGCGCGCAGGGCCTCCGCTCCGATCGCGACGGCCAGTGGCCCGAGCGCGAGGGCCGGCCGGCGGCCGGCGGCGCACAGGGCGGCCACGGCGAGGGCGTTGGCGGTGACGAGCAGCAGCCGGCCCTCGCGGAGCCCGTACACGGTGGTCAGCTCCAGTCCGCTGATGACGGCGAGGAGGACCAGGAGGCCCGCGGAGGCGGCGCAGCCGACGACGGCCGCGGGGACGGACCAGCGGCGGGGCAGCGGCCCTTCGCCGGCGATCCGGACGCCCGCGATCTCGCCGATGTGGACGGCGAGGGCGGTGACGACGAGGAGCCGCAGCAGGGTGATGGTTCCGGCGGCGGGGACCTCCAGCTCGCCGGTCCCCGTCTGGGCGAGCGAGGCGCCGAGGAGGACGACCGTGAGGACGGCGGCTGCGGCGATGACGGCTGCCGTCAGACGACGGCTCGGGGTGCCGGAGGGGCCTGGGAACGTCACCTCATGATCGTCACCGGGGTCCGGGCGGGCGGCAACTCAACGGCGTACGCATGGTCGTACGCCCGGTGGTCCGTGGCCGCCCGCCCGGGTCGTGGCTCAGGCCTTGCCGAGGTGGGCCCAGAACTCGTCCCAGGACAGGACGCCGTCGCCGTTGGCGTCGCGCTGCTTGATGAGCGCCTCGGCGACCGTCTCGGTCACGTTGAAGTCGCCCAGCTGGGCCATGACGCTCTTGTACTCGGCGGCCGTGATGAAGCCGTCCCCGTCCACGTCGAACTTGTCGAATGCCGTACGTGCCGACTCGATGTCCGCCACTGCTTCCGCCCCTTCATGGTGCTTCGATGTCGGGGCAAGATTAGCGGGCGCGGCGGTACCGGATGATGGGGGTATGAGCAGCGAGGTCACTGCAGTGGCGGACATCCTGGCGGCGGCGCGCGGGGTGTTCCCCGCACCGGACGGGTCGACGACGATCCTGCCGCAGCCGAACGCCCGGGACGCGGGCGTGCTGTCGTTCACGGCGCACTCGGTGGTGTTCCTGAACGAGGACCCGGAGTGGATACGGGCGGAGCTGGCGGTGGCGTCGACGGATCCGCTGGTGGCGAGCATGACCCCGCCGTTCCTGGCCGCGCTGGCGGCCCGCACGGGCCGGTACGTGAACACGATCGACCTGCTGACCGTCGCGGACGCCCTCCCGGGCGACCCGGGGATCGGGCTGCGCGAGATCGACGACCCGGAGCACCCGCGGGTGGCGCGGGCGCTGAAGTACCGGGACGAGGTGCGGGTGTGGGCCGCGGACGGCGGGGTGCTGATCCTGGGCCGGGGCGTCGCCGGGCGCATGGAGGCCGCCATCGAGGTGGAGGAGGGGGCGCGCCACCGGGGCCTGGGCCGTGCGCTGGCCACGGCGGCCCGGATGCTGACCCCGGACCCGGTGGTGTGGGCCCAGCAGTCCCCCGGCAACGCCCGCAGCGTCCGCGTCTTCCAGGCGGCGGGCTACCGCCCGGTCGGCGCGGAGGCCCTGCTGGTGGCGCGGTAGGCACCTCGGGACCGCGTGGGCGAGTGAGCCGAAGGGGCGCGCCGGGGGAACAGTGACGAGCGCGCGGCCTCCCGAGGAACGAGGGAGGCGAGCACGTACGGCGCTGTGAGTCCCGCGCGAGCGCCCCGGAGGCGAACCGAGCCACGAAACTAACGGAACACACCCGTGTGGCCGAGCGAGTAGCGGCCCGGCTGCGGGTAGACGGCCAGGCCGTGGGGGCCGCCGCCGACGGGGATGCGGGCCAGCTGCCTGCCGGTGGTGGTGTCGATCGCGTAGACCTCGGAGTCGTAGCGGCCGGAGAGCCACAGCACCTTGCCGTCGGCGGAGACGCCGCCCATGTCGGGGGACCCGCCGTCCGGGAGCCACCACTTCTTGGTGAGCCTGTTCTGCTGGAAGTCGAAGACGGAGATCGATCCCTCGCCGCGGTTGGGGACGTACATCTCCCGGGAGTCGCGGGAGACGTAGAGCCCGTGGCAGCCCTTGCCGGTGGGCAGCAGCTTCGGGGTGGTGAACTTCTCGCCGTCGAGGACCCACATGCCGTGGGCCATCATGTCGGCGACGTAGAAGGTCTTCCCGTCGGGGGAGATCTTGACGTCCTGCGGCATGGCGCCCGCCATGGGCAGCTTCTGCTGGCCGATGACCTCCATCTTCTCGGTGTCGACCTTGAGGAGTTCGCCGGAGAACTCGCAGGAGACGACGAAGTAGCGCCCGTCGGCGGAGAAGTCGGCGTGGTTGACGCCGTAGCAGGAGACGGGGACGGTCTTCTTCCGTTCCATGGTGTGCGGGTCGCGGAAGACGAGTTCGCGGTCGAGCGAGGCCATGACGACGGCGTACTTGCCGTTCGGGGTGAAGTAGAGGTTGTACGGGTCGTGGACCTCGACGGGCTTGCCGGCGACGCCGGTGGCGGGGTCGATCGGGGTGAGGGTGTGGCCCCGGTTGTTGTTGACCCAGAGGGTCTTCAGGTCCCAGGAGGGGACGACGTGCTGCGGCTGGATGCCGACGGGGATGGTCTCGATGACCTTGTAGGTGGCGGGGTCGATGACGGAGACCGTGTTGGAGTTGGTGTTGGGGACGTAGACCCGGGAGGGGAAGTCCTTGACCACCGGGGAGAGCCGGCCCGGCCGGTCGGCGGCGTAGACGTCGTTCGGGTCGAGCGGGGGCGGCATGCCGGGCAGTCCGGCGGGGACGGCGGGCTTGGGTACGGCGGGGAGCGCGGCGGCCTTCTTGGTGCCGCCGCCGCTCTCGGCGGGGCGGGGGCCGCCGCAGCCGGCGAGGGCGAGGAGCAGGGCGGTGGCGGTGGCGGCGAGGGCGCGCCGCGTGCGCGGGGCGAGGGTCGGCATCAGGTCAGCAGCTCCGTGGTGGTCACCGCGGAGAGGCCGCGGCGGTCGAGGTCGGCGAGGAGGAGGGGCAGCGCGGCGACCGTGTCGGGGTAGCCGAAGTGGAGGCTCACCACCGATCCGTTGCGGATCTCCCGGGTGACGTTGGCGACGACGGCCGCGGGGCCGGGCGAGGTGAAGTCGAGGGAGTCGACGTCGTACGAGAGGACGTGCGGGTATCCGGCGCGGCGGGCGGCGCGGCGGACGGTCTCACCGGCGTGCCGGGCGCGGGAGGGGCGGAACCAGGTGCCGATGGAGCCGGTGAGGCGGTGCAGCCGCCGGGCGCACGCCTGGATCTCCGCGTGGGCCTCGGCCTCGGTCATGGCGGTGATGTCGAGGTGGTGCTGGGTGTGGTTGCCGAGGTCGTGGCCACCGTCGAGGACGCGCCGGGCCATGCCGGGGTGGCGGTCGAGCCAGTCGCCGACGGCGAGGACGGTGAGGCGGGCCCCGGCCCGTTCGGCGTGGTCGAGGAGGGCCCGCGCGGTGGCGGGGTCGCCCTGGCCGTGGAAGGTGAGGGCGACGCGTGGCCGGTCGCGGGGGCCGGTGGTGATCTCGGCGGGGCGGCCGGGGTAGCGGCGGGGTGCCGGGGCGGCGACGGGCGCGGGCGCGGGGCGCCGGGGCCTGGGGGCCGGGCGGTCCGTGCCGCAGGCGGTGGAGAGGGTCCCCGCGAGGGCGGCGGCCGCGCCGGCCCGGAGGGCACCGCGGCGGTCGGTCGGCATCACGGGCACCATTTAAAGGGTGGTTCGCCCCAAAGGTAACGATTGGGCCGTTTCAGGACGTTTACGGGTCGCGATCAGCGGTCCACCATGCGGACGGGGCGAAGAAACACCCGATGAACCCCATATTTATTCATCGTTTATAAGGTGAGTGCTCTAGGTCACCAACGATTCATCGGTTAACTGTCCACTTGTGTCCCGATATCGCCCGGTAAGGTCTTTTGGCACCGAGGCCACCCGTCTGCCATAGTCGGGGACACGGCCCCCATTGACCCGGGTTCAGGTCGTCAGAGCGGCCGTGGATACCACCCCCTTGATCCACGGCGCACCACACGGAAGCCCCCAGGCGCCTCATCACGGCGGACGGGGGCTTTCGTGCGTCCCGGGGCGGACGCGGCTCAGCGGTCGCTGACCCGCATCTCGAACCAGGTGGTCTTGCCGCGCGGGGCCAGGTCGACGCCCCAGCGGTCGGAGAGCTTGTCGACGAGGAAGAGGCCCCGGCCGCTGGTGTCGAGCTCGTGCACCGGCATCAGGCAGGGCAGACCCCGCGAGGGGTCCCGCACCTCGACGCGGATCCAGCCGCGGCGGCGGAGCATGCGCAGGGCGAAGACGCGGGCGCCGGTGTGCCGGACGGCGTTGCCGACGAGCTCGGAGACCAGCAGCACCGTGTGCTCGGCGATCTGCGGCGAGAGCTGCCAGTGGCGCAGCACGACCCACTGGGTGAGCCGCCGGGCGACCGCGGCCGACTCCGGGAGGGACGGCAGCCGGGCGTCCTCCTCGGCCGGGTTCCCGTACAAGTGCAGTGCTTCCGCGGCCTGTTCGTCCTCGGGGGCCGGTGCCCACCGTGCGGCGGTCGCCCCGCCGTGCTGCCGCGGTTGATCCATACCCTCCAGGCCCGCCATGCCTCCCATCATGGCCGCACGGAGCCGGGCGCGGGGCCGTTCCGGGGGATTCAACCCCCCGGAACGGGCAATTCCACGGGAATGCCTCCGGCACATGCCGATGTCAGCGGACATGTGTCCGAAGTGCGGGGAGATCAGACGAACTTGGCCTTGCCCGGGCCCTCCTCGACGAAGCTGCGCATCCCGCGCTCCCGGTCCTCGGTCGCGAACAGCCCCGCGAACCAGGTGCGCTCGATGGCGAGCCCCGTGTCGATGTCCGTCTCCAGGCCCTGGTCGATCGCCTCCTTCGCCGCGCGCAGCGCGATCGCGGGGCCCTGGGCCAGCTTCGCGGCCCAGGCGTGCGCCTGCTCGTACACCTCGGCGGCCGGGACGACCCGGTCCACCAGGCCGAGCCGGAGCGCCTCGTCCGCCTTCACCATGCGGCCGGTGAAGATGAGGTCCTTGGCGGTGGACGGGCCGACCAGACGGGACAGGCGCTGGGTGCCGCCGGCGCCCGGGATCAGGCCGAGCAGGATCTCGGGCTGGCCCAGCTTGGCGTCGTCCGCGGCGATCCGGTAGTCGGCGCACAGCGCCAGCTCGCAGCCGCCGCCCAGGGCGTAGCCGGTGACGGCCGCGACGACCGGCTTGGGGATGCGCGCGACCGCGGTGAAGGAGTCCTGCAGGGCGCGGGACCGCTTGACCATGGCGGCGTGGTCCATGACCTGCATCTCCTTGATGTCCGCGCCGGCCGCGAACACCTTCTCCCCGCCGTACAGGATCACGGCCCGCACGTCGTCGCGGTTCGTCGCCTCCTCGGCCAGCTCGCGCAGCCGGTCCTGGGTGGCGATGTCCAGGGCGTTCATCGGGGGACGGTCGAGACGGATCGTGCCGACGCCTTCGGCGACTTCGAGGTTCACAGTCATGCAGGGAAGGTTAGTGCGCGTTAACGGCAACGGACCCGGTGCTGTTGCTCACAGCACCGGGTCCGTGTCACGGAGTCCCGCGGGACCTACTTGATCCATTCCTCCCAGGACATGTTCCAGCCGTTGAGGCCGTTGTCCGGCTGGATCTGCTTGTCCTTGGAGTTCTTCACGATGACGACGTCGCCGATGAGCGAGCGGTCGTAGAACCAGGCCGCCGGCGTGGAGCTGTCGCCCGCGCCCCGCGCGTCGCGCAGGCCGACGCAGCCGTGGCTGACGTTGGCGGAGCCGAACGTCGAGGCCGAGGCCCAGTAGTTGCCGTGCACGAAGGTGCCCGAGGTGGACAGGCGCATCGCGTGCGGCACGTCCTTGATGTCGTACTCGCCGCCGAAGCCGACGGTGGCCCCGTTCATGCGGGTCACCTTGTACTTCTCGCTGATGACCATCTGACCGTTGTACGTGGTCGTGGACGGCGCGCCCGCGGTGATCGGCAGCGTCTTGATGATCTTGCCGTCGCGCTCGACCTTCATGGTCTTGGCGCTCGCGTCGACCGTGGAGACCTGGCGGCGGCCGATGGTGAAGGTGAAGGTCTTCTTCTGCTTGCCGTAGACGCCCGGCCGGCCCTCGACACCGTCCAGGTTCAGCTTCACGGTCACCTTGGTGCCCGCGGCCCAGTACTCCTTGGGACGGAAGTCCAGCCGGTCGTTGCCGAACCAGTGGCCCTCGACCTGCACGGCCGGCTCCGCCGTCACCGTGATGGCCTTCTCGACGGCCTCCGGGTTCGTGATGCCGCGGGTGAAGTTGATGGAGACCGGCATGCCGACGCCGACGGTCTGACCGTTCTCCGGCGTGTAGTGGCCGATGAAGGTGTTCTTCGGGGTGAGGGTGGAGAAGGTGGTGTCCTTCGCCGACTCACGGCCCTCGGCGTCCTCGGCGATCGCGTGCACCTTGTACTGGGTGCTCGCGGCCAGGTGGCCCAGCGGCTCCCAGCTGCTGCCGTCGGCGGAGATCTTGCCCTCCACCTTGTTGCCCTCGGTGTCCGAGACCGTCACCGTGGTCAGCTTGCCCTGCTGGGCCGTGACCTTCAGCGCGCCGCTGGTGGCGACCGAGTCGGCGCCGTCCTTGGGAGCGATCGTCACGACCGCCTGGGAGGCCGTGATCTCCTGCTTGCCACCGCCGCCCGCGCCCTGGCCCCCCTTGTCGCCGCCCGTGGCGCCACCGCCGCAGGCGGTCAGGGCGAGGAGCAGCGCTCCCGTCGCCAGCGCGCCCAGACGGGTGCGGCGGCGCCGTCCGGCGTTCCCCCCGGATATCGGCTGCCCGTTCACTATGGTCTTCTCCCCTCGCACGACCCGGGACTGCCCGGGCCCCACCCCCGTGCGCATCCTCCCGCGCACACGGCGTTAGATAATCACACCGCCGGACACGAAAGTTCCACGCCCATGTCACCGTTCAGTCCCAGTTCGTGCGAGGTGCCCCCCGGGACCCGGCTCAGCGCAGCGCCGAGCCCGCCCTCCAGTCGGCCCAGTCCATGTTCCAGCCGCCGAGGCCGTTGTCCGGGGCGACCTGCCGGTCCGCCGAGTTGACGACCTCCACCACGTCGCCGATGAGGGTCCGGTCGAAGAACCAGCCGGCCGGGGTCTGCGCACCGCCGCCCTTCACGTCCCGCAGCCCCACGCAGCCGTGGCTGACGTTGGCCGAGCCGAAGGTCGACGGCGCCGCCCAGTAGTTGCCGTGCAGGAAGGTCCCCGACTCGGTCAGCCGCATCGCGTGCGGCACGTCCTTGATGTCGTACTCGCCGCCGAAGCCGACCGTCCGCCCGTCCATCCGCGTCACGTCGTACAGCTCCGTGACCACCATCTTGCCGTTGTACGTGGTGGTCTTCGGCGCCCCGGCCGTGATCGGCAGGGTGGTCAGCAGCTCGCCGTCCCGGCGGATCTCCATGGTGTGCTTCTCGGCGTCCACCAGCGACACCTGCGAGCGGCCCACCGTGAAGCCGACCGTCTTGCGCTGGATCCCGTACACGCCGGGCGCGCCCTCGACGTCGCGCAGGGCCAGGTCGACGGTCACCTTCGTGCCCGGCCGCCAGTAGGCGGCGGGGCGGAAGTCGAGCCGCTCCCCGCCGAACCAGTGGCCGGCCACCTCCACCGGCGGGTCCGAGGTGATCCTGATGGCCCGCTCGACCGCCGCCCGGTTCACGATCGGCCGGTTGAAGGAGAAGGAGACGATCATGCCGGTGCCGACCGTGGAACGGTTCTCCGGCTTGAAGTAGCCGATGAAGCGGTGCTCGGGCACGACCGTGGTGAACGTGGTGTGCCGGGCCGAGCGGCGGCCGTGGCCGTCGAGGGCGACGGCGTCGACGCTGTACTTCGCCGCGAGCGCGAGCCGGGTGCCGGCCGTGGGCCGCCACCGCAGCCCGTCCGCGGAGATCTCCCCCGCCACCCGGGACCGCTGCGCGTCCTCCACCTGGACGACCGTCACCCGTTCGAGTCGCCCGCTGTCGACCCTCACCTCCAGCGGCCCGTCGGCGGGCACCCCGCGGCTGCCGTCCCGCGGGCTCACCCGGATGACGTCGCCGGGCGCCCGCGCCTTGCCGGGCAGGGTGATGTCGATCCCGGGCGGCCCGTCACCGGTGCACGCCGCGAGCCCCGAAAGCCCCGCCATCACCGCGGCCACCACCAGGAAGGCCCTCGCCCGCTTCAGTACAAGAGTCACGCCCAGCCCAACGACGGCCACCCTCCAGGGGAAACGTCCCAGCGCGGCATGTTGGGAGCACGGCCGTGCGGGCAGAAAAGGGTGGAGGACCACGTGCGGGAAGCCGCGGCCGGGACGCCGCACCCTTCTTCCGTACGGAAGAGAGCCGCGGGAGGCCACGAGGTGTCGAGCGCAGCCGAGCAGAAGGCCGTACGGGAGGACGCCCGGGTGCCGAAGGGGCCGGGCCCGGTGGTGTGGCCGGGGGCGCCGACGCCGCTCGGCGCCCGGTGCCGGGTCGGGCCCGACGGCGTCGCGGGCACCAACTTCGCCCTGTGGGCGGGCGGGGCGGAGGCGGTCGAACTGTGCCTGTTCGACGCGGCCGGCTCCGAGACCCGCCTCGCCCTGACCGAGCTGACCCACGAGATCTGGCACGGCTTCGTGCCCGGCGTCGGCCCGGGACAGCGCTACGGCTACCGGGTGCACGGCCGCTGGGACCCGTGGACCGGCGCCCGCTGGAACCCGGCGAAGCTGCTGCTCGACCCCTACGCCCGGGCCGTCGACGGCGACTACGCCCGTCTCGGGCTGCCGCCCGAGGTCTACGGGCACGTCCGCGACTGGCCGCAGCAGCACGTCGCCGACACCGTCCGTGACGAGCGGGACTCCGCCCCCCACGTCCCCAAGGCGGTCGTCGTCCAGGACGACGACGACTGGTCCGACGACCGCAGGCCCAAGACGCCCTGGCCCGACTCGGTCATCTACGAACTGCACGTCAAGGGCTTCACCAAGCTGCACCCGGGCGTCCCCGAGCACCTGCGCGGCACCTACGCGGGCCTCGCCCACCCGGCCGCGGTCGACCATCTCGTACGGCTCGGGGTGACCGCGGTCGAACTGCTGCCGGTGCACCAGTTCGCCCACGAGGACCACCTGCTGCGCCGCGGCCTGACCAACTACTGGGGCTACAACTCCATCGGCTACTTCGCCCCGCACGCCGGCTACTCCTCCTCGGGCACGACCGGGCAGCAGGTCGGCGAGTTCAAGCGGATGGTGCGGGCCCTGCACGCGGCCGGCATCGAGGTCATCCTCGACGTCGTCTACAACCACACGGCGGAGGCCGGCGAGCTCGGCCCCACGCTGTCCCTCAAGGGCATCGACAACCGCGGCTACTACCGGCTGCAGTCCGACGCCCGGCGGTACGCCGACTACACCGGCTGCGGCAACACCCTGCACGTCGTGCAGCCGCAGGTGCTGCGGCTCATCACCGACTCCCTGCGCTACTGGGTGACGGAGATGGGCGTGGACGGCTTCCGCTTCGACCTGGCCGCGGCGCTCGCCCGCTCCTTCCACGACGTCGACATGCTCTCGCCGTTCCTCGCCGTCATCGCCCAGGACCCGGTGCTGCGCCGGGTCAAACTGATCGCCGAGCCGTGGGACGTCGGCAACGGCGGCTACCAGGTGGGCGCCTTCCCACCGCTGTGGACCGAGTGGAACGACCGCTACCGGGACGCCGTCCGGGACTTCTGGCGCGGGGCGCTGCCCGACGTGCGGGAGATGGGCTACCGGCTGTCCGGCTCCAGCGACCTGTACGCGTGGGGCGGCCGCCGCCCGTACGCCTCCGTCAACTTCGTCACCGCCCACGACGGCTTCACCCTGCGCGACCTGGTCAGCTACGAGCACAAGCACAACGAGGCCAACGGCGAGGGCAACCGGGACGGCACGAACGACAACCGCTCCTGGAACTGCGGCGCCGAGGGCGAGACCGACGACCCGGAGGTGAACGCGCTGCGGCTGCGGCAGCTGCGCAACCTGCTCACCACGCTGCTGCTGTCGACCGGGGTGCCGATGCTCGTCGCCGGCGACGAGATGGGCCGCACCCAGGGCGGCAACAACAACGCCTACTGCCAGGACAACGAGATCAGCTGGCTGGACTGGACGCTGCCCGAGGACCCGGGCCGCGCCCAGCTCCTCGCCCTCACCCGCCGCCTCCTCGCCCTGCGCCACCGGCACCCCGTGCTGCGCCGCCGCGCCTTCTTCTCGGGCCGGCCGCAGCGCGCGGACGGGCTGCGGGACCTGGCCTGGTTCACGGCGGAGGGCGCCGAGATGACCGAGGCCGACTGGTACGCGCCCGCCGCGACCCTGGGCCTCTACCTCTCGGGCCGCGACATCCCGGGCCGCGACGCCCGCGGCGACCAGGTCACCGACGACAGCTTCCTCGCGGTCCTGCACGCCGACCACCGCCCGGTCGACTACGTCCTGCCGGGCCCGCCGTGGGCCGAGTCCTACGAACTGGTCCTCGACACGTCCCGGGAGGACCAGTCCCGCGCCCCGGGGACGGTGCACCGGGGCGGGGAGACGCTGACGGTGGCGGCGAGGTCGGTGGTGCTGCTGCGGGTGCGCGGCTGAGGGCCGGCCGGCGCCGGGCGGCGTCCACGCGGCGGGCCTGCGTACCCTCGGCGTCCGCGACGGCGCGGGCGGTGCCCGTGGCCGGAAAACCACATGAGCGATGTCAGGGGTGAACCCTAGGCTCGGACCTGATGCCCTCAGAACCCGCCATCCCCGCCCCCGTCCCCGTCCCCGTCCCCGCCGAGGATCCGCAGGTCCGGCGTTCGGCCGTGCGCACGCTGCTGCGCCTGTGGCCGTACGTCCGGCCCGTGCGCGTACGCCTGTTCACGGCCGCGTTCGTCGCGATCGTCGCCTCCTGCCTGTCGCTCGTCATCCCCCTCGTCCTGAAGTGGCTGGTCGACGGGCCGGTCACGGACGGCGACACCACCGGGGTGTGGCTCGGCGCGCTGTACCTGCTGCTGCTCGGCATCGCCGAGGCGGTCCTCTTCGGCTTCCGGCGCTGGCTGGTGGCCCGGCCGCTCGCCGGGGTCGAGGCGGGCATGCGGGCGGCCCTCTACGCACGGCTGCAACGGCTGCCGATCGCCTTCCACGACCGGTGGGCATCGGGCCAGCTGCTGTCGCGCGGCACGACCGACCTGATGCTGGTCCGGATGTTCCTGGCCTTCCCCCTGACCTTCCTGCTGGTCAACGGCGTGACGATCCTCGCGGGTTACGCGGTGCTGCTCGCCCAGGACTGGACGCTCGGACTCGTCCTGCTGCTGCCCGTGGTGCCGATGGTCGTGCTCTGCTCGGTCTTCGAGCGGCGGTACGCGGTGGTGGCGCGGCGGGCCCAGGACCAGGTGGGCGATCTGACGACGGTGGTCGAGGAGAGCGTGCTCGGCATCCGGATCGTCAAGGGTTTCGGCCGCCACCGCAGCCAGGCGGAGGCCTTCCGGACCCTGGCCGGGCTGCTGCGCACCACGGAGCTGCGCAAGGCCCGGCTGCTCGCCGGCATCTGGGCGCTCATCACGCTGCTGCCGGAGCTGGCGGTGGGCGCGGCGCTGGTGGTCGGCACGGTGCAGGTGGCGGACGGGGAGCTGTCGGCGGGCACGCTGGTGGCGTTCCTGTCGACGGCGCTGGCGCTGCGCTGGCCGGTGGAGTCGATCGGCTTCCTGCTGGCGATGAGCCAGGAGGCGGCGACGGCGACGGAACGGTACTTCGAGGTGATGGACGCGGCGGAGGAGGCGGAGACGGCACCCGGGCCTTCCCCGGCCGGCTCCGGCTCCCACGGCATCGGCCCCGGCTCCGGCTCCCCCGACGGCGTGCGGTTCGAGAACGTCACCTTCCGCTACCCGGACGCGCCCGAGGACGCCCCACCGGTCCTGGACGGGATCGACCTGCACGTCCGGCCGGGCGAGACGCTGGCGCTCGTCGGCGCGACCGGTTCCGGCAAGACCACCCTCACCGCGCTCGTACCGCGGCTGCACGAGCCGACCGGCGGGCGGATCCTGCTCGACGGCGAGGACATCACCCTGATGCCGAGGGAGCGGCTGCGCTCGCTGGTGTCGGTGGCGTTCGAGGAACCGACCCTGTTCTCGGCGAGCGTCGGCGAGAACGTCCTGATGGGGGCCGGGCCGGACGCCGCCGGGCCGGAGCTGCGGCGCGCGCTGGCCGTCGCCCAGGCCGACGACTTCGTGGACCGGCTCCCCGAGGGCGCCGCGACCGAGGTCGGCGAGCAGGGCCTGAGCCTGTCGGGCGGTCAGCGCCAGCGGCTCGCCCTGGCCCGAGCGGTCGTCGGCCGCCCCCGCTTCCTGGTCCTGGACGACCCGCTGTCGGCCCTCGACGTCCACACCGAGGCCCGCGTCGAGGCGGCCCTGCGCGAGGTGCTCCGCGACACCACCGCCCTGGTGGTCGCGCACCGCCCCTCCACGGTGCTGCTCGCCGACCGGGTCGCCCTGCTGTCGGGCGGCCGCGTCGCCGCCGTCGGCACCCACCACGAACTGCTGCGCACCAGCGCCGAGTACGCCTGGCTGATGTCGGGCGAGCGGCACGAGGAGGTGACGACCCGATGACGGACGCGCCCATGGACACGGGGACGGAGACCGGGACGGGGACGGGGGCGGAGACGGATCCGAGGGCGGGGAAGGGCGCCGGGGCTCTTGCCGGGGGCGGCCCGGCGGCATCCCGTCCGGGGGCGCCCGCCACCGCCTCTGCCGGTGACCCCTTCGACCGGGACGACCTGCCCGTCGCGCCCGGCGCCACGGGGCGGCTGCTGCGGTCGCTGCTGGCGGCGCACCGGGCGCGGGTCGTGGTGGCCGCGCTGGTGCTGCTGGTGCAGCAGGCCGCGCTGCAGGCGGGGCCGTTGCTCGTGGCGTACGCGATCGACCGCGCCGTGCCGGCGTTCCGGGACGGGGACCGGGGGCCGGTGGTCGCCGTGGCCCTCGGGTACCTGGCGTGCGCGGTGGCCGGCGGGCTGTTGCAGTACGCCTTCGTCCGGATCGCCGCCCACGTCAACCAGGACGTGCTGCTCGACCTGCGCGGGCGGATCTTCCGGCACGCGCAGGCGCTCAGCGTCGACTTCCACGAGCGCTACACCTCGGGCCGGTTGATCTCCCGCTCCACCACCGACGTGGAGTCGCTGCGCGAGCTGCTGTCCGAGGGGCTCCAGGAACTCGTCGGCGTCGCCCTCTCCTTCGTGGCGATCTCGGTGATGCTGCTCTGGCTGGACCTGGGCATCGGGGCGGTCGCCGTGGCCTCGTTCGGGCCGCTGTACCTCCTCGTACGGCTCTACCGGCGCCGCTCCGCCGTGGTCTTCGCGGAGCGCTCCACCGCCATCGCCTCGGTGATCGTGAAGTTCGCGGAGACGATGAACGGGATCCGGCCGGTCCGGGCGTTCCGCCGGGAGCGGGCCAACGACGCCGAGTTCGCGGCCCTGAACCGGCGCCACGAGCGCAGCAACGGTGACGCGCTCCTGGAGATGGCCCGCTATGTGGTCGGCTCGCGGCTCGTCGCCAACACGGCGGTGGCCGGAATGTGTCTGTGGGGTGCGTGGCGGGTCGCGCAGGGGACGCTGGAGCTGGGTGTGCTCGCGGCGGCCGTGCTCTATGTGCGGCGGCTCTACGACCCGATCGACCGGCTCGGGATGTTCCTCAACTCCTACGAGTCGGCGGCGGCCTCGCTGGCCAAGATCGCGGGCCTGCTGGCCCAGGAGCCGGGTGTCCCGGAGGCGGCGGCGCCGCGCGAGCTGCCCCCGCCGCGCACGAGCAGGCCGGGCCGGGAGGTCGTCTTCGAGGGGGTGCGGTTCGCGTACCGGACCGGGGGCGAGGTGCTGCCGCGCTTCGACCTGACGATTCCGGCCGGTCAGACGGTCGCCGTGGTGGGCGCGACGGGTGCCGGCAAGTCGACGCTGGCGAAGCTGCTCGCCCGCTTCTACGACCCGACGGAGGGCCGGGTGCTGCTCGACGGGGTCGACCTCCGCGATCTGTCGACGCCCGAGCTGCGGCGGGGCGTGGTGATGGTGACGCAGGAGGCGTTCCTGTTCTCGGGGACGGTCGCGGACAACATCGCGATCGGCCGTCCCGACGCGAGCCGGGCGGAGATCGAGCAGGCCGCGAAGGCGATCGGCGCGCACGATTTCATCGCGGGGCTTCCGGACGGCTACGACACGGACGTCCGCAAGCGGGGCGGCCGGATCTCGGCGGGGCAGCGGCAGTTGGTCGCCTTCGCGCGGGCGCTGCTGGCGGATCCGGCGGTGCTGATCCTGGACGAGGCGACGAGTTCGCTGGACGTGCCGGGCGAGCGGGCGGTGCAGCGGGCGATGGACACGGTGCTCGCGGGCCGTACGGCGGTGGTGATCGCGCACCGGCTGTCCACGGTGGAGGTCGCCGACCGGGTGTTGGTGATGGAGGCGGGCCGGGTGGTCGAGGACGGCTCGCCGGCCGAACTGGTGGGCGGCGAGGGCCGTTACGCGGGTCTGCACCGGGCCTGGCGGGACAGCCTGGTGGGCTGACCCGGCCGGATCATCCTCGACGGACGTCCGTATGCCGGTCCTTCGGGGCCGGCATGCGGACGTTTTCGCGGGTCCGCGCGCGATCTCTTTACGCCTCAACCATCCAGGGGTACGGTCCAGCCGTCGCAAGCGCTTGCAGCAACTTGCCGCCGATTCTTGCTTGTCGAGCTCCTCAAGGGAGTCCCCATGGAACGAGGCCCCACCCGACAGCTGCCACGGCTCCCGGCCGTCGGCGCCGTCGCCGCCGTCGCCGCCGTCACCTGCACGCTGCTGAGCCCGCCGGGCCCGGCGTCCGCGACGGCCGGGACGACGGCCGACGCGCGAACCGGGACGACGGCCGCGACGACGGCCGGCACCACCGCGACCGTCTTCTACTCCACGAAGACCAGGAACTGGTCCTCGTACCACCTCCACTACGCCCCCGACGGCGGCTCCTGGACCACCGTGCCCGGCACCGCCATGGAGCCCGCCTGCACCGACTGGGTCAAGAAGACCGTCGACCTGGGCTCCGCGAGCGGCCTGCGGGCCACGTTCAACGACGGCGACGGCACCTGGGACAACAACGGCGGCGCGGACTACGCCCTCGGCACGGGGAACATCACCGTCAAGGACGGGGTCGTCGCCCACTCCGACCCCTGCGCCGGTTCCGGTACGCCCTCCCCCGCCCCTGACTCCGCCACCGTCTACTACTCGACCGAGGCGCTCGGCTGGTCGACGGCGAACCTGCACTACGCGCCGGCCGGCGGCGCCTGGACCACCGTCCCCGGCATCGGCATGCGGGCCGCGTGCGCCGGCTGGTGGAAGCAGACCGTCCCCCTCGGTGCGGCCGCCTCCCTGAAGGCCGCCTTCAACAACGGCAACGGCACCTGGGACAACAACAACGGCGCCGACTACACCCTGCCGGCGGGCACCAGCACGGTGCGGAACCGGACGGTCACCCCGAACGCCCAGGACCCGTGCGCGGCCGCCCCGCCCGACACCACGGCCCCCACCGCACCGGCCGGGCTCACCGCGAAGGCCGACGGCGTCTCCGTCGTCCTGGGGTGGCAGCCGTCCACCGACGACTCGGGCGTCACCGGCTACCAGGTGACCCGCACCGGCGGCAGCGGCGGCAGCGTCGTCACCAGCGTCGGCTCGACCGTCCACACCGACACCGGCCTGGCCGAGCACACCACGTACAGCTACACCGTGCGGGCCGTGGACGCGGCCGGGAACGTCTCCGCCGCCTCCGCCCCCGCCGGGGCCACCACCGGCGCGAAGCCCGCCGCGCCGGCGCCGGGGAAGCCGCTGGGCACCGACCCGCGCAAGGACCCGATCTACTTCGTCCTCACCGCCCGCTTCCACGACGGCGACCCCGCCGGCAACCGGGGCGGCAGCCAGCACGTGAAGTCCGGCAACGCGGCGAACGGCGACCCCATGTTCCGGGGCGACTTCAAGGGCCTGGTCGAGCGGCTCGACTACATCAAGGCGCTCGGCTTCTCCGCCGTGTGGATCACCCCGGTGGTGCTCAACCGCTCGGACTACGACTACCACGGCTACCACGGCTGGGACTTCTACCGGGTCGACCCGCGTCTGGAGTCGGCGGGCGCCTCGTACCAGGACCTCATCGACGCCGCCCACGCCAAGGGCATGAAGATCTACCAGGACGTGGTCTACAACCACTCCTCCCGCTGGGGCGCCAAGGGCCTGTTCACGCCGACCGTCTACGGCGTGCGCGACTCCCAGTGGAGCTGGTACTACGACGAACGGCAGGCCGGCTTCGAGTACGACGGCCTGACCGTGGACGCCAGGAGCGGCAAGTCGTACTACAACGGCGACCTGTGGTCCACCGCCGAGCCGGCCGGCAACACCTGTCTGAACTGGGGGAAGCCCACCGGCGGCAAGAGCCCCGAGGGCTACACGCTCTACAACTGCCAGTGGCCCTCGCCGACCTCCGGCATGTTCCCGAAGGCGCTCTACCACCCGTGCTGGATCGGCAACTGGGAGGGCGAGGACTCCCGTTCCTGCTGGCTGCACGAGGACCTCGCGGACTTCGACACCGAGAGCGCCCCGGTGCAGAACCATCTGATCGGGGCGTACAACAAGTACATCGACATGGGCGTGGACGGCTTCCGCGTGGACACCGCCGTGCACATCCCGCGCACCACCTGGAACCGGCGCTTCCTGCCCGCCATCCAGGAGCGGGTGGCGCAGCGCCACGGCGCCGACGCGGCCCGGAACTTCTTCGTCTTCGGCGAGGTCGCCGCCTTCGTCAACGACAAGTGGAACCGCGGCTCGGTCAACCACTCGGCGCAGTTCTACACGTGGAAGGAGCGCAAGGAGTACGACGCCGACGACGCGAAGGCGAGCCTGGAGATGTACGCCCACGAGCAGCAGCTCGGCCCGTCCGGCCAGCCCACCAGCGACAACGTCTTCCTGCGGGGCAACGCCTACCACGCGCCCGACCACTCGCGCTCCTCCGGCATGCACATCATCGACATGCGCATGCACATGAACTTCGGCGACGCGCAGAACGCCTTCTGGAACGGCAAGGACTCCGACGACAGCGTCAACGACGCCACGTACAACGTGGTCTACGTGGACAGCCACGACTACGGCCCCAACAAGAGCGGCGAGCGCTACGCGGGCGGCACCGACGCGTGGGCCGAGAACATGTCGCTGATGTGGACCTTCCGTGGGATCCCGACCCTTTACTACGGCTCGGAGATCGAGTTCCAGGCCGGGAAGAAGATCGACTGCGGGCCGAGCTGTCCGCTGGCCACGACCGGCCGCGCCTACTTCGGGGACCACCTGGCCGGCCAGGTCACGGCGGCCGGCTTCTCGAAGGTGGCCTTCGCGAGCGGCGCGGTGGCGGCGACCCTGGACAAGCCCCTGGTCAAGCACCTCCAGCGGCTGAACGAGATCCGCCGCGCGGTTCCGGCCCTGCAGTCGGGCCAGTACGCGACGGAGGGCGTCAGCGGGGGCATGGCCTTCAAGCGCCGCTACACCGACGGCGGAACCGACAGCTTCGCCCTGGTCACGGTCAGCGGCGGCGCCACCTTCGGCGGCATCCCGAACGGCACGTACGTGGACGCGGTCACCGGTGACCGCAGGACGGTCACGAACGGCAGCCTGACCGTCGCGGCGCCCGGCAAGGGCAACCTGCGGGTCTACGTGCTCGGCGGGCCCGGGAAGATCGGCGTCGACGGCCCGTACCTGAGGTGATGCACGGGCGGCCGGGCGGGCGGACCGGTCGGTGACACGGAGGGCGGGTCCGGGGGGATCTCGGACGGCGGGCGGAGGGAACGGAACGAGCCACGGGGCGACGCGATCCGGTCGGCCGGTCCGTCCCCTCCGCCCGCCTCCGCGCCCGCGCCCGAGGGCTTCGGCCCGAGCCGGGAGACGCTCTTCGAATCCGGCCTTCGGGGAACCCGGACGGCATCGCGGCCCCGGTCGGCGAAACGTCCGCTTAACGAACACCCCCCTTCGGACAGCGGACGATTTCCGGCCAACTTGTTGACGCGGTCCTGACAGCCAGGGTCCGCAACTGCCAGTCTCTCCCCGGCTCTTCGCATCGATGTTCACCGCATCACTCGTACGTGTTCACCCGTACGTGCTCCACAGCTCTGCTTGCTCCGCCCGGGCGGCCGACCCAGCCCTCCGGTACCCCCCTCGCAAAAGGAGTCTGCGTGAGATCCACGCCCAGCCGCCGCGCCACCGCGACCGGCGCTCTGATCGCCGCCGCCGCCATGGTCGCCGTGACCGTCCAGACCGGCACCGCCACGGCCGACGGCGCCTCGACCGTCGCCCCCAAGGCCCAGGCCGCCGCCCAGGCGAACCCGGGCAAGCTGCCGGCCGACCTCTCCCCGGCCCAGCGCACCGCGCTGATCCGCGCCGCCCAGGCGGACACCGCCGCCACGGCGAAGCAGCTCGGCCTCGGCGCCCAGGAGAAGCTGGTCGTCCGCGACGTCGTCCAGGACCGCGACGGCACGACCCACACGCGCTACGAGCGCACCTTCGCGGGCCTGCCGGTCCTCGGCGGTGACCTGATCGTCGCCGAGACCAAGGCCGGAGCCACCACCTCCGTCGCCAAGGCCACCCGCGCCGACCTCGCCCGGGTGGACACCGCCGCGGCGACCATCGCGCCGGCCGCCGCCGAGAAGCAGGCCGTCGGCCTCGCGAAGGCGGAGGGCTCCAAGGAGACCAAGGCCGAGCGCGCCCCGCGCAAGGTCGTGTGGGCCGCCCAGGGCACCCCCGTCCTCGCCTACGAGACGGTCGTCGGCGGCATCCAGCACGACGGGACCCCGAGCGAGCTGCACGTCGTCACCGACGCGAAGACCGGCGCGAAGCTGTACGAGTGGGAAGGTGTCCACACCGGCACCGGCAACACCCAGTACAGCGGCCAGGTCACCCTCGGCACCGCCCCGTCGTACACGCTCACGGACACGACCCGCGGCAACCACAAGACGTACAACCTCAACCGCGGCACCTCCGGCACCGGTACGCTGTTCACCAACAGCACCGACGTCTGGGGCAACGGTCAGCCGTCGAACCTGGAGACCGCCGGCGCCGACGCCCACTACGGCGCCGCGCTCACCTGGGACTACTACAAGAACGTGCACGGCCGCAGCGGCATCCGCGGCGACGGCGTCGGCGCGTACTCCCGGGTCCACTACGGCAACGCGTACGTCAACGCCTTCTGGTCCGACTCCTGCTTCTGCATGACCTACGGCGACGGCGCCAACAACGCCAAGCCGCTCACCTCCATCGACGTGGCCGCGCACGAGATGACGCACGGCCTCACGTCCAACACGGCGGGCCTGGTCTACAGCGGCGAGTCCGGCGGCCTCAACGAGGCGACCTCCGACATCTTCGCGGCGGCCGTCGAGTTCTACGCCAACAACTCCCAGGACCAGGGCGACTACCTGGTCGGCGAGAAGATCGACATCCGCGGCAACGGCACCCCGCTGCGCTACATGGACAAGCCCAGCAAGGACGGCTCGTCCAAGGACTACTGGTACTCCGGCATCGGCTCGATCGACGTCCACTACTCCTCGGGCCCGGCGAACCACTGGTACTACCTGCTCTCCGAGGGCAGCGGCACGAAGACCGTCAACGGCGTCACCTACGACTCGCCGACCTCCGACGGCCTGCCCGTCACCGGCATCGGCCGGGACAAGGCATCGCTGATCTGGTTCAAGGCGCTCACCACCAAGTTCAACTCCAACACCAACTACGCCGGCGCCCGCACGGGCACCGTCGCGGTGGCGACCGAGCTGTACGGCGCGGGCAGCGCCGAGGTGAAGGCGGTCGAGCACGCCTGGGCCGCCATCAACGTCGGCTCCCGCCCCGGCGGCGGCGACCCGGGCACCGGCAAGGTCTTCACCAACGACGCCGACGTGTCCATCCCGGACAACGGCGCCGCGGTGACCTCCTCCGTGACCGTCTCCGGCGTCACCGGCAACGCGCCCAGCAACCTCGCCGTCGGCGTGGACATCGTCCACACCTACAAGGGTGACCTCGTCGTCGACCTGATCGCCCCCGACGGCTCGGTCTACAACCTGCACAACCGCTCCGGCGGCAGCGCCGACAACATCTCCCAGACCTACACGGTCAACGCCTCCACCGAGGTCGCCAACGGCACCTGGAAGCTCCGCGTCCAGGACAAGGCCTCGATCGACACCGGCTACATCAACAGCTTCAAGCTGACCTTCCCGTAAGACCCGCAGCAGAACGACGGTCCCCGGGGTGCGCGCACCCCGGGGACCGTCGTCGTCGTACGGGACCGCCGTAGGCCGGCCTATCCGGAGCCGGAGGACTACGCCCGCATCCAGGTGGGCGGGAGCCGCGCCCACGTCGCCCCCCTGCTCCCCGACCGCCCCCTCGACGGCCGCCCGCACCGCGTCCCGGCCGAGCCGCCCGGCATGGACGAGTGCGCGTACTACCGCTCGACGATGCTGGCGGCGATCCCGGTGTACCGCCTCTGCTACACCGACGGACGGCTGGCGGACAAGGCACGGCTGCCCTGAGCCCGCGGCGCCCTGCGCACCGTCCGCCGTGCGGGACCCGGCCACCGTGCGCACGACCGGTCGTGAGTCCCGCTGCCGCGACACGGCGCCCCGGCCCCCGAGGACTCCCCGGGTCTCGGGGTGCGCGGGGCCCCGGGGGTGCCCTCACCCGCGTGCCCCGGCCCCCGGGCCGGTCCGCGCGGGCTCAGCGCATGAGCAGGCCCGCGCCCTCCCCCGTCGTCTCCGCCGGCAGTGCCACCAGGCCGAGTTCCGCCGGGTGGGCGAGGGACGGGTGGGCGGGCAGGACGCGGACCGTGCAGCCGAAGGGGCCGGTGCGGTCCAGGGACAGGGCGCCCGCGTAGGGGATGCGGCCCTCCAGGTCGGGGCCGCCGGCCGGCTTCAGGACACTGGTCCGCGCGTCCATGAGCCGGTCGTCGGCGTCCACCCGGCCGGTCACGGCCTGCACCTCGACGTCCTCGGGGCCGAGTTCGCCCAGCGCCACCCGGACCCGGACGGCCGGGGTCGCCCCCAGCTCCGCGTCCGCCTCCTCCAGGTCGTCGCCGACCTCCACGTGATCCACGGACACCTTCGGCCAGGCCGCCCGCACCCGGGCCTTCCAGGCGGCCAGCGCGCGGGCCTCGTCCGGGCCGAGCGCCCGCCGGTCCGCGGCGGCGGGGGCGTACAGCCGCTCCACGTACTCCCGGACCATCCGGTCGGCGAGCACCTTCGGGCCGAGGTCGGTGAGGGTGCGCCGGACCATCGCCGTCCAGCCGGCCGGCACCCCGTCGGGGCCCCGGTCGTAGAAGCGGGGCGCGACCCGGTGCTCGATCAGCTCGTACAGCGCGGCGGCCTCCAGGTCGTCCCTGCGGTCCTCGTCGAGGGCCGCGGCGCCGTCGGCGGTCGGGATGGCCCAGCCGAAGTCCGGCTCGAACCACTCGTCCCACCAGCCGTCCAGGACGGACAGGTTGAGGCAGCCGTTGAGGGCGGCCTTCATCCCGCTCGTCCCGCAGGCCTCCAGCGGCCGCAGCGGGTTGTTCAGCCAGACGTCGCAGCCGGGGTAGAGCCCGCGGGCCATGCCCATCCCGTAGTCGGGCAGGAAGACGATCCGGTGGCGCACCCGCGGGTCGTCGGCGAACCGGACCAGCTCCCGCACCAGCTTCTTGCCGCCGTCGTCCCGGGGGTGCGCCTTACCCGCGACGACCAGTTGCACGGGCCGCTCGGGGTGCAGCAGCAGGGCGCGCAGCCGGTCCTTGTCGCGCAGCATCAGCGTCAGCCGCTTGTACGAGGGGACCCGGCGGGCGAAGCCGATGGTGAGCACGTCGGGGTCGAGGACGGTGTCGGTCCAGCCGAGTTCGGCGGCCGCCGCGCCCCGCTGCCGCCAGGATTCCCGCACCCGGTGCCGCACGTCCTTGACGAGCCGTTCCCGCAGGGTGCGCCGCAGCTCCCACAGCTCCCGGTCGTCGGCGTCGGGGCCCAGCCGGGCGACCTCGGGGGCCGTCCAGGTCGGGGCGTGGACGCCGTTGGTGATCGAGGTGAGGGGCAGTTCCTCGGGGTCGAAGCCCGGCCACAGGCCGGCGAACATGGCGCGGCTGACCTCCCCGTGGAGGGTGGACACGCCGTTGGCGCGGCGGGCGAGCCGCAGACCCATGGCGGCCATGTTGAAGACGCCGGGCTCGCCGCCGAGCGCGGTCTCGTCGCCGAGGGCGAGGATCCGGCCGGTGTCGACGCCGGGCAGGGCGCCGTCCTCGCCGAGGTGGCGGGCGACCAGGGCCCGGTCGAAGCGGTCGATGCCGGCGGCCACGGGAGTGTGGGTGGTGAACACGGTGCCGGCCCGCACGAGTTCCAGGGCGGCGTCGAAGTCGAGTCCCGTGCCGCCCAGTTCGCGGATGCGTTCGAGGCCGAGGAAGCCGGCGTGGCCCTCGTTGGTGTGGAAGACCTCGGGCGCCGGCGTGCCGGTGAGCCGGGTGTACGTCCGCACGGCGCGGACGCCGCCGATGCCGAGCAGCATCTCCTGGAGGAGCCGGTGCTCGCTGCCGCCGCCGTAGAGCCGGTCGGTGACCTCGCGTTCGCCGGGGGCGTTCTCCTCGACGTCGGAGTCGAGCATCAGCAGCGGCACCCGGCCCACCTGGGCGGTCCAGATGTGGGCGTGCAGGCTGCGCCCGCCGGGCAGGGCGAGGGTGACCCGGGCGGGGCTGCCGTCGGGCTCGCGGAGCAGGGCGACGGGCAGTTCGCCGGGGTCGAGCACCGGATAGTGCTCCTGCTGCCAGCCGTCGCGGGAGAGGGACTGGCGGAAGTAGCCGTGGCGGTAGAGCAGTCCGACGCCGATGAGCGGGACGCCGAGGTCACTGGCCGCCTTGAGGTGGTCGCCGGCGAGGATGCCGAGGCCGCCGGAGTACTGCGGCAGGGCGGCGGTGACGCCGAACTCGGGCGAGAAGTAGGCGATGGCGGCGGGCTGCTCGCCGGGCTGCCGCTGGTACCAGCGGGGTTCGGTCAGATAGCGGTCGAGGTCCTCGGCCGCCTCCCGCAGCCGGGCCAGGAAGTCCTGGTCGGCGGCGAGCGCGGCGAGCCGCCCGGCGCCGATGGAGCCGAGCGCGCGGACGGGGTCGCCGTCGGCGGCGCGCAGCACCTCGGGATCGACGGTCTCGAAGAGTTCGCGGGTGGGTTCGTGCCAGGACCAGCGCAGGTTGCGCGCCAGGTCGGCGAGGGGTCGAAGGGTGTCGGGGAGGACGGGACGCACGGTGAATCGACGGATTGCCTTCACGTGTTCCACCTTCGCAGGCCGTGACGGACCGGAGCGGAAGCACCACGCTGTGCCGCCGCCGCTGTCGTCCCGCGAGCCTAGGGGACCGGCGGCGGGGCCCGCCACGGCGCGTACGGGGGCGGCGGGGCGCCCGTGGGTGAGCCCCTTCCCGAGGGGTGCGGCCGAACGGAGCGGGCGGCGGGGCGGTCTGAGGCACCGCCACGACAGGGCCATACGGGGGACGTCCGGCACCGGGTCCACGGACCGGCCGGGAGGGGGAAGCGCCGGCGTCCCACGAGGACGGGGCCGGTTTCTTGTCCAGGACGCGTTCTTGTGGCGGCGGCTACGCCCTAGTAGTTAACAAAGCGCCGGATTGCCCACCCGAATTCCGGGGGAAGGCTCCTCTCCGTACCCCTCCGGACCGTCTTCAGACCCGCCATCCGAGTGAACGCGCACAGCAGCGGCGATGCCCGCGACCCGTGGGCCGTCGACGGAGCTAGAAAGAGCGCACACCACCCGCACCCTCGTGAACCGTCAGGTGATGCCGTGAATCCGCTCATGGGACGTATTCCCGTTATGGACGTCCGCCCGCTGGTCGACTGTGGCCGCCGTCCCGCGAAGGCGGTGGTGGGTGAGACCTTCGAGGTCACGGCCACCGTCTTCCGGGAGGGGCACGACGCGGTCGCCGCCAACGTCGTGCTGCGCGGCCCGTCGGGCCGGTCCGGTCCCTGGATCCCGATGCGCGAGCTGGCGCCGGGCACCGACCGGTGGGGGGCCGAGATCACCCCCGACGCCGAGGGGCTGTGGACGTATCAGGTCGAGGCGTGGAGCGATCCGCTGACGACCTGGCGGCATGTCGCGAAGATCAAGATTCCGGCGGGGATCGATTCCGAGCTGGTCCTCGCCGAGGGCGCCGAGCTGCACGAGCGGGCGGCGAAGGGCGTGCCGAAGAAGGGCGGCGGCCGTGAGGCGGTGCTCGCCGTGGCGGACACGCTGCGCGACGAGTCCCGCCCGGCCGCGGTACGGCTCGCGGCGGCGCTCGCACCGCGGGTCCTCGATGCCCTTCAGCGCCATCCGCTGCGGGAACTGGTCACCGCCTCGCCCAAGTTGCCGCTGCGGGTGGAGCGGGAGCGGGCCCTCTTCGGTTCCTGGTACGAGTTCTTCCCGCGTTCGGAGGGCGTACGGAAGGTGCGGGGCCGGACGGTGCCGGGCACGTTCCGCACGGCGGCCGAGCGGCTGCCGGCCATCGCCGCGATGGGTTTCGACGTGGTGTACCTGCCGCCGATCCACCCGATCGGCGTCACCCACCGCAAGGGCCCGAACAACTCGCTGTCGGCGAGCCCCGAGGACGTGGGCGTGCCGTGGGCGATCGGCTCGCCGGAGGGCGGTCACGACGCCGTCCACCCGGACCTCGGCACGATCGAGGACTTCGACGCCTTCGTGGCCCGGGCGCGCGAGCTGCGCCTGGAGATCGCCCTGGACTTCGCGCTGCAGTGCTCGCCGGACCACCCGTGGGTGGACAAGCACCCGGAGTGGTTCGCCCGCCGCCCGGACGGCTCGATCGCGTACGCCGAGAACCCGCCGAAGAAGTACCAGGACATCTATCCGATCGCCTTCGACAAGGCCGCCGACAACATGGACGGGATCGTCGCGGAGACGGTCCGGGTGCTGCGGCACTGGATGGACCACGGGGTGCGGATCTTCCGGGTGGACAACCCGCACACCAAGCCGGTGGTCTTCTGGGAGCGGGTGATCGGGGAGATCAACCGCGCCGACCCGGACGTGATCTTCCTGGCGGAGGCGTTCACCCGGCCCGCGATGATGCACACCCTGGGGGCGGTCGGCTTCCAGCAGTCGTACACGTACTTCACCTGGCGCAACACCAAGGCGGAGATCACCGAGTACCTGACGGAGCTCTCCGGGGAGACGGCCGCGTACATGCGTCCGAACCTCTTCGTGAACACGCCGGACATCCTGCCCGCCTACCTCCAGCACGGTGGCCGCCCCGCGTTCGAGGTGCGGGCGGTGCTCGCCGCGACCCTCTCGCCCACCTGGGGCGTGTACGCGGGGTACGAGCTGTGCGAGAACACCCCGCTGCGGGACGGCAGCGAGGAGTACCTGGACTCGGAGAAGTACCAACTGCGGCCCCGCGACTGGGAGTCGGCGGAGCGTTCGGGGGCGTCGATCGCGCCGCTGATCGCCACGCTGAACCGGATCAGGCGCCGCCACCCGGCCCTGCGCCGGCTGCGGAACCTGACCTTCCACCAGGCCGACAACGACGCCGTCATCGCGTACAGCAAGCGTTCGGGGCCGAACACCGTCCTGGTGGTCGCCAACCTCGACCCCCACCACACCCAGGAGGCCACGGTCTCGTTGAACATGCCGGAACTCGGCCTCGCCTGGCACGAGACCGTGCCGGTGCGCGACGAGCTCACCGGCGAGACCTATCACTGGGGCAGGGCCAATTACGTGCGTCTCGAGCCGGGTGTCACGCCCGCACACGTACTCGTCCTGCGACCGTCCCCGCAGACCGGAGGGTCACCCACATCATGACTGTCAACGAGCCCGTCCCCGACACCTTCGAGGACACCCCCGCCAAGGACCGCGATCCCGAGTGGTTCAAGCGGGCGGTCTTCTACGAGGTCCTGGTCCGCTCCTTCCAGGACAGCAACGGCGACGGAGTCGGCGACCTGAAGGGCATCACGTCCCGCCTGGACTACCTCCAGTGGCTGGGCGTGGACTGCCTCTGGCTGCCGCCGTTCTTCAACTCCCCGCTGCGGGACGGCGGCTACGACGTCGCCGACTACACCTCCGTGCTGCCCGAGTTCGGCGACCTGGCCGACTTCGTGGAGTTCGTGGACGCGGCCCACGCCCGCGGGATGCGCGTGATCATCGACTTCGTCATGAACCACACCAGTGACGCCCACCCGTGGTTCCAGCAGTCGCGTTCCGACCCGGACGGCCCGTACGGGGACTACTACGTCTGGGCGGACGACGACAAGCAGTTCGCGGACGCCCGGATCATCTTCGTCGACACCGAGACCTCCAACTGGACCTTCGACCCGGTCCGCAAGCAGTACTACTGGCACCGCTTCTTCTCCCACCAGCCGGACCTCAACTACGAGAACCCGGCGGTCCAGGAGGAGATCCTGTCCGCGCTGCGCTTCTGGCTGGACCTCGGCATCGACGGCTTCCGGCTCGACGCGGTGCCGTACCTGTACCAGCAGGAGGGCACCAACTGCGAGAACCTGCCCGCGACCCACGCCTTCCTCAAGCGGGTCCGCAAGGAGATCGACGACCACTACCCGGACACGGTGCTGCTCGCCGAGGCCAACCAGTGGCCGGAGGACGTGGTCGACTACTTCGGCGACTTCCGCTCGGGCGGCGACGAGTGCCACATGGCCTTCCACTTCCCGGTGATGCCGCGGATCTTCATGGCCGTGCGGCGCGAGTCCCGCTACCCGGTCTCCGAGATCCTGGCGAAGACCCCGGAGATCCCCTCCGGCTGCCAGTGGGGCATCTTCCTGCGCAACCACGACGAGCTCACCCTCGAGATGGTCACGGACGAAGAGCGCGACTACATGTACGCCGAGTACGCCAAGGACCCGCGAATGCGGGCCAACATCGGCATCCGGCGGCGGCTCGCCCCGCTCCTCGACAACGACCGCAAGCAGATGGAGCTGTTCACCGCCCTGCTGTTCTCCCTGCCGGGCTCGCCGGTGCTGTACTACGGCGACGAGATCGGCATGGGCGACAACATCTGGCTGGGCGACCGGGACGGGGTGCGCACCCCGATGCAGTGGACCCCGGACCGCAACGCGGGCTTCTCGTCCTGCGATCCGGGGCGGCTGTACCTGCCGGCCATCATGGACCCGGTGCACGGCTACCAGGTGACCAACGTCGAGGCGGGCATGGCCTCGCCGTCCTCGCTGCTGCACTGGACAAAGCGGATGATCGAGATCCGGAAGCAGAACCGGGCCTTCGGGCTCGGCACGTACACCGAACTGCCCTCGTCCAACCCGGCGGTGCTGGCCTTCCTGCGCGAGTCCGCCGACGACCTGGTGCTGTGCGTGAACAACTTCTCCCGCTTCGCCCAGCCGACGGAGCTGGACCTGCGCCGTTTCGACGGGGCGAAGCCGGTGGAACTGATCGGCGGGGTGGAGTTCCCGCCGATCGGACAGTGGCCGTACCTGCTGACCCTCGCCGGACACGGCTTCTACTGGTTCCGCCTCAAGCAGTCCTGAAGTACCGTCGATTCAGTTCTGTCCCGTGTGGGGCGGTTTCCCCCGCCCCACCATGGGCACTGTGTGACACAACGCTCACTCCCTGTGCTTCAGGTCCATACGGGCCTTCTTGTCGGGCCCATACGGATCTTCCCCCTCGACACGTCCCGCACAGCCGGACAGCCGAAGCCGCCATCCGGGACACTCTGCGCATTTGAACACTTACGAACACCCCTTGCGCACCCCGGGGAAAGGACGCGATGCCATGCCGGAGACCGCATCCACCACCCGGGCCCCGGATGCCCTCCTACCGTCGCTCACGCCCTTGCTGCACACCTGGCTGCCACGGCAGCGCTGGTTCGCCGGCAAGGGCCGCCGGGTCACCGGGTTCACCCTGGACGCGGCCACCGAGCTGCTGCCGCTGGACGGCACCGGACCCGGTCTCCTCCACCTGCTCGTACGGGTGGAGCAACCCGGCCGGCCGGCCGGGACGCCCGCCGACTGCTACCAGGTGCTCCTGGGCGTGCGGAGCCAGTTGCCGCCCCGCCTCGCCCCCGCGCTGATCGGCCGGATCCGCCAGGGTCCGCTCGCCGGACGGGCGGTCTACGAGGCCCTGCGCGACCCACGGCTCGCCGGGCTGCTCTACGAAAGGCTGCGCAGCCCCGGCCGGACCGGGCCGCTGCGCTTCCACACCACCGCGCCGCTGCCGCCCGCGCTCGCCCCCAGGGTCCTGGACGCCGAGCAGTCCAACTCCTCCCTGGTCTACGGAGATTCGTTCATCCTCAAGATCTTCCGGCGGGTCAGTCCGGGCGCCAACCCGGACCTGGAGCTGCCGCTGGCCCTCGCCCGGGCCGGCTGTGCCCGGGTGCCGGCCCCGGTCGCCTGGTTCGAGACGGGCACGGCGACGCTCGGGGTGCTGCAGCCCTATCTGCGCGACTCGCGCGACGGCTGGCGCCTCGCCCTCGACGCGCTCGCCGACGGGCGCGAGTTCACCCGGGAGGCGCACGCGCTGGGCCGCGCCACGGCGGAGGTCCACCTCGCCCTGGCCACCGCCCTGCCCACCGAGCGGCTGCCGCGCGACCGGGCCGAGCACCTGGCTGCGGCGATGGACGCCCGGCTGCACAGCGCCGCCCAGGCCGTGCCCGCGCTGCTGCCGTACGTGCCGGGGCTGCGGGCCGTCTTCGCGGCGGCCGGCGACTCCCTCGGCTCGGGCCGGCTCCAGCGCATCCACGGCGACCTGCACCTCGGGCAGACGCTGCGGGGCTCCGACGGGGCCTGGGCGGTGATCGACTTCGAGGGCGAGCCCGCCAAGCCGCTGGACGAGCGCCGCAGCGCACAGCCGCCGGTCCGCGACATCGCCGGCATGCTCCGCTCCTTCGACTACGCGGCCCGCACGCACCGCCCCTGGAACGCGGAGTGGGCGGCCCGCTGCCGCGCCGCCTACTGCACCGGCTACGCGGAGGCCTCCGGCACGGACCCCCGCGACCATCCGGCGCTGCTGCGGGCCTACGAGACGGACAAGGCGGTCTACGAGGTCGTCTACGAGGCCCGCCACCGCCCCGACTGGCTCCCGGTGCCGATGGCGGCGATCGAACGCCTGGCGGGGGCGGGGGCGGAGTGACCCACGCTGCCGCGGGAGCCCGCCTGGGCGACCGTCCCGGAACCGGCCGGAGGGCCGGTCACCCGTTCGGCGCACCCCGCCCCCGTTCGGGGCGGGTCCTGCCTGCGGGGGAAGGGACGGGGCCCGTTCGGCGGAGTGTCCCGAGCGGAACGCGCCGCGTTGCGCTTGCGTGGGAAGCGCGACTCCCGCTCCACCTCCCCCGTGCCACTCCCCCGCTCCATCCCCCTGTTCCCCCTGTTCCCCCTTCCCCTTTCCCTTTCCAGGAGGCATCCCGGTGACCGCCCGATCCGCAGGCAAGACAGCCCGCAAGCCGAAGACGCCCGCACCCCGGGCCGAGGCCAAGCCGGACGGCCAGGACCGGGCCGCCGTACGGAAGGCGCCACCGCTCGACGCGGGGGAACGGGCGCGGCTGCTCGCCGGTGAGCACCACGACCCGCACGCGCTGCTCGGCGCCCACCCGGTACGGGGCGGGATCGCGGTGCGGGTGCTGCGCCCGTGGGCCCGGGAGGTCACCGTCCTGGCCAAGGGGAAGCGGTACGCGCTGCACGACGAGGGCGACGGCCTGTTCACCGGTGTGCTCCCGCTCCTGCGCAAGGTCCCGGAGTACGAGCTCCGGGTCCGCTACGACGGCGACGAGCTCGCGGTCGTCGACCCGTACCGCTTCCTGCCCGCCCTCGGCGAGCTCGATCTGCACCTGATCGGCGAGGGCCGCCACGAGGAGCTGTGGACGGCGCTCGGGGCGCGGGTGATGACCCACCAGGGCGTCACCGGCACCCGCTTCACGGTGTGGGCGCCGAACGCCCGCGGCGTGCGGGTCACCGGCGACTGGACGTACTGGGACGGCACCGCCCTGCCGATGCGCTCGCTCGGTTCGACGGGCGTGTGGGAGCTGTTCGTGCCGGGCATCGGCGAGGGGGCGGTCTACAAGTTCGACATCGCCCGCCCGGACGGCTCGCACACCCTGCGCGCCGACCCGATGGCCCGCCGCACCGAGTGCCCGCCGAACACCGCCTCGATCGTGACCGCCGACCACCACGAGTGGCAGGACGAGGAGTGGATGGCCCGGCGCGGGGCGCGGCCCCACCACGAGGCGCCGCTGTCGGTCTACGAGGTCCACCTGCCGTCCTGGCGGCCCGGCCTCACGTACCGGCAGCTCGCCGAGCAGCTGCCCGCGTACGTCGCCGACCTCGGCTTCACGCACGTGGAGTTCATGGCCGTCGCCGAGCACCCCTTCCACGGCTCCTGGGGCTACCAGGTCACCGGTTTCTACGCGCCGACGGCCCGCCTGGGCACCCCGGACGACTTCCGCTTCCTCGTCGACGCGCTGCACCGGGCCGGCATCGGCGTCCTGATGGACTGGGTGCCGGCGCACTTCCCGCGCGACGACTGGGCCCTCGCCGAGTTCGACGGGCGCCCGCTGTACGAGCACGAGGACCCGCGCCGTTCGGCCCACCCGGACTGGGGCACGCTGGAGTTCGACTACGGCCGCAAGGAGGTGCGGAACTTCCTCGTCGCCAACGCGGTGTACTGGTGCGAGCAGTTCCACCTCGACGGCCTGCGGGTGGACGCGGTCGCCTCCATGCTCTACCTGGACTACTCGCGCGAGCACGGGGAGTGGCTGCCGAACGAGTTCGGCGGCCGCGAGAACCTGGACGCGGTGGCCTTCCTCCAGGAGATGAACGCCACGGTGTACAAGCGCTGCCCCGGCGTCATCACCTTCGCCGAGGAGTCCACCGCCTGGGACGGCGTGACCCGGCCGACCGACCAGGTGGGTCCGGGCGGCTTCGGCGGCCTCGGCTTCGGCATGAAGTGGAACATGGGCTGGATGCACGACTCCCTCGGCTACGTCGAGAAGGACCCGGTGCACCGCAAGTACCACCACCACGAGATGACCTTCTCGATGGTGTACGCGTACAGCGAGAACTACATCCTGCCGATCTCCCACGACGAGGTCGTGCACGGCAAGCGCGCCCTGGTGTCGAAGATGCCGGGCGACTGGTGGCAGCGGCGCGCCAACCACCGCGCGTACCTGGGCTTCATGTGGGCCCACCCGGGCAAGCAGCTGCTCTTCATGGGGCAGGAGTTCGCACAGGGCGCGGAGTGGTCGGCGGAGCACGGCCCCGAGTGGTGGCTGATGGACGAGACGTACCACTCGGCCGGTGACCACCGGGGCGTACGGGACCTGGTGCGGGACCTGAACACGGTGTACACGGCGACGCCGTCGCTGTGGGAGCGGGACACCTCGCCCGAGGGCTTCCAGTGGGTCGCGGGCGACGCGGCCGAGGACAACGTCTTCGCCTTCCTGCGCTTCGACGCGGCCGGCTCCCCGCTCCTGGTGGTGTGCAACTTCTCGCCGGTGGTGCGGGCGGACTACCGGATCGGCGTGCCGGACGCCTTCGCCGCCTGGGCGGAGGTGCTGAACACGGACGCGGCCCGCTACGGCGGCAGCGGCGTGGTGGGCACCGACCCGCTGAAGACCGAGTCGGTGCCGTGGCACGGCCGTCCGGCGAGCGTACGGATGACGCTGCCGCCGCTGGCGACGGTCTGGCTCAGGCCGGCCTGATCACGCCCAGGCGCTGGGTGGCCCGGGTCAGTGCCACGTACAGGTCGTTGGTCCCGTGCGCGGCGCCGGCCCGGATGCCGTCGGGGTCGACGACCAGGACGGTGTCGAACTCCAGGCCCTTGGCCTGGCGCGGGTCGAGCAGGACGACCGGGCTCGTCAGGTCGGGCGCGGGGCCGTACGAGGCGTCGGGAAGGGCCGCGATCAGGGCGGGGTGCAGGGCCTCGGGTGCGATGACGGCGAGCCTGCCCTCGGGCCGTGCCTCGGCCGCCACCGCGTCGGCGGTCTCCTTCACCGGGTCCTCGACGGTGCGGTCCCAGGGCTCGACGCCCGTGGACCGCACCGAGCTCGGCGGCTCGAAGTCCGGGTCGGCCTCGCGGCGCACGGCGGCGGCGACCGCCATGATCTCGGCGGGCGTGCGGTAGTTGACGCCGAGCCGTACGAGCTGCCAGCGGTCCTCCACGTACGGCGCGAGGATCTCCTCCCAGGCGCCGACGCCCGCCGGGTCGCCGGTCTGCGCCGGGTCGCCGACCAGGGTCATGGAGCGGGTGGGGCTGCGGCGCATCAGGAGGCGCCACAGCATCGCGGACAGCTCCTGCGCCTCGTCGACGATGATGTGCCCGAACGCCCAGGTGCGGTCGGCGGCGGCGCGTTCGGCGGCGCTGCGGTGGTCGGCCTCCTCGTGCCGTTCGGCGAAGCGTTCGGCGTCGATGATGTCGTGTGCGGACAGCACCTCGGAGGCGTCCTTGTCGAGCTCCTCCTTGTCCTCGAACTCGTAGGTGCGCGAGGCGTAGGAGACGTCGAGGACGCCCTGCGCGTACTGGATCCGCTTCTGCCGCTCGGCCTCCTCGGCGGCGCGGGCTGCGGCGTCGTCCTCGCCGAGGAGTTCGGCGGCCTCGTCGAGCAGCGGGACGTCGGCGGGCGTCCACGGTCCGCCGTCCCGGCGGATGGCGGCGGCGTCCTCCTCGTCGAGGTGGGTGGGTTCGGCGAGGTAGTCGGCGAGGAACTCCTGCGGGGTGAGGGGCGGCCAGAGGGTGTCGAGGGCGCGGTGCACCTCGGGGTTGGCGGCGACGCCCTTGGCGAGCAGGGCACGGTCGTCGGGGCCGAGGAAGTTGGGTCCGCCGTAGGGGTCGGCGCCGATGCGGTCGGCGAGCTGTTCGGCGAGCGCGTCGAGGATCGCGAAGACGAAGTAGGGGCGGGCCAGGTTGTGCGGCAGGAAGGTCTCGCGGGCCCGGTGGCGGGCTTCGAGGGCCATGTCCCAGTCGATGACGAGGTCGCCGTCGTCGTGCGGGACGATCAGCGGCGCGCCGCGCTCGGGCACCTGCTGGCGGTCCCGTACGGCGTTCGCGAGCGCGTCGGCCATGGCGGCGGAGCCCTTGACGGCGGCCGCGCGGGGGGTGTCGGTGCCGGTGGCGCGGACGCCGGGGAAGAGCTCACCGGGGGTGGCGAGCAGGACACCGGTCTCGCCGAGGGAGGGCAGGACGTTGCCGATGTAGCCGAGGAAGGCGGGGTTGGGGCCGACGATGAGCACGGCCCGCCTGGCGAGCTGCTCGCGGTGGGCGTAGAGCAGGTAGGCGGCGCGGTGCAGGGCGACGGCGGTCTTGCCGGTGCCGGGTCCGCCCTCGACGACGAGGACGCCGCCGTGCGGGGAGCGGATGATGGCGTCCTGCTCGGCCTGGATGGTCTGCACGATGTCGTGCATGCGGCCGGTTCGGGCGGCGTCGAGGGCGGCGAGGAGCACCTCGTCGGCGTCGCGGTTCTCGTGGCCGGTGCGGGTGGCGTCGGCCAGGTCGAGGACCTCGTCGTGGAGGGAGACGACCTCACGGCCCCGGGTGGTGAGGTGGCGCCTGCGCCGCAGGCCCATCGGCTCGTAGCCGGTGGCGAGGTAGAAGGGGCGGGCGATGTCGGCGCGCCAGTCGACGACGAGCGGGGTGCGGTGGGCGTCGTCCTCGCGGATGCCGAGGCGGCCGATGTGGTGGTCGCGGCCGTCCTGGAAGACGAGCCGGCCGAAGCAGAGTCCGCTCTCGCCGGCATCGAGGGCGGCGAGCAGTCCGGACTGTTCGGCGACGAGCACGTCCCGCTCCAGGCGGGCCTGGGCGCTGCCCGCGCCGGGCGTGGCGAGGGCGGCCGCGACGCCGGCCTCGGCCTGGTCCCTGAGGGCGTCGAGTCGGGCGTAGAGCTCGGTGATGAATTTCTGCTCGTTCCGAAATTCTTCGGTTGACAATTCGACTCCCGCCGCGATACAGTGCGTTTATTGAATATGTGAGCGCGGTTCACCTCGCGCACACAGAGCCAACCAATATAGTCGCTGAATTACCCCGCCTGTCAATTCTAGGCCGGGGTATTTTTGTGCGCCATGACGAGTCCTTCGGCAGCCCACGAGCTGCTCCGCGCCCGCGGCGCCGACACGATCGACCACCCGGGCGGCACCCTCCTGTCCCACCTCGACCGGGTCGAGGCCCGGCTCGCCGCCTGGGGCGCCCGGGACGACCTCCGGCTGGCGGGCCTGTGCCACGCCTTCTACGGCACCGACGGCTTCGCCGAGAGCCTGCTGCCCCTGGAGCGGCGAGCGGACCTGGCGGCGGCGGTCGGCCCGGCGGCCGAGGAGCTGGTGTACTTCTACGCGAGCTGCGACCGGGATTTCTCCTACCCGGGCCTGGCGGCCGGGGACGGGCTCTTCCGCGACCGTTTCACGGGCGAGGAGTTCGTGCCGACGGCCCGGCAGCGGGCGGATTTCGCGGAACTGACGGCGGCGAACGAGCTGGACGTGCTGGCCGTGAACGCGGTGTTCCGGCAGCGGTACCGGACTCCGCTGCTGCGGCTGTTCACCCGGTGGCGGCCGCTCCTGGGCGAGGCGGCGTACGCGGACGTACGGGGGCTGCTGTCGATGACGGTCGACGAGCGCCGGGCCTTCCTGCGCCGGCTGCGGCGCGGTGCGGTCCACACCGGGACCGTGTCCCGCATCGAGCCGTGGGGCGTCTTCGTCGATCTCGGCGGTGTCGACGGGATGATCAACGCCGCCGAACTGTCCTGGGAGCGCTACGAGGACTACGCCGACGTCGTCTCCGTCGGCGAGGAGCTGGAGGTCGAGGTCGTCGACGTCGACCTCGACCGGGAGCGGATCTCGCTGTCCCGCAAGGCCCTGCTGCCGGACCCGTGGCCCGCGTTCGCCCGGGAGGCGCCGGGGCGGGTCGTCACCGGTCCGGTCACCAAGGTGGTGCCCTTCGGCGTCTTCGTCTGCGTCGCCGACGGGATCGAGGGCCTGGTCCACGCGGACGCGCTCGGCGGTGTGCTGCCCGCCGAGGGCGAGGAGCTGACCGTCGAGGTCGTCGGGGTCGAGCTGCCGGCCCGGCGGGTGCGGCTGGTCCCGCGCCGGTAGAAAACGCCGGGCGCCGGGGCCGCGACCGCTGCTAGCGTCGGAGGCATGAAGCGCGCTGCCGTCCTCACGACGACGCCGGAGAGTGTCCCGGCGCGCTGACAGCTGTCCTTGTCCGAAGCCCCGGGGCGAACGCCCCGGGGCTTCGTCGTGTCGGCGTCCGGGGCCGTTCCCCCCACCCACCCGAGGAGTGACCATGAACGACTCCGGAAACGTCGTCGACCACCGCAGGCTCGGCCGGGAGCTGGACCTGTTCGACACCGATCCGCTGATCGGGGCCGGGCTGCCGTACTGGCTGCCCGACGGGGCCGCCGTACGGGCCGCACTCGAGGAGTACGTACGGGAGGCGGAGCGGCGGGCCGGATACCGGCACGTGTACTCGCCGGTGCTCGGCAAACGCGAGCTGTACGAGATCTCCGGCCACTGGTCGCACTACGGCGACGACATGTTCCCGCCGATGGAGGTCGGCGGGGAGCAGTTCGTGCTGCGGCCCAGCCTCTGCCCGCACCACGCCCTGATCTTCCGCTCCCGCGCCCGCAGCCATCGGGAGTTGCCGCTGAGAATGGCCGAGTTGGGCGGCATGTACCGCTCCGAGCTGTCCGGGGTCCTCGGCGGGCTGACCCGGGTGCGGGCCATCCAGCTCAACGACGCCCATGTCTTCTGCACCCTCGACCAGGTCGCCGAGGAGGCCGCCGGGGCGCTGGAGCTGATCCGGCGGGCGTACGAGGCCATGGGCATCGAGCCCGCCCGCTACCGCCTCTCGCTGCCCGGACCGGGCGGCAAGTACGTCGCCGCGCCCGAGAAGTGGGAGCGGTCCACCGCCCTGCTGCGCGAGGTCCTGGACGCCTCCGGGCTCGACTACGAGGAGGCGGAGGGCGAGGCCGCGTTCTACGGGCCGAAGATCGACGTGCAGGTCGCCGACCCGGCCGGGCGCGAGTCGACCCTCTCCACCGTCCAGGTCGACTTCCACCAGCCCGAGCGGTTCGACCTGCGCTACATCGGCCCGGACGGCGCACGGCACCGTCCGGTGATGGTCCACCGCTCGGTCGTCGGCAGCGTGGAGCGCGCCGTCGCGCACCTCGTCGAGCACCACGCCGGCGCCTTCCCCGCCTGGCTCGCCCCCGTCCAGCTCGCCGTCCTGCCCGTCTCGGACGAGGCCGCCCCGGCCGCCGACCGCCTCGCCGGCCGGTGCGCCGAACGGGGCCTGCGCGCCGAGGTCTCCGGCCCCGGCCGCGGCACCCTGGGCGCCCGCATCCGCGCCTCCCGGCTCGTCCCGTACCAGGCCGTCATCGGCCCGAAGGAGGCCGCCGCCGACGAGGTCTCCCTCCGCCTGCGCGACGGCCGCCGGCTCCCGCCGATGCCGGCCGCCGAACTCCTCGACCGGGTGGGCGCGGTGGTGGCGGCGCGCTCGACCGGGCTGTGGGACTAGGACGCGGCTTCCTCCGGGAAGAGCGGGGCCAGCGCGGTCACCAGGCGGGCGGTCAGGTCTCGTCGTACGGCCTCGGTGTCCGGGTGGCCGGCCGGGAAGCCGTCCCAGTCGGCCTCACGGGCGGCCTCCTCGAACATGCCGGGGTTCAGCGGCTCGTTCGGGCGGCCCGGCCACTCGTCCGCCTCGCGCAGCACCGTCTCCAGGAGGCCGAGCGGCATCGTGCAGCTCTCGGCGAGGAGGACGGCGTCGTAGAGGTCCTTGGCCTGGGGGTACATGTCGCAGCTCAGCCACATGAGCTTCCAGGCCAGGGACAGCTCGCGGTCCGCCGCCATCAGCCGCACGCCGGCGACCTCGGCCGGGCGGGGCGGGACGGGGAGGCGCTCGTTGAAGACGAAGTCGAGCTGGACCTGGCCGCCGGGGAGACCGGGGGCGCTCCAGGGGATGACGAGGCGCCGGCCGGGCACCCGCTCGTAGGTCCAGATGTACTCCGACACGGCGCCCCCGGCGGACAACCGGATGTCGCCGGGCCGTTCCCGGGCGAGCCGCTCGGCGGCCCCGGCGATGCCGTCCAGGAGGGCGAGGGTGCGGGGCTCCTCGATGTGCCAGGTGTCGGGGACGACGACGAAGTCGATGTCCTTGGGCGCGCGGGCGGCGTCCCCGAACCAGGCCGACATCAGCATGCTGCCGCGCAGGACCAGGGAGTCCGCCCACGACGACCCGGCGACGGCCGCGAGCACGAGGTCGAGGGCCGTGCGGCGGGCGGCCTGCCAGCGGGCGCGGACCGCGGGGTCCTCGACGACGTCGTCGGTGGGCTGGAACGCTTCGTCGAAGTGCTTGAGGGCGGGGTCGAAGACCCGGTGCCGGACGGCGGCGCCCCCGATGCCCGCGGTCAGGGTGCGGGGCAGCTCTTCCCCGCGGCTCACGTACGCGGCGCGGCTCTCGCCGGTGGTGCCCGGCCCCGCGGGGTTCTCCGTCATGCGGTCTCCTCCAGCCATCCCTCGTCCACGGACAGGTCGCTGTCGCAGAGCACGAACTCCCTCTCCTCCGCGACCACCTCGTACCCGGCGGAACGCAGCGCGGCGAGCAGCCCGTCACAGGCCCGGCCCGCCGCGTCCGCGGGGCCCGGGTGCCGCTGGGTCACGAAACGCTCGTGCCGTCCGCCGGGGCCCGGCAGGACCCGGCGGGCGTTCCACGAGACGTGCGCGCCGTGCGGCACGACGAGGGCCTCGATCGCGGCGCGGTCGTGGGCGGCGGGCAGCGCCAGCTTCAGGTGGTGCTCGTAGTAGCCGCCGCCGGGGCCGGCGGGCTCCTCGCTCCACGGCACCGTCTCGACCTTGACCCGCACCGGTTCGAAGCCGGCCGCCCGCAGCCCGGCCACGACCGCCGGGTGGCCGGTGCGGTCGGGCAGGGTCAGCATCGGCTGGACGGGCATCCGGCCCCGGGCGAGGACGATGGTGGTGACCTTCAGTCCCCGCTCCGCCGCCCACCCGTCGAGCCGGGCCCGCTCCCCCTCGGTCCCGCAGCGGACCGTCACATGCGTCTCGTACACCGGAGCGAGTGTGGCAGACGGACCGTCGACGGCTCACCCGGGTTTCCGGGGTCGGCCGTAGGCTCACAGTCGACGGACGACAGGAGACCGGCATGTGGAAGCGGGCCCTCGACCGGGCCGGGGTCGGCGCGCCCCGCCTGCGACGGGACTACACGGAACAGCGGCGGGCGGTGCGGCGGTTCGCGCCGGCCGAGTACGCGGCGGCGCGGCTGCTGCTGCCCGCCGGGCTGCTGCCGCACGTCGTGGCCGCGGTCGCCTTCATGCACGAGACGGACGACCGGATCGACCGGGGCGCCGCCGACGAGCGGGCGGCCGCGCTCGCGGAGTGGGACGCGCTCGTACGAAAGGCGTTCGCCGAGGGCGACTCGGAGCTTCCGGTGCTGCGCTGCCTGACGCGCACCGCCGAGCGGCATCCGGAGGTGCGCGGGCACGTGACGGACTTCCTGCGGGGCTGCGCGTACGAGGTGGCGTGGCGGACGATCGCGGACGACGGCGAACTGGATCGGTACGTGCGGGAGTACGCGCTGCCCGCGCTGATGCTGACCGCCGGTCTGCTCGCCCCCGCCGCCCCGTCGGCGCGGGAGGCGTTCACCGCCCACTGTCATGTGCTCATCCGCGCCATGCAGCGCCTCGACTTCCTGGAGGACCTGGCCGAGGACGTGCGCGCGGGCCGGCCCGGCGTCCCGGCCGACGCGGTGGCGCGCCACGGCGCCGACCTGACCCGGCCGGGGCCGGAGCTCGGCCGGCTCGTGGCGGAGCAGGCGGACCGGGCGGCGGCGGACCTGGTGGCGGCGGCGCCGCTCGTGGGCGTGGCCGCTCCGGCGTACCGGCCCTTCGTCCGCGCCCTCACCGGGGTCCAGCGCCTCCGCCTGGACGCGGTGCGCCGGGCCGGGCCGGCGCTGGCGGCCCGGGGGTCGGGACCGTCGGCGCCGCGGGCGGCCGTCCTGCTGCTCGGCGAGACGGCACGGGCCCGGCGCGGTCCGCGGACCGGGTGACCGGACGCGGACCGGGTGACCGGACGCCGACCGGGTGGGGCGGGGCGCGGTGCTGCCGAGGCCGGAGGCGGGGCGTGGTGCTGCCGAGGCCGGAGGCGGGGCGTGGTGCGGCCGGGCGGGGGCGCCCGCACAGCCCGTAGGCCCGCGTGATCGCCCGGCCGCCTGACCGCCTGACCGCCTGACCGCCTGGCCGCCTGGCCGCCTGACCGCCTGACCCCGGGCCCGCCGCGGCACCGCCTACGCCCGCGCCGGCTCCAGGACGTCCGCGAGCTCCTCCAGGAGGCGGCGCTTGGGGCGGGCGCCGACCATCGACCGGACGGGTTCGCCGGAGCGGAACACCATCAGGGTCGGCATCGACAGGACGCCGTACCGGGTGACCGTCTCCGGGTTGGTGTCCGCGTCGATCTGGACGACCTTCAGCCGACCGGCCTCCTCCCGGGCGATCGCGCTCAGGACCGGGGCCAGCTGACGGCAGGGGCCGCACCAGTCCGCGGTGAACTCCAGGAGGACCGGCAGTCCGGCACCGAGCACCTCCGCCTCGAAGTCGGCGTCCGTGACCTCGGCCACGCCTTCCGCTCGGATCATCGTCCTCGTCCTCTCGTCGTCATGGGCCCGGACGCGGCCTCGCGTCCGGTGGGGTGTTCGTGGCCCAGCTCGCAGCGCGGCTCGGGGCCGCCCGGCAGTTCCGCCTCGGCCCGCAGCAGCTGCGCGCCGACCTGGGCGCGCACGTTCTGGAGCTGTTCGATGAGCCCGTCGAGCTCGGCGAGCTTGCGCCGGTAGACGGCGATCGACGCGGGGCACGCGTCGCCGGCCGGGTGGCCGGCGCGCAGGCACTCCACGAACGGCCGGGTCTCCTCCAGTTCGAACCCGAAGTCCTGGAGGGTCCGGATCTGCTGGAGGAGCCGCAGGTCGTCCTCGTCGTAGGTGCGGTAGCCGTTCTCCGTGCGCCGTGCGGTCAGCAGGCCCCGGGACTCGTAGTAGCGCAGAGTCCGCGTGGTCGTGCCCGCCCGCTCGGCCAGCTCGCCGATTCTCATGTCCTCGAACGTAAGCCCTGACGCCGACGTCAAGGCAAGCGCGGAGGGCTCAGGCCGGGTCCCGCAGCAGCGGGAGGACCTGTTCCTCCTCGTACGCGAAGTGCTCCTCCAACTCGCGCGCGAGCCGGTCGAACTCCTCCCGCAGCGCCGCCGGATCCGCCTCGTCGAGGCGGGCCAGCAGGGCCTGGAGCTCGTCGAGGACGCGGGCGACGGTGGCGTGCTCGGCCGCGAGGCGGTCGAGGGCGCCGGCCTTCCCGGGATGCTCCCGGGCCAGGTACGGGAAGAGTCCGGCGTCCTCACCTCGGTGGTGGACGGCGAGGGCCGAGCAGAAGGCGAGGCAGTGCCGCCGCAGCCGCACGGTGAGGCCGGGGGCGTCGGCGGGCCGGGCGCCGAGGCCCTCGCGCAGGGCGGCGAGCTCGCCCCGCAGCCAGTCGTGGACCGCGAGCAGCTCGTCGGCGAGGGCGTCGAGCCGGGTCGGCGGGGTGTAGTCGGCGACCGGGTTCCGGTAGAGGGCGACGACGGGCAGGATCCGGTCGGTGGCCTTCTGGTAGTCGGCGTAGCCGGGGGCGACGGACACGACCTTGGCGAAGAGTTCGTCGCGCTCGGTCCCGGTGGCGGCGACGGCGGTGGCCTGCCAGGTGGCGATGCCGCCGTCGGCGCGGGCGTCCGGGATCTCCACGGTGACCTCGGGGTTCGCCAGGATGTTGCGGTACCAGTCGGGATGCCGGTCCGAGCCGCCCGCGGAGCCGACCACGAGCAGCCGCTCGCCGTCCGGCTCACCCGAGCCGCCCGAGCCGTCCGGACCGACGTCGCGGACGAAGCCGAGCGGGGTGGTGTGGGGTTTCCCGGTCCTGGCGCCGGTGGTGGTGAGAAGGAGGAGCACCCATCCCTCGAAGGGGCCGCCGAGGCGGCCGGCGCGGGTGCGGAACTCGTCGATGATCTGTGTGTTGAAGTCGAGAGGCACAAGCCGTCCCTACTGTCCTCTTGCCTCCATGCCTCCGCTTTCCAGCGCGGACCGGCACGCGACGCGAGTCCCCTCATCCCAGCCGCGGACCCCGGCGGTTGTCAAGGGCCGGGCGGCAGCAGCGGTTTCCGCTCGACCGGCGAGGACAGCACGATGGAGGTGGTGGTCCGGCCGAGGGCGGAGGTCTGTTCCAGGATCTCCTCCAGGTGGACGGTGTCGGTCACGGCGACCTTGAGGATCCAGCAGTCCTCGCCGACGACGTGGTGGACCTCGCGGATCTCGGGGCGGGCGGTGAGTTCCAGGGTGCGGGGGTGCTTGAGGGTGTAGCCGCCGTGCGGGTTCACGCGGATGAACGCCTGGATGCCGTAGCCGAGGCGGGCGGGGGCGACCTGGGCGCCGTATCCGGTGATGGCACCGCACGACTCCAGGCGGCGGACCCGCTCGGTGACGGCGGCGGGGCTGAGACGGACGCGGCGGCCGAGCTCGCTGAGTTTGATGCGGCCGTCGCTCTGGAGCAGGTCCAGGATCTGCCGGTCGATGGGGTCGAAGGCACCCGCCGTCGTTTCGACGGTGGCGGGGCGCGGCGGCCGTGGTTCCTTCGGCGAGACGACCTGGACTCCCATGATTCCCCCTTCAGTTGGCGTGCGCACAACGTAACACTTGAGCCATGGACGTTTTGATCATCGGCGGCAACCGCTATTTCGGAAAGCGCCTCATCACGCGACTGCTCGACGCCGGACATCGGGTGACCGTGCTCAACCGCGGTTCCTCTCCCGCCCCCGAAGGCGCCCTTGCGCTGCGCGCCGACCGGAATGACGAGGCGGCGCTGGAAAAGGCACTCACCGGGCGGAATTTCGACGTCGTGGTCGACCAGGTCTGTTACACCCCGCGGCAGGCGGACATCGCCCTGCGGGTCTTCGCCGGACGGACCCGGCGCTATGTGATGACCTCGACGGTGGAGGTGTACGAGTACGAGGACTCGGCCGCACCCGTCGCCGAGGACGCGCTCGACCTGGCCGCGGTGCCGGTGGACCTCGGGCTGCCGTGGGAGGACCCCGCGTTCCTGGAGGAGCACTACGGGGAGGGGAAGCGACAGGCGGAGGCGGTGTTCGCGGCGGCCGGTGCGGGGTTTCCGTGGGCCTCGGTGCGGGTGGCCCACGTGCTGGGCGGCGCCGACGACTTCACCGGGCGGATCGCGCACTACGCGCACCGGATCCGGGCGGGCGAGCCGGTCGCGGTGCCGGTCGTGAACCGGCCGGCGACCTATGTGTACGTGGAGGAGATCGCCGCGTTCCTGGTGTGGGCGGCCGTCGAGGCGGAATTCACCGGGCCGGTGAACGCGCATTCCCACGGACCGCTCACGACGGCGGACATCTGCGGGGAGATCGAACGCCTCGTGGGCGGCGGCCGGACCGTTTACCGGGAGGTGGAGGTGGGCGAGGTGTCGCCGTTCTCCTTCACCCGCGCGTACGCGATGGACAATTCCCGGGCGGAGGGCCTCGGATTCCGTTTCTCGCATTCCTCGGAATGGCTGCGCACGGCGCTCGCCGAAACGGTCGACGGAGCGCCCGGGAGCGGTGCCGGCGGCGCCGGCGAGGTGAGTGACGGGGGCGACGAGGGCGGCGGGGGCGACGCGAGTGGTGCGAGTGGTGTGAGTGGCGCTGGCGCGGAAGTGGCGGTCTGATGCGGTACCGCCTGCTCGGCGACACGTCCGTCAGCGTGATCGGGCTCGGCGCGATGCCGCTGTCGATCGAGGGCCGGCCCGACGAGGCCCGCGCCCTCGCCACCGTCCACGCCGCCCTGGACGCGGGCGTCACGCTGCTGGACACGGCCGACTCGTACCACCCGCCGAACGGGGAGCCGGGCGAGAACGAGCGGCTCGTCGCCCGCGCCCTCGCCGCCTACGGCGGCGACCGGGACGCGGTGCTCGTGGCCACCAAGGGCGGGCGCGGCCGGAGCGCCGACGGGGGCTGGACGGTCGACGGCCGCCCGGAGCACCTGCGGCGGGCGGCCGAGGACTCGGCGCGGCGGCTCGGGCTGCCGGCGATCGGCCTCTACCAGCTCCACAAGCCGGACCCGGCCGTCCCCTACGCCGAATCGCTGGGCGCCCTGCGGGAGTTGCTGGACGCGGGCACGATCCGGCTGGCCGGAATCTCCAACGTGGACCGGGAACAGATCCTGCTGGCCCGCGAGATCCTGGGCGAGCGGCTGGTCTCCGTACAGAACCGCTACGCGCCGGCCGCCCGCGAAGGTGAGCCGGAGCTGCGCCTGTGCGCGGAGCTCGGCCTCGCCTTTCTGCCCTGGAGCCCGCTCGGCGGCATCTCCCGCAGCTCCCTCGACGGCACCTCCGCCCAGGAGGCGGATCCCCATTTCGGCGCCTTCCACCGAGTGGCGCGCGCCCGCGGGGTGAGCCCGCAGCGGGTGGCCCTGGCCTGGCTCCTGGCCCGTCCGGGCACGGTCGTCCCGATCCCGGGCGCCAGCCGCCCGCAGACGGCCCGCGACTCGGCCGCGGCCGCGGAACTGGCCTTGACCGAGCAGGAGTTGGCCGAGCTGGGCGAGTGAGCCGAAGGGCGCGGCGCTGTCGAACGGGGGGTGGGGGTCTTCCCCGCCGAAGACAGGGGAGCGGGGGAGCGCGGGGCCTGCCGAGGAACGAGGAAGGCGAGCACGGCCGGCCGTCGACAGCGACGGACGCGCCCCGGAGGCGAACCGAGCCACGGAACGCAGAGAAACGCCCCCGTCGCTCGTGGCGCTCGGGGGCGTTCCGCGGCCGGGGCCCGGATCCGGCTCAAGGCCCGGGACCCGGGGTTCGTCAGACGCCTGCGCGGGCCTTCTCGTCGCCCTCACCAGCGCGTCGCAGGACCGCGCGCCGGTCGGGGACGGTGGAGTCGTCGGCGGGGGCGCCGTGGCCGTCGTCGACCAGGGTGGTCTCGTCGAAGGGGATGCGCCCGGCCAGGACCTCGCTCACCCGCGCCTTGTCGATCTCCTTGGTCCAAGTGCCGACGAGGACGGTGGCGACGGCGTTGCCCGCGAAGTTGGTGAGGGCGCGGGCCTCGCTCATGAAGCGGTCGATGCCGACGATCAGGCCGACGCCGTCGACCAGTTCGGGGCGGTGCGACTGGAGACCGCCGGCGAGGGTGGCGAGACCGGCGCCGGTGACGCCCGCCGCGCCCTTGGAGGCGATGATCATGAAGACGAGGAGGGAGATCTGTTCGCCGACGGACAGCGGGTCGCCCATGGCCTCGGCGACGAAGAGCGAGGCCATCGTCAGGTAGATCGCGGTGCCGTCGAGGTTGAAGGAGTAGCCGGTCGGTACGGTGATGCCGACCACGGGCTTGCTGACGCCCAGGTGCTCCATCTTCGCGATCAGGCGCGGCAGCGCCGACTCGGAGGAGGAAGTCGACAGGATCAGCAGGAACTCGCGGCCCAGGTACCCAAGCAGGGTGAGGATGTTGACGCCCGCGACCAGCCGCAGCAGGGCGCCGAGGACCACGAAGACGAACAGCGCGCAGGTGACGTAGAAGCCGATCATGATGACGGCGAGCGACTTCAGGGCGTCCACGCCGGTCGCGCCGACCACGGCGGCGATCGCGCCGAACGCGCCCACCGGGGCCGCCCACATGATCATGGCGAGGATGCGGAAGACGAGCCGCTGGATGTGTCCGATGCCGCGCAGGACCGGCTCACCGGCCGAGCCCATCGCCTGGAGCGCGAAGCCGGCGAGCAGCGCGACCAGCAGGGTCTGGAGGACCTCGCCCTCGGTGAACGCGGAGACCAGGGTCTTGGGGATGATGCCGAGGAGGAAGTCGGCGGTGCCCTCGCTCGCGCCCTCGGCCTGCTTGGCGCCGGCTTCGGCGAGGTCCTTGGTGAGGTGCAGGCTCGAACCGGGCTCCAGGAGGTTGCCGACGAGCAGGCCGATGGCGAGGGCGACGGTGGACATCACCATGAAGTAGCCGAGGGCCAGGCCGCCGACGGCGCCGACCTTGGCGGCCTTGCGCACCGAACCGACGCCGAGCACGATCGTGCAGAAGATGATCGGCGAGATCATCATCTTGATCAGATTGACGAAGCCGGTGCCGAGCGGCTTGAGCTCGACGGCGACTCCGGGCGCCAGGAAGCCCACGGCGATGCCGAGCAGGACGGCGCCGATGACGGCCAGATACAGATAATGGGTGCGGTCCCGTCGTGCGGCCACGGGGTCCTCCTCGTACTCAGGGGTGTCCACGTCCCGGTGGATCCCCGCGACTATCCACCAGCCTGTGACCGGGGTCACCCTTGCGTACGTTTCGTTCACGGCCGAAGCGTTCGTCTCGGTCCAGGAACGATTCGGCGGCGCGGTTCGAGCTTCCGCCGCCGTGCCCGGCACACTTGCTCGCATGCGTCTCCCCCTCCCCCGGCCCCGCAGCCTCGCGGGTCAGCTCTTCGCGATGCAGGTCGTGCTGGTGGCCCTCGTCGTCGCGGGGTGCGCGGTCTTCGCGTACGTGACGGACCGCGCCCAGGCCGAGGAGACCGCGCGCCGCCAGTCGACGGCGACCGCCACGGCCGTCGCCGAGTCGCCCGCCGTGGTGGCGGCGGCCCGCTCGGCGGACCCGACGGCCGCGCTCCAGCCGTACGCGGAGGCCCTGCGGCGGCGCTCGGGCGTCACCTTCGTCGTGATCATGGCGCCGGACGGGACGCGCTGGACGCACCCCGAACCGGAGCAGATCGGCCGCACCTACCTCGGGCACATCGGCCCGGCCGTGCGCGGCGAGACCTTCTCCGAGATCCACATGGGGGTGCTCGGTCCTTCGGTGCGCACCGTCGCGCCGGTCGTCGACCCGCACCACCGAGGCCGGGTGATCGCCCTGGTCAGCGCAGGCATCACCATCGAGAAGATCAGCGAGCAGGTGCGCGAGCAGGTCACGGCGCTGCTCGGCATGGCGGGCGCGGCCCTCGCGCTCGGCGGGGCGGGCACGTACGTCATCAACGCCCGGCTGCGCCGGCACACCAAGGGCATGAACGCGACCGAGCTGAGCCGGCTGCACGACTACCACGAGGCCGCGCTGCACGCGGTGCGCGAGGGGCTGGTGATGCTGGACGGGCAGCGCCGGATCGCGCTGATCAACGACGGGGCGCGGGAGCTGCTCGGCCTGGCCGGTGCGGACGGGGACGACGTGGTCGGCCGGCCGGCCGCGGACCTCGGGCTGCCGGCGTCGCTGACCGGGGCGTTGCTCGCCTCGGAGCCCCGGGTGGACGAACTGCACCTGACCGACGAGCGGGTGCTGGTCGTCAACACCCGTCCGGTGGTGGGCGGCGAGCGCCGCGGCACCGTGGTGACCCTGCGCGACCGCACCGAACTCCAGGCGCTCTCCGGGGAACTGGACTCCGAACGCGGCTTCACGGAGGCGCTGCGTTCGCAGGCGCACGAGGCGGCGAACCGGCTCCACACGGTGGTCTCGCTGATCGAACTGGGCCGCGTCGAGGAGGCCGTCGGCTTCGCCACCGCCGAGCTGGAACTGGCCCAGGCCCTCACCGACCGCGTGGTGACCGCCGTCGGCGAACCCGTCCTCGCCGCCCTCCTGCTCGGCAAGGCGGCCCAGGCCAACGAGCGGGGCGTGGAGCTGGTCCTGACCGAGGACAGCCGCATCGACGACGGTGTCCTGCCGGTGTCCCTGCCCTCCCGCGACCTGGTGACGATCCTCGGCAACCTCATCGACAACGCGGTGGAGGCGGCGGGCGGGGCCGCCGGCCCGGACACGGCGCCCCGGGGCGGCGCGGCGGACCCGGGTCCGCCGGCCGGCCCGGCCGCGGCGCCCGCCGCGCGGGGTGCCGGGGCGCTCTTCGAGGCGCGGGGGGACGGCGGCAGGGGTGCGCGGGTCGTCGTGACCGCGCTCGCGCAGGACGGTGAGCTGCTGCTCCGGGTCGGCGACAGCGGGCCGGGCGTGCGCCCCGAGGACCGGGAGGCGGTCCTCGACCGGGGCTGGTCGACCCGTGGACCCGGGCGGGGGCTCGGCCTCGCCCTGGTGCGGCAGGCCGTCGCACGGGCGTCGGGCACCCTGACCGTCGCGCGCTCCGGCCTGGGCGGGGCGGAGTTCACGGTCCGGCTTCCGCTCGGCGCCGCCCGGCCGGCCGCCCCGCGTGCCGGGGCCACGGACGGCACCGGCCCGCACGCCGTCGCGGAGGTGGGGGCATGAGCGGGGCCGGACGGGACATCCGGGTGCTCGTGGTCGAGGACGACCCCGTCGCCGCCGACGCGCACGCCCTGTACGCGGGGCGGGTGGACGGCTTCGCGGTGGTGGGCGTGGCGCACTCGCGGGCGGCGGCCGTGCGGGGGCTGGAACGGACGCCGGTGGACCTGATCCTGCTCGACCTCTATCTGCCGGACGGTCACGGCCTCCAGCTGCTGCGGTCCCTGCGCGCCGCCGGGCACGCGGCCGACGTGATCGCGGTGACCTCGGCGCGCGACCTGGCGATCGTGCGGGAGGGCGTGTCCCTCGGGGTCGTGCAGTACGTCCTGAAGCCGTTCACCTTCGCCACCCTGCGCGACCGCCTCGCCCGCTACGCCGAGTTCCGGGCGACGGCCGGCGAGGCGTCGGGGCAGGACGAGGTGGACCGGGCGCTCGCGACCCTGCGCGCCCCCCAGCCCGCGGCGCTGCCCAAGGGGCTGAGCGGCCCGACCCTGGAGGCGGTGACCCGTTCGCTGCGCGCGGCCCCCGAGGGCCTGACGGCGGCGGAGGCGGGCGCGGCCGTCGGGATCTCCCGGATCACCGCCCGGCGCTACCTGGAGCACCTGGTCACCGCCGGCCGGGCGGCCCGCGCCCCGCAGTACGGACAGATAGGGCGGCCCGAGCTCCAGTACCGGTGGCTCAGCGCGGGCGAGGGCCCCTCCCGCGGTTACTGATCAGTTCCCACGTTCCTACGACCTTGCCGCTTTGGGGGAACGCACCGTATCCCCTGCTCACCCTCCGCATCTACGGTTGCGGCGTGCACCAACCCTCTCCCCCTTTCCATGCGCTCGCCGCCCGCCGTCTGCGCGAGGGGCTCGGCATGGGCCCCGAACACGTCGCCTACGGCCTGCGGGTCCAGTACGGCCTGTACGTCGACCCCGAGACCGTCGTCGCCTGGGAACGCGGCCGGCTCACCCCCACCTCGCAGGAGCTGACCGCCCTGGCCGGCGTGCTGTGGTGTTCCCCCGCCGAACTCCTCGCCGCCGCCACGACCCTGCGGGAGCACCGGATGGCCCGGGGCCTCGCCCCGGAGGACCTGGCCCGGCGGGTGGGCCTGGACCCGGCCGCGTACCTGCGCATGGAGGAGTCGGGGCGCTGGCGCGGCAACGAGCGCCAGACCGCCGCCCTCGCCGACCTCCTCGGCCTCGGCCCGCGCGCGCTGCTCACCGCGACCGGCGGCGACGAGCAGCTCGCCGATCTGCTGCGCGACGCGGCGACGACCCGCTGGCAGGCGTATGTGAAACCGGTGACGAAGCTGCTGCCGCTGCCGAAGCGGACCGTGGAGGACGCCCTCCAGCGCCTGCACACCGACTACCACTCCACGATGGCCGCCACCAGCAGCTGGGGCGCCTCGGGTGCGACGGGTGACACGGGCCGTGCCTACCTGGACGAGATCACGGACCACTTCTGGGCCGCCGTCGGCCCGTAGTGATCACCGCGCCGCCCGCCGGCCCCTAGGTTGGGGCCGGTGAGACGACAGATACCTTTCGGACGGCTCCACAACTTCCGTGACCTGGGCGGCTACCGGACCGCCGACGGCGGGAGCGTGCGGTGGACGACCCTCTACCGTTCGGACTCCCTCGCCAAGCTCGCCGGCCCTGACGCGCGCGCCGACCTGGAGCTGGGCGTGGCCACCGTGATCGACCTGCGCTATCCGTGGGAGATCGCCGCCAAGGGCCGCCACCCCGAGACCGAGCCGCGGAGCCGGCACAACCTGAGCATCGAGCACCGGCCGTACGACCAGGCCGAGATCGACCCGGCCCTGGACCCCTGGCGGTATCTCGCCGACCGGTTCGGGGAGGTCGCGCTCGACGGCCACGCCGAGATCCGCGCGGCCCTGGAGATCATCGCCGCGGCCGAAGGACCGCTGGTCTTCCACTGCGCCTCCGGCAAGGACCGCACGGGCCTGCTCGCCGCCCTGGTCCTCTGCCTGCTCGACGTGCCGGACGAGGAGGTCCTCGCCGACTTCGCCCTCACCGAGCTCGCCACAAAGCGGCTCGTCGCCGACGGGAAGGCCGCCCATCCCGGCCGCGAGCTGCGCCGGCCCGGTTACGGCCGGGCGCCCGCCGAGGTCATGCGCCTCGTCCTCGCGGACCTGCGGGCGGAGCACGGCTCGGTGTACGGGTACGTCACCGGACACGTGGGTCTGGAGCCGGCGGTGGTGGACGCGCTGCGGGCCCGGCTCGTGGAGCGGGTCCGACCCTCCGGCCGGCGGTGTCTAGCGGCGGTCGAAGCTGAAGAGCTGGCCCCGGGCGTCCGGTCTGCACGGCGCCTGGGCGAGCCGGGACCACTCGGCCGCGGGGTCGCCGACGACGGTGACGCAGCTGCCCGGGGTCGCGGAGCCGGCCGGGACGATGCGGTAGCCGGTGACCGGGGTGCCGTGCGGCTCCAGCGTGAAGCGTTCGACACGGGTGGGGTCACCGCACTCGGAGTCCTCGAAGGCGGCGTCGGACATCCGGCCGCCGGAGGGGATCCCGGAGCAGCCGGGGCCGTAGTCGGGGTGCTGCGAGACGATCCGCCACTGGTCGCCGTCGAGCCGTCTCAGCTCGTACGCGGGGACGTCGGCGCCCGCGCAGGGGCGCTGGTGGATCTGGCCGCTCCGGCCGCCCCGCCGCTCGTTCAGGCACAGGTCGGAGCCGATCACCCGGATGTGGACGGGGCCCTCGGCGGGGGCGGTGAGCACGGGCGGGGTGGTGCGGTGGGCCGGGGTGTCCTCGCGGAGGAAGGCGACGACGCTGAGGGTGGCGAGGACGAGCCCGGCGACGGCGACGACGGCGACCAGGGTGCGGTGCAGCCGCAGGCGGGTGCCGCCGGGGCCGCCGCTGTCACCGGTGCCCTCGTCGCCGGGTCCCTCGCCGGCGGCGGGCGGCTGCGCCACGGCGGCTCCCGGCCACACCGGCGGCACCTCCGCGGAGCGGCCGGCCGGTTCCGCCCCGCCCGCGCGGCCGACGCCCGGCCCACCCGCTCCCGGGCCGGCCCCGCCGGGTCCCCGCGTCGCCGGGCCGGCCGCCCCGGGCTCGTCCGGCACGGAGCCGGTCCCGGCGGGCCCACCCGCCCCGGGCTCGTCCGGCACGGAGCCGGTCCCGGCGGGCCCGCCCGCTCCCGGCTCGCCCGCCACGGCACCGGCCGCTTCGGGCTCGTCCGGCACCGGCCCCTCGGTCCCCGGCTCGTGGACGCCCCGAGCCGCCAGCTCCTTCCGGACCGCCTCCCATTCCCGCGCCTCGTCCGGCCCGAGCCCGCACGCGCGGACGAACGCGGCGAGGAGCTCCTCGCGCGGGAGGGTCGTGCGGGCCAGCATGTTGGCGACGGTCGAGCGGGGCAGCACGTCGCCCCGCTCGTCGGCGCGGGCGGCCAGCTCGCGGTAGGTGAGGCCGGACCGGTTCTTCAGGGCCTGGAGCCGCGCGATGAACTCGGCCGGGTTCCGTGCCCCCCGCGGATCAGGAGCCGTGTCCCCCGTGGTCATTGCGCGCCGCTCCCCTCGATCCGCACCGGCCGGACGGGTTGGGACATGTCCGGGACAGGCCCAAGCCTTGTTGATCGCGGCGCCGGGCTCAAGCATGGATTCGGCCCCGATCGTCCACGGGGGGACGATCGGGGCCGGTTCCGCCGAGGTCAGAAGACCGACTCGGCCTCGCGCATCCGCTCGGCGGGGACGGTCTTGAGCTGGGTGACGGCCTCGGCCAGCGGGACCATCCGGATGTCGGTGCCGCGCAGGGCGGTCATGTTGCCGAACTCGCCGCGGTGCACGGCCTCCACCGCGTGCCAGCCGAAGCGGGTGGCGAGCACCCGGTCGTACGGGGTCGGCGTGCCGCCGCGCTGGACGTGGCCGAGGATGACGGGCCGGGCCTCCTTGCCGAGGCGCTTCTCCAGCTCGTGGGCGAGGGCGGTGCCGATGCCCTGGAAGCGTTCGTGGCCGAACTGGTCGATGGCGCCCTTGCCGTAGTCCATGGTGCCGTCGGCCGGGTGCGCGCCCTCGGCGACGCAGATGACGGCGAACTTCTTGCCGCGGGAGAAGCGTTCCTCGACCATCTTCACCAGGTCGGCGGGGTCGAAGGGGCGCTCGGGCAGGCAGATGCCGTGGGCGCCGCCGGCCATGCCGGACTCCAGGGCGATCCAGCCGGCGTGCCGGCCCATCACCTCGACGACCATGACGCGCTGGTGGGACTCGGCGGTGGTCTTGAGCCGGTCCATGGCCTCGGTGGCGACGCCGACGGCGGTGTCGAAGCCGAAGGTGCGGTCGGTGGAGGAGATGTCGTTGTCGATGGTCTTGGGGACGCCGACGACGGGGACGCCCGCCTCCGACAGCATCCGGGCGGCGGTGAGGGTGCCTTCGCCGCCGATCGGGACGAGCGCGTCGAAGCCGCTCTTCTCGATCAGTTCCTTGGCGTTGTCGCAGGCGGCGCGGAAGCGGTCGCGCTCCAGGCGGGAGGAGCCGAGAATGGTGCCGCCGCGGGCGAGGATGCCGCTGACGGCGTTGAGGTCGAGGGGACGGTAGCGTCCGTCGAGCAGGCCCGCGTAGCCGTCCTCGAAGCCGATGACCTCGTCGCCGTAGTGGGTCACGGCCCGGTGGACGATCGACCGGATCACCGCGTTCAGGCCGGGACAGTCGCCGCCCGCTGTCAGAACTCCGATGCGCATCGTGCCGTGTCTCCTGCTCGGTAGTGGTACGTGGGAGCCGCGTCGATTCTCACACGGTCCTCAGGTGCGGGCGCGCTCGCCGCCGCTCCGCGCGTCCGGCCTCCCGGAGCCTGTGGGGCCCTTCGGCGCCGGGGATCGGGGCCCTTCGTCCAGCGGGCGTCGTATCGATCTGCGGGGGTATTGTCAAGAGGGCATTGCCACCCTATCGGGGTTTTTTGAACACACTCGATTGACACCCGAGGGCGCGGCACCTGCTGACACCTGAACGACTTCGAAGGACACAGGAGACCACGGCGTGACGCGCAGCGTGTACGTGACCGGGATCGACCGCGGAGACGGCCGCCAGGTCGTCGAGCTGGGAGTCATGGAGCTCCTGACCCGCCAGGTGGACCGGGTGGGGGTGTTCCGCCCGCTGGTGCACGACGGCCCCGATCGCCTGTTCGACCTGCTGCGGAGCCGTTACCGGCTGACCCAGGACGCCGCCACCGTCTACGGCATGGACTACCACGAGGCGTCCTCGCTCCAGGCCGAGCGCGGCACCGACGAGCTGGTGTCCCGGCTGGTGGACCGCTTCCACGCGGTGGCCCGGGACTACGAGGTCGTGCTCGTCCTCGGCACCGACTTCGCGGCCACCCAGCTGCCCGACGAGCTCGCGCTCAACGCGCGGCTCGCCAACGAGTTCGGCGCCTCGGTGATACCGGTGGTCGGCGGCAAGGGCCAGCCCGCCGAGTCCGTACGGGCCGAGGCCCGCAACGCCTTCCGCGCCTACGACGGCCTCGGCTGCGACGTGCTCGCGATGGTGGTCAACCGGGTCGCCGCCGAGGACCGGGCCCCGATCGCCGAGCGGCTCTCGGCCCGGCTGCCGGTGCCCTGCTACGTGCTGCCCGACGATCCGAGCCTCGCCGCGCCGACCGTCGCCCAGATCACCCACGCGCTCGGCGCGACCGTCGTCCTCGGCGACGACGCCGGTCTGGCCCGCGACGCCCTCGACTTCGTCTTCGGGGGCGCGATGCTGCCGAACTTCCTGAACGCCCTGACCCCGGGCTGTCTGGTGGTCACCCCCGGCGACCGGGCCGACCTGGTCGTCGGCGCGCTCGCCGCGCACTCGGCCGGCACCCCGCCGATCGCGGGCGTGCTGCTGACCCTCAACGAGCGGCCCAGCGACGAGATCCTCACCCTGGCCGCCCGGCTCGCGCCGGGCACCCCGGTCATCTCCGTCCCCGGCAACAGCTTCCCCACCGCCGCCGAGCTGTTCGCCCTGGAGGGCAAGCTGAACGCGGCCACCCCGCGCAAGGCGGAGACGGCCCTCGGGCTGTTCGAGCGGCACGTCGACACCGCCGACCTGCTGCGGCGGCTCTCCGTCGCCCGCAGCGGCCGGGTCACTCCGATGATGTTCGAGCACGAGCTGCTCGAACAGGCCCGCGCAGACCGCCGCCGGGTCGTCCTGCCCGAGGGCACCGAGGAGCGGGTGCTGCGCGCCGCCGACGTGCTGATCCGCCGCGACGTCTGCGACCTGACCCTGCTCGGCGACGTCGAGGCCATCCGCAAGAAGGCCGCCGACCTGAGCGTGGACCTGCGCGACACCCAGCTGATCGACCCGCAGACCTCGGAGCTGCGGGACGCGTTCGCCGAGAAGTACGCGGCGCTGCGCGCCCACAAGGGCGTCACCGTGGAGCTGGCGTACGACGTGGTGTCGGACGTGAACTACTTCGGCACCCTGATGGTGCAGGAGGGCCTGGCCGACGGCATGGTCTCCGGCTCGGTGCACTCCACGGCGGCGACCATCCGGCCCGCCTTCGAGATCATCAAGACCAAGCCGGACGCGCGGATCGTCTCCTCGGTCTTCTTCATGTGCCTGGCCGACAAGGTGCTGGTGTACGGCGACTGCGCGGTCAACCCGGACCCGAACGCCGAGCAGCTCGCCGACATCGCCGTCCAGTCGGCGGCGACCGCCGCGCGCTTCGGCGTCGAGCCGCGGATCGCGATGCTCTCGTACTCCACCGGCACCTCCGGCTCCGGCGCGGACGTCGACAAGGTGCGCGAGGCGACCAAGCTGGTCCGCGAGAGCCGGCCCGAGCTGAAGATCGAGGGTCCGATCCAGTACGACGCCGCCGTCGAGCCCTCCGTCGCGGCGACCAAGCTGCCCGGCTCGGAGGTCGCGGGCCAGGCGAGCGTGCTGATCTTCCCGGACCTCAACACCGGCAACAACACCTACAAGGCCGTGCAGCGCTCGGCCGGCGCGGTCGCCGTCGGCCCGGTGCTGCAGGGTCTGCGCAAGCCCGTGAACGACCTCTCGCGCGGCGCGCTCGTCAGCGACATCGTCAACACCGTCGCCATCACGGCGATCCAGTCCCAGAACCCCGACCGGTCCCACGACGCCGACCGGTCCCAGAACGCCGTCCAGGGCCAGGAGCTCCCCGCATGACCGCCCCCACCCCGTCCCCCACCCGCGTCCTCGTCCTCAACTCCGGCTCGTCGTCGGTGAAGTACCAGCTGCTCGACATGGCGGACGGCAGCCGGCTCGCGGTCGGCCTGGTCGAGCGGATCGGCGAGGAGGGCTCGCGGCTCGTCCACACCCCGCTGCGCGGGGGTGAGAAGCGCGTAAGGAGCGGCACCGTCGCCGACCACGCGGCGGCCCTGAAGGCCGTCGCCGAGGAGCTGGCGGCCGACGGGCTCGGTCTGGACTCCCCCGAGCTCGCGGCCATCGGCCACCGGGTGGTGCACGGCGGGCTGAGGTTCACCGCGCCGACCGTCATCGACGAGGAGGTGCTCGCGGAGATCGAACGGCTCGTGCCGGTGGCGCCGCTGCACAACCCGGCGAACATCGTCGGCATCCGTACGGCGATGACGCTGCGCCCCGACCTGCCGCAGGTGGCGGTCTTCGACACCGCCTTCCACACCACGATGCCGGAGGCGGCGGCGCGCTACGCGATCGACGTGGACACGGCCGACGCGTACCGGATCCGCCGCTACGGCTTCCACGGCACCTCGCACGCGTACGTGTCCCGGGAGACGGCCAGGCTGCTCGGCAAGGCTCCGGAGGAGGTGAACGTGATCGTGCTGCACCTGGGCAACGGGGCCTCCGCCTCGGCGGTGGCGGGCGGCCGGTGCGTGGACACCTCGATGGGGCTGACCCCGCTGGAGGGCCTGGTCATGGGCACCCGCTCGGGCGACGTCGACCCGGCGGTGACCTTCCACCTGATGCGGGTGGCGGGGATGACGGCGGACGAGATCGACACCCTGCTGAACAAGCGGTCCGGGCTGGTGGGGCTGTGCGGCGACAACGACATGCGCGAGATCCGGCGCCGGATCGACGAGGGCGACCAGCGGGCGGCACTGGCCTTCGACGTCTACGTCCACCGCCTGAAGAAGTACATCGGGGCGTACTACGCGGTGCTCGGCCGGGTGGACGCGGTGGCGTTCACGGCGGGGGTGGGTGAGAACGCGGCCCCGGTGCGGGAAGCTGCGATCGCGGGCCTGGAGGAGCTGGGCCTGGCGGTGGACGCCGATCTGAACGCCGTGCGGTCCGACGAGGCCCGGATCATCTCGCCGGAGTACGCGCGGGTGGCGGTGGCCGTCGTCCCGACCGACGAGGAGCTGGAGATCGCCCGGCAGACCTTCGCCCTGGTGCACGATCCGGCACAGGAGAAGTGAACGCCTGAGCGGGGTCCCGCCCATTTGTACTTTCCGCCAGACGGAATATTCCGCAGTGAAACAAACCGATAGGATCCGCCTCATGCGCCGTTCCAAAATCGTCTGCACGCTGGGCCCCGCCGTCGACTCGTATGAGCAGCTGAAGGCTCTCATCGAGGCCGGCATGAACGTGGCCCGATTCAACATGAGCCACGGGACCCAGGCAGAGCACCAGGAGCGGTACGACCGTCTCCGCAGGGCGGTGGCGGACACCGGCCGCGCCGTCGGCGTGCTCGCCGACCTCCAGGGCCCCAAGATCCGTCTGGAGACCTTCGCCGAGGGCCCCGTCGAGCTGGTGCGCGGTGACGAGTTCACCATCACCACCGAGGACGTCCCCGGCGACAAGTCCATCTGCGGCACCACGTACAAGGGTCTGCCCGGCGACGTCTCCAAGGGCGACCAGGTCCTCATCAACGACGGCAACGTCGAGCTGCGCGTCGTCGAGGTCGAGGGCCCGCGGGTGAAGACGATCGTCGTCGAGGGCGGCGTCATCTCCGACCACAAGGGCATCAACCTGCCCGGCGCCGCGGTCAACGTCCCGGCCCTGTCCGAGAAGGACGTCGAGGACCTCCGCTTCGCGCTGCGCATGGGCTGCGACATGGTCGCGCTCTCCTTCGTCCGCAACGCCGACGACGTCAAGGACGTCCACAAGGTGATGGACGAGGAGGGCCGCCGCGTCCCCGTCATCGCCAAGGTGGAGAAGCCGCAGGCCGTCGACAACATGGCCGACGTCGTCGCCGCCTTCGACGCGGTCATGGTGGCCCGCGGCGACCTCGCCGTGGAGTACCCGCTGGAGAAGGTCCCGATGGTGCAGAAGCGCCTGGTGGAGATGTGCCGGCGCAACGCCAAGCCGGTCATCGTGGCGACCCAGATGATGGAGTCGATGATCACCAACTCCCGGCCGACCCGCGCCGAGGCGAGCGACGTCGCCAACGCGATCCTGGACGGCGCGGACGCGGTCATGCTGTCGGCCGAGTCCAGCGTGGGCGCCTACCCCATCGAGACCGTGAAGACGATGTCGAAGATCGTCGCCGCGGCCGAGGAGGAGCTGCTCGCCAAGGGCCTGCAGCCGCTGGTCCCGGGCAAGAAGCCGCGCACGCAGGGCGGTTCGGTCGCCCGCGCGGCCTGTGAGATCGCGGACTTCCTGAACGGCAAGGCGCTCATCGCCTTCACCCAGTCCGGCGACACCGCCCGCCGGCTCTCGCGCTACCGCACGCAGCAGCCGATCCTCGCCTTCACGACGGACGAGTCGACCCGCAACCAGCTCACCCTGAGCTGGGGCGTGGAGTCCTTCCTGGTCCCGTTCGTGGAGACCACCGACGCCATGGTCGACCTGGTCGACGCCGAGCTGCTGAAGCTCCAGCGCTACAACGCCGGCGACATCATGGTGATCACGGCCGGTTCGCCCCCCGGCGTCCCCGGCACCACCAACATGGTCCGGGTGCACCACCTCGGCGGCGCCCAGCGCGACTGAGCGCCCCGCCCGGCGACACGACGGCGAAGCCCCCGCCCCTCTTCAGGAGGGCGGGGGCTTCGCCGTGTGCGGCTCCCGGACGGGTCGTGCGGCAGCCCGCGCGCCGCGGGGTCAGTCGGCCTCGACGGTGTTGCGCAGGCCCGGGACCTTGAGCGTGCCGCCGAACTGGCCGGCCTGCTTCACCGTGGCGTCGGAGAAGAAGGCGAAGGGCACGTTCAGCGGCGGCGGGGTCTCGGGGCTGAAGGTGACCGGGATGAGGCCGAAGAGGTTGCCCTTCAGCTGCTCCGTGTACATGGTCACCGTGCCGCCGCGCATGGTCGAGGTCGAGCCCTTGTCGGAGCGGACGTGTCCGGTCCGGCCGTCGGAGTGGACGGTCAGCTGGTGCAGGTCCTTGATGTCGATCTCGTCCGCGGTGAACTTCAGGACCTTCTTGATCTTCCCGCTCGCGGTCTTCACCTCGACGATGCCCTTGTAGTCCAGGCCGCGCAGGGTGAGCATCGTGGTCCGCAGGGTCCACGCCTCGTCCGGCAGGAGCGGCATGCCGGTCTCCAGCTCGGCCGCGGCGAGCGCCTCGGGGTCCGGTTCGGGGCACGGGAAGCGCGGCTTGGCGCCCTCGGGGATCTCCTCGTCCTTCTTGGCGTCGAGGCCCTTGGCGGAGTCCGGCAGCTCCTCGGTCGTGGCACCGGCCCTGTCCGCGGCGTCCTTGATGGCCGCCTTGGTGCGCTCGGCGGCCTTGTCGACCGGGGCGGTGGTCCTGGTGGCCGTCGGCGCGGGGGCGGCGGGCGTGCCGGTCCGGGTGGCGCTCGGGGTGGGCGCCGGGGCCGCGGTCGTCCGGTCCGGTCCGTCGAGGAGGTCCTTGAGCGCGTCGCCGACGCCCAGCGGGTCGAGCGGGTTGACGGACTTGGTGGCCGTCGGGGTCGGCGAGGGGGTCGCGCCGGGCGCCTGGGGGGCCTGGGTGCGGGCCGCGGTGCCGGCCGTCGGGGCCGGCCCGGTCGGCTTGGGCTCGGCGGTGGCCGAGGTCGTGGGGGCCGGCTCGTCGGTGGCGGTCGCGCTCGCCGTCGGCTTCGGGGTCTTTGTCTCCGCGGGCTTCTTCGTCTCCTCGGCCGTCGGCTCGTCCGAGCGGGTCACGCACGGGCCGGGGGCGAAGGGGATGTCCTTCTCGTCGGCGAGGGCGAGCCGGGGCGCCAGACCCATGCCCATGATCACCGCGGTGGGCATGGCCGCGAGGGCCATCGCCTTGCCGGCCGGGACCTGGAGCTTGTTCAGGAGGGACTTGCGGGGGGCCGCGTGGCGCCCTCTCGCCGTCCCGGCCGACTGTGTTTCGTCACCCCGCACTGTTCCTCCCGCCGTTGACGTGGATCGTCGTCTCGGCCACCGGCGCCTCGGAACCCTGCTGCGGGATCACCGTCGGCGCCGTGCCGTCGTGCATGTGCGCGTGCTCGGCCGGGGCGGCCTCGAAGCCGGCCTCCGCCTGCCCGGTGCTCTCCCCGGGGGCCGCCTCGGCGTCCGGTTCGGACGCGGTGTCCTCCGCGGCCGGTTCGGCCGGTGCCCACGAGGCGGACATGCCGCCGCCGACGAGGGCGAAGAGGAAGCCGACGACCAGGCCGCCGAAGTTCGACACGGGGATGGAGATGAGCCCGAGCACGATCGCCGCGACGCCCGCGAAGACCCGGACGACGGGCTGGAACCACATCGTCAGTCCGAGCGTGATGAGCAGGACACCGATGATCAGCGCACCGGCGCCGGCCGTCGTCGCCATGGCGAGCGTGACGTTGCCGAGCCGCATGTCCCCGTACGGGAGGTAGGCGATCGGAATGCCACCGAGGATGGTGAACAGGCCCGCCCAGAAGGGCCGGGTCTGCCGCCAGACACGGAACCGGTTCTCCTTGGGGACTCCGCTGGAAGCAGTGGACTCGGCGCTCATGGAAACAGCTCCCTGAAAGCGGTGTTGCTGAGAAGAAAGATGAAGAAGGGGGCGCTCGGCCGGAGCGGGTGGGGGCCGCGCACGACGGCCCCCACCCTTGGGGCGTCAGTCCTTGCGGGACCTCAGCCTCAGAAGCACTCGGCCGACTTGCCCCGGTGGAGGGACAGGCTGAGGTCGGGCAGCTTGAAGGTGCCGGCGGTGGTCGCCCACGCCTTCTGCTCGACGTTGGAGAGCTTCGCCACCTCGGCGCGCTGGCCGAAGCCGTACGGGTTCGCCTTGGTGTTGGGCTGGATGCCGGGCTTGCCCGGCGCCTTGGCCAGGTTGCCGGCGGCGACGCCGATGTCGATGTTGGTGAACTCGGCGTCGGTCTTCAGCTGGGAGACATCCAGGTAGATGTTCTTCGCGTAGACCTTGTCCTTGCCGGTGCCGGCCGTCAGCTGGAGCGTCACGTCACCGACGAACGGGACGTTCGGCGTCACGACGGACTGGCACATGTTGGTGATCCAGGCCTCGGAGAAGCCGGACACCGCGACCGGGGCGGCGAAGTCCTTGCCCTCCAGGTCCTTGCCGACGTTGACGCTGCCGTACTGGACGAAGTCGTTACCGACGAGGCTGTCGGTCTTCACCTTGAATTCCTGGCCGGAGATGCTGAAGGACGCGGCGAGCGCGCCCTGGGCCAGGCCGACACCGATCGCGGCCGTCGCGGCCACGCTCGGCACCATGACGACGGCGAACCGCTTCCATCTGGTCCCGCCACGTACCTGGGACTTCATGAGAATCCTCCTTCTCGGACGTACATCTCCGGATGGGCCCAGGGCCCGTCCTGGGATGGGAGAAGTGCTACGTCCTCGGGAAGGAGAGCGCCGAAGGCTCAGGCGGCACGATGCGCGTCCGAATCACCGGCGATCACCCCCGAGCGACAACCACTGGCCACGCCGTTGCGCAACCGGATTGGACAGGCCCTGCCCCGAGGAGCAGGAACCCCCCTGTCCACGACCGGCGGCGGTGCCGCCGGCCCGCTCGGTGGGGACCCGCCGCCGCACAGTCGGCGGGCTGCCGGGCTGGTGCGGTGTCGGACCGAGCGTCGCCGATCGTGGTCCATTCCCGGCGCCCGCACAAGGGGGTTCGTTACTCGCTAGTAACGGCCTGATAACCCCGGCACGACGGGCTGCCGCCGGTTGACGACGCAGGGTGCCGCACGCTGATGCGACAAAGGGTGATGAGGTCGGAGAAATCCGGACGGAAATCCAGGTTCGATTTACTGCAAGTAACAGCGGCCGCGATTACCAAGTTTTGGTAAAGCGCGGCCGCCGAATGTCACCGTGTCGCCATATCGTCCCCGTACGGGCGGGGCGAACCGGTCAGTACAGGGCCCTCGCCAGGGCCTGGCGGGCGGTCGTCACCCGCGGGTCCTCGGGACCGATGACCTCGAACAGCTCCAGGAGCCGCAGCCGCGCCGCGTCCCGGTCCTCGCCCGCCGTACGGCGCACCGTGTCGACCAGCCGCCCGAAGGCGTCCTGCACATGACCGCCCACCAGGTCCAGGTCGGCGGCGGCGATCTGCGCGGCGACGTCGGACGGGTCGTCGGCGGCCTTCTTGCGCACCTCGGCGGGGTCCGCCGACTGCACCCGCTGGAGCAGCTCGGCCTGGGCGAGCCCGAGCTTGGCCTCGGGGTGAGCCGGGTCGTCCGCGAGGACGTTCTTGTACGCCTGGACGGCACCGGCCAGGTCGCCCGCGTCGAGGGCGGACATGGCCGCCTCCAGGAGCGCGTCGTAGGGACCGGCCGGCACGGGAGCCGCGGCGTGCGGATCGGCACCGGCGTCCACCTGGATGCCGGTGAGGCCGAAGCGCTCCTCGGCGACCTGGACCAGCTGGTCGAGGGTCTGGCGGATCTGCGCCTCGGGGGCCGCGCCCTGGAAGAGCGGCAGCGCCTGACCGGCGACCACCGCGAAAACGGCCGGAATTCCCTGGATGCCGAACTGCTGCATCAGCATCTGGTTGGCGTCGACGTCGACCTTGGCGAGCAGGAAGCGGCCGTTGTACTCGACGGCGAGCCGCTCCAGAAGGGGGCCGAGCTGCTTGCAGGGCTCACACCACTCGGCCCAGAAGTCGATGACGACCGGGACCTCGGCGGAACGCTGGAGCACGTCGCGCTCGAAGCCCGCCTCGTCGACGTCGATCACCAGGGCGGAGGGGGCCACGGCCGCCGTCCCGCCCTGCCGGGCCGCCTGGGCGCGCGCCTGCTCCGCCTTCGCCTTGGCCTCGCCGGCCGCCTTCACCGCGGCGAGGTCGACGACGCCGCTCATGGACATGTTTCGGGGCTGCATGGCTACATCCTCCCCCTTCCGCGCGCGTAACCGGTAAGCGATGGCCGAACCGTGCCGCCCGCGGGCGGGACGACACGGTCTGCTGTTCGTACGCGCCGAGTCCCCACCCGGCGCCAGTGGTTGTCGCGAGGGCCCGTCACAGGCTTTCGCTACGAGCCGTAGCGTAATCCTCCTGCCCCGATCTTGGCGAGGCCCCCGCCGTGAACTGCCTCACACGACCGGCCTCTGGCGCAATACCTACCGGCGGGTATGGTCGACCTCCATGTGTAGCCGCACCCGCTCCCGCACTCGACCCGGACGCCCCCGTTCCGCCGAGGCCGACACGGCCATCCTGGAGGCGACCCGGGCGGCCCTGGTGGAGCTGGGCTGGTCGAGGCTGACCATGGGCGACGTGGCGACCCGGGCGGGGGTGGCCAAGACCACCCTGTACCGGCGCTGGAACAACAAGAACGAACTCGTCGTCGACGCCGTCGCCGTCCTCTTCGACGAACTCCGGCTGCCCGACCTCGGTTCCCTCCAGGCCGACATCGAGGACGTCGTGCTCCAGTTCGCGGCCCTCCTGGAACGCCCCGAGACCAAGACCGCCCTGATGGCGGTGGTCGCCGAGTCCACCCGCGACGAGCCGCTGCGCGAGCGCATCCGCACCTCGATCGTGGACCGCCAGAAGCGGCTGGTCCTGGAAGGCCGCCAGCGCGCCCAGGAACGCGGCGAGCTCCCCGAGGAGCGCGATCCGGCGACCGTCGAGGCCGTCGACGACCTGATCTTCGACGTGGTCGCGGGCGCGGTGGTGCACCGTGCGCTGGTCAGCGCCGAGCCGGTGGACCAGGCGTGGGTGCAGCGGCTCACGGCCCTGATGCTGGGCGGCCTCACGGCGGCGGCGGAGCTGTAGGCACGAAGGCGCCCCCGCACGGCCGGGAGGTCGTGGCGGGGGCGCCGGAGCGTGAGCCGTACGGCGGGAGGCCGGGTCCCCGGGGGGAGGTCCGGGACGGGCCCTCGGTCGCAGGCGGTCCTAGAAGCCGGGGGGCTCGGTGTACACGCCCCACTCGTCGCGCAGCACGCCGCAGATCTCGCCGAGCGTGGCCTCCGCCCGTACGGCGTCCAGCATGGGGCCGATCATGTTGGAGCCGTCCCGGGCAGCCGCCAGCATGGCGTCCAGGCAGCTCTTGACCTTCGCCTCGTCGCGGCGGCCCTTGCGCTCGCCGAGCACCCGGACCTGCTCCCGCTCGACCTCGTGGCTGACCCGCAGGATCTCCAGGTCGCCGGTGACCGAGCCGTGGTGCACGTTGACGCCGACGACCCGCTTGTCGCCCTTCTCCAGGGCCTGCTGGTAGCGGAAGGCGGACTCGGCGATCTCGCCGGTGAACCAGCCGTCCTCGATGCCGCGCAGGATGCCGGAGGTGATCGGACCGATCGGGTGCTGCCCGTCCGGGTGGGCGCGCAGTCCGCGCTCCTTGATCTGGTCGAAGATCTTCTCGGCGTCGGCCTCGATCCGGTCGGTGAGCTGCTCGACGTACCAGGAGCCGCCCAGCGGGTCGGCCACGTTGGCGACGCCGGTCTCCTCCATGAGCACCTGCTGGGTGCGCAGGGCGATCTCGGCGGCCTGCTCGCTGGGGAGCGCGAGGGTCTCGTCGAGGGCGTTGGTGTGCAGCGAGTTGGTGCCGCCGAGGACGGCCGCGAGGGCCTCGACCGCGGTCCGTACGACGTTGTTGTACGGCTGCTGGGCGGTGAGCGAGACACCGGCGGTCTGGGTGTGGAAGCGGAGCCACTGCGCCTTGTCGGTCCGGGCGCCGTAGACCTCCTTCATCCAGCGGGCCCAGATCCGGCGGGCCGCGCGGAACTTCGCGATCTCCTCGAAGAAGTCGACGTGGGCGTCGAAGAAGAAGGACAGGCCGGGCGCGAAGACGTCCACGTCGAGGCCGCGGGACAGGCCGAGCTCCACGTAGCCGAAGCCGTCGGCGAGGGTGTACGCGAGCTCCTGCGCGGCCGTCGCGCCGGCCTCGCGGATGTGGTACCCGGAGACCGAGAGCGGCTTGTACGCGGGGATCTTCGCCGCGCAGTGCTCCATCAGGTCACCGATGAGGCGCAGGTGCGGCTCGGGCTGGAAGAGCCACTCCTTCTGCGCGATGTACTCCTTGAAGATGTCGGTCTGCAGCGTGCCGTTGAGCACGGACGGGTCGACGCCCTGGCGCTCGGCGGCGACCAGGTACATGCAGAAGACCGGGACGGCCGGGCCGGAGATCGTCATCGACGTGGTGACGTCGCCGAGCGGGATGTCCTTGAAGAGGACCTCCATGTCGGCGGCGGAGTCGATGGCGACGCCGCAGTGGCCGACCTCGCCGAGCGAGCGGGGGTCGTCGGAGTCGCGGCCCATCAGGGTGGGCATGTCGAAGGCGACCGAGAGCCCGCCGCCGCCGGCGGCGAGGATCATCTTGTAGCGCTCGTTGGTCTGCTCGGCGTTGCCGAAGCCGGCGAACTGCCGGATGGTCCAGGTCCGGCCGCGGTAGCCGGTGGGGTGCAGACCGCGGGTGAAGGGGTACTCACCGGGCCAGCCGATCCGCTCGAACCCCTCGTACGTGTCCCCGGGCCGGGGCCCGTAGACCGGGTCGACCGGGTCCCCGGAGAGCGTGGTGAAGTCGGCGTCGCGCTTGCGGGCCTTGTCGTAACGGGCCTGCCAGCGACGGCGGCCTTCCTCGATGGCGTCAGCGTCCATACCTTCGAATTTACTAGGACGTCCTAGTAAATGTCGATGGCAAACCTCCGCACGCTCGTGCGGAGGTTCGGACCGGGCCCGCGTCAGGCCTTGGCGGGAGCCGGCTGCGCGCCGCTGACCAGCGGAAGCGTCTCGCGGGTGACCTTGCGCTCGACGAAGAAGGCGACGAAGGGGATCGTTCCGCTCAGCAGGATCCACAGGAGCTTGCCGAACGGCCACTTCGCCTTGGAGCCCAGGTCGAAGGCGAAGACGAGGTAGATGATGTAGAGGACGCCGTGGGTCTGGGAGACCGCGAAGGTCAGGTCCTCGCCCGTGTCGAAGCCGTACTTGGCGACCATGCACGCGCACAGGATGAGGAGCATGACGGCGGTCACGTACGCCATGACGCGGTAGCGGGTCAGCACGCTGGATTTCATGCCGTCGAGCGTAACGGTCCGTTCCGGGCGATCTTCCGCCGGGGCCCTGCCCGCTTCCGGGCCGCTCAGCGCTCCTCGAAGTCGCCCGCCGCGACCCGCAGCGGCCGCAGCATCGCGAAGATCTCCGCGCACTCCTCGGCGTCGTACGCCCCCAGCCCGAAGTCCATCGCCATCAGGTCCCGGGTCGCGGCCTCGACGACCTCGCGCCCCTTCTCGGTGATCGACGCCAGCGTGCCGCGGCCGTCGTTGGGGTTGGGCCGCTTGGCGACCAGGCCGGACCGCACCAGCCGGTCCACCGTGTTGGTCACCGAGGTCGGGTGGACCATCAGGCGCTCGCCGATCTTGGACATGGGCAGCTCGCCGGCCTTGGAGAAGGTCAGCAGCACCAGTGCCTCGTAACGGGCGAAGGTCAGCCCGTACGGCTTTACCACGGCGTCCACCTCGCCCAGGAGGATCTGGTGCGCGCGCATGATCGAGGTGATCGCGGCCATCGAGGGAACCGGCCCCCAGCGCTTCTGCCAGAGTTCGTCGGCGCGGGCGATGGGATCGAACGAGAGACTGAGCGGCTTCGGCACGCGTCGACCTTACCCACTGGTCATATGACGGTCAGCCGCGTCTCGCCTTTCGGTCGCCCGCACTTCGCGGCGCGCGGGAACGACGACCGCTGCCGCGGCGGCGGACCCGGCACCGAGGTCGCGGCGGCCGCGGTACGACCGCCGCGACCTCGGTGCCGGGGATCACACGCGCGGTGTCGGAGCCGGGCGGCGACTGACCGCTATGCCAGGATGGCCCGGTCTGTCGCGTATCGTCCGCGCGACCTGCCCTGCCGTCCCGTAGCCGACCCTGGGGGCCGGATGTCCCGTCGTTCCCTTGCCACCCTCGCGCTCGCCACCGCGCTGCTGCTGCTCACGGGGTGCGCCGGACAGGACGCGCCCGTGTCCCCCGTCGGCCCGCCCGCCGGGCGCGGCGAGGCGGCGCCGCCGACCGGCGGTTCGCCGTTCTGGGTGGACCCGGACAGCGACGCGGCCCGGCAGGTGGAGGAGTACGAGAAGCAGGGCCGTGCGGAGGACGCGCGGATCATGAGGCGGATCGCGAACCGGCCGCTGGCGGAGTGGCCGGCCGGTGACGATCCCGTGCCGGACGTGACCCGGGTGGTGAAGGGCGCCGCGCCCGAGGGGCGGACGGTGGTCCTGGTCGCGTACAACATCCCGCACCGCGACTGCGGCATGTACTCGGCGGGCGGGGCGCGCGACGCCCAGGCGTACCGGGACTGGGTGGACGCCTTCGCCTCCGCCGTCGGCGACGCGCCCGCGATCGTGATCCTGGAGCCGGACGCGGTGCCGCACATCGTGGACGGGTGCACTCCGGCCGGGCACCACGCCGAACGCCTCGAACTGCTGGCCGGTGCGGTCGAGCGGTTCAAGCGGCAGCCGCGCACCCGGGTCTACCTGGACGCGGGCAACCCGGCCTGGATCGACGCCCCGGCCAAGCTGGTGGAACCGCTGCGCCGGGCGGGCATCGCGCGGGCCGACGGCTTCGCGCTCAACGTGGCCAACTTCCAGAAGAACGACGTCGTGCGCGGTTTCGGCGCGGGACTGTCCCGGCTGCTCGGCGGCACCCACTTCACGGTGGACACCAGCCGCAACGGCGCGGGTCCACTGCCCGGCGACCGGGCGGACGCCTGGTGCAATCCGCCGGGCCGGGCGCTCGGCGTCCCGCCGACCGACCGCACCGGGGACGAGCTGGTCGACGCGTACCTGTGGATCAAGCGGCCGGGCGAGTCGGACGGCACCTGCCGGGGCGGCCCGGCGGCCGGCACCTGGTGGCCCGACTACGCGCTGGGCCTGGCCCGCCGGGCGAACGGCTAGGAGTTCGGGGAAGCACGTCCACTGAGGCTGTTTTCCACCTGGATCCACTTCGCCTCGGACGGGACCCCGTCCCGGTCGGTCACGAACAGCATGTACCAGCCGGGCGGCACCAGGGTCGGGTCGTCGGGGGCCTGGACGGTGACGGTCCGGCCGTCCGCTCCCTTCGTCAGGGCGAGCTCGACGGAGCGCTGTTCGACGTCGGTGGTGTGGGTGACGGCGCTCGGCCGCATCAGCCGGGCCTTGACGATCCGGGCGGCGTCCTCGGTCCGGAAGGTGGCGCGGCCGTTCTGGTCGAGCTCCGCCGGGCCCTCGTCGAGGACCGGCCGGTCGGCGCCGCCCCGGTGCAGGGCGGGCGGGGTGAAGACCTCGATGCGCTGCTCGAAGGTGCCGAGCTTGGTGTTGTCGGCGTCGTCGAAGAGCGGGTCGGAGCCGAAGGTCGCGACCCGGCCGTCGGGCAGCAGCAGCGCCGCGGAGTGGTAGTTGCGGCCGACGGTGGGGTCGGCGGCGCGGGCGAAGGCGTTGGCCTTCGGGTCGTAGAACTGGGCCCGGAGGATGTCGCTGCCGCCGCGGCCGCGGTAGTCGCGGGAGCCGCCGCTGGTGAAGACGGTGTCGTCGGGCAGCAGCACGCTGTTGAGGTAGCGGGTTCCCTGGGGCAGCGCGGGTCCGTCGCTGAAGACGGGGCTGTCCTTGGACAGGTCGATGATCGAGGTGCGGGCGGTGGAGGCGGGGGACTCGCCGACCCCGCCGCCGCCGAGGACCATCACCTTCTGGTTCTGGACCGGCGGCAGCATGAGCGAGGCGGAGGTCTCCAGCTGGTCGGGGTCGGTGAGGCCGCGGAGCTTGGTGAAGGTGTTCTTCTTCAGGTCCCACAGGCCCGGTTCGCGGCCCTTGTCGGCGGGTCCGTAGCCGGCGTTGGAGCCGGTGTAGAGGAGCTTGCCGCCCTTGGTGAGGAAGAGCGCGGGGTAGGTGGGGAAGTAGCGGAAGGGTCCCTTGGACCACTTCCTGGTGGCGGGGTCGTAGATCTCGTTGTCGCCGGGGACGACGTCGCCGACGTCGTTGAGTCCGGAGACGGCGAGCACCTTGCCGTCCTGCAGGGTGACGAGGGTGGGGTACCAGCGGGCGTCCTTCATGGGCGAGACGGGGATGTAGCGCTCGGCCTTCGGGTCGAACTCGTAGGCGGCCCTGATGCCCTGGAAGTCCTGCTTCTCGGTGGTGAGCTTCTGCGCGAGGCCGTAGACGTTGTCGGCGTCGTCGCCCTTGAGGCCGAGGATCTCGTACTGCGCGGCCTCCGTGGTGAGGGCCTGGGGGCCCTCCTTCCGCGCCTCGACGAAGACCCGGGCCTCGGCGGCGGTGATCTTGGTCTTCCAGGGCTTCATCTGGCCGCTCTTGAAGTACGAGATCTCGAACTCGCGCTTGGCCCTGGGGACGGTGACGTCGGTCGTGGAGACGTACTCGACGCCGGAGGGGGAACGGAAGACGGTGCCCTTCTTGAGGGTGACGGCCTTGTCGGGGCTCTCGTTCTTGACCCGCATGCCGCCGCCGGCCCGCTTCACCTCGCCGTCGAGGACCTCGTAGCGGGCGGTGCCGCCGGCGACGAGCAGCCGGCCGTCGGCGAGCTGGGTGTGGCCGGAGCAGAAGAAGTCCTCGGGGGTGGGGACGGTCTTGAAGGTGTTCTTCACCGGGTCCCAGAGGATGGTGTCGAAGGTGCCGGCGTCGAACTTCTTCTGGTCGTTGCCCGAGCCGGCGATGAGCAGCACCTTGCCGGTGTGCAGCAGGGCCGCGTGGATGGCGTTGATGCGGTAGCGCTCGGGTACGTCGACGACGGCCCAGGAGCCGTACCTCTTCTTGTACCCGGGCTGGGCGATCTTGTACGCGTGGTACTTCTCGGTGGCGAAGGAGACGGCGGCGGGGGCGTTGAGGGCCGCGAGGACGAGGACGGCGCCGCTGCCGAGCAGGGTCTTCTTGAACTGCTGGGACGGCCGGTAGGCCATGGCTCAGTTCCCTCCGGTCGTCGTGGGCGCGGCGGCGGGGCCGGCCGTGGGCGCGGTGGCGGACTTCGCGGGGGTGGTGACGAGGGTGACGCCCTGGGCGGCGTCGGCCCGGCCGCGGGCCCTGGCCCGGGCCCTGACCTGGGCGCGCAGTCGGTCGCGCAGGCGCAGGCGGCGCTGGTCGCGCAGGGTGGTGAAGGTCCAGACGGCGAGCGGGGCGAGGGCGATGGCGAGGGCGAGGACCGCCCAGGTGCGCATGGCGGCGTGGGTGTGGCCGAAGTGCGCGGAGGCGAGGAGCGAGGCGAGGAGGACCGCGGCCCAGCAGAGGTGGATGCGGAAGGTGAGGACGCGGTCGGGGCTGGCCTGGCCGCCCTTGGGGGTGACGACGAAGCGGCCCCGGGTGCGCAGGAGCGCCGAGCCGAGGGACTTGAGGTAGATCGGCGCGGAGAGCGCGGACATGGCCATGCCGGCGAGGCCGCCGGAGCCCTCGGGTTCGTGGGGCGAGACGTTGTGGCGCCGGTTCCACAGGTAGAGGCCGACCTGGAGGGCGACGGCGTCACTGTAGATCATCAGCCAGACCGAGGAGGACACCTGGGTGCCGGAGGCGCCGAGCCACAGGAAGAGGACGCAGGAGAGGATGCCGAGGAACCAGTTGACGGCCGTCATCGGGTAGTAGACGAGCATCAGCGTGTAGTTGAGGAGACGGCCCGGCGGCATGCGCAAGGGCGCCTTCCAGTACTGCTTGAGCAGCGTCTCGTAGGTGCCGCGGGACCAGCGCAGCTGCTGGGTGAAGAAGTCGGTCCAGGAGGCCGGCCCCTCCCCCACGGCGAGCACGTCGGGGGTGTAGACGGAGCGCCAGTGGCGGCCGGTCCGCGGGTTTTGGCTGCGGTGCAGTTCGAAGCCGGTGGCCATGTCCTCGGTGACGGAGTCGTACAGGCCGCCGACCTGCTTGAGGGCGGCGACCCGCACGATGTTGTTGGTGCCCACGAACATGGGGGCGCGGTAGCGGTTGCCGGCCCGCTGGATGAGCGCGTGGAAGAGGAACTGCTGGGACTCGGCGGCCTTGGTGACGGCGGAGGCGTAGTTGCCGTAGACCTGGGGGCCGACGACGAAGGCGACGTCGGGGTCGCGGAAGTAGCCGAGCATCCGCTCCAGGAAGTTCGGCAGCGGCACGTGGTCGGTGTCGACGGAGGCGAAGAAGTCGTAGGCGTCGCCGTGCATGGCGAGCCAGGCGTTGTAGTTGCCGTGCTTGCTGCGGGCCTTGTGGACGCCTTTGGCGCGGTTCCATTCGGGGACGCCGGCGCGGGTGAAGTGGCGGACGCCGAGTTCCGCGCAGAGGGCCTTGGCGGCGGCGTTGTCGCCCTCGTCGAGCAGCCAGACGTCGAGGGGGCCGTCGTGGCGCAGCCGTACGGCGCCTTCGAGGGTGGCCCGGACCATGGTGAGCGGTTCCTTGCCGGGCACGTAGGTGGTGAGGAAGGCGACCCGGGTCCCGGGCTCGGGGCGGACGGGTACGGGGTCGCGGGCGACGAGGGTGGCGTGGGCGATCGACGTGACGTTGACCAGCATGAAGAAGCAGATGAGCCCGATCGACACGAGCATGACGGTGTCGAAGTGGACCAGCCACCGCGCGCCGCCCTCGCGGACGGTCCAGTGGCTCGGCCAGACGAGGTAGACCAGGAGCGTCGCCGAGAGGACGGGCGCGAGGCCCATGAGGAGGATCGCGCGTATTCGGTGCGGCTCCTTCGAGAGCAGGCTGCGGTAGCGCACCGTGTAGGGGCCCGCCCCCGGGTCCGGTTCCGTGAGGGGACCGGCGAGTCGGCTGTAGGTGTCGTAGTCGTAGCCTCCCGGCCGCACGGTGCCTCCAGCTGTCGTCGAACAGGTCGATAGCCCCACGAAAGGGGACATTCAACGACGTGTCGACCGGACGCGTCCGAGTGAGGGGTTTTACGAGGAACCACTCTTCCGGCGCAGCGCGTAGCGCACGGCCTTCTGGGTGACCGGCCCGAGCTCGTCGAGCGCGGCCATCAGCCCGCCCAGGTGTTCGAGCGCGTCGAGGGCGGCGCCCGCGCCCGCCGGGTCGACCCCCTCGTACAGCTCCATCCCGACGAAGGAGGCGGCGAGGGCGCGCGCGAGCCCGGCCGGGTCGACGATGCCGTCGAGCGGACCGCCGGCCAGCACCCGCCGCAGCACCCGTTCGATCTCCTCGATCCACAGGTCGAGCCCGGCGGCCGTGGCCGGGGCGAGCCGCGGATGGGTCTGCGCGCCGGCGAGCAGCTGCCCGAGGACGGCGACGTGACCGGCCGCGCGCTCCTCCTCGTGCATCTCACGGCCGAACGCGAGGAGTTCGGAGAGGCTGCCGACGGCCCTCAGCCGCTCGCGGTGCCGGGCCACCCGCCGCTCGGCACCGTGCCGGCAGGCGGCCGACAGCAGGTCGTCGACCGAGCCGAAGTGGTAGAAGATCAGCGCCTGGTTGACGCCCGCGGCGGCGGCCACGGCCCGCGCCGAGGTCTTGGCGATGCCCTGCTCGACGAGGGTGCGCAGCGCGCCCTCCATGAGCCTGGTCCGGGTGTCCTCGGCGCTCACGCCCGCACCTCCTCGCGGACGGGACGCAGCCCCCGCCGCACGCCGCGTTCGCGGACGGGGGCGTACGCGGCGGTGAAGGAGCCCTCGTAGCCGAACAGCGGCCCCACGTACCGGTTGACGACCCGCACCCGGATGCGGAAGCGGCCGGTGCGCTCGTCGAAGGACTCCCGCACCTCCGCGTCCCCGCCGATCAGTTCGGGCACCCGCAGGTCCACGGGGCCCTCGCGGAAACGGTGTTCGCCGGAGCGGACGAGCAACGAGCCGTCCGGCTCGGCGGTCATCCGCAGCTCGCTGGCGAGGTGCTGGTGGGTGCCGAGGTAGTCGAGCACACAGCCGCGCGCGGGGCTGAGGACCATGGTGGCGTCGAAGCGGCGCGGCCCGCCGGGCAGCGCGAAGGTCCGCACGAAGGTGACGGTCTCCCGCCCGTAGGAGTCGAGGTAGGGGGTGTTCTCGATGACGAAGGGCACGTCGCGGCCGGTGCGCGGCAACAGGATGTTGCGCGTCGCGCCGAGCGCGAGGAACGGCTTCAGGAGGGGCCGGGTGAGCCCCTTGCCGTGCCATATCCGGTCCATGACGCCGCGTCCGACGCACAGCTCGCCGCTCGCGAGCCCGACCGAGAAGCGCCGCCGCAGCTCGGGGTGCAGCCGCTCGAAGGCGGCGTCGCCCATGGCGGCACGGAAGATCGAGGTCATGGCCTCTCCAGGGTGGCGAGGAGCCGCGGCGCACGGCTCCGGTCGGGCGGGGTGCGCAGACAGCGGCGGGCCGCGGGCGTCCGCGGCGACGGCGGTACGAGGAGGGCGGCGGCGCAGCCGGCGGCCAGCGTCAGCGGGTGGCCGGCGCAGAGGGCCACCAGGAGGGCGCGGGCGGCGAGTTCGAGCAGCCAGTGGGTGCGGGCCCGCTCCGGGGTGAGGCCGTGCTCGCACCACAGCCGCAGCCGGTCGAAGGACCAGGCGGTCGCCCACCCCATCAGGGGGCGGAAGAACAGCCGGTCGGCGACCCGGCCGAAGCGCCCCCAGCGCGGCCGGTAGTCGTAGCCGGTGAGGAACCGGATCCCGGCCCCGCCCTCACCGTCTTCCGGGAGGTAGCGCCAGTAGCCGCTGCCCTCGGCGAGCGGCGACAGCGGATGCGGCGAGGCGAACCGCAGGGCGGACACCCGGTCGCCGCCGGCCCGGTGGCGCTCCCCCGCGGAGACACCGGTGCCGGCGACGGCCGGAAAGGGCGGCACGCGCACGGCGTACCGGAAGCGCCGGGGTCCGTCGTCGGCGCCCGGCTCGGCCGGCAGGTACGCGATCTCGGTGAACCGCAGGTCCCACCGCTGGTGCTCGGCCGGATCCTGGGTCCGCTCCCAGAGCGTGTCCAGGTCCGTGCGGACGCGCGTCTCGACGTAGAGCCCCATGAGCGTGCCCATCCCCCCTTTGAGCGACCGCTCAAAACGGTGCCCACGAGGACAGTAGCGGGGTTTGAGCACATGCTCAAGATCCGAACGGGGGTTCGTGTGCGCGTGCCAGACTCTGCGGCATGGCGAACGATCACCCCCGTCCCGGACTGAGCGTCGGCGACCGCGACGCGGCACTGGACGCGCGGCTCTCCCAGGGCCTCGACGAGATCAACTTCCCCGCGACGGGCACCACGGCCGCCGATCAGGGCGCGCTGACGGTGAAGGTCGTCGACGAGGCGGGCGAGCTGGTCGGCGGTCTTTCCGCGTGGACGTGGGGCGGGCTGCTCGGCATCGAGATGCTCTGGGTGCGCGAGGACAGCCGGGGCGACGGACGGGGCGGCGAGCTGCTGCGGGCCGCGGAGGACGAGGCGCGCCGCCGGGGCTGCGACCGCGCCTGCGTGTCGTCGTTCACGTTCCAGGCGCCGGCGTTCTACCAGCGCCACGGCTACGTCGAGACGGGCAGGACGCTGGGCATCCCCGGCGGGGCCGAGGACGTCCACATGTACAAGAAGCTGGCCTGAGCGACCTGAGGGCCAGGGCTTGCAGGGCTTGCAGGGCTTCCAGGGCCTGGGCGGATGAACGTTCCTCCGGCCCGGTCGGGCCGGAGGAACAGGACGGGCCTCAGGCGCCCAGGTGCCGTTCCACCGTCTCGACCTTCGAGGTCAGGCCGTCGGTGACGCCGGGGCGGATGTCGGCCTTGAGGACGAGGGAGACCCGCGGCGCCCGCGCCTCCACGGCGGCGACCGCGCGCTTGACGACGTCCATGACCTCGTCCCAGTCGCCCTCGACGGACGTGAACATCGCGTCCGTACGGTTCGGCAGGCCCGACTCGCGCACGACCCGCACCGCGTCGGCGACGTACTCGCCGACCTCCTCGCCCACGCCCAGCGGGGTCACGGAGAAGGCGACGATCATGCGTTGACCACTCCCTCGCGGCGGGCGCGGGAGGCGATCACCGCGGCCTCGGCCTCGGCCTTCAGCTTGCGCTCCGCGAAGAAGCCGCCGAAGGGCAGGACGGACAGGACGAAGTAGAGGGCCGCCGTCTTGAAGGACCACTTGGTGCGGTTCCAGGCGTCCAGCCAGAAGAGCACGTAGAGGACGAAGAGGAGGCCGTGGATCGCGCCCATGACCGGCACCGCGTTGAAGTCCGTGGTCCGCTTCAGCACCGAGCAGACGAGCAGCAGCAGGAACGACACGGCTTCCGGCGCGGAGACGAGCCGGAGCCGGTGCAGGGAGGAGGCGGTCTTGATGTCCACGACAGGGGTCACCTTCGTTCGATCTTGTGAACGGATGCACAAGGGCCGTCCTATTGTGCACGGCGACTTTGCTGTCTCTTTATCCGGGGGGCAAGTACCGTCCCTTCGTGGCAACGTTCCGACTCCAGGGCAGCAAAGTGCTCGCCGTGACCATGACCGGCGACGCCGTCAAGGCGAAAAACGGCTCCATGGTCGCCTACGACGGCCAGATGGCCTTCAAGAAGATGTCCGGCGGCGGTGAGGGCCTGCGCGGCATGGTGGCGCGCCGGCTCACCGGGGAGCAGATGGAGGTGATGGAGGTCCGCGGGCAGGGCACCTGCTGGTTCGCCGACCGCGCCTCCGAGATCAACCTCGTCCAGCTGCACGGCGACAAGCTCTACGTCGAGGCGAGCAATCTGCTCTGCACCGACGCGGGCCTGCGCACCGGCACCACCTTCACGGGCCTGCGCGGCGGCGCGACCGGAAACGGTCTGTTCACGACGACCGTCGAGGGCACCGGCCAGGCCGCGATCATGTCCGACGGCCCGGCGGTGGTGCTCCGGGTGACCCCGCAGTACCCGCTCTCCGTCGACCCCGGCGCGTACATCGCCCACCAGGGCAACCTCCAGCAGCACTTCCAGTCCGGTGTGACCTTCCGCACGTTCCTGGGCGAGGGCGGCGGCGAGGCGTTCCAGATCCGCTTCGAAGGCGACGGACTCGTCTACGTCCAGCCGAGCGAGCGGAACACGATCGGAGGGGACGTCTGATGCCGTTCCGGGAGATCAACTCGAAGATGGTCGAGGCCACGGTCGTGCCGGGGCAGCGCATGTTCAGCCAGCGTGGCGCGATGCTCGCCTACCGCGGCGACGTCACTTTCACGCCGAACCTCACCGGCGGCCAGGGCGGCCTGATGTCGATGATCGGCCGCCGGGTGGCCGGCGAGGCGACCCCGCTGATGACGGTCGAGGGCAACGGCACCGTGATGTTCGGGCACGGCGGGCACCACATCCAGGTGATCCGGATGACCGGCGACACCCTCTACGTCGAGGCCGACCGCCTCCTCGCCTTCGACGGCACCCTGGAGCAGGGCACGATGTTCATGGGCTCGCAGGGCGGCGTGATGGGCATGGTGCGGGGCCAGGTGACCGGCCAGGGCCTGTTCACGACCACCCTCAGGGGCCACGGCGCCGTGGCCGTGATGGCCCACGGCGGCGTCATCGAGCTCCCGATCGCCCCCGGCCGGCCGGTCCACGTGGATCCCCAGGCGTACGTCGCCCACCACGGCGACGTGCGCAACAAGCTGTCCACGGCGCTCGGCTGGCGCGACATGGTGGGCCGCGGCTCGGGCGAGGCGTTCCAGCTGGAGCTGAGCGGCAGCGGTGCGGTGTACGTCCAGGCGTCGGAGGAGAAGCTGTGAACGCCCCCGTGATGCATGACCCGATGACGCTGCCGAGCGACGACAACGTCAATCCGTACACCTTCTGCGTGGAGCTCAAGGGCTCCCAGTGGTTCCTGCAGAAGGGCAAGATGATCGCCTACTACGGGCAGATCGAGTTCAACGGCATCGGTCACGGCCGGCTCGACCGGCTGGTGCGCACCTCCTTCCACTCGCCGCTGCACGCGAGCGACTGGGTGGTGGCGGAGGGCAGCGGCAAGATGCTGCTCGCCGACCGGGCCTTCGACGTGAACTCCTTCGACCTGGACGAGGGCAATCTGACGATCCGCTCCGGCAACCTGCTCGCCTACCAGCCGTCGCTGGCGCTGAAGCAGTCGATCGTGCCGGGCTTCGTGACGCTGATCGGCACGGGCAAGTTCGTCGCCGCGTCCAACGGTCCGGTGGTCTTCATGGAGCCCCCGCTGCGGGTGGACCCGCAGGCGCTGGTCGGCTGGGCCGACTGCCCTTCCCCCTGCCACCACTACGACCACGGCTATCTGACGGGCGTGATGGGCGGCGTACGCGCGCTGACGGGCATCGGGGGCACCTCGGGCGAGGAGCACCAGTTCGAGTTCGTGGGGGCGGGCACGGTGCTGCTCCAGTCGACGGAGCTGCTGATGCCGGAGCGGAGCATCGGGGAGCCCGGTGGCGGTCCGGGCGGTCACGGCGGGCCGGGAGGGCATGGTTCCGGCCAGGGCGGGGCGGGTTCGGTACCGCGTCTTCCCGGTCAGCTCGGGGACCTGCAGCGTCGCTTCGGCCTGTGAGCGGTAGTCTGCGGAGAGTGACGCGTCGAACACACTCCCAGAATTCGTCAAGTATTCAACTTCTTAGGTAGAATCCATATATGGAGACCGAGACGGCCACCCCCTGGCTCACCGATGCCGAGCAGTGCGCCTGGCGCACCTACCTGGACGTCAACAGGATGCTGATGTACCAGCTGGAGAAGGACCTCCAGCCCTTCGGCCTGACGATCAACGACTACGAGATCCTCGTGAACCTCTCGGAGTCGGCGGAGCGGCGTCTGCGGATGAGCGACCTGGCGTCGGCCACCCTCCAGTCCAAGAGCCGGCTCTCCCACCAGATCACCCGGATGGAGAACGCCGGCCTGGTCCGGCGGGAGAACTGCGAGTCGGACCGGCGCGGGCTGTACGCGGTGCTCACCGACGAGGGCATGGCGACCATGCACAAGGTCGCCCCGCACCACGTCGAGTCGGTCCGCAAGCACTTCATCGACCAGCTCAGCCCCGAGGCCCTCGGCGACCTCCACGAGTCGCTGAAGCCCATCTCCGAGCAGCTCCGAGGGCGCCGCGGCAAGCCGTGACCCGTACGACCTGACACATTCGACGCCGATACGAGAAGGGCCTTCCCGGTCGTCCGGGAAGGCCCTTGTCTCTTTCCTGCGGCTCGGTGCGCCTCCGGGCGCCCTCGGCGCGCGTCGCCGGCGCCCTTCGCTCACCCGCCGCGCCGCGAGCCGCTCAGCTGCCCGTCAGGCTCGCCACCAGCTCGTCGGACGCCGCGTACGGGTCCAGCTCGCCCGCCGTGATGCGCTCCGCGAGGGCGCCGAGGCGGCGGTCGCCGCGCAGGTCGCCGATCCGCTCGCGCAGGGCCGTGATCGTGATCGTCTCGACCTCGCGGGCCGCGCGGGAGCGGCGGCGCTCGGCGAGGACGCCGTGCTCCTCCATCCACGCGCGGTGCTTCTCCAGGGCCTCCACGACCTCGTCCACACCCTCGCCGCGGGCCGCGACCGTCTTCACGATCGGCGGCCGCCAGTCGCCCGGGGCGCGGGCCTCGCCGAGGCCCAGCATGTGGTTGAGCTCCCGGGCGGTGGCGTCGGCACCGTCCCGGTCGGCCTTGTTGACCACGTACACGTCGCCGATCTCCAGGATGCCCGCCTTCGCGGCCTGGATGCCGTCGCCCATGCCGGGCGCGAGCAGCACCACCGAGGTGTCGGCCTGGGAGGCGATCTCCACCTCGGACTGGCCGACGCCGACGGTCTCCACCAGGATCACCTCGCAGCCGGCCGCGTCCAGGACGCGGATGGCCTGCGGGGCCGCCCAGGCCAGGCCGCCGAGGTGGCCGCGGGTCGCCATGGAGCGGATGTAGACGCCCGGGTCGGAGGCGTGCTCCGACATCCGCACCCGGTCGCCGAGGAGCGCGCCGCCGCTGAACGGCGAGGACGGGTCGACGGCGAGCACGCCGACCCGCTTGCCCGCCCTGCGGTACGCGGAGACCAGCGCCGAGGTCGACGTGGACTTGCCCACGCCGGGCGAGCCGGTCAGGCCCACCACGTAGGCGCCGCCCGTGAGCGGGGCGAGCGCCGCCATCACCTCGCGCAGCTGCGGGGACGCCCCCTCCACCAGCGAGATCAAGCGGGCCACGGCACGCGGCCGGCCCTCCCGTGCCTGGGCGACCAGAGCGGGGACGTCCACCATCAGTCGAGCTCCTTGCGCTGTACGTGGGTGACTTACTTGCCCGGGACCTTGAGGATCAGCGCGTCGCCCTGGCCGCCGCCACCGCACAGGGCCGCCGCGCCCACGCCGCCGCCGCGGCGCTTGAGCTCCAGGGCAAGGTGCAGCACCACGCGGGCGCCGGACATGCCGATGGGGTGGCCGAGCGCGATGGCGCCACCGTTGACGTTCACCTTTTCGGGGGTGACGCCGAGGTCCTTCATTGACTGGTGGGCGACCGCGGCGAAGGCCTCGTTGATCTCGATCAGGTCGAGGTCCTCGACCTGGAGGCCCTCCTTCTTCAGGGCGTGGCGGATCGCGTTGGACGGCTGGGACTGCAGGGAGTTGTCCGGGCCGGCCACGTTGCCGTGGGCGCCGATCTCGGCGATCCACTCCAGGCCGAGCTCCTGGGCCTTGGCCTTGCTCATCACGACCACGGCGGCGGCGCCGTCGGAGATCTGCGAGGACGTGCCGGCGGTGATCGTGCCGTCCTTGGCGAAGGCCGGGCGGAGCTTGGCGAGGGACTCGGCGGTGGTCTCGGCGCGGATGCCCTCGTCCTGGGAGAAGACGACCGGCTCGCCCTTGCGCTGCGGGATCTCGACCGGGGTGATCTCGGCCTCGAAGATGCCGTTCTTCTGGGCGGCGGCGGCGCGCTGGTGCGAGAGGGCGGCGATCTCGTCCTGCACCTCGCGCGGGATGCCGAGGCGCGTGTTGTGCTTCTCGGTGGACTCGCCCATGGCGATGCCCTCGAAGGAGTCGGTGAGGCCGTCGTACGCCATCGCGTCGAGCATCTCGATGGCGCCGTACTTGTAGCCCTCGCGGGACTTCGGGAGCAGGTGCGGGGCGTTGGTCATGGACTCCTGGCCGCCGGCGACGATCACGTCGAATTCGCCCGCGCGGATCAGCTGGTCGGCGAGCGCGATGGCGTCGAGGCCGGAGAGGCAGACCTTGTTGACGGTGAGGGCGGGGACGTTCATCGGGATGCCGGCCTTGACGGCGGCCTGGCGGGCGGGGATCTGCCCGGCGCCCGCCTGGAGCACCTGGCCCATGATCACGTACTGCACCTGGTCGCCGCCGATGCCGGCGCGGTCCAGGGCGGCCTTGATGGCGAAGCCGCCGAGGTCGGCGCCGGAGAAGGACTTGAGCGAGCCCAGCAGGCGACCCATGGGCGTGCGGGCGCCCGCGACGATCACTGAGGTGGTACCGGTCGTTCCAGACATGAGGCACGGCCCCTTGGGATGAGGAGTGAACGAGGGTTTACCGCCAATGTACTGAGCGGTGCCTCACCGGGTCACCGGCCTGCCGGTGTGATCGCGCGCACGTTGCGTAACCATCCGGTCGGCGCTGCACTGGAGGCATGCTGACGCGAATCGACCACATCGGGATCGCCTGCCGGAACCTCGACGAGACCGTCGAGTTCTACCGGGCCACGTACGGCTTCGAGGTCTTCCACGAGGAGGTCAACGAGGAGCAGGGCGTCCGGGAGGCCATGCTCAAGATCAACGAGACCTCCGACGGCGGGGCCTCCTACCTCCAGCTCCTGGAGCCCACCCGCGAGGACTCGGCGGTGGGCAAGTGGCTGGCCAAGAACGGCGAGGGCGTGCACCACATCGCCTTCGGGACCGCCGACGTCGACGGCGACGCCGAGGCCATCCGCTCCAAGGGCGTCCGGGTGCTCTACGACGAGCCGCGGATCGGCTCCATGGGCTCCCGCATCACCTTCCTCCACCCCAAGGACTGCCACGGCGTCCTGACGGAACTGGTCACTTCGGCGAAGCCCTCGGCTGACCACTCCTCAGCGGAGCACTGACCTCCGGATTCCCGGCCCGGTAGAGTGGGCCACTCCGGGCCGGGGCCGGTCGGAGCCGTGTGCGCACGGCACCGAAGTCGGGATGTCGGGGTCGTCCGATCTGCCACGATTCCCCGGGGGGCCGTTCTGTCCGGTGAACGGTGCTCGTTGGAGTTGCGAGCAGGGTTGGGGTCTCCCCTGCTCGGAGAGCTCGGGGAAGGATGGACCGCGCAGTGCGGGGCTACGAACGCCAGGAGAGCCACCGAGCTGAAGACGACCATCTTTCGCGGTTCGAAGCCGAGATGGACCGGCTGAAGAAGGAGCGAGAGAAGGCCGTCCAGCACGCCGAGGACCTCGGGTACCAGGTCGAGGTGTTGCGCGCCAAGCTCCACGAGGCGCGGCGCACCATCGCGACCCGTCCCGCCTACGACAGCGCGGACATCGGCTACCAGGCCGAACAGATGCTGCGCAACGCGCAGATCCAGGCCGAGCAGCTGCGCCAGGACGCCGAGCGCGAGCTGCGGGAGGCCCGTGCCCAGACGCAGCGCATCCTCCAGGAGCACGCCGAGCAGCAGGCCCGCCTCCAGGCGGAGCTGCACAACGAGGCCGTCCAGCGCCGTCAGCAGCTCGACCAGGAGCTGAACGAGCGCCGTCAGACCGTCGAGTCGCACGTCAACGAGAACGTGGCGTGGGCCGAGCAGCTGCGCGCCCGCACCGAGTCCCAGGCCCGCCGCCTGCTGGAGGAGTCCCGCGCCGAGGCCGAGCAGTCGCTCGCCGCCGCGCGCGCCGAGGCCGCCCGGATCGCGGAGGAGACCCGCCGCCGGGTGGGTTCCGAGGCGGAGGCGGCCCGTGCCGAGGCCGAAGCGATTCTGCTGCGGGCCCGCAAGGACGCCGAGCGGCTGCTGAACGCCGCCTCCAGCCAGGCGCAGGAGGCCACCAGCCACGCCGAACAGCTGCGTTCCTCGACGACCGCCGAGACCGAGCAGGCCCGCCGTGAGGCCGCCGAGCTGTCCCGCGCCGCCGAGCTGCGCGTCCAGGCTGCCGAGGAGCGGCTGCGCGAGGCCAGGGCGGAGGCGGAGCGCACCCTTGCCGAGGCCAAGGAGACGGCGGCCCGGCAGCTCGCCACCGCCGAGTCCGTCAACGAGCAGCGCACCCGTACCGCCAAGACGGAGATCGCCCGGCTCGTCGGCGAGGCCACCAAGGAGGCCGAGGCCCTCAAGGAGCAGGCCGAGGAGAAGCTGCGCGAGGCGACCGCCGAGGCCGAGAAGATGGTCGCGGAAGCGGCCGAGAAGGCCCGTACGGTCGCCGCGGAGGACTCCGCCGCGGCCCTCGCCAAGGCCGCCCGTACCGCCGAGGAGGTCCTGAACAAGGCGTCCCAGGACGCCCAGGAGACCACCCGCAAGGCCGCCGAGGAGGCCGAGCGGATCCGCCGCGAGGCCGAGGCGGAGGCCGACCGGCTGCGTTCCCGGGCCGAGGAGCAGGCCGACGAGCTGCTCGGTTCGGCGAAGGACGACACCAAGGAGTACCGCGCCAAGACGGTCGAGCTGCAGGAGGAGGCGCGCCGGCTGCGCGGCGAGGCCGAGCAGCTGCGCGCCGAGGCCGTCGCCGAGGGCGAGCGGATCCGCGGCGAGGCCCGGCGCGAGGCCGTCCAGCAGATCGAGGAGGCGGCGAAGACCGCCGAGGAGCTGCTCGCCAAGGCCCGCAAGGACGCCGACGAGCTGCGCACCAGCGCGGGCGCCGAGAGCGAGCGGGTGCGCGGCGAGGCCATGGAGCGGGCGCAGACGCTGCGCACCCAGGCCGAGGAGACCCTGGAGCGGACCCGCGCCGAGGCGGAGCGGATGCGCGCCGAGGCCGAGGAGCAGGCCGAGTCGGTCAAGGAGGCGGCGGAGGCCGCCGCGGCCCGGCTGCGCGAGGAGGCCGAGCGGGCCGCCGCGGCCCGGCAGGCGGAGGCCGCCGAGGAGCTGGCGCGGCTGCACACCGAGGCCGAGACGAAGCTGTCGTCGGCCGGTCAGGAGCTTGACGACGCGCGCGCCGAGGGCGAGCGGATCCGCCGCGAGGCCGCCGAGGAGACCGAGCGGCTGCGGACCGAGGCCGCCGAGCGGATCCGTACGCTCCAGGCGCAGGCCGAGCAGGAGGCCGAGCGGCTGCGGACGGAGGCGGCGACGGACGCGTCGACCGCCCGCTCCGAGGCGGAGGCCGCGGCCACCGCGCTGCGCGAGGAGGCGCAGGCCGAGGCCGAGCGGCTGCGCTCGGAGGCGCAGGAGACGGCCGACCGGGTACGGGCCGAGGCCGCGGCCGCGGCCGAGCGGATCGCCGCGGAGGCCGCGGAGGCGCTCGCCGCCGCGCAGGAGGAGGCCAACCGGCGCCGCCGGGAGGCCGAGGAGACGCTGGACTCGGCCCGTTCCGAGGCCGGCCGGGAGCGCGAGCTCGCCCGCGAACAGAGCGAGGAGCTGCTGGCCTCCGCCCGCAAGCGGGTCGAGGAGGCACAGGCCGAGGCGCACCGTCTGGTCGAGGAGGCGGACGCCCGCGCCACCGAGATGGTGTCGGCGGCCGAGCAGACCGCGCAGGAGGTCCGTGACTCGGTCGCGGGTCTGCGGGAGACGGCCGAGGAGGAGATCGCCGGGCTGCGCAGCGCGGCCGAGCACGCGGCCGAGCGCACCCGCACGGAGGCGCAGGAGGAGGCGGACCGGGTCCGCGCCGACGCGTACGAGGAGCGGGAGCGGGCCACCGAGGACGCGAACCGCATCCGCGAGCGGGCCCAGGAGGAGTCCGAGGCGGCGAAGGCGCTGGCCGAGCGGACCGTCACGGACGCGCTGGCCGAGGCGGAGAAGCTGCGCTCGGACACCGCCGAGTACGCGCAGCGGGTACGGACCGAGGCGACGGACGCCCTGGCGTCGGCCGAGCAGGACGCGGCCCGCACCCGTGCGGACGCCCGCGAGGACGCCAACCGGATCCGTTCGGAGGCGGCCGCGCAGGCGGAGACGGTGGTCGGCGAGGCCCGTGCGGAGGCGGAGCGGATCGGCGAGGAGGCGTCGCGGACCCTGGACGAGGCCCGCGAGGCGGCCGACAAGCGCCGCGCGGACGCCGCCGAGCAGGCCGACAGCCTCATCGGCGAGGCGACCGCCGAGGCCGAGCGGATCGCCGCCGAAGCCGAACGGCTCCTCACGGAGGCCGAGCAGGTCAAGGCCGACGGCGTCGCCGAGGCCGAAGCCCTGCGCGCCGCCGCCCGCGCCGACGGCGAACAGGTCCTCGACGAGGCCCGCAAGGCCGCCGACCAGCGCCGCACCGACGCCGCCGAACAGGCCGACACCCTCATCGGCGAGGCGACCGCCGAAGCCGAGCGGATCGCCGCCGAAGCCGAACGGCTCCTCACGGAGGCCGAGCAGGTCAAGGCCGACGGCGTCGCCGAGGCCGAAGCCCTGCGCGCCGCCGCCCGCGCCGACGGCGAACAGGTCCTCGACGAGGCCCGCAAGGCCGCCGACCAGCGCCGCACCGACGCCGCCGAACAGGCCGACACCCTCATCGGCGAGGCGACCGCCGAAGCCGAGCGGATCACGACGGAGGCCGCCGAGCTCCTGGAGTCGACCGAGCAGGAGGCCCTGCGGCTGCGGACCGAGGCCGAGCAGGTCAAGGTCGACGGCGAGGCGCACGCGCAGGCGCTGCGCAGTGCCGCGCTCGCGGACGCCGACCGGATCCTGGACGAGGCCCGCAAGGCCGCCGACCAGCGCCGGTCCGAGGCCGCCGAGCAGGCCGACGCCCTCGTGGGCGAGGCCACGGCCGAGGCCGAGCGGATCGCCGCGGAGGCGGAGCGGGTCAAGGCGGAGGCGGAGGCCGCGGCCGAGGAGATGCGGGCGGACGCGCGCGCCGAGGCCGACCGCACGCTCGACGAGGCGCGGGAGGCCGGTGCCAAGCGGCGCGCGGACGCGGCCGAGCAGGCGGACCAGCTGATGGCCAAGGCCCAGGAGGAGGCGCTGCGCGCCACCACCGAGGCGGAGGCGCAGGCGGACACGATGGTCGGCGCGGCCCGCAAGGAGGCCGAGCGGATCGTCGCCGAGGCGACCATCGAGGGCAACTCGCTGGTGGAGAAGGCCCGTACGGACGCCGACGAGCTGCTCGTCGGGGCGCGCAGCGACGCGACGGCCATAAGGGAGCGGGCGGAGGAGCTGCGTTCCCGGGTCGAGGCCGAGATCGAGGAGCTGCACGAGCGGGCGCGGCGCGAGACGGCCGAGCAGATGAAGACGGCCGGCGAGCGCGTGGACAAGCTGGTGAAGGCCGCCGAGGAGCAGCGGGCGGAAGCCGAGGAGAAGGCCAGGGAGCTGGTGTCCGAGGCGAGTTCGGAGGCGAGCAAGGTGCGCATCGCCGCCGTGAAGAAGGCCGAGGCGCTCCTGAAGGAGGCCGAGCAGAAGAAGGCGTCGCTCATCGCGGAGGCGGAGCGGATCAAGGCGGAGGCCGAACGGGAGGCCGAGGAGACGGTGTCGGAGGGCAAGCGCGAGCTGGACGTGCTGGTGCGCCGGCGCGAGGACATCAATGCCGAGATCTCCCGTGTCCAGGACGTCCTCGAAGCGTTGGAGTCTTTCGAGACGCCGTCCGGCGGGGACAAGTCCGCCGTGCGGGAAGGGGCCAAGGCAGCCGCGTCGGTGGGGTCCACCCGTTCGGGTGGCAAGTCCTCCGACGGCTAGCCACTCAAAAGGCTGGACATTCTCCAGATCAAACGGGCATACGCTCGATGACACGCCGCTTCGACCCCTAGGATTCCCTCTAACACCTCACCGGTCTCATTCGACAGGAACCCCATGAGCGACACTTCCTCCCCCTTCGGCTTCGAGCTCGTGCGGCGTGGTTACGACCGCGGTCAGGTGGACGACCGCATTACCAAGCTCGTCGCCGACCGTGACAGTGCTCTGGCCCGAATCACCTCTCTGGAAAAGCGCATCGAGGAACTGCACCTCGAAACGCAGAACGCCCAGGCGCAGGTCACCGACGCCGAGCCGTCGTACGCCGGTCTCGGCGCCCGCGTCGAGAAGATCCTCCGGCTGGCCGAGGAGGAGGCGAAGGACCTGCGCGAGGAGGCCCGTCGCGCCGCCGAGCAGCACCGTGAGCTGGCCGAGTCCGCCGCCCAGCAGGTCCGCAACGACGCCGAGGCGTTCGCGGCCGAGCGCAAGGCGAAGGCCGAGGACGAGGGCGTCCGGATCGTCGAGAAGGCGCAGGGCGAGGCCAACTCGCTGCGTGCCGAGGCCCAGAAGGACGCGCAGTCGAAGCGCGAGGAGGCCGACGCGCTCTTCGAGGAGACCCGCGCCAAGGCCGCCCAGGCCGCCGCGGACTTCGAGACGAACCTGGCCAAGCGCCGCGAGCAGTCGGAGCGCGACCTGGCCTCGCGTCAGGCGAAGGCGGAGAAGCGCCTCGCGGAGATCGAGCACCGGGCGGAGCAGCTGCGCCTGGAGGCCGAGAAGCTGCGTACGGACGCGGAGCGCCGCGCCCGTCAGACGGTGGAGACCGCGCAGCGCCAGGCCGAGGACATCGTGGCCGACGCCAACGCCAAGGCGGACCGGATCCGCAGCGAATCGGAGCGCGAGCTGGCGGCGCTGACGAACCGCCGCGACTCCATCAACGCGCAGCTGACCAACGTCCGCGAGATGCTGGCGACGCTGACCGGTGCCGCGGTCGCGGCGGCCGGCTCCCCGATCGACGACGAGCGCACCGCGGGCGTCCCGGCCCAGCAGTCGCGCTGACCGGAGCCCCGGGGTTCCGACGCGTAGCAGACCCCCCGTCATTCCGGTGGCGGGGGGTTTTGCGTGCCCGTAGGTTGGTACGCATGATCGAGCTTGAGGGCCTCACCAAGCGGTACGGGCAGAAGACGGCGGTCGACCATCTCACCTTCACCGTACGGCCGGGCGTGGTCACCGGCTTCCTGGGGCCGAACGGGGCGGGCAAGTCGACCACGATGCGGATGGTGCTCGGTCTGGACAACCCGACGAGCGGGACGGTCCGGATCGACGGCAGGCACTACCGGGAGTTGCAGGAGCCGCTGAAGTACATCGGGGCGCTGCTGGACGCCAAGGCGATGCACGGCGGCCGCTCCGCGTACAACAACCTGCTGTGTCTGGCCCAGGCGAACCGCATTCCGCGGCGCCGGGTCGACGAGGTGCTCGATCTGGTGGGTCTGACGCCGGTCGCGAAGAAGAAGTCGAAGGGCTTCTCGCTCGGCATGGGCCAACGCCTCGGAATCGCCTCGGCGTTGCTGGGGGATCCGGAGATCCTGATGTTCGACGAACCCGTCAATGGTCTGGACCCCGAGGGAATTCACTGGATCCGCAATCTGATGAAGGCGCTGGCCGCGGAGGGACGGACGATCTTCGTTTCCAGCCATCTGATGAGTGAAATGGCGCTGACGGCCGATCATCTGATCGTGATCGGGCAGGGAAAGCTGCTGGCCGACACGTCGATGGCGGATTTCATCCAGCAGAATTCCCGGAGTTACGTCCGGTTGCGCTCGCCGCAGCAGGAACGCCTGCGGGACGCGCTGCACGCAGGCGGTTTTGTGGCGGTCGAGGCGGGCGGGGGCGTCCTGGAGGTCGACGGGACGACGACGGAGACGCTGGGCGAGCTGGCGGCCGCGCACCAGATCGTGCTGCACGAACTGAGTTCCCAGCGGGCCTCCTTGGAGGAGGCGTTCATGCAGATGACGGCGGGCGCGGTGGAGTACCACGCGCACGGGACGGACGTACACGGCGGCGGTGGCGCGGCCGGGCCCCGGTGGGGCGAGACCTTCGAGGGAGCCTGAACGATGGCAGCGGCATCCGCGGTCCTCCAGTCGGAGTGGACCAAGATCAGGACGGTCTCGTCGACGGTGTGGACGCTGGCGAGCGCCCTGCTGGTGACGGTGGCGATGAGTGCGGCGCTGTGCGCGCTGATGAGGTCGGAGTTCGACAACCTCTCCGAGGTGGAGCGGGCGACCTTCGACCCGACCTTCCTCAGTTTCTCGGGGATGATGCTCGGGCAGCTGGCGATGGTGGTCTTCGGCGTCCTCGTGGTGGGGACCGAGTACTCGTCGGGGATGATCCGCACGTCCCTGGCGGCCGTCCCGCAGCGGGCGAGCTTCCTCTTCTCCAAGATCGCCGTGGCCGGTGCCCTCGCCCTGGCGGTGGGCCTCGCGACCAGCTTCCTGTCCTTCTTCCTCGGCCAGGCGCTGCTCGGTGAGCACCGCACCACGCTGGGCGCGGACAACGTGCTGCGGGCCGTGGTCGGCGGCGGGCTCTACATGGGGCTGATCGCCGTCTTCTCGATGGGCGTGGCGGCGATGCTGCGCTCCTCGATGCTGTCGCTCGGCATCCTGGTGCCGTTCTTCTTCCTGATCTCGCAGATCCTGTCGGCGGTGCCGAAGGCCAAGGAGGTCGCCCGTTACTTCCCCGACCAGGCCGGCTCGAAGATCATGCAGGTGGTGCCGGACGCGATGGGCTCGGAGAAGGCGCCGTACGGGCCGTGGGGCGGTCTCGGGATCATGCTGGTCTGGGTGGTGGCGGCGCTGGTCGGCGGCTACCTGGTGCTGAAGGAGCGGGACGCCTGACGGAGCCCCGGGGGCTGAGGGGGTGTTCCGGGACGGCCCCGCTGCCCGCCCCCGAGACGTCCCGGAGCCGACCCCGAGACCGTCCCGGAGCCGACCCTGAGACCGTCCGGAGCCGACCCTGAGCCGACCCTGAGACGTCCCTGGTCCGCCCCCAGGTCACGATTCGCGCATCGGCGGAACCGTGAACGGCTGGATAAGCTCTTCGCTCGTACGGGGGGCTCCGGCCGCCGGCCGTGACGCCCCGACGACGACCTGACCTGTCGATGGGGCTGGAGAATGATCGAGGCAGTCGGCCTGACGAAGCGCTACGGCGCCAAGACGGCCGTGTACAACCTTTCCTTCCAGGTGAGGCCCGGGCACGTCACGGGCTTCCTGGGTCCCAACGGCTCGGGCAAGTCGACGACCATGCGCATGATCCTCGGCCTTGACCGGCCGACGTCCGGGCATGTCACCATCGGCGGGCACCCCTTCCGGCAGCTTCCCAACGCTCCCCGGCAGGTCGGCGCGCTGCTCGACGCGAAGGCGGTGCACGGCGGGCGCAGCGCCCGCAACCACCTGCTGTCGCTCGCCCAGCTCGCCGGCATCCCGGCGCAGCGGGTCGACGAGGTGCTCGGCGTCGTCGGCCTCCAGGACGTCGCCCGGCGCCGCTCCAAGGGCTTCTCGCTCGGTATGGGCCAGCGGCTCGGGATCGCGGCGGCGCTGCTCGGCGACCCGCAGGTGCTGCTCTTCGACGAGCCGGTCAACGGCCTCGACCCGGAGGGCATCCTCTGGGTGCGCAACCTGATGAAGAAGCTGGCGGCCGAGGGCCGGACGGTCTTCGTCTCCAGCCATCTGATGAGCGAGATGGCGCTGACGGCGGACCACCTGATCGTGATCGGCCGCGGGCAGCTGCTCGCGGACATGAGCGTGAAGGACTTCATCTCGGCGAACTCGGCGGACTTCGCCCGGGTGCGGACCCCGCAGGCCGAGCCGCAGCAGCGGGAGAAGCTGACCGCGGTGCTTACCGAGGCCGGCGGCAGCGTGCTGTCGGAGCCGGACGGGGCGCTGCGGGTGACCGGGCTCGCGCTGCCGCGGATCAGCGACCTGGCGCACGAGGCGGACGTGCGGCTGTGGGAGCTCTCGCCGCACCAGGCGTCGCTGGAGGAGGCGTACATGCGCATGACGCAGGGCGCCGTGGACTACCGCTCCACCGACGACCGGCTGGCCCACCTCCAGCCGCCGCTGCCGCCGCACCAGCAGCCGCAGGACCAGGGATACGTGATCCCCGAGGTGCCGCAGCAGGGCTGGTACGCCCCGCCGCCGCCCGGACAGAACCCGTACGCGCAGAACCCGGACGGGCCGAACCCCTACGCGCAGAGCCCGCAGCAGAGCCAGAACCCCGAGGACGCCCGATGACCACCCCGCCGCCGGCCCCGTACTCGTACGTCTCCCCCATCCCGGTCCGCCGGGCGCACCTCGGCGACGCGCTCGCCTCCGAGTGGACCAAGATCCGCTCGGTGCGCTCCACGATGTGGACGGTGGGGATCATGGTGCTGCTGATGCTCGGCATCGGCCTCGCGGTGGGTGCGGTCGCCGCCGCCGCGGGCCCGGAGATGTCGGAGGAGTCCGCGCTGGGGCTCGGCTTCTTCGGCATGCTGCCGGCCTCGATCTGTGTGATGACCCTGGGCGTGCTCAGCATCAGCTCCGAGTACGGCACGGGCATGATCCGTACGACGCTGACCGCCTGCCCCAGCCGGTCGCGGGTGCTCACGGCGAAGGCCATCGTCTTCTTCGTGCTGGTCTTCTCGCTGGTCACGGCGATGGCGGCGGTGGTCGCCGCGGCCCAGGTGGCCATGGTCGACGCGGCCCAGCCGACCGGTGCGCAGTGGCTGCGGGCCACCGTCGGCGTGGGGCTCTTCCTGGCGCTGCTGGGTCTGCTGGCGATGGCCGTCGGCGCGATCATGCGGCACTCGGCCGGTGCGATCACGGTGATGATCGGGGTGCTGCTGCTGCCGCTGGTCGCGGCGCTGTTCATGTTCTCCCAGGCGCTGCGCTCGGTGCAGGAGACGCTGTTCATGTACGCGATCCCCTCGCAGATGATCGCGCTCTACAGCGAGTCGGCGCCGTTCAACGACCAGGGTCCGGCCGGCTGGGAGCCGGTGCTGATCGTCGCCGGGCTCACCGCGGCCGTCCTCGGCAGCGCGTTCGCGCTGCTCAACAGCCGGGACGTGTAGCCGTCCGAGGGGCCCGGGACACGGGCCGCTCAGTAGCGAGGCGCGTTGCGGGACCGCTGCACCCGGGTGGTGCGGCGGTCCTTGGCGTTCCAGCAGGCCTTGTGCCAGTGGCGGCGGTCGTCCACGCCGCCGTACTCCGGCCAGGCCACCAGGTGCGGGGCGCCGGAGGGGATCTCCTGGTCGCAGCCCGGGCAGCGGTAGCGCTTGCCGGGCGCGCTCGCGCCGGCCACCAGGCGGACGTACCACTCCTCGCCCTGCCAGCTCTCGGTGCGCTGCACACCGCCGTACCGCTCTCCCGGATCACCCTGTGCTGTGGGCTTCGCGCCGCCACGGGGGCGGTTGTGGCGCGGGGACACTTCGACACCTCGCTGGGGGGACGGAACACGGAAGGTTCCGTCCAGCGTACGGGCCGCGACGGGGTGCCCACTCCCCCGCCTGACAGGGATGAGCGGAAAATCGCAAGAACTTCATGAAGGGCCGTTGCCTTTGGCACGTGTCAGACGTTGTTGCCGGTACGTGGGGAAGTCCGAGGGGGGAGACGCGCCGTCCGCGAGGAGGCAGAAACGATGCGCGTGGGTACGTTCGTACTGGCCGCCCAGTTCCCGGGCCAGGGCCAGGGGGAAGCACTGCATCGCGCGGTGCGGACCGCCGAGGTCGCCGAGGAGGCGGGGCTCGACTCCGTCTGGCTGGCCGAGCACCACTTCGTGCCGTACGGGGTGTGCCCCTCCGCGGTCACGCTGGCGGCGCTGCTCCTGGGCCGCACCCGCCGGATCCGGGTCGGCACGGCGGTCAGCGTGCTGCCGAGCGTCCACCCGGTGGCGCTGGGCGAGCAGGCGGCGCTGCTGCACGTCACCTCGGGCGGCCGGTTCACCCTCGGGGTGGGCCGGGGCGGGCCCTGGGTGGACCTGGAGGTCTTCGGTTCGGGACTGCCCGCGTACGAGCGGGACTTCCCCGAGTCGCTCGATCTGCTGCTCCGCTGGCTGTCCGAGCCCCGGGTCGGCGCCCAGGGGGAACGATTCGCTTTCCGCGAGGTGGCGGTCGTGCCCGCTCCGGGCGAGCTGATCGGCGGCCCGGCCGCCCCCGAGGTGGTGGTCGCCTGCACCTCGCAGCACAGTGTGCGGCTGGCCGCCGAGCGGGGCCTGCCGATGCTGCTCGGCATGCACTGCGGGGACGAGGAGAAGGCCGAGATGGTGGCCTGCTGGGAGCGGTGCGCGCGGGAGGCCGGACGCGACCCGGACGAGATCGCGCGCATCGGCGCCGGCCACGTGTCGGCCGGGGTGGCCCAGGTCGCCGACCGCACCGCCGACGCGGCGGAGGCACTGGTGAAGGCGATGCCCGGTTGGCTGAAGCAGGGCCTGGACGCGCATGTGACGGTGGACGGCCGGCAGCGCGCGATGCGCGACCCGGTCGCGTACACGGAGCTGCTGTGCGGGCTGCACCCGGTGGGCACGCCCCGGCTCGCGGCGGACCGGCTCGCGGCGACCGCCGAGCGCACCGGCATCACCCGCTTCGCGCTGCTCGCCGAGGGCTCGGGTGACCTCACGGCGACGGAGGAGAACGTGCGGCGGCTGGGCGCCGAGGTGCTGCCCCTGCTGGCGTGACGGTTCATGCGGCGTGACGGCTCGTGGCGGTGCGGGACCGCGCCGCCGCTCCGGCATCCTTTTCCTTCTCCCGCGATGCGGAGCGGCGACGGCCAGGTCCGTCAGCAGTCGCGCAGTTCCGGCGACTGGTTGAGAAGCTGCCCCCGGACGGAGGTGAAGCGGGCGAGCCGCTCGTCCACCGACGGGTCCAGCGGGAAGACCGCCACCCGGTGGCAGTTCTGGAAGGCGAGACGCACCCCGAAGTGCCGCTGCAGCGCACCGCGGATGGCATCGCTCGCGAGGGCACGCAGCAGCTGACCGCGTGCCTGCTCGTTCGGCGGCGGCGTCTGGTTGTCGGCGAACTCTCCGCCGTCGACCTTCAGCTGTGCCACCAGAGAACTGATCATCTCCCACGCGTAGGGCAGGGAGGTCCGGACGCAGTCGACGAAGTCGGCTTCGTCGACCTCGCCTCGCTCGGCCTGTTCCAACAGCGCCGGTGAGACGTCGAGCGACATGGGTTCTCCTCTCGCGACCCCGCGAGCGGGGTCTTGCGGGCAGGGGCAGGGGCCGGTGACGCGCACGCAGCGTGCACGGGCGACGACCTCCTGTCCTCCACGGTAAGCGCCGGGTCCTGACCGCACCAGGAGATTGGGCACACAACCGGCCAATAAGCGACGGGTGTTGGGCGTACGCCCGGCGGGCGTTACGGCCCGAATCGCGTAGAGCGGCGTGCGTCTTGTAGCGTTGCGGACCATGCGTCTCGTCATTGCCCGTTGCTCCGTGGACTACGCGGGCCGGCTCACGGCCCACCTGCCCTCCGCGCCCCGTCTGATCCTGGTCAAGGCCGACGGCAGCGTCTCCATCCACGCGGACGACCGGGCGTACAAACCGCTCAACTGGATGTCGCCGCCCTGCACGCTGAAGGAATCCGTCGACGGCGAGGCCGTGGAGAACGGGGCGGCCGCGGTCTGGACCGTGATCAACAAAGCGGGCGAGAAACTGATCATCACGATGGAGGAGATCCTCCACGATTCCTCGCACGAACTGGGTGTCGACCCGGGTCTCATCAAGGACGGCGTGGAAGCGCACCTCCAGGAGCTCCTCGCGGACCGCATCGAGACGCTGGGCGAGGGCTGGACCCTGGTCCGCCGGGAGTACCCGACCGCCATCGGCCCGGTGGACATCCTGTGCCGGGACGCCGACGGGGCGACGGTCGCGGTGGAGATCAAGCGGCGCGGCGAGATCGACGGCGTGGAGCAGCTGACCCGCTATCTGGAGCTGCTCAACCGCGACCCGCACCTGGCGCCGGTGAAGGGCATCTTCGCGGCCCAGGAGATCAAGCCGCAGGCCCGGGTGCTCGCGACCGACCGCGGGATCGACTGCGTGGTGCTGGACTACGACGCGCTGCGCGGGATCGAGGACGACAAGCTGCGGCTGTTCTGACCCCCGGTACGTACGTACGGACAGGGACACGGCGAAGGCCCGGGTGCGGTGAGCGCACCCGGGCCTTCGGCGTACGCGGGTCAGGCCGGGGCGCCGCTGCCGGTGGAGGGGGCGGACTGGGAGCCGGAGGCCGAGGCGGAGGTGGAGGTGGAGCCGCTGGGGGTGCCGGTGGGCGTCGGGTTCGACGTCCCCGTCGACGGAGACGTGCTCGGCGTGCTCGGCGTGGTCGACGAGGACGACGGAGTGGGCGTCGGGGACGTCGTTCCCGTCGGCGACATCGTCGGGCGCGGCGGCGTCTTCGTCGGGTCGCCCGGCTCACCGCTGTCCGTCGCGGACGGCGAGTCCGTCGGCCTCGGCGAACCGGTGGCCGGGCCGGTCGCGCCCGGTGCCGCCGTGCCGGTCGGCCCGGGGGACGCCGGGTCGGCGGGGCGGTCGGTGGCGTCGTCGGTGGGCTCGGGTTCGCCACCGGTGCCGTCGTCCGTGCCGTCCGGGGTCGCGCTGCTGTCGGAGGTGACCCGGTCGGCGCCGGGCTCGGTGCCGTCGCCGGAGGTGGCGCCGAGGGTGACCACCGTGCCGAGTACGGCGACGAGGAGGGCGCCCGCGCCCACGGCGGCCAGGTTGCGGCGGGCTCCGGTGAGGATGCCCTTGCGCAGGCCGCCCGGCCGGTCGTCGTCCCGGTCCCGGCCCCCGTCCCGGTCGCCGGAGGGGATCGGGGCCGTGGCGGCGCCCACGGCGCTGCCCGCGCCGCCGACGACGGTCGGGGGCTCCGTGATGACGGCCGGGAAGGAACGCGGCGGGGTCGGCGGGGCGAGCTCCGGGAAGGCCGGCTTCGCGGACCTGGCCGGGAGCGGGGCGTTCGCCGGGATGCCGCGGGGCGGCGAGGCGGGGCCTTCGCGGCGCGGCAGGGCCGGGGGCCGGGCGGCCGGCGCGGCGGTCGGGGTGCCCGCGGGCGGCGTGGCAGGGGCGGCCGGTTCCACGGGAGCGGGCTCGCCGGCCAGGTCGGCGACGAGCGCGAGGGCCCGGCGGCCGGCGACCGTGCCGCGCTTGTCGGCGAGGGCGCCGCGCAGGGCGATGGATGCCTCCAGCTCGGCACGGGCCCGCTGCAGGCTGCCCCGGCAGAGCGCGAGGATGCCCAACTCGTGGTGGAAGAAAGCCTCTTCGGCGACCTCGCCGGCGAGGCGGGCGGCCTCCTGGCCGCCGCGCAGGGCGCGTTCCCAGGCGCTCCAGTGCAGTCCGGCGGCGAAGGCGGGGGCGGCGGCGCGGGCGAGCTGGACGGCGGTGGCCGGGTGTTCGGGTGCGGTGCCGGTGATCAGCACGGTGAGGGCGGCGAGCAGGGAGTCGGCCTCGGCGGTGGCGCGCTCGGCGCTGACGGAGGGGTGTCCGGCCCACCAGGCGTAGTGCTGGGCGACGGTGTGGGCGCGGGCCGCGGGGTCGGGCTCGTAGTTCCGCGCGAGGAGCTGGGTGAGGACGCCGGCGGCGAGCCGGTAGCGGGTGCCGACCGGGGAGAGCAGACCGCAGGACATGAGCTCGCCGACGGCGGCGTCGGCGTGGGTGTCGCCGACGAGGGCGGGCAGGTGCGCCTGGTGGGGCACCTCGCCGCCGAGGGCGACGGCGAAGCGCAGGGTTTCCTGGGCGGCGCGGCTGAGCCGGGAGGCGAGGAGGGCGGCCGGGGCGGCGCCCTCGCCGAGGCTGGGCAGCGGTATGTCGCGGACCTCGACGTCGGGGTCCTCGGGCGGTCCTGCCGTCGCGCGCGGGCCGGCGGCACCGGTGCCGGCGGACGGGCCGAATGCCTCCTCCAGGGCGCCGAAGGCGTCGAACTCGGCGGGACCGACCCGGAGCCGGTCGCGCTGCCGGAGCAGGGCGCCGGCCTGGACGAAGCGGAGCGGCAGCCCTTCGGACTCGAACCAGAGGTCGCCGGCCCAGTTGGCCTCGTCCTCGGTCAGCGAGCGGCCGACGGCGCTCTCCAGGAGGGTGACGGCGGCGGCGCGGCCGAGTCCGGGGAGCTCGACCTCCTCGAGGGCGGCCTCCGGCGAGGCGGCGGGGGTGTCGGGGGTGGCGGCGAGGAGGAAGGCGCAGTCGGGGGTGGCGGCGAGCAGTTCGTCGAGGGCGGCGCCACCGAACTCCAGGTCGTCGACGACGACGATGGCGCCGATGCCGCGGACCTCGATGAGGAGTTCCTCGCGGTCGGGCCGGTAGCCGGGGGCGTGCTGGACGGCGTGGAAGAGCTCGTACAGCAGGTCGGTGGGCGTGCGGTGGTGTCCGGAGAGCCGGACGACGCCGTCGGGGGCGATGTCCGCGCAGTCGGCGGCGACGGCGTCGAGGAGGGTGCTGCGGCCGGAGCCGGCGGGGCCGGTGAGCCGGGCGGAGCGGCCCCGGCTGAGGTGGTGGACGAGCTGGTCGCGCTGTTCCTGCCGTTCGAGCAGGGGAAGGGCGGGTGCCGCGGGGCCGGGCGGTACGGGCGGGTGGGCCGCGCGGGCGGCCTCGGCGCGCTCCCGGTCGGTGCGGCGGCGGGGGGCCGGGGGCTGTTCTCCGGGCGGGCAGACCTCGATCTCGCTGCCGTCGAGGGGGTTGACGTTGAGCAGGAGGCCGCCGGAGACGATCCGGGCGGTGCGCACCCGGGCGGGGGCGGTGGACGCGGGCGTGGGTACGGCGTGTCCGGGGCGGGTGTCCGCGCCCTCGGCGTCGTGACCGTACTCCTCCGGTCCCCGGTTGGTCGGGTCCATGGTCCAAGCTCCCAAGCGGCGGGCGATGTGCAGGCGAGCCGACCCTAGACGGTTGTCCGACCTCCGGGAACAGTCGGGGTGGCACCGAGCCCAAGACGTCACGGTCTTGTGAGGATTGCGCGTGACGCCTGGTTCTCACAGTGGCTTCACAGCCGCGTGTCGCGGCTGTGACGTGACGTCCGTTCAGACGCGGGGCAGCGACTCGGCGGCCAGGCCGCCCTCGATGGCGAGGATGCGGTGGAGTCGGGTGGCGACGAGGAGGCGCTGCATCTGGGGCGGCACTCCGCGCAGCACCAGGCGGCGGCCGCAGCGGCCGGCCCGGCGGTGGGCGCCCATGATGACGCCGAGCCCGGTGGCGTCCCAGGAGTCGAGGCCGGTCAGGTCGAGCACGAGGTCGCCGACTCCGTCGTCGACCGCCGAGTGCAGGACCGTTCGGGCGTCCGCCGCGCTGCGGACGTCGAGGCGGCCCCCGACGACCAGCTCGGCGTGGTCGCCCCTGATGTGCATATGCGCTCCCCGAGAGTGCTCCGTCGTGTGCCCGTCCACGCAACGCTTGACTGCCGGATCGGCAGAAGCGTTGCGCCTTGTAAGCGAACCGATATCGAAATTCACCCCTGAGGGCGATGGTGCGGGGGCGGTCGGACCCCTGTGCGGAACCGGTGTGCGGCTCAGTAGCTGTAGAAGCCCTGCCCGCTCTTGCGGCCGATGTCACCCGCGTCCACCATCCGGCGCATCAGCTCCGGCGGGGCGAACTTCTCGTCCTGGGTCTCGGCGTAGATGTTGCTGGTGGCGTTGACGAGGATGTCGACGCCGGTCAGGTCGGTGGTGGCGAGCGGGCCCATGGCGTGCCCGAAGCCGAGCTTGCAGGCGATGTCGATGTCCTCGGCGGTGGCCACGCCCGACTCGTAGAGCTTGGCGGCCTCGACGACGAGCGCCGTGATGAGGCGGGTGGTGACGAAGCCGGCCACGTCGCGGTTGACGACGATACAGGTCTTGCCGACGGACTCGGCGAACTCGCGGGCGGTGGCGAGGGTTTCGTCGCTGGTCTTGTAGCCGCGCACGAGCTCGCACAGCTGCATCATCGGGACCGGCGAGAAGAAGTGGGTGCCGACGACGGCCTCCGGGCGCTCCGTCACCGCGGCGATCTTGGTGATCGGGATGGCGGAGGTGTTGGAGGCGAGGACGGCGCCGTCCTTGGCGACCTTGTCGAGGGAGCGGAAGATCTCGTGCTTGACCTCGAGCTTCTCGAAGACGGCCTCGACGACGACATCGGCGTCGGCGACCGCGTCGAGCTCGGTGGTCGCGGTGATCCGGCCGAGCGCGGCCTCGGCGTCGGCGGCGTCGAGCTTGCCCTTGGCGACGAAGCGCTCGTAGGAGGTCTTGATGGCGTCGGTGCCCCGGACCAGCGCGGCGTCGGTGACGTCGCGCAGGACGACGTCCCAGCCTGCCTGGGCCGAAACCTGCGCGATGCCGGACCCCATGAGTCCGGCCCCGATGACGGCGAGCTTCCTGGCCACGTCTTCCACCCCTCAATGCCCTCGACGACTGTTCACTTCTGGCTCTTCGGCGGAGATTAGCGGGCGCGGGCGGCGTTGTGACCGAGAAGTAAGGCGCGTCACGTCCCGTTTGACGGACGTCACACTCGCGACAGGCCGGCTGCCCCCGCACGGCGTAGCCCGGCACCCCGGCGCCGTGACCATCGGCACAGGGGCGTTCCGGGAGGCCGGCGCGAAACTAGGCTGGTCGCATGGTCAATCTGACGCGCATCTACACCCGCACCGGCGACCAGGGCACCACCGCCCTCGGCGACATGAGCCGGACCGCCAAGACCGATCTGCGGATCGCGGCCTACGCCGACGCCAACGAGGCCAACGCCGTGATCGGCACGGCCGTCGCGCTGGGGCAGCTCGACGAGGAGGTCGTGAAGGTCCTCGTCCGGGTCCAGAACGACCTGTTCGACGTGGGCGCCGATCTGGCCACGCCGGTCGTCGAGAACCCGGAGTACCCGCCGCTGCGGGTGGAGCAGTCGTACGTCGACAAGCTGGAGGCGGACTGCGACCGCTTCCTGGAGCCGCTGGAGAAGCTGCGCTCCTTCATCCTGCCCGGCGGCACGCCCGGTGCGGCGCTGCTGCACCAGGCGTGCACGGTGGTCCGGCGCGCGGAGCGCTCGACCTGGGCGGCCATGGAGGTACACGGCGAGACGATGAACCCGCTGACCGCCACGTACCTCAACCGGCTCTCAGACCTGCTCTTCATCCTTGCGCGGACCGCCAACCGGGAGGTCGGCGACGTCCTGTGGGTGCCGGGCGGCGACCGCTGAGCCCTTCCCGGCCGGCGTCTCCTCCCGCGTCTTTGGCGCCGTCCCCTCCGGCGCCTTCTTCGGCCAGATCGCGTAGCTGAGGGCGATCAGTCCGTGGATGCCGACGGCCCGCCAGGCCCCGTAGATCCAGCTCTTCAGCGAGGACGTGTCGCCGTCGCCGCCCACGTACCAGACGGCGGCGAGCAGCAGGGCGCTCGCGACGGCGCCGGCGACCAGCGAGCCGAGCCAGATCTCGCCCTCGTGGCGGGCGCGGGCCCGGCCGTACTTCGGCGGGCCGGCCGGCCGCGGGCCGCCGCCCAGGCGGTGGGCGGCATGGCCGTCGAGCCACTTCACGGTGCGGTGGCCGTGGCCGACGGTGTAGCCGATGTAGACGGCGGCCAGGCCGTGCCGCCAGCTCGGCTCGGCACCGTTCTTGAGGTCGACCGCCGTCACGACGAGCAGCAGGACCTCGAGCAGCGGCTCGCACAGCAGCAGTGCGAGGCCGGTGCGCGGCATCTTCAGCAGGTAGCGGGTGGCGAGTCCGGCTGCCAGCAGCACCCAGAACCCGACCTCGCAGACGACGATGAGCGTGACGATCACGACCAGGCTCCTTCCGGTCCCCCCGTTGTCCCTCCCAGCCTCCCGTGCCGCCGGGCCCGTTTCGTCGTCGCGCGCGACGAGGTGCGTCTACATCCTTCGACGGAGGGGCGGCACGCCGCGGATCGGCCCGGACGGCGACGCCCGGGCGGCCGGCGGCGTGTTGGATAGGAGGGTGAGACTCCCCCGCCCGCACCGCGTCGACCTGCTCATCGCCGCCTGTGGCCTGGCCTGCGGCCTGCTGCTGTGGGGCTTCGGCATGGTCGTCCGTACGGACGCCCTCGTCGAGACCCGCTGGGCGCCGCTGATCCCGCTGCTGGTGATGACCGCGGCGGAGACGGTCCGCCGCTCCCTGCCGCGCACCGCCCTGCTCGTCGGCACGGTCACCGTCGTGGCGAACGAGTTCACCCACGGCAACGTCCTGACCATCCTGATGTTCACCGACGTGGTCTACGCCGCCGTCGTGTACGGCCCGCCCGCCTCGGCCCGCCGCATCCCGTACACGACCGGTCTGATCACCGTCGGCGTCACCGTCGGCTTCCTGGTGTGGTGGCAGAACGCCATCGCCCTCCTGGTCGGCCTCGCCAGCGGCATCGTCTGCTTCCTGCCGGCGCTCACCGGCGCCGTGGTGCGCAACCACCGGCAGGCCGCCGACGCCGCCCGGCTGCGCGCCGAGCAGACGGCGCTGCTCGCCGAGAAGGACCGCATCCAGGCGGTGACCGCCGAGCGCGCCCGGATGGCCCGCGAGCTGCACGACATGGTGGCCAACCACCTCTCGGCGATCGCCATCCACTCCACGGCGGCGCTGTCGCTCGACGACCCGGACACCACCCGGACCGCGCTGGGCGTGATCCGGGAGAACAGCGTCGCGGGTCTCGCCGAGATGCGCCGCCTGATCGGCCTGCTGCGGGACAGCAGCGGGGACGCCGAACCGGCGGCCGCGCCCACGCTCGCCGGCCTGGACGCGCTGCTCGCGCAGGCCGGGACGAACGGCTCCTCCAGCGGTCTCGCCTTCGTCCTCGACGACACCCGCGAGGAGACGGGCGAGCGGCTACCCGCGCCGGTCGAGCTCGCCGCGTACCGGATCGTGCAGGAGTCGCTGACCAACGCCCTCAAGCACGCCTCCGCCGGACCGGTCGTCGTGCACCTGGCCCGGGACGCCGGAGCGCTGACGGTACGGGTGACCAGCCCGTTCGGGGACCGTCCGGGCCCTCGTGCGCCGGGTTCGGGGGCCGGCCTCGTCGGCATGCGGGAGCGGGTGGCGCTGCTCGGCGGCACGTTCGAGGCGGGGCCCGTGCCGGACGGGGACGGGACGAAGACCTGGCAGGTGCGGGCCGTGCTGCCCGCCGAGGAGAGGACGCCGGAGGGATGACGATCCGGATCGTGGTCGCCGAGGACCAGAGCGCGGTACGGGCGGGGCTCGTGCTGATCCTGGGCAGCGCGCCCGACATCGAGGTGGTGGGCGAGGCGGCGGACGGCGAGCGGGCGGTGGAGCTGGCGCGCGAGCTGCGCCCCGACCTGGTCCTGATGGACGTGCAGATGCCGAGGCTCGACGGGGTGTCGGCGACCCGGCAGGTGGTGGCGGAGGGGCTCGCCGACGTCCTGGTGCTGACCACCTTCGATCTCGACGAGTACGTGTTCGGGGCGCTGCGGGCGGGCGCCGCGGGCTTCCTGCTGAAGAACACGGACGCGAAGGACCTGGTGGAGGCGGTGCGGACGGTGGCGCGCGGCGAGGGACTGATCGCGCCGGCGGTGACCCGGCGGCTGATCGCCGAGTTCGCGGCGCCGACCCGGCCGGCCGCCGCGCCCCCGGGTGCCCTCGACGCGCTGACGCCCCGGGAGCGGGAGGTGCTCGCGGCGCTCGGCGCGGGGCTGTCCAACGCGGAGATCGCGGTGCGCCTGGAGATGGCGGAGGCGACCGTGAAGACCCATGTGTCGAAGGTGCTCGGCAAGCTGGAGCTGCGAAGCAGGGTGCAAGCGGCGGTTCTGGCCAGGGAGTTGGGGTTGTAGAAGCCTGGGCGACGTTGGTCTGGACCTCTTGACGATTGGTCCAGACCTTCCTACGCTCGCGGGGCGCGCGCATCTCCACGGACCACCCCCCACTTTGTCCGTCCGCAACTTGAGGAGCACCGTTGAGCACTCAAGCACCGACGCGCAGAGCAGGCTTCAGACACCGGATCGCCGCCGGTCTGACCGCCCTCGCCCTGCCCCTGGCCGCCATGGTCGGTCTCGCCGCCCCCGCCGAGGCGGCCACCTCCGCCACCGCCACCTACACCAAGGTCTCCGACTGGGGATCCGGCTTCGAGGGCAAGTGGACGGTGAAGAACACCGGCACCACCACCCTCTCCTCCTGGACCGTCGAGTGGGACTTCCCCTCCGGCACCGCGGTCACCTCGGCCTGGGACGCCACCGTCACCGGCTCCGGCACCCACTGGACCGCCAAGAACATCGGCTGGAACGGCACCCTCGCCCCCGGCGCCACCGTCTCCTTCGGCTTCAACGGCACCGGCTCCGGTTCGCCCAGCGGCTGTAAGGTCAACGGCGGCTCCTGCGACGGCTCCACCCAGCCCGGCGACAGCGCCCCCTCCGCCCCCGGCACGCCCGTGGCCTCCGGCGTCACCGACACCTCGGTGAAGCTCACCTGGACCGCGGCCACCGACGACAAGGGCATCAAGAACTACGACGTCAAGCGCAACGGGACCACCGTCGCCACCGTCACCGGGCTGACCTACACCAACACCGGACTGACCGCGGGCACCGACTACACCTACACCGTCGTCGCCCGCGACACCGCCGACCAGACCGGCCCGGCCAGCGGAGCCGTCTCCGTGCGCACCACGGGCGGCGGGGGCAACCCCCAGCCCGGCAGCGCGGTGAAGATGGGCTACTTCACCAACTGGGGCGTCTACGGGCGCAACTACCACGTCAAGAACATCGTGACCTCGGGCTCCGCGTCCAAGATCACCCACATCAACTACGCCTTCGGCAACGTCACCGGCGGCAAGTGCACCATCGGCGACGCCTACGCCGACTACGACAAGGCCTACACCGCCGACCAGTCCGTCGACGGCGTCGCCGACACCTGGGACCAGCCGCTGCGCGGCAACTTCAACCAGCTGCGCAAGCTGAAGAAGGCCTACCCGCACATCAAGGTCCTCTGGTCCTTCGGCGGCTGGACCTGGTCCGGCGGCTTCGGCCAGGCCGTGCAGAACCCGACCGCCTTCGCGCAGTCCTGCTACGACCTGGTGGAGGACCCGCGCTGGGCCGATGTCTTCGACGGCATCGACCTCGACTGGGAGTACCCCAACGCCTGCGGTCTGTCCTGTGACACCAGCGGTCCGAACGCCTTCAAGAACATGATGCAGGCCATGCGCGCCAAGTTCGGCGCGAACAACCTGGTCACCGCGGCCGTCACGGCCGACGCCTCCGCCGGCGGCAAGATCGACGCCACCGACTACGCGGGCGCCGCGCCGTACATGGACTGGTTCAACGTGATGACGTACGACTTCTTCGGCGCCTGGGCGGCGAAGGGTCCGACGGCCCCGCACTCCCCGCTCACCTCGTACCCCGGCATCCCGCAGGCGGGCTTCAACTCCGCCGAGGCGATCGCCAAGTTCAAGGCCAAGGGCGTCCCGGCGAACAAGCTGCTGCTCGGCATCGGCTTCTACGGCCGGGGCTGGACCGGAGTCACCCAGAAGGAGCCGGGCGGCACCGCCACCGGGCCCGCCGCCGGCACCTACGAGCAGGGCATCGAGGACTACAAGGTCCTCAAGAACTCCTGCCCGGCCAACGGCACCGTCGCCGGCACCGCCTACGCCCACTGCGGCACCAACTGGTGGAGCTACGACACCCCCGCCACCGTCACCTCGAAGATGGGCTGGGCCAAGAACCAGGGCCTGGGCGGCGCCTTCTTCTGGGAGTTCAGCGGCGACACCTCGAACGGCGAGCTGGTCGGCGCCCTCAACAGCGGACTGAGCTGACCGTCCGCCGCACGATCCGGTGGGCCCCGCCCCCCAGCAGGGCGACGGCCCCCCGGTAGTCCTCCCCCGCGTCCAGGTCGTACAGCCGCACCGTCCGGTGCGGCTGTACGTCGTTTCGCCCCCGCCAGCCGATCAGCCTCGCCGGCCGGTCGGGGGCCGAGACGGTCAGCCGGGCCGGATCGACCCGCAGGCCCTCCCCGGTCGCCTTCAGGACCGCCTCCTTGCGCACCCAGTACGCGGTGAAGGCGGCCGCGCGCTCCGGCCCCGGCACGCGATCGAACGCGACCCGCTCCTCCTCGGACAGCACCGGAAGCGGCAGCTCGGCCGGACGGGTGACCCGCTCCACGTCCACGCCCACCGGGGTGCCCGAGGTCAGCGCCACCGCCACCCGCTCCCCCGAGTGCGAGAGCGAGAACTCGACCGGAGCGTCCTCCAGGTACGGCTTGCCGTGCGGACCGGCCGCGAAGACCAGCCCCGCCGGATCCCGGCCCAGCGCCTCCCCCAGGACCAGCCGCAGCAGGGCGTGCGCGGTCAGGTACAGCGCGCGTTCACCCGGACGCAGCAGCGACTCGTACACCCGCCGCTCGCGGTCGTCGAGCAGCCGCAGCCGGTCCGGGGAAACGGAAACGGCCCGGGCGGTCCACACGTGGCACTCACCGGGCCGTACAAGAACATCGGGGGCGGAATCGGCGGTCATGATCAGGCGACGTTGACCCTCTGCCCCGGAGGCGCCGCCTCCAGCCAGGCCAGGAAGCCGGTGAGCGCGTCCTCGCTCATCGCCAGCTCCAGGCGGGTGCCCTTCACCAGACAGCCCTGGATCACGGAGTCCGACAGCAGGGCCAGCTCCTCCTCGCCCTCCGGCATCCGGCGCTCCAGGACCTCGATGGCCGAGCGCTCCAGGACCCGGCGCGGGCGGGGCGCGTACGAGAAGACACGGAACCAGGCGATCTCGTCACCGCTGTAGCGGGCGACGCCGTAGACCCAGCCCTTGCCGGTGGTGTCCGGCGTCTCCGGCACGTTCCAGCGCAGGGAACAGTCGAAGGTGCCGCCGGCGCGCTGGATCAGTCTCCGTCGCAAGCCGAAGACGAAGAGCCCGATCACCACCAGTGCGACGACCAGGCCGCAGACAAGCAGCGCGAGGAACATCTTCACCGACCTCCTCGCCGCTTCCCGTGACCGGTGGACCCGGTCTGACCGAATACAACCTGCATCTGCATCGCCTCAGCCGCGGCACGGTCTGGAAAATTCCAGCCGTGCCGCGGCTGAGGAAACAACTCTCGGCGCGGTCCGCTAGCGGACCGCTACCGCGCGCAGCCGGACCTCGGCGCGCCGCTCGGCGGCGGCGTCCTCCTCGGCCTTGGCCCGCTCCAGCGCGCGCTCGGCACGCTGGGCGTCGATCTCGTCCGCCAGCTCGGCGATCTCCGCGAGCAGAGACAGCTTGTCATCGGCGAAGGAGATGAACCCGCCGTGGACGGCGACGACGACGGTGCCGCCCTCGCTCGTGCGGATCGTCACCGGGCCCGACTCCAGCACACCGAGCAGCGGCTGGTGACCGGGCATGACGCCGATGTCGCCGGAGGTGGTACGCGCGATGACCAGGGTGGCCTCGCCGGACCAGACACTCCGGTCAGCGGCGACCAGCTCGACGTGCAGCTCAGCAGCCAAGGTTGGCTCCTCGGGTCACCACCCGGCGGTGCTGCCGGGTGTTGGGATCAATTCTAGTGGGCGTGACGAGGGGGGCGGGACCGATCCCGCCCCCCTCAGGCGAGCACGGGGCTCAGGAGACGCCGAGCTCCTTGGCGTTCTTCTTGAGGTCCTCGAGACCACCACACATGAAGAAGGCCTGCTCCGGGAAGTGGTCGAACTCTCCGTCGCAGATCGCGTTGAACGCGGAGATCGACTCGTCGAGCGGAACGTCCGAACCGTCCACACCGGTGAACTGCTTCGCCGCGTGGGTGTTCTGGGACAGGAAGCGCTCGACACGCCGGGCGCGGTGGACGACCAGCTTGTCCTCCTCGCTCAGCTCGTCGATACCGAGGATCGCGATGATGTCCTGGAGGTCCTTGTACTTCTGCAGGATGCCCTTGACCCGCATGGCGGTGTCGTAGTGGTCCTGCGCGATGTAACGCGGGTCCAGGATCCGGGACGTGGAGTCCAGCGGGTCCACGGCCGGGTAGATGCCCTTCTCGGAGATCGGACGGGAGAGAACCGTCGTCGCGTCGAGGTGGGCGAAGGTGGTCGCCGGCGCCGGGTCGGTGAGGTCGTCGGCGGGGACGTAGATCGCCTGCATCGAGGTGATCGAGTGACCACGGGTCGAGGTGATGCGCTCCTGGAGGAGACCCATCTCGTCGGCCAGGTTCGGCTGGTAACCCACCGCGGAGGGCATGCGGCCGAGCAGGGTCGACACCTCGGAACCGGCCTGGGTGAAGCGGAAGATGTTGTCGATGAAGAACAGCACGTCCTGCTTCTGCACATCGCGGAAGTACTCCGCCATGGTCAGACCGGCGAGGGCCACGCGCAGACGGGTGCCCGGGGGCTCGTCCATCTGGCCGAAGACCAGCGCGGTCTTGTCGAGAACGCCGGCCTCCTCCATCTCGACCATGAGGTCGTTGCCCTCACGGGTGCGCTCGCCGACGCCCGCGAAGACCGACACACCCTCGTGCAGCTTCGCCACACGCATGATCATTTCCTGGATCAGAACGGTCTTGCCGACACCGGCACCACCGAACAGACCGATCTTTCCACCCTTGACGTACGGGGTGAGGAGGTCGACGACCTTCAGGCCGGTCTCGAACATCTCGGTCTTGGACTCGAGCTGGTCGAAGGCCGGGGCCTTGCGGTGGATCCCCCAGCGCTCGGCGTCCGCGACCGTGGAGGGGTCCTCGTTGAGGACCTCGCCCAGGGTGTTGAACACCTTGCCCTTGGTGACGTCACCGACGGGGACGGTGATCGCGTCGCCCGTGTCGGTCACCGGGGCCTGGCGGACCAGACCGTCGGTGGGCTGCATCGAGATGGTGCGGACCATGCCGTCACCGAGGTGCTGCGCGACCTCGAGGGTCAGCGTCTTGGTGCCCTCGCCGGACGGGTCCGGCACCTGGACGTTCAGCGCGTTGTAGATCTCCGGCATCGCGTCGACGGGGAACTCCACGTCGACGACCGGGCCGATGACCCGGGCGACGCGGCCCGTGGCGGCGGCCGTCTCAACAGTGGTCGTCATTACTTGTCACTCCCCGCGGTCGCGTCGGCCAGGGCTGCGGTGCCACCGACGATCTCGCTGATTTCCTGGGTGATGTCGGCCTGGCGGGCCGCGTTGGCAAGTCGGGTGAGATTGGTGATCAGCTCACCCGCGTTGTCGGTCGCCGACTTCATCGCGCGCCGCGTGGCGGCGTGCTTCGAGGCCGAGGACTGAAGCAGCGCGTTGTAGATGCGGCTCTCGACGTAGCGCGGGAGGAGGGCGTCCAGGACGTCCTCCGCCGAGGGCTCGAAGTCGTACAGCGGACGGAGCTTGTCCGTCTCGCCGGCCTCCTTCGCGACCTCGTCGAGGCTGAGGGGCAGCAGCCGGGCCTCGACCGCCGTCTGCGTCATCATCGAGACGAACTCGGTGTAGACGATGTGGAGCTCGTCCACGCCGCCCTCCGCCGTCTCCTTCTCGATCGCCTCGATCAGCGGCTCGCCGATCTTCTTGGCGTCCGCGTACGTCGGCTCGTCCGTGAAGCCGGTCCACGTGTCGGCCAGCTTGCGCTCACGGAAGTTGAAGTGCGCGACGCCACGGCGGCCGACCACGTAGATGTCGACCTCCTTGCCCTCGCCCTCCAGCTTCCGGATGAGCTGCTCCGCCGCCTTGATGGCGTTGGAGTTGAACGCGCCGGCCAGACCGCGGTCGCTCGTCAGGAGCAGAACCGCGGCACGGGTCGGGTTCTCCGCCTCGGTGGTCAGCGGGTGCTTGTCGTTGGCGCCCGTGGCCACCGCGGTCACCGCGCGGGTGAGCTCGGTGGCGTACGGGGTCGACGCCTGCACCTTGCGCTGCGCCTTGACGACGCGCGAGGCGGCGATCATCTCCATCGCCTTGGTGATCTTCTTCGTCGCGGTGACGGATTTGATGCGACGCTTGTAGACCCGGAGCTGCGCTCCCATGAGTCAGGTCCCTTCCGTCGTCACTTCGAGACGTTGACGGCGGAGGCGTCGTCGCCGAGCAGCTTGCCGTCAGAGGTCTCGAACTGCTTCTTGAACTCCGCGATCGCGTCGCCGACGGACTGCAGCGTGTCGTCCGACATCTTGCCGCCCTCACGGATGGAGGTCATGAGGCCCGAGTGGTTCTGGCGGAGGTACGCCAGCATCTCGGCCTCGAAGCGACGGATGTCGGCGACCGGGACGTCGTCCATCTTGCCGGTGGTGCCGGCCCAGATGGAGACGACCTGGTTCTCCGTGGCCATCGGCTGGTACTGCGGCTGCTTCAGCAGCTCGACCATGCGCTGACCGCGCTCCAGCTGCGCCTTCGACGCGGCGTCCAGGTCGGAACCGAAGGCGGCGAACGCCTCCAGCTCACGGAACTGGGCCAGGTCCACGCGGAGGCGGCCGGAGATCTGCTTCATCGCCTTGTGCTGGGCCGAGCCACCGACACGGGAGACGGAGATACCGACGTTCAGGGCCGGACGCTGACCGGCGTTGAACAGGTCGGACTCCAGGAAGCACTGGCCGTCCGTGATGGAGATGACGTTGGTCGGGATGAACGCCGAGACGTCGTTGGCCTTGGTCTCGACGATCGGCAGACCGGTCATCGAACCGGCACCCAGCTCGTCCGAGAGCTTGGCGCAGCGCTCGAGCAGGCGGGAGTGCAGGTAGAAGACGTCACCCGGGTAGGCCTCACGGCCCGGCGGGCGGCGCAGCAGCAGCGACACGGCGCGGTAGGCGTCGGCCTGCTTCGACAGGTCGTCGAAGACGATCAGGACGTGCTTGCCCTGGTACATCCAGTGCTGGCCGATGGCCGAGCCGGTGTACGGGGCGAGGTACTTGAAGCCGGCCGGGTCGGACGCCGGGGCGGCGACGATCGTCGTGTACTCGAGCGCGCCGGCCTCTTCGAGGGCCGCGCGCACGGACGCGATGGTGGAGCCCTTCTGGCCGATGGCGACGTAGATGCAGCGGACCTGCTTGTTCACGTCGCCCGAGCGCCAGTTGTCGCGCTGGTTGATGATCGTGTCGACGGCCAGGGCGGTCTTGCCGGTCTGGCGGTCACCGATGATCAGCTGACGCTGACCACGGCCGACCGGCGTCATGGCGTCGACGGCCTTGTAGCCGGTCTCCATCGGCTCGTGGACCGACTTGCGCTGCATGACGCCGGGCGCCTGCAGCTCGAGGGCGCGGCGGCCCTCGGTCGCGATCTCGCCGAGACCGTCGATCGGGTTGCCGAGCGGGTCGACGACGCGACCCAGGTATCCCTCACCGACACCGACGGAGAGGACCTCGCCGGTGCGCTGCACCGACTGTCCCTCCTCGATGCCGCTGAACTCGCCGAGGACGATCGCACCGATCTCGCGCTCTTCCAGGTTCAGCGCGAGGCCGAGAGTGCCGTCCTCGAACTTCAGCAGCTCGTTCGCCATGGCCGAGGGAAGACCCTCGACCTTCGCGATACCGTCGCCGGCCAGGCTGACCGTGCCGACCTCCTCGCGCGAGGCCGCGTCCGGCTGGTACGACTGGACGAAGTTCTCCAGCGCGTCCCGGATCTCCTCCGGCCGGATCGTGAGCTCCGCCATCTGGGTTCCCTGCTCTCCTTGTTGGGCCCGAAGTTTCTTAGGGGGTCTGGGGGCCGACCCCCAGGAATCTTCTGCAATCTCTGCACGGCCCAACCGGGCCGCTGGTCATGCTTCTTGAGTTGTGGCCGAGTCAGCCGGCCAGTCGCCGGGTCGCCTCGTCGAGGCGCTCGGCGATGGTGCCGTCGATGACCTCGTCGCCGACCCGCACCGAGATCCCGCCGAGGACCGTGGGGTCCACGTCCAGGTTCAGGTGCATGTGGCGGCCGTACAGCTTGGCCAGCACGGCGCCGAGGCGCTGCTTCTGCTGGTCGCTGAGCGGCACCGCCGAGGTGACGACGGCGACCATCCGGTCCCGGCGCGCCGCGGCGAGCTTGGACAGGGACTCGAGTCCCGCTTCCAGGCTACGTCCCCGGGGCTGGGTCACGAGACGGACGACCAGTCGCTCGGTGACCGGGTTGGCCTTGCCGCCGAGCAGGCTGCTCAGCAGCCGGCCCTTGGCGGAGGCCGTCGCGGCCTTGTCCGTCAGCGCCGAGCGGAGCTCGGTGCTGACGGAGACGATCCGGCCGAAGCGGAACAGCTCGTCCTCGACGTCGTCGAGGGCGCCCGCCTTCTGGGCGGCGGTGAGGTCGGCGGTGTCCGCCAGCTCCTCGACCGCGTCGACCAGGTCGCGCGAGCGCGACCAGCGGGAACGGACCATTCCGGAGACCAGGTCGACGGTCTCGCCGCCCACCTGACCGGACAGGAGTCGCTGGGCGAGCGCGGCCTTGGCCTCGCCCGCCTGCGCCGGGTCGGTCAGGACCCGACGCAGCGACACCTCGCGGTCGAGCAGCGCGGTGACGGCAGCCAGCTCGCCCGCGAGCTTGCCCGCATCCACCGACGTGTTGTCGGTCAGCGCGTCGAGGGCCTCGCGTGCGGCGCCCAGTGCCTCGCGGCTCGCTCCGTTCATCGGACGGCCTCGGCCTTCTCCTCGAGCTCGTCGAGGAAGCGGTCGATGGTGCGGCTCTGGCGGGCGTGGTCCTCGAGGGCCTCGCCGACCAGCTTCGCGGCCAGGTCGGTGGCGAGCTTGCCCACGTCCTGACGCAGCGCGGCGGACGCGGCCTTGCGGTCGGCCTCGATCTGGGCGTGACCGGCTGCGATGATCTCCTCGCGCTGGCGCTGGCCTTCCGCCTTCATCTCCTGGATGATCGCGGTGCCCTGCTCCGTCGCCTCCTGGCGGAGACGCGCGGCCTCGTGGCGGGCCTCGGCGAGCTGAGCCTTGTACTGCTCCAGCACACTCTGAGCCTCGATCTGGGCCGACTCGGCCTTCTCGATGCCACCCTCGATGGCCTCGCGGCGCTCTTCCAGAACCTTGTTGATGTTCGGGAGGAGCTTCTTGGCGAGGAAGCCGAAGACGATGACGAAGGCGATCAGGCCGATGACGAGCTCGTCGAGATGCGGGATGAGCGGAGGCTGCTCCTCCGCCGCTGCCGCAAGAAGCAGAGCGTTCACATCAGTGCCTTCCGTAAAAAGGTATGGGCTGTCGGTCCGGCTTACTTGTAGACGAAGCCCATGACGATGCCGATGAGGGCGAGCGCCTCACAGAACGCGAAACCCATGATCTGGTTGGTACGGATCAGGCCGGCCGCCTCGGGCTGACGGGCGAGGGCCTGGGTGCCGTTACCGAAGATGATGCCGACGCCGACGCCCGGGCCGATGGCCGCGAGGCCGTAACCGATGGAGGCGACGTTTCCGTTGACGGCGGCGAGAGTCTCGAGAGCGGACATGCCGGTTCTTCCTTCTCTTTCAAGGACCCGGTGGGGGTTGGCCACCGGACGACTGTTGGTAAGGGGGGTGGTGCTGCTGCCGGGCCGGCTCAGTGGTGCTCGGAGAGCGCGCCCTGGACGTAGCTGCAGGCCAGGAGGACGAAGACGTACGCCTGGACAGCCTGGATGAAGAGCTCGAAGGCGGTCATGACGATGACCATCACGAACGAGGCGCCGGCGTAGACGAAGCCGATCTCGTTCATGAGGTAGTAGGTCGCCAGGGAGAACATCACGATGAGCAGGTGACCGGCGAACATGTTCGCGAACAGTCGGACCGCGTGCGTGAAGGGCCGGATGAGCAGGTTCGAGAAGAACTCGAGGACGACGACCAGGGGAAGGATCGGGCCGAGCGACTTGTCGTAGCCGGTGATGTTCTTCCAGCCGCCGACGAAGCCGTGCTTCTTGAAGGTCAGCGAGATCCACAGCACGTAGACGATCAGCGCGAGGGCCGCCGGGAAGGCGATCAGCGAGGTGACCGGGAACTGCGCGAGCGGGATGATGGACCAGAGGTTCATGATCCACACGAAGAAGAACAGCGACACCATCAGCGGGACGTACTTCTCGCCGTCCTTCTTGCCGATGATCTCGTAGACGATGCCGCGGCGCACGAAGTCGTAGCCGGCCTCACCGACCATCTGCATCTTGCCGGGGATCAGCTTGGGCTTGTTGAAGGCGGCCCAGAAGAAGCCGACGACCACGATCGAACCCAGGATCGCGAGCAGCATCGGCTTCGTGAAGTCGAAGCCGCCCACGGAGAAGATGGGCTCGTACATGAACGTGTGCAGGCCCGGCGCCGGGAAGCCACAAGGAGTGAAGATGTGGCAATCCGGGTCGAAGGCAAGCGTCTGGTCAGCACTCACCGCGGGCTCCTTCAGCGTGGCGCATAGGTACGGCAACCTCGTTGTGTCGGCGCGGCACGCAGCCGCGGGTCGGCACTGGACTGGTCTTACGGATAAGGGGGCGGCGGTTCGGCATCGAGCCTCGCGCTGGGACAGGCGCCGCTTCGGATGCCCGCGCCCGCAGTGCCGCAGTTGGCACCGGACGATAGCAGGAAGCCGAACGCGCCTTTATCCCGGCCCTACCCTTCACGACTTCGGCCCCGTGTTCTCGGGGTCGACGTACATGATCTTGGCCTTCATGTAGGCCCGGGCCTGGGCGGCAACCCACACGATGGTCGTAGCGAGCAGCGTGAAGGCGAAGGCCTTGAAGTCGAACGCCGTGGTGTCCTTCAGCAAGGCCAGGAAGATGAAGAGGACCAGCAGCTGGGCCGTGTAGAGCAACAGACCCATGGCCTGGAACAGCTGCGGAAGCTTCTTCGCCGTCCGCTGCAGAACCACCAGCCCGATGCCCATGAAGAGGATCACGACCGCGGTGCCGATGACGGCGCCGAGCGCGCCCTTGCCCCCGGCGACCACACCGCTGACGACCGTGGCGATGGCGCCGGCGGCCGCGGTGGGCACTGCGGTGAGCAGCAGGGTGCGTGCGTCGTTGGACGGCATGGCGGTGTCTCCGCTTGCTGGAGGGGGCGATGGTGTCGTCATGGACGAGCGTAAGCCCGGTCCGAGGTGGGTCTCGGGGCCGGCGGACCGTCGCACTACGGTCCTTCGGCACTGTCGCCGGGTCTCGTGAACCGTATCACAAACTATTTGAATAGGTCTTTACCCAGAGGGTGTGCCAACTGTCACACGTGAGAGCTACTGCGCGCGTGTGTGCAGGACACCGGGGCGTCTTGTCTGGTATTGGCGGCGGTTGCGGCTTTCGTCAACCGCGCGCGCCCGCCTTACTCCGGTCGGAGAAGCGCGAACGGTGACCGATGGCGGTCGCCCCGTTGACTCCGGCGGGCACGGGCACCCGCTCCTCCTCCGACGGCTCGACGGCCCCGTCGGCCCCGTCTGCCCCGCCGGCCGCGACCGGGTGCCGCCGGCGCCGGTAGCGCGGCGGGACGACCGCCTCGGCCCAGCGCGGGGCACGCGGCGAGAACCGCGGCAGCAGGAGCAGCACCAGGCCGACGGCGCTCAGGAAGACCACCGAGAGGACGATCCACATCGACGTCGAGTGGACCGAGTAGGCCAGCGTCCCGAAGGCGATCAGCGCCGACCAGAAGTACATGATCAGCACCGCGCGGCTGTGCGAGTGCCCGATCTCCAGGAGCCGGTGGTGCAGGTGCCCCCGGTCGGCGGCGAACGGCGACTGGCCCTTCCACGTCCGGCGCACGATCGCGAGCACCAGGTCGGCCATCGGGATCGCGATGATGGTCAGCGGCAGCACCAGCGGGATGAAGACCGGCAGGGCGGCGTGGGTGGCCGCCTTGGTCGAGCCCTCGAAGATCTTCAGGGCGTCCGGGTCGACCTGCCCCGTGATGGAGATGGCGGAGGCGGCCAGGATCAGGCCGATCAGCATCGAGCCCGAGTCACCCATGAAGATCCGCGCCGGGTGCATGTTGTGCGGCAGGAAGCCCAGGCACATGCCCATCAGGATCGCGGCGAAGAGCGTCGCGGGCGCGGCCGCCTCGATCGTGTAGCCGAACCAGATCCGGTACGCGTAGAGGAAGAAGGCGGCGGCGGCGATGCACACCATGCCGGCGGCCAGACCGTCCAGGCCGTCGACGAAGTTCACGGCGTTGATGGTGAGCACCACCAGGGCGACGGTGAGCAGCGTGCCCTGCCACTGGGTGAGGGCGACCGTGCCGACGCCGGGGATCGGCAGCCACAGGATCGTCAGACCCTGGATCACCATCACGCCGGCGGAGATCATCTGCGCGCCCAGCTTGATCAGGGCGTCCAGCTCGAACTTGTCGTCCAGGACGCCGATCAGCCAGATCAGGGCTGCGCCGGAGAGCAGCGCCCGAGGCTCGTTGGACAGCTCGAAGACGCTGTTGAGGTTCTGCAGGTGGTCGGCGACGAGGAGTCCCGCGCACAGCCCGAAGAACATGGCGATGCCACCGAGCCGCGGAGTCGGTTCTCGGTGTACGTCGCGGGCGCGGATCTCCGGCATCGCGCCGGTCGCGATGGCGAACTTCCGCACCGGACCGGTCAGCAGATAGGTCACCGCGGCCGTGACACAGAGCGTCAGCAGGTAATCACGCACGGGCTGCCCCACAGGAATCGCTGGCCATCTCAGCCCCACACCCTAGCCGGGCCGTCCCCATGGTCGAGGACACCGGCGGGGCGCGAACGGTTCCGAGGGGCGTCGACGGGCCCCCGGCGGGGCGCCCGACGGGCCTCCCGGGCTCGCGCCAGGGCCTGCTCACCGCCCGTACGGGGGAAACCGCGCGGCGAGCTCGCGGACCTGCTCCCGCACCCGGGCCGTCTCCTCCGGGTCGTCCCGCAGCGCGGCGCCGAACAGCCCGGCGATCCTCGCCATCTCGGGCGCTCCCATCCCCTGGGTGGTGACGGCGGCGGTGCCGAGCCGGATGCCGCGCCCGTCGCCGTACGGCAGCGCGCAGGTGTCCAGCACGATGCCGGCGGCCGCGAGCCGGGCGCGGGCGGTGCGGCCCTCGACGCCGAGCGGGGCGGGGTCGGCGGTGATGAGGTGGGTGTCCGTGCCGCCGGTGGTCGGGGTGAAGCCCTCGGTGGCGAGCGCGTCGGCGAGGACGCGGGCGTTGTCGACCACCCGATGGGCGTACGCGGAGAAGGCCGGTGTCTCCGCCTCGCCGAAGGCCACCGCCTTGGCCGCGATCGTGTGCATCTGCGCGCCGCCCTGCGAGAACGGGAACACGGCCCGGTCCACCTGCTGGGCGAGCTCCGCCCCGCACAGCAGGAGACCGCCGCGCGGACCGCGCAGCACCTTGTGGGTGGTGCCGCAGACGATGTCGGCGTACGGGACGGGGCTGGGGGCCGCGCCGCCGGCGACCAGGCCGAGCGGGTGCGCGGCGTCCGCGACGAGGTAGGCGCCCACCTCGTCGGCGATGGTCCGGAAGATCTCGTAGTCGAGGTGGCGGGGGTAGGAGATCGACCCGCAGACGATCGCCTTCGGCCGGTGGTGCCGGGCGAGGGCGGCGACCTGCTCGTAGTCGACGAGACCGGTCTCGGCGTCGACGCCGTACGGGACGAAGTCGAACCAGCGGCCGGAGAAGTTGGCGGGCGAGCCGTGGGTGAGGTGACCGCCGTGGGCGAGCCCCATCGCGAGCACGGTGTCCCCGGGCCGCAGCAGCGCGGCGTACGCGGCCAGCACGGCGGAGGACCCGGAGTGCGCCTGCACGTTCGCGTGTTCGGCCCCGAACAGGGCCTTGGCCCGGTCGACGGCGATCCGCTCGGCGGCGTCGGCGTACTCGCACCCGCCGTGGTACCGGGACCCCGGATAGCCCTCGGCGTACTTGTTGGCGAGCCGCGACCCGAGCGCGGCGAGCACCGCCCGCGAGGTGAAGTTCTCGGCGGCGATCAGCTGCAGGCCCTCCCCCTGCCGCCGCGCCTCCCCGAGCAGCACGTCGGCGACTTCGGGGTCCTGCCGACGCAGCACGTCGAGCTCGTCTTCGGGGGGCGCGGTGACCGGCATGGGGCACTCCGTACGGTGAGGAGCATGGCCAGAAATCCACTGTAGGCACACCGCTCCCCGGCCGCTCCCCCACTGCGCCAGGTGGACCCCGCCGCGTGGCCGGCACCCCCGTCAGTGCTTCGCGGGCACCCCCGTCAGCGCCGTCACCACCGGATCCAGCGCCTGCTGGATCTCGTCGCCGATGGAGCGGAAGAAGGTGATCGGCGCCCCGTAGGGGTCGTTCACCTCGTCCGCCTCCGCCGACGGGGCCAGGAGCCACCCGCGTAGAGCGGCGGCGGCGCGGACCAGGGCGCGGGCGCGGTCGACGGTGCCGTTGGCGCCCAGGGGGTCGGGGAGCGTGGCCGGATCTATCGCACGGACGAGGCGGGTGAACTCCTTCAGGGTGAAGGTGCGCAGGCCCGCCGAGTGGCCCATCGAGATGACCTGGGCGCGGTGGTCGCGGGTCGCGGTGAGGACCAGATCGGCGCGGATGACGTGCTCGTCGAGGAGCTCGCGGCCCACGAAGCCGGTGTAGTCCGCGCCGATCTCCGCGAGGACCAGCTCCGCGTTGGTCTCCATGGGAGCGCCCTCGTGGCCCCACGTGCCCGCGCTCTCCACGATCAGGCCGCCGCCCAGCGGGTCGCCGAGGCGGTCGATCAGGGCATGGCGGGTCAGCCGCTCGGTGATCGGCGAGCGGCAGACGTTGCCGGTGCTGACGTGGAGGATGCGGAAAGTACTGCCGTCGTGCTCGTGCCCCGCTATGCCACGCCCCTCAGGGGCGGTCAACTGGCCACCTCGAGGTCGGGTACCACCTTCCGGAGGTCCTCCGCCGACAGCGCGCCCTCGCGCAGCAGCACCGGCACCTTGCCCGTGACGTCGACGATCGACGAGGGCACGTTGCCGGGCGTGGGGCCGCCGTCGAGGTAGACGGAGACGGAGTCGCCGAGCATGCCCTGCGCCGCGTCGCAGTCCTCCGGCGCCGGGTGTCCGGTGAGGTTCGCCGAGGAGACCGCCATCGGGCCGACCTCCGTGAGCAGTTCGATCGCGACCGGGTGCAGCGGCATCCGGATGGCGACGGTGCCGCGGGTGTCGCCGAGGTCCCACTGGAGCGAGGGCTGGTGGCGGGCGACCAGGGTCAGCGCCCCGGGCCAAAACGCGTCGACGAGTTCCCACGCCTGCTCGGAGAAGTCCGTGACGAGGCCGTGCAGGGTGTTCGGGGAGCCGATCAGGACGGGCGTCGGCATGTTCCGGCCGCGCCCCTTGGCCGCGAGCAGGTCGGCGACGGCCTCGGAGCCGAAGGCGTCCGCCCCGAGCCCGTAGACCGTGTCGGTGGGGAGCACGACCAGCTCGCCGCGACGTACGGCGGACGCGGCCTCACGCAGACCCGTCGCCCGGTCCGTCGCCTCGTTGCAGTCGTATCGCCGAGCCATCAGTCCCGGTCCTCCTCGTACACGTCGTCGTCCATGGTCATGGGGTGGCCTTGCGGGCCGTCGCGAACCGCGGCCGGTTGTTGAGGTCCGGGTGGTCGGCGGCGTCCGCCCAGCCGGCCTCCTCGTTGAAGATCCACGGCACCTGGCCGCCCTGGGTGTCCGCGTGCTCGACGACGACGAGCCCGCCCGGCCGCAGCAGCCGGTGCGCGGTGCGTTCGATGCCCCGGATGGTGTCGAGGCCGTCCTCGCCGGAGAACAGGGCCATCTCGGGGTCGTGGTCGCGGGCCTCGGGCGCCACGTACTCCCACTCGGTGAGGGGGATGTACGGCGGGTTGGAGATCACCAGGTCGACCTGGCCGTCGAGCTCCGGGAGCGCGGTCAGCGCGTCGCCCTGGTGGACGGTGACGCGCGAGCCCTCGGCGTTCTTCCGGGTCCACACGAGCGCGTCGTCGGACAGCTCCACGGCGTGCACGCGCGAGCGCGGCACCTCCTGCGCCATGGCGAGCGCGATGGCGCCGGAGCCGGTGCACAGGTCGACGATGAGCGGCTCGACGACGTCCATGGCCCGTACGGCGTCTATGGCCCAGCCGACCACGGACTCGGTCTCGGGGCGCGGCACGAAGACGCCGGGACCGACCTGGAGCTCCAGGTAGCGGAAGAACGCCCGGCCGGTGATGTGCTGGAGCGGCTCGCGCGCCTCGCGGCGGGCGATGGCCTCCCAGTAGCGGGCGTCGAAGTCCGCGTCCTTGACGTTGTGCAGCTCCCCCCGCTTGACGCCGTGCACGAACGCGGCGAGCTCCTCGGCGTCGAAACGCGGTGAGGGAACGCCGGCGTCGGCCAGCCGCTGGGTGGCCTGGGCCACCTCGGCAAGCAGCAGGTTCACGCTGGTCCTCCGTGGTGCGGGGTGCGGGGTGGGGCTTGGGGCGGTCCGGCGCGGGCGGGGCCGACGCCGGGCCGGACGCGCGGCGCCGTGTGAGCGGCGCCTTACGAGCCGGCCATCTTGGCCGCCGCGTCGGCGTCGACGCAGGCCTGGATGACCGCGTCGAGCTCGCCGTCGAGCACCTGGTCCAAGTTGTACGCCTTGAAGCCGACGCGGTGGTCCGAGATGCGGTTCTCCGGATAGTTGTACGTACGGATCTTCTCGGAGCGGTCGACGGTGCGGACCTGGCTGCGGCGGGCGTCGGCGGCCTCGGCCTCGGCCTTCTCCTGCGCGGCGGCGAGCAGCCGGGAGCGCAGGATGCGCATGGCCTGCTCCTTGTTCTGGAGCTGGCTCTTCTCGTTCTGGCAGGAGGCGACGATGCCGGTCGGCAGGTGGGTGATGCGGACGGCGGAGTCGGTCGTGTTGACGGACTGGCCGCCGGGGCCGGACGAGCGGTAGACGTCGATGCGCAGGTCGTTGGCGTGGATCTCGACCTCGACCTCCTCGGCCTCGGGCGTGACGAGCACACCGGCCGCGGAGGTGTGGATGCGGCCCTGCGACTCGGTGGCGGGCACGCGCTGCACGCGGTGCACACCGCCCTCGTACTTCAGTCGCGCCCAGACGCCCTGGCCGGGCTCGGTGGCCCCGTTGCCGCCCTTGGTCTTCACGGCGACCTGGACGTCCTTGTAGCCGCCGAGCTCGGACTCGGTGGCGTCGATGATCTCGGTCTTCCAGCCGACGCGCTCGGCGTAGCGCAGGTACATCCGCAGCAGGTCGCCGGCGAAGAGGGCGGACTCGTCGCCGCCGGCGCCGGCCTTGATCTCCAGGATGACGTCCTTGTCGTCGCTGGGGTCGCGCGGGACGAGCAGCAGCCGCAGCCTGTCGGTCAGCTCCTCGCGCTGCTTCTCCAGCTCCTTCACCTCGGCGGCGAAGTCCGGGTCGTCGTGCGCCAGCTCGCGGGCGGTCTCGATGTCGTCACCGGTCTGCTTCCAGGAGCGGTAGGTGGCGACGATCGGGGTCAGCTCGGCGTACCGCTTGTTCAGCTTGCGCGCGTTGGCCTGGTCGGCGTGAACCGAAGGATCGGCGAGCTTCTTCTCGAGGTCGGCGTGTTCGCCGACCAGTTCCTCGACCGCCTCGAACATCGGGGGCTCCTGGTTTTCGTAAGTTGCTACGGGACGGCAAAGCGCCGGTCCCGGCCGCCCCGCGCGGGGGCGGCCGATGACCGGCGCAGTGGCTCGCTACTTCTGGGCGGAGCCGGCAGCCTTGCCGAAGCGGGCCTCGAAGCGGGCCACGCGGCCGCCGGTGTCGAGGATCTTCTGCTTGCCCGTGTAGAACGGGTGGCACTCGGAGCAGACCTCGGCACGGATGGTGCCCTCGGTGAGGGTGCTACGGGTGGTGAACGACGCGCCACAGGTGCAGCTGACCTGGGTCTCGACGTACTCGGGGTGGATCTCGCGCTTCAAGGTGTCTCCTAGTTTCGGGAGGGCTCCGGGTCGCAGTGCGGGATGCACCTGCGTGAACCGGGGCCGACGTACCAGTCTGCCAGGACCGGCCGCATCTCCCAAAACCGGGGTCGGACCGGAACTATTCCCGGGCGTTTCCGGACCGTTCGCGGACGGCCGGGGACTGTTTCACGACGCCTTCGGCCTTGCCGGTGGCCGCGTCCTTCACGGCGGAGGCGGGGATCGGGCGGTCGGCCTTGAGGGCCTTCCAGACCTCGCGGCCCTGGGCCTGGAGGGGCACGACCCGGTTGGGGTCGAGGGGGTCGTACTCGACCGGCAGCGTGATCATGTGGACGTCGTCGGCGCCGAGCCCGGACAGGCCCTTGGCGAAGGCCGTCAGCTCGTTCACCGAGTCCAGCTCGGAGTCGGGCGTGATGGCCTTGGTGGCGGTGTCGGCGAGGTCCAGCAGCGTCTTGGGGTTGGTGAGGACGCCGACGTCCTTCACGCGGTCGAGGAAGGCCCTCATGAACGCCTGCTGGAGCTGGATGCGGCCGAGGTCGCTGCCGTCGCCGACGCCCTTGCGGGTGCGGACCAGGCCGAGGGACTGCTCGCCGTCGAGGGTGTGGGTGCCGGGCGGGAGGTCGAGGTGGCTCTTGGAGTCCCTGATGGCCCGGGTGGTGGTGATCTCGACGCCGCCGAGCTCGTCGACGAGCTTCTTGAAGCCGGTGAAGTCGACCTCGACGTAGTGGTCCATGCGGATGCCGGACATCGCCTCGACGGTCTTCACGGCGCAGGCGGGGCCGCCGACCTCGTACGCCGTGTTGAACATGGCCCGGTGCCCGGCGGGGACGACGGCGCCCTTGCGGTCGGTGCACTCGGGGCGGTCGACGAGGGTGTCGCGCGGGATGGAGACCACGGACGCCCTGGTGTGGCCCTCCTGGACGTGGAGGACCATCGCGGTGTCGGAGCGGGCGGCGCCCTCGTCCCTGCCGTAGGCGCCGTTGGCGCCGGAGCGGGAGTCGGAGCCGAGGACGAGGATGTCCATCGAGCCGTTGTCGACGTCCTCGGGGCGGTCCTTGCCGAGCTGGGCGTTGATGTCGACGCCCTGGAGGTTGCCGTTGAGCCGGTAGTAGACGTAGCCGAGTCCCGAGCCGCCGACGAGGACGAGCACGGCGCCGCCCCAGGCGGCGACGGCCGCGGCGCGGCGGCCCCGGGCGGGCGCCTTGCGGCGGCGGCCGGGACCGCGGCCGGCTATGCGGCCGCTCTTGTTCTGCTGGCTCATCGTCTCTTCCCCTCGGGCCTGTGGTTCACCTTGTGTGACGGAGAACCGGCCGAAAGGGTTGCATTTGAACCTGTGAGGTTTCGCTGAGCGACGGCCCACAACGCCTCGCGCCCACCGTGCGGGCACGGTGGGCGCGAGGGAGTTCCCGGGGCTTGCCCCGGAAGGACGGCGTCGGCGTCAGTCGTTGTTGCTGGCGCCGGGCGTCGTCTTCTGGATCTGGAGCAGGAACTCGGCGTTCGACTTCGTCTGCTTCATCTTGTCGAGCAGCAGCTCGATCGCCTGCTGCTGGTCGAGCGCGTGCAGCACCCGGCGCAGCTTCCAGGTGATGGAGAGCTCGTCGCTGCCGAGCAGGATCTCCTCCTTGCGCGTGCCCGAGGCGTCGACGTCGACGGCCGGGAAGATGCGCTTGTCGGCGAGCTTGCGGTCGAGCTTGAGCTCCATGTTGCCGGTGCCCTTGAACTCCTCGAAGATCACCTCGTCCATGCGCGAGCCGGTGTCGACCAGCGCGGTGGCCAGGATGGTCAGCGAGCCGCCGTCCTCGATGTTGCGCGCGGCACCGAAGAAGCGCTTCGGCGGGTAGAGCGCGGTCGAGTCGACACCACCGGACAGGATGCGGCCGGAGGCGGGCGCCGCGAGGTTGTACGCGCGGCCCAGGCGGGTGATGGAGTCCAGCAGGACGACCACGTCGTGACCCAGCTCGACGAGGCGCTTGGCGCGCTCGATGGCCAGCTCGGCGACGGTGGTGTGGTCCTCGGCCGGGCGGTCGAAGGTCGAGGAGATGACCTCGCCCTTGACCGACCGCTGCATGTCGGTGACCTCTTCCGGACGCTCGTCGACGAGGACGACCATCAGGTGGCACTCGGGGTTGTTGTGGGTGATCGCGTTGGCGATCGCCTGCATGATCATGGTCTTGCCGGTCTTCGGCGGGGCCACGATCAGACCGCGCTGGCCCTTGCCGATCGGCGACACGAGGTCGATGATCCGCGTGGTCAGCACGCCCGGGTCGGTCTCCAGACGGAGGCGGTCCTGCGGGTAGAGCGGGGTGAGCTTGTTGAACTCGGGGCGGCCGCGGCCGGACTCCGGCGCCATGCCGTTGACCGAGTCGAGGCGCACCAGCGCGTTGAACTTCTCGCGGCGCTCGCCCTCCTTCGGCTGGCGCACGGCACCGGTGACGTGGTCGCCCTTGCGCAGGCCGCTCTTGCGGACCTGGGCGAGGGAGACGTAGACGTCGTTCGGGCCGGGCAGGTAGCCGGAGGTCCGGATGAACGCGTAGTTGTCGAGGATGTCGAGGATGCCCGCGACCGGGATCAGGACGTCGTCCTCGGAGACCTGCGGCTCACCGGCCTGGAAGTCGTCGCGGCCACGACGCCCACGGCGGTCGCGGTAGCGCCCGCGACGGCCGCGACGGCCGCCCGCCTCGTCGTCGTAACCGTCGTCCTGCGGACCGGCCTGCTGGCCCTGGCCCTGGCCCTGCGGCTGACCCTGGCCCTGACGCTCCTTGCGCTGGCCGCCCTGGCCGCCGCCCTGCTGGTCGTCGCCCTTGCCGCGGTCGCGCTGGCGGTCCCGGCGGTCGCGGCGCTCACCGCGCTCGCCCCGCTCACCGCGGTCACGGTCGCGCTCGCGACGGCCGCGGCCCTCGGCGGTGTCCGCGGCGGCCTCGGCCCTGGCGTCCGCCTGGGCGTCGGTACGGGTCTCGGCGCGGGTCTCGGTCTTGACGGCCTGGGCGGTCTCGGCCTTGACCTCGCCCTCCGGCGAACCGGCGGGGGCGGTGGCGCGACGGCGGCGGCGCTCGCCGGCCGGGGCGTCGTCGGAGGCCGGCTGGCCGGGGATCTCGATCTGCTGCTGGGCGACCGGCTCGGCCTTCTCGGCCTTCGGCGCCTCGGCGGCGGTCTCGCCCGTGCGGGCCTTGGAGGTGGCGCGGCGCTTCGGCTTGGTCTCGGCGTCGTCCGCCGTCTTGGCGGGCGCGGCGGAGCCTCCTCCGGCCTGCGCCTCCTTGATGACCTCGATCAGCTGGCTCTTGCGCATGCGCGCGGTGCCCCTGATGCCGAGGCCGGACGCGACCTGCTGCAGCTCGGCCAGGACCATGCCCTCGAGGCCGGTGCCGGAGCGGCGGCGCCGTGCGGTGGTGCCAGTGGCAGCACCTGCGGCGGGCGCGGCGGTGTCGACACTGTTGTCGGCAGTCACGCCCATCAGATCGGTGGTGTCGCTCACGAAGGGTCCTTCCCTGGAGCGGACGTCGGCCATCTGGCTCGGCGACCGGTTGTGCTGTCCGACAGCGGTCCAGTCTTTGGGTGGTCCGTGTCGGGGCGGTGGTCCCGCCGGGTACGGCGGAAGAGAGAAAACGTGCTGTGGGTCCGGCCCGAGCGCCCCCTGCTCGGCCCTCACCTGAAGAAGAGCGAGGGGTGTCGTGCCGGTTCCGGAGCGTGCTCGAAACTGCTCAGGCAGGCTGCTCAGGCAGTGGAGGAGGCTCCCGGAAGAATGGGTGGTCCCTGATAGGGACACTCAGCACCGCGCCACAAAGACGTCGGGTGCAGACTTGAGGTTAACACTACCGGCTCCAACAAACATTCCCCCTCTCCGTCACCGGCAATCTCGTGTCCGCGCGGTCCCCGGCCCGAGAACCGCGCGGTCGCCCGTCAGGGCGCGAGCGGCAGGACGCTCGCCCCGGGACCGTCGAGGTCGAGCCGGTTCGCGGCCCACCCCTCGCCCGCGAGCAGTGCGACCTTGTCGGCCGTTCCGTGTTCGGCCAGCGCGAGGACCGTGGGGCCCGCGCCGGAGATGACCGCGGGCACTCCGTCCGCCCGCAGCCGGTTCACAAGAGCGATGCTCTCCGGCATCGCGGGTGCCCGGTACTCCTGGTGCAGCCGGTCCTCGGTGGCCGCGAGCAGCAGCTCGGGGCGGCGGGTCAGGGCCTCGACGAGGAGGGCGGCACGGCCGGCGTTGGCGGCGGCGTCCACATGGGGGACGGCGCGCGGCAGCAGTCCGCGGGCGGTCTCGGTCAGGACGGGCTTTCCGGGGACGAAAACCACCGGAACGATGGAATGCGAGGGCTCCATCCTGATGGCGCGCGCGGCGCCGCCCTCGGTCCAGGCGAGCGTGAAGCCGCCGAGCAGACAGGCGGCGACGTTGTCGGGGTGGCCCTCGATCTCGGTGGCCAGTTCCAGCAGCGCCGTCTCGTCGAGACGGGCGTCGCCGCCTATGGTCACGGCGCGGGCGGCCACGATGCCGGCGCAGATGGCGGCGGAGGAGGAACCGAGGCCGCGGCCGTGCGGGATGCGGTTGGCACAGACCACCTCGAGGCCGCGCGGCTGTCCGCCGAGCAGGTCGAAGGCCGTGCGCATCGAGCGGACGAGCAGGTGGCTCTCGTCGCGCGGCAGGTTGTCGGCGCCCTCTCCGGCGATGTCGATGTGCAGCCCGGAGTCGGCGACCCGGACGACGACGTCGTCGTAGAGCCCCAGCGACAGGCCGAAGGCGTCGAAGCCCGGGCCGAGATTGGCGCTGGTGGCGGGAACGCGCACCCGTACGGCGGCGGCGCGGAACGCGGGACCGGCCATCGCTCGATGACTCTCCTTGACTTGCGGGGACGGTGCGGAGGAACTGGGGAAGTCACGCAGGAACCCGGGGGCCGCTCGCGCCTCCGGCGCGACAACGGCAACGACACCGCGCATATGCAACGGGGCGGGTCCGGTACAGCCTATCGAAGGAAGGTTCTGTGGCGACATAGGGCGCACAGGAGGCGCACGATGCGTGTCGCGCGCCAGCCTGTGCATCTATGTAGGTTGCTGATCGGGTTTGACACCCGATCAGGTGGCCTGATCAGGTCATCGGATCAGGCCGCCGAGCAGCGAGTTTCGGCCTTTTTCAGGCCGTCACCCTCCGACCGTCCCGTCAGGCCAGGCCGAGGCGCTCGGCGGCGGCAGCGGCGTCGACCGGGACGGTGACCGGCTGCGGGGCTCCCGCGACGGCCCAGTCCGGGTCCTTCAGGCCGTTGCCGGTGACCGTGCAGACGATGGTCTGGCCCGGGTCGACCTTGCCCTGGGCGGCGGCCTTCAGCAGACCGGCCACCGAGGCGGCCGAGGCCGGCTCGACGAAGACGCCCTCCTGAGCGGCCAACAGGCGGTACGCCTGCAGGATCTCACGGTCCGTCACCTCGTCGATGAAGCCGCCCGACTCGTCGCGCGCGGCGAGCGCGTACTGCCAGGAGGCCGGGTTGCCGATCCGGATCGCGGTGGCGATGGTCGACGGGTCCTTGACGACCTCGCCGCGCACCAGCGGGGCGGAACCGGAGGCCTGGAAGCCCCACATGCGCGGCGTGCGGGCGGCGATGCCGTCCGCCGCGTATTCGCGGTAGCCCTTCCAGTAGGCGGTGATGTTGCCGGCGTTGCCGACCGGCAGGACGTGGATGTCGGGGGCGTCACCGAGCATGTCCACGATCTCGAAGGCGGCGGTCTTCTGCCCCTCGATCCGGACCGGGTTCACCGAATTGACCAGCGCCACCGGGTAGTTCTCGGACAGACCGCGGGCCAGGGTGAGGCAGTCGTCGAAGTTGCCGTCGACCTGGAGGATCTTCGCGCCGTGCACGAGGGCCTGGCCCATCTTGCCCAGCGCGATCTTGCCCCGGGGCACCAGGACGGCGGACACCATGCCGGCCCGTACCGCGTAGGCGGCGGCCGAGGCGGAGGTGTTGCCGGTGGAGGCGCAGATGACCGCCTGCGCGCCCTCCTCCTTGGCCTTGGTGATGGCCATGGTCATGCCCCGGTCCTTGAAGGAGCCGGTGGGGTTCGCGCCCTCGACCTTCAGGTGGACCTCGCAGCCCGTGCGCTCGGAGAGGACCTGGGCCGGGACGAGCGGCGTGCCGCCCTCACGAAGCGTGACGACCGGCGTCGCGTCCGTGACCGGAAGGCGGTCCCGGTACTCCTCGATGATGCCGCGCCACTGGTGGGTGCCCTTGGTGGTCATGGGTCCTTACTCCCCTTCAACACGCATGATGCTGGCGACACCGCGCACGGTGTCGAGCTTGCGCAGCGCCTCGACGGTCCCGGAGAGGGCGGCGTCGGGCGCGCGGTGGGTGACGACGACGAGGGAGGCCTCGCCGTCCTTGCCCTGCTGGCGGACGGTGTCGATCGACACCCCGTGCTCGGCGAAGACCGTCGCGACCTGGGCGAGGACGCCCGGCTTGTCGGCCACGTCGAGGCTGATGTGGTACCGCGTGACGACCTCGCCCATGGGGCTCACGGGCAGTCGGGTGTACGCGGACTCGCCGGGGCCCGTCGCCTCGTTGAGACGGTTGCGGCAGACGGCGACGAGGTCGCCGAGTACGGCGGACGCGGTCGGCGAGCCGCCGGCGCCCGGTCCGTAGAACATGAGCCGCCCGGCGGCCTCCGCCTCGACGAAGACGGCGTTGTACGCCTCGCGGACGGAGGCGAGCGGGTGGCTGAGCGGGATCATCGCGGGGTGCACCCGCGCGGTGACGGAGCCGCCGTCGGCGGCCCGCTCGCAGATGGCGAGCAGCTTGATGGTGCAGCCCATCTGCTTGGCGGAGGCGAAGTCGGCGGCCGTGACCTCGGTCATGCCCTCGCGGTAGACGTCGTCGAGCTTCACGCGCGTGTGGAAGGCGATCCCCGCGAGGATGGCGGCCTTGGCGGCGGCGTCGAAGCCCTCGACGTCCGCGGTCGGGTCGGCCTCGGCGTAACCGAGCGCGGTGGCCTCGTCGAGGGCCTCGGAGTAGCCCGCGCCGGAGGTGTCCATCTTGTCGAGGATGAAGTTCGTCGTGCCGTTGACGATGCCCATCACGCGGTTGATCTTGTCGCCGGCGAGGGACTCGCGCAGCGGGCGGATGAGCGGGATGGCGCCGGCGACCGCGGCCTCGTAGTAGAGGTCCTGGCCGTGCTGCTCGGCGGCGGCGTAGAGGGCGGCGCCGTCCTGGGCGAGCAGGGCCTTGTTGGCGGAGACGACGGAGGCGCCGTGCTCGAAGGCGGTGGTGATGAGGGTGCGGGCCGGCTCGATGCCGCCGATGACCTCGACGACGACGTCGATGTCGCCGCGTTTGACCAGGGCGGTCGCGTCGGTGGTGATCAGCTCGGCGGGGACTCCGCCGCGGACCTTGTCGGGCCGGCGGACGGCCACACCGGCGAGCTCGACCGGCGCGCCGATGCGCGCGGCGAGGTCGTCGGCGTGCGTCGTCATGATGCGCGCCACCTCTGAGCCGACCACTCCACAGCCCAGCAGCGCCACCTTCAGCGGACGCGTACGCATCATCCGACCTCGTTTCTCATTACCTTCTGAGCCGTATCTCTACGGTCGTGTCCCTACGGTGGAACCAGTCTCACTCACCGGATGGCCGTTTCCGGCCTTGGTCCGGATGGTGAGACATGAATTCCACCACTCGACCATTCCGGCGGGGGCCCCGGCCCCCGCCGGACTATTTCGTCATCCGACGTCCAGACGCAGGAGATCTTCCTCCGTCTCGCGTCGCACGATGACACGCGCCTCGCCGTCCCGGACGGCGACGACCGGGGGCCGGAGCGCGTGGTTGTAGTTGCTGGCCATGGAGCGGCAGTACGCCCCGGTGGCCGGTACGGCGATCAGGTCGCCGGGCGCCACGTCGGCGGGCAGGAAGGCGTCCCGTACGACGATGTCACCGCTCTCGCAGTGCTTGCCGACGACCCGCGAGAGCATCGGCTCGGCGTCACTGGTCCGGGAGACCAGCGCGACGCTGTACTCGGCGTCGTACAGGGCCGTACGGATGTTGTCCGACATTCCGCCGTCGACCGAGACGTACGTCCGCAGCCCCTCCAGCGGCTTGACGGTGCCCACCTCGTACAGGGTGAAGGCGGTCGGGCCGACGATGGCCCGGCCGGGCTCGACGGAGATGCGCGGGGTGCGCAGCCCGGCGGCCTCGCACTCGCGCGTGACGATCTCGGTCAGCGCCTTGGCGATGTGGTGCGGCTCGCGGGGGTCGTCCTCGGAGGTGTACGCGATGCCGAGACCGCCGCCGAGGTCGATCTCGGGCAGCTCGACGCCGTGCTCGTCGCGGACCTCGGCGAGCAGCTGGACGACGCGCCGGGCGGACACCTCGAAGCCGGCCATGTCGAAGATCTGCGACCCGATGTGGGAGTGGATGCCGATGAGTTCGAGCCCGTCGAGGGAGAGCGCGCGGCGGACGGCCTCCGCGGCCTGCCCGCCGGCCAGGGCGATGCCGAACTTCTGGTCCTCGTGCGCGGTGGCGATGAACTCGTGGGTGTGGGCCTCGACGCCGACGGTCACCCGGATCTGGACGCGCTGCCGCTTGCCGAGGGACTGGGCGACGTGGGCGACGCGGACGATCTCCTGGAAGGAGTCGAGGACGATCCGCCCGACGCCGGCGCTCACGGCCTTGTGGATCTCTTCCGTGGACTTGTTGTTGCCGTGGAAGGCGATGCGCTCGGCGGGCATGCCGGCGGAGAGGGCGGTGGTGAGCTCGCCGCCGGAGCAGACGTCGAGGTTGAGCCCCTCCTCCGTGAGCCAGCGCACGACGGCCCGGGACAGGAACGCCTTGCCCGCGTAGAAGACGTCGGCGTCCTGGCCGAAGGCCTCGGCCCAGGCGCGGCAGCGGGCGCGGAAGTCGTCCTCGTCGAGGAAGTAGGCGGGCGTCCCGAACTCCTCGGCGAGCTCGGTGACGCTCAGGCCGCCGACGGTGACCTGCCCCTGCTCGTCGCGCCGTACGGTCCGGGACCACACCTTGGGGTCGAGGCGGTTGAGGTCGGACGGCGGCGCGGTGTAGTGCCCCTCGGGAAGGACGTCGGCGTGACGGGGCCCGGCGGGGTGTGCGGAACGGCTCATGGTCTGCGTCTTTCAGATCTGGTCGGGTGCGCTGATGCCGAGCAGGGACAGGCCGCCGGCGAGCACCGTCCCGGCGGCTTCGGCGAGCGCGAGCCGGGAGCGGTGGGCGGCCGAGGGTTTCTCGTCACCGAGGGGCAGAACGGTGTGCTGGAACGCGAGGAGCGCGTCGGCGACGGCCTCGAGGTGCCGTGCGACCCGGTCGGGGGCGCGGTGGCGGGCTGCGGAGAGCAGGACGGCGGGGTGGTCGCCGAGGAGGGAGAGGAGCCGGGGCTCGTCGACGGGGTGGTCGTACGCGGCCGAGAAGCCGAGCTGAGCGGCGTTGCGGCTGAGGGCTCTGGCCCGGGAGTGCGCGTACCGCACGCGGAAGAGGGGGTTGCGCTCGTGCTGGTGGAGCAGTTCGTCGGTGAGCCTGGCGTGGTCGTGGGCGGCGGCGGAGAGCAGCCCCCACCGGGCCGCGTCGACACCGAAGCGCCGGTACAGCTCGCCGGCTCCGTACGGCACGGGCAGCGGGGCGACGGTGGTGGCGAGCCGGCCGCGGGCGTGCCCGGCCTCGGTCCGGGCGCCGAGCAGGGCCCACTCGGGGTCCACGTCGTCCTCGCAGGCCACCCGCACGGGATGGCCCTGGGAGACGAGGATGCGCCGCACGGCGTCGGCGGTGACGGCGGCGCGGACGTCGGCACGGTGCACCGGCTGGACGGGCTCGCCGCCGGGCGGCCGGTGCCCGTAGCGCGGGCCGTCCCGCAGGACGGCGCGCACGAGGTCCTGCCGCAGGTCGGCTCGGAGGGTGAAGTTGAGGAAGCCGGGCCCGGTGATCTCGACGCGGTCGAGCCCGGGGTGCGGGAGGAGCCGGGCGGCGAGGACGTCGGCGACCTGGCGCGGTGTCGCACCGGCCGCCCGGGCGAGCACGAGCGCGACGTTGCTGGCGTAGTCCCCGCACCCGCCGGCCCGGGGCCGCTCGACCTGCACGCGCTCGGGCACCTCGACGGCCAGCGCACCCTCGTCGACCGCACGGCGCACGGCGCGCAGCACGGTGAGGGAGAGGTCCGCGGGGGTCACGGGACCAGCCTAGGCGAGGAGGGGGGTCGGAACGCGAACCGGTTTCGGCATGTGGGCGGGAGGTGGGGATCTGGGGTGGGCGAGGGCGAGGGGGCTACGAGCCCGCCCGCCGGGAATCCGGCTGGCGGGAACCCGGCTGCCGTGCACCCGAGCGGTTCTGGGGTGGGCGAGGGCGAGGGGGCTATGAGCCCGCCCGCCGCGAACCCGACCGCCGGGAACCCGGCTGCCGTGCACCCGAGCGCGGAGGACCCGACCGGGTCGCCGGCCCCTCCGATCCCTGCGGCCCTTCGACTGCGGGCGGCTCCTCGGCGTCACCGCCACCAGCGCCGTCCCGGGGCCCGCGCCGCTCGCGGTGCAGGAGCTGCCGCACGACCCGCACGAGCTCGGCCGGCTCGAAGGGCTTGGCGAGGAACGCGTCGACTCCGGCGGCTCCCCCGCCGTCCGCCCCGTACTCGGTGCAGGCACTGCTGATCGCCACGGGCAGATGCCGCGTCCGCGGATCCTCCCGCAACCGCGCGGCGGTCTTCAGGCCGTCCAGCCTCGGCATGACGACGTCGAGGGTGACGACATCCGGACGGACCTCGTTCACGACATCCAGACACTCGGCACCATCGGCCGCGGTCACCACCTCGAAGCCTTCGAGCTCGAGATTGACCCTGATCAGCTGACGGATCACCCGGTTGTCATCCACAACCAGCACCCGCCCGGACACCCCTGACACACGTCGAGAGTAGGTCGCGGGGAGCGGCCGCGTCCGGCTTTTGCCCACTTCTGACCCGTGCGAGCGAACCACCCTCCCGTCACGCGACGGAAATACCTGTTCACAGGCACCCTCCGGGAGCTGGTAGTGTTCTACCCGTCGCCGCCGAACGCGGCAACGCCCCCGTAGCTCAGGGGATAGAGCAACGGCCTCCGGAGCCGTGTGCGCAGGTTCGAATCCTGCCGGGGGCACTTCGCAGGAAGTGCCTAAAGACCCCGTGATCAGCGGAAACGCTGAGGACGGGGTCTTGTTGTTTGTGCGGGCGTGTGCCGGGGTGCGCGGCCGTATGACGGGGATCGCGGCCTCTTCGCGGCCTGGGCCGTGCAGCGTCGGAGCGGGTCCGGGCCGGGGGCGGGACTCTGGAACGAGGGGAAGCAGCGGGTGGGTTCGGGAGCCGGGGAGACCACGACCGAGCCGGTTCGACCGGCTCTTCTGCGTGGCTGCCGACGCCGCCCACGGACCGCGTGTGACTCTGGAGGGGCTGGAGCTGACCGGTCGCGTGCCTGCCGTACTTCAGGAGACAGTCCTGGACCTTCATTCCTCGGGTACTCACAACGTGTCGTACGGTGCGCGGGGCAACCCGGGGATCAACGATGTCGGCATGGTCCTGCGCGTCCAGGACACCGAGGACGGGATCCTGACCCGGCCCGTTCTCGTGGGCCGCGAATGGGCGGACCGCTGCACCGACGACGGGGAAGGATCCCTTCCCGAGTGCGAGTGGCTGGCCGTCAGTGGGTCGCGTACGACGGCTCGGACATGTACCCCCATCCCCGATACGCGACGAACTGGCCAGCCGGTTGGACTGCCCCGTCCTAGACGGGGAGGGAACCGTGGAAGCCCCCTGGACAGGTCCAGGGGCCAATGGCGCAGGGTCGTCAGGCAGTGCTCGCTCCTACTCGCACAGAAGATCCCCCGATGCGCCGGTTCACCACCTCCCCGCGGCGGAACGCGGTCTGACCGTGAGGCGCATGCTGGGCGCCCGGGTATCCGGGCGCGGCCTTCTGGCTCACAAGCCGTGCTGCTCCATCAGTCGCATCAGGTTCCGTTTGCGCTTCTGGGCGGCGCGCAGGTCGGTGACGTACGCGGTGAAGTCGTCCGGTGTGCCGAGGCGGTGGTGGCAGTCGCGGATGCTCAGAAGCAGACTGACGAGTTGCTCGTAAGCCCGGTTGCCGGTCTCGCGGGTGAGGCGCGCGGCCAGGCGGAGGTAGACGGGAAGGGCATCCGCGGGGCGGGTCGGGCGGATCTCGTCGGCGAGGGCGAGCCACTGACCGTCGGGGACACCGTGCTCGTGGGCTGCCTGCCAGGCGGCGTCGACGTCCTTGTCGTCCAGTAGGACGTCGACGAGGACCCGGCCACCGTACGTGTCCGTTTGTTCGGCGTCGTCACGGAGCAGCGCCAGTGCCTTGTGGCGCTCGGCCGTCCAGCAGGCGGCGGCGACGGCCGCGGCGCGCAGCCGCTGGTAGGTGAGCAGGGTGCGGCGGGCGGTGAAGTGGTCACGGCGCAGGTTGACTGCATCGGCGAGTCGCCCGGCCTGGGTGTAGCGGTCGGCGAGGTGGTCGACCAGGGCGGTGTCGACGGTGGCGAGGTCCTCGGTCTCCCGGACGCCGCGCTCGGCCCATTCCTGCGCTTCGGCGGTACGACCGGCAGTGTCGAGTTCGCGGGCGATGAGCAGGTGGGTGTGGCCGTCCGGTGCGAGGTCGACGGCGTGTACGGCGATCACCGTGTCGACGTCCCGTCCCGACTTCGCGAGGCGCTGCATCAGATGCTTCTCGAGCCAGCCGGTGGGGTTGGCCCGCCATGCCTCGGCCGCGTACCGGCGCAGGGCGGCCATCCCCTGCTCCCCGAGCAGGTCCTCGTAGTCGAGCGGGTCGATGTCCGTCAGGTCGGCGGCCTCGTCGAGGGCATGGGTCACCAGCCAGTGCGCGAGTTCCTCCGGATCGGGGCGGGCCGCGCGGCAGGCCACGTGGTGGGCGTCGGCGAGATCGGCGCCGACCTGGCCGAGCCGGCCGTCGGAGTCGTCGACCCGCTCGACCACCCCGGCCAGCAGGTCGATCGCCTCCCGGGCCAGAGCCGTCGCGTCGGCTGCCCGGCCGGAGGCCGTCAGCGACCGGATCGCGGTGACCGCCTGCCCGGCCTGGTCGGCATAGGCACGGGCGTCGGCGTACTCGACGTAGCCGTACCGCGCGAACGGAGCGACATCGAGCAACTCCCAGATCCGGGAACGGATCCCGGCCACGTCTCCGTCGGCGCTCGCCACCCGCAGTTCCAGACGTCTCCGCAGGTTCCCGTCCTCGGCCATCTCCTCCCGCACGACAGCGAGCAGGTCATCCCGCGACAGACCGGTCAGCCAGGCGTCGAGATCACGGGACCGGTCCGGGGCCGCCTTCCGTCGCTTGCGGAGGTCGACCTCCTGAGCGATCACCGTCAGGCCGAGCGCGACCAGATGCTTGCAGAAGTTGCCCTCCTGACCGTACGGGCAGTCACACGTGCCCACCGGCTCCCCGCGGCCGCCGAGGAACAACTCCACCTCGTACCGCTCCCCGCCGCGTACCGATGCTCTGATCCAGCCGTCACCGCACTCGACACCGGACACCTCATCGACATAACCACGGCCACGCTCGAACGAACGCTCCCCGGCCAGCGTCCTCAGCTTCGCTTCCGTAAGACCGCCCACGCCCCTCCGCGCTCCGATCCGGCTCCGGCCCCCGATAGGAGATCACCCTAGCGGCCGCCCGGGCCCGCGGGGCCATCCCGAGTCAGGCCGTCAACAACCGGACCGGATCCCTGCGACGCCTTGCGTCACACCTGTATGGTCGTCGACCACCCCGGCCCCCGGATCCTCCCGAAAGGTGCCGCATGACCAAGCCCGCCACCGTGAACCTGACGAAGGCTTCGCCCACGGTCTCCCTGGACAAGCACGGCGTGACCTCGGGTCTGATCAAGGTCAACCTCAACTGGACCTCACCGCAGGCCTCCGCACAGCGAGCGGCCGGCGAAGCTCGTGGTCTGCTCGGCCGGATCCGGGCATCGCTGCGATCGGCTGCGGCCGGGGCGGTGGATCTCGACCTCGGCTGCATGATCCGGTGCACCGACGGCTCCAAGACCGTGGTCCAGGCCCTGGGAAACGCCTTCGGCGCGGTGGACCGCTTCCCGTATGTCGCCCTCGACGCGGACGACCGGACCGGGGCCCGGGAAGCGGGAGAGAACCTGGTCATCAACCTGGACCACCAGGCCGAGTTCCAGAAGCTCCTGCTCTTCGTCTACATCTACAAGGGTTCGGGCGACTTCCGCGGCCTCGACGCGGTGGTGACCATGACCTCCGACCGCGGCGACCGTTTCCGGATGGTTCTGGACGAGTGCCCGCCGCAGGCGCACGCGTGCGCCATCGCCCTCATCAAGCGCCAGAAGGGCGAACTCGTCATCGAACGCGAGGTGCGCTGGTTCACCCCCGCGGACGGCCCCGGCGTTCAAGACGTGATCTCCCGGGCCTACCGGCTCGGGATGAAATGGACCCCCGGCCGGAAGTAACCCCCGGCCACCTCTCAGCCTGACCCGGTCGGACCGCCCACGGACCCCCACCCTCCGCTTCCGGCCCCTGCATGGCGACGGCCCGGTCCGTCGTCAGTCGAGCCAGACGATGACCGCGTCCCCGGCCCGGGCCGCCGCCGTCAGGTATTCGGTCAGACCGCAGAAGTGGTCCCCGCCCCATTCCAGCGAGTCGCGGTCCTCCCAGCCCAGCGGGTAGATCTCCGCCGCCGTGAGCTCGGCCGGGTCGACTCCGTCGAGGAGCCGGTCGTACGTCAGGGTGCCGAGGGTGTCGGCGGCGAGGCGGACGCGAGGGGCGGGGAGGTACTGCGGCGGGCCGTAGCCCCAGTCGTCGGCCTCCCCCAGCGGCTCCTCACCGTGGATGACGTCCACCGGGAAGCCGGAACGCCGCAGCAGGAAGTCCAGGGGGTGCCACGCCTTGTACGTGGAGAAGTGGCGGGCCTCGGCCGGTGGAGGCCCGGACTCCTCCTCGGCGTCCAAGGTCTCCTCGATGCGGTCGAGAGCCCGGTCCGGGTCCTCGACGGCGCGCTCCAGCTCAGCCGGCGTCACACGGAAGTACTCACCGATCATGCTCATGGACGAATGCTAGGCAGCGCCACTGACAGCGGCGCCCGGGGCGTGGGGCGCGCCGGGCCGTGAGCCCAACAGCCGGGGAAGTTGGACCGATTCCCTCGCGCCGCCGACCCCGGCGCCGCCACAATGCGTGCATGACTGATGACTGGAAGCGACGGCTCGAGCGGGCTCATCTGGAGATGGTCGGGCGGGACGATCCCGTGGAGTGGGTCAAGGAGGCCAGCGGGGTCGAGGCTTCCTTGCGGTATCCACAACTCGCCCTGCGCGGGCCCCTGTTCGGCGTCGCGGTCGAGCGGGGCCAGGGATGGGAGGTGGTCCGGGAGATCGGGGCCGGGATGCCGCAGGAGGCGCGGGACAGTCTGAACTCCCTGTTGTGGTTCCGAGCCAAGGATGACACCGACGATCCGGAGGTGCGGCGCGATCTGCTGGCGGCCGTCGCCATCCTGGAGAAGGAGCCCGTGAACGAGGTCCAGGCCGTCGGCGAGCGCTACCGGATCGTGCGCGCCGACGAGTTCGCGCGGAGCGGGGACGACGGGCTCGAACCGCCCCGGCCGACCGACCCCGATCCGGCCGAGCCCTCCTGGGACGACCGGAACGGGCCGCCCTCGCCCGACCTCGGGTTCGTGCTGACCCCCGAGCGGACGGACGGCCTCACCCAGGAGGCGCTGAAGCTGGGGCTGCGTACCTTCGCGTACACCGGCGACCGCTACCCCGCCCGCGTACGGAACGATTCGCTCCGAGCCGTCGAGACCCACCCCGACATCGCCCTGCTGCCGGTCACCTTCGGCGTGGCCGAGCGGAACGGGGCGGGGTGGCAGCCGAGGGGCGGACTGCAGCCGACCCCGCACGAGGCGCGGCGGCTGCTCTACTCCGGGATGACGGACATGTGGGCCCGGATCTACAAGTACCCGAAGGACAAGGCGGAGCGCTATCGGCTGGCCGGTGAGGAGTTCCGGGCCGCCGGCCGGGCCGACGAGGCCCGGGTGGGCGGCCGGCTCTTCCGGATCTGCCGGGTGGAGCGCCTGGTCCGGTTCGGGCCGGACGGGCCGGAGACGCCGCGCCCCTCCGACGTGGACGAGTACGGGCCGATCAAGATGCATCCCACGATGGACCTCGACGGGACCGTGCACCACGGCGGTTGAGCCCCGGCAGGACCCGAAAGCGGAGCCGGGGAGAGGCGTCGGGAGGGAAGCTCACAGGCAGAGCCGGGGAGGGAGCGGGGAGGGGGAGGGCCGCCGCTCCTCCCCCTCCCGTTCCGTCACTTGACGTTGACCGCGGCCCAGGCCGCGTTCACCGCGTTGTACTCCGCGCTGCCCGCGCCGTAGAGGTCCGTCGCCGCCGAGAGGGTGGCGGTGCGGGCACCGGCGTAGGTGGTGGAGGAGGTCATGTACGTGGTCAGGGCCTTGTACCAGATCTTGTACGCCTTCTGGCGGCCGATGCCGGTGAGGGTCGAGCCGTCGTAGGTCGGGGAGCTGTGGACCACGCCGTTGATGGTCTTCGTGCCGCTGCCCTCGGACAGCAGGTAGAAGAAGTGGTTGGCCGGGCCCGAGGAGTAGTGGACGTCGAGGCGGCCGAGACCGCTGGACCAGTAGTCGGCGGAGTTGCCGTCCTTGCTGGGCTTGTCCATGTAGCGCAGCGGGGTGCCGTTGCCGCGGATGTCGATCTTCTCGCCGATGAGGTAGTCGCCGGCGTCGGAGGCGTTGGCCGCGTAGAACTCGACGGAGGTGCCGAGGATGTCGGACGTGGCCTCGTTCAGGCCGCCCGACTCGCGGCTGTAGCGCAGCCCGGCGGTGACCGAGGTCAGGCCGTGGGTCATCTCGTGGCCGGCCACGTCGAGGGAGGTCAGCGGCTTGGCGTTGTTCGCGCCGTCGCCGTACGTCATGCAGAAGCACTGGTCGGACCAGAAGGCGTTGACGTACGCGTTGCCGTAGTGGACGCGCGAGTAGGCGGCCGCGCCGTCGCCGCGGATGCCGTTGCGGCCGAGCTCGCTCTTGTAGAAGTCCCAGGTGACGGCCGCGCCGTAGTGGGCGTCGGCGGCGGCGGTCTCGCGGTTGCTCGCGAGGCCGTTGCCCCAGACGTCGGTGGAGTTGGTGAAGAGGGTGCCGGTGCCGCTGGTGGCGCCCTTGAGGTCGTACGTCTTGTGGCCGCCGCGAGCGGTGTCGGTCAGCGTGAAGGACGGCGCGGTGCCGAGGGTGACCTGGCCGCTGTACTGGGTGTTGCCGACGCCGGTCTCGATGGCCTCGTAGGAGTAGAGCTCCTTGCCGGTGGTCGCGTCGGTGATGACGTGCAGTTCGCTCGGCGTGCCGTCGTGCTGGAGGCCCGTGACGACCGTCTCCCACGCCAGGGTCGGCTTGCCCGTGGCGGCCCAGACCACCTTGCGGGAGGTGGAGGGCTTCTCCCCGGTGGCCTCGGCGGCGGACAGCGCCGCGGTCCGCGCCGCGGCGGCGGAGACGGCCGGGGTGGTGCTCGGCACGGATATGCGGGCGCCGGTCGCCTTGGTGGTGGAGCGGGCGCCGTTCTTCTTCTGGTGCACGACGAGGTCGCCGCCGAGGACCGGCAGACCCTCGAAGGTCCGCTCGTAGCGGGTGTGCACGGTGCCGTCCGCGTCCTTGACGACGTCCCGGACGACCAGCTTCTCCTGGCCGGACAGTCCGATGGCCCGGGCGGTGGCGGCCGCGCCGGACTGGGCCTCCTGGAGGGCGGCGGCGCGCTGGGTGCCGGTCAGCACGAGCGCGGTCGCACCGGCCTCACGCTGGGCCTGCTGGGCACCCGGGGTCACCTGGGCATCGGCGTTGGCGGATCCGGTCTGGACTCCGACGACGACCATGGCGGCCGATGCGAGCAGGGCGGCGGCTCGGGCGGTGGTACGACGGTGCGAGGACTGCTGGCGGGTCACGCGGGCTCCTTCGCTGTTACGCGTGGGGGATCTGTGTGGGGGGTGGTGCGGAAGCGAGCGTGCCAGCGAGCAGCCCTGATTGACAGGTATGCAACAAGGATTTGACCATCAGTTGTCCGAAGGGCGGCCAACTCCGTCCGTTATACGGGGAGCTGACCGCCCTGAGGGTCGTACAGGGGTCGGGTAGGGGCGGGGGAGGGTAGCCGCGGGCGGGGAGGGAGGCGCGGGCGAGGAGGGGTTACCGCACGCGGAGAGGGTGGCCGCGGGCGAGTAACGGCAACGCCGGGCGGGACCCAGCCGCGGGCAAGGACGGGCTACCGCGGGCGAGTAACGGCCGCCCCGGGCAGGGAAGGGCCGCCCCAGGCAGGGAAGGACCGCCGTGGGCGGCGGTGGGCCGCCCTTCGGGAACGGTGCGTGGGAGGTGCCGGATCAGGCCCGGCTGGGCGCCGCGCCGCCCCGCAGCGTCTCGGGCGCGAGGTGGTGCAGGAGCGGCCGCCGGGTCGTGGTGCGCTCGGAGCGCAGGGCCACGGCGGCGTGGTGGGCCGGGCCGCAGGGCAGGTCGTACAGCGTCCACCCCTCCGGGCGGCGGCCGTGCTCCCCCGCGCCGGCCTGGTCTCCGTCACCGTCGCCGCCGAGGTCGTCCAGGGTGGTGGCACGGCCGAGGCCCGTGCCGAGGCCCTTCAGGTACGCCTCCTTGCGCGCCCAGATCCGGCCGAACGCGGCGGCCCGCCGCCCCGGCTCCTCCTCGGCCTCGATGTCGGCCCGCTCCCGGGGGTGGAGGACGGACAGCAGGTCGGCCACGGTCTCCGGCGCGGGCCGCAGTTCGACGTCCGCGCCGACCGGGACGGGGGCCGTGGCGATCAGAACCATGCCCCTGGTGTGCGAGAGGGAGAAATGCAGCGGCGGCGGTACGGAGGGATCACCGCCGGGCACGGCGAGCGCGGGGCGGCCGTGCGCCGCGCCACAGCACGGGCACGGCTCGCGGGTGAAGGCCAGGTCCTCGGGGCGTTCGCCGAGCAGGCCGCCGAGCACGGTGCGCAGCGCGACGTGCGCCGCGGTGTACAGGGTGCGGTCGACGGGTCGTACGAAGGCGGCGGCCCGTTCGCGCTCCCGCGCGTCCAGGACGGTCGTGTCGAGCCCGGCGGCGAACGCGGCTCCGGGTGTCTCGTCGAGCTCCAGGAGCCAGACCTCGGCCTGCATGGTTGGGTGTCCTCCAGGGTGCGGCAGCAGCGTCGACCGTACCCGTGACTCCGTCAGCCTGTCTCCGGTCCCCGTCAGGAAGCCCGTCCACGTCGCCGGCGGAAAGCGCGTCCCGTGCCTGGCAGGAAGCCCGGCCCCGGCTCCCGTCCGGAAGCCCGCTCGGTTTTGTCCGGGAGCCCGTCCACGTTTCTGGCAGGAAACCCGTCCGGTTTCCCGCCGGAAGCCCGCCCCCACTCCCATCAGGAGCCCGCCCCTGTTCCCGCCGGAAGCCTGCCCCCGCTCCGAGCAGGCGCCGGTCCCTGTCCCCGGCGGGAAACCTGCCCCGCGCTCCGCCGGGAGGCCCGTACCCGTTTCCGTCAGGCCGAGCGCTTGCGCGGGGTCGCCTTCTTCGCCGGCTGCTTCTTCGCCGTCCCCTTGGCCGTCGACTTCGCGGTGGACTTCGCCGTGGACTTGGCCGGCGCCTTCTCCGTGCTCTTCGCCGCCGTCTTCGCGGTCTTCGCCGTCGACTTCCGGGCCGGCGCCGCGGCGGTCTTCTTGGCCGCCGTCCGCGCCGTGGACTTCTTGGCGCCCGTCTCCTTCGGCTCCGACGTCCGCGCGGCGGCCTTCTTGCGCGGTCTGAGCTCGGTGACCTCCGCCGGCTCGCCGCGCGCCTCCTTCGCCGCGCGCACGCTGCTCTCCAGGGCCGCCATCAGGTCGATCACCTGGCCGCCGCCGCGCGACTCCGGCTCGGGGGGCGCGAGGCCGGCCCCGCCCTCTGCCTTGGCGGCGATCATCTCCTCGACGGCCTCGCGGTAGTCGTCGTGCAGCGTGCTGATGTCGACCTCGCCGAGCGTGGACATCAGCGCGTCCGCCAGGTCCAGTTCGGCCTCCCGTACCGTCACCGGGGTCTCGGGCGCCACGCCCTCCGGGGCGCGGATCTCGTCCGGCCAGAGCAGGCCGTGCATGGCGATCACGTCGTCCACGACCCGCAGCATGCCGAGCCGCTCCCGCCCGCGCAGGGCGTACTTGGCGACCGCCACCTTGTCGCTGCGCTTCAGGGCCTCGCGCAGCAGGGTGTACGGCTTGGCGGCCGGCACTCCGTTGGCGGAGAGGTAGTACGCGGCGTCCATCTGGAGCGGGTCGATCTGCGAGGCCGGCACGAAGGAGACGATCTCGATCGTCTTCGCCGTGGGCAGCGGCAGGGCGGCCAGGTCCTCGTCGGTGATCGGGATCATGGTCCCGTCGGCGTCCTCGTACGCCTTGCCGATCTCCGCCTGGGTGACCTCGGCGCCGTCCAGCTCGCACACCTTCTTGTAGCGGATGCGACCGCCGTCGGCGGCGTGGATCTGTCGGAAGGAGACCGACCGGCTCTCCGTGGCGTTGACCAGCTTGATCGGGATGCTGACGAGCCCGAAGGATATGGCCCCGTTCCAGATGGATCGCACAGTCATCCCCTTCCGTTCTTGATGCGCCGGGTGCGCGCCTTGCCTATCCGAGGTCCCTTATGTGGTATTTGCGATGAATGAGCAGGAATCGTGGGATTCTCATCGTATGACGCCCATCACAGAGGTGGCGGGGCGGCGCCTGGCGCTCAGCAACCTGGACAAGGTCATCCACCCGGCCTCCGGCACCACCAAGGGCGAGCTGCTGCACTACTACGCCACCGTCGAGGCCGTGATCCTGCCGCATCTGCACGACCGCCCGGTCTCCTTCCTGCGCTATCCGGACGGCCCGGGCGGTCAGCTCTTCTTCACCAAGAACCCTCCGCCCGGCACACCCGCCTGGGTGAACACCGCCCCCATGCCCCGCTCCGAGGACCCCGGCGCCCGGCAGGTCGTGATCCAGGACCTGGCGTCCCTGATGTGGGCGGCGAACCTGGTCGTGGAGTTCCACACCCACCAGTGGCGGGCCGCCTCCCCCGCCGTCGCCGACCGGCTGGTCCTCGACCTCGACCCGGGACCGCCCGCGACGATCGTCGAATGCTGCCGGGTCGCCCTCCACCTGCGGGAACGGCTCGCCGCCGACGGTCTCACGGCGTACGCGAAGACCTCCGGCTCCAAGGGGCTGCACCTCCTCGTCCCCCTGGAGCCGACGCCCTCCGAGCAGGTCTCCGCCTACGCGCGCCGGCTCGCGGTGGACGCGGAGGCGGAGCTGCCGAGGCTGGTGGTGCACCGGATGGCCAAGCACCTGCGGCCCGGGAAGGTCTTCGTCGACCACAGCCAGAACGCCGCCGCCAAGACCACGGCCACCCCCTACACCCTGCGGGCCCGCCGGCTGCCGGCCGTCTCCGCGCCGGTCACCTGGGAGGAGGTGGAGAGCTGCGCGAGTCCCGAGACGCTGGTGCTGCTCATGAACGACATCGCCCCCCGTCTGGAGGACTACGGCGACCTGCTCGCCCCGCTCTTCGACCCCGCCGCGGCGGCACCACTGCCCGCAGCACCCCCCGGAGCCGCGCCATGAGCCCCGCCCGCGGCCCCGGCGCCGGGGCGGGTGTCGTGCTCCGTCCGCCGGTCGACGTGATGCGCCCGAAGGCGGCGGACGAGCTGCCCCGGCAGGGCAGCGTCCCCGGCGGCCTCCAGTACTCCCTCAAGCTCGACGGCTTCCGCGCCCTCGCCTTCGTCCTCGACGACGGCCAGGTCTTCCTCCAGTCCAGGAACCGGCGCGATCTCGCGCGCGAGTTCCCCGGCATCGCCGCCTACCTCGGCGAGCGGCTGCCGGCCGGGATCGTCCTGGACGGTGAGCTGTGCGCGTACCGCGAGGGACGGGTGAGCTTCACCGATCTGCTCCGTACGCACCGGGAACGCGAGCGGGCCGGCGTCCCCGTCTCGTACATCGCCTTCGATCTGCTCGCCCTGCCCGGCCACGACCTGCGGGGCCGGCCGCTGCGGGAGCGGTGGGAGCTGCTCGGCGCGGCCCTCAAGGACACCGGGCCGCCGCTCCAGCGGGTGCTGGCCACCGACGACGAGGAGACCGCCCGGGACTGGTTCGTCGCGCTGCGGGAGGCGGGCGTCGAGGGCGTCGTGGCCAAGGCGTGGAACTCGACCTACCGCCCCGGCCACACCTGGTCCTGGCGGAAGATCCGGCACTCGGACACCGAAGACGCCGTACTGGAGGGGGTGTTCGGGCCGCCGGACCGCCCGCACGCCGTGCTGGCGCGCCTGTCCGACGGGCGCCGGCTGCGGACCACCCCGCGCCTGACGGGCGCTCAGGCGCGCGAGGTGGCCGGGCTGACGGCGGGGCTCCTCGGTGAACCGGTGAACGACCCGGAGCACGGGCCGGTACGACCGCTCGACCGTCAACTGACCATGGAGCTGCGGCTGATCGCGGGCCGCCAGGACACGGCCCGCTTCGTACGCGTGCGGGAGACGGACCCGCCGCCCGAGGAGGCGGCGGGGGGCACGACCTCGGGCGCGGCCCCGGGCACGGCGCAGGACGCGGCCCCGGGCACGGCGCAGGACGCGGACGCAGACACAGACGCAGACGCAGGCGCAGACGCGGACGCGGACGTGGACGCGGCCACGGGCGCGCACACGAGCTCGCCTCCCGACCCGGCCTTCTGACCGAACGGCCGCGCAGCCCTCGTCACCGGCTCGGGCACCAGCTCGGGCAACCGACACCGGCACCGGCTCGGGCAACCGACACCGACACCGGCACCGGCTCGGGCAACCGGCACCAACACCGGCTCGGCACCGATCCCCGTCGCAGCAGCCCGCCCCTCCCCCGCCGGTAACGAGCCCGGCGGCTGAATATCGACTCCCCCTCCCCGACGCTCCGTTCCGGACAAACTCCCCGACCGCCCGCCGCGGACGCCCGTTGGTGCGCGCCGGTGCACAACAGTGCCGGTCGGCCGTCGTCACCCACCGGTCCGCACGGCGTCGGGGCCCGTGGCGACGCCGCCGGGAGGGCCGGTCAGGGGCCCCGCGGGGGTCGCGCGGGGCGGTGCGCGGACCCGTGCGTGGCGCAAAGCGAGCGGCCGTGCGGGGCTCGCGACACCGCGTCTCGCAGGCGGGTCCTTGTTGTCCTTGCGTTGGTGCACACTTGCTGCCTGGTACAGGGCTCACGGGGAAGGCGGCCTGGCATGCTGACGGGGATCGAGGAGGTCGACTGGGCCTCGTTGGGGCATGCGTACGGCCCCGCGGACGACGTGCCGGAGCTGTTGCGCGGGCTCGCCTCCGACGATCCGGCCGAGCGGGAGAACGCCCTGGACGGCATGTACGGGGCCGTGCACCACCAGGGCGACGTCTACGACTCCACGCTCGCCTGCATCCCCTTCCTCCTGGAACTCGTCGCCGACCCCACCGTCCAGGACCGCGGCGGCATCGTCGAGTTGCTCACCAGCATCGGCGGCTTCGACCTCTGCGACGAGGAGGAGCTGGACGAACTCGACCCGGACGACGCGGAGTTCATACCGGCCGCGAATTACGCGATGGCCGCGGCGGCGGTCGCGGCCGGCGCCGACGTGTTCTTCGGGCTCGTCGACGACCCCGACCCGGAGGTGCGGCTCGCGGCGCCCTGCGCGCTGGCCGCCCTGCACTCCGACCCGGCCCGGGTGCTCGACCTGCTGCGCGAGCGGCTCACCGTCGAGCGGGACACGGAGGTGCGGCTCGCCCTGGTCGCCGCGGTCGGGCGGATCGCGCTGCGGCACGAGTCGCTGCGCGCCGAGACCGTGGACTGGCTGGGCTGGCTGTCGCGGGCCGCGCAGGCGCCCGGGCTGCGGCTCGCGGCCCTCGCCCAGCTCGCCCGCTGCGCGCCGGCCCGGATCCCCGAGGACGTGGTGGAGCGGGTCACCGTCCTGCTCGACGAGGTGCGTTCGGCGCCGCCCGACCGCCCCGCCGAAACCCCGCGCACGGCCAGCCCGACCCTGATCGGCCAGGTCCGCGAACTCCTGGAGGAGCACTCGGCGGGCCGCCCCACCCCGTGGACGGAGGAGTTGCTCCGTACCCTGCACACCGCCCTCGACGACCGGGTCGACGACCGCATCGCGCTCATCCTGGCCCAGCTGCGCAGCCCCGACTGGGGGCAGCGCTCGGACGCGATCTGGCTGTGCGGCGGGCTGATCAGGGTGTGGCGGGGGCGGTACGAGGAGGTCGTGCGGCTCGTCGGGGAGCAGCTGAGCGACCCGGAGCCGAGGCTGCGCGAGGCCGCCACGTCCTTCCTGGAGCGGCTCTTCGAGCTGGCCGGACCGGCCTCGGACGCCCTGGCCGCCCGCCTCGCGGCCGCACCGACCGGGCCGCTCGGCCTGCCCGGTCCCGGTGCGCGGGCCGGCCGCGGCGGGGCGCTGCTCGCCCTCGCCCGTGCCGGTGACGCCCGGGCGATCCCGCTGCTCGCGCGGGCCCTGGAGGAGCGCGAGGTGCGGCGGGAGTTGCTGTACGCGGTGGACGCGCTCGGTCCGGCCGCGCTGCCGCTCGCCCCGGTGCTGCGGCGCAGGCTGGGCGAGGTGGAGCTGGACGACCTGCTCTACGACCGGGCGGCGCCGCTGCTGTTCGCGCTGGCGTCGGTGCGGGGCACGCAGGCGCTGCCGGAGGTGCTGCGGGTGCTGCGCGGGGCGCCGCCGAACCGCCGGGACTGGGTGCGGGAGGCGTGTCTGCGGACCCTGGCGATGTTCGGGCCGGTGGCGCGGGAGGAGGCGCTGCCCGACGTGCGGCGGCTGCTCGTCTCCGAGTCGGCCGCGGTCTCGTCGATGGCGGCGCGGGCGGCGTGGTCGCTGGACGGTTCGCTCGACGAGGCCCTGGCCGCGCTGGGGCGGTGGCTGCGGCCGGGCGCCACGGATGCCGAGTGGTGCGTGGCGGCCCGCGCCCTGGGCGCGATCGGCCCGGCGGCGGCCGGTGCGGCTGCCGCGCTGCGGGCGGGCCTCGCGTCGCGTGACCTGTGGGTGCGGGTGCGCTCGGGGGCGGCGCTGTGGCGGGTCGAGGGCGACGCGGCCGCGGTGCTGCCGGTGCTGCTCGCGGCCTGGGAGGAGAACCGGCACGCCAGGGTGGCGGTCGCCGAATGTCTGGCGGAGATGGGCCCGGCGGCGGGTGAGGCGGAGCCGGTGATCCGCGCCGAGCTGGCCCGAAGACGACGCCACAACGCCCGTGAGGACGGCGCGGGCTCCCATGACGTCCACGACGACGAGAAGCTCCTCACGCTGTGCCGGGCGGCCCTGACCCAGATGGAGCGGCGCCTTTTGTAAGGGCCTCGGGTCTGTCGTCGGGCCTCGGGTCTGTCGTCGGGCCTCGGCTCCTCACTGTGCTCCTCACTCTGCTCCTCGGGGTCGGCCGGGCTCACCTCTGGTCCACCGGGCTCACCTCGGGGTCGGTCGCGCTCACCTCGGGTCCACCGGGTGGGACACCCACCCGGTGGACAAAAAGGACTTCCCTGCGAATAAGGTCTACGGGGAGACCGCTCGTCCCGAGCCGCCCGCCGCCGACCCCGAGGAGCAGAGTGAGGAGCAGCCCGAGAGCGCGCACCGTGCGCGCACTCTCCGCCACGACCGCGCCCGCCCTGGCGGTGTGCGCCCTCGCCCTCGCCCTCCTCCTCACCGGCTGCGGGCACCGCGCCGGTCTGGAGAGCGCGGGCCGCTCCCCCGCCGCCGTCGGCCCGGTCCGGCTCTGGCCGGATCTGCCGCCCGCGACCAGTCCGCCGATCGACTACGGCGAGACCGACACCGCGCGCGTACCCGGGATCGAGGTCCCGGGCAACGACGTCCACGCGGTCGACCCCGTCGCCGTGCTCCAGGCCGAGGTGCGGGCGCACGGCGAGGACCGCTCCGGCGCCGACGCCCTGTACGAGGAGACGGTGCGGGCCATCGAGGGCTGCGGCACCGACCGCGCGCGCTGCCCGGTCCTCGACCCGTACTACCGCGATCTCACCGGCAACGGCCGTGACGAGCTGATCGTCGGCGTCCGGATGCCCGAGCAGCAGGTCGCCGTCCGCGTCTACCTCGCCGAGCACGGCGGCCTGACCCGGATCATGTCCACGGCCGACCAGGTGCTCAGCGTGGAGGTGGCCGGCCGGGACCTGATCATGCGGGCCAGCTCCGCGGGCATCCCCGGCTACGAGTACCGGACCGCGTGGTCCTGGGACGAGCAGCAGGGGGCGATGCTGCCGGCCCGGGACGAGATCGTACGGATCAAGCCACCCGGCGCGGGCACCTCGGTCGTCCCGGCGCCGGTGTTCGTCAGCCCCTCGGCCACGTCCACCCCCGCCCCCGCACCGGTGCCGCCCGAGGCCGGCCCGTGAGGCGCCGCCTCCGGCCGCCCGCCTGGACCGCGACCCTTACCTGGAAGGCCGGGGTCTTCATCACCGTCATGTGCTGTGCGCTGGCCGCGCTGCTCGGCACGCTCGTCCACGTGTCGGTGGCCGGCGAGACGGTCCGGGACTCCCGCGAGAAGGCGCTGACCCGGCTCGGCGAGGTCGTACGCCTCTACGAGTCGGGCGAGCCGCTCCCCCGCTTCGCCGGAGTGGACCCGGACGGGCTGCCCGCCGAGCTGCGCGCGCTCGCGGTCCGCGGCGAGCGGGGCACCATGGTGGGCGACCACGAGGGCCGTCCGACGATGTGGGCGGCGGGCCCGGCGGACGGGCGCGCCCTGGCGGTGCGGATCGACTACACGCAGAGCGCCGAGACGATCGACGGGCTCGACCGTTCGATCCTCGCCTCCTCCCTGCTCGCCATCGGGGCGACCCTGCTGGTCGGGTCCTTCGCCGTCAGCCGGATCACCCGGCGGCTGCACGCCACCGCGCGGGTGGCCCGGCGGATCAGCGCGGGCGACCTGGACGCGCGCGTGGACGACCCCCGCACCCGGGACCCCGCGCGGCACCAGGACGAGGTGGCCACGGTCGCCGGCGCCCTCGACACCATGGCGTCCTCGCTCCAGCGCAAGCTGCAGAACGAACAGCGGTTCACCGCGGACGTGGCGCACGAACTGCGCACCCCGCTCACCGGTCTCTCGGCCGCCGCCGAACTGCTGCCGGAGGGACGCCCCTCGGAGCTGGTCCGGGACCGGGTGCGGGCGATGCGCGCGCTCACCGAGGACCTGCTGGAGATCTCCCGACTCGACGCGGGCACCGAGCGGGTGGACCTGGCCGTCCACGAGCTGGGCCCGCTGGCCGAGCGGGTGGTGCGGGCCTCCGGAACGGACACGGAGGTGCGGGTGCTGCGCGGGGCGACGGTGGAGACGGACAAGCGGCGCCTGGAGCGGGTGCTCGGCAATCTGGTCACGAACGCGCACGGCCACGGGGTCGCGCCGGTGGTGCTGACCGTGGACGGCCCGGTGGTGACGGTGCGGGACCACGGCCCCGGCTATCCGGAGTACCTGCTCGACGCGGGCCCGCAGCGCTTCCGTACCGAGGGCGGCGGCAAGGGCCACGGGCTCGGCCTGACGATCGCGGTGGGCCAGGCGGAGGCGATCGGCGCGGAGCTGGTCTTCGCCAACACGCCGGCGGAGGAGGGCGGCGGGGCCGTGGCCCGGCTGACGCTCCCGGAGTACGTACGGCTCGCGGAACCCGGCACGGCCGAGGTGGCTGGTGGGGCGGGTGGGGCCGGCGGAGCAGGTGGGGCCGCCGGCGGCGACGGGTCCGGCGCGACCGACGGGTCCGGCGCGACCGACGGACCCGGTGGGCCCGGCGCGACCGACGGACCCGGTGGGTCCGGTCGGTCCGGTGGGGGCCGCCCCGGTTGATGGGACCGGCACGGCCCGGCACGACCGGAACCGCCCGGCACGACACCAAGCACGCCCCCAGCCAACCCGCCCGGCACGACCGGTAGCGCCCGCCCGGCAAGCACGGCCGACCCGCACGGCCCGCCCGGCCGCCCGCCCGGCCCGCCCGGCCGGACAACGCAGCAGCCACGAGACGGCACCGCACGGCACGGCACGGCACGGCGCACCGTCACACAAAAGGGACATAAGGCTTACTGCTTGCTACGTTGCGGACCATGACCGCAGCGCCGCCCACGGACGCGAGACCCGCGCAGGACGCGCCCCCGCCCGGGGTGCTCGTCCCGAAGCGCCGCGGTGTGGAGTTCTCGCTGCTCGTCGGCGCGGTCCTGATCTCCGTCTACGGCTACGCCGAGGTCGGCCTGGCCCGCAGCGGCGCCGTACCGCCGGACGCCGCCCGTTACGGCGCCGGCCTCGGGCTGCTCGCCCTCCTCGCCCACCTCGCCGTCCGGCTGCGCGCCCCGTACGCCGACCCGCTGCTGCTGCCGATCGCCGTTCTGCTCAACGGACTCGGCCTGGTGCTGATCTACCGGCTCGACCTGGAGACGCCCGGCGACCGGGCCGCACCCACCCAGCTGGTGTGGTCGACGCTCGGCGTGGGCCTGTTCATCGTGGTGGTGCTGCTGCTGCGCGACCACCGGGTGCTCCAGCGGTACGCGTATCTGTCGGTGGCCACCGCGCTGGGCCTGATGATCCTGCCGATCTTCTTCCCGGCCGTGAACGGCGCCAGGATCTGGATCCGGATCGGCGGTCTTTCCTTCCAGCCGGGCGAGTTCGCCAAGATCCTGCTCGCGGTCTTCTTCGCCGCGTACCTCGCCGCCAACCGCCACGCGCTGGCCTACACCGGCCGAAAAGCCTGGAAGCTGCAGTTCCCCACCGGCCGGGTGCTCGGGCCGATCGTGGCGATCTGGGTGCTGAGCGTCGGCGTCCTGGTCCTGGAGCGCGACCTGGGCACCTCGCTGCTCTTCTTCGGTCTGTTCGTGATCATGCTGTACGTGGCGACCGGCCGCACCGGCTGGATCGCGGTGGGGCTCGTCCTCGCGGCCGCCGGGGCCTTCCTCGTCGGCTCCCTCGAACCGCACGTCCACGGCCGGGTGCAGGACTGGCTCGACCCGTTCGCCTCGATCCGGGCGGGCGACGGGCCCGGCCAGCTCGCGCAGTCGCTGTTCGCGTTCGCCGCGGGCGGGATGCTGGGCGCGGGCCTGGGCCTCGGCCACTCGGTCCTCATCGGCTTCGCCACCAAGTCGGACTTCATCCTCGCCACGGCGGGCGAGGAACTGGGTCTGGTCGGCCTGACCGCCCTCTTCCTGCTGTACGCGCTGATCGTGGCCCGCGGCTACCGCGCCGGCCTCGCGCTGCGCGATCCCTTCGGCCGGCTGCTCGCGATCGGGCTCGCCTCGATCCTGGCGCTCCAGGTCTTCGTGATCGCGGGCGGGGTGATGGGGCTGATCCCGCTGACCGGCATGGCGATGCCGTTCCTGGCCCAGGGCGGCTCCTCGGTCGTCACCAACTGGGTGATGGTGGCACTGCTCGTCCGGGTCTCCGACTCGGCCCGGGCGCCACGTCCGGACATGGCGGACACCGGCGTGATCGCTCCGATCGTGGAGGACGCACCCGTCGCGGACGGACACGTGGAGGACCCGAGATGAGGCACACGCGGTGATCCGCTACATCCGGCGGGCGGCGGCGCTCTGCCTGGTCCTGCTGGTGGCGCTGCTGCTCAACGCGGCCCGGGTGATGGTGATCCAGGCGGACGAGCTGGACGACAACCCGGCCAACCGCCGGATCGCCATCACGCGCTGGGGCCAGCCGCGCGGTGAGATCGTCGTGGACGGCCGGCCGGTGACCGGCTCCCGCGACAGCGGCCAGCAGCTGCGCTGGGAACGCACGTACACCCAGGGGCCGTTGTACGCGCCGGTGACCGGCTACGCCTCCCAGACGTACGGTACGAGCCTGGTCGAGGACGCCGAGGACGCGGTCCTGTCCGGCACCGATCCCATGCTCGCCCCGCTGCCCCTGTGGAACGACGTGAGCCGGGGGCGCCAGCCGGGCGGGGACGTGATCACCACCATCCGGGCCCGCATGCAGGAGGCGGCCTTCAGGGGCCTCGACGGGAAGCGGGGCGCGGTCGCGGCGATCGAGCCGTCGAGCGGCCGGATCCTGGCGCTTGTGTCCTCCCCGTCGTACGACCCGGGAGTCCTTTCGGGCACGGGTCGTGAGGTGAAGGACGCGTGGGCGCGGCTGACGACCTCCCCGAACCAGCCGATGCTGGCGCGGGCGTTCCGGCAGACGTATCCGCCCGGCTCCACCTTCAAGATCGTGACGGCGGCGGCGGCCCTGGACGCGGGCGTGGTGACGGACCCCGACGCCCCGACCGACACGCCGGACCCCTTCGTCCTGCCCGGTACCCGCCAGGTGCTCCCGAACGAGGCCCGCGGCTGCGAGGACGCCTCGCTCGCCGACGCCATCCGGTGGTCCTGCAACACGGTGATGGCCGGCCTGTCGGTGAAGGTCGGTCTGGAGAAGATGGTGGAGGCCGCCGGGAACTTCGGCTTCAACGACCCGGGGCTGCGGATCCCGTCCTGGGTGGCGCGGTCGAACTTCGACACCGACATGAGCCCGGACCAGCTGGCGCTGTCCTCCATCGGCCAGTTCAACACGACGGCCACCCCGCTCCAGATGGCGCTGGTCGCCGCGGCGGTCGCCAACAACGGCGAGATCGCCCACCCCCACCTGATCGAGCGCACCACGACGGCGGGCGGCACCACGGTCGACACCACCGGCCGCCGCACCTACCGCCAGGCCATGCGTCCCTCCACCGCGACCCGCCTCCAGGACCTGATGGTCCGCGCGGTCGAGGAAGGCACCGGCACCAACGCGGCCATCCCCGGCGCCCGCGTCGGCGGCAAGACGGGCACGGCCCAGCACGGCCTGGGCAACACGGGCACCCCCTACGCCTGGTTCATCGCCTGGGCCCAGGCCAGGGACTCGGCCCAGCCGGCGGTCGCGGTCGCCGTGGTGGTGGAGGACGCGTCGGCCGACCGCACGGACATCTCGGGGGGCGGGAGCGCGGCGCCGATCGCGCGGGCGGTGATGGAGGAGGGGCTCAGGCTGGAGGCGGAGGGGCGGGGGCGGGGAGGGGGCTGACAGAGAAGGACCGCCCCCGCCACGGTGGTGGTGGGGACGGTCCCTCGTTAGCCTCAACCGCCAGTGGCGTCGAGCCATCTCCGGGCAGCCGCTTTCTCCTGCCGCGGCGTCCCCGGATAGCCGGCGATCCAGTCCGCCATCTGACGAAGATCCGGGACGTCCGAGAATCCGGCTGCCAGGACGGTGTGAACCGAGGACTCGCGCGAGGAGCAGAAAGCGGCGACGTCTCCGGTCACCGACAGCGTGGTGAACTCCGGTTCGCCGAAGCCGCTGCCGAGTGCGGTGGCGGAGCCCGCCCCCACCATGTCCCAGGATTCGGCCAGTGTGACGCGCGCCCACCACAGGTCGTTCCCGCCCTCTTCGAGCGGGACGGCGACAAGGAATTCTCCGTTGTCCCCGAAGAGATTTCCCTCTCTCAGGAGCTCGAACCAGCTTTCGTTCGCCTTGGTGACGAAATCCGAAGTGTCGCGGTCGACGATCGACCTCGGCCACTTCCCGGATGCGGACTCGTATCCCGTGGCCATATTGGCGAGTGCAGGCGGGATGAGCGGGAGTTCCAGGCCCATCAGCCCCAGGAAGACCAGTCCGGCAGGCGCGAGGCGCCCAGCGTGGTCCATGTGCTTCAACCTTTCCGGAGAACCTCGGATGAAAGTCCACTACATGCGGCAGTGCACGGCACCCCGGGGTGCCGTGCACTGCTTCCGTTCCTAAGCTACTACCTGCCCCAGAGGCCGTTGTAGATACGTGGCGTGGAGTAGTTGTGACCGCCGTTCGTAATACGGAACCAGGCGATCTGTCCATTCGATGGGTGGACCATGATCCTGGTCTGGTTGCCGTTCCTACCGTTCCAGTAGATCAGTGCTCCGTTTTCCCTGCCCATCCATGAAGCCCACTGGGCCCGCATACGGGGATTGAGATCGCGGCCCTCGAAGTGGTCCCAGCCGTCACGAGCGTTTCCTTCCCGCGGACGCATGTTGGGATTCGCCCGGTACCTGGCCACCAGTTCGTGGACTTCCGCAGGAACCTCGAAGAACGCTCCGAGGTCGTTCATGTCGGTGGCACGAGCCGCGATCTCCTCGTCCGCGTAGTGGTCCGGCGCCCAGTTCTGGATGCCATCGCCGCCACCCTGACCGCCTTCTTCGCCACCCGTCGGGCAGGTGTCGTTGTGGACCAGGAGCGAGGTCGCCCCCGCCAGCGCGTAGTACGTGTGGAGATCGCTGACGGTGAGGTTGTGGACGGTCGCCGACGGAGCGGTCCAACGCTGGACGGACGTGATCTGCACGTACGTGCCGGCGCTGGTCTGGAGCCACTGGCCCGACTTCAGGTCGGTGGCCTTGATCCAGTCGCGCAGCTCGGGAACCCAGACGGGGTGGCCGTCGGTCGCCGTGATCTGGGCCGTCTTCGCACCGGCCTTGCCATCGGTGTCGATGGTGACCTTGACCAGGTGCTTGAGGCCCTGGCCCTTGATCTCCGCGGTGACCGTCTCGACGCGGGTCTCCCCGGTCACCGGGTCGGTCGCGATGACTCTGTCGCCGGTCCTGACCTTCTCGATCGGCTTGGTGGAGCCGTCGGCCATCAGCACCTTCGTGCCCGGCACGAAGCTGTTGCAGCCGGACTTGCCGGAGCCGCCGCCACCGCTGGAGCCACCGCTGGAGCGGGACGAACCGCCGGAGGAGCCACCGGGCTTGCTGGTGCTGACCTTGCCGCCGCCACCGCCCTTGCCGCCACCGCTGCTCTTGGGCTGGGAGGAGGACTTCGGTGCGGCCTTGGACTGGGACTGCTTCTGAACCGGGTTACCGGTCTTCTTCTTCGCGGCGGCTGCCGCATCGGCCTTTCTCTTGGCCTGCTCGGCTGCCTTCTTCTTGGCTCTTTGCGCGGCCTCCTTCTTGGCCTTTTCGATAGCGGCCTTCTTGGCCTTCAAGGCTGCGGCTTCGGCTGCCTTGGCCGCCTTCAGGACCGCCTCGGCTGCCTTCTTGGCGGCCTTGAACGCCTTGATCGCCTCGATCGTGCGGTTGACCGCCTTGATGACCGACGGGATCTTGCCGAGCTTCGTCCACGGAATCGCGTCGATGATGAGGCCCGCACAGGACCACATGTCACCGCCGAAGCACGCCATGGCGTCGTTGATGCCGATGAAGTCCTTCAGCGTCTCCCAGGCGATCGAGAGGATCACCGAGGACAGCGACTTGCCCTGCATCGCCTGCGCCTGCGCGACCTGCGCCGCGGACAGGCCCGCACCCGCGAGGGCCGCGGCCCGCTCGGAAGCGGTCAGGGTGATGGCCAGACCCGTCGGGTCGTCGAACGTCACCGGGTTGTTGTGGGCGTAGACGTACCCGTTGGACTGCTGCGGATCGTTCAGGTCCATCAGCGGGTCGGCGGACAGGAAGCGTCCGACCACCGGGTCGTACAGGCGTGCGCCGAGCGGCTGGAAGCCAGAGGCATCGTCCCTGGTCTTGCCGAGGAACCCGGTGTGGGCCTGCAGGTTGACACCGACGGTGCTGGTGCCGCGCTGGTTGCCGAAGGGGTCCTGCTTGCGGATCCGCACCGCCATCGTGCCGCTCAGGGCGACTTCGGCGTAGGTCGAACCCTGGTGGTCAGTGGTCAGGGCGACCAGCTGCTCACCACCCGTGCCGTAGGCGTAACGCATGACCTGTCCACCAGGGGTGGAGTAGGTGCGCTGGCTGTTGACCAGGACGCCGCCCTGCTGGACGGTCACCTCGGCTTCACCCAGGTGCAGCGTCGCCGTCTTGCCCTTGATGGTCAGCAGTCGCTCACCACCGGGGCTGTAGATGTGACGGGTGTCGTTCTGCGGCGCCCACAGCTGTGCGGCGGACGCGCCGTCACAGGTGGCCAGGACGATCGGCGTGGAGTTCGCCGAGTTGGCGGCCTGGACCGCCAGGCACAGGCCGGAGGCCACGTGGGTCAGCTGCCCCACGGTGGTGCGCTTGAGCTCCTGCGCGGCGCTGCCGTTGCACTTCTGGATCTGGACTGCCGAGCCGGCCGTGTTGGCCGCCGGCTGGAGGCACCAGTCGTCGTAGACCGACATGGTTCCCCGGTTGGGGTCGGTCTGCGTCCCGCCCACGGCGGCCGGGGTCGGGGTGAACTTCCAGTTCTGGGCGACGGAGCCGTTGCAGCCATACAGCTGGACCGGCTGCGCCGCGGCCGGGAGGCCGGACTTGAGGTCGAGGCACTTGTCGGTCAGACCCACGTACGGGGTCTTGCCGCCGGTACCCGCCCCGGTGATCCGGTCGACCTGGCCATCGTGCGTCCAGGTCAGCGTCTGCTTGTCGCCGTTCTGGATCGAGGTGATCTGCTTGGTCTCACCGGTCAGCTCGTAGAGCCGCTCGGCCTCTGCCTTGACCTGCGCCCCCGCGGGGGTGGTGTAGGTCTTCGACACCTTGGTGAGCGTGTGCGGCTGGGAGCCGTCCGCCTTGCCGTAGGCGTAGTCGGTCGTGGCGTCCTTGGCCGCGTTGCCCGACAGGTCCTTCTCGACGAGCTTCTTCCGGTTGCCCAGCAGGTCGTACTCGTACTGCTGCCAGTAGCCGGAGTTGTCCGTTCCGGACGCGACGTTCAGCGTGCCGTCGGTGTTCTTCGGGGTGGTACAGGCGGTCTGGTCCTTGGAGGTCCAGGCCTCCTTCAGCTGACCCAGCGGGTCATAGGCGAAGCACTGCCGCTCCTCGATCCCGGTGGCCGCCTCATGGATACCCGTGACGTTGCCGGAGGGGTCGTAGGTGTAGGAACGGTTGGACACCAGGTTGCCGGAGACCACCGTGGGGTCGGTCTTCTCACGGTAGACCTGCTGGTTCTGCAGCTCACCGGTGGACTCGTCGTACGAGTTCTGCGCCCACACGCGGTAGGGCAGCGAGCCCAGGGTGGAGCGCATGACCTGGCCGTACGGCGAGTAGACGGTCTCCGAGCCGTACCAGTCCTTGCCCGAGATCGAGACCGGCTTGCCGTCCTCGTTGTACCGGACGACCAGCTTCTCCGCGTCGAACCTGCCGACCTTCGGCAGAGTCGCCTCGTCCAGCATGCCGTTGTCGGAGTAGGTGTAGCTGTAGGTGTAGTCCTTCTGCAGACCCCAGGTGCCGACGACCGTGTCGGGCAGGGTCAGCGTGGTCGAGGTCGGCTGGTACTCCTTGGTGTAGCCGTTGACCTTCTGGACGTAGGCCAGGCCGTCGGTGTAGCGGGTGGCGGTGGCGGGCATGCCCTTGCCGCCTGGCACCGAGTCGTAGGAGAACTCGGCCAGGAGCTTGCCGTTGGCGTCCGTCTCACGCTGCTGCGTGGGACGGGACAGCACGTCATAGCCGTTCCACAGGGTGCCGCGGGCGTTCGTGACGGTCAGCGGCCGGTCACGGTGGTCGTACTTGGTCTCCGTGGTGCCGGTGTCGGGGTCCGTCGCGGTCACCAGCCGGCCGCGCTTGTCGTACGTCCACGTCCACGGGTGGGTCGGGTCGGCCGATGCCGTCGCCTTCGCCAGCTGGCCGCGCTTGTCGTACTCGTAGCGCGTCGACGTGTAGCGCTCCTTGACGCCCGTCGGCGAGGTGTACTCGGGCGCAGCCGGGTTGAAGGAGTCCGTACGGACGGTGCGGCCGATCGCGTCGGTGTACACCCGGTAGGACGAGGTGCCCTGCGGGTGGGTCACCTTCGACCAGTCCGGGCCGTACTCGTAGCGGACGGCCTTCTCCGGGACTTCCTGCGAGATGGCCTCGGTCGTGCCCGTGAGCTTGACCTTGAGGACCGGCATCTCCTCGAGCACGCGGCCGAGGCCGTCGTACTTGTAGCGGGTGATGTTCGGGACGGTGGTGTCCGCCAGCGGGGTGAACAGCTCACCGCTCGGGGCGTCCTGGTTCAGGTAGGCGTTGTTGGTCTGGTAGACCTCACCGGCGCTGTTGTACAGCGTGTCGGTGATCAGACGGCCGCCGCCGTCCGCCTCCTCCTGCGACTGCCGCTCGCGGCCCAGGCCGTCGAAGATCGTGACCGACTTCTGAATCCGGTTCTCGTAACCACGCGCGTACGTGGTGATGTACGGAGGCTTGCGGGTCTCTCCGCCGTCCGGGTCGGAGGTGTCCGGAACCGGCTCAGGGATCGTGTACTCGGCCCTGAAGTCCGGCACGCCCGTGGTGCGCCCCGGGGCCCAGGCTTCGCTGAGACGGCCCAGCGGGTCGAACTTCGCCTCGCTGACGTGGCCGTTGGCGTCGGTCGTCTTCAGCGTGACCGCGCGGCCCGGCTCCAGCTCCTGGACCTGAGTGTGGCCCAGAGGGTTGGTCTGGGTGATCTTGAATACCTGACCCGTGGGCGGGTCGTAGGTGATCGCCGATTCCTTGAGGTCCGGGTCGATCACCTTGGTGACACGGCCGACAGCGTCGAAGACGGTCGTGCCGCTGGACTGGAAGTCGGTGCCGGTGCCGTTCAGCGACCAGGACTCCGTGGCCAGACCACGGCTCGTGGAGCCGAGGGCGGTGCCGTACGCGGTTCCGTCGTACGCCGTCCGGGCGGCACCGCTCAGCGTGGTGAGGTCGGCCCAGTTGGCAGTGGCGCAGGTGGTCGGGGAGACGAGGACCTGCTTCGACAGACCGATCAGGTTCTTGGCCGTGTTGTGCAGGTACTCCAGCTTGGTGCAGGACTCGTCACCGGTCTTCCCCGTGTCACCGAGGCTCTCCACCAGCGTCGGCAGACCGTGCGTCGACTCGTAGGTCGTGTGGCTCTTGACCGTCCGCAGCGTCCGCGTGTCGTCACCCGTGCCCGACGACTTCGTGTACGCGATCTCCTCCGGCTCGGTCACCCGCCACGCCTGCAGCGGGCTCAGGCCGTCGCCGAGGTCACGGCGGGCCAGCTCGGTGGCCTGCGGGATCGTGATGCTGCGGGTCAGCCACTCGGTGTCCGCGTCCGTCGCGTTGGAGTAGGACAGCTCTTCGAGGATGCGGCCGGCGAAGGCCTCGCGGTCGTACACGGGCTGGCCGTTGTACGTGATCGCGTTGCCGTGGATGTCCTTCACGGGGACGGTGTCGCCCATGCCGCGGTAGAAGCGGGTGACGGCCTTCGTCTTCGGGCCCTCGGCGCCGGGGACGTCCTCACCGGGAGTGGTGCCCTCGCCGCTGTCGGCGCCGGCCTTGCGCTCACCGGTGGTGACCGTGGTCTGCTCGAAGCCGGCGAACTGGGAGTAGGTCCGGGTCGACTTCTTGGTGAACTCGGCCTCGGCCAGCTTCCAGCCGGCGTTCTTGTAGTCGTACGCCGTCAGCGTCGAGTACGAGCCGGGAACGTTCGGCAGCTCCTCGATCGTGTCGACCACGTACTTGTTGAACCAGTCGATGTCCTCGACCTCGGCGTCCGGGTGCCAGAACACCGGGTAGCACAGCCGGGTGTTGGACTTCAGCGCCGCGGTCTCGGTCTTGCCCGGCAGCTTGGTGCTGTCGGTGCACTCGGGCGTGCGGGGCTTGTAGGTGACCGCCGTCTCGCCGCCGTACTCGTTGACGACGCGGGCGATGCGCAGACGAGAGAAACCGGGCCGCGGGTCGGTCGCGGGGTCGCCGCGGTAGACGCGGTTCGGCATGTCGTCGGAGTTCGACTCGAACCGCACGGCGTTCAGCTTCACCGACGCGTCGGTGGTGCCGTTGCGGCCGTAGCCGGTGCGCTGGATCGACTCCAGCCACAGGGCCGTGTTGGCGCCGGTCTTCAGGACCGGGAAGCTCTGCTTGAGCTGGTACTCGTCGACGACCTGACGCGCGGTGGTGCTGGTGAGGCGCTGCGCGGAGGTGGTGATCTTGTCCAGGCGCTTGCGGGTCCAGAAGGTCGGACCGGCGTTCCAGCACTTGCGGGTGTACGTCGAGGTGACGGCCTTGCAGTTCAGGTCGGCCGGGGTGTCGTACCAGATGCGGTACTTGCCCGGGTCCTTGTCCGTGAAGTGGTCGACCGTGTCGTTGGCGTCCGTGCAGGTCAGGCCCGCCTCGGGGAAGCAGCGCTCGGCGACGGTGAAGCCGATGCGCGCCGGGGCCTCCGCGGAGAAGAGCGTGTCCTTGCGCTGGCCGTAGTAGATGTGCTTCAGGTAGCTGCCGCGGTGGTACTTGACCGGGCCCTTGAAGTAGAAGTTCTTCGCGTAGTAGTTCTGCTCGCGCGCGTACCAGAGGGACATGGCGTTGCCGTGGATGTCCTCGACGTAGTCGAGGTTCCAGCGCCAGGCCTGGAGGCAGGAGGAGTTCTTCCAGCCGGTGGTCCCGGTGCCCGCGTAGCAGGGCTCACCCGAGTGGTTGCCGTAGACCGGCACGGCGAGCACGGAGTCGGTGTACGGGTCGTCGGCGGCGGTGCCGTTGTCCGACCAGCCGGGAGCTTGTTCAGACCGAAGTGGTAGCGGGTGCCGTCCTTGGTGGTGACGACCCAGTACTCGCCGTCCGCGTCCTTCAGGCCCGAGCGCGGGTCCTTGGACGTGTCCTTGATGCGCTCGATCTTCGAGCCGTCACCGTTGGCGGTGAACCACTGGTTCTTGGTGTCGTCCCACACCAGCTCGGTGGTCGAGCCGCCCAGCGAGAGGGTGGCGTTCTCCGAGCCCCAGCACAGGTCGGCCGTCTTGTGGTCCTTGTTGTTCGCCCCGGTCCGCTTGGAGTCCTGGCGGCAGTTGTTGTACGACCGGGTGATCGAGCCCGGGTTGTAGTCCCAGCCGTCACCGATCCAGGAGGCCTGGTTGTTCGACGCCGAGGTGCGGCCGTCGACCGACTGGGAGTTGTACGACAGGTTGACCTTCGGCATCAGGCCGCCGGCGGTCTCCGGGACCTGCACCTGGTACGAGTAGGTGAAGGCGCCGTTGGAGGAACCCGCCGCCCAGGAGCCGGAGGACAGCAGCGGCGTGGCGGTGAAGTCGCCGGACGCCGAGGAGCCGGTGTCCATCGCGCCGACGACCTGGCGGCCGTTGGCGCCCACGTTCTCCGAGAAGGCGGCCTTGCGCGCCGAGGCGCCCGAGACCTTGGAGGTGTCCTCGTCGGGCAGCAGGTTCGCGACCGGGATCGTGCCGGAGAGGATCTGGCGGGTCGCGGCGTTCTTGGTCTTGCCGGACGTGCCCTTCAGCTTCGTCTTGGCCGCCGGCACCTCCTTGACGGTGCTGCGCAGCCGCTCGACCTCGAGGTCCGGCTCGTTCTCGCCGGCCATCGTCTCGACGCCCGTGTCGGGCGCACAGTCGCCGGTCTCCGGAGAGTCGATGACACAGCTCGGCAGCAGGACGAGGCCGAAGCGTTCGGCGGCCAGCTGGCCGTAGCGGTCCTCGAAGGCGGTGGTGTCGACGTCGACGAGCACCTGGGCCGCCGGGTCGGCCGTCGCCGGGGGCACGATCTCCATGATCATGCCGGGCACGCCGGTGTCCTCGGACGTGGTGGTCGCCTTGACGGCGACCTGCCAGTCACCGGCGATCGCCGCCGGGTCCTGGCCCGCCGGTACACCGACACCGACCGGCAGGAGGGTCGAGGTCGTCGGGTTCACGACCTGGACGGTGGTTCCGGCCGGGGCCGTCGCCGGGTCCGCCTTGCCCGCGTCCGCCGCCCACGGGTCCGTGGCGACCGGCGCGTACGGCGTGATCGGCTTCTCGTCCGCCGTGGTCAGCTCCTTGGGAGCCTCCGTGTCCTCCGGCAGGGTGGTGCTCTTCGGGATGTCCGGGAGGTCGACCTGGGAGGTCGTCTCCTCACGGCTCATCCCGTCGCCGGGGACGGCCAGGGCCTGCGACCCCAGGCTCGTCACCGTCAATGTCGATGACAGCAATAGGACGATCGCCGCGCGGCTTCGCCGACGGCGCCGTCGTTGTGACTCTGTCATGGCTAGGCGATCCCGCCCGAGCCATGACAGTGGACCTGAAGCACGCATACGCGTCGACTCCCACCCAGACGAACAAGACAACGGGGATGAGGTGCGGAAACACCAAAAGCACGCGCCTGTTGTTCAGGCGCGTGCGTGCGCACTCTCTGTCATGTCCGGCGCATTTACAAGATCGGTTCCCGGGAGCGCCAGGGTGTGAAGATGAGATTGGTCACGCCCTGTTTGCCCCCAGAGCGCGATGGTGTAGACCTTTACCCTGAATCAGGCGAATCGGGCATCGGGAATCTAACGCTCCACCAAAACAGCCGAATAGCCACGTCCTGACGGGGTCACAGATTCTTCCACAGGGCCCCATAACGTCTTCATAAAGTCTTCAGATGTGGACGTGGCCTGCCCGCCGTGTGATCGTGTGCGCGCCTTATGCCCCGCGGTCTGTCCGTCGGGGCCATCTGTGCTGTCCACCATCCGTCTTCACGGGAGTAGACCGCCGTGTCCGCGCCGCCGCCTCGTCTTCTCAGCCCATTCGTGCGCACGCGCACACGGCTGACGCTCACTCTCGGCCTCGTTCTGGCCGCACTCACCGCTGCTCTGCTGCCCTGGTGGCAGCCGAGCGACTCCACCACGGCCCAAGGGCCCCGACCCACCGACGCCACGCAGGCGTCGACCGGTCCGCGTGACGAGGCCGCCGCCGCGGCCGAGGCCAGGCGGACCGGGAAGCAGGTGCTCGTCGACACGGCGACCACCCAGACCCGGCTGCTGTGGGCGATGCCCAACGGCAAGATGCGCACCCAGATCGACGTCATGCCCCAGCGCGCGAAGAACGCGCAGGGCACGTGGGCGCCGATCGACACCACGCTGCGCCGGACGGCGGGCGCGGGTGCCCTTGCCATCCGCCCCGTCAACGCCGCCGTACCGGTGCGCTTCGCGGCTGGGAGCCGGTCCGCCGTCCGCGCCGACCGTTCGTACGTCCGCGCGCCGCTGACCGGCGAGACCGTTCTCGCCGAGATCGACCTGGACGGCCACACCATCGCCTACACCTGGCCGGGCACCCTGCCCGAGCCGGTGCTCGACGGCCCGCGCGCCCTCTACCCGGAGGTCTTCCCCGGCGTCGACCTGCTGCTGATCGTGCGCACGGACGGCGGTTTCGGCCAGCTCCTCATCGTCAAGGACAAGCAGGCCGCCTCGAACAAGGCCCTCGCGACCGTCTCGTACGGCCTGCGCTCGAAGACGGCCGTCTTCCGCCAGGACGCCAAGGCGAACCGCATCCAGGTCGTCGACAAGCGCGGCCAGGAGGTCGGCAGCATCCCGACCCCGTTCGCCTGGGACTCGGCCGGCCGCGACCCCGAGCTGCCCCAGGGCACCCCGCAGCGCACGTCCACCGCCTCGACGGCCGACGTGCTCAAGCTCTCCGGCCTGACCGGCATCGAACCGGGCGCCAAGTCGGCCCAGCTTCCCGTCACCCTCGATGGTGAAGGCACCGGCACGGCGGCGCTCGGTCTGAACGTGGCGGCCTCGGGCCTGCTCACGGCCGAGGACACCACGTTCCCGGTGTTCATCGACCCGCCGCTCAACAGCCCGTGGGCCGGGTGGACGGTGGCGTACAAGAAGTACCCGAACTCCAGCTTCTGGAACGGGACGAACTTCTCCTCCGGCACCTCCGACGCCCGCGTCGGCTACGAGAAGGACACCGGTGGTCTCGCCCGCTCCTTCTGGCGGATGAAGTTCGACACCGCTTACAAGGGTGCGCACTTCGACTGGGCCACCTTCAAGATCCTGAACAACCACTCCTACTCCTGCACCGAGCGCCAGATGGAGTTCTGGCTGACGGGCGGCATCTCCACCGGCACGACGTGGAACGCCCAGCCGGCCTGGTCGCGGGTCCTGCACAAGAAGTCCTTCGCGCACGGCTGGTCCTCGACGGGCTGCCCCGACGCGTGGGAGTACTTCACCGTCACCTCCGCGGCCCAGGAGGCCGCGGACAAGGGCTGGAGCACCATCACCCTCGGCATGCGGGCCACGACCGAGACCGACACCCTCACGTGGCGCAAGTTCGCCGCGACCGGTGCCCGCATCGAGGGCGTGTTCAACCGTCCCCCGAACCAGCCGAGCGTCGGCATCTCGTCCCCGGGCGGCACCTGTGTCCCGGGCCCGACGAACACCATGCTGATCGGCCGTACGACCATCACGCTGAAGGCCAAGGCCACCGACCCGGACAGCGAGATCCCGAAGCTGCGGTTCCGCTTCTGGAAGGACGGCAGCACCACCAAGAAGGAGTACGTCGCCACCATCAGCTCCTCCACCGGATACGGGCAGATGGTCATCGAGGCGACCGACCCGCTGCTGAAGGACCTCACGGCGAACACGCTCTTCAAGTGGGACGTGCGCTCCGAGGACGCCACGTACCCGGACCCGAAGTCCACCTCGACCTTCTACCCCAACGGCGACTATCCGTGCCACCTCACCGTCGACCCCACCGCCCCGCCGCAGCCCGACATCACCAGCACGGTGTTCACCGAGGCCACGAACGACGGCGCGACCTGGGCGAAGGTCAACTTCGGCAAGCCCGGTGACTTCACCTTCACCGCCGCCGGCGCCACGAAGTTCCGTTACGGCTTCGAGGGCCAGGGCTACGTCGACGCTCCGCCGCCGGTCAACGGCAAGGTGACGATCACCAACGTCACCCCGCCGCACGCCGGCCCGACCCAGATCAACGTCTACGCCTACGACGCCAACGGCAACCAGAGCCTCCGCGGCGACTACAGCTTCTACCTGCCGCCGCGCGACACCGCCGACGGCCCGATGGACACCGGCGGCGACAACATCGCCGACCTGCTCGTCCTCTACGCGGACGGCCGGCTCAAGAACTGCGTCGGCGCCCCCGCCGACCCGGCCGTTCCCGGCACCGGTGGCGAGCTCTACAGCTGCCTCGACGCCTCCTACGTCACCGCCGGCAAGAAGGTCAACCCGGCGAACCACTGGGTCGACGCCGCCGGCACCGGCTCGCTGATCGCGCACTACAACGACGTCTACCCGGGCGACGGGTCGACCGACCTGTTCGCGGTCACCCCGGACAAGCAGTTCTGGCTCTACCCCGGTGACGGCTACGGCACGTTCAACGTCGACCACCGCATCAAGATCCGCCTGCCCTCCAACGCGCCCGCGCCGTCGACGTGGACGCAGATGAAGGCGATCGGCGACATCACGGGCGACAAGCACGCCGACCTCGCCATCCGCGCGGGTACCGCGTTCTGGATCCTGTCCGGCTACACCGGTGCCAGCTTCCAGACCGCCACCCTCATGGAGGGCTCGGCCTGGGCCAGCACCGCCCGCGACATCGTCAACATCGCGGACATGAACAAGGACAACACGCCCGACCTGCTGTGGCGCAACGTGGAGAACGGCAACATGTACGTCCGCCACGGCAAGCCCGGTGCGGTCGCCGGCAGCGTCGACCTGGAGTCGATCAAGCTGGCGGCCAACTCGGCCAACGGCGACGTCCAGTTCGGCACCAACTGGACCGGCACCAACGTCACGGCCGCGATCGGCATCCCCGACGTCAACAAGGACGGCGTGCCGGACATCTGGGTCCGTGACGGCGCCACCGGCAACATCAGGCTGTACTACCCGTCCACCACCAACACCAACGCTCCGGTCAAGACGGTCCTGTCCGTCGACTGGAAGACGGTGAAGGCGTTCGGCTGATCCCGGCCGCCCGCTGACCAGAACACCGAGCCCCGGTCGCCTGCCTCGCGCAGGCGACCGGGGCTCGCCCCTTTTCCGTACGGTTGCGGCCGGGGCTCGCCCCTTTCCCGTACGGCCGGGCTCGCCCCTTCCCGTACGCGGGGACAGGCGCGGGCGTCCGCTACGAGGCCGCCTCGCCCTCCGCGATCGCCTCCGCCACCTCCGCGACCCGCGCCCGCTCCTCCGCCGCGAACCGTTCGCGGTCCAGCGCCTCGGCGACCTCCTCGTCCTGGGACATCAGCAGGTCCAGGTTGGAGTCGCCGAGGTCGAAAACGCCCATGTCGAGGTAGGCCTTCTGCAGGCGCTCGCCCCACAGCCCGATGTCCTTGACGCAGGGCACGATCCGGCTGAACAGCAGCTTGCGGAACAGGTGCAGGAACTCGCTCTGCTCGCTGAGCTCCTCCGCCTCCTTCCTCGGGATGCCGAAGTTCTCCAGGACCTCCACCCCGCGCAGCCGGTCCCGCATCAGATAGCAGCCCTCGATGACGAACTCCTCGCGCTCGCGCAGTTCCGCGTCGGTGAGCTGCCGGTAGTAGTCGCGCAGCGCCATCCGCCCGAAGGCCACGTGCCGGGCCTCGTCCTGCATCACGTACGCGAGGATCTGCTTGGGCAGCGGCTTGTTGGTGGTGTCCCGGATCATGCCGAAGGCGGCGAGCGCGAGGCCCTCGATGAGCACCTGCATGCCGAGGTAGGGCATGTCCCAGCGGGAGTCGCGCAGGGTGTCGCCGAGGAGGCTCTGCAGGTTGTCGTTGATCGGGTAGAGGGTGCCGATCTTCTCGTGCAGGAAGCGGGCGTAGATCTCGGCGTGCCGGGCCTCGTCCATGACCTGCGTCGCCGAGTAGAACTTGGCGTCCAGGTCGGGCACGGACTCGACGATCCGGGCGGCGCAGATCATCGCGCCCTGCTCGCCGTGCAGGAACTGGCTGAACTGCCAGGAGGAGTAGTGCCGGCGCAGCTCGCCCTTGTCCTTGTCGGTGAGCCTGCCCCAGTGGCGGGTGCCGTACAGGGACATGGCCTCGTCCGGGGTGCCGAGCGGGTCGTACGGGTCGACCTCCAGGTCCCAGTCGATGCGGGTGGCCCCGTCCCACTGTTTGTCCTTGCCCTTCTGGTAGAGGGCGAGGAGCCGGTCGCGTCCGTCGTCCGCCATGTCGTAGGACCAGTTGAAGCGGGCGGCGCCGGTGGCCGGCACCTGCCAGACGGACTCCTTCGGGGGCTGCGCGTAGAGGTCGTGCGTCGACACTGACGGCTCCTTCCGACGGTTTCCAGCAGGCTCACACGTTGGTAGACGCAGGGTCAACAAGTCGCACGCGAGGGATTGACGGCGTTACTGACGGGGAGTCTTATAAATGTCGCCGCCCGGCACCGCCCGCCGTCCGTCCCCTGGGCCGCGGCACCGGCCGGCCTCAGGACCCGCACGAGCAGCCGTCCGTCCTCCCCCAGCGAGGTGCCTCCCGTCATGGCCAGTCTCACCGAGCCCGACTTCACCCGCCTCCGGGACGCCCTGGGTCCGCTGCGCGACCGCGAGCAGGTCGCCGAGCGGCTCCTGGAGTCCTCCCTCAAGCACTCCTTCGACCCCGAGACCGAACTCGACTGGGACAGTCCCTTCGAGGACGGCAAGTGGTTCTGGCCGCCGGAGCTGGTCTCGCTCTACGACACCCCGCTGTGGCGGAAGATGTCCGAGGAACAGCGGATCGACCTCTCCCGCCACGAGGCCGCCTCGCTCGCCTCCCTCGGCATCTGGTTCGAGATCATCCTGATGCAGCTGCTCGTCCGGCACATCTACGACAAGTCGCTCACCAGCAGCCACGTGCGCTACGCCCTGACCGAGATAGCCGACGAGTGCCGGCACTCGATGATGTTCGCCCGGCTGATCAGGCGCGGCGGCGCGCCCGAGTACCCGGTGCCGCGGATCTACCACAACCTCGCCCGCCTCCTGAAGACGGTCTCCACCACCCCCGGTTCCTTCGCGGCGACCCTCCTCGGCGAGGAGATCCTGGACTGGATGCAGCGCCTGACCTTCCCGGACGAGCGCGTCCAGTCCCTCGTCCGCGGCGTCACCCGCATCCACGTGGTCGAGGAGGCCCGCCACGTGCGCTACGCCCGCGAGGAGCTGCGCCGCCAGATGATCACCGCCCCGCGCTGGGAGCAGGAGTTCACCCGCCTCAGCTGCGGCGAGGCCGCGCGCGTCTTCTCCACGTGCTTCATCAACCCTGCCGTCTACGACAACGTGGGTCTGGACCGCCGTGAGGCCCTCGCCCAGGTCCGGGCGAGCGGCCACCGCCGCGAGGTGATGCAGTCCGGTGCGAAGCGGCTCACCGACTTCCTGGACGACATCGGCGTGCTGCGGGGCGCGGGGCGGCGGCTGTGGAAGGCGTCGGGACTGCTGGCCTGAGGGGGCGGGGCAGGGATCGCCGATGCCCCTCCGTCCTCGGCGGTCCGGCCGGGTCCGGCCGAGCGCGTGCGGGACCGGCCGAGCGCGTGCGGGTCCGGCCGCGTGCGTGCGGGTCCAGCCCGGTCCGTGCGGGTCCGGCCCGGTCCGTGCGGGGATACCTGCGGGGACGGTCCGTCCAGGCCCGTCCGGGTCCGTGCGGGGATACCTGCGGGGACGGTCCGTCCAGGCCCGTCCGGGTCCGTGCGGGGATACGCTGCGGGGCATGACCAGTGCCGCCTCGCCCGCGTACCGCCGGCTCAGCGTCGAGGAACGGCGGCTCCAGCTGCTCGACGCGGCCCAGTCGCTGTTCGCGCACCGGCCGCCCGAGGACGTCTCCCTGGACGACGTCGCCGAGGCGGCCGGCGTCTCGCGCCCGCTCGTGTACCGCTACTTCCCCGGCGGGAAGCAGCAGCTGTACGAGGCGGCGCTGCGCTCCTCCGCCGACGCCCTGGAGCACTGCTTCGCCGAGCCGCCCGAGGGGCCGCCGACGGAGCGCCTGGCCCGGGTGCTGGACCGCTATCTGGCCTTCGTGGACCAGCACGACGCCGGGTTCGCCGCGCTGCTGCGGGGCGGCAACGTCGCCGAGACCTCGCGGACGACGGCGATCGTCGACGAGGTCCGGCGGGCCGCGGCCGAGCAGATCCTCTTCCACCTGGGGGTCGGACGGCCGGGGCCGCGGCTGTCGATGATGGTGCGGACGTGGATCGCCGCCGTGGAGGCGGCCTCGCTGATCTGGGTCGACGAGGGGAAGCAGCCGCCGGCCGCCGAACTGCGGGACTGGCTCGTCGACCACCTCGTCGCGCTGCTGGCGGCGACGGCCGCGAGCGACGCCGAGACCGGGCAGGTGGTGGCCCGGCTGCTCGCCCAGGAGACGGCGACGGGGCCGGTCGGCACCCTCGCCAGGAACGTGATCCCGGTGGTGAGCCGGGCCGCGCACCTGCTGTGAGCAGCGCGGAGGCGACACTGGTGGGGTGAAGAGCGAGAACACCCCCTTCCGCGGCGGCCCCCTCGACGGCCGCGTGCTGCCGGTCCTGGTCGGCCCGACCGGTCACCCGCCGAAGTGGTACGAGGTGCCGGTCCCGGCCCACGACGGCCACCCCGCGACGGTCCACGCCTACCGCCGCGAGCCGGCCGGCTACACCAAGCGGCTCGGCCTGCAGCGCGGCTGGGTGTACGTGTACGCGCCGGAGGGCCGGGAGCGTCGCGAACTGAAGTGGCCCTGGTCCAAGCCAGGACGGCGGCCGGACGCCGACGGCGGGGCCTGACCGGGGCCGGGGGCCCGCGGCCGGGCCGGAGCGGGCGCCGGAGCCGGGGTCTGGCGGCCGGGCCGCAGCGGGCGCCGGATCCGCGGTCTCGCCGCCGGTCCAAACCGGCGGCCCCACTGGTCCGATGGAGTGGGGCCGCGGAACACTCGCCCGATCATCGCTTCATCACACGATCGATCACGTCATCATCGCCTCGGAGGTGGTGACGTGCACGTGCCCGGACGGCTGCTGCGCACGGTCTGTACGACGGTGCTGGCCGTGACCACGACCCTGGCCGGAACAACCGCCGCGACGGCCGCCCCCGGTGACGAGGGCGCCGAGACCTCCGTCGCCGCGCTGCTCACCCGGCTCCGCACGCTCTACCAGGAGTCCGAGCGGGCCGGTGAGGCCTACAACGCCGCCGACGAGGCGCTGGCCGAGCAGACCGCCGAGACCCGGCGGACGACCGCCGCGCTGACCGCGGCCCGCCGGGCCCTCGACCGCGGCCGCGACGAGGCCGGGCGCCTCGCGCGGCAGCAGTACCAGGGCCGCTCCGAACTCTCCCCGTACCTCGGCCTGCTGCTCGCCCGGGACCCTCAGCGCGCCCTCGACCAGGGCCGCCTGGTGGCCCGCGCGGCCCGCGCACGGGCCGGTGCGGTCGCCCGTCTCCAGGCGGCCGAACGCCGGGCGGACGCGCTGGCGACGGCCTCGCGCAAGGCCCTGGAGCAGCGGCAGGCCCTCCTCGCCGGCCGGAAGAAGCACCAGGAGACGGCCCGGGCGAAGCTCCGCGAGGTCGAGCGCCTGCTCGCCTCCCTCTCCCCCGCCCAGCTCGCCCGGCTGACCTCCCTCGACGAGGTCCAGACCGCCGGCGCGCAGAACCAACTGCTCGGCTCCGGCGCCCTCGACGGCCCCCGCACCCCGTCCGCCGCCGGCGCCGAGGCCCTGCGCTACGCGGTGCGCCAGATCGGCAAACCGTACGAGTGGGGCGCCGAGGGCCCCGACACGTACGACTGCTCGGGTCTCACCCAGCGAGCGTGGGCGGCGGCCGGCCGCACCCTGCCCCGTACCAGCCAGGAACAGTGGGCGGCCCTCCCCCGCGTCCCCCTCACCCGGCTGCGGCCCGGCGACCTGGTCGTCTACTTCCCCGACGCCACCCATGTCGCGCTCTACCTCGGCGACGGCATGGTGGTCCACGCCCCGCGTCCCGGCGCCCGCGTCAAGGTCTCCCCGATCGCCGCCAACCCCCTCCTCGGCGCGGTCCGCCCCGATCCGGCCGGAGAGCCCCTGGAGACGTTCGAGCCGCCCGAGCTCCCCGAGGGAGCCACGGACGGCGCGGACGAGGGTTTCGACGGGTCCGGGGCTCAGGCGTCGGCGGAGGGGGCGACGGAGGCCAGGTAGGCGGCCGTCTTCTCCGGCTCGTAGAAGAAGTTCTCGAAGTCGGCCGGGTCGTTGAAGCCGTTCGCGAAGCGGTCGGCGACCGGCTGGAGCTGTCCCGCCGCGCCGATGAGGTTCAGGACGTGCTCCGGCGGGACGCCGAGCATCGCGTTGGTCCACTTGGTGACGTGCTGGGCGGTGTCCCAGTAGCGGTCGAAGGTGGCCTGCATCCACGCCTCGTCGAAGGGGCGGTCGCCGTGCTCCACGATCGCGGCGAGGTAGGCCGCGGCGCACTTGGACGCCGAGTTGGAGCCCTGGCCGGTGATCGGGTCGTTGGCCACGACCACGTCGGCCACGCCGAGGACCAGGCCGCCGGAGGGCAGCCGGCCGATCGGGTTGCGGACGGTGGGGGCGTAGCGGCCGGCCAGGGTGCCGCCGGCGTCGGTCAGTTCGACCTTGGTGGCGCGGGCGTACTCCCAGGGCGTGTACGTCTCCATCAGCCCCAGGGTGAGCGCCAGGTGGTCCGCCGGGTCCTTGACGCCCTGGAAGACGTCGAGCGGGCCGCCGGGGACGCCCTCCCAGAAGAGGATGTCGGCGCGGCCGGAGGTGGTGAGGGTCGGCATCACGAACAGCTCGCCGACGCCCGGCACCAGGTTGCACCGCACCGCGTCGAAGTCGGGGTGTTCGGGCCGCGGGCCGAGGCCGTGCACATAGGCGACGGCCAGCGCGCGCTGCGGCTCGCTGTACGGGGAACGCGCGGCGTCCCGGCCGAACATGGAGACCAGCTCGCCCTTGCCGGCGGCGACGAGCACCAGGTCGTAGCCGCGGGAGAAGTAGTCCAGGTCGCCGACGGCCGCGCCGTGGATGACGAGCTGGCCGCCGCGCTGGGCGAAGGTCTCCATCCAGCCGGCCATCTTCACCCGCTGGTCGACGGACTGCGCGTACCCGTCGAGCTTGCCGACCCAGTCGATGACGCGGGCCGACTCCGGGCCGGCGACGGAGACGCCGAGGCCCTCGATCCGGGGGGCCTGGGACTCCCAGAAGTTGATGCCGAGGTCCCGCTCGTGCTGGAGCGCGGTGTCGAACATGCACTGCGTGGACATGACCCGCCCGGAACGGATCTCGTCCGCCGTGCGGTTGGACATCAGCGTGACTTCGTAGCCCTTGGACTGCAGTCCGAGGGCGAGCTGGAGGCCGGACTGACCGGCGCCGACTATGAGTATCTTCCGCATGGGGCGACCTTGGGGGTGTGCTCGGGGAGGGACTATTCGGGGGTGGCTTCGAGGGCGTGCTCGACCATCGCCAGCAGCGTCTCCACCACGCTGTACCGCTTGCGCGCGTCCATGATCAGGACGGGGACGTGCGGCGGGACGGTCAGGGCCTCCCGGACGTCCGCCACCTCGAAGCGCTCGGTGCCCTCGAAGTGGTTGACGGCCACGATGTACGGCAGGCGGCAGCTCTCGAAGTAGTCGAGCGCGGGGAAGCAGTCGGTCAGCCGGCGGGTGTCGGCCATCACGACCGCGCCGATCGCGCCGCGCACCAGGTCGTCCCACATGAACCAGAAGCGCTGCTGGCCCGGCGTGCCGAAGACGTACAGCACCAGGTCGTCGTCGAGGGTGATCCGGCCGAAGTCCATCGCCACGGTGGTGGTCAGCTTGTCCGGCGTGGCGGTGAGGTCGTCGGTCTCCTCGCTCGCCTGCGTCATCAGCGCCTCGGTCTGGAGCGGGGTGATCTCCGAGACCGCGCGGACGAAGGTGGTCTTGCCGACGCCGAATCCGCCCGCGACGACGACCTTGGTGGCGATCGGGGCGCGGGTGTGGTCCAGCTGCCAGTCCTGGGCGCCCTCTTCGGGGTCGGGGACCGGATCCGCCGCCTCGGGCTGGGCGGGAATTTTGGCGATCACCGGCGATTCAGAGACGGCGGAGTCCACTCAGCACCCTTTCGAGCAGTGCGCGGTCGGGCTGGCCGGTGCTGTGACCGGTCCCGTACACGCGGATCTTTCCCTGGTCGGCCAGGTCGCTGAGCAGCACCCGGACGACACCCAACGGCATCTTCAGGAGCGCCGAGATCTCCGCGACCGTCCGCATCCGGCGGCAGACCTCGACGATGGCCCGCATCTCCGGCATGAGGCCGCGCGCGGCGGGCCCGCCGTCGGTCAGGACCTTGCGGGTGGGGGCGGCCTCGAGCGCGGCCACGAAGGTCTCGACGAGCAGGACGTGGCCGAAGCGGGTGCGGCCGCCGGTGAGGGAGTAGGGGCGGACCCGGGAAGGGCGGCGGCCCTCACCCCGGACCGGCAGGCCGTGGGCGTGAGCGGCGGCGGTCACTGGGCGCTCTCCGCGGACGAGGCGGACTTGGCCAGTTCGCTGCGGAGTTCGGGCGTCAGGACGTGGCCGGCACGGCCGACGAAGAGCGCCATGTGGTACGCGATGACGCTCATGTCGCAGTCGGGCGCGGCGTGCACGCCGAGCAGCGAGCCGTCGCTGATCGACATGACGAAGACGCTGCCCTCCTCCATCGCGACCATGGTCTGCTTGACCCCGCCGCCGTCCATCAGCCGGGCGGCGCCCACGGTGAGGCTGCCGATGCCCGAGACGATGGTGGCGAGGTCGGCGCTGGAGCCACGGGGGCCGGCGGTCCGGTCGGCCTCGGACGTCCCGGTCTGGGCGTCCGGGTCCGACGACAGCAGGAGCAGCCCGTCGGAGGAGACGACGGCGACGGAGCGGACCCCCGGCACCTCCTCGACCAGGTTGCCCAGCAGCCATTGCAGGTTGCGGGCCTCACTGCTCAGTCCGAATGTTCCGGTCGCAGTCAACTGCGTGCCTCCTCGACTGTGTCCCCCGTGTTCTCCTCGGTACGTGCGGTCCTTGCGGTCCGTGCGGCGCGGATCTCGGCGGCCACGTCGCGGCGGCCGTCCTCCGCTCCTCGCTGGAAGCCGCCGAGCCGCCTGCGCAGCGCCTCGGCGTCCACGCCGCCGCGCCGTATGGGCGTGGTGGGGGCGGTGGCCTGACGCACTATCCGCGGCGTCCGCTTGGGCAGCCCCTTGTCCGTGACCCGTTCCCACTGCCCGGGCCGCGGCCCGGCCGCCTCCTCCTCGCGCGGCGGCTCCTCCTCGGCCCGCCCGTGCGCCTCCGGTTCGACCGGCGGCTCGGGCAGCCGCACCTGCATCGTGGTCTCGGCGAGGGACTCCCGGGGCCCGGGGACGCCGCCGGCGCCGCGGGGCGGGGACGCGGGCGCGTCGGCGTGCGCCGGATCGGTCGCGGGCTCGACGCCGGAGACCGGGCCGGGCGCGGATGCGGGCGCGTGGCCGTGCGACGGGTCGGCGAGGGTCCGGTCGACCGCGGGCGCGGATACGGGCATGCCGGCCGCCTGCCCCGGTGCGGGCGCGGGGCCGTGCGACGGGTCGGCGTGGGTCCGGTCGGCCCCGGGCGCGGATACGGGCGTGCTGGCCGCCTGCCCCGGTGCGGGCGCGGGGCCGTGCGACGGGTCGGCGTGGGTCCGGTCGACGCCGGCCGCGGGCGTCGGCTCGTCCGCGGCGGACGGGGCGGCGTGCGCGTGCTCCGGTCCGGCAGCGGGTGTGGTGGCTTCCGGCGCGGCCGGGCCGGGAGCGGAGGTCGGCTCGCCGGTACGGTCCGGATCGGCGGGGCGCTCTGCGTCCGCCGCGGAGGCCGGCTCGGTCGCGCCCTCGGTCCCGGGCCGTACCGCCGCCGGGCCGGGCGCCGTGGCGGCGTGCTGCCCCTGGGCGTCGTGCCCGTCCTCGGGCTCGGGCTCGGGCCGCGGGTCCGCCGACGGGTGGTCCGGCTCCGTCGCGGGAGCCGGATCGGCAGGCCCGGCGTCGGCGTCGCTCCGGCCTTCGGCCGCCGCGGGCGCCCCCGCCTCCGCCTGTGCGACGGCCCGTTCCGCCGCCTCGACCAGGGGGTCGCGGTGGCGGGAGGGGAGGGTGTTGGAGTTGGCCTCGGCGGCGGAGCCGGGGAGGTGAAGGACGGGGGGCGGGGTGGCGCCCGGGGCCGTGACAGTCGGCGGGACGGCGGTGGCCGGCGGGGCCGTGGGCAGCAGGGCCGGCGGCAGGACCACGACGGCCGCCACGCCGCCCTGCTTCTGCTCGCGCAGCTCCACCCGTACGCCGTGCCGGGCGGCGAGCAGCGCGGTGACGCGGATGCCGAGGCCCTCGCCCTCGGTGTCGGTGATCTCGGGGTCGGCCAGGCGGGCGTTGAGCTCGGCGAGCCGGGCGGGGGCGATGCCGATGCCGCCGTCCTGGACCGAGAGCATGATCTCGCCGGACTCCAGGAGCCAGCCGGACAGCTGGACGTGGGAGTCGGGCGGCGAGAAGGAGGTGGCGTTCTCCAGGAGTTCGGCGACCAGGTGGCTGAGGTCGTCCGCGGCGAACCCGGCGACCTGGGCGTGCGGCGGCAGCGACTGGATGCTGACCCGCTCGTACCGCTCGATCTCGCTGACGGCGGCGCGCAGCACGTCGACGAGCGGGACCGGGCCGGGGTGGCCGTGGTGGTGCTCGTGGCCGGCCAGGACGAGGAGGTTCTCGCTGTGGCGGCGCATGACGGTCGCCATGTGGTCGAGCTTGAAGAGGGTGGCGAGCCGGTCGGGGTCCTGCTCGCGCTCCTCCAGCTTCTCGATGACGCCGAGCTGCCGCTCGACGAGGCCGAGGCTGCGCAGGGAGAGGTTGACGAAGGTGTGCCGGACGCTGCCGCGGAGCCGTTCGAGCTCGGCGGTGAGCCGGGCGGTCTGGCCCTGGAGTTCGGCGCGCTGGGCGGCGAGCTCGGCGGCGAGTGCGTCACGGGCCTCGGCCACCTCGGCGCGCTCGCCGTCGAGCTGTTCGGCCCGCGCGGCGAGGGCGGAGAGCCGGCCCTGAAGGGTGTTGAGGGACCGTACGACCTGGGCGAACTCGTCGTTGCGGCCGGTGAAGCGGACCGGTTCCTCGGCGTGCGGCTCGGGCGCGGCGGCGAGCCGGGCGGCGCCGATGCGGAGCACGGCGAGCGGCCGGGTGAGGCTGCGGGCCACGTACGTGGAGATGCCGACGGCGACGACGAGGCAGCCGCCGAGGAGGGCGAGGCGCAGTTCGAGCGCGGTGACGTCGTCCTGGCGGAGTTCGGCGAACCGCTCGGCGCGCTGGGCGGCGAGGGCGGACTCGACGCCCCGCATCTGCTCGATGCGGGCGGAGAGCGCGGCGTCCAGCTTGGCGGGGTCGGTGTCGAGCTCGGACTGGGAGAGTTCGGGCCGGTCGGTGAGGCGGCCGAGGTAGCGCTCGGCGCTCTTGACGTCGGGGCCGGTGACGGTGGCGGCCAGGGAGTCGCGCGCGGGCTCGGCGGCGGACTGGTCGAAGTCGGCGAGTGCGGCGAGTTCGCGGACGCGGGCCTGCTGGGCGGCGGCGGTCAGCGCGTTCCTGACCCGCTCGGCCTCCTCGGCGCCGTCGGGCTGGACGGTGACGTAGGTGCCGGTGGCGGGGTCGTAGCGGGTAGCGCCGGTGGACTCGGGCCGGGGCACGGCGAGGGCGGCGAGGAGCAGGCCGCGTGCGGCGGACGCCTGCTCGGTGGCGCGGCCGAGGGCGGCGGGGGCCCGGACGGCCTCGGCGGCGCGGGCCGGGGTCTGCTCGGCGAGCCGGTCGGCGAGGGCCTGGAGCTTGGCGATGACCTCGGTGTAGGCCCGGTGGGCCTCCAGGGCGCTGCCCTTGCCGGTGAGGGCGGTGCGGCGGATGGAGGGTACGGCGGCGAGCTCGCGGCGCAGCTCGGCGGGGGCGTCGGCGCGGATCTCGTCGATCTGGCGGTCGACGCGGGCGGACCGGGCGCTGGTGACCTGGCGCCTGTCCGGGCCGTCGGCCCTGCCCTGGTCCTGGCCCTCGGCGTCGTTTCCGGTCGGCTCGCCGGGCTGGTCCTCGCGGCCCGCGGCGATGTAGGCGACGACCTCGTCGCGCTCGTCGGAGAGGGAGTGGGCGAGCGTGACGGCCTGCCGGTCGAGTTCGGCGAGGGAGACCAGGCGTACGGTCTCGTCGAGGTCGCCGGAGGCGGTGAGGATCGCGGGGGCGCCGGCGGCGAGCACGGTCACGCCGACCAGGGCGACTCCGGCCACGAGCCGGCTGCGGACCCGCTTGGCCCGGCCCGTGACAGCGGGCTCCGCGGGCACGCCGGGGGTCTGCGGGTCACCGGGGGTCTGGCTCCGCGCGCCGTTGTTGCTCCGAGGCCGCTTCTTCTGCACCGGTGCTCGCATCCTTGACTCGTCCCGCCCATGAAGCAGAGGTGACGACCGGTCACATGTAAGAGCCCCCACCCCTGGTGTGTCTTCCGACCATTTCAGCGGTTCTGGTCAGGGGACTCACATCGGCCGCTCCGCCACCCGAACGAGTGAACAACACTCATGAGTTGGCGAACAACTCTCCATGGTGGCCGCCGGGGCGCCGGGCTTACCCCCGGTTGGATCTTCCGCGCGGCCTTTGGCAGGATGCCCGCCCGCAGCTCGCCGGAGCCCGTGGTTCCGGCGCTTCACCGCGTGCGCGCCCGGTTGGTACAGACCGGATTCGGGTGTTTGGAGGCGTTGTGAAGGAGCGATGCGGGCGGGGCGGGCGCGGGGCAGACTGTGGATCATGCGTACGGAAGCGGCGACCCTGCCCGGCAGTGCCGAACGGCCCAACGAGGACTGGCTGGCCGCGGCCCTGCCCGCCTCGGGAGCGGGGGGCGTGGTGGTGGTCCTGGACGGGGTGACGCCGCCGGCGGGCCCGGACGGTTGTGTGCACGGCGTGCCGTGGTTCACGGCCCGACTGGGTGGCGCTTTGACTGAACTGTCCGTTTCCCGACCGGATCTGACGCTGCCGGAGATCCTGTCGCTGGCAATCCGGCGCACCGCGGACGCGCACCGCGACAGCTGTGACCTTTCTCACGTCCGCACTCCGCAGGCGACGGTGGCCCTGGCGCGCTGGGACGGGACGGTGGTGGAGCACCTCGTGCTGTCCGACGCGGCCCTGCTCCTGCGGGCCCCGGACGGATCGGTACGGGCGGTCCTCGACGACCGGCTCGGCCGCGTCCCGGTCGAGATCCTGCGCTCCCTGGAGGCGACCGACCGGCTGCGCAACCGGGAGGGCGGCTTCTTCACGGCCGCCGCCGACCCCTCCGTGGCCGCCCTGGCCGTCACCGGTACGACCCCGAGGACGGCGGTCCGCGCCGTGGCGGCCCTCACCGACGGGGCGACCCGCTGGGTGGACGTGTTCGGGCAGGGCACGTGGGCGGACCTGTTCGACGTCCTCGACGCGGAGGGTCCGCGCGGCCTGCTCCGGCGGGTGCGGGCCCTGGAGTCGGCGGACGCCGCCCCCGCCCCGGGCGGCGCGGTCCGCCGCCGGAAGCGCCACGACGACGCGACGGCCGTGTACGCCGTTCTCTGAGTGGCTCGGTTCTCCTCCGGGGCCGGGGCGCTCGCCGGGGTGCTCGTGGGTGCCGGGGGAGCCGGGCCCACGGCCGCCCCTCAGCCCTCCGCCGCCCGTACGTTGAAGTGGTGGAGCAGCCGGGCCAGTTCCGCCACCTCGGCGCGGTCCCAGCCGGCGAGCTTGCGCACGTACCGCTCGCGGCGGGCGTCGCGGACGTGGCGGAAGCGGCCCTGGCCCTCCTCGGTGAGGCGGACGAGGGAGGCGCGGCCGTCGGCGGGGTCCGGGTCGCGGGCGACCAGGCCGAGCTCCTCCAGGGCGCGCAGCTGGCGGCTCATCGTGGCCTTGCCGACGCCGAAGTAGCCGGCCAGGTCGGTGGCGCGCTGGGGGCCCGCCTCGTCGAGGCGCACGAAGAGTCCGTAGGCGGCGGGCTCGAGTTCGGGGTGGACCTCGCGGGCCATTTCGCCGGACTGGGCGCGGGCGCGGCGCAGGAAGACCGCCAGTTCGCGTTCCAGGGCGAGGAATTCCTGGTCCACACCACTCCCGTTCGTGGGCTGGGCTTCACCGCCCGTACCGCTTCCGTGCACGTCAGCACCCTTCGCGCGCTTTCCGCTCGCTGAAAGTTTCGTCCTCGCGCGGCCATCGCCGCAGCTCCTTCAGTATTTCGCAGGCGTAGACCAACGGCGGCATCCGGACCCTCTTCCGCCCGGGGGTCTACGTGCGTAGCGTCGTGCCCGGCGACCTCGCCTGACATGTCCACACCAGGACATGCGACCCGCTCTCCCCCCACCGAGCCTTTCGGAGGCACGCAATGCGTGTGCACAGATCCGGAACGTCCCTCGCCGGCGCCGCCCTCGCGGCCCTGGCGCTCCTCCTCCCCCTCACGCTCTCCGGCACCGCCAGCGCCGCCCAGGACGACCCGGGCACCCGGCAGGTCCCGGCCCGCGGCTCCGCCTACATGGGCATGGGCGTGATCGCGCACGACGGCCAGGGCGGCAAGCCCGGCGGCATCTCGATCCAGGCCACCCAGACCGAGGGCGTCGACGTCTCCAGCCACCAGGGGAACGTGGACTGGCCGGCGCTGTGGAACAGCGGCGTGCGGTGGGCCTACGTGAAGGCGACGGAAGGCACGTACTACAAGAACACCTACTTCACGCAGCAGTACAACGGCTCGTACAACGTGGGCATGATCCGCGGCACGTACCACTTCGCGACGCCCGACACGACGACCGGGGCCGCGCAGGCCGACTACTTCGTGAACAACGGCGGCGGCTGGTCCAAGGACGGCAAGACGCTTCCGGGCGCCCTCGACATCGAGTGGAACCCGTACGGCGCGACCTGCTACGGCAAGACGCAGTCGGGGATGGTCGCCTGGATCCGGGACTTCGTGAACCGCTACAAGTACCGGACCGGCCGCGACCCGGTGATCTACACCGCGACCAGCTGGTGGAAGCAGTGCACGGGCAACTACGGCGGCTTCGCCACCACCAACCCGCTGTGGATCGCGCGGTACGCGTCTACGGTCGGCGAGCTCCCGGCCGGCTGGAGCTACTACACGATGTGGCAGTACACGTCGACCGGCCCGATCGTCGGCGACCACAACCACTTCAACGGCGACCTGTCGCGCGTCCAGGCGCTGGCGAACGGCTGACGGGCTCGGGCGGACGCCGCCGGTCGCGAACGGCGGCCCACGCGACCGCGCCGGGCGCGACCGGCGGGGGCGCGGCAAGCCTCCCGGGTGTGCGGCACACCCGGGAGGCTTGCGTATTGGTATGGACCAATGCGACCCTCGGGGCGGCACCGCGCAGGGCCAACACCCCTGCGCGGTCAGCACGTTGCTCGTCCCGTCCTCCCCACGCACGAGAGAGAGCCGCCGCATGCCGTCCCGCCGCCGCACCCCAGCCGCCCTCGCCGCCCTCCTGTCGGCCGCGGCGCTCACCGCCCTCACCCCCACCGCCGCCCAGGCCCACGGTGCCGTGTTCAACCCGGTCAGCCGGGTCGCGGCCTGTTACGCGGAGGGGCCGGAGTCCCCCGATTCCCCGGTCTGCAAGGACCTCGTCGCCGACTCGGGCACCCAGCCGCTCTACGACTGGAACGAGGTCAACATCGCCAACGCCGACGGCAACCACCGGGCCCTCATCCCGGACGGCAAGCTGTGCTCGGCCAACCGCGAGAAGTACCGCGCCCTCGACTGGGCCCGCACCGACTGGCCCGCCACGGCCGTCGCCCCCGGCGCCTTCGGCTTCAAGGTCCGGGTCACCGCCCCGCACGCCGGCACCATGACGATGTACCTCACCAAGCAGGGCTTCGACCCGACCCGGCCGCTGAAGTGGTCCGACCTGGACACCACCCCGGTCGCCGTCCACACCACCACCCGCACCGCGACCGACGGGCACTACGCCTTCTCCGGCACCCTCCCGGCCCGCACCGGCCGCCACGTCGTCTACATGGTGTGGCAGCGCAGCGACAGCCCCGAAGCCTTCTACAGCTGCTCCGACGTCACCTTCGGCGGCGGTACGGCGACCGGGGCCGAGGCCCCGACCGAGGCCCAGCTCGCGGACGGCGCCGCGCTCTCGACGGTCAGCCACGCCGGCCACGGCGGCGACGAGGCCGCACCCGCCCTCTCCGCCGACACGGCCGCCGGCCCCGCCTCCCCCCTCCCGCTCGCCCTCGCGGGCGCCGGAGCCCTGGCCGCCTTCGGCGCGGGCAGCCTGCTCCTGACCCGCCGCCGCGGCGAGAACTGACCCCCGCCGACCGCGCACGCCAGGGGGCGCCCGCACCGGGTGCCCCTGGCGTGACACGCGGACCGGCCCCCTCCCCCTGCGCCGCGGTCAAACGCTCGGCGGTCTCACCGGGAACAGCGCGGCGAGCCGGGGCAGGTCGTCCGCCTCCAGAGGCTCTTCGTACGGCGGTGCCTCCGGGTCCGGCAGACGGTCGCCGTGCCCGTTCGTCACCAGCTCGTGGAACGCCTGGCTCCCGCCGGCGAGTGCTCCGTACGCCTCCACGGCCACGTAGTCCAGGTCCTCCCAGTCCGGCCACTCCTCCGTCTCGCACCAGGAGGACCGGCTCCGGCCGGCCAGCCGCCGGACCTCCGGTACCCCGGCCAGGGAGTCGGGACGCATCAGGGCCTCTTCGAAGACCTCGCGCCCCAGGGCCACCAGCCACAGCCGGAAGTAGTGGAACGAGTCGTCGGAGCACCAGCCACCGAGGATCCGCTCGGCGGCGGACCACACCGGAGAGCGGTAGGCCCGGTGACACGCCTGCTCCAGCTGCACCTGGAAACCCGCGCAGCCCGCGAACGAAGCGCGCGTCAGCTCCTCCCTCAGCCAGTCCAGCCGCTCCTCCCGGCGGCCCGGCCGGTCGCGGAGCCCTCCCATCAGCGCCCAGAAGGCCCTCTCGTCCATGCCGGCAGCATCGCAGGCCCCACTGACACCGGCCGCGGCGCGGTCGCGGCGTCCCTTCGGGTGTCGAATTCGCGCCATCCGCACCAGGACGGGTGGGAGTGGGTGCTTCCGTGGACAAGGTTCAGGAAAGCTCTGTTCGAACGGCCGTCAGCGCACCGTCGTCCGACCGTGAAGGAGTGCTCTCCATGCGTCAGGAGCCGCCGTGGACCTACCACCGGGGAGAAGGGCCGCGCACGCTCGGAGTGGAGGAGGAACTGCTCGTCGTCGATCCCGGAACCGGTCTCCCGCAGCCGCTCGCGGGCACCGTCGCCGGGATCACCGCCTGGCACGCCGATCTCCTGCCCCGGTCCGACCGGGTGGAGCCGGCGAAGACGGAGCTGTACCGGGAGATGCTGGAGATCGCCACCCGGCCCTGCGCGGACGCCGACGAACTCGACGCGCAGCTGCGGCAGGCGAGGCTGGCGGCGGCGGCCGCCGCCAAGGAGGCGGGGGTGGCCGTGGCGGCCCTCGCGACCGCGCCGGTGCGCTTCGAGCCGCTGCTCAGCCCCGACGAGCGCTACCGCCGCATCGAGGACCGGTTCGGGCGGCTCGTCGACGACAAGCTCACCTGCGCCTGCCACGTCCACGTCCACCTGACCTCCGCCGAGGAGGGCGTGGGCGTGCTCGACCGGATCCGCCCCTGGCTCGCGCCGCTGCTCGCGCTCAGCGCCAACTCGCCGTACTGGCAGGGCCGGGACACCGGGTACGCGAGCTGGCGCCACCAGCTGTGGTCGCGCTGGCCGATGAGCGGGCCCAGCGAGCTGTACGGCGACGTGGCCGCGTACGAGGAGACCACGCGGGCGATGCTGGCGAGCGGGGTCCTCGTCGACGACCACATGGTCTACTTCGACGCCCGGCTGTCCCGCAGTTACCCGACGGTGGAGGTGCGGGTCGGGGACGTGTGCCGGCACGTCGAGGACGCCGTGCTCCTCGCCGTCCTCGTGCGCGCCCTGGTGGAGACGGAGGCCAGGGCCTGGCGTGCCGGCGTGGCCGCCGACCCCGTGCCGACCGCCGTGCTGCGGCTGGCGTCCTGGCGGGCCAGCAGGCACGGCCTCGGGGACGCGCTGCTGCACCCTCGGACCTGGCGCCCGGCCCCGGCGGCGGACGTCCTGGGGGCCCTGCTCGACCACGTCACCCCGGCCCTGGAGGCCACCGGCGATCGGGACCGGGCGGTGCGCGGCGTCGAGCTGCTGCTGTCCCGGGGCACCGGGGCGGACCTGCAGCGGGCCGCCTACGACCGGGACAAGGACCTGGCCTCGGTGGTCGCCGAGGCGGTGCGCCACACCGCCCCGGCCTGAGACGGCGGCGGTGGGGCGCCCTCCGCGAGGAGGGCGCCCCACCACGGGGACGGAGCGAGGGGCGTCAGGCCGCCGCGCCCACCGCGACCTCGGCCGGGGTGAGGGCGATCTCCAGGACCTGCCGGACGTCCGTCACCGGGTGGACCTCCAGCTTGTCCAGGATCTCGGCCGGGACGTCGTCCAGGTCGGCCTCGTTCCGCTTGGGGATCACGACGGTGGTGATGCCCGCGCGGTGCGCGGCGAGCAGCTTCTGCTTCACACCGCCGATCGGCAGCACCCGCCCGGTCAGGGAGACCTCGCCGGTCATGGCGACGTCCGTACGGACGAGCCGGCCCGACAGCAGCGAGGCCAGGGCGGTCGTCATCGTGATGCCGGCGCTGGGGCCGTCCTTGGGGACCGCGCCGGCGGGGAAGTGGATGTGCACGCCGCGGTCCTTCAGACCGGTGACGGGCAGTTCCAGCTCCGCGCCGTGCGAGCGGAGGAAGGACAGGGCGATCTGCGCGGACTCCTTCATCACGTCGCCCAGCTGGCCGGTGAGCGTGAGCCCGGCCGCGCCCGTCTCCGGGTCGGCGAGCGACGCCTCGACGAAGAGCACGTCACCACCGGCCCCGGTCACCGCGAGCCCGGTCGCCACGCCCGGCACCGAGGTGCGCCGCTCGGCCGGGTCCTGGGCCGACTCGGGCACGTGGTGCGGGCGGCCGATCAGCCCGCGCAGGTCGTCGGGACCGATGGTGAACGGGAGCTCCCGCTCGCCCGTCTCGCTCTGCGCGGCCACCTTGCGCAGGAGCCGCGCGATCGAGCGTTCCAGGGTGCGGACGCCCGCCTCGCGGGTGTACTCGCCGGCGAGCCGGCGCAGCGCGGCCTCCTCCAGGACGACCTCGCCGGTCTCCAGACCGGCGCGCTCCAGCTGCCGGGGCAGCAGGTGGTCACGGGCGATGACGATCTTCTCGTCCTCGGTGTAGCCGTCGAGCCGGACCAGCTCCATGCGGTCGAGCAGCGCCTCGGGGATGGCCTCCAGGACGTTGGCGGTCGCGAGGAAGACGACGTCGCTGAGGTCGAGTTCGACCTCCAGGTAGTGGTCGCGGAAGGTGTGGTTCTGCGCGGGGTCGAGGACCTCCAGGAGCGCCGCCGCCGGGTCGCCCCGGAAGTCTGAGCCGACCTTGTCGATCTCGTCGAGGAGGACGACGGGGTTCATGGACCCGGCCTCCTTGATCGCGCGGACGATCCGGCCGGGCAGGGCGCCGACGTAGGTGCGCCGGTGGCCGCGGATCTCCGCCTCGTCCCGTACGCCGCCGAGCGCGACCCGGACGAACTTCCGCCCCATCGCGTGGGCCACGCTCTCGCCGAGCGAGGTCTTGCCGACGCCGGGCGGGCCGACCAGGGCGAGCACGGCGCCGCCGCGCCGGCCGCCGACCACGCCGAGGCCGCGTTCGGCGCGCCGCTTGCGCACCGCCAGGTATTCGGTGATGCGCTCCTTCACGTCCTCCAGGCCCGCGTGTTCGGCGTCGAGGACGGCCTTGGCGCCCTGGATGTCGTACTGGTCCTCGGTCCGCTCGTTCCACGGCAGTTCGAGGACGGTGTCGAGCCAGGTGCGGATCCAGGAGCCCTCGGGCGACTGGTCGCTCGCCCGCTCCAGCTTCTCGACCTCCTTGAGGGCCGCCTCGCGGACCTTCTCGGGCAGGTCGGCGGCCTCGACGCGGGCGCGGTAGTCGTCGGACTCGTCGCCCTCGCTCTCGCCGTTGAGCTCGCGCAGCTCCTTGCGGACGGCTTCGAGCTGGCGGCGCAGCAGGAACTCGCGCTGCTGCTTGTCGACGCCCTCCTGGACGTCCTTGGCGATGGTCTCGGCGACGTCCTGCTCGGCGAGGTGGTCGCGCAGCTGGGTGGTGGCGAGCTTGAGGCGGGCGACGGGGTCGGCGGTCTCCAGGAGCGCGACCTTCTGCTCGACGGTGAGGAAGGGCGAGTACCCGGAGTTGTCGGCGAGGGCGCCGACGCCCTCGATCTGCTGGACGCGGTCGACGACCTGCCAGGCGCCGCGCTTCTTCAGCCAGGTGGTGGCCAGCGCCTTGTACTCCTTGACGAGTTCGGTCACGGCGCCGGGCAGCGGGTCGGGCACGGTCTCCTCGACCACGGTGCCCTCGACCCACAGGGCGGCGCCGGGTCCGGTGGTGCCGGCGCCGATGCGCACGCGGCCGAGGCCGCGGATGAGCGCGCCCGGGTCGCCGTCGGACAGCCGGCCGACCTGCTCGACGGTGCCGAGGACGCCGGTCCCGGCGTAGGTGCCGTCGACCCGGGGCACCAGGAGCACCCGGGGCTTTCCGTTCCCTCCGCGCGCGGCGGCCTGGGCGGCCTCGACCGCGGCCCGCACGTCGTTGTCGGACAGGTCCAGCGGCACCACCATTCCGGGCAGCACGACCTCGTCGTCGAGCGGCAGCACAGGCAGAGTGAGCGGCACGGACGCCATGGACTCAGAAGCCATGATCTCCCCTTCGGCAGTCAAGTTGAGCTGTATGGACTCAATGCACCTGCGCCGCCGAATGTTCCCCACCATCTGTTCGCTCTGAGCGATCAGGCTCCCCCGCACCGTGAACGGCCGATGTAATGCCCTCATGGATATTGCAGCCATTACAGCAGCCTGGGTGGCCGGCTGGACCGTCTCCCGGGGCACCCCCGCCGCCGTCGTCGCGCCCTGGGGCTACCGGATCGACGTGGGGCTGCCCCGGCATCCGTTCCGGCACGTCCTGCCGCACCCGGACGCGGTGTCCGTCGGGAAGCTGTGCGCCGACGTCACCGAGCCGTACGCCTGGCTCAAGGTGATGGCGACCCCCGAGGAGGTGGCGCCGTGGATCACCGAGGGCTGGACGATCCCGGACGACCCCGGCTTCATGATGACCAAGACCCTCGACCCGTCCGCCCGGCCCGCGCCCCCCGAGGGGTACGCGCGGACGACGGAGACCCACGACGGCGTCATCCGGGTCCGGATCCTCGCCCCCGACGGCACCCTGGCCGCCCGGGGCCAGATCGCGCCGACCGGCGCGACCGCCGTCGCCGACCAGATCGAGACGGACCCAGCCCACCGGCGCCGCGGCCTCGGCGCCAACGTGATGCGCACCCTGGAGGCGGCCGCCGCACAGGCCGGCGCGAGGACCGGCGTCCTCTCGGCCACCACGGACGGGATGGCGCTGTACGGCTCGCTCGACTGGCGCTACAGGGGCCCGCTGACCGGAGTCGTCCGCACCGGTTGAGTCGTTCCTGCTGCGCCGTGACCGGGCGAGCGGCATGCTCGGCTCATGGAGTACGCGCAGCGGTACGGGAGGGGGGCCGCACTGGCGGCCGTGGTCGCCGCCGCCGTGGCCGTGGCCGGGTGCGGCGGGCCGGCGCCGACGGCACCGGGCGACAAGCCGAGCACCACCCTGAGCATCCCGCCCGTTCCGAGCGGGCCCGCCACCGCCACCGCCACCGGGGGCAGAAACGATCCGGCCCCTCAGGAGGTCCTCGTCGAGGTCGTCGTCAACGGCGGCCTCGCGGGGGTCGTCAACAAGCTGGTCGTGCACCACGACGGCGGCTACACCGTCCGCTCCGGCACCGGGCCCGCCCGCGACGGCCGGATGACCGCCGCCGAGACCGCAGCCCTCCGCGCCGCCCTGGAGGACCCGGCCTACGCCCGGGTCCCGGCCCGCCCGACGGGGGCGCCGGTGGCCGACGGCTTCACGTACCACCTGACCCACGACCACCGGCTCGTGGTCACGCAGGACGGCGAGAACCGCCCGCCGGCCCTCCAGCGCGTCCTCGACGCCCTCCCCGGGGGCGGCCCGCCCACCGCGCCCTGACGGCCCCGCCCGCGGCGCGCCGGCCGATCCGTGCGGACCCCCGGGCTCGTCCGGCCCGCACCGCTCGTTGAGCGTTTGTCCCGGCCGCCCGCGCACGCCCAGGATGGCCGGGACCAGACACGTACACATCGAGCCACGGAGTGAGCATGACCAGCCCCGTCACCCTCGACCGGCGCGAGGGCCCGTACGGAGAAGTCGTCCTGCGGCAGCGCGACGCGCACTACGAGATCATCGCCAACGGCACGTTCCTGATGGACACCTCCGACGGCCGCTCCGAGCGGCTGCTCGTCGACGCGGCGCTCGCGGCCCTGCCCGAGAGCCGGCACGGCCGCGCCGCCGTCCTCGTCGGCGGCCTGGGGGTCGGCTTCTCGCTCGCGCACGCGGCCGCCGACCCCCGCTGGGGCCGGATCGTCGTCGCCGAGCGTGAGGAGGCGATCATCGACTGGCACCGGGAGGGCCCGCTCGCCGCCATCTCGGGCGCGGCGCTGGCCGATCCGAGGACCGTGATCCTGCACACGGACCTCGTCACGCACGTCCGCACCTCCCCCGACACCTACGACGCGCTGTGCCTCGACATCGACAACGGGCCCGACTGGACGGTCACCGAGGACAACCAATCCCTTTACTCCGCCGAGGGTTTGGCGGCCTGCGCGGCCCGGCTCAACCCGGGCGGAATCCTCGCGGTGTGGTCGGCCCGGCCCTCCGCCGATTTCGAAGAGTCGTTGCGGAATGCCGGATTCAGCGGGGTACGGACGGAAGAGGTCCCCGTTGCCCGGGGCGTCCCCGACGTGGTCCACCTCGCCGTCCGGCCCGCCTGATCACCTGCGTAGCCTTGACGCCACGGGTGCCTCTAGGCTGCTGCACCGACATCGGCGACGCGAGGCGGGGCAATGGAGCAGACACACACCACTCACCACGGTGCGGCGGCCACTCCGGGGGCCCAGCGGCGCGTCCTTGTCGTCGAGGACGACGCGACGATCGTCGAGGCCATCTCCGCGCGGCTGCGCGCCGAGGGCTTCCTGGTGCAGACCGCGACCGACGGCCCGGCCGCCGTGGACGCCGCCGAGGCGTGGCAGCCGGACCTGATGGTGCTCGACGTGATGCTGCCCGGCTTCGACGGCCTGGAGGTGTGCCGCCGGGTGCAGGCCCAGCGTCCGGTCCCGGTCCTGATGCTCACCGCACGGGATGACGAGACGGACATGCTGGTCGGACTCGGGGTCGGCGCCGACGACTACATGACGAAGCCGTTCTCGATGCGCGAGCTGGCCGCCCGGGTGCACGTGCTGCTGCGCCGGGTGGAGCGGGCCGCGCTGGCGGCGGTGACCCCGCGCAGCGGCATCCTGCGGCTCGGCGAGCTGGAGATCGACCACGCGCAGCGCCGGGTGCGGGTGAGGGCGGAGGACGTCCACCTGACCCCGACCGAGTTCGACCTGCTGGTCTGCCTGGCGAACACCCCGCGCGCGGTGCTCTCCCGCGAGCAGCTGCTCGCCGAGGTGTGGGACTGGGCGGACGCCTCCGGCACCCGCACCGTGGACAGCCACATCAAGGCGCTGCGCCGGAAGATCGGGGCCGAGCGCATCCGCACGGTCCACGGCGTGGGGTACGCGCTGGAGACCCCCGCGCCGTGAGCCGGCGGGGGCGTGCCGTGAGCCGTCGGGGCCCGCGCACCGGCCGCCGGGACCGGCCGCGCCGGCGGATAGTGATCTCGATCAAGACCAAGCTCGGCGCGCTCGTCGTCGGGGCGGTCCTGCTGACCTCGGGTCTGGCCCTGGTGGCGATCCGGACCTCGACCGAGTTCCGGTACATCACGATCTTCGCGATGATCGCGACCCTGCTGATCACCCAGTTCGTGGCGCAGTCCCTGACGGCCCCGCTGGACGAGATGAACACGGTGGCCGGCTCCATCTCGCGCGGTGACTTCAGCCGCCGGGTGCGCGGCGCGGACCGCCGTGACGAGCTGGGCGACCTGGCCTCCACGATCAACCGCATGGCGGACGACCTGGAGGCGGTGGACCGGCACCGCAAGGAGCTGGTCGCGAACGTCTCGCACGAGCTGCGCACGCCGATCGCCGCGCTGCGCGCGGTCCTGGAGAACGTCGTGGACGGGGTCTCCGAGGCCGATCCGGAGACCATGCGGACGGCCCTGAAGCAGACCGAGCGGCTGGGACGGCTCGTGGAGACGCTGCTCGACCTGTCACGGCTCGACAACGGTGTCGTCACGCTCAAGCGGCGCCGCTTCGAGGTCTGGCCGTACCTGTCGGGCGTGCTGCGCGAGGCGAACCTCGCGGCCTCCCAGCGGGGCCTGTCCTCCACCTCGGGGCTGCACAACCGCACCGACGTCCATCTGCACCTGGACGTGTCGCCGCCGGAGCTGACCGCGCACGCGGACGCGGAGCGGCTGCACCAGGTGATGGCGAACCTGATCGACAACGCGGTGAAGCACTCGCCGCCGCACGGGCGGGTGACGGTGCGGGCACGGCGCGGGCCGTGTCCGGACTCGCTGGAGCTGGAGGTCGAGGACGAGGGTCCCGGCATTCCGGAGGCGGAGCGGCACAAGGTCTTCGAGCGGTTCAACCGGGGCACGGTCCCGGCCCAGCAGGGTCCGGGCAGCGACGGCGGCACCGGTCTGGGCCTCGCGATCGCCCGCTGGGCGGTGGATCTGCACGGTGGCCACATCGGAGTGGCCGAATCATCACGCGGCTGCCGCATCAGACTCACTCTTCCGGGCAGTCTCCCTTCGCGGGATTGACGTAGGGTTCGAACCGGAAGCTCGCGTTCTGCGTGTACGTGTACGAGCCCGTACGACATACGCGCGGGAGCAGGTCAGGGGTGCGGCCGAGGACGGCCGTAGCCGCGGTTCTCCGTACCCTGACAGAACCGGAACCACGCTTGTTTCCCGCCATTCACGGCACCGAAACACCTCGTCAAGTGTGACTTGCGCGACGTTGGAGTGCCCGGCCTGCACCTCCAGGCCAGGGAGGCGTAGCCTTTATTTCCGCTGTCCATCACCTTGTGAAGCGGAAGAGGGCGGTTGCCGCCGTGTCGTCTCAGTCCCCCAGTACCCCGAGCTCCCCGACCGACCAAGACGGGCAGGGTCAGTCCCCTGCGACCGCCTTCGGTGCCAATGAGTGGCTCGTCGACGAGATCTACCAGCAGTACCTCCAGGACCCGAATTCGGTCGATCGTGCCTGGTGGGACTTCTTCGCCGACTACAAGCCCGGAGCGTCGGAGACCCCGGCCGCCCCGGCTGTAGCCACCCCGACCACCCCGAGCGCGCCCGCCGCGCCGCAGGCGGGCCCCGCACAGGCCGCGCCTGCCGCTCCGGCGGCCGTACCCGCCCCGGCCGCTCCGGCCGCCGCCCCGGCCCCCGCCGCTCCGGCGCCCGCTCCCGCGAAGCCGGCCGCCGCCGCGGCCCCGGCTCCCGCCGCCCCGGCCAAGCCCAAGGCCGCCGAGGCCCCCAAGGCCGAGGCCCCCGCGGGCCCCGAGCTGATCACCCTGCGCGGCCCGGCCGCCGCGGTCGCGAAGAACATGAACGCCTCGCTGGAGATGCCGACGGCCACGTCCGTCCGCGCCGTCCCGGTGAAGCTGCTCTTCGACAACCGGATCGTCATCAACAACCACCTGAAGCGCGCCCGGGGCGGGAAGATCTCCTTCACCCACCTCATCGGCTACGCGATGGTGCAGGCCATCAAGGCCATGCCGTCGATGAACTGGTCCTACGCGGAGAAGGACGGCAAGCCGACCCTGGTCAAGCCGGAGCACGTGAACTTCGGTCTGGCCATCGACCTGGTGAAGCCCAACGGCGACCGCCAGCTCGTCGTCGCCGGCATCAAGAAGGCCGAGACCCTGAACTTCTTCGAGTTCTGGCAGGCCTACGAGGACATCGTCAAGCGCGCCCGCGTCGGCAAGCTGACGATGGAGGACTTCACCGGCGTCACGGTCTCCCTGACCAACCCCGGCGGCCTCGGCACCGTCCACTCGGTCCCGCGTCTGATGCCCGGTCAGTCCGTCATCATGGGCGTCGGCTCCATGGACTACCCGGCCGAGTTCCAGGGCACCTCCCAGGACACCCTGAACAAGCTGGGCATCTCCAAGGTCATGACCCTGACCTCGACCTACGACCACCGGGTCATCCAGGGCGCGGCCTCCGGCGAGTTCCTGCGGATCGTCTCGAACCTCCTCCTCGGCGAGGACGGCTTCTACGACGACGTCTTCAAGTCGCTGCGGATCCCCTACGAGCCGGTCCGCTGGCTCAAGGACATCGACGCCTCGCACGACGACGACGTCACCAAGGCCGCCCGGGTCTTCGAGCTGATCCACTCCTACCGGGTCCGCGGCCACGTCATGGCCGACACCGACCCGCTGGAGTACAAGCAGCGCAAGCACCCCGACCTGGACATCACCGAGCACGGCCTCACCCTGTGGGACCTGGAGCGCGAGTTCGCGGTCGGCGGCTTCGCCGGCAAGTCGATGATGAAGCTCCGCGACATCCTCGGCGTGCTCCGCGACTCGTACTGCCGCACCACCGGCATCGAGTTCATGCACATCCAGGACCCGAAGCAGCGCAAGTGGATCCAGGACCGCGTGGAGCGCCCGCACGCCCGCGTGGAGCGCGAGGAGCAGCTGCGCATCCTGCGCCGGCTGAACGCGGCGGAGGCCTTCGAGACCTTCCTGCAGACCAAGTACGTCGGCCAGAAGCGCTTCTCGCTGGAGGGCGGCGAGTCCGTCATCCCGCTGCTCGACGCGGTCATCGACTCCGCGGCGGAGTCCCGCCTGGACGAGGTCGTCATCGGCATGGCCCACCGCGGCCGCCTGAACGTCCTCGCGAACATCGTCGGCAAGTCGTACGCGCAGATCTTCCGCGAGTTCGAGGGCAACCTCGACCCGAAGTCCATGCACGGCTCCGGCGACGTGAAGTACCACCTGGGCGCCGAGGGCACCTTCACGGGCCTCGACGGCGAGCAGATCAAGGTGTCGCTGGTCGCCAACCCCTCCCACCTGGAGGCGGTCGACCCGGTCCTGGAGGGCGTCGCCCGCGCCAAGCAGGACGTCATCAACAAGGGCGGCACGGACTTCACCGTCCTGCCGGTCGCCCTGCACGGTGACGCGGCCTTCGCCGGCCAGGGCGTCGTGGCCGAGACGCTCAACATGTCGCAGCTGCGCGGCTACCGCACCGGCGGCACGGTCCACATCGTCATCAACAACCAGGTCGGCTTCACCGCGGCCCCCGAGTCCTCGCGTTCCTCCATGTACGCGACGGACGTGGCCCGCATGATCGAGGCGCCGATCTTCCACGTGAACGGCGACGACCCGGAGGCGTGCGTCCGGGTGGCGCGGCTCGCCTTCGAGTTCCGCCAGACGTTCAACAAGGACGTCGTCATCGACCTCATCTGCTACCGCCGCCGCGGTCACAACGAGGGCGACAACCCGCAGTTCACCAACCCGCAGATGTACACCCTGATCGACAAGAAGCGTTCGGTGCGCAAGCTGTACACCGAGTCGCTGATCGGTCGCGGCGACATCACCCTGGAGGAGGCGGAGCAGGCGCTCCAGGACTTCCAGGGCCAGCTGGAGAAGGTGTTCGCGGAGGTCCGCGAGGCCACCTCGGCCCCGGCGCCGGCGCACGTCCCGGACGCCCAGCCCGAGTTCCCGGTCGCCGTCACCACCGCGGTCTCCGCGGAGGTCGTCAAGCGGATCGCCGAGTCGCAGGTCAACATCCCGGAGCGGATCACGGTCCACCCGCGTCTGCTGCCGCAGCTGCAGCGCCGCGCGGCCTCGATCGACGACGGCACCATCGACTGGGGCTTCGGCGAGACCCTCGCCATCGGCTCGCTGCTGATGGAGGGCACCCCGGTCCGCCTGTCGGGCCAGGACTCCCGCCGCGGCACCTTCGGCCAGCGCCACGCGGTGCTGGTGGACCAGGAGACCGGCGAGGACTACACCCCGCTGCTCTACCTGACCGACGAGCAGGCCCACTTCAACGTCTACGACTCGCTGCTCAGCGAGTACGCGGCGATGGGCTTCGAGTACGGCTACTCGCTGGCCCGCCCGGACTCCCTGGTGATCTGGGAGGCCCAGTTCGGTGACTTCGTCAACGGCGCGCAGACCGTCGTCGACGAGTTCATCTCCTCGGCCGAGCAGAAGTGGGGCCAGACCTCGGGCGTCACGCTGCTGCTGCCGCACGGCTACGAGGGCCAGGGCCCGGACCACTCGTCCGCCCGCCCGGAGCGCTTCCTCCAGATGTGCGCGCAGGACAACATGACGGTCGCCATGCCGACGCTGCCGTCGAACTACTTCCACCTTCTGCGCTGGCAGGTGCACAACCCGCACCACAAGCCGCTCATCGTCTTCACCCCGAAGTCGATGCTGCGTCTGAAGGCCGCGGCGTCGAAGATCGAGGAGTTCACCACCGGCGGCTTCCGCCCGGTGATCGGCGACTCGTCGGTCAACCCGGCCGACGTCCGCAAGGTCGTCTTCTGCGCGGGCAAGGTCTACTACGACCTGGAGGCCGAGCGGGTCAAGCGCGGCGTCACGGACACGGCGATCATCCGCGTGGAGCGCCTGTACCCGCTGCCGGGTGCGGAGCTCCAGGCCGAGATCTCCAAGTACCCGAACGCCGAGAAGTACCTGTGGGCGCAGGAGGAGCCGGCGAACCAGGGTGCCTGGCCGTTCATCGCGCTCAACCTGATCGACCACCTGGACCTGGCGGTCGGCGCGGACATCCCGGCGGGCGAGCGCCTGCGCCGGATCTCCCGCCCGCACTCCTCGTCCCCGGCGGTCGGTTCGGCCAAGCGTCACCAGGCCGAGCAGGCTCAGCTGGTCGCGGAGGTCTTCGACGCCTGACCGGGCGGCGAAGGACACGGCGTACGGCCGGAGGCCCGGCACCCCTCTTCGGGTGCCGGGCCTCCGGCCTGTCCGGCGCCGGTACGGGGGCTCAGCCCAGGTTGGCCTCGAAGTCCCAGTACGGGCGGTTGCGCTGGCGCGCCGACAGGGTGTGCGGGTGCTGGGCGCCCAGCGTGCGGGTGAGGGTGAGCAGGGCGTCCTCCTCCAGCTTGCTCGCCTCCTCGTTCTCCCGGAGGCCGCGCAGGTCGGTCGCGAGCGCCACCTGGCAGGAGAGGGTGAGGGGGTGCTCGTTGCCGAGGGTGTGGCGGGCCCGGCGCAGGGTGTCGCGGCTGAGCTCGGCGGCGTCGGCCACCCGGCCGTTGAAGTTGCGGGCGGCACTGGCGTTGAGGGCGCAGCCGAGGACCCAGGGGTGGTCGGGTCCGAGGGAGGCGGTCAGGCCGGCGAGCGCTGCCTCCAGGATGGCGAGGGCGTCGGCGCGCTGGCCGGACGCCTGGAGGACGAGCGCGGTGTTGGCGAGGACGCCGGTGGCGACGGGGTGGGCGGGGCCGAGCAGGGCCCGGTAGCCGGCCTCGGCCTCGTGGCTGAGCTCGCGGGCGTGGTCGAGGTCGCCGTGTTCGCGCAGGAAGTTGGCGTAGTTGTTGATGGAGGACAGCGTCACGTAGTGGCCGCGGCCGTGCACCTGCTCCAGTTGTTCGAGCAGACTGGCCATGGTGGCGCCGAGGTCCTGCTGGAAGCCGCCCTCGCGGCGCCGGCACAGGGCCAGCTGGGTCCGGGCGTACAGGGTCTGGAGGTGCTGGGGCCCCAGGATCCGCACGTGGACGCGGACGCCGGCCTCCTGGCGGGCGAGGGCCTCGCGGTAGTGGCCGAGCAGGCGCAGGTCGTGGGCGACGTTGTTGCCGATGGTGAGGGTCTGCGAGTGCAGGGCGCCGAGGACGCTCTCCGCGCGGGCGAGGGAGGCGATGTCCTGCTCGTACGCCTCCTTGTAGCGTCCGAGCAGGCGCAGTGAGATGCCGAGGTTGTTGCCGGCGACGAGGGTGAGGAACTCGTTCTCGCCGAGGAGGCGCTGGGCGTCGGCGAGGACCTCGCGCTGCATCCGCTCCGATTCCTGGTACTGGCCGAGGTAGCGCAGGTCGCTGGCGATGGAGACGGCCGAGCGCAGGGAGCCGAGCGGGTCGGGGTTCGGCGCCTCGTCGAGGCGGGCGCGCAGGGCGAGGTCGAGCTGGTAGGCGTCGCGGAAGCGCCCGTGGCGGCGCAGGATGTTGCTCTCCTGGTTGGTGAGCTCCTGCATCTCGGGGCTCACCGGGTCCATGAAGGTGGACCAGTTCTCGCGGATCCTCTCGGCGAGCCGGACGCCGGCCTTGAACTCGCCGCTGCGGAAGCAGTAGCGCAGGCAGTTGAGCACGGCGGTCTGGACGCGGGGGTTCCGGCTGGCGAGGGCGCCTGAGGGTTCCAGGTGCGGCAGGAGTTCGGCGTAGCGGGGCCAGGTGCGGCTGTCCAGGGGGTTGCCGGGGTCGGCCTCGGCGAGCAGGGTCCGGACCGCCTTGCGGTGGGCCGCGCGGTGTTCGCCGTCGGTGAGCCGGGACACGATGTCGTGGACGAGCCGGTGCATGTGCACGGACTCCTGGTGGGGACCCATCTCGCCACCGGCGACGGGGCCGCGGGACTCGCGGCTGAGCACCGAGTAGTTGACCAGCGTGTCCAGGGCGCGGGACCAGGCGGCCAGGTCGGTGACCATCCAGCGCAGGTCCTCGGGGAGCTCGGCCTGCGGGTAGGCGCGGACGACGCCGAGCGGGATGCGGCCGGGGGCGAAGGAGGCGCACAGGCTGAGCACGTCGATGGCCTGCGGCTGGGAGCGCCGGAGCCGGTTGATCAGTATCGACCAGGAGGTCAGGGAGGCGTGGGGGATGCCGTCGCCGCCGGAGGGCTCGTCCACGGCGGAGATGCGTCCGTCCCGGACCATCCGCAGGTACTCGGAGACCTCCATGCGGGACTCGCCGAGCCAGGCGGCGGCCTGGACGAGCGGCAGCGGTACGTCGCCGAACTCGGCGGCGACCTCGTCGGCCTCGGGCGCGGTGATGTGCGGGGCGCGCCGCATGAGGTAGCCGGTGGACTCGGCCCGGTCGAAGCCGGGGATCTCCAGGATGTCGGTGTGGTCGACCCAGCCGCGGTTGCGGGAGGTGATGAGGACGTGTCCGGGGCCCTGCGGCAGCATCACGCCCGCGCCGTCGGTGTCGTCCCAGCCGTCGAAGACGACGAGCCAGCGGGAGTGCGGGGTGCCGCGGCGCAGGGCCTCGCGGACGGCGCGGATGCGTTCGCCGGGCTCGTTTCCGGTGGTGAGGCCCAGCTGGGTGGCGAGCTCGCCGAAGCGGTCGCGCTGGACGTTGCGGTCGTCGGAGCTGACCCACCACACGACGTCGTAGTCGGAGCTGAAGCGGTGGGCGTACTCGGCGGCGATCTGCGTCTTGCCGATGCCGGACATGCCGAGGAGGGTGCAGGCGGCGTTGCCGCGCTCGGCGTCCATGAGCCGTTCCTGGAGCTCGGTCAGCAGGTCGTCGCGGCCGGTGAAGCGGGGATTGCGGCGGGGGACCTCGCCCCAGACCTCGGGGGGCGTGTCCGGGAAGCGGACGAGGGCCCCGGCGGGCAGCCGGCGCCCCGTGGTGCGCCCCGGGTCGATGCCGAGCCGGCTGAGCAGCCGGGCCTCGGCCTCCTCCTCGCCGACGCCCCACAGGCTGACGGGTTCGAGGACGGCGGTGGCCGGGAGCAGGGTCCGGTTGGTGAGGTTGACGGCGGCGAACCGCTCGGCGTGGGCGGCGACGAAGCCGCGCAGCACGTCGTTCCACTCGCCGGACTGCCGCGGGCCGAGCTGGAAGAACCAGTCGTCCAGGACGAGCAGCACCTGCCCCCGGGCGAGCAGCAGGTCGCCGAGGGAGTCCTCCAGGGGCACCTCGCGCGGCGGGTCCCAGCGCTGGAGGCTGGCGCGCACGCCGTGGGCGTCGAGCCGCTGGTTGATCCAGGTCGCCCAGGGGCGGTGGTAGCCGGGGAAGACCACGAGGACGTGCCCCGGCGACGCACTCCCGGCTCCGTGGCCCACCGCACCGCCCGACCGCTGTTCCGCCATCTTGTCGTGCCTCCCGTCCCGCTCCCGCTCCCGCACGCGACGCACTGTCATGTGCCGTGGGCACAGTGTTACCCAGCCGCGAGGGGAGTCGCGCCGAGGCTCGCATGATGCTGCCTCATTTGGTCCGCGAACTCCCGCCCCTCGGCAGTCAGTTCATCGGATTCAAGCAGGATCGCCAGCGCTTCGCCCACCTGATCGTGGATGTCGTCGAACTGCTGCCCGGCACCGGACCGCCAGGACCTCGGTACGCCGTCGGCGGTGACCGCGCGCCGCCACAGGTCGGCGAGCGCCAGATGGGCGTAGGCGCCGTGCAGCACGCCCGCGACGGGGCGCGGGTCGGGCCGCCAGCCGACGCGGTGCAGGGCCTCCCGCCCGGGCCCGTAGAGCGGTACGAGTTCGTGGAGCGTGGCCAGTTTGCTGTGGTGCAGTTCGTGCACGAGCGTTTCGGCCATGCCCTGTGCCTCGGCGGGCAGCGAGGTCAGTACGGCTCCGGGCGCGGCGCTCAGGGTGGCGCCCAGGTGCCTCGGGCCGCGCCGGACGAGCGGGACGACCACCGAGACGGCCCGGGCGACCTCGGCCGCCCGGCCCGGGTCGGTGCGCAGCAGCAGTTCCCGGGCGGAGCGCCAGCGGGCGGACCAGGCGGGGTGGTCGGTGTCGGCGTGGTCGGCCGCGGTGCCGACGGAGGCGCCGCCGGCGCCGGCCGGCACCCGGTACGGGTCGAGGTCGTCCAGGCGGGCGCCGCCGCGGGGCAGCCGGCGCACCGCGCTCCAGCCGGGCCCGTGGCCGGCGAGGACGCCGCGCACCCGGTCGACCAGGGTCAGGCCGGCGGGGACCGGGCGGCGGGAGCCGTCGGGGTGGACCCGTACGGTTCCGTCGTCCGCGCCGAACCGGACCCGTTCGGCGGCCACCCGCAGCCGGCCCACGCCCGGTAAGGAGAGCAGGCCGTCCGGGGTCTCGACGGTCAGGTCGAGGGCGCCGCCGCAGCGCAGTGCCGCGGTGAGCGCGAGGGCGTCGAGGCGGGCGAGCAGCCGGTCGAAGCCGGGTCCCGCGGGCTCGGCGAGCGCGGCGGCCAGCCAGACACCGGTCGACGGGTAGTCGAGGACGTCGCGGACCACGGCGGGGCGCAGCGTCTCGGCCCGTTCGAGCAGGGCCCAGGAGCGCTCGAAACGCCCCAGGGCCGCGGGGTCGACGGATCCGCGCTGCCGTTGGACCCGGACCAGGAGCGCCTTGAGGAGGAGCAGTCGCCGGGTGTGCAGGGCGGATCCGAGGAGGGTGAGTCCGGCGGGGTCGGGACGGGTCCGGGCCAGTCGCGCGAAGACGGCCGCGGACAGGGACGGGAAGGGGGACGGGGACGGGGCGTTCACGCGCGGATCCCTCCCCGCCTTCGTGGACCATCGGCAGCCGACGGGCATCTGGCCGGAAAGGACCGGTCGGCTCGGCCACTCCGCCGGGGATCAGGCGCGGGCCCGGTCCTCCATCCAGGAGTCGGCCAGGTCCTGCGGGCGCCAGAGCACCCGCTCGACGGCCGCCGCGAGCTGGGGATCGTCCATGAAGCGCAAGGTCCGCAGGTCGACGCCGGTGAGATCCGGCAGGGGCCGGGGCCGCCCGTCGGTCCTGTCGACGCCGGAGACCCACTCCATGTGCTGCAACACCCTCGGCTCCTCCTCACCGACCCTTGTCCCCCACGGTCGTAGCGGCGCAGCGGTTCTTCCCGACCTCGCAAACCCAGAAACCCGTTCGACTCAACTGCGCCCATGTGCGCCCCCGTTATCAAGCCGTTCCCGTTCCGCCGTGGTGCGCTACGTCTCCGCTCCCCGCCAGGGCCACCAGGGCGGTGCGATCCGCTTCCGGTCCTCCTGGGTCCCGAGGGCCGGGAAGCGCCGCCGGTCCCCCGCCCGTCCGGCCAGGAGCGCGCGGGTGCGTTCCACGTCCTGCCAGTCGACGGCGACGAGCGCGCCGTCCAGGCGCCGCCACTGCTCGGCGGCGGCCCGCAGCGCGGACGCGGCGGCGGCGGTGCGGTCCATCAGCAGCAGCACCGCCCCCCGCCCGTGCAGCGCCCGCGCCAGCGTGATCGTGCCGGGGTGTTCGCCGTGTGCCGTACGGGCGTCCTCCGCCGCGCGCTCGTAGGCGGTCAGCGCGTCGGAGAGCCGCCCGACCCTCGCCGTCTCGCTCAGCCGCGTCCTGACCCAGGCGAGCTGCAGCCAGACCTCGGCGCGGGCGCCCGGTTCATGGGTGGTGCGCAGGGCCTGGTCGAGGAGGTGCCGGCTTTCGAACAGGTCGGGCAGGAAGCCCGCGCGGTCGAACCGCAGGGCGAGCACGCTGCCGATGAGGACGGTGGCCCGGGTGCGGGCGGCGGAGGCGGTCGGCAGGCAGGTGAAGGCCTCGCGCAGGACGGACTCGGCACGGTCGACGGGGGCGGTGCCCCGGTCGGCGGCGGCCCGGCGCAGCAGGGACTCGCCCCAGGTCAGCAGGAGCCGGCCGCGCTGCTCGCCCTCGGCCGGGGTGAGCAGGGTGGCCCGCTCGTACGCCTCGTCGGCGGCGGGCCCGTCGCCGGTGGTCTCGTGCAGCCGGGCCCGCGCGGTGGTCCAGCGCAGCCGGAGGGCGACGGAGTCGCCGAGCAGGGGTTCGGCCCGGTCCAGGGCGTCGGCGACGGTCTCCGGCGGGGAGCCGGCGAGGTGGCGGGCGTCGGCCAGGTCGAGCAGCACGGGGCCGGTGGCGCGCAGGGCGAGGGCGTCGGTGAACGCGGCCGCCGCCTGTGCGCCTTCGCCCCGGGCGAGGAGCAGCCGCCCGCGCCGTACGAGGAGGGCGTGGCGCTGCTCCTCGGGCCAGTCGGCCGCGTCCCCGTCGAGGGCGGCGAGGGCCGCGTCGAGCCGGTGCGCCTCGCCGGTGCGGCGCCACAGGGCGTAGTGTGCGGCGGCCTGTTCGAGGCGGGCCTGCGCCCACACGGCGCTGCCGGGTGCGGCGAGTTCCGCGGCGCGTACGAGCTCGGTCACGGCCCGGTCGAGCAGTTCCCTGCGCCTGCCGCCGTCCCGTACGGCGGCGGTGCCGGCCTGCGCGTACAGCACCTGGCCGAGGACGAGCCGGGCGGTCGCGGCGTCCTCGGGGCGGCCCGTGGGCCCGTCGTCGCCGAGGGCGGCCTCGGCCCGTTCGAGGGCGGCGTCGAGCAGCGAGGGGTCCGACTGGGCGCGCCACTGGTCGAGCAGCCGGCGGGCGGCGGCGAGCGGTTCGGGGGTGACCAGGTCCGGGTGGTAGAAGCGCAGCACGCGCGCGGGGATGCGGGCGAAGAGCTCGGCGGCGGCGCCGGCCGGTTGCTCGTTCTCCTCGCCGGGCCCGGTGGCGGCGACCGGTTCCTCGTCGGTGCCGTGCCCGGCGAGCCGGGCGGCAGCGAGGGCGGGGAAGTTGCGCATGCCCTGTCCGAAGTGTCGCTCGACGAACTCGGAGCAGTGCTTGAGGACGAGGACGGCGGCTCCCCGGTCCAGCGAGCCGAGGAGGTGTTCCTGCAGGGCCGGGGGATAGCTGAAGCAGGGGTACGGGGTGGGGCCGGGCAGCCGGCGCAGGAGCCCGCTGAGCAGGACCTCGGCGAGCTCCATGGGGCCGGTGTCGGGGAGCATGGCCCGCTGCACGAGCTGCATCACGGGCAGGGCGAGCGGGGCGGCGGCGAGGTGCACGGCGAGCCGTACGGCGCCGGGGGAGGCTCCGGCGCGGAAGGCGCGCAGCAGGTCCTCGTGTCCGCGCCGGGCGGCAGCGGTCTCGATCCCGGCCTCGGTCCCGGTCCCGGCCTCGGTCCCGGTCCGGGCGGCGGGGGCGGTGGCAGGGCCCGGTCCTGTGGTGGGGCCCGGCCCTGTGGCGGGGCCGGGGCCGGCGAAGGGGCTGCCGGTGGGGCTGGGGGCGGGGCCGATCCTGGCCGCCCAGCCGCGGACGGCTCCCCCGCCGTGTCCGGTGAGCAGCCGGGCCCAGGAGGCGAGCGCCTCGGGGGTGGGGGTGAGCACGGGCACGGCCCGCAGATCCCGGGCGACGGGTTCCCAGGCCGCCTCGTCGGGCTCGAAGCCGACGTGGCCGCCGGGGGCGGTCGGCCGCAGCAGGACGCCCGGTTCGACGGGCAGCGCGGTGCGGGGCCACAGCCGCGGGGGCAGCGGCTGGACGAGGGCGAGCGGGGAGTGGCGGGGCCACTGGTGGATCAGCCGCTGGGCGGCGCCGCGCTGCCAGAGCGGGCCGACGCAGTCGCTGACGACGAGGGTGAGGCGGCGCCCGGTGGGGTCGTGCAGCTGGTCGCCGGGGCGCAGCCGGGGGCGGCCGTCGGAACCGGAGGTGGTGGTGACCAGCGGCAGGCCCTCGCCGGTGTCGTGGAGGCGGTGCACCTGGACGTCGCGGAAGGCGCCGGACTGCTGGCAGGCCTGGCGCAGCTCCTCGACCATCCTGCTCCACACGACCATGGCCGGTCCGGTGTCCATGAGGAGCTGGATGTCGGGGCGCCGGCCGGCGGCGGGGCGGAGCACGGGCGTGAGGATGCCCGAGGCGGCGCTGTGTTCGGCGGTGGCCTCCTCGTCGAGGCGTCCTTCGCCGGGCCGGGCGGGGAGGTGGGTGGCGTAGTGGCGCAGCGGGCGCAGGGCCTTCTGCAAGCCGAGGAGACCGGGCAGGGCGTTGGCGCCGGGGGCGCGTACGGGCAGGGCGGCGCCGCCGGTACCACCGGTGCGGGCGCGGCCGCCGACCGGGGGCAGGGCGAGGTCGACCGTCTCGGGGGGCCGGGGCGGTGGGGCGGGCGGGTCGTCCGGGGCACGGGGATCGGGTGCGGCCGACGGGACGGGGGTGGAGGTGGCCGGATCTCGACGGTCGCGGGAGCTGTCGGACCGGGGGCGGCCCGGCGGCGGATCCCCGTCGCGGCCGTCGCCCGGACTCGGCCCGGGCGCCTCCGCGCCGGACCGCGCCGGGTCGGCGCGCGGGAGCCACTGGGCGAGCCAGACGGCGTCCGCGACCTCCTCGGCGGTCGGGTCCTGCCCGCCGGCCCGGAGTCTGCGGGTGAGCTCCTCCAGATGCATCCGGTGCATCCGGCCATCACCTCGGCTGATCGAGCGGCTGCATGAGCATGTCCGCGATGCGGTCCCGGGTCACCCGCTCGGCGTGGGGGGCGTGCTGGGTCAGATAGAGGGCGTTGAGCAGCTGGTCGGTGGCGATGACCTCGCCGGGCTCCCGGTCGAGGAAGCGGGCGACGAGGCCGGGTTCGGCGGCCGCGGCGTCCGGGCCGAGATGGGCCTCGATCATGGCGCCGAGCTGCTCCTCGCCGGGCGGTTCGAGCTCCAGGCGGATGCAGCGGCGCAACAGGGCGGCGGGGAAGTCCCGTTCGCCGTTGGAGGTGAGGACGATGAAGGGGAAGGTGGTGCAGCGGATCCGGCCCCCGTACACCGGCACCTTGCGTCCGTCGTCGGTGAGCACCTCCACGACCGGTTCGCGGTCGGCGAGCCGTTCCAGCTCCGGGATGGCGAACTCGCCCTCCTCCAGGGCGTTGAGGAGGTCGTTGGGCAGGTCGAGGTCGCTCTTGTCGAGCTCGTCGATGAGCAGCACCCGGGGCAGCTCGGAGGGCAGCAGCGCGGTGCCGAGCGGGCCGAGCCGGAGGTACGAACCGATCCCGGCCGGACTCGCGGCCGACCGCTCGGAGTCGGCGCGGGCGCGCTCCAGCTGCACGTCCTGGAGGCGGCCGATGGCGTCGTAGCGGTAGAGCCCGTCCTGCAGCGTCGACCGGCTCACGATGGGCCACCGCAGGACCCGGCCGAGCCCCAGCTCGTGGGCGACGGCATGGGCGAGCGTCGACTTGCCCGTACCGGGATTGCCGGTGACCAGGAGCGGCCTGCGCAGATACAGGGCGGCGTTCACGGCGTCGGTCTCGGCGGGCCGGGGATGGTGGTTCTGCACCAGCCTGCGCCGCACCCCGAGCCGCCGGTCCGACCCGGCGAGCGTGTCGTCGGCCCCGCCGGCGGAGAAGTCGCGCCACGGCGGCGGCGCGGGAAGTCGCCGTATCTCGTCGTGCGGATGGCCGGCACCACGATAGATCCGCCAATCGTTCACGCCTGACTCCTCCTGGCTGCGGGGTCTTCGCCGGGCCCGTCGAACGTACCGCGCGGGAGACCCCGCTGCCGACGCCCAAACCGGTCCGTTCGGTGGGGAGTTGAGTTCGAAAGGGGAGGCGGTTCCGGGAGGTCGCGGCCGGGGGTGCGGACCGCCCGGGGGTGCCCCACGGGGGAAGGCGCGGCGCCGCGCGGACCGGGCGGGGCGGTCGCGAGGCGGCGGCGCGTGGTCCGCTGTTCCGGGCCGGGGGCGCGCCCCGAGGCCCTGTGGCTGCGGCCGCGGCGTGCCGGCGTCGCGGGCGTACGGGGCGAGGGGCCGGGCCGCGAGGGCGCGTGGGCACGGCCATGCTGAGGGGCCGTCACCGGTCGGGCTCGGCGAGGAGGACGGGGCCCTGGAGGGGCGCGTCGTACGGGGGACGGTCGGGCGGGTCGTAGAGGACGGCCAGGTCCTCGGCCCAGGCGTGGTCGGAGCGCTCGCACGGGTCGCCCTCGGTCTCGGCGGCGCGCATGCGGCGCAGGGTGCGCACCGGGCGGTGCAGGCCCTCGGCGCCGGCGGCGGCCGCGAGGAGCTCGCCCGCCCGCTCGTGGAACTCGGCGCAGTCCTCGTGGTCGCGGGCCGAGCGCCGCCACAGGGCGATGGGGTGCCCGGCGGCCAGCGCGGCCTCCATGGCCCGCTGGCCGTCGCCGCCGGCGACCGGGCCGCAGTAGACCGGCACGCTGCCGTCCCCGACCGCGTCGAGCCGCTCGTACGCGCTCATCCGGCTCTCCTTGCGCCGGTGCGGCGCATGGGCGTCGCCGTCGCCGTCCCCGGCCGCCGTGAGGACCTCGGCGCGCAGCGGCACGGCCCGCAGCGGACCGCTCTCGCTGCCGCGCCACCGCTTGCGCCACTCCGGGGACGGCGGATGCCGGCTGCGGTGCCGGTCGCGGATGACGACGGTCCGCCGCTGTCCGAGCGGCAGCGAGCGCTCCCCGAAGGGCTCGTCGTCGGGCGAGAGCCGCCAGGTGTCCAGCGGCTCGTCGAACAGCTCGCGCGGCAGGACGACTTCGATCGCGGCGAGGTGGTCGCCGCTGTCACCGAGGCGGAGGGCGTCGGTCAGCGGGCCGCGCAGCGTCTCGCGGAGCCTGTCGCGGGGCACCCCGCCGTCGTCGCCGCGCAGCGGGCTGACCGTACGGCCGTCGAAGAGCAGCATCACGCGCCAGGCGTAGCGCCGGGGACTGCTGTAGGGGACGGCGTCGATCTCGACGCGTACGTCGGCACGCGCGCCCCGTTCCCCGTCCCGGATGCCGGCCGGCGCTCCGGCGGCGAGGACCGCGGCGTCACCGCCGCCCGGGGCCGGCGCGGGGTCGAGCAGGGCGGCGATCTCCTCGCGCACGGCGACGTGGGCGCCGCCCGACTCGTCGGCGATCCAGTCGGTGAGGCCGTCGATGCCGGGGCCGGGCCCGTACCGCTCGGTGAGGTGCCGGGCGACCCTCGCCGCGTAGAGCAGGACGGCGTCGAGCCCCAGGTCGGTGGCCTCCGGCCCGTGCTCGCGCCGGGGGGCGTGCAGTTCGTGCAGCAGGCCCACGCCGTCCCGCCAGGTGCGGGCGTCGGTCTCCAGGACGGCCTGGTACTCGGGATGCAGCACCCGGCGCTTGACCGCGTCGACGAGGGACATGACCTCTCCGGGCCCGCTGGGCGGGGGGAGTTCGGCGAACCTCCCGTAGAGCTGGACCCGCCGGACCGGGCTGACGCCCCGGGCGGTGGCCGGCCACAGCTCGGTCTGCGCGTCGGTCCAGGTACGGCCGGAGTGGAAGGAACGGTGCCGGGCGAGGTGGTGGCGGTCGTGGGCGCGGAGCACCTCGTGCAGGACCTCTCCGCCGGGCACGTCGTGGAGCTCGCGCAGCGAGGTCAGGGGGACGGCGGCGCCCTCGTCCTGGCCGCGGCCCTTGTTGACGCCGATGACGGCGCCCCGGCCCAGGTCGACGACGGGCCCGCCGGAGCAGCCCTCGACCGGGACGGCCCACCGCAGCAGCAGGGCTCCGCCGGAGAAGCCGCTGGCCTGCCCCTCCACGTCACGGACGGCGACCTCGCCGGTCTGCCGCGACCAGCCGTGCAGGCTGATCCGCGCGGGCGTGGTGGGCGGCCGCTCGCTGAGCCGTACGCAGGCGGCGTCGCGGGCGTCCTCGACGCGGACGAGGGCGAGGTCGGGAAAGTCCCAGAAGGTGCGCGTCTCCTCGGGCGTGGCGGGGCGCGGCTTGGCCAGCACGACCCGGCCGGTGGTCCGGCCGCCTTCCCAGGTGATGCCGACGGCCGGTTCCTTCCTCCACACCGCGCTCCCCCCCTTGGCCACCACGTGGGCGCAGGTCAGCACCCAGCCGGGGGCGATGAAGAAGCCCGTGCCCCAGAACGGGTCGCCGTGCGGGTCATACCCGCCGCCGGGAGCGGCGATGCGCACGAGCGCGGGGCGCACGAGCGCGTCGAAGGCGCTCATACGGCGCCAGGGCCGTTCTCCGGGGAGACGGCGGGCGCGGGGACCGGGGGAACACCGGGCGGAAAGGCCGGGACGGCGGGGACGACGGGGGCGGCGGGGACGACGGGGGCCGGGGCGGCTGCGGCCGGGTCCGTCTCCGGTTCCGCCTGGCCTCCCGGCCGCGCCTCCGGCGCCGGGGCGGGCTCGCGGCCCGGCTCGGTCCAGGTCAGGGAGACGTTGACCGAGGCCTTGCCACCGCCGTCGGCGAGGACGCCGATCACCTTTCCGGCCTGCGCGGACAGTTCGATGCCGAAGCTGACGGCGACCTCGACGGAGCCCTGCGGGTCGAGGCCCGCGCGCAGGGAGCCGACCACCCCGCGCACCACGTCGGTCAGGCCCCCGGCCATCGAGACGACCCGGTCGCCGATGCCGGTGTCCTGGAACCCGCTGCCCCGGTCGAGCTCCTCCGCCCCGCTGATCCGGGCCCAGACGGGCGTGCCGTCGTCCAGTCGTATCCGAGCGATCCCATGCGTCACAGCGGCCCCCGCTCCCCGAACGATGATGAAGAAGGCTAGTCCGAGGGACGGGTGAGGAACAGGGGACGCGGTCGGTTCTCCCGTACGGCCTATTCTGAACGCATGTACTTCACCGACCGTGGCATCGAGGAACTGGAGAAGCGGCGAGGCGAGGAGGAGGTCACCTTCGAGTGGCTCGCCGAGCAGCTGCGGACCTTCGTCGATCTCAATCCCGACTTCGAGGTGCCGGTCGAGCGCCTCGCGACCTGGCTGGCCCGTCTCGACGACGAGGACGAGGACGAGTAGCGAGGCCGCCCGGGGGCGGAAGGGACACGGACGGAGCGCGCGCCCCGAGGGCCCGGGGGCCTGCCGGGGGCTGCGGTAGGGGCCCGGGGGACCTTACGGTGCCCGGCGCCGGCGGTCGGGGACCAGCCCGATCGCCCCGTGGACGACGAGGAGCGCGCCGGCCGTCGTCCAGCCGCCGCTGCGGCGGCGGATCCCACGGACGAGCAGGGGGACACCGGCCGCGAGCTGGGCCGCGCCGAGCAGCCGGCCCCAGGGGCCGAGCCCGTACGGACGGGAATGCGGGTACGGGGCGAGCAGGCCGCCCTCCCCCGCGTCGAGTCCGGCGCGTACGGCGTCGCGCAGGCCGCCCTCTTCGAGGAGTTCGGCGCCCCGGCCGTGGGCCGCGGCGCGCAGCCGGTCGGCGCTCTCGCCGGGCGCGAGCCCCTCGGGCAGGGCGAGTCCGGTGCGGGTGAGCACGGCGGTGAGGCCGACGAGCCGGGCGTGGGCGTCGGCGTCCGGATCGGGTTCGGTGAGGGGTTCGAGGGCCTGGACGTCGAGGACGGGGTCGAGGTCGAGCCGGTCGGCGAAGGTGTGGACGGCCTCGTCCTCGCCGGCCGGGGTGCCGTCGGCGAGCCAGGTGTAGCCGACGGTGCGGCGGAAGCCGGAGGCGAGGGTGAACCCGGCCCGGTCCGCGTCCCACCACAGCGCGAGGGCGGGCCGGCCGGCGGTCGCGACGGCGAGGGCGGTGGCCCAGCCGGTGACGACCCGCTCGACCGGTTCGCCGTCGTCGAGCCAGGGCTTCCCCTCGGGCACGAGGACGGTCCAGTCGGGTCCCGCGGCGGCGAGCAGCAGCCGTTCGCCGAGCAGCCGGGCCGCCGGACGGACCGTCGGGGGCTCGGCGCGGCTGAGCAGCAGAGCTCCGACGGTACGGGGTCCCGGTCTCACGTTCATGCGCCCCACGCTAGGGCAATTCGTCCCGTTACGTGGGTGAATGCCCCACCCGGAGTCGTCCCTGTCAGGGGTGAGTCGGGGTTGACTCGTCCGGACCGCGATATATCGTGTGTATCGAGAGACGCGATATGTTGCGTCGTCGGCGGTCCGCTCACGGCCCCGGCGTCCGCCTGACACGGGAGGCCAGCACCATGACCGAGTGGTCCGTCACCGAGCCCCGCAAGATCCCGCTGACCGACCCCGTGACCCGGCTGCGGATCCGCGTGGTCAACGGCACGGTGAACGTCGTCGGCACCGACGAGAGTTCCGCCCGCCTGGAGATATCCGAGATCGAGGGTCCGCCGCTCGTCGTCTCCCACGAGGGCTCCACCCTGACCGTGACGTACGAGGACCTGCACTGGAAGGGCCTCCTCAAGTGGCTGGACCCCGCCGGTCACCGGCGCCGGGTCGTCGTCTCGGTCGCCGTCCCCGCCGGCACCGACGTCGAGGTCGGGGCGGTCGGCGCCGAGACCGTGGTCTCCGGCGTCCGGGGGCGCACGGCGGTGCGCGGAGTCACCGGCGACACCACCCTCGTCGGCCTGTCCGGGCCGGTCCGCGCCGAGACCGTGTCGGGGAACCTGGAGGCGCAGTCCGTCACGGGAGCCCTCCACGTCAACTCGGTGACCGGCGACGTCACCGTCATCGAGGGCGCCGGCTCCGCCGTGCAGGCGGAGACGGTCAGCGGCGACATGGTCATCGACCTCGACCCGTCGGCCGGCCTCGACGGCCCGCCCGCCGACATCCGGCTCACCAGCGTCTCCGGCGAGGTCGCCATCCGGCTGCCGCATCCCGCCGACGCCACCGTCCAGGCGTCCACGACCAGCGGCTCCGTCTCCAACGCCTTCGAGGACCTGCGGGTCGGCGGGCAGTGGGGCGCCAAGTCCATCACGGGCACCCTCGGCGCCGGGCGCGGCACGCTCAGGGCGACCACGATCTCCGGTTCGATCGCCCTGCTGCGCCGCCCCGAGCCGGAGCCCGACGGTGACGGCTGGTCCGCCGCCTCCCCCGCGTCCGGAAAGGTCCTCTGACATGCCGCCCGTCTTCGCCCACGGCCGTCTGCGCCTCTATCTGCTCAAGCTGCTCGACGAGGCCCCCCGCCACGGGTACGAGGTCATCCGCCTTCTGGAGGAGCGCTTCCAGGGGCTCTACGCCCCCTCGGCGGGCACGGTCTACCCGCGGCTCGCCAAGCTGGAGGCCGAGGGCCTGGTCACCCACGCCACCGAGGGCGGCCGCAAGGTCTATTCGATCACCGACGCCGGCCGCGCCGAGCTGGCCGGACGCGGTGGCGAGCTCGCCGATCTCGAAGTGGAGATCCGTGAGTCCGTCTCGGAGCTGGCCGCCGAGATCCGCGACGACGTGCGCGGCGCCGCGGGCAAGCTGCGCAGCGAGATGCGGGCGGCGGCGAGCGCGTCCCGCAGCACGGGGTCGTCCTTCGCCGACGCCAGGGAGGAGCTGCGCAAGGCGAAGCAGGAGTGGCGGGAGCAGGCCCGCCAGGCGCGCGCCGAGGCCCAGTCGGCCCGGCGCCAGGCGAAGGAGTTCCAGCGGATCGCCCGTCAGGTCCAGGAGCAGGTCCAGGACCGGATGGCGCGCGGCGAGTGGCCGAAGGGCGTCTGGGAGGGCATCTCGGACATCACCTCCCAGCTCGGCGACCTGGTGACGGGCACGGTCCACGGCCCGGCGCACGGCACGGCCGCGGGCCGGCCCGCCTCCGCCGAGCAGGCGGTCTCCGACTGGGCCGGGGACATCGAAGGCTCCGCAGATCCGGCCCGCGAGCTGGACCGGCTCCTGGACCGGTTCCGTGACGACGTCCGCGACGCGGCGAGGGACCACGGCGTCAGCCGTGAGCAACTGGCCGAGGCCCGCCGCCACCTGGGTGCGGCGGCGGACAGCATCCTGTCCCTGCTGAACCCGGACCGGAGAAACGCCTAGCGCCACCGGGCCCTGTCCGGGGACGGGACCCGGTTCCGGACCCTGACGGGCTTTCCGGACCCTGACCCGGCCCCGGCGTCCCGCCCCGCGCGGCGGCGGCCCCGCCTCAGGTCCGGGCGGCGGTGACCGTCACGGTGACGCGGGCGTCCGGGGCGGCGAGGACCAGGGCCCTGCCCGGGGACGGGCGCACCACGACCGCCCTCCCCCGGGCCGCCACCTGCCAGGCGCCCGGGGGCAGGGAGAGCTCGGTGACCCGGGCGCCGCGCCGGCCGGCGGAGTCGTACTCCAGGCGGTAGACGCCGGCCGCGGAGTCGTAGGAGGCGGAGCGGACGGTGCCGGCGACGGCCTCCGCGTACGGCTCGGCGGTCAGCTCCTTGTTCGTACGGAAGGTTCCGGTGCCGTCCACGGCGCAGTAGCCGCCCCCGTAGCACCACACGTAGCCGGCCCAGCCGGAGCCGTAGCGGCCCAGCGAGGCCATCGCGTCCCGGTAGAAGCGGTTCATGTTCGGCAGGGAGTTGTTGAGCGGCCCCCACTCCCCCACCAGCACGGGGACCTTGTACTGCTTGGGGTACAGGGTCACGGCCTGCTCGTAGCTCTCGATCCAGCCGGCCGCGGGGTCGTAGTCGGCGCCCGCCTCCATGGCGGTGTTGTAGAAGTGCGGGGCGTAGACCACCTTCGGGTCGTCGATCCGGCCGAGGCCGGTCGGCACGCCCTCGCCCACGATGGGGGTGGGCTCGACGAAGACCCAGCCGTCGCGGTCGGCCGAACGGACGGCGTCCGCCAGCCGGTTGTACATCGGGGTCAGCTGCTCGCGTTCGATCCGGCGCGCGGCGGTCGGCAGGTCCTCGCCCTCGCGCAGCTCGCCCATGGGCTCGTTGATCAGGTCGTAGCCGAGGACGGCCGGGTGGTCGCGGAAGCGCTCGGCGAGCACCCGCCACATCCGGGCCTGGGCGGCCCGCAGGTCCGGGTCCTCGTAGAGGTGGGTGAAGGCCCGCTGCACGGCCGGCTCGAAGTACTCGGAGAACCAGTCGTCGGGGCGCGGGGTGAAGGGCAGCCCGTCGGTCCTGGTCGCCCATTCCGGGACGCCCCGGTGACCGAAGGCGGGCCCGAAGACGTCCTGGTGGGCGTCGATGAGGACGTGGACGTCGTGCTTCCGTGCCCAGTCGAGGATGCGCTCGATCTTGCGCAGGTAGTCCTGGCTGTAGTGGCCGGGGCGCGGCTCCAGGTCGTCCCAGAAGACCAGGAGGCGGGCGAAGTTGAAGCCCTTGGCCCGCATGTCGCGGAAGTGCTTCTCGGTGATGGCGGAGAGCGCGGCCTCGCCCCGGTTCGTCTTGTCCTCGACGTTCCAGCCGCGCAACGTGAGGGCGCGGCCGCGGGAGTCGGTGAGGACGGGTATCGCGTCCCAGCCGGACTGGGCCCGGGCGGTGGCGGTCGGGGCGAGCAGCGAGGCGGCGACGGCGCCCGCCACGAGGGTGGTTCGCAACAAGGGGACCTCCGGCACGACGATGTGAGCGTTGTTCACCTTTCGCGGTGCCGGAGATCCCATCAGCTTTCCTGACGAGTCATCAAGAGGTCGTGAGGACGATCTTTCCGAAGAGTTCGCCGGAGGCCATCTTCTCGAAGCCCTCGCGGGCCCGGTCCAGCGGCAGCACCTCGTCGACGACCGGCCGCAGTCCGGTGGCGGCGCAGAACGAGAGCAGGTCCTCCAGCTCGTCCTTGGAGCCCATGGTCGAGCCGACCACCTTCAGCTCCAGGAAGAAGATCCGGGTCAGCTCGGCGTGCGAGGGCCGGTCGCCGCTGGTGGCGCCGGAGATGACGAGGGTGCCGCCGGGGCGCAGCGACTTCACCGAGTGGGACCAGGTGGCGGCGCCGACGGTCTCGATGACGGCGTCGACCCGCTGGGGCAGCCGCGCCCCGGGCTCGTACGCCTCGACGGCACCGAGCTCGACGGCCCGCTTCCGCTTGGCCTCGTCACGGCTGGTGGCGAAGACCCGCAGGCCGGCCGCCTTGCCCAGCGCGATGGCGGCGGTGGCGACACCGCCGCCCGCGCCCTGCACGAGGACCGAGTCGCCGGGCCGTACACCGGCGTTGGTGAAGAGCATCCGGTACGCGGTGAGCCAGGCGGTCGGCAGACAGGCGGCCTCCTCGAAGGAGAGCTCCTTCGGCTTGGGCAGCACGTTCCAGGTGGGCACGGTGACCCGCTCGGCGAAGGTGCCCTGGTAACGCTCGGTCAGGATGGAGCGGGGCTCGTCCGGGCCGACGCCGTGGCCGGACTGGCCGATGACGGAGTGCAGCACGACCTCGTTGCCGTGCTCGTCCAGACCCGCGGCGTCACAGCCGAGGATCATCGGCAGCTTCTCCTCGGGCAGTCCGACTCCGCGCAGCGACCACAGGTCGTGGTGGTTGAGCGAGGCGGCCTTGACGGTGACGGTGGTCCAGCCGGGGCGGGTCTCGGGCTCGGGGCGTTCGCCCAGTTCGAGGCCGTTCAGGGGCTGGTCGCGGTCGATTCGGGCAGCGTAGGCAGCGAACATGACCGTGAGCGTAGGGCGACGGGGGTGTGCGGCGGAACCGGGCGCCGGTGTGACGCATGTCCCGCCGCCCCTTGTCGGCGCTCGGCTCACCTCCGGGCGCCCCGTGCGGGCGTCACCCTTCGGCTCGCCCGCGCGACACGCGAGGGGCCCCGCACCGGCCGGAGCCGGTGCGGGGCCCCTCGCGTAGGCGGCCGCGTCAGCGGCGGGCGACGCCCTCCGCGCGGGCGGCGGCGGCGACCGCGGCCGCGACGGCCGGGGCGACCCGCTCGTCGAACGGCGACGGGATGACGCAGTCGGCGGCGAGCCGGTCGCCCACCACGTCCGCGATGGCGTTGGCCGCGGCGATCTTCATGCCCTCGGTGATCCGGGAGGCCCGGACCTGGAGCGCGCCGGCGAAGATGCCGGGGAACGCGAGGACGTTGTTGATCTGGTTCGGGTAGTCCGAACGGCCGGTGGCCACGACCGCCGCGTACTTGTGCGCGACGTCCGGGTGCACCTCGGGGTTCGGGTTGGCCATGGCGAACACGAAGGCGTTCGGCGCCATGGCCGCGACGGCCTGCTCCGGGACCGTGCCACCGGAGACACCGATGAAGACGTCGGCGCCGGCCAGGGCGCTCTCCAGGGAGCCGGTGAGGCCCGCCTTGTTGGTGAGCTCGGCGATCTCGCGCTTGACGTCCGTGAGGTCCTCGCGGTCGCGGCTGACGATGCCCTTGCGGTCGGCCACGGCGACGTCGCCGAGTCCGGCCTCCAGCAGGAACTTCGCGATGGCCACACCGGCCGCACCGGCGCCGGAGATGACGCCGCGCAGCTCGCCCAGGGTCCGGCCGGTCAGCTTCGCCGCGTTGCGGAGGGCGGCGAGGGTGACAATGGCGGTGCCGTGCTGGTCGTCGTGGAAGACCGGGATGTCCAGGCGCTCCTGGAGCTTGCGCTCGATCTCGAAGCACCGGGGCGCCGAGATGTCCTCCAGGTTCACGCCACCGAAGGACGGGGCGAGCCGGACGACGGTCTCGACGATCTCGTCGGTGTCGGTGGTGGCGAGCGCGATCGGCACCGCGTCCACGCCTCCGAACTGCTTGAAGAGGATGGCCTTCCCCTCCATGACCGGAAGCGATGCCTCCGGGCCGATGTCGCCGAGGCCGAGCACCGCCGTGCCGTCGGTCACGACCGCGACGACCTGAGACTTCCAGGTGTAGTCGTTGACCAGCTCGGGCTGCTCCGCGATTGCCGTGCACACCTTGGCGACGCCGGGCGTGTACGCGAGGGACAGGTCGTCCTTGTCGCGCAGCGGCACCGTGGCCGAGATGGCCATCTTGCCGCCGCGGTGCAGCGCGAAGGCCGGATCGAAGGGCTCACCGGGAGCCCCTTCCGTACCGCTCTCGCTGCGAGGATTGACGATCTCCGCTGCCATTGGGTTGACCCCTTAAGTCTTCTTCATTTGAGGGTGGCCGCTCCCGGTTGAGGAGGGGTGGGTGGGTCCCGCGGCCGCCGTGTCTGGCAGCCGCGCGGGCGCGCCGCACAACGCGCCCTGAGCCCCGGATGAGGGGTGTAAGGATCCTTCTTACCGGACGGACGGCTCCGGAGACGAGTCGATGAAGCTTCGGTGACACGACTCATACCGAGCGCTACCGGACACGCACGGAGGACGACACGTCACTCGATGTCCGGATAGATGGTTTCCCGACCCGAATAGCGGCCTTCATGTCGTCCGAATGGCGAGATCCACAGGAGAATTTTCGGCGTGGATGGCACCTCTCCGGAGAAGGTTTTGCCTTGGGGGGACTGGCCACCGGGTTTCGGCCACATCCCGTTACCCGATTTTGACATCCTTGGCCGTCGGTTTGCGGCAGTCCGAATGGCAAGATGCCGTAATCACACGAGGTCGCGGCACTCGAAGGTGCGTACGCGGCCTAAGGCAACTCCCTCACACGCCGGAGGAACCCGACCATGACCGCACGCTCCACGCGCTGTACGACCGCCGCCAAGACCCGCACGTCCCGTCTTGCCGCGGTCGCCGCCATCGCGGTCGCCGGCTCGATGCTGCTGACCGCCTGCGGAGACCAGACCGAGGGCGGCTCCACCAAGGAGGGCGGCGACTCCACCGCCGCAGCGAGCAAGGCCCCCCTGTTCTCGAAGCTCCCGGCCGACATCCAGAAGGCCGGCGTCATCAAGGTCGGCACGGACGCCTCGTACGCCCCCATGGAGTTCACCGAGGGCGGCAAGATCGTCGGCGTCGATCCCGACATCGCCCAGGCGCTGAGCAAGCAGCTCGGCGTCGAGTTCAAGTTCACCTCGGGCACCTTCGACGGTCTGATCACCTCGATCTACACCGGCCGCCAGGACCTGATCATGTCCTCGATGACGGACAACAAGAAGCGCCAGGAGGGCCTGGACGACAGCGGGAAGAAGATCGGCAAGGGCATCGACTTCGTCGACTACTTCAGCTCCGGCGTGTCCCTGCTGGTCAAGAAGGGCAACCCGCAGGGCGTCAACTCCCTCGACGACCTGTGCGGCAAGACCGTCGCCGTCCAGCGCGGCACGATCTACGAGGACACCTTCAAGGCGCAGGCCGCGAAGTGCGGCGCCAAGAAGCTCACCATCCAGGCCTTCGACACCGACGCCGAGGCCCAGACCCGCGTCAAGGCCGGCGGCGCCGTCGCCGACCTGAACGACTACCCGGTGGCCGCGTACATCGCGAAGACCTCCGGCGGCGGCAACGACTTCGAGGTCGTCGGCAGCCAGAGCGACGTCGGCCTCTTCGGCATCGGCGTGTCCAAGGACGAGCCGCAGCTGCGCGACGCCGTCAAGGAGGCGCTCGACGCGATCATCAAGGACGGCTCCTACGCCGAGGTCCTGAAGAAGTGGAACGTCGAGGGCAGCGCCGTGAAGTCGGCGACGATCAACGCCGGCAAGTGATCCCCTCGCTCCTCGCTCCACTGAAGGGCAGTCGTCGTGACTGACAAGATCTCCAAGGACCCGGCCGCCGCACCGGCCGGGTCCGGCCCCTCGGCCTCGCCCTACGAGGCGATCAAGGCCATCCCCGTACGCCACTACGGCCGCTGGATCAGCGGTGTCGTGGTCGTCGTCCTCCTCGGATGGCTGCTCTACGCCTTCTCCCAGGGCAACATCATCTGGGACACGGTGTGGGACAAGCTCTTCGACACGTCGATCCTCGACGGCCTCGTCAACACCGTGATCATCAGCGTCGCCTCCATGGCGCTCGGCCTGGTCCTCGGCATCGTCTTCGCGGTGATGCGCCTGTCGAAGAACCCGGTCACCGGCGCGGTCGCCTGGCTCTACATCTGGTTCTTCCGCGGCACCCCGGTGTACGTGCAGCTGCTGGTCTGGTTCAACCTGTCGCTGATCTTCGAGTACATCAACCTCGGGCCGATCTACAAGAACGAGACCGTCGACGTCATGACGCCGTTCATGGTCGCGCTGCTCGGTCTCGGCCTCAACGAGGGCGCCTACATGGCGGAGATCGTCCGCGCGGGCATCCAGTCGGTCGACGAGGGCCAGACCGAGGCGGCGCACGCGCTCGGCATGTCCCAGACGAAGACCATGGGACGGATCGTCCTCCCGCAGGCCATGCGGGTGATCGTGCCGCCGACGGGCAACGAGTTCATCAACATGCTGAAGACCTCGTCGCTGGTCTCGGCCGTGCAGTACACCGAACTGCTGCGCGCGTCCTCGAACATCGGCTCCACGGCCGGCGCCGTGATGGAGATGCTCTTCGTGGCCTCGATCTGGTACCTGGCGCTGACCAGCGTGTTCAGCGTCGGCCAGTACTACCTGGAGCGTCGCTTCTCCCGCGGTTCCCTCCGCACCCTGCCGCCCACCCCCTGGCAGCGGGTCAAGAAGAACCTGACCACGTTCAAGCGTTCCCCGGAGATGTCAGCATGACCGAGCCCATGGTCAAGGCCGAAGGCGTCCACAAGTCCTACGGCGCCGCGCACATCCTCCGCGGCATCGACCTCGAGGTGCAGAACGGGGAGGTGTTCTGCCTGGTCGGCCCGTCCGGGTCCGGCAAGTCCACCTTCCTGCGCTGCATCAACCACCTGGAGCGCATCGACGGCGGCCGGCTCTCGGTCGACGGGCAGCTCGTCGGCTACCGCCAGAAGGGCGACAAGCTCTACGAGCTGAAGGACAGCGAGGTCGCCGCCCAGCGCCGGGACATCGGCATGGTCTTCCAGCGCTTCAACCTCTTCCCCCACATGACGGCCCTCGGCAACGTGATGGAGGCGCCCGTCCAGGTGAAGGGCGAGTCCAAGGCGGTGGCACGCGAGCGCGCCGAGCGCCTGCTCGACCGGGTCGGCCTGCGCGACCGCATGGGCAACTACCCCTCGCAGCTCTCCGGCGGCCAGCAGCAGCGCGTGGCCATCGCCCGCGCGCTGGCGATGGAGCCCAAGCTGATGCTCTTCGACGAGCCGACCTCGGCCCTCGACCCCGAGCTGGTCGGTGACGTCCTCGACGTCATGCGCGACCTCGCCGAGTCGGGCATGACGATGATCGTCGTCACCCACGAGATGGGCTTCGCCCGCGAGGTCGGCGACTCCCTGGTGTTCATGGACGGCGGCGTCGTCGTCGAATCCGGCAACCCCCGCGACGTCCTCACCAACCCCCAGCACGACCGGACCAAGGCATTCCTCTCCAAGGTCCTCTGAGCCCGACACGAAAGGGGCGGTACGGGCACCACGCCCGTACCGCCCCTTCGTCGTACGGCCGCTACCTCACGGCGAGCAGCAGGGTGTCGGAGGGCGAGGCCCAGACCGGCCGGGCCTCGCCGAAGCCGGCCGCGCGCAGCGCGTCGGCGTGCCAGCGCGGGGCGGGCATGTCGCCGTCGGCGTGCTCGCCGTAGATCTCGAAGCGGCGGGCGGTGGGCTCGGCGAGGACCGGATCGGCGGCGGCGACCGCCCACCAGTCGGCCCAGTCCAGGACGCCGGCGGCCTTCTCGCGGTCCATCCGGGCGTGGCGCTGCGCGCGCTCGGCGGCGTTGATGCGGGGGGTGGTCTCGTCGATCATGCGGTCGGCGTTCATGAAGACGCCGCCCTCGCGCACCAGCCCGGCCAGCTGCCCGTAGAGGGCCGCCAGGGGCTCGCTGTGCAGCCAGTGCAGGGCGGTGGCGGTCAGGACGGCGTCGTACGCGTCGTGGGGCAGGGCGGCGGTCCAGGCGGGGTCCTTGAGGTCCGCGGTCACCAGGGTGACGCGCGGGTCGCCGTCGAAGTACCCCTCGGCGATGGCCAGGAGGGCCGGGTCGAGGTCGACGCCGGTGCTGGTGGCGTTCGGGAACCGCTTGAGGAGCCGGTCCGTGATACTTCCCGTACCGCAGGCGAGGTCGAGGACGCGGGGCTCGGGCCCCACGAGCGCCTCGACCATGTCGAGCATCACGCGGAACCGCTCCTCGCGGTCCGGCATGTACCACTCCTGCTGACGGTCCCAGCTCTGCTGCCAGGCCGTCCAGTCGGTTCCGGTCGTCGCCGCGTCCGTCATGGCCCTCACCTCACCCTCGTCGTAATACCCTCGAAGGGAAAGCGTCGCTTACCCTTCGCCGCCCCGACCCTAGCCCGCCAGAGTAAGGACTACAAGTGGAACTGGCCTATTACTCGGATTACGCCGTGCGTCTGGTCAACACCGAGGAACCGGTCCGCGCGAAGGACTCCCTCACCTCCGTCGAGGCGGTCCGCGAGCTCTTCGGCGCGGCCTCCCAGATGGCCCGGCGAGTGACGGACGCCGACGTGACCCGCTTCCGCTCGGTCCGCGGCCGGCTGCGCGCGGTCTTCACCGCGGCCGACGAGGGCGACCACACCCAAGCCGTCGACCTGCTGAACTCCCTCCTCCTGGAGTTCCCGGTCAGCCCGCAGATCTCCGGCCACGACCACCTCGACGAGGAGGGCCGGCCCCGCTGGCACATGCACCTCGCCGATCATCCGTCGAACGCGACCGCGGGCTACGCCGCCATCGCCGCGATGGGCCTCGCCTTCCACCTCACGGAGTTCGGCGCCGACCGTCTCGGCCTGTGCCAGGCCGCGCCCTGCCGCAACGCCTACCTCGACACCTCGACCAACCGCTCGCGCCGCTACTGCTCCGACCGCTGCGCCACCCGCGCCAACGTGGCCGCCTACCGGGCCCGCAAGCGCCAGGAGGCCGAGCGGACCGGCCGGACGCAGGAGAAGAGCCAGGAGAGCACCACCCCGGCCGACCGCTGACGCCCGGGGGTGACGGGCCGGTAGCGCGCCCGCACCCGGCCGAGCACGAGCGACGGCGGTACGACCCCGAACACCCGGCTGTCGCCCTCCGTGTCCGGGTTGTCCCCCAGCACCCACCAGCCGCCGTCCCTCCGTTCGGCCAGCCGCTTCACGATGAGCAGATCCTGCTGCAACGGATGCCGCAGCACGGCCACGTCCCCCGGCCGCAACCGCGCCCCGTAGTGCACGAAAAGCCGATCGCCGTGCAGCAGCGTGGGCACCATCGACACCCCCGTGACCTCGGCGATCCCGAACGGGGCCCCGGTCTCCTGCCCCGGCTCTCGCCCCGACTCCACCATTCGGCACCTCCCGGTCCGATCGTCCACGAGTCCCATGCCGACCCTGGACTTTTGTCCTAAGCCCCAGGGGGCGCTCGCGAAATCGCGCTTCTCACGGAGTAATGTCCCACCTGAGAAGACGATCACGAGGAAGGACAGCAGCATGCTCTCCCGCCTGTTTGCCCCCAAGGTGAAGGTCAGCGCCCACTGCGACCTCCCCTGCGGCGTTTACGACCCGGCCCAGGCCCGCATCGAGGCCGAGTCGGTCAAGGCCGTCCAGGAGAAGTACCAGGCGAACGAGGACCCGCACTTCCGGGCCCGCGCCACGGTCATCAAGGAGCAGCGCGCGGAGCTCGCCAAGCACCACGTCTCGGTGCTGTGGAGCGACTACTTCAAGCCCCCGCACTTCGAGAAGTACCCCGAGCTGCACACGCTCATCAACGACACCCTGAAGGCCCTGTCGACGGCGAAGGCCTCGACGGACCCGAAGACGGGCGAGAAGGCGCTGGAGCTCATCGCCGAGATCGACCGCATCTTCTGGGAGACGAAGAAGGCCTGACCTTCCTTCTGCTCCGCCGTGAAGGGGCCCGACCGCGTGGCGGTGGGGCCCCTTCCGCACGGGGCACCGGCGCGCCCTCGACCGCGCATCAGGGCGTGCCCTCCCCCGGCCGACCGGGCTGCCCGTGTTCCCATCGGCTACTGGTTCGGCGCTACAACCGGTGCCGGCATGGCGAGCGCGCGGCCGAGGGCTGCGCAGACGGGGGCGGCGAAGTCGGGGATGTGGACGGCTGACCAGGTGGTGGCCAGCCGGAGGAAGGCCGCCAGGTCGCGCTCCGCGTCGGCGAGGAGGCTCGGCAGGTCGGCCAGGGGCACCTCGATGGTCGGGCTGTTCGGCTGCTCGGTGTCCACGGTCAGCCGGACCACGTCACCGATGCGTTCGGCGAGCGGGGAAGGGCTGTGACCGAAGTCCGCCCACCCCTCGCCGTCGATGACTTCCCGCCAGTCGTGCCGTTCGTCCAGACCGTTGCAGCAGCCGGGCGACAGGACGACGCCCGTCGCCGTGTCGGTCGCCCGCAGGCCGCCAGGGGCCCAGAGGGTGCCGGACGTGAGCAGCCCGTGGAGGAAGTGCCCCAGGGGATCCACGGGGCCCTGCGCTCGCTCCCGTCGTCCCGGCTCGGCGTCGTTGCAGTCGGCCAGGCGCATGACGGCGGTGCCGACCTGGTCGGGGCTCAGCGCACCGCTCAGTGGCAGCAGGTCGTATCCGCCGGGGTCGGCCACCGGCCAGAGGTCGAAACCGTCGGTGGCGAGGATCTCCAGGACGGGCTGCAGAATGATCATTCGAGTCGTGTCCGGCATCCCTGCGTGCCGGTGCATGGGATCACCGGGCCGCCCGTCAGTCCACCGGCCACGTGTAGCGCCGTTTCTCCTTCGCGGTGGCCCCCAGGCGGTCGTAGAAGCGGATCGCGCCCTCGTTCCAGGTCGGGGTCTGCCACTGGACGAAGGGGAGGCCCAGGGCGCGGGCCTCCTCGCGGACGGCGGCCATCAGGAGGGGACCGAGGCCGTGGCCGCGGGCCGGCTCCGTGAGGTAGAGGCAGTCCATGTGGAGGTACTCGGCGGCGTCCCAGGTGGAGAGCTCCGGGGCGCAGGTGGCGTAGCCGGCGAGGGTGCCGTCGGGGAGTTCGGCGACCAGACAGCGCAGGCGGGGGGCCGCGGGCTCGAAGAGGAGACGGTGCAGGCGGGCGGCGAGGTCCGGCGGCGGAGGCGCGGCCTTCTCGTAGGCGGCGTGCTCCGCGGCGAGTTCGGCCACCCGGTCCAGATCCCCGGGGCGGGCGGGCCGGACGACGGCGCCCGTCATCGGACGGCTCCGCCGGTCAGGCGGACCGCGGTGGTCGTCATCGGACCTCCCCCTCCAGGGTGTCGGCGGCCCACGCCGCCAGGCGGTCGGCGGCCGGGCCGTTGCCGTCGAGGACGTGGCGGACGAAGGACTCCCGCTCGTGGGCGAGGACCGCGGCCTCCCAGACGCAGGGGGCGAGTCCGGCCCGGCCGGGGCGCAGGGCGTCGGGCCGGCCGGCCGGGCCGGTCCAGACGGCGAGGTCGGACATGTGGCCCTCGGTCCAGGTGTGGACGAGGACGTAGTCGCCGTCGCCGCCCGCGTGCACGAGCAGCACCGCGAGGCCGAGCGAGCCGCGGTGGCGGCCGGCGGCCAGGTGGTCGGCGGCGAGCGCGAGCGCGGGGGCCGCCTCCGCCTCGCCGACCGTCCGGCCGGGGGCCTCGATGCCGTACGGCTTGACGCGGTGGCCCGCGATCTCGCGCTCCCCCAACGGCCTCACCCGACGGGCGTGATGGCCCTGGGCGAGCGCGAGGACGGCGTCCCACTTCCCTCCACTGTTCATACCGTCATCATGCACGGTCCCGCCGTTCCGCCCGCACGCAGCCACCGGCGGTACGGGGCGGCGCCCAGGGCCGCCTCCCGGTAGGCGGCGGCCAGTTCCGCGTACGGCCGGTCGAGCGGCACGCCCGGCGCGCCGTACAGCAGCAGCCGGACGGCCAGCGGGTCGCCGCACAGGGGTCGGACGGCCATGTCCTCGCGCGGGCCCGAGGTCGGCTGGCAGGGGGCGACGGCCTCGCCGAGGGCGATGAGCGAGGCGGCGGTGTGGTAGTCGGCGTGCAGCACCGGCGGGTCGAGGCCGGCCGCGCCCAGGACCCGGCGCAGCCCGTCCCATTCGCCGTCCACGGCCGGGTCGACGGCCCACCGGTCGTGGGCCAGGTCGGCGAGCTCGACGACCTCGCGCGCGGCCGCCGGATGGTCCCGCGTCATGGAGACGAACTGCGGTTCCCGCTCGACCAGGACGCGGCCCCGCAGTCCGTCCGGGACCCGCAGCGGGCAGCCCTCGACCTCGTGGACGAAGGCCAGGTCGAGTTGTCCGGCGGCGACCGTGCGCAGCAGGGCGCTGGCGGAGACGTCCACGCGCAGCGCGATGTCGGTGCCGGGCAGGCCCTGGCGGAGCCGGCGCAGCCAGCCCGGCAGGGCGCGGCTGGCGGTGGAGCCGACGCGCAGCGCGGGGCCGCCCGTGCGGGCGGCGGCGGCCCGGGTCTCGGTGATCAGGGCGGTCATGCCGTCGACGAGGGGGCGGGCGCGGCTGAGGACGGCGCGGCCGATCGGGGTGGGGTGACAGCCGTTGCGGCCGCGGGAGAAGAGCTCGGCGCCGAGGGCGTTCTCGATGCGGCGCAGCTGGGTGGTCAAGGAGGGCTGGCTGACACCGAGTTGGCGGGCGGCCTTGTGCAGACTGCCGGTCTCCGCGATGGCGCAGAGCGCCCGCAGGTGCCTCACCTCCAGCTCCATGGCCCCGAGGTTAGGGCGAGGGCCGCCCACCGCACCAGACCGTCACGCGCCTCCTGCCGCCGCCAACTGCCGCGTGATAGCGCGGGGTTATCGGCGGATGGCATCATTCCCCACCCGCCCCGGCTCCCTCGACACTCTCCTCAACCCCACAGGAGGAGCCCCCCATGAGACACCCGAAGTTCCTCACGTCCCTGTTGACCGCCGCCCTCGGCGCCGGCCTCACCCTCTCCCTCGGAGCCGCCCCCGCCGCCGCGCTCCCCGGCGCGGCTTCCGCCGCCGCGCCCGCGGTGGCTTACGCCGGTTCCGCCGAGGAGGCCAAGGCCAACCAGGCGTTCTTCGAAGCCGTCGTCACGTCGGTCGCGAAGAAGCGGGCCGCCACGCCTGGTGCCACCGCCGTCACCGTCGTCTACAGCGCCGCCAACGCACCCACCTTCCGCACCCAGATCGCGCGTTCGGCGCAGATATGGAACAGCTCCGTCGTCAACGTCCGCCTGGTGGAGGGATCCAACGCCGACTTCCGGTACTACGAGGGCAACGACTCCCGCGGCTCGTACGCGAGCACCGACGGGCACGGCAACGGCTACATCTTCCTCGACTACCGGCAGAACCAGCAGTACAACTCCACGCGCGTCACCGCCCACGAGACCGGGCACGTGCTCGGGCTCCCCGACCACTACAGCGGCCCGTGCAGCGAGCTGATGTCCGGTGGCGGGCCCGGCACGTCCTGCACGAACGCCTACCCGAACGCGCAGGAGCGGGCCCGGGTCGACCAGCTCTGGCGCTACGGGCTCGCCTCCGCGTTCAAGGCGGGCTGAGCGGCCCGGGGGCGAGGGACGGCGCCGCCGTTCCTCGCCCCCGCGGGCGCCGGCCGGGCCGTCCGGGGGACTGCCGGCGACTGTGCGGCGGCCGGCCGCGCGGTCAGGCGGCCTGCGGCAGCCTCCGGCCGAACTCGGTGCCCGGCGGCAGCTGGCGGCGGACCCGGCCGAGCGCCTCCTCGAAGTCGCCGCCGGCGATTCCGGAGGCGAAGACGGCTCCCCCGTAGTGGAGGGTGAGGCTGAGGTCGGCCCGCTCGCCGAGGGTGAGCAGGCAGCTGAGCGTGGCCTGCTGGGTGACGCCGTCCGCGACGACGGGGAGCGGCAGGTCCCACTCCAGCACGCACCCGGTGAGGGCCTGCCCGCCCTCGTCCGCGGCACGCAGGGCGTCGAAGGTCGCGCCCGTGTACTCGATTCCCCTGATCCGGGTGGCCACGTGGCTCCCGGCGGCCGTGATGACGATCGCTTCCGCACCACGGCGGTCCCGGTACCAACCGGTCCAGACTTCTGTCGACTCCGATGACATGCGCGGACTGTAGCGGTATGACCGGCTCCGGCGCGCGGCCGGTCACCCGGGGGCCGGACTTCTCCCGGTCTCGCCGTTCTTGCCGGTCACGTACGTGCTAGTGGCATCCGCACCGCCGGCCGGATCCTCGGCTCCGCCGCCCGGGCCGGTGCGCGGTCCGGCACCGGCTTCCAGGACCCCTTCGGGGGCCTCGTACCGCGGGCACTCCGGATTGGTGCAGGGCTGCACCTCCCACTCCGGGACCCAGGCACCGAGGACCTTGTGCCGCTTGGCGAGCACCTGGAGGGGCTGTCCGCAGGCCGGGCAATCGTGCCGCGCCTGCGGGTCCCTCGTCGTGTGCGGAAGGTCGCCGCTCATGCCTCCAGGGTAGGGCGCGGGCGCCGTCACCGCTTCCTGGTGTACGTGCGGACCAGCACGCCGTTGTCGAAGCTCCGGACGTCGCCCAGGGCGAAGTCGCGCGGGGCGAAGTCGGTGCCGAACATCGGCATGCCGGCGCCGAAGACCTGCGGGTAGGTCTTGATGACCAGTTCATCGATCTCGTCGATGAGCTCGCCCGCGATGGTGGAGCCGCCGCAGAGCCAGATGTCGAGCGGACCGTCCTCGGCCTTGAGCTCGCGGATGCGGCCGACGAGGTCGTCGGCGATCAGCTCGACGTGGGGGTCGGGTGACTCGGCCAGCGACCGGGTCGCGACGAGTTCCCGCAGGTGGGCGTACGGGCTGGTGATGCCGACGTCCAGGCCGACGCGGTACGAGTTCAGGCCCTGGAGCACCGTGTCGTAGTGACGGTTGGGGGTGCCGGCCTCGATGCCGAGGACCGGCCACGCGTGGGCGGCGATCGTCTCGGGGTATTCCGCCTTCAGGTACTCCAGGAACTCCCCGGTCACGTACGCGTACGTGGAGGAGCCATCGCCCTTCGGGTCGCCGATGAAGCCGTCGATCGAGCAGGCGATGAAGTAGGTGAGCTTGCGCAAACCGGATCTCTTTCGGTAGGTGGCGCGGTCGCCTTGACCACGACATGCATAGTGCTCCACCCATAGTGGTTTGCGCAAGCCTTCTCGCACACCGGTTCGCGCGGATGCGGGACCGGTGCCTCAGCGGCTCCGACGCGTCACGAACTCCGCGAGCGCCAGCAAGTCCTCGGCCGCCGACAGATCGGGCACCGCCCGCGAGAGTTGCTCCACGGCCCGCGCCATCCGCTCCGCCGCCTGGTTCTGCGCCCAGTCCCGGCCGCCCGCCCGCTCCACCGCGTCCGCCGCCGCCCGCACCGCTTCGGCGTCCAGGGCCGGGCGGGCGTAGAGCGCGGCCAGCTCCTCCCCCGCCGGGGTCCCGGAGACGAGCGCCGCCACCACCGGCAGCGACTTCTTGTGGGCGACGAGGTCGGCGCCGGCGGGCTTGCCGGTCCGCCCCGGGTCGCCCCAGATGCCGATCAGGTCGTCGATCAGCTGGAAGGCGAGGCCGGCCTCCCGGCCGAAGGCGTCCAGTGCCGCGACCGCCTCCTCGTCCGCTCCCGCGTACAGCGCGCCGAGCGCACAGGCACAGCCCAGCAAGGCGCCGGTCTTGGCGGTGGCCATCGCCACCACCTCGTCCAGGGAGACCTCGTGCGGGCCACGTTGCTCGAAGGCGCAGTCCGCCTGCTGGCCCGCGCAGAGCTCGATGACACAGGCGGCCAGCCGGGCCGACGCCTCGGTGGACGCCGGGTGCGGGTCCTCGGCGAGCAGCCGCAGCGCGAGCGCGTTCATGGCGTCGCCGGCGAGCAGGGCGTCGGGGATGCCGAACACGGCCCAGGCGGTGGGGCGGTGCCGCCGGGTCGGGTCCTCGTCGACGATGTCGTCGTGGAGCAGGGTGAAGTTGTGGGCCAGCTCCACCGCGGCCGCGGCCTTCACGGCCGGGGCGGGGTCGGCGCCGAGCGCGCGGGCGGCGGCGAGCACCAGGGCCGGCCGGATCGCCTTGCCGGCCTGTCCCGCGGCGGGGCTGCCGTCCGCGTGCTCCCAGCCGAAGTGGTACTTCGCGATGCGCCGTATGGATCCCGGCAGCGACTCGACGGTCGTCCGCAGCTGGGGATCGACGACGCTGCGCGCCCGGTCCAGGAGGAGCACGGCGCCCTGCGCTCCGCTCGCGGTGTCCGCGCTGGTCGTGGTGGTCATGTTCAACAGTCGCTTTCCTCGCGGCCGGTACGGCGGCCCCCGCGGCGGGAGCCGGGAGCGTCGGGAGTGGCCGGCGGGGGCGGTCGGCCGCCCCCGCCGGGCCGGAGGCCGGCTCACCGCCAGCGGCTGACCTCCACGTTCTCCAGGACGCCCAGCGCGTCGGGCACCAGGACGGCCGCCGAGTAGTAGGCCGTGACGAGGTAGGAGATGATCGCCTGCTCGTCGATGCCCATGAAGCGGCACGACAGGCTGGGCTCGATCTCGTCGGGCAGGCCGGGCTGGTGCAGGCCGATCACGCCCTGCTCGGACTCGCCCGTACGCATGCAGATGATGGACGTGGTGCCCGCGTCCGAGACCGGGATCTTGTCGCAGGGGTAGATCGGCACCCCGCGCCAGGTCGTGATGCGGGTGCCGTCGACGTCGATCGTGTCGGCGGCCAGGCCCCGCCTGTTGAGCTCGCGGCCGAAGGCGGCGATGGCGCGCGGGTGGGCCAGGAACATCCGGGAGCCGCGCCGGCGGGAGAGCAGCTCGTCCAGGTCGTCCGGACCGGGCACGCCGTCGTGCGGCTGGAGGCGCTGCCCGTAGTCGCAGTTGGAGAGGAGACCGAACTCGCGGTTGTTGACGAGCTCGTGCTCCTGGCGCTCGCGCAGCGCCTCGACCGTGAGCCGCAGCTGCTGCTCGGTCTGGTTCATCGGCTGGTTGTAGAGGTCGGCCACGCGGGTGTGGACCTTGAGCACGGTCTGGGCGACGCTCAGCTCGTACTCGCGCGGGGAGGCCTCGTAGTCCACGAAGGTGTGCGGCAGCACGGCCTCGCCGACGTGGCCCGCGGACAGGTCGATGGCCGCCTCGCCGTACTTGTTGGTGCGCCGGCGGGGCAGCGCGGCGTACTCCGCGAGATGACCGGCGAGCGAGCCGGCCCGCTCGGCGAGGTTGAGCACGTCGGCCCGGGTGAGCTCCAGGACCGTACAGGCGGTGGCGGCGCGGGCGGTCCACTCCCAGGTGGCGTCCTCGCTGACCAGCGAGGCGTCGCCGAAGTAGGCGCCGTCGGCGAGGACGCCGAGGACGGCCTCGTCCCCGTAGGGCCCCTCGCCGACCTGTTCGACCCTGCCGTGGGCCAGCAGGTGGACCCGGTCGGTGTTCTCGCCGCGGAGGGCGATGACCTCGCCCGCCGCGTACTCCCGCTGCCGGCAGCGGGACGCCAGCTCCGCGAGGGCGTCGTCGTCGTCGTAACCGCGCAGGGCGGGGAGTTCACCGAGCTCGGCCGGGATGACGGCGACGCGCTCACCGGTCTGCACGAAGGTGACGCGCCCGTCGCCGACGGCGTGGCTGAGCCTGCGGTTGACCCGGTACGTGCCTCCCTTGACCTGCACCCAGGGCAGCGTCCGCAGCAGCCAGCGGGAGCTGATCTCCTGCATCTGCGGGACCGACTTGGTGGTGGTCGCGAGGTTCCGCGCGGCGGCGGTCCCGAGACTCTGCTGCGGGACCGCCCGGCCCGCGCGGACCTCGTCACCAACCGAACCAACGGACATGGAACTCCCTCTCGATACGACAGAACTGCGAGGGAAAGCCTTTCAGCACGGAGCGTGTCCGCGCCATTACACAAAAGAGTGGGAGTGGGCGGGACTCGACCGGGGCATCGGCGCACGATGTCGCGGGCGCCCGGCACGGCGCCTCGCTCCCGTCCCGCGGGCCCTGTCCGGATCGGCTCGCACACGGTCCGAACGGATGGCAGCGGAGTCGATCGCTCCGGTACTCCGGAGGAACCGCTATCCCCTGCCTGAAAGGAGCCGGTCATGGCCTCACCCATGTCCGCGAGCCGCTTCCTCGACGCGCTGCGCGACGAGGGCCTGACGGTCGTCGAGGTCGGCGACTGGCGTACTCACAACCGCAACCACAAAGGGCCCTGGGGCCCGGTGCACGGCGTGATGATCCACCACACCGTCACCCGGGGCACCAGCAACACCGTGCGCATCTGCCGGGACGGCCACAGCGGCCTGCCGGGGCCGCTGTGCCACGGCGTGATCGCCAAGGACGGCACCGTCCACCTGGTCGGCTACGGCAGAGCCAACCACGCCGGTCTCGGCGACGACGAGGTGCTGCGGGCGGTCATCGCCGAGAAGCGCCTGCCGCGCGACGACGAGGCCACCACGGACGGCAACCGCCACTTCTACGGATTCGAGTGCGAGAACCTCGGCGACGGCGAGGACCCGTGGCCGAAGGTGCAGCTGGACGCCATCGCCAAGGCCGCGGCGGCGGTGTGCCGGGTGCACGGCTGGACCCACCGCTCGGTCATCGGCCACCTGGAGTGGCAGCCGGGCAAGGTGGACCCGCGCGGCTTCACCATGGCCTCGATGCGCGGACGGATCGCCGACCGGCTGCGCTGACGCCCGCGAGGGCGGCGAGAATGTCCGGGTGAACGCGTTCGATCCCGCCCGCCTGCGGCCCCGGCTCCCTTCCCCCCTGGAGCCGGCCGTGGACGAGCGCTTCACCCGGCGCGGCCTGACGCTGCTGCTCAAGCGGGACGACCTGATCCACCCCGACCTGCCCGGCAACAAGTGGCGCAAGCTCGCCCTCAACCTGCGGGAGGCCGGCGGACGGCCGGTGCTCACCTTCGGGGGCGCCTACTCCAACCACCTGCGGGCGACGGCCGCCGCCGGCCGGCTGCTCGGCTTCGCCACGATCGGCGTCGTGCGCGGCGACGAGCTGGCCGGCCGGCCGCTCAACCCGTCCCTGGCGCGCTGCGCGGCGGACGGCATGCGGCTCGTGTTCGCCGACCGCGCCACGTACCGCGCGAAGCACCGGCCCGAGGCCCTGGCCCGGCTCCTGGCGCTGGCCGGCGCCCCCGACGACGTGTACGTGGTCCCCGAGGGCGGCAGCAACGTGCTCGCCGTCCGCGGCTGCGTGGAGCTCGGCCGCGAGCTGAACGGCGCCGAGGACCCGCCGGACGTCGTCGCCGTCGCCTGCGGCACCGGCGGGACCCTCGCCGGTCTGGCCGCCGCCTTCGAGGGGCGGACCCTGGGCGTGCCGGTCCTCAGGGGAGGCTTCCTGGGCCGCGAGGTCCAGGCCCTGCAGGAGGCGGCGTTCGGCGGTCCGCGCGGCGACTGGCGGCTCGACGAGCGCTTCCACTTCGGCGGCTACGCCCGTACGACCCCGGAACTCGACGCCTTCGCACAGGATTTCGGCACGCGGCATGAACTCGCCATCGAGCGACTGTATGTCGCCAAAATGCTCTACGGACTGACCGCCCTCGCCGAGGAGGGCGCCTTCGCCCCCGGCACCCGCATCGCCGCCGTCGTCACCGGGGCGCCGGAGCCCGGCCCGGACTCCGGCGCCGGGCGGCCACGCGGGAGCGGTTAGGGGGTGTCGTGTCGATCAGGCCGGATCAGGGCCGGGCGGCGCGAGCCCGGCGAGATCGGCGAGACACCCGCCGGCCGCGTCCCCAGCCTCACAGGTCAGTACAGCTAGCCGGTCTCCTCGCGGTAGGCCGCCGCCTCCTCCAGGTCGAGGCGGCGCAGCAGGGTGCGCATCATCTCGTCGTCGATGCGGCGGGCGTCGCGCAGGCGCACGAAGACCTCGCGCTCGGCGTCGATCATCTCCCGCGCGAGCCGCCGGTAGGTGTCGTCGGCGGTCTCCCCGGTGAGCTCGTTGACGGCGCCGAGCCGTTCCCAGACGGCGTTGCGGCGCCGCTCCAGGACCGTGCGGAGCCGGTCGGCGAGGGGCTGCGGCAGGGCGTTGCGCTCGTCGGCGAGGAGCGCGTCGAGCCGCTCCTCGGCGGCCCTGGACGCCTCGCTCTGGGCCTGCGCCTCGGCGAGGGTCTCCTGGTAGCGGTCGCGTCCGGGCAGCTTCAGGGCCCTGATGAGCGGGGGCAGGGTGAGGCCCTGGACGACGAGGGTGCCGATCACGGTGGTGAAGGTGAGGAAGAGGACCAGGTTGCGGGCCGGGAACGGCACGTCGTCGGTGACGACGGGGATGGAGAAGGCGATGGCGAGCGAGACGACCCCGCGCATGCCGGCCCAGCCCACGACCAGCGGGGCCCTCCAGTCCACACCGGGCTCGCGCTCCCTGATCCGAGCGGACGTCCGGGGCAGGAAGGTGGCCGGGTAGACCCAGACGAAACGGACGACCACCACGGCCACGAAGACCCCGGCCGCGTACCAGGCGGCCTCCCCCACCCCGTACCGGCCGAGTCCCTGGACGACGTACGGCAGCTGGAGGCCGATCAGGGCGAAGACGGCGGACTCCAGGACGAAGGCGACCATCTTCCACACGGCCTCCTCCTGGAGCCGGGTGGCGAAGTCGACCTGCCAGTTCTTGTGGCCGAGGGCGAGGCCGACCACGACGACGGCGAGCACACCGGAGGCGTGGACCTCTTCCGCGGCGGCGTAGGCGATGAAGGGGATGAGGAGGGAGAGGGTGTTCTGGAGCAGCGCCTCGCGCAGCCGGAGCCGCAGCCAGTGGATGGGCAGCATCAGGAGCAGGCCGACGCCGATGCCGCCGATCGCGGCGAGCGCGAACTCGCCGATGCCGCCCGACCAGCTGATGCCCTCGCCCACGGCGGCGGCCAGGGCGACCTTGTAGGCGGTGATGGCGGTGGCGTCGTTCACCAGGGACTCGCCCTGGAGGATCGTGGTGATCCGGTTCGGCAGGCCGAGCTTGCGGGCGATGGCGGTGGCGGCGACCGCGTCCGGCGGGGCGACGACCGCGCCGAGGACGAGGGCGGCGGTCAGCGGCAGATCGGGCACGAGGACGTACGCGAGCCAGCCCACCGCGACCGTCGCGAAGAGCACGTAGCCGACGGAGAGCAGCGCCACGGGCCGGATGTTGGCGCGCAGGTCGAGGTACGAGGAGTCGACCGCGGCCGTGTAGAGCAGCGGGGGCAGGATCAGCGGCAGCACGATGTGCGGGTCGAGGGTGTAGTCGGGCACCCCGGGCACATAGGAGGCGACGAGGCCGGCCGCCACCAGGAGGAGGGGTGCCGGCACCGGGGTCCTGCGGGCCGAGCCCGCCACCGCGGCGCTCGCCGCGACCAGCGCCACCAGTTGCAGTGCGTCCATGCCCCGTCCCCGTCTTCGGCCCGTACGTCACTCCTGTCGCAACGTAACCTGGCCATCATGAGCGAGTGTCCGCACATTGCCGAAATGCCGCACCCGGAGCCCGTGCCGCTGCACGAGACCTGTCAGGAGTGCCTGGCCGACGGGACGCACCCGGTGCAGCTCCGGCTGTGTCTCAGCTGCGGGCACGTGGGCTGCTGCGACTCCTCGGCGGGGCGGCACGCGACGGCGCACTTCACCGCCACCGGACACCCGGTGATGCGGACCTTCGAGCCGAACGAGCGCTGGCGCTGGTGCTTCGTGGACGGTTCGATCGTCTGACGGCTGGGTACGTCACCCCTCCGCGGGTTCTCCGCGGCCGCCGGGACGGGCCCTTCGGGGCAGGTCCTCAGGGGGGCGGTCCGTCCTGGCCCGGCGACACGACGGGACGGATCGCGATAGCGTCTCGGCGGACTGCGCGAACCGACCGCGTACCGCCTGGTCCGGAGGGCGTTCCCTCCCGGACCCCGAAAGAGCTTGTGCCACCTTGGAGGTGAGGGTGTCCCAGATCGCAGGCGAGCCCGGGACCCAGGACTTCGTGGAAGTCCGGCTGCCCGCTGCGGGTGCCTACCTGTCCGTGCTGCGTACGGCCACGGCCGGCCTCGCGGCACGTTTGGACTTCACCCTCGACGAGATCGAGGACCTGCGGATCGCCGTCGACGAGGCGTGCGCGATCCTGCTCCAGCAGGCGGTGCCGGGGTCGGTGCTGAGCTGCGTGTTCCGGCTGGTCGACGACTCGCTCGACGTCACGGTCTCGGCGCCGACCACGGACGGCCGGGCGCCCGAGCGGGACACCTTCGCGTGGACGGTGCTCTCGGCGCTGGCCGGGAAGGTGGAGTCGTCCGTGGCGGAGGACCGGACGGTCTCCATCAGCCTGTACAAACAGCGCGGCGCGGGGCCAGGCCCGGCGTGAGGAGCGGGGACGCGACGGCCGGCATCCCTGAGCAGCAGGCACGGCCGCATCCGGAGCCGGAGACCGGGGCGGTCCCGGCCGATGCCGGAACCGGGACCGGAAGCCGGTCCGGAGCCAGGACCGGAGTCGAGGTCGCTACGGATCACGCGGAGCAGGCGGACCAGATGAGCGAGCACGAGCAGCACGAAGCGGTTCCCGCGGCCCCGGGGGGCGCGGCCGCCCACGCCGGGCGGGAGGCCCCCGCGGTCGCTGCCGACACGGCCGGGGCCGGTCACGGCGCCGAGGGGCCCTCCGAGGCCGAGGAGGTCCACGGGCCCGCCGAGTACCCCGCGGTGCCCGACCCGCACGACCGCACCGGCGCGCGGGCCCTCTTCGTCGAGCTGCGGGGCCTCCCGGAGGGGTCGCCGGAGAAGGCGGCGCTGCGCGACCGGCTGGTGCGGATGCACCTGCCGCTGGTGGAGCACCTGGCCCGGCGGTTCCGCAACCGGGGCGAGCCGCTGGACGACCTGACGCAGGTGGCGACGATCGGCCTGATCAAGTCGGTGGACCGGTTCGACCCGGACCGCGGCGTGGAGTTCTCCACGTACGCGACCCCGACCGTGGTGGGCGAGATCAAGCGCCACTTCCGTGACAAGGGCTGGGCGGTGCGGGTGCCCCGGCGGCTCCAGGAGCTGCGGCTGTCCCTGACCACGGCGACGGCGGAGCTGTCGCAGCAGCACGGGCGCTCGCCGACGGTGCACGAGCTGGCGGAGCGGCTCGGGATCTCGGAGGAGGAGGTCCTGGAGGGCCTGGAGTCGGCGAACGCCTACTCGACGCTCTCCCTGGACGTGCCGGACACGGACGACGAGTCGCCGGCGGTCGCGGACACGCTGGGCGCGGAGGACGAGGCGCTGGAGGGGGTCGAGTACCGGGAGTCGCTCAAGCCGCTCCTGGAGGACCTGCCGCCGCGCGAGAAGCGGATCCTGCTGCTGCGTTTCTTCGGGAACATGACCCAGTCGCAGATCGCGCAGGAGGTCGGCATCTCGCAGATGCACGTGTCGCGTCTGCTCGCGCGGACGCTGGCACAGCTCCGGGAGAAGCTCCTCGTCGAGGAGTAGCCCGGGGCCGCGCGGAGTGCCGCGGGGCGGTACGGGCGTGCGGGTGTGACGTGCGGTGACGCGGTGGCGTCGCGCGGTGGGTTACGCGGTGTCCTGGCCGGGGCGCTTGATGCCGAGCGCCTCGGTCGTGGACGGGCTGACCAGCAGGACGAGGCCGGTCACGGCGAGGACCGCGAGGGCGACGCCGGCCGGGATCATGACGCTGTCCGCCTGGAGCAGCTGCCAGGCCACGGGCAGCGCGAGGATCTGGGTGATCACCGCGGGGCCGCGGCTCCAGGAGCGGCGCAGCCACAGGCCGCGGGCGGCGGCGAGCGGGATCAGTCCGAGGGCGATCAGGGTGGCGCCGCCCATGAGCCCCGAGGTGAGGTCGTCGGGCCGGTCGGCGAGAACGGCCACCAGCATGTAGAGGCCGCCGGCCACGAGGGCGAGGCCCTCGGCGCCGGCCACCGCGGCGGCGGCCGTGAGGCGCCCGGGACGGGGGGTCTGCTCCGTACTGCTCATGCAGGCAGGGTAGCCGGGGCCCGGGGAAGGACGGGGGTCCCGGGGGCAGCGGGCGCGGGCCCCGGGGAAGGACGGGGGTCCCGGGGGCAGCGGGCGCGGGCCCCGGGGAAGGACGGGGGTCCCGGGGGCCGCGGGCGCGGGCCCCGGGCCGGGACTGCGCCCGGTACCGCCGGGTAGGTACCCTGGCGACCATGCGCGCGCTTCTCGTGGTCAACCCGGCAGCCACCACCACCAGTGCCCGCACCCGGGATGTGCTGATCCACGCGCTCGCCAGCGAGATGAAGCTGGAGGCGGTGACGACCGAGTACCGGGGGCACGCCCGTGACCTGGGGCGACGCGCCGCCGAGGCGGACGACATCGACCTGGTGGTGGCGCTCGGCGGCGACGGCACGGTCAACGAGGTGGTCAACGGGCTGCTGCACGCGGGGCCCGATCCCGACCGGCTGCCGGGGCTCGCGGTGGTGCCGGGCGGCTCGACCAATGTGTTCGCGCGGGCGCTCGGTCTGCCGAACGACGCGGTGGAGGCGACGGGCGCGCTGCTCGACGCGCTGCGTGAGCGCCGGGCACGGACGGTGAGCCTCGGGCTCGCGTCCGGGACGCCGGGCACGGAGGACGAAGCGGTGCCGGAGCGCTGGTTCACCTTCTGTGCCGGATTCGGGTTCGACGCGAGTGTGATCGGACGGGTCGAACAGCAGCGGGAGCGGGGCAAGCGTTCGACGCACGCGCTCTACCTGCGCCAGGTGGTGCGCCAGTTCCTGGGCGAGCCGAACCGGCGGCGCGGCACGATCACCCTGGAGCGGCCGGGTGAGGATCCTGTGGAGGATCTGGTCCTCTCCATAATCTGCAACACCTCTCCCTGGACCTACCTGGGGAATCGTCCGGTGTACGCGTCGCCGGACGCGTCCTTCGAGACGGCCCTGGACGTGCTCGGACTGAGCCGGCTCTCGGCTCCCGCGGTGGCCCGGTACGCCACCCAGCTGCTCACCTCTACGCCCGAACGCGGGCCGCACGGCAAGCACGCCCTGACCCTGCACGATCTGACCGACTTCACCTTGCATTCGAAGGTCCCGCTCCCCCTCCAGATGGACGGAGACCACCTGGGACTGCGAACGAGCGTGACGTTCACAGGCGTACGCCGTGCACTGCGTGTGATTGTGTGACCAGAAGGACCGAAAGTCCTTCCACTCGAACGTTTAGGCTGCCATCCACCCCCCAGAAGTACGGCTGTGACCGAGCCGACACCGAGGAATCAAAAAAAACTTTCCAGAAGGGGTTGTATCCGCTGCTGGGGTTTGGGAGTCTCTTCTTGGCGATCGGGACGGCCCGCAGGACCGGCCTCCACTGAGAGCCAGAACCCCACCCCAGTGACAAGGACCACGCCAGTTCACCTGGCAGTCGGCCCTTCCCCTGCGGGGGGATTCGTGAAAGCGTTCACATTCACAAGCAACTTGCACGTAACACCTGAGAGAGGTAGCAGCCATGGACTGGCGTCACAACGCCGTTTGTCGTGAGGAAGACCCCGAGCTGTTCTTCCCCATCGGCAACACCGGTCCTGCGCTGCTGCAGATCGAGGAAGCCAAGGCCGTCTGCCGCCGCTGCCCCGTCATGGAGCAGTGCCTGCAGTGGGCGCTCGAGTCCGGCCAGGACTCCGGCGTCTGGGGTGGCCTCAGCGAGGATGAGCGCCGCGCGATGAAGCGCCGCGCCGCCCGCAACCGGGCGCGCAACGCCAGCGCCTGAGCCACCTGCACAGCCTGAGGCAAGCGGCGCGTACGTCGTGTACGCAATCACCGCCCCCGAGCCGCAGCTCGCGCAGTAACCCACAGCATTCGAGCCCCGGACCGATTCACCTCGGTCCGGGGCTCGCTGCTGTGAACGGCCCGGGGGCCTGCAACGTCCTTGCCGTGCAGGGCCGTTGCCTCGCTACTTGGGCGCCTTGACGGGGATGTCGAGCACCACCCGGCAGCCGCGTTCCGTGCCCGGCTGCATGTCGAAGCTGCCGCCGAGCTCACCCTCGACCAGGGTCCGCACGATCTGCAGGCCCAGGTTGCCGGCGCGCTGCGGGTCGAAGCCCTCGGGCAGTCCGCGCCCGTCGTCCTTCACCGTGATCAGCAGCCGGGCGTCGGCGCGCGGTTCGCCGCGGACGGCGGTGACCTCGACCGTGCCCTGCTCGCCCGGCGCGAAGGCGTGTTCCAGCGCGTTCTGCAGGACCTCGGTGAGGACCATGGAGAGCGGGGTGGCGACCTCGGCGTCGAGGATGCCGAAGCGGCCGTTGCGCCGGCAGGTCACCTTGCCCGGTGAGATCTCCGCCACCATGGCGATCACGCGGTCGGCGATCTCGTCGAACTCGACCCGCTCGTCCAGGTTCTGCGAGAGCGTCTCGTGGACGATCGCGATCGAACCCACGCGCCGCACGGCCTCGTTGAGGGCCTCCCGGCCCCGGTCGGAGTCCATCCGGCGGGCCTGCAGCCGGAGCAGGGCCGCCACCGTCTGGAGGTTGTTCTTCACCCGGTGGTGGATCTCCCGGATGGTGGCGTCCTTGGTGATCAACTCGCGCTCCCGGCGACGCAGTTCGGTGACGTCCCGGAGCAGGACGAGCGAACCGATGCGGGTGCCCTTGGGCTTGAGCGGGATCGCGCGCAGCTGGATCACACCACCGTTGCCCTCGACCTCGAACTCGCGCGGGGCGTAGCCGGAGGCCATCTTGGCCAGGGCCTCGTCCACCGGGCCGCGCGAGGGGGCGAGTTCGGCGGTGATCTGGCCGAGGTCCTGGCCGACCAGGTCGGCGGCCAGGCCGAGCCGGTGGTAGGCGGAGAGCGCGTTGGGCGAGGCGTACTGGACGACGCCGTCGGCGTCGAGCCGGATGAGTCCGTCACCGGCCCGGGGTGAGGAGTCCATGTCCACCTGCTCCCCGGGGAAGGGGAAGGAACCGGCGGCGATCATCTGGGCCAGGTCGGAGGCGGACTGGAGATAGGTGAGCTCCAGGCGGGACGGGGTCCGCACGGTGAGCAGGTTGGTGTTGCGGGCGATCACACCGAGGACGCGGCCCTCACGGCGTACGGGGATGGACTCGACCCGGACCGGGACCTCCTCGCGCCACTCGGGGTCGCCCTCGCGGACGATCCGTCCCTCGTCGAGGGCGGCGTCGAGGAGCGGACGGCGGCCGCGCGGGACCAGGTGGCCGACCATGTCGTCCTGGTAGGAGGTGGGCCCGGTGTTCGGGCGCATCTGGGCGACGGAGACGTAGCGGGTGCCGTCCAGGGTGGGCACCCACAGGACGAGGTCGGCGAAGGAGAGGTCGGAGAGCAGCTGCCACTCCGACACCAGCATGTGGAGCCAGTCGAGGTCGGACTCGCTCAGGGCGGTGTGCTGGCGTACGAGGTCGTTCATGGAGGGCACGTGTGCGAGCGTACCCGCGGAATTAACAGGCGGTGAACCTGGATCTCACGGGCTGCGTGTTGGAGGATGGGCCCGGTACGACCGCTGTCGCATGGATGGACAGACAAGAATGGTCTAGTCCACAATGCATTCCATGGAACCTCCATCCTCCCCGCACAGGAGGGTGGAACGAGGTACCCGGCGCTCTCTGCCCTGACTGCGCCGAGACCTCTCATCACGGCCGAGGGACCGCACACCCCCGGCCGGGCAGCTCCGGGCTGCGGTGCCGGACGGGTTGAGGGTCCCGTCGGGCGCCGCGGCCCGCGGGTTCTTCCGGGGCCGGTCAGCTTCCGGACGGTGCTCCCACCTCGGGCCAGGCCCGCATCGCCATCTCCGCCACGGCCGCCAGCTGCTCCTTCGTCGCCCCGTCGCGCGCCTGCTGGGACATGCCCTGGAGGACCGCGCCGCTGAAGCGGGCGAGGGCGACGGGGTCGGTGCCGGCGGGGAGCTCGCCGGACTCGACGTCCCGGCGGATGTGCTCCTCGAAGAAGGCCAGGTTGGCGTTGCGCCGGGCCCGCAGGGCCTCCTCGACCTCGGGCGTCGAGCAGTTGATGGCGGCGGAGATCATCAGGCAGCCGCGCGGGTGGGCCGGGTCGGTGTACTCCACCGCGGCCTCGCGGAGCATCCGGCCGACGGCCGCGCGGGCGGTGGGCTCCTCCGCGAAGGCGCGCCCGCCGAAGGCTCCGTACGACTCCGCGTAGGCGGCGACGACCTCCTCGAACAGTGTCTTCTTGTCGCCGAAGGCCGCGTACAGGCTCGGTGCGCTGATGCCCATGACCCGGGTCAGGTCGGAGACGGAGGTCGTCTCGTACCCGTGCTCCCAGAAGGCCATCGTCGCCTGCTCCAGGGCCGTCGGGCGGTCGAAGGAGCGGGGGCGGCCGCGCTGTTTGGTGGTCATGGGGAAATTCTATAGCGACCGCTACGGAAGATGGGGTACGATTCTTTTCGTAACGACTGCTACAGAAGCAAGGGGGGGCGTCGGCATGAGCGCGCTCAAGGGGAAGACGGCACTGGTCACGGGCGGCAGCCGGGGCATCGGACGGGGGATCGCCGAGCGGCTGGGGCGTGACGGCGCGCGGGTCGCCGTGCACTACGGGACCAACGAGGCGGCGGCCAAGGAGACGGTCGCCGCGATCGAGGCGGCGGGCGGCGAGGCCTTCGCCCTCGGGCAGGAGCTGGGGGTTCCCGGGGACGCGGAAGCCCTGTGGGCGGCCTTTGACGCCCACGCGGACGGCCTGGACATCCTGGTGAACAACGCGGGGATCGGCGCCACGGCCCCCTTCGCCACGATCGGCGAGGAGGAGTACGAGCGGATCTTCGCCGTCAACACCAAGGCACCGTTCTTCCTGGCCCAGCTGGGCGCCCAGCGGCTGCGCGACGGGGGCCGGATCGTGAACGTGTCGACCGGGCTCACGCACGCCGCGCTGATGCCGGACCTCATCGCGTACGCGATGTCGAAGAGCGCGCTCGACGTCTTCACGCGCTATCTGTCGAAGGTGCTGGGCTCGCGCGGGATCACGGTCAACGCGGTGGCGCCGGGCATCGTGGACACGGACGTCAACGCCGGCTGGCTGCGGGGGAACGAGGAGGCGTGGGCCGGCGCGGCGGCGATGTCGACCCTCGGCAAGGTCGGCACCCCCGAGGACATAGCCGACGTGGTGGCCTTCCTGGCCTCCCCTGACGGGCGCTGGGTGACGGGGCAGTGGATCGACGCGACGGGCGGTTCGCTGGCCTGACGGGAGAAGGGTCGCGGTGGGGTTCGAGTGGCTGGTGGGGCGGGTGCGGCCGACGATGGGAAGGAGCCGTCCCGCGGGCCGGAAGGGCATGGGCGGACGGCCCGCGCTCTGCTAGATTTGAGCTCGATTGGTCTATACCACCAGGCTCCTTTCCAGCCCCTCACCAGATCGGCAGGCTCAGCGTGGAAGTTGTCATCGTCAAGGACGCCAAGGCGGGCGGCGAGCTCATCGCGGACGGCATCGCCGACCTCCTGCGCCGCAAGCCGGACGCGCTGCTCGGCGTGGCCACCGGATCGACCCCGCTGCCCATCTACGACGCCCTGATCGCCCAGGTCCGGGCCGGCTCCGTGGACGCCTCCCGGGCCCGCATCGCCCAGCTCGACGAGTACGTGGGCCTGCCCGCCGGGCACCCCGAGTCGTACCGCTCCACGGTGCTGCGCCAGGTCGTCGAGCCGCTCGGGCTCTCCCAGGACGCCTTCATGGGTCCCGACGGCTCGGCCGAGGACGTCCAGGCGGCCTGCGAGGCCTACGACAAGGCACTGGCCGACGCCGGCGGCGTGGACCTCCAGATCCTGGGCATCGGCACCGACGGCCACATCGGCTTCAACGAGCCCTGCTCCTCGCTGGCCTCCCGCACCCGGATCAAGACGCTCACCGAACAGACCCGCGTGGACAACGCCCGCTTCTTCGACGACGACATCGAGCAGGTGCCCCACCACGTCATCACCCAGGGCATCGGCACCATCCTGGAGGCCCGTCACCTGGTCCTGCTCGCCACCGGCGAGGGCAAGGCCGAGGCGGTGGCGCAGACCGTCGAGGGCCCGGTCGCCGCGCTCGTGCCGGCCTCCGCGCTCCAGCTGCACCCGCACGCCACCGTGGTCGTCGACGAGGCCGCCGCCTCCAAGCTGAAGCTCGCCGACTACTTCCGCCACACCTTCGCGAACAAGCCGTCCTGGCAGGGCATCTAGCCTTCTCGCACGCGAGGCCCGCGTCCGCCCGCGTCGGCCCGTGCCCGCATGGCGAAGGGGCCCGGCACCTGGTCCAGGTGCCGGGCCCCTTCGCCATGCGGGCACGGGCGGGCGGCGGTGGTTCAGCGGCCCGCGATGACCTCCGCGGCGGCCTGGCCGCAGACGCGGGCGGCGCCGTGGGTGGCGAGGTGCAGGGCACCGCGGGGCACCGATTCGTTCAGGCCCATCTCCACCACCACGGTGTCCGGACGGGCCGCGAGGAGGGCGTCCAGGGCACGGGACATCCACGGGTGCCGGTGGGCGTCGCGGACGACCGCGACCACGCGCCGCTCCCCCGCCGCGGCCAGGACCTGCTCCGCCGTGGCCTCGGCCCCGTAGGAGCCGGTCGCGGTGCCCGGGAGCAGCCGTTCCAGTTCGGCGGCGATGCCCCAGGGCGTCTCGTCGCCGACCGCGAAGTTGGCGACGGGGGTGAAGGAGGCGACGTAGGGAGCGCTGGTCATCGGTGTGTACGGCCGCTCCCCCGGGGTCGCCACCAGGGCCCGGCGGGCCGCGACGAGACCGACCTCGGTGCCGGGCGCGGTCCCCTCCTGTGACGCCGCGCCCGGCCCCGATGCAGCCCCCCTGGCCCGGTGCGCCTGGGTCCAGGCCGCCAGGGCGCGTACGCGCCCCGCGGCGTCGGCCAGCCGTTCCTCGGGCAGTTCACCGGTCCGTACGGCGGTCACCAGCGCGTCGCGCAGTCGCAGTACGGTGTCCTCGTCGGCCAGCCCGCCGCCGACGCAGATGGCGTCGGCGCCCGCGGCGATCGCGAGGACGGATCCGCGCTCGATGCCGTACGTCGACGAGATGGCCTGCATCTCCATCCCGTCGGTGACGATCAGCCCCTCGAAGCCCAGCTCCCGGCGCAGCAGACCGGTGAGGATCCGCGGGCTGAGGGTGGCCGGACGTTCGGGGTCGAGCGCGGAGAGCAGGATATGCGCGCTCATGACGGCTTTGGAACCCGCGGCGATCGCGGCGCGGAAAGGTGCCAGCTCACGGGCGTGCAGTGTGGCGAGGTCCACATCGATCCGGGGCAGCGCGTGGTGCGAGTCGACGTTGGTGTCGCCGTGTCCGGGGAAGTGCTTGGTGCAGGCGGCGACGCCCACGGCCTGGAGCCCGTCGACGTAGGCCACGGTGTGCCGGGCCACCAGGTCGGGGTCGGCGCCGAAGGAGCGGACCCCGATGACCGGGTTGTCGGCGTTGGAGTTGACGTCGGCGGACGGCGCCCAGTTCAGGTCGACGCCGCAGGCGGCGAGCCGGCGGCCGAGCTCGCGGGCGACGGCCCGGGTGAGCTCGATGTCGTCGACGCTGCCGAGGGCGTAGTTGCCGGGGAAGGAGGAGCCCTCCTTGACCTCCAGGCGGGTGACGTCGCCGCCCTCCTCGTCGATGGCGACGAGGACGTCGTCGCGTTCGGCGCGCAGCTGTGCGGTGAGGGCGGCCAGCTGCCCGGGGGCGACGATGTTCCGGCCGAAGAGGCCGACCGAGGACAGGCCCTCGCCGATCCGGCGGAGCAGCCAGTCGGGGGCGGTGGTTCCGACGAAGCCCGGCTGGAGGACGGTGAGCGCGTCCCTGGTGAGGGTGTCCGAGCCGGTGGTGAGTGTGGTCATGGGGCGGTCGTCATCCCTTCACGGCGCCGGCCGTCAGACCAGCGGCCATCTTGCGCTGGACGAGGAGGAAGAGGATCACGATGGGGACGGCCATCATGGTCGAGCCGGCCATCATCGGGGCGTACTCGGTGCCGTTCTTGGTGATGAAGTTGGAGAGCCAGACGGTGGCCGTCTGGTTCTGCTGGCTCATGAGCATCAGGGCGTACAGGTACTCGTTCCAGGCCTGGATGAAGCCGTAGACCGAGGTGGCGACCATGCCCGGGGCGAGCAGCGGGAAGACGACGCGGATGAAGGCGCCGGTGGGGGTGCAGCCGTCGACCTGGGCGGCCTCCTCCAGCTCCTTGGGGATGTTGACGATGAAGCCGCGCAGCGTCCACACCGTGAAGGGCAGGATGAAGGTCAGGTAGGTGATGATCAGACCGCTGATCTTGTCGTACTGCCCGAGGTCGTTGAGCAGCAGGAAGACCGGGATGATCATGGCGACGAGCGGGACCATCTGGACGGCGAGGATGCCGACGATGACGATCTTGCGGCCGCGGAAGGCGAAGCGGGAGATCGCGAGCGCGGCGAGCAGGCCGACGGCGATGCCGATGACGACGACGACGGCCGAGACGACGAGGCTGCGGGTGACCGGGCCCCAGAAGTCCGCGATGTCCAGGGCGCGCTCGAAGTTCTCGAGCGTGAAGGTCGACGGGAAGAAGTGCGGGTTCGGGTCGATCGCGTCCTTGGCCGGCTTGAAGGCCGTGTTGAGCATCCAGTAGACCGGGAAGCCGGCCGTGAGGACGACGAGCAGACCGAGGAGGTTCCAGCCGAGCTTCGACCGGCCCGGCTTGCGCGGGCGAGAGGTGACGGCGCTCACTCGACATCTCCGATCTTGAGCATCTGGCGCATGTAGACCGCCACGACGCCGAGCAGCAGCAGGACCGTGACGAGCGCGATCGCGGAGCCGGTGCCGTAGTCGTTGACGACGAACGCCTTGTCGAAGGAGTACGTGGTGAGCAGCTGGAACTCGGCCTCGGGGTGGCCGTTGCGCATCACGTAGACCTGCGGGAAGACGCCCATGTCCCAGATCACCGAGAGCGTCGTCAGCATGACGATGATCGGCTTGAGGATGGGCAGGGTGACGTAGCGGAAGACGCCCCAGGCGCCGGCGCCGTCGAGGCGGGCGGCCTCTTCGAGTTCCTTGGGCACCTGGGTGAGGCCGGCGCTCAGGGTGATCACCACGAAGGGCACGGCGCCCCAGACCACCAGGAGCATGATCACGGCCAGGCCCTGGGGACCGCTGGCGAACCAGTTGTGGCCGATCATGTCGACCCCGGGGAGGCGGCTGAGCAGCCAGTTGAGCACGCCGTAGTCGGCGTCGAAGATCCACTTGAAGATGGCGGTGGCGACGATGATGGGCATGCCCCAGCTCGCCACGAGGACGATGCTGATCAGCACCTTGACCCAGGGCGAGACGCGCTGGAGGAGCAGGGCGATGGCCATGCCGAGGACCATGGTGACGATCACGGCGCCGGCCGCGAAGATCACGGTCCGCAGGACGACGGCCCAGAACTCGCCGTCGCCGAGGATCTTGGTGAAGTTCTCCAGGCCGGCGGACTCGGGCTCCTGGAAGCCCCACAGCTGCGGCTGGCCGAACTTCTGGAAGGAGAGGGTGACCAGGCGTACGAACGGATAGCCGAGCACCAGCAGGAGCACGAGCAGGCATGGCGCGAGGAGCAGCCATGGGACGCCGGCTCCGCCCGTGGACTTCCCGGCCCGTGGCGCGGGCGTACCGGCCGTGGAGCCGGGGGGTGGCGATTGCCGCACCGGCGGCACCTTCGCGGTGGTTGTGTCTGCGGCACTCATCCCGTGCTCCTCAGCGGTCCCTCTCGTGGTACGGGCCGCGGGGCCCCGTCAGGTGACGGGGCCCCGCGCGTCAGGTCACTTGGTGTTGATGACCTTGTCGATCGCGGCGTCGGCGTCCTTGGCCGCCTGCTCGACCGACTTCTTGCCGTTGGCGATCTCGATGAGCATCGTCTTGAGGATCTGGGCCTTCTCGACCTGGCCCCAGCCGGGGGCGGTCGGGACGAACCAGCTGGACTCGGCCGCGGTCGCCGGGACGGCGGTGGCCGGGTCGTTCTTCAGCGGGGCGAGGTCCGCCTTGTTGTTGGGCAGGTTGCCCTTGGCGACGAGGCCCTTCTGGCCCTCGGCGCCGGTGAAGGCGGCGATCCACTCGGCCGCGACGTCCTGGGCCTTGGACTTGACCGGGACGGCCAGGTCGGAGCCGCCGAGGAAGACGGGGAGGTTCTTGCCGGACGGGCCGGGCATGACGAAGTTCTCGAGCTTGTCCTTCAGCCCGCCGACCTTGTCGGTCTTCGGGTCCGCGGCGGTGGCGCCCTCCCAGCCGGCGGCGAACATGGTGGCGGAGTTGCCCTGGCCGAAGACGACCGGACGGTCGGACTCGTCCTTCGTCTTGTCGCCGTGCATGTACTTGTCGAGGATGGTCTTGTACGCGGTGAGGCCCTTGAGGGACTCGGGCGAGGAGAGGTTCGCCTTCCAGGTCTCGCCGTCCTGCTTGGCGATCGAGCCGCCGGCGTCGAAGACGAAGGACATCGCGGCGTACCAGTCGGGCGACGGCTGGTACCAGGCGCTGAACTTGTCGCCCTTCTTCTTCTGGATGGCGTCGAGCGCGGCGGTCAGCTCGGCCCAGGTCTTCGGGGCGGCCTTGACGCCCGCCTCGGCGGCGATGTCCTTGCGCCAGGTGCCCACGCGGCCGCCGGCGTAGTAGGGGACGCCGTAGGTCTTGCCGTTGTAGGTGACGGAGTCCTTCAGGGCGTCCAGCCACTTGTCGGAGTTCTCGAACTTCGACGGGTCGACCTCGGCGAAGGCGCCCTTGGCCATGTAGCTGATCATCTCGGAGTTGCCCATCTCGACAACGTCCGGGGCCTTGTCGGTCGCGAGCACCGCGTCGAGCTTGGTGTTCTTGTCCGGCCAGCCGTAGTACTCGTGCTTGATCTTGATGCCCGGGTGCTTCTTGGCCACCGCGTCGTCGGCGGCCTTGACCAGCTCCGGCCAGTTGTTCTGGGCGTCGACCGTCAGCCAGACGGTGAGCTCCTTGGCGCCGCCGCCGGCCTTGTCGCCGCCCTTGTCCGAGCCCCCGCACGCCGCGATCGAAACCATCATGCCCGCGACGCCGATCGCCGCGATGAGCTTGCGCTTCACGCCACCCTCCTCAGGGATGCCTGCTCCCCCTGCCCACCGCGCGAAGACATACGTCGAGTAGTGCTGCGGGGCTGGGACCTGGTCTTTAGTGGTTTAGACCAGTACCCGGAGCTTGGCCTAGACCTTTAGGGGTGTCAAGGGTGTATAAGAAGGGCAGTCGGGTCCGTTATCGGACCGACACCTGAGGGAGGGCGACGACCCGTGACCGGTCCGTGCCACCATGTGAGCCGCGACAGACGGAGGAGCCGGTGACGGCAACAGCACAGGAGTCGGGAAGGCAGGCCATGGCCACGGACGCGGGCAGCACGGAGACAGAGGGCGGCGCAGCCACCCGTACCGCGCGCGTGCCCAAGTACTACCGACTGAAGCGGCACTTGCTCGACATGACGGAGACCCTGCCCCCGGGCACCCCCGTCCCGCCCGAGCGCACCCTCGCCGCGGAGTTCGACACCTCGCGCACCACCGTGCGCCAGGCCCTGCAGGAACTGGTCGTCGAGGGCCGGCTCGAACGGATCCAGGGCAAGGGCACCTTCGTGGCCAAGCCCAAGGTCTCCCAGGCCCTCCAGCTCACCTCGTACACCGAGGACATGCGGGCACAGGGCCTGGAGCCCACCTCGCAGCTGCTGGACATCGGCTACGTCACCGCCGACGACACCCTCGCCGGGCTGCTCGACATCTCCCCCGGCGGACGGGTGCTGCGCATCGAGCGGCTGCGCCTGGCCAGCGGCGAGCCGATGGCCATCGAGACCACCCACCTGTCCGCCAAGCGCTTCCCCGCGCTGCGGCGTTCCCTGGTGAAGTACACCTCGCTCTACACCGCGCTCGCCGAGGTGTACGACGTCCATCTCGCCGAGGCCGAGGAGACCATCGAGACCTCCCTCGCCACCCCGCGCGAGGCCGGCCTGCTCGGCACCGACGTGGGCCTGCCGATGCTGATGCTCTCCCGGCACTCGCTCGACGCCCAGGGCGAGCCGGTGGAATGGGTGCGCTCGGTGTACCGCGGCGACCGCTACAAGTTCGTGGCCCGCCTCCAGCGGCCCAACGGCTGAGGTCACTGCGGCCGCGGCCGGTGCCCCGCCGTCCGGAAGGGGCGCCGCCGCGATCGGCACGAGGGCCCGGCACCCCGCCGGGAAGGCGAGACCCGGGCCGGTCGGCACGAGGGCCCGGCACCCCGCCGGGAAGGCGAGGTCCGGGCCCCCGTGTCAGCGCCGCGTGCGCCGACGGCGTACGGCGAGGACCGTCGCACCGAGCACGGCCAGCGGCGTCCACGCCACCACCAGCGGCGCGGGCGCGCGGCCCGCGGCCAGTTCGGCGACGATGCCGAGGGCGCCGACCACCGCGTAGAACACGAGGATCCACTGCAGGCGGCGCACCGCGCGTTGCTTCAGCCGCTCCGTGCTCATCGGTCGGTCACGCCCCTCGCGTTCACCTCGCGCCGACAGCGGTGCCCTCGTCCGTCGGCGGCGCCGCCGCCTCGGTGCCGCCCGGTGCGCCGCCGGACGGTGCGGCGCCGGCCTCGGCCGCCTCGGACGTCTCGTCCCTGTCGACGTAGTAGTCGGCGGTCAGGGTGCCGTCGATCCCGTCGGCGACCCGCGCCGCGCGCAGGATCCAGGTGGCGGCCACCGCGACGACGATGTTGACGGCCACCGCGAGCAGCCCCGCGTAGACGGTGTACGAGGTCTCCAGGCCCAGCTTCTCCAGCGGGAAGGCGGAGCCGGCGAAGTGCTTCTTGCCGGTGGCCGGGTTGGAGATGTTGTAGAGCATCGTCAGACCGGCGACGAGACCGGCCAGCAGGCCGGCGGTGAGCGCGTGCCGGTGGAACCAGCGCGTGTACAGGCCGAGGCCCACGGCGGGCAGCGTCTGCAGGATCAGCACACCGCCGATGAGCTGGAGGTCGACGGAGAACTGCGGGTCCAGGAAGACGATCACCACGACCGCGCCGACCTTCACGAGCAGCGAGACGATCTTGGAGACGCGCGCCTCGTCGGCGTCCGTGGCCCGCGGCTTGAAGTACTCCCGGTAGATGTTGCGGGTGAAGAGGTTGCCGGCCGCGATGGACATGATGGCCGCGGGCACCAGGGCACCGATGCCGATGGCGGCGTACGCCACGCCCGCGAACCAGTCCGGGAAGACGGCGTCGAACAGCTGGGGCACGACGGTGTTCGCGTTGGGCTTGCCGTTCTCACCGGTCAGCGGCGTCACCCCGGCCGCGATGGCCATGTAGCCGAGCAGCGCGATCAGTCCGAGCAGCAGGCTGTAGACCGGCAGCGCGGCCATGTTCTTCTTGATCGCCTTGCGGCCCTGCGAGGCGAGGATGCCGGTCACCATGTGCGGATAGAGGAAGAGCGCGAGCGCCGATCCCAACGCGATGGTCATGTACTGGAGCTGGCCGCCGCCGGAGAGCAGCAGACCGTCGGCGGGGTTGGGCGATTCCCCGAACTTCTCCTCCGCCGCACCGAAGATGCTCCCCCACCCGCCGAGCTTCGGCGGGATGTAGATCACCGCGACGATGATGACCAGGTACGTCAGGATGTCCTTGACGAACGCGATCAGCGCCGGGGCCCGCAGACCGGAGTGGTAGGTGTAGGCGGCGAGCACGAGGAAGGCGACCGTGATCGGCCAGTGCCCGGCGATGCCCATCGAGCGCAGCACCGCCTCGATGCCCACCAGCTGCAGGGCGATGTACGGCATGGTGGCGACGATGCCGGTGACCGCGACGAGCAGCGCGAGCAGCCGCGAGCCGTGCCGGACGCGGACGAAGTCGGCCGGCGTGACCAGGCCGTGCCGGTGGGAGACCGACCACAGGCGCAGCAGCACCAGGAAGACCAGCGGGTAGACGACGACCGTGTAGGGCAGGGCGAAGAAGCCCACGGCCCCGGCGCCGAACAGCAGGGCGGGGATGGCGACGAAGGTGTACGCCGTGTACAGGTCGCCGCCGATCAGGAACCAGGTGATCCAGGCGCCGAAGCTACGGCCGCCCAGGCCCCACTCGTCCAGCGAGGCCAGCTCCTTGGGCCTGCGCCACCGGGAGGCGGCGAAACCCATCACGCTCACCAGGAGGAACAGCGAGACGAAGACGACGATCTCGGTGATGTGCTCGCTCATCTCTTCCCCTTGGTCAGCTGGTAGACGGCGGTGGTCGCCGCCATGCTCAGCACGCCGAAGACGAGCTGGATCCAGTAGAAGGCGGGGAAGCCGAACAGACGCGGCTCATCGTGGTTGTACAGGAACGGGATCAGCGGAACCACGACGGCCACCAGCAGGATCCAGTGCCACCGACTGCGCTCCGAAGGGGGCGCGACGGTCGTGTCTTCCTTTTCCGGCGTTGACAAGGACTCTCTTCCTCTCCACGACTTCATCCCACGACGACCAGCGCGATGAGAGCCAGGTTCAGTACCGTGATCACCACGGTGGCCCCGTACGCGGCCACCGTGGTGATCCGGCGGTTGACCAACTCCCCCATGAGGTCGGCCCGACGGGCGAAGCCGGCCAGCGGCCACAGCGCGAACGGAATGCCGAAGCTGAGGACCACTTGGGAGAGTACGAGTGCGAACCCGGGCTCGACCCCGGTGGCGAGCACCGCGAAGGCGGGCACCAGAGTGACTCCCCGGCGGACCATGACCGAGGTACGGCGGCCCAGGAAGCCCTCGAAGATGACCGCGCCCGCGTAGTTGCCCACGGCGGTGGAGGCGAACCCCGAGGCGAGCAGCGCCAGGGCGAAGATCACCGCCAGGGGCGTGCCCAGTTCGCGGGCGAAGCCGTCGTAGGCGCCCTGCAGGCTCTCGGCGTCCGCCGGTGTCAGCGTGGCGGCCGCGGCCACCAGCATCGACAGGTTGACGAGTCCGGCGAGCCCCATGGCGATGACGATGTCGAGCCGGGTGGCGCTCACCAGGGAGCGCCGCCGCGCGGGGTCCTGGAGCGCGGCGCCGTGGCGGTCGCGTACCAGGGCACCGTGCAGGTATATCGCGTGCGGCATCACGGTGGCGCCCAGGATGCCGACGGCGAGCAGCACCGTGTCGGTGCCGGCCAGGCGTGGGACGACGCCGGCCGCGAGCGCGCCGAGGTCGGGTCCGGACACGATCGCGCTGTAGCAGAACCCGCCGACGACGACGAGCAGCATCCCCGCGATCACGGCCTGGAAGCGCTGGTAGCCGCCGCGTTGCTGGAGGACCAGGACGACCCACGAGACGAGGCCGGTGACGGCGCCGCCCAGGATCAGCGGCATGTCGAAGAGCAGGCCGAGGGCGACCGCGCCACCGATCAGTTCCGCGAGATCGGTGGCGACGGCGACCAGTTCCGCCTGGGCCCACAGGCCGAGGGCCACGGGGCGGCGGAAGCGCGTTCTGCACAGTTCCGCGAGGGTGGCGCCGGTGGCGATGGTGACCTTCGCCGCGAGGTACTGCACGAGCATCGCGATGACGTTCGCCACCACCACGACCCAGACGAGCAGGTAGGCGTAGCGCCCGCCCGACGTCACGTTCGTGGCGACGTTCCCCGGGTCGACGTAGGCCACGGCCGCGACGAAGGCCGGCCCGAGCAGCAGCAGCGGCGAGGGGGCCCCCGGCGTGCGGGGCCGGGCGGCCTCCCTGACCGACTCACCCTTGTGCCTCATGGTTCGACGACACCGATCCAGAGCGCCAGCGTGACGACGGCCACGGCGGTGGAGACGACGACCGCGGCCGCGGACTCCTGCACGTACGTGCGGGCCTGCTGGGCCAGCACGTAGGCGGTCGCCGCGTTGGGCATGGCGGCGAGGATGACGCTCGCGGCGGCCCACAGCGGGGGCATCGGGAACACCACGGTGACCAGGAACAGCGCCAGCAGGGGCATGCCCACGGTCTTGATGACGACCGCGAAGCCCACCTCGGCCACGCCGACCGACCCGTCGCGCATCCCGCTCACCGCCTTGCGCAGGGTCAGGCCCACCGCGAAGAGGGCGCCCGGCGCGGCCGCGCCGCCCAGCAGATCGATCGTGTCGTGCACCGGCCGGGCCAGGCCGAGGCCCGAGAGCGAGAAGGCGAGGCCCGCGACCACCGACAGGAAGACGGGGTTGAGCAGGACCTTCTTGGCGATCTCCCGCCCGATCGCGGGCCGGTCGGTGCTCAGCATGGCACCCGGGCCGTCCTTGCGCGGCGCCTTGGCGTCGAGCAGGGTGTGGACGGCCGGATAGCAGACCATGTTGAACATGTTGTGGATCAGCTGGCCGATGGCGGCCGGGAGTGCCGCCTGCGGCCCGAGGGCCGCGAGCAGCAGGGGCACTCCCATGTACGCGACGTTCCCGTAGCCCGCCATCAGTCCGAGGGTGAAGGCGACCTTGGTGTCCCGCCGGAAGATCCCGCGGGCACCTGCCATGGCGACGAGATAGGACACCACGATCGACACCAGGGCCACCGCGACGAACTGCCAGGGCACCCCTTCGGACAGGTCCGCCTTCGCCACCGCGAGGAAGAGCAGGGCCGGCAGGGCGATCCAGTAGACGAAGTCGTTGACCGCCTGTGCCGTGTTTCCTTGGAACACCCTGAACGCGCTCGCGCCGTAGCCGATCGCCACGATGGCGAACAGCGGCACGATCGCGTTCAGGATCGCGCTCAGTTCCACTGGGTCATCAGCCCTCGGACCGGACCACGGCCTTGGCGCGGGCCGTCGCCGCGTCGGAGGCGGAGCCCTGCTCCTGGAGGACCTCCAGGGCGGTCGTCTGGACGTCGTCGAGCCGGACGAAGTCCGCGTAGAACTCGTGGACCTGGCGGACGAGTTCCTCGAAGTGGGCGCGCTTGCGCTCGTAGAGGTCCTTCTCCATGTAGTTCTTGATCCGGTCGCAGACCGCCGCGAGGAACTTCTCGTCCGAGGTGATCTCCTCGGGCATTCCGGCGTTCCCGAGGATCTGGCCGACGGTCACCGGGAAGAGGCCGATCGGGTTGAGGAAGTACTCGACCTCGCGGGTCACGCCGAGGTAGTCGGGCACGTTGACGATGCCGGCGTTCTCGGTCTGGGTGAGCAGGCCGCTGATCGGACGGTAGACGTTGGGCAGGGCCATGAAGACCCGCTCCGCCAGGTGCGCGACCTCCGAGAGCTTCTTGCTGTCGAGGGTGCGGCCGCCGACGGTGATCCGGCGGTCGGCGAAGATGTGGCTCATCACCTCGACGTTGGCGAGGCCGGCCCGGTTGCCGAAGCCCGCGACGCCGCCCTCGACCATGCTGAAGCCGTTGAAGACGGAGGCGAGGGAGTTGGCGAGGCCGAGTCCGATGTCGTCGTGGGCGTGGAGGTAGAAGGTGACGTCCGGGTTGTCGCGGACCAGGTTGGCGGCGAGGATCCCGGTGGCGTGGGGCAGCAGCGTGCCGATGGAGTCGTTGACGCGCACCAGATTGATGCCGAGCCGGCGCACCCGCTCGATCTGCTCGTTGATGAACGCATAGCGCTCTTCGTCGATCTCGTGCGAGAAGGCATTGAGAATGCTGGACCGGAAGGATCCGACGCCGATGCTGGTCAGCTTCTCGTGAGCACGTTCGAGGAGTCGTTCCTCCTGCTTGTACTCGACCATTCCGAGCGAGACCTGGATGCGCGAGAGGTATTCACGCGGCACGACCTTGAGCGCCTCGGAGAGCGGTTCCCAGGTCTTGAGCGTCAGGTTGAAGACGAACTGGGTGTCCTCCGGTATGCGGCCGAGGAGGTACTTCGAATCGAGAACGCGTCGCAGAAAGGCCGGCTCGGTGAGTCCGGAGCCCAGGTCGATATCGCGGATTCCTGCGTTCGCCAGCGCCTCGATCAACTGTAACTTGAGGTCGTCGTCAGCGCCGAAGAGAGCCCTTTCACCGCCCTCTCGCATGGTTTCGTCAGAAAGTCCCGTGAGGTTGAAGTCGGAGTATCGCGGCTGGTGGTCGGCGGGCATGTGCAGAGCCATGAACGAGGTTCCCCTCTGTGAGATCGCGCTGCGTTTCCATCCACTGAGCTGAGCCTTCGGAGCCGGGCCGGCACCGAAGATTTTCCGCCATACAGAACTCACTTTTTGACCGGCGAAGTTCTCGCCGCCGATGGACGCTAACGAGCCTGCTCTCAGCCAGTCAACCCCCTTCCCGGCATGCGAACGACCCTCTCGGAAAACCCTCTTGACAAAACTCGCCGCATACGCAAAGAACCGAAGTCGCAGGCAGCGCGAGCGGACAAAGTGATCATTCGGTGTGAGCGCTTGCGCTACGCACCGGTAACCTGCCAAATTTCGTCCACCCCTGCACACGTCACAGAGAGAATGGGAGCCGCGGAAATGTCCGCTCCGTCCGAAAACGGAAATCCGGGACCCAGGTTCACGGTGAGACGTCTCTTGGCCATCTTCTGCCTGGCCGCCCCGTTCGCCGGGATCCTCTGGGTGAGTTCGTACGCGCGCATCACGCCGACCCTGCTCGGCATCCCGTTCTTCTACTGGTACCAGATGCTCTGGATTCCGGTCGCCGCCGGGCTCACCGCCCTGGCCCTCGTACTGCTGCGCCGTGACCGGCGGACCGACAGCGAAGGAACGCCGCGATGACCCAAGGGATAAACGGCGTCGCGCTCGCGGTTTTCGGATTGCTCTTCGCTCTCGTAACGGTCATGGGTTTCCTGGCGGCCCGGTGGCGCCGCGTGGAGAACGCGAACAACCTCGACGAGTGGGGCCTGGGCGGGCGGAGCTTCGGCACCTGGATCACCTGGTTCCTGCTCGGCGGCGACCTCTACACCGCGTACACCTTCGTCGCCATTCCGGCGGCCATCTACGCGGCCGGGGCGGCCGGCTTCTTCGCCATCCCGTACTCGATCCTCGCCTTCCCGGTGGCCTTCGTCTTCCTGCCCCGCCTGTGGTCGGTCTCCCACCGCAAGGGCTATGTCACCGCCTCCGACTTCGTGCGCGGGCGCTTCGGCTCCAAGGGCCTCTCGCTGGCCGTCGCGCTCACCGGCATCCTCGCCACGATGCCGTACGTCGCCCTGCAGCTGGTGGGCATCCAGGCCGTCCTGGACGTCATGGGCGTCGGCGGCGACGCGCACACCCACTGGTTCGTCAAGGACCTGCCCCTGCTGATCGCCTTCGGCGTGCTGGCCGCCTACACCTACTCGTCCGGGCTCCGCGCCCCGGCACTGATCGCCTTCGTGAAGGACGTGCTCATCTACGTCGTCATCGTGGTCGCGGTCATCTACATCCCCATCAAGCTCGGCGGCTTCGCCGAGATCTTCGACAAGGCGGAGGCCGCCTTCGGCCAGCCCAACCCCGCGACCGGCAAGCCCCGCGGCCAGCTGGTGACCGCACCGCAGAGCCAGTGGGCCTATGCCACCCTGGCGCTGGGCTCGGCGCTCGCGCTGTTCATGTATCCGCACTCCATCACGGCCACCCTCTCCTCGCGCGGACGCGAGGTGATCCGCCGCAACGCGACGATCCTGCCGCTGTACTCGGTGCTCCTCGGCTTCCTCGCCCTGCTCGGCTTCATGGCGATCGCCGCCGGCGTCAGCGTGACCAACCCCCAGCTGGCCATCCCCCAGCTCTTCGAGGACATGTTCCCCGACTGGTTCGCCGGTCTGGCCTTCGCCGCCATCGGCATCGGCGCCCTGGTCCCGGCCGCGATCATGTCCATCGGCGCGGCGAACCTGTTCACGCGCAACGTCTACAAGGACTTCCTCAAGCCGGACGCCACCCCCGAGCAGGAGCACAAGGTCTCCAAGATCGCCTCGCTCCTGGTGAAGGTCGGCGCGCTGGTCTTCATCCTCACCATGGACAAGTCCGTCGCGATCAACTTCCAGCTCCTCGGCGGGATCTGGATGCTCCAGACGATGCCCGCGCTGGTGCTCGGCCTGTTCACCCGCTGGTTCCACCGCTGGGCGCTGGTGGCGGGCTGGGCCGCCGGCATGATCTACGGCACGGTGGCGGCGTACGGAGTCGCCAGCCCGACCCAGAAGCACTTCGGCGGCTCCGCCGCCGCGATCCCGGGCATCGGCGAGATCGGCTACATCGGCCTCACCGCCTTCGTCCTCAACCTCCTCGTCACCGTCGTCCTCACCGTCGTCCTCAAGGCCGTCAAGGCCCCCGAGGGCGTCGACGAGACGGAGCCCGGCGACTACACCGCCGACGCGGGCGACAAGGGCGTCGTGACCGAGCTGCCGAAGGTGGGCGCCGGACACTGACCCGGGGCGCGCAGTCGGGTCGTACGACGCACACCGTTGCAGGACTTGGGACGTACGACACAACATGTGGGGGGTGCCACGAGCGGCGCCCCCCACATGTATGCTCGTGCTCGCTGTCGCCGCAGGGGAATCCGGTGGAAATCCGGAACTGTCCCGCAACGGTGTACTTCCTGCGCTTCCGTACGAAGTGAGTCCGAAGACCTGCCGACAGTGCGCCCGGTCCGTACGTTCCGGGTGCCACAGACGTCCGGGCCTCGCGGAGTGGGCCGGTGGTCGCGGCGCCGCCGTGCCTGCGGCGCGCCGCCTTCCGCCTCCCCCGTGCTGCCCCGAGCCGAGCCGAGGGAGAGCCCCACCGTGACCATCGCGCCCGCCGATCCGGCCTCAGTCACCCCGACCGAGACGGCGAACGACGGCCCCGGGACCGCGCTGCTGCGCACCCTGACCGACCTCACCGCCGACCTCCCGGACACCGACCCGGGCCGGGTCGCCGCCGCCGCGCTGCGCGGCCGGCACGCCGGCTCGGACGAGGCGGAACTGCGCGAGCTGGCCACCGAGGCCGCCGCGGGCCTGATCGCGGAGGACCCCGCGTACTCCCGGCTCGCCGCCCGGCTGCTCACCCGGACCATCGCCGAAGAGGCCGCCGGCCAGGGCGCGGTGTCCTTCTCCGCCTCCGTGGCCGTCGGCCACCGCGAGGGCCTGATCGCCGACCGCACCGCCGGCTTCGTCACCCGGCACGCCGCCCGGCTCGACGCGACGATCGACCCGGCCGCCGACGACCGCTTCGGCTACTTCGGTCTGCGCACCCTCTACTCCCGCTACCTGCTGCGCCACCCGATCACCCGCAAGGTGATCGAGACCCCGCAGCACTTCATGCTCCGCGTCGCCTCCGGCCTCGCCGAGGACGACAGCACCCGCGCCGTGGACGAAGTGGCGGCTCTGTACGGGCTGATGAGCCGGCTGGACTACCTGCCCTCCTCCCCCACCCTCTTCAACTCCGGCACCCGCCACCCGCAGATGTCCTCCTGCTACCTGCTGGACTCCCCGCAGGACGAGCTGGACTCCATCTACGACCGCTACCACCAGGTGGCGCGCCTGTCGAAGCACGCGGGCGGCATCGGGCTCTCCTACTCCCGCATCCGCGCCCGCGGTTCGCTGATCCGCGGCACCAACGGCCACTCCAACGGCATCGTGCCGTTCCTGAAGACCCTCGACGCCTCCGTCGCCGCCGTGAACCAGGGCGGCCGCCGCAAGGGCGCCGCCGCCGTCTACCTGGAGACCTGGCACGCGGACATCGAGGAGTTCCTGGAGCTGCGCGACAACACCGGCGAGGACGCCCGCCGCACCCACAACCTCAACCTGGCGCACTGGATCCCGGACGAGTTCATGCGCCGGGTCAACGCGGACGCCGAGTGGTCGCTGTTCTCCCCGGCCGACGTGCCCGAGCTGGTCGACCTGTACGGCGAGGAGTTCGACGCCGCCTACCGCAAGGCCGAGGCGGCGGGCCTGGCCCGCAAGACCATGCCGGCCCGCGACCTGTACGGCCGGATGATGCGCACCCTCGCGCAGACCGGCAACGGCTGGATGACCTTCAAGGACGCCTCCAACCGGACCGCGAACCAGACCGCCGAGCCCGGCACCGTCGTGCACTCCTCGAACCTCTGCACCGAGATCATCGAGGTCACGAACGACGGCGAGACGGCCGTGTGCAACCTCGGCTCGGTCAACCTGGGCGCCTTCGTCGACACCGCCACCGGCGACCTCGACTGGCAGCGGCTCGACGAGACCGTCCGCACCGCCGTCACCTTCCTCGACCGAGTCGTCGACATCAACTTCTACCCGACCGAGCAGGCCGGCCGCTCCAACGCCCGCTGGCGCCCGGTGGGCCTGGGCGCGATGGGCCTCCAGGACGTCTTCTTCCAGCTGAAGCTGCCCTTCGACTCGCCCGCCGCCCGTGCGCTGTCCACGAAGATCGCCGAGCGGATCATGCTCGCCGCCTACGAGGCCTCCGCCGACCTCGCCGAGCGCAGCGGTCCGCTGCCCGCCTGGGAGCAGACCCGCACCGCCCGCGGCGTTCTGCACCCGGACCACTACGACGTCGAGCTGAACTGGCCCGAGCGCTGGGCCGCGCTGCGCGAGCGGATCGCCGCCGTCGGCATGCGCAACAGCCTGCTCCTCGCCATCGCCCCGACCGCGACGATCGCCTCGATCGCCGGCGTCTACGAGTGCATCGAGCCGCAGGTCTCCAACCTGTTCAAGCGCGAGACGCTGTCCGGCGAGTTCCTCCAGGTCAACGCCTACCTGGTGGACGAGCTGAAGCGGCTCGGCGTCTGGGACGCGCAGACCCGCGAGGCGCTGCGCGACGCCAACGGCTCGGTGCAGGGCTTCGCCTGGGTGCCGGCGGAGGTCCGCGAGCTGTACCGCACGGCCTGGGAGATCCCGCAGCGCGGCCTCATCGACATGGCGGCGGCCCGCACCCCGTTCCTGGACCAGTCGCAGTCCCTGAACCTGTTCCTGGAGACGCCGACCATCGGCAAGCTGTCGTCGATGTACGCGTACGCCTGGAAGCAGGGCCTGAAGACCACGTACTACCTGCGCTCGCGCCCGGCGACCCGGATCGCCCGCGCCGCCCAGGCCACCACCCTCCCCGTCCAGCAGGCGACGCCGGACGCCGACGCACTCGCCTGCTCCCTTGAGAACCCCGAGTCCTGCGAGGCCTGCCAGTAATGACCGTTGAGAAGAACCTGCTCGACCCGGGCTTCGAGCTGACCCTGCGTCCGATGCGCTACCCCGACTTCTACGAGCGCTACCGCGACGCCATCAAGAACACCTGGACCGTGGAGGAGGTCGACCTCCACTCCGACGTCGCCGACCTCGCCAAGCTCACGCCGGGCGAGCAGCACATGATCGGCCGTCTGGTCGCCTTCTTCGCGACCGGCGACTCGATCGTGGCGAACAACCTGGTGCTGACGCTCTACAAGCACATCAACTCCCCGGAGGCGCGGCTCTACCTGTCGCGCCAGCTCTTCGAGGAGGCCGTGCACGTCCAGTTCTACCTGACGCTGCTCGACACCTACCTGCCCGACCCGGACGACCGCGCCGCCGCGTTCGCCGCCGTCGAGAACATCCCCTCCATCCGCGAGAAGGCGCAGTTCTGCTTCAAGTGGATGGACTCGGTGGAGAAGATCGACCGCCTGGAGACGCGGGCCGACCGCCGGCGCTTCCTGCTCAACCTGATCTGCTTCGCCGCCTGCATCGAGGGCCTGTTCTTCTACGGCGCCTTCGCCTACGTGTACTGGTTCCGCTCCCGCGGTCTGCTGCACGGCCTGGCGACGGGGACGAACTGGGTCTTCCGGGACGAGACGATGCACATGAACTTCGCCTTCGAGGTCGTGGACACCGTCCGCAAGGAGGAGCCAGAGCTCTTCGACGCCGAACTCGAGCAGCAGGTCACCGACATGCTGAAGGAGGCCGTCGAGGCGGAGCTCCAGTTCGGCCGCGACCTGTGCGGCGACGGCCTGCCGGGCATGAACACCGAGTCGATGCGCGAGTACCTCCAGTGCGTCGCCGACCAGCGCCTGACCCGCCTGGGCTTCGCGCCGGTGTACGGCTCGGAGAACCCGTTCGGGTTCATGGAGCTCCAGGGCGTCCAGGAGCTGACCAACTTCTTCGAGCGCCGCCCTTCGGCGTACCAGGTGGCCGTGGAAGGTTCCGTCGACCTCGACGAGGACTTCTGACCGGCTCGGGGGCGCTGCCCACCCGGCTCGCGGCCGGTGCCGCCGCCGTGCTGACCGTCGCCGCGGGCCTGGGCGCCAGGTCCGCGGCGGCGGGCGACTGGGCGGTGTACGCCGGGGACGCGCTGTACACCGTGCTGGTCGGAGCCCTGGTGGTGCTGGTCGCGCCCCGGCTGCGGCCGGTGCCGGCGGCCGGTGCCGCCCTCGCACTGTCCTGGGCGGTGGAGCTGTTCCAGCTGACGGGCGTGCCGGCCGCGCTCGCGGCGCACAGCGCCCTCGTGCCCCTCGTCCTCGGGACCACGTTCAACGCCCCGGACCTCCTCTGGTACGCGGTCGGGGCGGCGGTCGTCTGGGCGGTGTACGGCGCTGCGCGGCGCCTCGCCCGGCGGCAGGGCGCCACGGCCGGGCACTGACCTCCGGCCGCTCGCACACGAAGGGCCCCGCACCGGTGAGGTGCGGGGCCCTGGCGCGTACGTGAGCGGAGGTCAGTCGTTGGGGACGACCGGGTAGCGCGGCGTGCCCTCGGACATCTGGCGCAGGGCGTCCTTGCGGTCGCGCTTGGACAGCTTGTCGATGTAGAGGAAGCCGTAGAGGTGGTCCGTCTCGTGCTGGAGGCAGCGGGCGAAGTAGCCGGTGCCGCGGACCTTGATGTCGTTGCCGTGCATGTCCTTGCCGTGCACCTCGGCGTAGTCCGGGCGGGCCAGCGAGGCGTACGCGGTCGGCACCGAGAGGCAGCCCTCGTTGGAGTCGTCGAGGTGGCGGCGGTCGGCCGGCAGGTCCTGGAGGACCGGGTTGACCACGTGGCCGACGTGCCGGACGCCCTCGTCGTCCATGCAGTCGTAGACGAAGACCTTCAGGTCCACGCCGATCTGGTTCGCGGCGAGGCCGACGCCCTCGGCGGTGCGCTGGCTGGCGAACATGTCGTCGATCAGCTGCGCCAGCTTCTCGTCGAACTCGGTGACGTCCTTGCACTCCCGGTGGAGCACGGGGTTGCCGACGACCGTGATCGGACGCGAGGTGCCCCGCTCGCGGTGGGCGAGCTCACGCGCCTCGCAGTCCTCCGTGTCCACGACGAAGCCGTCGTTGATCTGCTCGTCCGTCTCCTGCTGAGCCATGTCCGGCTTGGCCTTCCTGAAAACCCGATTCCGTCGGGGGACAGCCTACGGGCCCGAACCCACCCGGCTCAGCAGACCTCTTCCAGATCACGCCACTCACGGCTGTCCGGGCTGTCCGCGACCCAGCCGTCGAGCAGTCCGCGGACCAGGCCCGCGGGGGCGGCGATGCCGCACTCGCGCTCCGGCACCCACAGCTCGCCGGGCGAGCGGTGGCCGAGCGGCCCGGGGTGGCCCGGCTCGCTGTGGTCGTGCGGGTCCAGGTGCTCGCCCTCGCCCTCGGCGCTGGGCATCGTCGACTCGGAGCAGGCCCGGCACAGCAGCCGTACGGAGGAGGACCAGTCCTCGGCGGCGAAGCCCGCGTCGGCGGCGAGCTGCTCCAGGGCGTCCCGGTCGGCCTCGGTGGCGGCCTCCAGGAGCACCACCCAGGTCGGCACCGGCGAGGGCGCCCACAGCTCGATCTCGTCGAAGACCGGGTAGGAGGGGCCGGCGCTGGTGGTGCGCTCGCCGTTGGGGACGCCGTCGTGGAGGACGACCTCGCCCCAGCGGCGGCCGGAGGACGGCAGCGGGATGGACAGCACCTCGATCCGGGCGGGGTCGAGCCGGCGGCCCCACACGACCTCGGCCTCGCCCTCCGGGGAGAGCCGCACGGCCGCGCTGCCCAGCTCCATGCCGGCCGGCTCGCCGGTGCCGGAGGCGGCGCCGGGGACCTTGAGCCCGTACGCCTGCCAGGCGCGGCGGGCCAGCGGCCAGTCCTGGAGCGCGGTGGCGGCGATGCCGACGTTCCACCAGTCGGGGGCGCCGGTCTCCTTGTCGAGCAGGGCCACGGCGCGCAGTCCGGCGGCCCGGGCCTGCTCCCAGTCGTGCCGGAACTTGTGCAGCAGGGCCAGGTTGAACCAGGACTCCGAGAGCCAGGGCTCCAGGTCCGCCGCGCGCGTGAGCAGCGCGCCCGCGTCCTCGTACCGGCCGTCGCCGATCAGCGTGAACGCGCGGTCGGTGGCCTGCCGCCACGAGGCGGAGGGCCGATGCCGTACCTTCCCGAAGATCCTCACGATTCCCGCCTGCCGGTCGCTTCACCCTCTTGTTCGCATCCAACCATGCCCGGTCGGACACGCGCTCATTACCCATGGGTTACCCCGGAGGAGCAGGGACGACGCCGCCCCGCGCGAGAACGCGGGCGAGGGATTCCACGACCTCGGGGTGGTAGTCACGGGCGGTGCCCAGCCGGAGGCGTTCCAGGGCGTCGAGGCCGCCGCCCGCGCTGCCGGCGGCGAGGTCGTCGTAGTCGTTGACGGTCCGGACGATCCGGGCCGGGAGGGGCTGGTCGAGGTAGGGGTCGGCCTGGCGCTCGACGATGACGGCGACGGCCGCCGGGACGCCCGTCCGGCGGACGACGGCGCCGCCGAGCAGGGCGATCCTGCGCTGCTCCTCGGGGGACAGCAGGGCGGTGGCGCCGCCGGGGACCGGGTCGACGAGCGAGAGCTGACCGATGTCGTGCATGAGCGCCGCGTATTCGAGGACGGTGAGCTTGTGCCCGCACAGGCCGAGCTCCCGGCCCACCGCCCGGCTGAGCGCGGCGACCCGGCGGGCGTGGCCGGGCGGCGTGCAGCCGGCGACCTCGGTGGCGCGGGCGAGGGAGGCGATGGTCTCCCGGTTGGTGGTGCGCACGGCCGCGTAACGGCGGAAGGAGACCTGGGCGAGCAGCAGCGGTACGGCGAACACGGGCAGCGCCCACAGTCCGGCGGCGGCCACGCCGAGGGCCATGACGGCTCCGGTGGCGCAGACGGCGGAGCCGATGCCGAGCAGGGCGCGCAGCTCGTCGCGGAGCAGCGGGCCGTAGGGGGCGGGGGTGGCCGCGGTGCGGGGCGGCGACGCGCTGCGGGCGGCTTCGCGGGCACGGTGCAGGAGGGCGGCGAGGACGGCGTCGCACAGGGCGGTGAGGAGGAGCAGCAGGAGCAGGAAGAGGGCGTAGGAGGGGCCCTGGCCCAGGTGGGCGGTGAGGGTGCCCGCGTTGTAGAGGGGCTGGAAGCACAGGGCGGCGAAGCCGACGGTGAGGATGCGCCGGGCCATGTGGTCGAGGTGGGGCCCGCGGCCGCGGGCCACGTGCGGCACGGCGCCGACGAGGCCGGCGGTGACGACGACGGCGATGGTCTGGAGGACACCGTGGGTGGTGACCTCGCCGCCGTTCTGGCCGAGGAGGGCGTAGCCGAGGGAGCCCGCGGTGGCGAGCGGGGCGGGTTCCCGGTCGTCGGGCGGGGCGCCGCGGCGGGTGAGCTCGCCGAGGGCGATGAGGAGGCCGAAGGCGAGGGCGTTGCCGGGTTCGTCGAGGCCGTGCCAGAGGGTGGCGGCGACCGCGGTGAGGGTGAGCAGCAGGGCGGCCGCGTGGACGGCGCCGAGGGTGGCGCGCCCGGCCGTCACGCGCGGTCCTGCGGCCGGGCGGGCGCGGCGGACGGGTCAGGCGCGGTGTACGGGTCGGGCGCGGTGTACGGGTCAGGCGCGGTGGGCGTCTGGTCGTGCCGGGGCTCGGCGAGTGGGGACCGACGGGCCGGTGCGGGGGGCCTGGGCTCAGCCGGCGACGCGGTGGGCCCGGGCTGACGGGCCGGTGCGGAGTGCGCCTGCCCGTGCCGGGGCTCGGCGAGTGGGGACCGGCGGGCCGGTGCGGCGGACCCGGGCTCAGCCGGCGACGTGGTGGGCCTGGGGTCAGCCGGCGACGTGGTGGGCCTGGGGTCAGCCGGCGACGTGGTGGCTTGGCGGTGACGCGGCGGTGCGGTGGGCGCCTGCCCGTGCCGGGGCTCGGCGAGTGGGGACCGGCGGGCCGGTGCGGCGGACCCGGCCTCAGCCGGCGACGCGGGGGGCCCGGACTCACCCGGCGACGCGGTGGGCCCGGGCTCAGTCGGCGACGTGGTGGCTTGGCGGTGACGCGGCGGTGCGGTGGGCGCGTGTTCCCGCGGGGGCTCGGCGGTGGCCGGTACCGGTCCGGGCCGGGTGGCCGGGGTACGGGCGGGCGGCGTGCGCGGGGCCGGGACGGCGGTCTCGTCGGCGGTGACCCCGGTCTGCCAGCCGTGCCGGCGCAGCGCGCGGCCGAGCGCGGCGACCATGCGCGGATCGAACTGGCTGCCGGCGCACCGCTCCAGTTCGGCGAGGGCCGTCCCGACGGGGCGGGCCCGGCTGTAGGAGCGGGTGGAGGTCATGGCGTCGAAGGCGTCGGCGACGGCGACCACGCGCGCGTACTCCGGGATCTGGTGGCCCTTGAGGCCGTACGGGTAGCCGCTGCCGTCCATGCGTTCGTGGTGGTGGAGGATCGCGGTGCGGGCCTCGTCGAGGAACGCGATGCCGCGGACCATCTCGTGCCCGTACTCGGGGTGGAGCTCGATGATCCGGCGCTCCTCGGGGGTGAGCGGCCCGTCCTTGCGGAGCACGCGGGTCGGCACGCCCAGCTTGCCGATGTCGTGGAGGATGCCGGCGAAGCGGACGACTTCCAGGCGGGCTTCCTCCATGCCGAGTTCGCGGGCGATCAGGACGGAGGCGCGGCCGACGCGTTCGCTGTGGCCGCGGGTGTAGCGGTCCTTGATGTCGACGGCCTGGACCAGGGCCCGGATGGTGGCCTGGTGGGCGGCGCGTTCCCGGTGGTACTGGGCGAAGCCCCAGCAGGAGATGTACATGGGCAGCAGGACGAAGAGGGCGGCGACCGGCCCGTGGCTGCTGCGCCACAACACGGCGGTCATCAGCCCGGCGAGCCCGTGCACGGCGTACGGGGCGAGGGCCCGGCCGAGCAGTCCGCGCCAGGCGGCACGCAGCGGGAACCCCTCGGCGGTGGCGCGGATGGCGCCGTCGAGGACCGTGAGCACCAGGCAGAAGGTGAGGGCGGTGGCGGCGGTCGGCAGCAGCACGTACGGGAAGTCGGGGGTGTCCGGGCCGCGTCCGAGGGCGCCGGGGCGCTGGAGGAACTGCCCGACGTGGGCGGCGGCCCCGACCGCGAGGGCGAGCTGCGCGGCCCGCCAGGCCCGGCGCGCCGCGGCGGGGGGCTGCTCGACGGGGGCGAGGACGGCCCCGGGCAGGGCGGTGAGCGCGGCGGCGGCGGGCGGCAGCAGCAGCGCGGCGGCGAGCAGGACCGGGAAGAAGGAGCCGGGGCCCGGAGCCGGGCCTTCGGCGGGGCCGCCGAGCGCCCGGGCGGCGCGGCGGCAGCGGGCCGGCAGTTCGCAGACCGCGTAGAGGGCGGCGAGCAACGCGACGCTGCGCCAGGGGGTGTGCGCGCCGGGAAGCAGGGCGGGCAGGGTGCTCGCGGCGGCGCCGAGCAGGGCACAGCAGATCAGGACGCGCGCCGATCGCGGGACCACCATCACCCTGCCACGCTAGCGAGGCGCGGACGGTGCAGCGGGCGAGCGGGGGCGGATTCGCACCATCGGGTGATACAAGCCGATAGGCAGACCGACCGGTGGGCCGGGAGCGGAAGAAGCGGAACCGGAAGCGGAAGGCCGTCGGCGGGAAAGCCGGGAGCCGGGCGAGGATCTCGCCCGGCTCCCGGTCACGTGCGGGCGGCCGCTTCCGGCTACTGCTCCTGCGGGGCGGCGGGAGCGGCGGTGACGTCCTGCTCGGGCACGCCGTGCCCGGAGCGGATGAGGTCGATCCGGCCCATCACCTTGGCCCGCAGGTCGACCGGGACGTCGTCGCTGCCGCAGCAGCGCTTGACCAGCTTCTTGACGGCCTGTTCGAGGCCGTACTTCTCCAGGCACGGGGAGCACTCCTCGAAGTGCACCTCGAACTTGGTGCATTCACCGTCGGGCATCTCTCGGTCGAGGAACTCGTAGAGATGGTCCAGGACCTCTGAGCAGTCCGTCTCGTGCGGGTCTCCGCAGCTCATGAGCCCGAGCCTTTCAGATCGTGCGTCGACTCTCCGGCGCCCGCCGGTACCAGCCCGCGCTCACGGGCGTAGTCCTCGAGCATGCCGCGCAGCTGGCGGCGACCCCGGTGCAGCCGGGACATCACCGTACCGATGGGTGTCCCCATGATGTCCGCGATCTCCTTGTACGCAAAGCCCTCGACGTCGGCGAGATAGACGGCGATGCGGAACTCCTCGGGAATCGCCTGCAGCGCTTCCTTCACGTCCGAGTCCGGCAGGTGGTCGAGGGCCTGCGACTCGGCCGAACGCAGTCCGGTCGACATGTGCGACTCGGCGCGGGCGAGCTGCCAGTCCTCGATCTCCTCGGCAGCGGAGCGCTGGGGCTCGCGCTGCTTCTTGCGGTACGAGTTGATGAAGGTGTTGGTGAGGATGCGGTACAGCCACGCCTTGAGGTTCGTGCCCTCGCGGAACTGGTGGAAGGATCCGTACGCCTTGGCGTAGGTCTCCTGCACCAGGTCCTCCGCGTCCGCGGGGTTGCGCGTCATGCGCAGCGCGGCCGAGTACATCTGGTCGAGGTAGCCGAGGGCGTCCCGCTCGAAGCGCGCGTTGCGCTCCTCGGTCGTCTCCTCGGGGCCGTCGTCGGTCCCTGTGTCGGTCCCAGTGACCGGACCCACCTCCTCCAGCGCTGCGGCGAACCCGAACGCGGACCCGCTCGCTTCGGAGGATAGACGAGGAACCGCTCCGCCCGCCGCCCGAATAGGGCGGGCCTTGGGCCCCGGCAGGACCGTCCAGTCGAGGTCAGCGGCCTGCGGGCGCTCCGGGCAGATGGTCGAACCCATGCGACGGACTCCCTCTTCCTTGCTTTCGAGCATCGATGTCCGTCACAACAGCGGTTCCCCGCCCCGCATTCCCGGCGGCGGCCTCCCGCTCAGCGGAGTGCCGTGATCCACTCCCCGACCGCACGGACGATCGTGTCCACGGCCTCGTCCTGGGTGAGCGGGGCGCGCTTGGGGACGGCGAAGCCGTGGTCGCCGTGCGGAACCTCGGCGAGGGTGTACGGGCCGGCGGGGAACTCGTCCGGCCTGCCGAAGGGGTCGTTGCCGCCCTGCACGACGAGGGTCGGGACGCCCGCGCCGAGGAGCTCGTCGGCCCGGGACCTCTCGGGCCGGCCCGGCGGGTGCAGCGGGAAGCTCAGGGCGAGCACGGCGCTCGCGCCGAGCTCCTGGGCGGTGCGGCAGGCGACCCGGGCGCCGGCGCTGCGGCCACCGGAGATCACCGGCAGGCCGGGGGCGGCGAGCGCGGGCCACAGGCCGCGCCAGCCGGTGTCCAGGGTCTTCGGGGCGGGGGCGACCTTCTTGCCGGCGACCCGCCAGGGCTGCTCGACCAGGGCCACGGTCACGCCCTCGGCGGGCAGTGCGGCGGCCAGGGCCCGCAGGTCACGCGCCTCGATGCCGCCGCCCGCGCCGTGGCTCACGGCGAGCACGGTCCACGGCTTCTTCGCGGCGTGCCAGGTGATCCGGGCGTCCCCGGCGTCGGTCGGAACGATCTCGCTCTTCGTCACGTCCCCATCCTGCCGCGCGGAGCCACCGGACTCCCGTCCTGCCGCGCGGGCCGCCCGGGTCGCCGCCCTGCCGCGCGGGCCGCCGGGCTCCCGTCCTGCCGCGCCGCGGGCCGGGAGCGCGGCCTCGGCCTCGGCCTCAGAAGAGCGTGGCCTCCTCCGGACCGTCCAGTTCCTTCAGGAGCTCCGGCCCGTTGTTCCGTACGTTGCTGACCGCCGTCGCCACCGGATAGGCCCGCATCAGGCCCTCCGGCGGCGGGGCGAGCAGCGAGCGCAGCTCCTCCACGTCGGTGCGGGCCGGGTCCAGCCAGGCGTCCCAGCGGTCCGGGGTGAGCATCAGCGGCATCCGGGGGTGGATGTCGGCGAGCGAGCGCGGCCCCTCGGCGGGGGCCACGCCGAGCGGACCGGTCTCCGCGTCCGTGGTGAGCACCGAGCAGGTCACCCACCATGCCTGCGGGCGGTCGTCCGGGAGGGTGCGGTCCCGCCAGAACTCGTAGAGTCCGGCCATGGCGAACACGGAGCCGTCGGCCGGGGTCACGAAGTACGGCTGCTTGCGGGGCCGCTTCCGCTTCCCCTCGACCTCCAGCTCCCGCTCGTCGGTGCCGGTCACCCACTCGTAGTAGCCGTCGGCGGGCAGGATGCAGCGGCGGGCCGAGAAGGCCCGCTTGAAGGAGGGCTTCTCGTGCACGGTCTCCGCCCGTGCGTTGATCATCCGGGCCGCGCCCTCCGGGCTCTTCGCCCAGGACGGGACCAGTCCCCACTTCAGGGTGCGCATCTGCCGAACCGGCCGGGGCGATTCCGCGTCTTTGAGAGGGCGCTCCAGGATCGCGTGGACCTCTTTGGTGGGGGCCACGTTCCAGTCGGGGGCGAGGGTCTCCTCGGGCTCCCACTTCTCGACCTCGAAGACGTCCACGAGGTCCTCGGGCCGCCGGCTCGCTGCATACCGTCCGCACATACGTGCCACGATGCCACGTCCCACCCGTCACCCGACCGCACTACCGAGGAGCCCGTGCCCCCATGACCGAAGTCCTCGGCACCCAGCCCGCGCCCGCCCAGTGGATCGTGATCGCCACGGCGGTCGCCGCCCTCGCCGCGGTGCTGCCCCGCCCGTTGTGGCGGCTGTCGCGGAACGCGATCACCATCGCGCACGAGGGCGGCCACGGTCTGGTCGCGCTGGTGACCGGGCGGCGGCTGCAGTCGATCCGGCTGCACTCCGACACCAGCGGCCTCACCGTCTCGCGGGGCCGCCCGACCGGCCTCGGCATGATCCTGACGGCCGCGGCCGGCTACACCGCCGCCCCGCTGCTCGGCCTCGGCGGCGCCGCGCTCCTCGGCTCCCACCGCGTCACGCTGCTGCTGTGGCTGGCCACGGCGCTGCTGATCGCGATGCTGGTCATGGTGCGCAACGCGTACGGGATCTTCACCGTGCTGCTCACCGGCGCGCTGTTCCTCCTCGTCTCCTGGCTGACCGGTCCGGCCGTGCAGTCCGTGTTCGCGTACGCGGCGGTCTGGTTCCTGCTGCTCGGCGGGGTGCGGCCGGCGTTCGAACTGCAGGCGAAGCGCCGCCACGGCGGGGCCGGGGACTCCGACGCCGACCAGCTCGCCCGGCTCACCCATGTGCCGGCTCCGCTGTGGCTGTTCTTCTTCCACGCGGTGTCCCTGTCGGCCCTGATCGGCGGCTTCCGCTGGCTCGTACGGTGGTGACGCCCCCGTAAAGTGAGGGCATGACCGAAAGCTCCGCGCAGCCCGATCCGCTCACCGGCCTCTGGCCCGCCCCGTACGCGGGCGGCCCCGTCGACGCCACCGTCACCGTGCCCGGATCCAAGTCGGTCACCAACCGGGCCCTGGTGCTCGCGGCGCTGGCCGCCGAGCCGGGCTGGCTGCGCCGGCCGCTGCGCTCGCGCGACACCCTGCTGATGGCGGAGGCGCTGCGCACCCTGGGCGTGAAGATCGACGAGGGCATGGGTCCCGACGGCACGGGCGAGGCCTGGCGGGTCATCCCGGCCGGGCTGCGCGGTCCGGCGACCGTCGACGTCGGCAACGCGGGCACCGTCATGCGCTTCCTGCCGCCGGTCGCCGCCCTCGCCGACGGGCCGGTCCGCTTCGACGGCGACCCGCGCTCCCACGAGCGCCCGCTGCACGGGGTGATCGACGCGCTGCGCGCGCTCGGGGCCCGGATCGACGACGACGGGCGCGGCGCGCTGCCGATGACCGTGCACGGCGGCGGCGGTGTGGAGGGCGGTGTCGTGGAGATCGACGCCTCCTCGTCGTCCCAGTTCGTCAGCGCCCTGCTGCTGTCGGGCGCCCGGTTCAACCACGGTGTGGAGGTGCGGCACGTCGGCGGCCGGCTGCCCTCGCTGCCGCACATCCGGATGACGGTCGACATGCTGCGGGCGGTCGGCGCGCAGGTCGACGAGCCGGAGCACGGCGGGCAGCCGAACGTGTGGCGGGTGGCGCCGTCCGCGCTGCTCGGCCGCGACCTGGTCGTCGAGCCGGACCTGTCGAACGCCCAGCCGTTCCTGGCGGCCGCGCTGGTCACCGGCGGCCGGGTCACCGTGCCGGACTGGCCCGCCAGGACCACCCAGCCCGGTGACGCGCTGCGGGAGATCTTCACCGAGATGGGTGGCTCCTGCGAGCTCACCGACCGGGGGCTGACCTTCACCGGCGGCGGCCGGATCCACGGCATCGACGTCGACCTCGGCGAGGTCGGCGAACTCACCCCGGGCATCGCCGCCGTGGCGGCCCTGGCCGACTCGCCCTCGACGCTGCGCGGCGTGGCGCATCTGCGGCTGCACGAGACGGACCGGCTGGCCGCCCTGACCAAGGAGATCAACGGGCTCGGCGGAGACGTCACGGAGACCGAGGACGGCCTCCACATCCGGCCGCGCCCGCTGCGCGGCGGCGTCTTCCACACGTACCACGACCACCGGATGGCGACGGCGGGCGCGATCATCGGCCTGGCCGTCGACGGCGTGGAGATCGAGAACGTGAGGACGACCGAGAAGACCTTGCCCGACTTCCCGAGGATGTGGACCGAAATGCTCGGAGTCTGAGCGATGCGGCGTTACGGCAAGCACACCGACGAGGACGACATCCGCCAGCGGCCCAACCGCAAGGGCAACCGGCCCCGTACGACCATCCGGCCCAAGCACGAGGACGCCGTCGAGGGCATGGTCCTCACCGTCGACCGCGGCCGGCTGACGTGCCTGGTCGGGGACCGGGTCGTCATGGCGATGAAGGCGCGCGAGCTGGGCCGCAAGGCCGCCGTGGTCGGTGACCGGGTGTCCCTGGTGGGCGACCTGTCCGGCGAGAAGGACACCCTGGCGCGGATCGTGCGGATCGGCGAGCGCAGCTCGGTGCTGCGGCGCACGGCCGACGACGACGACCCGTACGAGCGGGTGGTGGTGGCCAACGCCGACCAGCTGGCGATCGTGACCGCGCTCGCCGACCCCGAGCCGCGCCCGCGCCTGATCGACCGCTGTCTGGTCGCGGCCTTCGACGGCGGGCTCACCCCCTTCCTGGTGCTGACGAAGTCGGACCTGGCGCCGCCGGACAAGATCCTTGAGCTGTACGGCGCCCTGGACATCCCGTACGTGGTGGTGAACCGCGAGGAGCTGTACGACGGCGGGGCGGCGGACCGGGTGCGGGAGTACCTGGGCGACCGGGTGACCGCGTTCGTGGGGCACTCCGGCGTGGGCAAGACGACGCTGGTGAACGCGCTGGTGCCCGAGGAGCGGCGGCGGATCACCGGTCACGTGAACGCGGTGACCGGCCGCGGCCGGCACACCACCACCTCGGCGCTCGCGCTGCCGCTGGACAAGACGGACGGCTGGGTCATCGACACGCCGGGCGTGCGGTCCTTCGGCCTGCACCACGTCGACCCGTCCCGGGTCATCCACGCCTTCCCGGACCTGGAGCCGGGCACGGAACAGTGCCCGCGGGCGTGCAGTCACGACGAGCCGGACTGCGCGCTGGACGCCTGGGTGGCGGAGGGGCACGCGGATCCGGCCCGGCTGTACTCGCTGCGGCGGCTGCTGGCGACGCGCGAGCGGCGCGAGGGCGACTGACCGGAGGCCCGTGGAGGGCGGCTGACCGGAGGGCCCGCCGGAGGGCGGCTGTCCTGGCCCGGCCTCGGGCGGCCGGCGACGCGTCACCCGGATCGCGCACGTTTGCGGGTCACGACCGTCGGTAAGTGCATAATCGCACCGAGCGAGACGAAGCAGTCACCGACGGCGTGGGAGGCACTTGCGATGGCGTGGCTGCTGGTGGTGGTCGCCGGACTGCTCGAGACCGGTTTCGCGGTGTGTCTGAAGCTCTCGCACGGCTTCACCCGGCTGTGGCCCACGGTCGCCTTCGCCTGCTTCGCGCTCGGCAGCTTCGGCCTGCTGACCCTCGCGCTGCGCAAGCTCGACGTCGGGCCGGCGTACGCGGTGTGGACCGGGATCGGGGCGGCGGGGACGGCGATCTACGGGATGGTGTTCCTCGGCGACCTGGTGTCCACGCTCAAGATCGTCTCGATCACGCTGGTGATCGTCGGCGTCATCGGCCTCCAGCTGTCGGGCTCCGCGCACTGAACCGCGGCTCCGGGGGGCCCTGCGGTCCGGGCGGTCCGCGGCGACCGCTGGGGCGACGACAGCGGCGGCGGTTGCGGGGACGGCTGCGAGACCACCGGCGCGGAGGCCACCACGTAGGACAGCGCGAGGCGCAGCGCGAGCTCGCAGGAGCGGACGGCCGCCCGCGGGTCCTCGGCGAGCAGCGCGGCCGCCCGGTCCCTGGCCTGGACGAGCAGCTCCGCCGGTGAGGGCACCCCGGCGTCGGCCCGCCGCTGTTCGGGCACGGCGGCGGCGCGGGTCCCGGTGCGCGCGGGCCGCGGGACGGGCAGCCGCTCGTTCCAGGCGCCGGTGAGCAGGGCGCGCAGCACGGGCCGGGCGGCGGCCGCGGCGACCGTCCACTCGGCGGCGGCGACCAGCCGGCGGGCGGGCGGCCCCGGTTCGGCGAGGGCCGTCTCGACGCCCCGCAGGTACAGGTCCGCCTCGCGCCGCACGAGCGCCCGGGCGAGTCCCTCCTTGCTGCCGAACTCGTTGTAGAGGGTCTGCCGGGAGACCCGGGCGGCGGTGGCGACGTCGACCATCCGCACCGCGGACCAGGGCAGCGTGACGAGCGCCGCGAGGGCCGCGTCGAGCAGGGCCTCGCGGGCCATCGGCGCCGTGCGGGTCCTGGGCGTCCTCGCCGCCTTCGGCGTCTTCGGGGCAGTCGGCATCGTCGCCTCCCGGCCGGGTCGGTACTGCGCACAGCGTTGACGGACGGCCACGCACTGTCAAGGGCCGCGGCGGGGCGACGCGCCTTCGGGGGATAGAGTTTCGACCATGGCCGATTACCACGACGATCTGCGTCTCGCCCATGTCCTCGCGGATGCCGCGGACGCGGCCACCATGGACCGGTTCCAGGCGCTCGACCTGAAGGTCGAGACGAAGCCCGACATGACTCCGGTGAGCGAGGCCGACAAGGCGGCGGAGGAGCTGATCCGGGGCCAGTTGCAGCGTGCCAGGCCCCGGGACGCGATCCTCGGCGAGGAGTACGGCGTGGAGGGCACGGGCCCGCGCCGCTGGGTCGTCGACCCGATCGACGGCACCAAGAACTACGTGCGCGGGGTGCCCGTGTGGGCGACGCTGATCGCGCTGATGGAGGCCGGGGAGACCGGTTTCCAGCCGGTGGTGGGCGTGGTCTCGGCGCCCGCGCTCGGCCGCCGCTGGTGGGCGGCGAAGGGGCTCGGCGCCTACACCGGGCGGAGCCTTGCGTCGGCGACCCGCATCGGGGTGTCGAAGGTCGGCCGCCTGGAGGACGCCTCGTTCGCGTACTCGAGCCTGAGCGGCTGGGAGGAGCGCGGCCGGCTGGACGGCTTCCTCGACCTCACGCGCGCGTGTTGGCGGACCCGGGCGTACGGCGACTTCTGGCCGTACATGATGGTGGCCGAGGGCTCGGTGGACATCTGCGCGGAGCCGGAGCTGTCGCTGTGGGACATGGCGGCCACGGCGATCGTGGTGCAGGAGGCCGGGGGCACCTTCACCGGGCTCGACGGCCGGCACGGTCCGCACAGCGGGAACGCGGCCGCGTCGAACGGTCTGCTCCACGGCGAGCTGCTCGCCTACCTCAACCAGCAGCCGTCCGCGGAGGGCTGACCGCCCCTCAGTACTCCGGGACGCGCTTCGCGCGCCCCCTTGTCGGCTTCCCGGCCCGGTGCCACTCTGAGAATCCCCCCTTTGTGAACTTGTGAAAGAGTTCTCGAAGTCACCGATTCGGAGGTGGTTCCCTCCATGCTCGTCCGTGACGCCATGAGCACCGTGACCCTCACCATCGGCCCCGCCCACACACTCCGCCAGGCGGCCCGTCTGATGTCGGCGCGCCGCGTCGGCGCGGCGGTCGTCCAGGACGGCGACTCCGGAGGATTCGGCATCCTCACCGAGCGCGACATCCTCAACGCGATCGGCGCCGACCGGAATCCCGACCTCGAGACCGCCGACGCCCACACCACCCGGGACGTCGTCTTCGCCGCCCCGACCTGGACCCTCGAGGAGGCCGCGGAGGCGATGACCCGCGGCGGCTTCCGTCATCTGGTCGTCCTGGACGACCAGGGCCCGGTCGGCATCGTGTCCGTGCGCGACATCATCCGCTGCTGGCTTCCGGTGTACAGCGCCACCGCCGCCTGACGTCCGGGACGGACGCGGACGGCAGAGGGCCGGACTCCCGTACGGACACGGGACGTCCGGCCCTCTTCTCCCTACGGCAGGCGGCCGTCAGCCACGCAGGGCCTGGACCGCGGCGTCGAGCCGCTTGCCGAAGTCTTCGTCCGCGTTGCGGAAGTTGCCGATGGCGCGCTCGGCGATGTCGTCGCGCGAGACCTTGGCCAGGGAGCCGGCGAGGTTGTCGACCAGCCGGCCCTTCTCGTCCTCGGACATCAGCCGGTAGAGGTCGCCGGCCTGCCTGAAGTCGTCGTCCTCGGCGTGCAGGGGGGCGGCGTGGTCGCCGGTGGCACCGGAGACCGGCACGGGCTGCCACAGCGGGCGGCCGGTCTGCCGCGGCCCGCCGAAGCTGTTCGGCTCGTAGTTCTTGGCGGCGCCGTGCCGGCCGTCGTAGAGGAAGCCGTCCCGGGAGTGGGTGCGGGCCTCGGTGGCGTGCGGGCGGTTCACCGGCAGCTGGTCGGCGTTGATGCCGACGCGGTAGCGGTGGGCGTCGCCGTAGGCGAAGAGCCGGCCCTGGAGCATCTTGTCCGGGGACGGGCCGATGCCGGGCACGAAGTGGGCCGGGCTGAAGACCGACTGCTCGACCTCGGCGAAGACGTTCCGCGGGTTCCGGTTCAGCTCCAGCCTGCCGATCTCGATCGGCGGGTAGTCCGCGTGCGGCCACACCTTGGTGAGGTCGAACGGGTTGAAGCGGTACGTGGCGGCGTCGGCGGCCGGCATGATCTGGACCTGCACGGTCCACGACGGGAAGTCACCGCGCTCGATCGCCTCGCGCAGGTCGCGCTGGTGCGAGTCGGGGTCGCGGCCCGCGAGCAGGTCGGCCTCGGCCTGGGTGAGGTTCTTGATGCCCTGGTCGGTCTTGAAGTGGTACTTGACCCAGAAGACCTCGCCGGCCTCGTTGTTCCACTGGTAGGTGTGCGAGCCGTAGCCGTTCATGTGGCGGTACGAGGCGGGGATGCCGCGGTCGCCGAACAGCCAGGTCACCTGGTGCGTGGACTCCGGGCTCAGCCCCCAGAAGTCCCAGACGTTGTCCGCCTCCTGCGAGCCGGTGTACGGGTCGCGCTTCTGGGTGTGGATGAAGTCGGGGAACTTGATGGCGTCCCGGATGAAGAAGACGGGCGTGTTGTTGCCGACGAGGTCGTAGTTGCCCTCTTCGGTGTAGAACTTCAGCGCCCAGCCGCGCGGGTCGCGCACGGCGTCGGCCGCGCCGAGGCTGCCGGCCACGGTGGAGAAGCGCAGGAAGGTCTCGGTCTGCTTGCCGACCTCGGAGAGGAAGGCGGCCCTGGTGTACGCGGTGACGTCGGCGGTCACCGTGAACGTGCCGTAGGCCCCGGCGCCGCGGGCGTGGACCACGCGCTCCGGGATGCGCTCGCGGTTGAAGTGGGCGAGCTTCTCCAGCAGCAGCTGGTCCTGGACGAGGACCGGCCCGCCGACGCCCGCCGTCTCGCTGTTCTGGTTGTCCGCCACCGGTGCCCCGGCCTCGGTGGTGAGCGGTCCCTGCGTCACGTGCGCCTCCTGCTGCATGGGTTCTGCCGCAAGCCTGTCCTGCCTGCCCGGCCTGTGCCGTACACGATCCTACAATAGACATTGTCTAGGTCAAGGAGAGATCCAAACTCACACCGGTTCGGGATTTGTGGCCCGGCTGTTAGGCTGAGCCCCATGAGTGACCTGTTGGAACGACTGCGCGGCCGTGGCTGGCGGATGACCGCGCAGCGACGCGTCGTGGCCGAAGTGCTCGACGGGGACCATGTACACCTGACCGCCGACGAGGTCCACGCCCGCGCCGTGGAGCGCCTGCCGGAGATCTCGCGCGCCACCGTCTACAACACGCTGGGCGAGATGGTCACGCTGGGCGAGGTGCTGGAGGTCGCGACGGACGGCCGCGCCAAGCGGTACGACCCGAACGCCCACCGCCCGCACCAGCATCTGGTCTGCGGCCGCTGCGGCGCGATCCGGGACGTCCACCCCGCGGGCAACCCGCTGGCCGACCTCCCCGACTCGGAGCGCTTCGGCTTCACCATCTCGGACGTCGAGGTCACCTACCGGGGCATCTGCCCGAACTGCGCGGCCACCGCCTGACGGCGCCCCGTCCGGCACGGAGAAGGCCCCCGCCCTGACGGCGGGGGCCTTCTCCGTGCGGCGGGCCGTGGGCCTCGCGCGGCCGACGCACGACGAAGGCCCGGATCCGTCAGACGGATCCGGGCCTTCGTGCCACTGAGTAGCGGGGACAGGATTTGAACCTGCGACCTCTGGGTTATGAGCCCAGCGAGCTACCGAGCTGCTCCACCCCGCGTCGGTGAACCCAACCTTACGGGACCGTTCGCAGCAGGGCAAATCGATAGGTCGAGCGAACGGAGTGAGCCGCGTTACGCGGTGAGCTCCTGGTGCAGCGCCTCGCTCAGCCGTGCCGCCCGCTCCGCCACCTCCGCCGGGCCCAGCTCGACCGCGCGGGCGCACCAGCGGCGCCCCTCGGTCAGCTCCCCGCGGCGGGCCGCGAGCAGGGCGAGCCGGAGCGCGGCCCGACCGTGGCCCGCGTGGGCGGCACGCGTCCACCACAGGGCCGCTTCCCGCTCGCCGCCCTCACGGGCCAGGAGCAGCCCGAGGTTGAAGGCCCCGTTGCGGGATCCGGCCTCGGCCGCCTCCCGGTACCAGCGGGCGGCCTCCGCCACGTCGCCGCGCGCGGCGGCGAGCATGCCGACCCGGACCTGGGCACGGCGGTGGCCCTGCTCGGCGGCGCGCTCGTACCACTCCTCGCACTCGCTCTTCTCCTCGCGCTGGGCGCCGAGGGCGGGCGGGCCGGGGGCCGGGCGGCGCGCGTCGAGGACCGTGGCGAGCCGGAAGGCCGCCTCGGCGCTGCCGCCGCCCGCCGCGCACCGCAGATAACGCTCGGCGGCCTGCTCGTCGCCGTCGCGCAGGCAGGCGATGCCGACCTGGAGGGCGGCCTCGGTGTGCCCGGCGGCGGCCGCGCGCTCGTACCAGAGAAGCGCGGTGCGGTCGTCGTCGCGGCCGGCGTGGAGGATGCCGAGGTTGAAGGCGGCGTCGACGCTGCCGGCCTCGGCGGCCTTGGAGAACCAGGGCTCGGCGCCGCCCGCGTCGCCGGCCTGGAGCAGCAGGACGGCCAGCGCGTTGGCGGCCTCCCGGTGTCCCGCGTAGGCGGCGCGGCGGTACCACTGCTCGGCCTGCGCGGTCCGCTCCTGGGCGGCGCACAGCAGTCCCAGGTTGTAGGCGCCGTTCACGTCGCCCGCGTCCATGGCGGCGCGGTACCAGCGCTCGGCGGTCTGGTGCTCACCGCGGGCGGCGTGCAGCGCGCCCAGCGCGTTGGCGGCGTTGCCGTCACCGTCCTGCGCGGCCCGCAGCCACCACACGGCGGCGCTCTCCTCGTCGCCCGCGTCGCGCAGCAGGAAGCCCAGCGCGCAGGCGGCCTTGGCCTCGCCGTCCTTGGCGGAGGACAGGTACCAGCGGCCGGCCTCCTTGAGCTCGCCGCGCTTCTCCAGGATCGCGCCCAGGTGCAGGGCGGCCCGCCGGTGGCCGCGCGCGGCGGCCTGCCGGAACCACTGCTCGGCCTCGGCCAGCGAGTCCCCGCTCACCGACGGCACCTCGGCCTTGCCCTGGCCCCCGCCCGTGCCGTGGGTGGCGCCGGACGCGGCCGAGGTGCGCAGGCCGGTGCCGGTGTCGTACGCGTGCGGGCCGCGGCTCGGCGGCGCCGTCGCTCGCCGCTCCAGGGCGAGGGCGAGCCGGTAGGCGGCCTCCCGGTGGCCCTGCTCGGCGGCGGCGCGCAGCCAGCGCTCGGCGCCGACGTCGCTGCGGTGCTCCAGGAGGTCGGCGAGGGCGTACGCGCCGAGGGCGTGGCCCTGCTCGGCGGACTGGCGCAGCCAGTACTCGGCGGCCGGCTCGTCGCCGCGCTCGCGGTGGTGGCGGCCGAGCGCGTGCGCGGCCGGCGCGGATCCGGCCACGGCGGCGATCCGCCACCAGCCGGCGGCCTCGTCCGGGTAGCCGCGCTGGTGCAGCAGGACGCCCAGGTTGTTGGCGGCGGCGCGGTCACCCTGGGCAGTGGCCCCGCGCAGATACGGCTCGGCACCGTCCAGGTCACCGCGGCGCAGCAGGAGGGCTCCGAGAGCGCTCATCGCGGCGGCGTCGCCGCGCTCGGCGGCGCGCCGGTGGCGGGCCTCGGTCTCGGCTTCCGTCTCGGTCTCGGCGGTGGTGGTGTCGACGGCCGCATCGACGGCGGCTCCCGCGGCCTCGATGATCTCGTCTGCGGCGTTTCCGGCATGCCGCTGCACAAACCGCCCTGTCTCCAACAGAGTTGCCCTGTCCCCCATAAATACCATCGTCGCACCACCTGCAACCCGCGTACACCTGGTATACCGCAGCCAGTGAGGTCACTTCAGCGTTTTGTCGACATGCCCACAGAGAGACAAGTCAAACACGTCCCGCGCCAACTCGCCCCCTCCGCAACGCCGTTGGGGACATGACGAAGGCCCGGATCCTGATGGATCCGGGCCCTCGTCTTCAGTAGCGGGGACAGGATTTGAACCTGCGACCTCTGGGTTATGAGCCCAGCGAGCTACCGAGCTGCTCCACCCCGCGTCGTTGTGTTCACACGCTATCACGACGCGGAGGGGAGCTCTTACCGCTTATCCGGCGCCGGGGCTCGCGCTCGGACTCGGGGAGGCCGGCGTGCCGGGGCTCGCCGACGCACTCGGGGTCGCGTTCGGGGTGGGCTTGGTGCCGCCCCGGCCGGTGTCGCTCTGGAGCTTCGCTCCCGCAGCAGCCGCCCGCTGGAGCGCGTCCGCCAGGGCCTCCTGGGCCTTGCCGTACGCCGCCCAGTCGCCCTTCTGCAGCGCCGCCTCACCGTCGTCGTACGCCTTCTGGGCGTCCGCGATGGCCTGCTTCAGCGCGACGTCGTTCGTCACCGGCGCCGGCGGTTTGGTGCCCGGCGGCTGCGTGGCCGGCGGCGCGGTGCCCTCGACCCCGAACACCGTGTTGAGCGCCGCGGTCAGGTTGTCCTCGAACACCGTGGTGTCCTTGGTCGTGTCCCCGTCCGGCTGGTCCGCGTCGACGTACGACACCGCGACCTTCTTGAGGAGCGGGTACTGCGCGTTGCGGCCCTGGGCGTAGACCGGCTCGACGTACAGGAAACCGCCGTCCAGCGGCACCGTGAGCAGGTTGCCGTACAGGATGTCGGAGTCGGCGCCCTTCATGTCACGGACGAACGTCGCCACCGACGGGAGGCTGTTGAGCTTGTTCTGCACCTGCTGGGGTCCCGGCACGTCCTCGCCGACCCTCAACAGCCTTATGCGGCCGTAGTCCTTGCTGGTGGCATCGGCGTCCACCGCCATGAAGCCGCCCAGGTTGGGCCGCCCGTTCGGCGTGAACGTCGTCGTCAGCGAGAACTTCTCGGCCGGGTCCCCGGGCATCTTGATGCTCAGGTAGTACGGCGGGACCGCGTTGCCGTCCTTGGTGGTCGGGTCGTCGGGCACCTGCCAGGCGTCCGAGCCGCTGTAGAACTGCGCCGGGTCCTGCACGTGGTAGCGGGTGAGCAGCTCGCGCTGGACCTTGAACATGTCCTGCGGGTAGCGCAGGTGCTGCATGAGATCCGGGTCGATCTGCTCACGGGCCTTGACCGTGCCCGGGAATGCCTTCATCCAGGTCTTGAGGACCGGGTCCTGCTTGTCCCACTGGTAGAGGTTCACCGTGCCGTCGTACGCGTCGACGGTGGCCTTCACCGAGTTGCGGATGTAGTTGACCTGGTTCTGCGGCGCGACGACCGCGCGCTGCTGGTTGCCGACCGTCAGGGCGTCGGCAGTGGACTCGCCGAGCGTGGTGCGCGAGGCGTACGGGTAGCCGTTGGTGGTGGTGTACGCGTCCACGATCCACTGGATGCGGCCGTCGACGACCGCCGGGTAGGCGTCGCCGTCGATGGTCAGCCAGGGCGCGACCGCCTCGACCCGCTCCTTGGGGGTGCGGTTGTAGAGGATCCGCGAGCCGTCGCCGATGGCCCCCGAGTAGAGGATCTGCGGCTCGCTGAACGCGACCGCGTAGGCGGCGCGGTTGAAGGTGTTGGAGAGGTTGACCCCGCTCTTGCCCTGGTAGCTGGTGGTCTTCTCGCCGTTCTCCTCGTAGTCGAGCTCCTTCTGGGGCCCGCCCACGATCGAGTACTGGTCGGTCTTCTCGCCGTAGTAGATGCGCTGCTCGTACGGGCCGAGCTGACCGGTGGTGGGCAGCCCCTGCTCGGTGAAGATCGGGGAGCCGTTGGCGTCCGTCTGCGTACCCGTGGCCATGATCGCGCCGTAGCCGTGGGTGTAGGTGAAGTGGTCGTTGATCCAGTTCCGCTTCGGGATGCCCCGGATGTTGAGCTCGCGCAGACCGACCACGGTGTCCTTGCCCTGGTAGCGGTCGACGTCCAGGGTGAGCGGGAACTGGTAGTACTTCCGCTTCTGCTCCAGCTGCTGGAACGTCGGCGACACGATGTTCGGGTCGATCAGCCGGTAGCTCGCCGCCGTGTCGGCGTCGGCCCGCAGCTGGTCCTTGTCCTTGACCGTCGACTTGCCGGAGTACTCCTCCGGCCTGGTGGTGTCGATGGCGTAGGCCTTGCGGGTCGCGTCGATGTTCTTCTTGATGTACGGCGCTTCCTTGGCCTGCTCGTTCGGCTGGACCTGGAACTTCTGCACGATGGCCGGGTACAGGCCGCCGATCAGGATCGCCGAGAGCACCATCAGGCCGAAGCCGATCACCGGCAGCTGCCAGGTGCGCCGCCACAGCGTCGCGAAGAACAGCACGGCGCAGATCACGGCGATGCAGAACAGGATCGTCTTCGCCGGCAGATAGGCGTTGGCGTCCACGTACCGCAGGCCGGTCCAGTTGCCGGTCGCCTTGAAGTCGCTGGACTTCACGGCGAGGCCGTACCGGTCGAGCCAGTACGCCACGGCCTTCAGCGACACGAAGACGCCGAGCAGCACCGACAGGTGGCCGGTGGCGGCGGCCGTGGCGCGGGCGCCCGGGCTGGTGATCCGCAGACCGCCGTACAGGTAGTGCGTGAGGGCGGCGGCGATCAGCGAGAGGACCGCGGCCGCGAAGCCGAAGGCCAGCAGGAAGCGGTACCAGGGCAGGTCGAAGGCGTAGAACGCCACGTCGAGGCGGAACTGCGGGTCCTTCTCGCCGAACGGGACGCCGTTCACCCACATGAGCCAGGTGCGCCACTGACCGGAGGCGGAGGCGCCGGCGATCAGGCCGACCAGGGCCATGACGGCGAGCAGCACCCACTTCTTGAAGGGCGCGACCCCCATCCGGTACCGGTCGAGGCTCTGCTGCTCCATCGACATCGCGCTCAGCGGCGGCCGCAGCCGGTGCGCCAGCCAGATGTTCAGGCCGACGGCCAGGGCCATGAGCAGGCCGAAGACGAGGAAGAGACCGACCTTGGTCCACAGGGTGGTGGTGAAGACGGACTGGTAGCGGACCGAGCGGTACCAGAGCCAGTCCGTCCAGAACCCTGCGAACATCACGAACGCCATGGCGAGGACCGCCAGGACGCCCAGCGTCATCAGCAGCGTACGGGCGCGCCGGGACGGGCGGCCGACTCTGATCCTTGGCCCGGAAGGACCTGTGCCGCCTCCGCGGTCCGGCATCTGGAAAGCCAACGTGCGCCCCTCGAGGTTGATGCGTCGAATGCGTCGATAAGCAGGCTCCGCGATCGTAGAGCCCACTGATGCAACTTACTGAGGCTTTACCTAGTTCCCGTGTTCCGGGGTGGAGGAGGCAGGATATTGCTCATGTCCAACGTTTCCCCCTCCGGTCCCCCGATGGCCGCGAGTCCCCTCACCCGAGCCGTGCTGGAGATCGACGAGTACGCGTCCGGCCTCGGCTGGGACCGGCCGGCCCGGCTCTTCGCCCTGGTCGACACCGCCCGGCTGCGCGCCCAGGAACCCTCGCTGGCCTCCCAGCTGGGTCTCGGCGCGGACGCCGCCGTCACCGGCTACACCCCCATCGAGCAGGAGGAACTGCCGGCCGGCAAGCCCCTCGACGAGTTCCTCGGCACCATCGCCTGGCCCGACGCGGTGGCCGGCTGCGCGCTCACGGTCGAGCGGTTGATGCTGCCGCCGTCGGCCGAGGCGTCCGTGCCGAAGGACCTCGACGAGGCCGGACTGGCCGCGTGGGTGGCCCGCCACCCGGAGCGCCAGGAGGTCCGGATGACCGTCGCGGTGCTGCGGGACGGGGCGCGCGAGGCCGCGATCCGGCTCCGCGAGAAGGACTCGCCGAGCGAGGTGCTGACCGGGCCCGACCTGGTGCCGGGCCTGGCGGACGCGCTGGCGGCGACCTTCGCGTCGTAGCAGCCCGCTCGCCGCGGGCCGGTGACGGCCCGGGGCGAGGCGGGGCGGGCGTGTGACGGGGCGCGGGGCGGGGCGGGGCGGGCGCGGGGCGCTCGCCGCGGATCAGCCTGCCGAGCAGCGGGGCAGGGACGCCGTGTCGCCCTTGCGGAGCTTCTCCAGCGACGCGGTGGCGTCGTCGATCGTGTCCACCTTGATCAGCGTGAGCCCGGCCGGCGTGTCGGAGGCGGCCGCGGCGCAGTTGGCGGCCGGCGTGAGGAAGTACTCGGCACCTGCCTTGCGCGCGCCGACCAGCTTCATCTCGATGCCGCCGATCGGGCCGACCTTGCCCTTGTCGTCGATGGTGCCGGTGCCGGCCACGAACCGGCCGTCGGTCAGCGAGCCGGGCGTGAGCTTGTCGAGGATGCCGAGCGCGAACATCAGTCCGGCGCTGGGGCCGCCGACGTCGGCGAGCTTGATGTCGATGGTGAACGGGAAGACGTGGTCGGTGCCGGCCTGGATGCCGACGATGGCCCGGTCGCCCTCCTGGGAGCTGGTGGTCCTGAGGACCACCTTCCGGGTCGTGGTGGCGTCCTTGTGGGCCTTCTCCGCGGCGGCCGCCACCTCGGCCGGGACGATCGTGAAGGTGACGTCCTGGCCCGGCTTGTGCTTGGTGACGAGCTTGGCCACGTCACCGGGCGCCTTGACGGCCACGCCGTCCACGGCCCGGATGACGTCGCCCGCGTGCAGCTTCCCCTCGGCCGGGGTGCCCTTGACGACGGTGGCGACGACGACCCGGGTGGTCACCGGGATGTCCAGCTCCTGGAGGGCGGCGACCTTGGCGCTCTCCTGCGACTGGGAGAACTCCTCGGCGTTCTCCTGGCTCGACTGCTCCTCGGTCTTGCCGTCCGGGTAGAGCGTGTCGTGGGGCACCACGACGCTGTCGTGGGCCAGCCAGCCGTAGACGGCCTCGACGGCGTTCATCTTGTAGTCCGCGCTGGTGACGCGAACGGTCGTCATGTTGAGGTGCCCCGACGTCGGGTACGTCCGACGTCCCGAGATCTGCAGGACCGGCTCTCCGCGCGCCTCACCGAGGGTGTTCACCGTGGGGCCGGGGCTCATCTCCGCGTACGGCACCGGGATGAGGACGCCGACGCAGAGCAGCGTGATCAGGACCAGGGTGGAGGCGAGCATCGTCGCAGTGCGGCGTGGCATGGAACGACAGTACGGGACCGGTCCGTGCGTGCACTCCCGGGGCGGGTCCGTACGGGGCTCAGCCGGTGGTCGTCGCCGGCGAGCCCTCGCGCTCGGACAGTGCCGGAGCGGAAGCGGAAGCGGAAGCGGAGGCCGGGTCGTGGACGGCGGGGGTGGTCGCGGAGGGGACGGGGACGCTGTGGGACCGCTCCATGGCGTCCCGGAAGCGGGCGTAGCCGGCGAGCTCGGCGACGTCGCCTATCGTCTTGTTCCTCTGAGCCCAGCTTCCCCATATCGCCGCGCCGACGACGGCGAAAAGCGGAATCAGCAACCAGGCGAGCGCAGCCATCCCGACCTCCCATCCCCAGTGGTCACCAGTGAGTCGATCAGCAGATTATTCGTCCGCGGGATCAACGCTCACGCGCGGGGGGCGGTTACGCAAATCGGGCCGCTCGACTACGCGTGGTCGGCGTGGCGCCTTGCGACGGTGTGGTCACGAGCCGTATCGGCCCGGCGGGTCGGCAGGCGCCGTCCCTCCCCCGGCGTTCCGCCGGGGCCCCGCTCTCGGGGCGAGGGTGTCAGCAGGCGCCGACCCACTCCTCGGTGCCGTCCGAGAAGGTCTGGTGCTTCCAGATCGGGACCTCGTGCTTGAGGTCGTCGATCAGCTGGCGGCACGCCTGGAAGGCCTCCGCGCGGTGGGGGCAGGAGACGGCGACGACCACGGCGATGTCACCCACACGGAGGTCACCCACCCGGTGGACGGCCGCCAGCGCGCGGACCGGGTGGTTCGCCACGACCTTCTCCGCGACGCGGCGCAGCTCCGCCTCGGCACTGGGGTGGCAGGAGTAGCCGAGGGCGTCGACGTCGGCGCCGCCGTCGTGGTTGCGGACCGTGCCGACGAACAGGGTCGTGGCCCCCGCGGCGTCGTCGCCGGCCGCGCGGAAGACCTCGTCGACGGACAGCGGGGTGTCACGGATCGCGAGGAGCTTGATCGGGTCGTCCGCGGCCCGCTCGCCCGGGTGGTCATGCGTGTCTGCCATGACTCCATCGTGCCGTACGGCACCGACGCCGCGGAATGGCGTTTTCGACCGGCAAGGGCGGACCCTCCGTAGGAGGGTCCTACAGGCCGCGCCGCTTGCGCATCTGGCGGACCAGCGCCGCCGTGCCCAGCAGCGCCACCGTGGCACCGGCCGCGCCCGCCGCCGTCGCGTCCTTGCGGCCGAGCCGGCGGCCCGCGACGGTGTGCCGGCCCTCGACCTCCTCCAGGAGCGCGGCGAGCACCTCCTCGTTGGTCCACCGGGGCCGCCAGCCGGCGTCGTGCAGCCGGCCCACGCTGACCACCCAGGGGTGCATGGTGTAGGCGAGGTCGCCCGCCGGGGACGGAGTGAGGCCGATCCGGTGCAGCCGGGCCGCCGCGCCGAGGGCGACGGCGGAGGGCAGCTCCATGCGCCGGATGCCGGACAGCTCCTCGACCTCCTCCTGTTCCAGCCACCCCTCGCAGCCCACCGCGAACTCGCCGTCGACCTTCTCGAGGGCCGCATACTCCAGGGCGCTGACCAGGTCCTCGACGTGGCAGAACTGCCAGGTGGGGCGCGATCCGGCGACGACCAGAAGCCGGGGCGACTCGAAGTAGCGGGTGAGGGCGGTGTCCGTGCCGCCCACCAGGACCGCCGGCCGGACGACCGTCACGTTGAGGCCGGGGTGGGCGCGGGGCGCGCGGCGGGCCAGGCGCTCGATCTCCAGGAGGTCGCCGACGCCGGTGGCCTCGGCGGTGGCGCGCAGCTCGGCGTCCTCGGAGAGCGGGATGTCGTTGTCGGGCAGCGCCCCGTAGACCATGGCGGAGGTGCACAGGACCACCCGGTGCACCCCGGCCGCGGCGGCGGCCGTGAGCACCGTCTGGGTGCCGCGCACGTTGTAGGCCGTGCGCGCGGCGGGGTCGGTCTCCAGGTCGAGGTCGACGGCGAGGTGCACGACGACGTCCGCGCCGCGGAGCTTCTCCGCGATGGCGGGGTCGCGCACGTCGAGGATGTGCCACCGCGCCTCGGGCACCTCGCCGCGGCGCTCGTCGATGGCGACGACCTGCCTGACCTCCTCGGACGCGGCCAGGCGCCGGGTCAGCAGGTCACCGACGCCGGACGCGGCACCGGTGACCGCGACGACGGGGCCGCGCGCGGCGGACCGGGTTGAGGGGTTTCGCGCTGCGCGAACCTGAGGATCTGGGGAACTCACCGGGCGTCTCCAGCGGTTGTCTTCAGTACGTACCCGAATGACGCGTACGTACCAGGTGGCGTCCATCCTGCCGCAGGGCAGGGCCTGGCGGAGCACCGAGCCCGTATCCGGTGCGGATGTCGGGGTCGGCGGCTGCCGTGGACCCGGCATGACCGGCGAGCCACCACCTACGCTGGTGGTGTGGAGTCGGGGAGGCGAGCCGAGCCGAGAGCCCGCCGCCGGCAGGAAGCCGGCGGCCTGACGAGCCGAGGAAACCTGTGAGTGACACCCCATTCGGATTCGGTCTTCCGCCGGAGGAGCCGGAGAACGGCGACGAGGGCAAGAAGAAGGACCCCGCCGGAGGTGGCCAGGGGTCCGGTGGCCAGGGCGACGGCCCGTTCGGTTTCGGCTTCCCGGGCATGAACATGGGCATGGGCGGGCCGGGCGGCGCGGACAATCCCTTCGCCGCGATGTTCGGTTCGATGAACCCCCAGGACCTCGGCGCGGCCTTCCAGCAGCTCGGCCAGATGCTCAGCTACGAGGGCGGGCCGGTCAACTGGGACATGGCCAAGCAGATCGCCCGCCAGGTCGTGGCCCAGGGCACGCCCGACGGCGCCAAGGACGAGAGCGTCGGCCCGGCCGAGAAGTCCGCCGTCCAGGAGGCGGTCCGGCTCGCCGACCTGTGGCTCGACCAGGTGACCTCGCTGCCCTCGGGCGCGGGCACGGCCGTCGCGTGGAGCCGCGCCGAGTGGGTCGAGGCGACGCTTCCGGCGTGGCAGCAGCTGGTCGACCCGGTCGCCGAGCGCGTCGGCGCGGCGATGGGCGACGTGCTGCCGGAGGAGATGCAGGCCATGGCGGGCCCGCTGATCGGCATGATGCGCTCCATGGGCGGCGCGATGTTCGGCCAGCAGATCGGCCAGGCCGTGGGCGTGCTGGCGGGCGAGGTCGTCGGCTCGACGGACGTCGGCCTTCCGCTGGGCCCGTCCGGCAAGGCGGCGCTGCTGCCGCTGAACGTGGCGGCCTTCGGCAAGGACCTCGGCGTGCCGTCGGACGAGGTCCGGCTGTACCTGGCGCTGCGCGAGGCCGCCCACCAGCGGCTGTTCGCGCACGTGCCGTGGCTGCGCTCGCATCTGTTCGGCGCGGTCGAGGGCTACGCCCGGGGCATCAAGGTCGACACCTCCAAGCTGGAGGAGGCGGTGGGCCGGCTGGACCCGGCGCAGCCCGAGCAGCTCCAGGAGGCGCTGCAGCAGGGCATGTTCCAGCCGGAGGACACGGCGGAGCAGAAGGCGGCCCTGGCCCGGCTGGAGACGGCGCTCGCGCTGGTCGAGGGCTGGGTGGACGCGGTGGTGCACGAGGCCGCGAAGTCCCGTCTGACGTCGGCGGACGCGCTGCGCGAGACACTGCGCCGGCGCCGGGCGACGGGCGGCCCCGCGGAGCAGACCTTCGCGACCCTGATCGGTCTCCAGCTGCGTCCGCGCCGGCTGCGGGACGCCGCCCGGCTGTGGGCCTCGCTCACGGACGCGCGCGGGGTGGACGGCCGGGACGGCCTGTGGGAGCACCCGGACATGCTGCCGACGGCCACGGACCTGGACGACCCGGACGGGTTCGTCCACCGTGAGCACCTGGACTTCTCCGAGCTCGACAAGATGCTGGGCGAGGCGGCCCGGGGCGGCTCGGAGGGCGACGGCGACCGCGGTGACGAAGGCAAGGACGACACGCAGAAGTGAGCCTGTACGACGACGCGGTCCTGGTGCTGAAGGAGTACGAGGACCAGCCGGAGCTGCGTGAGGTCTATCTCGAGCACCTGGCGGCCCACCCGGACGGCATGTACAAGCCCTGCGAGGCCGGTCACCTCACCAGCAGCGCGCTGGTGATCGACCCCTCGCGGGGGCAGGTGCTGCTGACGCTGCACAAGAAGCTGGGCATGTGGCTGCAGATGGGCGGGCACTGCGAGCCGGGTGACCCGACCCTTGAGGCGGCGGCCCTGCGCGAGGCCCGGGAGGAGTCGGGGATCGCGACGGGTCTGACGCTGCTGCCGGGCGGTCCGGTGCGCCTCGACCGGCATCCGATCCCGGCGCCCTGCCACTGGCACCTGGACGTGCAGTACGCGGCGCTGGCCCCGGCCGGTGCGGCGGCGGAGATCAGCGACGAGTCGCTGGACCTGCGCTGGTTCGGCTACGACGAGGTGGCGGGCGTGGCGGACACGTCGGTGGTCCGGCTCCTCGAAGGGACGCTGGCCCGGCTGGGCTGAGCGCGATCCCCGTACTCCCCTCCATGCGTAAGGGGCGGTCTCCGTGGAGACCGCCCCTTACGCATGGGACGCATGGGCCTTGTGGCGGTGGGGTTCTCAGTTCCAGGCGTTGTTCTGGTTCTGGGAGCGCGAGCCGTGCTGGCCGACGCCGAACTGGGCGGCGACGCCCTGCCCGAGGGCCGCGTGCTGCGGCGGCATGACCTCGCTCGGCTGGACCAGGGCGAAGCCCTGGCCGAGGAAGCTGAGCTCCCAGCCCTCGCCGGTGCTGCCGCGGCGGCGCATGACGCTGCTGTTGACCGTCTGGGCCTGCATCTGCACCCGCAGGCCGGTGGACCAGGCGACGATCGCGTCCGCGTCCACGCTGACGTACTTCTCCGGCGTGACCTGCATCATCAGCGGCTGGCCGGAGGTCATCAGGGCGACCTTGCCGCGGCCGGAGATGTTCAGCTGGTACTTGCCGGTGCCGGAGATGCCGTACTGGCTGTCCACGGCGATGACCTCGGTGTGCAGCGTGGAGTCGAGCGCCAGGACGTAGGAGCTGTCGACGGTCAGGCCCTCCTGCTCGACGTCCACGACGTGGATGTGCTGGGCGAGGTTGGCGAAGTAGACCGTGCCCTGGCCGGAGCAGCGCATCAGGTCGAGGCCCTCTCCGGTGCGGGCGCGGGCCCGCCGCTGGTTCGGCGTCTGGTACTCGCCGTCGAAGTCGACGAGGCCCTGGTAGGCGACCATCGCGCCCTTGCGGGCGAGGATGTCGTCGGAGCCGCCCAGGGTGACCCGCAGCAGCTGCGGGTTCTGGATGACGTAGCGCTCCTGGCTCTGCTGTTCCGCGTGGTTGAAAAGCGGGCTCTGCATGGTGTGTTCTCGCTCCCCCTCAGCCCCGGATCCGCAGGCGGTCGGTGCTGTCCTCGCTCGGCTGTACGACGACGATGCCCTGGCCCGCGAAGGCCATCTGGAAGGCCTCGCCGCTGCCCCGCCCGATGAGGGAGGAGGCCTTGAAGCTGCGCTTGCCCTTGACCTTCAGGTTCGGCGACCAGGCGACGAGCGCGTCCGGGTCGACGTAGGTCTCGTCCTCGCCCCGGCCGCAGTCGACGACGATCGGCGTGCCGCGGGAGGTGAGGGCGACCCAGCCGGTGCCCGCGATCTCGACGTTGAACAGGCCCTGGCCGGCGAACTTGGCGAGGCCCTTGACCCGCTCGACGCCCCACTGGAGGTGGGCGTCGAAGGCGAGCACATTGGTGCCGTTGACGGAGATCGAGTCGTTCTGGAGGTTGATCACGACGACGTCGGCGCCGTAGTCGGCGAGGTAGAGCAGTCCGTCGCCGGAGCACTTCATGACGGGCGCGCCTTCACCGGTGGCCCATGCCTGAGCGACCTGGCGGACGGCGGGCGGGTTGGGCTCGTAGCTGATGAAGCCCTCGTAGGCGACCATCGAGCCGGTGCGCGCGTACAGGTCCTGGCCGGTGGCCATGGCGACCTTCAGCATGGAGCGGCCGTGGTTCTCCATCCGGGCCGTGATCGGGGTCGGGGCGTAGCCCGCGAGTTGCTGGTTCATGTTCCGGGCTCCCTCTAGACCTCGTAGGGCTGGACGACGATGAAGTTGCCGGGGGCGCCCCGGAACTGGAGGTTGACGGTCTCTCCGCTGTGGCCCGGGTAGGCGTTGCGACGCAGCCTGACCTGGCTGGAGAGGATGACCTGGGAGGCGGCCGACCAGGCGACGACGGCGTTGCAGTCGGCGAAGGTGGTCGGCGTGACGGGCAGGACGACCGGGATGCCGTGGGTCTTCACGACGACGGTGCCGGTGCCCTGGAACTGCATGGTGAACAGGGCCCCGCCGGGGATGCCGTGGCCCTCGATGCGGCGGACCTCGTACTGCAGCGACTCGTCGAAGGCGAGCACGTTCTCGGCGGAGACGCAGATGGCGTCGCCCTGGAGCTCGATCGGGTGCAGATGGGCGCCGCCCTCGGCGAGGAACACCTGGCCGCGGCCGGAGCAGCGCATCAGCTCCATCTCCTGGCCGGTGGCGTTGCCGACGATCCGGCCGGTGAATCCGGCTCCCTTGTGGGCGAATTCGACCTTGCCCTGGTACATGACCATGGAGCCCTGCCGGGCGAGGACGGGCACGCCGCCCATGGCCAGGTCGACCCGCATGAGCTGCTGGTTCTGCGGGGTCCAGCGGGTGCCGGTCGGCGTCTCCTTGTACGGCGCGAGCGCGGCGGCGAGCCCGGCGCCGGTGGCGGGCGCGCCCTGGGGCACTCCCTGCGGCATTCCGGGCTGCTGCGGGACCTGGCCGAACTGCGGCTGCTGTCCGTACGGGCCCGGGGCCGGCTGGCCGTAGGGCGCGGGGGCGCCGGGCGGCGGGGTCTGGCCCGGCATCTGCCCGGGGACCTGGCCGAACTGCGGGGGCTGGGGCGGCTGCCCGTACGGGGCCGGAGCGACCGGGGTCGGAGCGGCCGGAGCCGGGGCCGGGGCCGGGGCCGCGAAGGGTGCGGCCATCGTCGGGGCCGCGTGCACCGGCGCGGGCGCGGGGGCCGGAGCCGGTGCGGGCGCCGGGGGCGCGGCGGGAGCGCCGAAGGCCGGGGGCGCCGCGGACTGCGGCGGCGGGGCGAAGCCGGGGGCGGCGGCCGGCGGCTGCTGCGCGGCGGGCTGCTCCTCGGCGACCTCGCCGCCGAAGTTCTTCAGCAGCGCCTCGAGACCGCCGTCGAAGCCCTGGCCGACGGCGGCGAACCGCCACACGTCCTTCAGGTAGAAGTCACCCAGCATCACGGCGCGCTCGGTGGAGAACTCCGCGCCGGTGAAGGCGTAGCGGGCGACCTCCTCGCCGCCCGCCACGATCCGGATCCAGCCCGGGCCGACCTGCGACATCTGCCCGGCGCCGTCGATCGTCGCCGTGAAGGACAGCTTGTGGATGTGCGCGGGGATGCGGTCCAGGGTGACGCGGAACGACTCGGTGTCACCGGCCTGCGCGCCCAGCAGCTGGATGGACTCCTCCGGCGACTTGGGCTGGTTGAAGAAGACGAAGTAGCGGTCGTCGGAGAGCCGCTCGTTCGCGTCCAGGCCGAAGCAGCTGATGTCGAAACTCAGCCCGGGCCCCGAGATCTGCACACCCACGTACAGATCGGTCCCCGCCGTGAGATCACTGATCTTGGCCTTGTGGCCGCGTTGGAATTCCCTGGCCATATGTGACGACCGTCCCCCATCCCGAAATACGAATGCGTCGCGCCAGGCTAACGGCTGCTCGTGACATCGGGGCACGTGCGTGCGCGTTCGGTACAGAACCGCAGCACGACGGCGTCACTCTCCGCGAGCGTGCGGAGGGTGCGGCAGCCGGGCGGCGGCCACCACGCCCTCCAGATAGCCGCGGGCCCGCTCGGTGCGCGGATAGGCCTCCAGGAGCCGCCAGAAGCGGGGACCGTGGCCGGGCACGAGCAGATGGGCGAGCTCGTGGCACAGGACGTAGTCGAGGACGTACTCGGGCATGCCCTGGAGCCGGTGGGAGAGCCTGATGCTGCCCTCGGACGGGGTGCAGGAGCCCCAGCGGGTGTTCTGGTTGGTGACCCAGCGCACGGAGGCGGGGCGGGCCCGGCCCTCGAAGTACTGATCCGAGAGGCGCTCCGCCCGCTCGGTCAGCTCCCGGTCGCCGAGGACGCTCCTGCTCTCCTGGGCCGCCAGCTTGTCCAGCATGACGTGGACCCAGCGCTGTTCCTCCGCCTCCGACATGCGGGCCGGGATGAGGACGATCGTCCGGTCGCCCTCGCGGTAGGCGGAGACCGTCCGGCTCCGGCGGGAGCTCCTGCGGACCTCGACCGCACTCGTCCCCGAACCGCGGGGCGGTCTGCTTGTCACGCTGCGCTGTGGGTCGGCCGGCACGGCCCCGACGTTACCCGCTGTCAGCGGGGGAAGTCCCGCACCATTCGAATGATTAATCCCTCGCCCTGTGGACAACTTTCCGCGGCGCTCGCGCCACGGAGGCAATCTGAGCTGCGGAAGGACCGGAAGAAAGATCGTTCTCGGGGGTGGGGTCGTGCATCCGATGGTGAAACCGGCGCTGCGGCGTGCCTGGCGGAATCTGCAATACGTGCAGTTCGGGGTGACGCCCGCGCACGCGGTGGTTCTGGGGCCGGTGGACACGACCACCGGCAGTCTGATCGGCCTGCTCGACGGGACCCGCGGGATGGAACTGCTGCGGGCTGAGGCGGCGGCCCTCGGCCTGGCCGAGGGCCGGCTCGAAGCGCTGATCGACCGGCTCGCCGATGCCGGGCTGATCGCCGACGCCTCGGTGCGGCCGCCCGGCGGACGAGCGGGCGGACCGCCGGACCGCGCGGAGGCGGAACTCGACCCGGTGCGCGCCGACCTGGCCTCCCTCTCGGTCGTGCACCGGGCCCCGGACGGGGCGGTGCGGACCCTGGCGGCCCGACGCGCCCTGCGGGTGCAGGTGCGCGGAGCGGGAAGGGTGGGCGCGGCGGTGGCGGCGCTCCTGTCGGCGGCGGGCGTCGGGCGGGTGGAGGTGCTGGACTCCGGGACCGTCGCCCCGTGGGAGGTCTCGCCCGCCGGGCTGCCGGCCGAGGCGGTCGGTGAGCGCCGGGCGGTCGCGGCGCGACGGCTGGTGCGGCGTGCGGCACCGGGCGGGCGGACGCCCGGCGAGGCGCGGGCCGCACCGGGTGACGGCGGCGGCGAGCCGGGACTCTCGCTCGTCGTGGTGACTCCTCGGGACGGCCTCGGCGCCTATGTGCCCGATCCGCTTCCGGCCGAGGCGTGGCTCGCCGCCGGCACGCCCCATCTGTACGCGGGCGTACTCGAAGCCACCGGTGTGGTGGGCCCGTTGGTGCTGCCGGGCGGGACGGCGTGCGCGGGGTGCATGCAGCGGGAGCGGGTCGACCGGGAGCCGGTCTGGCCGCGCCTTCCGGCACAGTGGCGCTCCGGCGCGGCGCATCCGCTGCCGGCCTGTGACGTGGGGCTCGCGACGGCGGTCGCGGGACTGGCCGCCGCGCACGCCCTGGCCTTCCTGGACGGGGATCTGCCGTCGAGCGTGGGAGCGCGCTGGGAGGTGTCGCTGCCTTTCCTCGAGTGGCGGACGGCGCGGGTGGCGGCCCATCCGGCGTGCCCGTGCGGGGCGCGTCCGGGACCGGAGGGGGAGCGCGTCTCGGCGGTCCGGAGCGCGCAGGACACAATGGCGGGGTAACGACTCCGCGCGACACGGCAGTCTGGGACCTGGAGGGCGTATGTCTGATCTTCCCCGGAAGGCGGTCACCCGGACCGCCAAACTGGCCGCGTTGCCGCTCGGCTTCGCCGGACGGGCCACCTGGGGCCTGGGAAAGCGGATCGGCGGGAAGTCCGCGGAGATCGTGACGCGGGAGCTCCAGCAGCGCACGGCGGAGCAGCTGTTCCGTGTGCTCGGGGAGTTGAAGGGCGGGGCGATGAAGTTCGGGCAGGCGCTGTCCGTCTTCGAGTCGGCGCTGCCCGAGGAGGTCGCCGGGCCCTACCGGGCGGCGCTCACCAAGCTCCAGGAGGCCGCGCCGCCGATGCCGACGCGGACCGTGCACGCGGTGCTGGCCGAGCGGCTGGGCGAGGAGTGGCGGGAGCTGTTCGAGGAGTTCGAGGACAAGCCGGCCGCGGCCGCCTCGATCGGGCAGGTGCACCGGGCGGTGTGGCACGACGGCCGTGAGGTCGCGGTGAAGGTGCAGTACCCGGGAGCGGGGGACGCCCTGCTGTCGGACCTGACGCAGCTGAGCCGGTTCGCCCGGCTGCTCGGCCCGCTGATCCCCGGCATGGACATCAAGCCGCTGATCACGGAGCTGCGGGACCGCGTCTCGGAGGAGCTGGACTACGGCTTGGAGGCGGCGGCCCAGCGGAGGCACGCGGAGGAGTTCGCGGACGATCCGGACGTGGTGGTGCCGGAGGTGGTGCACGAGTCGGATCAGGTCCTCGTGACGGAGTGGATGGACGGCGTCCCGCTGTCGGAGGTGATCGCGGACGGCACGCCCGAGCAGCGGGACCGGGCCGGACAGCTGCTCGCCCGCTTCCTGTTCTCCGGGCCCGCGCGCACCGGGCTGCTGCACGCGGATCCGCACCCGGGCAACTTCCGGCTGCTGCCCGGCCCCGAGGGCGAGGACGGCGGCACGGCGGCTTCCTGGCGGCTCGGGGTGCTGGACTTCGGCACGGTGGACCGGCTGCCCGGCGGTCTGCCGGAGACGATCGGCACCTGTCTGCGCATGACGCTGGACGGGCGGGCGGAGCGGGTCTACGAGCTGCTGTGCGCGGAGGGCTTCGTGAAGGAGTCCGTCGCGCTCGACCCGGACGAAGTCCTGGAGTACCTGCTGCCGATCATCGAGCCGGCCGAGGTGGACGCGTTCCGCTTCACCCGGGGCTGGTTGCGCGCCCAGGCCGCCCGGCTCGCCGATGTCCGCTCCCCCGCGCACCAGTTGGGACGCCGGCTCAATCTGCCGCCCTCGTATCTGCTGATACACCGTGTGACCTTGAGCACGATCGGGGTGCTGTGCCAGCTGGGCGCGACGGTCCGGCTGCGGGAGGAGCTGGAGGAGTGGCTTCCCGGCTTCGTGGAGGAGGACCCGGTCTGAGCGGGGCCGGTCACCACCAGGACGAGTCGAGGCGGCCCTCGATGGCCCTGAGGTTGGCGCGGGCGCAGTCCTCGCAGAAGTAGCGACGGGTGCCGTTCTCCACCGAGCAGGTCCAGGTCACGGGCAGTTCCGGGGCGGTCCTGCCGCAGCGGGCGCACACGTAGCGGGGCTCGGGGGCGGAGGCGTCGTTCACCTTGGTGACGATAACCCGCCGGCCCCCCGGTGGGCAGGCAACGCACCGCGGGGGCCGGTCCCTTCGGACCGGCCCCCGCGAGGATGGGGTCTGCCTGGCTCAGTGCATGACGGCCATGGCGAGCGCGCGGCGGGCGCGCATCGACACGCGCTCGGCGCGTCGCTGCATCCGCCGGGCGGCGACCAGGCGCACGGCCTGGCGTTCCGCCTCGGCTTCCCGCAGGCGGTCGCGCATATGAGCACGGGCCAGGGCTTCTGGGATGAGTTGCATTTCTCGGGTCCTGTTCTGGCGCGAGCGGTTCGCGCCGCTGATCGAAACGTCTGGGGTCGCGGAGCCGGAGGGCTCGTGGGCGGACGAGGTCATCGGGGCCTGCTTCTGGGGGTCGAGCGTGAGGGGGCGGTCAATGGTTCCGGTGCGCGTGGTCCGGGGGGTGGTCCCCCAGGTGATGGCGGTCATGCGGCGACCGGGTTCTTGCGCGGGCGGCCACGGGGCCGCTTGCGGGCCACGACCACGCCCTGGACGAAGAGCTCGCCGCCCCAGACGCCCCACGGCTCGCGGCGGTCCTTGGCGCCGGCGAGGCACGCCTCCATGAGCGGGCAGGTCCGGCAGAGCGACTTGGCGTACTCGACGTCGGCCGGGGACTCGGCGAAGAAGACCTCGGGGTCGTACGAGCGGCAGGGGACGGGCACACCGAGGTTCTCGATGGCGTCGTCGAGCGCGGTGAGGGTGGTGAGGGGGGTCAAGGCGGAGTCCTCCGTGAGGCCGGGCGGGGGGATCGTTTCGGAAGGCGGTACGGACGGGGCGTGCGCTTCGAGTTGCACGGGTTTTCTTCCTCGTCTGGTCGTTCCGGCCTGTTGGCCGGGGTTTCTGCTGGTACCGGGTTCTGCTGGTCCCGAGGCCCCCTCGCTCCGTCAGCCCCGTTCGGGGACAAACAGAAGGGCCGCGGATCCCTGATGGGGTTCCGCGGCCCTGAAGGCGCCGGCCTGATCGTCGATCAGGCTGGATCACTCCAGGGTTCGAGCCCACGGAAGGCCCACATCGTGTGGTGCTGCGTCGTCTGCTGAATGCCGGCACCGGTCGCCGCAAAGCCATAGGCAGCGGCCTCGGCCTTGCCCACCACTCCTGCTTCCAGTGCCTTGGTCGGTCGCTCATTGCGCTCCCGGCGCTCCATCGGGAGACCGGGCATGCCGAGGACGGGCAGGCCGGCGCCGGACAGACCACTGCCAAGGAGCACGGAGGAAGCGACGACGGAGGCGCCGAGCGAGCAGGCGGAGACGACCGAGCGATCGGTCATTTTGGCGGTGCTGGTCTTGATGTTCTTGACGGTGCTGATCACTGGAATCGCCTCCTCTCGGCGTCTCGGAGGGCTCGGGGTGAGCCGGACCCTCATGTTCATTTGGACAAGTACAGCACGAAGACAGGGCTTCGAAGAAGCCGCTGTTTCCGTGGTTAAGAACCTATGGGGCTTGACGGGGCGGGCGCAAACTATTTTTCCGACGAGTTTTCCTCACACCTCGTCGTCGCTTCCTCCGGGCACCTCACCTGCGCAGATGGCCAGAACGTCGGCGCCGAAGCGGTCCAGCTTGCGGGCGCCCACGCCGGAGATCGCGGCGAGCTCGCCGTCGGAGCCCGGCACCCGCTCGGCGATCGCCATGAGCGTCTTGTCGGTGAACACGCAGTAGGCGGGCTGGCCGAGCTCCCGGGCCTGCTCCGAGCGCCACTCGCGCAGCCGCTCGTACAGCCCCTCGTCCATGTCGGAGGGGCAGTCCTCGCAGCGCATCAGCTTCATCTCGCCGGCCTCGGTCAGCGTGGCGCCGCAGACCCGGCACTGCACCGGCCCGCGCCGCTTGCGGCGACCGCCGCTGCCGCGCTCGATGCCTCCGCCGCCGCCCGCCCCGGCCGCGCCGAGGGAGCCCGAGCCCGGCCGCAGCCCCTTGAGGAAGCGGGTCGGGCGGCGGGAGGCCCGCCCGCCCGGGGAACGCGAGAGCGCCCACGACAGGCTGAGGTGGACCCGGGCGCGGGTGACGCCCACGTACAGCAGACGGCGCTCCTCCTCGACCTGCTCGTCGGTCTTGGCGTAGGTGATCGGCATCATGCCCTCGGTGAGGCCGACCAGGAAGACGGCGTCCCACTCCAGGCCCTTGGCGGCGTGCAGCGAGGCGAGGGTGACGCCCTGCACGGTGGGGGCGTGCTGGGCGGCGGCCCGCTCGTCGAGCTCCGTCACCAGGTCGGCGAGGGTGGCGCCGGGCTTGGCACGGGCGAAGTCCTCGGCGAGCCGGACGAGCGCGGCCAGCGACTCCCAGCGGTCCCGGACGGCACCGGAACCGGACGGCGGCTCGCTGGTCCAGCCCTTGGTGGAGAGCACGGCCCGGACCTGGGCGGGCAGGTCCTCGGCGTCGTCGAGCAGCGCGTCGTTCCCCCCGGCGCGGGCGGCGCCGCGCAGGGCCACACCCGCCTCGCGGACCTCTTGGCGCTCGAAGAAGCGCTCGGCGCCGCGCAGCTGGTAGGGCACTCCCGCGTCGGCGAGGGCCTGCTCGTAGACCTCCGACTGGGCGTTGACCCGGTAGAGCACCGCGATCTCGCCGGCCGGGACGCCGGCGGCGATCAGGTCGCGGATGCGGCGGGCGGTGCCCTCGGCCTCGGCGGGCTCGTCCGCGTACTCGGTGTAGACGGGCTCGGGGCCGGGGTCGCGCTGGGAGATCAGCTCCAGGCGGTGTTCGGCGGCCCGGCCGCGGGCCTGGCTGAGCAGCCCGTTGGCCAGGTGGACGACCTGGGGGGTGGAGCGGTAGTCGCGGACCAGCTTGACCACGGTCGCGTCGGGGTGGCGGGTGCGGAAGTTCAGCAGGTGGTCGGGGGTGGCGCCGGTGAAGGAGTAGATGGTCTGGCTGGCGTCGCCGACCACGCACAGGTTGTCGCGGTCGCCGAGCCACAGGTCGAGAAGGCGCTGCTGGAGCGGGGAGACGTCCTGGTACTCGTCGACCACGAAGTGCTGGTACTGCCGGCGGATCTGGTCGGCGATGTCGTGCCGGTCCTGGAGGATGCCGACGGTGAGCAGCAGCACGTCCTCGAAGTCGATCACGTCGCGGTCGCGCTTGAGCTGCTCGTACATCGCGTAGATCTGACCGATCTCGGCGGGGTCGCGGGGAGCGTCGCGGACGGACTTGGCGACGGCGGCCGGATAGTCGGCGGGGACGGTCTGGGTGACCTTGGCCCACTCGATCTCGCTCGTGACGTCGCGCAGCTCGTTCCGGTCCAGGCGGATGCGGCAGCGGGCGGCGGCCTCGGCGACCAGCTGGATCTTCCGCTCCAGGAGCCGGGGCAGCTCGCCGCCGACGGCTTTCGGCCAGAAGTACTGGAGCTGGCGGAGGGCGGCGGAGTGGAACGTGCGGGCCTGGACGCCGCCCGCGCCGAGCTGCCGCAGCCGGCCGCGCATCTCGCCGGCGGCGCGGTTGGTGAACGTGACGGCCAGCACGCCGGCGGGCGGGAGTATGCCCGCGCGCACCCCGTAGGCGATGCGGTGGGTGATGGCCCGCGTCTTGCCCGTGCCGGCTCCGGCGAGGACGCACACCGGGCCGTGCAGGGCCAGGGCGACCTCCCGCTGCTCGGGGTCGAGCCCGTCGAGCACCGCGTCGGCCGACTCGGGGACCTGCGGGAAAAGAGGGGAGTCCGTTGCTGCTGTCACCCCGCCATGCTGCCAGGTTCCGCGGGGTCGGTGCGGCGGGTTGTCCACAGGGACGTGGCGCCGGTCATACGAACGCGGTTCCGGGAATGGCCGGCCGGGGGCGTACGTTCTCCTCCTCGGCATCACCCGCGAACTTGAGGAGCGCCTGGCCATGCAGGGCACTGTGACGATGTACAGCACGACGTGGTGCGGCTACTGCCGCCGGCTGAAGAGCCAGCTGGACCGTGAGGGCATCGCGTACACCGAGATCAACATCGAGCAGGACCCTGAGTCGGCGAAGTTCGTCGAGCAGGCCAACGGCGGCAACCAGACCGTGCCGACCGTCCGCGTCGTCCCGACGGCCGGCGGCGGCGAGGTCGTCATGACCAACCCGAGCCTGGCCCAGGTCAAGCAGGCCCTCGCCGCCTGACCCGCCCTTGGCGGACGCCCATCGCGGACGCCCTTCGCGAGACCTCCGGGACCCCGGTCGGCCCACGGCCCGGCCGGGGTCCGGCGTTGCGGGGGTCGACCGGGCGATGATGCGGTCATGTCGATCGTCGCCACCGTGGCCGTGCTGGCCATCGCCGCACTGCACGCGTACATCATGGTCCTGGAGATGTTCCTGTGGACCGCCCCGCGCACCCGGGCCGCCTTCGGCACGAGCGCCGACTTCGCCGCCGCGACCAAGGCGCTCGCCGCGAACCAGGGCCTCTACAACGGCTTCCTCGCCGCCGGTCTGGTGTGGGGTGCCGTGGCGGACGAGCCGGTCGCCTTCGCGGCGCGGGTGTTCTTCCTCGTCTGCGTGGCCGTGGCCGGCGTCTACGGGGCGGCCACCGCGAGCCGCCGGATCCTGTTCGTCCAGACCGTCCCGGCGGTGATCGCGCTCGCGCTGGTGATCGCCGCCCACTGAACCCGCCGACCACTGAACCCGCCGACCACCGGTGGCCGAAAACCGACCGTCCCGGCGCCGGGCGCCGGGACGGTCTCGCATTCCGCTTCCGGCCCCGGGCGGCTCCGGGCCGGAGCGCGCCGGGCGCAGGGTCCGGGCTCCGGGGCCAGCCGGCCTCCGGCCTCCGGCTACCGGCTACCGGCTACCGGCTACCGGCTCAGGCCATCAGGCCAGTTCCCCCGGCTTCGGCAGCGGCTTGCCGTACCAGAGTTCAATCAGGCGGGAGGCGATCGAGATGCCGTACGGCGGCAGGACCTCGCCCGACGCGAAGCCCGCCGCCAGGTCCTCGCGGGAGAACCAGCGGGCCTCGTGGATCTCCTCGCCGTCCACGTCGATCTCCGAGGAGGTCGCACGGGCGAAGAAGCCCAGCATGAGGCTGGACGGGAACGGCCACGGCTGGCTGGCCACGTACTCGACCTCGCCGACCGTGACGCCCGCCTCCTCGAAGACCTCGCGCACCACCGCCTGCTCGATGGACTCGCCCGGCTCGACGAAGCCCGCGAGGGTGGAGAAGCGGCCCTCGGGCCAGTGCACCTGGCGGCCCAGGAGGGCCCGGTCCTGGTCGTCGGTGACCAGCATGATCACGGCCGGGTCGGTGCGCGGGTAGTGCTCGGCGCCGCATGCCTGGCAGCGGCGGACGTGGCCGGCCGCCGCGATCACCGTGCGCTCGCCGCAGCGGGAACAGAAGCGGTGCAGCCGCTGCCAGTTCTCCAGCGCGACCGCGTGCACCATCAGACCGGCGTCCCGCGGCGACAGCAGCAGGCCCGCCTCGCGCAGTCCGGCGGGGCGCGCGGACTGGTCCATGCGCCCGGGAAGGCTGTCCTTCTGGAGCGCGAAGTAGGACACGCCCTCGGCGTCGGTGCCCAGGAAGTAGCGGTGGGTCTCGGTGACCGGGGCCTCGAAGGCCGGCGTCATGACCAGCTCGGTCCGGCCATCCGGTGTGTCGTCGATCAGCACCTGGCCTCCCGAGACCACGAAGACCCGGGTCTTCGGGTGGCTCCAGGCGGCCGCGAGCCACGCCTCGTCGAGGCGGTGGTGGGCGGCACGGTCGATCCCGCTCGGGGCGGTGAGCGAGATCGGGCGGTCCGCGGACGCGTTGTTCAGGGTGCTCACAGGTGCTTCCAACTCCCCCGGATCGGTGTGTGGGTCAGGGCCTGGTGCCGGTTCACGGCCGGGCCGGCCCCGTGCGCTCGGCGTCGTGGAGGGCGGCCGCCAGGTCGCCCCACAGATGAGCGGTCGTCTCGACGCCCTTCATGAGCAGACCGAGCTCGATCTTCTCGTTCGGGGCGTGCCAGCCGTCGGACGGGACCGAGATGCCCAGGAAGAGCACCGGCGCGCCCAGGACGTCCTGGAGGTCGGCGGCCGGTCCCGAACCGCCCTCCCGGGTGTAGCGGACCTTGGCGCCGTCGAACGCGCGGCTCATCGCGCCGGCCACCGCCTTCAGGGCCGGGTGGTCGAGCGGGGTGAGGCACGGCCGGGTCGGGGCGCCGAACACGATCTCGTACCGGATGCCCGCCGGGACCAGACCGGCCAGCCAGGCGCGGACGGCGCTCTCGATGCGGTCCGGGTCCTGGCCGGCGACCAGCCGGAAGGAGAGCTTCAGGTGGGCGGAGGCGGGGACGATCGTCTTGCCGCCGGGGCCCTGGTAGCCGCCGCCGATCCCGTTGACCTCGGCCGTGGGACGGGCCCAGACCCGCTCCAGGGTGGAGAAGCCGCTCTCGCCCAGGGTGCCGTGGGAGCGGGCGGTGGCCAGCCAGGCGTCCTCGTCGAAGGGCAGCTCGGCGACGAGCGCCCGCTCGGCCTCGGAGAGCTCGGTGACGCCCTCGTAGAAGCCGGGGATCGCGACCCGCTCGTCGGCGTCGTGGAGGGCGGCGACGATCCGGCCGGCGACGGTGGCCGGGTTCGGCACGGCGCCGCCGAAGGAACCGGAGTGGATGTCCTGGTCCGGCCCGAAGAGGTCGATCTCGCAGTCGGCGACCCCGCGCATGCCGGTGCAGACGGTCGGGGTGGTCTCGGACCACATGCCGGTGTCGGAGACGATCACCACGTCGGCGGCGAGCCGGGCGGCCTCCCGCTCCACCAGGGCGCGGAAGTGCGTCGAGCCCGACTCCTCCTCGCCCTCGACCAGCAGCTTCAGGTTCACGGCGGGCGCGGTGCGGCCGGTGGCGGCGAGATGCGCGCGGACGCCCAGGGTGTGGAAGAACACCTGGCCCTTGTCGTCGGCCGCGCCCCGGGCGTACATCCGGCCGCCGACGACCACCGGCTCGAACGGGTCGGTGTGCCAGCCGTCCTCGCGGGCCGCGGGCTGCACGTCGTGGTGACCGTAGACGAGCACGGTCGGCGCGTCCGGCTCGCCGGACGGCCACTCGGCGAACACGGCCGGTGCGCCGGCGGTCTCCCACACCTCGGCGGTCGGGAAACCCGTCTCCCTCAGGGCGCCGACGAGCCACTCGGCGCTGCGCCGCACGTCCCCGGCCCGCTCCGGCTGACCCGAGACGGACGGGATCCGCAGCCACTCGGCGAGGTCGTCGAGGAAGGCCGACCGGTGCCGGTCGATGTACGCGCGGACGGCCTGGGTCCGGGTCTCGGCAGCGGTCTCGATGCCGGTCTCCGTGCCGGGCTCGGTACCTGCGGGGCGGACGGCGCTGTCCGGGGTCTGGCTCATGCCACCGAGCCTATCCGGCACCGAAACCCGCTCCGTCGTCGGCCGGTGCCCCGAGCAGCAGCGCTTCGAGCTCGGCACGGCCGGGCAGCCGCGACGGCCGTACGACCTCCCCCGTCCGCACGTAGACGAAGGCAGCGGCGACCTCCTCCGGGTCGAGTCCGTGCTGCTCGGCCCAGGCGAGGCGGTAGATCGCGAGCTGGAGCGGATCGGCGTTGCGCAGGTGGCTGGTCTTCCAGTCGACGATCTCGTACGCGCCGGTGTCCGGGTCCCGGTACACGGCGTCGATCCGGCCCCGGACCACCCGGCCGGCGAGGGAGAGGTGGACGGGGACCTCGACGCGGTGCGGGGTGCGGCGGGCGTACGGCGTGCGGTCGAAGGCCTCCTTGAGGGCGTCCAGGTCCCGCTCGTCCCGGATCTCCGGCTCGCCCGCGAACTCCTCGCCGCCGGGCAGCTCCTCGGGGCCGAGCATGGGCAGCGGCAGTTCCTCGAACCGGGACTCCACCCAGGCGTGGAACCGGGTGCCGCGCCGGGCGGCCGGCTGGGGCGGCTTCGGCATCGGCCGGGCCAGCTCCTTGGCGAATCCGTCCGGGTCGGCGGCCAGCCGCAACACCTGGGAGGCCGACAGGTAGGCGGGCAGGACGACGTCGCGGGTGGTCGCGCGGGAGCGGTGGAGCTCGGCGGTGAGGGCGGTGAGGTCGCGGTCCCAGGAGGCGATGGTGCGGGCCTCCTCGGGCGACAGGGGCGTGGATTCTCCCCGGGGGGCGGGCACGCGGGGCTCGTCCCCCTCGGGCTCCGGGGCCGGGTCACGGCCCGGAACCGGAGCCCGGTCCGGGTCCGGGGTCACGTCCAGGTCCGGGGTCACGTCCAGGTCAGGGTCCGAGTCCCGGGTCGGGTCCGGGTCCGGCTCGAACGGAGGGTCCTCCAGGTCCTCGGGCAAGTCCTCCAGGTCGTCCGGGAGCCAGAGGTCGTCGGGGTCGGGGCCCCGGTGAGGACGCGCGGGCTGAGGGCGCGCGGGGTGAGGGCGCGCGGGGTGAGGGCGCGCGGGGGCGCCCCCGCCGTCCTGCGGGGCGACCGCCCACAGGCGGCTGAGCACCGCGTCCGCTGCCTCCCGTCGCCGCGCCAGGGACTCCTTGTCCAGTGGCAGCGGCCACGCCTGGTCCGCGAGCTCGGCCGCCAGCAGCGGGTTCTGCTCGTGCTCCTCCGGCGGGTCCGCCCAGGCCTCGATCTCGCCGTGGCCGGCGGCGCAGTGCTCGTACAGGGCGGTCAGGAAGCCGGAGGGGCCGCGCGGCTTCTTCTGGGACGGGCCCCACCAGTGGGCGGAGCCGAGCAGCAGGGAGCGGGGGCGGGTGAAGGTGACGTAGCCGAGGCGGAGCTCCTCGGTGTGCTGGTGCTCGCGCAGGTCCTCCTTGAAGGACTTCATGGCCGCCGGGGTCCACTCCTCCAGGGCGGGCAGGGTCGCCGCGTCGCCGCGCAGGGCGTGCGGGAGGACCTGGGGCTGGGCGGCCCAGGACTCGCGGGCGCGGGTGGAGGGGAACTGGCCGGTGACGAGGCCGGGCACCGCCACGACGTCCCATTCCAGGCCCTTGGACTTGTGGGCGGTCATCACCTTGACCGTGTTCTCGCCGCCCGGCAGCGCGTTGTCCAGGCCCTTCTCGTACTGCGCGGAGGTGCGCAGGAAGCCGAGGAAGGCGAGCAGGGTGGCCTCGCCGTCGAGGGAGGCGAAGCCTGCGGCGACGTCCAGGAAGTTGCCGAGGGTCTCGCGGCGGCGGGCGGCCAGGGCGTGCGGGGAGGCGGAGAGCTCGACCTCGAGGCCGGTGACGGAGAGCACCCGGTGCAGCACGTCCATCAGCGGGTCGGCGAGCGAGGCGCGCAGGGAGCGCAGCTCGGCGGCGAGACGGGCGAAGCGGACCCGCGCCTCGGGCGAGAAGGGCAGCCCGTCGTCCTCGCCGCTGCCGGAGTCGAGGAAGGTGTCGAGGGCGTCGGCGAGGGAGACGACCTCGGCCGGGTCGACGCCCTCGACGGCGGCGGCGAGCCGCTGGTCGGAGTCGGCGGCCTCCTCGCCGGGCCGGTGCACGAGGAGCCGGGCGCGGCGGCCGAGGAGGGCCAGGTCGCGGGGGCCGATCCGCCAGCGCGGGCCGGTGAGGAGCCGGACCAGGGAGGCGTTGGCGCCCGGGTCCTGGAGGACCTCGCAGACCGCGACCAGGTCGGCGATCTCGGGCAGGTGGAGCAGGCCGGAGAGGCCGACGACCTCGACGGGGACGTCCCGGGCGACGAGGGCGGCCTGGATGGCGGGGAAGTCGCCGGCCGTGCGGCACAGCACGGCGATCTCGCCGGGCGGGGTGCCGGTGCGGACGAGGTGGGCGAGGGAGTCGGCGAGCCAGTCGATCTCCTCCGTGTGGGTGCGCAGGAGGGCGATCCGCACGCTGCCGTCGCGCTCGGCGCCGGGCGCGGGCCGCAGCGCCTCCACGCCCGCGTGCATGGCGCGCAGGGGCGCGGCGAGGCCGTTGGCGAGGTCGAGGAGGCGGCCGCCGCTGCGCCGGTTCTCGGAGAGGGCGAAGCGGGTGGCGGGCCGGCCGTCGGCGTGCGGGAAGTGCTCGGGGAAGTCGTCGAGGTTGGCGACGGAGGCGCCGCGCCAGCCGTAGATGGCCTGGCAGGGGTCGCCGACGGCGGTGACGGCGTGCCCGGTGCCCTGCCCGAACAGGCCGGCGAGGAGCAGCCGCTGGGCGACGGAGGTGTCCTGGTACTCGTCGAGGAGGACGACCCGGAACTCGTCGCGGAGGATCGCGCCGACCTCGGGCCGGGTGGTGGCGAGCTCTGCGGACAGCGCGATCTGGTCGCCGAAGTCGAGGAGGTCGCGGGAGCGCTTGGCGGCGCGGTAGCGGACGACGAGGTCGAGGAGCTCGCGGCGTGCGGCGGCGGCCTCGGGGAGTTTGCGCAGGTCGGCGTTGGTGAGCTTGGCGCCGGCGAGCTCGGCGAGCAGCTCGGAGTCGTGGGCGAGGAGGCGCTCGGGCCGTACGAGGTGTTCGCTGAGCTCCGCGTCGAGGGCGAGCAGGTCGCCGACGAGGGTGGGGAAGGAGCGGGTGAGCGCGGGATACGGGCCGGGGGCCTCGCGCAGGACGCGGGCGGCGAGCTGGTAGCGGGTGGCGTCGGCGAGGAGCCGGGAGGTGGGCTCCAGGCCGATGCGCAGGCCGTGGTCGGTGAGGAGCTGTCCGGCGAAGGCGTGGTAGGTGGAGATGCGGGGTTCGCCCTCGGGGGCGTCGGGGTCGAGGGCGTCGGGGTCCGTGACGCCGGCGCGGACGAGGGCGGTGCGGACGCGCTCGGCGAGTTCGCCGGCCGCCTTGTTGGTGAAGGTCAGGCCGAGCACCTGCTCGGGGGCGACCTGTCCCGTGCCGACCAGCCAGACCACCCGGGCGGCCATCACCGTCGTCTTGCCGGAGCCGGCTCCGGCCACAATGACCTGCGGGGCGGGCGGCGCGATGATGCAGGCCGTCTGCTCCGGGGTGAACGGGATGCCGAGCAGCTCCTTGAGCTGCTCGGGGTCGGTGATGCGTGCGGTCACTCCAGAGAGGCTAACCGGGCGCACCGACAACCGGCTCCGCCCGCGGACCCCGGCGGGCGGGAGCGGGCGGTCCTCAGACCGGGGTGCCCCGGTCCAGCTTGGTGAGGTCGACGGTCTGGTCGGCGGGCGGGACGACGACCTTCACGGGCTTGTCGTACGCGGAGAGCGTGACCGAGCCGGGCTCGTCGCCGCCCGTCTTGACGACCTTGAGGATGTAGGGCTTGCCGCGTGCGGCGACGGACACGGTGGTGGTCTCGCCGTTCGCCTTCTTGACGAGGGTGGTGACGGGGGTGCCGTCGACCTCGGCGCCGGGTCCGCGGGTCAGGCCGGTGCGCCGCTCCTTGTCCTTGCCGAGGTCGTCGAGGAGCTCCTTCAGGTCGCACACGCCGCTCAGCTGCTCGGTGCCCGGCCGGTCCTGGGGGATCTTCAGCCAGCGGCCCTTGAGCAGCTCGATCGTCGCGTCGATCCGGGACTCGGGCATCCGCTGGGAGCTCATGGAGGCCCGCCAGAACGCCTCGTCGCCCTTCATGTAGGTGACCTTGCCGGTCTGGCGGAGTTCGGCGGCGCCGCCCTTCAGCTTGATGGCCCCGGTGCACTCGTTCTTGTCGTTGAGGGAGAAGTCGACGTTCAGGGGCTGGTCGTCGGAGACGACCCGGCCCGCCATCCGCAGCGAGGTCGCGGACTGGGTGGCGGTGACGGCCCGGTCGGCTATCTGGTCGGCGGTGAGGCCCTTGAAGGGGTCGGGCGAGGGGCTGGGGGCCCGCACGGTCACGGCCGGCGACGTGGCGTGGGCGGCCGGTGCGGCACCCAGGGCGAGCGCGGCCGGCGCCGCGCCGACGACGAGGGCGGTGACGACGGCGGTGGCGGTGGTCGTGGCGCGGAGCCTGCTGGTCTGGGACGTCATGCGAGCCTCCTCGCGACTTTCCCCGAGACACCCGGTCCTCCCAGGGTGCCGCGCCGGTTCCACGCGCGCGACTTCGCGGCGGGGAGGGAATCGGGAGCGGTTCCGTACGCCCGACCTCGCGGCGGGCAGGGGCCCAGAAGCGGTTCCGTACGCGCGACCCCACGGCGGGGAGGGCGCGGGACGGTTTCCCGCGCGCGGGCGCTCGACGAGCGCTGCCGGACGGGGGGGGCCCGTACGCGCGGCTTCGCGGCAGGCGCGCAGGCCACCGGCGCCGGCGCCGGCGTCATTCCACGATGTGGCGGCCCTCCGGGCGGGCGCTGCAGGAGGCGCGGAAAGCGCAGGTGGTGCAGTGCTGGCCGGTGGTGGGGGTGAAGCGCTCGTCGAGGACGCGGCCGGCGGCGGTGGCGAGGAGGTCGCCGACCCATTCGCCGTCCAGCGGTTCCTGCGCCTGCACCTTCGGGAGCGCGTCGCCGCCCTCCTTCTTGGGGGCGGCCTGGCGGAGGTGGACGAGCTCGGCCCCGCCGGGCTGCGGGGTGCGGCCGCCGAAGACCTCGTCGACGGCGCCCTCGCGGACGGCGAGCTGGTAGACGGCGAGCTGCGGGTGGTGGGCGACCTCGTCCTTGGTCGGCGCGGACTTGCCGGTCTTGAAGTCGACGACGTAGGCGCGGCCCTGTTCGTCGGTCTCGACGCGGTCCATGGAGCCGCGGATGCGGACCTCGTACTCGCCCGCCCCCAGGGTCACGTCGAAGTCGTGCTCGGTGGCCGCGGGGGTGCGGCCGCCGCGGTCCATGACGTGCCAGTGCAGGAAGCGCTCCAGGGCGATCCGGGCGTTCTCCTTCTCCTGGGCGGACTTCCAGGGCGCGTCGAAGGCGAGGGCGTCCCATACCGAGTCGAGGCGGGCCATGAGGACGTCGAGGTCGGCGGGCGTACGGCCGGAGGCGACCTCGTCGGCGAGGACGTGCACGACGTTGCCGAAGCCCTGGGCGGCGGTGGCGGGGGCGTCGGCCTTGACCTCGCGGCCCAGGAACCACTGCAGGGCGCAGGTGTTGGCGAGCTGGTCGAGGGCGGAACCGGACAGGGCGACCGGGCGGTCGCGGTCGCGCAGCGGCACGGCGCTGCGGGTCGGCTCGGCGAGGCCCCACCAGCGGTCGGGGTGGGCGGCCGGGACGAGCGGGTTGCCGTCCTCGTCGGCGAGGGCGGCGAGGCGGGCGAGGCGTTCGGCGGCGGCGGCGCGCAGGGCGGGCGAGGCGCCGGGGTCGACGGTGGTGGCGCGCAGTTCGGCGACGAGCGCGGCGACGGCGAGGGGGCGCCGGGGGCGGCCGGTGATCTCCTTCGGCTCGGTGCCGAGCTCGGTGAGGAAACGGGAGGGCTGGTCGCCGTCCTCGGCGGGGGCCTTGACGGCGGTGACGACGAGCCGGTCGCGGGCGCGGGTGGCGGCGACGTAGAAGAGGCGGCGCTCCTCGGCGAGGAGGGCGCCGGGGGTGAGCGGCTCGGCGAGCCCGTCGCGGCCGATGCGGTCGGCCTCCAGGAGGGAGCCGCGGCGGCGCAGGTCGGGCCAGAGGCCCTCCTGGACGCCGGCGACGACGACGAGGCTCCATTCGAGGCCCTTGGAACGGTGGGCGGTCATGAGGCGGACGGCGTCGGGGCGGGTGTGGCGGCGGGTGAGGGTGTCGGCGGCGATGTCCTGGGCGTCGAGCTCTTCGAGGAAGTTGAGCGCGCCACGGCCGCCGACCCGGTCCTCGGCGCGGGCGGCGGTCTCGAACAGGGCGCAGACGGCGTCGAGGTCGCGGTCGGCGTTGCGGCCGGCCGGGCCGCCGCGGAGGGAGGCGCGTTCCAGCCGGGTGGGCCAGGGCGTGCCGTTCCAGAGCAGCCAGAGGGCCTCCTCGGCGGTACCGCCCGCGGCCAGCCTGTTCCGCGCGGTGCGCAGCAGCTCCCCGAGCCGCTTGGCCCCGCGCGCGTACGTCTGGTCGTGCGCGACCAGCCGCTCCGGCTCGGCGAGCGCCCGCGCCAGCAACACGTCCGAGGGCGGCGGCACCGCGTTCCCCCCGGCCCGCTCCTCGTCCCTGAGCGCCCGCCCCAGCCGCCGCAGATCGGCGGGATCCATCCCGGCGAGCGGCGACGCGAGCAGGGCGACGGCGGTCTCGGTGTCGAGCCACACGCCGGTGTCGGTGGACGGCGGGGAGGCGGGGTCCTGCGGATCCGGGCCGCCGGGCACGGGGGCGTCGGCGGAAGAGAGGGCGCCGGCGTCGGGTGCCGCCGGTGTGCCGGCAGCCGCATCCGTCGGCGCGGTGCCGGGGGCTTCCGGTCCGCCGTGCGGGACGGGCTCGGCGGCCGGGTCGGCGAGGTGGCCGGCCGGCGGCCCGCCCGCCGCCGTGGCGGCCGGGCCGTCGCCGGACCCGGCGGGGGTGCCGTCGTCACGCCCCGCGTCCGCGGCGGGCCCCGTCACCGAAGCCGCAGCACCCGCGCCCGCACCGCTCTCCCGGGCGGAGCCGGAGGCGTCGGCTGACGGGTCCCCCGCCGGGGCGGCGGCACCGTGGGCCGCGTCGGGTGCCCCCTCGGCCCCCGGGACCGGGCCGCCCGCGCGGACCGTCTCCGCGCCCGCCACCGCGCGGAGGGCCAGGAGCAGGGGGGCGACGGCGGGTTCGTGGCGGAGGGGGGTGTCGGCGGCGTCCGTCTCGACGGGCACGCCGGCGGAGGTGAGGGCGCGGCGGAGGGCGGGAAGGGCAGCGGCGGCGCGGGTGAGGACGGCCATGTCGTGCCAGGGGACGCCGTCCTCCAGGTGCGCGCGGCGCAGGAGGTCGGCGATGTTCTCGGTCTCGGTGGAGGCGGTGGGGTACGTGTAGACCTCCGCCCGGCCGCCGTCCCGTACCGGTGCCGGCTCCCGGTGGGCGCGGGCCTTGTCGGCCGGGAGGCGGGGCAGCGGCATCCGCTGGGTCAGGAGCCGCGTCGCGGCCAGCAGGGCCGCGCCGGAGCGGCGGGAGGTGCCGAGGACGCGTACGGAGCCGCCGAAGGCGGTGGGGAAGTCGAGGATGCCGTTCACGTCGGCGCCCCGGAAGGCGTAGATCGACTGGTCGGGGTCGCCGAAGGCGACGACCGTCGGGACGGCGGCGGTCAGCCCGCGCAGGAGCCGGACCTGCGCCGGGTCGGTGTCCTGGTATTCGTCGACGAAGACGGCGTCGTAGGGGGGCAGCGTGCCGGGGGCGGCGGTCTCGGTGAGCAGGACGGCCCGGTGGACCAGCTCGGTGTAGTCGAGGACGCCCTGGAGGTCCATGACGTCGAGGTACTCGGCGAGGAAGCCGGCCGCGGCCCGCCAGTCGGGGCGGCCCACGCGGCGCGCGAAGTTGTCCAGGGCCTTCGGGTCGAGGCCCAGTTCGCGGGAGCGGGCGATGACGGCGCGGACCTCGTCGGCGAAACCGCGGGTGGTGAGGCAGGCCCGCAGTTCGTCGGGCCAGCGGATCTTCCCGAGGCCGGCCTTCTCCAGGTCGATGTGGCCGGCGAGCAGTTCCCGTACGGCCAGGTCCTGCTCGGGGCCGGAGAGCAGCCGCAGGGGTTCGGCGAAGAGGTCGGCGTCCTGGTGGGCGCGGACCAGGGCGTAGCAGTACGAGTGGAAGGTGGTGGCCTGCGGGGGCCGGCGCCCGCCGAGCCGGGCGGCCATCCGGTCGCGGAGTTCCACGGCGGCCTTGCGGCTGAAGGTGAGGACCAGGATCCGCTCCGGGTCGGCGCCCGCCTCCATGCGGGCGGCGACGGCCTCCACCAGTGTGGTCGTCTTTCCGGTGCCGGGCCCGGCGAGGACCAGCAGCGGTCCGCGCCCGTGCTCAACCACCGCCCGCTGCGCTGCGTCCAGCACAGGGGGCCGTACCGGCGCCGGAGCGGCCCGCACCAGCCGGTACGCGCCAGGGCCCCGCGTACGGAGGGTGGAGGAGGAAGTCACGTGGGTCGCCGGTCCTGCTGGTGGGTCTGTGGAGGAGTGGTCCAGATGCTCGCGCCGCCCGGAGCGCCCTCGGCGCTCGGATGTCCGACCGTGCCGGGAGCGCTCGGGTGAGAAGCGCGAGCCTCGACGTTACGCGATCCGGGCCCCGGGTCTCACGCGTCCGTGCCGACCGGGGGCACCGGGCGCGCGGGGTGTCACGCGTCCGTGCCGTCCCAGCGCGCCCTGCGCATGTCCACCTTGACCGGTCCCCCCTGGGGTTCCCGCAGCGGCGTGCCCTCCGCCCGGTAGTGACCGAGCGCACGTCGCTCGTGTCCCGGCAGCAGCGCGCCGTCCGCCCGCACGACGCGCCACCAGGGCACCGAACCGCCGTACAGCGCCATGGCACGGCCGACCTGGCGCGGGCCGCCCTCCCCCAGCCATTCGGCGACGTCGCCGTAGGTCATCACCCGGCCGGGCGGAATCTCCTCGGCGACCTGAAGAACCCGTTCCGCATACTCGGGCAGCTCGGGCAGTTCCTGCATCTGCTCTCGCATCCGCTCCTGCTTCTCCATTCGGCTCATCCTGCCTCACCCCACCGACAAGCCCCTGATGCCTCCGTACGGCCCTCCTTCGTGCCACCATCGTGCGGGCGGTGACTGGTGATACGAGATCAAGAACAAGCAACGACGACAGCGACAGAGCCGGCGACGACGACCACGCACGCACAGCGGCACGCAGAGACGGACATGGTGATGCGGCACGACATCCCGCCTCCGGGGGAGGCCGATCCCGGCGTTCCCGAGCGCGTTTCCGGTGACGAACCGCTGCTCGCCGCCCGCGTGCACCGGCCGTCCGATCTCATGCGGCTGCTCATCGGCGTCCTCGCCATCGCCCTCGTCATCGCCATCGCCGCCTTCGCCCACGGCACGACGTCCGGTCTCGAACAGGACATCAACAAGGGGGCCGGCGGCGCACCCGACGTCTTCGTCAAGATCGCCGGTCTGGTGTCCTCGATCGCGGTCCTCCTGGTCCCCGTGGCCTTCGCCATCGAGCGGCTCGTCAAACGGGACGGACTGCGGATCGCCGACGGCGTCCTCGCGGCCGTCCTCGCGCACGGCGTGACCCTCGCCACCGACCTGTGGGTGGCGAGGTCGGCGCCCGGGACCATCCAGGACGCGCTGACCCAGGCGCAGTCCGGCGGCGGACTCACCGACCCGGTGCACAACTACCTGGCGCCGGTCATCGCGTACATGACGGCCGTCGGCATGGCCCGCAGGCCGCGCTGGCGGGTGGTGCTGTGGGTGGTGCTGCTGCTCGACGCGTTCACCATGCTCGTCGCCGGTTACACCACCGCCTTCTCGATCATCCTGACCGTCCTGATCGGCTGGACCGTGGCGTACGGGACGCTGTACGCGGTCGGCTCGCCCAACGTCCGGCCCACCGGGCAGACCCTGCTCGCGGGCCTGCGCCGGGTCGGCTTCCGGCCGGTGACGGCGCTGCGCGCCGAGGGCGTGCCGGAGTCGGCGGACAGCGGGGACCGGGGCCGCCGCTACATCGTGACCCTGGAGGACGGGCCGCCGCTCGACGTGACGGTCGTCGACCGCGAGCAGCAGGCACACGGCTTCTTCTACCGGGTGTGGCGGCGCATCTCGCTGCGGACGATCACCACCCGCCGCTCCATCGTGTCGCTGCGCCAGGCCCTGGAGCAGGAGGCACTCCTCGCGTACGCGGCGATCGCGGCGGGCGCGAACGCGCCGAAGCTGATCGCCACCTCCGAGCTGGGCCCGGACGCGGTGATGCTGGTCTACGAGCACCTGGGCGGCCGGACCCTGGACTCGCTGGACGACAAGGAGATCACCGACGACCTGGTGCGCAGCGCCTGGCGGCAGGTGAAGGCCCTGCAGTCGCGCCGGATCGCGCACCGCAGGCTCGCGGGAGACGCGATTCTGGTGGATCGTTCCGGCAAGGTGATCCTCACGGATCTGCGCGGCGGCGAGATCGCCGCCGGTGATCTCGTGCTGCGGATGGACATCGCCCAGCTGCTCACCACGCTCGGTCTGCGGGTGGGCGCCGAGCGGGCGGTGGCGGCGGCCGTGGAGGTGCTCGGTCCGGACGCGGTCGCCGACTGCCTGCCGCTGCTGCAGCCGATCGCGTTGAGCCGCTCGACCCGCGCGGAGCTGCGCCGGCTCGCCCGGGAGCGTACGAAGCGGGAGCGCGAGGCGGTCCTCGCCGCCTCGCAGGCGGCCAAGGAGGCGCGGGCGGAGGAGCGGTCGCAGTCCCAGCTGGACGCGGACCGCCGCGAGGACCGCAGGGCCGCGCGGGCGGAGAAGCAGGCGGACAAGAAGGCCGAGAAGCGGGCCCTCGACGAGGCCCAGGACGAGGCCCGCGAGGAGGACCTGCTGGCGCAGATCCGGCAGCAGGTGCTGCGGATCCGGCCGCAGGCGCCGGTGGAGCCGGTGCGCCTGGAGCGGATCAAGCCGCGCACCCTGGTCAGTCTGATCGCGGGCGCCATCGCCGCGTACTTCCTGCTGTCGCAGATCGCCCGTACGCCGCTGTCGACGGTCAGCGAGGCGGACTGGCGGTGGGTGGCGGCAGCGGTGCTGTTCTCGGCGCTCAGCTATGTGGCGGCGGCGATGAGCCTGCTGGGCTTCGTGCCCGAGCGGGTCGGGTTCTGGCGGACGGTGGTGGCGCAGGTCGCCGGATCGTTCGTGAAGATCGTCGCGCCGGCGGCCGTCGGCGGCGTCGCCCTGAACACCCGCTTCCTCCAGCGCGCGGGCGTGCGCCCGGGGCTCGCGGTGGCGAGCGTCGGCGCCTCGCAGCTCTTCGGGCTCGGGGCGCACATCCTGCTGCTGCTGTCCTTCGGCTATCTGACCGGCACGGAGAACTCGCGGTCCTTCACCCCTTCGAGGACGGTGATCGCCGGCCTGCTGACGGTCGCGGTGCTCGTGCTCGTGGTGACGGCGATCCCGTTCATGCGGAAGTTCGTCTCGACCCGGCTGCGCTCGCTGTTCGCGGGCGTGGTGCCGCGCATGCTGGACGTGCTCCAGCGGCCCGCGAAGCTGGTCACCGGCATCGGCGGCATGGTGCTGCTGACCGGCGCGTTCGTCCTGTGCCTCGACGCCTCGATCCGCGCCTTCGGACACGGCAACGTGTCCATCAGCTTCGCGAGCGTGGCCGTGGTCTTCCTCGCGGGCAACGCGCTCGGCTCGGCGGCCCCGACCCCCGGCGGCATCGGCGCGGTCGAGGGCGCGCTCACCGTCGGTCTGGTCACGGTGGGCCACCTGCCGCTGGAGGTCGCCACTCCGGCCGTGCTCCTCTACCGCCTCCTGACGCTGTGGCTGCCGGTGCTGCCCGGCTGGCTGTGCTTCAACTGGCTGACGAAGCGGGAAGCGCTCTAGCGGGGGTCGGCCGGGCGCCCGGGGCGCGGGTCCGTGGGGCGGGGGCTCCGGCGCGGGGCCGGGCGCCCGGGGCGCGGGCCCGTGGGGCCGGGGCTCCGACGCTGGCTCCGGCGCGGGGCGTGGGGCCACCCGCTTGGACCTCCGCCCGCGCGGGGGCCGGGCGGGCGGCCGACGATGGGGCCATGCCGATCTCCGTCGCCAAGCGAGCCGTCCTGTCCACCGCGACCGCCGCCCTGCTGCTGACCGCCGGGTGCTCCGACGACGGGGGGAAGGCGGCCGCTCCCGAGACCGGCGGGCCGAGCGGGCTCGACGGACTCGCGGCGCAGAAGCTCGACTGGTCGCCGTGCCGGCCCCCGTCCGCGGCGGAGGGCGGCGGTCCCGTGCCGTCCCCGTTGCCGGGCGGCGCGCCGTGGGAGTGCGCGTTCATGACCGCGCCGCTCGACTACGCCAAGCCCGACGGGGAGACCGTCGACCTGGCCCTCATCCGGGCCGGAGCCCGCGACCGGAGCCGGCGCATCGGCTCCCTCCTGTTCAACTTCGGCGGCCCCGGCGCCTCCGGCGTCAACGGCCTGCCCGGCTTCGCCGAGAAGTTCGAGACGCTGCGCTCCCGCTACGACCTGGTCTCCTTCGACCCGCGCGGCGTCGGCCGCAGCGCGCCCGTGGAGTGCGCCACCGACCGGGAGCTCGACGCCTACTACGCCCTCGACTTCATGCCCGACGACGCGGCCGAGGAACGGGCCCTGTCCGAGGCGCAGAAGAAGTACGCGGACGGCTGCGAGAGGGACTCGGGCAAGAGGCTCCCCCACCTCGGCACCGAGAACGCCGCCCGCGACATGGACCTGATGCGCCGGGTCCTCGGTGACGACAAGCTGCACTACTTCGGCATCTCGTACGGCACCGAGCTCGGCGGCGTCTACGCCCACCTCTTCCCCTCCCACGTGGGCCGCGCCGTCTTCGACGCCGTCGTCGACCCGGGGGCCGGGGTGGAGGCCGGCGCCCTCGGCCAGGCGAAGGGCTTCCAGCTGGCGCTGGACAACTTCGCGAAGGACTGCGTGGCCCGCGGGGACGAGTGCACCCTGCCCGGCTCCTCCGTCGCCGAGATCGAGAAGTTCGTCACCGATCTCCTCGCGTCCCTCGACAAGAAGCCCATCGAGGGCATCGGCGACCGGAAGCTCACCCAGAGCCAGGCCACGAACGGCATCGCGCAGGCCCTGTACTCCAAGGAGTTCTGGCCCTATCTGGAACAGGGCCTGGACGAGGCGGACGGCGGCAACGGCGCCCTGCTGCTCGCCCTGTCGGACTCCATGAACGGCCGCGACCAGAACGGCGTCTACAGCAACATCCAGTCCGCCAACACCGCCATCAACTGCGTGGACTACAAGGAGCGCTACACGCTCGGCCAGGCCAGGGAACGGCTGCCGAAGTTCCGTGCCGTCTCCCCCGTCTTCGGCGACTTCATGGGCTGGGCCCTCTCCAGCTGCTCGTCCTGGCCGGTGCCCGGCAGCTGGGACCACCCCGACGTCTCGGCCACGGGCTCGGCCCCGATCCTGGTGATCGGCAACACCGGCGACCCGGCCACCCCGTACGAGGGCGCCCGCGCGATGGTGGACGCCCTCGGCAAGGGCGTCGGCGTGGAACTCACGTACCGGGGCGAGGGGCACGGCGCCTACAACAGCGGCAACCCCTGCGTGAAGGGGGCGACCGACGCGTACCTCCTGGACGGCAAGGTGCCCAGGAGCGGAACCGTCTGCGGCTAGCCAAGCGGCGGGACGCGCGGCGCACGGGCGCCGCCGGGCCACGGCGGCGCCGCCTACGATGGCCGTCCGGAACGGATCACGGGGGGCGCCATGGCGAGCGGGAGCGGGTTCATACGCAAGGGAGCGGGGCTCGCGCTCGCGGGAGTGCTCGCGGCGGGCTGTACGGCCTCCGGCGGCGACGCCCCGCCGGCCCCGGCCGGACCGACCGCCCCGCACGGCGCGGGTTCGTCCGCGCCCGCCGCGACGAACGGCGCCGGTTCGTCGCTGCCCTCCTCCCTCACCGGGCAGCGCCCGGACTGGAAGAGCTGCCCCGCTCCCGAAGGCGGCCGGGCGCCCGGTTCCGACTGGCGCTGCGCGACCGTCAGGGTGCCCCTCGACCACGCGAAGCCGGCCGGCGCGACCCTCCCGGTTGCCCTCGTCCGCAAGGAGGCCACGGACCGCGGGCGTCGCCTCGGCTCCCTGCTCTTCAACTTCGGCGGGCCCGGCGCGTCGGGCGTCGACATCCTGCCGCGCGCGGCCGCGGAGTACGGGAAGCTCGGCGAGCGCTACGACCTGGTCTCCTTCGACCCGCGGGGCGTCGGCGGCAGCGCGGGCGTGGTCTGCCGCGACGACGCCGAGCAGGACGCCGCGGAGAAGACGGTCGACCTGACCCCGGACACGCCCGCCGAGGAGGCCGCCTACCTGAAGGACAACGCCGCCTTCGCCGCGGGCTGCGCCCGCCGCTCCGGCACCGTCCTGCCGCACACCAGGACCACCGACACGGCCCGCGACCTGGACCTGATCCGACAGGTGCTCGGCGACGAGAAGCTGCACTACTTCGGCATGTCGTACGGCACGGAGCTCGGCGCCGCCTACGCCCACCTCTTCCCCTCCCGGGTGGGCCGGCTCGTCCTGGACGCGGTGGTCGACCCGACCGCCGACACCGCCGGGCACGCCCGCAACCAGACGATCGGTTTCCAGCGGGCCCTGGACAACTACCTGAGGTCGACCGGGCAGACGCCGCGGGCGGGGACCGAGCGGATCGCCCGGCTGTTGCGGAAGCTGGACCGCGAGCCGCTGCGGGTCGGCGAGCGGCGGCTCACCGAGGGCCTGGCGACCACCGGGATCGCGGTGACGCTGTACGGGCAGTCCAACTGGCCGCTGCTGACAAAGGCGCTGGAGGAGGCCGAGCGCGGGGACGGCACCCGGCTGCTGCGGCTCGCCGACTGGTACAACGACCGCGACGAGAGCGGCCACTACGCGACGCAGTCGCACTCCCAGCGGGCGATCTCCTGCGCGGACTCCGCCGAGCGCCCCACTCCCGCACAGGCGCGGGCACTGCTGCCGGAGTTCCGCCGGCTCTCGCCCGTGTTCGGCGCCTACCTCGCCTGGGACACCGCCGGCTGGTGCGCCGGGTGGCCGGTGAAGGGCGAGACCCGGGACGTCGACGCGAGCGCGCCCGGCGCCGCCCCGATCCTGGTCGTCGGCACGACGGGCGATCCGGCCACCCCGTACGAGGGCGCCGAGAAGATGGCGAAGGAGCTGGGCGAGGGCGTCGGGGTGCTCGTCACCAACAAGGGCGAGGGCCACGGGGCGTACGGCACGTCGGCCTGCGCCACGAGGACGGTCGACGCGTACTTCCTGGACGGCGACGTCCCGGCGTACGGGACGACCTGCTCGTAGTCCGGCGGGACGCGGAAGGGCCCGGACCTCGTGCGAGGTCCGGGCCCTTCCGCCGTACGCCTAGTAGACCGGCTTCTCGGGCTCGATCTGGTTGACCCAGCCGATCACGCCGCCGCCGACGTGCACCGCGTCCGCGAAGCCCGCGGACTTGAGCACGGCGAGGACTTCCGCACTGCGGACACCCGTCTTGCAATGCAGGACGATCCGCTTGTCCTGGGGGAGGTCCTGGAGGGCGTTGCCCATCAGGAACTCGTTCTTCGGGATCAGGCGGGCGCCCGGGATCGAGACGATCTCGTACTCGTTCTGCTCGCGGACGTCGATGATGTCGATGGCCTCGCCGTCGTCGATCCACTCCTTGAGCTGCTTGGGAGTGATCGTGGAGCCGAGCGCCGCCTCCTGGGCCTCCTCGGACACGACGCCGCAGAAGGCCTCGTAGTCGATGAGCTCGGTGACGGTCGGGTTCTCGCCGCAGACCGCGCAGTCGGGGTCCTTGCGGACCTTGACCTGGCGGTACTGCATCTCCAGGGCGTCGTAGATCATCAGGCGGCCGACCAGCGGCTCGCCGACGCCCGCGAGGACCTTGATGGCCTCGGTGACCTGGATGGAGCCGATGGACGCGCACAGCACGCCCAGGACGCCGCCCTCGGCGCAGGAGGGGACCATGCCCGGCGGCGGGGGCTCCGGGTAGAGGCAGCGGTAGCAGGGACCGTACTCGGACCAGAAGACCGATGCCTGGCCGTCGAAGCGGTAGATGGAGCCCCAGACGTACGGCTTGTTCAGCAGCACGCAGGCGTCGTTGACCAGGTACCGGGTCGCGAAGTTGTCGGTGCCGTCGACGATCAGGTCGTACTGGCTGAAGATGTCCATCACGTTCTCGGCCTCGAGCCGCTCTTCGTGAAGGATCACGTTCACGTACGGGTTGATGCCGAGCACGCTGTCGCGCGCCGACTCCGCCTTGGACCGGCCGATGTCGGCCTGGCTGTGGATGATCTGGCGCTGGAGGTTCGACTCGTCGACCTCGTCGAACTCCACGATGCCGAGCGTGCCGACGCCGGCGGCGGCCAGGTACATCAGCGCGGGGGAGCCGAGGCCGCCGGCGCCGACACAGAGCACCTTGGCGTTCTTCAGGCGCTTCTGCCCGTCCATCCCGACGTCCGGGATGATCAGGTGGCGGGAGTACCTGCGGACCTCGTCGACGGTGAGCTCGGCAGCCGGCTCGACCAGGGGTGGCAGCGACACGGAGACCTCATCAATACGCTGGTCGGGATGTCATGAAGACGGTTGTTCTCCCCGTAACACTGCCACGCCTCTTCTCATTCCGAGACTCCCCGTCCGATACGCGAGACGATTTCGTCCCAGTAGCCGGGCAGCGTGTGGAATTGGTCGCTTTGTCCGGGGTGGCCCCGGCGGTCGGTCATGAAGACCGTGCCCGCCCCCTGCCAGCGGGCGATCCGCAGGGCCTCCTCCAGGTGGGTGCGGGGCACGCCGTGGACGAGGTGGACGAACTTCCCCGCCGGATGGTCGGCCGTCCACTCCGCCACCTGCGACCAGCGGTAGTCGGCCCAGGCCCCGGAGAAGGTGACCAGCTGGTCGGCGGCTTCGGCGTAGCCCGGGTACGGGTGGGTGCCGTGGCCCAGGACGAGATGGGCCTCGCCGTCCCGGAGCGCCTCCAGGGTGGCGGCGATCCGCCGTACGCCGGGCAGGTCGGCCCGGTCGGCGGGGCAGCGGTCCAGGTAGTAGCCGTCGGCCTTGTACCAGTCCAGGAAGCGCTGGGCCTCCGAAACGACCTCGCCGAAGGGCCGCGAGCCGTGGCGCAGGTCGAGGTGGCCGAGCACCCGCACGCCCGCGTTCCGCAGCTTGCCCGCCGCCTCCAGGCAGTGCGGGTCGGGCCGGTCGCCGGGGCCCTCGGCGACGTTGAGGACGGCCCAGTGGACGGGCGTGCCGGGGCGGGTGAGCTCGGCCCACTCGACGGGGGCGAGGAGCGGGTGGGCGTAGCCCGGCACGCCGATCCCCGTCTCGGTGACCGTGTGGGCCCTGGTCAGATGCGGCATGCCGCCTCCATCCAGATGTCGGCCAGGGACTCCTCCAGATTGATCCGGGGGCGCCAGCCGAGCCGGTCGCGGGCCGTGCGGACGTCGGCCTGCTGCCAGGGGCCGCAGCCGTCGGGGTACGGGTAGGGGGCGGCGGCCAGCTGTTCGGCGATGGACGCCTCGGTGCGCGGGGCACCGATCACGGGGCGCGACGGAGGCCCGTCGAGCTCGTGGAGCTGCCCGGCGTATCCGGCGACGCGGGCCAGGACGGCGGCGGCGTCGCGGAGCTTCACGGCGCGGCCGGTGCCGATGTTGACCACGCCCTGGGCGGCGGACAGCGAGGCGGCGTGGACGGCGCGGGCCACGTCGCGGACGTCCACGAAGTCGCGCTGCACGCCGAGGCCGCTGAGCTTCAGCTCGCCGTCACCCGACTGCATGGCGCGGCGCATCGCCTCCGCGAGCCGGCCGAGCGGGGATCCCGCCGGGGTGCCGGGGCCGACCGGCGAGAAGACCCGCAGCACGACCGCGTCCAGGCCGGAGCCGAGGACGAGCTCGGTCGCGGCGAGCTTGGACACGCCGTACGGGCCGCCGGGCCGGGGCACGGCGTCCTCCGCGGTCGACGAGCCGGGCTGGCTCGGCCCGTACTCGGAGGCGCAGCCGACCTGGACGAGGCGGGCGCCGCAGCCGCTGCGGCGCAGGGCCTCGCAGACGGTGGCGACGGCGACGGTGTTGTGCCGGGTCAGGTCGCGGGCGCCGCCGCGGGTGGCTCCGGCACAGTTGACGACCACTCCGGGGTGGACGGCGTCCAGGAACCGGGTCAGCGCGCCGGGGCTGCCGGTGGCGAGGTCGAACCGGACGTCGGCGTCGTCGCCGCGGCCGAGGGCGGTGAGGTGCACCGCGGGGTCGGCGAGGAGTCGGTCGGCGACGAACCGGCCGATGAATCCGTTGGCTCCGAGCAGCAGCACCCTCATCGTGCGACCCCTTCGTGCCGACCGGCCGTGGCATGGGGTTGGGGCGTCATGTCTGTTTCTTCTCCTTGGGAGGGATTGCGGAGGGGCGTGCCCGCGGCGTCGGCTCCGCGGGTGCGCCGGGGGCGGGTCGGGCGTGGGGGGTGGGTCCTGTGGTGGCTCGTGCGGTGGTGCGCGGGACGGCTCGTGCGGTGGGTCAGGCGTCGGGGCGGTGGCCGGCGTGGGCCGAGGCCCGGGAGAGCGCCGCGGTGGCGTGGACGAGCAGGGCGAGGGCCGCGCCGCCGCAGGCGAGGGTGGGCACGGCCGCCGGTCCCGCGAGCCCGACGAGCGCACGGGCCGGGGTGCCGAGGACGTCCAGGCCCGGGAGGCGGGCGGCGAGGACGCTGGCGAGGACGAGGGCCTCGGCCGCGCAGGCGGCGGCGAGGGCGCTGGAGGCGGCTTCGGGAAAGCCGTGGGCTGCCAGGAGCCGGGCGGTCAGGAGGAGGGCGCCGAGCGCCAGGGCTCCGGGGTGGAACCCGGTCAGGACGAGGAGTCCGGCGAGCGCGGCCAGGTGGAGGGCGACCGTGCCGAGGAGCAGCGGGCGGGCGCCCGCCGCGAAGTCGTCGAGACCGCGGCTGGCGGCGAGCCTGCGGCGGGCGCCTGCCGTGAAGAGGTGGACGCACCAGGCGGCGGGGGCGACGGAGAGGGCGAGCGCCAGGAGCGGTCCGGTGTCGACCGCCCAGCCGTCCTCGACGGGGCCGTCGAGGACGGTGACGAGGGCGGGTCCCACGTCCGGTCCGCCGGTGAGGAACTGGTCGAGGAGCCCGTCGCCGGCCGCCGCGTAGCCCAGCAGCCAGAGGGTCCACAGCGGGGCGGCGGTGCCACGCCCCTGGGCGCGCAGCGGCCCTCGGCGGACGGCGATCAGGAGCGCGGCCGCCAGGCCGAGGGCGCCGAGGGCCCCGGCCACGAGCCGGAGTGCCCCGGTGGTGAGGGCGAGCCCGGCGGTGGCGAGGACGGCGACGGCACCGGGGGCGCACGCGGCGAGCGCCCGGACGGCGCGCCGGGCACGGGGCGCCGGTTCGGGGGCGGTGCGCGCGGAGGTCGTGGCGCTCCGGGGCACGCGGGCGTAGAGCTCCTCGGCGAGGGAGAAGACGTCACGGTGGCGGAAACGGGCGGCGGTGCGGTCGGTCACCCCGTGCGCTTCGAGGCCGGCGGCGATCTCCAGGGCGTCGACGGCCCGTTCGCACAGGTCCCGGTGGCGGTGCATCAGCGCCTTGACGGGGTCGGCGGGGCCACGTCGGGCACGGAACCCGGCAGCGGCGGGGGCGGGAACCGGGGCGGGAGCCGGGGCGGGCGTCGTAGCCGAGGCCGGAGCCGGAACCGGAGCCGGGGCGGATGCCGGGGCGGGCGCCGGGCCGGGTGCGGGATGCGGGCGCCGGGGGGCGGTGTCGGGCTGCTGAATCGCTTCGGCAGGGGCCCCTGGGGCGGCGGACGTGCCCGCACCGGCCGGGGCGAGGGCCGGGGTCGTGAGCAGGGCCTCGGAGCGCGAGTCCCAGGGGCCGGGGCTGGTGGGGGCGGCGGGGCCGCGCATGGGTGTGCCTCCTTCAGGCATCGGGCTCTCCCGTGCCGGCCGCGGCGGTGACCGGCTGGTTGGCCCAGCTGCCGGGCACGTGGGCCTCGGCCGGGTGGGCGAAGGGCACCTCGCTGGTGACGCGGCGGCGGACCGGTGAGTGGGAGAGGAGTTCGAGGTAGATGCCGCGGAACGCGGCGAGGTTCTGTTCCACGGTGAAGAGTTCGAGGGCGCGGGCCCGGGCGGCGGCGCCGAGGCGGTGCCGGCGCCCGGGGTCGCGCAGCAGCGCGAGACAGGCGTCGGCGAGCGCCTTGGGGTTGCGCGGGGGGACGACGAGTCCGGTCCCGCCGATGACCTCGACGACGGCCCCGACGTCCGTGGAGACGGTGGCCCGGGCGCAGAACATCGCCTCGACGAGGCCGACGGGGAAGCCCTCGACGACGCTGGAGAGGACGACGACGGAGGAAGCGGCGTAGGCGTCCTCCAGGGTGGGCGCCTCCGGTCCGCCGAGCTCCTCGAAGGAGACGGGGTTCTCGCCGACGGCGTGCCGGCCGGCCGCCTCGTCGGGGAAGAGCTGCGCGGCGAGGGCCCGGCAGTGCGCCAGGTAGGCGGCGGCCCCGGGCTCGCGGACCGGCGCGGCGATGATCCGCAGCCGGGCGTCCGGCTGCTGCCTGCGCACCTCGGCGAAGGCGTGGAGCAGCGCCACGAGGTCCTTGGCGGGCTCCACGCGGCCGATCCAGGCGAGGGTCGTCGGGTCGCCGCTCTCCTCGTCCTCGCCGACCTCGGCGAAGCGTTCGGCGTCCATGCCGGGGTAGACCGTGCGCAGCCGCGACCGCTCGGCGCCGCACTTCTCCTGCCAGCGGCGGGCGTGGGTGTTGCCGGGGGTGAGCAGGTCGGCCCTGCGGTAGACCTCGCCGGCGAGGCGGCCGTGGAAGGCGGCGAGCAGGGCCCGTACGGGGGTGGCGAGGGTCGCGCCGGTGGCGGCGAGGTAGTGGGCGCGGAGCTGGACGCCGTACTCGGTGACCAGCAGCGGGGTGCCGAAGAAGCGTTTGGCCAGGAGGCCGGGGAGGGCCGCGGCACCGGCCGAGGCCGCGTGGCAGAGGTCGACGAGTCCGAGGCCGCCCGCCCCGCCGTCCGGGCCGGCACCGTCCCGGCCCGTGCGGGCGGGACCTTCCTCCTCTCCGTACCAGTCGAGGGAGAGCGGGCGCAGGGCGCGCTCCAGCTGGTCGGTGAAGGCGAGCTGGTCGGGGACGGTGGCGGCGGCCACGCCGCGGCGTGCGCCGGGGGCGCGGCAGGCGGACTCCAGGATGCGGACGGCGGACTCGGAGCGGAGGGCCGCGGTCAGTCCGCCGTGTCCGCGGGCGAGGTCGGCGAGTCCGTACAGACCGGCGGCGAACCGCTGGGCGGCCTCGTCGTCGGGCGTGGGCGCGGCTGACGGTTCGGCGCAGATGCCGTCGGCCAGGTCCTTGAACGCGGCCTCGAAGCGGCGCCGTTCGCGCCGGCCGTGTCCGCGGCCGTCGTGCTCGTCGGGGCCGGGCGGGGCGGTCCGCACGCCGCGCACGTTGGGCGGGAGGGGGAGCCGGCCGGGGGCTTCGCGGCGGGCGTCGCCCCCGAGGGCGTAGAGGTCGAACTCGTGCGGGGCGAGGCCGCGGACGAGCCGGTCGCACCAGAGTCCGGACTCACCCGTGGCGTACGGGTAGCCACCCTCCGTGAGCAGTCCGATCCGCATGAGCACACCCCCGTTCTCCCGTGACGGCGGTCACCGTTCGGTCCGGTGACCCGCAGCGGGAAGAACGTAAGCGGATATGCCGCCGGTGCGACGGACGGTTGTCCGTCGCACCACCGGAAGGGGTGAATGCACGTAACTTTCCCACCGCGTTCGCGTTCCGTCGCGCTACGCGGCGGAACGGTCACGGTGAGTCAGGCCGTGGTGCGGGCCTGGGGGTCAACTCCCGGGGTGCACCCAGGGGTTGGGGCGGCACTTGACGCCGTCGATGTCCAGCGACTTGGTCTGCTGCTGCATCACGGGGGCGAGCGCCCCGGGCGTGCGGCAGATCACGTGACTGTGCCCGAGCCGGTGTCCGACCTCGTGGTTGATGAGCATCTGCCGATAGGCGTGCATGGCCTTCGGCCCGAAGGTCTCCGAGCCCTGCGCCCAGCGGAAGGCGTTGATCATCACGCGCTCGGTGGAGGCGGAGTCGCAGGAGACGTTGTCGATGGTGGTGTCGAGGCCGGACTTGGCGCACCAGTCGCCGGTGGTCCCCGGGCTGGCCAGGGTGACGACGAACTCCGGCTCCCCGGAGGAGATCCGCTCGAAGGTCATCGCCCCGTTCCCGGCCCAGCTGCGCCGGTCGTTGAGGGTCTTCTGCACCGCCTGGGCGAACAGCGCCGCGTCGAGGCCGAGCCCCTGTTCGACGTCGACCCGATAGCGGATCTTGCGGCCCTTGCCGGGCGCCTTGTCGAAGCCGGGGACGGCGGCGAACCGTCCGGAGCCCCTCAGGCGCGGGTCGACGGGGAACTGGCGGGTCATCAGCTGTTCGTACGACGGTGGCGCGGCGGGCACCGGTCGCGCCGGAGCCGCCCGCTCGTCGGAGCGGGACGCGGGGCTCTCGGCACCGATCCGGCCGGTGGGCGCGTCGGCCGCCTGGGGCCGGGGCGCGGCGCCGCTCTCGCGCTCGGCGACCTGACCGGCGACGACGACGGCGAGCACGGTGGTGATCGCCGCCGCGGCGATCCCGGTGAGGGTGCGGCCGGTCCCGCCGGTCCTGGGGGTCCTGCGCTCCTCACCCGTCTCACCGGCCTCGTACGCCTCACGGGAGTCCTCCGCCTCGTCCGATGCGACGGGACCCCGCGGCTGCCGCGCCGGAGGAGCCGGAGCGCGGCGCGGTCCGGGGACGGAGGGTCCGGCGGGGGACGCGTGGGGGCGGCCCTCGTCGTGGACCGGATGACCGCCGCGTACGGAGGGTCCGGTGGCCGTGGGGTCGTGCGGCCCCTCGTAGCGGGGGGTGCCGTGGACCGGGGTGTCGGAGACGGGTGCGGCGGGAGACGGTGCGCCGTGGGCCGGGGGCCCCTGCCGACGCCCCCCGGACGGCGGAGCCCCGTGCCGGGGCGCGCGCCGGCCCGGGGTGCCGTAGCCGGGCGTGCCCTGGGCCGGGGTCTCGTGGGTCTGCGGACCGCCGGACGGCTTCCCGTGCCGGGGTGCGCCGTGCGCAGGAGTGCCGAGGGGCGGGGTGCCGTAGGAAGGAGTGCCCTGCGCCGGGGTGCCCTGGGCGGGTGCGCCGTGCACCGGAGCCCCCTGGGAGGGGTTCGCGTACGGCGCGGTCCCGTAGGACGGGGTGCCCTGGGCCGGCGTGTCGTAGCCGGCCGGGGCGGCCGGCCCCTGGAGGTCGTAGGGGTGCGGGGGCTGGGGTGACCTCGGGGGCGGCTGCCCCTCCAGGCGCCTGCGCCGTCCCGTGCCCGCCCCCGGCCCCGCGGCTTCCCGCTGCCCGGTGCCGGGCGGCGGGGCGGCGGGGCCCTTGCGACTATGTCGTCCCACGGTCCGGTTCAGCTCCCGCCCTCGGCCGACGCCGCGCGCGCGGCGTCGGTGATCAGCTCCCTCGCCGCCGCGGCGACGGCCTCCGGGTACTCCATCATCGCCACGTGCCCGGCGTCCGGGAGCGTGAGCAGCCGCGAGCCGCGGAAGGCGGCCGCCGCCCGGCGCGCCATCCGGAACGACACCAGCCGGTCGCGGGCGCCGTACACCAGCAGCGTCGGCGCGAGCACCCGCTCCGCCTGCCGCCACAGACCGTGCTGGCCGCCCAGCGTGTACGCGTCGACGATGCCGCGCGAGGAGCGCGCCATCGCGTCCCAGAAGTACGGCAGCTCCAGCCGCCGCTCCATCTCCTCGACGGCGTGCCGCAGGCCCTCGTCGGTGACCCGGCCGGGATCCCCGTAACAGAGCGAGAGGACGCCGCGGACCCGCTGCTCGGGGGTCCAGTCCCTGGTGAGCCGGGCGAAGAGCGCCGCCGTCCCGGGCAGCGCGAGCAGCGCGGTCGGCCAGGCGCCGCGCTGGGCGCGCAGTTCCGGCAGCGCCGGTGAGATCAGGGTGAGGGTGCGGACCAGGTCCGGCCGCACGGCGGCGACGCGGGTGGCGACCGCGCCGCCCAGCGAGTTGCCGAACAGGTGCACCGGGCCGCGGCCGGAGGCGTCGAGCAGCCGGATGACCGCGCGGGCGTGTGCGGTGACGGAGTAGTCGCCGTCGTCCGGCGGCGGCGAGACGCCGAAGCCGGGCAGGTCGACCGCCTCGCCGTCGACGAGGTCGGCGAGCAGCGGCATCAGGGCCGACCAGTTCAGCGAGGAGCCGCCGAGTCCGTGCACGTACAGCGCGGGCGGGAGCCCCGGCCGGTCGCCGGGCCGGGACCGTACCGTCAGCGTGAGTGCGGGGAGCGTGACGGTACGCAGCCGCTCGCCGTCGGCGATCCGCACGGTGCGGGACCGGGCCCCGGGCGGCGCGTCGACGGTCCGGGTTTCCGGCAGCTCGGTCGAGGACATGGCAGCGATATTACGAGACGATCACGCCCGGGCGCGTGTGGGTGGCGTCACAAGAGGAGCGCGGCACGGCGCGGGAGGGGGTGCGGCACGGCGCGGGAACTCCTACGCTCGGAGGTGAGGGTCATCGGACAGGACCCGCGGACCCGCCTGCCGGAAGGAGCCGCATGACCGCCGACCCGACCGAGCCGGACACATTCGCCGAGGAAGAGGACGCCCAGGTGCTCGACGAGGAGATCCCGGAGGCCGACGCGGCCGAGCAGCAGACCGAGCTGCAGCAGCACGAGGACGAGCCGCTCAGCCGTCTGCCCGAGTCGGCGAACGACGCGGACGCCGTGGAACAGGCGCGGGTGGTGGCACTCGACGAGGACGACTACCGCTGACGCGACGACCGCCGCCGACGGCCGGACGGGCCTGCCGTACGCGCGGGCGTGCGCCTCTGCGCCCCGGTGCCCCTGAATCACTACCGCCGAGTAGCCCGGGGAGCCTTTGTCGTTTCGTTCGATTGCATGACCATCTTGTTGCCCGTCGCCTCTCGCCCCGGGCGTCCGGTCCGTGAAATTCTGCGTTCGCACCGCGCACGGCCGGGTTACCCAAAAGTACGATGGCGGCGCGACGCCAATGCGCGCATGGATCGACATTTGGGAGGCGGCGTGAGCGCCATCGAGCAGACAGAGGCAGCACGCCCTCGGGGCACGCGCCTGCCGCGCCGTGCCCGACGCAACCAGCTCCTCGGCGCGGCCCAGGAGGTGTTCGTCGCCCAGGGTTACCACTCGGCCGCCATGGACGACATCGCCGAGCGGGCCGGCGTCAGCAAGCCGGTGCTGTACCAGCACTTCCCCGGCAAGCTGGAGCTCTATCTCGCCCTGCTCGACCAGCACTGCGAGGCGCTGCTCCAGTCGGTGCGCACGGCCCTGGCCTCCACCACCGACAACAAGCTCCGGGTCGCGGCGACCATGGACGCCTACTTCGCGTACGTGGAGGACGAGGGCGGCGCCTTCCGGCTCGTCTTCGAGTCCGACCTGACCAACGAGCCGGCCGTGCGCGAGCGCGTCGACCGGGTCTCGCTGCAGTGCGCGGAGGCGATCTCCGACGTGATCGCCGAGGACACCGGCCTGTCCAAGGACGAGTCGATGCTCCTCGCCGTGGCGCTCGGCGGCGTCTCCCAGGTCGTCGCCCGCTACTGGCTCTCCAGCGAGTCCCCGGTGCCCCGGGACAAGGCGGTGGCCCTGCTGACCTCGCTCGCCTGGCGCGGCATCGCCGGCTTCCCGCTGCACCCTGCGGAGGGTCAGCTGGGCGCCGAGGGTCACTGACCCCGGCCCGGCGGGCGCACCGCCCCGGCGGCGGTGTTCGCTCTGGGCGTTCCTGTGCGCGCCGTGTCCGTTCCCTCACCGGCTAATGTGGGCCGGGTACGGCGCGGATCCACGCGCAAGCCGACCGTTCGGAGGGACATAGCCGTGGAGGTCAAGATCGGCGTGCAGCACGCACCCCGGGAGATCGTTCTGGAGAGCGGGCAGTCCGCCGAGGAGGTCGAGCGCGCGGTCTCCGACGCGCTGGCCGGCAAGGCGCAGCTGCTCAGCCTCTCGGACGAGAAGGGCCGCAAGGTCCTCGTTCCGGCCGAGAAGATCGCGTACATCGAGATCGGCGAGCCGGCGGTGCGCCGGGTGGGCTTCGGCGCGCTCTGAGCGGATCCGCGGACAGGGAAGGCCCGGTGGGGAGATCCACCGGGCCTTCCTTCTTCGTGCGGACCTCCCAGGGGTGGCGGGAGGGTTGTCATCACGAGTGACCGGGTAGGACGGGTGTGACCGATCTGCCCGCCCCGCACCGCACGCGAGGTGATCCGCTTGTTCCTGGAAGCCCTCGGTTCCGCTCTGCTCGGTCTGGCCCTGGCCTGGGCCGCCGTGCACCGGCTCTCCGGCCGCCTTCCCGCACGGGGCCGGGTCCTCGCCACGGGGTCGCTCGGCGCGGTCTTCGGCGCGCTGGTGACCCACGGAGCCCTCGGCCCGGGGCACTTCCTGGCCACCGTGGCCGGCGCGGTCGCGGTGGCGGCGGTGCTGCTCTCGCTGCTGCTCCGTCCGGCCTCGCGCCGACTGCGCCGATCAGCGACGGTGTGAGGGGCCCGAGGGGCCCGAGGGCCCCCGAGGTCTCCGGCGTCGTTACGCGGCCAGGCCGAGCGCGGCCATCCGCTTGGTGTGCGCCTCGGTGATGCGGGAGAACATCCGGCCGACCTCCGCGAGGTCGAAGCCCGCGGCCATCCCGTCGACACCGCCGACCAGCATGGTCGACAGCGCGTCGCGCTCGGCGACCACGCGCTGCGCCTGGGACAGGGCCTCCCCCATCAGCCGGCGGGCCCACAGGGCGAGGCGCCCGCCCACGCGCGGGTCGCTGTCGATCGCCGCGCGGACCTTCTCCACGGCGAAGTTGCCGTGGCCCGTGTCGTCGAGCACGGACAGCACGAGCGCGCGGGTGTCGGAGTCGAGGCGGACCGCGACCTCCCGGTAGAAGTCACTGGCGATCGAGTCGCCCACGTACGCCTTGACCAGGCCCTCGAGCCAGTCGGACGGGGCGGTCTGGCGGTGGAAGTCGTCCAGCGCCCGGGCGAACGGCTCCATCGCCGTCGTCGGCTCGGCGTCCACGGCGGCGAGCCGGTCGCGCAGCCGCTCGAAGTGGTGGAACTCGGCGGAGGCCATCTTCGCCAGCTCCGCCTTGTCCGCGAGGGTCGGCGCCAGCTTGGCGTCCTCGGCGAGCCGCTCGAAGGCCGCGAGCTCGCCGTAGGCCAGCGCGCCGAGCAGGTCGATCACGGCGGCCCGGTACTGCGGCACGGCGGAGGCCGTGGCCCAGTCCTGGGCGGCGATACCGGTGGGTGTGGCGTTGTCAGGCGTCTCCATGAAGCGCACAATAGCCCGCTCCGCCGACCGCCCTCCGTGCCGGTCGGCCGGTGTGACCGTGGCCTCGTCGCGAATTCTCCCGACACACATGCGCGATTCCGGGGTACAGTGGTAATGCGCCTGCTGAGTATGCGGACATGCTTTCGCACGTTCGGACGTACTCCGTGGGCCGGTTCATGAATGAGGATGCCCGGTCGGTGGCCCGATCGGCTCCGGCCCGACAGCCCTTCCGGCGGCCCGCCGAAGGGTCCCTCAGCGGCAAGACGCTCGAGCGACGGCAGTGGTCCCGCGCCACCCGGTGGAGATCTCCCGATCCCGCCGGAGGTTCCCGGCACGGTGAGACCCCCTTCGTTCGCCTCGCGCCGCGTCTCACAGAAGAGGCAGCACCCTGACTACGTTCCGAGACCTCGGGATCCTTCCCGAGACCGCCGAGGCCCTGGAAGCCGTCGGCATCGTTTCTCCCTTCCCCATCCAGGAGATGACCCTTCCGGTCGCCCTCACCGGCACCGACATCATCGGCCAGGCCAAGACCGGTACGGGCAAGACCCTCGGTTTCGGCCTCCCCCTCCTGGAGCGCGTCACCGTCCCGGCGGACGTCGAGGCCGGCCGGGCCAAGCCCGAGCAGCTGACCGACGCCCCGCAGGCGCTCGTCGTCGTCCCCACCCGCGAGCTGTGCCAGCAGGTCACCAACGACCTGCTGACCGCGGGCAAGGTGCGCAACGTCCGCGTCCTCGCCATCTACGGCGGCCGCGCCTACGAGCCGCAGGTCGAGGCCCTGAAGAAGGGCGTCGACATCGTCGTCGGCACCCCGGGCCGCCTGCTCGACCTGGCCGGCCAGCGCAAGCTCGACCTCTCGCACGTCCGGGCCCTGGTCCTGGACGAGGCGGACGAGATGCTCGACCTCGGCTTCCTGCCCGACGTCGAGAAGATCATGGGCATGCTTCCGGCGAAGCGCCAGAGCATGCTGTTCTCGGCGACCATGCCGGGCGCCGTCATCGGCCTGGCCCGCCGCTACATGTCGCAGCCCACGCACATCCGCGCCACCTCGCCCGAGGGCGAGGGCGTCACCGTCGCCAACATCAAGCAGCACGTCTTCCGCGCGCACTCGATGGACAAGCCGGAGATGGTCTCCCGCATCCTGCAGGCCAACGGCCGCGGGCTCGCGATGATCTTCTGCCGTACGAAGCGCACGGCGGCCGACATCGCCGAGCAGCTGGAGCGCCGCGGCTTCGCCTCCGGCGCGGTCCACGGCGACCTCGGCCAGGGCGCCCGCGAGCAGGCCCTGCGCGCCTTCCGCAACGGCAAGGTCGACGTGCTCGTCTGCACCGACGTCGCCGCGCGCGGCATCGACGTCGAGGGCGTCACGCACGTCATCAACTACCAGACGCCCGAGGACGAGAAGACCTACCTGCACCGCATCGGCCGCACCGGCCGCGCGGGCGCGAGCGGTACGGCGATCACGCTGGTCGACTGGGACGACATCCCGCGCTGGCAGCTGATCAACAAGGCGCTGGAGCTGGACTTCCACGACCCGGTCGAGACGTACTCCAGCTCCCCGCACCTGTACAGCGAGCTGGACATCCCCGAGGGCACCAAGGGCATCCTGCCGCGCGCCGAGCGGACCCGTGCGGGCCTCGACGCGGAGGAGCTCGAGGACCTGGGCGAGCCGGGCGGCCGCCGTGGCCGTGGCCCGCGCCAGGAGAAGCAGGAGCGGACCGAGGAGCGCCCGGCGCGCACCCGCACCCCGCGCCAGCGCCGCCGCACCCGGGGTGGCGAGAGCCTCACGGACGCCGTCGAGCAGTCCACCGCCCCGGCCGCCGGCCCGGACACCGACGACGCCTCGTCGGGCCCGCGCCGCCCCCGCCGCCGTCGTACGCGCGGCACGGGCGGTACGGGTCAGGGCATCCCGGTCGCGGGCGCCCAGCCGGCCGCCGTCGAGGCACCCGCCGCGCAGGCGCCGGTCGTCGAGACACCGACCGTCGAGGCACCGGCCGTCGAGGCACCGGCCGTCGAGGCTCCCGCCCCGGCGCCGGAGGCCCGCACGGGCCGCACCCGCACCCGCACCCGGTCCGCCGAGGGCAGCGTCGCCGAGGCCCCCGTGGCCGAGGCCCCGGCCCCGGAGGCTCCCGCCGTGGAGGCTCCGTCCGTGGAGGCCCCCGTCGCCGAGGCCCCGGCCGCCGAGGTGGCCGCCCCCGTCGAGCCGCGTGCCCGGCGCACCCGGAAGCGGGCCGCCGAGGACCGCACCGCCCAGGCTCCCGTCGCCGCGGAGACCTCCCGGCCCGCCGAGGCGCCGGCCCCGGCCGCCGAGGCGCCGGCCCCGGCCGCCGAGGAGGCCGGACCGCGCCGCCGCCGTGGCCGCGGAGCGCGCGCGGCGGCCGCCGAGACCTCGGTCTCCGGCTCCGTCACCGTGGCCGCCCCGGTCGAGACGCCGGCTCCGCGCCGCCGTCGGGTGCGGCGTCCGGCCGAGGACACCGTGTCCTTCCAGACGGTCGAGACGGCCGCCGCCGCCCTGGCCGCCACCAGGGCCAAGGCCGGCAAGGTCCCGGCCCAGGCCGCCGAGGAGCCGAAGAAGGCCCCCGAGGCGACCACCGCGACCGCCGTCGTACCGGCGCAGGCCGCCGAGGCCGTCGTGACCGCTCCCCCGGCGCCGCGTCAGCGTCGCCGCGTGACGCGTCCGGTGACGACCACGTCCGAGACCGTCGAGGCCCCGAAGGAGCCGGAGGCCCCGGCCGCCGCTCCCGTCGAGGAGCCGAAGCCGGCCCGCCGGCGGGCGACCCGCCGGGTGTCCAGCCCGGTCACGTCGACCCCGGCCGCCGAGGCCGTGGTGATCGTCGAGGCCGCGCCGGTCGAGACGCCCGCCGAGAAGCCGAAGAAGGCCGCGCCGGTCGAGACGCCCGCCGAGGAGCCGAAGAAGGCCGCGCCGCGCAAGCGGACCGCCAAGAAGGCCGTCACCGAGCCGGTCGCCGAGACCGCCGAGGAGACCGCCGCCGAGGCCGCGCCGAAGGCCCCGCGCAAGCGGGCCGCCAGGAAGACCGTGGTCGCCGAGGCGCCGGACGCGGGCACGGCGCAGGTTCCGGCCGAGGCCGAGGAGCCGAAGAAGGCCGCGCCGCGCAAGCGGACCGCCAAGAAGGCCGTCACCGAGCCGGTCGCCGAGACCGCCGCCGAGGCCGCGCCGAAGGCCCCGCGCAAGCGGGCCGCCAAGAAGGCCGTGGTCGCCGAGGCGCCGGAGGCGTCGGAGCCGAAGACGACGACCCGTCGGCGTACGACGAAGAAGGCCGTCGCGGAGACGGCCGAGGCGCCCGAGGCCCCGAAGGCCCCGCGCAAGCGCGCCGCCAAGAAGGCCGCCGCCCAGCCGGAGGCTCCGGCCCAGGCGTAGGCACCGAGCGACACCGTGGCCCGGCCCCTCTTCTGAGGGGCCGGGCCACGGTGCGTCGTACCCCCGGCGGGGCGCCGGCTCGCGCGCCGGTGGCCGCCGCGCCCGGAGCGCGTCGCGCCCCCTCCCCCGCACCGCACCGCGCCCGCGGGCGGTACCGGCGGATCCGGTTACAGTCCCTGTATGAGCAAGCCCCGGTCCCTGGCGTTGCCGCCGCGCACCCGTGCCCATCGGCTCGTCACCGCGCGGGGCGGGTTCGCCGTCCTGGACACCGCAGCCGCCACGGTGGTGCCGCGCGGCACCGCGCTGCTGCTGCCGGGGTACACGGGCAGCAAGGAGGACTTCCTGGCCCTGCTCGGTCCGCTGGGCGAGGCGGGGTACCGGGCGGTCGCCGTGGACGGGCGCGGGCAGCACGAGACTCCCGGGCCGCGCGGCCGGGCCGCCTACCGGCGCAAGGCGCTCGCGCTCGACGTGGTCGCGCAGGCGGCGGCGCTGGGCGACGGGCCGGTGCATCTGCTGGGCCACTCGTTCGGCGGCCTGGTGGCCCGCGCGGCGGCCGAGCTCGCGCCGGACGCCTTCGCCTCGCTGACCCTGCTGTCCTCCGGCCCGGGGCGGGTCGCCCGGCCGCAGCGGGTGCGGGTGCGGGCCCTGCGGGGCGCGCTCGCGCTGCTGCCGAAGGAGCGGGTGTGGCGGGCGACCCGCTGGCTGGACAGCCGGGGCGAGCAGCCGGGCCCGGCGGATCCGGACGAGATCGTGGCGTTCCTGCGGCGGCGGTGGATGGCCACCCGGATCGCCCAGTTGTCGGGCGCGGGGCGGCTGCTCCTGGGCGATCCGGACGGCACGGCAGCCCTGGTCGCGCTGGCCGGGCTCGGGATGCCGCTGCACATCGCGTACGGCGACGAGGAGATGGTCTGGCCGACGGCGGCGCTGGCGGCGGCGGCCGCCCGTACCGGCGCACACCACACGGTGGTGGTGGGCGCCGGTCACTCCCCCAATGTGTCGCACCCCCAGGAGCTGGCCGCCCGGCTCACCGCGTTCTGGGACCTGGCGGCACAGGTCAGTACTGCGCCCGCAGGTGCTGCCAGAAGCCGTCCCGCAGCGCCCGGCGCAGCGGGGGGTGACCGCGCAGGGACCGGCTGAGGAGCCGTTCCGCCTCGACGAGGAGGTCCTGGTCGAAGGAGCCCGGCAGATAGGGGTCGCCGGGGAGGAGTTCGGCGAGCCGGTCGCGGCCGCGTTCGGCGAGCCAGGCGGCGGCGATCTGCGCGCCGACGAAACGGACCTCGTCGCGCGAGGGCGGGGGCTCGCCCTCGTTCTCGTACAGGGTGACGGGCTTGCGGGTCACGTACGGGCGGCAGAAGTCGAGGTCGAAGACGCGCCGGCTGTCGACCTCCCAGAGCAGCGGCTCGGCCTGGTTGCTCCCCTCGGCGGCCTCGATGCCCCACAGGTGGACGCGGGCCCCGTAGCCCTGGGCCGCCTCGACGGCGGAGACGAGGTCCTCGTCGCCGCCGACGAGGGCGGCGTCGCTGATGGCGCGGTGCCGGGCGAGGGACTCCAGGTCGCTGCGGATGAGGGAGTCGACGCCCTTCTGCTGGTTGTTGGCGTTGAGGTTGCCGAGGCGGACCTTGACGTCGGGCAGTTCGGCGACCGCCTGCTGTTCGGCGGTGTGGATGCGGCGCCGGGCTCCGTCGTACCAGTAGACGCGCAGCAGCCGGCTGTCGGCGAAGATCGTGCGCGCGGTGTCGATGAAGGCGTCGATGAGGCCCTCGGCGTCGAGGTCGAAGTTGCGGCGGTCCTCGGTGCCCGCGACCAGCAATCCGGCCGAAGCATAGACGTAACCCGCGTCGACGAAGATGGCGTGGGTGGACGGGGTCTTGGCCACCTCGGCCAGCATCCGTTGCAGGAGCTCATTGGTGCGCTCCAGGCGGGCCAGGATCTCTCCCTGGCCGTCGTTCCCTACCGGCGGGTAGTTAGTCATCCAAAAAATTTCCTTAGCGTAGGGAATGTTTGCAGGCTGCATCCCGTTGAACCCGTACGTCACGCAGTTCTCCACCAGGAGGATCAACTCAGACGAAGGGAGAAGCCCATGCGCTTCGAAATTCTGCGACTCGACGACATCGACGGTACGCCCGTCGACCGGACCGTCGTGGACGCCGCCTCCGTCAACGGGATCGTGCAGCAGGCCGCTTCGATCGGCCAGCGCATCTGGATCCGTCCGGCCGACAGCACGGCCTCGTAACGCCGCGCCGGTACCGCACACAGACACACCGCGCCCCCGCATGGACTCCGCAGCAGCGGAATCCGTACGGGGGCGCAGTGGCAGGTGCGGGAGCCCGGCCGCTCAGGAGCCCTGGATCACCTGGGTCACGCCGTTGATGATCTGCTGCACGGCGATGGCGGAGAGCATCATGCCGGCGAGGCGCGTCACCAGGACGACACCGCCGTCCTTGATGACCCGGATGATCACCAGCGAGTAGCGCATGGTCAGCCACAGCACCACGTGCATGGCGGCGATGGCCGTCCACACGGACACCTGCGAGGCGACGCTGTCGGCGTGCTGCACGGCGAGGATGACGGACACGATGGCGCCGGGGCCGGCGAGCAGCGGCATGCCCAGCGGTACGAGGGCGACGTTGACGTCCTTGGTCTGCTTGGGCTCGTCGGTCTTGCCGGTGAGCAGGTCGAGCGCGATGAGCAGCAGGAGCAGACCGCCCGCGATCATCAGGGCGGGCACGGAGACGTGCAGATAGGCCAGGATCTGCTGGCCCAGGATGCCGAAGACGGTGATGACACCGAAGGCCACCGCGACGGCCTGCCAGGCCATGCGGCGCTGCACCTTGGCGGCGCGGCCGGAGGTGAGGGCCAGGAAGATCGGGGTGATCCCGGGGGGATCCATGATCACGAAGAGCGTCAGGAACAGCGAGCCGAAGACGGCGACGTCGAACACGGTGAAGAGCCTTGCGGGAAGGGGGTGTACAAGAACATCCGGAACTGGGGATTCCGGAGCAAGGGCAAGATGCAGCCCGGCAGGAGGAAGGACGCGCCGATCACGAGCACGTGGTCGGACACGGACAGGACCGGTCTCGGCGGCGCGGGCACCGACCGCTCGCGGTCAACCCGAGGGATCACCCGAACGGTCACCCGGGGGCGGCCGAGGAGTCACCCGGCGGGATTCCCCCGAGGGGCCCCGCGGAGCGGCGCCCGAGACGGACGGTCCCGGCGGCGGATCGGGTGCGGCCTGCGGCCTGCGCCGCGCCGGAGGACCGGCGCCCGGCTAGACGCGTCCGCCGGCGCCCGGCACCGGGAAGGCGCCCGTGGCACGGCGGGTGATCTCGCCGAAGATCTCGGGGTCGGTGGTGAAGTCGCCGAGGCCGCAGGTCTTGCGGCTGCCGTGGTAGTCGCTGGAGCCGGTGGCCAGCAGCCCCAGCTCCTTCGCCAGACCGCGCAGCCGCGCGCGGGTCGGCTCGTCGTGGTCCATGTGGTCGACCTCGATGCCGTCCAGACCGGCCTCGGCCAGGCGGGCTATCGCGGACTCCGGCACGCACTCGCCCCGCTTGACGGCCAGCGGGTGGGCGAAGACGGTGACCCCGCCGGCGGCCTTGACCAGGCGGATCGCGTCCACCGGGTCCAGCTCGTGCTTCGCCACGTGGGCGCGGCCGCCGTCGGCGAGCCACTCGGCCGTGAAGGCACCGGACACGTCCGGCACGACACCCAGCTCGACGAGGGCCTCGGCGACGTGCGGGCGGCCCACGGAGCCGTCGCCGGCGATCCGGGCGACCTGCTCCCAGGTGACGGGGACGCCGAGCGCCTGGAGCTTTTCGACCATGGCGCGCGCCCGCGGCACCCGGTCGTCCCTGACCAGTTCGCGCTCGGCGAGGAGGGCGGGCTCCTCGGGGTCGAAGAGGTACGCCAGCATGTGCAGGCTCACGCCGTCCAGGCGGCAGGACAGCTCGGCTCCCGGGACCAGGGTCAGTCCCTCGGGCAGGGCCGCGACCGCCTCGGCGTGTCCGCGCGTGGTGTCGTGGTCGGTCAGCGCGACCACGTCGAGCCCGGCGGCGGCGGCCTTGCGCACCAGCTCGGCCGGGGTGTCCGTGCCGTCCGACGCCGTGGAGTGGGTGTGCAGATCGATGCGCACGACGCGGGGCTCCAGGGTACGGGGGCGGACGATGGGGACGCTCCAGCATAACGGGCGAATCGAACACGCCCGTACGGTTCCGGTGAACCCGTCGCCCCTTACCCCCGCCCCTGGGCCCGGGGCCTCACGACAGCAGTCTCGGCGTCAGCGCCCCGCAGGGCAGCAGCTCGACCTCCGCGCCCGCGTCCCGCAGGTCGGTCAGGACCAGCTCGTCGTACATCAGCAGGCCGGACTGCTCGGGCCAGACGATCGCCCACAGCCAGAGCCCGCGGGCCTCGCCCGCGAAGACCGCGCGGTCCTGCGGGGTGCCGTTGACGTGCCAGAGCGGGGTGGGCCGGCCGGCGGCGAGCACCTTGACCTGCGGTGGCTTGTCGATCGACATGCCGGGTCCCGGATCGGGTCCGTCGATGCCCGCGTACCGGGCCCCGAGCCCGACGCCGAGCTCCTCGGCCACGAGCAGCAGCTCCCCGATGCCGCCGAGCGGACCGGGCCCCGAGCAGGCGACGGCCGTCGCGCGCCCCCCCGCTGCGATCGTCACCGGCGTACGCGACCCCGGTGAAGAGCCATCCCACGGGCAGGGGCCACGGCATCCACACCGGCACGTGGGCCCGGTGCACCACGACACCGAGGGCCTCGACGCTGGGTGGGATCACGGGCTGCAGCGGGTGCACCGAGCCGTGCACGTCGCACTGCCACGAGTCGGCAAAGAGACCGGGCGCCCTGACCCGGCCACCGCACTTCGGGCAACTGGGTTCGCCCCTCATAGGGCTCAACGGTCCTACCACCGGAGCCCCGCGTCAAGGACGACCACGGATGATCACCCGTCCGGCCGGAGCCGTTCACCCTCCGTCGGCGCGCGGGTCGCCGCGCGGCACCGGACCTGCCCCCCTCCTCCGGTCCGCATGCCCCCTCAGTCCGCCGGTCCGCCGGTCGGCAGGTGCGCCGGTCGGCCGGTCCGCCGGTCGGCAGGAGCGCCGGTCCCCCGGTCCGTCGGTCGGCCGGTCCGTCGTCTCAGTCCAGGCTCACCGAGCGCCGCAGCGGATCGCGCAGGTCCGTGCCGTTCGCCAGCCAGCGCTCCTCCAGCGCCTGCGCGCCGTGCACCCGCTTCCACGCGGCCTCGTTCGACGTCATCGGCAGCAGCGGCAGGAAGCGGACCGGGTCCATGGGCTCCCCCAGATCCAGGTCCTCCACGAGCCCGCCGGACTCGGCCACCAGCACCGAGCTGAAGGGGGCGCCCGGCCACAGCGGTTCGCCCACGTCGAGGGAGGCACCGGGCGCGACGACCACGCCCTCCACCTGAGGGGAGGCGGCCAGCACCGCGAGCGGGCGCAGCACCTTGTCGGTGTCGGCGAGCCCGGCCCGTACGGACAGCACCAGCTCGGCGCGGGGGCCCTTCACCGGGTCGGCGAGCACGGCGGTCGGGTCGGCCATCGGCTGGGCGGACATGCCGAGGGTCGCGTAGCGCACGAGACCGGCGTCGGTGTCGACGAAGCGGAGCACTTCGATGCGGTCGGTGCCGAGGAAGGTGACCGCGGCCCGTGCGTCCGGCTCGCCGAGGGCCGTACGGAGCCGGGCCTCGACCAGCGCAAGAATTTCTCCCATGCGGCGAGCATAAAGCGCGTACGGAACGGGCAAAGGAAGGGATTGACCCTCGGTCGACTGATAGTCTTGGCCACTGGTCGGGACTCCCGACTGCTCGTCACACGTCATCCCTCACGAGGGACCGGCCGGAGGAGGTGGGACTGCGATGGATCGAAGTCGATCGGGCAGTACCAGCCGCTCTTCCGCCGCACCGCACCCGAGCCCGGTGCGTTCCTCCCTCCGGTGATTCAGGTCTGACGGTCTTACGGCCTCTCCTCTCCGGCATCGCGCACGACGGAAGAGCACACCTCTTTTTTGCCTGTCTGTAGCGAACGCCGTCACCGCGATCCTCCGGTGCCGCCCGCTTTGTGGACGACGTCATCCCCGTCCCCATTCCGGGCTGTGCCACGCTCGCCGACGGCCTCTCCGTGAAGGAGCAGCACGCCATGTCGATGATCCGCGACCTCCGCGCCGCCGTCCGCCCCTCCCTGCGGCACCCCCTGCGCAAGACCTCCGGCGCCGGCGCCGGCAGCTCCCCGTACGCCAACTACGACGCCACCCGCGACCCCACGGCCGCCACCGCCGTCGTCGACTGCGCCGTCTACCGCGACGGGCGCCGCGTCGACGACCGGGCGTGCCTGACCCCGCGCGGCGCGATGCGTCAGGTGCGGGAGAGCGGAGGCTTCGCCTGGATCGGTCTGCACGAGCCGACGGAGGCCGAATTCGCCGGTATCGCCGCCGAGTTCGGGCTGCACCCGCTCGCCGTCGAGGACGCCGTGCACGCCCACCAGCGGCCGAAGCTGGAGCGGTACGACGACACCCTCTTCACCGTCTTCAAGACGATCCACTACGTCGAGCACACCGAACTCACCGCCACCAGCGAGGTGGTGGAGACCGGCGAGGTGATGGTCTTCACCGGGCCCGACTTCGTCATCACCGTCCGGCACGGCGGTCAGGGTTCGCTGCGCAACCTCCGCCACCGCCTCCAGGGCGAGCCGGAGCTCCTCGCCAAGGGCCCGTCCGCGGTCCTGCACGCCATCGCCGACCACGTCGTCGACGGCTACATCGCGGTGGCCGACGCGGTCGAACTCGACATCGACCAGATCGAGATCGACGTCTTCTCGCCGCCGGCGAAGGGCTCGACGCGCGGCACCGACACCGGCCGGATCTACCAGCTCAAGCGCGAGGTGCTGGAGTTCAAGCGGGCGGTCACACCGCTGCTGCGCCCGATGCAGCTGCTCAGCGAGCGGCCCATGCGGCTGGTCGACCCGGACATCCAGAAGTACTTCCGTGACGTCGCCGACCACCTCGCCCGCGTCCAGGAGCAGGTCGTCGGCTTCGACGAACTGCTCAACTCGATCCTCCAGGCCAACCTGGCGCAGGCGACGGTCGCGCAGAACGAGGACATGCGCAAGATCACCTCATGGGCGGCGATCGTCGCCGTCCCGACGGCGGTCTGCGGCGTCTACGGCATGAACTTCGACCACATGCCGGAGCTGCACTGGCGCTACGGCTACCCGATGGTGCTCGGCGGCATCGCCGCGATCTGCTTCGCCATCCACCGCACCCTGAAGCGCAACGGCTGGCTGTAGCTCCGGGGACGGTGGCTGCGGGGACGGTGCTCCGGGGGACGGTGGCTCCGCCCGCGGCCGCTCCGGAGGGCGGTGGCTCCGGGGGCTCTCGATAGGCTTCGGCCATGACCGATCAGTCGCTCGGGCCCGCCCTCGTCGAGGAGGCCACCAAGAAGTCCGGCCTCATCTGGGTACGGGGTGAGGCTCCCGCCGCCCGGGCGCTGTGGCACGTCTGGCACGACGGCGCCGCGCACGTCGTCGGCGACGGCCCGGGCGAGCAGCCGCTGCCGGGCCTGGTGGACGGCGGCACCGCCGAGGTCACCGTGCGCAGCAAGGACAAGGGCGGCCGCATCGTCGCGTGGACCGCCGCCGTACGCGAGGTGGCGCCGGGCACGGAGCAGTGGGACGCGGCGGTCGCCGAGCTGAAGGGCAAGCGCCTCAACGCCTCCGACGGCGAGGCGATGCCGGAGCGCTGGGCCCGCGAGTGCCGGGTGGTGCGCCTGGAGCCCCGGTCGTCGACCACCGACCTCCCGGACGGCTCGCTGGCCGCCGCCCCGCTGCCCTCCCCGGGCATCACCCGCCGCCCGGTCCCGGCGGGCCTGCCGAAGCTGCTGTTCAGAAGGAAGCGCCGGAAGGCAGACGGCTAGCTAGCTAGGACGTGTCCGGCCGGTCAGGTACGGAGCCGGACCCCCACGAGTACCCGCGCCCCGGAGCATTGTCATGCGCCGCAAGTATCTTGCGGCGCATGACAATGGCTGACTATCTTGTACCGCATGACAAAGGGGCTGCCCGCTACTGGTGACCAGCGTCGTAGTCAGCTGCTGCGCGGAGTGCTCGACCTGTGCCTGCTGTCGCTGATCGCCGAACGGCCGCGTTACGGCTTCGAGTTCGTGGCGGCACTCGCCGACAACGGGCTCGATCTCGTGAGCGAAGGCAGTATCTACCCGTTGCTCACCCGGCTGGAGCGGGAGGGGCTCATCTCCTCGTACCGCGCCCCGTCGGCCAGCGGTGGCGCCCCGCGCAAGTACTACCGCCTGACCGAAGCGGGAAGTGTCGAACTGGCGAGCGGCCGGACCGTATGGCACGCCTTCAGCGGGCGTGTGGGGCGGATCCTGACCGCTACCGAACCCACGGGGGAAGCGCACCATGACGGACCAGCAAGCCATGACTGACCAGCAGATACTCGCGGTCTGCCGCAGCAACTGGGAGTACCGGGGCATCGACGACGGATCCATCCGGGAGATGCTCGACGAGCTCTCCGCCCATCTGGACGACGCGGTGGCCGCGGGCCGCACACCCCAGGACGTCGTGGGCAGCGACGTGAAGGAGTTCGCCGCCTCCTGGGCCCGGGCCCGCACTCCGTTCGCCCGCCGGCTGCTGCGTACGGCGGCGATGGTCTGTTTCGTGATCGGCTGGCTGCTCCTGGGCACGTGTCTGCTCCGGTGGACCACCGAACGGGTCGTGAGCGTCAACGACGTCGCCTTCTGGACCGTCGTCGCAGCGGTCACGGTCGCCTGGGAGCTGCGGCGCGGCAGCCTGGGGCTCGGTAGGAGCCTGGCGGTCGCCCTCGCCGTCGGCTTGCCCGCAGCGCTGCTCTCCTCATGGCTGGGCGGCGACGGGGAACTGTTCACCTTGCCGCTCTGGGCGGCCCCGGTGCTGCTCCTTCCCGGGCTTCCGTACGCCGTCGCCGATGCGCGGAGCAGGAAGAACACCGCGCCCGGCGTCAGCTAGGACCCGCCCGGCCGATCGTGTGACTGTCCATCTGTTGTCTCGTCGTCCCAGGCAGGGGCGGGGTCACGTGACGGATGCGGAGCGGGAACAGCTGCGTCCGTTCCCGCCGGTCGGCAACGGACGTGGTGTCCTAGTCGTCCCCCGACGTGCGCGGCAGCTGTTTGCCGTAGTCCAGGGTCTGGCCCTTCGCGGGTTCGGCCAGCGGGAAGTCCTTGTCCCACTCGGACAGGATGACCACGCCGGCGCCGCCGCCGCGCGCGAAGCGCAGCGGGAAGGGGGTGCCCTGGAGGGAGACGTCGAGGGAGCCGCCCTCGCCGTCGGCGCCGCCCTTGACGCTGACCGTGCGGATGCCGCCGATCTTGTCGTAGTCGCCCTTCACGACGTCGCCGTGCAGCCCGATCAGCCCGTCGAGCAGCAGGTCCATGTCGGTGAAGCCGCGCAGCTGCTTGTAGGAGGGGTCGTCCTGGGGCACCTTCACGTACATGTCGTCGAGCTTGTCGGCGGCCTCTGATCCGGTGTCCGAGCCGGAGCCGGAGCCCGAGGGGCTCTTCGACGGCGTGTCCTCGTGCTCCCAGAACGCCGCGTCGGCCTTCAGGTAGAGCGCCTCACCGACCCGCAGCAGTTCGAAGGTGCTGTTCTTCGTGGTCACCGAGCCCGCGGCGCCGTCCTGCTTGAGCCGCATGTTCAGCTTGTACGTGCCGCCCTTGCTGACGAGCGTGCCGGACAGCCGTACGGCCTTCGCCGCGTCCGCCGCCGACTGGGCCTTCTCCTCGATGGCCGCCGGTTCGAGCTTCCCCACGCCGTTCGTCCCCTCGTCCGGGTCGGCCGCGCAGGCGGTCAGGCCCGACAGGAGACCGGCGCTGAGCGCCAGCGGCAGGACGGCCCCGCGGATACGCGAGGACGGACGGAGGACGGTCACCTGGGCGCCTCTCGGGTCGATGGGGGGACGGGCCGGTGGAAACCGGTGCCGGTGGGGGGCGGCAGACCGCAGCGTACCCGGGCCGGGAGACGGCTCCGCAGGCAGCCGGACGGGGGCTCTGCCGAAGCGCGGCGCACCGGTACGGGCTAGCCTGAACCCGGCAAGCGGGACGACGGCCCGACATCGACCCGAATCGTGCGGCACCGAGGAGGCGCGTGGCATGGCGGCAGGCGCCCCCCGCATCTTCGTCTCCCATCTCGCCGGGGTTCCCGTCTTCGACCCGGTCGGCGACCAGGTCGGCCGGGTCAGGGACCTGGTGGCCATGCTGCGGGTGGGGCGCAGGCCCCCGCGGCTGCTCGGCATGGTGGTCGAGGTGCTGTCGCGGCGCCGCGTCTTCGTCCCGATGACCCGGATCACCGGGGTCGAGTCCGGGCAGGTCATCACCACCGGCGTGGTCAACATGCGCCGCTTCGAGCAGCGTCCGACCGAGCGTCTCGTGCTCGGCGAGCTCCTCGACCGGCGGGTGCGGCTGGTCGGGCCCGACGGGCGGGAGGCCGAGGAGGTCACCGTCCTCGACGTGTCCATCCGGCAGCTGCCCGCCCGCCGCGAGTGGGAGATCGACAAGGTCTTCGTGCGGCGCGGCAAGGGCGGGGCGCTGCGCCGCAAGGGCGAGACGCTGACCGTGGAGTGGTCCGCCGTCTCCGGCTTCTCCCTGGAGGAGCACGGGCAGGGCGCCGAGAACCTGGTCGCGACCTTCGAGCGGCTGCGCCCCGCCGACCTGGCGAACGTCCTGCACCACCTGTCCCCGAAGCGGCGCGCCGAGGTCGCCGCCGCCCTCGACGACGACCGGCTCGCCGACGTCCTGGAGGAGCTGCCGGAGGACGACCAGATCGAGATCCTCGGCAAGCTGAAGGAGGAGCGGGCCGCCGACGTCCTGGAGGCGATGGACCCCGACGACGCGGCCGACCTCCTCTCGGAGCTCCCCGAGGCCGACAAGGAGCGGCTGCTGACGCTGATGCAGCCGGAGGAGGCGGCCGACGTGCGCCGGCTCATGGCGTACGAGGACCGGACCGCGGGCGGTCTGATGACGACGGAGCCGATCGTGCTGCGCCCGGACGCCACGGTCGCCGACGCGCTGGCCCGGGTGCGCCAGCAGGACCTGTCCCCCGCGCTGGCGGCGCAGGTGTACGTGTGCCGGCCGCCGGACGAGACGCCGACCGGCAAGTACCTGGGGACGGTGCACTTCCAGCGGCTGCTGCGGGACCCGCCGTTCACGCTGGTCGGCGCGCTGGTGGACAGCGATCTGCCGCCGCTGGCCCCGGGCACCCCGCTGCCGGCGGTCACGAGCTATTTCGCCGCCTACAACCTGGTGGCTGCGGCGGTGGTGGACGAGAGCGGTTCGCTGCTCGGAGCGGTGACGGTCGACGACGTGCTCGACCACCTGCTGCCGGACGACTGGCGGGAGACGGAGTTCCACGAGGAGGGGGTGGCCGGTGGCTGAGCGCGCGCAGGAACGGGACCGGGAGCGGGACCGCCCGGCATTGCCTCGGATCCGGCTCGACCTCCCGCGCGAACGGCGGGCGAGGCTGCTGCCGGAGTACGACCCGGAGGCCTTCGGGCGGCTGTCGGAGCGGATCGCCCGCTTCCTGGGGACCGGGCGCTTCCTGGTCTGGATGACCCTGACCATCGTCGTGTGGGTGCTGTGGAACGTCTTCGCCCCGCCGTCGCTGAAGTTCGACGAGTACCCGTTCATCTTCCTGACCCTGGCGCTGTCCCTGCAGGCCTCGTACGCGGCGCCGCTGATCCTGCTGGCGCAGAACCGGCAGGACGACCGGGACCGGGTGAACCTGGAGCAGGACCGCAAGCAGAACGAGCGGTCGATCGCCGACACCGAGTACCTGACCCGGGAGATCGCGGCGCTGCGCATGGGCCTGGGCGAGGTGGCGACGCGCGACTGGATGCGCTCGGAGCTGCAGGACATGCTGAAGGAGCTGGAGTCCCGGGACGGGGAGCGCCGGGATCTATTCCCGGCGGACGGCGATCGGCACAGTGACGTACCCGACCGTTGACGGGGCTTTCCGGCGCCGGTGGTCGGCGCCGTACCATCGTCCGTATGGCTACGGAAGACGCGGTGCTCGAAGCACTGGCGACGGTGAACGACCCCGAGATCAACAGACCCATCACCGAGCTCGGCATGGTCAAGTCGGTGGAGATCGGTGACGACGGCACGGTCGCCGTCACGGTCTACCTCACCGTCTCCGGCTGCCCGATGCGCGACACGATCACCCAGCGCGTGACGGAGGCGGTCTCGCGTGTCGAGGGCGTCACCGGCGTCGACGTCTCGCTGGACGTGATGAGCGACGAGCAGCGCAAGGAGCTCGCGGCCGCGCTGCGCGGCACGACGGCCGAGCGGGAGGTCCCCTTCGCCAAGCCGGGCTCGCTGACCCGGGTGTACGCGGTCGCCTCCGGCAAGGGCGGCGTCGGCAAGTCCTCGGTGACGGTCAACCTGGCGGCGGCGATGGCCGCCGACGGTCTGAAGGTCGGTGTCGTGGACGCCGACATCTACGGCCACAGCGTGCCGCGCATGCTGGGCGTGGACGGCCGTCCGACCCAGGTCGAGAACATGATCATGCCGCCGTCGGCGAACGGCGTGAAGGTCATCTCGATCGGCATGTTCACTCCGGGCAACGCGCCGGTGGTGTGGCGCGGCCCGATGCTGCACCGCGCGCTCCAGCAGTTCCTGGCCGACGTGTACTGGGGCGACCTGGACGTGCTGCTGCTCGACCTGCCGCCGGGCACCGGTGACATCGCGATCTCGGTCGCGCAGCTGGTGCCGAACGCGGAGATCCTGGTCGTCACCACCCCGCAGCAGGCGGCGGCCGAGGTCGCCGAGCGGGCCGGCTCGATCGCGGTGCAGACCCACCAGAAGATCGTCGGTGTCGTGGAGAACATGTCGGGCATGCCGTGTCCGCACTGCGACGAGATCGTCGACGTGTTCGGCACGGGCGGCGGTCAGAAGGTCGCCGACGGCCTGACGAAGACCACCGGCGCGTCCGTCCCGGTGCTCGGCGCCATTCCGATCGACGTCCGCCTCCGCGAGGGCGGCGACGAGGGCAAGCCGGTCGTCCTGACGGACCCCGACTCGCCCGCGGGTGCGGCCCTGCGCGCGATCGCCGGCAAGCTGGGCGGCCGCCAGCGCGGCCTGTCGGGCATGAGCCTGGGCATCACGCCGCGGAACAAGTTCTGAGCGTGCTCCGAGCCGCCGTCGCGCGGCTCACGAGCAGAGGGCGAGCGGCTCACGAGCGGCTTTGCGGCTCATGAGGAAGGGGCACCCCGGACGGGGTGCCCCTTCCTCGTACCCGCCGTCACGTCAGGTGTACGCGCCCAGGTCCTTGACCTGCGCGAAGCCCAGCCCGTACGCGCTCATGCCCCGCCCGTACGCGCCGATGTGCACGCCCGGCGCCGATCCCGCGAGCACCCAGCCGAACTCGGACTCGCGGTAGTGGAACGGCACCGGCACGCCGTCCACGGGCAGGGAGAGCGTGGACCAGGCCGGGCCGTCGAGGTCGTCGGCCAGCTCGAAGGCGGTCTCCGTCTGCTGGTCCAGCCAGTTGTCGCGCAGGACGTGGTCGAGCTGGGCGGGCCAGGTGTGGGCGAGCAGGCCGGAGCCGGCCAGCCAGGCCGCGGAGGAGACCGTGGTGGCCTCCAGGACGCCCGTGCCGTCACCGGTGCGGCGTACGGGGTTGGCGGCGACGGTCACGACGACCGCGAACCGTTCCTTCTCGGCGCCGCCGGCCTCGGACTTTATCGACGGCTCGTCACCGTGGCCCAGCGAGCCGTGCTGGACGGTGCCGTCCGCCGCCGTGCCGATCTGCATCAGCCGGCGCGGGCCGGTGAACGCCTCGTCGAGCCCGTACCAGGCGAAGGGTGCGCGCAGAAAGCCCTCGGCTTCCACCCGACTCGTCGTCTTCATCTCGGCCGCCTCCTCATCAGTCAACAGACGGAGGATAGCCACCGAAGCGCGGTGGATCGGTGACAGGCAGTCGTCAGGTGGCGTCCGCGTCGTACGGCGGGCGCTCGTCCCCGTCCTTCTTGTCCTGCTTCTTCAGCAGGTCGGGGCTGCCTCCGCCGTGACCTTCGGTGCCGGAGGCACCCCCGACGGCCGCGGGGGCGACGGGCGCGGCGGCCTGTGCCTCGCGGCCGTGGACGGCGTCGGCGACCTCGTTCATCTCCTTCTTGAGGTCGAAGGTGGAGCGGAGCTCCTTCAGTTCCTTCAGGTCCTCGTTCTCCGCGAGCTGCTTGCGGATGAAGGTCTTGGGGTTGAGGTCCTCGAACTCGAAGTCCTTGAACTCGGGACCGAGCTCGCTGCGGATGTCCTGCTTGGCGCTGTCCGAGAACTCGCGGACCTTGCGGACGAAGCGGGAGACGTCCTGGATCACCTTCGGCAGCTTCTCGGGGCCGAAGATGAGCACGGCGAGCACCACGAGCGTCACCAGCTCGAGCGCGCCTATGTCGCTGAACACCCTGTAGCTCCTTCACGCCGTTCCCGGGCCCGGTCCACGGTACCCGCCGAAACCGTCCGGCGGGTACCGCGCGGTGTCCTCCACATGGCGGCTAGGAGCCGGAGGAGGAACCGAGGGTCAACGTCTTGGTCTGCTCCTTGCCGCCGCGGGTCAGGGTCAGCTGGAGGCGGTCGCCGGGGCGGTGGGCGCGGATCTTGACGATGAGTTCCTCGCCGCTGTGCACGCGCTGGCCGTCGACCTTGGTGATGATGTCGCCGGGCCGGACGCCGGCCTTGTCGGCCGGGCCGCCGGGCGTGACGGACGCGGTGCCGCCCTTGCCCTTCTCGCCGACCCGGGCGCCGTCGCCGGTGTACTGCATGTCGAGGCTGACCCCGATGACCGGGTGGGTGGCCTTGCCGGTGTTGATGAGTTCCTCGGCGACGCGCTTGCCCTGGTTGATCGGTATGGCGAAGCCGAGGCCGATGGAGCCGGACTGGGCGCCGCCCTCGCCGCCGGGGCCGCTCCCCGCGGCGCGGATGGCGCTGTTGATGCCGATGACCTGGCCCTGGGAGTCGACGAGCGGGCCGCCGGAGTTGCCGGGGTTGATGGGGGCGTCGGTCTGGAGGGCGTCGACGTAGCTGATGTCGCTGCCGTCGCCCTTCTCGCCGCCGGCGGTGATCGGCCGTTCCTTGGCGCTGATGATGCCGGAGGTGACGGTGTTGGACAGGTCGAAGGGGGCGCCGATGGCGACGACGGGGTCGCCGACGCGGACGCCGTCGGAGTTGCCGAGCGGCAGCGGCTTGAGGCCCGAGACCCCGGACACCTGGATCACGGCGAGGTCGTAGCCGGTGTCACGGCCTATGAGCTTGGCGCGGACCGAGTCGCCGTTGCTGAAGGTGACGGAGATCTCGCCGGAGGAGGCGGCGGCGTCCACCACGTGGTTGTTGGTGAGGATGTGGCCGCGGGTGTCGAGGACGAAGCCGGTGCCGGTGCCGGAGGAGCCGGCACCGTTGACGTGGATGGTGACGACGCCGGGCAGGGCACGGGCGGCGATCGCGGCGACGCTGCCGGGGGCGCGGCCGGAGTCCTGGGGGCCGGCCTGGGGCAGTTCGACGGTGGTGATGCCGCCGTGCCGTTCGATGTACGCGCCGACGCCGCCGCCGATGACGCCGGTGACGAGGGCGAACGCGAGCGCGCCGGCGAGCGCGAGGCCGCGGCGCGGCTTCCTGGGCGCCTTGCCCTCGGCCGTGGCCGGGTGGGCGCTCCACGGGTCGTAGAGCGGCGCACCGGGCGGCGGCGGGGCCGCCTGGGCGGCGACGGGGCCCGGGGCCGGGACCGGCGGGGCGGGCGGCAGGGGCCGCTGGACCGGGGGTGCGGGCGCCCACGGGCCGGGCTCGCCGTAGGGCGGCGTCCGGTAGGGATCGGGGGCGTGCAGCGGCTGCGGCGCGGTCTGCGACGGTACGGGCGCGGGCGCCGGGTCAGCGTCCTGCTCGGGGCCCGGCCCGGGTGCCGCGCCCTGAGCCGGCACGGTCTCCGGGGCCCGGTCCGCGACGGCGGGCGCGAGGGCCGCGGCGGGCACGGGTGCGTCGGACCCGGGTGCCCCGGCGGGCGCGGTCGCGACCGGCGCGGGTGCCCCGGCGCCGGGCTCCGGAGCTGAGGCCGGTGCCGGGGCGGGCGTCGTGGCCGCGTCCGGTGCCGGGGCCGGGGCGGCGAGGGTGAAGTCGCTGTCCCCGGCCGGGTCGGCGGGCGCGCCGGGCGGCGTGGTGGGTGTGGACGACGGCCGGCTCCACCAGGTCGGCTTCCCGTTCTTCATGCTCTCCCCGCAACAGATGACCCTGTCCGCACCGCTCGGATCGTCGACGGCGCGCCCCTGCCCCTGGATTCAACCAGGTCGCCGCTCAGCGGTGGGAGGGCCCGGGGGCAGGGGTGGCGCTCGGGGACGGGCCGGGCTCGAAGGAGAGCCGGAGCGCCGGGCTCACCGGGCGTATGAACGGGGAGAGTTCGAGCCGGGCCGGGACGACCGACGGGGGCGTGGTCTCCGGGGTCTGCTCGCGACGGGAGCCCGACGCGAAGGTGGCCGGCGCCCGCAGCGGCGTGACGTTGCTGCCGGTGCCCTGGCCGCCGCGCGAGGTGTCGAGGGACAGGGTGCCGCTCAGCGCGATCGCGGCGAAGGAGACCGCGCTGGCCGCCGCGAAGGCGAAGCGCCGTCCCCGCCACGGCGAACGGTCGCCGACCTCGTGGATGCGGAAGCCGGTGTCCGGGGTGACCGGCGCCGCCGTGGCGAAGCCGTCGGCGGACACGCCGCCCCGGCGCAGCAGGTCGTCGAAGCTCCCCCCCTGGTCAGGCGGTCCCCCCGGCAGCCCCTGGAGGCGTGCGAGGAGCCCCTCCGAGGGCGGTGGGGGCGCGCTGGCCGCGAAGACGCTCTTCAGGGTGCGCTGGGCGTCCGCCTCGGCCTTGCACTTGGGACAGGTGGCCAGGTGGGCGAGGACCCGCTCGCGGGCGTCATGACCGAGCTCACCGTCGACGAGCGCGGCAAGCCGGTCCCCGAGGTGCTGTTCCGCGGGGGTGGGTGACGGACTCGTACCGCTCACGCCGCTCCGCCCTCCCAGCCGACGGCGGCGAACGCCCTCTCCGCACGTGCTTCGGGCGAGCGGTGCTTGAGCGCCTTGCGCAGGTGGGAGCGGCCGCGGTGGATGCGGCTGCGGACGGTGCCGAGCTTCACGCCGAGGGTCGCGGCGATCTCCTCGTAGGAGAGGCCCTCGATGTCGCACAGCACGACCGCGGCGCGGAACTCGGGCGCGAGGGTGTCCAGGGCCTGCTGCACGTCGGCGTCGAAGTGCGTGTCGTTGAAGGCCTGCTGCGGGGACGGCTCGCGGCTGGGCAGCCGCTCGGCGGCGTCGTCGGCGAGCGCGTCGAAGCGGATGCGCTGCTTGCGGCGGACCATGTCCAGGAACAGGTTCGTGGTGATGCGGTGCAGCCAGCCCTCGAAGGTGCCCGGCGTGTAGGACGACAGCGAGCGGAAGACCCGGACGAAGACCTCCTGGGTGAGGTCCTCGGCGTCGTGCTGGTTGCCGGTGAGGCGGTAGGCGAGGCGGTAGACCCGACCGCTGTGCGTGCTGACGATCTCCTCCCAGCTGGGAGGGGTCCACGCCTGCGATTCCGCATCCGAGGCGAAGGTCGCGGTGGTGGGTGCGGAGTCGGCGGTGTGGAAACGGTCAGCGGTGTCGGTCACGGATTTCGGCTCACCTGCCGACCTGAGGAGGCGTCGAAGCGCTCCTCGCCTGGTCACAGGCGCAGCCGCACCTCCCCTGTCGGCTCTGGTGGTGTCCAGTGGAGCCCCTACCATAGCCACCTCGCCCGTTAGCTCCGGATAAGAATCTTTACGCGAATTTGGGGTCGGCCCGTGCCGCTGACCCGCCTCGCTTCCTGTCCCTATGAACGCGCGGTCCCATCTGCGGGTTCCCGCGCGCAGCGGATACAGTCGACGCCTGCGTCAACTACGGCGTCCACGACGGGAACAGGAGAGGGCCATTACCGCCAACCGGCAGACGAGCTTGGCGTTCGCCGACGCCTTTGTCGCCGAGGACGAAGCGCTGCGCTGGGCCCGCGAACGGGCCCGGGAGGCGGGAGTGCCCTCGGTCTCGCCGGGCACCGGTGCGGCCCTGCGGCTCCTCGCGGCGACGGCGGACGCCAAGGCGGTGGCGGAGATCGGTACGGGCACCGGCGTGTCGGGGATCTATCTGCTCCTCGGGATGCGTCCCGACGGGGTGCTGACCACCGTGGACGTGGAGCCGGAGCGGCAGGCGCACGCCAAGGCGGCGTTCCGCGCGGCGGGTTTCGCGGGCAACCGGGCGCGGTTCATCCCGGGCCGGGCGCTCGACGTGCTGCCCCGGCTCGCGGACGGCGGTTACGACCTCGTGTTCTGCGACGGCGACCGGCTGGAGCTCCTGGACTATCTCGCTGAATCGTTGCGCCTGCTGCGGCCGGGCGGCCTCGTCTGCTTCGAAGGCGTCTTCGCCGACGGCCGCACCGTGGACTCGGCGGCCCAGCCGGCCGAGGTGCAGCGGATACGCGAGCTGCTGCGGACGGTGCGGGAGAGCCGGGAGCTGCTGCCGACGCTGCTGCCGGTGGGCGACGGCCTGCTGTGCGCGGTGCGCCGGGGCGCCTGAGCGGCGCCCGTCCGGTGCACGGCTTCCGTGATCCCGTATCGGCCCTCCGATGCACCGCTGCCCCGGTGCGGTGGGTACCGTACCGGGGCAGAAGCAGAAAAACGTGACAAGGAAGTGTCAGCCGACGACCTGCTTCAGGGCGTCACCGAGCGCCTCGGCCTCGTCCGGGGTCAGCTCGACGACGAGCCGGCCGCCGCCTTCGAGCGGAACGCGCATGACGATGCCCCGCCCCTCCTTGGTCACCTCGAGCGGGCCGTCACCCGTCCGCGGCTTCATGGCCGCCATGCTCGTTCCCCTTCCTGAAACCAGCTCATCGTCAGCATCGAACACGATTGCTTCCAGGTCATTATCCCGCATCAGAGGACCCGATGACCAACATCAGGTGGCATCGCTTCCGCAACGCGCTTTCACAAAGCCATACATTTCGCCGATCCACCTGCGATACTTCGCCGCCGCTCGTCCGCTGGGGGCCGGTGATTCTTTGACGCAGCTCACATGTGCGGCGGGGGTGATCTCCGCCATGCTGAGCTCGTCAGAAGAGCGCAGACGCGAAGGGACCACACGATGGCCGACACGGTGCTGTACGAGGTGAGCGACGGGCTCGCCACCATCACGCTCAACCGCCCGGAGGCCATGAACGCGATGAACGTGGCGGCGAAGGTCGCCCTGCGCGACGCCGCCGAGTCCGCGGCCGCCGACCCGGCCGTACGGGCGGTGCTGCTCACCGCGGCGGGCGACCGCGCGTTCTGCGTGGGCCAGGATCTGAAAGAGCACGTCGGCCTGCTGCTCCAGGACCAGGAATCCGGCACCAGCAGCACCATGAACACGGTCCGGGACCACTACAACCCGATCGTCCGGGCGCTCGCCGGGATGCCCAAGCCGGTCGTCGCGGCTGTGAACGGGGTCGCCGCCGGCGCCGGCTTCGGCTTCGCCCTCGCGGCCGACTACCGGGTGGTCGCCGACACCGCCTCCTTCAACACCTCCTTCGCCGGCGTGGCCCTCACCGCCGACTCCGGCATGTCCTGGACCCTGCCCCGGCTGATCGGCCGCAGCCGCGCCGCCGACCTGCTGCTCTTCCCCCGCTCGATCAGCGCCCAGGAGGCGTACGAGCTGGGCATCGTGAACCGGCTGGTCCCGGCGGACGCGCTCGCCGAGGAGGCCGCGAAGGTGGCCCGCAAGCTCGCCGAGGGCCCGACCGTCGCCTACGCGGCCCTGAAGGAGTCCCTGGCGTACGGCGCTGACCGCTCGCTCGCCGAGTCCCTGGAGAAGGAGGACGAACTCCAGACGAAGGCCGGCGCGTCGCAGGACCACACGATCGCCGTGCAGGCCTTCATCGCCAAGGAGAAGCCGAAGTACCTCGGCCGCTAGGAGCCCGTGGACCCGGGCGGGTCAGCGCCCGGCGCCGCGGGCGAAACAGCCGGCGACGTGGTCGTCGACCAGACCGCACGCCTGCATCAGGGCGTAGGCCGTCGTCGGGCCGATGAAGCGCAGGCCGCGCTGCTTGAGGGCCTTGGACAGGGCCGTCGACTCGTCCGTCACCGCCGGGACCTCACCGGTCGCGGCCGGCGCCGGGCGGGTCGCCGGGTCGGGGGCGTACGACCAGATCAGGGCGTCGAGCTCGCCCGGCTCCCACTCCGCGAGCACCTTGGCGTTGGCGAGGGTGGCGTCGATCTTGGCCCGGTTGCGGATGATCCGCTCGTCGGCGAGCAGCCGCTCCCGGTCGGTGTCGGTGAACCGGGCCACCTCGGCGATGCGGAAGCCCGCGAACGCCTTCCGGAAGCCCTCGCGGCGGCGCAGGATCGTGATCCACGACAGGCCGGACTGGAACGCCTCCAGGCACAGCCGCTCGAACAGCGCGTCGTCGCCGTGGACCGGGCGGCCCCACTCCTCGTCGTGGTAGGCCACGTAGTCCTCGGCCGACAGGCCCCACGGGCAGCGCGGCAGGCCGTCCGGCCCCGCGACCGCCCTGCCGTCGCTCACGCGCCGTCCTCCTCGGCCCTGGGCCCGGCGCCCGCGAGGGCCGCCTCCAGGTCCGCGATCCGGGCGTCCCGCTCGGCGAGCTCGGCGGCCAGCCGGTCGAGGACGTCGTCCACGTCCGCCATCCGGTAGCCCCGGGCGGCGACGGGGAGCCGCAGCGCCTCGATGTCGGCCTGGCCGACCGGGCGGGTCGCGGGGAGCGGGTCGATCAGTTGCTCGGGGGCCACCTCGGGCAGCACCTCGCTGTCGCCGCCGCCGACCACCGCCAGGGTGACCGCCGCGACGACCACGACCATCGTGATCAGCAGAAACCAGAACACAGCGTGCCTCTCCCGGTCCTCGGAAAACGTCCCGTGCCGATCGTGCCATGCGGCACGGACAGTTAGGGTCGCAGACGACGCAGGCGACCGGCCGCGAGGGAGGACATAAGGGATGCTGCGCTTGGGACGGCGTGAATTCGGGCCCCACGAGCCGGTGATCATGGCGATCGTGAACCGGACCCCGGACTCCTTCTACGACCAGGGGGCGACCTTCCGGGACGAGCCGGCGCTCGACCGGGTCGAGCAGGCCGTGGCCGAGGGCGCGGCGATCGTCGACATCGGCGGGGTCAAGGCGGGCCCCGGCGAGGAGGTCACCGCCGAGGAGGAGGCGCGGCGCACGGTCGGCTTCGTGGCCGAGGTCCGCCGGCGCCACCCGGACGTGGTGATCAGCGTGGACACCTGGCGGGCGGACGTGGGCGAGGCCGTGTGCGAGGCGGGCGCGGACCTCCTCAACGACGCGTGGGGCGGGGTCGACCCGCGGCTCGCGGAGGTCGCCGCGAAGTACGGCGCGGGGATCGTGTGCACCCACGCGGGCGGTGCGGAGCCGCGGACGCGGCCGCACCGGACCGCGTACGAGGACGTGATGGCCGACATCCTGCGGGTGACGGTGGGCCTCGCGGAGCGGGCGGTCGCGCTCGGCGTGCGGCGCGACGGGATCATGATCGACCCGGGGCACGACTTCGGGAAGAACACCCGGCACAGCCTGGAGGCGACCCGGCGGCTCGGCGAGATGACGGAGACCGGCTGGCCGGTGCTCGTCTCGCTGTCCAACAAGGACTTCGTGGGCGAGACGCTGGACCGGCCGGTGAAGGAGCGGGTCCTCGGGACGCTGGCGACGACGGCGGTCTCGGCGTGGCTCGGGGCGCGGGTGTACCGGGTGCACGAGGTGGCCGAGACGAAGCAGGTGCTCGACATGGTGGCGTCCATCGCGGGCCACCGTCCCCCGGCCGTGGCGCGACGCGGACTCGCGTAGGCGGTCGGGCGCACGCGGGCGGCCGGGCCCGCGTCGGGCGCTGCCGCGGGCGGGGGCGCCGAGCGGCGGCGCCCCCGCCCGCACCCCTCAGCGGCCGACCTCCTTCGTCACCAGGGTGACCGCCTCGTCCACGTCGTCCGTCACGTGGAAGAGCAGCAGGTCGTGCTCGGACGCCTTGCCGCCCGCGACGACCGAGTCGCGCAGCCAGTCGACGAGGCCCTTCCAGTACTCCGTGCCGAACAGGACGATCGGGAAGCGGGTGACCTTGCGGGTCTGGACCAGGGTCAGTGCCTCGAAGAGCTCGTCGAGGGTGCCCAGGCCGCCGGGCAGGACGACGAAGCCCTGCGCGTACTTCACGAACATCGTCTTGCGGACGAAGAAGTAGCGGAAGTTCACGCCGATGTCGACGTGCGGGTTGAGGCCCTGCTCGAAGGGGAGCTCGATACCGAGGCCGACCGAGACGCCCTTGGCCTCCCGGGCGCCCTTGTTCGCCGCCTCCATGGCGCCGGGGCCGCCGCCCGTGATCACCGCGAAGCCGGCCTCCACCAGCGCGCGGCCGAGGCGGACGCCCGCCTCGTACTCGGGCGAGTCCGGCTTGGTGCGTGCCGAGCCGAAGACGCTGATCGCGCTCGGCAGTTCGGCGAGGGCGCCGAAGCCCTCGACGAACTCGGACTGGATGCGCATGACCCGCCAGGGGTCGGTGTGCACCCACTCCGAGTCGCCCTCGGTGTCGAGCAGACGCTGGTCCGTGGTGCCGGGCTGGATCTGCTCACGGCGCCTGAGCACCGGTCCCAGTCGCTGCTCCTCCGGCTTCCTCGGCTCCTCGGGTACGCCCATGGCCCGCTCCTTTCACCGTTCCACTGATCTTCCGGTCCGGTCAGGGTAGGACCACAGAGGTGAAGAAAAGCGAAATTACGGGAATCACTCGGTCAGCCAGTCGCGGAGACGTGCCTCGCAGTGGTGGATGCGCTCGACGTGCACGTGCTCGTCGCGCTTGTGGGCGTACAGCGGGTCGCCGGGACCGTAGTTGACGGCCGGGACGCCGAGCGCGCTGAAGCGGGCGACGTCGGTCCAGCCGAACTTGGGGTGGGCGCTGCCGCCGACCGCCTTCATGAACGCCGCGGCGGCCGGGTGGGACAGACCGGGCAGCGCGCCGCCGCTCTCGTCGTCGATGACGAACTCGGCGACGCCGCAGTCCGCGAACACCTCCCGCACGTGGGCGACGGCCTGCTCCGGGGAGAGGTCGGGGGCGTAGCGGTAATTGACGGTGACGACGCACTCGTCGGGGATGACGTTGGTGGCGACGCCGCCCTCGATGCCGACCGCGTTGAGGCCCTCGTGGTACTCCAGGCCGTCGATGACGGGCCTGCGCGGCTCGTAGGCGGCGAGGCGGTCGAGGATCGGGGCGGCGGCGTGGATGGCGTTGGAGCCCATCCAGGAGCGCGCGGAGTGGGCCCGCTCGCCCTGGGTGCGCAGCTTGACCCGCAGAGTGCCCTGGCAGCCGCCCTCGACCTGGCCGTCGGAGGGTTCGAGCAGGACGGCGAAGTCGCCGGTGAGCCAGTCGGGGTGGGCCTCGGCGATCTTGCCGAGGCCGTTGAGGTGGGCGGCGACCTCCTCGTTGTCGTAGAAGACGAAGGTGAGGTCGCGGTTGGGCTCGGGCACGGTGGCCGCGATCCGCAGCTGGACGGCGACGCCCGACTTCATGTCGGAGGTGCCGCAGCCCCACAGGACGCCGTTCTCGTCGAGCCGGGAGGGCACGTTGTCGGCGATCGGGACCGTGTCGATGTGCCCGGCGAGGACGACCCGCTCGGCGCGGCCGAGGTTCGTGCGGGCCACGACGTTGTTGCCGTGGCGGTCGACGGTGAGGTGCGGCAGGGCGCGCAGGGCCCGCTCGATCGCGTCGGCGAGCGGCTTCTCGGTTCCACTGACGGAGGGGAAGTCGACCAGGGCGGCGGTCAGCGCGGCGCCGTCGAGCGAGAGGTCCAGGGAGGCGTTCAGCGGGGCACTGAGAGGAGCGGTGTCAGCCATGTGCCGACCCTAACGCGGCCTCCAGTACGGTGGGGCGCGTGTCCGAGCCCAGCCGTCCTCCCCGTCCCGCCCGCCGCGGTCGTCCCGCCCGGCTCGTGGCGGCGTTCGCCGTGCTCCTCGGCCTGGTCGCCTACGTGGCGGTGCACTACGTCACGGGCAGCAAGGGCGCTCCCCGGTGCAGCGTCGGGAGCGGGGCGAACCGCTACGAGTTCACCCCGGAGCAGGCGTCCAACGCGGCCACGATCGCGGCCGTGGGCACCGGCCGCGGGCTGCCGGAGCGCGCGGTCACGATCGCGCTCGCCACGGCGCTCCAGGAGTCGGCGCTGCGCAACATCGAGCACGGCGACCGGGACTCGCTCGGCCTGTTCCAGCAGCGGCCCTCGCAGGGCTGGGGGACGCCGGAGCAGATCCTGGACCCGGTGTACTCCTCGGCGAAGTTCTACGAGGGCCTGGAGAAGGTCCCCGGGTATTCGCGGCTGCCGTTGACGGTGGCCGCGCAGAAGGTGCAGCGCAGCGGTTTCCCGCAGGCGTACGCGAAGCACGAGCCGGACGCGGCCCTGCTCTCGGCGGCGCTGACCGGCCGGTCGGCGGCCTCGCTGACGTGCACGGCGGACGTGCGGGAGGGCCGGCCGGGCGATCCGGCGCGGGTGCGCGCGGAGCTGGTGCGGGCCTTCGGCGAGGAGACGACACCCGAGCAGGCGGCGAAGGGGGCCGGAGCGGCCGGCGCGAACGCGGGCGGCGCGGCCCCGGCGGTGGAGCTCTCGGTGCCGGTGCGGGACTCCCGGGGGGCGCGCGAGCGGCGCGGCTGGGAGCTGGCGCAATGGGCGGTGGCGCGGGCGGACGAGCTGCGCATCGCGGAGGTGGCGTACGGGGACCGGGTGTGGGTCGCCGACGACGCCTCGGGCGAGTGGGAGCGGGCGGGCGGGGACGGGCCGCGCGGCACGGACGGCTCGACGGTACGGATCCGGCTGGCGCGCTAGTCCCGCGCCCGGTCCTCGCGGCGGCACCCGGGGCCCGGTGGGCAGCCGTGCGAGCCGTCACCCGGAAGTGTCATGGGGTCGGTGTGGCGCGAAGCTCTGCGGTCACCTTTTCAGCGGGCTGTCATGTCACCGCAAGGACCTTGCGGCGCAAGGGAAGTGACGGTTCGCCAACCCTTGCCTCATGGGCGTGTTCGTCCGCTTTCCTCCCCGCCCGCCCGTACGGCGCATTACCCAGTCTTTACCTTCGGCCTCCGCAACCTCCCCCGCCCCGGGGGCGGTTGTCAGCGCGTCAACGTCCTCTCCGTCGAAGGAGCACCATGTCCCTCCCCCTGACCCGTCGGATCGCCCGTGCCGCCCTGATCGTCGCGGCCGGAGCAGCCCCCGTGGTCGGTGCGGCCGGCTCCGCGAGCGCGCTGGACCACTCCCTCGCCCCGGCCGGCGGCCTGCCCGGCCTGAGCGCCCTGGACACCACCGCGGCGGACTCGACCCTCGACACCGCGACCGGCGTCGTCGGCGAGACCGGCGGCAAGGCCGCCCCGGCGGCCCAGCAGCTCGCGAGCGACCCGGCCGGTGCGGCCGACACGCTCGGCCAGACCGCGGGCGCGGCCACCGAGTCCGCCGAGGCCCCGGCCGCGGACGCCCTGGGCGGCCTCCCCAACACCGGCGCGCTGCCCGGCGCCGGACTGATGGGCGGCCTGCCGATCGGCGGCTGACCTCCCGCCGCACACGCCGAAGGCCCGGGGAGCACCGTCCCCCGGGCCTTCGGTCCGTCGGTGGACGACCGACGGCTCCCGACAAGGGGATTCGAGATCACCCCAGGCGCTTGACCGCAGCCTCCACCCGCTCGTCCGTCGCCGTGAACGCCACCCGCACGAACCGCCCGCCGGCCTCCCCGTAGAAGTCGCCGGGCGCCACCAGGATGCCCTTCTCCGCCAGGTACGCCACCGTGTCCCAGCACGGCTCGTCCCGGGTCGCCCACAGGTAGAGGCTGGCCTCGCTGTGCTCGATCCGGAAGCCGTGCGCCTGAAGGGCCCCGCGCAGGGCGGCCCGCCGGGCCGCGTAGCGGGCCCGCTGCTCGGTCACGTGCGTGTCGTCGCCGAGGGCCGCGACCGTGGCGGCCTGCACCGGGGCGGCGGTCATCATGCCGCCGTGCTTGCGGATCCGCAGCAGCTCGCCGAGGACGGCCGCGTCGCCCGCGACGAACGCCGCCCGGTAGCCCGCCAGGTTGGACCGCTTGGACAGGGAGTGGACGGCGACGACGCCCTCGTACGAGCGGCCGCAGACGTCCGGGTGCAGCACCGAGACCGGGTCGGCCTCCCAGCCCAGCTCCAGGTAGCACTCGTCGGAGAACACCAGCACGCCGTGCTCGCGCGCCCACGCCACGATCCGCCGCAGCTCGTCCTTGCCGAGGACCCGGCCGGTCGGGTTGGACGGCGAGTTCAGCCACAGCAGCTTCAGCCCCGCCGGGTCGAGCCGGGTCGGGTCGTCGTAGACGACGGGCTCCGCGCCGCACAGCCGCGCGCCGACCTCGTAGGTCGGGTAGGCGAGCCGCGGGTAGGCCACCTTGTCGCCCGGGCCCAGGCCGAGCTGCGTCGGCAGCCAGGCCACCAGCTCCTTGGAGCCCACCACCGGCAGCACGTTCTCGTGCGCGAAGCCGGTGGCGCCCAGCCGCCGCTCGCACCAGCCGGTGAGCGCGTCCCGCAGCTCCTTCGTGCCCCACACCGTGGGATATCCCGGCGAGTCCGCCGCCGCGACCAGGGCGTCCTGGATCAGCGCGGGGACCGGGTCCACGGGCGTGCCCACGGACAGGTCGACGATGCCGTCCGGGTGGGTCGCCGCCGTCTGCTTGTACGGCTCCAGCTTGTCCCAGGGGAAGACGGGCAGGCGCGAAGAGACTGCGCTCACGGTTTGTGCTCCTCGTACGTACGGATACGCGTCGGTCCCGTACAGCGGTGAGGCCGTACGGGACCGAAGGCGAATGATCAGCCGTTCTGCGGCGGCAGGGCGGCGATGAAGGGGTGGTCGCGCTCGATCAGGCCGAGCTTGGAGGCACCACCGGGCGAGCCGAGCTCGTCGAAGAACTCGACGTTCGCCTTGTAGTAGTCCTTCCACTCCTCCGGAGTGTCGTCCTCGTAGAAGATCGCCTCGACCGGGCAGACCGGCTCACAGGCCCCACAGTCGACGCATTCGTCCGGGTGGATGTACAAGGACCGCTGGCCCTCGTAGATGCAGTCGACGGGGCACTCCTCGATGCACGCCTTGTCCTTGACGTCGACACAAGGCTGCGCGATGACGTAGGTCACGCTGTCGTTCCTCCTCGATAGGGCTGGTCTGCGCGGGAGCGCGGTGTCGTCGATGCCCGCCCCTAGTATCTCCGTTCTTGGGGACGATCCGAACAGGAGGGGCTCAGAAGCTGTGGAATTCACCGGTGGAGGACGCCTCGAGGTCCGCATTACCGCTGCTGACGTGGGAAAACGTGTCTCAGTTCGGTACGTGACGGACCCGGGTGCGGCGGGCGCGAGATTCACCGACGCGGTCGGGGTTCTCACATCATGGGACAAGGGTGTGCTGCTGATCACACGCCGGACCGGCGAGGCCGTCCGGATCGCGGAAGCGTCGCTCGCCGCCGGCAAGGTCGTCCCCGCCGCCCCGGCCCGTCGGCGCGGCCCCTCCGCCGGCTTCACCGAGCTCGCCCGCGCCGCCGCGCACGCGTGGCAGCCGCTGGAGAGCGAACCCCTCGGCGAGTGGACCCTGCGCGCCGCCGCCGGATTCACCCGGCGGGCCAACTCGGTGCTCCCGCTCGGTGATCCGGGACTTCCGGTGGACGCCGCCCTGGAACGCGTACGGGAGTGGTACGCGACCCGCGGACTGCCCGCGTACGTCCAGGCGTCGACGGGCGCCGAGGGCACCCAGGAGCTGCTCTGCGCCGACCTGGAGCGGCTCGGATGGGTCCGCGAGATCACGGCCGAACTGCGGACCGCCCCGCTCGCCCCGCTCGGGGACCTCGACGCCGACGTGACCGCCGTCCGGCTCTCGCGCTCCGCCGACGAGACCTGGCTGCGCCGCTACCAGCGCTTCGGCGAACCCGGCCCGCACGTGGTGAAGGTCCTCGGCAGCGGCCCGAGTGTGTGGTTCGCCTCCATACCGGGCACGGAAGACGTACCGGCTGCGATCGGCCGCTGTGTCGTCGACGGCCGCTGGGCCGGCTTCATGGCCGTGGAGGTCGACCCCGCCCGGCGGCGCGGCGGCCTGGCGACGGCCGTCATGACCGCGCTCGCCCGCCGGGCCCTGGACGAGGGCGCCTCGGCCGCCTGGCTCCAGGTGGAGTCGGACAACGACGGCGCCCGGGCGCTGTACGACGGAATGGGCTTCACCGTGCACCACCACTACCACCACTACCGCTGGACGGACGCGTGACCGACGCAGGCGACGTGACCGACTGGCGGCGGGAGTTCGCGGAGGAGGCCAGGTCCGAGCGGCCCGACCTCGCCCGGCTCTGCCTCCTCGTCGGCGCGGTGGCCGACCCCGCGGTGACCCAGGCGGACCTGGACGCCGCGGAGATCGAACTGGACCGGCTCGCCGGCCTGCTGCCCTACGGGGCGCGCGGCGGCGCCGACGCGTGGGTCACGGCGCTCGCCGAGCTACTCGGCCGCCGCGAGGGCTTCCTCGGCGTGCCCGCCGACTACCAGCGCCTGGAGTCCTCGCTGCTCCACGAGGTGCTGCGGCGCCGGCGCGGACTGCCGATCCTGCTGTCCGTGGTGTGGATCGAGGTCGCCCGCCGGGCCGGCGCCCCCGTCTACGGCCTCGGCCTGCCCGGCCACTTCGTCGTCGGCTTCGGCGACCCGGGGGACCTCCACCTCGCCGACCCCTTCGCCGGCGGCCGTCCGATGACCGCCGCCGACGCGGAACTCCTGGTCGCGGGTGCCACCGGCGAGGCCCTCGACCCGTCGATGCTGCGCCCCGCCACACCGGCGGCGATCGTGCTGCGCATCCTCAACAACATCCGCGCCTGGGCGTCCGCCCGCCCCGAGCGCTCCGACGTCGCCCTGTGGGCCGTGGAACTGTCGCTGCTGCTCCCCTCCCATCCGGCCCGCCTGCGCTACGAGCGCGCGGAGCTGCTCGTCCAGCGCGGGGACTTCCTGACGGGAGCGGCGGAGATGGAGGCGTACGCGACCGTGATGGACGCGGTGGAGCCGAGCGCGGCCGAGACCATCCGCCGCAAGGCGAAGGCGGCCCGCGCACTGCTGAACTAGCCGGCCCTGCCCTCCCGGGCCGGTCCGACGGCACCCGCGAAGGAGCGGTGACCAGCCGGGCCCCGGTGAGCTCCTCCCCAGGCCGGGCCGAGGGCACCCCCGAGGGAGCGGTGACCAGCGGGGCCCCGTGCGGTCCTCCCCCAGGCCGGTCCGGGCCGAGGGCACGGGCGGGCGCGGACACGCGCGGAGCCCCGCCCGGTCGTCGCGGGCGGGGCTCCTCGGTCGCTCGGAGGGCGTCGGGCCGTCAGCCCTCGCCGCTCAGGTCGATCGCCTTCGTGCGCTCGGCCTTGGTCTTCCCGCGCAGGGCGTCGCGCATCACGAAGGCGACGTCGTCGGCGGAGACCTCGTGCCGGGTGCCGTCGGCCTTGGTGATCATGATGCCGTCGAAGACGCCGTCGAGGAGTTCCTCGATGGCCTTCTTGTCGTAGACCTCCACCAGGCGGCCGTCGACGGCCTTCATGGAGAGGATCTTCGGCAGGGACCGCGCGGGGCCGAAGTCGATCTGCTTGGACCCGGCCTTGATGGTGATGATGCCGGACATGGCGGGCTCGGCGAACTCCTCCATCGCCCGGTCCAGCTCGGCCTTGGTGATGGTCGGCTGCCGGGTGACGACGGGCAGTTCGACGACCTTGGAGCGGCCGGTCTCGACCTGGGCGCGGTACGCGTCCTTGACCGCGATCATCGAGCGCTGGACGTCCAGGCCCTTGCCCGGCTTGCCCTCGACCGCGGTGACCTTGCCCGGGGAGAAGACGATGGTGCCCTCGGTGACCGAACCGGAGGTGCCGGCCAGGTCGGTGAGGGCGACGCCCAGCTTCTCCTCGTCGACCGGGAAGACCGGCTGGGCGACGCGCTCGCCGCCGAAGAGGGAGCCGATGACGGAGACGGGGTTGTAGTCGCTGCCGGCGGCGGCGCGCACGGTCTCCTGCGCGTCCAGCGCGAGGCCCGCCTTGTCGGGGGCCAGTTCGGTCTTCCTGCCGCCGACGCTGAGCTGGAGCGGGGCGTGGGCGCGCTTGCCGAGCTCCGCCTCCAGCCGGGTGACGGCCTCCTCCTTCGTACCGCCGCCGATGTCGACGCCGAGGACGGTGGTGCCCTTGGGGACGTCGGAGTGGTTGAGGAGCAGTCCGGCGCCGTAGGCGACACCGGCGAGGCCGACGACGCCGACGCAGGCGAGGACCAGCTTGGAACGCTTCTTCACGGGCTTGGCCGTGGACGCCGGAGCGGGCCTCGGGGCCGGGGCCGGGGCCGGGGCCGGGGCGACGTCCTGGTCGCGCTCGGGGCCTCGGCGCGCCGGGTCCGGTCCGGACGGCGGGACGACGGGCATCCCGCTGGTGAGCGTGGCGCCCGAGACGTGGCCGCCGCCGATCGGGCCCGGCGCGGGGGCCGGGGGCTGCGGGGTGAGGATCGCGGTGTCGTCGGACATGGGGGGCGCCGCCGAGGCGCGCGGAGCGGCGCCGCGCGGGTGGGAGGGGCCGACGACCGGGCTGGTGCCGGTGACGGGTCCGGTGGTCGGCCCGACGGGGGCGCCGGCGGCGTCGACGACGGGCGTGCCGGCGGCCGGAGTGTGACCGGGGCCGCTGTCGTAGAGCGGGTTGGGGGGGGCCGCGGGACCGTCGTAGCGGGGGACTCCCGCGGCGGGAGTGTGGCCGGCGCCGCCGCTGAGCGGGGTGACGACCGGCATGCTCTGGGTGGTGGAGGCCGACGGGACGCCGTCCGCGGCGGAGCCGGCGAAGCCGGTGGCCGGGGCGGACGGAGCGGCCGGCGCGGGCGCCGACGGGGCGGGGCCCGTGACCGGGGCGGCCGGAGCGGGGGCGGGCGACGGCGCCGGGGCGGGCTTGGGCGCGGACGTCTTCCGCGGCGCGAACCAGTCGCTGGTCTTCTCCTCGGCCGCCGCCGGCTCGGGCGTGGCCGGGGGCTCCGGCGCGGGGGCCGGGGCGGGGGCGGGCGCCGGGGCGGGCCGGGGCGGCTCGGCGGCCGGTCCCTGGCCCTGCGCCTCGGCTCCGGCCTGGGTGTCGCCGACCGGCTTGCGGACGACCACGGGCGGGATGGGACGCGAACCCGGGATGTTGATCCGGATCCGGGTGGTCAGCGTGGTCTCGGTCTTCGGCTCCTCCGGCGATGCGGGGCGGCCCGCCTCCTCGTGGGCGGCGTCCTGGCCTCCGCGCAGGCCGTACGGCGGAGTGCCCGAGGGGTACGCCGCCGCGCCGCGCGGCTGGGCGCCGGAGGACGAACTGTCAGTCTCTCGACCAGTTTCACGACTCAAAGCAGGATCTCCCGGTTGGCTCCGCCGCCCGCTCTTGCTGATGCTCGTGGTGATCCGGGCGGTCGGCGGCGCGCACCACCATACTGGCCGTCGCCGATCCGCACCCGACCCGGCGTGGATCCGCCATGGGCAATCCGGCCGAAGTCAAGACAGGATGGCGTCAAGTCGCCCTGCTACGGGGTCGGTCGGGGCAGCCGGCTCATCGTGGCGCACATCACAGCGACGGCCATGCCGCCGAGGAGGTAGACCATCTCGCCGAGGCCGCCGCCGAACAGACCGTCACCCTCGGGGCGTCCGAGGCTGAGCAGCACGATGGCGACGAGCCAGCCGCCGCCCGCCGCGGCGACGCCGACCTGGGTGCCGGTGGCGCGCAGGCCGCCGTGGAAGAGGCCGGCGGAGGCGAGCAGCGCCAGGAACAGTCCCCCGGGCATCCAGGCCGCCTGGACCAGCGAGCCGGCGGTGCCGACGAGGGCTCCGAGGACGAAGAGCGCCCCGTACCAGACGTAGCGGACGCCCGGGGCGGGCAGCGGGTCGGCGTGCTGATGCGCGGTCACTCGGCGACTCCTGCGAAGAGGTCGGTCTCGCGTTCGCCCGCGGGCGCGCCGGGCGTGCCCTGGACGAGCTCGTAGTACTCGGTGGTGAAGAGGGGCTGGCCCAGGTTGTTGGAGAGGGCGAAGGAGGCGCCGTCGACGGCGACCTGGGTGACGTGGGCGCGCATGGCGGCGGCCTTGCGGGCCGCGTACGACGCCGGGCCGCCCTCCTCGCTGCCGTCGGCGCTCTCGCCCGCGATCTCGGCGGTGATGCGGGAGTCGTCGACGACCCCGGGGACGTCGCCGATCTGCGCGTCCGCGGGGAAGACCGAGCCTTCGGCGCGCAGGCGCGCGAATCCGGCCTCGGCGACGGAGCGCGGGACCCGGTTCCAGTAGATCTTGGCGATCGTGTGGGCGGGGCCGAGGTCGGGCCGGTACGCGGGGTCGGCGGCGAGCTCTGCGGCCCGCATGGCGACGCGGTGGGCCTGGATGTGGTCGGGGTGGCCGTAGCCGCCGTCGGGGTCGTAGGTGACGAGGACCTGCGGACGGGTCTCGCGGATCACGGCGACGAGGTGGGGGGCGGCGGCGTCGACGTCGGTGTTCCAGAAGGCGCCTTCACGGCGGTTCTGCTCGACGCCCATCATCCCGGAGTCGCGGAAGCGGCCGGGGCCGCCGAGGAAGCGGTGGTCGGTGACGCCCAGCTCCTTCATGGCGGCGGCGAGTTCGCCGACGCGGTGCTCGCCGAGCCGGTCCTCCCGGTCCGGCGCGAGGTGGGCGAGCTCGGGCGGGATGACCTCGCCCTCCTCGCCCAGGGTGCAGGTCACCAGGGTCACGAGGGCGCCCTCGGCCGCGTACCGGGCCATGGTGACGCCGTTGTTGATCGACTCGTCGTCCGGGTGCGCGTGCACGAGGAGCAGACGACGGGCGGGGAGATCCGTCATGGCCCCACCCTACGAGGCGGGGCCCGCGACGGCCGGTCGGGTCAGAACTTGAGGCCGCCGATCATGCTCGCCACGTTGGTGGTGAGGGTGCTGATGGACGGCGCGATGGACGAGCTCGCCAGATAGAAACCCAGGAGCGCGCAGACCGCCGCGTGGCCGGCCTTGAGTCCGGATTTCCGGATCAGAAGGAAGACGACGATCGCCAGCAGCACAACCACCGAAATCGAGAGTGCCACGGCGGTTCACCTCCACACTTCTTCGGTCGGACATTTCGGTCGGACGTTCGGTTGGCATGTGCCGGTGGATGCATACCCACCTAGCGCTACGGATCATAACTATCCGTGCCATCGCATCGATCGGTGTACGGGGGCATGAGGGGGCGCACGGACGCTAGTTTCGGTCACATGACTTCGCCACGAGACGCATCGGTGTCCTTCCCCCGCCAGTACGCGCGGACCCAGCGCTTCGCGCTCGGCGCCCCGCGCGCGTTCACGGTCTCGCCGGACGGCGGGCGGGTGGTCTTCCTCCGCTCCGGTTCCGGGCCGGACGACGCGGGGACCGACCGCTCGCACCGGCTGTGGGTGCTCGACCTCGACACGGGCCGGGAGCGGCTCGCGGCGGATCCGGAAGCGCTGCTCGCGGGCGCCGCCGAGGAGTTGTCGGCCGAGGAGCGGGCCCGCCGGGAGCGGGCCCGGGAGGGCTCGGGCGGGATCGTGGGCTACGCGGTGGACGGGGCCGTGGAGTTGGCGGCGTTCGCGCTGTCCGGGCGGCTGTTCACGGCGGAACTGCGGGCGGGGACGGCACGCGAGCTGCCGGTGCCGGGTCCCGTGGTGGACCCGCGTCCGTCGCCGGACGGGCGGTGGGTCGCGTACGTGGCGGGCGGGGCGCTGCGGGTGACCGGGGCGGACGGCACGGGCGGCGACCGGGTACTGGCCGGGCCGGAAGGCGAAGCGGAAGGGGCGGACGAGGCGGGAGCGGACGGGCGGGGGATCACGTACGGGCTGGCCGAGTTCATCGCCTCCGAGGAGATGAACCGCGCGCGCGGCTTCTGGTGGAGTCCGGACTCGGACCGTCTGCTCGTCGCGCGCGTGGACGAGCGTCCGGTGCGGCGCTGGTGGATCGCCGATCCGGCCCACCCGGACCGCGCGCCGCAGGCGGTCGCTTACCCGGCCGCGGGCACGGCCAACGCGGAGGTGCGGCTCTTCGTCGTCGATCTGGCCGGAAATCGCACCGAGGTGCGGTGGGACCGGGCGGCCTTCCCCTACCTGGCCCGGGTGCACTGGTCGGCCGACGGGCCCCCGCTGCTCCTCGTCCAGGCGCGCGACCAGCGCTCGCAGGCGTACTTGGCGGTCGACCCGGACTCGGGGGCGACGCGTACGGTGCGCCGGGAGGAGGATCCGGTGTGGCTGGAACTCTTCACCGGTGTGCCGGCGTGGACGGCGGACGGGCGGCTCGTGCGCGTGGAGGACCAGCCGGGTGAGGGCGGCGCACGGGTCCTGGCGATCGGCGACCGGGCGCTCACGGACGCCCGGCTGCACGTGCGGGCGGTCCTCGACGTCGGTACGGAAGATGTCCTGATCTCGGCGTCGGCCGGTGAGGCGGCCGGGGCTCCCGAGACCGGAGAGATCCATGTGTACCGGGTGCGCCTGGACGGCGAGCCGGCGGTGGAGCGGCTCTCCGAGGGCACCGGGGTGCACGGAGCGGTGCGGTCCGGCGCGGTGACGGTGCTGTCCTCGGCCCGGCCGGACGCGCCGGGCAGCGTGACGCGGGTCCTCCGGGAGGGGAAGCGGGTCGCCGAGGTCGCCTCGTACGCGCGGACGCCCCCGCTCCGCGCCGAGGTGCACCTCACCGAGGCGGGCGAGCGGCGGATCCCGTGCGCGGTGCTGCTTCCGTCGGGCTGGACGGAGGCGGACGGGCCGCTGCCGGTGCTCATGGACCCCTACGGCGGTCCGCACGGGCAGCGGGTGGTCGCCGCGCACAACCCGCACCTGACCTCGCAGTGGTTCGCCGAGCAGGGCTTCGCGGTGATCGTCGCCGACGGGCGGGGCATGCCGGGACGCTCCCCCGCCTGGGAGAAGGCGATCGGCCGTGACCTCACCCTGTCGCTGGACGACCAGGTCGACGCGCTGCGGGCGCTGGCCGGGCGCTTTCCGCTGGACCTCGGGCGGGTGGCGATCCGGGGCTGGTCCTTCGGCGGCTATCTCGCCGGGCTGGCGGCGCTGCGCCGGCCCGACGTCTTCCACGCCGCCGTGGTGGGCGCGCCGGTGACCGACTGGCGGCTGTACGACACGCACTACACCGAGCGGTACCTGGGGCGTCCGGACGAGGAGCCGGAGGTCTACGCGGCGAACTCGCTGCTGTCCGACGACGGACTGACCGGGCCGCGGCCGCCGTTCCGGCCGATGATGATCGTGCACGGTCTGGCCGACGACAACGTGGTGATGGCGCACACCCTGCGGCTTTCCTCCGCGCTGCTCGCGGCCGGCCGGCCGCACGAGGTCCTGCCGCTGTCGGGCGTCACCCACATGACCCCGCAGGAACAGGTGGCGGAGAACCTGCTGCTGCTCCAGGTCGACTTCCTGCGGCGGTCGCTCGGCCTGGGACCGTCCTCCGACTGATCACCAGCCGGGCGGGGGCTGCGCCGGCGGGGCCGGGGGGAGGGCGGCGACGGGCCGGTACGGGACCTGGCTCGCCCGGCCGGGCCGGGCGAGCAGGGCGATGACGGTCAGCCCGGCGAGGAGGGAGAAGAAGCAGCCGAGGTCGTACGCGCCGGCGTACAGGTCCTGTTCGGTGGTGAAGGTGTGCCAGCCGGGGCGCAGCGCGGCGGCGGTTCCGCTCGCTCCGGCGCCGGCCAGGAGCAGCCCGGCGAGCAGGCCGAGCGGCCGGGTGGGGCGGGCGCGGGCGAAGGCGCTGACGGCGGCGGCGAGGAGCAGCAGGGCGAGGACGGTGTTCAGCCAGGCCGGCGGAACGGCGAGGGCGGGCAGGAGCAGGCCGCGTCCGCCGGTGAAGCGGCTGACGGTGTAGTCGGCGGGGAGCAGTGTGGCCCAGCGGAGCTCCCAGCCGGCCCACAGCAGGGCGGCGGTGGCGCAGAGGACACCGGCGGCGACGGCGGGGCCGGTCGCGGGGCGTGCGGGCGGGGGCGGGGAGACGGGGCCGGAGCGCGGGCCGGAGGTGGCGTCCGGGCCGTCGTCGCGGCGGCCCGCGGCGGCGGTGACGACGAGCCCGGCGGCGAGGGCGAGGAAGAGGAGGGTGGTGAGCAGCACCTCGACGCCGGCGGCCCACAGTCCGGGCAGGCGCAGCGCGAGCGTGGTGAGGCCGGTGACGGTGAACGCGGAGGCGGCGAGCGGGGAACGCAGGGCGGCGGCCCCGGTGGCGGCGTAGACGAGGACCAGGAGCACGTCGACGAGCGAGGTCGCGGTGGCGTGGTGGCTCGGGAGGCGGTGGTCGCCGGCCCAGTACCAGAGGAGCTCGGTGCTCGGGCCGAGGGCGGCGAGGTCGCGCAGCATCCAGAGGACGATGACGAGGGCGAGTGCGCCGCACAGGGCGGCGCCGGTGAGACGTGCCGTACGTGTCACAGTCACGAGGCCGATACTCACGGTCGCCCCCGGCGGGCACAAGCGGTTCGGCATATGCGCGGTGCGGGTGCGTCAAGTCGGGTGCGGCGCGGGCGGTTCGCGCGGTGCGGCGGGCCGGCCGGGGTGGTGGGGCGGCCGGTGCGGAGGGGCGGCCGACCGGGGCGGCAAGGCGCGCTCCGGCCGGCCTACGGCACCCGCACGGCCGTACGTCACCGAGCCTCCCCTGTTCGTATACCGGATCCGATTCGGCGACGTTGCCTGCGCGTTAAGGCAGGTGGGATCCGGAATCCGGTCCGCCGGGCCGCTCCGTCCCCTCGGACCCGGTGCCCGACGGCACCACGTGCTTCTCCTCCGCGAAGTGGCAGGCGGAGTCGTGCCGCGCCGGGGAGTCGGTGTCCCGGAAGACGGCCGGGACGGCGAGCAGCGGCACCTCCAGGGCGCACCGCTCCTGGGCCTTCCAGCAGCGGGTGCGGAACCGGCAGCCGGAGGGGATGTTCGCCGGTGAGGGCACGTCACCGGTGAGGATGATCCGCTCGCGGTGCGCGCGCGCCGCCGGGTCCGGCACCGGGACGGCGGAGAGCAGCGCCTGGGTGTACGGGTGGGTCGGGTGGTCGTAGATCTCGGCGTCGGTGCCGGTCTCGACGATGCGGCCCAGGTACATGACGCCGACCCGGTCGGAGATGTGCCGGACGATCGACAGGTCGTGCGCGATGAAGACGTACGAGAGCCCGAACTCCGTCTGGAGCCGCTCGAGCAGGTTCACCACCTGCGCCTGCACGGAGACGTCGAGGGCGGACACCGGCTCGTCCGCCACGATGATCTCGGGCCGCAGGGCGAGGCCGCGGGCGATGCCGATGCGCTGACGCTGGCCTCCGGAGAACTGGTGGGGATAGCGGTTGATGTACTCCGGGTTCAGTCCGACGACGTCCAGCAGGTCCTGCACCTTGCGGCGCCGGTCGCCCTTGGGGGCCACCTCGGGATGGATCTCGTACGGCTCCCCGATGATGTCGCCGACCGTCATGCGCGGGTTCAGCGAGGTGTACGGGTCCTGGAACACCATCTGGATGTTGCGGCGCACCGACTTGAGGGCGCGCGGGGACAGCGTGGTGAGGTCCTCGCCCTTGTACAGGATGGCGCCTGCGGTCGGCTTCTCCAGGTTGACCAGCATCTTCGCGACGGTCGACTTGCCGCAGCCGGACTCGCCCACGATGCCGAGCGTCTCCCCCGCGGCCAGCTCGAAGTCGACGCCGTCGACCGCCTTGACCGCGCCGACCTGCTTCTTGAAGAGCACGCCCCGGGTCAGCGGATAGTGCTTGACCAGGCCGCGGACCTGGAGAATCGCCTCATCCATGGAGGCACTCCTTCCAGTAGTGGCAGGCACTGGAGCGCGGTACGGGTGACTCGGTGACGTCGTACAGCGGCGGCACGTCGGTGCGGCACCGGTCCTGGGCGAGCGGGCAGCGCGGGTTGAAGGCGCAGCCGGGCGGGATGGCGAGGAGGTTGGGCGGCAGGCCCTTGATGGCGAACAGCTCCGAGCCCTTCTGGTCCAGGCGCGGGATCGATTCCAGCAGTCCCTTGGTATAGGGGTGGGCGGGTGCCTTGTAGATCTCGTGGACGGGCGAGTGCTCCACGATCCGGCCCGCGTACATGACGGCGATCTTGTCGGCGACGTCGGCGACCACGCCGAGGTCGTGGGTGATGAGGATGAGCCCCATGTTCAGCTCGCGCTGGAGCTCGGCGAGCAGGTCCATGACCTGAGCCTGGACGGTGACGTCGAGGGCGGTGGTGGGCTCGTCGGCGATGATCAGGTCCGGCTCCAGGGCGAGCGCCATGGCGATCATGATGCGCTGGCGCATGCCGCCGGAGAACTGGTGCGGGTACTGCCCGACCCGTTCCTTGGCGGCGGGGATGCGGACCCGGTCCATCAGCTCGACGGCCCTGGCCCTGGCGTCCTTGCGGGACATCCCGCGGTGGACCTCGAACATCTCGCCGAGCTGGTCGCCGACGCTGAGGACGGGGTTGAGGGAGGACAGCGCGTCTTGGAAGATCATCGCCATCCGGGCGCCGCGGATCTTCCGCCGTTCCTCCTCCCCCAGCGTCAGCAGGTCCTGGCCCTGGAAGAGGATCTCGCCGCCGGTGATCCTTCCGGGCGGCATGTCCAGGATGCCCATGACGGCCTGGGCGGTGACGGACTTGCCGGACCCGGACTCGCCGAGCACGGCGAGGGTCTCCCCCGCGTCGACCGAGTAGGTGACGCCGTTGACCGCCTTGGCCACCCCGTCGCGGGTGTGGAACTCCACGTACAGGTCACGGACTTCGAGCAGCATGGCCCTACCTCAGCTTGGGGTCGAGGGCGTCGCGCACCGCGTCGCCGAGCATGATGAAGGCGAGCACCGTGACGGCCAGGGCGCCGGCCGGCCAGAGCAGCATGTGCGGGGCGTTGCGGATGTACTGGGAGGCCGAGGAGATGTCGATGCCCCAGGAGACGGTCGGCGGTTTCAGGCCGACGCCGAGGTACGACAGGGTGGCCTCCAGGGCGATGTAGGTGCCGAGCGCGATGGTGGCGACGACGATCACGGGCGCGATGGCGTTGGGCGCGATGTGGCGCAGCAGCATCCGGGAGTTCGAGGCGCCGAGGGCCCGGGCCGCCTGGACGTAGTCGTTCTGTTTGGCGGTGATGACGGAGCCGCGGGCGATGCGGGAGATCTGCGGCCAGCCGAGCAGCACCATGAAGCCGATGACGGGCCAGACGGTGGAGCTGGTCACCACCGAGAGCAGCACCAGGCCGCCGAGGACGACGGGGATGGCGAAGAAGATGTCGGTGATGCGGGAGAGGAAGCCGTCCCAGGCCCCGCCGAAGAAGCCGGCGAGCCCGCCGAGCACGCTGCCGAGGATCGCGACGCCGAGGGTGGCGCAGACGCCGACGGTGACGGAGGTGCGGGCGCCGTAGACCGTACGGGTGTAGACGTCGCAGCCCTGGCCGTTGAAGCCGAAGGGGTGGCCGGGCTGGGAGCCTTCCTGGGCCTTGGACAGGTCGCAGTCGAGCGGGTCGCCGGAGGCGATCAACGAGGGCCAGACGGAGATGACGACCAGGAAGAGGATGACGAGGCCGGAGACGAGGAAGACCGGGTTGCGGCGCAGGTCGTGCCAGGCGTCGGACCACAGCGAGCGCGGCTTCCTGTCCGGTCCGGTGCCCTGCGGGCCGCCGGAGGCGGCTGATGGACGCTGTTCCAGCGTCTCGCCCTCGTCCATGGCGAGGTCCACGGCGCCGCCCGCGCCGGTGGCGGCGATGGCGGCCCCCTCCTCGTGGTACGGGTCGTGCGGCTGCTCAGGCATAGCGAATCCTCGGGTCGAGTACGGCGTACAGGAGGTCGACCAGCAGGTTGGCCAGCAGGAACACCAGGACGAGGACGGTCACGAAGCCGACGACGGTCTGGGTGTTCTGGCGGACGATGCCCTGGTAGAGCTGGTAGCCCACGCCGTGGATGTTGAAGATCCGTTCGGTGACGATGGCGCCGCCCATGAGGGCGCCGACGTCGGCGCCGATGAAGGTCACCACCGGGATGAGGCTGTTGCGCAGCAGGTGGCGGGTGATGACCCGGCGGCGGGGCAGGCCCTTGGCGACGGCGGTGCGCACGTAGTCGGCGCGCTTGTTCTCGGCGATCGAGGTCCGGGTGAGGCGGGTGACGTAGGCGAGGGAGACGGAGGCGAGGACGAGGCCGGGGACGATGAGCTCGCCGAAGGCGGCCTCGGGCGACACGGCGGGTTTGATCCAGCCCCACTTCACGCCGAGGAGCAGCTGGATGAGCAGACCGGTGACGAAGGTGGGGACGGACAGGACGACCAGGGTCAGCAGCAGGACCGTGGTGTCGACGGGGCGGCCCCGGCGCAGGCCGGTGACCACGCCGAGGGCGATGCCGATGACGATCTCGAAGAGGATGGCTACGACGGTGAGCCGGATGGTGACCGGGAAGGCGAGGCCCATCAGCTCGGTGACCGGCTGGCCGTTGAAGGCGGTGCCGAAGTCCCCGGTGAAGACGTTGCCCATGTAGGTCAGGTATTGCTGCCAGACCGGCTTGTCGAGGCCGAACTCCCTCTTCAGCTGGGCGGCGGTCGCCGGGTCGCACTGGCGGTCGCCGCACAGTCCGGCGATGGGGTCGCCCATCACGTTGACCATCAGGAAGATCAGCAGGGTGGCGCCGAAGAAGACGGGGATCATCTGCAGCAGTCGCCGGATCACGTAACGACCCACGGAAACCTCCAAAGAGGGCGAGGAAGGCGTACGGCCCGGCGCGGGGTCCGCGGGGCCGGGCCGTACGCCGCCGACCTGTCAGGCTGCTCGGCCCGCCGGGGCGTCACTTGACCTTGATCTGGTCGTAGACCGGGACGCTGAAGGGGTTCAGGGACACGTTCTCCACGCGCTCGGAGTAGCCGGCGCTGCCGTTCTGGTACCAGAGCGGGATGGCGCCCATGTCGTCGCGGAGGACTTCCTCGGCCCGCTGGAAGAGCTCGACGGCCTTCTTGGTGTCGGTCTCGGCGTTGGCGTCGTCGACGAGCTTGTCGAACTCGGGGCTGGAGTACTTGCCGTCGTTGGACGAGGCGTTGGTGTAGTACAGCGGCTGGAGGAAGTTCTGGATGAGCGGGTAGTCCATCTGCCAGCCGGCCCGGAAGGGGCCGTTCAGCTTCTGGGTGGTGACCTGGTTGCGGTAGTCGGCGAAGGTGCCGACCGGGTTGCCGACGCACGCCCTGTTGTTGCCGAGGGCGCGGTTGATGGAGTTGCAGACGGCGTCCACCCACTCCTTGTGGGAGCCGGTGTCGGCGTTGTACGAGATCCTCAGCGTGCCGCCGGGGATGCCGCCGCCCTGCGCGACCAGCTTCTTGGCCTCGGCCGGGTTGTACTCGCACGCCTCGCCGCACATCTCCTTGTAGCCGCCGTCGGCGCCGAGCACCGGTGAGGTCCAGTCCTTGGCGGGGGTGCGGGTCTTCTGGAAGATCGTCTCGGTGATCTGCTTGCGGTCGATGGCCATCGACAGGCCCTTGCGGAGCTTCTCCTGGCCGGGCTTGTTGAACTCCGGCCGGTAGAAGGGCCACGAGAGGGTCTGGATGATGCCGGCGGGGGTGTTGATGTACCGGTCGCCGAGGTCGGCGGAGACGTTCTTGAGCTGCGAGGCGGGGACGTCGTCGACGAGGTCGAGGTTGCCGGCCGTCAGGTCGGTGTAGGCGGTGTTGTTGTCCGTGTAGACCTTGAGGGTGATGCCGCCGTTCTGGGCCTTGTCCGTGCCGGGGTAGGCGTCCCACCGCCGGAGGACCATCTGGGAGCCCTTGGAGTAGGAGTCCACGGTGTACGGGCCGTTGCCGATGGGCTTCGACAGCCAGCCGGCGTGGTCGTCGTAGAACGCCCTGGGGAGCGGGGCGAAGGCCGCGTAGCCGAGGGTGTCGGGGAAGGTCGAGAACTTCTGGGTCAGCTTGACGGTGAAGGTCCGCTCGTCGACGACCTTGAGGCCGGACATGGTCGCGGCGCTCGGCTGTCCCTTGTCGGGGTGGACCTTGTCGTAGCCCTCGATGTAGCCGAAGAAGTAGGCGTTCTTCTGGTTGTTCTTCAGGTGGGCGCCGTAGTTCCAGGCGTCGACGAAGGACTTCGCGGTGACCTTCTCGCCGTTGGAGAAGGTCCAGCCGTTCTTGACGGTGATGCGGAAGTTCGTCGAGTCGGTGGTCTCGATCTTCTCGGCGAGCATGTCCTTGGCCTCGCCGGTCTTCGGGTCGTACTGCTTGAGGCCGCGGAAGATCATGGACAGCACCTTGCCGCCCTGGACCTCGTTGGTGTTCGCCGGTTCCAGCGGGTTCTGGGGGTCACCCCACGAGGAGGTCACGACGCCGTCCGCGCCCCCGCCGCCCGTGTCGCCGCCCCCGCCGCAGGCGGTCGCCGCGAGGGCGACGGCGGTGGCCAGAGCGGCCCACTTGGCGTGCGTGGCTCCGCGCATGGAGTGCCTCCCGATGTCCTCAGTCTGACTTAGGGCCCAATATCACCCGGTATGGGAGGGAGTGCACGTTAACGGCGTCCGGATGAACGCAAGGGCCCCCGGCACCCTCACGGGGTGCCGGGGGCCCTTGCGGACGAGGCCGGGTCAGACGGCGAGAACCGCCTTCTCCTCGGCGAAGTGGCACGCGGACTCGTGCGCGGCCGGGGTGTCCTGGCCGACGAAGCGCTCCGGGACCGCGAGCAGCGGGACCTCGGTGGCGCACTTGTCCTGCGCCTTCCAGCAGCGGGTGCGGAAGCGGCAGCCCGACGGCGGGTTGGCCGGCGAGGGCACGTCACCGGTGAGGATGATCCGCTCGCGGTGCGCGCGGGCCTCCGGGTCCGGCACCGGGACGGCGGAGAGCAGCGCCTGGGTGTACGGGTGGGTCGGGTGGTCGTAGATCTGGGTGTCCGTACCGATCTCGGCCATCTTCCCCAGGTACATGACGCCCACGCGGTCCGAGATGTGCCGGACGATCGACAGGTCGTGCGCGATGAAGATGTAGGAGAGGTTGAACTCGTCCTGGAGCTTCTCCATCAGGTTGATGACCTGGGCCTGGACGGACACGTCCAGGGCCGAGACCGGCTCGTCGCAGATGATGATCTCCGGGTTGAGCGCGAGGCCGCGGGCGATGCCGATGCGCTGGCGCTGACCGCCGGAGAACTGGTGCGGGTAGCGGTTGATGTACTCGGGGTTCAGACCGACGACGTCGAGCAGCTCCTGCACCTTGCGGCGCCGGTCGCCCTTCGGGGCCACCTCGGGGTGGATGTCGAAGGGCTCGCCGATGATGTCGCCGACCGTCATGCGCGGGTTCAGCGAGGTGTACGGGTCCTGGAACACCATCTGGATGTTGCGGCGCACGGCCTTCAGCGCGCGGCCGGACAGCCGGGTGATGTCCTGGCCCTTGTAGAAGACCTCGCCCGCGGTGGCCTTCTCCAGGTTCATCAGGAGCTTGGCGACGGTGGACTTGCCACAGCCGGACTCGCCCACGATGCCGAGGGTCTCGCCCTGGAAGAGGTCGAAGGAGACGCCGTCCACGGCCTTGACCGCGCCGACGTTCTTCTTGAACAGGATGCCCTGGGTGAGCGGGAAGTGCTTCTGCAGGTTGCGGACCTGGAGAATCGGCTCACCGCGCTCGACCGGAGCCTCGATGGCGGCTACGGCCTCCGCCTCGGACACGCCCCCGGCCTCGTTCGTCTTGCTCAGCTCAGCCATGGATCGTCTCCTTCCAGAAGTGGCAGGCGCTCTTGCGGCCCGGCAGCTCGGCCCCGTCCTGCTCGGTGACCGGCGCGAGCGCCGGGATCTCCGTACGGCAGAGGTCGGTCGCCTTGGGGCAGCGCGGGTTGAAGGCGCAGCCGGTCGGCACGCGGAGCAGGTTGGGCGGGAGGCCCTTGATCGCGTAGAGCTCCTGGCCCTTCTGGTCCAGGCGCGGGATCGAGTCCAGCAGACCGCGGGTGTACGGGTGGGCCGGGCGCTTGTACAGCTCGTGCACCGGCGCCTGCTCCACGATGCGGCCGGCGTACATGACCGCGATCTTGTCCGCGACGTCGGCGACGACGCCGAGGTCGTGGGTGATCAGGATCAGACCCATGTTGTATTCCTGCTGGAGCTCCGCGAGGAGGTCCATGACCTGGGCCTGGACGGTCACGTCGAGCGCCGTGGTGGGCTCGTCCGCGATGATCAGGTCCGGCTCCAGGGCGAGCGCCATGGCGATCATGATGCGCTGGCGCATGCCGCCGGAGAACTGGTGCGGGTAGTCGGAGACCCGCGCCGAGGCGGCGGGGATCTTCACCCGGTCCATCAGCTCGATGGCCTTGGCCTTGGCGTCCTTCTTGGACAGTCCGTGGTGCACCCGGAACATCTCGCCGAGCTGGTAGCCGACGCTGAGGACCGGGTTGAGGGAGGACAGCGCGTCCTGGAAGATCATCGCGATCTTGCGGCCGCGGATCTTCCGGCGCTCCTCGTAGGACATCTTCAGCATGTCCTGGCCGCGGAAGAGGATCTCGCCCTGCGGGATCCTGCCGGGCGGCATGTCGAGGATGCCCATGATCGCCTGGGCGGTGACGGACTTGCCGGAGCCGGACTCGCCGAGGACGGCGAGGGTCTCGCCGGCGTCGACCGAGTAGTTGACGCCGTTGACCGCCTTGGCGACACCGTCGCGGGTGTGGAACTCGACGTGCAGGTCGCGCACTTCGAGGAGCGGACCGGTGTGGTCGTCACCGTCGCGGGGCGCGGGGACGGACGCGGTCTTGTCGGTCTTGTCGATGAGGCTCATCTTTTACGCCCTCCTCAGCGCATCTTGGGGTCGAGGGCGTTGCGGACCGCTTCGCCGAGCATGATGAACGCCAGGATGGTGACGCTCAGCATGATCGAGGGCCACAGCAGGATGTGCGGAGCGACGCGGATCTGGTCGACGGCGGTGGAGACGTCGACGCCCCACGAGACCGTCGGGGCCGCGAGACCGAGACCCAGGTAGGACAGGGTCGCCTCGGCCGAGATGTAGCCGCCGAGCGCGATGGTCGCGACGACGATCACCGGCGCCATCGCGTTCGGGAGGATGTGCTTGAACAGGATCCGGCTGGTGCCGGCGCCGAGCGCCTTGGCGGCGTGCACGTAGTCGGCCTGCTTGACGGTGATCACCGCTCCGCGCATGACGCGGGCCATCTGCGTCCAGCCGAGGAAGGCCAGCGCGCCGACGACGACCCAGACGGTGCGCTCGGTGAAGGACTGCAGGACGACCATGGCGCCCAGGAGGAACGGGATGCCGAAGAAGATGTCGGTGACCCGGGAGAGGATCGCGTCCATGACGCCGCCGAAATAACCGGCGAGCATGCCCATGAGGCCGCCGACGACGGTGACGATGGCGGTGACGCAGATGCCGACGATGATCGAGGCACGGGTGCCATGGATCATGCGGGCGTACACGGAGCGGCCCTGGCCGTCGTAACCGAGCCAGTCGGCCTGGCCGATGTGGGCGAGCTCCGGCTTGCCCAGGTAGTGGTTCACCAGGTCGCCGACGGTCGGCGAGGCGCTGGTGAACAGTCCCGGGAACGCGGCGACCGTCAGCAGGAAGAGGATCAGGACGGCCGAGACGAGGAAGTACGGGTTGCGACGCAGGTCGTGCCAGGCGTCGCCCCACAAGGAGCGGGCCTTCTCCTGCTTCGGCGCGGCGGCCTCGACGACGGAGGGGGCGTCGACGGCCTCTTCTGCCACGGCGGCGGTCTTGGTCACGTCAGGCATAACGGATCCTCGGGTCCAGGACCGCGTACAGCAGGTCGATGAGAAGGCTGGTGACGAGGTAGACGATCACCAGGATGGTGACGAGACCGACCAGGGTCGAACCCTCGCGGCGGGAGATCGACTCGGCGATCAGACCGCCGACGCCCTTGATGTTGAAGATCTTCTCAGTCACGACCGCACCACCCATGAGGGCGCCGATGTCGGTGCCGAGGAAGGTGACGACGGGGATCATCGAGTTGCGCATCAGGTGGACGCCGATGATGCGGCGCTTCGGCAGGCCCTTGGCGACGGCCGTGCGCATGTAGTCGGCGCGCAGGTTCTCCGCCATGGACGTACGGGTCAGTCGGGCCACGTACGCGAGGGACAGACCGCCGAGGACCACCGCCGGGGCGATCATCTCGGACCACAGCTGCTCGTTGCTGACGTTCGGGGCGATCCAGCCCAGGTTGTCGGCGAAGACCATCTTGATGAAGAAGCCGAGCACGAAGACCGGGATCGAGATGATCAGCAGGGTGAAGATGAGGATCGCGTTGTCGGCGAGCTTGCCGGCCTTCAGGCCGCCGATGATGCCGAGGCCGATGCCGAAGATGAGCTCGAACGCGAAGGCCAGGGTGGCCAGCTGGAGCGTCACCGGGAACGCCTCGCCGAGCACCTCGGTGACCGGGCGGTCGTTGCGGATCTGGGTGCCGAAGTCGAAATGAAGGATGATGCCCTTCATGTAGTTCCAGTACTGCTCGTACAGCGGCAGGTCCAGACCGAGCTTGTGTCTGATGGCTTCGATGGTCGCCGGGCTCGCGCCCTTGTCGCCGAACAGACCCGCCACGGGGTCGCCGGGCAGGCTGTAGACCATGAGGAAGATCAGCAGGGTTGTCCCGAAGAACACCGGGATCATCTGGAGCAGTCGTCGTGCGACATAGCGCCCCATCATGCCTCCGTTGAGATGTGACGGCCGCAGCCGACGGGCCCTCCCCCGACAGCACGCCCAGGTGCGGGCACGCTGATGTCGTGGAAGGGCCCCCCAGCCACTGCGTAAGGCGCCGAGACGGGGCTGACGATCCGTCAGCCCCGCGACGGCGAGCGGACTACGCTTGGGTGATTACTTCTTGACCTCGACGCCGGTCAGGATCGGGTCGCCGTCCTGGCCGTACGCCACGCCGGAGACCTTCTCCGAGTAGCCCGCGTTGACCTTGTAGTACCAGAGCGGGATCGACGGCATGTAGTTGACCAGGTCCTTCTCGATGGCCTGGTACGCCTTGACCGACTCGTCGAGCGTCTTGGCCGAGTCGGCGGCCGCGATCTTGGCGTCCAGCTCCTTGTTGGAGAAGTCGCCCTGGTTGCCGCCCGCACCCGTACGGAACAGGTCCGAGATGAAGTTGGCGTTCACCGGGTAGTCGAGCACCCAGCCGGAGCGGTACAGGGACTTGACCTGCTTCGTCTTACGAGCGGTCAGGTCGGCCTGGAAGTCCGGCTTGCCGTCGCCGACGCACTGGACGCCGGTGGACTGCTGGATGGAGTTGCAGACGGCCTCCACCCACTCCTTGTGGCCGCCGTCGGCGTTGTACTGGATGGAGATCTTGTTGCCGGGGACGCCGCCGCCGGCCTTGATGAGCTCCTTGGCCTTGGCCGGGTCGAACTTGGTGATCTCGACCGCGTTCGGCTGGTAGCCGAGCACGCCCTTGGCGACCCAGCCGGTGGCGGGCTCACGCGTGCCGTTGAGCACCGTCTTGGTGATGGTGGCGCGGTCGATGCCCATGGACAGACCCTGGATGACGCGCGGGTCGATCTGCTTCGGCTTCTTCCACTGCTCGGCGTAGAAGGCGACGGCGACGGTCTGGATCGCGGAGTACGCCTGGTCCACGGCGCGGTCGCCGAGGTCCTGACGGTAGACCGGGAGGTCCTTCGGGGCGATCTGACGCAGGACGTCGACGTTGCCCGACTTGAGGTCCTCGTACGCGGCCTCGAGGGTGGTGTAGTTCTTGAAGACCACACCGCCGTTCTTCGCCTTGTTCGGGCCCTTGTAGGCGTCGTAGCGGACGATCTCGATCTTCTTCTTGTGGTCCCAGGACTTGAACTTGTAGGGACCGTTGCCGACCGGCTTCTGGCCCGCGGCGACCGGGTCCTTGAAGAAGGACTCCGGGAGCGGGGCGAAGACGATGTAGGCGAGCTTGTGCGCGAAGTACGGAACCGCGGAGTTGAGCTCGATCGTGAAGGTGTTGTCGTCGACGATCTTCAGACCCTCGAGCTTGTCGGAGGTCGGCTTGGCGCCCTCCGCCTCGGGGTGCACCTTGTCGAAGCCCTTGACGTCCGCGAACCAGGACGCGAGGCCCTGCGCGTTCTTGACGTTGGCGTTCCAGTTCCACGCGTCCACGAAGGACTTGGACGTCACCGGGGTGCCGTCGTGGAAGGTCCAGCCCGGCTTGAGCTTGACGGTCCAGGTCTTCGAGTCGGTGGTGGTGACCGACTCGGCGTTGATCATCTCCAGGGAGCCGTCGGCCTTGTAGTCGACCAGGGTCGAGAACAGACCGGCCATGACCGCGGAGCCGTTCGACTCCATCGTGTCACCGGTGAGCAGGGGCTTCTCAGGCTCACCCAGCTCGACCGAGAAGATTCCGTTCGGGTCGACGGCGCCGGCGCCAGCCTTGCCCTCGTCGCTCTTACCCCCGCCACAGGCGGTCGCTGCCAGGGCGACAACGATCGCGCCCGCTACCCACTTGGCGCTCTTGGCACCGCGCATGGGTTCCTCCTCATGAGTCCACTTGTCACTACAAGAGAGGCACTCCGAGTTCTGCCGACACCCCTGACGGCGTTGCACTCAAGTGCCCCGAGTGTGCTCGTGAGTCGGCACTCCCCACAGTGCGTGACCCATTGACCCGAGCTCAATGGAGCCAACTATTAAGTACGTCCGGGCCGTAAACCACACTTAAGCGGTCTCGTTTTGACAACATCACCGAAGCCAGGAAGACCGAAATCCGGACAAAGCGAGCAGAGACAGACACCGACGAAACGGACCGTTAACACACGTTCCGGAGAGCGACGACCGATATCCGGACGCTTGGCCGGGTAAATATGCTTGACGCACGTTGACGAACCGTTGAAGAAGGGTTCGGCCCCCCGCACGCCGTGCGGGGGGCCGAACCCTGAATGTGAGCTTCCGCTCAGACGGCCTCAGCGGCCGCCGTGACGGCTCAGCCGTTCTTCGCGCGGGAGGCGGCGCGGGCGCGCTCGCGGGCGTCCAGGTTCACCTTGCGGATGCGCACGGCCTCCGGGGTGACCTCGACGCACTCGTCGTCGCGGCAGAACTCCAGGGACTGCTCCAGGGAGAGCTTGCGCGGCGGGACGATCGCCTCGAAGGAGTCGGCCGACGAGGAACGCATGTTCGTCAGCTTCTTCTCCTTGGTGATGTTCACGTCCATGTCGTCGGAGCGGGAGTTCTCACCGACGATCATGCCCTCGTACACCTCGGTGCCCGGCTCCACGAAGAGGACGCCGCGCTCCTGGAGGTTGGTCATCGCGAAGGCGGTGACCGCACCGGCGCGGTCGGCGACCAGGGAGCCGTTGTTACGGGTCTGGAGCGGACCGAACCACGGCTCGTGGCCCTCGTGGATCGAGTGGGCGATGCCGGTGCCGCGGGTCTGGGTCAGGAACTCCGTGCGGAAGCCGATGAGGCCACGGGACGGAACGACGAACTCCATGCGGACCCAGCCGGAGCCGTGGTTCGACATGTTGTCCATGCGGCCCTTGCGGACGCCCATGAGCTGGGTGACGGCGCCCATGTGCTCCTCGGGCACGTCGATCGTCATGCGCTCGACCGGCTCGTGGACCTTGCCGTCGACCTCCTTGGTGACGACCTGCGGCTTGCCGATGGTGAGCTCGAAGCCCTCGCGGCGCATCTGCTCGACCAGGATGGCGAGCGCGAGCTCACCACGGCCCTGGACCTCCCAGGCGTCCGGGCGCTCGGTCTCCAGGACGCGGAGCGAGACGTTGCCGATGAGCTCGCGGTCCAGACGGTCCTTCACCTGACGGGCCGTGACCTTGCGGTCCTTGACCGCGGCCTTGGCGTCGGCGCCCTTGCCGGTGCCGCCGCGGCCGACCAGCGGGGAGGTGTTCGTACCGATCACCATGGAGATGGCCGGCTCGTCGACCGTGATGAGCGGCAGCGCGACCGGGTTCTCCGGGTCGGCCAGGGTCTCGCCGATCATGATGTCGGGGATGCCGGCGACGGCGCAGATGTCGCCGGGGCCCGCCACCTCGGCCGGCTTGCGGGTGAGCGCCTCGGTCATCATCAGCTCGGTGATGCGGACGTTCTGGATCGAGCCGTCGCGCTTGATCCACGCGACCGTCTGGCCCTTGCGCAGCTCGCCCTGCTCGACGCGGAGCAGCGCGATGCGGCCGAGGAAGTTGTCGGCGTCGAGGTTGGTGACGTGGGCCTGGAGCGGCGCGTCCTCCTCGTACGTCGGGGCCGGGACGTGCTCCAGGATCGTGGAGAAGAAGGGCTCCAGGTTGGTGGAGTCCGCCGGGACCGTGCCGTCCTCCGGCTTGGTCAGCGAGGCGATGCCGTCACGGCCGCAGGCGTAGACGATCGGGAACTCGATCTGGTCCTCGTCGGCGTCCAGGTCCAGGAACAGGTCGTAGGTCTCGTTGACGACCTCGTCGATCCGGGAGTCGGGGCGGTCCGTCTTGTTGATGCAGAGGATGACGGGCATCCGGGCCTGCAGCGCCTTGCGGAGCACGAAGCGGGTCTGCGGCAGGGGGCCCTCGGAGGCGTCCACCAGGAGGACGACGGCGTCGACCATCGACAGACCGCGCTCGACCTCGCCGCCGAAGTCGGCGTGGCCGGGGGTGTCGATGATGTTGATCGTGATCGGGGCCCCGCCGTCCTTGGGGTGGTACTTCACCGCCGTGTTCTTGGCGAGGATCGTGATGCCCTTCTCACGCTCCAGGTCGTTCGAGTCCATCATGCGGTCGTCGAGCTGCTGGTGGGCGGCGAAGGCACCCGCCTGCTTGAGCATGGCGTCGACGATGGTCGTCTTGCCGTGGTCGACGTGGGCGACGATGGCTACGTTACGGATGTCGTGGCGCGTGGGCATGGGTGGCTTGCGCTTCTCTCGGATCGTGGGAATCGGCGTCAGTTCCTCTTACGCCCGCCGGGCGGACGCGCCACGGCTATGTCCTATGGTACGGGGCTGCCGTGCAAGGGGCTTCCCCGGAGGGATCCGAGAGGGTCTACTGGGAGGTTTCGGGGTGTGGGGAAGGTCATGCGGACTCGTGCGGCCGGGTCAAGGGGCCATCGTGATCCTGCCCGCCGGCGGGACCGGCGGGCAAGGAAATTGAGCTGCTTCTGAGCTTGCGACTTGGAGTTTCGGCTACTTTCGGGTATTGGGGCGGCTTTCGGCCCGAGGCCCCGGCCGGCCCGTCGTCCGCCCGGGGCGCGCGTCGTCAGCCCTTGTTGCGCTCGGCGCCCTTCGCGGGCTCCGCCTTCTTGAATCCGATGTCCTGGTAGCGCGGGGCGGCGAAGCCCCAGGCGCCCGCGTTCAGCACGTCCGGCTTGACCGCCACCAGCTGGGGGCGCTGGTAGAGGGGGATGGAGCCGGCCGCGGCCCAGATCCGGGCGTCGGCCTGGCGGACGAGCTCGCGGGCCTCCTCCTCGTCGAGGGTGGCCGCCGCCTGGTCGAAGAGCTGGTCGATGCGGTCGGTGCCGACCCGGGCGTAGTTCTGCTCCACCAGCAGCGAGCCGTCGGAGGCCGGCTCGGGCTTGGCGAAGATCGGCCGGGCGTCGGTCGCCGGGAAGGCGGTCGCGGGCCAGGAGTACAGGGCGAGGTCGTAGTCGCCGGAGGCGACGTGGTCCTTGAAGAAGCTCTCGTCGGAGACCTTGGTGATCTCGGTGCGGATGCCGATGGCGTCGAGCATCCGGACGATCCGGTCGCCGACCGCCCGCAGCGACTCCGAGCCCGGCCCCGAGGGCAGGACGAAACGGAGGCTGAGCGGCTTGCCGTCCTTGCCGAGGGTCCGCGCGGCCGCCGCGTCCACCGCCGCCGGGGCGGCGGTGCCGCGCGGGGCGTAGGCACCGGCGACCGGCCTGGCCGGCGGCTTGCCCTCGGCCTTGGCACCGGCGTCCGTGTCGAGGGCCGCGGCCTGGCGGAGCAGGGCGGCGCCCTGGAGGGCGGCGACGGGGGCCGGGGCGAGGATGTTGGTGCCGTTCTCGGGTCCGCCCGCGCCGATCAGCGGGGCGGCGGGGCGCTCGCCGGGCTTGTCGTCCCCGACGATGTAGAGGCCGTCGTCGGAGGCGGCGTCCGTCTCCTTCTCCCCGGCGTCCCGGCCCGCGTCCTTCTCGCCCGCGTCCTTCTTCTCGGCGTCCTTCTTCTCCGCGGTCTTCTCGGCCTCGCTGCCCGCCTTCTTCACGGCCGGCGGCTTCTTCAGCGCCCCGCCCGGCACCCAGCCCGCGTCGGCGAGGAGGGCCCGCGCCTCCTCGGTGTCCTGGTCGCCGAGCGCGTCGCTGCTGTCGGCGTACGCGGGCTGCCCGGCGAGCGCGAGGTGGCTGCCCGGGGGCTTGGCGGGCAGCCCGAGCGGCTTGAGTACGGTTTCGGCCAGCTCCTGGCGGTCGATCGCTCGGGCCACGGCCCGGCGCACCCGCTCGTCGGCGAGCGGCCCGGACTCCCCGTTGAGGGAGAGCTGGGTGTAGGCGGGCTCCAGGGACTTGCGGACCACGAAGCCGGCGAGGCCCTTCTGCTCGGCCGCGTAGCGGGCGACGGCCTGCTGGTTCCGCTCGCGCGCCGCCCGGACCTCCTCGGCCTTCTCCTCGTCGGAGCCGTACGCGAGCGCCCAGGACTTCAGGGCGGCGGCGGGGGTGATCCCGGAGCCGGGCCCGTGGGCGAGGGCCTGCGCGCCGTTCCGTCCGGCGCGGGCGTCCCGTACGGCGAGGGCGATCCGGTCGGCGGTGGACCGGTCGATCTCGGCCAGGTCCAGCTTGTCGGCGGCGAGGGCGGCGGTCCGCTCGGTGCGGGGCACGGCGGTCAGGACGAGGGAGTCGAGCTTGGCGGCCTGGCCCCACCAGCGCGGGTTGCGGGCGAGCGTGACGCTGCCGTCCTTGCGGTCGACCGCCTTCAGCAGGAACGGTCCTGCGGTGGACTTGAGGGTGGTGCGCGCGCCGTCGTTGAAGGTGTTGGGGGAGCCCATCACCTCCTTCGGGTAGAGCGGGGTGAACAGCGCGCGCCAGTCGGCGTAGGGCTTGCCGAAGGTGACCCGTACCTCCAGGTCGTTCTTGCCCCGCTCGATCTTCTCGATCCGCTCGTAGCCGGCGTTGCGGGCAGTCCAGTACGCCGTGTCCCGGCCACTCAGGGCACGCCACTGGGCGACGAAGTCGGGGGCGCCGATCTCGCGCCCGTCGCTCCAGACGGCCTGCTGGTGGAGCTTGTAGAGGACGACCTGCTTCGGCTCGGTCTCGATGACCTCGGCGGACTCCAGGTAGTCGGGGTTGAGCCGGGGCCGGCCGCGCTCGTCGAGGGTGTGCAGCGCGGGCAGCACGGCTCCGGCGATGCGGGCGGTGGCGCCGTCGGCGTCGGCCTGGAAGGCGTTGAGGGTGGTGGGCAGGGCGTCGACGGCCCAGCGCAGGGTTCCGCCGTCGGCGACCTTGTCGCGGGGGGCCGGTGCGTTGTCCTGGGCGGCGGTCGGCGGCTCGTCGCCGCTGTCGCCGGAGCTGCATCCGGCGAGCACGGCGAGGGCGAGGACCGCGCTGCCGAGGGTCGCGACGGAGCGGAGCGTGCGGGAGCGGGGGCTCCTGGAGCATGTCCTCCCGCGTGGGGCGCCGACCTGGGACATGACTTGTACCCCTTCGTCCAGTTTCGTGCCATTTGGAGATGATCACACCTATTGCTCATACACTGAAAAGGACGGAGCGGATCCGACGGCGGCGACACGACGGCACGGACGGCGATCCCCACCCGTGCGGCCCAATCGCCCGGCGCCGGGGCGCTCCGGACGAGTGGATTCAGGTGCACACGGCTTCACAAGCGGGATGTGACGCGCGACACTCCCCGAAGGTCTCCCTCAGGTCGACCGGGGGCACCCACCAGCGCGTGTTCGCCACCCCCGCACTCGCGGAAGTGAGGGCAACCATGTCCGTTCAGGACGATCTGGCGGCCGTCAAGCGCCGCCTGCACGACCTCGAGCACACGGTCGAGCAGCTGGAACGCCGCGTCGCGGCGGAGCGGGCCGCGCCCACGGGGCGGCCGGCCGCCATCCGGCCGGAGCACGTCGTGACCATCCCCGACGCCCCGTACGACAGCGGAATGTGGACCGACTCCGACGACGAGGGCCTGGGAGCACGCGACCGCCACGCGCCGTAGGCGCCCACCGGCAAACGGCAGAGGAGGCCCCCCGTTGGCCACAGGAACCGAACCCTCCGAACGGTCGACGGGGGTGCGCTCCCCGGGGCGCGCCTCCGTCGCCGCCCGCCATCTGCGCACCGACCGCTGGTGGCTGGCACCCGCCGCCACCGCCGCCGGACTGCTCGCCTTCGTCGCCTACTCGACCTGGCGGGCCTTCGCGAACGCCCACTACTACGCCGCGCCCTACGTCTCGCCGTTCTATTCGCCGTGCCTCGCCGAGAACTGCGTGCCCATGCGCGGCGGCCCGAACTGGGCGCTGTTCGGCAGCTGGTGGGGCCTGTCCCCCGCCCTGCTGATCCTGGTCTTCCCGCTCGGCTTCCGGCTGACCTGCTACTACTACCGCAAGGCCTACTACCGGGGCTTCTGGGCCTCCCCGCCCGCCTGCGCGGTCGCCGAACCCCACCGCGCGTACAGCGGCGAGACCCGCTTCCCGCTGATCCTGCAGAACGTCCACCGGTACTTCTTCTACCTGGCCCTGCCGGTCGCCGGAGTCCTCACGTACGACACCGCGCTGGCCTTCCGGGACGCCTCCTACGCGTGGGGGCACGCCGGGCTCGGGACGGTGGTGTTCCTCGTCAACATCGTGCTGATCTGGGCGTACACCCTGTCCTGCCACTCCTGCCGGCACGTGGTCGGGGGCCGGCTGCGGCACTTCTCGAAGCATCCGGTGCGCTACCGGCTGTGGACCTGGGCGGGGCACCTCAACCGGCGTCACATGCTGCTCGCCTGGGCCTCCCTGATCAGCGTCGCGCTCTGCGACCTGTACGTGTACCTGCTCGCCACCGGCGCCTTCGACGACCCGAGGTTCTTCTGAGATGACCGACACGGAACGGCAGCAGTGGGACGTGATCGTGGTCGGCGCCGGAGGCGCCGGGCTGCGGGCGGCGATCGAGGCGCGGGCCCGGGGCGCCCGTACCGCCGTCCTCTGCAAGTCCCTGTTCGGCAAGGCGCACACCGTGATGGCCGAGGGCGGCATCGCCGCCGCCATGGCCAACGCCAACCCGCACGACACCTGGCAGACCCACTTCCGCGACACCCTGCGCGGCGGGAAGTTCCTCAACCAGTGGCGGATGGCCGAACTGCACGCCCGGGAGGCCCCCGAGCGGGTGTGGGAGCTGGAGACCTGGGGCGCGCTCTTCGACCGCACGCCCGACGGACGGATCTCCCAGCGCAACTTCGGCGGTCACGAGTACCCGCGGCTCGCGCACGTCGGTGACCGGACCGGCCTCGAACTGATCCGCACCCTGCAGCAGAAGATCGTCTCCCTCCAGCAGGAGGACTTCCGCACGACCGGTGACCACGAGAGCGGTCTCAGGGTCTTCCAGGAGTGCACGGTCACCCGGATCCTCAAGGACGGCTTCGGGAGGGTCGCGGGGGTCTTCTGCTACGAGCGGGAGTCCGGGCGCTTCTTCGTCCTCCAGGCGCCCGCGGTGATCCTCGCGACCGGCGGCATCGGCAAGTCCTTCAAGGTCACCTCCAACTCCTGGGAGTACACGGGCGACGGCCACGCGCTGGCCCTGCTCGCCGGGGCGCCGCTGGTGAACATGGAGTTCGTGCAGTTCCATCCGACCGGGATGGTCTGGCCGCCGTCGGTGAAGGGCATCCTCGTCACCGAGTCGGTGCGCGGCGACGGCGGGGTGCTGCGCAACTCCGAGGGCAGGCGCTTCATGTTCGACTACGTGCCCGAGGTCTTCAAGGAGAAGTACGCGCAGTCGGAGGAGGAGGCCGACCGCTGGTACGACGACCCGGACGCGGGCCGCCGCCCGCCCGAGCTGCTGCCCCGCGACGAGGTGGCCCGGGCGATCAACGCGGAGGTCAAGGCGGGCCGCGGCTCCCCGCACGGCGGGGTCTACCTCGACGTGTCGACCCGGATGCCCGCCGAGGTGATCCGGCGCCGCCTGCCGTCCATGTACCACCAGTTCAAGGAGCTGGCGGACGTCGACATCACGGCGGAGGCGATGGAGGTCGGACCGACCTGCCACTACGTGATGGGCGGTGTCTCCGTCGACTCCGAGACGGCGGCCACCGTCGGTGTCCCGGGGCTCTTCGCGGCCGGTGAGGTCGCCGGCGGCATGCACGGCTCGAACCGGCTCGGCGGCAACTCCCTGTCCGACCTGCTGGTCTTCGGGCGCAGGGCCGGACTGCACGCCGCCGGGTACGCGGCGGGAGCGGCCCGGTCGGAGCCCGGCGAGGAGGCGGTGGCGGCGGCGCGGGCGGAGGCGCTGGCCCCCTTCGACGGCGAGGCGTCCGGGGCCGCCGCCGAGAACCCGTACACGCTGCACCAGGAACTCCAGCAGACGATGAACGACCTGGTCGGGATCATCCGGCGGGAGAGCGAGATGGCCGAGGCCCTGGAGCGGATCGCGCGGCTGCGCGAGCGGGCGCGGCGGCTCGCCGTCGAGGGTCACCGGCAGTTCAACCCGGGCTGGCACCTGGCCCTGGACCTGCGCAACATGCTCCTGGTCGGCGAGTGCGTGGCCCGGGCGGCCCTTGCGCGGACGGAGAGCCGAGGCGGGCACACCCGGGAGGACCGCCCCCGGATGGAGCGCGCCTGGCGGTCGGTGAACCTGCTGTGCCGGACCGTCGACGAGGGGGGAAGCGGCGGCGGGGTGCGGCTGGAGCGGGTGCGCACCGAGCCGGTCCGCGCCGATCTGCTCGCCCTGTTCGAGAGGGAGGAGCTGGCGAAGTACCTGTCCGAGGAGGAGCTGGACGCGGCGGAAGCGGGGCTGGAGTCATGAGTACGTACGAGGCGCGGTTCCGCATCTGGCGGGGCGACGCCGGCGGCGGGGAACTGACCGACTACACGGTCGAGGTGAACGACGGCGAGGTGGTCCTCGACATCGTCCACCGCCTCCAGGCCACCCAGGCGCCGGACCTGGCCGTGCGCTGGAACTGCAAGGCCGGCAAGTGCGGGTCCTGCTCGGCCGAGATCAACGGACGCCCGCGGCTGCTGTGCATGACCCGGATGTCGGTCTTCGGGCGGGACGAGACGGTCACCGTGACCCCCATGCGGGCCTTCCCGGTGATCCGCGACCTGGTGACGGACGTGTCCTTCAACTACGCGAAGGCGCGCGAGATCCCGGCCTTCGTGCCGCCCGCCGGGCTGGCCCCGGGCGACTACCGGATGCGGCAGGAGGACGTCGACCGCTCGCAGGAGTTCCGCAAGTGCATCGAGTGCTTCCTGTGCCAGAACACCTGCCACGTGGTCCGTGACCACGAGGAGAACAAGGACGTCTTCGCCGGTCCGCGCTTCCTCATGCGGATCGCCGAGCTGGACATGCACCCGCTCGACGCCGCCGAGGAGGTTGGTCTCGACCGCAGCCGCACCGCCCAGGACGAGCACGGCCTCGGCTACTGCAACATCACCAAGTGCTGCACGGAGGTGTGCCCGGAGGACATCAAGATCACGGACAACGCCCTGATCCCGATGAAGGAGCGGGTCGTGGACCGGAAGTACGACCCGGTGGTGTGGCTGGGCGACCGGATCCGGCGGCGCCGGTCGTAGCCCCGCGGACGGCCGCCCCGGTCAGTGCCAGCCCTCCCGGTAGGCCGCCCAGTCGCCCTCCTCGGCCGCGAAGTCGACGTACAGCGCCAGTCCGAAGCGCTCCCGGCCGGGGTCGGTCCGCCCGAGACCCAGCCGGGCGCCCCGGACGGCGGCGGCCACGGTCTCGGCGTTCTCGTGGTGGCCGAGGTCGTCCTCGTGGAAGAACGGCAGTCCCATGAGCAGGTCCGTCCCCTCGGGGGTCACCTCCAGGGCGAGGCTGGTCTGCTGGGCGACATAGCCGCCGTACAGGCCCTCCAGCGGCATCCAGGTGTCGTACGACATGACGGCTATCTGGTCGACGCGGCGGGCGACCTGGCCGAAGAACTCCTGCGACCACCACTTCTCGCTGCCGCCGGTGACCACGCCGAGGGCGGTGTGGGCGGCCGGCAGCGGGTCTATCTGGTGCGCGGCGACCGACAGCGGGGCCCTGCGCGCCCGGGTGAGCGCGCCGAGGTCGTCGAGCAGGGACAGATAGTGCCGGTCGTCGGAGTGCAGCGGCTCCAGGTCGAAGTGGACGTCCTCGAAACCGGCGTCGAGGATCTGGCGCGCCGAAGCCACCACGGCGGCCCGCGATCCCGCGTCCTCCAGGCGCAAACCTTCGGGGCCCTCACTGGCGAGGACGTCGCCCAGCCAGGCGTGCACGCGTATGCCCGGCATCGTGCGGTGGACGCCGTCGACGAGCCAGCGGGCCCGGGGGTAGCGGTCGGCGGGCAGGGTGCCGTCGTGCTCCAGCGGACCGGCGTGCACGTACAGGTCGCGGATGCCCGTGCCCTTGATCCGCGCGGCGAAGGCCGTCAGGTCGGCGTCCTTCTTCCGGCCGTCGACCCAGGCGTGCCCGAGCCAGATCGCGTCCTTGCCGCGCGTCTTCGTGCCCTCGCGCAGCTCACCGGTGTAGTTGAGCCGCAGCGCCGTGCCCGCGGCGAGCACCGGCACCACGAGCAGCAGGACGAGCCCGAGGGCGAGCGGACGTCCTCGCCGCCACATGCTCTTCCACCGTGCCTTCACCCGGGCCCCCCGAGGGTCGTCCTGTCACTGGAACCACCGTAGCGGCGGCTACCGACAGTGACGCGGGCCTGTGGAGAATGGTTTCCGCACCGGCGGCCGTCGGACCGTGGGAGCCCGGTACCGCCCGTACGGCCGGTCCGTCCGGCTCTCCGGTCCTCCGGCTCTCCGGCTCTCCGGTCCTCCGTCCTTCGGCTCTCCCCGCCTTCCGGCCCCTCTCACCCTCCGGCTCTCCCCGCCTTCCGGCTCCTCCCGCCTTCGGTTCTCCCCGCCCTCCGGCCCTTCCCGCACGTCCGGGCCGGTTCCGGTCGCGTGGCCCTTCCCGCCCGTCCGGCCCGGCCCCGGTCGCGCGGTCACCGCCCCGGACATAGCCTCGCTGTCGTGACGCGAAGAGCCACCCGGGCCCTGCTGTCGGTGCTGGTGGCGGCGTGGTGGCTGGTCGGGCCCGCCGCCCAGGGCGCCCACGCCGACGACCCCGTCGAGCTGTCCCGCGAGGGGCAGATCACCGACCGGGTGGGAGCCCTCGGCGACCGGCGGGCCGCGGTGGCCGAGGCCCTGGAACGGCTCTACGACACCCGGCGGGTCCAGCTCTTCGTCGTCTACGTACGGGACTTCTCCGGCCGCGGCGCCCAGGGCTGGGCCGACGCCACCGCCGAGCGCAACGGCCTGGGCCGCGACGACGTGCTGCTCGCCGTCGCCACCCACGCCCGGCAGTACGGCTACTCCGCCGACCCCGGCGCGCGCCTCACCCAGGACCAGCTCGACGACGTGGCGCGCACCGCGATCGAACCCGCGCTGCGGCAGAACGACTGGGCGGGCGCGGCCGTCGGCGCCGCGAACGGCTACACCGCCGTCCTCGCCGGACAGCCCGTCCCCGTCCCCGCCATCACCCCCGGCCCCGCCGACCCCGGCGGCGGCCCGTCGGGCGGCTCCGGTACGGCGACCGACCTGCTCGTGCCGGTCGTCCTGCTCGGCGGCGCGGGAGCCGTGGCGGCGTACGCGTACGTCAGGCGCCGCCGCAGGACCGTCGCCCGGACCACCCCCGGCGGCGGCCGGGGCTGGGGTGCGCCGGCGGCTCCGGCGCAGCCCTCGCTCGGCGAGCTGGACGGGCGGGCCCGGCAGGCACTGGTCGCCACCGACGACGCCGTGCGCACCAGCCAGGAGGAACTGGGTTTCGCGACGGCCCAGTTCGGCGAGGAGGCGACCGGTCCCTTCACCGAGGCGGTGCGGTACGCGGAGGGCGAGCTCACGGCCGCGTTCCGGCTGCGGCAGCAGCTCGACGACGCGTTCCCGGAGGACGACGCCACCCGCCGCGCGATGCTCGACGAGATCCTGAAGCGCTGCGCGGACGTCAACGCCCGCCTCGACGCCGAGTCCGAGGGCTTCGACCGGCTGCGGGCGCTGGAGCGCAACGCCCCGCAGGCGCTGGCCGCCGTGGAGAACGCCTTCCGGGAGCAGACCGGCCGGGTGGGTACGGCCGAGGCGACCCTGACCGCCCTGCGCGAGCGCTACACCGAGTCCGCGGCGGCCCCGGTCGCCGGCGACGTCGAACAGGCCAAGGACCGGCTGGTGTTCGCCACCGCCACGGTCAACGAGGCCCGGCAGCGGATCGACGCGGGCGACCACGGCGCCGCGGCCGTGCAGATCCGGGCCGCCGAGGGCGCCGTCGACCAGGCGGCCCGGCTCATCGAGGCCGTGGACCGGCGGGCCCGGGAGCTCGCCGAGGCGGCGGGCAGACTGCCCGGGGCGATCGAGGAGACCGAGGCGGACCTGGCCGACGCCCGCGGGCTGCTCCAGGGCACCGCGCAGGAGGTGTCGACGGCCGATCTGCGGGGCCGGATCGGCCGGGCCGAGGCGGTGCTCGCCGCGGTGCGGGCGGCGGTGGACTCCGGCCGGCACGACCCGATCGACGCGCTGCGCCGGATCGAGGAGGCGGACACGGCGCTCGACGAGGCGCTGGAGGGCGCGCGGGAGCGCGAGTCGGGGGTGCGGCGCGCCCGTGCGCTGCTCGACCAGGCGACCCTGATGGCCCGTTCGGCGGTCGGAGCGGCCGGCGACTACATCACGACGCACCGCGGCGCGGTGGGCGCCGAGGCCCGCACCCGGCTGGCCGAGGCCCAGCGGCGCCTGGACCGGGCCGGCCGGCTCGCCGCCGACGATCCGCCGTCGGCGCTCGCCGAGGCGCAGCGGGCGGACGCGCTGGCGCGGCGGGCGCAGGAGCTCGCGGAGCAGGACGTACGGACCTATGGGAACCCGAACGGCCTGGGCGGTGTAACAGGGGTGGGAGGTGCCGGTGGCGGCGGGCTCGGTGGAGCCGTGCTGGGCGGCATCATCCTCGGCGGACTGTTCGGGGGAGGTCGTGGTGGGGGTTTCGGTGGTCATGGCGGGGGTTTCGGGGGCGGCGGCTTCGGCGGCGGTCCGGGCAGCTTCGGCGGCGGCGGGACGCGTGGCCGGCTGGGCGGCGGGGGTCGTTTCTGACCTCGCTCTTTCACTCGTGTCCCGTCTTGTGCGCAAGGAGAGCGTCCATGAGCAAGCAGACCATCCTCGGCCGCGTCGCCCAGCTGGCGAAGGCCAACATCAACGCCCTGCTGGACCAGGCGGAGGATCCGCAGAAGATGCTGGACCAGCTGATCCGCGACTACGCGAGCAACATCTCGGAGGCGGAGGAGGCGGTCGCGGCGACCATCGGCAATCTGCGGCTGATGGAGCAGGACCACCAGGAGGACGTGGCGGCGGCGCGGGAGTGGGGCGAGAAGGCCCTGGCCGCGAGTCGCAAGGCCGACGGGCTGAGGGCCGAGGGCCGGGCGGAGGAGGCGGACCGCTTCGACCATCTGGCGAAGATCGCGCTGGGCCGGCAGCTCCAGTCGGAGAAGGAGGCGAGGACGGCCGAGCCGGCCATCGCCGCCCAGACCGAGGTGGTGGACAAGCTCAAGAGCGGCCTGGAGCAGATGAAGGGGAAGCTGGGCGAGCTCCAGGCCAAGCGCGACGAGCTGGTCGCGCGAGCCAAGTCGGCGCAGGCGCGGAACACGATGATGGACGCGGTGAAGAGCGTCGACGTCCTGGACCCGACGAGCGAGCTGAGCCGCTTCGAGGACAAGGTCCGCCGGGAGGAGGCGAGGGCGATGGGAAAGCAGGAGCTGGCCGCCTCCTCGCTGGACGCCCAGTTCGAGCAGCTGGACGCCCTCGGCGACGAGGCGGAGATCGCGGCCCGGCTCGCCGCGCTCAAGGCCGCCTGACCGGCGCGGCCGGCCGGGCCGGTCAGGCGGTGCGGCGGGCCGGTGCCGGGGAGCGGGCCGGTGCCGGAGGGCGGGCCGGTGCCGGAGGGCGGGCCCGCTGCTCAGAACATGCTGAGCAGCTGGTCGACCGTCGGTTCGGCGAGACCGTCTCCGTCCGGCAGGGGCAGTTCGAACCAGACGGTCTTGCCGCGCGGGGTGCGGCGCGAGCCCCAGGCGGCGCTGAGCAGTCCCACCAGTTGCAGGCCGCGGCCGCCCTCGTCGGTGTCCTTGGCGCGGCGGCGCCGTGGCTGGACGAGCCCGGCGTCCCACACCTCGCAGACCAGGGTGCGGTCGCGCAGCAGCCGCAGCCGGATCTCGCCCTCGCCGTAGCGCAGCGCGTTGGTGACGAGCTCGCTGACGAGCAGTTCGACGGTGTCCACCAGCGGTTCCAGCTCCCAGCCGGTGAGCTGGGCCCGGGCCAGTTCGCGGGCCCGGCCGACCGAGCGGGGCTCCCTGGGGAGCCGCCAGTCGCCCACGGCCTCGCTGGGCAGGCCCTGGATCCGGGCCATGAGCAGGGCGATGTCGTCCTCGCCGTGGTGGGTGTCGAGGGTGGTCAGGACGTGGTCGCAGACGTCCTCGAGGGGGCGGCCGGGGTTGGCGAGCGCGCTGCGGAAGGCGCTCAGGCCCTCGTCGAGGGGATGGTCGCGGGACTCGACGAGCCCGTCGGTGTAGAGGGCGAGCAGCGCGCCTTCGGGCAGCTCCACCTCGACCTCCTCGAAGGGCTCGCCGCCGACGCCGAGCGGCATCCCGGGGGGTACGTCGAGCAGCAGGGCCTCCTCGCCGGGTTCGAGGAGCACGGGCGGCAGGTGGCCCGCGTTGGCGAAGGTGCAGCGGCGGGTGACCGGGTCGTAGACGGCGTAGACGCAGGTGGCGAGGTAGACCTCGGACAGTTCGGGGCCGCGGGCCTTGTGGTGGGCGCGGGCGGACTGCTGGGCCCCGGCGGGGGCGCCGAGGCCGCGGGCGATCTCGTCGAGGTGGGACAGCACCTCGGCGGGTTCGAGGTCGAGCTGGGCGAGGGTGCGCACGGCGGTGCGCAGTTCGCCCATGGCGACGGCGGCCCGCAGGCCGCGGCCCATGACGTCACCGATGACGAGGGCGGTGCGGTGGCCGGGCAGTTCGATGACGTCGAACCAGTCGCCGCCGACCTCGGAGCCGACGGTGCCGGGCAGATAGCGGCAGGCGATGTCGAGCCCGGCGGCCTCCGGGTCGCCGGGCGGCAGGAGGCTGCGCTGGAGGATGAGGGCCCGCTCGTGCTCGCGCCGGTAGAGGCGGGCGTTGTCGATGCAGACGGCGGCGCGGGAGGCCAGTTCGACGGCGAGCGCGCGGTCGCGTTCGCCGAAGGGCTCGCTGCCCTTGGTCCGGGAGAACTGGACGAGTCCGACGACGGTGTCGTGGGCGACCATCGGGACCACGAGGGTGGACTGGACGAGGCTGCCGTCCGGTCCGGGCACGGTGCGCAGGCGGCCGGTGCGCAGGGCGCCCGCGCAGGGCGAGTTGAACGGGTAGCGGTGGACGGAGCCGACCTGGACGGGTCCGTCGTCGCAGCACACGTCTGCGGGCGGGGCGGTGTGCCGGCCGTGCCCGGTCCCCCCGCCGGCCGGCCCCGTCGCCTCCGGCGCGCCGTCCCCCGGGGTCACGTCCTCCGTACTGCTGCGCGGTTTTGCGACGCGTACGGGGGCGTCGGCGACGGCGCTGGCGACGGCGACCCGGCGCAGCTCGGCGCTGCCCGCTCCGTAGCCGACGTCATGGGAGCTGCCCCAGCGCCCGGGCGGGGCCTCGTCACCGGTGAGCAGGCCCTGGTAGAGGTCGACGGCGGCGAGGTCGCAGAAACCGGGGACGGCGACGTCGAGGAGTTCGCGGGCGGTGGCCTCCAGGTCGAGGGAGTTTCCTATGCGGGAGCCGGCCTGGTTGAGGAGGGCGAGGTTGCGGCGGGCGCTGGCGGCCTCGCGGGCGGCGTTGTGCCGGCGGGTGACGTCGATGCCGAGACCGGCGACGCCGATCGGGCGGCCGGAGCCGCTGTGCACGCGGTAGAGGTTGACCGACCAGTGGCGCCGGTCGCTGGAGCCGGGTGCGGCGCCGACGATCTGGAGGTCGGCCACGGACTCGCCGGTCTCCAGGACCTTCTTCAGCGCGGCGGTCATCCGGTCCGCCTCGGGCCGGGCGAGGTAGTCGTGGACGGTGCGGCCTCGGTGGTCGTCGGCGGAGCCGCCGAAGACGGTGGCGAAGCGGCGGTTGGCGCGCTTCACGGTCAGGTCGGTGCCGAAGAGGAGAAAGCCGAAGGGGGATTGGCCGAATATGGCCTGCGAGGCGGCGAGGTCCGTCTCGATGCGGCGCAGGGCCCGCACGTCGACCACGATGCACAGCGCCGCGCGTTCCCCGGTCTGCGTCTCGCTCGGCATCACGTACAGCTCGGCGAGGCCCTGGCGCCGGTCCTCGCCCGGGATGTGGAAGGGGACGAGGCCCGTCCACTCCTTGCCGTCGAGGATCTCCCGGACCCGGTGGTGTCCGCGGTCGCGCAGGTCGGCGGGCATGAAGGCCTCGACCGGATCCTTGCCCCTGGCCTCTTCGGCGGTGACTCCGAAGAGCTCGACGGCGCGCCTGCTCCACTGGTCGACGAGCCCGTCGGGGCCTATCGAAAAGGAGGCGACCCGGATGTAGTCATAGATGGATCCGGGCGGGCTGCTCTGCCACACGACACCGCTCGCCGTCTCAGGTATCTCGCTCACGCGACCGTCCCCTCCAGCTCACCGCACCGGACCGGCCATGACGGCAGTATTCAGCACCATGGCCCCCGTCGGCACGACGTTCACGATCACAGGGTGGTCTCGTTCGTTTCCGGCCGAGGCCCGCTGATCGTCGTCCCACCCTCTTTACTCACCAGGCAAGGCCAGCTCGAACCACACGGTTTTCCCGGTCCGTCCCGCTCGGGTGCCCCAGCGGCGGGCGGAACCGGCCACGAGCTGGAGTCCGCGGCCCCCTTCGTCGTCGGGTCCGGCGGGGCGTTCGGTCGGTCCGTCCGGAAGCGGATCCGACACCTCCACGAGGAGGGCGGGGCCCTGACCGGGGCCGGGGCCGTCGGGCCCGCGGCGGAGCAGGCGGACGCCGATGGGCCCGGAGGCATAGCGCAGGGAGTTGGTGACCAGCTCGCTGACCAGCAGGACGGTCACGTCCCCGATCACCGCGTCGAGCTGCCAGGCCCTCAGGGTGTCCCGCACCGCGTGGCGGGCGGTGCGCACCGCGTCGGCCTCCGCGGGGAAGTGCCACTCGGCGCGGTCGCCTTCGGTGTCGATCACGGGGCCCACGTCCTATTTCGGGGGGTTAGTCAGGACATACCCGAAATTTGGAGTGGGATATCGCGCCGGGCGCGCCAGTCGGCGCGCGGTGGCACGAACGGCGTAGGGGTCAGCGGCGCACGCCGCCGGACGGCCCCGCGGTCGGGCTGGAGCGGGTCGGATCGGTTCCAGTGTCGGTCGGGGCGGTGGTCGCGGCGTCCGTCGGGCCGGTGGGCGCGGCGCCCGCCGAGGCGACGGGTGCGGCACCGGCCGGGCCGGTGAGCGCGGTGCCGGTGGAGGTGGCGGGCAGCAGGCGTGCGGCCTCGGCGACGGCGGGGCGGTCCTGGTCGAGCCAGTCGACGGAGTCCAGCTCGTGACGGTCCAGCCAGCGCAGCTCGTCGTGGTCCTCCAGCGGTCGCGGCTCGCCGGAGCGCAGCCGGGCGGCCCACACCCGCAGGACGTAACCGGGCTTCAGCGGCCACTCGCCGGGAAGGCGCTCACCGACCTCGGCCTCGATGCCGAGTTCCTCGCGCAACTCCCTGACCAGGGCCTCCTCGGGAGTCTCCCCCGACTCCAGCTTGCCGCCGGGCAGCTCCCAGCGTCCCGCGAGCTCGGCGGGCGCGCTGCGCCGCGCGGCGAGAAGCCGCCCGCGGTGACAGAGGGCCCCGGCGACGACCACGACAGGGCCGGTAGTGCGATCGGTCATACCCGGAGCCTAGGGGGTGGCGACGGCGCGGGCCCACGACCGGTCGGCGCGCGCCCGACGGCCCGCGGCGGACGCCCTGCGGCCGGCGGTCCCCGCCGGTGGTCGGGCGGGGGCCGCCGGCCGGTGACCCGGGGTCAGAGCGCGGGCTGACTGATGCGCTCCACCACATAGAGCTGCTCGTGCCGCCCACGGGCGTGGAGACTGTCGGCGATCTTCTGGGCTTCGTCCTCGGTCGCGTACCGGCCGACGCGGTAGCGGTTGCCGTTGTCGTCCTGCCGAATGACCAGCCAGGGAAGGACGGGACCGCTGTCGCTCATCGGACTTCTCCCTCCGCCGGGCCGACCGTTTCTAACGATCTCCTGGAAACCCCAATCCGCATATGCCCGACCTTACGCCTGACCTTTACACAGCGGATACGGGTTTTCACAAAGAGATACGTATCTGGCCAGTAACAAGCGGTGGACGGCCGGAGGCAGGGCCGCGGAACCGCCCGGCCTCAGCGGACCGGCAGGTGATAGGCGATCCTGTAGCGGTCGGCCGGGACGACCACGTCGGCGGTCTCGACCGCGCGGCCCGAGGCGTAATACGTCCGCTCGATGACCATCACCACATGGCCGGGGACGCCGCCGAGGGTGAGGAGCTCCTCCGCGAGGCCGGGACGGGCGCCGACCTCCTCGACCACGTTGTCCACCACCACGTCGATCGCCGCCATCCGCTCGACCACGCCGGAACCGCCCAGCGGGCCCTCCTCGGGCAGCATCACGGGGGTCCGGCCGGTGACCGACAGCGGCTCCCAGGAGGTGGAGAGCATCATCGCCTCGCCCGCGTCCCGGAAGACGTACCGGGTGCGCATGACCCGCTCGCCCGGCTCGATGCCCAGCCGGGCGGCGACCTCGGCGCTCGCCGGTTCCTGCTCGCTCGCCGACTCCCAGGTCCCGCGCGCCCCTTCGGCCGCCTGCTCCTGCCGGAAGGGATTGGCGCCCGCCGAGGGCCGATAACCGGAGCGGGCGATCCGGCGCGGCACGGGACGCTCGCGCACATAGGTCCCCGAGCCGGAGCGGCCCTCGACCAGCCCCTCGGCCATCAGGACCTTGCGCGCCTCCAGTGCGACGGTGTCCGAAACCCCGTACTCCTCGCGGATGCGCGCCTGCGAGGGGAGCCGGGTGTGCGGAGGAAGCGAGCCGTTAGCGATCTTCTCCCGGAGATCGCTCGCCACGCGCAGATAGGCCGGCTGCTCACCGAACGTCACTGGACACTCCCCTCAGCTTGACTGTCAGCTACAGCGTGACAACCGAGGGTGTACAGCCGCAAGCATGGGCCAAGGTTTCACCCGAAGTGATGATTTGCCTTTACGTGGACCCTTACCGCAGGTATAGCCACCGAACTGCCGTCGGAATCCTTGACGTTAATGGTCCAGACCAATACGTTCCTGTCGCACCGCTCTCCCTTCCGGCACGCACCCGCACAGGAACGAGCCCCATGCGTCGCAGAATCCTTTCCCGGCTGTCCGTCGCCACCGTCTCGCTCGGTCTCCTCGCCGGCCTCGCGCCCGCCGCACATGCGCAGGCCCATGCGCAGGCGCAGGCCCATGCGCACGAGGCCCCCGCGGTCACCGCCAAGCCCGCGTACAAGCGCGTCGGCTACTTCACCCAATGGGGCGTCTACGGGCGGAACTTCCAGGTCAAGGACCTGGACACCAGCGGCACCGCGGCCAAGCTGAGCCACGTCAACTACGCCTTCGGCAACGTCGGCGCGGACGGCCGGTGCTTCACCGGCAACGTCCCCGGCGAGGCCGACGCCTGGGCCGACTACGTCCGCCCGCTCGATGCCGCCGGCTCCGTCGACGGCGTCGCCGACACCCCGGACCAGCCGCTGGCCGGCAACTTCAACCAGCTGCGCGAACTCAAGGCCAAGCACCCCGGCCTCAAGGTGATGATCTCGCTCGGCGGCTGGAGCTGGTCCACCCACTTCTCGGACGCGGCCCGCACCCCCGCCTCGCGCAAGGCCCTGGTGGCCTCCTGCATCGACCTCTACATCAAGGGCAACCTTCCCGTCGACGGCGCCCGCGGCGGCGCCGGAGCCGCGGCGGGCCTCTTCGACGGCATCGACCTCGACTGGGAGTGGCCCGGCTCCGCGGGCGACACCGACACCGTCTTCCGCCCCGAGGACAAGCAGAACTTCACCGCGCTCGTACGGGAGTTCCGCACCCAGCTCGACGCCTACGCGCGGTCCCAGAAGCAGCGGACGCGCTATGAACTCACCGCCTTCGTCCCGACCGCGCCCGCGAAGATCGACGCCGGTTTCGAGGTCCGGAAGATCATGCGCGACCTCGACTTCGTGAACCTCCAGGGCTACGACTTCCACGGCAGCTGGGAGTCCACCACCGCCCAGCAGTCCGCGCTCTTCGCGCCCCGCGGCGACTTCAGCGTCGACCAGACGGTCAGGGACTGGCTGCGGCGCGGCGCACCGGCCCGCAAGCTGGTGGTCGGCATGCCGTTCTACGGCCAGGGCTGGACGGGCGTGACGGGCGGCGGCGACGGGCTCGGCCGGCCGGCCACCGGCCCCGCCCCGGCGACCTGGGCCAACGGCTACGAGGACTACAAGGCGCTGAAGAAGCTGGCGGACTCAGGCACGTACACCCTGCACCGGGACCGGAGGAACGGTCATGCCTGGCTGTTCGACGGCACGACCCTGTGGACGTACGACGACCCGTACGTGCTGCGCACCAAGTCCGCGTACGTACGGGCCATGGGTCTCGGCGGCGCCATGTTCTGGTCGCTCGACGGGGACACCCCGGACGGCGAGCTGATCACGGCGGTGGACGGCGTCCTCGGCGCCCGCCGCTGACCGTCCGGGGCGGGGCCTTGACCGGCCGCGTCCCCCGGGGCGGCGGCGGGTGAGGCGTCAGACCTTCCGGCCGCCGCCCTCGCCGCCCCCCTCGCTCTCGCCGCTGCCGCCACTCCCGCCCGTCCCACCGCCGCCGGTGGCACCGCCGCCGTCACTCCCCTCCTCCAGGGTGTCGGTCAGCCCGAGCGCCGAGCGCGACTGCTTCTCGGCGTCCGTGGTGAGCGCGTCGTAGGCGGCCTCGTAGACCTCCCAGAACGCGTCCGCGTCCTTCGCCGTCGCGAGCGCCCGCCACTTCCGCGCGGCCGTCTCCAGCTTCTCCGCCAGCTCGCCGACCGGCTTCGCGGAGCCGTCGGGCCAGGTGTGCCCGCGCAGGCCGTCGCCCGCCGTGGTGACGGCCCGGTGCACCTTCCGGGCCCATGCCTTGTTGCCCGCCAGGTCCGCGTCCGCGTCCTTGTCGGGCTCCTCGAAGAGGGCGTCGTCGATCGGGTTCATCTGCTTCAGGAAGTGCACCTGGTCGGCGTCGAGGGTGCTCTCGTCGCTGCGCAGGGACCGGGTGAAGGGTGCTCCCTCGGTGGCCAGCGTGCAGGTCACGGCCCGGTCGCCGAGCCGCCAGCTCTCCTTGCTGGGCAGGTAGTAGTAGGTCAGCGCGTCCTCCGGGACGGCCCAGGTGTCGAGCGCGTAGGCGCTGTTGACCTTCTGGCAGCGGTCCTCGGCGATGCGGTCGATGGCGTCCTCGCCCGGCCACCTGGTGAAGCCGGTGATCTTGAATCCCCCGCTGACCTCGCCCTCGTGGGGCGTGGTGCACGGCACCGTCTTCACATCCGTGGCGTACGTCTCCAGCTTGCCGTCCACGCGGAAGCAGTCGCCCTTGCGCAGCGAGAACGGCGACTGGTCCGCGGCGGCCTCGTCCATGCCCTTGTCGAACTCGCGCCACGCGTCGGCGAAGCTGCCGCTCGTGAAGCCCAGGGCCATCATCAGGCAGGCGAGGGACGAGAGCACGATGCCGGTGATGGCCATGCCCTTGCCCTTCTGCTGCTTCTTCCTGATCTGGGGCAGGGCTATCAGGCCGAAGACGAGGCCGAGGGGCGGCAGGCAGCAGACGATGCCGGAGACCAGGGACGCGACGGCCAGGCCGTTGGTGCTCTGCCGCGGCACCCCGTACGGGCCCGGCACGCCGGGCGCGCCGCCGGGTCCCCCCGGGCCGTAGGGCCCGTACGGGCCGGGAGGCGGCGAGGTGTACGGGCCGGGGGACGCGTACGGGCCGGGCACGGGCCCGCCCTGCCGCGGCGGCTGCGGGGGCTGCTGCGGGGCCGGGGAATCCTGAGGCGGCTGGAACGGGTCCACGAGTACGGTGCTCCTGTAGGGGCGCGCGGGGCGGGCGGGGCGATGCACGGAAGTCGAACGGGCGCGCGCATCGTACGTGGTCCGGGGACGGGGGCGGTATGCGGGGCTCGACGGTACGGGCGGTCAACCGCCTCACGGCACGGTGGGCGGGAGTCCTGCCGCCCGGGCAGGGCACGGTCCTGTCGGCGAGCGGTGTCTGGCCCCTGCTGGCGTTCCTCGCGGACGGCGCCGAGGGCTCGGCCCGGGCCGAGCTGGAGGAGGCGCTCGGGATGCGGGCGGGCTCGGCGGTGGGCGCGGCCCGCGAGCTGCTCGACGCACTGGCGCGGATTCCCGGTGCCGGCTCGGCCGTCGGCCTGTGGACGCGCCCGCGTGTGCGGCCGTACGACGCGTGGGCGGCGGGTCTGCCGGAGGCGACGCTGGGCCGGCTCGGCGAGGACGACGTGGAGAACCAGCGGCTTCTGGACGCCTGGGCGGCCCAGCGCACGGGCGGCCTGATCCCGGCGATGCCGGTGACGGTGAGGAAGGACACGGATCTGGTCCTGGCCACCGCGCAGGCGGTGCGGACGACGTGGCTGCGGCCGTTCCGGGAGGGTGGCGGGTTCCCGGACCACGGGCCCTGGGCCGGGCGGGAGATCGCCGCCCTGCACCGCACGACCGGGCTGCTCGACCGGGTCGGGGTGGCGACGACGGACGCGGGGCCGCTCACGGTGATGAAGGTGCTGGGCAGCACCGGCGTCGACGTCCACCTGCTGCTCGGGCCGGTGGACGCGGAGTGCGGCGCCGTCCTGAAGGCGGGGGTGGACGTCCTGTCCGGCGCCTGCCCCACCGTCACGGGTGACCTGCTGCCGCTGGGCGGGCCGGGCCCGGGACTCGACGTCCGCAACGTGCGCAGCACGTCCCGGGAGCCGTACCTGTCGGTGACGACGCCGCCGTTCTCGCTCACGGCCGAGCACGATCTCACCGCGCTGCACGGGCTGTTCGGCCTCACGACGGCGCGGGACACCACCCGCGGGCACTTCCCGGGCATCTGCGCCCGTCCGCCGCTGGCGGTGCGGCAGGCCCGGCAGGCGGCGATGGCGCGCTTCGGCGCGAGGGGGTTCGAGGCGGCCTCGGTGACGGCGATCGGCATGCCGGGTGCGGGGGTGCCGCGACTGCCGTTCGTGGTCCGGCGGATCGACCTGGACATCGACCGGCCCTTCGGCTTCCTGACCGTGCACCGCACCTCGCGGCTGGTCCTGGCGGCGGGCTGGGTGGCCGAGCCGGAGCCGTACCTCTTGGAAGAAGAGGAGTGGGAGGCGTGACGGAGGGCCTGGGGGCCGGAGGGCGCCGGAGGGCCGGAGGGCGCCGGAGGGCCGGAGGGCGCCGGAGGGCCGGAAGAGAGAAGTGACGACGGGGGCGGCCGCCGGATCGGCGACCGCCCCTGTCCTTCAGCGTTCTTCTTCCTGGGGCGTCAGACGTGCGTCAGAACTGCAGGCCCCAGGAGTCGATGCGGCCGGTGTCGTAGTTCGCGTTGTCCGTGACCCGGAGCTTCCACGTGCCGTTCGCGACCTCGGAGGAGGCGTTGACGGTGTACGTGGTGTTGATGTTGTCCGCGCTGCCGCCGGTGCCGAAGCCCTTCAGCGTGTACGCGGTGCCGTCCGGGGCGATGAGCTGGACCTGGAGGTCACCGATGTAGGTGTGGACGATGTTCACCGGCACCTGGAGGGCGGCGGGCGCGTTGCCCGTGACGCCGCTGACGGTGACGGGGGACTCGGCGGTCGCGTTGTCGTTGATCGCGTAGTCCGTGGTGTTCTCGAACTTCGGACCGGGCGGCGTGGTGGTGCCGCCGCCGACGTACAGCAGGCGGTTCGGGGAGCCGGTGCCGGGGCTGGTGACCACGTTCGGGGTCGCGGCGCTGGTCAGGGCCGTGGAGACGGCCGCCGGGGTGGCCGTCGGGTTGTCCGCCAGGTAGAGGGCGGCGGCGCCGGCCACGTGCGGGGTCGCCATGGACGTGCCGGAGATGGTGTTCGTGGCGGTGTCGTTGGTGTTCCAGGCCGACTTGATGGAGGAGCCCGGGGCGAAGATGTCCAGGACGCTGCCGTAGTTGGAGAAGCTGGAGCGGGCGTCCGAGCTGGTCGTGGAGCCGACCGTGATGGCCTCGCCGACGCGCGCCGGCGAGTAGTTGGACGCGTTGGAGCTGTCGTTGCCCGCGGCGACCGCGTAGGTGATGCCGGCGGCGATCGACCGGCGGACGGCGTCGTCGAGGACGGTGTCGACGCCTCCGCCGAGGCTCATGTTGGCGACGGCCGGCTTGACGGCGTTGCGCGTCACCCAGTCGATGCCCGCGACGACCTGCTCGGTCGTGCCGGAGCCGGAGTTGTCGAGGACCCGGACGCCGACGATCTTCGCCTTCTTGGCGACACCGTGCGCCGTGCCGGCGATGGTGCCGGCGACGTGCGTGCCGTGGCCGTGGCCGTCCTGCGCGGTGTTGTCGTTGTCGATCGCGTCGTAGCCGTTGGAGGCCCGGCCGCCGAAGTCGCTGTGGCTGATGCGGACGCCGGTGTCGATGACGTACGCCGTGACGCCCTGGCCCGCGCTGTCCGGGTAGGTGTAGCTCTGGTTGAGCGGGAGGGCCTTCTGGTCGATCCGGTCGAGACCCCAGGACGGCGGGGAGGGCTGGGTGCCGTCGATGGTGAAGACGCGGTTCTGGCTGACGGATTCGACGGCCGGGTCGGCGGCGAGCTTCTTGGCCTGGGCCTCGGAGAGCTCGACGGAGTAGCCGTTGAGGGCCGCGGTGTACGTCCGCTTGATCTTGGCGCCGAACTTCGTCGCGACCGCCCGGCCCTGCGCGGTCTCCGCCTGGGCGGCGGACTCGCGGAGGGTGACGATGTAGCTGTTGGGGACGGTCCCCTCCGCGCCGGCGTTCAGGATGACGCCTTCGGCGGTGGTCCCGGCGGCGGTGGCCGGAAGGGCGGAGAGGGAGCCGAGCGCCAGGGAAACGACGGCTATGGCGCCGGCTGCGGCGAGTCTGCGCCGCGAATCACGCATCACGGACATGTGAGGGGTCCTCCTCATTGGTGGTGCGCTGCTGTGGGGGTGGTCGAGCGGTCAAGCATTAGCAGGGACATGACAAGACGGCGTGGCTCCACACCGTTCGCCAAGTCCGGGTGCCGAGCGAAAGATTGACCGATCCATAGGAATCACACAAGGGTTCCGCCCGCCTCGTCACACTGCGGCCACACGACTGCGAAGCTGGCGATCATGAACGACTACGTGTGTCCGCGATGCCGTACGCGAGCCCCCGTCACGGCCCTCACCTGGTGTTGTCCCCGCTGCCGTGGCCCGTGGGACCTCGACCACGCCGGCGCGCCGGTGCCACTCGCGTCACTTGCGTCACGCGTGAATTCATTGTGGCGTTACACGGAAGCACTACCGCTCGCCACCTCTGGAGCCCCTGCCGTGCCGCCGGTGTCCCTGGGTGAGGGGCGCACGCCGCTGATCCCGCTCACCGACACGGTTTCGGCCAAACTCGATTTCCTCATGCCCACGTTGTCCTTCAAGGACCGGGGCGCCGTCATGCTCGCCGAGCTCGCGCGCCGCCTGGAGCCGCGCCGCGTGATCGCCGACAGCAGCGGCAACGCGGGCACGGCCGTCGCCGCGTACTGCGCCCGCGCCGGCCTCGACTGCGCCGTCCACGTACCGGAGGGCACCTCGCCGAAGAAGCTGGAGCAGATCCGCGCCCACGGCGCCCGTACGGTCGTCGTCCCGGGCGACCGGGAGGCCACGGCGCGGGCGGCGCGGGCGGCCGCCGACGAACCCGGCGTCTTCTACGCCTCGCACGTGTACAACCCGCACTTCCTGCACGGCACGAAGACCTACGTCTACGAGCTGTGGGAGGACCTCGGCGGCCGGCTGCCCGACACCCTCGTGCTGCCGGTCGGCAACGGAACGCTGCTGCTCGGCGCGGCCCTCGCCGTGGCGGAGCTGCACGGCCACGGGCTCGTCGACCACCGCCCCGCCCTCGTCGCCGTCCAGGCCGAGGCCGTCTCCCCGCTGGCCGCCGCCTTCCACGCCGGCAGGGACGACCTGCCGGGCCCGGCCCCGGCCCCCGCCTCTGCCCCGGCTCCGGCTCCGGCCGCCGCCCGCCCCACCCTCGCCGAGGGCATCGCGATCCCGAACCCGCCGCGCGCGGCGCAGATCCTGCGGGCCGTACGAGCCTGCGGCGGCACCTTCCTCACCGTGCCGGAGGACGACATCCGCGCCGCCCAGCTGGACCTGGCGCGGCGCGGCCTGTACGTGGAGCCGACGGCGGCCGCCTGCTGGGCGGCCGTACGGGCGACGCCGCCGCGCCCCGGCACGACGGTCCTGCCGCTGTGCGGGGCGGGGGCGAAAACGGGCCTGGGGGCCGCGACGGATCGGTCGGCGGGGTAGGCACCGGGCGCAGGCCGCCGGGGCATGGTCGCCCCGACCCCCGGGCTTCAGGCGGCCCGGCCGGCCGCTCCCTCCTCGTACCGGACATCCGGCACCCGCGTCCGCAGCCACGCCTCGCTCGCCCACCCCGCCATGACGAGCGTCACGACGACGGCGAGGGCGAGCAGCGCCGAGGAGCGCCGGCGGAGCAGGGCCCAGGCGCCGAGGGCGAGGGCGGGGATGCCGAGCAGCATCAGCGGCAGCTCGATCCACACCAGGCTGAAGTCCCGCCCCTCGCCCTCGAACCCACCGGTCAGAGCGGGAGTGGCGCCGATCCCCCACACCACGAGTGCGGTGGTGAACCCGCCGAGCACGGCGAGAAATCCGATTCCGTCCTTCATGGGGTGGGGGACGCGAAGGCCGCCCGGGCGGTTCAGAACTCGTCGGCGCCGTTGCGGAGTTCCGGCGTCCAGTAACCGGTCTTGGCGACCGACTCGTTGACGGCCAGGCCGCCGGCCGGGGCCTTGACGACGATGCTGCCCTCGGCGGGGGCGCCGCCGGCGAAGAGGTTCACGTTGAAGGAGGTGACGACCTTGTTGTCCTCGTGGACACCGCCGAGAACGATGCGCACATTGGCGTACGCGGGGGCTCCCGGCTGCAGGACGACGGGGGCGGCCGGCTTGCTCTTGGCGACGGCGGGGATGTCCTTGGCGGTCTGGATCTCGCCGAAGGCGATCAGCGGGTATCCGTCGAGGCGGCAGGCGCGGCCGGAGGTGTTGGTCGCGGTGAGGACGATGTGCTCGGTGGGCGTCTCGTCCACCTTGGCCGCGGTGACCTTCACGTCCTTGTAGGTGCAGGACGAGGTCCTGGCGGAGGACGAGGACGAGGACGTCGACCCGGCCGAGACCGCGACGGCGGCCTTGCCGCCGGTCGAGCCGCCCGCCGTCGAACCACCGGCGGCCGAGCCGCCGGTCGTGGCCGCGCCGGTGGTCGCACCGGCGGTGGTCGCAGCGGCGGTGGCCCCGCTCTTCTGTCCGCCCTCGGGCGTGACCTGAGTGACCGCGGCCCCCTCGTCGCGGCTACCGCCCTCGTCACCGCCACAGGCGGTCAGCCCCAGCGACAGGACGGCGGCGGCCGCGACGGCCAGGACGGTGTGCTTGCGGTGGTGGGTACGCATGGTGGTTCTCCCCCGGTTCAAGGTCGGACGGCCCCGCATTCGGTGCCAGGTACACCTTCCCGCCCGCCCTTGCCGTCCCGCTTGCGTACGGCTAACGCCCGGCTGCCGCCTTCCCCGGGCAGCCGCAGTCGCTGATGTCGCCTCGTGACCGCCGCTGCCCGACGGGATGCGCCCGCCCCGCGCGGAAGGCTGGTCCCCGAAGGATCCGGACCACCCGCCCGAGGCACCCCGCCCCACGGAACTGACCGACGGAGCGCTCGCCTTCCGTCCGTCCGCCCAGAGGCGGTGGCACGGAGTGCGGACGCGCCCGCCGACGATCACCTCCGGCACAGGAGAGTCCAGCACCCATCCAGCACGGTGACAGCGAAGCCTGCTCCCGTCGGGTCCCGTGCGAAGCGACTACACGTTGAAGCGGAACTCCACCACAAGGCCGTGACCTGCGGAAATGCAGGCGCATCCCAGCACCATCCCGGCACGGGATGCGCGACAAAGTACAAGAACACCGAAGATCGCCAACGCTACCCGGAAGCGCCCGCACACGCCTGAAGTCTGCGGAACTTCCACGAGCGCCACATCAGGCTCGTGCCACCGCGCCGAACCTCGCAGAGCAGCACAGCACTCGCTCTCACTCGCGGTCTCCCCGGACGTCAGCGGCCAGCTCCGACGCCTGGCCGCCGCCCAGAATGCACGTCCAGACCTCGAGGCCGGCGCGAGCATCCACAGATCCCGTATACCCCCGGTTTGGCGGGGCATAGTCAGAAGCTTCCGCGCTGTCGCAGGTCAGCCTGCGTAGCTCAGCGGGTGGAGCAGGCGCCTTCTAAGCGCTTGGCGGCAGGTTCGAGTCCTGCCGGTGGCGCCCAAACATGGCTGGTCAGGGCTCTCTCGGACCGTCAGCGGAGAAACGGTGCGCGCGGTACTGCGCCGTTCGTTCAGAGCGTTGGATTCCGTGCTCCAAAGAGGGGCAACGTGGATCAGCTCGGCATTCAGCTGGCCGAGGTGAGACGCGCCAGGCCCCCCTTCTCCAGCTCGTGCACCACCAGCTCCTCCATCACGTGTCGCTCCCTGGCGGAGGCGTAGGCGAGGTCGTGCAGGGCAGCAGCACGCCTGGCGAAGTCCCGCCTCACCGCATCGGTCGGCCAGGGGATCTTGTAACGGGAAAAGTCCTTGCGCCTCATCGCGCGGGCCTGCTCACCCTGCGTAACGGCCGTCAACTCCCGCCTCCGGTAACGCAGTGAGTGCAACAACCACATCCGATCGACCTCGGACTCCGTGTACATCGCGAGCGTCCGCCGACCTGGCACTACCGGGGTAGTAGTGAGCACGGTCCGCACCTCCCCGGGACGGGGCGCGATCAAGAGGCTGCCGGACGGGCATACAGCCTCCGCTTGCGCCACGGTGCGTGAAGTCACTGCACCCAGATGTACTGTCTTGCAGTTCAGTACTTCGCGGGGAGACACCCACGGCATAGCCGACTGCTCACTGTCCGGCAGAGACTGTGCCGCACCAGCCGTAACCTGACACACTTCGCCCACTGCACGCTCGGTAGCGGGACCTTGCCCGCACATCTGCAGCGCCTCCATGAAATGCGCATCCGCTAGTTCCGTCGCGCAAGACACAATCCGGGTGTTCAACGCATTCTTGCGCTCAGCAAGCGAAATCAGCGAAAGCAGCCTCTCCCGCACCGGCGCTGGAGGAACTGGCACGGGAAGTCGGTTGAGTGCCTGCAGAGGCAAGGTCATGTGCTCGGCGTTCGACGAGGACAGCGTGAGATAACTCTGGCTCTGCGGGGTCTTCAGCCACCATCGAAGCCACAGATCCCATTGTTGGGCGCGGCCCTCTGGTGTCCAGCGGACGACCGCGAGCGACCTGGCGACATTCCATCCTGCGTGCTCCTCCCCTGCAACTGCTGCCTCCCCCACACGCCCCACGAGCACGACAAGGAGGTCCCCAGACCTCAACGTGCTGCGTGGGTGGCGTCTGGCCACATCGGGAGGCACAAATGTGAACTCCTGGACGTGCACACCTCCCTCGACGATCTCTGTGGCGCGGATCATCGGGATTCCGCCGGATGCCTTCTGCTGTCGCGCAATTCCGTAGGTGGCGTACTCGACCCCAGGGAACTCACGCAACTCAACGACGGGCCACGGAGTGGGGACATCATCCGATTCTGTAGTCATGCCTGCTCTCCAGGGCATCACGGACTCGGTTCCTGGCTGCAGCGCTACGATCCAAGCACTCATACAGCTCGGCCTTCCGGTTCCGGTCTCCGTCACTTGAATGCAACTGCGCGGTGCCCCCGTTCCGTACGTAGCGTGCGGGAGTCAGATCGAAGCCCGCCTCAGCGATTTCCTCGTACCTCGCCGCACGGCACCATGGGACGGATTCAGGGTCCCCCTCGCCCTCACGGCGTCGAAGTCCCTGCCATTCACCGAAGATCTGCAGCAGGCGTTCGACCGAGTCCTTTGCGAAGTGGCGCCGCTGCCCCTCCTTCGCTGTTGGCAGCTTCCCTGCATCCGCGAACAAGACCTGATCGGAGTGCGGCCGCTCCCCTTTGGCCAGCAGCCACAGCGCCGTGCTCGCGCTGGTGTGCGGAAAGAGCCACGTCGGCAAGGCCACGACGCCCACGACCAGACCGTTCTCCAGCAGCCCACGGCGGATCAGTCCGTCGGTGCTGTTGCTGCTGTGCGCCGCGCCGGAAGACAGCAGAACGACGGCCCGTCCTTGTGGCGCGAGATCGGCAAGGATGTGCTGGACCCAGGCGAAGTTCGCGTTACCCGGACGTGGCACCCCCAGGGTCCACCGCCAGTCGTCCTTCAGTTCACCGTGCCCCCAGTCCCGCTGGTTCACAGGAGGGTTGGCGACGATCACGTCGGCCGGGATCGGTGAAGTGCCCGCCCTGAGGGTGTCAGCTCCTTCCTTGCCGAGGTCGGCATGGAATCCGTGCAGGGCGAGGTTGACGGCTGCGGCATAACGAGCCGTCCGGTTGATATCCGCACCGGACAAGCGCACTTCACCCCCCTGTGCCCGAGCCCGGTGTGCGGCGGCGCGCAGCAGTCGCCCGCTGCCGCACACCGGGTCCCGAACAATCTCGCCTCCTCGGGGAGCGGCCAGCCCCGCGAAGAGGTACGCCAGGTCGTTTGACGTGAAGTAGTCATCGCCACGCGCATAGCGTGTCGAGTACGTGTCGAGGAGCACGTCAAGGAGCCTCGGGTCCTGATCCAGATGCCGCACCTCCGCGATCAGCTCACGGAGGGCCGGGTCGATGAGCTCGAAGGGACGGCTCACACCTTCGTCGCGATACGCAGGAAGACTGTGGGCGCGAGCAACGGGCGTACGCGGCCACACTGCGCCGAGCCTGGCCCCCGCTGACTCCGAACCCGGCCCCGACAACCGGTCCACCTCCGCCAGTGATCCATGGCGGGACCAGCAGTGAAGGTAGACCACTTGAAAGGCAAGCCGGTACGTCGTCGCGGCATCGGCGGCGCTGCGTAGCTTCTCGACGGCCCGCAGCACTCGCCGGTACTTCAGCCGCCCCTCTTCGTTCGCCCATTCCTCCTGGGTCACGACGGCCTCAGCCAGGAGACGACCGCCAGCCCGATGAGAACAGTGGCACCGCAGGCGGCACCACCGTTCTGGATGGCCGTGACGACCTCTCCCGCGCCCATGAACTCGAGGATGCCGGCCACGAGCCCCACCACCACGGACGCCAGGACGACCACCACCAACAGCAGCGCTCGCTGCGACATGCCACAACTCCCTCGGTCCCACCAGCAGTTAGCAGTTCTGCGGTTCGTTCCGCGGACTTGAAAGTAGTGGCCTGACGCACCTCACGTCTCGCAGCACGGGAATTTGCTTTTCTCGTAAGGCGGTCGGGCGCAGCCCCTGCCGACCCCGCGAAGGACATCCGGTCGGGCAGACGACCGCCCCGGCAAACAGACGCTTGCCGGGGCCAGAAGCGAGATGAGCGAGGGCTATGCGTCGGCGGCCGAGCCGTCCTGGGACCACTTGTCGGCGAAGTGTTCCATCTGGCGGATCACCAGGTCGATCGCTTCCTTGGACTGCTCGGGCGGGTAGCCGTGGCGGGCCAGGAGGCGCCTGATGGTGGCGCGGAGCCTGGCCCGGACCGGTTCGCGGGCGATCCAGTCCTTCTTGAGGTTCTTGCGGACCTGGACCACGAGGTCCCGGGCAATACTGGAAAGGATCTCGTCGCCCATGAGGTCGCGGGCGCTGCCGAGGTCGGCGACCGCGTCGTAGAAGGCGAGTTCGTCGTCGCCCAGCGGCGGGGTGAACTTCTCGCCTCGCCGGGCGTCCTCCGCGACCGTCTTGGCCAGTTCCACCAACTGGGCGATGATCTCGGCACTGGTGAGCTGCTGGCGCATGTAGCGGGTCATCAGGTCCTGAAGGCGCTCTGAGAAAGCGGTCTGGCGGACGATGTTGTGCCGGGTCTGCTCACGCATCTTCCGCTCGACGAGGCGGCGCAGGGCTTCGGCGGCCAGGTGTGGGGTTTCGCTGTTCTGCAGGCGGCCGACGAGGGCGTCGTTGAGGTGCGTGAGGTCGGCCTTGTCCAGTCCTGCCTCGGAGAAAAGGTCGGTGACGCCGCCGGTCTCCACGACGGCGGAGGTGAGCTGGGAGAGGTAGAGGGCGACGTCGCGGGCGACGGGCAGGCCCTGGGCCTCGCGGTCCATGGCGTCGAGCTTCGCCATGTACGTACGGACCTCGACGAGGAACTGGATGTCGCGCTTCCAGTAAGGCTGGTCGGTGAACCGGGAGCCGATGTCGGCGGAGGACCCGGCCAGGGCGAAGAAGCGTTCCAGGCGGTAGCCGTGTTCGCGGAAGCGGCGGCTGAGTGTCTGGTTCGGGTCGTCGAGCTGGTCGGGGTTGTTGCCCGGGGTGGCGGGGCTGCGAAGGTACTCGGCCGTGGTGTAGGCCGCCTTGACGAAGGCCTTCGCGTCGGGGCGGGAGAGGCGTTCGCGCCAGTTCCAGCCGAGGAGCATCTGGTCGAGGATGTCGTACTCGTTGCGGAGTTCGTCCAGGGCGCGGTCGATCTCCTGGCCGAGGGTCCGGTCGGCCTGGTCGTCGGCGGAGTACTCGGCGATGGCCTTCTGGAGGTTCTCGGTGAGGGGGGCGTAGCCGACGAGCAGGCCGTCTTCCTTCTTGCGGAAGCGGCGGTTGATGCGGGCCAGGGCCTGCATCAGGCCGGCGCCGCGCAGCGGCCGGTCCAGGTACATGGTGTGGATGGGCGGCGCGTCGAAGCCGGTCAGGAGCATGTTGTTGACGATGAGGAGCTGGAGTTCGTCCTCGGGGTCCTTGGCACGGTTGATGACGGCCTTGCGCTGGGAGTCGCGCAGGGCGTGGGCGCGCAGTTCCTCGGAGTCCTTGCGGGAGTCCGAGGAGTAGACGATCTTCATGGCGCCGGTGGTGGGGTCGTCCGTGTGCCAGTCGGGACGCAGTTCCTTCAGGGCGTCGTAGACGCGGACGCAGATCTCGCGGGTGGCGCAGACGAGCATCGCCTTGCCGGGGGCGCCGCCGGGTGCGTCGTCGGCGTCCGCGACGAACGGCAGCATCGCCGCACGGCGTGCTTCCCAGTGTTCGACCAGGTCCTGGGTCAGGTCGCGTATCCGGGCGGGGGCGCCGTACATCGCGTTCATGGTGGCGACGGCCTGCTCGACGCGGGCGCGCTCGGTGTCGTCCAGACCATCGGTGATGCGGTCAGCCTCGGTGTCGATGGTGGTGGGGTCGACGTCGTGGTCGAGGACGAGCTGGACGACACGGCTCTCGTGGTAGACCTTCACGGTCGCGCCGTCGTCGGCGGCCCGCTTGAGGTCGTAGGTGTCGATGTAGTCGCCGAAGACTTCGCGGGTGTTGCGGTCGGCCTCGGAGATCGGGGTGCCGGTGAAGGCGAGGAGCGTGGCGTGCGGGAGCGCGTCGCGCAGGTGGCGAGCGTAGCCGTCGAGGTGGTCGTAGTGACTGCGGTGGGCCTCGTCGACCACGACGACGATGTTCCGCCGCTCGGAGAGAAGCGGGTGGTCGGTCCCAGACTCCTTCTCCTGCTTGGTACGGCCGAACTTCTGCAGGGTGGTGAAGAGGATGCCGCCGGTGCGCTTGGCGGCGAGCTCTTCGCGGAGGGCGGTGCGGTTGAGGAACTGGTGGGGCTGTTCCGGGAGGACCTCGCTCTCCTTGAACGTGTCGAAGAGCTGGTCGTCGAGGTCGGTGCGGTCGGTGACGACCACCACGGTGGGGTTGTGCAGGGCGGGGTCGCGCATGACGAGGTTGGTGGTCAGCACCATCTCCTCGGACTTGCCCGAGCCCTGGGTATGCCAGACCACGCCGGCCTTGCCGTCGGTCGCGGCGGCGCGGCGCGCGGCGTCGGCGGCGCGGGTGACCGCGAAGTACTGGTGCGGCTTCGCGATCCGCTTCATGCGCTTGGCCGGCACGAAGTTGATGAAGGACCGGACCAGGGCGAGGAAGCGCGGCTGGGTGAACAGGCCGTGCAGGGCGAGGTCCTGGCCGGTCGGGATGTCGACGTCGGCGTGGACGGCGGCAGCGTCCACGGTGTCCACGCGGGCGCCGAACTCGTCGGTGTTCCACGGGGCGAAGTGCTCGTACGGGGTGAAGGGCGTGCCGTACTTCGCGGTGATCCCGTCGGAGAGCAGCACGACCGCGTTGTAGCGGAAGGCGGTCGGGAACTCCTCGATGTAGTGCCGGATCTGGGTGTGCGCGGCGGCCAGGGTGGCGTTCGGGTCACCGGCCCGCTTGAGCTCGATGACGGCGAGCGGGAGGCCGTTGACGTACAGGACGAGGTCGAAGCGGCGGTTGCGCTCACCGTTGATCACGGTCACCTGACGGACGGCGCGGTACTTGTTCGCGTCCGCGTTCTCCAGGTCGACGATCCGGACGGTCGGCGTGTGCTCGGCGCCGAGCGCGTCGGTGTACGTGACGGAGTGGATGCCGTCGGTCAGGTAGCCGTGCGCGGTCCGGTTCTCCTCGTACGTGTCCTGCGAGGCCGGGGTCGCGGCGGTCGCAAGGGCCTCACGGACGGCCTCCGGGGGGAGGGCGGGGTTGAGCCTCTCGATGGCCTCGCGGAGATCGGAGTAAAGGATCAGGTCGTCCCAGGAACGGCGGTGGCCGGAGCCAGGGGCGAGCTCATTGCCCTCGGCCTTCGGCCAGTCGAGTTCCAGGAGCTCTTCGAGGGCGAGGAACTCCCAGTCGATTTCGAGGGGGCGGAAGTTATCGGGGGTAGGGGTGTCGGGGGTGTCGCTGCTGCTGTTGTCGTTCCCGTTCGTAGTCATACGTGGTCCTCGACAATCTTCTCGGCGTCCTTGACGCGGAGGCGGCCGGACATGAGTTGGGGGAGGAGGGTGTCGCGGAGGGTGGCGAGGGTCTTCGACTCACGGCGAGCCGCGAGAATCGACTGGGCCAGGGAACGAATCTGGCCGCCGACCTCGCCGAACTGCCGGGGGTCGACCACCTCCGTCTCCATTACCTCTGCTGGACGCACACGCTGGTGACTCTTGGACGTTCCGGTGACCTTCGCCGCCAGCTCCTCAAGGAACTTCCGCTGCGCCACTACCGACCAGAGTTCATGCGTGGAGATGCCAAGTCCAGGCACAAGAACCAGGAACTCCGTTGACGCCAGAGAGGGAACCGACCCATCTGGCACCACATCCCAAGCCCTTGGAATCTCAGGGTTCAGCTTGGACAGAAGGACCGCAGGGGAATCGATCACAAACTTCCCGCTCTTAATCGAGAGCGGAGAACAACGATCAGGAGCCTTCCCGGAATCGAAGGCCGGCAGGCTGTAGTGATCGACGAGATCGTCGGACATCTCCTGAGGGACCTGCTGAACCTTACTGAGGTCGGCGATCTCGCCCAGCCGAATCCGTTTTTCCCATCGCTCATCGAGAGCCAGAGCCAAGGCCAGTTCGTCCGCCGTGACCGCGATGCGCTCATTGACGGCGATCTTTTCGTCCAGCGCCCCGAGCGTTTCAGCGATAGCCGCCTGCTCCACGAGTCGCGGGAGCAGAGTGGGGAGCTTACGAATCGTGGAGACATTGAGCCTCGCAGCTACTGACCCGTCCTTGCTTCCATGCACATGCGATGCCATAAACGGAGAATTGAGCCAGTACCGCAGATATCGATAGTTGACGACGGATGCATCCGGACGGATCAGCACCATCCTCTGCCCGAGGCAGACTTCTTCGTCTTCCGGCACCTCCGCAGCGATACCAAAGTATGTACCTTCGCGGCTATAAAGAAGATCACCTTGCGTGGGCACGGCACGCTTGATTCGCTCAAGGTACGTCTCGCGACTTACCCTGGCCGCCCCAGCCTTTCGGAAAGTGCCAGAAATGATGTCCTGCGTCCTCACCACGTACGGGCCGTCATCAGTCAGCTTCGGAGTTGAGTGCGGGCAGTCATAAATGCCCAAAGTCACCTCACCCAGAGGGCTCCAGTTCCACTCGCCAGGAAGGACTGCCGCCCCCAGGGAAAGGCTTGGGGCGGAAACTTCCATCATTTCAGTCATCAATCTTCCCCAGCTGCTCACGCACCGTCTTCGCCAGCTGATCCGACTTGTCGAACAGCTCGTACAGCTCCGTCGTCAGCCGCGAGATCTTCTCCGCGACCGCTTCAGCGTCCTCTTCCTCCGCCTCGACCGCTCCGACGTACCGCCCCGGTGTCAGCACGTACCCGTGCTCCTGGACCGTCTTCAGGTCCGCGCTAGCGCAGAACCCCGGCACATCCGCGTACGTCTCTCCCGCGTCCTTCGCGCTCGTCGTCCCGCGCCACGCGTGGTAGGTCCCCGCGATCTTCGCGAGGTCGGCGTCCGTCAGGACACGCTCGGTGCGGTCGACCATCTCGCCCATGTCCCGGGCGTCGATGAACAGGATCTCGCCCCGGCGATCCGCAGCCGCGGCCTTCTGCCCCTTCACACCCCCCGGCGACTTGTCCTTCGCCAGGAACCAGAGACACGCCGGAATCGCCGTCGTCCGGAACAGCTGCGCCGGCAGCGCGACCATGCACGCCACCATGTCGCCGTCCACCAGCGCTTGCCGGATCTCGCCCTCGCCGCTCTGCTGGCTGCTCATCGAGCCGTTGGCAAGGACGACGCCGGCCGTTCCCCGCTCCCCCAGCTTGCTGATCATGTGCTGGAGCCAGGCGTAGTTGGCGTTACCCCTCGGCGGGACGCCGTACTTCCATCGCGGGTCCGACTCGTTGCGCGCCCAGTCCTTGATGTTGAAGGGCGGGTTGGCCATGACGTAGTCGGCCTTGAGGTCCGGGTGTTTGTCGTCGGCGAAGGTGTCGCCCCAGCGGGCGGCGAGGTTGCCGTCGATGCCGTGGATGGCGAGGTTCATCTTGGCAAGGCGCCAGGTGCGTTCGTTGAGTTCCTGGCCGAAGACGGAGATGTCTGCCTTGTGGCTGCGGCCGCGGTGGGCCTCGATGAACTTGGCGGCCTGGACGAACATGCCGCCTGAGCCGCAGGCCGGGTCGTACACGCGGCCCTCGTACGGTTCCAGGACCTCCACAAGAAGGCGGACGACGCTGCTCGGGGTGTAGAACTCGCCGCCCCGCTTGCCTTCCGCGCGGGCGAAGTTGCCGAGGAAGTACTCGTAGACCTCGCCGAGGACGTCCTGGGCGGGCTTGTCGTCGCTGCCACCGAAACGGGCGTCGGTGATGAGGTCGACGAGTTCGGCCAGGCGCTTCTTGTCGACGTTGTCCTTGTTGAAGATCTTAGGGAGGACGCCGGTCAGCGACGGGTTGGCCTTCATGATGGCGTCCATCGCCTGGTCGAGGACCTCGCCGACGGTGCCGCTCTTGGCGTTGGCGGAGATCGACGACCAGCGGGCGCTCTCAGGGACCCAGAAGACGTGGTGCCCGGTGTACTCGTCCTGGTCCTCCAGGAACTCCTCCAGCCGGTCTTCGGCGATGCCTTCCTCCGCCAGTTCCTTGGCGAGCTGTTCGCGGCGCTCTTCGAAGGCATCGGAGACGTACTTGAGGAAGATCAGGCCGAGGACGAACTCCTTGTACTGGTTGGCGTCCATGGAGCCGCGCAGCTTGTCGGCGGCCTTCCAGAGGATGGCCTGGATCTCCTTGGGCGTGGAGGCGGTGAACAGCTCCGCCTGGTCGGCGGGCTTCTTCTTCCGGGGAGGCATGGGCGCTCGGGTCTCCTTCACGAGTCGGACGAGGGTCGGACGAGAGGGGGTTCAGTGAGGGTCAGCGTGCCGTCGACGAGGCCGGCGGCGGTCAGGGAGGTCAGGTCGTCGAGGGCCGCCGCGTGCTGGCGCAGCAGGGCCGTGCGGCGGGCAATGTCGGCCAGTAGAGCGTCGTAACGTTCGGCCTCGTCGCCGGGGAGGTCGGGGATGAGGAGGTCCTCTATGCGGCGGGCGGAGCGGACCGCGCCGCTCACCCGCCGGTGTTCGGTCGCCGCCGAGCGCAGGAGCGCTGCCAGGACGCGGGGCCGTACGGGATGCTCGGCGTCGGACCGTGCGCGCAGGACGCGGGCGGGGAAGGCGACCACCGACAGGCCCTCGTCGTCGACGTACGCGCCGAAGCTCGGGGTGGCGGTGACGACGATGTCGCCGGGTTCGGTGAAGTAGGCGTGCTCGTAGGTGGTGTGGAGTACGGCGCGGTCGATGCGGTGGCTGCCGACCGGCGCGCTGCCGGTGATCTCGGCCGGGGTGAGGACCGTGTAGTGGCCCGCGCCGCCGGTGAGGAGGTGTTCGGCGGCGATGCGGTGGCCGGGCAGTCGGCGCAGGCGGCGGTCCTTGAGCAGGCGGGCCACGGTGGTGCGGCGGGCCGGCTGGTCGTCGGGGCGCAAGACGGCGTTGGCGCGGATCGTGGGCGCGTGGTCGAGGGCGCTGCGGGTGGCGTCGATCAGCTGCTGGAGGCGGAGTTCGGTCTCGGAGATGCGGGCCGGGCGTTCGACGACGGTGCGGGTGTAGCGGTCGGCGTGCGGGCGGTGCTGTGGGGTGAACGCGGCACCGGGTGCGCCGGTCAGCGCGGTGGCCCGGACGACGGCGGCGTTGCGCGGTTCGTGGCGGCTGTCCGCCCGCCAGCCGGCGTCGCGGAAGATGTCGATGTCCTCGGCCAGCGCGTCCAGGGTTTGCGGGGTGAGGGGGCGTGAGGAGAGGTCGGCGAGGAAGATCTGGCCGGTGCGCTTGTCTTCGGGGGTGCGGTGCAGGATCCAGATCGCGGTGCGGTGGGCCGGGCGGAAGGGGAGTACGCCTTCGGGGAGGCTGATCGCGGCCTTGAGGAGGTGCTGTTCCAGGAAGCCCCGGCGCAGACGGTCCGCTTCCCCGCGGACGGGCAGAGGCCGGACGAGCGCGTCGGCGGGTCCCAGGACGACGGCAGTGCGGTCCTCGGCAAGGAGGTCGGTGAGGTCCTGCAGGCTTTGCAGGACGGCGAGCGGGCTGCGGGTCTCGGCCGCCTCATAGGGCAGGCAGCAGGCGATGACGTGCGGGTTTCCCCAGTCTTCCGTGGCTAGTTCCTCGCCGTCGGCAAGGTCCATCTCGAATTCCTGGACGCCCTGTGCCATGAGGCGGCGGCGGGCGAGCCGGGCCAGGTCCGGCATCGGGTCCGCGGAGAGGAAGAAAGGTGAGTCCTCGGCGTCGGACACGGATTCGTGCAGGGCGACCAAGAGATCGCCGCTCCGGGGATGCAGGACGGCGGCCGTTGTTCCTTCCTCGCGCTCGTTCAGTCGCGCGAGGCCGGTCAGGTGGGCCATCGTGCGGCTCACCAGCGGAATCGGTTCATCGGCGGCGAGGTCGTCGCAGCCCAGGCGGCGGCGCGCGTCCATGACCCGTTCGAGCGCTTCGGCCGGGGTGTAGGCGGCCTCGGTGAGCTGGTCGGCGAGTACGGCGAGCAGGGGGCCCTGACGGTCGGCGTCCGGCAGGTCGCGCAGCTCTCTTTGGAGGAAGGTGTCGTCGAAGTCGGTCTCGGCGGCACGCTCCAGGATCGCCTGCCAGGGCAGGTCGGCGAGCGGTTCGTCGAGGAGCTGGCGCAGGCAGAGCAGCGCCGTCACCGTGTCGACCAGCGCGCGAGCGGGCATCGCGCGCCGCCAGGCGGACAAGGTGTGGAGCACCAGCTCCGCCCGGATCTGGCCGGCGTCGGCATTGCCGCGGCCGGTGGACAGAAGCCATTCGGCGACTTCACGGCCGTCGAAGAGCGGGCTGGCTCCCTCGTACGCAATGGGCTCGGGGAAATCCGCGTGTCGGCGGGCCCAGGTGGTGACGACGGGACGTTGGACCTGGGCCAAGGTCCCGATTTCGGCGTAACTGATCCGCCAGGAGATCTCCTCGGGCAGGATGGGATCGGTCGCTTCCCGTGCGCCAGCCATGCGGTTCCGTTCCCTTCGTGACGACTGCCTCGTGCTCTCGGTCGAGAACGTTTCTCCCAGGGCACCTCACACGCTACAGCCGGTCGAGCTCTCAACTTCGCCAGCGGTTGATAACCAGGGTTATCAGGTTCTCGAACAATTTAACCTCCAATCTTCTGGCACCGTCGTCACCATCACCCCGGCACCACCCGCCGGGACGCCAGCCCCATACGAGTCCGACCGCATCGGCGTCCTCATCGCCGCACCTCTGCTCCCTTGCCGGGCGCTCACCCCTGTCCGCCTCGACACCACCCGTCCCGTAAGGCCGCTCGTGTTACCGAACCGCACCGCAACCTCGCCCCAGGAGACCTCTGTGTCCAGCACCGCGTCGAAGCGCACCCTGTACCGCCTGACCCACGTCAAGGCGACCCCTGAGTCGATGCTCGAAGCCCTCGACGTCGACGCCCTCGACACCCTGGACGCGGTCGTGCGCGACGTCAGCGATCACATGGGAGTTCCCGCCCTCGCGGTGTCCTTCGCCGTAGCGAAGGAGGAAGCCGCCTGGGGCAAGGACATCCTCCGGCTCGCCGGCGAATCGGACCTGCTGCAGAGCGAGCAGCGCACCGGCGCACTGCTCGTGCTCGCCGTCGACGACGTGGTGTACGCGATCGGCTTCGACCAGGGCTACCGGCTTCTCCCCGCCCAGCTCAAGGACGCGCACTTCGGTCTGTCCTTCGGTATCCGCGCCATCAACCCGCGTCAGGTGCGGGACTTCACTGCCAGCGTCCTCGGCCAGGCGCGCATCGACAGTTCCCTGATCTCTGCCGGCGCCTCCGTACCGGCACTCGGACTCCGGGACCACGGGCGGATCATCCGCCACCTCGGCGGCTACCTCGACGAAGTCGACCTCACCGCAGGGAGCGGCACCAGGAACGGGGCCATGACCGCAGAGGGCGGCATCGGTCTCCGTATCAAACTCGGCACCACCCCCGCCACACTGATCAAGGACATCCGCGCCATCGCCGCGATCTGCGAGCACGTCGTTCCCCACCCCGACCTGGCCTTCGTCGAGCACATCACCGCGGTCAAGGACCCTTCCCTCATCGACGCGCTCGACGCGGAACTGGACACCACGCTCGGCCGTCCCGCAGACGGCCGGATCATGACCGCCGTCCCCTTCTCCCAGAGCACCGACCTGCCCCGGTCCACCGCCTGCACCATCAAGATCGGGTCCTGCCCGCCCCACCTCCGGGACGAGTTCAGTCTCGACTACGTCCTGGAGCGGGCCCGTGTGATCAAGGCAGGCGCCCGCGTCACGGCGCTCCGGCAGGGCACCGTCGAACTGTTTCGTGACACGCTCTCCGCACGGACCGCGCTCGCCCCGCGCACCGCCTCCCTGGAAGCCCTGTCCAAGGAAACCGCCATGAAGTGGATCGAGGCCACTTTCTCCCTCGGCTCCCGCACGTTCTGTCTGCTCGACGGTGAGTGGTACGAGCTCGGGGCGGGCTACCTGCGCAACGTCAACGAGACCGTGGCTCCCTTGTTCCCCGACACGCCCTCCGTCGATCTCCCCCGCTGGCCGCTCGTCGAGAAGCTCAACAAGAAGGGTACGCGCGTGATGCGTCCCGTAGACGAAGGCGACTACAACAAGCTGGCTGCCCAGGCCCGTCGCGGCTGGGTCTGCCTGGACAAGAAGAATGTCCACAACCCTTTTCGGGCAAGCAACTCCGTCGAGATCTGCGACCTGTTCACCGAGGACGACACTCTTGTCCTCGTGAAGCCCGCGCACTCCTCAAGCTCGCTGAGTCACCTGTTCAGCCAGGCGCGCGTCTCCGTTGAGCTCCTCTTCGAGAACGCGGCCGTACGCGCGGAGTTCGCCCGGTCCGTACACGTCAACAGCGATCCGGCCCGCAGCATCCCCGAGGACTTCACCCCGCGCCGCGTCGTCTTCGCGATCCTTCTGAAGGACGGAGCCAAGCTCACGCCGGACTCCCTCTTCCCGTTCTCCGCCATCACCCTGGCCCAGACCGCGAAGGCCCTCGCCGCTCGCGGCGTGACCGTCGAAGTCATCGGCATCGAAAGCGAGTCGGCCCAGTCCTCAATGTTCGACGAGGCTGCATAGCCGCCTAGGCCCGCCTCACCAAGTGCACCGTTCCCGGAGCCTGGCCGAATCCGCCTCCTTTTGAGCGCACCCCCACCTGCGAGCGGCCGACGCTCCCGCTCATGCGCCGCATCACCGCCGTCAAGGAGTACCGGAATGAGCTGGCTCACTGGGACACGGACGCCCCGGAGACGAAAGCCGAGGTTGCGGGCGGCCCGCAGCGGCCTCAGCGCCGAAACTGCCCACGCCGCCGAAACCCAGCGGCGACGACCTCAAGCCCTTCCTCGGTCACTGGAGCCCCTACGGACCCCGCTCCTACTGAGCCGGACCAAGGGAAATCACACCGCCACGAGCCGGACCCGCTCGCCGCACAGCTTGGCCATGTCGTCAATATCGGAAGTCAGCATGGCCACGGGGCGGTGCTGTCGCAGCGCGGCCTCGGCGACGGCCGCATCGATCGCGTACTTGTGTCCGTGCAATCCGGCATTCATCAGCAACTTCGAGGCAGCCCTCGCCTCCTCGTCACCGACCGGGACGACCCGCAGCCCGGAAAGCACCCAGTTCAGGCGTGACTTGTTCGTACGGGCGTGGACGGCCTCGATGATGGTGAGCGCACTGATCACGACCTCCATGCCACGCGAGCGCGCCTCAGCAATCAGAGCCACCACCTGTTCTTCGTCAGCGAGCAGCTTCGAGAGTCCCTCGCTGTCGAGGACGAGCGTCCCCTCGTGACTCAGCCTGCGGCGGGCCACTCGGCCTCCTCGGCGAACACCTCGTCGAAGACCTGCCGCGCCCGCTGACGAGCCGGCTCGGAGACCGGCCCCTTACGGCTCTCGTAGTCCGCCAGGTACTCGTCCAGGACCTGCCCGCGCAGCTCACGCTCGACCGCCTCGGCGATGAACGCGGAGAACTGCCGCTTGCCCACGCGAGCCCGGATCGCCTCCGCGGTCCCCTCCGGCAGCGACAAGCTCACCCGCGTCGCTGGCCCTTCCCCAATGCTGTACGTCGCCTCAGCCATACCCCCGATTGTGTCAAACGAGTAGGAAAAGCGCCACGTCTGCACTACCTTCACAGCTCGGTCAGCGCCCCGCTCACGCAAATCCCAGCACGGGCACCCCCATCCCATCCCAGCACGATCCCAGCACGGTAGGGATGAGCAGGGGTGATGACAGGTGACGAGGGGTCAGCTATCCCAGCACCATCCCAGCACGGGAAAAACAAAGGGCCCGACTCCGAAGAGTCGGACCCTCTCTGACCTGCACGTTTGCCAGATCAGCGACGTGGTGGTATGTCACCCACTACACGTTGAAGCGGAACTCCACCACGTCGCCGTCCTGCATGACGTACTCCTTGCCCTCCATGCGGGCCTTGCCGGCCGCGCGGGCCTCGGCGACCGAGCCCGTCTCGACGAGGTCGTGGAAGGAGATGACCTCGGCCTTGATGAAGCCCTTCTGGAAGTCGGTGTGGATCACACCGGCCGCCTCGGGGGCCGTCGCGCCCTTCTTGATGGTCCAGGCGCGGGACTCCTTGGGGCCGGCCGTCAGGTAGGTCTGGAGGCCGAGGGTGTCGAAGCCCACGCGGGCCAGGGTCGCGAGGCCGGGCTCCTCCGCGCCGACCGACTGGAGGAGCTCCATGGCGTCCTCCTCGTCGAGCTCCGCGAGGTCCGCCTCCAGCTTGGCGTTGAGGAAGATCGCCTCGGCCGGGGCGACGAGGGCGCGCTGCTCGTCCTTGAAGGTCTCGTCGGTCAGCTCGTCCTCGTCGACGTTGAACACGTAGAGGAACGGCTTCGTGGTCAGCAGGTGGAGGTCGTGCAGCAGCTCCGCCTTCTCCGAGCCCTGGACGATGCCCTGCGAGAAGAGGGTGTCGCCCTTCTCCAGGATCTCCTTGGCCGCCTCCACCGCCGCGACCTTCGGAGCCACGTCCTTCTTGATCCGGGACTCCTTCTGGAGGCGCGGGAGGACCTTCTCGATGGTCTGGAGGTCCGCGAGGATCAGCTCGGTGTTGATCGTCTCGATGTCGTCCTTGGGCGAGACCTTGCCGTCGACGTGGACGACGTTCTCGTCCTTGAAGGCACGGATGACCTGGCAGATCGCGTCCGACTCCCGGATGTTCGCCAGGAACTTGTTGCCCAGGCCCTCGCCCTCGCTCGCGCCGCGCACGATGCCGGCGATGTCGACGAAGTCGACCGTCGCCGGGAGGATCCGCTGCGAGCCGAAGATCTCGGCGAGCTTCTCCAGACGGGCGTCCGGCACGCCGACGACGCCGACGTTGGGCTCGATCGTGGCGAACGGGTAGTTGGCCGCCAGCACGTCGTTCTTGGTCAGGGCGTTGAACAGGGTCGACTTGCCGACATTCGGCAGGCCGACGATTCCGATCGTGAGCGACACGGTGGCGACTTCCCTATAAGGAGTGGATGCGGTGTCCCCCCAGTTTACGGGCGCACCGGACCGCCCCAAGACGGCGCTCTTCGCGCCAAGGTCACCCAAAGGGCGTGTCCCGCACCCGGTTCCCGGCCCCTTCCGACCTACGTTGGTGGGGTGGAGCAGCACAGGACACGCAAGCCGCAGCCCCGCCGCCCCGCCGGGGGACGGCCGAAGGCCCCTCTGACGCCGCCCGGCGCGCTGGTCGAGGGTGCGGCGGTCTATCGCGTCGCCGCGCGGCAGGGCCCCGGCCGTCCGCGGCTCGAGCGGCCCGCGCCGCCGGTGGTGGTGGCGCTGCGCAGGCTGCCCAACCCCCGGCTCACCGGTCTCGGCGCCGGTCTGTTCGCCTCGGCCGCGATGCTGGTGATCGGCTTCCTCGACTGGCTGCTGTTCGACGGCTCCCCGCTCGTCTTCGGCCTGCTGTTCCTGCCGGTCAGCGCCCTGACGGCGCTCTGGGTCAGGACCGCCGACCTGGTGACCGCGCCGATCAGCGTGCCGATCGCCTTCGCGGTCGGCGTCGTGCCGATCTCGGGCGGTACGAGCGGGGTCGGCGGCCAGGCGATGGCCCTGGTCACGGCGCTCGCCGTACACGCCGGGTGGCTGTACGGCGGCACGCTCGTGGCCGGGGTGATCGCGAGCGTACGGAAGGTGCGGGACATGGGCCGCCGTCAGCGCGCCGCCGCGGCGGGCTCTCCCGTACGCCCGGTACGCCGCCCGGCCCCGGAGCGCGGCTAGCGGTCGACGGGCCGGGGCGGAAGAGGACCGGGCGCGACGTACGCGCCCAGGCGTCGCGGACGCGGAGGGTGCGGGCACCAGCCGGCGCGCCCCAGCGCCGGGCCCGGGTGCCCAGGCGGCGCGGACGCGGAGGGCACGGGCCCCAGGGCCGGCGGGCCCCCCGGAACCACGCCCGAGTGCCCAGGCGGCGCGCACGCGGAGGGCACGCGGCCACCGGGCACCGCACCGCACCGCGCCCCTCAGACCGCGCCCGCCCGAGCCGGGCGCCCCGCCCGAGCCGGGCACCCCGGACCGGTGCGCGCGCCCAAGCCTCCCGCGGGCCTCCGTGGGGGCTCCCCGCGGCCCGGGCGCCGCACCGGCGCCGTAGCGGAAGCCTCCGCTCCTACCGCGCCTCCGGGCGCGCCGCCATCGCCGCGCCCACGATCCCCGCGTTGTTCTGGAGCTCCGCCGGGACGATCTCGGCCTCGATGCCCTCGATCAGGGGCAGGAACCGGTCCGCCTTGCGGCTGACGCCGCCGCCGATGATGAAGAGCTCCGGCGAGAACAGCATCTCCACGTGCGCCAGGTACTTCCGCAGGCGCCGGGTCGCCCAGTGCTCCCAGGTCAGGTCCTCGTCCTCGCGCGCCTTCGCCGAGGCGCGCTTCTCCGCGTCGTGGCCCTTGAGCTCCAGGTGTCCCAGCTCGGTGTTGGGCAGCAGCCGGCCGCCGGTGAAGACGGCCGAGCCGATGCCGGTGCCGAGCGTCAGCACGACGACGGTGCCCGTGCGGCCCCGGCCCGCGCCGAAGGACATCTCGGCGATGCCGGCCGCGTCGGCGTCGTTGAGCACGGTCACCGGGAGTCCGTCCAGCCGCTCGCTGATCAGCCTGCCCGCGTCGACCCCGATCCAGCCCTTGTCCACGTTGGCGGCGGTACGGATCGTGGAGCCGGTCACGACCCCGGGGAAGGTGACGCCGACCGGTCCTGACCAGTCGAAGTTCCGTACGACCTCGACGACGCAGCCCACGACACCGTCGGGTGTCGCGGGCTGCGGGGTGAGTACCTTGTGGCGGGGCTCGGCCAGGTCGCCGCGGTCGAGGTCCACGGGGGCGCCCTTGATGCCCGATCCGCCGATGTCCACTCCGAAGACGTTCATGGACCCACCGTACGGGCCGGGCGCCGGCGTTACTCGCTTTCCACCAGGGCGGCGGCCTCCGCCCGCAGGTCCCTGTTGCGGAGCTCCTTGGGCAGCGAGAAGGTGAGCGACTCGTCGGCGGTCTTGACCAGCTCGACGTCGGCGTAGCCGCGCTCGGACAGCCACTCCAGGACCTCCTGGACCAGCACGTCCGGGACGGATGCGCCGGAGGACAGGCCGACGCTGGTGACGCCCTCGAGCCAGGCTTCGTCGATCTCGCTGGCGAAGTCGACCAGGTACGCGGCGGGGGCGCCGGCCTGCTTGGCGACGTCGACCATGCGCTGCGAGTTCGAGGAGTTCTTGGAGCCGACGACGATGACCAGCTCGGCCTGGCCGGCGAGCTCCTTGATGGCCAGCTGGCGGTTCTGGGTGGCGTAGCAGATGTCGTCGGACGGCGGGGAGATCAGCTGCGGGAACTTCTCCTTCAGCGCGTCCACCGTCTCCATGGTCTCGTCGACCGAGAGCGTGGTCTGGGAGAGCCAGACGACCCGGGACGGGTCGCGGACCTCGACCTTGGCGACGTCCTCGGGGCCGTCGACGAGCTGGATGTGGTCGGGGGCCTCGCCGGAGGTGCCGATGACCTCCTCGTGGCCCTCGTGGCCGATGAGGAGGATGTCGAAGTCCTCCTTGGCGAACCGCACGGCCTCCTTGTGGACCTTGGTGACCAGCGGGCAGGTCGCGTCGATCGTCTTCAGGCGGCCCTGGCGGGCCTCCTCGTGGACGGTCGGGGCGACGCCGTGGGCGGAGAACATCACGATGTTGCCGGGCGGCACCTCGGTCGCCTGGTCGACGAAGATCGCGCCCTTCCGCTCCAGGGTCTGCACGACGTACTTGTTGTGCACGATCTCGTGCCGGACGTAGATCGGGGCCCCGTACTGCTCCAGGGCCTTCTCCACCGCGATCACGGCGCGGTCCACGCCCGCGCAGTATCCGCGGGGAGCGGCGAGCAGGACACGCTTCGGGCGGTTCGTCGCGGGCGTCGGCGCGGGCGTTGCAGTCATGGGCCCCATCGTAAGGCCGCGTCGGTCAGCGGTTTGATCCCCGACGTGGCCGAAACTGGCGCCATGGCACAGGAAGCCCAGGTCGGGGAGCACGAGACCCTTCGCCGGAATCTTGGATTCCGCGATCTTGTCGTGTACGGACTCCTCTTCATCGCGCCCATGGCACCGGTCGGTGTCTTCGGCACCCTCGACGCCAAGTCGCACGGCGCCGTCGCGCTCGTGTACCTGGTGGCGACCGTCGCCATGGCGTTCACCGCCTTCAGTTACGCGCAGATGGTGCGGGTCGCGCCGCGGGCCGGGTCCGTCTTCACGTACGCGCGGACGGCGCTGGGCGAGGGCCCGGGCTTCGTGGCCGGCTGGATGGCCATGCTCGACTACCTGCTCATCCCGGCGGTGGCGTACCTCTTCGCCGGCATCGCCATGGAGGCGCTGGTCCCGGGGGTGGACCGGTGGGTGTGGACGGGCCTCGCGGTCGTCCTCACGACGCTGCTCAACCTGTGGGGCGTGCGGGCCGCGGCCCGGGTCGGCTTCGCGGTGCTGGCGATGGAGATCGCGGTGCTGCTGGTCTTCGTCGTGTCCGCGATCGTGGTGCTCGTACGGGACGGGGCGCGGCGCGACTGGTGGTCGCCGCTGACGGGGGACGCCGGGTTCTCGGCCGCGGCGGTGATCGGCGCGGTGTCGGTGGCGGTCCTGTCGTACCTGGGCTTCGACGCGATCGCGTCCTTCGCCGAGGAGGTGACGGGCGGCTCGGCCAAGGTGGCGCGGGCGGTCCTGTTCTGCCTGGCGCTCGCGGGCGTGCTGTTCGTGGCGCAGACCTGGCTGGTGGCGCTGCTGGAGCCGGTGTCGTCGGCGGAGCTGGCGGCGGATCCGGCGGCGCAGGGCTCGGCGTTCTACGACGCGGTGGACGCGGGCGTGGGCGACTGGCTGCACGATCTGGTGGCCGTCTCGAAGGCGATCGGCGCGGCCTTCGCGGCCCTGGCCGGGCAGGCGGCGGGCGGGCGCCTGCTCTTCGCGATGGGCCGCGAGCGCCGTCTGCCGCACGTCCTGGCCCGTACGGACTCGGGCGTGCCGAGGGTGGCGCTGCTGGTGTCGGCGGCGGTGACGATGGTCGCCGCGGTGTGGGCGGCCCGCCGTGACGACGGGCTCGACCACCTGGTGTCGGTCGTCGACATCGGCGCCCTGACGGCCTTCGTCCTGCTGCACGCGAGCGTGGTGGGCTGGTTCGCCGTTCGCCGTATGGCGGGCCCGCCGCGCTGGCTGCCCCACCTGGTGGCCCCCGCCGTCGGCGCGGCCATCCTGATCGCGGTGATCGTCGAGGCGGCCGCCTCGGCCCAGGTGGTGGGCGTCGTCTGGCTGGGCATCGGCCTGATCGTCCTGGCGGTGCAGGGCACGCGGCGCGCGGTGCGGTAGGCGTACGGGGCGGGCGGGACGAGTCCGGGCCCGGCGCGTCTTCGGGCACGCGCCCGCCACCGCGCACCCCCTCTGTCCGAGGCGCCCGTTACGCTCGGCGCATGGGTCTGAACACGTCTGCGGAAGCGCCGCTGCCCGTCGGCGAGGTCTCGCGGCTCATCGGGGGGTGGATCGACCGGTTGGGGGCCGTCTGGGTCGAGGGGCAGATCACGCAGTTGTCGCGGCGGCCGGGGGCCGGGGTCGTGTTCCTGACGCTGCGGGATCCCTCGTACGACATCTCGATCAACGTCACCTGCTATCGCCAGGTCTTCGACGCCGTCGCCGACGTCGTGTCGGAGGGCGCGCGGGTGGTGGTGCACGCCAAGCCGGAGTGGTACGCGCCGCGCGGGCAGCTGTCGCTGCGGGCGGCGGAGATCAGGCCGGTGGGGATCGGGGAGCTGCTGGCCCGGCTGGAGCAGCTGAAGCGGAGCCTCGGCGCGGAGGGCCTGTTCGCCCTGGACCGCAAGAAGCCGCTGCCGTTCCTGCCGCAGCTGGTCGGTCTGGTCGTCGGCCGGGCGTCGGCCGCCGAGCGGGACGTGCTGGAGAACGCGCGGCGGCGCTGGCCGGCCGTCCGGTTCGAGGTGCGGAACGTGGCGGTGCAGGGCGTGAAGGCCGTGCCGCAGGTGATCCAGGCCGTGAAGGAGCTGGACGCCCACGACGACGTCGACGTGATCATCGTGGCGCGGGGCGGCGGCAGCGTCGAGGACCTGCTGCCGTTCTCGGACGAGCAGCTGGTGCGCGCGGTCGCCGACTGTCGTACGCCGGTGGTGTCGGCCATCGGCCACGAGCCGGACTCGCCGCTGCTCGACCTGGTCGCGGACCTGCGGGCGTCCACGCCGACGGACGCGGCCAAGAAGGTGGTCCCGGACGTCGGCGAGGAGCTGGAGCGCGTGCGGGGACTGCGGGACCGGGCGCTGCGGTGTGTGCGCGGGCTCCTCGAACGGGAGGAGCGGGGCCTCGCGCACGCGCTGGCCCGGCCGGTGATGGAGCATCCGCAGCGGATGGTGGAGGTGCGGGAGGACGAGCTGGACGCGCTGCTGGCGCGCAGTCGGCGGACCCTCGGGCATCTCCTGGACCGGGCCGACTCCGAGCTGTCGCACACCCGGGCGCGGGTCCGGGCGCTGTCGCCGGCGGCGACGATGGAGCGGGGGTACGCGGTGCTGCAGCGGGCGGACGGATCGGTGGTGCGCGACCCGGAGGAGGTCGCGGTGGACGAGCGGCTGCGGGCCCGGGTCGCGGCGGGTGAGTTCACGGTGCGCCGGGTGGCCGACCCGGACCCGGCCTGAGCTCCCCTCCCCCAGCCCCTACGAAGACGACGAACGATCATGGAGGACGGCATGGCAGCCGGCACGGAAGAGACCGCTCTCGGTTACGAGCAGGCGCGCGACGAGCTCATCGAGGTGGTCCGGCGCCTGGAGGCGGGCGGGACGACCCTGGAGGAGTCGCTGGCGCTGTGGGAGCGGGGCGAGGAGCTGGCGAAGGTGTGCCGGCGCTGGCTGGAGGGGGCGCGGGCGCGGCTCGACGCGTCGCTGGCCGCCGAGCGGGGCACGGAGGACTCGGAGGCGGCCGGGTAGCCGCCGCCACGGCTCCCATTGCCGCAGGTCATCGAGGGCGGGACACCGTCCGGACTGTGAACCGGATCACTATCCGGTTTCTTTAGTTGAAAGTTCACCTACTCCGGACGTACTGTCGTGACATCGCCCGATCCCCCCGACGGGCGACCCGCAGTCCGGAAGGTACGCAGCATGTCCCTCGCCCTTGACCCCGCCGCCCAGGACCTCCTCTTCCGCGAGGCCCGCACGGCCAACACGTTCACCGACGAGCCGGTGACCGACGAGCAGGTCCAGGCGATCTACGACCTGGTCAAGTACGGTCCCACCGCCTTCAACCAGAGCCCGCTGCGCATCACGCTGGTCCGCTCCCCCGAGGCCCGCGAGCGCCTGGTCGCCCACATGGCCGAGGGCAATCAGGCCAAGACCAAGGCCGCCCCGCTGGTCGCGATCCTCTCCGCGGACAACGAGTTCCACGACGAGCTCCCGGCCCTGCTCCCCCACTTCCCGCAGGCCAAGGACATGTTCTTCGCCGAGCGCCCGGTCCGCGAGCAGTCCGCCCTGCTGAACGCCGCCCTCCAGGCCGCCTACTTCATCGTCGGCGTCCGCGCCGCCGGCCTGGCCGCCGGTCCGATGACGGGCCTCGACTTCGCCGGCGTCCAGAAGGAGTTCCTGGACGACGACCACACCCCGCTGATGGTGGTCAACATCGGCAAGCCGGGTGAGGACGCCTGGTTCCCGCGCTCCCCGCGCCTGGCCTTCGACGAGGTCGTCACCACCGTCTGACGCGTACGGGAAGGGCCCCGGTGCACACCGCACCGGGGCCCTTCGCGTACCTGCGGGCGGCGCCGCGCCGCCCGCCTACGCCTTCTTCGACTGGAGCGCGCCCGCCATCTGCGCGAGCCGCTCGAACGAGGCCGTGCCGGTCACCACGGTCGTCACGCCGCGCTCGGAGCGCACCAGGGCGTCGTACTTCGGCCCCTCCCAGCGCTGCCAGACCTGCCCCGCGACCGTCTGGGTCCTCCCCGAGTTCTTCGCCTGCAGGGTGATCTCGGGGACGTACTTCTCCGGGTCCTCGGTCGACTGGTTGACCGCCACGTACTGGGTGTCGGGGTCCAGGAAGCCCAGCCGCCAGGCGTCGTGGTCCTCGCGCCTGTACGAGACGACCGTCGCCCTCCAGTCCTCGCCGAGGCCCTCGGGGGCCAGCACCGGGTACGGCGCCGCCCGCTGGGCCGTCAGGAGCTCCACCCGGTAGTCCTTCGTCCGGACCGGGTTCGCCTTCTCGTCGTGCGGGATGAAGAGATACATCACGCCCGCGGCGACCATGATCACCGCGAGGGACTGGAACATCCCGCGTACCGTCTGCCTGCCTCGCATACCTGCCACGCCCCCCATGGTCGCATCATGGCGGTGCGCTCATACGTGGGGCCCTCTGCTCAATATGTCGGCCTGACGATAGAGTCGCATCACCCTCTTTTCCCGGCCGTCGCCGTACAGAAAGGTGCGCTCCGATGACCGAGCACCACTTGCCGCCCGAGCTGGAGGTCTCCCCCGAGGCCCCCGACCGCAACCTCGCCCTCGAACTGGTCCGCGTCACCGAGGCCGCCGCCATGGCCGCCGGCCGCTGGGTCGGCCGCGGGGACAAGATCGGCGCGGACGGCGCTGCGGTGAACGCCATGCGGACCCTGATCTCCACCGTCTCGATGAACGGCGTCGTCGTCATCGGGGAGGGCGAGAAGGACGAGGCGCCCATGCTGTTCAACGGCGAGCGGGTCGGTGACGGCACCGGCGCCGAGGTCGACATCGCCGTCGACCCGATCGACGGCACCACGCTCAACGCCAAGGGCATGCCCAACGCGATCGCCGTCATGGCCGCCGCCGACCGGGGCGCGATGTTCGACCCGTCCGCCGTCTTCTACATGGACAAGCTCGTCACCGGCCCCGAGGCCGCCGACTTCGTCGACATCAACGCGCCCGTCTCGGTCAACATCCGCCGGGTCGCCAAGGCCAAGGGGATGACGGCCGAGGACGTCACCGTGGTCATCCTGGACCGGCCGCGTCACGAGGGCATCGTCAAGGAGATCCGCGAGACCGGCGCCCGGATCAAGTTCATCTCCGACGGCGACGTCGCCGGCTCCATCATGGCCGCCCGCGAGGGCACCGGCGTCGACCTGCTCATGGGCATCGGCGGCACGCCCGAGGGCATCATCTCGGCCTGCGCCATAAAGTGTCTGGGCGGTGTGATCCAGGGCAAGCTGTGGCCCAAGGACGAGGCCGAGCGGCAGAAGGCCCTCGACGCCGGTCACGACCTGGACCGGGTGCTCACCACGCACGACCTGGTCTCCGGCGACAACGTCTTCTTCGTCGCCACCGGCATCACCGACGGCGAGCTGCTGCGCGGCGTGCGCTACCGCTCCGAGACCGCGACCACCCAGTCGCTGGTCATGCGCTCGAAGTCCGGCACGATCCGTCAGATCGACTCCACCCACCGGCTGGCGAAGCTGCGCGCCTACAGCAAGATCGACTTCGACCGGGCGAAGTAGCCGGTCCGGGCACCGCGCCCGGATCCATGACGGTACGAAGAGGGGCGCCCCCATGTGCGGTGGGGGCGCCCCTTCCCGTACGGGCGGCGGGACCCGTCGGCCGGCCGTCGGCCCGCCGTCAGCCCGCCTTGGCGATGCGCTCGGCGCGCTCGGCCGCCGCGGCCTTGCGCAGCTCGACGTCCCGGCGGCGGCGCCGGGCCAGCACCACACGGCGCTCGGCGGCGGTGAGTCCGCCCCACACCCCGTACGGCTCCGGCTGGAGCAGCGCGTGCTCGCGGCACTCGACCATCACGGGGCAGCGGGCGCAGACCCGCTTGGCGGCCTCCTCGCGGGAGAGCCGGGCGGCGGTGGGCTCCTTGGAGGGGGCGAAGAAGAGTCCGGCCTCGTCCCTCCGGCACACCGCCTCCGTGTGCCAGGGACCGGCCTCGTCCTCCCGAGCGGGGTTGCGCTGGGGCGGCACGGCGGCGGCGACCCGGAGGGGCTGATGCGGCGTGTGCAGCACGGTCTACTCCTGACGACGGCGATTCCGCGAGCGAGCGACGATGCCCCAAGCCCTACCCGCTGTGCGCGCGCCTATGCACTGCGTGCCTCCGCACCCCGGACACCGGACGGCGAATTCCGGTCACTTCGAGGGACCGGAAGCCGAACGGGACCCTGCCGGAAGGCGGGCTTCCGCCGCCGGCCGCGCACGCCCGCCGATCGCCGTCCGATCGCCGTCCGGGCACCCTCGGGTCGCCGCACGTCCGCCGGGACCTCGGCCGCTCGACGACCGCCCCGCGGTGACCCAGTGGCGGCTCAGTGGCGGCTCAGTGGCCGAGATGCTTGCGGAACTTGTCCTGAACCCGGTTCTGCAGATCGGTGACCCACTTGCCGCGCCGGGGTCTGGCCTCCACGTTCCCGAAGACGGCGTAGCCGTTGACGACCACGACCGGTGCCTGCGGGTCGGCGCCCTCCAGGGTCACCACCTCGAAGTTCCCGAAGACGCCGGTGCCGCTGCCGCGCAGCGTGATGTTCTCCGGGACGCGCACCTCGACGTGGCCGAAGATCGAGGTGGCGTTGATGGTGGTGAGCCGCTGGGCGAAGATCGCCTCGGTCAGGTCGATCTCGATGCTGCCGAAGAACGAGAAGGCGTTGGTCCTGCGGCCCACCCGCCAGCGCCCCTTCCGGGTGGAGGCCGAGAAGACCGCGACCATGGTGTCCGCCGGGCCCTCGGTGTCCTCGGGGCCGTACAGCGGGGCCGGGGCGGGCGTCGTCCGGGCGCCGGGAGCGGGCAGGTCCCGCACGATCGGCTCCAGCTCGCCGACGGTCTTGGCGCGGTAGACGGCGTCGATCCGCTCCGCGTGCTCCTCGGGATCGATCCGTCCCTCGGCGAGGGCCTCCCTGAGGATGTCCGCGGTCCGGTCCCGGTCGGCGTCCGAGGCCCGCAGCGAGCCCTGTGGATCGGCGGGGGCGGGCCGGGGCGCGGGGGCGGGCGCGGGCCCGTCCGGAGCGACCGGCTGCTGGGGCTGCTTTTCGAGGTCCACGAACTCAGCCTAGCGAAACGCGATAGATCGCGACCAGGGGAACGGCCGTGTCCTGTGGACAGCCCGTGGGCCGCCCGCCGCCCGGCCAGAACACGCCGTTCCGGAGTGGTCGCGCCCGCTAGTGAGCCTTACCTCACAGGATCCGCGCCGCGCCCGCGTCTTACGCTGGAGGGCGCGCCCGCCAACGGAGGCGGCGCGCTGCTGTCTGCCGAGTGAGGATTGCCGCCGTCATGCCAGAGTTCGCGTACTCCGATCTGCTCCCCCTGGGAGAGGACACCACGCCCTACCGCCTGGTGACCTCCGAAGGCGTCTCCACCTTCGAGGCCGACGGCCGTACGTTCCTCAAGGTCGAGCCGGAGGCCCTGCGCAAGCTGGCCGCGGAGGCCATCCACGACATCCAGCACTACCTGCGCCCGGCCCACCTGGCCCAGCTGCGGAAGATCATCGACGACCCGGAGGCGTCGAGCAACGACAAGTTCGTCGCGCTCGACCTCCTGAAGAACGCGAACATCGCCGCCGCGGGTGTCCTGCCCATGTGCCAGGACACCGGCACCGCGATCGTCATGGGCAAGCGCGGCCAGAACGTCCTCACCCGCGGCGAGGACGAGAAGGCGCTCTCCCAGGGCATCTACGACGCGTACACCAAGCTCAACCTGCGCTACTCGCAGATGGCCCCGGTGACCATGTGGGAGGAGAAGAACACCGGCTCGAACCTGCCCGCGCAGATCGAGCTGTACGCGACCGACGGCGGCGCGTACAAGTTCCTCTTCATGGCGAAGGGCGGCGGTTCCGCCAACAAGTCCTTCCTCTACCAGGAGACCAAGGCGGTCCTGAACGAGGCCTCCATGATGAAGTTCCTGGAGGAGAAGATCCGTTCGCTGGGCACCGCGGCGTGCCCGCCGTACCACCTGGCCATCGTCGTCGGCGGCACGAGCGCCGAGTTCGCGCTGAAGACGGCCAAGTACGCCTCCGCGCACTACCTGGACGAGCTGCCCACCGAGGGCTCGGCCGAGACCGGCCACGGCTTCCGCGACAAGGAGCTGGAGGAGAAGGTCTTCGAGCTGACGCAGAGGATCGGCATCGGCGCGCAGTTCGGCGGCAAGTACTTCTGCCACGACGTGCGCGTGGTCCGCCTGCCGCGTCACGGCGCCTCGCTGCCCGTCGCCATCGCCGTCTCCTGCTCGGCCGACCGCCAGGCCGTCGCGAAGATCACCGCCGAGGGCGTCTTCCTGGAGCAGCTGGAGACGGACCCGGCGCGCTTCCTTCCGGAGACCGAGGACGCGCACCTGGACGCGGGCGAGGTCGTGAAGATCGACCTCAACCAGCCGATGGACGACATCCTGGCCGAGCTGACCAAGTACCCGGTGAAGACCCGTCTGTCGCTGACCGGTCCGCTGGTCGTGGCCCGTGACATCGCGCACGCCAAGATCAAGGAGCGGCTGGACGCGGGCGAGGAGATGCCGCAGTACCTGAAGGACCACCCGGTCTACTACGCGGGCCCGGCGAAGACCCCCGAGGGTTACGCCTCCGGCTCCTTCGGCCCGACGACGGCCGGCCGCATGGACAGCTACGTGGAGCAGTTCCAGGCGGCGGGCGGCTCGAAGGTCATGCTGGCCAAGGGCAACCGGAGCAAGCAGGTCACGGACGCGTGCGGCACGCACGGCGGCTTCTACCTCGGCTCGATCGGCGGCCCGGCGGCCCGGCTCGCGCAGGACTGCATCAAGAAGGTCGAGGTCGTCGAGTACGAGGAGCTCGGCATGGAGGCCGTCTGGAAGATCGAGGTGGAGGACTTCCCGGCGTTCATCGTGGTGGACGACAAGGGCAACGACTTCTTCCAGAACCCGGCTCCCGAGCCGACGTTCACGCACATCCCGGTGCGCGGTCCCGGTCTCGCCTGACCGCCCGATCGCCGGATCGCCCGATCGCCCCGGCTTCCCGACGCCCCCCGGTCCCCCGGACCGGGGGGCGTCGTCGTTCCCCGCTCAGAAAGTGGCTACCGACTGGTAGTCCTCCGGTCGCCTACCGGTCAGTATTGGCCGCGAGCATGTCAACCACTGAGCCGGTCGACCACTCGGGAGCCCCCCATGCCCTCCGCCAAGGCCACCACCACCGCCGCCGCCACCCTGGGCCTGACGGCCCTCCTCCTCGTCGGTCCCGCCCCGGCGGCCTCCGCCGCCGATCCGGACGCCCACGTCACCTCGACCGCCGCCCTCGCGGACATCGACTACGGGACCTGGCGCCGCGACGTGGCGGCCGTGGTCGCCGAGGCGCGGCCCTACATCGAGGAGCGGTCCGAGGACGCCGGCCGCGAGAAGCAGGCGATCGTCCTCGACATCGACAACAGCTCGCTGGAGACGGACTTCCACCCCTTCTGGGAGCTGCCGACCCCGGCCATCCCCGAGGTCCGCGAGCTGGTCCGCGACGCCCACGGCCGCGGGGTGGCCGTCTTCTTCGTGACCGCCCGCCCCGGCATCATCCACTCGCTCACCGACTGGAACCTGAAGCAGACCGGCTACCCGGTCGACGGGCTGTACGTGCGCTCCCTGCCCGACCTGTTCGCCGAGGTCAGCGCGTACAAGACGCAGAAGCGGGCGGAGATCGAGGCCAAGGGCTACACGATCATCGCGAACATCGGCAACAACACCACCGACCTGGTCGGCGGCCACGCCGAGCGAACGTTCAAGCTGCCCGACTACGGCGGCAAGCTCTCCTGACGCCCCCGCTCCCCGACCGCCGCAGGGGGCCCGCACCCGGTCGTGGATGATGAGCGCATGCCAGAGAGAGCACCGATACGTACGGCGGTCCCCGCCACCCTGCTGGCGGCCGGGCTGCTGCTGACCGGCTGCGGGACGCAGGCCGCCCCCGCGGCGCCCGCCGCCCCGCCGTCCGCGGCCGCGTCCACGAGCGCCGCCGCGCCCCGGGCCGCCGCCCCGGCCGGGTCGCTCGGCGGCGCGGGGACCGCCTGCGTCCTGCCGGTCACCTTCGGCCTCGCGAAGGACTGGAAGCCGGACGCGGTCGACGACCCGGAGAACCCGGAGTTCGCCGCGCTCACGCGTCAGGGCCCCGCCACCGTTCGCTGCGAGGTGGACGCCAAGCCCGCCGGGAACCTCGGCTATCTGCGGGTGTGGACCGCTCCGAAGGGGCCCGCGCGGGCCGCGCTCGAGGGCTTCGTCAAGGCGGAGAAGGGCTCCCGGGGGGCCGTCTACCGGGAGACGGAGGCGGGCGCGCTGCCCGCCGTCGAGGTCACCTACGCGGTCTACGGCGAGGTGACGGAGGAGACCAAGAACGAGCGGGCCTTCGCCGTCGCGGTGCCGAAGGGCGTGGTCATCGTCCACCTCGGCGGGTTCGACTCCGAGGAGCACGAGGAGATGCTGCCGGCGTACGAGCTGGCGAGGACGTCCCTGAAGGTCTCCTGAGGGCCTCGAGCGCCCGGGGCCCGGCCCCGGGCGCGTCCGTGGCCCCCGTCCCGTACTGGACGGGGGCCACGGGGCCCTGTGTGCGGGAGGGTCACACGACGAACCGCTGGTTCGCCGAGCCGTCGCAGCTCTGCAGCCGGACCGGCTGCCTCGCGGCGCCCTGGGTCAGGCACAGGCCGGTCGCCGCGGCCGGGCGGAGGGTGTCCCCGTCACGGACGAACTTCTGGTTGGCGGCGCCGTGGCAGTTCCACAGGACGAGCGCCGAGCCGGCCTCGTACCGGGCGCCCGGCACGTCGAGACAGCGGTCCTGGGTGAGTTCGGTGTGCACGGTCCGGCGTGCGGAGTCGTACCACCAGCCCTGGTTGCGGCCGCCGTGGCAGTCCCAGCCGAGGACGGCCGTGCCGCCTGCGGACTCCGAGCCCTCGACGTCGAGGCAGTTGCCGGTGGCGGCGTTCTTCAGCGGCTTGTAGACGTCGTCCCAGGCGAACGGGAACAGCACCGGGCTGCCGGAGGAGTTCACGTCCGCGCAGCTCGCCTCGCGCAGCGAGGAGCCGTAGAGCTGGGTGAGGCAGGACGCGAAGGCCGCGTGGCCGCCCTTGTTGGGGTGGAAGGACTGGCGCACGGAGTTCTCGTCCGGGGTGCCGGGCTTGGAGAGGTCGATGAAGAGGCCGCGGGCCCAGGTGTCCTCCATGCAGACCTCGTGGCCGTGGAAGAGCCGCGAGTTGTCGAGGTAGACCGCGCCGGTGGCGGCGGCAGCCCTGCGCATGCCGCGTTCAAAGGCGGGGACGGCGGTGTTGCGGCCCCACTTGGTGTCGGAGTCGTAGCCGAGGCCGCCGCAGGAGAGCTTGCCGGGGAAGCCGGGGTTGTCGTGGAAGTCGGGGCCGATGGGGCTCGGGTAGCCCATGACGACGAGCTTGTAGTCGCCGTCGGCGTACCCGGCGTCGCGCATGACGGTCCGCAGGTCGCGGACGGTCTGCTCGACCTTGGGGACGAGGCCGTCGACCCGGGCCTGCCAGCCGGGCGCGTACTTCGGCTCGCAGGGCCCCTGGGCGAGCAGATAGCGCTGGACGCAGTCGGTCATGACCGGGCCGAACTGGAGGTCGTCGTTGGCGCCGGCGACGAGCAGCACCATCTTGATGCGGGTGTTGCGCGCCTTGATGGCCAGGTTGTCGCTCTGGACGAGTTCGTCCGCGTACTGTCGGGAACCGCCGACGCGGATGTTGCCGGTGTACGCGCCGGAGCAGGACACGTTGAAGGTGAGGTCCGCGGGGATGCCGGTGCGGTGGATGGCGGCGTCGGGCGAGCGGTGGCACCAGTTGGTGGGGCCGTTGGTCGGCGGCTCGTAGGTGCCGACGCCCTCGCCGGAGATCTCGCTGTCGCCGAGCGAGATGAGGCCGGTCTTGCGGCGGTCGAGCGGCCGTTCCTCCGGGGAGCCGTAGATCCTGGTGGCCTCGGCGGCCCGGATCGCCTCCAGCTCGGCCGGGAGCGGAACGGAAGCGGTGGTGCGGGCAGCGGGGGCGGCCGCGCCGGCGGGGGTGGCGGCCGTCATGGTTCCGAGGACCGCCGCGGCCGCGGCGCCGGCCGCGATCGCCCATCGGAGTCTGTACCTGGTGCGCGTCATTGCGCCTCCTGGAAGTGGGGTTACCCACGGTTTTTACTGGCCGGTAAACGACTTGGGAATACGTCGAACAAGACAAGTGCTCAACTTTTCGAGGAGGTTGACGAACCATGAGCAACGAAGAGGCCGGCTCGGACGGCTACCGCGTCGAACACGACTCCATGGGCGAGGTCCGGGTGCCCGCCCACGCCAAGTGGCGCGCCCAGACCCAGCGCGCGGTGCAGAACTTCCCCGTCAGCGGGCAGCGCCTGGAGCGCGCCCACATCGAGGCCCTGGCCCGCATCAAGGCCGCCGCCGCCAAGGTGAACGCCGAGCTCGGCGTGATCGACGCGGACCGGGCCGAGGCGATCGTCTCGGCCGCCGGGGAGGTCGCGGAGGGACGCTGGGACGAGCACTTCCCGGTGGACGTCTTCCAGACCGGCTCGGGCACCTCGTCCAACATGAACGCCAACGAGGTGATCGCCACCCTCGCCGGGGAACGCCTGCCCGAGGGCCGGGAGGTCCACCCCAACGACCATGTGAACGCCTCCCAGTCGTCCAACGACGTCTTCCCCTCCTCCATCCACATCGCCGCGACCGCCGCCGTCACCCACGACCTGATCCCGGCGCTCGATCACCTGGCCGCTTCCCTGGAGCGGAAATCAGCCGAATTCGCGAGCGTGGTGAAGTCGGGCCGTACGCATCTGATGGACGCCACCCCGGTCACCCTCGGCCAGGAGTTCGGCGGCTACGCGGCCCAGGTCGGGTACGGGATCGAGCGGTTGCGCTCCGCCCTGCCGCGGCTCGCCGAACTGCCCCTGGGCGGGACCGCCGTGGGCACCGGCATCAACACCCCGCCCGGCTTCTCGGCGGCCGTGATCGCCGAGGTCGCCCGCGCCACGGGGCTGCCGTTCACCGAGGCCCGTGACCACTTCGAGGCCCAGGGCGCCCGGGACGGACTGGTGGAGACGTCCGGGCAGCTCAGGACCATCGCCGTATCCCTCACGAAGATCGCCAACGATCTGCGCTGGATGGCGAGCGGCCCCCGCACCGGCCTGGCCGAGATCAATCTGCCGGACCTCCAGCCGGGTTCGTCGATCATGCCGGGCAAGGTCAACCCGGTCATCCCCGAGGCGGTGCTCATGGTCGCCGCCCAGGTGACCGGAAACGACACCACCGTCGCGGTCGCGGGCGCCGCCGGGAACTTCGAGCTCAACGTGATGCTCCCGGTGATGGCCAAGAACCTGCTGGAGTCGGTCCGGCTGCTCGCCAACGCCGCCCGGCTCCTCGCCGACCGCACGGTCGACGGGATCACCGCCAACGTCGAACGGGCCCGCGAGTACGCCGAGTCCTCGCCGTCCGTCGTCACCCCGCTGAACAAGTACATCGGCTACGAGGAGGCCGCCAAGGTCGCCAAGAGGTCCCTGGCGGAACGGAAGACGATCAGGGAGGTCGTCCTGGAGTCGGGCTACGTGGAGCGCGGCGACCTCACCCTGGAGCAGCTCGACGAGGCCCTGGACGTGCTGCGCATGACTCATCCGTGACCTTCGCCGCAGCGGTGCCGGGAGCCCACCCCTAAGATCTGCGCATGACAGGATCCGGCCGTCCCAGACACTGGGCGCCAGGGGACCAGATCCTCTGGCGCTACCGCGACAACGGCACCGGCGACGTGCACATCTGCCGCCCGGTGACCGTGGTCCAGGACACCCCGGAGCTCCTCGCGGTCTGGATGGCCCCCGGCACCGAATGCGTCAAGCCGGTCCTGGCCGACGGCACCCCCGTCCACGAGGAGCCGCTGGTCACCCGGTACACGGCGCCGCGCACCACCACCCGGTCCCGCTGGTTCGGCACCGGCGTGCTCAAGCTGGCCCGGCCCGAGGACCCGTGGTCGGTGTGGCTGTTCTGGGAGCGGGGCTGGCGCTTCCGCAGCTGGTACGTGAACCTGGAGGAGCCCCGCACCCGTTGGTCCGGCGGCGTCGACTCCGAGGACCACTTCCTCGACATCTCGGTCTACCCCGACCGCAGCTGGCTGTGGCGGGACGAGGACGAGTTCGCCCAGGCCCAGCGCGCCGGCCTGATGGACGCCGCGCAGGCGGACCGGGTCAGGGCGGCCGGGGACGCGGCCGTCGAGCTGATCCGGGCCTGGGGGGCGCCGTTCTCGGACGGTTGGGAGGACTGGCGGCCCGACCCCGCCTGGCCGGTGCCCGAGCTGCCCGCGGACTGGGATCTCATTCCCGTGCACACGGCGCCATGAGACCCTTGATGCGCCCCCGGGGTGCAAACGTAGGATCGTCCTCCGCACGCACTCGACCGATCGGATCGCACGTCAACGACCCGGCACCGCGCTGGACCTGACCACGAGTCACCCGCTAGTCATCCATGACCGCTTCTTGAGGGGGAGAGCAGTGCCGGACCTGTGCGGGGCTGTCCAGGCCCGCTCCTCCACATCCACCTCGTGCCGGTGGTTTAGGGCCGCCGAAGGCGCGGCATCGGCGAGAAGAGCGTGTGCAACGCACCACCGGCCCGGACGGACGGAATCCCAGGCGTGACGGAGCATCCCACCTCCCACGAAGGCCGCAAGGCGATGGCTGCCCGGCCGCAGGAACGCACCCGCCCCCGCCAGGAGGCGGCGACGGCGGCGACAGCGGCGACGGCGGCTGCCGTCGCCGTGCCCGCGCCGGCTCCCCAGACGGGCGGCGGCCTGAGCGGTGCCGAGGCGGCGGACCGGCGCGAGGGCGAGCGGCTGCGGTTCGTGGGCGCCGCGACGCGGCGGATCGCGCGCGGCCTCGACCTGGACGAGATCGTCCTCGGTCTGTGCCGGGCGACGGTGCCGACCTTCTCCGACGTGATCCTGGTCTATCTGCGCGATCCGCTGCCGGTGGGCGACGAGCGGCCCGCCGAACCCTTCGTGCTGCGGCTGCGCCGTACCGACCGGCTGCGGTTAACGGACCTGGAGGGCGAGGAGCTGGTCCTCGTCCCCGACCCGGACCCGACGCCGGCCGCCGAGCTGTGCGAGGTCCGGTCGGGCAGCGCGCTCGCCGAGGTGCTGCGCGGGGTGCGGCCGGTGCCCGGCGACTCCCCCGCCGCGCGGGCCGCGCTGCCGGAGCTGCTGGGCCCGGAGCACCCGGTGCCCGGCGGGATGCGGGCCATACTCGCGCCGCTGCGGGGGCGGCGCCGGGTGATCGGCGCGGCCGTGTTCCTGCGCCGGCCGGAGCGGGCCGGGTTCGAACCCAACGACCTGCTGGTGGCCGCGCAGTTGGCCACGCACACGGCCCTCGGCATCGACAAGGCGGTGCTGTACGGGCGCGAGGCCTACATCGCGGACGAGCTGCAGCGCACGATGCTGCCGGACTCGCTGCCGCAGCCGACCGGCGTGCGGCTCGCCTCGCGCTACCTGCCCGCGGCGGAGACGGCCCGGGTCGGCGGCGACTGGTACGACGCGATCCCGCTGCCCGGCAGCCGGGTCGCCCTGGTGGTCGGCGACGTCATGGGCCACTCCATGACCTCGGCGGCGATCATGGGCCAGCTGCGCACCACCGCGCAGACCCTGGCCGGGCTCGACCTGCCGCCGCAGGAGGTGCTGCACCACCTGGACGAGCAGGCGCAGCGGCTCGGCGAGAACCGGATGGCGACGTGCCTGTACGCGGTGTACGACCCGGTCTCGCACCGGATCACCATCGCCAACGCGGGCCATCCGCCGCCGATACTGCTGCACCTGGGCGGCCGGGCCGAGGTGCTGCGGGTGCCGCCGGGCGCGCCGATCGGGGTGGGCGGGGTGGACTTCGAGGCGGTGGAGCTGGACGCGCCGGCCGGGGCCACGCTGCTGCTGTACACGGACGGTCTGGTGGAGTCCCGGCTGCGTGACGTGTGGACCGGCATCGAGCAGCTGCGCGAGCGGCTGGCGGCGACGGCGCAGCTGACCGGGCCCGACCACTCGCCTCCGCTGGAGGCGCTGTGCGACGACGTGCTCGACATGCTGGGTCCGGGCGACCGGGACGACGACATCGCGCTGCTCGCGGCCCGCTTCGACGGGATCGCGCCGAGCGACGTGGCGTACTGGTTCCTGGAGCCGGAGGACGCGGCGCCGGGGCGGGCCAGGCGGCTGGCCCGGCGGGCGCTCGCGCGGTGGGACCTGGAGGAGCTGACGGACTCGGTCGAGCTGCTGATCAGCGAGGTCGTGACCAATGCGGTGCGGTACGCGGAGCGTCCGGTGACGCTGCGGCTGCTGCGGACGGACGTGCTGCGCTGTGAGGTCGGCGACGACTCTCCTCAGCTGCCGCGGCAGCGGCGGGCGCGGGACACCGACGAGAGCGGGCGCGGCCTGTTCCTGGTGAACCGGCTGGCCCGGCGGTGGGGCGCGACGCGGCTCTCGGGTGGCAAGGTGGTGTGGTTCGAGCTGGCCACGCGCTGAGGCGCGTGACGCCGGACCTCGTACACGGCGACGGCCGGGCCCCCTCCAGGGGCCCGGCCGTCGTCTCGTACGGGCGGTCCTTCGTCAGTCGCGGGTGCGGCCGTCGACTCCGCTGTCGCCGTCCGGGAGGGGCGGGAGCGCGGGATCGGTCGTCTTCGTCGGCGTCGGCTCCGGCGGGGTCGTGACCGTCGGGGTGGTGGGCTCCGGCGGGGTCGTCACGGTCGGGGCGGTCGGCTCCGGCGGGGTGGTGGCCTCGTCGGTGGCCGTCGCGGTGGGCGTCGGCGAGCCGGTGGTCCGGGTGGGCGTCGGGACGGTGTCGCCGCCGGAGGTGCCGTCGGTCTCCAGGTCGAACGGGGTGTCCGAGCCGCCGCCGAGCGCGCGCTCGGTGTAGGCGCCCCAGATCTGCGCCGGGGTGCGGCCGCCGTTGGCGCGGCCGGGGTTGATGGTGTCGGTGAGGGTCACCTGGTTGCCCTTGGCGTCCTCGCCGAAGAGGCCGACGGCGGTGACCAGCTCGGGGGTGTAGCCGACGAACCAGGCCGAGCGGTTGTTCTCGGAGGTGCCGGTCTTGCCGGCGGCGTAGTAGTCGCCGGCGGCCCGGAAGCCGGAGCCGGACTGGACGACGCCCTGCATGGCCTTGGTGGTGGTGTCGGCGGCCACCCGGCTGATGACCCGCTCGCCGATGGACTTCACCGGGTCGGCGGTGCGCTCCTTGTGCTCGGCGGACTTGACCAGGGTGGGGGTGACCTTGACGCCGTGGTTGTCGAGGGTGGCGTAGGCGCCGGCCATGTCGACGGTGGAGGCGCCCATGACGCCGAGCGACATCGCCGGGGTGGCGCCGAAGTCCGCGCCGTCCTTCATGCCGAGGGCGATCGCGGTCTGCTTGGCCTTGGTGGGGCCGACGTCCACGATCATCTGGGCGTAGACCGAGTTGATGGAGTTGTTGGTGGCCTTCTGGACGGTGACCGGGCCGTAGCTGCGGTCGTCCTCGTTCTCCGGGGCGAAGGCGATGTCGCTGCCGACGACCGGCCGCTTGCTGGTGCCGTCGTAGACGGTGCCGAGGCCGATCTTGCGGCCGTCCTGGGTCTCGGCGCCGTTGTCGAGCGCGGAGGCGAGCACGATCGGCTTGAAGGTCGAGGCGGGCTGGTAGTCGCGCCGGGTGGCGTTGTTGGTCCAGTGCTCGGTGGCGCCGACGCCGCCGTACATGGCGACGATCGCGCCGGTCTTCGGGTCGACGGAGGTGGCGCCGGCCTGGACGGTGGCGTCCTTCTCGTCGTCCTTGCGGTCGAGCTTGGCCTCCAGCTGCTCGTCGACCGACTTCACCAGGGCCTTCTGCTTCTTCTCGTCGATGTTGAGGGTGACGGTCCAGCCGCCGGCCTTCAGGTCCTCCTCGCTGACGCCCTGGCGCATCAGCTCCTGGTTGGCTGCCTCGACGATGTAGCCGCTCTGGCCGCTGAGGCCCTTGGGGGCCTTGGGCTTGTGCGGGACGGGGAACTTCATGCCGGTGCGCTGGGCGGTGTCCAGCCAGCCCTCCTCGACCATGTTGTCCAGGACGTAGTTCCAGCGCTCCTCGACGAGCTTGCGGCCGTCGGGGCTGGCGGAGGTCCAGTCGTACTGGCTGGGGGCCTGGAGCAGGGAGGCGAGGTAGGCGCCCTGGCCGACGGTGAGCCGGGTGGCGTCGACACCGTAGTAGGCCTGGGCGGCGGCCTGGATGCCGTAGGCGTTGCGGCCGTAGTAGCTGGTGTTCATGTAGCCGGCGAGGATCTCCGGCTTGGACATGTTCTGGTCGACCTTGAGCGCGATGACCATTTCCTTGAGCTTGCGCGTGGCCGTCTGGTCCTGGCTCAGGTAGTAGTTCTTGACGTACTGCTGGGTGATCGTCGAGCCGCCCTGCTTGCCCTTGCCCGTGACGGTGTTCCAGGCGGCGCGGATCGTGCCCTTGATGTCGACGCCGTGGTCCTTGTAGAAGGTCTTGTTCTCGGCGGCGACGAAGGCCCGCTGGACGGCGACGGGGACCTTCTCCAGGCCGACGATCTCCCGGTTGATCTTGCCCGTGCGGGCCATGACCTTGCCGTTGGAGTACTTGTAGACGTTGCTCTGCAGCGTCGCGTCGGCGTTGGCCGTCGGCACCGGGACCATCAGGTAGAGCGCGTAGAAGGCGCCCATCGCGAGCAGACAGCCCACGAAGAACGTGCCCAGGAGTTTCTTCCAGGTGAAGAGGCGTCGTATGCGTCCGCCCTTCCTCGCCTGGCTCGTGCCCGTTCGGCCCATGTCCTCGTTCGCTCCGCTCGTCGTCGAATCAGCTCAGCAAGCTAACACCGCCCATCGCGACAAAGCGCGACCCATCCGGCCTTTCCGGGCGTGAGAATCAGCACCCACTCCCGAACCGGCTCCCGACGGAACGACGCTCCACGGGCACCGATGGTTGTGTGCGCCCGGTCACAGGCAGCCCGTTCGAAGGGTGTCATCCCGGTTCGGGCCACCCCTCACCAGGGCTATACATCGTGCGTATACACCCCGTGTACAGTGACGCACATGTCCATCGGTCACACCCTCCTCGGACTCCTGGAGTCCGGCCCCCGCCACGGCTACGACCTCAAGCGCGCCTTCGACGAGCGCTTCGGCCACGACCGGCCCCTGCACTACGGGCAGGTCTACTCGACGATGTCCCGGCTCCTGAAGCACGGTCTCGTCGAGGTCGACGGCATCGAGGCCGGCGGCGGCCCCGACCGCAAGCGGTACGCGATCACCGAGGCCGGCATCACCGACGTCGAGCAGTGGCTCACCACGCCGGAGAAGCCCGAGCCGTACCTCCAGTCCACCCTGTACACCAAGGTCGTCCTCGCCCTGCTCACCGGCCGGGGCGCCGCCGAGCTGCTCGACGTCCAGCGCGCCGAGCACCTGCGCCTGATGCGCGAGCTCACCCGGCGCAAGAAGGACGGCGACCTCGCCGACCAGCTCATCTGCGACCACGCCCTCTTCCACCTCGAAGCCGACCTGCGCTGGCTCGAGCTGACCGCCGCCCGCCTCGACCGGCTCGCCGAGGAGGTCCGCCGATGACCGCCACCACGCCGCTCCTCGAAGCCCGCGCCATGGACAAGTCCTACGGACCGACCCCCGCCCTCAGCGGGGCCGACTTCTCCCTGCGCGCCGGGGAGGTCGTCGCCGTGATGGGCCCCTCCGGCTCCGGCAAGTCCACCCTGCTGCACTGCCTGGCCGGCATCGTCCGCCCCGACGCCGGCACGATCCACTACGACGGACGCGAGCTGACCGCCCTCGGCGACGCGCAGCGCAGCGCCCTGCGCCGCTCCGACTTCGGATTCGTGTTCCAGTTCGGCCAGCTCGTGCCCGAGCTGACCTGCGTCGAGAACGTCGCCCTCCCGCTGCGCCTGAACGGCGAGCGGCGCCGGCACGCCGAGGAGCGGGCCCGCGCGTGGCTGGCCCGCCTGGAGGTGGAGGACGTGGCCGGGAAGCGTCCCGGCGAGATCTCCGGCGGCCAGGGCCAGCGGGTCGCGGTCGCCCGCGCGCTCGTCACCGCCCCCCGGGTGATCTTCGCCGACGAGCCGACCGGCGCGCTCGACTCCCTCAACGGCGAACGCGTGATGCGGCTGCTCACCGACGCCTCCCGGGACACCGGCGCGGCCGTCGTCCTGGTCACCCACGAGGCTCGGGTCGCCGCCTACTCCGACCGCGAGGTCGTGGTGCGCGACGGCTCCGTACGGGACACGGAGTGGGCGGCATGAGCGGGACGGGTACCGGCTCCGGCATCGGCGAGACCGGCACCACCGGCTCCGCCACGGCGACGGCGGGCGGCACGGGGACGAGCGGCATCGCGGCGACGGGCACCGGGGCGGAGGACGGCCGCGCGGGCGGCACCGCCCCGCGCGGACACCGCCCCGGCCCCGGCGCCTGGATCCGGGACCTGGCCCTCGGCGCCCGCTTCGCCGTCACCGGCGGCCGCGGCAGCTGGCTGCGGACGGCCCTGACCGCCACCGGCATCGGCCTCGGCGTGGCCCTGCTGCTCGCCGCCGCCTCCATGCCGAGCATGATCTTCCAGCGGGAGGTACGCGAAGCCGCCCGCGCCGTCGACGCCAGTGAACTGGTGCCCCAGGCCGGGCCCGACACCTTTCGCTACGCCGACCAGTCCACGCTCTACCGCGGCGACACCGTCACCGGGCTGCTGCTGCAGCCCGACGGCCCGCGCCCCGCGGTCCCCCCGGGAGCGGCGAAGGTGCCCGCGCCCGGCGAGATGCTGGTCTCCCCCGCCCTGCGCGATCTGCTCGCCTCTCCCGAGGGCGCCCTCCTGCGCGAGCGCCTGCCGTACGAGATCACCGGCACCCTCGGCGACGCGGCGCTGATCGGCCCGGCCGAGCTCCGTTACGTCGCGGGCACCGACATCCTCGCCGCGTACGGCCACGAGGGCCGGGGCCGGCGCTACGGCTGGTCCGTGCCCGAGGAGCCGATGAACGCGTTCCTCCTGCTCCTCGTCGTCATCGCGTGCGTCGTGCTGCTCCTGCCCGTCCTGGTCTTCATCGCCACCGCCGTCCGTTTCGGCGGCGAACAGCGCGACCGGCGGCTCGCCGCGCTCCGCCTGGTCGGCGCCGACACCGCCACGACCCGGCGGATCGCGGCCGGCGAATCCCTGGCCGGAGCCCTGTTCGGGCTCGCCGCGGGTGCCGGTCTCTTCGCCCTGGCCCGGCAGCTCGCCGGCACCGTACGGATCTGGGACGTCAACGCCTTCCCGTCCGACGTGTCCCCGGTGCCCTGGCTGGCCGCGCTGATCGTCGCCATCGTGCCCGTCGCCGCCGTCGTCGTCAGCCTCGTCGCCCTGCGCGGCGTGGCCATCGAACCGCTCGGCGTGGTCAGGACCGCCACCCCGAGGCCGCGCCGGCTCGCCTGGCGGCTCGTCCTCCTCCTCGCCGGTGCCGCGATCCTGGTACCGAGCGTGGGGCAGGTCGACGTCGACGACACCTCGATCAACATGCCAGGGGTCGCGATCGGCGCCACCCTCGCCCTCGTCGGCCTCACCACCCTGCTGCCCTGGCTGGTGGAGGCCCTGGTCAAACGGCTGCGCGGCGGCCCGGTGGCCTGGCAGCTCGCCACCCGCAGACTCCAGCTCAGCAGCGGCACCGCCGCCCGTGCCGTCAGCGGCCTCGTCGTCGCCGCGGCCGGCGCCATCGCCCTGCAGATGCTGTTCCAGGCCATGCAGAACGACTTCACGCGGGTCACCGACATGGACACGGCCCGCGCCCAGATGGCGACCAAGGTCGAGGCCAGGACCGCCGACGACGCCCGCCGGGCCATCGAGAAGCTGTCGGCGACGAAGGGCGTCACCGGCGTCGTCGGCACCATCGAGTCGAGCGTGTGGCGGCCCGGCCCCCTGCGGGCCGGTGAGGACTTCACCCCGATCACCTCGATCGCGGTCGGCGACTGCGCCTCCCTGAAGGAGTTCGCCCACCTGCCGTCCTGCACCGACGGCGACGTGTTCATCGCCCTGGCCCACGGAGGGGCCGGGCCGGACGACGCCTGGGTCGCCCGGACCGCGAAGCCGGGGGCGACGGTCGCCCTGCGCGACCCGGAGACCCACGAGGGACCGGTGCCGACCTGGCGCATCCCGGACACGGCCCGCACCGTGGACGCGCGGCTCGACCCGATGGGGCGCGTCCAGTTCGGCGTGATGGCCACCCCGAAGGCGATCGACGCGGCCCGGCTCGACGCACCCGAGGCCGGAGTCATGATCCGCATCGACCCGACGGTGCCGGACGCGGCCGAGCACGTACGGAACGCGGTCGCCGCCGTCGACCCGATCACGCGGGTGCAGACGCTTCAGGACCTCGAACGGGACGCCCAGTTCTCCAGCGTCCGCACCGGCATCCTGGTCGGCGCCACCCTCACCATGCTGCTCGTCGCGACCTCGCTCCTGGTGACCACCCTGGAGCAGCTGCGCGAGCGCAGGCGGCTGCTGTCCTCGCTCGTCGCCTTCGGCACCCGCCGCGCCACCCTCGGCTGGTCGGTGCTGTGGCAGACCGCCGTACCGATCGCCCTGGGCCTCGCCCTGGCGGTGGCCGGCGGCCTGGGGCTCGGCCTGGTGCTGCTGCGCATGATCGGCAAGCAGGTCGAGGACTGGTGGGTCTTCCTGCCGGTCACCGGGGTCGGCGGGGGCCTGATCCTGCTGGTCACCCTGCTGAGCCTGCCGGTGCTGTGGCGGCTGATGCGGGCCGACGGCCTCAGGACCGAGTAGCCGCCCGGTGCTCCACGGCGCCGCGGTCGCCGGCGTCGGCCCCGTCGCCTTCGTCGCCCTCGTCGTCCCCGTCGACGATCCGCACCGGCAGCCGCCGCATCGCGTCACGGAGCGAGCCCGCCAGTTCCTCGAACTCGGACTGGCGGGCCGCTCCCGTACGCATCGCGAGCGCGACCCGCCGGGACGGCGCCGGCTCGGCGAAGGACCCCGTGAACAGGGCGGAGTCACGGGCCGTCTCCACCTTCACCGCGGTGCGCGGCAGCAGCGTCACCCCCAGTCCGCCCGCCACCAGCTGGACCAGCGTCGACAGTCCCGCCGCCGTCGTGGTGACCGGCGCGCCGTCGGTGCGGCCGGCCTCCCGGCAGATGTCGAGGGCCTGGTCGCGCAGGCAGTGCCCCTCGTCCAGGAGCAGCAGCTTGAGCTCCCTGAGCGCCTCGCGCGGAATGTCCCCGCGCCCGGCCAGCGGATGCCCCTCGGGCGTGACCAATACGAAGTCCTCGTCGAACAGCGGCAGTTCGGTGACGCCGGGCACCCCGAGCGGCACCGCGAGCAGCAGCAGGTCGAGCCGTCCGGCGGCCAGCCCCTCCAGGAGCGAGGAGGTCTGCTCCTCGTGGACCTGGAGGTCCAGCTCGGGGTAGCGGGTGTGCACCAGACGCAGCACGGTCGGCAGCAGATAGGGCGCCACCGTCGGGATCACGCCGAGCCGCAGCACGCCGGTGAACGGCGCCTGCGCGGCCTCCGCCTCCTCCATCAGCTCCCCCACCGCGTCCAGCACCGCGTGCGCCCGCGCCGCCAGCCGCTCCCCCGCCGGCGAGAGCAGCACCTTGCGCGTCGTACGCTCGAGCAACTGGACACCGAGTGCCTCTTCGAGAGCCGAAACCGCGCCCGAGAGCGCCGGCTGGCTCATGCCGATGGCCGCCGCCGCATCACGGAAGTGCAGATGCTCCGCGACCGCCGCGAAGGCTCTGAGCTGGGACAGGCTGGGCTGCTTCACCCGACGTACCGGAATCACTGATAACCACCTTCGATCAACCCGACCGAGTCTAGCTATTTCACTGATCAATGCACTCCGTGCCAGGATGTGATCCGTCCAACCCCTCACGGAAGACCCCAAAAGGGATCCTTTCGACTCTGCAAGGAGAGCGCGTGCTCACTGTCGGTGACCAGTTCCCCACCTACGACCTGACCGCCTGCGTGTCGCTGGAGAGCGGCAAGGAGTTCGAGCAGATCAACCACAAGTCCTACGAGGGCAAGTGGCGCGTGGTGTTCTTCTGGCCGAAGGACTTCACCTTCGTCTGCCCCACCGAGATCGCCGCGTTCGGCAAGCTGAACGACGAGTTCGCGGACCGCGACGCGCAGATCCTCGGCGTCTCCGGCGACTCCGAGTTCGTCCACCACGCCTGGCGCAAGGACCACGCCGACCTGCGTGACCTGCCCTTCCCGATGCTCGCCGACTCCAAGCACGAGCTGATGCGCGACTGCGGCGTCGAGGGCGCGGACGGCTTCGCGCAGCGCGCCGTGTTCGTCGTCGACCCGAACAACGAGATCCAGTTCGTCATGGTGACCGCCGGCTCCGTCGGCCGTAACCCCAAGGAGGTCCTGCGGGTCCTGGACGCCCTGCAGACCGACGAGCTGTGCCCCTGCAACTGGACCAAGGGCGAGGACACCCTCGACCCGGTCGCGCTCCTGGCCGGTGAGTGACCATGGCGCTCGATGAGCTGAAGGCCGCCATACCGGACTTCGCCAAGGACCTGAAGCTGAACCTCGGTTCGGTCATCGGCAACAGCGAGCTGCCGCAGCAGCAGCTGTGGGGCACGGTGCTCGCCTGCGCCATCGCCTCGCGCTCGCCGAAGGTGCTGAAGGAGCTGGAGCCCGAGGCCCAGGCCAACCTGAAGCCCGAGGCGTACCAGGCCGCCAAGTCGGCCGCCGCGATCATGGCGATGAACAACGTCTTCTACCGGACCCGGCACCTGCTGTCGGACCCGGAGTACGGGACGATGCGCGCCGGCCTGCGGATGAACGTCATCGGCAACCCGGGCGTCGAGAAGGTCGACTTCGAGCTGTGGTCGCTGGCCGTGTCCGCGATCAACGGCTGCGGCCAGTGCCTGGACTCGCACGAGCAGGTCCTGCGCAAGGCCGGTGTCGACCGCGAGACGATCCAGGAGGCCGTCAAGATCGCCGCGGTCATCCAGGCGGTCGGCGTGACGCTGGACGCCGAGGCGGTTCTCGCCGAGTGAGACCGCCGCACGCGTGGCCGTACGAGTGAGCCGGTCGAGCGAGCCGTACGGGTGAAGGGCCCCGGGGTTTCCCCCGGGGCCCTTCGCCGTCAGCGGCCCGGTCAGCTCTTGAGGGCCTTCATCAGCTGCTGCATGTCCTCGACGAGGTAGGTCTGGACGGCCGCCGGGTCCAGCTGGGGCACCTCGATGGGCCGGTCCTTCTCCTCGTCGTACTCGTCCGCCTCCAGCACGAGGCGCAGCACCGCCTGCCCGTCCAGGACCTCCAGCGAGTCGTCTCCGTACACCCCGCCGAAGTAGGCGAGCTCTCCGATGCCGCCGACCCTGTCGCCGCCGCCCGCCAACTGCGGGTCCGCCCTGCGGGCCTCGAACTCCGGGCCGGGGTCGGTCACCCGGTGCAGGGTGTAGCTGACGCGCAGGGTGTACGGAACGGGCTTCGCCGCCAGGGTGACGCTGCAGTCCCACTCGAAGAGGGCGGGGTGGTCGGACTTCAGCGGCTCGTCCATGGCCGGCCCCCTGGGGCCGAGCGCCGAGGCCAGTCCCTCCAGCTTCGCCGCCTCGCAGGGGTCGAGGTCGGTGCGGTAGCCGCCGAGGTCGGGGCGGTCGTCGGGGTCGTACGCGGCGAGGCCGCCGGCCCAGAGCGCCGAGGCGGCGACGGCGCCGCCGAGCGCCCACAGCCAGGGGCGGCGGCTGCGGGGCGGAGCCGGCGGCGGGGTGGCCGCGGGCGGGGGCGGGTACATCGTGCCGGTGGGTGCGGGGCCGGGGGCGGGGGCCGGGAAGTCCGGGCCGCCGACGAGTTCCGGTTCCGAGATCACGTGTCACTTCCGGTGGGGCGGTCGGCCGAGCCGGGCGCCGGGGTCGGCGCCACCTCGTGGGCGGTCGCGCCGCGCGGTTCCGGGGCGGCCCGCAGGGCCTGTTCGGTGCTGTACGCGCGGAGGTAGCCGACCACGGTGTTGGCGACGGCGACCAGCGGGACGGCGACGACCGCTCCGCCGATGCCGGCGGTCAGTCCGCCGGCCGCGACGGCGAGGACCACCGCGAGGGGGTGGACCCGCACGGCCCGGCCCAGGATGAAGGGCTGGAGGACGTGGCCCTCGATCTGCTGCACGGCGAGCACGACCACGAGCACCATCAGGGAGGTGAACACCCCGTTGGTGACCAGCGCGACGACGACCGCGAGGGCGCCGGAGACGACGGCGCCGACGAGCGGCACGAAGGCGAACAGGAAGATGAAGACGGCGAGCGGCACCGCCATCGGCACGTCCAGGAACCACAGGCCGAGGCCGATGAAGACGGCGTCGATGAGGGCGACGAGGACGGTGCCGCGGACGTAAGCGGTCAGGGTGCGCCAGGCCCGGGGCCCGGCGCCGGCGACGCCCGGCCGGGCCTGGGCGGGCACCAGCCCCAGCGTCCACTCCCAGACCTTCTTCCCGTCGTAGAGCAGGAAGAGGGTGGAGAACATGGTGAGCAGGATGCCGGTGATCGCCTCCACGACCACGGTGACGCCCTGGAGCCCGGCGGAGGTGATCTGTTCGGCGTTGGTGCCGATGGTGTCGCTGAGGTTCTTGGCGATGTCGTTGATCTGCCGCTCGGTCACGTGGAACGGGCTGTCGAGGAGCCAGCGCTTGAGCTCCTCGATGCCGTCCCTGACCTGGTCGGTCAGATTGTCGGTGTTGTCCATCACCTGCCAGACCACGAACCAGCCGACCAGGCCCATGACCACGAAGCCGGAGACGGCGGTGACGGCGGTGGCGAGTCCGCGCGGCAGGCCCTTGCGGCGCAGGAGCGCCACGGTCGGCTGGAGCAGCGCGGTGATGAGGAGGGCGGCGACGAAGGCGAGCACGACCAGCTGGACGGAGCTGATCACCTTCATCAGCACCCAGACGGTGCCGGCGAGCACGAGGAGTCGCCAGCCGGCCTCGGCGGCGACCCGCATGCCCCAGGGGATCGCGGCCACCGGGTCGGGGCGGGCGGCGACGGCGGGCGCGTAGGCGGGCGGCGCGGGTACGGAGGCGGGTTCGGGGGCGGAGCCGGGTTCCGCGGCCGGTGCGGGGGCGGTCTTCCCCGCGGGGTGCGGTGCCGGTTCGGGGGCGGGGGCGGCGTACGGAGGGCCGAGGGGTTCGCCGCGCTCGGCGTCCGCCCGGCGCTCGTCAAGGCGCTCGCCCACGCGGCTGAGGCCCTGGCCCAGCCGGTGCAGCCATCGTGGCAGTCTCGACATGCTCTTCCCTCTCCCCCTTCGGGCCCCCGAACCTACCCCACGCGCACGCGAAGCCCCTCACCGAAGGACGGCGAGGGGCTTCGCGGGGTTGACTGCCGGTGGTGACTGCCGGTGGCTAGTACCAGCGGTTGGCCTGCCAGAACGACCACGCGCCGCAGGGGCTGTCGTAGCGGTTGTTCATGTAGCTGAGGCCCCACTTGATCTGGGTGGCGGGGTTGGTCTGCCAGTCCGCACCGGCCGAGGCCATCTTCGAGCCGGGGAGTGCCTGGACGAGACCGTAGGCGCCCGAGGAGGGGTTGGTGGCCCGGTAGTTCCAGCCGGACTCGTGGTCCACGATGTTGCTGAAGCACTGGAACTGGTCCGCCGGGATCATCTGGCGGGCGATCGCCTTGACCTCGGCGATGGTGTACGAGCCCTGGGCGGAGAAGCTCGACGCGTCGCGCAGCGAGTCGCGGTTGGCGCGCTCGGCGGCCGCCTTGCGCTCCTGCTCCGCCTTGTCCGCGGCCTTCTTCTTCGCCTCGGCGTCCTTGGCGGCCTGGATGCGGGCGGCTTCCTCGGCGGACTTGCGCGCGAGGGAGTCGGCGGCGGCGGCCTGGACGTCGGCCTGCTCCGTGAGGGAGGAGACCTGTACCTGGGCCTGCTCGCCCGCGGGGATGTCCGCGAGCAGGGTGGTGTCGGCCGCGGTGGCCTCGAAGTTGTCGTCCGAGGGCTGCGCCGCGTTGCCCGAGGCAACGCCGACGACGGCGCCGACAGTGGTGACCGCAGTGGCCGAAGCCACCGCGAATCCCCGGACCGAGATCCGGCTCACACGGTTTCCTTCCAGCATCGCCCGCAGAGGTGACCAAGCGGGCGAAATCGTGCCCCTGGCGCTGGTCTTCGACTGCATGGGTCACTGAAGACACGGGCCCGTGGTGCTGTGGGCGGCATACGGCGAACGGCTGTTGAGTTGTGTGGTGCCGCACCCCTGAGGGTGCACCTGTGCCGTATGCGGGGCCTGACGGAAGCAAGACTCTGCCGGACGGCGCGGTCGCAAGGCAATTCTGTGCTGCGTGTGAAAGCTCACACCGGGGTGGACGTACGGGATTTGGCGCATACGGAGGACAGCGCGGCGCCGCCCGGCTAAGCTCTCGCGCTTTGCCGGGCGGCGCCAACAGGGCCTGTGAATCGGTCAGATCTGGCCGTCCTCCAGCATTTCGGTCACGAGCGCGGCGATCTGCGAGCGCTCGGAGCGGGTGAGGGTGACGTGCGCGAAGAGCGGATGGCCCTTCAGTTTCTCGACCACGGCGACGACTCCGTCGTACCGGCCGACCCTCAGGTTGTCGCGCTGGGCGACGTCATGGGTGAGGACCACCCGGGAATTCGCCCCGATCCGGGACAGAACGGTCAGAAGCACGTTCCGCTCCAGGGACTGGGCCTCGTCCACGATGACGAAGGCGTCGTGCAGCGAGCGGCCCCGGATGTGGGTGAGCGGCAGCACCTCCAGCATGCCGCGGCCGAGGACCTCCTCGATCACGTCCCGGCTCGCCACGGCCGACAGCGTGTCGAAGACGGCCTGGGCCCAGGGGCTCATCTTCTCGGCCTCGGTGCCGGGCAGATAGCCGAGCTCCTGTCCGCCGACCGCGTACAGCGGACGGAACACCATCACCTTCTGGTGCTGGCGGCGCTCCAGGACCGCTTCCAGGCCCGCGCACAGCGCCAGCGCCGACTTGCCGGTGCCGGCCCGGCCGCCCATGGAGACGATGCCGACGTCCGGGTCGAGCAGCAGGTCGAGCGCGATCCGCTGCTCGGCGCTGCGGCCGCGGATGCCGAAGGCCTCCCGGTCGCCGCGCACGAGCCGTACGCTCCCGTCGGCCGTGACCCGGCCGAGCGCCTTGCCGCGCTCGGACTGCAGGACGAGACCGGTGTGCACCGGCAGTTCGGCCGCCTCCGGCACGTACAGGGTCTCCTGGTCGTACAGGAGGTCGATCTGGTCGGCGCCGAGGGTGACTTCGGACATTCCGGTCCAGCCGGAGTCGGTGATGGCCAGTTCGGCCCGGTACTCCTCCGCGAGGAGCCCCACCGAGGATGCCTTGATCCGCAGCGGCAGGTCCTTGGAGACGACGGTGACGTCGTACCCCTCCGCCTGCAGGTTGCGCGCGACCGCGAGGATCCGCGAGTCGTTGTCCCCCAGCCGGTAGCCGGCCGGCAGGACGCCGGGGTCCGAGTGGTTGAGCTCGACACGCAGGGTGCCGCCCAGGTCCCCGATGGGGAGCGGGGCGTCGAGGCGTCCGTAGCGGACCCGGAAGTCGTCCAGGAGGCGCAGGGCCTGCCGGGCGAAGTAGCCGAGCTCGGGGTGGTGCCTCTTGGCCTCCAGCTCGGTCACCACGACGATGGGAAGCACCACTTCGTGCTCCTCGAAGCGGGACATCGCGCTGGGGTCGGCCAGCAGGACGCTGGTGTCGAGAACATAGGTGCGCCTGTCGGACAAGCGGCGCTTAGTGCTGGTCACCACGGAAGGACAGACCCCCTTCGAGGACCCCTGTGAGGGCGGGGTGCGACGGCTCCACGGGAGGAGGAGCCGGTGTCGCGGCGGAATGGGACCGGGCTCTGGCCACGATGCGCGGGCCGAGCGCCGGCCCTCCGCTTCGTCCGTGCGTGTCCTGCACGGTCGTCCTGGTGCAAAGGGCCTCCCGGGTGGCGGTCTCCGTGCCGCTCACTTCACAGGGGATATGCCCTCCCGCACACGCCGTCATGCCATGGCATATGACGGCGTGTTCATGAACGGTGGGTGACGGGAGGTGCCCGGGGTCCGTCAGGGGTCCGACCGGCGGCCCGGCCAGGGGCCCGGAGGGGGTCCGAACGGAGCTCGGGCGAAGGTCGCGGCGAGGCCCGGACGAGGGCCTGTCAGGGACCCGGCGGAGGTCGGGACGGGGCCCGGCGGAGGTCCGGGCGGGGGGGCCGGTGGAGGTCCGGGCGGGGCCCGGACGGGGGCGTCCGAGGAGGTCCGGCGTGGGGGCGGCGGGGGCTCAGCTGCCGAAGCGGCGGTGCCGGGCCGCGTAGTCGCGCAGCGCGCGCAGGAAGTCGACCTTGCGGAAGGCCGGCCAGTGCACCTCGCAGAAGTAGTACTCCGAGTGCGCGCTCTGCCACAGCATGAAACCGGACAGGCGCTGCTCGCCGCTGGTGCGGATCACGAGGTCGGGGTCGGGCTGGCCGCGCGTGTAGAGGTGCTCGGAGATGTGCTCGACGTCGACGATCTCCGCCAGCTCCTCGAAGCTGGTGCCGCGCTCGGCGTGCTCCAGGAGCAGCGAGCGGACCGCGTCGGCGATCTCCTGCCGGCCGCCGTAGCCCACGGCCACGTTCACGAGTATCCCGGTGTTGCCCAGGGTGGCCTGCTCGGCCTCCTTCAGGACGGACTGGGTGCGCGCCGGGAGCAGGTCGAGGGTGCCGACGTGGTGGACGCGCCAGCGGCCGTCGGCGGCGAGCGCCCGCACCGCGTCCTCGATGATCGCGAGCAGCGGGACCAGCTGCTCCTCGGGGCGGTTCAGGTTGTCGGTGGAGAGCATCCAGAGCGTGACGACCTCGACGTCGGTCTCGGCACACCAGCCGAGCAGCTCCTGGATCTTGTCCGCGCCCGCCTTGTGACCCTGCTCCGGGGTGCCGCCGGAAGCCTTGGCCCAGCGCCGGTTGCCGTCGAGGATCACACCGATGTGCTTGGGCACCTGGGCGTGATCGAGGCGGCCTTCCACCCGGCGTGCGTAGAGCCCGTACACCAGGTCGCGCAGGTTCACTGTTCTTTACCCCTCCATGCAGTGTCGGCCCCCGAAGCCGCCACATTACTGCGCAGGGGTGACCGGCTCCCAGCCCGGGACTGTCACAAGTCCGTGATAAGCAGAGATACGTGACTGATTCCCTTCCGTACCGCGCCGCCGAGGACCGCTACGACTCCATGGAGTACCGGCGCACCGGCCGCAGCGGGCTCAGGCTGCCCGCCATCTCGCTGGGCCTGTGGCACAACTTCGGCGACGACCGGACCCTCGACTCGCAGCGCGCAATCCTGCGCCGCGCCTTCGACCTGGGCGTCACCCACTTCGACCTGGCCAACAACTACGGACCGCCGCCCGGCTCCGCCGAGCTGAACTTCGGGAAGATCTTCGCCCAGGACTTCGCGCCGTACCGCGACGAACTGATCGTCTCGACGAAGGCCGGCTATCTGATGCACCCGGGTCCGTACGGCGAGTGGGGCTCCCGCAAGTACCTGATGTCCTCGCTCGACGCCTCCCTGAAGCGGATGGGCCTCGACTACGTCGACATCTTCTACTCCCACCGCTTCGACCCGCACACCCCGCTCGAGGAGACCATGGGGGCGCTGGCCTCCGCCGTGCAGCAGGGCAAGGCGCTGTACGTGGGCGTCTCCTCGTACACGAGCGAGCAGACCGCCGAGGCCGCGCGGATCCTGAAGGAGATGGGCGTCCCGGCCCTGATCCACCAGCCCTCGTACTCGATGATCAACCGCTGGACGGAGGAGGATGGACTCCTCGACACCCTGGAGGCGGCCGGGATGGGCTGCATCTCCTTCGTGCCGCTGGCGCAGGGCCTGCTCACCGACAAGTACCTGGGGGGCATCCCCGAGGGCTCCCGGGCCACCCAGGGCAAGTCCCTCGACCCCGGCCTGCTCTCCGACGAGGTGCTGCGCCGCCTGCACGGCCTCGCGGACATCGCGCGCCGGCGCGGGCAGTCGCTCGCCCAGCTGGCCCTGACGTGGGTGCTGCGCGACGAGCGGATGACCTCGGCCCTGATCGGCGCGTCGAGCGTGGCGCAGCTGGAGGAGAACGTGGCGGCCCTCGCCGGGGCGCCGCTGACGGAGGAGGAGCTGAAGGAGATCGACTCCTTCGCCGTCGACACCGCGGGCACCAACATCTGGGCCGGCCGGGGCTGACGCCCCCTGCCCGGGGATGCGGGAAAGAAAACGGGCCGGTCCGTGGGGGGGATACGGACCGGCCCGAGGGGGGGTTTCCACCATAACCCTTCATTAGTCGTGCTGTGTGCCACCCGCGCCGAACGGAGCCCGTCGGATCGGCCGGAGCCCAGGCGGCACAAGGGGTGTAGGACCCCGTGGCGGGTTTGCGCCCGGGCGTGGCGGCGGATTCCGTACTCCCCACGGGGGACCTCCCCGGGCCCGTCCGGTTGACGCGCCGGAGCGGGTCAAGGACGGCCCGATGCGGGGCGGGGACGCGCGGGTCCGGTGGCGGCGGGGCGGGGCACCGGGGTGCGGTGCAGCAGGGTGATCCCGTCGCGTACGGCCACGACCGCGTAGCCGTGCTTCTCGCGGGCCGCCCGCAGTTCCGCCAGCTGCTGCTCCAGGGGGTAGGGCCAGTGGCCCTTCGGGTACGGCCATGCCTCGGGGGCCTCGGCGTCGTGGACGATCCAGTCCGCCGTCGGCGGCGGCAGGTCCTCGCGGCCGGGCTCGTAGAGCCGCCCGGCGACCGGGAAGGTGGGGAAGAGGACGACCGTGCAGCGCGAGGTGAGCTGCGGCGCCAGCCGGTTGGAGGCAGCGACGGTCGCGCCGTCGGGGATCCGGGCGAGGAGCGCCCGCGCGGCCTCCACGTGCCCGGTGGTGCGCCAGGTGGCCCGCTGGGCGATCTGGGCCAGTGGGAAGGAGGGGACGAGGACGGCGGTCACGGCGAGGACGGTGGCGAGGGCGGCGCGGACGGTGCGGCGGTTCGTCTCGCGGCCGAGGACGTCGAGGAGCCCGGCGAAGACGACCGGCATGAGGACCGCGCTGTAGTGGAACGCCGTGCCCCAGTGGAAGCCGTTCTCCGAGGCCAGCCGCCAGCCCAGGGTGGGCAGGGCGATCAGGGCGAGCGGCGAGCGCAGGGCGAGCAGCGCGGACGGCGCGAAGACCAGGACCAGCATGGTCGCCTTGGTCTCCGGGCGCAGCAGGTCGAGCGGGGCGTGGGCGAGCGCGGACAGCAGGGATTCGCGGGTGGCGGCCAGGTTGCCGCCGTGGACGTAGCCGCCGGTGGGGGCGAGGGCGGGCAGCAGGACCTTGATCTGCAGGAGGGACCCGAGGAGCCCGGCGGCGGCGGTCGTGACGCCGAGCGGGCGCGGGCCCTTCCAGGCCACGTACGCGCCGATGGCGGCGAGGGTGAGCCCCAGGTCCTCCTTGACGAGCAGCAGTGGCGCGGCCCAGGCGACGGCGGCCCGCCAGCGCCGGTGGCCGAGCGCTTCCAGGGAGAAGGCGAGCAGGGGGACGGCGAGGGCGACCTCGTGGAAGTCGAAGGCGGCGGCGGAGGCGATGCCCCAGCTCAGCCCGTATCCGGCGGCGACGGCGTGGGCGCCGCGGCGGCCGACGGCGCGCAGCGCCCAGCGGACCAGGGGGACGGCGGCGAGCGCGAGGAGCGCGGACTGGGCGACGAGCAGGGTGAGCGGGGAGGTCGCGAGGCGGTAGAGGGGTGCGAGGACGGCGAGGAGCGGGTGGAAGTGGTCGCCGAGGAGGTTGAAGCCCTCGCCGCGCAGGGGGACGACGGGGGCGCGGAGTTCGGCGTAGGCGCGGACGGCCTGCTCGAAGATGCCGAGGTCGTAGCCCGTGGTGCGCAGAAGGAGGTGACGGCGTACGGCGACGGTGGCGTACAGGAGGCAGAGGGCGGCGGCCCAGGCCCAGGGGAGGTGCCGGACGAGGGGCGTGTACGCGGGGGCGGGCGGGTCGGGGAGCGCCGCCGCCTCCTGTCGGTTCGGTGACGCTTTCTCGTCGATTGTCCGCATATTGCGTGATGCTAGAGCGGTCCGTTCAGGGCAGGGCGGTGAACGCGCCGAGCAGGAGGCCGAGGAGCGCGCCGGCGAGCATGAACGGCCCGAAGGGGATCGCGGCGCCGCGGGCCGCGCGCCGGGTGACGACGAGTCCGAGCCCGTACAGCGCGCCGAGCAGGAAACCGGCGAAGGCCCCGGCGAACAGCACGCCCCAGCCGTACCAGCCGAGGGCCGCCCCGATCGGCACGGCCAGCTTCACGTCACCGAAGCCCATGCCGTTCGGGTGGAGCAGGAACAGCAGCAGATAGCCGCCGCCGAGCACGAGCGCGCCGAGCAGGCTGTGCGTCCAGGAGCCGGCCGCGTACGGCAGCGTCACGACCACCGCGAGGAGCAGCGGCAGGGCGGCGGCGAGCGGCAGGGTCAGCCGGTCGGGCAGCCGGTGGACGCGCACGTCGACACAGGCGAGAAGGGTGCCGAAGGGTGCGGCGAGCAGCCAGACGAACAGCTCGGGCCGGGGCACCCCGGTGGCCGCCGCGAGCGCGGCGCAGACGAGCGCGGTGAGCAGCGGCGCGGCGAGCGGCGCGGAGGTCGTCGCGCAGCCGGCCCGCCCCGGCATGCCCAGCCAGCCCCGGGCCGGCCCGGCGAAGGCGTGGCCCGCGGGGCAGCGGGAGCGCCAGGGCTCGTCGGGGGCGACGGACAGCCGGTACGCGGCCCGGGGGACGAGCAGCCCGGCCGCCGCGCCCCACAGGGCGGCGGCGCTGACGAAGGCGATCGACAGGGCGTTCACGGCCCGACCCTAGGGCTAGGGTCGGGCCCATGGGGAGTACGGGGAGGACGGGCGTCCTGAGTGGACGGGGCGGACGGGGCGGACGGGATGACAGGGCGTAGGGGGGTGGCAGGACGGGCTGCGGGGGACGGGGCACCTACGGGGGACGCTCGGCGGGCCGGGGGGTTCGCGGTCGAGGGGCTCCGGATCAGGGGGTCCAGGGCCTGGTCCTGGCGGGTCTGGCGGTCATGGCGGTCATGGCGGTCATGGCGGTCATGGCGGGACGGCCGGGGGTGGCTGGATGTTCCGGCCGGAAGGGTGCCGCTGGAGGTCGCGGCCTCCTCCCGGGCCCGGCGGCGCGGGCTTCTGGGCCGGGACGGCCTCGACGGCGCGCTGCTCATCACCCGGACCAACAGCATCCACACCTTCGGCATGCGCTTCACCCTCGACGTCGCCTACCTCGACCGCTCGTGGGCCGTCCTCGACGTGGTCACCATGCGGCCGGGCCGGCTCGGCATGATCCGCTGGCGCGGCCGGCACGTCCTGGAGGCGACGGGCGGCGCGATGGCCGGCTGGGGCCTGCGGCCGGGCGTACGGGTCGCGGTCGTGCTGGAGGAGGAAGGCGGGGCGGGGCGCGGGGAGGGCCGGTCCGGGCTCGCGGACGGCGACCCCGGGCTTAACGAGGGCGGGGCGGGGCTTACGGAGGACCCGGGCCGAGGAGCGTGAACGCCCCGTAGGCGGCGGAGGCGAGCGCCAGGGCGGCCAGGACGGGCACGGCCGCGCGCGTACGGAGCCGGGCCAGGGCCACGGCGGGCGGCAGGAGCAGTCCGAACGCGGGCATCATCAGGCGCGGCCGGGAACCGAAGTAGGCGGCGCCGACGAGGGAGACGAGGACGACGGCGACCGTGTACACCAGCAGCGGCAGCGGCTGCCGCTGCCGTACGCACAGGACGATCAGCCAGGCCGGCAGCGCGAGCGCCGCGCACAGCCCGAGGGCGGCGGGCCACGGCAAGCCCGCGATGAACAGGGCGAGGGCGACACCGCCGTCGATGGAGTTGCCCCAGGCGGCCTGCACGTCGAAGTAGGCGGTGGCGCTGCCCCGGCGGACGCCGACGTAGACGACGTAACCGAGCCAGCCCAGCGGGGCCAGTAGTACACCGGCGGCGACGCGGGCCCGCAGCCGGCGTTCCCGGACCACGGTGACGAGGGCGGCGATCCCGATCGCGGCGATCAGCGCGGCGGCCGTCGGCCGGGTGAGCCCGGCGAGCACGCACAGCCCGCCCGCGAGCAGCCAGCGGTCGCGCAGTACGGCCCACAGCGACCAGGCGGCGAGGGCGGTGAACAGGGTCTCCGTGTACGCCATCGACTGCACGAACGCCGTCGGGTACACCCCCCACAGCACCGCGAGCACCACCCCGGTGCGCGGCCCGGCCACCTGCGTGCCGACGGCGTGGATGCCCCACGCGGCGGCGAGGGAGGCGGTCCAGGAGACCAGCAGTCCGGCGGTGGCGGCGTCGACCGGCAGGACGGCGGACAGGGCCCGCTCCAGGAGCGGGAGCAGCGGGAAGAACGCGAGGTCGGCGTGGACGGCGCCGTCGGGCAGGGTGACCTCGTAGCCGTAGCCGTGCTCGGCGATCCGCACGTACCAGACCGCGTCCCAGCGCCCCGAGAGCCGGTGCAGCCCGTCCTTGCCGGTGGCCGCGGCGACGGCGGCGAGGACGGCGAGACCGAGCAGGCGGGTGGCGGCGTAGCCGCCGAGGGCGGCCCACGGCGGGGCGGTCGCCCGGGGCGCGGTCGCCGGCGCGGCGGACGGTGGCGCGGCCGGCGTCGGCCGGGCGGGGGTGGTGCGGGACATGCGCTCGATTATCGGCCGGACGACCGGACGGTCAGCCGCCGGGGCGCAGCCGCAGGAACGTGGCGGCCATGATCGGCCCCAGCTGCCGGACGATCCCGTACCCCGGCTCGCCCCGGTGCGGCAGGTCCCCGAGGAAGGAGGTGACGATCACCTCGTCGACGCCGGCCTCGCCCCGGCGGCTCTGCTCCTCCAGGAAGGCGAGCGTGCTCCGCCAGTCGGCCGCGTTCCCCTCTTCTCCCAGGTACGCGCGGACGGTTCCCTGGACGACGTCCCAGAAGAAGACGTGCGGCAGAACACCGCCCTGGGTGAAGACGTGTGCGTCGTACGCGGCGCGGAAGGCGGGGACGCGGGCGACGAGGTCGCTGACCAGCTGCACGCCGGGGGTGGGGGTCGGCGCCGGGGCCGGCGTCGGGGCCAGGACCGGGGCGGGGGCCGGCGTCGGGGCCAGGGCCGGGGCGGGGGCCGGCGTCGGGGCGGGGGTCGGCGTCGGGGTGGTCGTCATGGGCGGCCCGTTCCGGGAGCGGGGAGGGACGGTGGGCGGGACCAGGATGCTCCTGGTGGAGGGCGCCGCCGGGCCGCTTTTGCCCTTTCCTGACGGGCTCTTTCGACGGGTTTTCCACAGGGGGTGCGAACTGTCGCTCTTCCGTGGATCGTTGCTCGTATGTACGAGTTGATGGTGCTCGCCAGGGGCGGGGTGCTGCTCACGGTGTGGGCGCTCGCGGCCGGCTGGCCGCGGGGCCGCCTGGCCGGACGGCTGCGCGGGGACGGCTGGCAGCGGATCTGCCGGGGCGCGTGGGCGGCCCCGGGAAAGGAGGTGGACTGGCGGTTGCGGGCCAGGGCGGTCCAGCTGTTGCGGCCGGAGTTGGTGTGCAGCCACCGGACGGCGGCGGCGCTGCACCGCATCGAACTGCTCACGGAGGGACGGGGAGAGGCGGACACACTGCACTTCGCCGCTCCCCCGGGCCGGGGAGGGCGCGCGGCCGACGGGCGGATACGGGTGTACGGCACGGCCCGGCTGACGGACCGTGACTGCTCGCTGCGGCGCGGTCTCAGGGTGACGAGTCCGGCGCGGACGGTCGGTGACCTGATACGGGCGGCCGGCAGCCGGGAGGCCGCCGTGGTCGTCGCCGACTCGGCTCTGTCCCACCGCTACGTCGGCGGCCTGCGCCGCGTCCCGCTCGTCCGGGTCGAGGACCTGGCCGCCGAACTGGCCGCGCCCCGCTGCCCGGGCGGCCCGGCGGCCCGCCGCTGGCTGCCCCTCGCCGTGCCGGGTTCCGGCTCCCCCGCCGAGACGGTCGCCCGCCTGCGGATGCGCGACGCGGACCTGCACCCGGAGGTCCAGCCGACCCTGCACACCCTCAGCGGCCGGCCCCTGCATCCCGACTTCTACTTCCGGGACGCCGGACTGGTCGTCGAGATCGAGGGCTTCGCCTACCACGGCACCCGCGAGGCCCACGAGCGCGACGTCCGCCGCTTCAACGAGCTGCAGAACTGCGCGGGCGTGCGCCGCGTGCTGCGGTTCACGGCCCACGAAGTCTTCACCCACCCCGACCGGATGACGTCCACGGTCCGGTCGGCCCTCGCGGCGATGGCGGCGCAGGCGGGCGTGCCGCACTGAACACCCCCCACCACGGAAGTCACTCGATGCTGCCAAGGAGGGAAGCAGGGCCGGGGGGCCCGCCTGGAGATCGAGAACCATCCCGCCGCTCGGCCTGACGCCGCGGCCGTTGCCGCGGCCAGGGAACAGCGCCGCGGCGCAGTGGCTCCGCCCGAGCTGTCAGGTCCCGCGTTCGGCGGCGCGCCACCGGGGTTGACGCCGCCACTCCCCAGGGTGAAATGTGGTTTTTGAGGGGTTTGACAGAAGCCAGGTGATACGGAATGCAGGCTGTCATCCGACGGCGCACGGCGGTGGCCGTGTGCGGCTTCGCCCTCTGTGGGGCTCTGGCGGCCCCTGCGGCCATCGAGGCTGCCTCAGCCGTCATCGATAGCGGGCAGAGCCAGACCGAAGCCGTGGACAAGGTCAAGAAGGCGAAGAAGCCGAAGAAGGTGAAGTAGGACAACGCACCGGGCCGAGCCGCTTCTTCTGGATCATCTGGCTGGCCAGCCGGAAAGGACAGCGAGGCGACAGACCAGACAGGCAACTGTGGCGCTCCTGTGCCATGCCACAGGAGCGCGGAGCAGGGCGGCACGGCGCCGGTGCCGGAGAAGGTCCGAGTGCGTCGCACCGGAGCGGGGCCAACCTCGCGTTCGCCCCGCCAGGGAGGCCGGCCGCCGCGTCACGACGCGGGCGGCTGCCGCGAGCATCGGCAAGCGGGACGGCGTTCCCGATCCACGGCCCAGGTCATCCGCCGGAGGTGCGGGGGAAGGAGACCTCGACGCGGCGGTTCTTCTTGCGCCCCTCCTCGGTGGAGTTGTCGGCGATCGGGTAGTCCTCGCTGTACCCGCGGATGTCGAAGGTCGTCCCGGGGTCCAGATCCCTGGCCAGCACCTGCTGCACGGCATCGGCGCGCTGCTTGGAGAGCTTCAGCCCGTGCTCGTAGGTCCCGAGGTCGTCGGTGAACCCGAACACCCGGACCCGGCCTGCCCCCTGCTTCTTGATCTCCGCCGCGATGGCGGCGATCCGGGCCGTGGCGGAGGGGCTGAGCTTGGCGCTGTCCTTGGGGAACAGCACCTCGGCCTGGAGGGCGAACGTGACGTCCACATTGGTGTCCTCCCGGCGCTGCTCGCCTCCTTCCTCCTCGACGATCTGCTTGATGTCGAGGACCTTCGCGGGGGCGAGGGTCGCACCGTCGGGCAGCATCAGCGCGGGCGAGGCCGCGTCCACGGCGGGCGGTGGCGCGCCGACCGACGTCGACCCGGGCGGGTCGTCGGCCTGGGCGGCACCGGCGCCTCCTCCGAGGAGAAGGACGGTGAGGGTGAGGGCGGCGAGGCGGCGGGGTGTCGTCGTCATGGCTGCGCCTCAGGAGAGCTTGATGGTGGCGGGGTCGAAGGTGGGGAGTTGGAGCGAGACGGCGGTGGTGGTGGGGGGTGGGGCGGGGAACTGCATGAAGACGGCTGTTGACGCGTCGGCGGCGACGATGTCGAGCCCGGTGGTCGTCAGAGGGCGACCGTCCGTGTCCCGCAGCACGTAGTAACGCTTCTTGCCCTGGAGGTCCACCAGCGTGGCTCCACCCAATGAGTTGCCGTGCTTCAGCACCTCGGTCTCGTTGCCACGCACTCCGGCGGGCACCGCGCGCGGCTCGTCGGAGGTGTTCTTCAACAAGCCCTTGACGGTGAGGAACCCGCCGGCATCTCGTTCGGCTACGTTGACGACGAGCTCGAAGCCGTCCTGCCCTTTCAGTACGGCAAGCACCTCAGCCGGCTCCTGTGACTGCGGTTGCGTGTTCCCTCCCCCGCTGGACTTCGGCGCGCTGGTCGTGGCCGACGGCTTGTTCTGGGTCGGCTGTTCTTCGCTGCCGCAGCCCGAGACGCCGAGGATCAACCCGGTGGCCAGGGCCGCCACCGCGACTCCCTTACCGGCCTTCTTCGCGTACCGCACACTCATGGGAAAGGGGATCCTTCGCTCGTCAGTCGACCAGTCGGACGGTAAAGAGGTCGGCCGCCTCGGGCAGCCGAGGATCTTCCGGGTCGATCGTCCACGTGACTCCACTGCAGACGAGACCGGTGATCGGTGCTGGTTCGGGGCTGGGTGTCGGCGTCGGCTCCGGCGACGGCGTGCCCGTAGGAGGCGGTGGGGCGGAACTCGAGGTGGGCGGCGGCACGGGCGGATCGAAGGAGCAACGCGGCTCGAGGACCGCAGTCGCCGATGCCACGGCATGCTGCTTCTCGGTGCCCGGCAGCACCGAGCGGCCCACCGTGTGGATCGTCCGGACCCGCACCTGGAATTCCGCCTCCCCACCCGTCCGTCGCGACACGCATCCTTCGTCCCACAGCTCGGCACCGTTCTTGGCTGCGAACCGCGCCGCCGCTTCACAGGCCAAGTGAGGGGCGTACTCCTCACCGTTCAGGTAGTCATCCCACGCATCCTGGCTGAGGATCGCGTCGATCCAGCCGGCCCGCAACTGCTCGCGAGCGTCCTGCGCAGCCGCCAGAGCAGCCGCGTCCGCTGCGGACTGGCCGCCGTTCCGGGTTGCCGCCGCCTGGCCGACAGCGAAGTAGACGAAGGCGAGAAAGAGAAGGCTTGCCACCACCGTGATGTAGACGGGAAACGCCTGGCCCGCTTCCGTGTCCCCTCGGCGCGCCACTACTTGGTCAATTGGGCGATCTTGTTCGTGATGGCGGTCTTGATCGTGGATCCGATGTCCGTGCCGGTGATGGCCACCACGATCGCCACCACCACCACGATGATCCCCAGGTACTCCACCGCCGTCTGCCCGCGGTCTCTTCCCCGGTCGCGGGTCCGGCCCGGGCCCCCGGTCCAACTGTCCGCGTGCACCCTGGCCTTGGTCAGGGCCCTCAGCAGCGCGTCGTTCATGGTGTTCCCCTCCGTGTGCGGCGACGCGGGCAGGGTACGCCCCGGGGGGCGGGGGATCACAGGGTCCGTAGGCCCAATCACGAAGCGTGACGGGGGGCGTCATGACGCCGTCCTCGTGCCGAGCCAGGAGGCGATCGCCTCGCCGCGGGTGGTGCTGTGGAGTTTGGCGAAGATGCGGTTGATGTGGTTCTTGACCGTCTTCTCGGTGATGGAACAGGTGGCGGCGATCTGCTGGTTGGTCATGCCCGACGCGATCAGGTTCATCACCTCCACCTCCCTCGCACTCAGACCGAAGCGTTGCACTTGCGAAGTCGGGTTTCTGAAGCGCAGTATATTCGAGACAGTTGACGCACCGCCAGCATGTGCAGTCGCACGCACCGCAGCGATCAGTTCCTCCTCGTCGAACTCCCCGTGGACCAGCTGCGCGCAGCCCGCGCCCCGGGCCGGGGTGTGGGTGAGGAGGAGGACCGGGGCCGGCTGCGTCAGGGCGCGGGCGGCGGAGGGCGGGCCATCGAGGACGATCAGGTCGGGAGCCGGGCGGTGGGCGGCGGACAGAGCCCGGACCGGCAGCGCGGCCAGCACCTCGATGTCCCGGTGCGCGCCGAGCAGCACCGCGAGACCCGCCCGTACCACCGGGTTGTCGGTCGCCACGAGCACTCTCAGCATCGCCGCCGCCCTCATTCGCCCGTGATCGAGCCGAAGTCGGTGCCCGTGCCGAGGAACAGGCCCGCCCCGAGCAGGATCATCGTGGCCGGGACCATCAGCGTGGTGATGACCATCGTGGCCTTGGGCACGGCCTTCGCGGCCTTCCTGCGGGCGTTCTGGGCGTCGGTGCGCCGCATGTCGTCGGCGATCTGGATCAGGGTGTCGACGATGGGAGCGCCCAGCTCCTCGCCCTGCTGGAGGGCGGTGACGAACTGGGCGACCTGCTCGGAGTCGTTGCGGCGGCGCAGCGCGTCGAAGGCCTCCCGGCGGCTGACGCCCATGTCCATCTGGCGCAGCGTGATGCGCAGCTCGTCGGCCCACGGCCCCTCGTACCGCTCGGCGACGCGTTCCAGCGCCTGCCGGAAGCCGAGGCCCGCCGAGACGACGACGGCGAGGACGTCGAGGAAGTCCGGCAGGGTGCGTTCGATCTGGTCCTTGCGGATACGCACCGCCGACCAGATGCCGACCTCCGTCCAGAACGCCCCGAAGGCGAACAGCAGCACCGCCACGAGGACCGAGCCGCGGCCGAGCATCAGCAGTCCGCCGAAGCCGCCGAGGAAGCCGTAGACCGCCCGCCTCGCCCCGTAGCGGTCGATCGTCAGGCCGCCGGGGTTGCCCGCGAGGTCGATGCGGCGGCGCACGGAGTCCACCCGCTTCGGCCCCATGAGCCGCAGCACCGCCGGCGACCAGCGCATGCCGAGCCGGTCGACGGCGGAGTCGACGGCTCCGGTACGGGTGGCGCCGACCTCCAGGGCGAGCTGGAGGTCGCTCGGGAGTTTCGCGTCGGCCCGGTAGAGGCGGACGCCGTAGCAGAAGCCGGCGACGGCGAGGCCGGCAAGGAGTGCGAGCAGCAGATCCACGGTGTCGGCCCCCTACACGTCGATCTTCGCGAGGCGGCGGATGACGACGAAGCCCACGACGTACAGCGCGAAGGCCACCACGACCGCGATCTGTCCGGCGGGCGAGCCGGTCATCCGGTCCAGGGCGCCGGGCTGCATGTTGTCGATGAGCAGCAGCGAGCCGACGCCGATGACCGGGACCGCGTACGCCGTCAGGCTGACCTGCGAGAGCTGGGTGCGGACCTCGCGCCGGGTCTCCTTGCGTTCCTCCAGGGTCTCGGTGAGGTTGCGCAGCGAGGAGACGACGGTGCCGCCGGCCCGGTTGGCGAGGACCAGCGTGGTGACGAGGACGACGAGTTCGCGGGAGGGGAGGCGTTCGGCGAGCTCGCCGAGGGCGTCGTCGAGGGAGCTGCCCACGGCGAGCCGTTGGGCGACCCGCTCCAGTTCGTCGCCGGCCGGCGCGTCCAGCTCGTCGGCGGCGAGGGAGAGGGCCATGCGCAGGGCGAGGCCGGCCTGGGTGGCGTTGGCGAGGATGCGGGAGAGCTCCGGGAGCTGGTTGATGAACCTCTCGATGCGTTTCTGGCGCTGCCAGTTGAGGAAGCCCAGGGCGACCCACAGTCCGAGGAAGCCGCACAGGGGCCCGAAGAACGGGGAGAGCAGCGCCTGCCCGGCGATCCACAGGACGGTGACCGTGACCGCCATGGCGACGACGAACTCGCCCGGGGTCACCGCGAGGCCCGTGGCGGAGATGCGCAGTTCCAGCCGGCGGCCGAGGGCGGTGCGGCGGATGCGCCGGTCGAGGCCGCGGAACAGGCGCCCGCGCCGGCCGGCGCCGCCGTCGGCCGCTTCGCCGGCGGTCTGCGACAGGCGGGTGATCAGCGCGGCCCGCTGGGCGGCCCCGCTCGCGTAGAGCTGGACGCCGATCACGGCGAGGACGCCGGCGATCAGGGCCGCTCCCGTGGTGAGCAGTGTCGGATTCACGGTGGCGTTCCCCCTACTTCGCTTCCCGCACGGCGAGCTGTGCGTCGGTCGCGGCCACGCCGAAGGCCTGCGGGACGGGCTGGCCCGCCAGGTAGAGCCGGTCGGCGACGCGGCGCGGCAGCGGGTGGTACGTGAACGCGCCGTGCACCCGGCCGTCGGCGGCGACCGGCCGGGCGTCGAAGCGGCAGACGGTGGCGAGGAGGTAGCGCTCGCGGCCGTGGGAGGCGAGGATCGCGATCTCGGTGATCCTGCGGGTGCCGTCGGGGTGGCGGGTGAGCTGGACGAGGACGTCGACGGCGCTGTTGATCTGGTCGCGCAGTGCCTCGAAGGGGACCTTGACCTCCGACATGGAGGCGAGGGTCTGGAGGCGCATGAGGGCGTCCTCGGCGGAGTTGGCGTGGACGGTGGCGAGCGAGCCGTCGTGTCCGGTGGACATGGCCTGGAGCATGTCGAGGGTCTCTCCGCCGCGGACCTCGCCGACGACGATGCGGTCGGGGCGCATGCGCAGGGAGTTGCGGACGAGGTCGCGGATGGTGACCTGGCCGCGGCCCTCGATGTTCGGCGGGCGTGCCTCCAGCCGGATCACGTGGGACTGCTGGAGCTGGAGTTCGGCGGAGTCCTCGATGGTGATGACCCGCTCGCCGTCGGGGATGAGCCCGGACAGGGCGTTGAGCAGGGTGGTCTTTCCGGTTCCGGTGGCGCCGGAGACGATGATGTTGAACTTCGCCTGGACGAGCCCGGACAGCAGGAGCAGCATCTGCTCGTCGAGGGAGCCGAGGCCGAGCATCTCGTGCAGCGTGTAGGCGCGGGGGAAGCGCCGGATGGTGAGTGTGGCGCCGGTGAGGGACAGCGGCGGGATGATGACGTTGACGCGTTCGCCGGAGGGCAGGCGGGCGTCGACCATGGGGTTCGACTCGTCGACGCGCCGGTTGACGGTCGACACGATCCGTTCGATGGTCTGCATCAACTGTTCGTGGGAGGCGAAGCGGAGCGGGAGGAGTTCCACGCGGCCCGCCCGCTCGATGTAGATCTGGTCGGGGCCGTTGACCATGATCTCGGTGATGGAGGCGTCTTCGAGGAGGGGTTCGAGCACGCCGAGGCCGAGGGCCTCGTCGACGACCCGGCGGATCAGCTGGGCGCGTTCGGCGGTGGAGAGGACGGGTCCCTCGCGGCTGATGATGTGGCCGAGGACGCGCTCCAGGCGGGCCCGCCGCTCGGCGGCGGCGAGCGCGGACATCTCGGTGAGGTCGATCTCCTCCAGGAGTTTGGCGCGGAAGGACGCGACGAGGTGGCCGTCCTCCCGTCCGCCGCCCGCGCGGTTGTCGTCGGGGGTGCTGATCCGGGCCCGCAGGCTCATGGCTGGACCTCCTCGGGCACGGAGCCGGACAGGGAGTCGGCCCCGGAGTCGGACAGGGAGCCGGGCCCGGAGCCGGACTGGGAGTCGGACCCGGGGTCGGGCACGGGCATGGTCGCCGTCCTCTCGACGGGCTCGAAGCTCCAGAAGGGGATGAGGGAGGGGATCCGTACGGTGACGGTCGCGACCCCGCCCTCCTCGGAGACGTCGCTGCGGCCGGCGATCCAGGCGCTCATGGCCGTCCGGCCGGCCGACTCCGGGTCCGGTACGGCATCGGGGTCGTCCACGCTCGCCGCCCGTGCCGCCGCCCGCGCTCCCGTGCCGGCCTGCTGGGCGGCGTACGCGATGACGCCCATCTGCACGCCGACGAGGCCGATCAGCAGCAGCAGCGGCAGGAAGCCCAGGTACTCGATCGCCACCTGGCCCCGGTCGCGGCCCTCGCGCCGGCCGCCGGACCGCTGCGGCGTCCAGAGGTGTGTCATCGGTCGTCGCCCTCCCATACGGCCGCGGCCTCGCCGGTGACGTCGAACGGGTGGCTGACGGCTCCCGGGAAGAGCACGGGCACCCGCAGCCGTACGGTCGCCCGCACCATCCCGCCGCTCTCCGGGCAGCTCACCGCGGCGCCGGAGGCCCATGCCCCGTCGAGGTGCCGGCGTCCCGCCGCCCCGCAGTCGTCGCCAACCGCCCCGGCCCGCGCCGCCTCGTCGGCGGCGTTGCCGGCGAGGGTGTACGTGTAGCCGATCAGGACGCACTGCCAGAGCAGCACCAGCGTGAGCAGGATCAGCGGCAGCATGCCGACGAACTCGACCGCCACCTGTCCTCCGTCCTCGCGCACGCGCTTCCCGACCGGCCGGCGCATCACTGCCGTCCCGCCCCGCGCCGCCGCAGCCCCAGCGCGCCGCGGTCGGGCGCCCGTACGAGTTCCCGGCCCCGGCCCTGGCCGGCCGCCGCCTTGACCAGGCCGAGCTCGCCGGCCAGCGACCACAGGGCCTGCTTGACGGTCGACCGGGCGTCGAGGTCGTGCAGGCGGCCGGCGTCGACGACGGCGGCGAGTTCCTTGAAGTGGGCGGGGACGGCGATTGCGGCCAGCCGGGTGCCGGTGATCTTCTGGACGAGGGCGGGCTGGATCTCCGTCGACCGCTGGTGGCGGTTCACCACCACGGTGCTCTCCTCGGGCTTGCGGATCTGGAGCCGGTCCCACATCCGTACGACCCGTTTGGCGGCCCGTACCGCCACCACGTCGGGGGTCGTCACCAGCAAGGCCGTGTCGGCCATCTCGATCGCCGCCGCCCCGGCCGCGTCCAGGTGGGTCCCGCAGTCGATGACGACGACCTCGTGGCGGCCGCGCAGGGCGCTGACGATCTGGCGGGCGGAGCGGTCGGTGACCTCCTCGCCGCGTTCGCCCTCGCCGGGGGCGAGGAGCAGGGAGAGGCCGGTCTCGTGGACGTAGACGGCGTCCTGGAGGACGCGGGGCGAGATGTCGTCGACGGCGGCGAGGTCGGCCAGCGAGCGCCGGAACTGGACGTCGAGGTAGGAGGCGATGTCGCCGCCCTGGAGGTCCATGTCGACGAGGGCGACGGTGTGGCCGGAGGCGCGGGCGGCGAGGGCGAGGTGGACGGCGGTGACGGTGGTGCCGACGCCGCCCTTGGCGCCGCTGACGGTGACGACGGTGCCGCCGGGGCCGGCGGGGGTGTCGGCGCCGGCGCCGAGGTGGCGGCGGACGCCGGTGGACCACTGGGCGGCGGCCTGGACGCGGCTGGCGAGTTCCTCGTAGCCGAGCGGGAGGGTGACGAGGCCGCGGGCGCCGGAGTCCATGGCGGCGGAGAAGAGCACGGGGCTGGCGTCGGAGGTGATGAGGACGACGCCGACGGCCGGGAAGCGGAGGGCGACCTCGCGGATGAGTTCCAGGGCGGGTACGGGGCCGATGCGCTCGTGGACGAGGACGACCTCGGGGAGTTCGTCGAGGGATCCGGCGGCGAGCCGGGCGAGGGTGTCGACGAGCTGGGTGGAGTCGGTGACGGGCCCGGCGGGTTCGGCGTCGGGGAGCTGGCCGATGAGGGTGGTGACGGCGCGGGCGGCGTCGGGGTCGGCGACGGCCGGCAGGATCCTGGTGGGCATGGCCGGGCCTCACTTGTCCTTGTCGAGCGTGTAGGTGCGGTCGCGCGGGTCGGGCGGGGTGGTGGTGCCGGGGGCGACGAGCGCGAGGCGGACGTGCTCGGCGAAGGACTCGGCGTAGGCGACGCGCTGGGCGTCGGCCGTGGTGAGGGCGAAGGTGATGGGGACGGCCTCGGTGGCGCGGCCGGCGCGGTCGTCGCGGGAGGCGTTGATCGGGGTGAGCTCGCCGACGTCGAGGACGCGGGCGGCGGCGACGATCAGCCGGGACTGGGCGGCGGCGGTGCCGCGTTCGCCGGCGAAGGTGGCGTAGATGTTGACGGTGGCGCCGGGGGTGATCTTGCCGGCCACGCCGGTGGCGGCGTCGATCATGATGGCGATCTCCTGCTGGCCGGGTTCCAGCGCGGGCCGCTTGACGATCATGTCGGCCTGGAGGAGGGAGCCGCGTTTGAGGGTGGTGGTCGCGATCATGCCCTCGGTGCGGGCGAGATCGGTGACGGCGGTCGCCGGCAGCCAGCGCTCGGGCATGGTGATCTTCTCGAACTGGCCGGGGCCGAGCGGGGTGTAGGGCCGGATGTCGTTCTTGATCCGGTACGCGGTGACCTCGGGTCCCACCTTGGAGTTCACGTCGCTGATCACGGAGAGCACGCCGGCGAAGGCCCCGAGGGCGCACAGGACGGAGAGCAGCAGGAGGATGACACCACGGCGCTGGCGGGAGTTCATGGCCGTACAAACCTCGATCGTGGACGGGAACGGGACGGGGACGCTGGGGTGTTCGTGCCCCCTAGGGGTGCCCGGCGGGGGTGACCGGGGTCGGTTCGGCCGTGGGCAGGGGTGCCGCGCAGAAGCCGCAGCGGTCGCCGATGAGCTCCATCCGGCACCAGTGGCAGGTCTCGCGCCGTACGGAGGAGACGAGTTGGTGCAGGACGGGCAGGTCCGGCAGGTACGCGGCGAACTCGACGAGCTTGCCGGTGCCCCACCAGCGGGGTGAGGACTCGGGCAGGGCCGCCTCCTGGACGGCGCGGACCTGCCAGCGGGGGGCGAGGACGGCGGTGGGCCAGTCGGTCTGGAGCTGGCCGCGGGCGAGCACGAGGTCGGTGCCGAACTCGGGCCCGGTGAGGGCGTCGGATCCGGCCGGCCCGGAGGATCCGAGGCGTACGAGCTGGGGGGCGGGTCCGGCGAGGACGGCGAAGTGGGCGCCGGGCAGCCAGCCCTTGAGGTGGGAGCCGAGGCCGACCGGTACGTGGTCGAGCCGGGCGACGGAGCCGAGGACGGCGCCGGCGTAGACGTAGTGGGCGAGCAGCCGGGCGGCGGAGGCGAGCACGCCGGGGCTGAAGTCGCAGCAGGCGAGCTGGCGCAGCTGCCGGACGAGGACGGCGGCGCCGAGCGGCGGCAGGTCGGTCCTGACGATGGCGATCCGGTCGGATTCGAGCAGCGCGCGGACGGCGTGCAGGCGCTGTTCGGTGGCGGGCGGTGCCGTGGCGGGACAGACGACGATCAGGTGGCCGTGCCGTTCGAGCAGGAGCTGGACGTCGGCGAGGGCGGCGTCGAGGGGGCGGGTGCCGGGGCCGGGCAGGACGGCGGCGGGCAGGGTCTGCGGGTCGGTCGGGGGCAGCACGAGGTCAGGGCTCGTGACCGCAATCGCCGTCGGCACGTCGGGCTCCCCCGATCCCTCACTGACCGGTCGTGTGACCGCTCGTTGATCACTTACTGCGTTCGCGGCGTCACCGCCTCTGCACTTTATCCAGGCCACCTGAGTGGTGAACACACAATCGTGCAAGCTCCGTCACTTTCTCCCGGCACGTTCGATCGTGTGAACTGCGGTTTCTTCCACAGGTCTTGACAAGCCGATTGGTCTGGACCAGCTTGTTGCCTCGTCGAGGGCCTTCCCCGAGGCCCTCGTCAGGGCCTGCTGAAGGCCCGGCGGTGGCCACCGTTCCGCGCACCTCCCTCCTCCTCCGTACGAAGGCGTACGGCCTCCCCTCCCCCACTCCTCCCGGAGGCAGCAAGTGGACCGCACCACCTCAGCCGCCCTGGCGCTCGCCGTCGGCGCCGGGCTCGTCCTCGTCGGCGGCACCGGCACCGCGCAGGCGGCGGACGTCAACGTCGCGAAGAACGCGGGATTCGAGAACGGCCTCGCCAGCTGGTCCTGTTCGGCCGGCAGCGGCGCGGCCGTCTCCTCGCCGGTACGCACCGGGGCGGGCGCCCTGCGGGCCACCCCGGCCGGCCTGGACAACGCCAGGTGCACCCAGACCGTCGCCGTGAAGCCCGGCTCGACGTACACCCTGAGCGCCTGGGTGCAGGGCGGCTACGCGTACCTCGGCGCGAGCGGCACCGGCACCACCGACGTCTCCACCTGGACACCGGACAGCACCGCCTGGAAGCAGCTGACGACCACCTTCACCACCGGCCCCGCCACGACCTCGGTGCAGATCTACACGCACGGGTGGTACGGCACGGCCGCGTACTCCGTCGACGACGTCAGCGTCTTCGGCCCCGACGGGGGCGGCGGCACGGACCCGGAGCCGACCGTCCCGGCCACTCCCGCCGGCCTGGCCGCCGGCACCGTCACCTCGTCGTCGGTCTCGCTCTCCTGGGGCGCGGTCTCCGGCGCGACCGGCTACAAGGTCTACAGGGACGGCGCCCTGGCGACCACGGTGAACGGCACCTCGGCCACCGTCACCGGTCTCGCCGCCGACACGGCGTACCAGTTCCAGGTGGCGGCGACCAACGCGGCGGGAGAGTCCGTCAAGTCGGCCGCCGTCGCCGCGCGGACCGCCAAGGCCACCGACCCCGGCCCCGGCCCGGCCGTGCCGAAGCACGCGCTGACCGGCTACTGGCAGAACTTCGACAACGGCGCCAAGGTGCAGAAGCTGCGGGACGTGCAGGCGCAGTACGACATCATCGCCGTCTCCTTCGCGGACTCCACCGCCACGCCCGGTCAGATCGTCTTCAACCTCGACCCGGCCCTGGGCTACGCCTCGGTCGCCGACTTCAAGGCCGACATCGCGGCCAAGAAGGCGGCCGGCAAGTCCGTGATCATCTCGGTCGGCGGCGAGAAGGGGAACGTCACCATCAACAGTGACGCCTCCGCCACCGCCTTCGCGAACAGCGCGTACGCGCTGATGCAGGAGTACGGCTTCAACGGTGTCGACATCGACCTGGAGCACGGCATCAACTCCACGTACCTGACCAAGGCGCTGCGCCAGCTGTCCGCCAAGGCCGGTCCGTCGATGGTGCTGACGATGGCCCCGCAGACCATCGACATGCAGAACACGGGCACCGAGTACTTCAAAACCGCACTCGCCGTGAAGGACATCCTCACGGTGGTCAACATGCAGTACTACAACAGCGGTTCGATGCTCGGCTGTGACGGCAAGGTCTACAGTCAGGGCTCGGTGGACTTCCTCACCGCGCTGGCCTGCATCCAGCTCCAGGGCGGCCTGGACGCCTCCCAGGTCGGCCTGGGCGTGCCCGCCTCGACGCGGGGCGCGGGCAGCGGCTACGTCGACCCGCAGATCGTGAAGAACGCGCTCGACTGCCTGGCCCGGGGCACCGGCTGCGGCAGCTTCAAGCCCGCGAAGACGTACCCCGGCATCCGCGGCGCGATGACCTGGTCGACCAACTGGGACGCGACGGCCGGAAACGCCTGGTCGAACGCGGTCGGCCCGCACGTCCACAACCTGCCGTGACACCGCCCGTAACACCTCGCGGGGGATCGCGGTCCTTCCGCGCGCACCCTCCCTCGGGGACCTCTCCGGAGTCCCCCGAGGGGCCCCCTGGGTGACCTCCCTCCGGGGGAATCGCCCCGCAGCGCCGCCGCCTCCCCGGCGGCGCTGCGCCGTTTCCGGCCTCGGGAGACGGGAGAATGTGGCCGAACTCCACTCCTTGACCGGTGCATGCCATGCCCCCACGATGTGCACACCCGCACCAGTCTGTCGCACACCCCCACACTCCCCACCCAGGAGACAGCATGCGACTTCTCACCCGAGGTGCCCGAGGCGCCGGCGGCGTCCGCCCCGGCGGCACCCGCGGCATCAGCGGAGGAAGGTCCGCCACCCTCGCGGCCCTCCTGGCGCTCGCGCTCGCGGCGCCCCTCTCCGCCCTCACCACACCCGCCGGGGCCGACCCGGCGCCGACCGCCGTCGCGCAGGGCGGCGAGGAGGTGATCCGGCAGTACGAGATCGCCGGACCCGCCACCCCCGCCCAGCGCTCCGCCCTCACCGCCACCGGCGTCTCCATCGACGAGGTCGACGCCCGCTCGGTCGTCGTCAGCGCCAACGCCCAGCAGCTCGCCCACCTCAAGAGCCTCGGCTACAAGCCGGCCGCGCTGCCCGCGCCGCCCGACCGCAGCGGCGGCCACGACCACACCCAGGGCGTCGGGCCGCTCGACTTCCCCTCGGCCGACTCCAAGTACCACAACTACGCCGAGATGAACGCCGAGATCGACCAGCGGCTCGCCGCCTACCCGTCCATCATGAACAAGCGGGTCATCGGCAAGACCTACCAGGGCCGCGACATCGTCGCCATCAAGATCAGCGACAACGTCGGCACCGACGAGGCCGAGCCCGAGGTCCTGTTCACCCACCACCAGCACGCCCGCGAGCACCTGACCGTCGAGATGGCGCTCTACCTGCTGCGCGAGCTCGGCGCCGGCTACGGCACCGACTCCCGGATCACCGGCATGGTCAACAACCGGGAGATCTGGATCATCCCCGACCTCAACCCGGACGGCGGCGAGTACGACATCGCCAGCGGCTCCTACCGCAGCTGGCGCAAGAACCGGCAGCCCAACTCCGGCTCCTCGTACGTCGGCACGGACATGAACCGCAACTGGGACTACAAGTGGGGCTGCTGCGGCGGCTCCTCCGGCTCCAAGAGCTCCGAGACCTACCGCGGCGCCGCCCCCGAGTCCGCCCCCGAGGTGAAGGTCGTCGCCGACTTCGTCCGCTCGCGGGTCGTCGGCGGCAAGCAGCAGATCAAGACGGGCATCGACTTCCACACCTACAGCGAGCTCGTCCTCTGGCCGTTCGGCTGGACCACCGCCGACACGGCCGCGGGCATGACCCAGGACGACCGCGACGCCTTCGCCACGGTCGGCGGGAAGATGGCCGCCAGCAACGGCTACACGCCCGAGCAGTCCAGCGACCTCTACATCACGGACGGGTCGATCGACGACTACCTGTGGGGCGCGCACAAGATCTTCGGGTACACCTTCGAGATGTACCCGGCCTCGTCCTGGAACGGCGGCTTCTACCCGCCCGACGAGGTGATCGAGCGCGAGACCAGCCGCAACAGGGACGCCGTCCTGCAGCTCCTCGAGAACTCGGACTGCATGTACCGCTCCATCGGCAAGGCCGCGCAGTACTGCTAGGCGCTCCGGCCGGTCTCGTCGCGTCCGTCGGCCCCCAAAGCCCCGGCGCCCTCGTCGAAGTACGCGTCGAGCACCGCGTCGAGCCGCGCCTCCCACTCACCGATGCGCGCCCTGGACGGCGCCTCGATCTCGACCGGGTACCAGCGCCGGTCCGGGGTGTGCACGGTGACGGTGAACCGCTTGCCGAAACGGGCCGTCACGGTCTCCACCGCACCGATCTCGTCCCAGCGGAACTCGCAGTTCTCCTCGTCCAGGCCCAGACGTACGCCGGCGGCGTCGGCGACGATCCGGGCGCGCCGGTCGGCGGCCTCGAACACGGGGCCGCCTTCCCGCGTTCCGGGCTCCGCCCGGCCCGGGACGGCGTCGGCGACGGCGGTCTCGTCGACGGCCTCCACGGCGTCCTCGTCGACGGCCTCGTCCACCGCCGCGTCCACATCGGCGGCGGGCGCGGTGTCGTCCGCCGCCGCCTTCTCGGCCGTGGCCACCGGTGCCGCCGGGTTCGGTCCCATGATGCCGGGCACGAACGCCGGGTCCACCGCGGCACCTTGCAGGGGCTGAATGCTGGGTCCTGTGCGCTGCTCCACGGCGGAAGTATGGACGACGTTCCTGTGCGGAGCCCAGCCGCCCCCGCCACCGGAACGGACCCGCGGCAGCGGTCAGCCCAGGACGGCCAGCGCGTCGATCTCGATGAGCAGGCCCTTCGGCAGGCCGACGTAGACCGTCGTACGGGCCGGGGCCGGGGCCTTCAGGCCCTGCTCCTCGAAGTACGCGTCGTAGATCTCGTTCATCTCGGCGAAGTGGTCGACGTCGGTGAGGTAGACGCGCATCATCATCACGTCGTCCCAGGTGGCGCCGCCCTCCTCCAGGACCGCCTTGACGTTGGCGAAGGTCTGGAGGGTCTGCTCGCGCAGGGTCGGGCCGGCCGGCGTCGGGGGCTGCCCCGGCACGGCGGGCAGGAAGCCGACCTGCCCGGCGACCTGGAGGATGTTGCCCTTCCTCACCCCGTGGGAGAACCTCGCGGGCGGGGCGGCGTGCGTGGCGGGGATGAGCGCGGTCTTCTCGGTCATGGTTTTCCTCACGTGTCCTTATCGGTCCTTCGTCGGGGCGGTGCCCGAGTAGTCCCGGCTGATGTCGTCGGCGGTGCGCCGCACCAGCGGGAGCAGGGCGAGGAGTTCCTCGGCCGTGACGACGACGTTGGGCGCCGAGACCGACATCGCGGCGACGACCCGGCCGTCCGCGCCGCGGACGGGCGCGGCGACACAGTTGATGGACTCCTCGTGGCCGCCGAGGTCGGTGGCCCAGCCCTGTTCGCGCACGGTCGCCAGCTCCTTGAGGAAGGCAGCGGCGTTCGGCGTCGAACGGGGCGTGTACGGGGGGTAGTCGAGCCTGGCGGCCAGCGCGCGGCGCTCGGGTTCGGGCAGGTCGGCCAGGAGCAGCTTGGCGACGGCGGCGACGGTGATGGCGACGGGCTTGCCGATCCGCGAGTACATCCGGACCGGGTAGCGGCTCTCGACCTTGTCGATGTAGAGGACCTCGCCCTCCTCGTGGACGGCGAGATGGACGGTGTGGCCGATCCGTTCGTTCAGGGCGACGAGGTGCGGGTGGGCGATCTCGCGGATGTCGAGGTTCTCGACGGCCTCCTGGGCGAGGGCGAAGAGACGCGCGCCGAGGCGGTAGCGCTGGTCCTGCTGGCGGTAGACCAGGCCGTGTTCGTGGAGGGTGCGCAGCAGCCGCAGCGCGGTGGACTTGTGGACGCCGAGCCGGTCGGCGACCTGGCCGAGATCGGCGGGACCCTGCGCGAGCAGCGGCAGGATGCTGAGCGCGCGGTCGACGGTCTGGCTCATGGCGTACGTACCTCCTGGTCCTCCCCGGTCCAGCCGGGGCCGAGGTGAAGTGTCCCCCAGTCCTCGTCGTCGGCGGCGGCCAGCCGGTCGGCGTGGGCGCGCCGGGGCGGCACGGCGAGGTCCCCGGGCACGGTGAGGGCGGCGGCGGCCATGAGGTGCCCGTGCCGGATCCGCTCCTTGACCCCGAGTCCGCGCAGGGTCGCGGACAGGAACCCGGCGGCGAAGGCGTCACCGGCACCGACGGCGGCGACGACGTGGACGCGGGGGGCGGGGACGGCGGTGACGGTGTCGGGCGACCCGGCACAGGCGTCACCGGGCGCGGTGACGGTGCCGGGGGCGTTGACGGTGTCGGGCGACCCGGCACAGGCGGCACCGGGCGCGGAGGCGGGGCCGGGGCGGGCGCCGGGTCCGGAAGGACCGGTGGGGAGGGCGGCAGACGGTCCGTCGGGGGCGGTGCCGGACCGTCCGGCGGGCTCGTGATCCGCCCGGCGTTCGAAGGCCACCGCGCCCGTACCGCCCCGCTTCACGACCAGCACCGCCGGCTCCGGCAGGGCCGCCCGGACGGCCGCCGGGTCGCTGAGCCCCCACGCCGCCTCGGCCTCGTCCTGGCCGACGAAGACGAGGTCGGCGCCCCGGGCGAGCTCCAGCAGGATCCGGCCCCCGGCGGCCGGGTCGCGCCACAGACGGGGCCGGAAGTTGACGTCGAAGGAGACGAGCGGCCGCCCGGGCCGGGGCCCCGTCAGGTCCCGCATCAGGGCGAGGCAGTCGTCGGACAGGGCCGCCGTGACGCCGGAGAGGTGGAGGATCCGGCCGCCGGTCAGGGCCTCGTACGGCACGGTGGCGGGCGACATCGCCGAGGCGGCGGAGCCGGAGCGGTAGTAGAGGACCTCGTGGGCGGCGGCGGCCCGGTCGGCGGCGGTGCGGAAATAGACGCCGGTGGGCCGGTCGGGGTCGCGGACGACGGCGGAGACGTCGACGCCGTACGCGCCGATCGCCTCGGTCAGGTGGTCCCCGAAGCCGTCGTGGCCGACCCGGCCGACCCACCGGGCGCGGTGCCCGGCGGCGGCGAGCGCGCAGGCGACGTTGGACTCGGCGCCGCCGATGGCCCGGTCGAAGGAGGGGACGTCGGCCAGGCGGCCCGGCCGGGTGGGCAGAAGGGTGACCATGGACTCGCCGAGGCAGACGACGTCCACGGGCGCGTCCACGGTCGGGGTTCCGGTCACTGCGGGGCTCCTCGGCTTCGGTGCGGGAGGCGTGGGGTCCATTGACCCGGCGTCGGCCCGGATGTTAGACAGCCGTTAGCGATATGCGCAATGGTCGTTGCGCACAACGCAACGGCCTCGATGAGGAGATTCCCATGCCCCTGGACCTGGAGCCGGAGAGGGACCCGGACGGCCGGCCGGACCTGGCGGACGAGCGCGTCGACCACCGTTTCAAGGGTCTGCCGCCGGACGCCGAGGGCCTGACCGTCGGCGCGCTCGCCGCCCAGCGCCGCAACCTGTTCACCGGCGGCTTCACCACCCCGGTGCTGGCGCTCTCCGCCGAGTCCGTCGACCACAACCTCCGTCTCCTGGAGACCTACGCCGAGCGCCACGGCCTCGCCTTCGCCCCGCACGGCAAGACGTCCATGGCCCCCCAGCTGTTCGACCGGCAGATCGAGCACGGCGCGTGGGGCATCACCGCCGCCGTCCCCCACCAGGCCCGCGTCTACCGCGCCCACGGCATCGCCCGGATCTTCCTTGCCAACGAGCTCGTCGACGCCGTCGCCCTGCGCTGGCTCGCCGCCGAACTCGACGCCGACCCCGGCTTCCGCTTCGTCTGCTACGTCGACTCCGTCCGCGGCGTGGAGCTGATGGACGAGGCCCTGCGCGCGGCCGGGGCCCGACGTCCCGTGGACGTCGTCGTGGAGCTCGGCGCCGGTGACGGGGCCCGCACCGGCGCCCGTACCGAGGCCGACTGCGCCGCCGTCGCCGACGCGGTCGCCGGCGCCCGCACCCTGCGGCTCGTCGGCGTCGCCGGCTACGAGGGCGAGGTCCCCCGGGCGGACCAGGACCGGGTGCGGGCGTGGCTGCGCCGGCTGACGGCGCTCGCCGCGGAGTTCGACAAGGCCGGCCGCTTCGACGCCGGGATCGGCGAGATCGTCGTCAGCGCGGGCGGCAGCGCCTGGTTCGACACGGTCGCCGAGGTCTTCGCCGAGATCCCCGACCTGTCCCTGCCCGTCCTGAAGCTGCTGCGCTCCGGCGCGTACGTGTCCCACGACAGCGGCCACTACCGCACGCTCACCCCCTTCAACCGGGTGCCCGAGGAAGGCGCCCTGGAGCCCGCGTTCCGGCTCTGGGCGCAGGTCGTCTCGCGCCCGACCCCGGAGCAGGCGTTCACCAACGCGGGCAAGCGGGACGCCGCGTACGACCTCCATCTGCCCGAGGCGCAGGTCGTGCGGGACGCCCGCACCGGTGAGATCCGGCCCGCCGCGGGCATCACCGTCACCGGTCTGTCCGACCAGCACGGCTGGCTGCGGACCGAGCCGGACGCCGACCTGGAGGTCGGCGACTGGCTGGGCATGGGCCTGTCCCACCCGTGCACGTCCTTCGACAAGTGGCAGCTGATCCCGCTCGTGGCGGCGGACGGCACCGTCGTCGACTACGTCCGCACCTTCTTCTGACATTCCGGGGAGCCCCATGGATCTCGTCTTCCGTGACGCGGAGGTCGTCGACGGCAGCGGCGCGCCCTCCTACCGGGCCGACGTCGCCCTCGACGGCGGCCGGATCGCCGCGATCGTCAAGGAGGGCGCGGCGGCCGGCTGCCAGCGGCCCACCGCCCGGCGCGTCATCGACGCCGAGGGGCTCGTCCTGTCCCCCGGCTTCATCGACATGCACGCCCACAGCGACCTCGCGCTGCTCCGCGACCCGGACCACAGCGCGAAGGCCGCGCAGGGCGTCACCCTCGAGGTCCTGGGCCAGGACGGCCTGTCGTACGCGCCCGTCGACGACCGGACCCTCGACGAGGTCCGCCGGGCCGTCGCCGGCTGGAACGGCGGGGCGCCGGGGGACACGGGCGTCGACTTCGACTGGCGGACGGTGGGCGAGTACCTGGACCGGCTCGACCGGGGCATCGCCGTGAACGCCGCGTACCTCGTCCCGCAGGGGACCGTACGGATGTACGCGGTCGGCTGGGACGACCGGCCCGCCACCGAGGCCGAACTGAACCGGATGCGGCAGCTGGTCGCCGAAGGTCTGGAGCAGGGCGCGGTCGGCATGTCCTCGGGCCTCACCTACACGCCGGGGATGTACGCGCCGGACTCCGAACTCACCGAGCTGTGCCGGGTCGTGGCCCGGTACGGCGGCTACTACTGCCCGCACCACCGCTCCTACGGGGCGGGGGCGCTGGAGGCGTACGCGGAGATGGTGCGGCTCACCCGGGAGGCGGGCTGCGCCCTGCACCTGGCCCACGCCACCATGAACTTCGGCGTGAACGAGGGGCGGGCGCCGGAGCTCCTCGCCCTGCTCGACCGGGCCCTCGCCGACGGCTGCGACATCAGCCTCGACAGCTACCCCTACACCCCCGGCTGCACCACCCTCGCCGCCCTGCTGCCGAGCTGGGCCCACGAGGGCGGCCCCGAGGCCCTCCTGGCGCGGCTGCGCGACGACGTGACGGCGGAGCTGATCCGTCGTCACGTGGAGGAGCTGGGCTCGGACGGCTGCCACGGGGTGCCGGTCGAGTGGGGCACCATCGAGGTCTCCGGGGTGACCGGTCCGGCCCTCGCGGCCTTCGTCGGGCGCCGGGTGCCCGACTGGCCGACCGCCCGCCGGCTGCTGGTCGAGGACCGGTTGGGCTCGACGATCCTCCAGCACGTCGGCCACGAGGAGAACGTGCGGGCGATCATGCGGCACCGGGTGCACACCGGGGGCTCCGACGGCATCCTCCAGGGCGCGAAGCCGCACCCGCGGGCGTACGGCACCTTCCCCGAGTACCTCGGCCGCTACGTACGCGAGGAGGGCGTGCTCTCCCTGGAGGAGTGCGTCGCCCATCTCACCTCGCGCCCGGCCGCCCGCCTCCGTCTGCCCGACCGGGGCCTGGTCCGCGAGGGCTACGCCGCCGACCTGGTCCTCTTCGACCCGGCGACGGTCGCCTCCGGCGCGACGTACGCGTCCCCCCGCACGCTCCCCATCGGCATCCCGCACGTCCTGGTCGCCGGCCACTTCGTCATCGAGGACGGCCACCGCACGCCCGCCCTCCCGGGCCGCGCGATCCGCCGGACGCCCACCGCCTGACAGCAGTGCCCGGACCCGCACCACGGGAGCGCCGCACCGGTGGTGCGGGCGAGGCCCAGCGGGCCCGGGCGTCAGGCCCGCGCCCCGAGACCCCCCGTCCCGCTCCGCCGCTCACGCCGGTCCCTCCGGAGCCACAGCAGCCCCGCCGCCAGCGCCGCCCCCGCCAGGGCGAAGCCGTACCACGGGGTGTGGCCCGACGGAGCCGTCTCGTACGTCAGGGCGGCGGACAGGAGGGCGAGGAGGCGGCCCCAGGGGGTGTGCCAGGCGCCGGCCGCGGCGAGGGCGGCGAGGGGCCAGAGGAGGTACCAGGGCTGGACCATCGGGGAGAGCGCGACCAGGGCGAGGAGGGCGAGGCCGAGGGCGAGGAGCGGGGAGAGGCGGCCCTGCCAGGAGCGACGGGCGAGGAAGGCGATCAGCGCGAGCGCGGCGAGCAGGCCGAGCTTCTGGACCAGGGCCTTCACCGGCTCGGGGTCGTCCGCGACGAGCAGTCCGAGGCCGAGTCCGAGGTCGCTGGTGACGGAGAGCGCGGTGTGGATGGTGCCGGCCACGCTCTGGGTGCGCAGCCACCCGAAGCCGGTGCCGGCGAGTAGCGTCGCTCCCGCGGCGACCGCGGCCGCGACCGCCCCGGGCAGGACGAGGCCCCGCAGAAGGCCGCGTACGCCGCCGCCCCACCGGCGGGCCAGCATGACCCCGACGAAGAGGAGCGCGACGGCGGCGGGCGACTTGACCATCGCCGCCATGCCGATGAGGGCGCTGCCGAGCACCCACCGGTCGCGGACGGCGAGGAGCGTCCCGGCCAGCATGAGGCCGATCATCAGGCCGTCGTTGTGCAGGCCGCCGACGACGTGGAGGAGCAGGAGCGGGTTGAGCGCGGCGAGCCAGAGCGCCCCGGCCCGGGACCCCGTCGGGGCTCCCGTCGCACGGGCACCTGCCGCAAGGGCGCCCGTCGCCCGAGCACCCTCCGCCCGGTCGTCCCCCACGCCTCCCCCGCCCGCGTCGGCCAGTCCCCGCACCGACCAGACGATCAGCCCCAGCGCGGCCAGCGCGAGCAGCCGCATGCCGAGGACGGCGGGGACGACGGCGCCGCCGGTGAGCTGGACGACCGCTTGGGCGAGGACGAGGAAGACGGGCCCGTACGGAGCGGGGGTGTCCGTCCAGTGCCCGCCGACGCTGGCGGCGGCGTCCTGGCCGAGGTCGCCGGGGCCGAGGACGGAGGGCCCGGCCCCGTAGACGTCGTGGCCTTCGAGCACCATCGCGCCCTGGGCGATGTAGCTGTAGACGTCGGCGCTGTGCAGCGGCGGGGCGAGCAGCAGCGGCCCGGCCCACCAGCCGAGCGTCACCAGGACCCCGCGCTCCGCCCGCCCGTCGGCCCCGTCCCCGTCCGGGGCTCCCGCCCCGGACCGCGGTCCGTCCCCCGCGGCGAGCAGCCGCCGCCCGTACTGCCACCAGGCGGCGAGGAGCAGGGTCAGTCCGAGGTACGCGAGGATCGTGCCGGCCACGGTCACGCCCGTGCCGTGCCGCTCCCACAGGCCCCCGCCGCCCCGCACCGGCAGTGTCCCGGCCGCCCAGCCGCCGGCGGCGACGGCGAGCGATCCGGCCGCGCCGAGCCACCGGCACCCGGCGGTGCTGAACATCCACATGACGGGACAACCTATCCTGCGGCCCGCCGGGCGCCTCGTCCCCCGCGCGCCCGTCCCCGCCCGCACCCCGTCGCTCCCGGGCGGGCCGCCCTGCCCCGACCGGCCTCCCTCGGCTGCCTCGACTACCTCGGCTTCTTCGCCACGCCCGGGGCGGAGCCCGACTTCCCCGGGTGCTGGCCGGAGCCGGTGGTCCCGGCGGAGGGGGTCGCCGAGGGCGTGGTCCGGGCCGGAGCGGCCCCGGAGGTGGCGGAGGCCGCCGGGGTGGCCGGGGTGGCGGTGGGAGAACCGCTCGCCGGGCGGGACGGGCTGTTCGCCGGTGCGGTCGGGGTCCCGCTGGTCTCGTCGTCCGTGGCGCCGGCGTCGGGCTGGATCAACGCGGGCATGCCGGGGTGGCCGTCGTCCACGGCGGGGGCGCGGCCGGCCGGTCCGGAGTCGAGGGCGGTGACGGCGGCGAGGACGCCGATCACCACGACGGCCCCGCTCCCGATCATCCAGAGCGGGCCGGGGCCGCGGCGCCCGGTGGCGTGGCGGCGCCGTCTCGGGGGCTCGGCGCCCCCCGCGTTGTACTGGCTCACGAGGCGTGATTGTAGGGAGCACGACAGCGCCGGAGCGACGTGGGTCACACGTCCCGGACTCCGGGGCGTGCCCGACGTGTCCCAGAACACGAGGCGCGCCGCCCGGCCCCGCCGTAAGCTCTCGTCATGCAGGTGATCCAGTCCACGAAGCTCGCCAACGTCTGTTACGAAATCCGGGGCCCGGTGCTCGAAGAGGCGATGCGGCTGGAAGCTGCGGGTCACCGCATCCTCAAGCTCAACACGGGAAACCCGGCCGCCTTCGGCTTCGAGTGTCCGCCCGCCATCCTCGAGGACATGCTGCGCAACCTCGCCGAGGCGCACGGCTACGGCGACGCCAAGGGCCTGCTGTCCGCCCGGCGGGCGGTGATGAGCCACTACGAGACCAAGGGCATCCCCCTGTCGGTCGAGGACATCTATCTCGGCAACGGGGTGTCCGAGCTGATCCAGATGTCGATGCAGGCGCTGCTCGACGACGGCGACGAGGTGCTCGTCCCGGCCCCCGACTATCCGCTGTGGACGGCGTCGGTCTCGCTGGCCGGCGGTACGGCCGTGCACTACCGCTGCGACGAGCAGTCGGACTGGATGCCGGACCTCGCCGACATCGAGCGGAAGATCACCGATCGGACCAAGGCGATCGTGATCATCAATCCGAACAACCCGACCGGCGCCGTCTACGACGACGAGATGCTGCGGAGCCTGACGGAGATCGCCCGCCGCCACCGTCTGGTGGTCTGCTCGGACGAGATCTACGACAAGATCCTCTACGACGGAGTGACGCACACCCCGACCGCCGCCATCGCCCCCGACCTGCTGGTGCTGACCTTCAACGGGATGAGCAAGAACTACCGGGTGGCGGGTTTCCGCTCCGGCTGGCTCGCGGTCTGCGGCCCGAAGGCGCACGCCTCCTCGTACATCGAGGGGCTGACGATCCTCGCCAACATGCGGCTGTGCGCCAACATGCCGGCCCAGCACGCGGTGGCCGCCGCCCTGCAGGGGCGGCAGTCGATCGAGGACCTGGTGCTGCCGGGCGGGCGGCTCCTGGAGCAGCGGGACACGGCGTACGAACTGCTGACGCGGATCCCGGGCGTGACCTGCGTGAAGCCGAAGGGCGCCCTGTACCTCTTCCCGCGGCTCGACCCGAGCGTCTACAAGATCAAGGACGACCGGCAGATGGTCCTGGACCTGCTGCGGGCGGAGAAGATCATGGTGGTGCACGGGACCGGCTTCAACTGGCACGAGCCGGACCACTTCCGGATCGTGACGCTGCCGAACGCCACGGACCTGGCCGACGCGGTGACCCGGATCGGGAACTTCCTGGACGGCTACGGCCAGCACTGAGGGGCCGGGGCGGCCCCTCCGGATACCCCGGCACCGTTTCTCGACGCAGCTCAACTTTAGATCGAATCTAAGCTAGGATGTCTCCAGACCTACCGCAGGAGGCCATCCCATGTACGAACCGATCCGCACCAAGTCGGTCCACCGGATGGCCGACGACGACCGGAACGGCTACCCGCACCGCTCCCGCGAGGAAGAGCTGGACATCCAGCTCGCCGGCCACCTCTCCGCACTGCTCGCCGTCACCGACGAGCTCGGCGACACCGAGGCCGGCGAGCTCATCGCCCGGCAGGTGGCCCGGCTGCGCGGCGCGCCGCCGGCCCGCCACGCCGGCCTGAGCGGTGCCTCCCCCGCGGCGTTGCACCGCAAGGCCCACGCCCTGGCGGGCCGCGCCCTGGTCGTCGCCGCCTCCCGGGCCGACACGGCCGCCGCGATCCTCGCCGCCGAGCGCATGGACGCGCACACCGCGGCGCTCGCCGGGGAACCCCTGGTCGGCACCCCCTGACGGCCCCGGTCCGCGCGGCTCGACACCGCGCGGACCGGGCGCCACCCATCCCCCCCACGAATTCCGCTCACCGGCGCCCGCCGGGCTCCCGTGCCGCCCCCGCGGTGCTGCGCGCCGCTGAGGCGCGAAGTCCCGTGGACGTGCGCCGGCCCCCGGAGCCGTGAGGGGGCTCCGGGGGCCGGATGCGTCGTGGCGGGCCGTCGTGACCCCAGCTGGTCAGGGCGGAAATCGGGGCAACCCACCACGAGTCACGGGGGGACTAACCGAGGCGCTCCACGAGGGCGCGGTACTCGTCCCACAGCTCCTTCGGGGTGTGCTCGCCGAAGGTCTCCAGGTGCGCGGGGATGAGGGCGGCCTCCTCGCGCCAGATGTCCTTGTCGACGGTGAGCAGGAAGTCCAGGTCGGCCTCGGGCAGCTCCAGCCCGTCGAGGTCCAGGGCCTCCTTGGTGGGCAGCACGCCGATGGGGGTCTCGACGCCCTCGGCCTTGCCGTCGAGGCGCTCGACGATCCACTTCAGGACGCGGCTGTTCTCGCCGAAGCCGGGCCAGACGAACGCGCCCTCGTCGTTCTTGCGGAACCAGTTGACGTAGTAGATCTTCGGGAGCTTCGCCTGGTCGGCGCCCTGCCCGATCTTGATCCAGTGCGCCATGTAGTCGCCCATGTTGTAGCCGCAGAACGGCAGCATGGCGAACGGGTCGCGGCGCAGCTCGCCGACCTTGCCCTCGGCGGCGGCGGTCTTCTCGGAGGCCACGTTGGCGCCGAGGAAGACGCCGTGCTGCCAGTCGAAGGACTCGGTGACCAGCGGGACGGCAGAGGCGCGGCGGCCGCCGAAGAGGATGGCCGAGATCGGCACGCCCTTGGGGTCCTCCCACTCGGGCGCGATGATCGGGCACTGCGAGGCAGGCACGGTGAAGCGGGCGTTGGGGTGGGCGGCGGGCGTGCCGGACTCGGGGGTCCAGTCGTTGCCCTTCCAGTCGGTGAGGTGCCGCGGCTCGTCCTCCGTCATGCCCTCCCACCACACGTCGTTGTCGTCGGTGAGGGCCACGTTGGTGAAGACGGCGTTGCCCCAGAGGGTCTTCATGGCGTTGGCGTTGGTGTGCTCGCCGGTGCCGGGCGCGACGCCGAAGAAGCCGGCCTCGGGGTTGATCGCGTAGAGGCGGCCGTCCTCGCCGAAGCGCATCCAGGCGATGTCGTCGCCGATGGTCTCGACCGTCCAGCCGGAGATCGTGGGCTCCAGCATGGCGAGGTTGGTCTTGCCGCAGGCGGACGGGAAGGCGGCGGCCACGTACTTCGACTCGCCCTGCGGGGGCGTCAGCTTGAGGATGAGCATGTGCTCGGCGAGCCAGCCCTCGTCACGGGCCATGACGGAGGCGATGCGCAGGGCGTAGCACTTCTTGCCGAGCAGGGCGTTGCCGCCGTAGCCGGAGCCGTACGACCAGATCTCGCGGCTCTCGGGGAAGTGCGAGATGTACTTGGTGGAGTTGCAGGGCCACGGCACGTCCTCCTGGCCCTCCTCCAGCGGGGCGCCGAGGGTGTGGACGGCCTTGACGAAGAAGCCGTCGGTGCCGAGCTCGTCGAGGACGGCCTGTCCCATGCGGGTCATGGTGCGCATGGAGACGGCGACGTACGCGGAGTCGGTGATCTCGACGCCGATGGCGGAGAGCGGGGAGCCGACCGGGCCCATGCAGAAGGGCACGACGTACATGGTGCGGCCCTTCATGGAGCCGCGGAAGATCCCGTTCTCGCCGGCGAAGATCTCCTTCATCTCCGCGGGGGCCTTCCAGTGGTTGGTCGGGCCCGCGTCCTCCTCCTTCTCGGAGCAGATGAAGGTCCGGTCCTCGACGCGCGCGACGTCGGTCGGATCGGAGGCCGCGTAGTACGAGTTCGGGCGCAGGGTCGGGTCGAGCTTCTTGAACGTCCCCTTGGCGACGAGCTCCTCGCAGAGGCGCTCGTACTCGGCCTCGGACCCGTCGCACCAGACGACACGGTCGGGCTGGGTGATCTCGGCGATCTCGTTGACCCAGGAGACGAGCTCCCGGTGCTGGGTGGGGACGGTGGAGGGAGCCGCGTTGTCGCGCGCCACGATTGCTCCTTGAAGAGGGGTTTTTTAGATGTATGCCCCTTGGGGGCTGCGACCCGGATGCGTCGTAGGCGCTCATCCGGTGCCGACCGCACTCATTTGATCATCCGATGTCGGCGCCCATATGTCCAGAGGGCCTCACACGTGAGCATCGCCACTCATATCCGCTTCCTACGCAGGCGTAGGTAGCATGCGGGGACATGACTGCAGCCACCCCGGACCTCACCACCGCGGAGCAGCGCCCCTCGCTGCCGCTCCCCCTGAAACCGCTCCTCAGAGGCTGGTTGCACGCCGGAATGTTCCCCGCGGTGGTCGTCGCGGGCATCGCCCTGGTCGCCCTGTCCGACTCGCCGAGGGCCCGGATCGCCTGCGGGATCTACGCCCTCACCGCCTGCCTGCTCTTCGGCATCAGCGCCCTGTACCACCGGGGGAACTGGGGACCGCGCGGCGAGGCCGTGCTGCGGCGGCTCGACCACGCCAACATCTTCCTGATCATCGCGGGCACCTATACCCCGCTGACCCTGCTCCTCCTCCCCGATTCGACCGGCCGGCCGCTCATGTGGGCGGTCTGGGCCGCGGCCGCCGCCGGCATCGCCTTCCGGGTCTTCTGGGTCGGCGCCCCTCGCTGGCTGTACACGCCCTGCTACATCGCGATGGGCTGGGCCGCCGTCTTCTTCCTGCCCGACTTCATGCGGACCGGCGGCATCGCCGTCCTCGTCCTCGTCATCGTCGGCGGGCTGCTCTACAGCGCCGGCGGAGTCATCTACGGCATCAAGCGGCCCAACCCCTCGCCCCGCTGGTTCGGCTTCCACGAGGTCTTCCACTCGCTGACCCTCGCCGCCTTCACCGTCCACTACGTCGGCATCTCCCTGGTCGCCTACCAGCACGCCTGACCGGACCCGCCCGACCGGCCTGACCAGGCACAATGACGGTCATGGCCGCCCACAAGCCCCCTGCTCCGTCCCGCCCCTCGCTGCGTGAGCGCAAGAAGCTGAAGACCCGCACCGCGATCCGGAAGGCCGCCTACCGGCTCGCGGCCGAGCAGGGCTGGGAAGCCGCCACGGTCGAGCGGATCGCGGCGGCGGCCGAGGTCTCCCCCTCCACCGTCGTCCGCTACTTCCCCGTCAAGGAGGACATCCTCCTCACCGACGAGCAGGACGAGCTGCTGGTCGACCGGCTGCGCGCCCGCCCCGCGGGTGAGGACCCCCTCGACTCGCTGCGGGCCGTCGTCCTCGACGCGGTGACCTCCGCCCTCGCCACGGAGCCGGAGGAGACCCGGCTGCGCGCCCGCCTGATGGTCGAGATCCCCGCCGTCCGCGCCCGGCTCACCGAGACCACCGCCGAGACCGGCCGGCTGCTCTCCGGCGCCGTCGCCGAGCGCACCGGCCGGTCCCCCGACGACCTGGAGGTACGGGTCTTCACCGCCGCCGTCCTCGGCGCGCTGCGCGAGGCGACCGTCCACTGGGCCGAACACGGCCGGGGCGACGACCTCGTCGCCCTGCTCGACCGGACCGTCGACACCCTCAAGACGGGTCTGACGCCCCGCCCGCCGCGCCCAGCGCGCCCCTGACCACCTCGCCCGAGGCCGGATTGTCCGGGCACGCCCACACCCCGTGCGGGCAGTAGTCCGTGAAGGTCTGGTACACCGGCCGGTGCCGCGCGAACCAGTCCAGCATCCCCCGTACGTACGCCGGGTTGTCCCCGTTGCGGAACAGCCCCCACTCGGGGAACGACACCGGCTTGCCGTGCGCCGCCGCGAACCGGGCGTGGAAGGCGAGCCCGTACGGCTCGGTCACCTGCTCCTCGAACGACAGCCCCTCGGGCTGGTCATAGGCGTCCATGCCGACGATGTCCACGACGTCGTCGCCCGGGTAGCAGCGCGGCCACGCGACGGCGTCCGTCCCCCGGCTCGGCGTGAAGTCGAAGCGGAAGCGCTGCCCCGGCACCTCCCGCAGCACGGCCACCACCCGCCGCCAGTACGCCTTCCATCGCTCCGGGTCCGGGCCGCAGCGGTGCCCGTACGTGGTGCCGTTCATCTCCCAGCCGAGGACCAGGACCGCGTCGGCGAGCCGGTGCTCCACGAGACGGGCGCCCAGCGTCCCGAAGTGCCGGTCGAACTCGCCGGCCGCCCCGCGCGCGAGCCCGGCCCGCACCTCCGCGTCGGTGAGGCCCTCCTCGTTGCGGTCGAGCAGCGGCACGTTCAGGACGAACAGCCGCCCCGGCCGCCGCTCCTTCCACCGCGCCCACGGCTCGAACAGCGCCGGGTGCCCCTCGATGTTGGACCAGCGGTCACCCGGCAGATAGGTGTGCCCGACCATGAGCGGCTGCCCGCCCAGCCACTCCTCCACCTCGGCGATCCGGCGCACCCCGGCCGCGTCCGAGCCGGTGAAGAAGCCCGCGGGCACACCCGGGGCGGCCGACGGCGGCACCGGCTCCGTGCCGGGCGGCGCCGCCCGGTCACCGGTGTGCCGGTCCCCCGGGGCGAGCCGCTCGTACGGCAGCAGGAACACGAGGACGGCCGCGAGCAGCACGGCCAGTGCCACCCGCGGCCAGGAGAGGAGGGAGCGCACGTCAGCTGGTCCAGAACTCCCACCAGCGGGTCAGGATCAGCATGCCGATGATCCCGATGTGCAGCACCGGCAAGGCGAAGGCGAAGTCACCCAGGAAGCCCTTCACGGCGGCGGGCGCGGGCAGCACCCCGCTGCGCACGTTGTGCGCGGTGACGTACCAGAACATGACGATCGTGGCGCACCAGGCCAGACAGCACCACAGGCACAGCGAGTTGATCTCGTACAGCGACTGCTGCATCAGCCAGGTGCAGAACCCGACGCCGAACAGCATCCCGGCGTTCAGCCCGAGCCAGAACCAGCCCCGGTAGCGGGCACCGGCCAGCAGCCCCGCGCCCACCGCGACGACGGCGGCGTACGTGACGAGACCGAGGAGGGGGTTCGGGAAGCCGAACACGGCCGCCTGCTCGCTCTTCATGATGTTGCCGCAGGAGACGACCGGGTTCAGGCTGCAGCCCGGCTGGAACCCCGGGTCCTCGGCCAGCTTGATCTTGTCGATCGTGATGACCCAGCCGGCCAGCACGCCGGCCGCGCCCGTCACCACGAGCATCCAGGCGAAGGCCCGGCCCGCGCCGATGCCCTCGCCGCCCGTCCGCCCGGCGTCCCGCTGATGCCGCTGACCGGGCACCGGGCCCCGTACGTTGACCGTCGCCATCAGGCCGCCTCCCGCCCGCTCAGCCCTGGATCCGGCTCACCGGCACCGCGATGTGGGCCGAGTTCCGCACGGTCTCGTCGGCGGTGATGAAGGCCTGCAGGCTGTCCTCGGGAATCGGCACGCCCGGCCGCGCGTCCGGCCACGGCACGACCGGGACCATCAGGATGACGTGCCCGTTCTCGTAGGCCGCCGCCTGCCACTCCGGCGACACCGGGCACTGCGCGTTGGTGAACGGCAGCGTCAGCACGGCCCGCTGTGCCTCGACGAGCAGGTGCGCGCCGATCCCGCGGTCCTGACCGGCGTCGACGACGGTGCCGCCGATCGGCACGCCCATGCCCTCCAGGGTCTCCCGCAGCTCCGCCTCGCCGGCCTCGGCGCCGTGCAGGCCGTCCCCGGTCGAGTACACCATCAGAAAGGGTGTGGCGGGCATGTCATCGGTGGGTCCGAGGATCCACGAGATGACGGTGAGCGTCCCCATGGAATGGGCGCTGTGCGCCTGGGCAACGGCGTTGGAAGTGGTCATGGATCCGGATGCTAGGGGACGAACACGGGCCACCCCTCACCGAATTCACTCATTCGGCCGACAATCCGTCCCGTGGCATTTCCGGCGCAACGAACCGGCGTTTTCCTCGTTGTGCCCGGGGGGCATCCGTCGTCGAAGGAGATCGCTCATGATCGTCCCGCGCCGCGTGGCCTTGCGGTCCCTTTTCGCCCTGGCCGTGACCGCCTTCACGGGCGGTGCGCTGGCCCGTATCGCCGGCGCGCCGCCGTCCGGCCGCGAGCCGGATGACCCGTCCGCCTTCGACGAGATGTACGGGGGCCGGCGCATCCAGGGCCGCACGGGGCCGTCCGGCGAGCCGGTGGCCCTCGTCGACGGCCGGCCGCTGCACCTGATGCGCTGCGCCGACGGCGGCTACGTCAGCCCGCTCGACCACTACGAGTCGTGCCCCACGCCGCTGGCGGCCACCCGGGCGGCCGTGGACGCGGCGGGATCCGCCCCGCTGAGCCGCTACGCCGCCGCCCACGGCGTCCGTCCCGGAGGGAGCCCGCGTGGCGTACACGCGTAAGAACCAGCGCGATCTGACGAGTGCCGAGCGGAAGCGCTTCGTCTCCGCCGTCCTCGAACTCAAGCGGACGGGGAAGTACGACGACTTCGTCCGCACCCACATCGACCACTACGTCGCCGACGGCGAGGGCAAGCTGCGGGTGGCGCACATGTGCCCGAGCTTCCTGCCCTGGCACCGCAAGTTCCTGCTGGAGTTCGAGCGGGCGCTGCGGATGGTCGACCCGTCGGTGACCGTGCCGTACTGGGACTGGACCCGGGACAACACCCCGGCCGCCTCGCTGTGGAGCGAGGACTTCCTCGGCGGCAACGGCCGGCGCGGCGACCTCCAGGTCATGACGGGGCCCTTCGCGTACGCGGGCGGCCGGTGGCCCATCCGCCACAACATGACCGAACAGCGCTTCCTCAGCCGGGACTTCGGCCGCCCGCACGACCCGATCACCCTGCCGACGGCCGAGCAGGTGGAGGAGGTGCTGCGCGAGCGGGTCTACGACACGGCGCCCTGGAACTCGACCAGCGGCTCCGGCTTCCGCAACCGGCTGGAGGGCTGGGCGCCGGGCACGGGCAACGCCCGCTTCCGGCTGCACAACCGGGTGCACCGGTGGGTCGGCGGCCTGATGCTGGGCGGTGCCTCGGTCAACGACCCGGTGTTCTGGCTGCACCACGCCTTCGTCGACCTGCTGTGGTCGCGCTGGCAGGCCCGCAACCCGGGCGCCGGCTATCTGCCGAAGGACCCGCCGCCGCTGGGCGATCCGCAGCACCGCAAGGTGGCGGCGCTGCACGAGCGGATGGGCCCGTGGAACGTGACGCCGGCCGAGCTGCTCGACCACAGCACGATCTACCGCTACGCGTAGACCGGCGCGAGAGCCGGCGCCCCTGACGAAGCGTCCCCCCGGCCCAGCGGGCCGGGGGGACGCTTCGTCCTACAGGGAGGCGGGAGGATCAGCCGCCGTAGCCGCCGTCGCGGTGGTCGGCGCCGCCGTCGACGTTCGCGCACTGGTTGCCGAAGGCCGGGTTGATCAGGCCGATGACGTTGACGGTGTTGCCGCAGAGGTTGATCGGCACGTGGATCGGCACCTGCACGGCGTTGCCGGAGCCGACACCGGGCGAGTGGGCGGCGACGCCCTGGGCGCCCGAGTCGGCGACGGCCAGGCCGGCTCCGCTGAGGGCAACGGCACCGGTGCCGGCGATGACAGCGGCAGCCTTCGCGATGCGAGACATCAGGAACTCCTTGAACGTGGAAAGCGACCGCGAGAATCACGGCCACGTATGTCCTTCAACGGCGCAGCGGCGTTCGCGTCACGGCCATTGCGCCGAACGGGAAGGAAACGAACGAACAATCGGAAGAGATGGCCCGCGGACCACCGTCCACCCGCCGTCGGATACGACGGAGCGGACCGTGGTCAGCGGGCCGCGGCCATGCGACAAGCCTTCCGGTGCAACGAGCCGAGACCCCGCGAGTGGCGGGAAGAATCGTGTCTTCACCCGCCGGGTCATGGGTCGCACAAAAGCCCGTCCCCGGAAATTCCGCGCCCGGGAGGCCGCTTTGCGGCGAGGCCGGCTAGGACGGCGCGAGGCCCAGCTGCGGGTCGAGCGCACCGTTCAGCGCGGGGGTGAGGACGCCCACCTGCGGGATGCCGAGGTCGGGCAGGCCGAGGCCGTCGCCCTTGGGGGCGTGCACGGGGTTGCCGACGACGGCACCGGGCGTGACGGCCTTCATCTCGGAGCGCGGGCTGTTGAGGCCGGCGGTGCCGGGCTCGCTGTCCCGAAGGACCTCGGGCAGGGGCGCCGCGACGTCGGTCTCCGAGAGGGTGCTGCTGAGCGGGACACGGGGCAGGGTGAGGTCCGGCAGGCCGCCGGAGCCCTGGTGGAAGCCGGTGGGGGCGCCGGGGATGGGCGTGGGGACTCCCGTGGCGACCGAGGGGGCGTCCATCGGGAGCACCGGCTCGAGCCCCTGCAGCGGGACGATGACGGGCGCGTCGGCGGTGGCGGGGGAGGCCAGGGCGGCGGAGGCGAAGGCGGCGGCCAGGAGGCCGAGGCCGGCGTGAGATCGCAGATTCATGTCCTGCAAACGAGTTGCGGGGGTGTTCGTGACGGCATTCCCCTGAGTGCAGCAACACTCGGGCCCCCACCGGTGAGGGTGGGGGCCCGGATTGACGTCGCGTCAGCGTACGGCGTCAGTGCCTGCCGCGCACCAGTCGCCCGCCGCGCAGGTACATCACGGTGCCGCCGACGAGGAGCGCGACGCTGATCCCGGCGGCTCCCATGAGAGCGGCGGAGTCACCACCGGTGTCGGGGAGGTGCGGGTGCTCACCGGGGTGGGAGGGGTTGCCGGGAGGGGTGGTGCCCCCGGGCGGGGTCGTGCCGCCGGGCGGGGTGGTGCCGCCGGGTCCCTCGCAGCCGGAACCGTTTCCGCCGTCCTCGCAGCCGGGCTCGTCCGGGTGGGTGGGCGGCGGGGTGGAGGCGGGCGGAGTCGTCTCGCCACCGGGCTCGCAGCCCGGACCGGTCTGGCCGTCCTCGCACTCACCGGGCTCGTCCGGGTGAGTCGGCGGCGGGGTCGACGGGTGACCGGGCGGGGTGGAGGGGTGCCCCGGCGGGGTCGACGGGTGACCGGGAGGAGTCGACGGGTGCCCCGGCGGGGTCGACGGGTGACCGGGAGGAGTCGACGGGTGTCCCGGCGGGGTCGAGGGGTGTCCCGGCGGGGTCGAGGGGTGTCCCGGCGGGGTCGACGGGTGACCGGGTTCGCAGTGCGGGCCCGTCCCGCCGTCCTCGCACCCACCGGGCTCGTCCGGGTGGGACGGCGGCGGGGTCGACGGGTGACCGGGCGGGGTGGAGGGGTGCCCCGGCGGGGTCGACGGGTGACCGGGAGGAGTCGACGGGTGCCCCGGCGGGGTGGAGGAGTGGCCGTCCGGCTCCTCGTCCCCGTAGCCGTCGGGGTCGTCGCCGACCGGTCCCCGGACCGACTGGAGCGCCTGCCGGCAGATGTCGCCGACCGCCGCGGCGACCTGCTCCCCCAGGCGCGCGTGGTCGCCGCAGACGTTGGCCGGCAGGGGGGCCGACGCGTGCCGGCCGCTGCCCGATCCCGGGGACTCACCCGTGGCGGCAGCGGAGTTCACGGTCAGGGCGAATCCGCCGGTCAGCGACAGAAGGCCGGTCGCCGCCGCGGTGGTGAGCATTTTCCTGCTGATGATGGATCGCATACCGCTCTTCCTCTGGAACAAGGGAGAAGCCGGCGGGGATCCCCCCTTGCTCCGTCCGGCCCTTCCCACGCCGTCCGACTGCGTGGGAATGGCGTGAGCGTAGGAACACGGACCGGGCGCGAGGTCGAGGCCACACGGCGGGCAATCCGAAAATCATTCAATCGGACGCCGGAACGTCCCAGAGGTGTGGCCCTGGCGCGGAAGGTCGCCAGGGCCTCGTACGACGGGGAGCCGTCGGCCGGCCGTCAGACACCCAGCGGGCTCGCCCCCACCGGCAGACCGCCGAGCAGCGAGGAGCCGGCGCCGGACTGGTTCAACTGGGTCGCGGCGTCGGTGACGGTCTTGACGGGGGAGCCGTCCGTGGTGCTGCTCAGCGCTTCCGTCGTCAGCCCGCTGCCGGTGAGCGAGCCGAGGCCACCGTCCAGGCTGGTGGGCACCATCGACTCCGCGGCCATCGCGGGCGCGGCGACACCCAGGGCCATCACAGAACCGGCGACGGCCGCGGCAACCTTGGTGGGCTTCATGGGGAGAGTCCTTCCTTCTGCGTGCAAGTCGCTTGCCGTACAGGCCCCTTGAGGGGTTCCCGTACGCCGTTACGCCTTCTGTAACGAGACGTGCGCCGCCCGGAAACTCCGGTGGCGGGGTTTTCTCGACACTGCACCCGAACGATGAGCACCGGAGTGATGTCCCGATCGGATGTCCGGCCGGGCGGGAGGAAGAGCGGCGGAAAGGGTCGTGCCCGTCCAGGAGTCCTGGACGGGCACGACCCGTATGCGTCCGTTCTCGCCCGCTAGCGGACCGGCGGCGCCGGCCTCACCGGGAGTTCGGAGGCCGCCGACGGCTTCACCGGCAGCTCCCAGGCCGCGGGTGGCGCCGCCGGCTTCACCGCCGGCTGGGCCGGAAGCCCGCCCACGTCCGGCAGAGCGGGCAGCTCGGGCTTCGGGAGCCCGCCCGCGCCGAGGGTGGACAGGACCAGGTTGACCACCGAGGTGAGCGTGCTGGTGACCGTGCCCACGACGTCGGTCGGATTGAGCGAGGTGACGGCGGCGAGGAGGTCGGCGACCGCCTTCTGCACCGTCGCCAGCACGTCCGTGACCGGGTCGGCCGGCGCGGCCCTCCCGGTTGCGGGCGCCACGGGGAGGCCGGCCGGGGCGGCCGCCTTCGCCGCGTCGACGACGGCTTCTATCTCCGTCTTGAGCCGCTCGGCCTCGACGGCCGAGATCCGGCCGTCGTCGGTCCCGAGCGCCTTCGCCTGGGCGAGGAGCACGGAAGAGTCGGGCAGCTGGGCCGGGGAGCCGGCGTGGGTGGCCGGGCGGGACGGGCGGAGTTCGTCGGCGACGGCGGGTCCCGCTGTGCCGAGGGCGACGGCGACGCTTATCGCCAGGACGGTGAGGCGGCGTGGAGCCAGGGGACGCATATGTGTTCCTTTTCCTTATGCGTCGGACAACTTCTCCGCCACCGTGCCTGCGGCTATAGCGCTCCGCAACCGCAGAACTACCGAGCGCCACGCATCCGTTCGAGTGAATCACCCCCTGCGACCTGCCCCTCTCGGGGGCGTACGCCGTTGCACCGGACGGCGCACGAGGTGCGCCGAAGGAGTCACCACACGGTGAGCAGACGGCGAAAGGCCGGCGCGCCACCCCGGCAGGGGCGGCGCGCCGGCCTCGGAAGGACCACGATCCGGCGTGCGAGATCAGGCGTTGATGCAGGTGTTGCCGAACGCCGGGTTCAGGGCACCGATGACGTTCACGGTGTTGCCGCAGAGGTTGATCGGGATGTGCACCGGGACCTGGACGAGGTTGCCGGACAGGACGCCGGGGGAGTGCACGGCCGCGCCGTGGGCTCCGGCGTCGGCGGTGGCGACACCGGCGGCACCGGCGACGGTGGCGGCGGCACCGAAGGAGAGGGCGACAGCCTTCGCGATACGGGACATGGAGAACGTCTCCTCGATCGATTTGCTACTCGGACGGCGCGGACGGTTTCGCCCGGCTCCTTCATCAACGCCGTGGGATTTCATAGGTTGCTCTCCCGAACGGGTGACGTTGAACCGATCTTTGGGCCATAAGAGGGTCATTCGAGTGACTGGGCCCAGAAAGGCGCAACACGCACAACGAGGAACCTGCCTCCGGGATACGGAAGTTAGGGTTTCCGGGCATCTAATGCTTACTATCGCCCGGCTCGGGGGTTATAACGTTTCCGAACGTTGCTTCCCGCCCCCTCGCGCGTTCATACATTTCGCGCGGTCGACACCATCCTCTCCCCCGGTCTCCACGGGTCTTCCCTTCCTCCTCTCATCAAAGCGGAGAACCTGTATGCGGAATTCAGCGGTTCATGCCGTACGCCGGGGACTGGTGTGTGCGAAGCGGCGCGCCGGGGCGCGGGCCGGCCGGGGGACGGGCGTCACGCGCGGCGTGATCTTCGATTCCGAGAATTCCGCGGGCGGCCTGATGAACTCCAGCATCACGGCACCGGGAGTCAGTCGTACGGGACGACTGCCCGCTCGTCAGAACAGCCTGGGGTACGACTCCGACGTCTTCGATCTGCGGGGGGCGCTGCGCCATGGGGCCGATCGTTTCCACATCCGCCTCGGGAGCCGGAAGGTCGCCGTCCGGCGCGGCGGGCTCTGCTTCCCACGGGCGGATGCCCGGCGGGCGGACGCCCGGGGCTGACGTGCGCCCGCGAGCACACCCGGACGTCCTGCACGCGGTCCAGCCGGGTGACGGAGGGGTCGCCCGGGTCGTCACGGACCTGGTCCGCGGCCAGCTCGCGGCGGGCCTGCGGGTGGCCGTGGCCTGCCCGCCCGGCACCGAACTCGCCGCCGCCGTAAGGGCGGAGGGCGCCGACGCGTACGACTGGCGGGCGGGCCGTGACCCCGGCCCGCGGCTGGTCCGCGAGACGCGTGACCTCTCCCGGCTGGTCCGTACCGTACGGCCCGCGCTGGTCCACGCGCACAGCGCGAAGGCGGGCCTGTGCGCCCGGCTCGCCCTGCGGGGAAGGGTCCCGACGGTGTACCAGCCGCACGCCTGGTCCTTCGAGGCGGTCGAGGGCACGACCGCGGCCCTCGCCCTGCGGTGGGAGCGCTGGGCGGCCCGGTGGTCGGCCGCGGTCCTCTGCGTCAGCGACGCCGAGCGCCGCACCGGCGAGACGGCCGGGGTGCGGGCGCGCTGGTCCGTCGTCCACAACGGCGTGGACACGACCCGGTTCGCCCCGCCGGAGCCCGGCGACGACTTGCCGGCCGTGCCGGTGCGGGGCGGCCCGGAAGGGCCGCCCGCCGCCGGGGCCGGGGAGGCGCCGTCGGGGCCGCTCGTCGTGTGCGTCGGGCGGCTGTGCCGGCAGAAGGGGCAGGACGTGCTGCTCGACGCGTGGGCCTCGGTGCTCGCGCGGGTGCCCGGGGCGCGGCTGGTGTTGGTGGGGGACGGACCGGAGGCGGAGCGGTTGCGGGCCGCCGCCCCGCCGTCGGTGCGGTTCACGGGGGCCGTCGCCGATCCCGCGCCCTGGTACCGGGCGGCCGACGTCGTCGTCCTGCCTTCCCGCTGGGAGGGCATGGCGCTGGCGCCGTTGGAGGCCATGGCGAGCGGGCGGCCGGTGGTGGTCACCGACGTGGACGGGGCGCGGGAGAGCCTGCCGCCGGGCCACGTGGAGCCGTGCCTGGTACCGCCCGAGGATCCGACGGCGCTCGCCGCGGCGCTCGGCCGCCTTCTGGGCAGGCCCGAACTGCGGCACTCGCTGGGCCGGGAGGCCCGCGAGCACGTACTCAGCAGATTCGATGTGCGGCGCACCGGCGCGGCCGTCGCGGAGCTCTACCGCGAGATGGCCGGAGTGCGGTGCACGGAGCACAGAGAGCCGATCGCACAGTGACGACCGAAAGCACCAGCATCCCTCCTTCGCCCGGCTCCTGGCCCTCCGCGGGCCAGGTCGCCTCCCTGACCTCGCCCCGCGGTGCCGCCGACCGCCTCGCGCTGCCGCCGCGCCGGCGGCCGGCGGGGGGCCGGCCGGCCGCCGTGCCCCTGGTCGTGGCCGACGCGTGCGCCGTCCTGCTCGCGACGTGCCTGCTGTCCGCCGCGCACCGGCGCTGGGACCTCGCGCTGTTCGTCGGGGCGCTCGTCGTGCTGCTCGACGGCCGGGCCGGCCTCTACCGCCCGGTGGTCGTGCTCACCGGCGTCCTCGACGACCTGCCGGCGCTGGCCTCGCGCGCCGGGGTGGCCTGGTGCGTGACGGCCGCGGCGGTGGCCGCGTACGCCCCGGGGCTCGCGCTCGGACCGCTGCGGCTGTGTGCCGCGTACGGCACGCACGTCGTGGCCGTGGCCGTGCTGCGCGGACTGGTCCAGGCGCACCGGCGGCGGTCGGCGCGTGCGCATCCGCGGTCGGCCCTCGTGGTGGGGGGGCCGGGCGCGGCGCAGCGGTTCGCCGCCGCGCTCGTCCAGCACCCCGAGTACGGGATCCGGCCGGTCGGGATCGTCGGGGCGCGGCCGGACGGCGAACGCCCGGGCGGCGAGCCGGGCCTTCCGGTGCTCAGCACGACCGAGGAGATCCACCGGGCGGTCATCCAGAACACGGTCCGCGACGCGGTCTTCCTGACCGAGGACGACGGTCTGCTGACCCTCTTCCAGCAGTACGGCTGCACCACCTGGCGGATCGGCGGCGGGGCGGCCGGGGCGGCGATGGGCGACCATCTGTGGGGCTACGGCTGCCGGCGGCTGGTGCCGGTCGGCGAGCGGCCCGGGCTCACCGCGAAGCGGGTCCTGGACGTGGCACTGGCCGGGCCCGCGCTGGCGCTGGCGCTGCCGGTGCTGCTGGTGTGCGCCCTGGCGGTGCGGATCGCGGACGGGCCGGGAGTGCTGTTCCGGCAGGAGCGGGTGGGGCAGAACGGCCGCCTGTTCACGCTGCTGAAGTTCCGTACGCTGCGGCCGGCCGACGAGACCGAGTCGGCGACCCGGTGGAGCGTCGCCCACGACCACCGGATGAGCGCGGCCGGGCACTTCCTGCGGAAGACCTCGCTCGATGAGCTGCCGCAGCTGTGGAACGTGCTGCGCGGCGACATGAGCCTGGTCGGGCCGCGGCCCGAACGTCCCTACTTCGTCGGTCAGTTCAGCCGGATCCACGCCGGTTACGCGGCCCGGCACCGGATGCCGGTGGGTCTGACCGGGCTCGCGCAGGTGCACGGTCTGCGCGGCGACACCTCGATCGAGGACCGCTGCCGCTTCGACAACCACTACATCGACCACTGGTCGCTCTGGCAGGACGTGTGCATCCTGCTGCGCACGGCGGCCGGTCTCGTGCGACCGACGGGAAGCTGACGATGACCACGGCCGTGACGGTGCCGTTGCCCGGCGCCGGTCCCGAGGCACGGGAACGCCGTCCCGACGGACGCGAGACCCGTCCCGAGGTACGGGACTGGGCGCGCAGGGCCGGGGCGCTGTCCCCCGTCCTCGCCGTGATCGCGCTGCTGCTGGTGCCGGGCGGCGGGGACGCGCAGGGCGGCACGGGCGGCACGGGAACGGTCGCGGACGCCGCGTCGGGGCTGCTGGTGCTGGTGTGTCTGGTGCGGGTGCTGCGCAGTGGTGCCCGGCCGCTGACCCGGACGGCGGCGGTCGTCCTGGGCCTGCCGGTGATCGGCGTCTGCCTGGCCGCGATCACCTCCCACGACCCCGGTGCCAGCCTGCCGGGCGTCGCCCGCTACCTCCAGGTCTTCGTCCTCGTGCCGGCGGCCGTGCTGCTGATGATCCGGGACCGGCGGGACTTCGCCCTGGTGGCGTGGGCCCTGGTCGGGCTGGCACTGCTGCAGGGCGCGGTGGGCGTGGTGCAGTACCTGACGGGGACCGGCGCGTCCTACCAGGGCGAGGACATCCGGGCGGTGGGAACGTTCGGGCCGAGCGACGTGATGGGCATGGCGACGGTCGTCTCGTACGGCCTGGTCGTCGTCACCGGTCTGGCGCTCGGCGGACGGCCGGGGCGGGCGCGGACCGCGGCGCTGGTGTGCGCGGGGCTCCTCCTCCCGCCCCTCGTCGTCTCCTTCAGCCGGGGCGCGTGGATCGCGACCGTCCTGGCGTGCGCGCTCCAGCTGGTCCTCTCGGGCCTGCGGCGGGCGGGGCGGGTCGCCCTGGTCGTCGGGGCGCTGGCGGTCGTGCTGGTCGGCGGGCTCGGCGTCGGCTCGGCGATGGTGAAGGAACGGGTCGCCAGCATCACGCAGGTCACGGCGGCGCCGGACCAGTCGGTGACCGACCGGTACACGATGTGGGCGGCGGCGGGCCGGATGTGGCGCGCGGAGCCGCTGACGGGCGTGGGCCTGAAGGGCTTCCCCTCGTACCGCGACTCGAACGCCTCGCTCGCGCTGTCCTCCGGCAGTGACACGGCCGGCGCCGGCGCCGGGTTCACCCGGCAGCCGCTGCTGTCGCCGCACAACATGTACCTGCTCGTGCTGAGCGAGCAGGGCCTGATCGGTCTGCTCGCGCTCGCGGGCGGCTGGGTGGCCCTCCTGGTCGCGGCCCTGAGCCGGCGGCGGCTCGGCGCCGAGTGCGCGCTGGTCGCGATCGGCCTGCTGTCCTGGCAGCTCATCGACTTCTTCTACGCGGACATCGGCGGCCCGTCGACGGTCCTGGTGTCGGTCGTGCTCGGCCTGGCGGCGTGGTGGTCGCTGGCGGAGGTGCGGCGTGCGTGACCCCTGGGGCGGCCCCCAGGACCCGACGGACACCACCCCCGGCCGGGGCGGCTCCGCCCCGTGGCCGCCGACCGGACCGGACGGTCCGGTCGGGCCCGGCGCCGCCTGCATGCCGCCGAACGGGGCGGCCCCGGACGTACGGCCCGCCGGGCCGCCCACCGGCCGTGCCGACGGGCACAGCGGCGTACGGCCGCCGGGCGGGTGCGAGGGGCGGCCGCTGCCCCCGGCCGGGCAGGACGCGCCCGTGCGGGGACCCTTGGCCCCCTGGACGGGGGCGGAGGCCGCGTCGGTCCCTCCCGTGGACGCGCTGTGCGGACTGTCCGAGCGGGCCGCGCAGTTGCCGCCCGACCCGTGGGCGCCGCTCGCCGCCACCGGCCCCGACCACGGCCGACGGCCGGCCCCGCCCGACCCGTCCGGTGACTCCGTCACGGGACCGCTGGACCCCTGGACCGGGGCGGAGGCCGCGGCCGCGCACCCCGTGGACGCGCTGTGCGGGCTCTCCCGGCACGTCACCAGCGTCTCCGCCGGATCGGCGCAGGCCGAGGCCCGGGGGACGCCGGCCGGCGGTGACCGGGCGGTGACCGATCCGTGGGCGGCGGGCGCGACGGTGGGGGCCGTGGACACGCTGTGCGAGCTGCCGCCGTACCGGCAGATCGCCGGGGTCGGGGCGGCGCCCCGGGCCGCGGTGCTCGGTCGCGGGGGGATCAGCGGTCATGCGGTGCCGGGCGAGGCCCGGCTTCCGCTGCTGGGCGGGCGGCCGCTCGGGCACGGCGCCCGGCCCGTCCCGGCCGAGCCGCCCCCGGCCACCACCGCCCGGGGCCGGCACGCGCGCCGGTCGCCCGGGCGCTTCCTGCTGCACGCCGCCGTGGTGACGGCGGCGCTCACGGCCGTCGGGGCCGTGCTCGGGCTCGTACGCGACCAGATCCTGGCGGGGTACTTCGGCGCCGGTGCCGAGACCGACGCGTTCCTGGTGGCGTGGACGGTGCCGGAGTTCGCGTCGACGCTGCTCATCGAGGACGCGATGGCGCTGATCCTGGTGCCGGCGTTCTCGCGGGCGCTGGCGCGCCGTACCGGCACGCGGTCCGGGGACCCGGTCCGCGCCCTCGTACGGACCACCCTGCCCCGCCTCCTGGTGACCGTGGCCGCCGTCTGCGCGCTCCTCGTGGCCGGCGCCCCGTTCCTGGTCGCCGCGCTGGCTCCGGGGCTCCCCGACCCGCGGCTCGCCGTGGACTGCACCCGCCTCACGGCGACGTGCGTGCTGTCGTTCGCGCTCGCCGGTTACTGCTCGGCGGCCCTGCGCGCGCACGGCTCGTTCCTGCCGCCGGCGGCGATCTACGTGGCGTACAACGTCGGCATCATCGGCACCACCCTCGTCTGGCGGGAGCCGTTCGGCGTGCGGTCCGCCGCCGCCGGGGTCGCCGTCGGCGGGGTGCTGATGGTGCTGGTCCAGGCGCCGACGCTGCTGCGGGAGCTGCGCAGGCGGCCGGTCCTCGGGGGGGCTCCGGCCCTCGACGAGCAGCCGGGCGCGGCGGCACCGGGCGAGACGCGGCTGCTCGTCCTCGGGATGATCGCGCCGGTCGTCGTCTTCGCGCTGACCCGGCAGTCGCAGATCCTCGTCGAGCGGTTCCTCGCCTCCCCGCTGCCGGCCGGTGCCATCTCGCATCTGAACTACGCGCAGAAGGTCGCGCAGATGCCGATGATCCTCTCGCTGATGCTGTGCACGGTCAGCTTCCCCGTCGTCGCCCGCGCGCTCGCGTCCGGGGACAAGGAGGGGGCCAGGAGCCGTGTGGAGCGGGACCTGCTGCTCGCGGCCGTCGTCGTCCTCGTCGGCGCCTCGACCGTGATCGCCGCGGCCCCGCAGATCGTCGGGATCCTGTTCCAGCGCGGTGCGTTCGACGCCGGCGACACGGCCGCGACCGCCGCCGTGATGCGGGTGTACGCGCTCGGGCTGCTCGGCCAGACGATGGTGGGCGCCCTGGTCCGCTGCTACTTCTCGGCGGCCCGCCCGCTCTGGTACCCGGCGTCGGCCATGGGTGCCGGGCTCCTCGTCACCGCCGTCACCGGGGTGGTCGCCGCCCGTCCGTGGGGCGCCGTCGGCATCGCGGGCGCCAACGCGCTCGGCATCACCCTGACGGCCGTGATGCTGCTCCTGGGCGCGCACCGCCAGTCCGTCCCGGTGGACGTCCGGCGGCTGGGCGAGGGCCTGTTGCGGCTGGCGACCGCCGGGGCGTGGGCCACCGGCGCGGCCTGGCTGTGCGCGCTGGCCGTCCGCCCGCCCGCGCTCTCCCTGGCCGTCGCCGCCGTGGTGGTGGGCGGCGTCTTCCTGCTGTTCCTCCGGTGTGCCCCCAAGGCGCCCGACATCCCTCCCCTGCCCCGTACTCCCCGCCGAAGGACTTCCCATGCCCGCCGCCGTGCTGCGTCGTCTGCTGCCGAAGCCTCCCCTGTGGGTGGCGATGTACCACTCGATCGCGGAGGTGCCCGATGACCCGTACCGGGTGACGGTCTCCCCCGTGCGCTTCGCCCGCCAACTGCACTGGCTGGGCGACCGGGGGCTGCGCGGGGTGTCCGTGCGGGAACTGCTCGCGGCGACCGCCGAGGGGCGGGAACGGGGCCTGGTGGGGCTCACCTTCGACGACGGCTACGCCGACTTCGTGGAGTCGGCGGTGCCGCTCCTGCGCCGGCACGGGTTCACGGCGACCGTGTACGTGCTGCCGGGACGGCTCGGCGGGGACAACGCCTGGGACGCGGACGGGCCGCGCAAGCCGCTCCTGGACGAGGACGGCATCCGGCGGGCGGCCGCGGCGGGCATGGAGATCGGCTCGCACGGGCTGCGTCACGTCCCGCTCGCCGACGCCGACGACGCCACCCTCGCCGCCGAGACCCGGCAGAGCCGGGAGCTGATCGAGGAGATCACCGGCGAGCGGGTGGACGGCTTCTGCTACCCGTACGGGTCGGTCGACGCGCGGGTGGTCCGGGCCGTCCGCAAGGCCGGTTACGCGTACGCCTGCGCGATCGACCCGGGGCCGCTGTCCGGTACGTACGCGCTGCCCCGCGTCCACGTCGGCGAGGAGGACACCGCGTGGCGGCTCACCGCCAAGCGCTTCCTGCACCCGCTGCGGCGGCGCCGTCCGGCCGATCTGATCCCGGCGCAGGACGACCCGGCCCGGAGCGTCCTGTCATGACGGCACCCGGCAGGAAGGCGGACGGGACGACGGGGGACGGGGTGCCGGCGGACGGCAGGAAGGCGGACGGGGTGCCGGCGGACGGCACCGGAACGAGGACGGACGGGCCGAGGACGGACGGGACGAGGACGGACGGGACGAGGACGGACGGCGTGACGGCGCCGGACAGGACGGCGGAGGGCATGGCGGCGGAGGGGACGGCAGCGGAGGGCGCGGCAGCCGAGGGCGCGGCGGCGCACGACGGGTGGCCGGTGGACGGCGAGCGGCCGGTGGACGGCGGGCCCGGGCTCAGGGTCCTGCACGTGATCACCGGGCTCGGCATCGGCGGCGCCGAACAGCAGTTGCGGCTGCTGCTCCGGCACCTCCCCGTGCACAGCCGGGTGGTGACCCTCACCAACCCCGGCGCGGTCGCCGAGGGCATCGAGGCGGACGGCACGCCGGTCGTCCACCTCGGCATGACCGGCAACCGGGACGTCGGCGCGCTGCCCCGGCTGACCCGGCTGATCCGGCAGGGCGGTTACGACCTCGTGCACACGCACCTGTACCGGGCGTGCGTCTACGGCCGGCCGGCCGCCCGGCTCGCGGGCGTGCGGTCCGTCATCGCGACCGAGCACTCCCTCGGCGACGCCCAGATCGAGGGCCGGCCGCTGTCGGCGGGCACGAGGGCCCTGTATCTGGCGACCGAGCGCCTGGGCACCGCCACGGTCGCCGTCTCGCCGAGCGTGGCCCGCCGGCTCGCCGCCTGGGGGGTGGACCCGTCCCGTATCCAGGTCGTCCCGAACGGCATCGAGACGGACCGCTTCGCCTTCGACCCGCGCGCCCGCGCCATGACAAGAGCGGTGCTCGGCCTGCCCGCCGACGCGTTCGTGGTCGGCGGGGTGGGGCGGCTCGCGGCCGGGAAGCGGTTCGACCGGCTGGTGCGGGCGGTGGCGGCGGTCCCTGAGGCGTGGCTGCTGCTCGTCGGCGAGGGCGACCGGCGGGCGGAACTGCTGCGGCTCGCCGAGGAGTGCGGGGCCCGGGGCCGGGTGCTGCTCCCGGGCGCCTTCCCCGATCCGCCGGCGCACCCGGCGGGCGGCCGGCCCGATCTGCCGTCGCTGCTCGCGGCGATGGACGTCTTCGTGTCCACCTCCCCCGACGAGACCTTCGGCCTCGCGGTCGTCGAGGCGCTCGCGGCGGGGCTGCCGGCGCTGTACGCGGCCTGCCCGGCGATCGACGACCTGCCGCCGGACGCGGCACCGGGCGCGCGCCGGATCGGGCCGTCCGTGGCCGAACTGACCGGCGCGCTGCGCGAACTCCGCGCGGCACGGAGCACCGGGCCGGACCGGCTGCCGCCGCCCGAGGCCGTGCGGCGCTACGACATCGCGCACAGCGCCCGGCAGTTGCTGTCCCTCTACCGGCGGGCCGTCCACGGCCCCCACGTTCCCGTGCCCCGTCCTCCCGCGACCCACCTTCCCGTGAAGTGAGAGCTGCACCATGACCAGGATCCCGCCACGTCCCTCCCTCCTCGCCCCGGCCCGCTGGATGGTGCTGCCGGCCGCCGTGCTCGCCGGCGCGGCCCTCGGCGGCGGCTACGGCGCCGTGAAGACCCCGCAGTACGCGGCGACCAGCTATGTCATCGTCGTGCCCGGCGAGAAGTCCGACCCGTCCGCCGCGCTCGGCTTCGCGCAGGCGTACGGGCGGGTCGCCACGGACATCGCGCTGACCGGCGACGCCCAGGTGTGGGCGGGCGTCTCCGCGGACGCGTTGCGCTCGGGCGTGCAGGCGTCGACCTCGCCGGACGCGCCGATGATCTCGATCACCGCTCGGTCGGCGAAGCCGGCGACGGCGGTGTCGATGGCCGACGGGGTGGCCCGCGCGCTGGTCGTCAACAGCACGCACGTCGCCGCGAACACGGGCGTGAAGGTCGTCCAGTTCTCGCGGGCGACCAAGCCGGTCGACCCGGTGTCGCCGTCCGCGTCCCTGTCGGCGCTCGTCGGCGCCTGCGCGGGCGGGCTGCTCGGCGGGCTGGTGCTGCTGGTCCGGCCGAAGCGGCCGGCGCGGGCGGCGCGGGCGGAGGCACGCCACTCGCGGCAGGGCACGGCAGCGGTGCCGGGGCCGTCGACGGCCTCGCAGCAGCCGGAACCGGAGGCGGTGTGACCGGCGGCTCCCTGTCCACGCGAGCGCGCACCGGGGCACGCCGCGCGCCCCGCGTCGTGTGGCGGGGCGGGTTCGGCGCGGCGCCGGGCGGCGGGCTGCGCACCGAGGTCTGCCGGGACGGCGCGGAGTTCGGCCGGCTGGGGCCGGAGTGGACGGCGCTGTACGGCCGCTGCTCGGCGGCGACGCCCTTCCAGTCGCACGCGTGGCTGCACTCCTGGTGGCTCTCGTACGGCCGGCCGGGCGCCCTGCGGGTGGTCCTGGTGCGGCGCGCCGACGGCACGCTCGTCGCGGCGGCGCCGCTGATGCGGGCGGCCGGTCCGCTGCCGGTGCTCACGGCGCTCGGCGGCTCGATCACCGACTTCTCCGACGTGCTGGTCGACGACGGCTGCCCCGAGGCGGTGCCCGCGCTGGCCGGCGCGCTGGCCCGGCTGACGCGGGGCGCGGTGCTGGATCTGCGCGAGGTACGGCCGGGGGCGGCGGCCGAGCGGCTCCACGACGCGTGGCGCGGCCCCCGGCGGCGGCTCGCGGACTCGCTGTGCCTGGAGCTGCCGGCCGCGCCGATGGACGCCCTGCTGAAACGGGTCCCGTCGAACAGGGCCCAGCGGGTGCGGGCGAAGCTGCGCAAGCTGGACGCGCTCGGCATCGACGAGCGGATCGCGGCCGGACCCGAGGTGCCGGCCGCCGTGGAACGGCTCCTGGAGCTCCATCGGCTCCAGTGGCAGGGCCGGGGCGTGACCGCCGAGCACACCAGCGAGCGCTTCGCCCGTCATCTGACCCGGGCCGTACGGGCGATGGCCGAGTCCGGGGACGCGATGGTCACCGAGTTCCGGCTCGACGGCGAGGTGGTGTGCGTGGACCTGACGCTGCGGTCGCCGTGGCTCGCCGGCGGCTATCTGTACGGGGCGGACCCCGTCCTGCGGGCGCGCAAGGTGGACGTGGCGGCGATGCTGCTGCGGCACGGGGCGCGCGAGGCGGAGGCGAGCGGCCGGACCACGCTGAGCCTGCTGCGGGGCGCCGAACCGTACAAGCACCACTGGCGGCCCGAGACGGTGACCAACCAGCGGCTCATGCTGGCGGGCCGGGCCGCGGCCCCGCTGCTGTGGCTGCGCGCGGGCGCGGCGGCGGGACGGCGCTGGGTGGCCGGGCAGGCGCGGGAGCGGGAGTGGCTGGGACGGGGGCTCGGCCGGCTCGCACGGCTCCGCCGGACGGCGAACGGCGGCGGAGGATGAGCTCCTCCGCCGCCGTGGGGGGCCGTCGGTGACGGTCAGAAGGGCCAGACCCCCTGGAAGGTGCCCTTCAGGTCGAGGTCGAGACCGTCCTTCCAGCTGGCCGAGTCCTTGAGGGTGTCCTTCCAGGAGTCGGTCGCGACGCACACCGGCCCACCGATCCAGCTCTCCACCCACGAACCGAGGTTGACGGTCCAGCAGGCGGGCTTCGGCTCAGGCTTGGGCTCGGGCCTCGGTTCCGGCTTCGGCTCGGGCTTCGGCTCAGGCTTCGGCTCGGGCTTCGGTTCCGGCTTGGGCTCGGGCTTGGGCTCAGGCTTCGGCTCGGGCTTCGGCTCAGGCTTCGGCTCGGGCTTCGGTTCCGGCTTGGGTTCCGGCTTGGGTTCCGGCTTGGGCTCAGGCTTCGGTTCCGGCTTGGGCTCAGGCTTCGGCTCGGGCTTCGGCTCGGGGAAGGTCGGGTCCGGGAACTCCGGATCCGCCGGATCGGGGAACTCCGGGTCCGGGAACTCCGGATCCGCCGGGTCCGGGAACTCGGGGTCAGGGAACTCCGGGTCGGGGAACTCCGGGTCCGTCGGATCGGTCGGCTCCACCGGGTCCGTCGGCTCGACCGGGTCGGTCGGCTCCGTCGGCTCGGTCGGGTCCGTCGGCTCCGTCGGCTCGACCGGGTCCGTCGGCTCCAAGCCGTACAGCATCTGCCGGAACACCTGCGAGGACCGCGGGTTGTCGTCGCACTGCCAGACGCCGTGCGGGCAGTAATCCGTGATCGTGTGGTACAGCGGCTTGTGCTGCTTCATCCATTCGAGCATGCGCCGCATGTATTCGGGGTTGTCCCCGTTCCGGAACAGACCCCATTCCGGGTACGAGATCTCTTTCCCGTGCTCGGCCGCGAAATCGACCTGGGCCTGCAACCCGTACGGCTCACTGACGTGGTCGTCGAACCGGGATCCCGGCGGCTGGTCGTAGGAATCCATGCCGATGATGTCGACGACGTCGTCACCGGGATAGCACTCCGTCCACGGAACGGCGTCCCGGCCACGGCTCGGGTTGAAGTCGAAGCGGAACTTCTGGCCCGGCACCGAACGCATCGCGGTGACGATGCGCGTCCAGTACTTCTTCCACGCGGTCGGGTCCGGCGCGCACCGGTGGGTGTACGTCGTGCCGTTCATCTCCCAGCCGAGGACGATGACCGTGTCCTTGGCCTCCAGGTCGACGAGCCGCTGGGCGAGGGTGCGGAAGTGGTGGTCGTAGTAGCCGGCCGCACCCAGCTGGAGCTGGCGGCGGACCTCGCGGTCGGGGACCCGGGCCTCGTTGCGCTCCAGCATCGGCACGTTCAGGACGAACAGGCGGTCCTTCCGCTCGTTGCGCCAGGCCGCCCAGGCGTCGAGGAAGCCGGGCGGGCCCTCGATGTTCGACCAGAGGTCACCGGGCAGGTAGGTGTGGCCGACGCGCAGCTCCCGCCCGCCGAGCCACCGTTCGAGCTGACCGATCCGGGCCACCCCGAGCGGCCCGGATTCGAGAAAGGCCCCCATCGCGCTCGACAGAGTCGGTTGGGGGCCCGGGGTCGTTACGGATTCTGATGCGGTGGCGTGGGCGCGCTCTTGGGCCAACGCGTGAGCGGGAGACGACAGCACGACAGAACCCGAAGCGAGGAGACCGGCGGTGAACACCCCCAGCCATACCCTCGATGTTCTCTTCTTTCTGTCGACCATGGCAGCTCCTTCTTTCGCAGACCCCGTGACGGACCATCAGTCCGATGTTCAGAAAGTATTCCTAATAACCCGACCGAGAACGCGGCTTGGATCTGTTCCGTCGCCCGTTAGAGGATTCCTGCTCGCCCAGTTGGGGCACCCGAGACGAAGGACATGCCGTGCCGAGTTTTGACACCCGCGTCCCCGCGGTCCTTGTGCGGCTCGCCCCGGACCCCTTGCACCACGGCACGCTCGGCGCCGTACGGTCCTTGGGGCGGGCGGGCATCGCGGTCCACGCGGTGGTCGAGTCGCTCTCCAGTCCCGTGGTCCGCTCCCGCTACCTCCGCAGCGCCCGCGCGTGCCCCGCCACCCCCAGCCCCGCGGAGCTCACCCGCCTCCTCCTGCGCATGACGGACGAGCTCCCCGACGCGCCGTCACACCCTCCGGTGCTCGTCCCCCTCGACGACATCACCGCCCTGTTCCTCGCCGAGTGCCGGCCCGAGCTCGTCGGCCGCTACCGGCTGCCCGAGCAGTCGCCCGAGCAGCTCTCCCGGGTCGCCGACAAGGCCCGCCTCGCCCTGGCCTGCCGGGCCCTGTCCCTTCCCCATCCCCGTACCGAACTGCCGACGAGCGCCGACGAGGCCGCGGCCATGGCCTGGTCCCTCGGGCTGCCGGTGGTCGCCAAGTGGAGCCGCCCCTGGCTGCTCCCGGGCGGCGGCGGGCTGCGCGGCACCACGGTCGTCGGCTCGCTCGCCGAGGTGCGCGAGCTGTACGCGCGCATCCCGCAGGCCGGCAGCCGGCTGCTGCTCCAGGAGCAGCTGCCGGCCGGGCGCGGCCTCGACTGGTTCTTCCACGGGTACGTGGACTCCGCCGGCGGCTGCTCGACGGGGGCGACCGGCCGCAAGGAGCGCTCCTGGCCCGAAGGGGCAGGGTCTACCGCGGTGGGCCGCTGGACCGCGAACCCGGCGGTCGACGGCATCGCCCGCCAGTTCCTCTCGGCGCTCGGCTACCGGGGCGTGTGCGACCTGGGGTTCCGGCTCGACCGGACGACCGGCGCCTACCACCTGCTGGACTTCAACCCGCGGCCCGGCGCCCAGTTCCGGCTCTTCGCCGACCGGGCGGGGCTCGACGTGGTCCGGGCGATGCACCTGGACCTGACGGGCCGCCCGGTGCCCTCGCACCTGCCCGCGTACGGCCGCCGCTTCGTCGTCGAGAACTACGCGGCGCTGTCGTGGCTGACCTCGCCCGGCCGGCGGCACGGGGTGGGACGGCGGGGCGGCGGCGAGACGGCCTGGTTCGCCGCCGACGACCCGCGTCCGGCGCTCGCCGTGCTGCGGGCCTGGCTGGCCCATGCCGTACGGAAGGGGCTGCCGGCGCTCCGTCGCCTGCTGCGCTCCGGCCGCCCGGCCCGCCCGCACCGCGCCCCCCGCTCGTCACGGGCGTCCCGAGCCCCGTCGTTCCCCCCGGCGCGTGGGCTCGTGGGCGCGTGGGCGCGCCGGCGGGTCCGGGACAGGAAGAAGGCCGGCCCCGGGGAGTGTGGACACTCCCCGGGGCCGGCCCCGTCCGAGGGACGCCGGAACGTCAGGCGTTGATGCAGGTGTTGCCGAAGGCCGGGTTGACCAGGCCGACGATGTTGATGCTGTTGCCGCAGACGTTGACCGGGATGTGGATCGGAACCTGGACCACGTTGCCCGACAGGACGCCCGGCGAGCCGACGGCCGCGCCCTCCGCGTGCGAGTCGGCCATCGCGGGAGCGGCGGCACCCAGGGCCATGAGCAGACCGGCGACGGCGACCGCAGCCTTCTTGCACTTCATATCGTCTGGATCCTTTCTGCGGCGGAAGAGAATTCACGGCTTTCGTGATGTGCGGACGCACTGGAGTGCCCCCGCCTTCCGCTGCACAGTTCACAACGACCCTGCCACGAAAAGGCAACCACGACGTCGTCCGACGGCACTTTTTCACTCCATTGCCTCGGACGGGCACCGGCCCATTCGTGTCGTCGCGTCCGGGTCAGCGCGGCCAGATCGGCGTCCGGGTGAGGCGTTCCCACTCGCGGTCGGGCATGCCGGGCACGGTCCGCCCGTCCAGCGCCCATTGCCGGGCCAGCGAGGAATAGAGGGGAAACGGTTCGCGGTCGACGGGTGGCGGCGGGTCGGCCACATATCGGCTCTTCGGAATGAAGGCCATCCGCTCCCATTTCCCGGGATCGGGTGCCATATTCGCTCCTTCCGCTGAGGTTTTCGCATCATGACACAGCCTCTGCGGGAGAGTGATTCGAACACTCCATGTCGCGTGGCGCACTTGTGTGCGACCGTGGCCGATTTAACGTTTCGCCATGAATTCCTCTCCCCCTCCCTCACGCCGGCGCCCGCTCCGCGGAAGACGCCTGCTGCTCTCGTCCGCGGCGCTGGCCGCCCTCGGCGCGGGGGCGCTCGCCGCCGCGCCGGCCCCGCTCCCCGCGCCCGACAAGGGGCTCAACATCCTCGTCGTCGGCGTCGACTCGCGGAAGAACGTCACTCCCGCCGAGCGGATCACCTACAGGATCGGGAACAAGGACTGCGACTGCACCGACGTGATGATGCTGGTGCACGTCTCGGCCAGGAACGACCGGGTCAGCGTGGTCAGCCTGCCCCGTGACTCGCTCACCGTGTTCCCCGAGCACGTCGACCGGCGCACCGGCGAGACGCACGCGCCGCACCTGGCGAAGCTGAACAACGCCTACCGGGAGGGCGGGCCGCTGTTCGCCATCGAGACGGTCGAGGCGATGACCAGGCTGCCCGTCCACCGGTACCTTGAAATCGACTTCCGACGGTTCATGGACTCGGTGGACGTCGTCGACGGCGTGCCGGTCTGCACCGGGACGCACCTGAAGGACCCGGTCACCGGACTCGACCTGGAGCCGGGCACCCGCCGGGTCCCCGGCGGCGAGGCGCTCCAGTACGTCCGCTCCCGCAAGGCGGACGGGCAGGCGGACTTCGGGCGGATCAAGAAGCAGCAGCTGTTCGTGATGAACACGCTGCGCGAGGTCCGCACCCGGCTGTTCCACGACGGCGACTGGCTGCGCTGGTTCGCCGAGACCCTGCGCGGCCAGGAGAGGACCGAGCGCGGGATCAGCGCGCCGGAGCTCCTGGCCCTCGCGGCCCGGCTGCGCGGCCTCACCCCCCGGCGCACCGAGTTCGCCACCGTCCCGATCAAGACCGTCAATCCACTGATCCCCGACGTCGGCGCGACGATCTCGTGGGACGTGCCGTACGCCGAGGAGGTCTTCGCCCGGCTGCGCGCCGACAAGAGGCTGCCGAAGCCGAAGCCGACCCCGCAGAGCGAGACCCCGCTCGGCGAGTACCGGCCCACCAGCGGCAGGTCCCTCCTCTGCGGCTAGCCGGGGGCTCGGGCCCTGCACCCGGGGCCCCGGTCGCCGGTGGCGGGGCGTCGGCCCGGCACCTCAGCGGGACAGCTTGCGGCCCAGCTCGGCCGGGTCGGTCGTCGGCGCGTCGCAGAGGAAGTGCCGGCAGACGTACGCGGCGGCGGCCCCGTCGACCAGCGGCCGGTCCCGCAGGAGCGGGAACTCCTCGCCGCCGGACCTTCCGGTGGCGAGGACCGCTCCGGGGGCCGTGCCGTGCAGGGCCGTACGCCGCAGGGCCTGGAAGCCCTCGTCGTCCGGGGCGCCGACCACGGCGACCTCGCGCGGCCCGTCGAGCAGGGCCTCGGCGACGGCCAGGCCCCAGCCGATGAACCGGGGGGCGCGCGGCCCGAGGGCCCGGACCACGCCGAGGGCCCGCTCGGCGGCGGACCGGTGGGCGTCGGAGCCGGTGTGCGCCGCGTAGGTGAGGAGGGCGCCGGCGGCAGCGGTCCAGCCGGAGGGGGCGGCGCTGTCGGTCGGGTCCTGGGGCCGCCGGATGAGCCGCTCGGCGTCGTGGGCGGTGTCGTAGAGCGCGCCGCCCTCGGCGGTGAACCGGTCGAGGACGATGTCCAGGAGGAAGCCGGCGAACTCCAGCCACACGCCTTCCCCGGTGACGGACGCGAGGGCGAGGAAGCCCTCGGCGACGTCGGCGTAGTCCTCCAGGACCCCGGCGTTGGCACCGGCCCGGCCGTCCTTGGAGGTACGGGTGAGGCGGGCCGCGTCGTCGAGGTGCAGCCGGACCAGCAGGTCGGCGGCCTCGGTGGCCCGCTCGATCAGGTCGGGGCGGTCGAGCAGGGCGCCGGTCTCGGCGAGGGCGGCGATGGCGAGGCCGTTCCAGGCGGCGACGATCTTGTCGTCGCGGCCGGGGCGCGGCCGCTCCTCGCGGGCGTCGAGCAGCCGGCGCTTGACGGAGGCGATCCGCTCGGCGTCGGCCGGGCCGGCCGTCTGCGGGAGCTGGAGCACGGAGGAACCGTGCTCGAAGGTGCCCTCCTCGGTGACGCCGAAGTACCGGGCGGCGTAGCGGGCGTCGTCCTCACCGAGCACGTCGGCCAGCTGCTCGGGCGTCCACACGTAGTAGGCGCCCTCGACGTGCCGGCCGGTGCCGTCGTCGGAGTCGGCGTCGAGCGCGGAGGCGAAGCCGCCTTCGGGGGTGCGCAGTTCGCGGACCATGAAGTCGGCGGTCTCCAGGGCGACCCGGCGGGCGAGTTCGCTGCCGGTGGCCCGCCACAGGTGCGCGTACACGCGGCAGAGCAGGGCGTTGTCGTACAGCATCTTCTCGAAGTGCGGCACGACCCACGCGCGGTCGACGGCGTAGCGGGCGAAGCCGCCGCCGAGCTGGTCGTAGATGCCGCCGCGGGCCATCGCCTCGCAGGTGTCGGCGGCCATCTGGAGGGCGCCCTCGGCTCCCGTGCGGGCGTGGTGGCGCAGCAGGAACTCCAGCACCATGGACGGCGGGAACTTGGGGGCGCCGCCGAAGCCGCCGGAGTTCGCGTCGTACTCGCGGGTGAGGGCGAGCAGGGCCTGGGCGAGCTCGGGCTCGCCGGGCACACCGTCGCCGCCGAAGGCGAGGGAGCGGGCCGAGAGGTCCTTGACGATCTTCCCGGCGACCTCGCCGACCTCGTCCCGGCGCTCGGCCCAGGCGCGGGCGACGCCGTCGAGGACGTCGGAGAAGGACGGCATGCCGTGCCGGGGCTCGGGCGGGAAGTAGGTGCCGAAGTAGAAGGGCGCCGCGTCCGGGGTGAGGAAGACGGTCATCGGCCAGCCGCCCTGCCCGGTGGCGGCCTGGACGGCCTCCATGTAGACGGCGTCGACGTCGGGGCGCTCCTCGCGGTCGACCTTGACGGCGACGAAGTGCTCGTTGACCAGGGCCGCGGTGGTCTCGTCCTCGAAGGACTCGTGGGCCATGACGTGGCACCAGTGGCACGCGGAGTAGCCGACCGACAGCAGGACGGGGACGTCGCGCCGCTTGGCTTCCTCGAACGCGTCGGGCCCCCACGGCCACCAATCGACCGGATTGTCAGCGTGCTGAAGCAGATACGGCGAGGTCTCACCAGCCAACCGGTTCATACGACCCAGCCTCTCACAGCGCCCGACCCGACCGGCGAACCCGACGAGCGCGCCCCGCTCGGCCGAACCAGTATGGGGGCGCCATGACGTGCCGGACGTCCTCGTCCCCGCCAGGAGGGCAGCCCGACACCTCAGAACACCAGGCTGGGCGCAGCAGCGCCGGAACTGCGAGGCTCCTCGAAGGAGGTACACCATGTCCGCCGAGACGGTGGCGTCCCGAACTCGGAGGCGCCCCAGGCGCCCTTCTGCCCGGGACACCTCCGCCAGGGCACCGCCTGCCGACTGCCCTCGGACAAGGACGGTGATCAGGTCAAAGGTTACGTACCGCCTCTCTGCGCAGCCTGACTGCGCATGGACCCCTCGAGTAAGCCGCAGCTCCAGCCGCCAGCCGCCGGTCCGAACCGCAGCTTCAGGGATTCGAGAGAGGGAGTGGGTGTGATGCAGGTCGTTATGGGGGCCGCGGCTCTCCAGCGCACGGGCAGGCCATGGCTCCTCGCCGGCTCGCGAGACACCCCTGACCGACCGGGCCGGAGCACGTGCCGTCGACGAACGAGACTGCGGCCCAGCTGAGCCGTTCATCGCCGCCCCCGGAGACGAAGACATCGAGCGGGCGCCGCGCGTAGGAGTTGACTGACACCAGTGGCACGAGCTGTAGCCGACGCTGACCGGCACCGGAACGTCACGCCGCCGGGCCTCCTCGAACGCCTCGGCCGATGGGTCCTGCCAAGCGGCGGTGGATGGGGGGGTCGACTCGCCCCTCGGTGGGCGTCTACCTCACCCCGGGGAAACCATCAGGGGGCGCGCGGGCCTGGCCGTCGACCAGTTCAGCGGGGAGCAGCAAGACCCTCTCTATGTAATAGAGCTTGTCCTACACTCTGGGCATGAAGCCGACCCGAGCCGGGACCACCGAGAACATCTCCGTGTCCATGCCCACCGAGCTGGTCAGCGAGCTCCGCTCCCGAACTGGCCGCCGGGGACTGTCCAGCTACATCACCGAGGCTGTCAGACATCAGCTCGCCATGGACGGGCTCGCCGAGATCGTCGCGGCCCACGAGGAGGAACACGGCGCGCTCACTGAGCAGGAGATCGAAACCGCTCGACGGGAGCTGTTCGGAGGCGAGAACGCCGAGCGGGGCGCCGCGTGAAGGAGCAGCCGGCCCGCTCGCTGGTGCTCGACTCCGAGGCGCTCTCTCTTCTCCTGCGCAACGACCGCGCTATGGCGGCTCGCATCGAGGCATCCCGGCAGGCTGGGGCTCCCGTCCTCGTGTCCGCGCTGACCATTGCCGAAGCCGTACACGGGAAGACCGATCTGGCGCGCTTGAAGTGGGTGCTCTCCAGGCTGCGGGTGGAACCAGTCAGCCAGGAGGACTCCCTGACCGCAGTGGAGCTGCTTCAGGACGCAGGCGGGCTGCATGGGCACAAGTACGCGATCGATGCCCTCGTCGCCGCGCTCGCGCTCCGCGTCCCGGCGCCCGTGATCGTCCTGACTTCCGACCACGACGACTGGTCGAAGCTCTGTGGGAGCCGCGTGATCATCAGAGAGGTGTGAACGCCGCCGACTACTGGGTTCGCGAGTTCACTGGCACCAGTGGCACGCGGAGTAGCCGACCGACAGCAGGACGGGGACATCGCGCCGCTTGGCCTCCTCGAACGCGTCGGGCCCCCACGGCCACCAATCGACCGGATTGTCAGCGTGCTGAAGCAGTTACGGCGAGGTCTCGCCAGCCAACCGGTTCATACGACCCAACCTCTCACAGCGCCCGACCCGACCGGCGAACCCGACGAGCGCGCCCCGCTCGGCCGCACGCGCCGGCCGCGGGCCATCGCGTGATCGGCGACTCCCTCGCTCTCCGGGCCGGGCGACCCGGCACCTCGGAACAGTAGGCTGGGCACAGCAGGGCTGGACCTGCCGAGGCTCCGCGAAGGAGGCACACGATGACCGCCGAGATGGTGGCGCCCGCGTGGATGCATGCGCAGATCAGCGCGGAGCAGTACGACTCCTGGTCCGAGGAGCAGTGCGCCGGCATCGAGATCGTGGACGGGATGGTCGTCGTGAGTCCGAGCGCCTCCAAGCGGCACAACCGGCCGGCGCGGATCCTGGCCAATGCCCTGGACGCCGCGGCGGGCCCGGACTGGAACGCGGACACGGACTTCGACGTCCGCCTGCAGGACGTTCCGCTCAACAACCGCCGTCCGGACGTCATCGTCTACCGGGCGGAGACGATCGACCTCACACCCACCCGCCCCGAGCACGTACTGCTGGTCGTCGAGGTCGTGTCGCCCGGTTCGGAGACCACGGACCGGATCGTGAAGGCCGACCAGTACGCCAAGGCGGGCATCCCCTTCTACTGGCGGGTCGAGCAGACCGCCACCGGGCTCCCGATCGTCTACACCTACGTTCTGGATCCCGCTACCCGGTCCTACCGGGACGGCGAGGTGTTCACCGGCACCGTGAAGGCCACCGCGCCCTTCTCCGTCACGGTCGATCTCGGGGTCCTGTAAGGAACCGGGGCGTCGCCCTGCTGTCGACGTCTGGCTGTCAGCGGGCTTTCCGGGCGTGCCGGGCCTCGCGGAACCGTCACCACCGAATCGAGAAGGGCCCGTCTTCTTCGACTGGTCGACGCCACCCTTCGGTGGACTCGAAGCAGCCCCGCGTCTCCACGCGCTCGCTCGCTTCTGCGCAACGGTGACCCTTCCGCCCGGGGCACCTCGGACCGCGGCACCGCCTACCGGCTGACCTCGACTTCGCGGTGCTTGCCCGACCGGCGAACCCGACGAGCGCGCCCCGCTCGGCCGCACGCGCCACCCGTGAACCGGCACTGAATAGATCGCTCGTTCTAGCTTGTGGATCACCGAAACGCCGTGCTAGCTTCCAGCTTGTTAGAACGTTCTTTTTAGAGCCTTCCCGAGCCGAGGAGCTGGACATGGAGCACAAGCGGATCACCGTCAACGGCCTGGACCTGGCCTACGTCGAAGCGGGAGAGGGGCCGCTCGCCCTGATGCTGCACGGCTTCGACTCGCCCCGGCTGTACCGGTACCTCATGCCCGCGCTGGCCGAGGCGGGTTACCGCGCCGTGGTCCCCACCATGCGGGGGTTCGCCCCGTCCCAGGTGCCACCGGACGGCAGCATGCGCCTCACCGACCTGATCGCCGACGCCAACGGCCTGCACGAGGCGCTCGGCGGCGGGTCCGACGCGGTCCTCATCGGGCACGACTGGGGCGGCTTCACCACCTGGGGTGCGGCCGCGGCCGCACCCGAGCGGTGGTCCAAGGTGGTCGTCAACGACGTGCCGCCCCTGTCGTTCTACGACCGCGACAGCGCGGATCCCGCGAGGATCGAGCGGTACGTCCACTTCTACTTCTTCCAGATGGCCATAGCCGACCAGCTCGTCGCAGCCAACGACCTCGCCTACCTCGACTGGCTCTGGGACCACTGGACGGGGAACGTCCCCGGCTACGACTCCACCGAGGACCGCAAGGCCATGAAGGAAGGACTCAACACGCCCGAGAGGCTGCACCTCGGCCTGGAGCTCTACCGGCAGAACTTCCCGGCCGCGACCTTCGGCACCCCGCAATGGGAGATGGTCCGCGTACTGGACAAGCTGCCCTCCCAGCCCACCCTCTACCTCCACGGAACCGAGGACCCCGTGGTCGACGAGGCGACCCTCGCCGAGATCATCGCCATGCTGCCCGCCGGATCGGACGGCGCCATGATCGAAGGGGCCGGCCACCACCTGCTCGCCGAGAAGCCGCAGGGGGTCAACCGGCGCATCCTCGACTTCCTGGCTCGCTGACCACTCCCCCTCGACGCGGAAAGACCGCCCGTACGCCACGGGTGGACGGGGCGCGGGCGGGGCACTGATACGGGGAACGGCCCCGTTCCTCGCACTGGCTCTGCGAGGAACGGGGCCGCTTCCGTCGGGCTTCTTCAGCGGAGATGCCGAGATCAGCCGCCGACGTTGCCGTTCTGGGAGAGGACCTCGCCCAGGATGTGCGACAGCGCGTCGTCGCCCTTCTGCTGCACGGAGTTCTGGGTGCAGGTCTGGTTCGCCATCGGGTTGCCGAGGACGTCCTGGACGGCGACCGGGATGGCGATGACGCCGATCGGCACCTGGGCCTGGACCTTCTGGATGTCGAAGCAGTGCAGGACGCCACCGTTCACGAGACCGAAGTTCGGGCTCATGTAGCCACCGGTGGAGTTGCTGCCGATGGACTGCTTCGACTGGTTGCCGATGATGTTGGCGCTGCCGCCGTCGTTGCCGGCCGCCATCGCCGTGGTCGCGGACATGCCGGCGACGGTGGCCGCAACAGCAGCGGTAGCAAGAACCTTCTTGATCACGAGTCTTCCTTCTTGAGCTCGATGGCCCGGAACTGCTCCGTTGACCGAAGCGTCCTGATCAACTGCCCCGCGAAGGATTGGTTCCGGCGCGTCACCCGGACGCGGTATTCGGCACATGAACGCCATCGGACGGGCGGTCGACGGGCTGTCGTTCGGTCAGTTCCCTTGTCCGGGGGATCCCTTGAGATCACTGGGCCGTGCGGCAGGTCCCTCGCGCGAAGGGGTGTCGCGCAGGACACTGAGGACCGGACTGTTCGAATGCGGCGGAGGGGGACGCGGATGCGGGACGGTGACCGGGCCGAGGCCGAGCGGTTGTGGGAGCGGGCCGTGGAGGAAGAGGTACGGCGCTCGGGGGGCCGCCTCGACGCGGCTGCGCTCCGGTCGCGCGGCCGGGCAGCCCTGGACACCATGGCGGCGTCGGCGGCCGAGGAGTACGCGGCCTATCTGCGGGCCGCCGAGGCGGCGGAGGCCGGCCCCGGCGCGGCCGGTCTGGCGACGCCGGCCCTGGTAACGGCGGTCGCGGCCGTCGCCGCGGTCGGCGGCGACCTGGCGCTGGGCACGGCGGCGGGCACCGCGTTCGGCGCGGGTGCGGTGGTGGCGGCGGCCGGTGCGGCGGCGACCGCCCTGAAGGCCGGCGCGGGCCGCCGGGCCGCCGCGCACCGCAGGGCCGCGGCGGCCGGCCGGCCCGGCGGGGCGGAGCAGCTGCGGCTGGCCTGGCTGACGGCCTTGGAGGTACGGGGCGTGCGGCCGTTCCTGGAGCAGCAGCGGGTGCTGCTGGGGGCGGCGGGACAGCCGCCGGGGAAGGCGGTCGAGCGGCTGCGGGGTGCGGACCGCAGCGCGGCGGCCCGGCGGCGTTCGGTCCTGGAGCAGTCCTTCGGACAGTTGCCGGAGCCGGCCGCCCCGTTCGCCGGGCGGCGGGAGGAGCTGGCGCGGATCAGCCGGTGGGTGCAGGCGGGCCGGGCGGCGGCGGCCACCCGGCCGACGGTGGTGATGCTGCCCGGCGTGCCCGGTGCGGGCCGCAGCGCCCTCGCGGTGCGGGCGGCGCACGCGCTGCGGGACCAGTTCCGCGGGGCCTGCGTGGTGGACCTGCGCGGCGGGGCCACGGGCGGCGAGCGGCCGCTGTCGACGCGGGAGGCGCTGCTGCACCTGCTCAACCGGCTCGGCGCGCCGCGCGAACAGCTGCTGTTCCGGGAGCGGGCGTCGGCCGAGCAGCAGGTGCGGCGCCTCGCGGAGCTGTACCACCAGCACGTGACCGGGCTTCCGGTGGCGGTGATCCTCGAGGACGCGGTGGACGCGGAGCAGGTGCGCACGCTGCTGCCGGAGCGTTCGGACAGCCTGGTCCTGGTCACCTGCCGGGAGCCGCTGGACCTGGGACCGAACGTGCCGGCCGCGGTGCACGTGCTGCCGGTGACGGAACTGGACGCGGCGGGCGCGGAGGAACTGCTGCTCGGCGCGGCGGGAGGGCCGGGCTCGGACCCGTACGACGCGGAGGGCTGCGAGCGGGCCCGGGAGTCGTGCGGCGGGCTGCCGCTGGCGCTGCGCGCGGCGGGCGCGCTGCTCGCCGGGCGGCCGGCGAAGGAGGTCGCGGAGCTCCTCGCCACGGCGGGCGGCCGAGGCGCGGGCCCGGTGGAACGGGCGCTCGCGGCCTCGTACGCCGCGGCTCTGGACGAGGACGGGCGGCGGCTGCTGCGCCGGCTGGCGCTCGCGGGGCGCGCCTCGCTCGGTGCGGCGGCCGCGGCGGCCCTGCTCGGCGGCACGGCCGCGGAGGGGGCCCGGCTGCTCGCGGAGCTGGCGCGGGCGGGTCTGCTCGCCCCTGTGCGCGGCAGGCGGTACCGGCTGCACGACGCGGTGCGCGCGTTCGCGGCGGGGCGGCTGGCCGAGGAGGAGGACGCGGCGGAGACCGCAGCGGCGCAGGAGCGGCTGATCCGCACGTACGCGGAGCTGGCGGACGCGGTGATCCGGATGGTCGACGGGAAGATGTCGACCCGCGTCAACCGTGGCGTGCCCTTCGACGGGCACGGTTTCGGTTCGCTGGACGCGGCGCTGCGCTGGCTGGACGAGGAGTCCAGCTTCATCACGGCGACGCTGCGGCACGCGGAGGGCGTGGACCAGCAGACGGTGCTCGATCTGCTCGGCGCGCTGTGCGACTACTGCCTGCTGCGCGGCGACCTGTACCGGCTCGGCGAGATTGACGAGCTGACGGAGGCGGTGGGGCAGGGGCTCCTGTCGCGTTCGGTGCGGTGGCGGACCGGTATCGCGGCGCGGCAGCTGGGCGAACTGGACAAGGCGCGCACGACGCTGACCTCGGTGGTGTCGCTCTATCAGGAGGCGCACCAGGACGCGGGGGCGGCCCTCGCGCTGTGCTCGCTCGGCATCACCCTGCACCACCAGGGCCGGCTCGCGGAGGCGGCGGCGCGGCTGCGGGAGGCGCTGGCGCTGCAGGAGCCGGAGTCGCTGGCGGCCGACCGGGGCTGGACCCTGCACGCGCTCGCCGCCGTCGAGCGGGACCGGGGCCATCCGGTGGAGGCGCTGGGGCTGCTGGACCGGGCGCTCGCGCTGCACCGGGAGCACGAGTCGCTGCACGGCGAGGCGTGGGCGCACTTCCAGCTGGGCCAGGTGTGGCTGCGGACGGGCGAGGTGGCGCGGGCGGAGCACGAGCTGCGGATCGCGCTGGAGCAGTACGGCCGGACGCACGACGAACGCGGTGCGGCCTGGGCACTGACCCAGCTGGCCCGGGCGCGGCTGCTCGACGGGGACGCGGAGTCCGCGGTGGAGGGGCTGCGGCAGGCGCTGTCCAAGCACCGGGAGCAGGAGGACGCGCGGGGCGAGGCGTGGACGCTGTACTACCTGGGGCACGCGCTGGAGGAGCGGGGCGAGCGGGACCAGGCGGTACGGGAGCTGGAGCGGGCGCGGTCGATGTTCTCGCGGATGCGGGACGTCTACGGTCTGGCGTGCGCCCGCCATCATTCGGGGCGGGTCACCCGCGACCAGCGGGCCGCGCAAACCGGCAACCTGCGCAACTCCGGCTTCGCGCGGCAGCTCCTCAACGACGCCCGCGCCGACTTCCAGCGCATCGGGGTGGCGCACGGCGAGGCGTGGACCTGTCTGGAGCTGGCCATCGTGGACGCGGGCAACGGGCGCACGGCCCAGGCGCTTCGGCTGTGCGAGGAGGCGGCCCGGCTGTTCGGCTCGTACGGCGACGGCAGGGGCGCCGACTGGGCCCGCTTCCTGCGCTGCACCCTGCTGTCCGACCCGGCCGAGGCACGCTCGGAGCTCGCCGCCCTGATGGCGGACCGGCACGCGGCACGCGACCCCCGCCTGGAGGACTGCGCCGAGGCCTACGCCCTCGTCCTGGACCGCGGCACCCCGCCCTCGGCCGGCCGGCAGGCGTGGGACCTGGGCATGGTGCCGGGCCGGCAGGCGGGGGAGGTGATGGGGGTGCGGATGGCGTAGGCCATGGGCGCCATGGCCTACGCCCCGGGGGTGCGGGGGCCGTGGCGCCCCCGCACCCCGTGCGGGCTGTGGGGGCTAGTCCTTCGCCGGGCCCTTGGTCGTGGGGGCGGCGGCGGCCGGGTCCGGGGCCTCGACGAAGTCGACCTTGTGCATGTGGCGGTTCATCGACTTCATCAGCATCCAGACGGCCAGCGCCAGAACGGCGAAGACGACGAACCCGAGGACGCCGGGGGTCACCTTGTTCTTGTCCAGTTCCTCGGCGGCGAAGGGGACAAGCTGGGTCAGTGCCAGGTGTGCGCTCATGTCAGGCATTGTCCCGGATGCCGGCGAAGAGGTCGCTCTCGGGGAGGGAGGTGTCCACGAGGGACTTGCTGAGCTCGTACTCCTCGGTGGGCCAGACCTCCTTCTGGATCTCCATGGGGACCCGGAACCAGCCGCCGTCGGGGTCGATCTGGGTGCGGTGCGCGATCAGCGCCTTGTCGCGGGTCTCGAAGAACTCCGCGCAGGGCACGAAGGTGGTGAGCGTCCGCTCCTTCCGCGAGAACTCGTCCCAGCGCTTCAGCCAGTCCCCGTAGGGGGACTCCAGGCCCCGGTCGAGGAGGGCCTGGTGCAGGGCCTCGGTGCGGGGACGGTTGAAGCCCTGGTTGTAGTAGAGCTTCAGCGGCTGGAAGGCCGGGCCGAACTCGTCCTCGGGGTACTTCTCGGTGTCGGTCGCGCCGTCGAAGGCCACCATCGTGATCTTGTGGGTCATGATGTGGTCCGGGTGCGGGTACCCGCCGTTCTCGTCGTAGGTCGTGATGACCTGCGGACGGAAGGAACGGATCTTGCGGACCAGCCGGCCGGCGGCCGCGTCCACGTCCTCCAGGGCGAAGCAGCCCTCGGGCAGTGGGGGCAGCGGGTCTCCCTCGGGCAGGCCCGAGTCGACGAAGCCCAGCCACTCCTGCCTGACCCCGAGGATGTCGCGGGCCTCGTCCATCTCCTTGCGGCGGACCTCGTGGATGTTGGCCTCGATGTAGGGGTCGCCCTGGAGCTTCGGGTTGAGGACGGAGCCGCGCTCACCGCCCGTGCAGGTCACCACAAGGACGTCCACCCCCTCGGACACGTACTTGGCCATCGTCGCCGCGCCCTTGCTCGACTCGTCGTCGGGGTGGGCGTGAACGGCCATCAGTCGCAGCTGCTCAGTCAAGACTCGATCCTCAGTGATTCGTCGCCTAGGGAGGTCTCTATAGTGACGGAATCGGGGGAGGGAAAATTCCGGCCCCCCGGCAGCGAGAGGAACGATCATGAGCGCGGTGCGAGAGCAGCTGCCCGAGGGGCGTTACGGGCGCTCCGCGGACGAGCGCGCCGACCGCAAGCTCAAGATCGCCGGCGCGGTGCTCGGCACCCTCTTCCTCGCCCTGCTGGGCTGGTTCGGCTGGTACTACGTCGTCGACAACAAGATCAGCGCCGAGATGATCAAGTTCGACGTGGTCTCCGACTCCGAGGTCCAGGTCCACCTGGAGATCCGCAAGGACGACGGCGCCCGGGGCGTCTGCACGCTCCGCTCGCGCTCCGAGGACGGGGCCGAGGTGGGCCGCAAGGACGTGCGGGTCGACGAGACCGGCACCCGCGTCGACCGGGTCTACGCGATCCGCACCACCGCGAGGGCCACCACCGCCGAGCTCATCGGGTGTACGCCCCGGTAGCGGTGGGTAGGGAGCCGGGGTGGAGCCTCGGCGAGTCACCTCGGTGACCTGGGGTGACGTGAACTCCGTGGTTTATGTCCTCCCGCTTTTCGCCACTCATTGTTAGGCTCGTGGTTTCGCCCGTTCGAAAGACCGCCCTTGAGGTGCCGGTTTTTCGCGCAGGGCGAGCTTTGTATTCCCAGTACCTACGAGGAGCACCTGTGACCCAGACCAGCGACAACGTCACCTGGCTCACCCAGGAGGCGTACAACAAGCTCAAGGACGAGCTTGAGTACCTGTCTGGTCCCGCGCGTACCGAGATCGCCGCGAAGATCGCCGCCGCGCGCGAGGAGGGCGATCTGCGCGAGAACGGCGGGTACCACGCGGCCAAGGAGGAGCAGGGCAAGCAGGAGCTCCGGGTCCGGCAGCTCACGCAGCTCCTGCAGAACGCCAAGGTCGGCGAGGCCCCGGAGGACACCGGTGTGGTCGGACCCGGCATGGTCGTGACGATCGCCTTCGACGGCGACGAGGACGACACCCTGGAGTTCCTCCTGGCGTCCCGCGAGTACGCGAGCGACGACATCGAGACGTACTCCCCGCAGTCCCCGCTGGGCGTCGGCGTGATCGGCAAGGCCGTCGGCGACGAGGCCGAGTACGAGCTGCCGAACGGCAAGACGGCCATGGTGAAGATCCTCAGCGCCAAGCCGTACACCGGCTGACACCGCCGGCACCCACCCCCGCCGTCGCGCGTCAGGGCCGGATCCCGCACGGGGTCCGGCCCTTCGCCATGCTCATGCTGACGTTCGAGTGCCCGTGTCATGATCAAGGGCGTCGGCCGCAGAAGGGGGACGGGGCAGATGCTGGGACCGCTGCGCGAGGGCGCGCCACGGAGGATCGGTCCGTACGAGGTGCTCGCGCGGCTGGGCGCCGGCGGCATGGGCGAGGTGTACCTGGCCCGGCGCGACGCCTCGGGGGCGTTCTTCGCCGTCAAGACCGTGCGGCGCGACCTCGCCGGAGATCCCGCCTTCCGCGACCGCTTCCGCCGCGAGATCAAGGTCGCCGCCCTGGTGCGCAGCGCGTACGCCGCCGCCCCGGTCGGCGGGGACGCCGACGCCGAGGTCCCCTGGCTGGCCACCGCGTACGTGCCCGGCCCCAGCCTGTCCCAGGCCGTCCGCCGCGCCGGGCCGCTGCCCGTCGCCACGGTCCGGGCGCTCGGTGCGCGGATCGCCCGGGCCCTCGCCGATCTGCACGGCGCCGGGGTGCTGCACCGCGACCTCAAGCCGGGCAACGTCATGCTCGCCGCCGACGGGCCCCGCCTGATCGACTTCGGCATCGCCCGGGCGAGCGGCGCCACCACCATGACCGCGACCGGGCTCATGGTCGGCACGCCCGCCTTCATGTCGCCCGAGCACGTCGCCGGCGCACGGCACGTGACCGGGGCGTCCGACGTCTTCTGCCTGGGCTCGCTGCTCTGCTACGCGGCGACCGGCGAGGACCCCTTCGGTGACGGGCCCGTGGCGGCCGTCCTCTACCGCGTCTCGCAGGCCGAGGCCGACCTGGGGCGGCTGCCCGAGGACCTGCGCGCGGTCGTCGCGTCCTGCCTGGCCCGGGACCCGGCGGACCGGCCGGCGCCCCAGACGCTGGTGGAGCTCCTCGGCGGCGACACCGGCCGCCCGCCCGCGTGGCCGCAGGCCGTACGGGAACACATCGGCGCGTACGGGACGGAGCTGGCCCAGCTCGTCGCGTCCGGCGGCCCGCTCCTGGAGGTGCCGGCCGCGCCGGCCCCGGCGCCGACGGCCGGTCCGGGCCTGCACCAGGCCCCGACCCTGCCGCCCGCGGCCCCCGCCACCGCACCCCCGCCGCGCCGGCGCCGCCGGGCCCTGCTCGCCGCCGTGACGGCCCTCGCCGTCCTGGGCGGCGGCCTCGGCGCGTATCTGCTGTGGCCAAAGGAGGAGCCGAAGCGGCCGGTCACCGCCGGTCCGCCCGCCCCCGCCGGGCCGCGCGTGCCCGGAGTGGACGACCGGGGCCTCGCCGACGCCTCCGGTGTCGTGCCGCAGTACGCGGCCCAGCGCCCGGCCGGCTGGAAGCCCTGGCGGGCGAAGCTCACGGCACCGGCGTTCGGCTGCTCGGCGAACGAGAAGGCGCTGGTGTGCCGGACGACCGACGGCTGGTACGAGGCGCTGGACCCGGCGAGCGGCAAGAAGCTGTGGGAGGCGAACCTCGGCGAGGGCAAGCGCGGCGGCTTCAGCTACATCCAGGACCACGGCCAGTGGTGGATCGCCGACGACGCCACCCGGCCGACCGTCCACGACACGGCCGTGGTCCTCGCCGCGGACGGGAAGCTCCAGGTGCGCGACGCCCGTACCGGCACCGTCCGCTGGGAGAAGCCCGCCAAGGGCACCCAGGGCCCGGGGACCCGGCCCCTCGTCGGGGACGGCGTCGTCTTCGTGGCGACGAAGAGCACGACGACGTACGAGAAGGACCGCACCGGCATGGCCGCGTACGCCCTCGCCGACGGCCGGCAGCTGTGGTCGAAGGAGCTCACCAACAACGAGATCGACTTCTCCTCCGACCGCCCCTACGAGCCGGTCGCCTACGCGGCCGGGCGGGTCTACGCCCTGAGCGACCGCGGGCTCCTCGCCTACGACGGAAGGAGCGGCGCCCTGCTCGGCGAGGTCGACCGGGAGGCGAAGACCTGCGAGGAGGTGAAGGTCCTCGGATCCTCGGCGTACTGCGTCAGCACCCCGCACGTCGTCGACGCCGAACAGCGGCTGCACCTGCTGGACGCGGCCACGCTCGCCACGAAGGGAAGCGTGCCCGCGCCGGTCGGGAAGCTTCGCCTGGACGTGGTCGGCGCGCGGGTGGTCGTCGGCTTCGACGACGGCGGGCTGACGGTCCACGCGACGAAGGACGGCGCCCGGCTCGGCTCGTACCCGCTGAAGGACACCACTCCCCCGGGTCTCGAACAGGCGCTCTCCACACCGCTGCTCGCCGGGGACCAGGTGGTGTACGCCGACTACTCCGCCCTCTACACCCTGCGCCTGGGCCCGGACGGCAGGCCCGGAGACCTCCGGGTCACTCCGGTGCCCGGAGCGCCCGGTCCGCGCGCCGAGGAGGACGAGCGCGACCCCGACTACGGGATGCTCTTCGAGAGGATGATCCGGCAGCCGGAGGTGCTGCCGGTCGGCCAGATCGCCTATCTCGTGTACGACAAGGGCGCCGTCATCGCGGTCGAGCTGCCCGAGTGATCTGCTGAGAGGACGACTTCGGTGCTGGAAGCACTGCTCGGCGGGCCCCCGCGGTTCGTCGGACCCTACCGGCTCCTCGCCCGCCTCGGCGCGGGCGGCATGGGGGAGGTCCACCTGGCCTGCCGGGCGGACGAGCCGACGGCCGATCCGTACCGGATGGTCGCGGTGAAGACCGTACGGGAGGACCTGGAGGTCGACGGGGACTTCCGGACCCGGTTCCGGCGCGAGATCACGGCGGCGCGGGCGGTGAGCGGCCCCTCCGCGGCACGGCTCGTCGACGCGGACGCCGACGCGCCGACGCCGTGGCTTGCGACGGAGTACGTGCCCGGCCCGTCGCTCGCCGAGGCGGTCACCCGCTCCGGGGCACTGCCGGCCGGGGCGGTGCGGGCCCTCGGGGCCGCGCTGGCGCGGGCCCTGGAGGCGGTGCACGGCGCGCAGGTGCTGCACCGGGACCTGAAGCCGGCGAACGTGCTGCTCGGGGCCGCCGGACCGAAGCTGATCGATTTCGGGATCGCGCAGGCCTTCGAGGCGACGGCGCTCACCTCGACGGGGCTGGTGGTCGGCTCGCCCGGTTTCATGTCGCCGGAGCACCTGACGGGCAGCCGGGCGGTGGTGCCGGCGTCGGACGTGTTCTGTCTGGGTGCGGTGCTGGCGTTCGCGGCGAGCGGGCGGGGGCCGTTCCAGGACGACGAGATGGCGGCGGTGTTCTACCGGATCAGCCGGGCCGAGGCCGAACTGTCCGGGGTTCCGGAGGAGTTGCGGCCGGTGGTGGAGCGTTGTCTGCGGCTCGACCCGGCGGAGCGGCCGACGGCCGCGGAGCTGGTGGAGCTGCTCGGCGGCGGGGCGGCGCCGGAGGTCTTTCCGTGGCCGGGCCCGGTGCTGTCGCTGCTCGCGGAGTACGGGGAGGCGGCGCGGCGGGTCGGCGAGGCGGCCTCGTCGGGGGCGGGCGTGGCGGATCTGCCGACGCTCGGGCCGGTGGTGCCCTACTCCCCCACGGCGGCCGGCCACCGGCCCGCCGCGCCCCCGGCCGGGGAGGTGCGACGCCGGCCGTGGGGGCGGATCGCGGTGGCGGCGGTGGCGGTGGCGGCGGTCGCCGCGACGACGCTCGTGGTGGTGCTGAACCGGCAGGACGCGCGGGCCGGCGGCACGGAGGGCGGGGCGCCGGCCGGCAGCGCGTCCCCGTCCGTCTCCGTCTCCGGCTCCCCGGCGCCGAAGACGCTGGACCGGGTGGTCCTGCCGTACGGCGGCGAGGGGCATCCCGGCGACTTCGGCGCGGCGGGCACGGACCGCGCGTCGCGCCCGGCGGGCTGGTCGCCCTGGACCACCGAGGTGGACGGGGGTGTCGCCGGCTGTTCGCTGGCTCCCGAGGTGCTGGTGTGCGCGGGCAGCGGGGGCGCGGCGGTGGGGCTGCGGGCGGCGGACGGCCGGCGGCTGTGGTCGGTGCCGCCCCGGCAGGCGCCCGAGGACTTCGGGGTGTTCTCGTCGCCCGGGTATCCCGCGGTCGTCGGCGACACCGCGTACATCACCGGCCGGGACGGCGTCTCGGCCTACGGCATCGAGGACGGCGCACAGCGCGGGAGGATCGCCGCACCGGGGAGCGAGTGGGCGCACAAGGGCTCGGACCTGCGGGGCTCGGTCCTCTACTCCAGCTTTCTGCACCGGACGGACGAGCGCAGGGGCCTCGTCACGGCCGTGCGGCTCGACGGCAGGGGCGGGGGCGCGGAGCTGTGGCGCAGCGAGCTCGACGGCATCCCGGAGCAGGTGGTCGTGGCGGGCGACCGGGTGTTCGTGCCGGTCGGGGTCACCACGCCGGTGGCGCTGGACGCGGACACCGGCAGGGAGGCGGCCCGGGGCGCGCGGGGCGTGGACTGCGGCGGGATGGTCGTGCACGGCGGGTCGGTGCTCTGCTCGGCGGCCCAGGACGGCGGGGTCGCGGTGCTCGACGCCCGCACCCTGCGCCTGGAGCGCACCCTGGGCGCGGGCCTGGAGATCACGGGCGACCCGGCGGTGAACGCGGACGGGACGGTGGCCGTGCTGAGCGCCGGCACCGTCGACGGCGAGGTCGTGACCTACGACCTGGCCAGCGGCCGCGAGCTGCGACGGGCGGCGGTCGGCGCCTTCGACCGGTTCGCGAGCCGGGTGTACTTCGCGGGCGACCGGCTGGTGGTCGCCAGCAAGAAGGAGGTGCGGTCCCTGCCCGCCTCGGGGCCGGTGGGAGAGCGTGACGTCGAGCGCTTCGACGCCGTCCTGCCGGACGGCGTCGACGCCGAGGCCCTCGTCCCCTACGAGGTCCTGATCGCGGGAGGGGCGCTGTTCCTGCCCTTCGACAACCTGGTGGTGTCGGGCTATCTGCCGTGAACCGTGGGTCCGGCTCACGGCGCCCGGGTCAGGCCGGCCTGTTCGAGCCCGGGTCACGCCGGCGTGACCGAGGCCGGGTCAGGCCGGCCTGTTCCTGCCCGGGCGGGCCGGCATGACCGAGCCCGGGTCACGCCGTCTGGGTCAGGCCGTCGCCGAGCGGTACTTCCGCACCGCCAGCGTGCGGAAGACCGCGATGATCAGCACGGACCAGATGACCGACGCCCAGACCGGGTGCTGCATCGGCCAGGCGTCCGAGGTCGAGACGCCCGGGTTGCCGAACAGCTCCCTGCATGCCTGGACGGTCGCGCTGAAGGGGTTCCACTCGGCGATGTGGCGCAGCCAGGGCGTCATCCGGTCCGAGTCCACGAACGCGTTCGAGATGAACGTGACCGGGAACAGCCAGATGATCCCTCCGGACGTCGCCGCCTCCGGCGTGCGCACGGACAGGCCGATCAGCGCGCCGATCCAGGTGAACGCGTAGCCGAGGAGCAGCAGCAGGGCGAAACCGGCCAGGACCCTGCCGGCGTTCGTGGGCTCCGCGGAACCGGTGCGCCAGCCGACGATCAACGCGACGATCGCGAGGACGAGCAGGGTGATGGTCGTCTGCGCGAGGTCGGCGACGGTGCGGCCGGTCAGGACGGCGCCGCGCGCCATGGGCAGCGACCGGAAACGGTCGATGATCCCCTTCTGCATGTCGTCGGCGATGCCGGCCGCCGATCCCGCCGTGGCGAAGGTGACCGTCTGCGCGAAGATGCCCGCCATCAGGAAGTCCTTGTAGACGCCCGCGTCGGTGGTGCCGCCGATCGTCATGGACCCGCCGAAGACGTACGTGAAGAGGACCACGAACATCACCGGCTGGATGACCCCGAACAGGATCATCTCGGGAATCCTGGTCATGCGGATCAGGTTCCTGCGGGCGACGACCAGGGAGTCGCTCAGTGCGGTCACTTCGCCGCCTCCTTCGCCTTGGCGCGCCTGCTCCGGGCGTCCCGGGGCGGGGTGTCACCGCTGTCGCCGTTCTCGTCCTCGGCCCGCTCGGCGGTGTGTCCGGTGAGGGAGATGAAGACGTCGTCGAGGGTGGGGCGGCGCAGTCCGATGTCGTCGATCTCCACGCCGACGGCGTCGAGGTCGCGGATGACCTCGGCGAGCAGCTTGGCGCCGCCCGCGACGGGGACGGTCAGCCTGCGGGTGTGCTCCTCCACGGAGATGTCGCCGTGGCCGATGCCGGCGAGGCCGTAGCGGGCGAGGACCTCGCGGGCGGGCGAGATCATCTCCCGTTCGTGGACGACGACTTCGACGCGCTCGCCGCCGGTTCGGGCCTTGAGCTCGTCGGAGGTGCCGCGGGCGATGACCTTGCCGTGGTCGACGACGCAGATGTCGTGGGCCAGGTGGTCGGCCTCTTCCAGGTACTGGGTGGTGAGCAGGAGGGTGGTGCCGCCCGCGACCAGCTCCTGGATGACCTCCCACAGCGCCTGGCGGTTGCGGGGGTCCAGGCCGGTGGTGGGCTCGTCCATGAACATGACGGGCGGGGAGACCACGAGGGCGGCCGCGAGGTCGAGGCGGCGGCGCATGCCGCCGGAGTAGGTCTTCGCGGGGCGGTCGGCGGCGTCGGCGAGGCCGAACCGCTCGAGCAGTTCGCCCGCGCGGGCCTTCGCGCTCTTCGCGTTCATCTGGTAGAGCTGTCCGACCATCTGGAGGTTCTCACGGCCGGTCAGATACTCGTCGACGGCGGCGAACTGCCCGGAGAGGCCGATGGAACGCCGCACCTCGTTGGGGTGCTTGAGCACGTCTATGCCGGCGACCACGGCTCTGCCGCTGTCCGGTTTCAGAAGCGTGGTGAGGACGCGCACGGTGGTGGTCTTCCCCGCCCCGTTCGGGCCGAGAAGGCCCAGGACGGTGCCCTCGGGTACGTCGAGGTCCACGCCGTCCAGAGCTCGTACGTCGCCGAAGGTCTTCACCAGACCTTCGGCGTGGATCGCGCCTGGCATAAGGGGTCTCCCACATGATCGAGGCGGTTTTGAGCGTTTCTGTCCAAGTCTAGGAACGCCGAGCGGCCCCCGCCCGGCGGTTTCGTGACCCGGACCACACGCTAACGCGATACATCGCGACACGCCAGCGGTTTCAGAGCACCGTGTAACCCGCGTCCCGCAGCGACGCGGCGACCTCCTCGCAGTGCTCCGGCCCCTTCGTCTCCAGGTGCAGTTCCACCTCCGCCTCCGTGAGCCCGAGCCGCGGGTCGGTCCGCACGTGGCTGACGTCCAGCACGTTCGCGTCCACCACCGTCAGCACCGCGAGCAGCGTCGCCAGCGCGCCCGGCCGGTCCGTCACCTTCAGCCGCAGGCTCAGGTAGCGGCCCGCCGCCGCCATGCCGTGCCGCAGGATCCGCTGCATCAGGAGCGGGTCCACGTTCCCGCCGGACAGCACCGCCACCACAGGCCCACGGCCCCGGAACGCCTCCGGCTCGGCGAGCAGCGCCGCCACCGGGCTCGCGCCGGCCGGCTCCACGACCAGCTTCGCCCGCTCCAGACACAGCAGCAGCGCCGAGGAGAGCGCGTCCTCCGAGACCGTGCGGACCTCGTCCACGTACTCCCGGACGATTCCGAACGGCACGTCGCCCGGACGCCCCACCTTGATCCCGTCCGCCATGGTCACCGGCGACTCGACCGCCACCGGATGCCCCGCCGCGAGCGAGGGCGGGTACGCGGCCGCGCCCTCCGCCTGCACGCCGACCACCCGCACATCCGGCCGTACCGACTTCACCGCCAGGCCGATCCCGGCCGCCAGGCCCCCGCCGCCGACGCCCACGACGATCGTCCGCACCTCGGGGCACTGCTCCAGGATCTCCAGGCCCACCGTGCCCTGGCCCGTGATGATGTCCGGGTGGTCGAAGGGATGGATGAAGACCGCCCCGGTCTGCTGGGCGTACTCCTCGGCCGCCGCCAGCGTCTCGTCCACGACGTGCCCGTGCAGCCGCACCTCCGCCCCGTACTCCCGGGTCGCCGCCACCTTCGGCAGCGGGGCGCCCACCGGCATGAAGACCGTCGCGTGCACCCCGAGCAGGGCCGAGGCCAGCGCCACGCCCTGCGCGTGGTTGCCGGCCGAGGCGGCGACCACCCCGGCCGCCCGCTGCTCCGGACGCAGTCCCGCGATCCGCACGTACGCGCCGCGCAGCTTGAACGAACCGGTCCGCTGGAGGTTCTCGCACTTGAGGTGGACGGGCGACCCCACCAGCGACGACAGATGGCGGCTGCCCTCCATCGCGGTCACCCGCGCCACCCCGGCGAGCATCTTCTGCGCCCCCCGTACGTCGTCGAGCATCAGCGGGTGCAAGGGGCCTGGCGTACGGAAGCTCATGACATGAAGTCTCGCAGTTCACGGGGGTCCCGGCCGCCCGGGGAGCACCCCCGCCACCCGGTCCACACCCCCGTCGCACCCGGGTTCGTATCGGATCGCGCAGCGCCGGTACGGACCCGGGCCGGTCCGCGTACTCTGTCCCCCACCAACCGACCACCGCACGAGAGAGCCACCACAGCCATGCCCACATCTCAGGACATGACGACTGAGCTTGACCCCGGTCTCCTCGACGCCCTCCAGCACCAGGTGGCCGTCTTCGCCCGGCGGGCCGAGCAGACCCGGCTCGGCGGCACCGGGCAGCTCCGCAACTCCATGGACCGCGCCGCCTACCTGCTGCTCAACCGGCTCGACCAGGAGGGCCCGATGGGCGTGAAGGCGCTCGCCGCCGGCATGGGCATCGACTCCTCGACGGTCACCCGCCAGGTCGCCCCGCTCGTCGACACCGGCCTGGTCAAGCGCACCTCGCACCCCGAGGACGGGCGCGCGGTCGTGCTCCAGCTCTCCCCGCGCGGCCAGGCCCGCCTGGAGGAGGTCCGCGCCTCGCGCCGCCGTCTGATGGCCGAGGTGACCGACGGCTGGACGCCCGCCGAGCGCGAGTCCTTCTGCACCCTGCTCACCCGCTTCAACTCGGCCCTCTCCGCTCGCCAGTCGGGCCTGCCCGCCGGCCGCGAGGACGACGGCGGCACCGAACGGGAGACCACCCGCTAGACCGGCCGCGGGACCGGGCGCGGCACCGGCCGGGAGACCACCCACGAGACGGCCGCGGGGGCCGGCCGGGAAGAGTCCGTGCCGACGTCTTGACCGGGCGTGCGCACCGGCCTCTATATGAGGACGTGCGCGAGTCGAATCATGGCCACCATGACGAGAACGCCGCCCGCACCCGGGAGTTCCACGCCTTCGCGGCCGGGGCGTCGGGCCGGCTGCTGCACGTCGCCACGCTGCTCACCACCGAGCCCGCGCGCCGCAATCCCCTCGCCCAGGACCTGCTGACGGCCTCCCTCGCCCACACCTACGCCCACTGGGACCGGCTGCGCGGCGAGGACCCCTACGAGGTCACCCGCGCCTGCCTCGCCGCCCGCTTCGCCCGCACCGCCTGGCGCCACCACCGCGGCCGCGGCGGCGTGCTGTCCGCGCTCACGCCGCAGGAACGTCTCGTCGTCGTGCTGCGGCTGTACGAAGCGGTACCGGAGGAGCGGACGGCCGCGCTCCTCGGGCTGCCCGAGGAGCGGGTGCGGGCCGTCTGCGCCCGGTCGGTCAGCGCACTGCGGGCGGCCTCGTGAGCCGCCACGACCGCAAGGAGGACGAGGTCCGCCGCATGCTGCGCGCCGCGCAGCCGCCCGTCCCCGCCGACCTCGCCGCCCGGGCGGTGACCCGCGGCACCCGCCTGCTGCGCCGGGACCGGCTGCTGCGGAGGGTCGGCTGGGCGCTGCTGGCGGCGGCGGTCCTCGCCTTCGTCGCCTGGGCGTCCGCGACCCGGCCGTGGGAGGTCCCGCCGGCGGCGACCACTCCCCCGCTGGAGGGGTGGTGACCGGGGTCTGGCCGCCGTGCCGGCTCGGAAGCCGGCCAGGAAGCCTGCTCGGAAGGCGGCTCGGTAGCCGGCCAGGAAGCCGGCCCGGCGGGAGACCCCGGTCGCTCCCGGACTAGCCCAGCGCCTCGCGCAGGTCGGCGAGCAGGTCGTCGACGTTCTCGATGCCGACCGAGAGGCGGACCAGGTCCGCCGGGACCTCCAGGGCCGAGCCGGCGACGCTCGCGTGCGTCATGCGGCCCGGGTGCTCGATCAGGGACTCGACGCCGCCGAGGGACTCGCCGAGGGTGAAGAGCTTGGCGCGGTTGCAGACCTCGACGGCCGCCGCCTCGCCGCCCTCGACGCGGAAGGAGACCATGCCGCCGAAGGAACGCATCTGCTTGGCGGCGACCTCGTGCCCCGGGTGCTCCGGCAGGCCCGGGTAGAGGACCTGGGTGACCTTCGGGTGCTGGGTCAGCATCTCGACGATCTTGCCGGCGTTCTCGCTGTGCCGGTCCATGCGCACGGCGAGGGTCTTGATGCCGCGCAGCACGATCCACGAGTCGAAGGGACCGGCCACCGCGCCCATCGCGTTCTGGTGGTACGCCAGTTCCTCGCCCAGCTCCGCGTCGGCCGTGACCAGGGCGCCGCCGACGACGTCGGAGTGGCCGCCCATGTACTTGGTGAGCGAGTGGACGACGACGTCCGCGCCGAGCGCCAGCGGCTGCTGGAGGTAGGGCGAGGCGAAGGTGTTGTCGACGACCAGCTTCACCCCGGCCTGGCGGGCGACACCCGCGACGGCCTCGATGTCGGTGATGCCGAGCAGCGGGTTGGAGGGGGTCTCGACCCAGATCAGCTTCGTACGGTCGTTGATCGCGCCCCGCACCGACTCGACGTCGGAGGTGTCGGCGACGGAGAAGTCCACGCCCCAGCGCTCGACGACCTTGGCGAAGAGGCGGAAGGTGCCGCCGTAGGCGTCGTTGGGGATGACCACGTGGTCGCCGGGGACCAGCAGGGTGCGCAGCAGGCAGTCCTCGGCGGCGAGGCCGGAGGCGAAGGCGAGACCGCGCCGGCCGCCCTCCAGGGCCGCGAGGTTCTCCTCGAGGGCGGTGCGCGTCGGGTTGGCGCTGCGGCTGTACTCGTAGCCGCCGCGCAGCCCGCCCACGCCGTCCTGCTTGTAGGTGGACACCTGGTAGATGGGCGGGACGACCGCGCCGGTCAGCGGGTCGGCGGTGTTGCCCGCGTGGATGGCGCGGGTCTCGAAGCTCTGGTGGGTGTGCTGGTCGCTCATGAGTCAGGAGCGTAGTCCGCGCCGGGCCCGGTCGCCGCCTCTTGTCCCGGCCGGTGTCCTGGACAATGGACACATGGAGATTCTCTGGTTCCTGATCGCGCTCGGACTGATCTTCGGCGTCCTCGGCCCCTACGTGCTGCGCCGGCGCGGCGGCGGCATCCGGCAGGTGGCCCCCGGCTCGCCCGACGCGGCGGACCCGGAGGCGTACGGGTTCCTGCGGCAGGAGGAGCAGGACGTGCGGCTGCCGGGGCCGGACGGGGATCTCCTCGACGTGCTCGACGTGGTGCAGGCGACGCAGGACTGGCGGGCCGCCTCGCAGCTGCTCAAGGGCACGGAGAAGGAGGGCGAGACGCGCTGGCAGCGGGTGCAGGCCTTCGCGGGCGCGGCTTCCCTGGAGCTGGCGGAGCGGCCGGGCGCGGGAGGCGCGTGGCTGCGCTCGTGGCGGGCGGAGGCGCCGAAGGACCCGGGCGGCGCGCAGGTCTACGCGGAGTTCCTGGTGCAGCAGGCGTGGCGCTCCTCGTCGGCCGGCGCGCAGGACTTCCGGGTCATCCTGGAGGAGGCCAGGGCGGCGTGCGAGCAGGCGGCGCTGCTGGCGCCGGGTGACCCGGTGCCGTACATCTCGGAACTGGCGGTGGCGCGTGGACTGGCTTACCCGCCGGAGGAGTTCGACCGGCTGTGGGCGAAGGTGATCGACCGGGCGCCGGAGCACATGGGGGCGCATCTGGCGGCGCTGCACTACTGGTGCGGGAAGTGGCACGGTTCGCGTGAGGAGGCGGACCGTTTCGCCACGTCGGCGGCGGCCCGTGCGCCGCGCGGTTCCCTGCTCGCCGCGCTGCCCCTGTTCGCGGTGTTCGAGAACCGGCCGGAGCTCGTGCTCGGTGACTTCTACCGTACGGCGGTGGTGACCCGGGCCGTGGAGGGCGCCCTGTACGCGGTGCACTCGGCGCGGCCCGACGACCCGATGCTGGCGCACGTGCGCCATCTGCTGGTGCCGTTCCTGATGGGGGCGGAGCGCTGGAGCGAGGCGATGGAGATGCTGGTGCGGGTGGACGGCCACGTGGGCGCGCTGCCGTGGACGCTGGAGGAGGACCCGGCGGCGGCGTACACGGCGCACCGGAACCTGGTGGTGGCCGGCTATGAGGCGAGCGGGGGCAGCCCGGCGACGCTGCGGCGGTAGCGGTCCCCCCGGGAATCCCCGGGGTGCGGGGGACGTTGTGCCTTTCGCCGACCGTCGAGGAGAGATGCAGCATGTTCCTGTCCCGCACCCCCGTCCTCCCCACTCCCGACCAGGCCCTGCGCGGGCGTCCCGAGCCCGAGTTCCAGGTCCCGGAGCGCCACACGGTGCTCGGCACCCCGCTCCTCGGGCCCTACCCGGAGGGCCTGGAGGTCGCCGACTTCGCGCTGGGCTGTTTCTGGGGCGCCGAGCGCAAGTTCTGGCAGACCGACGGCGTCTACACGACCCTCGTCGGCTACCAGGGCGGCCACACCCCGAACCCGGTGTACGAGGAGGTCTGCTCGGGCCTCACCGGCCACACCGAGGTCGTCCGCGTGGTCTTCGACCCGGCGAAGGTCTCGTACGAGCGCCTGCTGAAGCTCTTCTGGGAGTCCCACGACCCGACGCAGGGCTTCCGCCAGGGCAACGACGTCGGCACCCAGTACCGCTCGGCCGTCTACACCCACTCCCCCGAGCAGGCCGAGGCGGCCCGGGCGTCCCGCGACGCCTACCAGAAGGTCCTGACCGGCTCCGGCTACGGCACGATCACCACCGAGATCCTCCCGGCCGAGGACCGCGCCTTCTACCCGGCCGAGGGCTACCACCAGCAGTACCTGGACAAGAACCCCGCCGGTTACTGCGGCATCGGCGGCACGGGCGTGTCCTGCCCGATCGGGGTGGCGAAGGCGGAGTAGGGCACCACCGGCGCCCACAGGGCCGGCCTCACTCGGCAGGCGCCCGCTCGACGGACGCCCACGGGGCCGGCCTCACTCGACAGGCGCCCGCTCGACGGACGCCTGCTCGACGGGCGCCTGCTCGACGGACTCCGCCGCCGCGCGCATCGCCGCCGCCGTCGTGGCCGGGTCGTAGCCCTCCGGAACGCCGTCGATCAGCAGGACGTCGCCGGGGATGTGGCGCGCGCGCAGGGGGATGAGGGCCTGGTAGGGCTCGGAGTCGTACCAGGCGCGGGCGTCCGCGTACGTCGGGAAGGCGATCATGACGAGCGCGCCGGGCCACTCGCCCTCGAGGACCTCGCGGCGGGGCGCGCCGTGGACGAGGAAGCGGCCGCCGAAGGGGGCGAGGGTGGACTGGATGCGCTCGATGTAGCCGAGGACGTCCTCGTGGGGGGTGGCGCCCGGGTGCAGGTTCGCTATCGCGTATGCGGTCATGGGACGAGCATGCCGGGGCATGCCGTGCGGGTCGATTACCCCGGACGTCATGCCCCGGCGCGCCGTGTCCGAGGCCGCCGGATCAGATCGTCGAGGCGTCGATCACGAAGCGGTAGCGCACGTCGGACGCGATGACCCGCTCGTACGCCTCGTTGACCTGGTCGGCCGTGATCAGCTCGATCTCCGCACCCAGGCCGTGCGCGGCGCAGAAGTCCAGCATCTCCTGGGTCTCGGCGATGCCGCCGATCATCGAGCCGGCCAGCGTCTTGCGGCCGCCTATGAGGGAGAACAGGCCGACCTTGACCGGCTCCTCCGGGGCGCCGACGTTCACCAGGGCGCCGTCGGTCTTGACCAGGCTCAGGTAGGCGTCGAAGTCGAGCGGCGCGGAGACCGTGGAGATCACCAGGTCGAAGGTGCCGGCGAGCTCGGTGAAGGTCGCCGGGTCGCTGGTGGCGTAGTAGTGGTCGGCGCCGAGCTTGAGGCCGTCCTCCTGCTTCTTCAGGGACTGGCTGAGCACGGTCACCTCGGCGCCGAGCGCGTGGGCGATCTTGACGCCCATGTGGCCGAGGCCGCCGAGGCCGACGACGGCGACCTTCTTGCCGGGGCCGGCCTGCCAGTGGGCGAGCGGCGAGTAGAGGGTGATGCCGGCGCACAGCAGCGGGGCTGCGACGTCGAGCGAGATGCCCTCGGGAATGCGCAGGGTGTAGTTCTCGTCGACGACGATGTGGGTGGAGTAGCCGCCGTAGGTGGGCTCGCCGTTCTTGTCGAGGGCGTTGTACGTGCCGGTCATGCCGTTCACGCAGTACTGCTCCAGGCCGCGCTCGCAGTACTCGCAGGTGCGGCAGGAGTCGACGAAGCAGCCGACGCCGACGCGGTCGCCGACCTTGTGCCGGGTGACGCCGGGGCCGACCTCGGTGACGATGCCGGCGATCTCGTGGCCGGGGACCATCGGGAAGATGCCCTCGCCCCAGCCGTCGCGGGCCTGGTGGATGTCGGAGTGGCAGATGCCGGCGTACTTGATCTCGATGAGGACGTCGTGCTCGCCGACGGCCCGGCGCGGCACGGTGGTGCGCTCCAGCGGGGCGTTGGCGGCGGGTGCTGCGATGGCGGAGACGTTCGTGGTCATGGTGGTGAGCCTGCCGTAGGTTTCCGGCCACACCCAGACCACTGTTCTGCCTACGACCGGCGTGCCTACCACTGGCAGGGTCAGGAACGTACGCCCGGTTTCGGCCGTCACCGGGAATACTGGGGACGTATGGACCTCAGTGCCGAACTCAGCGAATTCCTCCGCTCCCGCCGGGCACGCCTCAAGCCGCAGGACGTGGGCCTGCCCGAGTTCGGGCGGCACCGCCGGGTTCCCGGCCTGCGCCGGGAGGAGCTGGCGCAGTTGGCCGGGGTGTCGGTGGCGTACTACACCCGGCTGGAACAGGGCAACGGCCGGAACGTGTCCATGGAGGTGCTGGATTCGATCGCGCGAGCGCTGCGGCTCAGCGACACCGAGCGGGCGCATCTGACCCATCTGGCGAAGCCGACCGTGAAGAAGCGCCAGCGGGCGGGGAGCTCCCGTCCGCAGCAGGTGCGGCCCGGTCTGGCGCAGCTCCTGGACGCGATGGAGGGGGTGCCGGCCTTCGTCGTGGGGCGGCGGCTCGACGTCCTGGCCTGGAACCGGATGGCGCGTGCGCTGTTCGGCGACTTCGCCGCGTGGGATCCGCGCGAGCGGAACATGGCCCGGATGATCTTCCTCGACGCCAACGCGCGTGATCTCTACATCGAGTGGGAGTGCAAGGCGGTCGAGGTCGTGAGCGTGCTGCGACTGTACGCGGGAATGCACCCGGACGACCCGGAGCTGATGGCGCTGGTCGGCGAGCTGTCGGTCAGGAGCGAGGAGTTCCGCTCGCTGTGGGCGGCGCACACGGTGACGGACAAGGGGCACGGCACGAAGCGGCTGCGGCACCCGCTGGTGGGCGAGATGACGCTGTCGTACGAGTCGTTGAAGGTGTCCGGCGACGATCCCGACCTGGTGCTGGTGACGTACCACGCGGAGCCCGGCTCGCCGTCGGCGGACGCGCTGCGGCTGCTGGCGCAGTGGGGTGTCGACGAGCCGGTGGTGGCGGAGGCGGATCCGAGCGCGGACCCGCGGGCGTGAACGCCCATCGGAGCGCGGACCGGCGGGCGTGAACGCGAGCGGCCCCCCTCGTCGTCGGACGAGGGGGGCCGCGTCACTTCACCGCAGCGCCGGGTGCGGAGGGAGTCAGACGGCCGAGCCGGCCTTCCACTCCGACCAGCTCATGTTCCAGCCGTTGAGGCCGTTGTCGGGCGCGATCGTCTTGTCCTTGGAGTTCTTGACGACGACCACGTCGCCGATGATCGAGTTGTCGTAGAACCACGCGGCCTGCTGCTTCGGGTCGCCCGCGCCCTTGACGTCGGCGAGGCCCACGCAGCCGTGGCTGGTGTTCACGTTGCCGAAGATGGAGCGCGCGCCCCAGTAGTTGCCGTGGATGAAGGTGCCGGACGTGGACAGGCGCATCGCGTGCGGCACGTCCTTGATGTCGTACTCGCCCTTGCCGTCCGCGTCGGTGAAGCCGACGGTGGCGCCGTTCATCCGGGTCTCCTTGAACTTCTCGGAGATCACCATCTGGCCGTTGTAGGTGGTGTTCTCCGGGGAGCCCGCCGAGATCGGGATGGTCTTGATGGTGCGGCCGTCCTGCTTGACCGTCATCATCTTGGTGGCCACGTCCACCGTGGAGACCTGGTTGCGGCCGATCTTGAAGGTGACGGTCTTCTCCTGGACGCCGTAGACGCCGTCGGCGCCCTCGACGCCGTCGAGCTGCAGCTTCATGGTGACCGTGGAGCCCTCGGCCCAGTAGTTCTCCGGACGGAAGTCGAGCCGCGTGGAGTTGAACCAGTGCCCCACGACCTCCTGGCCGGAGGTGGAGGTGACGCTGATGCCGCTCTGGACGGCCTTCTTGTCCTTGATCGCCTTGTTGAAGTTGATCGAGACCGGCATGCCGACGCCGACCGTGGAGCCGGCTTCCGGCGTGAAGTTGGCGATGAAGCTGTTGGCCTTGGAGACCGTGGTGAAGGAGGAGTTCTCGTGCGCCTCCAGTCCCTCGGCGTCCGTGGCCGTCGCCGCGACCTTGTAGACGACGCCGCGCTTGAGCTGGCCGCTGGGCTGCCAGCTCAGACCGTCCGCGGCTATCTCGCCCTTGACGGTGTCGCCCTCGGCGGAGGTCATGGTGACCTCGGTGAGCTTGCCGTCGGTGACGGTGACCTTGGCGCCGTCGTTGATCGAGACGTTCTGGGCACCGTTCTTCGGCGAGATCGTGATCTGCGCCTTGGAGGTCTTCTGCGCGGCGGCCTCGTCGACCTGAGCCTGTGACTGTGCGCTCTGCGAGGCGTCGGCGGCGCTGCCGCCCTTGTCGCTGTCACTGCACGCCGAGAGCACCAGCACGCCACCGAGCACCGCGGCGGCCGCCGTCAGGCTCCTGCGGCGCTTGCCGTACGTCATCACACGCTTCTCCATCGTCGCCGATTACCTGCCACTTCCCACTGAAACACCCATGACAACCCGCCCGGTTCCGTAACCGGGGGGTATGTGGGGAACACCACTGTGCGACACGCGCCCGCGGAGCTTTCGGTTCCCGGCGGCCCCCCTGAACCCCTGAGGACGGGAACGGGCCCCGGGACGACACCGTCCCGGGGCCCGAGGGGCAGGGGCGGTCGGTCAGGTGCGGTCGTCCTCGTCGTCTTCCCGCACACCATCTTCGTCGTCGAGGTCCCACTCCATCGCATCGGGGTCGTAATCGACCTCCTCGCTGCTCCAGGAGGCCTGCACCATCTCGACGCCGGGGACGGTGCCGACCAGGTCGAAGGGCTCGACGAGGTAGGCGAGGGCCTCCGCGCTGTCCTCCGCGACGGCGGCGCGGGCGTGCACCCGCTCCTCCTCCGGCATGAACTCGTCGGCGTCGATCCGGCCCGCGGCGGCCTCGGTGAGTTCGGCGGGGCCGTCGACCTGAAGGACCAGATCGACGCGAAGCCGTACATAACGTGATGTCTCGGAAGTGCTCATGGGCGGAGCGTAGAGCGCGGGAGGGCCTCGGCTTTCCCACGACCCGCTGAGTTCAATAGCATCGGCGCACCTACCAGTTCGCGGTTTCCGCCAAGGGGGATCGAATCCACGTGTCCGTCGCCCGACGTCCGCTGCTCACCGCCACCGCCGCGGGGACCCTGCTCTGCGCGCTGTGGTTCGTGCCCTCCGCGAACGCCACCGGCGAGCAGCACGTGACGGACCGCGCGCCGTCGGCCGCATCCGGGGTCCGGGACGACGAGCCGCGGCTCGCGGAGACCGGCGGCATCGACACCACCCCGTACCTCCTGGGCGGGACGGCCTTCCTGGGCGTGGGCGCGGGCTTCGTGACGCTGGCGATGCGCCGGGGCGGCCGGGCCTCCTGAGCACGGCAAAGGGCCGCCCCCGGTGCTCGGAGGCGGCCCTTTCCTCGTCTGCCCGTACGTCCGTCAGGCGAGCGGTCCGGTGACCGGCTCGACCGCGGCGACCAGCCGGCCCTCGCGTACGAAGGCGTCGGCGGCGGCCAGGTCGGGGGCGAGGAAGCGGTCGGGGCCGGGGCCCTGGACGCCGGCCGCGCGCAGGGCCGCGATGGCGGCGGCGGAGGCCGGGGCCGGGGCCAGGCCGTGGCGGAGCTCGATGCCGCGGGTGGCGGCGTAGAGCTCGACGGCGATGATCCGGTTGAGGTTGTCGACCGCGGTGCGCAGCTTGCGGGCGGCGGACCAGCCCATGGAGACGTGGTCCTCCTGCATCGCCGAGGACGGGATGGAGTCGGCGGACGCCGGGACGGCGAGCCGCTTCATCTCGCTGACCAGGGCGGCCTGGGTGTACTGGGCGATCATCAGGCCGGAGTCGACGCCGGCGTCGTCGGCGAGGAACGGCGGCAGGCCGTGCGAGCGGTTCTTGTCGAGGAGCCGGTCGGTGCGGCGCTCGGCGATGGAGCCGAGGTCGGCTGCGGCGATCGCGAGGAAGTCGAGGACGTAGGCGACGGGGGCGCCGTGGAAGTTGCCGTTGGAGCGGACCTGGCCGTCCGCGAGGACGACCGGGTTGTCGACGGCGGCGGCGAGCTCGCGCTCGGCGACGAGCCGGGCGTGGGCCATGGTGTCGCGGCCGGCGCCGGCGACCTGCGGGGCGCAGCGCACGGAGTAGGCGTCCTGGACGCGAGGGGCTTCGCCGCTCTGGAAGTGGCCGGTGAGCTCGGAGCCCTTGAGCACGGCCAGCATGTTGGCGGCGGAGGCGGCCTGGCCGGGGTGCGGGCGGATGGCGTGGAGCTCGGGTTCGAGGACCTTCTCGGTGCCGAGGAGCGCTTCGAGGGTGAGGGCGGCGGTGATGTCGGCCGACGTGTAGAGGTTCTCCAGGTCGGCGAGCGCCATGATCAGCATGCCGAGCATGCCGTCGGTGCCGTTGAGGAGGGCGAGGCCCTCCTTCTCCCGCAGCTCGACGGGCTCGATGCCGGCGGCGGCGAGCAGCTCGCCGGCGGGCTTGACGACGCCGTCGGGGCCCTCGGCGTCGCCCTCGCCCATGAGCGCCAGGGCGCAGTGGGACAGCGGCGCGAGGTCGCCGGAGCAGCCGAGCGAGCCGTACTCGTGCACGACGGGGGTGATCCCGGCGTTGAGCAGGTCGGCCATGGTCTGGGCGACCTCGGGGCGGACACCGGTGTGGCCGGAGGCGACCGTCTTGAGCCGCAGGAACATCAGCGCGCGCACGACCTCGCGCTCGACGCGCGGCCCCATGCCGGCGGCGTGCGAGCGGACGATGTTGCGCTGGAGCTGGGTGCGCAGCTCGTGGCCGATGTGCCGGGTGGCGAGCGCGCCGAAGCCGGTGGAGACGCCGTAGACCGGCTCGGGCTTGGCGGCGAGCGCGTCCACGGTGGCACGTGCGGCGGCGAGCGCCTCGACGGCCTCGGATGACAGCTCGACGCGGGCGCCGTGGCGGGCGACGTCGATGACGTCCTGCGGGGTGGTGCCGGACGTCCCAAGGACGACAGTCTGCATATCCATATTCAGCACCCTACGGATTGAAGAGCGCCATGTCACTAGGTGACGGCCAAGGCGGCAGGAGCGAGGCGCTCCGTTTCAGTGTGGGGGGCTGCCCCGCAAGGAGGGCGGCGAGCGGGCGCACCCGGCCGGGCCGCACGGGCACGCGACGGGCCGGGGGGCCGCCGCGCGTCACGGCCGCAGCCCCCGCCGGTGCGCGGACGCGTAGCGCATCAGGTGGTAGGTCGCCTTGCCGAGGAGTCGTAGCGACGCGGCCGGATCACCGCCCTGGTCCCGCAGCAGCGCGCAGGCGTGTTCGGCCGTCTTCTCGACGATGTCCCGGGCGCGGTTGTCCGCCAGCGTCGTCGCGTACGCCTCGGCCGGGGTGACGAGCTGCTCGATGTGCGAGCGCAGACGCCTGCGGAGCTCGTCGGCCACGGGGCCGGTCGGCCGGCCTTCGGCGAGGGCGAGCGCCAGATCCACGTCCCGCCCCATGTCGACCCACGTCGCGGGCAGCTCGTTCACGGTGCTCACCGCCCGCCGCGGTCGCCGTCGGAGCGGCGGCGGGCTTCGCCCGACCCGGCCTCGCCGGGCAGCGGTCCCGTACGGGCCAGGAACGCCTCCCAGCCACGCCGGGCCCGCCCGAGGAGCGCTGCCGACGGGCGGCAGCCGCAGGGGGCGGGAGGTGTTCCGGCACATACGTCGGGAAGCTTGTCCGGCTCCTGACTGGTGGTCATCGTGGGTCTCCACGTTCTCGTGAGCTGGGAAGACGGCCGCATCAGGACGCGGGCTCGTCGACCACCATGCTGGTCAGCCCCAGAGGGCGGGCATAGTGCGATTTCCCGTGTGAAATCTCTTGCTTCGTCGCACTGTTGGAACGTTCACCCGGAATCGAGAGGCAAGATGGTGGCATGGATCTCGGCGAGGTGATCCGGCAGCTTCGTCTGGCCCGGGGCTGGTCCCAGGGCCGGCTGGCTACGGCGATCAACGAGCGATACGGGACGACGCTCGCCCGTGAGTACGTGAGCAACTGGGAGTGCGGCAAGGTCACACCCAGGGACTTCTACCTCCGGGCCTTGTCCGCCGTGCTGGATGCCCCCCTGGCCACATTCGAGGACGACGTGAAACGCCGAACGTTCCTGACCGATGTCGCGGGTACCGCCATAGCGCCCGTGATCGCCTCCGACCTACTGTCCGACGGCTTCGCCGCTCGGCTGCGGGGCGGACCGTCCGTGGACGAGTGGGAGGGAAAGCTCGCCACGTACGGCACGGAGTACATGAGCATGGGCGCGGGAGACATCCAACGTCGAGTCTCCCGCGAACTCGTGATCGTGCAGCAGCAACTGGAAGACACGCGGCTCTGGTCGGTGGCGTCGCGGCTGATGACGCTGTACGCGAAGACCTTCCCCGGCTCCGACGGGTCGAAGGCCGTGCACTGGTACCGCATGGCCGCGCAAGCCGCGGACCAGGCGGGCGACGACGAGGTGCGCGTCTGGGTGCGCGGGCGGGCGGCGATCGCGCTCGGGTACGAGGGCGCCTCCCTCGGCTTCGCCGACGTACTCGCCGATCAGGCCCTCGCCCTCAGCGACGCCCCGTCCCTCGGACTGCTCAACGCCGTCTACGGGCGCGCCCATGCCGCCGCCCTTCGAGGCGACCGGGCCACGGCCCTGAGCCTGGACCTCCAAGGCCGGCGGATCTTCGACACGGTCGGCTCCCACGAGCAGACGTCCGACCACGCGGTGCCATGGTGGCGCCTCAACGTCTTCCGTTCCCTGCTCCTGGCACGCCTCGGCGACGAGAAGGGCGCCGTCGAGGCCCAGGAGCAGGCCCGTCGCGACTTGCCTTCCGAACTCCCCCGGTTCGCCACGCACCTGGAGCTGCACCGGGGGCTGATGCTGGTGCGAGCCGGTGACCGCGAAGGCGGGGTGGCGTACGCCCGGGCGGCCATGGACGCGCTTCCGTCAGAGAAGCACAGTCTGACGCTGCGGATGCTCATGGAAGAGATCAAGAAGCCCTGAAGTTCTGGCATATTCACTCAGCGCATCCGAAGCACCACGCTGCGTGCGGTACGGTTCACGCAAAACGGCCCTCGAGACGGCGGCAACCGTCAGCGAGGGCCTCGACCACCAGTGGAATCGAGACCCCTCCACCGATGATGTACCGCCACATTATCGCGCCCTCGCGCGGCTTCTCCCAGTTCTCGCACGACATCATCCGGCATCCGCGCCTGAACTCCGACGCCGTACGGCTGCTGACCTGGCAGCTCTCCCTCCCGGCGAGTGCGCCCGAGTCGCTTTCCCGAACAGCCGAGCGTGCCCGGATCGGGGCATGCGCGTTCGCCAGGGCGAAGCGGCAGCTGAAGGCCGAGGGGTTCGTCCACGAGCGGCGCGTCCAGGGCCCGGGTGGGCGGTGGACGACCCGACAGCTCGTCACCAACCTGCCGTTGAACGCGGCGGAGGCCGCGAAGCTGCTGGCGCGACTGCCCCTGCCGAGTGCCGGGATTCCGGCCGTCGGTGAGCCGGCCGCCCCGCCCACCGACGGTCATCCGAAGAAAGACCGTGTCGAAGACACCTCCAACCGTCCGCCCGAGCCCGAGCCGGAGGGCGAACCCGAGCCCGAGCCGGAGGGCGAACCCGAGCCGGAGCCGGAGGGCGCACTGGAGGGCGGGCCGGAAGCCGGGCCCGAGGCACAGGCCGCGCCTCAGGCGCCGCCCCCGCCGCCTCCACCGGCCGCGCGGTCCGTCCCGTCCGTGCCGGACGTCCCCGACGAGGCCCGCGCCCTGGTGGCGGCACTGCCCCTCCTCTCGCCCGCCCTCCGGCACATCCCGCGCGGCATGCGGGACGAGTTGGCCGGGCTCGCCGCGGACTGGCTGTCCGCCGGGCACAGTTCCGCCGACGTCCACGCCCACGTGCTGCGGGGCCTGCCCGGCGACGGCACGCCCGTGTACCGGCCCGGCGGGCTCGTCCGGTACCTGCTGCGGGAGGTTCCGCCCCTGCGAGCGGCGCCCCCCGCAGGGCCCGCACAACGCACCGGACCGCGTCTGTCCGCACGGCTGGCGGCCGCCCGTGAGTGCGAGGGCGAACACGTGCAGCCGATGCTGTTCCGGCCCGTCGCGGACGAGACGCTGTGCGCCGCGTGCACCGCTTCGAGAAGGCAGGACAGCCACGCCTGAACCCGCCGCCTGGACATCGGCCGCGCCCGACCCGGCGCCGCCGGGCTCGGCCTCGCCGGGCGGCGGCGTCCGGGCGGCGGCGGCGTCCGGGCGGCGCTCCCTTCCGGGCCGGGAACGACTCCCGGCGCGCCCCGCCGCCGCCCTCCCGGGTGACCGGCACCCGCCCGCGCCCCGGACCGCGTTCCCTACACCGGCGGCGCGTCCCGGAAGCGGCGGCGGTCGCGGGCGCCGGGCGGGGCGTCGGCGAGGCGGATGACCGTGCCGTCGCGGCCGGCCACCACCGGCTTGGCGGAGCGGGCCGCCTTCGCCTGGTACTGCGCGGCGTCGGCGAGGCGGAAGAGACGGCGGGCGGACTTGAGGGGGCCGATCGGGTCGCCGGTGGACGCCACCCCGCAGGCCACGCCCTCGCCCAGCTCCAGTTCCGCCGCCCGTACGCACAGCTCTTCGGCGACCGCCACCACCTCGTCCGCCGTCGGACCGACCGTCAGGAGGCAGAACTCGTCGCCGCCGAGCCGCGCCGCCAGCGCCCCCGGAAGCATCGCGCCGCACCGTGACAGAACGGAGCCGAACCGTTCCAGCAGACGGTCGCCGACCGCGTGGCCGTGGGTGTCGTTGACCCGCTTCAGGCCGTTCAGGTCACAGACCACCAGGCTCACCACGGAGCCGTCGCTGCGATAGCGCTCGATCGCCTGGTCCAGACGGGTGTCCACGGCCCGGCGGTTCGCGAGGCCCGTGAGCGGATCCGTGAAGGCGAGCTTGCGGACCTCCTCCAGGCGCTCGGCCTGCGCGATGCCCGCCGCGACGACGGCGGCGAGGACGGTCGCGAAGTCGGCGTCGTGCCGGTCGAAGGCGGGCGCCCCGGCCGGCCGCGCCACGTACAGCTCGCCCCAGGCCCTGCCGTGCAGCACGACCGGGGCGACCACGCAGCAGCCGCGCCCGCGCCGTCGCAGCCCGGTGACCCGCCCGGTCGGCACCCGGTCGTCGGCCGTCTCCACCCAGGCGTCGGGCTCGCCGCCGCCCGCCCACTGCTCGTGCAGGAACTCGGTGATCTCCGGGAACTGATGGACCGGGTAGGTCTCGGCGTCCGGGAACTCCTCCTCCCCGACCGCCCGCTCCCCCGCGTTCACCAGCACCTTCAGCCGGCCGTGGTCCCGCTCCCAGACGGACAGCGCCGCGAAACTGCCGCCGAGCGCCTCGCAGGCGCCCAGCGCCGCGGCCCGCCAGAACTCGCGCGGAGTGTGCGCCGCCGCCATCGCCTGCGCCAGCGCCACTACGGCCCGCAGCCGCACGTCCTCACCCATTCCACCAGCTTAGGGAGGTTTGATCGGTTTTCCCCTTCGAGACGTCACAGAAAGTGACATTTGATGCAAAACGGGAACATCGACCTGGGCTCACGCGCCCGGCCGGGGCGCGACCTGGACTCACGTCACCCGGCCGGGGCGCGACCTGGACTCACGTCACCCGGCCGGGGCGCGGCCCTCACGCACCGCGCAGGGAGACCGGTCTCACTCGCCAGGCCACTGCGGCTTCCGCTTCTCGTTGAAGGCCGCCACGCCCTCCGCCCGGTCGCCCGAGAAGGCCACCGAGCGCCACGCCGCGTCCTCGACCTCCAGGCCCGCCCGCAGGTCCAGGCCCTGGCCGAGCCGCATGGCCTTCTTGGCGGCACGCAGGCCGACCGGCGAGTTGGCCGCGATCCGCCCGGCCAGTTCCAGCGCCGCCGTACGGGCGTCCTCCTCCAGCAGGTCGACCAGACCGAGCTCGCGGGCCTCGGCGGCCTCCACCCGGCGCGCCGTGAAGACCAGCTCGGCGGCGCGGGCCGCGCCCACCCGGCGCGGCAGCAGCTGCGTACCGCCGCCGCCGGGGATGACGCCCACCGACACCTCCGGCAGGCCCACCACGGCGGTCGCGTCGGCCACGATCACGTCACAGGCCAGGGCCAGCTCGAAGCCGCCGCCGAGGGCGAAGCCGTGCACGGCCGCGATCGTCGGCATGGGCAGCTCCAGGACGCCGGTGTAGGCGGCGCGGGCGACCGGCCGCTGGCGGACCAGCTCGGCGTCGGTGAAGGAGTTGCGCTCCTTCAGGTCGGCGCCGACACAGAAGGCCCGGTCGTTGGAGGACGTCAGCACGGTGACGCGCACGGAGGAATCGGCGGCCAGCGCGTCACAGGCGGCACCCAGGGAGCGCGCCATCTCCGAGGACACCGCGTTCATGGCCTTGGGCCGGTCGAGGACCAGCTCGGCGACATGACCGGACCCGTCCCTGCGGACCACCACGAACTCACCGAATCGCTGCTCGGACTGCTCCGACATGACCGCACACCCTCCCGGTTAACGCCTGTTAACGGCTGTTCACCGGAGATCTTAGGTCGGGCGGCGGCTCAGCAGCCAGGGCTCGACGACACCCAGTCCACGCACCGGCCGCTGCCACATGGGCTGGAGCGCGAAGCGGTAGGCCGGCGCCTGCCCGCCCTCCTTCTCGGCACGGGCGGCCTCCTCCGCCGCCTGCGTCTCGGAGACGGGCGCCTCTCCGGTCCTGGTGAGTTCCTCGGCGAGGGCGCTGTCGACCAGGACGGCGTCCTTGGGGGCTATCGAGGTGAGCCGGCTGGCCAGGTTCACGGTGGTGCCGAAGACGTCGCCCATGCGGGTCGTGACGGTGCCGAAGGCGATGCCGACGCGCAGGGCGGGCATGGTGTCGTCGTGGCTGAGCGTCTCGATCAGCCGGAGCGCGATCTCGGCGGCCGTGCCGGCGTCGTCGGCCGCGTACAGGACCTCGTCGCCGAGGGTCTTGATGAGCCGGCCGCCGTGCGCGGCGACCAGGTCGGCGCAGGTGGTCTCGAAGGCTTCGACGAGCTCGCCGAGTTCCTCCTCCTCCAGGCGCCGGGTGAGGCGGGTGAAGCCGACGAGGTCGGCGAAGCCGACCGCGAGCCGCCGGTCGACCATCTCCTCGTCGTCGGCGGCCTGCACGACCCGGCCGGTGGCGGCGGCGAGCTGGCGCCGCCAGACGTAGATCAGGAACTCCTCCAGCTCGGGCAGCAGCAGCTCGACCAGGGGGTACGTGACCTCGGTGCGGGTCATGCCGGGCTCGGGCGGCTCGGTGAGGCCCTCCAGGAAGGAGTCGATCTGCCATTCGGCGAGCCGGGCGGTGGTCTGCCCGGTGGAACGGGCCACCTGCACCGCCATCGGCTCGCTGAGCAGTCCGGCCTCGACGAGACCGGCGAGGCGGCGCAGCGCGAGGACGTCGGCCTCGGTGAGGGCCTTGGCCTGGCCGATGTCGGCGAAGCCCATGGCGCGCCAGAAGCGGGAGGCGAGCTCCATGGAGACGCCGGCGGTGCGGGCGGCCTGGAAGGGGGTGTAGCGGCGGTCGGCGCCGAGGATCAGCTGTTCGAGGCGGATCGCGAGCGGGTCGTCGGTCGGCTCGGCCGTGTGGTCGACGACGTGGTGGGGCGTGGGGTACGCGGGGGAAGCGGCGGACGGCTCGGCGGGTTCGGCTGGTTCGGCCCCGCCGCCGTTGTTCGCGTCGTCGACGGTCACCGGCCGCCTCCTGCCCGTTCCCTGCCCACTGTCCTGCCGATCTGTCGCGTGGAGAGTGCTTCCCCGGTCTTCACGGATCGCTCTCCACGAATCGCGCTCCACGATACGACAGGTGTGTGCTGGCTCACGCCCGAACCGGTCCCGACCCGTCCCGACCGGTCGAGAACCGGCCGGTCCGGACGGGTGACGCCGGGCGGGTGACCCCGGGCGCCGGCGGGGTGCGGGGGCGTGGCGCGCGGGGTCAGTCGGCCGCGCGCAGGTGGACGATGTCGCCGGCCGCGACGGCCTCGGTCCCGCCGCCCTCGGTGGCGACGACCAGGCGTCCGTCCTCGTCGACGGCGACGGCGTCGCCCTCCAGCATCCGCTCGCCCGGCAGGTCGGCGCGGACCCGGCGGCCGAGGGTGGCACAGCCGGCCGCGTAGGCGTCCTGGAGCCCGGAGGCGGCCGGGTCGCCGCCGGCCCGCACCCAGTCGCCGTACCACTGCTCCAGGGAGCGCAGGACGGCCCGCAGCAGGGTGTCGCGGTCGGTGGAGACGGCGGCGGCGAGGAGGAGGGAGCCGGCGCCCGGCACCGGGAGCTCGTCCTCGCGGAGGCTGACGTTGATGCCGAGGCCGATGACGACTCCGTCCGCGCCGGCCCGCTCGGCGAGGATGCCTCCGGTCTTGCGTTCCTCGCCGCCGACGCGGACGAGGAGGTCGTTGGGCCACTTGAGGGAGAGGTCGGCGCCGGCTGCCCTGCCGAGGCCCTGCGCGGCGGCCACGCCGGTGAGCAGGGGCAGCCAGCCCCAGTGGTGCACGGGGACGTCGGGCTTGAGGAGGACGGAGAGGAAGAGGCCGGAGCGGGCCGGTGCGACCCAGCTGCGGTCGAGGCGGCCGCGCCCGGAGGTCTGTTCCTCGGCGACGAGCACCGCGCCCTCGGGCAGTTCGTCGGCGCGGGCGGCGAGATCGGAGTTGGTGGAGCCGGTGGACCCAACCACGTCGAGGGAGGTCCACAGCGCGTCGGGCAGGACGAGCGCGCGGCGCAGGGAGGGTGCGTTGAGCGGGGGGCGGTCGAGGTCTGACCAGCGTCCCGCGGAGCCTTGGGAGGACGTCATGCAAGCCAGCGTAGGTGTGGCAAACGCCGCACTGCCGAACCGTATCGACGCCGATACGCTACGGGTCAGTAGCCCAGCAGTAGTCCATTCGTAGTCATCGAACCCCCCGTGACCAGGCAGGGAGCCGCATCCCGATGTCCGAGCCGGCAGAGCACAACCAGATCGACATTCACACGACCGCGGGCAAGATCGCGGACCTGCAGCGCCGGATCGGCGAGGCCACGCACGCCGGTTCCGAGCGGGCGGTGGAGAAGCAGCACGCGAAGGGAAAGCTGACGGCGCGGGAGCGCATCGCACTGCTGCTCGACGAAGGTTCGTTCGTGGAGCTGGACGAGCTGGCCCGGCACCGTTCGTCCAACTTCGGCCTGGACAAGAACCGCCCGTACGGTGACGGCGTGGTGACCGGTTACGGCACCGTCGACGGCCGCCCGGTCGCCGTCTTCTCGCAGGACTTCACCGTCTTCGGCGGCGCCCTCGGCGAGGTCTACGGCCAGAAGATCGTCAAGGTCATGGACTTCGCCCTGAAGACGGGCTGCCCGGTGATCGGCATCAACGACTCCGGCGGCGCCCGCATCCAGGAGGGCGTCATGGCCCTCGGCGCGTACGGCGAGATCTTCCGCCGCAACACCCACGCCTCCGGGGTGATCCCGCAGATCTCCCTGGTGGTCGGCCCCTGCGCGGGCGGCGCGGTCTACTCCCCCGCGATCACCGACTTCACGGTGATGGTGGACCAGACCTCGCACATGTTCATCACGGGTCCCGACGTCATCAAGACGGTGACCGGCGAGGACGTCGGCTTCGAGGAGCTGGGCGGCGCCCGCACCCACAACACCACCTCGGGCGTGGCCCACCACATGGCGGGCGACGAGAAGGACGCGATCGAGTACGTCAAGTCCCTTCTGTCCTACCTGCCCTCCAACAACCTGTCGGAGCCGCCGGCCTTCCCGGAGCAGGCCGACACCGAGACGACGGACGAGGACCGCGAGCTCGACGTCCTCATCCCGGACTCGGCGAACCAGCCGTACGACATGCACACCGTGATCGAGCACGTGCTCGACGACGGCGAGTTCCTGGAGACCCAGGCGCTGTTCGCGCCGAACATCCTCACCGGTTTCGGCCGCGTGGAGGGCTTCCCGGTCGGCATCGTGGCGAACCAGCCGATGCAGTTCGCCGGCTGCCTCGACATCAACGCGAGCGAGAAGGCGGCGCGTTTCGTCCGCACCTGCGACGCCTTCAACATCCCGGTCATCACCTTCGTCGACGTCCCGGGCTTCCTGCCGGGCGTGGACCAGGAGTACGGCGGCATCATCCGGCGCGGCGCGAAGCTGATCTACGCGTACGCCGAGGCGACCGTCCCGCTGATCACGGTCATCACCCGCAAGGCCTTCGGCGGCGCCTACGACGTCATGGGCTCCAAGCACCTGGGCGCCGACCTCAACCTGGCCTGGCCGACCGCGCAGATCGCCGTCATGGGCGCGCAGGGCGCGGTCAACATCCTGCACCGGCGCACCCTCGCCGAGGCCGAGGCGAACGGCGAGGACCTGGAGGCGGTGCGCGCGCGGCTGATCCAGGAGTACGAGGACACCCTCCTCAACCCGTACATCGCGGCCGAGCGCGGTTACATCGACGGGGTGATCCTGCCGTCCGACACGCGCCCGCAGATCGTGAAGGCCCTGCGTCAGCTGCGTACGAAGCGGGAATCCCTGCCTCCGAAGAAGCACGGCAACATCCCGCTCTAACCTCCGGGAGGGACACCCCCATGATCAAGGTCGTACGAGGAAACCCGACGCCGGAGGAGCTGGCCGCCGCACTGGCGGTGGTCCAGGCCCGGGCCGCGGCCACGGCGGCGGCTGCCGCCGAGGACGGCGGCCCGGCGGTCACCGAGGGCTGGTCGGACCCGGCGCGGATCGCCCGCGGCGTGCGCCACCGGCCGGGCCCGCGCTCGTGGACGCGGTCCTACTGGCCCGTGTGACGGCGGTCGGTACGGAAGGACGGACGGGCGGAGGCCGGACCCCATGTGCGGGAGGTCCGGCCTTCGGCGCGTGCGGGGCGGGGACGGTCAGAGCAGGGGGGCGACCGCCTCAGCCATGAGGCGGTAGCCGGCGTCGTTGGGGTGCAGCCGGTCGGCGTGCGCGTACACCGGGTTCAGCGCCTTGGCGTCCCGGGGGTCGGCGAGGAGCGTCGCGAAGTCGACGACCGCGTCGAACTCGCCGGAGGTCCGGATCCAGTGGTTGACCTCGGCGCTGGTCCGTTCCGCGGTGGGGCCCCAGTGGCTGGTGTCCTTGAAGGGCAGCAGGGTCGAGCCGATGACGCGTACGCCACGGGCGTGCGCCGCGTCGATCAACTGGCGGTAGGCGGCGATGAGTTCGGCGGACGTGACGACGGGTGAGGGCTTGTAGGTGGGGTGGGCGTCGGGCTTGAGGGCGGCCTCGCTGTAGCCGATGTCATTGAGGCCCTGGAGCAGGGCGACGGTGGTGACGCCGGGTTGGTCGAGGGCGTCGCGCCGGAACCGGGCGGTGGAGCGTTCGCCGTACCAGGCCGAGTCGTTGAGGACGAGGTTGCCGCCGATGCCGGCGTTCACGACGGGGGCGTCGATGCGTTCGGCGAGCGCGTCGGAGTAGCGGCGGTTCGTGTCCGGGGTGGAGCCGAAGCTGTCGGTGATGGAGTCCCCGAAGAGGACCACGCCGCCCTTCGCGGGCGGGGTGCCTCCGGAGACCTCGACGCCGCTGAGGTAGTACCAGGACTGGCTGCGTGCGGTGAAGGCGCGGCCGTCGGTGTCGGCGCGGCGGTCGCCGTCGGCGCGGTAGCTGTCGGTCCACGCCTGGGAGTGGAAGGTGGCCGGCCCGGTCGTCCCGGCGAAGTAGAGGGTGACGGTCACCGAGTCCAGGCGTCCGACGTCGAGCCGGGCCGGGTCGCTGCGGAGTTCGCCGTGCGCGGGCACGGACACGGACCGCTCGCCGCCGAAGGTGAGGTGGCGCACCGAGCCCGGGTCGACGGACGCGCCGGTGGTGGTGCGGGCGACGGTGGCGCCGGTGACGGCCAGGGGCGAGGTGCCGTACGCGTTGGAGAGCCTGATCCGTACCCGGTCGCCGTCCTCGGTGAGGCGGACGACCTGCCGGAGGGTCTGGCGCGAGAATCCCTCCTGGGACCAGTTGGCGGTGAAGCCGGTGGAGGGGAGCTGCGGGGCGGCGCCCCAGGCGGCGTGCCACCGCGCGGCGGGCGCGGGCCGGGCGTCGGCCGCGGGGCCGGAGAGCAGGGTGAGGCCGAGGGCGGCGGCGAGCAGCGGGGTGAGGAGCTTCTTCATGGCGAGTCCTTCGGGAGCGCGAACACACGAGCCTTAACGGGATTCTCGTTCCGTTAAGATGTCCGAGACGGTAGCAGATACCGAGTCACTAATGGAACAGGAGTCCCGTTTGAGTGAGAGCCCGTCGGCCGTGCCCGGCACCGTGCGCCCCGGGGGCCGTACCGCGAAGGTGCGCCGGGCCGTCCTCGACGCCACCGAGGACGCGCTCGCGGCCTCCGGCTTCCACACCCTGAACATGGATCAGATCGCCGCGAGCGCCGGCGTCGGCAAGACCACCGTCTACCGCCGCTGGGGCTCCCCCGTGGGCCTGGTCACCGACCTGCTGCACGACATGGCCGAACAGTCACTGCCGGCCGCCGACACCGGCAGCCTCGCCGGCGACCTGCGGGCCAACGCGGCCCTCGTGCACCGCACCCTCACCGACCCCCGGATGGGCGCCGTCTTCCGGGCCGTGATCGCGGCGGCCGCCTGCGACGAGGAGTGCGCGACCGCCCTGCGCGGCTTCTACCGCACCCGCCTGGAGGAATGGGCCCCGGTGGTGACCCGGGCGGCGGCCCGCGGCGAGGTCCCGGCCGGCACGGACGCCCTCGAACTCCTGCGCGCCGTCTCGGCCCCGCTCTACTACCGCTTCGCGGTCTCGCGCGAGGACCTGCACGAGACCCACGCCGAACGGTCGGTCCAGGCGGCCCTCGCCGCGGCGGCGGCCGGGGCCTTCGTCGCCTCCCCCGCCCCTGGTGCGGACTAGTCCTTCGGCACGGGGCGCCTGAGTACGAGTACTCAGGCGCCCCGGCCCGCCGGACCGCAGGATCGTGGGCATGCTCTGGTCCGACCCCGAGAACGAGCCGCCCAAGGAACTGCGCGAGATGCAGGCGAAGCTGCGGCGCGCGAGCGTGCTGCTCGCCGTGGCGATGGTGCTGCTGATGTTCGTGGTCGGCGCACGCTGATCCGGCGCATCCCCCTTCCCCCCGGCGCATCCCTCCCCGGCACCCGGTGATCCGGCGCACGCCGAGCCGGCGCATCCCCCTTCCCCCCGGCGCGTCCCGCCCAGGCGCCGGCGATCCGGCGCACGCTGACGGGCCCGGCCCGGCCTCGCTACGCTGCCCTCATGACTGCTGATCACCGCCGTGTCGTGCTCGCCTCCGCCTCCCCCGCCCGGCTCGGCCTGCTCCGGCAGGCCGGACTCGCTCCGGAAGTGATCGTGAGCGGCGTCGACGAGGACAAGGTGCACGCCCCGACGCCCGCCGAGCTGGCCCTCGCCCTCGCCGAGGCCAAGGCCGCCCGTGTCGCCGCCCGTCCGGAGGTGTTCGGCGCCCTCGTCATCGGCTGCGACTCGGTCCTGGAGCTGGACGGACAGCCCCTCGGCAAGCCGGCCGACGCCGAGGAGGCCACCGCCCGCTGGAAGGCGATGCGCGGCAGGGTGGGCATCCTCCAGACGGGCCACTGCGTCTACGACACGGCCGCCAAGCGCTACGAGTCGGCCACCGCCTCCACCGTCGTCCGCTTCGGCGAGCCCAGCGACGCCGAGATCGCCGCCTACGTCGCCAGCGGCGAACCGCTCCACGTGGCGGGCGCGTTCACCCTCGACGGCCGCTCGGCCCCCTTCATCGAGGGCATCGACGGCGACCCGGGCAACGTCATCGGCCTCTCCCTGCCGCTGCTGCGCACCCTGCTCGCCAAGCTCGGCGTCTCCATCACCGACCTCTGGGCCTGAGGCCGGTTCACCCGCGGCCGGCTCAGGCGGCGGCCGGCGCCGCCTCGGGCTCCGGCCCCGGCTCCGGCCCGGCCCCGGGCTCCGGCCGCGCCTCCCCGTACGCCACCAGGGTGAGGACGATCAGGCCCACCACCACCATCAGGAACGCGAACGCCGCCCAGCCGAGCAGCCCGACCGCCACCGCGCCGAGGACTCCGTGCACGACCGCGCAGCCGATGAGGAGGGCGCGGCCCGCGCGGCCGGGCCGGCGGTCGCGCAGCGCGGCGATCAGCGGTACCAGACCGCACAGGAGCAGCAGGACGCCGGAGCCGATACCGAGGGCCCAGGTGCCGGTGTACATGACCTCGGGGTCGAGCCCGTCGAGGGACATCGACTGGGCCTTCACGAACCGGGCCATGACCGCGTTGACCGCCACGATGCCGGGCGCTTCGAGGAAGAGCACCACCGCCGTCACGAGCGCTATCGGTCTGCGGGCCACGTGGGCCACCCCCTGGATGCGGCTGTTACCTCCGGTACGTACGACATCGCGAAGGCTACTGGCCGGTAAACCCCGGGACAAGGGTTCGCGCACGCGGGCGTGCGCCCGCCACCCTGGCAAAGAATCATTGCGCCATTCGTAGGGACTCCACAAAGAAACCCGTTTGTCGACTGGCCGCGCGAACAGAGACCTGCGCCACACCTCGGAGCTACTGTGCCGTAAAGAATCCCTGCGTACCGTGGTACGACAAGGGATTTCACGACCCGAGCAAGCCTCGCATCACGCTCCGTGTGGGCAAGCTCACCACTGGGGACGGGTCGAAGTGCCGTGTCGGCAGTCCCTAAACTCAGCTTGTTTCAAGGAGGGAGCCATCGTGCGCAAGGTGCTCATCGCCAACCGTGGCGAAATCGCTGTCCGTGTCGCCCGTGCTTGCCGGGACGCCGGGATCGCAAGCGTAGCCGTCTACGCCGATCCGGACCGGGACGCCCTGCACGTCCGCGCGGCCGACGAGGCGTTCGCCCTGGGCGGTGACACTCCGGCCACCAGTTACCTGGACATGGCCAAGGTCCTCCAGGCCGCCAAGGACTCGGGTGCGGACGCGGTGCACCCCGGTTACGGGTTCCTCTCCGAGAACGCCGAGTTCGCCCAGGCCGTCCTGGACGCCGGACTGATCTGGATCGGCCCGCCCCCGCAGGCCATCCGCGACCTCGGCGACAAGGTCGCCGCCCGTCACATCGCCCAGCGCGCCGGCGCCCCGCTCGTCGCCGGCACCCCCGACCCCGTCTCCGGCGCCGACGAGGTCGTCGCCTTCGCCGAGCAGCACGGCCTGCCCATCGCGATCAAGGCCGCCTTCGGCGGCGGCGGCCGCGGCCTGAAGGTCGCCCGCACCCTCGAAGAAGTGCCCGAACTCTACGACTCCGCCGTCCGCGAAGCCGTCGCCGCCTTCGGCCGCGGCGAATGCTTCGTCGAGCGCTACCTCGACAAGCCCCGCCACGTCGAAACCCAGTGCCTCGCCGACACCCACGGCAACGTCGTCGTCGTCTCCACCCGCGACTGCTCCCTCCAGCGCCGCCACCAAAAGCTCGTCGAGGAAGCCCCCGCCCCCTTCCTCACCGAAGCACAGAACGCGGAGCTGTACCGCGCCTCCAAGGCGATCCTCAAGGAAGCCGGCTACGTCGGCGCCGGCACCGTCGAATTCCTCGTCGGCACCGACGGCACCATCTCCTTCCTCGAGGTCAACACCCGCCTCCAGGTCGAACACCCCGTCACCGAAGAAGTCACCGGCATCGACCTCGTCCGCGAGATGTTCCGCATCGCCGACGGCGAGGAACTCGGCTACGACGACCCCGAAATCCGCGGCCACTCCTTCGAGTTCCGCATCAACGGCGAAGACCCCGGCCGCAACTTCCTCCCCGCCCCCGGCACCGTCACCACCTTCACCCCGCCCACCGGCCCCGGCGTCCGCCTCGACGCCGGCGTCGAATCCGGCAGCGTCATCGGCCCCGCCTGGGACTCCCTCCTCGCCAAACTCGTCATCACCGGCGCCACCCGCGAACAGGCCCTCCAGCGCGCCGCCCGCGCCCTCGCCGAGTTCAAGGTCGAAGGCATGGCCACCGCCATCCCCTTCCACCAGGCCGTCGTCACCGACCCCGCCTTCACCGCCGACCCGTTCCGCGTCCACACCCGCTGGATCGAGACCGAGTTCACCAACGACATCAAGCCCTTCACCCCCGCAGCCGGCGACACCGACGAAGACGAAACCGGCCGCGAGACCATCGTCGTCGAGGTCGGAGGCAAGCGACTCGAGGTCTCCCTGCCGTCGTCGCTCGGCATGACCCTCGCGCGCACGGGCCTGGCCGCCGGTGCCAAGCCGAAGCGACGGGCGGCCAAGAAGTCCGGCCCGACCGCCTCCGGCGACACCCTCGCCTCCCCGATGCAGGGCACGATCGTCAAGATCGCGGTCGAGGAGGGCCAGGAGGTCAAGGAAGGCGACCTCATCGTCGTCCTCGAAGCCATGAAGATGGAACAGCCCCTCAACGCCCACAAGTCCGGCACCGTCAAGGGCCTCACCGCCGAGGTCGGCGCCTCCCTCACCTCCGGCGCCGCCATCTGCGAGATCAAGGACTGACGTCCGGCACCGGTACGGTACGCGTACGGTACGAAGGGCCCGCAGGCATCCACCGCCTGCGGGCCCTTCGTGACACCCGGCCCGGACACGGGAGGAAGGAGCAAGGATGCGCGCCGACGCCCGCCGCAACCACGCGCGCCTGCTCGCCGAGGCCCGCGCCGCCTTCGCCGCGCACGGCACGGACGCCTCCCTGGAGGACATCGCCCGCCGGGCCGGAGTGGGCATCGGCACCCTCTACCGGCACTTCCCCACCCGCGAGGCGCTGGTCGGCGCCGTCTTCCAGGACGCCCTCGCGGCGCTGCTCGACCGCTCTGCGGAACTGGCCGAGGCCGCCGACCCGTGCGCCGCGCTCGTCGGCTGGCTGCGGACCCTGATCGCCCACGCGGGCGAGTACCGCGGCCTCTCGATCGCCCTCATGTCCGCGGCACCGGACGGGACTTCGGCCCTCGCGGAGTGCAGCGAGCCGCTACGGGCGGCGGGCGCACCGCTGCTCGCCCGGGCCCGCGAGGCGGGTGCGGTCCGCGCGGACGTGTCGATCGGCGACCTGATGAAGCTCACCAACGCCATCGCCCTGGCCGCCGAACGGTCCCCGGAGGACCCGGCCTTGGCCGACCGGCTGCTCGACCTGACCGTACGGGGCCTGAAGGTCTGAGGCCGGGCCTGGCCATACGGGTCTGAGGGACTGCGGCGGGGCCTGACCGTACGGGTTTGAAGCTCTGCGGCCGGGCCTGAGCGTTCGGAGCCTGCCGGCCCGGCCGTACGGGACCCGAGGGGCCGGGCGGCCCTCTGCGCCCTCGGCCCTCTCCCTCAGCGGCGGCGCATGTCCGCGACACGCGCCGTCCGTTCGGGAGACAGCACCTCGCTCGTGAGCGCGCCGCCGCCCGGTCCGGCCGGGCCGCCGCGGAACTGGCCGCCCGGCATCCGGCCGCGCTGTCCCGGCAGCGGGAGGTCACGGCGCGGGCGGGCGCCCGGGGGGTGCTGCTCGCCTCCGTGGGCCGGGGCGCCGGAGCCGGCCACCGCGATCTGCACGCCCTGGTCGGCCAGGGCCTGGAGCTCGGTGGCGGCCCGCTCGTCCTGGGGCGGCGGCTCGTCCGTGACCAGGCGGGTGATCACGTCGGTGGGCACCGTCTGGAACATGGTGTCGGTGCCGAGCTTGGTGTGGTCGGCGAGGACCACGACCTCCGCCGCCGCCTGCACGAGTGCCCGGTCCACGCTCGCGGAGAGCATGTTGGACGTGGACAGGCCGCGCTCGGCGGTCAGTCCGCTGCCGGAGAGGAAGGCCCGGGAGACCCGCAGGCCCTGGAGCGACTGCTCCGCCCCGCTGCCCACCAGCGCGTAGTTGGAACCGCGCAGGGTGCCGCCGGTCATGACGACCTCGACCCGGTTGGCGTGGGCGAGGGCCTGGGCGACGAGCAGCGAGTTGGTGACGACCGTGAGCCCCGGCACCCGGGCGAGCCGGCGGGCCAGTTCCTGCGTGGTGGTGCCGGCGCCGACGACGATGGCCTCGCCCTCGTCGACGAGGCCGGCGGCGACGTCGGCGATGGCGGTCTTCTCGGCGGTCGCGAGATGGGATTTCTGCGGGAAGCCGGACTCGCGCGTGAACCCGCCCGGCAGTACCGCACCGCCGTGCCGGCGGTCGAGGAGTCCTTCTGCCTCCAGGGCCCGCACGTCTCGCCGTACGGTCACTTCTGAGGTCTGGACGACGCGGGCGAGCTCGCGGAGCGACACGGCTCCATTGGCACGCACCATTTCGAGGATCAACTGGCGACGTTCTGCAGCGAACACGAAACTGACAGTAACGTGACCCGCCGATGGTTTTCAGCACTATGCGCCGAATTGCAGAAGATGCACACAGGCGGGGCCCCCAGCTGGTATGGAGAGCCCCGCCGTTGATCGTTCTATGCCCCGGCTTGCCGGGGGTTGTCCGAGTCGGCGAACCGTTCCCGCAGGCGGGGCCGGTGGCCGTACGGGCCCTTAGGCCTCGCCCGCGGTCTTTCGGGTGTGCAACTGCCGTGCCACTTCCGCGATCGAGCCCGACAGGGAGGGGTACACGGTGAAAGCATTTGCGATCTGTTCAACGGTCAGATTGTTGTCGACCGCGATCGAGATCGGATGGATCAGCTCGCTCGCCTTCGGGGCGACGACACAGCCGCCGACCACGATCCCGGTGCCCGGACGGCAGAAGATCTTGACGAAGCCGTCCCGGATGCCCTGCATCTTCGCGCGCGGGTTGCGCAGCAGCGGCAGCTTGACGACCCGGGCGTCGATCTTGCCGGCGTCCACGTCGGCCTGGGTGTAGCCGACGGTGGCGATCTCCGGGTCGGTGAAGACGTTCGAGGAGACCGTCTTCAGGTTGAGCGGGGCCACCGCGTCGCCGAGGAAGTGGTACATCGCGATCCGGCCCTGCATGGCGGCCACCGAGGCGAGCGCGAAGACGCCGGTGACGTCACCGGCCGCGTAGACGCCGGGCGCCGAGGTCCGGGAGACCTTGTCGGTCCGGATGTGACCGGAGTCCTTGAGCCGGACGCCGGCCTCCTCGAGACCCATCCCGGCCGTGTTGGGGATGGCGCCGACGGCCATCAGGCAGTGGGTGCCGGAGATGACCCGGCCGTCGGAGAGGGTGACCTCCACCCGGTCGCCGACCCGCTTGGCGGACTCGGCGCGGGAACGGGCCATGACGTTCATGCCGCGGCGGCGGAAGACGTCCTCCAGGACCGCGGCGGCGTCCGGGTCCTCGCCCGGGAGGACGCGGTCGCGGGAGGAGACGAGGGTGACCCGGGAGCCGAGCGCCTGGTAGGCGCCGGCGAACTCGGCACCGGTGACGCCGGAGCCGACCACGATGAGCTCCTCGGGGAGCTCCCCGAGGTCGTAGACCTGGGTCCAGTTCAGGATCCGCTCGCCGTCCGGCTTGGCGTCCGGCAGCTCGCGCGGGTGGCCGCCCGTGGCGATCAGGACGGCGTCGGCGGTCAGCGTCTCCTCGGTGCCGTCGGCGGCCGTGACGACCACCTGGCGGGAGCCGTCCATGGCCTGCCGCCCGGAGAGCCGGCCGCGACCGCGCAGGACACGGGCGCCCGCCCGGGTGACGGAGGCGGTGATGTCGTGCGACTGGGCGAGCGCGAGCCGCTTCACACGGCGGTTCACCTTGCCCAGGTCCACGCCGACCACCCGGGCCGACTGCTCGACGTGCGGGGTGTCGTCCGCGACGATGATGCCCAGCTCCTCGTACGAGGAGTCGAAGGTGGTCATCACCTCCGCCGTGGCGATCAGGGTCTTGGAGGGCACGCAGTCGGTCAGGACGGACGCGCCGCCGAGGCCGTCGGTGTCGACGACGGTCACCTCCGCGCCGAGTTGGGCGCCCACCAGGGCCGCCTCGTATCCGCCGGGTCCGCCGCCGATGATCACGATCCGGGTCACTGGGATCTACGCCTCGCGCTCTCGTTCTGCCGGGGGGAGCCCCCCGTGGGCTGCAGTGCGTACGCCATTGTCCCGCACGCTTCAAGTGCGTACCCCATTGTCCCGTACGTACGGGCGAGTCTCGCGCCGGGGCCGCCCCACCGCGACGGGCCCCTGCCGCACGGGCCCGACCACGGCCCGCGCCCCGGCCCCGCCCCGGTCGTCGCCGCCCACCCCGCCCCCTCCCGTACCCTCGACCCCATGTCGCTCTACGCCGCCTACGCCGGCAACCTCGACGCGCGGCTGATGAGCCGCCGCGCACCGCACTCGCCGCTGCGCGGCACGGGCTGGCTGAACGGCTGGCGGCTGACCTTCGGCGGGGAGCAGATGGGCTGGGAGGGGGCGCTGGCCACGATCGTGGAGGCGCCGCGCTCGCAGGTCTTCGTGGCGCTGTACGACATCGCGCCCATGGACGAGGACTCGATGGACCGGTGGGAGGGCGTCGGCCTCGACGTCTACCGGCGGATGCGGGTCCGGGTGCACACCCTGGACGGCGAGGAGCCGGCCTGGGTGTACGTGCTCAACGCCTACGAGGGCGGGCTGCCCTCGGCCCGCTACCTGGGCGAGGTCGCGGACGCCGCCGAGTCGGCGGGGGCACCGCACGACTACGTGATGGAGCTGCGCAAGCGTCCGTGCTGACCGGCGCCGGGCCCGAAGGGTCCGGTCGGGAGCGGTCCCGCCCGTGGGGGCGGCCGGCGGCCCCGACGGGCCGCTCGGAGCCGGTCGGAGGCGCCTTCGCCGGTCGTTCGTCGGACCTTCGTGGGAAACGACAAGACAACGATCGCAGCTCCGTGCGCGCCGTCATCTACGCGCGTAGGGATTCTCCGGCTAGGCTGCTGCGCGTATCAAATCCGTCCGGGGCTTCCCTCGGACCCCCCTCCCCGAGGCGAGAGAGTCAGTGAACGCTACTGCCACCCCGTACGAGGCCGCAGAGGCCGCCGCAGCCCGCCTTCGCGAGCTGACCGGAGTCGAGAACCACGACGTCGCCCTGGTCATGGGCTCGGGCTGGGCCCCGGCCGTCGACGCCCTGGGCGCGCCCGAGGCCGAGTTCCCGGTCACCGAGCTGCCCGGCTTCCCGCCGCCGGCCGTCGAGGGCCACGGCGGCAAGATCCGCTCGTACAAGATCGGTGAGAAGCGCGCCCTGGTCTTCCTCGGCCGCACCCACTTCTACGAGGGCCGCGGCGTCGCCTCGGTCGCCCACGGCGTGCGCACCGCCGTCGCCGCCGGCTGCAAGACGATCGTCCTGACCAACGGCTGCGGCGGTCTGCGCGAGGGCATGCGCCCCGGCCAGCCGGTCCTGATCAGCGACCACATCAACCTGACGGCCGCCTCCCCGATCGTCGGCGCCAACTTCGTGGACCTCACCGACCTGTACTCGCCGCGCCTGCGCGCGCTGTGCAAGGAGGTCGACGAGACCCTGGAGGAGGGCGTCTACGTCCAGTTCCCCGGGCCGCACTACGAGACCCCGGCCGAGATCAACATGGTCCGCGTCATGGGCGGCGACCTCGTCGGCATGTCCACGGTCCTGGAGGCCATCGCGGCCCGTGAGGCCGGCGCCGAGGTGCTCGGCATCTCCCTCGTCACCAACCTGGCGGCGGGCCTGTCGGGCGAGCCGCTGAACCACGAGGAGGTCCTCCAGGCCGGCCGTGACTCGGCGGCGCGGATGGGCGAACTGCTGACGCGGGTCCTCGACCGCATCTGAGTCCTCCGAACCGTTCCTCCGGGCGCCCCGTGACCGGGGCTCCGGCCCGGCCCCCGTACGGCTCGACGGCCGTTTCCCCGTCCGAGGCGCGGGGGCCCGGGGGTGGAGCCCGCGGTTACGGGAAGGGGCGGGGCGGGGAAAGGTCCCGCGCAGCGGCGTCCTCATCCGCCACCGCCCGCCCCGTCACCGCCCGGCTCCACCGCCCCGCTCCACCGAAAGGCACACGCACCGTGACCCAGGACGACCTCCTCACCCGCGCCCAGGCGTGGCTCGCCGAGGACCCCGACCCGGAGACCCGTGAGGAGCTCGGCGCGCTCCTCGGCCGCGGCGAGGCCGCGCGCGACGAGCTCGCCGCCCGCTTCGCCGGCACGCTGCAGTTCGGCACCGCCGGACTGCGCGGCGAGCTGGGCGCGGGCCCGATGCGGATGAACCGCTCCGTGGTCATCCGCGCGGCCGCCGGCCTCGCCGCCTATCTGAAGGCCAAGGGGCAGACGGGTGGCCTCGTCGTCATCGGCTACGACGCCCGCTACAAGTCCGCCGACTTCGCGCGCGACACCGCCGCCGTCATGACCGGCGCCGGGCTGCGCGCCGCGCTGCTGCCGCGCCCCCTGCCGACACCCGTCCTGGCGTACGCGATAAGGCATCTGGGTGCCGTCGCGGGCGTCGAGGTGACCGCGAGCCACAACCCGCCGCGGGACAACGGCTACAAGGTGTACCTGGGTGACGGCTCGCAGATCGTGCCGCCCGCCGACGCGGAGATCGCCGCCGAGATCGACGCGGTCCGCGCGCTCGCCGACGTGCCCCGGCCGGACAGCGGCTGGGAGGTGCTGGGCGACGAGGTCCTGGAGGCGTATCTGGCGCGGACGGACGCCGTGCTCACCCCCGGTTCCCCGCGGAGCGTGCGGACCGTCTACACGGCCATGCACGGCGTCGGCAAGGACGTCCTGACGGCCGCCTTCGCCCGGCACGGCTTCCCGCCGCCGGCGCTGGTCGCCGAGCAGGCGGACCCGGACCCGGCGTTCCCGACGGTCGCGTTCCCCAACCCGGAGGAGCCGGGGGCGATGGACCTGGCCTTCGAGGCGGCCCGGGCCGTGGACCCCGACATCGTGATCGCGAACGACCCGGACGCCGACCGCTGCGCCGTGGCCGTGCCGGACGCCTCCGTCGAGGGCGGGTGGCGGATGCTGCGCGGCGACGAGGTGGGCGCGCTGCTCGCCGCGCACCTGGTGCACAAGGGCGCCCGGGGCGTGTTCGCGGAGTCGATCGTGTCGTCCTCGCTGCTCGGCCGGATCGCCGCGGCGGCGGGCGTCGGCCACGAGGAGACGCTGACCGGCTTCAAGTGGATCGCCCGCGTGGAGGGCCTGCGGTACGGCTACGAGGAGGCGCTCGGCTACTGCGTCGACCCGGAGGGCGTGCGCGACAAGGACGGCATCACGGCGGCGCTGGCCGTCGCCGAGCTGGCCTCGGAGCTGAAGGAGCAGGGCCGCACGCTCACCGATCTGCTCGACGACCTGGCGGTGGCGCACGGTCTGCACGCCACGGACCAGCTGTCGGTGCGGGTCGAGGACCTGAGCGTCATCGCGAACGCGATGGCGGCGCTGCGCGAGAAGCCTCCGGTCCGGCTCGCCGGGCTCACGGTGGTCTCGGCGGAGGACCTGACGAAGGGCACGGAGACGCTGCCGCCGACGGACGGTCTGCGCTACTACCTGGAGGGCGACTACAAGGCCCGGGTGATCGTCCGGCCGAGCGGCACCGAGCCCAAGCTCAAGTGCTACCTGGAGGTCGTGGTCCCGGTCGCGGACGCGAGCGAGCTGGGGACGGCGCGGGCCACGGCGGCCGGCGTGCTGGCCGCGATCAAGAAGGACCTGGCGGAGGCCGCCGGTCTGTGAGGCCGGTGCCCTCGACGTCGCCGGAGGGCCCGTACGGAATCGTTTCCGTACGGGCCCTCCGGCCTTTCCGTACGGGCCCTCCGGCCTTTCCGGGCGGTCTGGCACCGGCCCCGGGCGGTCCGCGAGGGGCCGGGGCGGTCCCCGGTCGGCCGCGGGCTCTCCGGGGGCTCCCGGCCCGGTGCGACCGGGGGCCTCGGGCCCTGAGCGGCCGGGGCGCCTCGGGCCGTGTGCGGTTTACTCCCGCCGCCGCCTCTTCCGAGTGAATTCGGTACGGCAGGTGACGTAAGGCGCGGTCCGGGCCCGTGGTGCCGGGGCCAGGGTGACCCGGTGTCCTCCGTGTCCCAGGTGCTGATCCCGCGCCCCTCCGCCCCCGTCGGGCACGGCCCCGTGCCCGGCCCCCGTCCCGGGCTGCTGCGGCGGGCCGTCCCGGCCCTGCTGGGCTATCTGGCGGTACGGCTCCTCGGCCTGGTCGTCCTGGCCCGCTGGACGCACCTCAAGGGGCACGGCGTGTGGCCGACGATCGCCACCTCCTGGGACTCGAACTGGTACCTGGGGATCGCCGACCACGGGTACGACCACGAGCTCGGCACCCGCACCAACCACAACAACCTGGCGTTCTTCCCGCTCTACCCCGCCCTGATCAAGGTCTTCGCCGCCGTCACCCCGGGCTCGCGCGCCTCGGTGGCGCTGGTGCTCGCGGGGGTGTGCTCGCTGCTGGCCGCCCTCGGGGTGTTCGCGGTCGGCGACCGGCTGCACGGGCCGCGGACGGGCGCGGTGCTCACGGTGCTGTGGGGGGCGGCACCGGCGGCGGTGGTGCAGTGGATGGGCTACACCGAGTCGCTGTTCACGGCGCTGGCGGCGTGGGCGCTGTACGCGGTCCTGGACGGCCGCTGGGAGTGGGCGGCGGGCCTCGCGGTGGCGGCGGGGCTCACCCGGCCGACCGGGATCGCGGTGGCGGCCGCCGTGTCGGTGGCCGCCCTGGTCGCGGCCCGCCGGTGCGCGGGCCGGGCCCGGACCGTGGCACTGGCGGCCGCCGCGGCGGCCCCGCTGGGGTGGCTGGGCTTCGTGGGGTGGGTGGGACTGCGGCTCGGCCGCTGGGACGGCTACTTCGCGGTGCAGCGGACGTGGGAGAACCAGTGGGACGGCGGCCTGGGCACGCTGGAGGTGCTGCGGGAGCTGCTGGTGTACGCGCGCCGGCCGCAGCTGTTCCTGGTGGCGGTCTCGGTGGTGCTGATCCTCTTCACGGCCCTGTACGTGCTGTCGGTGGCGGACCGTCAGCCGCTGCCGCTGCTCGTCTTCACCGGGGTGCTGCTGATCGTGGTCCTGGGCAGCGGCGGTGTGTACTTCCCGCGGGCCCGCTTCCTGCTGCCGGGTTTCCCGCTGCTGCTGCCCGTGGCCGTCGCCGTGGCCCGGGCGCGCCTCCCGGTGGCCGCCCTCGTGCTCGGGGGCGCGGCGCTGTCGTCGGCGTGGCTGGGGGGCTACATGCTCCTGGTGTGGCACGGCCCGCCGTAGGCGCCGCCTGTGACAAGGCTGTGACAGAACGGACGAGGTTGTGACGTCCGGCGCGGAATCGTGCCGTGAGCCCGGTTTAGCCTCGGAAGGTTGGACACGTGACGCATCCATGACTCTGAGGGGGGCACATTGCGTGACACACAACTGGGCGGGCGGCCGGGCATCGGGCGCTCCAGACGTCTGACGGCGACCGCCGTGGCCGTCGCGGCGGCCGTCGCCTCGCTCGCACCGCTCACCGGGGGGACGGCGGTCGCGGCGGACACCCCGACGACGGCGGTGGCGACGACGCCGGCGCCGTTGACGATCCCGGCGGAGACGTACCCGAGCCCCGGCGCCGTGCACGCCGTCGGCACGAGCGGGTTCCTGCACGAGAACCCACAGGGTTACACGTGGGTCTCGTACGCGGACGGCAAGGCCGTGCCGTACGACATGAAGGGCGCGGAGAAGGCGGTCAGCGCGGGCGGGGACGTCATCGCGCGCCTCTACGGTGCCGGCACGACCACGAAGGTCGTCTTCCAGGAAGGCCCCGCCGGGCCCGAGACGACCGTGGCGATCCCCCGGGGGCAGCACTTCCGCCATGTGCAGGGTCGCCGTGTCATCACGACGGAGAGCACCTTCGTCCACGTCCTCTCCGTCGAGAACGGGGTCGTGACCGACCGCAAGGTGGCCGCCCCGGCGGGCGCAGCCGGGATGTATCCCCGAGAGGCGGGCACCGAGCGGGGCTTCTTCGTCACCTACGAGGTGGACCGCATCCGGCACACCGGCTGGCTCGACCTCGCCGGGCTGACCGTCCGCCCGACGGGCGTCCCGAGCGAATCCGGGCCCACCAACAAGATGGGCGGCGCCCGGTTCTTCGGCTCGCTCGCCACCATCCAGAACCTCCCCGGTCAGCGCCTCACCGTCTGGGACACCGCGGGCGATCTGTCGAAGCCGGTCAAGGACGTGCCGTGGACCGGTAACCCCGTCGGCGCCCTGGTCGGCGACGAGGCCCTGGTCGTGGCGGAGTACCGGCCGGGCGAGAGGTACCACCCGTACGTGCTGCGACCGCTCGACGGCGGTGCGGACCGCCCCGCGTTCGACGCGTCAAACGTCTACCCGGCCCCGGACGGCGGGGTGCTGGCGGTCGTCAAGGGCGGGGACGGGCGTCCCTCGATCGACAGCGTCCGGTTCCCGCAGGACGGTTCGGCACCGGTGCGCGCGCCCGTCTACGACACCCCCCTCGGTGTCGTCCGCACCGAGCGCGTCGCCGTCGCCCAAGGCGTGGTGCACAGCTCCGAGAGCTGGTGGAACGACATGTACGGGGCGGTGACCACCCGGAACCTCACCGTCGGAGGAGAGCTCGCCGCCGGCCCGAAGGTCGACCGGGAGTACGACCCCGAGGCGGTGATCCCCGGGGACTGTCGTCAGGGGTGCGAGCCGATCGTGCCCACCGGCGACGGGCGGTTCGTGTTCCGGTCGTACCCGGGCAACGTGTACGTGGTCGAGGAGGGCAAGACCCTGCACGAGCGCGAGGGGACCGCCGCCGCTCCCGCGTGGGGGTCCGTGCCGCTCCAGGCTTCCGGCCGGTACGTCTCGTACACGGGGGAGGCCGGCCACGAGGTGTTCGACCTCGACGCCAAGAAGGTCGTGTTCCGCGCGAAGATCGGCGACCGCCGGACGTCCCTGGACGCGAACACCCTGTGGATCGAGAGCACGACCACGGGTGCCGTGGACGCGGTCGACGTGCGCACGGGCGCCACGAAGCGGACGGTGAAGCTCGCCGCCTGCGACCTGACCGGCCTTCAGGTGAATCGTTCCTTCGCGTACTGGAAGTGCGCGAGCGGGGCCGGGGTGAAGAACCTCGGCACACAGGCCGCCACCGCACTGCCCGCCCACACCTCCGCCCTGCTGGGTGACGGCTACGTGGCCCACGAGAAGGGCGGCACGCTGTCCGTCACGCCGCTCGTCGGGGCGGGCACGACCCGGACCGTCGGCACCGTCGGCGACTCGGTCGCGGGCCGCGGCTGGACGGTGGACCGCTTCGGCGGCCACGTCACCTACGTCGACGCGGAGGAGAACGTCCACGTCGTGCCGAGCGGGGTGCCCGCCTCGGCGCTGACGCCGCTCGACACCGAGGTGCCCGGCATCCTGGACCGCCGGGCCGCGCAGCCGGTGTGGTCGGCGAAGTGGTGGCTGTCCAAGCCCGCCGCCTCGTGGCGCGTGGACGTCCGGAACCAGGCGGGCACGGTCGTGCGCACCCTTGGGGGCGGCGAGGCCCGCGGCCTGGTCACGGCGGCCTGGGACGGCAAGGACACGACCGGGACCGTGCTGCCCGACGGGTTGTACGACTGGACCCTGACGGCCGTCCCGGCGGACGGAGCGGGCCCGGCGCTCACCCGCACCGGCGGACTGGCGGTGGTGCGCGGGCAGTCCGAGCTGGCCACCGGGCGGTACGAGCCGGTGACGCCGGCGCGCGTGATGAACACCCTCGACGGCACCGGAGTCCCCAGGGCCAAGGTGGGCGCCGGCAAGACGGTCACGCTCACGGTCGCCGGCCGCGGCGGAGTGCCCGCGAAGGGCGTCTCGGCCGTGGTCCTCAACGTCACGGCGACGAACGCGACGGCGGGGACGTACGTCTCCGTGTACCCCTACGGGACGCCCCGCCCCGGCACGTCCAACCTCAACGTGACGGCCGGACGGGCCGTTCCGAACCTGGTCGTCGTCCCCGTCAGGGACGGCAAGGTCACCTTCTACAACCGCAACGGCTCGCTCGACCTGCTGGCCGACGTCGCCGGGTACTACACGCTCGCGGGCACGGGCTCCCTGTACGAACCGGTGACCCCGGCGCGCGTGATGAGCACCCTCAGCGGCACCGGAGTCCCCCAGGCGAAGCTGGGCGCGGACCGCACGGTGACCCTGACGGTCGCCGGGCGCGGCGGGGTGCCCGCCGCCGGCGTCACCGCGGTCGTCCTCAACGTCACGGCGACGAACGCGACGGCGGGGACGTACGTCTCCGTGTACCCGTACGGGACGACCCGCCCCGGCGTGTCGAACCTCAACGTGGTCGCCGGACAGACCGTCCCCAACCTGGTCGTCGTCCCCGTCAGGGACGGCAAGGTCACCTTCTACAACCGCAACGGCTCGCTCGACCTGCTGGCCGACGTCGCCGGGTACTACACGCTCGCGGGCACGGGCTCCCTGTACGAGCCGGTGACCCCGGCGCGCGTGATGAGCACCCTCGACGGCACCGGAGTTCCCAAGGCCAAGGTGGGCACGGGCAAGACGGTCACGCTCACGGTCGCCGGCCGCGGCGGGGTGCCCGCCACCGGCGTCACGGCCGTGGTCCTCAACGTGACCGCCACCAACCCGACCTCGGCGACGTACGTCTCCGTCTACCCCTACGGGACGACCCGCCCCGGCGTGTCGAACCTCAACGTGGTCGCCGGACAGACCGTCCCCAACCTGGTCGTCGTCCCGGTCAAGGACGGCAAGGTCACCTTCTACAACCACGGCGGCACCGTCGACCTGCTGGCCGACGTCGCCGGGTACTTCGCCCACTGACGGCGGCCCGTACGACGCCCCGGGGCCGGGCACACCCTCACGGTGTGCCCGGCCCCGGGTCTTTCGTTCCGCGCCTCGGGCTCAGCGCAGGGAGAGCAGGACGACGAGCAGGACGAGTCCGGCGGCGGTCGGCGCGAGGATCTCGTACGCCCACCGGATCCGCGGCTCGCCCTTGTTCTCGGGCCGCCTGCCGAGGCGCTCGGCCAGCTCGCGCAGGTCGGCGACGGTCTGGTCGGCGGAGGCGGTGCGGGACGCGGTGTCGGTGACGTCGGCGGTGGCCGAGGTACGGCCGAGCGGGTCGTCCTGGGAGGCGGTGGCGGCGCGGCGGGCGGCGCGCTTGCGCTGGCGCAGGGAGACCGGGATGGCCCAGAGCTGGTACTTGGCGCCGTCCTGGGTGAAGACCTCGCTGGAGTAGCTCGCGCGGATGTCGGCGATCGATCCCCAGGGGAGGGTGATGCTGCGGAAGGGATTGCGGACGCGCAGGCGCGCGTCGTCGGCGAAGACGGCCGGCCGGATGGTGAAGGCGAAGATCAGCGGGACGAGGAACAGCAGCGTCGCGAGCGCCACCCAGGGGTCGTCGCCGCGCCCGCGGATGATCGTGTCGACGCCGAAGAACAGGGTGAGGCCGAGCAGGAAGACCCCGCCGGCGATACCCATGCGCGAGCGGAACGCCTGCTCCTCGCGGTCGGGCTCGGAGGGCTGTGCGGAAGGCGGCTCGGACGTCGTCATGCGCCCGATTCTGCCTCAGCGCCCACGCGCCCGCGGTGACGAGGTCGGCGTACCCGACGATGTCGTCGGGCCGGTGGCCGCCGACGAGCTCGCCGCCGCAGGCGGTCAGCCGGAGCTCGGGCCGCGCGGTGTCGCCGAGGGACCTTCTTCCTCGGGAAGGACCGCTCGGCGCCCCGCTCCGGTCGCGCGCCCCGACGCGTACGGGTTCCGATACGTACGGACGCGCCGCCCTGCGCTCCGGGTTCCTGCGGGCCACCGTCCACCACTCCCGTCAGCGCTCCGACCCGCACGGGCTCCGACACGGCGGCGGGCCGGCCCGCCCCGGGCCACGTCACCAGCACGTGACGGGTTTCACTTCCGCCTCCGTCTCCCCACACCCACCTGCGCTTTCGCCCGCTCGTCCGAGCAGTCCCCTGTACAGGCCGCTACGCGCGTAGATATGCTCGACTGGTGACCATGCCCACCACTGCACCCGCAGCTACTGCTTTCGCCGACGTGACCGCGTCCGACAGCGCGCTGCGCCGCTTCCTCCACGGGCTGCCCGGCGTCGACGCCGTCGGCCTGGAGGCGCGCGCCGCGTCGCTCGGTACGCGTTCGATCAAGACCACGGCCAAGGCGTACGCCATCGACCTGGCCATCTCGATGATCGACCTGACGACGCTCGAAGGCGCGGACACCCCGGGCAAGGTCCGGGCGCTCGCCGCCAAGGCCGTCCGTCCCGATCCGACCGACCGCACGACCCCGACGACCGCCGCCGTCTGCGTCTACCCCGACATGGTGGCCACCGCCAAGGCCGCCCTGGCGGGCTCCGGCGTCAAGGTCGCCTCGGTCGCCACCGCCTTCCCGGCCGGCCGCGCCGCGCTGCCCGTGAAGCTCGCCGACACGGCCGACGCCATCGCCGCCGGCGCCGACGAGATCGACATGGTCATCGACCGTGGCGCCTTCCTCGCCGGCCGCTACCTGGAGGTCTTCGAGCAGATCGCCGCCATCAAGGCCGAGTGCGGCGACCGCGCCCGGCTCAAGGTGATCTTCGAGACCGGCGAGCTGTCCACGTACGACAACATCCGCCGCGCCTCCTGGCTCGGCATGATGGCGGGCGCGGACTTCATCAAGACCTCGACCGGCAAGGTCGCGGTCAACGCCACCCCCGCCAACACGCTCCTCATGCTGGAGGCCGTGCGCGACTTCCGCGCCCAGACCGGCGTCCAGATCGGCGTGAAGCCCGCGGGCGGCATCCGCAACACCAAGGAAGCCATCAAGTTCCTGGTCCTGGTCAACGAGACCGTCGGCGAGGACTGGCTGGACAACCACTGGTTCCGCTTCGGTGCCTCCAGCCTGCTCAACGACCTGCTGATGCAGCGTCAGAAGCTGGCGACCGGCCACTACTCCGGCCCCGATTACGTGACGGTGGACTGATCAACATGGCATCTGCATTCGAGTACGCACCGGCGCCCGAGTCCCGGTCCGTCGTCGACATCGCGCCGTCCTACGGCCTGTTCATCGACGGCGAGTTCACGGACGCGGCCGACGGCAAGGTCTTCAAGACCGTCTCCCCCTCCACCGAGGAGGTCCTGTCCGAGGTCGCCCGGGCGGGCGCCGAGGACGTGGACCGCGCGGTGAAGGCGGCCCGCAAGGCGTATCTGAAGTGGTCGGCACTGCCCGGCTCCGAGCGCGCCAAGTACCTCTTCCGGATCGCCCGGATCATCCAGGAGCGCAGCCGCGAGCTGGCCGTCCTCGAAACCCTGGACAACGGCAAGCCGATCAAGGAGACCCGCGATGCGGACCTCCCGCTGGTCGCCGCGCACTTCTTCTACTACGCGGGCTGGGCCGACAAGCTCGACCACGCCGGCTTCGGCGCGAACCCGCGCCCGCTGGGCGTGGCCGGCCAGGTCATCCCGTGGAACTTCCCGCTGCTGATGCTGGCGTGGAAGATCGCCCCGGCGCTCGCGACCGGCAACACGGTCGTCCTGAAGCCCGCCGAGACCACCCCGCTCTCCGCCCTGTTCTTCGCGGACATCTGCCGCCAGGCCGGGCTGCCGAAGGGCGTCGTCAACATCCTCCCCGGTTACGGGGACGCCGGCGCCGCGCTCGTCGAGCACCCGGACGTGAACAAGGTCGCCTTCACCGGCTCGACCGCCGTCGGCCGGGCCATCGCCAAGGCCGTGGCCGGCACGGACAAGAAGCTCACCCTGGAGCTGGGCGGCAAGGGCGCCAACATCGTCTTCGACGACGCGCCGATCGACCAGGCCGTCGAGGGCATCGTCACCGGCATCTTCTTCAACCAGGGCCAGGTCTGCTGCGCCGGCTCGCGCCTGCTCGTGCAGGAGTCGGTCCACGACGAGCTCCTCGACTCGCTCAAGCGCCGGCTGAGCACCCTGCGTCTCGGCGACCCGCTCGACAAGAACACCGACATCGGCGCCATCAACTCCGAGGAGCAGCTGGCCCGGATCACAAAGCTGGTCGACCAGGGCGAGGCGGAGGGCGCCGAGCGCTGGACCGCCGCGTGCGAGATCCCGGCCTCGGGCTACTGGTTCGCCCCGACGCTCTTCACGAACGTCACCCAGGCGCACACCGTCGCCCGCGACGAGATCTTCGGCCCGGTCCTGTCCGTGCTGACCTTCCGTACCCCCGACGAGGCCGTCGCCAAGGCCAACAACAGCCAGTACGGCCTGTCGGCGGGCATCTGGACGGAGAAGGGCTCCCGCATCCTGGCGGTGGCGAACAAGCTCCGCGCCGGGGTCGTCTGGGCCAACACGTTCAACAAGTTCGACCCGACCTCGCCCTTCGGCGGCTACAAGGAGTCGGGCTTCGGCCGCGAGGGTGGCCGCCACGGTCTGGAGGCCTACCTCGATGTCTGACGCGCGACTGAGTGTCTTCAAGACCTACAAGCTGTACGTCGGGGGCAAGTTCCCCCGCTCCGAGAGCGGCCGGGTGTACGAGGTGACGGACTCCAAGGGCAAGTGGCTGGCGAACGCGCCGCTCTCCTCCCGCAAGGACGCCCGTGACGCGGTCGTCGCCGCCCGCAAGGCGTTCGGCGGCTGGTCGGGCGCCACGGCGTACAACCGCGGCCAGATCCTCTACCGCGTCGCGGAGATGCTGGAGGGCCGCAAGGGCCAGTTCGTGCACGAGGTCGCGCACGCCGAGGGCCTGTCGAAGAACAAGGCGGCCGAGGTCGTCGAGGCCGCGATCGACCGCTGGGTCTGGTACGCCGGCTGGACGGACAAGATCGCCCAGGTCGTCGGCGGCGCGAACCCGGTGGCGGGCCCGTACTTCAACCTGTCCACCCCGGAGCCGACCGGTGTCGTCACCGTGATCGCCCCGCAGGAGTCGTCCTTCCTCGGCCTGGTCTCGGTGGTCGCCCCGGTCATCGCGACCGGCAACACGGCCGTCGTCATCGCCTCCGAGAAGGCCCCGCTGCCGGCGCTGTCCCTGGGCGAGGTGCTGGCCACCTCCGACCTGCCGGGCGGTGTCGTCAACATCCTGTCCGGCAAGGCCGCCGAGATGGGCCCGCACCTGGCGGCCCACCTGGACGTCAACGCGATCGACCTGACGGGAGCGGACGCCGACCTGGCCCGTGACCTGGAGATCGCCGCCGCGGACAACCTCAAGCGCGTCCTGCGCCCGCGCACCGAGGACTTCACCGCGTCCCCGGGCACGGACCGCATGACCGCGTTCCTGGAGACGAAGACGGTCTGGCACCCGACGGGCTCGCTGGGCGCCTCGGGCTCCTCGTACTAGTCACCCGCTCGTGACGAAGGGCCCCCGACCGACCCGGTCGGGGGCCCTTCGTCATGCTCCGCCGCGCTCGACGAGCCCGGCGACGCCGTCCAGCACGCATTCCAGTCCGGTCTCGAAGGTCCACGCGGCGTCGTCCTTGCGCGCCGCGCCCCGCGCGTACCGGAGGTAGGTGGGATAGCGCCCGGTGCCGAGCAGATAGCCCATCTGCGGGGCGAGGCCCCGGCGGGTCTCGTCGGCGCTCTCCCAGCCCTGTTCGCGCATGTAGGCGCGCAGCGAGACCTCGGCCTGGACGGCTCCGTGGACGTAGGCGCTGACGGCGCGGAAGGCGGCCATCATCGTGTCGACGTCGAGCCCGAGGCCGTCGAGCGCGGCCAACTGCCGTTCGGCCGCGGCCATCCGGTGCGGGGTGAGCGCGAAGAGCGGCGCCGGGAGCTGGGCGAGCCAGGGGTGGCGCAGCATCGACTCACGGGTGCACCGGGCGTGGGCGCGCAGCGTCTCGCGCCAGCCCGCGTCGGACGCGTCCGCCCCGGCCGGTTCCAGTTCGGCCGACACCTGGTCGACCATGAGCGACCACAGCTCGTCCTTGCCGTCCACGTGCCGGTAGGCGGCCATGGGCGCGACGCCCAGTTCGGCGGCGATCTTGCGCATGGTGACGGCGGCGAAGCCCTCCCGGTCCGCGATCCCGACCGCGACCTCGGCGATCCGCCGTGGGGTGAGCGTGGTTCTGGGCGCCGCCGCGGGTCGTTCCAGGCGCTCCCAGAGCGAGACGCTCTCCGTCTCGTCCTTCTTCGGCACTCCGGCCTCCTCGTGTCGCGTACAGCGTATGCCTTGTGGACGCCGTACACGGTGGCGTGTACGTTGTACACACTCGGGTATACGCCGTACACATCGTCTGTACGCGTCCCGCACGCCCTTCCGTCCCAGGGGGACCCATGAGCACTCCGCTGCGCCTCGCCGTGATCCAGGGCTCGACCCGCGACGGGCGCCTCGGCCCGACCGTCGCCGCCTGGCTCGCCCGGCACGCCACGGCCCGCCCCGACATGTCCGTCGACCTGGTCGACCTCGCCGAGACCCCGCTGCCCACCGTCTTCCCGCAGCTCGGCCGGGGACCGGCCGACGCGGCGGACCGGGAGCTGCTCGACGCCGTGTCCCCGCGGCTGGCCGCCGCCGACGCCTTCGTCGTCGTGACCCCGGAGTACAACCACAGCTACCCGGCGTCCCTGAAGAACGCGATCGACTGGCACAACAAGGAGTGGCACGCCAAGCCCGTCGGCTTCGTCGCCTACGGCGGCTTCTCCGGCGGCCTCCGCGCCGTGGAGCACCTGCGCGGCGTCTTCGCCGAGCTGCACGCCGTCACCATCCGCGAGACGGTCGGACTCCAGGGCGTGTGGGGGCGGTTCGACGGGGAGGGCCGGGCCGTCGACCCCGCCACCGACAGCGCCGCCAAGGCGATGCTCGACCAACTCGCCTGGTGGGGCGAGGCCCTGCGCGAAGCCCGCGCCAAGAAGCCCTACGGAGCCTGACGATGACCCGGCCCCAGCCCTCGGGCATTCCCTACCTCGGCATCTCCGGGCTCATGCTCGGCATCGTCCTCGGCACCCTCGACGGCACGATCGTCGGTACCGCGCTCCCCACCATCGCCGGCGAGCTCGGCGGCCTCGACCGGCTGTCCTGGGTGGTGACCGCCTATCTGCTCACCGCCGCCGTGTCCACGCCCCTCTGGGGCAAGCTCGGCGACCTCCACGGCCGCAAGGGCGCCTACCTGTCCGCCGTCGGCGTCTTCCTCGCCGGCTCGGTCCTCTCCGGACTCGCCCAGACCATGGACCAGCTCATCGTCTTCCGCGCGCTCCAGGGCATCGGCGCCGGCGGCCTGATGGTCGGCGCGTTCGCCCTGATCGGCACCCTGATCGCCCCCGGGGACAGTCCCCGGGTCCAGGCGATCACCGGCACCATGCTGCCGCTCGCCTTCGCCGGCGGCCCCCTCGTCGGCGGCCTCCTCACCGACCACCTGAACTGGCGCTGGGCCTTCTACGTCAACCTGCCCGTGGGCCTCGCCGCCCTGCTCCTCGTCTCCCTCGCCCTGACCGCGCCCACCACCAGGGTCCGCGCCCGGGTCGACTGGGCCGGCGCCCTGCTCCTCACCACCGGCATCCTGGCCCTCACCCTGCTCGCCACCTGGGCCGGCACCACCCACGCCTGGACCTCGCCGCGGATCCTGGCCCTCACCGCCGTCGCGGTGGCCGCGCTCACCGCTTTCGTACGGGTCGAGCGGCGCGCTGAGGAACCTGTCATCCCGCCCCGGCTCTTCCGCGGCCGCGACTTCGCCGTCGCCCAGCTGCTCAGCCTGCTGGTCGGCGCCGCCATGCTCGCCGTGATGAACCACCTGCCGCAGTACCTGCAGTTCGTCCGTGGGCAGTCGTCCACGGCGAGCGGACTGCTGCTGCTCCCGCTGCTGCTCGGCATGGTGGCCGTCCAACTGGCCACCGGGCGCAGCGTCGCCCGCACCGGCCGCTACCGGATCCACACGATCACCGGCGGCGCGCTGATGACCGCGGGCGCCCTCCTCCTGCTGCTCCTGGACGTCGGCACGCCGACCGTCGCCGCCTCGGCGCTCACCGTCGTCCTCGGCGCGGGCATGGGCTTCCTGACGCAGTCGACGACGCTGATCACGATGTACGGCGCGGAGCCGCGCGACATGGGCGCGGCGAGCGGCACGCTCACGCTCGTCCGCACCCTCGGCGGCTCGCTCGGCGTGGCCGTGCTCGGCGCGGTCTTCACCGCCCGGCTCGCCGGCCACGACACCGACCGCACCCCGGCCCAGGTCGCGATGCTGCCCGAGCCGGTACGGGAGGCCTTCCGGGCGGCGCTGACGAGCGGGCTGCACGGGGTGCTCCTGGGCACCGCGCTGCTCTCCGCGCTCGCCTTCGCCGCCGCCTGGCTCGTACGGGAGGTTCCGCCGCGACGGTCCGGGCCCCCCGGTCCCCCGGCGCCTCCCGCGCCCGCTACGGAAGCAGGCTCTGGCTCAGCGGTCCCGCCACCGGCAGGTCGGCCAGCGCCCCGCCCTTCGTGACGTGGTCGGTGACCAGGTCGGTGCCGACCGGCTTGAAGTCGGCGACCTGGGTGCCGATGCCGTTGTCCAGCGGGTCGACACCGGTGTTGGCCAGCGGGTCCAGCTGAAGGCGGGTCAGCGGCGCGACCCCGTGGCCGACGCCGTCCAGGGCCGCGGTGCCGTCCACCCGGGTGAGCGAGTCGGGCGGCAGCGGGACGGCCACTCCCTCGGCCGCCTGGGCACCGGCGCCCGCCCCGAACACGGCGGCGCCGGCCGCCGTGACGGTCAGTCCGGCCTTCAGCAGGGCGCTGCGGCGGGGAGTGCGGGCTTGTGCGTGACGCGCCATGGCGGTCCTTCCAGGGACTTGTCAGAGGGGTGACCGAGCGGACACCGAGCGTAGTGGAGGTGTGATGCTCGATACCAACCGGCCGCCTCGGGGGTCCCCTGCACGGGGGAATGGTTCACACTGGTGTCCCGTGAGTTCCCAACCGATCCCCGCCCGGGTCGTCCTGCTCGCGGGCCCCTCCGGCTCCGGCAAGTCGTCCCTCGCCGCCGCCACCGGCCTGCCGGTACTGCGCCTCGACGACTTCTACAAGGAGGGCGACGACCCCTCCCTGCCTCTGGTGGAGGGCAGTTCGGACATCGACTGGGACTCCCCGCTCTCCTGGGACGCGGACGCCGCCGTCGCCGCGATCACGGAGCTGTGCCGTACGGGTCGGACCGACGTGCCCGTGTACGACATCTCCACCAGCTCCCGCGTGGACCGCGAGACGCTCGACATCGAGCGGACGCCGCTGTTCGTCGCGGAGGGCATCTTCGCCGCCGACATCGTCGCGCGCTGCCGCGAGCTGGGGGTGCTCGCCGACGCGCTGTGTCTGCGCGGCCGCCCCGCGACGACCTTCCGCCGCCGGCTGCTCCGCGACCTGAAGGAGGGCCGCAAGTCGGTCCCGTTCCTGCTGCGCCGCGGCTGGCGCCTGATGCGGGCCGAGCGGTCGATCGTGGCCCGGCAGACCGCCCTGGGCGCCCACCCGTGCGCCAAGGACGAGGCCCTGGGCCGTCTGGCCGCCGCGGCCGCCGGCCGCCGCCTCGTCCCGGCCGCCCGCGCCTGACCCCGTACGCCCGCACACGGATGTGGCGAGGGCCGGACAGGAACCCCCGATCCTGTCCGGCCCTCGCCGTTTCCCCCGTTGCCCGTACTTCCGTACGGTCCCCCGTGATCCCCCGTGATCCCCCCGTTCTCCTTCAGGCCACCAGCTCGCCGAAGGACTCCTCCTCGTCACGGCCGAAGCTCAGCACCTCGTCCTCGCGCAGCCGCCGCAGCGAGCGCCAGATGCTCGACTTCACCGTGCCGACACTGATGTCGAGGATCTGCGCGATCTCCGGGTCGGTGCGGCCCTCGTAGTAGCGCAGCACCAGCATGGTGCGCTGGAGCTCGGGCAGCCGGGCGAGGGCCTGCCACAGGACGGCGCGCAGCTCGGTGCCGCGCATCGCGTCCGTCTCGCCGACCGTCTCCGGCAGCTCCTCGGTCGGGTACTCGTTGAGCTTGCGCCGCCGCCAGGCGCTGATGTGCAGGTTCGTCATCGTGCGGCGCAGGTAGCCGCCGACCGCGGCCTTGTCGCTGATCCGGTCCCAGGCGCGGTACGTGGAGAACAGCGCGCTCTGGAGCAGGTCCTCGGCCTCGAAACGGTCACCGGTCAGGTGGTAGGCGGTGGCGTACAGGGAGGCCCGGCGCTCCTGCACGTAGGCCGTGAACTCGGCCTCCGAACAGCTGGAGCGCTCCCCCGTGGCCTCCCCGTACACCGCTCCCCCGTCAGGGACGGCGGCCATGTACGGCGCCTTCCGCTGACGCCCGACGCCGCGAACGCACCCCCGCCCGTTCACACCGCCGGACTTCTCGGTGCTCCGCGTGACGTCGTGGAGACGCGTGACAACTGCGCTCGAGGTGGTGCTGTGCACTGCGTTCATCTCGCGCCCCCCGTCGGTTGGAGTCCGTAGGTCCTTGATGAGGAAAATCCTGCCCCCGCCACTTCATCGCGGTGTCCGCCGACTGTCACAGCCGTGTCACAGGGGGCGGTGCGACGGCCGCGTGACCGGACGGTCGAACTCGGACGGCCGCATGCGACAGAATGAGGCCGTGCCTTTCCTGTTGCTGATCGAGGACGACGACGCCATCCGCACGGCCCTCGAACTCTCGCTGTCACGCCAGGGCCACCGAGTGGCCACCGCGGCGACGGGCGAGGACGGCCTGAAGCTGCTGAAGGAACAGCGGCCCGACCTGGTCGTGCTGGACGTGATGCTGCCGGGCATCGACGGCTTCGAGGTGTGCCGTCGCATCCGGCGCACCGACCAGCTGCCGATCATCCTGCTGACGGCCCGCAGCGACGACATCGACGTGGTGGTGGGCCTGGAGTCGGGCGCCGACGACTACGTGGTGAAGCCGGTGCAGGGCCGGGTGCTCGACGCCCGGATCCGCGCCGTGCTGCGCCGTGGCGAGCGGGAGGCCACCGACTCGGCGACCTTCGGCTCCCTGGTGATCGACCGTTCGGCGATGACCGTGACGAAGAACGGCGAGGACCTCCAGCTCACCCCGACCGAGCTGCGGCTGCTCCTGGAGCTGAGCCGGAGGCCCGGCCAGGCCCTGTCCCGGCAGCAGCTGCTGCGGCTGGTGTGGGAGCACGACTACCTGGGCGACTCGCGGCTCGTGGACGCCTGCGTGCAGCGGCTGCGCGCCAAGGTGGAGGACGTGCCGTCGTCGCCGACCCTGATCCGCACCGTACGGGGCGTGGGCTACCGGCTGGACGTCCCTGCGTGAGCAAAGGGATCATCTCGGTGCTGCGGTTCACCAGTCTGCGGCTCCGCCTCGTCGTCGTCTTCGCCCTGGTCGCGCTCACCGCGGCCGTGTCGGCCTCGGGCATCGCGTACTGGCTGAACCGCGAGGCCGTCCTCAAGCGCACCCAGGACAGCGCGCTCAACGACTTCCGGCAGGAGATGCAGAACCGGGCGGCGACGCTGCCGCTGCGCCCCACCGAGGAGGAGCTGCGGCGCACCGCCGAGCAGATGGCGGGCGGCAGCGCCGGCTACAGCGTGCTGCTCATCGGCGAGCGGGACGCGGGCAAGCCGATCGTCGGCGCCTCGAACCCGGACGTGTTCACGCTGGCGGACGTGCCGCGCTCGCTGCGGACGGCGGTGGGCACGAAGCGGCCGGTGACGGACACCAACGACTACCCGTACCACCTGTTCTGGCAGCGGACGCAGCGCGACGGCACGCCGTACCTGGTCGGCGGGACGAAGGTCGACGGCGGCGGTCCGACCGGCTACATGTTCAAGTCGCTCGCCGCGGAGAAGGCGGACCTGAACTCGCTGGCCTGGTCGCTCGGGATCGCCACCGGTCTCGCGGTGATCGGTTCGGTGCTGCTCGCGCAGGTCGCGGCGACGACCGTGCTCAGGCCGGTGCACCGGCTCGGTGAGGCGGCCCGGCAGCTCGGCGAGGGCAAGCTGGACACCCGACTGCGGGTCTCGGGCAACGACGAACTGGCCGATCTGTCCCGTACGTTCAACAGCGCGGCCGAGTCGCTTCAGAAGAAGGTCGCGGACATGAGCGCGCGGGAGGAGGCGAGCCGCCGCTTCGTCGCCGACATGTCGCACGAGCTGCGCACCCCGCTGACCGCCCTGACGGCCGTGACCGAGGTCCTGGAGGACGAGCAGGACGCGCTCGACCCGATGATCGCCCCGGCGGTGGCGCTGGTGGTCAGCGAGACGCGCCGGCTGAACGACCTGGTGGAGAACCTGATGGAGGTGACCCGCTTCGACGCGGGCACCGCCCGTCTGGTCCTGGACGACGTGGACATCGCCGACCAGATCACCGCGTGCATCGACGCGCGGGCCTGGCTGGACGCGGTCGACCTGGACGCGGAGCGCGGGATCGTGGCGCGGCTCGACCCGCGCCGCCTGGACGTGATCCTGGCGAACCTGATCGGCAACGCCCTCAAGCACGGCGGTTCGCCGGTGCGGGTCTCGGTGCGGACGGAGCCCTCGGCCGGGACCGCCGAGGACGGGGAGGACGGCGAGGCCGGGGAGGACGGCGAGGCCGGGGAGGACCTGGTGATCGCGGTGCGCGACCACGGGCCCGGCATCCCCGAGGAGGTCCTGCCGCACGTCTTCGACCGCTTCTACAAGGCGAGCGCCTCCCGGCCGCGGTCGGACGGCAGCGGGCTCGGCCTGTCGATCGCGATGGAGAACGCGCTGATCCACGGCGGCTCGATCGCGGCCGCCAACTCGACGGACGAGGACGGCCGGGTGGACGGCGCGGTGTTCGTGCTGCGGCTGCCCCGGGACGGCTCGGGGATCGCGCGGGAGCTGCGGACCCGCAGCAGCCAGGGCGAGGTGGAGGAGAGTTGAGACGTCGCCGTACGGGCCGTGTGGTCCTGGGCGCGGTGGGCGCCGTACTGCTCGCGGGCTGCGGCATCCGTACGACCTCGGTGCCGGTGGACGCGGGCGCCGCGCCCTCGCGGGTGCCGTGCAGCGTGGCGGACGACGCGGGTGCCTCCGCGGCGCAGGGACTCCCGCTGCGGGTGTACCTGCTGTGCGGGGCCCAGCTGGAGGCGGTGGAGCGGCGCTCGCCGCTGCCCGAGGAGAAGGTGGCGGGCGACCCGGTGCGCACGGCGTCGGCGCTGCTCGCCCAGTTGCAGGGCGAGCCGTCGGAGGAGGAGCGGCAGGCCGGGTTCGCCACGGCGGTGAAGGGCCCGCTGGTGGTGAGCGCGGGTCATCGCGGCGACCCGGCGGGCACGCTGCGGCTGAGCCGGCAGCCGGAGGACCTGCCGCCGACGGCCCTCGCGCAGATCGTGTGCACCTTCGCCGAGAGCACGGCGGGCGCGGGCAGCACGTCGGTGGTGCTCGGCGGCCCGGGGAAGTACGAGCCGCGGCGCTACAGCTGTACGCGGGAGCTGAAGGAGCGTCCGGAGTCTTCGGTTCCGTCGGTTCCCGCGGCCTCCCCGGGGGCGCCGGGCGCCTCCGCGCCGGCCTCCTGAACGAGACCGCGGACCCGGCGGAACCGATTCCGCCGGGAAGCGCGTCTTGGGGGGCGTGCAGCGTCAAGGTTCCGGCGGTTCCGGCGACAGCGTCGCCAAGGTCGTACGCGTGGCGGGGTTCGTCCTCCTCCTCGCGCATCTGCTGGTCGTCGCCTGGGTGACGCTCCGCCCGCGCGACGTGGCGTGGGTGACCGCGCCCAACCTGACACCGCTGGCCGGGATCAGACTCGACCTGGCGCTCGGCCCGGTCGAGGCGGCCCGGCGGATCGGCGGCGGTCTGCTGCTCCTGGCCCCGCTCGGGGTGCTGCTGCCGATGGCCGACGGGCGGCTCGCCGTCTCGCCGTGGGCGTCGCTGGCCCGGACGACCGCCGCGGGGGCGCTGGTGTCGCTCGCGGTGGAGCTGTTGCAGACGGCGGTGCCCGGTCAGGTCGTGGACGTGGACTCGGTGCTCCTGAACACGGCGGGGGTGGCGCTGGCGCACGTGCTGCTCGTACCGGCGGGGCGGGCGTGGCTGCGCCGCGGCCCGCGCGGGCGCCGGCCGGCCGGCGGCGTCTCCTCCTCCAGGAGGAGGCCGGAGCGTTCTTCTCAGGGGGCTACCCCGACGATTCCCAGGGTCGGGATCGCCCCGTAGACGGACGCTTTGTCCCCCTGGCGGGGCGAGGATGGAGACAGATCGGGGGCCGGAGAGACGGTCCCCGCGAGACTCCGAAGGAGCCCACCATGGCCGCACTGACCCGCCCTCGTGACGGACGCGTGATCGGCGGAGTGTGCGCGGCGCTGGCACGGCGCTTCGGCATGTCCGCCACGACGATGCGCGTGATCTTCCTGGCCTCGTGCCTGCTGCCCGGCCCTCAGTTCCTGCTCTACGTGGCGCTGTGGGTGCTGCTGCCGGCGGAGAAGGCGCCGAGCACGGCCTGGTAGCCCCGGCCGCGTCCGCCCCCCCAAAGGTCGAGGGCGCCCGTCCCGGTGCGGGGACGGGCGCCCTCGGCGCGTACGGGCTCAGAGGCCGAGGCCACCCACCGGCAGTCCGCCGAGGCCGCCGACCGGCAGGCCACCGAGGAGGCCGCCGGCCGCACCGAGCGGGGTGGCGTCCAGGCCGCTCTTGGCGCCGTCGATCGGGAGGTTCTGCGCCTGCTCCTGCAGCTCGCCCGGGAGGGTCTGGGCCTGCTCGACGGCGCCCGGGAGGGTCTTGACGACGCCCTCTTCGACGCTGGTGCCGAGGGCGCCCTGGCCGCCGGCGAGGGCCTCGCCGGCGCCCGAGGGGAGCTCGGTCAGGTCCTCGCCGAGGGGCAGGGTGCTGGTCACCAGGCCGAGGGCGTCGGGGCCGAGCGGCAGCGACGGGGCGGCGGAGGCCGTTCCGGCGGCGGCAGCGGCGAAAGCGGCACCGAGAGCGGCAACACCGAGCGTCTTGGCGGCAGACTGCTTCATCAGAAAATCTTCCTCGGGAATCTCGAGTGTCTCGGGGCGTCGGGGAGGGCCCGAGAGCTGGGCGTTTCGGGGAATGCAGAGTGGCTACGCAAACTAACCAGCGAAAGCCGCCGCCCGCAAACACCGAAATGCGGCCGGGCGTGGTGCGCCCGGCCGCCGAGATCGCCGTCCCGAAGGGTGCGATCAGCCCGTTCGACGGGAAGAGTCGCTGGTGGTGGCCGTCTGCTGGAACAGCCATTCGGACTTCAGCTCGGCATATCCGGGCTTGATGACTTCGTTGATCATCGCCAGTCGTTCATCGAAAGGAATGAACGCTGATTTCATCGCATTGACCGTGAACCACTGCATGTCGTCGAGCGTGTAGTCGAATGCCTCGACAAGGAATTCGAATTCCTTGCTCATGCTGGTGCCGCTCATCAGCCGGTTGTCGGTGTTGACGGTCGTACGGAAGTGCAGCTTGCGGAGCAGACCGATCGGGTGCTCCTTGTAGGAGGCGGCGGCGCCGGTCTGGAGGTTGGAGGTGGGGCACATCTCCAGCGGGATCCGCTTGTCGCGGACGTACGCGGCGAGCCGGCCGAGGCTCACGGAGCCGTCCTCGGCGACCTCGATGTCGTCGATGATCCGCACGCCGTGGCCGAGACGGTCGGCGCCGCACCACTGGAGGGCCTGCCAGATCGACGGCAGACCGAAGGCCTCGCCCGCGTGGATGGTGAAGTGGTTGTTCTCCCGCTTCAGGTACTCGAAGGCGTCGAGGTGGCGGGTGGGCGGGAAGCCGGCCTCGGCGCCCGCGATGTCGAAGCCGACGACGCCGGAGTCGCGGTAGGCGTTGGCGAGTTCGGCGATCTCCAGGGCGCGGGCCGCGTGCCGCATGGCGGTGAGCAGCGCGCCGACCCGGATCCGGTGCCCGCTCGCGCGGGCCTGGCGCTCGCCCTCGCGGAAGCCCTCGTTGACGGCCTCGACGACCTCTTCGAGGGTGAGGCCGGCCTCCAGGTGCTGCTCGGGGGCGTAACGGACCTCGGCGTAGACGACGCCGTCCTCGGCGAGGTCGACGGCGCACTCGGCGGCGACGCGGACGAGGGCCTCGCGGGTCTGCATGACGGCACAGGTGTGCGCGAAGGTCTCCAGGTAGCGCTCCAGGGATCCGGAGTCGGCGGCCTCGCGGAACCAGATGCCGAGCTTGTCCGGCTCGGTCTCGGGGAGGCGGTCGTAGCCCTGGGCGCGGGCGAGTTCGATGATCGTGCCGGGGCGCAGTCCGCCGTCGAGGTGGTCGTGCAGCAGGACCTTCGGGGCGCGGCGGATCTGGTCCGCGGTGGGGGTGCTGGGGATCTGGCTCGTCATTGCGGCACTCTAGCGCCTACGCGCGTAGAGCGCGCCCCTTCGGGGCCGGATCCGCCGGACGGTTTTCTCCGGTGCGGGCGGCGGGCGGGGGCGCCTAGCCTGCCGGGATGACCCCTGTCGCGAACGGCACCGACGACCTCGGCGCGGCCGACCCCGAACTGCGCCGGATCCACGGCTTCCTCTCCGCGTTCGCCCGCCGTCAGGCCGAGCGGACGGTGGAGATACCGGGCGGGTTCGCCGCGCTCGACGACACCTACGCCCTGTCGCGGGCCGACAACCACGTCCTGATCGACGGCCCCACCGATCCCGAGGCGCTGCCCGCCCGGGTGGAGGAGGTGCTCGCGCATCTGCCGCACCGGGCGGTGTACGTGACCGACGCGGCGACGGCCGAGGCGTGCGCGGGTCCGCTGGCGCGGGCCGGGTACACGCGCACGGCGGTCGACCTGATGCTGCACACCGGGCCGGTGCCGGAGCGCGGCGGGGCCCGCGAGGTGGATCTGCCCGCCCTGCGCGGGCCGCTGGCCGAGAGCTGGCGGCGCTTCCTGCCGGACGTCGGCGAGGACGTGATCGACGCCCTGGTGGAGCGCCGGGTGGCCCGTCGGCGGGGCGCCGACGACGTCCGTTTCCTCGCCTCGCACGACGAGTGGGGCGAGGTGGCGTCCTGGGCCGACCTGTACATGGACCCGGTCGCGGGAATCGCGCAGATCGAGGACCTGGTGACGGCCGAGGCGCATCTGGGGCAGGGCCATGCCGGGGTGGTCCTGGACACGGCCCTGCTGACGGCCGCCGAGGCGGGCTGCACCACCCGCTTCCTGACGGCGTTCGCCGACGACTGGCCGCGGCGGTGGTACGAGCGGCGGGGCTTTGTGTCCGTCGGGAGCGTGGACTGCTTCGAGCGGGGCTAGGCCGTCCTCCGGTCGGCGAGCGCGGGGCTACGGGGAGCTTGCGCGGGGCTGAAAACAAGGCAACTTTCACCATCAGTTGACCGTCCGTACGGGTGTCATACACCTCGGCTTCTGAGACTGTTCCGCCATGGCGCACAACGCACTCGTGGGACCGGCCGGAGGACGGACGCCCCGGCTCGGTCGGCCCGTCGGAGCGACGAACCCGGTGACCGAGGCGGGCGGGGTGGTCCTGCTGCTGCCGGACGGGGAGCCCGAGTCCGGGCGGGGCCCCTCCCGGCGGGGGTACGCCGGGATGCTGCCGCTGGGGCGGCGGCTCGTGCGGGCCGGGCGCGCGGACGGTCTGGTGGCGCATGCGGTGCGCTACCGGGGGCGCGGCTGGAACGGTGCCGACGCGCAGCTCGCGGCGGACGCCTCCTGGGCGGTCGAGGAGGCGGTGCGGCGCTACGGGGACGTACCGGTGTGCCTGGCGGGGCGCGGCATGGGGGCGCGGGCGGCGCTGCGCGCCGGTGGGCACGCGGGGGTCGCGGCGGTCCTGGCGCTCGCGCCGTGGCTGCCGGAGGAGGACCGGGCGGCCGAACCGGAGCCGGTGCGGCAGCTGGTGGGCCGGCGGGTGCTGATCGTCCACGGCACGAACGACGCCCGCACCGATCCTGAGCTGTCGTACCGCTTCGCCGAGCGGGCCAAGAAGTCCAACCACGACACCTGCCGCTTCGAGGTCCACACGGACGGCCACGGACTGCGCCAGTACGCCGACGAGGTACGGGCGCTCGCCGCCGACTTCGTGCTCTCCGCGCTGTTCGCCCGCACCCCGAGCCGACCGCTCGCGGACGCGATGGCCGCGCCGCCGCCGCTGGGGCTGCGGATGCCGCTGGCGGCGGGGTTCGGCTCACTCCGGTAGCAGGCTGCCCCGCTTGCCCAGCAGGAACTTCTTGAAGGCGGCGACCGGCGGCGTGTCCGGGTGGCCGTCGAGCCAGGCCACGCCGATCTCGCGGACCGCGCGCGGGGAGGTCACGCCGAGTTCGACGACCCCGGGGCGGGCGACGGCCGGCGGGGGCAGGAGGGCGACGCCGAGGCCGGCGGCGACCAGGCCGCGCAGGGTCTCGGCCTCCTCGCCCTCGAAGGCGACGCGGGGCTTGAACCCGGCCTGGGCGCACAGGTCGTCGGTGATGCGGCGCAGGCCGTAGCCCGGCTCCAGGGTCACGAAGGTCTCGTCGGCGGCTTCGGCGAGGCGGATCCGCTTGCGGGAGGCGAGCCGGTGGTCGTCGGGCACGACGAGCCGCAGCCGCTGTTCGTCCAGGCGGCGGGCCACGAGGTCGGGGGCGTCGGGCACCGGCGAGGTCAGGCACAGGTCGAGGTCGCCGGCCCGGAGCCGTTCGATCATCGCCTCGCCGTAGTTCTGGACCAGGGTGAAGCGGACCCGGGGGTGGTCGACCCGGAAGGCGCGGATGAGGCCGGGCACGGTCTCGGAGCCCATGGTGTGCAGGAAGCCGAAGGCGACCCGGCCGGCCGTGGGGTCGGCGTCGGCCCGTACGGTGTCGGCGGCCCGCTCGACCTCCGCGAGCGCCCGCTCGGCGGCGGTGAGGAAGCGGCGGCCGGCCGGGGTGAGCGAGACCGTGCGGCCGCGGCGGGCGAACAGGGCGACGCCGAGGTCCTCTTCGAGCCGGACCATGGCCCGTGACAGGGTCGACTGCGGCACGCCCATCTCGGCCGCCGCCCGGGTCACGTGCTCGTGCCGGGCGACCGCCGCGAAGTACGCGAGACGCGGGGCGAGCAGCAGCCCCATGTCTTCTTCGTTACTGTTCGGTGACAGGCGATGCTGTGACCTGTACTCATGCACCATGGGAACGATTACAGCAGTTCCGTGCATTGGACGCATGAAACGGGGCGGCCTACGTTCGAGGCATGCCTTCCGCCAGTACCGAGGCGGCCGCCACCCACGCGGTCGCCGACTCCCGCCGTGACTCCGGCCCCGTCCCGGGCCCCGACTCCGACGCCCGGCTCGCCCCCGGCGCTCCCGGCTACCGCCGGATGAGCCTCGCGCTGTTCGCCGCCGGAGTGGCCACCTTCGCCCTCCTCTACTCCACCCAGGCCCTGCTCCCGGCCGTCTCGGCCGAGTTCGGCGCCACCGCGTCGGCCGCCTCCTGGACGGTCTCCGCCGCGACCGGCGCGCTCGCCCTGTGCGTGCTGCCGCTGAGCGCGCTGTCCGAGCGCTTCGGCCGGCGCTCGATGATGACGGCCTCGCTCGCGGTCGCCGTCGTCGTCGGTCTGCTCGTCCCGCTGGCACCGAACCTGGAGAGCCTGGTGGCGCTGCGCGCGCTGCAGGGCGCCGCGCTCGCCGGCGTGCCGGCCTCGGCGATGGCGTTCCTGGCCGAGGAGGTGCGGCCGAAGGCCCTGATCGCCGCGATCGGCCTGTTCGTGGCGGGCAACTCCATCGGCGGCATGAGCGGCCGCATCGTCACCGGCTGGGCCGCCCAGCTGTGGGGCTGGCGGACGGGTCTGGCGGCCGTCGGCCTGCTGGCCGTGGTCTGCGCGCTCGCCTTCCGCCTCCTCATCCCGAAGGCCCGGCACTTCACGCCCGGCTCGCTGAACCCGCGGGCGCTCGCGGCGACCGTCCGCACGCACCTGGCGGACCCGCTGCTGCTGCGCCTGTACGCGATCGGCGCGCTGTTCATGACGGTGTTCGGCGCCGTGTACACGGTGATCGGCTACCGGCTCGTCGAGGCGCCGTTCTCGCTGCCGCAGGGCGTCGTCGGCTCGGTCTTCCTGGTCTACCTGGTGGGCACGGTCTCCTCGGCGGCGGCCGGCGGGCTGGTCGGCCGGCTGGGCCGGCGCGGCGCGCTCTACCTCGCGGTCTCCACGACCGCGGCCGGTCTGCTGCTCTCGCTGGCCGACGCGCTCGGCGCCGTCCTGGTGGGTCTGGTGCTGATCACCGCCGGTTTCTTCGCCGGGCATGCGGTCGCCTCCTCCTCGGTGAGCCGTACGGCCAGGACGGGCCGCGCGCAGGCGTCGGCGCTCTATCAGTCGGCGTACTACCTCGGCAGCAGCGCGGGCGGCACGGCGGGCGCGATCGCCTTCCACGCGGGCGGCTGGGCCGGGACGGTGCTGATCGGTCTGGTGGCGGTGCTCGGCGTCGTGTCGATCACCCTGTACGGCTCGCACAGCGCCCGGGTCGAGGCCCGTCGGCACCAGCCGGCCGCCTGCTGAGATCCGGTGCCCGGCGCACTGCAACTGTTCGGCTCCCCCGAGCGTCAAAGGGGTCAGGACTCTAGGGGGAGTTGACGGACATGGACGGAATACGCAGACGAGCGGGCATCGGGCTCGCCGTCACGTCTCTCGTGGTACCGCTGACGGTGGCGCTCGGCACCGCCCCGGCGCAGGCGGCGTCGTGCAACGTCACGACCGGCCCGTACCAGAAGCAGGTGGAGAAGTTCCTCGGCCGGCCGGTCGACGGCAGGCAGTCTGCCGCCGACTGCACGGCCATCCAGGCGTTCCAGCGCAAGCACGGCATCACGCCGACGATGGGGTACGCCGGGACGATCACCTGGCGCACGATGTCGACGATGCTGGCGCAGAAGGCCGCGGGGACCAACCCCAACAAGGACGGCAAGTGCCCGACGAACAAGGGCCGGATCGCCTGCGTCGACCTGACCCGGCAGCTGACCTGGATCCAGGACGGGTCGCGGCTGAAGTACGGTCCGGTGCCGGTGCGCACGGGCAAGGACGGCACGGAGACCCGTACCGGCCTGAAGAAGGTCTACTGGCGCAACATCAACCACTGGTCGACGCTCTACCACGTGTCGATGCCGTACGCGCAGTTCTTCGACGGCGGCCAGGCCTTCCACTCGACGACCAAGTCCATGTGGAACCCGCCGGGTTCGGGCGGCTGCGTCAACATGACGACGAAGGACGCCAAGGCGTACTGGGGCATGCTCCGGAACGGCGACGACGTGTTCGTCTACGGGCGCAAGCCCGGAACGTGACGTAACCTCCGCGGAGTTCGCCCCCGCTGTCGGTGGGCTGCGGTAGCTTCCCCTCGTCGGTGCCGAACGGGCGCCGATGAGGGGCGAGTGGGGTGGACCGCATGAGCGACCAGTTGGAGAAGTACCGTACGGAGCTGACCGGCTACTGCTACCGGATGCTGGGCTCCGCCTTCGAGGCGGAGGACGCGGTGCAGGACACCATGGTGCGGGCCTGGCGCTCGCTGGAGTCCTTCGAGGGCCGTTCCTCGCTGCGCTCCTGGCTCTACCGGATCGCGACGAACGTCTGTCTCGACTCGCTCAGCGCCGGCAACCGGCGGGCCCGTCCGATGGACCTGACGGATCCGACGCCCGTGGCGCAGGCCCGGCTCAACGAGCGCCCGGAGATCACCTGGCTGGAGCCGGTGCCGGACGGGCGGGTGCTGCCGTCGGTGGCGGACCCGGCGGAGACCGCGGTATCGCGGGAGACGGTCCGCCTCGCGTTCGTGGCGGCGCTCCAGCACCTGCCGCCGAAGCAGCGGGCGGTGCTGATCCTGCGCGAGGTCCTCGCGTGGAAGGCGAGCGAGGTCGCCGAGCTGCTGGACACGACCGTCGCCTCGGTCAACAGCGCGCTGCAGCGGGCCCGGGCCACGCTCTCCGAGCAGGCGCCGGCCGCCGCCGACGCCGCCGACCCGCTGGACGAGGAGCAGAAGGCGCTCCTGGAGCGTTATGTGGCGGCCTTCGAGGGCTACGACATGAAGGCCCTGACGGCGCTGCTGCACGAGGACGCGACGATGTCCATGCCGCCGTACGACCTGTGGCTGCGCGGCCACGAGGACATCGTGGGCTGGATGCTGGGCGTCGGCGAGGCGTGCCGGGGCTCGAAGCTGGTGCCGACCGTGGCGAACGGCCAGCCGGCCTTCGCGCACTACCACCCGGACCCGGAGGGCGGTTACGCCCCGTGGGCGCTGATCGTGCTCCAGCTGAACGACGGGAAGATCGGCGGAATGGACTTCTTCCTGGACACCAAGCGCTGGTTCCCGCTGTTCGAGCTGCCGGAGCGGCTGGAGGCGTAGTTCGCCGGTGTCGGAACGGGGGCGGGGCCGTCGGTGACGGCCCCGCCCCTTCGGCTCAGGTGGTGCGTCAGGAGGGGAAGGGGCCGATCACCTTGGGGCAGGACGGGTCGAGCCGCAGGGTGGCGAGGTCGCGGCCGACCAGGCCGTAGGCCGTCCAGGTGCCCGGGACGAACGCGAGCTGGGGGTTGGTGTACCACTCGTCGCCGAGGGCGGTGGCGAGGTGCTGGGCCTGGGTGAGGCCGGGGCCGATGAGGTGCACGTCGCCGTTGAAGAAGGTGGAGGCGAACACCTTGTCGTTGTGGACGTCGATCTCGCCGTAGCCGGGCAGGTCGCCCTGCTGGACGATCTGGCGGGTGGCCAGGTTCATGGCGAACCAGCGCTTGGCCGTCGTGGGCGTGCGCTTGTAGACGCCGTACAGGACGCCGTTGTGGACCTTGACGTCCTGCAGGGTGTCGTAGCCGTCCGCCGCGAACGGGTCCATGGCCCAGAGCAGCCGGCCCTTCTTCCCGGTCGCCGGGTCGACGTACTCGGCGTCGAACGCGGCGACGCTGGCGGCGGTGTTCCACGAGGCCACCGGGGCCCCGCCGCCGCCGCGCACGTCGGTGCCGACGTAGACGGTGCCGTCCGGGCCCATGCTGAGGCTCATCAGGCTCTCGTTGGTGACGACGGGGAACGAGTCCGGCGTGTACGCCGGAGCGGCCTCGGCCGGGCCGGAGAACCGGAAGACGTTCAGCGCACCCTGCAGACCGGTGCCGAGCGGCGCGGTCGCCACGAGGATGCGGTCGCGGGCCGCGTCGTACTCCATGTCCCACGGCCGCTGCTGAGCGCTGGGGAGCTGGCCGACGATGCCGACCGGGTAGGTCTTCCCGCCCGTCTCGGGGTCGGTCACCGCCGCCGCCGGGTCGATCATGATGAGGCGGCCGCTGGGGTAGAGCGCCGAGTAGATCTTCCCGCCCCGCTCCACGAGCGTCTTGGCCTCGCCGGGGATCTCGATGTGGTCCTTGCCGCCGTCGGGACGGTGGACGGTCATGATGAAGTGGCCGCCGACCCACACCGTGCCGTCGGAGGAGCGCAGGAGGGACTGGGGCTTCTCCGCGCCCTCGCTGAACCCGGCCTTCTTCAGCTCGACGAAGGACGACTGGCGGGTGGTGAGGTCCATCCGCCAGACCTTGCCGAAGCCGGTGAAGCCGGTAAGGGTGGTGCCGTCCAGGGCGAGCCCGCGGGTCTCGTCCAGGGGCACGGGGGTGCCGAGGTGCTGGGGCTTGGCGTAACCCGTCTTGTACTCGTAGACGTTGCCGTTCGGGCGGGTCGACAGGTACATGGTGTAGTCGGGCGCGAGGGTGACCATGTCGGCCGTCTCGGCGTTGCCGTCGGGGTCGGCGATCGGGACCGTCCTGAGGTCGGTGCCGTCGGTCTTCACGTCGTACAGGGTGCTGCCGCTGGTGCCGCGCACGCGGGTGCGGCCGACGGAGACGGTGGTGAACCCGGTGCCGCCCTGGGCCAGGACGCGGACGGCGCCCGTGGACCGGTTGATGGCGACCATCTTCTTGGTGTCGAGCAGTCCGGCGTAGACGTTGGTGTCGTCGACGTCCAGGGACCGCACATAGCGCTCGCCGGTGGCGAGGAGGCCGAGGTCGCGGAGAGCGTTGGTCGGGGGCTTGTACTCGTACACCTTGCCGTCGTTGTAGGTCCCCGCGTAGAGGGTCCCGTCCGAGGCCGCGGCAAGGCTCCAGATGAAGTCGCCCTCGCCCCCGATGGTCCTGAGGTGCTTCACCTCGCGGGTGACGAGGTCGTAGCTGTAGAGCGCGGCCTCGGTGTACGTGCCGATGTAGATCTTGCCGTTGTGCACCGCGAGTCCGTACGCGCCCTCGGGCGCGCCGGGGCCGGGGCCGTCGGGGATCTCCCGCTCGCTGCCGGCGACGACCGTCTTCTTGCCGAGGTCGTACTCGGCGATCACGACGGGCTTGCGGCCGCGGCTGGTGACGAAGGCGCGGCCGTCGTGCACGAGGGAGCCGGAGATCGCCCAGGTCGACGAGGCGGTGCCGTGGGACTGCCAGGCGGGGACGGTGCAGTCCGATATGACCGCCGCGGTGGCGGGCGGCGCGGGCCACAGCGGCCAGAGGACCGCCAGCAGGGCGGCGAGGAGGGGCAGCAGAAGGCGGCGTGTCATGGGACCTCCAAGGTGTCCGTCTCGGGCACGCACGGACGAGACGGAGCCCCCCAGATCGCACCCTTGTTCAATCGGCGCTCATGAGATCACGCGGCCTACGGCTGATCAACGTCGACCCTGGGCAGTCCGAGCACCTCGTCGAGGCCCGTGAACGCGAGCAGGGCCCGCAGTTCGGGTCCCGCGCCCTCGATCCGCAGCCGGTGGCCGTGCCGGACGGCGGCGAGCCGGATGCGGGCGAGGGCGTCGACGGCGGCCAGACCGGCCGGCGCGAGGCCGTCGACCGCGCACACGACGTCGGCGGGCTCGGCCGCCGCAAGGCGGGCGCACAGGCGGCCGATGTCGTCGGGGGCCAGCCGCCCGGAGAGGCGCAGTTCGAGGGTGCGAGGGGTGTCCACACCGGGCAGACCGCCGACGGGTCCGGAACTCATCGGCCCCCGCACTCGTGTCCGACCCGCCCTCTAGCATCGGCGTCATGACTGGTGATCGCGTCGAGCTGGTGATCTTCGACTGTGACGGCGTCCTGGTGGACAGCGAGCGGATCTACTGCCGGGTGGACCGCGAGGTGTTCGCGCGGCTGGGTGCCGAGTTCACGGAGGCCGAGCTGGTGGAGCACTTCGTCGGCTCCCCCAAGGAGATCTGGACGGCGCTGGTCGAGGAGCGGCGCGGCGAACCGCTGCCCCCGGACTGGCACGAGCCCTTCCGCCCCCTCTACGACGCGGCGCTGGACGCCGAGCTCACGGTGGTCGAGGGGGTGACCGACGTCCTCGACGCGCTGGACGTCCCCTTCTGCCTGGCGTCCAACGGCAGTCACCACTCGATCCGCCGCAACCTGACCCGTACGGGCCTCCTCGACCGCTTCGAGGGCCGGATCTTCAGCGCCCATGACGTGGCCCGCGGCAAGCCCGCGCCGGACCTCTTCCTGCACGCGGCGGCGACCATGGGCGTCGCGCCCGAGCGCTGCGCGGTGGTCGAGGACAGCGCGTACGGCGTCCGGGCCGCCCGCGCGGCCGGGATGCGCGCCTTCGGCTACACCGGCGGACTGACGGCCGCGGACCGGCTGACGGGCGAGCGGACGGTCGTCTTCGAGGACATGCGCCGGCTGCCGGCGCTGCTCGGGGTGATGGCGGCGTGAGCGACTGGTCAAAGCTGTTCCACGCGTACGGGGCTGCGACCGACACCGCCGAGGTGCTCGCCGGTCCGCTGGAGACGGCCGGGGACCACCTGTGGTCGGCGATCCTGCACCAGGGCTCGGTCTGGCCCGCGACGCCGCCGGTGCTGAGGATCGTGGCAGGGCGCCTGGCCGAGGCCCCGGTCCTGGGGCTGTCCTTCGTCCGGGACGTGGCCTCGGCCGTACGGCTCGGGGACGAGGCCGAGGAGCTGCGGGCGCGGGTGGCGGCGGCGCCGACGCAGGAGTGGACGGCCGCGTACGCGGCGGCCGACGAGGACGAGCAGGTCGACCTGTGGGACGACGAGGACGGGACCGGGGAACTGGTCCTGGCGGGCGCGGCCCTGGACTGCTGGGACCTGCTGCCGGAGCTGGTGGAGCCGGTGGCGGAGTTCCTGGACGACGGCGACGAGGAGGTCCGGGCGGGCGCGTGGGCGACGCTCGCGCAGCTCCTGGTCCACCCGGACGCGGCGCCCCGGGCGTCCGGGCTGGTGCCGCGTCTGGCGCGGCGGGCCGAGGCGGCCGAGTCGGTGGAGGAGCGGGCCTCGCTGGTCATGGACCTCGGGCAACTCGGCGGGGATCCGCTGCCGTTCCTCGACGACCCGAGCCCGCTGGTGCGGTGCGCGGCGGCGCTGACCCCGCCGCTGGCGGAGCATCCGGCGGCGCACGAGGAGCTGCTGGCGATGGCCCGTCGGGCCACCGACTTCGACGCGCTGGCGGGCCTGCCCCGCTTCGGCGGCGAGCCGCCGCGCTGGACCCTGATCGCGGTGCTGTGCCCCCGGGTCCCGGACTTCTCGCGCCTGTACGAGGCGGCCCTCGCGGCCCTCCCGCACGCCTTCCGGCTGGCGCCCTGCCCGGACCTGGGGCCGTACCTGGAGGTCGCGTTCGCGGACGGATGGCCGGAGCGTCCGACGGATCAGCAGCGGGGCCTGGCCCGGGAGATGGTGGCGCGGGAGGAGCTGTGGGGAGCGACGAACGGGAACCGGAGGATCACCCTGCGGGGGCTGGGGCTGCCGGACGAGCGGGAGGAGTGGCGGGGGCTCAGCTGACGGGGAACTCGGCGGTGTCGAGGGTGAGGTCGAAGGGGGCGGGGAGGTGGAGCTTCTCGCCGAACGGGACAGCGCCGAGGACGCGGTAGACGCCCCCCTTCGGCTCGCCGTAGAGGGTGACGGTGGGGCCGCCTGGGGCGAAGGAGTCGATCAGGAGAGAGAGCGGCACTCCGGCCTGGGCGTATCCGGCAGCCTTCGTGATCCGGTCCGTGCCGGCATTCGACGGAGACGTGATCTCCACGGCCAGCTCCGCATCAGCGGCGGGGACGAAGTGGCCCGGCGTATTGAGCGCGGCCTCCGGCATCACCGCCAGGTCCGGGATGAAGAGGCCGTCCCTCGAGGGAATCGAGGCGCCGAGAGTCTGGTAGATCCCCCAGTCCTCCGGGATCACGCTGTAGAGCCGCCGCTGGACCTTCGCGGCGATCATGTTGTGGCTGTTGGACGGCGGCGGTGACACGGTGATGATCCCCTCGATGATCTCCACCTTGCAGCCCTCGGGTGCGTCCGTCTCCTCCCAGATCCGGACGAGGTCGCTCCACTCGTACCCGTGGGACGAGTGGTCGACGATGAGTGCGCTCATGGCGGTCTCCTCTATCGGTGCGTCACCGATCCCAGCATGCCGAACGGGGCCGACGGTCGTCCATCGGCCCCGTTCACCCAAACGTGTCACTGGCACATGCCAGAGGCGATCAGCCCGTCACGCGATGCGGTCGAGCACGATCGGGTTCGGCGTGAACGCCGTGCCCGCCGCCGCGATGTCCCACGCGCCCTCCAGGGACTTCAGGGCGTAGTCGAACTTCTCCGGGGTGTCCGTGTGGAGGGTCAGCAGCGGCTGGCCCGCGGTCACCGTGTCGCCCGGCTTGGCGTGGAGCTCGACGCCCGCGCCGGCCTGGACCGGGTCCTCCTTGCGGGCGCGGCCGGCACCGAGGCGCCAGGCGGCGATGCCGATGTCGTAGGCGTCGAGGCGGGTCAGGACGCCCGAGGAGGGCGCCGTGACGACGTGCTGCTCGCGGGCGACCGGGAGGGTGGCGTCCGGGTCGCCGCCCTGGGCGGCGATCATGCGGCGCCACACGTCCATCGCGGAGCCGTCCGCGAGGGCCTTGGCCGGGTCGGCGTCCTTGACGCCGGCCGCGTCGAGCATCTCGCGGGCCAGCGCGATCGTCAGCTCCACGACGTCCGCCGGGCCGCCGCCGGCGAGGACCTCGACCGACTCGCGGACCTCCAGGGCGTTGCCGGCGGTGAGGCCGAGCGGGGTCGACATGTCGGTGAGCAGGGCGACCGTCTTCACGCCGCTGTCGGTGCCGAGCGCGACCATGGTGGAGGCGAGTTCGCGGGCGTCCTCGATGTTCTTCATGAAGGCGCCGGTGCCGACCTTGACGTCCAGGACCAGCGAGCCGGTCCCCTCGGCGATCTTCTTCGACATGATCGAGGAGGCGATCAGCGGGATGGCCTCGACGGTGCCGGTGACGTCCCGCAGCGCGTAGAGCTTCTTGTCGGCGGGCGCGAGGCCGTCGCCGGCCGCGCAGATGACCGCGCCGGTGGTGTCGAGGACGTGCAGCATCTCCTCGTTGGACAGCAGCGCGCGCCAGCCGGGGATGGACTCCAGCTTGTCGAGGGTGCCGCCGGTGTGGCCGAGGCCGCGGCCGGAGAGCTGCGGGACGGCCGCGCCGCAGGCGGCGACCAGCGGGGCGAGCGGCAGGGTGATCTTGTCGCCGACGCCGCCGGTGGAGTGCTTGTCGGCGGTGGGGCGGGAGAGCGAGGAGAAGTCCATGCGCTCGCCGGAGGCGATCATGGCCGCGGTCCAGCGGGCGATCTCGTCGCGGTTCATGCCGTTCAGGAGGATCGCCATGGCCAGGGCGGACATCTGCTCGTCGGCGACCTCCCCGCGGGTGTAGGCGTCGATGACCCAGTCGATCTGCTCCGGGCTCAGCTCGCCCTTGTCCCGCTTGGTGCGGATGACGGAGATGACGTCCATGTGAAGGTGCCTCTTTCTACGCGCATAGAAGGGGAAAGGAGGAGCGGCCCTTCCCATCGTGCCGGAAGGGCCGCTCGGAGGTGTTACTTCGCCAGGTGGTCCGGGCCGAACGCCTGCGGGAGCATGTCCGCCAGGGTGACGAACCCGGCGGGCGTCTCCAGGACGAGTTCGGGGCCGCCGAACTCGTAGAGGAGCTGCCGGCACCGCCCGCACGGCACCAGGGACTCGCCCCGGCCGTCGACGCACACGAAGTGGGTCAGCCGGCCACCGCCGGTGGCCTGGAGCTGCGAGACGAGACCGCACTCGGCGCACAGGCCGATGCCGAACGAGGCGTTCTCGACGTTGCAGCCGGAGACCACCCGCCCGTCGTCGACCAGTGCCGCCGCGCCGACCGGGTAGCCGGAGTAGGGCGCGTACGCGCGGGACATCGCCTCCCGGGCGGTCTGACGCAGCCGCTCCCAGTCGGCCTCGGGCAGGGCCGTCACTTGCCCTGGCCCTTCCGGTAGGGCAGACCGTCCGCCTTCGGCATCCGCAGCCGCTGCGCCGACAGGGCGAGCACGAGCAGCGTGGTGACGTACGGGGCGGCGTCCACGAACTGGCTCGGGACCTCGTCGGTGAACGCGTACCAGAGGAAGAAGCCGACCGAGAAGACGGCGGCGATCGCGGCCGTCACGTACTTCTTGCGGTACAGCTGCCACAGCACGGCGATCACCAGCAGCAGGGCGACGAGCAGCAGCAGCGCGTGGACGTTCTCGGCGCCGCCGCGCAGCTTGAGGCTGTCGGTGAAGCCGAACAGGCCGGCGCCCATCGCCATGCCGCCCGGCATCCAGTTGCCGAAGATCATCGCGGCGAGACCGATGTAGCCGCGACCGCCGGTCTGGCCCTCCTGGTAGATGCTGGTCGCCACGATCGCGAGGAAGGCGCCGCCGAGACCCGCCAGACCGCCGGAGATGGTCACGGCGATGTACTTGTACTTGTAGACGTTCACGCCCAGCGACTCGGCCGCGACCGGGTTCTCACCGCAGGAGCGCAGCCGCAGGCCGAAGGCCGTGCGCCACAGCAGCCACCAGGTGGCCGGGATCAGCAGGACGGCGACCACGGTCAGCAGCGACAGGTTGGTGACCAGGCCGCCGAGGATGCCGGCCAGGTCCGAGATCAGGAACCAGTGCTTGGCCTGGAGTTCCTGGAGCCAGTCCGAGACACCCGGAATCGTGATCTTGGCGATCTCGTCGATGCGCGGGGACTGCTTGGAGGAGCCGCCCTCGGCCTCGGCGAAGGTGAAGTTCGACAGGTAGCGGGTGAAGCCGACCGCGAGGATGTTCAGCGCCACACCGGAGACGATGTGGTTCACGTTGAACGTGACGGTGATGACCGCGTGCAGCAGACCGCCCAGCGCGCCGCCGAGGATGCCGACGAGGACGCCGGTCCACGGGCCCCACTGGTAGCCGGCCCAGGCGCCGAACCAGGTGCCGAGGATCATCATGCCCTCGAGACCGATGTTGACCACGCCCGCACGCTCGGCCCACAGGCCGCCGAGGCCCGCGAGACCGATCGGCACGGCGAGCTGGAGCGCGCCGGAGACCTGTCCGACGGAGGTGAGGTCGTTGGCCCCGGAGATGACCCGGACCAGCGAGAAGAGCACGAGACCGGCCGCGACGATCAGCAGGATCCAGGGCCAGGTCAGCTTGCGGCGTCCGCCCGCCTTCTTGGGCGCGGCGCTCGGCTTGGCAACGGTGCCGGTGCTCATGCCGCCACCTCCTTGTCGGTCTTGATGGCGCCGCCGGCGGCCAGCTGCTCGCCGACCTTCTGCTGCTGGCGGCGGAGGCCGTAACGACGGACGAGCTCGTAGGAGACGACCACGGCGATCACGATGATGCCCTGCATGATCTGCGTGATCTCCTTCGGATAACCGGCGACGTCGAGCGACGACGACGCCTTGTCCAGGAAGGCGAAGAGCAGGGCGGCGAAGAAGATGCCGACCGGGTGGTTGCGGCCGAGCAGGGCGATGGCGATGGCGGTGAAGCCGACGCCGACGGGGAAGTCGAGGCTGTACGTGTGGGTCTCGCCGAGCAGGGTCGGCATGCCGGACAGACCGGCGAGACCGCCCGAGATCAGCATCGAGGTGAGGATCATCTTCTTGGCGTCGACGCCGCTGGCCTGGGCCGCGGACTCGCTGGCGCCGGTGGCGCGCAGGTCGAAGCCGAAGCGGGTGCGGTTGAGGACGAACCAGTAGACGACGCCGAGCGCGAGCGCGACGAAGGTGAAGCCGTAGACGACGCCGTTGCCGGTGTCGATGCCGGGGAACCAGCCGGACTCGGCGATCTCACCGGTGGTGAGGTTGTTGGATCCGGCGACCTGCTCGCCGAAGTTCTTCGGCAGCAGCAGCCAGGCGACCAGCGAGGTCGTGATGGCGTTGAGCATGATCGTCGAGACGACCTCGGAGACACCGCGGGTGGTCTTGAGGATGCCCGCGATGCCGGCCCAGAAGGCACCGGTGAGGACCGCGACGAGCACGATCAGCAGGACGTGCAGCGGACCGGGCAGCTCGACGGCGGCACCGACCACGGCGGAGAGCATCGCGGCGAGGCGGTACTGGCCGTCGACGCCGATGTTGAAGAGGTTCATGCGGAAGCCGATGGCCACCGCGAGCGCCGCCAGGTAGTAGATGCCGGTCTGGTTGACGATCAGCACCTGGATGTCGGAGAACCCGGCGTTCTCGATCATCAGCCGGATCGGCTCGATCGGGTCGATGCCCGTGGCGAGCAGCACCAGCACGGTGAGCACGAAGGAGGAGACCAGGGCGAGCACGGGGCCCGCGGCCCCGATGACCAGCTTGTCCTTGTCGAATTTCATCATCGGGCGTCACCGTCTTCGGACTGCTCTTCGGTGCCTTCGAGGTGGCCGGTGGCCGCGCCGGTCATGGCGGAGCCCAGCTCCTCGGGCGTGATGGTGGCGGGGTCGGCGTCGGCGACCAGCCGGCCGCGGTACATGACCCGCAGCGTGTCGGACAGGCCGATCAGCTCGTCGAGGTCGGCGGAGATCAGCAGTACCGCCAGGCCCTCGCGGCGGGCGTCGCGGATCGCGTCCCAGATCTGCGCCTGGGCGCCGACGTCCACACCGCGGGTGGGGTGGGCGGCGATCAGGAACTTGGGGGCGTGGCTCATCTCCCGGCCGACGATCAGCTTCTGCTGGTTGCCGCCGGACAGGGAGGCCGCGGTGACGTCGATGCCGGGGGTGCGCACGTCGTACTCGCGCACGATCCGCTCGGTGTCCTGGCGGGCGGCCTTCGGGTCGAGGATGCCGCGCTTGGAGTTGGGCTCCTCGGTGACGTGACCGAGGATGCGGTTCTCCCAGAGCGGGGCCTCCAGGAGCAGGCCGTGGCGGTGGCGGTCCTCGGGGATGTAGCCGACGCCGCCCTCGCGGCGCTTGCGCACCGAGACCTTGGTGATGTCCTGGCCGTCGAGGGTGATGACGCCCGCGTCGAGGGTGCTCAGGCCCATGAGGGCCTCGATGAGCTCGGTCTGGCCGTTGCCCTCGACGCCGGCGATGCCGAGGATCTCGCCCTTGTGGATGGTGAACGAGATGTCGTCGAGCAGCTTGCGGCCCGTGCCGGCCTCCAGGAGCCCGACGGCGCCGGACGGGTCCGGCGGGGCGGCGGTGGTCAGCGGCGCGGCGGCCGCGGCGCCGGCCTCGCTCAGCGTCAGCCCCTCGACCTTCAGCATCGGCACGTCGGTGACCGTCGACTCGCGGGTCTCCGGCGAGGGCAGCTCGGTGCCGACCATCAGCTCGGCGAGCTGCTTGGTGGTGGCGGTCTTCGGGTCGGCGGTGCCGACCGTGGTGCCGCGCCGGATGACGGTGATGTCGTCGGCGACCTTCAGGACCTCGCCCAGCTTGTGCGAGATGAAGATGACGGTCAGGCCCTCGGACTTGAGCTCGCGCAGGTTGTCGAAGAGCGCGTCGACCTCCTGCGGGACCAGCACCGCGGTCGGCTCGTCGAGGATGAGGATCCGGGCGCCGCGGTAGAGGACCTTGAGGATCTCCACCCGCTGCCGGTCGGCGACGCCGAGGTCCTCGACCAGCGCATCGGGGCGCACACCGAGGCCGTACGCGTCGGAGATCTCCATGATCTTCCTGCGGGCCCTGGCACCGATGCCGTAGAGCTTCTCGCCGCCGAGGACGACGTTCTCCAGGACGGTGAGGTTGTCGGCGAGCATGAAGTGCTGGTGCACCATGCCGATGCCGCGCGCGATGGCGTCGGCCGGGCTGGAGAAGGCGACCTGCTCGCCGTCGATGGCGATGGTGCCCTCGTCCGGCTTCTGCATGCCGTACAGGATCTTCATCAGGGTCGACTTGCCGGCACCGTTCTCACCGATGAGGGCGTGCACGGTGCCCTTGCGGACGGTGATGTCGATGTCCTTGTTGGCGACGACGCCGGGGAAGCGCTTGGTGATGCCGTGGAGTTCTACGGCAGGGGGGCTGGACGCGTTGATGGCGCACTCTCCTTGGCCGGAAAGGAGTGGGAGCGGAGGGCAGGGCGGGGCGAAGTTATCGTGCCGCTGGGACATCTACACGCGTAGCACTGCCGGAAATTGAAAACCCGTACGGGAATCGGGCCCGGAACGGGGGAAACGGGGTCGACACGGGCCGGGGGCCCGGTTCCGGTGGGGGTGCCACCGTCGCCGGGCCCGCGGGTCCAGGTCGAGGAACCTGGCGCCGTTACGGCGCGGTCTTGACCGTGATCTTGCCGTCGACGATCTCCTTCTTCGCCTTGTCGACAGCGGCGATCAGGTCGGTCATCTTCTTGTACTCCGGGTTGGAGTCGGCCAGGCCGACGCCGTCCGCCGCGAGGCCGTAGCGGACCTCACCGGTCTGCGGCTTGCCGTCCTTGACCGACTTGATCAGGTTGAAGACGGAGTCCGAGACGTCCTTGGTGACCGAGGTGAGGATCCGCTCCTTGTAGGCGGCCAGACCCTTCTGGTTGTACTGGTCCGAGTCGACGCCGATGGCCCACTTGCCGGCCTTGGCGGTCGCCTCGATCGCGCCGGAGCCGGCGAGACCGGCGGCGGCGTAGATCACGTCGGCCTTGCGGTCGAGCATGCCCTGGGCGGCGGCCTTGCCGAGGTCCGGCTTGGCGAAGCCGTCGAAGTTCGGCGGCTGGGTCAGGTACTGGGTGAGCACCTTGGCGTTCGGGTTGGTGTCCTTGACGCCCTGGGCGAAGCCCGCCTCGAACTTCTTGATCAGCGGGACCTCGACACCGCCGATGAAGCCGACCGTGCCGGTCTTGGACGCCTTGGCGGCGGCGACGCCGGCCAGGTAGGAGCCCTGCTCCTCGTTGAAGACCAGGTTGGCGATGTTCGGGCCGGTCTTCGACGTGTCGTCGATGAGGCCGAAGGTGGTCTTCGGGTAGGCCTTGGCGACCTTCTCGATCGCCGGGGCGTAGGCGAAGCCGACGCCGATGACCGGGTTGTTGCCGGCGCGGGCGAGCGCGGTGAGGCGCTGCACCTTGTCGGCGTCGCCCTCGCCCTCCGACGGCTCGGCCTCGGCGCCCTTGACGCCGAGCTCGTCCTCGGCCTTCTTCAGGCCCGCGTAGGCGGCGTCGTTGAAGGACTGGTCGCCACGGCCGCCGATGTCGTAGGCGATGGCGGCCTTGCCGGCCTTCGAGTCCGTGCCCGAACCCGAGTCCGTCGACGACTTGCCGCACGCGGTGGCGGACAGGGCGAGCGCCGCGGAGGCGATGCCCACGGTGGTGATCCTGGTGATCCGGCGCAAGAGGAGGTCCCTTCAAGACTGACCGAAAGCGCCTCTTCCGGCGCTGGTTTCGCGGCGATCGTAACGCGCGTAGATGTCAGTTAAAGACCCGTTCATGAGTCGTTATCGGATCGACGCGAACCGGCCAAGGCGGCCACCGGCGGCGTCCGCCCCGATACCGCCCGTCATACACGCCGGTGCGGGCGACCGGCCCGGCCCCGCGGGCGACACGCCGGGGGCTGGGCCGGAGGGGTGAACCGGTCCCGGCCCCGCATTAAGTCGTACTTGAACTCGGGAATTCGCCACCCGGATTTCCCCCGTGGGGGAAACCCCGGATCAGCGGGACGCGGCGTCGAGCAGGACGGCCGCCGTGAACATCTCCACGGCCACCCCGATGGCCCGCTCGTCCACGTCGAAGTCACCGGCGTGCAGGTCGCGCACCCGGGTGTCGCCGGGCGTGCGGACGCCGAGGCGGGCCATGGCGCCGGGGACGAGCTCCAGGTACCAGGAGAAGTCCTCGCCGCCGAGGGACTGCTCGGTGTCCTCGATCGCGTACGGCCCGCGCCGGGCGGACATCGCGTCGCGGAGCAGCTCGGTGATCACCGGGTCGTTGACGACCGGGGGGACGCCGCGGACGTAGTCGACGGTCGACTTGGCCCGGTGCAGGGTGGCGATCTCGTCGATCGCCGCGTGCACCATGTCGGGGGCGTCGCGCCAGGCGGGCAGGTCGAGGCAGCGGACCGTGCCGGACAGCTCGGCGTGCTGCGGGATGACGTTGGGCGCGTGACCGGCCGCGATGCGGCCCCAGGTGACCGAGAGGCCCGAGCGGGCGTCGATCCGGCGGGCCAGCACGGCGGGCACGTCGGTGGCGATCCGGGCGGCGGCGGTGACCAGGTCGGTGGTCAGGTGCGGGCGGGCGGTGTGGCCGCCGGGGCCGCCGAGGGTGATCTCCAGCCGGTCGCAGGCGGAGGTGATGGGCCCGGGACGCAGGCCGATCTTCCCGGCGTCGACCTTGGGGTCGCAGTGCACGGCGATGATCCGGCCCACGCCGTCCAGGACGCCGGCCGCGATGGCGTCGGCCGCGCCGCCGGGCAGCACCTCCTCGGCGGGCTGGAAGACCAGCCGTACGGCCACGGGCAGCCGGCCCTGCCGGTCGAGCTCGGCCAGGACGAGGCCGGCGCCGAGGGCGGCGGTGGTGTGGACGTCGTGGCCGCAGGCGTGGGCGCGGCCGGGCTCCGTGGAGCGGTAGGCGACGGTCTTGGTGTCGGGGATGGGCAGCGCGTCGAGGTCGGCGCGGATCGCCAGCATGGGCCTCGCGCGGTCCCAGGTGCCGACGTCACACATGAGTCCGGTGCCGCCGGGAAGCACTCTGGGGCGCAGTCCGGCCGCTTCCAGTCGGGTCTTGAGCGCCGCGGTGGTCCGGAACTCCTGCTTGCCGAGCTCGGGGTGCATGTGCAGATCCCGGCGGAACGCGATCAGTTCGGCACGCAGCGGTTCGGTCAGCGTTCCGGGCAGCGCTGCGGTCGCCGCGTCGGGGCCGGGCTCACGGGACTTCAACTGGTTCACCTTTTGAAGGGTACGGCCCCCGGAAGATCAACTGGCCCTTGATCACGAAAACTTCAGCCCGTTAGGGGATAGAAATCTTGTTTCACAGGTATGACGCACACCCCGTGTGGGTATGGTTACCCGAATTCCAACCTCTCCGTACGCGTGGCGGTGCCGGCGACGCCGGCCAGGAAGCCCTGGGCGCGGGGTGAGGCGTTGTCCCGCAGCCACTCGGGCGCGATCGCGCAGACGGCGACCTTCACGCCGGTCCCGGCGAGGGCCAGCGGCAGGGTGTGGACGACCGTGGACGGGAAGCTGACGACCGTACGGCCGATGGGGCCGCGGCGGGCGATCAGCTCCAGCGGGAGGTCGGGGCGGACCACCTCCAGGCCGGTCTCGACCGCGATCCGGTGCAGTTTCCCGGTGCTCTCGCGGCGGTGGGCGAAGTAGCGGGTGGCGCCGTGGGTGCGGGCCAGGACGGCGACGGCCCGCAGGTACTCGTCGGGGTCGACGACGCCGGTCTCCACGAGGGAGGTGCCGACGAGGTCGGCGCCGCGGGTGAGCCGGGGCGGGCCGAAGCGGGTGCGGGTCCAGGAGAAGTCGTTGACCAGGACGGTGGTGCCCGGCGGCGGCTCGACCGGCAGCGAGGTGAAGATCTCCACGGTGCGGCGGCGCCCGGGCGCGAGCTTGCGGCGGGCCAGCGAGGTCACCGGGGCGAGGACCAGTTCGCGCGGCCCCCGGCTGCCCCGCCGGTGCCAGCGCACCAGACGCTCGCCGCGGGCGAGCTGCCCGGCGAACTCCATGGTGGCGGTGCCGTCGTCGACGACGGTGACCCGGCGGGGGCCGAACAGGGTGAGCAGCAGCTGGACGTAGCGCGAGAACGGATCCCCGACGATCACCCGCTCGGCGGCCCGCAGGGGCCCGGCCAGCTCCCGCAGCGTCCGCGCCACGGCGCCCCTGCCGTCCCGGGCGTCCTGCCACTTCACGGTGACGCCCTCGTCCCTGGCGAGCTGCGCCATGCGGCGGAGCTGGCCCCGGGACATCGGGTCGGTGGGCGACAGCACGACGACGGTGAGCCGGAGTCCGGCGAGCGGGAGCCGCCCGGCCGGTCCCGCGCCGGCCGGCCCGGGGCGGGCGGGGGGCTGCCCGGAGCCGGCCCGCCCGGCCGGGTCGGGCGGGGGTTGGTCGCGGCCGGCGGGCCGGCCGGGTGTCGCCGGGGGGTGGTACGGGGCGTCCCGCAGGGCCGTGGCGTGGGCCCATTCCAGGACGTTCAGGAGCTGGACCGGGCTCTCGACGAACGCCAGCTGGCCGGTCATGCGGCGACGAGTCCCGGGACCCGGCGGAGCTTCTTCATCGGGCCGAGCTCCGACTCGTAGACCTTCTTCACGCCGTCGCCGAGCGCGGTCTCGATGGTGCGGATGTCGCGGACCAGGCGCTGCAGGCCCTGCGGCTCGACGGAGGCGGCCTGGTCGGAGCCCCACATGGCGCGGTCGAGGGTGATGTGGCGCTCGACGAAGGTGGCGCCCAGCGCGACGGCGGCCAGCGTGGTCTGCAGGCCGGTCTCGTGGCCCGAGTAGCCGATCGGGACGTTGGGGTACTCCTCCTGGAGCGTCTGGATCACGCGCAGGTTGAGCTCCTCGGCCTTGGCCGGGTAGGTGGAGGTGGCGTGGCAGAGCAGGATGTTGTCGCTGCCGAGGACCTCGACCGCGTGCCGGATCTGCTTCGGCGTCGACATGCCGGTGGAGAGGATGACCGTGCGGCCGGTGGCGCGCAGTTCGCGCAGCAGCTCGTCGTCGGTGAGGGAGGCGGAGGCGACCTTGTGGGCCGGGACGTCGAACTTCTCCAGGAAGGCGACGGCCTCGGTGTCCCACGGGGAGGCGAACCAGTCGATGCCGCGCTCGCGGCAGTGCGCGTCGATGGCGCGGTACTCGTCCTCGCCGAACTCCACCCGGTGGCGGTAGTCGATGTAGGTCATCCGGCCCCAGGGGGTGTCGCGCTCGATGTCCCACTGGTCGCGCGGCGTGCAGATCTCGGGCGTGCGCTTCTGGAACTTGACGGCGTCGCAGCCGGCCTCGGCGGCGGCGTCGATGAGCGCGAAGGCGTTGTCCAGGTCGCCGTTGTGGTTGATGCCGATCTCGCCGGTGACGTAGACGGGCCGGCCCGGGCCCGCGGTCTTGCTGCCGAGGGTGCGGAGGCGGGTGTCGCTCATGGTTCGGGGGTTCCTTACGCGTCGGGGGTGTGGAGCTCGGGTCCGAGGAGCCAGGCGGCGATCTCGCGGATCGCTCCGGAGCCGCCGGGGGTGTGGGTGACCGCGCGGGCGGCGGCCCGTACGGAGTCGTGGGCGCTGCCCACCGCGACGGGCCAGCCGACGAGGTGGAAGCAGGGCAGGTCGTTGACGTCGTTGCCGGCGTAGAGCACGCGCTGGGGGTCGACGCCCCGCTGGTCGCACCACTGCTTGAGGGCGAGGTCCTTGCGGTCCACGCCGTGGAGCACGGGGACGCGGAGCTTGCGGGCGCGGGCGGCGACGACCGGGTTCTGTTCGGTGGACAGGATCAGGAGGGGGACGCCGGCCCTGCGCAGCGCGGCGATGCCGAGGCCGTCGCCGCGGTGCACCGAGACGAACTCGCGTCCGTCGGCGTCGATGTGGACGCGGTCGTCGGTCTGGGTGCCGTCGAAGTCCAGGACGACGGCGTCGACGTCGTCGAGGGTGGGGGTGACCGGCGCGTCGAGCAGCGGGGCGAGCGCGCGGGCGCGGGCGAGGTCGTGCGGGTCGTCGATCTCCAGGGCGCGGGCGGGGTCGGTGACGACCAGCGCGGTGCGGCCGAAGAAGCGGTGGCCGTGGGTGCGGAAGCCGTCGGCGGCCATGGCGTAGACGGCGCCGGTCTCCAGGTACTCGGGCTCGCGGTCCTGACGGCGCGGGCGGTGCGCCTTGTCGTGGTTGACGCCGGTGGCCCCGTCGGCGCCGCCCGGGTTCTCCTTCCACAGGAAGCCGTGGGTGGGGGCGGCGGTGAAGGCCGTGTCGGCCTCGCCGGAGACGATCCGCGCGGCGGTGGCGTCCACCTCCTCGGCGGTGAGGAAGGGGCTGGTGCACTGCACGAGCAGCACCACGTCGGCGGCGCGGCCGGAGGCGGCCTCGAAGGCGTCCAGGGCGTGTCGGACGGCGGACTCGCTGGTGGCGGTGTCGCCGGAGAGGCCGGCGGGACGCTGGACGGCCTGCGCGCCGAAGGCCCGGGCGGTCTCCGCGATGGCCGGGTCGTCGGTGGAGACGACGACGTCGGTGACGCGCGGGGCGGCCAGGCAGGCCCGGACGGCGCGGCCCACCAGGGGGATGCCGGCCACCGGGGCGAGGTTCTTGGCGGGGACGCCCTTGGAGCCGCCTCGGGCCGGGATCACGGCAAGCACGGTCGGCGGGGTCGTCGGCATCACAGTTCTCCCAGGCGGCGGATGACGGGGGCCACGCGCTGCACGCCGTGGCGGTAGGCGCCGCGCGCCACCTCGCGGACGATCCGGCGCACCCCGCTCTCGCGGGGCTCGGGCGCGGTGACGTCGAGGCGGTGGCGGGCGAGGACGCCGGGCAGGTAGCCGCCGGCGGTCTCGGCCGTGTAGTACGGGGCGATCGGCGGCAGCGCGGGGCCCGCGAGGAGTGCGGCGACCCGCTCGCGGGCCGCGTCGAAGGCCCGCTCGTACGGGACGGTCCCCGGGCCGCCGACGCCCACGCCCTGCCGGGACAGCCACCGCTCGTCGGGTACGGGAACCTCGCCCCGGTCGAGGCGGTCGAAGGAGGTGAGCAGCCCGGAGCCGATGAAGTGGTGGTTGCCGAGCGCCTCGCGCACCCCGAGGTCGGTGAGGATCGCGGTGGGGATCCGCCGGTGGAGGGCTTCGAGGGCGGCCGTGGAGGAGACGGTGACCAGCAGGTCGGTGCGGTCCAGGACCTCGCCCATGTGCCCGTACACCAGGCGGAAGTTGGGCGGCACCGGCAGGTCGCGCACCAGCTTCTGGTACGGGAACTCCTCCAGGTGCGTGGTGTGTTCGCCCGGCTTGGAGCGGAGTTTCAGGAGCACCTCGCGGCCCGGGTGGAGCCGGGCGTGTCCGGCCAGCCGGCGCAGCACGTGGGCGCGTTCGGCCCGCGTCACGGGCACGGAGGGCTGGGCGGCGAAGACGAGGGTGTCACGGCCGGTTTCGGACATGTACGGGGCGCCGCCCAGGAAGGGCAGGGCGGCCTCGACGACGGCGGCCGGGTCGGCGCCGACGCCCTCGTAGACGGCGCGGAACCGCTCGGCGTCGTGGCGGGAGTTGGCGAGCACGACGTCGGCGCCGTGGCGCAGCAGGAGCCCGTCGGCGAGCTTCTCGTAGACGACGCCGACATAGCCGGTCACGAGCACCGGGCGGCGTTCCAGGGCGAGTTCGGCGAGGCCCTGGAGCAGGGCGCGGACGGTGCCGCCGACCAGGGCGAGCACGATCACGTCGTAGCCCTCGCCGCGGCCGGCCGCGTCGCGCACCTCACGCAGGAACTCCGTCCCCGTGACCTCGCGCGGGGCGGTGTCGGACACCCCGGTCTCGGCGAGCTGGCGGGCGGTGGGGGTGGCACGGCCGCGCAGGACGAATCCGGTGGGGACCGTGCTGTCGGGTGCGATTCTGCGTGCGGTGAGCACGCCCCATTTCCACCGGGTGTCGGAGTCGGCGAGCACGGCGACGCGCGCCGCTCGTTGGTTGCGTGATGGCACGTCGAGGACGCTAGGAGGGCCAGGGGATTGGCGGCCCAACTGGGCCACAACAAATGGTTAACAGCGCCATGACGCATTGCGGGAAACGGACAGAAAGGGATTCGCATACGAGGTGGTTAAGGGGCCCGCCGCTTTGTGTTCACCGGGCATCCCCTTTCCGGTCAGGACGAATGCCGGGGCGGCGCCTAGCGTCGGGTGCGTGGTCAAGCTCTCCGTCGTCGTGCCGTTCTACAACGTGCAGACATACGCCCCCGACGCCCTCAGAAGCCTGCGCGCGAACGCCCGTGCGGACTTCGAGTTCCTGCTGGTCGACGACTGTTCGACGGACGGGACCGCGGAGCTCCTGGAACGGGCGGTGCGCGAGCTCCCGGGGGCGCGGCTGCTCCGGCACACGCGCAACGAGGGCCTCGCGACCGCCCGCAACACCGGTCTCGACGCGGCCCGCGGCACCTATCTGGCCTTCCTCGACGGCGACGACTGGCTGTCCCCCGGCTTCTACGCGGGCCTGGTCGCGCACATGGACGAGCTGGGCTGCGACTTCCTGCGCACCGACCACGTGCGCGTGACCGGCCGGAACAGGTCGGTGCGCAGGGCGCCGGTGGGGCGGCGCGGGGAACTGCTGCGGCCGAGGGACGCGATCCTGCCGGCCGACCGGACGACCTCGGTGGACTACCCGTACGCCTGGGCCGGGATGTACCACCGGCGGCTGCTCGACCGGGGGCTGCTGCACTTCCCGCCGGGACTGCGGACGGCGGAGGACCGGCCGTGGATCTGGCGGCTGCACCGGGAGGCGGAGTCCTTCGCGGTCACCGGTGACCTGGGAGTCTTCTACCGCCGCGGCGTCGCCACCTCGCTCACGCAGATCGGCGATGTCCGGCAGCTCGATTTCATTCGCGCTTTCGACCAGGTGATCGACGAGACGAAGAATGATCCGGACGCGGAACGGCTTCTCCCGAAGGCCGTCCGGACCTATTGCGCGGTGATTTCCCACCACATCGGAAACATGGCGAAATTCGAACCCGAGGTCGGACGGAAATTGCGCGCGATGAGTGCGGGCGCGCTGCGGCGCATGCCGCAGGACGTCCTCGCCGGGGCGCTGACGGCGATGGGCGAGGAACGGGCGGGACCGCTGCGCCGGCTGAAGCGCCGCCGCCCCGCCCCCGCACCGGCCCCTCGGGAGACGAACGCCGCATGAGCACCACCGGAACCGGCACCACGCAGATCTTCTACGCCTCCACCCTGTACGGGGCCGCCACCCTGGCCGCCACCCTGGACAGCGGCTGCTTCCGGCCCGCCGGGCGGCGCCTGCTGCTGGTGTCCACCAACGCGGCGGTGCCCGAGACGACCACCCCGCTGGACGCGATGCCCGGCTTCGAGCGGCTGCGCGGCCGGTTCGACGGCGTCCTCGACTGGAACGGGACGATCGAGCCCCTGCACCCGGGCGGCTGGACGCCCCGGCCGGACGACCTGCCCCTGCTCCAGCGGCATCTGCGGCGGCTGTGGGGGCTCGGCACCGACCGGATCGAACTCGTCGTGGAGTCCCTCCAGGTGGCGCCCGCGCTGACCATCGCCCAGCTCTTCCCGGACGCGTCGATCGACGTCTACGCGGACGGGCTGATGAGCTACGGCCCGACCCGCAACAAGATCGACCCGCTGGTCGGCGAGCGGGTGCGCCGGCTGCTCCACCTGGACCTGGTGCCGGGCCTCACCCCGCTGCTCCTTGCCGAGTTCGGGGCGGTCCCGGAGGCGGTGCCGGCCGAGGCGTTCACCAAGGTCGTCGAGGAACTGTCGGGGCCCGTCGCGGCCGAGGAGGGCCCCGCGCTGCTGCTCGGCCAGTACCTGGCGGCACTGTCCCTGCTCACCCCCGCCGAGGAGGGCGAACTGCACCTGCGGATGGTCCGCGGCGCGGTCGCCCGCGGCCACCGCCGCCTGGTCTTCAAGCCGCACCCCACGGCCCCCGACGCCTGGTCGCGGGCCCTGGTGCGCGAAGCGCAGGCGCTCGGCGCCGAACTGACCGTGCTCGACCGGCCGGTGCTCGCCGAGGTGCTCTACCGCGAGCTGCGGCCCGCCCTGGTGGTCGGCTGCTTCTCCACCGCCCTGTTCACCGCGAGCGCGTTCTACGGGATCGAGACCGCCCGGGTCGGCACCCGGCCGCTGCTCGCCCGGCTCTCGCCGTACCAGAACAGCAACCGGGTGCCCGTGCTGCTCGCCGACGCGCTCGTCCCCGACCTGGAGCGGCCGGGCCGAGAGCCACTGGGGCTGCCGGAGCTCACCGGCTTGGTCGCCGCGGTCGGCTTCGCGATGCAGCCGAGGATCAGGCCCGACCTGCGGGAGGCGGCCGTACGGCACCTGTCCGGGCCGCTCGCGGCGGCCACCCGGCACCACTTCACCCGCCGCCGGCTCACCTCCCTGGGCCTGCCCGGCGGCCTTCCGGTCCCCCGCCACCCGGGCCTGCGCCGCCTGGCCCGCCGCGCCCTGAGGCTGAAGCGGCAGGCGCTGGGCGGCCGGTGAGCACCGGGCCGGCGGCTACGCGCGGGTGACCGGCTCCTGGAGCTCGGTCACCCAGCGGCTGGTGTCGTCGGGGCACTCCAGATACAGCTCGCGGGCGTACCCGGCCGACACGTACCCGTGGGTGTCGATCCAGCTCGCCAGCGTCTGGGCGGTCGGCAGGATCTCGTCCATGGAGCCCCGGTGGACGACGGTCGCCGCCTCTTCCAGCCCCGGCAGCACGCGCACCTCGACGCCCTCGGCCACCGTGCCCTCGGGCACGGTCATCCCGGCGTGCACGAGGACCGAGCCGTCCCCCCTGCCCGCGTCCTCGTAGTACGCGATCCCCGGGCCGAACCCGGTGACGCCGGCGGCCTCCAGGCGGCCGCACAGCTCCTCGTACAGCGGGCCGATGACCGGGCCGATGTCCTGCGGGCCGAAGCTCGCGGCGACGCCGCTGAGCTCGGCGATGCGGACGGCGGGAACCTTCTTGACGACGACGTCCTGTGCGGACATGCGTCCCTCGCTCTCGATGGCTCGGAGCCGCGCACCGACCTGGGCGAGCCGCGCCCGCGCCTGGGCGAGGGCCGTCTCCAGCTCGGCCTGCCGCAGCCGCAGCATCCCGCGCAGCTCCTCCGCGCCCACCTCCTCGTCGAGGATCGACCGCACCTGTTCGAGGGTGAAGCCGAGCTCCTTGAGCGCGATGACACGGTTGAGCCGGGCGAGCTGGGCCGCCTCGTAGAAGCGGTAGCCGCTGTGCGGGTCGACATGGGCCGGGCGCAGCAGTCCGATGGCGTCGTAGTGGCGCAGCATCCGGACCGACACCCGCCCGTGCCGGGCGAAGTCTCCGATGACGAACATGACGCCCCCTACGGAACGGCCTCACACCGTGTCAGGGTCAAGGACCCGCGAGCGAGAGCTTCGCGGCGAAGCCGAGGAAGAGGGCTCCGGCGGCCGTGGTGGCCCCGGCGGACAGCCGCCTGCGGCGCCGGAAGGCGGCGGCGAGGCGGGTGCCGCCGAAGATCAGCGTCGTGAGGTAGAGGAAGCTGCCCAGCTGGAGCAGGGTGCCCAGGACCAGGAAGGACAGCGCCGGATAGGCGTACGACGGGTCCACGAACTGCACGAAGAAGGAGATCAGGAAGAGGATCGCCTTGGGGTTGAACAGGCTGATGATCAGGGCACGCCGGTAGGGGTGCTCCGACGGGCCGGCCGGGGCCTCGGCGGACGCGTCCTCGACGGTCTCGTGGCGCGTGCGCCACATCGCCCACGCGGCCCGCAGCATCCCGTACGCCATCCAGGCCAGATAGCCGGCGCCCGCGTACTTCACGATCATGAAGAGCAGGGGCGTGGTCTGGAGCAGCGAGGCGGCGCCGAGGGCGGCCAGCGTCATCAGGACCGCGTCGCCGGTGAAGACGCCGGCGGCGGCCTGGTATCCGGTCCGGGTGCCCTTGCGGGCGGCGACGGACAGCACGTACAGCGAGTTCGGCCCGGGCAGGAGGATGATGAGGACGAGCCCGGCGAGATAGGTCGGCAGATCGGTGACACCCAGCATGGAGCGGAGTGTCGCACGTGGGTACGACACTCCGCCCGGGTGTTTCGCATCACGGAAGACCCGCCGGCGGCCGGCCCCGCGGGAGGGGAATCAGAAGGCGTCGGTGGGGACGTACGTGCCCCAGACCTCCCGCAGCGCGTTGCAGACCTCGCCGACGGTGGCGCGCGCCTTGAGCGCGTCCTTCATCGGGTAGAGCACGTTGTCCGTGCCCTCGGCCGCCTTCTTCAGCTCCGCGAGGGCCGCGTCCACGGCCGCCTGGTCGCGCTCGGCGCGCAGCTTGGCGAGGCGCTCGGCCTGCTGGGCCTCGATCGCCGGGTCGACCCGCAGCGGCTCGTAGGGCTCCTCGACGTCGATCGTGTAGCGGTTGACGCCGACGACGACCCGCTCCCCGGAGTCGGTCTCCTGCGCGATCCGGTACGCGGAGCGCTCGATCTCGTTCTTCTGGAAGCCGCGCTCGATCGCGTTGACCGCGCCGCCCAGCTCCTCCACCTTCGCCATCAGCTCCAGGGCGGCCGCCTCGACGTCGTCCGTCATCTTCTCCACCACGTAACTGCCCGCGAAGGGGTCGACGGTGGCGGTGACGTCGGTCTCGTAGGCGAGGACCTGCTGGGTGCGCAGCGCCAGGCGCGCCGACTTGTCCGTCGGCAGGGCGATGGCCTCGTCGAAGGAGTTGGTGTGCAGCGACTGCGTACCGCCGAGGACGGCCGCGAGGCCCTGCACGGCGACCCGGACCAGGTTGACCTCGGGCTGCTGGGCGGTCAGCTGCACGCCGGCCGTCTGGGTGTGGAAGCGGAGCATCAGCGACTTGGGGTTCTTCGCGCCGAACTCCTCCTTCATCACCCGCGCCCAGATCCGGCGGGCCGCACGGAACTTCGCGACCTCCTCCAGGATCGTCGTGCGCGCCACGAAGAAGAAGGAGAGTCGGGGCGCGAAGTCGTCCACGTCCATGCCGGCCGCGACCGCGGTGCGGACGTACTCGATGCCGTCGGCCAGCGTGAACGCGATCTCCTGCGCCGGCGAGGCACCCGCCTCGGCCATGTGGTAGCCGGAGATCGAGATCGTGTTCCACTTGGGGATCTCGGCCTTGCAGTACTTGAAGATGTCCGCGATCAGCCGCAGGGACGGCTTGGGCGGGAAGATGTACGTGCCGCGGGCGATGTACTCCTTCAGCACGTCGTTCTGGATCGTGCCCGTCAGCTTGTCCGCCGGGACGCCCTGCTCCTCGCCGACGAGCTGGTACAGCAGGAGCAGCAGGGAGGCGGGGGCGTTGATCGTCATCGACGTGGACACCTTGTCCAGCGGGATCCCGTCGAACAGCACGCGCATGTCGTCGATCGAGTCGATCGCCACGCCGACCTTGCCGACCTCGCCGTGCGCGATCGGGGCGTCCGAGTCGTGGCCCATCTGCGTCGGCAGGTCGAAGGCGACCGACAGACCCATCGTGCCGTTCTCGATCAGCTGCTTGTAGCGGGCGTTGGACTCCACCGCGGTGCCGAAACCGGCGTACTGGCGCATCGTCCACGGCCGGCCGGTGTACATCGACGGGTACACACCGCGCGTGAAGGGATACGCCCCCGGCTCGCCCAGCTTCTCGGCCGGGTCCCATCCCTCCAGGGCGTCCGGTCCGTAGACCGGCTCGATGGGCAGCCCCGACTCCGACTCGCGCGCCATGTGTTGTGCCTCCCGATAGACCTGCTGCTCACTGCTTGCTGATCAAGACCCGCTACTGAGCGGTACCCGCCCTCGTTGCGGACTGTAGCGGCGGGCGTGCGGCCGGGTGGAGAGCAGCACGCTGGGACCTTCCTCACAGCATGCCCGTCTCTTTTCGGTCACGTGCGCAACCGCGCGGGCACGGGAACCATCCCTCCGTACACACGTCATTTCCCGGGGGGCACCGATGAAGCGTTCGTCCGTCCTGCGCAGAGCCGTCCTGCACAGAGCCGTCCTGGCCGTCGCGGCCGTCACCCTGGCCGCGGGCTGCGTGCCCGGGGCCGCGGCCTCCGGCGGCACGGGCACCACGCCGCCCTCCACGCCGGCGACGGCGTCCACCGCACCGGCCCCGGCGCCCTCGCGGACCGCCCCGGGCACCGACGACAAGCCCTCGTCGCCGGCACCGTCGTCCTCCGCCTCGGGCTCCGGCGGAACGCCCGCACCCGCGGCCAGGATCCTGATGGACGACGGCGACGAGAGCGCCCAGGTGCGCGAGCTCCAGGCCCGGCTGCGGCAGCTCGGGCACTTCGACCGGGCGCCCACCGGCTTCTACGGGACGATGACCGGGGGCGCGGTGAAGACCTTCCAGAAGAAGCGGGAGCTGCCGCGGACCGGCTCGGTCGACGAGGTCACCTGGAAGCGGCTGGTGGCCGCGACGCGCGAGCCGACCGCCGACGAGCTGCGGCCGTCGACCACCCACAAGCTGGACACGCCCGACCCGCGCTGCACGACCGGCCGGGTGATGTGCATCAGCAAGGAGAGCCGGACGCTCGCCTGGATGATCGACGGCAAGGTCGTCTCGTCCTTCGACGTGCGCTTCGGTTCGGAGAACACCCCGACCCGCGAGGGCGAGTTCAAGGTCGAGTGGAAGGCCCGGGACTGGACCTCGACGATCTACCACACGCCGATGCCGTACGCGATGTTCTTCAGCCGCGGCCAGGCGGTCCACTACTCGTCGGACTTCGCCGCCCGCGGCTACAACGGGGCCTCGCACGGCTGCGTGAACGTACGGGACAAGGCGAAGCTCGCGGTGCTGTTCGACCAGGTGAAGGTGGGCGACAAGGTCGTCGTGCACTGGTGATCCGGCCGCGCCGGTGACCGGCGTGCGCCGCGGATGCGCGAGGAAGGCGCGCGAGGAGGAGAAGGGGCGCGGGTGGGACCGGGGGAACGTGTCCCACCCGCGCCGATGCGCCGAGCCGAAGGTACGGGGGGAACCCCGGCTCCGTGCGCTCGCCGATGACCAGTCGGCTCACTCAGTACTGCGTCGGCGGGTCGAAAAGTGTCACACCCGTCTTGCGGCGCTCTTGCCGCGCTATGAACGGGGGCGGTCCTTGCCGTGCGCGCCGGGCCCGCCGGAGACGGGTCCGCGGTCGCCGGCGCCGCCGTCGGAACCCCGGGCGCCGCCGCTGCCACCGCCCTTGCGGTCGCCGTCGCCTCGGTCGTCCTTGTCGTCGCCGTCGGCGTTGCCCGACTCCGGACCGCCGCCGCCGGAGCCACTGCCGGAGCCGCCGCTGCCGCCGCTGCCGCCGGTGGTGCGTCCCGCCGAGGGCTGGGCCGCACCGGAGGAGGGCGCGCCGGCCAGCACCCGCTCGCAGTACCGCTTCACGGTCTCGCCGCTCCTGAGCGAACCCGCGAGCCGCTGCCGGCCGCTGTCGGTGAGCCGGCCGGCGCGGTACTCCTTGCACGCCTCGACGATCCGCTTGTCCCGGCTCGCGCCGTCACCGTCCGGGCCGGCGGTGGTCCGGTCCGGCTCGGCGGTGGCGCCGGCCGTGTCGCCGGCTCCGGGCGTGGCGCTGGAGGGGCCGCCGGTGGGTCCGGGGGTGCCGGTCGTCCGGTCGGGGTCCGCGGGGACGCCGGGGGCGTTCGTGCCGGTGCCGGTGCCGGTGCCGTCGCCCGGCGAGCCGGACGCGGTGGGCCCGGTGGTGTCGACGGCCCTGACCGAGTGCCCGGAAGCGGGCTCGGAGGTCAGGGGCAGCATGCCCGTTCCGGCCGCGACGGCGACTCCGCCGACGGTGACGGCGGCGAGCGCGGCGGCGAGTCCGTAGCGCAGGGAGCGTCCCCAGCGCCGGCCGGTGGGGACGGGGGCGATGCGGACGGCGCCGAGGTCGGCCGGGGCGGACGTCCCGGCGGGTCCGGCCGCGGCGGCGCGCTCGGCGGTGGCCTTGCGGAAGGCGGCGAGGGCGGCTTCCTCGCCGGGGAGTTCGCCGGCAGTGGCGGCGGCCGAGGGCGTACGTGCCGTGTCGAGGGCGCGCGCGAGGAGCTCGGCCTGCGCGCGGGAGGCGTCGTCGACGGGGTCGACCGGCTCGCCGCGCAGCAGCCGCTCCGCGGCCTCCTGGTCGAGCCACTGGTACCGCTCGTCGGCCATCACATGTCCTTCTGCGTCCGCGCGCGCGATTGCGTCACACCGCCAGGCGTCGCGGCCCCCGCCCGGCGACCGCGCTGCGGAGGTACGCCGTCGAGCGGGGAATCGCCGTCGGGGCCGCCCTCGGGGCCTTGCGGGAGGTCACCGCCGTGACCGGCCGCACCGAGGAGTTCGGCGAGCTTCTTGAGGCCCCGGTGGGCGGCGGTACGAACCGCTCCGGGGCGTTTGCCGAGGGTGTCGGCGGCGCTCTTGGCGTCCAGGCCGACGACGACCCGCAGGACGACGGCCTCGGCCTGGTCCTGCGGAAGCTGGGCGATGAGGTGCATGGTGCGGCCGGTGGCCAGGGCCTCCAGGGCCTCGCCGGCGGTGTCGGACTCGGCGGGCTTGTCGGTGAGCTCCGTCTCGTCGCCGCCGACGGCGGGGCGGCGGCCGCGCATGCGGATGTGGTCGAGGGCGCGGTTGCGGGCGATGCGGGCGGCCCAGCCGCGGAAGCGGTCGGCGTCGCCGCTGAAGCGGTCGAGGTCGCGCGCGATCTGCAGCCAGCTCTCGGAGGCGACGTCCTCGGCGTCGGCCTCGCCGACGAGGGTGCGTATGTAGCCGAGGAGCCGCGGATGCACCGCGCGGTACACGGTGCGGAAGGCGTCGTCGTCACCGTTCTGCGCGGCGAGCACTGCGGCCGTCAGCTCCGCCTCGTCCCCCAGCACTCCCCACACCTGTTCGTCGTCGCGCTCATCGCGGCTGGTCGTCACCGCCACGCCGCCCAGGGCGCAACAGAACGCTACGTCCTTTTCGGGCGCCGCGTCCACGCGGGTCCGGTTCTTTGTACAACTCGAACTTTCGCGCGGCGCGAGGGGGTGTGACAGAAAACGCATGCGCGGCGCTGTTAGGAGTACGGGGCCGTCCGCGGCTCCGCGGACGACGACCGGGGCCTCTCCTGTGGGGGGTGGCGGCCCCGGTCGTCTTCCTGTTCGGGTCCTTGGGGCGTCCAGTGAGGGCGCCCTTTTCTTTTGCCCGCACACTGTCAACCCTAGGTTGACACCCCCTGGGTGTCAACCTAGGGTTGCGCTTATGACGACACCACTCGGCACGACCAGTCCCGTGCGTCTCGACGACCTGATCGAAGCGATCAAGAAGTCCCACACGGACGCCCTCGACCAGCTGTCCGGCGCGGTCATCGCGGCGGACCACCTCGGCGAGGTCGCCGACCACCTCATCGGCCACTTCGTAGACCAGGCGCGACGGGCCGGCGCCTCCTGGACCGACATCGGCAAGAGCATGGGCGTCACCCGGCAGGCCGCCCAGAAGCGTTTCGTCCCCAAGGACGACAAGGGGGCCGACGCCGCGAAGGCGGACCCCGGTGCCGGCTTCAGCCGGTTCACCCCCCGGGCCCGCAACGTCGTGATGGCAGCGCAGAACGAGGCCACCGCCGCCCGCAACGACAAGACGGTCCCGGCCCACCTGGCGCTCGGCCTGCTCGCCGAACCCCAGGGGCTCGCGCTGGCGTGGATCACCAACCAGGGCGTCACCCCCGACCGCCTCCGCGAGGCGGTCACCCCGACGCTGCCGCCGGCCGCCGAGGAGGTGCCCGCGCTCGTCCCGTACGACGCGGACGCCAAGAAGGTCCTGGAGCTCACCTTCCGCGAGGCCCTGCGCCTCGGCCACGCCTGGGTGGGCACCGAGCACATCCTGCTCGCCCTGCTCGAGTTCGAGGACGGCAAGGGGCCGCTCACGGGGCTCGGCCTGGACAAGGCACGGGCGGAGCGGGAGATCGCGGAGGCGATCGCCTCGATGCACATCGACGAGCCGGCGACGGAAACCGAGCCGGGGGCCTGAGCGAGCCGGGAGCCTGAGCGGGCCGGGGGCGGGGCCGGACACCGGACCCGCCCCCGCTACTCCTTCACCACCGGGTTCACGGCGTCGAACCGCACGACCCGCGCCGTCGGGTCCAGCCGGAGGTCGGCCGCGTACCGGCCCTCCGTGACCGCGGCCGTGAACCCCTCGCTCGTGAGCCAGGGTCCGTCCGCCGGCGTCCAGCGGTACGCGTCGAGCAGCCGCCGCACGTCCCGCGCGGACAGCGTCGCCCGGCCCTCCAGGCGAACGTCCGTCGGACCCGGGACACGGGAGTCCTGGTCCCCCAGCGGCCGCGCGGACCAGCGAGTGCTCTCGATGTCCCCGAACTCCGGGAAACGCCGCTCGATCGGGCGCTCCTCGGTGCGCACCTGCGGCGCGACCGGCTTCTCGCCCGCGGCGGTGCCGCAGCCGCCGAGCACCGCCGTCGTCACGGCGGCCACGGCCGCCCTCCCCCGTCGGACCATGGGGTCATCGTGCCTCAGGCGGTCCGCGCGCGGCGGGAGACGACGGCTCGCAGGACGCGGCCGCCCTCGATGGACAGCTCGCGGGCCCGGCGCAGGCCGGTCGGGCCGTGCGCGGCCGCCTCCAGGACGGCCTGCTGGCGGCGGAGTTCGCCCGCGTGGAGCGGACCGGCCTCGGTCGCGTCGTAGAGGCGGTGCACGGCGAGCGCGACCGCGGAGCAGCGCCCGGTCCAGTCCCGCAGCGGCTCCTCGGCCCACTCCCCGGGCACGCCGTCCAGCATCGCGCGCACCATGGTGACGACTCCGCCGGCGTCCGCGTCCGCGCCGCCCGCGCCCTCCAGCTCGACCCGTGCCTTGGCGACCGCCTCGGCCCACGTCGCGCCGTCTCCGCGCGCCACCGCGGCCCACACCGGCCGCAGCACCTCGGCGCGCTCCGGCGCGAGCAGGGGCAGGCACCGGTCCAGACAGGCGAGTCCGGCGGCGGCGAGGCCACGGGCGTCGGCGCGTTCGATCAGTTCCTGCAGGCTCGTGCTCGTCACGGACGTCATGGACGCCTCCTCGCCAGCGATGCGGACGCAGTACTTCCACTACTGCGCCGTTCGGCGCTTTTTCGTCACTGCGCGGCCGGAATCATGCCAGTGGCCTTCGCGTGCTGCATAGAGGTCAGGCGGCGGACGACGAGGATCGCGAGGACGGCGGCGGCGATGTTCAGCAGATAGCCGGCGAGGGACCACCAGGTCGCCGTGGTCCAGGCCGAAACGGTGTCCGCGTCGCCGAAGAGCGCCGTGGCGATCCGGTCCACGACCGTGCCGGTGACCCAGACGGTCCACCAGCCGTTCAGGAGCGTCAGCTCACGGGCCCCGTCGGCCCCGTGCGGGTTCGGGCGGCTCGCCCGCCAGATCTCGGCGGCGATCCCCCGCGGGATCCAGAGGTTCGCGATGGGGACGAACCAGCCGCCGACGGCCCAGCCGGGGCCGCGGCTCGGCACGTCGGGGGCCCACACGCCGGCGTTCCGCCGCAGCCGGTGGAACCAGACGATGAAGACGATCCCGGTCGCCGTGAACAGCGTGAACGCCATGCCGTAGGCGACGTTCAGGTCGACGGGGCCGAACACGGCGGCGTCGAAGGAAAAGGGGTCGTCGGCGAGCAGACCCCGCACGTCGATCAGGGCGAGCAGGGCGTCGAAGGCGATGTTGCCCGCGAGCAGCGTGACGACGGCGTACGACAGTCCGTTCGGGTTGCGGAGCACGACGGAACTCATGGCGATGTGGACCCCCCACGGAACAACGGCGTCCCCACCCCAGGAGCGCCGGGCGCCCGCACGGCCGCCGAGGCCGGGACCGTACGCCGTCCGCCGTGCGCGTGTCCATCGGACCCGACAAGCCGGCCCGGCCCGGGAGGCGCGGGCGCGCCCGCTGGGCCCCACCCGCCCCGCTCAGCGCACGCGCCCCGCCAGGGAGCGGAATTCCGCCCAGCTCAGCGTCGGCTTGCGGGCGTCCCACAGTTTCTGGGCCGTCGCCGTCAGCGGCATCCGGATGCCGTCCGCCACCTGCGCCTGGGTCTGGGCGCCCGCGAGGTCGCACCAGACGGCGAACATGCCGCCGAGGATCTGCGGGTCGTAGCGGGCGGGGACGGGAGCCGTGCCGCGCACGACCAGCGGGGTCCACTCCTGGTAGATGCGGCGGCCGGTCGGGTACGTGAACTGGTTGGGCTGGCCGAGGACGTAGTAGAGGTACTCGTCGTTGTAGTTGATCAGCTTGCGGCCGGCGCTCAGGTACGAGGCCGGGGTCCGCGCTCCGATCTCCTTGCCGGTCCAGTAGGCGACCTGGATGTCCCGGTCGGCGCTGACCACGCCGCCGGTGAAGAAGCCGTCGTTCCAGGCCCGCAGTGCCTTGCCGGTCGGCCGGACCACGGCCGCGCGGTCGTTGAGCCAGCCGGTCGCCAGGTCCTGGACCCGGCCGGAGGCGCCGTACTCGGCGGTCGCGGCGCGCGCGAGCTGGGGGTAGGTCGCCTCGGGGTTCCGGGACATCAGGGCCACGTACTCGTCGGCGCCCAGGTGCCAGTGGCCGCCGGGGAAGAGACCGGCGTACTCGCGCAGCAGCTCGTCGACGATCTTCGCCGCGGCGGGCTTGGAGATGTCGACGGCGCCGCGCGGGGTGCGGCCCGTGGCGCTGACGAGCTGGAGGTCGGGGTGGGCGGCGATGACGGCGCCGAGGTGTCCGGGCGAGTCGATCTCGGGGACGACCGTGATGTGCAGGCTCGCCGCGAGGGCGACGATCCGCCGGACCTCGGCCTTGGTGAGGTGCTGGGCCGAGACGACCTCGGGGTGGCTGTCGGAGGCGATGCGGAAGCCCTGGTCGTCGGAGAAGTGCAGGCCGAGCTGGTTGAGCTTGAGGTCGGCCATCTCGCGCAGCCGGGCCTCGATCCAGCCGGCGGTGAAGTGCTTGCGGGCGATGTCCACCATCAGTCCGCGCTGGGGCTTCGCGGGGGCGTCGGTGACGACTCCCTCGGGCACGGCGCCGGTCGACCTGACGGACTGCTTGAGCGTCCGGGTGCCGTAGAAGACGCCGGCCTGGTCGGGTCCGGTGATGCGGACGCCGCCGCCCTGGACGGCGAGGCGGTACGACTCGGGGGCGCCCTGCCCGCCGAGGGCGAGGCTCACGTCGCCGGGCCGGGCGGCCGCGGTGCCCCGGTAGGGGACGCCCAGCTCTCCGGCGACCAGCCGGGCCTCGTCGGCGAGGGCCCGCTCGTCCTTGGCGGCGACGACGACTCCGGTGCCCGGTCCCGGCTTCCAGCCGGGACCGCGGGCCGCCGTGTGGTCACGGACGGCCGGGACGACCTGGGGCGCGGCCGAGAGCGGGTAGCTCTTCGTCGGGCTCGGCGTGGGCGTCGGTGTCGGGCTCGGGGGCGGAGCCGCCGTGCTGGTGACCGGCCCGGAAGGAGAGCTTCCCGTGGGCGGGGGGACGGCCGGCGGGGCGGACGGAGAACCGTTGGAGCAGGCCGCCACGGTGACCAGTGCCACCGCGGTCGCCATCAGTGCGGGGCCCCGGCGGGGCCCTCGTATGGAGTACCGCATCACTCGGAATCCTCTCTCATCGGGTGAAGCACGGCATCCCGGGGTTTTCCGGCGCTTCCGTCCACCCCTTCGGCGAAACCCACTCGTCCAGGTGAAATTCGCGCATCCGTCGGACACTTCCCCCGTCCCGCCGATAGCGTGGCGTCACATCCACCCCATCGGTTGTCGCCGCTCCCTCGGCCGCTCGCCCCCCTCCCGCTTCCGTCCGGCTCGCGCCCTTCGCCTCCGGAGTCCCCGCTGACCAGCGACACCCACGCCGCCTCCTGCCGGACCCCGGCCCGCCCCGTCATACCTGCCCGGCAGAGTGCCGCCCGGCACCTCGGCGTCCTCTCGGGGCTCGTGCGGTTCAACGCGGCCCCGGCCTCCGTCGCCGAGAACCTGCTGCTCGACTGCTGCGGCAGCCGCCGCTGGGCCGAACGGGTGGCCGCGCACCGGCCGTACCCGACCCTGGACGCGCTGCTCGCCGCCGCCGACGAGGCCGGTTACGACCTGTCGGGGGCCGATCTCGACGAGGCGCTGTCCCGCGAGACCTCCGCGCTGCCGCACCCGGACGCGCCGCCGGCCGCCCGGACGGCGCTGCGGGCGGCCCTCGCCGCGTACGAGGCCGGCTTCGGACACGCGTTCGTGATCAGCCTGGACGGAGTGCCGGCCGGCGAGCGGCTCGACCAGGTCCTGGCCGGGATCCGGTCACGTCTCGGCAACGAAAGGGACGAGGAACGGGTCGTCGCCGCCGACGAACTGCGCCGGCTCGCCCGGACGCGGCTCACGCGTTCGATCGCCGCGTGGTGAGTTCGTCCGGAATGCGGCGATTCGGGGCCGAACGATAGCCCGTCCGTGCCTGTTTGATCACACCTATGGACCCCGCGCGAGCGAACCGACAACTCGTCGCTACGATGACCGGGGCCGGTGGACCGTACCCGGCCGGGCCTGACCGACAGAGAAGCCGGCCGGCCCTGATCCCCGCTCCCGGAGGGTTTTTCCGTGCCGGCTGGAACGCTGTACCGCGGCCGGGAAGGAATGTGGTCCTGGGTGGCTCACCGAGTCACCGGCGTCCTCATCTTCTTCTTCCTGTTCGTACACGTGCTGGACACCGCTCTCGTCCGTGTCTCCCCCGAGGCGTACGACGAGGTGGTCGCGACCTACAAGACGCCGATCGTCGCTCTGCTGGAGTACGGCCTCGTCGCCGCCATCCTCTTCCACGCGCTGAACGGTCTCCGTGTCATCGCCGTGGACTTCTGGTCCAAGGGCCCGCGCTACCAGAAGCAGATGCTCTGGACCGTCGTGGGCATCTGGGTCGTGCTGATGGCGGGCTCGATCTACCCCGTCCTCGGCCACGCCGCACGTGAACTGTTCGGGAGCTGACGCCACTCATGTCCGCTGACACCTCCACCGCGATCGGTCCCGTCGAGGGCGGCGCCCACTACGACGTGGACAACCCGGCCCCGTACATCGAGGCCCCCCGCAAGCGCACCGGCAAGACCCCCCGGGCGACCCGCGGCAACTTCGAGATGGCCGCGTGGCTCTTCATGCGCCTGTCCGGTGTCGTCCTGGTCGTCCTGGTCCTCGGCCACCTGCTGATCCAGCTCTTCCTGGACGGCGGCGTCTCCAAGATCGGCTTCGCCTTCGTGGCCGGCCGCTGGGCGTCCCCGTTCTGGCAGGTCTGGGACCTGCTGATGCTGTGGCTGGCGATGCTGCACGGCGCCAACGGCCTCCGCACGGTCATCAACGACTACGCGGAGCGCGCCAACACGCGCCTGTGGCTCAAGGGCCTGCTGTACACCGCCACGGTGTTCACCATCCTTCTGGGCACGCTGGTGATCTTCACCTTCGACCCGAACATCCGCTAGGCACGGGGCTGAGGTAATCCACGTCATGAAGATCCACAAGTACGACACCGTCATCGTCGGCGCCGGCGGCGCCGGCATGCGCGCCGCCATCGAGGCGACGAAGCGCAGCCGCACCGCGGTCCTGACGAAGCTCTACCCCACCCGCTCCCACACGGGCGCCGCGCAGGGCGGCATGGCCGCCGCGCTGGCGAACGTGGAGGAGGACAACTGGGAGTGGCACACCTTCGACACGGTCAAGGGCGGTGACTACCTGGTCGACCAGGACGCCGCCGAGATCCTGGCGAAGGAGGCCATCGACGCCGTCCTCGACCTGGAGAAGATGGGCCTGCCGTTCAACCGGACCCCGGGCGGCACCATCGACCAGCGCCGCTTCGGCGGTCACTCGCGCAACCACGGCGAGGCCCCGGTCCGCCGGTCCTGCTACGCCGCGGACCGCACCGGTCACATGATCCTCCAGACGCTGTACCAGAACTGCGTCAAGGAGGGCGTGGAGTTCTTCAACGAGTTCTACGTCCTGGACCAGCTGATCACCGAGGTCGACGGCATCAAGAAGTCGGCCGGCGTGGTCGCCTACGAGCTGGCCACCGGCGAGATCCACGTCTTCCAGGCGAAGGCCGTGATCTACGCGTCCGGCGGCACCGGCAAGTTCTTCAAGGTGACGTCCAACGCCCACACCCTGACCGGTGACGGCCAGGCCGCCTGCTACCGTCGTGGCATCCCGCTGGAGGACATGGAGTTCTTCCAGTTCCACCCGACGGGCATCTGGCGCATGGGCATCCTGCTCACGGAGGGCGCCCGCGGCGAGGGCGGCATCCTGCGCAACAAGGACGGCGAGCGCTTCATGGAGAAGTACGCGCCGGTCATGAAGGACCTCGCGTCCCGTGACGTCGTCTCCCGCTCCATCTACACGGAGATCCGCGAGGGCCGCGGCTGCGGTCCCGAGGGCGACCACGTCTACCTGGACCTGACGCACCTCCCGCCGGAGCAGCTGGACGCCAAGCTCCCGGACATCACCGAGTTCGCCCGTACGTACCTCGGCATCGAGCCGTACACGGACCCGATCCCGATCCAGCCCACCGCGCACTACGCCATGGGCGGCATCCCGACCAACGTGATGGGTGAGGTCCTCGCGGACAACACCACCGTCGTCCCGGGTCTGTACGCGGCCGGCGAGGTCGCCTGTGTCTCCGTGCACGGCGCCAACCGCCTCGGCACCAACTCGCTGCTCGACATCAACGTGTTCGGCAAGCGGTCGGGCATCGCGGCGGCGGAGTACTCGGCGAAGGCCGACTACGTCGAGCTGCCGGAGAACCCCGCCTCCTTCGTCCAGGAGCAGATCGAGCGGCTCCGCGAGTCCACCGGCAACGAGCGGGTCGCCGACCTGCGCCGTGAGCTCCAGGAGACGATGGACGCCAACGTGATGGTGTTCCGTACGGAGCAGACCATCAAGACGGCCGTCGAGAAGATCGCCGAGCTGCGCGAGCGCTACAAGAACGTGTCCATCCAGGACAAGGGCAAGCGCTTCAACACCGATCTCCTGGAGGCCATCGAGCTGGGCAACCTGCTCGACCTGGCCGAGGTCATGGCCGTCTCGGCCCTGGCGCGCAAGGAGTCCCGCGGCGGTCACTACCGCGAGGACTACCCGAACCGCGACGACGTCAACTTCATGCGCCACACCATGGCGTACCGCGAGGTCGGCGAGGACGGCTCCGAGACCGTCCGTCTCGACTACAAGCCGGTCGTCCAGACCCGCTACCAGCCGATGGAGCGTAAGTACTGATGGCTACCCCCGTACTGGACAAGGTGGAGAAGGACTCCGCCGCGTCCCCCTACATCACGGTCACCTTCCGCATCCGCCGCTTCAACCCCGAGGTGTCGGACGCGGCGGTCTGGGAGGACTTCCAGATCGAGATCGACCCGAAGGAGCGCGTGCTCGACGGTCTCCACAAGATCAAGTGGGACCTGGACGGCACGCTCACCTTCCGCCGCTCCTGCGCGCACGGCATCTGCGGCTCGGACGCGATGCGGATCAACGGCAAGAACAGGCTCGCCTGCAAGACGCTGATCAAGGACATCAACCCCGAGAAGCCGATCACCATCGAGGCCATCAAGGGCCTGACGGTGATGAAGGACCTCGTGGTCGACATGGAGCCGTTCTTCCAGGCGTACCGGGACGTCATGCCGTTCCTGGTCACCAAGGGCAACGAGCCGACCCGCGAGCGCCTGCAGTCCGCCGAGGACCGCGAGCGCTTCGACGACACCACCAAGTGCATCCTGTGCGCCGCGTGCACGTCGTCCTGCCCGGTCTTCTGGAACGACGGCCAGTACTTCGGCCCGGCCGCGATCGTCAACGCGCACCGCTTCATCTTCGACAGCCGTGACGAGGCGGGCGAGCAGCGCCTGGAGATCCTGAACGACAAGGACGGCGTGTGGCGCTGCCGCACGACGTTCAACTGCACGGACGCCTGCCCGCGTGGCATCGAGGTCACCAAGGCGATCCAGGAAGTGAAGCGCGCGCTGATCACCCGCCGCTTCTGACACCTGGTCACGACGGGGAAGCCCGCTTCTGTACGCTGCGTCGTGCAGAAGCGGGCTTTTTCGTGTCCGCACGGACGTGTGCGGGGAGACGGGGACTGATGAGCGAGCCGAACCCTTACAAGTCGGAGGACTCCGGGGCCTACGAGTGGGGCCCGGGCCAGCAGGCCGGTACGCCGGGCTACGGCTATCCGCAGACGCCCCCGCCGCCCGCCTACCAGCCGACCCTGGCGGCCGGTGTCCCGGTGCCCCCGCAGCACGCGCCGGTCCCGGCCGGCGCCGGTGCGCCGCTGCTGAGCCTCGGGGACATCACGGTGATGGGCGACCAGATCATGACGCCGGCCGGGCCCATGCCGCTCAAGGGCGCGGTGTGGAACGCGATGGACATGTCGCGGACCGAGGAGAAGATGCCGACGGTGGCGATCGTGCTCGCGATCGTGTTCTTCCTCTTCTGCCTGCTGGGTCTGCTGTTCCTGTTGATGAAGGAGAAGCGGACGACCGGCTTCATCCAGGTCACGGTGACCAGCGGCGGCCGCCACCACGCGACGATGATCCCGGCGACCGGCCCGGACACGATCCACTGGGTGATGGGGCAGCTGAACTACGCGCGCTCGCTGAGCATGTGAGGCTCAGGGCCCCGTCGAGGCCGGGTCCTGTTCCGCGGCGAGCATGACGCGGCGGAGCAGGTCGTTGAGGATGCGGCGTTCCTCGGGGGTCAGGACGCCGAGGAGGCGTTCCTCCTCGTGACCGAGGACGTCCATCGCGCCGAGCCAGGTCGCGCGCCCGGAGTCGGTCAGTTCGACGACGACGCGGCGGCGGTCGGTGGTGGACGGGGCGCGGCGGACGAGGCCGCGCTTCTCCAGGGCGTCGAGACGGCCGGTGACGGAGGCGGGGGGAAGGTCGAGGTCCTGGGCGAGTTCGGAGGGGGCGGCGCTGCCGCCGCGCCCGGCGAGCTTGTGGAGGGTGTCGAACTCGTGACGCTCCAGGTCGAAGTCGACGAGGGACTGCTCGCGCACCCGGCGGAGGTGGACGGACAGCTTCTTCATGCGGGTGACCGCGCCCTCGACGACCGGGTCGAGACCGGGCAGGACGGGCTTCCAGCGGGCGACGTGCTCGTCGGTCCAGTCGTGCGGGGTCGCGCGGGGTTCGCCGGTGGGGGCCATGGGGCGATCGTACGACGCACGGGCCGCGCCGCACCGTCAGGCGGTGATCGCCACCGTCGGGGTGATCGGCGGCGCGGCCGGCGCGTTCGCGTCCCCAACCGTCGCCCCGCTGGTCACGGGCACGGTCGCGGCCCAGGCGCCGCAACGGGCCGACGCGGCGACGGGCGTCGCCCACAGCGAGCCGGATCGGCGTGGGGGCCGGGCGTGGCGGTGGCGGCCGCGGGGGTGGCGCTGACGGCCGCGAGGGTGGCGGTGACGGCCGGGCGTGGCGCTGACCGCCGCGGGGTGGCGGTGACGGCCGCGGGCGTGGCGGTGAGGGCCGGGCGTGGCGCTGACGGCCGCGGGCGTGGCGCTGACGGCCGCGGGCGTGGCAGTGGCGGCCGCGGGGTGGCGGTGGCGGGCCGTTGTCCGCCGGTGGCGTTCGTGCCCGGGGTGCGGGGCGTCAGGGCCGGCTGAGGGCGGGGACGGAGCCGAGGAAGCCGGTGAGCAGGCGCGCGGTCTCCTCGGGGCGTTCCAGGGCGGGCAGGTGACCGGCCCAGTCGAGGGGCAGGTGGCGGGCGTGCGGGAGGCGGCCGGCGAGCCAGGTCGCGACCTCCCGGAAGACGGGGACGTCGTGGTCCGCGGAGACGGCGAGGACCGGGACGTCGATCCTGGTGAGGTCGGCCTCGGTGACCCCGGCCGGGCGGGGCGCGAACTCCTCGGGGGCGGCGAGCTGGAGTTCGAAGGCGCGGCGCTGCATCCGCCGGACGAGCTCCCGGGCCCCGGCGTCCGCCTCGGGCCCGAGCCAGAGGTCCACGTTGAGCTCGACGGCGGCGTCCAGGTCACCGGCCTCGAGCAGTTCGTCCTCGCGCCTGCCGAAGGCCCGGAGCCTCTCGCCCGGTTCCAGGTCCACCGGGGCGTCGGCACAGAGCAGCGCGAGGGCGCCGGCCCGTCCGGGGTGGCGGACGGCGAACTCGAGGGCGACCCCGCCGCCGAAGGAGGAGCCCACGAGCGCGACCCGTTCGGCGCCGAGGTCGTCGAGCAGGGCGGCGACGTCGTCGGCGTGGACGTGGGGGCCGTCGACGGGGGTGTCGCCGAAGCCGCGGAGGTCGCAGCGGACCACGCGGTGCCCGGCCCGGGCGAGGGCGTGGAACTGCCCGTCCCACATACGCCGGTCGCACACGCCGGAGTGGAGCAGCAGGACGGTCGAGGGGCCGTCGCCGGCCACGTCGTGAGCAAGTGTCATGGCCGTGACTCTAGAGGCCGCCCCTCCGGCCCGCTCTCCTTTTCCACCCGCGCTTGAACATGTTCAAAGAGGGGTCTACAGTCATGATCGTCAGCTTTGAACGCGTTCAAGGGAGCGTGAGGGCATGGACCTCACTGTCGTCGCGTACGTCGTCTATCTGCTCATCAGCGTCGGGCTCACCGTCTGGGTCGCCCGCACCCTCAGCCGCAACGGCAAGGTCTTCCTCGCCGACGTGCTGCGCGGCGACGAGAAGCTCGCCGACGCCGTGAACCATCTGCTCGTCGTCGGCTTCTACCTCGTCAACTTCGGCTTCGTCGCCCTCTATCTGAGCCAGGACGAGGCCGTCACGGACGCCCGCCGGCTCTTCGAGGCCCTCTCGGTCAAGCTCGGCGTCGTGCTGCTCGTCCTCGGCGTGATGCACCTCGCCAACGTCTACGTCCTCAACAAGATCCGCCGCCGGAGCGTCATGGAGCGCACCCACGTCCCGCCGGTTCCGCCGCAGGGCTGGACCGCCCCCGGCAGGCCCGGCCCCCAGGGCCCCGGCCCCTGGGCGACCCCGGCCACCGGCGCCTGACACCCCGGCCGGGCACCCGATGAACCGGAACGCGCCGGTACGGCACCTGACCGTCCTTTACGACGCCGACTGCCCGCTCTGCGTCCACCTGCGGCACTGGCTGCTGCGCCAGCCCCAGCTCGTACCGCTGCACCTCGTCCCGGCCGGCTCCCAGGAGGCGCGGCGGCGCTTCCCGGCCCTCGACCACGACTCCACCCTGCGGGAGATCACCGTGATCGGGGACGGCGGCCAGGTCTACCGCTCCACCGCCGCCTGGATCGTCTGCCTGTGGGCGCTGGCCGAACACCGGCCCAGGGCCCACTGGCTGGCCACCCCGGCCGGACAGCCCTTCGCCCGCGCCACCGTCCTCGCCGCCGCCAAGTGGCGCGAACTCCTCAAGACCGACACCGGGGACGGGGCGGCCGGAGACGGGGCGGCCGGGGACGGGGCGGGCGGGAGCGGAGCCTGCGGAGACGGGCGGTGCGGGAGACCCGGCGCCTCCGGCTAGGCTCAGGACCCGTGGAGAACGCGATGGAAGAGAAGCAGGACCGGCCCGCCAAGGCTCCCAAGAGCGAGCAGACCCGCGCGCTCATCCTGGAGACCGCGCTCCGGCTGTTCAAAGAGCGCGGCTACGACAAGACGACCATGCGGGCCATCGCGCAGGAGGCCGGGGTCTCCGTCGGCAACGCGTACTACTACTTCTCCTCCAAGGAGCACCTCGTCCAGGGCTTCTACGACCGGATCGCCGAGGAGCACCAGGCGGCGGTCCGGCCCATCCTGGAGAGCGGCGAGAAGGACCTGACCGCCCGCATCCGCGGGGTGCTCCTCGCCTGGCTCGACATCGCCGAGCCGTACCACGAGTTCGCCGCCCAGTTCTTCAAGAACGCCGCCGACCCGGACAGCCCGCTCAGCCCCTTCTCCCCCGAGTCGGAGGGCCCGCGCGAGGCCGCGATCGAGGTCCACCGGCAGGTCATCCGCGGCGCCTCGGTGAAGGTCGACCCCGAACTCGCCGAGCCGCTGCCGCGGTTGCTGTGGCTCCAGCAGATGGGCCTGGTGCTGTTCTGGGTCTACGACCGCTCCGAGGGCGCCGCCAACAGCCGCCGCCTGGTGGAACGGCTGGCCCCGGTCACCGCCCGGGCCATCTCGCTCTCCCGCTTCCGCATCCTGCGCCCGCTGGTCACCGACGTCCACGACGTCCTGTCCGACTTCATGCCGACGGCGGCCGGGATGGCGGCCTCCGGCAAGCCGAAGCGCGGCAACCGCAAGGCGTGACGTACGGCCGCGGGGGCGAGGCCGGGCCTCCCGGCCCGGCCGGGATGGCGGAGTCCGACCGGCCTCAGATCCAGCTGAGCTCCCACAGGCGCCAGATGCCCGTACCGTCCGACAGGTACTGCGAACCGGCCACCGCCTCCGTCGACAGCACGTAGTCCTTCTTCTGCCACAGCGGCACCAGCGGCACCTCCTTGGCGACCTCGGCCTGGACGGCCTTGAAGTCGGCGGTCGCCCGGGCCCGGTCACCGTACTGCTGCGTCGCGGTGATCAGCGCGTCGATCACGGGGCTCGAAAAGCCGTTGTGCAGGGTGTTGTCCTTGCCGACGAGCGGGGCGGTGAAGCTGTCGGAGTCCGGGAAGTCGGGGACCCAGCCCACCGTGTACGCGTCGAACTCGCCCGCCGCGTACTTCTTCTGGAAGGACTGCCACTCGACGGACCGGACCTCGACCTCGAACAGCCCGGTCTCCTCCAGCTGCCTCTTCAGCTCGGCCGCCTCGGCCGCGTAGGCGGCGTCCTCGCGGTGGCCGAGGGTGAACTTCACCGGGGTGTCGACGTCGGCGTCCCCCAGCAGCTTCTTCGCGACGGCGGCGCTGGGCTCCGGATAGCGGTCGTAGAAGGCCGTGCTGTGGCCGAGGAAGCCCCGCGGGATGAGGGAGTACAGCGGCTCGACGGTGCCCTTGTACGGACCGGTGGTGATGGCCGGGCGGTCGACCAGGGCCGCGACGGCCTGCCGGACCGCCTTCTTCGCCATCGCCGAGCCGGGCCGCACGTTGAAGTTGAGGTTGCGGGTCTCGGCACTCTCGGCCTCGGTGATCCGGGTGCCCTGCTGCGGACCCTCCTCCAGCGCTTTGATGAAGTCCGGCGGCATCTGCCGGTGCGTCACCTCCACCTGCTTGTTCTTCCAGGCGTCGGCGAGCTGCCCGGACTCCTTGAAGTACTTCACGACGACCGTCCGCCCGGCCTTGCCGAGGGCGCCCCGGTAGCGGGGATTGGGCTCCAGGCGGGCACTGACGCCCGGCCGGTAGTCCTTGAGCACGTACGGCCCCGAGCCGTCGACCGCGTCGCCGCCGCGCAGCGCCCCGGCCGGGTAGGCGGTGCGGTCGACGATGGAGCCGGCGCCGGTGGCGAGCTTCAAGGGGAAGGTGGCGTCCCGGCCGCTGAGCTGGAAGGTGACCTTCCGCCCGTCGGCCACGACCTTCTTCAGGGTCGGGAACAGCGGCTGCGGACCGACGTCCGCCTTGATCGCCAGCATCCGTTCGAAGGAGTGTCGGACGTCCTCACCGGTGATCTCGCGGCCGTTCGCGAAGGTGAGGTCGTCGCGGAGCGTGCACTGGTACGTGGTCAGCCGCGTGCCGACGAACCTGCAGCTCTCGGCGGCGTCGGGCACCGGGGTCGTGAAGCCGGGCTTGAAGGTCAGGAGCGACTGGTAGACGTTGCTGTACATCGCCCAGGAACCGGCGTCGTAGGCACCGGCCGGATCGAGCGAGGTCACCTCGTCCGTGGTGCCGACGGTGATCGGGTCGGTCCGCACGTCGTCGGAGGGCAGCAGCTGCCAGCCGCCGATCCCGGCGGCGAGGACGACCCCACAAGTGACCAGAACGCGCAGACGGACCGTCGACCGCATGAGACGTGCTTCCTTTGTCGCGTACCCCACCCCAGTCGCGACCGGCTCGCGCCGCCCGCGATGGCGCCACCCAACCACACGGCCTTCACTGGTGGAAGGGTAAACCTTCACACCGCACGCATATGTCCAGGGATAAGGGGTTTCGGGTGACCGAACGGTACGTATCAGTCACCAAGCGCTCCGTCACGCCGACGTCGACGCCAGCTCCACCACGGTGATGTCGGACGGCGCGCCGACCCGGACCGGCGGCCCCCACGCACCCGCGCCGCGCGACACGTACAGCTGGGTGTCGCCGTAGCGTTCCAGGCCCGCCACCGTCGGATTGGCGAGCTCGGCGAGGAAGTTGCCGGGCCAGAGCTGGCCGCCGTGGGTGTGCCCGGAGAGCTGGAGGTCGACGCCGTGCCGGACGGCGTCGTCGATGACGACCGGCTGGTGCGCGAGCAGCACGGCGGTGCGGGCCCGGTCGCGGTCCCCGAGGGCCTTCGCGAAGTCGGGGCCCTGCCCCACGCTCTCGCCCGCCACGTCGTCGACGCCGGCGAGGTCGAAGCCCGCGCCGATCTCCACGCGCGCGTTGCGCAGCGGCCGTAGGCCGAGCTCGCGGACGTGGTCGACCCAGGCGTCGGCGCCGGAGAAGTACTCGTGGTTGCCCGTCACGAAGAACGCCCCGTCCCGTGCCCGCAGCCGGGCGAGCGGTTCGGCGGCGGACCCGAGGTTCTCCACCGTGCCGTCGACCAGGTCGCCGACGACGGCGACCAGGTCGGGCTGCGTGGCGTTGATCGTGTCGACGATCCGCTGGGTGTGGGCGCGGCCGAGGATGGGGCCGATGTGGATGTCGGAGACGACGGCGATGCGGTAACCGTGCGCGCCGCGCGGCAGCCTGGCCAGCGGTACGGTGACGCGCTTCACCCGCGGGCCGCGCAGCACCCCGTACGCGCCGTGGCCCACGGTCCCGGCGGCGACGGCGGCGGCCGTGCCGGAGACGAGGCGGTTGACGAAGAGACGCCGGGAGAGACCGGGCCCCTCGGGTACGGGGGCGGGTGCCGGCCGCGATTCCGGCGCGGGCCCGGGTTCCGGAGCGGGCTCCGTGACGGGCGCGGGCACCGGGTCCGTCACCCCCGCGGGCGCGGGCGCGGCGGCCGGCGCGGTGGCGGCCACGGGCTCGGGCGCCCCGGCCGTTGCCGGCGCCGCGGCCGGAGCGGGGGCGGGCCGCGCCACGGCCTGGGCCGGGTCGACGGCCGAGGTCCGGGGCTGGGCCGGGGCCACGGGCAGGGCCGGGGCCTGGCCCTGAGCGGGGGCCTGGGCACGGCGGGCCGCCCACCGTCGCAGCAGCGGCCGCAGCGGTTCCGTCACCACCAGGGCGAGCGTCACGTACAGCAGCAGCGCGAGCCAGAGGAAGCCCGGCCAGGCGACGATCTGCTGGACCACGAAGGGGGCACCGGCCCGCCCGGAGACGAGCGCCGCGACCGACAGCAGCGGCAGGACGAACGCAGCGGCCGTGCCGATGCGGCGCGCCACACCGCCCGGCGCCGTCAGGTCGCGCACCAGACGCCGCCACACGTACCAGTGGACCCCGCCCAGAAGGGCGAGGACCACGACCAGCACCAGCAGGAAGACGACCACGCCCCACATACCCCTATCCGCGCTCGCGCCGAAGTGCGCGCACGCCACGCAACCCGATCACCCCGACGACCGTCCCCAGAACAAAGGACGTGATGGCCAGCAGCAGGTGAACCCAGAAGTAGGCCGTCGGATCGCCCGCGTCGTCGAAGGCGAGACCGCTCGCGTCGTTCCAGAGGTTCTTGATGAAAGTGATCCAGATGAACCAGCTCCACACCCCGAACGCGAGCAGGAACCAGGAGACGGGCCGACTGAGCTTCATGGTCCCAGTATCACCATCCGCCCCACAGGCCCAGGCGACGGGCCCGCACGGGAGCCTGCGGACGGGTGGACGAGCGGGGACGAACCGCCCCGCGGGGTTCGGCGGCAGGTTCCGGCGATGTACGTTCTCGACCGTGTCCGCTTCGAAAAAGACCGCGAAGACCGCATTGACGGTCACCGCCGCCGCGCTGCTCCCCCTCCTCGCCGTGTCCCCCGCCCATGCGGACGGCAAGGACAAGCAGCCCAAGCCGCCCTCCGGCATGTCGTCCGTCGGCGGCAGGCTGCTCAGCCTCCCCGGCACCCAGGTGCGGCTCGGCCCGGGCGCCCCGGTGCTGCCCAAGGAGCTCAGCGCGCGCTCCTGGATCGTCGCGGACGCGGAGAGCGGCCAGGTCCTCGCCGCGCACAACGCGCACTGGAAGCTCGCCCCGGCCTCCACGCTGAAGATGCTGTTCGCGGACACCCTGCTGCCGAAGTTCCCCCGGACGCAGAACTACACCGTCAAGCCCGAGGACCTGGCCGGCGTCGGCGCCGGGTCCAGCCTGGTCGGCATCAAGGAGAAGCAGACCTACAGCGTCCACGACCTGTGGCTGGGCGTCTTCCTGCGCTCGGGCAACGACGCCGTGCACGTCCTGACCGCGATGAACAACGGCAAGGAGCAGACCGTCCGGGACATGCAGGCGCGCGCGGACGAGCTCCAGGCCCTGGACACCGTCGTGAAGTCCCCGGACGGCTACGACGAGCCGCACCAGGTCTCCTCCGCGTACGACCTCACCCTCATCGCCCGCAGCGGCATGCAGAACCCGGACTTCCGCGAGTACGCCGCGACGCCGCGCGCCGCGTTCCCCGGTGAGCTCAAGCCCGGCAAGAAGCGCGAGACCTTCGAGATCCAGAACACCAACCGGCTGCTCACGGGCGACCTCGGCGTCCCCGCGTACCAGGGCATCGCCGGCGTCAAGAACGGCAACACCACGCACGCCGGGGCGACCTTCACGGGCGTCGCCGAGCGCAACGGCCGGGTGCTGCTCGTCACCGTCATGAACCCCTCGTCGAAGGAGCAGCACGCCGTCTACAAGGAGACCGCGCGGCTGCTCGACTGGGGCTTCGCGGCGGCCGGCAAGGTGACGCCGGTGGGCGAGCTGGTGCCGCCGAGGTCGGTGCGTACGACGCCGGCCGCGGACTCGGGGACGGACGGCGGTTCGACGCCCGCGCCCGGCGAGAACGCGCCGGCCGGCACCGACCAGGCGGCCGTGGCGCAGGAGAAGTCGGGCGGCGCGGGCATCGCGCTCGCCGTGGCGGGCGGCATGCTCGTCCTGATCGCGGGCGCCGTCTTCCTGGTCAACCGGCGCTGGCCGCAGGCGGCTACGGGCCGGACGGCCCCTCCGGTCGACGAGAGCGTGAATCCCTGACGTCCGGGTCGCCGGCGTCCGGTGCGCCGCCGGCGTCCCCGTCTCCGGCGTCCCGGTCTCCGGCCGCCGGGGCGCCGGCCTCCGCGTCGGCGGCGGGTGCCCCGCCGTCGGACCGGGCCCTGGCGCCGGTGGCCGTCCAGGCCGCGCAGAACAGCAGCAGTTTCGCCATGAAGTTGATCCACAGGAGCAGGGCGACCGGCACGCCGAACGCCCCGTACATCGACTTCGCCGCGACGCCCTTCATGTAGCCGCCGAGCAGCAGTTTCAGCAGCTCGAAGCCGACCGCGCCGAGCAGCGCCGCGATCACCAGGTCGCGGCGCTGCGGCTCGACGCCGGGCAGCAGCGTCAGGACGTACGACAGGATCAGGAAGTCGGCGACGACCGCCACCAGGACCGCGGCGGCCTCCAGCAGGATCCCGCCGGCGCCCTCGTGCGAGACGCCGACCCGTTCGGCGGACCAGCCGACGGCGGTGGAGCCGAGCCAGGAGGCGGCGAGCGAGCCGAGCATGACGCCGCCGAGGCCGAGCAGCACGACCGCGTCCTTGCCCTTGCGCAGGACCGGGTTGTCCTCGTCGGCGTCGTCCAGGCCCCAGACCGCCCGCAGGCACTCGCGCATGGAGCCGACCCAGCCGATGCCCGTGAAGAGCAGCACGGCGCCCGCGACCAGTCCGACGGTGCCGGCGTTGTCGACGAGGCCGCCGATGTCGAGCTGTTCGGAGATGCCGGGGACCTGGTCGGCGATCTTCGCCTCGATCCGGTCGAGCTGTTCGGCGGACAGCAGCGCGGCGCCGATCGCGGCGGCGACGGTGATCAGCGGGAACAGCGACAGGAAGCTGATGAAGGTGAGGGCGGCGGCGAGCCGGGTCCAGTGGACCTGGTCGAGGGTCTCGTACGAGCGCCAGGCGTGGGTCTTCATCAGGCGGGCCGCCCAGGGGCCGACGACGGGGAGCTTGGTCAGCCAGTCCATGTCGTGCGCGTCTCCCTCAGGCGGCGGGGCTCTTGCGGAACACCAGGGTCCGCGTACCCCAGAATCGCAGACAGGTCGCCAGGAACATGCCCACGCCGAGCCCTGACACCGTGTCGGCGCGGGCGGAGGTGAGCCCGAGGCCGTGGTGGGAGACGGCGAGGCAGAGCAGCTGGACGGCGGCGCCGGCGAGGTTCACGGCGAAGAAGGCGGCGTACTCGCGCAGGGCGGGGGCGGCGCGGCGGCGGTAGGGGCCGAGGGCGTTGCCGAGGTAGGCGACGGTGCAGCCGGCCACGAAGGAGCAGACCTTGGCGGCGATCGGGTCCTGGCCGTGGGCGGCGCGCAGCCACAGGAAGACGCCCAGGTCGACGGCGTAGGCCACGCCGCCGACCGCGAGGAATCCGAGCACCTCGCGCGGATGGGCGCGGCCGCCCGTGCGGCGGCCGGCGCGGGCGCCGGTGTGCCGGGGGTCCGGGGAACGCCGGCTCACAGGTCCGCGACCGCCATGCCGTACATCGCCGCCCACACCAGTCCGATGACGGCGAGCGGGCGGTCGCGCAGGACGACGTCCTCGGGTTCGCCCGCCGTGCCGCGGTCGGCGAAGACGGCGTAGCGCAGCACGGCGAGGACGAAGGCGACGACGGAGAGCTGACGCCACGGCAGCAGGGAGCCGGCGGCCACGCCACCGCTCTCCAGGGCCCACAGGCAGTAGCCGAGGACGGCGACCCCGGCGGCGAGCTGCCAGACGAAGCGGAGGTAGCCGGTCGTGTACTGGGTGAGCAGCGCCCGGGTCGCGCCGCCGGCGGCCTCCATCTGCACGGCCTCGGAGTAGCGCTTGGCCGCGACCATGAAGAGCGCGCCGAAGCCCGTGGTGATGAGGAACCAGCGCGAGAGCGGGATCCCGAGCGCGATCCCGCCGGTCATGGCGCGCATGAGGAAGCCGGTGGTGACGACGGTGAGGTCGACGACGAGGACGTGCTTGAGGCGGACGCAGTAGGCGAGTTGCATCGCGAGGTACGCGGTGAGGAGCAGCGCCGTCATCGCGTTGCACAGCAGGGCGCTCGCGAGCGCCGCCCCGAGGCCGAGCACGGCGCCGGTGGCGTACGCGAGGGGTACGGGGACGAGGCCCGCGGCGACGGGGCGGTGCCGTTTCACGGGGTGGGCGCGGTCCGCCTCGGCGTCGCGGGCGTCGTTGACCAGGTAGACGGCGGAGGCGGCGGCCGTGAACAGGACGAAGACCAGGCCGAGCCGGGCCGCGCCGGGCCAGGAGTCGAGCCGGCCCGCGGCGAGAGGGGCCGCGAGGACGAGGGTGTTCTTCACCCACTGGCGCGGGCGGGCGGTCCGCACGAGGCCCCGGGCGACGGCGAGGGCTCCCGGCCGCCCCGGGTACCGGTGTGCTGCGGCGGGCGGGTCGAGGACGGCGATCCCGGTGGTGCGCTCAGCCACGGCGGCCTCCCCCGGTGGCCCCGGTGGCCCCGGCGCGCCCGCCGCTCCCCGTGGCCGCCCGGACCCACGCGCGGCCCGCCGTCGCGGTGGCGGCGCCGAGGAGCGCGCCCGCGGCGACGTCGCTCGGGTAGTGGACGCCGACGACGAGGCGGGAGAGGCACATCGCGGCGGCGGCCGGGACGGCGAGGTTCCGGGCGGGCGGGTGCAGGGCGGTGAAGGCGACGGCGGCCGCGGCGGCGGAGCCGGCGTGGGAGCTGGGGAAGGAGTGCCGGCCGAGGGTGCGCACCAGCGGCGCGTACGTCTCGGCGCACGGCCGGGGCCGTCGTACGACCTGTTTGACGGCCGAGCCCGCCAGGTGGGCGGCACCGATCAGGACGGTCGCGCGCAGCCAGCCGGCGCGGCGCGGCGGGTCCGCGGCCGCGGCGGTGAGCCCGGCGGCGAGCCAGAGCGCCGCGTGTTCGCCGCCGTGCGAGAGCGCGCGGGCGGCGGCCGCCACGGCCGGTCGCCGTCCGCAGGCGCGCAGCGCGGCCAGCACCCGGTGGTCGGCCACGGTCCCGTCCCGGTGTCGCATGAGTCTCGCCCGCCTCCCCGTGCTGCCGTCAACCAGGGGCGACTCTGACGCGCTGGGGCGTCGTACGGCTCGGGACTCTTTCCTGACACTCGTTTAATCACCCATTTCGACGAACCGCCCACCAATCCCGGCATAAGCGACAGTCACGACGATACGGTCACCTCATGGCTGCCGACACACACGCCGACGAGGACTTCGACACCCTCACCGGCTGGGGCCGCACCGCCCCCACCCTCGCCCGCGTGATCCGCCCCCGCACGTACGAGGAGGCCGCCGCCGCCGTCCGCGCGTGCGGCGCCCGCGGGTCGATCGCGCGCGGCCTCGGCCGGGCCTACGGCGACGCCGCCCAGAACGCCGGCGGCGCCGTGCTCGACATGACCGGGCTCGCCCGGATCCGTGCCGTGGACGCCGAGGCCGGGCTGGTCGTCTGCGACGCGGGCGTCAGCCTGCACCGCCTGATGGAGGCGCTGCTGCCGCTCGGCTGGTTCGTGCCCGTCACCCCCGGCACCCGGTACGTGACCGTCGGCGGGGCGCTCGGCGCCGACATCCACGGCAAGAACCACCACGTCTCCGGCTCCTTCTCGCGGCACGTCGTCTCCCTCGACCTGCTCACCGCCGACGGGGAGCTGCGGACGGTCGTCCCCGGCACGCCCCTGTTCGAGGCCACCGCCGGCGGCATGGGGCTGACCGGGGTGATCCTGTCCGTCACCCTCCGCCTGCTGCCCGTCGAGACCTCCCTGATGAGCGTCGACACCGAACGCGCCCGTGACCTCGACGACCTGATGGCCCGTCTCACCGAGGGCGACCACCGCTACCGCTACTCCGTCGCGTGGATCGACCTGCTCGCGCGCGGCGCCTCGACCGGCCGCGCCGTCCTGACCCGCGGCGACCACGCCCCGTACGACGCCCTGCCGGTCCGCGCCCGCCGGGCCCGCCGCTCGCCGCTCGCCTTCCGGCCGGGGCAGCTGCCGGCGGCGCCCGCGTACGTCCCCGAGGGGCTGCTCGGCCGCACGGGCGTGAGCCTGTTCAACGAGCTCTGGTACCGCAAGGCCCCCCGCCGCTCCACCGGCCGCCTCCAGCGGCTCTCCTCCTTCTTCCACCCCCTCGACGGGGTCCCGCACTGGAACCGGCTGTACGGGCGCGGCGGCTTCGTGCAGTACCAGTTCGTCGTCGGGTACGGGCAGGAGGAGACCCTGCGCCGGGTCGTACGGCGGATCGCGAGCCGCGGCTGCCCGTCCTTCCTCGCCGTGCTGAAGCGCTTCGGCGAGGCGGACCCCGGCTGGCTGTCCTTCCCGCTGCCCGGCTGGACCCTCGCCCTCGACATCCCGGCCTCGCTCAGCGGCCTCGGCGCCTTCCTGGACGAGCTGGACGAGGAGGTCGTCGCCGCCGGCGGCCGGGTGTACCTCGCCAAGGACTCGCGGCTGCGGCCCGAACTGCTCGCCGCGATGTACCCGCGGCTCGCCGACTTCCGCGAGCTGCGGGCCGCCCTCGACCCGCGGTCCGTCTTCGTCTCTGACCTGGCCCGTCGCCTCGACCTCTAGGAGATCGCCGTGAAGGACGCCTTCGGCGCCCCCCAGTCCCTGCTCGTTCTCGGCGGCACCTCCGAGATCGGGCTCGCCACCGCGCGCCGGCTGATCGCCCGCCGCACCCGCACGGTGTGGCTGGCCGGGCGCCCCTCCCCCGCCCTGACCGCCGCCGCGGAGTCGCTGCGCGCGCTCGGCGCCGAGGTGCACACCGTGCCGTTCGACGCCCTGGACACCGAGTCCCACGAGGAGCGGCTCGGCAAGCTCTTCACGGAGGGCGACATCGACATGGTGCTGCTCGCCTTCGGCGTCCTCGGCGACCAGGCGCGCGACGAGGCCGACCCGCTCGCCGCCGTCCGGGTCGCCCAGACCAACTACACGGGAGCGGTCTCGGCCGGTCTGGTCTGCGCCCAGGCCCTCCAGGCGCAGGGGCACGGTTCGCTGGTGGTGCTGTCGTCGGTGGCCGGCGAGCGGGCCCGGCGGGCCAACTTCATCTACGGCTCCTCCAAGGCCGGGCTCGACGCCTTCGCGCAGGGCCTCGGGGACGCGCTGCACGGCACCGGGGTGCACGTGATGGTGGTGCGGCCCGGCTTCGTCCGCTCGAAGATGACCGAGGGCCTGGCGGAGGCGCCGCTGGCGACCACCCCGGAGGCGGTCGCGACGGCCATCGAGCTGGGACTGCGGCGCCGCTCGGAGACGGTGTGGGTGCCGGGCACGCTGCGGATGGTGATGGCGGCGCTGCGACACGTACCGAGGCCGCTGTTCCGGCGCCTTCCGGTGTGAGGCCGGCCCCCGGGGGAGCCGCTGATCCGGCCGCCTGCCGATGTGAGGCCGAGCCCCCGGGGGGAGCCGCTGTTCCGGCCCCTGGCGGTGTGGGGCCGGCTCAGCGCGCGGGAGACGCGGCCGGGCTCTCGACCGGGCTTCCGCCCTGGGCCGGGACGGCCGAGGCGGTCCGGCCGCTGCCGAACTCGTAGTCGTAGAGCTTGCGCCACACCTCGTCGGCGCCCTGCTCGTACAGCGCGAAGGAGCGACAGGTCCACTGCGCCGTGTAACCGGCCAGCTCCTCGAAGGCGCGGTCCATCGCCGCGTCGGGGATGCCGTGGGCGACGGTGACGTGCGGGTGGTACGGGAACTGCAGCTCGCGCGGGACCGGGCCGGCCTCGTCGCGGATGCGCTGCTGGAGCCGGTCGCAGCCGAGGGCGCCCTCGACGAGCTTCACGAAGACGACCGGGGACAGCGGCCGGAACGTTCCGGTGCCTTCCAGGCGCATCGTGAACGGGTCGCTGACCGCCGCGATCCCGGCGAGGTGCGCCTCGATCCCGGGCAGCCGCTCCCGGTCCACCTCGGTCGGCGGGAGCAGCGTGACATGGGTGGGAATGCCGTGCGCGGCGGGATCCCCGAAGCCCGCGCGCCGCTCCTGGAGCAGGCTGCCGTGAGGCTCCGGGACCGCGATCGAGACACCGATCGTTACGGTCCCCACTCGTTCTCCTCCATCGTCCCTCGTCGTCCGTCGTCGTCCGCCGGCACCCGTGTGGTGGTGCCGCCGCCAGTGTGCGGCCTGCACCACCCTTTCGGCCAGGGTCCTCGGACTCAGTGCTTGGCGGGCAGGAAGCCCACCTTCGCGTAGGTCTGCGCCAGCGTCTCCGCGGCGACCGCCCGCGCCTTCTCTGCGCCCTTGGCCAGGACCGAGTCCAGCGTCTCGGGGTCGTCCAGGTATTCCTGGGTGCGGGTCCGGAACGGCGTGACGAAGTCCACCATGACCTCGGCCAGGTCGGTCTTGAGGGCGCCGTACATCTTGCCCTCGTAGCTCTTCTCCAGGTCCGCGACCGACGTCTCGGTGAGCACGGACATGATCGTCAGCAGGTTGGAGACGCCGGCCTTGTTCTCCGGGTCGAAGCGGATGACCGTGTCGGTGTCCGTGACCGCGCTCTTGACCTTCTTCGCGGTCGTCTTCGGGTCGTCGAGGAGGTTGATGAGGCCCTTCGGCGTGGACGCCGACTTGCTCATCTTGATCGCCGGGTCCTGGAGGTCGTAGATCTTCGCCGTCTCCTTGAGGATGTACGGCGCCGGGATCGTGAACGTCTCGCCGAAGCGTCCGTTGAACCGCTCCGCGAGGTCGCGGGTCAGCTCGATGTGCTGGCGCTGGTCCTCGCCGACCGGGACCTCGTTCGCCTGGTAGAGCAGGATGTCGGCGACCTGGAGGATCGGGTACGTGAAGAGGCCGACGGTGGCGCGGTCGGCGCCCTGCTTGGCGGACTTGTCCTTGAACTGGGTCATGCGGGAGGCCTCGCCGAAGCCGGTGAGGCAGTTCATGACCCAGCCGAGCTGCGCGTGCTCGGGGACGTGGCTCTGGACGAAGAGGGTGCAGCGCTCCGGGTCGAGGCCGGCGGCGAGCAGCTGGGCGGCGGCGAGCCGGGTGTTGGCGCGCAGCTCCGCGGGGTCCTGCGGGACCGTGATCGCGTGCAGGTCCACCACCATGTAGAAGGCGTCGTGGGACTCCTGCAGCGCGACCCACTGACGCACCGCACCGAGGTAGTTGCCGAGGTGGAACGAGCCTGCCGTGGGCTGGATTCCGGAGAGCACGCGAGGACGTTCAGAGGCCATGCCCATCATTCTCTCAGGTGTGGGAACCGATCCCGGACTGCCGGTGTATCAGAGGTGTGAGGACGCGGGAGGAGAGCCGGCAGGGGGCTCGGGGCGGGTCTCCGGAGGGGTCCGGGGACGGATCCCGGGCCGGGTCCCGGCGGGAGTCTGGGGAGGGGGGCGTCGTCGAGGACGAGGCCGCGGTGATCGCACGCGTACGCGCCGGGGAGGCCGAGGCGTACGCGGAGCTGGTCCGCGCCCACACGGGGGTCGCGCTGCGTGCGGCGGTGGCCTGCGGGGCGGGCGCCGACGCCGAGGACGTGGTGCAGCAGGCCTTCTTCAAGGCGTACCGCTCGCTGGGGCGCTTCAAGGAAGGGGCGTCGTTCCGGCCGTGGCTGCTGAGCATCGTGGCCAATGAGACGAGGAACACACTGCGCTCGGCGGGCCGGCAGCGGGCGGTGGCGGGCCGGGAGGCGGAGCTGCTCGCGGGCGAGCCGCTGATACCGGAGGGCGCGGACCCGGCGGTGGCGGCGGAGGAGCTGGAGCGGCGGCGGCAGTTGCTTGCGGCGCTCGACGCTCTGGGCGAGGAGCACCGCCTGGTGGTGGTCCACCGCTATCTGCTGGAGCTGGACGAGGGGGAGACGGCCGCGGCGCTGGGCTGGCCGCGGGGGACGGTGAAGTCCCGGCTGAGCCGGGCGCTGAAGAAGCTGGGAGCACGGCTTCCGGAGGAAGGGGGTGAGGAGCATGGGTGACCGGGAGGGCGGGCTGCCGAAGGAGCTGCGGGAGCTGGGGCGCCGGCTGCCGGTGCCGGACGTGGACGGCGGGACGATGGCCGAGCGGGTGCTGGCCCAGCTGCTCGCCGAGCGCGTGCCCCCGCCGGCTCCGCCTCCGCGCCGCCTCGCCTGGCTGCGGGACCGCTGGAAGCGGCTGCTCGCCGCGTTCTCCGGGTTGCTGGTGGTGCTGGTGCTGACGCCGCCGGTGCGGGCCGGGGTGGTCGAGTGGCTGGGCTTCGGCGGGGTCGACGTGCGGTACGAGCCGGGTGCGCGGCCCGCACCGGGAGCACCGGTGCCGGGCTGCCCGGCCGGCGGCCCCGGGCTGAGCGTCGCGGAGGCCGGACGGCGGGCCGGGTTCACGCCGGTGCTGCCGCGGGCGCTGGGTGCGCCGGACGCGGTGACCGTCACGGGGGCCGGGCCGCGCGCGGTGGTCGGCCTGTGCTGGCGGGCCGGGGAAGGCAGCGTGGTGCGGCTCGACGTCTTCCCGGGCAGCCTCGACCTGGGCTTCGCGAAGTCGGTGCGCTCCCCTCCTCAGGGGGTGGCGCTGCCGGACGGGACGGAGGCGTACTGGTTCGCCCGGCCGCACCTGCTGACCTTCCCGCTGACGGACCCGGCCGGCGGCAGCTGGACCGCTTCGACCCGCACGGCGGGCCCCACGCTTCTGTGGACCGGGAACGGGGGCGCGCTGACCCTCCGCCTGGAGGGGGTGGCGGACCGGGCGGAGGCGATACGGATCGCGGGCTCGGTTCCGTAGCGGCCGGGCCCGCTCCGGACGGCCGCCGTGGGTGTTTCCACAGTGGCGGGCGCGCCGTCGCGCAGGTTTCCCCGTCCGGTATCCGAGCGACGATAAGAAAGGGGAGCCACACCCGCCCCTCCCGCAGGACGAACGGAGATCCCGTGTCGAGGACGCAAGACGAGATCGCTGCCGCGGACGCGCACAGCGCCCACAACTACCACCCGCTGCCGGTGGTGGTCGCCACCGCCGAAGGGGCGTGGATGACCGATGTCGAGGGGCGCCGCTTCCTCGACCTGCTCGCCGGGTACTCGGCGCTGAACTTCGGCCACGGCAACCGGCGCCTCATCGACGCCGCCAGGGCCCAGCTGGAGCGGGTGACGCTCACCTCGCGCGCCTTCCAGCACGACCGGTTCGCCGAGTTCTGCGCGCGCCTGGCCGAGCTGTGCGGCAAGGAGATGGTGCTGCCGATGAACACGGGGGCGGAGGCCGTGGAGACGGCGGTGAAGACCGCCCGCAAGTGGGGGTACGAGGTGAAGGGCGTGCCGGACGGGCACGCGAAGATCGTGGTGGCGGCCAACAACTTCCACGGCCGGACCACGACGATCGTCAGCTTCTCCACGGACCACGAGGCGCGCGACCATTACGGCCCCTACACGCCGGGGTTCGAGATCGTGCCGTACGGGGACCTGACCGCGCTGGAGAGCGCAGTCACGGAGAACACCGTGGCGGTGCTGCTGGAACCGATCCAGGGGGAGGCGGGGGTCCTGGTCCCGCCGGCCGGTTATCTGCGCGGGGTGCGGGAGCTGACGACCCGGCGGAACGTGCTGTTCATGGCGGACGAGATCCAGTCGGGCCTGGGCCGCACGGGGAAGACCTTCGCGTGCGAGCACGAGGACGTGGTGCCGGACGTCTACATCCTCGGCAAGGCGCTCGGCGGCGGCGTGGTGCCGGTGTCGGCGGTGGTCGCGGACGCGGACGTGCTCGGGGTGTTCCGGCCCGGGGAGCACGGGTCGACCTTCGGGGGCAATCCGCTGGCCTGTGCGGTGGGCCTGGAGGTGATCGCGATGCTGCGCACCGGCGAGTACCAGCAGCGGGCGACCGAGCTGGGCGAGCACCTGCACGCGGAGCTGGGCCTGCTGGTGGGCGGCGGGGCCGTGGAGGCGGTGCGCGGGCGCGGCCTGTGGGCGGGCGTGGACATCGTCCCCGCGAAGGGCACGGGCCGGGAGATCTCGGAACGGCTGATGGAGCGGGGCGTGCTGGTGAAGGACACCCACGGCTCGACGATCCGCATCGCGCCGCCGCTGGTGATCGGCAAGGAGGACCTGGACTGGGGCCTGGAACAGCTCCGGGCGGTTCTGTCGGCCTGAGCCGCCAGGCGCCGCACCGGCCGGCGGGCACCCACCGGCCGGTGCGGCGCCGAGCGTGGGCGGGGACCGGTGGGGGCCGGCGGGCTCCGACGGCCGGGGCCCGGGCCCGTGGTACCGGCTCCGCGGGACGGCGCCCGCGAGCAGGCCCGGTCCGGGCGCCCGCGTCAGAGGATGACGTGCGGGATGAAGCGGGCGTACTCGTCCGTGACGAGGCCCGCCGACTCCCGGATGCCGAGCCCCGCCGACTCGTCCCCGACGGTCCACGCGCCGAGCACCACCCGGTTGCCGTCGAAGTCGGGCAGCGGGGCCAGCTCCTGGTAGCAGCAGGGCTCCTCGCGCCGCACCGGCTCGGCACCCGGCTCGTGGAGGGTGACGCCGGCGCCCTCCCGGCCGAGCAGCGGCTTGGCGACGTAGCCGGGGCCGCCGGCGGCGGCGAGTTCGCGCGGGCCGTCGAGGTAGGCGGGCAGCAGGTTGGGGTGGCCCGGGTTCAGCTCCCACAGGATCGCGAGGAGCGCCTTGTTGGACAGCAGCATCTTCCAGGCCGGCTCGATCCAGCAGGTGGTGCCGGTGCCGCCGCCGTTGTCGAGGGTGTCGAGGACGTACGGGCCGAAGCGGTCCGTGGTCAGCCACTCCCAGGGATAGAGCTTGAAGCAGGCCCGGATGAACCGCAGCCGGTCGTCCACGAAGCGGCCGGAGATCCGGTCCCAGCCGATCCGCTCGACGGAGAGCGCCTCCGTGTCGAGACCGGCCTGCTGGGCGGTCTCGCGCAGATACGCGACGGTCATCAGGTCCTCGCCGAGTTCGTCGCCCTCGGAGTGCACGAAGTGGACCGGGCTGCCGGGCGGCAGCAGGTGCGCCTGCCGCTTCCAGGCGTCGACGAGCCGTTCGTGGAGGGAGTTCCACTGGTCGGCGCCGGGGAAGCGCTCCTCCATCCAGAACCACTGCGGGCTCGCGGCCTCCACCAGGGAGGTGGGCGTGTCGGCGTTGTACTCCAGCATCTTGGCCGGGCCCGTACCGTCGTAGCGGAGGTCGAAGCGCCCGTAGAGGGTGGGGAGTTCGGCCCGGCGGCGCCAGGCCTCGGTGACCCGGGCGACGAGCCGGGGGTCGGTGATGCCAAGCTCGGCGAAACGATCCTTCTCGACGATGTGGGCCGCCGCCGCGAGACACAGCGCGTGCAGCTCCTCGACGACCTCCTCCAGGGCCTCGACCTCGGGCAGGCTGAAGGAGTAGTAGGCGCTCTCGTCCCAGTAGGGCCGCAGCGAGCCGTCGGGGTAGCGGGTCAACGGATAGATCAGCCCCTGCTCCTCGACCGTTTCCTGCCAGCCGGGGCGCGGCTCGATGGTGTGGCGCTCCATGCGGGATCAGCCGCCGGAGGAGGAGGATCCGCCGCCGAAGCCGCCGCTGTCGACGGCCGACTTGTCGAAGCTGCCGCCGCTGGCCCGCCCGCCGCTGACCGATCCGCCGTAGTAGTAGCGGCCGCTCGTGGACGAGCCGTCACCACTGGAGTCGCACTTGTAGTCCGGCAGTTCCTTGTAGGTGACCGGGTCGACGCAGCGGCGGTCGGGTTCCGAGCCGCATGCGGTGAGCGTGGCCGCGAGCACGCTCACGCCGCCGAGCACCACCGTGCCGGACCTCAGTCTGCGCATGTTCCGTTCTCCCCTGTCCGCCCGGCGACGCCGCCCGTGCCTGGTTGCGATCGCACAGTGTAGGCCCGGGGCGCAGGGGCGCCCGCCTCCCGTCGCACTGGAGTCCCTTTCGTGCTTCTTGGGAGGGTGTGCGCACTGGGTTCCGCGCTCTGCTTCGGCGCCGCGCCGGTGTTCCAGGCACTCGGCGCCCGGGCCGCCGCGCCGGGCACGGGCGGCGGAGTCGACGTCGCCCTGATGTGGCGGGCACTGCGCCAGTGGCGGTACGTGGCCGGGCTCGGCCTGGACGGTCTCGGCTTCCTGCTCCAGATCGTGGCCCTGCGGACGCTGCCGATCTACGTGGTGGGGGCGTCGCTCGCGGCCGGTCTCGCCGTGACGGTGCTGACCGCCTCACGACTGCTCGGGGTGCGGCTGCGCCGGATCGACCGGGACGACCCGGCCGACCCGCCCTCCACGCCCTCCTCCTCGGCGGCACCGCGGCCTACGTGCTCTACGACAAGGCCCCGCCAGGCTCCCTGCTGGGGACGGGCGGGGCGGGGCCTTGGCAGTTCAGGCGTCGAGCTTGCCGTCCTTGACCCCCGCGATGAACGAGGAGAACGCGACGACGGGCACGGCCAGGGCCGGGCCGCTCGGGTCCTTGGAGTCACGGACGGGAACGACGCCGCGGGAGACGGCGAGATTGCGGGCGACCTCCACGCAGTTGCCGCCGTTGTTGCTGTAAGAGGACGTGAACCACTGCGGGTGTTCGGTCGTCACGGGTAACCCTTTCGCGCTTCGCTGATCATCGCCACGGAGTCCGCTTGCGTGAGCGATTCGGCCTGAAGCTGATGGTAGGCCGTCAACATGGGCAGCACACTCGCCGTTTCACGCTGCAAGTGGCCCTGTGCCTGGGATTCGGCGTACGCGATGACTGTCCAGTCGGGCAGGGTCAGGAGGTTGACGGGCAGGCCGAAGGTTCGCCGCTCACCTATGTGGAACGGGGCCACCTGGACGACCGTAAAGGGCAGCTGGGCAAGCTCCACCAAGCGGTCGAGCTGGTCGCCCATGACCTTCGGACTGCCGATCGGACGACGGATGCAGCTCTCGTCCATCACGATCATGAGCGTAGGCGGGTTCGCCCGCATGATCGCCGCTTGCCGTTCCGCAAGGAAGTCGACGCGCTCCCTTGCCTGCTCGGCTGTGATGGCACCCCGGCGCACGGCACTGTCCGCGAGAACCTGGGCGTACTCCGGCGTCTGCATCAGGCCAGGAATGATCCCGACCTCGAACAACCTCAGCTCTACAGCTCGCCCCTCGTGCTCCACGTACTCGGGAAAGCCCTCCAGGAGGGCCCCTTGCGTCATCTCGCGCCACTCACGCTCGAACGTGTCGCTGGTCCCCAACGCCGCGTCCGCGCGCCGAGCGAGGCGCAAGGTCGGCATCTTGCGTCCAGTTTCAACGGACGAGATATGCGTCGACGAGTACTCCATCGCCTCGCCCAACTCATCCTGGGACCAGCCCCGTTCCTGCCGCAGCCTGCGCAGACGCGCTCCGAATGCCGCTTGCGGGGATGCGTCCGGGTCTAACTCTTTGATGTTCAAGGGCCCGTCACCAACCTTCCGTCCTTTCCTGACACGTTGAAAGGCTCTCGACTGTAGGCCACTCTGGCGACGCTTCGCAGTTGGAGCGCTACGGAGAGGATCGATCGTGCTCGAACATGACGCTCGTCCGGATCCGGGACCGACGATGGTCCCCGGCCTCGGAACGTTCATGGTGGAAGACACCGAGACGGGGCCCAGGCTCGGCAGGGTGACCTCGTGGGACGGTGAACTGGTCCGCCTCACACCCCCCGGCGGAGGCGCCGCATGGACCGCCGGCCTTGACGCGCTGCGCCGACCGACCGAGGAGGAGTGCACGCGTATCCGCGTTCTCACCACGCGGGTGACGGAGGTGGAGCGGTGACGGGCGAGCGTCCGAGCCGCCCGCAGCATCCTCCGGCGCTGTCCGAGGACGAAGGATTCCCCTCCCGTGTCGAGCCGGCCGAGGGGTGCGGGGCCTGCGGCGTCCTGGCGCAGTGGTCCCGCTACTACTCCGCGGGGGGCGACGGTTCCCGCGCCACGGACTGCGTGGTGGAGATCCGGAACCATCCGCACGAGCCGCCGAAACTGGCCATCCCCGAGGGCACCCCACCGCGGCGGTGACGGCGACCGGCTGGGCACTGCTCGCACCATCCACAGACTTCCGAGATCCGGCGGAGTCCGTTCCCCGGCAGTGAACGGGCACGACGAATCAGACCGGCGTCCCGCCGGGTCTCGGAGCCGAACACCCCGGGCGCATCCTGTCCGACCCGCGCCGACGCGTCCGGGGGCAGCACGCCCGCCCGGTGGTCCCTCCGTGGGGACGGAAGACCGCCGGGCGGGTTCCGCAGAAGGCCATGACCGACAAGAGGAGAACAGCATGGGATGGGGAACGGGCAAGGGCGGCAGCGGCGGCAACGGGCAGCACTCCGGGGGCAAGGACCCGGGCACGTCCAAGCCGTCGTCCGACACGGCCAAGCCGAAGGACCCGCCGAAGCACAAGAAGGACGAGCGCGCGTGACGGCAACGGATCTCGCAGCGACCGAGCGCATCGCCCTCTGCGGTCTGCTCGGCGCGGTGAACGACGACCTGGGTACGCCGATGGGGTCCGAGTGGGAGCGTGCGGCGTGGGCCGTGCCCCGCTCCACGTTCGTCCCCGAGCGCATCTACCTGGGTGACGAACTGGAGCCGTGCGACCGCACCAACGCCCCGGAAACGTGGCTGCGGGCGGTCTACGCGAACGACTCCGTGGTGACGCAGATCAACGACGGCGAGGACCCCGAGGGCGGGGAACGGTGGGCGTCCTCGTCCGCGAGCGCCCCGAGCATCGTGTTCCGGATGCTGCACATGCTCGACGTGCACGACGGACACAGGGTCCTGGAGATCGGCACCGGAACCGGCTGGAGCGCGGGTCTCCTGGCCCACGCCGCCGGCCCGGGGAACGTGACGACCGTGGAAGTCGACCCCGCGTTGGCGTCCGAAGCGCGGGAACGGCTCTGCGGGAAGGACGTGCCCGCGGACGTGATCACCGGCGACGGTGCCGAGGGGTACGCGGACCACGCTCCGTATGACCGGCTCGTGGCGACGTGCTCCGTGCGGTCCGTCCCGCGTCCATGGGTCGACCAGGTGAAGCCCGGGGGCGTCATCCTGACGCCGTGGGAAAGCCCCTGGGTCTGCTACGGGCTGCTGCGCATGACCGTGGACGACACCGGCACCGCGTCGGGCCCGTTCTCGCCTCACTCCGCGTTCATGCTCATGCGGAACCAGCGCACGGACCTGCGGATCTACCGGGACGTGGTGCGCGACGACCACCAGCCCGACGAGTCGACCACCAGCCTTCCGCCGTGGCGGGTGACCGGTGACGACCTGGCCGCGCAGTTCGCCATGGGGCTACAGCTCCGAGACGTGTGGTGGACGTGGCACGACAAGCCGGACGTGGAGGGGGTCACCTCCCGGCTGTGGGTCGCCACGACCGACGCCACGTCGTGGGCCGCCGTGGACTGGGACGGGGAGTCGGACGACCGGTTCACGGTGTGGCAGCACGGCCCGCGCCGACTCTGGGGCGAGGTGGAAGCGGCACACGCATGGTGGCTGCTGCACGACCGTCCCGGCCCGGAACGCTTCGGCCTGACAGTCACCGCCACGGGAGAGTCCGCGTGGCTGGACACCCCCGATCAGCCCGTCCCCACGGCGCGCTGATCTGTAAGACCGCCCCGTCCGTGCGCTGCCCCCGTGGTGCATCGGCGGGGCTCGCTCTCGGGGATGCGGGAGCGAAAGAGAGCGACGACCGGCCCGTACGCCCTGGACGACGGCATGGGGAATTCCGGAGGGATCAGCGAACGGCTCCGGGCGGTCGAACGCGGCACGTGCGGCGTGAACCACCCGTACACGGACGAGGGCCCCCGTTCCCCGTGTCCGCGTTCGCCGTCGCGGGGTGACCGCGTGGCCCGCGAATGGTCAGAGCCGAGCGGGGCACCTTCGCGTCACGAGTCCGGCAGGACGCGCATCAGCGCCTCCAGCGCGCCCGACCAGGCGCTGTCCGGGGGTGTCGCGTAGCCGACGACGAGGGCGTCGCGGGAGGGGGGTGCGGTGGGGTGGCGGAAGCGGTTGACGCCCAGGAGGGCGAGGCCCTGGAAGGCGGCGGCGCGGGTGACGGACGCCTCGGTGCCGGCGGGCAGTTCCAGGACCGCGTGGAGTCCGGCCGCGATGCCGCTGATCCGGGTCGCGGGCGAGCGGGCGGCGACCGCCTCCACCAGTTGGTCGCGGCGGCGCCGGTAGCGCAGCCGCATCGCGCGGACGTGCCGGTCGTACGCCCCCGAGGCGAGGAACTCCGCGAAGGTCAGCTGGTCCGTGGCGCTGGACATCCAGTCCACCTTTCCCTTCGCCGCCGCCACCTCCTCGACGAGGTGCTCCGGCAGCACCATCCATGCCAGCCGGAGCCCCGGCGCGAGCGACTTGCTCGCGGTGCCGAGGTAGACCACACGCTCCGGGTCCAGGCCCTGGAGCGCGCCGACCGGCTGGCGGTCGTAGCGGAACTCCCCGTCGTAGTCGTCCTCCAGGATCAGGCCGCCCGCCGCGCGCGCCCAGTCGACGGCCGCCGCCCGCCGGTCGGGCAGCAGCGCGCCGCCCAGCGGGAACTGGTGGGCGGGGGTCATCAGGACCGCTCCCGCACCGGCCAGCTCCCCGCATCCCAACTCCTCGGTGCGGGTGCCGTGTTCGTCGAGGGGCAGGGCGGGCATCCGGATGCCGGCGCGGCCCAGCAGGTCCCAGTGGATGTCGAGGCCGTACGACTCGACGGCCACCTCCCGCACGCCACGGGCGCGGAGCACCTGCCCGATGAGCATCAGTCCGTGCACGAACCCGGAGCAGACGACGATCCGTTCCGGCGTCGCGTACACGCCCCGCGCCCTGGCCAGGTATTCGGCGAGCACGGTGCGCAGTTCGATCCGGCCGCGCGGGTCGCCGTAACCGAAGGCCTCGTGGGGCGCGGCCATGAGTGCCTTGCGGGATGCCTTGAGCCATTCGGCGCGCGGGAAGGAGGCGAGGTCGGGCGTGCCGGGCCGCAGGTTGTACGTGGGCTTGCCGCTCGGGGGCGGCGGGACGGGCGCCCGGCCGGGGGTCGTGGGGCGACGGGGGGCCGACCTGGGCGCCACCCGGGTCCCGGAGCCCTGCCGGGCCGTGAGCCAGCCTTCGGCGACCAGCTCCGCGTACGCGTCGGCGACGGTGTTGCGGGCCACGCCGAGGTCGGCGGCGAGGGCGCGCGAGGACGGCAGCCGGACGCCCGCCGCGAGCCGACCGCTGCGCACGGCTTCCCGCAGGGCGTCCATCAGCCCGTTGCGCAGGCCCTTCCCCGTCATCTCCAGATGCAGGTCGACGCCGAAAGTGGCCCAGTCCTTCCCCATGGAAGTGGACCATACCCGGGCACCACTGGGCCCGTACGGTCATCGTCATGACGACCATCGCCCAGGAACTGCACCGACCGCGCACCCCGAGCCCGTACGCCGCCGAGCACCCGCCCCGGCTCGCCTTCGCCGAGCAGCACCCGGAGTTCTACAAGGCCATGGTGGGCCTGGAGATCGCCGCGTCGAGGCACATCGACCCGACCCTCTACGAATTGATCAAGATCCGTGCCTCGCAGATCAACAACTGCGCGTTCTGCCTGGACATGCACAGCAAGGACGCGCTCGCGGCCGGTGAGAGCGTGCAGCGGATCGTCCAGCTGTCCGCCTGGCGCGAATCGCGGCACTTCTACACCGAGCGCGAACTGGCCGCCCTCGCCCTGACGGAGGCCGTCACCGTCCTCACCGACGGCTTCGTTCCCGACGAGGTGTACGCGCAGGCCGCCGCGCACTTCGACGAGGCCGAACTCGCGCAGGTGATCGGCGCGATCACGGTCATCAACGCCTGGAACCGGATCGGCGTCACCACCCGCACGACCCCGGGTCACTACACCCCCGGCGCGTACAAGCGGTGAGCGCCGCGGGTGCCGAGGTGCTGCGCGAGCTGCACCTCGTGCGGGCCGGCAGCCGCCGCCCGCTGGTCCTGCCCGGCCCCTGGGACGCGGCCTCCGCGCGCGCCTTCGAGGCGGCCGGGTTCCCGGCCCTGGCCGTCCCGAGCGCGGGGGTCGCCGCCGCACTCGGTCACGAGGACGGCGCCACCCCGGCCGCCGAGATGTTCGCCGCCGTGGCACGGATCGCCCGGGCCGTGTCCGTACCGGTCACCGCCGATGTCGAGGGCGGCTACGGCCTCTCCCCGAAGGAGCTGGTGCACCGGGTCCTGGAGACCGGCGCGGTCGGGGTGAACCTGGAGGACTCCGACCGCGCGCACGGCCTGGAGGAGCCCGCCGCGCAGGCGGACTTCCTCGCGGCGGTACGGGCGGAGGCCGGAGGGGAGCTCTTCGTCAACGCGCGCGTCGACACGTACCTCCACGGGCACACCGCGGCCGCGGCGGTCGAGCGGGCCCTGCTCTACGAGGCGGCCGGGGCCGACTGCGTCTACCCGATCACGGCACCGGCCGGGGACCTGCCGGAGATCCGGGCGGCGGTCCGCGGACCGCTCAACTTCCTCTTCCGGCCCGGGGATCCGTCGTTCGCGGAGCTGGGACGGCTCGGCGCGACCCGGATCACCTTCGGGCCGGGGCTGCTGCTGCGCACCCTGGTGCACGTCGGCGAACTGGCCGAGGAGCTGCTCACGTCCTGACGGCCGGTGGAGGGAACGGTTTTTCGAAGCGGTAACCGGCCGGGGGCGGCTGGAAACGCGCGGCGCCCCCGGCCGGTGGGGCCGGGGGCGCCGCGTCGAGAACGGGTGCCCTGGTGGGCTCGGGGGCCCAGCCGGTTCAGCGCGCTCGGCGGACTCAGATGAGGCCGAGCTCGCGGACCGCGTCGCGCTCCTCGGCGAGCTCCTTGACGGAGGCGTCGATGCGGGCGCGGGAGAACTCGTTGATGTCCAGGCCCTGGACGATCTCGTACTTGCCGTCCTTGCAGACGACCGGGAAGGAGGAGATCAGGCCCTCGGGGACGCCGTAGGAGCCGTCCGACGGGATGCCCATGGAGGTCCAGTCGCCCTCGCGGGTGCCGTTGACCCAGGTGTGGACGTGGTCGATGGCGGCGTTGGCGGCGGAGGCGGCGGAGGACGCGCCACGGGCCTCGATGATCGCGGCACCGCGCTTGGCGACGGTCGGGATGAAGGTGTCGGCCAGCCACGCCTCGTCGTTCACGACCTCGGCGGCGTTCTTGCCGGCGATCTCCGCGTGGAAGATGTCCGGGTACTGGGTGGCGGAGTGGTTGCCCCAGATGGTGAGGCGCTTGATGTCCTCGACGGAGGCGCCGGTCTTCTGGGCCAGCTGCGACAGGGCGCGGTTGTGGTCCAGGCGGGTCATCGCGGTGAAGCGCTCGGCCGGGACGTCCGGGGCCGACTGCTGGGCGATGAGGGCGTTGGTGTTGGCCGGGTTGCCGACGACGAGGACCTTGATGTCGTCCGCGGCGTGGTCGTTGATGGCCTTGCCCTGGGGCTTGAAGATGCCGCCGTTGGCGGAGAGCAGGTCACCGCGCTCCATGCCCGCGGTGCGCGGGCGGGCGCCGACGAGCAGCGCGATGTTGGCGCCCTCGAAGCCCTTGTTCGGGTCGTCGAAGATGTCGATGCCCTTGAGCAGCGGGAAGGCGCAGTCGTCGAGCTCCATGGCGGTGCCCTCGGCGGCCTTGACGCCCTGCGGGATCTCGAGGAGGCGCAGCTTGACCGGCACGTCCGCGCCGAGCAGGTGGCCGGAGGCGATGCGGAAGAGCAGCGCGTAGCCGATCTGGCCGGCCGCGCCGGTCACGGTGACATTCACGGGAGTGCGGGTCATGGCGATCTCCGTAAGACAGCTGGCGGTGGGGGTCCCTGCCCCTGGTGGTGGGATAACCCCTCTTGATCGATCGGTGTCTCGACATGAAGAGATATCCAGCGGTCAGGCTATCCGACCCGGGCCCCGCCCAATCCCCGCCCCCTTGTGGGACGGCTCACTGCCACCCGCCTACCGGACAGGGAGGTACCGGAATGGTCACCTCCGTGCCACAGCGCGCCAGCAGCCCTTGAACCACCCTTGGCACGTACATGACTCTTGATCGCGGGGCGCCCGTCCTCCCTCGGGGGAGAGGACGGGCGCCCCGTTCTGCCGGCGGCTACGTCACCGTGAGGTGGAGGACGTCCTCCAGGAACGGGATCCGCAGCCAGGGCTCCGGCTGCACCATGAGCGCCAGCAGCACGATCAGGCCGCCCATCACCCCGTACGTGATCATGTCGGTGAACCGCGAGCGCACTGCCAGCATGCCGACGGAGGGCAGGGCGCGCCGCAGCACCGCCCCGGTCAGGAGCGCGACCCCGACCAGCAGGGTGCCGACCCGGAACGACTGCGGGAACAGGTCGGTGCCGGTGATGAGCAGGCCGAGCGCGGCCATCCCGAGCACGGTGAGCAGCGGCCACTGACGGGCCGGCGCCGGGGCGTCCCCGGATGCCGCCCGGCCGCCGCCCTCAGGACGGGCGGTCGTCGTGGTCAGCTTCGCGCGGGGGTGCCGGCGCGAGACGGGCGCGCCGGCCGCGTCGGCGGCACCGTCCGTACCACCCGTACCGCCGGACCCGCTCGCGGCTCCCGCCCCGTCCGCCCGGCCCGGCTCCTCCGGCGTGGCGGCGGAGGACACGGAGGAGGACACGGTCAGCGGATCCCGGCCGCGCGCTCCGCGGCCTCGACGACGTTCACCAGGAGCTGGGCGCGGGTCATCGGGCCGACGCCGCCGGGGTTCGGCGAGATCCAGCCGGCGACCTCGGCGACGCCGGGGTGCACATCGCCGACGATCTTGCCCTCGTCGTTGCGGGAGACGCCGACATCGAGCACGGCCGCGCCCGGCTTCACGTCCTCCGGCTTGATCAGGTGCGGCACACCGGCCGCCGCGACGATGATGTCGGCGCGCCGCAGGTGGGCCGCGAGGTCCTTGGTGCCGGTGTGGCACTGCGTCACGGTCGCGTTCTCGGAGCGGCGGGTGAGCAGCAGCGGCATCGGGCGCCCGATGGTGACACCGCGGCCGACGACCACGACCTCCGCGCCCTTGATCTCGACGCCGTGCCGGCGCAGCAGCGTGATCACGCCGTTCGGTGTGCACGGCAGCGGGGCGGGCTCGTTGAGGACCAGCCGGCCGAGGTTCATCGGGTGCAGGCCGTCGGCGTCCTTGGCCGGGTCCATCAGCTCCAGGATGCGGTTCTCGTCGATGCCCTTGGGCAGCGGCAGCTGCACGATGTACCCGGTGCACGCCGGGTCCTCGTTGAGCTCCCGCACGACCGCCTCGATCTCCTCCTGGGTGGCGGAGGCGGGCAGTTCGCGCTGGATGGAGGCGATGCCGACCTGGGCGCAGTCGCGGTGCTTGCCCGCGACGTACTTCTGGCTGCCCGGGTCGTCCCCGACCAGGACGGTGCCGAGTCCGGGCGTCACGCCCCGCTCCTTGAGGGCCGCCACACGGGCGGTCAGGTCGGACTTGATCGCGGCTGCGGTGGCCTTGCCATCGAGAATCTGGGCGCTCATGCGGGCCATCCTCCCGGATGGACCCCGCCGGTTTCCAATTCGGAAGCCGAGATTGCAGATGCACAACCGCACCGCCTACCGACTGGACAAGGAGTCGGCACTTGACGACGATGATCTGCGCAGTGCCGCGGGCAGTGCTGGGGGGACAGACCGCTCTTTTGTGTTCGCTGACTTTTCCTCGGTGCGGGCCGCGTCGTCCCCGCAAAGACCCCACGGAGGAACCCCCCCATGAGCTTCGGCGACCCGAACAACCCCTACGGGCAGCAGCCCGGCTACGGCCAGCCCCAGGGACAGCCGGGCTACGGCCAGCCCCAGGGTCAGCCCGGTTACGGCCAGCCCCAGGGTCAGCCCGGTTACGGCTACCCGCAGCAGGCCCCCCAGGGCGTGCCGCAGCAGTACGGCTACCCGCAGGCGCCGCCGGTCCAGCAGCCGTACGGCGGCGGCTACCCGCAGGCCCCGATGGGCTACGGCGCCCAGCCGCCGCTGGCGCACTGGGGCTGGCGCTTCCTGTCCCGCCTGATCGACTCCCTCATCATGCTCGTCCCGTACTACCTGCTGGGCGGCATCGGCATGGCGATGTCCGACGGCCAGGGCAGCGGCGTGGGCGGTGTCCTGGCCCTGATCGGGCTGCTCTACATGGTCGGCATGTTCTTCTTCCAGATCTACAAGGAGGGCGCCACCGGCCAGACCATCGGCAAGAAGCTCGTCGGCACGCGCACCCTCAAGGAGGCGACCGGCGCCCCGCTCGGCTTCGGCATGGCCTTCGTGCGCCAGCTGGCCCACTTCGTCGACAGCATCGCCTGCTACATCGGCTACCTGTGGCCCATCTGGGACGACAAGAAGCAGACCTTCTCCGACAAGATGTGCAGCACGGTCGTCATCAAGGAGAACCGCTGACCGCGGCACCCTGACGGGCTGACGGACGTACGCGGGCGGGCCCCCGGTTCGAGGAGAACCGGGGGCCCGCCCGCGTACGTACGCCTACGTCCGCTTCAGCACCACGAACTGCCCGGCCCGCGCCGACACCTCGTAGCGCGCCTCCGGGTGCAGCTGGGAGGCCAGGCCGACCGGGTCGGTGACCGGCTGGGACCAGCCGGAGGCGAGGTCGAGCGCCAGGTAGTCGGGGCTGACGCCCTGCGCCCCGCCGACCCAGTAGACCGTGCGGTCCCCGGTGAGGTGGGCCATGAGCGTCACGTTGGTCTCCACGCTCGCGCCCTCCGGCACCGCGGCCACCGCCTGCCGCGCGTCCAGGGTGCGGGCGTCGGTCCGGTAGGTCTCGGAGCGCAGCAGCTCGCGCAGTGGCATGTCCAGGGCGTGCACGATCGCGATCGCCGTGACGACGGGGACGACGACCTTCCCGTACGAGGCGAGCCAGGGGCGCGGCGAGCTGCGGACGGCGCGGACCGCGTCGACCAGGGCGAGGAAGACGACCGGCATGAGGATGGCGCTGTAGTGCCAGAACATGCCCCAGTGGTTGGGGTCGTGCGAGAGGAAGCGCCAGCCGAGGGTCGGCAGCACGAGCAGCATCAGCGGCGACCGCAGGCACAGGAAGCCGGTGATGCCGACGAGGAAGAGGAGCATCTCCCACTTCTCGCCGTGCGCGAAGGCCCCGAGGAGGGAGTCGAGGAACGAGACCTCGGCGCCGTCGCCGGTCTTCTCGATCTTGGCCCAGTAGTCGTACTGGCCGACCCGGCTCGCGGCCGGGATGAGGACCAGCACCGTCAGCGCGAAGAACGCCGCGCCGAAGCCGGCGAGGGCGGCGCCGAGCCGCTTCTGGCCCTTGACGGCGAGGACCGCGCCGACCATGGCGACCGTCAGGCCCATGTCCTCCTTGACGAGGACCAGCGGCACGGACCAGGCGACGGCCGCGTTCCAGCGGCCGAGGAGCAGGGCCCGGCAGACCAGGGCGAGCAGCGGGACGGCGAAGGCGATCTCGTGGAAGTCGGACTTGACCGCTTCCTGGAGCCCCCAGGACAGCCCGTACGCCACGGTGAGGCCGATCCCGGCGGCACGGCTGCCGAGCACCTGCTGGGCGGTGCGGCCCACGACGACGGCGGAGGCGGCGAACAGCGCGGCCTGGGCGAGGAGCAGGACGAGCGGGGAGGACCACACCCAGTAGAACGGCGCGAGGAGCGCCGTCACCGGACTGAAGTGGTCCCCGAGTATGAGGAAGCCGGGGCCCTTGATGTCGACGATCGGGGCGCGCAGCTCGGCGTAGGCCCGGACCGACTGCTCGAAGATCCCGAGGTCCCAGGAGGGCGTGCGGAAGCGCTCGTACTGGACCCACGAGTAGAGGAAGTACAGGCCGCCGAGCACCGTCGCGATCAGCGCGTACGGGAGGAGGGGCGCGGCCGCGGGCGCCGGCGGTGCCGCCGGAACCTCCTCGCCGGACGGGCGCCGGCCGTCCGCCGGGGCGGAGGCCGCCGCCGCGGAACCGTCGTGCACATCCAACACCGTGCCCCCATGGACCAGCCGCCGACAAAGAGCAACCCATTAGAACAGAACCACCCGACCGGCGGAATCGGCGGCCGGGGCCGGTCCGCGGCGCCGGGCGGACGGCCCTGGGGAGGGCGGGCACCGGGGCGGACGGCAGACGGTGCCGGACGGGCGGCCGGCGGCGCGCGGAGGGCCCGCCGGTACGCACCTCGTACCGGCGAGCCCTTGTCCGCGTCACACGCGGGGGGGCTCAGTGGAAGAAGTGGCGCGTGCCCGTGAAGTACATCGTCACGCCCGCCTTCTTCGCGGCCTCGATCACCTGCTCGTCGCGCACCGATCCGCCCGGCTGCACGACCGCCTTCACGCCCGCGGCGGTCAGGATCTCCAGGCCGTCGGGGAAGGGGAAGAAGGCGTCGGAGGCGGCGTACGAGCCGCGCGCCCGCTCCTCGCCCGCCCGCTCGACGGCCAGCTTCGCGGAGTCGACGCGGTTGACCTGCCCCATGCCGACGCCGACCGAGGCGCCGTCCTTGGCGAGCAGGATCGCGTTGGACTTGACCGCGCGGCACGCCTTCCAGGCGAAGGACAGCTCGGCCAGCTCCTCCGCGGAGAGGGCCTCGCCGGTGGCCAGGGTCCAGTTGGCCGGGTCGTCGCCGTCGGCCTGGAGGCGGTCGGTGACCTGGAGGAGGGCGCCGCCGTCGATGGGCTTGACCTCGACCGGGCCCGCCGGGGCGCCCTCGGCGCGCAGCACGCGGATGTTCTTCTTCCGGGCGAGGATCTCGACGGCGCCGTCCTCGTAGCCGGGGGCCACGATGACCTCGGTGAAGATCTCGGCGACCTGCTCGGCCATCTCGACCGACACCGGGCGGTTCACGGCGATGACGCCGCCGAACGCGGACAGCGGGTCGCAGGCGTGCGCCTTGCGGTGCGCCTCGGCGACGTCGGCGCCGACCGCGATGCCGCACGGGTTGGCGTGCTTGATGATCGCGACGCACGGCTCGTCGTGGTCGTACGCGGCCCGGCGGGCGGCGTCGGTGTCCGTGAAGTTGTTGTACGACATCTCCTTGCCGTGCAGCTGCTCGGCCTCGGCGAGGCCGCCCGTGCCGTCGACGTACAGCGCGGCGCCCTGGTGGGGGTTCTCGCCGTAGCGGAGCACGTTCTTGCGCTCGTAGGTGGCGCCCAGGAAGCCGGGGAAGCCGCTGTCGTCGGCCGCCGCGTAGTCGTCGGCGAACCAGCCGGCGACGGCCACGTCGTAGGCGGCGGTGTGCCGGAACGCCTCGGCGGCCAGCCGCTTGCGGGCGGTCAGGTCGAAGCCGCCGGCCTGGACCGCGGCGAGGACGTCGGCGTACCGCTCGGGGCTGGTGACGATGGCCACGGACGGGTGGTTCTTGGCCGCGGCGCGGACCATCGACGGACCGCCGATGTCGATCTGCTCGACGCACTCGTCGGGGGTGGCACCGGAGGCGACGGTCTCCCGGAACGGGTAGAGGTTCACGACGACCAGGTCGAAGGGCTCGACGCCCAGCTCGGCCAGCTGCTCGCGGTGGGACTCCAGGCGCAGGTCGGCGAGGATGCCGGCGTGCACGCGCGGGTGGAGGGTCTTGACGCGGCCGTCCAGGCACTCGGGGAAGCCGGTCAGCTCCTCCACCTTGGTGACCGGAACGCCGGCCGCGGCGATCTTCGACGCGGTGGAGCCGGTGGAGACGAGCTCGACCCCGGCCTCGTGCAGACCGCGGGCCAGCTCTTCGAGCCCCGTCTTGTCGTAGACGCTGACCAGCGCGCGGCGGATGGGCTTAACGGTGTCCGTGTTCACCGACATGAACCTTTCGTCCCTCAATGCTGTAGCCGTTGCGGGCGAGGCGCCCCACGACCTCGACGAGCAGCGAGCGCTCGACTTCCTTGATGCGCTCGTGGAGCGCGGCTTCATCGTCCTCGTCCCGCACCTCGACCACGCCCTGCGCGATGATCGGGCCGGTGTCGACACCGTCGTCGACGAAGTGGACGGTGCATCCGGTGACCTTCGCCCCGTAGGCGAGCGCGTCGCGCACGCCGTGGGCACCGGGAAAACTGGGGAGCAGCGCCGGGTGGGTGTTGACGACCCGGCCGCCGAAGCGGGCGAGGAACTCCTTGCCGACGATCTTCATGAAGCCGGCCGAGACGACGAGGTCCGGCTCGTACGCGGCGGTGGCCTCGGTCAGGGCACGGTCCCACAGCTCGCGCGTCGCGTGGTCCTTGACGCGGCACACGAAGGTGGGGAGCCCGGCGCGTTCGGCCCGGTCGAGTCCGGCGATGCCGTCGCGGTCGGCGCCGACGGCGACGATCTCGGCGCCGTAGCCCTCGGGGTCGGCGGCGATCGCGTCGAGCAGTGCCTGGAGGTTCGTGCCGGAGCCGGAGACCAGGACGACGAGGCGGGCGGCAGCCACTGGGGTCACTCTTTCCGTGGTGTTTGTGCGGTCGTACGAACGAATCGCGCCCCTCGATACGGGGAACCCTACGAAGGGGCCGACCGTCAGCAACGATACCGGCACTCCGGACGGCCCCCACGGGACGGGGGCGGGGCCGGGCGGTAGCGTCTGGGTCCGACGACACGCCACACCCGCGCACGACAGACAGAGGGAAGACATCCAGCACATGCCGGATCGCCAGTCCACGAACGACGACAACCCGTTCGCACCGCCCCCGGAGGGGCAGCCGGACCAGCCGTGGCGCCCGCGGCGCCCGGAGGGTCAGGAAGGGCAGGAGGGACAGGGGGCCGACGGGGCCCACGGGGACGGTTCGGCGTCCGGCCCCGGCTGGAGCAGCAGCCAGCCAGGACGTTCCTCCGACGGCTTCGGCCGCCGTCCCGAGCAGCCGTCGGGCGGCGGCCGGGGCGGCCCCGAGGGCGGCCAGGGCCCGGGGCTCCGCTGGGACCCGACCGACCCGGCCCAGCGCCGCGCGCGGTACGCGGTGCTGTCGGGCATGTGGGCCTTCTTCTTCGCGATCTTCGACATCCCCGAGCTGGCGCTGCTGCTCGGCGCGCTCGGCCTGTACTGGGCGATCAGCGGCCTGCGCGCCAAGGCGAAGACCCCGGACGCGCCCCACTCCCCCGCCCAGACGTCCGCCGCCGCGGGCGCGGCCCGCTCCCAGCGGACGGCCGCGATCAGCGGCCTGGTCGCCTCCGCGGTGGCCCTGATGATCGTGGCGAGCGGCTTCGCGATGCACCTCGCGTACCGCGACTTCTACGAGTGCCGTGCCGACGCCCTCACCAAGCAGAGCCAGCTGGCCTGCAACGACCTGCTGCCGAAGCCGCTGCAGGACACGTTCGGGGTGCGGGAGTAGGACGCTTCCGGCGCAGGGGGCGGTGAAGGGGCGCGCGTATACGGCGGACGAAGGCGGACGGGGCGGGCCGACGGCGGCCGCAGCCCCGGCGCCGTCGGCCGACCGGCGGCCGGCGGGCCGACGTACGGGCGTGCCGGCGGACGGCGGGCCGGCGTACGGGCGGACGGCGTGCCGGCGGACGGCGTACGGGCGGACGGCGGGCCGACGTACGGGCGTACCGGCGGACGGCGGACGGCGTACGGCGTACGGGCGGACGGCGGGCCGGCGTACGGACCAGGTGGGCGCACGGCAGCGGGGCCGCACCGACCGCCCGGCACCGCAGCGTACGGAACCGGGCGGATGGGCGGGAGCGGGCCCAGCCACGCCTGCCGGACGGGGTCAGCTCGCGGGTGGCGGCGGGGACGACGGTGGCGGCGGTGGCGGGGTGGCGGGTCGCGTGGAGGGCTCCCACGCGGCGGGGAGGAAGCCGTAGCCCTCGTCGGAGGGGTCCTCGTCCAGGGCGTCCAGAGCGTCCAGGGCCGCGAGCGCGCCGGCGGAGGCGTGGAAGCCGTCCGGGGAGCCGAGGCCCTGCCGGTTCTTGCCGGCGTCGGAGCCGGATGCCGCCCTGGCGCCCGTACCTGAGGGGGAGGGCGGGAGTGCGGGCTGCGGCGGCGCCGCGGCGGCCGCACGTTCCGCCGCGCGGCGCAGGCGGCGGCGCCCCCATCCCCGTACCGCCAGGGCCGTCGGCGCGCCCACGGCCGTGCACCACAGCACCGCCGCCGCGCCCGTCTGCCACCACACCGGCCCGAAGGACGTGAGCCGGTCCGAGCCGAGCGGGCCGCCGGCCGCCGCCGCGAGGACCGCGACGGCCGCCCCGCAGGCCCAGGACGCCCCGAGCGCGGCCAGCGCCGTCTCCCGGCCCGTCCACGCACCGGCGGCCCGGCCCACGCGGCGCCCGAGCGCCAGGGCCGCCACCGCCGGGATCGCCGCCGCCGTCCAGTGCAGCCACCGGGTGGGGCCCTCGGCGGGGAGCGCGGCGAGCAGCGGGAAGTCGGGCACCGCGGGACTGCCGGTGGAGCCGAGCGGGGTGACGAGGGCGCCCGTACCGAGCGAGAAGCCCGGCCCGAGCCCGTACGAGACGCTCCAGACGACCGCGTTCGGCAGCAGGGAGAGCACCAGAAGGGCCAGGGACACCTGGCCGGACCACTCCCCGGCCAGGCCGTGGAAGGACGCCTGTGCGGCGCCGACGTGCCACAGGAGCGAGGCCGCCGTGAGGAGGGAGGCGCCGCCGAGGAGGCCGGCGAGCGCGAGCCCGGCGGCGCGCAGGGCGACCGCGCTCTGTTCCCGGCCGGGCAGCGGGCGGCCGTGCGCCGTCCAGGCGCCCGCGGCCGCGGCACCGAGGACGGTGAGGGGCGTCCAGGCGCCCGCCGTGGGCAGGTCCGCGGGCAGCGTCCCGGCCTCCGTGTAGACCAGGGCCACGGCCGCGACCAGCAGGTATCCCCCGGTCACGGCGGCGACGGCACCGGCCGTCGAGGGCGCGGGACGGCCGTCGTCCGGATCGAGGGTGTCACGGGCCGCGCGGTGCGCGAGCCACCACGGCAGGACGCTGAGCAGCAGCGGGGTGACGCCGAGGGTCGCGGGGACACCGGACACCGTGTCGGTGCGGATCAGGTCCGCGCCGTGGGCGAGCAGCCACAGCCCGGCGGCGGTGCGCAGGGCGCCTCCGGGGCCGCTGTCGGAGAAGGGCGAGGCGATCCAGGCGGCGATCACGAGGACGGACAGCGCACCGAGCCCGAGCCCGGCCGCGACCCCGCCGCGCACGAACGCGGTGGCCAGGGCCGCGGAACGGCGGCCCGGCGCGGCGGCCTCGGGCACCAGGGGCGGGCGCTGTTCGGTCACGTACGTCACGGGGCCCATGCTGCCAGCGACACGCTGTTCGCCCTCGTAACGGGCGAATGACCGTTGTGTCGCTCAATATACGTTTATGTACTTTTCCGCCCAGAGCTGCGCCGCGGGAGGTCGACGCCGATGAGCCCGACGAGTCCGTCCGTCTCGCTGCCCTCTCCCAAGGAGAGGCGCCGGCTGCGTGAGGTGCTCTCGCTGAGCGAGGAGCAGGTCGCGGAGGCTCTGGGTGTCACCCGCGCCACCGTCCGCGCCTGGGAGACCGGCCGCAGCTCCCCCCGGGGACGCAAGCGGGAGGCGTACGCGAAGCTGCTCGGCGTGTACGAGGAGCCGACGGCGCCCCGCACCGAGAAGCCCGCCCGCCCGGCGCCCGCCGCCACGCGGCCGCGCCCGGCCGCGAAGGGCACCGCCCGGCCGCCCAAGTCGCCCACGACGCCCGGCTCCACCGGCGTGCCGGAATCGGCGACCGCCGCCTCCGTGGCCCGGGAAGGGTCCCGCCCGCCCCGGGAACGCCTGAAACCCGCCCCAGTGGACGCGACGCCGGACACGGCGGACACGGCGGACAGGGCGTACTCGGCGGCCTACGCGGCGGACGCGGCGAAGCCGTCCCAGGCTCGGGAGGTCTCCCTCCTGCCGGGAGGGCCCGGCGAGTCCGGTGAGCCCGGTGAGCCCGGTGAGCCGAGGGAGACCCCCGCGCCCGTCGCGACCACCGCCACGGCCCCCACCGCCACCAGCGAGCCCGACATCGACATCGACATCGCCGCCGAGCCGGATCCGCCCGCGCTCACCCCGGAGGCGGCCTTCGACGCCCTGTACGCGTACGCCGCCCCGGGCCTCGTCCACCAGACCTATCTGCTCACAGGCCGCCGCCGGCTCTCCCGCGAGTCCGTCGAATACGCCTTCCACCACGCCTGGCAGCGCTGGCCCGAGGTCGCCGTCGACGCCGATCCGGTGGGCTGGGTCCGCGCGGTGGCGCACGAGTACGCGCTGTCCCCCTGGCACCGCTTCCGGCGCCGCCACCGGCACCCCGACTCCCCGCCGACCGAGGCGTCCCGGCGCGCCCTGCTCGGGGCCCTGCTGGAGTTGCCGCCCCCGTACCGCCGCACCGTCCTGCTCTACGACGGCCTCGGCCTCGACCTGCCCGACACGGCGGCGGAGACCGAGGCCAGCACCCCGGCGGCCGGCAACCGGCTGCTGCACGCCCGCGCGGTCATCGGGCAGCGGGTGCCGGAGCTCGCGGACCCCGAGGCCCTGCAGCGTCGGCTGAGCGCGCTCGTCGCGGAGGCGCCGACGGCGACGCTGGCCCCGGCGAGCAGCGTCCGGAGCGGCAGCGAGCGGCGGACCCGGCTGTTCACCCGGGCGGTGATGGGGCTGACGGCCGCGCTGATCGGCGTCACGGCCTTCACCGCGGCGACCGCGCCGACCCGGTACATCCCCGTCAACGCCCCCGGCGAGGTCGTCGAGGGCGTCCCGGTCAGCGGCGGCCCGCAGAAGCTGGGCCCGGAGGACAAGGAACTCCGCGACCGGCTGCGGTCCGCCCCGCACCCCGGACCGGAGCGGCTGGTACCGCGCCCCGAGTGAGCCGGCGGCGCGCATGCGAGCGGGCCCCGCCCCCGCCCGGTTTCCCGGGAGGGGCGGGGCCCGCTCACGTACGGCCGTCCGCGTCGTGACGGCCTGTCAGGCTGCTGTGCGAGTCAGCCCGTGTCCGGTCGCGTCGGCTCGTGCCGACGTGCACGGTGTGCGCGGCGTGTGTCAGCCGGCGAGGATGGCGCGCGCCAGCTTGGCGGTCTCGGTCGGGGTCTTGCCGACCTTGACACCGGCGGCCTCGAGGGCCTCCTTCTTCGCCTGGGCGGTGCCGGAGGAGCCGGAGACGATGGCGCCGGCGTGGCCCATGGTCTTGCCCTCGGGGGCGGTGAAGCCCGCGACGTAGCCGACGACCGGCTTGGTGACATTGGCCTTGATGAAGTCGGCCGCACGCTCCTCGGCGTCGCCGCCGATCTCGCCGATCATGACGATCAGGTCGGTGTCCGGGTCGGCCTCGAAGGCCGCCAGGCAGTCGATGTGCGTGGTGCCGATGACCGGGTCGCCACCGATGCCGACGGCGGAGGAGAAGCCGATGTCACGGAGCTCGTACATCATCTGGTACGTCAGCGTGCCGGACTTCGAGACCAGGCCGATGCGGCCCGGCTTGGTGATGTCGCCCGGGATGATGCCGGCGTTCGACTGGCCCGGGGTGATGAGACCGGGGCAGTTCGGGCCGATGAGGCGGGTCTTGTTGCCCTTCTCCACGGCGTACGCGTAGAACGCGGCGGAGTCGTGGACCGCGATGCCCTCGGTGATGACCACGGCGAGCGGGATCTCGGCGTCGATCGCCTCGACCACGGCGGCCTTGGCGAAGGCCGGCGGGACGAAGAGGACCGAGACGTTGGCGCCGGTCTCCTTCATCGCCTCGGCGACGGTGCCGAAGACCGGGACCTCGGTGCCGTCGAAGTCGACCTTGGTGCCGGCCTTGCGCGGGTTCACGCCGCCGACGATGTTGGTGCCGTCACCCAGCATGAGCTTGGTGTGCTTCATGCCCGTGGCACCGGTCATGCCCTGGACGATGACCTTGCTGTCCTTGTTGAGGAAGATAGCCATGGCTGTTTGTCCTCGTCCCTTACTTCGCAGCCGCGAGCTCGGCGGCCTTGTCGGCCGCGCCGTCCATGGTGTCCACGCGCTGGACCAGCGGGTGGTTGGCGTCCGACAGGATCTTGCGACCCAGCTCCGCGTTGTTGCCGTCGAGGCGCACGACCAGCGGCTTGGTGACCTCGTCGCCACGGGAGGCGAGAAGCTCCAGGGCCTGCACGATGCCGTTGGCGACCTCGTCACAGGCGGTGATGCCGCCGAAGACGTTGACGAACACGGACTTGACGTCCGGGTCGCCGAGGATGATCTCCAGGCCGTTCGCCATGACCTCGGCGGAGGCGCCGCCGCCGATGTCGAGGAAGTTGGCGGGCTTCACGCCGCCGTGGTTCTCACCGGCGTACGCGACGACGTCCAGGGTCGACATGACCAGGCCGGCGCCGTTGCCGATGATGCCGACCTCGCCGTCGAGCTTGACGTAGTTGAGGCCCTTGGCCTTGGCGGCAGCCTCGAGCGGGTTGGCTGCGGCCTTGTCCTCGAGCGCCTCGTGCTCGGGCTGACGGAAGTCGGCGTTGGCGTCCAGGGACACCTTGCCGTCGAGGGCGATGACGTCGCCGGAGGCGACCTTCGCCAGCGGGTTGACCTCGACGAGGAGCGCGTCCTCGGCGACGAAGGTCTTCCACAGGGTCACGAGGATCTCGGCGACCTTCTCGGCCACGTCGGCCGGGAACTTCGCCTGGGCGACGATCTCGCGGGCCTTCTCGATGTCGACGCCGTTGTTGGCGTCGACCGGCACCTTCGCCAGCTTCTCGGGGGTCGTCGCGGCGACCTCCTCGATGTCCATGCCACCGGCGACGGAGGCCATGGCGAGGAAGGTGCGGTTGGTGCGGTCGAGGAGGTACGAGACGTAGTACTCCTCGAGGATCTCCGGAGCGGTCTCCGCGATCATCACCTTGTGGACCGTGTGGCCCTTGATGTCCATGCCCAGGATGTCCGTCGCACGGGCGACGGCCTCGTCCGGGGTGGCGGCCAGCTTGACGCCGCCGGCCTTGCCACGGCCGCCGACCTTCACCTGCGCCTTGACGACCGACTTGCCGCCAAGCCGCTCGGTGGCCTCGCGCGCCGCCTCAGGCGTGTCGATGACTTCACCGGCCAGCACCGGTACACCGTGCTTGGCGAAGAGGTCCCTCGCCTGGTACTCGAACAGGTCCACGCGCGTCCCTTTTCTAGATGATCGCGGTTCGTTGTCTGCGTGGGCGTGCCGCGAAGGGCAACGTGACTGCGCTGTCACTAGGGAGGCGTACACGGTGTCCGTGGACGCGGCATGTCCGTCTCGCAGGTTATCCCCGTGGGCCGTGGGTCCCTAAATCGCAGGTCACAACGGAGCGGTGATACGGGTCACAGATCGTAGGGGCGGCGGGGCGTTCCGTAGGCCCCGTGACGGCGCCGCATCACCTCCTTGTGGCAGGCCGCGCGCGGGCGTCGGGCCCCTCACGGCGCGCCGCCCCGCGAGGTGAGGGCCGCCGGGGCCGGACTGTGATATGGACCTCAGTCGGCCGCCGGGCACCCGTCCGGGCGGTCGGGCCGCGACGGATTCCGCACCGGCCGGAGGCGGCGGACAGGCGACGGGACCCGCCCCGTGGACTCCGGTGGTGTACTCCCGGGGCAGCCTCCCCGGCGGACCGTGGCCGGTCTCGCCCCCGGCGGCCTCAGGTGGCGGGTATCGGCAGCGGGCGCTTCTCGAGGGCGGCGGCCATCACCTCGGGGAAGAGGTCGGGGGTGCAGGCGAAGGCGGGGACGCCGAGGGCGGCGAGCGCGGCCGCGTGCTCCCGGTCGTAGGCGGGCGCCCCCTCGTCGGAGAGGGCGAGCAGGGCGACGAACTGCACGCCCGACGCCTTCATCGCGGCGACCCGCTTGAGCATCTCGTCGCGGATGCCGCCCTCGTAGAGGTCGCTGATGAGGACGACGACGGTGTCGGCCGGGCGGGTGATCCTCGACTGGCAGTGGGCGAGCGCGCGGTTGATGTCCGTGCCGCCGCCGAGCTGGGTGCCGAAGAGCACGTCGACGGGGTCGTCGAGCCGGTCGGTGAGGTCGACGACGGAGGTGTCGAAGACGACGAGCCGGGTGGTGATCGCCCGCATGGAGGCGAGGACGGCGCCGAAGACGGAGGCGTAGACGACGGAAGCGGCCATGGAACCGGACTGGTCGATGCACAGGACGACCTCTTTCCTGACCGCTTTGGAGGCCCGGCCGTAGCCGATCAGCCGCTCGGGGACGACCGTGCGGTACTCCGGCAGGTAGTGCGCGAGGTTGGCGCGGATGGTGCGGTCCCAGTCGATGTCCCGGTGGCGGGGGCGGCTGATGCGGGCCGAGCGGTCCAGGGCGCCGGTGAGGGCGGCCCGGGTGCGGGTGGCGAGCCGCTTCTCCAGGTCCTCGACGACCTTGCGGACGACGGCCCGCGCGGTCTCCTTGGTGGTCTCCGGCATGGCCTTGTTCAGGGACAGCAGGGTGCCGACGAGATGGACGTCCGGCTCGACGGCCTCCAGCATCTCCGGTTCCAGGAGGAGGGTGGCGAGCCCGAGGCGGTCGATCGCGTCGCGCTGCATGACCTGGACGACGGTCTGGGGGAAGTAGGTGCGGATGTCGCCGAGCCACCGGGCCACGGAGGGCGCGGATCCGCCGAGACCGGCCGAGCGTTCGCGGCCGCGGGGCGCCTTGTCGTAGAGGGCGGCGAGGGCACCGTCCATGGCGGCGTCACTACCGGTGAGGGCGCGGCCGGTGCCGTCGGCCTCGCCGCCGCCGAGGACCAGCCGCCAGCGGCGCAGCCGCTCGTCGGCGGTGGCGGGGGTGACGGCGGGGACCGGGGCGGCGGCGGTCGGGTGCGGCGTGACGGCGGGGACCGGGGCGGCGGCGGTCGAGTGCGGAGTGACGGCGGGGACCGAGGCGGCACCGGTCGGGTGCGGGGTGGCGTTCATACGGATGCCTCCGTGCCGAGGATGAGGTGGAGCAGGGGCAGGACGGCGTCGGCGCGCCCCTCGTCGAGGTCCGGCGCGAAGCCGGGTACGGCGGCGGGCCGGCCGGGGCCGGCCGTGGCGGGGCCACGGGCGACGAGCTCGCCGAGGGTGCGGCGCACACCGGTCTCGTACGCGGCGAAGGTCCGGCGCAGCAGCGGCAGCACGTCGGTGAACGCCTCGGCCGGTACGGCGCCCAGCCAGTCGTCGACCAGGCCGAGCAGCCGCTCGTCGTGGACGAGCAGCAGACCGCCTCCGGAGGCGCCGCCGACGAATCCCTCGATCCACGCGGCGGCGTCGGCGGGCGGGGTACCGGGCGACAGCGCGAGCCCCATCAGCCGCGCTGCCTCGCCCTCGCCGATCCGCCCCTCGTCGAACAGCAACCGTGCTGCCCGCCCCCGCAACACCCCGGGCACCCGCTCCCGCCCGACGAGCCGCCACAGCACACCGCTCCACCGCGAGGCAAGCCCGGTGTGGGGCTCGGAGGGCCGGGCCGGTGGCTGGGCGGGGCCGCCGTGACCCGGCCCGGGGGCCCCGGGCACGGCCTCGGACGCGGCGGCGTCGGGTACGGCTTCGGGTACGACAGCGTCGGGCACGGCGGCCTCGGGCCCGGCCAGGCCCGTCCTCGCATGGGCGGGGCGGTCACCGTCAGCAGCGGCCGTTCGGGCGTCGGCGGGCCCCCTGTGGTGGTCCGGTCGGGCCGAGGCGGGCCCGGCGGCCTCCGGTCCGGCGGCCTCCCGTCCGGCGGGCCCGGCGGCCTCCCGTCCGGCGGCGTGGGTCTGGCCGGCCGGGGTCCCGGCCGCCTCGGCCTCGGTGGGCGGGCCCTCGTCGGCCCGGGCCGGCACGTCCTCGTCCGGGGCCGACCCTGGCTCGGGGCCGGTGGAGGGGGGCGGTGCCCCGGGGTGGGCCTGCGGGGGCTCGGCCCGGGCCGGGTGGGCCGGGAGCAGGGCGATGGCCGTGTGGACGGCGTCGAGCCGGTCGCGCATCTCGGTGGCGGCGTCCGGGTCGAGGCCCGCGCAGGCGGGCGGGAGGCCGACGCAGATGCGTTCGGCGAGGCCGGCGGCGACCTCGGCGAGGGCGGTCGTGTCGGTCGCGCGCACGTCGCCGTAACGGAGGGAGCGGGCGAGCGCGGGCAGGGCCTGGGCGAGGTGGGCGACGTCCGCGTCGAGGGCCGCGCGGTCGGCGAGCGCTTGCAGCACCGCGGGCAGGGCGTCGCCGAGCCCGGCGAGGAGGCACTGCTCGGCCAGGGCGGTGACGGTCGCGAGGTCCTGCGCGGCGGCGGCCCGCGCGGCGGCCTTGGCAGTGGCCGCCGCCTCGACGGTGGTGCCCCAGACGCCCGCCTCGGCGACCTGTACGTGGAGTTCGGGCTCCCAGCGGAGCCGCCAGCTCTCCCGGAAGGTGCCGGTGGAGCCGCGCCCCGCGACGGGCGCGCCCCAGCCGACGCCGAGGAGCCGGAGCCGGTGGAGCAGCCGGCTGCGGGCCGCGTCGTTGTCCTTGCGCAGATCGAGTTCGAGCTCGCGCTCGCGGGCCTCGGGTTTGAGGCGCAGCGCGCGCTGGAGCCGTTCGAGGTCGCGCTGGAGCGGTACGGCGGGGGCTCCGGCCGGGACCGTGCCGAGGACGTCGCCGACGACGAGCCGGTCGCGGACCAGGTCGAGGGGCACGTCGGAGCCGTCGCCCATGACGGCCCGGACGGCGTCGACGGTCTCGCCGAGGCCGGGCAGCGGCCGGCCGCGCAGGACGGCGAGGGTGTCGGCGAGCCGTACCGCCTCGATGACGTGGGCGGAGGAGACGGGCAGGTCCTCGTCCCTCAGCAGCCCGGCCACCTTGGTCATCCACCGCTCGACGGGGCGGTCGGGGGCGGAGAACAGGTGCGCGTACCAGCCGGGGGCGTCGATGCCCGCCCCGTAACCGGAGCGACGGGCGAGGCGGCGGTTCGTCCACGGCACCCAGGTCAGTTCGGTCTTCACCTTGGGCAGCCCCTTGAGCAGGGCGCGGTCGGCGGTCACCCTGCCCTTGCGGAGCAGTGCGGGCACGTGCCAGGCGCCGCAGACGACGGCCACGTCGTCGCCGAACTCCTTCTGCGCGGCCCGCAGCTGGATCCGCATGTAGGCCTCGCGGACCAGGTCGCGGGGGTGGCCGCCGTCCCCGTACGCCTCGCGCAGCGCGCCCATGGCCTCGGCGAGGGCCTCGAAGGGGGCGAAGGGGTCGGCGGCGCCGCGCAGTTCGACGACGTCCTCCCACCAGCGCTCGGCGTCGTCGTGGCCCGCCGCTTGGGCGAGCTCGGCGACGGGGTCGACGCGCAGTCCCCGGTCGGCGACCTCGTCCTCGTCGCCCCAGGTGGGGTCCGTGGCGGCGAGGGTGTGGGCGGCGGGCAGGTCGATGAAGCGGACCGCGGCCCCGTGGGCGAGAGCCCAGCGGAGGGCGACCCACTCGGGCGAGAACGCGGCCATGGGCCAGAACGCGGCCCGCCCCGGGTCGTCCACGGCGTGCGCGAGCAGGGCGACGGGAGGCCGCATCTCCTCGTCCGCGGCGAGCGCGACCAGCGCGTCGCCCTCGGGCGGTCCCTCGATCAGCACGGCCTTGGGCCGCCCCGCGTCCAGTGCCGCGGCCACGGCCCGCGCCGAGCCGGGCCCGTGGTGCCGCACGCCGAGCACGAGGGGCCCGGGGGCGGGGGCACCGGAGCGGCGTACACCGGCGGCGCGGGTCGTCGCGGCACCGGCCTCACCGCTCTCGGCGCCCCGGGCCGCGCCGGCACCCGCCCCGGCAGCGCCCGCCCCGACGCCCAGCACCTCACCCGCGGCGACGTCTCCGCCCTGGACCCGCGTGGCCGGGGCGCCCGTGAGCCGCGTCATGCGCTCACCTCGCGGCAGGCGCGGTAGAAGTCCTTCCAGCCGTCTCTCTCGCGGACCACCGTCTCCAGGTACTCCTGCCAGATCACCCGGTCGGCCGCCGGGTCGCGGATCACCGCGCCGAGCAGGCCGGCGGCGACGTCCGCGGAGCGCAGCACGCCGTCGCCGAAGTGGGCGGCGAGGGCGAGGCCGCCGGTGACGACGGAGATCGCCTCGGCCGTCGAGAGCGTCCCGGAGGGCGACTTGAGCTTGGTGCGGCCGTCGGTGGTCACGCCGTCGCGCAGCTCGCGGAAGACGGTGACGACCCGCCGGATCTCGTCCACGCCCTCCGGCACCGCGGGGAGGTCGAGCGAGCGCCCGATCTGGTCGACGCGCCGCGCGACGATGTCCACCTCGGCCTCCGGGGTGGCGGGCAGCGGCAGGACGACGGTGTTGAAGCGGCGGCGCAGCGCGCTGGAGAGCTCGTTGACGCCGCGGTCGCGGTCGTTGGCCGTGGCGATGAGGTTGAAGCCGCCGACGGCCTGCACCTCCTCGCCCAGCTCCGGGATCGGCAGGGTCTTCTCGGACAGGATCGTGATGAGGGTGTCCTGCACGTCGGCGGGGATTCGGGTGAGCTCTTCGACGCGGGCGGTCATGCCGCTCGCCATGGCCCGCATGACGGGGCTGGGCACGAGGGCGTCGCGGCTGGGGCCGTGGGCGAGCAGCCGCGCGTAGTTCCAGCCGTAGCGGATGGCCTCCTCGGGGGTGCCGGCGGTGCCCTGGACGAGGAGCGTGGAGTCGCCGCTGACGGCGGCGGCCAGGTGCTCGGAGACCCAGGTCTTGGCGGTGCCGGGCACGCCGAGCAGGAGCAGGGCGCGGTCGGTGGCGAGCGTGGTGACGGCGACCTCGACGATACGGCGCGGGCCGACGTACTTGGGTGTGATCACCGTGCCGTCGGGGAGCGTGCCGCCGAGGAGATAGGTGGCGACGGCCCAGGGCGACAGGCGCCAGCGGGTGGGGCGCGGCCGGTCGTCTGCGGCGGCGAGCGCGGCGAGTTCGTGGGCGAAGGCGTCCTCGGCGTGCGGCCGCAGGGCCGTCTCGCGGGAGGCGTGCGCGGCGGCCGCCGTGGTGGTTTCGGGCAGGGTCATGGGTCCCCCTCCAGATCGTTCGACCTGCTGTGCGATCCACGGTGCCCCATGCCACTGACAATCGGCTCGCCGCAGAAGAAACCGCAGGTCAGAGGAGTTCGTGGGGCGTTGTCAGTGGGGACCCGTACGGTCGTTCGCATGACTGATCAGGGGGTGCGCTGGACGGCGGAACAGGTGCTGGCACTGGCTCCTGACGACGCGTCGCGCAAGGCGGGGAGCAAGCTCGGCGTGGCCGGGCCGTGGTCCGGGGCGGGCCGCGACGGTTCGGCGGCCGTGTGGGGCCTGTGCGAGGGGAGCGGGCGCACGCCGTACCGGACGGTGGTGGACACCACCGGCCCGGCGTACGCGTGCAGTTGTCCGAGCCGGAAGTTCCCGTGCAAGCACGCGCTGGGGCTGCTGTTGCTGTGGGCCGGCGGCGGGGTGCCCGACGGGGCGGCGGGGGCGCCGGACTGGGCGGAGGAGTGGCTGGCGGGGCGGCGCGAGCGGGCCGGGGGTGCGCGCGCCGGGGCGGCCGCCGGTCCGGCGGACCCCGAGGCGGCGCGTCGCCGCGCCGAGCGGCGGGCGGCCCGGATCACCGCGGGCGCCGAGGAGTTGGAGCGGCGGCTCGCGGACCTGCTGCGCGGCGGCCTGGCCTCGGCCGAGTCCGCCGGGTCGGGCTTGTGGGAGGAGACCGCGGCCCGCATGGTCGACGCGCAGGCGCCGGGTCTCGCGGGCCGGGTGCGGGAGTTGGGGGCGATACCGGGCTCGGTGGCCGGCTGGCCGGTGCGTCTCCTGGAGGAGTGCGCGCTGACCCATCTCCTCGACCGCGCCTGGCTGTCCGCCGACCGGCTGCCCGGTCCGCTGGCGGCGACGGTGCGGAGCCGGGTCGGCCTGTCGGCGCCGCCGGAGGGCCCCGAGCTGCGCGACCGGTGGCTGGTGCTGGCCCAGTACGACTCGGCGGACAGCCGTCTGACGACCCGCCGCATCTGGCTCCACGGCCGCACCAGCGGCCGCACGGCCCTCCTCCTCTCCTTCGGGGCGGCGGGCCGCGCACCCGAACTCGCCCTGCCGGTCGGGTCGGAACTGGACGCCGTACTGCGGCCGTACGAGGGCGGTGGCGGCCTCCGCGCGGAGCTGGTCGAGCGCTTCGGCCTCTCCTCCTCGGCCGCCCCGCCCCCCGGCCTCTCGCTCACCGACGCCCTCGCCGCCTACGGCCGGGCCCTCCGGGAGGACCCCTGGCTGGACGCCTGGCCGGTCACCCTGGCCGGCGTCGTCCCGGCCCGCTCGGACGACGGCTGGCAGCTGACCGACACGAGCGCGGCGGAGCCCCGGAGCCCGGTGCCGCCGCACACCCGGGACCGCACGCCCGCCCCCGGCGGCGTGCGCCCGAACGGGGCCGTGCCCTTGAGCCGGGGCGCACAGGGGCATTCCGGGCTGTGGCGTCTCGTCGCCCTGTCGGGCGGCGGGCCGATCACCGTGTTCGGGGAGATCGGGCACCGGGGGTTCACCCCGCTGGCCGCCTGGGAGCCGGAGGCGCCCGGGGAGACGGTGCCGCTCGTCTGAAACGTCGTCGACCACTCGGCCACACACGTCTGGAGGAGTCCATGGACGCCTGGGAAGAGCTCGTCACGTCGGCGCTGCTGGGCACCGACCGGAAGCCGCCCGCCGGGAGCGCGGGGGACACGGCGGCCGTCGCCCTGCTCGACGCGGCCGCCGTGCACACCGTACGGCGCAGGGCGGGGCTGCGGCCCGGTCCGGCGGCGGCCCCGCTGGAGGCCGCGCCGGAGGACGGGCGCCGGCCGCTGCCCGACGCGGCCAGGCGCCGGCTGGCGCAGCTCCTCGCGGGCCGGGCCGCGCCCGCGCCGTCCGGGGGGCGGCGCGGGGCGGCCCCGGATCTGGCCGAGCTGCTGCCGCAGTGGCTCGCCGCCGCCAACGAGCACGGCTACCGCGCCCCGGCGGCCGCCCTGCCCGCGCTGCTCGACGCGGCCCGGGCCAGGACGGACCTGCGCCCCCAGGCGCTGGCCTTCGCGGGCCCGCGCGGGCTGTGGCTGGCCCGGCTCAACCCGGAGTGGAAGTTCGCGCTGCGCGGGGCCGGCGGCGGTGGCGCGCTGCCCGACCCGCACGACGGGGACGCGGTCCTGGCCCTGTGGGAGGAGGGCCTGTTCGCGGAGCGGGTCGCGCTGCTCTCGGCCGTACGGGCCCAGGATCCGGCCCGGGGCCGGGAGCTGCTCGCCTCGACCTGGGGCGAGGAGCGCGCCGAGGACCGGCTGATGTTCCTGGACTCGCTGCGTGCGGGGCTCGGCCCGGCGGACGAGGAGTTCCTGGAGGCGGCGCTGTCCGACCGCAGCCGTAACGTCCGGGCGACGGCGGCTGAACTGCTCTCCGCGCTGCCCGCCTCCGCGCTGGCCGCGCGCATGGCCGAGCGGGCCGCGTCGTGCGTCTCCCTCGACCGTACGGAGGGGGCGGAGCGGATCGTCGTGGAGGCACCGCACGAGTGCGACGCGGGGATGCGGAACGACGGCGTGGTGCCCACCCCGCCCACCGGGCGCGGCGAGCGTTCCTGGTGGCTCGGCCAGCTGGTCGAGGCGGCACCGCTGGACTGCTGGCCGAGGCGGTTCGGGGGACGCGGCCCGGAGGAGATCGTCGCCCTGCCCGTCACGGACGACTGGCGCGGCGAGCTGCACGCCGCCTGGTGCCGGGCAGCGGTGCGCCAGCGGAACGCGGACTGGTCGCGGGCGTTGCTCGGCTCGCCGGCGGCTCCGCAGGCGACCGGCCCGGGGACGTCCTCGCTCGCGGAGCGCGCGCAGTTGCTGTCCACGCTTCCGGCGGAGGAGCGGGCGGCGTGGGTGGCGTCGTTCATAGCGGCGCACGGCCTGTCGGAGGCGTTCCAGCTGCTCGGCGTCTGCGCGGTGCCCTGGGCGGAGCCGCTGGGCCGGGCCGTGGTCGACGCCCTGGACATCGCCCGTGACGCGGGCAGCTATCCGTGGAGCTTCAGCGGGGTGATGGGCCTGGCCGAGCGGTGTCTGTCCCCGTCCGCCGCGCCGCAGCTGGCCGCCCTCACCGCCCTTCCGGCCGAAGCGGAGGACGCCTCCCCCGGCGCGGGCGGCTACTGGTCGGAGGCTTTCCGGCGCCTGGTCTCGACCCTGGAGCTGCGGGCCTCGATGCACGCGGAGCTCGTCTCGCCCTGAGCAACCTGAGCAGCCCGTCGCACCCCGACGCGCCCGACGCACCCCGGCGCGCCCGACCGTCGGACCACCGGCCCCGAGGCCCACGGCCCGGAGGGCCCACGGCCCGGGACGGTCCGGGCCGAGGCCCGCTGCGCGGCCCCGACCGCTTCCGGGCGCGGCCGGCCACCGCGTACGGCGACGGGGCGGCCCCGGTCCGTGACCGGGCCGCCCCGTCGGTGCGGTGGTGTCGTCGTCAGGCCGCCACGCGGACGTTGGCGTTCACCCAGTCCACGATCGACGCCGTCGTCGCGCCCGGGGTGAAGATCTCCGCCACGCCCTTCTCCTTCAGCGGCGCGATGTCCGCGTCCGGGATGATGCCGCCGCCGAAGACCTTGATGTCCTCCGCGTCGCGCTCCTTCAGGAGCTCGAGCACCTTCACGAACAGCGTGTTGTGAGCGCCGGAGAGGATCGAGAGGCCGATCGCGTCGGCGTCCTCCTGGATCGCGGTGTCCACGATCTGCTCGGGCGTCTGGTGGAGGCCCGTGTAGATGACCTCCATACCGGCATCGCGCAGCGCCCGCGCGATCACCTTGGCCCCGCGATCGTGGCCGTCGAGACCCGGCTTGGCTACCACCACGCGGATCGGACCGGTCACACCCATCACTGCCTCCACATGCGACCCCCGCGCCTGATTGCCGGGGAGGTGAACGAACGTTATCGCCAGCATCCCGCACGCGGCCGTTTCGCGGTGGGCAGCGAGGGGGAAATCACACGTGGGACCTTGTTCGCTCCGCCGAGGAGCCGCCACGGGGTCGCCGTACGCCGCGGCACCGGCCGCACGGCACGGACGTGCGGCGCACCGCCGTACGGGACGGAGGCCGCGATGGCGCTCACCCCCACCGCACTCACCAGCCGGATCGCCGGAGGGTTCGCCGACCGCGTCGCCGACCGGATGAAGGCCACGGCCCTGGAGCTCGCGGTCCTCGCGGGACACCTGGTGCTCTATCCCTCCGGTCTCATCCCCTCCGGGCTCGTCCCTTCCGATGTCGTCGCCGCGCGCCGTGGCCGGACCGGCCCGACGGCGCCGCCCGGCACCCGCCCCGTCGTGCTGCTGCACGGCTTCGTGGACAACCGGTCCGTCTTCGTCCTGCTGCGCCGCGCCCTCGCCCGCCACGGCCGTGACCGCGTCGAGTCGCTCAACTACTCCCCGCTCACCTGCGACCTGCGCACCGCCGCCGAGCTGCTCGGACGGCGGGTCGAGGAGCTGCTCGCCCGGACCGGTCACGCCGAGGTGGATCTGGTCGGCCACAGCCTGGGCGGCCTCATCGCCCGCTATTACGTACAGCGCCTGGGCGGTGACGCCCGGGTGCGCACCCTCGTCATGCTGGGCACCCCGCACGCGGGCACCACGTTCGTGCCGCTGGCCGACGCGCATCCGCTGGTGCGCCAGATGCGGCCGGGTTCGGAGGTGCTGCGGTTGCTCGCGGATCCGGCACCCGGCTGCCGCACCCGGTTCGTGAGCTTCTGGAGCGATCTGGACCAGGTGATGGTGCCGGTGGAGACGGCCCGCCTCGACCACCCCGACCTGATCGTCCACAACGTGCGGGTCAGCGGCGTCGGGCACCTCGCCCTGCCGGTGCATCCGACGGTCGCCGTCGGCATCCTGGCCGCCCTCGACGACGGGGAGCGCACGAGGGACACGAAAGACGGATCACCGGGGTCCGCTTCGGTGGCCTGACGGGTCACCAGAGGGCCACCGTTCTTCGAACGTTCTTCGAACACAGAACCAAAGCTCTTCCCTCAACTCGCCGAAAGACGGCCGATTGCCCGTTTCCTGGCGCCTCGAAACCCGCCGAAGATTGTCGGGCGCGCGTACCGCCGGGTACAGTCACGCCACTGCTTGACCCCCCGCATGACCCCCTGCTGCCGAGGCGAGAGAGAAGTTGGTGAACGACCAGCACCCCCACGCCGGGTACGTCACGGACGCCACCCAGACCACGGGCAGCTTCGCCGTCGACCCCCTGTTCGGCACGTACGACGCCGGTTACGACGCAGGTCAGGCCGGTTACGCGGACTACTCGGCACAGTCCGACCAGCACGGGTACAGCGGTTACACCGACTACAGCAGCCAGTGGGACACCGGTTCCCACGGTTCGTACACCGCCACCGGCCAGTGGGACGCCACCGCCTGGACCGAGGCGCAGCAGACCGGCCAGTACGAGGCCGCGGCCTTCGCCTCGTACGACACCACCGGCCAGTGGACGACGCCCGGCTTCGAGACCGGCACGTACGACGCCACCGCGTGGAACCAGGGCGCCGCGCCCGAGCCGCTCGTCCCGCAGCAGTTCACCGCGGAGAACCACCCCGAGACGGTCGCGTACGACACGGCGACGTACGAGACGGGCGCGTACGAGAACTCCGCGTACGACACGACCGGGACGTACGACGCGACGGGCACGTACGACACCTCGGCGGCGTACGACGCCACGACCGCCTACGACGCGAACCCGGCGTACGAGACGACGGCCGTGTACGACACCGCCGCCTACGGCCAGGAGCAGCAGGCGCAGCAGGAGCGGGACCGGCTGGAAGCCTTCCACGGCGCCGAGACCATGGTCGCCCTGCAGCTGGACCCCGACCTCGACCCCGACCTCGCGGGGGGCCTCGACACCGACCTGGACACCAGCGTCGACGTCACCCCCGAGGCCGTTCCGGCCGCCCCGGGCGCCCGCGCCGTGCGCCGTTCCGGCGGTGGCAGCCGTGGCCGGCGCCGTACGCCCGCCAAGCGGTCCGCGCTGCTGACCGTCGCCGTCCCGTCGGCCTGCGTCATGGGTGTCGCCGGCATCGCCGCCGCCTCGGTGAGCGGACTCACGGACTCCGGCGCTGACGGCAAGGACGACACGACGACCCTCGCCGCCGCCGATCCGGCCTCGGTCAAGCAGGTCGCCGCCAACAGCAAGCTGGACACGCAGCTCGCCGCGCTCAGCGCCGACGCCCGCGACTTCGGCGACCGGGCCAGCCGCACCCAGGAGCGCATCGACCTGAAGCTCCGCCAGGAGGCGGAGAAGAAGAAGCGCGAGGAGGAGGCGGCCCGCAAGGAGGCCCTGCGCCCCAAGTTCTGGCTGCCGGTGAAGCTGCACCAGCTCAGCGCCCGCTACGGCCAGTCCGGCGTGAACTGGATGTCCGTGCACACCGGCATCGACTTCCCCGTGCAGTACGGCACGCCCGTGATGGCCGCGACCGACGGCACCGTCCGCACGCAGTGGAACAGCGCCTACGGCAACATGGCGATCGTGACCTCCCCGGACGGCACGGAGACCTGGTACTGCCACCTCAGCAGTACCAAGATCCGCTCCGGCAAGGTCAAGGCCGGCGACGTCATCGCGTACTCCGGCAACTCCGGCAACTCCACCGGCCCGCACCTCCACTTCGAGGTCCGGCCGAACGGCGGCGCGGCGATCGACCCGCTGAGCTGGCTGCGCAGCCACGGTCTCGACCCGACCAGCTGACGCCCGGACGCGACGCACGAGGAGGGGCCCCGACGGAAGTCGGGGCCCCTCCTCGCGTCTGCGCGGCTGCCTTACAGCTTCTCGACCGGCGCGTACCGCAGCAGCAGTCGCTTCGGCTTCTCGTCGCCGAAGTCGATCGTGGCCTGTGCGTCCGCGCCCACGCCCGTCACCGCCATGACCGTGCCGAGGCCGAACTGGTCGTGGGTGACCCGGTCGCCGACCTGGAGCGAGACCACCGGCTTGTCGGTGGTGCGCCGGGTGGCGAAGCCCGAGGGGCCGGAGCGGGTGCGCGAGGAGGAGAGCGAGGACGTGATGCCCGAGGTCGGCCCGGCGGGCTTGGCCATCGGACCCGTCCGCTTCCACTCCAGATACGCGGCGGGGATCTCCTCCAGGAAGCGCGAGGCCGGGTTGTACGAGGGCTGGCCCCAGGCGCTGCGCATCGCGGAACGGGTCAGATAGAGCCGCTCACGGGCGCGCGTGATGCCCACGTAGGCGAGGCGGCGCTCCTCCTCCAGCTCCTTGGTCTGGCCGAGGGCCCGCATGTGCGGGAAGACGCCGTCCTCCATGCCGGTGAGGAAGACCACCGGGAACTCCAGGCCCTTGGCGGTGTGGAGGGTCATCAGGGTGATGACCCCGGAGCCCTCCTCGTCCTCGTCGGGGATCTGGTCGGAGTCGGCGACGAGGGCGACCTGCTCCAGGAACTCGGCGAGCGATCCGCCCTCCTCCCCGCGCTCCTGCTCGAACTCCAGTGCCACGGCGGCGAGTTCCTGGAGGTTCTCGATCCGGGTCTCGTCCTGCGGGTCGGTGGACGCCTGCAACTCCGCGAGGTAACCCGTCCGTTCGAGCACGGCCTCCAGGACCACGGCGGGTCCGGCGCCCGAGTCGACGATGGTGCGCAGCTCCTCCATCAGCGTGTTGAAGCGCTTGACGGCGTTGGCGGAGCGGGCCGCCATGCCGTACGCCTCGTCGACGCGCTTGAGCGCCTGCGGGAAGGTGATCTTCTCGCGCAGCGCCAGGGCGTCGATCATCGCCTCGGCGCGATCGCCGATGCCGCGCTTGGGGACGTTGAGGATGCGGCGCAGCGGCACGTTGTCCTCGGGGTTGGCGAGGACGCGCAGGTAGGCCAGGACGTCGCGGACCTCCTTGCGCTCGTAGAAGCGCACGCCGCCGACGACCTTGTAGGGCAGGCCGACGCGGATGAAGATCTCTTCGAAGACGCGGGACTGTGCGTTGGTGCGGTAGAAGACGGCGACGTCGCCGGCCTTGGCCTCGCCGGCGTCGGTGAGCCGGTCGATCTCGTCGGCGACGAACTGGGCCTCGTCGTGCTCGGTGTCGGCGACGTAGCCGGTGATCTGCGCGCCGGCGCCCGCGTTGGTCCACAGGTTCTTGGGGCGGCGGGACTCGTTGCGCTCGATGACGGCGTTGGCGGCGGACAGGATCGTCTGGGTGGAGCGGTAGTTCTGCTCCAGCAGGATCGTGGTGGCGTCCGGGTAGTCCTCCTCGAACTGGAGGATGTTGCGGATCGTCGCGCCACGGAAGGCGTAGATCGACTGGTCGGCGTCGCCGACGACGCACAGCTCGGCGGGGCCGAGGTCCTCGTATCCGGTGCCGACGAGCTCGCGGACGAGGGTGTACTGGGCGTGGTTGGTGTCCTGGTACTCGTCGACCAGCACGTGCCGGAAGCGGCGGCGGTAGTGCTCGGCGACGTCCGGGAACGCCTGGAGCAGGTGGACCGTCGTCATGATGATGTCGTCGAAGTCCAGGGCGTTGGCCTCGCGCAGCCGCGCCTGGTACATCCGGTACGCCTCGGCGAGGGTCTTCTCGAAGCCGTCGGCGGCCTGGTCGGCGAAGGTCTCCTCGTCGATCAGCTCGTTCTTGAGGTTGGAGACCTTGGCGCTGAAGGACTTCGGGGGGAAGCGCTTGGGGTCGAGGTCCAGGTCGCGGCAGACCAGGGCCATCAGGCGCTTGGAGTCGGCGGCGTCGTAGATCGAGAAGGAGGACGTGAAGCCGAGCTTCTTGCTCTCCCGGCGCAGGATGCGGACGCACGCGCTGTGGAAGGTGGAGACCCACATGGCGTTGGCGCGCGGGCCGACGAGCTGCTCGACGCGCTCCTTCATCTCGCCGGCGGCCTTGTTGGTGAAGGTGATCGCGAGTATCTGGCCGGGGTGGACGTGCCGGGTGGCCAGGAGGTGGGCGATGCGGTGGGTGAGCACCCGGGTCTTGCCGGAACCGGCACCGGCGACGATGAGCAGGGGGGAGCCGGTGTGGACGACGGCGGCGCGCTGCTGCTCGTTCAGCCCGTCCAGGAGCGCGGCGGGGTCCACGACGGGGCGGGGGGCGCCGTCGCGGTAGTACGCGTCCCGGGGGGCCGGGGGCGCGTCGAAGTGCTCCCCGAAGAGGTCGTGCGGGACCTCCTCCGCGGCCGGGGCGCCGTGGTGGTCGTCCTCGGGCAGAGGCGGAGGCTCCTCCGAGGAGTGGTTCTGGAGGCTCGCCAGGAAGCTGTCGTCAAAGAGGCTGTTGCTCATCGCTCCACGAGTCTAGGACGCCGGACTGACAGTCCGCTCCTGTCTCCCGAAGTGACCGGGTTCTCAGAGCGGGGGGAGGCGCGTGGTGAGAGGCGTGGGCGGAGGGAGGGGGTGAAAAAGGTCACGAAAACGTATCGGGCATATCGCGCCTCGGCCTTCCCAGCCGTCGCACGGCTCGCTAACGTGCTCGCCCAAGCGGCCCGTCCCCTACCTCTCCCCACCATCGGCGAACCGCGCCGAGCGGGCGGCCCACGCCGAGCCCGGCCCGCTCCCCCACGGCCTCACCGCGAGCTTCACCACGACCTTCACCGCGGGCTTCACCGCGAGCTCGTGGCGAGCTCGTCGCGGCCTCATCGCGGCCTCATCGCGAGCTTCACCGCGCGGACAGGGGTGTCCTTCGGCGTCCACGGAAGGAGATGCCGGCCTTGGCGTCCCACCGCAAGCCGCGCACGCCCCGCCCGCACGCCACCGCCTTCGGTGTCACGACGGCTGCCCTGGCCTCCGTGACCCTCCTGTCCGGACAGAGCGCGTCGGCCGCGCCCGCCGCCCCCGCCGCGCCCGCCCGGCCGACGGTCGAGGAGATCCGGCAGAAGGTCGACGAGCTGTACCGGCAGGCCGGTGCGGCGACGCAGGAGTACAACCGGGCCAAGGAGGCGACCGACCGGCAGCGCCGCGAGGTCGACCGGATCCTCGACGACGTGGCCCGCCGCACGGAGGCCGTCAACGCCTCGCGCCGTGCGCTCGGCTCGTACGCGGCGGCCCAGTACCGCGCCGGCGCGGTCGGACCGACCGCCACCCTGATCTTCGCGGACAGCCCGCAGGACTACTTCGACCAGACGCATCTGCTCGACCGGCTCTCGGCGCGGCAGCACACGGCGGTCGCCGCGTACGAGGCACAGCGCGCCGCCGCGGCGAAGCAGCGGGCACGGGCCGCGCGGGGTCTCACGGAGCTCACCGCCTCGCAGAAGGCACTGGGCGACAGCAAGCGGAACGTGCAGCGGAAGCTGGCCGAGGCGCGGACGCTCCTGGCGCGGCTGACGGCACAGGAGAAGGCCCGGCTCGCGGAGCTGGAGCGCCGGCGGGAGGCCGAGGCCCGGCGCAAGGCGGAGGAACGGGCGAAGGTGGAAGCGGCCGCGCGGGCGGCGGCCGAGGCCGAGCGCGAGCGGCGGGAGCGGACCCGTCCGGCCCCGACACCGGACCCGGCCACTCCGCCCCCCTCCGGGGCCTCGTACGAGGCCAAGGCCGCCGAGGCGATCGCCTTCGCCCGTGCTCAGATCGGCAAGCCGTACGTATGGGGCGCGACCGGGCCGAACTCCTACGACTGCTCCGGCCTCACCCAGGCGGCCTGGCGCGCGGCGGGCGTCGACCTGCCCCGTACGACCTGGGACCAGGTGGAGGCGGGCAGCAGGGTCACCACGGCGGGCCTGCTCCCGGGCGATCTCGTCTTCTTCTACGACGACATCAGCCATGTCGGCCTCTACATCGGCGACGGCAAGATGATCCACGCGCCGAAGCCGGGCGCGTACGTGCGCGAGGAGTCGATCTACTCCATGCCGATCCACGGCGGCGTGCGCCCCGCCTAGCGGTCCTGGGGCCCGGTCAGACCCAGAGGGTGGCGATGAAGATGTTCGCCGTGGTCAGGCCGCCGACCGCGCCGAAGAGGCCCTTGTCGATCTTCTCCTCGTCGCGCTTGACGTAGACGAGGCCGAGGATCACCACGAGGACGGCGAGCTTGATGCCGATCTTGAGGTTGTTCACGGCCTGGTCGTCGGCCTGGTTGAGTCCGACGAGGGCGACACCCGTGATCAGCATGGTCAGGGCGCCGTGCAGCATCCCCGGGGTGAAGCGGGCCGTACCGGCCCCCATCGCCTTCATCTGGGAGAGGAATCCGCCGAGCAGGGCGCCGATTCCGATGATGTGCAGGGCGACGAAGACATGAATGAGGACGTCCATGGGGCGGAGCCTAACCGGGCCCGATCGGGGCCATAGCACCGGCCTCGGCGCGGGGCCACCCGGTCCGGGGCTTCGGTCAGGCGACCACAGGAAGGGCCGTCCGGGCAGGTACCGGGGCGAAAGGAAACGGTCCAGGAACGTCATCTGGCGCCAATAGCGGTCAACTCCCAGCAGCCGGGCCGCGGCCAGGCTTAGCGTCCTCCCCCAGGTGACCGGCTCCCCACCACCGCCGTCCTCGACGGTCGTCGGTCACCCCCGCCGAGAAGAACCGGCGGCGGCCCGTCTCCCCTGTGCGGGCCGCCGCCGGCCCCGGCGGGCAGCGTCCCCCACAGGGAGAGGATGTGACCCGCCCTCGTGGCAGCGCACCGCAAGCCCAAGCACTCCCCTCTCGGCGGCCAGGCCGCCCGCACCGCGGCCACCCTGGCCCTGGCCTCCGCCGCCACCGCGACCGTCTTCGAGGGAGCCGGGCACGCCGCACCGCGCCCCACCCCCGCGCAGGTCAAGGCCCAGGTCGACCGGCTCTACGAGGAGGCCGAGGCCGCGACGGAGAAGTACAACGGGGCCAAGGAGCAGGCCGGCCGGGCGCGGGCCGCCTTCGACCGGCTGCGGGACGAGGCCGCCCGCAGGACCGACCGGCTGAACCGCTCCCGCGAGGCCCTGGGCGCGTTCGCGGCCGCGCAGTACCGTTCCGGCGGGCTCGACCCGGCGATCCAGCTGGCGCTGACCTCGAATCCGGACCAGTACCTCCAGCGGGCCGCGCTCGCCGAGAAGGCCGGGGACCGGCAGGCCGCGGCCATCGCCTCCGTACGGCGTGAGCTGGCGGCCGTACGGCAGCTGCGCGACGAGTCGGCGGGACGACTGCGGGAGCTGCGGGCCCACGAGGCGGAGCTGCGGCGGCAGAAGGCGGCCGTCCAGGGCAAGCTGGGCGCGGCCCGCGCGCTGCTCGCCCGGCTCACCGCCGAGGAGCGGGCGCGCTACGAGGCCGCGGCGGCGGCCGGCGGCCACGGCGAGGGCTCGGGCGGCAGGGTCACGACCCGGGCCGACCGGGACTCCGCGGTGCGCGGACCGATCACGGCACCGACCACCCGCGCCGCCGAGGCGATCGCCTTCGCCCGGGCGCAGATCGGCAAGCCGTACGTGTGGGGCGCGACCGGCCCGTCCGGCTACGACTGCTCCGGCCTCACCCAGGCCGCCTGGCGCGCGGCGGGGGTGTCGCTGCCGCGCACCACCTACACCCAGATCAACGCGGGCCGCCGGGTGTCGCGCTCCGAACTGGCCCCGGGCGACCTGGTCTTCTTCTACTCCGGCATCAGCCACGTCGGCCTCTACATCGGCGGCGGGCAGATGATCCACGCTCCTCGCCCCGGCTCCCCGATCCGGGTGGCCCCGATCGACGAGATGCCCTTCGCGGGCGCCACGCGCGTGGGCTGACACCCGCACGCGGCAAGGGGCAGGGGGCACGGCCACGGCACGGGCCACGGGCCGCGGGCCACGGGCCATGAGGCTCGGGTGGAACCGTGTGGCCGCATGGCCCGGGTCAGCCTGCGGGGCCGACGTGGGCCGGCGTGGGCCTGCGGGGCCGGCGTGGGCCTGCGCCCCCTTGGGCCGGTCGCCGTCGGCCGCCGTTTCCGTGGGTGCGGCCCCCGCTACACCAGGCGGCGGGCGGTCGCCCAGCGGGTCAGCTCGTGCCGGTTGGAGAGCTGGAGCTTGCGCAGCACCGCCGAGACGTGGGACTCGACCGTCTTCACCGAGATGAAGAGCTGCTTGGCGATCTCCTTGTACGCGTAGCCGCGGGCGATCAGGCGCAGCACCTCCCGCTCCCGCTGGGTGAGCCGGTCCAGGTCCTCGTCGACGGGCGGCGCGTCCGTCGAGGCGAAGGCGTCGAGGACGAAGCCCGCCAGGCGGGGCGAGAAGACGGCGTCGCCCTCCTGGACCCGGAAGATCGAGTCGACCAGGTCGGTGCCGGTGATCGTCTTGGTGACGTAGCCGCGAGCGCCGCCGCGGATCACGCCGATCACGTCCTCGGCCGCGTCGGAGACCGACAGGGCCAGGAAGCGGACCGGGTGCTCGGCCGCCGCCATCAGGCTCGCGCAGCGGCGCAGCACCTCGACACCGCCGCCGCCCGGCAGGTGGACGTCGAGGAGGACGACCTCGGGGCGGGTCGCGGTGATGACCGTGACCGCCTGGTCCACGTCGGCGGCCTCGCCGACCACCTCGACGCCGGTCACCTCGGTCCGGCCGATCTCGGCCTGCACGCCCGTGCGGAACATGCGGTGGTCGTCGACGAGCACGACCCGCACCCGGCGCTCCGTGCCCTGCGCCGCCTCGCTCCCGGTCCCGGTCCCGTCGCTCATCCGTCCGCCCTCTCCATCTCCAGCTCCACTTCCGTGCCCCCGCCCGGCACGGATCTGAGCCGCGCCGATCCGCCGTTGCGCTGCATCCGGCCGATGATCGATTCTCGTACGCCCATCCGGTCGGCGGGCACCGCGTCCAGGTCGAATCCGGGTCCGCGGTCCTTGACGGAGACGAAGACCGTCCGTCCCTCCACCTCCGCGAAGACCTGGACCGGCCCGCCCTCGCCACCGTACTTGGCGGCGTTGACCATCGCCTCGCGCGCGGCCTGCATCTGCGCGCCGAGTCCCTCGTCGAGCGGGCAGTCGCCGACGACCACGACCTCCAGCGGGACGCCGTGCTTGTCCTCGACCTCGGCGGCGGACCGCTTGACCGCCTCGGCGAGGGTGGTGGGCTCCTCGTCCTCCTCCTTGCCGGTGCCCTCCGGTCGGTACAGCCAGTTGCGCAGCTCCCGCTCCTGGGCGCGGGCCAGCCGGCGGACCTCGCCGGGGTCGTCGGCGTTGCGCTGGATCAGGGTGAGGGTGTGCAGGACGGAGTCGTGCACGTGGGCGGCGACCTCGGCGCGCTCCTGGGCGCGGATGCGCAGGGTGCGCTCCTCGCTCAGGTCCTGCGACATGCGGACCAGCCAGGGCCCGGCGAGCAGGGCGATTCCGGTGAGGACCGCGACGGCGGCGGTCAGGGCCGTGCCGAGCTGGGTGACCGAGCCGCGGACGACGAGGAAGACGGCGAGACCGGTGCCGACCAGGGCGACGCCCACCAGTCCGCGGACCAGTTGGAGGACGCGCCGCCGCCGGTCGGGATCGGTCCAGCTGGCCCGGCGGGCGTTGTCCGCCTGCCGCCAGACGAGGACGACTCCGACGCCGATCAGCAGGGACGGCCAGATGTAGCGGCCGGCCTGCTTGTCGACGTTGAGGTTGCCGATGAACGCGCTGATCCCGAGCGCGAGCGCGACGAGGGCGAACACCTGGCCGCGGTCGGGCTTGCGGAGGCGTCGGCGGCCGTCCGGGGTGGTCTCGAACACGGGCCGGGGCGCGGAGCGGCCGCCGACGCCGAGCGGGACGACGATCCAGAACACCGCGTACAGCAACGCGCCGAGGCCGTCCGCGAGCATCAGGGCCACGAAGAACGCGCGGACCCAGATGACGGGCAGCCCGAGGTGCCCGGCGAGGCCGCGCGCGACGCCGCCGAGCCACCGGCCGTCGGCGCTGCGGTAGAGCCTGCGCACGGGCGGTTCGTCGATGTCGGTGACACGAGCGGCTGCGGACATGCACCGATCGTCACACGGACGGCCGCTCCCGGACATCAGGGTGGGCCCGGATATCGACCCTGGAACCGTCTCGGGGTACGGCGGCCGCGGAAGATCAGGGTCAAGGCAGGGTCGGTCCCGGTGCCGCGGGGGGTCACGGGCGGTCACCATGGACGCATGACGAGTTCGATGCCTTCGCACCACGAGGCCCCGCCGCCGGCGGAGGCCCCGACCGCCTCGCCGCTGCGGCGCTCGCGCGGGCACAAGGTCGTGGCCGGCGTGTGCGGCGGTCTCGGCCGGCATTTCGACCTCGACCCGGTGATCTTCCGCGTCGCGCTCGGCGTGCTCGCGGTGACCGGCGGCGTCGGGCTGATCTTCTACGGGTTCGCCTGGCTGCTGATACCGCTCGGGGACGAGGAGGAGAACGAGGGCCGCAGGCTGCTGACCGGCCGCGTCTCGGGTTCCTCGCTGACCGCGGTGCTGATGGCGCTGGTGGGCTGCGGAATCTTCCTGTCGATGCTGCACAACGGGGGGACGCTGGCCTTCGCGCTGATGCTGTCGCTCGCGGTGAGCGGCGCGGCGGTCTGGTCGCAGCGGCGGCAGGCGGTCGTGGCCACCGCCGAGGAGGGCGGCCGGATAGACGCGGCCGCCGCGCTCGCGGTGGCCGAGGCCCCGCCGGAGACCAAGGCGCCGCCGCTGGTGGAGTTCCCGTCCTGGTGGCGGGACCCCATCGTCAAGGACGGCTCCACGGGGAAGGTGGCCATCGGTTATCTGTGGGGGCCGCACGGAGTCCTCGACGAGGACGGGAAGATCGACGGTGTGGTGCCGACGCCCGGCAGCCAGTGGGGCCCGGACCCGGCCACGCGGGGTCGCCCGGTCCCGTCGGCCCCGGTGCGCACGGGCCCGCCGTCCATCGGCGGTCTGGTCTTCCTGCTGGCCCTGATCGCGGGCGGGCTCGGGACCGGCCTGTCGTGGGAGGGGCATCCGCTGGGCACGAGCCTGCAGATCGGACTGGCCGCCGCGCTCGCGGTGTTCGGGCTCGGGCTGGCCGTCAGCAGCTTCCTCGGCCGGACCGGTTTCGGCACGGTCTTCCTGATGATCGTGACCGCGGGGCTGCTCACGGTGGCGTCCGTGCTGCCCAAGGAGATCTCGACGGCCTGGGCGCGCGAGACCTGGCGCCCGGCCGCGATCACGGCCGTGCAGCCGCGCTACGAGCTGGGCACGGGCGTCGGCACGCTCGACCTGTCGGCTCTCGCGGTCCCGGCGGGGACGACGGTGGCGACGCGGATCGAGGTCGGTGCGGGCAGGCTGGAGGTGATCGTGCCGCGTGACGTGACGGTGAGGCTGCGGGCCCAGGTGGGCCTGGGCGACCTGCGGCTGCCCCCGGAGCACCCGCCGGTGGTCCCGCCCCCGTCGGTCGCTCCGCCGGCGGCACCGACCGCGACGACTCCGTCCGTCACCCCGGCCGTCACCCCGCCCGCCGTGCCGACGCCCTCGATACGCCCGACCGCGCCGACCGCGCCGACCGCGCCGACGGCACCGTCCGCCGCGCGGCCGCCGCAGGGCGACATCGACATCGCGCCGGACCTCGACGAGACCCGTACGCTCGCCCCGCCGCCGGGCGTCACCCCGGGCGGCACGATCGACCTCTTCCTGGAGGTCGGTCTCGGACAGGTGGAGGTCGTCCGTGCTGGTTCATGAGTTCCGCCCGGGCCGGCTGATCCTGGGCGCGGCCGCCCTGACCCTCGCGGCACTCTTCGCGGGGGACGCGGCAGGTGCCTGGTCGGTGGCCTGGTACGTGGTGTTCCCGGTGATGTGCGGGGCGCTCGGTCTGGCGGCCGTGGCCTCCTGGACCGCCTACCGGATACGGCGGCGGTCGGCGAGCAGGGCGTCGAGCGACAGCACGGGGGCACCGGCGAGCAGCAGCGGCAGCCAGGCCATGAGATAGGCGAGGTCGTTGCCGAGGTAGTAGGGGGTCACCTGCCAGCTGACCGTGAGCCACAGGCTCAGCGAGATCAGGGCCCCGCCGAGCGCGGCCACGCGGGCGAAGAGTCCGAAGAGGGTGCCGAGGCCGACGGCCAGCTCGCCGAGGGCGATGGCGTAGCCGAAGCCGACGGGGTTCCTGAGCGCCAGGTCGACCAGGGCGGGGAGGGCCGAGCTCTCCCGGACGCCCCGCATGACCTCGCCGATCGACTCGGGCCCGGAGTCGGCGAGGAAGGCGGAGTCGGTGAGCTTGTCGAGACCCGCGTAGAGGAAGGTGACGCCGAGGAAGATCCTCAGCGGGAGCAGCGCGTAGCGGGAGAGGAGTGCCTTGCGTTCCTCGATGCCGCCGGAGCCGGTGCCTCGTCCCGAGTCGGGCCCTCGTCCCGAGCCGGTGTTCGCGAAGCCCCGGAAACCGGAGCCCCTGGTGCCGCCCTCGGGGCCCGCGCCGGTGCTGCCGGTGTCCCGCGGGTGCCCGTAGTCGCCGGGCCGGTCGCCGGGGCCCTGGTCACTCGTTCCGTCCGTCCGTCCCGTCATCGCCGGCCGCCTCTCCACGCCCCGTAGCTGGTCCGGGGATCCCGAGGTTCCGATTCTCCTCGCATTCCCCGGGACAGGACATCCCCTGGGCTCGCGCCGGGCCCCGGATCACGAGCACGGATCAGCAGCCAGGGTCGGTCGGGACCGGGAAGGGCAGGGAAGGGCCGGGACGGCCTGGTCGGCGGTGGGTCAGTCGAGGACGTCGATCGCGACCCGGTTGGTCTCGACGCCGGCGGCCGTCACCACCGAGACCTCCACGCGCCCCGGTTCCACGTCGGCGGGGAGGGGGACGGTCAGGGCGGTGTCGGTCGGGTTGGCGAAGCCGCCGGGCACGGGGACGAGGGGCACATGGGCGTGGACGGGGCCGATCCGGACGACGAGCCGGGTCAGCGGGTCGGGCGCGGCCGCTCCCGCCGGGACGAAGCCGGTGCCGCGGATCTCGATGTCGTCGCCGGTGCGGATCGGGGCGTCGAGGTCGCCCGCCTCGCGGGCCCGGACCACCGAGAAGATCTTGGGGCGGCCGCCCTCGGCGCACTTGCCGAAGAGGTAGCACGTGACGGAGACGGCGACGAGCAGCACCAGCGCCCAGGGAAGGTCGGGCAACCGGTCGGGAGCGCGGCCGAGCCGGACCGCGGTGAGGACGAGGACGGCCGCGGAGACGAGGACGTACTGGGCGTCGGTGAGGCAGGCGCGCCCGTCGTCGTCGCACAGCAGGTCGGCCGGCCGGGGGCGGTCGGCGCGGACCTTCTGGAGTCGGCGGCCCGCGACCCGCAGCACGACGACCAGCCGGGCGACGACGGCGGTCCAGCCGACCAGGGCGAGCACGGCGAGCAGTCCGGCGCCGCGGCCGAGCCCCAGGTCCACCCGGGTCGCGCCGGTGACCAGGCGCAGGGCGAGCAGGAGCAGAGCGTAGAGGGAGAGGAGGAGCCAGGCGGCGGCGACGGCGCGGGAGGTGGAGAGCCGGTTGTCCTCACCGAGCAGCGGGGCGACGATCCCGCCCCGGTCGCGGTGCAGCCGGGCCGCGGCGGTCAGGGCGGCGGCGAGCAGTACGGCGGCGCCGAGGGCGGCCGTACGGGTGCCGGTCCAGCCGGTGCCGAGGGCGAGGGCCGTGAGGGCCTGGCCGAGGAACAGGGCGAGGACGGCGCCCCACACGGCGGCGAGGGTGCCGCGGAGGATCCGGCCGGAGCGTGCACCGCCGGCCTCACGGCCGCGCGCCGCGACGGTGCGGGCGGACTGGGCGAGTTCGTCGGAGACCCACTGGCGTGAGGCGACCGGCGAGTGGGCGAGGGCGGGCGGCACGCCGTGTCCGGCGGCGAGCTCGTCGCGCCGGGTGAGGAAGGCGGCGACGGCCCTCCGGTGGCCGGAGCGTTCGCAGTGCGGGCAGGGCCCGTCCTCCGCGCTGTCCGACCCGCACTGTCTCGCCTCTTGCACCGCCACGGCGCCGCCCACTTCCCGGTCGACTCGTCCTCGTCAACTGGCTGTTGATTCCTGGGAATTGTCCCGCACGGGCCACTCCGCACGAGCGCATTGCACACCTCGCGCGGGAGTGATTGAAGAGTCATCACATTGACGTAAGGACAGCCAAGTCCGTCTCAGTCCGCCTCAGTCCGTCTCAGTCCGCCTCAGTCCGCCTCAGTCCGCCTCCGGGACGTCCGTCACGACAGGAGTTCGGGCTCCTCGCGGCTGATCCGCCGCCACAGGGGCTGGTAGTTGATCCAGGCCACGAGGTCGCTGCCGAGCTGCTCACGGGTGGCGACGGCGTCGCGGTGGTCGATGAGCACCGGCTTGCCCGCGGCCCGTGCGGTCAGCTGCACCTCGGCGCAGCGTTCCATGGCGATGAACCACCAGGCCGCCGCGTCCACGGAGGAGCCGACGGTGAGCAGGCCGTGGTTGCGCAGCACGATCCCCTTGAAGCCGCCGAGGGCGATCGCGATGCGCCGGCCCTCCTCGGGATCGACGGTGACGCCGGTGTAGGCGTCGTAGAGGGCGTGGTCCTGGTAGAAGGCGCAGGCTTCCTGGGTGATCGGGTCGATCAGCTCGCCGAGGGCGGCGAGCGCCCGGCCGTGGGTGGTGTGGGTGTGGGCGACGGCCACGACATCGGGCCGGGCCCGGTGGACCTGGGCGTGCACGGTGAAGGCGGCCTGGTTGACGTGGTGGGCGCCGTAGACGACCTGGCCGTCGCCGTTGACGAGGATCAGGTCGCTCGCGGTGAGTTCGGCGAAGGGCGCGCCGAAGGGGTTCGCCCAGAAACAGTCGGGATGCTCGGGGTCGCGGGCGGTGATGTGCCCGGACACCCCCTCCTCGTAACCGAGCCGTCCGAAGATCCGCAGCGCCGCGGCGAGGCGCTGCTTGCGGTGCCGGCGCTCCTCGGCGGCCGTCGCGTGGACGGGCGGCATGGCGAAGTGGAGCTGCTCATGTGGCACGGGAGCGGGCACGCGACCGGAGCCGGGAGCGGAGGCAGGGGGCGGCACGGGAACGGGCGTGGGAGCGGACGCCGGTGTCTCGGTCATGCGCCGGAAGGTAACGCCCGGCCGGGCAACTCACCAGAGGCCGTACGGAAACGGCACAGCCGGTACGGGCCCGTACGCACATCCCGAGACCGCACGCACGCGGCAGGGCCCGTACGCCCTTCCCGACACCGCACGCACGCGGCAAGGCCCGTGCGTACGCCCTGAGGGTCGTGGGAACGCCCCGAGGACGTGCGCCACACGGCGGAGGCCGCCGTCCCCGGAGGGGCGGCGGCCTCACTGGCGTACGGGAGCGGCTACTCCCACTCGATGGTGCCCGGCGGCTTGCTGGTCACGTCGAGGACGACGCGGTTGACGTCGGCGACCTCGTTGGTGATGCGGGTCGAGATGCGGGCCAGCACCTCGTACGGCAGCCGCGACCAGTCGGCGGTCATGGCGTCCTCGGAGGAGACGGGGCGCAGCACGATCGGGTGGCCGTAGGTGCGGCCGTCGCCCTGGACGCCGACCGAGCGGACGTCGGCGAGCAGCACGACCGGGCACTGCCAGATCTCGCGGTCGAGACCGGCGGCCGTCAGCTCCTCGCGGGCGATGGCGTCGGCCTCGCGCAGCAGGTCCAGGCGCTCCTTGGTGACCTCGCCGACGATGCGGATGCCGAGGCCGGGGCCGGGGAACGGCTGGCGCTGGACGATCTCCTCGGGCAGGCCGAGCTCCTGGCCGACCATGCGGACCTCGTCCTTGAAGAGCTGGCGCAGCGGCTCGACGAGCTCGAACTCCAGGTCCTCGGGGAGGCCGCCCACGTTGTGGTGGGACTTGATGTTGGCGGTGCCGGTGCCGCCGCCGGACTCGACGATGTCCGGGTAGAGGGTGCCCTGGACGAGGAAGGCGACCTCCTCGCCGTCGGCGGCGCCCTCGGCGACGATCTCGGCCTGCGCCTGCTCGAAGACGCGGATGAACTCACGGCCGATGATCTTGCGCTTGGTCTCCGGGTCGGAGACGCCGGCGAGGGCGGTGAGGAAGCGCTCCTGGGCGTCGACGACCTTCAGCTGGACGCCGGTGGCGGCCACGAAGTCCTTCTCGACCTGCTCGGTCTCGCCCTTGCGCATCAGGCCGTGGTCGACGTAGACGCAGGTCAGCTGCGAGCCGATGGCCTTCTGCACGAGGGCGGCGGCCACGGCGGAGTCGACGCCGCCGGACAGGCCGCAGATGGCGCGCTTGGTGCCGACCTGGGCGCGGATGGCCGCGACCTGCTCCTCGATGACGTTGCCGGTGGTCCAGGTGGGCTCGATGCCGGCGCCGCGGTAGAGGAAGTGCTCCAGGATCTGCTGGCCGTGCGTGGAGTGCAGCACCTCGGGGTGGTACTGGACGCCGTACAGCTTCTTCTCGTCGTTCTCGAAGGCGGCGACCGGCACGACGTCGGTGGACGCGGTGACGGTGAAGCCCTCGGGGGCGGCGGAGCAGGCGTCGCCGTGGGACATCCACACGGACTGCTCGACCGGGGTGCCCTCGAAGAGGGTGGAGCCGGCCTTGGTGACGTGCAGCGGGGTGCGGCCGTACTCGCGGGCTCCGGTGTTGTCGACGGTGCCACCGAGGGTGGTCGCCATCAGCTGGAAGCCGTAGCACATGCCGAAGACGGGGACACCGGCCTCGAAGAGCTCGCGGTCCAGGCGCGGCGCGCCCTCCGCGTACACGGAGGAGGGGCCGCCGGAGAGGATGATCGCCTTCGGGTTCTTGGCCAGCATCTCGGCCACCGGCATGGTGGACGGGACGATCTCGCTGTAGACCCGCGCCTCGCGGACGCGACGGGCGATGAGCTGGGCGTACTGGGCGCCGAAGTCGACAACGAGGACTACGTCCGGGTTGGTGACGTCGGGCGCGGCAGCGGGGGGCGCTGATGACACTTCGGCGGCCTTCCGGCGGTAGGAGGGGATCCCTGGGGGTTCCCCCGAAGGGGGCTATTTGTCGATTCTACCGGCGCGCCGATGACACCTTTCGTCTCACCATCCGAACCGGGGTGGCCTTCGTCTCACCATCTGGGCCCGGCTTGCCCCGGGACGGGCGGAGGGGTCCATACTGTGCGCCATGCGCAAGCTCTCGACCTTCGTCTTTACCTATGGCAACCGGCCCACCGGCTGCCATGGTCGTGCTGCTTGAGCAACTGACAAGCGACTTCCCAGGCGCCCCGGGCCGACAAGGCCCGGGGCGTCTGGCGTTCCCGGGCCGTGTCGCCCCGGGGCTCCGGGACCTACGTGAAGGAGCTCCCCGTGACCACCGCCTCGACCGAGCAGATCCTGACCCCGAAGACCCTCGCCGAGCAGACCGGCGCCCGCACCGACGAGGCCGCCGCGCTCATCGGCGACGCCCGCGAGCGCATCGACGCGCTCGACGACCGGATCATCGGACTGATCCAGGAACGGATGGCCGTCTCGGCCGTCATCCAGGAGGCCCGCATCTCCTCCGGTGGCCGGCGGGTGAACCTGGCCCGCGAGATGGAGGTGCTCGGCCACTACAGGGCCGCGCTGGGCAAGCCGGGCACGGCGCTCGCGATGACGATGCTGGAGCTGTGCCGGGGCCGCGTCTGACCACCGGGGCGGTCCCGGGCCGTACGGGACGGGCCCCCGGCGCGTGTGAGTGCTGTCCCGCACCCGAGTTCGGTCGCGCCCTCACCCGTACGGCGCGTGACCGGGCGCCGCGCCGCTTCGTTGATCGTGGTGTCCGTGCCAGCCAGGGGCGGGCCCGAAAAACACCACGCGTGGCTTCGCTGGGGCGTGTGACGTACCTCCGGTACGTCGTGGGACCTCGCCCCAGCGCGCGTGACCGGACGGCAGGGGACAGCAGCCCGGTCACCCATAAAGGGCGGTCGGTCCCGGGGACGCCCGGGACCGACCGCAACCGGCCGAACGACCCGAGACCCACCGTCCCGCTTCCCCACACCCCTCACCCCGTCCCGACACCCTCCCCACCCCACATCTCCGCCCCCTCGCTCCCCCTCCGCGCGGCGCCCCACCCCCCCGGCGCCGCCGCCTCCCGGCACCGCCACAGCCCTGACGCGGTGCCCCTCCAGGGGCCTCGCGCCCGCGACCGGAATCGCGGCGCGGGGCCCCTGTGTCATGCGCATCGAATCCGCCGCTCGATACGTGACGCGCGTCACATGAAGATCTCGTGAGAGTGCTACAACCAATCCCCCAGGTCACGGGTCATCTATGCAGCACCACCCAGAAACTGGAGGGGCGCTGCACTCGGAGGGGGGTGCAGCGCCCCTTCCGTCTTCCGGAATCCGCCGGAATCCCCCGGCCCCGCCCCCTACGCCGGCTCGGCCTTCTTCACCGGCTCGGCCTCCTCCACCGGTTCGGCATCCCCCACCGGTTCGGCCTTCTGCGGCGGCACGGCCGGCATTCCCAGGAAGGGCAGCCTGAGGGCCCCGAACGCCTCGGCCGGTACGGCGGGCGACTTCGGCTCGACGGCGGCCAGCCGCACGTACGCCTCGCCCTGGCGCGGGCGCGGGTCCGCCTCGCCCTTGTTGGGCCAGAAGGACATCGCCCGCTCCGCCTGCGCCGTGATCGTCAGGGACGGGTTCACGCCCAGGTTGGCCGAGACCGCGGCGCCGTCGACGACGGAGATCCCCGGGTGGCCGTAGAGCCGGTGGTACGGGTCGATGACGCCCGAGTCGGCGTCCGCGCCGATCGGACAGCCGCCCAGGAAGTGGGCGGTGAGCGGAGTGCCCATGAGTTCGCCGATGTTGGATCCGGCGAAACCGTTGATCTCCTCGGCCATCAGCGAGGCGGCGCGGGTCGCGGCCTCGATCTGGGTCGGGTTGGGGGCGCCGTGGCCCTGGCGGGCGGTGAGCAGGCCCTTTCCGAGGCCGCCGGGCTTGCGGTAGGTCGTCAGGGAGTTGTCCAGGGACTGCATGACCAGACCGATGATGGTCCGCTCCGACCAGCGGCGGTTGGACAGCGCGCGCACGGCGAGCGCCGGGTGCTTGACCATCTCCAGGAGCCACTTGCGGACCCGGTGGGCGCCGTAAGGCACCTGGAGGACGGTCAGGCCGCCCATCGAGTTGGAGCCCTTGCCGTAGCGCACCGGCTCGATGTGGGTGTTCGCGTCGGGGTGGATCGACGAGGTGATCGCGACGCCCCGGGTGAAGTCGACCCGGTCCTTGCCGTGCTTCTTGCGGTAGCGGCGGTCGGTGGTCTGCGAGCCGACGAGCGCCTCGGAGTTGGTACGGGTCAGCTCGCCGAGCCGGGCGGAGATCCGGGGCAGCAGGCCGGTGTCCTTCATCCGGTGCAGCAGCGTCTGGGTGCCGTACGTGCCGGCCGCGATCACGACCCGGTGGGCGGTGAAGGTCCGGCCCGCGCCCTTGCGCCGGTTGTCGGTCGGCAGGGTCTTGACGGCGTAGCCGCCGCGCGAGTCCTCGGTGACGGCGACCACGGAGGTCATGGGGTGGACGACGGCACCGGCCTTCTCGGCGAGGTAGAGGTAGTTCTCGTTCAGGGTGTTCTTCGCGCCGTGCCGGCAGCCGGTCATGCACTCGCCGCACTCGGTGCAGGCCCTGCGGGCCGGGCCCGCGCCGCCGAAGTAGGGGTCGGCGACCTCGCCGCCCGGCTTCGCCTTCGCCGTGCCGTCGGCATCGGCGCCGTCGCCGAAGAAGACGCCGACCGGCGCCATGTGGAAGGTGTCGCCGATGCCCATGGCCTGGGCGGTGGCCTTCAGGTGGACGTCGGAGGGCGTCATCGTCGGGTTGAGCCGCACGCCGAGCATCCGCTTGGCCTGGTCGTAGTAGGGCGCGAGCTCGGCGCGCCAGTCGGTGATGTCCTTCCACTGCGGGTCCTGGAAGAACGGTTCGAGCGGCTCGTAGAGGGTGTTGGCGTAGTTCAGCGAGCCGCCGCCGACGCCGGCGCCCGCGAGGACCATGACGTTGCCGAGCAGATGGATGCGCTGGAGCCCGTAGAGGCCGAGCGCAGGGGCCCACAGGAAGTTCTTGAGGTCCCAGGAGTTCCTGGGCAGGGTGGCGCGGGTGAAGCGCCGCCCGGCCTCCAGGACGCCGACCCGGTAGCCCTTCTCGGTGAGGCGCAGGGCGGTGACCGAACCGCCGAAGCCGGAGCCGACGACGATGACGTCGTAGTCGTACGCCTCGGAGTCGTACGCCTCGGAGTCGTCCTGATTCTGGGCAGGGGGTACCGCGGTCATGGCTCTCCTCGTACGAAAAGGGACTGCGAAACGGGTGCGGGTCAGCGCAGGCGCAGGGCCTTCATGACCTTCAGGGACGTGCTCATGAAGGCCGCGTACTTCTCGTCGTCCATCCCGAAGGAGGGAGCGAGCGGTAGCAGCCGCTGCTGGGCGACGGTCTGGGCCTCGGTGAACTTGAGGATGCCCTCGGAGCCGTGGCGCCGGCCGAGACCGGAGTCCTTCATGCCGCCCATCGGGGCCTGCACGCTGCCGTACGCCGGCGCGTAGCCCTCGTTGATGTTGACCGTGCCGGTGCGCAGCCGGGCGGCGATGGCGTGGCCGCGGCGGGAGTCGGTGGTCCACACGGAGGCGTTGAGGCCGTAGGGGGTGGCGTTGGTCCGCTCGACGACCTCGTCCTCGTCCGTGAAGCGGTAGACGGAGACGACCGGGCCGAAGGTCTCCTCGGTGCAGACGGCCATCGGGGCCTCGACGCCTTCGAGGATGGTCGGTTCGTAGAACAGCGGGCCGATGTCGGGGCGGGCGACACCGCCCGCGATCAGCTTGGCGCCCTTGGCGACGGCCTCCTCGACGTGCCGGGTGACGGTCTCGAGCTGCCGCTCGCCGACGAGGGAGCCCATGTCGGCGCCGTAGGCGAGGGAGTTGCCCAGCCGCATCGCCTTGGTGCGGGCGGCGAAGCGGGCGATGAACTCGTCGGCGACGGACTCGTGGACGTACAGCCGCTCGATGGAGATGCACAGCTGGCCGGCGGAGGAGAAGCAGGCGCGGACGGCGCCGGCGGCGGCCTTCTCGACGTCGGCGTCCCGCAGCACCAGCATGGCGTTCTTGCCGCCGAGTTCGAGGGTGACGCCGACGAGGCGGGCCGCGGCGCCCTGGGCGACCTCGCGGCCGGTGCGGGTGGAGCCGGTGAAGGAGACGTAGTCGGCGTGGCGGACGACCTCGGGGCCGACGACCGGGCCCTCGCCGAGGACGACCTGGAAGACCTCGGCGGGCAGACCGGCCTCGATCAGCAGGTCACGGGCCCACAGGGCGGTGAGGGCGGTCTCGGTGTCCGGCTTCATCACGACCGCGTTGCCGGAGACGAAGGCGGGCAGCGCGTCGCCGACCGACAGCTCCAGGGGGTAGTTCCAGGGCGCGATCTGGCCGACCGCCCCGCGCGGCTGGCGCAGTTCGGTGACCTTGGTGAGGGTCGGTACGACACCGGTGTGGCGCTTGGCGCGCAGGTAGGCGGGGGCCTTGCGGCCGTAGTGGCGGGCGGCGACGGCGACCGCCTGGACCTCCTCGTGGGCGTGCAGGCGGGCCTTGCCGGTCTCCAGCTGGATGAGGTCGAGGACCTCCCCCTGCCGCTGGAGGACCAGGTCGTGGAAGCGCAGCAGCACGGCGGCACGGGCCCTGACGGGGGTCGCGGCCCAGGCGCCCTGGGCGGCCCGGGCGCGGGCGAAGGCCGCGGCGACGTCCTCGGGGGTGGACTCGGGCAGGTCCGCCAGCTTGTCCCCGGTGAAGGGGGTGTGGTTGGCGGTACGGCCGGAGCCGACGACCCCGCGGGTGAGCCGGGCGACCAGATCGGGCGTGACCACGTCGGCGGCCGTGCGCGCGCCGGCAGGCGCGGGCGCGACGGGGTTGGTGCCGAGGGGGCCGGCCGTGCCGGGGGCCCCGGAAGTGGCCGCGGCGGCGGCCCGGTCCGTGGTGGGGAGTGCCTGCGAGTCCGTCATGAGGGCGAGGGTAAGCGGCGGGGGCGCCTTTGGGTACCCGTCAGTAACGCGTTTTCACCGGCCGCGCACAACCGCGCCAGCGATCACTGGCAGATAAGCCCTGATCAGGGGCTTACGGTGTCCTCGGGAGCCCTCCAGTACTTCTTCACGATGTCGAACTGCTCACGCGTGCGGGCCCAGCTCTCCTCCGGCGAGGCCATGTACAGGGCGTACTCGGTGCCGTCGTCGCCGTAGTAGACCTGGTCGATCGCGTGGCGGGGGCCCGGGAAGTCCCGCTTCTCGATCCAGGTGAACTCCCAGACGCAGGAGTTGACCTGGTCACGGAAGGTGTTCTGGGTCAGCCGGATCCGCTGGTACTCGGCCCGCTTCCGGACGATCTTCTCCAGGTCGAGCATGTGCATGTACGGGTTCTCGAAGTCGGGCGAGGGGTCCATGCTGATCCGGATCCGGTGCCTGCCGTTGTCCGGGGTGTAGTCGATGTGGTCGCCGTCGGCCTGCCGCTTCCAGCCGTCGGGGACGACCAGGCTGAAGCCCTCGGGGTCCTCGACGCGGTGCCAGCCGGCCGGGACGCCGCCCTTGGCCGGGTCCTTGCCGTCCTTGCCCGCGCCCTGGGTGAGGGACGTGTCGGCGCCCCGGTCGCCCCTGTCGCCGCCCAGATGGGTCATGGCGGCGAACACCGCGCCGCCCGCGAGGAGACCGGCGACGATGGCGGCGAGCAGCGCGCCGCGCCAGCGGCCACGGCCTCGGACCTGTGCGGAGGCCGGGGTGGTGGGCCCGTCGGCGGGGATGTGTGCCGGGGCAGGGGCGGAGCCGCTGCCGGAGGGGCCGGCGGGGTGCGGGGCCGGGGAGGAGTGCGGGGTCGGGGAGGAGTGCGGGCTCGTCGGGCCGGTGCCGGCGGAGGGGCGGCCGGGTGCGGCGGCGGGTTCGTCGTGCGACAGGGGCATCGGCGACGTGACGGACGGGGCCGCATCGTTCAGCTCCTCCGGGCCCACCCGCTGCGTCGGCACGTACGCCTGCGCGGCCTGCGGCGAACGCCCCTCCATCGCGTCGAGGAACATCCGCTCGGCCTCGTCCGCGCGCGGGCGCTGCTCCGGGTCCTTGCGCAGCAGCGCGACGATGACCGGGGCCAGCGCGCCGGCGTTGGCCGGATACGGCGGTTCCTCGGTCACCACCGCCTGCATGGTGCTGATCGGCGAACCGCGGCGGAACGGCGAGCTGCCCTCCACCGCCGTGTACAGGGTGGCGCCGAGGGACCACAGGTCGGAGGCCGGGCCAGGATCCCCGCCGCGCACCCGCTCGGGCGCCAGATAGTCGATGGAGCCGACGAGTTCGCCGGTGCGGGTGATGGTCGAGTCGCCCTCGATGGCGGCGATCCCGAAGTCGGTGATCAGGACCCGGCCGTCCCGCGCGAGCAGCACGTTGGCGGGCTTCACGTCGCGGTGCAGCACCCCGGCGGCGTGCGCCGCGCGCAGGGCGCCGAGGACGTGGAGACCGATCCGGGCCGCCTCGCGCGGCTCGATCGTGCCGGAACCGGACTCCTTCGCCGCGTCCGCGAGCGAGGGCCCGTCCACGTACTGCATCACGATCCACGGGCGGTCGTCGTGCTCCAGCACGTCGTGCACGGTGACCACGCCGGGGTGCGTGATCCGGGCCGCCGCCCGGGCCTCCTTCTGCGTCCGGGCGTGCAGGACCAGCCGGTCGGCCTCGGCCACGAACCGTCCCGCCGTCAACTCCTTCACGGCCACGACCCGGTGCAGCACCTCGTCGTGGGCGCGCCAGACCTTGCCCATGCCGCCGCGCCCGATGGACTCGCCCAGCCGGTAACGCCCGGCGAGCAGCAGCCCCGTGCCGGTGCTCTCAGAATGTTCCACGTGCCCCCGCTTGTTTGCTTCGAAGGCAAGGTTACGGAGGGAGGCCCGGCCCACGGAACCTCGGGGCGCGCTTTGGGAACAACCTGTGACCGGCGGGCGGATCAGCGGGTGGCGCGGTACGCCTTCACCGCCTGGTCATGGATCTCGGAGACCTTGTCCCGCTCGTTCTCCGGCCCGATGACCAGGACGACGTGATAGCGACCGCCCTCGATCAGCGCCAGGTTGCGCACGAAGACCTCGCGTCCGGTGCTGTCCTGCCAGGTGAACTGACCCACCGCCATGGCCTGGCGGCCGACGTCGATCCGCCGCAGCCCCGAGGCGCTCGACCAGGACGAGTCCCGCCAGGGCTGGAGCTCGCGCTCCCGGGTGCGCTGGTACGCCATCGGATCGGAGCCGTTCGCCTGCACTGTGTCCCGGCCTGGGACGACGATCAGGGTGAAGTCGCCGCCGGTGTAGCGGACTTGTCCGGCGTCGTTGATCGGGCTGCGCCGCCAGTCGCGCGGGACGCCGACCTGGAAGCCCTCGGGGTCCACGCGCACCACGTAACCGGAGGCGAGCGCGGGCGCCGAGGAGCCGCCGCCGGGCGGGGTGGTGGCGGGCTGCTGGGAGCCGGGCCGGGAGGACGGGGCGCCGGTGCCGGGCGGGGCCGGCGGAGTCGTCACCGTCGACGGGGTGGCGGACTGCGCGGGCGGGGCGGCCTTGCCGCCGTCGCCCTCGCCCTGCCGGGGCATGAACCAGACGGCGTACGCGATCGCCCCGGCCAGAAGGAGCAGGACGAGGAGGAGCAGCGTGCGGCCGAGGGCGTGCGGGGAGCCCGAGGTGCGGCCGGGGGCGCGGGGCGCGCGCGGGGCGCGCTGCGGGATCTCCTCGTGCACGGGCGCGGTGTCGGCGTAGGCGGTACGGGGCCCGTACGCGGCGGGGTCGCGCCGGGCACGGGAAGGGCGCGGGTCGTGGGCGAGGCCCGGTTCGGTCCGGCCGCGGCCCCGGCCGGAGCGGCCCTGACGGTGCCGGCCGCCGGGGGCTCCGCCGCGACGGCGCCGCACCAGCTCGCCGCGGCGGCGCACGATGGGCAGCCGGGTGACGTCCGGAGAGGGCAGCGGGACGACACCGATGCCGGCCTCGGGCTCGGGTGCCGAACGCACCAGGGAACGCAGCCAGCCGTTCAGCTCCTCGACGTCGGGGCGCTCGGTGGGGTCCTGGCGCAGCAGCGACTCCACGACCGGCCGCAGCGGGCCGCACTCCTCGGCGAACGCGGGCGGCTCGGCGCAGACCAGCTGGACCAGTTCGGCGGCGTTGTCCTCGGGGTACGGGGCGTGGCCCTGGACGGCCCGGTAGAGCAGCGCGCCCAGCGCCCATAGGTCGGTGGCGGGGCCGATGGGCGGGGCGAGGCGCCAGTGCTCGTGGACCGGGCCGGCCTGCTCGGGCGCCCAGCGCTCGGTGACGGCGCCGACGACGGCGATCCGGGTCTGGCGGGCCCGTTCGGCGGCGAGCCGGGTCGCCGGACCTCGGTACGGGTCGCCGAAGCCGGGGCCGGAATCCGGGTCGGAAGAGCCCGGCCCGGTCGGTGCGGCGGCCGACGACGGCCGCGGCTCGGGGCCGGCCGCCCGGTAGCCGGCGGGGAGCGCGGGCAGCGCGGGGCCGGTGCCACCGCCACCACCGCCCGCCGGGACGGAACGTCCGCCGTCGCGGGCGGCGTGCGGGCCGTCGCTCCAGGTCCCGGCGAGGTACGCGCGCGGCGGCTGCCGGTACGTCCCGCCCGGCTCGTCCTCGTCGTCCAGGTCGTCGGCGTCGTCCTCGTCGCCCGCGCGGGACCACCACTGCGGCCCGGGCGGGGCGGGCGGGCCCGGTGGCGACGCGGGCGGTGAGGCGGGTGGTGAGGCGGGCGAAGACGCGGACGGGGACGCGGGCTCGGATCGCTCCGGGGGCTCGGCGGGCGCGGCGGGGCGAGGGGCCGGGAGGGCCCCGGTCTCGCCGATCCGCGCGGCGGCACGGGCGCCGGCCCGGTAGGCGGCGATGGCCCCGGCACGGGCGGCCCGCACGTCCGCGACGGGCGGCACGGCGGGGGTGGGAACGACCGGCGCGGCGGGCAGCTCGGCCCGGCCCGCGCCGCCGTACGGGGTGCCTCCCTCGGGCCCGTAGCCCGTGCCGTACGACGTGTCGGGCCCCTCCGGTCCCTCCTCGCCCGGCTCCTCGTCCTCGTGGTGCGCGTGGTGGTCGGGCGTCCGGGAGGCCGGCACCCGGCTCGCCCGGGGACCGTACGTCCCGTACCGGCCTTCGCCTTCGCCTTCGCCTCCGCCTTCGTAAGGCTCCAGCTCGTGGAACGGTGCGCCGTACGCCCCGTGCTCCTCGTGGCCCCGGGCGGCGGGGTGCCCCCCGGCCGGGTACGCCTCGGTGCCGTACGTGTCCGTCTCGTACGCGTCCGCCTCGTACGCCACCTCCGTGTCGTACGCCTCGGTGCCGTAGTCCTCCGCCGCGTACTCCTCCGCCCCGTACTCCTCTGCGTCGTACGCCTCGGTCCCGTACTCGTCCTGGCCGGATCCGGGCCGTCCGTACGGGGACTCCTCCTCGTGCGGCACCGGGGCATAGCCGCAGAGGGCCTCCTCGGCGGCACCGGCCGCGAGGCCGGTGAGGACGACCCGGCCGTCGTCGCAGACGAGGACGGTGCGCGCGGTGACGTTGCGGTGGGTCCAGCCGTGCGCGTGCAGGGCGCGCAGGGCGGTGAGGAGGTCGGCGCCGATCTCGGCGGCCCGGTAGGGGGTCAGCGGGCCCTCGGCGAGGAGCTCGGAGAGCGGGGTGGCGGCGACGAACTCGCTCACTATCCACAGCGAGCCGGCCTCCGCGAACACGTCGAAGACCTGGTCGAGGCGAGGGTGGTCGGGGATCCGCGCGGCGGCCTGGGCGGCCTCGACCGCACGGCGGACCGTCGGCTCGGCCGGTCTGCGGGTCGCGCGCCCGGGTGCCGCGTAGGGCTCGTCGTCGAGGAGTTCGGCGTCCACGACCTCGGGCAGCGGTACCTGACGGATCCGCACTTCCTGGCCGCTGTAGGTGTCGAAGGCGCGCGTCTCGACATGGTCGTACGCGTCGGCCGGCGGCAGGGGCAGCCGATAGCGGTCCGCCAGCACCCTTCCCGCGTAGTCGTCCACGACGCCTCCCCACGCGCCTGCCGTCCCCCGGCCCCGCCCTCGCGGGCGGGGCCTCTCACGATACGTGCGCCCGTCAGTCCTTGGGGCTGAACGTGGCGAACGCGGTGTCCCGGAGCGTCTTGCACTCCGGCGCGTCCCACGCCTCCGCCCGGCAGCTGACCATGATCGAGTAGCCGTGGTCGGCGTCGACCTTGAAGCCCCGGTTGAGTATCCGGACGCGGATGCCGTTCTGGGTGCGCTCGAACTCCCAGTCGGCCACGGTCGGATAGCCCTTGTACGCGACCGGGCGGATGCCGATGTGCTTGTAGCCGTTGCTCGTCGCGGCGACCGCGGCCATCGCGGCGCGCCAGGCGGCGGACGCGTCGTCCTTCGGACTGTCGTTGAAGTCGACCTGGACGCGCGGGAAGCCGCTGCCGCCGGCGTGGAAGATGCCGCCCGAGTTCTGGCCCGCTATCCCGGCGAGCTTGAAGGAGGCGGGCATCGCCATGCGGAAGTGGAACCGGTCGTTGGTCACCATCACATAGCCGGCGGGCAGCGGTGTGCCGCCGCCGGCCTGGTCACCGCCGGGCGTCCCCGAGGGCGTCGTGCCGCTCTGGCCGCCGCCGTTGGCGGCCGGTGTGCCGCCGCTGCCCTGCTGGGCCGGGTCGCTCGGCGACGTGTCCGTACCGTCGTCGGTCCGGCCGTCGGTGCCGCCCGAGGCGGTGCCGGCCGAGGCGGTGGTGCCGCCGGTCTTCGTCCCCTTGCCCTGCTCCGTTCCCTCCTGACCGCCGCCGCCGAGGGCGACGTACAGGATCGTGCCGAGGAGGGCGACGAGCACCACCACGGCGATGATCACCAGGGTGCGGCGCGGGACGACATCCGTGAGCGAGGCGCGGGACGACGCGGGCCGGTCGGGGGATCCGGTGCCGGGGCCGCGCTGGGTCTCGTTCCGCGCGGTCGCCGCCGTGGCGGCGTTGCGCACGGACTTCAGGGCGCCGCGGAGCCGCTCGGCCGTCGCCTCGCCGGTCTTCTCGCGGGCCGGCCTGGGCACCTTGGCCTTCGCGGCCGCCGGCGCGCGCTCGGGGAGCGGGGGCAGCGGGACGATCCTCGTCGCCTCGGGCGAGGGCTCCGGCGGGGCCTCCGGGGCGTCGAGGACGGCGCGCAGCAGGACCCGCGCGCCCGCGTCGTCGAGCCGCTGGTCCGGGTCCTTGGCGAGGAGGCCGTAGATGACCTTCTCCAGCTCCGGGCCGGCGTTCTTCGGCGGGTCGACCGGCTCGGTCATCACCGCGGTGAGCGTGGCGATGGCGGAGCCCTTGTCGTAGGGCGGGCTGCCCTCGACGGCGGCGTACAGGAGTCCGCCGAGCGACCAGAGGTCGGCGGCGGGGCCGGGCTTGTGTCCGCGGGCCCGCTCCGGCGAGATGTACGAGGGGGCGCCGACGAGCATGCCGGTGGAGGTGATCGAGGGGTCGCCCTCGACCTGGGCGATGCCGAAGTCGGTGAGGACGACCCGGCCGTCCTCGGCGATCAGCACGTTGGACGGCTTCACGTCACGGTGGAGGATGCCCTCGCGGTGCGCGGAGCGCAGCACGTCGAGGATGGCGAGGCCGACCTCGGCGGCGCGGCGCGGCGTGAGGGTGCCGTCCTCGCGGACGGCGTCGGCCAGCGACTTGCCCTCGATCAGCTCCATGACGATCCACGGGCGGTCGTCCTCGTCGACCACGTCGTAGACGGTCACGGCGCCGTTGTTGCGGATCCGGGCGATGGCCTTGGCCTCGCGCAGGGTCCGGGTGATGAGGCGTCGCTTCTCGTCCTCGTCGATGCTGTTGGGGAAGCGGAGCTCCTTGACGGCGACCGTGCGGCCCAGGGTCTCGTCGACCGCGCGCCACACCGTGCCCATGCCGCCGCGGCCGAGGACCACGCCGAGGCGGTAGCGCCCGGCGAGCAGCCGTCCCTCGGCGGACGGCACGTCAGCCCGCCCGGGGCGGGCGCCCGTTCCGGTGGCGTCGGCGCCGAAGCCCGCGGCCGGCGCGGCCCCGTCGGTCGACCTACTGCCGCCGGCGGCCCTGCCGGTGCTCCTGGGTGCGCCGGGCGCCTTGTCCTGGGCGCCGCGGCCGGCCGTGCTCGCGCCGGTGGTCCGGCCCTTGGCGAGGACCGTGGTCGCCGGACCGTCCGACTCCTTGCCCTGTCCCTGGTTGCCCTGTCCCTGGCCGGCCGTGTTCGCGCCGCCGGTCCGGCCCTTGGCGAGGACCGCCGTGGTCGGGGTGTCAGGGGTCTTGTCCCGGGGGTCCCGGCCGGCGTCCCGGGTGCTCGGCGCCGATGCGTCCTCCTGCCGTGCGGAGGTGTCGGCCCCGCGGCCCGCGGCCTTCGGCGCCACGGCGGCGCCACGTCCGTCGGCCGCCGCACGACCTGCGTCACGCGCCGACGGGCCGGAACCGGCCGGAGCGTCGGCCCCGCCCGCCGACGGGGCCGACGGCACGTCAACATCCCCGGCCGGCCGCGCGTCCCGCGGCTCCTGACCGGTCGGCCCGGCCTGCTCGTCCTCCGACGCCTCGGCCGCCCTCGGCACCTTCGGTGTCTCCGGTGCTTGGGGGGCCTCCGGTGTCTTCGGCGCAGCCGAATCCGCCGGGACGGCCCGTGCCTCGTCCCGCTCCGCCGCTCGCGCGGCCGGAACCGCGCCCCGTTCGCCGTCGGTGGCGGCGCCCGCGGCGGCGTCCCGCCGGGGGTCCTGCCCCGTGTCCCGCGACTGCTCCGCCTCCGACATGCGTCCCCTCTGCGATCCCTGTTTCTCGCCCGCGTCCGGAGCTCCCGCGCAATGCGGCAACCCGCCCTGGAAGAGAGCTCATTGTCCCTCACTCCGGGACCACTGCCTCCCCCGGGTCCGCACTCCGATCACCTTTTCCGCACGAGGAGGGTGCCCTCAGCCTGTCAGATCGGCACGATGTCCGGTGCTCCGAGCCGTGCCGCGTCCGCCGTCAGGTCGTCCGGCTGGCGCTGGGACTCGCGCTCCGCCTCGACCCGCTTCTCGTAGTGCTCGACCTCCTTGTCGATCTGGCCGGCGTCCCAGCCGAGCACCGGGGCCATGAGTTCGGCGCATGCGCGGGCGCTGCGGGTGCCCCGGTCGAAGGTCTCGATGGAGATGCGGGTGCGCCGGGTGAGGACGTCGTCCAGGTGCCGCGCGCCCTCGTGGGAGGCGGCGTAGACGATCTCGGCCCGCAGGTAGTCCTCGGCGGCGGGCAGGGGCGCGCCGAGGGACGGGTCGGCGGCGATGAGGTCGAGGAGCTCCTCCGTCAGGGAGCCGTAGCGGTTGAGCAGGTGCTCGACGCGGGCCACGTGGAGGCCGGTGCGGGCGGCGATGCCGGCGCGGGCGTTCCACAGGGCCTTGTAGCCCTCGGCGCCCAGGAGCGGGGTGTCCTCGGTGACGCAGGCGGCGACCCGCTTGTCGAGTCCGTGGACGGCCTCGTCGACGGCGTCCTTGGCCATGACCCGGTAGGTCGTGTACTTGCCGCCGGCGACGACGACCAGTCCGGGCACCGGGTGGGCGACGGTGTGTTCGCGGGAGAGCTTGCTGGTGGCGTCCGACTCGCCGGCGAGCAGGGGGCGCAGGCCCGCGTAGACGCCCTGGACGTCGTCGCGGGTGAGCGGGGTCGCGAGCACCCCGTTGACGTGCTCCAGGAGGTAGTCGATGTCGGCGCTGGAGGCGGCCGGGTGCGCCTTGTCGAGGTCCCAGCCGGTGTCGGTGGTGCCGATGATCCAGTGGCGGCCCCAGGGGATGACGAAGAGGACGGACTTCTCGGTGCGCAGGATGAGCCCGGTGGTGGAGTGGATGCGGTCCTTGGGGACGACCAGGTGGATGCCCTTGGAGGCGCGGACGTGGAACTGGCCGCGCTCGCCGATGAGGGCCTGGGTGTCGTCGGTCCACACGCCGGTGGCGTTGACGATCTGACGGGCCCTGATCTCGTACTCCCCGCCGGTCTCGACGTCCTGGACGCGGGCGCCGACCACCCGTTCGCCTTCGCGCAGGAATCCGACGACGCGGGCCCGGCCGGCGACGTGGGCGCCGTAGCTCGCGGCGGTGCGGACGAGGGTGGTGACGAAGCGGGCGTCGTCCATCTGGGCGTCGTAGTACTGCAGGGCGCCGACGAGGGCGTCCTTCCGGAGGCAGGGGGCGACCCGCAGGGCGCGCCGGCGGGTGAGGTGCCGGTGCACCGGCAGGCCGCGGCCGTGGCCCGAGGAGACGGACATCGCGTCGTACAGGGCGACGCCCGAGCCCGCGTACAGCCGCTCCCAGCCCTTGTGCTGCAAGGGGTAGAGGAAGGGGACGGGCCTGACCAGGTGGGGTGCGAGCCGTTCGAGGAGCAGGCCGCGCTCCTTGAGGGCCTCGCGGACGAGGGCGAAGTCGAGCATCTCCAGATAGCGCAGTCCGCCGTGGATCAGCTTGCTCGACCGGCTGGAGGTGCCGGACGCCCAGTCACGGGCCTCGACGAGGCCGGTGGTGAGACCTCTGGTGACGGAGTCGAGTGCGGTGCCGGCGCCGACGACTCCGGCGCCGACGACCAAGACGTCCAGTTCGCGCTCGGCCATGGCCGCGAGCGCTGCTTCGCGCTCGGCGGGTCCCAGTGTCGCTGTCCTCACGGCTGCTGCCTCCCGTCGTCCCCCGTGTGTCGGCGGTCCGGTCCCACCCGCCCCCGGGTGCGGCCCGCACCGCCGGCCGCCCGACGCGTGTGGTCCGGCTCACAGTCTCGATTCTGTCCCGCCCTCGCGACTTCAGCCACCGCCCCGGCCCCAGCCTGTGGACAACACTCGGCGACGCTCCACCGTCCAATACGACATATCGGTCATATTTACGCTTAGTCTGACATTGCGTCAGCCCCCTTCGGTCCACAGGGGTTGCGCACCACGTCCCCTCCGGCTACTGGGAAGGACGGCCCACCCCATGCCCGCTGATCTCGCCGTCATCGGCCTCGGTCACCACGGACTCCCCCTCGCCCAGGCAGCCACCGCCGCCGGCATCGCCACCGTCGGCTACGACACCGATCCACGCCCCGTCGCCGAGCTCGCCGCCGGGCGGCCCCCCGTCGACGGCTCCCTCACCGCCGCCGAGATCCGCCGGATGCTCTCCGCCGGCTTCCGGCCCGCGCTCGATTCCGCCGAGCTCGGGCGGGTCCGCACGGCCGTCATCTGCGCTCCCACCCCACCGGGACCGGACGGCGCACTCGACCTCACCGCCGTGACCGACGCCGCCCGCTCCCTCGCCGCGCGGCTGCGCCCCCACACCACCGTCCTCCTGGAGTCACCGGTGCCGCCCGGCACCACCGAGGGGCCGCTGCGCGACCTGCTGGAGCGAGGCTCCGGGCTGCGCGCCGGCCGCGACTTCCACCTGGCCTACTCCCCCGGCCGCCTCGACCCCGGCCGCCGCGCGCCCGGCGGGGCCCAGGGCGCCCACGCGCTCGCCGGCACGCCCAAGGTGATCGGCGGCCTGACCCCGGCCTGCACCGAGTCCGCCGCCGCCTTCTACGGCCGCCTCACCGACAAGGTGGTCCGCGCGCGCGGGCCGCGCGAGGCCGAGACGGTCAAGCTCCTGGAGACCAACTTCCGGCACGTCAACATCGCCCTCGTCAACGAGATGGCGGTGCTCTGTCATGAGATCGGCGTCGACCTCTGGGACGTCATCCGCTGCGCCGAGACCAAGCCCTTCGGCTTCCAGGCCTTCCGCCCCGGACCCGGCGTCGGCGGCCACGGCGTCCCCGTCGACCGCCTGGGCGGCCACCGCCCGCTGCGCCTCGTGGAACTCGCCGGCCAGGTCAACGAGCGCATGCCGCAGTACGTCGTCCAGCGCAGCGCCACGCTCCTCAACGAGCACGGCAAGTCCGCCCGCGGCGCCCGGGTGCTCCTGCTCGGCATCACGTACAAACCCGATCTCGCCGACCGGCAGGGCTCCCCCGCCGACGAGATCGCCCGCCGGCTGATGGACCTGGGCGCCCAGCTCAGCTATCACGACCCGTACGTCCCCGACTGGCGCGTCCGCGAGCTGCCCGTCCCCCGCGCCGACTCGCTCTACGAGGCCGCCGCCCACGCCGACCTCACGATCCTGCTCCAGCACCACCGCACCTACGACCTCCAGGGCCTGTCGGTGAAGGCCCAGCTCCTCCTGGACACCCGCGGCGCCACCCCCGCGGGAGCGGCCCACCGGCTGTGAGCGGGCCGGCCGCCGCGACCGGGCCGATGCGCGAAGGGCCCCGCACCACCCGGTGCGGGGCCCTTCGCCGTGCGTGGAGTACGGGGTCAGCGCTTGTGCTGGGCGTCGGCGACCGTGACCTCGACGCGCTGGAACTCCTTGAGCTCGCTGTAGCCCGTGGTGGCCATCGCGCGGCGCAGGGCGCCGAAGAAGTTCATCGAGCCGTCGGGGGTGTGCGACGGACCGGCGAGGATCTCCTCGGTCGTACCGACGATCCCCAGGTCGACGAGCTTGCCGCGCGGCACGTCCTCGTGGACGGCCTCCATGCCCCAGTGGTGGCCCTTGCCGGGGGCGTCCGTGGCGCGGGCGAGCGGGGAGCCGATCATGACGGCGTCGGCGCCGCAGGCGATCGCCTTGGGCAGGTCGCCGGACCAGCCGACACCGCCGTCCGCGATGACGTGCACGTAACGGCCGCCGGACTCGTCCATGTAGTCCCGGCGGGCCGCGGCCACGTCGGCGACGGCGGTGGCCATCGGGACCTGGATGCCGAGCACGTTGCGGGTGGTGTGGGCGGCGCCGCCGCCGAAGCCGACCAGGACGCCCGCGGCGCCGGTGCGCATCAGGTGCAGGGCCGCGGTGTAGGTGGCGCAGCCGCCGACGATGACCGGGACGTCCAGCTCGTAGATGAACTGCTTCAGGTTCAGCGGCTCGGCCGCGCCGGAGACGTGCTCGGCGGAGACGGTCGTGCCGCGGATGACGAAGATGTCCACGCCGGCGTCGACGACGGCCTTGGAGAACTGGGCGGTGCGCTGCGGGGAGAGCGCGGCGGCGGTGACCACACCCGAGTCGCGCACCTCCTTGATGCGCTGCCCGATCAGCTCTTCCTTGATCGGGGCGGCGTAGATCTCCTGCAGACGGCGGGTCGCGGCGGCCTCGTCGAGCTCGGCGATCTCGTCGAGCAGCGGCTGCGGGTCCTCGTAGCGGGTCCACAGGCCCTCGAGGTTGAGCACGCCGAGGCCGCCCAGCTCGCCGATGCGGATGGCGGTCTGCGGCGAGACGACCGAGTCCATCGGGGCGGCCAGGAAGGGCAGCTCGAAGCGGTAGGCGTCGATCTGCCAGGCGATCGAGACCTCCTTCGGGTCCCGGGTGCGCCGGCTCGGTACGACGGCGATGTCGTCGAACGCGTACGCCCTGCGGCCGCGCTTGCCGCGCCCGATCTCGATCTCAGTCACGATGTGTGGCCTTTCCCTCTACGTCTGCGCCTACCAGTATCCCCGACACACGCGCGTGGGGCGGCTCCGGCCACATGCCGGAACCGCCCCACGCGTCGCGCAGCGTTACTTCCTGCTGTAGTTCGGCGCCTCGACGGTCATCTGGATGTCGTGCGGGTGGCTCTCCTTGAGGCCCGCGGACGTGATCCGGACGAACCGGCCCTTGGACTCCATCTCCTCGATGGTGGCGGCGCCCACGTAGCCCATCGTCTGGCGCAGACCGCCGACGAGCTGGTGCAGGACGTTCGCCAGCGGGCCGCGGTAGGGCACCTGGCCCTCGATGCCCTCGGGCACGAGCTTGTCGTCCGAGGTGACCTCGGCCTGGAAGTAGCGGTCCTTCGAGTAGGACTTGCCCTGGCCACGGGACTGCATGGCGCCGAGCGACCCCATGCCGCGGTACGACTTGAACTGCTTGCCGTTGATGAAGAGCAGCTCGCCGGGCGACTCCTCGCAGCCCGCGAGCAGGCTGCCGAGCATCACGGTGTCGGCGCCGGCGGCCAGGGCCTTGCCGATGTCGCCGGAGTACTGCAGGCCGCCGTCGCCGATCAGCGGGACGCCGGCGGCGCGGGCCGCGAGCGAGGCCTCGTAGATGGCGGTGACCTGGGGGACGCCGATGCCGGCGACCACACGGGTGGTGCAGATCGAGCCCGGTCCGACGCCGACCTTGATGCCGTCGACACCGGCGTCGATCATGGCCTGGGCGCCGTCGCGCGTGGCGACGTTGCCGCCGATCACGTCGACGTTCACGCTCGACTTGATCTTCGACATCCAGCTCAGGGCGTTGCTGTTGTGGCCGTGGGAGGTGTCGACGATCAGGAAGTCCACGCCGACGGCGGCGAGCGCCTGGGCGCGCTCCAGGGCCTCGGGGCTGGCACCGACGGCCGCGCCGACGAGCAGCCGGCCCTCGGCGTCCTTGGCGGCGTTCGGGTACTTCTCCGCCTTGACGAAGTCCTTGACGGTGATCAGGCCCTTGAGGATGCCCTCGTCGTCGACCAGCGGAAGCTTCTCGATCTTGTGGCGGCGCAGCAGCTCCATGGCGTCCACGCCGGAGATGCCGACCTTGCCGGTGACCAGCGGCATCGGCGTCATGACCTCGCGGACCTGACGGCTGCGGTCGCTCTCGAAGGCCATGTCGCGGTTGGTCACGATGCCGAGCAGCTTGCCGGCCGGGTTGGTGACCGGGACACCGCTGATGCGGAACTTGGCGCACAGGGCGTCCGCCTCGGCGAGCGTCGCCTCGGGGTGGACCGTGATGGGGTCCGTGACCATGCCGGACTCGGAGCGCTTGACCAGGTCGACCTGGTTGACCTGGTCCTCGATGGAGAGGTTGCGGTGCAGCACGCCGACGCCGCCGAGCCGCGCCATCGCGATGGCCATGCGGGACTCGGTCACCTTGTCCATCGCCGCGGACAGCAGCGGGATGTTGACCCGTACGTTGCGGGAGATGCGGGACGAGGTGTCGACCGCGTTGGGAAGCACCTCGGAGGCGCCCGGCAGCAGCAGCACATCGTCGTAGGTCAGCCCGAGTGTCGCGAATTTCTCGGGCACTCCGTCGACGTTGGTCATGACACCTTCCCCAATGGCCTTGATCGGTGCGGATGTCCATGCTAACGGGCCGCGACGGTGTCTCATTCCACGAGCAAGATCGCCGGAAAGCTTTGGACGTTCGTACGTGTACGTGAGGGACAGCGGCCCCGCCCAACCCTTACTGCTCGGACACCGCCGGCGGCTACTGCTCGGCCAGCGCCCGCAGCCGGCTGAGCGCGCGGTGCTGGGCCACCCGCACCGCGCCGGGGGACATGCCGAGCATCTGCCCGGTCTCCTCGGCGGTCAGCCCGACGGCCACCCGCAGCACGAGGAGCTCGCGCTGGTTCTCGGGGAGGTTGGCGAGCAGCTTCTTGGCCCACTCGGCGTCGTCGCTGAGCAGCGCGCGCTCCTCGGGGCCGAGGGAGTCGTCGGGGCGCTCGGGCATCTCGTCGGAGGGCACCGCCGTCGAGCCGGGGTGCCGCATGGCGGCCCGCTGGAGGTCGGCGACCTTGTGGCCGGCGATGGCGAAGACGAACGCCTCGAAGGGCCGGCCGGTGTCCCGGTAGCGCGGCAGCGCCATGAGGACGGCGACGCACACCTCCTGGGCGAGGTCCTCCACGAAGTGGCGGGCATCACCCGGCAGCCGGTTCAGCCGCGTACGGCAGTAGCGCAGGGCGAGCGGGTGCACGCGCGCGAGGAGGTCGTGCGTGGCCTGCGCGTCCCCCTCGACGGCGCGGTGGACGAGCGCACCGATCTCCCCCGGCCCGGCGGGCACGGGCGACCCCATGGTCTCGTCGTCGCGCATCGCTCCATGGTGCCCCGACGCCTGCTCGTTCGCGGCACCGCGCTCGTAGTTGTGCACCGAAGCGTTATGAGCAGGTGCGCCGGCACTCATCCCCTGCGCCCTCCCCTTCCGCTCGATTCCGGCTCGCTGGTTCGTCTCGTCCCCGAGGAACTCCACGCCTTCAAGGATGCGGCATTCCGCGGGGAAGTGACACAAGCCCACCCCGTCCGCCCCGTGGCGGACGGGGATGCGGCCGATGGCCGCAGGTCAGCGGACCAGACCCCAGCGGAATCCGAGGGCGACGGCGTGCGCCCGGTCGGAGGCGCCGAGCTTCTTGAAGAGGCGGCGGGCGTGGGTCTTGACCGTGTCCTCGGAGAGGAACAGCTCGCGTCCGATCTCGGCGTTGGACCGGCCGTGGCTCATGCCTTCGAGGACCTGGATCTCACGGGCGGTGAGGGTGGGCGCGGCGCCCATCTCGGCCGACCGCAGCCGGCGCGGGGCGAGCCGCCAGGTCGGGTCGGCGAGGGCCTGGGTGACGGTGGCCCGCAGCTCGGCGCGCGAGGCGTCCTTGTGCAGATAGCCACGGGCACCGGCGGCGACGGCGAGCGCCACGCCGTCCAGGTCCTCGGCGACGGTGAGCATGATGATGCGGGCGCCCGGATCCGCGGAGAGCAGCCGGCGGACGGTTTCCACGCCGCCCAGGCCGGGCATGCGCACGTCCATCAGGATCAGGTCCGAACGGTCCGCGCCCCAGCGGCGGAGGACTTCCTCGCCGTTGGCCGCGGTGGTCACGCGCTCGACGCCGGGCACGGTCGCGACCGCGCGGCGGAGCGCCTCTCGGGCAAGCGGGGAGTCGTCGCAGACGAGCACGGATGTCATGCCTGACCTCCGCGGCCCTCGCAGCTGATGCGCGTCACCTTGAGCCTCCAGGGCTGGTACGAATCGTCACCTGTGCGGTCGAGCCCTCGGACACCTGCCCGAGCGCTTCTTCCTTCAACCGCCTCCGCACTCTCAACGACGGTCACTCGAAAGAGTTACGGGTCGGACGGCCGCCTTCGGCACTCTACGTAAGGGACCGTACGCGGAGGAGAGCGTCGCAGGTCATCCGTCCTTCACCTCGAAGCTATGCCCCATTTAGCGGGTTTTCTTCCCTTTTCGCGGTGTCTGTGGCTAGATTCGCAATGAGTCATATTTACATCTACTCAGTCAGTAGTTGTACGGTCGGATCGTTCCCGCGGGAGCGGGTAACCGAGACCCCATGAGGGGCGAACCGCCCCCGTCCACCAGCCATCCACCCGCAGCCATCCACCCGCCCACCTATCCGTTCGACACGGTTTCAAGGGGACAAGCGCAATGGCAGATTTCTCCCGCCTTCCCGGACCCAACGCCGATCTGTGGGACTGGCAGCTCCTCGCGGCCTGCCGAGGAGTCGACAGCTCGCTGTTCTTCCACCCCGAGGGAGAGCGCGGCGCGGCACGGAGTGCGCGCGAGAACTCGGCTAAAGAGGTCTGCATGCGGTGCCCGGTGCGCGCGGAGTGCGCGGCACACGCACTCGCCGTACGAGAGCCCTACGGCGTCTGGGGCGGCCTCACCGAGGACGAACGCGAGGAGCTCATGGGCCGGGCGCGCAACCGCCTGGTCACCACGTCGGCCCCGACGGCCCACGCGGCCCCCTCCGGAGCCGCGACGCGGGCCTCGGCCGCGAGCTCGGCAGGCGTGGCCCACGCCTGAAGTAACGTTTCTTCACCCTGAGCAGGGAAAAACCACACGCCTTCGCCTCAATTCGGCGGAGAGCACGGGAAGGTGACGGGGTGACGCACCGGACCGGCGCCCACCCGGACCGGCGCTCCGTAGTTCCGCGCGGCCCCGGCACACGACCCTGACGCGCTCCGGCGGCCACCCGGACGGCCCGACCCCGGGCCACCCGTACGGCCGGACCCGGAGGCAGGCCCGTCGCCCGTACGGCGGCGGAGCCGTCACCCGCACGGACGCGCGCCGCTCACTCCGGCGGCCGCACGCCCTCACCCGGACGGTCCACGGCCGTTCACCCGCACGGCGCAGGGCGCTGAGCCGGACGGGGACGCGAATCCACCCGTACGGCGGGCGGAGGGACCACCCGTACGGCGGCAGCGGGGTGTCACCCGATCGGCCTCGGGAGCGTGACCCCGGTCAGGCCGCCCCGGCGGTCCTCGCGTGGCCCACGGCGCGGCGGGCGGCCCGGCCGAGTTCGTCCAGAGTGGCCGCGACGGCCGGGACCTGGGCCAGGTCCGGAAGGGTCAGCGCCACGATCTCCCGCTCCACGGGCGGCTCCACCGTCACGGCGACGGCCCCCCTCGGCCGTACGGACTCGATGGCCAGCTCCGGCAGGACGGCGACGCCGAGCCCCGCGCCCACCAGGCCCACCACGGCCGGGTAGTCGTCGGTGGCGAAGTCGATCCGGGGCGTGAAGCCCGCCCGCTCGCAGACGTCCACCAGCTGGCGACGGCAGCGGGGGCAGCCCGCGATCCAGGGGTCCTCTGCCAGTTCGCCGATGGTGACCGACCCGGCGCCGGCCAGCCGGTGGCCCTCCGGGACGAGCCCGACGAGGCGGTCGGCGAGCAGCGGACGGACCACCAGGTCCTCCCAGCTGTCCGGTCCCGCGGGCCCCGTCCCGTACCGGAAGGCGAGCGCCACGTCGCAGTCGCCCTCGCGCAGCATCTCCACCGAGCGCGGCGGCTCGGCCTCCACGAGGGAGACCCGGGTGCCGGGGTGGGCGGCGCGCAGGGCGGCCAGGGCGGTGGGGACGAGGGTGGAGCTGCCGCTCGGGAAGGACACCAGCCGCACCCGGCCGGCCCGCAGACCCGCGATGGCGGCGACCTCCTCCTCGGCGGCGGTGAGCCCGGCGAGGATGCCGGCGGCGTGCCGGACCAGGGCCTCGCCCGCCTGGGTCAGCCGCATCTCGCGTCCGGTGCGGACCAGCAGAGGGGTGCCGGCGGAGGATTCGAGCGCTTTCATCTGCTGGCTCACCGCGGGCTGGGTGCAGCCGAGTTCGCGCGCCGCGGCGGAGAAGGAGCCGGTGGCGGCGACGGCGCGCAGGACGCGGAGGTGGCGGGCCTCGATCATCTTTCGAGCATAAGCGCCTCTTGGGTGTCGAGGCGAATTCCGCTGCCAAACTTTGAGGAGCGGGAGAAAAGCCCTGGTTAGGGTGCCCCCATGGAACTGCTGAGCGTGAACGCGGGCCGCCCCACGGCCGTGGACTACACCAACGCCCCTTCGGGGAGGACCGGCATCGACAAGCGCCCGGTCGAGGGACCCGTACGGATCGCGGCGCCCGGCCCCGAGGGGGCGAGCGGGGTCGCCGGGGACGCCGTCTGCGACCTGCGCTTCCACGGCGGAGCCGACCGCGCCGTGTACGCCTTCGCCCGCGAGGACCTGGACCGGTGGGAGGCCGAGCTCGGCCGCACCCTCGCCGCGGGGTCCTTCGGCGAGAACCTCACCCTCCGCGGCCTGGACGTCAACGGCGCCCTGATCGGCGAGCGCTGGCGGATCGGCGACGAGGTGGTCCTGGAGGTGACCGGCGGCCGCATCCCCTGCCGCACCTTCGCCGGCTTCCTGGAGGAGAAGGGCTGGGTCCGCCGCTTCAACGAGTCCGCGGCCGGGCCCGGCGCGCTGCTCCGCGTGATCACCCCGGGCGAGGTCCGGGCCGGCGACCCGGTGAAGGTCGTCCACCGCCCCTCCCACGGCATCACCGTCGCCCGTCTGCACCACGCGGCCACGGCCGACCGGACGCTGCTGCCCGAGACGCTGGTGGCGGCCGAGTGGATGGAGTCGGGGCTGCTCGCGCTCGCGCGCGCGTACACGGAGAAGTACGGCGAGGAGAGCGGGGAGCGGTAGGGGGGACGACGGGGAGGAGGGCGGGGCGGACGACCGGGACCGGCGGGGAGCGGCGCGGACGGACGGCGGGGGGCGGTGCGGACGGACGCCCTCAACTCCCGCACACGGCGTTCACACGGCGCGGGTTAACGTGCGCCCATGACGACTGCACTGATTACGGGCGCGACCGCGGGCATCGGCGCCGCCTTCGCACGGCGGCTCGCCGCGGACGGACACGACGTGGTGCTGGTGGCACGCGACGTGAAGCGGCTCCGGGAACAGGCGACCGAACTGCACGACCGGCACGGGATCGAGGCCGAGGTGCTCGCGGCCGACCTGTCCGAGGAGGCCGGGATCGCGACCGTCGAGGCGCGGCTCTCCGACCCCAAGCGGCCGGTCGATCTCCTGGTGAACAACGCGGGGTTCGGCAACAAGGGCCGGTTCCTCGAAGTGTCCATGGCCGACGAGCTGAAGATGCTGAAGGTGCACTGCGAGGCGGTGCTGCGGCTGACCTCGGCGGCTGCGGACTCGATGCGGTCGCGGGGCCGGGGCGGGGTGGTGAACGTCGCCTCGGTGGCCGCGTTCGTGCCGCGCGGGACGTACGGCGCGTCGAAGGCGTGGGTCGTGCAGTTCACCCAGGGCGCGGCGCGGGACCTGGCGGGGAGCGGGGTGCGGCTGATGGCACTGTGCCCGGGGTTCGTGCGGACGGAGTTCCACCAGCGGGCGGGGATGGGGACGGACAACATCCCCGGCTGGATGTGGCTGGACGCGGACAAGCTGGTGGCGGCGGCCCTCACCGACCTGGCCCGGGGGCGGACGCTGTCGATCCCCGACCCCCGGTACAAGGCGCTGATGGGCGTGGTGAAGCTGGCGCCGCGCGGTCTGCTGGGCGGCGTCTCCTCCCGGGCGGGTCGGAAGTACGGGCCCAAGTAGGCGAAGGGCAGCGGGCTTCGGGGCGGTGGCCTGGGGGGCGAGGGTGCTTCCGGTCGGCGGCCTCGGGGCGAGGCTTCTTCGGGCGGGGGTGCTTCCGGGCAGGGGTCTCGGGGCGGGGGTGCTTCCGGGCAGGGGCCTTGGGGCGAGGGTGCTTCCGGGCGGCGGCCTTGGGCGAGGCTTCTTCGGGGGCAGGGGGTCCTTCGGAGCGCGGTCCGGCCGTGCGCGGACGGGCGCGGGTCGCTGGTGCCGCGCCCGGTGCCACGGCGAGGGCCTGACCGCCGCCGCGTCCTACGACTGGCCGGACGAGGGCAGCGGCCTGTTCGTGATCGGCGTGGGGACGGTCGTGGTGGGGAAGCCGGCGGCCTTCGACGTCGCCGCACCGGTCGCCGCCGCGACCCGGCGCGGCGGTCGGTCCGCGCCGGGGCCCTCGGAGAGCACGAGATCGTCCGTGCCGCCGTCCTGCCAGGTCACGGTGAGCGTGCGGGGGCCCGTGACCCGGACGCGCGCAAGGTCGGTCACGGGGGCCGGGCCGGGTTCGGCGGTGAGTGAGGCGAGGGCCACGAAGAGGGCCTCGGGTCCGCTCGTCGTGCCGTGCAGCGCGAGGGTACGGGTCGGGCCGGGGCCCTGGAGGGTGGCGCCGGTGGGCAGTTCGGTGGTGCCCGGCCGGTAGCCGTGCACGGGGTGGAGCTGCGCGACGGGTCCGTCGGCGTGGGTGGCCCAGCCGGTCTGCCGTACGGGCGTCCCTTCCGGGGCGCCCAGGACGAGGTGGGCGCGGACCTCGGCGCGGCCGTGGACCAGGGTGGCGGACAGGACGCGGACGCCGGGCAGCGGGCGCTGGGCGGAGGCGGCAAGGCCGGTGTCCGTGCCCCTCCCGCTGCCGGTGCCGAGCGGGGTGGCGGGGCCCCGTGTGGTGGCCGTGCCGTCGGGGCCGAGGAGCGCGAAGTGGTTGTCGGCCGGGTCGGGGGCGGTGGTCGGACCCGTACGGGTGGAGTAGGCGTAGCGGGCGTAGCCGGGGTCGTCCTCGCCGCCTTCGGTGCTGCCGACGTGGTTGCTGCCGTGGTTGTGGAGGCGGACGAGTCCGTCGGCGGCGGTGGTCTGGACGAGCAGCCCGGTGCGTCCGAAGGCCCGTACGGTGTCGGCGCGTTCGGCGGGCAGTGGTTCCTCGGTGGTGGTCCACACGGGGTGGCCGGCGGGCAGCAGCAGACCGAGGAAGCCCTTGGACGCCCAGTAGGGGGAGCCCGGCCCGGAGTAGCTCTGCAGGACCGGCTCGTAGGGGCCGTGCCAGCCGAGCGTGAGCAGCCCTCGGTCGTCGGTGGCGCCCCGGTCGAGGAAGTAGCGCAGGGTGCCGGAGGCGAGGCGGCGGGTGGCGCCGGGGGTGAGCGGGGTCTGGCCGGTGAGGGCGCCGAGCCAGGGGGCCGCGGCGGCGGCGAAGCGATAGGTCAGGGAGCGCCCGTACGGGACGGGGGCGCCGTTGCCGTCGAAGAGGTGGACGTGGTCGTCGAGCTGGGCGCGCAGGCGGGGTCCGTACCGGTCGAGGAGCGCGCGGTCGCCGGCGAGGTGGGCGTGCAGGACCGGGTAGAAGTGCAGGGCCCAGGCGTTGTAGTGGTCGAAGGCGCGGTTGTCGCCGTCGCTGTACCAGCCGTCGCCGAGCCACCACTGCTCGACGCGTTCCAGGGAGCGTTCGACGGTGGCGGCGGCGCGGTCGGGCTCGATGCCGGCGTCCTGGAGGAAGCCGGCGACGGTGAGGCCGAAGAGCCACCAGTTGTTGTCGACGGGGGACGGTTCGAGGGCGGGGAGCAGCCAGTCGACGGCGCGCTGCCGGACGGGGTCGTCGAGCCGGTCCCAGAGGCGGTGGCGGGTGAGGCGCAGGGCGAGGGCGACGGAGGCGGACTCGACGACCGCCTGGCGGGTGCGGGTCAGGAGCGGCCAGTCCTCGGGTCCGCTGCCGCCGGGCCGCCGGGTCCCGGCGGCGAGCCCTTCGGCATAGCGGTCGAGGTGGCCGTGCGGGTCGTCGCCGTGGGCGGCCCGGAGGGCGGCGAGCAGGAAGGTCCGGGCGTAGCCCTCCAGGCCGTCGGAGCGGACGCCGGACCTGCTGGGGCGGGGCCCGGGGAGGTGGATCAGGCCCTTGCCGGGTGAGGCGTGGGGGCGGACGGCGAGGAGGAGGCGGTCGGCCGTGCGCTCCCAGTGGGACCGGGTCCATCCGGTGTACGGGCTGAGCTCGTGGTCGTCCTCGGGCTCGCGGTCCTCCCGCTCACGTTCGCCGGGTCCACGGTCCTCCGGCGCGCGGTCCTCCCGCTCACGGTGCTCGGGCTCACGGTCCTCGGGCGGCGCGGGCATGATGCTCCCTGGAACTCGCTGGGTGACGTCGGCGTCGCCCGCATCCTGAGGACGCTTCGATCGTCTGTCAAGAGGAGATCGAGCGAATGATCGAAACTCCTTCCATTCGATCATTCCAGCCCCGGCCTGGTCTAAGGTCGGGAGACCACCACCACCGCAAGGGGGACCGCGCCGTGCGCGAGAGTGCTGCCGAACGACACGACCGACTGCTGGCCCTGGTGCGCGAGCGCGGCACGGCCCGGGTCTCCGACCTGGCCGGCCTGCTCGGGGTCTCCCCCGTGACCGCGCGCCGGGACGTCGAGACGCTGGCCGGCAAGGGGCTGCTCGACCGCGTGCACGGCCAGGTCTCCTGGCCCCGCGGCCAGGGCGTCCCGGGTGCGCAGGGCACCCCCGGCGGCCTGGTCCTCGGACTGCTGGCGCCCTCCGCCACGTACTACTTCGCCGAGGTCATCCGGGGGGCGCACGAGGCGGCGGCCCGGGCGGGGGCCCGGCTCGTGCTGCGGATCTCCGACTACCGGCCCGAGGAGGACCGGGCCCGCGCCGAGGGCCTGATCGCGGCGGGCGCCGAGGGCGTGCTCGTCGCGCCGGGCTGGCGGGGCCCGGAGGACCGGCTCGCGTACGGGGACTGGCCGGCGAAGCTGCCGGTGCCGGCCGTGCTCCTGGAGCGCCGGGCCGATCCGGGCACTCCCCTCGACGGCCTCGACCGGGTCTCCTCGGACCACGCGCACGGAGTCCTGCTCGCCCTGCGCCATCTGATCGGCCTCGGTCACGCGACTCCGCTCCTGGTGGCGCGCGGGGACAGCCCGACGGCGCTCGCGGTGCGGGCCGGGTACGCCGAGGCGCTGGGCGCGCTGGGCCTGACCGAGCCGCGTGCGGTCATCGACTCCGTACCGGCGGAGAGCGATCCGGAGGGCTTCGAGCGCGCGGTGCGGGCCCTGTACGAGGCGGTGGTCTCGGGGCGGGCGAGCGCGGCCCTGGTGCACAACGACGTGGACGCGATCCAGATCGTGCAGCGGCTGGCCGAGCTCGGCGTGCGGGTGCCGGAGGACCTGGCCCTGATCGCGTACGACGACGAGGTCGCCGCCCTCGCCGACATCCCGCTCACCGCGGTCGCCCCGCCGAAGCGGCAGGTGGGCCGGCACGCCACGGAACTGCTGGTGGAGCGGCTGACCCGGCCCGCGGCGGCGGCCGAGGAGGACTGGGCCCGGCGCCATCTGAGCCTGCTGCCGCGGCTGCGGGTGCGGGCCTCGTGCGGGGCGTCCGGGGGCCTGAACGACGCCTGAGCGTTTCTGCTCCTTTTTCGATCAATCAATCTTTCGCTCTTGACTTCGCTCACGAAGCGGCTCAGGATCACGGCCAACCCCGTCCGCGCCGCCGTCAGGAGCCGTGCCGTGAGCCGTCGTTGGAGCAGCAGGAGCAGAACCACCCGTGCCGTGGCCGTCACCGCCGCCGCGCTCGCCGTCCTCACGGCCTGCGGCGGAGGCGGTGACGAGACCGTCGGCAAGGGCACCCCGGACAAGCCCGTGACCATCACCTTCTGGGGCTGGGCCAAGGGCTCCAAGGACGTCGTCGACGCCTTCAACGCCGCCCAGCGGAACATCCGGGTGAAGTTCGAGGAGATCCCCTCAGGCACCGCCGGCGGCTACGCCAAGATCTCCAACGCCGTGAAGGCCGGCAACGCCCCCGACCTGGTCTCCATCGAATACGCCTCGCTCCCGGAGTTCGTGTCCTCCGGCGCCCTCCAGGACATCGGCGCCGAGTTCACCGAACAGGACCGCGCCCGGCTGCTGCCGCAGGCGGTGGAGCTCACCACCCTCGGCGGCAAGAACTGGGCCGTGCCCTTCGACGCCGCCCCGCAGGCGTTCTACTACCGCAAGGACCTCTTCGCGAAGTACCAGGTCACCGTCCCCACGACCTGGGACGAGTTCAAGGCGGCCGCCGAGAAGGTGAAGAAGGCCGACCCCAAGGCCCGGATCGCCACCTTCTTCCCCGACGACCCGACCACCTTCGAAGCCATGGCCTGGCAGGCCGGTGCCCAGTGGTTCAAGGCCGAGGACGACACCTGGAAGATCGACACCACCGACCCGGCCACCACCAGGGTCACCGCCTACTGGCAGGGCCTCCTCGACGCCGGCCTCGTCCACAAGAACGCCTCCTTCAGCCCCGAGTGGACCGGCTCCCTCAAGAACGGCACCACCCTCGGCTACCTCGGCGCATCCTGGGGCGCGGGCGTCCTCAAGGGCACCCTGCCCGAGCAGAGTGGCAAGTGGGCCGTCGCCCCCGTGCCGCACTGGGGCACCCCCGCCAGCGGCATGCTCGGCGGCACCTCCTTCGCCGTCACCAAGGACAGCGAGAAGAAGGCCGCCGCCGTCGAGTTCGCCGAGTGGATGTCCACCACCGAGGCCGGTGTGAAGGCCCGCATCGCCTCCGGCACCTCCAGCGCCTTCCCCGCCGCCACCGCCCTGCGGCCGGTCGCCAAGCAGGTCTTCGACGCGAGCTACTTCGGCGGCCAGGACATCTACGCCCTCTTCGAACAGGCCGGCGCCTCCATCGACGCCCACTGGGCCTGGGGGCCGACCACCGGCACCACCAACACCACCATCAAGGACCACTTCGGCAAGATCACCAAGGGCGGCCCCGGCATCGCCGACGCCGTCGAGGCGGGCCACCGGGCCACCGTCGCCGAGCTCACCCGGCGCGGTCTGAAGGTCGAGGGCTGACCCCGATGAAGGCCCGCACCCGCGCCGCGGCGACCCTGCTGACCCCGTTCTTCCTGCTCTTCACCGCGGTGATGGTGGTGCCGATCGGCTACGCGGTCTGGCTCAGCCTCTTCACCGAGAAGCAGTCGGGGCTCGGCTTCGGCGGCGCCGAGACCGTCTTCAACGGACTCGACAACTACACCGCGGCGCTGGGTGACCGGGCCTTCCTCGAAGGCTTCGGCGTGCTGCTCGGCTACTGCCTGCTCTACATCCCGCTGCTGCTCGCCGGGGCCCTCGCGCTCGCCCTGCTGCTCGACTCGGCCCTCGCCCGCGCCCGCCGCTTCTTCCAGCTCGCGCTGTTCCTGCCGCACGCCGTCCCCGGCATCATCGCCGCCCTGATCTGGGTCTACCTCTACACCCCGCAGCTCAGCCCGGTCGTGCGGGCCATGGAGGCCGGCGGCGTCGGCTTCGACTTCTTCTCCCCCGAGGGCTCCCTCCCCTCCGTCGTCAACATCGCGCTGTGGGAATGGCTCGGCTACAACATGGTGATCTTCTACGCGGCCCTCCAGGCCATCGACCGCTCGGTCCTCGAAGCCGCCACCGTCGACGGCGCCGGCTCCTGGCGGACCGCGTTCGCCATCAAGCTCCCGCTGATCAGGGCCTCGCTCGGGATGGTCGCCCTCTTCACCGTCATCGGCTCGCTCCAGCTGTTCACCGAACCGCTGATCCTCAACAAGGGCACCGGATCGGCCGTCACCTCCACCTGGACGCCCAACATGTACGCGTACACCGCCGCGTTCGACCGCAACGACTACGGCCTGGCCGCGGCCGCCTCCGTCCTGCTGGCCCTTGCGGCCGCGCTGCTGTCCTTCGCCGTCACCCGTCTCACCGACCGGAAGGGGAAGCGCGCATGAGCACCCCGCGCCCCGTGAACGTCTGGCTGTCGAAGGCCGCCGTCAACGGCGCCCTCGTCCTCGCCGTCGTCTACATGCTCTTCCCCCTCGTGTGGCTGCTCACCGCCGCCACCAAGGACGCCGGGGGGCTCCTCGCCGGAAACGCCTTCTCCTTCGAGGGCTTCGACCTCGGCGGCAACCTCCGCCGCCTCGCCGGCCACAACGACGGCATCTACTTCCACTGGTACCTCAACAGCCTGCTCTACGCGGGTCTGGGCGCCCTCGCCTGCTCGCTGATCAGCGTCGCCGCGGGCTATGCCTTCGACAAGTACGACTTCCGGGGCAAGGAGAAGCTGTTCGGCGTCGTCCTGCTCGGCGTCCTCGTCCCCACCACCGCGCTCGCCCTGCCCATGTACCTGCTGGCCAGCGAGGTCGGCATCGTCAACACCTACGGGGCCGTGCTCCTGCCCGTCCTCGTCAACCCCTTCGGCGTCTACCTCGCCCGGGTCTTCAGCGCCGGCTACGTACCCGACGAGGCCCTGGAGGCCGCCCGCATCGACGGGGCCGGCGAACTGCGCACCTTCTGGTCCATCGGCCTGCGCATGGTCATGCCCGGCTTCGTGACCGTCTTCCTCTTCCAGTTCACCGCGATCTGGAACAACTTCTTCCTTCCCCTGGTGATGCTCTCGGACCAGAAGCTCTTCCCGCTGAGCCTCGGCCTCTACGCCTGGAACAGCAACGCCCACGCCGAACCCGACCACTACCCTCTCGTCGTCACCGGTTCCCTGCTCGCGGTCGTCCCCCTCGTCGTCGCCTTCGTCTCCCTCCAGCGCCACTGGAAGGCGGGTCTGACCGCCGGCAGCGTCAAGTGAGGAACACAGATCCCAGGATGCGCCCGACCACCGACAACGGCCCCGTCCCCGGCTCCCGCCCCCGGCTCCTGCTCGCCATGGGCCCCGGCGTCGCCGACCGCCTCCTCACCGACACCCACCGCACCCGCCTCGCCGCGCTCACCCGCACCGACCCGCACCTGGTCGCCCACGACCTCGCCGCCCCCGCCCCCGGGGCCGCCGCCGCGCTCGCCGAGGCCGAACTCCTCCTCACCTGCTGGGGCGCCACCCCGCTCACCGCCGAGGTGCTCAGGCGCGCCCCGCGCCTGAAGGCCGTCGTCCACGCCGCCGGCTCGGTCAAGCACCACATCACCGACGCCTGCTGGGAGCGCGGCATCGCCGTCACCTCGGCCGCCGCCGCCAACGCCCTGCCCGTCGCCGAGTACACCCTCGCCGCGATCCTCTTCGCCGGGAAACGGGTCCTCCACTCCGCCCGCCGGTACGCCGAGCTGCGCACCGGCCACGACTGGCTCACCGCCTCCGCCGACTGGGGCAACCACCGCAGGACCGTCGGCATCGTCGGCGCCTCCCGGATCGGCCGCCGGGTACTGGAACTGCTCCGCCCCTTCGACTTCGAGGTGCTGCTCCACGACCCGTACGTGACGAAGGACGAGGCGCGTGCGCTCGGCGCGGAGGGCGTCGGCCTCGACGAGCTCTGCGCCCGCTCCACCGTCGTCTCCGTCCACGCGCCCCAGCTCCCGGCCACGCACCGGATGATCAGCGCGGAGCGGATCGCGGCGATGCCGGACGGCGCGACCCTGATCAACACCGCCCGCGGCTCCCTCGTCGACGAGGAGGCCCTCCTCCCCCACCTGGTGGCGGGCCGCCTGCACGCGGTCCTGGACGTGACGGACCCGGAGCTCCCGCCGCCCGACTCCCCCCTCTACACCCTGCCGAACGTCCTGCTCACCCCGCACGTGGCCGGCTCGCTCGGCAACGAGCTGCACCGGATGGCCGACCAGGCGCTGGAGGAGATCGCACGCTACGGGCGGGGGGAGCCGTTCGCCGAGCCGGTGCGGGCCTCGGACCTGCGGCGCTCCGCGTGACGCCGCCGGTCCGTGGGTCCGGTCCTAAGATGGAGGGGTCAGAGGGGGGTCCGAGCGGGTCCGGGAGACGTCTCCGGGAGGCGCCATGACCTTCGTACAGATCATCGACTGCAAGACCAGCCGGGTCGACGAGCTCAGCCGTCTGATGGACCGGTGGGTCGAGCAGACCAAGGGCAAGCGCACCGCCACCCACAGCATCGTCGGCAAGGACCGCTCCGACGCCTCCCACGTCGTGGAGATCGTCGAATTCCCCTCGTACGACGTGGCCATGCGCAATTCGCAGCTGCCCGAGACCGACCGGATCTTCCGGGAGATGGTCGCGCTCTGCGACGAACTGCCGACCTTCACCGACCTGGACGTCGTACGGGACGAGGCGCTGTACAAGGCCACCGCCCGGCGGCTCCTCGACATGATCGCGGGCGAGCCGGAGCTCGCGCTGCTCGACGAGGTGATCGCCGAGGGTTACCACGACCACGACCCGACCAACGAGCAGGACGTCATCGGCATGGACGCCGTCCGGCGCGAGGTGGAGATGTGGCGGGGCGGCTTCGACTTCTCCTTCACCGTCGAGGACCAGATCGCCGAGGGCGACCGGGTGTGCACCCGCTGGACGTGGCGGGGCAGCCACAACGGTGACTTCATGGGGCTCCAGCCCACCGGCATGGACGTCGAGATGACCGGCACCGTCGTCCACCGCTTCCGGGAGGACGGCAAGATCGCCGAGGGCTGGTGGCAGTACGACCTGCTGGGGCTGATGGGGCAGCTGGGCGCGGTCGAGGCGTAGTCACCCGGGGAAAGGCCGAGGCCCGGTGCTCCCGCGACGGGAGCACCGGGCCTCGTGACGCTCGGGCGTCAGATCCCCGAGGGGTGCCTCACGATCCCTGAGGGCGTGCCTCAGTGGGAGTGGCCGTGACCGTGGCCGTGGCCGTGGTCCGCCGGCTCCTCTTCCTTCTTCTCCACCACGAGGGTCTCGGTGGTGAGGAGGAGGGAGGCGATCGAGGCGGCGTTCTCCAGGGCGGAGCGCGTCACCTTCACCGGGTCGATGACGCCGGCCTTGACCAGGTCACCGTACTCGCCGGTGGCGGCGTTGAAGCCCTGGCCCTTGTCGAGCTCCGCCACCTTCGCGGTGATGACGTAGCCCTCGAGGCCGGCGTTCTCGGCGATCCAGCGCAGCGGCTCGACGGCGGCGCGGCGGACGACCGCGACACCGGTGGCCTCGTCGCCGGTCTTGTCGAGGTTGCCCTCGAGGACCTTGACGGCGTGGACGAGCGCGGAGCCACCACCGGAGACGATGCCCTCCTCGACCGCGGCGCGGGTCGCGGAGATGGCGTCCTCCAGACGGTGCTTCTTCTCCTTCAGCTCGACCTCGGTGGCGGCGCCGACCTTGATCACGCACACGCCGCCGGCCAGCTTGGCGAGGCGCTCCTGGAGCTTCTCGCGGTCCCAGTCGGAGTCCGTGGACTCGATCTCGGCCTTGATCTGGTTGACGCGGCCGAGGACGTCCTCGGAGGAGCCGGCGCCGTCCACGATCGTGGTGTCGTCCTTGGTGACGGTCACGCGGCGGGCGCTGCCCAGCACGTCCAGACCGGCCTGGTCGAGCTTGAGGCCGACCTCCTCGGAGATGACGGTGGCACCGGTGAGGGTGGCCATGTCCTGGAGCATCGCCTTGCGGCGGTCACCGAAGCCGGGCGCCTTGACGGCGACGGCGTTGAAGGTGCCGCGGATCTTGTTGACGACGAGGGTGGAGAGGGCCTCGCCCTCGACGTCCTCGGCGATGATCAGGAGCGGCTTGGAGCTGCCGGCCTGGATGACCTTCTCGAGCAGCGGCAGGAGGTCCTGGATGGAGGAGATCTTGCCCTGGTTGATCAGGATGTACGGGTCGTCGAGGACGGCCTCCATACGCTCCTGGTCGGTCACCATGTACGGGGAGAGGTAGCCCTTGTCGAAGGCCATGCCCTCGGTGAAGTCGAGCTCCAGGCCGAAGGTGTTGGACTCCTCGACGGTGATGACACCGTCCTTGCCGACCTTGTCCATCGCCTCGGCGATGAGCTCGCCGACCTGCTGGTCCTGCGCGGAGAGCGCGGCGACGGCGGCGATGTCGGACTTGTCGTCGATCGGGCGCGCGGTGGCGAGCAGCTCGTCCGAGACGGCCTTCACGGCGGCGTCGATGCCCTTCTTGAGGGCGGCCGGGGAGGCACCGGCGGCGACGTTGCGCAGACCCTCGCGGACCAGGGCCTGGGCGAGCACGGTGGCGGTGGTGGTGCCGTCACCCGCGATGTCGTTGGTCTTGGTCGCCACCTCCTTCACCAGCTGGGCGCCGAGGTTCTCGTACGGGTCCTCGATCTCGACCTCGCGGGCGATCGTGACACCGTCGTTGGTGATGGTGGGGGCGCCGAACTTCTTGTCGATGACGACGTTGCGGCCCTTGGGGCCGATCGTCACCTTCACCGTGTCGGCCAGCTTGTTGACGCCGCGCTCAAGGGCGCGACGGGCGTCCTCGTCGAACTTCAGGATCTTCGCCATGGGAGCGATTCAGCCCTCTCGGAAATCGTTGAAAAAAACTGCGCCCCTGGACGCCCGCGGAGAAGCCAGGGGGTCAGGGGCGCAGTTCAAAGCATCTGTGTCAGGTGCCTTGGGGTGACTTACTTCTCGATGATCGCGAGCACGTCGCGAGCCGAGAGGACGAGGTACTCGTCGCCGTTGTACTTCACCTCGGTGCCGCCGTACTTGCTGTAGAGCACGACGTCGCCGACCTTCACGTCGAGCGGAAGGCGCTCGCCGTTCTCGAAGCGGCCCGGGCCCACGGCGAGGACGGCGCCCTCCTGGGGCTTCTCCTTCGCGGTGTCCGGGATGACCAGGCCAGAGGCGGTGGTCTGCTCCGCGTCGAGCGGCTGGACCACGATGCGGTCCTCGAGCGGCTTGATGGCAACCTTGGAGCTGGTGGTCGTCACGATCCGACCTCCCCCTTCGGAGATCTCACGGGGTTAACTGTCTGAGGTGGCGACCAGGTGGATCCGTCGTCGCGGGTGCCGGACCTGCCCGTCGCTGTGTTGGCACTCTCCGGTGGGGAGTGCCAGAGCCGAGACTATGACCGCGATTAGCACTCGGTCAAGCGGAGTGCCAATTCACGACCCCGTGGCGCGAACGGGCGGTGCCGTTTCCCTCCGATCCGGAGGAACGCTCGGCCGGATCTGGGGGTTCCGTACGAGCGGGGTGACCTTCTCCGCCGCCTTGCGGCCCAGCCGTTCGATCGGGTCGACCGGGGACGCGCAGCCCGGCAGGGTGGACAGCGCGCCGGCCAGCGCCAGGACGGCGGTCAGCCGGCGCGCCGGGCCCGCGGAGGGCCGTCGGGTCATACGTAGTCCTCGAGCTTCGCCACCGCGTAGCCCTTGGCCGTGACCGTCCGCATCACCCGTCGGATCATGTCCGGCATGCTGCCCTTCCAGTCCCCCTTGCCCCGGAAGTGGGTGAGAATGATGTCGCCCGGGTGCAGGTCCCGGTCCCACTCGCGCCACTCCATGTGGTCGGGGAACGCCTCGGACGCCCACAGCGGGACGGCCTTGACGCCGCACGCCTTGGCCGCGCGCAGGGTGTCCTCGTTGTAGTTGCCGTACGGCGGCCGGAAGAGCGGGGGCCGCTTGCCGAACCGTTTCTCGATGACGTCCTGCATGCCGCAGATCTGCCGTTTCTGGGCGGCGTAGCCGAGGCCGGGCAGATAGGGGTGGGTCAGCGTGTGGTTGTGCAGGGACACCCCGGCGTCCTGCATCTTCGCGAAGTAGCCGTAGTCCTCCTTGACCAGGTAGTCGCTGAGGAAGGCGCTGTACGGGATCCTCAGCTCGCTCATCATCCGCAGCAGCTCGGGGTCCTTCTCCGCGCCGTCGTCGATGGTGAGGAAGACGACCTTCTCCTTGGTCGGCACGGTGGTGAAGACCGGCGGCAGGTCCTTCCCGTCGGTCTCGAAGCCCTTGCGGGTGGTGATCCTGGGCTTCACCGCGGGCGGCTCGGGCGCTTCGAGCGGCGGCTGGGCCAGGCCCCACTTCCTGGCGGCGGCGACCCGGGCGGCGCGCGCCTTGCGGACCCGTTCCACGTACGCGTTGAGCGCACCGGCCGCGCCCTGGGCTTCCGCGCGGGGCTGCTGGCCGGCGGCCGGCCGGGCCGGGCCCGCCCCGGATCCGGTCCGCTCGTCGGCCGCGGGCCCGGCGCAGGCCGAGGCGAGCGCGGCGACGATCAGGGCGGCCCCGACCGCCCGCACGCCCCGCGTCGACCGCGAAGAGCGGCGAAAAGAGCGGAGCTGTTCCTTTTGTCGTACTAGCTGCATGGCGCCGCATCCTGTCAGCGCCACGCCCCTCCGGGGCGCCGACACCACCGACGGCCGCCCGCCGTCCCCCGGGCGGCCCACACCCGCCCCGACCAGCACAATGGGAGGGGTGACCGACCTCGCCTCCTTCGCCGCCCTGCTCGCCCCCGAGGGGCAGGCCCTCCTCGACGCCCTGCGCGACTACGACCCCGCCCGGGAACTGGCGGTGGCCTCCCGGCTGCGCCGCGACCACCCCGCCGAGCTGGTCTCGGCGGCACTCGGGCAGGCCCGGCTGCGGCAGCGGGCGGTGGCGAAGTTCGGCGCCGAGGACGCGTACCGGATGTACTTCACGCCGAACGGCGTCGAGCAGTCCACGCGGGCGACCGTGGGCGCGTACCGCGCCGAGCGGCTGAAGCGGCTGGGCGTGCGCAGCGTCGCGGACCTGTGCAGCGGCATCGGCGGTGACGCCCTCGCGCTCGCCCGCGCCGGGATCTCCGTCCTCGCCGTGGACCGCGACCCGCTGACCGCCGCGGCCGCCCGCGCCAACGCCGAGGCGCTCGGACTCGCGGACCTGATCGAGGTCCGCTGCGCCGACGTCACGGACATCGACACGAGCCCGTACGACGCCGTCTTCATCGACCCGGCCCGGCGCGGCGGGCGGGGCCGGATCTTCGATCCCGAGGGCTACTCGCCGCCGCTGTCCTGGGCGGTCGAGGCGGCCCGCAAGGCGCCGCACGCGGCCCTGAAGATCGCCCCCGGCATCCCGCACGAGGCGGTCCCCGGGGAGGCGGAGGCCGAGTGGATCTCGGACGGCGGCGACGTCAAGGAAGCGGTCCTCTGGTTCGGCACCGAGCCCGGCGCCCGCCGCGCCACCCTGCTGCCCGGCGGCGCCACACTCACCGGCCGCGGCCTGCCCGACCCGGCGGTCCGGCCCGTCGGCCGCTACCTCTACGAACCGGACGGCGCCGTCATCCGCGCCCACCTGGTCGCCGAGGTGGCCGAACAGCTCGGCGGCGGCCTGATCGACGAGACCATCGCCTACGTCACGGCCGACGCGCTGACCCCGACCCCGTACGCCACGGCCTACGAGATCACCGACGAACTCCCCTTCAACCTGAAGAAGTTGAAGGCCCTGCTGCGGGAACGCGAGGTCGGCGTCCTGACCGTGAAGAAGCGCGGCTCGGCCGTCGAGCCCGAGGAGATCCGCCGCAAGGTGAAGCCCAAGGGCCCCCACGCGGCGACGGTCCTCCTCACACGTGTCGCGGGGGCCCCGACGATGCTGATCGGGAGCCCGGCGGGCGGGGCGCCGGGCCGGTGACACGGAGCACCAGGCGGTAGTGGGAGACGGCCTTCATGAGGCCGATCAGCCCGTTGATCCAGAAGACCAGCGCGACGCCCATGCCGTACGCGACGAGGCCGTAGCCGCCGTCCAGGCCGTAGACGGTGCCCTCCCGGGTCGTGCCGGCCGGGACGGCGAAGCCCAGCCACAGGCCGGTGCCGCACATCACTGTCGAGAGCACCATCCAGCAGGCGCTCAGGACCGGCGCCCGCAGCCGGGCGTCCGTCGACCCGTGCCGGTCCAGGAGCGCCCACTGGGCGAACCGCTCGCGCGCGATCCGGTCCTGCCGCACGGACCGTGCGGTCAGCCACACCGCGGGGACGAGCACGCCGATGCCGAGCGCGGCCGCGACCAGTCCGACGAGCATCGTGAGCGGGTCGAGGATCGCGCCGCCGAGCGAGGTCAGCAGCACGCCGACCATGCCCCAGCCCACCTGGAGCATCAGGAACCACGTCAGGAACAGCGCGAGCCGCCCTCCGCCGAGCAGCCGCCGTCCCAGCGCGTCCAGCGCCAGCGCCCGGTCGGCGAGCCGCGCCGCCCGGTCGGGCCAGTCGCGGATCTCGGCGGGCGGGGGCGGCGGAGGCATCGGCAGACGCGGGGACATGGAGAGAGAGCCTACGGCCCCTCCGACGGCCCGTCAGGACCGGGCCGGGGCCTCGTCCGTGCCCTCCGCCCGTCCCCGCGAGCGGAGTTCACCAGGGGCGAGTTCACCCGTACCCGAGTGCAACGGCGCTCGAGTTCACCCGTGCCGAGTTCACCCGTGCCCGAGTGCAACGGCGCCCGCTCCCCCGCCGCCCGCTTCACCGACGCCCGAGAGCAAGGGCCCGAGAGCAAGGGCCCGAGGTGAAGGGCGCGCGTCCCAGGACGCGAGCTCAAGGGCGCGCCAGCTCACCGGCCCGCTCCCGCAGCAGCGCCCGCTCCGGCTCGTTGCGGGTCAGCTCCGCGGCCCGCTCGAACTCCGCCCGCGCCTCGTCGGTCCGCCCCAGCCGGGCCAGCAGGTCGCCGCGGACGCTCGGCAGCAGGTGGTAGCGGGCCAGGGCCGGTTCGGCGGCGAGGGCGTCGACCAGCGGGAGGGCGGCCGCCGGGCCCTCGGCCATCGACACGGCCACCGCCCGGTTCAGCTCCACCACCGGTGAGGGGGCCAACTCCATGAGCCGCCCGTACAGCCCGGCGATCACCGCCCAGTCCGTCTCCCGGTACGAGGCGGCCCGCGCGTGGCAGGCGGCGATGGCGGCCTGGAGGGCGTACGGGCCGTAGCCGCGCCCGTCACCGGCGCGGGCCAGCGCGTCGAAGCCGCGCCGGATCAGCAGCCGGTTCCAGCGCCGCCGGTCCTGGTCGGCGAGCAGCACCGGCCGCCCGTCCGGGCCGGTGCGGGCGGCCGTCCGTGACGCCTGGAGTTCGAGGAGGGCCGCGAGGCCGTGGACCTCGCTCTCGCCCGGCATCAGCGCGGCGAGCCCCCGGGCCAGCCTGAGCGCGTCCTCGCACAGCGCCGGCCGCAGCAGGTCGTCGCCGGCGGTGGCCGCGTACCCCTCGTTGAAGATCAGGTAGACGACCTCGAGGACCGAGCCGAGCCGGGCGGCCCGGTCCTCCCCGTAGGGCACTTCGAAGGCGACTCCCCTGGCGGCGAGCGCCCGCTTGGCCCGGGTGATCCGGGCCGCGACCGTCGGCTCCGGCACGAGGAAGGCCCGGGCGATCTCGTCCGTCCGCAGCCCGCCGACGAGGCGCAGCGTGAGCGCGGCGCGCGCCTCGGCGGAGAGCACCGGGTGGCAGGTGGTGAAGACCAGCCGCAGCACGTCGTCGTCGATGTCACCGGGGCCGGAGGGCTCGGGGTCGTACGACTCCTCGGTGAGGGTCCGGCCGACCTCGGCGAGCTTGCGGGCGTACGTCTCGCGCCGCCGTACGAGATCGACGGCGCGGTGCTTGGCGGTGGCCGTCAGCCAGGCGCCCGGACGGTCCGGGACGCCGTCCCGCGGCCACTGCTCGAGGGCGGCGACGAGCGCGTCCTGGGCGATCTCCTCGGCGATGCCGACATCCCGGACGACCCTCGCCGCCGTGGCGACGATCCGCGCCGACTCCATCCGGAAGACCGTCTCCAGCGTGCTCTGCACCGTCACGCCCCACATGAGAGCACACCCGCGGTCAGCCCTCCGGCATCTCCTCGACCTCGCGGACCTCCAGACCGACCTTCCAGTGCGGCGGGTGGACGGCCAGGAAGCGCTTCCCCCACTCGACGGCCTCGGCCATGTCCTTGCACTGGAGCATCGCGTAACCGCCGACGACCTCCTTGGTCTCGGTGAAGGGACCGTCCGTGTACGAGAGCTTGCCGTCCGACCAGGTGATGCGGGTGGCCTCGGCGGTCGGCTTGAGACCGGCGGTGTCCAGCATGGCGCCCGCCTTGGTGATCTCCTCGAACAGCGCGCCCATGCGCTCCTCGAAGCCGGGGTCGGCCGAGGCCATGTCGATGGTGTTCTCCTCGATGCGGACGAGGGAGAGGTAGCGGGGCATGGTGGCTCCTCGGGGTGCGGTGGCGGGGCCGTTCCCCGCCTTCCACTCATACGTCGAACGGGTCCGGCCCGCATCGACACCCCGCGGAAGGAATGTCCGCCGGGTTCTCCTCTCCGGCGGAGAGCGCCCTAGAGGTAGTCCTCCAGGCGCGCCACCGTGAAACCCTGCTCCTGGATGTGCCGCAGCAGGTTGGCCGTCATCTCGGTCATCGTCGTGCCCTTGAGCTCCGAGGGGCCGCGGAAGTGGGCCAGGATGATGTCGCCGGGGTGGAGCTTCCGGTCGCCGCGCTGGTACTGCATGTTCTTGATCTGCATGGACTCGCGCCACAGGACGATCGCGTCGACCCCGCACTGCGCGGCCGCGGTCCGGGTGGCCTCGTTCCAGTTGCCGTAGGGCGGGCGGAAGAGGCGCGGACGCTTGCCGTACCGCTCGGCCAGGCGGTCCTGCTGGCCGCAGATCTCCCTGCGCTGGGCCTCCGGGGAGAGGGTGCGCAGGTCGGGGTGGGTCAGGGTGTGGTTGGCGAGGCCGTGGCCCTGGGCGACGAGCGGGGCGAAGTACGGGTAGTCGCCGCGGATGGCGGAGTCGGTGAGGAACATCGTCACCGGCACCCGGAGGTCCCGCAGCATCGCGACGAACTCGGGGTCCTTCTCCGCCCCGTCGTCGATGGTGAGGAAGACGACCTTGTCGGTGGTGGGGATGTCGCTGACGACCGGGACCGGCTCGCCGGGCTTGCGGGCGAACGGTTTCACCGCGGGCGGGGCCGGCGCGGGAGCGAAGGGCTTCAGGCCCCAGCGGCCGAAGGCCGCGGCGCGGGCGTCGGGGGCTGCGGGGGCCTTGTCGCCGGCCCCGCCGCCCCCGGCCGAGGGGTTCCCGGGGGCCGCCTCGGTGGGCGCGGTCTTCGGTGCGGCCGGGGCGGGGGTGTCGGCGTCGGCGGCCGCACAGCCGGTCGCGAACAGGGCCACGGCGGTCAGCACCGCCCACAGCGCGAGGGTCTTCTTCACGCGCTGTGGGATGCCCGATCCGAACGAAAGGTTGCTCCCGGTACGACTATCCGACTGATTCGAAGCGCCAGCGGTGGACCGGACGGGTGATCAGCTCCGCGTCGGGCTCCGGCAGCTCGGGCAGCTCCGCGGCCATCCCGTCGGCGTCCGCCGTGTCCCACCACGTCATCACCAGGACCCGGTCCTGCGGCGCGCGGAAGGTCTCGCGGCGCACCGGCTCGCGCGCGAGGACCTGCGATCGCGCCCACGTCAGGAGCTCGGCGCCGCGGCCCGGGACGGCGCGCGCCTCCCACATCAGGGTGATCCTCACGAGTAGAGGTTCTCCTTGCTGACCTCGTGCACGTGGTCGTGGTCATGCGCATGGCCGTGCCCGTGGGCGCCGGGGACGTGCGGGTCGGTCACCGGCAGCGAGGAGTCCGCCGACAGCTCCAGGTCGGAGGCGGCGCGTCCGCGGGCCACCATCTCGGCGCCGAGCGCGGCCACCATCGCGCCGTTGTCGGTGCACAGGCCGGGCCGCGGCACCCGCAGCCGGATGCCGGCCCGCTCGCAGCGCTCCTCGGCGAGTGCCCGCAGCCGCGAGTTGGCGGCCACGCCGCCGCCGATCATCAGGTGGTCGACGCCCTCGTCCTTGCAGGCCCGGACGGCCTTGCGGGTGAGCACGTCGACGACGGCCTCCTGGAAGGACGCGGCGACGTCCCGTACGGGCACCTCCTCGCCCGCGTTCCGCTTGGCCTCGATCCAGCGGGCCACGGCGGTCTTCAGGCCGGAGAAGGAGAAGTCGTACGCCGGGTCCTTCGAGCCGGTCAGGCCGCGCGGGAAGGCGATCGCCTCGGGGTCGCCCTCCTTGGCGAGCCGGTCGATGACCGGGCCGCCGGGGAAGCCGAGGTCGAGCACGCGGGCGATCTTGTCGAAGGCCTCGCCGGCGGCGTCGTCGATGGTCGCGCCCATGGGGCGGACGTCGCTGGTGATGTCGCTGGAAAGGAGCAGCGAGGAGTGGCCGCCGGAGACGAGCAGGGCCATCGTCGGCTCGGGCAGCCGGCCGTGCTCCAGCTGGTCGACGCAGATGTGCGAGGCCAGGTGGTTGACGCCGTAGAGCGGCTTGCCGAGGGCGTACGCGTACGCCTTGGCGGCGGAGACGCCGACGAGCAGCGCGCCCGCGAGGCCGGGGCCGGCGGTGACGGCGATGCCGTCGAGGTCCTTCGGGGAGACGCCGGCCTGCTTCAGGGCGCGTTCGATCGTCGGGACCATCGCCTCCAGGTGGGCGCGGGAGGCGATCTCGGGCACGACGCCGCCGAAACGGGCGTGGGTGTCGACGCTGGAGGCGACGGCGTCGGCGAGCAGGGTCGTTCCGTGGACGATGCCGACTCCGGTCTCGTCGCAGGAGGTCTCGATGCCGAGTACGAGCGGTTCGTCAGCAGCCATCTGAATCAGTCTCTGTTCCTTGAACGGTGTGTCGCATCACGAGCGCGTCCACGTTGCCGGGCTGGTAGTAGCCGCGGCGGAAGCCGATGGGCTCGAAGCCGAAGCGCTCGTACAGCTTCTGGGCCCGGGTGTTGTCCACGCGCACTTCGAGGAGGACCTCTTCGCACTCGAAGGCGGTCGCGGCCTGCAGGAGGTCGGTGAGCAGCCGGGCGCCGAGGCCGGTGCCCCACTGGTCGCGGGCGACGGCGATGGTCTGGACGTCGCCGAGTCCGCCGGCGGCGGCGAGGCCCGCGTAGCCGACGAGCCGCCCGGCGCCGTCCGGGGAGGGCTCCTCGGCGACGACGTAGTGGCGGGTCGCGCGCGGCCCGCGGGCGTGCGCCAGCTCGGACCAGAACATGCCCTCGGACCAGGCGTCCTCGGGGAACAGCTCCGCTTCGAGGGCGAGCACCGGCCCGATGTCCCACCACCGCATCTCGCGCAGCACGGCGTCGGTCCCCGCGGTCACTTGGGCGTGACCACCTTGTAGTTCTTCGGCACCTGGGCGTCGGGCCGGCGCAGGTACATCGGCAGCGGGTCGAGGAAGCCGCCGTCGCCCGCGGCCAGCTTCTCGGCCGCGAGGGCGGCGAGCGCGGCGGCCGACTGGTGCTCGGGGTCACGGGCGTCGGGGAAGGCGTCGGGGTAGAGCCTGGCGCCGGCGCCGACGACGGGCAGCCCGGCGAGGTCCGCCGCGATGTCACCGGGCCGGTCGACGGCCGCGTCGGTCACCCGGGTGCGGGAGTCGGCGTACCGGGCCCAGTAGACCTCCTTGCGGCGCGCGTCCGTGGCGACGGCGAAGGGCTCCTCGATGCCGGAGGCGTGGGCGAGTCCGTCGAGCGTGCACAGGCCGTGCACGGGGACGCCGAGGGCGGAGGCGAAGGTCGCGGCGGTGACGAGGCCGACGCGCAGCCCGGTGTACGGGCCGGGGCCGACGCCGACCACGAGTCCGGTCACCCGGCCGAGGGTCAGCCCGGCGTCCTTCAGGACCCGGTCGACGGCGGGCAGCAGCAGCTCCCCGTGGCGGCGGGCGTCGACCTGGCTCGACTCGGCGACGACGGTCTCGCCGTCGTGGAGGGCGACGGTGACGGCGGGTGTGGCGGTATCCATGGCGAGCAAGAGCACGCGAACAGCCTACGGCGCCGGAGCGCCCCGCACGGCGCCCCCTGCGCGGCCGACGGCTGCTGCTACGGTCGGGCACCTATACGTTGGTACGACAGAAAGTGGGCGCACGGTGGCAAGGAGCAGCTCGGGATTCGTGGCCGGGCTCACCGCGGCCGCGCTCGCCGCGGTCGCTTTCCTCGCCTATCAGGCGTCGGCCGTCGCGCCGCCGCCGGCCGAGCTGGCGGCGACGCCCCGGTCCCCGCAGGCGGCGCCCTCGGCCACGGCCACGGGCACGCCGGAGGAGCCGAGGAAGGACCCGGTGGCGCTGCCGGCGAAGTCGGGCCAGGGCGAGCGGGTGGTGTACGGGCTGGCCGACCGCCGGGTGTGGCTGGTCGACGAGCGGGGCCGGGTGACGCACACCTTCTCCGTCATGCCGAGCACGGTGTCCCCGCCGCCGGGGACGTACGCGGTGACCTCGCGCTCGGGCTCGGTGCGCGGCTCGGACGGGGTGCAGATCGAGCACGTCGTGCGGTTCGCGACGGTCCAGGACGTGTCGATCGGCTTCAGCGCGGCGGTCGACGGCTCCACGCCGTCGCCGGACCCGTCGCGCAAGACCGGCGGCATCCGGATGAAGCGGGCGGACGGCGACGCGCTGTGGCAGTTCGCGGTGATCGGCGAGAAGGTCGTCGTCGTTCCGTAGGACGGCCGCGCGGACCGAACGGGACGGCTCCGGCGGTACGGGGACGCGTCCGTACGACGGGGACGCATCCGGCGCTACGGGGGGGGGGACGGCGACGCGTCCGGTGCTGCGCGGGCGGCGGCCCGGGCGGGCCCGGCCGTTGGGCTGGGCCTGGTTGTTCAGGCCGCCTCGTCGCGGACGACGGCTTCCCGTTCCCCGGCGGCCTCGGTCCCGGTGCCGGTGTCGGTCGCGCGCGGTGGGGTGGACACGGCGGTGGCCGCGGCACAGGAGGCCAGCAGGTCCCTCATCGAGACGCGCTCCTCCGTACGGTCCGCCTGACCGGTGTGCTCCGGCGTCGCCATGCATGCCTCCCGTAGGTTAGGTACACCTAACCAAGTCGTGGTTCCATGTCACCACGCCTTGGCGCACCGGCGCAACATTTTCCCGACACGTTGTCGGAACCTACGTACGTTCGCCCGTACGGTTCAGCCCAGCTCGAGGTCCTCGTCGGCCCAGCGGGCGCCGATGCCGTTGAGGACGACCGTGCGGCGGTCGTCGTCCGTGTCCGCCGTCTCCCCGACGACCCGGTGGATCAGCACGTGCAGCCGGTCGTCCGTCAGGTCCTCGACCTTGCCGTCGCCCCACTCGACCACCACGACCGAGTCGGGCAGCGAGACGTCGAGGTCCAGGTCCTCCATCTCCTCCAGGCCGCCACCGAGCCGGTAGGCGTCGACGTGGACCAGGGCCGGGCCCCCGACCAGCGAGGGGTGGACGCGGGCGATCACGAAGGTGGGCGAGGTGACGGCGCCCCGGACGCCCAGTCCCTCGCCGAGGCCACGGGTCAGGGTGGTCTTCCCGGCGCCGAGTTCACCGGTGAGCATCACGAGGTCGCCGGGCCGCAAGCGCTTCGCGAGGCGGCGGCCGAGCTCCTGCATCCGCTCGGGCGAGTCGACGGCGAGGGTGACCTGGTTGTGCGGTGTGTCCATGCCCGCCAACCTACCTATCCGGCGGCCCGCCCATCTCCCGCCCCGTCCGTCCGCCCGCCTACCGGGCGGCGGGCCCGGTCGCCCGCCCCACCCGCGGGCCGCCGGCCGGCGCCGCCCCGGCCCTGACCAGCAGGTCCGCGATCCGGTCGGTGACCGCCTCGGGATGCTCCAGCATCACCAGGTGACCGCCGTCGGGCACGATCACCAGCTCGGCGTCCGGCAGCAGACCCGCGATGGCCTCGGTGTGCGAGGTGGGCGTGACCAGGTCGCGGTCACCGGCGAGGGCGAGCACCGGCAGCCCGGCGAGGACGGCGAGCGCCGCCGCCTTGTCGTGCTCGGCGAACGCCGGATAGAACTCGGCGACCACGTCGATCGGCGTCGACTCGATCATCCGCTCGGCGAACCGGGCCACCGCCGGGTCCACGTCCCGCGACGAGAACGAGTACTTCTTGATCAGCCCGGCGAACAGGTCGGCGGTGGCCCGCCGCCCCCGCTCCACCAGCTCCGCCCGCGCGCCGAGCGCCCGGAGCACGCCCGGCAGCACCCGGCGCACCGCGTTGACGCCGGCCGTCGGCAGCCCGTAGTTGACCTCGCCGAGCCGCCCGGCCGAGGTCCCGACGAAGGCGACGCCGACGACCCGCTCCCGTACCAGCTCCGGATACCGGTCGGCGAGCGCCATGATCGTCATCCCGCCCATCGAGTGCCCGACCAGGACCAGCGGCCCCTCGGGCGCGGCGGCGTCGATCACGGCCTTCAGGTCGCGCCCCAGCTGGTCGATCGAGACCGGCACGCCCTCCGGGCCCGCCTGGGCGAGGCCGCGGCCCGACCGGCCGTGGCTGCGCTGGTCCCAGTGGACGGTGCGGACCAGCCCGCGCAGCGCCGCCCGCTGGAAGTGCCAGGCGTCCTGGCTGAGGCAGTAGCCGTGGCTGAAGACGACGGTGACCGGAGCGGGCGCCTTGCGGCCGAAGAGCCTGCGCCGCCGCGTGGCCGAGGGAGCCGCCCGGGTCCCGTCCGCCCCGCCGGCGACATCGGTCTCCTCGACCTCGTCCACCTCGTAGTAGAGCTCGGTGCCGTCGTCGGCGACCGCCCGTCCGGGCGTGCCGCGCAGCGCGCCGTAGGGGCCCTCGGCGTCCAGCGCCAGCCGCGCCTTCTCCCGTACGGCACGGCCCACCGTCAGCCGTTCGACGGCGACGCCGGCCGCCGCGCCCGCGGCCAGCACGCCTATCGCGGCACCGGCCCAGCCGGCCCGCCGCCAGGTCTCGTCCGCCACGGCCGCCCCTTCACTCCCCCAGGTAGACGCGCGGGACGCGCGCGCCGATCCGGGTGACGATCTCGTACGCGATGGTGTCGGCGGCCTCGGCCCAGTCCTGGGCGGTCGGCTCGCCCCGGTCGCCGGGGCCGAAGAGCACCGCCTCGCTGCCGGGCTCGGGCGTGTCACCGCCGAGATCGACGACGAACTGGTCCATGGCGACCCGCCCCGCCACCGTGCGCACCCGGCCCCCGACCAGGACCGGGCCGCGGCCCGAGGCGTGCCGGGGGACGCCGTCGGCGTAACCGAGCGGGATCAGGCCGAGGGTGGTCTCGCCCGGGGTGGTGTAGTGGTGCCCGTACGACACGCCGTGGCCGCCCGGCACCTGCTTGACCAGGGCGACGCTCGCCTTCAGCGACATCACCGGCCGCAGCCCCAGCTCGGCGGAGGTCCCCACGGCCGGGTCGGGCGACACCCCGTACATCGCGATGCCCGGCCGGACCAGGTCGAAGTGGGCCTCGGGCAGGGTGAGCGTGGCCGGCGAGTTGGCGATGTGCCGCACCTCGGGCTCGGCCCCGGCCTTCTCCGCGTAGTCGAGCATCGAACGGAAGACGTCGAGCTGCCCGGCGATGGACGGGTGCCCCGGCTCGTCCGCGCACGCCAGGTGCGACCACAGGCCGGTGACCTTGACCAGGCCCTGCGCCTCGGCCTTGAGGGCCTCGGAGACCAGCTCGGGCCAGTCGGCCGGCTGACAGCCGTTGCGCCCCAGGCCGGTGTCGGCCTTCAGCTGGATCCTGGCCCGCCGGCCCGTCGCCCGGGCCGCGCCGACGACCTCTTCCAGCGCCCACATCCCGCTGACGGACATGTCGAGCCCGGCCTCGATCCCCTCGGCCCACGGATCGCCCGGCGTCCACAGCCAGCACATGATGCGCGGCCCGGTCAGCCCGGCGGCCCGCAGCGCGAGCGCCTCGTGCGGGGTGGCCGTACCGAGCCAGGTCGCGCCCGCCTCCAGGGCGGCACGGGCACAGCGCACGGCGCCGTGGCCGTACGCGTCGGCCTTCACCACGGCCATGACCTGGACGTGGGGGGCGACGCGGGCGCGCAGCGCGCGGACGTTCGCACGCAGCGCGCCGAGGTCGATCTCGGCGCGGGCTCGGCGGGGCAGTGGTGTCTGAGTCATCGCGCCCCAGTCTCTCAGGTCTCAGCTTTCGGGCCGCTTACCCCAGATGTAGACCCGGTCACCCTTGCGCAGCACGTCCCACAGCTTCTTGGCGTTCGGGTACGACAGGTTCACGCACCCGCGGCTGCCGACGGGCGTGGCGATCTGCCCGTAGACGCCGTGGAAGGCCTGGCCGCCGTCGAAGAACTGGGCGAAGGGCATGGGAGTGTCGTAGATGGACGACCAGTGGTCCTTGTTCCGCCAGTGGACCGAGTGCCATCCGGTACGGGTGCGGTATCCGGGCCGTCCGCTGCGGATGTTCACCACCCCGTACGTCACGCGCGTGCCCTTCTGCACCCACATCAGCTCCCGGTCGAGGTCCACGCACGCGACGGCGTACGAGCGGACGGGGCACCGGCGGGCGGCGTCGGGGTTCGGGCGGGCGGCCAGCAGCTCGGCGCGCGACCAGGTGACGGGCCCCGCAAAGCCGTTGGCGGGCTTGATGCCCTGCCCGACCTGGAAGGCGCGGATGGCTTTGCAGTCGGCGCGGGACTGCTTGCCGTCGACCTTCAGCTTCAACAGGCGCTCGACGCGCCGCTGGTGGGGACCGGCCTTCGCGGTGCAGGCCGCGGCGGCGGCACTGCGCGGCAGGTACTCCACGAGCTCCTCGACCTGCCCCTCCGGCACCGGCACCGGCCTCCTGTCCGCCGCACCGGCCGCCGTCCGGGGCGGCAGCACCTGATCGGGCGTGTCCATCGGATACGGATCCGGCCCCCGGCCGATCCCGGGGACGAGGGGCTCGGCGGGCGGCGCGGGGGCGGCGGAGGCGGGGGCGGTGCCCGGCAGGGCGACGGCCAGGGCGAACAGCAGCGCGACGGCGCTGTGACGACGGGTTCTGATCACGGCCCCCATCCCACGCGGCCCACCGCCGCCCCGCCTGCGAAGCGCCACGTGCGGAGCAAGGGTTTCCCCCGTGTGGCGGCGGGGGGCGCCACGGGGCGGCGGCCCTGCGGGCCGTTCCGCACCGGTTGACTGGACCCGCACCGCGACGGTCCCGCGGTGGTGGTGCGGGTCAAGGCGCAGGGACGACGACCGGGGGAACGACTGCTCCCAACGGATCGGGGTGAAGGAACCGCAACCAGGCCCGCGAGGGGCGGCGGCTCGCGGACGAGGCGTCCCGGGCCCCTCCCCCGGCCCTTCGGGCCGTCAGGCCGTCACGTCGCGCCATGCCCCCGGCAGGGACCGGGCCACGTCCGTCGCCGTGATCGGGGCATGGCCGTCCGAGGCGCGGCGGGCGGCGAGGCCGTGGAGGTAGGCGGCGGCCGAGGCCGCGTCCAGGGGTTCCAGGCCGGCGGCGAGGAGGGAGCCGGCGAGGCCGGACAGGACGTCGCCGCTGCCCGCCGTGGCCAGCCAGGACGTGCCGGTGGGGTTCACCCGCACCGGCCCGGCACCGCCGGCCCCGCACACCAGGGTCGTCGAACCCTTGAGCAGCACCGTCGCGCCGAACCGCCCCGCCAGTGCGCGGACCGCCGCGAGCCGGCCGGCCTCCACCTCCTCCCGGGACGCGCCGAGGAGCGCCGCGGCCTCGCCCGCGTGCGGGGTGAGCAGCGTGGGGGCGGTGCGCGCCTTGACGGCCTCCGGGGAGAGGTCGCGCAGTCCGTCCGCGTCGACCAGGACCGGCACGTCGGACGCGAGGACCTCGGCCACGCCGGGCCCGTCGCCGAGGCCGGGCCCGACGACCCACGCCTGGACGCGGCCGGCCTTCGCGGGCGGCCCCGCGTGCACCAGGGTCTCGGGGTGGGCGGCGACGACCGCGTCGCCGGCGGGTCCGACGTACCGCACGGCGCCCGCGCCGCCCCGCAGCGCGCCCTCGACGGCGAGGACGGCGGCACCGGGGTAGCGGGCGGAACCGGCGACGACGCCGACGACCCCTCGCCGGTACTTGTCGCTCTCGGCTCCCGGCACCGGCAGCAGCCGGGCCACGTCCTCGTGCTGGAGCGCCTCCAGGTCCGGCACGGACGGGAGCGTGGCGCCGAGCCCGATGTCGACGAGGCGCAGGGCGCCCGCGTACTCCCGGGCCGGGTCGACGAGCAGACCGGGCTTGTACGTGCCGAAGGTGACGGTCGCGTCGGCGCGCAGCGCCTCTCCCGTGACCTCGCCGGTGTCCGCGTCGACGCCGCTCGGCAGGTCGACGGCGACGACGACCGCGTCGGACCCGCGGGCGGCGCGGGCGACGGGCACGGCGTCGGGCCGCAGCCCGCCCCGTCCGCCGATGCCGGTGATCCCGTCGAGGACGAGATCGGCGCCGGACAGCGCCTCGTACGGGTCGTCATGCGGTCCGACCACCCGCCCGCCGGCCGCCCGCAGCGCCGCGAGCCCGCCCTCGTGTGCCCGTGCGCCGAGCAGGACGGCGGTGACACCGGCGCCCCGCCGCGCGAGCCGGGCCCCGGCGAACAGCGCGTCGCCGCCGTTGTCGCCGGACCCGACGAGCAGCACCACCCGCGCCCCGTACACCCGGCCGCGCCCCAGCAGCGAGGCACAGGCGGCGGCGAGTCCGGCCGCGGCCCGTTGCATCAGCGTGCCCTCCGGCAGACGGGCCATCAGCTCGGCCTCCGCGGCCCGTACGGTCTCCACGCGATAAGCGGTACGCATGCCCAGCAGTCTGCCCCAGTCCCCCGGCCCCCGCCGGGAACCGCCGGAACGCCGACCGGGTCAGGGGCCTGGGAGCCCGGGGGCCGGGGGCCCGGGGGACCGGGAGCCCGGGGCCGGGACGTTCGCGCGCGGGCCCGCCCGGGATCGCCCCGGAAACCCCCGCCCGTGCCGAAGCCGCGGGCCGGAACTGGTGCCGAAGCCCGTACCGACGCCACCTCGAAGCCCCTGCGGAAGCCCGCCCCGGGGCCCGCGAGCGCCCGCCCGTCCCTCAGCCCTCCGCGAGTGCCCGCCCGTCCCTCAGCCCTCCGCGATCACCACCGCCGACGCGACCCCCGCGTCATGGCTCAGCGACACGTGCCACTGCCGTACGCCCAGTTCGGCGGCCCGGGCCGCCACCGTGCCCCGGACCCGGAGGCGGGGCTGTCCGGTGTCCTCCACGTAGACCTCGGCGTCCGTCCAGTGCAGGCCGCCCGGTGCGCCGAGGGCCTTGGCGAGGGCCTCCTTGGCGGCGAAGCGGACCGCGAGGGACGCGGGGCCGCGGCGCTCGCCGCTCGGCAGGAGCATCTCGCGCTCCACGAAGAGGCGCTGGAGGAGCCCCGGTGTCCGCTCCAGCGACGCGGCGAAGCGGTCGATCTCCGCCACGTCGATCCCCACCCCGATGATCATCTGCTCACTCCACGGTCACTGATTTGGCCAGGTTGCGCGGCTGGTCGACCCCGTTGCCCCGCGCCGTCGCCAGTTCGCAGGCGAAGACCTGGAGCGGCACGGTGGAGACCAGCGGCTGGAGCAGCGTAGGCGTCGCGGGGATGCGGATGAGGTGGTCGGCGTAGGGGACCACGGTCTCGTCGCCCTCCTCCGCGATGACGATGGTCCGCGCCCCGCGGGCCCGGATCTCCTGGATGTTGGACACGATCTTGTCGTGGAGGACGGAACGGCCCCGGGGCGAGGGCACCACCACGACGACCGGCAGGTCCTTCTCGATGAGGGCGATCGGACCGTGCTTGAGCTCGCCCGCGGCGAAGCCCTCGGCGTGCATGTACGCGAGTTCCTTGAGCTTCAGCGCGCCTTCGAGGGCCACCGGGTAGCCGACGTGCCGCCCGAGGAACAGCACGGTGTCCTTGTCGGCCAGCGCCCGGGCGAGGGCGCGCACGGGCTCCATGGTCTGGAGGACCCGTTCCACCTCGTCGGCGATCCTCGCCAGCTCGCGGACGACGGCGTGGATCTCGTCACCCCACTTGGTGCCGCGCACCTGCCCCAGGTACAGGGCGAGCAGGTAGCAGGCGACGAGCTGGGTGAGGAACGCCTTGGTGGAGGCGACGGCGACCTCGGGTCCGGCGTGCGTGTAGAGCACGGCGTCGGACTCCCTCGGGATGGTCGAGCCGTTGGTGTTGCACACGGCGAGCACCTTGGCGCCCTGTTCGCGCGCGTGCCGCAGCGCCATCAGGGTGTCCATCGTCTCGCCGGACTGGGAGATGGCGACGACCAGGGTGCGCTGGCCGAGGATGGGGTCCCGGTAGCGGAACTCGCTGGCCAGTTCGACCTCGCAGGGGATGCGGGTCCAGTGCTCGATGGCGTACTTGGCGATCAGGCCGGCGTGGAAGGCGGTGCCGCACGCGACGATGACGATCTTGTCGGCCTCGCGGAGCACGGCGTCGGGGATCCGCACCTCGTCCAGGCGCAGGCGTCCGTCGGCGTCGATCCGGCCGAGGAGGGTGTCGGCGACCGCCTTGGGCTGCTCGGCGATCTCCTTGAGCATGAAGGAGGCGTAGCCGCCCTTCTCGGCGGCGGAGGCGTCCCAGTCGACGTGGTACGCCCGGACGTCGGCGGGCGCCCCGTCGAAGTCGGTGACGGTGACGCCCTCGCGGGTGAGCTCGACGACCTGGTCCTGGCCGAGCTCGATGGCCGAGCGGGTGTGGGCGATGAAGGCGGAGACGTCGGAGGCGAGGAAGTTCTCGCCCTCGCCGACGCCGACGACGAGGGGGGAGTTGCGGCGGGCGCCGACGACGACGTCCGGCTGGTCGGCGTGCACGGCGACCAGGGTGAACGCCCCGTCGAGCCGCCGGCAGACCAGGCGCATGGCCTCGGCGAGGTCGCCGACGGAGGAGAACTCCTCGGCGAGCAGATGGGCCACGACCTCGGTGTCCGTCTCGGACAGCAGGTCGTGGCCCCGCTCGGCGAGCTCCGCGCGCAGGACGGCGAAGTTCTCGATGATGCCGTTGTGGACGACGGCGACGCGGCCCGCGTTGTCGAGGTGCGGGTGCGCGTTGGCGTCGGTGGGGCCGCCGTGCGTGGCCCACCGGGTGTGTCCGATGCCGGTGGACCCGCTCGGCAGCGGGCGGTCCACCAGCTCCTTCTCCAGGTTGACCAGCTTCCCGGCCTTCTTGGCCGCGGCGAGCCCTCCGTCGGAGAGCACGGCGACTCCCGCCGAGTCGTAGCCGCGGTATTCGAGCCGCTTCAGGCCGGCGATCACCACATCGAGCGCCGACTGCCCGCCGACGTATCCCACGATTCCGCACATGGCGGCAGCCTACGGCGCGACGGCCGCCGGGAGCCGGACTCAGCGCAGCTTGGCCGCCTGCGCGTCGACCACGGCCTTCGGGAGCTGCTTGACCTCACCCGCGAGGCTGATGGTGCTGAATCCGGCGAGGTTGTTGCCCTTGCGGAGGACGACGAGCTTGCTGACGAACGGCTTGCCCTCCATGTCGCTGGTGACCGTCCAGGCCAGGGCCTCCTCGCCGGCGGTCACGGTCTCCGCGGCCACCTTGGTGACCTTGGTCTTCTCGCCGGAGGCGATGAGGGTGAAGCCGCCGGCGCAGTCGGCCCCGGCGGTCTTCAGGGACGCGAGGGCCTGCTGGGCGCCCTCACCGGCGTACGAGCCGAGCGTCACCGTGGTCGCGGGCGCCCCGAAGGCCTTCTTGATGTCGTCGGGGGAGGCGGCCTTCTTCATGACCTCGATCGCCTGGGTCTGGGCGCTGGCGCCCGGGGTGCCGGGCGCGACGCCGGACATGGCCTCGGCGAGCGGCTCGCAGGCGGCCTTGTCGGCGCTGACGTCACCGGGGTTCACCACGACCGCGGCCTCGGCCTTCTGCACCTTGTGGTTCTTGAGGTCGGCCTGCGTCACCAGCAGCTTCTCCAGCTCGGCCGCGGTCAGCGCCTTCACGTCCGGCTTGGCCGCGGCCGAGGCGGACGCGTCGGCCTTGCCGGTGTCCTCGGTCTTCTTCTCCTCGCCGCCGCAGGCGGTCAGGAGAAGGGCCAGCGAGGCGGCCGCCGTCGCGGCGCCGACGTGACGAAAGACACGTGTACCCATGGCTCGACTTTCTGTTCGCTCGTAGAGGTCAAGCCGAACCTTATGTGCCCAGGTCGCCGCGCTGATCAAAACCGGCACGCCGGTACGAGATCGCAACGTCCGCCCCCCTGAAATGGGCGGTCTTCGCCCGATTACGGGCACTATCGGAATCCTCGCGGAACCCTATGGACAGCTCCAGGTGCCGTGATAGCTTCCGGGGTCGGACAAAATATTTTAATCCGGCTTTTACCGATCGCCGGATCTTTCAAGGGGTGGGCGCTATTTCCGCGGTCACGAAGAATTTCCCCCCGGTCGCACCGGACATACGGACGGGGGGAACGAGCACCGCACCCCTCACCTGGTCGCGTGAGAACCCGTGGGCCATGCCCCTGGGCGGCACGCGCGTCGACTCGCTGACCGGCTTGCGCTGGTTCGCCGCGCTGGCGGTGTTCCTTTTTCACGCCCGGTCGTATTTCAGGGAAATCGAGAGCGGTTTCCTCCTCGCCGGAATCGGCTATGAAGGCGTGCCGTTCTTCTTCGTTCTGTCCGGATTCGTCATGGCCTGGGTGGCCCGCCCCTCGGACACCGCCGGGAATTACTACTGGCGGCGCGTTGCCCGGATCTGGCCCCTCCTCGCGGTCACGACGGCCGGAACGGTGGCCCTCATGACGTGGTGGTGGCACGTCCCCGTCTCCGCCGAGGACGTTCTCTGGACGCTCACCTTCGCGCAGGCGTGGAGCACCGAGCACTTCATGACGATGAACATCGTCACCTGGACGCTGTCCGCCGAGGCCTTCTTCTATCTCGCCTTCCCGCTGGTCCTCCGGCTGCTGCTGCGCCGCAGCTCCGCCGCGTTGTTCGTGGTGGCCGTGCTGTGCGTGGCGGCCACGGCGGGCACCCGCCTCGCCTCCGCCTGGCTCGAGCAGCCGCAACCGGTGGAGCGACTGGTCGTCGCCTCTCCGCCCGCCCTGATCCCCATGTTCGTCCTCGGCATCTGCGCGGGGCTGCTGGTCCGGCGCGGCAAGCGGCCGCCGTTCAGCACCGGTGTGGCGGCCACACTGACCGCCGGAACGATTCTCCTCTGCTGGGTGTGGATGCAGCGGCCGACGGCCTTGCACCCGTACCAGGGCACGATCGGATTCTTCGACGCCGTCCTCATACCGGCCTTCACCCTTCTGATCGTGACCGCCGCGCTGCGCGACGCCGGGGGCCGGCGCTCGCTCCTGCGCTCCCGTCCGCTGGTGAAGCTCGGCGAGTGGTCCTTCGCCTTCTACCTCTGCCATGCGGTGGTGCTCGACGTCTTCGACCACCTCGGCTACGGCGCCGACCGGGGCCTGACCCGGGACGTCGCCGAGCTGGGGGCGGCCTGCGCCGCCGCCCTCGTCGTCGCCCTGCTCCTGCACGAATGGGTGGAGCGTCCGGCCGAGCGCCGTCTGCGCACCCTGCTGCCCGTCCGCAGGACGGTCTGAGGCGGCAACGGTCGGCGAAGCCGGGAAACCACCTGTCGTCCACGTGACCCACCCCACGGGCCCCGGGCACCCACGATCGCCCCGCACGCACGACAATGGCGGGGTGATCACTTCGCCGCCACGAAGCCCCAACGGAAACGGCGCCGGCCCCCGGCGGGCCGCCGAGCCGACGCCGTACGTCGATCTCACGCGGGCCGAGTGGAGCGCGCTGCGCGACAAGACGCCGCTGCCGCTGACCGCCGACGAGGTCGAGCAGCTGCGCGGCCTCGGCGACGTCATCGACCTCGACGAGGTACGGGACATCTACCTGCCGCTGTCGCGGCTGCTCAACCTGTACGTGCAGGCCACCAGCGGGCTGCGCGGCGCCCTGAACACCTTCCTCGGGGAGCGGGGCGAGCAGCGCGGCACGCCGTTCGTCATAGGGGTGGCCGGCTCGGTCGCCGTCGGCAAGTCGACCGTGGCCCGACTGCTCGAGGCGCTCCTCGCGCGCTGGCCGGAGCACCCGCGCGTGGAGCGGGTGACCACCGACGGCTTCCTGTACCCGATGGAGGAGCTCAAGGCGCGCGGGCTGATGTCCCGCAAGGGCTTCCCCGAGTCGTACGACCGCCGGGCCCTCACCCGGTTCGTCGCGGACGTCAAGGCCGGCAAGGACGAGGTCACCGCGCCCGTCTACTCCCACCTGATCTACGACCGGGTGCCGGACGAACGGCTCGTGGTGCGCCGCCCCGACATCCTCATCGTCGAGGGCCTGAACGTCCTCCAGCCGGCCCTGCCCGGCAAGGACGGCCGCACCCGGGTGGGTCTGGCCGACTACTTCGACTTCTCCGTCTACGTGGACGCCCGGCCCGAGGACATCGAGGTCTGGTACCTCAACCGCTTCCGCAAGCTGCGCGAGACCGCCTTCCAGGACCCGTCCTCGTACTTCCGGCGCTGGACCCAGGTCTCCGAGGAGGAGGCCCTGGACTACGCGCGCACGATGTGGCGGACCGTCAACAAGGTCAACCTCCTGGAGAACGTGGCCCCCACGCGCGGGCGGGCGACGCTCGTGGTCCGCAAGGGAGCGGACCACAAGGTGCAGCGGCTGAGCCTGCGCAAGCTCTGAACCCGTACACGCCGGCCCCCGTACGCCGTGAGCGCCTGCACTCGGTGCGATCCGGACCCCGTACGCGCCGGCCCCCGTACGCTCGACGCGTGCTGCATCTACGACTGATCGTCCCGTCCGACCGCACCGAGGCGGCCGTCGCCCTCATCGAGCGGACGGTCGGCACCACCCATCTGGTGGTCCTGCCGGGCGCCGCCCGCGACCCGGCCGGCGACCTCGTGCTGTGCGACGTGGCACGCGAGTCCGGACACCAGGTGCTCCGGGCGCTTCGGGACCTGGGGCTCGACGAGGACGGCTCGATCGCCGTCGAGGACATCGACCTGTCGCTGTCCGAACGGGCCGCGAAGGCCGAGGAGGAGGCACCCGGCGAGGCCGCGGACGCGGTGCTCTGGGAGCAGCTGAGCGACGCCACCCACGAGGAGTCGACGCTCAGCATCACCTACTGCGCCTTCATGGTCCTCGCGACGATGATCGCGGCCTGCGGCGTCGTCCTCGACAACGCGGTGCTGATCGTGGGCGCGATGGCGGTGGGCCCGGAGTTCGGCCCGCTCGCCGGCGTCTGCACGGGGATCGTGCGGCGCGCCCCGGGGCTGGTGCTGCGCTCGCTGTCCGCGCTGCTCGTCGGCTTCGCCGCGGCGATCGCGGCGACGACCCTGTTCAGCGTCGGCATGGACGCGCTCGACCTGTTCAGCCGCGACCTGCTGGACGGGGAGCGCCCCAACACCGGTTTCATCTGGCAGCCGGACCCGTTCTCGTTCGTCGTCGCGCTGCTCGCGGGCGCGGCCGGCACGCTGTCGCTGACCTCGACGAAGTCCGGTGCGCTGATCGGCGTCGCGATCTCGGTGACCACGGTCCCGGCCGCCGCGAACGCGGCCGTGGCCCTCTCGTACGGCGAGTTCGGGCAGATGTGGGGCTCGGTGGAGCAGCTGCTGCTCAACCTGCTCGGCATCGTCCTCGCCGGCACGCTGACCCTGCTCGCGCAGATGCTGCTGTGGCGGACCCGGCGCGGCCAGTGGCTCCGGGGCAGGCGCCGGGCGTGAGAACGCCGTCGGCCCCCCTTCCGCGCGGGAAGGGGGGCCGACGGGACGTCAGCCGGTCTGGCCGAGCGTGGACTTCACCGCGTCGGCGAGGCGGCCGGCGACCGTCCGGGCCTGCTCGATGTCGGCGGCCTCGACCATGACCCGCACCAGCGGCTCGGTGCCCGACGGGCGCAGCAGCACGCGGCCCGTGGAGCCCAGCTCCCGCTCCGCCTCGGCGACGGCGTGGGCCAGCTCGGCACAGGTGCCGACCCGGGACTTGTCGACGTCCGGCACGTTGACCAGGACCTGCGGCAGACGCTCCATGACCGCGGCGAGCTCGGCGAGGGACTTGCCGGTGGCGGCGACCCGGGCGGCCAGCATCAGACCGGTCAGGGTGCCGTCGCCGGTGGTGGCGTGGTCCAGGACGATCACGTGGCCGGACTGCTCGCCGCCGAGGGCGTAGCCGTGTTCCTTCATGGACTCCAGCACGTAGCGGTCGCCGACCGCGGTCTGCACCAGCGAGAGCCCTTCGCGCTCCATCGCCAGCTTGAAGCCGAGGTTCGACATGACGGTGGCGACGACGGTGTCGCCGCGCAGCGTCCCGGCCTCGCGCATGGCGAGGGCGAGCACCGCGAGGATCTGGTCGCCGTCGACCTCCTCGCCCCGGTGGTCCACGGCCAGGCAGCGGTCGGCGTCGCCGTCGTGGGCGATGCCGAAGTCGGCGCCGTGCTCGACGACGGCGGCCTTCAGCAGGTCGAGGTGGGTGGAGCCGCAGCCGTCGTTGATGTTGAGGCCGTCGGGCTGGGCGCCGATGGTGACGACCTGGGCGCCGGCCCGGGCGAAGGCCTCGGGCGAGACGCGGGCGGCGGCGCCGTGCGCCTCGTCGAGGACGATCTTCAGCCCGTCCAGCCGGTTGGGGAGGACGGCGATCAGGTGGGCGACGTACTTGTCGAAGCCCTCGTCGTAGTCACGGACCCGGCCGACGCCCGCGCCGGTGGGTCGGTCCCAGGGGGCACCGGTGCGGTGCTCCTCGTAGACGGCCTCGATGCGGTCCTCCAGCTCGTCGGCGAGCTTGTGACCGCCGCGGGCGAAGAACTTGATGCCGTTGTCGGGCATGGCGTTGTGGGAGGCGGACAGCATCACGCCGAGGTCGGCACCGAGCGCGCCGGTGAGGTACGCCACGGCCGGCGTCGGCAGCACGCCGACCCGCAGCACGTCGACGCCGGCGCTCGCCAGGCCCGCCACGACGGCGGCCTCCAGGAACTCTCCCGAAGCGCGCGGGTCGCGCCCCACCACGGCGGTCGGCCGATGCCCCTCGAAGGTGCCCGCCTCGGCGAGCACGTGCGCGGCCGCGACCGACAGGCCGAGCGCCAGCTCCGCCGTCAGGTCGGCGTTGGCGACGCCGCGTACCCCGTCCGTGCCGAAGAGTCGTCCCACAGGTGTCCTCCATTGCGATCCCCGGACGTCACCGGCGACGCCCGCCACTGGCCCCTGAAAGGGGCGCGCCCCGGCGGCACAGAGAATGTGCCGCCGGGGCGTACCTTACGAACAGACCGAGCAGGCGATTAACGCTTGCTGTACTGCGGGGCCTTACGGGCCTTCTTGAGACCGGCCTTCTTGCGCTCGACCGCACGGTCGTCGCGGGAGAGGAAGCCGGCCTTCTTCAGCGGGCCGCGGTTGTTCTCCACGTCCGCCTCGTTGAGGGCGCGGGCCACGCCGAGGCGCAGGGCGCCGGCCTGGCCGGACACGCCGCCGCCCGCGATGCGGGCGATGACGTCGTAGCGGTTGTCGAGCTCGAGCACCTTGAAGGGCTCGTTGACTTCCTGCTGGTGCACCTTGTTCGGGAAGTAGTCCTCGAGGGTGCGACCGTTGATCTTCCACTTGCCGGTGCCCGGAACGATCCGGACGCGGGCGATGGCGTTCTTGCGACGGCCCAGGCCGGCGGCCGGCTGCGGGTCGCCGAAGCGGGACGCGAGCGACTCGGAGGTGTAGTCGCCCTCGACGATCTCGGTCTCGGTGGTGTACTCCTCGACGCCCTCGAACTCGTCGACGGGGGTCTCGGGGGTGGTCTCGGCCACGATGCTCCTCAGATTTCTTTCGTTCTTAGGGGGTGTGGCCGGAACTACTGCGCGACCTGGGTGATCTCGAACGGGACCGGCTGCTGCGCAGCGTGCGGGTGGTTCTCACCCGCGTAGACCTTCAGCTTCGAGAGCATCTGACGGCCCAGGGAGTTCTTGGGGATCATGCCCTTGATGGCCTTCTCGACGGCCTTCTCGGGGTTCTTGTCCAGCAGCTCGTCGTAACGGACGGAGCGCAGACCACCCGGGTAGCCGGAGTGGCGGTAGGCCATCTTCTGGGTCTTCTTGTTGCCGGACAGGTGGACCTTGTCAGCGTTGATGATGATGACGAAGTCGCCCATGTCCATGTGCGGCGCGTAGACGGGCTTGTGCTTGCCTCGCAGGAGGTTCGCAGCCGTCGTCGCCAGACGACCCAGGACGACGTCCTGAGCGTCGATGATGTGCCACTGGCGAGTCACATCGCCAGGCTTGGGGCTGTACGTACGCACTTCGTAGCCTTCGCTTCTTCAGTGGATGGAGTCCAGACACACCTGAAGCGATCATGCAGCTGGGGCCCACACTGCCGGGACACCGCCCGTATGCGAGCCACTGGTAACTGCTCCAGGGAACCTGCGTAGGGCCCCTTCGCGTGAGAACGACGAAGCCAATACGCATAACAAACCGCTACGGTACCCGCGCCACCCCCGACGGGTCAAAATGCCGGGGGCACCCGGTCACCGCGCCCGCTCCACCCGCCGCTCGTCCCACACCGGCTCGCCGGTCTCCCGGACCACGCCGTCGGAGCCGAAGACGAGGTAGCGGTCGAAGCTCTTCGCGAACCAGCGGTCGTGGGTGACCGCGAGGACCGTGCCGTCGTAGGACTCCAGGCCGTCCTGGAGCGCCTCGGCGGACTCCAGGTCCAGGTTGTCCGTCGGCTCGTCCAGGAGCAGCGCCGTCGTGCCGGCGAGCTCCAGGAGGAGGATCTGGAAACGGGCCTGCTGTCCGCCGGAGAGCTTGTCGAAGGGCTGGTCGCCCTGGCGCTCCAGCTCGTAGCGCCGCAGCACCGACATCGCCCCGCCCCGGTCCTTGGCGTGCTCGGTCCACAGGATGTCGACCAGCGTCCGGCCGAAGAGCTCGGGGTGGGCGTGGGTCTGCGCGAAGTGGCCGGGCACCACCCGGGCGCCCAGCTTCCACGTGCCCGTGTGCGCCACGGTCGGGTCCCCCGCGAGCAGCCGCAGGAAGTGGGACTTCCCCGAGCCGTTCGACCCCAGGACCGCGACCCGCTCCCCGTAGAAGATCTCCAGGGAGAACGGCTTCATCAGGCCGGTGAGCTCCAGGTTCTCCACGGTGACCGCCCGCACCCCGGTCCGGCCGCCGCGCAGCCGCATCCGGATGTCCTGCTCGCGCGGCGGCTCCGGCGGCGGGCCGGCCTCCTCGAACTTCCGCAGCCGGGTCTGCGCCGCCGCGTAGCGCGAGGCCATCTCATGGCTGACCGCGGCCGCCTGGCGCAGCGTGACCACCAGCTTCTTCAGCTGGGCGTGCTTCTCCTCCCAGCGCCGCTTCAGCTCCTCGAAGCGGGCGAACCGCTCCCGCCGCGCCTCGTGGAAGGTGCCGAAGCCGCCGCCGTGCACCCACACGTCGGACCCGGCGGGGCCGGGCTCCACGGCCACGATCTTCTGCGCGGCCCGCGCGAGCAGCTCCCGGTCGTGGGAGATGAACAGCACCGTCTTGCGGGTCTCCCGCAGCCGCTCCTCCAGCCACCGCTTGCCCGGCACGTCCAGGTAGTTGTCCGGCTCGTCGAGCAGCAGCACCTCGTCGCCGCCGCGCAGCAGGTACTCCAGGACCAGACGCTTCTGCTCGCCGCCGCTGAGCGTGCGCACCTGCCGGAACTGCGCCTTGTCGTACGGCACGCCCATCGCGGCCGTCGTGCACATGTCCCACAGGGTCTCGAACTCGTACCCCTGCACCTCGGCCCAGTCGCTCAGCGCCTGCGCGTACGCCATCTGCGCGGCCTCGTCGTCGACCGTCATGATCCGGTGCTCGGCCTCGTCGACCGCCTTCGCCGCCTCCCGGATCCGCGCGGGCGCCACCGAGACCAGCAGGTCACGGACGGTGGACTCGTCCCGCACCGAACCCACGAACTGCGGCATCACGCCGAGCCCGCCGCTGACCGTGACGCTCCCGCCGTGCGGCTGGAGCTCCCCGGAGATCAGCCGGAGCAGGGTCGTCTTGCCCGCCCCGTTGGCGCCGACCAGGGCGACCACGGCGCCCTCGCCGACCCGGAAGGAGGCGTCGCCCAGGAGCACCCTCCCGTCCGGCAGGTAGTACTCGAGGTGCGCGGCTTCGACATGTCCCATGCGGGGCATTGTCGCCGCCGGGGGCCCGGGATCCCAAGCGGTTTAGGATGCGCGGCATGAGCTTTGGGGGGCCGCCGCCGGGCGGCGAGCAGCAGGGACAGCAGGGGTACGGCTACGGGTACCCGCAGCAGCAGCCGTACGGGTACGGGTACCCGCCGCAGCAGCCGCAGCCCTACGGGCAGCCGCCGAACGGCCCGCAGCCGGACCCGTTCCCCGGAGCGCAGGGCGGCCACACCCCCGACTGGAGCGCCCTGGCCGCGGCTTCCGAGGCCCGCAGCAGGCGCAAGCGCCGGCTGATGATCGGCGGCGCGGCCGTCGCGGCGCTCGCCGTGGGCGCCGTGGTCGCCACCGCCGTCGTCGTCACCAACAAGAACAACGACCAGGCCAAGAACGGCGCCGCCCCGACCGGCTCCGCCGCCCCCACCGGCACCGCGACCCCGGCGCCCACCTTCTCCTCGGTCGCCCCGCTGCCGCCGCCGGACCCGATGGACTTCATCTCCGACGCGAAGAAGGACAAGGCGCCGCTCAGCGCCGAGGGTCTCTTCCCCGGCAAGAAGCTCACCATGAACGACCGCCCCTACCAGAAGGGCGCGACCTCCTCCACGACCAACTGTGCGGCGGTCACCCAGGGCGGCCTCGGCACGGTCCTGAGGAACAACGGCTGCACGCGCGTGATCCGCGCCACCTACGTGAAGGACGGCGTGGCCGTCACCGTCGGCGTCGCCGTCTTCCCCACCGACGAACAGGCGACGAAGGCGAAGCAGCAGGCGAGCGGCGGCATCGCACCGCTCGCGGGCTCCGGCGTCGGCACCTTCTGCCAGAAGACGGTCTGCCTGCGCCGCACCAACTCGATCGGCCGGTACGTCTACCTGACCCAGACCGGCTTCACCAGCGGCAAGAAGGTCACCACCGGCGACCGCCCGGTCTTCCAGACCGCCGACGACCTCGGCACCTTCGCCTTCAACCAGATCTACGCCCGGGGCCGCGCCCAGGCCTCAGCAGCAGCCGGCGCTCCCGGGGAGTGACCACTCGGTCCCCCACAGGCAAGTGCCACCGAGCCCTCCTGCCGGTCGACGGCGGCACCGCCACCGCCCGGCGGACGGAGTCCGCCACAGCGGGCCGAAGCTTGCGAGGCGCCCAGGCGCCGAGCCCGCGAGGGCCGCGTCAGGAAGGGCAGCCCTCGGCACCTTCGCCTTCGACCAGATCTACGCCCGGGGCCGCGCCCAGACCTCAGCAGCAGCCGGCACTCCCGGGCAGTGACCGCTTATTGCGGGCCTCCCTGTTGCGCGCGGCGAGCTGGTCGTCGGCCGGGTAGCCGACCTCTTCCAGGGTGAGGCCGTGCGGCCGTACGACGTGGACGGCCGAGTCCCGCACGCCCGCGGCCAGCACCTTGCCCGGCCACTCCACCGGCCGGTGGCCGTCGCCGACGAACAGCAGGGCGCCGACCAGCGAGCGGACCATGTTGTGGCAGAAGGCGTCGGCCTTGACCGTGGCCTCCAGGACGCCGTCGGGGCGGCGCTCCCAGCGCAGCTCCTGGAGCGTGCGGATGGTGGTGGCCCCGTCGCGCTTCTTGCAGTAGGCGGCGAAGTCGTGCTCGCCGACCAGCCGCTCGGCGGCCGCGTTCATGGCGTCCATGTCGAGCGCCCAGTCGTGCCACAGGACGTGTCCGCGCAGCAGCGGGTCGACACCGCCGGGGTTGTCGGTGACCCGGTAGGCGTAGCGGCGCCAGATCGCCGAGAAACGGGCGTTGAAGCCCGCGGGGGCCTCGGCGACTCTCCACACCCGCACATCGTGCGACAGGCGCCCCGCGAGCCGCCTGAGCAGCTTCTCGCGGTGCTCCTCCCACACGGCGGCCGGCAGGTCGACGTGCGCGACCTGACCACGGGCGTGCACCCCGGCGTCGGTGCGGCCGGCCACGGTCAGCTCGTACGTCTCCTGGGAGCGGGTGACGGTGCGCAGGGCGTCCTCGATCTCGCCCTGGACGGTGCGCTGACCGCGGGCCTGCTTGGCCCAGCCGGAGAAGTCCCTGCCGTCGTACGACAGGTCGAGCCGGACGCGTACGAAGCCGGGCCGCACGTCGTCCCGCAGGCCGCCCACGTCGTCACTCAGGTCGCTCACGTCACTCACGCCACTCACGCCACTCACGCCACTCACGCCGTAAATCCTCTCAAACACACGGGAGCGGGCCCGCACCCCTGGGGATGCGGGCCCGCACACGAGACGGGAACGTCAGAACGCTCAGGCGTCCTGCGCGTCCTCGGCCTTGGTCTCCTCGGCCTTGGGGGCCTCGTCGGCCTCCTTGACGGCGCGCTTGGTGGCGGCCTCGGCCTCGGCGACGGTCGCCTTCTTGGCGATCTCGCCCTCGACCAGCTCGATCACGGCCATCGGGGCGTTGTCGCCACGACGGTTGCCGATCTTGGTGATGCGGGTGTAGCCACCCGGGCGCTCGGAGTAGCGCGGGGCGATCTCGGTGAAGAGCGTGTGGACGACGCCCTTGTCCGTGATCGTCTGCAGCACCAGGCGACGGTTGTGGATGTCGCCCTTCTTCGCCTTGGTGATCAGGCGCTCGGCGACCGGACGCAGGCGGCGGGCCTTGGCCTCGGTCGTGGTGATGCGGCCGTGCTCGAAGAGCGACTTCGCCAGGTTGGCGAGGAGCAGCTTCTCGTGCGCGGCGGAGCCGCCGAGGCGGGCGCCCTTGGTGGGACGCGGCATGGTGTTTCTCCTTGAGATCTGCACCGGCCGTATCAGGTACCGGTGTCAGGGCCCCGCAGGCGGATGCCTGCGGGCAGCTATCAGTACTGCTCGGTCTCGACGAAGCCCGCGTCCGCGTCGTCGTCGGCGCCGAAGGCGTCGGCGGCGGCGGTCGGGTCGAATCCGGGCGGGCTGTCCTTGAGGGCCAGGCCCATGCCGGCCAGCTTCGCCTTGACCTCGTCGATCGACTTCGCACCGAAGTTGCGGATGTCGAGCAGGTCGGCCTCGGAACGCGCCACGAGCTCACCCACGGAGTGGATGCCCTCGCGCTTGAGGCAGTTGTAGGACCGGACGGTGAGCTCGAGCTCCTCGATCGGCAGCGCCAGGTCGGCGGCCAGGGCGGCGTCCGTCGGGGACGGGCCCATGTCGATGCCCTCGGCGTCGATGTTGAGCTCGCGGGCCAGACCGAACAGCTCGACCAGGGTCTTGCCGGCGGACGCCATGGCGTCACGCGGGCGCATGGCCTGCTTGGTCTCGACGTCGACGATCAGCTTGTCGAAGTCGGTGCGCTGCTCGACTCGGGTCGCCTCGACCTTGTAGGTGACCTTGAGAACGGGCGAGTAGATGGAGTCGACCGGGATGCGGCCGATCTCCTGGCCCACCTGCTTGTTCTGCACGGCGGAGACGTAGCCGCGACCGCGCTCGACGGTCAGCTCCATCTCCAGCTTGCCCTTGCCGTTGAGCGTGGCGAGGACGAGGTCGGGGTTGTGCACCTCGACACCGGCCGGGGGCGCGATGTCGGCGGCGGTGACCAGACCCGGGCCCTGCTTGCGCAGGTACATCACGACCGGCTCGTCGTGCTCCGAGGAGACGACCAGCTGCTTGATGTTGAGGATGAGGTCGGTGACGTCCTCCTTGACGCCCGGCACGGTGGTGAACTCGTGCAGGACGCCGTCGATGCGGATGCTGGTGACAGCAGCGCCGGGGATCGACGAGAGGAGGGTGCGGCGGAGGGAGTTGCCGAGGGTGTAGCCGAAGCCCGGCTCCAGCGGCTCGATGACGAACCGGGAGCGGAACTCGTCGACGACCTCTTCGGTCAGCGAGGGGCGCTGAGCGATCAGCATGTCTGTGTTCCTTCAGTCGTGGACGCCCACTATTTGACGTCCGACAGGTACTGCAAGGGTACGGGCGGCACGGCGCCTTTCGGAGCCGTACCGCCCGGACACTCAAAGACGCACAGGCGTCGCTGCGTCAGACGCGGCGGCGCTTCGGCGGACGGCAGCCGTTGTGCGGGGTGGGGGTGACGTCCTGGATCGAGCCGACCTCGAGGCCGGTGGCCTGGAGGGAGCGGATCGCGGTCTCACGGCCGGAGCCGGGACCCTTGACGAAGACGTCGACCTTGCGCATGCCGTGCTCCTGCGCGCGGCGGGCGGCCGACTCGGCGGCCATCTGCGCGGCGAAGGGGGTGGACTTGCGCGAGCCCTTGAAGCCGACGTGGCCGGCGGAGGCCCAGGAGATCACGTTGCCCGAGGGGTCGGTGATCGAGACGATCGTGTTGTTGAACGTGCTCTTGATGTGCGCGTGGCCGTGAGCGACGTTCTTCTTTTCCTTGCGGCGCACCTTCTTGACGGCGCCCTGACGTCCCTTGGGGGGCATCTATTTCTCCTACGGGAGGTGGTCGGTCCTACAGCGAAGACCGTGGACAGGTGTCCGCTGTGGACTACTTCTTGCCCGGCTTCTTCTTGCCGGCGATGGCGCGACGCGGGCCCTTGCGGGTACGAGCGTTCGTGCTGGTGCGCTGACCGCGGACGGGCAGGCCACGGCGGTGACGCAGACCCTGGTAGCAGCCGATCTCGACCTTGCGGCGGATGTCGGCCGCGATCTCGCGGCGGAGGTCACCCTCGGTCTGGAGGTTGGCGTCCACGTACTCGCGGATCTTGACGAGGTCTTCCTCGGCAAGGTCGCGGACACGGGTGGACGGGTTCACGCCGGTGGCGGCGAGGATCTCCTCGGACCGGGTGCGCCCGATGCCGAAGACGTAGGTGAGTGCGACCACCACACGCTTTTCGCGCGGGATGTCAACACCGGAAACGCGTGCCATTCAATGGCTCCTGTGTTCTCGGGGGTCTGCCGCAGAACCGCTCCCGACCGCCGTATGAGGTACGAATCGGGTCCCCGGCCCCCGCCGGAGGTGTCGCCGACCCTGAACGGGCTGGGCGGGCTCTGCGTATGTACGAATTGCTATGCGTCGCGCGAAGAAACTGCGAGATGCAGGTAGGTCGGCGTGCGTCAGCCCTGGCGCTGCTTGTGGCGCAGGTTGTCGCAGATGACCATGACCCGGCCGTGGCGGCGGATCACCTTGCACTTGTCGCAGATCTTCTTGACGCTCGGCTTGACCTTCATGGGATGTGAGGTTCTCCGGGTCAGTGCCACCACCCGCGCGCGGAGGCGGGGTGCGGGCAAGATCTACTTGTACCGGTAGACGATCCGGCCACGCGTCAGGTCGTACGGAGAGAGCTCCACCACGACCCGGTCGTCCGGAAGGATACGGATGTAGTGCATTCGCATCTTGCCGGAGATGTGCGCGAGGACCTTGTGACCGTTCTGGAGCTCCACCTTGAACATGGCGTTCGGGAGGGACTCGATCACGGTGCCCTCGATTTCGATGGCACCTTGCTTCTTGGCCACGCTTCGCCTTTCGAATCGGCTACCTTGATCGACTCTCGCCGCCGCATGCGGACACACGGGTACACGAGAGCCGACGCATCAGTCTACGTCAGGCCCCTGGAAAAGACGAATCCGGGGAGTCTGCCCAACGGAGGAGATCGTTACGCCGGCGGGGCGACCGCCCTGCGCCGACCGGGCGGTCCCGGCTAGGCCAGGGGGTCCGGCGCCGCCTCGACGCCCAGCTCCGCCAGCTTCGCCCGGCCGCCGTCGACCGCCGTGAGGACCAGGGGGCCCTCCTCGGTCAGGGCGACGCTGTGCTCCCAGTGGGAGGACCAGGTGCCGTCCGTGGTGATGACGGTCCAGTCGTCGGCGAGGACCTCGGTCTTCGGGGTGCCCAGGGAGACCATGGGCTCGATGGCCAGGCAGAAGCCCGGGACCAGCTTGGGGCCCTTGCCGCGCTTGCGGGAGACGTAGTTCAGCAGGTGCGGGTCCATGTGCATCTCGGTGCCGATGCCGTGGCCGCCGTAGTCCTCGATGATCCCGTAGCGGCCCAGGCTGTGGTCACCGACCGCCGGGCGCGGCTGGCGCTTGATGTACGTCTCGATCGCCTTGGAGATGTCCACCAGGCGGTTGCCGAGCCTCATGGCCGCGATGCCGGCCCACATCGACTCCTCGGTGACCCGCGACAGCTCGATCAGCTCCGGCGCGTGGCCGGTGCCCACGAAGGCCGTGTAAGCGGCGTCGCCGTGCCAGCCGTCGACGATGGCGCCGCAGTCGATGGAGATGATGTCGCCGTCCTTGAGGACGGTCTTCTCGTCCGGGATGCCGTGGACGACGACCTCGTTCACCGAGGTGCAGATGGTGGCGGGGAAGCCGCCGTACCCGAGGAAGTTCGACTTCGCGCCGTGGTCGGCGATCACCTTGCGGGCGACCTCGTCCAGGTCCCGGGTGGTCGCGCCGGGCACCGCCGCCTCGCGGGTCGCCGCGTGGATGGCCGCGACGACCAGCCCCGCCTCGCGCATCTTCGCGATCTGCTCGGGGGTCTTGATCTGCACCATCGTGGCGGGGGCCTTTCCTTGCGCGTAAGGGGTCGGAAACAACGATACGGCCGCGGCGCCCTCCCGGGCACCGCGGCCGTCTCGCACGAACCGTGGGTTACTTCTCCAGCGCGGCCATCGCGCGCGCCGTGACCTCGTCCACCTTGCCGAGCGCCGAGATCGTCACGACCAGGTTCTGCGCCCGGTAGTAGTCGATGATCGGCTCGGTCTGCGTGTGGTAGACCTCCAGGCGGCGGCGGACGGTCTCCTCGGAGTCGTCGTCGCGCTGGAACAGCTCGCCGCCGCAGACGTCGCAGACGCCCTCGGTCTTCGGAGCGTTGTACGTCACGTGGAACACGTGCGAGGAGTCGTTACGGCAGATGCGGCGACCCGCGATCCGCTTCACGACCTCGTCCTCGGGGACCTCCAGGTCCAGGACCGCGTCCAGCTGCATGTCGTCCGCCTTCAGCACGACATCCAGGGCCTCGGCCTGAGCCACGTTGCGCGGGAACCCGTCGAGCAGGAAGCCGTTCGCGGCGTCGTCCTGCCCCATGCGGTCCTTGGCCATCCCGATGGTCACCTCGTCCGGTACGAGGTCACCGGCGTCCATGAACGCCTTCGCCTTGAGCCCCAGCTCCGTGCCCTTGGAGATGTTGGCACGGAACAGGTCGCCCGTGGAGATGTGCGGGATGTCCAGGTTCTTGGCAAGGAACGCGGCCTGCGTTCCCTTGCCGGCCCCGGGCGGTCCGACGAGGACGATTCGCATCAGCGGAGGAACCCTTCGTAATTGCGCTGCTGGAGCTGGCTCTCGATCTGCTTCACGGTCTCGAGCCCGACACCCACGATGATGAGGATGCTCGTCCCGCCGAACGGGAAGTTGGCATTGGCACCGCCGAAGCCTGCCAACGCCATCGTCGGCACAAGAGCGATCAGACCCAGATACAGCGAGCCCGGCCAAGTGATCCGGTTGAGCACGAAGCTCAGGTACTCGGCAGTAGGTCGACCAGCCCGGATACCCGGGATGAAGCCACCATACTTCTTCATGTTGTCGGCAACTTCCTCGGGGTTGAACGAGATCGCCACGTAGAAGAAGGCGAAGAACACGATCAGGAGGAAGTACGTAGCGATGTAGTAGGGGTGGTCACCCTTGACGAAGTGGGCTTCGATCCAGGTCTTCCAGCCGGAGGTGCTGTTCGAGAACTGCGAGATGAGTGCCGGGATGTAGAGCAGCGACGACGCGAAGATGACAGGAATCACACCTGCCTGGTTCACCTTCAACGGGATGTAAGTGGACGTACCGCCGTACGACCTGCGGCCGATCATCCGCTTCGCGTACTGCACCGGAATGCGGCGCTGGGCCTGCTCGACGAAGACGACGAGGGCGACCATGACGAAGCCGATGAGGATGACGGTGCCGAACTCGATCCAGCCCTTGGCGAGCTTGCCGCTCTCCTTGATGGCCCACAGGGCGCCCGGGAAGCCGGCGGCGATCGAGATGAACATGAGGATCGACATGCCCTGGCCGATGCCGCGGTCGGTGATGAGCTCGCCCAGCCACATGACCACCGCGGTGCCCGCGGTCATGGTGATGACCATGGTGACGGTGACGAAGATCGACTGGTCGGGAACGACCTGGTTCGCGACCGTGCAGCCGCTGAAGAGCGCGCCGGTGCGGGCGGTGGCGACGAGGCCGGTGCCCTGGAGGATGGCGAGGGCGACCGTCAGATAACGCGTGTACTGCGTGATCTTGGCGGTGCCGGACTGCCCCTCCTTCTTGAGGGCTTCCAGGCGGGGGATCACGACGGTCAGCAGCTGCAGGATGATGCTCGCCGTGATGTACGGCATGATGCCGAGCGCGAAGATGGTGATCTGGAGCAGCGCCCCGCCACTGAACATGTTGACCAGGCCGAACAGGCTGTTGTTGCCCTGGCTCGCCTGATCGACACACTGCTGGACGGCCTCGTAGCTGACACCGGGGACGGGGATGTGTGCCCCGAGCCGGTACAGCACGATGATGCCGAGCGTGAAGAGCAGCTTCTTGCGCAGGTCGGGCGTCTTGAACGCCCGGGCGAACGCGGTGAGCACGGTGCCTCCTGCGACCCCCGCGCACGTGCGTCAGAGGTGACGGTCTTGAGGTTCGACGATGAGAGTTGCCTGCCTCGAGCACCCGCGGGCATACCGCACGCACTCTAGACAGTGGACGCCACCTTACCGGCGACCATGGCCCCCTAGGAACGACCAACCGGGGATGCCCCTTTTGGGAGGCATCCCCGGTGGGATGTTCAGGCCATCGAGTCGTCTCAGACGAGCTCGGTGACGGTGCCGCCGGCGGCGGCGATCTTCTCCTTGGCGGAGCCGGAGACGGCGTCGACCGTCACCTGCAGCGCCACGGAGACCTCGCCCTGGCCCAGGACCTTGACGAGCTGGTTCTTGCGAACCGCACCCTTGGCGACCAGGTCGGCCACCGTGACCTCGCCACCCTGCGGGTAGAGCGCGGCCAGCTTGTCCAGGTTCACGACCTGGTACTCGGTGCGGAAGGGGTTCTTGAAGCCCTTCAGCTTCGGGAGACGCATGTGGAGGGGCATCTGGCCACCCTCGAAGCGCTCCGGAACCTGGTAGCGGGCCTTCGTGCCCTTCGTACCACGACCGGCCGTCTTACCCTTCGACGCCTCACCACGACCCACACGGGTCTTGGCGGTCTTGGCGCCCGGGGCGGGACGGAGGTTGTGGACCTTCAGCGGGTTGTTCTCCGCCATGTCAGTCGACCTCCTCGACCGTCACGAGGTGGCGGACGGTGTGCACCATTCCGCGGAACTCGGGGCGGTCCTCCTTGACGACCACGTCGTTCAGGCGCTTGAGCCCGAGCGAACGCAGCGTGTCGCGGTGGTTCTGCTTGCTGCCGATGTACGACTTCGTCTGCGTGATCTTGAGGCGAGCCATTACGCACCCGCCCCAGCACGCGCACGGAGCAGAGCCGCGGGGGCGACGTCCTCGAGCGGCAGACCGCGGCGGGCCGCGATCTCCTCGGGACGCTGCAGGCCCTTGAGGGCCTCCACGGTCGCGTGCACGATGTTGATCGCGTTGTCGGAGCCGAGCGACTTCGACAGGATGTCGTGAACGCCGGCGCACTCGAGCACGGCGCGCACCGGGCCACCGGCGATAACACCGGTACCGGGGGAAGCCGGCTTGAGCAGGACGACGCCCGCGGCCTTCTCACCCTGGATCGGGTGCGGGATGGTGCCCTGGATACGGGGGACCTTGAAGAAGTGCTTCTTGGCCTCCTCCACACCCTTGGCGATGGCGGCCGGCACCTCCTTGGCCTTGCCGTAGCCGACACCCACGGTGCCGTCACCGTCGCCCACCACGACCAGCGCGGTGAAGCTGAAACGACGACCACCCTTGACAACCTTGGCGACGCGGTTGATCGCGACTACGCGCTCAACGTACGCGGTCTTCTCGGCGGCGGCAGCGCCACCGTCGCGGCCCTTCCGGTCCCGCCGCTCGCCGCCACCGGCACCGCTTCCGCGGCGCTGGGGTCCAGCCATTGGAATACCTCTCTCTGTTACGTCCGTTAGTCCCGGAACCGGGGCTTAGAACTTCAGCCCGGCTTCGCGGGCGGCGTCAGCCAGAGCGGCAATGCGCCCGGCGTACCTGTTGCCACCACGGTCGAACACGACGGCCTCGACGCCGGCGGCCTTGGCGCGCTCGGCGACCAGGGCGCCGACCTGCTTGGCCTGCGCGGACTTGTCGCCCTCGCCACCGCGGATCGAAGCGTCCAGGTGGGACGCCGACGCCAGGGTGTGGCCCTTCAGGTCGTCGATGACCTGCGCGGTGATACCGCGGTTGGAACGCGTCACGACGAGGCGCGGACGCTCCGCCGTACCCGACACGCTCTTACGGATGCGCAGGTGACGGCGCGCCTTGGCAGCGCGCTTGTAAGCGTCGCCCTTGGCGATCTTCACACCGTATGCCATGGCTTACTTACCAGCCTTTCCGACCTTGCGGCGGATGACCTCGCCCGCGTACTTCACGCCCTTGGCCTTGTACGGGTCGGGCTTGCGAAGCTTGCGGATGTTCGCGGCGACCTCGCCGACCTTCTGCTTGTCGATGCCCTCGACCGAGAACTTGGTCGGCGACTCGACCTTGAAGGAGATCCCCTCGGGGGCCTCCACCAGGATCGGGTGGCTGTAGCCGAGCTGGAACTCCAGGTTGGAGCCCTTCGCGGCCACGCGGTAACCGACACCGCTGATCTCGAGCGCCTTCGTGTACCCCTGGGTCACACCGGTGATCATGTTGGCCACCAGCGTGCGGGACAGGCCGTGCAGGGCCTTGTTCTGACGCTCGTCGTTGGGGCGGGTGACGTTCAGAACGCCGTCCTCACCCTTGACGATCTCGATCGGCGCGGCGACGGTGTGGGTCAGGGTGCCCTTGGAACCCTTGACCGTGACCGTGCGGCCCTCGATGGTGACGTCCACGCCGGCGGGAACCGTGATGGGGAGCTTGCCGATACGCGACATTGGCTTTTCCTCCGTTCCCGACTACCAGACGTAGGCGAGGACTTCCCCACCCACGCCCTTCTTCTGAGCCTGCTGGCCGGTCAGGAGACCGTGGGACGTGGAGATGATCGCCACGCCCAGGCCGCCGAGGACCTTCGGCAGGTTGGTGGACTTCGCGTAAACCCGGAGGCCCGGCTTCGAGATCCGCTTGATGCCCGCGATGGAGCGCTCACGGTTCGGACCGAACTTGAGGTCGAGCACGAGGTTCTTGCCGACCTCGGCGTCCTCGACCTTCCAGCCCGTGATGAAGCCCTCCTGCTGGAGGATTTCCGCGATGTGAGACTTGATCTTGCTGTGCGGCATCGTCACGGAGTCGTGGTACGCCGAGTTCGCGTTACGCAGACGCGTGAGCATGTCTGCGATCGGATCAGTCATGGTCATGAATTGGCCTTCGGCCTCTCTCGCCGGGGTTTCCTGGTGCACCATCCCTCTCCCCGATCCGAGACGGGGCGGGTGCGGTGCGGTGGACCTACGGCGTAGTAAGTCGTACGGGCGGCGGACGCCCAACCCCACAAGCCTAAGCCATGCGGGGGTGGGCCTCCGCCAACCCTCTGCTTACCGAGAGACTCCTGTGGTTCCCCAATGCCCTACGGGCGAGGGGGAATTACCAGGAGCTCTTGGTCACGCCCGGCAGCTCGCCACGGTGAGCCATCTCACGAAGGCACACGCGGCAGAGGCCGAACTTGCGGTACACGGAGTGGGGGCGACCGCAGCGCTGGCAGCGGGTGTACGCACGCACACCGAACTTGGGCTTGCGGGCAGCCTTCGCGATGAGAGCCTTCTTCGCCATCTCGCTTACGCCTCCTTGAACGGGAAGCCGAGGTGACGCAGAAGGGCACGGCCCTCGTCGTCGTTGGTCGCCGTGGTGACCACGGTGATGTCCATACCCCGGACGCGGTCGATCTTGTCCTGGTCGATCTCGTGGAACATGACCTGCTCCGTGAGACCGAAGGTGTAGTTGCCACGGCCGTCGAACTGCTTCGGGGACAGGCCGCGGAAGTCGCGGATGCGCGGCAGCGCGAGCGACAGGGTGCGGTCCAGGAACTCCCACATGCGGTCGCCACGGAGCGTGACGTGGGCACCGATCGGCTGACCCTCGCGCAGCTTGAACTGCGCGATGGACTTGCGGGCCTTGGTGACGGCCGGCTTCTGACCGGTGATCGTGGTGAGGTCGCGGATCGCGCCCTCGATCAGCTTCGAGTCACGGGCGGCGTCGCCGACACCCATGTTGACCACGATCTTCACGAGGCCGGGGATCTGCATGACGTTCTCGTACTTGAACTCGTCACGCAGCTTGCCCGCGATCTCCTCGCGGTACTTCGTCTTGAGACGCGGAGTGGTGGTAGCCATCAGATGTCCTCACCCGTCCGCTTGGCAACGCGGATCTTGTTGCCCTCGTCGTCGAAGCGGTAACCGACACGCGTGACGACCTTCTTGCCGTCCTTCTCCACGACCAGCTGGACGTTGGAGACGTGGACCGGGGCCTCGGTGGTCACGATGCCGCCGGCCTGGTTCGGGCCGGCCTTGGTGTGCTTCTTGACCCGGTTGACACCCTCGACGAGGACGCGGGACTCGGCGGGGAAGGCCGCGATGACCTTGCCCTGCTTGCCCTTGTCCTTGCCGGTGATGACCTGGACCAGGTCGCCCTTCTTGATCTTCATGCTTACAGCACCTCCGGCGCGAGCGAGATGATCTTCATGAACTTCTTCTCGCGCAGCTCACGGCCGACGGGGCCGAAGATACGGGTGCCGCGAGGGTCGCCGTCGTTCTTCAGAATGACGGCGGCGTTCTCGTCGAAGCGGATGTACGAGCCGTCCTGGCGGCGGCGCTCCTTGACGGTGCGAACGATGACCGCCTTGACGACGTCACCCTTCTTCACGTTGCCACCGGGGATCGCGTCCTTGACGGTGGCGACGATGACGTCACCGATGCCCGCGTAGCGGCGACCCGAGCCACCGAGCACACGGATGCAAAGGATTTCCTTCGCACCAGTGTTGTCGGCGACGCGAAGTCGCGACTCCTGCTGGATCACGTCTATCTCCTGATTGTCTGCCGGTTCCCGGCGGGGGCCTCATTCGCATGAGGCCCCACGCCGAGCCTGGCGGAACTGTTCCTAGGGGGTCCCCCTAGGAGGGATTACTTGGCCTTCTCGAGGATCTCGACGACGCGCCAGTGCTTCGTGGCGGACAGCTTCCGGGTCTCCATGAGGAGGACGCGGTCGCCGACGCCGGCCTGGTTCTGCTCGTCGTGAGCCTTGAGCTTGTTCGTACGGCGGATGACCTTGCCGTACAGCGCGTGCTTGACGCGGTCCTCGACAGCGACGACGACGGTCTTGTCCATCTTGTCGCTGACGACGAGGCCCTCACGGACCTTGCGGGCGTTGCGCTCGGTCTTCTCAGTCACGTTGTTCTCGCTCATCAGGCGTTCTCCACCGTCTCGATGCCCAGCTCGCGCTCACGCATCAGGGTGTAGATCCGGGCGATGTCCTTACGGACGGACTTGAGCCGACCGTGGTTCTCGAGCTGGCCCGTCGCCGCCTGGAAGCGGAGGTTGAACAGCTCTTCCTTGGCCTCGCGGAGCTTGGCGACAAGCTCCTCGTTGCCCAGCTCGCGCAGCTCGGACGCCTTGGTACCGGCCGACATCACAGCTCACCTGCCTCGCGCTTAACGATCTTGCACTTCATCGGCAGCTTGTGAGCCGCTCGAGTCAGGGCCTCACGCGCGATCTTCTCGTTCGGGTAGGACAGCTCGAACATCACCCGACCGGGCTTGACGTTCGCGATCCACCACTCCGGAGAACCCTTACCGGAACCCATGCGGGTCTCGGCAGGCTTCTTCGTGAGCGGGCGGTCCGGGTAGATGTTGATCCAGACCTTGCCGCCACGCTTGATGTGGCGGGTCATCGCGATACGCGCGGCCTCGATCTGGCGGTTGGTCACGTAGGCCGGGGTGAGGGCCTGAATGCCGTACTCGCCGAACGCAACCTGCGTGCCACCCTTGGACATACCGTTGCGCTTCGGGTGGTGCTGCTTGCGGTGCTTGACCCTACGGGGGATCAGCATTTCGGTCAGGCCTCCGTTCCGGTGCTCTCAGCCGGAGCGGCGGCGGCGGCCTCGGCCTTGGGGGCCTCGGCAGCAGCAGCCTGCTGCGGCTTGCGACCGCGACCGCCACGCTCGCCACCGCGGCCACCACGGCCGGCCGGGCGGTCAGCGCCGCCACGGGCCGGACGGTTGCCGGCGCGGGCAGCGGCGTTCTCGGCGCGGACCTCGGCGATGTTCTTGACGTCGCCCTTGTAGATCCAGACCTTCACGCCGATGCGGCCGAAGGTCGTCTTGGCCTCGAAGAAGCCGTACTCGACGTTCGCGCGGAGCGTGTGCAGCGGCACACGGCCCTCGCGGTAGAACTCCGAGCGGGACATCTCGGCGCCGCCGAGACGGCCACCACACTGGATCTTGATGCCCTTGGCGCCGGCCTTCATGGCGGACTGCATGCTCTTGCGCATGGCCCGACGGAAGGAGACGCGGGAGGACAGCTGCTCGGCGACGGCCTGGGCCACCAGCTGAGCGTCGACCTCGGGGTTCTTGACCTCGAGGATGTTCAGCTGGACCTGCTTGCCGGTCAGCTTCTCGAGCTGGCCGCGGATCTTGTCGGCCTCGGCGCCACGGCGACCGATGACAATGCCCGGGCGAGCGGTGTGGATGTCCACGCGGACACGGTCACGGGTGCGCTCGATCTCCACCTTCGAGATGCCGGCGCGCTCCATGCCGGACGTCAGCATCCGACGGATGGCGACGTCTTCCTTGACGTAGTCCTTGTACAGCTTGTCGGCGTACCAACGCGACTTGAAGTCGGTGGTGATGCCGAGCCGGAACCCGTGCGGGTTTACCTTCTGGCCCATTACCGGGTTCCTTCCTTGCTGCTGACGACCACGGTGATGTGGCTGGTCCGCTTGCGGATCCGGTAGGCACGGCCCTGAGCACGCGGACGGAACCGCTTCAGGGTCGGGCCCTCGTCGACGTACGCCTCGCTGATGAACAGCGAAGAGGCGTCCGTGTGGTCGTAGTTGTGCGCGGCGTTGGCGATGGCGCTGTCGAGCACCTTGCCGACCGGCACGGAGGCGGCCTGCGGGGCGAATCGCAGGACGGCCTGGGCCTCCGTGGCGTCCATGCCACGGATGAGGTCCACCACGCGGCGGGCCTTCATGGGCGTGACGCGGATGTACCGCGCCTGGGCCCTGGCTTCCATGGTTGTCCTTCCAGTTACTTACGTGTCTGTTGCGATCCGCGCCTTAGCGGCGCTTCGACTTCCGGTCTTCCTTGACGTGACCCCGGAAGGTGCGCGTCGGCGAGAACTCGCCGAGCTTGTGGCCGACCATCGACTCGGTGACGAACACCGGGACGTGGGTCTTGCCGTTGTGCACCGCGATCGTGTGGCCCAGCATGGCCGGGACGATCATCGAGCGACGGGACCAGGTCTTGATGACGTTCTTGGTGCCGGCTTCGTTCTGGGCGTCCACCTTCTTGATGAGGTGGTCGTCGACGAAGGGCCCCTTCTTGAGACTGCGCGGCATCTAAACCCGCTCCTAGCGCTTCTTGTTCGTCTTGCGGCGGCGGACGATGTACTTGTTCGACGCCTTCTTGGGCGAACGAGTACGGCCTTCCTTCTGGCCCCACGGGGACACCGGGTGGCGACCACCGGAGGTCTTGCCCTCACCACCACCGTGCGGGTGGTCAACCGGGTTCATCGCCACACCGCGAACGGTCGGGCGGACGCCCAGCCAGCGCTTGCGGCCGGCCTTGCCCCAGTTGATGTTCGACTGCTCGGCGTTGCCGACCTCACCGATGGTGGCGCGGCAGCGGGCGTCGACCAGGCGGATCTCGCCCGACGGCATGCGGAGGTGGGCCATCGTGCCCTCCTTCGCGAGCAGCTGCACGGAGGCACCTGCGGAGCGGGCGAACTTGGCGCCACCGCCGGGACGGAGCTCGATCGCGTGGATCGTGGTACCGACCGGGATGTTGCGGAGGGCCAGGTTGTTGCCGGGCTTGATGTCGGCCGTGGGGCCGTTCTCGACCCGGTCACCCTGCGCCAGACCACGCGGGGCGATGATGTAGCGCTTCTCGCCGTCCGCGTAGTGGAGCAGCGCGATGCGCGCGGTGCGGTTGGGGTCGTACTCGATGTGAGCGACCTTGGCCGGCACGCCGTCCTTGTCGTGACGACGGAAGTCGATCACACGGTAGGCACGCTTGTGGCCACCGCCCTGGTGGCGGACGGTCACACGACCGGTGTTGTTACGGCCGCCCTTGCTGTGCAGGGGGCGGACCAGCGACTTCTCCGGCGTGGACCGCGTGATCTCGACGAAGTCGGCGACGGAGGAGCCACGGCGGCCCGGCGTCGTCGGCTTGTACTTGCGGATACCCATTTCTCAGTCCTCGTCCGATATCGGACGACTCGACCGCCGTCAGGCGGTCGGGCCGCCGAAGATGTCGATTCGGTTGCCCTCGGCGAGGGTCACGATGGCGCGCTTGGTGTTGGCGCGCTTGCCGAAACCGGTGCGGGTGCGCTTGCGCTTGCCCTGGCGGTTGATCGTGTTGACCCCGGTGACCTTGACCGAGAAGACCGCCTCGACGGCCTGCTTGATCTGGGTCTTGTTGGCGCCGGGCGCGACGATGAACGTGTACTTGTTCTCGTCGAGCAGCGCGTAGCTCTTCTCGGAGACAACCGGCTTGACGAGGACGTCGCGCGGGTCCGTGAAGGTCTTGCTGGTGATCGTGGCCTCGGACATCAGGCCTCGCTCCCTTCGGTCTCATCGGCCTTGGGGCCAGACACGAAGGACTCGAGGGCGGCCTGGGTGAAGACCACGTCGTCGGATCGCATCACGTCGTACGTGTTCAGCTGGCCCGGCTCCAGGATGTGCACCTGGGGCAGGTTGCGGGCGGACAGCCACGCGGCCTCGTCGGAGCGCTCGGCGACCAGGAGCAGGTTCTTGCGCTCCGAGATCTTGCCGAACAGCGTCTTGGCGGCCTTGGTGGAGATGCCACCCTCGACCACGCCGGTGACGACGTGGATACGGGAGTGGTTCGCCCGGTCGGAGAGGGCACCGCGGAGGGCGGCGGCCTTCATCTTCTTGGGGGTCCGCTGCGAGTAGTCACGCGGCACGGGACCGTGCACGACGCCACCACCGGCGAACTGCGGGGCGCGGGTCGAACCCTGACGGGCGCGGCCGGTGCCCTTCTGGCGGTACGGCTTCCGGCCACCACCGCGGACCTCGCCACGCGACTTGACCTTGTGCGTGCCCTGACGGGCGGCGGCCAGCTGCGCGACGACGACCTGGTGGATCAGCGGGATGCTGACCTTGGCCTCGAAGATCTCGGCCGGGAGCTCGACGGTCCCGGTCTTGTCGCCGGAGGGCGACAGAATGTCAATGGTGCTCATATCCTCAGGCCCCCTTGGCCGCAGTGCGGACCAGGACGAGGCCGCCGTTCGGACCAGGAACCGCGCCCTTGATGAGGAGCAGGCCCTTCTCCGCGTCAACGGCGTGAACGGTCAGGTTCTGGGTGGTCACGCGCTCGTTGCCCATACGGCCGGCCATGCGCATGCCCTTGAAGACGCGGCCCGGGGTGGCGCAGCCACCGATCGAACCGGGCTTGCGGTGCACGCGGTGGGCACCGTGCGACGCCTTGCCACCACGGAAGTTGTGGCGCTTCATGGCGCCGGCGAAGCCCTTGCCCTTGCTCTTGCCGGTGACGTCGACCTTCACGCCGGCCTCGAAGACCTCGGCGGTGATCTCCTGGCCGAGCGTGTACTCGGAGGCGTCAGCGGTGCGGAGCTCCACCAGGTGGCGGCGCGGGGTGACGTCGGCCTTGGCGAAGTGACCCTTGAGGGGCTTGTTCACCTTGCGCGGGTCGATCTCGCCGAAGGCGATCTGGACCGACTCGTAGCCGTCGGTGTCGTTCGTACGCACCTGGGTCACGACATTCGGGCCGGCCTTGACGACGGTCACCGGGACGACCCGGTTGTTCTCGTCCCAGACCTGCGTCATGCCGAGCTTCTCGCCCAGGATGCCCTTGATGTTCTTAGCCATCTCGCGCGTCACCTCAGAGCTTGATCTCGATGTCGACGCCCGCCGGCAGGTCGAGACGCATGAGCGAGTCGACGGTCTTCGGCGTGGGGTCGAGGATGTCGATGAGGCGCTTGTGCGTGCGCATCTCGAAGTGCTCGCGCGAGTCCTTGTACTTGTGCGGCGACTTGATGACGCAGTACACGTTCTTCTCAGTGGGCAGCGGCACCGGGCCCGCGACCGACGCACCAGTGCGCGTCACCGTCTCGACGATCTTCTTCGCCGAGGAGTCGATGACCTCGTGGTCGTAGGCCTTGAGCCGGATGCGGATCTTCTGTCCCGCCATGGCTACTCAGTAGTCCTGTCTCTCGTAACGCTCTGGAACCCGGGGGTTCTCTTGACTCCTCCTCCGACCCACGCGGTCGGGCGTGTCGCACTCCCTCTACGAAGAAGTCCCGAAGGATTTCCCAACCAAGGGGGTGCGGGCCCACAAACCCGCGAAGCCGGGGGCGGAACACCCACCGGGTGCCTGGTCGGCACCCCGCTGACACTTCCCGGAAGATTCCCGTACGTCCGCCCCTGAGAAGGGACGACGAGTACTGTGGGACTCGCTTCCGGTCCTCCCGGCGGGAGGCGCGCAGCATCGGCACTCAACCGAGCAACCCCGACAGTCTGCCATACGCGGGCATGTGGTCGCCAATCGGGGCCCAAGACTGTACCCCACGTCACGCGGAGCTACACACAAGGGCGCGCCGGGTGAGCGACCGCGCCGCTCACCACGGCCGCGCGGTCCGGTGCGACGACGAGCCTCAGATGCGGGTCACCGTGCCGCACGCGCTGGGGAGCTCGTCGAGGTCCTTGCTGCGGTCGTACGGGTCGACGGCGGGGCCGGACGGCTCGGGGGCCGCCGGATCGGCGTACCGGTCCTCGGTGAACGTGGGGTGGAAGTAGCCGTCCTCGGGACCGTCGCAGTCGTCGTTGCCGACGTTGGAGTCCCACGCGCTGACCCCGAGCCTGCCCGGCGTGGCCTCGAACCTCGCGGGGTCGGCCAGGGAGAAGGTGATCTGCCGGCGGACGACCGTGCGGGCCACCGACGCGGCGCCCGGCCCGGCCTTCGCGACGGGGTAGACGAAGGTGTAGTCGGTGTGGATCAGGACCTGGCCCGCGTCGGCGCCCTTGCCGTTCTCGACGCTCATCCGGCCACGGACCTTGACGACCGTGCCGACGGGCCGGACCTCCGCCGGGGAGAAGCGGCTGAAGAGCAGCGTGGGGTCGTTCCGCTCCGAGGGCCTGGCGAGGGCCTTCTCCATGCCGGACACGAGGTCCGGCTGCCTCGGGTCGAGCAGGCCGAGCGCACGCTCCGGCTTCCCGCCCCTGAGCACCGCCGGGTCCAGATTCGCCGCCACCAGGAAGTCCTTGGAGCGCTTCAGCGCCGACTCGACCTGCGCCTTCGACATCCAGCCGGTCGCCTTCGCCGCCGGGAGCTCGATGCCGGCCGCGCCGTCGGCCCAGCGCAGGGCCGGGGAGCCGCGGAAGGGCTCCTTCAGGGTCGGGCGGTCAGGATCGACGTACTCCGGGGCCGCCGTCGGAGGAGCCGTCTCGGCGGCGAGGGGCGTGGCGTCCTCGGGGTGGTCGGTCCAGCTCGACGGGAGGGCCGAGGTCACGCCGTCCGGGAGCACGCCGGTCACCAGCTGGGGCCGCACGGCGATCAGCGCGAGCGCGACGGCCAGGGTGATGCCGACGACGGCCTTCACCCGGCGCCGACGGGCCGCGCGGCCGTTCATCTCCTGCCAGGCGGGGCCCGTGCGCCAGCCCGCCGGCTCCTGCCGCTTCGGCTGCTTCGACCGCTTCGGTGCCTTCGGCGGCTTCGGCGGCCTGGCCTTCCGCAGGGCCTTCTCCTGCTCCTCGGTACCGAGGCCCTGCTCCCGCGCGGCCTCGACGAACGCGGCCCATTCCGCGTCCGAGACCGACGGCTTGTCCGACGGCTTGTCGTCCATGTGTCCCACCCCTGTGCTGCACGATGCGATCCGGACGTTCTCATGGCGCCGGAGCGGTGGAGCGGGCAGGTCAGGGCTCTTGATCAGTTCGTGACCGAGCCGGGCCGGGCAGTCGCCGGACATGCGCACCAGCGACGAGATCTACCACCGGGTGCTCTGGGACCCGCGCCTCGACGCGGAGCGCTTCGTGATGGGCGTCGCCGAGCGCGGCACGGACCGGCCGACCCGGCTCGCCCTGACCGACTTCGCACCCGGCGGTGACATCCCCTGGCACCGCGTACTCTTCTTCGAGGCCGACGGCGAGCTCATCTGGGACCGCAGGACCGGGCTCGACCGCCTCGACGACTCCCCGGCGGGCCGGGCCCACGCCGAGGTACTGGCCGTCCCGCCCACCCACCGCACCGCCCTGGCATGGCTGCCGCCGGCCGGCCTGTGGGAGCCGGTGCAGAGCATCCGCCGCGTCCACGACCGGCAGATCGGGCGCTGGCCCCCGCACGTGAACGTCGTCTACGGATTCGTCCCCGAGGCCGACTTCCCGCGCGCGATCCCGCTCGTCGCCGCCGCCCTGCGGACCGTCCCGCCGTTCCGCGCCCGGCTCCGCGGGGTGCGCTGGTTCCGGCACCGTACGGACGCCACCGTCTGGCTCGACCCGGCGGCGGCCGGCCCCGAGCCGTGGCGGCGCCTACGCGAAGCCCTGGAGGAACGGTTCCCGCTGTGCGTCGACGACCGCGGTTTCACCCCGCACCTGTCGCTCGGCCGCAGCCGCGAGCCCGCCGTCCTGGCGGCCGAGTGCGAGGAACGGCTCGGCACGACGAGCGTCCCGGTCGAGGCGCTGGCACTGCTCGCCCGGCACGGCGACGAGCCCATGCGGGTGAAGGCCGTGGTGCCGCTCGGCGACACCTCCGCACACCGCTGAACCCCGGTCGCGGAAAATCCGTCTAGCCGGACGCACACACGTACACGACACGCACACCAGCTGCACCGACGCACAGGGGACCGACGAGCGGTGGACAACAGAAGAGTGGCGCGGCGCACCGTGCTCGCCGGAGCCGCCGCCGTCGCCGCGGCCGTCGCCGGCTGCTCCGTACCCGCACCGCCCAGCAGCGCGGCCACCGCCGACCCGGCGCCGGGCCGGCCCATAGCGCACAGTGCCGGCCGGGCGCTGCTCATGCAGTTCGCCGCGCACCCGGACGACGACCTGTACTTCATGAACCCCGACACCCAGCGGCTGCTCGACGCCGGGGTTCCGCTCGTCTCCGTGTACGTCACCGCCGGCGAGCACACCGGCAAGAACTGGATCAAGGGCATGCCGGAGACCCCGCCCGACAAGGCCGCCTACTCCTCCGCCCGCCACCAGGGGCTGCGCCAGTCGTACGCGCAAGCGATCGGCGCGGAGAAGTTCACGCCCTGGCGGAAGGGGGTCGTCGCCCTCGCCGGCGGACGGCGGTGCGAGGTGAACACCCTCGTCCACGGCGGGCGCCGGGTCGAGCTGGTCTTCCTCGACCTGCCCATGCACACCACCCGCCGCTACATGGCGCTGCCCGCCCTGTGGGAGGACCGGGCCCTCGAACTGCGCACCCACCTGTCCGCCGGCTCCCCCGTCACCCGCGCCGACACCTACGACCACGGGCAGCTGATCGAGGTCCTCGCCGGGCTCCTGGCCCGCTACCGGCCCACCGTCGTGCACACCCTCGACCCCGATCCGGACATCCAGATCAGCGACGAGGCCACCCGCAAGCGGGACAGCGAGCAGCCCGGCTACTCCGACCACGGCGACCACACCGCCGTCGCCTGCTTCACCTGGGCCGCGCTGCTGCGGTGGGTCGCCGACGCCACCGCGGGCGGGGGACCGGTGCCGCCCTTCACCACCACCGCCTTCCGCGGCTACTACAACCGGCACTGGCCGAAGAACCTGCCGCCCCGGGTCCTCGCGGAGAAGGCCGCCCACCTCGTCCCGTACGGCGGCGATCCGGACTGGGACTGCGGCAACCCCTCCGGCTGCGGCGACTACGGCGTCGGCGGCGACCGTCCGCTGACCAACAAGAAGGGCTGGGTGCGCTCCACCCACTACCGCTGGCCCGCTCCCGGTCCGGCCGTCGCCGAGGAGCCGGGCGGGCGGCTCGCCGCGTACGGCGTGCTGGGGCTGCGCGCGGTCCGCTGGCGCGAGGTCTCCCCCGGCTCCGGCCGCTTCGGCGAGCCCGAGGACCTGGGCGGCGGTCCCCTGGCGCCCGCCCTCGCCCCTGCGACGCTCGGCGACGGCCGGGTGCTGCTGTTCGGGGTGCGCTTCGCCGCCCTGTCCGGCCGCGGCGGCCCGAACCGGCGCGAGGTCGTCCTCCTGGAGCAGCGCTCCCCCGGCGGCCCGTTCCTCGCCTGGCGGGGCCTCGGCAACCCCGAGCGCGGGGACGACCGGGGCCGGCGGATCGGCGCGCCGGTGGCGGTCACCGGCGCCGACGGCCGCGTGCACCTCTTCGTACGGAACGCGGACAAGGGCGTGTCGACGCGGGTACGGGCGGCCGACGGCAGCTGGAGCGCGTGGCGGGCGCTGCCCGGCGACGGCTCGGGGGACGAGGTGCAGGACGGTCTGACGGCGCTGGCCGACGCGGCGGGCCGGGTCCACGTCCTGGCGGCGGGCCGCACCGCCGTGCGCCACTGGACCGACGGCTCCCCCGCCGAGCCGCTCCCCCTGGCCGGCGACCCGGTCGCCGCGGTCCCGGCCCCGGGTCCGGCCGGTGTCCAGGTCTACTACCGCGCCCCGGCCGACGCTTCGCTCCGCGCCACTCCCGGCGAGGCCCCCCGCCTTCGTCGGCTACGGCCTGCTCACCGCCGCCCCCGGCCCGGGCGGCCCCGTCCTCCTGGGCCGCGACGAGCGCCACCGGGTCCAGCTGCACCGCGGCGGCCGGCTGTCCGTCCGTGCGTCGGGCGTCGTCCCGACGGGCGATCCGGTGCTGCACCGGGGCACGGCGGTGGTGGGGATGGGGGCGGACGCCCGGCCGTGGGTGTGGCGGCCGTGACGCCGTGACGCCGTGACGACGAGGCCGTGAGTACGCGAAAGGGCCCGCCTCCCGGGAAGGAGGCGGGCCCTAACTCCGCGGCCGGTCAGGTCACGAGGCTACTGGCGCTTGACGAAGTAGCCGGTGATGTCGGCGAGCAGGTCGACGGAACCGAACTTGTTGTAGAAGCTCACCTTGCCGTCGGCGCTGACCGGCACGACGACCAGGTTCGGGATGGTGAGTCCCTTGGTGAAGTTCAGGTTCGACACCGCCGGGACCGTCGGTCCGGCCGGGTAGACGGAGACGTAGCCGCCCGAGGTCGGGTTGGTCACCGTCACGTTGAGCACGACGGCGGTCGCGCCGGCCGGGACACCGCCCGTGCCCGCGACGTTCAGCGTCACGAAGCTGTCGGCGGCGACGGAGCCCTGGGGCACGCCGAGGCCGGAGCGGGTGTCCATCAGCCGCTTGGGGCCGATGTTGATGTGGGCCGCGCCGCCCGGGTCGGCCGAGAAGAAGCCGGTGACGTCGGCGAGCAGGTCCACGGAACCGAACGCGTTGTAGAAGCTGACCTTGCCGCCCTCACCGATGGGGACGATCACGAGGTTCGGGATCGTCTGCCCGGCGGCGAAGTTGAGGTTCGAGACGCCGGGGCGGGTGCCGCCGCTCGGGTAGGCGGCGACCCAGCTGCCCGAGGTCGGGGCGGTCGCCGTCACGTTCATGATCACGGCGGTGGCGTCGGCCGGGATGCCGTTGGCACCGGCGACCTGGAGCTCGACCGTACCGGCCGGGCCCACCTTGCCCCGGGTCACGCCCGTGCCGTAGCGGGTGTCCATGATCCGCTGCGGCTCGACGCTGGTGTGGGTGGAGCCGCTGGTGTCCTTGGCGTAGTAGCCGGTGACGTCGGCCAGCAGGTCGACGGAGCCGAACGCGTTGTAGAAGCGCACCTTGCCGTCGATCACCGGGACGGTGACCAGGTTCGGGATGGTCTTGCCGGCGGTGAAGTTGAGGCTGGACGCGGTGGGGCGGTTCGTGCCGTTCGGGTAGACGGTGACGTAGCCGCCGGAGGTCGGGGCGGTCGCCGTCACGTTGAGCACGACGGCGCCGACGCCGGTCGTCGGGATCCCGGCCTTGCCGGTGACCTGGAGGACGACCTCGCCGCCGGGGCCGACCTTGGCCTTGGTGACGCCGAGACCGGTACGGGTGTCCATGAGCCTGGCCGGGGCGACCGGCTTGAAGGTCTTCGGCCCGGGGACGGTCACGGTGACGGCCGGGGAGGTGGTCACCTTGCCGGACGTGTGCGTGGCGCGGACCTTGACGGTGTGGTCGCCGTAGCCGCCGACGTTGACCGAGGCGGTGCGCATGTGGCCCCAGCTCCAGGTGGCGACCTGGTCGTCGACGAGCACCTCGAACTTGTGGATGAAGGTGTTCGACGTGGTCGTGCCCCAGTTCACGGTGACCGGGCCGGGCGTCTCGTAACCGGCCCCGGCCGGGGTGGCGCCGCCGGTGAGGCTGCTGATGGCGAGGTTGGCGACGGTGCCGGTGGCGTACGAGCGGATCTTCGACAGCTGCGGATAGAGCTTGTCACCGGGGCACTCGGTGTTGAAGCCGTCGCGGTGACCGTTGATGGCGTTGAAGGTGTACTGCTGCTGCGGCGTGAACTTGGCCCCGTAGTAGTTGCTCAGCGTCTCCTTCGCCGGGTCGCCACCCGCCGTGAGGATCGCCTTGCCGCCGGGGTCCACCCCGTACTGGCCGAGCTTGTACGCGATGATCTTCGAGACCGAGGCGAGCGCCGCTTCGGACGCTGCCTCCGTCATGTAGTTGCCGATGATGGAGATACCGGTCGACTCGGCGTTCCAGCCGTAGGAGTGCGCACCCATGACCGGCTGGTCGATGCCGCCCTTACGGCCTTCGAAGATCGTGCCGCACTTGTCAACGAAGAAGTTGTAGCCGATGTCCCGCCATCCCTTGACCCTCATGTGGTAGTCGAGGATGCCCTGGACGATGCTCGCCGACTGGGAGCACTCGTACGGCTCGCCGGCGGTGTGGTGCACGAATGCGGCCTTGATCTTGCCGCCCGGCAGGTAGAGGGGTGGCTCGACGACCTTGCTCTCGTCCACACCCCACTGGGCGCGCGTGACGACCTTCGGCTGAGGAGCGGTCGACGGCGGTCCCGGGACGGTCGGCGGAGTGTTCACGTCATCCGCGGCGAAGGCGGCCGGCTCGATGCCGAGGTCACCGTTCTGCTCGGCTGCGGCGCCCGCACCATGGGGGTCGATCATGTTGAGCGTGAGGCCCGCGGGCAGGGTGCCGGCCGCGGCGCCGTCGCTGATCCGGACCTCCGCGCCATCGGAAGGCCCGGTCCACAGCGGCTCCGTGGAGCCGCGGGCATCCTCTTCGCCGTCCATGCCGGAAGGCTGCGGCTCCAGCTCGATCCAGTCCGACCACTCACCGGTTTCGATGCTGCGGGTGCGCGCCTCGATGGTGCCCTTGATCTTCGCCTTCGGGTCCGTCCAGGACACGCCGAGCAGACCGAAGGGCTCCGTGTCGCGGCGCGAGAGCACCGCCTCGCCGTTGCCCTTGCCGGTCAGCGCGAGCTTGTGGAGCTCGCTCTTCTCGGCGGCGCCTCGACCTCCCGCACCGGTGTACAGGCTCGGCGCGCTCGCCTTGTCGTCCTCGGTCCCGAAGACCGCCCCGTTCGCCGCGGCCTGGAAGGCCAGGACGGTGATGCCCGCGAGGGCGGCACCCATCGCCGTACGACGTATCCGCTTGCCCGTTTTGCGACGTGCTCGACGTCCCGATCTCAAGTTGTCTCCACCCCTAATGGTCATGACACAACCGACCGGCGCACTCTACGGGACGTCAGGTTTGCGTTTGCCACCGGGGGGTAAAGCAGAGGACCCCGCGCCGCCGAAGCGGTGCGGGGTCCTCGTGGGAGCTCTGTCGAGCTACCAGGTCAAACCACCGAAGTTCGTGAGAACTTACTTGGTGATCTTGGTGACCTGGCCGGCGCCGACGGTCCGGCCACCCTCACGGATGGCGAACTTGAGGCCCTCCTCCATGGCGACCGGCTGGATCAGCTGGACGGACATGGAGGTGTTGTCGCCCGGCATGACCATCTCGGTGCCCTCGGGGAGGGTCACGACGCCGGTCACGTCCGTGGTACGGAAGTAGAACTGCGGGCGGTAGTTGTTGAAGAACGGGGTGTGACGGCCACCCTCGTCCTTCGACAGGATGTAGGCCTGGGCCTCGAACTCGGTGTGCGGCGTGACCGAACCGGGCTTGATGATGACCTGGCCGCGCTCGACGTCCTCGCGCTTGATGCCACGGAGGAGCAGACCGACGTTCTCACCGGCCTGGCCCTCGTCGAGCAGCTTGCGGAACATCTCGATGCCGGTGACCGTGGTGGTGGTCTTCTCCTGCTTGATACCGATGATGTCCACGGTCTCGTTGACCTTGAGGACACCGCGCTCGATACGGCCGGTGACGACGGTGCCACGACCGGTGATCGTGAAGACGTCCTCGATCGGCATCAGGAACGGCTTGTCGACGTCACGCTCGGGCTGCGGGATGGCCTCGTCCACGGCCTTCATGAGGCCGAGGAGCTTCTCGCCCCACTCCTTGTCGCCCTCGAGGGCCTTGAGCGCGGAGACGCGGACGACCGGCAGGTCGTCACCCGGGAACTCGTACTCGGTGAGGAGCTCACGGACCTCGAGCTCGACGAGCTCCAGGATCTCCTCGTCGTCCACCATGTCGGCCTTGTTCAGGGCGACGACGATGTAGGGGACGCCGACCTGGCGGGCCAGGAGCACGTGCTCCTTGGTCTGCGGCATCGGGCCGTCGGTGGCGGCGACCACGAGGATGGCGCCGTCCATCTGCGCCGCACCCGTGATCATGTTCTTGATGTAGTCCGCGTGACCGGGGCAGTCGACGTGGGCGTAGTGACGCGACTCGGTCTGGTACTCGACGTGCGCGATGGAGATGGTGATACCGCGCTGGCGCTCCTCGGGAGCCTTGTCGATCTGGTCGAAGGCCGAGGCCTCGTTCAGGTCCGGGTACGCGTCGTGCAGCACCTTGGTAATGGCGGCCGTGAGGGTCGTCTTACCGTGGTCGATGTGACCGATGGTGCCGATGTTGACGTGCGGCTTAGTCCGCTCGAACTTCGCCTTCGCCACTGGGGTCCTCCTGGAGTGGTTCTGAACGCCTTGCTTCATCGGCGCCAGGTGATCTTTGCTGGGATGCCAGGCGCCGGGGCCCGATCCTCGGGTTTCGGGGGCTGAGCCCCGGCGACTGGTGTCAAGCCTAAAGCGTGAACTCGGGAGAGTTACTCGCCCTTGGCCTTCGCGATGATCTCCTCGGCGACGTTCCGCGGAACCTCGGCGTAGGAGTCGAACTGCATCGAGTAGCTTGCGCGACCCGAGGTCTTGCTGCGGAGGTCGCCGACGTAGCCGAACATCTCCGAAAGGGGCACGAGGCCCTTCACGATGCGGGCACCGTGACGCTCCTCCATGGCCTGGATCTGGCCACGGCGGGAGTTGATGTCGCCGATGACCTCACCCATGTAGTCCTCGGGCGTGGTGACCTCGACGGCCATCATCGGCTCGAGCAGCACGGGCGAAGCCTTGCGCGCGGCCTCCTTGAAGGCCTGCGAGCCGGCGATCTTGAAGGCGAGCTCGGAGGAGTCGACCTCGTGGTACGCACCGTCGTGCAGGATCACGCGAACGCCGGTCATCTCGTAGCCGGCGAGGATGCCGAACTGCATGGCCTCCTGCGCACCCGCGTCGACCGAAGGGATGTACTCCTTCGGGATGCGGCCACCGGTGACCTTGTTCACGAACTCGTACGAGGACTCGCCGCCCTCGATCGGCTCGATGCCGATCTGGACCTTGGCGAACTGACCCGTACCACCGGTCTGCTTCTTGTGCGTGTAGTCCACGCGCTCGACGGCCTTGCGGATCGTCTCGCGGTAGGCCACCTGCGGCTTGCCGACGTTGGCCTCGACCTTGAACTCACGGCGCATGCGGTCGACCAGCACCTCGAGGTGCAGCTCGCCCATGCCGCCGATGATGGTCTGGCCGGTCTCCTCGTCCGAGTGGACCTGGAAGGAGGGGTCCTCCTCCGCGAGACGCTGGATGGCGACACCCAGCTTCTCCTGGTCGCCCTTGGACTTGGGCTCGATGGCGACCTGGATGACCGGGGCCGGGAAGTCCATGGACTCCAGGATGACCGGGGCCTTGTCGTCACAGAGCGTCTCACCGGTGGTGGTCTGCTTGAGACCCATCACGGCGATGATGTCGCCGGCGCCCACCGAGTCGATCTCCTCACGCTTGTTCGCGTGCATGCGGTAGATCTTGCCGATGCGCTCCTTCTTGCCCTTCACCGAGTTCAGGACAGAAGAGCCGGCGTCCAGGCGACCGGAGTACACGCGGACGAAGGTGAGCTTGCCGAGGTGCGGGTCGCTCATGATCTTGAACGCGAGGGCCGACAGCGGCTCGTCGTCGGACGGCTTGCGCTTGACGACCTGCTCCGGGTCCTTGACGTCGTGGCCCTCGATGGCCTCGACGTCGAGCGGGGAGGGGAGGTAGCGCACGACCGCGTCGAGCAGGGGCTGAACACCCTTGTTCTTGAACGCGGTACCGCAGAACACCGGGGTGACCGTGGTGTCCTTGGACTTGCCGGAGGCGATCGTGATGCGGCGCACGGCCGCGTACAGCTGCTCCTCGGTGGGCTCTTCGCCCTCGAGGTACAGCTCCATGATCGCCTCGTCGTTCTCGGCGACGGCCTCGATCAGCTTGCCGCGGTACTCCTCGGCGAGCTCGGTGTGCGAGGCCGGGATGTCGACGACGTCGTACATCTCGCCCTTGGTGGCCTCGGCGGACCAGACCAGGGCCTTCATGCGGACGAGGTCCACGACGCCCTGGAAGTCGGCCTCGGCACCGATCGGGAGCTGCATGACGATCGGCTGAGCGCCCAGACGGTCCTCGATCATGCCGACGCAGCGGAAGAACTCCGCGCCGGTACGGTCGAGCTTGTTGACGAAGCAGATGCGCGGAACGCCGTAGCGGTCCGCCTGACGCCAGACGGTCTCGGACTGGGGCTCGACGCCGGCCACGCCGTCGAACACGGTCACGGCACCGTCGAGCACGCGCAGGGAACGCTCCACCTCGACGGTGAAGTCGACGTGGCCCGGCGTGTCGATGATGTTGATCGTGTGGTCGACGTCCTCGAGCGGCCAGTGGCAGGTGGTGGCAGCAGAGGTGATCGTGATGCCACGCTCCTGCTCCTGCTCCATCCAGTCCATCGTGGCGGCGCCGTCGTGGACCTCACCGATCTTGTACGAAACGCCGGTGTAGAACAGGATCCGCTCGGTGGTGGTCGTCTTGCCCGCGTCGATGTGGGCCATGATGCCGATGTTGCGCACCTTGGCCAGGTCAAGCGAAGTGGTAGCCATAAGGCTTCAGTCTTCTCTCGGTCTCGATGTGGGTTGCGACTACCAGCGGTAGTGCGCGAAGGCCTTGTTGGACTCGGCCATCTTGTGCGTGTCCTCACGCTTCTTGACCGAAGCACCGAGGCCGTTCGAGGCGTCCAGGAGCTCGTTCATGAGGCGCTCGGTCATGGTCTTCTCGCGACGGGCGCGGGAGTAGCCGACCAGCCAGCGCAGCGCGAGGGTGGAGGCGCGACCGGGCTTGACCTCGATCGGCACCTGGTAGGTGGCGCCACCGACACGACGGGACTTGACCTCGAGGGACGGCTTCACGTTCTCGAGGGCGCGCTTCAGCGTGATGACCGGGTCCTGGCCGGTCTTCTCACGAAGACCCTCCATGGCGCCGTACACGATGCGCTCGGCGGTGGAACGCTTGCCGTCCAGCAGGATCTTGTTGATCAGCGAGGTGACAAGAGGAGAGCTGTAGACCGGGTCGATGATGACCGGGCGCTTCGGGGCGGGGCCCTTACGAGGCATTCTTACTTCTCCTTCTTGGCGCCGTAGCGGCTGCGAGCCTGCTTACGGTTCTTGACGCCCTGCGTGTCGAGGGAACCGCGGATGATCTTGTAACGAACACCCGGCAGGTCCTTCACACGGCCACCGCGCACGAGCACGATCGAGTGCTCCTGCAGGTTGTGACCCTCACCCGGAATGTAGGCCGTGACCTCGATGCCGGAGGTCAGACGCACACGCGCGACCTTCCGCAGCGCCGAGTTCGGCTTCTTCGGGGTGGTCGTGAACACACGCGTGCAGACGCCGCGGCGCTGAGGGGAACCCTCGAGTGCGGGCGTCTTGTTCTTCTCGACCTTGTCCTGCCGGCCCTTACGGACCAGCTGCTGGATCGTAGGCACTACTTCTCCGGTTTCTGTGTGCCGTCGGTAAAACTAACCTGGAACGTCGCCGACCCACGCGGTCGGGTGTGTCGAATCGCGCGGACCCCCGCCATGGGCGGGGAAGGGCGCGGATTGCGGTGGCCGGTCTCGGATTCAGCGTGCGGTTGAGGACACGCACACGACTCCGGGCACACCCCAGGCACAAGGCATGAGCGTACCTATCGCATGGACTCCGGTCAAAACAAATGCCCACGCGCAGGCTCCCCCGCCGACGTGGGAGAACGCAGCGACGACGGGTCGCGGCGGACGCGGGGCGACGGGGAGGCGGTGGGGGCGGGCGGAGGCGGGCCCGCGTCGAGGGCGGCGGGCCGGGCCGCGGACGGATGGCCGGTGGGCGGCGACCGGGGAGCGGCGGGCGGAGGCGGGCACGCATCGGGGGCGGCGGGCCGGGCCGCGGACGGACGACCGGTGGGCGGCGGCCGGGGAGCGGTGGGCGGCGACGACCTTGGGACCGACGGTCGACCAGGGCCGGGACCGCGGACCGGAGGCGGCCCGGTCGGCGGCGGACCGGGGCCCTGTCAGGTCCGGGGCCAGGATCAGGGCCGGGGCCTGGGCCTGGGCCGGAGCAGGGCCGGGGCCTGGGCCACGGCCGGCGCGGGACCTGGGGGTGTCACGCCGGTGCGGCCCGGGATGCGGATCGATGCGGCCCGGGGCGGTGCCCGGTCAGGGCCACGGCCGGCGCGGGACCTGGGGGTGTCACGCCGGTGCGGCCCGGGGCGGTGCTCCGTGCGACCCGGGGCATGGATCGGCGCGGCCCCGGGAGGCGAGTCGGCGCGGTCCCGGACGGATCCGGGACCGCGGTCAATCCTGCGCGGCGCGACGGGACTCGCCCGTGGCCCGGACGTCGCCGCCCTCGGGCTCGGGCTCCAGGAACTGCGTGACGACCTTGACGAAGACGTCCATCCGCTCGTCGGGGACCCCGAGCCAGCGAGCGAAGTCCTCCATGGTCGGCTGCCAGTCGCCCGGCGGCAGCAGATCCGCCGCGAGCGGCAGCTCCTCCGGGGTCACGCGCCCGGACCGGATGAGCATGTCGCGGACGGAGACCCCGAGGAGCGGGGCGATCCTGCGCATGGTTTCCAGGTCGGGCATGCTCTGCCGCTGCAGCAGCCGGGTCACGGCGGCGCGATGGACGCCGGCCTCGTCCGCGATCCGGGATTTCCCTCCGCCGCGGGGATTGTCGATGTCATAGCCGCGGGCCCGCATCAGACCTTCGACCCATCCCGCGAACTCGTCGAGCCCTTGAGTGCTCATGTAATTACCGCTCCCTCTTACTCCCCCACCCTTCGGGCCCCTCACTTTAGCGTGCTTGCGCGCACGGAATTACGTGCTTTCGGGCACGCAATCGTGGCGAATCGGTGAAGAGGTCTCCATCAGGGCTTTCGAAGCTAGTTGCGAGCTCGCACGCAACATGTCTATCGTGCTCCTCGCCGCACTCGTCGGCCTCCTGAGTCCCAAGGGCCCCACACGCCCCATGGGCCCCGGGGCCCCGGAACGTGGAGACCCACCTTGCACCTGTCCGACACCTCCCCATGGCAAGCCGCCGCCGCATGCGCCGGCCTCTCGCCGAACGTCGTCTTCTCCCGACGGGGCAAGGAGGCGGCCCCGGCCCTGCGGGCCTGCGCCGTCTGCCCCGTCAGCCGCGAGTGCGAGGCGGCCGTGGCCCCCGCCGAGAGCTGGTTCGACGGCGTCTGCGCGGGCCGCCTCTGGCGCAACGGCCGCCCGGTGAAGCCGCGCCGTCGCCCCGGCGAGGCTGCCGCGGAGGCCGCGCGAGCGGCGGAAGCGGAGGAAGCGGCGGAACTCGCCGCCGCCCTGGACGCCGCCGCCCTGGAGACGGCCGGCCTGGACGCCGCCGCCCTAGACGCGTCCGCCCTGGACGCGGCCGTCCCCTCCCGGGCGGACACGCCCGCCCCCACCCGTCCCCGTATCGGCTCGGACGACCGAGCAGACGCCCGCGCCGACGGCCGCACCCTCGTCGGCGCCGTTCTCGCCGGAGGCCCCCGTGGCTGAGCGCATGCCGGAGTCCGCCGACCACTCCGGAACCGCGACGACCGCCGGGACCCGCCCGTCCGACCGGCCCACCGTCGGGACCGTCAGCCCGAGCGGGACCGCCGGCACCGCCGACGAGCGGGTGCTGCGGGACATCACCCTCTGGGCCGCCTCCCTCGTACGGCAGTTCCCGGAGCTCGCCGAGGAGCTCGCGCCCGGGCGGCGCGGGCCGGTGGGGAGTGCGCCGACGGCGCCGCACCCCGGGCGGGACGAGCTGATCCGCCAGGAGCGCCGGGAGGCGCTGCTGCTCGAACAGCGGCACGGCCTGGTCGTCCCCGGGCACGGCGCCGCGCCCGTCCGGCTGCACGTGTCCGACGCCATCCGTGACATCACCGACGGCGTGGTGGAGCTGGAGGAGGCGGTCTGCGCGCGGCTCGGGCTGCCGCGGCCGCGCCGGGCCGGGGTGGTCGAGCGGCTGCGCCGGGTGGTCGGCCTGCTCGACGAGGTGGCGGGCCACCCGGTGCTCGCCCGCCACGTGCGGGACGAGATCCGCCGCATGGCACGGCGGTGTGCCCGGACCCTGGGCGAGGCGGAGACGGTCGTACGGGTCTCGGGGCGCTGCCCCTGGTGCGACTCGGTGTCGCTGCGGGCCTTCCCCGACCGGCGCGCGGTGCTGTGCGTGAACCCGGCGTGCGTGTGCACGGACGCGGCGTGCGGCTGTCAGGACGACCCGTCCTACCGGCACCTGTGGCCGGAGGAGGAGTGGGCCGAGCTCGCGGACGCCTCGGGGCTGCGCACGGAGGAGATCGAAGCGGCGATGGACGACACGAAGGAGACCTCATGCTGAGCTCGACCGCGCTGCCGCTGTCCCTGCCGGCGCTCATCCCGGGCCCGCTCGCCGCCGAGGAGGCGGGAGTCGCCCCGGCGACCATCCGCAAGTGGGTCCAGCTGGGCCACCTGCGGGCCGCGGGCAAGGCGGGCCGGGCACAGCTCTTCCGCCTGGAGGACGTCTTCGCGGCGGAGCGTGCGGCCCGGCGGAAGCCCCGTACCTCCTGATCGGACTCCCGCCCCCTCCGAACGAAGCGCCCCGTGTCTCACACGAGAGACACGGGGCGCTTCGTCATGCCGCCATGCCGCCACGTCGGTCGTCATGCCGTCACGCCGTCACGCCCGCAGGAAGTCGTGCAGGGAGCGGGTCATCTCGGCGGCGAAGCGGTCCCGCACGTCCTCCGGGACGCGGTCCAGGGACAGGTAGGGGTTGAGGTCCTCCAGTTCGACCAGGAGCAGCTCGTCCTCCGGGGTGCGGCAGGCGTCGACGCGCTGGATGCCGTGGTCGAGGGTGTTCCAGTCGACGAAGCGGCGGGCGAAGGCGAGGTCCGCCTCGGTGGGGTCGTACGGCTCCAGGACCCAGCGGCGCTCGGGGTCGGGGGCGTACAGGGCGTACTGGAAGCGGTCGTCGACGTAGTAGAAGGACACCTCGTAGCGGAAGTCGATCCGCGGCTGGACGAGGATCCCGCCGTACGAGAGGTCCGCGAGGCGTTCGTACGGCACGAACTCCAGACCTATGGAGTCGGCGCCGGCCTTGGGCTTGACGACGTACTCCGCCGCTTCGGGGAGCCGGCCCAGGTCGGCGGCGGAGCCGACGGTGGGGATGACGGGGAGGCCGGCGGCGGTGAGGTCGAGGAGGTACTGCTTGCCGGCCATGTCGCCGCGGCCGTGGAGCGGGTTGTAGACGCGGGTGCCGAGGGCGGCCGCCTCGGCGCGGAAGGCGTCGTAGGTCTCCTGGTAGTGCAGGACGGGCCCGCTGTTGCGGACGACGACGGCGTCGAAGGCGTCCATGAGGGCGGCGGCGTCGCGCGGGTGGCACAGGGCGAGGTCGAAGTCGGTGCGCAGGCGGGCGGTGAGGTCGATGTCCTCGTCGCAGTAGCGGCGTCCTCGGGCGGGGTAGGCGAGGTCGGTGACGTAGAGGAGGCGGGGTCGGGGGCGGGCTGCTGCGGACACGGGCGGCTCCTCTGGTTGGGGTGCGCCCCAACCTACCGTTCCGCCGTTTCACAGAAAGTCCCAGGTCAGCGGGCTGACAGCTCCGCTTTGCGGAGGATCGACGAAACCGCTCACCGAATTAGTTGCGTGCGCGCACGCTCTCTGTCACAGTTGGTGCAGCGGCGGAGCTGTGCCCGCGAGACGGGCCGCAGGCTCCGCCGTTCGCCGTCCGGGAGCGCTCCGCGCCCCTTCCCCCTTCGCCCGCGTCGAGCGCCCCGGACGGCCCCCCGCACCACCCCGCGCAGCACCGTCCCGCCCTCCCCTTCCATCGAGGAGATCCGTCATGACCACTCCCCCGAGTGCGTTCCCGGACGTCGAGAAGCTGGTCGTCGACGTCCTCAAGGCCGACCCGGCCCTTGCCGGCGTCACGGTCGCCGTACAGGCGCCGGCCGGCTTCGACGGCACGCAGAACGCCGTCCTGGTGAACCGCCGCGGCGGCGCCTGGATCGGTGACCTGCACGTCGACAAGCCGCTGATCGAGTTCGAGGTGTACGGGCCGACCAAGAACGCGGCCCACCTCACCGCCAACGCCGCCCGGCGCGCGCTGCTCGCCACCATCGGCAAGCAGATCGGCGTGAACTTCGTGAGCGACGTCGAGGAGCAGGACGGGCCGCGCTGGCTGCCCGACTACCTCTACCGGGGCGCCAACCGCTACCTCTGCGTCATCCAGCTCTCCCTGAACGTCTTCTAGACGCCCAGGCCCAGGAGCGCTCCCCCGGCGTCGTCACGACGCCCCCACAGACCAGGCCTCGCCGAACCGGCGGGGCCTTTGCCGTACCCGGGCCCGGAATCCGTCCGGCCGGGGACGGCGCCCTCACCCTCTCACCAAGGAGAAACCCCACCATGGCAGGAAACAACTCGGCCGAGATCCGCGTCGCAGGCACCGGCAAGCTCTACGTGGCCACGGTCGGCACCGCCGCGCCGACCTTCGGCGCCGGCGAGTCCTCCGCCGACTGGAGTGGCTGGACCGACCTCGGTTACACCACCGGTGACGGCGTGACCTTCTCGAAGAAGGACAAGCTGGAGGCCATCGACTCGTGGCAGTCGGTCTCCCCGGTCCACTACATCTACTCGGCCCGTGACCTCTCGCTGAAGTTCTCCATGCTCCAGTTCAACGAGGACACGCTGCCCTTCTTCATGGGCGGCGGCAAGGTCGAGGCGGACCCGGCCACGTCGACCGAGGTCTTCAAGTACGAGATCGCCGAGCGTCCGTTCGCGGACGTGCGCGCTCTCGGCCTGGAGTTCACCGACGTCAAGGCCGGTGGCACCGCGGTCACCTACCGCTTCATCATCCCGCGCGGCCAGGTCACCGCCTCCGACGACATCAAGCTGGCCCGCAAGGCGGCGTCCACCCTGGGCATCACCTTCAGCGCCATGTCGAACGGCAACGGCAAGCCGCTGGCCACCTTCCTCATGAAGGACAGCCAGTACGGCGCGGCCGTCTGATCCAGCCCCACCCGGGGCGGGACGGCACACCGCCGTCCCGCCCCGCCCCCTCTCCTCATTCATCCACGCGACCCACGCGAACAAGGAGTACGCACACCATGGCCCGTTTCGACGTCAACGCCGCTCGCGCCCAGCGACTGGAGGCCCACGGCCGCACCTGGTCCTTCGAGCTGGACGGCGAGTCCTTCACGCTTCCCACCGAGCTGTCCCGCAAGACCGCGAAGGCGCTGCGCAAGCTCGACGACAACGACGTGGACGGTCTGCTCGCGCTCCTGATGGGTGAGGAGCAGTTCGCCCGCTTCGAGGAGCACGACATCACGATGCAGGACATCGCCGCGATCCTCGAGGCCTACGGCAAGGAGACCGGGCTCGGCCTGGGGGAAGACTGAGCCTCGTCGAGTTCGTCGACGAACACGCCGAGGCCCTTGAGGCGGATCTCCTCCGCTATTACGACACCGATCTCCTGGACTGGTACCGGGGGGACCTGTCCAGCCGGCGCCTGATGGTGCTCATCAAGCACCTTCCGCAGGACGGGGCCGTGCAGCGGCAGATCCACGGGGAGGCGGCGGAGTGGTCCGTCACCGACCACCTGCTCGCCGCGACGGTGGACCACCTGGCCGTGGGCAACTGGATGTTCCAGATGGTCAACTCCGACGAGGACGGCGACCAGCCCGACTTCCCGAAGCCCGTGCCGCGCCCCGGCGTCAAGGACGAGGACGGCGAGGAGTCGGACGGGGACGCCCCGGAGGAAGCCGCCCCCGAGGCGGTCTCCCCCGGTGCTCTCGCCCGCTTCTTCGGCTGAGGCGAGGCCCCTCGCACCACCCCCCACGGCCCCCGGAGCCCGTTCCCCTCAGGGAGCGGGCTCCGGGGGCTCTTCCTGTGCTCGCCCGGCGGCCAGGTCCTCCTCAAGCGCCCTGGCCCGGTCGGAGAGCCGGCGCCTGCGCGCGCCCGCGCGCGCTTCCGGTTCGCCGGACTCGCCGCCCCGCCGCTCGCCCCCGCTGCCGCCCTGATGGGGCACGCCGGCGAGCGGCGGCACGATGGGGCGGCCGCCCTTGCGGCGGGCGACCTTGCGGACCGGCTGGGCGTTCCTGCGCGAGCGGCTCTCCTGGGCGGTCAGCAGGACGTCGGCATCGGGGTCGGGGGCCGGATCGGGCGCCGGAGCACGGACCGGTTCGGGATCGGGATCGGGTTCCCGTCCGCGTTCGGACTCGGGCTCGGGCAGCGGTTCCGGCTCGGGGCGCTGGTCGAACAGCTCACGCTCCCGGCGGACCCGCTCCTCGGCCTCGACGACCACGGCCGGCGGTTCGAGCAGCCGGGCGAAGGGCAGCGGAATGACCCTGGCACCGTCCGGATTCGCATTCGCATCGGTACGGCGCTGAGGCCGACGGATTCCACGCGCGTCACCCTGGCCCTGGGCGTAGGCGTCGGCGACGCGTTTCTCGTATTCGCGGCGGATTCGGGGCAATTCATCGGAAACGGCCTCGGCCCAGCCTGCGGTGAAGGCGGCCGTCTCGCGGCGGTCGACCTCGGTGCGGGGCATGACCACCAGGTCCTCGGTGTCGTACCCGTGCACGTGGACCAACTCGGCGAGCCGCGCGAAGAGATGGGGCAGGTCCGGGTGGGACTCGAGCCAGTCGATGACCCGCTCCCGCCGGTTAGCGCCCGGCTCCGATTCCATGCGTCCGCACTGCCTTCCAACCCCCTGGGGTCCCCACGCGCCCCTCGCGCCCCTCGCCCCCCGACTGTGTCAGGCCCGGGAACGCGTCCTCCAGACTACCCCGCGTCGAACACACGCTCCGTGCGCGGACCAACCCGCACCGGGAGCTGACCAGAAGACACGCCGTCAGGCGTTTCCCGCTCGACAAACCTCGAACGGATGTTCCACACTCTGTTCGCACACAAGTTCGAAAACGTGGTGCCCCCGCCTCACTCCGCGGCGCCGCCACGTACGCACGGGCAAGCAACCGGAAGGCAGGCGTCCATGGCTCAGCAGGCCGAGGCATCGCGACCGCACATCCCTCTCGAGGACCGCCTCGCCCAGCTCCTGAACGGACCCGCCGCCCTCGACAAGAGAGCGTTGCTCGGCACGCTGTGCGCCGAGGTCAGCCGGCGCGAGGCGGCCGCCTACGCGGCGGGCTGGAACGACGCGCTCACGACGGTGCGCCGCGACTCCCGCCGGGACTCTCGCCGGGACGAGGACGCCTAGCCGCCCGACCGCGCCCCACGCACGAGCCCCCACCGGAGCACATCGCCGGCGGGGGCTTTCGGCTCTTGGCCATTTTCGGCCGGAAGCGGAGCAAATATGAGTGACGACATAAAGACCGTCATCCAGGACATCGCTGACCTGAAACGAGCGCTCTTCGAGATAAACACCGATCAGGAGAAACACAAGGTCACCTATCCGGGCAACCACGAAGCCGCGGACAAGAACGACCGCAAGGACCGGCCGTTCGAAACCTACCTTACCGACCTCAAACGGGCGCTCATCGCGGTGGAGCCCAAGATCGTCACGGACGACCTTCTGCCGTACGACTTCGCCGGGCGGTTCGCCAGCATGTACGAGGAGCTCCAGAAGGAGCCGATGACCGAGTACCTGGAGGGAATGGGGCTGGGCGGTCTCGCCGCCGCTTGGGAGAAGTTCTCCGAGAGCCGGACCGACGACAAGATCGAGTGGCAGAACTGGCTCTACGCGGCCATCGGGGGCATGGTCCTCGCCCTCATCCTCCCGGCGATCGGTGTCTATCTGGCGGGCCGGCTGAACAACATTTCCCGAAACATTCGGGAGTGGGCCAGCCGCGACGGCACGTTCCGCGCCATGGACGAGAACGGCGACCTCACCCGACAGACCCGTGAGCAGATCGAGCGCCGCGAGCGACGTGTCGCCAACGGTGGCAGCAGCGTCGCCGACCTCGACCCGAACACGAACTTCGACGCGCTTCGCGGGCAGCTCCAGAGTCTCAACCCGCACCTGGAGAAGTTCAACGAGCACGCCGGTCCCTTCACCAGGGCCTTCGCCCGCCTGCCGAAGACCGCCGCCATCACCAAAGCGGCCGAGGCCATCGAGAAGGTGAACAAGGCCGCGTCCGAGGCCGACGTCGAGGAGCTCAAGAAGACGGCCGGGGCGATCAAGCGACTCGTCAACGCCACGCAGAACTTCAACCCGCGCAAGATCCCGAAGGCCAACAGCCTGTCGTCGGCCGCCACCGCCGCCCAGAGGCTCGCCGACAACACCAACGAGGCAGGACGGGCGTTCGACTACCTGAAGGAGCGGGCCCAGCTCGCCGCCCAGTCCATCTGACACCACACCCTCGAAAGGAGGTTAACCATGTCTCTCACCAGCTCCACGAAAAGGGCGGCCGACGCCCTCCGCGGTCTCAAGACGCACGCCTCCGGCGCCGGCACTTCCGTCAAGAAGGTCGGTGACGCCGGCAGGTCCGCGTCCGGGCAGCTCAAGACCCTCAAGACGAACGCCCAGGGCTCCAACGCCCAGCTCAAGAACCTCAAGACCGCCTCCGACAACGCCGAAAAGGCCATGTCCAAGGCGGGCAGGACCGCCGAGACCGCCGGGAAGAAGCTCGGCAAGTACGAGTCCGGCGCCGGCAAGGCCGCCAAGGGCCAGGACAAGCTCAACAAGTCGATGAAGGGCAATTTCCTCGCCCGTCTCATCGAACTCTTCATGCCGCTGATCGAGAAGATCGTCGACATGGCCCTGCAGTCGAAGACGATGCAGAAGGTCCTGAAGAAGGCCTTCGACGCCATCAAGACCGTCATCAGCTCGGTCATGAAGGCCGTCGGCCCGATCATGAAGAAGGCCGGCCAGCTGATCAAGACGGTCTGGAACGGCATCAAGAAGGCCATCTCCACCGTCGTCAAGGCCGTCGCCACCGTCATCAAGACCTACGTGAAGATCTGGAAGACGGTCATCACCACGGTCATGAAGGCGATCAAGACGGTCGTCAGCTCCGTCTGGAAGGGCATCAAGGCCGTCATCACCCCCGTGGTGAACTGGATCAAGACGGCGATCCCGAAGGCGTTCAGCGCCGTCAAGGAGAAGATGTCCTCCATCTGGAACGGCCTCAAGGACATCGCGTCCCGGGCCTTCGAGGGCATCAAGAGCGGTGTGTCCGGTCCCATCAACGCCGTCATCGGCCTGATCAACCGGATGATCAGCGCCGTCAACGGCGTCAAGGTGAGCGTTCCCAGCTGGGTGCCCATCGTCGGCGGCAAGACCTTCGGCGTGAACATCCCGACCATCCCGATGCTCGCCACCGGTGGTGTCGTCATGCCGCGCGCCGGCGGTGTCCCGGCGATCCTCGCCGAGGCAGGCGAGGCGGAGGCCGTCCTGCCGCTGTCCAAGCTGGACCGGCTGCTCGCCCTCACCGCCCGCCGCGCCCGCATGGCGGCCCACGCCCCGGGCGGTCACGGCAAGGGCGTCGGACTGCACATCGAGCACTACCACGCGGCCCGCGGCAGTGACCCGCAGTCCACCGCCGACGCGCTGATGTACCTGGCGAAGGCACGCGGATGAGTGCCGCCGTAGTCGCCATGCCGCGCTTCCGGGCGGCGACTCCGGTGATGTCGTCGTTGCGGCAGAACGCCCGCCAGGCGGGCGACTCGCTCAAGCGGCTCAAGAGCGACGTCCAGCAGGCGGCCGGCGGTATCACCAGGTTCACCTCCGACCTCCGCACCGCCGGCACGCCCCTCCGCACCCTCGGCACCACCGCCTCCGGAACCGCGACCGCCCTCCGCAGGATCCAGCGGTCCACGGCCGGCGCCGGCGTCAAGAAGTTCGGCGCCGCCGCCGGCAAGGCCCGTACGGCCGCCGCGAGGTTCGGGCCGGCGATCGGCGGCATCCTGTCGATCCTGGCGCCGCTGCTCCCCGTCACCGACGTCATCACCACGCTGATGGGCACCTACGGCACGGTCATGACCGTCGCCGCCGTCGCCATGACCGGCATCAACGTCGCCATGCGCGCCAACCCGATCGGCTTCCTGGTCGGCATCCTCGTACCCGTCGCCGCCTGGCTCATCGAGTACGCGATGCAGTCCAAGACCGGCCAGAAGATCATGAAGCAGGTCTTCCAGGCGGTTCTGAAGGGCTTCCAGGCGGTCTGGAAGTTCCTCTCGCCGATCATGAAGGCGGTCGGCAAGGCCGTCGGGACCTACGTCAAGGCGTATCTGACCCTCTTCAAGGCCGCGCTCAAGGGCATCGGCTCCGCGATCGACGGCATCAGGAAGATCGGCAGCGCGATCGGCTCCGCCCTCAACGCCATGCGCGGGATCGCCTCGCGCACCATGGGCGCGATCAAGAACGCGGTCAAGCCGATCCTGACCTTCATCACGGACAAGATCCCCGGCTTCTTCCGCCACGCGAAGGACGCCGTGGGCAAGGCACTGCGCGGCATGGGCGACCTCATCAAGGGCGCCCTGAGCGCCGTGCTCGGCGTCGTCAAGGGACCCATCAACGGTCTCATCGCCTTCGCCAACTGGATCATCGACGGCCTCAACGAGCTGAGCTTCGAACTCCTCGGCAAGAAGTTCGGCGTCGACATCGACAAGATCCCGATGCTCGCCGAGGGCGGTGTCGTCTTCCCCGGTTCCTCCGAGGGCTGGCGCATCGACCCGCTCACCGTGCTCGAGAACCGCCGTGTCCCGGCCGTCACCGAGGCGCCCGCGCAGCCCCACCGCATCCGTGAGTTCCACGAGAAGCCGGGCGCCGGCCCCCGCTCGACCGCCGAGGACCTGCTGTTCCTCGCGTCCGCGCACTGCTGAACGCCCGCCCCTGTCAGCCCCTCAGAAGTGAGGTGACGGCCCCATGGCCGAGACCACAACCACATATGCCGGAAGCAACAGCTTCACCGCCGACCTCGCGCCCGGCTCGCTGATCACCCAGGACGGGCAGATCCAGTGGGCCGGGCTTCTCATCGGCCCCGGTACGCCCTTCTCCGTCGACCGGTCCGGGCTCCAGGGCTGGGAGGACCTGCCGGAGTACGACGCCTCCGACGCCGAGCGGCCCACCTCGCACGGCGCCTGGCCCGGTGCCCGCTACGCCAAGCCGCGCAAGATCGGCGGCACGATCGTCCTGATGCCGGAGTACGGCGGTGCCCCCGAGGCCATCCGCGCGCTGCGCCAGGCGCTCGCCCTGCTCGACGAGGAGCGTTGGCTCACCGTCCGGCTGCACGGCGAACTGCTCGCCGTACGCGCCCGGATCGCGCAGCGCGTGGTCCCCGCCGACCAGGGGTTCGCCACCCAGGGCAGCTCGAAGATGTCGGTCCAGTGGCTGGCTTCCGACCCGCGCCGCTACTCGGTCGAGGAGCAGACCGTCTCCACCAACGCCCCGCAGCCGGAATCGGGGCTCACCTGGCCGCTGACCTGGCCGCTCAGCTGGGGCAAGGCCACGTCCACCGGTGACGCCGTCGCCGAGAACACCGGCTCCGCGGCCACCCACCCGGTGATCGTCTTCCGCGGACCCTGCTCCATGCCGAGCGTCACGGACCGGCACAGCCGGCGCCGGCTGCGGTACGCGATCGACCTGGCGGCCGGCGACCAGCTGACCGTCGACACTGCCAACGGCACCGTGATGCTCAACAACACCGCCTCCCGCCGGCACACGGCGATGGCCGACTCCAGCCCGGAAGAGCTGTTCACGCTCGAGCCCGGCCGTAACGAGCTCTCCTTCCGCCCCGACTCGGCGGCCCCGGAAGCCCTGATGACCGTCCACTGGCGCAGCGCCGAGTGGTGACCCGCCGTTCCGCCCTCCTTCCCATCGAGAGGTAAGAACCATGACCGTACGAGCCGCCTGGCTCCAGTCCGAGGGCCAGACCCGCGAGGACACCCGCCTCACCCTCGCCGCCCTGCTCACCCCCAGCGGCCAGAGCACCGAGGAGACGCCGCTGCGCTCCCGCCCGGGCATCCTGCCGGGCGGCTTCGTGCTCACCGGATCCGCGCCGATGCAGTGCACGATCGGTACCGGCCGCGCGATCGTCCAGGGCAAGGACACCAACCAGGGCGCCTACCTCGTGGCGGCCGTCTCACCCGAGACCCTGACCATCGAGGACGGCAACGCCCAGTACGACCGGATCGACCTGATCGAGCTCGTCGTCCTGGACGACACGTACGACAAGACCGGCGTCACCGAGGCCAGGATCCGCCTGGTCAAGGGCACGCCGGCGGCCGTGCCGGCCGCTCCGGTGAGCCCGGACGGCAGCTCCCTGCCGCTGTACACCGTCACGGTGAAGAAGGGCACCTCCGCCGGTACCGGCGGCATCGTCTGGACCGGCACAGGCAGCAACGTGACCACCCAGCACTGGCCGGTCGTCGCACTCGGCGGCATCCTGCCCGCCAGCGGTTTCAGGGGGGCCTACACCGGCCAGTACCGCGATGCCGGCGGCACCCTGCAGCGCTGGGACGGCGCCACGTGGGTCTCGTACCCGAAGGCCCTCGGCGGCATCGCCCCCAGCGGCACCACCACCGGTGGTTACACCGGCCAGTACCGCGACAGCTCCACGGGCCTCCAGCGCTGGGACGGCGCGGCCTGGCAGTACAGCGAAGGCACCGCGAAGATCCTGCTGGCCGCCACCCAGTGGGCGTCCTCCCAGCAGCAGAGTGTGCCGTCCAACGCCTGGACCGCGATCAACCTGCCGACCGTCGAGGTCGACGACGCCGCCGGCTGGAACGGCACGAACACCTACACCGTCCCGCGCACCGGCTGGTGGCGCATCGCCGCCCACATCACGTGGCAGAACGACGCCCAGACCGGCATGCGCGGCGCCCGCATCGTCGTCGGCGGCGTCGGCCAGTCCCGGATGACCTGGCTGACGCCCGCCGGAAACGGCGCCATCTCCGTCGGCGGCCAGGGCCTGATCCGGATCACCGCCGGCAGCACGGTCCAGCTCCACGGCTACCAGTCGCACACCGCCGCGGTGAAGACCCTCGGCGGCTCCGGTTACGCCTGCGTGCTGACCGCCGAGTGGATCAAGTCCTGACCCGCCCCCCTCGTACCCCCGAACGGAGTTCCCCATGAACCTGCGCAGCAGCTGGGTCGCCGAGACCGGCCAGACCCGCGAGGACACCCGCCTCAACCAGATCGGCGCGACCACCCCCGTCAACCCCGTGCAGGTCCGCTCCGGCATCCTGCCCGGCTCCTACGAAGGCCTGTACCGCCTCTCCGGCTTCTGGACGGAGGGCACCGCCGCCATGTCGGTGACCGTCCACGAGGGCCGCGCCGTCATCCAGGGCGACATCTCCCAGGGCGTCTACCCGGTGGCACTGACCACTCCCACGGTGCTCACCTTCGCGCCGGGCACCGACCAGCCTCGCATCGACCTGATCGTCATCAAGATCTACGACAGCCTCTACGACGGTCAGCTCCGCCAGGACGCGAAGGTCGAGATCCTCCAGGGCGCCCCGGGCACCGGGCAGCGCCCGGCCGTCCCGGCCCGGTGCCTGCCTCTGTACGAGGTCGCCGTCCCGGCGAACGCCAGCGCCGGCACCGGCGGCATCCCGTGGAACACTTCCATGACGGACCTGCGCACCCCGGTCGTCGCGATCGGCGGCATCCTTCCCGTGGAGGGCCCCGTCCTGCCCGGCGGGTACCCGGGTCAGTACCAGGACGCCGGCGGCGCCCTGCAGCGGTGGGACGGCGGTGCGTGGGTGTCCTACCCGGCGGCGCTCGGCGGCATCGTCCCGACCAGCGTCGGCAACGTCCCCGGCAGCTACGTCGGTCAGTACCGGGACTCGGAGGGCGGCCTGCTCCAGCGCTGGGACGGCGCGGCGTGGAAGCCGGTCATCCACCCCGGGCCGTATTTCACGGACAGCTCGGACTACGGCGACACCGCATCGAGCACGTACACCCACCTGCTCAACCAGGGCCCCGCGAAGGGACTGTCCCTCACCTTCACCGCCCCGTCGTCGAGGAACGTCATCGTCACCTTCGGAGCCCGGATGCGGGCGCGCGCGGACCTGTACTCGTACATGGCGCTCAAGCTCACGCAGGGCACCACCTCGATCCAGGAGCCCAACGACGAGTGGGCGGCGGTCTGTGCGAGCGACAACCTGATCTCCGCCTCCTCCACGCGCCGGCTGTCCGGCCTGACCGCGGGCGCGAGCTACACGCTCACCGCCTACTTCCGGGTCGTCAGCAACACCGCCGGCGTCAAGGCGGCGTTCGACAACACCTTCATCCGCGTCGACCCGCAGTTCTGACCGCGGCCCACCCCCTCTGAGAGGAGACACCATGCCCTTGCGCAGCGGCTGGCTGCAGCCCAACGGACAGACCCGGGTCGCCACCCGGCTCACCGCCCTCGGTGCCACCACCCCGGCCGACCCGGTCGCCTCCCGGTCCGGCATCCTTCCCGGCTCGCCGAACGGCATCTACCGGGTGAGCGGTTTCTCGCTGACCTCCAGCGGCCCGATGACCGCGAACCTGTCCTACGGCCGTGCCGTCGTCCAGGGCCCGACCGGGCAGGGCGCCTATCCCGTGAGCCTCGACGCGGACATGCCCCTCACCTTCGGTGACGGCGACCCCCTGAACCCGCGGATCGACCTGGTCGTCCTGCGCGTGTACGACGCCGAGTGGGACGGACAGACGCTCAGCGAGGCCACGGTCGAGATCATCCAGGGGCAGCCGAAGGCCGCGCCGGAGCCTCCGCAGACACCAGCCACCTCGCTCCCGCTGTTCCGGGTCCTGGTGCCTGCCGGAGCCTCCGCGGGCACCGGTGGCATCCCGTGGGCGAGCTCGCTCACCGACCTGCGCACCACGACCGTCGGCATCGGCGGCATCCTGCCGGTCTACAACAACGCCAGCGTGCAGGGCTCGTACCCGGGCCAGTACCAGGACAACAACAACGCGCGCCAGCTCCAGCGCTGGGACGGGAGCGCCTGGGTTCCCTATCCCAAGGACATCGGCGGGATCGCCCCCAGCGGCGCGCTCACCAACGGCAGTTACACCGGTCAGTTCCGCGAGAACGCCGGAGTCCTGCAGCGCTGGAACGGCACCACCTGGGTGAACTACCAGCCGCCCGTGGAGGTGGAGAGCACCACGTCCGGTGCCACCGCCCTCGCCAACTGGACCGTGGTGGCCTTCGAGGCCCGCCGGAACAAGGCCGGTCTGTGCACCATGACCGTCACCGTCACCCGCACCTCCCGGGTCGACGTGGACAGCGCCGGCAACCTGGGCGACGAGCCGCTGTGCACCCTGCCCGCGGGCTGGCGCCCGGCCCTCAGCGTCGAGGCCCCGGCCTGCGACGGCTTCGGCAGCGGCGGGGCGAACGTCACCGCCTCCGGCCAGATCACCCTGCGCACCTGGGACTACCCGGGGGCCCTCGTCCCCGGCCGCCACATCCGTGTCAGCGCCACCTACATCCTTCCGTGAGGTCCGCCGCATGAGTCTCGACACGCCCTACCGGGCGATCTTCTGCGATCTGATCACCGACCAGACACTCGACATCCTGCCCCTGCGGGACGTCTCCTTCGACGACTACATCGGCAAGCCCGGCTCGCTCTCCGGGACCATCCCCATCCCCGACAAGGAGATCGCCGACCGGGTGAAGAAGGTCCGCGAGGGCCGCACCGCGGTCTACCTGGAGCGCGGCGGGGACCTGTGGTGGGGCGGCATCATCTGGACCACCACCCTGCAGTCCAGCGGCCGCGGGGTGCTGACCCTCGGCATCCAGGCCGCCACCTTCGACTCGTACGCGAGCCGGCGCCGGATCCGCACTGACAGGATCTCCTTCACGACCCCGACCGACCAGCTGGCGATCGCTCGCAGGCTGTGGGAGGAACTCGACCTCCAGGAGGACCCGACGCCTCCGCCCACGCCGCAGACCGGGGAGCCTCCGGAGGAGCCCAGGGAGCCCCGCCGCCTCGGGATCAGCCTCGGCCAGGAGGAGTCCGGCGTCCTGCGGACGGCCTCCTGGCGCATGGGCGACGAGACGGTCTACAGCGACGCGCTCGACCAGCTCGCGGCGATGGAGAACGGCTTCGAGTACCAGATCCTGGTCTACCGCGACCCGGTCGACGGCCGACGGATCCGGCAGCTCCGGCTCGGCTCTCCCAAGATCGTCAACGGTGCGACGGACCTGGTCTTCGACCGGCCCGGCACCATCCTGTCGTATTCCTTCCCGTACGACGCGACCCGCGGCGGCACCACCGCACTGGCCCGCGGTGCGTCCACCAACGCCAACGCGGGTACGGAATCCCGGCCGATCTTCCCCAAGACGCAGCAGGTCGCCAGCGACCTGCTCGCGGACGGCTGGCCGCTGATCGACCTCTCCTCGGACCACAACGAGGTCACCGACACCCTCACGCTCGAATCCCTCGCCAAGCGCACGCTCGACGAGGCCCGGGGCACCGTGGTGATTCCCGCGATCAGCATTCACCTGGGCGGGATCGTCCCGCCCGCCCTCCTCGGCCGCTTCGCCCGCATTCGGATCCGCGACGAGTGGTACTCCGAAGGCCTGGACACCCGCTACCGCGTCATCGGTGTCAAGGTCACTCCCCCGGAGCGCGGCCGCCCCGACACCGCCGAGCTCTACCTTGAGGAGACCTGATGCCCCAGCTGCCCGAGGACATCATCGACCGGCTCAACAAGATGGAACGCCGGCTGAAGGCCCTGTCGACGGCCGTCAACACCCGACCGGCCGTCAGCGAGATCCGCCCGCCGGCACAGAACGGCGGCGTCGTCATCAACCGGCCGCTGTTCCGGATCTTCGACGGCTACGGCCACGAGATCTTCGCCGACGACATCATGACCGGCGGCCTCGCCCGGCCCTGGCTCCAGCTGCTCCCGCCCCAGACCGTCGACAAGAGCCGCTGGCCGTCCACCACCAGCGCCTCCTTCACGACCATCGCGCTGTCCTACAACCCGATCTGGCAGCCGAAGCTACGCCTGTCCCTGCACACGGCCGTGTCCTCAGGCACCACCACCGGCCAGGTCCGGGTGCTGGTCGACAATCAGCCGTTCGGTCCCACCGTCACCGCCGGCTCGACGTACGACTACACCGGTCTGCTGCCCGGCGACATGAAGAGCCGGTTCGGCCAGACCATGGAGATCCAGATCCAGGCCCTGGCCAACGGCGGCACCGTCTACGCCCAGCCCGTGCTGATGTACGGCACCCAGACCTGATCCGGCCGTCCGAGCCGTACGAGGAGCACACCATGAACATCGACCCCACCCAGCCCTGGGGCGTGGCCATCGACTACGCGGGGCGGACCACCGTCACCCAGAACGGCCACACCCTCAGTGTCCGTGTCTACGACGACAGCCACGGCTACGCACTGGACCGCGACCCGGTCACCGGGCAGTACCCCTCGGTGTACGTCACCGCCGAATTCGGCGAGAAGGGCGACGGCGACGCCGTCCTGCGCGGCCAGGGCGTGGTCCTCGTGCCCGCGCAGAACGGCGTTCCCGCCGTGCCGGAGCCGACCGCCGTCGAGCGGGCCGTCGCCGCCGCCCTCGCCGACTTCGAGGCACGCCGCGCCGCCTACGCGGCGCTCTGCGCGACCTGGGCCCCGGCGCCCCAGCCACACCCCGAGCCGGCCCCGGAGACCCCCGCCCCGTAACCAGCGCGCCACCACCGCGCCCACCCCCACGCCCGCCCCGAGCCGACCGACCGGCCGGGGTTTTCTCATGCCCGGGAACGCCCGGGATCCCTGCCCCGGAGGACACAGATGGCAGCCCCCCTCTCCGCGGACCGGCTCGTGGCCGCGCTCCGCGCCGAAGGCGTCACCGTCGTCGAGCACGACGGATGGCGCACCCACCACCGCAACCAGGCCGGCCCCTGGGGGCCCGTGGTCGGCGTGATGATCCACCACACCGTCTCCAGCGGCACCGCGCACACCGTCGAGCTCTGCTACAACGGCTACGAGGGCCTGCCCGGCCCGCTGTGCCACGGCGTCATCGCCAAGGACGGCACCGTCCACCTCGTCGGCAGCGGTCGCGCCAACCACGCGGGCGGCGGCGACCCGTCCGTCCTCCAGGCCGTGATCAGCGAGACGTACGGGGTCCGCCCGCCCGTCCCGCGCGAGCACCAGGGCAGCCGCGGAGCCGTCGACGGCAATTCCCGCTTCTACGGCTTCGAGTGCATCAACCTCGGCAACGGCAGCGACCCGTGGCCCGCCGCCCAGCTCGACGCCATCGAGCGGGTGTCGGCGGCGCTGTGCCGGGCCCACGGCTGGGGCGCCCGGTCCGTCATCGGCCACGCGGAGTGGTCCGACTGGAAGAGCGACCCGCGCGGCGTCGGCATGCCCGGCATGCGCGACCGGGTCCAGAAGCGGCTCGGCAAGGCCCCGGCGGCCAAGCCGACCGCCCCCGCCAAGCCGGCCGCCCCGCGCTACCAGCCGTTCCCCGGGACCGCCTTCTTCAAGACCACCCCGAGCTCCCCCGTCGTCACCGCGATGGGCCGCCGGCTGGTCGCCGAGGGCTGCGGCCGCTACAAGGTCGGCCCGAGCCCGCGCTGGTCCGAGGCGGACCGGCAGTCGTACGCCGCCTGGCAGCGCAAGCTCGGCTTCGCCGGCTCCGACGCCGACGGCTGGCCGGGCCGCACCTCCTGGAACGCGCTGAAGGTCCCGTACGTGCAGTAGCCCGCCCCGCGCGTGCGGCGGCCCCTGCCCCCCATCGCCTTCGCACCAGCTCCCCCACGCAAGGAGAACCACCCATGTCCGAAGCCGCCAAGCGCACGATCCGCACGATCGTGCAGACCGCCGTCGGCATCGCCGTCGTGCTGCCGGCGCTCGTCGACGCCTCCGGGATCCCCGCCACCCTCCCCTGGGTCGCCGGGGCAATCGCCGTCGCCGGCGCCCTCACCCGGGTGATGGCCGTCCCGGCCTTCCAGGCCCTGCTGCCGTCCTGGCTGCGCACCACCCCGGAGGATGGGGCCGATGGCCGAGCCTGACCCGAACGACCCGGTCGCCGTCGCCCTCGAACTGGAGCGGCTGCGCGGCACCCTGGAGGCCGGCTTCGCCCGCGTCGACGGCTCCCTCGCGCTGCTCGTCCAGCGCAGCGACCAGACCGACAAGCAGCTCGCCGACCACGAGGCCCGGCTCGACGCCCTGGAACGGGCGCGCTGGCCGATCGCCTCGGTCGCCGCGCTGACGGCCACCGCCGGCCTCGGCCTCGCCCTGTGGGAGCTGGCCGGCCGCTAGCAGCCCCGGACGCGCCGAAGGGCGGCACCCCTCGCGGGGTGCCGCCCTTCTTCGCTTTTACCGCGCTACTGCCTACTGGTTGTACGGACCGTAGTCGTAGTCCTCCAGCGGGACGGCCTGGCCGGAGCCGGTGCCGAACGGCGAGTAGTCGATGTCGTCGTAGCCGACGGCCGAGTACATCGCGGCCTTGGCCTCCTCGGTCGGCTCGACCCGGATGTTGCGGTAGCGGGACAGACCCGTACCGGCCGGGATGAGCTTACCGATGATGACGTTCTCCTTGAGGCCGATCAGGGAGTCCGACTTGGCGTTGATCGCCGCGTCGGTCAGGACCCTGGTCGTCTCCTGGAAGGACGCCGCCGACAGCCACGACTCGGTGGCGAGCGAGGCCTTGGTGATACCCATCAGCTGCGGACGGCCGGAGGCCGGGTGGCCGCCTTCCTGGACCACACGACGGTTCTCCTGCTCGAAGCGCGAGCGCTCCACGAGCTCGCCCGGCAGCAGCTCCGCGTCGCCGGACTCGATGATCGTCACGCGGCGCAGCATCTGCCGGATGATGATCTCGATGTGCTTGTCGTGGATCGACACGCCCTGCGAGTTGTAGACCTTCTGGACTTCGCCGACCAGGTGGACCTGGACCGCACGCTGGCCGAGGATGCGCAGCACGTCGTGCGGGTTGGTGGCACCCACGGTGAGCTTCTGGCCCACCTCGACGTGGTCGCCCTCGCCCACCAGCAGACGGGCGCGCTTCGAGATCGGGTAAGCGGTCTCGTCGCTGCCGTCGTCCGGGGTGACGACGATCTTCTTGGTCTTCTCGGTCTCCTCGATGCGGACGCGGCCGGCCGCCTCCGAGATCGGGGCGACACCCTTCGGCTGCCGGGCCTCGAAGAGCTCGACGACACGGGGCAGACCCTGGGTGATGTCGTCACCGGCCACACCACCGGTGTGGAAGGTACGCATCGTCAGCTGGGTACCGGGCTCACCGATGGACTGGGCGGCGATGATGCCGACCGCCTCACCGATGTCGACCAGCTTGCCGGTGGCCAGCGAGCGGCCGTAGCACATGGCGCAGGTGCCGACGGCGGACTCACAGGTCAGGACCGAGCGGGTCTTGACCTCCTCGACGCCCGCGGTGACCAGCTGGTCGATGAGCACGTCACCGAGGTCGACGCCGGCCGGGGCCAGCACCTTGCCGTCGACGACGACGTCCTCGGCGAGGCAGCGCGCGTACACGCTGGTCTCGACGTCCTCGGCCTTGCGCAGCACGCCGGCCTCGTCCTTGACGGCGATCTTCAGCTTGAGGCCGCGGTCGGTGCCACAGTCCTCCTCGCGGATGATCACGTCCTGCGAGACGTCCACCAGACGACGGGTCAGGTAACCCGAGTCGGCGGTACGCAGGGCGGTGTCGGCGAGACCCTTACGGGCACCGTGGGTCGAGATGAAGTACTCGAGCACGGACAGGCCCTCGCGGAAGGACGCCTTGATCGGACGCGGGATCGTCTCGTTCTTGGCGTTCGACACCAGACCACGCATACCGGCGATCTGCCGCATCTGCATCATGTTTCCTCGGGCACCCGAGTCAACCATCATGAAGATGGGGTTCGTCTTGGGGAAGTTCTCGTTCATGGCCTCGGCGACCTCGTTGGTCGCCTTGGTCCAGATCGCGATGAGCTCCTGAGTGCGCTCTTCCTTGGTGATCAGACCGCGCTCGTACTGCTTCTGGACCTTCTCGTCCTGAGCCTCGTAGCCGGCGACGATCGCCTTCTTCGCCTCGGGGACGACGACGTCGGAGATGGCCACGGTGACACCGGAACGGGTCGCCCAGTAGAAGCCCGCCGCCTTCAGGTTGTCGAGCGTCGCCGCCACGATGACCTTGGGGTAGCGCTCGGCGAGGTCGTTGACGATCTCGGAGAGCTGCTTCTTGCCGACGGAGTAGTCGACGAACGGGTAGTCCTCGGGCAGCAGCTCGTTGAAGAGCGCGCGGCCCAGGGTCGTCCGCAGGCGGAACGAGTCACCCTGCTGCCACTCCGGCTCGCCCTCCTCGGCGACCGGGGGAACCCAGCCGCGCGGCGGAACGGTGCCGATCGGGAAGCGGATGTCGATCTGCGACTGCAGCGACAGCTCGCCGGCGTCGAACGCCATGATCGCCTCGGCCGTGGAGCCGAACGCGCGGCCCTCGCCCTTGACGTCCCGCAGCTCGCCGTCGGTGGTGAGGAAGAACAGACCGAGGACCATGTCCTGGGTCGGCATCGTCACCGGACGGCCGTCGGCGGGCTTGAGGATGTTGTTCGAGGACAGCATCAGGATGCGGGCCTCGGCCTGCGCCTCCGCGGAGAGCGGCAGGTGGACGGCCATCTGGTCACCGTCGAAGTCCGCGTTGAACGCGGTGCAGACGAGCGGGTGGATCTGGATGGCCTTGCCCTCGACCAGCTGGGGCTCGAAGGCCTGGATGCCGAGGCGGTGCAGCGTGGGAGCACGGTTCAGCAGAACCGGGTGCTCGGCGATGACCTCTTCGAGGACGTCGTACACGACCGTGCGGCCGCGCTCGACCATCCGCTTGGCCGACTTGATGTTCTGCGCGTGGTTCAGGTCGACCAGGCGCTTCATCACGAACGGCTTGAAGAGCTCGAGCGCCATGGCCTTCGGCAGACCGCACTGGTGCAGCTTGAGCTGCGGGCCGACGACGATGACGGAACGCGCGGAGTAGTCCACGCGCTTGCCGAGCAGGTTCTGGCGGAATCGACCCTGCTTGCCCTTGAGCATGTCGCTGAGGGACTTCAACGGACGGTTGCCGGGGCCCGTGACCGGGCGGCCGCGACGGCCGTTGTCGAAGAGGGCGTCGACCGCCTCCTGGAGCATCCGCTTCTCGTTGTTCACGATGATCTCGGGGGCACCGAGGTCGAGCAGACGCTTCAGACGGTTGTTGCGGTTGATGACGCGGCGGTACAGGTCGTTCAGGTCGGAGGTCGCGAAACGGCCACCGTCGAGCTGCACCATCGGACGCAGGTCCGGCGGGATGACCGGCACGCAGTCGAGAACCATGCCCTTGGGGCTGTTCGCGGTCTGCAGGAACGCGGAGACGACCTTGAGGCGCTTGAGCGCACGGGTCTTCTTCTGGCCCTTGCCGGTGCGGATGATCTCGCGGAGCTTCTCCGCCTCCTCCTCCAGGTCGAAGGACTCCAGGCGCTTCTGCAGCGCCGCGGCGCCCATCGAGCCGTCGAAGTACGTGCCGAAGCGGTCACGCAGCTCGCGGTAGAGGAGCTCGTCGCCCTCCAGGTCCTGGACCTTGAGGTTCTTGAAGCGGGTCCAGACCTCGTCGAGGCGGTCGATCTCGCGCTGCGCGCGGTCGCGCAGCTGCTTCATCTCGCGCTCGGCGCCCTCGCGCACCTTGCGGCGCACGTCGGCCTTGGCGCCCTCGGCCTCCAGCTCGGCCAGGTCGGTCTCGAGCTTCTTGGCACGGGCCTCGAGGTCGGCGTCGCGGCGGTTCTCGATCTGCTGGCGCTCGACGGAGACGTGGGCCTCCAGCGACGGCAGGTCACGCGTACGGCGCTCGTCGTCGACGTACGTGATCATGTACGCCGCGAAGTAGATGACCTTCTCCAGGTCCTTCGGGGCGAGGTCGAGCAGGTAGCCAAGACGCGACGGAACGCCCTTGAAGTACCAGATGTGGGTGACGGGAGCGGCCAGCTCGATGTGGCCCATCCGCTCACGGCGCACCTTGGCGCGGGTGACCTCGACGCCACACCGCTCACAGATGATGCCCTTGAAGCGGACGCGCTTGTACTTGCCGCAGTAGCACTCCCAGTCCCGGGTCGGACCGAAGATCTTCTCGCAGAAGAGTCCGTCCTTCTCGGGCTTGAGCGTGCGGTAGTTGATGGTCTCCGGCTTCTTGACCTCGCCGTGGCTCCACTGACGGATGTCGTCAGCGGTGGCCAGACCGATCCGGAGCTCGTCGAAGAAGTTGACGTCGAGCACTATGCGTCAATCCCTCTCAGGGTTGTAAGGCTGTGGGTCTGATACGGGGGTCCTGGGGCCGGCCGGGGGCTCATTGCTGAGCCCCCGTACCGGACTCCCGTCAGACCTCTTCGACGCTGCTCGGCTCGCGCCGGGACAGGTCGATACCGAGCTCCTCCGCTGCGCGGAAGACGTCCTCGTCGGTGTCGCGCATCTCGATGGACATGCCGTCCGAGGACAGCACCTCCACGTTGAGGCACAGGGACTGCATCTCCTTGATGAGCACCTTGAAGGACTCGGGGATGCCGGGCTCAGGGATGTTCTCGCCCTTGACGATGGCCTCGTAGACCTTCACGCGGCCGGTCACGTCGTCGGACTTGATCGTCAGCAGCTCCTGGAGGGCGTACGCGGCGCCGTATGCCTCCAGCGCCCACACCTCCATCTCACCGAAGCGCTGACCACCGAACTGGGCCTTACCACCCAGCGGCTGCTGGGTGATCATCGAGTACGGGCCGGTCGAACGGGCGTGCAGCTTGTCGTCGACCAGGTGGTGGAGCTTGAGGATGTACATGTACCCGACCGAGATCGGGTCCGGGAACGGCTCGCCGGAGCGGCCGTCGAACAGGCGCGCCTTGCCGGAGGGGAGCACCATGCGCTCGCCGTCGCGGTTCGGGATGGTGTGCTGGAGCAGACCCGCGAGCTCGTCCTCACGCGCACCGTCGAAGACCGGGGTGGCGACGTTGGTGCCGGGCTCCACCTTGTCGGCGCCGATCGCCTGGAGGCGCTGCGCCCACTCGTCGGCGAGGCCGGAGACGTCCCAGCCGCGGCTGGCGAGCCAGCCGAGGTGGATCTCCAGGACCTGTCCCGGGTTCATTCGGGACGGGACGCCGAGCGGGTTGAGGATGATGTCGACCGGGGTGCCGTCCTCGAGGAACGGCATGTCCTCGATCGGGAGGATCTTGGAGATGACACCCTTGTTGCCGTGACGGCCGGCGAGCTTGTCACCGTCGGTGATCTTGCGCTTCTGGGCGACGTAGACGCGGACCAGCTGGTTCACGCCCGGGGGAAGCTCGTCGCCCTCCTCGCGGTCGAAGACGCGGACGCCGATGACCTTGCCGGTCTCGCCGTGCGGGACCTTCAGCGAGGTGTCACGGACCTCACGGGCCTTCTCACCGAAGATCGCGCGGAGCAGGCGCTCCTCCGGGGTCAGCTCGGTCTCACCCTTGGGCGTGACCTTGCCGACCAGGATGTCGCCGGCGACGACCTCGGCACCGATGCGGATGATGCCGCGCTCGTCGAGGTCGGCGAGGACCTCCTCGGAGACGTTCGGGATGTCCCGGGTGATCTCCTCGGGGCCGAGCTTGGTGTCACGGGCGTCGACCTCGTGCTCCTCGATGTGGATCGAGGAGAGGACGTCGTCCTGGACGAGGCGCTGCGACAGGATGATCGCGTCCTCGTAGTTGTGACCCTCCCACGGCATGAACGCGACGAGCAGGTTCTTGCCGAGCGCCATCTCACCGTTCTCGGTGGCGGGGCCGTCGGCGAGGACCTGGCCCTCGATCACGCGGTCGCCCTCGGAGACGACGACCTTCTGGTTGACCGAGGTGCCCTGGTTCGAGCGGGAGAACTTGGCCAGGCGGTACGTGATGTAGGTGCCGTCGTCGTTGGCCACGGTGATGTAGTCCGCGGACAGCTCCTGGATCACACCGTCCTTCTCGGCCTTGAGCACGTCGCCGGCGTCGGTGGCGCAGCGGTACTCCATGCCGGTGCCGACGAGCGGGGCCTCCGACTTAATCAGCGGGACGGCCTGACGCATCATGTTCGCGCCCATGAGGGCACGGTTGGCGTCGTCGTGCTCGAGGAACGGGATCATGGCGGTCGCGACCGACACCATCTGGCGCGGCGAGACGTCCATGTAGTCCACGTCGGACGGGGAGACGTAGTCGACCTCGCCGCCACGGCGGCGGACCAGGACGCGGGCCTCGGTGAACTGCAGGTCGTCGTTGAGCGCGGCGTTGGCCTGCGCGATGACGAAGCGGTCCTCCTCGTCGGCGGTCAGGTAGTCGACCTCGTCGGTGACCTGGCCGTCGACGACCTTGCGGTACGGCGTCTCGACGAAGCCGAACGCGTTGACGCGGCCGTACGAGGCGAGCGAACCGATCAGACCGATGTTCGGGCCTTCGGGGGTCTCGATCGGGCACATGCGTCCGTAGTGGGACGGGTGCACGTCTCGGACCTCGAAGCCGGCCCGCTCACGGGACAGACCACCGGGACCCAGCGCGGACAGACGACGCTTGTGCGTCAGACCCGACAGCGGGTTGTTCTGGTCCATGAACTGGGACAGCTGGCTGGTGCCGAAGAACTCCTTGATGGAGGCGACGACCGGCCGGATGTTGATCAGGGTCTGCGGCGTGATCGCCTCGACGTCCTGGGTGGTCATGCGCTCGCGGACGACGCGCTCCATGCGCGCGAGGCCGGTGCGGACCTGGTTCTGGATCAGCTCGCCGACGTTGCGCAGGCGGCGGTTGCCGAAGTGGTCGATGTCGTCGGTCTCGACGACGATCGTGTTGCCGTTCTCGCCGACCGTCTCGGTCTCGCCGGCGTGCAGCTTCACCAGGTACTTGATGGTCGCGATGATGTCGTCGGTGGTGAGGACACCCGCGTCCAGCGGCTCGTCGGCCCCGAGCTTCTTGTTGACCTTGTAGCGGCCGACCTTCGCGAGGTCGTAGCGCTTGGGGTTGAAGTACAGGTTCTCGAGCAGCGTCTGGGCGGCCTCGCGCGTCGGCGGCTCGCCCGGACGGAGCTTGCGGTAGATGTCGAGCAGCGCGTCGTCCTGGCCCTGGGTGTGGTCCTTCTCCAGGGTGGCGCGCATGGACTCGTACTCGCCGAACTCCTGCAGGATCTGCTCGGTGGTCCAGCCGAGCGCCTTCAGGAGGACGGTGACGGACTGCTTGCGCTTGCGGTCGATGCGGACGCCGACCATGTCGCGCTTGTCGATCTCCATCTCCAGCCAGGCACCCCGGGACGGGATGATCTTGGCGGAGAAGATGTCCTTGTCGGACGTCTTGTCGATGGAGGAGTCGAAGTAGACACCAGGGGAACGGACCAGCTGCGACACGACGACACGCTCGGTGCCGTTGATGACGAAGGTGCCCTTGTTGGTCATGAGCGGGAAGTCGCCCATGAAGACCGTCTGGGACTTGATCTCGCCGGTCTCGTTGTTGGTGAACTCGGCGGTGACGAAGAGCGGGGCACCGTACGTGAAGTCACGGTCCTTGCACTCCTCGATGGAGTTCTTCGGCGGCTCGAAGCGGTGGTCGCGGAAGGTCAGCGACATCGACCCGGAGAAGTCCTCGATCGGGGAGATCTCCTCGAAGATCTCCTCCAGGCCGGACTTCGTGGGGACGTCCTGTCCCGACTCAAGGGCGGCCTCGACGCGAGCCTTCCACGCGGCGTTGCCGAGCAGCCAGTCGAAGCTCTCGGTCTGGAGCGCGAGGAGGTTCGGAACCTCGAGGGGCTCCTTGATCTTTGCAAAGGAGATGCGCAGCGGGGCGGTGCTGGCGCCGTTGTTCGTATTGGTCGAGGCGTTGCGCGAGGCGGCCAAGAGGGGGTCCTTCCGAGGGCTCGGACTCACTACGCGCGTACCGGTCCCTAGCGGAGCCCCCTGGGCGGACGGCCCTGAAATGGCGATAAAGCCAGGTCAGGGGCGGTAGGCCCAGGATGCTGATGCGAGGGGATGCCCCTGGTGACGGGCAGGGGGCAGCTAACAGGCAGCGCAAAGGGTCAGTGTAGCCACTTGGCCCACTGATGTCCAGGGCGAGCAATTCGCGACCCTCGTTGTTCTCAACTCCGCGCTACGTCGCGCCGTGCGGCGCACCTCGATACTGCCCGTTCGGTCGTCGATCCATGCCTCGGAAACGGATCGTTGTGACGACGCGTCCTGAGAATTGCGCGCTGCGTGCGGTTCGTCAAGGCCCCTGCCTCTGCGCGGCGCACGGCGAAGATCACCATACTCCGCTTCCCCGGGCCCGGACGACCGCCGCCACGCGGGTCCCGGGAACGCCGAAGGGCGACCACCCAGATGGATGATCGCCCTTCAGGCTCAGAGCGTTACAGCACGCTCAGCAGGAGTCGCGAGACGCGACGAGGTCTTACTTGACCTCGACGGAGGCGCCGGCGCCCTCGAGGGCCTCCTTGGCCTTGTCAGCGGCTTCCTTGTTGACCTTCTCGAGGACCGGCTTCGGGGTGCCGTCGACGAGGTCCTTGGCCTCCTTCAGACCCAGGGAGGTCAGCTCACGCACGACCTTGATGACCTGGATCTTCTTGTCGCCGGCGCCGGTGAGGATGACGTCGAACTCGTCCTTCTCCTCGACGGCCTCGGCGCCACCGGCGCCACCAGCGGCACCCGGGGCGGCAACGGCGACGGCCGCGGCGGCGGTGACGTCGAACTTCTCCTCGAACGCCTTCACGAACTCGGAGAGCTCGATGAGGGTCATCTCCTCGAACTGCGCGAGCAGGTCTTCCTGAGAGAGCTTCGCCATGATGGGCGATCCTTCCACTAAATCGGCAGGTGCCGGATGTACATGTGAGGCGGGCGTACTGTCGGCCCGCTGTGACCCGCTCCGCCGGCTAGGCGGCGGCTCGGATCATTGCGCGAGCCGAATTACTCGGCACCGCCCTGCTCGGCCTGCTTGGCACGGAGCGCGTCCACGGTGCGGACGAGCTTCGACGGCAGCGCCTGGAAGAGCGAGGCAGCCTGGGACTGCTTGCCCTTGAACGCGCCGGCCAGCTTGCTGAGCAGAACCTCGCGGGACTCGAGGTCCGCAAGCTTCTTGATCTCATCGGCGGAGAGCGCCTTACCCTCAAGGACACCGCCCTTGATGATGAGGTTCGGGTTCTCCTTGGCGAAGTCACGCAGCGCCTTCGCCGACTCCACCGGGTCACCGGTGACGAAGGCGACCGCGGTCGGACCAGTGAACTGGTCGTCCAGCGCGGTGATCCCGGCCTGGTTGGCCGCAATCTTGGTCAGCGTGTTCTTCACCACGGCGTACTGGGCGTTCTCACCGAGCGAACGACGCAGCGTCTTGAGCTGCGCAACGGTGAGACCCCGGTACTCGGTCAGCACAGCGGCGTTCGAGCTGCGGAACTGGTCCTCCAGCTCGGCCACCGAGGCAGCCTTGTCGGGCCTTGCCATAAGCGTCGGCCTCCTTCCGGGTGATGGGACCGCGCGGAAGGGACTGAACAAAACAAAACGCCCCGGGCGCAGGCGCACGGGGCTCAGCTCGACCGCATCGAGAACGATCCGGGAACTCATCCACTGTCACCTGCGCGGGTCGCTCGCATCTCTCAGCGAATCCTTCGGCCTCCGCACCCTCACGGGCACAGCGACGACCAGCGGTCTTTGGCTTCTGTGGAAGCGTACGCGACGGTGGCGTCCAGGAGCAAATCAGCCCTGTCCGGGCTCCTGGCCGGCCTCCCTCAACAGCGCGAACAGGTCGAAGGTGTCCTCGGCCGGGGGCGCCTGGACGGCGGCTCGGGCGCCGTAGTCGCTGTAGTCGGCCCGCATGTGCACGGTGCCCTGGGCCATGGACATGCCGACGACCATCCGCGCCGGATAGCCCTCTTCGGTCACCCAGACCTCGGTGTCGTAGCCCTTGAGACCGGCCTTCTTCACGCCGGCGACGAGCGAGTCGTGCTGCTCCTTGGTGAGGAGCTTCGACGACTTGTTGGCCTTGAGCATCTGCTCGACGCTGAGCGTGCCCTTGTAGTGGTCGGTCTCCATGCCGTTGACCTTCTCGGCGCCGACGTGCTTCAGATCCGGGGACTCCAGGAGCAGGGCGAGCTGCTGGGCCGGGTCCTGGTTCATGTTGTCCAGGCCACCGGTCATCTGCTTCTGCAGTGCCGTGTCCCCGGACTCCTGTGCGGCGGCCTCGAGGTCGAGCTTCATCCACCGCTTGCCGTCCGTCTCGGCAGCGCGCTCGGCCCCCACGTCCATGTACATCACGCCGTCGAGCATGATCATGCGCGTCTGGTCCGGGGCGTCCGGGTCACCCGCGCCCAGCAGAGAACCCCTCATGGTGATGTCCATCGCCGCGGGGTCCCAGCCCTGGACACCGGTGAGCGTGGCCGTGCCGGACTGGGCGCCGACGCCCCGCATGCTCATGGTCATGGTCACCTTGGCGGACTTGGCCTCGGACGTCTTCTGGAACGCGGCCGTGAGCGCCTTCGTCACCTCACCGAGGCCCATCGTCACCGCCTTCGCCGGTGCCTCCGCCGCCTTCTTGGCGTCGCCACCGTCCTGGCAGCCGGCCACGCCCGTGACGACGGCGGTCGCCGTCAGCGCCACGCCCGCGCGCTTCCATGCGGACATGCTCATGAATCCCACCCCTTGCGCTCTTCCGTTCGAATGCCCGGGAGCACGGTACCCCGGGGCACCGACAGCCGCGCCGGGAAATGAACCGCCCCCCACGCCTCGGGAGGCGTGGGGGGCGGTTTCAGGACGCTGGAGCCGCGAGGGGCTCCTGAGCCTTCAGGGGGCTCAGACCGCGGCCGGGTCCTCCTCGACGAGGAGGTTGCGGGTGCGGTTCGGGTCGACCGGAATGCCGGGGCCCATCGTGGTGGCGATGGCGGCCTTCTTGATGTAGCGACCCTTGGCGGCGGACGGCTTCAGACGGAGGATCTCCTCCAGCGCGGCGCCGTAGTTCTCCACCAGCTTGGTCTCGTCGAAGGAGACCTTGCCGATGATGAAGTGCAGGTTCGAGTGCTTGTCGACGCGGAACTCGATCTTGCCGCCCTTGATGTCGTTGACAGCCTTGGCGACATCGGGGGTGACGGTGCCGGTCTTCGGGTTCGGCATGAGACCACGCGGGCCGAGGACGCGGCCGAGGCGGCCGACCTTGCCCATGAGGTCCGGGGTGGCCACCACGGCGTCGAACTCGTTCAGGCGGTTGCCCTTGGAGATCTCGTCGATGAGCTCGTCGGAGCCGACGATGTCGGCGCCCGCGGCGATCGCGGCCTCGGCACGGTCACCGGTCGCGAAGACCAGGACCCGGGCGGTCTTACCGGTGCCGTGCGGAAGGTTCACGGTGCCACGGACCATCTGGTCGGCCTTGCGCGGGTCGACGCCCAGACGGAAGGCCACCTCGACGGTGCCGTCGAACTTGGTGGTGGAGGTCTCCTTGGCCAGACGCACGGCCTCGAGCGGGGCGTAGAGCTTCTCCCGGTCGATCTTGGCGTCGGCAGCCCGGAGGGACTTGCTGCGCTTCACTTCTGCTCCTGTGTGTTCAGGTGTGGAGTCGTGGTACGGACCAGCGCGTGGTCCTGCCACTGAAGGACTACGGGGGTGATCAGCCCTCGACCGTGATGCCCATGGAACGGGCGGTGCCGGCGATGATCTTCTCGGCGGCGTCCAGGTCGTTGGCGTTCAGGTCGGGCAGCTTGACCGACGCGATCTCGCGGACCTGGGCGCTCGTGAGCTTCGCGACCTTGGTCTTGTGCGGCTCGCCGGAGCCCTTGTCCACACCCGCGGCCTTGAGGATCAGCTTGGCGGCCGGGGGGGTCTTGGTGATGAAGGTGAAGGAACGGTCCTCGTAGACCGTGATCTCCACCGGCACGACCATGCCACGCTGCGACTCGGTCGCGGCGTTGTAGGCCTTGCAGAACTCCATGATGTTGACGCCGTGCTGGCCGAGCGCGGGGCCGACCGGCGGGGCCGGGTTGGCCGCACCGGCGTTGATCTGGAGCTTGATAAGCCCCGTGACCTTCTTCTTCTTGGGAGGCATAGCTCTCTCCGGGTCCTAGTGAGAGTTTTCAGCCGGTCCATCCGGTCATCCGGATGGAGGCATACCGCACAACGATAACGGGTATAGCTGCGCGGCCAAAAACCGAGCAGGTCAGAGGGGCTGTCGCAGCCCCTCTGACCTGTCCGGAAACCTGGTGTGTCAGTTCTTCTGGATCTGGTCGAAGCTGAGCTCGACCGGGGTCTCGCGACCGAAGATCTCGACGAGGCCCTTGACCTTCTTCGAGTCGGCGTTGATCTCGTTGATCGTGGCCTGGAGGGTGGCGAAGGGGCCGTCGGTGACGGTGACCGAGTCGCCGACCTCGAAGTCCAGGACCTGGACCTCGACCTTGCGGGCCGGAGCCGGCTTGCCCTCGGCCTCTGCGGCCTCGCGGGCGGCCTTCTCCTCGGCCTCCGGGGCGAGCATCTTGACGATCTCGTCCAGGGTCAGCGGGTACGGGTCGTAGGCGTTGCCCACGAAGCCGGTGACGCCGGGCGTGTTGCGGACGACGCCCCAGGACTCGTTCGTCAGGTCCATGCGGACGAGCACGTAACCGGGCAGCTTGTTCTGCCGGACGTTCTTGCGCTCGCCGTTCTTGATCTGGACGATCTCTTCCTCGGGGACCTCGGCCTGGTAGATGAAGTCCTCGACGTTCAGCGAGACGGCACGCTGCTCCAGGTTGGCCTTCACGCGCTTCTCGTAGCCCGCGTAGGTGTGGATCACGTACCACTCGCCGGGCAGGCCACGCAGCTCCTCGCGGAGCGCGGCGACGGGGTCGACCGGCGCGGCGGGCTCGGCGGCCTCCTCCGCGTCCTCGGTCTCGTCGCTCTCCTCGGCGTCGCCGGCCTCGGCCGACACGGCCTCCTCGGCCTCTTCCTCGGCGGCCTCGACGTCAGCGGTCTCGGTGCCGTCGTCCTCGGCGTCCTCGACCTCGACCTCGTCGGCCTCGATCCCGGCCTCGACGTCCGCAGCCTCGTCCTGGTCCTCGTCGGCCGCCTCGACGATGTCGAGCTCGTCCTCGACGGACTCGGACTCGAAGGCGTCGTTCAGGTTCGCGTCAGACACGGTGGCTGCTTCTTCCTGCGATACAGATGGGGTGGAACAAAAAGTCAGCCGAAGACGTACTTGACTGCTTCCTGGAAGCCATAGTCAATCACGGTCACGAGGCCGATCATGATGACAACGAAGACAATCACCACGGTGGTGTACGTCGTCAGCTGGCCTCGCGTCGGCCAGACGACCTTGCGGAGTTCCGCGACGACCTGGCGGTAGAAGAGCGCGAGACGGCCGAGGGGGCCCTTCTTGCCGCGCTTGCCGCCCTTCCGGGCCTTCTTCTTGGACTCCGGAGTGGCGTCTTCGGCATCAGGCATGTCGATGGAGCCTACGGCGTCCGTCACGATCTCTCACCTGATTCCGGGTCGTGGCCGTGCCGCGCCCGGGGTGGAGCCGCACGGCGGTGCAATGAAGTACGTACATGCGCACACAACCTGGCGGTGTGTGTAGCAGGGCCGGAGGGACTTGAACCCCCAACCGCCGGTTTTGGAGACCGGTGCTCTACCAATTGAGCTACGACCCTTTGTGGTTCCCCAACCTACCGCATCAGGAGATGTGGTCGGTGCGGGCCAACGAGCAGTGAGTGTACGTGGTCATGGGCCCTCACGTCGAACAGAAACGGGTCCGACCTGCCGCCGGACCTGCCCGCGACCGTGAATGACCGTTCCTGTCCGGTCCGTGAAACCTGTGTGCCGGGGCGGTTTGGGGTCTGGGACGATGGGCCGCATGAGCGCTGCTACCCCTCCCACCGAGCGCCGGGTCTCCGCCCGGATCGGTGCGATCTCCGAGTCCGCCACCCTCGCCGTCGACGCCAAGGCCAAGGCACTCAAGGCCGCCGGGCGCCCGGTCATCGGTTTCGGCGCGGGTGAGCCCGACTTCCCGACGCCGGACTACATCGTCGAGGCGGCCGTGGAGGCCTGCAAGAACCCGAAGTACCACCGCTACACGCCGGCCGGCGGCCTGCCCGAGCTCAAGTCCGCCATCGCCGCCAAGACGCTGCGCGACTCCGGCTACGAGGTCGACGCCTCCCAGATCCTGGTCACCAACGGCGGCAAGCAGGCCATCTACGAGGCGTTCGCCGCGATCCTCGACCCGGGCGACGAGGTCATCGTCCCGGCCCCGTACTGGACCACGTACCCCGAGTCGATCCGTCTCGCCGGCGGTGTCCCGGTGGAGGTCGTGGCCGACGAGACGACCGGCTACCGGGTGTCGGTGGAGCAGCTGGAGGCGGCGCGCACGGAGCGGACCAAGGTCGTCCTCTTCGTGTCCCCGTCGAACCCGACCGGCGCCGTCTACAGCCAGGCCGACGCCGAGGCGATCGGCCGCTGGGCCGTCGAGCACGGCCTGTGGGTGCTCACCGACGAGATCTACGAGCACCTGGTCTACGGCGACGCGACGTTCACCTCGCTGCCGGCGCTCGTGCCCGAGCTGCGCGACAAGTGCATCGTGGTCAACGGTGTCGCCAAGACGTACGCGATGACGGGCTGGCGGGTGGGCTGGATCATCGGCCCGAAGGACGTCGTCAAGGCCGCAACCAACCTGCAGTCGCACGCCACCTCCAACGTGAGCAACGTGGCGCAGGTCGCCGCGCTCGCCGCCGTGTCCGGGAACCTGGACGCGGTCGCCGAGATGCGCACCGCCTTCGACCGCCGCCGCCAGACGATCGTGCGGATGCTCAACGAGATCGAGGGCGTGTACTGCCCGACGCCGGAGGGCGCCTTCTACGCGTACCCGTCGGTGAAGGGGCTGCTGGGCAAGGAGATCCGCGGCAAGCGTCCGCAGGACTCGGTGGAGCTGGCCGCGCTGATCCTGGACGAGGCCGAGGTCGCGGTCGTCCCGGGCGAGGCCTTCGGCACCCCGGGCTACCTCCGCCTCTCGTACGCGCTGGGCGACGAGGACCTGGTGGAGGGCGTGTCCCGGATCCAGAAGCTGCTGGCCGAGGCGCGCGACTAGCACCTCCGGATTTTCGGAAGTGGCGGGCTCCTGGTTCTCCGGAACCGGGGGCCCGTTCTCGCGTTCGGGCAAGGTCCCGATCGGGGAAACGGACTGTTCTCGTCCATTCGAGTGCGGCAGTATCGGCCGATGGAGCACGTTCACCGAGACCTCGCCGCCCTCCCCAAGGCCCATCTGCACCTGCACTTCACCGGCTCGATGCGGCCCTCGACCCTGCTGGAACTGGCCGACAAGTACGGGGTGCACCTCCCCGACGCGCTCAAGGGCGGCACGCCGCCGAAGCTGCGGGCCACGGACGAACGCGGCTGGTTCCGCTTCCAGCGGCTCTACGACATCGCCCGCTCCTGCCTGCGCGAGCCCGCGGACATCAGGCGGCTGGTGCGCGAGGCGGCCCAGGAGGACGTCAGGGACGGCTCCGGCTGGCTGGAGATCCAGGTCGACCCGACCTCGTACGCGCCGCTGCTCGGCGGTCTGATCCCCGCCCTGGAGATCATCCTCGACGCGGTGGACTCCGCCTCCCGCGAGACCGGGCTCGGCATGCGCGTGCTGGTCGCGGCGAACCGGATGAAGCACCCCCTGGAGGCGCGCACCCTGGCCCGGCTGGCGGTGCGCTACGCGGACCGGGGCGTGGTCGGCTTCGGGCTCTCCAACGACGAGCGGCGGGGCATGGCCCGCGACTTCGACCGGGCCTTCGCCATCGCCCGGGACGGCGGTCTGCTGGCGGCCCCGCACGGCGGCGAGCTGACCGGGCCCTCCTCGGTCCGGGACTGCCTGGACGACCTGCGGGCGGCCCGGGTGGGGCACGGGGTGCGGGCGGCCGAGGACCCGCGGCTGCTGCGCAGGCTCGCGGAGCGCGGCGTGACGTGCGAGGTGTGCCCTGCGTCCAACGTGGCGCTCGGGGTGTACGAGAAGCCGCAGGACGTGCCGCTGCGGACGCTCTTCGAGGCAGGGGTCCCGATGGCGCTCGGCGCGGACGACCCGCTGCTCTTCGGCTCCCGGCTGGCGGCGCAGTACGAGATCGCCCGCGAGCACCACGGCTTCACGGACGCGGAGCTCGCGGAGCTGGCCCGGCAGTCCGTGCGGGGCTCGGCGGCCCCGGAGGACGTACGGCGCAAGCTCCTCGCCGGGATCGACGACTGGCTGGCGGCCCCGGTGGGCGGGAGCGGGGAAGCGGCTAGCCGATCCCGCGCATGAGGGTGCGGGCGAGCGAGCGGGCGAAGTCGTCGACGTCCTGCGGCGGCCGGCGGTCCGGGGTCGTCTCGTAGGCGAAGGCACGCTGGGCGCAGGCCCCGAGGAGGAGCGAGGCGGCGGCGTGCGGGTCGGCGGCGGGGCTGATCCTGCCGTGGGCCTGCTCGGCGCGGAGGTAGTCGGCGAGGCCCTCGATGGGTTTGTGGGGGCCGACGCCGAGTTCACGCATGGCCTCGTCGTGGCGGGCCTTTAGCTGGGGTTCGGCGTAGAGCGAGGCGGCCATCGGGAAGGTCTGCTCGTAGAAGAGCGCGGCCCGGCGGGCGATCTCGGCGAGGTTCTCCTCGACGCCCCGTCCCTGGGGGTCGACGGCGAGAGTGCCGAGGAGGTCGCCCAGCTTGGGCAGCCGTTCCTTGAGGACGGTGACGAACAGCTCCTCCTTGCTGGTGAAGTGTTTGTAGAGCGCCGCCTCCGAGCAGCCGGCGGCCTTGGCGATCTCCTTGGTGGTGGTGCGGGCCAGGCCGGCGGTGCGCATGAGGTCGCGGGCGGCGTCGAGGATCCGGGTGCGGGTCGGCTTCTGCTCCACAAGGACTCCGGGAGGGGAACGGCTTGACGGGTGGGTGAGTGCCCACCCACTCTAGAGGTGAGTGAGTACTCACTCACCCGCTGACCTCGCCCACTCTGGAGAGTTCGACATGAAGCTCACCGTCTTCGGTGCCACCGGCGGCATCGGCCAGGAGATCGTCCGTCAGGCCCTGGACGCGGGCCACGAGGTGACCGCCGTGGTCCGCGATCCGGCCCGGTTCACCGTCACCGGCGCCCGGCTCGACGTCTTCCGCTCGGATCTGTCCGACCCGGAGGCGCTGCGCGAGGCGGTGGCGGACCGGCACGCGGTCCTCTCCGGCCTGGGCGCGCGCAGCCGCGCCGACGCGGGCATCGCCACCCGGCTGACCCGGTCGGTCCTGCGCGCCATGGAGGGATCGGGGACCCGCCGGCTCCTCGTGGTCAGCGCCGCACCCGTGGGTCCCGTCCCCGACGGCCAGGGCGTGGCCGACAAGGCCGTGCTCGCGATCGTCAACTCCGTCCTGAAGGACATCTACGCCGACCTGCGCGCGATGGAGGCCGATCTCGCCGCGAGCGCGACCGACTGGACGTCCGTACGCCCGCCCAAGCTCACGGACAGGCCGGTCACCGGCCGATACCGGCGCGTGGTCGGCGGAAACCCGCCGCGCGGCCGCTCCCTCGCGCGTGCCGACGTGGCCCACGCGATGCTGGCGATGATCGACGACCCGGCGACGGTGAAGCAGGGCGTGGGCGTCGCCTACTGAGCCCCCTCTCTCCGCCCTCTCGGGCCGGCGGTCGTGTGGGACAGCGTCCCGGACAACCCCCGACCAGCACGGAAGCACGCAGGTCTGTCCGGGACGGTCCGCGCGCATTGCCGCCACGGACGCACCGGACCACACCATGGGCCTCGCCCGACGCTCTGACGCCGGGCGTTTCCGTACCTCCGACGACCGAGGTGAATCCCGTGATCAAGAAGATGGTGTCCGTGGCGTCCGCCGTGGGCGTGCTCCTCGTCGGCGGCGTCCTCGCCGCCGCCCCCGCCCAGGCGGGCCCGCACGACTGCCCGTCCGGCAACTACTGCGTGTGGACGCGCGCCAACCACGAAGGGGTCTGGGAGAAGTTCAGCTGGCACTCCGACCTGGTGCCGGGGGCCGTGTACAAGAACGACAACTCCTCCTTCAACCGCATGTCGTCGGCCGCCATGAAGCTCCACCACCAGCCCAACCGGACCAGCGGCTCCGTCTACGCCTGCTCCCGCCCCGGCACCCTCTGGTACCAGCACAACCCGGCGAAGCAGCTGGCCTCCCTCAGCAAGGTGTCCGCCTGCTGAGAGACGCCCTGTCCGCCGCGGGCGGTACGGGTCGTGTGCGACCCGTACCGCGCCCGTACGTCCGCACCGGGTACCGGAAGGCCCTCCATGACGCGCAGTGCCCCAGCCCGAGCCCTGCTCCGGCTCCTCGCCGCCGCCCTCCTCCTCACGGCCGCCGCCTGCTCCTCCCCGCCGGCCCCCGCCCCCGCCCCCGTTCCGGTGTCCACGCGGCCCGGCGACCTCGATCTGCCCGCCGAGACCAGGGCGCTGCTCGCGGACGCCGAGCGCGCCCTGGTACGGGAGTGCATGGCCCGCCAGGGCTTCGCCTTCTTCTACGACTCCGCCGACGTCGACGAGCTCCGGGCCGAGGCCGTCGCGCAGCAGCGGGAGCTGACGCTGGACGACGTGTCCCGCGCCCGGCGTGAGGGCTTCGGCCCGGCCCCCGGCACCCCCGCGCCACCCGACTCCCCCGCCGAGCTCCAGGAGCGGACGTACCTCACGGGGCTGTCCCCCCAGCGGCGCGCCGCCTGGGAGAAGGCCCTGATGGGGCCGCCGGAGCAGCAGAGGATCAAGGTCGCGGTCCCTGGCGTCGGCACCATGGAGCACCCCACGGCCGGGTGTTTCGCGGAGGCCCGCACCGCACTGTTCGGCGACTACGCGGCGTGGGCCCGCGCCGACACCTTCGTGCACGCCCGCTTCCGGCCCGTGGACGAGGAGGTCGGCAGGAGCCCCGCGTACAAGGAGGCCACGGCCCGCTGGAGCAGCTGCGTCCGCGCCCGGGGCCACGCCTTCGCCACCCCGGACGAAGCCCGCGCCCGGGCGGGCACCCTGCCCCGGGAGCGGGCCGTCCCGCTCGCCGTCGCCGCGGCCGAGTGCGACCGCCAAGTGGGCCGGTCGAAGACCCACCGAAGCCTGTACGAGCAGGCCACCCGGCACTGGACCGAGCTCCATGCCAGGGAGGCCGCGGACTTCCGGCGCCTCAACGCCGATGCGGTCGCACGGCTGAGGGCTTCACCGACGGCGCGATGAGGACGAGAGGGGCCTGACGTCAGAGGCCGACGCCTACCATCACGGGCTCGTTGACGAGGGTGATCCCGAAGGCGTCCTCGACACCGGCGACGACCTCGCGGGCGAGCGCCAGCAGGTCCTCGGTGGTGGCCTCGCCGCGGTTGGTGAGCGCGAGGGTGTGCTTGGTGGAGATCCGGGCGGGCCCGGAACCGTAGCCCTTCACGAAGCCGGCCTTGTCGATCAGCCAGGCGGCGGAGGTCTTGACCGAGCCGTCCTCGCCCGTCGGGTAGGCGGGCGGGGTGACCTCGGGGCCGAGCCGGTCGGCCACCCGCGCGAGGAACGCGGCGTACTGCCCGGCCGTCAGGATCGGGTTGGTGAAGAACGACCCCGCCGACCACGTGTCGTGGTCCTCCGGGTCGAGGACCATGCCCTTGCCGGCGCGCAGCGCGAGGACGGTCTCCCGGGCCTGTGCGAGCGGCACGCGGTCGCCCGCCTCGACGCCGAGGGCGCGGGCCGTCTCCGGGTACGCGAGGGGGGCGGACAGCCCGTCGGCGTCCTCCAGCTCGAAACGGACCCGGAGGACCACATAGCGGTCGGGGTCCTGCTTGAAGCGGCTGTGGCGGTAGGAGAAGGCGCACTCGGCGTTGGTGAGGACGACGGTCTCCTCGGCCCGGCGGTCGTAGGCGACGACCTCGGTGATGGTGGCGGAGACGTCCTGCCCGTAGGCGCCGACGTTCTGGATGGGGGTCGCACCGGCCGAGCCGGGGATGCCGGCCAGGCACTCGATCCCGGCGAGCCCGGCCTCGACGGTCCGTGCGACGGCGTCCGTCCACACCTCGCCGGCGGCGAGCTCCAGGCGGTTCCCGTCGAGGGCGAAGCCGCGGGTGGCGATGTGCAGGGCGGTGCCGTCGAAACCCTTGTCGCCGATGACCAGGTTGGAACCGCCGCCGATGACGAGCAGCGGAGTCCCGGAGGCGTCGGCCTCGCGGACCGCGGCGACCACCTCGTCGTCCGTGGTGGCGGTGACGAGCCGGGTGGCGGGTCCGCCGAGCCGGAAGGTGGTCAGGGGGGCGAGGGGGGCGTCGTGGAGGAGCTGCACGGGCTCAAGAGTACGGGGCCGTCCTTCCTGGGAGACGAACCGTCTCCCAGGAAGAACACCTGGCCGTCAGGCGAGCTCGACCACGGCCCGGCTCATGCCGAGGACCTTCTGCCCGGCGCTGGACGCCGTGAGGTCCACGCGCACCCGGCGGTCGTCGAGCTTGGCCGCCACCTTCGCGGAGACCTCGATCACGGCGCCCTGGTCGTCGTTCGGGACGACGACCGGCTTGGTGAAGCGGACGCCGTACTCGACGACGGCGGCCGGGTCGCCGGCCCAGTCCGTCACGACCCGGATCGCCTCGGCCATGGTGAACATGCCGTGGGCGATGACGTCGGGCAGGCCGACCTCGCGGGCGAACTTCTCGTTCCAGTGGATCGGGTTGAAGTCACCGGAGGCGCCCGCGTACCGGACGAGGGTGGCGCGGGTCACGGGGAAGGTCTGCGCGGGCAGCTCGGTGCCGACCTCGACCTCGTCGTAGGCGATCTTCGCGGTCACGGTCAGACCTCCTCGGGGGCGCGGGACACGAGCTTGGTCCAGGCGGTCACGACGTGCTCGCCGGTCTCGTCGTGGACCTCGCCGCGGATGTCCAGGATGTCGTTGCCGGCGAGGGACTTGATGGCCTCGATGGTGCTGGTCACCGAGAGGCGGTCGCCGGCCCGCACGGGGCGGGTGTAGGCGAACTTCTGGTCGCCGTGGACCACGCGGCTGTAGTCCAGGCCCAGCTGGGGGTCCTCGACGACCTGGCCCGCGGCCTTGAAGGTGATCGCGAAGACGAAGGTCGGCGGGGCGACGACGTCGGGGTGGCCGAGCGCCTTGGCGGCCTCCTGGTCGGTGTACGCGGGATTCGCGTCACCGATCGCCTCGGCGAATTCGCGGATCTTCTCGCGGCCGACCTCGTAGGGCGCGGTGGGCGGATAGGTCCGGCCCACGAAGGACTGGTCGAGCGCCATGGACTCGATACCTCCTGCTGGTCCTGCTGGATGTGGTGCGTGGAAACGCGAATGCGTTGCGTTGCCGGGAAACGACGCGAGGCCGCCCCCGGCTGGGGACGGCCTCGTGTACGAGCCTGTTTAGCGCGTCTCGCGGTGCGCGGTGTGCGAGTTGCAGCGAGGGCAGTGCTTCTTCATCTCAAGACGGTCCGGGTTGTTACGCCGGTTCTTCTTGGTGATGTAGTTCCGCTCCTTGCACTCCACGCAGGCCAGCGTGATCTTCGGGCGGACGTCGGTGGCAGCCACGTGAGTGCTCCTTGACGGACGGGTGGACGGATGAACGCAGAAAAGAGTAGCCGATCGTAGGACCGACCCCACAATCGGCTACTGAGGGTAGCGGTGACCGGACTTGAACCGGTGACACAGCGATTATGAGCCGCTTGCTCTACCGACTGAGCTACACCGCTTTGATGATCCGGATCCCGCCCGAAGGCGGGTCCTTCTCACCAGAGCCCCAATACGGAATCGAACCGTAGACCTTCTCCTTACCATGGAGACGCTCTGCCGACTGAGCTATTGGGGCGAGCGAGGAAGACATTACACGGTCCTCCGCCCATCACCCAAATCCGTTTCCGCGGGTACCCGCGCGCACGCGTCCCCACCCCCTCCTAGGCCACTCGTGCCCTCATCAGTACGACTATTGCCCTCCTCCTCGAAGGCGGCCGGGGCCGCCCCTAGGCTCGGGCCCACGCTGCGTGATCGTGATCTTGGCGAGCCCGTGAGGAGCCCGATGTCAGCCGACAGCAAGCAGCCCCAGCCGCCGCCCGACGACCGGCCCGCGGCCGCCGCCGAGGCCACGTCCCTGCTGCTCTCGAACGCGCTGCTCACCGACGGCCGCACGGTCGACGTGCGCCTCGGCGGCGGCCGGATCGAGGCCGTCGGCACCGCGGGCAGCCTGACCGCCGTCGGAGCCCGCGTCGACCTCACCGGCTATCTGCTGCTGCCCGCCCCGGCCGAGCCCCACGCGCACGCCGACACCGCGCTCACCGCCGACTCCGCCGGCCCCGTCTCGTACGCCGCCGAAGAGGTCCAGCGCCGGGCCACCGAGGCCGCCCTGCTCCAGCTCGGGCACGGCGCGACCGCGCTGCGCGCCCAGGTGCGGATCGGCGACGTGCACGGCCTCGGGCCCTTGGAGGCCGTCCTGCAGGCCCGGCGCTCGCTGCGCGGCCTCGCCGACCTGACGGCCGTGGCGGCGCCCCGGCTGCTCACCGGCGCGGCCGGGGCCGACGGGCTGGCGATGCTGCGGGACGCGGTGAAGATGGGCGCCGGGGTGGTCGGCGGCTGTCCGGACCTGGACCCGGACCCGACGGGCTACGTGGAGACGGTCCTGGAGGTCGCCGCGGAGCACGGCTGCCCGGTGGACCTGCACCTCGACGGTGACGATCCGGCCCGCCTCGCCCGGCTGGCGGCGATGGCCGGCGGGCTGCGGCCCGGCGTGACCATCGGGCCGTGCGCGGGCCTGGGCCGACTGCCGGCCGAGCAGGCGCGACGGGCGGCGGACCGGCTGGCGGCGGCCGGGGTGACCGTGGTCTGTCTGCCGCAGGGCGGCTGCGGGGCCGCCCAGGTGCGCGGCGCGGCGCCGGTGCGGCTGCTGCGGGCCGCCGGGGTACGGGTGGCGGCGGGCGGCGGGGCGCTGCGGGACCTGTCCAACCCGGTGGGGCGCGGCGATCCGCTGGAGGCGGCGTATCTGCTGGCGTCGCTGGGCGGCCTGGCGCCGCAGGAGGCGTACGGCGCGGTGAGCACGGGGGCGCGGGCGGCGATGGGGCTCGCGGAGGTACGGGTGGAGGCGGGCTTCCCGGCGGAGCTGCTCGCGGTGCGGGGCACGCGGCTGGCGGGGGTGCTGTCCCTGGCGTACAGCCGGATCGTGGTGCACCGGGGGCGGGTGGTGGCCCGGACCAGCGCGGTGCGGGAGTACTGCGACTCGGCGGCGGCCCTGGATCTGCCCCGGCAGGCACGGCCGGACTCGGGAGGCCCGGCGGGGCCCGGGGCCGTACGGTCGTGAGTATGCGCGTAGTCATCGCTGGAGGACACGGAAAGATCGCCCGGCGGCTCGAGCGGCTGCTCGCCGCCGGCGGACACGAACCGGTGGGGATCATCCGAAGCCCCGACCAGGCCGACGACCTGCGGGAGGCGGGTGCCGAACCGGCCCTGATGGACCTGGAGTCGGCGTCGGTGGAGGAGGTGGCGGCGATCCTGCAGGGCGCCGACGCGGCCGTCTTCGCGGCCGGCGCGGGCCCGGGCAGCGACGCGGCCCGCAAGGAGACCGTGGACCGGGGCGCGTGCGCCCTGCTGGCGGACGCGGCGGAACGCGTGGGCGTGCGCCGTTTCCTCGTCGTCTCCTCGATGGGCGCCCAGGCGGGCCACGAGGGCGACGCCGTCTTCGACGCCTACCTGCGCGCCAAGGGCGCCGCGGACGACGACGTCCGCGCCCGCGAGGGCCTGGACTGGACGATCCTGCGCCCCGGCATGCTCACCGACGACGCCGGCACGGGCCTGGTCCGCCTGGAGGCCCACACCGGCCGCGGCCCGGTCCCCCGCGACGACGTGGCCGCGGTCCTCGCCGAACTCCTCGACACCCCGGCGACGGCGGGCCTGACCCTGGAACTGATCTCCGGCTCCACCCCGGTGGCGGTCGCGGTCCGGGACGTCGCGGGCAACTGACGGCCCGGGGCCCGAGCCCGCGGGGAGCGGCCCGAAAACGAGAGAAGGTCCCCGGTGCGAACACCGGGGACCTTCTGCATCGCGTGGCGGCGCCAGGATTCGAACCTGGGTAGGCTAAGCCGACGGATTTACAGACTGCTCGCGTTGGCGTTGCAGATGCCCACTGACCTGCATCTAAGCGTCCGGCTCACCGCATAGACGCACGACCGTCCGCACCTCGTCCACGTGCCGGGCTTGGCCCCGCGGGGCCAAGAACGCTGAGCAGGGCCAAGCGGCGATAGACCCAGCCCTCGGGGTAACGCGAGCACATCGAGCCTGCCTGCGTGCGGCGCTCAGAGGGATGTCGCCTCCAGCCCCTCTGTTCACTTTCGGCACTGTTTCCTCAACTCGCCGCAGACTCCGCAGCGTTGTGTGGTGGCTGATTCCGCGTACACACGGCCAAGCTGGAGGGTTTGGGCTACCGTGAACGCATGCAGAGTTCAGAGCTTTCGGTGCAGGGGCAGAACCTTATTCAGCTGTACAACCAGTACTACCGAGATAAGCTCATCGTCGACCGCCGATACCAACGGAAGCTCGTTTGGACACGCGACGAAAAGGAAAAGCTTATTGATTCGGCCATCAATAAGCTTCCCATCCCGCTAATTCTTCTGGCTCAAAGGAAGAGGGCTGGCGTTGAGATCTTTGAGCTAATTGACGGGCTGCAGCGCCTGGAAGCTTTCTTCTCATTCATGGAGAACAAGTACTCCTACCGCGGCGAGTATTTTGACCTGGCTACAACAGGCGACACTCTGGCAAAACTGCACGCAAGGGAATTGACTCAACAAAAGCCCGTCATGTCACGGGAAACTTCTCTAGCGATTGCGAACTACCAGATTCCACTGTCCATCTACCGCGATGCCGCCACTTCATCTATTGATGAAGTTTTTCGCCGCATCAACAGCGGCGGAAGACGCCTCAGCCTGCATGAGATCCGGCAGGCTGGTGTTACGGGCCCGCTAGCCGATGTCGTTCGACGCACCAGCGCCACAATCCGCGGCGATGGAACTTTTGCCGAAGCGCTCACACTCAGCGAGATGGAGAAGCTTTCAATCTCCAGGAGGGATCTAACATACGGCCTCGACCTGGATCGCATCTTCTGGACCAGACACGACATCATCGGAGCGGAGGACATTCGTTCATCCGGCGACGAAGAGATGGTTCTAGATCTGGTACTAGACGCCGTCCTTGACCCCTGGCCCACGAGCGGATGGCAGAACCGTGACGTGGCTTACGGGCTGCCACGCAAAATCACGTCGGCCACTTCGGAGGAAGTAGGCGCCGCGATCAACACCATTGGAGTGGAGAATCTGCAGCAGCGTATCGTAGCCGTCATCGAACTGCTCGACGACGTGATGCGCGACCACGGTTCACTCGGCCGACACATGGTCCACTTGGAGAGTTACGAAAGGGGAACACAGCGACAGTTCCAGGCGATTTTCGCCGCGCTTTACGAACTCGTTTTCATTGACGGCCTCCAGCCACGTTCGATGGATGCGATCCGCGGAGTTTTGGACAACTTCTGGGGCCGCGACCTCTCTATCCCCACTGGAGGTAGCGCCTGGGGGAAGGACAAAAAGGCGACGCTCTACCCGGAAGTCAAGCGTCGCCTACGGAGAGCCTTCTTCAAGCCCGAGCCTAAGAGCGCCGCCGTGCAACTCAACTCGCGCCTGCTGATCGAAAGCTACCTGTCCGGCCCCGTGAACGAGGACCCGCTAGTCGAGCTGAAGCAAGGATTTTGCGTACTGTCGAACCCTCCAACTGAAAACGTCGACCTGTTCGACGAAGTCATGCAAACTGCAGTAGGCATGGCCAACTGGAGCAGGGACGCAAGTGGTTTCATCCTCATCGGTGTCGCAGACAAGCCGTCGGCAGCGGATCGATTGAAGGAACTGTTCAACGTATCTCCTATCGAAATTCACGGCCAACAAGTCGTGGGCACCAGCGAACAGATTACCCACCTGGGTTACGACGTTGACTCGTGGTGGCGTAAATGGCAAAGCAAGATTCGATCCGCTCCCGTGGATTCCGACTTCCGCAATAACCTGGCTCACAGCTTCAGTCCGATTATTTGTGACGGAAAGGTTCTGTGGATCATGAAGCCACGGTCCACCGGAAAACCACTCTCATACAACCAGCGCTTCTTCGTGAGGATGGGCGCTTCAACGCATGAAATGGGAACGGATGAGTTTCTGGCTCACGTCGCTCTCAATTTTTAGTTAGACATAGGCAGAGGAGGGCCATTGACCTCCCTATCTCTCCGTCAGGCACTTCGCGTGAGCTCGTAGCTGCCCCGTCTGACACCATCCTCGCAGTGCTTGGCACTGCGAGGGCCACATCAACGGTCCGCTCTATGCGAGCCTTGAGTAAGGTTGCAGAGAGGAGCCCTTGTGTCAGGCCGAAACCCACGTGGCACGTACCTCGTGGTTGCACAAGCACTGCGAGAGCAGATTGACAGCGGTGAGATCTCGGACGGACTGCCGTCCGAAGCAGCCCTCATGCGCTCTCTAAGCGTCTCCCGCAACACTGTCCGTCGCGCCCTCAAGCTCCTTGAGTCCGAGCAAGTCGTGGAGTCGGTCCCAGGTGTCGGTTGGCGGATTCCCAGCAATAACGACCGTCGCTCGCTAGCTGAACGCATGGCAGCGTTGATCACTGAGTCCTCACTCGGGCTCGGCGACACCTACCCCTCGGAATCGAAACTCTGTGAGCGCTTCGGGGCCTCGCGCACGGCGGTCCGACGTGCGCTCGCGCACTTGGAAGGCATCGGCCTGCTCGACACCACACACGGCAAAGGGCGAACCGTGCGCGCTCTCCCAGCTTCGCCCGAGCAGCCGTAGCCTTGGTACCCATGGGGCTTACTGAGTGGGCGTACTCGCTCTCCGAATCGCTGCTGTCCGAGCCGTTGCCGCGCCGCTGGGCGCACTCCCTTGGGGTCGCCAAGCGGGCCCGGTCCCTGAGGCCGATCCTCGGGCAGGACGCCGAGTTGCTGGAGGCCGCGGCCGTCCTGCACGACATCGGCTACTCGCCCTCCATCGCCGCCACCGGCTTCCACCCGCTCGACGGCGCCCGGTTCCTGCGCGATCAGGAGGGGGCCGACGAGCGGGTCGTACGGCTCGTCGCCCATCACTCCTGTGCACTCCTGGAGGCCGAGGAGCGCGGGCTTCGACAGGAGCTGGAGACTGAGTTCGAGCTGGAGCGGCAGGAGCTGGTGGACGCGCTCATCGTGTCCGACATGACCACGACGCCGGACGGCGAGCACACGACGCCGGCGGCACGGCTGGACGAGATCGTGCAGCGGTACGGGCCGGACACGATCGTTGGCCGCTTCATTCAGCGGGCAGCGCCGGAGATCTACGCCGCCAACGAGCGCGTGGAGCGTCGCATGGCCGCCGCCACGGCCGGCGCTCAGCCGATGTAGGGCTCCCGGCGGGACTCGTCCAGGCCGTGCGTGATGCGCAACCGCATGGACGGATGAATGTCCAGGCCATCGAGGTCCGCCGGGTCCACCCAGCGGACCTCTTTCGACTCACTGCTGGTGCGGAGATCACCCCCGACGGGGTGAGCCCTGAAGCAGATGGAGAACTGCTGCCGCACCTCACCGTCGTCGTACGCGAGCACGTGTTCAGGGTCCGTGTAGAGCCCGACGATGCCGTCCACCTCAACGCGGATCCCGGTTTCCTCCTCCACCTCGCGGACGACCGTGTCGGCGATCCGCTCGCCGATGTCGTGGCCACCGCCGGGAAGAGCCCACAAACAGTTGTCCGTCTTGTGGATCAACAGGAGTCGTCCGGACGCCTCCCGGACGACGGCCGTGACCGAGGGCACGACGGAGTTCGCCTTGGGGGCCGCCGGGTCACGGAAGTAGTCAATGCGGCTCATGAGCCCGCACCTCCCAGGTCGAAGGGCGACGAAATGGGTCGGGCGCTCTCCCAGACCCGTTCGACGCTCTCAGCGTAGGCGTCGAACAGTTCGCCCCCAGGTACACGCTGAAGGTGCAGGACCGGCGCCAGGTAGGCACCGACGCCGTACAGGTGGCCGTTGGCCAGCATCTCGTCATCCGCCCGATAGATCGAGTTGTAGAGCGTGGTGGAGTGCAGCCGGAACTCCACACCGGGCAGCCCGAACAACGGCGCATAGTTGACCAGCGCGTTGCGGATCTTGCTGCCCATCGCTCCGCCGATACCTTCGTCCGCTCCGCGCACGGCGACCGCGGCGGAACCGGGGTCGCCCAGCATGAACCGCACCGGGACGCCGGCCGACGACTTCTCCTTCACGACCTGGTGGAAGGCGGCGTCCTCAGTGAGCCAGAAGCCCGAGTAGACCAACACGTCGAAGTGGCGCGTTGCTCCGGCATACAGCTGCGGCCACAGACGGTTCGGAACAACCGACCGGTGCGGATACAGCCTCACCAGCTCAGCGTTGCCTGCCTCCGTCACCTCCGCCGCCGTCTGCTCCTCCGGCCACAGATAGGACACCTCGCGCTGGAGGAGCGATGCCGTCGCGTACTTGAAGCGGCGGTACGGCTGACGCTTGGGATCGTTGATCCAGCGCTCCACCGTCTTGGCGGACACCCCTAACTGCTCGGCGACCTGATCGAGCGTCATGCCGCTCGCCACGATCGCACCGCGAAGCCGCTCATTGGCCATGCCGTGCACTCCCCCCGTCAGGGACGACTTGGGACGACTTCACCGTAGCGAAGACGTCCTGGAGTCGTACACGCGCGGAGTCCAACGTCTGCCGTGATCGAGCCAAGCTGAATGCATCGAGCGGGACGGACTCGCAGCCCCAAAGAAGCAAGGGACTTGACGATGCGAATCCTTCTCCGCATGATGAGGAACAGGTAATACATGTACCTCATCGAGCTTCGGGCTCGATGCGAGGTGCTGCGCTCGACGCCCGGAGAGCTCCGTGTAGGCGGGTCGGCTCGATGGAAGCGCCCGGTGCTTGAAAACTGAACAGCGTGATGAGGGTTCGCCGCCTGTCCTTAGACACAACAAGGCGGCCGGCGCGGCACAGGTCCGCGCGCTCAGTCCATCCGCAGCCGCTCGGCTGTGGCCGGTTGCCTCCTCCGCCCGTCCGGTCCCTTCGCGGGGTCGTACGGGCGGGGTCGAGGGGAGCCGGATGGTTCCAACGGCGAGAGGCCCCGGTGCTGGAACACCGGGGCCTCGGTTCGGGCCGTTCCTCTGAGAAGGGAGCACGACCCAATGAAGTCCATCGCTGCACTTCAGGCGGCCGTTACGGCCGTGGCGTTCGACGGTGAGCCGTCGGACGCGGAGCTGGACGCGATCGAGCAGGAGATGCCGCTGATCCTGGCGGAGGTCGACCTGCTCGACGCGCAGATCATGACGCTGGACCGTCCGGCCACGGTGCTGGACGAGCGGCGCATCCGCCGGGCCCGCAACCGGGTCCTGGCCGAGCGCCGGAACCTGACCAACCGCGCCGGCGTGACGATGGGCGGTGCGGCATGACGTACACCGCGCACCTGGCCAACCCGTTCACGGGTGAGTGGGAGCTGTACGTGGTGGTCAAGGAGCACCCCACCGTCGACTGGCCCGCCCACGACTTCAAGCGGGTCTCGGCCCCGACCCGGGCGGAGCGGATCGAGGCGCTGGCCCTGCTCGGCTACGAGCCCGACAACGCCGAGGGCGACTGGCAGTGGCAGGAGCTGTCGGGCCCCGACGAGGACCGCGTCCGCCTGCTCGCCTCCCTCGACGTCCGCCTGATCGGCGGTGCCGCATGAACCGCCTCACCTTCTGGTGCCTGCTCGCCCTGTGCGTCGCCGTGGAGGTCCTGGGGCTGGTCGTCGGCCGCCGGGACGTCCACTACGCCGGAGCGATCGCCGGTGCGGGTGTGATCGCCGTGGCACGGATCCTCTGGCTGGCCCGCCGGGACGGGGGTGAGTCGTGAACGCCACCGGCAAGCCCCTGAGCCGGGTACAGAAGCTGGTGCTCGGTGTCGCGTTCGTGCCGATGCTCGCCACCGGCGGCGCCGGCGCCTACGGCACCTACACCAACATCAAGGCCGCATACGGCTCCGGCACGGCGGTCGGTGCGGTCGCGGCCGGCGAGGGCGCGACCGCCGTGCTCGCGGTCGTGCTGCTCGGACTCACGCTGCTGGGGCAGTCCGCCCCGGCCGTGATCCGGGCGGGGCTGTGGGCTCTTCCCGCCGCCGCGTCCGCCATGTCGGCCATGGCCGCCACCGGCGCGGGCGAGATCGTCATCTACGCACTCACCCCGCTGGCCATGACCGCGTCCGCCGAGGGCGCCGCGTTCCTGGCCCGACGGATCGTGGTCTACCGCGACGGCCGCGACGCCGAAGCCGAGCGCCGCGCCGCCGAGGTCGTCCAGGCCCTCGCCTATCACCGGGCACGGGCCGCGAACCACCCCGACGAAAAGGTCCGCCGACAGTCGGAACTGGAGTCCTGGAAGCTGGCCAAGCGAGTCGGTTCGGGTGACCTCGCCCTCGGCGAGAAGCTGCTCGACGTCCAGCGCACCCAGCTCACCACCGGCGCCAAGGCGGCCCTCACCGCCATGTACGCCATCACCCCGACCGCCGGACCTGCCGGTGAACCGGTCGACATGATGGTGGAGCTGAAGGTCGACCGGTCCACTCGACCGATCCACCCTCCGAATGCGAAGGAATCGCCCCAGACCGGTATGAAACGGTCTACCTCTGAGCAGGCCGTACCGGCCCTGGAGCCAGTCCCAGTTGACTACGGCCGCTCCCACGACCTGTTTGAGCAGGAAGAGTCCACCCCGCCCGATGTGGTGGCGCCCGGTCCGGCCGTGGTCCGTGCGGTCGCCGCCGAGCAGTCGACCCCGCGCCGGGTGACCCGGCGGGTGCCCGAGGCCGCGAAGTCGACTCAGCCCCGCCGCACGAAGGGTGAGCTGCTGGCTGAGGCGCGGCAGTTCACGGAGTCGTGGCCGGTGGAGCATCTGACGGCCGACCGGATCCGCAAGGCGCTGCGCACGTCGCCGGAGAAGGGGCGGTGGCTGCGCGACACCCTGAAGGCTGAGAGGGCTGCGGCGTGAGCGGGCTGCGTATCGGGTCGGTGTGTACCGGTTACGGCGGGCTGGACATGGCCGTCCAGGCCGTCATGGGCGGGTCGCCGGCGTGGGTCGCGGACAACGACCCCGGGGCGGCTCGCATCCTGGCCCACCACCACCCCCGGGTGCCGAACCTCGGCGACATCACCGCCGTGGACTGGCACGCCGTGGAGCCGGTCGACGTCATCGTCGGCGGGTATCCGTGCCAGCCCTTCTCCACCGCCGGCAAGCGGAAAGGAACCGCCGATGAGCGGCACATCTGGCCGTACATCGCGAACGCCCTTCGCGTTCTACGACCCCGAATCGCAGTCTTTGAGAACGTCGCAAACCACCTTCGACTGGGATTTGCCGACGTCCTCGCCGACCTTGCCCGCCTCGGGTTCGATGCGCAGTGGTGCCTTGTACGCGCATCGGAGGTCGGCGCTCCCCACCAACGCCAGCGTCTCTTCGTCCTCGCCGTTGCTGCCGACCCCGACGGCCTCGGAGGCGACGGGCGCAGGGCACGGGGCGCAGGGCGGGATGAACCTGCGCCGCCACACCGTCACGCTCCTGCCGACACCAGCGGCGAGGGACTGGAAGTCCGGCGAGTCGAACCTCATCGGGACGAACGCCAGGCCGCTCAACGAGGTCGTGGTGAACCTCCTACCGACACCGACGCGAGCGGACGGGGAGCGGGCGAGCCCGACGTTCGGCCGGGGCAACCAGACGCTGGCTGGGGCCGTTTCGCCCCTGCCATCGCCCGCTGGGAAGCCGTCACCGGACGACGTGCCCCCTGGGCAACTGACGATCGACGCCGCCTGAACCCCGCCTTCGTCGAATGGCTCATGGGCCTGGCCACCGGCCACGTCACGACCGTGCCAGGCCTGACCCGCACCCAGCAGCTCAAAGCCCTCGGCAACGGCGTCGTCCCCCAGCAGGCCGAAGCCGCCATTCGTCTCCTGCTCGCCCAGTCCGCGACCGGACCGGTCGCCTCCATGACCTCACCGAGGAGAACCCATGGAATCGCTGCCTGAACCCGCCCGGATCGTCCAGCTCCCCGACGGCACCTACACCTACGCCGACCAGTTGCCTGCTTTTCAGCAGCAGGTGGCACCGCAGGTGGTTCTCCAGCACATCCACCAGGCGCCGCCGGACCGCACGGTGCAGAGGATCGCGCTCGGCTCCGGCATCGGCGCCGGCACCGTCGCGGCCGGGGTCTACTTCGGCCCGCTGCTCGTCGGTGCGCTGACCGCGATCGCCGCGAACTTGGCCCTGCTCGCGTTCCTCGCCGTCGTCCTCGCCTGGGGCGTCCACACCGTCGTGAAGTCGATCGGCGGCCCGGACGGCAAGGCCGCCGCCAAGACCCTCACCCGTGCCCGCAGGAAGGGGAAGTGACATGTTCCGTGCCGGAGACAAGGTCCTGATCGTCGCGTGCGATGACGTCCCCCGCGCCGTCGGCAAGACCGGCCGCGTCCTGGACGAGGTCCCGCCCGGCCCGCTCACGAAACACCGGTGGACCGTCGACCGAATCAGCATCTGGATCGCCCCGGTCCTGGTCCACACCCACGAGATCCGCAGGGTCGACTCCTGACCCGCTGCATCCCGCAGGACTGACGCCTGCCTGTCCGCCCCCGGCACGGCCCGGGGGTGGGTGGGGAGTCGGGACAGCCCCGGCCCCAGAGAGGGACCGATCGTGGCCAGCAAGCAGAACGCCGAGCAGGACCCTAACTACCCCAAGCTCACCGCCGGAGAGCACGCCCGGATCGCGTTGAACGTCGCCCGCATGTGCAAGCGCTCCCTCGCCGGTGAGAACGCCGACCGCTCCGACCTGGAGCGCCGGATCGACCGGATCATCGACGGCGCCCGCAAGCGCGCCGAGAAGAACGCCAAGAACAGCCGCAGGTAGCTGTGCCCCGGGGCGGCCGACAGCCGCCAAGCATCCCGACCGCCCCGGGCCCTTGTTCCCTCCCCTGTCGAGAGAGGAAGCACTTCAGTGAAGCACCCCGAGGACGACAACGAACTGTTCAACCGCCTGGAAGCGGAGATGGCTGCCGACGCCGGCGCCGCGGTGGTCGACCTGGACAAGGCCCGCGCCGCCCGCGACACCACCCCCACCACTACCGTGGTCGACCCGACCGAGCCGGAGGGCGAGCGGCCGTTGGTCGACCTGCCGACGCCGGTGGCGACCGGGCCGGGCTACCTGGGTCGACTGGCCGGAGGCAAGCGCCGGGACGTGATTCCGGTCTGGCTGCGGTCCACCTCTGAACTGCGCACGGCCGCCGCGTGGGTGGCCCGCCACTACACCCACACCGTCGGCTACCACGCGCTGCGCGCCCCGATCTACGCCGCCCGGCTCGCGCTGCAGTCGCCCGCAGGAACAGCCCGGTTCATCGGCGGCACGATGCGCTGGGTGTCCGACCGCGAGGGCGAACCGGTCCGCGCCGCCGCCGTACGGCGGGAGGACGCGGCCGAGTACCTGCGGCTGTCCGCCCAGCGCGACAGCCGCGTGAAGCTGCGCATGATGGTCGCTGCCCTCGCCATGTTCGTCGGCCTCACCGTCGCGCTCGCCATCTACGTCCTGGCCCCCGGATGGGTCCAGGCCCTCTCGGTCGGCACGGTCGTACTCGCCCTCGGCGCCGCCGGCCGCAAGGCCGACGCCCCGGTCATCCACCGCGCGGTCGAGCTGCCCAAGGCCAGCAAGCTCACCTCCGACATCGTGCTCCGCGCGCTCGGCGCCCTCGGTATCCCCGCGATCAACCAGGCGCAGGGCAAGGGCCGGGACGGGTTCGAGTTCACCGCCCCGATCACCCGCGACGGCCCCGGCTGGCGCGCGCAGGGCAACCTGCCCTACGGCGTCACGGTCACGGACGTCATCGAGCGCCGTGAGCGTCTGGCGTCCGGCCTGCGTCGTCCGCTGGGCTGCGTGTGGCCCGAGCCGGCCTCGGAGGAGCACCCCGGCCACATGGTGCTGTGGGTGGGTGACCAGGACCTGACCAAGGCAAAGAAGCCCACGTGGCCGCTGGCCAAGTCGGGCAGCGTGGACCTGTTCAAGCCCGTCGCCTACGGCACCGACCAGCGAGGACGGTGGGTCGACGTCACCCTGATGTACATCGCCGGGGTGATCGGCGCGATCCCCCGCATGGGCAAGACGTTCCTGCTCAGGCTGCTGCTGCTCATCGCCGCGCTCGACCCGCGGGCCGAGCTGCACACGTACGACATGAAGGGCACCGGCGACCTCGACCCGGTCGGCAACGCCGTCTCCCACCGGCACGCCGCCGGCGACGACGACGAGTCCATCAACTACGCGCTGGCCGACTTCCGCGCGCTGCGCGAGGAGCTGCGCCGCCGCACCGGCGTGATCCGGTCCCTGCCCCGGGACATCTGCCCGGAGAACAAGGTCACCTCCCAGCTCGCCGACAAGCGGTCGCTCGGGCTGCACCCGATCGTCGTCGGCGTGGACGAGTGCCAGGTGCTCTTCGAGCACCCCGAGCACGGCAAGGAGTTCGAGGAGATCGCAACCGACCTGGTCAAGCGCGGCCCGGCCACCGGGATCGTGCTGCTGCTCGCCACCCAGCGACCCGACGCCAAGTCCCTCCCGACCGGCATCTCGGCGAACGCCGGCGCCCGCTGGTGCCTGAAGGTCATGGGCCAGACCGAGAACGACATGGTCCTCGGTACCTCCGCCTACAAGCGCGGCGTGCGGGCCACCATGTTCGCCTGGGGAGACAAGGGCATCCACTACTTCGTCGGCGAAGGCTCCGACGCCCGGATCGTCTCCGCCGTCTACGTCGACGCCCCCGGCGCCGAGGCCATCGGCGCCCGCGCCCGCTCCGCCCGCGAGAAGGCCGGCCTCCTCACCGGCTACGCCATGGGCGAGGCACCGGAAGTCGTGACCGGCCCGGCCTACGACCTGCTCGCCGACATCCTCGCCGTCGTCCCCGCCGCCGAGGCCAAGGTGTGGTCCGAAACCGTCGTCGCCCGCCTCGCCGAACTCCGCCCCGACGTCTACGACGGATGGGAGCCCGACGCGCTCACCGCGGCACTCAAGCCGCACGGCATCTCCACCGTCCAGGTCGGCCGCCGGGTGGACGGCAAGGTCGTCAACCGCCGGGGCATCACCCGCGCCCACATCGCCGATGCGATCGCTCAGCGTGACGGAAAGCGGGACGCGGGATGACCGTCCGGAGCCGCTAGCGCTAGCAGCAACCCCCGCTAACGTTAGCGGCTTCGCTAGCACCCAAAACCGGCTCTGACCTGGCTGCTAGCGGATAGCGGCCCACCTGCGAAAACCCCTGGAAACCGCCTGGGAGGGCCCCTCATGACCCCCGCCCTGCTCACTATCGCCTGCCTGCTCGCCGTCACCCTTGGTTACGTAGCGAAGTGCGCGGCGTCGCCGTTCGGGACCTGCCGCAAGTGCCACGGCCTCGGTCACGCGCTCAAGACCGACCGCAACGGACGCCCCAAGCGCGGCAAGGACTGCCGCCGCTGCCAGGCCACCGGCAAGCGCATACGCGTCGGCCGCTGGCTCTACAACCGCGCCACCGCCACCTACCGCGCCGGCACCCGCTGACCGAACGTCGTGGGACCGGCGGCCACCCACTACATGCGGGCTCGCACGAAGCAAACGCTCGCCAGCGCAGCCACCGGTCCATGTCCCCGAGCTTGCGAGCACCCGGGGCCCGCGCAGCCTCCCAGCCATCCCACACCGCCGTCAAAGGAGATACCGCCATGGCCGTGACCATCTCCCTGGTCGCCCTGTTCGGACTCGTCCTGTTCTTCCTGCTGCGCTCCAACACCCTCGGCTACGGCTCCGCGTTCGTCGCCGCCGGATTCGGCTTCTTCCTCGCCTCCACCGGAGCCGCCACTCCCATCAACAACCTCGCCAGCGCCGTCCTCGACGCCATCCCCAACCTGTGAGGCACCGCATGCGACTGCGCATCCACCGCACCGACTGGCCCCGCCCCGCGCTGATCCTGACCGACACGCCCCTCCCCGACTGCCCGGACTGCCAGGGCGAGGGAGGGCACAACCGGGACTACGGCGACTACGAGACCGGCGAGTACGCCGGTACCGACTGGGACCCCTGCCCCTGCTGGGACGAGAACCGCTCGTGGGTCCTCCTCCCGCTCCCCAGGCGCCCGCGCCGCCGTCAGCCGGACGTCGATCCGTGGGGCACCGGCTACAGCGACGAGCCGCCGTTCTAGCAACGCCAAGGGCGGCCCCCATCCGACCAAGAACCGGGGCCGCCCTCATCCAGCACTGTTCAGAGAACTGGAGACACCCAGCATGACCCATCCCGCACTGATCCGGCGAGACAGCGCGCTCACCCTCGCCGCCGGCGGTCTGCCGGTACTTCCGCTGAGCGCCGACAAGCGCCCGTTCGGCAACTGCCCCGACTGCCGGAACAACCGCTGCGGCGGCCGGCCGAACATGAAGACCCCCGGCCCCTGCCAGTGCCCGCGTCCGTGCCACGGGTGGGCCGCCGCCACCACCGACCCGGCGGTGCTGTCGTCCGGCCCGTGGGAGGGTGCCTGGCGTCGCGCCGGAGCCGTCGCCTACCACCCCGGCGCCGCCAGCGTGACCGTGGTCGACCTGGACGACGCGGACGCGATCTCGTGGGCCCGCCGCACCCTGCCCCCGACCCGCACCGTCGCCACGACTCGGGGCGAGCACTGGATCTACCGGGGAGCGATGCAGTCCGCCAACGGTGTGCGGCCGGGCGTGGACATCAAGTCGTCCATGTCCTACGCCCGCTGGCTCGGCCCCGGTACCGGCGACATGGCGGCCCTGCCGTCGACCGTCCGGGCCCTGGTCGAGAAGAAGCCGTCCACCGTCCGGCCGATGCCGACCACCGTGCCCGCGCCGGCCGGGGGCGGGAAGTGCCCGCACCGCTCGCCCGCCTACCTGGAGCGCGGTATCGCCATGGCCGAGCAGCGCATCACCGACGCCACCAGCGCGGTCCACAACACCGTGTACGCCACGTTCCTGGCGGTGCTGTCCGCTCACGGTCGGTGCGGCTGCCTGACCGAGGCGCACATGGGGCGGCTGTTCGCCGCAGCACAAGCCAAGGGGGAGTCCCCGCGGCACTGCACGGACGCCTGGTCCAACGCTCGTACGGCGCTGGGACTGTAGCCATGTCCGAGGACGAGAAGACTCCGGCCCGCGAGGTCATCACCGAGTACGCGCAGGCCCACTTCCGGTACTTCCGCACCGCCGACGGCACCGTCTACGCCCAGCGCAACGGCCAGCCCGTCGCCCGGCCGATCCGCTCGCAGGGCACCGCCGGCAGCCACCGGCAGGAACTCATGGTCGGCCTGTTTCGCGACGGGCTCGGCGTGTTCAACGGCACCGCACTCAGGGAGGCTCTGGACTTGATCGAGGCACTGGCCATGACCCAGGAAGTGCAGCCCGTCCACATCCGGGTCGCCCCCGGCTCCGACGGAGCCACGTGGCTCGACCTGGGCCGCAACGACGGCAAGTCCGTCCGCATCCACCCCACCGGATGGGAGATCGTCACCCCCGAGCCGCGCGAGGTGTGCTGGCGGCGCACCCAGCTCACCGGGGAGCTGCCCCTGCCCGCGAAGGACACCGACGGCAAGGGCATCGACCTGCTGCTGCGGCTGTGCAACTTCGCCAACGCGCAGACCGAGTGCCTGGCCATCGCCTGGCTCATCGGCTGCCTCGGGCCGTCCGTGCCCGTCCCCGCCCCGTTCCTCACCGGCCCGCAGGGCGCGGGCAAGTCCACCGGCGGGCGGATGCTGGTGCGGATCATCGAGGGCATGAGCGGCGACCTGCGACGGGCGCCGAAGGACGAGGAGAACCTGATCGCGGCCGTCGCGGCCGGGTGGGTCACTGCCCTGGACAACCTCTCCCACCTCGCCCCGGATCTGTCCGACCTCATGTGCTGCATCGTCACCGGCGCCGAGACCGTCAAGCGGGCTCTGTTCACCGACGGCGACGTGGTCCGGGCCCGCTACCGCCGACCGCTGCTGCTGACCGGTATCGACGTCGGCGTCATCCGGCCCGACCTCGCCGAACGCCTGCTCCCGCTCCGCCTGGAACGCCCCCGGGTGCGGCGGACCGAGGCGGAACTGTGGGCGGAGTTCGAAGAGGCCCTGCCCGTCATCCTCGGCTCCCTGCTCGACCTGACCGTGAAGGTCCGCGCGACCGAGGCCGACATCCCCACCGACCTGCGGATGGCCGACTTCGCGCACCTGTGCGCGCAGCTGGACGCGGCCACTGGCTTCGGTGCGCTGGACGCCTACCGGGCCAGCCTGGACGACCTCAACGACGACGTCATCGAGGGCGACCTGCTCGCGCAGACCGTGCTCAAGCACGCCGCCGGCATCGAGCCGGGCACCGAGGTCCGGATGACGTCGGCGGAGTGGCTGCACTGCCTCACCCAGCTCTACACCGGCGAGGACTTCCGGCCGCTGCCTAAGGGGTGGCCCACCACCGGCAAGGTCCTCTCCGACCGTCTCAAGCGCCTGCAGCCCGTCTTCACCGCCCGTGGCGTCCTGGTCGACTGGGGCCGGACCCGCACCGCCCGGTACATCGAGATGGCCCGTCCGGCGACCCCGGCGCCGGACGAGCAGAGCGAGATGTTCTAGGCCCGGGCCGCACAGCCCGTCCGCACAAGCAAGAGGAGCACCCCCGCCCGGCGCGGCGTGCTCCTCTTGCTCTTCGGCGGCGGCGCCGCCGCTCAAAGGACGCGCCGCTCTGCGGCTCCTTCTTCATGCCTGAAGGCACGCGCAACAACAGACACTCCCCTCTCTTTTCCTAAGAGAAGAGATCCTGCGTCACCTGCGTCACCCCGACCCCGAAAAAGATCTCTGAGCTGGAACGACGGCCGTGACGCAGGCCAGCGACGCGTGCGTCACGCCGCGTCGCCTGCGTCACCGGTGACAGAAGCGTGTGTCACGGGTGACGCACGCCGGAACCCCCTGCGTCACCGGAACCTCCAGGTCAGCAGCACAGGAGACGCAGATGTCGCGGTGACGCAGGAATCCGCACCTCGGACAGCGCGAACCGTTCCGACTCGCCGTCCCTGCCCGTCTTCGCCCCCGCCGACGACGGCGCTCCGACTCCCACACCCATGGAGGGACTCGATGGCCCGTACCGCCCGCCGCCGTGAGCCCGCCGACGAGTGGCTCCCCCTGACAGACGTCCTCGCCGAGATCGGCATCACCCGAGCCACCTACTACCGCTGGCGCAACCGGGGCTATGGCCCCGAGGTGAAGCGCCTGCCCAACGGGCACCTGCGCGTCCGCCGCAGCGTGCTCGACGCCTTCCTGAACGAACTGGAGACCGCGTGACCGAGTGGAGCTACACCGTACGGATCTGGAGCATCAGGAAGCGGCCGTACCGCAAGCCGTACCAGCTCCGGTGGCAGGTCGGCACGCGGCCGCACTCCGAGTCCTTCCTGACGCTCGGGCTCGCCGAGAGCCGGCGGGCGCAGTTCATCACGGCGACCCGCGAGGGCGAGCCGTGGGACGTCGACAGCGGCCTGCCGAAGTCGATGGTCCAGAAGGCCAAGGACATCTCCTGGTACCAGCACGCCAGGAACTACGTGGAGATGAAGTGGGACCACTCCCCCGCCTCCACCCGCCGGAACCTCGCCGAGGCCATGGCTACCGTGACACTCGCCCTGGTGAAGGACACCAAGGGAATGGGCGACAAGCGGGCCGTCCGCCGCTCGCTCTACACCTGGGCTTTCAACGTGAACCGGTGGAAGGAGGAGCCCCCCGAGGAAGTGGCGGCGCACCTCGCGTGGGTCGAGCGGAAGTCTGTCCCCACCTCCCAGCTCTCCGACCGGATGCTCGTCCGCCGGGCCCTGGACGCCTGCGCCCGGCGGCTGGACGGGAAGACGTCGTCCGGCTCGGTCATCGCCCGGAAGCGCGCCATCTTCCACCAGGCCCTCGGCATCGCGGTCGACGCCGAGTTGCTGGGCGAGAACCCCATGGCCGCCCTCAAGTGGAAGGCGCCGGAGCGGGTGGAGGAGGAAGTCGACCCCGAGGCCGTGCCGGACCCGGCGCAGGCCGCCGCACTCCTCGCCGCCGTCGGCCGGCAGGGCGACCGCGGGCGCCACCTGGCCGCGTTCTTCGGGTGTCTGTACTACGCCGGCGCCCGGCCCGGTGAGCTGGTCGGGATCCGGCTTCAGGACTTCGACCTGCCCCGGCGCGGGTGGGGGCTCGTCCGGCTCCGGGAGAGCCGGGCGCGATCCGGGAGCTCCTGGACGGACACCGGCGAGGCCCACGACCGTCGCGGCCTGAAGCACCGGACCCGGAAGACCGTCCGGCACGTGCCGATCCCGCCCGAGCTGGTCGCGATGCTCCGGTGGCACGTCACCCTGTACGGCACCCACGCGGACGGCCGGCTGTTCCGGACCGCCCGCGGCGGCATGGTGCAGGAGAGCGGGTACGGCGAGGTCTGGGCGAACGCGCGACAGGAAGCGCTCAGCCCGTCCGAACAGGAATCGAAGCTCGCCAAGCGGCCGTATGACCTTCGTCACGCCGCCGTTTCCACGTGGCTCAGCTCCGGCGTGGAGCCGCAGCTCGTCGCCCAGCGGGCCGGCCACTCCGTCGCGGTGCTCTTCCGGGTGTATGCGAAGTTCCTGAAGGGCGGCGACGAGGCCGCGAACGCCAAGATCTCGGCCCGACTGAACCAGCACCGCGCCGGCGCCCCCGCGAGGGTCTGACCGGCGGACGGCCGTCCACGGCCCGTCCACACACGCTGGTAGAGAGTGGGATCGGGTGAGACGCAGTGAGACAGTGCGCCGCGCCGGTCCAAAATTAACAAGACGGCCCCTGATCGCGTTTCCGCAGATCAGGGGCCGTCTTCATCGCGTGGCGGCGCCAGGATTCGAACCTGGGTAGGCTAAGCCGACGGATTTACAGTCCGCTCCCATTGGCCACTCGGGCACACCGCCATGGGATCGCTGCCTCGGAGCCGCTTTTCGGCGGTGCTCCCTGGCAACGACGTAAACAATACCTGATCCCCAGGGGTGCTTCGCCACCGGATTGATCACCGGTTCGCGGCCGCGCGGGTGGCTACGCTTTGTGCCGTACCCGAACGCATCCGAGCAAGGAGCCCCACCTCATGGCCGACTCCAGTTTCGACATCGTCTCCAAGGTCGAGCGGCAGGAGGTCGACAACGCCCTCAACCAGGCCGCGAAGGAGATCTCGCAGCGCTACGACTTCAAGGGCACCAACGCGTCGATCTCCTGGTCGGGCGAGAAGATCCTCATGCAGGCGAACGGCGAGGAGCGGGTCAAGGCGATCCTCGACATCTTCCAGTCCAAGCTGATCAAGCGGGGGATCTCGCTGAAGTCGCTGGACGTGGAGGGCGAGCCGCAGCTGTCCGGCAAGGAGTACAAGCTCTTCGCCTCCATCCAGGAGGGCATCTCCCAGGAGAACGCCAAGAAGGTCTCCAAGATCATCCGTGACGAGGGTCCCAAGGGCGTCAAGGCGCAGGTGCAGGGCGACGAGCTGCGGGTCAGCTCGAAGAGCCGGGACGACCTGCAGGCCGTGCAGCAGCTCCTCAAGGGCAAGGACCTCGACTTCGCGATCCAGTTCGTGAACTACCGGTAGGACCTCGGGGTCGCGTCCGAAAACCGCCAGCCGTCGCGTCCGGCGGCTCGCACACTGGACCCATGACGACGATGAGCACTCTCTACACCCGTGTCGACGGCCCCCTCGGCCCGATGCTCCTCGTGGGGCACCTGGCCGACGGGGGCCGGGTCGTGCTGCGGTCGCTGTCCCTGGAGGGCCAGAAGGGGGGCGCCGTCGTCCAAGGCGACTGGGTTCACGAGCCGGGGGCGTTCGAGGAGGTCGCCCGGCAGCTCGGCGAGTACTTCGCCGGACGCCGGGACCGCTTCGACGTCCTCTGCGACGGGCGGGGCGGGACCGAGTTCCAGCGGCGGGTGTGGCGGGCCCTGGAGGAGATCCCGTACGGGACGACCGTCTCGTACGGGGAGATCGCCCGGCGGGTCGGCTCCCCCGGCGCCGGGGTACGGGCCGTGGGCACCGCGATCGGCCGCAACCCGCTGCTCGTCGTGCGGCCCTGCCACCGGGTGATCGGGGCCGACGGGTCCTTGCGCGGCTACGCGGCCGGGCTGGAGCGCAAGGAGCGGCTGCTCGGTCTCGAAGGCGCGCTCGCGGGTCCGCTCGAGGGTGCGCTCGCCGGCTGATGGAGGGCCTCTTCCCGCGCGAGCGGACCGAGCCCGCGCCCGGCGCCGTGCACGTGCCGGGCTGGCTGCCGTTCGAGCGCCAGCGGGAACTGGTCGCGGCCTGCCGGGAGTTCGGGCGCGGCCCGGTCCGGTACGAGGCGACCGTGCTGCCGGGCGGCGGCGTGATGTCGGTGCGCTCGCTGTGCCTCGGGCGGCGCTGGGAGCCGTACCGCTACCTCGGCCCCGAGCGGAACCTCCTCGAACTGCCCGAGTGGCTGGTCGCGTTGGGCGTGAGGCGCTGGTCGAGGCGTACGGCGCGCACGGCGGTTTCGCGCCGGACACCGCGCTCGTCAACTTCTACGGGGACGGTGCCCGGATGGGCATGCACCAGGACAAGGAGGAGCGGTCCGGTGCGCCCGTGGTGTCGCTCAGCCTCGGCGACACCTGCGTCTTCCGGCTCGGGAACACCGAGGACCGCGGCCGGCCGTACACCGACGTGGAGTTGGTCTCCGGCGACCTCTTCGTCTTCGGCGGGCCGTCCCGCTTCGCGTACCACGGCGTGCCCAAGGTGTACGCCGGGACCGCCGCTCCCGGCCTCGGCCTCGCCGGGCGGCTGAACATCACCCTGCGCGAGACGGGGTTGTGAGACCCGGCGCCGGGCCGTGCCCGGGAAGTCCCGCCCGGCCCACGGCCTAGCGTTCGCGCGAATGGCCGAAAAGAATCCGGTACGCGATCAGCAGCACCAGAGAGCCGCCGATCGCCGACAGCCAGGTCGCCCCGTCGTAGAAGTCCGCGCTGATCGGGCGGTCCAGGAAACGGGCCGACAGCCAGCCGCCGAGGAACGCGCCGACGATGCCGATGACCGTCGTGCCGATCAGGCCGCCGGGGTCGCGGCCCGGCAGCAGGACCTTCGCGATGACACCGGCGAGCAGGCCGAGAACTATCCAGCTGATGATGCTCATGCCCTGGAGGACGCCCGCCGGTCCCGGCCGGTTGCCGGACCCCCTAGTGTGCGGGGCATGACACCTGAACTGCGCCGTACGCTCGGCGTCTTCGACGCCGTCGTCGTCGGGCTCGGGGCGATGGTCGGTGCCGGGATCTTCGTGGCGCTCGGGCCGGCCGCCGAAGCGGCCGGCACGGGGATGCTCCCGGCGCTCGGGGTGGCCGCCGTCGTCGCCTACTGCAACGCCATGGCGTCGGCCCGGCTCGCCGCCCGCTACCCGGCCTCCGGCGGCACCTATGTGTACGGGCGGGAGCGCCTGGGCCCGTTCTGGGGCTATCTGGCGGGCTGGGCGTTCGTCGTCGGCAAGACGGCCTCGTGCGCGGCGATGGCGCTGACCGTCGGGGCGTACGTGTGGCCGGCGCACGCGCACGCGGTGGCGGTCGCCGCCGTCGTGGCGCTGACGGCCGTGAACTACCGGGGGGTGCAGAAGTCGGCGCTCCTGACCCGGGTGATCGTGGCGGTCGTCCTCGCCGTGCTGGCCGCCGTCGTCACGGTGAGCGCCGGGGCGGGGCAGGCGGAGCGGCTCGGCCTCGCCGCGGAACTCCCCAGGGGCGGGGTGCTCCAGGCGGCGGGCCTGCTGTTCTTCGCGTTCGCCGGGTACGCGCGGATCGCGACCCTCGGCGAGGAGGTGCGCGACCCGGAGCGGACCGTCCCGCGGGCCGTGCCGATCGCGCTCGGCATCGCGCTCGCCGTCTACGCGGCCGTCGCGGTGTGCGTGCTCGCCGTGCTCGGCCCGGAGGGGCTCGCGGCCTCCGCCGCGCCGCTCGCGGACGCGGCGCGCGCGGCGGACGCCGGCTGGCTGGTGCCGGTGGTCAGCGTCGGCGCGGCGGTCGCCGCGCTCGGCTCGCTGCTCTCGCTGATCCTCGGGGTGTCGAGGACGACCCTCGCCATGGCCAGGGACGGTCATCTGCCGGCCACGCTCGCGGCCGTGCACCCGCGCCACCGGGTGCCGCACCACGCGGAGCTCGCGGTGGGCGCGGTGGTGGCCCTGGTGGCGGCGACGGCGGACGTGCGGGGCGCGATCGGCTTCTCGTCGTTCGGCGTGCTGGTCTACTACGGGATCGCCAACGCCTCCGCCTGGACGCTGGGCCGCCGGGAGCGGCCCCTGGCCATGCTGGGCCTCGCCGGCTGCGGGGCGCTGGCCTTCGCCCTGCCGCCGACCGCCGTCCTGGCCGGTACCGGGGTGCTCGCGGTGGGGGTGGTGGCGTACGCGGTGGGCCGGGGACGGCCGGCGGCGCCGGGGGCGTAGGCCCCCTCGGGGAGGGGGCGTGGCAGAGCCTCGGGGAAGTGCGCAGCGCCCGGGGAGGTGCGCCCCCGGGCCCCGCTAGCGCGGCTGGTACCCGTAGGTCCCGTACGGCTGGTCCGTCGGGACGATCTCCTTGCCCAGGGGCAGCAGCGAGACCGGGATCATCTTGAAGTTCGCGATGCCCAGCGGGATGCCGATGATCGTGATGCAGAGCGCGATGCCGGTGGTGATGTGGCCGAGCGCCAGCCACCAGCCGGCGAGGACCAGCCACAGCACGTTCCCGACGCACGAGGGCGCGCCCGCGTCGCGGCGGTCGACGACCGTCTGGCCGAAGGGCCACAGGGCGTAGAGGCCGATGCGGAAGGCGGCGAGTCCGAAGGGGATGCCGATGATCGTCACGCAGAGCAGGACGCCGGCGGCCAGGTAGCCGAGGAACATCCAGAATCCGCAGAGGATCAGCCATATGACGTTGAGGATCGTCTTCACGGGCGGTGACCTGCCATCTGCTCGAGCCGGGCGATGCGTTCGGCCATCGGCGGGTGGGTGGAGAACATCTTCGAGAGCCCCTGTCCGGGCCGGAAGGGGTTCGCGATCATCATGTGGCTCGCGGTCTCGATCTTCGGCTCGGGCGGCAGGGGCAGCTGTCTGGTGCCCGCCTCCAGTTTGCGCAGGGCGCTGGCGAGGGCGAGCGGGTCGCCGGTGAGCTGCGCGCCGGAGGCGTCGGCCTCGTACTCGCGGGAGCGGGAGATGGCCAGCTGGATGACCGAGGCGGCGACCGGGCCCAGGATCATGATCAGCAGGAAGCCGAGGATGCCGGGTCCGTCGTCGTCGCTGGAGCGGCCGACCGGGATCAGCCAGGCGAAGTTCACCAGGAACATGATCACGGAGGCGAGCGCTCCGGCGACCGAGGAGATGAGGATGTCCCGGTTGTAGACGTGGCTGAGCTCGTGGCCGATGACACCGCGCAGCTCGCGCTCGTCGAGGATCGCGAGGATGCCCTCGGTGCAGCACACGGCCGCGTTGCGCGGGTTGCGCCCGGTGGCGAAGGCGTTGGGCGCCTGGGTGGGCGAGATGTAGAGCCGGGGCATGGGCTGGCGGGCCTGGGTGGAGAGCTCGCGGACCATCCGGTACAGGCCGGGGGCCTCGAACTCGCTCACGGGCCGGGCCCGCATGGCGCGCAGCGCCAGCTTGTCGCTGTTCCAGTAGGCGTACGCGTTGGTGCCGAGCGCCACGAGGAGCGCGACGATCAGTCCCGTACGTCCGAAGAAACTGCCGATGACGATGATGAGGGCGGAGAGCCCTCCGAGGAGTACGGCGGTCCTCAGGCCGTTGTGCCGGCGGTGCACGGTACGCCCTCCAAGTGGTGCGGCAGGGGAACCCTTCTGTCCAGTGGACCCTCCCTTCCTGGTCAACGCCACGCGGGAGGTACGGGTTCCCCGGCCGTGCCGGGGGCGGGGTGGGCCGTGCGGGTGATCAGCGCTGGGCGGGCACCGGGGGCAGGTCCAGGCCGGCCTTCTCCAGGGCGGCGGGCAGCGGCTCGACCTCGCTGGTGCAGTGGCCGCAGCGGGAGGCGATGGCCGGGATCTCGGTGAAGCAGCGGGGGCAGTCGCGCTTCTCGGACTTCGGGTCAGCGGCCTCCTCCCGGGCGAACCTCTCCTGGATCTTCGTCATGGGGACGACGATCAGGAAGTACAGGACGGCGGCGGTGATGACGAAGGCGATGGCGGCGGCGATCGCCAGGCCGTACGGGAAGACGGTCTTGCCGACGGTGAAGTGGGCCTCGCTGAAGTCGCCGACCGAGCCGGTGGCGAGGCCGATGAGCGGCGTGATGAAGGCCTTGCTGAAGCCGGTGACGACTGCCGTGAACGCCGATCCGACGGCCAGTCCGATGGCCATCGAGACGACGTTCCCGCGGAGAATGAAGTCCTTGAAACCGCTCAGCACGGGGTCCTGCTCCTTGGTGTTTCCGGTGTGGGGGTCAGAAGAGGCTGTTCGCCGCGAAGCGGAGCGCGAACTGCGGATAGCCCGACAGGACGACGCCCGCGACCGCGGTGAGGGCGATCGCCAGGGTGACCGGCGCGGTGGGCCGCTGCGGCACGGACGCCCCCTCCGGCGTGCGGAAGAGCAGCGCCGTCCACCGCAGGTAGTAGGAGAGGGCGATCACGACGTTGACGCCCATGATCACGGCGAGCCAGCCGAGGCCCGCGTCGACGGCCGCCGAGAAGACGGTCACCTTTGCGAAGAGGCCGATGATACCCGGCGGCAGCCCGGCCAGGTTCAGCAGGAAGAATCCCAGGGCGAGGGCGGTGGCCGGGCTCGCCGCGTACAGGCCGCGGTAGTCGGAGATCCGGTTCTCCGGGTTCGCACGTGCGACGAGCGCGAGGACCGCGAAGGCGCCGAGGTTCACGACCGCGTACATCAGGGCGTACGCGACGGTGGCGCCGATCTGGTCGTCGCTGGAGTACGCGGCGGCGGCGATCGGCACCAGGAGGTAGCCGGCCTGGGCGACGGAGGACCAGGCGAGCAGCCGTACCGCGCTCCACGCGCGCGTGGAGACCTGGCGCAGGGCGGCCACGTTGCCGACGGTCATGGTCAGGGCGGCGAGGGCGGCGAGCGCGGGGCCCCACACGTCGGCGTAGGTGGGGAAGGCGACGACGGTGACCAGGATGAGGCCGGTGAAGCCGACGGCCTTGCCGACCACCGAGAGGTAGGCGGCCACGGGCAGCGGGGCGCCGACATAGGTGTCGGGCACCCAGAAGTGGAAGGGGACGGCCGCCGTCTTGAAGGCGAAGCCGACCAGGGTGAGCGCCACGCCCGCCTGGGCGAGGGTCTGCAGCTGGTCGGGCACGTCGCCGAGGCGCTGGGCGACCTCGGTGAGGTGGAGGCTGCCGGTGGCGGCGTAGACGAAGCTGACGCCGAGCAGGGTGACGGCGGTGGCGGTCACGGAGGACAGGAAGAACTTCAGCGCCGACTCGCCGGACATCCGGTCGCCGCGCTTGAGGCCGACCAGCGCGAACGCGGGCAGCGAGGCCACTTCGAGGGCGACGACGAGCGTCGCCAGGTCGCGGGAGGCGGGCAGCAGCGCGGCGCCGGCCGCGGAGGACAGCAGCAGGAACCAGAACTCTCCGGCCGGCAGCTCCTTCCGGGTGCCGGCGAAGGAGAGCAGCCCGGTGAGCAGCGCGCCGGCGAGCACCAGGAACTGGATGACCAGCGTGAAGTGGTCGGCGGTGTAGCTGCAGGCCCGGATCTGGGTGTCGGCGGTGAGGCAGAAGGTCGAGCGGTCGCCCGCGCGCAGCGGGACGAGCAGCACGAGCGCGGCGGCCAGGCCGGCGACGGAGGTCCAGCCGAGGAGCTGCTTGCGGCCGGGGGGCACGAAGAGGTCGGCGACGAGGACGGCGAGGGCGACCACCGCGACGAGGGTGGGCGGCGCGATGGCGAGCCAGTCGACGGACTGGACGAGGTCGGCGGACCGGGCCTGGCCGGTGGGCCGGGCGAGGTCGGCGGCGGCGAGGGCGGTCACGGGGCTCACTGGGTGCCTCCGGCGAGGAGCTGCTGGACGGCCGGGTCGGTGAGGCCGAGGAGGACCGCGGGCCACAGTCCGGCGAGGACGGTGAGGGCGACGAGCGGGGTCCAGGCGGCCAGCTCGTACCCCTGGACGTCGGCGATCGCGGCCTCGCCGGACGGGCGGGGGCCGCCCATGCAGACGCGGCGGACGACGACGAGGAGGTAGGCGGCGGTGAGGAGGGTGCCGAAGGCGCCGATCGCCGTGTACGTGAGGAAGGCGGGGCGGCTGAGGCCCTCGGCCGGGTCGAAGGCGCCGAACAGGGCCAGCATCTCGCCCCAGAAGCCGGCCAGTCCGGGCAGTCCGAGCGAGGCGACCGCGGCGAAGGCGAGCAGCGCGCCGAGGCGGGGGGCGCGGCCGTAGAGGGCGGCGCCGGTGGCCCCGGCGAGCGTGTCGAGGTCGGCGGTGCCGTAGCGGTCCTTGACGGCGCCGGCGAGGAAGAAGAGCAGGCCGGTGATGAGGCCGTGGGCGATGTTGGCGAAGAGGGCGCCGTTGACCCCGGTGGGGGTCATGGTGGCGATGCCGAGCAGCACGAAGCCCATGTGGCCGACGGAGGAGTACGCGATCAGGCGCTTGAGGTCGCCCTTGCTGCCGGGCCTCGCGAGCGCGAGGCAGGCGAGCGACCCGTAGATGATCCCGGCGACGGCGAAGGCGGCGAGGTACGGGGCGAAGGCGCGCATGCCGTCGGGGGCGATCGGCAGCACGATCCGCACGAAGCCGTAGGTGCCCATCTTCAGGAGCACGCCGGCGAGGAGGACGGAGCCGACGGTGGGGGCGGCGGTGTGGGCGTCCGGCAGCCAGGTGTGCAGCGGCCACATCGGGGTCTTCACCGCGAGGCCGACGCCGATCGCGAGAACGGCGATGACCTGCACGGACGTGGTCAGTCCACGGCCGTTGTCAGTGGCGAGTGCCACCATGTCGAACGTGCCCGCCTTCAGGCCCACGAGGAGGAGACCGAGCAGCATGACGACGGAGCCGAGCAGCGTGTAGAGCACGAACTTCCAGGCGGCGGCCTGCCTGCCCTCGCCGCCCCAGCGGGCGATGAGGAAGTACATCGGGATGAGGACCATCTCGAAGGCCAGGAAGAACAGCACGAGGTCGAGGACGGCGAAGGTCGCCAGGGTGCCGGACTCGAGCACGAGGAGCAGGGCGACGAAGGCCCGGGGCGCGGGGCCCGTGGGGGGCTTGAAGTAGCTGTACAGCGCGCACAGGAAGGTGAGCAGCGCGGTCAGGACGAGGAGGGGGAGGGAGATGCCGTCGACACCGAGGTGGATGCGCACGTCGAGTGCCCTGATCCAGCTGATGTCGGTCGTGGCCTGCATCGTCGAGGGGTGGTCGTGGTCGAAGCCGAGGGCGAGGACGACCGTGGCGAGCAGGACGGCGCCGGTGACGGTGACGCCGTGGCGGAGCACGGCCTGGTCGGGTGACGATCCCTTCAGGCCGGGCGGGGCCGGCAGGAGGGCGGCGACGGCGCCGACGAGCGGGCCGGCGACGATCAACGCCAGAAGGAACTGCATCACGGACTCGCTGATATCGATCACGGCTCACGCTCCGGCGGCGGCGTTGGCGAGGACGACGGCGACGATCGCCAGGACGACGGAGCCGGCGAGCAGGGCGCTGAGGTAGGTCTGCACGTTGCCCGTCTGGGCGCGGCGGACGAGCCAGCCGAGGCCCCTGGCGCTGTCGCCCGCGCCGCGTACGTAGGTGTCGACGACCTCGCGGTCCAGGAAGCGGACCAGCGAGGCGGCGGCGAGGACGGGGCGGACGAACAGCGTCCGGTAGACGGCGTCCAGGTGGAAGCCGGCGGCCGCCGCCCGGTGGAGCGGGCCGAGCAGGGCGCGGCCGGGGTCGGCCGGGTCCGGGGCCGAGGCGATGTCCCCGTAGGCGGGGGTGTGGCTCGCGATGGCCTCGGCCTCGACGAGACCGGCGTCGCCCTCGGGGTGGGCGGCGACGGCGCCGAGCGGGGTACGGGCCGCGAGGACGCGGGTGCGCTGCCAGACCGCGTAGGTGACGGCTGCGCCGACGACGGCGAGGCCGGTGCCGAGGACGGCGGTGGTGACGGTCGGGGTCAGCGGGTGGCCGTCGAACCAGTCGTCGAGGTGGCCGGCGGTCAGTCCGAAGCCGAGGGAGGGGACGGCGAGCACCCACAGGACGGCCGTCATCGTGACGGGCTGGCGGCCGTGATCGGGGGCTTCGGCGCCCCGGCCGCGGAAGGCGAGCAGCCACAGCCGGGCGGCGTACGCGGCGGTGAGCAGCGCCGTCAGCAGGCCGGCGACGAGCACGATCCAGCCGGCGCCGGCGGGGGCGGCGGTGCGGTCGCCGACGGCGGTGTGCTCGGCGGCGACGAGGACGGCTTCCTTGGAGAAGAAGCCGGCGAAGGGCGGGATCGCGGCGAGCGCGAGCAGGCCGACGGTCATCGTCCAGTAGGCGTCGGGCGCGCGCTTGGTCAGTCCGCTCATCCGGGACATGGCCGAGAGCGAGTTGGTGCCGGCGGCGTGGATGACCGCGCCCGCGGCGAGGAAGAGCAGTGCCTTGAAGGCGCCGTGCGCAAGGAGGTGGAAGACGGCGGCCCCGCGGTCGGCGACGGCGAGGGCGCCCGCCATGTAGCCGAGCTGGCCGATCGTCGAGTAGGCGAGGACCCGCTTGATGTCGTCCTGGGCGAGCGCGGCGAGCGCCGAGCCGGCCATGGTGACCGCGGCCATCACGGCGAGCACGGTCAGGGCGGCGCCGGAGGCGGCGAAGACCGGCAGCAGCCGGGCGACGAAGTAGACGCCGGCGGCGACCATCGTCGCCGCGTGGATCAGCGCGGAGACGGGGGTGGGACCGGCCATGGCGTCCGGGAGCCAGGTGTGCAGCGGGAACTGGGCGGACTTGCCCGCCACGCCGGCGAGGAGCAGCAGCGCCACCGGGGTGGGGTGGTCGAGGCCGCCGTTGGCGACCGCGCCGAGCACGCCGGTGATGCGGAAGGTGCCCGCGTCGACGGCCAGCGCGAACAGGCCGATCAGGAAGGGGACGTCACCGAGCTTGGTGACGAGGAATGCCTTCAGGGAGGCCGAGCGGGCCTCGGGGGTCTCCCAGTAGTGCCCGACGAGGAAGTACGAGCAGATGCCCATGACCTCCCAGCCGACCAGGAGCACCATCAGGTCGCCGGAGTAGACGACGAGCAGCATGGCGGAGGTGAAGAGGGAGACCAGCGCCGCGTACGAGGGGTAGCGCGGGTCGTCGCGCAGATAGCCGGTCGAGTAGATCTGCACGCAGGTGGCGACCACTGCGACCAGGACGGCGACGACGGCGGCGAAGCCGTCGATGTGCAGGGCCAGATCGATGGGGACGGAGCCGGTGGGGGTGAGCTGGGTGGCGGCGTCGAGGGCCTTCCCGCCGCCCTGCCGGATCGCGACGAGCACGGCGAGGACGGTCGCGGCGAGCGTCGGGAGCACGGCGAGCGGGCGCACGAAGCCGGGCGCGGTCCGGCCCAGGAGCAGGCCGGCGGCGGAACCGAGGAAGGGCAGGAGGGGGACGAGGACGGCGAGGGTCGTGGTGGTCACGCGGTGGCCTCGGCCTTCTCGCCGGCGGACGGCGTTTCCTCGGTGCCGCGGGGTTCGGCCGTGTCACGGAGGCGGTCGACGTCGGCGGTGCCGCGGTTGCGGTGGACCATCAGGACGATCGCGAGACCGATGCCGATCTCCGCGGCGGCGATGGCGATGGTGAAGAGGGTGAGGGCCTGGCCCGCGTGGAGGGTGTCGCGGAGCCACACGTCGAAGGCGACCAGGTTGAGGTTGACGGCGTTGAGCATGAGCTCGACGGACATCAGGACCAGGATCGCGTTGCGGCGGGCGAGGACTCCGTACAGCCCGACGGAGAACAGCAGGGCGGCGAGGACGGCCGGGTAGGCGAGGTGCATCAGCCTTCCTCTCCGTTCTTCTTCCGGGACAGGACGATGGCACCGACGAGGGCGGCGAGCAGCAGCACGGACAGCGCCTCGAAGGGCAGCACCCAGTGCCGGAAGAGGATCTCGCCGGAGACCTTGGTGGAGCCCTGGGCGGGCCCGTCGAGGTCGATCCAGGTGGTGCGGAAGGCGTCCAGGACCACCCACACCAGGGCGGCCGCTGCGGCCAGTGCGACGGCGAGGGCGACCGGCCGGTTGCCCGAGTCGGAGTCCGGGGAGCGGCCGATGGGGGCCTTGGTGAGCATGAGGCCGAAGAGGAGGAGGACGACGACGGAACCGACGTAGATCAGCACCTGGACCCAGGCGATGAACTCGGCGGTGAGCAGCAGGTACTCGACGGCGAGGCCGCCGAGCGCCACGACCAGCCACAGGGCGGCGTGGACGAGCTGCTTGGTGGTGACGGTGACGAGGGCCGCGCCGAGGGTGACGAGGCCGACGAGGAGGAAGGCGATCTCGACGCCGGTGGGCGAGAGGAAGCCGTCGGTCCGGGCGGCGAGGGTCTGCACGGCGAGGGTCACTGCGGGCCCTCCTGCTGCTGGGCCTGGGCGGCGGCCTCGGCGGCGGCCTGGGCGGCGGCCTTCTCCGCCGCCTTGCGGGCCGCGGCGAACTCCTTCGGCTCCTCCGCGCGCGGGTCGAGCGCGGGCGGCTCCGGCACCGTCCACATCCACTCGCGCAGCTTGTCGCGCTCGTGGGTCAGCTCGTGGATGTCGGTCTCCGCGTACTCGAACTCGGGCGACCAGAACAGCGCGTCGAAGGGGCACACCTCGATGCAGATGCCGCAGTACATGCACAGCGAGAAGTCGATCGCGAAGCGGTCGAGGACGTTGCGGCTGCGCTCCCGCCCGCCGGGGGCGGCCGGCGGGACCGTCTCCTTGTGGGAGTCGATGTAGATGCACCAGTCGGGGCACTCGCGGGCGCACAGCATGCACACCGTGCAGTTCTCCTCGAACAGCCCGATGACCCCGCGGGAGCGGGGCGGCAGCTCGGGCTGGACGTCCGGGTACTGCGCGGTGACGTTCTTGCGGGTCATCGTCCGCAGGGTGACGGCGAGGCCCTTGGCGAGGCCGGAGCCGGGGATGGGAGGCATTACTGGATCGCCACCTTCACGATGCCGGTGAGCGCGATCTGCGCGAGGGCGAGCGGGACGAGCGTCGTCCAGGCGAGCTTCTGGAGCTGGTCCTCGCGCAGGCGGGGGTAGGACACCCGGAGCCAGATCACGACGAAGGCCAGGACGGCGGTCTTGAGCAGGGTCCAGAACAGGCCCCAGCCGAGCCCGTCGCCGAAGGGTCCGTGCCAGCCGCCGAGGAAGAGGACGGTGGTCAGACCGCACAGGACGACGATGCCGGCGTACTCGGCGAGCAGGAACAGCGCGAAGCGCAGACCGGTGTACTCGGTGTACGCGCCGAAGATGATCTCCGAGTCGGCGACGGGCATGTCGAACGGGGGCCGCTGGAGCTCGGCGAGGCCGGCCGTGAAGAAGACGAGCGCGCCGACGATCTGCCAGGGCAGCCACCACCACGCGAAGGCGTCCAGGATCCCCGGGAGCGAGACCGTACCGGCCGCCATCGCGACGGACGCGGCGGCGAGCAGCATCGGCAGCTCGTACGCGAGCAGCTGCGCGGCGGTACGGAGCGCGCCGAGCAGCGAGAACTTGTTCGCCGACGCCCATCCGGCCATCAGGCTCCCGAGCACCCCGACGCCCATCACGGCCAGCACGAAGAACACCCCGGCGTCGACGACCTGCCCGACGGCGCCCTCGCCGGGGCCGATGGGGAGCGCGACGAGCACGAGGAGATACGGCAGCAGCGCGACGGCCGGCGCGAGCTGGAAGATCCGCCGGTCGGCGCTGGCCGGTACGACGTCCTCCTTCTGCGCGAACTTCACGCCGTCGGCGACGAGCTGCGCCCACCCGTGGAACCCGCCCGCGTACATGGGCCCGAGCCGGCCCTGCATGTGGGCCATGACCTTGTGCTCGGTCTGCCCGACGACGAGCGGCAGCACGAGGAACACGGCGAAGACGACGAGCAGCCGGAGGGCGACGTCGAGTACGTCGTTCACGCGGGATCGCCTCCGGCGGGGTCGGTGGGACTGTCGGTACGGGGCCGCCCGGCGCGGCCGTCGCCCCGGAGGGGCGGGACGTCGGGCGCCTCGCCCTCGGGGGCGGGTCGGTCGGCGTCACGTGACGTGGGTGGGGCGGCGGGCGCCTCGCCCGCCCGGGCGGTGCCGTCGGCGTCACCCGATGCGGGTGAGACGTCGGGCACCTCGCCCTCGGGGGCCGTGCGCTCGGCGTCACGTGACGTGGGTCGGGCGGCGGCGCTGCCGGGGGTGCCGGAGGACTGGTCCTCCTGGCCGACCGGGGTGGCGGCCTGGGCGCCGCCCGACGCCGGCAGGGCGGCGGACGCCTCGCCCGCCGGGGCGGTGCCGTCGGCGTCACCCGATGCGGGTGAGACTGCGGGGGCCGCGCCCTCTGCGGCGTCCGCCTCCGGGGCAGTGCCTTCGGCGGCGGGCGCGGGCAGGGCGTCCGTGGCCTCCGCCGCGGCCTCGGCCGGCGGGGCCTCGTCGGTGCCCGGGGCGGGCGGGGCGTCCGGACTGGTGTCCGGGGCCTCTCCACTCGTGGAGGGATCGACGGCCTTCGAGCCGTGGGCAGAGCCCGGCTCCGTCCGGGGCGCGGGAGTCGCGGGCTCGTCCGGGACGGCGGCGCTGGTGCGGCCGCCGGCCGGTTCCTCCGGGCCGGGGGCCGGAGTCTCGCTGGGGTTCCCGGGGTCCGCCGGGGCCGCGGGAGCCGTCGGTTCCTCGTCGAACGCCGGACGGGCGTGGTGCCACGGGGCGTCCGAGCTCCGCGTACGGGGCGCGGGCGCCGGTCGCTTGGGCGCCTCCGCGCGCTGGCTCGCCGAACCCGCGCTCGCGCTCCGGTTGCGGCGCGGACCGGCGGGGGCCGCACCGGCAGACGGGTCCACCGCAGCCGCCTCAGCGGACTCATCCGCCGCGGGCGCCTCCGCGCGCTGGCTCGCCGAACCCGCGCTCGCACTCCGATTGCGGCGCGGACCGGTGGGGGCCGCTCCGGCGGACTGGCCCGCCGGCCGTGAACGTTCCTCCGCACCGGGAGCCGCCGAACCCTCGGCCGCACCGGGGGCCGCCTCGGCAGCTCGGCCGGAAGGGGCAGGGGCGTCCGCACCGGCAGACGGGTCCGCCGCGGGCGCAGCCGCGTCCGCACCAGGAACCGACGTGCCGGGCGAAGGCGCGGACGCCTCCGCACGCTGGCTCGCCGAACCCGCACTCGCGCTCCGCGCGCGCCGCGGACCGGCCGCGGCCGGGGACGCGCCCGGCGTCGCCTCCGTCGACTCGCCCGCCGCGGGCGCCTCCGCGCGCTGGGTCGCCGAACCCGCGCTCGCGCTCCGCGCGCGGCGCGGACCGGTGGTCGGGGGTTCCGCGCCCTCCGTCGGGCGGGGCCGGCGGGCGGGGCGGTCGGCGGCAGCGCCCGCGCCGCGGGCGGGACGGGCCGGGGCAGGCGGGAGCTGGCCCTTGAGGGGACCCCACTCGTTGGGGTCGGGGACGCCCGGGGGAAGCATCTGGCGGCGCTTGGGGGCGTTGGGGTCGTGGGACTCGCCCGGTTCCTTGGCACCCGGCCACGCCTTGGCCACGCGGGCGGCGAGCACGAAGTCCTTGCGCAGGGGGTGGCCCTCGAAGTTCTCCGGGAGGAGGAGGTGGACCAGGTGCGGGTGGTCGGTGAAGGTGACGCCGAACATCTCGTACGTCTCGCGCTCGTGCCACGCCGCTCCGGCGTAGACGGACACCGCGGACGGCAGGACGGCGGCGCTGTGCGGGACCGTCGTGCGCAGGAGGAGGCGGCGGACGTGCCCCGCCTCCAGCGACGCGACGTGGGCGCACACGCGGAAGCCCGTGTCCGGCTCGTCGACCGCGCTCAGCCAGTCGAAGTACGTGCAGCCCAGCTTGTCCCGGGCGATCTCGAGCGCCGCGATCCACGAGCCGGTCGGGACGTCGACGGTCAGCAGGTCGAAGGCCCGCTCCGCCGTCGCCTCCTCGCCGAAGATCTCGGTGACGCCGTCGGGGAGGGTGTCGTACGGGTTCACCGCGCGTCACCGCCCGGCTTCGGCGCGGCCACCAGGCCGCTGGTCAGCTGGGACACCGACGGCGCCCCGGCCCCGTACCGCTCGCCCAGGTTCTCCCGCGCGATCTTCTCCTGGAGCTTGAGGATGCCCTGGAGGAGCGCTTCGGGGCGCGGCGGGCAGCCCGGCACGTACACGTCCACCGGAATGATCTGGTCGACGCCCTTGGTGACCGAGTACGAGTCCCAGTACGGGCCGCCGCAGTTGGAACAGGCGCCGAAGGAGATGACGTACTTCGGCTCGGGCATCTGCTCGTACAGCCGCTTCACGGCGGGCGCCATCTTGTCCGTCACCGTGCCGGAGACGATCATCAGGTCGGCCTGGCGCGGGCCCGGCGCGAAGGGGATCACGCCGAGCCGGATGAAGTCGTGGCGGGCCATCGACGCGGCGATGAACTCGATCGCGCAGCAGGCGAGGCCGAAGTTGAACACCCAGAGGCTGTAGCGGCGGCCCCAGTTCAGGACCACCTTCATCGGCTCGGGGGCCAGTCGGGCGAGCGGGCCGAGCTTCGGGGCGGGGAGCGGGGTCACGTCCATGTCAGGACGCCCTTCTTGTACGCGTAGAGCAGTCCCACGGCCAGGAAGCCGAGGAAGACGAACATCTCGACGAGGGTCGTCGCCCCGTAGCCGGGCGCGGCGAAGACCGTGGCCCAGGGGAAGAGGAAGATCGAGTCGACGGCGAAGATCACGTAGAGGAAGGCGTAGACGTAGTAGCGGACCTGGGTGTGGGCCCAGCCCTCCCCCACCGGGTCGACGCCGCACTCGTAGGTGAGGAGCTTCTCCGGGGTCGGCACGACGGGGCGGAGCAGCCGCCCGGCGCCGAAGGCGACCGCGACGAAGAGCACGCCCAGGACGGCCAGCAGGCCGACGACGGAGTACGTCTGGAAGTAGTCCGCCGCGTGGTCCGCCGCGTAACCCGTCGCGTGGTCCGCCGCGACAACGGTCGGTTCCCGCACGTCCGCCCCTCGGTCTCGGTGTCTCATCCCTCACGTGTTTACGCAGGCGAGTCTAGGCCCTGCTAAAGGGAGCGTAAGCAGTCGCGGTGGGGTTATCCCCCCTCCGTTCCCGGCCACCTCCCCCATGGCGTGTCCGGCCCCGCTACCGGCAGTCTTGCGGTCATGAGCGACCGCCGCACCGACACCCCCTCCGAAGCCGGGACCGACACGCGGACCGATGCCCGGACCGATGCCCGGACCGGCACCCGGGTCGACGCCCCGGCCGATGCCGGGACCGGCGCACGGGCCGACGCCCCGGCCGACACCGGGACCGGCACCCCGGCCGACGCCTCGCTGCCGCCCGCGCGGTTCGCCCTCGGCCGGCACACCTGGAAGGAGGTCGCGCACCTCCTCGCCGACCTCCCGTGCGCGCTGGCCGGCTTCCTGTACTCCGTGGTGACCGTCTCGCTCGGCGTGGGCCTCGCGGTCACGGTCGTCGGTCTGCCGCTGCTCGCGCTCGGCCTCTCTGGTGCGCGCGGCATGGGACGGGCGGAACGGGCCCGGGCGCGCGGGCTGCTCGGCGTCCGCGTGGACGAGCCGAGCCGGCTGCCGGGCGGGGACGGGTTCTTCGGCTGGCTGTGGTCGCGCCTCAGGGATCCGGTGGCCTGGCGCAGTCAGCTGTACGGGTTCATCCGGCTGCCCTGGGGCGTGCTGGCCTTCACGGTGACCCTGGTGTCGCTGTTCGTGCTGTGGCCGGTGCTGCCGTTCCTGGCGCGCGGCCTGTCCAACGTGGACCGGGCCCTGGTGCGGGGGCTGCTGTCGCCCTCGGACGAGCTGGAGCGGCGGATCGCGGAGCTGGAGTCGGACCGGGGCGTGGTCGTGGACACCGCCGCCGCCGACCTGCGCCGCATCGAACGCGACCTGCACGACGGCGCCCAAGCCCGGCTCGTCGCCCTCGCGATGGGGCTCGGTCTCGCGAAGGAGAAGCTCCTCGACGACCCGGAGGCGGCCGCGGCGATGGTCGACGAGGCGCACGGCGAGGTCAAGCTCGCCCTCCAGGAGCTGCGCGACCTGGCCCGGGGCATCCACCCGGCCGTCCTCACCGACCGCGGCCTCGACGCCGCACTCTCCGCCGTCGCCGCCCGCTGCACCGTCCCGGTGCGGGTCTCGGTCGACCTGGCCGAGCGGCCCGCCGAGGCGATCGAGGGCATCGCCTACTTCACCGTGTCCGAGCTGCTGCAGAACGTCTCCAAGCACTCCCGGGCCCGTTCCGCCTCGGTGGAGGTGTGGCGGGCGAAGGACCGCCTGATGCTCCAGGTCCGCGACGACGGCGTGGGCGGGGCACGGCTCGACGGGGCGCGGCTCGACGGCGGCGGTACGGGGATGGCGGGGCTCGCGGAACGGCTCGGCGCGGTCGACGGCGTCTTCGTCGTGGACTCGCCGACGGGCGGGCCGACGGTGGTCACGGCGGAGCTGCCCTGGCGGGACCGTACGCCGTCCACCGCGGCGCGCCGGTAGGGGCGCCCTTCCCGTTCCGGTGCCCGGAGCGCGCCGGGTGGGCCCTCCGTTCCGACGACCGGAGCGCGCGGGCAGGACCCCGTACCGAAGCCGGCCCGCCGCCCGGACCCCCGTACCGGAAACCGGAGCGCGTCGACTGGCCCTCCGTACCGGAAATCGGAGCGCGCCGGGCGGGCCCTCCGTTCCGGAAACCGGAGGCCGCCGGTAGGGACAACCCCCCGTCACAGACGCCCACCCTCCTCATGGTCCCGGCCCCCTCCCTCCCGCGAGGGTGGGGGTACCTGACCGACCCCGGATGAGAAACGGACTCCCGATGGCCTCCCTCCGTCCCCCCGCCGCCGTCCGCGCGCCCTTCGAGGGGCGCACCTGGCGCGAGTTCGGCTACGTCCTGACCGGGCTGCCGCTGAGCGTCCTGTCCTTCTCTCTCGCCGTCACCCTGGTCTCGGCCGGTGCCGGACTGCTCGTGACCTTCCTCGGCATCCCGGTCCTGGCCGGGGCGCTCACCGTCTGCCGGGGTTTCGGTGCGGTGGAGCGGGCGCGGGCGCGCGGGCTGCTGGGGCTCGACGTACGGGCTCCGGAGCCGGCGCGGGGGCGGACCGGCGGGGCCCTGTCGTGGATGGGCGCGACGCTGAAGAGCGGGGTGTCCTGGCGGCACCTGCTCTACGCGTTCGTGCACTTCCCGTGGGCGGTCTTCTCCTTCCCCGTGACGCTGGCGCTGTGGGCGTGGGGCTGGGGCCTGTTCACGTATCCGCTGTGGCAGTGGGTGTTCCCGATGTACGCGGGTCAGGACGGGCTCCAGGTGTACGGGGACGAGACGCACGCCCTCTACCTCGACTCCCCGTTCGAGATCGCCGTCACCTCTCTCGTGGGCCTGGTCTTCGTGCTCGTGTGGCCGTGGGTCACGCGGGGCCTGGTGGCGGTCGACCGGCTGATGGTGTCGGGGCTGCTCGGTCCGTCGCGGCTGGCCGACCGGGTCACGGAGCTGGAGTCGGACCGGGGCGTGGTCGTGGACACCGCCGCCGCCGACCTGCGCCGCATCGAACGCGACCTGCACGACGGCGCCCAGGCCCGGCTCGTCGCCCTCGCGATGGATCTGGGCCTGGCGAAGGAGCGGCTGGCACGGGATCCGCTGGCCGCGGCGGCGATGGTCGACGAGGCGCACGGCGAGGTCAAGCTCGCCCTCCAGGAGCTGCGCGACCTGGCCCGGGGCATCCACCCCGCCGTCCTCACCGACCGCGGCCTCGACGCCGCCCTCTCCGCCGTCGCCGCCCGCTGCACCGTCCCGGTGTCGGTGGAGGTGGACCTGCCGGGCCGGCCGGCCGCGGCGATCGAGGGCATCGCCTACTTCACCGTGTCCGAGCTGCTGCAGAACGTCTCCAAGCACTCCCGGGCCGCGCGGGCCTGGGTGGACGTGTGGCGCAGGGACGACCGGCTGATGCTCCAGGTACGGGACGACGGCGCGGGCGGTGCGGACCCGGCGGCGGGGCGCGGCCTCGCGGGCCTGGCGGAACGGATCGACGCGGTCGACGGCGTCCTGGCGGTCGACTCGCCCTCGGGCGGCCCGACGACGGTGACGGCGGAGCTGCCCTGGCGGCCCTGACCCCCGGCCGGAGTGGCCCGACGACGGCGGCCGCAGAGCTGCCCTACGGCCCTGAACACCGGCCGGGGCGGCCCGACGACGGTGACGGCGGAGCTGCCCTGGCGGCCCTGAGCCCGGCCGGGGCGGCCCGCCCCGCCCCGCTCCCTGCCGCTGCCGCCGCCGCTACCGACCCTGTCCCGTCCTCCCTGCCCCTCCCCTCCCCTCCCTGCCCCTCCCCTCCCCGTCCCCTCTTGCTCCCTGAATCCTTACGGCCTGTTCCTTGAACCCTTACCGCTTGCCCCTTGAACCCCTACGGCGCCCACGGCGTCCCTTCTGCTGCGATGCTGGGGCTCACTCAGCTCGATCGGAAAGGCAGGGGCGGTGACGGACTTGGGGCCGGACAGGGGCGCGGCGTGGGGGTCCTCTCGGGGGGAGGCCCGTACGGGCGTACGGGTGGTGATCGCCGAGGACTCGGTGCTGCTGCGCGAGGGGCTCACCCGTCTCCTCACCGATCTGGGGCACGAGGTGGTCGCCGGGGTCGGGGACGGTGAGGCGCTGGTGAAGACCGTGTCCGAGCTCGCGGCGGAGGGGGCGCTGCCGGACGTGGTCGTGGCGGACGTACGGATGCCGCCGACGCACACGGACGAGGGGGTGCGGGCGGCGGTGCGGCTGCGGAAGGAGCATCCGGGGCTCGGGGTGCTGGTCCTTTCGCAGTACGTGGAGGAGCAGTACGCGACGGAGCTGCTCGCCGGTTCCAGCACGGGCGTGGGCTACCTCCTGAAGGACCGGGTCGCCGAGGTCCGGGAGTTCGTGGACGCGGTGGTGCGGGTGGCCGACGGCGGTACGGCGCTGGATCCGGAGGTGGTGGCGCAGCTGCTCGGCCGCAGCCGCAGGCAGGACGTGCTGGCCGTGCTGACCCCGCGTGAGCGGGAGGTCCTGGGCCTGATGGCGGAGGGTCGTACGAATTCGGCCATCGCGAAGCAGCTGGTGGTGAGCGACGGCGCGGTGGAGAAGCACATCGGGAACATCTTCCTGAAGCTGGGCCTGTCGCCGAGTGACGGGGATCACCGCCGGGTACTCGCGGTGTTGACCTACCTGAACTCCTGAAAGCCTGACACTCTGCCAGAAACGGGCCGGGAAGGAAGGGCGCCGCTCGATCCCGCTCTGTGACCGAAAATGAGCGGAGCGCGATCCTCCGGTGGACTCGGGGGCTCACGGAGAGCGACAATTGACAACAAAAGGGCGTGTCGGGGCGTCTCAAAACGCGGTCCACGATGCGAGAAGTCCCGGGAAGGCCCACCTGACGGACGTAGGGTGGGCCTCGGGACGGCCGGTCCTCCGGTCGTCTCCCGAGCCTTCTCCGCGGGTGACGTCTCGACGGAGAGAACCCTTTCCGCGAGGGAGGTCCAGTTCAGTGACCAGCCAGGTCAGTAGCGAGGCCGGTGAGGCCCTGGTCGGGGAGCAGCGCACAGCCCCGGCGACGGCCGACCACGGCTCCGCGAAGGAAGTCCGCCGGGTCGACCGGGTGATCATCCGCTTCGCGGGCGACTCCGGTGACGGCATGCAGCTCACGGGTGACCGGTTCACCTCGGAGACGGCGTCCTTCGGGAACGACCTCTCCACGCTGCCGAACTTCCCGGCGGAGATCCGGGCACCCGCGGGCACCCTGCCGGGCGTGTCCTCGTTCCAGCTGCACTTCGCCGACCACGACATCCTGACCCCGGGCGACGCCCCGAACGTGCTGGTCGCGATGAACCCGGCCGCGCTGAAGGCCAACATCGGGGACGTGCCGCGCGGCGGCGAGATCATCGTCAACACCGACGAGTTCGCCAAGCGGGCCATGGCGAAGGTCGGCTACGAGACGTCCCCGCTGGAGGACGGTTCGCTGGACGGCTACCAGGTCCATCCGGTGCCGCTGACCACCCTGACGGTCGAGGCCCTGAAGGACTTCGGGCTCTCCCGCAAGGAGGCCGAGCGCTCCAAGAACATGTTCGCGCTCGGGCTGCTCTCCTGGATGTACCACCGGCCCACCGAGGGCACCGAGACCTTCCTGCGCCAGAAGTTCGCGAAGAAGCCGGAGATCGCCGAGGCGAACGTGGCCGCCTTCCGGGCCGGCTGGAACTTCGGCGAGACCACCGAGGACTTCGCCGTCTCCTACGAGGTCGCCCCCGCGACCCGGGCCTTCCCCACCGGCACGTACCGCAACATCTCCGGGAACCTGGCCCTGTCCTACGGTCTGGTCGCCGCCGCCCGCCAGGCGGACCTGCCGCTCTACCTGGGCTCGTACCCGATCACCCCGGCCTCGGACATCCTGCACGAGCTCAGCAAGCACAAGAACTTCGGCGTGCGGACCTTCCAGGCCGAGGACGAGATCGCCGGCATCGGCGCGGCGCTCGGCGCCGCCTTCGGCGGCTCGCTCGCCGTCACCACCACCAGCGGCCCCGGCGTGGCGCTCAAGTCCGAGACCATCGGCCTGGCCGTCTCGCTCGAACTGCCGCTGCTCATCGTCGACATCCAGCGCGGCGGGCCGTCCACCGGTCTGCCCACCAAGACCGAGCAGGCCGACCTCCTCCAGGCCATGTACGGGCGCAACGGCGAGGCCCCGGTGCCCGTCGTCGCCCCGCGCACGCCCGCCGACTGCTTCGACGCGGCGCTCGACGCGGCCCGGATCGCGCTCACCTACCGCACCCCGGTCCTGCTGCTCTCCGACGGCTACCTGGCCAACGGCTCCGAGCCCTGGCGGATCCCCGAGGTCGACGAACTGCCGGACCTGACCACGACGTTCGCCACCGGCCCGAACCACACCCTCGCCGACGGCGCCGAGGTCTTCTGGCCGTACAAGCGCGACCCGGAGACCCTCGCCCGGCCCTGGGCCCTGCCCGGCACGCCCGGTCTCGAACACCGCATCGGCGGCATCGAGAAGCAGGACGGCACCGGCAACATCAGCTACGACCCGGCCAACCACGACTTCATGGTCCGCACCCGGCAGGCCAAGATCGACGGCATCGAGGTGCCCGACGTCGAGGTCGACGACCCGGACGGCGCGAAGACCCTCGTCCTCGGCTGGGGCTCCACCTACGGGCCGATCACCGCCGCCGTACGCCGGCTGCGGGCCGCCGGCCTCCCCATCGCGCAGGCCCATCTGCGCCACCTGAACCCCTTCCCGAAGAACCTCGGGGAGGTGCTGAGGCGCTACGAGAAGGTGATCGTTCCCGAGATGAACCTGGGCCAGCTCGCCACCCTCGTCCGGGCGAAGTACCTCGTCGACGCCCGCAGCCACAACCAGGTCAACGGCATGCCGTTCAAGGCCGAGCAGCTCGCAGCCGCTCTGAAGGAGGCCATCGATGAGTGAGTCGCTCCTGCAGCTCGTGCCCAAGGCAGACGCCGCCCAGTCGATGAAGGACTTCAAGTCCGACCAGGAGGTGCGCTGGTGCCCCGGCTGCGGCGACTACGCCGTCCTCGCCGCCGTCCAGGGCTTCCTGCCCGAGCTCGGCCTGGCGAAGGAGAACATCGTCTTCGTCTCCGGCATCGGCTGCTCCTCCCGCTTCCCGTACTACATGAACACCTACGGGATGCACTCCATCCACGGCCGCGCCCCCGCCATCGCCACCGGCCTCGCGACCTCGCGCCGCGACCTGTCGGTGTGGGTCGTCACCGGTGACGGCGACGCGCTGTCCATCGGCGGCAACCACCTCATCCACGCCCTGCGCCGCAACGTGAACCTGAAGATCCTGCTGTTCAACAACCGGATCTACGGCCTCACCAAGGGCCAGTACAGCCCCACCTCGGAGCTCGGCAAGATCACCAAGTCGACCCCGATGGGCTCGCTCGACGCGCCCTTCAACCCGGTGTCCCTGGCGCTCGGCGCGGAGGCGTCCTTCGTGGCGCGGACGGTGGACTCCGACCGCAAGCACCTCACCGAGGTGCTGCGCCGGGCCGCCGAGCACAACGGCACCGCCCTGGTGGAGATCTACCAGAACTGCAACATCTTCAACGACGGCGCCTTCGAGGTCCTCAAGGACAAGGACCAGGCCAAGGAGGCGGTCATCCGTCTGGAGCACGGGCAGCCGATCCGCTTCGGCGCCGAGCTCGGCAAGGGCGTCGTGCGCGACCCGGCCACCGGCGACCTGAAGGTCGTCACCGTGACGGCGGAGAACGAGGACCGGATCCTGGTCCACGACGCCCACGCCGACTCCCCCACCACGGCCTTCGCCCTCTCCCGGCTCGCCGACCCCGACACCCTCCACCAGACCCCCATCGGGGTGTTCCGGTCGGTGGAGCGGCCGGTGTACGACACGCTGATGGCGGAGCAGCTGGAGAAGGCCGTGGAGCAGCAGGGCAAGGGAGACCTGGCACAGCTGCTGACCGGCAAGGACACCTGGACGGTGGTGGGCTGACGGCCCGCCCCGGCGGTCAGTCGCGCTTCGCTGCCTCGGCGAACGGGCCGAGGCAGCGTGGCGTTCCCGAACGGACCTGCCAGAGGGTCAGCCCCTTCAGTGCGGCCTGCGAGTCGAAACTGGCTCCCGCGTCGTAGGTCCTGGCCACGCCCTGGAAGGACTCGTCGACGGTCATGAGGGCGTTCGCGATGGCCGGACCCTTGAGCTCGGCCTTCCTCCCGACGGCGGTGCGCAGGGCCTGAGCCACCCAGTGCAGCGCGTCGTACGACTCCACGGCGTACCGGTCGATCCGGTCCGTGGCCGCCAGGCGCCAGCGCTTACGGTACGCGGCCGTGAACCCCTTCGCGGACGGTACCGTCTCGGGATCGGTGTAGCCGGCGCCGAAGTACCAGCCCTCGGCCGCCGGCCCCGCCACGGCGAGGAACTCCGGTTGGAGCACGTGCTCGACACTCCCGCACGGGCCCCGGTAGCCGTGCTCGCGGAGGGACCTGGCGCACAGGGCGGCCCGGCGGGGCGACGTGCCCGCGTACATCACGCCCAGCGGAGAGGTGGCGAGCGCGGCCCGCACCGCGGGGCCGAAGTCCTCGCTGTCCGCCGCGACCCGGTGCACGGTGACCGTGCCGCCGGCGGGGGGCGAGTCCCTCATGCTCTTCGCCGCGGACCAGCTGTAGGTGCCGCCCGCCCGGTCCTCGACGACCGCCGTGCGGCCCCGGTCGTGCTCGGAGAGGTAGCGGGCGAAGGGGACGATCAGCGTGCCCGGGAGGGGCCGCACCTCGAAGTACGTGCGGCTGTCGGGCGTCTGGGCCCGGATGACGCCGGTCGGCACGGACGCCACCACACTCACCACCGGCACCTTCGCCGCGACGAGGACGTCCGCCGCCGCCACGGCGGTCTCCGTGGTCGTCGGGCCCAGGGCCGCGACCAGGCCGGCGTCCCGGAGCAGGGCCCGTGCCCCGGCAGAGGTCCGCTTGGGGTCTCCTCCGTCGTCGATCACCTCGATGGCCAGGTCGAAGGGCCGGTCCGGGCGGGCGTTGAAGGTCTCGAGCGCCAGGCGGAGTCCGCGTTGCTGGGCGAGACCGTCCTCCTTGCCCGGGCCGCTCAGATCGGTCAGGACACCGAGCGTGTACGTCGCCTTCGCGGTGCCCGTCCCGCCGCCGGTCCCTCCGGCACCCGCCCCAGCGGGCTCCCGGCCGTACAGCCAGGCGGCGACGCCACCGGCCGCCGCGACGGTGCCGGCCGAGGCGAGGACGAGCAGCCTTCGCCGGGAGACACCCGTGGGCTGCGCCGGTTCCACCGTCGTGGGGTCGGCCACCGGCAGGTTCAGGACCCGGGACGAGCGCTCCGCGACCAGCGCGGGCAGACCGGGCGGCAGCCAGTCCCCGGCCGGACCGTCGGCCGGACCCAGGGCCACGCGCACCTCGGCGGCGGTGGGCCGGTCGGCGGCGTCCTTGGCGAGGCAGGCCGTCACCAGCGGCAGCAGCCCTTCCGGTACGCCGTCGAGGTCGGGATCCGCGTGGACGGTGCGGTAGACGACCGCAGCGACGGCGCCCGTACCGAAGGGGCGGCGGCCGGTCAGCGCGTACGCGAGGACACAGCCCAGGGAGAAGACGTCACTGGCCGGGCCGACCTCCCCCGCCCCGGCGGCCCGCGCCTGCTCGGGGGCGAGGAAGCCGGGGGTGCCGATCATCACGTCGGTGGCGGTGAGCGCGGTCGCTCCGGCGCTGCGCGCGATGCCGAAGTCGATCAGCCGGGGCCCGTCGAGGGCGAGGAGGACGTTGCCGGGCTTGACGTCGCGGTGGACGAGCCCGGCCTCGTGCATGTCGGCGAGGGCGTCGGCGAGCCGGGCGCCGAGCGCCCGCACGGTCGGCTCGGGCAGGGCTCCGTGCAGGGCGACGGCCTCGGCGAGGGAGGGACCGGGCACGAACTCGGTGGCGAGCCAGGGCTCGCGGGCCTCCGGGTCCGCGCCCAGCACCCGTACGACCCAGCGGCCCGTGATCCGCTCGGCGGCGCGCGCCTCGCGGCGGAACCGCTCCCGGAATCCGGGGTCGGCGGCGTGCTCGGCGCGGATGAGCTTGAGCGCGGCGAGTGCGCCGCCCGCGGTACGGGCGAGGTAGACGACGCCCATACCGCCGGTGCCGAGGCGCCTGAGGATCCGGTAACCGGCGATCGTGGACGGGTCGGTCTTCTTGAGCGGTTGCACCGTCAGCTCTTCCCGGCCTTCTCGGGAAGGGCGGGGGCGCCGCCGATGAATGTGTACGCCCCGTTCCGCACGGCGTACACGAAGGTGCCGACGCCCGAGAGCTCGCCGTTCGCGTCGAACGCGTAGCCTCCCATCGCGCCGGAGTACTTCTGTGCGCGCAGGGCCTCCCACAGCCCCTTTCTGGTCAGCGGGCCCTTGGCGGCGTTCTTCGAGAGCCAGGCCAGAACCATGCCGACCGCGTCATAGGCCTCACCCGTGTAGAAGGCGGGGTCGGTCCGGTACCTCTTCCGGTGGGCGGTGAGGAAGTTCTGGGTGAGCTTGCGGTCCTGCGCTTTCTGTTTGCCGTCGGCGGCGCGCTGGACGGGGTCGGCGACGGGCGCGCAGACGAACCAGCCCTCGGCGTCCGCCCCGGCCTCCTTCAGGAAGGCGGCGTCGAAGACGTGCTGGCCGGCGAACCGGGGCCCGGAGAAGCCGAGTTCGGTCAGGGCTCGGGCGGCGAGCACGGCGGTGGAGCGGACACCGCAGTGGACGTACGCGTCGATGCCGGCGTCGATCATCTCCCCGATGACCCTGCGGTAGTCGGTGACGCGGGCGGGGACCACACGGTAGTGCGGGGTGATGCCGGCCTGCCCGAAGCCGAAGCGGACACCGCCGGTGTACTGCCAGCTGTACTGGTCGTCGGTGCGTTCCTGGAGGACCCCGGGACGGCGGATCCGGGGCAACAGGGTGGCGGCGAAGGCCAGGTACGTGCCGGCCATGATGTGGTTCGGGATCGCGCGCAGCACGGTGGTGTTCGGCGGGCTGGTCGGTAGCCGCTGGGTGAGCAGGTTGTACCCGGCCGAGACGGTGATGAGGGGCACGCCGACCTCTTCGAAAGCGGGAAGGGCGGCCTGGCCCGTGTCGTCCGAGGTGGGGCCGAGGACCGCGACCACCGAGGCGTCGGAGGTCAGTCGGCGGGCGGCTGCGAGGGCTCCGGTGCGATCGCCGCGGTCGTCGGAGACCTTGAGCTCCAGGAGGAAGGGGTCGCCCTTGTGCAGGGCGTTGAACTGCTCGACGGCGAGCCGGGCGCCGCGCTCCTGGGCCCGGCCGAGCTCCCCGGCGGGTCCGGAGAGGTCGGCGAGAAGGCCGATGGCCCAGGTGGTGGGCTTCCCTGGAGTGCTCGCGCGGTCGGTGTCGTCGCCGTTTCGCATCCCGGCCCAGGCGGCCACGCCGCCGCCGGCCGCGAGGACGGCGGCACCGGCGCCGAGCAGCAGGAGCCGTCGGCGGCCGGGGTGGGGCGGGGCCTCGGATGCGGTGCCGGGCGCGGTCGGGTCGATCGCGGGAAGGGCGAGCATCCGCGCCGAGCGTTCGGCGATGGTGCGGACCACCGGCGCGGGCAGCCAGTCGGCGGCGCTGCCGGGGGTGTCCTCGGTGAGCCGGTCGGCGACGGCCTCGGCCGAGGGCCGGTCGGCCGGGTCCTTGGCGAGGCACTGCCGTACGAGGTCGAGCAGTGCTTCCGGTACGCCGGCGAGGTCGGGTTCGTCGTGGACGGTGCGGTAGAGCAGCGCGTGCACGGTGCCCGTGCCGAACGGCGGGCGGCCGGTGGCCGCGAAGGCGAGGAGGCAGCCGAGGGCGAAGACGTCGGCTGCGGGGCCGATGTCGGCGGCGCGGGCCTCGGCCTGTTCGGGGGCGAGGAAGCCAGGGGTGCCGACCACCATGTCGGTGGAGGTGAGGGCGGTCTCGTCGGTGACGCGCGCGATGCCGAAGTCGATGAGCCGGGGTCCGTCGACGGCGAGCAGGACGTTGCCCGGCTTCACGTCGCGGTGCACGAGCCCGGCGGCGTGTACGGCGGCCAGGGCGCGGGCGATGGCACCGCCGAGGACCCGCACGCTCCGCTCGGGCAGCGGGCCGTGGGCGTTGACCGCTTCGGCCAGGGAGGGGCCGGGCACGAACGCCGTGGCCATCCAGGGCTCGGGGGCGTCCGGGTCGGCGCCGGTGACGGGCACCGCCCAGGGGCTGGTGACCCGGCGGGCGGCCTCGACCTCCCGGCGGAAGCGGGCCCGGAAGTCGGCCTGGTCCGCCTGGTCGGCGTGAGTGACCTTGACGGCGGCGAGCTCACCGCTGTCGGTGCGGCCGAGGTAGACGACGCCCATGCCTCCGGCGCCGAGCCGCCCGAGGAGGCGGTAGCCGGCGAGGGAGGAGGGGTCGGCGGGGAGCAGCGGCTGGAGGGCGCCGGGCTCGGGGACGTCGGCGGGGACCGGCGGGGGCATCTGGCTCACGACTGGGCTCCCAGCTCCGTCTTGATGCGTTCCTGCATGGCCACGTTGGCGCGGACCTGGTCGGCGTTGGTGTCCGCCTCGTTGTAGCCAGGGGCTCCCTTGACGACGGTGGCGACCGTGACCTGGCCGATGCGGGACTGGAACCAGCTGTAGAACTGCCGGCCCTTGAAGGCGTCGCTGAGGTACCAGCCGCGCTCGGTGAGGGAGTCGGTCGACGTGGTGTTGCCGCCCACGCCGTAGGGGCTGCCGAGGGACATGAGGTCGGTGACGCGTTCTCCCGCGCGCAACAGCTGGGTGGGACAGCGCAGCGCCTCCTCCAGCGTCCCGGCCATCTCCCAGTCCGCGTCGGATTCCGTGCGGTGCACGGTGACGGTGGCGGCGACCCGGAGCGCTCCCCTGCCGTCGGAGGCCGGGATCTCGCTGTAGGCGGTGACGCTGGACAGGACGGAACGGGGGCGGGCGCCGCTGCCCCACGTGCAGTTCGCGTCCAGCACCGGCCAGGAGCCGGGGTCGCTCAGGTAGGGGCTCCGCTTGACGTAGTCCGGACCCCAGGCGTCGGGGCCGGCGACGATCGCGAGGGCCAGCCGTCCCGCGTCGTCGGAGGTCCTCGGCACGCGGGAGGGGTCCGGTGTGAAGTCGATACCGGTCGGTGCGGCGCTCGGGGTCGGCCTCGGGCTCGTGGCGGCCGGGGCCGACGTGCCGGTGGACGGGCCGGCATCGCCGTCGGGTTTGTCCCCGCCGCTCCCCGAGCATCCCGCCAGGACCAGCACCCCACCGGCCGCCAGCGCGCCACAGGCGCGCACCAGTCTTCGGCTCACGTCCGCCACGGTTCCCCCCACACGGTCACGAATTCCCCACGGTCGTGGGGAGATCGTACGGCGGGCCGGGTCAACTCACCCCGTTTACAACGTCATTGGGACGCGGCGATGACGGATCCGTTGCGGGCCGCGTCGTAGCGCTCGCGGGCCTCCTGCACGGCGGCGAGGCGGTGCTCGCTCCAGCGGGCGAGCTCCCACACCTGCCGGGCGGCCTCGCGGCCGAGGTCGGTGAGGCTGTAGTCGACGCGCGGCGGGATGACGGGCTTGGCGTCGCGGTGCACGAAGCCGTCGCGCTCCAGGGTCTGGAGGGTCTGGGCGAGCATCTTCTCGGTGACGCCGCCGATCGCGCGGCGCAGCTCGCTGAAGCGGTAGGAGCGCTCCAGCAGGGCGGCGAGGATCAGCACGCCCCAGCGGCTGGTGACGTGCTCCAGGACGAGGCGCGAGGGGCACATCGGCTCGTTGACGTCGGGTTTCGGCTTGGAGGCCGGGACGGTCTTGCCACTTACTCCCATGGAAGTACCTTACTTAAAAGTGGGTACTTACGAAAGGTTAGCGCCCTCCGTATGGTGAGTGCATGGCCCGCCGACCGCCGGGCCGCCGCCACCAGAACCGGGAGCAGCACATGAGCATCGTCGTCACCGGAGCCACCGGCCGCCTCGGCCGCCTCGTCATCGACGCCCTCCTCACCTCCGTGCCCGCCGAGTCCGTCGCCGCCGTGGTCCGTGACAAGGACAAGGCGGCCGACCTCGCCGAGCGCGGGGTCGAGCTGCGGGTCGCCGACTACGACCGCCCCGAGACCCTGGCCGACGCCTTCGGCTCCGGCGACCGGGTGCTGCTGATCTCCGGCAACGAGGTCGGGCGACGGCTGCCCCAGCACGAGGCGGTCGTCACCGCCGCCAAGGCCGCCGGGGTCGCCCAGCTCGCGTACACCGGCATCCTCGGCGGACCCGAGGCCGACTTCGTCCTCGCCGATGAGCACAAGGCGACCGAGCGGGCGATCCTCGACTCCGGCCTGCCGTACACCTTCCTCCGCAACGGCTGGTACACCGAGAACTACACCGACAACCTCGCCCCCGTCCTCGCGCACGGCGCCGTCGTCTCCAACGCCGGCGAGGGCCGGGTCGCCTCCGCCGCCCGCGCCGACTACGCCGCCGCGGCCGCGGCCGTGCTCACCGGTCCGCTCGACGAGCACCTGGGGAAGGCGTACGAGCTGAGTGGGGACGTCTCGTGGTCCCTGGCCGAGTACGCGGCCGAGGTGGCCCGCCTGTCCGGCCGCGCGATCTCCTTCACGAACGTACCGGCCGAGACCCATCGGGAGATCCTCGTCGGCGCCGGTGTGCCGCGCCCGTTCGCCGAGATCCTGGTCGACGTGGACGAGGCCGTCGCGCGCGGCGCGCTCGCGGCCCGCGGTGACGACCTGTCCCGGCTGATCGGCCGTCCGACCACCCCGGTCGCCGAGACGATCGAAGCCGCCCTCGCCGCTTCCTGACCTGGGTCCCGCCTCCCCAGGGGGAAGTCAGGACCGTATGGCGATACGGGCATGACAGGTGGGCCTCCGCGGCGCTACCGTCGACAGGAGCGCGGCGCAGGGCCGGCAGGGCAGGAGGTCCGGTGAAGACGGAGCACGAGGCAAGAGCGGGGCTGTTCTACGGAATGGCCGCCTACGGCATCTGGGGTCTCTTCCCCCTCTACTGGCCGCTCCTCGAACCCGCCGGCGCGGTCGAGATCCTCGCCCACCGGATGGTCTGGTCGCTCGTCGTGGTCGGCCTCGCCCTCCTCGCGCTGCGCCGCTGGGGCTGGGTGCGCGAGCTGCTCGCCGATCCGCGCCGGCTCGGGCTGATCACCCTCGCCGCCGGCCTGATCACGGTGAACTGGGGCGTCTACATCTGGGCCGTCAACGCCGGCCACGTCGTGGAGTCCTCGCTCGGCTACTTCATCAACCCGCTCGTCAGCATCGCCCTCGGCGTGCTCGTCCTCAAGGAGCGGCTGCGCCCGGCGCAGTGGGCGGCGGTCGGCATCGCGGTCGCGGCGGTGGTCGTGCTCGCGGTCGGCTACGGACGCCTTCCCTGGATCTCGCTCGTGCTCGCGTGCAGCTTCGGCACCTACGGGCTGGTGAAGAAGAAGGTGAACATCGGCGGCCTGGAGTCGCTCGCCGCCGAGACGGCCGTCCAGTTCCTGCCCGCCCTCGGCTACCTCGTCTGGCTCGGCGCCCAGGGTGAGTCGACCTTCACCACCGAGGGCGCCGGGCACACCGCCCTGCTCGCGGCGACCGGCCTGGTGACGGCACTGCCGCTGGTCTGCTTCGGGGCCGCGGCGATCCGCGTACCGCTGTCGACCATCGGGCTGCTCCAGTACCTGGCGCCCGTCTTCCAGTTCCTCCTCGGCGTCCTGTACTTCCACGAGGCCATGCCGCCGGAGCGCTGGGCCGGTTTCTCCCTGGTGTGGCTGGCCCTGTCCATCCTCAGCTGGGACGCCCTGCGCACGGCGCGGCGCAGCCGGGCGGCCTTGGCCGCCGCGGCGGCCACGGCTCCGTCTCCGGCCGCGGCATCCGCATCGGCACCGGCTCCGGCAGCGGCAGCGGCACCGGCACCGGCGGACGCCGTGCCCGCCCGCGCGGTGCCCGGGGACGCGGCCGTTCCGGCGGCCGGACACCCCGGCGAGCAGAACGCCTCCGCCCCGCTTTCCACCCCATCGGCCCAGCCGGGACGCTGACCGCGCGCGAGGGCGACCGGGTCGGTGTTACGCAGGGAGTCCAGGGGCTCGCTCCCCGTGCGGGCCCGCCCCTCCTCCCGAGATGAGTGAACGCGCCATGTCGCAGCCCCTCGCCCTCTCGGTCGACTTCGGCAAGGGCTTCACGGACGCCTGGTCCGCGGTCGCCGAGTTCGTACCGAAATTCATCGGCTTCCTCGCGATCCTGCTCATCGGCTGGTTCGTGGCGAAGATCATCGCCCGGGTCGCCGACCGCCTGCTGCGGCGGGTCGGCTTCGAGCGGATGGCCGAACGCTCCGGTGCCGCGAACGCCCTGAAGGGCTCGAAGTACGACGCCAGCGGAATCATCGCCAAGATCCTCTACTACGCGATCCTGCTCATCGCGCTCCAGCTGGCCTTCGGGGTCTTCGGCCCCAACCCGGTCAGCGTCATGATCAACGGCATCGTCGCGTGGCTGCCCCGGGCGATCGTCGCCGTCGTCATCGTCGTCGTGGCGATGGCCATCGCCCGTGCCGTCCGGGACATCGTGACCGGCGCGCTCGGCCAGATGTCGTACGGCAAGGTCGTCGCGACGGCGGCCTGGGCCTTCATCGTCGCGCTCGGTGTGATCGCCGCGCTCAGCCAGGCCGGCATCGCCACCGCGATCACCGGCCCGGTCCTGACGGCTGTGCTCGCGATGATCGCCGGTGTGGTGATCGTCGGCGTCGGCGGCGGACTGATCACGCCGATGCGGTCCCGCTGGGAACGCTGGCTCGCGGCCGCCGAGTCGGAGACCGGCCGCGCCAAGGACCAGATCTCGGCGTACCAGCGCGGTCGTGAGGACGCCAAGCGCGGGATGCCGGCCCCGCAGGAGCGGATGGAGCCGATGGAGCGCCGCCCCGGGCAGCAGCAGATGCCGGGCCAGGAACCGCTCCCGGGCGAGGACCCCGGCCAGGGACCCGGCCGCCGGCCCCCGACGGACCCGATGTGACGAACGGCCGCGGGCCCGACGGGCCGGACGCCCTCCGGCCCCACGGGACGCAGGCCGACGGCTCCCAGGACTCCAGCGGCTCCGGCGGCTCCGGCAGCTCCAGCGGCTCCAGCGGCTCCGGCGGCTCCGGCAGCTCCAGCGGCTCCAGCGGCTCCGGCAGCTCCGGCAGCTCCGGCAGCTCCGACGGCTCCGGCAGCTCCGACGGCTCCGAGGGTCGCGACGGCTCCGGCGGCTCCGACGGCTCCGAGGACCCCGACGGCCCCGACGGCTCCGACGGCTCCGAGGACCCCGACGGCCCCGACGGCACGGACGCTCCGGCGCGGCTCACGCCGCCAGCAGGTCGTACTCCCGGATCAGCCAGCAGACGGCGGTCAGGCGCAGGGTCGCGAAGTCGTGGGCGACGGGCTCGACCCAGTCGACCTCGGCGAGCCAGTCGGTGAAGCCGAGCACGTAATCGGCGAGTTCCTCGCGGCGTACGGTCCGGGGCCGGGGGATCCGGTCGCGCGGGCCGCGCTGCGCGGGGATGAGCGCGTCACACACGGCCGCCGCGTGCTGATCGACGGCGGCCACCAGCCCCGGCTCGAAGGAGAACTCCGAGAGCCGGGGCATGTACGTGGCGGCGACACCGACCAGGGGGCAGTCGGGCGAATCGTTCATCCCTCCACATTAGGCGCGGAAAGCGCCGTCCAGACCGTGACCTTGGTCGCAGCTCCGGCCCCTCGCCGCCGGTCCGCACCGGCGCCTCCGGATGATCCGCGAGCCCCTGCGCCGGTCTCTCTCCCCCCATTTCCCTCCGCGCCCGCGTTCAGCTGAACACCGCCTCGACGAGGTTGCGCGTCGCCTTCTGGAACGGCTCGGCCAGGGACATGCCCGCGTCGTCGACGTAGTTCAGCGTCGCGGTCAGGGTCGTGCCGCCGTCGGGCGTGCCGTACATCAGTGCCGCGTGCCCCGCGATGCCGCCGTTGTGGGTGATGACGGTGGCGCCGCCCGCCGTCTCCTGGACGAACAGCCCGAGACCGTAACCCGCCTTGGGATGCGGGGTGCACATCTCCTTCAGCAGCGGCGCCGGGAGGAGCCGGCCGCCCAGGAGGGCGGAGAGGAACGTGTGGAGGTCCCGGGTGGTCGAGATCATGTCGCCGCCGCCGGAGATCCAGGTGGGGTTCTGGCGGGTGACGTCGACCGTGACCTCGTGGCCGCCCTCCTCCTCGTAGCGGTAGTACGCGTGGGCGTGCGGCTCGGGGACCTCCGGTGAGTCCTCGGGCACGACGGTGCCGGACAGGCCGAGCGGCCGGAGGACCCGTCGGTGCATCTCCTCGGCGAAGGGCCGCCCGGCGGCCCTCTCGACCAGCAGCCGGGCGAGGACGTAGTTGGTGTTGGAGTAGCTCCAGTCGGCGCCCGGGGCGAACTTCGCCGGCTGGGACAGGGCGAGGCGTACGAGTTCGTCGGGCCGGTGGGTGGCGAACCGGTTCTCCACCCATGCCCGGCCCTGCCAGGCGATGCCGGGGGTGACCGTCCCGTCCTCCTCGTACTCGCCGGTGAAGTTGAAGATCCCGCTGGTGTGCTGGAGCAGCATGCGCACCGTGACGCGGCGGTCCAGGCCGAACTCCGGCAGGAGGCCGGCCACCGGGTCGTCCAGCGCGACCGCGCCGTCCGCCGCCAGCCGCAGCACCAGCGCCGCGATGAAGGTCTTGGTGTTGCTGCCGATCCGGTGCCGTCCGTCGACCGGCGGGGCGGCGCTCCCGCCGAGCCTGGCAGCGCCCGCGCTCCCGGTCCATGCACCGTGCCGGTCGTGGACGCGGAGCGTCACCCCGGTGAAACCGGACTCGACGATCTCCTGGAGGGCCTTCCGCAGCTCGGGGCGGTCCCGGCGGCCGTCGGGGTGGTGGATGAGGGGCATCACGGTGCGCTCCTTGGGCCGAGAGGGGTGGAGGTGAGGGGCGGAGGGTGCGGGCGGAGGGGGAGGGGGGCGCGGCGCGGCGCGGCGGGAGGGCGGGTTCAGAGGCTGCGAGCGGTGATGTCGCCGTACGAGGTGGTCGCACGGACGCTCAGGCCGGCGGTGCCGTCGTTCTTCAGGGAGTTGTCGACGCGGCCGTAGCCGGTGCCGGCATCCAGGGAGGCGGAGACGCCGGCGGCGGCGCCGACGGTGATGTCGCCCTTGTCGGTGCGCAGGGAGACGGTGCCGCGCACGGCCTCGTCGATGTGGATGTCGCCGCGTGCGGTGCTGATCTCGGCCGGGCCGCCGAGCCTGCCGATGGCGATGTCGCCCTCGACCGCGGTGAGCCGTACGCTCGCTGCCTCGTCGATCTTGATGTGGTGGTACGCGCCCTCGAAGGCCAGGTCGCCGAGGCGCCCGACGCCGCGGAGCTCGGCGGCGGCGGCCTTGCCCTCGACGGTCGAGCCGGCGGGCAGCTGGACGGTGATCTCGACGGCTCCGGAGTCGCCGATGAGCCGGTTCTTCGGCTCGGGGGCCTCGATCCGCAGGACTCCGTCGGCGTAGCCGACCGCGATCCGCTCGGCGGCCTTCACGTCGCGGCTCTTCGAGGCGTCGGCGGGCAGGACCTCGACCGTGGTGTCGGCGCGGTCGGCGGCGATGAACCGGAGGCGCCCGGCGGGGAAGGCGAGGACGGCGGTGACGGGGGCGGGGGTGGGGAACGTCTGCATGAGGCTGCTCTCCTGTTGTCTTCCGTTGTCGGCGTTTCCGACAAGAGAAACGCTACGTTGCGTTCAAAGGTCTGGCAACAGACTCGTTGCGCTGTATCGGAGTAACCGCAGGTCAGCGCAGCAAATTCATTGCAATGTCGTGGTCGCTAATGCAACAGAACAACACCCGCTGATTGCAATGAATTGGGCGTGAACGCTATGCTGGGCGCGCACGGACCAGGAACCGGGGACCCGAGGACCGGGGACCGAGGACCAGGGACCAGGGACCAAGGACCGAAGAGCCAGGAGCACGAAGGAGACCGCGATGCCGGGAGGCAGACTCACCCAGGCCGAGCGCCAGCAGATCGCCCTGGGACTGGCCGACGGCCTCGCCTACGCGGAGATCGCCCGCCGCCTCGACCGTCCGACCTCGACGGTCACCCGGGAGGTGATGCGCAACGGCGGCCCCACCGCCTACCGAGCCGACCTCGCGCACCGCGCCACGGAACGCCGCGCCCAGCGGCGCAGGCAGGCCGCGCCCCGGGGGACCGAGGCGCCCCCGCAGGCACACGGGCGCGATCCCGAGGCCGTGCGCGAGTACGAGGAGCTGTTCACCACCGTCATGATGGCCTCGGGCATGCCCAAGATGATGGCGCGGGTGATGGCCTGCCTCACCCTCACCGACTCGGGCAGCCTCACCGCGGCCGAGCTCGTCCAGCGCCTCCAGGTCAGCCCGGCGTCCGTCTCCAAGGCGGTCACGTTCCTCGACAGCCAGGGCATGGTCCGCCGTGAGCGCGACGAACGGCGCCGCGAGCGCTACATCGTGGACGACGACATCTGGTACCGGTCGATGATGGCCAGCGCGAAGGCGATCGCCCAGGTCGTCGACACCGCCCGACAGGGCGTCGGCGTCCTCGGCGCCGGCACGCCGGCCGCCGTGCGCATGGAGAACGTCGCCCGCTTCCTCGACTTCGTCTCGGAGAACACGGCCCGCGCCGCCGAACAGGCCCGCGAGATCCTCCACACGAAGCCGGAACCGCCTGCCGCCGAGCAGGAACGGACGGCCCGGGACTGACAGTCGACGGTCGACGGCTGACGGCTGAGGGCTGACGACTGAGGACTGGCGGCTGGCGGCTGACGGGCGCGACCGAGAACTGGACGCTGACGAGCGAGGACTGATGGGCGCGACCGAGAACTGGCCGCTGACGAGCGAGGACTGATGGGCGCGACCGAGAACTGGCCGCTGACGGCCGACGGATGACGGGCGCGGCCGGGTGACGGCTGAGACCGGATGACGGCTGCGGCTGCGGCTGGGTGACGCTGCGCCTGGGGTTGTCGGCTGCGGCTGCGCCGCCGGCGGCTGGTCCTCGGCGGCGACGAGGCCGACCGGGGGTTGACGGCTTCGGCCTGATCCCCGACCCACCCCGGCGGTGTCAGCCGCCGGTCTCCGTCTGGGTACGGGCCCGGTGCGCCCGCACCTTGTGCCGGTTTCCGCACCGTTCCATGGAGCACCAACGGCGGCGGCCGGGACGCGAGGTGTCGGCGAAGAGCAGGGCGCAGTTGTCCGCGCCGCAGACGCGGATCCGGTCGGCGTACGGGCCGGTGAACAGCTTCACGGCGTCCCGGGCGACCGTCCCGAGCAGCCCGGTCCCGGTGGCGCCGGGTGCCCACGCGCGGGTGCCGTCGGGGGCGATCCGGGCCACCAACGGGGGCAGCGTGGCGGCCTCGTTGACGATGCGGAGGTCCCCGGGCGGCAGCGCCCCTCCCCCGGCGCGGGCGAGCCCGAGCCGCCACAGGGCGTCGCGGGTCTCGCGTACGGCGGCGAGCTCGGCCGGTGTGACGGCGAGCTCGCGGTCGAGGCCGTCCGGGGCGAGCCGGCAGTCGCGTACCCAGCCGAGCAGCCCCTCGACCCGGTCGAGCACCTCGTAGCGTGCGGCCACGGGCCCCGGGCCTCCCGTCAGCAGCAGTTCGAGACACAGGGCTCCGGCGTCGAACGTGAAGACGTGACCGTCGAGATGGCGCAGGGTCATGGGCTTCACGGTCATGTAACCAGTATAAAGAGTTACATGACCGCACCCACACCCGCACCCCTGCACTGGAAGCTCGTCGTCGACTCCTCGGACCCGCACGCCCAGGCCGCCTTCTGGGCCGCGGCCCTCGGCTACCGGCAGGAGGACCACAGCGCCTTCATCGGCCGCCTCCTCGACGCGGGCGCCGCTCCGCCGGAGGCCACTCTCACCGTCGACGGCCGGCTCGCCTGGCGCGACCTGGCCGCCGTTCGCCATCCCGAGGAGCCCTACGACCCGAACAGCGACGCCGGTCTCGGCCACCGCATCCTCTTCCAGCGCGTTCCCGAGCCGAAGACCGTCAAGAACCGCGTCCACCTCGACGTCCACGCCGCCCCGGGCGCCCGCGCCGCCGAGGTCGCCCGCCTGGAGGGGCTGGGCGCGACGGTGCTGCGCGAGGTGGCCGAGCAGGGCGGGTCGTGGACGGTGATGGCGGACCCTGAGGGCAACGAGTTCTGCGTGCAGTGAGCGGCGAGAGGCGCACGGGCCGCCGGGGCGCCAGGCTCCCGGCGCACGGGCCGCCGGGCGCCGCCCCCATGGACCCACGGGCCGCCGGGCCGCCAGGTCCCGGACCCATGGCGCACGGGCCGCCAGGCCCCGGACCCATGGCGCACGGGCCGCCAGGCCCCGGACCCATGGACCCACGGGCCGCCAGGTCCCGGACCCATCGGCACGCGGACTGCCCGGACTTGCGGGTCGGCGGCGCGCGGGCCCGTGGCTCGGAGCGGCCGTACCATCGGGCCGCATGGCCACCTTCGTGCACCTGACGCCCGCCGCCCTCACCGCCCGGATACGCCGCGATGGCGTGCGGGCCGCCGGCGGCCGGTCCGGGCGCGGGGTGTACCTGTTCCCGGTGCTCCCCTCGTACACGCTCACCCACCAGTGGCTGCGTGAGCTCGCGCGGCGGCCGGGGCCACGGGGTCTCGTCGCCGTGCACGTACGACTGCCCGACGACGAGCCCGTGACCGTCGGGCGCTACAGCGACCGCGAACCGGCCCGGACGACGGCGGCCGAGGCGGTCCGCCGGATCGGGGCGCTGGACGACGCCCGCGGCTGGGAGGTGTTCCTGCCGCGGGCGGTCGCGCGGGCCGAGGTGCGACGGGTACGGGCGGTCCGCCAGGTCACCGGCTGGCGCTACTTCCCCGACGCGCACGGGGTCGCACCCTGCACCTGCGACGGCTGCCGGGTGCGCGGCGAGTACGGCTCGCGCCGCCTGCGGTCCCGCCGCCCGCACCCCCTGGACGGCCCGCCGCCCTCGCCGCCGGTCCTGCTCGCCCGGCTGGAGCGGGCGATGGCCCGCGACGACACCACGGCCCTGCGCGAGACACTGGAGAGCTACGGACTCCGCCGCCGCGGCCCCCTCCCCCGCCTCACGCCGCTCGCCGCCCACCCGGACCCCACCGTCCGCACGGCCCTCGCGGCGGCGGTGGCCCGCTGGTCGACACCCGGAGTGGACGCCCTGCTGGGGGAGTTGGCGGCCGCCGCCGAATCCGACGTACGCCGCTCGGTGGCCGAACACCTCGCCTACCGCCCGACCCCTGAAGCGACCGCCCTCCTCGTGTCCCTGTCGACCGACCCCTCCCCCACGGTCCGCGAGGCGGTCGTCGAGGGCCTGGCCCACCGCGACGCGCCCGAAGCCGCCGCCGTCCTGGCCCGGCTGGCGGACGACCCGGACCCGGACGTGCGGGAGGCGGTGGAGATGTTCGCCGACTAGGGCCGGCCGGCTTCCTGCCCCATGCCGGCCGAGGGGCCCGCAAGAGAACCCGGCAGAAGTGGAACCGCTGAGGATGTGCGGACACTAACTGGTGTGGAGTTCCCCTTGAACGAACGGATCCGGTCCGGTGATCGGGCGGCCTTCGCCGAAATCTTCGACGCGCACGCCCGCGTCGTCTACGCCCATGCCGTCCGGACGACAGGCGACCGTGCTCTTGCCGAAGACGTCATGTCACTCACCTTTCTGGAAGCGTGGCGGTTACGCGACGGACTGGGCAACGAGGTCAGAAACGTCCGGGCGTGGCTCCTGGGCATCGCGACCAACGTGATGCGCAACACCGCCCGGGCGTCGCGCCGACACCGGGAGGCGATGTCCCGTCTGCCGCCGCCGGAGGCGTTACCCGACTTCTCGGACGAGGTGGTCGGGCAGATGGCTGACGCCCAGCGGCTGGCCGCCGTGGCCCGTGCGCTGCAACGCCTGAAGCGGACGGAACGCGAGGTCTTCACCCTGGTCGTCTGGAGTGACCTGGGGTACGCGGCGGCGGCTGAAGCGCTCGGGATCCCCGTCGGCACCGTACGCTCACGGCTCTCACGGGCCAGGGAGAAGCTGCGCAGGCTCGTGGAGGCGGAGCTGGCAGTACCTCCGCCGCGTGTGACGGAACCGGGGACCCGCAGCGGACACACAACGGATAGCGGGGCGGCCGCAGCCCGCGCTTCCCACAGGAGGGGGACACGATGAATCCGGAGCAGCGAGAACAGGCCGAGCGTGAGCAGGCGAGCCGGATCCTGCCGCCGACGCCCTACCCGCAACCGGCACCCGAACGCTTCGAGGCTCGCCGCCGGCACCTGCTGAGCGAGGTCGACCTGCAGACACGAGCCCGCTCCTCCCACCCGGCCCCGCGACGGAGGAGGCGCATCGTTCTGGTCCTGGGCACGGCAGTGACCGCCGGCGCGATCGCCGCCGTTCTCGGTCTCGGCTCCGGAACCACCGGCGCTCCGCCCGGCCTGCCGCCCGCCTCGGCGGCGTCGGTGCAGCTGTTGGAGAGGGCTGCTCTGGCCGCCGGTACGGCGGCGCCGTCGAAGGTACGCACAGGGCAGTACACGTACGTCAAGACGGTCGGGCACACGTCGGTGCTGTCCGAGAACAAGGACGGCCGGACGGAGCTCCTTCGTCAGAACGAGGGCATGGAGCAGTGGACATCGGTGGACGGCAGCGAGCGCACGCTTCAGCGGAAGAACGGCAAGGACACCTTGCTGCCGCACACTCCGGGCGGAGGAAACCTGAACGCGCCCACGTACGACTTCCTCGCCGCACTGCCGACCGATCCCGAGGCTCTGCTGAAGCAGATCCGCGACGACGCCGAGAAGAATCACGGCGCCGGTTCGGACTCCACGACGGGCCCGGACCACGAGGCCTTCGTGACGATCGGTGACCTACTGCGCAACGGGGTCACTCCCCCCGCGACCGCTGCTGCTCTCTACCGCGCCGCTGCTCTCATCCCCGGGGTCGATGTCGCCCCGGACGCCGTGGACGCCGCAGGACGCCACGGCGTCGCTGTCGCCCGCGTACACGACGGCGAACGCACCGAGTGGATCTTCGACAAGAGCACAGCCCGCCTGCTCGGCGAGCGCACGGTCCTCCTCGAGGACAACGCCTGGGGCAAGGCCGGTACCACCGTCACCTCCGTCGCCGTCATCAACAGGGGCATCGTCGACAAGGCGGGGCAGATCCCTTAAGGACCTCGTCGCGGCTTCTTCGTGCCGTAGGGCCGGACGACAGTCACGCTTCGTCACCGCCCCGTGCGCCTTGGCGGTGAGCGCGGCAACCGCCACGGCGGCGCTGGAGTCCTCCGACTCGCCCAAGACCGGATTCGCCACGTCGGCCAAGGAGACCCAGCCGCAGCAGCCGCGGCCCCGGACCATCTCGCTCCGGGGCCGCGCACCGAGCCCCTGCCTCCTGCCCCGGGCCCGCCCTTCACGGCGCCACCCACGCCTCCGTCTCGTACGCGCGGTGCAGCAGGCGCAGGAAGTCCGGGGCCGGCGGCAGGGAGGCGGGGCCCAGGCGGTGGACCGGGATGCCCGGGGTCCAGGAGTTCATGACGGCGGCGCCCGCGAGGGCGGGCAGGGCGGCCGGGGTGATCGGGGCCGTGCGCTGGGGGACGCCCAGGGCGGCGAGGCGGCGGCGGACGGCGGACATGGTCGTGCCGGTCAGCATCGCGGCCTCGGGCCACAGCACCGAAGTGCCGTCCCAGAACACCAGATTCCAGATCGTGGCCTCGCTCAGCCGCCCCTCGCCGTCCAGGAACGCGGCGTCGTCGAAGCCGTCGGCGACCGCGCGCCGCAGCAGGAGCGTCTTGGCGACCTCGCCGACGTGCTTCACCTCCGGCAGCACCCGCTCGTGCGGGACGACCGCCAGGGCGAGCGGCCCCTCGGGCCCGGTGGCGGGCGGCCCGGTGCGGACGAGGAGGCGCGGGGCGGCACAGGGATGGGCGCGGGCGGTGAACTCGCCCTCCGGAGAGTGGACGGTGACCGTCACCGAGACGTCCGCGGGACCCGCCGCCAGCGCCGCCCGCAGCCGTCCCCGCACCTCCTCGTCGGGCACGGCCCGCCCGAAGAGGGTCAGCGACGCCCCGCGCAGACGCTCCAGGTGCAGGTCCAGGCCCCGGATCCGCCCGCCCCGTACCTGGGCGGCGGTGAAGTGCGCGTAACCCGCGAAGGCGAGCGGCGCCAGGTCGGCGGCGGTGGCGGGGCGGCCGTCCAGTTCGGCGACGTACGGCGAAGGGGTCGGTGGGGAATCAGCGCTCATGCGGCGGACGTTAAGCCCTGACACCGGTGGAAAGGTCAAGGTCCGCAGCGGGCGAGGAGGCGGAGTTGCTGATCGGCGAGTTGTCACGGCGTACGGGCGTCAGCGCGCGGTCCCTGCGCTACTACGAGGCCCAGGGCCTGCTCACCGCCCGGCGGGGCGCCAACGGCTACCGGGAGTACGACGAGGACGCGGTCCTCACCGTGCGCCAGGTGCGCGCCCTGCTCCGTGCCGGACTCTCCACGGACGTGATCCGTGACGTGCTGCCGTGCGCCCGCGGCGAGCGCCCGGAGATCGACCTGTGCGTCGACCTCCGGGAGGTCCTGGGGCAGGAGCTGATGGTCAAGGACGAGCGGATCGACGACCTGCGGCGCGAGCGCGACGCCCTCGCCGGCTACCTCGGGTCCGCCGGGCGCCGCACCTCGTAGTGGAAGCAGCCGTACTCCACGGCCCGTACGTGCACGAGGACGACCGCCGGGTCCGCGAACGCCTCGGCGAACGCCCGGTCGAAGCCTTCGGTCGGCTCCTCCGGGATCTCCAGGAGCCGGCCGCCCACGATCCACCCGCGCTCGTCGTAACGGCGCAGGGTGCGCAGGGCGCCCGGCCGGTCGAAGGGGTACGCCACCGGGTCCGCGTCCGGTCCGGCGCAGTCCCCGGCCTCGGCGTGGATGAACACGGGCCCCTGCTCGTCGTACGCCCCCGGCTGCGCGCCGGTCTCCCACGCCCAGCGGCGCAGCGGCGCGTACGAGACGAGGGCGACCCGCTCGCCTTCCTCCAGCGGCCGCAGGCAGCAGCGCAACGGGCTCCCGACCGGGTCTCCGGTCGCCGTGAACGGTGCGCAGGGCCGCCCGGCGTCGTCGGTCCGGCGGAGCTCGGCGAGGGCGGCGGGCGGGATGGGCCGTGCGGTGTAGGTGGTGGTCATACGGTCAGCCTCGCGCGGGCGCGCGGCAGTGGCTGGCGTTTTCCGGACCTCGCGCTCGCCGCACGCCGGCCGCGCCTCAGAGGCGGCGCAGCACCTGCGCCTGGGCGCGTTCCACCGAAGCCCGGCCGTGCACGTGGACGAGGGCCAGGTGGAAGAGGGAGGGGGCGACGGGGGCCCAGCTGTGCAGGCGCTCGGGGTCGAGCAGGAAGCGGGTGACGTCGGCGGTGCGGAAGGGCACGTACTCGATCCGCTGGTGCTCCCAGCGGTCGGCCACGCCTCGGCTCATCCGCTCGCGTAGGCCCGCACCGGTCATCTCCTTCAGGCGGGCGTAGAAGTGGGCGCACCACTGGCGCCGTTCGACGTCGAGGGCGAAGGCCAGCAGCTCCAGCGTGTACTCGTGCGGTTCGATGGACAGTTCCTCGCGCATCCCGCGGCGGGCGACGGCGTGCAGGTCGGGGGCGTTGCGGCCGGCGGAGTCTATGTGCCGGGCCAGGCCCTCGTTGACGGAGGAGTTCCACACCCCGGATCCGGTCCGCACCCGGTCGCTGCGGCGGGTGACGACGAGGAGGTGATCGGCGGTGACGACGGCGACGTTGGCGCCGAAGCTGCACTGGAGGAACGCGGGCGCGGCGAGCGGGTCGGCCGGGTCGAGCCAGCGCCCGCGGGGCGTCGTGCCGTCGGGGAAGCGGCGGTCGAGCTGCTGGGCGGCGAGGAAGGTGTAGTAGTCGGTGGGGCGCAGCCTGAGGTGGACCTCGGGCCGCTCGTCGAGGGCGGTACGGGAGACGTCCAGCGACTCGACCGCGTACCGGGGCCCGTTCCAGACGGGCGCCCGCTCGCCGCTGTCCGCGGCGCGGGTCTCCTCCGCCTCGATCTCGTCCCGCCAGCCCGTCATCTCCTCGGGCAGCCGCACCTCCTCCTCCAGCACCTGCACGTGCACGGACTCCGGGGCGATGGCCCGGTCGCCGTCACCCTCAACGAGTAGCGCGGAGGTCTGCAGCGGTCCGAGCGAGAACGTCGACCAGGCGACCGGCCCGCCGTCCCGGTCGCGCCGGTACGTGAGGCTGCGCACCGCCCCGGCCGACCGCCGCCGGATCCGGAACCACAGGTCCTGGGTCCACTGCTGGAACAGGGTCGCGAACACCACGCCCAGGATCGCGCCGACGATGCCGTTGCCGAGGTCTATGTCCACGCGGAGCAGCCTAAGACAGCGCAGAACGCCGCGCGTTCGGCCCTGCTCGCCGGACGCGTGCGCCACGTACCCGGCCCGGGCGCCCCGGCCGAAGGCGAGGCGGGGGCCGTCGCTGTTCTTGGAGTCACGGACGTGGACGGTGCCGGGGGTGGCCCGCGCTACGCGACCCGTAAGGACTTCTTCTTCGGCGAGGACGTCACCCTCGCCGACGGGACGATCTCCACCGACGGCCCGCCCCGCTATCCGCAGCCGGAGGCTTCACTTTCATCTCATTGCAACGATCACACGGCTGCCATTGCATTCAGCTACAGGTGGGTTGCAACACTTTCACGGCAATGACCAGCACATATGGGCGCCTGGCGTCACACGGTGCGTTGCCAGCTCTGTAAACGCAATGTAGCTTCCTCCTCATTCACAGATTCGCGAACAAAGAATGGGCGGGGACACACATGAGCGGCAACACCACCACCGGCTTCTCCCGGGCCGGACTGCGCAGGATCCGTGACGTGCTCGCGCGGCACGTCGACTCCGGGAAGATCCCCGGGGTCGTCGCCCTCGTCTCCCGTGGCGACGAGACGCACGTCGAGGCGATGGGCACCATGCGGCACGACGGCGGCCCGGCGATGAGCCGGGACACGCTCTTCCGGATGGCGTCGACGTCCAAGCCGGTCGGCGCATCCGCCGCGATGGTCCTGCTCGACGAGTGCCGCCTGCGCCTCGACGACCCGGTGGACCCGTGGCTGCCGGAGCTCGCCGACCGGCAGGTGCTGCGGCGGGTGGACGGGCCGCTGGACGACACCGTGCCGGCGCGGCGGCCCCTCACCGTACGGGACGTGCTGACCTCCACGTTCGGGCTCGGGATGGACCTGACCTCGCTCGGCACGCCGATCATGAACGCGGTCTTCGAGCAGGGGCTCACGCCCAATCTGCCGGAGCCGATGCCCGAGCCGGACGAGTGGATGCGCCGCCTCGGCACGCTGCCGCTGATGCACCAGCCCGGCGAGCGCTGGCAGTACCACATCGCCAGCGATCTCCTCGGCGTCCTCGTCGCCCGGGTCTCCGGGCAGTCGTACGAGTCGTTCCTGCGCGAGCGCGTCTTCGAGCCCCTGGGCATGAAGGACACCGGCTTCCACGTGCCGGAGGACAAGATCGACCGGCTGCCTCCCCTCTACGCCCCCGACCCGCGGACCGGCGAGTTCCACGTCTGGGACGAGGCGGAGGGCGGCCGCCACAGCGCGCCGCCGGTGTTCCAGGGCGGGGGCGGCGGGCTGGTCTCCACCGCCGACGACTACCACGCCTACTTCCGCATGCTGCTGAACCAGGGCGTGCATGGCGGCGAGCGGATCCTCTCCCGGCCGGCCGTCCGGCTGATGACCACCAACCGACTCTCCCCGGAACAGCAGGCCGCCCGGCACGCCATGGCCGTCGACAACGTCCACATCTCCTTCGGGCAGGGGCAGCACGGCGGCTGGGGCATCGGGATGGCGGTGCGCACCTATCGCGGCGACTACGCGCCCCTCGGTCAGTTCGGCTGGGACGGCGGAAGCGGAACCTCCACCTACGCCGACCCGGAGAACGGGCTCACCGGCATCCTGCTCACCCAGGTCGGCACGTCCGTCCCGGACCCGGCGCGGCTCTTCCACGACTTCTGGACCACGGTCTACCAGGCCATCGACGACTGAAAACAGCGGACATCGTGGCCCGTTCGGTCAGGAGCGTTCGCTGGGCGAACACTCCTGACCGAATTCTGCTCTTGACGTCGAGTCAAACTCTCACTGAACATTCGTCACACAAAGCGCAGCCATTGGCCGCGCTCGCACAACCAGCCGCACAGCTCGACACACCGTTCGACACGTAGTTCGCCACGCAGATCGACACGAAGTGCGACACGCAGTTCGTCGCACAGCTCGCCCCGCACAGCTCCAACGCCTCGCGCCACCCACGACGCGAGGCGCTCGTACGTTCCGTCCCATCCCCAGTTCGGAATCCGGAGCCCCCACATGAAACTCTCCGTGAGACTGTCCGCCTTCGCGGGCGCCTCGGCACTCGTGCTCGGCGCCTTCGCGGGCGCCGCACCGGCCACCGCGGCGCCGGCGGCCGCCACCTCGGGCACCGCCGCCGCGCCCGACATCTCCTTGACCAACGTCAAGCAGCACCTGACCGACCTCCAGTCGATCGCCACGAACAACGGCGGCAACCGCGCCCACGGCCGGCCCGGCTACAAGGCGTCCATCGACTTCGTGAAGGCCAAGCTGGACGCCGCCGGGTACACCACCGCGATCCAGCAGTTCTCGTACAACGGCACCACCGGCTACAACCTGATCGCCGACTGGCCGGGCGGCGACCCGAACCAGGTGATCATGGCCGGTTCGCATCTCGACTCGGTCAGCTCGGGCCCGGGCATCAACGACAACGGCTCCGGCTCGGCCGCGATACTCGAGACGGCCCTCGCCGTCGCCCGGGCCGGGTACCAGCCCACCAAGCACCTGCGCTTCGGCTGGTGGGGCGCGGAGGAGCTCGGTCTCGTCGGCTCCAAGTACTACGTCAACAACCTGCCGACGACCGAGCGCTCGAAGCTCAAGGGCTACCTGAACTTCGACATGATCGGCTCGCCGAACCCGGGCTACTTCGTCTACGACGACGACCCGGTGATCGAGAAGACCTTCAAGGACTACTTCGCCGGCCTCGGCGTGCCGACCGAGATCGAGACCGAGGGCGACGGCCGCTCCGACCACGCCTCGTTCAAGAACGTGGGCATCCCCGTCGGCGGTCTGTTCACCGGCGCGAGCCGGACGAAGACCTCCGCCCAGGTGCAGAAGTGGGGCGGCACCACCACGGCCTTCGACCGCTGCTACCACTCGTCCTGCGACACCACGTCGAACATCAACGACACCGCCCTGGACCGCAACAGCGACGCCGTCGCCCACGCGGTCTGGAACCTGTCGGCCGGTACGACGACCCCGCCGCCCGGCAAGGTCTTCGAGAACACCGCGGACGTCTCCATCCCGGACAACGGCGCCGCCGTCTCGACCTCGGTCACCGTCTCCGGCATCACCGGCAACGCGCCGAGCAGCCTCGCGGTCGGCGTGGACATCGTCCACCCCTACAAGGGTGACCTGGTCGTCGACCTGATCGCGCCCGACGGCTCGGTCTACAACCTGCACAACCGGTCGGGCGGCAGCGCGGACAACATCGTCCAGACCTTCACGGTCAACGCCTCCACCGAGGTCGCCAACGGCACCTGGCAGCTGCGCGCCCAGGACCGGGCCTCGGCCGACGTCGGCTACATCAGCGGCTTCAAGCTGACCTTCCCGTAACGCCTGGGGCCGCAGGAAGGTCCCGCACAGAACTCCCGGGCGGGTCGGTGACGATCGCCCCGACCCGCCCGGGGTCCCAACCCCGTTCCTACTTGCCGGAGTTCGCCGCGTTCACGAGCGCGTCCGGCGTCACCGCGCCGACGTAGACCTTGCCGTCGTCCGTCATCAGCGCGTTGACCAGCTTCGTCTTGAAGACGGTGCCGGAGCCGAACTTCCCGCTGACCTTGTCGCCGAAGGAGTCCAGGAAGCCCTGGACCTCCTTCGGCGCCTCGTCCGTCTTGGGGGCCGGGGCGCCGGTGTCCAGCTTCGCGATGGCGGTCCAGCCCTCGCCGATGACGTTCAGGCCCTGGCCGTCCTTGCCGCCCTTGCCGCCCTCGGCGCCCATGTCGCCGAACAGCCCTTCCAGGCCCGGGGGAAGCTCGCCGTGCTTCCCGGACGCCGTCCCGTCGGTCGCCTCGTCGGCCGCCTCGTCCGCCGCGCCCTCCGTCACCTTCGCGCCCTTGGGGGCCTTGAAGTCGAAGGTCGAGGCGTCCGGCTTGCCGAAGTCCACCTTGGTGAAGCCGGCGTCGACGACCGGCTTGCCGCCACTGGTCGAGTCGAGGGTGAACTTCAGCGGAGTGCCGGTGGCCGAGTCCACCGCGATCTTGACGGACTCGATCGTCGAGCCGGACTGCTTGGGCTTGATCACCAGCTGGTACGCGTCGCGGCCGGCCACCTTCGCGGTGCCGCCGACGGTGATCGAGGTGGTGTCGCCCGCGGCCTTCAGGACCTCGTCGGCGAGCTCCTTCGGGGTGCCGGGGAGCTCCTTCTCGGGCGTGCCAGCCGGGCCGTCCGCCTTCTCGTGGAAGACCTCGTTCGACTTGCTGTCGTACGCCCAGACGTCGGCGCCGTTGTGGATCAGGCTGTACTCGTCCGAGCCGTCGAGCAGCGTCAGCTTCTGCCGGTCGGGGCCGTCGGCCGCCACGCGCAGCGTGTGCGTGCCGGAGGCCAGCTCCGTGAGCCTGGCCGACGGGTCGGCGGAGGCCGAAGCCCCGCCCGACGGGATCAGGCCCGCGAAGGACGGCAGGCCCAGGTCGGTGCTGATCTTGAACGTGCCGGACAGCGTCTGCGTGTCCGAGGCGGCGATCTTCTCGATGAGCTGCTGCGCGGTGATCTCCGACAGGTCCGGGTCACCGGACGCCGCCAGGGCCGGGACGAGCCCGATGGTGGCCGCGGCGACACCCGCCACCGCGACGGGGACGACGTAACGGCTCGCCTTGCGACGGGTTTCGTTCGTTGCCATGGTCTGCGCTACCTCCGTGGTCGATGCCTCCATCTCACCAAGGCGGCACCGCGAAGTCGTCAGCCCCGGGGCTCAACCTGTCGTACGCCTAGGGGATGACCCGACCCTGGTGACCCCTAGCCCGCGCGGTGCGACGGTGCCGCCCCCTACTCCGCGCGCTCCGGCCAGACCGGGCCCTGCTCCGTCCAGACGACGCCCTTGTTGCGGCAGAGGCAGAAGGGGTGGCCGATGGGGTCGGTGAAGACGCGCCAGCCGTAGCCCTCGGGGCCGATGAAGTCCCGCTGCAGGGTCGCGCCGAGGTCGAGGACGCGGCGCTGTTCCGCGTCGACGTCGTCGACCTCGAAGTCGAGGTGGAACTGCTTGGGGTGCTCGCCGTCGGGCCACTGCGGGGCGCGGTAGTCGTCCACCCGGATGAAGGCCAGCTCGATCTCGCCGAGCTGGATGCCGGCCCAGGACTCGTCGCTGCCCTTCTTGACCGGCAGCCCCAGCACGTCTGAGTAGAAGGCCGCCAGCTTCATCGTGTCCGGGCAGTCGATGATGAAGTCGGTAAGTCGCAGCATCCCGCGATCTTGTCACAGGATCACGTGGGCCGGAGGGGAATTCTGGCCTAGCCGGCGCGGTGCACCACCGCGTCGCACAGTTCCTCCAGGGCCGCCTTCGCGTAGCCGCCGGGCAGCGGGGCCAGCATGGCGCGGGCCTCCTCCGCGTAGCGGAGGGTGTCGCGGCGGGCCTGCTCCAGGGCCGGGTGGAGGCGCAGGCGGCGCAGGGCCTCGGCGTGGCGGGCGTCGTCGGTGAGGTCGCCGTCGACGAGGGCGAGGAGCTCCAGGTCCTCCGGGCGGCCGTGGGCGGCCGCGGCGGCCCGCAGGTAGAGGACGGGCAGGGTGGGGACGCCCTCGCGGAGGTCGGTGCCGGGGGTCTTGCCGGACTCGTGGGAGTCGGAGGCGATGTCGAGGACGTCGTCGGCCAGCTGGAAGGCGACGCCGAGCCGCTCGCCGTACTGGGTGAGGATGTCGACGACGCTCTCGTCGGCGCCGGCCATCATCGCGCCGAAGCGGCAGGACACGGCGACGAGCGAGCCCGTCTTGCCGGCGAGGACGTCGAGATAATGGGCGACCGGGTCGCGGCCCTCCTGGGGGCCGGCCGTCTCCAGGATCTGGCCGGTGACGAGCCGTTCGAACGCCTCCGACTGGATCCGGACGGCCTCCGGTCCCAGGTCCGCGAGCGTGTGCGAGGCGCGGGCGAAGAGGAAGTCACCCGTGAGGACGGCGAGCGAGTTGCCCCAGCGGGTGTTCGCACTGGGCACCCCGCGCCGTACGGTCGCCTCGTCCATGACGTCGTCGTGGTAGAGCGTGGCCAGGTGGGTGAGCTCGACGACCACGGCCGAGGGCACGACACCCGGCGCGTACGGGTCGCCGAACTGCGCGGCGAGCATCACCAGCAGCGGCCGGAACCGCTTGCCGCCGGCGAGCACCAGGTGCTGGGCGGCCTCCGTGATGAACGGCACGTCGCTCTTGGTGGCGTCGAGGAGGCCGGCCTCCACGGCGGCCAAACCGGTCTGGACATCGGCTTCGAGAGCCTGGTCCCGCACGCTAAGACCGAACGGCCCGACGACGGTCACGAGGGGATCTCCTGTCTGCTGACGCCTGCTGACGCTGCCTGTCGCTGTCTGACGCTGCCTGTCGTGGCCGGACCGGACGCCGTCGATCACTCGGATTGTCGATGTGTCGGTCCATTCACTCAAGCCAGCGTATCCGGTCACGTTTCGATCACCGTGGGCGCCTTCCCGTCACCCCCGGTATGTTCGTGATCAGCTCATATGACCATTGATAAGCGTTTTGTCCCGAACGTCGATCGACGCGGCGGCCAGCGAGGTGACCCCATGCCGAGGATCCGTACCGACTTCCCGTACGAGACCCGCCACGAGGACCTCCGCATCCCGGTACCCGACGGAACCCTGCTCCACGCGCGCGCGTGGAGGCCGCTGACGGACGAGCCTGTGCCCGCCCTCCTGGAGTACGCGCCCCACCGCCTCACCGACGCGACCGCGCCCCGCGACCGGCAGCGCCACCCCTGGTACGCGGGCCACGGCTACGCCTCCGTACGGGTCGACGTGCGCGGCCACGGGAACAGCGGGGGCCTGTCGGGCGACGCGTACGACCCGACCGAGCTCGCCGACGGCGCGGCCGTCGTGGACTGGCTGGCCCGCCGGCCGTGGTGCACGGGCCGGGTCGGGATGTTCGGCATCGGCTGGGGCGGCTCGAACGCGCTCCGGATCGCCGCGCTCGCCCCCGAGCCGCTGAAGGCGGTCGTCACCGTCGGCGCCACGGACGACCGCTACGACGACGACGTCCACTACCGGGGCGGCTCCGTCCTCGCCGCCGGCCTGCCGAGCAGGGCCGCGACGCTGCTCGCCTTCGTCTGCCGGCCGCCCGACCCGCACCACGCGGGCGAGCGGTGGCGCGAGCTGTGGCGGGAGCGTCTGGAGGCGGTGGAACCGCTCGTCCACACCTGGCTCGCCCACCAGACCCGCGACGCCTACTGGCGGCTCGGGAGCCTGCGCGAGGACCCCTCCGCGATCGGGGCCGCCGTGCTCGCCGTGAGCGGCTGGCACGAACCGTACCGGGACACCGTGCTGCGGCTGGTCGAGCACCTGCCCGCGGACCGCGTGCGGGGCGTCATCGGCCCCTGGCCGCACCAGTACCCGGACCGCGGCCTGCCGCCCGGCCCGGCGATCGGCTTCCTCCAGGAGACCCTGCGCTGGTGGGACCACCACCTGAAGGGCGTCGAGAACGGTGTCATGGACGAGCCGCTGCTGCGGTCCTGGATCAGCGCGTCGCATCCGCCGGCCACGGTGTACGAGGAGCTGCCGGGCCGCTGGGTCGCCGACCCCGCCTGGCCGTCCCCGCACGTCACCCCCGTCCCGTACGGCCTCCGGGGCGACCCGGTGCTCGTCGCCTCACCGCCGTGGACCGGCCTGGACGCGGGCGCCCTCGTCCCGCGCGGCAACGACGCCGACCTGCCGCCCGACCAGCGCGCCGAGGACGCCCACTCGGCCTGCTTCGACTTCCCCGTGCCCGCGGACGGTCCGGCGATCGAGATCCTGGGCCGGCCCGCCGCGCACCTCCGCCTGACGGCGCACGCCCCGAGCGGCCAGGTGATCGCCCGCCTCTGCGACGTCGCCCCGGACGGCTCCTCCACCCTCGTGACCCGGGGCGTGCTCGACCTCTCCCGGGCCGTCGGGGCGCTGACCGGCCGGACGGAGTCGTACGCCGTCGAGCTGTACGGCACCGGGCACGCCTTCGCGCCCGGCCACCGGGTCCGGCTCGCCGTCTCCTCCGCGTACTGGCCCTGGGTCTGGCCCCGGCCCGACTCAGCAGGGTTCACCCTGGACCCGGCCGGCTCCTCCCTCACCCTGCCGGTCCGCGCCCCGGCCCCAGACGCCGAGACCGCCGCCGTCACGTTCGAGGAGCCCGAGCAGTCCGAGCCGCTCGGCGCCGGGGTTCCGGGCACCCTGGAGGAGCCGCGCCCGGAGCGACTCGTGGTCCGGGACGTCGCCAGGGGCGAGTGGCGGCTGGAGGTGGACCCCCGCCACGGCGGCACCCGGGTCTTCCCGGACGGCCTGGAGTACACCGAGGAGGCCCTGGACACGTACACGATCGACGCGTCCGGCCCGCTGTCCGCCCGGACGCGCTCCGACCGGACGATCCGGCTGCACCGCCCGGAAATGGCCTGGGACGTGACGATCGATACGAGATCGGAGATCTCGTGCGACGCGGATGCGTTCCTCACCTCCGACGAGGTGATCTGCACGGAGGGCGAGGAGATCGTTTTCCACCGGACGTGGGAAAAACGCATCCCGCGCACGACGGGGTGAATTCCCCCTCGCTCTTCGGGTGTACGGAAAGCGAACGGGCCCGCATTCCGTGACGGAATGCGGGCCCTTCAGCGCGCTGCGTCATCCCACGCGCTATCAGGCGCGTTATCAGGCGTCCGCGCCGGCCTTGCGACGACGCACGACGACCATCGCACCGGCACCGAGCACCACGGCCGCGCCGGCCGCGAGGGCGATCGACGTCGTGGCCGAGCCCGCACCGGTGTTGGCCAGGTTGCCACCGGTGGTGGAGCCGGTGGTGCCACCCGTCACGGCAGTGTTGGACTGGCCGCCCTGCGGGGAGGTGTTGCCGTTGCCGCCGGTGGAACCGGTGCCGGGCTTGGTGGGCTTGCCGGGCTTGACGATGCCGAACTCCGCGTAGGAGCCCTCCTCGTCCGAGCCGCAGGAGCCGTCCTTGTTGACATAGCCAGCAGCGCCGAACAGGAAGCCGTCACCCGCCGGGGCCTTGGCGCCCACGGTGACCTTCAGCTTGACGTCGAAGGACTTGCCCGGCTTGAGGGAGGAGAGGCTGGAGAAGTCGTCGCCCACGCCGAGCGTCTGCCACTTCGGGCTGGTCGCGGAGGACCAGGCAAGCGTGAGGTGCTTGCTGGTGTCCTCGCTGATGTCGAAGACCTCGGCGTAGCCCCCGACCTCGCCGAGTTCGGTCTTGCCCTTGTTCGTGATGCGGAAGGTGAAGACGCCGCTGGTGCCGGCGGTGACCTTCTTCGGGCCGGTGATGGAGGTGACGAGGTTCTTGTCGTCCTTGCAGTCGACGTCCTCGCCCGGCAGCTCCTCAAGCGCCTCGTCGAGGGCCTTCTTCGCGGCGTCGAGGGCGGCGGCGGCGTCCTTCTTGGCCTTCTTGGCGCTGTTGAGCACCGTGAAGGCGGCGACGGAGGCGTCGTCGTACGTCTTCTGCGCCGTCTTGGCCTCGGCGGCCTTCGTCTCGGCGGTGGTCTTGGCGGTGTCCGCCACGGCCTGGGCGTCGGTGACGGCCTTCTCGGCCTCGGTCTTCTTCTCCGCCGGGGCGTCGGCGGGCAGCTCGGCCAGGGCCTTCTTGGCGTCGGCCAGCTTCTGGTCGGCGAGCACCTTGGCGGCAGCGGCCTCCTCGGACGCCTTCTGGGCGTCGGCGGCGGCCTTCTTCAGCGGGTGGTCGGCCTTGTCGAGTGCCTCGACGGCCTCCAGCGCCTTCGCCTCGGCGATGACCGCCGCGTCGTACGCGGCCTGCGCCTTGGTGACGGCGCGGCGCAGGTCCTCGACGGTCTGGTTCTGGTCCTGCGTCTGGGCGGGCGCGGCCGGCTTCGTGTCGGCGAACGCCGGCGCGGCGGAAAGGAGGACGACCGGCGTGGTCACGGCGGCGGCCACGGCGGTCGCGAGAATACGGCGGATCTTCAAGGTGGACCTTTTTCTGGTCGGACGAAGATGAAAAGCGGAAACGGAGTTGTGGGGCCACGCCAGCGGATACCTCACGCGGCGCGGCGCACCGCGATCGTATGACCGGGATAAGGGCCCGGAATAGCGGGATCGGCGAGTGCACCTCACGTGCCCCACCCCTCAGCGCCTTCACAGCGGTCACAAAACCCGTGAACTCGGACAGTTGCCCACGGAGGCCGCACTTTCTGTGTGACACATGTCATCCGCGCCTCGGCGGGGGCCCCGTAACGTGTCCCCCACACACCCGGAAAGCGAGGCAAGCACCGATGCCCGAGCAGAGCAGCCCGCTCGACCTGCCCGAGGGCGACCCCTTCGGCCCGCACAACCTTCCGTACGGCGTCTTCTCCACCGCCGACGAGCCCGACCGGCGCCGGCTGGGCGTCCGGATCGGCGGGCACGTGCTCGACGCGGGGGCCGCGGCGCACGCGCTCGGGTCGCCGTACGCCGCGCTGCTCGCGCAGCCCAGCCTCAACCCGCTGCTCGCCGCCGGCCGCACCGCCTGGCGCGATGTCCGGCGGGCGCTCACGGGCTGGCTGACCGTGCCCGCGCACCGTCCCGTCGTGGAGCCGCTGCTGCACCCGCTGGACGCCGTGACGCTGCACCTGCCGTACGAGGTCGCGGACTACGTCGACTTCTACGCGAGCGAGCACCACGCCACCAACGTCGGCCGCATGTTCCGCCCGGACGGCGAGCCGCTCACCCCGAACTGGAAGCACCTGCCGATCGGCTACCACGGCCGCGCCGGCACCGTCGTGGTCTCCGGCACCGACGTCGTCCGCCCGGCCGGGCAGCGCAAGGCGCCCACCGACCCGGCGCCGGTCTTCGGGCCCTCGGTCAAGCTGGACATCGAGGCGGAGGTCGGCTTCCTGGTCGGCACCCCGTCCGAGCTGGGCCGCCCCGTCGCGCTCGGCGACTTCCGCGAGCACGTCTTCGGACTGACCCTGCTCAACGACTGGTCGGCGCGGGACATCCAGGCGTGGGAGTACGTGCCGCTCGGGCCGTTCCTCGGCAAGTCCTTCCAGACTTCGGTGTCGGCCTGGGTGACGCCGCTGGAGGCCCTGGACGCGGCCCGCGTCGCCCCGCCGGCCCGCGACTTCCCGTTGCTGCCGTACCTGGACGACTCCGGCGAGGAGGAGCCCGGCGGCTTCGACCTGCGGATCACCGTCACCGTCAACGGCGAGGTGGTGGCCGAGCCGCCGTTCTCCACCATGTACTGGACGGCCGCCCAGCAGCTCGCCCACATGACCGTCAACGGCGCTTCCCTGCGCACCGGCGACCTGTACGGCTCCGGCACGGTCTCGGGCCCCGAGGTCGGCCAGCGCGGCTCGCTGCTCGAACTGACCTGGAACGGCCGTGACGCGCTCGAACTGGCCGACGGCAAGAGGACGTTCCTGGAGGACGGCGACGAGGTCACGCTGACCGCGTGGGCCCCGGGCCCGGACGGCACCCGGGTCGCCCTCGGCGAGGTCACCGGCCGGATCGCGCCCAGCCCCGCCGCCTGATCCCCCTCAGAGCGCCCGGATCACTCCGGCCGCTCAGGCCGCCCGCCACAGCGCGGGCACCGACGGCGGTTCCCAGCCGGGCTGGGCCGTGTGCGCCTGGAGGCACACATAGCCCCGCCCGGCGTAGGTGACGGCGTCCCCGGCCCGGTAGGCGGTACCGGCGGCCCACGTGCCGCCGGGCGAGGTCTGCGTGGGCGTGGGGGTCGGGGTCGGCCCCGGGTCCTGCGGCACGTCCAGGACGAAGTCGAAGGCCGCCTCCTTCGCCCCGCCGGCGTCGCGCACGCTCATCAGCAGCCGCGCGTCGAAGATCGGGTCCGTGTTGTTGCGCGGTTCGCCCGGGAAGTACAGCTGCGTGGTGAGGACGGGCCGCCCCGGCGCCTGCACCTTGACGTGGATGTGGCGGGTGCGGCCCGGATAGAGGCCCGGCACGATCGTGTCCAGGCGGAAGGCGCCGTCCGCGCCGGTGAACTGGTGGCCCCGGAAGCGGAAGCCGGTGTTGTCGTACGCGCCGTTCACATCGGCCTGCCAGAAGTCGAGCAGCACCCCGGCGATCGGCCGGCAGGCCCGCCCGAAGACCCAGCCGCTGACGGAGAGCCGCGTCCCGGGCGTGCCCGGTTCCACCAGGCTGGTCCGGCGCGGGGAGTTGGGCTTGAAGTACGGCCCTTCCGTCTGCGGGGGTGTCGGGTCGTCACCGTCGTCGCACGCCGGGGTGAGCGCGGGCGCGCCGGTGCCGTCGGTGAGGGTGCGGGCGAGCGCGGGGACGCCCATGAGCACGGCCGGTGCGGCCATGCCGGCCGCGAGCGCGGCGCGCAGGACCGCCTTGCGGGTGACGTGCCCGGTGCCGGTGGTGCCGGTGTCGGTGGTGTTGCCGGTGCTGGGGGCGCCGGTGCTGCTCGTGCTGGTCTCGCTGTCCATGCCTGCTCCTCGTGTGGGGGCGGGGGTGCGGGGCGGAGGTGTGAGCAGCAACCTAGGACGGTCCGGCTGCCGCTTCGATGGACGCAGCACGGCGGTCGTGGTGTTTCCGGAAGTCCCCGGGGCTCATCCCGGTCTCCCTGCGGAAGAAGCGGCAGAAGTACGCGGGGTCGTCGAAGCCCGTCCGCACCGCCACCTGCCGGACGGACAACTCGGTACGCGCCAGCAGGCGTTGCGCCTCCCGGGTGCGGGCCTCCCGGAGCAGGCTGCCCGGCGTGCGGCCGAGGGCCGCGCGCACCGCCTCGGTGAGATAGCCGGGGGTCACCCCGATCCGCTCGGCGCACTCCCGTACGGACCGCGGTCCCGTGGCCTCTCCGTCCGCCGCGGTACGGGCGAGCAGCCGGGCGAAGGCGTCCGCGACGGCCGCGTACCGGCCGGGCGGGGGCTCCTGCCCGGCCGCCGGGCCCGCGGGTCCGCCGAGCCGAGCCGTACGGACGAGGAGGACGTGCAGCAGGGAGCGGAGCACCGTGGCGAAGCCGGCGTCCCCGTGGCCGTACTCCTCGGTGAGTTCGGCGATCAGGCGGGTGGTGCGGGCGTGGGCGGCCGGGTCGAGGCGGAGCCAGGGGCGTTCGCCGATGCGGCGCAGCAACTCCTGGTCGCCGGGGTGGTCGACGAGGAACTCCGGGGTGAACAGCACCACCGACCCGTCGAGTTCCCGGACGTCCTCCCAGTGGTGGAGCTGCCCGGGCAGGATCAGACCGAGGTGCGGCGGGCTGAGTTCCCAGCGGGCCAGGTCCACGACGTGGGTGCCGCTGCCCCGGGTGACGTGGACGATCTCGTAGAAGGTGTGCCGGTGCGGGAAGTCGGCCCGGGACATGGGGCCGATGGTGTCGAACGTCCCCACGGCGAACGGGACGTCGTCCGGCAGCCGCACCTCCAGGCGGTGGACGGGCGGTTGGCCCCTTCTCGGTGTGACGCACGGGGTCCCCGGTAAGGCCGTGGTGCCGCGCATCGCGCCGCTCCCTTCTCCTCGACTGGTACAGACCATTGGGTTCACGATGGCATGCGGCGGCCCGCCGGGACACCCCCCAATGGGTCACCCGGCGTGCGCCGACCCCGCACCGAGGGTGACGCTGCTGGAGGTGGCGGGCGTGGGGAGAGCCCGCCGACGACAGGCGCCCCGCACAGGGCGCGCCCACCCTCCCGAGGAGCAGACCCACATGTCCGCACGACCCCGTCCCCTCATGGCCGCTCTCGCGCTGGCCGCCGTCACCTCGCTGGCCCTGGGGGCCGCCCCGGCCGCCACGGCCGATCCCGCCCCGAAGCCGGCGGGCAAGGACTGGCCGCATCCGGACCTGAAGAGGACGTACGAGGCGACCAAGAAGTACAGGTCGGAACAGGCGGCCATCGCCGACGGCTACCTGCGCACCGACGAGTGCGTGGAGGACCCGGAGCTCGGTGGCATGGGCTACCACTACGTGAAGCCCGCGTACGTCGGCTCGACGGACCCGACCAAGCCGGCCGCCGTGCTGTACGAGGAGGACCACAAGACCGGCAAGCGCGAGCTCGTCGCGGTCGAGTGGGTCGTCCCCAACACCGGCCAGCCGCGCCCGAGGCTGTTCAACCGGGGCTTCGACGGGCCCTTCGACTTCGAGCCCGTCGGTCCCCACTACTCGCTGCACGCCTGGATCTTCAAGAAGAACCCGCGGGGCGTCTTCGCCCCGTACAACCCGCGGGTGCACTGCACGCCGTGCCCTGAGGACCACCCGAAGGCGTAGGCGTACGACGAAGGGCCCGGCCCCCGCCGTCGCGGCGGGATCCGGGCCCTTCGGCCGTCCGGGCGGCTAGCGCACGAACACGCTCGCCTGGTTCGCCAGGTCCAGGAAGTACTGCGGTGCGAAGCCGAGCACCAGAGTGACCACCACACCGGCCGTGATGGCGACCGAGGTGAGGCCGGACGGCACGGCGACCGTGGGCCCGTCCGCCTTCGGCTCGCTGAAGAACATCAGCACGATCACCCGGATGTAGAAGAACGCGGCGATCGCCGAGGAGATCACGCCGACCACGACGAGGCCGCCCGCGCCGCCGTCCGCGGCCGCCTTGAAGACCGCGAACTTGCCCGTGAAGCCGGAGGTCAGCGGAATGCCGGCGAAGGCGAGCAGGAAGACCGCGAAGACCGCCGCGACGAGCGGCGAACGGCGGCCGAGACCGGCCCACTTGGACAGGTGGGTGGCCTCGCCGCCCGCGTCCCGCACCAGCGTGACCACGGCGAAGGCGCCGATCGTCACGAAGGAGTAGGCGCCCAGGTAGAACAGCACCGAGGAGACGCCGCTGGGCGTGGCCGCGATGACACCGGCCAGGATGAACCCGGCGTGGGCGATCGACGAGTAGGCGAGGAGCCGCTTGATGTCGGTCTGGGTGATCGCGACGATCGCGCCGCCCAGCATGGTGACGATGGCGACCGCCCACATGACCGGCCGCCAGTCCCAGGTGAGTCCGGGCAGCACCACGTACAGCAGGCGCAGCATGGCACCGAAGGCGGCGACCTTCGTCGCGGCGGCCATGAAGCCGGTGACGGGGGTCGGGGCGCCCTGGTAGACGTCCGGGGTCCACATGTGGAAGGGGACGGCGCCGACCTTGAACAGCAGGCCCATCAGCACCATGGCGAAGCCGATGAGCAGCAGCACGTCGTTGCCCATGGTGGCGGCGAGCGCCGGGTCGATCGCGGTGACGTCGCCGCTGACGACGTCGGCGACGGCGGCGTACGAGACGGAGCCCGCGTAGCCGTAGATCAGGGCGATGCCGAAGAGCAGGAACGCGGAGGAGAAGGCTCCCAGCAGGAAGTACTTGACCGCGGCCTCCTGCGACATGAGCCGCTTGCGGCGGGCCACGGCACACAGCAGGTAGAGCGGCAGCGAGAAGACTTCCAGGGCGACGAAGAGGGTCAGCAGGTCGTTGGCGGCCGGGAAGACCAGCATGCCGGCGACCGCGAACAGGGCCAGCGGGAAGACCTCGGTGGTGGTGAAACCGGCCTTGACGGCCGCCTTCTCGTGGTCGCTGCCGGGGACGGCGGCGGCCTCGGCGGCGAAGGAGTCGACCTTGTGGCCGTGGTGGGCCGGGTCGAGCCTGCGCTCGGCGAAGGTGAAGACCGCCACGATCGAGGCGAGGAGAATGGTGCCCTGGAGGAACAGCGCGGGCCCGTCGACGGCGATGGCGCCCATGGCCGCGATGTGGGCCTTGGTGGAGCCGTATCCGCCGGCGGCCAGGCCGACGACCGCCGCGAACGCGGCGGCGAGGGCCAGGACGCTCAGGAACACCTGGGTGTAGTGGCGGCCCTTGCGCGGCACGAAGGCCTCGACGAGGACGCTGAGGACGGCCGCGCCGACCACGATGAGCACGGGCGACAGCTGGGTGTACTCGATGTGGGGCGCCGGGATCTTCTGGATCGGCTCGGCGGCCGTCGTCCACAGGGTGTGGACAGCCGTGGAACTCACTTGGCCGCCTCCACTTCGGGGCTGGGGTCCTTCTGCTGGACATCGGACATGGTGTGCCGCACCGCCGGGTTGACGACGTCCGTCAGCGGCTTCGGGAAGACCCCGAGGAAGATCAGCACCGCGATCAGCGGGGCGACCACGGCGAGCTCCCGGGCCCGCAGGTCCGGCATGGAGCGGTTCTCCTCCTTCACCGGGCCGGTCATCGTCCGCTGGTAGAGGACGAGGACGTAGAGCGCGGCGAGGACGATGCCGGTGGTGGCGATGACGCCGGCCACCGGGTAGCGGGCGAAGGTGCCGACCAGGACCAGGAACTCGCTGACGAACGGGGCGAGTCCGGGCAGCGACAGGGTGGCGAGGCCGCCGATCAGGAAGGTGCCGGCGAGCACCGGGGCGACCTTCTGCACCCCGCCGTAGTCGGCGATGAGCCGCGAGCCGCGCCGGGAGATCAGGAAGCCGGCGACCAGCATGAGCGCGGCCGTCGAGATGCCGTGGTTGACCATGTAGAGCGTGGCGCCGGACTGGCCCTGGCTGGTCATGGCGAAGATGCCCATGATGATGAAGCCGAAGTGGGAGATCGACGCGTAGGCCACCAGGCGCTTGATGTCCCGCTGGCCGACGGCCAGCAGCGCCCCGTAGACGATGCTGACCAGCGCGAGGGCGATGACCACCGGGGTGGCCCACCGCGACGCCTCGGGGAAGAGTCCGAGGCAGAAGCGGAGCATCGCGAAGGTGCCGACCTTGTCGACGACGGCGGTGATGAGGACGGCGACCGGGGCGGTGGCCTCTCCCATCGCGTTGGGCAGCCAGGTGTGCAGCGGCCACAGCGGCGCCTTCACCGCGAAGGCGAAGAAGAAGCCGAGGAACAGCCACCGCTCGGTGGCGGCCGCCATCTCCAGGGTGCCGTCGGCCCGGGCCGCGGCGATCTCCGTCAGGGAGAAGTTGCCGGCGACGACGTAGAGGCCGATGACCGCGGCCAGCATGATCAGGCCGCCGACCAGGTTGTAGAGCAGGAACTTGACCGCCGCGTAGGAGCGCTGGGCCGCCGCGTTCTCGTCGGAGCCGGCGTGCGCGCGGTCGCCGAAGCCGCCGATGAGGAAGTACATCGGGATGAGCATGGCTTCGAACAGGATGTAGAAGAGGAAGACGTCGGTGGCCTCGAAGGAGAGGATCACCATCGCCTCGACCATGAGGATCAGGGCGAAGAAGCCCTGGGTGGGCCGCCACCGCCTGGAGGACGTCTCCAGGGGGTCGGCGTCGTGCCAGCCGGCCAGGATGATGAACGGGATGAGCAGCGCGGTGAGCGCGATCAGCGCCACCCCGATGCCGTCCACGCCGAGCTCGTAGCGGACGCCGAAGTCCTTGATCCAGGCGTGCGATTCGACGAGCTGGTACCGGTCGCCGCCGGGCTCGAACCGTACGAAGACGACGGCGGCGAGCGCGAGGGTGACGAGCGAGACGAGCAGCGCGAGCCACTTGGCGGCGGTGCGGCGGGCCGCGGGCACGGCGGCGGTGAGGATCGCACCGGCCGCCGGCACCGCCGCCGTCACCGTGAGGAGCGGGAAGCCCGCGTTGACCACTTGGGACATGACAGTCACACCGCCCTCATCAGCAGGGTCGCGGCGATGAGCACCGCCGTACCTCCGAACATGGAGACCGCGTACGACCGGGCGTAGCCGTTCTGGAGCGTGCGCAGCCGGCCGGACAGCCCGCCGACCGAGGCCGCGGTCCCGTTGACCACCCCGTCGACGAGGCTGTGGTCGACGTAGACGAGGGAGCGGGTCAGGTGGGTGCCGCCGCGGACGAAGACGACGTGGTTGAAGTCGTCCTGGAGCAGGTCGCGGCGGGCGGCCCGGGTGAGCAGCGAGCCGCGCGGGGCGACCACCGGCACGGGGCGCCGCCCGTACTGGAGGTACGCGATGCCGACGCCGAGGATCATGACGACGACGGTGGAGGCGGTGATGGCTCCGGCGCCGATCGGCGGGTGGCCGTGCTCGAAGGAGGTGACGGGCTCCAGCCAGTGCACGAACCGGTCTCCGATGCCGAAGAAGCCGCCGGCGAAGACCGATCCGAAGGCGAGCAGGATCATCGGGATCGTCATGGACTTCGGGGACTCGTGCGGGTGCGGCATGGTCCCGGCCGCGTGCTCGGCGGCCGGCTCGGCGCTGGGCGCCCGGTCGGCGTCCGGTGCGGGCTGCCAGCGCTTCTCGCCGAAGAAGGTCAGGATCATCACGCGGGTCATGTAGTACGCCGTGATGGCGGCGCCGAGGAGGGCGCAGCCGCCGAGGATCCAGCCCTCGGTGCCGCCCTTGGCGAAGGCCGCCTCGATGATCTTGTCCTTGGAGAAGAAGCCGGACAGGCCCGGGAAGCCGATGATGGCGAGGTAGCCGAGGCCGAAGGTGACGAAGGTGACCGGCATGTACTTTCGCAGGCCGCCGTACTTGCGCATGTCGACCTCGTCGTTCATGCCGTGCATGACCGAACCGGCGCCGAGGAACAGCCCGGCCTTGAAGAAGCCGTGGGTCACCAGGTGCATGATCGCGAAGGCGTAGCCGATGGGGCCGAGGCCGGCCGCGAGGATCATGTAGCCGATCTGCGACATCGTCGAGCCGGCCAGCGCCTTCTTGATGTCGTCCTTCGCGCAACCGACGATCGCACCGAAGAGGAGCGTGACGGCGCCGACGACGGTGACGACGAGCTGGGCGTCGGGAGCGGCGTTGAAGACGGCGGCGGAGCGGACGATCAGATAGACACCGGCGGTCACCATGGTGGCGGCGTGGATGAGGGCGGAGACCGGGGTCGGGCCCTCCATCGCGTCGCCGAGCCAGGACTGCAGCGGCACCTGGGCGGACTTGCCGCAGGCCGCGAGGAGCAGCATCAGGGCGATCGCGGTCAGCGTGCCCTCGCCGGTCTCGCTCGCCGAGGAGAGCACGGGGCCGAAGGCGAAGGTGCCGAAGGTGGTGAACATCAGCATGATCGCGATCGACAGGCCCACGTCGCCGACCCGGTTGACCAGGAACGCCTTCTTGGCGGCGGTGGCCGCGGAGGGCTTGTGCTGCCAGAAGCCGATCAGGAGGTACGAGGCGAGGCCGACGCCCTCCCAGCCGAAGTACAGCAGCAGGTAGTTGTCGGCGAGGACGAGCAGCAGCATCGCCGCGACGAACAGGTTGAGGTAGCCGAAGAAGCGGCGGCGGCGCTCGTCGTGCTCCATGTACCCGATCGAGTACACGTGGATGAGCGTGCCGACGCCGGTGATCAGCAGCACGAAGGTCATCGACAGCTGGTCGAGCTGGAAGGCGATGTCCGCCTGGAAGCCCTCGACCGGGACCCAGCTGAACAGCCGCTGGTGCAGCGCCCGGTCGTCGGCGCTCTTGGAGAGCATGTCGGCGAAGAGGACCAGGCCGATGCCGAAGGAGACGGCGGCGAGCAGGGTGCCGAGCCAGTGCCCGGTCCTGTCGAGCCGTCGGCCGCCGCACAGCAGGACGGCCGCTCCGAGCAGGGGCGCCGCGACGAGCAGCGCAATGAGGTTGTCCACGGTCAGCCCCTCACAGCTTCATCAGGCTGGCGTCGTCGACCGAGGCCGAGTGACGGGCACGGAAGACGGACACGATGATCGCGAGTCCGACGACGACCTCCGCGGCGGCCACGACCATCGTGAAGAAGGCGATGATCTGGCCGTCGAGGTTGCCGTGCATGCGGGAGAAGGCGACGAACGCGAGGTTGCAGGCGTTGAGCATCAGCTCGACGCACATGAAGACCACGATCGCGTTCCGCCGGATCAGCACCCCGGCCGCACCGATGGTGAACAGCAGGGCGGCGAGATACAGGTAGTTGACGGGATTCACCGGGTGGCCTCCTCTTCGTCCCGGTCCCGGACCTGGTCCCGGAGGTCGCGGACGTCCTCCCGGTCACGGCCCAGGCGCTCCTCGGCGCGCTGCTCCAGGGCCTTGAGGTCGGCGAGCGCCTCCGTGGAGACGTCGCGGATCTGGCCGCGCTTGCGCAGGGTGGAGATCACGGTGAGCTCGGACGGGGTGCCGTCGGGCAGCAGACCGGCGATGTCGACCGCGTTGTGCCGGGCGTAGACGCCGGGCGCGGGGAGCGGCGGCAGGTGCTTGCCTTCCCGCACGCGCTGCTCGGAGAGCTCGCGCTGGGTGCGGGCGCGTTCGGTGCGCTCGCGGTGGGTGAGGACCATGGCGCCGACGGCCGCGGTGATCAGCAGGGCGCCCGTGATCTCGAAGGCGAAGACGTACTTGGTGAAGACGAGGGCGGCGATGCCCTCCACGTTCCCGCCGTGGGCGGTGTTGGCCGCGCCCAGGCCGTTGAACTCGGTCAGCGCGGCCTGGCCGATGCCGGCGACGAGCAGGACGCCGAAGCCGAGGCCGCAGGCGGCGGCCCACCAGCGCTGCCCCTTGAGGGTCTCCTTCAGCGAGTCGGCGGCGGTGACGCCGACCAGCATGACCACGAAGAGGAACAGCATCATGATCGCGCCGGTGTAGACGACGATCTGGACGACGCCGAGGAAGTACGCGCCGTTGGCGAGGTAGAACACCGCCAGGACGATCATGGTGCCGGCGAGGCAGAGCGCCGAGTGGACGGCCTTCTTCATCAGGATGGTGCACAGCGCGCCGATGACGGCGACGGTGCCGAGGACCCAGAACTGGACGGCCTCGCCGGTGGAGGTGAGCGAGGCGGCGAGCGCGCTCATCGGCCGACCACCTTCCCCGACGCCGGTTCGGCCTCGCCGAAGGTGGACTCGCCCTCCTGCACCACCTCGCCCTTGGAGACGGCGGTCTGCGGGACGGTCCCGGGCGCGGCCTCGGTGACCAGGCCCCGGTAGTAGTCCTGCTCGTCCATCCCGGGGTAGATGGCGTGCGGGGTGTCGACCATGTTCTCGTCGAGGCCCGCGAGCAGCTGCTCCTTGGTGTAGATCAGGTTCTCGCGGGAGGAGTCGGCCAGCTCGAACTCGTTCGTCATCGTCAGCGCGCGCGTGGGGCACGCCTCGATGCACAGTCCGCACAGGATGCAGCGGGCGTAGTTGATCTGGTAGACCCGCCCGTACCGCTCGCCCGGGGAGTAGCGCTCCTCGTCGGTGTTGTCGGCGCCCTCCACGTAGATGGCGTCGGCGGGGCAGGCCCAGGCGCACAGCTCGCAGCCGACGCACTTCTCCAGACCGTCGGGGTGACGGTTGAGCTGGTGCCGGCCGTGGAAGCGGGGCGCCGTCGTCTTCTGCTGCTCCGGGTACTGCTCGGTCAGCCGCTTCTTGAACATGGCCTTGAAGGTCACGCCGAAGCCGGCCACCGGATTCTGGAAATCAGACACCGTCCGTCTCCTTTCCATCACTCGCAGTAGCAGTATCGGGGCCACCACTGACAATCAGCTCCCGCTCCTGGCGGGACCGACGCCGCGGTACGGGCGGCAGGGACTGGCCGGGCTTGGGCGGTACGGGGAAGCCGCCGGCCATCGGGTCGAACGCGCCGGTCTCCTCGGGTGCCGGTTCGGCGCCCTTCGCCTTGCGGTCGCGGAAGACGTCGGCGACGAAGGAGAGCAGGAGCACCGCGAGGACCGCGCCCGCGACGTACAGCACGATCGTCTGGAAGTCGTAGTTCTCGTTGCGCAGTGCCCGCACGGTGGCGACCAGCATCAGCCAGACCAGCGAGACCGGGATGAGGACCTTCCAGCCGAGCTTCATCAGCTGGTCGTAGCGGACGCGGGGCAGGGTGCCGCGCAGCCAGATGAAGAAGAACAGCAGCAGCTGGACCTTGAGGACGAACCAGAGCATCGGCCACCAGCCGTGGTTGGCGCCCTCCCAGAAGGTGCTGATCGGCCACGGGGCCCGCCAGCCGCCCAGGAAGAGGGTCACCGACACGGCCGAGACGGTCACCATGTTCACGTACTCGGCGAGCATGAACATCGCGAACTTGATGGACGAGTACTCGGTGTTGAAGCCGCCGACGAGGTCGCCCTCGGACTCCGGCATGTCGAAGGGGGCGCGGTTGGTCTCGCCCACCATCGTGACGATGTAGATGATGAAGGAGACCGGCAGCAGCACGACGTACCAGCGGTCGGCCTGCGCCTCCACGATCGCCGAGGTCGACATCGACCCGGAGTAGAGGAAGACGGAGGCGAAGGCGGCACCCATCGCGATCTCGTAGGAGATCATCTGCGCGCAGGACCGCAGTCCGCCGAGCAGCGGGTAGGTGGAGCCGGAGGACCAGCCGGCGAGGACGATGCCGTAGATGCCGACGGAGGCGACCGCGAGGACGTACAGCATCGCGATCGGCAGGTCGGTCAGCTGCATCGCGGTGCGGTGCCCGAAGATCGACACCTCGTTGCCGGCCGGGCCGAACGGGATCACCGCGATCGCCATGAAGGCGGGGATGGCGGCGACGATCGGGGCCAGCACGTAGACCACCTTGTCGGCCCGGCGGACGATCACGTCCTCCTTCAGCATCAGCTTGATGCCGTCGGCGAGCGACTGGAGCATGCCCCAGGGGCCGTGCCGGTTGGGGCCGATGCGCAGCTGCATCCAGGCGACGACCTTGCGCTCCCACACGATGGAGAAGAGCACGGTCACCATCAGGAACGCGAAGCAGAAGACCGCCTTGATCGCGACGAGCCACCAGGGGTCCGTGCCGAACATGGACAGGTCCTCGGCGGCGAGGAGCGTGTTCACGCCTGCACCTCCTTCGAGGTCGCCGGGGCGATGCGGACCAGGTCGCCGGGGCGGGCGCCGGTGGTGGCGAGGACGCCGTGGTCCGTGGAGTTCAGCGGGAGCCAGACGACCCGGTCGGGCATGTCGGTGACGACCAGCGGCAGTTCGGTGCTGCCGGCCGGGCCGGTGACGGCGAGGACGTCGCCGTCCTTGACGCCGGTGGTGGCGGCGGTGGCGGCCGACAGACGGGCGACGGCGGCGTGCCGGGTGCCGGCCAGGGCCTCGTCGCCCTCCTGGAGGCGGCCCAGGTCGAGCAGCAGCCGGTGGCCGGCGAGGACCGCCTCGCCCTCGGCCGGGCGGGCCGCGGCCTGCGCGGGCTCGGCCGGCTCGGAGGCCCGCTCGCCGCTCCAGCCGCCGAGCCGGTCCAGCTCGCGCCGCACCGACCGCAGGTCGGGCAGCGCCAGGTGGGCGTCCAGGGCGTCGGCCAGCATGTGCAGGACCCGGGCGTCGGTCGGGGCGAGCGGCCGGGTCATCTGCTCCGGCTTGAGCGCGGCCTCGAACATCCGCGCCCTGCCCTCCCAGTTGAGGAAGGTGCCGGGCTTCTCGGCGACGGCGGCGACCGGCAGGACCACGTCGGCCCGCTCGGTGACCGCTCCGGGCCGCAGCTCCAGGGAGACGACGAAGGCCCGGTCGAGTGCCTCACGCGCGCGTGCCGGATCCGGCAGGTCGTCGACGTCGACGCCGCCGACGAGCAGCGCGGCCAGTTCGCCGATCGCGGCCGCCTCGACGATCTGGCCGGTGTCGCGGCCGTAGCCGTGCGGGAGTTCGCGGACGCCCCAGACGGCGGCGACCTCCTCGCGGGCGCGCGGGTCGGTCGCGGGCCGCCCGCCGGGCAGCAGCGCCGGGATGGCGCCCGCCTCGACGGCGCCGCGCTCGCCGGCCCGGCGCGGGATCCACACCAGCTTCGCGCCGGTGGCGGCCGCGGTCCGCACGGCGGCGGACAGCGCGCCCGGCACCGCGGCGAGCCGCTCGCCGACGACGATGACCGCGCCCTCCTGGCGCAGCGCCTCGGCGGCGGCCGGCCCGTCCCCGGAGAGCCCGACCCGGGAGGCGAGGGCGTCCAGCCACTCGGTCTCGGTGCCGGGCGCGGCGGCGAGCAGGGTGCCGCCGGCCTTCTCCAGGCCGCGCGTGGCGTACGCGGCGACCGCGTACGTCTTCTGGCCCTTCTTCCGCCATGCCTTGCGCAGCCGCAGGAAGACGCCGGGGGCCTCCTCCTCCGCCTCCAGGCCGACGAGGAGCACCGCGGGCGCCGCCTCCAGGGAGGTGTAGGTGACTCCGGTGCCGTCCAGGTCGCGGCCGCGTCCGGCGACGACGGAGGCCAGGAAGTCGGCCTCCTCGCCGGAGTGGACGCGGGCCCGGAAGTCGACGTCGTTGGTGTCGAGGGCGACGCGGGCGAACTTGGCGTACGCGTAGGAGTCCTCGACGGTCAGCCGGCCGCCGGCGAGGACGCCGGTCCGTCCGCGGACCAGGCCGCGGGCTGCGGCCTCCAGGGCCTCGGGCCAGGAGGCGGGTTCGAGGACGCCGGCCTCGTTGCGGACGAGCGGCGTCGTGAGCCGGTCACGCGCCTGCCCGTACCGGAATCCGAACCGCCCCTTGTCGCAGATCCACTCCTCGTTGACCTCGGGGTCCTCGGCGGCGAGCCGTCGCATGACCTTGCCGCGCCGGTGGTCGGTGCGGGTGGCGCAGCCGCCCGCGCAGTGCTCGCAGACGCTCGGCGACGACACCAGGTCGAAGGGGCGGGAGCGGAAGCGGTAGGCGGCGGAGGTGAGCGCGCCGACCGGGCAGATCTGGATGGTGTTGCCGGAGAAGTACGACTCGAAGGGGTCGCCCTCGCCGGTGCCGACCTGCTGGAGCGCGCCGCGCTCGATCAGTTCGATCATCGGGTCGCCGGCGACCTGGTTGGAGAAGCGGGTGCAGCGGGCGCACAGCACGCAGCGCTCGCGGTCGAGCAGCACCTGCGGGGAGATCGCGACCGGCTTCTCGTACGTCCGCTTCTTCCCCTCGAAGCGGGACTCGGCCTGTCCATGGGACAGCGCCTGGTTCTGCAGCGGGCACTCGCCGCCCTTGTCGCAGACCGGGCAGTCCAGCGGGTGGTTGATGAGCAGCAGCTCCATCACGCCGTGCTGGGCCTTCTCGGCGACCGGGCTGGTCAGCTGCGACTTGACCACCATGCCGTCGGTGCAGGTGATGGTGCACGACGCCATCGGCTTGCGCTGGCCCTCGACCTCGACGATGCACTGGCGGCAGGCGCCGGCGGGGTCGAGGAGCGGGTGGTCGCAGAAGCGGGGGATCTCGATGCCGAGCTGTTCGGCGGCCCGGATGACCAGGGTCCCCTTGGGGACGGAGACCTCGATGCCGTCGATGGTCAGCGTGACGAGGTCCTCCGGCGGAACCGCCGGGCTGCCGCCGCCGGACGGGGTCGACGTGGTGACGGTCATGCGTTCACCTCCCGGTGCTTGTCCGCCCAGGCCGTCGACTTGGCGGGGTCGAAGGGGCAGCCCTTGCCCGTGATGTGCTGCTCGTACTCGTCGCGGAAGTACTTCAGCGAGGAGAAGATCGGCGAGGCGGCGCCGTCGCCGAGGGCGCAGAAGGACTTGCCGTTGATGTTGTCGGCGATGTCGTTCAGCTTGTCGAGGTCGGACATGACGCCCTTGCCGGCCTCGATGTCGCGGAGCAGCTGGACGAGCCAGTAGGTGCCTTCGCGGCAGGGCGTGCACTTGCCGCAGGACTCGTGGGCGTAGAACTCGGTCCAGCGGGTGACGGCGCGGACCACGCAGGTGGTCTCGTCGAAGCACTGGAGCGCCTTGGTGCCGAGCATGGATCCGGCGGCGCCGACGCCCTCGTAGTCGAGCGGGACGTCGAGGTGTTCGTCGGTGAACATCGGGGTGGAGGAGCCGCCGGGGGTCCAGAACTTGAGCCGGTGGCCGGGGCGCATCCCGCCGCTCATGTCGAGGAGCTGGCGCAGGGTGATGCCGAGCGGTGCCTCGTACTGGCCGGGCGAGGCGACGTGGCCGCTGAGCGAGTAGAGCGTGAAGCCGGGGGACTTCTCGCTGCCCATGGACGTGAACCAGTCCTTGCCGCGCTGGAGGATCGCGGGAACCGAGGCGATCGATTCGACGTTGTTCACGACAGTGGGGCAGGCGTACAGACCGGCGACCGCGGGGAAGGGGGGACGCAGCCGGGGCTGGCCGCGTCGTCCTTCGAGCGAGTCGAGCAGGGCGGTCTCCTCGCCGCAGATGTACGCGCCGGCGCCGGCGTGCACGGTGAGTTCGACGTCCAGTCCGCTGCCGAGGATGTCCCGGCCGAGGTATCCGGCGTCGTACGCCTCCTTGACGGCGTGGTGCAGGCGCCGCAGCACGGGGACGACCTCGCCGCGCAGGTAGATGAAGGCGTGGCTGGAGCGGATCGCGTAGCAGGCGATCACGATGCCCTCGATGAGCGAGTGCGGGTTGGCGAAGAGGAGCGGGATGTCCTTGCAGGTGCCGGGCTCGGACTCGTCGGCGTTGACGACGAGGTAGTGCGGCTTGCCGTCGCCCTGCGGGATGAACTGCCACTTCATTCCGGTGGGGAAGCCGGCGCCGCCGCGGCCGCGCAGACCGGAGTCCTTGACGTACGCGATGAGCTCGTCGGGCGACATCGCGAGGGCCTTGCGCAGGCCCTCGTAGCCCTCGTGGCGCCGGTAGGTCTCCAGGGTCCAGGACTCCGGCTCGTCCCAGAAGGCGGACAGAACGGGTGCGAGCAGCTTCTCGGGGCTGCTGTTGTTGATCTCGGCTGCCAAGGTCATCACTCCCCCTCCCCACTGGCCGATTCGCCGCGCGGGTGGACGATCTTGTGGTGCGGGGTCTCGCCCTTGGCCAGCCGCAGCCCGACGAGCGAGGCCGGGCCGGCCCCTCCGGTGGCCTCGACGGCCCCCTCGCGCTCGTCGGGGAAGCCCGCCAGGATGCGGGCGGTCTCCTTGAAGGTGCACAGCGGCGCGCCGCGGGTGGGTGCGACGGGGCGGCCGGCCCGCAGGTCGTCGACGATCCGCTTGGCGGACTCGGGCGTCTGGTTGTCGAAGAACTCCCAGTTGACCATCACGACGGGTGCGAAGTCGCAGGCCGCGTTGCACTCGATGTGTTCGAGGGTGATCTTGCCGTCCTCGGTGGTGCCCTCGTTGGCGACGCCGAGGTGCTCCTTGAGCTCCTCGAAGATGGCGTCGCCGCCCATGACCGCGCACAGCGTGTTGGTGCAGACGCCGACCTGGTAGTCGCCGGAGGGCCGGCGGCGGTACATGGTGTAGAAGGTGGCGACGGCGGTCACCTCGGCGGTGGTCAGGCCCAGCATGTCGGCGCAGAACCGCATGCCGGTGCGGGTGACGTGGCCCTCCTCGGACTGCACGAGGTGCAGCATCGGCAGGAGCGCGGAGCGGGACCCCGGGTAGCGGTCGATGATCGCCCGGGCGTCCTGTTCGAGGCGGGCGCGGACCTCGGCCGGGTAGTCGGGGGCCGGCAGCTGCGGCATCCCCAGCTGGATGTCGGTCATCGGTCGACACCTCCCATCACGGGGTCGATGGAGGCGACGGCGACGATGACGTCGGCGACCTGGCCGCCCTCGCACATCGCGGCCATGGCCTGGAGGTTGGTGAAGGACGGGTCGCGGAAGTGGACCCGGTAGGGGCGGGTGCCGCCGTCCGACACGACGTGGGCGCCGAGCTCGCCCTTGGGGGACTCGACGGCGGCGTACGCCTGCCCCGGGGGGACCCGGAAGCCCTCGGTGACCAGCTTGAAGTGGTGGATCAGGGCCTCCATGGAGGTGCCCATGATCTTCTTGATGTGGTCGAGGGAGTTGCCGAGGCCGTCGGGGCCGAGGGCCAGCTGGGCGGGCCAGGCGATCTTCTTGTCGCCGACCATGACCGGTCCGGGTTCGAGGCGGTCGAGGCACTGCTCGACGATCCGCAGCGACTGGCGCATCTCTTCCAGGCGGACGAGGAAGCGGCCGTAGGCGTCGCAGCTGTCGGCGGTGGGGACCTCGAAGTCGTAGGTCTCGTAGCCGCAGTACGGGTCGGTCTTGCGCAGGTCGTGCGGGAGGCCGGCGGAGCGCAGGATCGGTCCGGTGGCGCCGAGCGCCATGCAGCCGGTGAGGTCGAGGTAGCCGACGTCCTGCATGCGGGCCTTGAAGATGGGGTTGCCGGTGGCGAGCTTGTCGTACTCCGGCAGGTTCTTCTTCATGGTCTTCACGAACTCGCGCACGGCGTCGACGGCGCCGGGCGGCAGGTCCTGGGCGAGGCCGCCGGGGCGGATGAAGGCGTGGTTCATGCGCAGGCCGGTGATCAGCTCGTACAGGTCCAGGATCATCTCGCGGTCCCGGAAGCCGTAGATCATGATCGTGGTGGCGCCGAGCTCCATGCCGCCGGTGGCGATGCAGACCAGGTGCGAGGAGAGCCGGTTGAGCTCCATCAGGAGCACCCGGATGACGCTCGCCCGGTCGGGGACCTGGTCGGTGATGCCGAGCAGCTTCTCCACGCCGAGGCAGTACGCCGTCTCGTTGTAGAACGAGGTGAGGTAGTCCATGCGCGTGACGAAGGTGGTGCCCTGCGTCCAGGTCCGGTATTCGAGGTTCTTCTCGATGCCGGTGTGGAGGTAGCCGATGCCGCAGCGGGCCTCGGTGACGGTCTCGCCGTCGATCTCCAGGATGAGCCGGAGCACGCCGTGGGTGGACGGGTGCTGGGGGCCCATGTTGACGACGATGCGCTCGTCGTCGGCCTGGGCGGCGGACCGGACGACCTCGTCCCAGTCGCCGCCGGTGACCGTGTAGACGGTGCCTTCGGTCGTCTCACGCGCGCTTGCAGAAGGGGTGGTCACGAGTACGACCTCCGCTGGTCCGGAGCCGGGATCTGGGCGCCCTTGTACTCGACGGCGATGCCGCCGAGGGGGTAGTCCTTGCGCTGCGGGTGGCCCTGCCAGTCGTCCGGCATCATGATCCGGGTGAGGGCGGGGTGGCCGTCGAAGACGATGCCGAAGAAGTCGTAGGTCTCGCGCTCGTGCCAGTCGTTGGTCGGATAGACCGCGACGAGGGACGGGATGTGCGGGTCGGCGTCGGGCGCCGAGACCTCCAGGCGGATCAGCCGGCCGTGGGTGAGCGAGCGCAGGTGGTAGACGGCGTGCAGCTCGCGGCCCTTGTCGCCCGGGTAGTGGACGCCGGAGACGCCCGTACAGAGCTCGAAGCGCAGGGCGGGGTCGTCGCGCAGGGTGCGGGCGACCCGGACGAGGTGCTCGCGCTCGATGTGGAAGGTGAGCTCGTCGCGGTCGACGACCGTCTTCTCGATCGCGTTCCCGGGGACGAGGCCCTGTTCCTCCAGGGCGCCCTCCAGCTCGTCGGCGACCTCGTCGAACCAGCCACCGTAGGGGCGGGTGGCGGGGCCGGGGAGCCGGACGGAGCGGACGAGGCCGCCGTAGCCGGAGGTGTCGCCGCCGTCGTCGGCGCCGAACATGCCGCGCTGGACGCGGACCTCCTCGCCGTGCTGCCCGCGCTGTCCCGGCAGGTTCTGAGCGCTGAGGTCCTGCTCGGGGTTCGGGATCTCGTCGCTCATCGCGCACACCCCATCGCTTCTCCGCCCGCGCGGCGCGGAGGCTCGCACGTCGTCGTCGTCTGCGGCCCGGCGGCCGCGCGTACGTCGCTCACCTCAGCAGCCCCTTCATCTCGATCGTCGGCAGCGCCTTGAGCGCCGCCTCCTCCGCCTCGCGGGCCGCTTCCTTCGCGTTCACGCCGAGCTTGGAGCCCTGGATCTTCTGGTGGAGCTTGAGAATCGCGTCCATCAGCATCTCCGGGCGCGGCGGACAGCCCGGCAGATAGATGTCGACCGGAACAATGTGATCAACGCCCTGCACAATCGCGTAATTGTTGAACATTCCGCCTGAAGAGGCGCAAACGCCCATCGAGATGACCCACTTGGGGTTCGGCATCTGGTCGTAGACCTGCCGCAGGACGGGCGCCATCTTCTGGCTGACGCGGCCTGCCACGATCATCAGGTCGGCCTGGCGCGGCGAGCCCCGGAAGACCTCCATGCCGAAGCGGGCCAGGTCGTAGCGGCCGGCTCCGGTGGTCATCATCTCGATGGCGCAGCAGGCGAGGCCGAAGGTCGCGGGGAAGACGGAGGCCTTCCGGACCCAGCCCGCGGCCTGTTCGACGGTCGTCAGCAGAAAACCGCTCGGCAGCTTCTCTTCGAGTCCCATGGGTGCTCCTTACGCCCCTCAGTCCCATTCCAGGCCGCCGCGCCGCCACACGTACGCGTAGGCGACGAAGACGGTGAGCACGAAGAGCAGCATCTCCACGAGCCCGAAAAGCCCCAGGGCGTCGAAGCTGACGGCCCAGGGGTAGAGGAAGACGATCTCGATGTCGAAGACGATGAAGAGCATCGCCGTCAGGTAGTACTTGATCGGGAAGCGACCGCCCCCGGCAGGCGTCGGCGTGGGTTCGATGCCGCACTCGTACGCCTCGAGTTTTGCCCTGTTGTACCGCTTTGGCCCGATGAGCGTGGCCATGACCACGGAGAAGATCGCAAACCCCGCTCCCAGGGCACCGAGCACGAGGATGGGCGCGTACGCATTCACGCTCCTCGCTCCTTCCAGTCGTCCTTGACCGTTGGACCGCACACCGGCTTCGCGTCGTCCTCATCCGGGTCACCGAAGATCGCCACATGTGAGGCAGTTCACAAGCCGACTGCCGCGTATCTTAAGCCCGCCCCTCTGTGATCTGCGACACGGGGTACGACAGTGACTTTGTGATCTCCACCACCTGACGAACGATCATGAAGTCGGATGAGCGGTGATCTTGCCACTCGAAGCGCCCAGGTGATCACCAGTTGTGACATCCACACCGGAAATCGCTGGTCGGAGGGGGTGTTGCACTATCAAGAGATGGCCGCTACAGGCAAATTGGCAGTGGAACGCGTCCGAGTGATATGGGAACCGGCCATCGCCCGGTCGGGGGTCGGGGCGTACGGCGGTGGACGTGTGCACGCGTTCACGAGCGGAGACCTGACGAACCTGTGACCTGCGCCACACCACTCCAGGGCGCGGAAGAACGGGGCTTGGCCATCCACGTGAAGAGGTGGTAAGTGACGGGCAATTCGGGCGTTTCATTGAAAACACGTGATCAAGGGCCCATGGGGCCATGCCCGTTTTGCCCGTTACGGCGTCAATAAGGGCGCCAGGGAAGCGGATTCGAAGGTTCCGAACGTAACTGTGGCGCAACCCACGTTTCTTGAAGGGAACCGTGAAGCCCTGATAGCGGTTGTACTCATGTCCCAGACCGCTCACATACCCAGCCACCGGAAGCCCCGCCGCAGCGCCTCGAAGCTCGCGTTCCGGGCCGGAGTTGCCGGTGGCGTCTTCAGCACCATCGCGGTGGCCGGAGCCGCCGCCCCGGCGAACGCCGAGCCGGTGACCGAGACGACCCTCGAGATGCCCACCCTGGGCTCCCTCGACGCCGACCTCGCCAGCGCCGTCTCCGCCTCCGTCGAGGCGAGCCAGCAGGAGGCCCTGGACCAGAGCCTCGCGGCCCAGGAGAAGGCGGCCCTCGAGAAGGCCGCCAAGGACGCCAAGAAGGCCAAGGCCGAGGCCGACCGCAAGGCCGAGGCGGAGAAGGCCGAGAAGGCCCGCGCCGAGGCCCGCGAGCGCGCCTCCCGCACCTCGGAGCGCACCTCCCTCGCCGCCTCCTCCTACAGCGCCGGCGCCTCGGACAGCGGCTCCTCCAGCAGCTCCCGGGTCGCCACCGGCTCCGCCGCCGCCATCGTGGCCTTCGCCCGCGCCCAGGTCGGCGACGCCTACGTCTCCGGCGGCACCGGCCCCAACTCCTGGGACTGCTCCGGCCTCGTCCAGGCCGCCTACCGCGAGGCCGGCATCGACCTGCCCCGCGTCTCCAGCTCGCAGTCGAGCATGGGCACCTCCGTCTCCCTGAGCGACCTCCAGCCGGGCGACATCCTCTACTGGGGCAGCCGCAGCGGCTCGTACCACGTCGCCATCTACGTCGGCGGCGGCAATTACGTCGGCGCGCAGAACCCGTCGACCGGTGTCGTCGAGCGCTCCCTGGACTGGGACACGCCGTCGGGCGCCGTCCGGATCCTCTGATCCGTCCGCGAAACGAGCCGAAGGGCCGTCACTCCTCGGGGGAGCGACGGCCCTTCGCCATTGTCCGGAACCTTCCTACTTCGTGCGGAACGCCTCGATGATCCGGGCATAGCTGTCGCCGCCGTGCCCGGCCGCCACCGCCTCCCGCATCAGCTCCAGGTGCAGCCGCGGCAGCCGGTCGTCCACCCCCCGCGCCTCGCCGGCGTGCAGCAGGTGGCCGATCGCCGCGACCTGGACGTCGATCGTGGCGTCGTCCCCCGGGTACGCGCCCGCGTCGATCTGCCCCGCGTAGCCGGACATGAACCAGGCGACCGTCCGCAGCCAGCGCACGGCGACCTCGGTGAACTCCTTCGCCGGGACGCCGTCGGCACCGGTGAGCGCCGTGGCGTGCAGCCAGCCGCCGAACACCGACCACATCAGGCCGAGCAGCCCGGCGTCGTACAGCGAGGCGAGGCCCGCGTCCGTGCCGAGGTCGACCGGGTCGCCGAGGACGGCGAGGGTCTCGCGGTGCGCGGCCAGCAGCTCGGGCGAGCCCGCGTACAGGATCATGTTGGCGCTGTCGCCGATGCCGGGCGGCGTGGTCATGACGCCGCCGTCGAGGTATCCGATGCCGTGGGCCGCCGCCCAGGCGGCCTGCTCGCGGGCCTGCTCCGGCGAGCCCGAGGTGAGGTTCACCAGGACCCGGCCGCGCAGGGCGTCCGCGGCGGGGGCGAGGAGTTCCCGGACGGCCGCGTCGTCGAGGACGCAGACCACGACGAGCTCGCTCGCCGCGACCGCCTCGGCGACGCTCGCGGCGCTCCGGGCGCCCCGGGCGATCAGCGGCGCGGCCTTCTCGGGGGTGCGGTTGTGGACGGTGGTGGGGTGGCCCGCGGTGAGGAAGGCGTCGGCGAGGGCGCTGCCCATCCGGCCGAGCCCGATGACGGTGACGTGCTGCTTCGTGCTGTCGCTCATGCGCTCCACGCTCCCAGCGGCGAGCGGCCGCCGACAGCGGCGGAACCGCCCGCCTGCGCACGGTTCCTGCCATAGGCTCGCGGCATGAGCGCAGGAGTGGTGGCCGTCGCCCTCGTCCCCGGCGAGACACCCGGGATCTCCCCCTGGGACCTCTACGAACTGTCCGTCGCCACCATGGTCTTCGGCATCCCGCACACCGACCTGGCCGACCCCTGGTACGCGCTGCGCGTCGTCGCCGGCCCCGGCCCGCACAGCACCCACGGACTCGACGGGCTCGCCGACGCGGACACGGTCATCGTGCCGTCGGTGCCCGACGGCGTCGTCGAGGGCCGCGAGAGCCTGCCCGGCGACCTCGTCGAGGCACTGCGGGCGGCGGCCGCCGGCGGGGCGCGGATGGTGTCCATGTGCAGCGGGGCCTTCGCGCTCGCCGCCGCCGGCCTGCTCGACGGCCGCCGGGCCACCCTCCACCGGGAGTACGCGCCCGAACTCGCCGCCCGCCACCCCCGCGTCGACGTCGACGCCTCCGTCCTCTACACCGACGAGGACACCGTGCTCACCAGCGCGGGCGCCGCCGCCGGCCTGGACCTGTGCCTGCACCTCGTCCGCAAGGACCTCGGCGCCTTTGTCGCGGGCGCCCTCGCCCAGCGGCTGGTCGTCCCCGCCCCGCGGGAAGGCGACCGCCCCCAGTTCGTCGAGGCACCGCTGCCGCCGGGCGAGCCGGACCTGCTCGGCCCCGCCCTCCAGTGGGCCCTGGAGCACCTGCACGAGCCCCTGACCGTCGACGACCTGGCGCGGCGGGCCCGCATGAGCCCGCGCACCCTCCACCGCCGCGTCCGCGAGACCCACGGCACCACACCGCTTCAGTGGCTGCTGGGGCAGCGGGTGGCGCGGGCGCAGGCGCTCCTGGAGTCGACCGACCTGCCGGTGGAGCGGATCGGCGAGGCGAGCGGCCTGGGCACGGCGGCGAACCTGCGCCGCCACTTCACCCGCGCCCTGGGCCTCTCCCCGACCGCCTACCGGCGCTCGCTCACGCCTTCGGCGCCACCTTCGACAGACCGTTGATGATGCGGTCCATCGCGTCGCCGCCGGTCGGGTCGGTCAGGTTCGCCAGCATCTTCAGCGTGAACTTCATCAGCACCGGGTGGGTCAGACCGCGCTGCGTCGCGATCTTCATGACCTTCGGGTTGCCGATCAGCTTCACGAAGGCGCGGCCCAGCGTGTAGTAGCCGCCGTAGGTGTCCTTGAGGATCCGCGGGTAGTTGCGCAGCGCCAGCTCCCGCTGGGCGGGCGTGGAGCGGGCGTGGGCCTGCACGATGACGTCGGCGGCGATCTGGCCGGACTCCATCGCGTAGGCGATGCCCTCGCCGTTGAACGGATTGACCAGGCCGCCGGCGTCGCCCACCAGCAGCAGGCCCTTGGTGTAGTGCGGCTGGCGGTTGAAGGCCATCGGCAGGGCCGCGCCGCGGATGGGGGTCGTCATGTTCTCCGGGGTGAAGCCCCAGTCCTCCGGCATCGACGCGCACCACGCCTTCAGGACCTCGCGCCAGTCCAGCTCGCGGAAGGCGGAGGAGGAGTCGAGGATGCCGAGACCCACGTTGGAGGTGCCGTCGCCCATGCCGAAGATCCAGCCGTAGCCGGGCAGCAGACGGTCCTGCGGGCCGCGCCGGTCCCACAGCTCCAGCCAGGACTCCAGGTAGTCGTCCTCGTGGCGGGGCGTCGTGAAGTACGTCCGCACGGCGACGCCCATCGGCCGGTCCTCGCGCCGGTGCAGGCCCATCGCGAGGGACAGCCGGGTGGAGTTGCCGTCGGCAGCGACGACCAGCGGCGCGTGGAAGGTGACCTCGCGCTTCTCCTCACCGAGCTTGGCGTGGACGCCGGTGATCCGGCCGGTGCGGTCGTCGACGACCGGGGCGCCGACATTGCAGCGCTCGTACAGCCGCGCCCCGGCCTTCTGCGCCTGACGGGCCAGCATCTCGTCGAAGTCGTCCCGCTTGCGGACCAGTCCGTAGTCCGGGTACGAGGCGAGATCCGGCCAGTCGAGCTGGAGCCGCACCCCGCCGCCGATGATCCGCAGGCCCTTGTTGCGCAGCCAGCCGGCCTCCTCGGAGATGTCGATGCCCATGGCGACGAGCTGCTTGGTGGCGCGCGGGGTGAGCCCGTCGCCGCAGACCTTCTCGCGCGGGAACGCGGTCTTCTCCAGGAGCAGGACGTCGAGTCCCGCCTTGGCCAGGTAGTACGCGGTGGTCGAGCCGGCCGGGCCCGCCCCGACGACGATCACATCTGCGCTGTGCTCGGAGAGGGGCTGCTCGGTCACGGCGGTGTCTCCCGAAGACTAGGGCGGTAAGGGTGGTACGGACGTACCGGGGCAGTCTATGGGGGGCCGTGTCGGCCTGTCCGGAGGGCCACCCGTGGGTGAAGATCGCCGCATGACGATCATGCGAAGACGCGGCAGACCCCTCCCGCGGCCAGGCGTCCTCATCACGGCGGCCCTCGCCCTGTTCTGCTCGGCGTTCCTCGTGCTGCCCGCCGGCGCCGCCCCCGTCCCGTACGAGGACTGCCCGGCGAACACCCTGTGCCTGTACAGCGGCCCCGCCGGCACCGGCGAGCGGCGCGACTTCACCGACCGGCAGGGCGTGGAGGGTTACGACGCCGCCTGGGACGACCGGACCCTGTCCCTGAGGAACAACACGAAGCTGTGGGCGTGCGTCTACGTCGACGCCGGTTACGGCGGCCTGCTCCAGACCGTCTCCCCGGGCAACTCCGACGACTACGCCGGCGGCGACGCCCGCTGGGTGAACACCATCAGCTCCCACAAGCCGGTCCCCTCCCGGGCCCACTGCTTCACCGGCTACGAGCGCTGCCCCGACGACCGGGTGTGCACCTTCACCCAGGAGCGCGGCCGGGGCCCGATGACCGCGCACGTGCCCGCGACCGACCCGGTCACCGGGAACCTCGGCAACAGCTACGGCGCCACCGCCGCGCCCCGGTCGGTCTGGAACCGCACCGGCAGGCACGTCTGCTTCTACCCCGAGCCCGCCTTCACCGGCACGTGGACCGACGGCACCGGCAGGACGTACGGGGCGTACGTGGTCCTGCGCGGCGACAGCACGACCGTGCCGGCGCCGTTCGCCGGCAGCTTCCGCTCCCACGAACTCGTCGGCGGAACGGCGGAATGCCAGTGACCGCGAACCACCGCCGCGTGCTCGCGGCCCTCGCCGCCACCGTCGCCGCCCTGGGCCTGGCCGCCTCCGCCGGTGCCGCACCCGCCGCCGAGGAGCCGTCGAGCCCGCTGGCCGTCGGCTGGACGCGAGCGACGCCGGTCGTCCTCGCGCCCGGCGTCACCCACACCACCTGGACGGAGAAGACGCCCGACAACCGGCTGCGGGCCCGCGTCCTCCAGGTCGTCGAGATCGACCCCGGTGCCGGCGCCGCGACCCTGGAGGGCGCCATCGGCACGAGCGACGCCGCCGCCGAGACCGTCCTCGAACAGCTGGCCGCCGTGACGCCCGTCGCCGCCCGCCGGCCCCACGCCGGGGTCAACGGCGGCCTGTTCCAGCGCGAACCGCAGCCGTCCGGCGCCGACGGGAACACCGTGCACACCAGCGTCGCCGTCACCGACGGCGTCCTGCACGCCGCCAGTTGCTGGAACGGCGGACAGGGCAGCAGCGGGGCGGTGATCCAGTACGGCATCCCGTACGTCACCAAGCTCGCCACCGAGCTGAAGCTCACGGCCTCGCCCACCGCGAGCGTGCGCGTCGACGACGTCAACCGGACCCCCGGCCGCATCCCGCAGTGCGCGCGGGACGCCGAGGACACCCGAGTCAGCGACGCGCCCCGGGTCTACGCGGACCCCGACGAGATCGTGGTGTTCACCCCCGACTACGGCACGCCCACCCCCGCCCTCGCCGCGGGCCACGAGGTCGTCCTCGACGCGAAGGGCGTGGTCACCGCCGTCCACGAGAACCGGGGCGGCACCACCGTCCCCGCCGGCGGCCGGATCCTCCAGGGCATCGGCACCGGGGCCGCGTGGCTGCGCACCCACCTGCCGGTCGGCAGCAGGCCGGTCGTCGAGACGAGGCTCCACGACAGGACGCTGGGCCGGGAGATCCCGCTCGACGCGTCCGTCGACGTGGTCAGCTCCCCCCACCAGCTGCTGCGCGGCGGTGCGGTGCCGTCCTCCGACGACCTGCCCAACTCCTGCACCCGCTCCGGCGTGGAGCCCGGTCAGATCGACGGCCGGAGCACCATCTGCACCGACTCGCGCACCGCGCTCGGCGTCGACCTCCAGGGCCGTCCCCTGCTGATCACCCTCACCGGCCAGGACAACGAGGACGGCGACTACCTGCGCGCCTTCGCCGCGCTCCTGGACTCCGGGGAGCTCGGCCTGGTCGACGTGCTCAACCTCGACGGCGGCGGCTCGACCACGCTGGTGACGGGCACGAAGACCCGTACCCCGCCGACGGACACCGACGCGGCGACCGGCGCGAAGGTGCACCGGAAGGTGGCCGACGCCGTGTACACCGGCGTCGGCGGCTACGGCATGTACGCCAAGCCGTAGCCCGGGGCCCGCCGGGCCCTATTCGGCCTTGAACCCGCGGTGCAGCGCCACGATCCCGCCCGTGAGGTTCCGCCAGGCCACCTTCGACCAGCCGGCCTTCTGCAGCATCCCCGCGAGGGTCGGCTGGTCGGGCCAGGACTGGATGGACTCGGCGAGGTAGACGTACGCGTCGGGGTTGGAGGACACCGCCCGCGCGACCGGCGGCAGCGCCCGCATCAGGTACTCCTCGTACACCGTGCGGAACGGCGCCCACGTGGCGTGCGAGAACTCGCAGATGACGATCCGGCCGCCGGGCTTGGTCACCCGGTGCAGCTCGCGCAGCGCCCGGTCGGTGTCCTGGATGTTGCGCAGCCCGAAGGAGATGGTGACGGCGTCGAAGACGTCGTCCTTGAAGGGCAGGCTCATGCCGTCACCCGCGGTGAACGGCATCCACGGGTGCTTGTGCTTGCCGACCCTGAGCATGCCGAGGGAGAAGTCGCACGGCACGACATAGGCCCCGGCGCGGGCGAACGGCTGCGAGGAGGTCGCGGTGCCGGCGGCGAGGTCGAGGATCTTCTGCGCGGGTCGCGCGTCGACCGCCTTGGCGACCTCCTTGCGCCAGCGCCGGTCCTGACCGAGGGAGAGGACGTCGTTGGTGAGGTCGTAGTTCGCCGCCACGTCGTCGAACATGGAGGCGACTTCGTGCGGCTGCTTCTCCAGGGTGGCGCGGGTCACTGGCGTTCGCCTCACTCGTGTCGTACGTGTCGTGCTGCCGGATGGCGTTACGCCCGCATTGTCGCAGGGCCGCCGCGCCGCTCCCGTCAGCGGGCCCGGTACACCAGCCGGCCGCCGAGCACGGTGGCCACACAGGTCCCCGCACCCCGGCGTACCAGGGTCGCCGTGTCGGGGACGTCGAAGACCGCGAAGCGCGCCGGTGCGCCCACCGTCAGGCGCGGGAGCAGCACCAGCGGCACCGGCGACAGCGACGGCGGTCCGGGGAGGCCGTCGGGCCGCCGGCCGATCGCGAGGCCGGCGCGGCGCACCGCGTCCTGGGCGGCCCGGGAGCGGAGCTCGCCGGCGACGGCGACCGTCCCGTGGGCGAGGAGGCGCTGCACGCCGCGGCGGGCGCTGGCGCCGAGCCGGGCCGGGTCGGCTCGGAACAGGGCCCGGGCGCGCTCGCCCGTGACCGGCTCGGTGCCGTAGGCGTCGGCCTCGCGCGGGTCCGGGTGGTAGGTCTGCTCCAGCAGCTCGGGGCCGTACGGGTTGAGCAGTCCGGGCAGCAGGAGGCCGGGCCAGCGGCGCGCCCGGGCGCCCGGGTGGGCGGCCGCGAGCTCCTCGTACGGGCCGACGGCCGCGATCCGCGCGCCGTCGACGAGGACGGAGGTCTCCGGCGACGCGTCGGCGGCGTGCAGGGTCAGCAACGCGGCCTCAGTTCGCGTCCAGCAGCTTCAGCTCGGGGTGGGCGGTGCCGCCCTCGATCGCGATCGAGGAGATGTGCGAGGCGACGCGCTCGTCGACCGGGTCGTTCGCCGGGTCGTCGTGCACGACCAGGTGCTCGTACGTCGTGGAGCGCTGGGCCGGGACGCGGCCGGCCTTGCGGATCAGGTCGATGATCTCCAGCCGGTTCGAGCGGTGCTTGGCGCCCGCCGAGGAGACCACGTTCTCCTCCAGCATGATCGAGCCCAGGTCGTCCGCGCCGTAGTGCAGCGACAGCTGGCCGACCTCCTTGCCGGTGGTGAGCCAGGAGCCCTGGATGTGGGCCACGTTGTCGAGGAACAGCCGCGCGATGGCGATCATGCGCAGGTACTCGAAGAGGGTCGCCTGCGTGCGGCCCTTCAGGTGGTTGTTCTCCGGCTGGTACGTGTACGGGATGAAGGCCCGGAAGCCGCCGGTCCGGTCCTGCACGTCCCGGATCATCCGCAGGTGCTCGATGCGCTCGGCGTTGGTCTCGCCGGTGCCCATCAGCATCGTGGAAGTGGACTCCACGCCCAGCCGGTGGGCGATCTCCATGATCTCCAGCCAGCGCTCGCCGCTCTCCTTCAGCGGGGCGATGGCCTTGCGCGGCCGCGCCGGGAGCAGCTCGGCGCCGGCACCGGCGAAGGAGTCCAGACCGGCCTCGTGGATGCGGGTGATGGCCTCCTCGACGGAGACGCCGGAGATGCGGGCCATGTGCTCGACCTCGGACGCGCCGAGGGAGTGGATGACCAGCTGCGGGAATTCCTTCTTGATGGCGGCGAAGTGCTTCTCGTAGTACTCGACGCCGAAGTCGGGGTGGTGGCCGCCCTGGAACATGATCTGGGTGCCGCCGAGCTCCACGGTCTCCGCGCAGCGGCGCAGGATGTCGTCGAGGTCGCGGGTCCAGCCGTTCTTGGTGTCCTTCGGGGGCGCGTAGAAGGCGCAGAACTTGCACGCCGTCACACAGACGTTCGTGTAGTTGATGTTGCGCTCGATGATGTAGGTGGCGATGTGCTCGGTCCCCGCGTACCGGCGGCGGCGCACGGCGTCCGCGGCGGAGCCCAGGGCGTGCAGCGGCGCCCGGCGGTACAGGTCGAGCGCCTCCTCGGGAGTGATGCGGCCACCCGCGGCGGCGCGGTCGAGAACGGCTGCGACATCAGGAGACGTGAGTTCGGCCTTCTCGGTCACCGGGTGTGTCCCTTTCGGAGGGGTGTGTACGCGTTCCGGCGCGTACGGAGCGGACCGAGCCAGCCTACGCCAGGGCCCCCGCGCGGATTCGTCCCGGTCCCGAGCCAACCGATCGCGTGCGGGAACCCTCTCCTTCTCCGGAATCCGCCCTATCACCCGAATCGCACCGGCACCACACCGCACCGCCCGCATCTCACCAGCACCGCACCGCACCGGAGACCCTCCATGACACGTCGACGCCCGATCCGCGCCCTCGCGGCAGCCCTCGCCCTCGGCACCACGCTCGCCGTGGCGACCGGCTGCTCGGACGAGGGCGAGACGGTCTCCTTCGACACGCCGAGGAGCGACCGCCCCACGAACCAGCGGGCCGTCCAGCAGCACAAGGACACGAAGGCGAAGCCCGGCACCCCGGTGCCCGAGACGGTCCTGCCCACCGGCCCCAAGGCGGAGTTCACCACGGCCAACACCGTCGAGGACGGCACGAAGATCGGCGTCACCGAGCTCCGCGGCGAGAAGTCCGGGTTCACGGGCAAGGTGTGGGTGTGGGCCCCGAAACAGTATTTCGATCCGAAGTACGCCGACAGCGGCTTCCCCGTCCTCATCGCGCTGCCCGGAGGACTCGGCTATCCCACGAATTACTGGATGGGCACCGACCTGAAACTGCAGTCGAGCATCGCCCGGTGGTCCGAGGAGGGAAAGAGCCTTCCGTTCATCGTCGTGATGCCTGTTCTCAACCCGAACGACAAGGCGTACTACGACGGCAGTGATATCCCCGGGCAGCCGAGAATGGGCACCTGGCTGACCGAGGACGTGCCCGATTTCGTCCGGGCCAATTTCCGCACGTTCAGGTCCCGGGACGGCTGGGCCTTCATGGGCTCGTCGTCGGGCGGCTTCGTCGGCCTGAAGTCGGTGCTCCAGAAACCCGACAGGTTCAAGGCCGTCATCGCCTCCGGGCCGGACCTCGTGCCGGACTCGCCGCTGTGGAAGGGGCACGAGAAGGAGCGGCAGGCGAACAGCCCGGAGCGGCTCGCCAAGGCACTCGGTACGAAGCCGGACACCCGGGCGAACCAGGTCTACCTGGCGTTCCAGATGGGCACGAAGGAGACCTGGATGGCCCCGCGCCTGAACGCCTTCATCAGGACCTACACCAAGGGCCCGGTGAAGTCGCGGCTGCAGATCATCCCCAACGGGGGGCACAACGCCACCAGCTACGTACGGGGGATGGACATGGGCTCGATCGCCTGGATCAGCAAGCACCTCCAGGCGCCGATCCCCTCCTCCTGAGCCTCAGGTCCTCCCGGCTCAGGAGCGCCGGGCTTCGAGCAGCTCGACCCGTACGTCCGCGGGGAAACCGGTCGTCGGACCGGTCCTGCGGGCGAACTCGCGCACGCCGGCGAGCTGCTCGGGCCCGAAGCGGAAGTCGAGCGTACGGAAGTACCGCTCCAGCAGCTCCGCGTCGAAGGTCTCCCAGCGCGCCGCCTGCTCGGCGACCTTGGCGACCTCCTCCAGGGACAGGTCGCGCGAGGCCAGGAAGGCCCGGTGCACGTCGCGTACGGTCTCCGGCTCGCGGGCCAGGAAGTCCTTGCGGGCCGCCCACACGGCGAAGACGAACGGGAGCCCCGTCCACTCCTTCCACATCAGCCCCAGGTCGTGGACCCGCAGCCCCAGCCGGGGCGCGTCGTGCAGCGAGGCCCGCAGCGCCGCGTCCCCGATGAGCACGGCCGCCTCCGCCTCCTGCATCATCAGGCCGAGGTCGGGCGGACACGTGTAGTAGTCGGGCGTCACGCCGTACCGCTCGGCGAGCAGCAGCTGCGCCAGGCGCACGGAGGTGCGGGAGGTGGATCCGAGCGCCACCCGCGCGCCGTCCAGGTCCTCCAGCGGCAGCTGGGAGACGATCACGCACGACATGACCGGCCCGTCGCAGCCGACGGCGATGTCGGGCAGGGCGACCAGCTCGTCGGCGTGCCGGAGGTACTCGACGAGGGTGATGGGACCGATGTCGAGATCGCCCCGGACGAGCCGCTCGCTGAGCTTCTCCGGGGTGTCCTTCGTGAGCTCGAGATCGAGGAGCGTTCCGGTCCGGGCCAGGCCCCAGTAGAGGGGGAGGCAGTTCAGGAACTGGATGTGTCCGACCCGGGGCCGGCTGCGCTGGTGGTCATCGGATGCATTGTCCACATCGCGAGGCTAGTCCCGTCTCGAACGGTGGACATCGCCGGGGCGCGTGTCAGCGCGTTCGGGCGGATCAAACATCCGAGTGACGTGATCTTTACCTCTACCGCTTCGCGCACACTGCGTGCTACGCTCAACGCAAGTTGCAGTTTGGTTTCCCTTGCAGTACAGAGCCTGCGGAGCATGTGACCCGCAGGCTTTTGTAGTTTTCAGACTTGTTTGCAGGTTCTGGAGCAGGGCGACCCTTTGGCCCATAGGAGGGCTCATGGCTACCGGAACCGTGAAGTGGTTCAACGCTGAAAAGGGCTTCGGCTTCATTGCCCAGGAAGGCGGCGGCCCGGATGTCTTCGTCCACTACTCCGCGATCAACGCGTCTGGTTTCCGCTCCCTCGAGGAGAACCAGCAGGTGACCTTCGACGTCACCCAGGGCCCGAAGGGTCCGCAGGCGGAGAACGTCACCCCGGCCTAAGGCCACCGGGTCGACTTATCGCGATCTTCGAGAGCAGTACCCAAGGAGCCCCGCTCCGTGCACGTCAGCGCACGAGCGGGGCTCCTGCCGTTCCTGCGGGTTCCTGCCGTTCCTGCCGCCGGATTCGTAGTCTGGGCGTATGACCGAACGGAAACCGCCCGGAGTCAGTTTCGAGTCGTTCGTCGACAAGCAGATCCGCGAGGCGGCCGAGCGCGGTGATTTCGCCGCTCTGTCCGGCTTCGGCAAGCCGCTCCCGGACGAGGCCGCGCCCTACGACGAGCTGTGGTGGGTCAAGCAGAAGCTGCACCGCGAGGGCGCCTCGGTGCTGCCGCCGTCCCTGGCCCTGCGCAAGGCCGCCGAGGACGCGGCGGAGGCGGCCCGCACGGCCGTCTCCGAGTCCCAGGTCCGCCGGATCCTCGGCGAGATCAACACCCGCATCGCCGAGGCCCTGGCCCGCCCGCCGGCCGGCCCGCCGCTGAACCTGACACTCTTCGACGTCGAGGCGGCGGTGGCGGAGTGGCGCGAGACGAGAGACCGCGCCGGCTCTTGAACGCGTTCGGCCAGGATCCCGCGCATCCAGGGGGGTGATCGGGGGGCTCGGGACGCGGGGGCGCCCCCGGGCGGGATCTCCTCCCGCGCTCAGGAGGGGATTCCCCGTGCTTCGCACGGCTCGCCGCCGCGCCGTCCCGCGCCCCGCGCTTCCGCGCACCGCGCTCGCCACCGCCGTCGTCCTGGCCGCCACCAGCGGTCTGACCGGCACCCCGACCCTTCCCGCCGCCGCCGAGGACCCGGCGCCCGCGCCCGCGCCGGCGGCGGACGAGGTCGTGATCCACTCCGGGAACGTGCACCTGATCGCCGACGTGGAGGGCTGGTTCCTGTAAGGCGGCGGCGCGGAGGAGTACGTGCAGGGGGAACCCAAATCCCGGCGCGGGGCGTCCACTTGACGCGTACTCATCTACGCTGTGCGCGTTCGACCGACCACGGACCAGGGACGACCAGGGGGAACCACCGGCATGAGCGGCGGGGACGGCAAAGGGAAGAAGAGGGACGGCGGGGGCAGCGGGATGGAACCGCTCAAGCCCGGCGACCCGCGCTCGATCGGCCCGTACCGGCTGCTCGGGCGGCTCGGGTCCGGCGGGATGGGGCGGGTGTTCCTGGCCCGCTCCGAGGGCGGGCGCACGGTGGCCGTGAAGGTCGTGCACGAGGAGCACGCGCAGGACCCGCAGTTCCGGGCCCGGTTCCGCCGGGAGGTCGACTCCGTGCGGAAGGTCGGCGAGCACTACACCGCCCCCGTCCTGGACGCCGACCCCGAGGCGGACCGGCCCTGGGTCGCCACCGGTTTCGTGCCCGGGCCGTCCCTCGAGCAGGTCGTACGGGAACGGGGCCCGCTGCCCGCCGACTCCATCCTCGCCCTCGCCCTCGGCCTGCTGCGCGCCCTCCAGGGCATCCACGGCGCCGGGATCCTGCACCGGGACCTCAAGCCGTCCAACGTGATGCTCACCGTCGAGGGCCCCCGGGTGATCGACTTCGGCATCGCGCGGGCCCTGGAGCCCTCGGTCGAATCCCTGCTCACCAGCACCGGCATGGTCGTCGGCTCGCCCGGCTTCATGGCCCCCGAGCAGGTCCGCGGCGACACCCTTGGACCGGCCGCCGACGTCTTCGCGCTCGGCTGTGTCCTGATGTACGCGGCGACCGGCCGGCTGCCCTTCGGCCACGGCGCCAGCAACCAGCACGCGATCATGTTCCAGATCGTCGAGGCCGAGCCCGACCTCGACCGGATCGAGTCCGAGGAGCTGCGCGGATTCGTCGCCCGCTGCCTCGTCAAGGACCCCGAGCAGCGGCCCCCCATCGCGGCCCTGCTCGCCGATCCCGCCCTGCCCGGCGAGGAGACCGGCCGCGCCGCGGCCGCCGGGGCCTGGCTGCCGCCCGACCTGGTGGCCCGGCTCGCCCGGCAGGCGGCCCGGCTGCTCGACGTGGAAGCGCTGTCCGAGGAGCTGGAGCGGGGCGCCGCCGAGAAGGTGACGGAGCGGACCGACCAGGACGAACGCTCCGACGGGGCCGCCCGGGCCGGCAAGGGGGCCAAGGCGGCTCCCGGGGCCGTTGCCGGAGCCGGTTCCGGGGCCGGCGACCCGTCCGGAGCCGCTTCCGGTGCCGCCGACCCGTCCGGCACCGGTGACGGCACCGGTGACGGCACCGGAACCGTCGGGCCGCTGTCCAAGGGCCCCGAAGAGGGCGGGCCCGCGGGCCGGGCCCCGCGCGCCACACCCGTCACGGCCGGCGCCCGGCGTGAGCCGCGCCGCGCCTCCCGCGTCTGGGCGGTCGTGGCCGCCGTCTTCGTCGTCCTCGGCGTCAGCGGCACCGTCGTCAAGCTCATCGACGACGGCGCCCACGAGCGCGGCGTCCAGGGCTCCCCCGGCGCCTCCGGGACCGCCGCGCCGCCCACCACCGGCACCGGCCCCTCGTCCGCTCCCCCGCCCGGCACGCCCACCACGGCCCCCGGCCAGACCCCGACGACGGCCGCGCCGCCGCCCGGCAGCCCGGGCGGCGCCGTCGGCGGCGCCTCGGGCGGCTCCGGGGGCGGCCTGCCCGCCAGCGGCGGCGGTACGGCCTCGGGCGGGGGCTCCGCGTCCGGCGGGTCGGTGTCGGGCGGCTCCCCGGGCGGGTCGGTGTCCGGCGGGTCGGTGTCCGGCTCCTCGTCCGGCGGCTCCTCGTCCGGCGGCACCGCCGCCCGGCCGCCCGCCACCACGGCCCCGAAACCGCCCGCGACCAGCGACAACCGGGTCCCGTCGGCCTTCGTCGGCACCTGGAAGTACACCGCCGACTACAACATCAGCCAGCCCGAGACGGTCTACATCTACCGGGTGGCCCCCGGCCAGATCGCCACCCGCATGATCACCAACATCAACGGGGCGCACTGCGAGTACGTGGCCAAGCTGGTCTCGATCACCGACGGCGGCAAGCGCATCAACCTGGGCACCACCACCGTCGACCAGGCCAAGTCCGGCGGGTACCCCTACTGCACCAACGGCGACACGTCCGCCTTCAAGCTCGCCGTGCCGAGCGGCATCCTCCGCGATGTGGGCCCCTCCCACGGCGAGGGCTACCACTACCACCGGGCCTGATGGAGGCAGGGAACGGGCGGGCCGCCCGCGCGCGTCGTACGGTGGGCCCCATGAAGAGCGCCGAGCTTCTCCTTGACGCCTTCGGCCGGGTCCAGGAGGCCGTGCACGAGGCCGTCGAGGGCCTGACGGAGGACGACCTGGCCGTACGGATCGACCCCGAGGCCAACTCGATCGCGTGGCTCGTCTGGCACCTCACCCGGATCCAGGACGACCACGTCGCCGACGCGTTCGGTACCGAACAGGTGTGGACGGCCGACGGCTGGTCCGGCCGTTTCGGCCTGCCCTTCCCCGACGACGCCACCGGCTTCGGCCACGGCAGCGAGGAGGTCGGCGCCGTCCGCGCACCCGCCGACCTGCTCCTCGGCTACTACGACGCCGTCCACGCCCGCACCCTCGACCACGTCGGCTCCCTCGGCGACGACGACCTGGACCGGGTCGTCGACACCCGCTGGACCCCGCACGTCACCCTGGGCGTCCGGCTGATCAGCGTGATCGCCGAGGACAACCAGCACGCGGGGCAGGCGGCGTACGTACGCGGGGTCGTGGAGCGCCGCTGAGGGGTGCGCCCTGTCCGGGGGGGCCTCCGGACAGGGCGGCCCACGCCTCCGGACGGCGCTGTTGGGGTCCGCGCGGGGGGCGGTTCCCGCCTGGGAGCAGGACGGTTCACGTCTCCGCGCGGGACGGCCCACGCCTGCGGACGGGACTGGTGGGCCCCCGCGGCGGGTCGCCTCGCGTCTTGGGCGGCCTTTGGGCGGTCTCGTTCACGCCTCCGCGTGCTCCGGTGCCGTGCGCTGCCGGGCGAGGTTCCGCTCCAGGAGCCGGGTCGAGGCCGCGACGCCGACCCCGCTCCCGGGATCGACGGCCGGCAGCCGGCCGTCCGTCCGCCGCAGCTCGGCCAGCGCCGCGTCCATCGCCTCGTGCGCGGCGAAGAGGCACGGCGTGCTGTAGATCGCCACGTCGACACCCAGGTCCGTCAGCTCGGACAAGGACAGGCGGGGCGACTTGCCGCCCGCGATCTGGTTGAAGAGCAGCGGCTTGCCGCCCACGACCTTCCGGATCCGCCGGATCCACTCCACGCTCCGCACGCCGTCCACGAGCACGGCGTCGGCGTCGGTGGCCGCCAGGCACTCCGCCCGCCGCAGGATCTCGTCCTCCTCGGTCGCGTCCGTACGGGCCACCACCACCAGGTCCCGCCGCGTCCGCAGCACCGTCTCCAGCTTGGCCAGGTACTCGTCCAGCGGCAGCACCTGCTTCCCGTCCGCGTGTCCACACCGCCGGGGCCGCCTCTGGTCCTCCAGGATCACCCCGGAGGCACCGGCGCGCTCAAGGCTGTCCACGACGTGGCAGGCCACCTCGGTGTCGACGTACCCGTCGTCGATGTCGACGAGCAGATCGTGCCGGGGGAACGCCCCGCGCAGCCGCTGCACGAACGCCAGCATGTCCGGCCACGCGATGAAGCCGATGTCCGGCAGCCCGTAGTACGAGGCCGCGAAACCGAACCCGGACACGAACATCCCGTCGTAGTGACCGGCGGCGACCGACGCCGAGTACATGTCGTACACCCCGACGAGGGGCGTCGTGCCGGGTGCGGCGATCCGGGCGCGCAGGGCGGTGCCGTAGGGGGTGGGGGTGGTGCTCACTGCCTGACTCCTCATCATTCCGCAGCGCACGACGCGCTGCCGAGGACGATGGTTGGGGGCGGACAGCGACGACGGCCGCGTTACGGGCCCGCCCTCACCCGCCAGGCGGACCGCTTTCACCTGCAGAAACGTCACGGGACATCGCGTCGCATCCGGCGAGCCGGTGCGCGCACCGCTTCGGGTCCGCCGGACCACCGCTCACGCGGCCCCTCCCCGCCCTCTTCCGGCACCCGCCGCGTGCCAGGACGGCCGCCTTCTCGGCCACGGCTACAGGGTCGGCGGGGCCGTGGACCTCCTCGAACGACCCGATCGGCTCCGCCGGATCGTCCCGTTCGCCGGCCGTACCCCTCGGGTCACGAAGCCGCCACCGCCGCCCAGACCGTCTTGCCCACGGACCGGCCCTTCACGCCCCAGGCAGTGGCGAGCGCGGCGACGAGCAGGAGGCCGTAGCCGTGCTCGTCCGGATACGGGTTCGGCTCCGGCTCGCGCTCGGCGCGGGTGTCGGAGACCTCGACCCGGACGTGGTCCTCGGCGAGCAGCAGCCGCACCTCGAAGTCCCGGCCGGGCACGCGACCGTGCGTGACGGCGTTGCCGGCCAGCTCCGCCACCACCAGCTCGGCGGCGTCCGTGTCCGTCAGCCCCCAGTCCCTCATCTGCTGCACGGCGAGCAGGCGCGCGAGCCGAGCGCCCCGGCGCGTGGAAGAGAGCCGTTGCGCGAACACGCCCTTGAACTGGTCGCCGGACTCACTGGTTGGGGTGGTCATTTCCGTCTTCATGCCCCCGAGACTGGAGCGCCGCCCGTACTCTGACCAGGGGCGACACCACGACGCTGAGTAGCGGTACGAGCACGCCAAGAGGGCGGTACGGATGTCGGGAAACGAGGAGGAGCGGCCGGAACGGCCGTCCGAAGTCGACGGTACGGCGCACCTGTTCAGGGCGCTCGGGAAGATCATCAAGGTCCTGCGCAAGAACGCGGGCCTGAGCCAGGCGGAACTGGCGGACGCCACGCACTGTAGCGAGGACCTGGTCTCCTCGGTAGAGCGCGGCGTCCGCACCCCGCAGCCGGACTTCCTGATCCGGGCGGACCCGGTGCTGGGCGCCGGCGGGGTGCTGACCGCGTCGGTGGACGACGTGCGGGAGGCACTGGCGCGGGCGAGGGTGCGGCATCCGGATTGGTTCCGGAGCTTCGCGAAGGAGGAAGCGGAGGCGGTCGCGCTGCACTACTACGCGGTGCAGGCCGTGCCGGGCATTCTGCAGACCCGGACCTACGCGGAGGCGGTCTTCCGGCACCGCCGTCCGCTGTACGACGAGGAGACGCTCGAGAAGCGGATCTCGGATCGCATTTCACGGCAGGTGATCTTGGACAAGTGGCCTGCGCCGACGCTTAGCTTCGTCATCGAGGAGGCCGTGCTACGCCGACCGTTGTGCGGTGTTGAAGCCTTCCGCGAGCAGATGCGACGCCTCATCGAGGTCGCCCAACGGCGGACCGTGCACCTCCAGGTCTTGCCCTTCGACTGCACAGAACACCCCGGCTTGGAAGGGGCATTCACGCTTCTCACGCCTAAGGGACGCCGAGAGGTCGCGTACATCGAGAGCTACAGTCACGCCCGGCTGATCACCGACCCAGAAGAGGTGCGCACCTACACCGAGCGCTATGGGATTATCCGCGCACAGGCACTCACGTCCCACGAGTCCCTGGACTTGATCGAGAAGATGCTGGGAGAGCTATGAGCACCGCGGATCTGGCCTGGTTCAAGAGCACCTACAGCGGCGGCGAGGGCGGCGAGTGCATCGAAGTCGCCTACGAGTGGCGCAAGTCGAGCTACAGCGATGGTGAAGGCGGCAACTGCGTCGAGGTCGCCGCGCACCCCACCACCGTCCACGTGCGCGACTCCAAGAACCCCGACGGGCCCCAGCTCGCCGTGGCGCCCGCCGTGTGGTCGTCGTTCGTGTCGTACGCGCGCGTCTGACCGCCGGAAGGAACGGTCAGAACACGAAAACGGGGGCCGTCGCCGCTTCCATCTCGCACGCGTTGCCGAAGGTCTTCGTCCAGGAGACGGGGGTGTCGTTGAACGTGCCCTCGGCCTTCGCCGTGACCGGGTCGTACTGCTGGGTGCAGGACCTCAGCTCGCCCTTCAGCTTGTCGAAGTCGCCGGCGGAGTCGTGGAGGGCGTCACAGGCCAGGTCCGCCTTCGGGTGGTTGCCACCGTTCGGGCGACAGCCGAGGAAGACGTCCTTCTCGACACCGGCCGAGTCGGTGACCGTCAGGTGCAGGCGGGTGGGGGGCTTCGGAGCCCACTCGGCGGCGGGGGCTTCCGGTCCGGTGACGGGGACGGGTACGGGGCCGGCGGTGGCCGTGCCGGAGAGGCCGAGGCCCAGGGCGGCGGCGCAGGTGGCGGCGGCAAAGGCGTGGGCAAGCGTTCGCTTCATGCCTAGGATCTCCCCCCTATGACCAGCACCTTCATCCTCTTCGACGTCGACGGCACCCTGATGGACGCAGTCGAGAACCAGCGGCGCGTCTGGCACGCCTGGGCCGCCCGCCACGGGCTGGACGGGGACGAGGTGTACGCCGTCGCGCTGCGGACGCGGCCGGTGGAGACGTTCGCGGCCGTCGCGCCCGACGCCGATCCCGACGAGTGCCTCGCCCTCCTGCACGCGCTGGAGGACGAGGACGTACGGACGGGTACGTACAGCGCCTTCGACGGCGCGGCCGAGCTCTTGAACGCCCTGCCCGCCGACCGGTGGGCGCTGGTGACGTCGAACTACGAGCACCGGGTGCGCGGCCGGTTCGAACGGACCGGGCTGCCGCTGCCCGAGCTCATCGTGGACGCGGCCTGCGTCCGCGAGGGCAAGCCCTCCCCCGTGCCGTACCTGACCGCCGCCGAGAAGCTGGGCGCGGACCCGGCCGACTGTCTCGTGATCGAAGACGCGCCGTCCGGCGTACGGTCCGGGCGGGCGGCCGGGATGACGGTCTGGACCGTCAACACGCCCACGGCGGCAGAGGGCTCCCACCGGCATTTCGCGACGCTCGCGGAGGCCGCCCCCGAGATCCTGGCGAGCGTCCGGACGCGCTGACCGACGCCGTACGGGGGCGGTGGGATAGGAGTGGGCTGAGGGGGGTGGTGTTGGGTGCGGGTCTTGGGTGCTCGGGGTGTCCGTTGCTGGTGGGCTTCTGGGTCGGCCGCCCTCTCTCCGAGTGTGGCCCCCTCCGCCGGCCCCTCAAGGGCGCTCCTTCGTCGCGTCGCTGCGCGATTCCGCTTCGCTCCACCCTTGACCGGCCGGCTCCGGGGTCCTTTACACACCCCCACCACCACCCCCCGCCCTACCCCACCAACTTCCCCTCCGGCTCAGCTCAGCCCAGTCGGGCGTCCGCGTACACGTCCATCGCCGCGCGCTGGTACTCGGCGAGCCCTTCGGCGATCCGGTCGAAGTTCGCGCGGAACCTCGGGTCCTCCGCGTACGTGGCGCCCAGGCCCCGGTACGCCTCCGCGGTCGGGGTCCAGAAGCGGCACACGCCCCGGTAGTGGGCGTCCACCTCGGCCTGCACCGCCGGGTCGTCGGCCGGGGTGCCGGCGGCCATGAACTCGGCGAAGCGGATCATCTGCGCGGTGACCTCGCGCTGCCACTCCTCGCCGGCCTCCGCGGTCAGCTCCTCGACCGCCTTCCGGGACTCCTCGTACGCCTCCGGCCATCGTTCCCTGACCTCGGCTTCCATCTCCGGGTCGGCCTGGAAGCCCTCGAAGAGGTTCTCCGGTCGGTTGATCTTCGTCATGGTGTCCTCGTCCTCGCTCTCCTCAAGTTCGGCGATGGTGCGGGCCACCGTCCTGGCCAGGGTGGCGATCCGTTCCCGCTCCGCCAGCAGCCGGGCATGGTGCTCGCGGAGCACCGCCACCCGGTCGGCCCGGCTGTCCAGGACGGCCCGGATCTCGCGCAGCCCCACGTCCATCTCCCGCATGAGCAGGATCTGCTGGAGGCGCAGCAGCTGGGACTCCTCGTAGTAGCGGTGTCCGTTGCTCGCGGTCCAGGCGGGCGGCAGCAGACCGATCTCGTCGTAGTGCCGCAGGGTCCGGGTGGTGACCCCGGACATCCGGGCCACGTCCGCGATCGACCAGGCCGTCATCGGTGGTGTCCTCCCGTCGCCGGGGCCGGTCGGTCCGACCCCGTACGAAGACCGTAGGAGTTTCCGCAGCGTCAACCGCAAGCCCGTCGCCGCACTCCGCCACCACACCCGCCGATGCTCCGCCACCAGCGCCCCGCCGACGCTCCGGCACCCTCTCCCGGCCCCGACCCGCCCCCTCCCCCACCCGACCGTTCCGGGCACGGCTTGTCGGGTCCTGGGAGGGTGGTCCTTCCTACGGTGAAGGCACCAGAAGGAAGGACGCGGGCGTGCTGGAGGAGCTGAACCGGGCCCTGGACCACGTGGAGCACCATCTCGACCGCGAGGTGGACGTCGCCGAGGCCGCCCGGATCGCGATGACGTCGGAGTACCACTTCCGGCGGCTGTTCTCGGCGCTCGCCGGAATGCCGCTCTCCGTCTACGTACGGCGTCGGCGCATGACGCTGGCCGGTGCCGAGGTGCTGGCCGGGGAGCGCACGCTGCTCGACATCGCGGTGCGGTACGGCTACGGGTCGGGCGAGGCGTTCGCCCGGGCGTTCCGCTCCGTGCACGGGGTGGGGCCGGGCGAGGTCCGGCGCACGGGAGCGGTGCTCACGTCACAGCCGCGGATGTCCTTCCGTGTCGTCGTCGAAGGGAGCAGCACCATGCGGTATCGGATCGTCGAGAAGGACGCCTTCCGGATCGTCGGCAGGAAGGCCCGGATCCCGCTCGTCCACGAGGGGGTGAACGCGGCCGCCGCGGCGCACGTGGCGAACCTGGGCGAGCAGGCGATCGTACGGATGAAGGCGCTGTCCGACCGGGACCCGGAAGGGGTCCTGTCGGCGGTGGAGCACCTGTCCGACAGCCGCGAGGAGGGGGCGGAGGTCGACTACTGGATCGGGGTGGCCACCGGCCCGGGGACGACGGCCGAGGACCTCGACGTCCTCGACGTGCCGGCCGGGACCTGGGCGGTCTTCGACAACCGCGGGCCCTACCCGAGCGCCCTCCAGGAGTTGTGGCGGGACGTCTTCACGCAGTGGTTCCCCTCGAACCCGTACGCGAGCCGGCCGGGCCCGGAGCTCCTGAAGACCCAGCCGGTGGAGATCGGTGCGGAGACGGGCTCCCAGCTGTGGGTGCCGGTGGAACGGGTCACGGGCTGACCGCTGGGCCGGCCCAGCGGTCAGCCGGCCCAGCGGTCAGTCCGCTCGCCGGGGCCTGAAGACAGGGACGTGGAGGACGCCCTCGCCGAGATCGCCTTCCGGAAGCCGTTCGCGGCGGAAGGCGACCTCCACGTCCATGCCGATGCGCAGGTCCCGCTCCGGGCAGTCGACGATCTCGGTCATCATGCGCGGGCCCTCGGCCAGGTCCACGACGGCCGCCACGTAGGGGACGCGGTCGCCGAAGGGCGGGAGGTCGTTGCGGTGGACGACGGACCAGGTGTAGAGCACCGCGCGGCCGCTCGCCCGGCGCCAGGTGACGGCGTCGCTCCAGCAGTGGGGGCAGAACTCGCGCGGGTAGTGGTGGGCGCGGTCGCAGGCGGCGCAGTGGCGCAGGAGGAGGCGGCCCTCGGCTGCGGCGTCCCAGTAGGGCCGGGTGAAGGCGTCGATGTCCGGGAGGTTCGCGGGGGTGGGGGTGGCCGTCATCAGAAGAGTCCGATCGCGTGGTCGAGGGACCAGGTCTGCCAGGAGACGGCGAAGAGGGCGACGAGGGAGATCAGCCCCATCATGGCGTTCTGCCCCTGCTCGGCCCAGTCGTGGATCATCAGGGTGAGATAGAGGAGGTTGAGGAGCAGGCCGCCGATCAGGGCGACGGGGGTGAGGAGGCCGGTCACCAGGCCCAGGCCGAGGGCGAGTTCGGCGTGGACGACCATGTACGCCATGAGTCGGGGGCGGGGCGCGACGACGGTCTCGAAGCCCTTCCTCACGAGCGGCCACCGGTGGTCGGCGGCGACCTCGGCGGCCCAGGAGATGCCGGTGCCGCGCTCGAACCATCCCTTTCTGTCCTTGTGGCGCCAGCTCTCCAGCCACCACAGGCCGAGGCCGATGCGGAGGACGGCGAGCCATTCGACGCCGGTGAGCCAGACGGTCTGCATGCGCGAGCCTCCCGGAGACACGGACCTGACGGTACGTCAGTTCAGCGCAGGAGCAGTCCGGGCACAAGAGGGAGGCGGGTGACGGGGTCGCGTGACCGATTCGCAACCGAAACCCGTCTTGACCGAGACCCACAGCGTGTACACGTCATTACGCTCAGAATTCATGGTCACCACCCCCCAAGCACCACCCTCACAGGCCGTCCACCCGGTGTACGTCATCGGCGGCGGCCCCGGCGGACTCGCGGTCGCCGCCACCCTGCGCGCCCGTGGCGTCCGCGCCGTCGTCCTGGAGAAGTCCGACGCCGTCGGCGCCTCCTGGCGCGGGCACTACGACCGGCTGCGCCTGCACACCACCCGGCGCCTGTCCGCGCTCCCGGGCCTGAAGATTCCGCGCTCCTACGGGCGTTGGGTCGCACGGGCGGACGTGGTCCGCTACCTGGAGGCGTACGCGGAGGAGCACGAGCTGGAGATCGTCACCGGCGTCGAGGTCTTCCGCGTCGAGCGGGACGGCACGGACTGGGTGCTGCACGCGACCGGGGGACGGCGCATGGTCGGCAGCGCCGTGGTCGTCGCCACCGGCTACAACCACACCCCGCGACTGCCGGCGTGGCCCGGCCGAGGCACGTACGAGGGCGAGCTCAGGCACGCGCGGGAGTACCGCAACCCGGTGCCGTACGAGGGCAAGGACGTCCTGGTCGTGGGCGTCGGCAACACGGGGGCGGAGATCGCCGCCGACCTGGCGGAGGGCGGTGCCGCCCGGGTGCGGCTCGCGGTGCGGACCGTTCCGCACATCGTGCGCCGCACGACGCTGGGCTGGCCCGCCCAGCGCAGCGGCATCCTGGTCCGGCGGCTGCCGGTGGGGCTGGTCGACCTGCTGGGCCGGGGGCTCGCCAGGTTCGCGTCGCCCGACCTGAGCGCCCACGGACTGCCCCGCCCGGACACGGGCCTGGCGACCCGCACGCGGGCGGGGGCGGTGCCGGTGCAGGACGTCGGCCTGGTCGCCGCCGTCCGGTCCGGGAAGGTCGAGGTCGTCGCGGCCGTCGAGGCGTTGGACGGCCGCGAGGTCGTCCTCGCGGACGGCAGCCGGATCACCCCGGACGCGGTCATCGCCGCCACCGGCTACGACCGCGCCCTCGAACCGCTCGTGGGCCACCTGGGCGTCCTGGACGCGGCCGGCCGCCCGCTGACCCGCGGATCCCGCTGCCCGCGCACGGCACCCGGGCTGTACTTCATCGGATTCACCAACCCGATCAGCGGGATGCTGCGGGAACTGGCGAGGGACGCGGAGAAGATCGCGCGCCGGATCGCGAAGGGACGCCGCTAGCGGGGACGGTGGCGCCGGGCAGGCGGACGACGCGGCGGGGCGTCGGACACGCGCGGCCCGGCCCACGCCGACACGGCGGGGCGGGGCGGCGGGCACGCGGCAGCCCAGCCCACGCGGACACGGCGAGCCCAGAACAGCGAACACACAGCAGCCCGGCCCCACGCGTCACATGGCGGGGCGGGGCGGCCCCCGGCGCGCCACGGGCGGCCCCCGGCGGCCGCCGCTCCCGCCGTTCCGGCGGGGCCGCGCGGCGGTCGCGCACCCGCGGCGGCGGGGGGGCGTAAGGTGCCGCTGCGCAACCGCTCGGGCGGCTGGGGACGTCACCTCTCACGTCCCACCCGTGTCAACGAAAGGCACCGAACCGTGCGTCCCACCCGTCGGACGATCCTCGCCACCGGCGCCGGTGCGGCCTTCGCCGCCGCCCTGCCCCTGACCCCGGCGCACGCCGCACCGGGCCGCCCCCGGCAGCGGTTGCGCGCCCTGGAGCAGGAGCACGGCGCCCGCCTCGGCGCGTACGCGTACGACACCGGCAGCGGGCGTCTGGTGACGTACCGCGCCGACGAACGCTTCCCCATGTGCTCGCTGTTCAAGACCCTGTGTTCGGCGGCGGTCCTGCGGGACCTGGACCGCGACGGCGAGTTCCTCGCACGGCGCATCCACTACACGCAGGAGTACGTGACACGCTCGGGCTGGTCGCCGATCACGAAGGACCACGTGGCCACCGGCATGACGGTGGCCCAGCTGTGCGAGTACGCGATCACCCACAGCGACAACACGGCCGCCAACCTGCTGCTGCGCGAGCTGGGCGGCCCGACGGCCATCACCCGCTTCGCCCGCTCCATCGGCGACGAGGTGACCCGGCTCGACCGCTGGGAGCCGGAGCTGAACTCGGCCGAGCCGTGGCGCGAGACGGACACCACGACCCCGCGCGCGATCGCCCGCTCGTACGCCCGGCTGGTCCTGGGCGGGGCCCTCGCGCCCGACGACCGGCGGCGGCTGACCGGCTGGATGCTGGCCAACACCACCAGCGACGAGCGGTTCCGCAAGGGGCTGCCGGCCGACTGGACGCTGGCCGACAAGACCGGCGGCGGCCGCTACGGCGGCAACAACGACGCGGGCATCGCCTGGCCCCCGGGACGGCCGCCGGTCGTCCTGGCCGTCATGACCACCAAGCCCGCCGAGGACGCGGCGGCGGACAACGAGCTGGTGGCGCGAGCGGCCGAGGTGCTGGCGGACGCCGTGACCCGGTAACCCGTCCCGTCGATCCCCCGGCCCCCCGCGCCCCCAGGCGCCCCGTCCCTCCCGTCCCCCTGCCCTCCACCCCTCCGGTCCGCGCGGCGCACCCTCGGACCGGCCCGGCCGCCCCGTACGCCCTATTCCTGACTGACCGTCAGTTGAGTAATCTGACTACTCGTCAGTTGGGGCCGGGGCGGCTCCGGTCTTCGGGATGGGCGGTGCGGAACGATGCTGGGATCGACTCACGGGACCTTCACGACCGACCTCCGGGCCCGCGTGGACGCCTGCGGCGAACAGCCGGACCGGACCGCCGTGCACGGTGTCGCCGCCGCCGAGGGCGACACCGACGTCAGCGGCCGGCCGCTGCACGCGCCCGTGCCCGACCTCGACCGGTTCTTCCGGCCGCGGGTCGTGGCCGTGGTCGGCGCCTCGGACGCCGAGGGGCGGCCCAACACCGGCATCACGAGGCAGTTGCTCGACTGGGCCGGGCGGGTCGGCGCACGCGTGGTGCCCGTGCACCCGACCCGGACGAGCGTCTTCGGGATCGACTGCCTGCCCTCCGTCGACGGTCTCGGCACCCTCGGCGAGCCCGTCGACCTCGCCGTGCTCCTGGTCGCCGACCCGCTGCCCGTCATCGAGCGGCTCGCCGAGGCCGGGGTGAGGTTCGCGGTCGCCTTCGCCTCCGGCTTCGCCGAGACCGGCGAGGCCGGGGCGCGGGCCCAGGAACGGCTCGCCGCGGCCGTCGGACGGTCCGGGATGCGCCTGCTCGGCCCCAACACCAACCTCAACGCCTTCGAGCGCTTCCGGGACGACCTGGAGGGACCGGCGGTCGCGCTGATCACCCAGTCCGGACACCAGGGCCGGCCCGTGTTCACGATGCAGGAGCTCGGCGTCCGGCTCTCCCACTGGGCGCCCACCGGCAACGAGGCCGACCTGGAGACCGCCGACTTCCTCTCGTACTTCGCGCACCGGCCCGAGGTCGGCGCCATCGCCTGTTACGTGGAGGGCCTCAAGGACGGCCGTTCCTTCCTGCTCGCCGCCGACCAGGCCGCCCGCCGCCGGGTGCCGGTCGTCGCCGTGAAGGTGGGCCGCACCGAGGCCGGGGCGCGGATGGCCGCCTCGCACACCGGCAAGCTCACCGGCGCCGACCGGGTCGTCGACGCGGCCATGCGGCAGTTCGGGGTCATCCGGGTCGACGGGCTCGACCAGCTCCAGGACACCGCCGCCCTCCTCGCCCGCGCCCGCAGGCCGCTCGCCGAAGGCGTCGTCGTCTACTCCATATCCGGCGGCACCGGCGCCCACTTCTCCGACCTGGCGACCGCGGCGGGCCTGAAGCTGCCCACGCTGTCGGCCGCCAAGCAGGACGAACTGCACCGGTGGATCCCGGAGTACCTGAGCGTGGCCAACCCCGTCGACAACGGCGGGCACCCGGTCGGCGACTGGCGCGGCCGGAAGATCATCGACGCGATCCTCGCCGACCCGGAGGTGGGCGTGCTGATCTGCCCGATCACCGGGCCCTTCCCGCCGATGAGCGACAGACTGGCGCAGGACCTGGTGGACGCGGCCGAGCGGACGGACAAGCTGGTCTGCGTGGTGTGGGGCTCGCCGGTCGGCACCGAGGACGCGTACCGCACGACCCTGCTCGGTTCCTCGCGGGTCGCCACCTTCCGGACCTTCGGCAACTGCATCGGCGCGGTGAAGGCGTGGCTCGACCACCACCGCTTCACCACCGGCTACCGCTCCCCCTTCGACGAGGCCCCGCGCACCCCGTCCCCGTCCCTCCGCAAGGCCCGGGCCCTGCTCCGGCCCGGCCTGCGGCTGAGCGAGCACGCGGCGAAGCAGCTGCTGCGGGCGTACGGGATACGGGTGCCCCGCGAGCAGCTGGTGACCAGCGCCGCCGCGGCCGTACGGGCGGCGGGCCTGGTGGGCTACCCCGTCGTGATGAAGGCGTCGGGCGCCCGGCTCGCGCACAAGACGGAGCTGGGGCTCGTGAAGGTCGGACTGACGTCCGCGAGCCAGATCCGGGACGCCTACCGGGAGTTGACGGACATCGCCCGCTACGAGGACGTCGACCTGGACGGCGTCCTGGTGTGCCAGATGGTGGGGCGGGGGGTCGAGATGGTGGTGGGCGTGACGCACGACTCCCTGTTCGGGCCGACGGTGACGGTGGGGCTCGGCGGGGTCCTGGTGGAGGTCCTGGACGACACGGCCGTGCGGGTGCCGCCGTTCGGGGAGCGACAGGCCCGGGACATGCTGGGCGAACTGCGCGGGCGGGCGCTGCTCGACGGGGTGCGGGGAGCTCCGGCGGCGGACGTGGACGCGCTGGTGGAGGTCGTGCTGCGGGTGCAGCGCATGGCCCTGGAACTCGACGGGGACCTCTCCGAGCTGGACATCAATCCGCTGATGGTGCTGCCGCGGGGGCAGGGGGCGGTGGCCCTGGACGCGCTCGCGGTGTGCCGGTAGACGAGGAGTTGCCGTGCCGGACGTCCTGCACGCCGTGGAGAACGGCGTCTCGTGGATCACGCTCAACCGCCCGGAGGCGATGAACGCGGTCACCTGGGAGCAGCGGGAGCGGATCGTCGCCCTGCTGGACGACGCCTCGGCCGACCCGGGGGTGCGGGCGGTGGTCCTGACCGCCACGGGGCGGGGCTTCTGCGCGGGGGCGGACCTGCGCGGGGGGCCGTCCGTCTCGGCGGAGGACCGGGTCACGGGGGACGTGGCCCGGATGATCCGGCGGGGCGCGCAGCGCTTCGTCGGGGCCGTACTGGACTGCGAGAAGCCGGTGATCGCGGCGGTGAACGGGACGGCCGCCGGGATCGGGGCGCACCTGGCGTTCGCGTGCGACCTGGTGCTGGCGGCGGAGTCGGCGCGGTTCGTGGAGGTGTTCGTGCGGCGCGGGATCGTGCCGGACGGTGGCGGGGCGTATCTGCTGCCGCGGCTGGTGGGGCCGCAGCGGGCGAAGGAGCTGATGTTCTTCGGTGACGCGCTGCCGGCGGCCGAGGCGCGGGCGATGGGCCTGGTGAACCGGGTCGTCCCGGCCGAGGACCTGGAGAAGACGGCCCGCGCCTGGGCCGACCGCCTCGCCCAGGGCCCCACCCGCGCCCTCGCCCTCACCAAGCAGCTGGTCAACGCCTCCCTGGACGCGGACCGGACGGCCGCGTTCGTGGCGGAGGCGGCGGCGCAGGAGATCTGCATGACGACGCGGGACGCGCGGGAGGGCGTGGCGGCGTTCGTGGAGCGGCGGGCGGCGGAGTTCGAGGGACGGTAGGGGGTTCGGGGGACGGCAGGACCGGGGGTTCGGGGGACGGCAGGGCCGGGGGTTCGGGGGCTTCTCATCTGACGGGCCGTCAGCTTCAATGGGGTGGTGATGGGACACGCTGGGATGGCGGCCACCGCCGTCCGATACCTCAGGTCGGCCGGTGCGGTCGTGGGCGCCGGCACGGCCGCGGACGCCCTTCCCCGGCCCGCGTTGCGGGCGGTACGGGAGGACGAACGGCTGCCGGTCGATCCCGCCGCGTTCCGGCGCGTGCTCGGGAACTTCGCGAGCGGGGTCACGATCGTCACCGCCCTCGACGGGGACGGCCCGGCGGGCTTCGCCTGCCAGTCCTTCGCCTCGCTCTCCCTCGACCCGCCGCTGGTCGTCTTCATGGTGGCCCGTACGTCGACCACCTGGCCCCGGATCGCCCGCGCGGGCCTGTTCTGCGTGAACGTCCTGGGAGCGGAGCAGGCCGCCCTGTGCCGGGCCTTCGCGGTGAGCGGGGCCGACAAGTTCGCCGGCGTGACCTGGACCCCGGCCCCGGCCACCGGCTCCCCCCGCCTCCCGGACGCCCCCGCCTGGATCGACTGCACCATCACCACGGTCCACACGGGCGGCGACCACCTGATCGTGGTGGGCCGCGTGGAGGCCCTGGGCGCCACGGAGGCCGGGGAGCCGTTGCTGTTCCACCGGGGGCGGTTCGGGCGGTTCGCGGGCTAGCGCCCGGACCGCCACCGGAGTGACCGCGTGCGGGCGCCGCTCGTTCGGGTGGCTCCGGGCGCGGCCCCGCCTCAAGACGCGGCAGCGGGAGCCGGCCGAGATCGAGCGTGCCCTGCCGGCTGGGGGCCGTTGCGTCGCCCAGGAACACACCGTCGACGAGGAGTGGCCCGGTGACCGGCCGCGCAGGCCGGGCCCGCTCGCGGGAGGACGCGCCGCGCGGTCCCGAGGCCGCTACCGCGTACGAGGCGGCTCGGATCCGGTTCGAACCGGGCCGCTCCGTACGAGAGCGGCGGGAGGAGCCGGGCATGCGCCGGCACGTCGGGGTCGAGCCGATGGACCGAGCCGCCGGCTGACCGAGCCGCCGTCACCCGTTCGTTCCGGCGGATCGAGGGCCGGGGTCAGCCCTCGATGACGCCCGCCCACAGTCCGACGCCGCCGAGCCCGAAGGCCGTGAGGACCACGAGGGTCCCCCACAGGAGCACCGTGACGAAGGAGCCCCGCCGCGCGCGCCGCGCCACGACCGCGGCCGCCGCCAGGCACACCCATGCCACCAGCCAGCCCCGCCACCCGCCGAACGGCCACAGGATCGCGCCCGCGGCCCCCGTCAGGAGCACCTGCCACCCGAGCGCCGGTCCCCCGACGCGCCGTCCGGCGCCCTCCGCGAGCAGTACCGCCGGCGCCACCAGCGCCGCCGACGCCAGGGCCGCCGCGACCAGCACGAACACGGCGAAGAACGGCATGAACAGCAGGGTCCACGCACTGACCGCCTCCTCGCCGGGCTCGGGCTCCCGGGTTTCCCCGAACACCAAACCCAGCACCAGCGCGAACGCGGCCTCCAGGAACAGCACGAGCATCGACACCGTCACCATCCGCCGGAAGGTGCGCCCCTCCGCCCCGGCCCCGCCGCCACCCACCAGTTTTTCTGAACGCATTCAAATCCCCTCCCGGCCCGCATCCTCCTCCATGCGGACCAGGGCCGTGCACCCGGGGTGCCCTACGGGGTGGGGTCAGGTCGCCGGCAGGGCCCGGGGGGCGCTCGGGCGCCTGATGACCAGGGCCATCAGGGCCGCCGCCGCGCAGAGGGCGCCCGAGGCGTACCAGACGGGGTCGTAGGAGCGGAAGACGTCGCGGGCGACGCCGCCCGCGAAGGCGACGACGGCGGCGCCGACCTGGTGGGAGGCGAGGACCCAGCCGAAGACGATGGCGCTGTCCTCGCCGAAGTGCTCGCGGCACAGGGCGATGGTCGGCGGCACCGTGGCGACCCAGTCGAGGCCGTAGAAGACGATGAAGAAGAGCATCGGCGGGTGCACCGCCGGGGCCAGCAGCATCGGCAGGAACAGCAGCGAGATCCCCCGCAGCGCGTAGTAGACGGCGAGCAGGCGGCGGGTCTCGAAGCGGTCGGTGAACCAGCCGGAGGCGATCGTGCCGACGACGTCGAAGACGCCGATCACGGCGAGCAGCCCGGCCGCTGCCGTGACCGGCATGCCGTGGTCGTGCGCGGCGGGGACGAAGTGGGTCTTGACCAGGCCGTTCGTGGAGGCGCCGCAGATCGCGAAGGTGCCGGCGAGCAGCCAGAACGGACCCGTGCGGGCGGCCTTGAACAGGACGGTCACGGCCCGGCGGGCGGCGCCCGGCACCGGTGCGGGCTTCTCGGCGTACTCACCGCCGTACGGGGCGAGCCGCACGTCCGCCGGGTGGTCGCGCAGCAGCAGCCACACGAACGGCACGACGGCGAGCGCGGACAGCGCGACGGTGACGGCGGCGGGGCGCCAGCCTTGGTGCTCGACCAGCCAGGACAGGAGGGGCAGGAAGACCAGCTGCCCCGAGGCCCCGGCCGCGGTCAGGATGCCGGTGACCAGGCCGCGCCGGGCGACGAACCAGCGGTTGGTGACGGTCGCGGCGAAGGCGAGGGCCATGGAGCCGCTGCCGAGACCGACGAGGACGCCCCAGTAGAGGACGAGCTGCCAGGCGGCCGTCATCCCCACGGTGAGCAGTGAGCCCAGCGCGATGACCGACAGCGCCACCGCGACGACCCGGCGGATGCCGAAACGGTCCATCAGCGAGGCGGCGAACGGCGCCGTCAGGCCGTACAGCGCGAGGTTCACCGACACCGCGAAGCCGATCGTGCCGCGCGTCCAGCGGAACTCCGAGTGCAGCGGCTCGATGAGCAGGCCCGGCAGCGAGGCGAAGGCGGCCGCGCCGATGATCGTGACGAAGGTGACGGCCGCGACGAACCACGCGCGGTGGATGCGCGGAGGGCGCGGCCGGTACGAGACGGGGGCGGGGGCCGGGGGCGGGGTTGTCTGGGTCACGTCACCCAGCATCGAGCCGGGGACCGTGGCCGACCATTGGCCCGGATGACAGCTTTCCAACAGATCGGGCCATCGGCACCCGGCCCGCCGCACCGGCCCACCACCCCGCCGGCCACACCGGCCCGCCACACCGCCAGGCGCACCGGCCCGCCACCCGGCCCGCGCTCCTCACACCCGCGGCAGCGTCCTGATCGGCCGCACGAGAAGCAGCGCGACCACCACCAGGACCGCGATCCCCGCCCCCGCGAGCAGCACCTCCTCCGTGCCGAGGACCGCCGCCACCGGCCCGGACAGGCTGCGCCCCACGCCCATCATCAGCAGGGATCCGGCCACGTCGTAGGCGTGCATGCGGTTCAGGGCGTCCTGCGGCACGTGGGTCTGCACCGCCGTCGACCACATCACCAGCCAGAAGGCGAAGGCCGCGCCGCCGACGAACTGGCCCGCGTGCAGCAGCGGCACCGGCGCGCCCGCGCCGAGCAGCAGCAGGTTCACCGGCAGCCCGAGCAGGGCGACCGCCCCGGCGGCCAGCGGGCGGACCGGCCGCAGGCGCAGCGCGAGGAGGCCGCCGACCGCGCTTCCGGCCCCGCCCGCGGCCATCAGCACGCCGTAGGTGGCCGAGCCGTGCTCGCCGGTCACCAGGTTCGCGGTCAACGGCACCATCGGTCCGGCGACGGTCAGCCCGTACACCGTCCAGATGGCGATGACGCCCCACAGCCAGCTCCGCGACCGGAACTCCCGCCACCCGAGGGCCATTTCCGAGCCGAGCGAGCCGCGGCCTGCCCCGTCCGAGGGAAGGGGTGCAAGCCGCATCAGCGTGAAGCAGACGGCGCTGACGGCGAAGGTGGCCGCGTTGACGGCGAAGGCGGCGCCCGCGTTCCACAGGGCGACGAGCAGACCGGCGAGCGCCGGGCCCGCCATCGTCATGAGGGCCTCGACGACCCGCAGGACCGCGTTGGCCCGCTGCACGTCGGGGGCGATCCGCGGGATCGTGGAGGCGACGCCCGGCTGGAACAGGGCCGCGCCGACACCGGCGACGGTGGACAGCGCGTACACGGCCCACAGCGGCGGGCTGCCGAGCGCGAAGGTGACCCCGAGGAGCACGGCGCCGGGCAGCCGGAGCAGATCGGCGAGGATCATCATGCGGCGGGCCGTGAAGCGGTCGGCGAGGACGCCGCCGAAGAGGACGAAGACGGCGAAGGCGGCCGTCCACAGCCCGAGCGCGTAGCCGACGGCCGAGCCGGGGTGGCCGGCGCCGAGGAGGCCGGCGGCGAAGGCGACCGGGACCATGCCCTCGCCGAGGACGGCGACCGCGCGGGCGACGAAGAAGAGCCGGAAGTTACGGTTCCAGAGCGCGGCGGGTGCGGGCGGGCCGGTCCGGACGGCAACCCCGCCGGGCTCTGCCGGCACGGGGCCCGGTCCGGATCCGGCCGGCGCGGGAATCCGTTCGCCGGCCTCAGACTTGTACGTGTTGTCCGTCACGAAGAGACACAGGTACCAGCCTGTGGTCTAAACCACCACTGCTTTATGGAGGGAGTACGCCGTGCCGCCACCGCACCGGCCCCATCGCGTCGCCGTCCTCGCCCTGCCCGGCCTGCTCCCCTTCGAACTGGGCATCCCGCACCGGATCTTCGGCCGCGCCAAGGACCCCGGGGGCCGGCCGCTGTACGAGACCGTGACCTGCGCGCCGGTCGTCGGACCGGTCCGGACCGACGCCGACTTCGCCATCCACGTCGAGCACGGACCGGAGGCCCTCGCGACCGCCGACACCGTCGTGGTGCCCGCCTCCTACGAGCTGGGCCCGGTCTACGAGGAGGGCAGGCTCACCGAACCGCTGGCCTCGGCCCTCGCCCGCATACGGCCGGGGACGCGGCTGGTGTCCATCTGCACCGGCGGATACGTGCTGGCCGCGGCCGGCTACCTGGACGGACGGCCCGCCACCACCCACTGGGCCTCCGCCGACCACTTCCAGCGGCTCTTCCCGCGGGTGCGGGTGGACGCCGACGTGCTGTTCGTGGACGACGGGGACGTGCTGACCTCCGCCGGCGTGGCCGCCGGGATCGACCTGTGCCTGCACATCGTCCGCCGCGACCACGGCACGGCCGTGGCCAACGAGGTGGCCCGGCGCACCGTCGTGCCCCCGTACCGGGACGGCGGCCAGGCCCAGTACGTCGAGCGCCCGGTGCCCGATCCGGCGGTCTCCACCACGACGGCGGCCCGCGCGTGGGCGCTCGCCCACCTCCACGAGCCGATCCGTCTGCGGGACCTGGCGGTACGGGAGTCGATGAGCGTGCGGACCTTCACCCGCCGGTTCCGCGACGAGGTCGGCACAAGCCCCGGCCAGTGGCTCACCCAGCAGCGGGTGGAACGGGCCCGGCACCTCCTGGAGACCACCGACCTGCCCGTCGACCAGGTCGCGCACGACTCCGGCTTCGGCACCGCCCAGTCGCTGCGGGTGCACCTCCAGGGCGCGATCGGGGTGACCCCGACCGCCTACCGGCGCACCTTCCGCGCGGCCGGCTCCCCGGCCTGAGCCTCCTGCCCGGCCCGGACCGCCTCCCCGGCCTCGGCCGCCTCCGTGCCGAGCGGGGGGATCCGCCGCTCGCCCCACAGCCCGAGGGCGGTGAGCGCCAGCGTGAGGACGACCCCGCACAGGATCGCCGTGGACGGGGCGACGACCTCGAGGAGGGCTCCCGCGAGGGTGCCGCTGGCCGCGTAGCCGGCCCCCACGGCCGCGTACATGACCGAGTACCCGGCGGCGAGGGCCTGCGGCGGCAGGATCTGGCGCAGGGCGAGGTTGCGGGTCAGCATGGCGGGTGCCTGGAGGAGACCGGCGGCGACCAGGGTCACGCCGATCGCGGCCGCCCAGGGCAGGACGGCGACGAGGGCGACACCGGCCGCGACGCCGCCGACCAGGACGGCGGACTGCACGGGCAGCCGGCCGGGCCAGGAGTCGCGCAGCCCGTACAGGAAGGCGCCGACGGCCGAGCCGATGGAGAACCCGGCGAGCAGCGGACCGGCCCAGGCGAGGGGGACGGCGCGCTGTTCGAGGAGGGCGGGCAGGATCAGTTCGGCGAGGGCGAGCAGGGTGAGGCCGGCGGCGCCGGTGACGTACACGGGCCAGGCACGGGCGAGCACCCGGCCCCTGGCCGTGCCCGGCTCTCCGGTCCGGGACCGCCGGGTGGTCCGGCGAGCCCCGGGCTTCCCGGACCCTCCGTCGTCCTCGGCCTCCTTGGCTCCCTCGGTCTCCGTGGCTCCCTCGGCCTCCTTGACTCCCTCGACCTCAGTGGCCTCCGTGGCCTCCCGGGTCGACCAGCCGGCCGGCAGCAGCCACAGTCCCGCCACCGACAGGGCCATGAGTACGGCCTGGAGCAGCGGTGGTACGGCCGGGGCGACGCCGAGGGCTAGTCCGGTCGCGAGGGCCGGGGCGGCGGCCCAGATCCCGAAGGTCAGCACCGATTCCAGGCTCATCGCCTGGGTGACGGCCCGCTGCGGGACCATGCCGGTCAGCAGCGCCCGCAGGCCGCCGGGCGCCGCGGCGGGTGCCGCGCCCGCGAGGAAGGCGAGCGCGCCGAGCAGCACGGGATGGCCCTCGCCGCCGACGACCCCGAGGCCCGCGAACCCGGTGGCGCCGACGGCGAGGCCGACCGCGAGGTGGGGCCGGGCCCGTTCGGCGTCGAGGCGGACGCCGAGGACGGGTGCGGCGACGATCTCCCCGACCACGTACACGGCGGCCAGCACCGCGCCGAGGCTGTAGCCGCCCGGCTGTTCCCGCACCAGGAAGACCAGCGCGAGCGGAGCCATGGCGACGGGCAGCCGGGCGGCGGAGGCGACGCCCGCCCAGGCGAGGACGGGACGGGTGGCGAGCTCGCGGTAGGACATGCCTCAGGACCGTAGCGACGTACGCCCGTGTGCCCCAGCCGATTTCCGGCGCGGGGTGCGCAACGGCCGGACGGTTCAGAAGGTGAGGACGGCCCGGGCCACCTCACCGCGCGCCGCGTCCCGCGCCGCCCGTGCGAAGTCCTCCACCGGGTAGGTGGCGGTGACGAGTTCGTCGAGGAGCAGGCGGCCGGCGCCGTAGAGCTCGGCGTAGAGCGGGATGTCCTTCTGGGGGCGGGAGGAGCCGTAACGGCAGCCGAGGATCGACTTGTCGAGGAACATCGCCGCCGGCGGGAAGCTCGCCTCGGCCTTCGGTGGGGTCATGCCGAGGAGGACCGCCTGCCCGTGCCGGTCGAGCAGGTCGACGGCGGTGCGCACGAGTCCGGTGTGGCCGACGCACTCGAAGACGTGGTCGGCGCCGGTGGGCAGGATCTCGCGGACGCCGTCCGTCGAGGTCAGGAAGTGGGTGGCGCCGAAGCGGAGGGCGGCGGCCTCCTTCGCCGGGTTGGTGTCGACGGCGACGACGGTCGTCGCGCCGGCGATCCGGGCGCCCTGGAGGACGTTGAGGCCGATGCCTCCGGTGCCGAGGACGACGACGGTCTCGCCGCGGTCGACCCGGGCGCGGTTGAGTACGGCTCCGACGCCGGTGAGGACACCGCAGCCGATGAGGGCGGCGGAGGTGAGCGGGACGGTCTCGGGGATCTTCACGGCCTGGACGGCCTTGACGACGGTCCGTTCGGCGAAGGAGGAGTTGGCGGCGAACTGGAAGAGCGGCTTCCCGTCGCCGCGCCGCGAGAAGGGCCGGCCGGGCATCCCGATGGCCTTGCGGCACATGGTGGGCCGGCCGCGGTCGCAGTCGGCGCAGGCGCCGCAGTTGGCGAGGGTGGACAGGGCGACGTGGTCGCCGGGGCCGACGTGGGTGACTCCGGGGCCGACGGCCTCGACGACTCCGGCGCCCTCGTGGCCGAGGACGACGGGCACGGGGAACGGGATCGTGCCGTCGACGACCGACAGGTCGCTGTGGCAGAGCCCGGCGGCGGCGACGGCGACGAGCACTTCGCCGGGTCCGGGGGGCCGTACGTCCAGGTCGTCGACGACCCGGACCTCCTTGCCGTCGAAGACGACACCTCTCATGTCCCTGCACCTCCGTCGATGGACCGGATCCGTACGCGCCTGCGCGCTTCCGACCGCCCCGCACCCCCGCCGGGGGAGACGGCCCCCCGCGGGAGGACCGTCCGCACGGGGCGCGGGCCGCAGGGGCGCCGCTACGCGTTCGGGCGGGAGCCGTTCGCCGCCGCCCTGGTCATCTCCTCCAGGTGCCGGAGCATCGGCATGGGGTCCGTGCCCACCGTCCCCGGCAGGAAGTTGGCGATCCGTTCCGGGGTCCAGCTGCCGCTCTCCGCGTAGGCGGCCCGCAGTTCTCTCGGCTGGGCCCAGACCGCGATCTTGGGGCCGGCGACCGTGTAGACCTGGCCGGTGATCCTCTCCGTCCTGGCGCGGTCGGAGAGGAGGTACACGACGAGCGCGGCCACGTCCTCCGGCTCGCCGATCTCCTTGAGTTCCATGGGCACGTTGGCCGACATGCGGGTGCGGGCCACGGGGGCGACGGCGTTGGCGGTGACGCCGTACTTGTGGAGGCCGAGGGCGGCGCTGCGGACGAGGGAGATGACGCCGCCCTTCGCCGCCGCGTAGTTGGCCTGGGCGACCGAGCCCTGGTGGTTGCCGCTGGTGAAGCCGATGAGGGTGCCGGAGCCCTGGCGGCGCATGACGGCGGAGGCGGCCCGGAAGACGGTGAAGGTGCCCTTGAGGTGGGTGGCGACGACGGGGTCCCACTCCTCCTCCGTCATGTTGAAGAGCATCCGCTCCCGCAGGATGCCGGCCACGCACACGACGCCGTCGATCCGCCCGTACTCCGCGAGCGCCACGTCCACGACCCGCTGTCCGCCCGCCATCGTCGAGATGTCGTCGGCGACGGCCACCGCACCGCCTCCGGCCGCCTCGATCTCCTTGACGACCGCCTCGGCGATCTCGCTCGTGGGCTCGGCGCCCTCGACGGAGACCCCGTAGTCGTTGACGACGACCTTCGCACCCTCGGCGGCGCAGGCGAGGGCGACCGCGCGGCCGATCCCCCGGCCCGCTCCCGTCACGGCGATGACCTTTCCTGCCAAGAAGTTCCCCACGCCCGGCCCCTTCCCGCATTTTCTGACGGTCCGTTAGATTCGTGCGCCGAGAGGATTCTACGACCCGTCAGATACCGGAGTACAAGACCTCGGAGGCCCCCGATGTCCGTCACCAGCGCTCTCCCACCGGAATTCCACGCCATCGCCGCGCGCGTGAACAACTGGGGCCGCTGGGGCCGCGACGACGAGATCGGCACCCTCAACCTGATCACCGACGCCGTGGTGCGCGAGGCCGCCGCGACCGTCCGGACCGGCCGGCGGATCCCGCTGGCCGTCGAGCTGAAGCAGGACGGCGTGCAGACCGGCGTGATCCCCGGCCGGGTCAACCCCCTGCACGTCATGGTGCAGGTCAACCAGGAGCTCTTCGGCCCCGGTACGGTCGCCACCAGCGACGACGCCGTGACCCTCGGGCTCCAGGCGGGCACCCACTGGGACGCCCTGACCCATGTCTCGCACTCGGGTCGGATCTACAACGGCCGCCCCGCCGGCACCGTCACCGCGCACGGCCGCGCCGAGTTCAGCGGCATCCACACCGCCCGGCACATCGTCTCGCGCGGGGTGCTGCTCGACGTGGCGGCGGCCAAGGGCGTCGACCGGCTGCCCGGCGACCACGCCGTCACGCCCGAGGACCTCGACGAGGCGGCGGAGTTCGGCCGGGTCACCGTACGGTCCGGTGACATCGTGCTCGTACGGACCGGGCAGATCCGGGCCTACCTCGCCGGCGACAGGCACGGTTACGCCTTCCCGTCGCCCGGCCTGTCCGTGCGGACGCCCGAGTGGTTCCGTGCCCGGGACGTGGCGGCGGTCGCCAACGACACGCTCACCTTCGAGATCTTCCCCCCGGAGATTGAGGATCTGTGGCTGCCCGTGCACGCCCTCCACCTGGTCGAGATGGGCATGCTCCAGGGGCAGAACTGGAATCTGGAAAAGTTGTCCACAGCCTGTGCACGGGAACGCCGCTACGCGTTCCTGCTCTCCGCGATGCCCGAGCCCTTCGTGGGCGGCACGGGCACACCGGTGGCACCGGTGGCCGTGCTGTGAGGGGAACGACTCCCCGGAGGGGGCTCTGCGGGTGGCGGCGCGCTCGCGCGCGCCCCGAGCACGGCACGACCGCCGCCACCCGTCACGACCCGCGTGCGCCGAGGGGCCACGCCCCTCGACTCCCCTCGCAGAGCGAATCGCTCACCCAAGGGTGGTCAATTCGCCATGAATCGTCAACAGCGCACCCGGAAGGGTGACACCTGCGCTCCCTGGTCCGGGACCGGTCCCACGGCCTGGGCGGCGACGGGGATCGCGATCGGGGCCACCATCTGGTCCGGGAGCGGGGCCGGGGCCCGGTCCACCTCGCACCAGATGCTCTTGCCCGCGCCCTCGCGCTGCCAGCCCCACCGGTCCGCGAGGCCGTCCACCAGCTCGAGGCCGCGCCCGTTGGTGTCCTCGCCGGCCGCGTGCCGGGGCGTCGGCGGGCGGTCGCTCGTGTCGGCGACCTCGACCCGCACCCCGCCCCCGCCGAAGAGCATCCTGAGCACGGCCGGGCAGCCCGTGTGCACCACCGCGTTGGTGACCAGCTCGGAGATGAGCAGCACGAGCGTGTCGGCCAGCGGCTCGTCGTCCCCTATCCCCGATCCGGCCAGCCGCGAACGCGCCCACCGCCGGGCGCGCCCCACCTCTGCCGGGTCCGGCCCGACCTCCAACTGAACCTGAAGCACCTGCACCGTTCACACCATCCGAACCGGCGTCCTCGACGACCTAACGGAACGTGATTCCCTTGTGGGACAGCATGGTTGACGTACAGTCACCGCAACAAGCGCTTCGGGCATATTCCAGCGCGAAGGAGTACGCATGGTCCATACTGTGCGACGCACATTCCGGGGAGTCGAACAGGGGCGCCCGATGCGCCTCCACGGGGCACGAGCGGCGGGCATTCCCGAACCCGGAGCCGCCGCAGGGGCGGCACCGGCGCGATCCGGGCCCACAAGCACTCGCATCCCACGGAGCGTACCGGAGGCGGAGGCCGACTCCGGCCCGTGACGACCCCGCCGAAGGACACGACCCGGTATCGACGCTGCGTGACGCGCACGCTACAAGCCGGCGGCGACGAGCTCCTCGGCCGCCGCCCCCGAGAGCCCGCGCTCGGCCCGCACCCAGGCCCGTTTGAGGTGGAGGTGCACATCGGCTTCCCAGGTGAAGCCCATGCCGCCGTGCACCTGGAGGCAGTCGCGGGCGCAGCCGACGGCGGCCTCGTCGGCGAGCAGCCGGGCCCCGGCGATCTCGGCCGGGTCGGCGGTGACGGCGGCGGCGTAGACGGCGGCGCGGGCTACTTCCGTTCGTACGAGCATCTGCGCGCACAGGTGCTTGACGGCCTGGAAGCCGCCGATCGGCTGCCCGAACTGGGTGCGGGTCCGGGCGTACGCGACGGCCGCCTCGGTCGTGCGGGCGGCGCTGCCGAGCTGTTCGGCGGCGGTGAGCAGGGAGACCAGGTCCCCGCCGGAGCCGGGGCCGCACCCCGGAGGCCCGCCCGGGCCTGGGCCACATCCGGGATCCCCGCCGGAGCCGGGGCCGCACCGGGGATCCCCGCCCGGTCCCGGCGCCGGCTCCCCGTCCCCACCGTTCCCCCCGCCGCTCCCCCCGTTCCCCCCGTTCCCGCCGTTCCCGCCGTTCCCGCCGGCGCCGCCCGGCAGCCGGTGCAGAGGAGTCAGCGGGTCCACGGACCTGAGGGGCACGGCGCCCGTGGTGTCGCCCAGCACCACGTCGGCCGCGTCCAGCCATGCGACGAGCCGCCCGTCGACGGCGGTCACGACCGTGGTGCCCTCCGCCGCGCCCGCGACCTCGCCCGCCGCCAGGTGGGTGGCGACGAGCGGCCCGGGCAGCAGCACGCGGCCCGCCTCCTCGAAGAGCAGCACCGCTTCGGGCAGACCGAGTCCGGCCCCGCCCCGCTCCTCCGGGAGCCGCAGCGAGAAGAAGCCGGCCGCGCCGAGCTCCCGCCACAGGGCCCGGTCGAGCGTCGCACCGCCTGCGCCGCCGTTCGCGTCGGCCGCGGCCCGCAGCGCGTCCCGGTCGAAAAGGCGCTCCAGAACCTCCCGCGCGCCCCGCTTCAGTGCCCGCTGGTCCTCGGTGAGTCGGAAGTCCACGCGGCGGTTCACCGCCCCTTTGGCAGGCCGAGGACGCGCTCGGCGACGATGTTCTGCTGGATCTGCGAGGTGCCCGCCGCGATCGTGTACGACAGCGAGGACAGCCGGTCGAGGGTCCACGCGCGCCCCAGGTCGAGCGCGTCCGGGCCGAGGACGGCGGCGGCGGCGTCGTAGAGCTCCTGGCGGGCGTGGGAGTAGCGCAGCTTGAAGACGGAGCCGCCGGCGCCGGGCACCTGTCCGGTCGCCTGGGCTGCGCTGACGTTCCACTGGACGAGGCGCCACAGGGCCTGGAACTCGGCGCCGAGGCGGCCGAGGCGGCGGCGCAGGGCCGGGTCGTCCCAGCGGCCGTCGGCGCGGGCGGCGCGGGCGAGGTCGCCGAGGACGCGGCGGCAGGCGACGACCTCGCCGGCGAAGGCGGTGCCGCGTTCGAAGGACAGCGTCACCATGGTGACCCGCCAGCCGTCGTTCTCCGCGCCGACGCGGTTCGCCACCGGCACCCGCACCTCGTCGAGGAAGACCTCGGCGAACTCGGCGGATCCGGCGAGGGTGCGCAGCGGCCGTACGGTGATGCCGGGGGCGTCCATGGGCAGGGCGAGCCAGCTGATGCCGCGGTGTCTGGGGGCGGCGGGGTCGGTGCGGACCAGGAGCTCGCACCAGTCGGCGACCTCGGCGTGCGAGGTCCAGATCTTCCGGCCGGTGACGACGTAGGCGTCCCCGTCCCGGACGGCCGTCGTCCGCAGGGCGGCGAGGTCGGAGCCGGCCTCGGGTTCGCTGAAGCCCTGGCACCACACCTCGTCGCCGCGCAGCACCGGCTCCAGCCAGCGGGCGCGCTGCTCCGGCGTGCCCTCGGCGGCGATGGTGGGGCCGGCGTGGAGGAGGCCGACGAAGTTGGCGCCGACGTAGGGGGCGTCGGCGCGCGCGGTCTCCTCCAGGAAGATCAGGCGCCGGGTGGGCGAGGCGTCCCAGTGGACGTGTCCGTAGCCCGCGTCGTAGAGCCGTCGCTGCCAGCCGCAGTCGTAGGCGCGGCGGGCCGGCCAGTCGAGCGGGTCGGGCGTCGGCGGCAGTCCGGGCAGTGCGGCGGCGAGCCATTCCCGCAGCCGGGCCCGGAACTCCTCCTCCTCTTCGCTGTACGCGAGGTCCATCGCCCGCCTCAGACGATGCCGAGGTCGAGCATGCGGATGGCGTTGCCGCGCATGAGCTTGTAGACGGTCTCGTCGTCGAGGCCCTTGACGTGGTCGAGGGCGACTTCCCTGGTGTGCGGGAAGGTGGAGTCGACGTGCGGGTAGTCGGTCTCGAAGGTGGCGTTGTCGCGGCCGACGACGTCCAGGGACGCGATGCCGTGCTTGTCGCGGAAGAAGCAGCAGAAGATCTGCCGGTAGTAGTAGGTGGACGGGGGTTCGGGGATCAGGTCGCGGACGCCGCCCCAGGCGCGGTGCTCCTCCCACACGTCGTCGGCGCGCTCCAGGGCGTACGGGATCCAGCCCATCTGGCCCTCGCTGTAGGCGAGCTTGAGGCGGGGGAACCTCACGAGCACGCCGCTGAAGAGGAAGTCCGTCATCGAGGCCATGGCGTTGTTGAAGGAAAGCGTGGCCTGGACGGCGGGCGGGGCGTCGGGGGACGCGGCGGGCATCTGGGAGCTGGACCCGATGTGCATGTTGACGACCGTGCCGGTCTCCTGGCAGACGGCGAAGAAGGGGTCCCAGTAGCCGGAGTGGATCGACGGCAGGCCGAGGTGGGTGGGGATCTCGGAGAAGGTGACGGCCTTGACCCCGCGGGCGGCGTTGCGGCGGATCTCGGCGACGGCCAGCCGCACGTCCCACAGCGGGATGATGCACAGCGGGATGAGCCGGCCGCCGCTGTCGCCGCACCACTCCTCGACCATCCAGTCGTTGTAGGCGCGGACGCAGGCGAGGGCGACCTCCTTGTCCTTGGCCTCGGCGAAGGTCTGGCCGCAGAAGCGGGGGAAGGTCGGGAAGCAGAGGGACGCCTCGACGTGGTTGAGGTCCATGTCCTTCAGGCGCTCGACGGGGTCCCAGCAGCCGCGGCGCATCTCCGCGCGGGTGATGCCCTCCAGGGTCATGTCGTCGCGGTCGAAGCCGACGGCGGCGATGTTGCGCTTGTACGGGAACTTCAGGTCCTCGTAGATCCACCAGTCGGTGGGCGGCCCGTCGGGGTCCATCGTGATCTGGTACCTGCCGCCGGTGTAGGCGAGCTGTCCGATGCCGGCGGTGAGGGGCCTCGGCCCCCGGTCGCGGTACCTGGCCGGGAGCCAGGTCTCGAAGAGGTGCGCGGGCTCGATCACGTGGTCGTCGACGCTGATGATGCGGGGCAGTTCCGTCATGACCCCTCCGTCATTTTCTGATGGACCGTCAGATCCGGATGGGGCCAGGCTAGCCCCGCACCCCTGGACCGACAAGGACCGGCCCTCTACGCTCTCGGCACGATCTGACGCATCGTCAGCCAAAGGAGTACGGGCATGCCCGAGACGGAGCACGAGACCGCGTACGCCCTGGGCACCTCCCGCACCCTCTGGGAACTGGTCGAGCGCCGCGCCGCCCTCACCCCCGGCCGGCCCGTCCTCCTCCAGGGCGACCGCACCCTCACCTTCGGCGAGCTCCGCGACCACGCCGAGCGCTGCGCCGCCGGCCTGCACGGCAGGGGCGTGCGCCCCGGCACCGTCGTCGCCTGGCAGCTGCCCACCCGCATCGAGACGGCCGTGCTCTCCTTCGCGCTCGCCCGCCTCGGCGCCGTGCAGTCCCCCGTCATCCCCTTCCACCGGGACCGGGAGGTCGGCTTCGCCCTGCGCGAGTCCGGCGCCGAGTTCTTCGCCGTCCCCGGCGTGTGGCGCGGCTTCGACCACACCGCGATGGCCCGCCGGCTCGGCGCGCGCGGGATCTTCGAGGCGTACGGATCCCTGCCCGACGGCGACCCGGCCGTCCTGCCGCCGCCGCCCGCGTCCGGCACCGACGTCCGCTGGATCTACTGGACCTCCGGCACCACCTCCGACCCCAAGGGCGTGCTGCACACCGACCGCTCGCTCATCGCCGGCGGCTCCTGCCTCGCCCACGCCCTGCGCCTGACCGCCGACGACGTCGGCTCGATGGCCTTCCCGTACGCGCACATCGCCGGGCCCGACTACACGGTCATGCTGCTGCTGTACGGGTTTCCCGCCGTCATGTTCGAGCAGTTCGCGCTGCCGGAAGCCCTGGAGGAGTACCGCAGGCACGGCGTGACCGTCGCCGGCGGGTCCACCGCCTTCTACACGATGTTCCTCGCCGAGCAGCGCCGTCGGCCGGGCGAACCGGTCATCCCGACCCTGCGGCTCCTCGCGGGCGGCGGGGCGCCCAAGCCGCCGGAGGTCTACCACGCGGTCGTGCGCGAGCTCGGCTGCCGGCTGACGCACGGGTACGGCATGACCGAGGTCCCCATGGTCACCATGGGCGACCCGGAGGACAGCGCGGAGAACCTGGCGACGACGGAGGGCCGCCCGCCCGCCGGCATGGAGATACGCATCGCGGCGGACGGCGAGGTCCGGCTGCGCGGCGAGGCCGTCTGCCGCGGCTACCTGGACCCGGCGCAGACCGCCGCCGCCTTCGACGAGGAGGGCTTCCTGCGCACCGGCGACCTCGGGCACCTGACCGCCAGTGGTCATCTGGTCCTGACCGGGCGCCTCAAGGACGTGATCATCCGCAAGGGCGAGAACGTCTCCGCCAAGGAGATCGAGGACCTCCTGCACACCCACCCGGACGTCGCGGACGCGGCGGTCATCGGCCTGCCGGACGCGGAGCGCGGCGAGCGGGTGTGCGCGGTGGTCGAACAGGCCGCGGGCACCGAACCCCTCACCCTGGAGGCGGTGACGGCGTTCCTGCGCGGCGCGGGGCTCGCGGTGTTCAAGCTGCCGGAGCAGCTGGAGGTGGTGGAGGCGCTGCCGAGGAACGAGACGCTGCGCAAGGTGCTCAAGTACAAGCTGCGCGAGCGGTATTCCTGAGCCGTACGGGCGCGCTACGCGGCCAGCCGCGCGAGGCTCTCGTACGCGCCCGCCAGGGACTTCTCCGCCAGCGGCTTCAGGGCCGCCATCTGCGGCACCACCGCGGCCAGGGTCAGCTCGGCGTGGACGAAGGTCAGGTCGTCGGCGAGACCGATGGCGCCGAACACGGAGCGCAGGTACGGCTCCTGGTGGTCCATGCCCTCGCGCGGGGTGCCGGGGGCGTAGGAACCGCCGCGGGCCGTGACCACGACGACCGTCTTGCCGCCGAGCAGGGCGGGGCCGCCACCGGGGGTCACCAGGTGGGCCGGGGTGACCAGGCGGTCCAGCCACGCCTTGACCGTCGAGGGGATCGCGTAGTTGTACATGGGCGCGCCGAGGACGATCGCTGTCGCCGCCCGCACCTCGGCGGTCAGCGCCTCGCTGAGCGCCCGTTCGGCCGGGGACGCGCCGTGGTGCTCGCCTCGGCCGTCACCGGGACCCCCACCGGGGCCTTCGCCGTCGAGCAGGGCTTCACGGACGGCGTGGGTGAGGTGGGGCACGGGCTCGGCGGCCAGGTCACGGTAGGCGTAGCCGCCGGCTGGGTGGGCGCGGCGCCACTCGTGCGCGAAGTGGGCGGTCAGCTCGCGGGTGACGGAGCCGGCCGGGCGGATGCTGGCGTCGAGGTGCAGGAGGGACCCCTGCGCGGGGGAAGTCATGCGCCGACCGTAGGGATTGCCGTCGAGGGCAAGGCAAGACGGCGCGGGGGCCGCCCGGAAGGCCGGGGGTGCGGAAGCCCAGGCGTCGGGAGACGTGGCAGGGCGGGAGGCCCGGCGGGCTGGGGCTTCGGGCCGGGAGCTCCGGGCCGGGGCTTCAGGCGGAGAGGGGCTCGGTCGTCTCGTCGAGGGCGGCGGGCACGTCCTCGTACACCTCGAAGAGACGGCGGACGCCGAGCGCGGCGAGCACCCGGTTGACGTGCGCCCCGTCCTCGGCACCGCGCGCGGGCAGGATCAGCCGCAGCCGGCCGCCGCAGGAGCGCATCAGGCGGCGGGAGGCGACCAGGACGCCGACGCCGCTGGAATCGCAGAAGCGGACCGCCGACAGGTCGAGGACGACGTCGTGACGGCCCCCGGCGACGGCCGCGTGGACGCGTCTGCGGATCACCGGCGAGCTCACCAGGTCCAGTTCACCGCTGATCCGCAGCACGGTCCATGGGTCCTGCTCGGCCTCGTCGACCTGAATCGTCACGAGCGGCGCCTTTCAGACGGATCAACGCATCAAACGGAGGCAGTCCTTCCTGTCCTCACCCGCTGCCCAGCCACCACCCGTTGAAACCCCCGCGGTCGCGCTTGTCGCTTTCCTTACCATTGGCCGTCCCGTCAAGGGCGCACTTGCGGCAAAGAGAGGTGCGCCGGAGCCGGGCGCATTACTTTGGAGGAGAACTCGGGTCGGTCGGGAGGGCTTCGGATGGCGGCGAAGGACACACCACCGCGCTGGGACCGCAGGATGCAGCAGCGGCTGGCGCGCGGTGAGGCGGCCGCGCTCGGCGAGCTCTACGACCGGTTCGCCTCCCTCGTGCACAGCCTGGCGCACCGCGTGCTCGACGACGACGAGGCCGCCGACCAGGTCACCCGCGAGGTCTTCGGCTACATCTGGGAGAACCCCGACGCCTACGATCCGAAGCAGGGCAACATGCGGGCGTGGGTGGCCCGGCTGACCCAGCGGCAGGCCGTGCACCGGCTGCGGCAGTCCGAGGCGGTGGCGTACGCGGAGCGCGGCGAGGGCTCGGCCGAGGAGCTGGAGCAGAAGGTGCGGCGGGCGTCGGTGGCGGCCCGCGCCGACTACATCGTGACGTCCATGCCGACGCCGCTGCGGCAGGCTCTGGAGCTGGCGTACTTCCAGCGCCGGGACTACCGGCAGACGGCGGCGGACCTCGGGGTGACGGAGGACGAGGCGCGGCGCCGGCTGCGGCTCGGGCTCCAGCTCCTGTCGACGGCCAACACCCGGCCGCTGGAGGGCTCCTCGCCGCCGGGCGGCTACGGGCGGTCGCTGTGAGCGGGGCGAACGACGACCACGAGGAGGTCGCACGCGCCCCGTGGATACCGGGTCCGCGCCCGGCGGCGGACGACCACGCGGACCTGAGCTCTCCCTTTCAGGGCTTGCCGCCCGTGCGGGACCCGGAGCCGGGTCCCGCACCGGCACCGGGTCCGGCACCGGGTCCGGAGCCCGCCGCTGTCGCTGAGCCGGAGCCCGTTCCGGTGGCGGAGCCGCTGCCCCACCGGGTGCTCAAGTCCCTGCTGGGGGCCTGGGCGCTGTCGGCGTGTTCGGCGGAGGAGACCCGGGCCGTCGAGGAGCACCTCACCGAGTGCGCCCCGTGCGCGGACGAGGCGCTGCGGCTGCGGGACGCGGTCGGGCTGCTGCACGCCGAGCGTGACCTGGACCTCGACCCGCTGCTGCGCTCCCGCGTCCTGGAGAACTGTCTGGGCCGGCGCCCCGCCCGGATCCCCGTCCCCCACGTGGGCGACGCCGTACGACGCGGAGACCGCCCGGCTCGACGCGCTGCTGCGCGACATCGGGGAGTCGGAGTGGCACGCGCCGGTGCGGCTGAAGTGGTTCGAGGGCGAGCGCCGGGTGAACCGGAAGACGACGGTGGCCGGGGTGATCGGGCACCTCCTCGCCGTGGACGGCCTGGTGGCCGCCTCCCTCGGTCTGGACGACCCGCTGGGCGCGGTGGCGGCGGAGACCTCGCCGACCGAGCGGACCGAGATCTGGTGGAGCGGCTCCCACCGGCCGCCGACCCGCACGGTGCGCGAGCCGTGGCGCGACCAGAGCCACGCCCTGATCCGCACGGCCTCCTTCGCGGGGCGCGGGGTGGCGGACCTGACGGTGACCTACGGGGACTTCGCGCTGCCGCTGCGGGACTCGCTCCTGGAGCGGGCCTTCGAGTGCTGGGTCCACGCGGAGGACATCGCGAACGCGGTGGCCTACCCCTACGAGCCGCCCAGCGGGGCGCACCTGCACGGGATGATCGACCTCGCGGCGCGGCTGCTGCCGGCGGCCCTCGCCGGGCGCCGTCGGGCGGGGCTCGCCGCGCCGCCCCGCGAGCTGGTGACGGCGGGCGCGCCCGGCCGCTCCCTCCACCTGGAGATCGAGGGCGCGGGCGGCGGCCACTGGTACATCGCCCTGGACTCCCCGGCCGCCCTCGGCTCCCACGAGCACGCGGTGGCGCAGGTCGCCATGGACGGCGTCGAGTTCTGCCAGCTGGTCGCGGGCCACGTCCCTCCGGAGGAGGCGGCCGCCGGCCAGGACGGCGACCGCGAGGCCATCCGCGACGTCCTCTTCGCGGCGGCGTCCCTGAGCCGCATGTAGCGGCGCGGAGCCTGGTCCTCGCGACCGGGCTCGCACAGCGGACCGGGGGCGACGGCTCCGCGGCCAGGCGCCCCGCCCCGGCAGGGGCTACGCGAAGACGACCGTGCGGCGGCCGTTCAGGAGGATGCGGTGTTCCGCGTGCCACTTCACCGCTCGGGCCAGCGCCTGGCACTCCACGTCCCGCCCGATCGCCACCAGCTGGTCCGGCGTCACCTCGTGGCCCACGCGCTCGACCTCCTGCTCGATGATCGGCCCCTCGTCGAGGTCGGCCGTCACGTAGTGGGCGGTGGCGCCGATCAGCTTCACGCCGCGGGCGTGGGCCTGGTGGTAGGGCTTGGCGCCCTTGAAGCTGGGGAGGAAGGAGTGGTGGATGTTGATGATCCGGCCCGACAGCCGCTTGCACAGGTCGTCGGAGAGGACCTGCATGTAGCGGGCGAGCACGACCAGCTCGACGTGCTCCGCGTCGATCAGCTCCAGGAGCTCCGCCTCGGCCTGCTGCTTGGTGTCCTTGGTGACCGGGATGTGGCGGAAGGGGATGCCGTACGAGGCGACCAGCTCGGCGAAGTCGGTGTGGTTGGAGACCACGGCCACGATGTCCACCGGCAGCGCGCCGATCCGCGAGCGGAACAGCAGGTCGTTCAGGCAGTGCCCGAACTTCGACACCATCAGGACGACGCGCATCCGCTCGTCGGCCCGGTTGATCTGCCAGTCCATCGCGAAGGAGTCGCCCACGGCGGCGAAGCTCGCCCGCAGCTTGTCCACCGTGACGGGGGCCTCGGCCGAGAAGTGGACCCGCATGAAGAAGAGACCCGTGTCACGGTCTCCGAACTGCTGGCTGTCCTCGATGTTGCATCCCGTGATGAAGAGGTAGCTCGACACGGCGTGCACGATGCCCTGCTTGTCGGGGCACGAAAGGGTGAGGACGTACTGGTCGGTCATCCGACTAGCCTGCCACAACGGAGAGCGCCGGAAGTCCGGCCGTCCGTCAGACGGAACGCGTCACGACCGGGTCATGATACGGAGCACTTCCAGTGAGCGCGGCGGGGTGTCCGGGTCCTCGCCGTCGGCCGTCGCCATCCGTACGTGCGCCTCGCGGGCGGCCCGTACGGCCTCGGGCCAGGCGTGGTGCTCCAGATACGCGGAGACGGGGGCGTCCGCTCCGACCTGGTGCATGATCCGCAGCACCCGCAGCACGGCCACGTCGACGAGCGCGGCCTCGCCCGAGTCGCGGAAGATCGTCCCCACGTACTTCTCGGCGGACCAGTTGTCCAGCCAGGTGTCCTCCACGAGTCGGTAGACGGCGTCGGTGACGTCGCCGTACCCCTCCTGGCCGGCCAGCCAGGTCGTCTCGTGGAACCCCGGGTCGGAGAGCATGTGCAGCGCGGAGCGCACGTTGGCGCGCCAGCGCCACCACGGCATGTCGTTGAGCGGCATGCCGCCCATGGTGGAGGAGCGACGGCCGCGACGGGAAGAGTTCACCGAGCCGGAGGTGGGGGTGGAGCCGGTGGAGCTGGTGGTGGACGTGGGACTGGACATCGTTCGATCGTACGTTCACCCACGGACAGCGCCCTTCGCGGGCCCGTCCCGGCCCCCGGCGGACCCCCGTCCCGCTCCGGTCCGGCCCCGGCCGCGACCTGATCACCGATGCCTGTAATTCACCTTCACGTCACCCAGCGTTGAAACGGGCTCACTCCCGCGTTACCCATGGGGCGGAAGTGTGCATGCCCATGACCGGTAGGCGACTGACCTCACTCCTTGCGTACGTCTCGACAGCGGCGGCCGGAGCGTCGCTGCTCACCGGCTGTGGCGTACTCCCTGGTGCCACGGGGGGCTCCAGGGAGCCCGTCACCGTGATGACCTGGGCGCCCGACCAGACCCGCGCCACCAATATGCCCGGAATGCCCGCCATGGCCCAGGCGTACGCCCGTTGGGTCAACGCCAACGGCGGCATCGACGGCCACGAACTGCGCGTCCTCACCTGCAACGAGCAGAACACCAGCGCGGGCGCCTCCGCCTGCGCCCGCCGCGCCGTCCGCGAGGGCGCCGTCGCCGTCGTCGGCTCCTACAGCCAGAACGGGCGCGCCTTCATGGCCCCGCTGGAGGCCGCCGGCATCCCGTACATCGGGGGCTACGGCATCTCGGAGGACGAGTTCACCAGCCCGCTGTCCTACCCCGTCAACGGCGGCCAGGCCTCCCTCATCGCCGGCCACGGCATGCAGCTCGCCGCCAGCTGCCGCACCGTCTCCCTCGTCCGCCCCGACACCATCGCCGGCGACAAGCTGCCGAACCTGCTGAACTCCGGCCTGCGCAAGGCCAGCCACCGCAGCGCCGTGGACATCCCGGCCCTCGAGGACGCCGCCGAGTACACCCAGCAGGCCAGCCGGGCCCGCAGCCGGGCCGGAGCGCAGGACGGCTGCGTCACCGCCGTCCTCGGCGAGCGCACCCAGACCTTCTTCGACTCCTTCCGCCGCCTGCCCGAACAGAAGGGCGAGAAGGACGGAGGCGGCGACACCGTCCGGATCTCCTCCGTCCTCGGCAGCGTCGGCCAGCCGGTCATCGACCGCACCGGCGGCCCGAACAGTCCCTTCGAGGGCGCCTACGTCACCGGCTGGTACCCGGACGCCGAGCACAGGGCCTGGGAACCGATGAAGAAGGTGATCAAGGAGCACGCCTTCGTCGACAACCGGGTCGACCCGGCGGACGCGGGCGTGCAGACGACCTGGATCGCCTACACCGTCCTGCGGCAGGTCATCGAGTCGCTGGACAGCGACCGCATCACCGCCCTGCAGATCTCCCACGCCCTCGACAAGGGCGTGACCATCGACACCGGCGGTCTCACTCCGGAACTGCGCTGGCGGTACGACGACCTGCTCGGCGCCCCCGGTTTCCCCCGGATCGTCAACCACGACGTGACGTTCCAGGTGGTCCGCGACGGACGCCTGGTGGCCCAGAAGCCCGGCTTCGTGGACGTCGGCGAGACGGTCCTGACCGCGCCGTGACGGCCGGGACCGGCGGCGGCCGGGACCGGTGGCCCGGCCCCGCTCACAGCTGGGTCGGGCTGCGCTTCTCCAGTCCGTACTTCTCGGCGGTCGGGTTCCACAGCGCGGCCGCCTTCCGCTTCTCGGTGGTCGCCTCGCCGCTCTTCTTGTTCGCCTCGATCGTCTGAGAGGTCGACCGGGCCTTGCCGCCCTTGCAGATCTTCTTGTTCTTCGCCTGCTCGGCCCAGGCCGCGTAGTGGTCGTCGGCGGAGGCCGACGCCTGCCACGCCTTGGTGAGCGCCTCCGTCAGCGCCGTGCTGTCGGGCAGCTGGTCCACGGACAGGGACTGGAGCCGAGTCACCAGACCGCGGCGCTGCTCGGCCGCGCCGCGCAGATCCGCCGCGGCCTGGTCGAGGTTCTTGCAGCTCTTGATGGCCTCGACGGAACGGATCACCGCGTCCCGGCTGTCGTTGCTGTCCGCGAGCAGCTTGTCGAGGGCCTTCGCCTGGGCCTCGGCGGGGTCGGCCGGCTTCTCGCTCGCGGTGGAGGGGGGCGCGGCAGAGCTGGCGGCCACGTTCTGGCCCGCCTTGCCGGCCGGGTCGTCCTTCTCGTCCCCGCCGCTGAGCAGGGCGCCCGCGCCGAGCCCGACCACGGCGCACCCGGCGACCACGGCCGCGATCAGGGCGACCGGGGACTTGCGGCGCGGGGGTTCGGGCTCGTCGTCGTAGTACGCGTCCTGGAAGCCGCCTCCGTACTGCGGCGGCTGCGGCGGCTGGTGGTGCTGGGGCTGGGGCGGCTGGCGGTGCTGGGGCTGGGGCGGCTGCGGGTAGCCGTAACCCGGCTGCGGCGCGGCCGCGGGCCGGGGCGCCGGGGTGTCGCTGCGGAACAGGTTGTCGAAGTCGGCGAGCGGCGGCCGCTCCCCGTATCCCGCCTGCGGTGCCGGCGGCTGGGCGGGCTGTGGCGCGGGCGGCTGGGCGGGGCCCTGCTGCTGTACGGGCGGCAGGTACTGGGTCGCCTGCGCGTCCGGGCCGCCGGTGACGGGCGGCAGGTATTGCGTGGCCTGCGCGTCCGGGGCCTGAGGGGCCTGGGGGCCCTGCGGGGCCACCGGCGGCAGGTACTGCGTGGCCTGCGCGTCCGGGGCCTGGGGGGCCTGGGGGGCGACCGGCGCGATGTACTGCGTCGCCTGCGCGTCCGGGCCCGGGTAGCCGTAGCCGCCCTGGGCCGCCTGCGGATAGCCGTACCCGGGCGGCCCGGCCGGGGGCGCCGCCGGGGGCTGCGCCGGGACCGGCGGCAGGTACTGCGTCGCCTGGGCGTCCGAGGGGCCACCAGGGGTCACCTCAGGTGGGAGGGGCTGCGCGGCCGGATACTGCGGCTCCGGACCCTGTCCGCTGTGCGTCACCGGGACTCCTACTGATGGACCTACGGAACTACGGAATCGTCGGCTCACGCTACCGGGTGCCCCCCGTCCCCCGCACACGCGTCCGAGACTCGTGTGAGCCAGGACATGTCCCGCACGAGCGGCCGGACGCGGCGCGGCCCCGCCCGCCGCTCAGGCGGCGAGCAGGTCGAGGCGCGCCTCGAACTCCCGCACCGCCGCCTCCCGTCCGTACGGCTCCAAGCGCTCGCGCAGATCGTCCAGGTACTCCGCGCCGCGCGAGGACCGCAGGGTGGCGAGGAGTTCCACGGCGCGGGTGGCGGTGCGGCACGCCTCCTCCACCTCGCGCTGCTGGATCTGCGCGGAGGCGAGCAGTGCCAGCCCGATCGCCCGGCGCCTGGCCCTGGTCTCCGGGTGCCCGGCGAGGGAGCGTTCGGCCGCGCGGGCCGCCTCCCGAGCCTGGCCGAGGTCGCGGTGGCAGTGCGCGAGCTCGTCCGCGAGGTAGGCGTCGTCGAAGTGGGCGATCCAGACGGGGTCGTCGCCCGACTCCGGGTCGGCGCGCTCCAGCGCCTCCTCCGCGAGGCCCGCCACCCGGCCGAAGGCGTGCGCGTCGCCCAGCAGGGCGTGGCCGCGGGCCTCCGCCGCGAGGAACATCGCCTCGGCGCGCGGCGGCACCTGCCCCCGCGCGCCCTCCTGCGCCGCGCGCGCCAGCTGGGCGATCTCCCTGGGGTTGCCGAGCTGCGCCGCCAGGTGGCTCATCGACGCGGCCAGCACATAGCCCCCGTACGCCCGGTCGCCGGCCGCCTGCGCGAGGCGCAGCGCCTGGATGTAGTAGCGCTGGGCCAGGCCCGGCTGGCCGGTGTCGACGGCCATGTACCCGGCGAGCTCGGTCAGTCGGGCGGCCGCCGCGAACAACTCCCGCCCCACCGCCTCCCGGTAGGAGCCGGAGAGCATCCCCGACACCACGCTGTTGAGGTAGTGGACCACCACCGGCCGCACGTGTCCGCTGCCGAACTGGCGGTCCAGGTCGACCAGGGCGGCCGTCATCGCCCGCAGCGCGTCGACGTCCGAGGGGCCGACCCGCGCCCCGGCCGCCCGCGCGACCTGTGGGTCCGCGCCGCTGATCAGCCAGTCTCGACTGGGCTCGACCAGCGCGGAGGCGGCCACCGTCGAGCCGGAGAGGAAGTCCCGCCGTCCGACGTCGCTGCGCCACAGCTCGCAGACCTGCTCGATCGCCCCGAGCACGGTGGGGGCGAACTGGAGCCCCACTCCCGAGGCGAGGTTGCGGCCGTTGGCCATGCCGACCTCGTCGATGGTGACGGTGCGGCCGAGCTTGCGGCCGAGGGCCTCGGCGATGATGCCGGGCGCCCGTCCGCGCGGCTGCTGGCCGCGCAGCCAGCGCGCCACCGACGTCTTGTCGTAGCGCAGGTCGAGGCCGCGCTCCGCGCCGACCATGTTGACCCTGCGGGCGAGGCCGGCGTTGGAGCACCCCGCCTCCTGGATGAGCGCCTGCAAGCGTTCGTTGGGCTGGCGGGCGACGAGTGGTCTGGCTGCCATGATGACTACCCCCTGTGGCCGGCATGAGTGATCGACTGGCTGATCACTGCCCGGCGGATATCCGGTCAATGCAGATGTGAACACGCGAAACCGGACACGCCGGCCGCGAAGCCCACCGGCCCCGTACCGCCGGCGCCCCCCACCCTGCGTACCCGCCCGCCGCTCCCCTGCCCCACGCGCGCCCCCGCCCGTGCACCCGTGCGCCCCGCATGCAGGATCGATGCGCCACCCCACTCTCCGCCGGGCCCGTAACCCCAGGTGGTGGCGGCAGTTGAGTTCGACGTGGAAGAGACCATCGGAGTCACCGAAGCCGCACAGATCCCCAAGCAGCGTGGCGAGCTGCTGCTGGACAGCGCCGTGCGGTACGCGGAAGAGCGGCACTGGGACGTGGTCCCCGGGACCTGGCTGGAGGCGGTCGAGGGCAGGGAGCGCTGCTCGTGCGGCGCGGAGGAGTGCCCGCTGCCCGGCGCCCACCCCGCGAGGCCGGACTGGTCGACCCAGGCGACGGGCAGTGCCGTCGGGGCCCGGCGGATGTGGACGAAGCAGCCGAAGGCGTCGATCCTGCTGCCGACCGGCCGGACCTTCGACGCGATCGAGGTCCCCGAGTCCGCCGGCTTCCTCGCCCTGGCCCGTATGGAGCGCATGGAACTGACGCTCGGGCCGGTGACCTGCACGCCGGACCGCCGGATGTTCTTCTTCGTGCTGCCCGGCGCCGCCGCGAAGGTGCCGGACCTGGTGCGCAAACTGGGCTGGGTGCCCACCTCGATCGACCTGGTCACGCGCGGCGAGGGCTTCTACGTGGCGGCGCCGCCGACCCGGGTCGGCGGTTTCGGCGCGGTGCAGTGGGCCCGCAAGCCCACGCCGGCGAACCGCTGGCTCCCGGACGCGGAGGAGCTGATCAGTCCGCTGGCGTACGCGTGCGGGCGGGAGGCGGCGGACGCGCGCAGCCGGCGGGCGTAGGGACGGTAGACCCGCGCGGGTCTTTGGCCACCTGGCCGGAAAGACGCTCACCCGTAAGGTGGATCCCGACTGTACGGGGACAACCGAAGGGTTGACGCAACATGATGCCTGACCAGGCATTTGACGGAGTGTCCAATGCGGCGGGCGGTGCACCGGGATCCGGTGCGGTGCCCGCCGTTCACGTCGAGGGGCTGTGGAAGCGCTTCGGACAGCAGATCGCGGTGAACGGGATCGATCTGGTCCTGCCCGCGGGCAGGTTCATCGGGCTCGTCGGGCCCAACGGCGCCGGCAAGACCACCACTCTGTCGATGATCACGGGGCTGCTGCGGCCCGACGCCGGTCGCATCCGGGTGGCCGGCCACGACGTCTGGGCGGATCCCGAGTCGGTGGCCCGGGTGAAGTCCAGGATCGGCATCCTGCCGGAGGGCCTGCGCCTCTTCGAGCGGCTCTCGGGCCGCGAACTCCTCGCCTACAGCGGACGGCTGCGCGGGCTGCCCGGCGCCGAGGTCGACAAGCGCGCGACGCAGCTGCTCGACGTGCTCGACCTCGCGGGCTCGCAGCACAAGCTGGTCGTGGACTACTCGACCGGCATGCGCAAGAAGATCGGCCTGGCCGCCGCCCTGCTGCACAACCCGGAAGTCCTCTTCCTGGACGAGCCGTTCGAGGGCGTGGACCCGGTGTCCGCGCAGACCATCCGCGGGGTCCTGGAGCGGTACACGGGCTCGGGCGCCACCGTCGTGTTCTCCAGCCACGTCATGGAGCTGGTGGAGTCGCTGTGCGACTGGGTGGCCGTGATGGCCGCCGGGCAGATCCGCGCGCAGGGCCCGCTGGAGCAGGTGCGCGGCTCGGCGCCGTCGCTGCAGGCCGCGTTCCTGGAACTGGTCGGCGCGCACGGGCGGGGCGACGCCGGGGACTCCCTCGACTGGCTGGGCGGTTCTGGCCGATGAGCACCGCCAGCACCGCCCCGGCCGCGGCGGCGCCGTCGGCCGGCCCGTCGTCACCGGTCCCGTCGCTCACCGCCGTCTTCGTACGGCTCAAGCTGTCGCTCCTGAGGAACGGCCTGAAGCAGTCGGGCGGCCGGACCGCCGCCTACGTCTCCTCGATCGTCGTCGCCGCGGTCTTCGCCGCCTTCCTGGTGCTCGGCGCGGTCCTGCTGCGCGGTGACGACGACGCGGCCGTCGTCACCGTCCTGCTCACCGGGGTCCTCGCCCTGTCCTGGGCGTTCATGCCGCTGTTCGTGCCGGGAAGCGACGAGACCCTCGACCCGTCGCGGCTCGTCATGCTGCCGCTGCGGCCCCGGCCGCTGGTCCGGGCGCTGCTCGTGGCCTCGCTGGTCGGCATCGGCCCGGTGTTCACGCTGTGCGTCACGGTCGGCGCGGCCCTGACGCTGGCCCGGGGAGCGGCGGGGATCGTCGTCGCCGTCCTCGCCGTGCCGCTGGTCGTCCTGGTGTGCGTGGCGCTGTCGCGGGCGGTCGCCGCCGCGAACGTACGGCTGCTCACCTCCCGCAAGGGCCGTGACCTGGCCGTGCTGTCGGGCCTCGTCATCGCGGTCGGCGTCCAGGTGGTGAACTTCGGTGCCCAGCGGCTCAGCCAGGCTGGCGGGCTCGCGACGCTCGAACCGGCCGCGGGGGTGGTGGCCTGGCTGCCGCCGGCCTCGGCGGTGTCCGCGATCGACGCGGCGAGCGAGGGTGACCACCTGGTCGCCGCGGCCAAGCTGCTGATCTCGGCGCTCGCCCTGGGGGCGCTCGTCTCCTGGTGGCAGCGCTCGCTGGTCCGGCTCATGGTGGAGCCGGACGGCTCGACGCTCGGCGCGGCCTCCGGCGGGGCCGGGGAGAAGGCCGCCGCCACGGGCCTGCTCGGCCGGATCCTGCCGGGCGGGCGCACGGGCGCGGTGATGGACCGCACCCTGCGTTACATCTGGCGCGACCCGAAGACGAAGGCGGCGTGGGTCTCCTCGCTCGCCGTCGGCGCGATCGTCCCGCTGTTCAACGCCCTGCAGGGCACCGGCTCGGTGTACTTCGCCTGCTTCGCCTCGGGCATGCTCGGCATCCAGATGTACAACCAGTTCGGCCAGGACACCTCGGCCTTCTGGATGGTGGCGCAGACCCTGTCGACGACGGGCGACGCCTACGCCGAGCTGCGGGCGCGGGCCTACGCCCTGCTCGCCGTGACCGTGCCGTACACCGCTGTGGTGACCACCGCGACGGCGGGCGTCCTCGGCGACTGGAACCGGCTGCCCGAGGCGCTGGGCGTGGCGTTCGCGCTGCTGGGCGCGATGATGGCGACGGGCGCGGTGGCCTCGGCGAACTACCCGTACTCGATCCCGCAGGACGGCGCCTTCAAGAACGTGGCGCCGGGGCAGGGCGGCCTCGCCTGGATCTCCATCTTCGGCGGCATGCTCGCCGCGGCGCTGCTGTGCGCCCCGGTGATCGTCACCACGGTCCTGCTCCACCTGTGGGCGGAGGAGCTGCTGTGGATCGTGCTGCCGCTCGGCACGCTGTACGGGGCGCTGGCCGCCTGGGGCGGTCTGAAGGCGGCGGCGCCGCGGGTGGCGCGGCGGCTGCCGGAGATCCTGGCTGCGGTGAGCAAGGGCTAGCGGGAGGAGCGGTCCGCACGCCGGTGGTACTGGCTCGACGGCCCGAGCGCCGGTGGGTACGAGTGCCGGTGCGCGGGCCGACGGGCGGGCCGGGTCCCCTGGGAGGGGGCCCGGCCCGCTGTGCCGTTACGGCTCGTTGCCGCACAGGGCCTTGTCGTACAGCGCCTTCAGGGCGTCGTCGATGGGGTGGTGGCGCGGCTCGCCGGTGGCGGGGTCGAGCGCGTTCCAGCGCATGAGGTTGACGGCCACGGACATCTGGCGCCGGCCGTCGGCCCGGGTCAGGGAGATCGTCCCGGCGCCCCAGACCGTGCCGTCGTGGCCCCAGAAGGTGCCGCAGTCGGTGGTGACCCTGTGCAGCCCGAGGCCGTACTCGATCATCGAGCCGTCGAGCGCGACGACCGGGACCGTGCGCTGCATCTCGGCCAGCGAGGCGGGGCTGACGATCCGGCCGGCGAGCAGCTCGGCGTAGAAGCGGTCGAGGTCGGCCGTGGTCGACACCATGCCGGCGCCCATCATCACCCAGGACATGTCGTAGACGCTGTAGTCGCGGGCCGGGTCGATCAGGCCGTGCAGCGACTCGTACATGCGGGAGTGCGGGCCCTTGACGCGCGGCCCGGTCGGGAAGGCGGTGTGCCGCAGGCCGGCGCGGTGGATGACGTCCCGGGTGACCAGGTCGACGGCCGGGGTGCCGGTCACGCGCTCCAGGAGCTGCCCGAGGAGCTCGGAGTTGGTGTTGGAGTAGACGCCCGGGGTGGTGCCGGGTTCGGCGGCGGGCGGCGCGGCGAGGCCGAGCTCGATCAGTTCCCTGGGCTCGAAGTGCCGGAACCGCTGGGCGTCGATGCTCTCGGGCGAGAGCCGCTGGAGGGACGGGAAGGCGTAGGGGATGTAGTCGGGGATGCCGCTGGTGTGGTTGAGCAGCATCCGTACGGTGATCCGCCGGCCGCGTTCGCCGGGCACCAGGTCCGGCAGATAGCGGGCGACCGGTGCGTCGAGGTCGATGCGGCCGCGCTCGACCTGGCGCATGACCGCGGCGGCGACGAAGGTCTTGGTGACGCTGCCGATGCGCTGGCGCATGCCGGGCGTGACGGGCCGGCCGGTGGCGAGGTCGGCGACGCCGGACGCCCCGCGCCAGGTGCGGCCGTCGCGGCGGACCTCGGCGAAGACGCCGGGGACGCCGGCGCGGTGGACCTCGTCGAGGGCGGTCCGGAGGGCGGGTGCGGTCGCGGCCGGCGGGGTCGCGGGGGCCGGGGCCGGGGTCGCCGTGGCGGTGCCCGTGGCGGTGAGGGCGAGGGCGGCCAGGCTCGCGGCCGTCCACATCAGTCGGTTCTTCATCACGTCGGTCCTTGTCTCCTTCCGGAGGGCGGCGGTGGGTGGAGGCTGGCCGGACTCAGCCGGAGAGGGCGCGGCGCAGGACGGCGCCGAGTTCGGCGTTCTGGCGCTGGGAGATGTCGGCGGACAGGATCGCCTGCGAGCCGTGGAAGGTGCCGGGCCACTGGTGCACCTCGACGGAGACGCCCGCGCGCAGCAGGCGCAGCGCGTAGTCGAGGTCCTCGTCGCGGTTGGGGCAGAACTCGGCGGTGGCGACATAGGCCGGGGGCAGGCCGGAGAGGTCCGTGGCACGGGCGGGGGCCGCGTACGGGGTCGCGGGCGCGGAGCCGAGGTAGTGCCGCCAGGACGCGGCGACCGTGCCGCGGTTGACCCACGGCGTGTCGGTGAAGTTCCGCTGCGACCAGGACTCCTGGCGGTCGTCGAGCTGCGGCTGGTTGAGCAGCTGGAAGCGGATCGCCGGACCGTTCTCGTCCCGGGTGCGCAGCGTGGTCGCGGCCGCGAGGCCGCCGCCGGCGCTGTGGCCGCCGACCGCGATCCGGTCGGGGTCGACGCCCAGCTCGGCGGCGTGGCGGGCCGTCCAGCGCAGGACGGCGCAGGCGTCGTCGAGGGCGGCCGGGAAGGGGTGCTCGGGGGCGAGGCGGTAGCCCACCGAGACCAGCAGCGTGCCGGAGGCGACCGCCAGGCGGGTGGCCCAGGGGTGTTCGGTGCGGACGTCGCCCATGACGTAACCGCCGCCGTGCAGCCAGACGACCGCGCCGCGCGTGGCGGCCTGCCGGGGGCGGTAGATCCGTATCGGTACGTCGGGGTCGCCGGGGGCGCCGGGGACGGCGCGGTCCTCGACCGTCAGGTCGGCGTCGTCCGGCGGCGGCACCGCGGTGGCCAGTCCGGCGAACTTCTCGCGGGCGGCGGCCGGGTCGTCGAGTCCGGCGTCGGGGAAGAACGGGAGGAACGCTTCGAGTTCGGGGTCCATGAGGAGCATCCTCACGGGCCGCCGGGGGAGGGATCAGCCGCCATCCGTCGCGCATGCCGCCCCCTTCGCGCACCGGTCGGCGGCAACCTTCCGGCCGATCGACGGCGTCCCGAACTCCTCCAATTCCGAACATTTCTCGCGTCGTTGCAGGCCAACGGGTCGTTCCGAGTTGAACGGCCGGTGCGGCGCCCGGTCGGCAGGGCGTCCCAACAGCCGGAACACCCCCTCTCAACTGCCCGAACGACCGGTCGGTCCTGACCGGTGCCCACACACGGCCGGAAATTTGCGACGGATGTGCGATCACCCAGTGCGTCGACAAGACTCCATTCCGCATCCACACCCGTAGCCACAAGCGAAAGGGATCTCTCGTGCGTTACTTCCGTGCCATGGGCGCCACCGCGCTCGCCACCGCCACCGGCCTCACCCTCCTCGGCACCGCCATAGCCGGCGGCACCGCCGAGGCCGCGCCCACGAGCCTCTACGCCCCGTCGGCGCTCGTCCTCACCGTCGGCGAGGGCGAGAGCGCCGAGACGTCCACGGTCGTGCGCGCCGTCACCCTGACCTGCGCCCCGACCCCCGGCGGCACCCACCCGGACCCGGTCGCGGCCTGTGCCGAACTCGCGGACGCGGACGGCGACCTGGGCCGCCTGACGGCGGTGCCGGGCGACCGGCCCTGCACCCGCGAGTGGAACCCGGTCACGGTCACCGGGGACGGCGTCTGGGAGGGCCGTCGGGTGAGCTGGACGGCCACCTACGGCAACCCGTGCGAGCTGCAGGCGCGTACGGCGGAGAGCGCGACCCTCGCGTTCTGACGGCACGCCGCCCCCGCTCCGTCCGGACTCCGCCGCCCGCTCCCCCGGTGCCGGCCCCGGTGCCAGGGGGTCCCCGCCTCGACGCCCCGCCGTCCCCGGCCCGGCGTCAGGAGCAGAAGTAGCCGCCGACGGACTTGTCGGCTCCCGCGTGGAGGTCCACCGCGTTGACGGTCCACGCGGTGTAGCAGCGGTGGATCTGCGTCGGGGTGAAGGTGAACTGGAAGCCGTGGGCGTCACCGTAGCCCGGGTGCGCGGCGCCGACGTCCGTACGGGTCAGGTTGGCCGGGTACGGGCCGTAGGTGTTGCCGTCGCTGTACTGGACGTACACCTGCGTGGACTGGGCGGTGTCCGGGTCCAGGGCCCAGCCCCACATGGTGACCGAGTTGCCGTCGATCCGGTAGCCGTCGAGGTTCCCGACGGGGTCGTGGTCCACCGAGACCGAGCAGCCCAGGGACTTGTTCGTGCCGTAGCCGGTGTTGAGGGCGGTGGCGCAGACCTGGCCCGTGGCCGTGGGGACGCCGACGAACCCGGAGAAGGCGCCGCCGGACTGGTTGGCGTCCAGGGTGGCGACCCACGTCCCGCCCACGGTGATCTTCACGCGGACCGGGCCGGTGCCGTCCGGGTCGGAGGCCCAGCCGGAGACGTTGACGCCGCCGGGAGCCCGGGACGCCGAGTTCAGCTTGCCCTGCGGGGAGTAGTCGGCCGGCGGGTCCTCGACGCCGCCGCCGTCGCACCACGAGGGCGGCTCCGGCCCGTCACAGATGCTCTGGGCGTGGGCGGTCGGGGCGGCGAAGAGACCGGCCCCGAGCGCCAGGGCGGCGGTCACGGTGGCCAGCCGGGAACGAATCGACATGCCGGTTGTCCTTACTGGGAGTTCGGCTCATGGCGCCTTCAGGTTGGCAGCGTGCGCGCCGCGGGCCCATCCCAGAAATCTGGGGTGTTTCCCGGGCCTTGCTCCGGGGCCCCCTCAGGGATCCACCGGCATGTCGGGGATCCCGCTCTCGATGAGGCAGTCGCTCCCCGGGCCCACGGAGTGGGTCCGGCTGTCACCGGGGGAACCGGTGGGCGCCGGCGACGGGGGCGCTGTCGGGGCCGGTGCCGGAGCGGGCCCCGACGACGGAGAGGAGGAGGGGCAGGGTGACGGCCCCTCCTCCTCGGATGACGAGCCGCCGTCGCCGCCCGCCCCGCAGCCGGTCAGCGCGCCCAGGAGCACGGCGGTGACGAGGAGAAGTGCGCTGCCGTGCGCCGTTGAGCGCGCCATGGAGTTCCGCCTTCCGGGGACGGGGACGAGGGGCCGGGCCCGGGCCCGCGCGAGGGGCCCGGGCCCGCTGCCCTCAGTAGGTCGAGTACGTGTTGAACGCGTCGCCCACCCAGGTGGCGAAGTACGGCGACCGCATCTCCGTCGGATTGTCCCTGTTGTCGACGTTGCTGTTCACGCCGTTGACCCAGCCGCTGTAGTAGACGTTGTCGTCCTTGCCGTGGATCCAGGGCCCGCCGCTCGATCCGCCGGTCATGTTGCAGGGCATCTTGATCTGATCGGTGGTCCACCAGCTGCGCTGGGAGGTCGTCGCGGCGCAGAAGTACTGCCACTGGCCGTCGAAGGGCGGGGCCTGCGGGTAGCCCATGGCCGTCATGGAGCGGTCCTTGGGGTGGTTCCACTGGATACCGAGGCCGCCGACGGCGTTGACGAGTTCGCCGCGGGAGTTCGGGGAGGTGATGACGATGCCGACGTCGTACCCGAAGTTGCCGTCGTTGATCCAGCCGTTGAACGCGACGAGCCGCTCGGCCCACCAGGTGCCGTAGGGACGCGATCCGTGGTCGTAGTACGGCACGAACTGCCAGTTGGAGGCCCAGGACTGGCCGGGGCCGCCGTGGACGCAGTGCCCTGCGGTGAACACCATGTTCTTGTTGGTGCTGTTGACGGCCGAGCCGGAGCAGACGTAGTCCTTGCCGTCCGAGGCCCGGTAGAAGACCTTGCCCACCACTCGGGTCGCGGTGACGGAGACCTTGATGCCGCCGGCGGCGGCCGCGGTGCCGGCGACCGGGTCGGAACCGGTCGCCGCCGGGCCGGTCGGCTTCTGCGGTGCCGAGGGGGCGGGGGCGCCGGGCCGTTCGGCCGTCCGGGCCTCGGCGGGCGTGGCGGGCAGGGCCGCTGCCATCCGCTCGGGGGTCCAGTACTCCGCCGCCCGCGCGGCGGCACCGGTCGGAACGACGTGCTCGACGGCGGTGTCCGCCTTCGCGGCGGTCCGGGTGGCCGGTGCCCCGGGGGTCTCGGCGGCCTGGGCGGCGACGGGGAGCAGGAGCAGGGCGGCGGTGGCGAAGCCGACGGCAGTGGTGGTGGACGAGCGTCTCTTGCGTATGCCGAACACGCGATACCTCGATCCGTTGCTGGCATGGACACGCAATGTCTAGGCGCAGCGTGACGGACCGTCAACGGAACGTGAGAGGAATGGCCGGTTCGCGCGTTCGCTTTTCGGCCTGGCGGGGGCCGGGGGCGGTGCGCGGGTGAGACGCGGGTCGGGAGGGGCGAGCAGCGCCGGGGTGCGAACCACAGGGGGCGGGGCGCGGGCGTCAGGGGGCGCGGCGCGGGCGTCAGGGGGCGGGGCGTGGGCGTCAGGAGGTGAGGACGCCGTTCAGGAAGGGCTCGACCGCCTCGCGCCAGGCGTCGGCGTGCTCGTAATGGAGGAGATGACCCGCGTCGGGGATCTCCGCGTAGGCACCGCGCGGGAGGACGCGGACCATCTCCTGGGCCTCGGCGCGGCCGAGTTCGCCGTCGAGACCGCGGACGACCAGGGCGGGGCAGCGGACCTGGGCGAGGGAGTCCCAATGGGCGTCGTGGACCCAGGTCGCGCGCGAGGCCAGCATCTGGGCGGGGTCGAAGACGGGCCGCCAGCCGTCGGGGCGTTCGGTCATCACCTCGGCGAAGAAGGCGCCGCGGGCGGGGCGGGGATGCTCCACCCAGGGGTCCTCCTCGCCGAACCACCGGCGGACGGCGTCGAGCGAGGGGAAGGGGACGGGCCAGCGGCGGAACCAGTCCTGCCACTCACGCTGGGACGCGGCACCGAGCGCGGAGGCGCGCATGTCGCAGATGACGAGGGCCCGGACCAGGTCGGGGCGCTCGGCGGCGAGCTGCCAGGCGGTGAGCGCGCCCATCGAGTGCCCGACCAGGGTGACGGGGCCGAGGCCGAGCCGTTCGACGACGGCGGTCGCGTCGGCGACGTACGCCTCGCGGGTGAAGGGGCCGGCCGCGGGCTTCTCGCTGTGGCCGTGGCCGCGCTGGTCGAGGGCGATCGTACGGTGGCGGGCGGCGAGCCAGCGGGCCGTGGGCTCCCAGTGGGAGGCACGGCCCATCAGGCCGTGGAGGAGCAGGACGCCGGAACCGGTCTGCGGCGCGGTCTGTTCGGTGAAGTCCCAGGCCGCCAGGCGTACGCCGTCGGCCCCCGAGACGTCGAGTCGTCGCACCATGATGCTCGGCACCCCCTCTTTCCCATGGCCCCGGGAATGACCCGTGGAGCTGCGCCAGACTATCGAACTTGTATTCGAAAATGGGCTTCTGCCGCTCAACACCCCACGTTCGAGTGACAGCCCTCAAGGATTGACGGCCGCGGCCGAGGGGAGATCTTCAGCGGGAGGCGGACCGCTCGGGGAAATCGGTCCGAGGGGAATGACCCTGGGAGCTCGGGGCTCCGGGTCAGCACAGGGGAGGACGGACCCCGGCGCCTCAGGGCGCCGGGGTTCACCGTTGTCGTACGAAGGACGACCCTCATCCCACCAGCGTGGCACGGGAAGGGGCGTGGGCGTGGCGATTCCGCCGTAAAACGGGCCGCCGAGCCGGACTCCGACGCGGGGCGACTAGCGCTTGGCGACGAAGACGTGCGCCGCGACCTCGGCGTCCAGCTCAGCCGCCTCGCCGCTGCTGCCCACCAGGACGCCGCCCGGGGACTCCGTCACCGAGACGACGGAGCCGGGCTGCACGCCCGCGCGCCGCAGCGTGTACATCAGCTGGGCGTCCGTCTGGATCGGCTCGCCGATGCGGCGCACGATCACGGTCTTGCCCTCGCCGCCCGCGTCGAGGTCGGCCAGCGAGACCATCGAGTCGTCCAGGAACGACTCGGCCTCCGCCTTCTCGCCCAGCTCCTCCAGGCCCGGGATCGGGTTGCCGTACGGCGACTCCGTCGGGTGGCGCAGCAGCTCCAGGACCCGGCGCTCCACGGCCTCGCTCATCACGTGCTCCCAGCGGCACGCCTCCGCGTGGACCTGCTCCCACTCCAGGCCGATCACGTCGACGAGCAGGCACTCGGCGAGCCGGTGCTTGCGCATCACGCGGGTGGCCAGGCGGCGGCCCTCGTCCGTGAGCTCCAGGTGGCGGTCGCTCGCGACCGCCACGAGGCCGTCGCGCTCCATGCGGGCGACCGTCTGGCTGACGGTCGGACCGCTCTGGTCCAGCCGCTCGGCGATACGGGCGCGCATGGGGACAACACCTTCCTCCTCAAGCTCAAGGATGGTGCGGAGATACATCTCCGTGGTGTCGATCAGTCCGGACATACGTGCCCCTCGATGAGTCGTGCGCTGGCCCTGCACCAATTCTGACGCATCGCACCGACAACCGGGGCGTGCCGGGGTGAAGCGGGGCGGGACGGTATTGACAGAGCAATGGTCCAGACCGCACCGTGATCGGCGACCACGACGAGAAGGAGCCGCCGCCATGGGCGAGAGCAAGCTGGCCGGACAGTTCTTCGACGCCGCCATCGGGCTGCTCCAGAAGGTGCGGGACGAGGACGCGGCGGACATCGCGGCCGCCGGCACCGCCATCGCCGAGGCCGTCGCGGCGGGCGGCCGGCTCTTCGCGTTCGGCGCGGGCCACTCGTCGCTCGCCGCGCAGGACGTCGTCTACCGGGCGGGCGGCCTCGCCCTGATGAACCTGCTGGCCGTCCCCGGCGTCGTCGGGGTCGACGTCATGCCCGCCACCCTGGGCTCCGCCCTCGAACGCGTCGACGGCCTGGCCGGCGCGGTCCTGGACTCCTCCCCCGCCCGCTCCGGCGACGTCCTGATCGTCATCTCGCTGTCCGGGCGCAACGCCCTGCCGGTCGAGATGGCGATGAACGCGCGCGCCCTCGGCCTCACCGTGATCGGGGTGACCTCGGTGGCGTACGCGACGGAGACCAGGTCGCGGCACGTCTCGGGCACGTATCTGAAGGACCACTGCGACATCGTCCTCGACTCCAAGATCGCCGTCGGCGACGCCGAGCTCACCCACGAGGGCATCGAGGCCCCCTTCGCCCCCGCCTCGACCGTCGTCACCAGCGCTCTGATGCAGGCCACGATGGCCGCCGCGGCCGAGGAGATGGTCCGCCTCGGCATCGAGCCGCCGCTGCTGCGGTCGGGGAACGTGGACGGCGGACACGAGTGGAACGGCCGGGTGATGACGGAGTACGGGGACCGGATCTTCTTCCGCCACTGAGGACCGGGCGAACGGGTTCCGACCACCGGCTTTCGAGCCACCGAGGCCGGAAACGGGCGCGGGGGCCGCGGCGAGAAATCGCCGCGGCCCCCGCTTTCTCGTGTCGTTTCTCTGTCAGGTCCAGGGAGCTCGTCGCCGGCGCCATCCGCCGGCGGCGCCCGCCGCGTCACTCGGCCGCTCCCTCCAGCGCCGCCGCCACCCTTCCCGCCACCGTCTCCGCGTACTCGGCGTCCTCCCGCTCGAAGGCGGGCCGGGACGCGGAGCGGAGGAAGGTCGCGATGCCGACCGTGCGGGCGCGGGTGCGCAGGGGGACGCAGAGGGCGTGGGCCGTGTCGGCGGGCCAGAGGCGGTCGGCCGCCCAGCGCGCGGTGTGGGGGGCCGCGCTGGTGCGGGTGGGGCCCAGGCGGGCGAGGGCCTGGAGGGCGGGGTGGGTCGGGGCGTAGCGCAGCGGGATGCCCCCGGCGGCGACGGGGGCCACCGGCCCGGGGGCGCCCCCCGGGCTGGCGAGGGCGCGGACCAGCCGGTCGCCGGGGGCGGTGCGGTCGACCAGGACGTGGTCGGCGAAGCCGGCCAGGGCGAAGTCCAGGAGGACGGCGGCGGCCCGGAGGGGGTCCTCGCACTCGGCGGCGGCCACGCTCGCGCGGTGGAGCTGGCTCCAGCGGAACCGCAGCCGGTCGGCGCCCTGTTCCGCGAGGCGGGCCTCGGTGACGTCCTGGAAGAGCCAGCCGACGCCCAGCGGGACCGGCTCGGGCCCCTCGGCGAGCGGGGAGGCCAGCCGGACGAAGCCGCACCGCCAGCAGCGGCGGCGTTCGCCGCGGGCGTCGCGCAGGGTCACCCACACGTCGGCCGGAGCGGGCGGCGAGCCCGCCGCCAGGACGTGGCGGAGGGCGCCCTCGAGCTCTTCCACGCCCTGGGTGACGAGTTCGCCGAGGGGGCGGCCGAGCAGGGAGCCGCGGGAGGCGCCGAGGGCGCGGGCGGCGTAGCCGTTGACGACGGCGGGGCGCAGGTCGACGTCGACGACGACGACGCCCCAGGCGGCGTCCGCGAGCAGCGCCTCGCTCAGTCCGAGGGACCGTTCCAGGTCGATCTGGACGTGCACCTCGCTGAACGCGCAGTACACCCCGGCCGGTTGCCCGTCGGCACCGCGCACGCCCGCGGTCTGCGTGCGGACGAGGACCCGTCCGCCGTCCTTGCGCAGCAGCGCGAACTCGTGGACCCGGCGGCCGGGCGCGGTCATCGCGCGCAGCAACCGCTCCAGGATCTCCTCGGCGTCGGCGCTGCGGGCCGCCCAGCCGTCGAAGCCGCGCCGTCCGACGGCCTCGCGCGCGCTCCAGCCGAGGATCCGTTCGGCCTCCCGGTTCCAGTGGGTGACGGTCCCGGACGCGTCGAGCGCGCAGAGCGCCGCGTCCATGCCGTCCAGCAGGGCGGCGAGCAGATCCGCCCCGGGCACCCCGGGAACCCTCGCCGTGTCGGCCGTGTCACTCGCAGAACCACTCATGCGGGCACCCCCCGGGCCTCATTCAACTGGAACGTGACCCAGGACACAGCCCTTTCGGCGAAACCGATACGCGGTGGACACGAGGGGGACGCGCGCCGAAGCGGAGGTGACGCGGCGGCGCCGGCCCGGCCCCGGTCCTCAGTCGTGGACGCGGACGATGCCCCGCTCCGCGAACGGCGCGTAGTACTCGGTGAACAGCCTGCCCACCAGCTCGCCCCGGCTGGAGACGCCGACCTTCTCGAAGATGCCCTTGATGTAGTCGCGGACGGTGTGCGGCGACAGGTGGAGCTGCTCGGCGATCTTCCCGGTGGGCAGCCCGCGCGCGATGCACTGGGTCACCTCGGTCTCCCGGTCGGTCAGTTCGAAGGCGTCCACGATCAGCGGCACGATCTCGGAGGTCTTCGCCGGCTCGATCACCACGGCCGACGGGCCGAGGCCGCCGTCCGCCTCGCGCAGGCACGAGGCGTGGCACACCAGCCAGTGGCCGCTGCGGGTGCGCACCCGGACGCGGGCGTGGCCGCGGTCGCGGTCCTGGGAGATGGCGCGGGCCTTGAGCGCGGTGGCCTGCACCCAGGCGGGCACGCGGAGTCCCGCGGTGGTGACGGCGGGGCCCTCGGGCAGGTCGGCGAGATGGGCACGGGCGTCGTCGTTGGCGGACAGCAGGGCGCCGGAGGCGTCGAAGAGCAGCAGGCCCGGCCCGTGCCGGCCGTCGGGCAGGGGCTGGGGGGCGGTGCCGGCGAAGGAGCGCAGCCGGCGGGCGAGCGGGGTGACCAGGCCCTCGATCAGCCGGGTCTCGGCGGCGCCGAACGCGGGCCGGCCCTGCGCGCGGAAGAGGCTGATGTGACCGTGCGGGCGGCCGCCGACGCGCAGCACGGCCCGTAACTCGTCCCTCAGGCCACGGGGTTTCATGAAGGAGTGGTAGAGGCTGCTGCGGGCCGGCAGGTCTCCGGTGGCCTCGCGCAGTCCGGCGACGGGCACCCTGGCCTGGGCCAGGTCGCGGAAGAGGTTGACGTTCTCGGTGAAGAGCTCGGTCTCCCAGTAGACGGCGCAGCCGTGCTCGTCGAGGTTCTCGGCGCGGATGGGGGCGGCCATCATCCCGGTCTCCGGGTCCGTGACGCGCCAGACGGCGGCGTCGTACGGGATGAGCCGGCGCACGTGGTGCGACACCTCGGCGAACATGCCGAGCGCGTCGCCGCTCTTCGCGGCCCGCGCGAGCAGTTCGGCACGGCCGATCTCGATTCGGGAAACACGGTCACTGGTCACCCCTTGATCCTGACAGTTGGACGGCGGAGCGCCAACCCCTCACTTGAGGGGTACGAAAAAAAGGGGTGGAGGAACCGGTCACCCGAGCCGGCCGTCGCGTCAACCATTTGAAGAACGGCGCCCGGTCGCCACAACCCCCTCGAATGCGGGGATGAAACAGTGCGCGGCGCACGGGAGAATTCCCAAACTTTTCGGACGGCACTTTCCGGCAGACGGTGGGAAACGCGTATGCGAGTGGGCATCATCGGCGCGGGTGCGATGGGCAGGGCGATGGCACGCCGGGCGGCGCTCGCCGGAGCGGTCGTCCTCCTCGCCGACCGCGGCGCCGGCCACGCCGCCGGCCGGGCGCACCGGGTGGCCCGGGAGGCGGTGGCCGGAACCCCGGGGGTCGTGGAGGCCGTGACGCCCCGCGCCGCGCTCCGGCCGGGCCTGGTGATCCTCGCCCTCGACCGGGCCGATTCCCTGGAGTTCCTGCGTCGTCACCGCCGTACGCTGACCGGAAAGGTGCTCGTCGAGGTGACCGTCCCCCGTGCCGAACCGCGCGGCACGCAGATGCGCGAACTGATGGCCGCCGTGCCGGGTGCCCGCTGGGTGCGGGCCTGCGCCGCCGGGGACGCCGAGTCGATCTACCGGGGGCTGATCGACGGTCATCCCGTCGACGTGTTCGTGGCCGCCGACGACGATCCGGCCAAGATTCGGGTGATCGAGCTCGTCGACCGGTCCGGTCTGCGCGCCCTCGACGCGGGGCGGCTCGACCGGGCGGGGGTTCTCGACGAATTGACATCTCTGGGTAGGGAAATCAGCCACCGACTGGCCACTCCGGAAGGCTGGGCAATAAAGTTGCTCCCCAGCTGGTGAGCGCCGGAACCGCCGCATCGACCAATTCACCGGCAATCCGATCTTGGGGGAAGATCCATGACCAGAGAACCGGCTTTTCTCGCCCTCGGCGCCCTTGTCGTGCACGGTCCGCACGGTGAGGTGAAGCTCAGCGGAAACCGTCAGCGCATTTTGTTGACCATGCTGTTACTGGAGGGCAACCGGGTGGTGGCCGTCGACCGGCTGATCCGTGCGATCTGGGGCGATTCGCCACCCGCGACGGCCCGAAGTCAGATCCGCATCTGCGTGTCCTCGCTGCGCCGCCAGTTCGCGGCCGGCGACGTCCCCGCGACCATCGAGACCCACAAGACCGGCTACCGGCTGCGCGCCCCGGAGGCGGCCATCGACCTGCACCGCTTCGGACAGCTCATATCCCGCGCCAGAGGCGGGGCGGCGAACCGTCCCGACCTGGAACTGGCGTCGCTCTACCGAGAGGCCCTCGCCCTGTGGCGGGGGCCTCTCGGCGAAGGGCTCGGCAGTCCGCTCCTGGACACCGTCGCCCTGAAGTACCACGAGGACTACCACTCCGCCCTGGAGGACTGCTACGAGCTGGAGCTCCGGCTCGGCTACCACCGCAGGGTCCTCGGCGAACTCACCCACCACGTCTCCGAGCACCCGTTCCGCGAGACGCTCATCGCGCAGTTGATGATCGCCCTCTACCGCTCGGGTCGGACGGCGGACGCCCTCGCGCTGTTCCGCGACACCCACCGCCGTTTCCGCGACGAGCTCGGCATCGTGCCCGGCGAACGGCTCCAGTCGATCGAGAGCCTGATCCTCGGCGCCACCGACCACGCCCACCAGCACGCCGACCGGCAGCCGTACACCGACCAGACCCTGCTCTTCGGACAGCCGGCCGCCGCCGCGCCCACCCGCCACTGACCGGTCTTCCCCCTCAGCTGAGGGGGGAGGCCGGGGCGGAGTCCCTCCTGTGCAGGGGATGGAGCGCCCCGCGCCGTACGGAAAGACTCGGGGGCGTTCCCAGGCACGGCACTCACGGGCCGTAGCGCCGCACGCAGAAGAGAGGGGCCGTCCATGGCTCGCCAGCCTCAGTACTCCGTCATCCCGGACAGTGCCGTGGACCGGCTCGTCTCCGGTGTGAAGGGCGAGGTCTTCCTTCCGGACGACCCCGGGTACGAGGCCGAGCTCGACGGATTCAACCGGATCGGCCGGCACCGCCCGGCGATCGTGGTGGGCGCGGTCACCGCCGAGGACGTCGCCGCCGCCGTCCGCCTCGCCGGCGAACTCGGGCTGCCCGTCGGCGTCCAGGCCACCGGCCACGGCATCGCCGCCCCGGCCGAGCACGCCGTCCTGGTCACCACGCACCGGATGAACGCGGTCGCCGTCGACCCGATCGCCCGGATCGCCCGGGTCGAGGCCGGCGCCCAGTGGCACCAGGTCATCGCCACTGCCGCCTACCACGGCCTGGCGCCCCTCAACGGCTCCTCGCACCTGGTCGGTGTCGTCGGCTACACCCTCGGCGGCGGTCTCGGACCGCTCGGCCGGCTGTACGGCTACGCGGCCGACCACGTCACGCGCGTCCACCTCGTCACCGCCGACGGGGAACACCTCACCGTCACCCCCGACTCCCACCCCGACCTCTTCTGGGCGCTGCGCGGCGGCAAGGGGAACTTCGGCATCGTCACCGCCCTGGAGTTCCGCGTGATGCCGGTCGCCCGGCTGTACGGCGGCGGGCTCTACTTCCCCGGCGCCGAGGCCCCGGCCGTGCTCGACGCCTGGCGGGAATGGACCGCGACCGTGCCCGAGACCCTGACCTCCTCCGTGGCCCTGCTCCGGCTGCCCGGCCTGCACCAGGTGCCCGGCCACCCGGCCGGCGAGCTCGCCGTCCACATCCGGATCGCGTTCACCGGCGACGAGGAGGAGGGCGCACGGCACCTGCGTCCGCTGCGGGAGGCGGGCACGCTGCTCGCCGACACGGTCGCCGAGATGCCGTACAGCGACGTCGCCGAGATCCACCAGGACCCGACCGAGCCGCTGCCGTACCACGAACGCAACACGGTGCTGCGGGAGTTCGACGCTGACGCCCTGGCCGAGCTGCTCGCCGCCGCGGGTCCCGGCACGGCCTGCACCGACCCGATGGTGGAGCTCCGGCACCTGGGCGGGGCGCTGTCGCGGCAGCCGTCCGTGCCGGGGGCGGTCGGCCGGGACGGGGCGTTCACCCTGTCCACGCTGTCGCTGCCGGGCTCGCCCGACGTCGTCCTGGGGCGGCTCGCCCGCTGGTCCACCGGCCGCCGCTACCTCAACTTCCTGGCGGGCGCGGACACCGCGGACCTGGCCGCCGACTGCTTCGACGAGGAGACCCTCGCGCGGCTGCTGCGGGTGAAGCGGCACTACGACCCGCACAACGTGTTCCGCCTCGGGCACGCGCTGGTTCCCGACGCCCACTGACCCGAGCCGGGCGCACTACCCGCCCGCCGTCCCGCGCGCCCGCCCCGGGCGGACCGCGCCCCGCCCCCGACCCGACCACCCGGAACACCCGGAACACCCGGAACCACCTCCGACCTCCCGGGCCTGCCCGGAGCCGCCCGATCTGCCCAGGGCGCTCCCGACGGCTGTCCGGGACCGCCGGCCGGGCCGGGCCCGCATCCCCCGAACGGGCCCGGCCCGGCCCCTCCCCGCAGGGCACCGGACGCCGACCACGCCGCACAGCCAAGGCCGAACGCCGCCACGCCGACCGACCCGACCACGCCGACCGACCCGACCACGCCCACCACGCCGACCGATCCGACCACCGACCACGCCACCCCGCTCGCCTCCGTAGGAGGAGCCCCATGACCACCGACCAGGCCCTGTCCACCGCCCCCGGACAGCCGGCTGCCGTCCTCAGCGCCCGCTCCGCCGGACTCCGCTACGGCGCCCTCTTCGGGCCCGCCGTCTTCGGCGTCACCGCCGCCGGCGTCGCCCTGCCCGACGTCGCCAAGGCCCTCGGCGCCACCCCCGCCACCGCCGCCTGGGTGCTCACCGCCCACGCCCTCGCCCTCGGCGTCGGCACCGCCCTGTTCGGCCGGCTCGCCGACTCCCGGGGGGTGCGCACCTCGCTGCTCGTCGGCTCGATCGTGCTCGCCGTCGGCACCGTCGTCTGTCTGCTCGCCCCGAACATCGGCGTCCTCGTCGCCGGCCGCTTCGTGCTCGCCACCGGATCCGGCGCCATGACCTCCGGCGCCCTGGCGCTGTCGGCGGCCGCGCCACCGGCCGACCGGCCCAAGGTGCTCGGCGGATTCGGCGCCACCATGGCCGTGTTCTCCGCGAGCGCCACCCTCGCCGGCGGCGTCTTCACCCAGTGGATGACCTGGCGGATCGCGCTCGTCCTGCCCGCCCTGTCGCTGCTCGCCGTGCCCCTGTGCCTGCGCGCCGCCGCGGCCCGGGCCGGCAGCGGCCGCAAGCTCGACCTGCCCGGGGCCGTCCTGCTGACCGTCGCCGCCATGTCGTTCCTGCTGCTCATCCAGTCGTACGCGCTCGGCCTGTCCGCCGGTGTCGTCATCGCCCTCGCCGCCGCGCTCGTGGTGTCCCTGGGCGGTCTGATCCAGCGGGTGCGCGCCACCGAGGGCGCGTTCGTGCCGCGCCGGCTCGTCGCCGACCGGGTGTTCCTGCGCGCCTCGCTCACCGGCGTCGGCGCCTACGCGGGCCTGTTCGCCGCCATGTACCTGGTGCCGCAGATCCTCGTCGGCGGCCACGGCTGGAGCGTCCTGGCCGTCGGCGCCTGGCTGCTGCCGGGCGCGGTCGTCGGCGCCGTCCTGTCCCGGTTCGCCGGCAAATTCGCGGGCGGCAGCGCCGGGTCGGTGATGCTCAGCGTCATCGCCCTCGCCATGGCGGCCGTCCTCGCCCTGTCGGCGGCGGTCACCAACCCCACGCCGCTCCTGATCGGCGCCTCGCTCGGCTTCGCCGCGTTCGCCGTCACCCAGGTCATCACCACCGCCCTGATGTCCGCCCATGTCGAACCCGCCCTGCGCGGCGGCGCGATGGGCCTGCTCAACCTCACCTTCTTCGTCGGCGGCGGCGTCGGCAGCGCGACCGCCGGCGCGCTCGTCAAGTCGATGTCCATGACCGGGGTGCTCGCCGTCGTCGCGGTCTTCCCGCTGCTCGCGGCCGTCACCGCGCTCACCCTGCGCTCCACGGGCGGCCCCAAGAACTGACCCGGCGGGCCGGGCAACGCCCCCGACCCGGCCCGCCGGGTCACCCCGGACCCACGAAACAACACCAATACAGCCGCGATAGGCGCCGACCGAAGGATGAACACCGTCGGCGCCTCTTCGCGTTGAAGGAGACCAGTACTCGCCATGACCGACACGGAATTCGACCTTCACATACGGAAGTCGATGGCCTGGCACTTCGGTGCGGACACCGGCTCCCCCTTCTGGCTCGCCAAGCGCGACAGCCTCGGCTTCGACCCCCTCACCGACATCGGCGGACTCGCCGACCTCACCCGTTTCCCCGACGTCAGCGCCGAACTGCGCACCGTGCCCGTCGGTGACCTCATCCCGCGGGGCCTGAAGGACCGGGTCTTCCGGGTGTACGACTCCGGCGGCACCACCGGCTCCCCCAAGCGGATCGTCGACAGCGCCGCCCGCGCCGAACTCCTCGTCTGGGCCCGCGAGCGGCTCCTCGAGAGCGGAGTGCCGGCCCGGGGCGACTGGCTCCACCTCGGCCCCAGCGGCCCGCACGTCATCGGCTACGACGTGTCCCGCTACGCCGCCCTGTCCGGCGCGCTCTTCCACACCGTGGACCTCGACCCGCGCTGGGTGAAACGTCTCCTCGCCGACGGCCGCGAGGACGAGGCCGACGCCTACGTCCAGCACCTGCTGGACCAGGCCGAGACCATCCTCACCACCCAGAAGGCCGCCGTCCTCAGCTCCACCCCGCCGCTCCTCGAGGCCATCTGCGCCCGCCCCCGCCTCTACGAGCTGGTGCGCTCCCAGGTCGAGGCGGTCATCTGGGCCGGCACCTCCATCAGCGCCGAGAACCTGCGCATGCTGGACCAGGAGTTCTTCCCGGACGCCGCCGTCGTCGGCGTCTACGGCAACAGCCTCATGGGCGTCGCCCCGCAGCGCCCGGCCGTCCCCGGCGACAGCCACCCCTGCGTCTTCGAGCCGTACCCGGCCACCACCCGACTCGAACTCGTCGACGACGAGGGCCGGCCGGTGGCGTACGGGGAGCGCGGCCGGGTCCGGCTGCACCTGGTCGCCGAGGAGATGTTCCTGCCCAACATCCTGGAGCGGGACAGCGCGATACGGATCGCCCCGCGCCCCGGCTCGCCCGTGGACGGCCTCGCCGACGTCCAGACCTACCGGGCCATCGACGACGTCCGCGTCATCGAGGGGGTCTACTGATGGCCGGCGACCGTCTGGTCACCGTCGACCCGCTGGTCTGCGGCCGCACCGTCACCAGCTCCGACCGCACCCGGCTGCCCGACGTCCGCGGCGGCGACCTCGCCGACGTCGGCACCGCCCCCCGGCTCATGGCGCTGGCGGCGCTGCGCGAGCTGCGCGCCCACGCCGACGGCCGCCCGGTGGGCCAGGACGTCGTCGACAAGGCGGCGGAGCTCTTCGAGCACGCCGTCCTGGAGGGCGAGTCGCCCGAGGAGTACGCGGCCCGCGTCTCGTACGCCACCGGGCTCACCGCCGCCGCCGTCGCCCAGTCCGTCCGCGACCTCGTCGACGAGCTGCGCGAACTGTCCGAGACGACCGCCGCCGAACTGCCCGGCACCCGCTTCGGCCCGGCCGCCGGGACACGGCGGGGCCCCCACTCCGGCTCCGGCTTCACCACCCGCTGGGTGCCGCGCGGCCGGGTCTTCGCCGCCGTCATGGCCAGCAACCACCCCACCCCCAGCGTCACCTGGGCGCAGGCCCTCTTCCACGGCTACAGCGTCGCCGTGAAGCCCGGCAGCCGCGACCCCTTCACGCCGCTGCGGCTGGCCCGCGCGCTGCTGGCCGCCGGTCTGCCGGCGCACAAGCTGGCGTTCCTGCCCGCCTCGCACCAGACCGGCGAGTTCCTGCTCAAGGAGGCCGACCGCGGCATCGTGTACGGCGGCGACAGTGCCGTACGGCGCTGGCAGGGCGACGAGTCCGTCGCCGTGCGCGGACCCGGCCGCACCAAGGCCCTGCTCGACGCCGAGCCGGACGACGCCGTCATCGGGCACCTGGCGCTGTCCGCCTCCTTCGACGGCGGCACCCGCTGCACCAACCTGTCGGCGGTGCTCACCACCCGTCCGGTCCACCAGGTCGCCGACGCGCTCGCCCGCCGGCTCGCCGCGCTGCCGAGCGTGCCCGCCACCACGGCCGGGGCGACCCTCCTGGTCGCCGACCGCGAGCGGGCCGAGCGGATCCGCCGCCAGGTGGACGAGCTGCGCACGGCCGCCGGGGTGACCGACCACAGCGCACGCTTCGACCCGGCCTCGGCCGGGACCGTGGTCGAGCTGGCCGACGGCTCGCTGCTGCCGCGCCCGCTGGTGCTGTCCGTGGACCGGGTCGACCACCCGGCGGTCGGCACCGAACTGCCCTTCCCGTTCGTGGTCGTCGCCCCCTGGACGACCGCCGACGGGGTCGCCCCGCTGCGCGAGTCGCTGGTCCTGAACCTGCTCACGGACGACGAGGAACTCCTCGACGCGGCCGTGCGCGAGCCGAGCGTCCGCAAGGTCACGCGCGGGACGGTGCTGCCGTGGACGGCGGTCCCCGGCATCCCGCACGACGACAACTACACCCAGTTCCTGCTGGAGCCCAAGGGCGTCGTGGCCGCCGCCTGACCCCTCCCCCCGTACCCCCAGGAAGGAAGCCACCGTGTCCATCAAGCGACGCGACATGGTCAAGCTGACCGCCGGCGCGGCCCTCGCCGCCTCCGCCGCCGCGGTCCCGTTCGCCACCGGAGCCGTCGGCGCCGAGGACGCCGCTGCCGGTGCCGCTCCCGCGGCCGACGGCGACTACACCGAGACGTACCAGGGCCGCACCATCCGGGTCGCGTCCGCCGCGGCCGGCGGCGGCGTGTTCATCGACGGGCGTCCGCTGCACCTCATGAAGTTCGCCGAGGACGCCTACCTCAGCTCCCTGTGCCACTACGAGATGGCGCCCACCCCGCTGGTCGCCGCCCGCCGCGCCGTCGAGGAGCTCCGCGGCGCGCAGCTGCTCCCGAACGTCCACGGCGCCCACGTCATGGACGCCACGACGACCGCCTGACCCGCCCGTCCGAGAGGGAGCCCCGCCATGGTGCACGTACGCAAGAACCACCTCGACATGACCCGCGAGGAGAAGCGCAGATTCATCCACGCCGTCAAGGAGATCAAGCGGAGAGGGATCTACGACCGCTTCGTCGACCTGCACATACGCATCAACTCGCAGGACTACCTGGACAAGGTGACCGGCAAGCGGCTCGGTCACATCAACCCCGGCTTCCTGCCCTGGCACCGCCAGTACCTGCTGCGCTTCGAACGGGAGCTGCAGAAGGTCGACCCGCGGGTCACCCTGCCGTACTGGGACTGGACCGTCGACCACGGCGAGGACTCCCCGCTGTGGGACGACGACTTCATGGGCGGCAACGGGCGCCCCGGCGACCGCCGGGTGATGACCGGGCCGTTCGCCCGTGACAACGGCTGGGTCCTCAACATCAGCGTCGTCCCCGTGGGCGACGAGCACCCGGCCCTGAACGGCAACTACACCCACGACGACCGCGACTACCTGGTCCGGGACATGGGCACGCTGACCGACAAGCTGCCCACGCCGAAGGAGCTGGACGACACCCTCGCCCTGAAGGTGTACGACTCGGCGCCGTTCAACCACACCTCCGGCAGCGAGCCGCCGTACGCGAGCTTCCGCAACCACCTGGAGGGCTACACCAAGTTCGCCTGGGAGGAGGCCGCGGGCAAGCTGCACGCGGCCGGGCACGTGTGGGTCGGCGGCCACATGATGTACATCGGCTCGCCCAACGACCCGGTGTTCTTCCTCAACCACTGCATGATCGACCGCTGTTGGGCGCTGTGGCAGAAGCGGAACCCGGAGGTGCCGCACTACCTGCCGCTGGAGCCGACGACGGACGTGCCGGACATCAACACGCCGCTGGGGCCGTGGCACACGATGACGCCACGGGACCTGATCGACCACACCAAGTGGTACCGCTACGACAAGTAGCACCCGCCGGGCGCCGGACCGCGGACCTCCGAGGAGGTCCGCGGTCCGGCGCCTTCGTGTCCGTGCCCCTCCCTCCCGTTCTCCCCCGTCTCGGAGGTACTCGTGCGCTCCCGATCCGTCCTCGTCCTCGCCCTGTGCTGGGCGGCGGTCTTCTTCGACGGCTTCGACGTCATGGTGTACGGCGCCGGGCTGCCGTACATGCTGGACGACGCCTCGTTCGGCCTCGACGCGCAGACCGCCGGCACCATCGGCAGCTGGACCACCCTCGGCATGCTGCTCGGCGCCCTCGGCTGCGGCAGCCTCACCGACGGCCTGGGCCGCCGCCCGGTCCTGGTCGGCTGCGTCCTCGCCTTCTCCGCCGGCTCCGGCGTGTGCGCGGTGGCCGGTTCGGTCGGCGTCTTCGGCGCCGGGCGGTTCCTCACCGGCATCGGCCTGGGCGGCCTGATCCCCGTCTGCCTGGCCGTCGTCGCCGAGTTCACGCCCGCGGCCCGGGTGCCGCTGGCCACCGGCATCCTCATGTCGGCCTACCACGCGGGCGGGATGACCGCGACGGGCGTGGGCCTGTGGCTGGCGCCGGGCCACGGCTGGCGCTGGGCCTTCGCCGCCGGCGTGCTGCCCGCCGTCGTCGCCGTACCGCTGCTGCTGCGCTTCCTGCCCGAGTCGCCCGCCGTGCTCTGGGCCCGGGGACGGCGGGGGAAGGCGGCCGAGACCGCCCTCGCCTACGGCCTGCCCGACCCGGCGGCCGGTCCGGGCGGCGCGGCTTCCGCGGGGTCCGGTGGCCGGCTGCGGGCCGTGGCCGCGCTCGTCGGGCGCGAGCACCGCGCCGCGACGCTGCTGCTGTGGCTGGCCTCGTCCTGCGGACTGATGCTCGTGTACGGGCTGAGCACCTGGCTCCCGCAGCTGATGCGGGCCTCCGGGTACGGACTCGGCTCCTCCGTCGGCTTCCTGATGGCCGTCAACGCGGGCGGCATCGCCGGGATGCTGCTCGCCGGCTGGGTCGCCTCCCGGTTCGGCGCCGTGCCGGTGGCCGGGACCTGGTTCGCGCTGACCTCGGTGTCGCTGCTGCTGCTCTCGGTGCGGATGCCGGTGCCCGTCACGTACGTCCTCGTCACCGTCACCGGGATCTGGCTCTACAGCGCCTCGACGATGGTGTACGCGGTGGCCGGCGGCTTCTACCCGGCGGCGCTGCGGGCCCCGGGCCTCGGCTGGGTGGCCGGGGTGGGCCGGCTCGGGGCCGTGCTGTCCCCCTGGCTGGGCGGCTATCTCCTCTCCCACGGCCACGGCACCTGGGGCTTCCCGGTGTTCGCGGCGGCCGGTGTGCTGGGCGCCGTGGCGGTGGTGCTGAGCCGGGTGGTGCGGCGCGGGCCGGTGCGGCAGGAGGTGCCGGACGGCGTTCCGGAGGCCGGGCGGGGAGCGCGTACCGCCTGAACCGCCCCGGCCGTGCCACCCGAGGGGCGGGTGGCACGGCCGGGGGCACAGCGGAGAGGACCTACTTCTCCAGGCAGAACTCGTCGATCGGGTAGCCGACGTGACGGTCCTCGCTGGGCAGGTAGCCGAGGACGATGTCACCCGGCTTCAGCTCGGTGCTGTTGAGGACGACGCCGTTGGGACCGAGGACCCGCACGTGCCAGTCGTCCTGGAGGATCAGGTTCACCCGCTGCCCGTTGGGGGCCTCGGCGTCGATGGAGATCAGCGGACGGGACTCGATCTTGACCCGGCCGACGGTGACCAGGCGCGTGTTGCCCTTCACGTCCACCGCGGTGACCTTGCTGCCGGCCTTGAGCTCGCTCAGGTAGTTGGTGCGCTCGTCCTTGCCCAGCGTGTACGAGTGGATGGCGCCGGCGTTGACGCGGAACGGGCGGGTCGGCATGTACGGCAGCGGGTGGGTCTCGCTGACGCACAGGATCATGCCCTTGGAGTGCGAGCCGACCAGGATGCCCTCGTCCTCGCGGAAGTGGGTGCAGGTGTCGACGCAGGCGCGCTCGCCCATGCCGATGTGGGTGGTCTCCACGATCCGCAGCTCGGTCAGGTTGAGGTTCGGGACGTCGGCCTCGGCGGCCCGCTTGAGGGCGGCGGTGTCGCCGACCTTCGCCGGGGCCATCATGACGCCGTCCGAGCCGTGCTCCAGGACACCGAAGATGATCTCGGCCTCCTCGACGTCCTGCGCCACGGTGATGAGCGAGCCGGTGGCGCGCGCCGCGGCCGCGATGACGATCTCCAGCGGGATCTTGGTGGGGTCGCGGAACAGCAGCACGCTCCACTTCTCGGTGCGCGCCGACTCGCAGGCGTCCTCCAGGGTCGGGGCGTCGACGATCTCGACGAACCGGCCGACCTCCACCTCCGGGTGCTTCAGGGCGAGTTCGGCAGGCGTCACGCCGTGCTTGTCGGGGTCGACGATGACGACGGTCGCGTCGCCGAAGTCCTCCGGCAGCGGCTTGCCCTGCGGGAACAGGACCTTGGTGATGGTCGGCGGCAGGTCCTTGAGCTGCTCCACCTCGTCGGCGACGACGGCCTCCACACGGTGGTGCAGCGCCTCCTGGAGGATCGCCTCGCGGGCCTCGCCGAGCGAACGGATGTCGAGCCAGCTGATCTTCACGGAACTCTCCTGATCTGTCGGATTCTCTAGCGGGCCGCGGCGGCGGAGTCGGCGGTGCGCCGTCCGTGCACGAGGTCGGAAAGCTTGTCGGTGAGGGCACCGGGGTTCGGGGCCTGGAAGACGTTGCGGCCCATGGCGATGCCGGCGGCGCCGCCGCTCAGGGCCTCCTCGACGTACGCGAGGGTGGCGGCCTCGTCGTCGTTGCGGGGGCCGCCGGTGACGATGACCGGGACGGCGGCGGTGGCGGTGACGTCCCGCATCGCGGCCACGGAGCCGACGTACGGGCTCTTGACGATGTCGGCGCCCAGGTCGGCGGCGAGCTGGATGGCGTGGGCGACCAGCGCGGGGTCGCGCGGGTTGTCGATCTTCGGGCCGCGCGGGTACATCATCGCCAGCAGCGGAACGTTCCAGCGGTCGCAGGCGTCGCCCACCGCCGCCAGGTCGGCGACCTGCTCGCGCTCCTCGTCGGCGCCGAGGTTGACGTGGACGCTGACCGCGTCGGCGCCGAGCCGCAGGGCCTCCTCGACGCCCGCGACCAGGTACTTGGCGTTCGGGTCGGGGGCGTGCACGGTGCTGGCGCTCAGGTGCACGATCAGCGAGGTGTGGGCGAACCACTCGGGGTCGATGCGCCGCAGCGCGCCCTTGTGGAGCACCACGGCGTCCACGTGGTGGCGGGCCAGTTCGCCGACGAGCGCGCCGACCCGGCTGCCCCCGGTCACGGGGCCGTCGGTGACGGAGTGGTCGAGCGGCACGACGAGGAGCCGGTCCGGTGCGTGGCGGTACAGCCGCCGCAGCCGTAAGCGGCGGGCGAAGGACAACTGGTCGGTCATCGGTTCTCCCAGGGGGCAGGGGGGTGGGCCGGGGCCGGGTCGGGGTGCGACGGGCCGCGGGTCAGGTCCGGGTGGCGAGGGTCAGCGGGCTGTCGTCCGGCGAGCCGTCGAGTTCGAACTCGGTGTGCAGCAGCCGGACCGCCCGGCCCACCTCGGTGCGCGGCACGGTCACCGAGATCCGCAGCTGCGAGGCGGAGAACGCGCCCGCGGGGATGCCCCGGTCGGTGAGCGCGGACAGCATCCGGGCCGCGTACTGGGGGCGGCTGAGCAGGCCCTTGCCGACGATCGACACCTTGGCGACGGTGTCGTCCACGGTGAGTCCGTCGGCGCCGTCGGCGGCGTGCGCGGCCAGGAACTCGCGCACCGCCGCGACGCGGGTGTGCGGCACGGTCAGGCCGATGGTGTGGCCGCCGCCGCGCTCCTCGTGGACGGACGTCATGTCGGCCGGGACGGCTTCCCTGCCGAGCGCGCGGAAGACGGTGAGCGCCGGGTTCTCCGCCGTCCCCGCGGTGCGGACGGTGACCCGTGCCGCGTCCTGGTCGTGTACGACCGCCATGACGGCGGCCTGGGTCTCGAGCATGGTCTCTCCGTCGGTCGCGTGGATTCCGGTCGCGTGCGTTCCGGTCGAGGGGTCTGTCGAGGGGTCTGCCGAGAGTTGTGCCGGGAAGGGGTGGGCCGTCGCGTGGATGCGGGTGCCGACCTCGGCGGCCGTGGAGTGCCCGACGTGGATGTCGAGGCCGCACAGCGCGGCCAGCTCGACCGCGCGCGAGTGCATGACCTTGGCGCCGGCGAAGGCCATCTCCGCCATGACGTCCATGTCGAGCCGGGGCATCAGGCGGGCGGTGGGGACCAGGCGCGGGTCGGCGGTGAGGACGCCGGGGACGTCGGTGTAGATCTCGCAGTGGGTGGCGCCCAGTTCCGCAGCGGCGGCCACGGCGGTGGTGTCCGAGCCGCCGCGGCCCAGCGTGATGATGTGGCCGTCGGCGTCGACGCCCTGGAAGCCGGCGATGACGACGACCCGGCCGGCGTCCAGGAGCCGCTCGGCGCGCTCGGTGTCGATGGCGACGATGACGCCCGAACCCGGCGGCCCGGAGGCGAGGATGCCGGTCTGCGCTCCCGACAGGGCGGTCGCCGGGGTGCCGATGCGCTGCAGCGCCATCGCCATGAGGGCCGCGGAGGCCGCCTCGCCGGTGGCGAGGAGCTGGTCGAGCTCGCGGCCGTCGGCGTCGGGGTTGATCTCCCCGGCGGTGCGGATGAGGTGGTCGGTGGTCTTGCCCTGCGCGGAGACCACGACGGCGACGCGGCAGCCGGAGGCGGCGACCCGGGCGACCCGGCGGGCCACCCGGCGCACGTGTTCGGTGGTCGCCAGCGAGCTTCCGCCGAACTTCTGCACCACCGTGCCCCGTGTGCGCTCCTCGCCAAGGGTTGCCATCTGTCCCCCGCTCGTCGTCTCGGTCAACTGGCACGAGCCAACCGGAGCGCCGTATCGGGGGCCGTATCGCGCGGGCTATCCGCACCGCATCGGGGCCGCATCGGAGCGTGACGGCGGGAAGGGGGGCGGAAAGAACGTGGGAAAAAACAGTTGAGCGAGGGAGAAGCGCTTCTTAGGGTGGGGACACACGCGAAAGGAGGTGATCCGAAAAAATGGTTTCTTTTCGGACTCGTGAGGTGACTGCGGGCTAAGGCCTGCCGTCGCACTCTTGTGCACCTCGGCAGGCCCTCTGCCGACACCAACGCAGTCACCCGACCCGTGGGCCGCCGGTCAGTCCGGCCGGCTCCCGTCCGGACCTAGGCGGACGGGACCCAGGCCCACGGGTCGTCTGCGTCCTCGCGCGGGAAAGCCCTCAGGGGGACAGCCGCTCGACCCGCCAGGAGCCGTCGCCCTCGCGCACGTACCGCAGCCGGTCGTGCAGCCGGTTCTCGTGCCCCTGCCAGAACTCCACGGTCTCCGGGACGACCCGGACGCCGCCCCACTCCGGCGGCACCGGCACCTGCTCGCCCTCCGGGTAGCGGGCGGCCAGTTCCTCGTAGCGGGCGAGCAGTTCGGCCCGCGACGCGATCACCGAGGACTGCCGGCTCGCCCAGGCGCCCAGCTGGGAGCCGTGCGGGCGGGTGCGGAAGTACGCCACCGTCTCGTCCCGTCCGGTGCGCGCCGCGCGGCCCGTGACGATGACCTGGCGGGCCAGTGGGTGCCAGGGGAAGAGCAGCGAGACGTACGGGTTGGCCTCCAGCTCCCGGCCCTTGCGGGAGTGGTAGTTGGTGAAGAACACGAATCCGGCCTCGTCGTAGTGCTTGAGCAGCACGGTGCGGGAGGACGGGCGGCCGTCGGGGGTGGCGGTGGAGACGACCATCGCGTTCGGCTCGTGGATGGCCGGACTGGCGGCGGTCTCCTTGAACCAGCGCGCGAACTGTTCGACGGGTTCGGGTGCGAGATCCGCCACGTCGAGCTCCACGGTGCGGTACTGCTCGCGCATGTCGGCGGGGTCGAGAGCGTCATCGAGAGCGTCGGTCACACGGCCATCCTGCCGTAGCCGCCCAGTCTGCCCGGCACCGCGTTCCGTTAATCCTTCGTCGCCGGAACGGCGCACTGTGCCGGATGTCACCTTTCCCCGCATCATCGGAACCGTACAGACTCATCCGCTGGATCACTGTTCCGTTCCGCCAACCGGCCGCTGGGATGATTGATCATCGATCACATCGTCGTACCGATCACCCCGGCGTCACGCCACATCGCGCAGAGGAGCCGCCTCATGTCTGACTTCGTACCGGGACTCGAAGGAGTCGTCGCGTTCGAGACGGAGATCGCCGAGCCCGACAAGGAGGGCGGCGCCCTCCGCTATCGCGGGGTCGACATCGAGGACCTGGTCGGTCACGTCTCCTTCGGCAACGTCTGGGGCCTGCTCGTCGACGGGGCCTTCAACCCGGGCCTGCCGGCCGCCGAGCCCTTCCCCATCCCCGTGCACTCCGGTGACATCCGCGTCGACGTCCAGTCCGCGCTCGCCATGCTCGCGCCGGTCTGGGGCCTCAAACCGCTCCTGGACATCTCCGCCGAGCAGGCCCGCGACGACCTCGCCCGCGCCGCCGTCATGGCCCTGTCGTACGTCGCCCAGTCGGCGCGCGGCCAGGGCCTGCCGATGGTGCCGCAGAGCGAGATCGACAAGGCGGAGACGGTCGTCGAGCGGTTCATGGTCCGCTGGCGCGGCGAGCCGGACCCGAAGCACGTCAAGGCCGTCGACGCCTACTGGACCTCGGCCGCCGAGCACGGCATGAACGCCTCCACCTTCACCGCCCGCGTCATCGCCTCCACCGGCGCCGACGTGGCCGCCGCCCTGTCCGGCGCCGTCGGCGCCATGTCCGGCCCGCTGCACGGCGGCGCCCCGTCCCGCGTGCTCGGCATGATCGAGGAGATCGAGCGCACCGGCGACGCCACGGCCTACGTGAAGCAGGCCCTCGACAAGGGCGAGCGGCTCATGGGCTTCGGCCACCGCGTCTACCGCGCCGAGGACCCGCGCGCCCGCGTCCTGCGCCGTACGGCCAAGGAGCTCGCGGCGCCCCGCTTCGAGGTCGCCGAGGCGCTGGAGAAGGCCGCCCTGGAGGAGCTGCACAACCGCCGTCCGGACCGGGTCCTGGCCACGAACGTCGAGTTCTGGGCCGCCATCGTCCTCGACTTCGCCGAGGTCCCGGCGCACATGTTCACCTCGATGTTCACGTGCGCCCGCACGGCCGGCTGGTCGGCTCACATCCTGGAGCAGAAGCGCACCGGCCGCCTGGTCCGCCCGTCCGCCCGCTACGTGGGCCCCGGCCAGCGCGACCCGCGCGAGATCGAGGGCTACGCGGACATCGCCGGCTGACCCGCCGCCGCGAGCAGGTCCGCGTGGTGGCGGGCCGCCGCGAGCGGGTGGGCGCGGAGCTTTCCCTTCAGCTCGTTCCGGCCGTACTCGGCGAACAGCGGGTTCGCCGGGTCGGCCGTGACGCCGGGCGCGGCGGCGGCGTACGGGAACTCCAGCGGGGCGATCCGGGCGTCGAGCCGGGGGTTGTAGAAGAACGGGACGGAGTACCGTTCCGTCGCCCCCGGCGGCGACACCACGCGGTGCCTGGTCGCGACGAGGTAGCCGTTCGTCGCCACCTCGAGCAGCTCGCCCAGGTTCACCACGAACGCGCCCGGCAGCGGCGGCACGTCGTGGAAGACCCCGTCCTCCCGCTCCACCTGGAGCCCGCCCACCTGGTCCTGGAGCAGCAGCGTCAGGAACCCGTAGTCCTTGTGCGCGCCGACGCCCTGGTCGTCGCCCTCGTCGCCGCTGCTGCCCGGGTAGCGGACCAGCTTCAGGTGCGGGTGGGCGTGCGGGCCGAAGACGTCGTCGTAGAAGTCGGGCCGGGCGCCGATCGCGGCGAGCAGCTCGTGCAGCAGCCGCTCGGCGACCCCGGAGAGCCGCTCGATCCAGTTCAGCGCGGCGAGCCGCAGCTCCGGCAGGGCCTCGGGCCACTGGTTCGGGCCCTGCAGCCACCAGTACGGCGGCTCCCCCGGCCCGGGGACGTGCGCGGGCCGCTCGGCCCCGATGTCCAGCTGGTCCCGCCAGTCCCGCGCCCCGCCGGTCCGCTCGTCGCCGACGCGGGTGTAGCCGCGGAAGTGCGGCGAGTTCGTGGTGTCCAGGGCGAGCCGCTCGGCCTCCGGCAGCGCGAAGAAGGCCCGCATGGCGCGGTGGAGCGCCCGCGTGTCGGCCTCGGTGACGCCGTGCCCGACGAGCTGGAAGAAGCCCACGTCATGGGCGGCGGAATGCAGCTGCGCGTGCAGCAGGCGACGGGCCTGCGGGCCCCGCCGGGCGGCGGCGAGGTCGACGATGGGCAGCTGGGAGGCGTACGACGGGTACGACGGGTGGGGCGAGGGATGGCTCATGGCGTGCGTCCGCGAAGAGGTACGAGAAGGGCCGGGCGACGGGATCAGAGGCGACCCGTACACCCCATGCTCGCGACGCGGAGCAGGTCCACGTGGCGGCGACGTACGAGCGCAGGCATGCGACCAGCGTACTGCGGGGCCCGGGGCTCCGCCCCGAAGCGGAACCCTCAGCCCAGCGCCTCGTCGAGCAGCCGCGCCCACTGGGCCACCACCCGCTCGCGGCGGGCCCGGTCGTCGGTGAGGAGGGTGGCCAGGCCCAGGCCGCGGGCCATGTCCAGCAGGCCCTGCACGGACTCGCGGACGCCCGGCCGGGACTCGTCGGCACCGAGCAGCTCGACGGCGATGCGGTGCGACTCGCGGCCCACCCGCGCCTCCAGCTCCGTGACGCGGGGGCGCAGCTGCTCCTCGTTCGAGGCGGCCACCCACAGGTGGAGGGCGGCGCGGAAGAGCGGGCCGGTGTAGAGGTCCACCAGGGCCGCCACGACCGAGCGGCGGTCCTGCGTGGGCAGGGTGCGCAGCGCCTGGGAGCGTTCCTCGGCGACGTACTCGACGGCCGCCGTGAACAGGTCCTCCCGGGTCGGGAAGTGGTGCTGGGCGGCGCCCCGGGAGACCCCGGCCCGCTCGGCGACCACCGCGACGGTGGAGCCCGCCCAGCCGTGCTCGGCCAGGCAGGCCACCGCCGCCTCCAGGAGCCGCTGCCGGGTGGCCCGGCTCCTGTCCTGCTTCGGGCCGGCCTTGGCGCCGCCGTTTCTGGCACCGTCCTGGGGGCCGGTCACATCCGCCATGCTGGGTCCCGTCGTTCGAGGAAGGCCGTCATCCCTTCGCGTGCCTCGGCCGAGGCGAACAGCGAGGCGGACAGCTGGACCAGCTCCTCCGCGTCGCGCTCGAAGGCTGCCAGGACTCTAGCCGTGACCAGCCGCTTCGCCTCGCGCAGGCCCTGCGGGGAGGCCGTGCGCAGCCCGTCGAGGACCGCGGGCAACTCGTCCGCGCCGGCCGTGACCAGACCCATCGCGCGGGCCTCCGGCACGCCGAAGCGCTCGCCCGTCAGGTAGTAGCGGGCCGCCGCCCGGGGTTCCAGCTTGGGCAGCAGGGTCAGCGAGATCACGGCGGGCGCGACGCCGATCCGCACCTCCGTGAGGGCGAAGTCGGAGCCGTCCGCCGCGAGCACCACGTCGCAGGCCCCGAGCAGTCCGAGGCCGCCGGCGCGGGCGTGGCCGGAGACCAGGCCGACCACCGGTTTGGGCAGTTCCACGATCTGCCGGAGCAGGTCGACGAAGGCGTACGGCCCGGGCGGTGCCTTCAGGTCGGCGCCGGCGCTGAACGTGGTGCCGGTGTGGGCGAGCACCACCGCCCGTACCGCCCGGTCCTTGGCGCAGGCGGTGAGCGCCTCGGCGAGCTCGGTGACGAGCGGCGCCGACAGCGCGTTGCGGTTGGCCGGCGAGTCCAGGGTCAGGGTGGTGATCCCGCGGTCGGTTTCCGTACGGACGAGGCTCATGCGCGGTTCCTCAGTTCCCGGCGCAGGATCTTGCCCGACGCCGCTCGGGGCACGGTGTCGATGAACTCCACCTGCCGGATCTTCTTGTACGGGGCGACGCGCTCGGCGACGTACGCCATGACGTCCTCGGCGGTGAGCCCGGCCGCGGCCGGCTGGCGCACCACGAACGCCTTGGGGACCTCGGTGCCCTCGGCGTCCCGTACGCCGATGACGGCCGCGTCGGCGACGCCCCCGTGGGTCAGGAGCAGGGCCTCCAGCTCGGCCGGGGCGACCTGGAAGCCCTTGTACTTGATGAGCTCCTTGACCCGGTCGACGACGAACAGCCAGCCGTCCTCGTCGACACGCCCGACGTCACCGGTGTGCAGCCAGCCGTCGGCGTCGACCATGGCGGCGGTGGCCTCGGGCCGGCCGAGGTAGCCCTTCATGACCTGCGGGCCGCGGATGGCGATCTCGCCCTCCTCGCCGGGGGCCGCGTCCTTCGCCGGGTCGTCGAGGGAGACCAGCCGCATCTCGGTGGACGGCAGCAGCTTGCCCACGGTGCCCGGTGGCGGGTTCCCGGCGGCGAGCGGCACGAGGTGGGTGGCCGGGGAGAGTTCGGTCATGCCGTACGCCTGGAGGATCGGCGGCAGCCCGAGCCGGGCCGAGCACGCCTCGGCGAGCGCCGCGTCCAGCGGGGCGGCCGAGCAGACGATGTACTTCAGCGACGACAGGTCGTAGCCGGCGACCGACGGGTGCTTGGCGAGCGCGAGGACGATCGGCGGCGCCACGTACAGGGCGGTGATGCGGTGCTCCTCGATGGCGGCGAGGAAGCCGTCGAGCTCGAAGCGGGGCAGGACGACGACGGTGGCGCCGCGCCGCAGCGGGGCGTTCATCAGCGCCGTCAGGCCGTAGACGTGGAAGAAGGGCAGCACGGCGAGGATCCGGTCGCCGGGCCCCATCGGCATCAGCGGTTCGAGCTGGGCGAGGTTGGTGGCGACGGAGGCGTGGGTGAGCATCACGCCCTTGGGGACCCCGGTGGTGCCCGAGGAGTACGGGAGGGCGGCGAGGTCCGCGGCCGGGTCGATGTCCGGGACCGGATCGGGCGCGGTCGAGCCCAGGAAGGTCTGGAGCGAGCGGACGCCGTCCCCCTCGGGACCGGCCGGCGGCTGGTCGCAGACGAAGATCTCCCGGATCCCGCCCGCGAGTCCGGCGGCGGCGCGGGCGGTCGCGAGCAGCGGCGACACGGTGACGATCCAGCGGGCGGCGGAGTCGCGCAGCTGCCGGGCGAACTCCTCGGCCGTGGCCAGCGGGTGGACGGTGGTGACGGCCGCACCGGCGCGCGTGGCGGCGTAGAAGGCGACCGGGAACAGCACCGTGTTGGGGCTGTGCAGGGCGAGGACGTCGCCCTTGCGGACGCCCGCTTCGGCGAGACCGGCGGCGACCCGCCGGTGGAAGGCGTCGACCTGCCCGTACGAGAGGGTGAGCGCGCCCTCTCCGCCGGTGCCGTCGATCAGGGCCGGGGCGTCCCCGAGCGCGGCGGCGCGGCCGAGGACGGCGTCGTGGATGGGCAGGGAGACCACCGGAACGTCCGCGAACTCACTCTCGAACACCATGCGTGCGAGCCCCCTGACTGTGGGTGAATGATGGCGACAGGATGGCGTGTGCGGGTGCGGCTTGGGGAGACCTTGGCAGCAGCCGGAGAAACAAGCAAGCGTGCATGCATGGTTTGCGAAATTACCGGGCGACGGTGCGCCGGCGAGGGCTACGATCGCCGCGATGACGACTCTTTCTCTCACCAGATGGGGGGTCCCGTCCGCGCAAGGTGAGTGCTGATGGCCACTCAGACCTCCGTCGCGAACGGTGTATCCCGTTCCCCCTCCCGCCCCTCCCATGCCCGCTTCTCCTTCTGGCCGCGGGTGCGCGCGTTCGCCGTGCCGGCCGCCATGATCGAGACCGCGACCACCCGGCGCCTCGCCGGTGACTGGGCCGGCGCGTGTGCCGCCGCCGGCTTCGACGTCGACCTCGACCTCGCCTCACTGGCCCGGACCCGGGGCACGGAACTCGCCGCCCGGGTGCGCTCCGACCTGCGGCACCTGGCGCCCGACCTGCTGCGCTGGCACCTGCCGCGGATCGCCCCGGACGGGCTCCTGCGGCCCGGCCTCACCGTCCCCCTCGCCCGGTACGGCGCGGTGCACCTGGTGGTGCGCACGGCACCGGCCTGGGCGGACGGCGGACAGCGGCTCAGCCTGGCCCTGTGGGACGGCACGCCCGCGTTCCGGCCGACGGGTCCGCATCCGCACCCACGGCCCAGCCGCCGCTTCCGCTTCGACCTGCACCGGCACCTGTGGGACGCGCGCCGGACCGGTGAACTGCGCACCAGATCGGGCGCGATCCTCCCACCGGCCGCCGGCCCCGACCCCACCTGGTCCGATCCGGAGGCCGGTCCCGAGGGGCCGAGCGGACCCTCCGCCGGGCTGCCCGGCCCGGCGGAACCGGCCGGGCCCCTCGGCGACTCCAGCGCGCCCGCCGGGCTGCGCCCCGCCGTCGGGCGGTGGGCGGCCGAGGCCGGGATCCTGCTCCGGGCCGAGGGCCGGTCCCACGGGGCCGTGGCCGTACGGGCCGCAGGCCGGCGCCTCGTGCTCGAACTCGGACCGCCGGGCCGCGACGGCGACGGCCGTGGCACCGGCGACAGCACCTGCCTGCGGATCACCACACCGCTCCGGGGCGGCGCCGCTCTGCCCCTGTTGCCGGACGCGGCGACCTGGATCCCGCCCGACCTGGAACTGCTCCGGGCCGACGCGATCGAGCCCGGCCGGCTGCATCCGCTGGTCGCGGACGCCCTCGTACCGGGTGACGAGCCGGCCCCGGCCCCGGCACCCCACGATCCGGGGCGGCCCCGGGTCGTCGAGTGCCGTGGGTCCCTGCACCGGATCGGCCTGGTCGACGGCGTCCTGTCCCCGCTGGACCACGGACCCGCCGAGGTCCGGCGGGAGGAACTCCTGGCCGCCCTGTCCGGGCCTCCGCTGCCGTGCCTGCGGGCCATCGACGAGGCGCACCGGCACCCCGAGTGCCTCGACGGCGTCCGCGAGCGCCTGGTCCACGGCGACACCGCCGGGGCCCTGGCCGTCGTCGAGGGTCTGCTCGGGCCCGGCGCGGTGCTGCGCGGCGGCGCCCTGCGGGACGCCCTGCAGGCGGCGGCGGAGCGGCGGATCGCGTACGGGCTGTACCGGGCGGGACTGGCCGAGCCGCCGCGCGCGGCGCCCGGGCCCACCCGCCACAAGGACCACCGGCCCCGCCCGCGGCACGCCTACGCCCATCCCCACCGCCCCGGCCACTGACCGCGCCGGCGCCTCCTCACGCTCCTCTTCCCTCCTCACACCCCAGGTGACCCTCATGCCCCTTGCCCCGCACGCTGCTCCCGCCCCGTCCGCCCCGGCCCCGTCAGCCGCCGCGCCTTCGGCCGCCGCCCCCTGCCCCACCCCCTCCGCGCGCCGTCTCGACGTCGCCGCCGACCTCCTCGCCCTGCTCCGTGACACCACCACCGAACCCCGGACGAACCCGCAGCTCGAAGCCCTGACCCTGGCCGTGGCCGCGGATCTGCCGGTCCTGCTGTGGGGCGAGCCGGGCATCGGCAAGACCGCCGCCCTGACCCAGCTCGCCGAGTCCCTCGACCTGCCGCTGACCACGGTGATCGCCAGCGTGCACGAGCCGTCGGACTTCTCCGGCCTGCCCGTCCTCGGCGACGACCCGGCGGAACAGGGCGTGCCGCTGGCCCCGCCGGACTGGGCCGTACGTCTCGTACGGGCCGGCCGCGGGCTGCTGTTCCTGGACGAGCTGTCCACCGCCGGCCCCGCCGTCCAGGCCGCGCTGCTCCGTCTCGTGCTGGAACGGCGGATCGGGTCGCTGCGGCTGCCGCCCGAAGTACGGATCGTGTCCGCGGCCAACCCGCGCGCCTCCGCCGCGGACGGCTGGGACCTCAGCGCGCCGCTGGCCAACCGGTTCGTGCACCTCCCGTGGACCCACGACCACGAGGTGGTGGTCCGCGGCCTCGGCGGCACCTGGCCCCGGGCCACACTGCCGCGGCTCGACCCGGACAAACTGCCGGAAGCCGTGGACGTGGCCCGCCGTGCGGTGTGCGGGCTCCTCACGGCCCGGCCCGCGCTCGTGCACCGGCTGCCGGGCAACGAGAGCCTGCGGGGCGGTGCCTGGCCGTCGCCCCGCAGCTGGGACATGGCCCTGTCGCTGATCGCCTTCGCCACCGCCGCCGGTTCCTCGCGGGACGTGCTCGCGCTGCTCGTCCGGGGCACGGTGGGCGACGGTCCCGGGCTCGAACTCCTCGCCTGCCTCGACCGGATGGACCTGCCCGACCCGGAGCTGCTGCTCGCCGATCCCCGCAACGCGGAGCTGCCCGAGCGGGGCGACCGCCGCCAGGCCGCCCTCGAAGGAGTCGTGGAGGCGGTGAAGTCCCGCCCGGACCGGGCGCGTTGGGACGCCGCCTGGACACTGCTCGTCCGCGCGCTGGAGACCGGGGCGCCGGACCTGGTGGTCGTGCCGGCCACCACCCTGGCCGCCCTGCGGCAGGAGGAGTGGGACGTCCCGGCCGCGATCGAGCGGCTGGCCGGCGCCGTGTCGCTGTCCCGGCGGACGGACCGCTCGGTGGCGCGGGCGACGGCTGCGGGCGGCGCCGGGACCGGGGCGGGCCGGTGAGCGACCCGATGAGCGGTCGCACGAGCGCCGCGGTGGGCGACTCGGCGGACGCGGCGACGGGCGGGGGGACGGGCACGGTGACGGGACTGGACCGGGAGAAGCTGTTCGCCGCGCGCCTCCACGCCGTACGCGTACGGCCGTATCTGGCCACCGCCCTGTTCGCCCTGCACGTCGTGGAGTCGCGACGGGTGCCGACGATGGCGGTCGACCGGCACTGGCGGTGCTACGTCTCGCCCGGCTTCGTGGCCCGCACCCCCGTCGAGGAGCTGGCCGGCGTGTGGGTGCACGAGGTGTCCCACCTGCTGCGGAACCACCACGGCCGCGGGGACCGGGTGGTCCGCGAGCGCGGGCTCACCAGGGCGGGCGAGCGGCTGCGGATCAACATCGCCGCGGACTGCGAGATCAACGACGACGTGTACGGCGACGGCCTCGTACAGCCCGGGGGCGTGGTCCTGCCGAAGACGCTGGGGCTGCCGGCGGGCGACCTGATGGAGGACTACCTGCGGCAGTTCCGGCTGGGGTCGTGGCTGCCGGACGCGGCGGCGTGGCTGGACTGCGGCAGCGGCGCCGACGGCCTGGAACGGGACTGGGACCTGGGCCCGGACGGCGCGCACGGGCTGAGCGAGCAGGAGCAGGACGCGGTCCGGTTCCGGGTCGCCCAGGGCATCACCGGCGCCCCGGGCAGCACGCCGCGCGGCTGGCGGCGCTGGGCCGAGGAGGCGTTCCACCCGCCCCAGCCGTGGCGGCAGTTGCTCGGTGCGGCGCTGCGTTCGGCCGCCTCGGGGGCGGGCGCGGCCCAGGACCACAGCTTCGGGCGCCCGTCGCGCCGCCAGGTGGCGCTGCCCGGCACCGTGCTGCCGAGTCTGCGCCGGCGACCGCCCAGGGTGTCGGTGATCATCGACACCTCGGGCTCGGTCAGCGACGCCGAGCTCGGCAGTGCCCTCCTGGAGGTCGCCGCGATCTCCCGTGCCGTCGGCGGCGGCCGCGACCTCGTGCGGGTGCTGCCCTGCGACGCGTCGGCCGGCGTGGTCCATTCGCTGTGCCGGGTGGAGGGCATTCCCCTGCTCGGCGGGGGCGGCACGGACCTGCGCACCGGTTTCGCGACCGCCCTGCGCGTGCCGCCCCGCCCGGACGTGATCGTCGTCCTCACCGACGGCCAGACGCCCTGGCCGGTCCGCCCGCCGTGCCGCACCGTCGTCGGGCTGTTCTCCCGCCCGGGCCCGGCGCGGCCGGTGAACGAGGAGAACCCGGACTACACCCCGAAGGGCCCGCCGGACTGGGCCCGGGTGGTCCGCATCGGGTGAGGCCGTCGGCGGGCGGGATCAGGGCCAGGCGGGGGCGGGCTGGTCCTTGTCGGACGGGAGCCAGACGCCCATGGTCGTCGGGTCGAGCGGGATCGAGACGTGCTCGTGCGTGATGGCCCAGGATCCGGCCCCGGTGCCGTCCTCCGTCCGGCGCAGGCAGACGCTCTCCCGGACCCAGATCGACGCCTGGAGGCCGCCCTTGCGCTCCCCGGAGTCCAGATGGAGCATGTGCGCGAACGCGGTGTCCCGGCCCGCCGCGAGGGTGAGGTCGTGCGTCTCCAGGCCGATGGGGCCGACGTATCCGTCGAACCAGCGCAGGAAGTTGCGGCGGATCTCGTCGGTTCCGGTGAAGCGCAGCGGGGGGACGACGTCGTAGTAGACGGCGTCGGGGGCGTAGAAGGACATGAGCCGGTCGATGTCCTTCTTCTGCTGGGCCTCGGCGCGGCTCGCCAGCAGTGCGCGGATCTCGGATTCGTGGGTGGTCATCGCATGCTCCTTCGGTGGGGTGTTCCCTGCCGGTACGACGACACGGCCCCGGGGGATGTGAGGCGGGGCGCCGTCTCATGTGCGCCGCCTCACGTTCCGGGGCGCCGCCTCACGTTCCGGGGCGCCGATCCGTCAGAGAGGTGAGGGAGTACCGACCGAGGGAGCCGCGAGACCATGACGACCATCCCGCCCGCGCCGGGGTCCGGCGCGCACCGGCCGGGTCCGGACGCGGCCGAGCCGGGTCCGGACGTGGCCGAGCCGGGTCCGGACGTGGCCGAGCCGGGTCCGGACGTGGCCGAGCCGGGTCCGGACGCCGTCGCCGCCGAGCGGCGCCGGCTGATCAGCCTCGGCTACCGGATGCTGGGCTCGCTGGCCGAGGCCGAGGACGTCGTCCAGGAGACGTACGCCCGCTGGTACGCGATGTCCCCACGGGAACGGGAGGCGGTGGTGTCCCCCGGCGCCTGGCTGACGAAGGTCGCCGGGCGGATCTGCCTCGACGTGCTGCGCTCGGCGCGTGCGCGACGGGAGCGTTACGTCGGCGCATGGGTGCCCGAGCCGCTGCCGGGGGGCGCCGAGTGGTCCTCCGGCGCGGCCGACGGCAGCAATGCCGATCCCGCGGACCGGGTCACCCTCGACGAGTCGGTGAGCATGGCCTTCCTCGTCGTGCTGGAGTCGATGACGCCGGCCGAACGCGTCGCGTTCGTCCTGCACGACGTCTTCCGCTACCCCTTCGCGGAAGTGGCCGACATCGTCGGCCGCACCCCGGCCGCCTGCCGCCAGCTGGCGTCCTCCGCCCGCCGCCGCATCGACGCCCAACGGCCCCCCGCCTCCCCGACGGCGCAACGGGCGCGAGTGGTAAGGGAGTTCCGGCAGGCGTGGGAGGCAGGGGACATCGGCGCCCTGGTGGGCCTGCTCGATCCGGACGCGACGGCCGTCGGGGACGGCGGCGGGCTCGTCACGGCCACGCTCCACCCGATCGAGGGCGCCGAGAGCATCGCCCGCTTCTTCGCGGAACGGGTCCTCCCGGGCCGGCTGACGCTCCGCGAGTGCACGGTCAACGGCCAGCCCGGCCTGGCGGCGCAGCTGGACGGGGCCGTGGTGTCGGTCTACGCCTTCGACATCGCCGACGACCGGATCCGCCGCATCTGGGCCGTGCTCAACCCCGAGAAGCTCCGCCCGTGGACGACGGGCTGACGCTGCCCGTCACGAGGTCGGCCCCGTGCGCTTCGCGGCGAGGGTCCGGCAGTGGACCGACGAGGTCGCGGCCCTGCCCGAGAAGGCCGCCGGCGAGCGCGGGCGGGCCGAGTACGACCTGGGCGGCCCCCCCGGGTGTGGGGGGACACGTGGGCGAGCGGAGCGCGGCGGGCGTCAGTACGACTTGGGCAGCCCCAGGGTCTGGGTGGACACGTAGTTCAGGATCATCTCCCGGCTGACCGGGGCGATCCGGGCCACCCGGGCCGCCGTGATCAGGCGGGCGAGGCCGAACTCGCGGGTGAGGCCGTTGCCGCCGAGGGTGTGGACGGAGGTGTCGACGGCCCTCACGCACGCCTCGGCCGCCGCGTACTTCGCCATGTTGGCGGCCTCACCCGCCCCGGCGTCGTCGCCCGCGTCGTACAGCGCGGCGGCCTTCTGCATCATCAGGCGGGCCAGTTCGAGTTCGATGTGGGCCCGGGCGAGCGGGTGGGCGATGGCCTGGTGGGCGCCGATGGGAGTCTTCCAGACCTGGCGCTCCTTGGCGTACGTGACGGCCTGTGCCAGCGCGTAGCGGCCCATGCCGATCGCGAAGGCGGCCGTCATGATGCGCTCCGGGTTGAGGCCCGCGAAGAGCTGGAGCAGGCCGCCGTCCTCGTCGCCGACGAGTGCGTCGGCCGGCAGGTGGACGTCGTCCAGGGTGAGTTCGAACTGCTTCTCGTGCGCGTCGAGTTCCATCTCGATGGGCCGGCGGCCGAAGCCGGGCGTGTCGCGCGGGACGACGAAGAGGCAGGGCTTGAGGGTGCCGGTGCGGGCGTCGGAGGTGCGGCCGACGATCAGGGTGGCGTCGGCGATGTCGACGCCGGAGACGAAGACCTTGCGGCCGTTCAGCACCCAGCCGTCCTCGGTGCGGGTGGCGGTGGTGGTGATGCGGTGGGAGTTGGAGCCGGCGTCGGGCTCGGTGATGCCGAAGGCCATGGTCCGGGTGCCGTCGGCGAGTCCGGGCAGCCAGGCGGCCTTCTGCGCGTCGGTGCCGAAGCGGGCGATGACCGTGCCGCAGATCGCGGGCGAGACGACCATCATCAGCAGCGGCGCCCCGGCCGCGCCCGCCTCCTCCAGGACGATGGACAGCTCGGCCATGCCGCCGCCCCCGCCGCCGTACTCCTCGGGCAGGTTCACGCCGAGGTAGCCGAGCTTGCCGGCCTCGGCCCACAGCGCGGCCCGGTCGAAGCCCGGCCCGTGGCGCCGGCCGAGGGCGGAGACGGCGGCGCGGAGGGCGGTGTGCTCCGGGGATTCCACGATGGTGCTCATGCGGGGGCTTCCTCCTGGGCTTCGGTCGGTACGTCGGCCCGTTCCCCGGGCTGTACGACGGCGAGCAGGGCACCGACCTCGACCTGGCGGCCGGGGGCGGCGTGGAGCGCGGTGAGCGTGCCGGAGGCGGGCGCGGCGACCCGGTGTTCCATCTTCATGGCCTCCAGCCAGAGCAGGGGCTGTCCGGCCGTGACCCGGTCGCCGACGGCGAGGCCGTCGGCGACGCGGACGACGGTGCCGGGCATGGGGGCGAGCAGGGAGCCGGGGGCGGTCTGCTCGCGGGGGTCGGTGAAGCGGGGGCGGACGGCGAGCCGGTGCGGGCCGACGTGGACGGTGCCGTCGGGGTACGCGGTCACGTCGTAGTCCCGCGCCACTCGGTCGACTTCGAGGCGTACGCGGTCGGGGGCGGCCGCCAGGACGCGGACGCCCGGCGGGGACGTCACCTCGTGGCCGCCGCCGCGCAGGGGCCGGTAGCGCACCTCGTGGGGGCCGTAGGTCCGCGTCTCGTCCTGGGAGCGGACGTTGCGCCAGCCGCCGCCGAAGCGGCCCCGGCGGGCGGCGGCTGCGGCGAGCGCGGCGGCGACGGCGGCGTGCGCCCCGCCGTCCCGGGGGCGGGTCAGCTCGTCGAGGTGGCGCTCGTAGAAGCCGGTGCCGAGCAGGGCGGGGTCCTGGAAGCCGGGGTGCCGCAGGGAGGCGACGAGCAGGTCCCGGTTGGTGACCGGCCCGTGGATCCGGGCGCGGTCGAGGACCTGGGCCAGCTTGCGCACGGCGGCGGCGCGGGTGGGCGCGGTGACGACGACCTTGGCGAGCATGGCGTCGTAGTGCACGGAGACGGAGTCGCCGCAGGCGTAGCCGGTGTCGACCCGCACACCGGGCCCGGCCGGGAACTCCAGGGCGTGCAGCACTCCGGTCTGCGGGGCCCAGTCGGCGGCCGGGTCCTCCGCGTAGAGCCGGGCCTCGACGGCGTGGCCGTGCGCCCGCGGGGGCTCGGGGTCGAGGGCGGCGCCCTCGGCGACCTGGATCTGGAGGGCGACCAGGTCGACGCCGTGGACCTGCTCGGTGACCGGGTGCTCGACCTGGAGGCGGGTGTTCATCTCCAGGAAGTGCGCCCGGCCGTCGGCGACGAGGAACTCGACCGTGCCCGCACCGACGTAGCCGACCGCCTTCGCGGCCGTCGCCGAGCGCTCGTACAGCTCCTCGACGAGCGCGGCGGGCAGGCCGGGTGCCGGGGCCTCCTCGATGACCTTCTGGTGGCGGCGCTGGAGGGAGCAGTCGCGGGTGCCGAGGGTCCACACGGTGCCGTGGGTGTCGGCGAGGACCTGCACCTCGACGTGGCGGCCGTTCTCCACGTACGGCTCGACGAACACCTCGCCGTCCCCGAAGGCGCTCGCCGCCTCGGCCGACGCCGCGGCCAACTCCCCCGACAGCGCTGAGAGTTCGCGCACGACGCGCATGCCGCGGCCGCCTCCGCCGGCCGCCGCCTTCACCAGGACCGGCAGGTCGGCCTCGGTGACGTCGGCCAGGGGCCGGACGCCCATGAGTTCCTTGGCCCGGGTCTTGGACGCCATGGCCTCGATCGCCCCGGGCGGCGGCCCGATCCACACCAGGCCGGCGTCGATCACCGCCTGCGCGAACTCCGCGTTCTCGGAGAGGAATCCGTAGCCGGGGTGGACGGCGTCGGCACCGGCCGCGAGGGCGGCCGCCACCACCAGATCGCCGCGCAGATAGGTGTCCGCGGGCGCCGCCCCGGGCAGCCGTACGGCCGCGTCGGCCTCCCGTACGTGCAGGGCGCCGGCGTCCGGGTCGGAGTACACCGCCACGGTCGCGATGCCGAGGTCCCGGCAGGTGCGGAAGACCCGGCAGGCGATCTCGCCCCGGTTCGCGACCAGGACGGTGGAGATCGGTCGATCGGTCATCAGTGCCTCACATCCTGAAGACGCCGAAGCCGCCGCGCGCGCCCTCGACCGGTGCCGTGTGGATCGCGGACAGGCACAGCCCGAGGACGGTGCGCGTGTCGCGCGGGTCGATGACCCCGTCGTCGTACAGCCGCCCGGAGAGGAACATGGGCAGCGACTCCGCCTCGATCTGTGCCTCCACCATGGCGCGCAGACCGGCGTCGGCCTCCTCGTCGTACGGCTGCCCCTTGGCCGCCGCCGAGGCGCGGGCGACGATCGACAGGACGCCGGCGAGCTGCTGCGGGCCCATGACGGCGGACTTCGCGCTCGGCCAGGCGAAGAGGAACCGCGGGTCGTAGGCCCGGCCGCACATGCCGTAGTGCCCGGCGCCGTAGCTCGCCCCCATGAGGACCGACAGGTGGGGCACGCGCGAGTTCGACACCGCGTTGATCATCATGGCGCCGTGCTTGATGATGCCGCCCTGCTCGTACTCCCTGCCGACCATGTAGCCGGTGGTGTTGTGCAGGAAGACCAGCGGGATGTCCCGCTGGTTGGCGAGCTGGATGAACTGGGCGGCCTTCTGCGACTCGGCGGAGAAGAGCACGCCCCGGGCGTTGGCGAGGATGCCGACCGGGTAGCCGTGCAGGCGCGCCCAGCCCGTCGTGAGCGAGGACCCGTACAGCGGCTTGAACTCGTCGAAGTCGGAGCCGTCGACGATCCGGGCGATGACCTCGCGCGGGTCGAAGGGGGTCTTGAGGTCGCCGGGGACGATGCCGAGGAGCTCCTCCTCGTCGTACTTCGGCGGTGCGACCGCGAACGGCTCGGGATCGGGGTGGGCCTTGCGGTGGTTGAGGCGGGCCACGATCCGCCGGGCCTGGCGCAGGGCGTCGGCCTCGTCGACGGCGTAGTGGTCGGCGAGGCCGCTGGTCCGCGCGTGCATCTCGGCGCCGCCGAGCGACTCGTCGTCGCTCTCCTCCCCCGTGGCCATCTTCACCAGCGGCGGCCCGCCCAGGAAGACCTTCGACCGCTCTTTGATCATCACGGTGTGGTCGGACATGCCGGGCACGTAGGCGCCGCCGGCCGTCGAGTTGCCGAAGACGACCGCGATCGTGGGAATGCCGGCGGCCGACAGGCGGGTGAGGTCGCGGAACAGCGCCCCGCCCGGGATGAAGATCTCCTTCTGGGAGGAGAGGTCCGCTCCGCCGGACTCGACGAGCGAGACGACCGGCAGCCGGTTGGCGTACGCGATCTCGTTGGCGCGCAGCGCCTTCTTCAGGGTCCAGGGGTTGGAGGCGCCGCCGCGCACGGTGGGGTCGTTGGCGGTGATCAGGCACTCGACGCCCTCGATCACCCCGATGCCGGTGACCAGCGAGGCGCCGACCGGGTGGTCGCTGCCCCAGGCGGCGAGCGGGGACAGTTCGAGGAACGGCGAGTCCGGATCGACGAGCAGCTCGATCCGCTCGCGGGCGAGCAGCTTGCCGCGCCCCCGGTGCCGCTCGGTGTACTTCTCGCCGCCGCCGGCGAGCGCCTTGGCGTGTTCGGCGTCGAGCGCCGCCAGCTTCTCCAGCATCGCCTCGCGGGCGGCCGCGTAGTCGGGTCCGCCGGTGTCGAGGGCGGAGGCGAGGACGGTCACAGCAGTACCTCCGGTACGTCGAGGTGGCGGGAGCGCAGCCATTCCCCGAGGGCCTTGGCCTGGGGGTCGAAGCGGGCCCGGGAGGCGACGCCCTCGCCGAGCAGTCCGGTGACGGTGAAGTTCAGCGCCCTGAGCCCGGGCAGCACGTGCCGCTCGACCGGGAGCCGCTTCGTCTCGGGAAGCAGTTCCCGGAAGCGGTCGGCGGTGAGGGCGTGCACGAGCCAGCGCCACTCCTCCTCCGTGCGGACCCACACGCCGACGTTGGCGTCGCCGCCCTTGTCGCCGCTGCGGGCCCCGGCGATCCGGCCGAGCGGCACGCGCCGCACGGGCCCGGGCGGGAGCGGCGGCGGAAGGCCGGGGCCGGGCACCGGTTCCAGGGGCCGGGTCCTCGGCGGTACGGGGACGGGCAGGCGGGTCCCGTCCGGGAGCACGGCCGTGTGCGGGACCTCGCCGACGGGCACGTACGCGCTCTCGAAGACCCCGTAGGGGGTGCCCTTGCCGGGCGGGGCGGTGACGTGGAAGCCCGGGTAGCTCGCGAGGGCGAGTTCGATCGCGGCCCCGGTCAGGGTGCGGCCGGCCTTCTCGGGGTCGGGGTCGCGCACGACCAGCCGGAGCAGGGCGCTGGCCGTCTCCTCGGTGGCGGCGTCCTCCCGGTCGGTGCGCACCAGCTCCCAACGCACCTCGCGCGGGGCCGCCTTGGCGAGCGCGTCGGTGATCTGGTCCTGCACCAGGGCCGCTTTGGCCTCGATGTCGAGGCCGGTGAGCACGAAGACGACCTCGTTGCGGAAGCCGCCGAGCCGGCAGAGCCCGGCCTTGAGCGCCGGCGGCGGCGCCTCGCCCCGCACGCCGTCGATCCGGACCCGGTCGGGGCCCTCCTGCGTGAGCTGGACGGTGTCGAGGCGGGCGGTGACGTCGGGCCCGGCGTAGCGGGCGCCGGCGGTCTCGTAGAGGAGCTGCGCGGTGACGGTGCCGGTGTCGACGAGGCCGCCCGTGCCCGGGTGCTTGGTGATCACGGCGCTGCCGTCGGCGTGCAGTTCGGCGAGGGGGAAGCCGGGGCGGCGGAGGGCGGCCGGGTCGTGGTCGGTGAAGAAGGCGTAGTTGCCGCCGGTGGCCTGGGTGCCGCACTCCAGGACGTGCCCGGCGACGACCGCGCCGGCCAGTTCGTCGTACGCCTCGGGCCCCCAGCCGAAGAACCACTGCGCGGGCCCGGTGACGAGCGCGGCGTCGGTGACCCGCCCGGTGACGACGACATCCGCGCCGGCCGCGAGGCAGGCGGCGATGCCGCCGCCGCCCAGGTAGGCGTTGGCCGCCAGGACGTCCGGCCGCGGCGGCAGCCGGTCGCCCTCGACGTGGGCGATCCGGGCCGGGACGCCCAGCCGGCCGGCGAGGGCGCGCAGGGCGTCGGCGAGACCGGCCGGGTTCAGCCCGCCGGCGTTGGCCACGATCCGCACCCCGCGCTCGTGGGCGAGGCCGAGGCCCTCCTCCATCTGGCGCAGGAAGGTCTTCGCGTATCCGGCGGACGGGTCCTTCAGGAGGTCGCGGCCGAGGATGAGCATGGTCAGTTCGGCGAGGTAGTCGCCGGTGAGGACGTCGAGCTCGCCGCCGGTGAGCATCTCGCGGACCGCGTCGAATCGGTCGCCGTAGAAGCCGGAGGCGTTTCCGATCCGCAGGATCACGACCCGGCTCCCTTCGGGGCGCGCCCCGGCCCCGCCGGGCCGGCGAAGGCCTGGGCGATGTCCAGCCACGCGTCGGCGTCGGGGCCGTGCGCGACGAGGGCGGTGTCGGCGCGGTGCACGCGCTGGGTGACCAGGAGGCAGAAGTCGAGGGCCGGGCCGGTGATCGCCTGCGGGGCGTCGTCGGGCCCGAACGACCACACGGGGTCGCCGGACACCCCGTCGGGCGCGGCGAGTTCGAGACGGAAGGGCGCGGCGGGCGGGGTGAGTCCGCGCACCAGGTACGCGTAGTCGCGGGCCCGCAGGCCGATCCAGGCCACGTGCCGCAGCCGGGCCGTGGGCGCCCGCACCACCCCGAGGGCGTCGGCCACGTCCTGTCCGTGCGCCCAGGTCTCCATGAGCCGGGCGGTGGCGAGCGCCCCGGCGCTCATCGCGGGCCCGTACCAGGGCAACCGCGTACCCGGCGGCGCCTCGGCGAGCACCCGGTGCAGCCGCTCCCGCCCGTCCCGCCAGCGCGCGAGCAGCACGCCGGGCGGCAGTGCCGCGCCCTCCTCGGCCCCGTCGTCGACGAAGCGGTCCGGCGCGGCGAGGGCCTTCTCGACCTCGGCGGCGAAGGCGCCGGGATCGGTCGCGGCGAGCAGGGCGGCCGCGTCGGTCCAGGCGAGGTGGGCGATCTGATGGGCGACCGTCCATCCCGGCGCGGGCGTCGCCGCCGCCCACTGGTCGTCGGTCGCCTCCCGTACGAGGGCGTCGACGTCCTCGCTCTCGGCACGCAGGTCGGCAAGAACGCCGGCGGGGTCGGACACGGAGCGCTCCCCTCGGGGACGGGCGGGTCACGGACGTGCGTGAGGAGCATGGCAGCCGGGCCAGAAACAATCAAGCGTGCTTGCTTTAGATCTCCTCCTCTCGGGACAGGGGGCGGCGCACAACCGTCGGCCGCCTCGGGGCGTCCAACTGTCCGTCCCCCACGGCCATCCCACGACGGGCACGAACACGGCATGCGCATCAGAGGCGACGGCGGACTCCGGCCTGACGACCGCGCCCGGACCCGCGGGGACCACTGACCCCGAGCGGGGCGGCCCGGTCCCGCAGGCGTGTCACGGCCCCTCGCGCGTCACCTGCCGTACAACCCTTGGCCATGCCCGGTCGTCGTACTGTTCGTTCCCGCCGCTTGCCGGCAGCACCCGACGTACGGCTGAGGACTCACCATGCGAGGGAAAACCGCCGCGGTCACCTCGACCGCCGCGCTCCTCCTGACCGTTCCGGTCGCCGCGGTTCAGGCGGAACCGACGGCACCGGCCACGACGACGCCCGCTCCCGCGGCTCCGGCGGCGGATCACGCCGCGGCGACGGTCGACCTCGCGGCCTCGCTGGTCGCCGCCCCCGCCTCCGTCGCCCCGGGCGGCTTCTTCAAGCTGCGGGTCGGAGGAAAGATCGTGTCGGGCTCGGTGGACCAGCTGAACGTGACGGTCACGCTGCCGGCCGGCGTCACGTACGCGGAAAGCGACAGCGCGATCGCCTGCCGCCCGGGCGCGGACCGCCGGTCGTTCACCTGCCCCGCCCAGCCGCCGATGCCGTCGGGCTCCCTCGGCCTGCCCGTGACGCTGCGGGTCGACGAGGACGTGGCCGTCGGCACCGACCTGAACGTCACCGGCACGGTCACCCCGGTCGGCGCGACCGACGACGAGCCGGCGAACGACACCGCGACCACCACCGTCAGGACCGCCCCCGGTGCCGACCTGGACGTGACGTGGAAGCCGGGTTCGGCGTCCCTGCGCACCGGCGAGGTCCGCACCGCCGAGCTCGTCGTGACCAACAACGGCCCGGGCCCGGCCCCGGCGGTCGTGATCGCCGTGCACGTCGGCTACGACCACCCCGTGAGCACCTCCGACAAGCGCTGTTGGTGGGACCCCGGCACGGCCGTCTGCGAGGAGTACACCGCCCTCGCACCGGGCAGGAGCGTCACCTTCCCCTTCACCTTCACGTACGACAGGGCCGCGGCGGGCACCACGTACAAGGTGTCGGCGAGTCTGTACGCCGACACGGCGAAGGACTCGGTGAGGGAGAACAACCAGGACGAGATAGCCGTCACGTACCTCGCGGGCGGGAAGCCGAAGCCCACGGACGGCCCGACGACGAAGCCGACCTCGACCCCGACCGCACGGCCGACGGCCCCGGCGTCCACCACGTCCGCCCCGCAGTCCTCGCACACCGGCCGGGGCACCGGAGGTGATCTGGCGGACACGGGCTCCGGCCCGCTGCCCGCGCTGGCCGGCACCGCGGCCGCCCTGGCCGCGGCCGGTGGCGTCCTGTTCGTCCGGGCCCGCAGGCGGGCCGGAAACGGAATCCGCCGGCGGCACTGACCCCGGGGAGCGTGCGGTCAGGCGCTGCGGCGGGGCCTCGGGACCAGCTCCCCGCCGCAGTTGGGGCAGACGTCGGCCATCGCGTCGGCGCACGGCACGCAGAAGGTGCACTCGTACGTACAGATCCGGGCGGGGGCGTCGACGGGCAGGGCGGTCGTCTCGCAGCGTTCGCAGCGTTCGCGCATCTCAAGGGCCATGCCCCCATCCTGCGGACGGCCCGCGCACCGGGAAACCGGGCGCGGGCCAAAGATCGACGGGATCCGGCCAGGGAGCCCGGCGGGGTGGCGCGGCCGGGCCACCCCGGGCCGCCGGGTCCGCCGGCGTCAGCGGGATCGGGACATCTGGGTCCGCACCGCGCCCATGCTCGCCGCGATGACCAGCGCGATCGCCACGGCGTCCGTCACGCCGAGCGCCTGGTGCAGGACGAGGAAGCCGGCGGTGGCGGCGATGGCCGGTTCCAGGCTCATGAGGATGGCGAAGGTGGGCGCGGGCAGGCGGCGCAGCGCGAGGAGTTCGAGGGTGTACGGCAGCACCGAGGACATCAGGGCGACAGCGAGTCCGAGGCCGATCGTCGACGGGACGAGCAGCCGGTCACCCGCCTCCACGATGCCGAACGGCAGGCTGAGCACCGCGCCGAAGGCCATCGCGAGGGCCAGGCCGTCGGCCTGCGGGAAGCGGCGGCCGGTGCGGGCGCTGAAGACGATGTACGTGGCCCACATGGCGCCCGCCGCGAGCGCGAAGCCCGCACCGGCCGGGTCGAGCCGGTCGAAGCCGCCACCGTGGAGTCCGCCGCCGAGCAGGACGACGCCTCCGAGGGCGAGGCCCGCCCAGAGGAGGTTCACCAGGCGGCGCGAGGCGAGCACGGACAGGGCGAGCGGGCCGAGCACCTCCAGGGTGACGGCGGCGCCGAGCGGGATCCGGTCGACCGCGAGGTAGAAGAGGATGTTCATGCCGGACATGGCGGCGCCGAAGGCGAGCACGGTGCCCCAGTCCGCGCGGCCGTACCCCTTGATCCTCGGCCGGCACACGGCCAGCAGGACGACGGCGGCGAGCACGAGCCGCAGGGTGACGACGCCGAGGGCGCCGGCCCTGGGCATCAGCAGCACCGCGAGGGCCGAGCCGAACTGGACGGACAGCCCGCCGGCGACGACGAGGGCGACCGGTCCGAGCCGGCCGCCCCGGCGGCCCGCCCCCGCCTCGGGGGCCGAGGAGGCGGGAACGGTGGCCGAGGCCACGGCGGGTATGTCCTTGACCGGGCTGTCCACCGGCGTGCTCCTTGCCTTGCCTTGCTTCCCCTTGCGGGCCTTACCGACGATCATGAGTTCACTACACTGAACCAATGGGTCCAGAGTAATGCACTCCCCGACGGGATGCCCCGACGCCCCCTCTTCACGCTACGAGTCAGAGCGCGCCGCCGTGAAATGCCGATTGCGCTGCGGTTATGCTCCCGACGCATGAGCCGTCCGAGCATCGAGCTCCGTCACCTCCGCTGCTTCCTCACCATCGCGGAGGAGGGCAACCTCACCCGCGCCGCCGCACGCCTCCACCTCACCCAGCCCGCCGTCTCCCGCACCCTCGCCGCCCTGGAGAAACAGCTCGGCGCCCGGCTCGTCGACCGCTCCACCCACCACCTCGCGCTCACCGCCGAGGGCCGCGCCTTTCGGGAACGGGCCGCCGCCGCGGTCGCCGCCTTCGACACCGCCGTCGACCCCGGCCGGCTGCGCCACCGCCCCCTCCGCCTCGGACACGCCTGGTCGGCCTTCGGCCCGTACACCACCCCCCTCCTGCGCCGCTGGCAGCGCGACCACCCCGAAACGCCCCTGGAACTGCTCCGCGTCGACGACCGCACGGCCGGTCTGCTCCGCGGCGAGGTCGACGCGGCGCTGCTGCGGGGCCCGGTGGAGATCCCCGGTCTCGCCACCGAGGAGCTGCTGACCGAGGAGCGGGTGGCCGCCCTGCCGGCCGACAGCCCGCTCGCCGCGCGTCCCGGGCTGGCCCTGGCCGACCTGACCGCCGAGACCGCGATCCTCAACCCGGTCTCCGGCACCACCACGCTCGACCTCTGGCCGGCCGGCGCCCGCCCGCGCTCCACCCTGACCGTCGCCAACACCGACGACTGGCTGACCGCGATCGCCGCGGGCCGTGGCATCGGCGTCTCGGCCGCCTCCACCGCCGCCCTCCACCCGCACCCCGGCGTCACCTACCGGCCCCTCACCGACGCCCCGCCGCTGCCCGTCCTCCTCGCCTGGCGGGACACCGCGCGGCACCCGGCGACGGGGGCGCTGGTGGACCTGGCCCGGCGGATCGCCCGCGAACCGTGGTGAATTCGGCGAACCCTCGTCACGAAGCCGTGAAGCTGCGGCGGGACAGTGGTCCCCATCACAGCGCGCCCGCGCTTCGTCATCGGGGGGAACACCACCATGAGCACCATGCGCAGAACCGCCGCCCTCGCGGCCCTCGCCGCCCTGTCCGCGCTGGCCCTGACCGCCTGCGGGCCCTCCGAGGACGGTGCCGCCGGGGGCGCCACCACCCCGCCGGCGAAGCCGGCCACCCCGACCGCGCCGCCCACGAAGCCCACGCCCACCGCACCGCCCGCGAAGCCCACACCTGCCACGCCCACCACGCCCACCACGCCGACCAAGCCCGCCACGCCGCCCGCGAAGCCGACGCCCGACCCCGACGCCGACGTCTTCCCGTGCAGCACCTTCGACGTGACGTTCAGCGCGGTCCTGGCCGAGCCCACCACCAGCAGCTATCTGCTGAAGATCACCAACAGGACCGGCAAGCCGTGCCGGGTGCTCGGCCACCCCGTCGTCACCTTCGGCGAGCTCGACGGTGCGGCGACGGAGCGCGGCAAGGCGCCCGCCGTCGAACACGCCCTCCGGCTCGCGCCGGGCCAGTCGGCCTACGCCGGGCTCATGGGCGGCCCGCTCACGGCGCAGAGCACGACCGTCCCGTACATCCGGATGACCATGAACACCGAGTCCGACCTGGAGCAGGTGCCGCTCAAGGCCGCCACCCCCGGCCTCCACGTCACCCCGGACAAGGAGTCCGTCACGCCGTGGGTCGACAACGCCGAGGACGCGCTCAGCCTCTAGGGAGGCGCCCGGAGGCCGCGGCCCGTTCGTCCTGCGCGGCGAGCACCTCGTCGCCGTGCTCGTACGCCCACGCGCCGAGTGCGTCGATTCGCCACGCGCCCGGGGCAGGCAGTCGCCTGATGAACCGGGAGCGGGCGGGACCGGCCGGGGGGCTCACTCGTCCAGCGCCTCCGCCAGGACCTCCGCCAGGTGGCGGGGGTGGCGGTCGGGGGCGAGGTGGGTGATCTGGGTGCGGCAGGAGAAGCCGTCGGCCAGGACGACGGCGTCGGCGGGTGCCGAGCGCAGGGCGGGCAGGAGCTGTTCCTCGGCGCAGGCGACGGAGACCTCGTAGTGGCCGGGCTCGAAGCCGAAGTTGCCCGCGAGGCCGCAGCAGCCGCCCACCGGCTCCCCGTCGAGGCCCGCCCTCCGGCGCAGGCGGCGGTCCGCGGTGTCGCCCAGGACGGCGTGCTGGTGGCAGTGGGTCTGGCCGGTGGCCGGGCGGTCGAGGCGGGGCGGGGACCAGTCGGGGGCGAGTTCGGCCAGCGCCTCGGCGAAGGTGCGGACGGAGGCAGCGAGGCGGGCGGCGCGCGGGTCGTCCGGGAGCAGCTCGGGCAGGTCGGTGCGCAGGGCCGCCGCGCAGGAGGGTTCCAGGACCACGGCCGGCCGGCCGTCCGCGACGGCCTGTTCCATCACGTCGAGGGTGCGGCGCATCACCCGGCGGGCCCTCGCCAGCCGGCCCGTCGAGACATAGGTGAGCCCGCAGCAGACCCGGCCGGGCGGCAGGGCGACTCCGAGCCCTGCCGCGTCCAGGACCCGTACCGCCGCGCGGCCCACCTGGGGCGCCAGGTGGTCGGTGAAGGTGTCGGGCCACAGGGTGAGGACCGGCGGCCGGTCCGAGGCCCGCTCGCCGAACCAGGACACGAAGGAGCGCTCCGCCACCCCCGGCATGCTCCGCTCCGGGGTGACGCCCGCGAGCCGCGCCGCGTACGGCAGGCGCATCGCCGTGTTCAGCCCCCGGCCGAACAGGTCGAGCCAGCGCGGCAGGCCGCCCATGGTCCAGTGCGAGCGGGGCCGCTTCAGCGCCCGTAGCGGGCCCGCGTAGTAGCCGTCCGTGAACTGCGCCTTGTACGCGGCCATGTCGACGCCCACCGGGCAGTCGCTGCGGCAGCCCTTGCAGGACAGGCACAGGTCGAGCGCCTCGTGGACCTCCTCGGCGCGCAGGCCGCCGGTGACGGTCTCGCCCAGGGCCATCTCGTGGAGCAGCCGGGCGCGTCCGCGGGTCGAGTGCTTCTCCTCCCCCGTCGCCCGGTACGAGGGGCACATCACGCCCGGTCCCGAAGCGGGGCCCTCGACACGGCACTTGGCGACGCCGACGCAGCGGGCGGCGGCCCGGCCGAGGACGGCCACCCGCTCCGGCGCACCCCGCCGTCCGGGCTCCTGTCCGACGACCGGAAGGCCGGTGAACCGCAGCCCGGTGTCCAGCGGCTCCGGCCGCACGAGCATGCCGGGGTTGAGGCCGCCGTCCGGGTCCCACAGGTCCTTGACCTCGCCGAAGAGGGCGACGAGCTCTTCCCCGTACATCCGGGGCAGCAGTTCGGCCCGGGCCTTGCCGTCGCCGTGTTCGCCGGACAGGGAGCCGCCGTGGGCGACGACGAGGTCGGCGACCGCCTCGGAGAAGCGGCGGAAGTGCCCCACCCCCTCGTCCGTCCACAGGTCGAAGTCGATCCGCACGTGGACGCAGCCGTCGCCGAAGTGGCCGTACGGGATGCCCTTGAGGCCGAATTCGGCCAGCAGGGAACGGAATGCACGCAGATAGGCGCCGAGCCGGGCGGGTGGCACCGCGCAGTCCTCCCAGCCCGGCCACGCCTCCCCGCGATCCGGCGTCAGGGTCGCCGTCCCGGCCGCGTCCTCCCGGATCCGCCACAGCGCCCGCCGGCCCGCCGGGTCGCGCACCACGGCGGTGTCGACCGCGTCCGCCGCCCGCACCAGGGCCGAGGCCGCGGCCTCCCCGTCCACCTCGCAGAACAGCCAGGCCGCGCCCCGGGGCAGCCCCTCGGCGCCCCGCACCAGGTCGGCGGCCATGCCCTCCACGGTGAGCGGCCCGTACGGCAGGAGTCCGGCCGCCGCGTCCGCCGCGGCGCTCTCGTCGGCGTAGCCGAGGACCACCAGGATCGGTTCCACGGGGAGCGGGACCAGACGCACCTCGGCCTCCGTCACCACCCCGAGCGTGCCCTCGCTGCCGCACAGGGACCGGGCCACGTCCCTGCCGCGCTCGGGCAGCAGCGCGTCCAGGGCGTAGCCGGAGATCCGGCGCGGCAGTCCGGCCGGGTAGCCCGTCCGCAGCAGGGCGAGCCGGCCGTCCACCAGGTCGAGGAGGCCGGGCGGCGCGCCCCGTCCGTCCGGACCCGCCGTCAACCTCGCGCCCCGGTAGGTCACCACGTCCAGGGAGCGCACGTTGTCCGCCGTGGTCCCCCAGGCCACCGAGTGCGCCCCGCACGCGTTGTTGCCGATCATCCCGCCGAGCGTGCAACGGGCGTGCGTGGACGGATCGGGCCCGAAGGTCAGCCCGTACGGCCGGGCCGCCGCCCGCAGCCGGTCCAGGACCAGCCCCGGCTGGACGACCGCCGTCCGCGCCTCCGGATCGAGCAGGACCAGTCCGTCCATGTGCCGTGTGAAGTCCAGCACGACACCCGTGCCGGTGGCCTGGCCGCCGATCGACGTCCCTCCGCCGCGCGCCACGACCGGGGTGCCGTGCGCCCGGCACACCTCCAGGGCCGCGGCCACGTCGTCCGCGTCGCGCGGCGCGACCGTACCGACCGGCACGCGGCGGTAGTTGGAGGCGTCCATCGACGTCAGGGCCCGTGCCGTGACGGAGAAGTCGACGTCTCCCGCGACGGCGGAACGCAGGTCCGCGGCCAGCTCCGGGGCGTGTTCCTCGTGTGTTCCCACAACCCCAGGATGTCTCAGTGCTCGTCTCATCGGGCGGACATCCCACGCCCGGCGCCTTCCCGAACCGATACGCTCCGCCTCGTGGCCGATATCCAGATTCCCGCTGACATCAAGCCCGCCGACGGCCGTTTCGGCGCGGGCCCCTCCAAGGTGCGTACGGAGGCGCTGGACGCCCTGGCCGCCACGGGCACCTCCCTCCTCGGCACGTCCCACCGCCAGGCTCCGGTCAAGAACCTGGTCGGCGAGGTGCGTGCCGGCATCCGTGACCTCTTCTCGCTGCCCGAGGGCTACGAGGTGATCCTGGGCAACGGCGGATCGACCGCCTTCTGGGACATCGCGACCCACGGTCTGATCGAGAACAAGTCGCAGCACCTCACCTTCGGCGAGTTCTCGTCCAAGTTCGCGAAGGCCGCGAAGCTGGCCCCGTGGCTGGCCGAGCCGACCGTGATCTCCTCCGACCCGGGCACCCACCCGGAGCCGGTGGCCGAGGCGGGCGTCGACGTCTACGCCTACACGCACAACGAGACCTCCACCGGTGTCGCCGCCCCGCTGAAGCGGGTCGCGGGCGCCGACGAGGGCGCGCTCGTCCTGGTCGACGCGACCTCGGGCGCCGGCGGTCTGCCGGTCGACATCACCGAGACGGACGTCTACTACTTCGCCCCGCAGAAGTCCTTCGCCGCCGACGGCGGCCTGTGGCTGGCGGCGTTCTCCCCGGCCGCCCTGGAGCGGGCGCAGCGGATCCACGCGTCCGGCCGTCACGTCCCGGAGTTCTTCAGCCTGCCGACGGCGATCGACAACTCGCTCAAGAACCAGACGTACAACACCCCGGCGCTCGCGACCCTCTTCCTGCTGAACGAGCAGCTGAAGTGGATCAACGGCCAGGGCGGTCTGGACTGGGCCGTGGCCCGGACGAAGGAGTCCTCGCAGGCGCTGTACGGCTGGGCCGAGGAGTCCAAGTACGCGAGCCCGTTCGTCACCGACCCCGCGAAGCGCTCGCAGGTCATCGGCACCATCGACTTCGCGGACGACATCGACGCGACCGCGGTCGCCAAGGTCCTGCGCGCCAACGGGATCGTGGACACCGAGCCGTACCGCAAGCTGGGCCGCAACCAGCTGCGCATCGCGATGTTCCCGGCGATCGACCCGGCGGACGTGCGGGCGCTGACGGCCTGCGTCGACTACGTGATCGAGAAGCTCTGACCGTACGGAGCGTTCCCGAAGGGCCCGGCGTCGGACACGACCGACGCCGGGCCCTTCGGCGTGCCGGGGTCCGGCGTCCGGCTGTCTCCGGCCCGGCCCGGCGGCCTCAGCCCGCCTGCGCCTTCACGTGGTCGATGACCGCGTTGAACTCTGCCGTCGGCGAGAACTCGACGACATCGGAGTCCTCCAGCGCCTCCGGAGCGTGTCCGGGCCCCCAGTAGTACGCCTGCCCCGCCTCGTAGACCTCCTCGCCCGTGGCCGTCCGCATCCTGATCCGGCCCTTGAAGAGATAGCCCCAGTGGGGGCACTGGCACAGGTCGCCCTCCAGGCCCTTGAGGGCCGGCGCCATGTCGGTGCCCTTCGGGAGGTGGATGAAGGCGACCGTCATGTCACCTCCGGCCTCCTGCATACGGAAGTCGAGGCCGTCGCCCTCGATGGCGACCGGGGTGTCCTCGCGCGTGAATGCCGTCATGACTCCTCCGCCCTCTCGGTCTCCCTTCCAGTCTCGACCCGGCGGTGCGCCGGGTCGACGCGGGCGCTGTGAGGAGACGGAAACCGCAGGTCGGCCGCGGTGCACGCCGGGTCAGTCGCGGCGGCGCAGGAGACGCTTCCCGCCGATGACGGCGGCGGCGACCAGACCGAGGACGAGGAAGCCGGTGGTCGCGTCTCCCTCGCCGCCCGAGGCGCCCGCGCCGCCGCCCGTGCCGCCCGCGCCGGAACCGGCACCGGGGGTCTTCGGCCCGTCACCGGGGACGGTGCCGCCGGGGGCGGGGGTGGCGCCGGGGCGGTCGACCCGGATCACCCGGCTTCGGCTCCCCTCCGAGCCGAACATGAAGGCCGAGCCGTCCCGCGTGTACGTGGCCGATTCCGCCTGTCCCTGGAAGGGCGCTCCGACGGACGTGCCCTCGCCCGCGGGCCGGCCGTCCTTCCAGGCGTACTCCTCGGCGAGGAGGTAGCCGCGCAGGACGAGCCGGTCGCCGGCCGGCGAGAAGGCGCCGTCGGTGACCCACGGGACCTCGGCGATCCGCCGGAAGACGTTGGTGCGGGAGGCGGACAGGCGCGCCGGGCCCTCGTAGAGGCCGCCGCCGTTCTTGTGCTTGCTGGCGATGTAGACCCGCCCGGTCTTCGGATGGACCATCAGGGCCTCGGCGTCGCGCGCCCCGTCGGCGTACCGCACGTCGTACTGGGTGGCCCGCACGGTCTGGTCCCGGAGTTCCTTCGGCTCGGGGAAGCGGTAGATCCAGACGTGGTCCCAGGTGCCGTCGAGGTTGTCGCCGATGTCGCCGACGTAGACGGAGCCGTCGGGGCCGACGGAGATCGCCTCCATGTCGCGGGGGGTGCCGACCCCCTTCAGGGTGAGGGTGGCGACGGTCTTCCCGGTGCGGGAGTCGACGCCGTAGATCAGTGGCGCGTCCTGGTCGTTGTGCGTCCAGTAGATCCCCGGGTGCGCCCGGCTGGCGGCGAGGCCGCTGGACTCGGTGATGCGGGGGTCCTGGAGGGTGAAGTCCCGGTCGGCGTCACCGCCGTCCACCGCGGTCGCGGGGGCGGTGGCGGCGAGGACGGCGAGGGCCGTGGCCCCGAGCACGCGCAACACAGCAGTTCGCATGCCCTCCAGACTGCCACGGCGACGGCAGGGGCCTGCCGGGCCGCGTCCCTGGTGGCCGGGATCACGTCACCGGCCCGGTCTGCACCGGTCCGGCGTCGGTGATGATGTGCTCCATGCGTTTTCTGTTCGTCGGCGACAGCATGACCATCGGACGCGCCGGCGACTTCACCTGGCGCTACCGGATGTGGCGGCACCTGGAGGCCGTGCTGCCCGGGGCGTACGAGATCGTCGGGCCGCGCACCGCGCTGTACGAGGCGGCGACCGACGCCGCGACCTCGGACGCGTACGCCGACCCGGACTTCCCGGCCGCCGCCCGCCGTCATCTGGCCGGCTGGGGCGAGGGCTGGCTGCACATGGCGCCGCTCGCCGGCGAGACGGTGCGGGAGACCCGCGCGGACGTGCTGCTGATCTCCCTCGGCCTGATCGACCTCGGCTTCTACACCAACAGCGACCAGACGGCCGAGAACGTCCGCGCCTTCCTCGGCGCCGCCCGCGCCGCCAACCCGCGCGTGCGGGCCGTGCTGCTGCCCGTCATACCGAACGTACGGGCCACCTACGACGCCCCCTTCGCCGCCGAGTGCGCCCGCTTCAACGAGCTGCTCGCGAAGACGGTCGCGGACCTGGACACGGCCTCCTCGCCGCTGCTCCTGGCGTCGGTCCCGGAGTCGTACGACATCGACCACGACACCTACGACGGCACCCACCCCGGGCCGACCGGCGAAGACAAACTGGCGGCGGCCTTCGCGACCGCCCTGCACCAGGCGTGGGGCATCGGCGGCCCGTACGGGGCCCCGGTCGATCAGCCGCGCGCCGGCTAGTCGGTGACGGCGTCGACCTCGATCTCGACGAGCCAGTCGGGGTCGATGAACCGCGAGACCTCCACGAAGGTGGTCACCGGCCGCACGGCGCCGAACCGTTCGCCGTGTGCCCTGGCCGCCTCCTTCCAGGTCGTGATGTCGGTGAGCATGATCCGGGTCCGTACGACGTCGTCGAGGGAGGACCCGGCGGCCTTGAGGGCGGTCTCGGCGATGTCGACGCACCGCACGGTCTGCGCGTAGACGTCGCCGACGCCGGCGGTCCCGCCGTCCTCGGCGATGGGCGCGGTGCCGGCGACGGCGATGTGGGAGCCCTTGCGGACGGCGCGGGAGAAGCCGATCTCCGGCTCGAGCGGCGATCCTGAACTGACGTGCTGCCTCGTGTTGTTCACGGTGTCATGATGCGCGAGTGAGGCGGTTGGCGAAGGTGGAGACGGTGTACGTGCCGATGCCGAGGACCACTTCGAGGGCGTTCTGCCGGGTGTAGCCGTGGGCCAGGAAGGCGTCGAGCTCGGCGTCGCTCACCGCGCCCGAGGCGGCGAGGACCTGGAGGGTGAAACGGCGTACGGCGTCGAGGCGTTCGCGCGCCGGGGCCGGGCCGAGGGCGGCCAGCTTGGCCTCGTGCATGTCGACGCACAGGTGGCACTGGTTGCGGGCGGCGACCGTGAGGATCACGGTCTCGCGGGAGTGCGGGTCCAGGGTGGTGGACTCGAAGAGCTCACTGAGCTTGAGGAAGCCGTCGAGGGTGTGCGGGGACTCTTCGAGGAGCGCGACGGCCTGGGCGGTACGGGTGGACAGGTCGGCGGTCTGGTCGGCGGTTCGGTCGGTGGACAGGTCGAGTGACACGTGGGCCCCTCCGATAGGATCGACAACATGGTTGACCATGTCGGCGGAGAAAACGTAAACCAGGTTGTCGATAACGGCAAGAGGGTTCCTCCCGAGGCCCCCGGTCAGGCACGGGACCGGGGATCCGACCAGGCACCGGACCGGGCGCCCGACCGCCCCGGCTTCGAGCTGCCCCTGCTGCTCTTCGCCGGCTTCCGCACCCTGATCGACCGCCTCCACGCCGAGCTCGCCCGCCAGGGCCACCCCGACCTGCGCCCCGCGCACGGCTTCGCCCTCCAGGCCGTCGCGGCGAGCCCGTACGGCTCCACGGCCAGCGACATCGGCCGCCGGCTCGGGGTCTCCAAGCAGGCGGCCGGCAAGACCGTCGAACGGCTCCTCGCCCTCGGCTACGCCGAACGCACCGACGACCCCGCCGACGCCCGCCGCAAGCTCGTCCGCCTCACCCCGCACGGCACCGACGCCCTCGCCCGCTCCGCCGCGGTCTTCGACGAACTCCGCGCCGAGTGGTCCGCCCGCCTCGGCGCGGACCGCGTCCACGACCTGGAGGCCGCCCTGCGCACCGTCGTCCCCGCCGAGACCGCCTTCCGCCTGGACGCGCCCAGCTGGCTCGGCGGGGCGTGACACGCCGTTCCAGGTGGCGAGTTGGCCGACGGCGTGTCGGCACGGGCGTGCGTATCGTTGACTGCGGCGACTGCGGCGACTGCGGCGACTGCATGCGAACGCGCGGCAGCGGGGAGGAGCGCCACGATGACCGTCGTAGAGGACGACAGGATCGAGCTGGCCATGAGCGAGAACGACGTGCCCTTGGACAAGCTGTTCGAGTGGCTTGAGATCGCCCCCGAAGGACACAAGAGCGAAGTCGTCGGAGGGGTCGTCTTCATGGTTCCACAGAGGCAGACGCACTGGGATATCACTCGCCGGATCGTCCGCGCCCTGGAGGATCAGTTCGGGATGGACGTGAAGGTGGCGTCGGACGTACGCATCGACTTCCCCGGCGAACGCAACGCGTTCTGCCCGGACGTCGCCAAGCTGCGGGACGACGCCGTGCAGGACGACAAGGGCCGCTGGAACCACGAGGACGTGGAGTTCGTCGCCGAGGTGATCTCCCAGGGCACCGGCATGAACGACTACGGACCCAAGAAGACCGCTTACGCCACCGCCGGTGTCCCCGTCTACGTCGTCGCCGACCCCTACACGGCCCGGTGCATCGCCTACACCAAGCCCGAGGACGGCGACTACACCGAAGAGGTGCGGGTCCCCTTCGGCACCGACCTCGACCTGACCAAGACCCCGCTGGAACTCGTCCTCAAGACCGACGGCTTCCCCCGCGACTGACGCGGAGGAAGCCTCGGCCGGCCCGCACGGCGGTGCGCCGGCTCACCCTCGCCCAGGCCCTGACGAAGCCGTCACCAGGCGAAGGCCTCCGGCGAAGGCTCAGGGCCCGGGAAGATCTCGTCGAGGGCGGCCAGCAGCTCCTCGCCGAGCGTCAGTTCCAGGGCGCGCAGGGCGCCCTTCAGCTGCTCCGGGGTGCGCGGGCCGATGATCGGGCCGGTCACGCCCGGCCGGGTCAGCAGCCAGGCAAGGGCCGTCTCGCCCGGGTCCAGGTCGTGCTTGTCGAGCAGGTCCTCGTACCGCTGGATCCTCTCCCGCGCCGCCGGATCGGCGAGCACACCGGACGACCGGCCGCCCGCACGACGCCCCTCCTTCACCGTCTTGCGCAGGACACCGCCGAGGAGGCCGCCGTGCAGCGGGGACCAGGGGATGACCCCGAGCCCGTACTCCTCCGCGGCCGGGATGACCTCCATCTCGGCGCGCCGCTCGAAGAGGTTGTAGAGGCACTGCTCGCTGACCAGACCGACCATCCCGCGCCGGGCGGCGGCCTCGTTGGCCTGGGCGATCTTGTAGCCGGGGAAGTTGGAGGACCCGGCGTAGAGGATCTTCCCCTGCTGGATCAGCACGTCCACCGCCTGCCAGATCTCCTCGAAGGGAGTCAGACGGTCGATGTGGTGGAACTGGTAGACGTCGATGTGGTCCGTGCCGAGCCGCTTCAGGCTGCCCTCGACGGCCCGCCGGATGTTCACGGCGGACAGCCGGTCGTGGTTGGGCCAGACCTGCCCCTCCACGCCCATGTTCCCGTACACCTTGGTGGCGAGCACCACCTTGTCGCGGCGGGACGGGTCCGCGGCGAACCAGGAGCCGATGATCTCCTCGGTGCGGCCCTTGCCGGCGGTCTGCCCGTAGACGTTCGCCGTGTCGAAGAGGTTGAGGCCCGCGTCGAGCGCGGTGTCCATGATGGCGTGGCTGGTGGCCTCGTCCGTCTGGGGTCCGAAGTTCATCGTCCCGAGGACGAGCCGGCCGACCTTGAGTCCTGTGCGTCCGAGCTGCGTGTACTCCATGGGATTCAAGGCAACGCCTTGGAGTCCACTCGAAGCAAGGACTTTGCACGGCTCGCCACGGGCGGTCTACGGCTCGCCATGGGGGGGCTACTGGCCGGTCACCGACGCCACCGCGATGATCGCGAACATCAGTACGAGCACGCCGGCCATGATCCGGTTACGGGTCTTCGGGTCCACCCTCCGAGGTTAACCCGCCGCCTCCGCCGTCCCGCCCAGGGGCCACGTGGCGATCGTCTCGTAGCGCGGCTGCTCCCCCGGCACCCCGCCCCCGGGCAGGTTGCTGCGCACCAGGGCCAGCTCGGAGACCTGCCAGCGGGTGCCCTCGAAGGCGTCGAGCCGGGCGACGAAGGGACGCAGGTCCAGGTCGTCGGCGCGGGACCGGGCGACGGTGAGGTGGGCCTGGTAGCGGCGGTGCTCGTCCATCGGCACACCGGCCCGGCGGGCGGCGGCGTCCGCGCGCTCGGCGAGCAGCCGCATCTCGTCGAGGCCGCCCGCCGCGCCGGTCCACAGCACCGCCCGACCGAAGCGGCCGCCGCCGTGCAGCCGCAGCGGGAACGGTGCGGTGCGGTGGGCGGCCCGCCCGAGCCGGGCCGTCAGCTCGGGCAGCAGGTCGTCGTCGACCTCGCCCATGAAGGCGAGGGTGAAGTGCCACCCGGGCCGGGAGGTCCAGCGCAGCCGGTCCGCGCCCGGCAGACGCGTGAGCAGGTCCACCTCGCGGGCGAGCTCGGCCAGCTGCGCGGGCGGCGGCAGGACGGCAGCGAAAAGCCTCATGAGGTGAGTGTGGCAGGGACGCGCGGCACCCCCTAGCCTCGGCGGGATGAACTCCGGGATCAAGATCAGGGCGGGCGGGGCGGCGGACGTTCCCGCGATGCTCGGGATATTCGACAGCGCCGTGGTGTGGCTCAACGAGCGGGGGATCACGGCCCAGTGGGGCACCGAGCCGTTCAGCGCGCGGGCGAAGACGGTGGAGACGGTCGAGCGGGTCGTCGCCGAGGGAGAGCCGTGGATCGCCGAGCTCGACGGCCGGCCGGTGGGGACCCTCACCCTCACCCCGCACCCCGGCGCGTACGTCGCCCCGGCCGCCGAGCCGGAGCGCTACGTCCGCTTCCTCGCCACCCACGGCCGCTTCCACGGCCACGGGGTCGGCGCGGCCCTCCTCGCCCACGCGGCCGAGCGGACCCGCCTCGCGGGCGTCTCGCTGCTGCGGGTCGACTGCTTCGCCGGCAGCGAGGGGCGCCTGGTGGAGTACTACGAGCGCCAGGGCTTCACCCGTACGGAACCCTTCACGGTGGGCGACTGGCCGGGGCAGGTCCTGGAACGACGGGTCTAGCGACGCGGGCCCGGCGGCGGGCACGTCGAGCCGCTCACGTCCAGCGGCTCACATCCAGCGACGGGTCCGGCGGCGCGGGTCCGACCGGCCGCGCGGTCCCCCCCTCCCGGGACGGTCCCCGCGCCGGGCCGCACCGCCCGCCCGGCGGCGCGGTCACGCCGCCGCAGCCAGGCTCTCGCGGCGGCCGTTCGGGACGAAACGGACGCTCGGGTGGCCGTGGTGCCAGCCGACCGCGAGCTTCAGACCGCCCACGCGGGCCAGGACCAGGCCGATCGCCGCGGCCGCCGCGAGCGAGACCAGGCCGCCGGTCGCGAAGCCGACGCGGGGGCCGTAGGTGTCGGTGACCCAGCCGAGCAGCGGCGCGCCGATCGGGGTGCCGCCGGCGAAGACCATCATGTAGAGGCTCATCACCCGGCCCCGCATGACCGGGTCCGTCGCCATCTGGACCGCCGAGTTGGCGCTGATGTTGACGGTCAGACCGATCATGCCGATCGGTACGAGCAGCAGCGCGAACAGCCAGAACGACGGCGACAGCGCCGCCGCGACCTCCAGTACGCCGAAGGCGCCCGCCGCGACCACCAGCATCCGCAGCCGGGTCGAGCCGCGCCGGGCGGCGAGCAGCGCGCCGGCGAGGGAGCCGGCCGCCATCAGGGTGTTGAGGAAGCCGTAGGTGCCGGCGCCGACGTGGAAGATCTCCTCCGAGAAGGCGGTCAGCCAGATCGGGAAGTTGAACCCGAAGGTGCCGATGAAGCCGACGAGGACGATCGGCCAGATCAGGTCCGGCCGCCCGGCGACGTACCGCAGTCCCTCCCGCAGCTGGCCCTTGCCGCGCGGGGCGCGCTCCACCTTGTGGAGTTCGCTCGTCCGCATCATCAGCAGGCCGGTGACCGGGGCGAGGAAGGACAGGCCGTTGATCAGGAAGGCCCAGCCGCTGCCGATGGAGGCGATCATCAGGCCGGCGACGGCGGGTCCGACGAGCCGGGCCGACTGGAAGTTCGCCGAGTTCAGCGAGACGGCGTTGCGCAGCTGCGCGGGGCCGACCATCTCGGAGACGAAGGACTGCCGGGTCGGGTTGTCGACGACGGTGACCATGCCGAGGAGGAAGGCGACCAGGTAGACGTGCCAGACCTGGACGTGCCCGGACAGGGTCAGCGCGGCGAGGGTCAGTCCGCACAGGCCGAGCGCGGCCTGGCTGACCAGCAGGATCCGCCGCTTCGGGTAGCGGTCGGCGAGGACGCCGCCGTACAGGCCGAACAGCAGCATCGGCAGGAACTGGAGGGCCGTGGTGATGCCGACGGCGGCGGCCGAGCCGGTGAGGCTCAGGACCAGCCAGTCCTGGGTGATCCGGGCCATCCACGTACCGGTGTTGGAGACGATCGCTCCGGTGAAGAACAGCCGGTAGTTCCGGATCGCGAGCGAGGAGAAGGTCCCCTTGCCCGGGCGGGTGCGCGGGTGCGCGTGGGTATCGGGTTTGTGGACGGGTGCGGAGTCTGCTCCGGGTCCCGTACTCAAAGTGCGTCGCCTCCTTGGCTTTCGGGTCTACAGGTGGGCGAGCTTCTCCAGGACGGGGGCGGCCGCGCGCAGCTTCGCCCATTCGTCTTCGTCCAGACCCTCGGCGAGGGACGCCAGCCAGGCGTTCCGCTTGCGGCGGGACTCCTCGAGCATGGCCTCGGCCTGCTCGGTCTGGCTGACCACCTTCTGCCGGCGGTCGTCGGGATGCGGCTCCAGCCTGACCAGGCCCTTGGCCTCGAGCAGCGCCACGATGCGCGTCATCGACGGCGGCTGGACGTGCTCCTTGCGGGCCAGCTCGCCGGGGGTGGCGCGGCCGCAGAGCGACAGGGTGCCGAGCACCGACATCTCGGTGGGGCTCAGCGATTCGTCGACGCGCTGGTGCTTCAGGCGCCGGCTCAGCCGCATCACAGCGCTGCGGAGTGCGTTCACGGCCGCGACGTCGTCGGCGGTGCCGTGGGACAGGTCAGGCATGTTCCTTAGCGTAACTCATTACTCTAACTAAAGACCAATCGAAAACCTCTGGCCACCTTTTGTCACCCATACGAGTGAGACCGATCCGAAAAGTGACGCACTCGGGCGGCTCGTGGCGCGAACCTGACGGGCATGGAATCGACCGTGCTCAGCCTGCGCATCGACGGAGAGCTGCTCGAACGGCTCCGCGGACATGCCGCCAGAAGAGGAATGAGCGTCCAGGACTATGTCGTCCGGACGCTCATTCGGGAGGATTTCGACGAGCGGTTCCAGACCGCCGTCGAGGAGACGGAGAAGTTCTACGGGGCGGCCACGCGCCCCGCGATCACGTGAGGCCGAGGGCGGGCATCGCGTAGTAGAAGACGAAGACCGCCGACACCGCGTACATCGCCACCGGGACCTCGCGGCCCCGGCCCGCGGCGAGCCGCAGCACGCTGAAGGCGATGAAGCCGATGCCGATGCCGTTGGTGATGGAGTACGTGAACGGCATCATCAGCATCGCCAGGAAGGCCGGCACGGCGATCGTGAAGTCGCTCCAGTCGATGTCCTTGACCGACCCGGCCAGGATCAGGAAGCCGACCGCGAGCAGGGCGGGGGTCGCCGCCTGCGAGGGCACCATCGTGGCGAGCGGCGTGAGGAACAGCGCGACCGAGAACAGACCACCGGTCACCACGGACGCCAGGCCCGTACGGGCGCCCTCGCCGACACCGGCCGTGGACTCCACGAAGCAGGTGGTGGCGGAGGAGGAGGTGGCGCCACCGGAGGCGACGGCCAGGCCGTCGACCAGCAGGACCTTGTTGATGCCCGGGAAGTTGCCGTCCTTGTCCATCAGCTTGGCCTCGTCGCCGACGCCCAGGATCGTGCCCATGGCGTCGAAGAAGCAGGACAGCAGCACGGTGAAGACGAACAGCACGCCGGTCAGCACGCCGACCTTGCCGAAGCCGCCGAACAGGCTGACCTGACCGACCAGGCCGAAGTCGGGCGAGGCGACCGGGTTGCCGGGCCACTCCGGGGTCGTCAGACCCCAGGAGGGGACGGTGGCGACCGCGTTGATGATCATGGCCACGATCGTCATGACGACGATCGAGATCAGGATCGCGCCCGGCACCTTGCGGACGATCAGCGCGAGGGTGAGCAGGGTGCCGAGCACGAAGACGAGCACCGGCCAGCCGGTGAGGTGGCCGTCGCCCCCGAGCTGCAGCGGGACGGTGGTGTGGGCGGCGTCCGGGATGCGGGAGACGAAGCCCGAGTCGACGAGGCCGATCAGCATGATGAACAGGCCGATGCCGATGGCGATGCCCTTGCGCAGGCCGACGGGCACGGCGTTCATCACGCGCTCGCGCAGGCCCGTCGCGACGAGCAGCATCACGACCAGACCGGCCAGCACGACCATGCCCATCGCGTCGGGCCACGACATCTGGGGCGCCAGCTGGAGCGCGACGACGGTGTTGACGCCGAGACCGGCCGCGAGCGCGATCGGCACGTTGCCGATGACGCCCATGAGGAGGGTCGAGAAGGCGGCGGTCAGGACGGTCGCGGTGACGAGCTGGCCGCCGTCGAGCTGGTGCCCGTACATGTCCTTGGCGCTGCCGAGGATGATCGGGTTCAGCACGATGATGTAGGCCATCGCGAAGAAGGTGGCGAAACCGCCGCGGACCTCGCGGGCGACGGTGGAGCCGCGCTCGGAGATCTTGAAGAAGCGGTCGAGCGCGGAGTGCGGCCCCTGCGGGCTCGGGGGCGTGGGCATGGCCTTGGCGGCGGCCGTGGTGCTCATGGGGGGTTCCTCTACGGAGGTGTGAAGACGTCCATTTGGCGGTTCATACGAAGGGAACCCGCCAGAGGCAAACCGTTTCAGTATGAACACATGAACGAGGGGCAGTCCATCTCCGCGCGTAGACGTCAGCCGGTGGAGGGGTCGGGGTGGCCCGGGTGAGGGTGCGGGTGAGCATGCCGATGACCGCCCGGGGGGCCGGAGACCGGCCGCCTAGACTGACCGCATGGCGAAGTGGACACCCAAGTACGAGGCACCCGAGCCCCTGGAGGGGCCCGTCGTCGCCACCATCACCGGCGGCACGATCCTCTGGTTCGTCCTGTTCCTCGTGCAGGTCCCCTTCTACGGCTGGTTCGACGACCGCGACCTGACCTGGTGGGTGTGGACCTGCCTGGCCGGCGGCGGACTCGGACTCATCGGCATCTGGTACGTACGGAAGCGGGACGCGGCGATCAAGCGCCACGCGGCGGCCGCCGCCGAGCAGCAGGGGCCGGAGGCCGGGCACCCCGCCCCGTAGAGGCCGGCCCCGCCCTTAGAGGCCAACCCGGCCCCGTAGAGGCCGACCCCGCCCCGTCGAGGCCGAGCCCGGCCCCGTGGGGCCTGACCCGGCCCGCGTTGAGCCTGCCCCCGTCCCGTCCCGTCCCGTAGGGCCCGGGCACCCCGACCCGTAGAGGCCGCCCACCGCGTCCCGTAGTACCTGGGGACCATTCGTGTCCTCCCCGGGTCCGATCTTCGGCCCTCTCGGCGGGTGAACGCCCCCGTCCGGCCGTAACGTCGGGAACATGAGTCAGCGGGCGAAGATCGACACCGACGGCGGCGAGGCGGCGGGCGGGACCAGGGCCGGCACCGGTGGGAGCACCGGGCCCGGGGCCCCTGACGCGCCTCCCGTCGTGCACCGGATCGCCGGACTGACCTCCGCCGAGGTCGCCGAGCGGGTCGCGCGCGGCGAGGTCAACGACGTCCCCGTCCGCAGCTCCCGCTCCACCGCCGACATCATCCGCGGCAACGTCTTCACCCGCTTCAACGCGATCATCGGCGTGCTGTGGGTGATCATGCTGTTCGTCGCGCCGATCCAGGACAGCCTCTTCGGCTTCGTGATCATCGCGAACACGGGCATCGGCATCATCCAGGAACTGCGCGCCAAGAAGACCCTCGACGGGCTCGCGGTCATCGGCGAGGCCCGGCCCACCGTCCGCCGCGACGGCGTCTCCGCCGAGGTCTCCACCTCCGAGATCGTCCTCGGCGACCTGATCGAGCTCGGCCCCGGCGACAAGGTGGTCGTCGACGGCGAGGTCGCCGAGGCCGACAGCCTGGAGGTTGACGAGTCGCTGCTGACCGGCGAGGCCGACCCCGTCGTGAAACAGCCCGGCGACCGGATGATGTCGGGCTCGTTCGTCGTCGCGGGCGGCGGCGCGTTCACCGCCACCAAGGTCGGGCGCGAGGCGTACGCCGCCCAGCTCGCCGAGGAGGCGTCCCGCTTCACCCTCGTCCACTCCGAGCTGCGCTCCGGCATCTCCACGATCCTCAAGTACGTGACGTGGATGATGGTGCCCACCGCCATCGGCCTCATCGTCAGCCAGCTCGTCGTCAAGGACGCCGACTTCAAGAGCTCCGTCGCCCGCACCGTCGGCGGCATCGTCCCCATGATCCCCGAGGGCCTGGTCCTCCTCACCTCCGTCGCCTTCGCGATCGGCGTGATCCGCCTCGGCCGCAAACAGTGCCTCGTGCAGGAGCTCCCGGCCATCGAGGGCCTCGCGCGCGTCGACGTCGTCTGCCTCGACAAGACCGGCACGCTCACCGAGGGCGGCATGGACGTCACCGAGCTGCGCCTGCTGAACGGGGCGGACGAGACGTACGTGCGGAAGGTGCTCGGCGCCCTCGGCGAGTCCGACCCGCGGCCCAACGCCTCCCTCCAGGCCGTCATCGACGCCTATCCGGACGCGGTCGACTGGCGCTGCGTCCAGGCGCTGCCCTTCTCCTCCGCCCGCAAGTACAGCGGCGCGGCCTTCAGCGAGGGCGACGGCGAGACCTCCACCTGGCTGCTCGGCGCCCCCGACGTGCTCCTGCCGGACACGGACCCCTCCCTGGCCGAGGTCGACCGGCTCAACGAGCAGGGACTGCGGGTGCTCCTGCTCGCCCGCACCACCCGGGAACTCGACTCCCCCGACGTCGCGGCCGACGCCCGCGCCACGGCCCTCGTCGTCCTCGAACAGCGGCTGCGGCCCGACGCCGCCGACACCCTCGCCTACTTCGCCGACCAGGACGTCGCCGCCAAGGTGATCTCCGGCGACAACGCCGTCTCCGTCGGGGCCGTCGCCGGCAAGCTCGGCCTGCCCGGCGCCGAGCACACCGTCGACGCGCGGCGACTGCCGACCGAACGGGAGGAGATGGCCCGCTCCCTCGACGACCACGCGGTCTTCGGCCGGGTCACCCCGCAGCAGAAGCGCGAGATGGTCGCCGCGCTGCAGTCCCGCGGCCACACGGTCGCCATGACGGGTGACGGCGTCAACGACGTGCTGGCGCTCAAGGACGCCGACATCGGCGTCTCCATGGGCTCGGGCTCCGAGGCCACCCGCGCGGTCGCCCAGATCGTCCTGCTCAACAACTCCTTCGCGACCCTGCCGTCGGTGGTCGCGGAGGGCCGGCGGGTCATCGGCAACATCACCCGCGTCGCCACCCTCTTCCTGACGAAGACGGTCTACTCCGTCCTCCTCGCGATCCTGGTGGTCTGCTCCCAGGTCGAGTACCCGTTCCTGCCCCGGCACCTCACCCTGCTGTCGACCCTCACCATCGGCGTCCCCGCCTTCTTCCTGGCCCTCGCCCCGAACAAGGAGCGCGCCAAGCCCCACTTCGTACGCCGGGTGATGCGGTACGCGATCCCGGCCGGCGTCATCGCCGCGGCGGCCACCTTCACCACCTACCTCCTCGCCCGCCACCACTACACGGGCCCCGGCGCCCTCGACGCCGAGACCAGCGCGGCGACCCTCACCCTCTTCCTCGTCTCCATGTGGGTCCTCGCGATCATCGCCCGCCCCTACACCTGGTGGCGCGTCGCCCTGGTCGCCACCATGGGCGGCGCCTTCCTCCTCGTCCTCGTGGTCCCCTGGCTCCAGGACTTCTTCGCCCTGAAGCTGGTCGGCGTGACCATGCCGTGGGCGGCGGTCGCGATCGCGGCGACGGGGGCGGCGGTCCTGGAGGTCGCGTGGCGGTGGGTAGGGCGGAGGGTCCCGGCGTAGGGAGCGGGGGCGGGCGGCGGGAAGCCGGGGGCGCGGCAGCACCCGGGGTCGGGAGCCCAGGGCCCGGTGGGGACGTCGCTTTTCGGCCCACTCGCCGAGATGGTGATCCACGCCATGTCCGGTGTGATCATCCGCGGGCTAGTGTCGGCGGCGCACCCCTTCGCGCACGTCGCGAACATCCCCACAGGCCGCGGGAATTGCCGCCGAGAACTGATCAGGAAGACGTGTCCGCACACCACAGTGACGACCCGGCCGGCGCCCCCGCGGCGCCGGCCGCATCGGTCGAGGGCGCCACGGTCCGTTACCGGACCGTCGTGGCCCTCGACGGCGTGGACGCCGAGTTCCACCCGGGCGTCACCGCCCTGCTCGGGCCCAACGGCGCCGGCAAGACCACCCTGCTCTCCTTGCTGAGCACCGCCCGACGGCCCGACTCGGGCACCGTGCGCGTCCTCGGTGAGCCGGCCCGCGGGCGGGCGGCGACCCTGCGCGTACGGGAACGGATCGGGATGCTGCCGCAGTCGTTCGGGCACCATCCCCGCTTCACGGTCCGGGAGTTCGTCGAGTACGCGGCCTGGCTGCGCAAGGTGCCCGCGCGGGACAGGCGGCAGCGGACCCAGGAGGCGCTGCGCCTGGTCGACCTGGAACGCCAGGCGGACCAGCGCATGGGGGCGCTGTCCGGAGGCATGCTCCGCCGGGCCGGCATCGCGCAGGCGATGGTCAACCGGCCCGCGCTCGTCCTCCTCGACGAGCCGACCGTCGGCCTCGACCCGGCCCAGCGGGTCGGCTTCCGCACGCTCGTCAAGGACCTGGGGGAACGCACCTCGGTCGTGATGAGCACCCACCTCGCCGAGGACGTCGCCCAGATCGGCACCCGCGTCCACGTCCTCCTCGACGGACGGATGCGGTTCACCGGCACCGCCGCCGAGCTGTGCGACCGGGCCCCCGGCCGCGCCGCCGGGGCCCCCGTCGACGGGCCCTCCCTGGAAGCGGGTTACCTCGCCCTGGTGCAGCAGGACGGAGCACGGGTGTGATGCGGGTCCTCGCCCACGAGATGCGGCGCGGCGAGGCCGGGAAGGCCGCCGTGCTCGCGGCAGCGGCCGGCGTCTGGTACCTGGCCTCCGCCGACCCCGCGACCAGCGACTGGATCGGCTGGTGGAACCAGGCGAGCATCAAGGTCCAGGTCTACGGCGTCATCGTCATGGGCTCCCTGATGAGCGCCGCCGCGGCCTGGAGCGCGGGGCGCGCCCACCGCACCGGGACCCGGGCCTGGGCCGACACGACCCCGCGCGGCGGCCTCCCCCAGGCCCTGCTGCTGTGGGGCGCCGCCTGGCTGTGGTCCCTCGTCGCGTACGCGGTCCTGACCGCCGTCGCCTTCGCCCGGACGGCCGCCGTCAGCGAGGTCACGGAGCCCGTGTGGAGCCCGTTGGTCCTCGCGCTCGCGATGACCGGTCTCCAGATCGCCGCCGGCGTCGCGGCCGGCACGCTGCTGCCGTCCCGGATCGTCGCGCCCGCCACGGGCGTGTTCTGGTACGGGGCGTTCGTGCTGCTCGCCTTCGCGCCCGGCCTGCCCGTGGCGCGGCTGCTGCCCGCGCTCGACGAGCACTGGGACGCCGCCTTCCGTCCCCACACCGTCCGTCTCCTCGTCGCCGCCGTGTGGTGCGCCGGGGCCGCACTCGTCCTGCTCGCGCTGCCCGCGCTGGTGCGCCGCGCGGTGGTGGGGCCGGGGTGGGCGGCCGCGGCCCCCGCCGCGGCGGCGCTGGCCGCGGGCGGGCTGCTGCTCGCCTCCCCGGCCGCGGGCCCCGACTCGTTCTGGGCGACGCGGACGCCGCAGCCCGCCGGGGCGAGCTGCGTCACCCACGGCCGTACGACCGCCTGCCTGTGGCCGGCGGACCGGCACCTGCTGCCGCAGGCCGGCGCCGCGGCACGCACGGTCGACCGGGCCGTGGGCCGACTGCCCGGCTTCCACCACCGTTTCCACGAGACGGGGCTGCGGCCCGACGGCCCGGAGGGGGCGGAACTGCCCGTGAACCGGCCGGTCGTGGACCGTCAGACCCTCACCGAGGCGATGCTCGACGCCTCGCTGCCCGCGTCGCCGCCGGGCTGCGGCCCGCACGTGCTCGCGGAGACCGGCGGCTATCCGGACCTGTTCCTCGTCCAGGCCGTGCTGCGGAGCCGCGCGGGTCTGCCCGCGCCGTTCTACGGGGACCGGTTCTCGGCCGCCGTCGAGCGGATCCTGAAGGCCCCCGCGGCCGACCAGGACCGGTGGCTGTCCGGCGCCGCGACCGCCGCCGGAGCCTGCCGCCCCGTACCCGCCCTGCCGCCCGCCGTACCCGCCGTGCCCTCCGGCGCGGGGACCGCGCGCGCCGTACCCGCCGTGTCCGCGGACCCGGGGGCCGCACCGCCCGCAGACTTGGGGGCAACACCGCACGCAGACGCGGGGGCCGCGCGCCCCGTACCCGGCCCGCCCTCCGGCCCGGGAGCCGCGCGCCCCGTACCCGGCCCGCCCTCCGGCCCGGGAGCCGCGCGCCCGTGAACCCCGCCCTTGCCTTCGCCCGCAGCCGCGGCCTGCCGGTCGCGGCCGCGACCGCCCTGGCCCTGGCGGTGGTCACCACGGTCTTCACCGGGTCCCGGGTCACGCTCCCGGACTTGCGGCATCTGGTCGACTTCAGCGTTCCGGTGGCGGCGGTCGCGCCCGTCGCGTACGCGGTGGTCCTGGCCACGACGCTGCACACGCCGCAGGCGGACCTGGAACACCTCTCGGCCCGCCCTGTGCCCCTCCTCCGGCGCCTCCACCTGGTCGCCCTCACCCTCCTCGCGACCGCGCTCGCGGCTCTGCCCCTGCTGTCCGGCAGCCCGGCCGAGATCTTCGCGGTCTCCGCCCGCAACGCGGCCGGCCACCTCGGCCTCGCCGCCGTGGGCGCCCGCCTCTTCGGCACCGGCCTGTCCTGGCTCCTTCCCCTGGCCACCTTCGGCCCGACGCTGCTCCTCGGCGTGGCCGAGGACAACACCCCGGAGTGGTGGGCCTGGTCCATCCACGGGCCGTCGTCGACGGACGCGGCGCTGATCGCCGCGCTGCTGTGGCTGGCGGGACTGCTGCTGACGGGCGGCACCCGGCGGGGTGCGGAGACGGGCTAACGGGCGGGCCGCGACGGAAACGTGGTCAGGGCTCAGGCGGTCAGGCGGCGCGTCTGCAATCGCCGCACACCGCACCGGAATCGTGGCTCCGGAACGCCCGCTCGCATCCGTCGCAGGTGATCAGGGGCGGTGCCGTCGGCACGGGGGCGCTGACCGGGAGCGGGGGCGGGAGGAACATGGCGAGCCGGTACGCGAGGAACCGGGCCGGGTGGTGGATGGGCACGTGGCCGGGCGGGAGGGCCGCGGTGAGCGTACGGGTGATCTGCTCCGGGCTCACGGACCGGTCGAGCCACCGGTCGACGGCGGGAGCCAGCTCGTGTACGTCCCGCCAGGACAGCAGCAGCCGGGAGTCGACGGCCCGCAGCCGGGCGAGGATCCCGACGGCGGGCCCCTCGGACGAGAACGGCGTGGCGGTGACGGTGACGGTCCGGGGCTCGCTCTCGGGTCGCTGCACGGGCCCGGTCTCGGGTCGCGGCGCGGGCCGGGGTTCCGGTCGCGGCACGGGCTCGCTCTCGGGTCGCGGCACGGGCCCGGTCTCAGGGCGCGGCACGGGCCGGGGTTCCGGTGGCGGCAGGGGATCGGCTTCCGGTCGAGCCGCCGGCTCGGGCGCGGGCGCCTCGGCCTGGCTCGCCGTCGCGGTGCGGCCGCTGTCGGGCTTGTCGTACCAGATCACCCGCGTGGCGAACCGGCCGCCTCCGAGCACCACCCGCCTCCGCTCCAGATACCCGGCGGCCACCAGCTCGTTGAGCGCTCGGCGGATGGTGATCTCGCCCTCACGGAAGCGGCGGGTGAGCCGTTTGACGCTGACGTCGGCGCCGTCGGGCAGGGACTGGATGTGCACGGCGAGCCCGATGGCCACGGCCGACAGGTCCGGGTGCTGGGCGAGGTCATGGCCCACGACCACGAACCGGTAGCGGTGCCGGTACCGGACGTGGATCACTCCTGCGCGTGGTGCGTCGGCGGGAATGTCGAACAGGACGGGGGACGCGGACACGGCCGCGTTAGACTGCGGATCATCCATCGGGAAGGTACTGCTTCCTGGTTGGTAGGCCCTCGTCAGGATGCCCGTCCTGCCGGGGGCCGATTTGCATATGCCAGTCGGTCGAGGCCGACCGTACCGCACCCGTCCGGTCACCGGACACTCCTTCACCCGATCGTGTCATCACGGCAGTTGGCGCACGGACGGGGGACGGAGGGGGTTGGTTTGGTGTTTCTCTCCCATCGTTCTTCGAAGGGCGCCGAGCGCCACCGGGGCGCGGCCCACCACGCCCCGGTGGCATCGGAGAAGCGAGCGCGAATCAGCGCAGGAACGTCCGGCGCCACTCCAGCGGCGACATGGTCAGCGCGGCCTCGGCGAGGGCCTGCGCGGAGGCGGTCTTGAGGCTGTTCAAGGACGTGTCGATCCAGTCCTGAACCAGGGTGTTTCCCTGCGCCCGGTACTCCACCGCCTGCACCAGACACTCCAGCTTGTCGGCGTCCCTGGCCACGATCGCCTCGGGGCTCTCCTTGGCCTCGTACTCCTCGACCACCCGCTGGACCCCGTCCCGCACCGCCGGATGGGCGGCGGACACCTGGTCGGCGGTGACCGTCTGGTTGGTGGCGGCGTCGATGTAGCGGCGGCCGATGTGGGGGATGTCGCCGATCCGCGTCTCCTGCGTGTCGTGGAACAGGCACATCAGCGCGACCTTCGCGGGATCCACGCCCTCCATCATCGCGAGCACGGCACCGATGATCCCCACCCTGAACGAGTGTTCGGCGATCGACTCGGGATTGTTGTTGCCGGTGAACCACCACCCGGTGCGCTTGGCGTTCTTGAGCACGCCCATCTCGAAGATGAACCCGGCCGTGCCCTCGGCGTTCGCCGTGTCATCTGCCATGTGGTGACCTCCGGTGTCAGATGCGATCCAGCAAAACGTGATGCAGGGCGTGCAGTTCACGACGTGCCCTCCGGGAGACGCCGCCGCCTGGTTCTACTCCCTCACGGACCGGTCCTGGGCGGCCGTCCGGTGGACGAACGGCGACGGCCGGGACGGCGAGGTCTACCAGCAGGGACCGAGACGCCTGTGGGACCGGGTCGAAGCCGTGCAGGGTTGGTGGGAGAAGCAGGGGCGGCCGGGGCTCGAACGGTTCGGCCTCACCGCGACTGCGGGCGGAGTCACGCCGTGGCTCGACGGTCCCGCGAACCGCCTCCCCGGCCGACACGACAGTCGGCGGCGGGAGTGACAGACTGAAGACGAACGAAGTCGTACGGGTGGAGGTCCCCGACGGGACGCCCCGGCGACGCCCGATCCTCCTTCAGCACACTCGCCTCGCCCGGTCGCGTCATCGGCGCGCTCCCGGTGGCGCGGGGAAGAAGCCTGAGATGACCACCACCAACAGCCGCGTCAAGCACGGGCAGCCGCCGCGGGCCAGCACCGTGATGGATCTGGGGAACGACCACGCCTTGCAGATCCTCGACTTCCCCTCCGGGATGAGGGCGATCGTCGAGGGCGGCCGGGCCGTGGAGCACGTGCCCGCCACGCCGGGCGAGGCCGAGGCCCCGCCCGAGGCCGGGAAGCAGGAGGCGGGTGAGCGGGCCGCCGGCTACGACGAGGCGGCGGTGCGCACCACCGATGAGCAGATCTGGTTCAAGAACACCTTCTGCAACGGCGCCCAGGCCTGTGTGCAGGGCTGGGACTGGGCGATCTGCGGCACGAACCGTGCCGTCGGATACGGAACCGGGATCGCGATGGTCGGCGCGGAGGGGTCGCGTAACGGAACCCTCTTCGTCGACGTGTGGGAGTGCATCTGCGTCGGCCCGTTCTGCCTGGGCGGCACCGAGTGCTTCTGGGTGCAGAACTGGCACGGCGCCGTCGTCCCCGGCCACTGGCTGTCCGTGAACACCAACGCACCGGACCCCAAGTGGCTGCGGTGGCGTCTGGAGGGGGCGGGCGGCGACACCCAGGTGAGTCTCGCCGCCAAGTACTGACGTCCCCCGCCCGGTTCGCCTAGTCGAACCACCGGTCCCGGGCCAGCTCCGCCGTCCGCGACGGGTCCTCCAGCAGGGCGGCCACCTCGAAGCGCCTGGGCCACTGGCCCGCGGCCCAGGCCAGGCCGGCGGCGACGCCCTCCAGGGTGGCGGCGTGGATGGCGCCGTCGGGGGTGCGGCGCCAGTCGAGTTCGACGCCGGCGGCGCGCAGTTCCTCGTGCTCGATGTACGTGTCCGGGGTCGCCGGCCCGAGGAGGGCGTGGACCGCGGGCGGCACCTCGTGTTCCTCGCCGACCGTCGTCACCTCCGCCTCGACCGCCTCGCTCAGGCGCCGGACCTGGAACAGTTCGGCGAGGTCGGCCGCCCGGGACGGGGCGACGGGGAGCAGCGGCAGACCGGCGCCGAGGGGCAACAGGTCGGGGGCGTCGGCGACCAGCGCGTCGGCCGCGTCGACCACCACCAGCGCGCCGTCCACGACCGCCCGCAGCTCGTCGGGCAGGGTCACCTGCTCCGGGTCGAGGTCGGCCAGGGCCGTGTACAGGGCGTGCAGCTGGGTGCCGGTCACCTCGCGGGAGGGGTCGGCGAGCCGCCCCAGGAGCTCGGCGGCACCGCCCGGCTCGTCCAGGAGGGCGTGGACCGAGGTCCGTACGCCGAGGGCCCGCAGCACCTGCTCGTCCTCAAAGCCGGTCGCGTCGGCGGGGTCGTACAGGCCGATGAGCAGCGGGTCCGTACCGGCGGCCCGCAGGCCCGCCGGCCGGCGCCCGTCGAGGACGGGGTGGTCGCGCAGCCACCAGGCGGTGTACGAGCGCACCGTCTCCGTGGTCCCGTCCGGCAGCAGCACCCGCACCGGCTGCGTCAGCGCGTCCCGCAGCGGCGGCCGCGCCAACAGGGCCAGCGCCTGCGGCCAGGCGTCGTCGTCGACCAGGTCCAGATCCCGTACGGCGACGATCTCCGTCGCCACCGGAGGCACCGGCGACTCCGGCAGCCGGTCGAGCACGTCCTCGCACCACACGTCCACCGCGTCGAGCAGCCCCGCGTCGTCCGGTTCGGCGAAGTCGCCCTCGCGCGGCTCCAGTTCGTCCGGGTCGAGCACCAGGTCGGTGGCCCGCACCAGCTGGAAGCCGGCGAGCACCCCGCAGGCGGCGAGCGGCTGCTCCCCCCAGCGCTCGGCCAACTCCGCGTCCACGAGCGCGAGTTCTCCCTCGCGCATCACAGACGCGAACGGCGAACCGGGCAGCACCAGTTCCCCGGCCGGGGCCAGCTCGCCGTCCTCGTCGGGCAGCGCGAGCGCGCCCAGCCACGGCTCGTCGCCGGGAGCGAGGTCCGCGTCCCGTACGAGGGTGAGCACCGTCTCCGCGAGCTCGTCCGCGTCCGGCGTGTCGGCGTCCTCGTCCCAGATCTCGCCCGCGTCGAGCGAGGCCGCCACCGCGGCCCGCACCTGCGGCGTGGTGAGCACCGCGCGCGGCGTCGCCGGTACGGCGCCCAGCTTCTCCAGGATCGGGTGCGCCGCGTCCGGGTGGGCGACCTTCAGGCCGAGCCGGGCCAGGTCGACGGGTGTGTGGTCCTGCGGCAGCAGGACCTGGCGCGGACCGATGGTGGTGCGCACCCGGGTCGGCTGCGGCAGCTCCTCGTCCTCCCCGGCGCCCGGGGCCGGGGCCTCGGGCTCCGTACCGGCCGCGCCCATCAGCGGCACCGGCAGGCCCGTCAGGCGGTCCGGATCGACGCCGGCGAGGGAGTCGTAGAGCCGCCACCACCACTGCGGCGAGCGGTCCACGCCCGCCAGCCGGTCGATCGCCTCGGTCAGCGGCAGCCGGCCCACCCCGAGGGTCCGCAGCTCCGTACGCCGCTCCAGACCGGCCGGCAGCAGCGTCGGGAACACCTCGGCCAGCACCGCGACCGTGTCGGCGCCCGCGCCCTCCACGACCTCCGCCTCGATCGGACGCAGCGCGGGCAGCTCCTCCGACGCGGCGGCCGGGGCGAGGAACGCCACCCGCGGCAGCCGCTCCAGTACGGCGGCGCGCAGCGCCCCGTCGAGGGCGCCCTTGCCGAGCGGCCCGGGCACCAGGTCGAGGGTGCCGGTCGTCACCGGCTGCCAGTCCGCGAGCAGTTCCGCGTACGCCTCGCCGGCCCGCTCCACCAGGAAGTCCGTGAGCGGCCCCGGCGCCGGGTGGCGCCGGGCCGTGTCCAGCGGGAAGGAGGCGATGAGCAGGGCGGGGATCCCCAGGGGCTCGTCGGTGGGGGTCGGGGCGTGGACGACGGCGGTGGTGCGCGGGTACTGCGGGGCGCCCTCCTGGTCGACCGGTACGGCCCAGGTCACCGACCAGTGCGGGCGCAGACGCTCCTCCACGGGGCGGTCCTTCAGCAGGGCCGGGTCGAGGGGGCCGCCGTGGCTGACGGTCCGCCAGCGCTGCGTCACCGTCGCCGAGTCGGCGGAGTCGGTGATGTGGACGTAGCCGTCGCGCTCGGTGCGGGTGAGGGTGCGCACCCGGCCGCCCGCCGTCTCGATGACGACCTCGCTCAGACCCGGGAGGGTGAGCAGCAGGGCGTCGTCGACGGCGGCGAGGAGCCGTTCGGCGAGGTCGACGGCGGCGGCGTCGCGCAGCGGGAGGACGACGACGGTGTCGTAGCCCTCGGGCGCGGTGCCCTCGGCGGGCAGCGGGAGGCGCAGCAGCGGCACGTGGCCGTCGCGGCGGCGCAGCTCGTCGCCCAGGCCGGGGCTGTGCCGGGCGGTCTCGACGGCCAGCTCGCGGGCCTCGGCGAGGGACCAGCGGACGCCGCCGTGGCGGCCGAGGACGGCCGGTTCGTCGCTGACGGCGAGCACGGCGGCGAAGCCGACGCCGAACCGGCCGACGGCGCCGGAGTCGCGCTCCGCACGCTTGGCGGAGGCGCGGAGCGTCGACAGCGACTCGACGCCGGCGGCGTCCAGCGGTGCGCCGGTGTTGGCGGCGGCGAGGGCGGCGGGGCCGTCGGCGTCGGCCGGGTGCAGGGTGAGGCGGAGCCGGCCGGTGACGCCTGCGCGGCGGGCGGCGTCGGCGGCGTTCTGGGCCAGCTCGACGACGAGGCGGTCACGGTAGCCGCCGAGGGCGAGGTCTTCCTCGGCGTTGGCGTCCTCGCGGAAGCGGGCGGGGGCGGCGCCCCATGCGTCGAGCACGCCTCTGCGGAGCCGTGCGGTACCGAAGGGGTCGGCTCCGTCGGTCGACGTCCTGACGCTGACGCTCACGTCTGACTCCACTCTGCGGTACGGGGATGTGGCCGGTGCCCGAAGGTACCGCGCCCCGACCCGAGGGGGCGCCCACCCCTGGCGCGGGGTGGCCACGTGCGCCGCCGGTGGGAGCGCGGCCGTCGCGCCGCCGGTGCGGGCCGTCGCGCCGTACGGCGCACCCTTCGACGCGGGCGCCCACGGCCGTTGCCCACCCGTGGGGCCCTCGCTCCCGGCCCGTGCGGGCCATCACTCCGTACCGCGTGGCCGTCGCGCGGGGCCGGTGCCCGGCCGGGCGGCCGTCGTCCCGCGCCCGGGCGGGCGATCGTCCCTCCCGCGGACGAAGTCCGCGGGGAGGAACGAGCCCACGACGGGGTCGGGCGCGAGGCCCGCGGGCCGGGCGCCCCGCACCGACGGCGGCAGCCGCACCGCCCCGCCGGATCCGGTCCCTACGAGTGGCCCAGGTCCTCCGACGCGTCCGGTTCCGTGGTGGAGCCGGAGTCCTTGGCCGGGCGGAGGGGGAACGCGTCGGTGGCCATCGAGTCGAGGACCGGAGGCGCCGGGCGCGGGGGCTTGGGCATGACGGCGGCTTCGGAGTGGCCGCCGCAGCCGTAGGCGAGGGAGACGACCCGGCCGTCCGCCGGGGAGAACTCGTTGGCGCAGACGCCGAACGCCTGCTTCAGGGACCCGGCCAGCGGCACCAGGAAGGCGCAGGAGACGCAAGCGGCGGGCGCCGCCTGGGCCATCGGGGTCTTCGCGCCGAAGGACTCGTCCCAGCGGTCCGCGGCGACGTGCAGCCCGTAGCGGGACAGCACCCGGGCGCGGCGCATGCCGAGCTCGTCCGCGACCGCCGCGATCGCGCCCCGGGACGGCGTACGGGAGGTGATCTCGGCGTCCTCGGCGTCGAGGTGCTCCTCCATCTCCTCGGAGACGGCCGAGTTCGGCGGCGGCTCGTCCTCGCCCGTGTAGCCGGGCTCCAGGCGCAGGTCGTCCTGCTCGGTCGGCAGCAGGTCGCCCGGGCCCAGGTCGCCGGGCCGCAGGCGCTCGCTCCAGGGCACCCACTCGGGGGCGAGGAGGGCGTCCGGGCCGGGCAGCAGGACGGTTTCGTCAAGCGTGACGTTCTTCGCGCGGGAGGCCCGGGTGACGGTGACGGCCCAGCGCCAGCCGCGGTAACCGGGTTCCTTGCACTCGAAGAAGTGCGTGACGACCCGGTCGCCCTCGGCGACGACCTCCACGTGCTCCCCGACGACGCCGGGCGCGGCCGCCTCCTCGGCGGCCTCCCGGGCGAGGTCTACGGCCTCGGCGCACAGACGGTCGGGGGTACGCGTGGCTCGCGGGGTACGCGGGGTACGGCTTCGCGTCGTCGCAGCACTCACAGGTCTCGCTTCTCTCCTACGCCGTCTCACGGGTGCGCCGGCCGAGGAACGGGAGCGAGCGGGAGCGAAGTCCGGGGCCGTGGGCGGAGCGGACCAGAGGGCCGCATCGACGTCCACGCCCGACATGTCTCTCGTGCTTCTCGCGTGTCTCGGGCACACCTATCGTCATCCATTCTGCGGGATGCCGAAGAGGCGCGCGGCCGAGAACATCCGCCGGTGACGCGCTACGCACGCTACCCCGTTCGCAGCGCTCAGCCCACCTGCGCGACCCAAGTGGCCCGCATCGCGGACCTCCGCGACCGGCTCGCGGGCCCCGCCATCGGTTCGTACGGCGGGTCGTGGGGCACTATGACGGAGTGGCAGCCGCACGGTCTTCCGCACGATCGCACGATCATGCCGGGCCGCTCAGCCGAGCGGGCCGGACGGTGGGTCGCGCCCTGCACCTGCCGTTCACGGGCACCGCGAAGGGCATCAGAAAGGCCACGCACGCGCACGGCGCGGGCGAGTCGGGGCTCGGAAAGCTGATCGAGCTGCACGCCGTGAACGGCGCCGGTGACGTCATGATCACCGTCGCGCTCGCCTCCACCGTGTTCTTCTCCGTGCCGACCGACGAGGCCCGCGGCCGGGTGGCGCTCTACCTGGCCATCACGATGGCCCCGTTCACCCTGCTGGCGCCCGTCATCGGTCCGCTGCTCGACCGCATCCCGCACGGCCGCCGCGCGGCCATGGCGGGCGCGATGCTGACCCGGGCGGTGCTCGCCGTCGCCATGTCGGGGGCGGTCGCCACGGGCGGCATCCAGCTGTATCCGGCGGCGCTCGGCGTGCTGGTGGCGTCGAAGGCGTACGGGGTGGTGCGCAGCGCCGTCGTACCGCGTCTGCTGCCACCGGACTTCTCGCTGGTCAAGGCGAACTCGCGGGTGACGCTCGCCGGTCTGCTGGCCACCGGCATCGCCGCCCCGGCCGGGGCCGCGCTCCAGCTCGTCGGGCCCGGCTGGCCGCTGTACGGGGCGTGCGCGCTGTTCCTGCTGGGGACGTTCTGGGCTTTCCGCATGCCGCACAAGGTGGACTCGGCGAAGGGTGAGCGGCGCGCCCACCTGCTGACGCACGGCGAGAAGAGGCCGAGTCTGCGGACGGTCGGGCCGTCCGTGCTGCACGGGCTCCAGGCGAACGCGTCCCAGCGCATGCTGTCGGGTTTCCTGATCTTCTTCCTGGCGTTCCTGCTGCGCGAGCATCCGCTGTCCGGGCAGAGCGCGGCGGTGTCGCTCGGGATGGTGGCGGTGGCGGCGGGCGTCGGCAACGCGTGCGGGACCGCCGTCGGCTCGCTCCTGAGGGACCGGGGACACGGCCCCGAGGTGATCATCGCCACGATGCTGTCGGTGGTGCTCGGCACGGCGATCTGCACGGCCGTCTTCTTCGGCGGCCTGATGGTGGCGGTGCTGGGGGCGGTGGCGGGCCTCACGCAGGCCCTGTCGAAGCTGTCGCTGGACGCGACGATCCAGCGGGACGTGCCGGAGGCGGTGCGGACCTCGGCGTTCGCCCGTTCGGAGACGGCCCTGCAGATGGCGTGGGTGGTGGGCGGCGCGATCGGCATCGCCCTGCCGCTGAACGGGACGCTCGGCATGTCGGTGGCGGCGGGCCTGCTCGCCCTGGGCTGGCTGCTGTCCGTACGGGGCCTGCTCGCCGCCGCCCGCCGCCACCGGCGGCTCGGGGATCCGGCGAAGGCCCGGGTGGCGTAGGCCGCGGGTCCCGTCGGGCGGCACGCCGTACCCCCGCGTGGCGTGAACGCGGCGGCCCGATAGCCTTCGGCTCATGACCGTTGCGTTCCTCACCCGCAAGCACCGCCGGGCCACCGCGGCCCTCGGGGCCGTCTCCGCCGGGCTCCTCGTCCTCTCCGCCTGCGACAAGCCGTCCCCGGTTGCGACCGTGACGGTCGGCTCCACGTCGGTGAACTCCGAGGCCGCCTGCTACGACGACGGCAAGGCCCTCCCGGAGAAGAAGCTGTCGGAGTGCCTCAACAAGCCCGGCAAGTCCGTCTCCGTCGACCCCACCGACCGGGTCCGCTTCGGCGTGGACCCGGAGGTCGCCGAGAACGGCTGGACGATCTTCCTGAACGGCCAGAACGTCGAGCCGGAGCCGTTCACCAAGACGTACCGCTCGATCCAGGCCAGCGCCTTCTTCAGCAACCAGACGGGCGAGCCCTCGGACCGGACGAAGGTCACCATCGTCGAGAACTCCGGCAAGAAGGTCACCGGCATCTGGTCCTTCGAGTTCAAGAAGAAGTCCTGACCTGTCCCGTCGCATCCTGGTCGTGACGGCCGTGGCGGCGGAGGCCGACTCCGTCGCCACCGGCCCGGCCGTCGACGTACCGCTGCCCGGCGGCTTCACCCTGCGCCGCCACGTGCCCGCGACCGCCGGCCGGGCCCCGGTCGTGGACGTCCTCGTCGGGGGCGTCGGCCCGGCCGCGGCCGCCGTGGCCACCGCGACCGCCCTCGCCCACGCCACCACCCACCGCCCCTACGGCCTCGTCGTCTCCGCCGGGATCGCCGGCGGGTTCCGGCCGCTCGCACCGCTCGGGACCGTCGTCGTGGCCGACGCCGTCGTCCAGGCCGACCTGGGCGCGCGCACCGCCGACGGCTACCTGGCCGTCGAGGAGCTCGGCTTCGGCCGCTCCGCGCACCGGGTGCCCGAGGGACTGACCCGGGCGGCCGCCGAAGCACTCGCCCACGACGGGCAGCCGCACGTCGTCGGCACCGTCCTCACCGTCTCGACCGTCACCGGCACCGCGGACCGCGCCGCCGAGCTGGCGGAGCGTCACCCGGGGGCCGCCGCCGAGGCCATGGAGGGCTTCGGGGTGGCGGAGGCCGCCGCCGCGTACGGCGTGCCCGTCATGGAGGTCCGCGCCGTGTCCAACGCCGTCGGCCCGCGCGACCGCGCCGCCTGGCGGATCCCCGAGGCCCTGGACGCCCTGCGGCGCGCCTTCGGGCTGCTGACCCACACCGTCTTCGCGGACAGCGCCGTCGTGGACACGGTCCTCGCCGGCACCGACCCGGACTCCGAGGGAATCCCGCAGTGAAACTGAAGATCGCCTACTCGCCCTGCCCCAACGACACCTTCGTCTTCGACGCCTGGGCACACGGCCGGGTCCCCGGCGCGCCGCGCCTCGACGTCACCTTCGCCGACATCGACCTCACCAACGGGTGGGCCGAGCGCGGCGACGCCCCGTACGACGTCCTGAAGGTCTCGTACGCCGTGCTGCCCTGGATCCTCGACGAGTACGCGCTGCTGCCCTGCGGTGGCGCCCTGGGCCGCGGCTGCGGGCCGCTCGTGCTGACCCGCGAGGCGGGCGGTCCGGCGGACCTCGCGGGGAAGACGGTCGCGGTGCCGAGCGAGCGTTCGACGGCCTATCTGCTGTTCCGACTGTGGGCGGCGGACAGCGTCCCCGGCGGGGTCGGCGAGGTCGTGGTGCTGCCGTTCCACGAGATCATGCCGGCCGTGCGGGACGGCAAGGTCGACGCCGGGCTCGTGATCCACGAGGCCCGCTTCACGTACCGGAACTACGGGCTGCACGCGCTCGCCGACATGGGCGAGCACTGGGAGCACACCACCGGCCTGCCGATTCCGCTCGGCGCGATCGTCGCCCGGCGCTCGCTGGGCGACGACACGCTGCGGCTGCTCGCCGAGTCGGCGCGGGCCTCCGTGCGGATGGCCTGGGACGACCCGTCCGTCTCCCGCCCGTACGTACTGGAGCACGCGCAGGAGATGGACCCGAAGGTGGCCGATCAGCACATCGGCCTCTACGTCAACGAGTTCACCGCCGACCTCGGCGAGACCGGCTACGCGGCGGTGCGCGGGCTGCTCACGCGCGCCGCGGCCGAGGGGCTCGTACCGCCCCTCGGCCCGGACGCGCTGGCGTTTCCCTGAGGACCCCTCGGCGCCGGAGCACCACCGCGCGCCGCGGGGCGTCCCCGGGAGCTTTCCGGGGTTCCTCCCGGGGCTCGCTCCGGGGCCCTCTGCGGGGATCAGACGTCGAGCTGGTCCGCGACCGCCCGCAGCAGGCCGGCGATCTTCTTGCCGTGGACCTTGTCGGGGTAGCGGCCGCGCTCCAGCATCGGCGTGATGTTCTCCAGGAGCGTGGTCAGGTCCTGCACGATCGACGCCAGCTCGTCGGGCTTGCGGCGCTGCGCCGCGGCGACCGAGGGGGTCGGGTCGAGGACCGTCACGGAGAGCGCCTGGTCACCGCGCTGCCCGGCGACCACGCCGAACTCCACGCGCTGCCCCGGCTTGAGGGCGTCGACTCCGGCGGGGAGCACCGACGAGTGGACGAAGACGTCGCCGCCGTCGTCGCGGGAGAGAAAGCCGAAGCCCTTCTCGCTGTTGAACCATTTGACCTTGCCGGTAGGCACGTCCGTCCTCGTCTTCGTACTCGATGGGTGCGCCGGGGTCCCGGCTCCGTGTGGGAAAAGAAATACAGCGGGTCACCGACCACGCCGGCATCAAGGCTAATGGGCTGTGGCCCGGTGACAAGACGCCACCGGTCCGTTCTCCTCGGCCAGGGAACTACCCTGGCCGAATGCTTCGTGAAACCCCCTCCGCCCCCTCGGACGACAGCGCCCCCGGTGACGGGCTCGTCCGCGCCGGTGCGATCGTCTTCATCGTCGGCGCGGTCGCGACGCTGGTCACGGTGGCTCCGCTGTTCCTGGGGACCGACCCGTTCCCCACGGTCGCGTACCTCGTGTCGATGCTGATGGGGGTCGGCTTCCTCATCGCCGGTGCGGGCGTGCTCCGCTCGATCACCGTCCAGCGCCGCCGGGCCAGGGCCGTGCAGGCCGCGACCGGTCAGCCCAGGTAGCCCTCCCACCAGCTCCGGAAGTCCGTCAGGTCGGCCAGGACGACGTCCGCGCCGGCCGCCCGCAGCTCCTCGGCGCCGCAGGGGCCGGTGGCCACCGCGACCGACAGCGCCCCCGCGGTCGCCGCGCCGCGCACGTCGCCGATGTGGTCGCCGACGTACACCCCGGCGCCGTGGGCGCGCAGCGCCTCCGCCTTGCCCTCGGCCCACAGTCCGCCGACGACGGCGTCGGGCTCGATGCCCAGGTGGGACAGGTGGAGCCTGGCGTGCGGCTCGTTCTTGGCGGTGACGACGACGGTCCGGCCGCCCGCCTCGCGAACGGCCTGAATCGCATCCCTCGCGCCCGGCAGCGGAAGGCTCGGCTCTATCGCGTACGTCGGGTACAGCGTCCGGTAGTGCGCCGCCGTCTCCTGGACCCGCTCGGCGGGGAACCACTCGGCGATCTCGTGCTCCAGCGGCGGGCCGAGCCGGGAGACGGCCAGGTCCGCGTCGATCGCGACCCCGGTCGCCGCCGTGAGGGCGACGTACGTGGCCCGGATGCCGGGCCGCGAGTCGATGAGGGTCATGTCCAGGTCGAAGCCGACGGTGGGGACGGCGGCGAAGGCCGCGGCGCGGGGCGATTCCATGGGGGTCATTCTGCCGGTGGGCGAGAATCGGCCACTGTCTAGACTTAGCGAAGCCTTACCGAAGCCCGACGCCTCGCGCCTCACCGATGCCGTGGCCGAGGCTCGCACCACTGCCCGCAGCTCCGATGGGTGTCCATGACCGCCATACGTACCCGACGCGCCTCACGGCGGGTCGTCGCGACCACGGCGGCGGTCGTCGCCCTGCTGCTCGCCGTCCTGCTCAGTCTGGCGGTGGGCGCCCGCCCCGTCGCGCCCGCCACCGTCCTCGACGCGCTGCTGCACGGGGCCACCAGCCCCGACGCCGAGGTCGTCCGGGAGCTGCGGGTGCCCCGCACCCTCATCGGCCTCATGGTCGGCGCGGCGCTCGCCCTGGCCGGAACCGCCCTCCAGGGCATCACCCGCAACCCGATCGCCGACCCCGGCATCCTCGGCATCAGCCAGGGCGCTTCGGCCGGCGTCGTCCTCGCCATCGCCGTCGCCGGGGTGCACACGCTCGGCGGCTACGTGTGGTTCGCCTTCGCGGGCGCCGCGCTCGCGTCCGTCGCCGTGTACGCCATCGCCTCCAGCGGCCGGGGCGGGGCGACGCCCGTGAAGCTGGCCCTCGGCGGGGCGGCGATCAACGCGCTGCTGCTGTCCGTGACGACCGGCGTGCTGACGACCCGGGCCTCCGCGCTCGACGAGTTCCGGTTCTGGCAGATCGGCTCCCTCGACGGCCGCGACACCCAGATCGTCGCCCAGACCTGGCCCTTCCTCCTCCTCGGCGCCCTGCTCGTGCTCTCCGTGGCCCGCGGGCTGGACGCGCTCGCGCTCGGCGAGGACGTCGCCAAGGGCCTCGGGCAGCGGGTCGCGACCGTGCGGATCGTCGGCGGGGTCGGCGCGACCGTGCTGACCGGCGCCGGGGTCGCCGCGGCCGGTCCGATCGCCTTCGTCGGCCTCGCCGTCCCCCACATCGCCCGCGCCGTCGTCGGCGGCGACCACCGCTGGGTGCTGCCGATGGCGGCGCTCATCGGACCGGTGATGCTGCTGGTGTCGGACGTCGTGGGCCGGGTCCTCTTCCCGCCGGGCGAGGTCCCGGCGGGCGTGATGACGGCCCTCATCGGCGTGCCGTTCCTGGTGACCCTCGTGCGCCGGAAGGCGGTCCCGGCATGACCGCCGTCTCCCCGCCCGTACGGGTTGCCCGCTCCGCGCCCGTGCGCCCGGCCGGCTACGGCCTGGTCCGCGCCGGACGCGCCTCCTTCCTGGTGCACCGGCGGTCCGCCCTGGTCGCCGTGGGCCTGCTCCTCGTCCTGGCCGCCGCCTCGGTCGCGTACCTCTGCGTCGGCGAGCGCTTCGTCCCGCCCTCGGAGGTCGTGAAGGTCCTCCTCGGCGACGGCAGCTCCTTCGTCGTCGAGGAACTGCGGCTGCCGCGCCTCGCGACCGGTCTGATGGCCGGGGCGGCCTTCGGGGTCGCGGGCGCGCTCATCCAGACCGTCGCCCGCAATCCGCTCGCCAGCCCGGACGTCATCGGCATCAGCCAGGGCGCGGGCGCGGTGACGGTCGCGGCGATGACCTTCGGGCTCACCTCGTACGCCGTCATCCCTTACGTGTCGATCGCGGGCGGGCTGCTCGCGGCCGGGCTCGTGTACGTGTTCGCCTGGCGCGGCGGGCTGCACGCGACCCGGTTCGTGCTCATCGGCATCGGCTTCGCGATCGCGCTGCGTTCGCTGACCCACCTGTTCATGACCAAGGGCGACTACCTGGTCGCCCAGCAGGCCCAGATCTGGATGACGGGCTCCCTCAACGGGCGCGGCTGGGACGAGTCGCTGCCGCTGCGGGTGACGCTGCTCGTGATGCTGCCGGCCGTGCTGTGGGCGGCGCGGGCGCAGCGGACGGTGTCGCTCGACGACGACACGGCCACCGCGCTCGGCGTCCGGCTGGGACGGGTGCGGCTCGGGCTGGTCGCGGTCGGCGTGGTCCTGGCGTCGGTCGCGACGGGCGTCGCCGGGCCGGTGGACTTCGTGGCGCTGCTCGCGCCGCAGATCGCCCGCAGGACCACCCGGACCGCGCAGATCCCGCTGCTGTGCTCGGCGCTCACGGGCGCCCTCGTCGTGATCCTCGCCGACCTGCTGGGCAGGCGGCTCCTCGCGCCCACCGAACTGCCGGTGGGCGTCCTGACGGCGGCGGTCGGCGCCCCGTACCTGATCTGGCTGATCATGCGCAGCCGTGGAGTGGGAGGCAAGGCGTGACCGTCGTCTCGAAGGCGGACAGCAGCAGGCTGACGACGCGGAAGCTGACCCTCGCGTACGAGGAGCGGACCGTCGTCCAGGAGCTCGACCTGGCGATCCCGGACGGCGAGGTCACCGTCATCGTCGGCCCCAACGCGTGCGGCAAGTCGACCACCTTGCGGGCGCTGGGCCGGCTGCTCAGGCCGCGGGGCGGGGCCGTCCTCCTCGACGGGGAGGAGCTCGCGAAGCTCCCCACGAAGCGCATCGCCCAGCAGATCGGCCTGCTGCCGCAGACCCCGGTCGCCCCGGAGGCCATCACGGTGGCCGACCTGGTGGCGCGGGGGCGCCAGCCGCACCAGGCGTGGTGGAAGCAGTGGTCGGAGGAGGACGAGCGGGCCGTCGTCGACGCCATGGAGCGCACGGACGTCGCCGGCCTCGCCCACCGGTCGGTGGACGAGCTGTCGGGCGGCCAGCGCCAGCGGGTCTGGATCGCGATGGCCCTGGCCCAGGAGACCGACCTGCTCCTCCTCGACGAGCCCACCACCTACCTGGACATCGCCCACCAGGTCGAGGTCCTGGACCTGGTCCGGCGCCTGAACCGGGTACGCGGCCGGACCGTGGTGATCGTCCTCCACGACCTGAACCAGGCGGCCCGGTACGCCGACCACCTGGTCGCCATGAAGACGGGCCGCGTGGTCGCGGAGGGCCCACCGGCCGAGGTGGTCACGGCGGAACTGGTACGCGAGGTCTTCGGCCTGGACTCGGTGGTCGTCCCGGACCCTGTGACGGGCTCCCCCCTGGTGGTACCGGGGGCGCCGTGGGGAGCGGAGCGGGACTGAGGGGGACGGGCCCCCCGCGGCGGGGCGCGGGGCCACGGCCGTGGGGAGCGGAGCGGGACTGAGGGGGACGGACCACCCGCGGCCGGGCCGCGGGGCCACGGCCGTGGGGATCGGCGCGAAGCCGGCGCCCGGGTGCCCGGGCACCGGGTGCCCCCGGGGGCGACACCGAGGCGGCGCCCGCTTCCGGGACGCCGGATCCCGGCCGTGGGGCGACCCCGGGGCGACACCCGCTGCGCGGAGACGGCCGGGTCCGACCGGTCACCGCGGCGCCGATCACGAGCGCGGCGGCCTCCGGGAACAGCACCGGCACCGGTCCGCCCGACCCCGCCCCGGCGTACTCCTAGCGGGCCGCCCGGCGGGCCCGCCACAGCAGGAAGAGGGCCGAGGCGACGGCCGCCGCGCGCAGGGTCCAGGGCCAGGTGGCGGCGAGGGCCGCGCCCAGGGCGTCCTCGCCGGGGCCGACGGGGGCGCCCCAGCGGCCCTCGACACGGCCCCACAGCCAGACGATCCCGGCGGTGACGGCGAGCCCGGGGACCACCAGGACGGCGCCGCGGCGCTCACGGGAGGCGTAGGCGAGGAGCCAGCCCGCGGCGAGCGGGAGCAGCCAGCCGAAGGCCGCGCCGGCCAGCAGGAGCAGCGCCGAGACCAGGAGCAGGGGGCTGCCGAGGCGCAGGCCGCGGACCCCGCCCGGCCGGCCGGACCGTCCCCCTTCCCCGTCCACGGCCTCCGGCGCTTCCGCGCCCTCGTCCCCGTCCCCGTCCCGGCCCCCGTCCTCGTCCTCGTCGGCCGGCGGGGGCTTCAACAGCTCCGGGATCTCCACGCCCCCGACGAAACCCGGCACCTCGACGGTGCCCAGCGCGTCCGTCCCGTCCGTACGCCACCAGTCCGAGGCCGCACCCGCGCCTGCGCCCCGGCCCCGGTCCGGCTCCGCCTCCGGCGCCCGCGGCCCCGGCACGGCAGCCCCGGGAACGGCGGGATCGGCGGGAGCCCCGGGAACGGCGGGATCGGCGGGACCGGACCCGGTCCCCGGCGCCACGCGGTCGACGACCTCGTCCGGCGTACCGAGCTCGCCCAGGATCCCGGACACGCCTTCGCCCCGCACCGCGCGGCGCCGCTCGATCTCGTCGCGCAGGCCCGCGACCAGCTCGCGCCGCTCGGCCGCCGGCACCTGCCGCTGCTGCGCCAGATCACCGACCCGGCTCAGATAGTCGAAGACCAACCGGTCGTTCTCGATCCCCTCGATCCCCACGGCATGACGTTAGCGCCTGCGCAGGGGCTAACGTGGTGCGGATGGGGATCGGTGAGCTCGACCGGGAGGCGCACGTGCCCGCAGGAACGGACGACGGCGCGGCCAAGGGTGCCGGCGCGCCGCCGCGCACCCTCGCGGAGGCGCTGCGCGCCGGCGGCGACGAAGCGCTCGCCGCGCTGCTGCGCGCCCGCCCGGACCTCCTCACTCCGGTGCCCAACGACCTGACGCAGCTGGCCACCCGGGCCGGCACCCGGGGTTCCGTGGTCCGGGCCCTCGAACGGCTCGACCGGTTCGCCCTCCAGACGGCCGAAGCCCTCGCCGTGGCCCCGGACCCCGCCCCGTACACCGTGCTCCTCGGCCTGCTCACGGGCGACGGCGGGCACCCGGACGCCCCGGCGATCGAGGCGGCACTGCCGCGCGCGCTCGCCGTGCTGCGCGAGCAGGCGCTCGTGTGGGGCGACGACGAACGGCTGCGGCTCGTGCGGACCGCGCGCGAGCTGCTCGCGCCGTCGCCACAGCACCCCTCCCCCACCGGCCTCGGCCCGACGGTCGCGGAAGCCACGGCCGGCATGTCGCCCGGCCGGCTCCAGGAGATCGTCGCGGCGGCCGGGCTGCCCCCGACGCACGACCCCGTGTCGGCGGTGGCGGCACTGACCGCCCTGTTCACGGACCGTACGAAGATGGCGGCGCTGCTCGACACCGCGCCGCCGGAGGCGCTCGCCGTCCTCGACCGGCTCGTGTGGGGCCCTCCGTACGGCGAGGTGACGGCCGACCCGACGCCGCCGGTGCGCTGGCTGCGCGACCGCGGGCTGCTGCTGCCCGCCTCGACGCGGACGGTGGTGCTGCCCCGGGAGGCGGCCCTGCATCTGCGCGGCGGGCGGGCGCACCGCACGCCGGAGCCGACGGCTCCGACGGTGGTGGCGGCCCGCGACCACCGTCCACAGGTGGTGGACAACGCGGCGGCCGGGCAGGCGTACACGGCCCTGTCCACCATCGAGGAGCTCCTGAAGTCCTGGAACCAGGGCGGCCCACCGGTGCTGCGGGCCGGCGGCCTGGCCGTACGGGACCTCAAGCGCACCGCCACGGCCCTCGACCTGCCGGAACCCACGGCGGCGTTCTGGCTGGAGCTCGCGTACGGGGCGGGGCTGCTCGCCTCGGACGGGCAGGCGGACGAGCGCTACGCGCCGACGCCCGCCTACGACGACTGGCTCGACCTGCCGCCCGCCGAACGGTGGGTGCGCCTCGCCGCCGCCTGGCTGGCCGCGACCCGCGTGCCGGGCGTGGTCGGCACCCAGGACACCAAGGGCCGCACGCTCGCCGCGCTCGGCCCCGGCCTCGACCGGGGCCCGGCGGTCGAGGTCCGCCGCCGGGTCCTCGGCCTCCTGGCCACCCTGCCGCCCGGCGCCGCCGCCGACCGGGAGTCGGTGCTCGCCCGGCTGCGCTGGGACCGGCCGCTGCGGGGCGGCGGCGACCAGGCCGCGGACCTGCGGGCCCGGATCGCGACCTGGACCCTGGAGGAGGCCGAACTCCTCGGCGTCACCGGCCGCGGCGCGCTCGCCTCGCCCGCCCGGGCACTGCTCAACCTGCCGCTGGCCGAGCCCGCCGACGACGACGCCCTCGACAGCCACGCCCACGACTGCGAACCGGCCGTCGCCGCCTCCCGGGCCGCGACCCTGCTCGCCCCGCTGCTGCCCGAGGCCGTCGACCACGTCCTGCTCCAGGCCGACCTGACCGCGGTCGCGCCGGGCCCGCTGCGCCGCCCGCTCGCCGAGACGCTGTCCGTGCTCGCCGACGTGGAGTCCAAGGGCGGCGCGACGGTCTACCGCTTCACGCCCGCCTCCGTACGCCGTGCCCTCGACGCCGGGCGCAGCGCTTCCGACCTGCACGACTTCCTGACCTCCCACTCGCGCACCCCGGTGCCGCAGCCACTGGCCTACCTCATCGACGACGTGGCCCGGAAGCACGGCCATCTGCGGATCGGCGCCGCGTCCGGATACGTCCGCTGCGACGACGACGCCCTGCTCGGCGAGATCCTCGCCGACCGCCGCTCCGCCCCCCTGCGGCTGCGCCGCCTGGCGCCGACGGTGCTCGCCGCCCAGGCGGACCCGGCGGCGCTCCTCGAAGGGCTGCGGGCGATGGGCTACGCACCGGCCGCCGAGTCCGCCGAGGGCGACGTCCTGATCACCCGCGCGGACGCCTACCGCACCCCGCCCCGTACCGCCCCGGCCCCCGTCCAGGACGGCCCGCCCGCGCCCGACGCCACGCTCCTCACCGCCGCCGTCCGGGCGATCCGGGCCGGCGACCGGGCGGCGACGGTCCACCGCAAGGAGCCCGCGTCGGCGGCCCCGACCGCCTCCGGCGGCCTGCCCCGCACCTCCGCCGCCGAGACCCTCGCCACCGTCCAGGCCGCCGCGATGACCGGCTCGGCCGTCTGGATCGGCTACGTGAACGCCGAGGGCGCCGCCAGCCAGCGCGTGATCGCCCCGGTCCGCGTCGAGGGCGGCTTCGTGACGGGCTACGACCACACGGCCGACGAGGTCCGCACGTATCCGCTGCACCGGATCACGGGCGTGGCGGAACTGGCGGACGACGAGGTCTAGACACTTCCTCCCAAGCCTTCCTCCGCCCTCCGGATCAGGCGCGGGGGCTGACCAGGGTGCCGGGGTCGATCGTGAGCGGGAACGGCGTCTCGATCTCCGTCTCCCGTCCCGCCTCGGCCACGGTCCTCTCGACGTAGCGGCCGTCCACCAGCTCGGTGACGATCAGCGCCGTCTCGGGCTCCAGCTCCAGTCGCCACAGGTGCTCGATGCCCGCCTCCGCGTAATAGGGCGGCTTGAGGAGACGGTCCGTGCGCCGTCCGGACGACGAAGGCGAGACGATCTCGACGACGAGGAGCACGGCCTCGGCATCCACGGTGATCGGATCCTCGGCGGCGGCGGCCGCTTCGACGACGACGATGTCGGGGATGAAGAGTCCGTCGGGCAGGACCACATGGACGGCTTCCATCGCCTCGGCCGACACGCCGGCCTGCTACACGACGGCATCCAGGAGGTGCCACAGCCTCGACGACGCACGCTGGTGCTTGAATCCCGGAGCTGGTGACACCAAGAGCGCTTCCCCCATCAATTCACGACGTTCACCACGGTCCTCCCCCAGAGCCAGCACCTCTTCTGTCGTCCAGGGACCGTGGTGCGGATCGTGCGCGACGCTCATCTCGCCACCTCCCTCTCGGCGGTCCGTCGCAACCAGTGCGGCAGGCCCCTCGGACATCGGCCGGGCTTCAGGCAGACTGGATGTTTGGCCACGTGGAAGGGATACGCAGCACGTGAACGGTCCACTCATCGTCCAGAGCGACAAGACACTCCTCCTGGAGGTCGACCACGAGCAGGCCGAGGCGTGCCGTCGGGCCATCGCCCCCTTCGCCGAGCTGGAGCGGGCGCCCGAGCACATCCACACGTACCGGGTCACGCCGCTCGGGCTGTGGAACGCACGGGCGGCGGGGCACGACGCCGAGCAGGTCGTCGACGCGCTCGTGGAGTTCTCGCGGTATCCGGTGCCGCACGCGCTGCTCGTGGACGTCGCCGAGACGATGGCGCGCTACGGGCGCCTGACCCTGTCCAAGCACCCGGTGCACGGTCTCGTGCTCACCACCACCGACCGCCCGGTCCTGGAGGAGGTGCTGCGCTCCAAGAAGGTGCAGCCGCTGGTCGGGCAGCGGATCGACCAGGACACCGTGGCCGTGCACCCCTCGGAACGCGGCCAGATCAAGCAGACGCTGCTCAAGCTCGGCTGGCCCGCCGAGGACCTGGCCGGCTACGTGGACGGCGAGGCGCACCCCATCGACCTGGCCGAGGACGGCTGGGCGCTGCGGCCGTACCAGCAGCAGGCCGTCGAGGGCTTCTGGCACGGCGGCTCGGGCGTCGTCGTGCTGCCCTGCGGCGCGGGCAAGACGCTGGTCGGGGCCGGGGCGATGGCCAAGGCGCGGGCGACCACGCTGATCCTGGTGACGAACACCGTCTCGGCCCGCCAGTGGAAGCACGAGCTGGTCAAGCGGACCTCGCTCACCGAGGACGAGATCGGCGAGTACAGCGGGACGAAGAAGGAGATCCGGCCGGTCACCATCGCCACCTACCAGGTGCTGACGACCCGCCGGAAGGGCGTCTACCCGCACCTGGAGCTGTTCGACTCCCGCGACTGGGGCCTGATCGTCTACGACGAGGTGCACCTGCTGCCGGCGCCCGTCTTCAAGTTCACCGCCGACCTCCAGGCGCGCCGGCGCCTCGGCCTCACGGCGACGCTCGTGCGCGAGGACGGGCGCGAGTCCGACGTCTTCTCCCTCATCGGCCCCAAGCGCTTCGACGCGCCGTGGAAGGAGATCGAGGCACAGGGCTACATCGCGCCCGCCGACTGCGTCGAGGTGCGGGTCGACCTCACCGACGCGGAACGGCTCGCGTACGCGACGGCCGAGGCGGAGGAGAAATACCGCTTCTGCGCCACGACGGCCACCAAGCGGCGGGTCACCGAGGCCCTGGTGAGGAAGTTCGCCGGACAGCAGATCCTCGTCATCGGGCAGTACATCGACCAGCTCGACGAGCTCGGCGAGCACCTGGACGCGCCGGTGATCAAGGGCGAGACGTCGAACGCGCAGCGCGAGAAGCTGTTCGACGCCTTCCGCAACGGCGAGATCAGCGTCCTGGTGGTGTCGAAGGTCGCGAACTTCTCGATCGACCTGCCCGAGGCCACGGTCGCCATCCAGGTCTCCGGCACCTTCGGCTCCCGCCAGGAGGAGGCCCAGCGCCTCGGCCGGGTGCTGCGTCCGAAGGCGGACGGGCACCAGGCGCACTTCTACTCCGTGGTCGCCCGCGACACCATCGACCAGGACTTCGCCGCCCACCGACAGCGGTTCCTGGCCGAGCAGGGGTACGCCTACCGGATCGTGGACGCGAGCGAGCTGCTGGCCGCCGGGGAGTGACGCCGGCGCGCCGGAGTACGGCGAGGGGCCCCGTCCACTGCGGACGGGGCCCCTTCCGGTGAGAACGTGCCGGTCGCCCTCAGGCCCCGGGGCGGCCGATGTGCGCGGGGCGGGGGTCGCGCACGCCGGCCTCCCGGGCGTCCGGCCCGTCGTAGGAGCCGAGGAGGACGACGGAGACGGCGGCGGAGCCGAAGGCGCGTACCGCGCGGAGCCCGGAGGCGAGCGGGCGACGGGCGGTCCGGCGGGGTATCCGGGTCGAGGACGTGGTCGCGGGGGTGAGGGCGGTGGCGGTCATGCATCCATGATGCGAATCGGACATACCGAACACATCGGTCCCCGGGCTGAACCCGGCTCCCCCTGAGGTCGGACCCCGACCCCTACGGGAGGCCGCCCCCGCTCCGGGCCGGAAAAAGCGTTCGCCCCGATCGCCGGGTGCCCGCTACACTCGCCTGCTTCCCCGCCTCCCGCACGGCTCTCGCGCGCGGAGCGCCGCCGTCCGGTCGGAAACCGGCGGCCACCTGACGTGTCCGCGCATCACCCCGTCCGGAGGCTCCACCGTGTCCGCACCGTCCACGCTGTCCGCCGACGACCCGCTCGCACCCCTCGCCCGCGAGCGCGCCCACCTCGCCGCGTCCCGCGCCGCCCTGCGCGCCATGCGCGAGGACGTGGAATCGCTCGACATCAAGGACGTCACCGCGAACTGGGTCAACGCCGTCGTCCTCACCCGCCAGATCGAGGACCGCATCAAGGCGCTCGCCGACCTCGCCGACACGCCGCTGTTCTTCGGCCGCCTCGACTACCTGCACACCACGCAGGAAGGACAGCGCTTCTACATCGGCCGGCGGCACGTCCACGACGCCGACGGCGACCCGATGGTGATCGACTGGCGCGCCCCCGTCTCCCAGCCGTTCTACCGGGCCTCGAAGAAGGACCCGCAGGACGTGGGACTGCGGCGCCGGTTCGGCTACACGGGCGGCGAGCTCACCGCGTACGAGGACGAGCACCTGTCCGACCCGACGGAGCTGGAGCGGACCAGCCGACTGCTCCAGGCGGAGATCGAACGGCCGCGCGTCGGCCCCATGCGGGACATCGTCGCCACCATCCAGCCCGAGCAGGACGAGATCGTCCGCTCCGACCTCGCCGGCACGGTCTGCGTGCAGGGCGGACCGGGCACCGGAAAGACGGCCGTCGGCCTGCACCGGGTCGCCTACCTCCTCTACGCCCACCGGGAGCGCCTCGCCCGCACGGGCACGCTGGTCATCGGACCGAACCGCTCCTTCCTCCACTACATCGAGCAGGTGCTGCCCGCGCTCGGCGAGCTGGAGGTCCAGCAGGCGACCGTCGACGACCTCGTCGCCCACGTCGAGGTGCGCGGCACGGACGAGGCCGCGACCGCCGTCGTCAAGGGCGACGCCCGGATGGCCGAGGTGCTGCGGCGGGCGGTGTGGTCGCACGTGACCATGCCGGCCGAGCCGCTGATGGTGGTCCGCGGCTCCCGGCGCTGGCGGGTGCCCGCCCATGAACTGGAGGAGATCGTCCGCGAGTTGACCGACCGCGACATCCGCTACGGGGCGGCCCGCGAGGCCCTGCCGCAGCGCGTCGCGCACGCCGTCCTCGTCCGCATGGAGCAGGCCGGCGAGGCCCCCGACGACCGGGTGCAGAACGCGGTGGCCCGCAACCCCGCCGTCAAGGCCCTCGTGAAGGAGTGCTGGCCCGCGGTCGACCCGGCGAAGCTGGTGCTGCGGCTGCTGGGCGACGCCGACTTCCTGGCCGAGCACGCGGCGGGAATCCTCGACGAGGAGGAGCAGAAACTCCTGCTGTGGGCGAAGCCGTACCGGAGCGTGAAGTCGGCGAAGTGGTCGGCGGCGGACGCGGTGCTGATCGACGAGGCGAAGGACCTGGTGGAGCGGACGCATTCGCTCGGCCACGTCGTCCTCGACGAGGCGCAGGACCTCTCCCCCATGCAGTACCGGGCGGTGGGCCGGCGCTGCACCACCGGCTCGGCGACCGTCCTCGGCGACCTGGCGCAGGGCACGACGCCCTGGGCCACGCAGAGCTGGGCGCAGGCGCTCGCGCACCTGGGCAAGCCGGAGGCGGTCGTGGAGGAGCTGACGGCCGGTTTCCGCGTGCCGCGCGAGGTCATCGCGTACGCCTCACGGCTGCTGCCGCACATGTCGCCGGGGCTCGCACCGGTGGAGTCGGTCCGCGAGAACCCCGGCTCGCTGACGATCCGGCCCTCGACCCCCGCGTCGCTGGACGCGGACGTGGTGGCGGCGTGCGGGGAAGCCCTCGGACACGAGGGCTCCATCGGCCTGATCGCCGCCGACGCCCGGATCGCCCCGCTCGCGGAGGCCCTGGCGGCGGCGGGCCTGACCCCGCTCTCCCCCGGCGAGGAGACGACCGCCGAGTCCCGCCTGACCCTCGTCCCCGCCTCGCTCGCCAAGGGCCTCGAATACGACTACGTGGTCCTCGACGAACCGGCCGCCGTGGTCGACGGCGAACCGGACGAGCGGACGGGGCTGCGGCGGCTGTACGTGGCGCTGACGCGTGCGGTGTCGGGACTGACGGTCGTTCACGCCGCGGAACTGCCGGAGCAGTTGGCCCCCGGATCCGGACCGGTCGGCTAGCCGGGGATCGAGGCGTACTCGGGCAGGGCCTGGGTCCAGGCGCGGTGCGCCACCTCGGCGAGGACCGGGTTCTTCCCCCGGTAGTAGTGCTCGGTCACGATCCCCCAGCACAGGGCCCAGCCCCGCCCGCGCGCCCAGGTCGCGTCGTCGACCCGGGCCGCCTCCCGGAAGAGAGGCCGGGTCTCGGGGGTGAGGAGGGTCCAGGCCGCCATCATGTCGCAGGCGGGATCGCCGGTGCCGAGCCCGCCCCAGTCGATGACGGCGCTCAGCCGGCCGTCGCGGGTCAGCAGGTTGCCGGGCAGCAGGTCACCGTGCACCCAGACGGGTGCGCGGTCCCACTGCGGGAGCCGGAGCACCGCCTCCCAGGCGGCGGTCGCGGCGGCCGCGTCGAGGGTGCCGTCCTCGCCGAGCTCACGGATGGCCTGCGCCATGCCGCCCTCCTCCCACTCGGTGACGTGACCGCCCCGGAAGGACACGGGCCCGCCGGTGGCGTCCACCGTGCGCAGGGCGGCACCGAAACGCCCCAACGCGACGGCGGCCGAGGCGAGATCACCGACCGGCGCCTCGTACGCGTCGGATCCGTCCAGCCACCGGAACACCGACCACGCCTGCCCGAACCCCTCACCCGGCACGCCGCGCCCCACCGGCACGGGTACGGGCAACGGCAACGCCGGCGCCAGCAGCGGCAACCACCGCTGCTCCTTCTCCACCTGCCCCTGCGCCCAGTCGGCCTTCGGCAACCGCACGACGAGCTCGTCCCCGAGCCGGAACATCGCGTTGTCCGTCCCGGCCGTCTCCAACTGCCGTACGGGCAGCTCGGCCCAGTGGGGGAACTGCGAGGCGACGAGACGGCGGACGAGATCCGCGTCGAGGGGCGGGGAGGGGTGCGGGGAGGGGGGCGTGGGCGGGGTGGGCTGCATGCGGCGGAGGGTACGGGGGCGGCCGAGGGGACCGCCAGGGGATTTGCCCGAGAGGGGGCGACGGAGGATGCCCGGTTGCTGATCGTCGTTCGCGACGACGGCCGTCTCTGCCGCAGGGGGGGGAAGTTGGTGGGGTGGGCTGAGGGGGGTGGTGTTGGGTGCGGGTCTTGGGTGCTCGGGGTGACCGTGTCGGGTGTGCTTCTGGATCGGCCGCCCTCTCTCCGAGTGTGGCCCCCTCCGCCGGCCCCTCAAGGGCGCTCCCTTCGGTCGCGTCGCTGCGCGATGGCCTTTGGCCCCCCTTGACCGGCCGGCTCCGGGGTCCTTTACACACTCGGAGGGCGGCCGGGGGCGTGGCCGCGCGGCAAGGCCGGGTATCGGCCGGGCGGCGTGGGCGGGTGGCGGGCTGGTGGGTGGGGGCTGGGTTTGTGGCGGGGTCGTGGACGTCCCTTCCCGCCGTGGGGGTGCGCAGACGTGGAATGGGGCGCCCGATGTCGGGTTCGGCGGCGACCGGCCGTCGTCTGGTCGGGATTCAAGCCCCGCTGGTCACTGTGTGCGGGTGGAGAGGGTGGTCGGCGGCGGCCCGGCGGTGCAAACTGCCCTCTCGCGGGCTGTGATGTGACGGCGGTGAACTGCTGTGACAGGCGTGGCACTTCGACTGTCTCGGCAAGGGAGTTTGCATCGCCGAGCCTCCCGCGATTGCCCTCCCCACCCACACACAGTGACCAGCGGGGCTTGAATCCCAGCCGACCGACTACCGCTCGCCGCCGAACCGGCATTGGGCACCCCATTCCACGGCCGCGCATCCCCCACGAGGGGAGCGGCCTTCCCGGCGCCCGCCAAGAACCCGGCCCCCACCCACCAACCCGCCACCCGCCCACGCCGCCCGGCCGATACCCGGCCTTGCCGCGCGGCCACGCCCCCGGCCGCCCTCCGAGTGTGTAAAGGACCCCGAAGCCGGCCGGTCAAGGGTGGAGCGAAGCGGAATCGCGCAGCGACGCGACGAAGGAGCGCCCTTGAGGGGCCGGCGAAGGGGGCCACACTCGGAGAGAGGGCGGCCGATCCAGAAGCACACCCGACACGGTCACCCCGGCAGGGCCCAGACCCGCACCCCCACCACCACCCCCCGCCCTACCCCCGGTCCACCGCCTCCCGCCACTTCCTGACCGCCTCCACCGACACCGGCGCCGTCCAGCCGTTCGGGCGGGCCGCCCCTCCGATGTGGAAGGCCGTCAGGCCGGCGGCGCGCAGCGCGGGGAGGTGGTCCAGGCGGAGGCCGCCCCCCACCAGGATCTGCGGCTCGTAGCCCGGCTCACCCGCCCTCGCCGCCTCCGCCTCCAGCGTCGTCAGGCCGTCGTCCACGCCGGTCGGCGCGCCCGCCGTGAGATACGTGTCCAGGCCCGGCAGGTCCGCCAGCTGCTTGCGCAGCGCGTCACGGTCGGCCGCCCGGTCGATCGCCCGGTGGAAGGTCCACCGGCTGCCCTCCAGGACCGCGATCAGCCGCTCCACCGCCACCAGGTCCGGCTCGCCCTCCGCCGTCAGGAAGCCGAGGACGAACTCCGTCGCCCCCGCCGCCCGGAGCTCGGACGCCCTCGCCACCAGCGCGTCGACGTGCTCCGCGTCCCCCGCCTCGAAGCCGTCCGTCAGCCTGAGCATCACCCGCAGCGGGATGTCCACCGCCGCCCGGATCGCCGCGAAGCCCGCCGTCGACGGGGTCAGTCCGTCCGCCGCCATGTCGGTGACCAGCTCCAGACGGTCCGCCCCACCGGCCTGGGCTGCGACGGCGTCCCGCTCGTCGAGGGCGATCACCTCCAGCACTGCACGGTCGCTCATCGAGCCCAACCTCCACGGTTCGCACGCCTACAGGTCTAGTCCAATGAACAGCCTAGCCGTGCGCGTGGCCGTCCGCACCGTGCGACGGCTGTTCCGCCGGCCCGCTCGCCGGCCCGCTCACCGGCGCGCCGCCGCCCGCGCGGACCGTGAACGCGGCCGTCCGCACCGTGCCCCCGTGCTGGAAGTCCAGGAACAGCCGGTACGTCCCCGCGCTCGGCGCGGTCGCCGTGAAGGAGACGTCCGGGCCGGGGCCGCCCTCGTTGGGGTGGACGTGGAGGTAGGCCAGGTCTCCCTCGCGCAGGGCGACGAGGTGCCCGTACGCCCCGAGGTAGGGCTCCAGGTCGGTGACCGGCCGGCCGGCCTTCGTGACGGTGAGCCGCAGTTCGCCCGCCTTGCCCGGGTCCAGCGTCCCGCCGAGCCGCACCTGGTAGCCGTCCACGTCGGCCGTCGGCGAGACGGGCGGCATCGGCTTCGGGGCGTACGCGCCGGGGACGGCCAGGTCGACGCCGAGCGTGATGCCCTTCGCACCCTTGACCGCCGGCTTGAAGTCGGCGAACGCCTTGTAGGCGCCGGCCGACGGCAGGTCCGCGTCGACCGTCCAGGTGCCGTCGGGGGCCTTCTCGGGGTGCAGGTGGCGGAAGACGGTGAGGTCGCGCGAGGCGACGATGAAGTGGAGCTCCTTGCCGTGCTCCGTGGTGAACGCGGTGACCTTCTTGCCGGCCCCGTCCTTGATGGAGAACCGGAGCACGCTGCGCCCGGCGGGGGGCGTCGGGGTCTCCAGGGCGAGGGTGTAGCCGCCGTCCGAGACCTGGAGCCCGCCGGCCGCGGGGGCGTTCGCCTCCGCGTGGCCCGCGTGCCCCGCCCGCTCCGTGCGGGCGTCCTCGCCCGCGCCCTTCGGCGCCGCCTCCGCGTGCCCGCCGTGCTCCGCCTTCTTCGGCTCGTCGAAGGGGCCGACGCCCTTGCCGACCCCGTACGCGGTCCCGAAGGTCGCGGCGAGCGCGGCGGCAAAGGCAGTGATCTTCACTCCGGTGTTCATGACTGCTCTCCCGTACGTGGGTGGCCTGGCGACGGGACCCTTCTGGACCCTTCACTGCACCTCACCATACCCCTAGGGGGTATCAAGTCAAGTCGGCGACACGCTTGCCATCCGATACGGCCCGGGGGTATACATGGACTCACCGCGATACCCCCGGAGGGTATCCAAGCCAAGGAGGAAGACCATGGGTTCCTGCTGCACCCCCGACAACAGCTGCTCGACCGGCACCGTCGAGGTCTCGACGGCCACCGCCGTCGCCGACAGCACCACCACCGTCTACGCCGTCTCCGGCATGACCTGCGGCCACTGCAAGACCGCCATCACCAACTCCGTCAGCGCGCTCGACGGCGTCATCTCCGTCGACGTCGACGTCGCCGGCGGCCTGGTGACCGTCACCACCGGTGGCGAGCCCGACGACGCCAAGATCGCCGCGGCGGTCGACGACGCGGGCTACGAGCTGACCGGCCGCGCCTGACCGGCGCCCTCGGCGCCAGCCGGCCGCCGGGGCTCGTCCACCACGCCCGAGCCCCGGCCCCCGAGCCCCGTAACGAACGAGGAGCAGTTTCATGACCACGACCACTCCGGGCACCGCCCAGGTCGAGCTCGCCATCGGCGGCATGACCTGCGCCTCGTGCGCGGCCCGCATCGAGAAGAAGCTCAACCGCATGGACGGGGTCGAGGCCACCGTCAACTACGCGACCGAGAAGGCGAAGGTCACCTTCGACGCCGACATCTCCGTCGCCGACCTCATCGCCACCGTCGAGGCCACCGGCTACACCGCCGAGGAGCCCGCGCCCCCGAAGAGCGAGGCGCCCGGCGGCTCCGGCTCCGGCCCCTCGGACGAGGAGAAGGCGGACGAGGAGCTGCGGCCGCTCAGGCAGCGGCTCGTCACCGCGGTCGCCCTCGCCGTGCCCGTCATCGCGATGGCCATGGTCCCGGCCCTCCAGATCGAGTACTGGCAGTGGCTGAGCCTCACGCTCGCCGCACCGGTCGTCACGTACGCCGCCTGGCCCTTCCACCGGGCCGCCTGGACCAACGCCCGGCACGGCGCCGCCACGATGGACACGCTGATCTCGGTCGGCACCATCGCCGCGTTCCTGTGGTCGCTGTGGGCGCTGTTCTTCGGCACCGCCGGCACGCCCGGCATGACCCACCCCTTCGAGTTCACCATCGCCCGCACCGACGGCGCCGGGAACATCTACCTGGAGGCCGCGGCCGGCGTCACCGCCTTCATCCTGGCCGGCCGCTACTTCGAGGCCCGCTCCAAGCGGAAGGCGGGCGCGGCGCTGAAGGCGCTGATGCAGCTGGGCGCGAAGGAGGTGACCGTCCTCAGGAACGGCCGGGAGGTCACCGTACCGACCGCCGAACTCCAGGTCGGCGACCGCTTCCTGGTCCGCCCCGGCGAGAAGATCGCGACGGACGGCACGGTCGTCGAGGGCTCCTCGGCCGTCGACGCCTCCATGCTCACCGGCGAGTCCGTGCCCGTCGAGGTGGGGGTCGGCGACTCCGTCACCGGCGCCACCCTGAACGCGGGCGGCCGCCTGGTCGTCGAGGCCACCCGGGTCGGCGCCGACACGCAGCTCGCCCGGATGGCCAAGCTCGTCGAGGACGCCCAGAACGGCAAGGCCGCCGCCCAGCGCCTCGCCGACAGGATCTCGGCCGTGTTCGTGCCGATCGTCATCGCCCTCTCGCTCGGCACCCTCGGCTTCTGGCTGGGTACCGGACAGGGTCTGACCTCCGCGTTCACCGCGGCCGTCGCCGTGCTGATCATCGCCTGCCCGTGCGCCCTGGGCCTGGCCACCCCGACCGCCCTCATGGTCGGCACCGGCCGCGGCGCCCAGCTCGGCATCCTCATCAAGGGCCCCGAGGTCCTGGAGACCACCCGCAAGGTCGACACCATCGTCCTGGACAAGACCGGCACCGTCACCACCGGCCGGATGACCCTGATCAAGGTCCACACCGCCGCCGGCACGGACGAGACCGACGTGCTGCGCCTCGCCGGCGCCCTGGAGCACTCCTCCGAGCACCCGATCGCCCAGGCCGTCGCCACCGGCGCGGCAGCGAAGGTCGGCACCCTGCCCGCCCCCGAGGACTTCGTCAACGTTCCCGGCCTCGGCGTCCAGGGCGTCGTCGACGGCCACGCCGTCCTCGTCGGCCGCGAGAAGCTGCTCGACGAGTGGGCCGTGACCCTCCCGGCGAGCCTGAAGTCGGCCAAGGACGCCGCCGAGAAGGCCGGCAAGACCGCCATCGCGGTCGCCTGGGACGGCGAGGCCCGCGCGGTCCTGGAGGTCGCCGACGCCGTCAAGGAGACCAGCGCCGAGGCCATCCGGCGGCTCCGTGCGCTCGGCCTGACCCCGATCCTGCTCACCGGCGACAACAAGGCGGTCGCCGAGGCCGTCGCCGCCGAGGTCGGCATCGACGAGGTGATCGCCGAGGTCATGCCGCAGGACAAGGTGGACGTCGTCAAGAAGCTCCAGGGCGAGGGCCGTTCGGTCGCCATGGTCGGCGACGGCGTCAACGACGCCGCCGCGCTCGCCCAGGCCGACCTGGGCCTGGCGATGGGCACGGGCACGGACGCCGCCATCGAGGCCGGCGACCTGACCCTCGTACGGGGCGACCTGCGGGCCGCGGCGGACGCCATCCGGCTCTCCCGCAAGACGCTCGGCACCATCCGCTCGAACCTCTTCTGGGCCTTCGCCTACAACGTGGCCGCCCTGCCGCTCGCCGCGGCGGGACTGCTCAACCCGATGATCGCGGGGGCCGCCATGGCCTTCTCCTCGGTCTTCGTGGTCGGCAACAGCCTGCGCCTGCGCGGCTTCCAGGCCGCCGACCGCTGACATCCCTGCGGACATCCGAGGAGGCCGCCGTGGCCGGTTACGTACAGCACAAGGAAGACATCATCAGACGCCTGAGGCGCATCGAGGGGCAGGTCCGGGGGGTGCAGCGGATGGTCGACGAGGACGTCTACTGCATCGACGTCCTGACCCAGGTGTCCGCCATCAACGCGGCGCTCCAGTCCTGCGCGGTCGCCCTCCTCGACGAGCACCTCAGCTGCTGCGTCACGGAGGCCATCGAGGCCGGCGGGGACCAGGCCAAGGTCAAGGTCGGCGAGGCGTCGAGGGCGATCGCCCGACTCATCCGGACCTGAGCCGCGGGCCCCGCCCGACCTGACACACCACGAGCGGACACACGTAAAGAGCGAGTCAACCGCCCTTGTGCGAAGGGCAGTCAGCGGACAGCCTCAGGCTCAGCCGAAGGCACAGGCCGAGCACCCGTCGAAGGAGCACCAGTTCCGTCGAACCGGGCAGGCCGGGGACGCAGACCTTCGCGCAAGGGCGGTTCGTCATGAGGGTCACCATCCCGCCAGTGTACCCCTAGGGGGTATACCTGAGCGGGTGAGGCGGCCCGTACGATGAGCCGCCCGTGACCGGGGAGGGGATGCACGTGCGCCGGCTGGGAGAGCTGGAGGCCGAGATCATGGACCGGCTGTGGGCCTGGCAAAGGCCCGCGACGGTCCGCGAGATCGTCGACGACATCAATCTGGGGCGCCGCGTCGCCTACACGACGGTGATGACCGTCGCCGACATACTCCACCGCAAGGGCTGGCTGCGCCGTGAGAAATCCGGCCGCGCCTGGCTGTACGAGCCCGTCCGCAGCCGCGAGGAGTACACCGCGGGCCTCATGCAGGACGCGCTCGGCGACAGCCAGGACCGGCCCGCGGCGCTGCTGCGCTTCGTCGAGACCATCTCCGACGAGGACATGGCCGCCCTCGACGCGGCCCTGCGCACCGCCCGCCGCGCCCAGGGCCCCGACGACGGCGGCCCGCACCTCCACGGCCACCCCCGCGACCGGGGCGGCGAGGGCCGGTGAACCACCACACGCTGCCGCCGCTCGGCCTCGTCCTGTGCACCGGGTTCCTGGTGCCCTGGCTGCTGATGCGGGCCCGCTGGGCCCAGCAGGTGCCGCGGCTCGCGCTCGCCGTGTGGGCGGTGAGTGGAGCGCTGTTCGCCGGCTGCGCCGCCCTGCTCCCGGCCCAGCTGATCCTGTCCAGCGACGCCGGCCACCGGCTCAGCGACGCCCTCTTCCTCCTCCGCTTACCGCCCGCCGAACGGCTCGTGGAACTGACCGCGCGCGAGTACACGGCCCTCGGCACCGCCCTCGCCGTCCTCGCCGTCCCCGCCGCCGGGTTCGCCCGCGCCCTGCTGCGCGCCCGGCGGCAGCGGCGGCGGCACGCCGAGACCCTCCGGCTCGTGGGCCGCTACGACCCGGGACTCGGCGCCACCGTCCTGGAACACGAACGGCCCGCCGTCTACTGCCTGCCCGGCCGCGCGCGCCGGGTCGTGGTCTCCTCCGGTGCCCTCACCGCCCTCACCCCGCCCCAACTGCACGCCGCCCTCGCCCACGAACGGGCCCACATCACCGGGCGCCACCATCTGCTCGTCGCCGCCGCGGAGTCCTTCTCGGCCGTCTTCCCCTACCTCCCGCTCGCCCGGCACGGCGGCACGGCGGTCCCGCTGCTCCTCGAGATGACCGCCGACGACCGCGCGCTGCGCCGCTGTTCGCGCGACGCGCTCGCCACCGCCCTGTACGCGCTCGCCTCGGGCAGGGCCCCGCGCGAGGCGTTCGCGGCGGGCGGCCCCTCCGCCGCCCTGCGCATGCGGCGGATCCTCACCCCGCAGGCCGCGGGGCACCCCGTGCTGCGCGCGCTGCTCACGATCGCGACGGCCGGCCTCGCGGCGGCACCCCTGATCATCGCCTGCTGTTCGTTCCCCAATTAAATACTAAGGGAATTCGTAGATTTCACATCGGTCACACCGGCCCCGAATTCCCGGCTATTGTGGGTATGTTGACGCTCAGCTCGGCACGTCGAAGGGTACGGACCAATGCAGCTGGCTGACGTGCGGGCGGCGGAAGCCGCCGACGCGACGACGATATCCAGGCTGCTTGCGGAGTCCATTCGGGGCAGTTACGAGGAAATACTCGGCGAAATCCCCGTGCGGCGCCTGCTCTCCGCGCAATGCGCGCTTCCCCGTATCCGCGCGGAAATTGAAATTCCGGGCGGCGCGCCGGGCTGGCTCGGCTGGCTGGTCGCCACCGGCACCGACGGTGCCGTGGTCGGCGCGGTCGCCGGCGGCGTGCCCGTCCCGGGCGAGGGCGAGCTGTACGCGCTCGCGGTGACGCCCGGGGCCCGGCGCGGCGGAGTCGGTACGGCGCTGCTCGGCGCGGCCACCGACCGGATGCGGGCGTTCGGGGCCCACCGGCAGCGGGTCACGCTGCCCGCCGAGCAGGACCCCTCGCTCCCCTTCTACGAGCGCCAGGGCTTCGCCCCGATCGGCACGGCCCGCCTGTGCCGCTCGCTCTGACCGGACGCCCCCTCTGGCCCGACGCCCGCTCCGGCCGGACGCTCCCGGTGATCCACCGCTCCCGCTGACCGGGCGCGTGCCGCGGCCGCCCGCCGGCGGCTGCCGCTCCCGTCCGCCGTCCGCCGTCCGCCGTCCTCAAAAGTCCTCCCCCACCCGTGGCAGACACACGCCATCGCGTGTTCACGCCCCCGGATCCGCTGGATCCCGCGCCGCGCCCCCGGCCAGGATGGAGCACAGCGGCGCGGACCCGGCGGCACGGGTATCCCGCCCGGACGGCACGGACCGAGCGAGCCCTGGAGGAGCGATGCACACACCGAGCGGACTGTCCCTGCCCGCCGTGCCCGCGGCGCTCTCGCCGGTCCTGTCGTCCCGATACGAACTCCCCGCCCCCGGCGCCGGCATCCGGCTCACGTCCGACACCCTTCCCGGACTCGAGACGGTCTCCCCCGGCGACGCGGACGCGGTCTGGCTCCACGACGCGCTCCTCGGCCCGCACAGCGCCGACATCGTCCGGTACCTCGGTCTCGCCCGGTCCACCGGCGGCCCCGTCCTCGATCTCGGCTCCGGCGCCGGACGGCTCGCCGTCCCCTTCGCCCGGCACGGCTTCGCCGTGGAGGCCGTGGACCGGGACGGCCCCGCCCTGGAACGCCTCGAGAGCTGGGCCCGGCGCATCGGCCCGCAGGTCGCCGGGCTGATCGTGACCACCCGGGCCGACCTCACCGAGCTGCGGCTCGACGGCGACTACCGGCTCGCGCTGCTCGCGGGCGCGATGGTCTCCGCCGTACCGCCGCCGGCGCGGCCCCGGCTGCTGCGCGAGATCGCCACGCACCTGGGGGCGGGCGGAGCGCTCGCCCTCGACTACACCTCCCACCTGCTGTCCGGTCTGGTCGCCGAACCGCAGCGGACCTGGGCCTTCCAGGTGCCGCGGTTCGACGGGATCGACGAGTGGGTGGTGGCCCGGCAGGACTTCGACCTGCGGACGATGAGCGAGCGGATCACCTACTACACGGCGCGGACCGGGAAGCTCTCCACCGAGCGGGTCGTGCTCACCACCGACAAATGGATCGTGGACGGCGAGCACCTGGCGGCCGAACTGCACTCGGCGGGTCTGCACATCGAGGGCCGCCGCCGGCACCGCATCGACGAGCGGACCGAGAGCGTGCTGCTGGTCTGCCGCCCGGACGACTGACGGCAGGGACGGCCAAGAGGTACGATGCCCACAAAAGTTTGGGCCGACCAGGTGGCAGGCGGAGAAGATGGCAGTCGTGGAAGACCTGACGGGCCGCGAGGCGGTGATCCAGCGGCTGCGCGATGTCGGTCTGCGGGTCACCGGGCCGCGCCTGGAGGTGCTCACGGTGCTCGCCGCCGGCGGTCATCTGGACGTCGAGGCGATCACGGCGACCGCCCGCGAGCGCCTCGGCACCCTCACCAGCCAGGCCGTGTACGAGATGCTGCGGCACTTCCAGGAGACGGGCCTGGTCAGCAAGTTCGACCGGCCGGGCCTGCCCGCCGTCTTCGAGATCTCCGGCCCCGCCCACCAGCACGCCCTGTGCCTGAACTGCGGCCGGGTGGAGAACGTGGCGGCCACCGCCCCCGCACCGCCCCGCGGCAGCCTGACCGACTGGGCGGTCAGCGACGCCGAGGTGGTCTTCAAGGGCCTTTGCCCCGACTGCCGCGATGCGTCCCCTTCGCACTGAGAGCAGGTGAACCCCGTGCGACGCGTTCGAATGTGTGGCAGGGTCTAGCGGGGCGTTTCAACAGGATCCGCGCGATCCGAGGGGAGTCTGCTGCGTCGTGTCCAAAAACGCCGCTGGATCGCGTACGGGAAGCGAGCAGACCCTCGCCCTCTACCAGGAGCTCCGGGCCGCCCCCGGCGCCGACTTCGACGCCGTCGCGCTGCGCCTTCAGCTGACCGAGGCCGAACGGGAGCGCTGCCGGGCCGAGTTGACCGACCTCGGACTGATCGAGACCGCTCCCGATCCGGCCGCGGAGCCGGCCGCGGGGCCGGCCGCGGGGCCCGCGGCCGAACCGGCCGCCGCAGTCATCGCCCCGGACGTCGCCCTGCTCCGGCTGCTCCAGCACGAGCGCGACCGGCTGGAGAGCCGGCTCGCCGAGACCAGCCGGGCCCAGGCCACCCTGGAGACGCTGGCCGGACCGTTCCTGCGGGCCGGGATGGAACCGGGCTCCGAGGTCGAGGTCGAGATCGTCGACGATCCGGCGCGCATCCGCCGGGAGCTCGCCGACCTGACGCACACGGTGAAGGACTCGGTGCATTCGATGCTCACGGGTTCGGTGCGGCGCGAGGAGATGACCCTGGAGCTGGGCCGGGACCGCGACCGCGTCGCCCGCGGCGTGCGGGTCCAGGCCATGTACAGCCACCGGGTCGGCCAGGTGCCGGAGATGGTCCAGCACCTGGCCGAGCGGTGCGCGCTCGGCGTCGAGGTCCGCCTCTCCCCCGTCGTCCCCATGAACATGGTCCTCGCCGACGAGACCTTCGCCCTGCTGCCGACCGATCCCCACGACCCGGAATCAGCCGCGATCCTGGCCCGCGGACCGGGCCTGGTGCGCTCGTACCGCGCCCTGTACGAGTACTGCTGGCAGGCGGCCACCCCGTACGGCCACGAGGAGTCGGCCGAACACGGCGGTGACGGACTGACCGAGCAGCAGCGGGCCGCGCTGCGGATGCTGGCCTCCGGGATCAAGGACGAGCAGGTGGCGCGGAACCTCGGTGTCTCCCTGCGCACGGTGAGCCGGCTGATCTCCGAGGTGATGCAGGAACTCGACGCCGCGAGCCGCTTCGAGGCCGGGGTGAAGGCCGCCCGGCTCGGCCTGCTCGACGGCGAACCGTACGAGCACACCCCCTAGCAGGGCGGCGGGGTCTCGTCGTGCCCGCGAACCGGCCGATGGCCGAACGTGTTGCGGGAGCGGGGGTGTCGGGCCGGTTCGAGGCGGCTGTGCGGACCCTCCGGCTCGGCCTTCCGGACGACGACCCGCCGGAGCGCGGCACGTAGCCTGACGGGAGTTCCTGACCGGAAGGTTCCGGACGGCCGGCCCACGACGACGAGAACCACGAGGACAAGGGGGAGATCGCCATGGCGACGACAGGAAGCACCGCTCCGGAGGACAGACTGGTGCCCCTGTACCGGGAGTTGCGCCGTCGCGGGGTGTCGAACTTCCCGGAGGTCGCCGGGGCGTTAGGGCTCGCGGCCGAGGAGTACGAGCGATGTCGCGTCGAGCTGATCGAGCTCGGCCTGATCGTCCCCACCACCACCACCCACGCCACCAACGCCGATCTGCGCGAGGGGTGGCAGCCGGACGCGGACACGGTCGCCTCGGTGGACCCCGAGATCGCGCTGCTGCGCCTGCTGGACCGGGAACGGGCCCGGCTCCGTGAGCACCTGGCCGAGGCGGACCTCGCGTACAGCACCCTGGAGACGTTGGCGGGCACGTTCCTGCGGGCCAGCGTGCTGGCGGGCTCCGAGGTCGAGGTCGAGGCACTGACCGACTACCGGCGCATCCAGCAGGCCCTGGACGACATCATCGACGTCATGCAGGAGAGCTCGGCGTCCATGTATCCCGGCGGGCCGAGCCGTGAGGTGCACGAGGTGACGCTCGACCGCGACCGGCGGCGACTCGAACAGGGCATCAGGGTCCGGGCGATCTACGCGCGCGAGCACGCCACGCGCCCGGACGTGGCCGAACTGCTGGACGCGCGCAGCGAGCTGGGGGCGGAGATCCGGGTGGCCGCGGTCGTGCCCCTCAACATGATCATCATCGACCAGCAGTACGCGATGCTGCCGATCCGGCCCGAGGACGCGCGCCAGGGCGCCATCCTGGCGCGCGGCCGGGCACTCGTCCGCTCGTACCTGGGGCTGTTCGAGCACTGCTGGCACACGGCCGTGCCCTACGGTTCGGGCGCCTCGGCCGAGCGGGGCGGCGACGGGCTGTCCGAGCACCAGCGGGCGGCGCTGAGAATGCTGGCCACGGGAATGAAGGACGAGAAGATCGCCCGCAATCTCGGAGTTTCGTTGCGTACGGTGAGCCGAATGCTCTCGGAACTCATGCAGGAATTGGGCGCGGCCAGCCGGTTCGAGGCGGGTGTGCGCGCGGTGCGGATGGGCTGGCTGGACTGACGGGCGACGCGGGCACGCGGGCACGGAAAAGCCCCCGCGATCGTGGCAGGGCGATCGCGGGGGCTTTTCCGTGGAACGAGGGTCAGTTGCCGGGCGCCGGGGTCTGGATCGGCCAGTTGTCATCGGCGACCACGAGCTGCTGGACCGGAGCGTCGCCCTGGCCGCCGACGGCGGCCACCGCACCACCCGCGACGGCCAGACAGGCCACCAGGGCGAGGGCGAACTGACGGACGGTCCTGCGCACGCCGGTGTTCCGCTCAACGGACATGATTCCTCCAGGAGTGAGAATGGGAATTCGGTTCTTCGGGGGCCCGTGCCGCCGGGCGTTCCCTGAAGACATCTCCATTCTGTCCGGGCCCCTCAGGCGAATCCAGGGATTCCCGCTGCGTGGACCCGCCATGGCGTGAGTGCGTCAATAGGCCGTGGATCTCGTGGAATTGGCCGATCCGGGACGCCTCTAATCTTTGGTCGAACCAAAAGAGATGCTAGACTCGTGCTACGGCCTTCTCGTTCCTCCAGGAGAGAGGGGCCGCCGGGGCAGGGGCGTGCCGCCGCCCTTGCCCCACCCGCCGCACCGCCCACGACGCCGCCCGCTCCAGGCCCGCCAGCGCGTCCTCGTACACCTCGACCGTCCGCGTGGCGGACGCACGCCAGCTCATTCCCCGCGCGTGCCGGACCGCCGCCTCCCCCATCGAGACCCGCGCTTCCGGATGCCGGGCCAGCCACCACAGCCGGCGCGCGTACTCCACCGGATCGTGCCCCGGCACCAGCAGCCCCGACACCCCGTCCCACACCGCCGTCGGCAACCCGCCCACCGCCGACGCCAGCACCGGCGTCCCGCACGCCTGCGCCTCGAGGGCCACCAGACCGAACGACTCCGAACGCGACGGCACCACCAGCACGTCCGCCGCCCGGTACCAGTCCGCGAGGCGCGCCTGCGGCACCGGCGGGCACGCCTTCAGCACGTCCGCCACCCCCAGCTCCGCCGCGAGCCGCCACACCGCGCCCTGCTCGCCCGCCCCCGAATGCCCGCCCACCACCGGCACGAGCAGGCGGCGCCGCAGCCCCGGAGCCATCCGCAGCAGCTCCGCGACCGCCCGCACCAGCACGTCCGGCCCCTTCAACGGCTGGATCCGCCCCGCGTACAGCGGCACGAACGCCTCGGCCGGCAACCCGAGCCGGGCCCGCGCCGCCGCCCTCCCGTCACCCGGCCCGAAGGTCCGCAGGTCCACCCCCGGCCGCACCACCTCCGTCCTCGCCCCCGCCGCCCCGTACAGCGAGCGCAGCGCCTCCGCCTCGTCGGCCGTGTTGGCGATCAGCCGGTCCGCGTCGGCCACCACCTGCCGCTCGCCGCGGATCCGCAGCTCCGGTTCGGGCGTGTCGCCGTCGGCGAGGTGGGCGTTCTTCACCAGCGCCAGGGTGTGCGCGGTGTGCACCAGCGGTATGCCCCAGCCGAACGAGGCGATCCGCCCCGCCTGTCCCGACAGCCAGTAGTGCGAGTGGACCAGGTCGTAGCGCCGGTCCTCCTTCAGCAGGGCGAGCGAGAACGGCACGACCAGGTCGGGCATGGCCTCCTTCGGCAGCGGCCGGCGCGGACCGGCGTGCAGGTGGCGGACCCGGACCCCGGGCTCGACGTCGACGAGGCCGGGCAGGCCCTCGCCGCGGCAGCGGGTGAACAGGTCCACGCGGACGCCCTGTTCGGCCAGAGCGCGGGACAGTTCGACCATGTACACGTTCATGCCGCCGGCGTCCCCCGTTCCGGGCTGGTGGAGCGGGGAGGTGTGGACGCTGAGCATGGCGACGCGCAGGGACACGTGGGGCTCCTGTGGGGTGGGCCACGTGTCCCCGCGCGTCGCGCGCACGGTCACGCGGCAGGGAAAGGGATGAGGGGCGGACGTACGGGGCGGCACACCGGCGCCGGGCCGGCGAGCCGCCCGCCGTGCGGCGGCCCGGCCCCTCGGACCGGGCCGCCGCACGGCATTCGGAACTACGCGGCTTCTTAGCGGCTTAGAAACCGGACCCGGAAACCGGGCTCGGACTCCGGACTCGGGCTCCCGGTTCGGGCTCGGGGTTCGGGCTCGGGGTCGGACTCCGGGCTCGGACTCGGACTCCGGACTCGGGGGTCGGGGTCGGAAGGCTGACTCGGATGGCTGACGCGGATGGCTGACTCGGGAAGCGGGTTCAGGAGGCGGGCTCAGGAGGCGGGCTCAGAAGACCGACTCGGGAGGCGGGCTCAGAAGCCGAACACCGGACCCGAGGGCGGTGCCAGCCGCGTCCCCGGCAGTGGGGCGATCAGGGCCGACCAGTCCACCGGCCGGCCCGGCGCCACCCGGAGCGCCGCCGCGAGACGGTCCGCGCCCTCCGGCATCACGGGACGCGCCCACGCCGACAGCGCCGAGGCGACCGCCAACTGCGCGGCGAGGGCCGGAAGGTGGCGGCAGGAGGTGGTCGGACGGCAGCGCTCGTGCGCGTTGACGTAGCCGAAGTCGGCCACCGAACGGACCATCTCGTCGAGCACGGCGACCGCCCGGCGCGGGTCGAACGCGTCCGGACCGTACGCCTCGCGCAGGTCGTCCACGCCCCGGTGCAGCCGGCGCTCCAGGACGTCCCAGCCGGTGCCGCCGGGCAGCGCCTGCGGAGCGAGCCCGTCGCACTCCTCGCGGACCGCCGTGAACAGCCGGGTCAGCCAGCTGTTCCAGTTCTCGTCGAGCTCCAGGCGTGCCGCCGCGAGCCGGTCCCGCTGGAACACCGTCCGGCGGCCGGTCGGCCGGGCCTGCAGCACGTGCCGGCGCAGGCTGTCCGAGCCGTACTCGGTGAGCAGGTCGAGCGCCCACACGTTGCCCTCGCGGACGCCCTCCTCGACCACGTAGGACTCGTTCACGTTGAAGTCCTGCGGCAGCTTGATGTCCTGCGCGAGCAGCAGCACCGGCAGCAGCACCGCGTGGCAGAAGGCGTGACCGAAGCCGCAGAAGTGGATGGCGCGGGCCGGCAGCGGGCCCTTGGTGTCATAGCCGAACAGGTGCATCGCCGCCGCCTCGAAACAGGCGTCGATGCGGTGGTCGGGGAAGCCCTCCACCGGCACCTGAAGGCCCCAGTCGGCCGGGTGGCCGACCGCGATGTCCGGCAGCCCGTCCTCGACCAGCGACTCGCACAGCGCCGCGAGCCGCGGCGGCAGGCCCGCGGCCGACCAGTAGTCGGCCAGCCGGTCGCGGAACGGCTCCAGCGGCACGTACAGGCGCCGGCAGCGCCTGGCGAGCGCGGGCGTGTCGCACAGCGAGCAGCGCGGCGAGATCAGGTCGCCGCCGTCGTTCGGGCGGGCGCACTCGTGGCACATGCCGCCGTCGCTCGACGCCCCGCAGTGCGGGCAGGTGCCGGTGACGTGCGCCCCGTACAGCCACCGCTCGCACGGCTCGCAGTACGGGAGCAGACGGGTCCGCGGGGCGATCACGCCGTCCGCGTACAGGCGGCTGAACAGGTCCTGCACCCAGCGCCCGTAGCCGCGGTCCCGGCGCGGTCTGACGATGTGGTCGAACTCGACGCCCGAGCGCAGCCAGTCCGCGGTGATCGCCGCGCGGTAGCCCTCGGCGACCTCCTCCGGCTTGCGGCCGAGGCGCCGCGCCCGCACCTCGACGGAGCTGGCGTGGTCGGCGGTGCCGGTGGTGAAGCGGACGGGTTCGCCCTCGGCGCGCAGAAAGCGGGTCAGGACGTCGGCGGCCACGTACGGTCCCGCGAGGTGACCGATGTGGAGTTCGCCGTGGGTGGCCGGAGGAGTCGCGGTGATCCAGACGGGGGTGCTCATGGAGACCTCCTGAGCGTCGGCGAGGTTCGAAGCGGCGGGGTCGAATCGGCAAGGACCGAATCGCGGAGTTCGATCAGCGGAGTTCGATCAGCGGAGTTCGATCAGCGGGGTTCGAATCAGCGGGGTTCGAAGTGGAAGGAGCGGATGAAGCAGTCCCGCGGCTGTTCGACGGCGTAGACGATGCACTCGAAAAGGGCCTGCGTGGTGAGCTTCTCGTCCGGGGCTATTCCGTCCGGATTCGAGCCGTCCCATTCCGCGAAGCGCGGATCGGAGGTGGAGAAGTCCGGCGGGAAGAGGGAGAAGACCCGCACCCCCGAGGGGCGCAGCCGGCGCGAAAGGATGTCGGCGAAGCCGGCCTGGGCGCTCTTGGCCGCCCAGAACGCCTCGTGCGCCGCACCGGCCGTCGCGGCGGACGCGCCCTCGGCGTCCCGGACCGCGACCATGTTGACGATGTCGGGTCGCAGCGAGCCGCGCAGCAGGGGCAGGAAGTGCTTGACCATGAGGACGGTGCCGCCGGCCGTCGACTCGATCGTCTCCACGATCTGGTCGTCGCTGGCCGCCTCCAGGTCCATGCCGTCGAGCCAGCGCGCCCCGTTGTTGACGAGCAGGTCGACCCGGTCGGTGCGTTCGCCGACGCGCGCGGCGAACTCCCGGATCTCGGCGGGCCGGCTCAGGTCGCAGCCGAAGGCGTGGATGCGGTCGCGGGCGGACCCGAGGACCTCGGTGCGGGTGCGCTCGGCGGCCTCGACGGTCCGCGCCGACACGTAGACCTCGGCGCCGAGGTGGGCGAATCCGACGGCGAGCGCGCGGCCGAAATAGCGGGACGCCCCGGTCACGACGACACGCAGATTCTCGAATTTCATGTGTGTCTGCTCTCCCCACGGATACGGCACGGGATGCGGCAGGCGGCGCGGATTCCCCTCGTGGGCCCGCCGGTTGCCGGTCGTCCTTCAGCGTGGCAGAGGAATGCGGCGGAACACCTGGCGAGCGGGGTGCGCGTTCACGCCGTTGCGTGGATACGCCACGTCACTTCCAACTCACCGAGGATTCGCGCCCGTTTGCGGTGCACCCGCACCCGGTCCGGCGTCGCCGAGACGGTGACGTCGCCCCCGGGCGTACGGATCAGGCCGACCGGCCCGGGCACCACGGTGCCGTCGATCGCCCCGGCCGCCGCGAGGGCGGCGGCGCCCGTGAGCGCGAGCCGGGGATGCCAGCCGCCGACGGTGAGGGCGCGCACGAGGAGCCCGTGCGGGGAGCGGTCGAAGGCGGCGATCTTGGGGAGCGGGGAGTGGGGCGCGTACCCGAGCAGCCGCCCGGCGCGGGCCCGCAGGTCGAGCAGGCGCTCCCGGAGTCGGTGCGCGGGCAGCAGGCGGGCGTCGACGAGGACGTACGGGTTGCCGTAGCGCACCAGGGAGACCGGCACTCCGTCGAGGACGTCGACGGGCCGCCCGGTGGGCAGCGTGCCGGGGGCGGTGGGGGCGCGCAGGAAGTCGAGGGTGTAGGCGCCGTCGCCCTCGGGCGTGCACAGGACCGTGTCCCCGGTCGTCACGGCCCGTACGGTGACGGGTCCGGGCCGCCCGTCGGCGACGACGGCCGCGAGGAGCGAATGCCCGCACCCGGCCCGGAAGTCGAACCGCCCGTCGGGCAGGGCCTGCACGAAGCGGTAGTCGAGCGCGGCGGGGCCGTGACCGGGGCTGGGGCCGTGACCGGGGCTGGGGCCGTGACCGGGACCGGTGCCGGTGCCAGTGCCGGGGCCAGGGCTGGCGCCGGAGGGGCGGGTGGAGGGACCGTAGAGGGCGATCTTGTTGAGTGCCGTGTACGGGGTCGGGGCGAGGGCGTGGCGTACGTGCGCCAGCTCCTCGGCCAGGCCCAGGGCGCCGGGCGGCAGGCGGTCGAGCCGTACGACGAGGGTGGGCCCGGGGGCGTCCTCGGCGCGCACGACGACCGCCCTCACCGCACCCGTACCGGCGACCGCCCCCACCACACCCGTACCGGCGACCGCCCCCACCACACCCGTACCGGCGACCGCCCTCACCGCACCCGTGCAGGCGGTGGGCAGGCGCACGGCGGGCGGCGGTTCAGGCGGCCGCACAGCCCAGCGGGATGCGCATGCCCTGGACGACGTCCGTCCACAGCTCGTGGACGGCCAGCGCCCACAGGGCGAGGGCGATGTGCTGGTTGGGGCGCTCCAGATGGCGGTTGAGGAGCTTGTTCACCCGGTCCGCGCGGATCCTGCCGCCGAGCACGAGCCGCGCCGGCGACAGCAGCTCCCGGACCGTGTCGAGGAGCGGGCCGCCGGGGGCGATCATGGCGGCGATCGGCAGGGTGAAGGGCTGCTTGGGCCGGTTCAGGACGGCCGCGGGCAGCAGCTCGGCGCCCGCCTCGTACAGCGCCCGCTTGCCGTGCCGCGCCCCGGGCGGCAGCGCCCGCGCGTGCGCGACCACGGACGGCTGGCAGAACGGCAGGCGCGCCTCGACCGCCCAGGCCATCGACAGGTGGTCGACCCGCCGCAGGTGGTACGCGGGCAGCCGCCACCTGGTCTCGAAGGCGCTCATCACGTCGGCCCGGTCCGCCCCGGCCGCCTCCGCCGACCGCAGTTCCTGCTCGATCCGGTCGGCGGCGGAGCCCTGGTCGGCGATGAAGGCGGCGTACGAGGAGGTGTACAGGTGCTCCCGAAGGAGTCGGGGGGCGGCGGAGAGGGCGTCGGCGTAGGAGGCGGCCCAGTCGACGCCGGGCGGGGAGGTGAGCGCGGCCCGCATCCGGTCGTAGCCGCCGAAGAGCTCGTCCGCCCCGTCCCCGGTGAGGGCGACGGTGAAGCCGTTCTCGCGCACGGCTCGGAACAGCGCGTACGTGGACAGGGCGATCGGGTCGGCGTTGGGCTGCCCCAGGTGCCGCACGGTGCGGGTGAGCAGCGAGGGGATCTCCTGGGGGTCGACGGTCACCTCGTGGTGCACGGTCCTGGCCCGGCGGGCGACGGCGCGGGCGTACGCGGCCTCGGAGCCGGGCCACTTGCCGCGGTAGGTGAGGTGGAAGGTGTGCAGCGGCGGCGCGTCCGTCTCGCGGGCGTGCTCGGCGGCGAGCGCGGTGACGAGTCCGGAGTCGAGGCCGCCGCTGGTGACGGCGCAGACCGGGGCGTCGGCGGTGGCGAGCCGGCGCACCTCGTGCCGCAGCACGTCCTGCGTGTCGCCGAGGGGCCGCGCGGCGTGCGGTGCGCGGCGCCGGACGACGGGCGCCCGGCCGGGCCGCACGAGGGCGGTGGCGCCGGGCGGCAGGACGGTGACGCCGTCGAGGGCGGTGTGCGCGGAGTAGGAGGTGCGGGTGGCGAGGACGGTGTCGAGGGAGTCCTCGCGCGGGGCGATCCGCACGCCCTCGAAGGCGAGCAGGGCGGGGATCTCGGAGGCGAAGCGGGTGGAGCCGTCGCGGGGGTCGTGGTGGAGGTGGACCGGCTTCATGCCCATGTCGTCGACGGCGAGGAGGAGTTGGGCGTTGCCGGGCCGCAGGTCGAGGACGGCGACGGCGAACATGCCGTCGAGGTGCTCGGCGAAGGCCGGCCCGTACTCGGCGTAGAGGGCGGGCAGCAGCGTGCCGTCGCAGCGGTCGGGGAAGCGGTGGCCGCGCGCGGCGAGGCGGCGGCGCAGCTCGGCGTGGTTGTAGATCTCCCCGTTGAGCACGGCGAGGATGCCGGGCAGGTGGGGCAGCCGGTAGGGCTGCCGGCCGCCGCACGGGTCGGTGACGGCGAGCCGGTCGCATCCGAGCGACCAGCCGGGGCCGCTGAGCACCTGGTGCTCGTCGGGTCCGCCGTGCCGCTGGCGGGCCGAGACCGCCGCGAGTTCGGCCGGGTCGGGGCGGTCCGCCGACGCGGCGAGGGAGCCGAGAATCCTGCACATGCCGGTCGCCTCCGGAGCTCGATACCAGTCACTGTCCACATGGCGCAGCCAATGATTTGAACTTACCAAGCTTTTGAGTGGCGCGTAAGTGCCATGTCCTGTTCACGCCACGAGTTGGCCTTGTGGCGCCCCCCGCCGCCCAACAGGCTGAATCCATGGAGGACTTCGCGATCGACCCGACCGTCCGCAGTGCACCGGAATCACTGCTGGTGGTGGCGGCACACCCGGACGACATCGAGTTCTGCGTGAGCGGCACCGTCATGCAGTGGATCGAACGCGGCACCCGCGTCACGTACTGCATCGTCACGGACGGCGGCGCCGGCGGTTACGACGAGGCGCTCCCCCGCCAGGCGATGGCGGACCTGCGCCGCGCCGAACAGGTCCACTCCGCCAAACTCAGCGGCGTCGCCGACGTCCGCTTCCTCGGCTACCCCGACAGCTTCGTCGAACCCTCCGTCGACCTGCGCCGCGACCTGTGCCGGGTGATCCGCCAGGTCCGCCCGCAGCGCTGCATCATCCCGTCCCCCGAGATCAACTGGGCCCGCGTCGCCGACCTCCACCCCGACCACCGGGCCGTCGGCGACGCCTGCCTGCGCGCGATCTACCCCGAGGCCCGCAACCCCTTCGCCCACCCCGAACTGCTCAAACAGGAGGGCCTTGAGCCGTGGATCGTCCACGAGCTCTGGCTCATGACGGGGCCCACGCCGAACCAGTACGTGGACGTCACCCCGGTCTTCGACCGGAAGGTCGAGGCCCTGCGCATCCACACCTCCCAGACCGCCCACTTCGACGACCTGGCGGGACTCCTCCGGCAATGGCTCAGCGAACACGCGACGGCGGGCGGACTGCCGCCGGGCCGGATGGCGGAGGCGTTCCAGATCGTGCACATCGACTGAGGGGCGGGGGCGGGATGCCGCTGCGTACTCCCCCTCCACTGAGTGGGTGGGGATGCCGCTGCGTGCTCCCGTCTCCCGTCGACTGAGGGGCGGGGCGGGGATGCCGGCACGTGCTCCCCACCCCTGAGGGGCCACCGGCCCTCCGCCCTCCGCCCTCCGCCGGGCCGCTACCTGCGACCGGTCGCCGACCCGAACCCGAGCCACGTGTGCCGGTTCCCCCACCAGCACCAGCCGACCTTCGGCGCGTTGCGCCGCTCCTTGCCGTCCCGCCCCGTGCCGTTGCTGATCCAGATCGCCGGCGTACGGGCGTCGTACGTGCCCTTCGGCTTCCGCAGCCGCGAACCGATCGTCATGAAGCAGCGGTTGCGCTCCAGCGCCTCCGGCTGCTGGAGCACCCAGTGGATGCCCTCACTGAGCACGAGCGGGCTACGGCCCTCCTTGGTGAGGGCGGGCAGCGCCTCCTCCGGGCTCCAGTTCGCCATGCGGTCGCCCCGGTCGACACCGTCGACCAGATACAGCGGCGCGTCCGGCAGCTCCACGCCCGCCTCGCCGTACGGGGCGAAGTCGTCGACGTCCGGCATGTCGACCACGACGAACCCGGGCTTGTCGTCCCGGCGGAGCAGCGGCGCGAGCGCCGAGGGGGGCACCCTCTCCGGGTGTACGGCGAGCAGGGCGCCCCGCGCGTCCCCGGCCCCCTCGGCGAAGGCGCGCACGTCCTCCGCCGGCAGCCCGGCGAGCTCGTGCACCCCCAGCTCGATCAGCCTCTCCGCCTGGGCGGCGAGCGGCGGCAGCGGGGCCAGGATGTCGGCGGAACCAGAATCGGACAGGGTGGTGTCGGTCAAAGCGCTCCTCGGTCACGGGCCGTTGGCGTCCAGCCTGAGACCGAACGAGGCGGCGAGCGGAATTGTTCCCGCTCCGTAGGGGGCGGCGCGGGAACATCTCCGGCACCCGCTACTCCTCCTCCCGCACCCCCAGCACCGCCAGAAAGGCCCCCGCCGCCGGCGTCCGTCCCGCGCCGCTCCAGACCGCGTACTCGACCCGCTCCGGCGCGTCGGTCACCTCCACCACCTCCCCGGCTGTCAGCCCGCCCAGCTGCGCCACGTAGGCCGAGGCCAGCAGTGCGACCCCCAGGCCCTGCCCCACGAGCCGGGCCAGGAAGTCCGCGTTCGTCACCTCGAACGCCACCTCCCGCGCCTGCCCCGCCGCCTCGAACGCCTGGTCCGACTGCACGCGCCCCGCCGTCCCCGCCGGCAGGTCCACGAACACCTCCGTGGACAGCCGCCGCAGATTCACCGCGCCCGCCCCCGCCAGCGGATGCCCCGGCGCGACCAGGGCCACGAGCCGGTCCCGCCCGAGCTCCCGCGCCCGCAGCCCCTTCGGCGGGGCCGCCGTCGTGGGCAACCCGAGGAACGCCACGTCCAGCGCCCCTTCCTCGACCTGATCCGCCAACTCCTCGCTGACGCCCACCCGCAGGCTGACCGCCAGTTCGGGTACCGCTCGTGGAACTCCCGCAGCGCGCCCGGGATGTCGACCGCCGCCACCGACGGGATCACCCCGACGGCGAGCCGTCCCCGCACCTGTCCCACGTGACCAGCATGTTCACGCTTCATGGCGGGGTGGGAGGGCAGGGACCGGGACCGTGGACGACGGGAGTTCGCACCACACGGTCTTTCCGTACGGCGCCTCGTCGACGCCCCACCGCAGCGCCACCGCGTCGACGATCCCCATCCCCCGCCCGCACTCGGCCCCGTCCGGAACCTCGCGCAGGACGGGCCAGAGGCGGGGGTCGGGGTCGCTGACCGCGACCCTGACCCGGCCGGTGGGCGCCGCCGTCACCCGGACGGTGACGGGGGTGCCCTCCCCGACGTGTTGGATCACGTTCGTCAGCAACTCGCTGACGCAGAGCCGCAGATCATCCCCCGGCAGCATCCGCCGCACCTCCGCCACCGCCTTCGGCAGCGCCAGCAACTCCACCGTGAGCGGCAGCGTCACCCGCCCGCCGCCTTACGGAGGACCTGGGTGAGGTGGCGTGCAGTCGCCACACTGCAGTTGCCGAGCGCGACGAGCGGGGGCCGGACGCTCGTACCGGCGAGGGTGACGGGATCGACCCCGAGGGAGGGCAGCGTGATGCCGTGAGCTGCGAGAGCGGCGCGCAGCGCGTCGATGTCGGGCCGGATGTCCTCGGCCATGCGGGGTTCCACCTTCCGTAGCGTGCTGTGACGAACCCCTCACACGCTGCCGCCCCGGCCCGTACCGTGGGAAGCGTTTCCCGCTCCACGAAGCAAGGTGCGAAAGGCGGTCGACGGTGGCTGCGCGCAAGGAGATCGACGGCTCGGCGAGCGTCCCGGAGTTCTACGGGAAGGAGCTCCGCTTCAAGAGGGAGGAGGCGGGCCTGACGCTGGAACGGCTGGTGGAGGACAGCTTCTACGGCGTGACGTATCTGAGCGAGATCGAACGCGGCCAGCGCCGGATGCCGGTCGATCTGGCCCAGCACGTGGACCGGGTCCTGAAGACGGACGGCTTCTTCGCACGGCGCTGCGAGGACGTGCGGAAGGCGAAACAGGGTGCGCATGCGGCGTACTTCGCGGCGATCGCGGAGGCGGAGAAGCGGGCGTTGGTGATCGAGCGGTGGAGCAACGCGCTGATCCCGGGCCTGCTCCAGACCCCCGCGTACGCCAGGGCCGTTATCCGCTCGACGGAACCGCTCGACACGCCGGAAGAGGTCGAGGCGAGGATCGACGCGCGAATGAAGCGGACGAAGCTCTTCGACGACCCGAAGAAGCCGGAGTATTGGGTCATCCTGCACGAGTCGCTGGTGCGCAATGCCACCATTCCGCCTGTGGATATGGGTGAGCAGCTCGACCACATCGCCGGCTTGGTCCGGCAGGGCCGAATCTTTCTGCAGATCCTTCCTTGGAACGCACCGACACAACCCTTTGTGGAGTTGTCGATGATGTTCATGGAGTTCGAGGACGAGCCACCACTGATGTACACGGAGGGCCCGTATCACGGTCAAACCATCGACGATCCGAGCCTCGTGAAGCAGTACCGCAAGGCATACGATCGCCTCAGGGCCGCCGCCTTGTCGCCGGAGGCGTCCCTCGCTCTGATCGAACAAGCAGCTGAGGACTACCGACATGGCCAGCAACGCCCTTGATCTCACCGCTGCCGTCTGGCGCAAGAGCAGCTACAGCAACGGCAGCGGCGGCGAGTGCGTCGAAGTCGCCTCGGACATCCCCGGCCTCGTCCCGGTCCGGGACTCCAAGCGCCCCGACGGCCCCGTCCTCCTCCTCGCCGCCACCGCCTGGGCGCCCTTCGTCGCATCGGTCAAGACGACTTGCGCATGAGCTCCACCAGGCTGGAGAAGCTGTCCCCGTCCCGCCCCGCGTCCATGCCGCGCTGGAAGAGGGCGGTGACGGCGGCGGGGAGGGTGGTGTCGACGCCCGCGTCGGCGATGGTGTGCAGGACGTGGTCGACGCTGGCCGCTCCCATGGCCAGGCGGTCGACGTCGCCGACATGGTGGCCCGCGTCGATGCGGTCGGCGTAGAAGGCGAAGAAGCCCGGCAGGGAGTTCGCGGTCTCGGTGGCGTGCGGGAGGATGTCGGCCGCCGTGAGGCCGTTGGCCTGGGCGAGGGCGATGGCCTGCCAGTAGCTGAGCATGGACGTCCAGAACATGACCATGCCGAGCTGGTAGAAGAGCGCGGCGAGGCCGGGGTCCTCGCCCCGGTGGTCGACGCGGCCGGTGACGACTTCGAGCAGGGGCCGGTGGGCGTCGAAGGCGGCGCGCGGGCCGCTGTAGAAGGTGGAGGACTCGGGCTTGCCGATGCCGGACGGCGGGACGGTGATGCCGCCGGTGAGGTGGACGGCGCCGTGGTCGGCGGCCCAGCCGGCGGCGGCGCGGGCGCGTTCGGGGGTGTCGGAGCTGAGGTTGACGAGGACGCGGCCGCGCAGTGCGTCGGCGGCGGGTTCGAGCAGGGCGTACATGGCCGTGTAGTCGGTGAGGCTGAGGAAGACGACCTCGTTGGCGGAGAGGGCGGCGTCGACGCTCGGCGCGAGGACGGCGCCGCGGGCGACGAGGTCGTCGGCTCGGGACGGGGTGCGGTTCCAGAGGGTGACGGCGTGGCCGCGGTCCAGGAAGGCCGCGGCCATGGCCTGGCCCATGGGGCCGAGCCCGATGACGGTGACCGACTGGCTGTTGGTGCTCATGGGGATACCTCCACCTGTCGCTAAAACGAACGCTCTACTCAGAACGCGTCCGTACCGTAGCACGTTCTAAAACGAACGCTCTAATAAGTGGCGTTGTAGAGTGACCGCATGCAGACCAGCACCCGGGACCGGATCATCGTCACCGCCGCACGTCTCCTGCAGCGGCAGGGCTACGTCGGCACGGGAATCAAGCAGATCGCGCAGGAGGCGCAGGCCACTCTGGGGTCCGTCTACCACTTCTTCCCGGGCGGCAAGGAGGCCGTCGCCGTGGCCGCGATCGGGCACGGCACGCGGGAGTTCGCGACGCTGCTCCAGGAGTCCCTGGACCACGAGGAAGACGCGGCGATGGCCGTGGAAGCCTGCGCCGGCAGACTGGCGACGGAGCTGAGCGCGTCGGGCTGGACCGACGGCTGCCCGGTCACGGCGGCGGCCCTGGAGACGCTCGGTACGGACTCGGAGATCCAGCGGGCCTGCGCGGACGCCCTGCGCGACTGGGAGCAACTGGTCCACGACAAGCTCCTGCGGTGCGGTTTCTCCGCCGCCGACGCCCGGGAGCTGGCGAGCACCGTCATCAGCACCCTGGAGGGAGCGGAGGTGACGGCCCAGGTGATGCGCAGCGAGGAACCACTGCGGACGGCGGGCCGCCAGCTGGCCCGCCTGGTGCGCTCGTACGGGGGCGCGCAGCCGCAGTGAGCCGTGCGCATAGGGTCTCGGCATGTCACTGAGCCGCATAGCCCTCTCGTCCGGCCGTTCGATCGAGCTCACCGAGCTGCGGATGTCCTCCACCTACGGCGGGATGCTGGAGGGCTACCCGTGCGCGCGCGTCAACGACATGAAGGTCCGGGGCCTGCGGCGGCAGGCCGCAGACGCCTTTCCCGCCGCGCCGGTCCACCTGATCCCGCCCGTCCGCACGTACCCGGACACGACCGCCGGCCCCTTCGGCCCCGTCGAGGTGCTCCCCTCCGTGGCCTGCATCGGCACCTTCCGCTCCGCAGCCGTCGCCCCCGCACTCGACCCGGTGCTGCACGGCTCGGCCCTCACCGTGGTCTGGTTCCAGCCCCACGTGGACGTCCCCTCGGGCGAGGACGCCGACCCCGGGCTTCTCGGCATCCCCTGGGAGGACCTGGCCCGGGACTACGAGCTCTAGCGCCGGCCCGGCCGTGCCGGACGCCGCTTCGGAAGCTCAGCCGAGGTCACGGAGGGCGAAGCGGACGTAGGCCGCGGCCAGTACCGGGAGCAGATACACCGCCAGGGCGAGGAACGCCTGGGTGCCGGTCGTTCCCTGGTGCATCGCCACGCACGCCGCCTGGCCGAGGCACTCCGTGCGGTCGATGTCCATCAGGAGACGCTCGTTGAGGACGGCGAAGGTGATGCCGGAGAGGTGGTACTCGGTCAGCGAGGGGAGGTAGTCCTGAAGGAGGCGGTCGGCTGCCACCAGGTAGGCCAGGGTGATGCCCAGGGCCGTCACCGTTCCCCGGGTCAGCATGCCGAGGCCGTATCCGAGCAGTCCCACCAGGCCGACGAGGAGCGCCCCGCGCAGGGTGAGCAGGGTCAGGACCTGCCAGAAGGTCGCGTCGATGCCGTCGAGGCTGCCGCGCCGATGACCGGTCCAGGCCAGCAGGGGCACCAGGGCGCAGGCGGTGAGAAGGGCGGTCAGCGCACCGCCGGCCGCCACCAGGAGGCCCCGTACCGCGAAGAGGCGCGCGCGACGGGGTTCGGCGCCAGCGAGCGTGAGCAGGACGCGGGAGGACCAGTCGGCCCCGCCGCTGCGGATGCCGAGGAGGAGGGCGGCGACGGCCAGGCCCGAGAGGACCGTTCTGAGGTCGACGAACACGGCTTTGGTGAACAGGTAGCGCGGGTCGTCGAAGAAGGTCGCCACCGGGGGAACCTGACCGGTGGGGATGCCGCGGGCGGCCGCGTCGCTCAGGTACTGGCGGTGCGCGCTCTCGGCGGCCCGCCAGGCACTCGTGGTGTCGGTGTGGTGGGCGGCATAGGCAGCGGCGGCGTACAGGACGAGAACGAGCGGAAGGGCGAGCAGCGCGTACCGGACGGCCGCCGGACTCAGCAGGCGCAGCAGTTCGGCGCGGGCGAGGCGGCGGAGGGGCAGCGTCGGTGTCATCAGCCCAGATCCGTTCGAGTGGAGCGCCAGAAGGCCAGAACGAGCACCGGAAGCACGTAGAGCACGACGCCGACGAGTCCGTCGGCGATGGTCAGGTCCACGTGCGCCGCCTCGCAGCCGGGCCCCGCGATGCAGTCCGACGCGATCATCGGGATGACGGGCTTCTCGTTGAGCACGGCGAAGGTGAGGCCGGCCATGTCGTACTCGGAGAGCCGGGGGCCGCGCCCGCCGAAGATCTGTCCCGCCGAGGCCAGATAGAGGAAGACGATCCCGAGAGCGGTGGCGGAACGGCGGGTCAGCATGGCCAGTCCGTAACCCAGCAGGCCGAGCAGCCCGCAGAGCAGCACGCCCCGCAGGTAGAGGCTTCCGAACGCGGCCCAATAGCTCCCGTCCAGCCCCGCCGTGCTGCCGCGGAGCCACGCCGCGAGGAGCAGGACCGGGACCAGTACGGCACCCGCGGTGGCCGCCGTCCCCATGGAGATTCCGGCGACGAGCAGGGCACGGGCCGCGAACAGCCGGCTTCGGCGGGGTTCGGCCGTCGCCAGGGTGAGCATGACGCGGGAGCCCCAGTCGGCGCCGCCCGCGACGATGCCGAAGAGTACGGCGGCGGCCGCCAGCGCGGTGAAGGCGGTGCGCAGGTCGGCGAAGGACATGGTGCTCATGAGGTAGCGCGGCTCGTCGTAGAAGAGCCGGGGGCCGACCCCCTCGTTCATCGGCAGGCCGTAGCGCACGGCGTCCGCCCGGACCTGGGCGAACCGGGCCTCCGCTGCCCTCCAGGCGGCGGCGGTGTCGGTGGAGTGCAGAGCGAGCTTGGACAGACCGAAGAGGAGGGTGACGGCCGACGTCACCAGGGCGGCCAGCCGAACGGCTCGGGGCGCGAACAACCGTCGCAGATCCGCCCTCAGGAGGCGGCGCCAGGTCTGCCCTCGGGAGTCACTCGGCATCGTGGGGACCGTCCCGTTCGGCGTCCGCCGCGCGGATCGCCCGGATGTAGGCGTCCTCGAGCGAGGCGGACCGGCGGTGGACCTCCTCGGGGTAGATGTCGTGCTCGGCGAGGATCCGCAGGACGGCGGGGACGCCCTCGCCCGTGGCCGCGCGCAGTTCCGTCGGGTCCGAGGCGCCGTCGGCGGCGGCGACCGGTATCCCCCGTCGGGCCAGTACGGCGCGGGCGGTGTCGCGCAGGGACTCCGGCCCGGGCAGTCGCAGGACGACGTGGTCGGTGGTTCCCTCGACCAGCCGGGACAACCGGCCCTCGCTGATCACGCGTCCGTGGCGGACGATGGTGACGTGGTCGCTGACGAGTTCCACCTCGGCCAGGATGTGCGAGGAGACGAGGATCGTCATGCCCCGGTCGTCGCGCAGGTGCGTGAGCAGGGGGCGCAGGTCGCGGATCGCCTCGGGGTCGAGGCCGTTCATCGGCTCGTCCAGGACCAGCAGGTCGGGAGAGGGAAGCAGCGCGGCGGCGATGCCGAGGCGCTGCTTCATGCCGAGTGAGTAGCCGGAGTAGGCGCGTCGGGCGTCCCGGGTGAGTCCGACGAGGTCGAGGGCCTCGGCGACGGTGCTCTCCGATGCGCCGTGCAGGGTGGCGAGGAGACGGAGGTTGCGCTCCCCCGTGAGGGAGGCCGTGAAGGCGGGCCCCTCGATGAGGGCGCCGATGCGATGCGCCACGAGGTGCTGGGCGCGGGGCAGTTCGTGGCCGAAGGCGGTGATCGTGCCCGAGTCGACGCGGACGAGTCCGAGGAGGGCCTTGAGCGCGGTGGTCTTGCCCGAGCCGTTGGGACCGAGCAGGCCGACGATGGAACGGGCGGGAACCGACATCGAGAAGTGATCGAGCGCGGTGTGCCGTCGGCCGCGTGCGGTGCGGTAGCGCTTGACGAGCCCTTCCAGCCGCGCCGGCGGCGGCCCGTCGGGGTCGGGTGAGGCGTCGGCCCGGGCTTCGGCCGCGGTCATGGGCCCACCCGGCCGGTGGCGGGCTCGGGGAAGGTGACGGCGCAGTATCCCGTGCGGTTGCCGTCCGTCCACGACTTCTCGTCGAACGGCAGCAACTGCATGCCGATCCGGGCACCGCGCGCGGTGGCCACGAGGGGTTCGAGCGTCGGGTCGCACGCCTTGGTGAGGGCTGCGACGAGGGCGTTGCGGCCGGGGAACGGTGCGTCGGCGGCTCCGGGTACGCGCACCTTGGCGAGGATCTCGAAGCGGTGCGGGGTGGCGCAGTCGACGACCCCGACGGACTCGGCGGCGGTGACCGCTCCGTCGTCGTTGGAGCACATGCCGACGGCGAGAGAGGCGTACGGCGTCGGGTGGCCCGCCGGCAGGCCCTTCATGGCGTCCGCCTGCCGGCTCGGCGGGTGCGACGCTTCGTCCGGCCCGCCGCCTTGGGTCGTGGCGCAGCCGGCGACGGAAAGGACGGCGGATGCCGCCAGGATGCGGATGAGCATGGCACGGCGCATGCGCTCATCTCCCCTCGGTGGAAACGGAAGTGCCCGGGCGGGGAACACGGCGTCCCCCGCCCGACCACGGAACGGCAGCAGGTCAGCAGACGCGGGTCCCGTAGAACGAGTCCCAAGTGTCGCCGTCGTCACCGCCGTTGTTGTCGGCGTACCAGTCCACCACGATGTTTCCGCCAGTGTTCGTGATCCGGCCGACGTAGTGGTTGCCCGTGCGGTGGGTGTGACCGGAGGCGTTCGAGGGCAGCTCGGCCCCCGGGTTGCCGTTGATCCGGATGGTGCTCCAGTCGCATCGGGTGTCCGCCTGAGCGGTGGTAGCGGTACCCCCCACGATGACAGCGGCGCTGGCCAGAGCGGCAGCGGCCGTGCCCGCGGCACTGATACGCCGCGTGGTGTTCCCGAACATTACGATCTCCCCTTCTCGTACATATGTTCTGAACTGGTCGTGCGTGATCAACCTACGGAGACGTCGAGTGACGGATCAACAGGCGCCCTGGTAATGACCGAATACGACCACCGCCCACTACTGGACTCTCTGCTGGACTCGCTCCTTCCGTAAGTCCGGACGGTGACGCGACGAGAAAGGTGCGGCTGCGGCCCGTTCACGACCGGACAAACCACGCGAGTCCTCCGGTCAATGCCGACCCATCCCGACGCAAAAGGGGGATTCGGAAGAAGTCATCGCTTTCGAGCAGCCGGATTTGCGCCTGCCGTGGTGCGGACTGTCCGGCTGGGGAAGCGGTACGCAAACGGAGGCCACCACTCTCCGTCGTGCGGAAGCCAGTACTCCTCGTTTGCGTACTGCATGGACGCGTTTCGTGATTGGCTCGAAGTCGAAGCACCGGTGGAAAGGCGCTGGGAGGTCGGAGACAGGAGAGGGCCGCTGGGGCGGGGCCGGGCGGCGGGTCGGGCTAGTACGCGACCATGTCCACACCCGGGTGCGCGACCCAGTCCGCGAAGGTGGCGGGTCGCCCCCGGAAGCGCATGGGCACGATCAGGTCGCAGGTGGCGCGGCTGTCGAACCACATCTCGCCGCGGTGCGGGCCGGTGACCACCAGCAGGGTGTGGAAGCCGCAGCCGCCCTCCCGGATGGAGACGGCCCCCGCCGTCTTCCGCTCCTGGAGCACCCCGCACTCGGCGTCCCACACCGCCCACGCCGCCGCGTCCTCCCGCGGCGGCTCACGCTCGCCCAGCTCGTCGTCGTATGCGGCGTACGAGTCGGGGTGCGGGAACGGTTCGGCGAGGAGGTCGTAGTTGGTCTCCCGGTCCCCGCGCCACCCCCACCCCTCGGGGCCCCGCTCAAGCCGGTTGAACCTGCCCCCGGCACTCACCCGCAGCAGATGCTCCCGGTACTCCTCCGGAAAGGCGATCCCCAGTTCGGCCTCCGCCTCCCGCACCTCCCCCTCGGAAAGCGGCGGCGCGGCGGGCTCCCGGTAGGTCTCCCACGCGGCCGGCACCCCGGCCTCGTGGCGGTGGCCCTGGGAGAGCCGCCGGTACTCCGCTATCCAGTCGGTGCTCATCCGGGCGATCGTAGCCAGGCCGTCCGCCCTGCGAGTCCCTGAGCGCGGCGAGCGTCCTCGCCGACCCAGGTCCCCTCACGACGGCGCGCGAGTCCGGGGCGGGCCCCGCCGTACGCTTCCGTCTGCCGGTGGTCGGCAGACGGGGAGGGCGACCCATGGGGCGAAGGATCGAGGCCGTCGCGTTGCCGGTGGTGTTCCAGCGACCGGTGCGGCTCATGGCGTACGTGTACGGGCACGGGCAGCTGCTCTTCCGGGGGCGGCAGGAACCCGAGGAGGGGTGGGACACCACGCTGGACGTGCTGTTCGCGGACGTCGGGTCGATGTCGGTGCGGGACCACTACCCGTCGTTGACGATCCGGCTCGCGGACCCGGAGGAGGAGGCGCGGCTGCGAGCGGCGGATCCCCGGCGTTGGCACGACTGGCGGCCCTTCGTCCTGGAGACGGAGGACGGCGCACCCGGGCACGTGGTGGCCGGGGGCCTGTACTGGGGCGAGAGCACGGCGCCCGAGACGTACGACAGTTTCCTGCTCCCCTCGTACGAGCTGACCCGGCTGTGTCCGGACGCGCCGGTGCCGGACGAGCCGGCCGTCGTCCACACGGCGGCGGGCCGGTGACCCGGATGAGGTGGATCCGTGGATGACTCGGTGCAGACGGTCGCCGGCTTGAACGCGACGGCCGAGGAGGGCCCGGTGTGCGTGGGGCGCGTGGCCCCGCCGACGCCTCCGACCGATACCCCCCGGCCCGACGCCCCGCCCCGCGCGCCTCGCCGCACCCCCGCCCCCGCCCCGTGCGCCTCGTCCTCACGGGCGGGCGGGCGAGCCCGGTGGCGGGCGGGCGGGCGAGCCCGGTGGCGGGCGGGCGGAATACGATCGGGAGCGCTGACAGCTGCACCAGTGGCTGATGACAGCTACACCCTCTGTCTAAGGAGATTCCTCATGGCGCAGGTCGCGCTCAAGGGCAACCCCGTAACCGTCGACGGCTCCCTGCCCGCCACGGGCACCCAGGCCCCCGAGTTCACCCTGGTCGGTGAGGGTCTGGCGGACAAGTCGCTGAAGGACTTCGCCGGCAAGCGCAAGGTGCTCAACATCTTCCCCAGCGTCGACACCCCCACCTGCGCGTCCTCCGTGCGCGCCTTCAACGCGAAGGCCGGTGACCTGGAGAACACCGTCGTGCTCTGCATCTCGGCGGACCTCCCCTTCGCCCAGGCCCGCTTCTGCGGCGCCGAGGGCCTGGAGAACGTGCAGAGCCTCTCCACCCTGCGCGGCCGCGACTTCCACACCGACTACGGTGTCGCGATCGCCGACGGCCCGCTGGCCGGTCTGACCGCCCGCGCCGTCGTCGTCCTCGACGAGAACGACAAGGTCCTCCACACGGAGCTCGTCAACGAGATCTCCGAGGAGCCGAACTACGAGGCCGCCCTCTCCGCCCTGAAGTGACCGAGATGGCCTGAGGCGGACCGAAGGCACCTGAGGTGACCTCGGGGCGCCCTCAGGCGCCCGTCCGGCACCACGAGGCCCGCCCGGCACACCGCCCGGGCGGGCTTCGTCGTCCCCGCCCCGAGGGCCCCCGGCCGGGGAGGCGGGGTGCCGGGCCGGGGGAGAGACTGAAGGGGTAGCGCGGCCTCGGGCGGGGGTTTCGGACGGGGATCCCTTGAGGAGTGGCCATGGACGGTACGGCGGTGGAGACCCTGCGCGCGTCGCTGCGCGGCGAGGTGATCGGCCCCGACGACCCGGGATACGACGGGGCCCGGGCGATCTACAACGCGATGATCGACCGCCGGCCCGCGGTGATCGCGCGGTGCGCGGACACCTCCGACGTCCGGGCGGCGGTGCGCTACGCCCGGGACACCGGCACGGACCTGGCGGTGCGCGGCGGCGGGCACAGCGGCGGCGGGCTGTGCCTGGCCGACGGCTCCCTGATGGTGGACCTGTCGGCGATGCGGTGGGTACGGGTCGATCCGGTGGCGCGGACCGCGCTGGTCGGCGGCGGCGGCCAGATCGGCGACCTGGACCACGAGGCGCACGGTTTCGGCCTGGCGACGCCGGGCGGGATCATGTCGACGACCGGCGTGGGCGGACTGACCCTGGGCGGCGGGCACGGGCACCTGACCCGCGCGTACGGCCTGACGATCGACAACCTGCTGGCGGCGGACGTGGTCCTCGCGGACGGTTCGGTCGTCACCGCCTCGGCGGAGGAACACCCGGATCTGTTCTGGGCGTTGCGCGGGGGCGGCGGCAACTTCGGGGTGGTGACCTCGTTCACGTTCGCGCTGCACCCGGTGGGCGACGTGGGGCTCGCCGTCACCCTGTGGGAGCCGGAGCACATCGGTGCGGTGCTGCGCTGGTACCGGGAGTTCCTGCCGGCGGCGGACACCGACCTGAACGGCTTCTTCGCCACGCTGGTGGTGGCGCCCGAGGCGCCGTTCCCCGAGGAGATCCACGGGAAGCGGATGTGCGGGGTGGTGTGGTGCCACACGGGCGCCACGGACGAGGACGGCCTCGCGAAGACGTTCGCGGCGGTCGCCGACCCGGCGCCGCCCGCCTTCCACTTCGAGACGCCCGTCCCGTACCCGGGGATCCAGTCGATGTTCGACGACCTGATCCCCAAGGGGCTGCAGTGGTACTGGCGCGGGGACTTCTTCGACACGGTCGGCGACGACGCGATCGACGTCCACCGCGCCTTCCTGGAGCGGATGCCGACCGAGCTGTCGACGATGCACCTCTACCCCGTCGACGGCGCCGCCCACGGCCCCGGCCCCATGGACACGGCCTGGGCGTACCGGGACGCGGTCTGGTCCGGCGTGATCGCCGGGATCGGCGCGGAGCCGGGCGACGCGGAGCGGATCCGCGCGTGGGCGGTGGACTACTGGGACGCCCTGCACCCGCACTCCATGGGCGGCGCGTACGTCAACTTCCTGGGCGCGGACGAGGGCCGGGACCGGGTCCGGGCCACGTACCGGGGACACTACGACCGGCTGGCCGAGGTGAAGCGGACGTACGACCCGGACAACGTCTTCCACCACACGCAGAACATCGTCCCGGCGGCCGGCTGAAGCGGAGCGATGACTTTCCGGTTGGCCGCCGGTCCTAGATTCCGAACGCGATACGGCGACTCACCGAGGGAACCCCCATGCGCACTCTGATCAGCACCGCCTTCGTCTCGCTCGACGGCGTCGTCGAGGCCCCGGGCGGCGAGCCCGGCTACCGCAACTCCGGGTGGACCTTCAAGGAGGTCGAGTTCCTCCCCGAGGTCTTCGAGATCAAGGGCCGGGAGCAGAAGGAGGCGTCCGCGATGCTCCTCGGCCGCACGAGCTACGAGGCGTTCAGCGCCGTGTGGCCGGACATGGAGGACTTCGCCGACTACAAGGAGATGCCGAAGTACGTCGTGTCCACCACCCTCGCCGAGGACGACCTGGTGACGAACTGGGGCGAGACCACGATCCTCCGCTCCCTCGACGAGGTGGCCGCCCTGAAGCGGACCGAGGGCGGCCCGGTCATCGTCCACGGCAGCGCCACCCTGAACCGCGCCCTGTCCGACGCGGGCCTGATCGACCGCTACCACCTGCTGGTCTTCCCGCTGCTGCTGGGCGCCGGCAAGCGGCTCTTCAGCACGACCGACAAGGACGCGCAGAAGCTGCGCCTCGTGGAGCACGAGGCGTACGCGAACGGCGTCCAGAAGCAGGTCTTCGACGTCGTCCGGTGACGGCCGCCCGACGGGCGGGCGGGCGCGGAGGGTTCGGGCGCGGCGGGCTCGGGCGCGGAGGTTTCAGGCGTGGCGGGCTCGGGCGCGGCCGGTTCAGGCCGGCGGGCTCGGGCGCGGACGGCTCGGGCCCGGCGCGCTCGGGCGCGGACGGCTCAAGCCCGGCGGGCTCGGGCGCGGACGGCTCAGGCGCGGCAGCGGAGCATCTCCAGCGGCGGGTTGGCGTGGAAGTCGGCCCAGTGGTCGGGGCCGAACGCGCGCAGGCCGGCCTCGGAGACCGTCACCGGGACCCAGGTGAGGTCGCGGAAACCGGCGGCGAGCAGGGAGTTCTCGTAGACCTCGCGGCGGGGGCGGTTGGCGACGAAGGAGACCGGCGGGTCGAGGAGCGCGGTCAGGCGGACCTGCGGGCCGGTCTCGATCTGCCCGCCGGTGAGCTCGACGCGGAAGCCGTACCTCTCCGGGGTCGGGCCGTCGAAGCGGTAGTCGGGCGACTGGTTGAGGATGAAGAACTCCCCGCCGGGCCTCAGGCTGCGGTGGACGTTGCGGCACATCCGCTCGGTGGTGGCGACGTCCGGCGCGTAGCTGAGCATCTGGACCCCGAGCGCGATGTCGAAGGGCCGCCCGAAGGGGCGCAGTTCGGCGACGTCGCCCACCTCGTAGTCGACGCCCAGCGGATCGGCCTCCTCCAGCTTCCGCGCCACGGCGACCATTTCGCCGGAGATGTCGACGCCGAGCACCTCCGAGGCGCCGCGCCGCCGGAACTCGCGGCTGTAGAAGCCGGTGCCGGAGGCCAGGTCCAGGACCGACCGGCCCCTCACGTCTCCGACCAGGGCCAGGAAGCTCGGCACCACCGCGTACTGCTCCAGCGGCAGTGACTTGAACCCCTCGTACGCCTCGCCGATCGCGTCGTACTGCCGACGTGCGCTGCTCATGTCTCGTCTCCCGTCGCGGAGTTGGCGGTCCGGTCGCCTGGCAGTCTCGCCGGAGGCGAGGGCCCCGCCGTACTGGCGGAAAGCACAGAGATGCGGCGCGCCCGTCGGGCTCCCGTACGGGCCTCAGCTCACCAGTCGCACCGCCAGGACCGTGATCAGCGTGCTCGACGCGAGTGCCGTCGCGAGGCGGCCGCGCGGGCCGGCGAGGGTGCGGCCGAGGAGGCTGCCGCCGGTGGTGAGGAGGAGCTGCCAGCTGGCGGAGGCCAGCAGGGCCGCGAGGACGAAGACCGTGCGCTCGGCGGGGGTCGCGGGGGCGTCGGGGCCGGTGGCCAGGATCAGGGCGGCGAAGTAGACCACCGTCATGGGGTTGAGGATCGTGATGCCCAGGAAGGTGACGTACGCGCGGGCCGGTGTCAGGCCCGTCGCCCCGTCGTCCCGCGAGGCGAGGGCCCCGGCGCGGTAGGTCCGTACGGCGAGCACGGCCGCCCGGGCCGCGAGGGCCACCAGGACCACCGCGGAGGCCCAGCGCAGGGGGGTCGTCACGGGAGCGAGCAGCGGGACGAGGGCGGAGCCGCCCGCGACCGCGAGGAGGGCGTAGACGCCGTCCGCGGTGGCGACGCCGAGGGCCGCGCCGGCGCCCGTGCGCCAGCCGGTCCTGGCCGTGACGGCCACCAGGTAGGCGCCGACCGCGCCGACCGGGATCGCGATGCCGTAGCCGGCGAGGAGGCCGGCCACCGCCGCGGCGATCACGCGACGGCGGGGGTCGCTCCTGCGGGGACGCCGGTCCGCTGCTGTCGGTGGTAGGCCGAGCCGTCCTTCGTACGGGCGAGCTGCCCGCCGACGACCAGATAGCGGCGCAGGGCCGGGAAGTCGTCGTGCACGGTCTTCAGGGCCTCGTTGACCTCGCGCTCGGTGTAGGAGCGGGCCGGTTCGAAGAGCGTCGCGGCGAGATGGTCGAGCAGGGCGGCCCGGCGCGCGGGCTTGCGCGGGATCGCCTTGAGGCGCCCGTCGGCCGCGAACAGATCGGCGGTGGTGGTGTTCATGCGCAGCAGCGTGACGGGCCGGGCGGCGGCCCGCAAAGCATTTACCGCGCGCCCGGCCCTGCCATCCGCCCGGCCCGCCGGGCCCCGCCGCCCGGCCCTGCCATCCCCCGGCCCGCCGCGCCTCGCCGCCCGGCCCTGCCATCCCCCCGGCCCACCGGGCCCCGCCGCCCGGCCCTGCCATCCGCCCGGCCCGTCGGGCCCCGCCGCCCGGGCGACGAAGCCCTTCGCGGGCCACTCGGGGGGGCACGACCGGCTCACGGCGGCCTCCCCCGCCCCCGCACCGCCAGGCGGGGCGGACGGGCGGCGGTTACCGCCCCAGCCGGTATCCGATCTTCTTCACCAGCTCCTGGAGGTCCGGCGCCCGCAGCAGGCTGTAGTGGTCGGCGTCGAGCTCCACCACCGTCGGCGGGCGCTCGGACCAGCCGGTCGCCGTCTCCAGGAAGGAGTAGTCGTCACCGCGGGCCTTGAAGATCGTGACCGGACAGGAGACGGTCCGCTCGGTCAGTTCGCGGAAGGTGTACGTGAACTCGAAGGTCTTCTCCACGATGGCGATGATCCGGGCGACCAGCTCCGGATCGAGCGCGGGGAACCGTTCCGTCACGTACGCGGCGAAGCCCTCCGCGTCCTTCGCCGGGACGTCCTCCAGGGCGCCCGCGAAGACCGAGTACAGGATCTGCGTGAACCCGGGGTTGTCGTACGAGGCGCCGCCGGCCGCCGACTCCTCGCGGACCTTCGGGGAGCCGGGCGCGATCAGGAACAGGTGCTCCACCTGCTCGCCCGCCGCCTCCAGGAGGTGCGCCGACTCGAAGGCGACACGGGCGCCGAAGGAGTAGCCCCACAGGGTGTACGGGCCCGAGGGCTGGCGCCGGCGGATGGCGGCCACGTCGGCGGCGGCCATCTCGCGGATGGTGTCGTACGGGGTCTCGCCGCGGTTGATGCCGTGCGCCTGCACCCCGTAGAAGGGCCGGTCGATGCCGGCCTCCTCGGCGAGGAAGCGCAGGTTCATGGTGTAGCCGCCCAGGCCCGGCCAGCAGTAGACGGGTGACCGGTCGCCCTCGGCGTGCAGCCGGACCAGGCGGGAGGCGGGGGTCGCGGCGGCGCCGTCCACGCGGTGGGCCAGCTTCTCGATGGTGGGGCACTCGAAGAGGATCTGGAGGGGGAGGGTCGACGCGCCGAACTCGCGGTTGATCCTCGTGATGAGCGCGACCGCGATCAGCGAGTTGCCGCCCGACTCGAAGAAGTCGTCCTGCACGGAGACCGCCTCGACCTCCTCGTACTTGAGCGCCGCCGCCCAGATCTCGGCGATCCGCCGCTCGGTGCGGGTGCGCGGCGGCACGTGCGGGCGGCCGTGGAGACCGGCGTTGACGACGGCGAGGTCGGCGAGCGCCTTGGTGTCGACCTTGCCGTTGGCGGAGAGCGGCAGCCGGTCCAGGACCACCACCCGGTTGGGGATCATGTAGTCGGGCAGGTGCTGCGCCAGGTCGTCGCGGATCATCTCCGCGGGCCCCTTCATGTGCACGGTGTCCTCGTACATGCCCTCGCTCAGCCGCTGCTCCTCGCTGACCCGGCCGCCGACGAAGAAGTACGAGGGGCCGGTGGCGCGGCCCGCCGCCGCCAGGATCTCGTCCGCGCGGCGGGCGGCCGGCAGCGGGTGGCCGGACATGGAGCTGTAGCCCGAGGACATGAAGCCGAGCCCGTGGTCGCCGAGTTGCAGCCGCTGGAGGGCCCGGCCCAGGTCGACGTACGCGCGCCAGGGCTCCGCCGTCCTGCTGACGGCGGTGACGCCGAGACTCGCCCGCTCGTACACGGCCTGGTTGATCGCGATGACGTGCCTGCGCTCCACCAGCAGGTCCCCGACCGGCACCAGCTCCCCGCCCTGGTAGGCGTACTGGCCGGCGGGCAGGTCGGCGATCCGGTCCGGGTGGGACTGCACGTACAGGTCCACCTCGGGGTCCGATGCCCGCACCGACTCCTCGTCGTACGGGACGAGTTCGAACAGGCCCAGGTCCTGCGGGTCCCGCCCGCCGCGCACCGGGCGGATCGCGAGGCCGAAGCCCGGCAGGATCTCCTCGAACAGGCCCACCATGTGCCCGGTCTCGATCTCCAGGACCTCGCGGATGTTGTTCTTGTAGACGGGCTCGATGGCCTCCCGCTTGCCGCGGAACCCTAAGCGGACGTACGGCTCGTGCGACGCCGCGGCCTCCCCGGCCGCCCCCGGCTCCATCAGGTGCAGCCGGTGGTGCACCGGGTGGTAGTAGTACGTGCCGGGCTCCAGGCCCGCGATCCCCCGGACCCGGACGTAGAGCTGCGTGGCGTACAGGGCGCCCGGCGAGGCGTAGCCGTACTTCGGCAGCAGCCGCTCCTCGCTGAGGAACTGGCCGAACCAGCGCAGGATCCCGCCCAGGTCGGCGGCGGTCAGCGTGCCGACCGCGCGGGAGCCGATGCCCTCCGGGCGGCGGGCGAGCGCGTCGAGGACATCGGCGCGGGTGACCGGACCGCCCTCGTAGAAGCGGTAGGTCTTGCGGGCGAAGACGGTGCGGCGCATCCGCTCGGTGGGCGTGCGGCCGGGCAGCTCGACGACCGGGCGGCCGGCCAGCTCGCGCGCGTCGAGGGTGCCCGCGTTGGACAGCTGCGCCTTGACCTGGAGCTTGGACTCCTTGGACTGGTGGTGGGCGCCGTGGTTGCCCTGGTCCATCAGGGCGGCTTCCTTCGGGGAGAGCTCGACGCAGGCGACCAGGTTCTGGAAGCCGGTGCGGGGCTCGTTCCTGACGATGACGGCGGCGGACTTCACCCAGTCGTGGTTCTCGATGGCGAGCGCGATCTCGTCCAGCTCGACGCGGAAGCCGCGCAGCTTGATCTGGTTGTCGGCGCGGCCCGCGAACTGGACGGTGCCGTCCTCGTTCCAGGTGGCCAGGTCACCGGTGCGGTAGAGGCGCTCGCCGGTCTCGGTGGTGACGAAGCGTTCCGCCGTGAGCTCGGGCCGGTCCAGGTACCCCCGCGCGACCTGGACCCCTCCGATGCACAGCTCGCCGTCGCGTATGTGGAAGCTGGTCTCGTACGCCGGTCTGCCGATGGGGATCGCGGCGGGGCCGTCGGCGACGGTGGCGCGGTCCACGGTGTGGGAGGAGGCGTTGATGGTGCACTCGGTGGGGCCGTACAGGTTGACCAGCTCGGCACCGGGCAGCTCGGCGAGGAGCTGGACGGCCAGGTTGCGGGAGAGGATCTCGCCGCCCGAGTAGACCCGGCGCAGCGTGGTGCAGGAGGCGAACCGCTCGGTGTCCAGGAGGGCCTGGAGGAGGGTCGGCACGCACTGGACCATGGTGGCCCCGTGCCGCCGTACGGTGTCGATCAGGCCCTCGGGATCCCGGTACACCCCCGGCGGGCCCACGGCGACCCGGGCGCCGACGGCCGGGGCGAGGATCTCCCACTGGGCGGCGTCGAAGCTCATGGGCGTCTTCTGGACGACGGTCTGGCCCGGGCCGAGGTGGTGCTCGGCGGCCATCCAGCGCATCTGCGCGGCGATCGAGCGGTGCTCGACCATGACGCCCTTGGGCCTGCCGGTCGAGCCGGAGGTGTAGATCACGTACGCGAGGTCTCCGGGCGTCGGACCGGGACCGGCGACGGGGTCGGCGGCGCCGTCGGTGCGCCGGGCGTGCCGCACGGCGTCCTCCAGGGTGACGACGGTGGTGCCGGGGGGAGCGAGCGCGGTGACGCGATCGCGGAAACGTTCCTGGGTGACGACGATCCCGGCGCCGCTGTCCTCGATCATGTAGCGGAGGCGCTCCTCGGGGTACTCCGGGGAGAGCGGGACGTACGCGCCGCCGGAGAGCACCACCCCCCACGTACCGGTCATCAGCTCGAGCGACGGTTCGACGTGGACGCCGACGCGGTGGTCCGCGGCGACGCCGAGGGCGCGGAGACGGCCGGCGAGGGCGGCGGCGCCCTCGTGCAGCTCGCGGAAGGTGAGGGTGTCGTCCTCGAAGACGACGGCGGTGTCGTCCGGGCGCGCCTGAACCTGGGCGCGCAGCAACCGGTCCAACGTACTGGCCATGAAGGTCCCCCCTGCGTGGGTGATGCCTCGGATGAAAGGGGCGGGCCCCGGTCCTGTGAGGACCGGGGCCCGCCTCAACCCTCAGCGATAGATGAGGAGTTCTTGTTCCGTCGCGCCCGTCAGCTCGTAGCGGGTGCGGACCAGCGGGCGGCCCGAGCAGATGCGGATCAGGGTGGCCGCGTCGCCGTGGAACCGGGCCGGCGGCCGGCCCTCGACCGGGTTCCCCAGCTCGACCTCTCCGGCCCGGTCCGCGAGCACCCCGACGAGCCGGGGGGTCCCGCGTCTGCGGCTGGTGACGGACAGCAGCGGCAGGGCCAGGTCGAGGGCGTCGCCGCAGTAGGCACCGGGCTCGCCGAATGCCTCCCGTACGTCACCGGCGTGCACCCACTCGCCGAGCGCGACGGCGTCGAGGCGCCCGTCCTCGTGGCCGGCGATGACCGGACCGGCCTCGGTGAGGCCCCGTTCCAGCTCGTCGAGGATCCGGCCGAGCGGCCAGTCCGCGCGTTCGGCGACGTCGGCGGCGTTCGCCTCGGGGAGGAACACGCCCTCCTCCAGGCGCCCTTCGACGATCCTCACGAGCGCCGCCGCGCAGTGGGCGAGCACCTGCCGGGCGGTCCAGCCGGGGCAGGCGGTGCGCAGCTCGTACGCCGCCTCGGGCGTACGGCGCAGCAGCGGCATCAGCAGGTCCCGCTCCGTCTTCAGGAGCCGGTCCGGGAGCCACGGGTCACGGGTGTGGTCGTCGGTACACATCAGGTCGTCGGTACACATCAGTAGCGGTAGTGGTCGGGCTTGTAGGGGCCGTCGACGGGGACGCCGATGTAGGCGGCTTGTTCGGGGCGGAGGGTGGTGAGGGTGACGCCGAGGGCGTCGAGGTGGAGGCGGGCGACCTTTTCGTCGAGGTGCTTGGGGAGGGTGTGGACGCCGATGGGGTACTGGTCGGTCTTGGTGTAGAGCTCGATCTGGGCCAGGGTCTGGTCGGCGAAGGAGTTCGACATGACGAAGGACGGGTGGCCGGTGGCGTTGCCGAGGTTGAGCAGGCGGCCTTCGGACAGGACGATGACGGTCTTGCCGTCGGGGAAGGTCCAGGTGTGGACCTGGGGTTTGACCTCGTCCTTGACGATGCCGGGGACGGCGGCGAGGCCGGCCATGTCGATCTCGTTGTCGAAGTGGCCGATGTTCCCGACGATGGCCTGGTGCTTCATCCTGGCGATGTCGGCGGCCATGATGATGTCCTTGTTGCCGGTGGTGGTGATGAAGATGTCAGCGGTCTCGACGACTTCGTCGAGGGTGGTGACCTGGTAGCCGTCCATGGCTGCCTGGAGGGCGCAGATGGGGTCGATCTCGGTGACGATGACGCGGGCGCCCTGGCCGCGCAGTGATTCGGCGCAGCCCTTGCCGACGTCGCCGTAGCCGCAGACGACGGCGGTCTTGCCGCCGATGAGGGTGTCGGTGGCGCGGTTGATGCCGTCGATGAGGGAGTGGCGGCAGCCGTATTTGTTGTCGAACTTGGACTTGGTGACGGCGTCGTTGACGTTGATGGCGGGGAAGAGGAGTGCGCCGTCGCGGTGCATTTCGTAGAGGCGGTGGACGCCGGTGGTGGTCTCCTCGGTGACGCCGCGGATGCCGGCGGCCAGGGCTGTCCAGTCCAGGGTGGTGGTTTCGAGGAGGGAGCGGACGACGGCGAGTTCCTCGTTGGCGGCTTCGGGCAGGGCGCCGGTCTTCTGGTGTTCGACGCCTTTGTGGACGAGAAGGGTGGCGTCGCCGCCGTCGTCGAGGATCATGTTGGGTCCGTCGGCGCCGGGCCAGGTCAGGGCCTGCTCGGTGCACCACCAGTATTCCTCGAGGGTTTCGCCTTTCCAGGCGAAGACGGGGATGCCGGCGGCGGCGATCGCGGCGGCGGCGTGGTCCTGGGTGGAGTAGATGTTGCAGGACACCCAGCGGACCTGTGCGCCCAGGGCGACGAGGGTTTCGATGAGGACGGCGGTCTGGACGGTCATGTGGAGGGAGCCGGTGATCCGGGCGCCCGCGAGGGGCTGGGAGGCGGCGTACTCGCGGCGGATCGCCATCAGGCCCGGCATCTCGTGCTCGGCCAGCGTGATCTCCTTACGGCCGAACTCCGCCAGACCGATGTCGGCAACCTTGAAGTCGGTGAAGGCCGTGGCCGCGGCCGTGGTGTCAGGCATGAACGAAGCTCCTTGACGCTTGGATCGATCGGTGGATTTCGAGAGCCGCCGTGGACTTGTTGAGCGTGATGTAGTGCAGGCCCGGCGCACCCTCGTCGAGCAGCCGCAGGCCCATCGCCGTCGCGTGCTCGACCCCGATCCGGTACGCGGCGGCCGGATCGCCCTTCGCCGCCTCCAGGCGGTGGGCGAGGTCCTCGGGGAAGGCCGCGTCCGACAGCTCGGCGAACCGGCGGATCTGCCGCACGTCGGTGGCGGGCATGATCTCCGGGATGATCGGGGTGTCGCAGCCCGCCGCGGCGACCCGGTCCCGCAGCCGGAGGTAGTCCTCCGGGTCGAAGAACATCTGCGTGATCGCGTAGTCCGCGCCCGCCCGGCACTTCGCGACGAAGTGCCGGATGTCGCTGGCCGCGTCCGGCGAACGCGGGTGCCCCTCCGGGAAGGCCGCCACTCCGATCCGGAACTCGCCCAATGACCGCACGAGTTCGACCAGTTCGTACGCGTAGGTGAAACCGTCCGGGTGCGGCGACCAGACGCCCCGGGGGTCACCCGGCGGGTCGCCGCGCAGGACGAGGACGTCCCGGACGCCCGCGTCCGCGTAGGCGCCGATGATCGCCCGGAGCTCGGCGACCGAGTGGCCGACGGCCGTGAGGTGGGCGACGGGGCGCAGGGTGGTCTCGGTGACGATCCGCTGGGTGACGTCGATGGTGCGGTCCCGGGACGAGCCGCCCGCGCCGTACGTCACGGAGACGAAGTCCGGCGCAAGCGCCTCCACGCGTCGGATCGCGTCCCACAGCGTCTGCTCGCCCTTGTCCGTCTTCGGCGGGAAGAACTCGAAGGAGAAGGTGGGGCTCCCCGTGGTGGGGTGCGCATGGCCGTGGCTCATCGGCGGCCTCCCGCGTTGAAGTAGCTGGCCTCGGGGTGGTGGACGACGAAGGCGTCCGTGGACTGCTCGGGGTGCAGCTGGTACTCCTCCGACAACACGACGCCGATTCGCTCGGGGTGAAGCAGCTCGGCGAGCTTGGCGCGGTCCTCCAGGTCGGGGCAGGCCGGGTAGCCGAGGGAGTAGCGGCAGCCCTGGTACTCGGTGCGCAGCATGCCCTCGATGCCGGCCGGGTCGGATCCGGCGATGCCCCACTCGCCCCGGACCCGGCCGTGCCAGTACTCCGCCAGGGCCTCGGCCAACTGCACGGACAGGCCGTGGAGTTCGAGGTAGTCGCGGTAGGAGTCGGCGGCGAACAGCTTCGCCGTCTCCTCGCCGATCCTGGATCCGACGGTGACCATCTGCAGGGCCAGGACATCGGTCTCGCCGGAGTCCTCGGGGCGGAAGAAGTCGGCCAGGCAGAGGCGGCGGCCGCGCTCCTGGCGGGGGAAGGTGAAGCGGGTCCGCTCGCCTCCGTCCTCGTCCAGGACGATCAGGTCGTCGCCCTTGGAGACGCAAGGGAAGTAGCCGTAGACCACGGCCGCTTCCAGGAGGTGGCCTGTCTGGAGCCGGTCCAGCCACATGCGCAGCCGCGGACGGCCCTCCGACTCGATGGTCTCCTTGTCCTTCAGCCCCCACTGGCCCTTGAACAGGGCGCCCTCGTCCAGCCAGGACGCGTACTCGGCGAGCTGGATGCCCTTGACGACCCGCGTACCGAGGAACGGCGGCTCCGGTACGGGGTTGTCCACCGCTACGTCGCTACGGCCGGCCGGCTCCGGCTCGCGCACCACGTCCAGCAGCGGGGTCTCCCGCTTCGGCACCCGCCGCTGCTTCAGCTCCGGCAGGCTCGCCCCCGGCACGCCCCGCTTGACCGCCATCAGCGCGTCCATCAGCCGCAGGCCCTCGAAGGCGTCGCGGGCGTAGCGGACCTCGCCCCGGTAGATCTCGTGGAGGTCCTGCTCCACATACGCCCTGGTCAGAGCCGCACCACCGAGGATCACCGGATACTTCTCCGCAAGCCCCCGGCCGTTCAGTTCCTCCAGGTTCTCCTTCATGATCACGGTCGACTTCACCAACAGCCCCGACATGCCGATCACGTCGGCGGAGTGCTGTTCCGCAGCTTCCAGGATCGCGGAGACGGGCTGCTTGATCCCGATGTTGACCACGTTGTAGCCGTTGTTGGACAGGATGATGTCGACCAGGTTCTTGCCGATGTCGTGGACATCGCCGCGCACCGTGGCCAGGACGATCGTTCCCTTGCCCGAGCCCCCTCCCGATGCATCGGTCGATTTCTCCATGTGGGGTTCGAGATAGGCCACCGCCGTCTTCATGACCTCCGCGGACTGGAGGACGAACGGCAGCTGCATCTGGCCCGAGCCGAACAGCTCACCCACCGTCTTCATCCCGTCCAGCAGGATTTCGTTGACAATGTCCAGCGCCGGACGCTCCATGAGCGCCGCGTCCAGGTCCCCTTCCAGGCCGTTCTTCTCGCCGTCGATGATCCGCCGCTTCAGCCGCTCCTCCAGCGGCAGCGCCGCCAGCTCCTCCGCCTTGCCCGCCTTCAGTGACTTCGCCGTCGCGCCCTCGAAGAGTTCGAGGAGCCGTTGCAGCGGGTCGTAGCCCTCCCGCCGGCGGTCGTAGATCAGATCGAGGGCGACCTCGACCTGCTCCGGCTCCAGGCGCGCGATCGGCAGGATCTTCGAGGCGTGCACGATCGCCGAGTCCAGACCCGCCTTCACACACTCATCGAGGAAGACCGAGTTCAGGACGATCCGCGCGGCCGGGTTCAACCCGAAGGAGATGTTCGACAGACCGAGCGTGGTCTGCACGTCGGGGTGGCGACGCTTCAGCTCGCGGATCGCCTCGATCGTCGCGATGCCGTCCTTGCGGGACTCCTCCTGCCCCGTACAGATCGTGAACGTCAACGTGTCGATGAGGATGTCCGACTCATTGATGCCCCAGTTCCCGGTCAGGTCGGCGATCAGCCGCTCCGCGATGGCGACCTTCGTCTCGACCGTACGGGCCTGGCCCTCCTCGTCGATCGTGAGCGCCATCAGGGCGGCGCCGTGCTCCTTGGCCAGCGCGGTGACCTTCGCGAACCGCGACTCCGGCCCGTCACCGTCCTCGTAGTTGACCGAGTTGATGACCGCCCGGCCGCCCAGCTTCTCCAGACCCGCGCGCAGCACCTCCACCTCGGTGGAGTCCAGCACGATCGGCAGCGTCGACGCGGTCGCGAACCGGCCCGCCAGCTCCGCCATGTCCGCCACACCGTCACGGCCGACGTAGTCGACGCACAGGTCCAGCATGTGCGCGCCCTCGCTGATCTGGTCCCGCGCCATCTCCACACAGTCGTCCCAGCGGCCCTCCAGCATCGCCTCACGGAACTTCTTCGACCCGTTCGCGTTCGTCCGCTCACCGATCGCCAGATACGCGGTGTCCTGCCGGAACGGAACATGGCTGTAGAGCGAGGACGCGCCCGGCTCCGCCTCCGGACGCCGGTCGGGGACCGCCGCGCCCCGCACCCGCTCCACGATCTCCCGCAGGTGCTCGGGGGTCGTACCGCAGCACCCACCCACCAACGACAGCCCGTAGTCGCGTACGAACGCCTCCTGGGCGTCGGCGAGTTCGGCCGGGGAGAGCGGATAGTGCGCGCCCTCGGACGTCAGCACCGGAAGGCCCGCGTTCGGCATCACCGACAGCGGGACCCGCGCGTGCTTCGACAGGTACCGCAGGTGCTCGGCCATCTCCGCCGGCCCCGTCGCGCAGTTCAGACCGATCATGTCGATGCCCAGCGGCTCCAGGGCCGTGAGCGCCGCACCGATCTCCGAACCGAGCAGCATCGTGCCCGTCGTCTCGACCGTGACCTGAACGATCAGCGGCAGGTCGTCGGCGCCGCACCAGTCCAGGGCCCGGCGGGCGCCGATGACGGCCGCCTTCGTCTGGAGGAGGTCCTGCGAGGTCTCGATGAGCAGGGCGTCGGCGCCGCCGCGGATCAGGCCCTCGGCGTTCTGCTGGTAGGCGTCGCGCAGCGGCTCATAGGTGACGTGGCCGAGGGTCGGCAGCTTCGTGCCGGGGCCCATGGAGCCGAGGACCCAGCGGGGGCGGCCGTCGGCGGCGGTGTGGGCGTCGGCGACGCCGCGGGCGATCCGGGCGCCGGCCTCCGACAGCTCGTAGACGCGGTCCTCGATGCCGTATTCGCCGAGCGCGGCGAGGTTGGCGCCGAAGGTGTTGGTCTCCACGCAGTCCACGCCGACGGAGAAGTAGGCGTCGTGGACGGAGGCGACGATGTCCGGGCGGGTGACGTTCAGGATCTCGTTGCAGCCCTCCAGCTGCCGGAAGTCGTCCATCGTCGGGTCGGCGGCCTGGAGCATGGTGCCCATCGCCCCGTCGGCCACCACGACCCGCGTGGCGAACTCGTCCCGCAGCGACCTGCGCACGGCAGTCACGTCAGCTCAGCCCCCTCAGATGTGTCACCAGTTCGGCGGTGCAGCCCATGCCGTAGGTGGTCCTGATCCGGTCCAGGAGCGGCTCCCGGTGCAGCCGGTACTCCTGCGTCCCCACGTAGTCGAGGACGGTGGCGGCGACCGCGCAGCCCAGCTGGGCGGCGCAGCGTTCGGGCACGCCCCACAGCGTTCCGGCGAGGAATCCGGCCCGGAAGGCGTCGCCGACGCCGGTCGGGTCGACGACGCCCGCGACGGGCACGGCGGGCACGGCGAGCGGGGCCCGGCCCTCGCCGCGGATGCGGACGCCGGCCTCGCCGTGGGTGGTGATCCAGGTGCCGACGCGGCTCAGCACGTCCGCCTCGGACCAGCCGGTCTTCTCCAGGAGCAGGGCGGTCTCGTACTCGTTGGTGAACAGGAAGCGTGCCCCGTCCACCAGCTCCCCCACCTGCCCGCCGTCGAGCCGCGCGAGCTGCTGCGAGGGGTCGGCGGCAAAGGGGATCTTGAGCTCGCGGCAGGTGCGGGAGTGCCGCAGCATCGCCTCGGGGTCGTCCGGGGAGACCAGGACGAGTTCGAGGCGCCCGGTCCGGGCGACGACCTCCCGCAGGTCGATCTCGCGGGCCTCGGCCATCGCACCGGCGTAGAAGGTGGCGATCTGGTTCTGTGCCCGGTCGGTGGTGCAGACGAACCGGGCGGTGTGGAGCGACTCGCTGACGCGCACCGAGTCGGTGTCCACACCGTGGTCCTTCAGCCAGATCCGGTACGGCTCGAAGTCGGCGCCGACCGCGCCCACGAGGACGGGACGCAGGCCGAGCACGCCGAGCCCGAAGGCGATGTTCGCTGCCACTCCGCCGCGCCTGACCTCCAGGTTGTCGGCGAGGAACGACAGGGAGACCCGGTCGAGGCGGTCGGCGATCAGCTGATCGCTGAACCACCCCGGGAAGGTCATCAGATGGTCGGTCGCGATGGATCCGGTGACAGCGATGCGCATGTCGACTCCCTCAGCTCCCTCTGCTTCCTCAGCGCCCCGCGGCCGTCTTCAGGGCCTCGGCGCGGTCGGTGCGCTCCCAGGTGAAGTCGGGGAGCTCGCGGCCGAAGTGCCCGTAGGCGGCGGTGGCGGCGTAGATGGGGCGCTTGAGGTCGAGGTCGCGGATGATCGCGGCCGGCCGCAGGTCGAAGACCTCGCTCACGGCCTGCTGGATCTCCTCGTCCGGCAGCGTGCCCGTGCCGAAGGTCTCGACGAAGAGGCCGACCGGCTCGGCCTTGCCGATGGCGTAGGCGACCTGGACCTCGCAGCGCCTCGCGAGCCCGGCGGCGACGACGTTCTTCGCGACCCAGCGCATGGCGTACGCGGCCGAGCGGTCCACCTTCGACGGGTCCTTGCCGGAGAACGCGCCGCCGCCGTGCCGCGCCATGCCGCCGTACGTATCGATGATGATCTTGCGGCCGGTGAGCCCGGCGTCGCCCATCGGACCGCCGACCTCGAAGCGCCCGGTCGGGTTGACCAGGAGCCGGTAGCCGTCGGACTCCAGGGTCACGCCCTCCTCGACGAGCTCCTTGAGGACGTGCTCGACGACGTACGCGCGGATGTCCGGGGTCAGCAGGCCCTCGACGGAGATGTCGGCGGCGTGCTGGCTGGAGACGACCACCGTGTCGAGCCGGACCGGCCGGTCGCCGTCGTACTCGATGGTGACCTGGGTCTTGCCGTCGGGGCGCAGGTACGGGACGGTGCCGTTCTTGCGGACCTCGGTGAGGCGACGCGACAGCCGGTGCGCCAGGGCGATCGGCAGCGGCATCAGCTCGGCGGTGTCGTCACAGGCGTAGCCGAACATCAGGCCCTGGTCGCCGGCGCCCTGTGCGGCGAGCTCGTCACCGGCGCCCTCGACCCGGGACTCGTAGGCGGTGTCGACGCCCTGCGCGATGTCCGGCGACTGGGCGCCGATGGACACCGACACACCGCAGGAGGCGCCGTCGAAGCCCTTCGCCGAGGAGTCGTAGCCGATGTCGAGGACGGCGTCGCGCACCAGCTGGGCTATCGGCGCGTACGCGTTGGTCGTGACCTCGCCGGCGATGTGGACCTGGCCGGTGGTGATCAGCGTCTCGACCGCCACCCTGGAGTGCGGGTCCTCGGCGAGGAGGGCGTCGAGGACGGTGTCGCTGATCCGGTCGGCGATCTTGTCGGGATGGCCCTCGGTGACCGACTCCGAGGTGAACAGGCGGCGGCTCATGCCTGGACCTCCGCCGGCGCCTTGAAGAAGTGCTGCTCGATGGCGCCGAGGGTCCGGATGGAGTCGACCTCCAGGGTCTCCATCTGGATGGCGGTGCCGCTCTCCTGCTCCAGCAGGAAGACGAACTCGACGAAGGACAGCGAGTCGATGAGCCGGTTCTCGATCAGGTCGAGGTCGGGCGCGATGTCGTCGCGCTCGGGGTGCCGCTCGAGGATCCAGTTCTTCACCGTCTGCAGGCCGTCGGCCATGATTGCTCTCCTTTTCGCTACTGCTCGATGGGGGTGCTGGATACGGGTGGGGCGGTGGATACGGGTGGGGCGGTGGATACGGGTGAGGCGGTGGATACGGGTGGGGTGGTGGATACGGGTGGGGTGGGGGCGATGATCGGCGCCGCGACCGCGACCGCGTAGTCGACGTCGTGGCTGATGGACACGGTGATCTCGGAGATGCCGGACTCCCGGGCCATCTCGGCCGCCGGTCCGCGCAGCTCGACCAGCGGCCAGCCGCCCTCGGAGCGCCGTACGACGATGTCGGGCCAGGGCAGGAACCTGCCGCGCACGCGCAGCGTCTTGAAGGCCGCCTCCTTGGCCGCGATCCGGCCGCACAGGCTCAAGACGTCGAGCCCGTCGGCGGTGCGGCAGTCGGCGAGTTCGCCGGGGGTGAGCATCCGCTCGAAGAACTTCTCCCCGTACTGGGTGAGAAGCCTGCGGACACGGTTGACGGACACGATGTCCATGCCGAGGTTCGCCCAGCCCAGGCCGCCCGCCGGCGGGGCGACGGGACGGGCCGGCACGTCAGATCACCGGCCCGGCCGCGCCGCTCGCACCGGCCCGCAGGCGGGCGTTCGCGTCGAGGACCGCCCGCGTGGCGGCGTCCCAGCCGCCGTGCCGGCGGGTGAGCGCCGACAGCCACCGTTCCAGGCCGAAGGCGACACAGCTGGTGAAGGCGGGGCCGCCGGTGGACTCCAGGGTGATGGCGCAGCGCTCGCCGAAGAAGTTCCGGTGCGTGTTGACCGAGGCGATCGCCAGGTCCTCGTACAGGAACTCGTGCTTCACGGGGGTGAGCCGCTGGAGCAGGGCCTTCGAGCCGCCCTTGTCGAAGAACGGGTCGCAGGCGGCCTCCTTGCGCAGCGGCAGGTCGAGGGCCTCGGCGAAGGCGTGGACGCGGGCGGTGAAGGCGGCGAGGTGGTTCTCGGCGTGCTCGCGCCCGCCGATGGCGACGACCTCCCGCATGCGGAAGCCGAGCTGGCGCCGCATGCCCTCGTAGTGGGTCTCCTTGCGGAAGCACCAGGAGCAGACCGTGACGAGGGTGTCGTCGGCGACCCGGGTGCCCTGGTGGGCGAGGTAGACGGCGTAACAGGACGCCGAGGGCAGTCCGAGCGCGGCCGGTTCGAGCGCGGCGGTCGGAAAGCGGCCGGTGTCGGTGTCGAAGGGCGTGGTCGCGCGGCGCTCCAGGTCGAGCGGGGCGGCGACGACGGCCTGGTGGGGGAAGTTGTCGTAGTAGTCGAGCCGGGCCAGGTCGGCGGCCGGCAGCAGCGGGGGCATGGTCATCGGGCGGGCTCCCGCGGCCACTCCCCAGCCCTCGAAGGTGTCGTCGAGGAGCCGCAGCAGTCGGGTCGCCTCCGGTCCGAGCGTGGGCAGGCCCCTGGCGCCGCCGGCGGCGGCGGCCTCGGGTTCCCCGACGCTCGCGGGGGTCGTCACGGTCATGGTCGGTGCACCTCTCGGTGGGAGGTTCCTGGGGGACTCAGACGACGGGCAGCGTGTCGTCGGAGAAGATCCCGGTCTTCAGGAAGAAGGACAGCGGCTTGCGGATCGCCTTGCGCTCGTGCGGGCGGCGGCGCTCGTCGGCGACGAGGCTGTTGCGCAGCGCGAGGGGGTCGGGGATGCCGGCGTCGCGGTACACGTGCGGGTTGTAGAGCGAGTTGATGCTGTAGACGACGTACCGCTTGAGGTACGCCTCGACCTCGCGGACCCGCTCGGCACTGACCGCCTGGCACATCCGCTGGTGGAGGAGGGAGACCAGCTCGCGCCCGAAGGCGATGTGGCGGGACTCGTCCTGGTGGTGGATGCGGTTGACCTCGCGGATGGTGTGGCACAGGGAGTCGTCCTTGGCCATCCGGGAGTTGTAGTGGTCGACCAGCTCCTCGAAGAACAGGATGCGGGTGAAGACCAGGAAGTTCTCGACCTCCGGCTCCCAGGCGGCGTCGGCGCGCATGGCGGTGGATCCGTAGATCTTGTGGCCGTAGCGCCGGCAGAACTCGGAGAAGAACCACATGTGTTCGTTCTCCTCGCCGATGAAGTGGTGGAAGAAGTCCGAGGGGACCTCGAAGCCCGGCATGTGGATGCGGCCGACGACCTCGATGAGGAGCTCGCGGATGCCGTGCACGTTGAGGCTGTAGAAGTTGACGGACTCCCACTTCGACAGGCGCTGAAGCGTTTCCTCGCCGAGGGTGTCATAGTGCTCGGTGCCGTAGACGGTGAGCAGCTCCGGAGTCATCCAGAAACGGTTCTCCTCCAGCGTCTCGGGCCACTGGAAGGTCTGGTACGGGTTGTAGTAGTCCTCGACGGAACGCTCGCTGAGCCGCTCCAGGACTTCCATGAACCGGTCGGTGACCGGCAGGGGGGCCGTGGCGCCCATGGTGTAGCTCCTTCTTTCTTCGTGGCTCGGTCCACCTCCGGGGCGCCTGAGCCGAGCTCACAGCACCGACCGTGCTCGACCCCTCGTTCCTCGGGGCCTGCGCGCGCTCGGCACTGTTCCCTCGGCGCGCCCCTTCGGCTCACTCGCCCTCGGGGTGGCCGGACGGGCCGGGCGGCGGGTCAGGGGCGGACTTCGTAGACCGCGTTGACCGGGGTCTCGGTGGCCCGGCGCCAGCGGGTGAAGCCGGCCTCCTCGGCGATGGCGCGGAAGGCCCTCTCGCCGGAGTGGTTGCCGAGCGCGTGCGGGCCGCGCTGGGCGACCGCGACGGGCAGGCACATCACGGCGGACAGGGCCATGAACATGCGGGCGGCGGGGGTCTGGGTGTCGATGTCGGCGGGCGAGACGTTCGACTCGACGAGCATCCAGGTGCCGTCCGCGTCCAGCGACTTGTGGACGTGCTGGGCGGCGGCGACCGGGTCGCCCATGTCGTGCAGGGCGTTGAAGAAGCAGACCAGGTCGTAGCCGGAGCCCGGGTAGTCGTCGGCGGAGGCGACCTCGAAGACCACCCGGTCGGACAGGCCGGCCTCCTCGGCGAGCTGCCGGGCGAGGGAGACGGCCTCTTCGGAGTAGTCGAAGCCGTACACCGTGGCGTTCGGGAAGGCCCTGGCGATCAGCAGGGTGGTGTGGCCGACGCCGCAGCCGACGTCGGCGACGGTGCCGCCGGCGGCCAGCTTGTCGGTGACCTCGTGCAGCGCGGGCAGCCAGTCGGGGACGAGCTTGTGCTCGTACGTCGGCTGGAAGAAGGAGCCCATACCGGTGTCGAGCGCCGGGTCGTGCTCGGCCCAGCCGACGCCGTCGCCGCTGCGGTACGCCTCGACGAGCAGGTCCTCCGTGGCGTACAGCGCCTTCAGGGCGGTGAAGAACCCGGCGGCGAAGGTGACGGCGGCCGGGTCGGCCAGCACCTCGACGTGGTCGGCGGGCAGGGTGTACGTCAGCGAGCTCGGGTGCCGCTCCACGTACCCGGCGGAGAGCTGGGCGTGCAGCCACTCCTCGATGTAGCGCTCGTTGGTGCCGGTCTTCTCGGCGAGCTGGGCGGCGGTGAGCGGGCCGTGCGCGGCGAGCGCCTTGTAGAGGCCGAGCCGCTCGCCGAGGGCGACGGTCAGGCCGCGGACGGCCGCGCCGGCGTCGGTGATGACCTTCTGGTGGAAGTCGTGGGCGCTCATGCGGCCTTCTCCTCCTGGTTGCCCTGGTAGCCGTTCGTGGTGGGGAGCTCGCACGTGAACAGGAAGGAGCGGGGCACGCGCGGGACGGCGCGCGCGGGGACCGGGTAGGGCCAGCGGCCGAAGTCGGCACCGGGCTCACCCGGCTGCCTGACCTCCAGCACGTCCCAGCCGCACGCGTCGAGCAGCGCCTCGGGCTCCTCGGTGCCGAAGAGCCACGGGTTGCCGTCCTCCTTCAGGGCGCTGAGGAAGGTCCGGGCCAGCGGGTTCTCCAGGGCGGCCCTGGAGATGACGTCGCCGAGCAGCACGGAGCCGGGGGCCGCGTGCGCGGACAGGGTCGACAGGAGGGTCCGTACGGCCTCCTCCGGCAGGAAGAACAGCAGGCCCTCGACCACCCACAGGACGGGCTCGTCGCTCTTCCACCCCGCCTCCTTCAAGGGGCCGGTCCAGTCCTGGGTGAGGTCGACCGGGACGGTGATCCGGGTGCGGCCGGCCGGCTGCGGCTCGTCCGCGAGCATGCCGGCCTTGGCCTCCAGGAGCGCCGGGCGGTCGAGCTCGTAGACGGTGATGCCGTCGGGCCAGGGCAGCCGGAAGAACCGGGTGTCCATGCCGGCGGCGAGGAAGACCACCTGGCGGATGCCGCGCTCCTCCACCGCCTTGACGATGGCGCGGTCCAGGTAGGTGGTGCGGATGGCGAGGAACGGCACGGTGCCGCCGCCGGCGTAGCGCTCGAGCAGTTCGAAGCCGATCTCGTCGGCGACGGTGCGCGCGTAGGGATCGGCGAACAGCCGGTCCTCGCGCTCGGTCTCCAGGGCGCGCGCGGCGGCGGTCCACTGGGCGGTGCGGGATACGGCCTCCACAGGAGGTCCCCCTTCACTGGTGGTGGTGAGGTTCGAAACGGCCGTGTTCAGCCGGAGACCGGCACGGCGACGGCGGCCGGGGTGCCGGTCGCGGCGGGGGCGACCGCCGCGACCGGGCTCTGCGCGGGGCGCGAGCAGCACCCGGCCGGATCCGCGGCCGCGGGCATCGACGACTGATGGGCGGCCTCGGCTCCGGCGGGACGGCGCCGGAAGATGCTGTGCAGGATCATGCTGAACACGGCCGTCCCGTCGGCGGCCACCAGCGTGCAGCGCGGCTTGACGGTGCCGCTGGTGGGGTTGAACGGCGACGGGGTCGCGCCAAGGATCTCCACCCGCGCCCTGAGGACGTCACCGGGGCGTACGGGCCGCAGGTAGCGGACCTCGTCGATGCCGGGCGAGCCCATGCAGGCGCTGTAGGCGAGCAGTCCGTCGACGTAGCGGCGCATGAACATCGCCTGGGTGTGGAAGCCGCTGGCGATCAGCCCGCCGAACGGCGAGTCCTCGGCGAGCTCGGGGTCCGTGTGGAAGGGCTGCGGGTCGAAGCGCTTTCCGAAGTCCAGCACCTCCTCCGCCGTGACGGTGACGGTGCCCAGCTCGTGGACGTCACCGGGCCGGAAGTCCTCGAAGTAGCGCATCGTGCGCCCCCCTTGACCTAGGAGTGGTCGTTCCCTGGCATCACCCAATCTACGAATTAGCCATTTCTTTTGTCAACCCAAAAGAAGGACCGTGCAAGGCGGTTTCTCGCCCCAACGCGCCTCAGCCGAGGGCCTGTTCGATGTCGGCCCACAGGTCCTCGACCGCCTCGATCCCGACCGACATCCGCACGAGCCCCGGCCCGATCCCGGCCGCGGCCAGCGCATCGGCGTCCAGCTCGCGGTGCGAGGTGGACGCCGGGTGGGTCACCAGGGACTCGACGCCGCCGAGCGACAGGGCGAGCCGGGCCACCCGTACGCGCTCGATGAAGGCCCTCCCCGCCTCCCGGCCGCCCGCGAGCTCGAAGGAGAGCAGCCCGCCGCCGCCCGTGAGGACCTTGCGGGCCGTGCCGTACGAGGGATGGCCGGGGAGCATCGGATAGTGCACGGCCGTGACGTCGGGGCGGGCGGTCAGGCGCTCGGCGAGCACGGCCGCGTTCAGGCAGTGCTCGCGCATCCGCAACGGCAGGGTGGCGATCCCGCGCAGGGTCAGCCAGGCCGCGAACGGATCCGCGCACGCGCCCAGTTCGACCGTGCGCGGCCAGACGGCCCGGCGCAGCTCGTCGTCGGCGAAGACGGCGGCGCCGCCGAGGACGTCGGAGTGGCCGGAGAGGTACTTGGTCGTGGAGTGGACGACCACGTCCGCACCGAGCTCGATCGGCCGGCACAGGACGGGGGAGGCGAGCGAGTTGTCGACCACGCTCGTCACACCCGCCCTGCGGGCGGCGGCGAGCAGCCCGGGCAGGTCGGGCACCTGCCCGGTGGGGTTGGCCACCGTCTCCAGGACCAGGAGCCGGGTGGCGGGGTGCCGGGCGGCCGCCTCGAACTCGGCCGGGTCGTCGCCGGAGACGTAGGTGACCGTGATGCCGTGGCGGGCGGCCAGGTCCGACAGGACGGCGTAGGTCCCGCCGTACAGGCAGCGCTGGGCCACCACGCGGTCACCGGGCTTGAGGAGCGCGAGCAGCACCCCGCTGATCGCGCCCATGCCGGAGGCGAAGGCGATGGCCCCGGCGCCGCCCTCCAGATCGGCGAGGGTCCGCTCCAGGGCGCGTACGGTCGGGTTGCCGCGGCGGCTGTAGACGTAGTTGCCGTCGGGTCCGGCCATCGCCTCGGCGAGCTCGTCGGCGGAGTCGAAGGCGAAGGCGGACGACTGCACGAGGGGCACGGACAGCGGCCGGCTGCCCGGGACGGGCGGCTCGTGGGAGACGTGGACGGCCCGGGTGTTCAGGTCCAGATCCATGGGGACTTCCTCTCGGGGCGGAGGCAAGGGCGTACGGGACGGTGCGCACGGGCCGCCGGACGGGCCGCCCGGGCGGGTGCCGGACGGGCCGCCGAGCGGGCCGCCGGGCGGGGTGCCGGACGGGTGCCGGGCGGAGGGCCGGGCGAGCCGCCGGACGGGTGCCGAACGGGCCGCCGGGCGAGCCGCCGGGCGGGGTGCCGTACGCGAAAGGGCGCCGCAGGAAAGAGGAGGCGCCGTACGAAAAGGGGGCCGCCCGACGGCCGGTGAACGGACATCGGGCGGCCCCGCGGAATCGGGGACGTGGCGCCGGGTCAGACGGTGACCTTGTCGCCCTGCTGCTCGGCGGCGGGGGCGGGGGCCCCGGCGGCGAGCGCCTTGTCGCTCTTCATGACGAGGAGGGTGATCACACCGCCGACGGCGGCGATGACCGCGGCGCCGATGAAGGCGGCGGAGAAGCCCTCGGTGAGCCTGGGCAGGTTGCCGAGCTCGGCGGCGCCCTGGGACATGGCGACCGCGGTGAGGGCGGCGAGGCCGAGCGCGGAGCCGACGTTGTAGGTGGTGTTGACGATGCCGGAGGCCAGGCCGGCCTGCTCCTGCGGGGCGCCGGACATGGCGGCGATCATCGCCGGGATGTAGGCGAGGGACATGCCGAGCGCGGCGACCAGCGAGGCGGGCAGGACGTCGACGACGAAGGAGCCGGTGGGCTCGACGGCGGCCAGCCAGACCAGGCCGGCGGCGAGGACGAGCAGACCGACGCCGATGAGCGGCTTGGCCCCGACCTTCGCCATGAGCTTGGCGGTGATGGCCGTCATGAAGACCATCAGCAGGCCCGTCATGGGCAGCAGGGCGGCACCGGAGGCGAAGGCCCCGTAGCCGAGGACCTGCTGGAGGTAGAGGTTGAGGAAGTACCACATCGGGATCCAGGCGGCGCCGAGCAGCGTCATGGCCAGGTTGGCGGAGCCGAGGCGCGGGACCCGCCAGACGCTGAGCGGCATGAGGGGCTCGCGGACGGCCTTCTGGATCACGAAGAAGAGGATGATGAGGGCGGCGGCACCGGCCAGCTCCAGGACGGTGGCGGGGGCGCTCCAGCCGACCTCGGGGGCGCGGACGACCGCGAAGACGCCGAGCGCGAGACCGGCGGTGACGGCGACGGCGCCGAGGACGTCGACGGAGCCGCGCCGGGACCCGACGTCCGGGAGGAGCTTGGTCGCGGCGAGGGTCGCGATGCCGATCGGGACGTAGATGATGAAGCACCACTGCCAGGCGGCCCACTCGGTGAAGACGCCGCCGAGGAACACGCCCGCGGTGCCGCCGGCCGGGGCCGCGGCGCCGTAGAGCGCCATCGCCTTGCCGAGCTCCTTCGGGTCGTGCATGAACAGCATCATCAGCAGCGTCATGGCGGAGGGCGCGATGAGCGCACCGCCGACGCCCTGGACGGCACGGCCGGCGATCTCGACCCAGGCGGTCTGCGCGGCCGCGGCGAGGATCGATCCGGCGATCATGACCACCCAGCCGGAGACGAAGATCTTGCGGGCTCCGACGAGGTCGGAGAGGCGGCCGCCGAGGAGCAGCAAACCGCCGAAGACGATCACGTAGGCGTTGAAGACCCACTGGAGCTCGCCCTGGGAGAAGCCGAGCTCCTTCTGCATCTCGGGGAGCGCGACTCCGATGATCGAGGTGTCCATGATGACCATGAACTGCGCGGCGGCGAGCACGGCAAGTGCCCACCAGCGCCGGGGATTGACGGTTGACATTGCCCTGACCCTTCGCTCGCGGTTACATACCCCTGGGGGGTACCTGCACGCAGCACCGTAGCATACCCATGGGGGGTATGTAAGAGAGAGATGAGGGCGTGCGGGGCGCACGGAGGAAGCAGTGCTTCCGGCCCGCGCGCCGGGCCACGGGCGGGCAGAATGCCCTTCATGACCGCCGAGCCGAGCACCGTCCGCGACCAGGAACTCCTGACCCGCTGGACCGCCACCCTCCTCGCCGCCCGCGCCGGCCGCGAAGGCCCGGACCCCCTCCCGTACGGCCGCGAGCTGCTGACCCGCTGGTCGGAGCCGCAGCGTCGGTACCACACCGTCGACCACCTGCGGGCGGTCCTCGACCGCGTCGACGAACTGACCGACCAGGGCGGCGAGGGCGGGGAACTGGAGTTGGTCCGGCTCGCCGCCTGGTTCCACGACGCCGTCTACCGCCCGGACCGCTCCGAGAACGAGGAACGCTCCGCCGCCCTGGCCGAACGGGCCCTCACCGAGGCGGGCCTCACCCCGCGCGAGGTCACCGAGGTCGCCCGCCTGGTCCGCCTCACCACCACCCACGACCCGGAGCCGGGCGACCTCAACGGCGAGACCCTGTGCGACGCGGACCTGGCGATCCTGGCGAGCGACCCGGATACCTACGAGGGGTATACGAAGGCGGTCCGCGAGGAGTACGCCTTCGTCCCGGACGACGCCTTCCGCGAGGGCCGGGCGGCCGTCCTCCGCCACCTCCTCGCACTGCCGCGACTGTTCCGCACTCCGTACGGCGCGGCGGCATGGGAGGAACGGGCACGGGCGAACGTGGAGTGGGAACTGGAGGGGCTGGCGGGATAGAGGTGGCGGGGGTGCGGGTCTGGGCCCTGCCGGGGTGACCGTGTCGGGTGTGCTTCTGGATCGGCCGCCCTCTCTCCGAGTGTGGCCCCCTCCGCCGGCCCCTCAAGGGCGCTCCCTTGGGTCGCGTCGCTGCGCGATGGCCTTTGGCCCCCCTTGACCGGCCGGCTCCGGGTGCGACCACCCCCGCCCGGGCCCGCCCCCCGCACTACAGCACCCGACGGCCGTCTCGGATCCCGAGATTTCGCTGGGAGAGGAAATGACAGGGGTCACGGACTGGTTGCCCATGTCATGCCGTCGACCAACGCCGAAGCCGCCGTGCCCTCCCCCACCCGCATGCCCCTGGCCGTCTACATCCTCGGCCTGTCCGTCTTCGCGCTCGGCACGAGCGAGTTCATGCTCTCCGGGCTGCTGCCGCCCATCGCGGAGGACATGGGCGTCTCCATCCCCCGCGCCGGTCTGCTCATCTCGGCCTTCGCCATCGGCATGGTCATCGGCGCCCCGCTGCTCGCCGTCGCCACCCTCCGGCTGCCCCGCAAGACCACCCTCATCGCGCTGATCACCGTCTTCGGCCTCGGCCAGGTCGCCGGGGCGCTCGCGCCGAACTACGCCGTGCTCTTCGCCTCGCGCGTGGTGAGCGCCCTGGCCTGCGCCGGGTTCTGGGCCGTGGGCGCGGCCGTCGCCATCGCGATGGTGCCGGTCGGCTCCCGGGCCCGTGCCATGGCCGTCATGATCGGCGGTCTGTCGATCGCCAACGTGCTCGGCGTCCCCGCCGGTGCCTTCCTCGGCGAGCACCTCGGATGGCGCTCCGCCTTCTGGGCCGTCGGCGTCGCCTCCGCGATCGCCCTCGTCGGCGTGATCACCCGCATCCCGCACATCCCGCTGCCCGAGACCCGGCCCCGCCTCAAGAGCGAGCTGGTCATCTACCGCGACCGGCAGGTGCTGCTCTCCGTCCTGATCACCGCCCTCGCGGCCGGCGGCGTCTTCTGCGCCTTCTCCTACCTGGCCCCGCTGCTCACCGACGTCTCCGGCCTCGACGCCGGCTGGGTCTCCGGCGTCCTCGGCCTCTTCGGCATCGGCGCCCTCATCGGTACGTACATCGGCGGCCGGGTCGCCGACGCCCACCTCTTCGGCGTCCTCCTCAGCGGCATCACCGCCTCCACCGTCTTCCTCGTGGCGCTCGCCCTGCTGGCGTCCAGCCCCGTCGCCACGATCACGCTGACCTTCCTCCTCGGCGTCTCCGCCTTCTACACCGCCCCGGCCCTCAACGCCCGCATGTTCAACGTCGCCGGCGCCGCCCCCACCCTCGCCGGCGCCACCACCACCGCCGCCTTCAACCTCGGCAACACCGGCGGCCCCTGGCTCGGCGGCACCGTCATCGACGCCGGTCTCGGCTACGCCTCCCCGGCCTGGGCCGGCGCGGCCATGGCCCTGCTCGCGCTGGGCACGGTCGCGGTCTCACTGCGGCTGACCAGGTCGCGTTCGCGCATCGTGACGCGGTCCTCCGCCCGCCAGCCGGAAGAGTCCCGCGTATCGTCTCGCTGACCCTCCGACTGGAGGGGTACACGTCAACGAGAGAGCAGGGCCCGTGCAGCACCCCGTGCGCTTCCGAACCATCCGTGCCGCCGCCGCGACGGCCGGAGCACTCCTCCTCGCCCTCGCGGGCGCGGTGTCGACCCCCGCGCCCGCGCACGCCGCCTCCGGCGACTTCACGTACGAGGTGACCCGCAACGCCGAGACGTACCTCGACGTTCCGGGCACCGCCGTCACCTTCGACGCGGCGGCCGGGGAGCGCTCGTTCCTGTGGTCGCGCTTCTTCTCCACCGAGCCGGTCGACACCCTCTCGGCCGGGGACAACATCGGCACCACCTTCGCCGTCCGCTGCCGCAACGCCGACGGCACCGCCCTGCCCGCCGGCACCGAGGCCGGGGTGTACTGGGCCGCCAACCTGGTGCCCACGATCGAGAGCAGGCTGACCTCTGCCCTGCGCTGGGTGTTCGTCGCGCCCGCGGACGGCAGCTACACCTGCCGGCTGTCGATCGTCTCGTACTCCTCCATCATCGTGAACGGCCGTACCGTCACCATGCGCGTGCCGGCCGGCGCCGAACTCGCTCGGCAGACCGAACCCGTCTACACCGACCAGTCCCGCTGGACCCTGCTCGCGGGCAGCGGCACCACGGTCGCCCGCGCCACCACCGCCACCACCCTCGGGTACACCGTCACGCCGACCGCCGGAAACCGGATCTCCCTCTACCAGGACGCGGCCCTGTCGACCTGCGCCGCCGGCTCGTCGATCTGCTCGGGCGGCTCCACCGCCTACGACGGCACCGTCGTCGAGACGTGGGTCGAAGCCCAGCCCCGCAACGCCGACGGCTCCCTGTGCGGCGGCCCGATCGCGGGCCCCGTCTCGCGCTGGAACATCACCAACGCCAAGCACCACCAGACCGCGGCGAACACCCTCACCCTGACCACCGCCCAGCTCGGCGGCTGCACCCAGGTCCGCACGACGCTGAAGGTGCGCAACGTCAGCGGCAACCCGGTCAAGATCCACGACGGCTACGCGTCAGGCACGATCGCGGCCACCCACGGCTCGGCGATCACCTACACCGTCTGACGAACCGTCCCGCCGCCGGGGGCTGAGCGGACCGCCCCGACTCGCTACCCCTCGTAGCGCGGCAGGCGCTCCCCCTGCGCCGGCCGGACCCCCGGCCCGCCGCCCGACCAGCCCTGGGGCTGGCCCTCCGGCCAGTCCCGGGGCTCCTCGGGCCAGTCCTCGGGACGGCCCTTCGGCCGGCGCAGGCCCGCCGCCGTCAGGAGGCGGACGATCTCCTTCGAGCCGACCTCGACGGCGCCTGCCGCCACCGCGGAGGCGTACCGGTCGGACGGGATGTCGTAGTGGTCGCGCTCGAAGGCGCGCGGCGGGCAGCCGATGGCCGCGGCGAAGGCGTGCAGCTCCTCGAAGGAGACGTCACTGACGAGGTGCGACCACATGCGGCCGTGGCCCGGCCAGGTCGGCGGGTCGATGTAGAGGGTCACGCCGCCGCCCCCGTCACGTCAGGCCGCCGATGGGCGCCACCCGCACGCCCTGCTTGCCGCACACCCAGTGCGGGTCGGGGCCCATCTCCGGTTCGACGTCGAGGGCGTGCGGGTCGCCCGAGGAGCAGACCGGGCACAGCGGCCAGCGGCCGTACCGTTCGAGCAGGGCGTCCTGCACGTCCTGGGCGACCAACCCGGCCACGAAGGCGCGCCCCTCGGGCCACTGCTCCACCCACCAGCGGCGGTGGGCCACGGCGTCCTCCACCATCGAGACGACCTCGGCCATGCCGACCCGGCGGGCCGACAGGTCGGCGAGGATCAGGGCACGGGCGGCGTGAAGGGCCTGTTCCACGGGGTCGATCTCGTCCATGCTCACATTCTGCGCCCCCGCCTCGTCCCGGACCAACGGCCCGCTCCGATCCGGGACGCCCGGGGACGGCCTGGGCAGGGCGGGAGGAGGTCTTGACGCCCCCTGGAGCCGAAAATATCTTTCAACAGTGACCAATGAAGTGAAGGAAAGTTTCACAAGCGGGGGCAGACCCGGCGCCCCGGCCCCCGGAACGGCGACCCCGCGCACGGCGGCCCCGGCCGCCCCCGGTGCCGCGACCGCCGGCGGCGCCGCCCCGCCCGCCCCCGCCGCCCTCGCGGCCAAGGTCCGGACCCTCGCCCCCTCCATGACCCGCTCCATGCAGCGGGTCGCCGAGGCCGTCGCCGGAGACCCGGCCGGCTGCGCCGCCCTCACGGTCACCGGCCTCGCCGAGCTCACCGGCACCAGCGAGGCGACCGTCGTCCGCACCGCCCGCCTCCTCGGCTACCCCGGCTACCGCGACCTGCGCCTCGCCCTCGCCGGCCTCGCCGCCCAGCAGCAGTCCGGCCGCGCGCCCTCCGTCACCGCCGACATCGCCGTCGACGACCCCGTCGCCGACGTCGTCGCCAAACTCGCCTACGACGAGCAGCAGACCCTCGCCGACACCGCCGCCGGCCTCGACACCGTCCAGCTCGGCGCCGCCGTCGCCGCCCTCGCCACCGCCCGCCGCATCGACATCTACGGCATCGGCGCCTCCGGCCTGGTCGCGCAGGACCTCGCCCAGAAACTCCTCCGCATCGGCCTGATCGCCCACGCCCCCAGCGACCCGCACCTGGCCGTCACCAACGCCGTACAGCTCCGCTCCGGCGACGTCGCCATCGCCATCACCCACTCCGGCTCCACCGGCGACGTCATAGAACCGCTCCGCGTCGCCTTCGACCACGGCGCCACCACCGTCGCCGTCACCGGCCGCCCGGACGGCCCGGTGAGCCAGTACGCCGACCACGTCCTGACCACCTCCACGGCCCGCGAGAGCGAACTTCGCCCGGCCGCGATGTCCTCCCGCACCAGCCAACTCCTGGTGGTGGACTGCCTGTTCACCTGCGTCACCCAGCGTACGTACGAGACGGCGGCCCCGGCCCTCGCGGCCTCGTACGAAGCGCTCGCACACCGCCACGCCCCCCGCACCCGCTGAACCACCCAGGAAAGAGCAGCCGCCCGTGCCGACCACGTACTCCGAACTGCGCGCCCAGCTCGCCACGCTCACCACCGAGGCCTTCCGCCCCGAGCTCGCCGAGATCGACCGGCTGCCCACCGCCGAGATCGCCGCGCTCATGAACCAGGAGGACCAGACCGTCCCCACCGCCGTGGCCCGGCAGCTCCCGGCGATCGCCGCCGCCATCGACGCGACGGCCGAGCGGATGGCCCGCGGCGGACGGCTCCTCTACCTCGGCGCCGGCACCGCCGGCCGGCTCGGCGTCCTCGACGCCAGCGAGTGCCCGCCCACCTTCAACACCGACCCCTCCGAGGTCGTCGGCCTCATCGCCGGCGGCCCCACCGCCATGGTCAAGGCCGCCGAGGGCGCCGAGGACTCCAAGGAACTCGCCGTCGCGGACCTCACCGCGCTCGGCCTCACCGCCGACGACACCGTCGTCGGCGTCTCCGCCTCCGGCCGCACCCCCTACGCCGTCGGCGCCGTCGAACACGCCCGCGCCCTCGGCGCGCTCACCATCGGCCTGTCCTGCAACGCCGACAGCGCGCTCGCCGCGGCCGCCGAGCACGGCATCGAGGTCGTGACCGGCCCCGAACTGCTCACCGGATCGACCCGGCTGAAGGCCGGCACGGCCCAGAAGCTCGTCCTCAACATGATCTCGACGATCACCATGATCCGGCTGGGCAAGACCTACGGAAACCTGATGGTCGACGTCCGCGCCTCCAACGACAAGCTCCAGGCCCGCTCACGCAGGATCGTGGCCCTCGCCACCGGAGCGACCGACGAGCAGATCGAGACCGCGTTGCGCTCCGCCGGCGGAGAGGTGAAGACCGCCATCCTGATGATCCTGGCCGACGTCGACGCCAAGACCGCCGAGCGCCGGCTGCAGGACACCCGGGGCCACCTGCGCGCCGCGCTGCACGCGACGACGGGCTGAGGCCCGTCTCGTACCCCTCACAGCAAGGCACCACCGCACCATGAGCCCAGACGACAACAGCAGCGCCCACGAAAAGAGCGGCACGAACGACAAGGACCGTGCGAACGACAAGGACCGTGCGAACGACAAGGGCGGCACCCACGACAAGCGCCGCCCGGACGGCGAGACCGGCACGGCCGACACGAACGGCACGGCCGACACGAGCAGCAGCGCCGACACGAGCAGCACGGCCGAGCGGACGCACCCCGCGGACAAGCACCGCGCCACCGCCGCCGCGATCCTCCCGCTCGTCGGCGGCGCCGGGAACGTCACCTCCGTGGCCCACTGCATGACCCGCCTCCGGCTCGGCCTGCGGGACCGCTCGCTCGTCCGGGACGAGGCCCTGCGGGCCCTGCCGCCCGTGCTCGGCGTGGTGGAGGACGACACGTACCAGATCGTCCTCGGCCCGGGCGCGGTCGCCCGCGTGACGCCGGAGTTCGAGGCCCTGGTGGCGTCCGGCGCCCCGCCGCGTACCGCCGAGGACCTCGCGGCGGCGGGCGCCGCGATCAGAGCCGCCCAGAAGGCGCGGAACGCCACGCCCTTCAAGCTCTTCCTGCGCCGGATCGCGAACATCTTCGTCCCGCTCATCCCCGCCCTCATCGGCTGCGGCATCATCGCCGGCCTCAACGGCCTGCTGATCAACCTCGGCCGGCTGCCCGCCCTCACCCCGGCGCTCACGGCCGTCGCGAGCGGCTTCATGGCCCTGATCGCGGTCTTCGTCGGCTACAACACGGCCAAGGAGTTCGGCGGCACGCCGATCCTCGGCGGCGCCGTCGCCTCCGTCATCGTCTTCGCCGGCGTCGCGAAGGTCGAAGTCCTCGGCCGGCCCCTCTCCCCCGGCCAGGGCGGCGTGCTCGGCGCGCTCGGCGCGGCGGTCCTCGCCGTGTACGTGGAGAAGTGGTGCCGCCGCAGGGTGCCCGAGTCCCTGGACGTCCTGGTCACTCCCACCGTCACCGTGCTCGTCGCCGGCCTGGCCACCGTCTACGGCCTGATGTACGTGGCCGGCGAGGTCTCCCGCGCCATCGGCGACGTCGCCGACTGGCTGCTCGCCCACGCGGGAGCCGGCGCCGGCCTCGTGCTCGGCGGACTGTTCCTGCCCCTGGTGATGCTCGGCCTCCACCAGACCCTCATCCCCATCCACACCACCCTCATCGAGCAGCAGGACTACACGGTCCTCCTGCCGATCCTCGCGATGGCGGGCGCGGGCCAGGTCGGCGCGGCGATGGCCGTGTACGTCAAGCTGCCCCGCAACCGCTCGCTCCGCCGCACCATCCGGTCCGCCCTCCCCGCCGGACTCCTCGGCGTCGGCGAACCCCTCATCTACGGCGTCTCCCTGCCGCTCGGCCGCCCCTTCGTCACCGCCTGCGTCGGCGGCGCCTTCGGCGGCGGTTTCGTCGGCTTCTTCAACATGCTGGGCGACAAGGTCGGCTCCACCGCCATCGGCCCCTCCGGCTGGGCCCTCTTCCCGCTCCTCGACGGCAACAAGGGCCTGGGCGAGACGGTGGCGATCTACGCGGGCGGGCTGCTGGTCGGTTACGTGACGGGTTTCCTGGCCACGTACTTCTTCGGCTTCAGCCGGGAGATGACCGAGGAGTTCGACGTGGAGACGGGGGACGTGGCGATGACGGGGGCGACGACCGCGGTGACGACTGCGGTGAGGACCGCGGCGGAGGCCGCCCCGGCCACGCGCCCCGCACGGGCATCCGCTCCCTCCGCTCCATCTCCCCCTCCCTCCGGAATCGCGGACCCCGACGCCGCCCCCGACGCGGACCCGGGCCCGGACCCCGACCGCGCCAGGGTCTAGCAGCGGATGTCGCCCGCCGGGCGCTCGCCCGTCAGCAGGAAGCGGGTCACCGTCCGGTCGCCGCACGCGTTGCCGTTGCTCAGGTACATGCCGTGGCCGCCGCGGTCGACGGAGACCAGACGGGCGCGGTCGCCGAGGGCCGCGCGCATCTTCAGGCCGCTGGAGTGCGGGGCGTTGGGGTCACGGAGGCCCTGGATCATGAGGATGTCGGACGGGCCCTCGTCGGTGAGCCGGACCGGCTTCTCGACCGGACCGCCCTTCCAGAAGGAGCAGGGCGTCACGTTCACGGGCATGCCCGCCGTCAGCGGGTGCGCGACGCGGTCGGCGGCGACCGCCCTCTCGTGGTCGCGGACCGAGCCGCGCCACCTCACGTCGTTGCAGACGACACCGAGGGCCACGGCCACGTCGGGGCCGGGCATGGGGCCGGCCAGCGCCGCCGGCAGGGCGGGCGTCGCCGTGGGCGTGCGGGCCTCCTGGACCAGGCGGGCGAAGCCCTCGAAGGAGGTGTCGGAGCCCAGCGCGTTGTGCAGGGCCTGGCGGAGCAGGTTGCCGGTGAGCGGCACGCCCGGCGTGGTCGAGGGCCTGGGCGTACGGTCCAGGCGGGCGGCCAGGCCGAGGACGAGGGGCCGGACGTCCTCGGGACGTTCGGCGAGCCGCAGCCCCGCCTGCGCCCGATCCGGGTGCGCCGCCCAGGCCGCGAAGTCGGGGAAGCGGTCCTCGACGCCCCGCGCCATGTCCCGCAGCCAGCCCTGCCCCACGGACCGCGGGTCGGGGTCGGCGCTGCTGTCGAGGACGACGCGGTCGGTACGGTGCGGGAACTCCTGCGCGTACCACGCGGTGACGTACGTGCTGTACGAGTGGGCCCACGCCGACACCTTGTCCTCGCCGAGCGCCTGCCGCAGCCGGTCCATGTCCCGGACCTCGTTGGCGGTGGTCAGGCTGCGCAGCTCGGCGCCGCCGTTGCGGGCGCAGGCCGCGGCGACCCGCCGGGAACGCTCGACGTTCTCGGCGATGGAGCCGTCGGCGGCCGGCCAGGCCCGCAGGGTCACCAGATGGCGGTCCTCGTCCCTGAGCCCGCAGTCCGCCTTCATGCTGCCGCCGACCCCGCGCGGGTCGAACGCCACCAGGTCGTACGCGCCGCCCAGCTCCCGCACCAGCGCCGCGCCCTTGCCGCTCAGCCGCTGCACACCCGAGTTGCCGGGCCCGCCGGGCAGGACGACAAGGGTGCCGCGCCGGGCGGCCGGGTCGGTGCTGCGGATCCGGGACACGGCCAGCCCGACCTGTCGGCCTCGGGGGTCCGCGTAGTCGAGGGGCACGGAGAGCGTGGCGCATTCCTGGCGGAGCCCGTCGGGACCACAGGGCGTCCAGGCGAGTGGAGCGGGGACCGTGGGGACAGGGACGGGGACGGCAGCAGGGACGGGGACGGCAGCAGGGGTGGGCGCGGCGGCGGGGGTGGCGGAAGCGGACGGCGTGGCGGTGAGGCCGGTCGCGAGGGTGACGGAAGTGAGGCCGAGCAGAAGAGAGTTGCGCAGGCGAGAGGTCATGGGGAAACCTTCGTCGCCCACCCGCGCCCGACCCATCCCGCAGGCAGGCCACTCCGCAGTAGGGCCAACCCCCGCTCCGTACCAGGGAGATCACCACCGCATGACCACGGACACCACCACGGACACCACCACGGACACCACCACGGACACCACCGCTGACGTCCCCGTCCCCGTCTCCGCTTCCGCCTCCGGCACCTGGAGGCTGGGCGACCTGACGGTGAACCGCATCGGCTTCGGCGCGATGCGCCTGCCCCAGACCGGCCAGGCGCTGATCGAGAACGCCGTACCGAGGGACCGCGACCAGGCGATCGCCGTCCTCCGCAGGGCCGTCGAGCTCGGCGTCAATCACATAGATACCGCCGCCTTCTACTTCTCCCCGCTCCGTTCCGCCAACGAGCTGATCAACAGCGCCCTGGCCCCTTCCGGCCGCTACCCCGACGACCTCGTCATCGCCACCAAGGTGGGCCCGGCGCGGGACGCGTCGGGCGCCTGGGTCAGCCACGCCGGGACGCCGGAGGCACTGCGCGGCCAGGTCGAGGAGAACCTGCGCCAGCTGGGCCGCGACCACCTCGACGTCGTCAACCTCCGCGTCCTCGGCACCGACTCGGTCGCCGAACGCTTCGGCGCCCTCGCCGCACTCCGGGAGGCGGGCCTGATCCGCCACCTCGGCCTGTCCAACGTCACGCCCGAGCAACTGGAGGAGGCGCGGCGGATCGCCCCCGTGGTGTGCGTGCAGAACATGTACGGGATCGGCGTACGCCCCGAGTACGCGGAGTTCGTCCGCCGCTGCGGCGAGCTGGGCATCGCGTTCGTGCCGTTCTACGCGATCGCGGCGGCCGGCCGGGAGAGCGGGGCCGGCGCGACGGCGGAGCCGGAGGAACTCCTCGCCGTGGCCCGCGCCCACGACGCGAGCCCGGCCCAGATCCGCCTCGCCTGGATCCTCCACCAGGGCCCCCACCTGCTGGCGATCCCGGGCACCGGCGACCCGGCGCACCTGGAGGCGAACGTCGCGGCGGGCACCCTGCGCCTCGCGCCCGAGGAGCTGGCCCGCCTGGACGGGGTGCACCGGGCGGAGGAGGACTGACGGTCGGCCGGGGGGCGTGGGTGCTGCGGGCTGGACGTCCGGGGGCCATCCCACCGAGGGCTGGACGTGGCTGCGTCCCCGGACGTCCGGGGTCCCGCTTCCGGGGGTCTGGACGTCCGAGGGTCCCCGTCCGGGGGTCCGGATGTCCGGGGCCCCCCGTCCGGGGGTCCGGATGTCCGGGGTCCCCCGTCCGGGGGTCCGGATGTCCGGCTGTCTAGACTCCGCCGCATGACGACCTCGAATCGGGCCCTCGCCGCCGACCTGGCTCCCACCGGGACCCTGCGCGCCTCGATCAACCTCGGCAACCCGGTCCTCGCCCAGGGCACCCCGGAGGCTCCGGGCGGCGTCACCGTGGACCTCGCCCGCGAGATCGGGGCCCGCCTCGGCGTGCCCGTGGAACTGCTGTGCTTCGACGCGGCCCGCAAGTCGTACGAGGCGATGGCGACCGGCCGGGCCGACCTCTGCTTCCTCGCGGTCGATCCCGCCCGGGAGGCGGAGGTGGCCTTCACGGCCCCGTACGTGGTCATCGAGGGCGTGTACGCGGTGCCGCGCGACTCCGCGCTCAGGACCCCGCAGGACGTGGACGCCCCGGGCGTCCGGATCGGCGTGAAGGCGGGCTCCGCGTACGACCTTCACCTCACCCGCGCGCTGCGCCACGCGACCCTGGTGCGGGGTGCGGAGGGCGTCGACACCTTCGCGGAGCAGGGACTTGAGGCGGGTGCGGGCATCCGCCAGCCGATGACGGCGTACGCGGCGGCCCACCCGGAGGTGCGGCTGATCGACGAGCGGTTCATGGAGATCCGGCAGGCGGTGGGCACGACGGTGGGCCGGTCGGCGGAGACGGTCGCCTTCCTGCGCGCCACGGTGGAGGAACTGAAGGGGAACGGCTTCGTCGCGGCGTCCCTCGCCCGCTCGGGCCAGGACCCGGCCCTCCAGGCACCGCCGGCCCCGACCACCTGAAGGGGGGCCCGTCCGGGGGCGGTCCCGGACGGTGCTCAGCTCGTGTCCGCACCGCTGCCTGGTCCGTCGTGGTGAACGCCCTGACGCGGGCACCGTACGGCCACCCTCCTTCCGAGAGTCGCCCCTTCCGCCACCGCGTCAAGGGCGCTCCTTCGTCGCGTCGCTGCGCGATGGCCTCCGGCCACCCTTGACCCGCCGGCTCCCGGTGCGCACAAACTCTCGGAGGGCGGCCGGGGGGCGTGGCCACGCGGCAAGGCCGGGCAGCGCTTCCCGCCGTGGGCGGGTGGCGGGCTGGTGGGTGGGGGCTGGGCTCTTGGCAGGGGTGGGGGAGGACCTTTCCCGCCGTGCGGGGTGCGCGGTCGTGGAATGGGGCGCCCGATGTCGGTTCGGCGGCGAGTGGTAGTCGTCCGGCTGGGATTCAGGCCCCGCTGGTCACTCCCGGCGGGTGGAAGGGCAGTCGAGATGGCCCGGCGGTGCAAACTCCCTTGCCGAGACGGCCGAAGTGCCACGCCTGTCACAGCAGTTCACTGCCGTCACATCACAGCCCGCGAGAGGGCAGTTTGCACCGGCGAGACGACACAACCCCGTCCGGGGACGCCTCCTGAGTCACAGCAGTTCACTCGCGTCCCACTCTGACCGGGGAGAGGTGACTTCACTCCTTCCCGGCGGTGCAAACTCCCTCGCCGAGACAGCCGAAGCGCCTCCCTCGTCACGCGAGTTCACCCCCGTCACGCCTCGGCTCGCGAGGGGGCAGTTTGCACCGCCGGGCCGCCCCCGACCACACTCCCCACCCACCGGGAGTGACCAGCGGGGCTTGAACCCCGACCAGACGACGGCCGGTCGCCGCCGAGCTGGGGTGGAGCACCCCATCCCACTTCGGCGCACCCCCCACGAGGGGAGCGGCCTCCCCCACTCCCGCCACAAACCCGGCCCCCACCCACCAGCCCGCCACTCGCCCACGTCGCCCGGCCGGTACCCGGCCTTGCCGCGTGGCCACGCCCCCGGCCGCCCTCCGAGTGTGAAAAGGCACCCGGAGCCGGCCGGTCAAGGGTGGAGCGAAGCGGAATCGCGTAGCGACGCGACGAAGGAGCGCCCTTGAGGGGCCGGCGGAGGGGGCCACACTCAGAGAGAGGGCGGCCGACACCAGAAGCCCATCAGAAACCCCCACCCCGACCACCCAAGACCCGCACCCCAACCACCACCCCACCCACAAACCCCCACCGAAACCGTCCCCAAACCCGTCCCGAAACCCTCTCCGCCCCCGCCCCCAAACCCCCCGAGACGGCCCCCAACGTTCCTCTCCGCGCCCCCGCCCCGAGAGCCGGGGGGAGCAAGCCCGCGCCCCTCCCGATCGCCCGCCACACCGCCGCCCAGCGCCTCCCCGAACCGCCCCTGACCTGGGCTTTCACCCCTTCCTCCCGTAGCGTTTCCCCTACACGGAAGGGGATCCGCATGGACATCCGCATGGACCGTTCGACCCGCACCACCGAGGACGTTCTCCAGCTCCTCGACGGCCTGTTCGCCGCCGACACCGGCAAGTGGGAGAGCTTCTACGACGATCGCGCCCGGCCCGTCCCTTTCTTCGTCCCGAAGCCCGACGAGAACCTGGCCGCCCATCTCGACCAGGGCGTGATCCCCACCGGCGGGCGTGCCCTGGACCTCGGCTGCGGGCCGGGGCGCAACGCCCTTCACCTCGCGGCGCGCGGCTTCGCGGTCGACGCGGTGGACCTGTCCGCCGGCGCGCTGGCGTGGGCGCGGGAGCGGGCGGAGGAAGCGCGCCTGGACGTCCGTTTCCTCCAGGGCGACGCCTTCGTGCTCGACCGGGAGGGCCGTCTCGGCAGCGAAGGCGCGTACGACCTGATCTACGACTCCGGCTGCTTCCACCACCTCGCGCCCCACCGCCGCGCAAGCTACCTCGCCCTCCTCGCCCGTCGTCTCGCCCCCGGCGGCCACTTCGCCCTCACCTGCTTCGCCGCCGGCCCCGACGGCATGGGTTCCGAACTCCCCGACGCGGCCTTCTACCGCGACGCCTCCCTCCACGGCGGCCTCGCCTACACCGCCGACTCCCTGCGCGCGCTCTTCTCCGACCTGACGGAGATCGAGCTCCGCCGCATGCACGACGAGCCGTCCGACTCCCCGCACTTCGGCGAACCGTTCCTCTGGACGGGCCTGTTCCGCCGCGCGATCGGCTGAGCCGCAGCTCAGGCCCGAGGCTCAAGCGGCGAGATTCGGGCGCTGTTTCTGAGGATGGGGACGGGGCCTGGGATTCAACCCACCCACCCGCCCAGCGAGTTGACCCTGGGCGACCGACTTGCCACGCAGAGTCATACGCCTCTAGCGTGTCCGGTAAACGAACGACCCCCAGCAGGTGCGCCAACACCTGAAGGGGGTCTCACCACCGATCGAAAGAAAGCCGCTTCCGATCCATGGCTGACGCCGAGTTTAGTTTCGCTCCCCACCCCCTCGCCAACCCGGGCTACGGAAAGCGCTCGACGCCGTACGAACGTCCCTCCCGTCGTGACGACTTCGCGCACCTCCCGCCCCGCGAGGCCGCCATCGCCGCGTACATCGACCGGCTGCCCGACGGCAGCGACATTTCGGTGAAGACGCTGGCCAAGCACCTGCCGTACGGGCAGTGCGCCCTCCGTACCGCCCTCAACCGCATCCAGCGTGTCGGGCACCTGCGGCGCGGACGCGAGTGCCTCGGCGGAAAATGGATCACCCGAACGTGGTTCTCCCGTACGGCACGTGACGACGCGTGGTGGGCCGCCTTCGAGCGCGGTGACGTGCCCAGGGAGAAGCCGCCGCCGACCCGGTCGCGCGCCTACATCCTGCTCGCCGCGCTGGGGCGGGAGAACGCCGCGATGTCGCTGTCCCACGCGGACTGCCGCGCGCTGACGCCGCTGGTCGAGGAGTGGTTCGCGCGGGGTGCCGAGGAGCGTGACGTGCTGCGCGCCCTGACCGCCGGCCTGCCGCATCCCGTCCACCACCCGGCCGCGCTCGCCAGGCGCCGGCTGACCGACAAGCTGCCCCCGCCGCCCCTCCGTCGCGATCCCCCGCCCCTCCGGCTGCTCGAATGCGCGAAGTGCGGCGCGCCGGGGTACGCGGACCGGCTGCGCGACGGCGAGTGCGGACCATGCCGGGGCGATCGCGGCGGGCCCGCCGCCCCGGCCACCGCCTCCGGCCGCGTCCCCGTGCAGCGCGTTCGCTTGCGAGCGGCGGAGATCCGCCAGGCGCTCGCAAGCATGCGCACCTGACCGTGCGGCTCGACCGGCCCCGGGGCACGGCCCGGGGCCGTGAGGCTGAGGGACTACACCGACGGACCCCGCCGCGGCGCCACACAGAACGGATGTCCCGCCGGGTCGAGGAGCACCACGAAGCGCTCCTCGTCCGGCTGGAAGTCCGGCTTCCGGGCGCCCAGGGCGAGGAGCCGGGCCTCCGCCTCCGCCAGGTCGTCGACGTCGAAGTCCAGGTGCAGTTGCTGGGGGACGTCCTGGCCGGGCCAGTCGGGGGCGCGGTAGTCGTCGACGCGCTGGAAGCCGAGGAGCAGGCCGCCCTCGCGCTGGAGGCCGGCGAAGTCGGCGTGGTTCTTCGGGTGCGGCGGCAGGCCGGTGGCGCGGTGGTAGAAGTCGGCGAGGGCCAGGGGGTCGGCGCAGTCGAGGGTGATCGCGGAAAGCTCCATGATCCCCAGGCTAGGAACGTACGGACCACGCCCGCACCGGAATTCGCTTGCCATCCGCCCGCCCCGGCCCCGTACCCTCCCTCCCATGAGCCACGGCAAGACCTCCTACGTGTGCCTGCCGTGCCGGGCCTCGTACAAGCAGTCCTACGGTCCCGAGCGCGAGCGGCACTGTCCGCGCTGCGCCCGGGTGATGATCCACGCAGGGTCGGCGTTCCAGCCGCCGCGGCGGCGTGACAAGGACGCCTGGCGGGCGCTGTCCGTCGTCCTGAACGCGGGGATCGGCTTCCACAAGAGCTGCTGCGGCGGTCCCGGATGGCGGCCCCGCACCCTGCGCGAGGTCAAGGCCCGTACCGCCCACGCCCGTCGCACCGGCGAGCCCGTGGCCCGGGCGCTGCTGCGGTACGAGGTCTAGGCCCTCTCTTCCGGATCTTGCCGGGCCTGACCGGACGGCGGACGGCACCCGTCACATCCGCCGCAGGTGCTCCTCCAGCCGGTCGTACTGCTCCCGTACCCCCGCCTCCATGCCCGCCGCCAGTGCCTGGTCGCGGATCTCCGTCGAGGGCCAGAAGGACGTGCTGGTCAGGGCGGTGCCGCCGTCGGGGGTCGCGTCGAAGGCGAGGACCACGCGGACCGGTCCGGCGTCCGGCATCTGCTCGAAGACCTCGGTGTAGACGAGGCGTTCGCCCGGGACGATCTCCTCGTACGTGCCGGAGAAGACGATCTCCTGGCCGTCCGGGGTCCGCTGGCCCCAGCGCCACGCGCCGCCCGGCCGCAGGTCGATCTCGCAGACGGACATGGTCAGTGCCGCCAGTCCGTACCACGCGTGGACGTGCTCGGGGCGCGTCCACGCCTCCCACACGCGCGCGACCGGCGCGTCGAAGGTGCGGGTGATGACGAGCTCGCGGTCCGCCGGTGTGGTCAGCAGCGTGATCATGGCGTTCTCCCGCCGATCAGGTCCCGGACCTCCCTGCCCCTCCAGGATCGCCCCGCCCCGTGGCGCCGTCCACACGGCGAAAGGGCGGCACCCCGGTGGGGTGCCGCCCTTCGGCGTTCAGCGATGAACCGCCGATCCTCTACGACTGAGAGGATCAGAAGTCCATGTCACCGCCCGGCATGCCGCCGCCGGCCGGCGCGGCGGCCTTCTCCGGCTTGTCGGCGATGACGGCCTCGGTGGTGAGGAACAGGGCCGCGATGGAGGACGCGTTCTGCAGCGCGGAACGGGTCACCTTGGCCGGGTCGATGATGCCCTCGGCGATCATGTCGACGTACTCGCCGGTCGCGGCGTTCAGGCCGTGGCCGACGGGCAGGTTGCGCACCTTCTCGACGATGACGCCACCCTCGAGACCACCGTTGACGGCGATCTGCTTGAGCGGGGCCTCCAGGGCCAGCTTGACGATGTTGGCACCGGTGGCCTCGTCGCCCTCGAGGTCGAGCTTCTCGAAGACGGAGGAGGCCTGCAGCAGGGCCACGCCACCACCGGCGACGATGCCCTCCTCGACGGCCGCCTTCGCGTTGCGGACGGCGTCCTCGATGCGGTGCTTGCGCTCCTTGAGCTCGACCTCGGTCGCGGCACCGGCCTTGATGACGGCGACGCCACCGGCGAGCTTCGCCAGGCGCTCCTGGAGCTTCTCGCGGTCGTAGTCCGAGTCGCTGTTCTCGATCTCGGCGCGGATCTGGTTCACGCGACCGGCGACCTGCTCGCTGTCACCGGCACCGTCGACGATGGTGGTCTCGTCCTTGGTGATGACGACCTTGCGGGCGCGGCCGAGCAGGTCGAGGCCCGCGTTCTCCAGCTTGAGGCCGACCTCCTCGGAGATGACCGTGCCGCCGGTGAGGATGGCGATGTCGTTCAGCATGGCCTTGCGGCGGTCGCCGAAGCCCGGGGCCTTGACGGCGACGGACTTGAAGGTGCCACGGATCTTGTTGACGACCAGGGTCGACAGGGCCTCGCCCTCGACGTCCTCGGCGATGATCAGCAGCGGCTTGCCCGACTGCATGACCTTCTCCAGGAGCGGGAGGAGGTCCTTGACCGCGGAGACCTTGGAGTTGACGATCAGGATGTACGGGTCGTCCAGGGACGCCTCCATACGCTCCATGTCGGTGGCGAAGTACGCCGAGATGTAGCCCTTGTCGAAGCGCATACCCTCGGTGAGCTCCAGCTCCAGACCGAAGGTCTGGGACTCCTCGACGGTGATGACGCCTTCCTTGCCGACCTTGTCCATGGCCTCGGCGATGAGCTCGCCGATCTGGGTGTCGGCGGCGGAGATGGAGGCCGTGGAAGCGATCTGCTCCTTGGTCTCGACATCCTTGGCCTGCTCGAGCAGGGCGCCGGAGACGGCCTCGACGGCCTTCTCGATGCCGCGCTTGAGGGCCATCGGGTTGGCGCCGGCGGCGACGTTGCGCAGGCCCTCGCGGACCAGCGCCTGGGCGAGAACGGTGGCGGTGGTCGTACCGTCGCCGGCGACGTCGTCCGTCTTCTTGGCGACTTCCTTGACCAGCTCGGCGCCGATCTTCTCGTACGGGTCCTCGAGCTCGATCTCCTTGGCGATGGAGACACCATCGTTGGTGATCGTGGGGGCGCCCCACTTCTTCTCGAGGACGACGTTGCGGCCCTTGGGACCGAGGGTGACCTTGACGGCGTCAGCGAGCTGGTTCATGCCGCGCTCGAGACCGCGCCGGGCCTCCTCGTCGAACGCGATGATCTTGGCCATGTGAAGTGGTCCTCCCGGACATGGGGTGGATAACGCTCCTGGACCGCGCCGACGCCCGCGACGGACGGCCCGCGTGCCCCGTGGTTCCTTGCCCCACGTGGCCTGCGACCTCGTCTGCCCGATCCTCGTAAGCACTCTCACCTTCAGAGTGCTAACGCCAATGATTAGCACTCGACCTAGGAGAGTGCAAGCGACTCCCGCAGATCGAGAGCCGGATCCGGGCTCGGATCCGGGCTCGGATCCGGGTCCCGCCCCGGGCGCCGGTCCCCACCCTGTCCGGGCCCCGACCGCGAGCCGATCCGCACCCGGATCCGGCCCGACCGTGAGGCGCCGCGGCAGGTCGTGCGGACACGCGCGAGGGGCCCGCATCCCGGTCAGGATGCGGGCCCCTCGACGGAAGTGCGTCGGTGGCCGATCGCGCCGCGCTCAGACGGCGAGCTTGACCATGTCCGCCTGCGGACCCTTCTGGCCCTGCGAGATCTCGAACTCGACCCGCTGACCCTCTTCGAGGGTGCGGTAGCCGTCCATCTGGATCGCGCTGTAGTGGACGAAAACATCCGCACCACCGTCGACCGCGATGAAGCCGTAGCCCTTCTCCGCGTTGAACCACTTGACGGTGCCCTGAGCCATGCCTAACTCCCCTATTACTGGCCCTTGCGCGGGACCGCACTTCGCGGACCCGGGTCAGACCCTGCGCCGGAACGCGTCGACCGCGGCTGAATGTATCTGCCCAACTGCCCTCTGCAACAGGTCAATCCGACGAGAATTCTGGGCACGCCGGAAAGGCGGATTGAGGAGAATACATGGAATTCCGGGGCAAGTCGGGCCCGGCAAAGCGCGCAGATGGTGCACAAGGCACGGTCACTTTGGCTGCATCTCGTCCCGCGCGGACGCATTCTCATATGCGCCTGGCATGAGCGGCTGCGGGGACTTCCCCAACTCTACCGCGCTCAACCATGCTGAATTGCCCCTTCCGCTTCTGGCAGCGGAAGGGGCAATTCAGGGAAATCGGGGAAGCGGGCAAAACCCCACTCGGCCTACGGCTCAGCAGCCGCCGGCGACGGCCGGGATGATCGACACGCCCGCGCCGTCCGGCGTCGCCGTCTCCAGGCCCTGCTCGAAGCGCACGTCGTCGTCGTTCACGTACACGTTGACGAAGCGGCGCAGCTTGCCCTGGTCGTCCAGGACGCGGGCGGCGATGCCGGTGTGGTTCTTCTCCAGGTCGGCGATGACCTCGGCGAGGGTGGCGCCCTCGGCGGGCACCTCCGCCTGGCCGCCCGTGTAGGTGCGGAGGATGGTGGGGATGCGGACGTTCACGGCCATGTCTTCGTAACCTTTCGGCGCGCTAGGGCGGGTCTCAGTGGGCCAGGCCCGCGTCGCGGAACGCGTCCAGGCTGGGGCGGATGGTGGCGGTCGCCTGGGAGCTCTCGGCCACCGCGTCCAGGGTCTTGAGGCCGTCGCCGGTGTTGAGGACGACGGTGGTGAGGGTGGGGTCGAGGAGACCGGCCTCGACGAGCTTGCGCGTCACGCCGACGGTCACGCCGCCCGCGGTCTCGGCGAAGATGCCCTCGGTGCGGGCCAGGATCTTGATCGCGTCGACGACCTGTTCGTCGTTCACGTCCTCCACGGCGCCGCCGGTGCGGCGGGCGATGTCGAGGACGTACGGGCCGTCCGCCGGGTTGCCGATCGCCAGCGACTTGGCGATGGTGTTCGGCTTCTGCGGGCGCACCACGTCGTGGCCGGCCTTGAAGGCGGCGGAGACCGGGGAGCAGCCCTCGGCCTGGGCGCCGAAGATCTTGTAGGGCTTGTCCTCGACGAGGCCGAGCTTGATGAGCTCCTGAAGACCCTTGTCGATCTTCGTCAGCTGCGAGCCGGAGGCGATCGGGATGACCAGCTGGTCCGGGATGACCCAGCCGAGCTGCTCGCAGATCTCGTACGCGAGCGTCTTGGAGCCCTCGCCGTAGTACGGGCGCAGGTTGACGTTGACGAAGCCCCAGCCCTCGCCGAGCGGGTCGCCGATCAGCTCCGAGCAGAAGCGGTTGACGTCGTCGTAGTTGCCCTCGATGGCGACGAGGTCACCGCCGTAGACGCCGGCCATGACGACCTTGCCCTGCTCCAGGTCGTGCGGGATGAACACGCAGGAGCGGAAGCCGGCCCGGGCGGCGGCGGCGCCGACGGCGCCGGCCAGGTTGCCGGTGGAGGAGCAGGAGAGGGTGGTGAAGCCGAAGGCGCGGGCGGCCTCGATGGCCTGGGCGACGACCCGGTCCTTGAAGGAGTGGGTCGGGTTGCCGGAGTCGTCCTTGACGAACAGCTTCCCGGGCTCGACGCCGATCTCGCGGGCCAGGTTGTCGGCCTGGACGAGCTTGGTCCAGCCGGGGTTCAGGTTGGGCTTGTCGGCGACGTCGGCGGGGACGGGCAGGAGCGGGGCGTAGCGCCAGATGTTGGCGGGGCCGGCCTCGATCCGCTTGCGCAGGGCCTCGGGGTCGCCGGTGGGCAGGTCGTACGCGACCTCGAGCGGGCCGAAACAGAGCTCGCAGGCGAAGATCGGGCCGAGCGGGAAGGTCTCGCCGCATTCGCGGCAGGAGAGTCCGGACGCGGGACCGAGGTCGACCGGGGTCCGGGGGGAAGCGGCGGCGGTGGATGCGACCGTCTGTACAGCCATGGAGGCGAGGCCCTTTCTCCTCATCTTCCTCATGACGCATTTCGCCATGAGACGGATTTGGCACCTTCCCTAGTCGGGGACCTCGCTGGAGGACGAGAACCGACTGGAGGGTTGCCGGGGCTTCAACGGGCCGTATCCCTCTGCCCCTCTGGATGAGCGGTATTCGATTGTGGAACGCGGTCGGCACCCCGACATGCATCGGGCATCCGCGTTGTTCAAGACTGTAACCGAAGCCTTCCGAGGTGGAGACGGTCGTCCGATCCGCGAGATGGAGATCACGTTGCTGGAAGAAGTGGAGCGCTGGCTGGCCCGGCGGTCCTGGTCGGTGGCCGACCGTCCGCTGGAGCGGATCCTCGCCGCCAAGCGCGGGACGACGGTGAGCGTGGTGCTGCCGGCGCTGAACGAGGAGGCGACGGTCGGCGCGATCGTCTCCGTGATCCGCCGTGAGCTCATGACGGACGCGGTGCCGCTGGTGGACGAGCTGGTGGTGATCGACTCGGGCTCCACGGACCGTACGGCGGAGGTGGCCGCGGCGGCCGGGGCGCGGGTGGTGGCGCGGGACGCGATACTGCCGCGGATACCGGCGGTGCCGGGCAAGGGCGAGGTGCTGTGGCGTTCGCTGATGGCGACCGGCGGGGACGTCGTCTGTTTCGTCGACGCCGACCTGCGGGACTTCTCGGCGGACTTCGTGTCGGGGATCGTCGGCCCGCTGCTCACCGACCCGGACGTGGACTTCGTGAAGGCGATGTACGACCGCCCGCTCGACGGCGCTCCCGGCCAGGGCGGCCGGGTGACGGAGCTGGTGGCCCGGCCGCTGCTCAACCTGCACTGGCCGCAGCTGGCCGGTTTCGTGCAGCCGCTCGGCGGCGAGTACGCGGCGCGCCGCTCGCTGCTGGAGCGCCTGCCGTTCCCGGTCGGTTACGGGGTGGAGCTGGGCCTGCTGGTGGACGCGCTGCACACGGTGGGCCTCGACGCGCTCGCACAGGTGGACGTGGGGGTGCGCAAGCACCGGCACCAGGACGGTCAGGCGCTGGGCCGGATGGCGGCGGCGATCTACCGGACGGCGCAGCTGCGGCTCTCGCGCGGTCATCTGGTGCGGCCGCGGCTGACCCAGTTCGAGCGGAGCGAGGGGGGCGGTTTTGCGCCGCGCACGTACGCGGTGGACACGGAGGAGCGGCCCCCGATGGCGGAGATCGCGGAGTACGCGCGCCGGCGCGTGGCCTAGCCGCCGAGGCGGTGGACGCGTGGCGCAGCACCGAATGATGACCCTTTCTGCCTAGATTTCCTTTTTATGCGATGGAGACGCGGAACGGGAATCCTGCCGGCAGCCCTCGCCCTCATCACCGGGGCCCTGTTCCTGGCGGGGCCCCCGCCGGCCGCGGCCCTGGACCTCGCCCCTGCTCAGGGCCGCGCCGCGGCCCCGGACGCCGCCCCGGCGCGTGGTCCGGAGAGGATCGCGGCGCGGGACACGGACCGGCCGGGGCCGGGCCGGACGGCGGAGGAGCGGCTGTGGCTGCTCGGCGGTCTCGGCCTGGCGCTGGCGGCGACCGGCGTGGTGGCCGGGGCGGCCGTACGGCTCCACAGGGAGCCGCCGGGGAGCAGCGGGCCCGGCTCGAATCCGCACGTTTGAGCGTTTAGCGGACGGGCTAGGTTCGGCATATGGCTTCAGTCCTCGTGGCATCGAACCGTGGTCCCGTCTCGTACACCCTGCGGGACGACGGCGGTCTTGACACCCGGCGGGGCGGCGGCGGGCTCGTCTCCGGCCTCAGCGCCGTGTTCTCGGAGGACTCGGCGGGTGACGGGCTGTGGGTGTGCGCGGCCCTCGGCGACGGCGACCGCGAGGCGGTGCGGCGCGGGATCGCCGAGCCGGGCGTGCGGATGCTGGACATCGACCCGGACGTGTACGCCGACGCGTACAACGGCATCGCGAACTCGGTGCTGTGGTTCCTCCACCACCACCTGTACGACATCCCGCGCGAGCCCGTCTTCGACGCGGCCTTCCGGCACCGCTGGGACTCCTACCGGGCCTACAACCGCGCCTTCGCCGAGGCCCTCGCCGAGGCGGCGGACGAGGGCGCGGCGGTCCTGGTGCAGGACTACCACCTGGCGCTGGTCCCGGGGCAGCTGCGCGCGCTGCGGCCCGATGTGCGGATCGCGCACTTCACCCACACCCCGTGGGCGTCCCCGGCCTATCTGGCGATGCTGCCGGACGACATCCACCAGGAGCTGGTGGAGGGCATGCTCGGGGCGGACGGGATCGGCTTCCACACGGGGGCCTGGGCGGACGCCTTCCGGGCCGACCCGCAGGTCGCCCGCGCGGCCGGGGGCTCGCGCGTGTCGGTCCATCCGCTGGGCGTGGACGGCGACGAGCTGCGGGCGCTGGCCCACCGGCCGGAGGTCGACGAGCGGCTCGCGGCCCTGCGCGCCGAGGTGGGCGACCGGAAGACGATCGTCCGGGTGGACCGGACGGAGCTGTCCAAGAACATCCTGCGCGGCCTGCTCGCCTACCGCGAGCTCCTCGCCGACCACCCCGAGTGGCGCGGCCGGGTGGTGCACCTCGCCTCCGCGTACCCCTCCCGCCAGGACCTGGAGAGCTACCGCTCCTACACGGCCGCGGTCTCGGCGCTCGCGGAACGGATCAACGAGGAGTTCGGCACGCCGGACTGGCAGCCCGTTCTGGTATCCGTGCAGGACGACTTCACCCGCTCCCTGGCCGCGTACCGGATGGCCGACGTGGCCCTCGTCAACCCGGTCAGGGACGGCATGAACCTGGTCGCCAAGGAGATCCCGGTGGTCTCCGAGGAGGGCTGCGCGCTGGTGCTGTCCCGGGAGGCGGGCGCGTACGAGGAGCTGCGCGCCGACGCGCTGACGGTGAACCCCTTCGACGTGACCGAGACCGCGGAGGCCCTCCACGAGGCCCTGTCGATGCCCGCCGCGGACCGGGCGGAGCGCACCAAGCGGCTCGCCGCGGCGGCCACCGCCCTGCCGCCGCGCCGCTGGTTCCTGGACCAGCTGGAGGCACTGGGCGGTGCGGTGCGCGCCTGAGGAGGCGGTGGGCTCCTGGGGCCGGTGTCCTCGGAAGGGGCGCGCCTGAGGAGGCGGCGCGGGCCTGGGGCCGGTGGCATCGAAAGGCGCGCGCCTGGGAGACGGCGCGGGCCTGGGGCCGGTGTCCTGGGACGGTGCGCGCCTCGGAGACGGACGGCGTCCTCGGAAGGGGCGCGCCTAGGAGGCGGTGTCCTCGGAAGGGGCGCTCCCGGACGCCTCCTCCCGTTCCCGGCGCTCGCGGCCCCAGACGGCGAGCGGTTCGAGCGCGTCGTTGAGCCGGATGCCGTCCTTGGTCAGGGCGTACTCGACGCGCGGCGGGACCTCGTCGTAGGAGACGCGGTCGACGATGCCGTCCGCCTCCATCTCGCGCAGATGGGAGGCGAGCACCTTCTCGGTGATGCCCGGCACCATCCTGCGCAGTTCGCCGAAGCGGCGGTGCGGGTACTCGTGGAGCGCCCACAGGATGAGCACCTTCCACTTGCCCCCGATGATGTCCATCGCGGTGTCGATCCCGCAGATGTGCTCCCCGCCGTCGGACCCGGGCCGGTTCAGCGTCGCCATGCTCCCCCTCCCGCCACCTTCCTGACCTGCTCGCTCACTTCAGGGTAACCACCCACTTCGAAGTGCGTACTTGAGCGCTCAACCGCCCGGGACGCAGCCTGGGCACATGAACGAGACGACCTCGCAGAAGACCCCCGTCACCCTCCTCGGCCTCGGCGCCATGGGCACCGCCCTGGCCCGGACCTGGCTCGCCGCCGGCCACCCCCTCACCGTATGGAACCGCACCCCCGCCCGTGCCGCCGCGCTCGTCGACGAGGGCGCGCGGGCCGCCGCCGACGTGGCCGAGGCGGTCGCCGCGAGCACCCTCGTCGTGGTCTGCCTCCTGGACGACGCCTCGGTCGGCGAGGCCCTCGCCGATGTCGATCTGACCGGCAAGGACCTGGTGAACCTGACCACCACCACGCCGGCCCAGGCCCGCGACCGCGCCGCGTGGGCCCGCGAGCGGGGCGCCCGTTACCTGGACGGCGGGATCATGGCCGTCCCGCCGATGATCGGTGTTCCCGAGGCCGGCGGTTACGTCTTCTACAGCGGATCGCGCGAGCTGTTCGAGCTGCACCAGGAGACCCTCGCGGTGCCGGCCGGCACCGTCCACGTCGGGGAGGACGCCGGCTTCGCCGCCCTGCACGACGTGGCCCTGCTCAGCGCCATGTACGGGATGTTCGCCGGGGTCGCGCACGCCTTCGCCCTGATCCGCAAGGAGGACATCGACCCGGTCTCCTTCGCCCCGCTGCTCTCCGGCTGGATCTCCGCCATGGCCGGCCCGGCCGTGCAGCAGACCGCCCGGCAGCTGAAGAGCGGCGACTACACCACGGACGTGGTGTCCAACCTGGCGATGCAGGTGGCGGGCACGCCGACCTTCCTGACCACGGCCGAGCAGCAGGGCGTGAGCCCGGAGCTGATCAACCCGTACTTCGAGCTGATGCGCCGCCGCCTGGCGGAGGGCAGCGGCGAGGAGGACCTGACGGGCGTGGTGGACCTGCTGCTGCGGTGAGGCGGTTTCCGAAAACCGGTTCCGTCAATCCGTTCCGTTAATCGGAGACGACCCCTCCTCGCGGGGGGTCGTCCCGTGCCAGACTCTGCGGCGATCGTTCCCCCAGGCGATCCGTACACCCCAACGGAACCACGCGCACCATGCGGCATCGCCATGCCCGCATGCGAGCGAAGGGATCGCGATACGTGAAGAAGATTGTCGTGAGCATGACCCTCGGGTCGGCGCTCACCGCACTCCTCGCCGCGGGGCTCACCCCCGCCGCCGCGCAGGAGGCCAGGGACGGCGCACCGGCCGGCGCCCAGGCACACCGCAGCGACAACCGCCCCGGGCCCCTCACCAAGCAGCGCACCGAGCTGCGGGAGAAGGCGATCGACCTGGTCGCCAAGGGCAAGGCGAAGGCGAACGCCCGCGGCGTCGTCGAGGTCGCGCCCGGCAAGTTCGCGGAGACGAAGACCACCACCGCCGTACGGCAGGAGAAGATCCTCACGATCCTCTCCGAGTTCGGCACGCAGAGCTCCGGCAAGTACGGCAGCGTCCCCGGCCCGCTCCACAACGAGATACCCGAGCCCGACCGGAGCGTGGACAACTCCAACGCCTGGACGGCCGATTTCGACAAGGCGTACTACGAGAACCTCTTCAACGGCTCCGGCGAGTCGATGAGGACGTACTACGAGAAGCTGTCCAACGGCGCCTACTCGGTCAGCAACGTCGTCGAGGACTGGGTCAGGGTCCCGTACAACGCCTCCTACTACGGCGACAACGCCGTCGAGGACAACGGCGGTTCCTGGGCCTTCATCCAGGACACCGGCGACGCCTGGTGGAACGCCCAGATCGCGGCCGGCAAGACCCCCGCCGAGATCGACGCCTACCTCGCGCAGTTCGACGTCTGGGACCGCAACGACTGGGACCACGACGGCAACTTCGACGAGGCCGACGGCTACATCGACCACTTCCAGGCCGTCCACGCCGGCATGGGCGAGGACGCCGGCGGCGGCGCGCAGGGCGAGGACGCCATCTGGTCGCACCGCTGGTACGTCAACGGCGACGACTACGGCCTGACCGGACCCGAGGTCGCCGGCACCCAGAACAAGGCGGGCGGAGCCCGCATCGGCCAGTCGAAGTACTGGCTCGGCGACTACACCACCGAGGGCGAGAACGGCGGACTCGGCGTCTTCTGCCACGAGTTCGGCCACGACCTCGGCCTGCCGGACTACTACGACACGGGCGGCGGTGAGAACTCCACCGCCTTCTGGACCCTGATGAGCTCCGGCTCCTGGCTGGGCCACGGCGCCGCCGCGAACGAGGGCATCGGCACCCACCCGGGCCTGATGGGCGCCGAGGAGAAGCTCTTCCTCGGCTGGCTGGACCACGCCGACGCACCGCTCGGCACCACCGGCACGTACACCCTGAACCCGGCGCAGCTCCAGGTCACCGGCAAGGAGCAGGCCGTCCGCGTCGTGCTCCCGGACAAGGTCGCCAGCACCTCGTACACCACGCCCGTCTCGGGCAGCCACGCCTGGTGGACCGGCTCGGCCGACGGCCTCAACCAGTCCCTCGCCCGCTCCGTCCCGGCCGCCTCACGCGTCACCGTGAAGGCGAGCGCCTGGTACGAGATCGAGGCGGACTACGACTACCTCTTCGCCGAGTACTCCCTCGACGGCGGAGCGACCTGGTCGCGTGCCGGCACGGCCGTCGACGGCTCCTCCTCGGGCCGCTGGACCACCCTGCGGTACGCGTACGACGCGCAGGGCAAGCCCTCGCTCTTCCGCTTCCGCTACCAGACCGACGGCGGCGTGCACTTCGCCGGCGCGTTCCTGGACGACATCACCATCGGCGCCGGCAGCACCACGGTCCTCGCCGACGACGTCGAGCAGGGCGCGAACGGCTGGGCGGCGCAGGGCCGCTGGAAGATCTCCACGGGCACGGAGACCGCCGCCTTCCCGCGCTACTACCTGCTGGAGAACCGCGAGTACGTCGGCTCCGACGCGCTCCTCGCCGAGGGCCCGTACCAGTACAGCAAGGGCATCACCGCCCCGGACTGGGTGGAGTTCTTCCGCTACCAGAACGGCATGCTGGTCTGGTACGTGGACCGCTCCTACGACGACAACAACGTCAGCGACCACCCGGGCGGCGGCTCGGCGATGGCGGTCGACGCCCGCCCCGCCCCGTTCCGCTACGACGACGGCACCGCACCCAGCAACCGCCGCCAGCCCTTCGACGCCACCTTCGGCCTGGAGCCCACCGACGCCACCTGCCTCCACAAGGAGGTCCTGGTCGGCAAGGGCGGCAACCAGACCGTCGCGACGAAGGCGGCCTGCGCCCCGTCCGTCCCGGGCCTCCCGGTCTTCGACGACACCGACCCGAACGCCTACTACGACCCGACGGCCCCCCAGGCCAGCGTGAAGGTCGCGGGCCACGGCGTGAAGGTGACCGTCACGGGCGATGCCGGCGACGACCTGACGATCACGGTGGCCAACCCGGCCTCCTGACCATCCCCCCCCGAAGGGGCTCCGGTTCACAGGGACCGGGGCCCCTCCGTCACGTCTCCGCCGGCCCCGTGGCCTCCGCCAGCCCCGCCAGCAGCCCCACCACCGCCGCCGGCCCCGGGACCGTGAGGTCGGCGCGGGCGGCGAGGTCGGGGACGGCCTGGGCCTCGGCGGCGGAGCAGACGAGGAGGCCGGGGACGCCGTCGGAGCGGAGTTTCTCGACGGCGGCGTAGGCGGGGATGTCGCCCAGGTCGTCACCTGCGTACAGGACGGACCCGGCGCCGGTCTCGCGGACGTAGTCGGTGAGGGCGACGCCCTTGTCCATGCCCGGGGGCCGGAGTTCCAGGACCAGGCGGCCCGGTTCGAGGACCAGGCCGTGGTGGGCGGCGAGGTCGGCGAGGGGGCCCTTGAGGGCCTCGAAGGCGCCCTGCGGGTCGCTCGCGCGGCGGGTGTGGACGGCGACCGCCCGGCCCTTCTCCTCGATCCAGATGCCGGGCCAGGCGCCCACGCCGTCGAGGAAACCGGGCAGCTCGGCCCGGACCGAGGCGACGCCCGGGTGCGGGGCGGCGGCCCGGACGGTGCCGGTGACCGCGTCCCAGCGCTCGGCGCCGTAGTGGCCGAGCACGACCAGGTGCTCCAGGCCGGGGACGCCGGCGAAGCCCCCGTAGCGGACGGCCACCCCGGCCGGGCGGCCGGTGATCACGGCGATGGAAGCCACCTGCGGGGCGAGGGCCGCGAGCGCGGGCACGGCGCCCCGGTGGGCGCGCGCCTGCTCCGGATCGGCGACGATCTCGGCGAGCGTGCCGTCGAAGTCGAGGGCGACGACGGCCTTCTCGGGCCGCGCCAGGAGCGCGGCGAGTCCCTCGCGGCCGGCGGAGGTGGTCGGGTGCGGAAGGCTGCTGACCATGCTCCTGACCCTACCCAGCTACGGGCGTCCTCATCAGCGGCGCCGTGCCTTCTCCTCCCGGACCCTGCGGAGCCGGTTCACGGTGACCGGGTCATGGGCGAGGGCCCTCGGGTCGTCGAGGAGGGCGTTGAGCAGCTGGTAGTAGCGGGTGGCGGACAGGCCGAGCTGCTCGCGCACGGCCCGCTCCTTGGCTCCGGGGCCCGGCCAGGAGCGGCGTTCCAGGGCGAGGACGGCCCGCTCGCGCTCGCCGAGCCCGCCGGGCACGGCCCCCTCCCGCTCGCCGGGCCCGCCGGGCACGGCCCCCTCACGCTCGCCGGGCCCACCGGGCACGGCCCCCTCCCGCTCGCCGGGCCCGCCGGACTCCCGAAGCTCCCCGGGCTCCCCGAGTTCACTGGTCATACAGACCAACTTATGCGGCCCGGGTCACTCCGCGCTCTCCGCCGCCGTCGCCTGCCGCGCGATCCGGCCGAGGACCTCCGCCGGCCGGCCGTCCGGGGCGACCGCCTTGCCGATGTCCTGCTTGACCGTGCCGCTGACCTGGGCCCACGAGGTCTTGCCGACGGGCGGCAGCTGCGAGTCGGGCAGCGCCTCCAGGAACTCGCGCAGGTCGGCGTGGGCCGGGTCGGACCGCATGGCTTCGGAGGCGGTGACGGTGGCGGGCAGCAGGTCGTTGTCCCCCGCGAACTTCAGCACGTTCTCGTCGCTGAAGACGAAGTCGAGGAAGGCGCCGATCTCCTTGCGGTGGCCGTTCTGCTTGAAGCCCATGATCCAGTCGGCGACGCCCATGGCGGCCCTGTCCCGGCCGTCGGTGCTCGGCAGGGCGGTCTTGCCGACCTTCACGCCCTTCTTCGCGGCCTCCTGCATGAGGGACGGGTGGCCGTTGAGCATGCCGACCTCCCCGCGCGCGAAGGCGGCGAAGGCCGCCTTGCGGTCGAGCTTCGCGGGTGCGACGGGACCGGTGAGGCCCTTGGCGACGAGGTTGTCGCGCAGCCAGGTGAAGGTGCGGACGTTCGCCTCGGAGTCGACCTTGTAGTGGCCCAGGCCGTCGAGGTAGCCGCCGCCCCCGCTGAGCAGCCACATCATCGTCTCGGCCTGCGCCTCCTCGGGGCCGAGCGGCAGCGCGAAGGGGTAGGCGACACCCTTCTTCTTCAGCTTCTCCGCGGCCGCGGCGAGCTCGTCCCAGGTGGTCGGGGGCGCGTCGATCCCGGCCTTGTCGAAGAGCTCCTCGTTGTAGAAGAGCAGCCGGGTGGAGGCGACGAACGGCATGCCGTACTGGGTGTGCTCGTACTCGCCGGCGTCGACGAGCGGGGCGAGGAAGTTGGCCTGGACGGGGATGGAGAGCAGCTGATCGGCGGCGTAGAGCTGGTCGGCGGCCGCGTAGTCGGCGTAGGCGCCGATCTGGGCGAGGTCGGGCGCCTTGCCGGCCTTGACGAGCTCGGCGACCTCGCGGTCGACGTCGTTCCAGGACTCGATGCGGACCTGGACCTTCACTCCGGGGTTCTCGGCCTCGAAGGCGGTGACGACGCCGTCCCAGTACTTCTTGGTGGAGTCGCCGCCGGTCAGGTCGTAGTCGGCGGCCACCAGGGTGAGGGTGACGTCCCCGCCGTCGCCGCCGAGCGCGCCGCAGCCGGAGAGGGCGGTGGTCAGACCGAGTGCGGTGGCCGCCGCGGCCAGTCCCATGAATCGTCGCCGCTGCACAGCCGTGCCCCACCCTTTTCGCTCGTCGTCGAGATGTCGGAAGACGACAGTTTCTCCCGTATGGGCTCGGGAGGTCTACACCACTCGCATATCGCTTTCGCAACGCGTCGCCGAGACCGTGCCCCCGGGTCCGCCGCACCGTGGACCGTATTTGTATCCAAGCGCAACAATCCTCTCAGTGGACTAGACCTTTCGGGGGTCAGGCGCGAGACTGTCTGCGTGAGACACGTCATCGCCCTCGATGTGGGCGGCACCGGCATGAAGGCCGCCCTCGTCGGGGCGGACGGCACCCTGCTCCACGAGGCCCGCCGCGCCACCGGCCGCGACCGCGGGCCCGAGGCCGTCGTCGAGACGATCCTCGGTTTCGCCGAGGACCTGCGCGCCCTCGGTCAGGAGCGGTACGGACGCCCCGCCGCGGCCGCCGGAGTCGCCGTCCCCGGAATCGTCGACGCCGCGAACGGCATCGCCGTCTACGCCGCCAACCTCGGCTGGCGCGACGTCCCCCTGCGCGCCCTGCTCAGCGAGCGCCTCGGCCACATCCCCGTCGCCCTCGGCCACGACGTGCGCACCGGCGGCCTCGCCGAGGGCCGCATCGGCGCGGGCAACGGCGCCGACCGCTTCCTCTTCGTCCCCCTCGGCACCGGCATCGCGGGTGCCATCGGCATCGGCAGCGCCATCGAGGCAGGCGCCCACGGCTACGCCGGCGAGATCGGCCACATCGTCGTCCGCCCCGGCGGCACCGCGTGCGGCTGCGGCCAGCGCGGCTGCCTGGAGCGGTACGCCTCCGCCTCCGCCGTCTCCCTCGCCTGGGCCGAGGTCTCCGGCGACCCCGAGGCCGACGCGGCCGACTGCGCCAAGGCCGTCGAGTCCGGCGACCCGTCCGCAACCCGGGTCTGGCAGGACGCCGTCGACGCCCTCGCCGACGGCCTGGTCACCGCGCTCACCCTGCTGGACCCCCGCACGCTCATCATCGGTGGCGGTCTCGCCGAGGCGGGGGAAACCTTGTTCACACCCCTTCGGGCCGCCGTGGAGGAGCGCGTCACCTTCCAGAAGCTGCCCGCCATCGTCCCGGCGGCCCTCGGGGACACCGCCGGCTGCCTGGGCGCGGGCCTCCTCGCCTGGGACCTGCTCGCCGGCCCCGACCACGACCCCGACCACGACGCCGCTCCGGACCACGGCCCCGACCGCGACCCCGCCCACGGCTCCGACCACGACGCCGACCAGCGCCCCACCGACTCGGAGGTATCCGCCTGATGGCCGTTTCCACAGTTCTCGCCGGGGCCCGCGTGGTGCTGCCGACCGGGATCGTCGAGAACGGACGAGTGATCGTCGAGAACGGCCGCATCGCCGGATCCGCCCCCGCGGACGCCCCCGCCCTCGACCTCACCGGCCACTGGGTCGTGCCCGGCTTCGTCGACATGCACAACCACGGCGGCGGCGGCGCCTCCTTCACCTCCGGCACCGTCGACGAGATCCTCACCGGCGTCCACACCCACCGGCTGCACGGCACCACCACCGTCGTCGCCTCCTTCGTCACCGGCGACACCGACTTCCTCGGCCGCCGCGCCGGCCTGCTCTCCGAGCTGGCCGAACAGGGCGAGATCGCCGGCATCCACTTCGAGGGCCCGTTCATCTCCCCCTGCCGCAAGGGCGCCCACGACGAGACGCTGCTGCGCGACCCCGACCCGGCCGAGGTCCGCAAGCTGATCGACGCCGCCCGCGGCCAGGCGCGGATGGTCACCCTCGCCACCGAGCTGCCCGGCGGCATCGACTCCGTACGCCTCCTCGCCGAGCACGGCGTGATCGCCGCGATCGGACACACGGACGCCACGTACGAGCAGACGCGGGCCGCCATCGACGCGGGCGCCACGGTCGCCACCCACCTCTACAACGCGATGCCCGGCCTCGGTCACCGCGCGCCCGGCCCGATCGCCGCCCTCCTGGAGGACGAGCGGATCACCGTCGAGCTCATCAACGACGGCACCCACCTGCACCCGGCCGCCCTGGAGCTGGCCTTCCACCACGCCGGCCCCGAGCGGGTCGCCTTCATCACCGACGCCATGGACGCGGCCGGCTTCGGCGACGGCCGCTACATGCTCGGCACCCTGGAGGTCCAGGTGAAGGACAGCGTGGCCCGGCTCGTCGACGGCGGCTCCATCGCCGGCTCGACCCTGACCCTCGACCGGGCGTTCAAGCGGGCCGTGACCGTCGACCGGCTGCCCGTCGAGTCCGTCGTCCAGGCGATCTCCGCCAACCCGGCGCGACTGCTCGGCGTCTACGACCGGGTGGGCTCCCTGGAGCCCGGAAAGGACGCCGACCTCGTCGTCCTCGACGCGGACTTCGAGCTCAAGGGCGTCATGCGCCGCGGCACCTGGGTGGTTCCGCCCCAAGTGGGCTGATTGCGCATCGCGTTGCGCACCGGCGGCCGGCCCGGGGTCTGGGCCTGCCGCCGTCTCTTTGGCATGATCAGGGCGCTGAAAGGATGCTGGACGCCGACGGCCCCAGCCGGTGACACGAGACGACGGGGGCGGAACGGATGATCCTCACGGTCACCCTCAACACGGCCCTGGACCTGACGTACGAGGTCGCCGCTCTCACCCCGCACAGCTCCCACCGCGTCAGCCGGGTCGTCGAACGCCCCGGCGGCAAGGGCCTCAACGTCGCCCGCGTACTGGGCGCCCTCGGCCACGAGACCGTCGTCACCGGCTTCGCCGGCGGCACGACCGGCGAGACGGTCCGCGCCCTGCTCGCCGCGCGCACCGCGGGGCAGCCGGTCCGCGACGCGCTCGTGCCGACCACCGGTGCCACCCGCCGCACCATCGCCGTCGTCGACGCGTCGAGCGGCGACACCACCCAGCTCAACGAGCCGGGCCCGGCCATCACCCCCGGCGAATGGGCCGCGTTCACCACCCGCTTCACCGAACTCCTCGGCGACGCCCGGGCCGTCGCCCTGTGCGGCAGCCTGCCGCCGGGCATCCACGTCGGCGCCTACGCCGAACTCGTCCGCCTCGCCAGGGCCGCGGGCGTCCCGGTCCTCCTCGACACCAGCGGCGAACCCCTGCGCCGGGGCATCGCCGCCCGTCCCGACGTCATCAAGCCGAACGCCGAGGAGCTGGCCCAGCTCACCGGCTCCCGCGAACCGCACCGCGCCGCCCGTGACGCCCGGCGCCGGGGCGCCCACACCGTGGTCGCCTCCCTCGGCCCCGACGGCCTCCTCGCCGCCACCCCGGACGGCCTGTGGCAGGCGGCCCCGCCCGCGCCCGTGCGGGGCAATCCCACCGGGGCGGGCGACTCGGCCGTCGCCGCCCTGCTCGCCGGCCTCGTCGACGGCACCGACTGGCCCGACCGCCTCGCCCACGCCGTCGCCCTCTCGGCGGCGACGGTCCTCTCCCCCGTGGCCGGCGAGTTCGACGAGCCCGCCTACCGGGAGCTGCTCCCGCGCGTCACCGTCCAGACACCGGCCACGGCTGCCTAGAGCTGCCGGACCAAGAAGAACGGGGCCCCGAAGGGCCCCGCTCGCCAGCCGTCGGCCTCGCTCAGTCGCGGATCTGCGTCTTGCTGATCTTCAGCCAGTCGAAGACCGCGTCGCACTGGTTGCCCGTCTCACACGACAGCTTGATCGTGTTCTGCCCCTGCTTGAGGGTCACCGGCGCCCAGGTGGTCTGCCAGTTCTTCTCCAGGTTCGGGTCCGAGGAGCCGATGAAGTTCTTCAGGCCTATCGGGTTGCTGTTCGCCTTGTCGTTGACGGTCAGCGTGGCGTTCGCGTCCTTCGCGGGGATCGCGTACCGCACGTAGAGGTAGTAGCTCCCGGCCTCGGGCACCTCCGCCTGCCAGGTCACCGACGAGCCGATGGCGTTGAACCCGGTCACGTACGCGCCGTCGGCGCCCTCCGCGCCCTTGATGTCCTTGGCCAGCGCCGCCGAGCCGCCCAGCTTCAGCGTCGCCGCGTCCTGCTGCGGGAGCTCGGCCGGGGGCTGCGTGGAGGAGCTGGGGTCGACGGAGGGGGACTCCGAGACCTGGGTGGGCGCGCCCGTCGGCTTCCCGCCCCCGCCCGCGTCGTCGGACTCGCCGCCCGCGTTGTTGATCACGGCGGCGGTGATGCCGAGCACGACGACCGCGACGACCGCGACCGCGCCGATCAGCAGTCCCTTGGTGTTGGGGCCGCGGCCGCCGCCGCGCGGGGCGGGCTGCGGCGGGCCGGGGCGCTGCTGACCGCCGCCGGGGTAGGTCTCGGGGGCCGCGTACTGCGGGTGCGGCTGGCCGTAGCCCTGCTGGCCGTACGGGGCCTGCTGCTGCGGCACGTGCGCCGCCTGGCCGTGACCGCCGTACTGGCGCTCGCCGACCGTGCGGACCTGGTTGTACGAGGTGCGGGGGACGCCCGGCTGCGCCGCCGGACCCGGGTAGCCGTAGCCGCCGCCCTGGGGCGCCCTGGCCCCCGCCGCCTGCCCGTCCGCGTACAGGTAGCCGAACGGATCGTCGTCCTCCGGCGTCTTCGCGCCGTCGTTTCCGGCAGCCATCCGGGTCACTCCTTTTCCCTGCTCGCCAGCCGTCGCCGACCGGCCGAGCCTACCTCGTACGGCCCTGTCAAGGATTCGGCGATGTGTGGACGAGCGGTGAACGAACCGGCCCGCCGGGGCCTATCCGGCCCGTCGGTGCACCTTGGACCGGGACCGCTTCTCGATGTACATGCGCTGGTCGGCGCTGTTCAGGACCTCTTCGACGGTCATGCCGCACTCGGCCCAGCCGATGCCGAAACTCGCCCCCACGCGCACGGCCCGGCCGTCCACCCGGATCGGCGGAATGATCGCGTTCCGCAGCCGGACGGCGAGGTCGGCGGCGTCGGCGGAGCCCAGGCCGTCGGCGAGGACCACGAACTCGTCGCCACCGAGGCGGGCGACCGTGTCCCCGTCCCGTACTCCCGTGGTCAGCCGGCGGGCCACCTCGATGAGCACGGCATCACCGGTGTGGTGCCCGAAGCGGTCGTTGATCGACTTGAAGCCGTCGAGGTCGCAGAAGAGGACGGCGAGCCCCTTGGTGCCGTCGTCGGTCTCGCCGCCGGTGGGGGCGACGGTGTGGACGTGGTGGTCGTACGCGCCGGCGCCGGCGACCGGCGAGAAGCCGAAGCCGTGCTCGTGCTCGTGGTCGTACTCGTACTCGTACGGCGGCTCGAAGGCGCCGGGGACGGGCACGGAGCCCGCGAGGGGCGGCTCGGCGGCGAAGGGGCGCTCGCAGAGGCGGGCGGAGAGCCGGGAGCGGAGCTCGGCGCTGTTGGGCAGGCCGGTGAGCGCGTCGTGGGAGGCGCGGTGGGCGAGCTGCAGCTCGTGGCGCTTGCGCTCCTCGATGTCCTCGACGTGGGTGAGGAGGAAGCGGGGGCCGTCGGCGGTGTCGGCGACGACGGAGTTGCGCAGCGAGACCCAGACGTAGGTGCCGTCGCGGCGGCCGAGGCGCAGCTCGGCGCGGCCGCCCTCGGCGGAGGTGCGCAGCAGGGTGCCTATGTCCTCGGGGTGGACGAGGTCGGCGAAGGAGTAGCGCCGCATCACGGAGGCGGGGCGGCCGAGCAGCCGGCACAGGGCGTCGTTGGTGCGCAGCAGCCGGCCGTGCTGGTCGCCGCCCATCTCGGCGATGGCCATGCCGGAGGGCGCGTACTCGAAGGCCTGCCGGAAGGACTCCTCGCTGGCGCGCAGGGCCTGCTGCTCGCGCTCCAGGCGGACCAGGGCCCGCTGCATGTTGGAGCGCAGGCGGGCGTTGCTGATCGCGATGGCGGCCTGGGAGGCGTACATCTGGAGGGCCTCGCGGCCCCAGGGGCCGGGGTGGCGCCCGTTGCGCGGGCGGTCGACGGAGATCACGCCGAGCAGCTCGCGGCCGGAGCCGGCGGGTCCGCCCGGGTGGGCGGAGCGCACGCCGGGGGCGTACATCGGCGCGTAGAGCCGGTCGTGGGGGTGCCACTCGTCCTCGAAGCGGGGGGCGGGGCCCTCGGTGTGCCACTGGGGGACGTCGTCCTCGAGGAGCACCCAGCCCTCGGTGTGCGGGATGAAGACGAGGTCGCCCCATGCCTCGCCCATGGCGAGGCGGCGGTCCCAGGAGGCGCGGGAGCCGACCCGGCCGGTGATCAGGGCCTCGGCGGCGGGGCTGCCGGCGAAGGCGGCGACGACGAGGTCGCCGTCGGGGCGCACGAGGTTGACGCAGGCCAGCTCATAGTTGAGCCCCGCGACGATGCCGTCGGCGACGGCCTGCAGGGTGTCCGCAAGGCTGCGGGCGGTGTTGAGGTCCGCCACGACCTGATGCAGCTGCCGCAGGGTCGCAAGACGGACATATGGCTCCGACTCGGTCTCCATTGCTCGCTCTCCCCGAGACCTCGACAGCTGACTCCAGGCTTCTCATCGGCTTCATCGGCTTCGTGGTGCACTGTCTCCGCCACTGAATCACAGCGAGCTGTGCACCCGGTACACAGGGTCAACAAATAGTGGGGTCTGTGACTCAAGTCACAAAGTGTGCGGGGGGTTTGCGAACCCAGCGTGAACGGTGTGGAACGGCCGGGCGAAGCGAGTCCTAGGACCCGCGGGGGACGCCGGTCTGGTCCCGGCGCCCGATGCGGGGGCGTCCGCGGTCGGACTAGCGTGCGAGCGTGCTCCAGAAGACGCTCGCCACCGAGGCCGCCCTCGCCCTCGGGGCCCCCGACGCCCTCGACCTGGCCATCCCTCATGCTGAGGGGGTGAGCGACGAGGATTTCAAGGCAGCGATGTCCCGCCTGGCGGCCGGCGTGGTGCTGGTGACGGCGCACGACCCGGAGGACGGGCCGCGCGGCGAGGACGTCGGCATGACCGCGACCGCCTTCCTCTCCGTGTCCCTCGACCCGCCGCTGGTCCTGGTCAGCCTGCGCAACGGCTCGCGCATGGACGACCTGCTCGACGAGGTGCCCGTGTGGGCCGTCTCCCTGCTCTCCGAGAGCCAGCGCCACGTCGCGGGCCGCTTCGCCATGAAGGGCCGGGTCAGCGACCGGCTGCTGTTCGCGGACGTGCCGTACACCCGCGGCCCGCACAGCGGCGCCCCCCTGATCGGCGGCGCGCTCGCCACCCTCGAATGCCGTACGGAGAGCCGCGTCGTCGCCGGCGACCACACGCTCGTCATCGGCCGCGTGCTCGCCACGAACCTGCCCTCGGCGGAGGGCGGCCCCCTCACCTACTTCCGCGGCAGGTACCGCACGCTCGGCTGACCCGCGCGGCCCCGCGCATGCGGCGCGGCGGGCTCAGCCCCAGTCGCGGCCCTGGCGGCCGCGCTTGGTCTCCGCGCGCTGCTTCTTCTCCCGCAGCCGGCGCTCGTTGATGCCGCGCGGGATCCGCGTCGGACGGCGCGGCTTCGGCGGCGGCGCCGTCGCCTCGGCGAGGAGCGCGGCGAGACGCACGGCGGCGGTCTCGCGGTTGCGCCACTGGGAGCGGTGCTCCGAGGCGCGAACGGTGACCACCCCGTTCACCAGGCGGCCGGCGAGGCGCTCCAGGGCCCGCGCCTTCCAGACCTCCGGCAGTGCCTCGGTCGCCGCCAGGTCGAAGCGGAGCTCGACCTGCGAGTCGCTGGTGTTGACGTGCTGGCCGCCCGGCCCGGACGACCGCGAGAAACGCCACAGGAGCTCGGCCTCGGGCAGCGAGACGGAGCCGCGGATCGGATAGGGACCGGACATGCCCTCCATGTTCCCCGGCCGGCCGGCCGTACGTCACCCTCTTTTCGCGGGGGAACCGCAGCGCTCCGCTCTGCGTTATCCCGTATGCGTCACGCAAGTGACGACACCTCGCAGGACCTGAGAAAGGGACATCCCATGGCTGTAAGCCTCTCCAAGGGCGGCAACGTCTCCCTGACCAAGGAGGCCCCCGGCCTCACCGCCGTCACCGTGGGCCTGGGCTGGGACGTCCGTACGACCACGGGCACCGACTTCGACCTCGACGCGTCCGCCATCGGCGTCGACGCCGCCGGCAAGGTCGTCTCCGACGGTCACTTCGTCTTCTTCAACAACAAGTCCACGCCGGACCAGACCATCGTCCACACCGGTGACAACCGCACCGGCGAGGGCGGCGGCGACGACGAGCAGATCAACGTCAACCTGGCGGGCCTCCCGGCCGGCGTCGACAAGATCGTCTTCCCGGTCTCCATCTACGACGCGGTGAACCGCGGCCAGAACTTCGGCCAGGTCCGCAACGCCTACATCCGCATCGTCAACCAGGCCGGCGGCGCCGAGATCGCCCGCTACGACCTGTCGGAGGACGCGGCCGTCGAGACCGCCATGGTCTTCGGCGAGCTGTACCGCAACGGCACCGAGTGGAAGTTCCGCGCCGTCGGCCAGGGCTACGCCTCCGGCCTGGAGGGCATCGCCCGCGACTTCGGCGTCAACCTCTGACCCGTACGCGTCCTACGACCGCACGGGCCGGGACCCCGACGTCCCCTGACCCGTGCGTGTCCGGGCCCCGGCGCACCGTGCCGGGGCCCTGCGCTTGCCCGGCTCCGTCCTTCCGCGGCGGCTCCGGGGCCGGTCAGTCGGTGGGGCCGGCCGGCTTGCCGTCCCCGTAGAGCCACACGTCCCAGAGCCCGTCCAGGTCCTCACCCGCCACCGACTCCACGTACCGCGTGAAGTCCTCCGTGCTCGCGGTGCCGTGGCGGTGCCCGGCCGGCCAGCCCGCGAGGATCTCGTAGAAGGTGTCGTCGCCGACCTCCTGCCGGATCCGGTGCAGCACCATCGCGCCCCGCTGGTACACGGGCGGGCCGAACAGGTCCTCCGCGGTGGGCGGTTCGGCCGGCGGAAAGGCCCACGCGGCGTCGTTCGCGAAGGCCTTCTCGAAGCTCCGCTGCGCCGGGGTGTTCTCGAAGTCCTCCGCGTAGAGCCACTCCGCGTACACGGCGAAGCTCTCGTTCAGCCAGATGTCCTTCCAGTTCGCGGGCGACACGGAGTCGCCGTACCACTGGTGGGCCAGCTCGTGGACGAGGGTGGAGGTGTCGAAGGAGGCGGCGGAGAACACGGGCCGGGTCTGCGTCTCCAGGGCGTAGCCGAGGTCGTCGTCGCGTTCGACGATCACGCCGGTCGCGGCGAAGGGGTAGCGCCCGAAGTTCTCGGTCCCCCACTCCAGCAGCTCCGGGAGCCGGGCGCGCAGCGCGGCGGTCTCCGCGGCCACGACCGGGTCGACGGCGGTGTGGACCGGCACGGTGCCGAGGGCGGTGCCGGTGGTGATGTCGAAGCGGCCGATGGCGAGGGTGGCGAGGTAGCTGGCCATCGGCTCGGCCGCGTGCCAGACCGAGGTGGTGCGGCCGTCGGCCGTCTTCCGCCGGGAGGTGAGCACGCCGTTGGAGACGGCCGCGAGCCCGGCCGGGACGGTGACGGTGATGTCGTACGCGGCCTTGTCGGAGGGGTGGTGGTTGCCGGGGAACCAGGCCATGGACCCGGTCGGCTGGCCGACCGCGAGGGCCCCGTCCTCGGTCTTCAGCCAGCCCTCCTCGGATCCGTCCGCATCGGTGACGGTCTCGGGCACGCCGTCGTACGTGACGGTGGCGCGGAACTCCGACCCGTCGTCGATCTCGTCGCGCGGCCGCAGGGTCAGCTCGTTCCCGGCCCGGCTGACCGCGGCGGGCGCCCCGTCGACGGTGGCGCCGCGGACGGTCAGCCCGGCGAGGTCCAGGTTGAAGGCGCTGAGGTCCTGGGTGGCCTCGGCGGTGATCTCGGCGCGCCCGTCGAGGCGGCCGGTCTCGGGGTCGTAGGACAGCGTGAGCGCGTAACGGCTCACGTCGTAACCGCCGTTGCCGAGCTTGGGGAAGAGCGGGTCGCGCACGCCGGCGGCGCCCGGGGTGCCGCGCACCCCGGAGCCGGTGCAGCCGGCGGTCAGCAGGGCGAAGGCGAGGGCCACGGCCCCCGCGCGGACTCGGCTGCGTGTGTTCACCGACCGATCCTAAGGCGGCCCGGCTCCGGTCCCGGCCCGCCGGGCGCACGGATCAGCGGCGCCCGGCGGGGGTCCGGGCGCCGCTGAGTTCGGGGGCCGCCGAGCTCGGGGCGACTGAGGTCCGGGGCCGCCGAGCTGGGGGGTGGGGTCCGGTGCCGCCGAGTTCGGGGCGACTGAGGTTCGGGGCGGGCGGTGACGCGGCCGCCGAGCTCGGGGGGGGGGTGACGCGGCCGCCGAGCTCGGAGGGGCGGTGACGGGGTGTCCGTCTGAGGAGACGTCACGCCCGTCCGGACCGGAGCCCGTCAGTCGTTCAGGGAGGCCACGCCCGCCTGGGCGAACTTCTCGTCGAGGTCGCCGGAGGGGGCGCCCGCCACGCCGATGCCGGCGATCGGGCCGCCGTTCGCTGTGACCGGGGCACCGCCCGCGAGGAAGAGGGTGCCGGGGATGTCCTTCAGGTTCGGGGCCTGGGCGAGGCGGCCCGCCAGGACCGAGGTCGGGGCGTTCCAGGAGACGGCGGTGTACGCCTTCTTCACGGCCGACTCGTAGGACTGCGGGCCGGCACCGTCGCCGCGCAGGGTGACGATGGTGGTGCCGTTGCGGTCGACGACGGCGACGGAGACCCGCTGGTTCTCCCTCTCGGCCGCCTTCAGGGCGGCCTGCGCGGCCTCGGTCGCGGCCTCGATCGTCAGGTGGGTGGTCTGGCGCAGGTGGTCGTTGTCCGCGTCGGCCTTCTTGGCGACGGCGGCGGCCGGGGCGGCCTGCGGGGCGGTGGCGTTCGCGGAGACGGCGCCGAAGGTGCCGGCGGCGAGGACGACGGCGGCGGTGGTGCCGAGGAGGAACTTCTTCTTCATGGCGGGCTCCAGGGTGTCGAGGCGGCGGCGGTGTTCCGTTCGCTCTGCCATCGATCCTCCGCCCGGGACCCGGGCCGTCCGGTCCACGTTCCGGCTGCCGTCGGCGAGCGGGACGGTGGACGGAGGGGTCAGCCGAACGGTTGATGCCGACGTGGTCCCCCTGGGCCAGGATGGAACCGAACACCCAGGTCAGAGGCCGGGGCCGCGGCCCCCTGCGAAGACCCGGGCACGGATGCCCGGCGCGAGAGCCGGGCCGGACGCGCGTGGACGAGGTGGACGATGGACCGGGATCCGGACGCCCGCTGGCTGGCGCGCGTCATGCACGTCGCCTTCTTCCTGCTCCTCGGCGCCTCCCTGGCCCGCTTCCTGCTGCGCCACCCCTGGGAGGACCGCAGCCCGTGGATCGTGGCGCTCTCCGGCGCGCTCGCCTCCCTCTACCTCCTCGGTCCGGTCCTCGGCACCCGCGCCACACCCCGCCGGATCGCGTGGCTGGGCACGGTCGTCGCCGTGTGGATGGTCCTGGTGGTGCTGGCACCGAGCTTCGCCTGGTGCGCGGTGCCGTTGTTCTACACGGGCCTGCGCACCCTCCCGCCGCGCGCCGCGCTCGGACTCGTCGCGCTGCTCACGGTCTTCGTCGTCACCGCGCAGGTGCAGTTGTCGCACGGCGGCTTCGACCCGAACCTGGTGATCGCCCCGCCGGCCGTCGCGGCCATCGCGACCGCCGTCTTCGTGCACGCCGAACGGCAGGCCGACCGGCAGCGGGCGCTCATCGAGGACCTCATCCGCACCCGCCGGGAGCTGGCCGCGACCGAGCGGCGCGAGGGCACGCTGGCGGAGCGGCAGCGGTTGTCGATGGAGATCCACGACACGCTCGCGCAGGGCCTGTCGAGCCAGCAGATGCTGCTCCAGGCGGCCGACCGCACCTGGGACAGCGACCCGGCGACCGCCCGCCGGCACGTCCGTACGGCCGAGTCCATCGCCGAACGGAACCTCGCCGAAGCCCGCCGCTTCGTCCACGACCTGGCCCCCGCCGACCTCGCCGAGGGCGGCGGCCTGGAGGAGGCGCTGCGCGGCCTCGCCACCCGTGAGTCGGCCGCCTTCCGGGTCGACGGGACGGCGGCGGTGCTGCCGGACCGGGTGCAGTCGGCGCTGCTGCGGATCGCGCAGGGCGCGCTGGCCAACATCCGCGAGCACGCGGGGGCCACCTCGGCGGCGATCACCCTGACGTATCTGGACGACCAGGTCGTCCTGGACGTCGCCGACGACGGGCGCGGCTTCGACCCGGCGGCGGCGCGGGACGAGGAAGGCGTACGGGGTCACGGGCTGCCCGCGATGCGGGTGCGGGCCCAGCAGCTCGGCGGCACGCTGACGATCGAGTCCACGCCGGGCGAGGGCACCGTGCTCTCCGCCGCGATCCCCCTGGAGGTACGACAGTGAGCGCGACGCCCGTACGGATCCTGCTGTGCGACGACCACGCCGTGGTCCGGGCGGGGCTCCTCGCCCTGCTGGGCAGCGCGCCCGACATCGAGGTGGTGGGCGAGGCGGGCAGCGGCGAGGAGGCGGTCGCGATGGCCGCGCACCTGCGGCCCGACGTCGTCCTGATGGACCTCCAGCTCGGCGCGGGCATCGACGGCGTCGAGGCCACCCGCCGGATCGCCCCGACCGGGGTGCACGTCCTCGTCCTCACCACGTACGACACCGACGCGGACATCACCCGGGCGATCGAGGCGGGCGCCACCGGCTACCTGCTGAAGGCCGAGCGCCCCGAGGAGCTCTTCGCCGCGATCCACTCCGCCGCCCAGGGCCGCACGACCCTGTCCCCGCCCGTCGCCAGCCGCGTCATGGACCGGATGCGGGGCGCCGCGGGCCCCTCGCTGACCGACCGCGAACGCGACATCCTGGGCCAGCTCGCCCACGGCCTCGGCAACCGCGAGATCGCCCGCGCCCTGTTCATCAGCGAGGCGACGGTCAAGACCCACCTGGGCCGCATCTACGCCAAGCTCGGCGTCGACACGCGCGCGGGCGCGGTGGCGGTGGCGAAGGAACGGCGCCTGCTGCCGTAGCGGGGCGGGGCGCAGTACGGCCGGAGGCGGGGGCTGTACAGGCCGGGAGTGGGGAGGGTTCGGGCCTGGCGCGGTACGGGCCGGGAGGGTGGAGGGTTCGGTACGGGCCCGGGGCGGGGGCAGTACCGGCCGGGAGCCGGGACGGTACGGGCCCGAGGCGGTTCCGCGGCCGGCCCCCCGGCCCGCCGCGGGCCCTCTGGCCGCCGTCCGGCCGGGCCCGGCGTTGAGCCGGATGTGCCCCCTTTCGCCCCCTCTTCACCCGCGTGGCCGGACCCGCTCCCCCGACTCCCCCGCGACACGGGATCCGCGCTGCTACCCTGCGTTCCCCTTTCAGCGCAGTGCGTCATGTTCTCGTGGGAGCGCATGTGAAGATCACCATCGTCGGCGGCGGACCCGGCGGGCTCTACCTCTCGATCCTGATGAAGCGCCAGGACCCGTCCCACGAGGTCACGGTCTACGAACGGAACCCGGCGGGCGCCACCTACGGCTGGGGTGTCACCTACTGGGCGGGGCTCCTGGACAAGCTGCGCGCCGGGGATCCGGAGTCGGCCGACGCGATCGTCGCCGCCTCGGTGACCTGGACCGACGGCGTGGCCATCGTCCGCGACCAGCGCACCGTGCACCGCGGCGACGCGGGCTTCGGCATCGGGCGGCGCCGGATGCTGGCACTGCTCGCCGACCGGGCCCGGGAGCTCGGCGTACGGGTCGCGTACGAGCACCCCGTCAGCGGCCCCGACGCCCCCGAGCTCGCCGGCTCCGACCTCGTCGTCGCCGCCGACGGGGTGAACAGCGCGCTGCGCGAAGCGCACTCCGACCGCTTCGGCGCCGAGGTCACCAGCGGACGCAACCACTACGTCTGGCTGGGCACGACCAAGGTCTTCGACTCCTTCAGCTTCGCCTTCAAGGAGACCGCGCACGGCTGGATCTGGTGCTACGCCTACGGCTTCAGCGGCGAGCAGTCGACCTGCGTGGTCGAGTGCGGACCGGACGCCTGGACGGGCCTCGGGCTCGACCGCATGAACGAGGCCGACTCCCTGCGGCTCCTGGAGAAGCTGTTCGCCGACCTCCTCGACGGCGAGCCCCTGATCGGCCGCGGCGAGCAGGCCGGCACCGCCGCACCCGCCCAGTGGCTCACCTTCCGCACCCTGACCAACCGGACCTGGCACCACGGAAACCTGGTCCTCCTCGGCGACGCCGCCCACACCACGCACTACTCGATCGGCGCCGGCACCACCCTGGCCCTGGAGGACGCCCTGGCCCTCGCCGCCGCCCTGCGCGACCCGTCGACGCCCCTGGACGCGGCCCTCACCGCGTACGGCCGCCGGCGCCGCTCCGAGCTCGTCTCGGCACAGAGCGCGGCCCGCTACAGCGCCCGGTGGTACGAGAACCTGCCCCGCTACATGCGTCTGGAGCCGGCCCGGATGTTCGCCCTGCTCGGCCAGCGGCACTCGCCGCTGCTCCCGCACATCCCGCCCCAGCTCTACTACCGGCTCGACCGCACCGCCGAGCGGCTGGAGGCCCTGCGCCGCCTCAAGCGCTGGCTGGGCCCCCGGCTGGCCCGCGCCGCCCACCGCCCCTGACCAACCGCCGACCCCGCCCGCGCCGCCCACCGGCCCTGACCAACCGCCGACCCCGCCCGCGCCGCCCACCGGCACTAACCACGCACCGGCCCCGCCCGCGCCGCCCACCGGCCCTGACCGCGCCCCCACCGCCCGGCAGGGCCGGCCCGTCCGGCATGACACCATCAGTGCGTGCTCGACATCGGCTACTCCCTCTCCCGCCGCTTCCCCGACCCCCCGCAGACCGACTACCGCCGCGCGGACGTCCACGCGCTGCGGCACGACCTGTTCTGCGGTGACGTGTACCTCGCGGACACCGACAAGGACCGTGAAGTGTCCACAGCCTGGGGATGGGTGCCCGTGCTCGACTTCGCGTGGGCGCTGTGCGACATCGTCGAGCAGCTCGACCGCGACCCGCGCGGCAGCCGCGCCGCCCAGCCCCAGTACGCGGAGCTCGACTTCACCGAGTCCTCCGACCGCATGCTCTTCGAGCGCCGCTTCGGCTGGGTGGACGTCGAGGCCGACTGGATGCCGGGCGACGAGCCCCCGCTCACTTTCAACCACGCCGAACTGCGCCGCGAAGCCCGCGACTTCCTGCACGACCTGATCGCCGACCTCACCGACATGCACGAGGGCCTCGCGGACAACCCGGTGGTGTGGGACCTCCAGACACGCTTCCCCCGACTGCCGTAGGCACGCGCACGCACGCCCGCCGGCCCCCGTACGGCTCAGTCCTCCACCCGCACCCCCAACTGCGCCGCGAACAGCGGCGCCAGGTCGATCAGCTGCGCCGCGGAGACCACCGCGCCCGCCAGCGAGTCCACCCCCCGGGCGATCTCCAGGCGCTGGACGGTCCGCAGGTCCACGTCCTTCAGGCTCGCCCCGCCGAAGTCCGCCCCGACGAGCACGCAGTCCCGGAACTCCACCCTCTCCAGGCGCGCACCGCCGAAGTCCGGCTCGCCGAGCACGCACCCCTCGAAGAGGACGTCCTTCAGCCTGGCCGCCCGCAGGTTCAGGTAATCGGCCTTGCCGCCCCGGATCCACACCCTCTCCAGCACGGCCCCGTGCAACTGCGCCCCGCCCAGCCGCGCCTCCCGCACCTCGACGTCCCGCAGCTGCGCCCCCGCCAGGTCCGTGCCCACCCCCCGTACCCCGTCGAGAACGGAGTCGAGGAACCGGGCCGACGTCAGCCGCGCCCCGTCGAGCCCGCAGTCCCGCACCAGGCAGTCCAGAAACCGGGCCCCCGCCCCGTCCTGCCCCGCGAGGTCGAGCCCCGCGAGCTCCACGCCGTCGTAGTCCCCGTCCGGCTCCAGACCGCCGCCCCCGTACGCCTCCAGCGGCGGCAGCCGCACCTCCGGCCGCCTCACCTCCGGAACTCTCCGTCGCTTCATGCCCCCATCGTGACCCACGCCACTGACATCGCCCCCGCCGCGATGTCACGAACCGGCCCGCCCCGCCCGTCCCCTTCGTGAAACCCGACACGAGGAGCCGGAGAGATGCGGAAGATCACGATCGTCGGCGGCGGATTCGCCGGACTGACCGCGGCCGTCACCGCCGCCGAGGCGGGCACCGAGGTCACCCTGTACGAGGCCCACCAGACCCTCGGCGGCCGGGCCCGCACGGCCGCCGGCCCGTACCTGACCAACGAGGGCCCGCACGCCCTCTACAACGGCGGCCCGCACTGGACCTGGCTGAAGCAGCGCGGGCTGCTCGGCCCCCTCGCCCCGCTCCCGCCGCTGGAGGCCGCCAGGCTCCGGTTCCACCACCGGGGCGCCCTGCGCCGCCTGCCGCCGCTCGGCTTCCTGCGCCAGGCTCTCCGCGGCGCCGACCGGGCGCCGGTGGACCTGGACTTCAGGACCTGGGCCGGCCGGCTCGCCGGCCCCGACACGGCCCGCGCGGCCGCCGTGTACAGCGGGGTCGCACTCTTCCACCACGACCCGGGCGCGCTCTCGGCCCGCTTCGTGCAGGAGCGGCTGCACCGGGCCGCGACGGTCCCGCCGGAGGCGCACTACGTCAAGGGCGGCTGGGGGCGGCTGGTCGACCGGATGGCCGGGCGCGCCCGGGAGCTGGGCGTGCGCATCGAGACCTCGGCCCGGATCGACGCCCTCGGCGACCTGCCGCTCGCCGACGGCCCGGTGATCGTCGCGACCTCCCTGCCGGCCGCCGCCCGGCTCCTCGACGACCCGTCGCTGACCTGGGAGTCCGGCCGTACCGTCCTGTTCGACCTGGCGCTGCGGACCCGCAAGGGCGACCCGTTCGCGATCTCGGACCTCGACGCACCGGGATGGGTCGAACGGTTCACGGCCCAGGACCCGGGCCTCGCCCCGGCCGGCGAGCAGCTGATCCAGGCACAGCTGCCGATCGGCCCCGGCGAGTCCCGGGCGGACGGCGTCGCGCACGCGGAGCGGCTGCTCGACCTGGGCTTCGAGGGCTGGCGGGACCGTACGGTGTGGCGCCGCGCGGCCGTCTCCACCGGGCGTACGGGCGCGGTCGACCGGCCCGGCACCACCTGGCGCGACCGGCCGGCGATCGACCGGGGCGACGGGATCTACGTGGTGGGCGACCAGGTCGCGGCGCCCGGCGTGCTGTCGGAGGTGTCGTTCACGAGCGCGGTGGAGGCGGTGTCGCTGGCGCTGCGGCAGCGGGCCCTTGACCTCAACTCCGCTTGAGGTTGAAAGCTGGGCTCCGCCACCGGGTCCGGGGCCCGGGTCACGGAGCCACGGGGCCCGAGGCCGGGGCCGGGGCCGGGGGCACGCCGCAGCACCGCAGTACCGCCGCACCACGCGTACGCGGCACCGCACGACCCCGCGCGTACGCGGCACCGCACCGCACCACGCGTACGCGGCATCACACCGCGCACCCGCCCGCCACCGCCCGCCCACCCACCCGAGCCACAGGGGAGCCACCATGCACGCCATCCGCCTCCACGCCTTCGGCCCCGCCGAGAACCTCCGCTACGAGGAGACCGCCGACCCGGTCCCGGGCCCCGGCCAGGTCCGCATCAAGGTCGCGGCGGCCGGCGTGCACCTCCTCGACACGGTGCTCCGCCAGGGCGAGACGGGCCCCTTCCCCGCCCCCGCCCCACTGCCCACCGTCCCCGGCCGCGAGGTCGCCGGCACGGTGGACGCCCTCGGCGACGGCACCGACCCGGCCTGGCTCGGCCGACGGGTCGTCGCCCACCTGGGCATGGCGCCCGGGGGCTACGCCGAACTCGCCGTCACCGACGCCGCCCGCCTGCACCCCCTGCCCGACCACCTCGGCGAGGCGGAGGCCGTCGCCATGATCGGCACCGGCCGCACCACCCTCGGCATCCTGCAGTTCACCGAACTCGGCCCCGACTCGGTCGCGATCGTCCCGGCCGCGGCGGGCGGCATCGGCACGCTCCTCGTGCAGTACGCCAAGAACGCCGGCGCCACCGTCATCGGCCTGGCGGGCGGCCCGGAGAAGACCGCCCGCGTCGCGGAGAACGGCGCGGACCTCGCGGTCGACTACAAGGAGCCGAGCTGGCCGGAACAGGTCCGCTCCCACCTCGGGGACCGTCGGGCGACGATCGTCTTCGACTCGGTGGGCGGCGACACGGCCCGCGCCGCCGTCGACCTCCTCGGCAAGGGCGGACAGCACCTCGTCTTCGGCTGGTCCAGCGGCACGGAACTCACCCTCACCGAGGAGGAGCAGACCGCCCGCGGCATCACGTCGACGTCGGTCCTCGGCCCCGTGATGCTCCAGAAGGCCGGCGGCGACATCCGCACCCTCGAACTCGCCGCCCTCGCCGCCGCCACCGAGGGCACCCTCCGCCCCGCGGTCCAACCCTTCCGCCTCTCCGAGGCGGCCGCGGCCCACCGCGCCCTGGAGACCAGGGCCACGATGGGCAAGGTGGTCCTGATCCCCTGAGCCTCCCGACCACTGAGGGCCCGTCAGACCCCCAGCACGTCCCAGGAGTGCCCCTTGAACTCCTTCAGGAAGTCGGGGTGGTCCTCCCACATCCGGGCGACGGAGCGCAGCACGTCCCAGTTGTGCTCCAACGCCTGGTCCACCACCTGCCGCAGCTCCGGCGCCGACTCCCGCTTCTCCACGAGCCCGTTCACGGCCGACGCCGCCTGCACCGTGTACCGCAGCGCGCGCAGCGCCCGGGAGGTGTCGTCCATCCCGAACCCGTGATCACTGCCGTTCTCGGGGTCGAAGAGCGGCGTGAGCCGCGCCTCGATGAAAGCGGTGATCCGCTCGAACCGCTGCTGAATGTCCATGTCCATGCCCCCCTTCCTACCGTCTCGCCGGGTCTCCCGCCGAACCGGCCGGCCAACGCCGGTCCCCCGCCGCCGACGCCGGCACCCGTCCCGCCGGCTCGCGCCGCCGGCCCGCGAGCGCCCCTGGCCCTACGCCCTCGTCCCCAGCTCCTTCAGCGCCGCGTCCGTCAGCCGGTAGACCGTCCACTCGTCCTGCGGACGGGCGCCCAGCGACTCGTAGAAGGCGATCGAGGGGGCGTTCCAGTTGAGGACGGACCACTCCAGGCGCTCGTAGCCGCGCTCCACGCAGATGCGGGCGAGCTCGGCGAGCAGGGCCCTGCCGTGGCCGCCGCCGCGGAGGGCGGGGCGGACGTAGAGGTCCTCCAGGTAGATGCCGTGGACCCCGCGCCAGGTGGAGAAGTTGAGGAACCACAGGGCGAAGCCCGCCACCTCGCCGTCGGCGGTCTCCGCGATGTGGGCGTAGGCGGCGGGCCGTTCGCCGAAGAGGGCCTCGTGGAGCTGCTCCGGAGTCGCGCGGGCCTCGTCGAGCGCCTTCTCGTAGTCGGCGAGCTCGCGGATCATCTGGTGGACGACGGGAACGTCGGCAGGCGTGGCAGTACGGATCATGGAGTCAGAGTGCACCGGATCACCCCCGCCGGGCCAGCAGGTTCCGCGCGATGGACACCTGGTCCGGGTCGAGGGCCGGCTCACCGTCCTCGACGTCCCACAGGCCGTTCTGCAACACCCGGCCCAGGGTCCAGGCCACGGCCCGCCCTCGGTCGAGGCCCAGGTGCTCGGTGAGCAGGTCGAAGCGCCACAGCACCTCCCCGGGATCCGGCACACCGCCCCCGGCCCCCGCCCCGGCCCCCTTCCCGGCCCCGGCCGCGCCCCCGGACCCGGCCTCGTCCCACAGGTCGGTGAGCGCCGGGAGCAGGTCGAAGCCCGGATCGCCCGCCAGCGGCTTCGGATCGATGGCCAGCCACGGCTCCCGCTCGGAGGCCAGGATGTTGTCGTAGTGCAGGTCCCAGTGCAGCAACCGGTCCCCCGGCTCGCCCATGACCTCCCGTACCGCCGCCGCACAGTCCCGCAGCAGCGCCGCGTCCTCGGCCCCCAGCCGGGCCGCGGCCGCCGGGGTCGCCGCCACCATGTCCGCCGCGACGTCACCGAGCCGCCGCAGCCCGGGCGGCGCCGGGACCGCCACCAACCGGCGCAGCAGACCGGCCAGGATCCGCACCGCCTCCCTCGAGTCCCCCAGCGTCGACAGGTGCCGCGTCTCGTCCGCCCGCTCCAGCAGCATCGTGCCCGTGCCCGGGTCGTGCTCCAGGAGCCGAACCGCCCCCGCGCCGTCCCAGGTCCGCAGCGCGACCGGCTCCCCCTCCGACTCCTCGTCCAGCAGCTGCAGCTTGAGCGCGGCCGGCACACCGTCCCGCGTCACCGGCAGCACCAGCGAGGCCACCCCGTACAGGGACGGCCCCGTCACCCGCAGCCCCCACCGGCCGAGGAACTCCTCCGCCCGCCCCGGCAGCGCGGCGACGAACGCCCGCCCCGCCTCACCGTTGTACCGCGCCTGCGACGCCGCCAGTTCCGCCGGAATCTCGATCACCCGACCGACCCTAAACTCCACCGCCCCCGGTAACCTCCCGCCCACGGACCCGGAAGAGGGATACACATGAGCAGCACGGTCAACGGCGGCATCTCGTTCTGGTACGCCCAGGAGGGCGCCGCCCCGCCCCGCGAACCGCTGCCCGGCGACCGCACCGCCGACGTCTGCATCGTCGGCGGCGGCTACACCGGCCTGTGGACCGCCTACTACCTCAAGAAGGCCGTCCCCTTCCTCGACATCACCGTCCTCGAATCCGCCTTCTGCGGCTACGGCGCCTCCGGCCGCAACGGCGGCTGGCTCTACAACGGCATCGCCGGCCGCGACCGCTACGCCCGGCTGCACGGCCACGAAGCCGCCGTACGCCTCCAGCACGCCATGAACGACACCGTCACCGAGGTCATCGACGTCTGCGCGGCCGAGGGCATCGACGCCGACATCCACCGCGGCGGCGTCCTGGAGGTCGCCCACTCCCCCGCCCAGCTCTCCCGCCTCAGGGAATTCCACGCCGCCGAGCTCACCTTCGGCGAGAAGGACCGCGAACTGTACGGCGCCCGCGAAACCGCCGAACGCATCCGCGTCACCGGCGCCGTCGGCTCCACCTGGACCCCGCACGGCGCCCGCCTCCACCCGGTCAAGCTCGTCAAGGGCCTCGCCACCGCCGTCGAGGCGCTCGGCGTCACCATCCACGAATCCACCCCGGTCACCGAGATCCGCCCGAAGCACGCCGTCACCCCGTACGGCACGGTCCGCGCGCCCTACGTGCTGCGCTGCACCGAGGGCTTCACCGCCTCCCTCGCCGGGCAGCGCCGCACCTGGCTCCCGATGAACTCCTCCATGATCGCCACCGAGCCGCTGACCGACGCCCAGTGGGACTCCATCGGCTGGAACGGCATGGAAACCCTCGGCGACATGGCCCACGCCTACATGTACGCCCAGCGCACCGCCGACGGCCGCATCGCACTCGGCGGCCGGGGCGTCCCCTACCGCTACGGCTCGAAGACCGACAACGACGGCCGCACCCAGCCACGGACGATCACCGCCCTGCGCGAGATCCTGATCCGGTTCTTCCCGCAGCTCGCGGGCGTCGGCATCGCCCACGCCTGGTCCGGCGTCCTCGGCGTGCCCCGCGACTGGTGCGCCACCGTCACCCTCGACCGCTCCACCGGCCTCGGCTGGGCGGGCGGTTACGTCGGCTCCGGCGTGGCCACCACCAACCTCGCCGCCCGCACCCTGCGCGACCTCATCCAGCAGGACTCCGGCCAGTCCGGCCCCACCGACCTGACCACCCTGCCCTGGGTCGACCACCGCGTGCGCAAATGGGAGCCGGAACCACTGCGCTGGCTCGGCGTCCAGACGATGTACGCGGCCTTCCGCGGCGCCGACCGCCGCGAATCCACGGCCCGCACGACCACCACCGACCGCGTGGCAACCCTGGCCAACCGCCTCAGCGGCCGCTGACCCGGCCGCCGGACCTGTGGTGCCGCCCGGGAGGGGGCACCACAGGGCCCCTCCTCACTCCACCTCGATCCCGAAATCCCCCACCAGCTCGGCGAGCCCCCCGCGGTACCCCTTCCCACCGAGGACGAAGTCCCAGTCGCCGCCCTCCCGCCGCCGGAACGAACCGAGCACCAGCGCGGACTCGCCCGCCCGCCCCTCCGACACCCTCAACCGGTCCAACTCCGCACCCGAGTCGTCCCGCAGGACGATCCCCGCCTCCACGAACCCCGCCAGGTCCGCCTCCGGGTTCACCTCCGGATCCACCGCCGCCACCAGCACGAGCCGGTCCGCCCGCCGAGGCAGGGCATCGAAGCCCACCCGTACCGCCGCCTTGTCACCCCGCGGGGCCGTCACCATCGCCACCGAGCCGTCCGGCGTCGCCGGGTTGTTGAAGAACACGAACCACTCGTCCCCCAGCACCCGGCTCCCCGCACACACCAGCGCACACACATCGAGCGCCACCGACCCCGACCACACCATGCCGAGGAGATTGAACCCCTCGTCCTGCTCGGCCGGCGCCTCGGCCACGGCCACCCGCTCCACGGCCCCCGTCCCGAGCCGCCCCCGAAGCCCGTGCTGATGCAGCAGATCCACCAGCTCCGTCCCCGAGATCAGCGTCAGCGGCTTGCCATTGGCGAAGGTGTACGACCCCGGGCCGAACTTCGACGTCGTCACCAGGACACCCTTGTTCGCCCCGGCGTCCTGCACCGTCCCGAACAGGTCCCGCACCGCGCTCGGCGGCACCGTGTTCCGATACCGCTTCACCTGCACGACGATCGACCCGCCACTGATCGGATCCGGATCCAGCGCCCGGACGTCCACCCCACCGTCGTTCGACCGCTGCGTCGTCACCGCCTGCAGCCCACGGGCCCGGAACAACTCGGCCACCAGCCCCTCGAAGGCAATCGGATCCATCGCCAGCAGATCCGGCTCCTCACCGTCCCCGTGCGACACCACCTCCGACCCCACCCGCTCCGGCGACAACAGCGGCAGCACGGCCACCCGCTCGTCCGGCTTCGCCGACAGACGCCCCGACAGCGCACCGGTCATACAGTCCACCGCGCTGACCAGCTCCAGGTTCAGCTGCTCGAAGACCGACCGCTCCACCGCCACCGACGCGACACAGACCCGGCCCGCCACCCCGGTCGCCGGATCCACCCCCTCGACGAACCCGTTCAGCGCCACCGACTCCAGGGCTCCGAAGCGATCCCCCACGAAAAGCTCCCGGAGAGCCAGCAACACACACTGCGCCAGCACATCCCGGTACAGAGCCCGCCGCTGCGTGACGGGCCGCGCGACCTCCTTCTCCTGGTCCGTGCTCGGCAGGTACTTGATCCCCTTCGCCGCCGGCACCACCTCGTACCCCGGCAGCTCCCAGTCGAGCACCAGACGCCGGGCCTCCCGGTCGTACGCCGCCGACACCTCCCGCGGGAATCCCTCGGGCCAAGCCCCCGACGCGTACAGAACCGCCGAGAAGAACTCCACCACCGTCTCCGGCTCCCCGGCCCGCAGGGCCTCCACCATCGCGGCGATCCCCCCGTTGTGCTCCCGGATCTCCGCAAGCCGCGCAGCAGCCCACTCGTCGTACTGCCGCCGATACGCGGCCAACTGCTCGACCCGCCGCGCCTCGGCCGCCTGCGCCGCATACCAGTCCCGCTCGAAGGCCGCCCGAGCCTCCTGCTCCTCCTGCGCCCGCCCCGCCGCCGTCCAGGCCGCCCCTCGCGGCCGGTAAAGACGCTGGTCCGGCATCGCCACCGGCTCCGCAAGCCGCCCCGGCGCAAAAGGCTCGATCTCCTCCGACTGCCGCAACGACTCCACGCCCAGTGGCACCTGCCGACAGCCCGAGCTCAGCATCCCCTCCAGCAACGCCACCCGCTCGTCCAGCTCCCGCGTCCGCCGCAACGCATCAGCGTCCCGGTGCCGCCGGTACTCCGCCCGCTGCTCGCGCTGCATCCGCGCCACATCACGTTCGTACGACCGCTGACTCCGCTCGGCCTCCCGCTGCCGGCGCACCACCGCCTGCAACTGCCCCTCGCGCTCCCGCTGCGCCACCCGCTGCGCCTCGGCCCAAGCCCCGATCAACCCACTGGAACGCCGGCCCATCCGCCGCACCCCTCCCCGGAAAACACCCCTCGCGCACACACCCCCGTAACGCACAAGTGTCCCGGACCTGAGAGGTCCGGGACACGAGTTCGGTGGAGCCCCCTGTCGGATTCGAACCGACGACCTATGTATTACAAGTACATCGCTCTGGGCCGGACTGAGCTAAGGAGGCACGCCTCACGACGCTCTCGCGCGCGAAGCACGACCACTCTACACAGCGGCGCGAACCGCCATGAATAACTTCGAGATCACCGTAACCGTCCGTCCACACGTTCGTTGATCGGACTGAAGTGCCGTTCCGACTATCGGACAGCAGGGCGGGGAGGGGTCATGCCAAGACGATCACAGGAGGGGCCGGCCAGGGCCGTCGGCGCCGAGGCCGAGCGCGTGAAACGTGACGCGCTGCCGATCGCCGACCGCCGCAAGCACCAAGGACGGGACGCGGTCCCCACGCAGCGCCGCACGAAAGAGGCGGGCACACACCAGCGGGTCTACCGCTACCGCTTCTACCCCTCCCCCGAACAGGTCGAGCAGCTGATCCAGACCTTCGGCGCGTGCCGCTGGGTCTACAACGAGGGCCTGGCGCTCCGTTCGGGCGCCTGGGAGCGGCACCGAGTCTCCGTCGGGTTCGCGGAGACGTGTCGGGCACTGACGGGGTGGAAGCGGGAGTGGTTGCGGGAGGTGTCGTCGACGGTGTTGCAGCAGGCGTTGCGGCATCTGGACGGGGCGTTCCAGCGGTTCTTTCGGAAGTCGGCTCGCCATCCCGTGCGGAAGAGGAGGGGACGGTCGCGCGATTGCGCGGTATATGTGCGGACGGGCTTCCGGTGGGTCGAGGATCCTGAGCGGCCGGGTACGGGGCAGGTGACGCTGGCGAAGCAGTCCGCTCCGTTGGATGTGCGCTGGTCGCGTCCGCTTCCGTCGGGACAGGTTCCGGTTCGGTTGACGGTGACGCGGGACCGGGCCGGTCGGTTCTTCCTCTCGGTCTTGGTCGAGGAGCGGATCGAGCCGTTGCCGCCCGTGTTCCGGCCGGGTGGTTCGGCGCCGAAGGCGGTGGGGATCGATCTCGGTCTGGCGGCGTTGGTGACGCTGGACGACGGAGCGATGCTCGGGCATCCGCGCCTGCTGAAGAAATACGGGGAGGAGCTGGCGCGCCGGCAGCGGGATCTGCACCGGAAGAAACCGGGTTCGAGAAACAGGGGAAAGGCGCGGGAGCGCATCGCGCGGTTGTACGCCCGTATCGGAGATGTCCGTAGGGATCTGCTGGATCAGTTCACCACCCGCCTCGTGCGCGAGAACCAAGTGCTCGTGGTGGAGGATCTTCCGATCGCGAATCTGATGCGCCCGGCGAGGGGCAAGGGTCGGCGGCGCAAGGCGAAGTTGAACCAGTCGATCAAGGACGCGGCCTGGGGCGAGCTGCTGCGGCAGTTGCGCTACAAGTGCGCGTGGTACGGGCGGACGCTGGTGGTGGTGGACCGGTTCTTCCCGTCGACGCGTCGCTGCTCGGCGTGCCGTACGAAGGGGCCGCGGCTGGATGTTTCGGTACGGGAGTGGGCCTGCGGCGAGTGCGGTGCGGTGCACGGGCGCGACCGGAACGCGGCGGTGAACCTCCGGGACGAGGGACTGTGCCTGTACCGGCTGGTGGCGATGGCGTTGCCGCCGGGACGGCCGGTGCCGTCATTGATCAGGGCCTCCGAGCTGCCCGAGGTCGCACTCGTCTCCTAGCAGGACATGCGTCACGGACCGACGGGCCGTCGGCCGGAAGCCTGTGGAGCTCATGTGAGACCGGTGCTGATGGGGTCCTCAGGACCGTGCGGGATCGGCAGTGGGCGGTGAAGCAGGAAGCGCCGCGCGTGCGGCAGGGCCACAAGAGCGGTGCTCGGCCCCTGCGCCGAGCGCGACCGTCGGAAATCTCTCCCCCTCCGCCTGCTGACAGATCGGACATCGCCGGGTAGCGTCACCCGGAGTTCACCCAGGTGGACTACACCACATCCTTCCTTTACTCGGATCGTCCGGCACGTTCCTGCCGGTGAAGGGACACATCACCATGGCTTCCGTCACCTACGACAAGGCGACCCTGGTCTACCCCGGCGCCGAAAAGCCCTCCGTCAACGAGCTGGAGATCGAGATCGCCGACGGCGAGTTCCTCGTTCTCGTCGGCCCCTCCGGCTGTGGCAAGTCGACCTCGCTGCGCATGCTGGCCGGTCTGGAGGACGTCACCTCCGGTGCCATCCGCATCGGGGACCGCGACGTCACGCACCTGCCGCCCAAGGACCGGGACATCGCCATGGTGTTCCAGAACTACGCGCTGTACCCGCACATGACCGTCGCCGACAACATGGGCTTCGCCCTGAAGATCGCCGGCGTCAACAAGAGCGAGATCCGCGCCAAGGTCGAGGAGGCCGCGAAGATCCTCGACCTCACCGAGTACCTGGACCGCAAGCCGAAGGCGCTCTCCGGCGGTCAGCGCCAGCGTGTCGCCATGGGCCGGGCCATCGTGCGTGAGCCGCAGGTCTTCCTCATGGACGAGCCGCTGTCGAACCTCGACGCCAAGCTCCGCGTCTCGACCCGTACGCAGATCGCGAGCCTCCAGCGCCGCCTCGGCATCACCACCGTCTACGTGACGCACGACCAGACCGAGGCGCTCACCATGGGCGACCGGGTCGCGGTCCTCAAGGACGGTCTGCTCCAGCAGGTCGACACCCCGCGCAACATGTACGACAAGCCCGCCAACCTCTTCGTCGCCGGCTTCATCGGCTCCCCGGCCATGAACCTGATCGAGGTCCCGATCACCGACGGCGGCGTGAAGTTCGGCGCGAGCATCGTCCCGGTCTCCCGCGAGGCCATCGCCGCCGCGTCCGCCAAGGGCGACACCACCGTCACGGTCGGCGTCCGCCCCGAGCACTTCGACGTGTCGGGCCCGACGAGCAAGGACGGCCTCGCCGTCACCGTGAACGTGGTCGAGGAGCTGGGCTCCGACGGCTTCGTCTACGGCTCCACCCGCGTCGGCGGCGAGGACAAGGACGTCGTGGTCCGCGTCGGCGGCCGTGAGGTCCCGGCCAAGGGCTCCACGCTGCACGTCGTCCCGCGCTCCGCCGAACTCCACGTCTTCTCGACCTCGACCGGCGAGCGCCTCTCCGGCTGACCCGTACCGCGTCCCACCGTCCGGCTCCGTTCCCGCTTGCGGGGGCGGGGCCGTTCGCGTACAGGGGGCATGAAACACCGAGTCGGCGAAAACCCCGGCAGAACTGGGCATTCGCGCCCACGACCGCTCCCCCGCGTCAACACGGAATTCGAAAAGCCACCTCGAACCATCCCTCGCGAGAGTGACTAAATGTCGCCATATCACTACGGCCCGCTACGCTCGCCTGCGTGACCCACACTGCCCGCCGAATCGGCCGCTCTCTCGCCCTCGTCCTGCCCGTCGTCCTGGTGCTCTCGGGAACGCTCGCGGTGTCCGCCGTTCCGTGGGCCGGCCAGAGCTCCGGGACCCAGATGCTGACCGCGTCGTCCACGGACGTCTCGGTCCGGGCCAAGTCCCGTGCGCCCCAGGATATTCTGCGCGACCAGCTCCTCGCCGAGCTTCAGGAGAAGGACCCCGGCACGGCCCTCACCCACCTCCAGCGCGAGGTGGAGAACCGGCCGTCGCTCGCCAAGCACTGCATGTCCATCGCGAAGGCGCTCGGTGCCGCCGCCGTCCGCCACTACGGTCCGACGCGCGCCCAGTCCTACTCGCGTCCGGTCTGCGACACCTCCTTCGCCACCGGCGTCCTGCACGCGAGCTGAGCCGGCCCTCGTCACGCCGGTAGGCCCGCCGTACAGCGCATATCGTTCCCGGTATGCATACCTCCCCGACGCAGGCCGTGATCCTGGCGGGCGGCCAGGGTTCGCGACTGCGCCCGTACACCGACGACCGCCCCAAGCCGATGGTCGAGATCCCGGGCACCGGGACCCCGATCATCGGCCATCAGCTGTCCTGGCTCGCCGCGGAGGGAGTGACGCACGCCGTCGTCTCCTGCGGTCATCTCGCGGAGGTGCTCCAGGAGTGGCTGGCCGCCGCCGAGCTGCCGCTCGAGGTGACCACGGTCGTCGAGTCGGAGCCGCTGGGGCGCGGCGGCGGTCTGAAGTACGCGGCCGCGCACCTGCCCGAGCCGGGGCAGCCCTGGTACGCCACCAACGGCGACATCTGGACCCGGTTCTCGCTGCGGGAGATGGCCGACTTCCATGCCGAGCGCGACGCCGCCGCCACCCTGGCGCTGGCCCGGCCGCGGATCCCGTGGGGCGCCGTCGAGACCGACGCCTTCGGCCACATCACCGACTTCATCGAGTCGCCGCCGTCCCCGTACCTCATCAACGCGGGCGTGTACGTCTTCTCCGCGGCCTTCACCGATCTGCTGCCGGACCTCGGCGACCACGAGCGCACCACCTTCCCCCGGCTCGCCCGGGAGCGGCGGCTCGCGGGCTTTCCGCTGCCGCAGGGGGCGTACTGGCGGGCCATCGACACCGCAAAGGACCTCACCGAGGCGGCGAAGGAGCTCGCCGCGCAGCCCTGAGTGAGCGGAGAGCCGCCGGGCACCGCGCCGGGCGCCACCAGGCGCCGCCGAGCGCCCCGCCCCCAGGTGCGGCCAGGAGGGCGCGCGGACGGCCGGGCGCCGCCCGGTGCGGCCAGGGGGCGCGCCGGGACGGCCAGAGCGGCCAGGACCGTCGAGGAGACGGCGAAGGGGCGGCACCACCGGTCGGGTGGTGCCGCCCCTTCGCATGACCCGCGTCCCGCGTCCCGCGTCCCGCCGTCACACCAGGGCGGCGACGCGGTTGGCGGCGGCGAGGAAGCCGGGCGCCCGCCACTCCGGGCCGCCCACGTCGAAGCGGGCCGGTTCTCTTCCACGACCTGGGGCCATGACCGGGACGGCCACGAGGCGGACCCGCGCTCGAACCGGATGACCGGAGCTCGGGAAGAGGGACGAGGGAGGGGACGAGGGAGGGCCCCGGGGTCCGCCTGGACGCCCGGGGCCCTCCGGCCCTCACCCGCTGGTCAGCCCAGCAGGCCGCCGATCGGGTTGCGTGCCCCGCCCGAGGTCGAACCGCCGTCCGTCGAGCCGCCGCTGCTGCTGCCGCTCGTCGGCGTCCCGCTCGTGCCGCCCGAGGTCGAGTCGGAGCTGGAGGAGGACGGAGCCGTCGTACGGGTCTGGCTCGGGCTGCGCGTCCCGCTGGTCGCGCTCGGGCTGCGCTGCTCGCTGCGCCGGGTCTCCCGCGCGGACTCCTTCGGCGTGCTCTCCTCGTCCTTCTCGCGCTCGCCGCTCGCCCCGGTCGTCGCCGACGGCTTCGGGGTCTTCGGGGCCTTGCGGGACGGGCCGGTCGCCCCCGGCTCCTTCGGCAGCGGCTGCCCCGGCAGGTGGTTGACCGGGTCGTCGTTCGGTCCCGGCACCGTGACCATCTCGGTGGACCGCACCGCGCCGCCGAGCATCGAGCCGATCAGCAGCGTGAGGCCGACGACCACGGCCGCGACGACCGTGCCGCGCCGCAGCACGCGGCGGCGCAGGTCCCACAGCTCGGCGCGCGGTCCGAGGCGCCGCCACGCCTCGCCGGCGAGCCGGCCGTCGATGGAGTACACCGGGGCGCCCGCGATGATCAGCGGCGACCAGGCGGCCAGGAAGATGATGTCCGGCGCGTCGTAGACCGGCACGGTCTTCCAGCTCACGGTGAGGATCAGCGCGGCCGACAGCAGGGCGCCGACCACGGCCGCCACCCGCTGCCACAGGCCGAGGACCGTGAGGACGCCGACGACGACCTGGAGGAAGGCGACGGTGAGTCCGGCGCCCACCGGGTGCTGGAGGGCGAAGTCGCGCAGCGGCTCGGCGAGCGCCCAGGGGTGCAGCGAGTTGAGCCACTTGACCATGGAGCCGCGCTCGCCGCCGTCGAAGTAGACGGGGTCGCAGAGCTTGCCCATGCCCGCATAGATGGAGATGAAGCCGAGGAAGACGCGCAGCGGCAGCAGCACCACCCCGAGGTTCATGCGGCGGCCCGGGTAGTAGGCGTGCCGGACGCTCGCCGAGGCGGCGGCCGAGGTCCAGGGGCCGCCGGGCCGCTGCGGGGAGCGGTCGTCCGGGTCGGCCCCCTGGTCGTAGGGCTCGCGCTCGATCTCGTAGAGGTCGTCGTACGCCCCCTCCGCGCGCCGCATCGGCGGCAGCAGGGGGGCGGTCGGCGCGGCCGGCACCACCGGGGTCGGCATGGTGTCGTCGATGCGCGGGATGGTCTGGGTGGTCGGCTCCAGGGTGGCGACGCCCGGGGCGGACGACTCGCGGACGGCCTGGAGGAGGCCGGTGGCGCCGGGAGAGGACTTCCCGGTCCACACGACGGGCCTGCGGCGGGCCGCTCCGCTCCGGGCCGCACCGGCGGCGGCACCGACACCTGCGGCGCCCGCGAGGGCGGCGATCCGGGGGTTCGCGGCGAACTTCGGCTGTTGGGCCGGCGCGAGCCGCACACGGAAGCTGGCGTGGTTCACGATCACCTGGGCGGGATCGGAATCCACCTTGACCATGCTCAGCGCGGGCTGATCGTCGAACCCCGGCCGGGGCGTTCTGGTGTCCACACTCATCTAACCGAGTGACGCGCGGTTAGGACACTGCCTTGACGGGCCCCAAATGTCGGAGGCCCGTCAAGATCACCGCCGGGGTGCCTCCCCCGTCCGGGTCAGCCCGTACGGGGAGAGCGGGTCAGCCCATGCGGCTGACCCGGGAGAACCGACCCGGGGGAACCGGGTCAGGCCGTGCGGCCGCCCCGGGGACGGGACGGGGCCGGCCCACGCGGCCGACCCACCGGACGGGACCGGGTCAGGCCCTACGGCCGCCCCGGGGACGGGACGGGGCCGGCCCACGCGGCCGACCCACCGGACGGGACCGGGTCAGGCCATGCGGCGGCGGGCCGCCTCGTAGAGCACGACACCGGCGGCGACACCGGCGTTCAGCGACTCGGCGCCGCCCGGCATCGGGATGCGGACCAGGAAGTCGCAGGTCTCGCCGACCAGGCGGGACAGGCCCTTGCCCTCGGAGCCGACCACGATGACGACCGGACCGGCCAGCGCCTCCAGCTCGTGGACCTCGGTGTCGCCGTCGGCGGAGAGGCCGACGACGGTCAGGCCCGCCTTCTGGTACTGCTCAAGGCACCGGGTCAGGTTGGTGGCCCGGGCCACCGGCGTACGGGCGGCGGTGCCGGCCGAGGTCTTCCAGGCACCGGCGGTCATGCCGGCGGCGCGCCGCTCGGGCACGACCACGCCGTGGCCGCCGAAGGCCGAGACGGAACGGACGACGGCGCCGAGGTTGCGCGGGTCGGTGACGCCGTCGAGGGCGACGATCAGCGGGTCCTCGTGGTCGTCGAAGGCCGCCTCGGCGAGGTCCTCGGGGTGCGCGTACTCGTAGGGCGGCACCTGGAGGACGAGGCCCTGGTGGTTGAGGCCGTTCGTCATCCGGTCCAGCTCGGGGCGCGGCGCCTCCATGATGTTGATGTTGCCGCGGCCGGTGGCCAGGCTCAGGGCCTCGCGCACGCGCTCGTCGTTGTCGATGAACTGCTGGACGTAGAGCGTGGTGGCGGGCACGCCGTCGCGCAGCGCCTCGAAGACCGGGTTGCGGCCGACGACCATCTCCGACTGGCCCTTGCCGCCGCGGCGGGCCACGGGGCGGCGCTGGGCCTGCTTGGCCTTGGCGTTGGCGAGGCGGTTCTTGACGTGCCCCTTACGGGCGGACGCGGGCGGGGTCGGGCCCTTGCCCTCGAGGGAGCGGCGCCGCTTGCCACCGCTGCCGACCGTCGCGCCCTTCTTGTTGGACGTGCGGCGGTTCCTGCGCTGGCTGTTCCCGGCCATGACTACCTGTTTCCTCTACTGCGTAAGCGAAGCCCGTGAGCCTCTGAGTGAAGCCTGTAAGTGAAGTGTGCCGCCCGGGGCCCCGGACGGCACATTCCACAGCGGTCTAGCGGTTGCCCAGCGTCCAGCGGGGGCCGTCGGGGCCGTCCTCGATGGCGAGGCCGGACCGGGTGAGCTGGTCGCGGATGGCGTCGGCGGTCGCCCAGTCCTTGCGCTCGCGGGCGGACTCGCGCTGCTCGAGGACGAGCCGTACGAGGGTGTCGACGACGCCGTGGAGTTCCTCGCCGCGGTCGCTCTCCTCGGCCCACTGGGGGTCGAGCGGGTCGAGGCCGAGGACGCCCAGCATGGCGCGGACCTCGGCGAGGCGGGCGATGGCCTCGTCCTTGTCGTCGGCGGCAAGGGCGCTGTTGCCCTGCCGGACGGTGGTGTGGATGATCGCCAGCGCGTGCGGCACGCCCAGGTCGTCGTCCATGGCCTCGGCGAAGGCCGGCGGCACCTCGGCGGCGGGGGCGACGGGCGACCCGGCCTTCTCGGTGGCGCGCTGGACGAAGCCCTCGATGCGGGCGAAGGCCGCCTCCGCCTCGCGCAGGGACTCCTCGCTGTACTCGATCATCGAGCGGTAGTGCGGGGTGCCGAGGTAGTAGCGCAGGACGATGGGGCGCCAGTTCTTCACCATCTCGGAGACGAGGACGCTGTTGCCGAGCGACTTCGACATCTTCTCGCCGCTCATGGTGACCCAGGCGTTGTGCACCCAGTACTGGGCGAAGTCGTCGCCGAACGCCTTGGCCTGGGCGATCTCGTTCTCGTGGTGCGGGAAGATCAGGTCGAGGCCGCCGCCGTGGATGTCGAAGGCGGAGCCCAGGTACTTGTGGGCCATCGCCGAGCACTCCAGGTGCCAGCCGGGACGGCCGCGGCCCCACGGGGTCTCCCAGTCGGGCTCGCCCGGCTTGGTCGACTTCCACATGGCGAAGTCGCGCGGGTCGCGCTTGCCGGAGACGCCCTCGTCGGGCTGGCGCAGGTCGTCGATGTCCTGGTTGGACAGGGACAGGTAGCCGGGGAAGGACCGCACGTCGAAGTAGACGCTGCCGTCGGCCTCGTAGGCGTGTCCGCGCTCGATGAGGCCGCGCATCATCTCGACCATCTCGGTGACGTGGCCGGTGGCGCGCGGCTCGTAGGTCGGCGGCAGGCAGCCGAGGGCCCGGTAGCCGTCGTTGAAGGCGCGCTCGTTCTCGTAGCCGATGGACCACCAGGGGCGGCCCTGGTCGGCGGCCTTGGCGATGATCTTGTCGTCGATGTCGGTGACGTTGCGGACGAACGTGACGTCGTAGCCGCGGTACGCGAACCAGCGGCGCATGATGTCGAAGTTCAGGCCCGACCGGATGTGTCCGATGTGCGGGGCGGCCTGCACGGTCGCGCCACAGAGGTAGATCGAGACACAGCCCGGCTTGATCGGGGTGAAGTCACGGATCTGCCGGGCGCTGGTGTCGTACAGGCGAATGGTCACGGCACCAGGGTAGTGGGCGGGGGACAGTGCGCTGCGACCGATTCCCGGTCGGGGCACGACTTTTTCGGGCCGGACGGGGTCCTGCGGCCGGGAGCGGACTCGGCGGAGGGGCGGCCGGGCGCGGGGCGGCCCGGGGCGGGGAGGGGGCTCGGCCGAGGCCCGGGGCACCGGGGCACCGGGGCGCCGGGGCGCCGGGGCACCGGGGCGGCCGCGGTGTCCGCGATGGCCGCGCGACCCGCTCGGGCGCGCGGCCGGTCGGGCGCGCGGCCGGTCGGGCTCGCGACGGGCCGGGCGCACGGCCGGGGCAGGCGCTCGGCGCTGGGCCGGGGCAGGCGCTCGGCGGACCGGGGCAGGCGCTCGGCGGACCGGGGCAGGCGCTCGGCGCTGGACCGGGGCCGGGTCGCGGGGCGCCCGCCCGTCGGCCAACCCGCTCCCTCGGCCCCCGGCCCCCTCACCGCGGCGTCAGGGCGCCGGAACCCGGTAGACCAGGGCCGTCGCCAGCGCCGCCAGGCCCTCGGCGCGGCCGGTGAGGCCGAGGCCGTCGGTGGTGGTGCCGGAGACGGAGACGGGGGCGCCGGCCGCCTCGCTGAGGGCCTTCTGGGCCTCGTCGCGGCGCTTGCCGATCTTGGGGCGGACGCCGACGACCTGGACGGCGATGTTGCCGATCTCGTAGCCCTCGGCGCGGACGATGCGGGCGGCCTCGGCGAGCAGGGTGACGCCGGAGGCGCCGGACCACTCGGGCCGTGAGGTGCCGAAGTGGGCGCCGAGGTCGCCGATGCCGGCGGCGGAGAACAGCGCGTCGCAGGCGGCGTGGGCGGCGACGTCGCCGTCGGAGTGCCCGGCGAGCCCGTACTCCTCGCCGTCCCACAGGAGGCCGGCGCACCACAGCTCGCGGCCCTTCTCGAAGGCGTGGACGTCGGTGCCGATGCCCGTGCGGGGCAGCAGCGGGGGGAGGTCAGAAGCCATCGTTGGCCCTCCTGCGGGCGAGTACGGCCTCGGCGAGGACGAGGTCGAGCGGGCGGGTCACCTTGAACGCCTCCTCGTGGCCGGGCACCACGGCGACGGGCGCGCCGAGCTTCTCGACCATGCCGGCGTCGTCGGTGGCGCCCTCGCCGGTGAGGGCGACGGTGGCGTGGGCGTTGACGAGGGTGTCGCGGTCGAAGCCCTGGGGGGTCTGCACGGCGCGCAGCCGGGCCCGGACCGGGGTGGCGACGACCTGTTCGGGGTCGCCGGGCTTCTCGGCCGGCTCGACCTCCTTGACGGTGTCGGCGACGGGCAGCGCGGGGACGACGGCGACGGCCCCGTCGCGTACCGCCTCGATGACGGCGTCGACGGTGTCGACGGGCACGAGGGGGCGGGCGGCGTCGTGGACGAGGACGGCGGTGATGTCCTCGGGCAGCGCCTGGAGGCCGAGGTGGACGGACTCCTGGCGGGTGGCGCCGCCGGGGACGACCACGTAGTCGGTCCGTTCGGGCAGCGCGTGGGTGTCGAGGAGGTTCTTGACCTCGGCGGCGCCGTCGGGGGGTGCGACCACGACCACGAGGGAGACGGCGCGGGAGGCGGCCATCGCCCGGACGGCGTGGATGAGCATGGGTGTGCCGTTCAGCGCGCGCAGCGCCTTGGGGGCGCCCGGGCCGAGGCGCACGCCCCGGCCGGCCGCGGGGATCACCACGGCGGTACGTGGAGGACGCGCTTCGTCTGTCATCGGTTGCACTCCGGCAGGTTTGTTTCCGCGGACGAGGTGGGTATGGCGTCAGCAAGCTTGCTGAGACGCCTCGACCGGGCCCTTTCCGTGACGACGGTCGGGGCGTCGCCATGCGAGAGGCGTCGCCGTGGGAGTGGCGGCGCCGTGCGAGAGCCGCAGGTCAGGGGGTGGGGAAAAGAGAGACGAACATGCCGCAGTGCCCGGCGACGGCACTGTGGAATCAGGGATTCACAGCGCGTCGACGGGCACCGCGGCATGTGCTGGGCTTGGCATGGACGCCAGGCGTCAGACGGTTCGGACTGCAGGCGTCAGGAGGCGAGCACCTCGTCGAGAAGCGCCTCGGCCTTGTCCTCGTTGGTGTTCTCCGCGAGGGCCAGCTCGCTCACCAGGATCTGGCGCGCCTTGGCGAGCATGCGCTTCTCGCCCGCGGACAGACCACGCTCGCGCTCGCGGCGCCACAGGTCACGCACCACTTCGGCGACCTTGATGACGTCGCCGGAGGCGAGCTTCTCCAGATTTGCCTTGTAGCGACGAGACCAGTTCGTGGGCTCCTCGGCGTACGGTGCGCGCAGCACCTCGAAGACCCGGTCCAGTCCATCCTGACCGACCACGTCGCGAACACCGACGAACTCCGCATTGTCCGCCGGCACACGAACCGTCAGGTCACCCTGCGCGACCTTGAGCACCAAGTAGGTCTTGTCCACGCCTTTGATCTGGCGAGTTTCGATGGCCTCGATCAGCGCGGCCCCGTGATGGGGATAGACCACGGTGTCGCCAACCTTGAACGTCATGTGACAGGTACCCCTTCCGTGGCTATCCAGGGTAACACGGATACGGCTTCTTCTGAATGGCGTTTTCGCAGGTCAGGGCGTATCTCGGGGCTTGACAACAGTGACGCGGACGTGCTGCGACAGGCTTGTGGAAGGCGGTATTCGCAGGTGGGAGCGGCTGCGTGGACACAGAGAAACACCCACGTTACAGGTGCCGGGAGGGGCGCGAAGGAGGGCCGATGCCCCGGTTTGCCGGGTTCGGTGTGGCCTGGTTCACGTACTCCGTTCGAGGATCGACCACCCGTACGGGCGATGTGCGGACGGATTCTCGAATTGATCACCGCCGACCGGACGGATTTTTCCGAAGGCCCCGGACGGAGGAATGCGCGACCGGGCGCCGAATTGATCACGACGGATATGTGAACGGCGGGCCAATGGGTCGTGATCCGGCCATGACGACGAGTTCCCGACGGTGAGCGGAGGGCACGGGGGGTGCGCGGGGGGCGGGTCGGGTGCGGGACGGAGAGTGCGGCTCGGTAACCTAAGCGCGCTGACACACCTTTAGCCGTCCATAGCCCGTCCGTACGTCCTAGGAGTTGCCGCCGCCGTGAGCCGCAGCCTTCGACGCGGCGCCCTCGCCGCCACCGCCATCGTGATCTCGATCGCCTCGCTGTCCGCCTGTGGTGCGGGCAACGACGCACAGACGCTCGGTGTCCGGCCGGACAACGCCGCCGTCACGGTGGACGACGTCCAGATCCAGAACGCCCTCGTGATCACCCAGCCCGAGGCGGGCGCGGAGGGTCCCGCGGTCGTCTCCGCGACCGTCTTCAACAACGGCCGCGACCCCCAGACCCTGGAGTCGGTCACCCTGCCGGGCACCTCCGCCAAGGTGACGCTCAAGGCGGCCCAGGGCTCCGGCCCGGTCACCGTCCCCGCCGGCGGCTCGGTCGTCATCGGCGGCAAGGGCAACGCGTCCGCCACCATCGAGAACGGCCGCGAGGCCGCGAAGAACGGCGCCACGCAGAAGATCGTCTTCAAGCTGAGCAAGACCGGCGACGTGCAGCTGAGCGCGTTCGTCGTCCCGGCGACCAGCTACTTCAAGGACTTCGGCCCCACCGAGATCCCGAAGCCCCCGGCCGCCACGCCGACCGGCACCGCCACCCCGACCGGCACGGCGACCCCGGGCCACGGCGCCACCACGCCGGGCCACGGCGCCGAGGCCACGGCCACGGCCACGCCGACGGGCGAGGCGAGCCACTCGGCCGGCCACTGAGCCGTCGCGCACACGTGAAGGGCGCCCCCTCCCAGGAGGGGGCGCCCTTCACGTACATCCAGGGGCCCTGAGGGCCTGCGCCCCGGACCCCTGCCGACACCGCGCCGCGGCCTACGGCTCGAACTTGTAGCCCAGACCCCGCACCGTCACCAGATAGCGCGGCGCGCCGGGATCCGGTTCGATCTTCGCGCGGAGGCGCTTCACGTGGACGTCGAGGGTCTTGGTGTCGCCCACGTAGTCCGCGCCCCAGACGCGGTCGATGAGCTGCATGCGGGTCAGGACGCGGCCCGCGTTGCGCAGCAGCATCTCCAGGAGGTCGAACTCCTTCAGGGGGAGGTCGACCTTGCCGCCGGCGACGGTGACCACGTGGCGGTCGACGTCCATGCGGACCGGGCCGGCCTCCAGGGCGGCCGGGGTGACCTCCTCCGGCTCGCCGCGGCGGCGCAGGACCGCGCGGATGCGGGCGACCAGCTCCCGAGAGGAGAAGGGCTTCGTCACGTAGTCGTCGGCTCCTATTTCCAGGCCGACGACCTTGTCGATCTCGCTGTCCTTGGCGGTCACCATGATGACCGGGACGTTCGAGCGGCCGCGCAGCTGGCGGCAGACCTCCGTACCGGGCAGGCCCGGCAGCATCAGGTCGAGGAGGACGAGATCCGCTCCGTTGCGCTCGAACTCGTCGAGGCCGTCGGGCCCGGTCGCCGCGACGGCGACCTCGAAGCCCTCCTTGCGGAGCATGTACGACAGGGCGTCGCTGAAGGATTCCTCATCCTCGACGACAAGCACTCGGGTCACGGAAGGACCTCCGGGGCGGGGAGCGGTTCGGTCATGAGATCAGGGGTGTGCGAGGCGGACTCGGAGGACCGGCGGTCCCGTACGGCGCCCGCCTCGGGCAGCCGCAGGGTGAAGGTGGACCCCTGGCCCTCGGTGCTCCACACCGTGACCTCCCCGCCGTGCGAGGCGGCCACGTGCTTCACGATGGCCAGGCCCAGGCCCGTACCGCCGGTGGCACGGGAGCGGGCGGGGTCGACGCGGTAGAAGCGCTCGAAGATGCGCTCCTTGTCCTTGTCGGGGATGCCGATGCCCTGGTCGGTCACGGCTATCTCGATCATGTCGCCTCCGGGCGCCGCGACGCGGCGGGCGGCGATGCCGACCCGGGTGTGGGCCGGGGAGTAGTTGACGGCGTTCTCGACGAGGTTGCCGAGCGCGGCGGCGAGCTGTCCGCGGCTGCCCCACACGGACAGGTCCGAGGTCCCGCCGGAGGCCATGGTGATCTGCTTCGTCGTCGCGGTGTGCCGGGAGCGGTCGATCGCCTCGGCGACGAGCTCGTCCACCCGCACCGGCTCGGAGTCCTCCAGCGGGTCGTCGTTCTGCACCCGGGAGAGGTCGATGAGCTCCTGTACGAGGTTGGTCAGGCGGGTCGCCTCGATCTGCATCCGGCCCGCGAAGCGGGTGACCGCCTCGGGGTCGTCCGAGGCGTCCATGACGGCCTCGGAGAGCAGGGACAGCGCGCCGACGGGGGTCTTGAGCTCGTGGCTCACGTTGGCGACGAAGTCGCGCCGCACCGCTTCGATGCGGCGGGCCTCGGTCAGGTCCTCGACGAGCAGCAGCACCAGGCGCGAGCCCAGCGGAGCGACCCGCGCGGAGACGGCGAGGGCTTCGCCACGGCCGGTGCCGCGGCGGGGCAGGTCGAGCTCGACCTGCCGTATCTCGCCGTCGCGGCGGGTGTCGCGGGCCATGTTGAGCATGGGCTCGACGGCCAGCTTCCCGCCCCGGACCAGGCCGAGCGCATACGCCGCCGAGCTGGCTTTGACCACCGAGTCGCTCTCGTCGAGGACGACCGCGGAGGAGCGCAGCACGGACAGCACGGTGTCGACACCGGGCGGCAGCACGGCGTCGGTGTGCAGGGAGGTACGAGTGGGTCGCGCCTGGTCGCGCTCGCTCCAGCGGAACGCCAGCATGGCGATCACGCCGGTGCACACGCCGGCGATCGCGGCCAATGCGGCGACCGCCGCGTTCACGTCCATGCCCTCAAGGTTATGCGGGTCGGCTGACACTCTCCCAGCCGTGCGAGTGGCTCCTCGAACAGTCGTCGCCCAGAGTTCACCGGGGGGACGGGGGTGGTTCATTTGCCCTGGAGGAGACTGCGGCGTGAGTCGCCCAGAGTTCACCTGGGGGAAGGTGCCGGTTCACGTGTGGATGTGGAGCCCGACGCGTACGGGCCCGAACGTGGGAGCGTGGGAGTACCGGCCCCTTCCCGGGACCGGCTCCCGAGCAGTGCGCAGGACGACCGGCCGCGTAGAGGCACGTAGTCGCAGGAGATCGCAGGAGAGAGGGACACCCGATGCGGGACGCGTACCACGAGGAACTTGACTCGATCGGCGAGGGCCTGGTCGAGATGGCCCGCCTGGTCGGGTCGGCGATCGGGCGCGCCACGACGGCCATGCTCGACGCCGACCTGAAGCTCGCGGAGAGCGTGATCGCCGCGGACCAGAAGGTCGACGACCTCCAGCACGACCTGGAGGCGCGGGCGATAGCGCTGCTGGCCCGGCAGCAGCCGGTGGCGACGGACCTGAGGATCGTGGTCACCTCGCTGCGGATGAGCGCCGACCTGGAGCGCTCGGGCGACCTGGCCCAGCATGTCGCGAAGCTGGCCCGGCTGCGCTTCCCGGACCGGGCCGTGCCGAACGACCTGCACGCCACGATCCTGCAGATGGGGCAGCTGGCGCAGCGCCTGATGGCGAAGGCGGCGGAGGTCATCATCACCAAGGACGTCGACCTGGCGCTCCAGCTGGAGCAGGACGACGACGAGATGGACACGCTGCACCGCACGCTGTTCAAGCACCTGATGGACGACCGCTGGAAGCACGGCATCGAGACGGCCGTCGACGTGACGCTGCTGGGGCGCTACTACGAGCGGTTCGCGGACCACGCGGTGTCGGTGGCCAAGCGCGTGGTCTACCTGGTGACGGGCGAGCACGCGGACGAACTGCAGCCGGCGGAGGCGCCGGTCGAGGGGGCGTAGGGCGGGACGCGGACGCGGAAGAACGGCACCGGGCGGGACGCGTCCGCGGAGGAACGGCACCAGGCGGGACGCGGACCCGGGGTGCCGGGCGGGACGGCTGGACGCGGACCGGGGGGGGCCGGGCGCGAGGGCGGCTTCGGGCCGCCGTTCGCACAACAGTGCGCCGTTGATGCGCCCCGGGGTCGGGGCATCCAATGGGGGGAGGCGAGGTACGCCTCTCAGGGAGGGACCCATGGCCGAATCCGCTCCGATCACCGATCCCCAGCAGGAGACCGTGCGCCCGCGCGACGCGGAGTTCCTGCCCGTCCTCGGCGCCTGCGGGTGCGGCTCCGGCTGCGGCTGCGGCTGTCAGTCGGGCGCGCCGTGCCAGTGCGGGGGCTGCTCCTCGTAGGCAGGGCATGCGGTGCGCGGGCCCTGCCTACGCGCGGGGCCCGCGCACCCGTCCCGTGACCTACGGGTGCGCGAGGCCGAGGACCCCGACGGTCTGCCGGCCGGTGGTCTCGCCGGTCGGGCGGAATCCGAGGCCCTCGTAGAAGGCGCCGGGCCCGTGCTCGCCCGGCTCCCAGCTCACGTACATCTCGCTCGCCCCGCGCCGCCGCAGCTCCTCGCGCACGGCGTCGACGGCGAACCGCCCGTAGCCCTGGCCCTGGTGCTCGGCCCCGATGTTCAGCCGCCACAGGCCGCTGCGCCGGTCGTCCGGGTCCTTCTCCGGGTCCCACGGGATGTCGACGAAGGCCATCAGGAAGCCGACGAGCCGGTCACCGTCGAAGATCAGCCGCGGCCAGGCGCGCTCAGCGAACGCGTACGCCTCGGCGAGGGAGCGGACGACGGGCGCGACGTTCTTCTCCTGGTGGGGGTGGACCCGCAGGGCGAGCGCGGCGTCGATGTTGTCCGGGGTGACCGGTTCCAGATGTGGTGCCATGGCGCGCATGGTAGAGGGTGTCCGGGCGGGGGCGCGCGGGAAATACGGTGCGGAGGTGGAGGGCCAGGGCGTTGAGGGTCCCTCAGAAGGCCCCGTCGAGGTCCTCCCGGCCCTTGGAGCAGGATGGGTGGGTGATCACCGCACTCGCCCACGCCAGCTCACCCGGCGACGTGTCCCCCGCGCTCCGCCGATGCCTGATCGACTGCTGGATCGCGGTCACCAACGCGGGCGGAGCCGCCGGTTTTCCGTTTCCGCCGGTCGGCGAGGCGGAGGTCGCTCCGGTGCTCGACGCCCTGGTCGACCGGCTCGGCCCGGATCGCCACCGGCTGATCACGGCGACGGCCGGCGGGCGGCTCGCCGGCTGGGTCGTGCTGGGCCGCGACCCGAACCCGCTCGTCGCCCACTGGGGCTCCGTCCACCACCTCCAGACCCACCCGGACTTCCGCGGCCGGGGCGTCGGCACGGCCCTGATGCGCGAACTGCACCGCGTGGCCCGCGACGAGCTCTCCCTCGATCACCTGCGCCTCGCCGCCCGGGGCGGCGAGGGCCTGGAGACCTTCTACGCCGCCCTCGGCTGGCGGGAGTCCGGCCGCTGGCCCGCCGCCCTGCGCCTCACCCCGCACGACACGCGCGACGAGGTCCTGATGCGCCGGGACCTGCGGGGCACCGAGGACACGTGAGCGCCCAGGCCCGGCCCCTCCGCCGCTCCCGCCCCTCCCCTGGCGCGGCGAGCCACGGCCGGAAGCCTTCTCCGCCGTCCGTACGAGCCGGGCCCGGTCACTCGGCCGCGTAGGCACCCGTCTGGTAGTCGAGCCCGGGATCCGGCGGACCGCAGTGCAGGATGGCGTCCACCGCGGGCCACGCCTCAAGGGGCACGTCGTAGCAGAGGTACATCCAGGGGTCGTCCGGATCCGGCTTGATCACTTCCCGGAGCTGCCGAATCTGCTCGCGGCTGATCGGGAACTCGGTGCGCAGGAATTCGTCCGCCTTGCTGAACCCCTGGAGGGACCAGACGACTCCCTGATCTTCTGAAGACATCCGCGCATCGTATGCCCAGGTTTCCCGTGGCCGCCGTCTTCCCGGGGTACCCACACTCCTGGTCGCTGAGAAGGGTGGGCGGGATGGCCGACGACGAGTCCGTCGAATACTTCACGCTGAACGCGTCTCCGCGGTCGAGCGCCCGCCCTCATGTCGCCCTGCGGGCTTGAGGGGAGGGGACCGCCGGGTCCCGGCACGGTCCACACCTGGCGCCGGGCTGCCAACCCGGGTCATGCCCCCGGACCCTCCGCCACCGGCAGGCACTCGGCCAGCAGGTCCACGACGTCGCGCCAGGCCCGTTCCGCGTGCTGGGGGTGGTAGCCGACGCCGGGGACGGTGGGGTGGTCGACCGTCGGGTGGTGGAAGGCGTGCAGGGCTCCGCCGTAGACCACGAGGCGCCAGTCGACGCCCGCGGCCTGCATGTCGGCGATGAACGCCTCCCGTTGCGCGGGCGACATGATCGGGTCTTCCGATCCGACGCCGGCCCACACCGGGCAGCGGATGCGCGCCGTCTCGCCCGGCCGGCCCGTGGTCAGTCCGTTGAGCGTGCCGATCGCGTGCAGGTCGACGCCGTCGCGGCCGAGTTCCAGCCCGATGATGCCCCCGGTGCCGTAGCCGACGGCGGCGATCCGGTCGGGGTCGGTGCGCGGTTCGGCGCGCAGCACGTCGAGCGCCGCGTGGCCGATGCCCCGCAACCGGTCGGGGTCGGCGAGCAGCGGCAGGCAGCGGGCCCGCATCTCCTCGGGGTCGCTCAGATAGCGCCCGCCGTGCAGGTCGAAGGCCAGCGTCACGTATCCGAGCTCCGCGAGGGCATCGGCCCGGCGGCGCTCGACGTCGCTGAGTCCCGTGCCCTCGGGACCGAGCAGCACCGCGGGCCGGCGGTCGGTCCCGGCCGGGAGCGCGAGGTGGCCGCTCATGGTCAGACCGTCCGCCGGGTACTCGACCGTACGCGTCGTGATCGTCGTGATGGTCGTCATGAGACGGGACTGTAGTGATCGGCCAGTCCCGTCCGGTCGGTGTTCTGCCGCCGGCGGAACAGCGTGCGTGGCCCTCGCTTCCCTGCGATCTCAGGACTTCACGATCACCTCGCTGCCCCTCCGGGCGTGTGCCGACGGCCCCCGGAACACATCGGCCCCCTACCGACGGAGAACCTGCCGGCAGGGGGCTGATCGTGCGGACTCGATCGTGCGGGCTACTTCTTCTTGCCCTGGTTCTTCACGGCCTCGATGGCCGCCGCCGCGGCCTCCGGGTCGAGGTAGGTGCCGCCGGGCTTCAGCGGCTTGAAGTTCTCGTCGAGCTCGTACGCGAGGGGGATGCCGGTCGGGATGTTGAGGCCCGCGATGTCGGCGTCCGAGATGCCGTCGAGGTGCTTGACCAGGGCGCGCAGGCTGTTGCCGTGGGCGGCGACCAGGACCGTGCGGCCGGCCAGGAGGTCGGGGACGATGCCGTCGTACCAGTAGGGGAGCATCCGCTCGACGACGTCCTTCAGGCACTCGGTCTGCGGGCGCAGCTCCGGCGGGATCGTCGCGTAGCGGGCGTCGTGGGCCTGGGAGAACTCGTTGTCGTCGGCGAGCGGCGGCGGCGGGGTGTCGTACGAGCGGCGCCAGAGCATGAACTGCTCCTCGCCGAACTCGGCCAGGGTCTGCGCCTTGTCCTTGCCCTGCAGCGCGCCGTAGTGGCGCTCGTTCAGGCGCCAGGAGCGGTGGACCGGGATCCAGTGGCGGTCGGCGGCCTCGAGGGCGAGCTGCGCCGTGCGGATGGCGCGCTTCTGGAGGGAGGTGTGGACCACGTCGGGGAGCAGACCGGCTTCCGTCAGCAGCTCACCGCCGCGCGCCGCCTCCTTCTCGCCCTTCGGGGTGAGGTTGACGTCCACCCAGCCGGTGAACAGGTTCTTCTCGTTCCACTCGCTCTCGCCGTGGCGGAGGAGGATCAGCTTGTACGGTGCGTCGGCCATGCGTCCGAGCCTAGACGACGGTCGACGATTGACGCGCACCGTCAATTCACTGGCGTCCGGCCTATGAGATCCGTAAGTTACGAGAGCCGTACGAGGGACTTACACGCACCAGGGGGCCGGCCACACATGTCCATCGACTCGCTCAGGCGATCAGCACGCGCCACGGTCTCGGGGCTTCCCGGGGGCTTCTGGTGGCTCTGGCTGTCGACCCTGGTCAACCGCACCGGCGCCTTCGTCCTGACCTTCCTGTCCCTCTACCTCACCCAGGAGCTCGGCCACTCGGCCTGGTTCGCCGGACTCGTCGTCGCCCTCCACGGCCTCGGCGGCGTGGCGGGCTCACCGCTCGGCGGCATGCTCACCGACCGCTGGGGCCGCCGCCCCACCATGGTCACCATGCACCTGGCCGCGGCCAGCTGCGCCCTGCTGCTCGCCGTGGTCACCAGCGCCTGGAGCGTCGCCCTCGTCGTCCTCCTCATGGGCGCCGCCATGCAGGCCGTGCGGCCCTCCATCAACGCCACCATCGCCGACCTCGTCCCGGCCCACGAGGTGCGCCGCGCCTACGCCCTCAACTACTGGGCCCTCAACCTCGGTTTCGCCATCGCCGCCATCGGCGGCGGTGCCGCGATCGTCCTCGGCTACCGCACCCTCTTCGTCGTGGACGCCGCCGCCACCGCGCTGTGCGCCCTGATCGTCTTCCTCCGCCTGCCCGAGACCCGACCGGAGGCGAAGAAGGACCGCACCACCGGCGAGCCTGTCGCCGAGGCCAAGGTGAGCGTCCTCACCGTCCTGCGCGACGCGCCCTTCCGCACCCTGGTGACGCTGAACCTGCTCGTCTGCCTCGTCTTCACCGCGCCCTGGATCGGCCTGCCGCTCACCATGACCGGCGAGGGGCTCGACCCCTCCGCCTACGGTGTCGTCATCGCCGTCAACGGCATCGTGATCGTCGGCTTCCAGCTGCTCGTCAACAAGGTCACGGACAAGCGCTCCCCGGTGATGCTGCTGACCGTCTCCTCGCTCCTCTTCGCCGTCGGCACGGGTGCCACCGCGCTGGCCGGCAGCTCCGTCGCCTTCGCCGCGACCGTCGTCGTCTGGACGATCGGCGAGATGGTCCACGTGCCCACCAACGCCGCCGCCACCGCGCGGCTCGCGCCCGAGCACGCCCGGGGCCGCTACCAGGGCGTGATGGGGATGTCGTGGGCGGTGGCCGGTTTCGTCGCCCCGATCCTGGCGGGCTGGGTCGTGGACGGGCCCGGGCCGGACGTCCTGTGGATCGCCTGCGGGGTCATCGGCGCCGTCGCCGCCCTCGGCTACCAGACCCGGCTGCGGTCCGCCCTCGCCGACGCCGAGGAGGACGTCCCGGCCCCGGCCCCCACCGCCGCCCCGGCCACGGCCCCGGCCGCTCCTCAGGAACCGACCCTCGCCGCCCCGGCCCCGGCCGCTCCTCAGGAACCGGCCCCGGCGCCCGCGCCGGCCGTGCCGGCCAAGGCCGTGACGCCCCCGGCGCCCGCCGCCGATCCCGTCAGCTCCTCCTGAACCGGCGCTGTGCCTCGTACAGGTTGGCGGGGCGTACGGCGCCGGGCGCGCCGTACGCCTCCAGGCGGGCGTGGAGTTCGCCCGCGAAGTCCGGTACGTCGATCTGGTCGAACTCCCGCACCTCGCTGATGCCCACGGTCGCGCTGTACGGGGCGACCGCGTCCAGCTTCACCAGCCCCGCCCGGCCGTTGGTCACCGTCACGTTCCAGTGGGTGAACCGGGCCCCGTAGAGCGGGCCGGCCGAGGCGTCGCCGCCGTGACGGCCGTCGTTCTCGACGGTGATCGCGGTGCGGACGTTGGCGAAGGGCATCCCCCGGTGGGTGTCGAAGGTGCCCGTCTCCATCACCCCGCGCGACCAGACGTTGTGGCTGGACAGGCCCTCGACGTTGATGCCGTGGAGCTGGGTGCCGGCCGGGGCGGGGACGGTACGGGCGGCGACGCGGAAGTCCTCGACGAGGTTGTCGTGCGCGCCTTCCCGACAGAAGTACGGGTGGTGCGAGCCGCGCCCCTCGACCCGGGTGCGGCGCAGGGTGCAGGCGGAGGAGGCGACGAGGCCGAAGCCGTTGTCGGCGTGGCGGACCACCACGTCCTCGGCCCAGCAGTCGTAGGCACACTGGAAGGTGACGCCGTTGTAGCCGCGGTCGAGCAGGTGCGGGGCCTGCGGGAGCTGGGGCGCCTCCAGGGTGAGGCCGACCACCCCCGAGCCGGTCAGCGGGGTGACCCCCGAGACGAGTCGGGGGTCCCACTCGGGGCGGACGTCGAGCGGGAGCGGGCGTTCGAGGCGGACGCGCCGCCCCTCGACCCGGGTGATCCGTACGGGCCACTCGTAGGGGACGTACGAGGTGAGCTTGGTCTTGTCGTCCCAGGCGTACGCCTCGGGCCCGGGGCCGCCGCCGGCCATGTGCTCCAGGAGGGTGTGCCCGGCGTCGTCGGCGAGCCGGAGCAGGACGAGCCGGCCGGGGCGCAGGCCCGTGGGGTCGTCGACGGTGACGGTGTGGTCGCCGCGGCGGGCCGGGCGGAGGGTGGTGAGGGTGGTCCACTCGTCGCGCCGGTTGCCGGTCCAGCCCTCGAAGGGCCAGGCGCGTGCCCGGATCGCGGCGACGAGGGAGGCGTGGCGGGCGCGCGGGGAGAGCCAGATCAGGCCGCCGGCCCAGGACCAGGCCGACTTGTCGCCGCCGTAGCGGGACCCGTAGGGGCCGATGAGCTCGGTCAGGCTGCGGGTGGCGCGCAGGGTCGTGCGGCCGGAGCCCGCGCCGCGCAGGACGACGCCGCTGTGGCCGATGCGCAGGTAGTCGTCGATGCGGTACGTGCCGGGCGGGAGCAGGACCGTGCCGCCGCCCCGCTCCCCCGCCTCCGCGAGGGCGCGGTTGACGGCGGGGGCGGAGTCGGCCGAGCCGTCGGGGTCGGCGCCGTGGGCGAGGGCGTTCGCGACGACGCGCGGCCCAGGGAGGCGGCTGGCGCCGCGGTGGGCGCCGGCGGAGCCCACGTAGGGGATCTGGGGGTGGGTGTAGGGGGCGTCCAGGTACTCCTCCCAGAGGGAGGCGTACGGGGTGCGGGGCGCGGACGTGAAGCCGGTGGCGGTGGTGGCCGCGACCACGGCGGCCGCGCCGCCGACGAACTGCCTTCTGCTGAGCGTGCGCCCGATGCCGGGCCTGCCGTCTGCCATGAACCTGAGCCCTTCACGTATATGAATGGTGTTCAGATCTGTGCTGTGCGCGAGCATGGCACTCCTCCGCCCCGTCAGGGAAGAGGCGGGAAGAGGTCGGTGACGGACGTCAGTCGGTGGTTTTCCGCGTCAGGTTCTTGAACGCGTCCAGGTTGCGCGTCGACTCGCCGCGCGAGACCCGCCATGCGTACTCCCGGCGGATCGCCGTCGCGAAACCGAGCTCCAGGAGCGTGTTGAAGTCGCCGTCGGCCGCCTCCAGGACGGAACCGAGGAGCCGGTCCAGCTCCTCCGGCGTGACGGCGGACAGCGGCAGCTTGCCGGCCAGGTAGATGTCGCCGAGCTGGTCGATCGCGTAACTCACGCCGTAGAGCTTGAGGTTGCGCTCCAGCAGCCAGCGGTGGACGCCCGCCTCGTTCTCGTCCGGGTGGCGGACGACGAAGGCGTTGAGGGAGAGGGAGTGGCGGCCCACCCGCAGGGACAGCGTGGTGAAGAGCTTGCGGGTGCCCGGGAGCTTCACCACGTAGGAGCCGGGCTCGGGGGACTCCCACTCCAGCTCGGCGTCCTTGAAGGTGTCTTCGATGATCCGCCGCACGTCCTCAGCCATGGTGCGAGCGTACGCGACGGCGGTGGTCGTGCAGCCGGTGGTCGTGCAGCCGGTGGTCGTGCACCGCGGCGGTGTACACGTCCGCCGTCCCCGACGCCGCCGTGTCCCAGCCGAAGGACGCCGCGTGCCGGGCGGCGGCCGCGCCCATCCGGTCGGAGAGCCGGGGGTCGTCGACGAAGCGGCCGAGCGCGCGGGCGTAGTCGGCCGGGTCGTGGCCCTGGACCAGGAAGCCGGTGACGTCGTCGCGCACGGCCACGGGCAGCCCGCCGACCGCGGCCGCGACGACCGGGGTGCCGGCCGCCTGGGCCTCGATGGCGACCAGGCCGAAGGACTCGCTGTACGAGGGCACGACGAGGACGCTGGCCGCCCGGAACCAGTCCGCGAGCCGGTCCTGTCCGACCGGCGGGTGGAAGCGGACGACGTCGGAGATGCCGAGCCTGGCCGCGAGCTTCTGAAGACCCTCGGGCTTGGCGAGGCCGCTGCCGCTCGGGCCGCCGACCACCGGCACGACCATGCGCGAGCGCAACGACGGGTCGCGCTCCAGGAGCAGGGCCGCGGCCCGCAGCAGGATGTCCGGGGCCTTCAGCGGCTGGATGCGGCCGGCGAAGGCGGGCACGAAGGCGTCCTGCGGCAGGCCGAGGCGGGCCCGGGCGGCGGCGCGGCCGTCGGCGGGGCGGAAGTGGTCCAGGTTCACGCCCGGGTGGACGACGGCGATCTTGGCGGGGTCGGCCTCGTAGAAGCGGGCGAGCTCGTCGGCCTCCTCGGCGGTGTTGGCGATCAGCCGGTCGGCCGCCGCGACGATCTGCGTCTCGCCGATCACGCGGGCCGCGGGCTCGGGCGTGTCGCCCTCGGCGAGCGAGGCGTTCTTGACCTTGGCCATGGTGTGCATGGTGTGGACGAGCGGGACGCCCCAGCGCTCGGCGGCGAGCCAGCCGACGTGGCCGGACAGCCAGTAGTGGGAGTGGACCAGGTCGTAGTGCCCCGACCGGTGGCCCGCCCAGGCCCGCATCACGCCGTGCGTGAAGGCGCACAGCTGGGCGGGGAGCTCCTCCTTGGCGAGGCCCTCGTACGGTCCTGCGTCCACGTGCCGGACGAGCACGCCGGGCGCGAGCTCGACGACCGGGGAGAGGCCGCCGGTGGTGGCCCGGGTGAAGATCTCCACCTCGATGTTGATCGCGGCGAGCCGCTTGGCCAGCTCCACGATGTAGACGTTCATGCCGCCGGCGTCGCCGGTTCCCGGCTGGTGCAGGGGCGAGGTGTGGACGCTGAGCATGGCGACACGGCGCGGAGTGCGGGACCGGCCGGGAAGCCGGAGCCGTGGCGTCGCCGCCAGGGTGCCGGCGAACCGGGACACGTACTGGCTCACGTCGGCGGTCCTTCCGCTGTCGGGCGCTGTCGGGCATGGCGGAGAGGGGGGCGTACGGGCCTCCTCCAGGCGCCACAACACCGGAATGGCCCCTTTCATTTCCGTCGGCGGGGGCGTTTTGCCAAGTCATTACCGACGAATCCGGCGGGTCGCCCGCCCCTCGGCGGGCCCGGGGCCCCCGCCGGCGCCCCTTACGCTCGTTCCATGGCCCCCCGCACCACCCCCCGTCCCGTGGGCACCGTCACCCGTGGGACGACCAACCCGAACCGACTGCGCCGCCAGGACCGCTGGATCGCCGCCGTGCACGGCCCGGCCCTGCGCCGGTCCGCGGGGCCGCCGGTGGCCGTCGACCTCGGCTACGGCGCCGCGCCCTGGACCGCGGTGGAGCTCCTGGCCCGGCTCCGCACCGCCGACCCCCGCACCCTCCTCTACGGCATCGAGATCGAGCCGGCCCGGGTCGCCGCCGCGCGGCCGTACGAGCGCGAGGGGCTGGCCTTCCGGCACGGCGGCTTCGAGGTTCCGGTGCCCGGCGAGGTCTCCCTGATCCGGGCGGCGAACGTGCTGCGCCAGTACGACGAGGATCAGGTCGCCGCCGTCTGGGAGCGGCTGTGCGGGCGGCTGGCGCCCGGCGGTCTCCTGGTCGAGGGGACGTGTGACGAGATCGGGCGGCGGCACGTGTGGGTGGCGCTGGACCGGACCGGGCCGCGGACGGTGACCTTCGCGACCCGGCTCGGCTCGCTCGACCGGCCCTCCGACCTCGCCGAGCGGCTGCCGAAGGCCCTGATCCACCGGAACGTGCCGGGCGAGCCCGTGCACGCCTTCCTGCGGGACTTCGACCGGGCGTGGGCGGCCGCGGCCCCGTTCGCCTCGCTGGGCGCCCGGCAGCGCTGGATCCGCACCGCGCGCGACCTCGCGGCGGACTGGCCGCTGACGGACGGACCGCGGCGCTGGCGGCAGGGCGAGCTGACGGTCCGGTGGGAGGCACTGGCCCCCCGCGCCTGACCCGTGCGGGTCCTCGCCCGCGAGTCGCACCGGACCCGCCCGCGAGCCGCCCGGAAGCGGAATCGCCGAACTTCCCCCGAATTTCCTCCGGATGGGGAACGCGAGGGGCGCAACGCTCGTCCCCGTGGGGGGATGTGACCCGACAGGACCCGCTTTCCCCTGTCGTTTTCCCGCCGCACATGGCACTATCACCAAGGTCACGACCAAGTTACTGACGGTAAATCAGATATGGGTCACTTGAGGGGGAGCCTGTGAACCGACGCCGCCGTGCCATCGCCGCCGCGATCACCGTGGTGTGCGCCCTGACGGTGCTCGTCTCCCCGGCCCTCACGCTCCCGGCCGCCGCGGCCCCCCTCCCCCCGCCGCCCCAGCAGCCGAAGAAGACCCTCGAAGAGGTCCGCAAGGAGATCGACGGCCTCTACCGCCAGGCCGCGGCCGCCACCGACGCGTACAACCTCGCCGAGGAGAAGGCCGAGGAGCAGTCCGAGGAGATCGTGAAGCTGGCCCGGATGATCGTGGCCGGCCGGGAGCGGATCGAGGACCTCAAGTCGCGCGCGGGCGCCGCCGCCCGCGCCCAGTACCGCAACGGCGGACTGCCCGACGGCGCCCAGTTCGTCCTCACCGACGACCCCCAGCTCTTCCTCGACAACGCGGGCCGCCTCAAGGAGGGCCACAAGGCCACCAAGGACCTGCTCGGCGAGATGAACCGCACGCAGGCCGAGTTGACCGCGTACGCGAACGAGGCCAGCCTCAACTGGACGAAGCTGGAGGCCAACCGGGTCAAGCAGGCCCGGGCCAAGAAGGAGATCAACGACAAGATCGAGGCGGCGAAGAAGCTGGAGTCCCAGCTCGCCGCCGAGGAGCGGGCACGGCTGCTGCGCATGGAGGAGCAGGAACGCTCCCGCGCGCAGAACGCCTGGCTCGGCACCGGCGTCCTCAAGGGCGGGAGCGCGAACGCGACCGCGGCGGGCAGGCGGGCCGTGGAGTTCGCGACGGCGCAGATCGGCAAGCCGTACGTGTGGGGGGCCGAGGGCCCGGGCTCGTACGACTGCTCGGGGCTCACCCAGACCGCGTGGGGCAACGCCGGCCGTGACATCCCGCGCACCTCGCAGGAGCAGTGGCGGCTGCTGCCGCGCGTGGACGTCAGGGACATGCGGCCCGGCGACCTGATCGTCTACTACAAGGACGCGAGCCACATCGGGATGTACGTGGGCGACGGGATGATGGTGCACGCGCCGCGCCCCGGACGGAACGTCACGCTCGCGGGCGCGGGCTCCATGGAGATCCTGGGCGTCGTCCGGCCGGACTGAGCGGGGACCGGCCGCCCGGAGTGACGTTCCTCATCCTCTCGGAGCCCTCCCGGCGCCCGGCAATTGCCGCCCCGAGGCCGTTCTGAGGCCGTCCGGGCGGCGGCTACCTCCCCATCCGTGGCATATGCCATACCGCCATGGCGGTTCACAGGGTGATCGCCATTCCAAAGCGGTGGGCGGTACCGCTATGGTCGGTCCCCGGCCCTCGGGGGGAGGGAAGGAAGACCACACCGATGTCCGTACCCGTACCGCGACAGAGAATCGATTCTGCCGCGCCGTCCGGCACGACCGGCACACCCGGCACGACCGGCGCCGCGACCGATCTCACTCTGCTCGTGGTCGAGGACGACCCGGCCGGCGCGCTCGCCGTACCCGAGCTGCTCGACGCGGCCGGTACGCGGGTCCGGATCCGTACCGCCCGCAACCTCACCGAGGCGGAGCGGCTCCTCACCGACGACGTGCACTGCGTGCTCGTCGACCTCGCGCTGCCCGCACCCCGCACCGCCGAGGACGACCCGCTCGCCCCGCTCCGGCACATCCTGCGGCTCGCGCCCCGGCACGCCGTCCTCGCCCTCGCCGCGTCCGCCGACGCCGAACTCGCGGCCGAGGCGGTACGGGTCGGAGCCCAGGACCATCTCTTCCGCGAGGAGCTCGACGGGCGGCTGCTGAGCCGGGCCATCCGGTACGCGGTCGAGCGCAAGCGCGCCGACGCCGTGCAGGTCAAGCTCACCGAGTCCCGGCTGCGCGCCCAGGAGAACGCCCGCCTGGAGCGCGGCCTGCTCCCGACGCCGCTCCTGGACGGCTCGGACCTGCGGTTCGCCGCCCGCTACCGGCCCGGCAGGTCCCGCGCCCTGCTCGGCGGCGACTTCTACGACACCGTCCGCACGCCCGACGGCACGGTCCACGCCATGATCGGCGACGTCTGCGGGCACGGCCCCGACGAGGCAGCGCTCGGCGTGGAGCTGCGGATCGCGTGGCGCGCGCTCACCTTCGCGGGGCTGTGCGGGGACGAGCTGCTCTCCACCCTCCAGCGGGTCCTGGAGCACGAACGCGAGAGCGACGAGATCTTCGCGACCGTCTGCACGGTCGACATCGCGCCCGACGGCCGCCGGGCCGGGCTGTGCCTGGCCGGCCACCCCTCCCCGCTGATCGCCCGGCACGGCCGGGCCGCGCAGCTCCTGCCGTACGAGGACGGCGGACCTGCCCTCGGGCTGCTGCCGCGCGCCCGCTGGCCGCGCCGGCAGGTCGAGCTGGGCCCGGCCTGGAGCCTGCTGATGTACACCGACGGCCTGATCGAGGGCCGCTCGGCGGGGCCGGGCTCGCCACGGCTCGGCCAGGACGGGATGGTCGAGATGATCAACCGGCAGCTGGCGCAGGGGCTGCGGGGCGAGGAGCTGCTGGACGCGGCCGTGACGGAGGTGCGGTCGCTGAACGGCGGGGAGCTGACGGACGACGTGGCCGTCCTCGCCCTGGAACGGGACAGGGCCCGGGGTTAGCCCCCGGGCCCCGCTTGCTCGCTCGCCGCGCGCGGCGCCCGCGCGTGCTCGTCGCCCGCTCGGTCCTGCGCCGTCACCGGCCGCCGTTGTACGGGCCGTACGGGCCGTCGCTGCTGGAACCGCCGCCGCGCCGGCCGCTGCCGCCCGTGACCTCCCGCAGCGCGGGCCGCACGTCGACCATGAAGACGATGGCCGCGATGAGTCCGGCGATCTGCAGGAACAGCATCGGCAGCAGCAGGTTGAGCAGGAGGTTGACGCCGAGCAGGATCAGCCAGAACTTCTTCGTCTGCTTGTCGGCGGCGCGGTAGGCGTCCTCGCGCGCCGTGGCGGCGAAGGCGAACGCGGCGATGGCGAAGCCGGTGAAGACCAGGAAGGTCACCAGGGACAGGATCGAGTCGAAGCCGTTCGCCAACATGCTGAGCACCGCCTAGGTGAGTGGGTGTTGCGCCTCGCGGCCAAGGTACCCGTTACAACGCTCCGGACACCGGGATTGGTGCCCGGACCCGCCTACTTCTCGACGCCGTCGGCGACGGCCGTCTTCTTGGCCGGAGTCTTGCGGGTGGTGGTCCTGCGCGCCTTGGGGGCCTCGTCCGCCTCGGTCCCGCCCTCGGCCTGTGCCGTCGTCCCGGTCGTGCTCTCGGTCGTGGCCTTCGGCTCCGGGTCCGGCTCGACGGCGATGGCGATCTCGGTGATCTCCTCGGCGGCCTCGCCGCGCCAGGCCCGGACGGCCTCCTCGCCGTGCGCGGCGAGCTCCTCGTACTTCTCGCGCGCCTTGACCGCGTACTCGGCGGCGACGCCGACCCCGCGCAGGGCCAGGTCCTGGGCCTGCTCGCCCAGCTTCTTCAGATCGGTGTCGAGGCCGCCCACCAGCTCGGCGAACTTCGCCTGCGCCTTCTCCTGCACCGCCTTCGGGTCCGTCTTCTTGACGGCCTCGATGCGCGCGGGCGCCTCGGCGGCGATCTGCTCGATCAGGCCGGGCACCTTCTTGGCCTGCTGCACGGCGAGGTCGGCGGTGCCGGCCGCGAAGTAGAGGGGGGTACGCAGTTCGTCGATGATGGCCATGGTCGTGGTCCTCCTAAGTGGCGGTGGGATGCGCCTGCTCGGCGGCGGTGCCGGCGGCGTTCTCGGCGGCGTTCTCCTTGCGGAAGGAGTCGTAGATCTGGAGCAGCACCTGCTTCTGCCGCTCGTTGATCGAGGGATCGGCCAGGATGACGGCGCGCGTCTCCAGCTCCTCCCGCTCCTTCTCGTCGAGGATTCCGGCGCGCACGTACAGCGTCTCGGCGGAGATCCGCAGGGCCTTGGCGACCTGCTGCAACACCTCGGCGCTGGGCTTGCGCAGCCCCCGCTCGATCTGACTCAGATACGGATTCGACACCCCCGCGGCCTCGGCGAGCTGCCGCAGGGACAACTGCGCGGTGCGCCGCTGCTCGCGGAGGTAGTCGCCGAGATTGCCGACGTTGAGTGAAGCCATGCCTCGACCATGCCAGCCGGTGCTAACTATTGCAAGCAGGCGCTTGCAATAGTTCTGTTACGTGTCCGTGTCGCCGGCGAGCAGCCCGTACACGTACATGTCCCGCCGCTCGCCGCCCACCTCCTGCCAGCCGCGCAGCAGACCCTCGCGGCGGAAGCCGGCGCTCTCGGCGGTGCGGAGGGAGGCGGTGTTCCAGGGTTCGACGTGGAGTTCGAGGCGGGGTACGCGCAGCTCGTCCAGGGCCCAGGCGGTGACGGCGGTGAGGGCGCGGGAGGCGGCGCCGTGGCCGCGGGCCGAGGCGGCCAGCCAGTAGCCGAGGGAGGCGCGGCCCTGCGGGAGGTCACGGACCCAGAGGCCGACGGTGCCGAGCGGGCGGCCGGCACCGGAGACGATGACGAAGGGGTAGCCCGCGCCGGTGGCCGCCCGGGACCACTGGCGCTCCACGAAGGCGACGCCCTCTGCCTCGGAGTAGGGCGAGGGCACCGTCGTGATCAGGGGGATGTACGGATCCCGCGCCGCCTCGGCGACGAGGGGCAGGTCCGTCAGGCGCCAGGGGCGAAGGGTGAGGTCGCCGGGCGCCGCGAGTTCGGGTACGTCAAGCCGCATCCGTCCATCCTGCCCCGGTGACGGTCACCTGCACGTGCGGGGCCAGCGCGCGCAGGAAGTCCGCGGCGTCGAAGAGGGCGCCGGCCGAGTGGACGCCGCCGCCCGGAGTGCGCGTGCGGCCGGAGAGGAGGCGGGCGAGGGCCTCCACCGCCAGCGGGGCCGTCACCGCGTAGATGTCCCGGCCCCTCGCCACCGCGCGCCGCTCCTCGGCCCCGGAGCGGACCCGCACGTCGACGAGGAAGGTCTGGTCGGAACGCCCGCTCGCGTCGGCCGGGGCCGGCGGCGGGGTGTCGGCGGCCGCCAGGTCGCCGGCCGCCTCCGTCGTCATGTACGTGCGCACCTCGGGGACGGCGAGATGGCTCGGCACGGTCACCACGTCCGCCATCGTGAATTCACCGATCACCGTCCGCGGCCCCATCGGCGCCGGGAACACCCACTGGAGCGTCGGCGGCGCGTCGTCCCGGTAACTCAGCCGGCCGCCCGTGTGGACCGGCCGCCGGCCGCCGCGCCGCTCGCGCGAGACCGCCCCCGCGGCGCGCGTCCCGGCCGTCGGGTGCCAGCTGTCCAGGCCGTACGCGACGTGCACCTCGTCGGCCTCGGTCCAGTCGCCCGTCGCGGCGGTGGCGAGCAGGTCGCCGAGGCCGCCGTAGAACGCCATCGCCGGCACCACCGGCACCCCGGCGGCCCGGGCCCGCTCCCCGAAGAGCGCGAAGGTGTCCGCGTTCGCCTCGATCTCGGCCGCCACGTCCACGTACGGGATCCCCGCCCGCAGGGCCGCCTCGATCACCGGCCCGGCCGTCGTCGCGGACGGGCCCGCGCAGTTGACGACGGCCGCCGCGCCCGCCAGCGCCCGGTCGAGCGCCGCCGGGTCGTCGACCGCGGCCGGGCGCACCTCCGCCCCGTCGGCCGTCTCCTCCAGCTTCCGCTCGTCCCGGCCCGAGAGCACCGGCACGAAGCCCCGCTCCCGCAGCTCCGCCACCACGAAACGGCCCGTGTGCCCGTACGCGCCGTACACCACCACGGTCTTGCCGGTGGCCTTCCCCGCTGTCCGCTCGCTCGTCATGCGAACAGTCTCGCCACCGGCCCCCGCCCACCGTGAGAGTCGGAAACGACGCACCCCGTACAGTTTCCGACATGGACTCCCGGGCCGCCCGCTCCGTCACCCCCTCCCTCGCCCTGGCCGTCACCGACGGCATGCTCCACTTCGAACTCGCCATCGCCCACGAGGTGTTCGCCCGGGACTACGAGCTCACCGTCTGCGGTCCGGGACCGGTCCGCGCCGGACGGTTCCTGCTCGAACCCGACCACGGTCTTGACCGGCTCCCCCGGGCCCGTACGGTCGTCGTCCCCGGCTGGGCCGACGTCGACGTCGCCCCACCCGCCGAGCTGGTCGACGCCGTGCGCGCCGCGCACGAGGCGGGCGCCCGGGTCGCCTCGCTCTGCACCGGCGCGTTCGTGCTCGCCGCCGCCGGGCTGCTCGACGGGCGGCGGGCCACCACGCACTGGGCCCACACCGACGTCCTGGCCGCCCGCCACCCCCGGGTGACGGTGGACCCGGACGTGCTCTACGTGGACGAGGGCAGTGTGCTCACCTCCGCGGGCAAGGCCGCCGCCCTCGACCTGTGCCTGCACCTGGTCCGCCTCGACCACGGCTCGGCCGCCGCCAACACGGTGGCCCGCCGGCTGGTCGTGCCGCCGCACCGGGACGGCGGCCAGGCCCAGTTCGTCACCACCCCGGTCCCCGCGCCCGGCAACCACCCGCTCGACGCGCTGTTCCCGTGGGTGTGGGAACGGCTCGACCGCCCGCTGAGCGTGGAGGACCTGGCCCGCCGGGCCGGGATGAGCTCCCGTCACCTCGCCCGCCACTTCCGCGCCGTCACCGGCACCACCCCGCTGCGCTGGCTGCTCGCCCAGCGGATCCGCCGCGCCCAGGAGCTCCTGGAGACCACCGACGACGGCGTCGACCGCATCGCGGCGGCCACCGGGATGGGGACCGCCACGACACTGCGCCGCCACTTCGCCCGTGCGGTCGGGGTGCCCCCGGACACGTACCGCCGCACCTTCCGCGTACGGGCGGGCACGGGGACGGGGACCGGTGCGGGGGCGGACCGGGACCGGGCTCAGGCGCCGACGTAGTCCGCGAGGTGCTCGCCGGTCAGGGTGGAGCGGGCGGCGACCAGATCGGCCGGGGTGCCCTCGAAGACGATCCGGCCGCCGTCGTGGCCGGCGCCGGGCCCCAGGTCGACGATCCAGTCGGCGTGCGCCATGACCGCCTGGTGGTGCTCCACCACGATGACCGACTTGCCGGAGTCCACCAGCCGGTCGAGCAGCCCGAGCAACTGCTCCACGTCGGCCAGGTGCAGACCGGCGGTCGGCTCGTCGAGCACGTAGATGCCGCCCTTCTCGCCCATGTGCGTGGCCAGCTTCAGCCGCTGCCGCTCACCGCCGGAGAGGGTGGTGAGCGGCTGGCCGAGCGTGAGGTAGCCGAGGCCGACGTCGGCGAGCCGCTCCAGGATGCGGTGGGCGGCCGGGGTGCGGGCCTCGCCCTCGCCGAAGAAACGCTCCGCCTCACTCACCGGCATGGCCAGCACCTCGGCGATGTTCCGGCCGCCGAAGCGGTATTCGAGCACCGACGCCTGGAACCGCTTGCCCTCGCACTCCTCGCAGACGGTGGCCACCCCGGCCATCATCGCCAGGTCGGTGTAGACGACCCCGGCGCCGTTGCAGGTGGGGCAGGCGCCCTCCGAATTGGCGCTGAAGAGGGCCGGCTTGACCCCGTTGGCCTTGGCGAACGCCTTGCGGATCGGCTCCAGGAGCCCCGTGTACGTGGCCGGGTTGCTGCGCCGCGAACCGCGGATGGCGCCCTGGTCGACCGAGACGACGCCCGCGCCCGCCGGGATCGAGCCGTGCACCAGCGAGCTCTTGCCGGAGCCGGCCACTCCGGTGACGACGGTGAGCACGCCGAGCGGGATGTCCACGTCGACGTCGCGCAGGTTGTTCGCCGTCGCCCCGCGCACCTCCAGGACCCCGCTCGGCTCCCGCACGGACTTCTTCAGCGAGGCGCGGTCGCCGAAGTGCCGGCCGGTGACGGTGCCGCTCCTGCGCAGCCCGGCGACGGTGCCCTCGAAGCAGACGCTGCCGCCCGCCGTACCGGCGCCCGGGCCGAGGTCGACGACGTGGTCGGCGATCGCGATGGTCTCCGGCTTGTGCTCCACCACGAGCACCGTGTTGCCCTTGTCGCGCAGCCGCAGCAGCAGGTCGTTCATCCGCTGGATGTCATGCGGGTGCAGGCCGGTGGTCGGCTCGTCGAAGACGTAGGTCACGTCGGTGAGCGAGGAGCCGAGGTGGCGGATCATCTTCACGCGCTGCGCCTCGCCGCCGGACAGCGTGCCCGACGGCCGGTCGAGCGCGAGGTAGCCGAGGCCGATCTCGACGAAGGAGTCGAGGGTCTGCTGGAGCGTCGCGAGCAGCGGCGCGACGGACGGGTCCCCGATGCCCCGCACCCACTCGGCCAGGTCGCTGATCTGCATCGCGCAGGCGTCCGCGATGCTCACCTCGCCGATCTTCGAGGAGCGGGCGCCCTCGTTGAGCCGGGTGCCGTCGCAGTCGGGGCAGGTGGCGAAGGTGACCGCGCGCTCCACGAAGGCGCGGACGTGCGGCTGGAGGGAGTCGATGTCCTTCGACAGCATCGACTTCTGGAGCTTGGGGATCAGGCCCTCGTAGGTGAGGTTGATGCCCTCGACCTTGATCTTCGTCGGCTCCCGGTGGAGCAGGTCGTTCAGCTCGCGCTTGGTGTAGCGGCGGATCGGCTTGTCCATGTCGAAGAAGCCGCTGCCCGCGAAGATCCGGCCGTACCAGCCGTCCATGGTGTAGCCGGGGATGGTGAGCGCGCCCTCGGCGAGCGACTTGGAGTCGTCGTACAGCGCGGTCAGATCGATGTCGGAGACCGAGCCGCGGCCCTCGCAGCGCGGGCACATGCCGCCGGTGATGGTGAAGCTGCGCCGTTCCTTCACGGTCCGGCCGCCCTTCTCGACGGTGACCGCGCCGGCGCCGCTGAGGGAGGCGACGTTGAAGGAGAACGCCTTGGGGCCGCCGATGTGCGGCGTGCCGAGCCGGCTGAAGAGGATCCGCAGCATCGCGTTGGCGTCGGTGGCGGTGCCGACCGTGGAGCGCGGGTCGCCGCCCATCCGCTGCTGGTCGACGGTGATCGCGGTCGTCAGCCCGTCGAGGACGTCGACGTCGGGGCGGGCGAGGGTGGGCATGAAGCCCTGGACGAAGGCGCTGTACGTCTCGTTGATCAGCCGCTGCGACTCGGCGGCGATCGTGTCGAAGACCAGGGAGCTCTTGCCCGAACCGGAGACGCCCGTGAAGACGGTCAGCCGGCGCTTGGGGATCTCGATGCTGACGTCCTTGAGGTTGTTCTCGCGGGCGCCGTGCACGCGGATCATGTCGTGGCTGTCGGCGGCGTGCGTCCTGCTCATGGTTCTCCCTGCTCGTGGCCTCTGGGGCCAGGCTAGGCGGGGGCGGGCGGCGGTGCTTCTCGATTCCTGACGAACCCGTCGGCGACCGCTCACGGCCCCGCCCGCGGCCCGCTCACGGCCCCGTCCGCGGCCCGCTCGCGGCTCGTGCACGGCCCGCTCCCCCCGCGCCCGTGGCAGGGTGGGTGCGTGACGCCGACGCTCGACGACCTGGCCCGGCTGCGCCGGGCCCGCGACATGATGGACCGCGACTACGCGGAGCCGCTGGACGTCCCGGCCCTGGCCCGGGCCGCGCTGATGTCCCCCGGGCACTTCTCGCGCAGCTTCCGGGCCGCGTACGGGGAGACGCCGTACGGCTACCTGATGACCCGGCGCATCGAGCGGGCGAAGGTGCTGCTGCGGCGCGGCGACCTGAGCGTGACCGAGGTCTGCTTCGCGGTGGGCTGTACGTCGCTGGGGTCGTTCAGCACGCGGTTCACGGAGCTGGTCGGGGAGAGCCCGAGCGCCTATCGGGCGCGTGACCACGGGGCGGGGGCGGCGATCCCGGGGTGCGTGGCGATGTATCTGACCCGCCCGACGCGGGCGTCGGCGGGCAGCGCGCGGGAGGCCGCCGCCGAACCGGTCAGGAACGGAGAAGCGGAAAGCGCGGCCGGCTCGTAGCGTCGTCGTCATGAACACCAACGCCACCCAGGCCACCACGATCGATCTCGCCCAGTGCTTCATCGCCGTCGACGACCACGACAAGGCGCTCGCCTTCTACCGCGACGCCCTGGGGCTGGAGGTCCGCAACGACGTCTCCTTCGAGGGGATGCGCTGGGTCACCGTCGGCTCGCCCACGCAGCCGGACGTCGAGATCGTCCTGGAGCCGCCGCTCGCCGACCCCAACGCCCCCGCCGCCGACCGGCAGGCCGCCGCCGAACTCCTCGCCAAGGGCATGCTGCGCGGCGTCATCTTCCGCACCGACGACGTCGACGCCACCTTCGAGCGGGTCCGCGCCGCGGGCGGTGAGGTGCTCCAGGAGCCGATGGACCAGCCGTACGGCGTGCGCGACTGCGCGTTCCGCGACCCGGCGGGGAACATGCTGCGGTTCAACCAGCCGCGCAAGGGCTGACCGTTCAGCCCGCCGTGTGGGCGAGCCAGAGGATCCCGACCGCGATCGGCAGGGCCACGGCGCCGAGGGTGAGGAAGCGGCCGGGCGCCGACAGGCCCCGGACGACGGGCGTACGGGCGAGGAGGGCCAGGAACGCGGCGGCGGCGAGCGGGACGCCGAGGCCCGCCAGGAGCAGACCGCCGACCGGCTCCCCCTCGGCCGCCAGCCAGGTCACGGTGAGGAGGAGGGCGAACGCCGGCCAGGCGAGCAGGGTCAGTACCACCGCCCACACGAGCCCCGCCAGCACCGCGAGCACCGTCTCGCCCGTGCGCCCGGCGCGCGCCGGAGCCGGCCGGCCCGGTCCGTACAGAGCGGCGTGCGTGTCGGGGTTCATGGTGGGCTCCATCCGTGGGGGCGGTGTCCGGGTGCGGGAGGGGGTGCGGCAGCCGGGCCGGCGGTCCGCGCCGTCGGCGGTCTGTGGCGCTCTCCGCTCATCCTGGCCGCGCACCGCGCCACCGGGATGAGCACGGCCGCTCATCCCGCCCGGGTCCCGTACTCAGCCACCCGGCAGGCACCCACCCAGGAGGAGACCGTCGCGTAGTCCGCCGCCGTGAGGCCCGTGGCCGGGTCGACGCGGTGGAGGAGGGCGGGGGCGGGGTGGTGGGCGCGGGCCCAGGCACGGTCGGCGTCCGTGATCTCGTCGTCGAGCCAGACGTAGGGCCGCCCCTCGGCCCGGGCGGCGAGCGCCCGGGTCTTCCAGTGCAGGCCCGCCGCCACCGGGTCGTCGTCCTCGTCCGGCCAGTCGACGACCGGGAGCGGCGGGAGGCCGAGCCGGGGCGCCAGCACCTCGTTCGCCTCCTGGCCCCAGGTGGTGGCCCACACCAGCGCGCAGCCGAGGGCCGCGAGGCGCGGGCCGTGCGCGGGGTCCACGCGATGCAGGAGCGGGTGGGCGTCCGGGGGCGGTTCGGGGGCGTACGCGGGGTGGGGCGAGGTTCCGCCGAAGGGGATCAGGGGGCCGTCGACGTCGAGGAAGAGCAGGGGCCGCATGGGTAAAGGGTGCCTCGTGACGGTGACCGTTCGTTCGCTCGCCGATCGTCCGCAACGGACCGGTTTCGCTACCCTGACCGCATGACCGCCATGGCTCCCGCCCGCACCGAACCCGACCTCTCCTATCTGCTCGACCACAGCAGTCACGTACTGCGCACGCAGATGGCCGCCCGGCTCGCCGAGATCGGGCTGACCGCCCGCATGCACTGCGTGCTCGTCCACGCCCTGGAGGAGGAGCGGACGCAGGCGCAGCTCGCCGAGATCGGCGACATGGACAAGACCACGATGGTGGTGACCGTGGACGCGCTGGAGAAGGCCGGGCTCGCCGAGCGGCGGCCGTCGAGCACGGACCGGCGGGCGCGGATCATCGCGGTGACCGAGGAGGGCGCGCAGGTCGCCGCCCGCAGCCAGAGGATCGTCGACGAGGTGCACCGGGGGGCGCTGGGCTCGCTCCCGGACGAGGAGCGCGAGGTGCTGGTGCGGGCGCTGAACCGGCTGGTCACGGGGCACCTGGAGACGCCCGTCGAGGGGCCGCACACCGCGCGGAGGGCCCGCCAGGCCGCCAAGTGAGACCGAGAAAGATGGTCTGCAACAAAACTATCTGCTAGCGTCCTTCCTGTCGCCTCCGCCCGACAGGAAGGCCGGTCATGCCTGCCACGCCCCCGCCCACGACCCCGCCCGCCCCCGCTCCGGCGCCCGCGGGCACGCCCCTGCGCGCCTCCCGCTGGACCGCCCTCGGCGTCCTCGCCAGCTCCCTGCTGATGACGATCCTCGACGGCAGCATCGTCACCGTCGCCATGCCCGCCATCCAGGCCGACCTCGGCTTCACCCCGGCCGGCCTCAGCTGGGTCGTCAACGCCTACCTCATCGCCTTCGGCGCCCTGCTGCTCCTCTCCGGCCGCCTCGGCGACCTCATCGGCCGCAAGCGGATGTTCCTCGCCGGCACCGGCGTCTTCACCGCCGCCTCGCTGCTCGCCGGCGTCGCCTCCTCGCCCGGCGTCCTGATCGCCGCCCGCTTCCTCCAGGGCGTCGGCAGCGCGATGGCCTCCGCCGTCAGCCTCGGCATCCTCGTCACCCTCTTCACCGAGCCGCGCGAACGCGCCAGGGCCTTCGCCGTGTTCAGCTTCACCGGCGCCGCGGGGGCCTCCATCGGCCAGGTCCTCGGCGGCCTCCTCACCGACGCCCTCACCTGGCACTGGATCTTCTTCATCAACCTCCCCGTCGGCGCCGCCGCCCTGCTCGTCGCCCTTCCCGCGCTGCCCGCCGACCGCCCCGCCCGAGCCCGGGGCGGCGCGGACGTCCTCGGCGCCCTGCTGGTCACCGGCGGCCTGACCACCGGCATCTACGCCGTCGTCACCGTCGAGGAGTACGGGGCCGGTTCGGCCCGCACCCTGGGACTCGGCGCCCTCGCGCTCGCCCTGCTCGCCGGCTTCCTCGTCCGCCAGGCCACCGCCGCCCACCCCCTGATGCCGCTGCGCGTGCTGCGCTCCCGTGCCGTCGCCGGTGCCAACCTCGTCCAGATGCTGATGGTCGCCGCGCTGTTCTCCTTCCAGATCCTGGTCGCGCTCCACCTCCAGAAGGTGCAGGGCTACGGAGCCGCCGAGACCGGCCTCGCGATGCTGCCCGCCGCCGTCGTCATCGGCGCGGCCTCCCTCGGCCTGTCCACCCGCCTCATCGCCCGCTTCGGCGAGCGGAACGTCCTGCTCACCGGTCTCGTCCTGCTCGTCGGCGTGCTCGGCCTGCTCACCCGCCTCCCCGTCCATGCCTCGTACGCCGTCGACCTGCTGCCCGTGATGCTGCTGGCCGCCGGCTTCGGGCTCGCCCTGCCCGCGCTCACCGCGCTCGGCATGTCCGGCGCGAAGGAGGAGGACGCGGGCCTGGCGTCCGGCCTGTTCAACACCACCCAGCAGATCGGCATGGCCGTCGGCGTCGCGGTCCTGTCCACCCTGGCCGCCGCCCGCACCGACGCCCTCACCGCAGCCGGACGGCCCGCCGCCGAAGCCCTCACCAGCGGCTACCACCTCGCCTTCGCCGTCGGCGCCGGTCTCCTCGTCGCCGCCCTCGCCGTCGCCTTCACCCTCCCGCGCACACCGAGGCCCGCACCCCGCGAGCTGACCATCGCGGCATGAGCACCGCCCGTCCGCCCCGACGAAGCCCCGGCCGCCGCCGGCTCCCCGCCCCTCGCAGGCGGGGAGCGGCGGCGGCGCCCGTACCGCGCCGGGCGGGCGTGCCGCCCCGCCGCCGGGCCGGTCGGCTCAGCCGGGCGCCCCGACAGGAGGAGCCGCCAGCGCGGGCGGCAGGGGTTCGCTGTGGACCAGGTCCAGGCGGGACACCGCGCGGGTGAGGACCACGTACAGCCGGTGGAGGCCCCGGGGTTCGGCGGCGGCGATGGCGGCCGGTTCGACGACGATCACGTGGTCGTATTCCAGGCCCTTGGCGAGCGACGCCGGCACGACGGAGACGCGGTCGCCGGATCCGTCCGCGACGCCGTCGCCGAGGACCAGGGCCGCCAGCTCCTCCACCGCCGTGTCCGCGGCGATCACTCCCACGGAGCCCTCCTCCTTCAGCGCGGCCCGCACCGCCTCGGCGACGCCCTCGGCCAGGTCCGCGACCTGACGCACGGTCACCTCGCCGCCCGCGCGCAGGGAGCGTCCGGCCCAGGCCGCCGCCCCGAGCTCCGGCAGGAGCCGGTTGGCGAGCTCCACCACGGCCGCCGGGACGCGGTAGCCGGTGGTCAGCGGCACCGTCTCGGCGTCCGGCTTGCCCAGGTGGGCCAGTTGCTCGCGCCAGTCGCGGGCCGCCCACGGGGTGGTGCCCTGCGCCAGGTCGCCGAGCACCGTCAGGGAGCCGAAGCCTGCGCGGCGGGCGATGGCCCGGCACTGCATGGGCGAGAGGTCCTGGGCCTCGTCGACGACGACGTGTCCGTAACCCTCGGGTCGTTCGATCAGGCCGGCGAGCTCGTCGAGGAGTACGAGATCGGCGGCGCTCCAGCGGGCCGTGCGGTACGAGCGCGGGGGCTTCTCCCAGCGGATCGCGGCCCGCTCCCCGACCGTCAGCAGGCCACCCGCCGGCAGACCGGCGTCCGGGTCCGTCAGGACCCCGGCGAGCACTTCCTCCGGGGTGACCTTCGGCCAGCAGGCGTCCACGAACTCCTTGACCGGGCGGGCCCTTTCGATCCTGCGCTGCCACGCGTTGCCCAGCGTCCCGGCCCGCCGCTCGGCCCGGAGCCGGAGGGCCCGCACGACCCGGGCGCGGACCCGCTCGCGGCCGGTCGCGTAGGGCGGGGCCTCCTCCCGTACGTCCGCGACGATCGCGGCGAGCTCGTGGGCCGGCACGCGCCAGCGGTACGAGCCGTCCGGCACGGTCAGGTCCCCGGCGGGTGCCGGGTCGACCCGCGCGTACAGCGCGCGGCGCAGCACCTCGGCCATGCGGGCGTCGTGCTTGACCCGGGCCGCGGCCTCCCCGTCCACCGCGCGCACCTCGTGGCGGGCGAGCTCGTCCTCGACGGTCGACTGGCGCACCCCGGTCTCGCCGAGCGCGGGCAGCACCTCGGAGATGTAGGAGAGGAAGGTGCGGTTCGGGCCGAGGACGAGGAGGCCGGAACGCCGGAAGCGCTGCGGGTGGGTGTAGAGGAGGTAGGCGGCGCGATGCAGTCCGACGGCGGTCTTGCCGGTGCCGGGGGCGCCCTGGACGCAGATCGACTCGGCGGGGCCGGAACGCACGAGGTCGTCCTGCTCGGGCTGGAGGGTCGCGGCGATGTCCCGCATGGGGCCGACGCGGGGGCGTTCGATCTCGCCGGCCAGGATCGCGCTCGACGGGGCCTCCCCGGCGCCCTCGCCGCCCTCCGCCAGGTGCTCGTCCTCCAGGGCGGTCAGGTCCTCGGACGCGCCGAGGCTGCCCGGCGCCCACCCGAAGCGGCGGCGCCGGACGACGCCCTGCGGGTCCCGGGGCCCGGCCTGGTAGTAGGCCCGCGCGACGGGGGCCCGCCAGTCGACGACGAGCGGCGGGGCGGCCGGGTGCTCGGCGATCCGGCGGCGGCCGATGTGGTGGACCTGGCCGTCCTCGCGGTCGAGACGGCCGAAGAAGAGCGGCCCCGGCGGCATCTCGCGGAAGGACTTGGCGCGGCTGCGCAGGTGGTGACCGAGGACCTCGGCGTCGGCTCCGGAGGCCGCGGTGTCCTCGCCGGTGACGACCTGGTCGTCGATGTCCTCGGCCATCCGGGCGAGGGCGGCGCGGCAGCTGTCGTGGTGGGCTCGTTCCCGGTCGAGGTCATGGCGGAGCGGCTTCATGCGTCCAGGATAGACGAGAAGTGTGACCGAGTTACATTTTTTACCGAGTTCGCTTCCGGGCTCCTCGAACCGGCTCGTCCGCGAGGCCCTGCGCGAGCCGCCGGAACGCCAGCCGCGTCGCCGCCACCGCCCCCGGCAGCACCTCCTCGACCCGCTCGCCCGCCGAGATCCGCCGCACGTTGTCCTCCGCGAGCACCCGCAGCACCGCCACCACCTGCGCCGCCGCCAGCCGGGACGCCAGCGGATCGGCCCCGCCCAGCGCCTCCGCCAAAAGCTCCTCCGAGCGCCGCTGGTAGGCGTGCATGCGCGCGACCAGCGCCGGAGTGCCGTACAGCAGGCGCAGGAAGGCGAGCACCGCCGGCGCGTCGTTGAGGCCCGTCACCGGGTCGCGCCGCTCCAGCCCCGCGAGCACGTGGTCGCGCAGCGCGTCCAGCGGCGGCACCCCGGCCTCCCGACCCGCCGTCACCACCCGGGCCGGCTCGTCCTGGTGGTCCGCGAACCGGTGAAGGACCAGGTCCTCCTTGGCCGGGAAGTAGCGGAACAGGGTCGGCTTGGACACCTCGGCCGCCGCCGCGATCTCCGCGACCGACACCGCGTCGAACCCCTTCTCCAGGAAGAGCTCCACCGCGGTCTCGGACAGGACCTGCCGCGTCCGCTCCTTCTTCAGCTCCCGCAGCCCGCCCACGACACCCTCACCCACTCTCGATCAGAAGATGTCCATACTCCACGGCCGCAGCGGCGTCCGCAGCAGCAGGTCCGCCCGGGCCGCCGCGCCCGCCACGGCCTCCTCGATCCGGCCCAGCGCGACGAGCCGCACCACCGACTCGTCACCGAACGCCAGCGGCGCCAGGTCCGCCACGTCCAGGACCAGATCGGCCGGCGCGGCCGTCGGCGCCACGGACGCCCCCTCGGGGGACGCCTCCAGCAGGTACCGGCCGCCCGCGAGGCCGGCCGTGTCCTTCACGTCCAGGACGAGGCTGCCCTCCGTCACGTACGTCCGCGGCCCGAACACCTTCGCCACGTCCAGGACCCGCAGCCACAGCATGTCGGCGTGCGTCACGACCCGCGCCGCCCGCGGGTCGGGCAGCAGCAGCGGCAGGACGTCGTCGGGGGCCCGGTAGCCCGTCCGCACCCGGGTGACCCAGTCGACCGAGCACACGTACCGCCACAGCGCCCGCTCGGCGGCGGGGGTGACCGCGACCAGATCGCGCACGCTCACCGTGTTGACCGGCTGCTTGGCGTCGTTCCACTTGTCGTCCGCGCCGTACGCGACGAAGCCCTCGGCCTCGCCCGACTCCGAGCGGTAGACGGCGTAGAACGGCTCGGTCCACGGATCGGGGCTGTACGCGTTGCCGGTGCCGACGTCCCAGCCGCGGGCCGTGCGGTTCGTGACGCCGGCCCGCCGGGCCGCGAGCCGGCGGTGCAGCTCCGGGCCCTCCTTGCGGATCTCGGCGCCGTCCGCCAGGTCGATCCGGCCGCCGTCCTCGTCCGCCGGAACCGGCCGGCGGCGGTCGAAGCCGGCCCGGGTCAGGTCGACGGCCCACTCGGTGGCCCATGTCGCCACGCCGAAGCCGAAACGGCCGTAGATCGGATACTCGGCGGCGATCAGCGTCGCGCAGGCGTCACCCCGCTCCTTCGCCGCCGCCAGGTCGGCCGTCATCATGCGGCCGAGCAGTCCGCGCCTGCGGTGGGTCGGGGACACCGTGACGCCGGTGACGGCGTCCGCCGCCAGATCCGCGCCGCCGACGGTGCTCACCCGCTGCGCGAACGACTGGAAGGTCGCGACGACCCGGCCCCGGTCGAAGACCCCCTGCGTCCGGGACAGATCGGTGTGCGGAAGCCGGTCCGCGACCTCCTCGTCCGGCACCACCGGCGGCCGCAGGAACCCGACCCGCCGGGCCCGCTGCCAGTCCTTGAACTCCGACTCTTCGATCGCCCGCACCTCGAAATCCATCCTTCGAGGCTAGGCGGGCGGCCCCGATTGCCGCACCCGAGTTTCGACGCGCCCTCGGCGCGCCGCTCGGACCGGGACCGGGCCCACGGCGCGGCTCAGGCCAGCAGGTCGTCGACCTGCGCCTCGCCCTCCCGGTAGCGGCGGGCGATCTCCGCGCTGCAGTCGTCCGCGGTCCGCTGGAGCTCCTGCCGGCGCCGCGACACCTGCTGCTCGTAGCCCGCGAGGCGCCCCATCGCCGCGTGCAGCTCCTCGTCCGTACGGGCCGTCAGGTCCGACAGCTCGACCTCGGACAGCATCTCGGCCGCGAGCCGCCGGTACTCCTCGCTGCGCGGCGTCGACAGCGTCACGTGCCGCGCCGAGCGCGCCACCGCCCCGGGCCGTGACGGCGTGTCCGCGAGGATCTCCGAGAGCCGGTCGAGCACCGGGGCCTCCGGATCGCTGCGCCGCGCCAGCTCCGCCCGCAGGATGTCGATCCGCCCCTGCAGCATCCTCCGCACGTAGCTGAGATCGGCCTCGTCGCCCTGCGCCTCGCGGCGCAGCGCCCGCAGCTCGGGCAGCCGCAGCGCGGCCAGGTCCGGCTGCGGCCGGTCCGGCAGATCCGGCTCGGCGGTCCGCTGGACGGGCGGCCGCCCGACGGAGCCTCCGGCACGGGTCAGCGGTACGGGACCGGACGGCGTGTGCCCGGCGCCAGATGCGCTCATGTGTATCGTCCCCTCGACCGGTGCGGAACCGCACCGCCTGACAGGCATGGTGCCACTCCCGCACCGGCCGACGCAGGCCGTCTGCACCCGTTCGGCCCCGCACACATCCGCTCGGTAGGTTGGTCCGCATGCGAGCAGTGGTGCAGAGGGTCGACGGCGCGAGCGTCGTCGTCGCAGGGGAGACCGTCGGTGAGATCACCGGCGAAGGGCTGTGCGTCCTGGTCGGGGTGACCCATGACGACACTCCCGAGAAGGCCGCGCAATTGGCCAGAAAGCTCTGGTCCGTCCGGGTGCTGGACGGAGAGAAGTCGTGCTCCGACGTCAACGCGCCGCTGCTGGTGATCTCCCAGTTCACCCTCTACGGAGACGCCCGCAAGGGCCGCCGCCCCACCTGGAACGCGGCCGCGCCCGGCCCGGTCGCCGAACCCCTCGTGGACGAGGTGGTCGCCCGGCTGCGCGCGCTCGGCGCGCACGTGGAGACGGGCCGGTTCGGAGCGGACATGCGCGTGTCGCTCACGAACCACGGCCCGTTCACGGTCCTGCTGGAGGTCTGACCGGGGTCCCGGTTCGGACCGGGATCCCGGGCCCCTCGGGGCGTGGCGCCGAGCGGGGGCGGGCTCGCCCTAGGGCTCGACGACGGTCTCCTGCGCGGCGGCCGTCGTCCCCGCGACGAGATCGGCGTCCACCGGCACGTTCCGCTTCACCAGCGCCAGCGCGATCGGCCCCAGCTCGTGGTGGCGCACCGCCGTCGTGACGAAGCCCAGCTGACGGCCCTCGGGGCCGTCGGCGGCCAGCCGCAGGGGCGTACCGGGAGCGGGCAGGTGCACCTCGCTGCCGTCCAGGTGCAGGAAGACCAGGCGGCGCGGCGGCTTGCCCAGGTTCTGCACCCGGGCGACGGTCTCCTGGCCGCGGTAGCAGCCCTTCTGGAGGTGCACGGCGCTGCCGATCAGACCGATCTCGTGCGGGATGGTCCGGTGGTCGGTCTCGAAGCCGAGCCGCGGCCGGTGAGCCTCCACCCGCAGCGCCTCGTACGCGAGGATGCCGGCGGCCGGGCCGTGCGAGGCCGCGAACGCCTCCAGGCCGCCCCGCGGCAGGAACAGCTCCCGGCCGTGCGCCGTCTCCCGTACGACCACGCCGTCCGGCACCGGGGCGATGGACCCGGCCGGCAGGTGGACGACCGCGAAGTCCTCGGTGCGGTCGGCGACCTCGACCCGGTAGAAGAACTTCATCGACTCCAGGTACGCGATGAGCTCGGCCTGCGTGCCCGGCTCGACGTGCGCCCAGACCGTCTCGCCGTCGTCGACCAGGTACAGCGCGTGCTCGATGTGCCCGTTGGCGGACAGGATCAGGGCCTCGGTGGCCCGGCCGGCCGGCAGATCGCTGACGTGCTGGGTGAGCAGCAGGTGCAGCCAGCTCAGCCGGTCGTGGCCGGTGACGGTCACGACACCGCGGTGCGACAGGTCGACGAAACCGGTGCCGTCGGCGAGGGACCGCTGCTCGCGGAACAGGTCGCCGTAGTGCGCGGCGACACCTTCGTCACGTCCTTCGGCGGGGACGGCGCCGGGCAGGGACAGCAGAGGGCTCTTCATGGGAAAAGCCTACGACCCGGCGGCGGTGTCCTTCGTGGCGCAGCCCTGACAACGGCCGAAGATCGCGAAGTGCTTCATGTCGGTCTCGAAGCCGAAGGTCTCGCGGAGCTTCCCGGTGAACTCCGCGGCCACCTCCACGTCCGCCTCGATGACCTCGGCGCAGTCCCGGCAGACCAGGTGCAGGTGGTGGTGCCGGTCGGCGAGGTGATAGGTCGGCGCGCCGTGCCCCAAATGGGCGTGGCTGACCAGACCGAGCTCCTCCAGGAGCTCCAGGGTCCGGTAGACGGTGGAGATGTTGATCCCGGCGGCGGTCTTGCGCACCTCGCCGAGGATGTCGTCCGGGGTCGCGTGCTCCAGCGCGTCCACGGCCTCCAGGACAAGCTGGCGCTGAGGCGTCAGCCGGTAGCCGCGCTGCCTCAGGTCGCTCTTCCAGTCGGTGCTCACCACGCCCCCAGTGTATGAGGGCGCGGTGGGGGCGGTCCACGGTCCTTCTCCCCCGGCCTAGCGGAAGAAGGCGATGCCGTCGTCCGGCATGTCGGGGAGGTTGCGCGCCATCTCGGCGACCTCCTCGGGCGTGACGACCTTCTTCAGGTGCGCCGACATGTACGGCCGCAGCGGGACCTCGGGGGTGGACTTCTCGCCCACCCACATCAGGTCGCTCTTGACGTAGCCGTAGAGCCGCTTGCCACCGCTGTACGGGCCGGAGGCCGCGGTGCGCGCGACGGCGTCCGTCGCCAGGTCGATCTGGGGCTTCTGGTCGGCGAGCTCGCCGTACCAGACCTCGACGATGCCCTGGTCGCGGACCATGACGACCTCGACCTTGCGGTCCTTGTCGATGCGCCAGTAACCGCTCTCGGTCTCCAGCGGGCGGACCTTGTTGCCGTCGGCGTCCAGGACCCAGGAGTGCGAGTGGTACTCGAGGAAGTCCCGGCCGTCGTGGCTGAAGGTCACGGACTGGCCGAAGTTGCACTTCTCGGCGCCGGGGAAGTCGGAGACGCCCGCGCCCTCCCACGTGCCCAGCAGGAACGCGAGGGGGACGAGGCCCGGGTTGAGGTCGGACGGGATCTCGATCATGAGCAGCTCAGACGATCTGTGTAGGTCCGGAGACGTCGGGGGTTCAGCGCTGGCCCTGGTACAGCTTCTTCACGGTCAGACCGGCGAAGGCGAGGACCGCGACGCAGACGAGCGCCAGCAGGACTTCGAAAAAGACGATCACTTGGTGCTCCTCGGTGAGCGGTGAAGGCGGAACGGGCCGGACCCCAGCTTAGTGGGCGGGAGCCCGGCCCTCGCGGTGAGGTGGGTCTCGCGGCGCGGACGCGGGTCGGCGCCGGCGCCCGGCCGCGCAGCCGGTCGTGCGGGCTCGCCGTGACGGGTCCCGCCCTCGTCCCCCGCCCCCGTCCCGCCTGACCCGCGTGACCGCGAGGAGTGCGTGAGCTCGCCGCACTCCCCATTACAGTTCGGCCTATGGCGAAGAAGCTCGTGATCAAGGTGACCGCCGGGGCGGACGCCCCCGAACGCTGCTCCCAGGCCTTCACGGTGGCCGCCGTCGCCGTCGCGAGCGGCGTCGAGGTCTCGCTCTGGCTGACCGGCGAGTCCTCGTGGTTCGCCCTCCCGGGCCGCGCGGCCGAGTTCGAGCTCCCGCACGCCGCGCCGCTCCCCGACCTGATCGACTCGATCCTGGCCGCGGGCCGCGTCACCCTGTGCACCCAGTGCGCCGCACGCCGCGAGATCACCGAGGCCGACGTCCTCGACGGCGTCCGCATCGCGGGCGCCCAGGTCTTCGTCCAGGAGGCGATGTCCGAGGACACGCAGGCGCTCGTCTACTAGGCGACGCCCGGGCCGCGGTTCCCGGGCCGCGGTTCCCGGGCCGCGGCTCTTCGATCAGGAGTCGAGCACGGCGGCGACGGCTTCGATCTCGACGAGCTGGCCGTCGTAGCCGAGCACGGTGACGCCCATCAGGGTGCTGGGCACGTCGTGGTCGCCGAACGCGTCCCGGACGACCCCCCACGCCGTCACCAGGTCCTCCCGCCGGTGAGAGGCGACGAGAACGCGGGTGCTGATGACGTCGCGCAGTGACGCGCCCGCGTCCGCCAGGGCGGTCCGCATGTTCTCCACGGCCCTGGCCGCCTGCCCCGCGACGTCCCCGACCGCCGCGGTGGAGCCGTCCTCGTTCAGAGGACACGCTCCGGCCAGGAAGACCAACCGTGCCTCGGCCGGGGCGGTGGCCGCGTAGGCGTACTCCGCGACGTCGGACAGGGACGCGGAGCGGATCAAGGTGACGGCACGCGGCACGGCGGCTTCCTTCCACAGCGGTTCCGGGACTCCCGGAAGCTTCTCAAGGTCCGGCTCCGCGTTCGACGTGTTTTCCCGGCCCGCCGGCTCCCGTCACGGCCGGCGCCGTCCCCCGCCGGGCCCTCGCGGGGCCTTCAGGAGTCGCGGCGCTTCCTGCCGTCCAGCTCGTCCCACCACTCGTCCGACCGGGGGTCGCCCGACGGGTCGTCCCACCAGCGGTCGTCCGGGCCCCGGCGGTTCGCGATCACCGCGGCGACCGGCGGGATGACCATGGCGGCCAGGCACATGGCGACGGCCGCCGGCACCGACCACAGGCGCACGACGGCCCAGGCGCCCACGAAGAGGGCCAGGCAGACGCCCATCATCCAGAAGTAGACACGCCGACGCCGTGCGTACACGTCTTCAGCGTACGACCGGCCGGCACGCGCGGACAGCCGTGCGCGGGCAGACCGGAGGGCCGTGCCTCGAGTCCTGGAAATGGCGTCCAACCCCCCAGGAGGCACGGCCCTCCGGCCGTTCGGGTGCCGCTGGTCAGACCGCGATCGCGACCTCCGCGAGGCCGCCCTGCTGGGCGACGACCTGGCGGTCGGCGGAGCCGCCCGGGACCAGGGCGCGGACGGTCCACGTGCCCTCGGCCGCGTAGAAGCGGAACTGGCCGGTGGCGGAGGTCGGGACCTCCGCGGTGAACTCGCCGGTCGAGTCCAGGAGGCGGACGTAACCGGTGACGGGCTGGCCGTCCTTGGTCACGTAGCCCTGGATGGTGGTCTCACCGGGCTTGATCGTCGAGGCGTCGGGCCCGCCGGGCTGCGCTCCACACATGATGGGGAATCCTTACGGTCGAGGGGTCCGGAGAAGGGGAGGTCCGGGGGGACTTACTTGGCGGGGCCGAGCTCGATCGGCACGCCGACGAGGGAGCCGTACTCGGTCCACGAGCCGTCGTAGTTCTTGACGTTCTCGACGCCGAGCAGCTCGTGCAGCACGAACCAGGTGAGCGCGGAGCGCTCGCCGATGCGGCAGTAGGCGACGGTGTCCTTCGCCAGGTCGACGTCCTCGGCCTCGTACAGGGCCTTGAGCTCGTCGTCCGACTTGAAGGTGCCGTCGTCGTTGGCGTTCTTCGACCACGGGATGTTCTTGGCGCTCGGCACGTGGCCCGGGCGCTGCGACTGCTCCTGCGGGAGGTGGGCCGGGGCGAGGAGCTTGCCGGAGAACTCGTCGGGCGAACGGACGTCGACCAGGTTCTGGGTGCCGATCGCGGCCACGACGTCGTCGCGGAAGGCGCGGATCGAGGTGTCCTGGGCCTGGGCCTTGTACTCGGTCGCCGGGCGGTTCGGGACCTCGGAGCCGTCGACCAGGTCGCGGGAGTCGAGCTCCCACTTCTTGCGGCCGCCGTCGAGGAGCTTGACGTCCTGGTGGCCGTAGAGCTTGAAGTACCAGTAGGCGTAGGACGCGAACCAGTTGTTGTTGCCGCCGTAGAGGACGACGGTGGTGTCGTTGGCGATGCCCTTCGCCGAGAGGAGCTTCTCGAAGCCCTCCTGGTCGATGAAGTCACGGCGGACCGGGTCCTGGAGGTCCTTCGTCCAGTCGATCCGGATGGCGTTCTTGATGTGGTTCTTGTCGTACGCCGAGGTGTCCTCGTCGACCTCGACGATGGCGACCTTCGGGTTGTCGAGGTTGGCCTCGACCCAATCGGCGTCGACCAGGACGTCGCTGCGAGCCATGCTTCTTCTCCTCCGGGGCAGTGTGCGGCGGTGTCGTGCGGGGTGGTGCGGGTACGCCTCGGCCCGGGGGGTCGACGGCGTACGGCTGCGCGAGTACGGCCCCGACATCACGTCGTAGGGCCTGGGAATCCGAGGAATACGGGCGCTGTGGACGGCGTCCCGCTCAGACGGAGCGACAGAGCATGGCGGCGACGCGGCACAGGTCTACTGCCCGCCGCTTCGTGAGTTCCGCCTGTCGCTTCATGCGGACGATCGTAGGGACGGACGGGCGGCCGTGTCACCGGTGTGTCGTATTTTGAGACGCGATCGTCCGGCATGCGGGATAGAAGACGGCTGCGGGCCCGCGCCGGAGAGGATGGACACGGCGCACGGGCCTGGGCATCTGCCTGTCGGACGGCCGTGTCTCAGATGGTGATCAGCCGGTGGGAAACGGGGACGTGGCGGCGTGCTCAGCCGGCCGACAGGACCACGTCGCGGCCGGTCACCGTCACCGCGAGACCGTCCTGGCGCGCCTCGACCTTCGTCAGCCGCATGCCCTTCGGTAGGCCCTCGATCCGCCGGTCGAAGTCGGTGCGGGCGCGCACCATGTCCTCCAGACCCGGGATGCCCTCGCCCGGCACCTCGTCGGCCCGCACCCGGAGGGTGTCGCCGTCCACCAGGGTCACCGTGGACAGCACGCTGCGGGTCAGCGTCCGGCCCAGGAACCGCACCCCGCCGGTGACCTTCAGCTTGCCGTCGCCGCCGTACTCGACGGTGGCCTCCCGGCCCGAGGCGGCGGCCAGGTCACGGTAGGAGATCAACGCGGTGCCGTCGGCCGTGCCGGCCCGCTCGATCGCGTGGTCCGGGCCCAGCGTGACGTCACGGAGGTCGGCGGTCAGCTCGCCGATGCGCACCGGTCGGCCGCCGGCGGTCGCCCGGAAGCCGGTCACCCGCACCTCGACCTCGTCGAGACGCCGGTCCATGACCTGGGTCAGGAACGGGAAGCCGTGGATGTCCACCTCGGTGGACTCCGCCTTGCCGGTGCCGAGCCGCACGCCCTCGGCCGCCTCCGACTCCGCGTACCCGACGGCGATCCGGTCCGCGCCGACGAACAGCCCCCCGAGCACGACGGCCACGATCAGCACGATCCGCAGTGCTCGCATGTGCTTGGTCCCCCCGAGACGAGTCCGGCCGACGAATCCGGCCCTCCGACACAAGATCGACGTGTCGGAGGGCCGGTCGGTTCCCGAGCGGCTCGGGGGCGCCGTGAGGCGGGCCGCTACGCGAGCGCCCTGCCCAGCAGGTACACGGCCGGGACGGCGGCGGTCAGCGGCAGCGCGACACCGGCCGTCATGTGGACGAACCTGGACGGGTAGTCGTAGGCGGCCACCCGCAGCCCGACCAGGGCACACACCCCGGCGCCCAGACCGAGCAGCGCGCCGCCCGTGCCGAGGCCGGTGAACCCGCCTGCCGCGACGCCCGCTCCGGCGGCGGCGAGCAGGGCGACGACCACGGACACCGGTCCGGGCAGCGGGACGGCCCGGGCGAGGACCGCCGCGGCGACCGCGGCCCCGCCGACGACCACGGCGTCCGGCTCGGCGCCGAGGTGACCGGCGGCCAGCACCGCGAGCGCCGCCGAGACGACGGTCGCCATCAGGCCGTACATCCTCTCGTCCGGGTCGGCGTGGCTGCGCAGCTGGAGCACCAGGGTGAGCAGCACCCAGACGCCGAGCGTGCCGATGATCGCGGCGGGCGCGTGCTCGCGGCCGGCGGCGAGCAGCGCCGCGTCGGCCGTGACACCGCCGAGGAAGGCGAGCGCGATGCCCTGGCGGGCGGGCCACATGCCGTTGAGCCGGAACCAGCCGGCGGCGGTGACGGCCTGGAGCAGGACCAGCGGCACGAGCAGCGCGTACGGGCCGACGGCCGCGCCCGCGGCGAGCAGCAGCCCGAGCAGGGCCGTCAGGGCGGCCGGCTGCATCCCCGGGTCGATGATCGGCGACCGGCCCTCGGCGCGGGCCCGCTGGGCGTCGGTGATCCGGGTGTTGCCCGCGGTGGTGGGCGAGGAGTACGCGGGCCCGTCGCCCGGCCCGGCCTCGACCGTCACGGCCGGAGCCGCGACGGGGGCCGGCGGTTCGTACGCCGCGCTCTCGTACGCGGGAGCCTCGTACGCCGGGGCCTCGTACGCCGGGGCGGGAGCCGTCTCGTACGCCGGGGCCCGGCCCGGGGCCTCGTGGCCCGGCGGGTAGGCCGCCCTGGGCGGGTGGACCGTCTCCGGGGGCAGCGGGTGGCCGCCGGTCCGCGGGCCGTACGCGCCCTGGGGCGGCAGGTGCGCCGTGTCGTACGGGACGGGGGCCTCGGGCGGGGCGGCCTGCGGGCTCACCGTCGGCTGGTACTGGGTGTCCCAGGTCTGGCCCTGCCACGTCTGGGTGACGTTCGGGTCGTACGGCTGACCGCCGCGCGGCTCGTACGGGTACTGCTGGTCACTGCTCATGGTGTGCCGTTCACCCTCCTGCGAACGGGGGGAGCACCTCGACCGTGCCGCCCTCCGCCAGCCGTACCGTCTCATGCGCGCGCGTGCCGACGGGATCGCCGTCGATCAGGAACGAGCAGCGCTGGAGGACCCGCACCAGCTCACCGGGGTGCCGCTCACGGGCCGCGTCCAGCGCCTCCGCGAGGGTCTCGGCGGCGTACGGCTCCTCGGCGACTCCGGCGGCGGCCTTCGCCGCGGCCCAGTAGCGGATGGTTCCCGCTGCCATAGCGGCACTCCTCTCGTTCGTGTGCGCGCCGCCCCCCATGATGGGCCATGGCCCGCGGCGGCCGTTCTACGGCCGGACGAGCCAGGCCCCGAGCCGGTCGAGCAGCCCGTCGTCCGCCGCGTTCTCGGCGTGGCCCATGCCCCGCTCCAGCCACAGCTCGGCCGTGCCTTCGGGGGCCGCCGCGAGGAGGCTGTGCGGGTGGTCGACGGGGAAGTACGGGTCGCGGTCGCCGTGCACCACCAGGAGCGGCGTCGGCGCGATCAGCGGAACCGCCTCCACCGGCGACAGCGGCACCGGGTCCCAGTCCCGGTGGTGGATCCGGGTGCCCAGGCCGTAGCGGCCGACCAGCCGGCCCACCGGACGGGTGATCACCCAGTGGACGCGGCGCATCGACGGCGTCCCCCGGTAGTACCAGCGGGCCGGGGCGGACACGGCGGCGACGGCGTCGGTGCGGGCCTCCGCGCCGCGCTCCAGGGCGGCGTGCCGCAGGACGACCGAGCCGCCCATGGAGAAGCCGACCGTCACCACGCGCGCGTGGCCGAGTTCACGGGCCCAGCGGACCGCCGCCGACAGGTCGAGCACCTCGCGGTCGCCGACGGTGGAACGGCCGCCCGAGCGGCCGTGGCCGCGGAAGGAGAAGGTGACGACGTCGGCGTGGCGGCGCAGGACCCGGGCGGCGCGCCGCAGCGCGGGCCGGTCGACCGAGCCGGTGAACCCGTGTGCCACGACGATCGCCGTGGCGGCCGCCGCATCGGTGACGGCGGCCGTGCGCGGTTCGAAGAACGCCTCGATCCGGACGTCGTCCTCGGTACGGAGAACGGCGCGGCGGGGTACGGAAGTGAGCCAGGAAACATCCACCATGTGAAATCGACCCTCTGCCGCGGAAGTCATGTGGGCTATTCTGCTGGCGGAGGATCCGGGCAACGCAGCCCCCGGGTCCTTTTGTGTTTTCCGACCGTTGTTACGACCGGATGAACAAACGCTCTCAGGGCGCGAGAGTGGTACGCAGACGTCCTCGCAGGGACCGAGGAGGAACCGACGTCATGGACGAGCGAACGACGCACGACCGAGCGGTGAGCCGGTCGACGACCCGGGCAGGTGGGTCGCGATGAGCTCACTGCTGCTCCTCACCAACGCCCTGCAGCCGTCGACCGAGGTGCTTCCGGCACTCGGCCTGCTGCTCCACAACGTGCGCGTGGCGCCCGCGGAGGGCCCGGCCCTCGTGGACACCCCGGGCGCCGACGTGATCCTCGTCGACGGCCGGCGGGACCTGCCGCAGGTGCGCTCGCTGTGCCAGCTGCTGCGGTCCACGGGCCCCGGCTGTCCGCTGATCCTGGTCGTGACGGAGGGCGGTCTCGCGGCCGTCACCGCGGACTGGGGCATCGACGACGTGCTGCTCGACACCGCCGGGCCGGCCGAGGTGGAGGCGCGGCTGCGCCTGGCCATGGGCCGGCAGCAGATCACGGCCGACGACTCCCCGATGGAGATCCGCAACGGTGACCTGTCGGTGGACGAGGCGACGTACAGCGCCAAGCTGAAGGGCCGGGTCCTGGACCTGACCTTCAAGGAGTTCGAGCTGCTCAAGTACCTGGCCCAGCACCCGGGCCGGGTCTTCACCCGCGCCCAGCTCCTCCAGGAGGTGTGGGGCTACGACTACTTCGGCGGCACCCGGACGGTCGACGTCCACGTGCGGCGGCTGCGGGCGAAGCTCGGGCCCGAGCACGAGTCGCTGATCGGCACCGTGCGGAACGTCGGCTACCGGTTCGTCACGCCGGAGAAGGTGGAGCGGGCCGCCGAGGAGGCGCGGGCGAAGGAGGGGGCGCGCGTCAAGGGCACCACGCGGGAACTCACTCCTGTGGAGGACCGCTGACGTGGCACATGCCACAGTCCGACCTGCCGGTAGGTAGGTCCCCCCCGCGTAGACTGCCGCGCGTGGCCAAGGTGACGCGGGATGACGTAGCGCGACTGGCGGGTACTTCGACCGCGGTCGTGAGTTACGTCATCAACAACGGACCCCGGCCGGTCGCCCCGGCCACGCGCGAGCGTGTCCTCGCCGCCATCAAGGAGCTGGGGTACCGCCCGGACCGGGTGGCCCAGGCGATGGCGTCGCGCCGCACCGACCTCATAGGCATGGTGGTCCCGGACGCGCGGCAGCCCTTCTTCGCGGAGATGGCGCACGCGGTCGAGCAGGCCGCCGCCGAGCGCGGGAAGATGGTGCTGGTCGGGAACTCCGACTACCGGACCGAGCGCGAGATCCACTATCTGCGGGCCTTCCTCGGCATGCGGGTCTCCGGGCTGATCCTGGTCAGCCAGGGCATGAGCGAGCAGGCCGCGAGTGAGATCGAGGCGTGGGACGCGCGGGTGGTGCTGCTGCACGAGCGGCCCGAGGCGATCGACGACGTGGCCGTCGTGACGGACGACATCGGCGGCGCGCAGCTCGCCACCCGGCACCTGCTGGAGCACGGTCACCCGTACGTGGCGTGCATGGGCGGCATCCCGAACACCCCCGCGGTGGGCGACCCGGTCGCGGACCACGAGGAGGGCTGGCGCCGGGCCATGCTGGAGGCGGGCCTGTCGATCGAGGGCCGGCTCTTCCAGGCCCCGTACAACCGCTACGACGCCTACAAGGTCGCGCTCGAGGTGCTGTCGGGACCGGACCGGCCGCCGGCGATCTTCTGCTCGACGGACGACCAGGCCTTCGGCGTGCTGCGGGCCGCCCGCGAGCTGCGGATCGACGTGCCGACGGAGCTGGCCGTGGCGGGCTTCGACGACGTGAAGGAGGCGGCGCTGTCCGACCCGCCGCTGACCACGGTCTACTCGGACCGCCCGGCGATGGCGAGGGCGGCGGTGGACCTGGTCCTCGACGACTCGCTGCGGGTGGCGGGCTCGCGGCGGGAGCGGGTGAAGCAGTTCCCGTCGGCGCTGATCGTGCGCCGCTCCTGCGGCTGCGGCTGACCTTTCCGCAGTCGCGGGACCACCCGTCTTTATTTCGGGCATACAGGCTTCTGTCGGGCTTCTCAGCCCGTCCTCAGACGGTTCTCATCCACGGCTCCGAGAGTCGTGGTCATGACGGACCACACGCAGCCCCAGCCGCAGCAGCCGTACTATCCGCCGCGTCCCCCGTACGACCCCACGCAGCCGGTCACGACCGGCCCGGGGACGACGATCTGGCCGTCCGGCGGCCACGTACCGCCGCCCGCCCCGGGTCCCGCCCCGGCCCCTGCCGCGCACCGCAGGGCCCGGCGCGGCGTCGGTCTCCTGGCGGCCGTCGCGATCGCCGCGGCGGCGGTCGGCGGCGGGACCGCGACCCTGGTCGAGCGGTGGACGGCCGACGGCGCCACGGCCGCGACGGGCGCCGTGAGCGGCACGAACGTGTCGGCGAGCAACAGGGGCACGGTCGCCCAAGTCGCCCAGGCCGTGTCCCCGTCCATCGTGGAGATCTCCGCGAGCTCGGACTCCGGCAGGTCCACCGGCTCGGGCGTGATCCTCACCTCCGACGGCGAGATCGTCACCAACAACCACGTGGTCTCCGGCGCCTCCACGGTCACGGTGCGCACCTCCGACGGCAAGACCCACCGGGCCCGGGTCGTCGGCACGGACCCCGCCAAGGACCTGGCGCTGATCAAGCTGGAGGGCGCCTCCGGTCTGAAGGCGGCCACGCTCGGCGACTCCTCCAAGGTGCGGGTGGGCGACGAGGTCGTGGCGATCGGCTCCCCCGAGGGCCTGACCGGCACCGTCACGAGCGGCATCGTCTCGGCCCTCGACCGGGACGTGACCGTCGCCAAGGACGACGGCCGGGGCCAGGGACAGCAGTACGACCCGCGGGAGGGCTGGCCGTTCGAGTTCGGCGGGCAGCGGTTCAACGGCGACACGGGCTCGTCGAAGACCACCTACAAGGCGATCCAGACGGACGCCTCGCTCAATCCCGGTAATTCCGGCGGCGCGCTGATCAATATGAACGGCGAGATCATCGGCATCAATTCGGCCATGTACGCGCCCGGTTCGGCGAACGGTTCCACGGCCGGAAGCGTCGGTCTCGGATTCGCGATCCCCGTGAACACCCTCAAGGCCGACCTGGACGACCTGCGTGCGGGCGGTGCCTCCTGAACGCATGGGACGCTGAGTCCATGACCGGCCAGCAGAACGATGCCGAACGCATTCTGATCGTCGACGACGAGCCCGCCGTACGGGAGGCGCTGCGCCGCAGCCTCGCCTTCGAGGGGTACGCGACGCGCGACGCCGTCGACGGGCTCGACGCCCTCGCCGCGATGGAGTCGTACGCACCCGACCTCGTCGTCCTGGACGTGCAGATGCCGCGGATGGACGGTCTGACGGCGGCCCGCCGGATCAGGGCCTCGGGCTCGACCGTGCCGATCCTCATGCTGACCGCCCGGGACACGGTCGGTGACCGGGTCACCGGGCTCGACGCGGGCGCGGACGACTACCTCGTGAAGCCCTTCGAGCTGGACGAGCTGTTCGCCCGGATCCGCGCGCTGCTGCGGCGCAGCTCGTACGCGGCCGCGGCGGCACCCGCCGGCGGCGGCGACGTGCTGTCCTTCGAGGACCTGCGGATGGACCTGGCCACCCGGGAGGTGACGCGGGGCGGGCGGCCGGTGGAGCTGACCCGTACCGAGTTCACGCTCCTGGAGCTGTTCCTCGCCCACCCGCGGCAGGTGCTGACCCGCGAGCAGATCCTGAAGTCGGTGTGGGGCTTCGACTTCGAGCCGAGCTCGAACTCGCTGGACGTGTACGTGATGTACCTGCGGCGCAAGACGGAGGCGGGCGGCGAGCCGCGCCTGGTGCACACCGTCCGCGGCGTCGGCTACGTGCTGCGCGGCGGGGGCACCGAGTGACCGGTCCCCTCTCCTGGTTCCGCTCCCGCCCGCTGCGCTCCCGCCTCGCGCTGCTGACCGCGCTCGCGGTGGCGGTCGCGGTGGCGGCGGTGTCGCTGGCCTGCTGGTTCGTGACGCGGGCGCAGCTGGAGAGCGAGCTGGACGCGGGCCTGCGGGCCAGCAAGGTCGACAACGGCTATCTGAACCTGGTCCTCAGCGGCTGCCGCTCGGGCCGGCAGGCGCCGCCGCTGCCGCCGTACACCGTGCAGCTGACCCTGCTCGACGGCACGGTCTGCACGTCGGGCAAGGCGCCGATCCCCGCGCAGACCTCGGACGTGGCGGTGGCGCGCGGGCTGCTCGCCGACACGCTGCACACGACGAAGGACGGCGACGGCCGCGAGATGCGGGTCTACACGTACGCCGATCCGAACCGGCCCGGCACGGCGGTCTCGCTGGCCAGGCCGCTGTCCGAGGTGGACAACTCGATGTCGACGCTGGCCTGGGTGCTGCTGCTGGTCTCCGGCATCGGCGTGGTGGGCGCCGGGGCGGCCGGGCTGTGGGTGGCGCGGACGGGTCTGGCGCCGGTGGACCGGCTGACCGGGGCGGTGGAGCACGTGGCGGCGACCGAGGACCTGACGGTGCGGATCCCGGTGGAGGGCGAGGACGAGATCGCCCGGCTCTCGCAGTCGTTCAACGCGATGACGGCGGCGCTCGCGACCTCGCGGGACCGGCAGGCACAGCTGATCGCGGACGCGGGCCACGAGCTGCGCACCCCGCTGACCTCGCTGCGCACGAACATCGAGCTCCTCGCACGCAGCGAGGAGACGGGCCGGGCGCTGCCGCCGGAGGACCGGCGGGCCCTGATGGCCTCGGTGAAGGCGCAGATGACGGAGCTCGCGGCGCTGATCGGGGACCTCCAGGAGCTGTCCCGGCCGGAGGCGGCGGCCCCCGGACCGCTGGAGGTGGTGCCGCTGCACACGATCCTGCGGTCGGCCCTGGACCGGGCGCGGCTGCGGGGCCCGGAGCTGACCTTCGAGACGGAACTCGCGCCCTGGTACGTGCGGGCCGAGCCGGCGGCCCTGGAGCGGGCGCTGGTGAACGTGCTGGACAACGCCGTGAAGTTCTCGCCGCCGCGCGGGACGGTGCGGGTGCGGCTGATGCGGGGCGAGCTGACCGTACGGGATCACGGGCCGGGCATCGCGGCGGACGAGCTGCCGCACGTCTTCGAGCGGTTCTGGCGCTCTCCGTCGGCGCGCAGCCTGCCGGGGTCGGGCCTCGGGCTGTCGATCGTGGCGCGGACGGTCGGGCGGGCGGGCGGCACGGTCGCGCTCGCGCCGGCGGCCGACGGCGGGGGCGGCACGGTGGCGACGGTGCGGCTGCCGGGAGCGCCGACACCGCCGCCGGACGTGGCCGGTGGGCCTCGGGGGTCAGTTGTGGCGGATGAGGGACTCGACGAGTCCTGAGCGGGTGTTGGGGTAGTCCATGGGGACGATGCCGAGGCCCTTCCAGCCGGCGCCCTCGCCGTCGATCAGGGAGTGCGTCTGGGGGTTGAGGCGGTCGGCGTTCCAGCGGGGCGGGAGCCCGGCGGCGGTGGAGACGAAGTTGACGTAGAAGGGTCCGGGGCGGCCGGCGGCCTCGCGGAACTGGTCGCGGATCCTGGTCCACTTGGCGAAGGGCTCGGCCTGGTAGTCGTCCTGCACGTCGAAGTACGTGCCGTCGGCCCACCGCAGCCCGGGCAGGCCGCCGTTGTCGGCGAGGAGCACGACCTTGCCGCGGGCCTCGCCGAGGGTGGGCACGCCGGGGGCGATGTGGAAGAGGGGGCGCCAGCCGCGCCGGTCGAGGTAGTCGTCGAAGACCGCGCGGAAGGTGGCGTCGGACTCCGTGGAGTACTCCTGTTTGACCCGCATGAGGACGGTCTCGGTGGGGTGGGCGGCGAGGAAGTCCCAGCAGGCGACGAGGACGTCGCCGAACATCATGTTCTGGTAGAAGGCACCGTGGTGGATCGCGAAGGAGCCTCCGGTGACCCGGCACCGGATGTCCAGGAAGCGGATGCCGCTGTCCAGTTGCTGGGCGATGGTGGTGTTCTGGCACTCGGTCCACAGGCCGCCGAAGCGGGCGCCGGAGTCGTGCGTGCCGGGGATCGTGAGCCTCTGGAGCGGGGTGGGGTCACCGTGGGCAGCCAGCCAGTCCCGGGTGCCGAGCGCGGTGCCGGCCGCGCGGGCGGAGGGGGTGCCGGCGAGGAGGGCGGCACCGGCTGCGGCGGCGCCCGCGAGAAAGCGTCGTCGGTCCATGGGCGGCACTATGACAGCGGTTGACGTGCTCCTGCCATAGTCGTGCGGGCTACGGACACACGGCGCGCGCCCGGCACGTCGTACGGGTCCTGGCCTCACGGCGTCGCGAGCCCGGCGCGTCGTACGGGCTGCGGCCCCCAGGCCTCACGGCGTCCCGGGGGACGTCGTACGGGCCGCGGCCCCTCGGCCTCACGGCGTCGCCGGGAGCCGGACCGTGACGAGGAGGCCGCCGTCGGGGCGGGCGGCGAGGTCGAGGGTGCCGGCGTGCGCGCGGACGATGCTGTGCACGAGGGCGAGGCCGAGGCCGGCGCCGGCGTGCTCGTCGGTGCGCACGCGTTCCGTCCCGCGCTGGAAGGGTTCGGTCAGGGTCGGCACCAGGTCGGGCGGGACGACCGGGCCCGTGTTCCCGACCCGCAGCACGCTCGCGCCGTCCCCCGTCCCGGTGTGGACGGTCACGGTGCCGCCGACGGGGAGGTTGTGGACGACGGCGTTCTGGACCAGGTTCGTCACCATCCGCAACAGCAGCTCCGCGGAACCGCGGACCGGGGCCGCCGCGCCGGTGACGTCGAGCGTGGTCCCGCGCCGCTCGGCGAGGGGCAGCAGGGTCTCGGCGGCCTCCTCGGCGAGGAGGGACAGGTCGACGCGCTCGCGGACGAAGGTGCCCCGGTCGCTGCGGCTGAGCAGCAGCAGCGCCTCGGTGAGCCCGATCGCGCGGGTGTGGACGGTTTGGAGGCGTTCCAGCACCTCGTCCCGGTCCCGGGTGGGATCCCTGCGGGCGACGTCGAGCAGCGTCTGCGCGATGGCCAGTGGGGTGCGCAGCTCGTGGGAGGCGTTCGCGGCGAACCTCCGCTGCTCGGCGACGTGCGACTCCAGCCGTTCGAGCATGCCGTCGAAGGCGTCGGCGAGCTCCCGGAACTCGTCCTGGCGGCCCTCCATCCGGATCCGGTGGGACAGCGAGCCGCCGCCGGCGGTCCGCGCCGCGGCCGTGATCCGGGTGAGCGGTGCGAGCATCCGGCCGGCCAGCAGCCAGCCCCCGACGAGGCCGACCACCAGCAGCAGCACCATCGCGACGGCCGCGGCACGGCCGAAGACGCGCGACAGGAGGAACCGGTTGGGCGAGATCCCGAGCAGGCCCTGCGAGCTGTCGGGGACGTACCGCAGCAGGAACAGCCACACCACGGCCAGCAGCACCGCGCCCGTCACCAGGACCACTCCGGCGTAGCTGAGGGTGAGCTTCAGGCGGACGCTGGGGCCCGGAGGTCTACGCACCGGGGCCACCGGTGTCGATGCGGTAGCCGACACCGGGCACGGTGGCGATGACCCATGGCTCGCCGAGCCGCTTGCGCAGGGCGGAGACGGTGATGCGGACGGCGTTGGTGAAGGGGTCGGCGTTCTCGTCCCAGGCCCGCGCGAGGAGTTCCTCGGCGCTGACGACCCCGCCCTCGGCGGCGACCAGGACCTCGAGGACGGCGAACTGCTTGCGGGTGAGCGCGACGTGCCGCCCGTCGCGGAAGACCTCCCGGCGGAACGGGTCGACGCGCAGGCCCGCGAGCTCCCGCACCGGGGGCCGCGCGTACGCGCGCCTGCGGTCGAGCGCCCGCAGCCGCAGGACCAGCTCCCGCAGCTCGAACGGCTTGGTGAGGTAGTCGTCGGCACCCAGCTCGAACCCGGACGCCTTGTCGTCGATCCGGTCGGCGGCCGTCAGCATGAGGATCGGCATGCCGCTGCCGGAGGCGACGATCCGCCGGGCCACCTCGTCGCCCGAGGGGCCCGGGATGTCACGGTCGAGGACCACGAGGTCGTAGGAGTGGACGGCGAGCATGTCCAGGGCGGTGGCGCCGTCACCGGCGATGTCCGCGGCGATCGCCTCCAGCCGCAGACCGTCCCGGACGGCTTCGGCCAGGTACGGCTCGTCCTCCACGATCAGTACGCGCATGGCCGCAGCCTAGGCAGCACGACGCATCGCCGGCACGAGGGGAGCCCCCGGCGCCCCGGTCCGCCACCAGCGGCGCGAGGCGAGACCGGCCAGCAGGGCGCCGGTGGCGTTGACCAGGACGTCGTCCACGGACGACACCCGGTCCAGGCGCAGCACGTACTGCGCGCTCTCGACCAGGACCGAGCAGCCCGCCCCCAGCGCCAGCACCCGCGGCACGGACGCCACCGCCGCGCACCGCATCGGGGCGAAGAACCCCAGCGCCGCGAAGACCAGCAGGTTCCCCACGATTCCCGGCGCCCCCATAGTGGCCAGGTCCCGCAGCGGCACCAGACTCACCCGCGCCGGGACGACTCCGGCCCCGTCGCCCGGCATCATGGTCAGCCACAGGAACGGCACCGTCCCGTGCACCATGCCCACCTCCGCCAGCGACGTCCGCCACGCCGACGTCCCGTCGGCGCCCCGGCCACGCCGCAGCCGCGCCAGCGCCCACACCGCCAGGAGGGCCGGCGGCACCGCCACCAGGGTCATCAGCACCACCCCGTTGAACGTGTCGAAGCACCCGTGCCACCGCCCGGCCAGGCACGTCGGAGCGGACATCGTCAACGGCCGCCGCAGCACGAACAGTCCGCCCGCGACGCCGAGGACCGCGAGAGCGGGCACGACGAACCGCAGCGCGCGACGGGCCGGGCCGGGCGGGGAGGGGTGGTGGTCCTGGTCCATGGCTCCATGACAGCGGGCGGGCCGTTGCGGGGGCGTATGCGGTTTTCGATACGCGGGCGATACGCCGAGGTGCCGACGGCGCGGACGGGATCACCACCGAGGGCGACGAAGGGCGGGGCCGACGAAGGGTGGGGCCCCCGTCGTCCTTTGACGGGGGCCCCACCCTTCTCGCTCGGCGCGCGCCGCTACTTCGTGTAGTAGCCGAACGCGTCCACGATGATGTCGACGGAACCGAAGCGGTTGAAGAAGTCGACCGTGCCCTCGTGGGACACCCCGACCACGACCTGGTTCGCCACGGTCGCCCGCGGCACCAGGTTCAGGTTCGAGATCGTCGGCGTCGTCTCCAGCCACGGGTGGACCGCGATCCACGTCCCGGACGTCGCGTTGGTGCCCGTGACGTTGAACATCATGGTGGACACGCCGGTCTCCGGGATGTCGGCGTAGCCGACGACGCCCAGGGTGCCGACGCGTCCCCCCAGAAGCGGTCCGCCCGAGCCCTCCCACCGGCTGTCGAAGAGCCGGGTCGGGGTCAGCGGCTTGAAGCGGTCGCCCTGGCCGGCCACGTTGGTGAAGTAGCCCGCCACGTCACCGATCAGGTCGATCGTGCCGCCGTGGTTGTAGAGCGTGACCTTGCCGTCCCTGACCGGCACGGTCACCAGGTTGGCGACGGTCTGCCCCTTGACCACGTTCAGGTTCGAGGAGGTCGGCCGGGGCGTCCCGTACGGGTACACCGAGACGTAGCTCGCCGAGGTCGGGTTGGTCGCGGTCACGTTCATGACCACCGCGGTCACACCGGTCGACGGCACCCCGCCACGGCCGGCGATCTGCACGCTCACCGTCCTGGCGGCACCCACCTTGGCCTTCGGCACACCGGTGCCGGCCACGGTGCTCAGGACGCGGGACGGCGTCACGGCCTTGAAGCGGTTGCCGTCGCCGGCGAGCGTGTAGTAGCCCGCCACGTCGGCGAGCAGGTCGACCGAACCGGCGTGGTTGTAGAGCGTGACCTTGCCGTCCTTGCCGACGGGCACGGTGACGTGGTTGGGGACGTTCCGCCCGGCCGCCACGTTCAGGTTCGACGACTCCGGCCGGGGCTGCCCGTAGGGGTACACCGACACGTACGTCCCGGAGGTCGCGTTGGTCGCCGTCACGTTGAGGACCACCGCGGACACGCCGGTCGGGGCCACTCCGCCGCGGCCCGTGACCTGGAAGGTCACCGTGCCCCGGGGACCGACCTTGGCCTTCGCCGCACCGATGCCGCTGACCGTGCTGAGGACACGGGCCGGAGGCACCGGCTTGAACGTGGAGATGCCGCCGTGCGTCACGAAGACCGCACCCGTGGTGCGCAGGGCGTCCCCGGCGCCGTCGGCCGGCGGGGCGCTGAGCTCCCAGGTGTAGCGGCCGTCGGCGACCGGCGTGCCGTTCGCGTCGTTGCCGTCCCAGGCGACCTTGACCGCGCCGCGGGTCTGGTGGCCGCCGTACGTGCGGACGACGGTGCCCGCCGGGTTCTTGACGGTCAGCGTCCAGGACGCGGCCGGCTTGGACAGCCACCACTTGCCGGTCCACGCGTCGCCGCCCTCGACGTCGAGTACGTCGGAGGAGAGGTCGGAGTCGAGGACGGACACGGGCGAGGCGGGGACGCCGCTCGGGACGACGTGGAGGCCGCCGAAGTTGTCGGCGAAGACGGTGTGGCCGCCGAAGCGGTCCACGTTCCAGCCCGTCTCCCGCATGCCGTCCGCGGGACGGCCGATCTCGCGGGTCTGCCCGGTGCCACGCAGCGGCGTGACGTACAGCAGCTCGTCCTTCTCGTGCGTGACGTAGCCGTCGCCGAGGAGCGCCTGGGAGTGCCCGGGCAGGGCGGTGTTCGCCTTCGTCGCGGTGTTGTGGACACCGGACTTCGCGTCGCACTTCCAGTACAGGTCGGCGCCGACGGACTGCACGTCCTTGATGACGCAGTCGGCGGCGGTGACCGTGCGGGTCGTGGCACCGGTGCGGACGTCGATCGCGGCGAGGGCACCGGCGGTTCCGGTCGTGGTCCACAGGGTGGAGCCGCTCAGCGCGGTCGGGCCGGTGCCGAGGTTGCGGGTGAGGACGGCCTGCTTGGCGTCCAGGTCGAAGACCCGGCGCTCACCGGTCGTCAGGCGGTACGAGGCGTAGCGGCCGGATGCCTCCAGGTCGCCCGCCACGGAGCCCGCCGCGAGGGTGGTCCCCGGCACCGACGCGCCGTCGGCGAGGACGGAGAGGCCCGTACCGGTCTGGCGGACCACCCGGCCGTCGCCGGTGGGCACCTCCCAGGACGTGCCGAAGCGGGTGTCCGTGCCGTGGTCGACCCGGTCCCCCGCGACGAGCGGCCCGCCGGCCTTCATCTCGACGGAGCGCAGCCGGTACTCGCCCGAGGGCATGTGGTCGACCGTGCGCAGGACGCCCTGCGCGGCGGAGATCCGGATCGGCTGGGCGCTCTCGCCCATGACGGTGGCGACCTTCGTCGCCGCGAACTCGCCGTCCGCGCCCGGCGCGATGCGGTAGACCGGGCGGTCGGCGTTGTCGGTGCGCTGGGCCACGAGCAGGTCGGACGCGGCCGCCAGGGGAGCCTCGACGAGCCCGTCGAGCACCACCTTCTGGTCACCGCCGGCGAAGGCGCGGGAGTGCAGCGTCCGCGTGCCGTCCGCCGCGGCGGCGGTCACGCTCAGGATCCGGTCGCCGTGGAGGGCGACGGGCGTGTCGGTGCCGGCCCAGTCGGTCTCGCGGACCGGGGCGGTCCAGTCGCCCTTCAGGTCCCACACCCGCAGCTTGCCGCCGGAGGTGACGTGCAGCAGCACGTCGCCGTGGCGCACCGCGGTCCTGCGGTCGGCCAGGTCGGCCACCGGCTTCAGCGCGGCGCCCGCGAGGTCGACCCAGCCGTGGGACCGGGTGCCGTTCACCTCGTAGGAGGCGAGGAAACCGTACGAGGTCCGCCCACCGAGCTCGATCTTCGTGGCACCGGCCGGCAGACCGGTGACCGTCCGCTCGACAGCGGAGCCGTTGTCGAGGGCCACGAGGTGCAGCTGCGTCCGGTTGCCGTTGACGGCGATGACGGTGCGTCCGGCGATGCCGACGACGCTGCGGTCCGCGTTGAGCGGGACGGTCTCCTCGGAGCCGCCGCCGCCGTTCTGCAGGACGACCTTGTTCTGGGGCCCGTACCAGCGGGCGACGGTGTCCGTGTCGGTCGCGAACAGGACCGCTCCGGCGTCGTCCACCGGGACGGACGTGCCGTCGGCGTACGAGTACCAGGCGTAGTCGCCGCTGCGTCCGCCCTGCAGGAATCCCGTCGTGCCGGGCCGCACGGCCCACGCGTACGGATCGGCCTTGGCGTCGGCCGGGATCACCAGCTCCGCCGGTACGTCGTCCTCGGCCGCGTACGCGATTCCCACGCCCACCGGCGTCAGCGAGATCAGGGCCGCGGTCGCCGCGGCCAGTGAGAGGGCGCTTCGGCGCCTCGTCCCCCACCCATTTTTCACGTGTAGAACCCCTCCCCAGGTGTCCCAAGTCGAACGACTGTAACAGTCGTTCGAACCCGTTCAGAACGAGAAAAGGGGCGGTGCCCGCCGAAGCGGACACCGCCCCCCACGTCCCGGGAGTTACTTCACGACCGTGATCCGGTCGGCCGCCGGCACCGGCAGCGGCGCCGACGCCGAGGAGTGGGCCGCCAGGTAGGCGTTGAAGACGTCCAGGTCCGAGGGTCCGACCAGCTTGTTGGTGCCGGTCGCCAGGGCCGGGAAGCCGTCGCCGCCACCCGACAGGAACTCGTTCATCGCGACCCGGTAGGTCTTCGACGGGTCGATCGGCTGGCCGTTCAGCTTGATCGTGCCCTCGACGACGCGGTCGGCGCCCGTCTTGGTCATGTCGAGCGTGTAGGTGAGGCCCTTGGAGACCTGGAGGATCTTCGGCGAGCCCAGGTTGGAGCCGCTGACCTGCTGCTTCAGCGCCGAGATGAGGTTCGCGCCGGTCAGGTCGACCACGTGCATCATGTTGGTGAACGGCTGGACGGTGAACGCCTCGCCGTAGGTCACCACGCCGTCGCCCTCGGAGCCGGACGCCTTGTGGACGAGGTCCGCGCGGATGCCGCCCGGGTTCATCAGGGCGAGCTGCGCGCCGCCCTTGTCGGCGGGGGCGAGGCCCTCCAGCTGGGCGTCGGCGATCAGGTCGCCGAGCGGCTTCTCGTACGCCGTCGAGCCGCGGCCGTTGATGTCGGCGGCGATCCAGCCCTGCGGACGGTTCGCGACCGGGTCGGCGAGCTGCTTCCAGTCGGCGATCAGCTTGCTCATGTCCTCGGCCTTGGCCACGTCACGGGTGACGACGTGGTTGGCCGAGCCCACCGCGGTGCGGACGATGTCCTTGGTGCGGCGGTCGTAGGTCAGCGTGGTGTCGGTGTAGAGCTTGCCGAACGCGGACGCCGAGGTCACCAGGCGCGGCTTGCCGGACGGGTCCGGGACGGTGCACACGTACGCCTGGTGGGTGTGGCCGGTGATCATGGCGTCGACCTGCGGCGAGACGTTCTTCGCGATGTCGACGATCGGACCGGAGATGCCGTCGCCGGGGCCGGGGCTGTCGCAGTCGTAGTTGTACGCGGGGGACGCCGGGGCGCCGCCCTCGTGGACCAGGGCGACGATGGACTTGACGCCCTTGCGCTCCAGGATCTTCGTGTACTTGTTGATCGTCTCGACCTCGTCGCCGAACTTCAGGCCCTTGACGCCCTCGGCGGTGACGATGTTCGGGGTGCCCTCCAGGGTCACGCCGATGAAGCCGATCCGGACGCCGTCCTTCTCCCAGATGAAGGTCGGGTCGAGCAGCGGCTTGTTGGTCTTCTCGTCGGTCACGTTCGCCGCGAGGTACGGGAAGTCCGCGCCGCCGAAGGGCTCGAAGCCCTTGTCCGCGCCGAAGCAGCCTTCCTTCGGGTGGCAGCCGCCGTTCTGCATGCGGGCCAGCTCGACCGCGCCCTCGTCGAACTCGTGGTTGCCCACCGAGGTGACGTCGAGGTCCAGCTCGTTGAGCGCGTGGACGGTCGGCTCGTCGTGGAAGAGACCCGAGAGCAGCGGCGAGCCGCCGATCAGGTCGCCGGCCGCGGCGGTGATGGAGTAACGATTCCCCTCACGGGCCTGGCGCAGGTGCGTGGCCAGGTACTCGACGCCGCCCGCGTCGATCTTCGTGGTGGTGCCGTCCTCGTGGACGTGCGTGACCTGGCCGGAGGAACCGGCCGGCGGCTCCAGGTTGCCGTGGAGGTCGTTGAAGGAGAGCAGCTGGACGTCGACCATGCGGCCCCAGCCCTTGCCGTTGGTGCCGTACGCGGCGGTGTCGGCGCTGTCCTGCGACGCGCCGGCCGGCATCGCGGCGACGAGCGCGCCCAGCGTCGCAAGTCCCGCTCCCGCGGCGAGGATGCGGCCCCTCGCCTTGCTGTTCTTCCGTGTCGCTGCCATCTCTCCCCTTGATCCTGCCCCTGCGGCGGCATCCGGCGTACTCCCCCGTCTGCCGGTGCAGCCTAAGGTCAACGCGCGTAGCGCAACAGGGGGTGGCTGATTACGAGCTGGTTGCCTTTGTCCGACTCCCGCCCTTCCCGTGCCCGTACCCCGTTCCTCCTCGTGTCCGGCCCCCGCCCTCCCCTTCTTCCCTCCACGCCCTCAGGTGTCCACCGGTCAGTCACGCCGGTGAGATCTCCCACGGGCCGGCACACCCCCGCCGTAGGCTCGTGGGCATGACTTCCGACGCGGCACCGGCCCTTGAACCCGGACGGCAGATCAACAGTTACGAAGAGCTGAGCCCCGAGCAGGTCAGGGACGTCCTGGACCTGCTGGAGGCCGCCGACCGCGCCGACGGCGTGCACGCCGTGTCCGAGCAGGGACGGCTCTCCCTGCGCCACGGCCGGCGCGAGGGCGTGCGCCACTACCTGCTCACCGTCGGCCCGCACCTCTACGGCTACGCCCAGCTGGAGGACACCGACCCGGTCGAGGCACCCGCCGCCGAGCTGGTCGTGCACCCCGCGCACCGCGGCCGGGGGCACGGCAGGGCGCTCGGCGCCGCCCTCCTCGACGCGTCCGGCAAGCGGCTGCGGGTCTGGGCGCACGGCGGCAAGTCCGCGGCCCGGCACCTCGCCCAGGTGCTCGGCCTGACCCTGTTCCGCGAACTGCGCCAGCTCCGCCGCTCCCTGGTGCCGCTCGACGTGCCCGAGCCGGAGCTGCCGGAGGGCGTGACCGTCCGCACCTTCGTGCCCGGCCAGGACGACGCGGCCTGGCTCGCGGTCAACGCGGCCGCGTTCGCCCACCACCCGGAGCAGGGTTCGCTGACCCAGCGGGACCTGGACGACCGGACGGCGGAGCCGTGGTTCGACCCGAAGGGCTTCTTCCTCGCGGAGAAGGACGGGCGGCTGATCGGCTTCCACTGGACGAAGGTCCACGCCGAGGAGCAGCTGGGCGAGGTGTACGTGGTCGGCGTGCTGCCCGAGGCGCAGGGCAGCGGCCTCGGCAAGGCCCTGACCGCGATCGGCCTGCGCCACCTGGCGGCCCAGACGCTGCCGACGGCGATGCTCTACGTGGACGCGGACAACACCGCCGCGGTCACGGTGTACGAGCGGCTGGGCTTCCGGACCCACGAGGTGGACCTGATGTACCGCACGGAGTCCTGAACTCCAGGTCAACGCACCGAGAACAGGGGGCGGTTGACACCGCCCCCTGTTTTGCACCACCCTTTCACTACTTGATTAGTGAAAGGGTGGTGCAAGCACGTGCTCGCCTACCGCATCGACCGGCGCAGCGGGGTCGCCACCTACCTCCAGATCGTCCAGCAGACCCACCAGGCGCTCCGCATGGGCCTGCTGAAACCCGGTGACCGGCTGCCCACGGCCCGCGAGGTCGTCGAGGCCACGGCCATCAACCCGAACACGGTCCTCAAGGCCTACCGCGAGCTCGAACGCGAGGGCCTGGTCGAGGCCCGCCGCGGCCTCGGCACCTTCGTCCGCGCCACCCTCGGCACCGCCCCGGCCGACTCGCCCCTGCGCGGCGAGCTCGCCGACTGGACGCGCCGGGCCCGCGCCGAGGGGCTCGAACGGGACGACGTGGCCGCGCTCTTCACATCCGTACTGACCGAATTCTTCGAGGGGGACGCATGACAGGGGACACCGCGCTGGAGGCCGAGGGCCTCGGCCTGCGGTACGGACGACGGGCCCGCCGCTGGGCCCTGCGGGACTGCTCCTTCGCCCTGCCCGCCGGCCGGATCTGCGCCCTGGTCGGCCCCAACGGCGCCGGCAAGTCCAGCATCCTGACCCTCGCCGCGGGCCTGCTCCGCCCGACGGAGGGCCGCGTCACGGCCCCGGGGCGCGAGCGGATCGCCTACGTGGCGCAGGACAAGCCGCTCCACCCCCGGCTCACCGTCGCCGACACCCTGCGGATGGGGCGTGAGCTCAACCCCGGCCGCTGGGACGAGCCCGCCGCCCGGCGGGTCATCGCCGACGAGCTCGACCCGCGGGGCCTCGTCCGCGACCTCTCCGGCGGCCAGCGCACCCGCGTCGCCCTCGCGCTCGCCCTCGGCAAGCGGCCCGAACTGCTCCTGCTCGACGAGCCGATGGCCGACCTCGACCCGCTCGCCCGCCACCGTCTGATGGGCCTGCTCATGGCCGACGCCGCCGAGCGCGGCACCACCGTCCTGATGTCCTCGCACATCCTCACCGAGCTGGAGGGCGCCTGCGACCACCTGCTGCTGCTCGCCGGCGGCCGGATCCGCCTCGACGGAGCCGTGGACGACCTGCTCGCCGCCCACGCCCTGCTCACCGGGCCCGTCGCCGACCTCGCCCCGCACACCGTGATCGACTCCCGCACGACGGGCCGTCAGCTCACCGCCCTGGTCCGGCGCGAGGGCGCCGTCGAAGGCCCCTGGGACGTCAGCTCCCCCTCCCTGGAGGACCTCCTCCTCGCCCACCTCCGCCACCCCGAAGGAGCCGCCGCGTGAGCACCCTGAGCACCCTGACCCCGAAGGGCTCGTACTGGGTGACGGTCCGCCAGCACCGCCGCACCCTGTGGGCGGCTGCCGCGGCCGTCGCCCTAGCCCTGGCCGTGATCGGCTCCCTGCGGATCTGGGACGCGCGGACCCCCGACTCGCTGCTGCGGCAGGACCAGTGGGTCCCCGCGAACGACAGCGGACACGCGGCGCTCCGCCTGGCCGTGGAGTACGGCGGCGGGGCGCTGATCCTGCTGCCGCTCCTCGTCGCCGCCTTCGTCGCGGGACCGCTCGTCGCCCGCGAGTACGAGACGGGCACGTACCGGCTCTCCCTGACCCAGTCCGTGCGCCCCGTGGTGTGGCTCCGCACCAAGCTGGTCACCGCGACCGTCGCCGCCCTCCTCACCGCCCTCGCCCTGACGGGCGTCTTCCGGATCGGCTGGGTCCGGGTCTCGGGCCCCGGGGGCACCGCCTGGGACCCCGGCCCGTACGTGGCGACCGGCGTCGTCCTCTTCGCCCAGCTGCTCGCCGCCGTCGCCGTGGGCGCCCTCATCGGCCAGCTGATCCGCCGCACCCTCCTCGCCATGGCGACCACCGGCCTCGTCCTCGGCGTGGTCCTGCTCGTCCTCGGCCGGCTGCGCTGGTCCCTCCTGCCGGTCGAGCGGATCACCGGCCCCGCCGCGGCCCCGCTGTGGCCCTCGCCCCGCTCCCTGGTCATGGAGGAGGGCATGCTCACCGCCACCGGTGACCGCTTCGACCAGGGCATCTGCTGGAGCGAGGTCAACCGGACGCCCGGACTGGACGCCGACCCCAACCTGTGGGAAAAGGTGTTCGCCCGGTGCCTCGACCAGAACGGCATCACCACCCGCTTCGTCGACTACCACCCGCCGGCCCGCTTCTGGCCCACACAGCTCGCCGAAACGGGCATCGTCCTGGCCCTCGCCGCCCTCGCCCTCTTCGCCGCCTTCCGCGTCCTGCGCGCCCGGCACCCGTAGCCGGACCGGCGGGAGACCGACGGACGAACCGGGGGCCGGGCCCGCCACAGGCCCCGCCCCCGATTCCCCGAGGACACGTCCCCGTTACCGACCATTCAGACGCGCTTGCGACGCTCACGCAATGAAGCGCTCCGTGTCCGCCCCCGCCAGGGCCCTCTCCCAGGGGAGACTTCCCAAGGGGAGACTGCCCTCCCCCACGGCCCGCTCCGACGCGCCCACCGACCCCTTCGCGCGGAAGAATGGGGCCATGAGCCAGCAGCCCGCCGAGGTCCCGGTCCAGTCGTCCACGCAGCCCGCGCAGCCGTCCGCCCCGACCTCGCCCCAGCCGTCCCTCGGTTCCATAGCCGCCCACCGCCCGCACGTGGTCAACGGCGCGGCCGTGAGCGACCTCGAACCCGATCTGGACTCGGATCTGGACGTGTACGAGGGCGACGCCGCCGCGAGCGAGCTGCCCCAGGGGCGCTTCCTCGACCGGGAGCGCAGCTGGCTCGCGTTCAACGAACGGGTGCTGGAACTCGCCGAGGACCCCTCGACGCCCCTCCTCGAACGAGCGAACTTCCTCGCGATCTTCGCGTCGAACCTGGACGAGTTCTTCATGGTCCGCGTCGCCGGCCTCAAGCGCCGCATCGCCACCGGCGTCGCCACCCGCTCCGCCTCCGGACTCCAGCCCCGCGAGGTGCTCGACCTCATCTGGACCCGCTCGCGCGAGCTCATGGCCCGGCACGCCGCCTGCTTCCAGCAGGACGTCGCCCCCGCCCTCGCCGACGAGGGCATCCACCTGATCCGCTGGCCCGAGCTGACGGAGAAGGAGCAGGCGCGCCTCTTCACCCTGTTCCGGCAGCAGATCTTCCCCGTCCTCACCCCGCTGGCCGTGGACCCGGCCCACCCCTTCCCGTACATCTCCGGGCTCTCCCTCAACCTCGCCGTCGTCGTCCGCAACCCGGTCAGCGGCCACCGGCACTTCGCCCGCGTCAAGGTCCCGCCGCTGCTCTCCCGCTTCCTGGAGGCGTCGCCCGAGCGCTACGTCCCCCTCGAGGACGTCATCGCCGCGCACCTGGAGGAGCTGTTCCCCGGCATGGAGGTGCTCGCCCACCACATGTTCCGGGTGACCCGCAACGAGGACCTGGAGGTCGAGGAGGACGACGCCGAGAACCTGCTCCAGGCCCTGGAGAAGGAGCTCATGCGGCGCCGCTTCGGCCCGCCGGTGCGCCTGGAGGTCGAGGAGTCCATCGACCCGTACGTGCTCGACCTGCTGGTCCGCGAGCTCAAGGTCTCCGACTCCGAGGTCTACCCGCTGCCCGGCCCGCTCGACCTCACCGGCCTCTTCGGCATCGCGTCCCTGGACCGGCCCGAACTGAAGTTCCCCAAGTTCATCGCCGGCACCCACCGCGACCTCGCCGAAGTGGAGTCCGCCTCCGCGCCCGACGTCTTCGCGGCCGTACGGGAACGCGACGTGCTGCTGCACCACCCCTACGACTCGTTCTCCACCTCCGTCCAGCTCTTCCTGGAGCAGGCGGCCGCCGACCCCGACGTCCTCGCCATCAAGCAGACGCTGTACCGCACCTCCGGCGACTCCCCGATCGTGGACGCCCTCATCGACGCCGCCGAGTCCGGCAAGCAGGTCCTCGTCCTCGTCGAGATCAAGGCCCGCTTCGACGAGCAGGCCAACATCAAGTGGGCCCGCAAGCTGGAGGAGGCCGGCTGCCACGTCGTCTACGGCCTGGTCGGCCTGAAGACCCACTGCAAGCTCTCCCTGGTGGTGCGCCAGGAAGGCGAGGTGCTGCGCCGCTACAGCCACGTCGGCACCGGCAACTACCACCCCAAGACCGCCCGGCTCTACGAGGACCTCGGCCTGCTCACCGCCGACCCGCAGGTCGGCGCCGACCTCTCCGACCTCTTCAACCGGCTCTCCGGCTACTCCCGCCGCGAGACCTACCGACGCCTGCTCACCGCGCCCAAGTCGCTCCGCGACGGCCTGGTCTCCCGCATCGACAAGGAGATCGCCCACCACCGCGCCGGCCGGCCCGCGTACGTGAAGATCAAGGTCAACTCGATGGTCGACGAGGCCGTCATCGACGCCTGCTACCGGGCCTCGCAGGCCGGCGTCCCGGTCGACATCTGGGTCCGCGGCATCTGCGCCGTGCGCCCCGGCGTCGAGGGCCTGTCCGAGAACATCCGGGTCCGCTCGGTCCTCGGCCGCTTCCTGGAGCACTCCCGGATCTTCGCCTTCGGCAACGGCGGCGAACCGGAGGTCTGGCTCGGCAGCGCCGACATGATGCACCGCAACCTGGACCGCCGCATAGAGGCCCTGGTCCGGGTCGCCGACCCCGCCCACCGGGCCGCCCTCACCCGGCTCCTGGAGACCGGGATGTCCGACACCACCTCCTCCTGGCACCTCGGCCCGGACGGGAACTGGACGCGGCACGCGACCGACCCCGAGGGCCAGCCGCTCCGGCACGTCCAGGAGATGCTCATCGACGCGCGGAGGCGCCGGCGTGCACAACCCTGACATCACCTCCGAGGTCTCGGCCGGCGAGGTGCTCGCCCCCTACCTCCACGCCCGGGCCGCGGACTTCCTCCGCGGCCTGCGGCTGCACACCGAGAGCGGTGCCGACACGGCCGGCGCGGAGGCGGCAGCGCGCACCCTGCGGGCCGCCGCCCGCCGGATCAGCGGCACCCTCCACACCTTCCGGCCGCTCCTGGACGCCGCCTGGGCCGACCAGCTGCGCACCGAGCTGGCCTGGCTCTCCGGCACCCTCGCCCTGGAACACGCCTGCACCTCCCGGCTCGTCCGGCTGGTGGACGCCCTGTCCCGGCTGTCGAACGGGGACCCCGTACCGGCCCAGCGCGGCCCGGACGGCGGCCGGGGCCTGGCCGTCGGCACCGCCCGCGCCGGCGCCCTCCTCGAACGCCAGCTCACCCTGGCCCGCACCCGCGCCCACTCGGCCGCGCTCCAGGCCCTCGGCTCCTCCCGCTTCCACGCCGTCGCCGACGCCGTCGCCCTGCTCGCCTCCGAGGTGCCGCTCGGCCCGGCCGGCTCCGCGCGGGCCGTCGACGTCCTGGACGCCTCGGCGTCGGCCGTCGAACGCCGGCTCCTGGACGCGGTGGCCGCGCTCCCGCTGACCCGGGCGGCCCACCCGTACAACGCGGAAGCCCTCGCCCTGGCCGCCGCCGAGGCCCAGGACGCCCCCTGGCACCAGACCCGCAGCCTGCTGCGGCTCCACCGCTACGCCGGCGAGGTGCTGCACGGCGGCGCGGAGGCCGACCCGGTCCTCTACGAGGCGGGGCGGGCCCTCGACCGGCACCGGGACGCCGCCGAGGCGGCCGCCGCCGCCGCTGCCGCCGCCCGCACCCCGCGGATCGCCCCGGCCACCGCGTACGCCCTCGGCGTCCTGCACGCCGACCAGCGGCACGAGGTCGAGGCCGCCCGCTTCGCCTTCCAGCGCGCCTGGTCCCGGGCGACGGCCACGGCGGCGGTGCCGTGACCTCCCCCGACCTCGTCCTCGCGGCGGGCGCCGTCCTGTGGCGCCCGGCCGCGACGGGCGAGGGCATCGAGATCGCGCTCGTCCACCGGCCGAAATACGACGATTGGTCGCACCCCAAGGGGAAGCTGAAGCGCGGCGAGACCGCCGAGGAGTGTGCCCGGCGGGAGATCCGGGAGGAGACCGGCCAGTCCTGCGCCCTGGGCGCCCGCCTCCCCACGGTCCGGTACCTGGCCAACGGCCGCCCCAAGGAGGTCACGTACTGGGCCGCGCGGGCCCTCGGCGGCACCTTCACGCCGAACGACGAGATCGACGACCTCGTCTGGCTCCGCCCGGCCCTCGCCCGCCCCCGCCTCACCCAGCCCCGGGACCGCGAGCTCCTGGACGCGCTCCTGGCGACGGCGGCCCGCTAGAGGGCGCCCGGGAAAACGCGCCCCGGCACCGCCCGCGGGCGGCATCCGGGGGACCCGCACCACCGATTCCGGCACGGTTCACTTTCCGTTCACCCTCCCCCGTCGGCGGCTTCACCTGTTCTGCCTAATTTCGGCCGTACAAGGTGCACAGCTCAGCGCCGCACCGGCCACTCCGACACGCGCCGCCGTAGAACGTTCAGGACAGCAAGGTCCATGACAGGCGGCTTCTGGAAGGAACACCCGAAAGTGAAGCTTTCGCGCAACAACGGGCTTCGCGCCTCCGCGATCGGTGCCCTCGTCGTCTCCGGCGCGCTGGTCCTCTCGGCGTGTGGTTCGGACGACAACACCGGGCCCGCCAAGGACGGCGGCACGACGTCCGCCGCCGCGTCCGACATCAAGTGCGACGGCGCCAAGGGCCAGCTGCTCGCGGCCGGCTCCAGCGCCCAGAAGAACGCGATGGACCTCTGGGTCAAGAACTTCCAGGCCGCGTGCTCCGGTGTCGAGATCAACTACCAGGCCATCGGTTCCGGCGGCGGCATCACCAAGTTCAACCAGGGCCAGGTCGCCTTCGCGGGCTCCGACTCCGCCCTGAAGGAGGACGAGGTCGCCGAGTCGCAGAAGATCTGCAAGGGCGGCAAGGGCATCAACCTGCCGATGGTCGGCGGCCCCATCGCCATCGGCTACAAGCTCGACGGCGTGGACAACCTGGTCCTGGACGCCTCCACCCTGGCCAAGATCTTCGACAACAAGATCACCAAGTGGAACGACCCGGCGATCGCCAAGCTGAACCCGGGCGCCAAGCTCCCCGACTCCGCCATCCAGGCCTTCCACCGCTCGGACGAGTCGGGCACCACCCAGAACCTGGGCAAGTACCTGTCGACCGCCGCCCCGGCCGACTGGAAGCACGACCCGAAGTCGAAGTCCTGGCCCGCCCAGGGCGGCCAGGCCGCCAACGGCTCCTCCGGTGTCGCCACCGCCGTCAAGGACGCCGAGGGCTCCATCGGCTACTTCGAGCTCTCCTACGCCACCGCCAACAAGATCTCCACGGTGAGCATCAACACCGGCGCCGCCGCCCCGGTCGCCGCCACCCCGGAGAACGCCTCCAAGGCCATCGCCGCCGCCAAGATCAAGGGCACCGGCAGCGACCTGGCCCTGTCCCTCGACTACGCCACCAAGGCCGAGGGCGCCTACCCGCTGATCCTCGTCACCTACGAGATCGCCTGCGACAAGGGCAACAAGGCGGAGAACCTGCCGACCCTGAAGGCCTTCCTGAACTACACCGTCAGCGAGGCGGGCCAGAAGGTCCTCACGGACGCCGGCTACGCCCCGCTCCCGGCCGAGATCGCCACCAAGGTGCGCGAGATCGTCCCGACCCTGTCCTGACCCCCGGCCGGGCCCGGCCCCTCACCTCCCGTGGAGGGGCCGGCCCCCGGCATCCGGTGCACCGCCGCCAGGAGCCCGTACGCCGCCACGAGGCCGCCGTACCGGCTCCGCAGACCGGAGAAGAAACAGATGTCTACGACAACACCCGACATACAAGGGAGCCGGCCCGCCAAGAGCGCGGCCCGCCCCGGGGACCGCATCTTCAGCGGTCTGTCCCGCGGCTCCGGCATCACCCTCCTCGTGATCATGGCCGCGATCGCGGTCTTCCTCACCTACCGCGCGGCCCTCGCCATCTCGAAGGACAGCACCAACTTCTTCACCACCTTCGAGTGGAACCCCGCCGGCAGCCCGCCGGTCTTCGGCATCGCCGTCCTGGCCTTCGGCACCGTCGTCTCGTCGGTCATCGCCATGGTCATCGCCGTGCCGGTCGCGATCGGCATCGCGCTGTTCATCTCGCACTACGCCCCGCGCAAGCTGGCCAAGCCGCTCGCGTACGTGGTCGACCTGCTCGCCGCCGTGCCCAGCATCATCTACGGCCTGTGGGGCGCGATCTTCCTCGTCCCGTACCTGGACGGCCTGAACAAGTGGCTCGACCAGTACCTCGGCTGGACGTACGTCTTCGACAAGTCCGCCGAGGGCCTCGCCCGCAGCCTCTTCACCGTCGGCATCCTGCTGGCGATCATGATCCTCCCGATCATCACCAACGTGACCCGCGAGGTCTTCCTCCAGGTCCCGAAGATGCACGAGGAGGCGGCCCTCGCCCTCGGCGCCACGCGCTGGGAGGTCATCCGCATGTCGGTGCTGCCCTTCGGCCGCTCCGGCATCATCTCCGCCTCCATGCTCGGCCTCGGCCGCGCCCTCGGTGAGACCATGGCGGTAGCCGTCGTCCTCTCCCCCAGCTTCCTCATCTCGGGCCACCTGCTCGACCCGGGCGGCGGCACCTTCGCCCAGAACATCGCCGCGAAGTTCAACGAGGCCAACGAGTTCGGCCGGGACGCCCTGATCGCCTCCGGTCTCGTCCTCTTCGCCATCACCCTGCTGGTCAACGGCGCCGCGCGCTGGATCATCGCGCGCCGCAAGGAGTACTCGGGGGCGAACGCATGAGCCACGCCGTACAGGACCGTCCCGTCACCGTGACCCCGCGCCGCTCGCTGTCCCACGCGCGCCTCCCGCGCTGGACCCCGGCCGCCGTCGCCGTCTTCTCGGTCGTCGCGGGCTGCGGCCTCGGCCTCGCCGCCGGCTGGCACAGCAAGGTCCAGTGGGGCCTGATCGCCGCGCTGGTCTTCGTCCTCGCCACGTACGCCCTCACCTCCAAGGTCGAGGGTTCCCGCCAGGCCAAGGACCGGGTCGCCACCAGCCTCGTCTGGGTCTGCTTCGTCCTCGCCGTCGTCCCGCTGCTCTCGCTGGCCTGGGTGACCATCAGCAAGGGCATGGAAGTCCTCGACGGCTACTTCCTCACCCACTCCATGAACGGCGTCCTCGACGCCGAGGCCGGCGGCGGCGTCTACCACGCGCTGCTCGGCACGATCGAGCAGGTCGGCATCGCGACCGTGATCGCCGCCCCGATCGGCCTCCTGACCGCGGTCTACCTCGTCGAGTACGGCGGCGGAAAGCTCGCCCAGGCCGTCACCTTCTTCGTCGACGTCATGACGGGCATCCCGTCGATCGTCGCGGGCCTGTTCATCCTCGCCACCTGGAACCTGATGCTGGGCTTCGGCCCCTCCGGTTTCGCCGGCGCGATGGCCCTCGCGATCCTGATGATGCCGGTCGTCGTCCGCTCCACCGAGGAGATGCTGAAGCTCGTCCCCAACGAGCTGCGCGAGGCCTCCCTGGCCCTCGGCGTCCCCAAGTGGCGCACGATCCTGAAGGTGGTCCTGCCCACCGCGATCGGCGGCATCACCACGGGCGTCATGCTCGCGGTCGCCCGCATCACCGGTGAGACGGCCCCCGTACTCCTCCTCGTGTTCGGTACGAAGCTCATCAACCCGAACCCCTTCGAAGGCGCCCAGTCCTCCCTGCCGCTCTACGTGTACGAGCAGTACGCGGTCGGCACCGACGCCGCCGTCGCCCGCGCCTGGGGCGCCGCGCTCGTCCTGATCGCCTTCGTCATGATCCTCAACCTGGTGGCCCGCGGCATCGCCCGCTGGAAGGCCCCGAAGACCGGCCGCTGACCGCGGCAATTGGAAGTGATTCAGATGGCCAAGCGAATCGACGTCAGCGGCCTCTCCGCCTACTACGGCACCCACAAGGCGATCGACGACATCTCCATGACCGTCGAGCCCCGCTCCGTGACCGCCTTCATCGGCCCGTCCGGCTGCGGCAAGTCCACCTTCCTGCGCACCCTGAACCGCATGCACGAGGTCACCCCCGGCGGCCGCGTCGAGGGCAAGGTGATGCTGGACGACGAGAACCTGTACGGCCCCGGGGTCGACCCGGTCGCCGTGCGCCGCACGGTCGGCATGGTCTTCCAGCGGCCGAACCCCTTCCCCACCATGTCGATCTTCGACAACGTGGCGGCCGGCCTGCGCCTGAACGGCTCCTACAAGAAGGCGGAGCTCGCCGAGATCGTCGAGCGCTCCCTCAAGGGCGCCAACCTCTGGAACGAGGTCAAGGACCGTCTGAACAAGCCGGGCTCCGGCCTCTCCGGCGGCCAGCAGCAGCGCCTGTGCATCGCCCGCGCCATCGCGGTCGAGCCGGACGTCCTGCTCATGGACGAGCCCTGCTCCGCCCTCGACCCGATCTCGACGCTCGCGATCGAGGACCTCATCGGCGAGCTGAAGGAGCGCTTCACGATCGTCATCGTGACGCACAACATGCAGCAGGCCGCCCGCGTCTCCGACCGCACGGCGTTCTTCAACCTGGCCGCCGTGGGCCAGCCCGGCAAGCTGATCGAGCTGGACGACACCGAGCGGATCTTCTCCAACCCGAGCGTCCAGGCGACCGAGGACTACATCTCGGGCCGCTTCGGATAACCACGTTGTACGGCGCTGCATGGCGGTGCCGCCGTACGACGAAGAGGGCCCGGCTCCCCCACGGGGGAGCCGGGCCCAACCACGTTCCTGGATATCGGATCCGATATCCAGGATCCGTTATCCGAAGAACAGCCGCACGATGTAGAAGCTGACCGCCGCCACCAGGGCCGCTGCCGGCATGGTGATGAACCAGCCGAGGATGATGTTCTTGGCGACTCCCCACCGCACCGCGTTGACGCGCTTGGTGGCGCCCACGCCCATGATCGCGGAGGTGATGACATGGGTCGTGGAGATCGGCGCGTGGAAGAGGAAGGCCGAGCCGAACATGATCGACGCGCCGGTGGTCTCGGCGGCGAAGCCCTGCGGCGGGTCCAGCTCGATGATCTTGCGGCCGAGGGTCCGCATGATGCGCCAGCCGCCCGCGTACGTACCGAGCGAGAGCATCACGGCACAGGCGATCTTCACCCACACCGGGATCTCGTCCCCGGCCTGCTGCACATCGGCGATGACCAGGGCCATCACCACGATGCCCATCGTCTTCTGGGCGTCCTGGAGGCCGTGGCCGAGGGCCATGCCGGCCGCCGAGACGGTCTGCGCGATGCGGAAGCCGCGCTTGGCCTTGTGCGGGTTGGTCCTGCGGAAGATCCACATGATGGCGCACATCACGAGGTAGCCGGCCACCAGGCCGACCACCGGCGAGACGAACATCGGGATGACGATCTTCTCGAGCACACCCGACCAGATGACCTCGGTCCCGCCGGCCAGCGCCGCGCCCACCATGCCGCCGAAGAGGGCGTGCGAGGAGGAGGACGGCAGACCGAAGTACCAGGTGACCAGGTTCCAGATGATCGCGCCGACCAGCGCGGCGAAGAGGATGCCCATCCCCTTGTCACCGGTCGGGGTCTCGATGAGCCCCTTGCTGACGGTCTTGGCGACTCCCTGGCCGAGGAAGGCACCGACGAGGTTCATGACCGCCGCCATGGCGAGCGCCGCCCGGGGGGTCAGCGCCCGGGTCGACACCGAGGTGGCGATGGCATTGGCGGAGTCGTGGAATCCGTTCGTATACGTGAAGCCGAGCGCGACACCGATGGTGACGATCAGAGCGAAGGTGTCCACGAAGCCTCAGGACTCCTTGACCGCGATGGTCTCCACGGTGTTCGCCACGTGCTCGAAGGCGTCGGCGGCCTCCTCAAGCACGTCCACGATCTGCTTGAGCTTGAGCACCTCGATGGCGTCGTACTTGCCGTTGAAGAGGTGGGCGAGCAGCTTGCGGTGGATCTGGTCGGCCTGGTTCTCGAGGCGGTTGACCTCGATCCAGTACTCGGTGAGGTTGTCCATCGTCCGCAGGTGCGGCATCGCCTCGGCGGTCAGCTCGGCCGCGCGGGCCAGGACCTCGATCTGCTGCTCGACGCCCTTGGGGAGTTCCTCGATGTTGTAGAGGACGACCAGGTCGACCGCCTCCTCCATGAAGTCCATGATGTCGTCGAGGGAGGAGGCGAGGGTGTAGATGTCCTCGCGGTCGAACGGCGTGATGAACGAGGAGTTCAGCTGGTGGAAGATCGCGTGGGTGGCGTCGTCGCCGGCGTGCTCCGCTGCCCGCATCCGCTCGGCGATCTCGGCCCGGGCGGAGGGTTCCGCTCCGAGCAGTTCCATCAGGAGCTTGGAGCCCGTGACGATGTTGTCCGCGGACGCGGCGAACATGTCGTAGAAGCTCGTCTCCCTGGGGGTCAGACGAAATCGCACGTGGGGTCCTCGGGGTGCTGGGTTTCGGTCAGGCTGATGCTAGGCGCATCATCCGGCCACGGCTAACCGGCGTCCCTTCAGTGTCGCCCATCAGGCACAGTGATCTGCACGGGACCCCGCCCCGATCGGCGGGGATCGGTACCATATACCCACGAGGGGTATACACACCCTTTCTGGACAGCGGGAGGACGCGATGACGACCACCGAGGCGGCGGCCGAGGTCACCCCCGACACCACCGAGCCGTCGCCGGACCACGGCCACGAGCACGGCGTGCACGGCTACCACAAGCAGAAGGACGAGCACCTCAAGCGGCTCCGACGGATCGAGGGCCAGATCCGCGGCCTGCAGCGGATGGTCGACGAGGACGTCTACTGCATCGACATCCTCACCCAGGTCTCGGCCTCCACCAAGGCGCTGCAGTCCTTCGCCCTCCAGCTCCTGGAGGAGCACCTGCGCCACTGCGTGGCGGACGCGGCCACCAAGGGCGGCGACGGGATCGACGCGAAGGTCGAGGAGGCCACGAAGGCGATCGCGCGGATGCTGCGGACCTGACGTCAGCGGCCGTCGGCGCCGACCCGCAGCACTTCGTCGATGCGGTCGGCGCTCAGCCGCTCCTCGTCGATCGCCGAGGCCGCGATGATCAGCTCTCCGCACAGTTCGATTTCGGCCAGGGCGACGCACTCGGGATCGCTGAGCGCGGTCGGGGTACCGAGCGGCGGGGCCATGCGCATTCACCTCTTCCTGCCGGCGTCGGTCTCCCAGCGTAGGGAGCGGCCTACGGACCGCACATGACACGTCCGGGCCATTTGGCGATGACCCCGCGGACCGGGCCCTACGCCTTGATCTTCCCGGCGTAGATGTCCTTCCGGTCGGGCAGCGTCACGGCCACCCGCGCCCCGAACCCGTACAGCAGGGTGGTCGAGGCGACCGCGACCGTACGGCCCTGGTTGCTGAAGCTGAACTGGTGGCGGACCTTGCGCAGCCGCCCCTCGCGGTCCAGATACGCGTCGAAGGGCACGGCGTCCGTGGTGAACCCTTTCGCCGCCGCCGCGAGCGCCCCGCGCACCTGTGGGGACGCCCGCCGGGCCGCCGCCGCGAGGTCAGCGACGCCCCGGTAGTGCCGGACCTTCACGCCCGCGAGGTCGACCTCACCCACGTAGTCCACCCGGTGCGCCCCGCGCAGCAGCTCGGCGGCGGCGGCCGGGTCGGTGGCGCCGCCGGTGACCAGGTTGCCGTCGTCCAGGGTCGTGGTGTCCACCCGTACCCACTTGTCGGCCGGGACACCGGCGCCCCGGTTCTTCATGTACAGCGCGCCGGGGGCCAGGAGCTCGGTGATCGGCCGGTGCGCGCTCTCGCCCGACGCGTCCTTGGGGAGCACCACCTGGAGGCTGCCGGTGCGGCGGCGGAAGTCGTAGGTGCCCTCGCCGCGGATGGTGACGCGGGTGCCGCCGGAGGCCATCTCCATGGAGGTGCTCGCCTTCGACGACCCGGCACGCGCCAGCGCCTCGGCCGCGCCGCGCACGGAGGCGACGGGATCACCGGCGGGCTCGGCCACCTCGGCCGACGCCGCGCAGCCGGCGGCCGCCACGCTCCCGACCAGCGCCGCGGCGGCGGCCCACGCCCCGCCCGAGCGTCCCTTCCGCACCACCATCGCCTGCCAACCCCCAACGCCGTACCGCTGTCCGTCCGAAACCCGCCCGACCGGATAACGACGGTCCCGACGCCCCGTCACGCGCGCGTGGCGGCGCAGTACGGTGGGGGACGTGCATCACACGGAGACCACGGAACGCGGCTCGTTCGCGATCGCCCGATGCAGCTGTGGCTGGCGGGGACCGGCCCGCAGATCCCGCGAACGGGCCCGGGCGGACGCGGCGGAGCACGAGGCGTCGGTGGCGGTGCAGGACGAAGCGTCGGCGGGACGGCCCGGCGCCTGAGCAGGCGGAGGCGGGCCGGGACCGGGACCGGGACCGAGAGGCGGGCCGGGACCGGGACCGAGAGGCCCGGACCTGGATGGACAGCCGGGGCCCGGATCCGGACCGGCAGGCCCCGGATCCGATGGGAAGCCCCGGGCCCGGGACCGCGAGGCCGGACCTGGACGGGGAGCCTCCGGGACCGGATACGGACCGGCAGGCCCCGGATCCGACGGGAAGCCCCCAGAGCGGTCCCGGGACCGGCCCCCGCCCGAATCGGCAGGCCCGGACCCCGGTGGGGAACGCCCCGGGAGCGGACCTCGATGGACAGCTCGGGTCCGGGTAGGGGCCCGGATCCGGACCGGCAGGCCCGGGTCCCGGCGGGGAACGCCCCGGGCCCCTCGTTCCGCTCCCCGGCGGGGAACGCCCGGGCCCCCCGTTCCGCCCTACGCCGCCAGGTCGTTCTCCCCCGACCCGTGCCGGGGCTCGGGGATGCCGAGGGCCTCGGCGCCGGTGCCGGCCGTGGCGGCCCGGGCGGCGGCGCGGCGGGAGCGCACGAGGCGGGCACCGCGCGGGGAGCGGGCGACGGCGGAGACGACCGGGGTGAGCAGGGCCAGCGCGAGCGGGGCGAGCAGCAGCGCGACGGCGGTGCCGAGGGCGAGACCGCCGACGACGTCGGTCGGGTAGTGGACGCCCATGTAGACCCGGCAGAAGGCTTCCGCGAGCGCCAGGCCGATGGCGGCGAGCCCGAAGCGGCGGCTGGCGACGAAGACGCCCACGGCGATGGCCATCGCCATGGTGGCGTGGTCGCTGACGAAGGAGTAGTCGGTCTTGCCCGCGACGAGGACCTCGAGCCCCTGGTGGTCCTTGAAGGGCCGGGGACGTTCGACGAAGCCGCGGATCGGGATGTTGACCAGGAGGGCGATGCCGGCCGCGAGCGGGGCCCACACGAGCCCGACGAGACCGGTCACGGAATCGCCGAGCGAACCCCTCCTGCGGATGCTCCACCAGCACCAGAGCACGACGAGGACGAGGCCGAGCATGATGCCGTACTCGCCGACGAACTCCATGACGCGGTCGAACCACGGCGGGCTGGCCTTCGCCAGCCCGTTGATGTCGTAGAGCAGGCTGACATCGGGGTTCGAACCGTCCGATGCGAGTCCAGCCATCTGCTGCGGCCCCTTGCTGTGTGTTGGTGTCCAACCCCCGTGGTCAGAGTGGTCGGATCGGGAAACGATCCGCCCGAGGGCAGCGTTCCGCTCTTGACCCAAGATCACTACGACGTTATCGAAAGGTGACGGGCCCTCGCAGCCCAGGGCCCGGGCCTCACGGAGAGTTCCGGGCCGGGATCACGGCTGCGGCGGTCACGGCTGCGGCAGATGGGTCGGCAAGGCCGCCGCACCGTCCTGGGTCACCCGGGTCGCCCCGAAGTAGTCGGGCGTGTCGATCGGGTCGAACCGGATCACGGCCCCGGTGCGCGGCGCGTCGATCATGTAGCCGCCGCCGACGTAGATGCCCACGTGCCGGATGGCGCGCGAGTTCGTCAGGTCGTCGGAGAAGAACACCAGATCGCCCGGCAGCAGTTCGTCCCTGCTGGGATGCGGCCCGGCGTTGTACTGGTCGTTGGCGACGCGGGGCAGCTTGATCCCCACGGACTCGTACGCCGCCTGGGTGAGCCCCGAGCAGTCGAACCGGCCGTTCTGCGCCGCCGTACCCGTACCGCCCCACAGGTACGGCGTGCCGAGCTTCTGCTGCGCGTAGTAGATCGCCCCGGCGGCCTGCCGCGACGGATCGACCCGCCCGACGGGCCGGGCGAAGCTCTTCTCCAGGGAGCGGATGATCCGCACGTAGTTCTGCGTCTCGCGGATCCGCGGCACGCCACCGGACTTGATGACCCGGTAGGCGCCCGCGTTGTAGGCGGCCAGCATGTTGTTCGTCGGGTCGCCCGGCACGTCCTTCACGTAGCCGGCGAGCTCGCAGTCGTAGGAGGCGGCCGACGGGATGGCGTCCTTGGGGTCCCAGACGTCCCGGTCCCCGTCCCCGTCCCCGTCGATGCCGTGCCCGGCCCAGGTGCCGGGGATGAACTGCGCGATGCCGCGCGCGTTCGCCGGCGAGACGATGGTCGGGTTCCAGCCGCTCTCCTGGTACAGCTGCGCGGCCAGCAACGCCGGGTTGATCGCCGGGCAGAGGTTCCCCCACTGCTGCACCAGCCCCTGGTACGCGGCCGGCACGGCTCCCTTCGCGAGCGCCACGGTCCCGTTCTTCCCGTTCCCGGCCCCGCCGAGCAGCCCGGAGGCCGCGGAGTACGTCCCGACGACGATCAGCGCGACAAAGCTGAGGCAGACCCCGAACACCCCGCCGGCCACCAGCCACGCCCCGCGCGCCTTACGCACCGTCAACCACCCCTCGGCTCCTGGCAGTACGCCCCACCCCAGTCTAGGCGCGATCCCCCGCCTCAGGGCGTGGACGAACCGGACGGAACGGCAGTGTCCCCCGACCGGAACGACGACCCCCGGCCGACGGCCTGTTCGGCTCGAGGGAGACAGCGACACGACGCCCCTGTTCCCCGGGCACGGGCGACGTCCGGACCCCGTACCGGCCCTGACGCCCTGTCCGAAAGGCGCCGACACCGCCCCAAAGGTGCCACAACGACAATCATTGCCCGGAGTCACCCTGCGTGATACACAGAGTGACCATACACTTCTTCGCATAGGAACCGGCCACACCGTCGCAGGTCAAGGCGGTCACATCGGTCAAGTGTGCGGGGATCGGGTAAAGAGAGCCGTCAAGCCGTCACACGCGAGCGGTTTCATCAGCGAAGATAGGGTCGACGACCCATGCCATCCGGCAGGGCCGACGAACTTCCCAACAGGGGCGGTGAGTTACATGTACCTGGCGGCAGAAAAGGGCGACATCACCACCATCATCGGTGGAATCGCCCCGAACTGGGGGCCTTTCGGCAGCCTGGGAGCCGAGGCCAAGGTGATGATCGAGGTCGTGATGGCCGTGGCCATCCTGCTCTGCCTCGGCATCGCCATCTGGGGAGCGGCCAAGCAGCGCATCGGCGCGACCGCCCTCCGGGACACCTTCAGCGCCGAACAGGGCAAGGGCCTGATCGTGGCCGGGCTGACCGGAGTCTTCATCATCGGGTCACTGGGGACGCTCTTCACCATCGTGTACGGGATGGCCGTCTAACCCGTTTCTCACCACCGAGGTCGCGTTCCCTGATGTCCAGTCACCACGCCGCGCCCGCGCGGAAACCAGCACGGCATTCGTCGTACCCGCGAACGGTTGAGGGGGCGTACCCGGCATGAGCCTCGGCGACGAACACGACGGCCAGACCCGCACGCGCCTCCCCGACCCCGGCACCCCCCGCCCCCCGGCCCGCGGCTCCCGCTCCCTCGTCGCGGTCGTCGGCGTGGTGGTCCTGCTGGTCGCCGCCATCGCCCTCGCCAACCGCGGCGACGGCTCCACCCCCGCCACCTCCGGCGCCGGCCCCGACGCCCCCGCGAAGGCGACCTCCACGGCGGCGACGGGCGTCCGCCCGGTCACGGGCAAGAACGGCACGATCCCGTCGGGCTTCGCGAGGGACGAGCAGGGGGCGCAGAGCGCGGCGGCGAACTACGCGGTGGCGCTGGGGTCCGTGGACATGTTCCAGCGTGGGCCGCGCGAGAACATCGTCCGCGCCATCCACGACCCGGCGGTCGCGGAGAACCTCATCCAGAGCCTGAACAGCTCCTACTCCGCCGCCTTCCTGGAGAACGTGGGTCTCAACCCGGACGGCACCGCCCCCGCGGGGCTGACCTTCGTCTCCCGCACGCTTCCGGTCGGCACGAAGCTCAAGGAGTACACGGGCGAGACCGCCACCGTGGAGGTGTGGTGCACCGGGCTCGTCGGGCTGGCGGGCGAGGGGTCGACGAAGCCGGTCACGTCCACCTGGTTCACCATCACCGAGAAGCTGAGGTGGACCGACGGCGACTGGCGGGTGGTCAGCTCCGAGCAGGCCGAGGGCCCCACGCCCGTCAACGGGGACAACCGCGCCTCCGTCGCCGACGACATCGCCCAGGCCGTCGAGGGATACGGAGGCTTCACCTATGCCCGCTAGCCGACGCCCCTCCCTGCGCGCGCTGGGACCGCTCGTCGCCGGCGTGGCCGCACTGCCGGCCGCGCTCGTGCTGCTCGCCCCGCGCGCGTACGCCGCCCCGACGCCCACGCCGCCGCCCGCCGGCACGGCGTCTCCCGGCGCCACGCCCTCGCCGAGCCCCAGCAACAACCCCTGTGACCTCATCGTGGGCCAGGCCCGCGAATACTGCGAGAACGGCCAGACCGGCGGCGGCTCCCGCACCCGGCTCGACGACCCCGCCGCCGCCCTCGACCCCCTCTCCTCGCTCGCCAACGGCTGCGCCAAGGCCGCCGCCTGGGTCGTCGACACCCTCTCCAAGGCCGTCAAGCAGACCGCCGACGTCGACTTCACCAACCTGGAGTTCCTCGGCCGCTACGCCATCGTGTTCGCCGCCGCCACCTTCCTCACCCTCCTCCTCTGGCTGCTCGCCGTCGCCAAGCGCGCCATCCGCGGGGTGCCGCTCACCACCGCGATCTCGGAGGCGATCGGGTTCCTCTGGCTGACCGTGCTCGCGTCCGCGTTCACGCCGCTGATCCTCTACACCGTCGTCAACGCCACCGACGCCGTCACCGAGGTCATCGCCTCCGGCACCGGCCAGCAGACCGACGTCTTCTTCGGCAGCTTCAAACAGGCCCTGGAGAAGGGCGACAGCATCGGTGGCGGGCCCATCATGCTGATCATCGTGTCGCTCGTGACGATCCTCGCGGCCGGCGTGCTCTACCTCGAGCTGGTCCTGCGGGCCGTGCTGCTGTACGTCGGCGCGCTGCTCGGCGTGGTCGTCTACTCCGGTCTCGTCGACAAGAACATGTGGGGCCACGTCCGCCGCTGGGCCGGAATCATGATCGCCGTGATCCTGGTCAAGCCGGTCATCGTCATCGTCCTCGGCCTCGCCGGCGCGCTCTCCTCCGGCACCGGTCCCGACGCCTTCTCCGCCGTCGTGTCCGGCCTCGCCATCATCCTGCTCGCCATCTTCGCCTCCGCGATGATCTACCGCTTCGTCCCCGGCTTCGGCGACGAGATCGTCGCCTCCCGCAACAACCGCCTGCACCGCGCCGGCGAGAACGCCGCGGCCGCCGTCATCTCCTCCCCCGCCTCCCTCGTCTCCCAGGGCATCAAGACCCACAGCACCCGCAGCGACGGCGGACAGGGCGGCGGCGGCCAGAGCAGCACCCCCCGTCCCGCCAACCCGCTCTCCGGCGGCGTCGCCGCCCACAGCAGCCGCGGCTCCGGCGGCGGCAGCGGACCCACGCCCCCGCCCGCGCCCCGCAGCGGCAGCCCCACCGCCGGGACCCCGCACACCAGCCGTAGCAGCACCAGCAGCAAGAACACAGGAGGTGGAGGGCGTTGACGACCCAGTCCCAGCCGGTCTCGCCCCGCCGCACGTATCTCATCGGCCGCGCCCGGCCGAACGCGATCGTCGGCAAGAACCGCGAGACCGGCGAGATCGCGCTGATCATCGCCGGCGCCTTCCTCGGCATGATGAGCGGGCTGATCGTCCCCGTCCTGTCCCTGCGCATCGTGCTGCTCATGGGCTTCCCGATGATCGCCCTGGCCGCGGTCTACGTCCCGTACAAGCACCGCACGTTCTACAAGTGGTTCGAGATCAACCGCAGTTACAAGCGGATGCTCAAGCGGGGCACCGCCTACCGCTCCGGCGCCGTCGAGGCCGGAACCCGCCTCGACGGCCGCGAGGTCGAGGTCGGCCCGCCGCCCGGCATCGGCCGGATCAGCTGGCTCTCCGCCCCCTTCGGCCCCGACGAGATCGCCGTCCTCCTGCACGCCGACCGCCGCACCGTCACCGCCGCCATCGAGATCGAGGGCCCCGGCGTCGGCCTGCGCGACTCCGAGGACCAGGAAGCCCTCGTCGACCGCTTCGGCACCCTGCTCAAGCACGTCGCCAACGGGGACGGCTTCGTCACCCGCCTCCAGATGCTCGCCCGCACCCTGCCCGCCGACCCCGACGCCCACGCCAAGGACGTCGCCCAGCGCGGCGACCACCAGGCCCCGGCCTGGCTCCAGGAGTCCTACGACCAGCTCCAGTCCATGGTCTCCACCTCCAGCGAGCAGCACCGCGCCTACCTCGTGGCCTGCATGCACTACACCCGCGAGCTCGCCGCCGAGGCCAACGCCATGGCCCGCGCCGCCCGCCACGCCTCCGGCGCCCGCAGGCTCGACCGCGACGCCGGCCTCGCCGTCGTCATGGCCCGCGAACTCACCGACATCTGCGCCCGCCTCGCCGAGGCCGACATCCGGGTCCGCCAGCCCCTCGGGCAGTCCCGCCTCGCCTCCCTCGTGCACTCCATGTACGACCCGGACCACCCCATCGACCACATCCAGGCCATGACGAAACGAAACGCTTGGCCGGCCGAGCTGGACGCGATGGAACCGACGTACCTCCAGGCCAAGACCCGCGAGTCCGCCACCCGCGCGCCCTGGTGCCACGCCACCGCCTGGATCAAGGAGTGGCCGATGACGCCCGTCGGCGTCAACTTCCTCGCCCCGCTCCTCGTCCACACCCCCGACGTCATCCGCACCGTCGCCGTCACCATGGACCTGGAGCCCACGGAGGTCGCCATCGAGCGCATGCTCACCGAGAAGACCAACGACGAGGCCGAGGCCTCCCGGCAGGCCAAGATGAACCGCACCGTCGACCCGCGCGACATCGCCGCCCACGGCCGGCTCGACCAGCGGGGTGAAGATCTCGCCAGCGGCGCCGCGGGCGTCAACCTCGTCGGGTACATCACCGTATCGGCGCGCTCCCCCGAAGCCCTCGCCCGGGACAAGCGCACGATCAGGGCCTCCGCCGGCAAGTCGTATCTCAAGCTGGAGTGGTGCGACCGCGAGCACCACCGGGCCTTTGTGAACACCTTGCCGTTCGCGACCGGCATCCGCCGCTAGGGCCGAAGGGGCACAGACCGATGCGAGATCCGCTGTCCGTCCTCACCGAAGCCTTCACCTCCTTCCTCTTCGGGAAGGTGGAGACGACCCGCCTGCCCGTCCGCACCTCCACCGGGCAGGCCCAGGCCGTCTACCTGCCGACCGCGGCCCCCGGCCTCGGCGACTCCGGCGTGATCATCGGCCGTGAGGTCTACAGCGGCAAGGGGTACATCTACGACCCCTTCCAGCTGTACGGGCAGCAGCTCCCCGCCCCCCACTGGCTGGTCCTCGGCGAGTCCGGTAACGGCAAGTCGGCGCTGGAGAAGACCTACGTGCTCCGCCAGCTCCGCTTCCGCGACCGCCAGGTGGTCGTCCTCGACGCCCAGGGCGAGGACGGCGTCGGCGAATGGAACCTCATCGCCCAGGAGCTGGGGATAACCCCCATCCGCCTGGACCCGATGGTCGCCAACGACGCCGGGATCCGCCTCAACCCGCTCGACCCGTCCATCACCACCACCGGCCAGCTCGCCCTGCTGCGCACCATCATCGAGGTGGCGATGGGACACGGCCTCGACGAGCGCTCCGGCTTCGCGCTCAAGGTCGCCCACGCCTACGTCAACGAGCACATCACCGACCGCCAGCCGATCCTCACCGACATCGTCGAGCAGCTGCGCCACCCCGAGGCGGAGTCCGCCGAGGCCATGAACGTCGACATAGACGACGTACGGGCCTGGGGCCTGGACGTGGCGCTCGTCCTCGACCGGCTGGTCGACGGCGACCTGCGCGGCATGTTCGACGGGCCCACGACCGTCGGCATCGACCTCGACGCCCCGCTGATCGTCTTCGACCTCTCCCACATCGACCGCAACTCCATCGCCATGCCGATCCTCATGGCGATCGTCGGCGTGTGGCTGGAACACACCTGGATCCGCCCCGACCGGAAGAAGCGCATCTTCCTCGTCGAGGAGGCGTGGCACATCATCAACAGCCCCTTCGTGGCGCAGCTGTTCCAGCGCCTGCTGAAGTTCGGCCGCCGCCTCGGCCTGTCCTTCGTCGCCGTCGTCCACCACCTCTCCGACGTCGTCGACGGAGCCGCCGCCAAGGAGGCCGCGGCGATCCTCAAGATGGCCTCCACCCGGACCATCTACGCCCAGAAGGCCGACGAGGCCCGCAACACCGGCCGGGTCCTCGGCCTGCCCCGCTGGGCGGTCGAGATCATCCCGACCCTGACCCCCGGCATCGCCGTCTGGGACGTCAACGGCAACGTCCAGGTGGTCAAGCACCTCATCACCGAGAAGGAACGCCCGCTCGTCTACACCGACCGCGCCATGACGGAATCGTCCATGACCGACGAGGAACTGGAGTGGGAGACGGAGCAGCGCGCGATCCTCATCGAGCAGCAGATGAACGACTCCTCCCAGTCGACGGTGGCGTGAGGACGGCCTCGCGAGCACGGCCTGACAGGGAGAGATGACATGGAGAAAGAGGTACGGCGGGAGGGCGGCATCCCCGACGGTCTCGTGGTCGGACTGCTCGCGCTCCTGCTGGCCCTCGCCGTCCTCGTCTGGACGGCGACCGGCCTCTCCGGCCTCCTCGCCCACGGCGCCTGGCCGGAGGGCGTCACCTTCACCCGCACCCCGCTCGCCCTGCGCTCCCTGATCTCGGCGCCCACCGACCTCCCCGCCGCCTGGCCGGCCACCCCGCCGGCCGCGCTGTCGGGCTACGGGCTGTTCTGGGGCCTCGTCATCGGCGAGGCGATGATCCTCATGGTCCTCGCGGTGTTCGCACTCGGCACCCTGGCCCGCTGGCGCGCGGTCCGCGCGGGCCGGAGGGCGGGCGCGTACGGGGAGGGGAGTGCGCGGGGAAGGGACGCGGACGCGGACGCGCACGACCGGGGCCGTGACCGTGCCCGGGTGCGGTACGCGCCCGAGGAGCGGCACGGCGACGGGTACGGGCCCGACGAGCCGTCCAGGACGTACGAGGAGGCGGGCAGCCACCACCGGGCAGCCCGGGCAGCGGGCGAACCCGCTCCGGACCCCGCCTTCGCCGGCGCCCCGGGAGGCGACACCGACACCCGTCCCGCCGCTCCGCGCCTGCCCCTCCAGGGCGGCCCGCACGACCCACCGGCACCCTCGGCACCCCAGGCGCCCCCGGCACCCTCGGCACCCCAGGCGCCCCCGGTACCCTCGGCGCCCCAGGCGCACCAGGCGCCCCGGACCACCGCACCCTCCTTCCCCGCTCCCACCCCCCGGGTCGTCTACGGCCCCGCCGCCACCCGCCGTCCCCTCGCCGTGCAGGCGGTACGGGACGCCGAGGGCGCCGTGCTCGTCGTGACCTCCGATCCGACCGTGTGGGCGGAGACCAAGGACGCCCGCGGCAAGCTCGGCCCGGTCCTCGTCTACGACCCCGGCCACCTCTGCGACACCCCCGCCCGCCTCCACTGGAGCCCGGCGGAGGGATGCGAGGACGCGGCCGTGGCGCAGGAGCGGGCGGCGGCACTGCTGGCTCCCGTACGGCCCCAGGCGCGCCTCGACGCGGCGCTCGCCGACACCGCCGAAACGCTCCTCCGCTGCTGGCTGCACGCCGCCGCCACGGACGGCCGCCCCTTCAAGCAGGTCCACCGCTGGGCACAGGGCTCCGACGCCCACGACCCCGTACGGATCCTCCGCACCCACCCCAAGGCCGCCGCGGGCCACGCCGGGCTCCTGGAGTCCGCGCTCACCGCGCACCCCGAACGCCGCCGGGCCGCGCAGGAGCTGACGGCCCGTGCGCTGTCCTCCCTCTCCTCGATCCACATCAGGGAGGCGTGCACGGCGAATCGAACGGATTCGCTCGCGTTGGCATCATTCGTCGCCGAACAGGGCACCCTTTACGTGGTGGGTGAACCGATCGAGGACCCGCGCACCCACCCGGGCGCGATGCCGCTGCTGACCGCCCTCGCCGCAAGCGTGGTCGAGCACGGCCGCCGCATGGCCGCACGGTCATCCGACGGTCGGCTCGACCCACCACTGAGCCTCGTCCTCGACGACGTCGCCGCCGTCGCGCCGATCCCCGGCCTTCCCGGTCTCGTCGCCGAGCGCGCCGAGGGCACCGACCGGGGCCCGACGGACCTGCCGGCCCTCGCCCTGATGCGCTCCCCGGAGCAAGCCCGCTCCCGCTGGCCGGAACCTCTCCCCCAGCCGTAGGAACGGGGCCCCGCCCCGCGGGCGTCACCCGCCCCGCAGGTGTCACGGGCCCCGCAGGTGTCACGGGCCCCCCGTGAGTGTCACCGGCCCCGTGAGTGTCACCAACCCTCGCGGGCACCACCGACCCTCGCGGGCACCACCGACCCCTCAGCCGGCACCCACCCTCGCGGGCACCACCGACCCTCGGCCAGCACCAACCCCCGGCGGACACCACCGACCCCTCGGCCGGCACCCTCCCCGCACGTGTCCCCGGCCGCCGCCCCTCAGGCATCACCCGCCCGGCGGCCAGGACGTCGGTCACGCAGGACGCGGCAGCACGTACTCCAGCTCCCACTCCGTCTCCCGCCCCGGCACCGGCACCTTCTCGCCCGACGGCACGAACCCGAACCGCCGGTAGAAGGCGGCGGCCCGGGCGTTGTCCTCGTGGACGTACAGCCGCACCCGCCGGATCTCCGGCTCCGGCAGCGTCCAGGACCACTCCACCGCCGCCCGGAACAGCGCGTCGATCACCCCGGCACCGCGCGCCTCGGGCCGCACGAACACGCCCACCAGATGCGTCTGGTCGACCGTCGCCGCCTCCCCGAACCCCACGCCGTCGCCGTCCGACGGCCGCTCCACGAGCACCGTCACCGTGCCGACCCACCGCCCGTCCGGCGCCTCCGCCACGAACTGGCGCACCCGGCCCCCACCCGTCTCGGCGGCTCCCGCCGTCCGCTCCTGCCAGAAGCCGTCGGGCCGCCCGACGGCGTCCTCGTAGGTCTCCAGGAAGGCGAGGTGCGCGACCGGGTCCTGGAGGGCGGCCAGCCGCAGCTCGCGCGCCTTCTCCCACTCGTCGGCGCGGAGGGTACGTATCGCATGGTCCATGCGGGGATCGTCCCCGCCCGGGCACCCCTACGACAAGGCATTTCTTCCGGCGCTCCCGCCCGCGTCGTACCCCGGTACTACGCCCGCCGCCCGCCTGCCACCCCAGGTCCGACGCCCCGGCGCCCGCCGCTTCCTAGCGTCGAGCACATGATCCGAGCGGAACAACTCACCAAGCGGTACGGCGGCCGCACCGTCGTCCAGGACCTCTCCTTCACGGTCCGGCCCGGCTCCGTCACCGGCTTCCTCGGCCCCAACGGCGCCGGCAAGTCCACCACCCTGCGCATGCTCCTCGGCCTCGACGCCCCCACCCGCGGCCGCGCCACCCTCGCCGGCCGCCGCTACGCCGACCACCCCGCGCCGCTCACCCAGGTCGGCGCCCTCCTCGAAGCCCGTTCCCTCCACCCCGGCCGCTCCGCCCGCAACCACCTCACGGCCCTCGCCCTCACCCACGGCATCCCGCGTTCCCGCGTCGACCAGGTCCTCGACCTCGCCGGCCTCACCGAGGTCGCCGACCGCAGGGTGAAGGGCTTCTCCCTCGGCATGGGCCAGCGCCTCGGCATCGCCGCCGCCCTCCTCGGCGACCCGGCCGCCGTCGTCCTCGACGAACCCGTCAACGGACTCGACCCCGAAGGCGTCCTCTGGATCCGAACCCTCCTCAAGTCCCTCGCCGCCGAGGGCCGCACCGTCCTCGTCTCCTCCCACCTGATGAGCGAGATGGCCCTCACCGCCGACCACCTCGTCGTCATCGGCAAGGGCCGGCTGCTTGCCGACACCACCGTCACCGCCCTCGTACGAGAGGCCGGCGGCACCACCGTCAAGGTCGTCACCCCCGACGCCGGCCGGCTGCGCGCCCTGCTCCCCACCACGGCCCGCATCACCGCCGACGCCCCCGACACCCTCCACGTCACCGGCCTCGACGCCGCCGAGATCGGCCGCACCGCCGCCGCCCACGGGCTGCCGCTGTACGAACTCACCCCGCAGACCGCCTCCTTGGAGCAGGCGTTCATGGACCTCACCCACGACTCCGTCGAATACCAGGGCGCCGAACCGCAGCGGGCCGGGCACCCGGGCGCCGCACACCAGGGAGCCGCACACCAGGGAGCCGCCGCATGACCACCTACGGCATCACCCCCACGGGCGTCCTGCGCTCCGAGTGGCACAAGCTGTGGACGGTCCGCTCCACCTGGATCACCCTGCTCACCGCCGTCACCCTCGTCGTCGGCGTCGGCCTCCTCATGGGCGCCACCTACACCTCCGACGGCGGTGACTCCGACGTCGACACCGTCGTCCTCACCCTCTACGGCTCCCAGCTCAGCGGCATCGCCCTCGCCGTCCTCGGCATCCTGCTCACCGCCGGCGAGTACGCCACCGGCCTGATCCGCGCCACCCTCACCGCCGTACCGCACCGCCGTCCGGTCCTGTGGGCCAAGGCCGCGGTCTACACCGGGGTCGTCTTCACCGGCTCCCTCCTCACCGCCCTGCTCACCTTCGAGGCCGCCCAGATCCTCCTCGGCGACACCGACCAGGCCGCCTCCCTCACCGACGACGGCGTCCTCACCGCGATCGCGGGCAACGCCGCCGGCGTCACCCTCCTCGGACTGATCGCCCTCGGGCTCGGCGCCGCCCTGCGCTCCGTCCCGGGCGCCCTCGGGGCCTTCATCGGCGGGGTGATGGTCCTGCCGGAGATCCTCGGCATGCTCCCGTACGAGGCCGTGGACACGATCGTCCGCCACTTCCCCACCCAGGCCGCCGGAGCCCTCGGCTCCGCCACCCCACTGCCCGGCGCCGCGACTCCGGGAGCGGCCCTGGTCGCCCTGCTGCTGTGGGCGGGCGCGGCGCTCGCCGTACCGGCCGTACTGCTCACGCGCCGGGACGTATGAGGATGTGGGGGTGACCACGGACACGACGCCCGGGCGGCGACCGACGGGGCAGGGGACGACCGGGCAGGCGACGAACGGCGGGGCGGCGACCGGCGGGGCGGATACAGGGAACGAAGGGACGCGGCACGGGGCGACGGGACAGCGGCCGTCCGTGCACGGGACCACCGCGCCGAGCCGCTACGTCCAGCGGGCCCTGGCCCGGGCCCGTTCCTTCGACGCGGCGCGCCCCTGGGTGTGGGACGCGACCCTGACCGCCTTCTGGACGCTGGCGGCGCTCGTCGACGCGGCAGGCGGCTGGCGCAACATCGCCCGCGACCCCTCCGTGCCGGGCTGGCTGGTGCTGGTGACGAGCCTGGTCCTGGCCCTGCCGCTCCACTGGCGCCGCCGCCGGCCGACGGCCGCGCTGGCCGTCATGGCGTGCGGGGCGCTCGTCAGCGCCGCCTCGGGAGCCTTCCTCCAGGCCGCGTTCCTCCAGGCGGTCCCCGTGTTCCACATCGCCCTGACCCGGCCGCCGCGCGCCCTGCTGTGGTCCACCGCCCTCATCCTGCCGCCCCTGCTGACGGGCGCGTTCCGCTTCCAGGGGGACACGTGGGACCAGCACGTCGTCCCGAACCTGTGGGCGTACGCGATCGTCGCCCTCCTCGGCATCACGGTCCGTTCCCGCCGTGAGGAGCGCGATCAGGAGGTCCGTCTGGCGGCCGCCGCCGAACGCGCCCGCATCGCACGCGAGATGCACGACATCATCGGCCACAACCTGTCGGTGATCACCGGTCTCGCGGACGGTGGCCGTTACGCGGCCGCGAAGCAGCCCGAGCGCGCCGCCCAGGCCCTCGACGCCATCGCCACGACCAGCCGCCAGGCCCTCGGCGAACTCCGCAGGCTGCTGGGCGTGCTGAGGGAGGAGGACCAGGACGGTGAAGCGGCGGCACGGGACCCGCAGCCCGGCCTCGCGGACCTGCCGGCATTGATCGACGGCGTACGGAAGGCGGGTCTGCGGGTCCACGCGGACCTGCCCTCAGGTGACCCGGGTCTGGCCGACGGCGCTCAGCTGACGGTCTACCGCGTCCTCCAGGAAGCGCTGACGAACACGCTGAAGCATGCCGGCGACGGGGCGGAGGCGAGGGTGACGCTGACGTACGGGCCCGAGGCCGTGGTCCTCACCGTCACGGACACCGGCACGTCCGGCGGCGGAGGTGCTGCGGACCAACTCCCGTCCGCCGGGCAGGGTCTGGTGGGAATGCGCGAGCGCGCGGCGCTCTATGACGGCACACTCGAATGCGGCCGGTCACCGGCCGACGGCGGCTGGCGGGTCCGGCTCGCCCTGCCCCATCCGACCCGGGAGGACTCCCCCACGTGACCACGGTCCTGATCGCGGACGACCAGCCGATGCAGCGCTTCGGCTTCCGCATGCTGCTGGAGAGCCAGGACGACATGACGGTCGTCGACGAGGCCGGCAACGGCACGGAGGCCGTCCGCCTGACGGACCGCCACCGGCCGGACGTGGTCCTGATGGACATCCGGATGCCCGGCCTCGACGGCATCGAGGCGACGCGCCGCATCGTTGCCGCGGGCGCCCGCACGCGGGTCCTGATCGTGACGACCTTCGACCTCGACGAGTACGCGTACGAGGGCCTGCGCGCCGGCGCGAGCGGCTTCCTGGTGAAGGACGCCCAGCCGGAGGAGCTCCTCGCCGGCATCCGCGCGGTGGCGAGCGGCGACGCGGTGGTGGCACCGAGCCTGACCCGGCGCCTCCTCGACGCCTACGTCCACCACCTGCCCGCCTCGACGACGGGCGCCCCGGCAGCCCCGGCCTCCGCCCGCGGAGCGGACCCTCGCCTGGCCTCGCTGACCGAGCGGGAGCGGGAGATCCTCACGGTGATCGCCCAGGGCTGGAACAACACGGAGATCGCGACCCGTCTCCACCTCGCCGAATCGACGGTGAAGACCCACGTCACCCGCATCCTCGCGAAGACCGGCTCCCGCGACCGCGTCCAGGCGGTCATCCTGGCCTACGACACGGGCCTGGTGACGCCGACCGGGTCGTGAACGCAGAAAAGCCCCGCACCATAAGGTGCGGGGCTTTCCCACAATGATTGTTCGGCGGTGTCCTACTCTCCCACAGGGTCCCCCCTGCAGTACCATCGGCGCTGAAAGGCTTAGCTTCCGGGTTCGGAATGTAACCGGGCGTTTCCCTAACGCTATGACCACCGAAACACTATGAAGTTGAACCGCCGCGCCCCTGACCAAAAAGGGGGGCGTGTTCGTTACTTCAGAACTAACACAGTGGACGCGAGCAACTGAGGACAAGCCCTCGGCCTATTAGTACCGGTCAGCTCCACCCATTACTGGGCTTCCACATCCGGCCTATCAACCCAGTCGTCTACTGGGAGCCTTACCCTCTCAAGGAGGTGGGAATACTCATCTCGAAGCAGGCTTCCCGCTTAGATGCTTTCAGCGGTTATCCCTCCCGAACGTAGCCAACCAGCCATGCCCTTGGCAGGACAACTGGCACACCAGAGGTTCGTCCGTCCCGGTCCTCTCGTACTAGGGACAGCCCTTCTCAATATTCCTACGCGCACAGCGGATAGGGACCGAACTGTCTCACGACGTTCTAAACCCAGCTCGCGTACCGCTTTAATGGGCGAACAGCCCAACCCTTGGGACCGACTCCAGCCCCAGGATGCGACGAGCCGACATCGAGGTGCCAAACCATCCCGTCGATATGGACTCTTGGGGAAGATCAGCCTGTTATCCCCGGGGTACCTTTTATCCGTTGAGCGACGGCGCTTCCACAAGCCACCGCCGGATCACTAGTCCCGACTTTCGTCCCTGCTCGACCCGTCGGTCTCACAGTCAAGCTCCCTTGTGCACTTACACTCAACACCTGATTGCCAACCAGGCTGAGGGAACCTTTGGGCGCCTCCGTTACCCTTTGGGAGGCAACCGCCCCAGTTAAACTACCCATCAGACACTGTCCCTGATCCGGATCACGGACCCAGGTTAGACATCCAGCACGACCAGAGTGGTATTTCAACGGCGACTCCACCATGACTGGCGTCACGGCTTCAAAGTCTCCCACCTATCCTACACAAGCCGAACCGAACACCAATATCAAACTGTAGTAAAGGTCCCGGGGTCTTTCCGTCCTGCTGCGCGAAACGAGCATCTTTACTCGTAGTGCAATTTCACCGGGCCTATGGTTGAGACAGTCGAGAAGTCGTTACGCCATTCGTGCAGGTCGGAACTTACCCGACAAGGAATTTCGCTACCTTAGGATGGTTATAGTTACCACCGCCGTTTACTGGCGCTTAAGTTCTCAGCTTCGCCCACCCGAAAGTGAGCTAACCGGTCCCCTTAACGTTCCAGCACCGGGCAGGCGTCAGTCCGTATACATCGCCTTACGGCTTCGCACGGACCTGTGTTTTTAGTAAACAGTCGCTTCTCGCTGGTCTCTGCGGCCACCCCCAGCTCACGGAGTAAATCCGATCACCAGGCGTGGCCCCCCTTCTCCCGAAGTTACGGGGGCATTTTGCCGAGTTCCTTAACCATAGTTCACCCGAACGCCTCGGTATTCTCTACCTGACCACCTGAGTCGGTTTAGGGTACGGGCCGCCATGAAACTCGCTAGAGGCTTTTCTCGACAGCATAGGATCATCCACTTCACCACAATCGGCTCGGCATCAGGTCTCAGCCTTAATGTGTGACGGATTTGCCTATCACACGGCCTACACCCTTACCCCGGGACAACCACCGCCCGGGCTGGACTACCTTCCTGCGTCACCCCATCGCTTACCTACTACCACCTTGGGTCAGCGGCTCCACCACTCCCCTTTGCCCGAAGGCTCCGGGGCGGCTTCACGGCCTTAGCATTAATGGATTCGATATTGGGCGTTTCAAAGCGGGTACCGGAATATCAACCGGTTGTCCATCGACTACGCCTGTCGGCCTCGCCTTAGGTCCCGACTTACCCTGGGCAGATCAGCTTGACCCAGGAACCCTTAGTCAATCGGCGCACACGTTTCTCACGTGTGTATCGCTACTCATGCCTGCATTCTCACTCGTGAACCGTCCACAACTCGCTTCCGCGGCTGCTTCACCCGGCACACGACGCTCCCCTACCCATCACAGCCTCCGTTGGGAGTATTGCTGCAATGACACGACTTCGGCGGTACGCTTGAGCCCCGCTACATTGTCGGCGCGGAATCACTTGACCAGTGAGCTATTACGCACTCTTTCAAGGGTGGCTGCTTCTAAGCCAACCTCCTGGTTGTCTCTGCGACTCCACATCCTTTCCCACTTAGCGTACGCTTAGGGGCCTTAGTCGATGCTCTGGGCTGTTTCCCTCTCGACCATGGAGCTTATCCCCCACAGTCTCACTGCCGCGCTCTCACTTACCGGCATTCGGAGTTTGGCTAAGGTCAGTAACCCGGTAGGGCCCATCGCCTATCCAGTGCTCTACCTCCGGCAAGAAACACACGACGCTGCACCTAAATGCATTTCGGGGAGAACCAGCTATCACGGAGTTTGATTGGCCTTTCACCCCTAACCACAGGTCATCCCCCAGGTTTTCAACCCTGGTGGGTTCGGTCCTCCACGAAGTCTTACCTCCGCTTCAACCTGCCCATGGCTAGATCACTCCGCTTCGGGTCTTGAGCGTGCTACTGAAACGCCCTGTTCGGACTCGCTTTCGCTACGGCTTCCCCACACGGGTTAACCTCGCAACACACCGCAAACTCGCAGGCTCATTCTTCAAAAGGCACGCAGTCACGACCCACATCCAAAGATGTGAGCGACGCTCCCACGGCTTGTAGGCACACGGTTTCAGGTACTATTTCACTCCGCTCCCGCGGTACTTTTCACCATTCCCTCACGGTACTATCCGCTATCGGTCACCAGGGAATATTTAGGCTTAGCGGGTGGTCCCGCCAGATTCACACGGGATTTCTCGGGCCCCGTGCTACTTGGGTGTCTCTCAAGCAAGCCGCTGATGTTTCGTCTACGGGGGTCTTACCCTCTACGCCGGACCTTTCGCATGTCCTTCGACTACACCAACGGTTTCTGACTCGCCTCACAGCCGGCAGACTGTGAAAGAGAGATCCCACAACCCCGCATGCGCAACCCCTGCCGGGTATCACACGCATACGGTTTGGCCTCATCCGGTTTCGCTCGCCACTACTCCCGGAATCACGGTTGTTTTCTCTTCCTGAGGGTACTGAGATGTTTCACTTCCCCTCGTTCCCTCCACATGCCCTATGTGTTCAGGCATGGGTGACAGCCCATGACGACTGCCGGGTTTCCCCATTCGGAAACCCCCGGATCAAAGCCTGGTTGACGGCTCCCCGGGGACTATCGTGGCCTCCCACGTCCTTCATCGGTTCCTGGTGCCAAGGCATCCACCGTGCGCCCTTAAAAACTTGGCCACAGATGCTCGCGTCCACTGTGTAGTTCTCAAGCAACGACCAGCCACCCATCACCCTGACCCGAAGGTCAAGTTCACTGGGGCCGGCATCGCGAAGGCAAGACCTTTCGGCCGTACCCTCAGATACCCAACAACGTGCCAAGCACGATCCTTCAAGACCTCATCACGTTCCACGCCGAAGCAGTACTGGTGACGGACTCTCACGATCGTGCCAACTAATCAACGTTCCACCCATGAGCTGACCGTGCAGAACGTTTGCCTGCAATCGGTACTGTGCTCCTTAGAAAGGAGGTGATCCAGCCGCACCTTCCGGTACGGCTACCTTGTTACGACTTCGTCCCAATCGCCAGTCCCACCTTCGACAGCTCCCTCCCACAAGGGGTTGGGCCACCGGCTTCGGGTGTTACCGACTTTCGTGACGTGACGGGCGGTGTGTACAAGGCCCGGGAACGTATTCACCGCAGCAATGCTGATCTGCGATTACTAGCAACTCCGACTTCATGGGGTCGAGTTGCAGACCCCAATCCGAACTGAGACCGGCTTTTTGAGATTCGCTCCGCCTCGCGGCATCGCAGCTCTTTGTACCGGCCATTGTAGCACGTGTGCAGCCCAAGACATAAGGGGCATGATGACTTGACGTCGTCCCCACCTTCCTCCGAGTTGACCCCGGCGGTCTCCTGTGAGTCCCCATCACCCCGAAGGGCATGCTGGCAACACAGGACAAGGGTTGCGCTCGTTGCGGGACTTAACCCAACATCTCACGACACGAGCTGACGACAGCCATGCACCACCTGTATACCGACCACAAGGGGGGCACTATCTCTAATGCTTTCCGGTATATGTCAAGCCTTGGTAAGGTTCTTCGCGTTGCGTCGAATTAAGCCACATGCTCCGCTGCTTGTGCGGGCCCCCGTCAATTCCTTTGAGTTTTAGCCTTGCGGCCGTACTCCCCAGGCGGGGAACTTAATGCGTTAGCTGCGGCACCGACGACGTGGAATGTCGCCAACACCTAGTTCCCAACGTTTACGGCGTGGACTACCAGGGTATCTAATCCTGTTCGCTCCCCACGCTTTCGCTCCTCAGCGTCAGTAATGGCCCAGAGATCCGCCTTCGCCACCGGTGTTCCTCCTGATATCTGCGCATTTCACCGCTACACCAGGAATTCCGATCTCCCCTACCACACTCTAGCCTGCCCGTATCGGATGCAGACCCGGGGTTAAGCCCCGGGCTTTCACACCCGACGTGACAAGCCGCCTACGAGCTCTTTACGCCCAATAATTCCGGACAACGCTTGCGCCCTACGTATTACCGCGGCTGCTGGCACGTAGTTAGCCGGCGCTTCTTCTGCAGGTACCGTCACTTTCGCTTCTTCCCTGCTGAAAGAGGTTTACAACCCGAAGGCCGTCATCCCTCACGCGGCGTCGCTGCATCAGGCTTTCGCCCATTGTGCAATATTCCCCACTGCTGCCTCCCGTAGGAGTCTGGGCCGTGTCTCAGTCCCAGTGTGGCCGGTCGCCCTCTCAGGCCGGCTACCCGTCGTCGCCTTGGTGAGCCGTTACCTCACCAACAAGCTGATAGGCCGCGGGCTCATCCTTCACCGCCGGAGCTTTCCAGTCTCGGAGATGCCTCCGCGACTCGTATCCGGTATTAGACCCCGTTTCCAGGGCTTGTCCCAGAGTGAAGGGCAGATTGCCCACGTGTTACTCACCCGTTCGCCACTAATCCACCCCGAAGGGCTTCATCGTTCGACTTGCATGTGTTAAGCACGCCGCCAGCGTTCGTCCTGAGCCAGGATCAAACTCTCCGTGAATGTTTACCGGTAATCCGGTTCTACACTCGCGTTGAGCGGAACGGTCCGGAGGAATAGTCCGTACCGTTCACAGCGTCCTCGCTGTGTGCCACCCCGTGGGGTGGACTTTTTCAAAGGAACCTCGACCATCCGAAGATGGACGGGGTATCAACTAATCTGGCGTTGATTTTTGGCACGCTGTTGAGTTCTCAAGGTGCGGACGCTTCCTTTGTACTCACCCTCGCGGGCTTTCCTCCGGGCGCTTCCTTCGTTTCCGACTCTATCAGATCTTTCCGATCCGATTTCCTCGGTGCTTTCCGGTCCCTTTCGCTTTCGCTCCGGGCCCTTCCGGCGGTTCCGACTCTATCAGATCCTTTCGGGCCTGATTCCCAGTCAGCGGGAGTTGTCTTCGCGGCTGTTGGGCCGTTCCGACGTCTCAAACTCTAGCGGATTTCCCCGGGGGCTCATAATCGAGCCTTTCGAAATGAATTTCGGCATGCCGAAATTCGTCCCGGTAGGGAGATCGTGCGGAGTTGAGGTGCCGCTACTGCGGCGGGAGTGGCTGTCGAAGAACCGTTCCGGCTCCGTGACAACTCGGAGAACACTACGCATCGCGGAGGGGTGTGTCAAGGCCCCCCTGGCGGGCCTCCACGTCGGGCCTCCACGTCGGGCCTCGGGGCGGGGGTCCCGGGTCCGGGATCAGTCCAGGTCCGTCAGGCGGCCGCCCGCGTCCGGCTGCGTCAGCTCCACGCGGCGCAGCAGGCGGATGAGCATCTCGCCGAGGACGCCGCGCTCCTCCGTGGAGAGGTCCTGGAGGAGCTCCTCCTCGAAGTCGGTGGCCATGCGCATGGCCTCCAGCCACTTCTGGCGGCCCTCGTCGGTCAGCTCGACGATCACGCGGACCCGGTTGTTCTCGTCGCGGTCGCGGGTGACCAGGCCCTCGCCGGCCATGCGGTCGATGCGGTGGGTCATCGCGGCCGGGGTGAGGCCGAGGCGCTTGGCCAGCTCGCCGGGACCGAGCCGGTAGGGGGCGCCGGAGAGGACCAGGGTCTTGAGGACCTCCCACTCGGCGTTGCTGATGCCGAGGTCGGCGACCTGGCGGCCGTACGCCACGTTCATCCGGCGGTTCAGCCGTCCCAGGGCGGAGACGACCTTCTCGACCTGGGGGTCGAGGTCGCGGAACTCGCGCTGGTAGGCGGCGATCTGCTCGTCGAGGCTCGGCTCCTGGGGGGCCTGGGTGCCGGACGGCGTGGGGGTGTCGGACATGCGGTCGAGTATTCCACGGTGGTCGTTGGCGTTGAAGTCCTTCCATGTGTATTGTTAAGCCTCGAACTTTAGTGTTGAAGTCTTCAGGGTTCAGGGCTACAGAGCTGAACCCGCGACCGAAGTGGGTGAGTGTGACCAAGGCGATGGGCGCAGCGATGCGCCGGATTCAGGCAGGCAGCGCGCTGAGCGCGTTCGGACTCGGCTTCACCGTGCCGTACCTCTATGTGTACGTCGCTCAGGTGCGGGATCTGGGCGCGGGCACGGCGGGCGTCGTCCTGGCCGTGTTCGCCATGGCCGCGCTCCTCGTGCTGCCCTTCAGCGGTCGGGCCGTCGACCGGCGCGGGCCGGTTCCCGTGCTGCTCGTGGCCTCGCTGCTCGCCGCGCTCGGCGCGCTCGGGATGGGGGTCGCGTCCTCGGTGCCCGCCGCCGTCGGGTCCGCGGCGCTGCTCGGTGCCGGTACGGCCGTCATGCAGCCGGCGCTCGCGACGATGATCGTGTGGTGCTCGACGCAGGCCACGCGTACCCGCTCGTTCGCCATGCAGTTCTTCCTGCAGAACCTGGGCCTCGGCATCGGCGGTCTGATCGGCGGCCAGCTGGTCGACGCGAGCCGACCCGACAGCTTCCTGCTGCTGTTCTCGATCGAGGCGGCGATGTTCCTGGTGCTCGCGGGGATCGTGCTGACCGTGCGGATGCCGCAGTCGCCCGCCTTCCAGGGGGCACGGCCCGCCGCCGGCAAGGGCGGCGCCCTGCGGGTGCTGCTCGGGCACAAGGCGATGGTGCAGCTGTGCGTGCTGGGCTTCGTGCTGTTCTTCGCCTGCTACGGGCAGTTCGAGTCGGGTCTCGCCGCGTACGGCACGGAGGCCGCGGGGATCGCCCCGTCGACGCTCGGCATCGCCCTGGCCGCGAACACGGCCGTCATCGTGGCCGCCCAGTTCCTGGTGCTGAAGTTCGTCGAGCGCCGCAAGCGGACCCGGGTCATCGCCGCGGTCGGGCTGATCTGGACCGTGGCGTGGCTGTTCGCCGGGTACGCGGGTCTGGGGCACGGCAGCCAGGCGATGGCGACGGCGGCGTTCGTCTCCACGTACGCGCTGTTCGGGCTCGGTGAGGCGATGCTGTCGCCGACGGTCGCGCCGCTGGTGGCGGACCTGGCGCCGGAGTCGATGGTCGGGACGTACAACTCGGCCTTCGCCCTGGTGAAGCAGCTGGCGCTGGCGGTCGGCCCCGCGGTCGGCGGGCCCATGGGGGCCTCGCTGCACGGCCCGTACATCATCACCTTCGTGCTGTTCTCGCTCGGCATCACCGTGCTGGCGGTCCGGCTCGGCAAGCGGCTCACGCCGGTGCAGAACCAGCCGTCGCTCGCCGCCAGGCCGTCGAAGATCGTGGCCCGGCACGAACCGGCGAAGGAGACCGCCACCGCCTGACGCGCCTCACGGCGTGTCCGGCAGGGCGAACTCGCACCACACCGCTTTGCCGCCGCCCGGTGTGCGGCGGCTCCCCCAGGACGAGGCAATCGTCGCGATGATCGAGATACCGCGACCCGCCTCGTCCTCCGTTTCCGCCCTGCGGCGGCGCGGCAGATGGTCGTCGCCGTCCGTCACCTCGATGATCAGGCGGCGGTCGGTGCGGCGCAGCCGCAGGCGCATGGGCGGGGTGCCGTGCTGGAGGGAGTTCGCCACCAGCTCGCTGGTGGCGAGGACGCCGAGGTCGCGCAGCTCCACCGGGAAGCGCCAGCTGGCGAGGACTCCGGAGGCGAAGGCACGCGCGCGTGGTGCCGCCTCCACTCCGCCGAGGAGCTCCAGTGCCGCGTTGTGGAACAGCTCGGCGTCGGGGCCCTTGCGCGCCGGGTGCTGGAGGACGAGCACGGCCACGTCGTCGTCGTGCTCCGCGGTGACGCCGAGGGAGCGCAGCAGGCGGTCGCAGACGACCTGGGGCGTGCCGGTGGCGCCGGACAGAGCGCGCTCCAGGGCGGCGACGCCCTCGTCGATGTCCTCGCGTCGCCGCTCGACGAGGCCGTCCGTATAGAGGACGGCGGTGGAGCCTGGCGGCAGGGCGATGGTGCCGGAGGTGTGCAGCCAGCCGCCGGTGCCGAGCGGGGGCCCGGTGGGGTCCTCGGCGCGGCGGACGGTGCCGTCCTCGTCCCGGACGAGGATCGGCAGGTGGCCGGCGGAGGCGTAGACGAGCTTGCCCTCGTTCGGGTCGTGGATGGCGTAGACGCAGGTGGCGATCTGGCTGGCGTCGATCTCGGCGGCGAGGCCGTCGAGGAGCTGGAGCACCTCGTGCGGCGGCAGGTCGAGGCGGGCGTAGGCGCGGACGGCGGTGCGCAGCTGGCCCATGACGGCGGCGGCGCGGACGCCGCGGCCCATGACGTCGCCGATGACGAGGGCGGTGCGGCCGGCGCCGAGGGTGATGACGTCGTACCAGTCGCCGCCGACGGCGGCGTCGGTGCCGCCGGGCTGGTAGGTGGCGGCGATCCGCAGGTCGTCGGGCTGCTCCAGCTCCTGCGGGAGCAGGGAGCGCTGGAGGGTGACGGCGGTCTCGCGGTGGCGGCGCTCGCTGGCGCGGAGCCGCTCGGCGGCCTCGGCGTGGTCGGTGACGTCGGCGGCGTGGACGAGGACGCCGCCGTCGGCGAGGTGCGGGCTGTCCACGGGCAGGCAGGTGACGGTGTAGGAACCGCCGTCCTGGGTGCGGCGGGACTTGACCGTGCGGGGCTTGCCGCTGCGCAGGACCTGGTCGAGGAGCGGGAGCAGGCCGAGCTCCTCCGCCTCGGGGCAGGTGGCGGCGACGGTGGCTCCGGCGGGGCGGGGGCCGAAGGCGGCGGCGTAGGCGTCGTTGACGTACGCGATGCGGTGCTCCGGCCCGTACACGAGCGCGACGAGGCCGGGGAGGCGGCCGACGATCTCGCGGACGGTGAAGTCCTCCAGGGCGGGCACGCCCGCGGGGACGTCTGCGGCGGCGTCGGCGGGGTGGTCCGGCCGGGGCCCGTACTCACCGCGGGCCGCGGGCACGGCGCCCTCGGTCCCGCGGGCCGCCGCTCGGCGCTGCGTACCGGGGAGACGGGCGCTCCAACGGGTGAAGTTCACGGATCTGTATGCCTCGTCGTGTCGTTGCCGTGCAGAGTCACTCTGTGCAGGTGTGAGCCCACCTATGGTCACACGTCCAGTGTGGGCGAGTGCACTGACAGTGATGTCAGGCCGAAGACTCGCCGGGGCTGTCGCCCGGTGACCTGTCCTTGGGGGCGGGTGGTGGGGCGGCGGCGAGTTCGAATTCGGCCCGGGGGTGTTCCAGGGAGCCCAGGGAGACGATCTCGCGTTTGAACAGGCCGGACAGGGTCCATTCGGCCAGGACGCGGGCCTTGCGGTTGAAGGTGGGGACCCGGCTGAGGTGGTAGGCGCGGTGCATGAACCAGGCCGGGTAGCCCTTGAGTTTGCGGCCGTAGACGTGGGCGACGCCCTTGTGGAGGCCGAGGGACGCCACGGAGCCCGCGTACGCGTGCGCGTACTCCTTGAGCGGCTGTCCGCGCAGGGAGGCGGCGATGTTCTCGGCGAGCACCTTGGTCTGGCGGACGGCGTGCTGGGCGTTGGGCGCGTACTCCTTGCCGGGTTCCCCGGCCGTGACGTCGGGGACGGCGGCGGCGTCGCCGGCGGCCCAGGCGTGTTCGACTCCGTCGACGGTGAGGTACGGGGTGCAGACGATCCGGCCGCGTTCGTTGCGGGGCAGGTCGGTGGCGGCGACGAGCGGCGCGGGTTTGACGCCGGCGGTCCACACGACGGTACGGGTGGGCAGCCGGCTGCCGTCGGAGAGGACGGCGACGCGGTTCTCGCAGGATTCGAGGCGGGTGCCCAGCCGGACGTCGATGTTGCGGGCGCGCAGCTCGCGGATGGCGTAGCGGCCCATCTCCTCGCCGACCTCGGGCAGGATCCGGTCGGTCGCCTCGACGAGGATCCAGCGCAGGTCCTCGGGCTTGATGTTGTGGTAGTAGCGGGCCGTGTAGCGGGCCATGTCCTCGAGTTCGGCGAGGGCCTCCACGCCCGCGTAGCCGCCGCCGACGAAGACGAAGGTGAGGGCGGCGTCGCGGATGGCCGGGTCGCGGGTGGAGGACGCGATGTCCATCTGCTCGATGACGTGGTTGCGCAGGCCGATGGCCTCTTCGACGGTCTTGAAGCCGATGCCGTGGTCGGCGAGGCCCGGGACCGGGAGGGCGCGGGAGACGGAGCCGGGGGCGATGACGAGTTCGTCGTAGCCGAGCCGGACGTGACCGGCTCCCTCCTCCTCGGTCGCGAGGGTGGAGAGGGTCGCCGTCCGCTTCGCGTGGTCGATGGAGTGGACCTCGCCGATGACGATGCGGCAGCGGTCGAGGACGCGGCGGAGGGGGACGACGACGTGCCGCGGGGAGATGGAGCCGGCGGCGGCCTCGGGCAGGAACGGCTGGTACGTCATGTACGGGTCGGGGGTGACCACCGTGATCTCGGCCGCGCGGCTTCTCAGCTCCGTCTTGAGCTGCCGCTGCAGGCGCAGCGCGGTGTACATCCCGACGTAGCCGCCGCCGACAACGAGAATGCGCACAGGTTCGGTCACTGTCCCATGACGCAACGCCATCCGGGGTTTGTCCACAGGCCCGACAAATTGTGTGACCGGCGGACTACGGAGGCGCGGGGTGGCGAACGGACCGGGCGCGGGAGGAAGTCCGCAGGTCAGGGTGGGGGTGGCGGGTGGGTGGCGGGTCCTGAATCGGGAGGGTCCGGGTCCTTGCTCCGATCGGGGGGCGCACCGTACGGAACTGCCCCTTCTGAATTGACCCGGACTCAACTATGTTCGTACTTCGTCGGGGTGTCGGATCGCCGCGCGTGGACCAAGGAGCGCGGCGCGGACGGACCCCGTGTCAGGGCGGGGAGTCTCCGGGGGGAGACATCATGAGCGGGGGAACGCTTATGCAGATTCAGGATTCGTACGGGCAGGTTCGTACGGCGCAGTCGATGGCGAACGGGCGATCCGCGCCCCTGCGGGTGGATGCCCAGCGCAATCTGGAGCACGTGCTGCGGGCCGCGCGCGAGGTGTTCGGCGAGCTCGGGTACGGGGCTCCGATGGAGGACGTGGCGCGCCGCGCCCGGGTCGGCGTCGGCACCGTGTACCGCCGTTTCCCGAGCAAGGACGTGCTGGTCCGGCGGATAGCCGAGGAGGAGACGGCGCGGCTCACCGAGCAGGCGCGGACCGCCCTCGGCCAGGAGGACGAGCCGTGGTCGGCGCTGTCCCGGTTCCTGCGCACGTCGGTCGCCTCGGGCGCCGGCCGGCTGCTGCCGCCGCAGGTGCTGCGGGTGGGTGTCGACGAGGTGGTGCTGCCGGCCGGTGCGCCGGACGACGAGGCGCGGGTGCCGCATCAGCGGGCCTCCGCCGTGGCGGACGCGGCGGGTGGCGCGGGTGCCGACGGGTTCGCGGAGCACGGCGACCAGCGGGTGGTCGCGCCGCGCGCGGTGCCGGCGGCCGAGCAGGACGACGCCGGGGCCTCGGAGCTCCTGGAGGTCGTGGGCCGGCTGGTCGAGCGGGCGCGGGAGGCGGGCGAGCTGCGGGCGGACGTGACGGTGTCCGATGTCCTGCTCGTCATAGCCACCGGCGCGCCGGCGCTGCCGGACGCGGCCCAGCAGGCGGCGGCGTCGACCCGTCTCCTCGACATCCTCCTGGAGGGTCTTCGCTCGCGGTGACGGCGGCGGCGTCCTGGCGCCCTCGTGCGCGCTCGGAGACGGTCTCGGTCATACGGACCGGGGCCGGCCGCCGGTGATCGGACGGACCACCGAGCCTGGACCGAACGGGTGAGCGGTCACGCCCGGGAACGGGAAGTCGCCCCGGACGAGTGGTAAGTGGGCGTGCGGGCTCGGCGTGCCCGCGCTCTGTGGCACGCTTGGCCGGTGTTCGGGTCCGAGCGTGCATACGGGGGCTTCCGCGATGAGCGGTGACAGTCGGGACGAAGCGCTGGGCGGAGACGGCGGCACCGCGGAGGCCGTGAGCCCGCCCCCGGCCCAGGTGCCCGACCAGGGCGGTCCGGCCGGCGCTCCCGGCCAGGGCGCCGGTGCCGTCCCGGGCGCGGACGGGGCCCTCGGCTCGGCGGCCGAGGTGAGCGTGCCGCAGCAGCGCGAGGGCGGTACGGCCCCGCAGTCCTTCGCCGACGAGGCCGAGGCCGGGTCCGGATCCGTACTGCCGCCGCCGCTGGACCTTCCGCCGTCCGACGCCGAGCTCGTGCAGCGGATGCGGGAGGGCGACGACGGCGCGTACGAGGAGCTGTTCCGCCGGCACTCCGCCGCCGTCCGCCGCTACGCGCGCAGCTGCTGCCGGGACGCGGACACCGCCGACGACCTGACGGCCGAGGTCTTCGCCCGCACCCTGCAGGCGGTGCGGGGCGGCGCGGGCCCCGAACAGGCGGTCCGCGCCTACCTCCTGACCAGCGTGCGCCGGGTGGCCGCGACCTGGACCAGGACCCAGAAGCGCGAGCACCTGGTCGAGGACTTCGCCGTGTTCGCCGAGGACGCCGCCCGGGCCGCCGAGGTCGCCGACCAGACGGCGACGTTCGGGGCGGGCCTGGACCTGGGCGCGGACGTGCGGGCCATGCACGAGGCCGAGCAGTCGCTCGCCATGCAGGCGTTCCGTTCGCTGCCGGAGCGCTGGCAGGCCGTGCTGTGGCACACCACGGTCGAGGAGGAGTCGCCGAGCGAGATCGCGCCGCTGTTCGGCCTGACCGCCAACGCGACCGCGGTTCTGGCCAGCCGGGCCCGCGAGGGCCTCAAGCAGGCGTATCTCCAGGCCCATGTCAGCCAGTCGCTCACCACCGGCGGCGACTGCGCCCGCTACGCCGACCGGCTCGGCGCGTTCGCCCGCGGCGGCCTGCGGATGCGGGCCGAGCGGGGTCTGCGCAAGCACCTCGACGAGTGCGCCAAGTGCCGGCTCGCCGCCGGTGAGCTGGCCCACGTGAACGCCGGGATCCCCGCACTTCTGCCGGTCGCCGTCATCGGCTGGTTCGCCGCCGGGTACTCCCTCAAGGCGGCGGGCATCGCCGCCGGAGGTGCCGCCGGCGCGGGAGCGGCCGGCGCCGCGGCCGCCGCCACGGGGACGGGCACCGCGGGCAGCACGGCCGGGGCCTCGGCGGCGGCCGCCGAGGGCCTGGGCATCCCCGCGAAGGCGGGCATCGCGGCCGTCGCCGCCGTCGCCGCGACCGCCGGCCTGGTCTGGGCGCTGACCGGATCGGACCAGGAGCCCGTCGCGCAGCCCGCGGCCACGCCGCCGGCCGTCGCCGCCGTCGAACCGCCGCCGCCCGCGCCGAAGCCGACGCCCCCGCCGGCACCGAAGCCGGTGCCTCCGCCCGTACCGGCTCCGCCGGCCGACCCCGAGCCGACGACGCCGAGCGCGAGGCCGAGCCCACGGCCGACGCCGTCCCCCAAGCCCACGCCGAAGCCGAAGCCCAGCCCGTCGCGGACGGCACCGAAGGCCACGCCGAAGCCGACTCCCACCGTGCCGGCCGTCTACCAGCTCAACCGGCTCCGGTACGGCATCGCCGGAGACGGCACCGAGCCGGAGGTGAACCTCGCGGCCAGCAGCTGGATGTGGCAGCGCTCCAGCGTCTCCATGGGCGGCACCCGCTACGCGCACGGCGTCAGCATGCACGTCCCGTCCTCCGTGCTGATCGACCTCAACCGGCAGTGCACCAGCTACGAAGCGCTCGTCGGCCTCGACGACATGAGCGCCCCGCTCGGCGTCGGCGGCGTCCGCTTCTCCGTGTACGGCGACGGCGAGCGGCTCTGGCGCTCCCCGGTGATCCGCCCGGGCGACGCCCCGGTCCCCGTGCAGGTCGCCCTCTCCGGCCGCCGCACGCTCCGGCTCGTGGTCGAGGACCACACGCCCTTCGGCCGGGCGGCGGTCGCGGACTGGGCGAACTCCCGCATCAGCTGCCGCTGAGCCCGCCGAGGCGCCGGGACGCCCGCGTCGCGCGTGGGCCCGCGGGCCCACGCGGCTACGTCGTGTAGGGCTCCGCGAAGGCGAGGACCTTCGCCACGTCGAGGTCACGGCCGGCGGCCCGGGCGGCCTCGTAGGCGTCGGGGGTGAGCCCGGCGCGTGCCAGGGCCGTGATGTCCGCCGCCTCGCGGACCTCGGGGACGGCCGCCGGGGCATCGCCGCGCCAGGTGCCGGCGGCGGCCAGCACGGTCACGGCGGGGGCGAGTGCGCCGCCGAGGGCGAGGGCGGTGGCGAGGCCGTCGGCGAGACCGGCCGCGAAGACCTGGGCGCACTGGGCGTCCACCGCCATCCGCAGGGCCTGGACGGCGCGCGCGACGGCCACCGCTCCCGCGCCCTCGTGCGCCTCGATCCGGGCGGCGAGTCCGGTCACGAGGGCCTGGAAGTGCGGGGGCGGGGTGCTTTCGCCGATCAGCGCGCCGGCCGTCTCCATGTGCCGGCGGGCGCCGGTGAGGTCGCCCTCGTGGAGCGCGATTCCGGCCAGCAGGAAGCGTACGTAGGTCTCGGTGTCGCGGACGCGGTGTCGCTCGGCCACCGCCGTCGCCTCCCGCAGGCCCCGGACGGCGGCGGTCACGTCGCCGAGGCGGAAGTCCAGTTCGGCGAGCCGGGCTATCAGGAACGGCGCCTCCGCGTGCGCGCCGACCTCGCGGGCGAGGCCCAGGGCCTCCTCGTACGCCTCGCGGGCCTCGGCGTCACGGCCCTGGAGCAGGTTGGCCTCGCCCGCCGCGCTCTCGACCTGGGCGCGCATCCAGCGGTCGCCGACCCGCCGGGACAGGGCCCGCAGCTCGGCGAGGTCGTCGTCGACGTCGGGCGTGCCGCCGGGCATGTCGATGGCCATGTGGGTGCGGAACATCAGTGTGACGCCCGTCTCCCATGCGCCGCCGTGGCGGCGGGTGTTGGCGACGGCGATGTCGAGGAGGGCGCGGACGTCGGCCGGCTCGCCCGTGAGATACGCCGTGAACGGCCACAGCAGGCCCGGGAAGCGGGCGGCCTCCGGGCCGGGGTCGGTGGCGAAGGCGGTGCGCAGGCGGTCGACGAGGGCGGTGACCTCCGGGTCGTCGCGGAAGGCGGGGACGGTCTGGCTCTCCACGGCGAGGAAGAAGTGCAGCATGCGCAGGTGCATGCGGGGCCAGTAGCGGGGGTGGGCCGGGTCCTCGGGGTCGTCTCCCAGCCGGACGACGCGCTCGGTCCAGGCGAGGCCCTCGGGTCGGTAGTTCCGCAGCCACCAGAACCAGCCGAGGGCGAGGACCAGCCGGAGCGCGGCGGCCTCGTCGCCGGCGGCGACGGTGCGGTGCAGGGCGGCGCGGAGGTTGTCGAGGTCGCGCTCGACGCGGGAGATCCAGGGGAGCTGTTCGCCCGAGCGCAGCAGGGGTTCGGCGCGCTCGGCGAGGGCGGTGAAGTGGGCGGTGTGGGTGGCCTCGGCGGCGGCGAGGAGTTCCGGAGTCTCGGCGGCGCGCTCGACCGCGTACTCGTGGATGGTCTCCAGGAGGCGGTAGCGCATCTCGCCGTCGTCGGTGGGGGTGGCGACGACGAGGGACTTCTCGACGAGGCTGCCGAGGGCGCCGACGGTGTCGGCGGTGTCGGCGGTGTGGGGAGCGTGCGGGCCGCCCGGGGACACCGGGGCCCCCGGAGTGCTCGGGGCGCTCGGGGCGCTCGGGGCGCTCGGGGCGCTCGGCCTGCTCGCGGTGAGGGCTTCGGCGGCGGCGAGGTCCCAGCCTCCGGCGAAGACGGAGACCTGGCGGAGCAGGTCGCGCTCCCGGGCGTCCAGGAGGTCCCAGGACCAGTCGACGACGGCGCGCAGGGTCTGCTGGCGGGGCAGCGCGGTCCGGGAGCCGGAGGTCAGGAGGCGGAAGCGGTCGTCGAGGCGGTCGGCGATCTGCCGGGGGGTGAGCAGCCTCAGGCGGGCGGCGGCGAGTTCGATGGCGAGCGGCAGGCCGTCGAGGCGGCGGCAGATCTCGTCGACGGCCGGCTGGTCGTCCTCGACGCGGAAGCCGGGCCGCACCGCGCGGGCGCGTTCGGCGAAGAGCCGGTGGGCGGGGGTCGGCGGGAGCGGCTCGACGGGGCGGACGGTTTCGCCGGGGACGCCCAGGGGTTCGCGGCTGGTGGCGAGCACGCGCAGGTCGGGGCAGCGGGTGAGCAGGGTCTCGGCGAGGGTGGCGGCGGCGCCGATGACGTGCTCGCAGTTGTCGAGGACGAGGAGCAGGGGGCGGCGGGCGAGGTGCTCGACGAGGTGGGCGGTCGGATCGTCCTGGAGGGGCTGTCCGTCCCGGCTGATCAGGTTGGTCTCGCGCAGCCGGAGGGCGGAGAGGACGGCGCCCGGTACGGCGTCGGGGTCGTCGAGCGGGGCGAGTTCGGCGATCCAGGCGGCGGGGCCGACGGCCTGGAGGGCCGCCTCCTCGGCGAGGCGGGTCTTTCCGGAGCCGCCGGGTCCGGTGAGGGTGACGAGCCGGGAGTGCCGGAGGTCGGCGCGGAGCGCGGCGAGTTCGGGTTCGCGGCCGACGAAGGAGGTGAGACGGGGGCGGATGTTGCCGGGCTCGGCAGTGGCGGCCGGGCCCCGCGGCGGGGGCGGAGGAGGCGCCGCGGCGAGGAGTTCGGCGTACAGGGCGGTGAGCTCGGGGCCGGGGTCGGCGCCGAGCCCGTCGGCGAGGGTGCGGCGGGCCCTGTCGTAGGCGGCGAGGGCGTCGGCGGGGCGTCCCTCGGCGCGCAGGGCGCGGATCAGCTGGGCGTGGAAGGTCTCGTCGTACGGATGTGCGCCGGTCAGCTCGGTCAGCTCGGGGACCAGTCCGGCGGTGGCGCCGCGCCGCAGGTCGGCCTCGACGCGCCGGCGGAGCGCGGCCAGCCGCTGTGCCTCGGGCCGTACGCCCGCGGGCGCGGGCAGGTCGGCGAGGGCCGGGCCCCGGAAGAGGCCGAGGGCGGTGCGCAGCAGTGCGGCGGCGGCGTCCGGATCGCCGGTGTCGAGGCGGGCGTCGGCTTCGCGGGCGTGCCGCTCGAAGACGTACAGGTCGATGTCCTCGGGGCCGGCGACCAGCCGGTATCCACCGGGGCCGGAGGCGACGGCGTCCTTGCCGAGGACCCTGCGCAGCCGGCCGACGAGGGCCTGCACCGCGGCGCCGGGGTCGTGCGGCGGCTCGGCCCCGTACACGTCGTCCACGAGCTCCGCGACCGGCACCGCCCGGCCCCCGCGCAGCGCGAGCGCGGCGAGCAGGGCACGCAGCCGGGCGCCGCCGAGGGGGACCGGGGCGCCGTGGGGGTCGAGGGCCTCGGTGGTGCCGAGGATGAGGTACCGCACCGGATCATTGTCACGGGCGGGGGTGGCGAGCGCCTCGGGGTTTCGGTCGGGTCTCCCGGACCGGCGCGGGCGCGGTCAGAACTCCGAGGTGCCGGGCCCGGAGCCGAGCGGGCCCGGGAGCGGGACGCGCGTCCCCGCCTCGTGGGCGCTGTTGCGCGCGTCGCCGCCGCCGTCGGGGCCGGAGCGGACGACGGCCTCGCCGGCCGCCTCGCGGTCGATCAGCAGACGGACGGGCGTGCCTGCGCGGGCGTAGCCGCGGGTCCTTCGGTCCGGTCGGCCGGCCGGGGACGCGCAGGTCACTTCGCAGGTCACTTCGGTGACGAGGAGCACGAGGGTCGGGGGCGTGCCACGGCTGCTGGTCCTCGACGCTGCCCTCGGGTGCGGCGACCGGGTCGGGGAGGACGTAACCCGTATCCGAGGCTCCTCCTCACGCCGGCAGCGACCGGCCCGTGGGGATCAGCGGTCCCGGGACGGCGCGGTGGCGGGGGGCCGCCGTGCCGGTCCAGCAGGAGCCGCGGCGGGCGAGGAGGCGGCGGAGCCAGAGTTCGGTGGAGACGAGGTCGGCGAGGCCGTCGAGGGGGACCTGTTCGCCGTCGGCGGCGGCGCGCAGGGCGCGGCGGACCACGCGGGCCTCGATCAGGCCCGCGTCGGCGAGGAGCGGCGCGTCGAACAGGGCCATGAGCTGGGGCAGGGCGGCGCGCAGCCCGGCGCGGGTGGCCGCGGCCGGGACGGCGGGATGGGAGGCGCCCCAGCCCGGCGGGAGGTCGTGGATGCCGGCGCCCGCGAGGACGGTGCGCAGGACGCCGGCTCGGGCGTCGGGCTGGACCCGCAGCGATTCGGGCAGGTTGCGGCAGGCCCGTACGACCTGGTTGTCCAGGAAGGGGGTGTGCAGGCGCTGGCCGCGGATCTCCGCGGCCTGTTCCAGGACCCGGTGGTCGGCCGCGGCACGGGCGAGTGCGGCACGCGCGCGTGCCTCGCCCGGGCGCTGCACGGAGGTGGGCAGGGTCGCCGCCCGGTGCAGGCGAACCGATACTTCCGCCAGCGCCTCCCCGGTCAGCCAGCGCGCCGCGGGCCCCGGCCGCGACCAGGCGAGCGCGGAGAGCGAGGCCTCGAGCGGGCCATAGGCCCCGGTGGGCGCGCGGTTGGCCTCCAGGACCCGGGTGGCGGCGGCCTCGAGACCGGTCCGGTACGGCGTACGGGCGAGCCGCCGCGCCGCGCGGTACACCGTCAGCGGCACGAGCAGCGCCCCCGCCGAGGCGCCGGTCGCCTTGGCGAGCGCCGTGACCGGCCGCACCAGGGAGCGGCGCCGGCGGTCCATCAGGAGGTCGGCGAGCCGGGCCGGGTGGGCGTCGAGGACCTGGCGGGCGCCGAAGCCGGTGAAGTGGTCGGCGCTGCCGCCCGCCAGCCGCCTGCGGTGGCGTTCGGCCGACACCAGGGAGGGGCCGGGCTCGTCGGTGAGCGGGCCTTCGAGCTCCGCGTACGGCAGGGCCTCCTCGCCGGCCGCGACGACCACGTGGTGCAGTCGCGGGTTGGCGGCGATCTCCCGGGCGCGTTCGAGTTCGTCCGTGCGCCCGGGCGTGGCCAGGTCGTTGAAGGTGACGGCCAGCAGCCGTTCGCCCGCCCCGGTGCCGTGGCCCAGGATCGTGCCGGGCACGCCGGGCAGCCCCGCCGCGAGCAGGGCGAGGGTGCCGGAGGCGCTGCCGCCGGACAGGTCGGCGCCGATGCCGGGCGCGGGCCCGGTCCCGCGGGCCGCGCGCCGGTCGGCGGGGCCCATGCCGGGCACCGGGCCCGGGTCGGGCAGCGGCATCTCGGGGGCGTGCCGGGGCGCGGTGAGCCGCGCGCGTACCGCTTCGACGAGGGCGTCCCGTACGGCCTCCACGGCCTGCCGGGGGTCGGCCTCGGGCGCGGCGACGGCGAGGGAGGCGACCGTCTCGTAGCCGGTGATCTCCCGGGAGCCCTCGCGCAGGATCAGCGCGTGTCCGGGCGGCACCCGGCGCACTCCCTCGTACGGGGTGGAGTCGCGCAGCGCCTCCGGGGTCTCGGGGCAGGCGAGCAGGGCGGCGAGGTGGCCGATGTCGAGCTGGGCCTCGGTGAGGTCGGCGAGCGGCAGGGCGGCGGTGCCGTAGGCCGTGCCGCCGGCCCACGGGGTGTGGAAGACGGGCCGGGCGCCGGCGAGGTCACCGGTGACGGTGATGCGCCGGCCGGCCCTGACGACGGCGGTGTAGCTGCCCGGCCATGCGGTCAGGTGCCGCAGTGCGCCCCCGCGCGCGGTCAGCAGGCCGCGCCGCAGTTCCTCGTCGCTCGCGGCGCAGCAGCCGAGGACGGCGAGCCGGGTGTGCTCGTCGACGGCGACCAGGCGCACCTCGTCGGGGCGCCAGTCGCCGACCGCCCACAGCGGATCGGGGTCGCCCCACAGGAGTTGCGCGCCCACCGGCTGCACCGTGCGCCCCTCGGCCGGGTCGCCGACGGCGCCCGCCGATCCGGGCGGCGGCCCCGGGGGCACGCCGTGCGTGCCGAAGCGCGCGGCGACACTGCTCCAACCCACCAGCCACCGCATCGCCGCCTCCACAAAGGTCGAGTGGAGACATGCTGCCATGACAACGGCGCACGGGAGGTATCACGAGGGGCATCACGGCAAGGGCGAATGCGCCCCTGGCATGGGCCAGTTGAGCACCGTCACCTTTCGGCCATTCTCAACCGCCCCGCGGGGGGCGGGTTTCTCCGACCGGCCGGCGGTGAAAGAGGACGGGCTTCCGGCAGCCGGGAGGCGTGACGCCTCCCGGAGCCGTCCGCCGCCCGCGGGGAATGGGGCGACGGTGTCCCCCAGCCCGCCCGTCCGGGACATCGGTCCTCGGCCAAGCGGGCCGACCCACGCAGCACTCATGGAAGCGCTCCCCCGAGGGCCGGGCGAGAGCGCACGGCCGGGCGCACGGCCACACGGCCGGAGCACGACGCACCGCCACGGCCGGGCAGCTCATCCCATCGCACAACAATCTCGCCATACGGAACACCGCCCCTTAACGGTCGGGATCCGGCGAACTACGCTGTGCTTACGAATGCCGCACGCCTATGCCCGGCGTCGTGGCGGCCGTCTGGGTGTCGTGTCGAGGGGTGGCGTCATGTCCAGGGAGCAACGCGGGCCGAACGAAAAGCTCGGCACGGTTCTCGCCCTCGCGGGAATCAGCAATGCCGGGCTCGCCCGGCGGGTCAACGACCTCGGGGCGCAGCGCGGCCTGACGCTCCGTTACGACAAGACGTCCGTGGCCCGGTGGGTGTCCAAGGGCATGGTGCCGCAGGGCGCCGCCCCGCACCTGATCGCGGCCGCGATCGGCCAGAAGCTCGGCCGGCCGGTGCCGCTGCACGAGATCGGCCTCGCCGACGCCGACCCCGCTCCCGAGGTGGGCCTCGCCTTCCCGCGCGACGTCGGCGAGGCGGTCCGCTCGGCCACCGAGCTGTACCGGCTGGATCTCGCCGGTCGGCGGGGCGGAGGCGGGATCTGGCAGTCGCTCGCCGGCTCCTTCTCGGTGAGCGCCTACGCGACGCCCGCCTCCCGCTGGCTGATCACCCCCGCCGACCCCTCGGTCGAGCGCCGCGCCCCGCGCCCGGAGGCGGACCCGGGCCACGGCGCGGGGCCGACGGGCGGGCCCGGAGGCATGCGGTCGGGGGCCCGGATCACCACGGTCCCGGGAGCCACCGGCGGCACGGCCGGCCCGGCAGGCGGACCCGGCGCTCTCGGCGTGGCAGGCACGACGGGTGCCGCGGGCCCGGCGGGGGTGACGGGCCCGGCGGGGGTGGCGGGCCCGGGGAACGCGGCCGGCCCGGGGAACGCGGCCGGCCCGGGGAACGCGGCCGGCCCGGTCGAGCACGTGGAGCACGTGCGGGTGGGACACAGCGACGTCGCCAAGCTGCGCGAGGCCGCCGAGGACGCGCGCCGCTGGGACTCCAAATACGGCGGCGGCGACTGGCGGTCCTCCATGGTGCCCGAGTGCTTACGCGTCGACGCCGCGCCGCTGCTGCTCGGCTCCTACTCCGACGAGGTCGGCCGGGCCCTGTTCGGCGCGACCGCCGAGCTCACCCGGCTCGCCGGCTGGATGGCCTTCGACACTGGCCAGCAGGAAGCCGCCCAGCGCTACTACATCCAGGCGCTGCGGCTCGCCCGCGCCGCCGCCGACGTACCGCTCGGCGGGTACGTCCTCGCCTCCATGTCCCTCCAGGCGACCTACCGCGGGTTCGCCGACGAGGGAGTCGACCTCGCGCAGGCCGCCCTCGAACGCAACCGGGGCCTGGCCACCGCCCGCACCCTGTCCTTCTTCCGCCTGGTGGAGGCCCGGGCGCACGCCAAGGCGGGCGACGGGGCGGCGGCGGCCGCCGCGCTCAAGGCCGCGGAGGGCTGGCTGGAGCGGTCCCGCGAGGGCGACGGCGACCCGTCCTGGCTCGGCTTCTACTCGTACGACCGGTTCTGCGCGGACGCCGCCGAGTGCTACCGCGACCTGAAGGCGCCCCGGCAGGTGCGCCGCTTCACCGAGCAGGCGCTGTCCCGGCCCACCGAGGAGTACGTGCGCTCGCACGGGCTCCGGCTGGTCGTGTCGGCCGTCGCCGAGCTGGAGTCGGGCAACCTGGACGCGGCCTGCGCCGCCGGCACGCGCGCGGTGGAGGTGGCCGGACGGATCTCCTCGGCCCGCACCACGGAGTACGTGCGAGACCTGCTGCACCGGCTCGAACCGTACGGGGACGAACCGCGGGTCATGGAGCTGCGGGAACGGGCCCGCCCGCTCCTCGTCGCGCCCGCGTGACGTGACACGTGTCCCACGGTGCGGGCGGTTTAGCCGGGTTGTCAGTGGGCCAGTGCACTATCAGGGGTGGGAGGTGGCGCTGGTGTCCGAGTCGGACCGCTATGACTGTGACGTGCTCGTGATCGGCGGCGGGATCGTCGGTCTGTCGACGGCGTACGCGATCACGCGCGCCGCCCCGGGCACCCGCGTCACGGTCCTGGAGAAGGAGCACGCCCCGGCGCGCCACCAGACCGGGCGGAACAGCGGCGTGATCCACAGCGGGATCTACTACCGACCCGGCTCGCTCAAGGCCCGCTTCGCGGTCGAGGGCGCGGCCGAGATGGTCAAGTTCTGCGCCGAGTACGGCATCCCCCACGAGGTCACCGGCAAGCTGATCGTCGCCACCGGCCGCGAGGAGCTGCCCCGGCTGCACGCCCTCGTGCAGCGCGGCCGGGAGAACGGCATCCCGGTCCGCGAGCTGGGCCCGGCGCAGATCAGCGAGTACGAGCCGCGGGTGCGGGGCCTGGCCGCGATCCACGTCGGCACCACCGGCATCGTCGACTACGGGGCGGTGGCGGCCAAGCTCGCCGAGGCGTCGGGCGCCCGGATCCTGTACGGCTCGGCGGTCACCGCCGTCGACCGGCGCCCCTGGGGCGTGGCGGTGCGCACGGCGGCGGGGCGCGTGGTGCGCGGACGGGTCCTGGTGAACTGCGCGGGGCTGCACTGCGACCGGGTGGCGCGGCTCGCCGGCGACGACCCGGAGATGCGGATCGTCCCCTTCCGGGGGGAGTACTACAAGCTGGCGGACCCCTCCCTGGTGCGCGGCCTGGTCTATCCGGTGCCGGATCCGGCCTTCCCCTTCCTCGGCGTCCACCTCACCCGCGGCATCGACGGCGGCGTCCATGTCGGGCCGAACGCGGTCCCGGCGCTCGCCCGGGAGGGATACGGCTGGTCGGTCGTCCGCCCGCGGGACCTCGCGGGCACCCTCGCCTGGCCCGGCAGCTGGGCGATAGCCCGCGCGCACTGGCGCTACGGGGCGGGCGAACTGCACCGCTCCCTGTCCAAGCGCGCCTTCACCGAGGCCGTACGGCGCATGCTCCCGATCGTCGAGGAGCGCGACCTGCGGCGGGCGGCTCCGGGGGTGCGGGCGCAGGCGGTGCTGAAGGACGGCACTCTGGTGGACGACTTCCTGATCCGCGAGTCGGTGCGGACGGTCCACGTGCTCAACGCCCCCTCACCGGCGGCGACGGCCTCCCTCCCGATCGGCCGCGAAGTGGCCGGCCGGGCGCTGGCCCTGCTGTAGCCGCGCCCGGCCTGCGCGGGTCCATCCAGCGCGGGTCCGTGCGGCGCAGGCCGCGCACGCCCGTCCTCCGCGGGCCCTCCCTCCGTGGGCCGGTCCTCCGTGGCCCCGCCCGGCGCCCGGACCCGCCCCCGCACGCCCGCCCTCCGCAGGCCCTCCCTCCGTGCGCCCGTCCTCCGCGGGCCCTCCCTCGGCGGCGGACCGTAGAATCGGGGCATTGTGTCTGAGCACCCTGAGAACCCCCCGCACACCGCCCCTGCCGAGCAGCCCGTCGCGCGTCGCGGCAGCCGCATGTTCGCGCCCGGGGAAGGGCCCTCGCCCGATCCGGCCGGGGCGCACTTCGAGCGGCGGATCCGCAGCTTCCAGCCCCGCCGCAGCCGCGTCACGGCGGGGCAGGCCGAGGCCATGCTGAAGCGGTGGCCGGACTGGGGGCTCGACATCGACGGCAAGCGGGTGCTCGACCTGGACGAGATGTTCGGGGGCCTGCCGGTCGTCCTGGAGATCGGCTTCGGGATGGGCGAGGCCACCGCGCAGATGGCCGCCGCCGACCCCGGCACCGGCATCCTCGCCGTGGACGTGCACACCCCCGGCCAGGGCAACCTGCTCGGGCTCGCGGACCGGAACGGCCTGACCAACGTCCGGGTCGCCAACGGCGACGCGATCATCCTGCTGCGCGAGATGCTCCCGTCGGAGTCCCTCGCCGGCTGCCGGGTCTACTTCCCGGACCCCTGGCCCAAGAAGCGCCACCACAAGCGCCGGCTGATCCAGCCCGACTTCCTCACCCTGCTCGCGCCCCGGCTGAAGCACGGCGGGCTGCTGCACTGCGCCACGGACTGGGAGCCGTACGCGGAGCAGATGCTGGAGGTCCTCGACGCGCACCCCGACTTCGAGAACACCCAGGAGGACGGCGGCTACGCCCCGCGCCCCGGGTACCGGCCGCTGACCCGCTTCGAGGGGCAGGGGCTCGACAAGGGGCACGTCGTCCACGACCTGCTCTTCCGCCGCCGCTAGCCGGAGCCCCCGGCCTCCCTCGGCCTCCCCCGGCGCCGCTCCGGTTCGCCTACCGGCGCGGCAAGGCGTTTTCCACAGGCGCCCGAACCGGGTTTTCCACAGGCGGCGGGAACTCCCTCGCCGCTGTCGGCGGGGCTCGTTAGGGTCGTTGCGTGTCGTCGAACCCCATCGCCGGTCCTGCCGCCGAGCCCGTCCCCGCCCAGTCGCACGTCCACGCGCCCGTCCACTCGCCCGTCCACGATCCCTCTCAGTCCCAGGGGACCGTGCCCGCACCCGCTCCCGTGCCCGCGCTCGAGAGCGACCAGCCGGACTTCACGGCCGTCCCGGAGCGTGCCAAGTGGCGGTACAAGCCGCGCAAGGCGTTCTGGCGCAGCCGGCTGGTCCGGGCCGTCGCGCTGATCACCGTGCTCGCGCTGTGCGCGCTGGCGATCCTCGCGCTGGTGCGGGAGCAGACCGGCACCGAGGGCTTCCTCGTGGGTCTCGGCCTCGCGGTGCTGCCGGTGCCGCTGCTGATGGCCGCGTTCCGCTGGCTCGACCGCGTCGAGCCGGCCCCTTGGAAGAACCTGTTGTTCGCGCTCGCCTGGGGCGCGTTCGCGTCCACCCTGGTCGCGATCCTGGCCAATTCCTTCGCCGTGGAGTGGATCAGCAGCGCCACCGCCGACCCCGGCTCCGCCGACACCCTCGGCGCGACCGCCGTCGCCCCCGTCGTGGAGGAGACCGCCAAGGGCGCCGCCGTGCTGCTGCTCTTCCTCTTCCGCCGCCGGGACTTCACGGGTCCGGTCGACGGGCTCGTCTACGCCGGGTTCACCGCCACCGGCTTCGCCTTCACCGAGAACATTCTCTATCTGGGCAACGCCTTCGGCGAGGACCAGGAGTTCGGCGCCGCCGGTCTCGGCTCGATCACCGTGGGCACGTTCTTCGTCCGCATCATCATGTCCCCGTTCGCGCACCCGCTGTTCACCTCGCTCACCGGCCTCGGCTTCGGCTTCGCCGCGCTCCTCCCGGTCACCGCGAGGGCCCGCCGCACCCGCCTGGTGCTGCTGCCCCTGGGCGGCCTGCTGCTCGCGATGGGCATGCACGCGCTGTGGAACGGCTCGGCGACCTTCCACCCGCTGGCGTTCCTGCTGGTGTACGGGATGTTCATGGTGCCGGTGTTCGCGCTGCTCACCTGGCTGGCGATATGGAGCCGGCAGAAGGAGCTGCGCACGATATCCGGGGAGCTCCCGGCGTACGCGTCGGCCGGCTGGCTCGCCCATGACGAGCCGCTGGCGCTCTCCTCGATGCGGGCCCGGGCCCTCGCCCGCGGCTACGCCGCCCGCAGTTTCGGCAAGCCGGGTGCGCAGGCCGTCGGCGAGTACGAGGCGTTCGCGACGACGCTTGCGTTCCTGCGCCACCGGGCCCGGCGCGGGCAGGCCGCACCGGACTTCACGGCCCGTGAGCAGGAGCTGTTGCACCACCTGTGGCAGCGCCGCCAGGTCGCCTCGCCCGCGCTGACCCACGCGGCCCGGGTGACCGGCCGGGTGTGGGTGCCGCCGCAGTACCTGGACTACGGCGGCTACAACCCGTACCGGAGCTGACGGGGCTCAGGCCCCCGACGCCTCCGAGACCGCGGGCGTCTCGGAGGCCGCGGTCAGCGCGGCGAGCTCCGCGTCCGTCAGCCGCAGGCCGGCGGAGTCGACGAGCGCCGGGAGCTGTTCGACGGTGCGGGCCGAGGCGATGGGGGCGACGACGGTCGGACGGGAGGCCAGCCAGGCCAGGGCGACGGCGGCGACCTCGGCGTCGTGCGCCTCGGCGACGGCGTCCAGGGCGGCGAGCACCTTCTGTCCGCGCTCGGTCTCCAGGTGCTTGGCGGCGGTGCCGGCGCGCACGCTTGCGACGGTGGCGCCCGGCCGGTACTTGCCGGTGAGGAAGCCGGACGCGAGACCGAAGTACGGCACGGAGGCGAGGCCGGCCCGCTCGGCGGTGTCCAGGAGCGGGCCCTCGTAAGTGTCGCGGGAGACCAGGTTGTAGTGGGGCTGGAGGGCCACGTAGCGGGCGAGGCCCTCGGCCTCGGCGAAGTCGAGGGAGGCGCGCAGCCGCTCGGGGGAGATGTTGGAGGCGGCGACGGCACGGACCTTGCCGTCCTTCACCAGCTGGTCGAGGGCGGTGACGATCTCCTCGACGGGCACGGACTCGTCGTCGTAGTGCGTGTAGTAGAGGTCGATGTAGTCGGTGCCGAGGCGGCGCAGCGACTCCTCGGCGGCGGCCTTGATGGTCGTGGCGCTCAGCCCCTTGAAGCGGGGGTGGGCGCCGACCTTGGTGGCGACGAGGACGTCGGAGCGGTTGCCGCGGGAGGCCATCCAGCGGCCGATGACGGTCTCCGACTCGCCGCCCTCGTTGCCCTCGGCCCACGCGGAGTAGACGTCGGCGGTGTCGACGAAGTTGCCACCGGCGGCGGCGTAGGCGTCGAGGACGGCGAAGGACTGCGCCTCGTCGGCGCTCCAGCCGAAGACGTTGCCGCCGAGGGCGAGCGGGAAGACGTGCAGGTCGGAGGTGCCAAGCCGGCGAAGAGAAGTCATGCGTGGATCAACCTTCCGTGAGGACACCGCTATTCCGGCCGGGGATCATCCGGATCGGCCGCCCGCCCCCGGCCTCCCGGCGGCACCGGCCGGCGCGAGCTCCGGCGCGACGGTCGCGAACCGGTGGGCCGCCCGTGGCCGGACGGTGCCGGGGGCCGCAAACCGGTGGGCCGCCCGTGGCCGGACGGTGCCGGGGGCCGCAAACCGGTGGGCCGCCCGTGGCCGGACGGTGCCGGGGGCCGCAAACCGGTGGGCCGCCCGTGGCCGGACGGTGCGGGGGACGCGGGGCGCACTAGACGGACAGGCCCTTGGAGCGGAGCCAGGCCGCCGGGTCGATGCCGCTGCCGGACGGGGTGTGGACCTCGAGGTGGAGGTGGGGGCCGGTGACGTTGCCGGTGGCTCCGACGCGGCCGATGGTCTCTCCGGTGCCGACCGACTGGCCCGCGCTCACCGTCATCGACGACAGGTGCGCGTACCAGATCTCCGTACCGTCCTGGAGCTCCAGGACGATCCGGTAGCCGTAGGAGCCGGACCAGCCCGCCGACTTGACCGTGCCGCTGTGGACGGCCTTGACCGGGGTGCCGGTGGGGGCCGCGAAGTCCAGGCCGGTGTGGTAGCCGGAGGACCACATGGAGCCGGACTCGCCGTAGGTCGAGGTGAGCGTGTACGAGGAGGTGGGCAGCGCGTAGCTCGCGGCGAGCTTGGCCAGGCGCTCGGCCTCGGCCTTGGCCGCGGCCTCCTCCTCGGCCTTCTTCTCGGCCTCCGCGGCCGCCTGCTCCGCCGCCTGCGCCTTGGCCTCGGCCTCGGCCGCCGCCTTCTCGGCAGCGGTCTTCTCCGCGGCCGCCCTCTCGGCGGCGTCCGCGGCGACCTGCTGCTGCTCGGCCTGCTGGAGGATGCGGGCGCGCAGCGCCTCGCCGGCGTCGGTCCGGGTCTGGGTCCCGGCGGCCTCGGCGCCCGAGCCGCCGCCGTCGGTGGTGAAGGTGAGAGCGGTGAGCGGCTGGGTGTCGTTCCCGCCCGCGATCGCGTCCGAGCCCCCGTCACCGCCGGCCCCGCCCTCGGAGCCCTTGTCGTCCGCGCCGATCAGCGCGCCGACGCCCGGCAGGTCGGCGGCGTCGGGAAGGTCGACGTCCGGCAGCGCTATGGAGACCGGGGGCTTCTGCTGGGCGGTGGCCAGACCGCCGGCGCCGACCGCCGCGATGACGCCGACGCCGAGCACGGTGGAGGAACGGGCGAAGTTGGAGCGCTGCTTGACGACGCGGTGGCGCCCGCCGGAGCGGCTCCGGTCCCTGAGGGATTCCTCGGTGGGATTCCACTCCTCCGCGTCCGCGCCTGCGGCGCCCGGCGCCCCCGAGGTGTCGAAGTAATCGAAGGGGGTATGCGGAGCAGGGGTGTTGGAGGCCACGGAGGCGCTCTCCTTTCCTTCCTTCTCGCCTACCGGGTTAGCTGACGGGTTCGGAGCAGGAAGGTCTCCTACGGGCGGCCGCACGGGTGCGGTGGGGCCCGATTCACCCCAAGTGGTGGTTCCCCGGTTCCCTTGCGGGATTCGGCGCGTGCGCACGGTGCCGTCTCTTGCGACGGCTGGGACGACCGCGCTGCGTTATCGAACGTTAATAGACGCGGCCACCCGATTCCAAGCCGTTCCCCTTGATCATTAGCTGAATTGGTAGGGAAATGCCCGAGTTGACCCCCCTTCAGAAAGAGGTCAGGACCAAACGCTCGATCTGACGTTACGTCAATTGTTATCGGAGCGACACCTCGCCACTACGCCCCGTCACGGCGCCGATCCGCCCTCCGGCGGCACCACCGGCATGGTCCGCCGCCGCTCCGGTTGCCCCGCCGCCGGGCGGCTCACCGCGAGCAGCGCCATGTCGTCCGTCGTGCCCCCGCCCGTGTGCCGGCGCACGTCCGCCACCAGCGCGTCGAGCAGCTCCTCGGGCCCGGGGAAGATCCGCCCTGCGAGCCGTTCCCCGGGGTCGTAGAACACCCCCGCCCCGTCCCGGGCCTCCGAGAGGCCGTCCGTGTAGAACAGCAGCGTCGCCCCCGGCGGGTACGGCGTCTCGTCGGCCCGGTCCGGCCACACCCCCAGATCGCCCATGCCCAGCGGCAGCGCGGCCTCGCTCGGCCGCAGCACCTCCACGCCCCCGTCCTGGAGCAGCAGCAACGGCTCGGGATGCCCCCGGTTGACCACCCGCACCACCCGGTCACCGCCCGGGATCTCCGCGAGCACCGCCGTGGTGAACCCTTCGAACGCGTCCAGCCCGTCGCGCCGGGTGCCCTCCCGGGCCAGCGCCCGCTCCAGGCGCGCCGCCACCCCCTCCAGCGTCTCCTCCTGCTCGGCCGCCTCGCGGAAGGCGCCGATCACCACGGCCACCGCCTCCACCGCGTCCAGACCCTTGCCCCGCACGTCGCCGACCACCAGCCGCACCCCGTGCGGGGTGTCCTGCACCGCGAACAGATCGCCGCCGATGAACGCGTCCGCCTGCGCCGCCTCGTAGCGCGCGGCGATCTGGAGGCCGCCGATCCGCTCCGCGGGCGCGGGCAGCACCGCCTTCTGCGCCGTCTCGGCGATCACCCGTGCCGAGGCGAGCCGCTCGCCGCTGCGCCGCACCACCCGGCCGATCAGCAGGGCGAGCCCGGAGACCGTGGCGACGGTCAGGGTCTCCGTCAGGGACGGGATCCGCATCACGGTCCCGTTGTAGACGTGCAGGCCGATGCCGGCGACGACGGCGGCGATGCCCGTGAGCAGCGTCGTCAGGGTGGAGAAGAGCGGGGCCGCGATCAGCGGCGCCGCCGAGAACAACGGCGCCGCCGTGTACTGGGGCGGGGTCAGCGTGTCGAAGACGACCCCGCCCACGATCAGCAGCGGAGGCAGCGCCCGCAGGAAACGCCGGGCGCCCCGGTACTGCCCGCCCGCGGGACCGGCGGACGCGGCCCGTACGGCACCGGACGACGAGCCGGAGACCCGGCCGGACGACCGCCCAAAGGGCCCGCCGCGGCCCCCACCGCGGGGCCCACCGGCCGAAGGTCCGGCGGACGCACCGAAGGGCCGGCCGGAAGCCGGACCGCCCCGGCCGCCCCCGGACGACGTACCGGCGGACGCACCGGACGACGGACCGGCCGACGGGTCACCGCGCCCCGCACCGGCGGGCGCACCGGGGCGGGCGGCACCGGAACGGCCACGCCCGCGCCGCATCCCCGCTCGCGCCACCTGTGCTCTCCCACCTGGACATGCCCGGACCCGCCCGGTCGCGGACGGACCCGCGCCCTCCCCAGGGTGCCGTCAGGCCGAGCGGCTCGGCGACTCCTCCTCGGCCGGTTGGCGTACGGGCGGCGGCTCGGCCAGCCGCCCGCCGCGGGCCAGCAGCGCCATCGCCCCCGCGCACCCGAGGCCGACCGCGCACAGCACCAGCCAGGGCACCACCGACCACCCGGTCACGTCGAGCAGGGCGCCCGTCCCCAGGTTCCCCAGGGTGATGCCCACCCCGCACACCGTGTTGTAGAGCCCGTAGTGGGTGGCGACCCAGCGGTTCTTCGACAGGGCGACGACGGTGTCCATCTCGTACGGGTAGAGCACCGCGTTCGCGACCGCCAGGACCGCCGTGCACAGCAGCAGCCCCACCAGCGAGCGCCCGAGCGCGGCCGGAACCAGGAAGGCCCCGCCCATCAGGGCGAGTCCGAGCACCAGGCACCGCTCGCGCGACAGCCGCGCCGAGCACCAGGCGGTGATCCGCAACTGCCCGGCGAGCGCCACGAGCGCCGACACCACGAACAGCGCCGTGGTCGCCCCCGTGCCGCCGGCGGCGAGCGGCAGCGCCAGATAGACCTGGAAGGACAGCACGTACGAGCCGGTCATGCACAGCGAGAACAGCCAGAACGTGCGGTGGGCGAGCACCGTACGGAACTGCCCGCGCCGCTCCTCTCCCCACGGAACCTCGGCCTCCACGGCTCGCCGCACCGGCAGATGCCGCAGCTGTACGAGCGTGAGCGCGGCGAACAGCACCGCCGCCACCGTGCACGTCAGCCGGAACGACACCCCTGTCAGGGCTACCCCGACCAGCGGCCCGAGCAGGATGCCCGCCTGGTAGTACACGTTGAACAGGGCGAACGCCTCCACGCGCCGCTCCCCCGCCTCCGCCGCCAGGTAGGCCCGCACCGCCGGGTTGAACAGCGCCCCGGCGAGGCCCGTCGCGAGCGAGGCGGCGAGCAGCGCCGGCAGCGACTGCGCGAAGGCGAGCGCACCGAAGCCCGCCGTGCGCAGCGCGCACCCGGCGACGATCAGCGGCTTGAAGCCGAGCCGGTCGGCGAGCGCCCCGCCGAGCAGGAACATGCCCTGCTGGGACAGGTTCCGCGCGCCGAGCACGAGCCCGACCGCCCAGGCGGCCATGCCGAGGCCGTCCGCCAGGTGCGCGGCCAGGTACGGCATCAGCATGTAGAAGCCGAGGTTGATGGTGAGCTGGTTGAGGAAGAGGAGCCGGGCGGCGGGCTCGAAGCCGCGGGTCCGGCGCCAGACGCTCATCGGGCCCCGCCCTGCGCGGTGCGGGCCTCGGTACCTGCCCGCGCCGTACGGGCCCCGCCGGCGCCCGGTGCCGTACGGGCCCCGACGCCGCCTTCCCGCGCACGCGCCTCGGCGCCGCCCCCTCCCTTACGGATCCCGGCTTCTCCCTCGCCCGCACTCACTTCGGCGCCGGCCTCCCCCTTCCGGACCCCGGCTTCTCCCTCCCCCGCACGCACCTCGGCGCCGGCCTCCCCCCTACGGCCGCCGGCTTCTCCCTCCCCCGCACGCACCTCGGCGCCGGCCTCCCCTCTACGGGCCGGGCGGTCGAGCACCCGGCGGGTCCAGCCGCTGACCGGCTCGCCGGGCGCGTACGCCTCCGGGTCCTCCCGTACGGGGCCGTCGAGCAGGCCGTGTGCCGCGCAGAACTCGTCGTTGAAGACGGTGTCGAAGTAGCGCTGCGGGCCGTCCGGGAAGACGGCCGCGATCCGGGTGCCCCGCGGCCGGGTCCGGGCCAGCCAGCCGGCCACCAGGGCGACCGCGCCGACGCTCCAGCCGCCGGTCGCGAACTGCCGGGCGGCCAGCCGGCGGGCCGCCCGTACCGCCTCGGCCGGTCCGACCCAGTGGATCTCGTCGAAGGCGCCGTGGTCCACGTTCCCCGGGTGGATGGAGGAGCCGAGGCCGCGCATCAGGCGCGGACCGGCCGGCAGGCCGAAGACGGTGGAGTCGATCGAGTCGACGCCGACGAGTTCGAGCGCGGGGCTGCTGGTGGCGCGCAGGGCGCGGGAGATGCCGGCCGAGTGGCCTCCCGTACCGACGGCGCAGACCAGCACGTCGATCCGGTCGAGCTGACCGGCGAGTTCGGCCGCGAGCCCGGCGTAGGCATCCGGGTTGTCGGGGTTCCCGTACTGGTCGGGCCACCAGGCCCCGGGCAGGGCGAGCAGCAGTTCGGCGACCCGGTCCATCCGGGCCTGCTGCCAGCCGCCGTGCGGGCTGGGCTCCGGCACGACGTGGACCTGGGCGCCGTGGGCGGTGAGCATCCGCTCCACGATCGGTTCGAGGCCGGGGTCGGTGACGACGTGGACGGGATGGCCGTGCAGGATCCCGGCGAGCGCGAGTCCGAGGCCGAGGGTTCCGGAGGTCGACTCGACGATCGGGGCGCCCGGCCGCAGGGCGCCGCGGCGGCGGGCCTGCTCGACCATGTGGAGGGCGGCGCGGTCCTTGATGCCGCCGAAGTTGAAGCCTTCGAGCTTCGCCCAGTAGCCGTCGTCCATCCACAGCACGGGGGTGTTGCCGACGGTCTGCCCGGCGACGGACAGGAGGTTGGCGGGGTGCGTCATGGGGGTCTGCGTCCCTTGGGTGAGGTGGGGCTCCGCGCGTACGCGGGCATGCGGAAGACCGGAGGCGTACGGCTCGGGCTCGATGCGGCCGGAGTTCGGTCGAGCGGCCAGGGCTCGGTCGAGCGGCCGGGGCTCGGGCTCGTACGCGGTCCGGTCAGTTCCGGTCCACTCCCAGGGCGATCAGCAGACGGCCCGGCTCGGGGCCGGGGCCCGCCCTGCCGCGGACGCAGCGGGTGTGCGGGGCCTGCGGGAACGCCTCGTCACCGGCGACGAGGACGGCGCTGCCGGCGTCCGGCGCCGACAGCTGCGTGCCCGTGGACTGCGCGGGCAGATGCGCGTCGAAGGACCAGCCCTCCCCCGACCGCTCGCAGCCGTGCGGCAGGGCGGGGGCGGAGACGCCGGTCTGGGCGGGGCCGCCGGCGAGGGGCAGCGAGTGGCCGTGCGTGCCGTGGCAGACGCCCGCGATCAGCGCGACGAGCGCGAGCAGCAGCAGGACGGCGGGCGCCCGCCGTCCTGCCGCACGCATCGTCACGCTCCGGTCACTCATGGTGCGCGTGAGGTTACGCCTCGCGCTCGCCCGGTGGCAAAGGGACGGGCGCGGATCCGGCCACCCTTTACTTCGGACGGCGCGGGCCGCGCGAAGGCGGGCGATGACGCTCAGGTTCCGCTTCCGGGCGCCCGGCGCCCACCGCCCCAGCGCCTACAGGTTGCGCTCGGCGTAGACGGCCATCGCGTCCCGGACGAGGACGGCGGTGCCCTCACCGTGCCGGTCGTAGTTCTTGGTGAAGCGCGGATCGTCGACGTACATCTGCCCGAGCCCGACGAAGTACTCCTTCGTCGGCGTCGTCGTGGTCGACAGCCAGGCGTGGTGCCGTCGGGTGATCGCCTGCACCTCGTCGCTGTCGGGCGCGAGGCCCCGGGCGGCGGCCGCCGCGAAGTCGCGGGCGATGCCGGTCTGCTCGTCCATGAACGCCTTCTTCTCGGCGTCGTCGAGCGAACGCCACCAGCGGTCGCCCTGCTCGTAGGCGTCGCGGCCCCAGCGCTCGGTGACCTCCGCCTCGTACTGCGTGTGGTCGAAGCCGTCGAACATCTCCTCGGCCATCAGTTCTTCTCCTCTCTCGGTCTTGTGGAGAGTGGTGCGTACGGCCTCGATCTGCCGCCCGATGCGCTCGCGCTCCCGTTCGAGGAGGGCCAGATGCGTGCGCAGGGCGGCCGAGGTGTCCCGCTGGCCTTCGAGGACCTCGGCGATGGCGGGCAGGGACAGCCCGAGCTCGCGCAGCAGCAGAATCCGCTGCAGCCGCACGAGTGCCGCCTGGTCGTAGTACCGGTAACCGTTCGCGCCGATCCGGCTCGGCTCCAGCAGCCCCAGCTCGCCGTAGTGGCGGAGGGTGCGGCTAGTGGTGCCGGCCTTTCTGGCGATCTCCTGGATCGACCACTCCATGACCAGAACGCTAGAACTTGACGTTGCGTAAAGGTCAAGCCGGACATCGGGGCAGCGCCGGACACACGACGAAGGCCCGGATCCGTCAGACGGGTCCGGGCCTTCGTGCTACTGAGTAGCGGGGACAGGATTTGAACCTGCGACCTCTGGGTTATGAGCCCAGCGAGCTACCGAGCTGCTCCACCCCGCGTCGGTGAATATGACCTTACGGCATGGTCGGGCGAATCCCTAATCGGTTTCCCCGGCGACGGCTCAGCAGCCGCAGTCCTCCGCGTCGACCGGCGCCGTCAGCGGGTCCGCGGCCTTCTGCTCGGCTCCTTCCCAGGTCTCGTACGGGAAGCCCTCGCGCACCCAGTACTCGAAGCCGCCCAGCATCTCCTTCACCTGGAAGCCCAGCTCGGCCAGGGCGAGGGCGGCCCGCGTGGCGCCGTTGCAGCCGGGACCCCAGCAGTACGTGACGACCGGGACGTCCTTGTCGAGGAGCTGCTCGGCCTGCTCCGGGATCAGCGCGGTCGGCAGGTGCACGGCACCGGGGACGTGGCCCTGGTCCCAGGACGCGGTGGAGCGGGAGTCGATCACCACGAAGCCGGGGTCGCCGCCGGTGGCGCGGGCGTCGGCGAGCGCGGAGGCGACGTCGGACACGTCGGCGTGGAAGGCGAGGGAGGCGGAGAAGTAGGCCGCGGCGGCCGCCGGGGAGGCCGGGGGCGTGCGGAGAACGGGGTTGACCTGGTTCGTCGTCGTCGTCATGGTGATCAATCTAGGGAAGACGATCACCGCGCTGAAGTGGCGATCCACGGCGGTCGGGGGGGTCGGCCGGGGATTCCCGGGCGTTCGCCACGGCCCGGCACGGATCTCACGTACCGGAACGGAAAGGGCGGGGAAACCTCTCCCCGTCACATCCGGGGCACCCCGTCCGTCATCTCGTCGGACGGCGCGCGAAGGGGAAGAGGCAGCAACGATGGAGAACGACCTCCCGGGCCCCACGGACGCCGGGGACCCCGTGGACCGCGCGGCCGGTACGGACCGCACGGACCGCCCCGGCCTCACCGGCCCCTCCGGCCTCACGGAGGAACCCGGCGGCATCCCCGCCGCGCCCTCCGCGCCGGAGCTCCTGGCGGAACGCTTCCAGGCCGACCGCGGCCATCTGCGGGCGGTCGCCTACCGGATGCTCGGCTCGGTCGGCGAGGCCGAGGACGCCGTCCAGGAGGCGTGGTTCAGGCTGAACCGCTCCGACGTCAGCGAGGTGCGCAACCTCAGCGGCTGGCTCACCACCGTCGTGGGGCGGGTCTGCCTCGACATGCTCCGCTCCCGCGCCTCGCGCCGCGAGGACCCGCTCGACTTCTACGTGCCCGACCCGGTCGTACGGGAGGAGGGCGCCGCCGACCCCGAGAAGGAGGCGCTGCTGGCGGACTCCGTCGGTCTCGCGCTGCTCGTGGTCCTGGAGACGCTCGCCCCGGCGGAGCGGCTGGCCTTCGTGCTGCACGACATGTTCTCCGTCTCCTTCGACGAGATCGCGCCCATCGTCGGCCGCACCCCGGCCGCCACCCGCCAGCTCGCCAGCCGCGCCCGCCGCCGCGTCCAGGACGCCGCCCCGACGCCCGACCCGGACGTCACCCGGCAGCGCAAGGTCGTCGACGCCTTCCTGGCCGCCTCCCGGGCGGGCGACTTCGCGGGCCTGCTCACCGTGCTGGCCCCCGACGTCGTCCTGCGCGTCGACGGCGGCGCGCTCACGGCGGCCGCCTCCAAGCTGGTCCGCGGCGCCGAGGCCGTCACCGCCCAGGCCCTCACCTTCGCCAAGTACCGCCACGCCGCCCGCCCGGTCACGGTCAACGGCGCGGCCGGCCTGGTCTCCCTCGTCCACGGCGCCCCGGTCGGCCTCATGGCCTTCACGATCGTCGACGACCGCATCGTGGAGATCGACATCGTCGCGGACCCGGAGCGGCTGGCGGGGCTGGGCGTGCGCTGAGGGGCGGAAGACGGTCGGGCGGCCCGCCCCGGCTCCGCGGTCGCGGCCGGCCCGGCTCGCGACTCGCCCCCGGCGTGGCTCAGTCCAGCGTGCCCCGGCGCCGGACGTCGAGGGTGGCGCAGTGGAAGGAGCCGCCGAAGGGGGCGTAGTGGAGCAGGTCGCACGGGACGGGCTCGAAGCCCCACTTCTCCAACGCGCGCAGCATGCCGGTGTGGTGGCGGTCGGCGATCACCCGTTCGCCGTCGATGACCAGGACGTTCATGCTGAGCCACTTGCCGCAGATCGAGGTGAACTTCAGCAGACGGTCGTCGATCGGGTCCGGTTCCGGGGCGACCAGGATCTCCCAGGAGTCCAGGACCGGGGGCAGCCGGTCGATGTCGACGTACTCCGGATTGACCAGGGCCCTGCCGGGGGCGAGGGGAAGGAAGGTCGTGTCGATGTGCATGGGGGCGTGGCAGCGGCTCTCGATCTCGTGGATGCGATAGCCGGGGCCCAGGTGCCGGCGCAGCCACTCGATGCCCATGCGGTTGGTGACGTTGCTCGGCGTCACGAACAGGTCGCGTCCGGCGCGGACGAAGTCGGCCGCGTCGAACACCGGCTCGAACTCGGTCAGGATGCGGCGGACGGGCTCGCCGTCCCTGGCGGGCCGGAAGTCCGGCTCGTACAGCGCTTCGGTCAACTGCGGCTTGGGCGCGGACGTCCAGCGCGCACCGCGCCGGAAGTAGTCCTTGAGGAGCGTGCGGTAGGAGTGGGTCTCGAAGTACCGGCACGGCCAGGCCATCGGCGTCTCGATGATCTCGTCGCCGATCACGAGCATGCTGTCGCGCGGACAGGAGTTGGCGAAGCCGCGGGTGGACCAGTCGGGGGTGCCGAAGGGCCGCTTGTGGTCGACCGGGTCCGGGCGCCGCACGGTGACGCCGAGGGACTCCAGCAGGGCCACGAAGCCGTCGAGCTCCTCCTGGGCCGGTTCGACCAGCCGGCGCGGATACCGGAAGGGCGTGGCCAGGCCGTGCAGCCGCGCCGCCCACGGCGGCATGGTGACGGTGACGGCCGGGTGGCCGGGCGGGATCGCCGCGCCGTCGAGACGGCCGACGATGACCTCCTCCAGCGGATCCCATTCGTTGTGGGAGTTCACCGGCGAGACGAGTGGTTCGGGGGCGGCCGGGGCGGGCGGTGGGGCGTGCCGCTCATCGGTACGCCGTTCTCGGGTGCTCGGGACGCCGTCTGCGCGGCGGAATGACAAAGCCATATCCATGCCTCCGCACCGGCGGATGTCCCCGTTGCGCCGCCACCAAACGTGGCATCCGGGTGACGACCGGCCGTGCGGCCGAGCACGAGGGCCGGACACCGAGGCGCCCCGCCCGGTGGGACCGGGCGGGGCGTCTCGTGCGGTAGGCCGTGTGGGACTCGAACCCACAACCAATGGATTAAAAGTCCACTGCTCTGCCAATTGAGCTAACGGCCCGTGGACAAGCACACCCGAGCAGCATAGCCCGATACCTCCTCCAAACCGATCGGGTATCGGCCCTGCCGCGCGCGGTGCCACAAAGGGCAGGGCCCCTGCCCGCACTCATGTGCGGGCAGGGGCCCTGTCGGCGTGTCAGCCGTTGCGCTTCCAGCGCGGCTTGTCGTCGCGGCGGAAGCCACCGCGGTCGTCGCGGCGGTCGCGGTTGAACGCCGGACGCTCGTCACGACGGTCCCGGTTGAAGGGGCGGTCGTCGCGGCGGTCGCGGTTGAAGGGGCGGTCGCTGCCGCGGTGGCCGCCGGTGGGGCGGTCGTCGCGGCGGTCGCGGTTGAACGACGGACGGTCGTCGCGACGGAAGCCACCACGGTCACCGCCACGCTCGCCACCACGGTCGTCACGACGGTCACGGTTGAACGACGGACGCTCATCGCGGCGGTCGCGGTTGAACGACGGACGGTCGTCGCGACGGAAGCCACCACGGTCACCACCGCGGTCGCCACCACGGTCGTCACGACGGTCACGGTTGAACGACGGACGCTCATCGCGGCGGTCGCGGTTGAACGACGGACGGTCGTCGCGACGGAAGCCACCACGGTCACCACCGCGGTCGCCACCACGGTCGTCACGACGGTCACGGTTGAACGACGGACGCTCGTCACGGCGGTCGCGGTTGAACGACGGACGGTCGTCGCGGCGGTCGCGGTCGAAGTCGCGGCGCTCCTCGCGGACCGGCTCCGCGACCACGGCCGCGGCGAGCTCGGCCTCGGCGGCCTCGGTCACCTCGGCGATCGCGGCCTCCGGGTCCTCACCGCGCTCGCGGGCGGCGCGGGCCACCAGGCGGTCGGCCTCCTCACGGAGCTCGACGGCACGGCGCTGCAGGCGCTCCAGCTGCTTCGTCAGGTCGGCGACCTCGCGCTCGGCCTGCTTGGCGGCGTTGTTCGCGGAGTCGGCCTGGACCTCGGTGAGCGAACGGGCGCCGGTGATCTCGGCGACCTCGGGGTCGAACGCGCCCGCCCCGCCGACGATGTGGCGCGAGGCGTCGACGCCCGCGTCCTCCATCAGGCGGAAGATCTGGCGGCGCTGGTGCGGCAGGGCCAGGGAGACCACGACACCGGAGCGGCCGGCGCGGGCGGTACGGCCCGAGCGGTGCAGGTAGTCCTTGTGGTCGCCGGCCGGGTCCACGTTCAGGACCAGGTCGATGCCGTCGACGTGGATGCCGCGGGCGGCGACGTCGGTGGCGACGAGGACGTTGACGTAACCGTCCTTGAAGTCGGCCAGGGTCCGGGTGCGGGCGCCCTGGGTCATGCCGCCGTGCAGCGCGTCGGCCTTCACACCGGATTCGCGCAGCTGCTCGGCGACGCGGTCGGCGCCCAGCTGGGTGCGGACGAAGATGATGGTGCGGCCCTTGCGGGCGGCGATGGCGGCGGTGACCGGGGCCTTGTCCTTGGGCTTCACGACCAGGACGTGGTGGGTCATCGTCGTGACGGCACCGGCGGACGGGTCGACCTCGTGGGTGACCGGGTCGACCAGGTAGCGCTTGACCAGGCTGTCGATCTCGTTCTCCAGCGTGGCGGAGAACAGGAGGCGCTGGCCGCCCTCGGGGATCTGGTCGAGCAGCTCGGTGACCTCGGGCATGAAGCCCAGGTCGGCCATCTGGTCGGCCTCGTCGAGGACCGCGATCTTGACCTGCTCCAGGGAGCAGGCGCCGCGGTTGATGATGTCGCGCAGACGGCCCGGGGTGGCGACGAGGATGTCGACGCCGCGCTCCAGGGCGTAGATCTGGTTGCCCATGGACGTACCGCCGCAGACGACCTTCATCTTCAGGCCGAGGACGTCGCCGTAGGGCTGGAGGGCGTCCGCGACCTGCATCGCGAGCTCACGGGTCGGGACGAGGATGACGCCGCGGGGCTTCTTCTTCTCGGTGTGGCCGCCGGCCAGCGTGGCGAGCAGCGGGAGACCGAAGGAGAGGGTCTTGCCGGAGCCGGTACGGCCGCGGCCGAGGATGTCCTTGCCGGCCAGGGCGTCCGGGATGGTCGCGGCCTGGATCGGGAAGGGGGTGGTCACACCGTTCTGGGCGAGCTTGCGCACGACGCCCTCGGGCAGGCCCAGGTCACCGAAGGTGAGCTCGGGCTCGGCGGAGGAGTCGTCGGCCTCGACGGTGGTGTCGACGCTCGCGTCGAGGGCGGCCTCGGCGGCCTCCACGACGTCGGCGGCGTCGATGATCTCGTCGTTCTCGGGCAGGACGGCGTGGTCAGAACTGAAAATGGACATGCGAAATGCGAAACCTTCCGGAGTCTCGGCACGCGCCCGTCAACTCCGTGTTTCGCATATCGACCGCCTCAATGCGGTCAGCCACGGCAAGGGAGAGTACGCGCCAGTCACGGCGCTCTTCGGTCGTGGCGCCGGGCAAATGGGATCAAACGATCTACCACCATACGCACTCTCCCCCGCTCAAGGCAAACCGAGCTCCGTCACACCCGCGCTACACCGGCCTGGCCTGCGGCGATGCCTTCGGCTCCGTCGCGCCGCCAGGACCCTCGGCCGCCCGCATGGCACCCATGTGGGTGTCCGCGCCGGGTGTCGTCGTGGGCGTCTCGCTCACCGTCGGATCGGGCGTCGGCTCCTGCGTGGGGGTCGGCTCCTGGGTCGGCGTCGGCTGCGGCGGGTCCACCGGTGGCGTGGTCTCGCCGCCCGGCGCGCCCGAGCCACCGCCGTCGGCGCCGCCGTCCCCGCCGGCGTCCGGGGGCGGCTGCGGCTTCGGCGACCCGCCCGGACCGGCCGGGCCCGCCCCGCCGGCCGGCCTGGCCGACGGGGACGGCGATCCGCTCGGTACGGGGGTCTGTTCGCCCTCGCCGTCCGGATCGGGCCCGCCGCGCCCCGTACGGTCGTAGCCGCCTCCGCCGTGGCCGCCGGCGAGCCCGCCGTCCTCGTCGGGACCGGCCGCCTCGCCGCCCTTCCCCGCGGACGTGCTGGGCGCCGGCTTCGCGCCGTCCTCGCCGACACTCATACAGCCGCTCAGACCCGCACAGGCGGCGACCGCCAGTGCGGTGGCGGCCCATCTCACGGGGGTGGGCAAATGGCGCACGGAGGCACCTCCAGGACGGGTCAGGCAGGAACGGGGACGCGGTTCGCACGCGTTGCCCTGCCCAACTCCCTTGGCGCCACAAGGGACACGCCCCGACGCCACACGGGACACGCCCGGGACACGCCCGGAACGCGCCCGGGACGCGCCCCGCATGCGCCCGGGACGGTTCTCGCACGCGCCCCTGATGCGCCCCCGAGGGCGCCGAGCGGCGCGCCGGAGGCCCGCTCAGCCGTAGCCGAGTGCGTGCAGCCGGTCGTCGTCGATGCCGAAGTGGTGGGCGATCTCGTGCACGACGGTGATCTCCGTCTCCGCGACCACGTCCTCGCGCGACGCGCACATCCGCAGCGTCGGCCCCCGGTAGATGGTGATCCGGTCGGGGAGCACCCCGGCGTACCACTCGCCCCGGTCGGTCAGCGGCGTCCCCTCGTAGAGCCCGAGGAGTTCCGGGTCGTCCGAGGGCGGCTCGTCCTCCACGAACACGGCGACGTTGTCCATCAGCCGGGTCAGCTCCGGCGGGATCCGGTCCAGGGCCTCGGCGACGAGCTCCTCGAACTCCTCGCGCGTCATCTCCAGCACCCGCTCATTCTCCCCCCTCGGGAAACCGTTTTGGCGATACCGCCTGCCATCCCATATGCTTCTCACGTCCCCGACGCGCTGAGAAGCGCCCAGGCGGGCCTCTTAGCCCTCATCGTCTAGTGGCCCAGGACGCCGCCCTTTCAAGGCGGTAGCACGGGTTCGAATCCCGTTGGGGGCACGCACAACCCTGTGCGAGACTGGTTCTCGCACACCATAAGGTCCTGTGGAGCAGTTGGTTAGCTCGCCACCCTGTCAAGGTGGAGGTCGCGGGTTCAAGTCCCGTCAGGATCGCTGAGGTCGGAAACGGCCTCGTGGCTGGGTAGCTCAGTTGGTACGAGCGATCGCCTGAAAAGCGATAGGTCGCCGGTTCGACCCCGGCCCCAGCCACAAAGAGAAGGCCCCGTTCGCAAGAACGGGGCCTTCTTCGTGTCCCGCGCCCGTGCCCGCGCCCGGGTCCTCAGCGAACCCGGTACGTCCCGGGCGCCCGTACGGGAAGAGCCCGCGCCCCTCCCGTACGGCCGCCCCGCCCGTACGGCCTTCGCCGCCCGCTAGGCGTCCTCCCGGCGCCTGGCGCCCGGCCGCGCCCGCCACGCCAGGACCGCCGCCACCGCCGCGACCACGGCCACGAGCAGCGCCCAGTCGGGAACCGCGCGGCCGAGGCGGGCCACCCGCTCCTCCACCGCGAAGGAGTCGTCGACCGAGAGCAGCCCGGGCAGGGCCGTGGTGCCGTCGAAGACCAGGAAGAGGGTGCCGAGGGCGATGAAGAAGAGGCCCGAGAGCAGCGAGGTCGAGTGCAGGGCGAAACGGCCGACGCGGATCGGCCGGCCGCGCAGCCAGCGCCGCCGCCCCAGGTCGTGACGCTCCCAGAGCAGCGCGAGCACGAACAGCGGAACGGCCATCCCCAGCGCGTACACGGCGAGCAGCAGGCCCCCGTAGACCGGGCTGCCGCTGAGCGCCGCCACCGTCAGGACGCTCCCCAGGATGGGGCCCGCGCAGAAACCAGCCAGGCCGTAGACCAGGCCGAGCGCGTAGACGGAGAACGCGGTCGTGGGGCGGATCCGGCCGCTGACCTCGCTCATCCGGCGGGACGCGAAGCCCAGGCCGAGGATCTGCAGCACCCCGAGGGCCACGATCAGCCAGCCGCCGACGGCCACCAGCAGGTCCCGGTGGCCGTAGAAGAGCCGCCCGGCGAAGGAGCCGGCGGCGCCCAGCGGCACGAGGGTGGTGGCCAGGCCCCCGTAGAAGATCCCGGTCCGGGCCAGGAGGCGGGCGCGGGTGTCGACGGAGTACGCGAAGAAGGCCGGGAGCAGCAGGGCGCTGCACGGACTGAGGAGGGCGAGCAGGCCGCCGAGGAACGCGGCGAAGTAGCCGATGCCGGAGGTCATCGCCCCGGCCCCGGCTTCCCGGCCGCCGCCGCGGCCGCCGCCTCGATCGTCTCCTGGAAGGTCTCCATCGGCTGGGCACCGGCGATCGGCCGGCCGTTGATAAGGAAGGACGGGGTCGAGGTGGCGCCGAGGGAGTAGCCCTGCTCCTGGTCCCGGCGCACCGACTCCCGGGCCGCCGCGCTCTGCGCGTCGCGGGCGAAGCGGGCCAGGTCCGGCACCCCCGCCTCCTTCGCCAGGGCGGTCAGGCGCTGCTCGCCGAAGCCCTTCTCCTTGGCGCCCGGCGCGTACGCGGCCTTGTGGAACTCCCAGAACTGGCCCTGCTGCCCGGCCGCCCACGAGGCCCGGGCCGCCGCCTCGGACTCCTCGCCGAAGATCGGGAAGTTCCGCCACTCGATGCGCAGGGTGCCGGCGTCCACGTACTTCTTCACCAGCGCCGGCTCGGTGTCCCGGGCGAACTTCCCGCAGTAGCCGCATTTGAAGTCGGCGTACTCGATCAGGACGACGGGCGCGTCGGCCCGGCCGAGGGCGAGCCGGTCACCGGGGTCCCGGCGGGCGTAGGACTCCAGCTCCGGGTAAACGCCGTCGGACGGGTCGGCGGTCACCTCGGCCACGGCCGAGGAGCCGCCGGAGCCGCCGGGCGCCTGCGGCTTGGTGGCGGTGTACGAGACGAGGCCGAGCAGCGCGGCGGCGACGGCCACCCCGGCGACGATCACGACCGGCCTGGACTTCGAGGTGGACGGGGACGCGGGCCGGGCCTTGCCGGCGGGCTTGCGCGTGGACTTGCCGGTGGACTTGCTCGTGGACGTGGGCATGCTGAAGCGCTCCTGAACGGGGAGAAAGAGGACGACGGACGGGCGGGAGGGGCCCGGCCGTCTACACCCGCAGGACCGACAGCTCCACCGGTGACGGAGGTACGCGCTCGGGCGGCGACGGGCCGGGGGCCGTCTCCCGTACGGCCTGGTCCCCGCCCCAGCCTCCCCACGGCGCCCGGTCGGCGGCCGGTACGGGCAGCAGCTCCGCGAAGCCGTGGGAGCGCGGCGGTACGGCGGGCCCCGCCGCGCCCTCGTCGCCGCCGTGGCCCTCGCCGCAGCCGGGGTGGGCGGGCCCGGGCGCGGCGGCCTGGGTCTTCCCCGCCGGAACGGCTGCCGCCGCCCCGCAGACCACCAGTCCGAGCACCAGGCCCGCCAGCGCGGCGAACGCCGCCAGCGCGCGAGCGGTACGGGACATGGGGAGACCTTTCAGGGGGACGTGCCCGAAATATTACGCAGCGGGCCGCCTCCGCCCCGGGGACCAGGTGCCGGCGGGCGGGGCGCGGCCCGGTAGGGGGCCAGCGGGCGGGGCGCGGCCCGGGACACGGCCCGGTGAGGGGCGCGGCCCGGTAGGGGGGCCCGGCAAGGCGGGGCGCGGCCCGGGACACGGCCCGGCGGGCGGGGGGCGGCGGTAGAGGGGCCCGGCGCGGTCCGGGCCCTACCGGGGCCGGGCGCGGCACCCGACTCGTAAATCGGTTCGCCGCTTCTCGGCCGCAGGTGCGATCCTGGATCCCGTATGTCTACTTCCTTCGCCGCCCTCCAGTCCGTCCTGGCCGAGGTCTCGCTGCGGGACTCCCACCGGCTCGGCCGCCGTCTCGAAGGCGCCCGCCGCATCCGCAACCCCGAGGCCCGCACGGCCGTCCTGGACGAGATCGCCGCCGAGGCCGGCAAGGCCAGGGAGCGGGTCGTCGCGCGCGCCGCACGCGTGCCCGCCGTCACGTACCCCGAACAGCTGCCCGTCTCCCAGAAGAAGGACGAGATCCTGGAGGCGATACGCGACCACCAGGTCGTGATCGTCGCCGGTGAGACCGGTTCCGGAAAGACGACGCAGATCCCGAAGATCTGTCTGGAGCTGGGCCGTGGCGTCCGGGGCATGATCGGGCACACCCAGCCCCGCCGGATCGCCGCCCGCACGGTCGCCGAGCGGGTCGCCGAGGAGTTGAGGACCCCCCTCGGGGAGGCGGTCGGCTGGAAGGTCCGGTTCACCGACCAGGTGAACCCGGAGGCCACCTTCGTCAAGCTGATGACGGACGGCATCCTGCTCGCCGAGATCCAGACGGACCGCGAGCTGCGCGCGTACGACACGATCATCATCGACGAGGCCCACGAGCGGTCCCTCAACATCGACTTCCTGCTCGGCTATCTGGCCCAGCTGCTGCCCAAGCGCCCGGACCTGAAGGTCGTGATCACTTCCGCGACCATCGACCCCGAGCGCTTCTCGCGCCACTTCGGGGACGCGCCGATCGTCGAGGTCAGCGGGCGTACGTACCCGGTCGAGGTGCGCTACCGCCCGCTCCTGGAGGAGGACTCGGACGAGTCCGACCGGGACCAGATCACGGCGATCTGCGACGCCGTCGACGAGCTCCAGAAGGAGGGGCCGGGCGACATCCTGGTCTTCCTCTCCGGCGAGCGCGAGATCCGCGACACGGCGGACGCGCTGACGAAGAAGAAGCTCTTCAACACGGAGATCCTGCCGCTGTACGCCCGGCTGTCGCACGCCGAGCAGCACCGGGTCTTCCAGGCCCACTCCGGCCGCCGGATCGTCCTCGCCACGAACGTCGCCGAGACGTCCCTGACGGTCCCCGGCATCAAGTACGTGATCGATCCGGGCACCGCCCGCATCTCGCGCTACTCGCACCGCACCAAGGTGCAGCGGCTGCCGATCGAGCCGGTCTCGCAGGCCAGCGCCAACCAGCGCAAGGGCCGCTGCGGCCGCACCTCGGACGGCATCTGCATCCGGCTCTACTCCGAGGACGACTTCCTCACCCGGCCGGAGTTCACGGACGCGGAGATCCTCCGGACCAACCTGGCCTCCGTCATCCTCCAGATGACCGCGGCCGGCCTCGGCGACATCGAGAAGTTCCCGTTCATCGACCCGCCGGACCACCGCAACATCCGGGACGGCGTGCAGCTGCTGCACGAGCTGGGCGCGCTCGACCCGACCCAGAAGGACCCGAAGAAGCGGCTGACCGAGCAGGGCCGCAAGCTGTCCCAGCTCCCGGTCGACCCGCGGCTCGCCCGCATGGTCCTGGAGGCGGACAGGAACGGCTGCGTCCGCGAGGTGATGGTGATCGCTGCGGCGCTGTCCATCCAGGACCCGCGCGAGCGGCCGGCCGACAAGCAGGCGCAGGCCGACCAGATGCACGCCCGCTTCAAGGACGAGACCAGCGACTTCCTCGCCTTCCTCAACCTGTGGCGCTACGTCCGCGAGCAGCAGAAGGAGCGGGGCTCGTCCAGCTTCCGCCGGATGTGCAAGCAGGAGTACCTGAACTTCCTGCGGATCCGCGAGTGGCAGGACATCTACGCGCAGCTGCGGACGGTCGCCAAGCAGATGGGCATCCACCTCAACGAGGAGGACGCCCCGGAGCAGTCGGTGCACGTGTCCCTGCTGGCCGGTCTGCTGTCGCACATCGGCCTGAAGGACGTGAAGGACGCCAAGGAGGGCAAGGACGCCAAGCGCGAGGGCACGCGGAACGAGTACCTGGGCGCCCGGAACGCCAAGTTCGCGATCTTCCCGGGCTCGGCGCTCTTCAAGAAGCCCCCGCGCATGGTGATGTCCGCCGAGCTGGTGGAGACCTCGCGGCTGTGGGCGCGGGTGAACGCGCGGATCGAGCCGGAGTGGGTCGAGCCGCTGGCCCAGCACCTGGTGAAGAAGACGTACAGCGAGCCGCACTGGGAGAAGGACCAGGCGGCGGTCATGGCCTTCGAGAAGGTGACGCTGTACGGCGTGCCGATCGTCGCCGACCGCAAGGTGAACTACGGGCGGATCGACCCGGAGGTCTCCCGGGAGCTGTTCATCCGCAACGCGCTCGTCGAGGGCGACTGGCGCACCCACCACAAGTTCTTCGCCGACAACCGCAGACTCCTCACCGAGGTCGAGGAGTTGGAGCACCGCGCCCGGCGCCGGGACATCCTCGTCGACGACGAGACGCTGTTCGACTTCTACGACAAGCGGGTGCCCGAGCACGTCGTGTCGGGGGCGCACTTCGACTCGTGGTGGAAGCACAAGCGCCGCGAGGAGCCGGAGTTCCTCGACTTCGAGCGCGAGATGCTCATCAACGAGAAGGCCGGGGCGGTCACCAAGGACGACTACCCGGACTCCTGGCGGCAGGGACCGCTGAAGTTCCGTGTGACGTACCAGTTCGAGCCGGGCGCGGACGCCGACGGCGTGACCGTGCACATCCCGCTCCAGGTGCTCAACCAGGTCACCGACGAGGGCTTCGACTGGCAGATCCCGGGCCTGCGCGAGGAGGTCGTCACGGAGCTCATCCGGTCCCTCCCCAAGCCGATCCGCCGCCATTACGTGCCCGCGCCGAACTTCGCGACCCGCTTCCTGGACTCCACCGTCCCGGTGCAGGAGCCGCTGACGACGGCGCTCGCGCGCGAGCTCCAGCGGATGGTCGGGGTGCCGCTGACGGCGGACGACTTCGACTGGGCGAAGGTCCCCGAACACCTCAAGATCACCTTCCGGATCGTCGACGAGCGGCGCCGCAAGCTGGCCGAGGACAAGGACCTGGAGGCGCTGAAGCTCCGCTTGCGCCCCAAGGCCCGTCAGGCGCTCTCCAAGGCCGCGAAGGCGGCCACGGCGGGCCCGGACGGATCCGGGCCGTCCCTGGAGCGCACGGGGCTGAAGGACTGGACGATCGGGACCCTCACCAAGGTCTTCGAGACCCGGCGGGCCGGCCAGCCGGTGAAGGCCTACCCGGCGCTCGTGGACGAGGGCGACAGCGTCGCCGTGCGCCTCTTCGACACCGAGGAGGAGCAGGCGCAGGCGATGTGGCGGGGCACCCGGAAGCTGATCATGCTGAACATCCCGGTGAACCCGGCGAAGTTCGCCTCGGACCGGCTGAGCAACCAGCAGAAGCTGGCCCTGTCCGCGAATCCGCACGGCTCGGTCCAGGCCCTGTTCGAGGACTGCGCGACCGCGGCCGCCGACCGGCTGATCGCGGACCACGGCGGCCCGGTGTGGGACGAGGAGTCGTTCCGGAAGCTGTACGACAAGGTCCGCGCGGACCTCGTGGAGCTGACCGTGCGGACGGTGGGCCAGGTGCAGCAGGTCCTGGCGGCCTGGCAGGCCTGCGAGCGGCGGCTGAAGGCCACGAACAGCCCGGCGCTGCTGCCGAACCTCCAGGACGTGCGCGAGCAGCTGTCCTGGCTCATGCCGGCCGGCTTTGTGACGCGGACGGGCCTGAAGCGGCTGCCGGACCTGATGCGCTACCTGGTGGCGGTGGACCGGCGGCTGCAGCAGATGCCGACGGGCGTGCAGCGGGACACCACCCGGATGCAGAAGGTCCACGAGATGCTGGACGAGTACGCCTGGCTCCTCGAGCAGCTGCCGAAGGGCCGCCCGGTGCCGTCCTCGGTCACGGACATCCGCTGGATGATCGAGGAGCTGCGGGTGAGCTACTTCGCGCACGCGCTCGGCACGGCGTACCCGGTGTCGGACAAGCGGATCGTGAAGGCGATCGACGCGGCCGTCCCGTAGGCCGGCCGGGGCGCCCGGTGGCCGCCTCGGCGGTGGCGTCGGCCGGGCGCTCCGACGCCGGTTCGACCAGACCGCCGAGCTGCTGTACAGTTTTCCTCGCAGCCGCTGCTCAGAGGCTGCGAAGGTCCTGTGGAGCAGTTGGTTAGCTCGCCACCCTGTCAAGGTGGAGGTCGCGGGTTCAAGTCCCGTCAGGATCGCCAGCGAAGAAGGCCCGCACCGATCGGTGCGGGCCTTCTTGCGTTCCCCCGAAGGAGGGACCAAGGTCCCACCTGGCGGTGACCTACGGCGCGTTGGCGAACTCCCCGGAAGTGGCAGGCTGTTGGTTGGCAAGAGTCGTGCCGTGTGACGGGTGTCACTGAATCGGTTTCAGAAACCCCCGCACTTACACCCTCCCTACATGTCCCCGATTTAATATGTGCAATTGCACCCATCGGACGCTTCCGGACGCGGACACAAAAAGATCGCGCTGGACCCGGCGGAGTCCAGCGCGATCGATGACCAGAACCTGTTGGGGCAGGCACTCGTCGGCAGAGCTTGGGGTGGGCGGACCGGGTTGGGGGACCCGGCTGTTGCCCGGTGTTACGGGGTGTTGCGTGCCTCGCGTGCGCCTCAGGCCTCGCTGCGCTGCTGCGGAATGCCCGCCAGCAGAGCGCGGACCTCGGCCTCGCGGTACCGGCGGTGCCCACCCAGGGTGCGGATGGACGTGAGCTTTCCGGCCTTCGCCCAACGGGTCACCGTCTTCGGGTCCACGCGGAACATCGTGGCAACCTCGGCAGGGGTCAGCAGCGGCTCGGCATCAGGGGTGCGAGCGGTCATGAGCGGCCTCCTCGGGAGAACCGAACCTTCTCGGTTCTTTCCTCTAAATTCTGCACCTTGACCCGCCTTGCCCGAAATGGCAGAAGCGGGCCGAGTCGGTTATAGGACGAACGGCTTGTCCTCGGCACTACAACTACACCATCCGTCCAGCCACGTCGGCCAAACCGATGGAATTGCCCTCGCAGGTGTTCATCAGCGGCGGAAGTCGATGGACCATGCCATAACGGACAGTCACGCCACTGTGACGATCAGTCACAGAGCGATCAGGAGTCCTCAGACCCCCCATAGAGTGCAATGCTGAGCGTTCCGCCCAATCTTGGACGGAAGGAACCCTCCCCGGACTCCTTGTCCTATTTTGGCACGAGGGTGGGCGATGGGCGCAAGGGTGCGGTAAGTGCTGTCCGTCACGCTTGAACCAAAGGCCCGGATCGGGACCTACGTCCCGCCCCATCGGCACCGCCGACCCCACCAGAGCACACCAAAGATCCGAACAGGTGTCCAGCGATGAAGATCATTTACATCAGATGGAGATGTCCTGTCGATGGTCAGTTCGCGAACTCGAGGTTGCGGACCGCCCGCCACCGCTCGGCGAGACGCTCGTAGGCCGCCCGCGCGGCCTCCCCCTCGCCGTCCCGCAGCGCCGCGATGCCCTCGGCCACGTCCGCCGCCGAGCGGTCCGCGGCCAGCGCCTCCGCGGGGACCGCGTGCACCAGGCCGCCGTAGTCCAGCTCCACCAGCGCCCGCGGATGGAACTCCTCCAGCCAGCGGCCCACCCCGACGAGCCCCTCGGTCATCGGCCCCTCCGCGATCGCCCCCCGCAACGCCTTCAGGGAACGCGCCAGCCGCCGCCGCGCCTGCGCCATCGGCGTCCGGTAGCGCAGCACCGCCCCACCGGCCCCACCGGGCCCTCCCGCGCCGCCGCCCGGCTCGTACTCCCGCTCCTCGTCCGAGAACAGCGCGAACCAGCTCAGCGGCACTCGCCACACCGCACTGCGGATCCACGGCCGCGCGTCCGGGTTCCGCTCCACCCACCGCTCGTGGTCCGCCACCGCCTGCTCCCGCACCACCGGCGGCAGCATCGCGTCCAGGACCGGCGCCGGCAGCGTCCCGCCCACCAGCTCCTCCATCGCCAGCCAGCCCCGCAGCCGCGTCCGCCACGGACAGACCAGGACCACCCCGTCCACCGCCACCACGAACGCGTCGCCGCTCTCGTGCGCCGGCACCGGCACCGGCGGCACCGGCACCAGATCGGCCAGCGAGCGCCGCAGTTCGTCCTGCGCGCCGGGCAGGTCCGTGCGGCGCGCGTACCGGGCCCAGTGCTCCCGCTCCGCGACCGGGAACGCGGCCAGCGGCTCGTACACGCGCAGATAGGAGGCGTAGGGGACCAGCACCGAGGACACGACCGACATGTCGCAAATCCTTCCACGCGCGTACTCCTGGAGGGGGTGATCCGCAGCACTGCGTCCCTGCTACGCCCAGGTAGCACTTAACCTTCTGCCGTTCCGGTCCCTCCCCCACCCGCAGGGGGGACCTTCCGCCGCCTCGTTTTGGGAGTCACCACCGTGACCGATGTGACCGGCGTTCCTGACGTACTGCACACCCTGTTCCACTCGGAGCAGGGAGGCCACGAGCAGATCGTGCTGTGCCAGGACCGCGCCACGGGCCTCAAGGCCGTCATCGCCCTCCACAACACCGCCCTGGGCCCGGCCCTCGGCGGCACCCGCTTCTACCCCTACGCCACCGAGGCCGAGGCGATCGCCGACGCGCTCAACCTGTCCCGCGGCATGTCGTACAAGAACGCCATGGCCGGACTCGACCACGGCGGCGGCAAGGCCGTGATCATCGGCGACCCGGAGCAGATCAAGACCGAGGAACTGCTCCTCGCCTACGGCCGCTTCGTGGCCTCCCTCGGCGGCCGCTACGTCACCGCCTGCGACGTCGGCACCTACGTCGCCGACATGGACGTCGTGGCCCGCACCAACCGGTGGACCACCGGCCGCTCCCCCGAGAACGGCGGCGCCGGCGACTCCTCCGTCCTCACCGCCTTCGGCGTCTTCCAGGGCATGCGCGCCTCCGCGCAGCACCTGTGGGGCGACCCGACCCTGCGCGGCCGCAAGGTCGGCGTCGCGGGCGTCGGCAAGGTCGGCCACTACCTCGTCGAGCACCTGATCGCCGACGGCGCCGAGGTCGTCGTCACCGACGTCCGCGAGGAGTCGGTGCGCCGGATCACCGAGAAGTTCCCGCAGGTGTCCGTCGTCGCCGACACCCAGGCCCTGATCCGGGTCGAGGGCCTGGACGTCTACGCGCCCTGCGCGCTGGGCGGCGCCCTGAGCGAGGAGACGGTGCCGTTCCTCACCGCCGCCATCGTCTGCGGCGCGGCCAACAACCAGCTGGCCCACCCGGGCATCGAGAAGGACCTCGTGGAGCGCGGGATCCTCTACGCGCCCGACTACGTGGTCAACGCCGGTGGCGTGATCCAGGTCGCCGACGAGCTGCACGGCTTCGACTTCGACCGGTGCAAGGCCAAGGCCACGAAGATCTTCGACACCACCCTGGAGATCTTCGCACGTGCGAAGGCGGACGGCATCCCGCCGGCCGCGGCGGCCGACCGGATCGCCGAGCAGCGCATGGCCGAGGCGCGCCGGGCCTGACTCTTGACAGGTCCGGCCCGCCGACCGGGGGCGATTCGCGAGACTTCGCTCACGCCGATCGGCGGGTCGGACCTCAAGAAGAGGTTAAAATCGCGATTGACCAGCGAGGACAGGGCACCTCGATGGTTCTGTACCGGGGTATGTGATGCGCGCGGCGTACCGTAGACCGACGGAAACAGGTACCGTTGAAGCCCTACGGACCGGTCTCTCTCCCGAGAGCCCGTTCCGAACCATGAACGCGTGTCAAGACTCTGGGGCCGTCGAGCCCCGTCACCGAGGGGGTCGAGCCATGGGGCGCGGCCGGGCAAAGGCCAAGCAGACCAAGGTCGCCCGCCAGCTGAAGTACAGCAGCGGCGGGACCGACCTTGCGCGTCTGGCCCACGAGCTGGGCGCTTCGACGACTTCGAGCCAGCCGCCGAATGGCGAGCCGTTCGAGGACGACGACGAGGAAGACGACCCGTACGCGCAGTACGCGGATCTTTACAACACGGACGACGAGGACGAGGACGACGAGTCCGGTCCGGCGTCCACTCAGCGTCGCGCTTGACCTTCCGCACATCGAAACCCGGTCCGGGCACCCCGGACCGGGTTTCTGCGCTGTCCGGAGGGAGCCGGGCTCCTCGTGCCCCGACGCGGAAGAGCACCCCTCGACGTCAAGGGGTGCTCTTCGGTGTGCGTCGTACGGCCGAGGCCGAGGCCACGTCCGGTAGCGGCTACTTCGCGTAGTCGCCGACCAGCTCGGCGCCGGTCTCCTTGTCGCCGCGCTCGGTGATCTCGCCGGCGACCCAGGACTCCACGCCCCGGTCGGCGAGGGTCGTCAGGGCCACGTCGACCGAGTCGGCCGGGACGACCGCCATCATGCCGACGCCCATGTTCAGGGTCTTCTCCAGCTCCAGGCGCTCGACCTGTCCGGCCGTGCCGACCAGGTCGAAGACGGCGCCGGGAGCCCAGGTCGAGCGGTCCACGACGGCGTGCAGGCCGTCCGGGATCACCCGGGCCAGGTTGGCGGCCAGACCGCCGCCCGTGATGTGGCTGAAGGCGTGCACGTCGGTGGTCCGGGTGAGCGCCAGGCAGTCCAGCGAGTAGATCTTGGTGGGCTCCAGGAGTTCCTCGCCCAGGGTCCGGCCGAACTCCTCGACCTGCTGGTCGAGGGTCATGCCGGCGCGGTCGAAGACCACGTGCCGCACGAGCGAGTACCCGTTGGAGTGAAGACCGGAGGACGCCATGGCGATGACGGCGTCACCCGTACGGATACGATCCGCGCCGAGCAGCCGGTCGTGCTCCACGACACCGGTGCCGGCGCCGGCCACGTCGAAGTCGTCCGGTCCGAGCAGGCCCGGGTGCTCCGCGGTCTCGCCGCCGACCAGGGCGCAGCCGGCCAGGACGCAGCCCTCGGCGATGCCCTTGACGATGGCGGCGACGCGCTCGGGGTGGACCTTGCCGACGCAGATGTAGTCGGTCATGAAGAGCGGCTCGGCACCGCAGACGACGATGTCGTCCATGACCATGGCGACCAGGTCGTGGCCGATGGTGTCGTACACGCCCATCTGGCGGGCGATGTCGACCTTCGTGCCGACGCCGTCGGTGGCGGAGGCGAGCAGCGGGCGCTCGTAGCGCTTGAGGGCGGAGGCGTCGAAGAGACCGGCGAAGCCGCCGAGGCCGCCGAGGACCTCGGGGCGCTGCGTCTTCTTCACCCACTCCTTCATGAGCTCGACGGCGCGGTCGCCCGCTTCGATGTCGACGCCCGCGCTCGCGTAGCTGGCACCAGTGGTCTGAGACATGGGTTCAGAGCTTTCGTGTCGTACTGCGGGGTGTGCAGCGGGGTCTTACGGACGGCGCAGGGCGTCGGCGGCCGCGGTGGCGGCCGGACCGGCGGCCAGCTCGGTCTCCAGGAGCTGCTTGCCGAGCAGTTCGGGGTCCGGAAGCTCCATCGGGTACTCGCCGTCGAAGCAGGCGCGGCAGAGGTCGGGCTTGGCGATGGTGGTCGCCTCGATCATCCCGTCGAGCGAGATGTACGAGAGCGAGTCCGCGCCGAGCGACTTGCCGATCTCCTCGACCGACATGCCGTTGGCGATCAGCTCCGCGCGGGTGGCGAAGTCGATGCCGAAGAAGCAGGGCCACTTCACCGGCGGGGAGGAGATCCGGATGTGGACCTCGGCGGCGCCGGCCTCGCGGAGCATCCGGACCAGTGCGCGCTGGGTGTTGCCGCGGACGATCGAGTCGTCGACGACCACCAGGCGCTTGCCCTTGATGACTTCCTTGAGGGGGTTGAGCTTCAGCCGGATGCCCAGCTGGCGGATGGTCTGCGAGGGCTGGATGAAGGTCCGGCCGACGTAGGCGTTCTTGACCAGGCCGGCGCCGAACGGGATGCCGGAGGCCTCCGCGTAGCCGATGGCGGCCGGCGTGCCGGACTCCGGCGTCGCTATCACCAGGTCGGCCTCGACGGGGGCCTCCTTGGCGAGCCGGCGGCCCATCTCCACGCGGGAGAGGTACACGTTCCGGCCGGCGATGTCGGTGTCGGGGCGGGCCAGGTACACGTACTCGAAGACACAGCCCTTGGGCTTCGCTTCTGCGAATCGAGAGGTGCGGATGCCGTTCTCGTCGATCGCGATCAGCTCGCCCGGCTCGACCTCGCGGACGAAGCTGGCGCCGCAGATGTCGAGAGCGGCGGACTCGGAGGCGACCACCCAGCCGCGCTCCAGGCGCCCGAGGACCAGCGGGCGGATGCCCTGCGGGTCACGCGCCGCGTAGAGCGTGTGCTCGTCCATGAAGACGAGGGAGAAGGCGCCCCGGACCTCGGGGAGGACCTTCGCGGCCGCCTGCTCGATGGTGAGCGGCGTGCCGTCCTCGGCCACCTGGCCCGCGAGCAGCGCGGTGACCAGGTCGGTGTCGTTGGTGGCGGCGACCTGGGTGGAGCGGCCCTCCCGCTTGGGAAGGTCGGCGACCATCTCGGCCAGCTGCGCCGTGTTCACCAGGTTGCCGTTGTGTCCGAGCGCGATCGAGCCCTGGGCGGTGGCCCGGAACGTCGGCTGCGCGTTCTCCCACACGGAGGCCCCGGTGGTCGAGTAGCGGGCGTGACCGACCGCGATGTGACCCTGGAGGGAACCGAGAGAGGTTTCGTCGAAGACCTGGGACACCAGGCCCATGTCCTTGAAGACGAGGATCTGGGAGCCGTTGCTGACCGCGATTCCCGCGGATTCCTGGCCCCGATGCTGGAGGGCGTAGAGCCCGAAGTACGTGAGCTTTGCGACCTCTTCGCCCGGAGCCCAGACACCGAAGACGCCACAAGCGTCCTGGGGGCCTTTCTCGCCGGGGAGCAGATCGTGATTGAGTCGACCGTCACCACGTGGCACGTCTCCGAGTGTAGGCGAGGTCGACCACTGGTCCGAATTCGTCCGGAGGCGTGATACGGCGCTGTGCGATCGCATGAACTGATCGTCCGTTCCTTGTCGGAGCCCACAAAGCAGGCGGCGTAAGGGCGGCAGCCGGGTGGCGTGATCAGAGCACACGCTCGTACGGCACGGGCCGAACGGTCGGGATGTGACGGAGTCCACGCAGCAGGACGCCCGTTGACAGCCGGCGCCGGAGTCGGCCACGCTTCCGATCATGCAGCCCAACGGTGACCTCGACCCCTCGGTCACGCTCGTCGAGCGCCGGCACGTGGACCTGGCCCGTGTCGCGAGCGCCGTCTGTCGCCGCGCCTGAGCGCTTCCTTCCCCGGGCCGCAGGGCCGTGCCGGAGAACGGTGCGGCCGGGCCATGCCGTGGAGCCTGCCGCACCGCACCGCCGTCAGGCCGTGCCGTAGAGCCGCGCCCTCTCACCACCGCGCTCGCGGAACGTCCGCCTCCGGGCGGTTCCGCATTCCGCTGCATCCCTCCAGGAGTCCCGTATGTCCACACCCCTGTCCCGGCGCGCCCTCGGCGGCGCCGCCGTCGGAACCGCCGCCGCGGCCGCCCTCGCCGCCACGGTCCCCGCCGCACCGGCCAGAGCCGCCGCTCCCGGGACGGCCGCGCGGGAGCGGCCGTTCCGTGCCGCGCCCGGCCGCCACTCCGCCCGCCCCAACATCCTGTTCATCCTCGGCGACGACCTCGGCTGGGCCGACCTCTCCTCCTACGGCTCCCCGCACATCCGCACCCCGCACCTGGACCGGCTCGCCCGCCAGGGCGTCCGCTTCACCGACGCCTACGCCGGCTCCGCCACCTGCTCGCCCACCCGCTTCAGCCTCTACACCGGCCGCTACCCGGGCCGCACCAAGGGCGGTCTCGCCGAGCCGATAGCGGACCGGTCCGTCGGCCTGGAGCCCACCCACCCCACGCTCGCCTCACTGCTCCGCGACGCCGGCTACGCCACCGCCCTCATCGGCAAGTGGCACTGCGGCTACCTCCCCGACTACTCCCCCACCCGCTCCGGCTGGAACGAGTTCTTCGGCAACTTCGGCGGAGCGCTCGAGTACTACTCCAAGCTCGGCCTCGGCGGCGAGTACGACCTCTACGAGGGCGACGCCGCGTACAAGGACCTGCGCTACTACACCCGGATCCTCACCGAGCGGGCGAGCGCGTACGTGAGCCGCGACCACGACCGGCCCTTCCTGCTGAACCTCAACTTCACCACCCCCCACTGGCCCTGGATCGCCGACGGCGACGAAGAGACCAGCGCGGAGATCGTCCGGCGGATCAAGGCCGGTGACCGCTCCGCACTCTGGCACCAGGACGGCGGCTCCCTGGAGAAGTACAAGGAAATGGTCGAGGACCTCGACCGCTCCGTCGGCACCGTCCTCGCCGCCCTCAGGCGCGCCGGCCGCGAACGCGACACCCTCGTCTTCTTCGCCAGCGACAACGGCGGCGAACGCTTCTCCTACAACTGGCCGCTCGCCGGCAACAAGGGCTCCCTCCAGGAGGGCGGCATCCGCGTCCCGTCGATCCTGCGCTGGCCCGCCCGGATCGACGGCGGCCAGGTCAGCGACCTGCCCGTCTTCTCCCCCGACTGGACCGCCACCCTCCTGGAGATCGGCGGCGCCCGTCCCCACCCGGCCTATCCGCTCGACGGCACGAGCCTCGCCGGCCACCTGCTGCGCGGCGAGGACGTGCCCGAGCGCGACCTCTTCTGGCGGGTGCGGGGGGAGCGGGCGCTGCGCCGCGGCGACTGGAAGTACTACCGCGGCAAGAGCGGTCGCGACCAGCTCTTCCGGCTCACCGAGGACGCCCGCGAACAGGCCGACCGGGCCCCGTACGAGCGGGCACGGCTCGCCGATCTGAAGGCCGCGTGGGAGAGGACGGACGCCGGCCTCCTCCCGTACGGAGGCCAGGGCCTCTCTTCCGGATCCTGCCGGGCCGGTCCCGACGTCCGGACTAACCCTCGTCGGTCTCCGCGCGGGCGGTGAAGCCCTGGCCGTCCGCGCCGGTGACCGTGAGGGTGCGGTGGTCGAGCCGGTAGGTGAGGGGGCCGTCGAGGACTTCGTACAGCTTGGTCTCCAGCTCCATCTGCGGGCTCGTGCAGATCATCCGGGTCGTCGTGACCGCCCCGAGGGTGATGGTCCTGTCGGTGATCTTCGCGGGGGCGGAGACCCGGTTGCAGCCGAGGCTGCCGCTGAGCCGGCCGTCCTTGCCGAAGGTCAGCTTCGCCTTGCCCTCCGAGCCGGCCGGAAGCGACGCGGACGTCTCCCCGCCGAGCAGGGCGTCCACCGTCCAGGCGGTGCCGACCAGCGGAGCGCCGGACTCGGCGACCAGTTCCAGGACCTTGCGGCCGTCGGCCGAGGCCAGGGTCAGCCCCTTCTTCTGCGCCTTGCCCTTGAGCTCGCCCGTGAACGCCTTCAGGAGCGCCCGCTCGAAGCGGTCCCGGTCGGCCGGACAGCCGATCAGCGTCACCTCGTGCGAGGAGACGGTGACGGTGTCCCCGTTCACGGCGACGGCGGCGCCGAAGTTGTTGCAGCCGGTGTTCCCCTTGGCGCGGCCGTTCTCCTCGACCTCCAGGTGCGCGCCGGGCGGGGCGACCGAGCGGGCGCCGTCGACGGTCACGGCGGCGATCGTCCAGTGGTTGCCGGCGACGGGCAGGTCGGGGGTGTCCGGGTCGCCCCCCGCCCCGGGGCCCGTGCCCGCCTCCGTACCGCAGGCGGAGAGCAGGGCGAGGGCCGAGACGGTCAGGGCTGCGGTGAGTGTGCGCGGCTTCTGCATGCCGATGGGACGGGCCGCGGGTTCGTACGGTTCCTCGGTCCGGCCCGTACGGTGCGGCCCGGCCCGTACGGTTCCTCAGCTCATCAGGGGCAGCAGCGCCGTCAGGTCGGCCCGCTCCCCGCTGGCGCTCACCCGCGCCGCGTCCAGCTCCGCCGCCCACCCGGTGCGCCCGGTCGCCAGCCGGATCCAGGTCAGCGGGTCCGTCTCGACGACGTTGGGCGGGGTGCCCCGGGTGTGCCGGGGCCCCTCGACGCACTGCACCACCGCGAACGGCGGGATCCGCACCTCGACCGCGCCGCCGGGGGCCTTCGCCGCGAGGGCGTCGGCGAGCAGCCGCGTACAGGCGGCGAGCGCCTGCCGGTCCAGGGGGACGTCCAGGCCGGCGGCCCGGTTCAGGTCGTCGGTGTGGACGACCAGTTCGACGGTGCGGGTGACGAGGAAGTCGGCAAGCCGCATGGGGCCGATCCACAGGTCGAGCACCCGGTCGTCGTCGTGCGCGGCGAGAGCCTCCGCGAGCCGGGTGCCGGCCCGCTCGTACAGTTCGGGAAGCGGCGCCCCGGTCAGCGTCTCGCGGGCCGCGTCGGCGATCCTCGCGGAGAGCGCGACCGTGGTGAAGGGCCACTGGTGGGGAAGGACCTCGCCCTTGGCGGCCGGCGGGCGGCCGAGCGAGCCCGCCAGGGAGTCGGCGACCCACGCGATGTGCGCGGCGAGATCGGCCACCGTCCACTCCCCCAGGCCCGACGGCAGGACCAGTCGATCGGGCGCGAGCCCGCGGACGGCGTCGGCGACGTGCCCGAACTGGGCGAGCACGGCGGCCCGGATCTTGGCGGAGTCGTAGCTGCGGGTGCGCTTCCTGGCAGGTGGCATGGGGGCGAGGGTAGTCGGAGACTGGAGGGGGAGGACCGCCGCACACCCACACGTACGAGAGGGGTCGATCGGCCATGGCTGAGCACCCTGACGCCGCCGTGGTCCGCAAGGGCTACGAAGCCTTCTCCACGGGCGACATGGAGACCCTGCGATCGCTGATGACCGCGGACTGCACCCACCACTCACCGGGCGACAGCCGGATGTCGGGCCACTTCAAGGGCGCCGACAACGTCCTCGGCCACTACGGGCAGTTGATGGAGCTCACCGGCGGCACCTTCCGGATCGAGACGAAGGGCATCTACCCCGACGGCCGCGGCCACGTCATGTCGGTGCACAAGTGGCACGCCGACCGCGGCGACCGGGGCATCGAGATGGAGGGCGGGCTCTTCTTCACCATCGTCGGCGGCAAGGTGACCGACATCGACGAATGCGTCGCGGACATCGACGAGGCGGACGCGTTCTGGGAGCAGCAGACGGACTGACCCCTCGGACACCGGGGACGCGCACAGCCCCCGCCCGAGAACGGGCGGGGGCTGTCGCACGGGCGGGAATGGTCAGGCCAGCAGGCCCGGGATCGTCGCCTCGTGCACGGCGCGCAGCTCCTCCAGGGAGACGCTGAACTCGCCCTGCACGTCGACCGCGTCGCCGTCGACGACACCGATCCGGGTCGCCGGCAGACCCCGCGCACCGCACATGTCGGTGAAGCGGAGCTCCTCGCTGCGCGGAACGGCGACGACCGCGCGGCCGGCCGACTCGCTGAAGAGGAACGTGAACGCGTCCAGGCCCTCGGGGACGACCAGGCGCGCGCCCTTGCCGCCGCGCAGGCAGGACTCGACGACCGCCTGGACGAGTCCGCCGTCGGACAGGTCGTGGGCCGCGTCGATCATGCCGTCGCGGGAGGCCGCGATCAGGATCTCGCCGAGCAGCTTCTCCCGGTCGAGGTCCACGGCCGGCGGCAGGCCGCCGAGGTGCTGGTGGATGACCTCGGACCAGGCCGAGCCGCCGAACTCCTCCTTGGTGTCGCCGAGCAGGTAGAGGAGCTGGCCCTCTTCCGCGAAGGCGATCGGGGTGCGGCGGTTGACGTCGTCGATCACACCGAGGACGGCCACGACGGGCGTCGGGTGGATGGCCACGTCACCGGTCTGGTTGTACAGCGACACGTTGCCGCCGGTGACCGGGGTGCCCAGCTGGAGGCAGCCGTCCGCGAGACCACGGGTGGCCTCGGCGAACTGCCACATCACGGCCGGGTCCTCGGGCGAACCGAAGTTCAGGCAGTCCGAGATCGCCAGCGGCTTGGCACCGGAGGCGGCCACGTTGCGGTACGCCTCCGCGAGCGCGAGCTGCGCACCGGTGTACGGGTCGAGCTTGGCGTAGCGGCCGTTGCCGTCGGTCGCCATGGCCACGCCCAGGTTCGACTCCTCGTCGATCCGGACCATGCCCGCGTCCTCGGGCTGCGCGAGGACGGTGTTGCCCTGCACGAAGCGGTCGTACTGATCGGTGATCCACGCCTTGGAGGCCTGGTTCGGGGAGCCGACCAGCTTCAGGACCTGGTCCTTCAGCTCGGCACCGTCCTGCGGGCGGGGCAGCTTGCCGGCGTCGTCGGCCTGCAGCGCGTCCTGCCACTCGGGGCGGGCGTACGGCCGGTGGTAGACCGGGCCCTCGTGGGCGACCGTCCGCGGCGGGACGTCGACGATCTGCTCGCCGTGCCAGAAGATCTCCAGGCGCTCGCCGTCGGTCACCTCGCCGATGACGACGGCGATGACGTCCCACTTCTCGCAGATCTCCAGGAAGCGGTCGACCTTGTCGGGCTCGACGATCGCGCACATGCGCTCCTGCGACTCGCTCATGAGGATCTCCTCGGGCGAGAGCGTCGCGTCGCGCAGGTGGACCTTGTCGAGGTCGACCCGCATGCCGCCGGAACCGGCGGAGGCCAGCTCGGAGGTGGCGCAGGACAGGCCGGCGCCGCCGAGGTCCTGGATGCCGGCGACCAGCTTCTCCTTGAAGATCTCCAGGGTGCACTCGATGAGGAGCTTCTCCTGGAAGGGGTCGCCGACCTGGACGGCGGGGCGCTTGGTGGGCTTCGTGTCGTCGAAGGTCTCGGACGCGAGGACCGAGACGCCGCCGATGCCGTCGCCGCCGGTGCGGGCGCCGTAGAGGATGACCTTGTTGCCGGGGCCCGATGCCTTGGCGAGGTGGATGTCCTCGTGCTTCATCACGCCGATGCAGCCGGCGTTGACCAGCGGGTTGCCCTGGTAGCAGGAGTCGAAGACGACCTCGCCGCCGATGTTCGGCAGGCCCAGGCAGTTGCCGTAGCCGCCGATGCCGGCGACGACGCCGGGCAGCACGCGCTTGGTGTCGGGGTGGTCGGCGGCGCCGAAGCGCAGCGGGTCGACGACCGCGACCGGGCGGGCGCCCATGGCGAGGATGTCGCGGACGATGCCGCCGACGCCGGTGGCCGCGCCCTGGTAGGGCTCGATGTAGCTCGGGTGGTTGTGCGACTCGACCTTGAAGGTGACCGCGTAGCCCTGGCCGACGTCGACGACGCCCGCGTTCTCGCCGATGCCGACGAGCATGGCGTCGTTCTCGGGGGTCTTCTCGCCGAACTGCTTCAGGTGGACCTTGCTGCTCTTGTACGAGCAGTGCTCGGACCACATGACGGAGTACATGGCGAGCTCGGCGCCGGTGGGACGGCGGCCGAGGATCTCGCGGATGCGCTCGTACTCGTCCTCCTTGAGGCCGAGTTCCTTCCAGGGCTGCTCGACGTCAGGCGTCTCGGTCGCGTGCTTGACGGTGTCGAGAGTCATGCGTTGACCAGCTTCTTGAGGATCGAGGTGAAGAAACCGAGCCCGTCGGTCTTGCCGGTGCCGACCAGCGGCTCCACGGCGTGCTCGGGGTGCGGCATCAGGCCGACCACGTTGCCCGCGGCGTTGGTGATGCCCGCGATGTCGCGCAGGGAGCCGTTGGGGTTGAGGTCGAGGTAGCGGAAGGCCACCCGCCCCTCGGCCTCCAGCTCGTCGAGCGTGCGCTCGTCGGCGACGTAGCGGCCGTCCATGTTCTTGAGCGGGACCTCGATCTCCTGGCCCCGGGTGTAGTCCGAGGTCCAGGCGGTCTCCGCGTTCTCCACCCGCAGCTTCTGGTCGCGGCAGATGAAGTGGAGGTGGTTGTTGCGCAGCATGGCGCCCGGCAGCAGATGGGCTTCGGTGAGGATCTGGAAGCCGTTGCAGATGCCGAGGACGGGCATGCCCGCCTTCGCCTGCTCGATGATCGTCTCCATCACCGGCGAGAAGCGGGAGATGGCACCGGCCCGCAGGTAGTCGCCGTAGGAGAAGCCGCCCGCGAGGACCACCGCGTCGACCTGCTTGAGGTCCTTGTCGCGGTGCCAGAGCGAGACGGGCTCGGCGCCCGCGAGGCGGGCGGCGCGCAGCGCGTCCTGGTCGTCGAGCGTCCCGGGGAACGTGACGACGCCGATGCGTGCGGTCACGACGAGGCCCCGGCGGTCTCGGCGGACTCGACCCGGACGGTGAAGTCCTCGATCACGGTGTTGGCAAGGAAGGTTTCGGCCATCTCATGGATGCGGGCGAGGGCGGCGTCGTCGACCGGTCCCTCCACCTCCAACTCGAAGCGCTTCCCCTGGCGGACGTCGGCGATCCCCTCGAAACCGAGGCGGGGCAGTGCACGCTGCACCGCCTGTCCCTGCGGGTCGAGGATCTCCGGCTTGAGCATGACGTCGACTACGACGCGTGCCACTGGCACTCCCGGTGGTGTGTTGCGTGGGCGGTTCCCTCAGCGTACCTCCCTCCAAATTCTACGCGGGTAGAAGCCTGAAGGATCCTACAAAGGCCAGGAGGCGACACCCCGCTGAATTCCAGCGAAATAAGGCGGGACACGCGGAGACAATTGCCTGGGCTTCCCCATGCGATACCCCGCGCTGTACAAAGGAATACAGAACGGCACAGTATTTGCCAGGGGTGGCCGCGATGACGGCATCACAGCACGTCAGGGTGGTGATGGCACCGTTCGGGAGACGGCGATCCCCAAGAAAGGACCGATATCCGTGGCTCAGCGTGTGGTGGTCACCCTCTTCGACGACATCGACGGCGGAGAAGCGGCGGAAACGGTCGAGTTCGGCCTGGACGGGAAGATGTACGAGATCGACCTGAATCCCGCCAATGCAAAGAAACTGCGCAACGCCCTCGCGCCCTACCTCGCCGCGGGCCGCCGGCTGAACGGGCGGGACGGCAGGCCGGCCCCGGCCGCCCGGAGCGACTACACGCACACCGCGCTCGCCCCCGACCCGGCGGCCGTCCGCGCCTGGGCCCAGTCCAACAAGATGGACGTGCCCGCCCGCGGCCGGATCCCCAAGCGGGTCTACGAAGCCTTCCAGGCCGCCGGCTGACCCCGCGGCCCTCCCGGCCACGGCGGGACCGCGACCCGGATTTGCGCCGCACCCCCCATGATCCGCTAGAGTCTGGAGCACGCCGAGGGGCGAGGCCGCAGGGCCGGACCTCACGCAGCGTGCGGGTGTAGTTCAGTAGCAGAACAGCCCCCTTCCAGGGGGAAGGCGCAGTGTGCGATCCCTGTCACCCGCTCTGCATCACGGTTACCGAGCACTCCGGTGCGTTTGGTAGAGTGGTGCTCGCACCGCCCGGTGAAAGCCGGTCGGGAGCAATGCGGACGTGGCTCAGTTGGTAGAGCATCACCTTGCCAAGGTGAGGGTCGCGAGTTCGAATCTCGTCGTCCGCTCAGGGAGCGAAGGCCCCGGTTCTCAGGAACCGGGGCCTTCGTCGTATCCGAAAACCCGGCGCGCCCCTCCACGGCGCCCTCCATGACATTTGTCAGCCGCCCCGGTGACAGCGCGCACTGCCGACGGCCCGCGACCGGCGCGAGCCTGGACGCATGACACCTGCGATCGAGGCGGACGGCCTCCACCGGACCTACTCCGGCGGCTTCGAGGCCGTCGGCGGGATCTCCTTCACCGTGCCCCGGGGCGAGGTCTTCGCCCTCCTCGGCACCAACGGCGCCGGCAAGACCTCCACCGTCGAACTCCTGGAGGGCCTCGCCGCCCCGACCGGCGGCACCGCCCGCGTCCTGGGCCACGACCCGTACCGGGAACGCGCCGCCGTCCGCCCCCGCATCGGCGTCATGCTCCAGGAAGGCGGCTTCCCCTCCAACCTGACCGTGGCCGAGACCGTACGCATGTGGGCCGGCTGCACCAGCGGCGCCCGGCCCGTCGGCGAGGCCCTGGCCGCGGTCGGACTCACCGACCGCGCCCGCGTCCGGATCAAGCAGCTCTCCGGCGGCGAACGACGCCGGCTCGACCTCGCGCTCGCCCTCCTCGGCCGCCCCGAGGTGCTCTTCCTCGACGAACCCACCACCGGCCTCGACGCCGAGGGCCGCCGCGACACCTGGGACCTGGTCCGCCGGCTCCGCGACGAAGGCACCACCGTCCTCCTCACCACCCACTACCTGGAGGAGGCCGAGACCCTCGCCGACCGGCTGGCGATCATGCACCGCGGCCGGATCGTCACCTCCGGCACCCCCGCCGAGGTCACCGCCGCCCGGCCCGCCCGGATCCGCTTCCGGCTCCCCGAGGGCACCGGACACGAACGGCTGCCGCTCGGCCTGAAGGCCGCCGCGTACGGCCGACGGGTGGAGATCCGCACGTACGACCTCCAGGAAGCGCTCGGCGAACTGCTCGGCTGGGCCCGGGCCGCGGACGTACGGCTCGAAGAGCTCGACGCCCGGTCCGCCTCGCTGGAGGAAGCCTTCCTGGAGATCGCCTCCCGCGCCGACGACCTCACCGGAGGTCTCGCCGAAGCCCCCGGAGGTCTCGCCACCGCCCCCGCCCGCCCGCACGCACACGAAGAGGCCCGATGAACGCCACCGCCACGCGCCTGACCGCCCTCGGACGGGCCGAGCTCACCCTCCTCGGCCGCAACCGGAACAACCTCTTCGTCGCCCTGCTCATGCCGGTGCTCATGGTCTTCCTGCTGCGCACCTCGCTCGGCGGCATGGACGAGGGCGGCCTTCCCCTGGGCCTCGCCGAGGCCACCGCCATCGGCGGCACCGGCATGATCCTCGTCCTCGTCGTCTACATGAACCTCGTCGCCACCTACGTCGCCCGCCGCGAGGAACTGGTCCTCAAGCGGCTGCGCACCGGAGAGGCCCGTGACACCGAGATCCTCTTCGGCGGCGCCCTCCCGGCCGCGGCGATCGCGCTCGTCCAGTGCGCGGTGCTGACCGCCCTCGGCCCGGCCGCCCTGGGCGCCGGCGCCCCGCGCCGCCCCGACCTGCTGCTCCTCGGCGTCCTGGCCGGGACCGGGCTGCTGGCCGCGCTGGCCGCCCTCACCACCGTGATCACCCGGTCCGTGGAGAGCGCGGGCCTGACCACCCTGCCCTTCTTCCTGGTCTCCGCGATGGGCTCGGGCCTGATGGTGCCCGTGGAGTCGCTGCCGGACCCGGTCGCCTCGGTCTGCTCGCTGCTCCCGCTCAGCGGCGTGATGGAACTCGTCCGGGCCGGCTGGCTCGGCACCGGCGGGGCGGGCGGGATCGGCGGCAAGGAGCTGCTGGGCGCGGCCCTCACCACGGTGGCCTGGATCGTGCTGAGCGTGTTTGCTGTCCGGAAGTGGTTCCGCTGGGAGCCGCGGCGCTAGTCGGGCACCCTCCTCGGGGAGCTCAGGAAGAACGGGGGTCGGCCGTGTCGAGGCTGACGGGGTGGTGGAGCGGTCGCAGCAGCGCGGCCAAGGTCGAGTTGTACACGCGGTGGACCTTCCACCTCTTCCCTCTGCTCGAGGTCGGCGGCGTCGCGTTCGTCCCGCTCGCCAGCAACGCCGAGGGGAAGATCGGCGCCCTCCCGGCCGCGGTGATCGCGCTGCTGGTCGTCGCGCACGCCGTCCTGTGCGCGGTGCTCTCCTCGCGCGCGCTCGGCTGGCAGCTCGACCGGCGGGAACGGCCCGTGCGGCTCGCCGCCGTGCTGATCGCGGTGACCGCGCTCGGAGCGGTGGCGCTCATGGCGCTGCAGTCCACGGGCACGCTGAAGGACGCGGGCATCGCCGGTGCCGTCGTCGTCGGCACGGCGGCCTTCACGCTCGGTTCGGTGGCCGTGTGCCTGCGCTCGGCGCGCCGGATGGCCGGCACCGTGCTGCTCGCCTCCCTCACGGCCGGCCTCTCGGCGCTCGCGGTCGGCCTGGACTGGCCGCAGGTCGTCGCGTACGCGTTCGCCGTTCCGGTGAGCGGCGGCGCCATGGTCTTCGCGTGCGGGTTCTCCGGCTGGCTGCTGCGGATCGTGTGGGAGCTGGAGCGGTCCCGCGACCTCGGGGCGCGGCTGGCCGTCGCCGAGGAACGGCTGCGCTTCGGCCGCGACCTCCACGACGTCATGGGCCGCAACCTGTCGGTGATCGCGCTCAAGAGCGAACTGGCGGTGCAGCTCGCCCGGCGTGGCCGGGCCGAGGACGCGGTGGCCCAGATGACCGAGGTGCAGCGGATCGCCCAGGAGTCCCAGCGCGAGGTGCGGGACGTGGTCCGCGGCTACCGGGAGGCCGACCTGCGGGTGGAGCTGGAGGGCGCCCGGGGCGTCCTCGCCGCGGCGGGCATCGGCTGCGTCACGGGGCCGATCGGCGTCGAGCTGCCCGGCGAGGTGCAGTCGGCGCTGGGCTGGGTGGTCCGGGAGGCCACGACGAACGTCCTGCGGCACGGCGACGCACGGCGCTGCCGGATAGCGCTGCGGACGGAGGACGGTGCGGTGCTGCTGGTCGTCGAGAACGACGGCGTACGGGAGCCGGCCGACGGCGCCGGGCCCGCCCGGCGGACCGGGTCGGGACTCGCGGGGCTGCGGGAACGGCTCTCGGAGGTGGACGGCACCCTGGAGGCGGGACCGCAGAAGGACGGCTGGTTCCGGGTGACGGCCCGGGTGCCCCTCAGGGACGGGGCCGGGAACGGAGCTGGGGCCGGGAACGGAGCTGGGGCCGGGAACGGAGCTGGGGCCGGGAGCGGGGCCGGGGCCCGGAGGGAGGCCGGCAGCGGGGGAGGACCCGGGGGCGGGGCCCAGGTCGGGGGCGGCGGCGGGATGTCCGTACGCGGCACCGGTACGGACGGCCCGAGCGATGATCCGTGGAATTCGAGGAAGGAGACGGCGTCGTGACCGCGCGCGTACGCGTCCTGCTCGCCGACGACGAGCATCTGATCCGGGGCGCGCTCGCGGCCCTGCTCGCCCTGGAGGACGACCTGGTTGTCGTCGCCGAGGCCGCGTCCGGGCCCGAGGCGCTCGCCATGGCGCTCGCCCACGAACCGGACGTCGCCGTCCTCGATCTCCAGATGCCGGGCGCCGACGGTGTGATGGTGGCCACATCCCTGCGGGACCAACTGCCTCGCTGCAGAACCATGATCGTGACGAGTCACGGCCGCCCCGGGCACCTCAAGAGGGCCCTCGCCGCCGGCGTCCGCGGCTTCGTGCCGAAGACCGTCAGCGCCCGGCGACTGGCCGAGCTGATCCGTAGCGTGCACGACGGAAACCGTTACGTGGACCCGGAGTTGGCGGCCGACGCCATCGCCGCCGGCGACTCCCCGCTCACCGCCCGGGAGGCCGAGGTCCTCGAACTCGCCGCCGACGGCGCGCCCGTCGCCGAGATCGCCAGACGGGCCTCGCTCTCCCCCGGAACCGTCCGCAACTACCTCTCCTCCGCCGCCGCGAAGCTCGGAGCCGAGAACCGGCACACGGCGGTGCGTCTCGCGCGGTCCAAAGGTTGGGTATAGTTAGCTGCGCGCTACGGCGCAGGCGGACGTGGCTCAGTTGGTAGAGCATCACCTTGCCAAGGTGAGGGTCGCGAGTTCGAATCTCGTCGTCCGCTCCACGAAGAAGCCCCCGGTCGATCCGACCGGGGGCTTTCTCGTGCCCCGCTCAGCTCCAGGTGTTGCCGGTGAGGAGCTCGTACGCCTCGACGTACTTGGCGCGGGTGGCGTCGACGACGTCCTGCGGGAGGGCCGGCGGCGGCTGCTCGCTCCTGCGGTCCCAGCCGGAGGCCGGCGAGGTCAGCCAGTCCCGCACGAACTGCTTGTCGTACGAGGGCTGGGCGCGGCCCGGCTGCCACTGGTCGGCCGGCCAGAAGCGGGAGGAGTCCGGGGTGAGGACCTCGTCGGCGATCACCAGGGACTCGCCGTCGAAGCCGAACTCGAACTTGGTGTCGGCCAGGATGATCCCGCGCTCGCGCGCGATGTCCCGGGCCCGGCTGTAGACGGCGAGCGTGGTCTGCCGCAGCCGCGCGGCGGTCTCCGCGCCGACCTGGCGGGCGACCTCCTCGTACGACACGTTCTCGTCGTGGTCGCCGACGGCGGCCTTGGTCGCCGGGGTGAAGATCGGGGCCGGCAGCTCGGAGCCGTCGGTGAGGCCCTCGGGCAGCGCGAGGCCGCAGACCGTGCGGGACTGCTCGTACTCGACCAGGCCGGAACCGGTCAGATAGCCACGGGCCACGCACTCGACCGGGACCATGTCCAGCGCCTTGCAGACCAGGGTGCGGCCCGCCCAGTCGGCGGGGGCGCCGGCCGGGAGGTCGGTGGACAGGACGTGGTGGGGGACCAGGTCGGCGAGCCGGTCGAACCACCACAGCGACAGCTGGGTGAGGACCCGGCCCTTGTCGGGGATCTCGGTGGGCAGCACCCAGTCGTACGCGGACAGACGGTCACTCGCCACCATGACCAGGTTGCCCGCCTCGTCGCGGTACAGGTCGCGGACCTTGCCCGTGTGGAGATGGGTCAGGCCCGGGACCTGGACGGGCTCGGGCTTTTCTACGAATCCGGACACGGTTCCTCCGCGTAGGTTGATCCAGGAGCGTGTCCGATTCTCCCTCACCGGGACGCGGCCGCGACCGGCGGGCCCGCCGGTCAGTCCCGCTTGCAGATCCGGTCGAGCAGATTGGCGGTGGCGCGCTGGATCCGGGCGTCCACGTGGCCCGGCCGGTCGAGCGCCGGCGACCAGGCGAAGGTGCCCGAGGCGAAGACCCACGCGCCCGACGGGGCCCGGTAGAGGCTGGTCTCCTGGTGCCGCCGCGCGCCCTCGCCGTCGCGGTAGGGCGAGTGGGCGAGCAGGATGCGGCTCTCGTGCTCGGGGAGCGCGGTGCGCGGGAAGTAGCGGTCGGCCTCGCCGGCGACCAGGCCCGGGATCTCGTCGCCCTCGCCCGCGCCGGTGGCCTCCCACAGCCAGTGCCCGGCGTTCCGCACCACCAGCGGGTGCGGTTCGGGCACCCGCCCCGCGTACTGGATGCCCAGCAGCTGCTGCTCCGGCCGGTCGATCTCCCGCCACAGCGCCGCGCGGCCGGGACCCCGGCGCTTGCGGCAGGTCAGGAGCCGGTCCGGCGCGCCGGACGGCGAGGCGGCGAGCTCCACCTGCCAGTACATGGTGTTGGCGGACAGGAAGACGAGTGAGGTGCCCTGGTCGCGGGCGAGCTCGACCGTACGGCGCATGGGCACCGACCAGTACTCGTCGTGGCCCGGGAAGACCAGGCCCCGGTAGCGGCTCGGGTCCACCCGGCCCGCGTGCAGGTCCCGGGTCTCCGCGTACGCCAGGTCGTAGCCGTAGCGCTCGGCCCAGCGGATGAAGTCGTAGGCGTGCCCGACGTGCAGCGGGAGCCCCGCGCCCGCGTACGGACGGTCGAAGGAGACGGTCACGGCCGCCTCCTCCTCGCCGAGCAGCCGGCCCTCCTCGTCCCAGGCGTGATAGAGGCTGGCGCCGGTGCGGCCGTCCTCCGGATAGAGGTTGTACGCCTGCCAGGTCACGTCCGGCAGCACGAGCAGCAGGTCGGCCGGGTGGCTGTCGCGGACCGTGAAGGGGATGTGGGAGCGGTAGCCGTCGACGGTGGTGAGCACGGCGACGTACGCGCCGATCGACCAGTACGAGGGGATCTGCAGCCGCCAGGACTGCCACCAGTGGTGGCAGGAGACGGTCCGGTCGGCGGTGAGCGGGGCCGGCTGGACGATGCCGGAGAGCCGGGGGCTGGTGGTGATCTTGGAGGCGCCGTCGCCGCCGTAGTGCCCGATGCGGTAGACGTCGACGGAGAACTGCTGCGGCGGGTCCACCGTGATGTGGAAGTCGATCGCCTCGCCGGGGGCGACGGCGCCGGTGGACACGAAGCCCTTGATCTGGCCGTGCACGTCGTCGGCGGTGCGGGGGCCGCCGCCGCCCCCGCGGGCCAGGGTCTCGTCCGCGTACCAGGGGACCATCTGGCCGGTGTCGTCGAAGTAGTTCTCCGAGCCGCGCAGCCAGGGCAGCGGGCCCTGGCCGAAGGGATCCGACACGGCGTGCGCGAGCGCACCCGACTCCCACCGCCTGATCTGCTCCGCCCCCATGCTGCGCCCCTCCCTCGACTCCCCCGGTCGTGGTCCGTGGTGACCTTTCGGTGCGGCTGGTCGATGCCGCTGGATCGTGCCTCTGTCAGTGCCGGTCTCCAGCACATCACATAACGCACGCACTCCGTCACCGTTCGTCGTGAATTGACGAGAGTGGAACCTGACCCTCCGGCTCAGACGAGCCGGACGGGCTTCTCCGGGGGGACTCCGGTCCTGGTCAGCCAGGCCCTCAGGGGGCCCGGGTCACCGTCCTCGACCAGGGCGAGCACCACGGCGGACAGATCCGTGCTCCGCTTGCCGCGGACGAACAGCGCCGGACCGTCCAGCCAGTCCAGGCCCGGCTCCGCCTCCGCCGTGTCCACGGCGGCGCAGCACACCATGGCGGCCACGTGGTCGGCGAGCAGGTCCCGCCCGCTGCGGGGCGGCTGCAACGGGAACAGCGCCACCGGCCCGTCGGGGCCCTCGGCCGCCGGCACGACCGGCCGCCGGCTCTGCTCGCGCGCCGCCTGCGCGGTCAGCGCGGCCGCCAGCACATCGGCCGCGCTCCCGCCGTCGGCCCCTCCCTGTGGCACCGTTAGATGCGCCATGACCCGCGCGAGCGTGGGCCCTTCGGGCGCGGCACCGAGGTCGGAGGGGGCGGTGGGTGCGGGGGCGGTGGGTGCGGGGGCGGTCGACGCAGAGGCGGTGGGTGCGGGGGCGGTCGACGCAGCGGCCGTCTCGGGAGGGACCACCGAGAGGTCCCCGGGGCGCGCGGAGCCCGAGGGGTGGGAAGAGCCGGTGGGGTCCGAGGAGCCCGTGGGACGGGAGGACTCCGCGGGGTCCGGGGAGCCCGCGGGACGGGAGGACTCCGCAGGGCCCGGGGAGCCCGCGGGGCCCGAGGAGCCGGTGGGGCCCGAGAGCGGCGGAGGGCTGCCGTCCAGGCGGTCGAGGACGTGGTGGAGGCGGGCCGCGTCGGCGCGCCAGGTGCGGTCGACGACCTCGTCCGCGTAGTCGGTCCACTGCACCGGGGCCCAGTCGGGACCGGATTCGGGCGGGGCACCGTGGAAAAGCTGGGCGGCGAGGAGCGAGGTCGCCTCGTCGACCGCGCCCGGCTCCTCCAGGAGGTCGCAGGCGGGGCGCTCGCCGAGGCGGGAGGCGAAGCCGTCGGCCAGCCGGTCGCGGCGGGAGAGCTCGGTCAGCGCCGAGACCACGCCGGCGTCGAGGCGGGCGGGCCAGCGGCCCATCCGCCAGGCGGGCAGCGCGACCCGGGTGAGCAGCCGGTCCCAGCCGGCGTAGGCGAGGCCGACCTGCTCCTGGGCGACGATCCGTACGCCGTAGTCGACGGACTGCGCCCGCTCGGAACCGGCGGCGGCGACGCCCCGCTCCATCTCGGCGGCATGGCCCCGGCAGCTCTCGAGCATCACGCGGGCCAGCCGGCCCACGCCCTGCGCGCCCAGCCTGCGGACCGGGTCGAGGCCGGGTCGGCGGGGCGCGGCCACCGCGGCGTCCAGGCCCCGGACGAAGCGACGGGCGGCGGCTATGTCGGGGTGCGCGGCGGGCCCCGTACCGGCGACGACCGGCGCGAGGACCGCGCGCAGCTCTCCGACCCTCATCCACCACAGGAACGGCGAACCGATGACGAGGACGGGCGCGTCGCCGGGCGCGCTCCCCTGGTGCCGGCGGCCGTGCGCCGGGTGGGAGCGGTCCTCCAGCCAGCTGTCGCAGTCCGGGGTGAGGGCTATCGCGGAGGGCGCGGGCACGCCGAGCCGGTCGGCGAGGTCGCGCACGAGACGGTACAGATCGGGGGCGGAGCTCTCGGCGAGCTCCACCGTCGGCGTCACGGCCGGCCGGGACCGGGCGACGACCAGGGCGACGGCCGCCGCCACCAGCAGGACGACCACGGCGAGGGCGGTCACCACCCAGCGGGCGGTGTCCCAGCCGGGGCCGGTCAGACGGCCGGTGACGCCGCCCGCGTACAGGACGACGGCGACGGCGGCGGGGAGCACCGCGAGGCCCAGGGCCCTGCCGCGGACGCGGAGCACCGCGAGGGCCCGGGCTCGCGCGGCGCGCGCGCCGAGCTCCTCGCCGGTCGCGGATCCGATACCGGACACGCCGTACATCACCCCCTCCTGCCCTCGTCGGGACTGCCCGTGGCGGTGTTGCTCACTCCCCCACTGTGGCACCCGCCACTGACATCGCAATGTCGGTAGGGCCAAGTGCCGGAACATCGGCGGAACGCCTTCGCCGCACCCTAGTTGGGCCTTCGGCGGGCGTCATCCGGATGGCCGAGTCGTCACTCGATGGAATGGCTTTGGGCAAAGGTGATGACGGTGGCGCGGCCGTGCGGTTCACTGCGCGGCCGCGCGTTCTCGTGCCGGGGCCCACCGCCCCGGCGGCCGTCGGTCCCGGGGCGCCGACCCCGGGACGGCGGGCTCCGGGGCGCCGGCCCCGGGCCGTCGGGCGGAGGTCAGCCGCGGGCGTTCCGGGCGTCCCGGGCGGCCTTCTCCGCGATGTCCGTACGGTGCTGCGAACCGTCAAGGCGGATACGGCCGACCGCCGCGTAGGCGCGCTCGCGGGCCTCGGTCAGGTCCGTTCCGGTGGCGGTGACCGAGAGGACCCGGCCGCCCGCGCTCAGGATCGCGTCACCGTCCCGCCGGGTGCCGGCGTGCAGCACGTACGCGTGCGGGGCGTCCTTCTCCGCGACCTCGGCCAAGCCCTCGATGGGGTCGCCGGTGCGCGGGGTGCCCGGGTAGTTGTGGGAGGCGACGACCACGGTGACGGCCGCCTCGTCGCTCCAGCGCAGCGGCGGCTGGTCGGCGAGGGTGCCGTTGGCCGCGTGCAGCAGGACGCCCGCCAGCGGGGTCCGGAGCCGGGCCAGCACGACCTGCGTCTCGGGGTCGCCGAAGCGCGCGTTGAACTCGATCACCCGCACCCCGCGGCCGGTGATGGCCAGGCCCGCGTACAGCAGGCCGGAGAACGGGGTGCCGCGGCGGCGCAGTTCGTCCACGGTCGGCTGCAGGACGGTCGCCATGACCTCGTCGACCAGCTTGGGGTCGGCCCAGGGCAGCGGCGAGTAGGCGCCCATGCCGCCGGTGTTGGGGCCCTGGTCGCCGTCGAGCGCGCGCTTGAAGTCCTGCGCGGGCTGCAGCGGGACGACGGTGGTGCCGTCGGTGATGGCGAAGAGGGAGACCTCCGGGCCGTCGAGGTACTCCTCGATGACGACCCGGTCGCAGGCGAGCGCGTGCGCTCGGGCCTGCTCGATGTCCTCGGTCACCACGACGCCCTTGCCGGCCGCGAGACCGTCGTCCTTGACGACGTAGGGAGCGCCGAAGGCGTCGAGCGCCTCGTCGATCTCCTCGGGGGTGGTGCAGACGTAGCTGCGCGCGGTGGGCACGCCGGCGCCGGCCATGACGTCCTTGGCGAAGGCCTTGGAGCCCTCCAGCTGCGCCGCCTCCCGGGAGGGGCCGAAGACCGGGATGCCGGCCGCGCGGACGGCGTCGGCGACGCCCGCGACGAGCGGTGCCTCCGGGCCGACGACGACCAGTCCGGCGCCGAGCTCGGTCGCGAGCGCGGCGACGGCGTCGCCGTCGAGCTGGTCGACGGGGTGGAGCTCGGCGACCTCCGCGATTCCGGCGTTGCCGGGCGCGCAGTGCAGAGCGGTGACGTCGGGATCGAGGGAGAGAGAGCGGCACAGGGCGTGTTCGCGGGCGCCGCCGCCGATGACGAGGACCTTCACGCCAGCCAGGGTAGCCCGCGGGGCGGGATGCCCCTTGTGCGGGCCACCGAGCGAGACGGTCCTATTCGTTCGTGTATTCCTCCAGGACCGTGGCGCCGAGCTCGCGCACGATCAGCTCGTGGCCCGAGAGAGCCGAGTCGACGAGGTCCGGGTCGTCCTCCTCGGGCACGTCGTCCTCGGGGGCGACCGGCGGCGGCGCCTGCGGGGTGTGCGCCGGGGCGGGCGCGGGGGCCTGGTGGGCCGGCTGCTGGGGCCGTACGGGCGCGGAGGCCGCGTTCTGGGCCTGCCCCTGGCCCGGACCGGGGCCCTGGCCGGGGCCCTGGGGCTGTACGGGCGCGGGGGCGTGGGCCTGCGGGGCGTGCCCCGGCGCGGGAGCGGCGGCGGACTGGTAGCCGGACGCGGGCTGGTAGGCGGGTGCGGCCGGGCGGCCGCCGCCGAAGCCTCCGGCGGCGGGCGGCGGGTTCGCGCCGCCCGAGGGGTCGACGATCGCCTCGATCCGCCAGTGCACGTTGAACTGCTCGGCGAGGGCCGCCTTCAGTACGTCCTCGCTGCCACTGCTCGCGAAGTTGTCCCGGGCGCCGGCGTTGAGGAAACCGAGCTGGAGGGTGGTGCCGTCGAAGCCGGCGACCTGCGCGTTCTGCGAGAGCAGGATCCAGGTGAAGCGGCGCCGGTTCTTCACCGCCTCCAGGATCGACGGCCACATGTTGCGCACCTGCGCGGCGCCCGCGGCCATGCCGCCGGAGGCGGCGGGCCCGGACGCGGCGGCCTGCGGCGGGGCGGCCGGGGCCTGGGGCTGCGCGGCGGGTGACGGGGCCGGTGCCTGGGAGGCGGAGGCTCCGGGCCAGGCGCCGGGGGCACCGCCACCGGGCCGCGCGGCCCCGGGCCAGGCACCGGGCCGAGGAGCCTCCGGGGACGGCGCGGGCGCGGGGGTGGCCGCCGGGGCGGGGGCCTGCGGGGCGGGCGCGGGCGCCTGCTGGACGGGCGGCACCGCGGCGGGGGCCGGGGCCGCGGGCTGGGCGGCGGGGGCCGGGACGTGGGCCTCGGCCGTCGGCACGTACCCCATCTGCGGCGCGGGCGAAGTGGTCGTGAAGACGGCGGCGGGCGGCGCGGCGGCGGCCCCGCGCTCCAGCCGGTCGAGGCGGGCCTGCACCGACCGCTCGTCGTCGAAGGCGGCGGGCAGCAGCACGCGCGCGCAGATCAGCTCCAGCTGGAGGCGCGGCGAGGTCGCCCCGCGCATCTCGGTGAGCCCGGTGTTGACCAGGTCGGCGGCGCGGCTGAGCTCGGCGGCGCCGAAGACGGACGCCTGGGCCTGCATGCGCTCGATGACGTCGGACGGGGCGTCGACCAGGCCCTTCTCGGCCGCGTCCGGCACGGCGGCGAGGATCACGAGGTCCCGCAGCCGCTCCAGGAGGTCGGCGACGAAGCGGCGCGGGTCGTTGCCGCCCTCGATCACCCGGTCGACCACCTCGAAGGCCGCGGCGCCGTCGCCGGCCGCGAAGGCGTCCACCACCGAGTCGAGGAGCGACCCGTCCGTATAGCCGAGCAGGGACGTGGCCATGGCGTACGTCACACCGTCTTCGGCGGCGCCGGCCAGCAGCTGGTCCATCACGGACATCGAGTCACGCACGGACCCGGCCCCCGCCCGCACGACGAGCGGCAGCACCCCGTCCTCGACGGGGATGCCCTCGCGCCCGCAGACCTCGGCCAGGTACTCCCGCAGGGTGCCGGGCGGCACGAGCCGGAAGGGGTAGTGATGGGTGCGCGACCGGATGGTGCCGATGACCTTCTCGGGCTCGGTCGTCGCGAAGATGAACTTGAGGTGCTCCGGCGGCTCCTCGACCACCTTCAGCAGGGCGTTGAAGCCCGCCGAGGTGACCATGTGGGCCTCGTCGATGATGTAGATCTTGTAGCGGCTGGACGCCGGCCCGAAGAACGCCTTCTCCCGCAGGTCACGGGCGTCGTCCACACCACCGTGTGAGGCCGCGTCGATCTCGATGACGTCGATCGAACCGGGCCCGTTGCGCGCGAGGTCCCGGCAGGACTGGCACTCCCCGCAGGGGGTCGGAGTGGGGCCCTTCTCGCAGTTCAGACACCGCGCGAGGATCCGGGCGCTGGTCGTCTTTCCGCAGCCACGGGGTCCGCTGAACAGATACGCGTGGTTGACCCGGTTGTTCCGCAGGGCCTGCTGCAACGGGTCGGTGACATGCTCCTGCCCGATGACCTCGGCGAAGGACTCGGGACGGTAGCGGCGGTACAGCGCGAGAGACGACACGTATACGAGGTTATAGGCGCCCACCGACAACCCGGGAACGACCGGATGCACGGGCCCGCCGGAGCGAGCGGGGACGATCAACGGCGAGTGGACCGGCGCGCCGGAGACCCGGTCGCGGCCGCGCCACGGCGAGGCAACCGGCGCGCCGTAGACCCCGTGCCGGCCGCGCCGCCCGACGGTACCGAGACTCGGACATGAGGCCCTGACCGAGACCCTGACCGAGGCTCTGTCCGAGGCCCGGACCGAGGCTCTGACCGAGGCCCTGTCCGAGGCCCGGACCGAGGCCCGAACCAAGGCCCGGACACGACCCGTGCAGGGGGACGCCCCCCGCGCTCGCCGCCCGGGAACAACCGGGGCCGACGGGCGGCGCCGGACTCTCGGAGACCCCGGGTCGCCGCCACCCTCCCCGGGAACGCAAACGCCCCTCACGCACCCGCCAGAGCCGACCTACCCTTGCTGCCTTCCGGCCCTGGGGGAGTTCAGTCAGATAGCGCCACGTGAGGGGCTCCGCCCAGGGTACCCGATCCACACCCCTGCTCGCCCACCCCCGGCGACCTGCGCCCTTCGGCCGCACCCCGCTCCGGAGCACGTTCGCAAGCACCCTTCCCGGTCATGTAATGTTCTCCCCGGAGGATTCGCCTAGAGGCCTAGGGCGCACGCTTGGAAAGCGTGTTGGGGGCAACCCCTCACGAGTTCGAATCTCGTATCCTCCGCCAGTGCCTCACCGGGCACGATGTCGAAGGGCCCCACCGTTCACGGTGGGGCCCTTCGACGTTTCTGGACAGTGGCACGGACGAGCCGGAAGGTGCGACTGGTCGCGCCGCGCCTCGGGCCGGGGCCGCGCTCCGCCCCGCAAGCCTGGCTCCTGCCTCTTGTACGGCCCGGAGCGAGGGGGCGGGCACGAGTGAACCGAGCTGGGACGACGCCACCCACAACGACGCCGACGACGACGCCGCGTACGCGGCCGCCGTGAGACGTACGCGGATCGTGATGGCGGTCGCCGCGGTCGTGGCCCTCGTGGTGGTCGGGATCGGAGCCGTCGCCGTCCTGGAGCTGTCGTTGTCCGTGGAGTTCGTCGAGGATCTCGGCCGGCGGCGCGCCGGCGCCTGAGGGAGCGGCGGCGCGCGGCGGTGTGACGTGCGTCTCGAAACGATGGCGGTCTTCAACGGGTGGTCCGGGAGCGCGTCTTGCAGGGAGGCAACCCGCCGGACTCTCCCCGCACGAGCCAAGGGCCGGACACACCTCCATGACATCCCCCACCGACGCTCCCCCGCGCTGCCCGTACCTCTGGCTCATACCGGGGGTGTGGACCGTGGCCCTCGGGCTGTGGGGCCTGTCGCGGCAGGGCAGCGTGTGGCGGGACGAGGCCGCGACCTGGCAGGTGGCCACGCGGTCCGCCGCCGACATCGTGTGCATGCTGCAGAACGTCGATGTCGTGCACGGCCTCTACTACCTGCTCATGCACGGCCTCTTCGCGTGCTTCGGCCCCGGCACCATGGTGCTGCGGCTGCCCTCCGTGCTCGGCATCGCGGTGGCGGCGGGCTGCGTGACAGTCATCGGGCGGCGCCTCGCCGGGACGTGGGCGGGCCTCGGGGCGGGGCTGGCACTGGGGTTGCTGCCGGCCGTGCAGTTCTACCTGCAGGAAGGCCGCCCGTACGCCCTGGTCGCCGCCGGCGCCGCGGTCGCGACGCTCCTGCTCGTCGGCCTGCTCCAGGAAGGACAACAGGACGGAAAGGCCCGGCCCCGCAGGCTCCGCTGGGTCGCGTACGGCGGCACCGTCCTGGTCTGCGGACTGCTGAACTGGCTCTCGCTGCTCCTCCTGCCCGCACACCTGCTGACCCTGCTCCTGACCCGCGCCCCGCGCCGGGTGTGGCTGCCGTGGGCAGCGGCGTCGGCGGCCGCCACGGCCGGAGTGCTCCCCCTGATCCTGTTCAGCCGCGGCCAGTCCGACCAGGTGTCCTGGATCCCGCCGCTGACCTGGCACATGATGATCGGCCCCGCGATCCTGCTGGCGATCGGCGGGCTCGGGGCGCTCCTCGACCGCCCCCGGACCGCCACCCGGCTCTCGTTGACCACCGTCGGACTCCCGCTCCTTGCCGTGCCCCAGCTCGGCCTGATCGGCCTCTCCCTGGTCCAGCCGCTCTTCCTCGACCGGTACGTCCTCTTCAGCATGCTCGGGCTCGCGCTGCTGATCGGCTCGATCCTGGCGGCCGCGGTACGGGCGGCCCGGCCGCGCTTCCCGAAGGGCGCCCGCCGGCTCCTGCCCGTGCTGATCGCCGTCGCCATGGTGCTGCTGCTCCCCCAGTCGCTCGCCAAGCGGTCTCCGGCCAGCCGCGTGGACGACGTCCTGGCGGTGGCGTCGGAGGTGCGCCGGCTGGGCGGCCCCGGAGACGCCGTGCTCTACATACCGGCCGCGCGGCGCGACACCCGCCTCGTCTCCCCCGACGCCTTCACCGGCCTGCGGGACATCGCCCTGCTCCGGAGCCCCGAGGAGTCCGGCACCCTGAAGGGGGTGGAGGCGAGCGCCGAGCGGATACGGGCCGCCATGCTGGCCCAGCGGCGCATCCTGCTCGTCACGGACGCACGGGAGGTCGCGAGACCGGTGACGGCGGAACGGGACCGGGTGAAGCTCTCCGTACTGAAGGAGCACTTCACCCCGGTGACGGACGAACAGGTCCGCGGCCGCCGGGTGACGGTGTACGAGCGGATCGCTCGGCCCCGCTGACCGCGGTGCTCCGGCAGGACGGCCGTCCCGTAGGGGGGCGTCCCGTAGGGAGGCCGTCCCGTAGGGAGGCCGTCCCGTAGGGGGCGTCGCCCATGCCCCGCCCGGCCGGATGCCCCTGAAGCGGGTGGGGTCAGGGCGGGCGCCGTCAGTCGTCGATGTCGTCGCTGGCCAGGCGCAGCGCCAGCTCCTGGAGGATCGGCTCGGTGCCCGGCTCCGCGCCCGAGGCGTCGTGGGCGTCGGCCACCGCCTCGAAGGCCAGGATGAAGCCGTTGACGAGCGCGCTCACCGGCTCGGAGAGCTGGGTGAGGACGGACAGGCCGATCTCCTCCGCCGTGGCCCCGGCCGGCACCGCGAACTGCCCCGGGATCACCTCGCCCAGAAGGTCCGAGACGAGGCCCTCGTCGACTCCGCCGCGCAACGCCGTCAGAGCGGCGATGGCCTTGAGTTTGATCTCGTTCTCGGTCACGTGTCGAGCGTAGGAGCCCTGGCGGGTGCGGGGGCGGAAATCGCGCGACACGCGGTGTCCCGCCCGGGGGCGAGTCACGCCCGGGGGGACGCCCGGGGGCCCGTCACACCCGGCCCACCGCGCCGCCCGTCACCTCGACGTCGCCCGCCTCCCTGGCCCGGGCCACGTCCCCGGCCTCGGTCCTGGCTCCGGCCACGGCCACGGCGCTGCCCCCGGCCCGAGCCACGTCCTGGGCCCCGGCCCCGGCCAGCGCCTCGGTCCTGGCTCCGGCCACGGCCTCAGTCCTGGCTCCCGCCGTCGCCTCGGCCCTGGCTCCGGCCACCGCGTCGCCACCGTCGGCAACCGCGTCGCCACCGTCGACCTCCGCGACCCCGCTCACCGCCACGGCCCGCTGGTTTCCTTCGGCCGCGGCCCGCTCGTTTCGTTCGGCAGCGGCCTCCACCCGGCGGCGCAGCAGCAGGGTGCCGGCGGCCGCTGCGAGGCCGGCGGTGAGGGCGGACCACCACAGCGCGGCGGGGCCGAGGCCGGTGTAGAGGGTGACCCCGAGGGTCAGGGCGCCGAAGCGGGCCACGCCCCAGGTCCAGCCGAAGGCACCCTGGTAGCGGCCGCGGGCGTGCGGCGGGGCCAGGTCGGCGATCACCGCGGCGGCGATGCCGGCGACGACCACCTCGCCCAGGGACCACACGACGACCGAGACGGTGAAGCCCACGACCCCCTCGGCCAGGCCGGTGAGGGCGACGCCGACCGCGATGAGCGCGCTGCCCGCCGCCTGCACCCGGAGCCGCGGCAGTCGCGCCAGGCGAACCGTCGTGAAGGGCTGGAGCGCGACGACCAGGACGGCGTTGACGGCCGCCATCGCCCCGTACACGGCGGGCGACAGGCCGCTGTCGCGGATGGCCAGCGGCAGGGCGACCTCCGTCAGGGAGTAGACGAAGAGCTGCACGCCGAGGAGCGGCAGGAGCACGACGGCGAGACGGTCGCGCAGGACGACTCCGTAGCCGATGCCGTCGTCGCCCGCGGGTCGCGGGGCGCGCGACGGTTCCTTCAGGCGGGTGGCGACCACCACCGCGTACAGCAGCATCGACCCGGCGTCGACGGCGAACAGCAGCCAGTAGCCGTGGGCGGCGAGGAAACCGCCGAGGACGCCGGCGACCGCCGTACCGATGTTGACGCCCCAGCCGAAGAGCGCGTACGCGCGCTGCCGGCGTTCCGGGTCGACGGCGTCGGCCATCAACGCGTACGCGGCCGGCGAGACGGTCATGCCGGTGGCGCTGATGAGCAGCGCGGCGGCGGCCATCGTCCACACCCCAGGCGCGACGAACAGCGCGCCCTGCGCGGCGGCGGCGCCGACGAGGCCGATCAGCATCGTCGGCCGGCGGCCGATGCGGTCGGCGAGCACGCCGCCGATGGCCGGCCCGAGGAGGTTGCCGGCGCCGAGCGCACCGAGGACGTACGTGGTCTCGGTGCCGGTGACACCGCGCGTGGCGAGGAAGAAGACGAGGAAGGGGGTGACGAGGTAGCCGAGGCGGTTGATCACCGTCCCCGCGAAGAGCGTCCAGACGACGGGCGGCAGACCTCGGAACGAGGACGTCGAGGAGGCGGAGGAAGACGAGGCGGAGGAAGACGAGGAGGGAGGCATGGGAGGAGACTGCGCCCGTGGCCCGCACCGCCTCCAATCATTAAGCTCAGGCCGAATCCATCACCGATACAGCAGGGGGCGCTTCGTGGAGTCCGGGCTCAGTTTCTCCGCCGCCGACCTCGCCCAGACCCGTTTCGCCGTCTCCCCGATGTGGGAGGTCGTCACCAGTTTCCGCCTCCTCGCCACCGACAGCGAGCCGCTCGTGCACCGGAGTTGGGCCGCCCAGGTACGCCCCCGGGTCCGCCGCGCCGGGCTCCATCGGGGCCGGCTCGCCGCGCTGGTCCCCGCGCACGGCTACCTCGCCGACTTCCTCACCCCCACCCCCGCCGGCCCCTTCCCCACGCTCGACGACGAACTCGACGCGATCCGGCGGACCCCGGCCGAACAGATCGCCCACGACCTCGCCACCCTCGCCCGCCTCACCGCCCCCGCCGCCGGGCTCCCCACCGCCGCGATCCCCACCGGACTCCCCGCCGGGATCCCCACCGGCGACATCGATCTCGACCGGCTCTGCGAGGAGATCCGCACCTACTGGGAGCTCGCCCTCGCCCCCTACTGGGCCCGCATCCGCGCCCTCCTGGAGGCCGACGTCTTCCACCGCGCCCGCCAGGTCGCCGAGCACGGCTCGGCGCGGGTGCTCAGCGAACTGCACGAGACCGTACGGTGGGACGACGGCACCCTGCGGCTCGTACGGCGGGCCTGCGCGCTCACCCGCGACGAGGCGGGCTCGGGGCTGCTGCTCGTACCCTCCGCGTTCGCGTGGCCGCGTGTCCTGACCCGCTCCGTGGCCCCCGACCCGCCCCAACTCGCCTATCCGGCGCGCGGGGTCGGGAACCTGTGGGAGCGCCGCACCACCAGCACCGCCACCGAAGCCGTCGCCGCCGTCCTCGGCCGCTCGCGCGCGCTGCTGCTCGCCGAACTCGACACACCCGCCTCGACCACCCAACTGGCCGCCGCCTTCGGCCTGTCGGCGCCCGCCGTCTCCCAGCACCTCGTCGCCCTCAGAAACGCGGGCCTGGTCAGCGCCCACCGCAGCGGCCGGTCCGTCCTCTACGCCCGCACGACGGTCGCGGACGCGCTGCTCTGCCCCCGCGAGGAGTACGCATGACCTGGACCGAGCACACCTTCGTACGCGAGGTACGGGACGTGTGCGAGGAACGGGAGGGGAACGGGGGACGCACGAAAAGCGGGGGCCGGGCGGGGAACGGGGGCGGCGTCCGGCTCTCGCTGCGCGACTGGGGAGGCACCGGGCGGCCCCTCCTCCTGCTGCACGGACTGGCGGGGCACGCCGGCGAATGGGACGGCGTCGCCCGGCGGCTGCGGGCCGACGGGTACCGCGTCGTCGCCCTCGACCAGCGCGGACACGGCGCCAGCGAGCGGCAACCCGGGGACGTCTCGCGAGCCGCGTACGTGGCCGACGTCCTCGCCGTGCTCGACCGTCTGGGCCTGACGGACACGATCCTCGTCGGGCAGTCGTACGGCGGCCACGCCGCCCTCCTCACGGCCGCCGCCACCGCGCGCACGGCCCCGCCCGCCGGAAGCGGGATCAGCGCCACCGCGCGCACTGCCCCGCCCGCCGGGAGGGCGATCGCCGCCGCCGTGCTCGTCGAGGCCGGGCCCGGCGGCTCGGACCCGGCCACCCTGGCGAGGGTCGGTGACTGGCTGCGGGCCTGGCCGGTGCCGTTCCCCGACCGGGAGGCGGCCGTCGCCCACCTCGGCGGCGGACCCGTAGGGGAAGGCTGGGCGGACGGGCTGGAGGAGCGGGACGGCGGCCTGTGGCCCCGGTTCGACCCTGAGGTCATGGTGGCCTCGCTCGCCGAGAACGCCGGGCGGGCGTGGTGGGAGGAGTGGGCGGCGATCGACGTGCCCGTCCTCGCCGTCCTCGGGCAGGACGGGATCGTCTCCGACGAGGAGTACGACGAGATGGCGCGCCGGCTCCCCGGGCTCCGCGCCGCGTGTGTACCCGGCACCGGGCACGACCTGCACCTGGAGCGGCCCGATGTCCTGCACGCCCTGATCAGCGGGTTCCTGGCGGACATCGACGCGTAGGCCGGCCGCGGGGGGGTCCCGGCGTCGAATCGGCCCCGGAATCCCTTGCCTTGGAGTGGACTTCAACGCCTAGGGTGCGGCGCATGCGCTATCGGGTACTCGGCGGGACCGGGATCGAAGTCAGTACGTACTGCCTGGGCACGATGATGTTCGGGGCGGTCGGCAACGCCGATCACCAGGACTCCGTACGGATCATCCATGCCGCCCTCGACCGGGGGATCAACTTCGTCGACACGGCCGACATGTATTCGTCCGGCGAGTCCGAGGAGATCGTCGGCAAGGCGCTGCGCGACCCGCGCCGCCGCGACGAGACCGTGCTCGCCACCAAGGTGTACTTCCCCGTCGGCGGTGAAGGCCCCAACAGGGGCGGCAGCTCGCGCCGTTGGATCGTCCGGGCCGTGGAAAACAGCCTCAAGCGGCTCGGCACCGACTGGATCGACCTCTACCAGGTCCACCGGCCGGACCACCGCACCGACATCGAGGAGACCCTCGACGCCCTCGGCGACCTGGTGTCCCAGGGCAAGATCCGGGCTTTCGGCTGCTCGACCTTCCCCGCCGAGCGGATCGTCGAGGCGCACGCCGTCGCCGAGCGGCGCGGGCTGCGCCGCTTTCGTACGGAGCAGCCCCCGTACTCGCTGCTCGCCCGTGGCATCGAGACCTCCGTGCTGCCGGTGGCACAGCGGTACGGGATGGGCGTGCTGACCTGGGCGCCGCTGGCGTCCGGCTTCCTCTCCGGCCGGTACCGCAGGGGCGGGACGGTCGACCTGACCAGCGGGCGGCCCGCCCTCACCCCGCACCGCTTCGACCCCGCCCTCCCGGTGAACCAGGCCAAGCTCGACGCCGTCGAGGAGCTGGTCGCCGTCGCCGACGACCTCGGCTGCACGCTGCCCGAGCTGGCGGTCGCCTTCGCCGCCACCCACCCGGCGGTGACCTCGGTGATCCTCGGCCCGCGCACGAGGGAACAGCTGGAGGGGCTCCTGAAGGGCGCGTCACTGGTCCTGCCGGACGAGGCCCTGGACCGCATCGACGCGATCGTCCCGCCCGGGACGAACCTCTACCAGCCGGACGGCGTCTGGCGCCCGGCGGCCCTCACCGACCCGGCGCTGCGGCGCCGGCCGGTGGGAGAGCGGGCTGCGGCGGACTGAGGACGGCGGGGAGGAGCAGGCCCGGACCGAGCGGGGGAGGTGCCGAGGGGAGGGTGCGGGCGGGCACGGAGCGGTGACGGGGGCTGCAGCGCCTTCCCCGGCCGGAGCACACAGGCCGGGGCGTCAGCACCCGCCCCCGGCGGGAGCACACAGGCCGGGGCGTCAGCACCCGCCCCCGGCGGGAGCACACAGGCCGGGGCGTCAGCACCCGCCCCCGGCGGCCGTGAACAGCCCGGAGTCAGAGCGCCTCCCACCGGCCGGATGGACAGGCAGGGGACCTCAGCACCTCTCCCCCCCGGCGGTCGTGAACTGGCCGAAGGTCTCAGCCCACCCCGTCACGAACGGACGGGCCGGGGCCTCAGCGCTCCTCCCCCGCCCCGGCGAATTGCTCCGTCCCCACCACGCCCAGAAGCGCCAGGCGCTCCCCCGTGTCCGTGCCCGGCGGCGGGGTGTGGAGGACCAGGCGCTGGTCCCCCTCCGGGGCGAGCAGCACCTGGCAGTCGAGGTCGACCGGGCCGATGACCGGGTGCAGGACGCGCATGCGGCTGTGCCGGCGGACGGCCACCTCGTGCCGCGCCCACAGCTCGGCGAACTCCTCGCTCGCGCCGCGCAGCCGCTCCACGAGCCGGGTCGCTGCCCGGTCGCCGCCGCGGCGGCCGAAGGCGGCGCGCAGGTCGGCGACGTGGAGGCGGCTGTAGTGGTCGTGCTCCTCCGCCGGGTAGGCGGCCCGCGCCGCGGGGTCCGCGAACCACCGCCACACCACGTTGCGGCCGTGCTCCGAGACGGTGCACACCCCGCCGAGCAGCGCCCGGGCCATCGCGTTCTGGGCCAGGACGTCCCCGAGGTCGTTCAGGATCTGCGCGGGGGTGCCGGTCAGCTGGTCGAGCAGGTGCAGCAGGCCGGGTGCCACGTGGTCGCCGGCTGCGGGCCCGGCGGGCGGACGGTGGCCGGCGAGCAGGTGGAGGTGGTCGCGCTCGTCGACGGTGAGCCGGAGGGCGCGGGCGAGTGCCGCCAGCATCTGCGGCGACGGCTGCGGCCCACGGGCCTGCTCCAGGCGGATGTAGTAGTCGGCGGACATCCCGGCGAGCTGGGCGACCTCCTCGCGCCGCAGGCCGGGCGTGCGGCGCCGCGGACCGGCCGGCAGACCCGCGTCCTGCGGGCGGATCCGCTCGCGGGAACGGCGCAGGAAGTCGGCGAGTTCGCGGCGGTCGATCGTCATCCCGGTCGTCATGCCGATCATCCTGTCGAAGGCGGCGGGACTCATCCAGGGACTGGCGGTCCCAGGGTAGGAAGGTCTCTCCCGGACGTTCCCGTACGGCGGCACAGTCCTCGGTGTCAGCCCCACCGGTACCGGCGTGGGGCCGGTCCCCGTACCGGCCCCCTGCCGGTACCCGTCCCGAGGAGCAGAGAATGCCCACCGTCACCGTCGGCACGGCCCGCGTCCACTACGACATCGAGGGCCCCGCCCCCGCCACCCCCTCCCACTCCGCCTCCGTCACTGCCTCCGCCCCCGCCACCCCCTCCCACTCCGCCTCCGTCACTGCCTCCGCCCCCGCCACCGCCACTGCCACTGCCACCGGCCTCCCGCACCCCCCTCCCGGCCGCCTTCCCGCTCTCCTCCTCGTGCACGGCACCGGCTCCGGCGGTGCCGTCGTCAACTGGGGCCGGACCGCACCCCGCTTCACCGACGGCCGACACGAAGCGCGACACGAAGCGCGAGGCGAAGGACGAGGCGAAGAGCGGCACGAAGCGCGAGGCGAAGGACAAGCCGAAGAGCGGCACGCGCGGACGGTGATCACCCCTGACCTCTCCGGCGCCGACCGGACCGTCGACGACGGTGGCCCCCTGACCGTCGAGACGCTCGCCGCGCAGGTCGTCGCGGTCATCGAGGACGCCGGCACCGGCCCGGTCGACCTGCTGGGCTTCTCCATGGGTGCCCCGGTCGCCGCTGCCGTCGCCGCGCTCCGCCCCGACCTGGTGAACCGGCTGGTCCTGGTGGCGGGATGGGCGTACACCGACGGCGACGAGTACCTGCGGAACCTGTTCGCGCTGTGGCAGCGACTCGGCGAGCAGGACCCGGCCGGCTTCGGGCGGTTCGTGACGATGACCGGCTTCAGCCGGGACTTCCTGAACGCGATCGGCCGCGAGGAGGTCGAGGCGCTGATCCCGAACATGCCACCGACGCCCGGCACCCTGCGGCACGTCGCCGTCGACCGGGCGGTGGACGTCCGGGCGCTGCTGCCCCTGATCACCGCGCCGACGCTGGTGATCGGCTGCGCGCGGGACGCGACCGTACCGGTGGAGAACAGCCGGGAGCTCGCGGCGGCGATCACCGGGAGCACGTACGCGGAGATCGACGCCGGGCACGTCGTCTTCTTCGAGAAGGAGGACGAGTTCGTGAAGACGGTGACGGACTTCCTCGCCGGGTGAGGCCGGCGAGGCATCCTTGGCCCCATGGGACAGCAGACCGGAGCGGACTCCGAAGCGAAGACGTCGGGAGAGACCGGGGCGAAGACGGCGGGAAGGACCCGGGCGAAGACGGGGACCCGGACCGGAGCCAAGACCGGAGCGAAGACGGCGGCGAAGTCCCCAGCGGCGCGGACCGCGGCGAAGAGGACGATCGGCCCGGACGAACGCAGGGCCCGCCTCGGCCTGCGCCACCGGCTGGCCCCCTCCGCGCGGGCGGCGACCGCCGAGGAGGTCGCGGGGGCGCTCGTGGCCCTGCACGCGACGGACGCGGCGACCGTCTTCCTGGCCGCGGGCGCGCGGCTCGCCCGGGTCACGGCCCCCGCCGAGGCCCCGGCCACGGATCCCGCCCCCCGTCCCGTTCTCCATCCCGCTCCCCTTGCCACCACCTCCACCTCCCCCGCCATCTCCACCTCCCCCGCCATCTCCACCTCTCCCTCCATCTCCCCCTTCCCCGATCCCGTCGCGGAGGTGGAGCGCGCGCTGTACGAGGACCGGACGCTGACCCGTATGCACGGCATGCGGCACACCGTCTTCGTGGTGCCCGCGTCCCTCGCCGCCGTCGTCCACTCCTCCACCGCGGACACGGCCGCCGCGCGCGAACGGGCGACCCTCGTCAAGCACTTGGCGGCGGGCAGCGACTTCGACGAGGCGTGGCTCGCCGAGACCGAGCGCCAGGTCCTCGCCGTGCTGGCGGAACGCGGCGAGGCCACGGGAGCCGAACTGGGCGAGGCGGTGCCGAGGTTGCGATCGCAGTACGTGTACGGGGTGGGGACCCGGCAGGAGGGGCCGCAGTCCGTTGCCAGCCGGGTGCTGCGGATCCTGGGCATGGAGGGCCGGATCGCCCGGGGCCGGCCGCAGGGCGGCTGGACGTCGAGCCGCTTCCGTTGGGCGCTGGTCCCGCCGCATGCCGAACTCCCTCCCGCCGAGGCGCAGTCGGAGCTGGTGCGGCGGTGGCTCGCCGCGTACGGTCCGGGGACCGTGGAGGACCTGAAGTGGTGGACGGGCTGGAAGGTGACGGACGTGCGCCGTGCGCTGACCGCCGTCGGCGCGGTCGAGGTCGCCCTGGAGGGGGACGGCGGGCAGCTCACCGGCTTCGTCCTGCCCGACGACCTCGATCCCGTACCGGCGTCGCCGGACGCGACGGCCGAGCCGTGGGCGGCGCTTCTCCCCGCTCTCGACCCCACGGCGATGGGCTGGCGGGACCGCGACTGGTACCTGGACCCGGCTCACCGTCCGGCGCTCTTCGACCGCAGCGGCAACATCGGACCGACCGTGTGGTGGAACGGCCGGATCGTGGGCGGCTGGGCGCAGCGGCCGAACGGTGAGATCGTGTGGCGGCTGTTCGACGGCGGACTCGACGGCAACCTCGACGGCAACCTCGGCGGTGGCCTCGGCGGCGGGAAACGGCTGGGCCGGGACGCCGTACGGGCCGTGGAGGCGGAGGCCGCCCGGCTGGCCGAATGGATCGGCGAGGTCCGCGTCACGCCCCGCTTCCGCACCCCGCTCGAAAAGGAACTCTCCACCGGATGACGGCCCACTCCTCCTCCCGGCCTCGGCCCGGGCGCCGGCCCCGGAGCCAGGACCCCCGTACGGTCGCGGCCGCGCACCCGGCCGACGTCCTGCTGATCTCCGCCCAGCGCACGTCCACCGCCCTTCTCCTTGCCGAGGCCGCCGGGCGGCGCGGCCTGGTGACGCGGGTGCTCGACGGGCCTCCGGAGACGGTCGTACGCCCGGACGAGGCACCGCACTGGTACGGCGGTCCGCTGCTCGCCGACAAGGTCGTGGCGCGGCTCGGCGCCGGGCGGCTCGGGCTCGGGCTGCTCGAACCGTCGGGGGGCTGGCTCGCGGAGCTGCCGAGGGACTTCACGGGGCGCCGGGTCTCGCTGACGACGCTCGCGGCGGCCCGGCGGGAGCTGGCGCGGCCGGCCTTCGTGAAGCCGCCGGTCGACAAGTCCTTCCCGCCGGCCGTGTACGAGGACGGCGGCCGGCTGCCCGGCGACCTGCCCGGGGACACCCCGGTGCTCGTCTCGGACCCGGTGACCTTCGCGGCCGAGTACCGGCTGTTCGTCCTGGACGGACGGGTGGTGACGGCGAGCCGCTACCTCTCGTACGGGCTCCTCGACCCGGGCCCGCCCGTGCCGGACGCCCTCCGCTTCGGGGCGGAGCTGCTGGCGGCGGCGGGCGGTTCGCTGCCGAGCGCGGTGGTCGTGGACGTGGGCCTGACTGAGGAGGCCGGGTGGGCGGTGGTGGAGGCGAACATGGCGTGGTTCGCACACTGCTACGCCGCGGATCCGGCCGCTGTCCTCGACGTCGTCCTGCGGGCGGCGGGCCCGCTCGGGCGGGTGCGGGAGCGGGATCGTTCCTTCCTCCGGGTGGGATCGGGCTGAGTGTCGAGAATCGCGGGCCGGCTCCGACGTCTCCTGTGAAAGAACCGGCACGAACGACAACGCCGGCACGGACACCGGCTCAGACACCGGCGACCGCCACCGGCGACAGCCACCGGCGCAGGAGGACGTCATGAAGTACCTCGTGATGGTGCAGGGCGCGCAGGCCGACTACGACGCCATGAACGGCAGGGCCAGCGAGCAGAGCCCGGCGTGGAGCGAGCAGGAGCTCAGGGCGATGTTCGCCTACATGAACGCGATCAACGACGACCTGGCGGAGAGCGGGGAGCTCATCGACGCCCAGGGCCTCGTCGAGCCGGCCAGGACCCGGTTCGTGACCGCCGACGCCGACGGGCGTCCGGTGGTCACGGACGGCCCCTACGGGGAGACGAAGGAGGTGCTCGCCGGTTACTGGGTCCTGGACTGCGCGAACCTGGAGCGGGTGACCGAGATCGCCGCGCGGGTCGCCCAGTGCCCGCAGCCGGCCGGGGCTCCGGTCTACCCGGTGGTGATCCGCCCGGTCGACGAGTCGGGCGGCGGTGACCTGGGCGGGGGCGAGCTCGGGTGACCGACCCGTACGGGAAGGAGCCCCCCGGCGCGAAGCAGTCCCCTGGCCCGTACGGGAGGAATGCCCCGACCTCGTACGGGACCGAGCCCCCCAGCCCGTACGGGAGGAACGCCCCCACCTCGTACGGGACCGAGCCCCCGAGCCCGTACGGGAGGGGGCAGCCCCCCGGCCCGTACGGGAGGGGGCCCGGCGCCCCGCCCCGTGAGGACCGCACCGTCGAGGACCTGCTGCGGCTGCACGCGCCGCAGGTCCTCGGCGCGCTCGTGCGTCGTTACGGGCACTTCGACACCGCCGAGGACGCCGTACAGGAGGCGCTCCTCGCGGCCGCCGGGCAGTGGCCGCGGGAGGGGGTGCCGGCCAATCCGCGCGGCTGGCTGATCCGGGTGGCGTCCCGGCGTCTCACGGACGCGCTGCGCTCGGAGGAGGCGCGGGCCCGGCGGGAGGAGACGGCGCGGCGGCTGGAACCGCGCGAGCCCCGGGCGGCGCCCGCCGACGACGACACGCTGACCCTGCTCTTCCTGTGCTGCGACCCGGTGCTGCCGCCGGCCGCCCGGATCGCGCTGACGCTGCGCGCGGTGGGCGGTCTGACGACGGCGGAGATCGCGCGGGCGTTCCTCGTACCGGAGGCGACCGTCGCCCAGCGGATCAGCCGGGCGAAGGCGAAGCTGCGCGCGGCCGGGGCCGACCGTCCCTTCCACCCGCCCGGGCCGCAGGACCGGGACGCCCGCCTGGCCTCGGTGCTCCAGGTGCTGTACCTGGTCTTCAACGAGGGCTACACCGCCACGTCGGGCCCGGCGCTCCACCGGGCCGACCTCGCCCGCGAGGCGATCCGGCTGACCCGGGCGGTGCGCCGGCTGCTGCCCCACGAGGGCACGGTGACGGGCCTGCTGGCGCTGATGCTGCTGACCGAGGCCCGCAGCGCGGCCCGCACGGGCCCGGACGGGGAGCTGATCCCGCTCGACGAGCAGGACCGCACCCGCTGGGACCGGGCGGCGATCGCGGAGGGCACCGCCCTGGTCGAGGAGGCCCTGGCGGAGGGCCCGCCCGGCCCGTACCAGCTCCAGGCGGCGATCGCCGCCCTCCACGACGAGGCGACGGGCCCCGACACCACCGACTGGCCGCAGATCCTCGCCCTCTACGACGTGCTCCTGACCACGACCCCGGACGATCCGATGGCGGCGCTCGGCCGGGTGGTCGCCCTGGCGATGGTCGAGGGCCCGGAGGCGGGCCTGGCCGCCCTGACCGCCCTGGAACCCCGCCTCCCCCACTCCCACCGCCTCCCCGCCGTCCGCGCCCACCTCCTCGAACGCACCGGCGCCCTCTCCGCCGCCGCCGACGCCTACCGCACGGCCGCCCGCGCCACCGACAGCCTCCCGGAACGGCGCTACCTGCAGATGCGTGCGGCCCGACTCGACCCGTGACCGAAGTCCCGCGCGAGGGCCGCGGCCGCACGGCCCGACCGCCCGCTCCACGCGACCGCCCGCTCCGTGCTCGGACCGGCCCCGAGCCCCGTGTCCGCTGCCCGCGCGGATCCGCTCAGTGGGCGTGCGGGCCGGTCGTCAGGTGGGGTGTGCCCTTGGGGACGAGGGCGGGGGCGAGGAGGGTGGTGAGGGCGGCCGTGGTGGTGAGGAGCGTGAAGGCCGTGGTGAAGGTGGCGGGGTCGGGGCCCTGGAGGGCCGGGGCGGCCAGGGTGGAGACGGCCGCGACGCCGAGGGTGCCGCCGAGTTCGTGGCTGGTGTTGACGATCCCGGAGGCCAGACCCGCCTCGTGAGGGGCGGTCAGGCCGAGGGCGGTGGTGGTGGCCGTGACGAAGACGGCGCCCAGACCGAGTGCGGCGGCGGACAGGGCCGGCAGGAGGGTGGTCCAGGGACCGGCATCGGCCGGGAGGAGCGCGAGGGGGAGCAGGGCCAGGGCGGTCACGCCGGCACCGGCGGTGGCCAGGGCCCGGGGGCCGACCGTCCCGACCAGGCGGGAGCCGAGGTGGGCGCCGACGGCGGTGGCGAGGGCGACCGGGAGGAAGAGGAGGCCGGTGCGGAGGGCGGAGAGGTGGTGGACGTGCTGGAGCAGGGCCGAGCCGAGGAAGAAGAAGGAGATCAGCAGGCCGGTGGCGACCAGCATCAGCAGTGAGCCCGCCACGACCGGGCGCCGGGTGAACATGCGGGGGTCCATCAGCGGCGCGGCGGCGGCCTTCTCCGCCTTCGCGAACAGCCCGTAGAGGACCGGCGCGGCGAGCAGCGGCAGCAGGGTGGCGGTCGAGGTCCAGCCGGTGTCGCCGGCCCGCACCAGGCCGTAGACCAGGGCCCCGGTCGCGGCGGTGACGAGCAGGGCGCCGGGAACGTCGAGCCGGGCCCGGCGGGGTGCCGTGACGGGCAGGACCCGGGGCAGCACGGCGAGCAGGACCAGGCCGACGGGCACGTTGAGGAAGAAGATCCACGACCAGCCGGGGCCGTCCGTGAGCGCGCCGCCGAGGATCACGCCGACGGCGGAGCCGGTGCCGCCGATGGCGGCCCACACGCCGAGCGCGCGGGAGCGGTCGGGGCCGTGGAAGAGGGTGGTGACGAGCGCGAGCGCCGCCGGGGAGAGCAGCGCCGCGCCGACGCCCTGGGCGATCCGGCCGCCGATGAGCACGCCGGCGTTCGGCGCCAGCCCGCACAGCAGCGACGCGGCGGTGAAGAGGGCGAGCCCGGTGAGGAGGACCCGCCGGGCGCCGAGGGCGTCCGCGAGCCGGCCGCCGAGCAGCATCAGGCCGCCGAAGCAGAGGGTGTACGCGGTGATCACCCAGGTCAGGGCGGTACGGCCGAGGTGGAGGTCGTCTGCGATGGCGGGCAGCGCCACGTTCACGACGGTGACGTCGAGGACCAGCATGAACTGGGCCGCGCAGAGCAGGGCGAGGGCCGTCCAGCGGCGCGGGAGAGCGGGGTCCGGGGCGGCCCCGTGGCCGTGGTCGTGGCCGTGGCCGTGGCCGTGGCCGTGGTCGTGGGGCCGCGCGGTGGCGTGGTCGTGGGCGGGGAGGGGGGCGGGGACATGAGCGTCCGAGTGAGGCGTCATAACTGAACTGTACGGAACAGTTCAGTTGAACTCAACAGTTCAGTTCACTTGGCCGGTACGCTGCCCCCATGAAGGCCGACGCCCCGAAGACCGAAAGCGCGAAGACCGAAAGCGTGAAGACCGAGAGCGCGAAGACCGAGAGCGCCAAGACGGAAAGCGCCAAGACCGCACCCACCGGGGCCCGCGCCGCCCGCAAGCGCCAGGCCATCGTGCGCGCCGCCCGCGCCCTCTTCCTCCGCGAGGGCTTCGGGGTCGGCATGGACGCCATCGCCGCCGAGGCCGGCGTCTCCAAGGTGACGGTCTACAACCACTTCGGCAGCAAGGAAGCCCTCTTCACGGCCGTGGTCGTCGGCGCCCTCGACGAGCCCCTGGGCGAACCCCGCGACGGCGATCGCGACGAGGGCCCCGACCTCGCCCGGCTCGCACGCGCCACGGATCCGGCGGCCCTCAGAACGGCGCTCACCGACGCCGGCCGCGCCTGGATCATGGCCGTACGCGCCGACGAAGAGGGCCGCGCCCTGCGCACCCTCGTCGCCACCGAGGCCCACCGCTTCCCCGAACTGGGCCGCGCCTGGCGCGAACGCGGCCCGGCCGGCCATCACCCGGCCGTCGCCGACGCCCTGCGCGCCCTCGCGGACCGCGGCCTCCTGGAGATCCCCGACCTTGAGGTCGCGGTGCTCCAGCTCTACTCCCTGCTCGTCTTCCCGCAGATGGTCTTCGAGCAGTACGGGGCGGAGCTCGGCGACGACCTGAGCGAGCGGCTCCTCACCGACGGCGTGGAGATGTTCCTGCGCCGCTACGCGCCCTGACGCCCGCCCCGGGCGCGGGTCGGGTCGGCGTCGACCGGAGAGGGGTGCGTTCGCGGCGGATGACATCCTGGAGCGAGAACGGACCCCACGGCGGGGAGAAACGACCCCTTGGGGTATCTGCGGAGGAGTGGTTGTGGAACTGGATCTCGCGGGCGCGGAGCTGAAGGCCGTGCTGAACCGGCTGCGCCGGGCGCAGGGACAGATCTCCGGCGTGATCCGCATGATCGAGGAAGGCCGCGACTGCGAAGAGGTCGTGACCCAGCTGGCGGCGGCCTCCCGGGCACTCGACCGGGCCGGGTTCGCGATCATCGCCACCGGTCTCCAGCAGTGCCTGGCGGACGTGGAGGACGGCCAGAAGAACGGCGAGGACCGCGAGCAGATGCGGGCGCGGCTGGAGAAGCTCTTCCTGTCGCTGGCGTAGCCCGCCGCGCCGGTCCGCCCGCGCGGTGCGGATCGGAGCAGCGCAGACAGCCGTACTCCACTCCAGGGACCTCACTTCGGAGGGACTTCACCCCGGAAGGACTTCACCTCAGAGGGACCTCACCTCAGAGGGACTTCACCTCAGAGGGACCTCACCTCAGAGGGACTTCACCTCAGAGGGACCTCACCTCAGAGGGACTTCACTCCAGAAAGACTCCCCTCCCCCCTCCCGTGCGTCCACCGCCGAGCGGTCCGGCAGGAACGACGGCGCCCCCTCGTCCGTACGGGAGGAGGGGGCGCGACAAGGCGGGGTGTGGAGTGCGCGGTGGAGGCGCGGAGGACGGGTCAGTCGACCGCGAGGCCCTTCAGGCGCTTGGCGATCGTGGTGAGGCGCGCGCCCTGGTAGCGGGCGGCGGCGAGGACCTTCTCCTCGGGGGCGCCGTTGGCGCCGGGGTGGGCGGTGCCGTAGGGGTTGCCGCCGGCCGCGTAGACGGTCGGGTCGGTGAAGCCGGGGGACACGATGACCGAACCCCAGTGGTGGAAGGTGTTGTAGAGGGCGAGCAGCGTCGACTCGTTGCCACCGTGGGTGTTGTACGCGCTGGTGAAGGCGGTGGCGGGCTTGTCGGCCATCACGCCCTGGTTCCACAGGCCGCCGGAGGTGTCGATGTACTGCTTCAGCTGGGCGGCGACGTTGCCGAAGCGGGTCGGCGAGCCGAGCGCGTACGCGTCCGCCCACTCCAGGTCGTCGAGGGTGGCGACCTCGACGGCGTCGGCGGTGGCGTCGACGTGGGCGCGCCAGGCCGGGTTGGAGTCGATGGCCGCGTCGGGGGCGAGCTCGGGCACGCGGCGGAGCCGGACCTCGGCGCCGGCCTTCTCGGCGCCTTCGGCGACGGCCTGGGCGAGCTGGTGGACGTTACCCGTGGCCGAGTAGTAGATGACGGCGACCTTGACGGACATGACGAGCCCTCCTGAAAACCGGATTACTTTCCGCTTCAACGAGCCCAGGTTAAGCGGACACCTATCCGTTTAGCAAGGGCTGCGGGTATGCTCGGGGCAGGGACGGGACCGAGGGGGCGGCGCGAAAGGCAGGCATCCGCAGATGAGCGACAGCACGAGAAAACCGCAGGCGGGGCGCGGCACTGAGACGGATTCCGGCACCGACGCGGCGACGGGCGCGGGCGCAGGCAAGGGCTCGGGCACCACGGCCGGGGCCCACCCGGCCGACGCCCCCACTCCCACCCCGGCGGCCGTGCCCGCGCCCACCCCCCTGCTGAGCCTCCTGCCGACCGTCGGCGGCCCGGCACCCGAGCGCGCCGACGCCGCCCGCAACCGCCGCAAGATCCTCGACGCCGCCGCCCGGATCGTCGCCGAGGAGGGCCCCGAGGCGGTCACCATGAACCAGGTCGCCCACGCCAGCGGCATCGGCGTCGGCACGGTCTACCGCCGCTTCGGCGACGTCTCCCAGCTGCTGTGGGCACTCCTCGACGACCGCGAGCGCCAGTTCCAGGAGGCGTATCTGAGCGGCCCGCCCCCGCTGGGCCCGGGCGCACCCGCCGCGGAACGGCTGGACGCCTTCCTCGACGCGCTCGTCGACCGGGTCGTCGAACAGCGCGAGATCCTCCTCGCCGCCCAGACCGCCGCGCCCACCGCGCGCTACACCAGCGGCGCGTACCTGGCGATGCACACCCACCTCACGCTGCTCGTCTCCCACACCCGCCCCACCGCCAACGCCCCCCTCCTGGCCCACCTCCTCCTCGCCCCCTTCTCCCCGAGCCTGATGCACCACCTCTCCCAGGACCAGCACCTCTCGGCCGAGGAGCTCAAGGCCGGCATACGTGAGCTGCTGAACCTGCGGCAGCCCGCGCACGGGGCCCAGCAACCGGAGCCGGAACAGGAACCGAAGCCGGAACCGGAGCCGGAACAGGAGCAGGAGCAGGTCTAGAGCGCCGGGAGCGGTCCGGACGGCCTCGACACCGGCACGTGGGCGAGGCCGTCGTACGCCTCCCCCGGCACCGCCGTGCGTCGGTTCAACAAGCCCGACCACCCGCACCCCGGCCGGTGCCGCGCCGAACTCCCCCGGGCCCCCTGAGCCGTCCATCCCTCGAAACCACCCTGGACCCCGCACCCGCCAGGCCCCACGATCTGTGCCATGACCACCTACCTCGTCCTGCACGGCTTCCAGAACCACCGTCCACCCGGCCACTGGCAGCACTGGCTCGCCGGTGAGCTGCGGGCGCGCGGGCACGAGGTGCGGTATCCGCAGCTGCCGCAGGCGGACGCACCCGTGCTCGATGAGTGGCTGGACGCGCTGGAGGAGCACGGGAAGCGGCCGGCGGACGGAGAGCTCGTCGTCCTGGCGCACAGCCTGTCCGTGCTGCTGTGGCTGCGCGCGGGCGCGCGGCGTCCCGAGGCCGACCGGGTGCTGCTCGTCGCGCCGCCGTCGCCGGCCGTGACCGCGTCCATCCCGGAGATCGCCGCCTTCGCCGACGGCCTCGACCTCACGGAGCGCGGCGTGCGGGCCCGTCTCGTGTACGGGGACGGGGACCCGTACTGCCCCGAGGGCGCCGACGTCCATTACGGCCTCCCGCTCGGGCTCGACCTCGACCACGTCCCGGGCGGCGGTCACCTCAACCCCGAGCACGGCGGCTACGGGCCCTGGCCCGCCGTCCTGGCCTGGTGCGAGAACCCGGCGACGCGGCTGACGCCTCGGGGGTGACGGCTCGCGGGAGACGGCTCGGGCTGCCGGCTCGCGGGTGATGCCCCCGGGGGGCTCGGGGTGACGGCTCGCGGGCGATAACCCGGGGGGCGGCTCGCGGGTGATGGGCCCCGGGGGGCTCGGGGTGACGGATCGCGGGTGATAACCCGGGGGGCGGCTCGCGGGTGATGGGCCCCGGGGGGCTCGGGGTGACGGATCGCGGGTGATAACCCGGGGGGTGGCTCGCGGGTGATGGCCCCGGGGGGGGCGGCTCGCGGGGCGGCTCGCCGGTGATGGCCCCGGGGGCGGCTCCAGGCCGACCACGAGCTGAGGCGTCGTCTCGCAGCTGCCCCCCGCCTGACGCCTCACAGGTGGCCGCCCCGCGGCTGACGACCCGGCCCCCCGCCGCCTCCCCCGATGCGGAAAAGCCGGCGACCGCGTGGCCGGCGACCGGTAGCGTCGGGCGGATGAGCAGCGTGCCCCTCACCGACCCACGTTCCGACGACCGCCTCCCCGAGCGCTTCCCCCCATCCGCCCCGTACGACGAGGGCATGCTCGACGTCGGTGACGGCAACCAGGTCCACTGGGCCGTCCACGGCAACCCCGCCGGCAAACCCGCGCTCGTCGTGCACGGCGGCCCCGGGTCCGGGTCCTCGCCGAACTCGGCCCGGATGTTCGACCCGGCGGTCTACCGGGTCGTCCTCTTCGACCAGCGCGGCTGCGGACGCTCGACCCCGCACGCGAGCGACCCCGCCGCCGACCTGTCGGTGAACACCACCGCCCACCTCGTCGCCGACATGGAGCGGCTGCGCACCCACCTGGGGATCGACCGCTGGCTGCTGTACGGCGGGTCGTGGGGTGCGACCCTGATCCTGGCCTACGCGGAGGCGCACCCCGAGCGGGTCACGGAGATCGTCATGCAGGCCGTGACGACCACCCGCCGGTCGGAGACGGCCTGGCTGTACGAGGGGGCTGGCCGGTTCTTCCCCGAGGCGCACGAGCGCTTCCGGGCGGCCGTCGACCACGCGGAGGACCCGGTCGGGGCGTACGCGGCCCGGATGAACGACCCCGATCGCGCCGTACGGGAGAAGGCGGCGGCCGACTGGTGCGCCTGGGAGGACGCGGTCCTGTCGATGGAGGGCCAGGGCACCCCGTACACCGACCGGATCGACGACGACCGGCTCGGCTTCGTCCGGATCTGCTCGCACTACTTCGCGCACGGCGCCTTCCTGGAGGAGGGCGCCCTGATCCGGGACGCCCACCGGCTCGCCGGGATCCCGGGCGTGCTGGTCCACGGCCGCCTCGACATGGGCAGCCCGCTGGTCACCGCCTGGGAGCTCGCCCGCGCCTGGCCGGACGCCGAACTGCACGTGGTGGAGAGCTCCGGACACCTGGGCGGGAACGAGACCAGGCGTCTCGTCATGGGCGCCCTCGCCCGTTTCGCCGACCGTCCCGCGTAACCCGGCACCGTCGCACCGCACCGCACCGCGCCCCGCCCCGCCACACCGCCCCCGCCGGACCGGGACGGCACCGCGCCCCGCCCGTGTCCACCCCGCCGGACCGGACCCCGCACACCGGTCGCCACCCCGCCACTCCGCCGCACCGCCCCGGCGGGTGAACCACCGGGCGGGAGCGGCCGGCCGGCGCGATGATCGGTACATGAGCCCCGTGATCCACCTCGCCCAGCAGCCGGAGGCCGACGCGCTCCTCGGCCGCTCCCCGCTCGCCGCGCTGGTCGGCATGCTGCTCGACCAGCAGGTGCCGATGGAGTGGGCCTTCTCCGGCCCGTACACGATCGCGGTCCGCATGGGCCACGACGACCTGGACGCGCACGAGATCGCCGCCCGGGACCCGGAGTCCTTCGCCGCGCTGCTCTCCGAGAAACCGGCCGTGCACCGCTACCCGGGGTCCATGGCCCAGCGGATCCAGCAGCTGTGCCGGTTCCTGGTGGACGAGTACGGCGGAGACGCCGAGGCGGTCTGGTCGGACGCGACGACGGGCAAGGAGCTCCTCGCCCGCCTCGAGGCGCTGCCGGGCTTCGGGAAGCAGAAGGCGCAGATCTTCCTGGCGCTGCTCGGCAAGCAGTACGGGGTGCGGCCGGAGGGCTGGCGGGAGGCGGCGGGCCCGTACGGCGAGCAGAACTGCTACCGCTCGGCGGCCGACATCACCGGGCCGGAGTCCCTGGCGAAGGTCCGCGCCCACAAGCAGGAGATGAAGGCCGCCGCCAAGACCGCCAAGACCGCCGAACCCAGCAAGGCGGCCAAGTCGGCCAGGTCGTCCAAGTCGTCCAAGTCGGTCAGGTCGGCCAAGGCGGCCAAGTCGGCCAAGTCGGCCAAGTCGGCCGAGTCGGCCGAGCCCAGCGGAACGTCCAAGTCCAGCAAGGCGGCGCAATCCACCCAAAGCGACGGGAATTGATACCTCCTGATGTCAATCCTGTAAGAGGCGAAAGGAATTGTGCGCGATGTGTTCCCAGAGGCGCCCGGCGATCGCTAACTTCCCCTCAACCTCGCACGTGTAGGACTCGGGAAGGACTTCTGTGAACGCATCCCAGCGCAGAGCCGCCGCCGTTCTGGCCGCCGCCGCACTCGCCACCCCGCTGGTGCTCGCCGCGCCCGCCACCGCCACCCCCGACCCGGGGGCCGCACCGGCCCGCGACGCCGCCAAACTGGCGAGGAAGCTGGTCCGCGAGACGTCCGCCCAGGACGCCTACAAGCACCTGCAGAAGTTCCAGGCGATAGCCGACTCGGCCGGTGGCCACCGCGCCGCCGGCTCCCTCGGCCACGACGCCTCGGCCGCGTACGTGTACGCGCAGCTCAAGAAGGCCGGCTACGCCGTCACGTACCAGAAGTTCGAGTTCCTCTACACCGAGACGCTCGCCGAGAAGGCCGCCGTCCTCTCCCCCGCCCCGCGCGATCTGCCGATCCGGGCGATGACCTACACCAAGTCCACCCCGGTCGGCGGCATCAAGGCCGACCTCGCCGCCGTCCCGGTCGACGCCGACGGCACCACGGGCTGCGAGCCGGGCGACTACGCCTCCGGCACCTTCACCGGCAAGATCGCCCTCATCAAGCGCGGCGGCTGCGCCTTCGCCGTCAAGCAGGAGACCGCGGCCGCGGCCGGCGCGGTCGGCGCCATCGTCTACAACAACACCGACGGCGTCCTCTCCGGCACCCTGGGCGACCCGGCCGCCGGAAAGATCCCGACCGGCGGCATCACGCAGGCCGAGGGCGAGAAGCTCGCCGCCGACCTCGCCAAGGGCCCGGTGAACCTCTCCTTCGAGATCCGCCAGCTCCAGGAGAAGCGCTCCACCAACAACGTCATCGCCGAGACCAAGGGCGGCAACGCCGCCAACACCGTGGTGCTCGGCTCCCACCTCGACTCCGTCACCGCCGGCCCCGGCATCAACGACAACGGCTCCGGCTCCGCCGGCCTCCTCCAGGCCGCCCTGGAGCTCGCCCAGTCGAAGGACAAGGTCCGCAACAAGGTCCGCTTCGCCTGGTGGTCCGCCGAGGAGAACGGCCTGCTCGGCTCCGAGCACTACGTCAACACCCTCTCCGAGCTCGGCAAGAAGGAGATCAAGCTCTACCTGAACTTCGACATGATCGCCTCGCCGAACTACGGGCTCTTCGTCTACGACGGCGACAACTCCGACGGCGTCGGCGCGGGCGCCGGCCCCGAGGGCTCCGCCCAGCTGGAGCGCGACATCAACGACTTCCTCGACCGCCGCGGAACCCCGCACGAGGGCACCGACTTCACCGGCCGCTCCGACTACGGCCCGTTCATCGAGGTCGGCATCCCCTCCGGCGGCACCTTCACCGGCGCCGAGGGCATCAAGACCGCGGGCCAGGCGCAGAAGTTCGGCGGGCAGGCGGGGGTCGCGTACGACGTGAACTACCACGCCAAGGGCGACGACATCGACAACATCAACATGACCGCGTTCGACATCAACATCGACGTCATCGCCAACGCCGTCGGCACCTACGCCCACGACATCAGCTCCCTGAAGAAGCCCGTCGTGTCCGTCCCCACCACCGGTGACGCGGGCAGCGGCGGCGGTCTGCACGAGGACCACCACGAGGTCACCGAGTAACGCGCAACCGCCGGGAGGCCGGGTGACGAGCAAGCGGCCGGCCGGCGTCAGCGCCTGCGCCCGCGGCGGGCCGTCCCGAAGACCGAGCGGGAGATCTCCCGGCCCAGTTGGGTGCCGACCGACCGTGCGAGGGACTTGAACAGGCCGCTTCCCACGACCTGTTCGACGAGCGAGGGCTCCTCCTTCCGACGAGGAGCCCTCGTCCCGTCCCTGCCGGAGGCCCGCTCCGTCCCGCCCTCCGTCCCGCCCTCCGTCGCGCCCTCCGTCGCGCCCTCCGTCGCGCCCTTCTCCGCCGCCCTCTCGGCCGCCTCCTCGGCCGCAGCCCTCTCGGCCGCCTCCTCCGCCGCCCGCTGCTCGGCCGTCAGCCGCTCGTACGCCGACTCGCGGTCCACCACCTCCGCGTACCGCCCGTACAGCGGCGAACCCTGCACCGCCGCCTCCAGAGCGGCCGCCGGTACCGGAGCCATCAGCGACTGCGGCGCCCGCAGCCGGGTCGCCGCCACCGGTGTCGGCGCGCCCTTCTCGCTCAGGACGGTGACCACCGCCTCGCCCGTGCCGAGCCCGGTCAGCACCTCCTCCAGGTCGTACGCCGACTTCGGGAAGGTCCGTACGGTCGCCTTCAGCGCCTTGGCGTCGTCCGGCGTGAACGCCCGCAGTGCGTGCTGGACCCGGTTGCCGAGCTGCGCGAGCACGTCCGACGGCACGTCCTTGGGGGTCTGCGTCACGAAGAAGATCCCGACGCCCTTGGAACGGATGAGCCGCACCGTCTGGGTGACCGACTCCAGGAACGCCTGCGACGCCCCGTTGAAGAGCAGGTGCGCCTCGTCGAAGAAGAAGACCAGTTTCGGCTTCTCCAGGTCGCCGACCTCCGGCAGGTCGCCGTACAGATCCGCCAGCAGCCACATCAGGAAGGTGGAGAACAGCTGCGGCTTGTCCTGTACGGCCGGCAGCTCCAGTACGGAGACGACGCCCCGGCCGTCGCCGGCCGTGCGCAGCAGGTCGGCCGTGTCGAACTCCGGCTCCCCGAAGAAGCCGCCCGCGCCCTGTTGCTCCAGCGCGGTGATCGCCCGGAGGATCACCCCGGCCGTCGCCGTCGACAGCCCGCCGATCCCCTTCAGCTCGGCCTTGCCGAGGTCGGAGACGAGGAAGGCCACCACCGCCCGCAGGTCCTTCAGGTCGACCAGCTCCAGGCCCTTGGCGTCCGCGTAGTGGAAGATCAGGCCGAGCGACTGCTCCTGGGTCCGGTTGAGCCGGAGCACCTTGGACAGCAGCAGCGGGCCGAAGCTGGTGACGGTGGCGCGGACGGGGATGCCGGAACCGGTGCCGGCCCCACCGGCCCTTGTCCCGCCTGAGCCGGCCCCTGCCGCTGCCCCTGCCCCTTCCCCTGCTTCGGATCCCGCCCCCGCCTCCGTCCCGCCGAGCGCGTAGAACTCGCACGGGAACCCGGCCGCCGTCCACTCCTGCCCGACCTGCGCGGCCCGCTCGCGGACCTTCTCGCCGTCCTCGCCCGGGGCGGAGATCCCGGAGAGATCGCCCTTGATGTCGGCGAGGAAGACCGGCACGCCGCGCGCGGACAGCTGCTCGGCGATCAGCTGCAGCGTCTTGGTCTTTCCGGTGCCGGTCGCCCCGGCGACGAGACCGTGCCGGTTGAACACGGCCAGCGGGACGCGGACGCGCGCGTCCGGGTGACAGTCGCCGTCCCAGAGCACGGCCCCCAGATCGAGTGCCGGTCCCTCGAAGGCGTATCCCGACGCGATCTCCGCCCAGGGCCGCGGGGGACCGGCCGAGGGGCTGGTGGAGGGCTGATCGCTCACGCTCATGGCGGACCTCTGTCCCGGTTGCATATGGTTTGACCCAGCATTGCACCGGGTCCGCGTGGCTGCGCCGGGAGCCGCTCGCCCGGTAGGCTCTCCGTGTGATCTTCAAGCGCATCGGAAACGGCCGGCCGTATCCCGACCACGGCCGGGAAAGCACCCGGCAGTGGGCGGACGTGGCACCGCGCCCGGTCCGCCTCGATCAGCTGGTGACCACCAAGGGCCAGCTGGACCTGGAGACGCTGCTCGCCGAGGACTCGACCTTCTACGGCGACCTCTTCGCGCACGTCGTGAAGTGGCAGGGCGATCTCTACCTGGAGGACGGACTGCACCGCGCGGTCCGCGCCGCACTCCAGCAGCGACAGGTGCTGCACGCCCGGGTGCTGGAACTCGACTGACCTCCGGCCGGGCGGCCCGGCCCCCGGCGGGCCCGACGCCGCGCGCCCCGCGGACCCGCGGCCGCGCCGCCTGCACACCTGCGGCCGCGTCGCCTGCCCACCCGCGGGCCCGCCCGCCCTCGGCCCTCCCCTCCCCTCCCCTCCGCTCCGCTCCGCTGACCCTTTCGGAGCCACTTCGCGCCCATCCGGACGCGATCACATGATCATCAAGTAGTGCTCCTCCACGGGCGGCATTACGCTGCGCTCATGAGCATGCTCACTCCCCCCGGAATGGGCGGAAAGTACCGCATCACGGGGGATGTCTACCCGCGCATGCGCCGCCCCCACCGCCGGCGCAGGATCGTCCTCGGGGCCGCGGCCGCCGTGCTCGTGCTCGGCGCAGCCGGGTGGGGGACGCTCCAACTCGTCGACGTCTTCTCCGGCGGCGACGGGAAGAAGACCACCACGGCCGCCGGCCGCGGCGACTGCAAGCCTGCGCCCAAGGCGACGGCCCAGCCCGCCGCCCTCCCCAAACCCGCCCAGATCACGGTCAACGTCTACAACGCGACCCCGCGCAGCGGTCTTGCGAAGTCGACCGCGGACGAGCTGAAGAAGCGCGGCTTCGCCATCGGCAAGGTGGGCAACGCCCCCGCCGCCTACGACAAGAAGGTCCCCGGCGCCGCCCTCCTGCTCGGCGCGCCGAACGCCTCCAAGGGCGCCTTCTCCGTGCTCGGCACACAGCTGAAGGCCGCCACGACGAAGGTCGACGCCCGCACCACGGCGGACGTCGACCTGATCATCGGTACGGCCTTCAAGAACCTCGACCCGAAGGCGGCGGCGGACGCGGCGCTGCTCGCGCTCAACAAGCCCAAGCCGGCTCCGGCCCGCTGCTGAAACGTTCGCTGCGCCCGGCCGCCCCCTTACGGGCCTTACGGGGCGGCCCGGATCGCGCAGCCCGTACGGGACGGCTACTCGGCCGTCCCGTACATGCGGTCGCCCGCGTCGCCGAGGCCCGGGACGATGTAGCCGTTCTCGTTGAGCCGCTCGTCGACCGAGGCGGTCACGACCGTCACCGGCGCGCCCGCGAGGTCGCGCTCCATGACCTCGACGCCCTCCGGGGCGGCGAGCAGCACGACCGCGGTCACGTCGTCCGCACCGCGCTTGATCAGCTCCTGGATGGCCGCCACCAGCGTGCCGCCGGTCGCCAGCATCGGGTCGAGGACGTACACCTGGCGGCCGGACAGGTCCTCCGGCATCCGCGTGGCGTAGGTCGACGCCTCCAGCGTCTCCTCGTTGCGGATCATGCCGAGGAAGCCGACCTCGGCGGTCGGCAGAAGCCGCACCATGCCGTCGAGCATGCCGAGGCCCGCCCGCAGGATCGGGACGACCAGCGGACGCGGGTGCGAGAGCTTCACGCCGGTCGTCGGCGTGACGGGGGTCTCGATGTCGACCTGCTCGGTGCGCACGTCCCGGGTCGCCTCGTAGGCGAGGAGGGTGACCAGTTCGTCGGCGAGCCGGCGGAAGGTCGGGGAGTCCGTGCGCTTGTCGCGCAGCGTGGTGAGCTTGTGGGCGACCAGCGGGTGATCGACGACGTGGAGACGCATGCCCCCACAGTAACCGGGACCATGGCCGGGACTGGCGTCAACCCGGGCCGCGGGGGGAAGGTGGGGACACAGGGACCCAGTCATGGGGTGGTGTGGCCTATGCCCGACGACCTGGACGAAACGCCCGGTGAGGCGGCCTCGAAGACCGAGGCGCCCCGCCAGGGCCACGAGGAGCAGGAGACCGACGCGGAGCGCCGCAGGCGCCGCGCCCAGTTCCTGCGCGAGCTGAACGAGGCGAAGGCGCTGCGCGACCGCGTACAGCCGCGGCGCGCCCGGGCGGCCCGGATGCGGCAGGCGATGCGCATGCGGACCTTCCGGTGGTGACCCCGAGGTGACCCCTCCGGGCCCCTCGGGGTGACCCGCGCCGGACGCCCGATGGCCTGCGGGCCCCGCCGGCCGTGCGCCCCCTCCGTGCGCCGGGGTCGCACGCCCGCCCGATCGCGGTGTCGTTCAGACTGATGCACGACGCAAGAGCCGAAGACCTCTCCTGAGGCCCGGGTTTCTGTCACGATGCCGATTGGGCGGGGCATCAGGAGCGCGCCGCCGGATCATCACACCTCTGATCAGTGGGAGAGTCAGGTGTACTTCGCCGCACTGCTCGCGCGCACCGAAGACGGGTGGGAAGCGAGAGATACAGAGCTCGACAACGTGGAGACGCTGGCGGACCTGGCCGATCTGGCCCGCGAGTCCGCAGCCGACGACGGGGACACGGTGATCGTCTTCATCGAGCAGGAGGAGGAGTGGTTCGGCATCGTCCGCGTCGACGGTGAGGACGACCCCCGGATCTTCGTCTCGAACGCGGCCGCCGCGTCGCGTTCCTCGTACGGGGAGATCCTCACCTCCGAGCTCCTCGGTGACGACGACCCGGTCGGCGACCTGGACGAACTGGTCGACCTCGACGGCACCGAGGACGGCGAGCCGGAGACGGAGGAGGACGAGGACGACGTCGTGGCCACGACCGGCATCGCCCCGGCGGGTCCGCTCGGTGACGGGAAGGTCCTGTCCGACCTCGGTCTGACCGAGCGGCAGCTCCTCTCCCTGGAGGCCGACGCCGACGCCCTCGGGGAGATCGCGGACGCGATCGGCGCCTCGGACATCCTGGAGACCGTGCGCTAGTGCCCCACGCCGTACGGGGACCGGACGCGTCCGGTCCCACCCCCGATTCCGCCCCCGGCCCCGTGAGGGAAGCCGAGCCCGTAGGGGGCCCCGGTCCCCTAGGGGGCCCCGATCCCCTAAGGGAAGCCGAGCCCGTAGGGGACGCCCACCCCGCCGGGGACACCGAGCCCCTACGGGAGACCCACCCCGCCGGGGACACCGAGCCCGTACGGGAGACCCACCCCGCCGGGGAGGCCGACCCCGTACGGGATCCCTGGCGGGACCCGATGCGGCTCGCCCTCGCCGAGGCGGAGCGGGCCGCGCTGGCCGGTGACGTACCGGTCGGCGCGGTCGTGCTCGGCCCGGACGGCACGGTCCTCGCCCGCGGCCACAACGAGCGGGAGGCCACCGGCGACCCCACCGCCCACGCCGAGGTGCTCGCGCTGCGCCGGGCCGCCGCGGCGACCGGCGAGTGGCGGCTGACCGGCTGCACGCTCGTGGTGACCCTGGAGCCCTGCGTGATGTGCGCGGGCGCGCTCGTGCAGGCGCGGGTCGAACGGGTGGTGTTCGGCGCCTTCGACGAGAAGGCCGGCGCGACCGGCTCGCTGTGGGACCTCGTCAGGGACCGGCGGCTCAACCACCGGCCCGAGGTGATCCACGGGGTCCTGGAGGCGGAGTGCTCGGCGCAGTTGACCCGCTTCTTCCGGGACCGCTGAGCCGCCTCCCACCTGCGGCGACCTATGGATTTCAGTCCACGGGCACCTTTGGGCTAAGCTCTCTCTCGGTAGCGTGTCCGAGCGGCCGAAGGAGCTCGCCTCGAAAGCGAGTGTGGGGAAACTCACCGAGGGTTCAAATCCCTCCGCTACCGCCAGAAAACCTCCCCGAACTGCGGAAACGCGGTTCGGGGAGGTTTTTTCATGCCCTCGCGGAGGGCGAGTTGAACAAGGGGCTTGAACAAGGGGCTTGAACAAGAGGCTGGGGCGAGGAGCTCGGGCAAGGAGCCTGGGCGGGGAGCGGGGGGAGCGGCATCGGGGGGACAAGCCGCTCCCCCCGATGAGGACCGGTCCCGCCAGTCCTGCGCCGCGGTCAGGGGGAAGCTCGCGGCGCGGACCCCGCAGTGAGGGCCGGTCCCACAGCCCGGCGGACTCCTGCCAGGTCCGCTGGGCTCGCCGTCCATCCTGCTCGCCCGACCCCCTCCCCCGGGGCGGCAAAAGACCTCGATCGCCGGGCCCTTGGTCCATAAAGGCTCGGTTAGACTCACGCGACCAGTCAGGGCCCGGGGAGGCCGGGGAGGGCCGGGGAGGGCAGAGGCATGGCACAGGCGAAGAAGATCGCGCTCTACGCGGTCGTGGTCTTTGTGCTGTACACGATCATCACGTCCCCCGCCCGGGCGGCGGACCTCGTCCAGGTAGGGTTCGAGGGCATATCGAGCGCCGCTCAAGGCGTCGGCCAGTTCATGACCGAACTCGTCAACTAGGGCGAAGGCACCCCACGCGCCTCACGCACCCGGGACGACCCAGGACTTCCAGGAGTACCGCCGTGATCCGCCATCTGGTCCTCTTCAAGCTCAACGACGGCGTCCGGCGCGACGACCCCCGCGTGGTCGCCGGCGTGGCGGCCTTCCGCGCCCTCGGCGGGCAGATCCCGGAGCTGCGGTTCTGGGAGTGCGACTGGAACATCACGGACCGGCCGATCGCGTACGACTTCGCCATCAACTCGGCCGTCGAGGACAAGGAAGCGCTCCAGCGCTACCTGGACCACCCGGCCCACCAGGCGGGTGTCGCCCAGTGGCGGGAGTTCGCCACGTGGGTGATCGCCGACTACGAGTTCCAGGGCTGACCCCGACCCCTTCCAGAGCCGAGGACGGCACCGGAGCACGCCGGACCGTCTCCCCGCTTCCCCGGGGCCCACGCCGTGAAGGCGCGGGCCCCGGGGTTTTGTCGCAGGGCTCCGGAGCCCAGATTCCCCGTTCAACACGTAGTTATGCGGTGCTTGCACACAGTGGACATGTCTTGTGATGCTATGACCGCTTTTGACGGATGAGTCGACCGAAGTTGACGTGAAGGGGTGGCGTGAACGTGCCGGCCAGTACAGCGCCTCAGGTCCCGCCCCAGAACGAGTCCGGGACCACCCCGGACGCCCCCCGCACCCGACCCCAGAGCACCCGGGGCGCCGACACCCGGGCCCTCACCCAGGTGCTCTTCGGGCAGCTCAAGAACCTGCAACCGGGCACCCCCGAACACCACCGCGTCCGCAGCGCCCTGATCGAGGCCAACCTCCCCCTCGTCCGCTACGCCGCCGCCCGCTTCCGCAGCCGCAACGAGCCGATGGAGGACGTGGTCCAGGTCGGCACCATCGGCCTGATCAACGCCATCGACCGCTTCGACCCCGACCGGGGCGTGCAGTTCCCCACCTTCGCCATGCCCACCGTCGTCGGCGAGATCAAGCGCTACTTCCGCGACAACGTCCGCACCGTGCACGTCCCCCGCCGCCTCCACGAGCTGTGGGTGCAGGTCAACGGCGCCACCGAGGACCTCACCACCGCCCACGGCCGCTCCCCCACCACCGCCGAGATCGCCGAACGCCTCAAGATCGGCGAGGACGAGGTGCTCGCCTGCATCGAGGCCGGCCGCTCCTACCACGCCACCTCCCTGGAGGCGGCCCAGGAGGGCGACGGACTGCCCGGCCTGCTCGACCGGCTCGGCTACGAGGACCCCGCGCTCGCCGGGGTCGAGCACCGCGATCTCGTACGCCACCTGCTCGTCCAGCTCCCCGAACGCGAGCAGCGCATCCTGATGCTGCGCTACTACAGCAACCTGACCCAGTCCCAGATCAGCCAGGAGCTCGGGGTCTCCCAGATGCACGTGTCAAGGCTCCTCGCCCGTAGCTTCGCCCGCTTGAGATCCGCAAACAAGATCGAGGCGTAACCAGAACGGGTAGACCGGTTCGGAGCAGTTTTCCGCCGCCGCATATGCCGTACACCCCTTGTTTCCTGCGGATATGCACCCCCGCCGTGTCGACAAGTCACTACAGCGTGTTGCCGACATGTGACATTCTGCTGAGAGCGCGTTTGCCGCAGCCCCGCTGCCGGTATTCAGGTGGAGGCTGCGTTCCTCAGATGGTCGTGGCCGCCACGACCGTCCGCGACCTCAAGGGGGTGGCATGTCCGCAGATCAGGGCAGCTCGAAGGTGCTCACGCTCACGCCCATGCCCACGCAGACGACGGCGCCGACCGCCGCGGAGACCGCCGACGTCCCGCACGGCACGGCGACGGCGACGCCCCCCGGCTCCGGCGGCCGGCACCGCCGCACCGGACACCGGCCACGACGAGACGCTCACCGCCCCGCCGGCCGTCGCCCCCGAGGCCCTCGACACCCGCACCCTCTCCCGCTCCCTGTTCCTGCGCCTGCGCGCCCTCGACGACGAGGGCGCCGCCGCCGACAGCCCGGAGCGGACCTACGTCCGCGACACCCTCATCGAGCTCAACCTCCCCCTCGTGCGCTACGCGGCGGCCCGCTTCCGCTCCCGCAACGAGCCGATGGAGGACATCGTCCAGGTCGGCACCATCGGCCTGATCAAGGCGATCGACCGCTTCGACTGCGAACGGGGCGTGGAATTCCCGACGTTCGCCATGCCGACCGTCGTCGGCGAGATCAAGCGCTTCTTCCGCGACACCTCCTGGTCCGTGCGCGTCCCGCGCCGCCTCCAGGAGCTCCGCCTCGCCCTCACCAAGGCCAGCGACGACCTCGCCCAGAAGCTCGACCGCTCCCCCACCGTGCCCGAACTCGCCGCCGTGCTCGGGGTGTCGGAGGAGGACGTGGTCGACGGTCTCGCCGTCGGCAACGCCTACACCGCCTCCTCCCTCGACTCCCCGTCCCCCGAGGACGACGGCGGCGAGGGATCCCTCGCCGACCGGCTCGGCTACGAGGACGCGGCCCTGGAAGGCGTCGAGTACCGCGAGTCGCTCAAGCCGCTGCTCGCCAAACTCCCGCCCCGCGAACGGCAGATCATCATGCTCCGCTTCTTCGCGAACATGACCCAGTCCCAGATCGGCGAGGAGGTCGGCATCTCCCAGATGCACGTCTCCCGCCTGCTCACCCGCACTCTGGCCCAGCTCCGTGAGGGCCTGATCGCGGACTGACCGGGCGTCGCCCAAACCGAGTTGCTCCATTTCGCTTCCTCGCTGACTTTCCGTCAGCCACACTGACGGCCATGTCCATGCGGCGAAGGAAGCGACCCGGACTCATGATGGTCGCGCTCTGCCTCGGCGGGGCGCTGACCGCGTGCGGAGCCGGTGACGACGGAGGCGGGTACGCGGCGGTCGGCACCGGCGCCGGGCAGAAGGGCGCCGTACCGCCCTCCGGATCGGTCACCCTGGTCCCGCTGGACCCCACGAGCCCCGGACTCACCTCCAGCACCTCCCGCCCGTCGCCACGGCCGAGCACGAGCGACACGGCCCCGGGAGCGGCCCGCGCCGAAGGCCCCGGCCTCGGCTCCTCCGGCGGTCCCGGCGGTCCCGGCGGGGGTACGGCCACGGCCCCGCCGGCCGTACCGGGCGCCACGGCCCCGCCCCGTACCCCGGAAAGACCCGGCGACCCGACCGGCCCGGCAACCCCGACCCGGCCCACCACGACCCCGCCGGCCCCGCGCCCCTCGACGACCACACCGCCCCCGGCCACCCCGAGCCCGCCGACGCCGGCCGCACTCACCCTCTCCGCCCCGGTGCTCACCGACACCGACCGGCGCTGGTGCGAGAACGTCACTGTGACCTTCCGCAACGCCGGCGGCACAGCGGTCCGTTCGGGCACGGTCGCCTTCGCCACCCACGTCATCGGCGCCCTCGGCGTGCACTGGGCCACCGTCCACTCCAGTCAGCCCCTGCCCGCCCCGCTCGCCGCCGGAGCGACCAGGACGCATACGTACACCGTCTGCGTCGATTCCTGGAGGGTGCCGCTCGGCATGCGCGTCGACACCCGGAAGGTCACCGCGCAGTGGCGGTGAGCGGAGGAACGAGAGCGGGGCCGAGGGTGCGGATCAGCAGCCCGGCACCGGGCCGCACAGGCACCGAAGAGGGATACGGTCGTCGCACAGGCGCACCTCACTGACCTCAGGAGCGCCACCAACAGAATGCGGTGTGGGGGAAATGGTGCGTTCCACAGTAAACGGGGGACCGTGGTCCCGGTATGCGCTCGCGATCCGCTGGGCGAACTCATGACGGCACCACTTCGCAGGACGGTGACCGCGGCCGCGGTCATGGCCCTCGCCTCTCTCCTGGCGAGCGGCTGCCGTGACACCACGACACCGACGACCACTCTCTCGGGATCGGCGACCACGAAGCCGACAGGGACGCGGGCACCCGCGGGGGACGACGAGGAAGCGCAGGGCGAACGGGCCAGGGCCGCCCTGGAGACCGTCTCGCCCGATGACCCGGAATTCGTGGAGTCCGGCCTGGAGAGGGTCGCGGACGGCGTGCACCACCGCTCCGCTCTGGAGAAGGGAAAGACCTACACAGTCTCCGTGGCCTGCGTCGGGGCCGGGGCCGTCAAGGTCGTCATCGCCGACAAGGCACCCCACTCCGTGCCGTGTGACGGAGTACCGGCATCCCAACGCGTCGAGAACGCTCCCGCGCACGTGCCGATCGATGTCACCGCGGCTTCCGGAGCCATGGGCATGGTCGCCTGGCAGATCGTCTCCCTACCCTCCTGACGGCGGACACCTCTCCGGTACCTGTACGCGCTGGGGGGAGAGACGGCGCGCACCGGCCCGTTCACCCTCACGGCCCTTCCGCCGGCACCCCGCCCGGCCGTTCACTGCCGCTCGTCCTGGTGGACATCGGCCTGATGGCGACGCAGCAGGACGTTCGCGTCCGTCTCGGCACTCCAGTCGAAACGGGCGCGGGCCGCCGCCCGGGAGCCGGCGAGCTCGGCGCACTCGACGCAGTGCGGTACGGGCACGGGCGGCCGGCTCAGGTCGTACGCGACCTCGGTGCGCTCGTTCGCCGCCCGCACGCCGGCACTCAGCCGCTCGGCCGGGGTCGCGGGCCGCACCTTCTCAGGGTCGGCCTGCCACTCCCGCCCCCCACCGAGCGGCCGCAGCATCGCGTACGGCCCGGCCTGCCCCCGGTACTCCCCGACCCTTCCCGCCCCCGGGTCGTACAGGTACGCCCCGGGCCGCAACCCCGCCTCCGTGCCGCGCTTCCTGTGCCCTGCCATCCGCTGTTCCTCCCACGCTCACCCGATCGGGCGATTACTCTCTGTGCTTCCAGCGTTGCTCAATGGGAGGGGCGGCCACAACGCCCACCGCGTGCCAAGGGCTGCTGTCACAAGGGGGTTCGGAGTGACCAGGAGGAGCGCGACGGCGAGCGAGGCCGCCGCCACGACGGCGGAGGTCTTCGGCGAACTCCTGCGGCACTACCGCGAGTCAGCGGGCCTCACGCAGGAGGGCCTGGCCCGCCTGATCCCCTGCGACCGCTCGCAGGTGGCCCGGGTGGAGGCGGCGAAGCGGGTGCCGGCGGAGCCCTTCGCGAGGGCGTGCGACGAGGCGCTGGGGACGGGCGGGGTGCTGCTGCGGCTGTGGCGGCGGATCGACTGGTACCCGGAGGTGCAGCATCCGGACTGGTTCGAGCGCAGGGCGGAGATGGACGCGGAGGCGGTGGCGTTACGGGAGTACCAGACGCAGGTGGTGCCGGGGTTGTTGCAGACGCCGGAGTACGCGCGTGCGATCTTCTCGCGAGTCGCCGAAGGCGACGAGTTGGAGGAGCGCGTCAAGGCTCGCCTGAGCCGCCAGCAGAGGTTCCTCGCGAAAAGCGGGCCGCTGTACGTGGTTGTGCTCGACGAAAGCTGTCTGCGGAACGTGGTCGGAGGCGCCGAGGTGATGCGGGACCAGTGTGCGCACCTACTGGACGTGGGTCGGTATTCCAACATCCGCATCCAAGTCGCGCCGGCCGGGCCGACCGAACTCATCCGTCCCAAAACGTCGTTGTCGTTGATCACCCTGCCAGACGGCACGGACTGGCTCTACGCGGAATCGCTGACCAGCGGCCATTTCTACGATGATCCAGCCGCTCTTGCTCGTTATGGCCAGACCTATGATGTGCTCAGGGCGGACGCTCTGTCAGCCCAGGCGTCCGCGACCCTGATCAGCGAGGCGATGAAGGGGTTCGAGCAGTATGCAGAGGCACCAGCTCAGCGCGGCGATCTGGATCAAGAGCAGCTACAGCGACAGCGACGGCGGAAACTGCCTCGAAGTCGCCCCCGGGTTCCCCGGCCTCGTCCCCGTACGTGACAGCAAGGCCCCGGAGGGGCCTGCCGTCGTCTTCGAGCGGTCGGTGTGGGAGACGTTCGTCCACAGCCTGTGAACACTCCGCCCGTACACACCAGGGCGAGGACGGCGACCGCTCGCTACGACAATCCCCATCGCCGGGACGGCGCACCGGGATAGGAGACCGACCGCGCCGGCCAGCTAGGCGGCGCCGAGCCAGTGCCCCAGGCGCGGGGAACGCCGTACGCGGCGAGCAGCTCCACGACGAACGCGCGAACTTCTTCCTTCGGCGTGGTCGGGGTGCGGGTCTTGGGTGCTCGGGGTGTCCGTTGCGGGTGCGCTTCTGGATCGGCCGCCCTCTCTCCGAGTGTGGCCCCCTCCGCCGGCCCCTCAAGGGCGCTCCCTTCGGTCGCGTCGCTGCACGATTGCGCTTCGCTTCACCCTTGACCGCCCGGCTCCGGGGTCCTTTACACACTCGGAGGGCGGCCGGGGGGCGTGGCCACGCAAGGGGGCCGGGTATCGGCCGGGCGCCGCGGGCCAGTGGCACGTTGGTGGGTGGGGGCTCGGCTAGTGGCAGGGGAGAGGGAGGACCTTTCCCGCCGTGGGGGGGGTGCGCGGGCGTGGAGTCGGGTGGCTGGTTTGTTCGCGAGTTCCGACAGCAGGTGTCCACCACTTCGGCAGCCCCTGGGTCTCGCAGATTCGAACAGCCTAGGCTTGTCGACCCAGGCATTCCTGGCGAGAAGACGTGCGCCCTGATGCTCAGGGACCGGTCATAGAGGAAGAGTTGGCATGGCGGGGGAACTGTGGGGATCGATGTTCTCGCTCGCGGGTGTGGTGCTTGGCGGGGCGCTGACGGCGTTCACCCAGCGTGCCGCCCAGCGGTCGGCCGATGAGGCCGAGGAGAGGCGGCAGTCGGCTGCGACGGCCGATGCGCGCCGGGCCGAGCAGGTGCAGGCCATCCAGGAGTTTCTTGCCTGTGCTCAGCTGGCCGAGCGGGCCGCCTACGCTCGCCCGGAAGTTTGGGGTGCCGACGAGGACGGCTGGATGACCGGGGCGCAAGAGGTCATGACCAAGCTTTGGACGGCTGACCGCGCGGTCGCCCTGCTCTGTGACCCGGCCCTGGAGGCCCCCGCTCGTGCTTACGGACACGCGCTCAACCAGGCGGTCTGGCGCGAGATCGGGGATGTGCAGATCAACGAGCACCTGGAAGAGCACAAGAATGCCTTCATGATCGCCGCTCGGGCGAGCCTGGCGCGCACATGACCGATCGCCGCGAGCCGGTCACTAACTGAAGCTCGAGCGAGCCGAGTCGACCGCACTCGATCTTCGGTGCACAGGCATCCCTCGGGCCCAGACCCTGCCCGGGTCTCCCCGCCCTAGCGGTGCAAACTCCCTTGCCGAGACAGCCGAAGCGCATCTCCCGTCACAGGAGTCCTGCCCCGTCACATCACAGCCCGCGAGAGGGCAGTTTGCACCGACGGGCCGCCCCCGACCACCCTCCCCACCCACACACAGTGACCAGCGGGGCTTGAATCCCAGCCGACCGACTACCGCTCGCCGCCGAACCGACATTGGGCACCCCATTCCACGGCCGCGCACCCCCCACGAGGGGAGCGGCCTCCCCCACCCCCGCCACAAACCCGGCCCCCACCCACCAACGCGCCACCCGCCCACGGCGCCCGGCCGATACCCGGCCTGCCCGCGTGGCCACGCCCCCCGGCCGCCCTCCGAGTGTGAAAAGGACCCCGGAGCCGGCCGGTCAAGGGTGGAGCGAAGCGCAATCGCGCAGCGACGCGACCGAAGGGAGCGCCCTTGAGGGGTCGGTGGAGGGGGCCACACTCGGAGAGAGGGCGGCCGATCCAGAAGCCCACCAGCAACGCCCACCCCGACCACCCAAGACCCGCACCCCGGCCACCACCCCCCTACGCCCGCTCCCCGAACCCCTCCACCAGCAGCTTCGCCGTCCGCTCCGCCCCGTCCGTGCGCACCTTGCCCGCCGCCGCCCTCGCCGCCGCGCCGGTCTCCGGGGCCAGGGCCGTCGACAGGGCCGCGGCCAGCGACGCGTAGGTCGGCGCCGGGCCGTCGTGCGCCGCGCCGATGCCGAGTTCGGCCACCCGCGCCGCCCAGTACGGCTGGTCGACGATCTGCGGGACCAGCACCTGCGGCACTCCCGCCCGCGCCGCCGTCGTGGTCGTGCCCGCGCCGCCGTGGTGAATGACGGCGGCCACCCTCGGGAAGAGCCGCTGGTGGTTCGCCTCCCCGACCGCCATGCAGTCGTCCTGGTCGTCGATCAGGCCCAGGTCCGCCCAGCCCCGCGACACGAGGACCCGACGCCCGTGGGCGCGTACCGCCTCGATGGCCGCCCGGGCCGGTTCCGTCGAGCCCTGCATGCCCATGCTGCCGAAGCCCACGTACACCGGCGGCTCCCCGTCCTTCAGGAAGGCTTCCAGCTCCTCCGGCAGCGGCCGCTCGTCCGGCACGAACCACGCACCGGTCTGCGCCACGTCGAGGTCCGCCGGCTCCTGCCACGGACCGAGGAACGGGTCCGCCGCCAGCAACGGCCGCTCCCCCATGGCGTAATGACGGACGCTCGGCACCGGCGGCAGCCCGACCTTGGCCCGCAGCGCGGTGAGTCCCGCGCCGAAGACGGCGTTCACGCTGTCGACGTCCCGGTCCCACAGCACCCGGTTGTCCGTCACTCCCTCCGGCAGGGGGTGCCCCGGCAGCGGATACGGCGGGTGGTGCGGCGAGGGCAGCATCCCGGGGAAGAAGGTCACGTACGCATAGCGCAGGCCCCGCTGCTCGGCGGCCGTCCGCGCTCCCGTCACCGCCGGGAACAGACCGGTCGCCAGGAGGGCGTCCGCCCCCTCGGCGGCCTCGGCCACCGCCTCGTACTGCGCCTCGGCCAGCGCGGCCACCCGGTCGGCCATGTCCTCCGCCGAGTTCGGCCTCGGCCCTGCCGCCAGCGCGCGGATGGAAAGGCGCACCGGCACCATCTCGACCCCGACGCCGGCGAGGCGGTCGGCGAACTCCTGGTCCTCGGGCGCGACCAGGCGGACTCGCGCCCCCGACCGCCCGAGCACGACCGCCAGAGCGGCCAGCGGCTCGACGTCCCCACGGGACCCGTACGACGACAACACCACGCGCATGCGGTGGTTCCCCCTTCGGCTGGTTCCCTCGCCCGATTCGAGCGAAGGACGCCGATTGTGCGGCACCACCGGGGCCTTGCCGCAAGGCCCCCCGTGCGCTATACGTTGAGTACGGCGGGGAGCGCATACGGCTCCCGGCCTTTTCTTTTGCCCCCACTGCGCCGCCGCACCGCCGCACCGGCGCACCGGCGCGGCGAGGGTTGCGACAACGCGGAGAGGGCGGCCGGGCCCGAAGCCCCCGTGGAGCCTCCGGCCCGACCGCCCTCCTGAAGGCCGGTCGGTCGATAGTGGTCAGCCCAGCGCGAGCCAGGCCACGCCCGCGAGGACGGCGATCGCGACGACGATGCCGACGATCAGGCCCACGCGGGGGCCGGAGGAAGTCGCGGCGGCGGTCTGCTGCTGCCGCTGCGGGGTGCCCTCGTCGACGAAGGCGCGGAACATCTGGGTGCTGCCTGCGGGGTCGTAGGAGCCCTCGGGGGCCTGACCGCCGCCCTGGCCGTACGGTGCTTGGGGGTTGTGTGCCATGGGCCGGACCCTAGCGAAGTCGGGGTGGCGGCCCCAAGCCCCGCCCTCCGGCCCTGCCCCGGACCTGCACGCGCCCTCCCCCTCCGACCCGCTTTGCCGATTCTTTAGCACGCTTTGACCGATTTAGTTTGCCTGGAGCAACCATCCATCTCTATCGTTGCCCTAAGCAACAAGATGTCGGAGTGTGCGATGGAGACGGTCAACCGGAACCGGTACGAGGAGCTCGCCCGAGCGGTGAGCGCCTTCGGCGCCGTGAAGCGCGGGCTCTCCCGGGCCCTGCCCGCCCACTGCCAGGGCGGTGCGGCGGCCGTGCTCGCCCTGGTCAAACACCACGGCGACATGCGGACGAGCCGGCTCGCCGAGCTGATGGCCGTCGACATGTCGGTGTGCAGTCGCCACGTGGCGCACACCGTGGAGTACGGCTGGATCGAGCGACTGCCCGACCCGGACGACAAGCGATCCCGCATCCTGCGGCTCACTCCCGAGGGGTACGCGATGCTCGGCGAGCTCGACCGCCGGGTCACCGACGCCTTCTCCCGCCACCTCACGGAGTGGTCGGACGACGACGTCGCCCTGCTCACCGCACTGCTCGGCCGCCTCCGCGATTCCTTCGGGGACTGCCGGGCCCACCACGCCTGACACCCGTACCGCCTGACACCCGCACCGCCTGACACCCGCACCGCCTGACGACCACCGGCCTCACGCCAATTCCGCGTGACGCCCACCCCGCCTCACGCCTCTTGCGCGTGACGCCCACCCGGCGTGACGCCCACCCCGCCTCACGCCCGCTCCGCTCGACGCCCATCACGCTTGACCACGAAGGAAGTTCATGGCTACGACCTCGCCCGACGCCGGTGTGCGGGACGGCCTCACCCCTCACGGGAGCGCCGGCCCCGGCGCCGCCCCGCCGATGACGCACCGACAGATCATGGAGGCGCTGTCCGGGCTGCTGCTCGGCATGTTCGTCGCCATCCTGTCCTCGACGATCGTCTCGAACGCCCTCCCCCAGATCATCACCGACCTCGGCGGTGGTCAGTCCGCCTACACCTGGGTCGTCACCGCCGCCCTGCTGTCGATGACGGCGACCACCCCGCTCTGGGGCAAGCTGGCCGACCTCTTCTCCAAGAAGCTGCTCGTCCAGATAGCCCTGGTCATCTACGTCGCCGGCTCGGTGGTCGCCGGTCTCTCCCAGAACACCGGCATGCTCATCGCCTGCCGCGTCGTCCAGGGCATCGGCGTCGGCGGTCTGACCGCCCTCTCCCAGATCATCCTGGCCGCCATGATCGCCCCGCGTGAGCGCGGCCGGTACAGCGGCTACCTCGGCGCGGTCTTCGCCGTCGCCACCGTCGGCGGCCCGCTGCTCGGCGGCGTCATCACCGACACCGACTGGCTCGGCTGGCGCTGGTGCTTCTACGTCGGCGTGCCCTTCGCGATCATCGCGCTGCTCGTCCTCCAGAAGACCCTCAAGCTGCCCGTCGTGAAGCGCCAGGTCAAGGTCGACTGGGCCGGCGCCCTCTTCATCAGCGCCGCCGTCTCCCTGCTCCTCATCTGGGTCACCTTCGCGGGCGACAAGTACGACTGGCTGTCCTGGCAGACCGCCGTCATGGTGGGCGGTTCGATCGTCCTCGGCGCGGTCTTCGTCCTCGTCGAGTCGAAGGCGTCCGAGCCGATCATCCCGCTGCGGCTCTTCCGCAACCGCACGATCACCCTGGCCTCGCTGGCCTCGCTCTTCGTGGGCGTCGCGATGTTCGCCGGCACGGTCTTCTTCAGCCAGTACTTCCAGCTGGCCCGCGACGAGTCGCCGACGATGTCCGGCGTCCTCACCATCCCGATGATCGCCGGCCTGTTCGTCTCCTCGACGGTCTCCGGCATGATCATCACCAAGACCGGCCGCTGGAAGACCTGGCTGATCAGCGGCGGCGCCCTCGCCACCGGCGGCCTGGGCCTGCTCGGCACCATCCGTTACGACACGGAGTACTGGCACATCGCCGTCTTCATGGCGGTGCTCGGCCTCGGACTCGGCATGATGATGCAGAACCTGGTGCTCTGCACCCAGAACCAGGTCGCCCCCTCCGACCTCGGTGCCGCCTCCTCCGTCGTCACCTTCTTCCGCTCCCTGGGCGGTGCGATCGGCGTCTCGGCGCTCGGCGCGGTCATGGCCCACCGGGTCACCGACTACGTCAAGGAGGGCCTGGCCGAGCTCGGCCCGAAGGCCGCCGGGGCCGTGGGTCAGGGCGGCGGCGGCATCCCGGACATGGACAAGCTGCCGGCCCCGATCCGTACGGTCATGGAGAGTGCGTACGGGCACGGCGTCGGCGACGTCTTCCTCTACTCGGCGCCCTTCGCGCTGCTCGCCTTCGTGGTGACGCTCTTCATCAAGGAGGTCGCGCTGAAGAGCAGCTCGGCCCCCGAGGCACCCGCGGCGCCTGCGGAGAAGAACGAGAAGAGCGAGCAGAGCGAGAAGAGCGGGCAGAGCGCCTAGGAAGGACTCCCGGCCGCGCTTCGAGCGGAGGCGCGGCCGGGTCGGGTACGGAGCGGCGGGTCAGGGGACGGCTCGCCGCTCCGTCATTCAGCCGGGCGGTCGGAACGGCTCCGCTCGACCATGACCTCGATGCCGGCGATCAGGACCTCGAGCGCGTAGTCGAAGTCGCGGTCCCAGATGTCGCTGACGGTGCCGTGCGAGGCGCGCTCGTCGAGGATCTCCGCGATCGGTTCCAGCGCCTCCACGAACCGCGGGTCGTCGCGGAACGCTCTGATGGACTCCCCGTAGAAGTCGTCCTGCGACATCCCGGCCTCGTTCGCCCGGCGCTGGAACTGGGACTCGATGGTCCCGTAGCCGTAGACGAACTGGAAGACGGCCGACATCGCGCTGGGCTGGCGGTCGAGCGGCAGGCCGCTGGCCCGGACCGCCTCCTGGATCTTGGAGCCGACGGCGATCGCGTGCGGGCCGATGTTGAGGTACTGCCCCGCGCACGGCGACATCCACGGGTGGCGCACCAGCATCCGCCGGTAGGCCAGGGCGAGCACCTTGATCCGGTCGCGCCAGTCGCCGGCGGAGTCGACCTCGGCCAGGTCGATCTCGGCGTAGCAGGTGTCGATGGCGTACTCGATGATGTCGTCCTTGGTGTCCACGTACCAGTACAGGGACATCGCGGTGACGTTCAGCTCGGTCGCCAGCTTGCGCATGGAGAGCTTGGCCAGGCCCTCCTCGTCCAGCATCCGGATCGACGCCGCGACGATCCGGTCCCGGTCGAGCCCGGCCGGGCCGCCCCCGCTGCGGGCGGCCCGGCGGTCCCCGTTCTCCAGCCAGACGCTGGAACGCGCCGGGTTCCTGGCCCGATCCGCTGCCTTGACCATCGCGTTCCTTCCGTCCGTCAGTGGTTCGCGACCATGCTAGGCAGCTCCGGTCGGCTGATCGGACGGCTCGGCGGCCTTGCCTGCGGCATCGGCGCGTTCGGCTCGTTCGGCTCGTTCGGCGCGTTCGACGCGTTCGGCGCGCTTCAGCAGGGCCGCCGCGACCAGGCCGCCGGCGAGGACGGCGATCGCGCCCACGAGCTGGCTGGTCTGGAGCCCGGTGGCGAAGGCGTCGGAGATCGCCGCCCGCTCGGTGTCGTTTCCGGCCGCGGCGAGGGCGGCGGGCAGCGAGGTCGCGGTGACGGTGACGAGCGCGGCGAACCGGGCGTTGAGGACGGCACCGAGGACGGCGACGCCGAGACCGTTGCCGAACTCGGCGAGGGTGCCGTTGACGCCCGCGCCCACACCGGCCTTCTCCGGCGGGATCGCGCTCATGATGGCGTTGGCCATGGCCGGGTTGGAGACGGCGAGACCGGTGCCCATGAGCACCAGGCCGAGCAGCATGCCCCAGTAGGTGCCGTCGGTGCCGCCGCCGATCAGGGCGATCGAGCCGAGGCCGGCCGCCACCAGCGTCATGCCGACGGTGACGGTGAGCGGGGTGCCGAGCTTCATCACGATCCGCGGGCCGACCCCGGTGAGGTTGAGCGCCACGACGGTCAGCGCGAGCGGCGCCATCCGCAGACCCGCCTCCAGCGGCTCGTACCCGAGGACGAACTGGAGGTGCTGGGTGAGCAGGAACAGCGAGCCGCCCATGCCGAACATCACCAGGATGGCGCCGGCGACCGCGCCGACGAACTTCTGGTTGCGGAAGAAGTGCATGTCGAGCATCGGGTACGGGACGCGCAGCTCCCACGCGGCGAACGCGGCCAGGACGACGACGCCGATCGCGGCCGGGACCAGCACCTCGGCGGAGGTCCAGCCGTGCTCGGGGCCGGTGATGATCGCGTACACGGCGGCGGTCATGCCGATGGTGGACAGCAGGGCGCCGAGCAGGTCGGGGCGCTCTCCCTGCGGGTTCTTGGACTCGGGGACGAGCTTGAGGACGGCGACCAGGCCGATCAGCGCCACCGGGATGTTGATGAGGAAGATCATTCCCCACCAGAAGTGGTTGAGGATCGCGCCGCCGATCAGCGGGCCGGCGGCGAAGCCGAGCGAGCCGACGGTGGCCCAGAGCGCGATGGCCTTGACCCGCTCGGAGTCGTCGAAGATCTGCATGACGACGGCGAGGGTCGTGGTCATGAGCAGCGCGCCGCCGACGCCCATGCCCGCGCGGGCGGCGATCAGCTGCGCGCTGGACTCGGCGAGGCCGGCGGTGAGCGAGCCGATGCCGAACAGCGCGAGCCCGATCGCCAGCATCTTCTTGCGGCCGTAGCGGTCGGCGGCGTTGCCCGCGGTGAGCAGCAGTCCGGACTGGACGAGCGAGTAGGCGTTGATCATCCACTGGATGTCGCTGGTGGACGCGTGGAGTTCGGTGGTCAGCGAGGGGATGGCGACGCTGAGCACGGTGTTGTCGAGCAGCACGGTGAGCTGGGCGAGGCAGATGACGCCGAGGATCAGCCAGCGCTGCGGGTGGCCGCCGGTGGCTGTCATGGGCAACTCCTATACGGTGTACGAGAGCGGGACTCGTACACCGTACAGGAGCTCTCGTACGCCGTATAGCGACTTTTCGCGGCGGCCTACTGCGCGGCGGCCTTCCTGCTGGTCAGGTCGTAAAACGTGGTGCTGTCGAAGGTGACCTTCTCGAAGGTGTCCTCGACCCACGCCGCGATCGCGGAGCCGTTCCCGCCGGCGCCGAAGCCGCCGCCCGAGCCGCCGCCCGGGGCGATGAAGTAGTGGATCCGCCCCTCTGCCACGTACTGCTTGAACCGCGCCAGGGTCGGCGACGGGTCGCTGCCGTTGAAGCCGCCGATCGCCATGACCGGCTTCTGGGTGGCCAGCTGGTAACCGGCCGCGTTCTGGGCTCCGATGGCGGCGGCGACCCAGGTGTAGGAGTCGGCGTCCGCCAGCAGGGCCTGCCGGGCCTCGGCCCCGACGGGCGTGCCGTTGAGGAGACCGCCCAGGCCACGCCGCTCACCGGGAGCCATGGCACCGGGAGCCACGGCACCGGGAGCCATGGCACCGGGGGGCCGGCCTCCGCCCTGGCCCGCGGGGGACTGACCGCCTGCCGGGGGCCGACCAGCGGGGGCCTGACCGCCCGCCGGGGCCCGGCCGTCGGCCGGGGGCTGACCGGCCCGGCCGTCAGGAACGTCGTCCTGGCCGGGCGCGTACGCGACGAACATCCGGCCGGCGCCCGGGCCGCCGCGACCGCCCGGACCGACCGTGCCCGCCGGACCGGCCGTCACGATCGAGCCCTGGTGCCCCGCGGCCACCGTGGCCAGGGTGTAGGCGAAGGGGCCCGCCAGGCCCGCCGCGAGACCGAGCCCGGCCGCGACCAGCCCGATCCGCCGGTCCACCCGGCCCGCGAACAGCAGCCCGAGCGCCGCCGCGCCGCCCACGCCCAGCACCGCCCAGCGCAGCCACGGCTGCCAGTCCGGTGTACGGCCGAGCAGCACCCAGGCCCACACCGCCGTCACCGCGACCGTTGCCGCCAGCGTCCCCGAGGCCGCGAACCGGGCCCGCTCCTCCCACAGCACCGCCGCGCCCATGCCGATCAGGGCAGCGAGGTACGGGGCCATCGCGACCGTGTAGTACTCGTGGAAGATGCCGGCCATGAAGCTGAAGACGGCCGTCGTCAGCAGCAGCGCGCCGCCCCAGACGAGGAACGCCGAACGGGCCAGGTCCGTACGCGCCGCGCGCCGGGTCACCACGAGCCCGGCGACCAGCAGGATCAGCGCGGCCGGCAGCAGCCAGGAGATCTGACCGCCCACCGCGTCACCGAACATCCGCCCGACGCCGGTCTCGCCCCAGCCGCCCCCGCCCCGGCCCACCAGCACCGCCCCCTCCGGCAGGTCGACGGGCACACGGCGGGCGCCACCGCCGCCCACGCTGCCGACCTCGTTGCCGTTGAGCCGGCCGAGACCGTTGTAGCCGAAGGTCAGCTCCAGGAAGCTGTTGTTCTGCGACCCTCCGACGTACGGGCGGGAGGCCGCCGGCCACAGCTCGACCACGGCCACCCACCAGCCCGCCGAGACGAGCATCGCGAGCCCGCCCAGTCCGAGCCGGCCGAGCCGCCGCCCCGGTCCGCCCGGCGCGCACGCCGCGTACACCAGCGCGAGCGCCGGCAGGATCAGGAAGGCCTGCAAGGTCTTGGCGAGGAACGCGAACCCGAGCGCCACCCCCGCCCACACCAGCCAGCGCGCCGCCCCCCGGTCGAGCTCCACGGCGCGCAGCACGCAGTACACGGCGACCGTCATGAGCAGGGCGAGCAGCGCGTCCGGGTTGTTGAAGCGGAACATCAGCGCGGCGACCGGGGTGAGCGCGAGCACCGCGCCCGCCACCAGTCCGGCGCCCGCGCCGAGGCGGCGGCGGACCGCCGCGTACAGGACGGCGACCGTCGCCACCCCCATCAGCACCTCGGGCACCAGGATCTGCCAGGAACCGAGCCCGAAGAACCGTACGGAAAGCGCCATCGGCCACAGGGCGGCCGGGGGCTTGTCGACGGTGATGGCGTTCGCCGCGTCGAGCGAGCCGAAGAAGAACGCCTTCCAGCTCTGGCTGCCGGCCTGAACCGCGGCCGAGTAGAAGGAGTTGGCGTAACCGCTCGCGCTCAGGTTCCAGAGGTAGAGGAAGGCGGTGGCGAGGAGGAGGCCGAGGAAGGCCGGCCGCACCCAGGGCGCGTCGTCGGGCCGCCCGCGCCAGAGGTGCTGGAGGCCCTGGAGGCGCCAGAGGCGCTGGCGGCGCTGGAGGGCCTGGAGGCGCTGGCGGCGCTGCGGTCGGGTCAGGGAGTTCATCGAGTGGTCCTTGCGGAAGGGGTCCCTGCGGAGGGGGTCCTTGCGGAGGAGGTCCTTGCGGAGGGGGTCCCTGCGGAGGGGGTCCTTGCGGAAAGGGCGCGCTCCGGGAAGACCCAGAGCCGGAAGAGGAGGAAGCGCATGACGGTCGCGGCGAGGTTGGCGACGACCAGCACGGCGAGCTCGGTCGAGTGGGCCGGTTCGCCGGTCGCCGCACCGAGCGCGGCCAGCGATCCGCTCGTCAGGGCCAGGCCGATGCCGAAGACGACCAGCCCCTGCGCCTGATGGCGGGCGGCCCGGTCCCGGCCCCGTACGCCGAAGGTGAGGCGGCGGTTGGCGGCGGTGTTGGCGACGGCGGAGAGGAGGAGGGCGGCGGCGTTGGCGGACTGGGCGCCGATGCCGAGCCTGAAGAGGGAGTAGAGGGCGAGGTAGAGGAGGGTCGAGACCAGCCCCACCACGCAGAAGCCGACCAGCTGGCGGGCAAGGCCGCGCGGCACACCGGCCAGTTCGCGGTCCCGCGGGTCGTCGCCGAAGGGCCGGGCGAGCCGGTCGAGCGGAAGCGAACCGGTCGCAAGGGCCCGCCCCACCCGCCACACGCCCTTCAGGTCGTCGGTGGCAGTCCGCACGAGGTGAACGGTCGAGTCGGGGTCGTCGACCCAGTCGACCGGGACCTCGTGGATCCGCAGCCCGGCCCGCTCGGCGAGCACCAGCATCTCCGTGTCGAAGAACCAGCCGGTGTCCTCCACCATCGGCAGCAGCCGCTCGGCCACCTCCCGCCGTATCGCCTTGAACCCGCACTGGGCGTCCGAGAAGCGGGCGGCGAGCGAGCCGCGCAGGATCAGGTTGTAGGCACGGGAGATCAGCTCCCGCTTCGGCCCGCGCACGACACGGGAGGAGCGGGTCAGCCGCGATCCGATCGCGAGGTCGGAGTGGCCGGAGATGAGCGGCGCGACCAGCGGAAGCAGCGCGTTCAGGTCGGTGGAGAGATCCACGTCCATGTACGCCAGGACCGGCGCCTCCGAGGCCGACCACACCGACCGCAGCGCCCGGCCGCGCCCCTTCTGCTCCAGTCGTACGGAGTGGACGGCGGGCAGCCGGGCGGCCAGCGCTCGGGCCACGTCCGGTGTGGTGTCGGTGGAGGCGTTGTCGGCGACGGTGATGCGGAAGTCGTACGGGAAGGTGCGTAGGAGGTGGTCGTGGAGCCGCAGCACGCAGGGCTCCAGGTCCTCCTCCTCGTTGAAGACGGGGATCACCACGTCGAGGACGGGCCGTCCGGCCGCGCCCGCGGGGAGGTGCTCCCGGGCGGGAAGAGTGTCGGCACACGGGGGCGTTCGCATGCCCCCGACCCTCGCCGGGCCGGCTGTCACGGCGGTGTGGTGCGGCTGTGGCGGGGCTGTGAGTCGACGGGGTTCAGGCGGGGCTGTGAGTCGACGGGGTTCAGGCGGGGCTGTGGGTCGACGGGGTTCAGCGGGTCTTCGGCAGGGACACCGAGAAGACGGTCCGGCCGGGCACGCTGTCGACGGTCACCTCGCCGCCGTGGGCGAGCGTCACGGCCCGCACGATGGCGAGGCCCAGCCCGGTGCTGCCGGCGGTCCCGCTGCCGCCCGCGGGGCGGGAGCGTGAGGCGTCGCCGCGCGCGAACCGCTCGAAGACCAACGGCAGGAGGTCGGGGGCGATGCCCGGCCCGTCGTCCTCGACCTCGACGACCGCGCGCCCCGGCCCCGAACGCACGCGGGCGGTGACGGTGGTGCCCGGCGGGGTGTGGGTACGGGCGTTCGCGAGGAGGTTGACGAGGACCTGGTGGAACCGGGCGCCGTCGGCCGGCACGGTCACCCTCCCGTCCCCGTCGGGGAGTTCGAGGCGCCAGCAGTGCTCGGGCCCGGCCGCGCGGGCGTCCGAGAGGGCGTCCACGACCAGCAGGGAGAGATCGGTGCTCTCGTACGAGAGCGGGCGTCCGGTGTCCAGCCGGGCGAGCAGCAGCAGGTCCTCCACGAGCCCCGTCATCCGCGTCGCCTCCGACTCGATGCGCCCGAGCGCGTGCCGGGTGTCGGGCCCGCACTTCTCCCGGCCGCGCCGGGTCAGCTCCGCGTACCCCCGGATCGAGGCGAGCGGCGTGCGCAGCTCGTGGCTCGCGTCCGCGACGAACTGCCGCACCCGCGTCTCGCTGCGCTGCCGGGCGTCGAGCGCCGAATGGACGTGGTCGAGCATGCGGTTGATCGCCGCGCCGACCTGCCCGACCTCCGTCCGCGGATCCGCCTGCGCCTCCGGCACCCGGTGGTCGAGCGCCACCTCGCCGCTGTGCAGGGGCAGCCGGGACACCTGCGCGGCGGTCACGGCGACCCGGCGCAGCGGGCGCAGGGCGATCCGTACGACCAGGGTGCCGGCCAGCGAGGCGGCGACGAGCCCGGCGGCGGTGACGCTCAACTCCACGACGACCAGCGTGGACAGGGCGTCCTGGAGCCCGGCGAGCGGGAGGCCGATGAGGAAGTCGCCGTTCTTGCCGGTCCCGTACGTGACCCGGTAGTCGCCGAGCCCGCCCGGCAGCGACACGGTGTGCGGGTCGCCGTCGAGCGGGACGGCGGCGAGCACCGCGATCTGGTCGGCGTCGAGTCCATGGCGTACGTAGAGCGGCCCGTTCCCGTCCGCCGGCGGGGCAACGGAGACGTCCGCCGATTTCACCTCCCCGTCCACGACCCGGGCGCCCACCGTCCCGAGCGGCGCACCGCCGATGACGAAGCCGAGCGGGGCCTCGACGCGGCCCGACGAGGGACCGAAGGCTCCGGGAGCGGAGACCGGCGGCCCGGCCGCCCGGTGGACGACCTCCCGCACCTGCCCGTCAACCTGGTCGTACAGGTAGGAACGGAACGCGATCGTCGTCACCGTGCCGATGACGGCGGCGACGACCGCGATCAGCGCGACGGCGGAGACGACCAGTCGGGTGCGCAGCGGCCAGGGCGCCCTGACGGCGGGTCGGCCGCCGGGGCGGTTACCGGGTCCGCCGCCGGGGCGGTTACCGAGTCCGCCGCCGGGGCGGTTACCGGGGCGGTCTCCGGGTCCGCCGCCGGGGCGGTTACCGGGGCGGTGGCGCACGGTGGGCTACTCACCCGGCTTGATGAGGTACCCGGCCCCGCGGCGGGTGTGGATCATCGGACTGCGCCCGGCGTCGATCTTCCGGCGCAGGTAGGAGATGTACAGCTCGACGACGTTCGCCTGCCCGCCGAAGTCGTACGACCACACGCGGTCCAGGATCTGCGCCTTGCTCAGCACCCGGCGCGGGTTGCGCATGAGGTAGCGCAGCAGCTCGAACTCGGTGGCGGTGAGGTGGATCGACTCGCCGCCCCGGGTCACCTCGTGGCTGTCCTCGTCCAGGGTGAGGTCCCCGACCGTCAGCAGCGACTCGCTGCGCGCCTGCGCGGCCCCCGACCGACGGATGAGCCCGCGCAGCCGGGCCACCACCTCCTCCAGGCTGAAGGGCTTGGTGACGTAGTCGTCGCCGCCCGCCGTGAGCCCCGCGATCCGGTCCCCGACGGCGTCCTTCGCGGTCAGGAACAGCACCGGCACCTCGGGCAGCTCGCGCCGCAGCCGCCCCAGGACGCAGAGCCCGTCCATGTCGGGCAGCATCATGTCGAGCACGACGACATCGGGCCGGAACGCGCGTGCCGTCCGCAGCGCCCCGGCCCCGTCGCCCGCGCTGTGCACCTGCCAGCCCTCGTAGCGCAGGGCCATCGAGAGCAGCTCGGCGAGCGCGTCCTCGTCGTCGACGACGAGCACGCGGACGGCGGAGCCGTCGGACCGGAGCAGATCGGTACGCGTACGCGAGTGGCGGGTGGTCGCAGTCATGCGTGTCACGGTGCTCGGCGCGCCTGAGACCCGTCTTTCGCCTGTCTGTGAATCCCCTGAGAAAGGACCGGGACCGGCAGACCCTTTCGCGGGCGCTCAGAGGTGGAACAGCCGGACGCCGTTGTCGTGGCAGACGGCGCGCAGCCAGTCGTCGCCGAGCCCGAGCCGTTCGAGGGCGTGGAGCTGGTGGACGTACGGATAGGGGATGTTCGGGAAGTCCGACCCGAGCAGGATGCGGTCGCCGAGCCCCTGGAGCCGCTTGAGCTCGCCGGGCGGGAAGGGCGCGAGCCGCTCGCTGAAGTCGGTGAACGCCATGGTGGTGTCGAGGTGGACGTCCCCGTACCGCTCGGCGAGGTCGAGGAAGTCCGCGTACTCCGGCATGCCCATGTGGGCGACGACCAGCCGCAGCCGTGGGTACCGCGCGAGCAGCCGTGCGATGGGGCCGGGACCGGTGTACGCGCCGGGGGCGGGGCCCGAGCCGCAGTGGATCACGATCGGGCTCCCCGCCTCGGCGAGGAGGCCCCACACCTCGTCGAGGAGCGGGTCGTTGGGGTCGAAGCCGCCGACCTGGAGGTGGACCTTGAAGACGCGGGCGCCGCGCTCCAGGGCCTGCAGGACGTAGCCGGGGGCGCCGGGTTCGGGGAAGAGGGTGGCGGTGTGGAGGCAGTCGGGGACGCGGGCGGCGAAGTCGGCGGCCCAGTCGTTGAGCCAGGCGGCCATGGACGGCTTGTGCGGGTAGAGCATCGAGGTGAAGGCGAGCACCCCGAACTCCCGGAGCAGCGCGACCCGGCGGTCCTCCTCCTCGCGGTAGGTGATGGGCCACTCGAGCCCGGTGAGGGGCCCGACCGCGTCGAAGTAGGCCCACACCTTGTCGAGGACGCTGCGGGGCATGAAGTGGGTGTGGACGTCGACGAGCCCGGGGATGCCGAGGCGGTCGGCCCACGCCCGTACCTCAGTCGCGGTCATCGACCACGTCCCGGTCGTGGGGCATCTCGGGGTTCTGGCGGCCCTGGCGGTCCTCGTGGTTCTCGCGGTCCTCGCGGTCGAAGCCGTAGGTCCGCTCCACCTTGCCGATGTGCACGCGGTAGCTCTCGTACCAGTGCTCCCGGCCGTATCGCTTCGCGGCCATGTGGTCGGGGTGGTGCTGCCATGCGGTGAGTCCGTCGAGGTCGCGGAAGTAGGCGACGGTGATGCCGATGCCACCGGGCGTGCGGGCGGCCTCGTGGCCGAGGAAGCCGGGGATGTCCTCGACCAGGGCGTTCAGCTTGGCGGCGGTCTCGGCGTACCCCTCGGGATCGTCGGGCCGGATCGAGGTGAAGACAGCGGTGTAGTAGGGCGGTTGGAGGCCGCCCACGAGGCTCTGGGTCATGTGATCACCCTGCGGGGGGACGCCCGGGACTGTCCATGGAAGCCGCCGGAAGGGATCCAAGACTTTACGGTTCAGAGCTTCGGGCGACGGGGGCACCGGGCGGCCTCGGGACGAGGTGGTAGGGGCGGTGGCGACGCCGCAGGCGGTCGGGCCGGTCAGCGGCGATCAGGGGTGGGTTGGGTCGGGTCGGGTCGGGTCGGCTGGGCTGGCTGGGCTGGTCAGGGTTGATTGGGGTTGGTTGGGGGCGCCCGTCAGAACAGTTGCTCCTGGGCGTCCTCGCCGGTCAGGGCCGCGGTGACGGGCACGGTCACGGCGTGGCCCGCCGCCGCTGCCTCCAACGCCCAGCCGCTCATCAGCCGGGTGTCGAGGGCGAGATGGCGACCGCTCGGGTCGAGGAGGTGCAGATCGGGTCCGGCCGCGGCGAGCAACCGCCCGGAGACGACCCCGCCGGGGACGAGCTCGACGACGCTCCCGTCGTACGGGGGCAGGTCACCGATACCGAAGACGTCCCCGTGGTCACGGACCTCGCAGGGCAGCGCCTCCAGGGTCTCCGCCCAGACGCCGACGCCGACGGCCCGCCCGTACAGCTCCCTGACCTCGTGCGCCCGTTCCTCGACCGGCGGCAGGGCGTGCCGGACGGCCCGCTTGCGCGCGTACGGGATGCGGTCGGGCACGGCGAGGGCGTGCCGCAGCACCTCCTCGGTCCGCCGCGCGGCCATCAGGGGTCCGCGGCCGAGCCAGCTGAAGGCGACCGCGCCCTGTTCGAGCAGACGCGCGTCACCGCGCTGCTCCGCGGTGATGCCGACCTTCACCATGCCGGGCCCGAACCAGGCGAGATAGACGCGGTACGGCCGCGGGTCGTCGGCGAGGGTGTCGGCTGCCACGGAGTGCGCCCGGTCGAGCCGTGCGCAGTCGGCGCACCGGCCCCCGGTGCCGCGGCCGGCCACGACGGCCGCCACGGGGCAGGGGTTCCCCCGGGCCCCGGCGCACCGCCGCTCGCCCACGGCCCGGAAGGCGATGTCCCGCCCCCGGGACAGCGCGCTGACCCGGCCGCCCTCCCACCGCAGCCCGGGCACGCCGCCGTGCCACGCGATCCCGCCGCTCCGCCACACCATGCGTCCAGTGTCGGGCAGAGCACTGACAGCGGGGCGGGGCCGCATCAGGGCAAGACGTACAGCAACCCTCCGTCGGATCCGCTGCCATCGGGACCGGTGCCATCGGGACCGGTGCCGTCAGGACCGGCGCCATCGGGACCGGCGCCGTCAGGACCGGCGCCATCAGGACCGCTCCCGGTGCCCGTGCCTGCGCCCCTTCCCGCTCCGGGGCCTCCGGCCTGCCGCATGCAGCCGCGCTCGACGAGCACGCGCACGCACTCCCGGACCCGTTCGGCCGTGAGGCCGGTGCGGCGGGCCACCTCCTCCAGGCGGTAGCGGACGCCGCCCCGCAGGAGCGCGGGCGCCAGGTAGGCGGCGACGGCGTGGACGTCGTCGTCCACCACCGCGTTCCGGGCGCGCCAGGAGTCGAGGAGCTGCTGCGGGGTGAGAGGGGCGGTGGCGGGCGGGCCCGGTTCGCGCCGTGCGGAGCGCTGGGCCGGGAGGGAGAGGCGTTCGAGGGACGCGGCGATCCGGTGGAGGTCCCGCCCGGCCTGCCGGAGCAGTTCGACGCGTTCGCTCTCGTCGTCGAGCCGTGCGGTGCTCTCCTCCAGCCGTACGAGGGCGTCGAGGAGGGGCGGGGGAAGCACGAACGCGGAGCCGTAGCCGGCGCCGCAACCGAAGCCGTCGCCGTCATCGGCCCCGAAGCCGCCGTCGGCGGTGATCACGGGTGACGGTTCGAGCCCGTAGGACCCGTCGCGCTGCACGTCGGCGACGACCTGGGCGACCCATGCCTTGAACGGCGCCGCCTGCGGCCTGGTGGACGCGGCGGCGAGCTGGACGAGTCCTTCGAGGCACACGAGCCGGGTCGACTTCTTCAGACCCTTGAGGCCGCCGGGACTGCCGGGGCCGCCCGGGCTGCCGGGACTGCCCGGGCTGCCGGGAGTGCCGGGACTCCCCGAGCCGCCGCTACCGCCGGGTCCGCTTCCCGCAGTCCCGGAGTCGACGGGGGCCGTGACGTCGATCGGGAGCTCGGCGAGCGTGGTGTGCAGGGCATCGGCGACGTGCGCGCGGAGCGCCTGCCGCGCGCTGGCGTGGCCGAGCTGACGGGCCGCGTCCACGGCGGGGAACCAGTGCGATCCGTCCGGCAGCGTGAGCCTCCGCAGTCGCGCTCCGGTGGCGGCGTACACGAAGTCGTCGATGTCGACGGCGTCGACGGCGTTCATCGGACATCACCTCCATCAGCACGCTAGGCCGAGGGCATATTCGACTGTCATGGAAATCAGTTCGGTTCACCCGAAGGTGTGGGCGGGAGTCGGCCGGGCCCTTCGGCGAGGAGGCCGAGCACGTCATCGGCGGTGTAGCGGCCCACCGCTCCCGGGCAGCCGGCCAGATAGGCGGCGATGTCCTCGGCGGCCCAGGCACCGGAGGCGCGCAGCCCGTTGGCGATGAGCCGTACGTACGCCTCGGCGGGCTCCCGGAGTTCGACCTCGCCCAGCGTCCAGGGGGCGGTGAAGGTGAGCAGCGGGACCCCGTCGACGTCCCCGGCGCACACCACCGTCTCGTACCACCCGGGCCCCAGCCGGACCCGCCCGTGCGTGACGGCCTCGGTCAGCCGGGAGTCCCGGTGCGGGGCGGTGGCCGGGTCGCGGTACATCTCCTGGGCGGCGATGTCGGCGAACTGCCCGAGGGTGATCAGATGCCCCCGCGCGTACACGGTGCCGGGCTCCTCCGGGTCGTAGAACCCGCGCCCGCCACCCCACACGGGCGACTCGGTCGCGAAGTAGACGACCCCGGAGAGCTCGACGGCCCGGGACGCGAGGGGCGCGGCCGGTTCGCGGCACCTGCGGAGATACTGCCCGAGGCGGGTGGCGTCGGTGTTGGCTCCGTAGGCGGCGTACCAGACGTACATGCCGCCGGACGCTACCGCCTGCGGCGCATGCGAGGGGCGATGCCGGGGGTCCGTGCGCACCGCAGGTTGCCGTACTCCGCTGCTGCACAAGCCAGAAACGCAAGAGGCCCGGACTCTCGTCCGGGCCTCTCATCTGTGTGCACTCGGCAGGATTCGAACCTGCAACCTTCTGATCCGTAGTCAGATGCTCTATCCGTTAAGCTACGAGTGCTTGTTTTTAGTTTTTGTCTCCGCTCCCCGGCCTTTCGGCCCGCTCGCGGCGACAGGAAGAACATTACATGACTGCCGCCGTCATGTGAAATCCATTGGCCAGACCCCTTGTGACCTGCGAAAACGCCCTCCGCGATCAAGGTGGGCGGCAGGGCGACGGAGGGCCTCCGGGCACGGCGGTGCGGCCGGAAACAGGGAAAAGAGACCGGGGTCACACCGCGGGCGGAGGCGGGCACGTGGTCCTCGCCCGCCCGGTGCGGAACGGGCTCCACCCGAGGCTCACGCTCCCGCGCGAAACACAGCGAGACACAGCGAGACACAGCGAGACACAGGGAAACACAGCGAAGCCCCGGTCCTGGGGACCGGGGCTTCGTGATGGCGGAGGCGGAGGGATTTGAACCCTCGATGGGCTTTAAGACCCAAACCGCATTAGCAGTGCGGCGCCATAGACCGGACTAGGCGACGCCTCCATGCACCCCGCGCGTACGCGAGTGGTGCGTGCAGATGATGACACAGACGAGCCGGGTGTCACCAATCGGTTTCACCGTACTCGCCCCCGGGGGCCCAGGGCAAAGCCCTCGCCCGCGCATCCGGCCGGGGACCGGTTGCGCAACGGAGCGCCGACCGGAGCGTTAGGGAGGGAAGAACGACCGTCCGCCGCATCCAGGAGTCCCCATGCTGCGTCCCCTCCTCCTCGCCACCTTCGCGACCGTCGCCACCACCACCGGCGGCCTCGGCCCGCTCCCCCCGCTGCCGCTGCTCTCCGCGCCCGACACGCTCACCGTGAGCATCGAGCGGAGCGGCCACCCGGACGCCGACGGCACCTTCCGGCTGGAGTGCGGCGACGGCACGCCCGGCGGCACCCACCCCGCCGCCGAGAACGCCTGCAAGCGGCTCGACCAGTTCGCCGAGGCCGGCGACAACCCGTTCGCCCCCGTGCCGGAGGACCGGATGTGCACCCAGATGTACGGCGGGCCGGCCACCGCGCACGTCACCGGCAGCTGGCGGGGCCGCAGCATCGACGCCCACTTCTCCCGTGCCAACGGCTGCGAGATCGACCGCTGGGAGAACCTCCGGCCCGTCCTTCCCCGTGTCAAGGCCTGAGCACACAACCCCCACCCCATGTCCAGAGGCGGAGGCCCGCCCTCCCTTAGACTCCCTCCGTGACAGGCCGCGGCCCGAGGGGCAAGATGGGGCCGGCCGTCACCAGGCAAGGGCTGCAGGCACATGCAGCGGTTCAGGGCAGTGGGTTCAGGGAGGAAGCGTCTCGTGAGCAGCAGGCCATCCCGAGGCGCTGCTCGCCTCGCAGCCATACTCGACGCGCTCCCCGACGGCCTCGTGCTCGTCAACTGCAACGGCACCGTCGTCAACGCCAACACCATCGCCCTCGGCATGTTCGAGACGCCCGGCACCGCCCTCGTCGGCCGCGGGCTGCTCGACCTCCTGCCGGACTTCGACTCGCGCCTGATCCCCGGCTCGATGCGCCGCCCCGAGGGGGCCGACGACCGGGGACGCACCCGGCCGACCCGGATGATGGCCCGCCGCACCGACGGCAGCGAGTTCCCGGTCGAGGTCACCAGCGCCAGCCTGGAGGACGGGCGCGAGGCCTACGACTCGTACAACGGCTACACCGGCGACGAGCTGCTCATGCTGGTCGTACGGGACCTCACCGGCACCCTCGACACCGAGGCCGAGCTCGCCCGCTCCCAGCGCCAGACCGAGATGATCCTGCGCGCCGCGTCGGAGGGCGTCGTCGGCACCGACACCGACGGCCGGGTCGTCCTCGTGAACCCCGCCTTCGCGCAGATCCTCGGCTACCGGGCCACCGAGCTCGGCGGCGCCGAACTCCACCCGCTGATCCTCCCCAAGCGCGCCGACGGCGAGCCCTTCCCCTACGAGGAGTCGGCGCTCGCCGACACCCTCAAGTCCGGCCGCAAGCACCGCGTCCGCGGACAGGTGCTGTGGGCGAAGAACGGCGACCGGGTCCCGGTCGACCTCACCACCGCGCCCGTACGCGACGGGGACCAGCTCGTCGGCGCCGTCATGACCTTCACCGACCGCAGGCCCTACGAGCAGCTCGCCGAGAAGCACGCCGCCGAACTCGCCGACCTGGCCGAGCGGCACGCGGCGGAGCTGGAGCAGCGGGTGGCGGAGCTGGCGCGGGAGAAGGAGCGGTACGAGGCGCTCGCCGCCCGGCACGAACAGCTGACCGCCGTCCTCGGCGAGTCGCTGCGCGGCCCCCTGGAGGAGCTGCGCACCGAGCTCTCCACCCTCGCCGCCGACGACGCCGGCCAGCTGTGGCCCGAGGCCAACCAGCTGCTGCACCACCTGGCCGCCGGCTACGCCCGGATGACCACCCTCGTCGACAACGTGCTCGGCTACCAGCGCCTCGACGCGGGCGCCGAGTCCCTCGACAAGGCGGTGACGCTGGTCGACCGGGTCGTGACGGCCGGCATCGACGGCGCCGTGGAGCTGATCGGCCCCGGGCGCGCGCAGTTCGCCGTGCACGCGCCGCCGGTCGAGGCCGAGGTGGACGCGGAGCGCCTCACCACCGCGCTCGCGCACCTCGTCGCGGACGTGGCCGGTGTCGACGCGACCGGCAAGAGCAGCAGGGCGGCGCAGGCCGGTGGCGTGGGCGGGGCCGGTGACACGACGATCGTCGTCGCGGCCGCGCAGCGCGGTGAGGTCGTACGGATCGAGGTCCGCGGCCCGTACACGGGCGGTGACCCCGTCCACCAGCCGATCGTGCGCGGGATCGTCGCCGCGCACGGCGGTGTCGTGCAGACGCACGAGGTGCCGGGCATGACCGGCAGCGCCTACGTGGTGGAGGTGCCGCTCGGCGCGGGACGCGGGACCGTCGCCCCGCCCGAGCAGCCGCAGCGGCCCGAACCGGGCGCGGGAGCGCCCGCCCGTCCCGCGCTTCCGGCGCAGGCCTCGCCCTCCGGCTCCGGCGTGCCCCGCGCTGCCGCCGGTGCCGCCGCGTCGCACGGCACCGGCGACGCCACGGCCGACGGCACCGGCCCGGCCGGTGGCGGTCCGGCCGGTGGCGGTCCGGGGAGTGACGCTCCGGCCACTGGCGCTCCGGGCAGTGGCGCTCCGGGCAGTGGTGTGGAGGCGGTGGGCGGTGGTGGCCGGCGGCGCGCCCGTCGGGGTTCCACGGACGCGTTCCTGCAGAGCCCGCTGACCGCCGGGGACGGCTCCCTGCCCGAGCCGACCGGGCGTCGGCGCGGCCGTACGGACGGAGCACCCTCCGCCGGTACGCCCGGAACGCCGGGGACGCCGGGCGCAACGGCGATGCCGCCGATGCCGGGCTTGCCGGGGGCCCAGGGTGCGGCCCAGGGCGCACCCGGAACGGCGCCGGCTCAGGGGGCGCAGGGCGTGTCCGGGTCTCCGGCCGACCTGATTCCCGCCCAGAACGTGCGGGGGACCGAGTCCTCCGGCACCGGCCGCCGTCGTGGCCGGCCCGCCGAGGGGTCCGTCGTGACCGCCGCCGAGAGCGCGCAGGGCCGCCCGGCGCTCGGCGACACCGTGCCGCCGCAGGGCGTGCCGGTGGAGGCCGCCCCCGCGGCGGCGCTCGCGCTGCCCGCCGTCGCGTCCCCGGAGCAGCCCCAGCAGTCACAGCAGTCACAGCAGCCCACCGGGCGTCGGCGGCGGGCGCTGGCCGCCGCGCAGGAGCGGGCGGCGGCCGCCGAGGCCGGACCGCGGACGCCGTTCGCGCTGCCGCCGGCCGACGCCGACCGCCTCGCCGACCCTGCCGGTTCCCCCGGCCACGAGGCCGTACGGGTGCTGCCGGACGACGAGCACACGCCGCCGCAGCCGCACCCGCTGCCCGGCGCCCGGCCCGCTCCCGGGGCTCCCGGCCCCGTGCCCGCCGGCACCAGCGGGACCGGCACCGGCTCCGTACCGCTTCCGCCGGAAATGCCCGTGTCCGGTCCGGTGCACCGGCAGGTGAACGGGCCGGCCGGCGGCCCGGCGGCCCACTCCGCCGACGACCCGGCGAACGGCCCGACCCACGGCCCCGTGACCGGCTCCGCGCCCGGCCACTCGCACGGCCACGCCACCGGGTCCGCGCCCGGACCTGCCCCTGCCGCCGCGCCCGGATCGGCGCCCGGTTCCGCTCCCGGCTCCACGCCCAAGGACTCGACGCAGGGGCGGGCCTTCAGCGTCCGTACGCTCGGCCAGGGCGTGCCCTTCGTCCAGCCGACGGCCCCGGCGGCCGCGGCGGGCCAGCCCGCGGCGCCCGCTCCCGCCGCTCCCTCCGGGCGGCGGCGCAAGCTCGGCAACCCCGCCGAGGAGAGCCGCCAGCCGCTGCCGGACCCCACGGCCACGACGGCCAAAGCCCACCCGGCGGCGGAACCCACCGCCCCCGCACCGGCGCCGGGCTCCACGCCCCCGCCGGTTCCCGCCGCGCCCAAGCTCGGGCCCACGCCCGCGCCCGAGGGGCGTGCGTACGCCATAGGAGCGCCCGCCGAGGGCTCGGCGGAGGGGCCGGAGCCGCTCGACGGCCCCGGTGGCGCCGTAGAGGTGTCGAACCAGCCGCTGCCGCAGCCCGTCGACGACGAACTGCCGCCGGAGCCCCTGGACAACCCGCGGCGCCTGCTCGTCTGGCCCGCGCCCGACGTGGCCACGCAGCAGGCCCTGAGCGACCGCGGCTACCGCCCGGTGATCGTGCACTCCCGCGAGGAGGTCGACGCACAGATCGCCGCCTTCCCGGCCGCGCTCTTCGTCGACCCGCTGACCGGCCCGATCACCCGTACCGCGCTCCAGTCACTGCGCCAGGCGGCCGTCGCCGCCGAGGTGCCGGTGCTGCTCGCGGCCGGGCTCGGGCAGGCGACCCGGGAGGCGGCGTACGGCGCCGATCCCGCCGTCCTGCTCAAGGCGCTGGCACCGCGCGACAGCGAGCAGCACCCCTCCCGCGTGCTGCTGATCGAGGAGAGCGAGGACATCGCGCAGGCGCTGGCGGCGACCCTGGAGCGGCGCGGCATGCAGGTGGTGCGGGCGGCGACCGACACGGAGGCGGTCACGCTGGCCGCGCAGATGCGGCCGAACCTGGTGGTGATGGACCTGATGCAGGTGCGCCGCCGCCGGGCCGGGATCATCGACTGGCTGCGCGCCAACGGCCAGTTGAACCGCACTCCGCTCGTCGTCTACACCTCCGCGGACCTGGACGAGACCGAACTGCCCAAGCTCTCCTCGGGCGAGACGGTGCTCTTCCTTGCGGAACGGTCGACGAGCGCCGAGGTGCAGGCCCGGATCGTCGACCTGCTCGCGAAGATCGGCACCAACTAGGCGTCGGGCGGGCGACGGACGGCGGAAGTCCGAAGTCGGACCGAGGGTGGCGGCGCGGGGGCCGAGGGACGCGGCACGAGGGACGAGGGACGCGGCACGAGGGACGACGGACGGGTGTACGGGGAGGGCCGGAGCCCACCTCGTACACCCGTCGTCAGTCCGTACGGCGCTACGGGCCGGGCGCCCCGCCCCGTACCGCCCCGCCTCCCGCTACAGCTGCGTCACGTCCAGCGCGCCGTCCGCGTACTGCTTGCGGATCACCTTCTTGTCGAACTTGCCCACGCTCGTCTTCGGCACCGCCGGCACGATCGCCCAGCGCTCCGGAAGCTGCCACTTGGCGATGCCGCCCTCGGTGGCGAGGAAGGCGCGCAGCTCCTCGTAGTCCGCGCTCGTGCCCTCCTTGAGGACGACGGTCGCCAGCGGGCGCTCGCCCCACTTGTCGTCGGGGACGGCCACGACGGCGGCCTCGGCGACGGCCGGGTGGCCCATGAGCGCGTTCTCCAGCTCGACGGAGGAGATCCACTCGCCGCCGGACTTGATGACGTCCTTGGCGCGGTCGGTGAGGGTGAGGTAGCCGTCGGGGCTGATGACGCCGACGTCGCCGGTCTTGAGCCAGCCGTCCGCGCTGAACTTGTCCTCGGGCCGGAAGGGCTCGCCCGCTGCGCCGCCGTAGTAGGCGCCGGCGATCCAGTTGCCGCGGACTTCCAGCTCGCCCGCGGACTCGCCGTCCCAGGGCAGGACCTCGCCGCCGGGGCCGACCAGACGGCCCTCGACGCCGGCCGGGAAGCGGCCCTGGGTGACCCGGTAGGGCCATTCCTCCTCGGCGGTCAGACCGGCCGGCGGGTGGGCCATGGTGCCGAGCGGAGAGGTCTCCGTCATGCCCCAGGCGTGGCAGAGGCGGACGCCGAGCTTGTCGTACGCCTCCATGAGGGAGGGCGGACAGGCGGCGCCGCCGATGGTGACCTGGGCCATGGAGGTCAGGTCGCGGGGGCGGGCGGTGACCTCGGCGAGCAGGCCCTGCCAGATGGTGGGGACGGCGGCGGCGTGGGTCGGCTTCTCGCTCTCGATCATCTCGGCGAGCGGGGCCGGCTGCAGGAACCGGTCCGGCATCAGCATGTTGATGCCGGTCATGAAGGTGGCGTGCGGCAGCCCCCAGGCGAGCACGTGGAACTGCGGAACGACCACCAGGGTCGTGTCCCTGTCGGTGAGGCCCATCGACTCGGTCATGTTGACCTGCATGGAGTGCAGGTAGATGGAGCGGTGGGAGTAGACGACGCCCTTGGGGTCGCCGGTGGTGCCGGAGGTGTAGCACATGGCGGCGGCGGCGCGCTCGTCCAGCTCGGGCCAGTCGTACGTGCTGGGGCGGCCGCTGATCAGCTCCTCGTAGTCGTGCACGCGGGGAGCGGCACCGTCCAGGACGGAACGGTCGCCGGGGCCGCTCACGACGACGTGCTCGACGGTCGGCAGGTGCGGCAGCAGCGGGGCGAGGAGGGGCAGCAGCGAACCGTTGACGATCACCACCCGGTCGGCGGCGTGGTTGACGATCCAGGCCAGCTGCTCGGGGGGAAGACGGAGGTTGAGGGTGTGGAGGACCGCGCCCATGGCGGGGATCGCGAAGTACGCCTCGACGTGCTCGGCGTTGTTCCACATGAGGGTGGCGACCCGCTCGTCGGCGGTGACGCCGAGTTCGTCGCGCAGGGCGTTGGCCAGCTGTCCGGCGCGGGCGCCCGTCTCCGCGAAGGTGCGGCGCTGCGGCTCGGCCTCTCCGGTCCAGGTGGTGATGGTGGACTTCCCGTGGATCCGCATCCCGTGCTCGAGGATGCGGGTGACGGTCAGCGGTACGTCCTGCATGGTGCTCAGCACGGCGTCCTCCCGGTGGGCGCTACGCGGCAGTAGGTGGAGTGGGGTGGGGCGATTCTGCGCACATACCACGCGGTATGTCACTACCCGGGAGTATGGAAATTGCCAGCGATCACTGGCGTAACTGAGGGTAACCCGCCTGGAGCCGGGGGTTCTTACCGTACGGGGGACAGCTCCGGGTCCTCGCGGAGCTTGCCCAGGGCCCGGGAGACGGCGCTTTTCACCGTGCCGACGGAGACGCCGAGCACCTCGGCGGTCTGCGCCTCGCTCAGGTCCTCGTAGTACCTGAGGACGACCATCGCGCGCTGACGGTCGGGAAGCTTCATCACCGCACGCCACATCGCGTCGTGCAGCGCCTGGCGCTCCGCCGGGTCCGGCTCCGGCAGCCCGGCGGGCTCCGGCAGCTCCTCGCACGCGAACTCGTCGACCTTGCGCTTGCGCCACTGCGACGTCCGGGTGTTGAGCAGCGCCCGGCGCACATAACCGTCCAGGGCACGATGGTCCTCGATGCGCTCCCAGGCGACGAAGGTCTTGGCGAGCGCCGTCTGGAGCAGGTCCTCGGCATCCGACGGGTTCGCCGTCAGCGAGCGCGCGGTGCGCAGGAGGACGGGACCGCGGGCGCGTACGTACGAGGTGAAGGAGGGGTACGCGGCGGCGTGCGGCGCCGGGCGGCCGGCGAGGGTCGAGGCGCCGGTGCAGACGGGGCCAGGGGGTGGCGGAGTCATGGCTCCACGCTATGAGCGGCCCCCCGTCCCGGGGATCGGCCCCAGGTCCCGAACCGCACTCCCTCTCAGGTTGTAGGGGTGGGGTCCTCCGCACCTCCTGTAGGTGGAGCCGCGACCGCCCGGCGTCAGGGTCCGCCGGGGGTGCACGGCGCGCTGTCAGGTGCCCCGGGGGGGGGGACGTGAGGACGACGCCGGGGCGGGAGAGGGTGAGGCCGTGAAGCCGACACGGGGACGACGCCGGGGCGGGAGAGGGTGAGGCCGTGAAGCCGACACGGGGACGACGCCGGGGCGGGAGGGGGTGAGGCCGTGAAGCCGACGCGGGGACGACGCCGGGGCGGGAGGGGGTGGAGGGCGGCCGGGTGCGTGGGGCCGCGTCAGGAGTCCGTGCCCAGGATCAACCCGGACGTGGGGACACCGGTGCCGGCCGTGACCAGGGTCCGGGCCGCCCCGGGTATCTGGTTCACCGACGTGCCGCGCAGTTGCCGGACCGCCTCCGCGATCCCGTTCATCCCGTGCAGATACGCCTCTCCCAACTGACCCCCGTGGGTGTTCAGCGGCAGCGCGTCCGCCGCCACGAAGTCGGCCGCCTCACCCGGCGCGCAGAAACCGAACTCCTCCAGCTGCATCAGCACGAACGGCGTGAAGTGGTCGTAGAGGATGCCCACGTCGATGTCCCCGGGCGCGAGCCCCGAGCTCCGCCAGAGCTGGCGGGCCACCACACCCATCTCCGGCAGCCCGGTCAGCCCGTCGCGGTAGAAGCTGGTCATCGCTTCCTGGTTGCGCCCCGCGCCCTGCGCCGCGGCCACGATCACGGCCGGCGGACGGCGCAGATCCCGGGCGCGTTCGACGGAGGTGACGACCACCGCCTGGCCGCCGTCGGTCTCCTGGCAGCAGTCGAGCAACCGCAGCGGCTCGGCTATCCAGCGGGAGGCGGCGTGGTCGGCGAGCGTGATCGGTTTGCCGTGGAAGTAGGCGGCGGGGTTGGTGGCCGCGTGACGGCGGTCGGTGACGGCGACGTGGCCGAAGGCGTCCGGCGGGAGCCCGTAGGTGTGGAGATAGCGCTGGGCGATCATGGCGACCCAGGAGGCCGGGGTGAGCAGCCCGAAGGGCAGCTGCCACCCGAGCGCCGCACCCTCCGCGGACGGCTCCCTGTGGTGGACGCCGGAGCCGAAGCGGCGGCCGGAGCGCTCGTTGAACGCCCGGTAGCAGACGACGACTTCGGCGATCCCGGTGGCGACGGCGAGGGCGGCCTGCTGGACGGTGGCGCAGGCGGCGCCGCCGCCGTAGTGGACGCGGGAGAAGAAGGACAGCTCGCCGATGCCGGCCGCCTGGGCGACGGTGATCTCGGGGTTGGTGTCCATGGTGAAGGTGACGAGGCCGTCGACGTCACCGGGCACCAGTCCGGCGTCGTCGAGCGCCGCCCGCACGGCCTCCACGGCGAGGGTGAGTTCGCTGCGGCCCGAGTCCTTGGAGAACTCGGTCGCGCCGATGCCCACGACGGCGGCCCGGCCGCCCAGCGCATCGCGACCCCGGACGCTCATCGCTCGCCCTCCTCGTGACGGGCTCCCTCTCCTGCGGAGGCGAGTGGGGGAGCGGAGGGGGGTGGGAGTGGGGGTGGGGGTGGGGGTGCGGAGAGGGCCGGGGACGGGGGCGGGGGTGTGGTCGCGGACGGGGGCGGGACCGTGGCCGTGACGGTGCCGGTCACGTGGTGCCCGATGCCGTTCGTACCGACCACCCGCACCCGGACCGTCTCGCCGTCCACCTCCGTGACCGTCCCGGCCAAGGTCATCGTGTCTCCCGGGTAGTTGGGGGCCCCGAGCCGGATGGCGACCTTGCGCAGGACGGCGGCGGGGCCGAGGCGGTCGGTGACGTAGCGGCCGACGAGCCCGTTGGTGGTGAGGATGTTCATGAAGATGTCCGGGGAGCCCTTCGCCCGGGCGAGCTCCGCGTCGTGGTGCACGTCCTGGTAGTCGCGGGAGGCGACCGCCCCGGCGACGATCAGGGTGCGGGTGATCGGGATCGTGAGCGGCGCCAGCTCGTCGCCCGGCTTCATGCGGGTCCTCCTTGCGCGAGCAGATCGCCCAGCTCGGCGAGGAGTTCGGTGCCGCAGCCCAGGTACGCGTCGAGCTGACGGCCCCAGAGGAAGTGGCGGTGGACGGGGTGGTCGAGGTCGGCGCCCATGCCGCCGTGCAGGTGCTGGCCCGTGTGCACCACCCGCTTGCCCGCCTCGGAGGCCCACCAGGCGGCCGTCAGGGCGTGCTCGGCGGCGGGCAGCGCCTGGTCGTACCGCCAGGCCGCCTCGTAGGCGGTGACCCGGATCGCCTCCGTGTCCATATGGGCGTCGGCGGCCCTCAGCTGCACCGCCTGGTTCGAGGAGAGCGGCCGCCCGAACTGCTCCCGCGTCGAGGTGTACGCGACCGCGCGGGCCAGCGAGCCGGCGCAGACCCCCGCCTGGAGCCCGGCGAACGCGATCCGGACGGCGGTGAGCACGTCCTCGTACGCCTCGGGCCCAGGGCCTCCGACGGGCTCCGCCGGCGTCCCGTCGAGGACGAGCCGCCCGGCGGACCAGGCAGCGGTGAGCTCGACCTTCTCGACCGGACCCGGGAGGTCCGCCGTGCGCACCAGCCAGAGGGCACGGTCCCCGTCCGGGACGAGCACATGGGTGGCGTCGCGCAGCCAGGGCACCCACCCGACGGTGCCGGTCAGCCGGCCGCCTCCCGCGCCCGCGCCCGCGCCCGAGCCCGTGTCTGATGCCGTGCCCGTGCCCGAGCCCGAGCCCGCGGCTGATCCCGAGCCTGATCCCGCCCCCGTCCCCGGCGCGGGGCCCTCTCCCGGCCCCGCCCCGGAAACCGCCCTCCGCGCCGCTTCCATTGCCCCCTGGGCCGGGGCCTGGGCCGGGAACGCGCCCGTGATCACCGTCGTGCCGTCCCTGAGCCCCGGCAGCAGCCGGGCGCGCTGCTCCTGCGTACCGTGGCGGGTGAGGGCCAGCAGCCCGTACGCCCCGCTCGCCGTGAACGGGACCTGCGCCGTCGTGCGCCCCTGCTCCTCGGCGAGCAGGACGAGCCCGAGCAGTCCGGTCTCCTCGACGGCCTCCATCAGGCCCGCCGCGCACAGGGCCTTCCACAGCTCGGCGTCCGTACCCGTACCGGCGGCGGCGAGCCGCTCGTGCGTGGCGAGGTCGCCGAAGATCCGGGCGGCGAGGTCCCGGGCGGCCTGCTGCTCCTCCGTGGGCGTGAAGTCCATGTCAGTCCTCCCCGCCCGCCCGGAAGACGGGGAGTTCCAGCTCGTCGTCCACCCGGAGGAACTCCAGCCGGACCGGCATCCCGATCCGCACCTTGTCGTACGGCACTCCGACGACGTTGCTGACGATCCGCACCCCCTCGGCCAGTTCGATCAGCCCCACCGCGTAGGGAGGGTCGAAGGCGGGGAAGGGCGGGTGGTGCATCACCACGTACGAGTAGACGATCCCCTCGCCGCTCGCCTCGACGGTGTCCCACCGCAGTGCGCCGCAGGCGTTGCACCCGGGCAGCCAGGGGAAGCGGAGGGCCTCGCAGTCGCCACATCGCTGGATCAGCAGCCGGTGCTCGGCCACGCCCTCCCAGAAACCCGCGTTGTCGCGGTTGACGACGGGCCGGGGCCGCCTGGGCGGGGCGGGGCGGGAGGGTGCTGACTCGCCGTGAGCTGCCGCGCCGTGAGCTGCCGCCCGGTGCGACTGCGACTGCGACTGCGTCGGTGCCGGTGTCGGTGCCTGTGTCGGTGTCGGTTCGGCGGGCGGTGGTTTTACGGGGCGGGCGACCGGCGCGTACTTCAGGATCCGGAAGCGGTGGGTCCCGGCGAGCTCGCCGCAGGCCCGGACGTCCATGCGCGTCGTGACGAAGTGACCGGTGCCGAGCTTCGTGGTCTTGCGCGGCGAGACGGACTCGATGACGGCGTCGAAGGTGATCGCGTCCCCCGGCCGGAGCGGCCGCAGGTACTCCTGCTCGCAGTCGGTGGCGACGACCGCCGTGTACCCGGCGCCGTCGAGGAGGGCGGACAGCTCCTCGTACGCCCCCGAACGGCCCGCGTGGCCGGACAGGCCGCCCATCGTCCACGCCTGGAGCATGGTCGGCGGCGCGACCGCCCCGGGCCCCCGGTAGGCGGGATGGGTGTCCCCCATCGCCTCGCACCAGTGTCTGATCATGGGCTCGTTGACGAGGTCCTTGCCGGCACCGGCGGTGACGGCGGCCTGCCCCTCGTACGCCTTCAGCCGCGCGTGGAAGAGGTCCGGCTCGTCGTGGGGGTCATGCTCCGGCGGGAGCCCCCGTACGGCCGTCATCGGCGCCGCCTCCCCTTCATGCCGAGCCGCGTCCTCGCGACGATCTCGCGCTGCACCTCGCTCACCCCTCCCCCGAAGGTGTTGATCTGGGCGGCCCGGTTCATCCGCTCGAGCTCGCCGCCGTCGAACGCTCCCGGCGACCCCGTTCGGACCAGTCCGGCCCCGCCCGCGATCTCCTGACACATTCGGTACACCTCGACCGCCGATTCGGTTCCCGCGAACTTCACTCCGCTCGCGTCCCCGGGGGCCGGTCCGCCCGCCCTCACATCCCCCACCAGACGCCAGTTGAGCAGGCGCGTCGCCGCCAGCCGGACATGTGCCTCGGCCGCCCGGATCCGGATCCACGGCTCGTCAATCCGACGCCTCCCCGTCACCGGATCGGGTGCACGGGCGTGCCGGAGCGCCGCCGCGAAGAAGTCCTCGGCCTGCATCCCGATCGCGGCGAGCGCGACCCGCTCGTGGTTGAGCTGGCTGGTGATGAGGCCCCAGCCGCCGTTCTCCTCGCCGACCAGGTTCCCGGCCGGGACGCGGATCCCGTCGTAGTAGGTCGCGGTCGTGGTGAGCCCGCCGACGGTCTCGATCGGGGTCCAGGAGAATCCCGGGGCGTCGGTGGGGACGAGGACGAGGGAGATGCCCCGGTGCGGGGGAGCGTCGGGGTCGGTGCGGCAGGCCAGCCAGACCCAGTCGGCGTTCTGCGCGTTGGAGGTGAAGACCTTCTGCCCGTCGACGACCCACGAACCGCCGTCGCGCACGGCCCGGGTGCGCAGCGAGGCGAGGTCCGTACCGGCCCCGGGCTCGCTGTAGCCGATGGCGAAGACGGTCTCGCCGCGCAGGATGCGGGGCAGGAAGTACGCCTTCTGCTCGTCGGTGCCGTACGTCATCAGGGTGGGGCCGACGGTGTTGAGGGTGACCATGGAGACGGGAGCGCCCGCCCGGTACGCCTCGTCGAAGAAGACGAACTGCTCGTCCGGGCCGCGGCCTTGGCCGCCGTACTCCTCGGGCCAGCCGAGTCCCAGCATCCCGTCGCCGCCGATCCGGCGCAGCAGCGCCCGCTGCGCGGCGCCGTCGGTGGCGGGCGGCGGGCCGTCGGGCATCAGGTCGCGGAAGTACGCGCGGAGCTCGGCGCGCAGCCGCAGTTGCCGTTCGGTCGGGGCGAGGTGCACGGCGACGCCTCCCGTCGGGGCTCCCATCGACTTTCCTGACTGTCCGTCAGATACGGGAGCCCTGTCAAGGTCGTCGCACGGGGGCCGGCCGGCCACGGGAAGCCCGACCCCTCTTCCCTTATTCGAACCCGTGTACGAAACTAGGTCCATGGCCGCTTCTGCCCGGCAGACCGCCGCCCTGAACCACGCCCTCGCCCTGGCCCACGCCCTGACCGCGGCGGAGCGCGGGCTTCCCGTCATCCCCCTGTCCCGCACCAAGCTCCCGGCGCTGCGCTCACCCCACCGGGGCGAGCACCGCCCGGCGCCCTGCCGCGGCGAATGCGGCCTGCCCGGCCACGGCGTCCACGACGCGACGACGGACCCGGCCGCCGTACGGGCCCTCTTCGCGGCGGCCCCATGGGCGACGGGATACGGCATCGCCTGCGGGCGCCCGCCGCACCGGCTGATCGGAGTCGACCTCGACGTACGGGAGGCGGCGCCGGAGGAGGAAGGGGGCGGCGGCACGGACGGGGTGGCCGCGCTCGGGGCACTGGCCCGGCGGCACGGGTTCACCGTCCCGCCGACGGTCACGGTCCTCACCCCGGGCGGCGGCCGGCACCTGTGGCTGACCGGCCCGGCCGACGTCGTGGTCCCCAACTCGGCGGGCCGCCTCGCTCCCGGCGTCGACGTCCGGGGCTCGGGCGGCTACCTGGTCGGGCCCGGTTCGATCACCTCGCGCGGCACGTACCGCCTCGCTCCCGGCACGGCCGGCCTCGCTCCCGCGCCCTGCCCGCCCGTGCTGCTCACCCTCATCGCCCCGCCCGCCCCACCGGCCCCTTTGGACCACCCCGTCCCACCCTCACCGGCGGCCGCCGAGGCCCTGGTCCGCTTCGTCCTCGCCTCCCCGCACGGCCAGCGCAACACCCGCCTCTTCTGGGCCGCCTGCCGCGCCTACGAGACGGGCGCCCCGGCCCCCCTCCTCGCCGCCCTCACCACCGCGGCCCTCACCACGGGCCTCCCGGCACCGGAGGTCCACGCCACCCTGGCCTCGGCGGCGACGATCATGGCCCGTACACCCTGAGCGTCGGCCTCCGGACCGGCGCCGGGCGGCGCCAGCGCCACAGCCTCGGGTTCGCTCAGCTGCGGAGTCAATCGCCAGGACGGGACGGCGGTGCTCCGACGACAGGCAGGACACGGGTTTCTATGCTCAGTCCGGTGACCCTGTATGACGACCCCGTTGCCAGCCTTTCCGACAAGGACCGTGAGGTGTTCCAAGGACGTTGGGAAGACCGGCTCTGGCTCAATGTCCCGGGTCCCTTCTACGGTGGCGAGACCGACACCTGCCGGACAGGTCGCATCTCTGCCCCCCAACACGTCCTTTACGGCGGTGAATACCTGACGGAGTACGTCTACCGGCAGCCCCGAAGGCCCGCGGAGGCGGCGCGACTGGTCGAAGCCGCCTGCTGCGATCCCTTACTCGGGTACGGCTGCGACGGCGATACAAGGTGGACACCGGACGCGGTTCGGGAGTGGTGGCGCGACCGCGGTCGGATCATCGAGTACTTGTCCGCCCATGACTGGAACGCCATCGACTGGGCTCAGCAGGGTGTGTTCGCCGCCGTCCGGGACTACGAGTCCTCCTTCGCGGGGCGCCTGGCAGCGGATCTGCGGACCTACCTCTTCTGGCTCGAAGAGGGACGCTCCCCCTCGGCCGGCGAACGGCTGCCCGACCTGTAGTCGGGGGCGGGGGCGCCCATGCAGCCGATTGGCGGCAGCCGAACGTGCCTTCACGGCTTTGCTGCCGATTCCCGACCGGAGGGAACCACGGGACAAGGAGGCCTTCGCGGGAAGCACGAACAGAACAGCCTCTGACCGTTCTTCCAGTCAGAGGCTGTTCATCTGCGATGGGTGTGGGATTTGAGCCCACGGAGACATCGCTGCCTCGACGGTCTTCAAGACCTTTCGACGATCAAGGCCGCTTCAGGCTCCGGCGCAGGTCAGACGGGGTTCGAGGACGCCAGCGGAGCCGTCGTCCTCGTCGTCGTGCCCTCTACGTGCCCCATCGGCATCCGCATGCCCCTCGAGCACAGGCATCAGACGCGGCAGCGACCTCGGCATCTCGGCCGGCCACGGGACGAGTGTAGTGCCGGGTGGTGACGCTCACGTTGGAGTGCCCGAGCCGATGGGCAGCCGTCATCACGCCGTACCGGCCAGCGACCCAGGTGCCGTGCGACGCGCGGAGGCCGTGCGGGGTGACGTCCGAGAGACAACTAGACGTTTGAGGGGCTTATGTGATGGGTGCTTAGATACGGCAGCGCGCTGTTCCCAACATCCCGGCATAGCCGAACATCCCCCTACCACAGCGCAGGAAGGCACAGCCATGCCCAAAGCCCGGTACACCTTCGAGCTTCCGACCCACAACGTGGAGTACGGACAGGAGCTCTCCGTGGCTGAGCTCAACATCGATCCCCAAGCTCAGCGCACCCTCAACGAGCGGCGAGCGCAGAACATCGCGAACAACATAGTGCGAGAGGCCATCGGTTCGATCATCGTCTCGCGCAGGGATGATGGCGACCTGTACATCGTTGATGGCCAGCACCGTTGGCGCGCGTGCGTGCTCGCCGGCATCCCCACGATTCGCGCCGACGTACACGAGGGGCTCACTCAGCCCCAGGAGGCCATCCTCTTCCTGATCAAGAATCGGGAGTCGCACAAGCCTCGCCCCATCGATGAGTATCACGTGGGACTTACTGGTGGTGTTCCTCTCTTCGTCGACACCGACCGCATCCTGAAGAAGCACGGTCTGGCTCTCGGGTCCTCGTCCACGAACAGCGTGGGAGCCGTCTCCGGGGTGCTGCAGATCACCGACCGCTATGGCGCCTCCGTCTTCGATCGCACCCTGACGATCGCGGAAGAAGCCTGGGGGCGGGCTGCGGAGACCTGGGATGGAATGCTCCTCGGTGGCATCGGGCAGTTCATCGGCCGGTGGGGTGACCTGGTGAACGACTCCGAGTTGGCGAGGAAGATGCAGAAGATGGGAACGGCCGCCAAGTGGCGTTCCGAGATCCTGAGCCGTTCGTCGCGCGGAGGGTTCAACAACAGCGGCACCGGCTCACGTACCACCACGGCCTACAAGCTGGTGGCCGACGCTTGGAACCACGGTCGCACTGCCGGCAAGCGCATCGAGGCGTAGTTCCGATCTGGTGCTGCCCCGTGTGATGGAGCAGCCGAGGCCGTAAGCACGAACCGTGCCCTATCCGTCCCCGTCGCCCCGGGAAATGGCGGGGAACCACGGTAGCAAGCGGGCGCTGACCCCAGAACGGCCCCTGACCATCGATCCTGGTCAGGGGCCGTTCCAGCTGGCGGTGGGTGTGGGATTTGAACCCACGGTGACTCTCGCCACGACGGTTTTCAAGACCGTTCCCTTAGGCCGCTCGGGCAACCCACCCGCGCCCCGCCTCACCTGGCGCGGAGCGGCTACAGCCTACCGGCTGGAGGACTCCGCCAGGGAAACCCGCCCACACCTGGCCCGCGGCGGCCGCGGCGCGCCCGGATCTCGTGGAGTCGGCGCTCTTCGACGGTGGCTCAGGGCCGCCGGCCGAGCGGCGGACGGGCCGCGTCCGGGCGAGACTCGGGGGGCCGCGTCCGGGCGGGACTCGGGGCGGGTGCGGGGCGCGGATGCGTACGGTCCGTGCGAGCGTCAGTTGTCGCCCGTGCGTTCGCCGAGGGTGAGGGTGACCGTGGCCGGCTTGCCGTCGCGTTCGTAGGTGATCTTGACCGTGTCGCCGGGCTTGTGGGTCCAGATCTCGCTGATCAGGGTCGGGCCGCTGTCGATCTGGCGGTCGTCGAAGCCCGTGATCACGTCACCCGGCTTCAGACCGGCCTTGGCCGCCGGGCCGTCCGGCGCGACGGCCGGGGTGCCGCCGGAGCCCTGCTCGGCGATGGTCGCGCCCTCGCCCTTGTCCTGCATGTTCACGGTGGCGCCGATGACCGGGTAGACCGGCTTGCCCGTCTTGATCAGCTGCTCGGCGACGTTCTTGGCCTGGTTGACCGGGATGGCGAAGCCGAGGCCGATCGAGCCCGCCTGGGACTGGCCGAAGCCGCTGCCCGCCGACTGGATCGCGGAGTTGATGCCGATCACCGCGCCGCTCGCGTCAAGGAGCGGGCCGCCGGAGTTGCCCGGGTTGATCGACGCGTCGGTCTGCAGGGCGCTCATGTACGAGTTCTTGCCGCCGGAGCCGTCGCCGGAGGCCACCGAACGGTCCTTGGCGCTGATGATGCCGGTCGTGACCGTGTTCGACAGGCCGAAGGGCGCGCCGATCGCGATCGTCGAGTCGCCGACGGCGACCTTGTCGGAGTCGCCCAGAGGCAGCGGGGCGAGGTTGGACGGGGCGTTCTTCAGCTTCAGTACGGCCACGTCGTAGCCCTCGGCGCGGCCGACGACCTCCGCGTCGTACGACTTGCCGTCGGAGAAGGTGGCCGAGAGCGTGCCGCCGCCCTCCGCCGCGGAGGCCACCACGTGGTTGTTGGTGACGATGTGGCCTTCCTTGTCGTAGACGAAGCCGGTGCCCGTGCCGCCCTCGCCCTCCACTCCGCCCGACTTGGCCTGGATGGTCACGACGCTGGGCAGCGCCTTGGCCGCGACCGCGGCGACCGTGCCGGGGTCGCGCTTGAAGGAGGCGGGGGAGTCGCTCGAAGAGATCGTGGTCGAGGTGGTGGTGCCCGAGTCCCGCTCGGACGCCGCCCAGTACCCGACGCCACCGCCGACGCCGCCGGCCACCAGGGCCGCCACGAGGACGGCCGCCACCAGGCCGCCGCGCTTGCGCGGGGCCTCCGGGGCGGGCGGCAGGGGCGAGGCCCAGGCCGGGGTCACGGGAGGCGCCGGAGGCCAGCCGGCACCCGCGGCGGCGGGTGCCGGGGTGGATGCGGCAGCCGCGGGCGGGGTGTGCAGCGGCTCCTGGGCAGCCGTCACCGGCTCGGACGCCGCCGGTTCGGACGCGGCCGGCGCCGGAGACGTGTGGGGCGCCTGAGGCTCGGCCATCGGCTCGGCGGCGGGGCCCGCCGCCGGTTCGGCGGCCTGCGCGGGCGAGGCTCCCGGCGCGGCGGCCGGAGGTACGGGGGGTGCGGGAGGCGCGGGAGGGGCGGACGGGGCACTCCGGTCAGCCGGAACCGCCGCGCCCTCGTTCTCGGTGCTCACAGCTCTCTCCTCGCTCACTGTCCACGTCCACTCGTTGCACGGTCGCTGCACGGTAGCTGCCGGTCGCCGGGCTCAGCTGTCCCCTTAGCTTTTCCCACAGCACGTCAGGCCACTGTAAGCCGGAGCTGTGCGTCCGCACCCCATTGTTTACATCAGGGCATAACGGGCGCCCTTACCATGACGCGGTGACCCACGCACCGCAGCAACCGAACCGCCTCCCGATCCAGGTGGTCGCCCACCGCGGAGCCTCCGAGGACGCCCCCGAACACACGCTGGCCGCCTACGTGAAGGCCATCGAGGACGGCGCCGACGCCCTGGAGTGCGACGTCCGGCTCACCGCCGACGGCCACCTCGTCTGCGTCCACGACCGCCGCGTCAACCGCACCTCCAACGGCCGCGGCGCCGTCTCCGCACTCGAGCTCGCCGATCTCGCCGCCCTCGACTTCGGCGTCTGGAAGGGACGCGACGAGGCCGGGGAGAGCCCCGACCGGGGCGATCCGGGCGCCACCGCCGTCCTGACCCTCGAACGCCTCCTGGAACTCGTCTCCGACGCCGGCCGCCACGTCGAGCTGGCCATCGAGACCAAGCACCCCACCCGCTGGGCCGGGCAGGTCGAGGAGAGACTGCTCCACCTGCTCGACCGCTTCGGCCTCGCCAAACCCGCCGCACCCGAGGACTCACCGGTGCGCGTCATGAGCTTCTCCCCTCGGTCGCTCCACCGGATCGCGCTGGCCTCGCCGACCATGCCCACGGTCGCCCTCTCCCAGTTCGTCACCCCGCGCCTGCGCGACGGGCGGCTGCCGGCCGGGGCGCGGATCGCGGGCCCGTCCATCCGGATCGTCCGCCACAACCCCGCCGTGATCCTGCGGCTGCAGAAGGCCGGCCACCAGGTGCACGTGTGGACCGTCGACGAGGAGGAGGACGTGGAGCTGTGCGAACGGCTCGGCGTCGACGCGATCATCACCAACCGGCCGAAGCAGGTGCTGACCCAGCTCGGCCGCCGTTAACCGGCCGCACTTCAGCCCCGTGCGCCCCTTTCGCACCACCTGTCACAGGAGTGCGGGGGAGTGCACCGGCGCGTTCAGGACGTACGCGATCGTCACGAGTGCGTCACCGGAGGCGGACTGGCCGGTTTCCGGTCCAGGCCATTGGGGCATTCACCACGTGGCGTGGGGCAAAGGAGGTCTCGGGGGTGGCGTTGGTGGTGGCACAGGAGGTGCCCACGTCGTCGAGCATGGCCGTACCCCATGGCCCTGCGGGCGTGGGTGAGGCGCGACACCGGATGCGGGAGCAGTTGAGCCGCAGCGGGATGTCCGAAACGGTCGTCGACGACGCGGTACTGATCCTTTCGGAACTGCTCAGCAACGCCTGTCGGCACGGGAGACCGCTGGGCCGCGACGCGCACGTGGGCGAGGGCGATGTCCGGGCTGCCTGGAGCATCGACAAGACCGGTGGACTGCGGGTCGAGGTGACGGACGGCGGTGGTCCCACCCGCCCCGTCCCCGCCACGCCGTCGGTCACCGCGCGCGGTGGTCGCGGGCTGAACATCATCAGCGCGCTCGCCCAGGACTGGGGCGTACGGGACAGCGCGACGGGCGAGGTCACGGTCTGGGTCGTGGTCACCGAGGGCCATCGCCGCGAGGACTTCGCGGCGCGGGTCGGCGGTGGCTGCGGGCTCGACTTCCTGGAGGCGTACGACGATCTGGAGTGACGCACGGGCGGGGTGACCCGACGGCGCCGGCAGCCCGGACCGGAGCAGGGCACAGCCTGGACCGGAGCAGGGCACAGCCCGGGCCGGAGCAGGGCAGTCCGTGCCGGGCCCCGGGAGCCGCGGTCCCGGCATGCGGGACCGCGGACGGCTAGGCTCGCGCCCGACACAGCACCGCCGCGATCGGGAGAAAGCCACACCATGGCCAAGAAGCGCCCCCAGACGAAGCCCGGCAAGGCCGGCACGACCGGCCAGGCACAGGTCACGAACGGGGAGATCCCGGTCGTCGGCGCGCGCGAGCCCTGCCCCTGCGGTTCGGGCCGCCGCTACAAGGCGTGTCACGGACGGGCCGCCGCGCACGCCGTGACCGAGCACGTCCAGCGCCCCTTCGAGGGGCTGCCCGGCGAGTGCGACTGGGTCGCGCTGCGCGAGCTGGTCCCCGCCGCGACCGCACCGCTCACCCTCAAGGGCGGACTGCCCGAGGGCGTGCCGTCCGTGACGCTGGCGACCGTGCTGCCGATGGCCTGGCCGGCGCTCCGCCGCGACGACGGCTCCGTGCTGGTCGCGCTGCAGAACGACACCTCGTCCGGCGACCTGTCCCGCGACCTCGCCGACACCCTGGAGCGCGCCCTGGTGGCCGAGCCCGGCACGCCGGTCGCCGCCCGCCGCGTACCGGCGGAGGGTCCCCGGCTCCAGGACCTGCTCGACCTGGACAGCGATTTTGCGCCGGTCGTGCACTCCGGTTTCGAATTCTGGATTCCGGAGTCGGCGGACAATTCCAACCCCGAGGTCGCCGCTTCCCTGGAACGCGCCAACGCCGCCGCGATCCCGACCGTGAAGCTGGCCGGTGTCGACTCCGCGTACTGGTGCGAGACCCCGGAGAAGAACCACCTGCGCTGGGTCATGCCGCACGCGGAGGAGAAGCTCCTCGACGCGCTGGCCCGCCTGCAGGCCGCCGGCAGCTCCTCGCTCGGTCCGGAGACCCGCCTCGTGGGCTCGTTCCGGGCCCACGGGCTCATGGTTCCGGTGTGGGACCTGCCGACCTCGATGACGGCGGAGGACTGCGAGAAGCCCGCCGCCGAGTTCGCCGAGCGGCTCGCCGCGGCGCTCGCCTCGGACGCCCCGCTGAGCATCGAGGAGCGCAGGGCGCGAGGCGGCCTCACCAACCGTCAGGTCACGCTCAGCTGATACCCCAGGTGGTATCGGTGACTGACAGACCGACCAGTCGGTGATGTCCACCACAACCCCTCGTCCGAGGGGCTAAATCCCTGTCCGAATAACCGAGATCGAATTTGCGAACGGCAGATCTCTTGTTACCGTTCTTGAAGCCCGGTCGCTGGTGCATCCCCCGTCGCCAGCGACCGGGTCTTCTCATGCCCCGGGACGCCCACGGAAGGCCGCTGCGCGCAGCGCGCGGCTCAACTCCCGTCGGACTCCGGCGCGTTGCTCCCGGAGCGCAGCAACAGCGGCGCACTGCCGCCCTCTCCCGCTCCGGCGAATTCCGATACGGCCGAATATGCCTCGACGGCTCCGCGCCCGCGCTCCCTCGGCGTCTCGCACGTCCCCGGTTCGTCCCGCGCCTCGACCGCGCACCGCACCTGTACGGTTCGCCCGCCGGGCGCCATCAGAGTGAGGACGGCGTCGAGCCGCTGGCCCGTGGTGTTGCGGTAGTACGTACGCGCCCAGGTGTCGGCGCCCTCGGTCACCACGCAGGTCTGTGCCTCGACGCCGTCGGGTGAGGCGAGCTCGGGCCCGCAGCGCGTCGCGGACGGGAAGGGATCGGACGCCGAAGGGGCCTCGGCGGCCGGGGAGACCGCGTGGGAGGCGTCGAGCCCGAGATCCGAGAGCACTCCCTTGGGCTTCGCGTCGCCGTGAGCGCCCGCGGAGTCGCCGGCCGAGTCGGCGGAGGAGTCGGCGGACGGCCCGCCGGACGACGCGTGGGACGAGCCGCCCGACGAGCCGCCGGCCGCCGCTTCCGCCCCGTCACCGGCCAGGACCCCGGCCGGGTCCGGCGCCAGGTCCGCGGCCGTGCCCGCTGCTCGTCCTCCGGCCCGGCCGGGCGGGCGTTCTCCGGCGGGGCCGGCCGTCGCGGCGATCGGCACCAGTACCGCGATCACCACGGCGGCGCCGAGCCCCAGCCCACGGAGCTTCGCCGGACTCACGCGCCATACGCCGGTCCTCATACGTCGGCCCACCCGCTTCTCCGGAACGGATCCAGGACCCTCGGAACGGATCCTTCCGGCGAAGATATCCGCGGCCGCCCGGCCCCCGGCCGGCCGCGCGCCCGTTTTCCCTGGATGGCGGGGCCCTCCACACCCGTACGGGTGAAGGCGCACTCGGACCGGCCGCGGATCGGTCACGAACCGGTCGCCGAGCAGTCGCGTATCGGTCGCGGTTCGGGTGGCGGGCCGCTGGCGGGCCGGGACGTGGATCAGGACACGGCCCGGGCGTGAATCAGGACAGGGCCGGGTCCCGACGGGCCGGGCAGACCCGAAACCGGGCGGGCCCGGGGCCGGACAGACCGAGGGGGCGGACAGACCGAGAGGGCGGGACCGACGGCCCGGACAGACCGAGAGGGCCGGACAGACCGAGAGGGCCGGACACGCCCAGTGGCCGGGCGGGCTCAGTGGGGCCGGACAGCCCGGCGAGGCCCGGCGGGCCGGTCAGTACGCGAGTCTGCTGCCGCCACCCGGCATGCTCGTGCTCGCCTCTACCAGCGCGTCCACCACGGCCTCGACGTCCGGCAGCCACGGACGTGCCGAACCCTCCAGCGGCGCGCGCTCCCAGCGGACCTGCCCGGCCGCGGTGGCCGACGGAGGCAGCGGCAGATATCCGCCGTCGCCGTGGAAGCGCAACGAGCTGGGCACGCTGTCCTTGGCGTAGAGGAGCTCGCCGAGCCGTTCGAGGTCGTACGGGGCGACGAGGATCGCCCAGCGCGTGGGCGAGGCCACGACCGGGCCCAGCCGCATGCCCTGCGCGTCGAGCGCGGCGAGCGCCCTGGCGCCCGCGACGGCCGGCAGGCTCACCGCGCAGGGGGCGCGGCCGCCGGTGGCGAGCAGGACCGGCGCATCGGGGCGGCGGCTGCTCCACCACCAGCGGATCATGCGGGCGTCGGTCGTGGCCGCGAGGAGGCCCGGGTCGAAGGGGTGCACTCCGGGCACGACGCACTCGGGGTCGGGGCAGGCGCAGTGCGCCGCGGCGGCCGCACGCGGGACGCCCATGGCCCCGCGGACCCGGCCCGCGCGGACCTCATCCCCGGTGCCCCCGTCCCCGGAGGCGGCCGCCCCCGTGCCCGTACCTCCGAGCGCCTGCGCACCCGCGCGCAGCCACCCGGCCGCCCACGATCCGGCCCCCCGCGCCACGGCCGCCCGCAGCCGGAACACCCGCGAGCCGACCGCACCGAACGCACCGGCCGGACCGCCCCCGCCCGAGCCGCCCGTCAGGTCCGTGCTGTCGTGCCCCGGTGTCACCGGTCCGGCCGCCCGCAGGCCCACGCCCGGCAGCACCGGCCAGTCCCACGCGGTGGCGTAGAGGAGCGCGGCCTCGGCGGGGCCGGGGGTGGTTCGACGGCCACGGCCCGCGCTCGGCGCACCGGCCGTGCCGCGCCGCGTTCTCCCGGCGCCCGGCAGGGCGGGCAGTCGCAGCGCGCCCTCCGTGCCGTGCCCGCCCTGCGCGCGCTCCGCGCTCTCCATGCCCTCCGTGCCCGCCTCGCGCTTGCCGCGCCCGAACCGGAGCCTGCGTCGCCTTCCGAGGATCTCGCGCATGAGCGCTCGTTCCTTTCCGTTGAACGCCGAATCCACATCACACCATGTGCACGACGTTTCGATCACAGCACGTACACATGTCTTCACCGTGCGTATATCTGTGCGTCAGCGCGTACGAGTCGCGCCCGAGCCGGACTGTGCTCCCGGCGTCTTTCCGGGCGGTCTTTCCAGGCGGTCGTTCCAGCGGTGGACCCTGCCGGAACACGTTCCCCGCCACGTGGGGTAGGGGTGCGGCCTGCGGTGATGACGACGCTCGGGTTCCGCGTCCGTATTCAGGGGCGTCACCAACTGCCCCTGCCCGTCACCGATTACGTACCCGTCTCGCTCAAAATGACGCGCTTTCAAACGACGCCAGTCGACCGCAAATGGTGCACACCGGGGGTAATTTTCGGCCAACTTCCCCTAGGCTTCAACCCTCTCGTCAGATCTCACGGACACCAGAAGTCTCGTGGTGACAATGCTGGACATCGCTCGACTTGTGCGTGTAGATGTGGATCGATGGATAGCGGCGCAGAATGACTTGGGGGTTTGCGATGCTATTGCATGAAACGCGCAGGTCGGAAAGCCGAGTGCCATGACTACACCCCGCGCGCCGAAAGTGGCCGGAATCGATTCCACTGTTCCTTCTCCCCCGCACACTGCGGCACCCGCCGCCCCCCTCCCGCCGCTGCCCTCCCGCGACCTGGGCCCCGGCGGTCTGCTCCAGGACCGCCTCGCCGGCTGGGTCTCCGACCTCACCCTCCTCCAGGAACACACCGAGTCCCTGATCAGGACCTCGACCCTCGACGACGCCCTGCACGAGGTGCTGCGCGCCGGCGCCTGTCTGGTCGGTGCCCGCCGGGGCATGGCGGTCCTCGAACCCGGCGACGGCCTCGGCCCGGCCACCACGGTCGGTCTCGGCCTCGCGCACGCCGAACTCGGCACCATCGAGACCGTGCCCCGCAGCGTCACCTCGTACGGCCGGATCCTCGACGGACTCGACCCGCTGCCGGACGGTGCCCTGCCCCGCCCCGTCGCCATCCCCGACCTGCGCGGGGCACAGGACCTCGACCCGCGCCACCGCGAGGTCGCCGCCCGCCTCGGCTGCGCCGCCAGCTACGCCCTGCCGCTCGCCACCGAGAAGGCCGGGAAGCTCGGTGCCCTCGTCTGGTTCTACGACGAGCCCGCCGAGCCCGTCGAACGCCAGCGTCACCTCGTCGGCCTCTACGGCAGGTTCGCCACCGAGCACCTGGCCCGCCTCCTGGAGGTCGAGCGCGCCCGCGCCCAGGTCGCCACCGTCACCGAGGAGCTGCTGCCGCACCGGCTGCCCCGGATCTCGGGCGTCCAGCTCGCCGCCCGGCACCGCACCGGCCCGCGGGGCGGCGGCGACTGGTACGACGCGCTGCCGCTGCCCGAGGGCGCCCTCGGACTGGCCGTCGGCTCGGTCACCGGCAGCGGGCCGAGCGCCCTGGCGGCCATGGGCCGGCTGCGCGCGTCCCTGCGCGCGTACGCCGTGATGGAGGGCGAGGACCCGGTCGCCGTCCTCTCCGATCTGGAGCTCCTGCTCCGCCTCACCGAACCAGCCCGCTCGGCCACCGCCCTCTTCGCCTACTGCGAGCCGCAGGCGCGCCGGATCGTGCTGGCCGGGGCCGGGCACACCCCGCCGCTGGTCGTGGGCGAGCACCGCACCGAGTACGTGGAGACCTCGCTGTCCGCTCCCCTCGGCATGCTGGCCTGCTGGGAGGCGCCCAGCGTCGAGCTGTCGCCCGCGCCCGGAGAAACGGTGCTGCTGTACACCGACGGGCTGCTCCGGCGGACCGGCGACCCCATGGACCGGGCCTTCGCGCGGCTGCACGCCGCCGCGGCGAGCGTGCCGAGGGCGGACCGGGCCGATCCCGGTGCCGTCGCCGACCACGTCCTGCGGACGGTGCTGCCCGAGGGTCTGGACGCCCCCGGGTCCGACGGCGAGGACGTCGTCCTGCTCGCGGCCCGCTTCGACTGACGCCGCCGAGCCACGCCGCCACGCCGCCACCAGGCACCAGGCACCAGGCCGCCCGGCACCGGCACCCGGCACGCCGCCACCCGACATGCCGCCACTCGCTGTCCCCGCCCGCTTCGCCGGCGCCCGCTTCGGCCGGCGCCCCGAGTCACCGCGGGGTGACCGTCGGACATGGGTCTTCCGCCTCTGGGACCCCTTCCGCACGACCGTACGATGGTGATGGTTCAGTGTCGTACCACTGTCGTACCCACAAGGAGGCAGACCCGTGGCCGAGGAGCTCACGCCGGAGAACCCGGAGACCCCGGAGGAATCCGAAGAGCAGCCGATCAAGCAGCGCAAGAACGGCCTGTACCAGGGCGTCTCCGACGAGCTCGCCGAGAACATGAGGTCCGGCTGGGCCGACACCGAGCTGCACGGCCTGGAGCCGATCCCCCAGGCCGCCCACACGGCCGCCCGCCGCGCCGCGCTCTCCGCCCGCTTCCCGGGCGAGCGCCTGGTGATCCCGGCCGGAAACCTGAAGACCCGGTCGAACGACACCGAGTACAGCTTCCGCGCCTCCACCGAGTACGCCTACCTCACCGGTGACCAGACGCACGACGGCGTGCTCGTCATGGAGCCGGTCAAGGGCGGCCACGAGGCCACGGTCTACCTGCTGCCGCGCTCGAACCGCGAGAACGGCGAGTTCTGGCTCGACGGCATGGGCGAGCTGTGGGTCGGCCGGCGCCACTCCCTCGCCGAGGCGGAGCAGCTGCTCGGCATCCCGGCGAAGGACGTGCGCGAGCTGCCCGAGTGGCTCAAGGAGGCCACCGGCCCGGTCCGCAACGTCCGGGGCCACGACGCCGGCATCGAGGCCGCGCTCGTCGACAAGGTGACCGCCGAGCGCGACGAGGAGCTGCGCGTCTTCCTCTCCGAGGCCCGCCTCGTGAAGGACGCGTTCGAGATCGCCGAGCTGCAGAAGGCCTGCGACTCCACCGCCCGCGGCTTCGAGGACGTCGTCAGGGTCCTCGACAAGGCCGAGGCGACCAGCGAGCGCTACATCGAGGGCACCTTCTTCCTGCGCGCCCGCGTCGAGGGCAACGACGTCGGCTACGGCACCATCGCCGCCGCCGGTCCGCACGCCTGCACCCTCCACTGGGTGCGCAACGACGGCCCGGTCCGCTCCGGCGACCTGCTGCTGCTCGACGCCGGCGTGGAGACCACCGAGCTCTACACCGCCGACGTCACCCGCACCCTGCCGATCAACGGCCGCTTCACGGACGTCCAGCGCAAGATCTACGACGCCGTGTACGAGGCGCAGGAGGCCGGCATCGCCGCGGTGAAGCCCGGCGCCGCCTACCGTGACTTCCACGACGCCGCCCAGCGCGTGCTCGCCGAGAAGCTCGTCGAGTGGGGCCTCGTCGAGGGCCCGGTCGACCGCGTCCTGGAGCTCGGTCTGCAGCGCCGCTGGACCCTGCACGGCACCGGCCACATGCTCGGCATGGACGTCCACGACTGCGCCGCCGCGCGCACCGAGGCGTACGTCGACACCACGCTGGAGCCGGGCATGTGCCTGACCGTCGAGCCGGGGCTCTACTTCCAGGCGGACGACCTGACCGTGCCGGAGGAGTACCGGGGCATCGGCGTCCGGATCGAGGACGACATCCTCGTCACGGAGGACGGCAACCGGAACCTGTCGGAGGCGCTGCCGCGCCGCTCCGACGAGGTCGAGGCGTGGATGGCCGGCCTGAAGGGCTGATCCCCCCCCCGCACGCCGTGGGAAGCCCCACGGCCGGTACGACGACGCTGCTCGACCCGTACGACACCGTCAGACCTGTACGGCGCCGCTCGACCCGTACGAGGGCCCCCGCCGACCGTCCGTCGGCGGGGGCCCTCGCGCGTCAGGTCAGGGCCAGCGGGGCGTCCGCCCGCCACTTGATGATCTTGTCGAAGCTGACCAGTGCCCCGCCCCGGCCCGTACGGCCGAAGTGGACGTGGTCGGCGAGCTCCTCGATCAGCCGCAGTCCCCTGCCGTGCTCGGCGTCGTCGGGCGCGGCCGTGCGGCGCTCCACCACCGTGCCGGAGAAGCCCGGACCCGAGTCGGCCACCTCGATGCGGCAGGTCTCGCCGTCGAGGTAGGCGGTCACCCGGTACGCCTCCGACGCCGCGCCCCGGCCGACGGCCTCGCGGCCGCCGTGCTCGACGGCGTTGGCGCAGGCTTCGGTCAGGGCCACGGACAGCTCGTAGGACACGTCCGGATCGACACCGGCGGTCTCCATCGTGCCGAGCAGCAGTCGTCGGGCGAGCGGGACGCTCGCGGCCTCGCGCCGCAGATGCAGGGACCACCAGATGCTCATGCTTCAGCCTCCTGGCTGCGGCTCGACATGCTGCGGCACGACATACCGATACGTATTGCCGTGCGGGGTGGTCGGTAAGCCCCGGGGGGCGGCAAGAGCGCCCGTTCGGCGGATGCACTCGCCCGGTGGGCGGTGTATGTCGCCCCGAAGGCGCCCAAGCGGGACCTTCCGGACCTGCCGTATGGGAGGCAGGGGCCTGGTGCGATGATGGGCCCGCCATGTCTGCCCCCGCGCTCGCGCCACGCATGCTGAGGGCCGCGGTCTTCACCGCGGTCTGTGTCGTGCTGTCCGCGCTCGGCCACGCGCTGGCCGCGTGCGCGGGGATCGCCCCGTGGTCGCTGGCCGCCGGATTCCTGGGCGTCTTCGGGCTCACGGTGCTGTTCGCCGGCCGTGAGCGTTCGCTGCCCGCCATCGTCGGCGCGCTGGCGGCCGGACAGCTCGCCCTGCACGCCCTGTTCGGGCTCGGCCAGCGCCGGCCGAGCGTCGGCCCGCAGGCCGACGAGACCCTGATCCGGCTCGCCGCCAAGCTGGTGTGCGGTCGCGGCGCCCCTGCGTTGAGCCCGGCCGACGCGGCCAGGATCGTCAGCGACGCGGGCCTCGCGCCCTCCGCGTCAGCGGCGGCCGGGGCCGGTACCGGCGCGGGGGTGCACGAGCACCTGGCCGGCATGACTGGGGTGACGGGCATGACCGGCGCGGCGTCCGCCGGCGCGCGGACCGTCGACCTGGTGCCCAGCCTCCCGATGCTGCTCGGCCACCTGCTGGCCGCGCTCGCGACCGGCTGGCTGCTGCGGCGCGGCGACCTCGCGCTCGGCCGGCTCGTCGCGCTGTCCGCGCAGGGCGCCGCCGAGTTCGCCGAGGGCGCGCTCGTACGGTCCCTGCGGGCCGCGCTCCACCTCGTACGGGCCCTGCTCGCCGGCCTGCCGGGCGTCCCGGCCACCGGGCCCGGCGGACCCGCCCGTACCGCCTCGGACTCCTCGCCGCCACCGGTGGCGGAGGCACTCCAGCACACGGTGATCCGGCGCGGCCCGCCGGCCGCCGCCTCCTGCGTCCTCGCAGCCTGACGCGGACCGCTCCAGCGGGGGTGGGTCCGCGGCCGTCCGCGCCCGCGCGCGCGGAACGTACACCTGCCCTTCGACGTCTTCCGGACGCCCGTCCGCGGATCTCTGTCCGGCCGATGTCTTCCGCACCTCTCCTTCGAGCTGGAGTGTCTTTGCCATGAGCGTTTTCCGTACGCAGCCGTCCTTCCGTACGCAGCCGTCGTCCCGTACGCAGCCGTCGTCCCGTACGCAGCCGTCCGGGTCTTTCCTCGCCCGCGCCGCCGTCGCCGGTGGCGTGGCCGCCTCGTCGGTGCTGCTGCTCTCCGGCACCGCGTTCGCGCACGTGAGCGTGCAGCCGCAGGGCGAGGCCGCCAAGGGCGGTTACGCGACCGTCAACGTGAAGGTGCCGAACGAGCGCGACAACGCCTCCACCGTCAAGGTCGAGATCAACTTCCCGACCGACCACCCGCTGGCCTCCGTGATGCCGCAGCCGGTCCCCGGCTGGAAGGTCGAGGTCACCCGGGCGAAGCTCGCCAAGCCGCTGGAGCTGCACGGCAAGAAGATCAACGAGGCCGTCGCCAAGGTCACCTGGACCGCGGACGGTTCGAAGATCGGTCCCGGCCAGTTCCAGCAGTTCCCGCTGTCCCTCGGCCGCCTGCCGGAGGACGCCGACCGGCTCGTCCTCAAGGCGATCCAGACCTACGACAACAACGAGGTCGTCCGCTGGATCGAGGAGCCCAAGGAGGGCGCCGCCGAGCCCGAGAGCCCGGCTCCGGTCCTGAAGCTGTCCGCCGCTGCCGACGACCACCACGGCGGCGCCGCCCAGCCCGCCGACGACGACAAGAGCGACAAGAGCGACAAGAGCGGGAAGGACGACGGGCACGAGAAGGCCGCGGACGCCGACTCGACCGACACCGCCGCCCGGGTGCTCGCCGTCGTCGGCATCCTCGTGGGCCTGGCCGGAGTCGCCTTCGGTGTCCTCGCCGGCCGCCGCCGCTCGGCCTGACGGCCTGACGGACTGACGCCCCCTCACCCGAATCTCCGAAAGAACACCATGTCCGACAACACCACAGACGGCGGCCGTCCCGGCCGCCGTGCCCCGCTGGTCGTCGCCGCCGTGGCGATCGTCGCGGCGATCGGCATCACGGCCACCGTCGTGCTCGGCGGCGGTGACGACCGGGCCTCCGGCACCGGCAGCGCGCCGGTCGCCGAGGTCTCCGGCGGCACCGACCCCGCCGAGGCCGCCACCGTCCTCGACCGGCCCTTCGCCAAGCCCGACCTCGTCCTCACGGACACCAAGGGCCAGAAGTTCGACCTGCGCGAGCGCACCAAGGGCAAGCCGACGCTGATCTACTTCGGCTACACCCACTGCCCGGACGTCTGCCCGCTGACCATGAGCAACATCGCCGTCGCGCGCAAGCAGCTGCCCAAGGCGGACCAGGACAAGCTCCAGGTCGTCTTCGTCACCACCGACCCGGAGCGGGACACCGCCGCCGAGCTCGGCAAGTGGCTGCCGGCCGCCGGCGACCCGTCCTTCGTGGGGCTGACCGGCGACTTCTCGGCGATCCAGGCCGGTGCCCGCTCGATCGGCATCGGCATCGACCCGCCGAAGAAGGAGAAGGACGGCAGCGTCGTCTCCATGCACGGCGCCCAGGTGATCGCCTTCTCGCCGACGACCGACCAGGGCTACGTCCTGTACGGCGAGGACACCACCGCCGAGCAGTACGCCGAGGACCTGCCGAAGCTCATCAAGGGGGAGAACCCGTGACCCGCCGCACCACCGCCCTGTCCGCCGCCGTCGCCCTGGCCGCCGCGCTCGCGCTGACCGGCTGCTCGTCGAAGGACAGCGGGCCCGAACTCAAGGTGAGCGGCGCGTTCATGCCCCAGCCCGTGATGGACATGGCGGGCGGCTTCCTCACCATCACCAACAGCGGCGACACCGCCGACAAGCTCACCTCCGTCACGAGCGGCATCTCGGACGACGTCCAGATCCACGAGACGAAGAACCAGAAGATGCGGAAGGTGGAGTCCTTCGACATCCCGGCGAACGGCGAGCTGAAGCTCGAACGCGGCGGCAACCACATCATGTTCATGGGGCTGAAGCAGAAGCCGAAGCAGGGCGAGAAGGTCTCCATCGAGCTGCACTTCGAGAAGTCCGACCCGATCGAGGTCGAGCTTCCCGTCGAGGCGCCCCACCACAACCCGAAGCAGCACTGAGCTCGCCCAAGGACGTGACACGACCCATGACGACCACCGCCCCGCGCCTCGGGCCCGCCCTCGCCCGGCTGCTGCTCGTCGCCGCCGCGCTCCTGGGCACGCTGCTCGCCGCCGCGGGCCCCGCGTCCGCGCACGCGGCGCTGACCGGCAGCGACCCGCAGGACGGGGCGGTGGTCGCCACCGCCCCCAAGGAGGTCAACCTCACCTTCTCCGAGCAGGTCGCCATGAGCGACGACTCCATCCGGGTCCTCGACCCGTCGGGAAAGCGCGTCGACACCGGCGAGATGCGCGACCTGTGCAGCGGCTCGATCGTCCGCTACGGGGTCGCCCTGCGGCCCGGACTGCCCGACGGCACCTACACCGTGGCCTGGCAGACCGTCTCCGCCGACAGCCACCCGATCGCCGGCGCCTTCACCTTCTCCATCGGCGCCCCGTCCAAGACCTCCGTCGCCCTGCCCGACACGGCCGTGGGCGGCGGACTCGTCGGCGCGCTGTACGGGACCGCGCGCTACCTCTCGTACGCCGCCTTCGTCGTCCTCGTCGGCGGCGGCGCCTTCGTCCTGGTCTGCTGGCCGCGCGGGGCCGCCGTGCGCCCGGTGCAGCGGCTCGTGGTCCGCGGCTGGCTGGCCCTCACCGCGGCCACCCTCGCGCTGCTGCTGCTCCGGCACCCGTACACCCGGACCGGCCGGCTCGGTGACGTCTTCGACCTGGGCGGGCTGCGGGCCGTCCTGGAGACCAAGACCGGCGCCGCGCTCTCCTCACGGCTGCTGCTCCTCGGCGCGGCGGCGCTCTTCGTGGCCGTGCTGTTCGGCGCGTACGCCCGGCGGTCGGACGAGAAGGAGCACCGGGACCTGACGTTCGGGCTCGCCATCGGCGGCTCGGTCGTGGCGGCCGGCATCGCCGGTACGTGGGCGCTCGCCGAGCACGCCTCGACCGGGATCCAGACCGGCATCGCCATGCCGGTCGACATCCTGCACCTGCTGGCGGTCGCGGCCTGGCTGGGCGGCCTGACCGCCCTGCTCGTCGCCCTCCAGTGGGGCCCGCCGGTGGAACGGTCGGCGGTCGAGCGCTACTCGAAGGTGGCGTTCGGCTCGGTGGTCGTCCTGGCGGTCACCGGCGTCTACCAGTCCTGGCGGCAGGTCGGCACCTGGTCGGCGCTGACCGACACCCGGTACGGGCAGCTGCTCCTGGTCAAGATCGGCCTGGTCGCCGTGCTCGTGGGAATCGGCTGGGTCTCGCGCCGCTGGGTGCGGCGGCTCGGGGAACCGGCGGAGGAGACGGCAGGGACCGCGAAGGCGGACCCCGCCGACGCCGGGGCCTCGGCCGATGCCGGAGCCGAGACCGACGGGGCCGAGGCCGGGGCCAAGACCGACGGGGCCCATGCCGGAGCCGAGGCCGACGGGGTGCGGGAAGCCGACGCCGAGGCCGAGGCCGGTGCGGACGCCGACGCGGACGCGGACACGGACACCGACGCGGACACCGACGCGGACACGGACGGCGTCGACCCCGAGCGGGCCGCGCAGCTCGCGCGGCAGCGGGCCGCCGTCGCCGTCGCCCGGCGGAAGAAGGAGCGGGACGCCGACCCCGAGCGGGCCGGACTGCGCCGTTCCGTGCTCACGGAAGCCGCCGTCGCCGTGGTGCTGCTCGCGGTGACGACCGTGCTGACCTCCACGGAGCCCGCCCGTACCGAGGAGGCGGCCGGCAGGAGCGGCTCCTCGGCCGGCACCGCCGCCGTGCCCGACCGCCCGATCGACGTCCGGCTGCCCTTCGACACCGGCGGCGTCGACGGCAAGGGCACGGTCCAGATCACCCTGGCGCCGGGCCGGGCGGGCGCCAACGCGCTGCACCTCTATGTGCTGCGGCCCAACGGCCGGGCGCTGGACGTTCCCGAGGTAAAGCTCGCCTTCACCCTCAAGGAGAAGAACGTCGGCCCGCTTCCGGTCCTGCCCGACCGGATCCAGACCGGACACTGGACGGCGAGCGGCGTCCAGCTGCCGATGTCGGGCGAGTGGCTGATGCAGGTGACGATCCGCACCTCCGACATCGACCAGACCACCATCGAGAAGAACGTGAAGATCGGCTGACCCGTGAGCGACGAGAGTCCCGTGAGCAACGAGAGTATGGAGATGTCCCGCCGGCGCGTGCTCGGCACCGTCGGTGCGGCCGGAGCGGCCGGACTGATGATCGGCGCGGCCGGAGGTGCCGGGATCTCCGCGTCGGTGTCCGACGGCGGGTCCGCGTCCGGAGGGGCGGTCCCGCTCACCGCGGTCGGTGCGACCGAGGTGATGTTTCACGGGAAACATCAAGCGGGGATCACCACTCCGCTTCAGGCCCGCGGCCACCTGGTCGCCTTCGACCTCGTGCCCGGCGCGGGCCGCAAGGAGGCCGCCGCGCTGCTGCGCCGCTGGTCGGCCACGGCCGGGGCGCTGATGGCGGGCAAGCCCTCGACCGATGACACGGGCATCGCCCTGGACGCCGGCCCCTCGTCCCTGACGGTCACCTTCGGCTTCGGCCGCACCTTCTTCGACCGCACCGGGCTGGCCGCCCGCCGTCCGGTGCAGCTCGACCCGCTGCCCGCCTTCTCCTCCGACGCCCTCGACCCGAAGCGCTCGGAGGGTGATCTGTGGGTGCAGATCGGCGCCGACGACGCGCTCGTGGCCTTCCACGCGCTGCGCGCGCTCCAGAAGGACGCGGCCGGGGCGGCCCGGGTGCGCTGGCAGATGAACGGCTTCAACCGCTCGGCCGGTGCCACCGCCCGGCCGATGACGGCCCGGAACCTGATGGGCCAGGTCGACGGCACCGGCAACCCCAAGCCGTCCGACCCGGACTTCGACCGCCGGATCTTCGTGCCGCAGGGCGCGACCGGCGCGCAGGACTGGATGGCGGGCGGCTCGTACGCGGTCGTCCGGCGGATCCGGATGCTGCTCGACGACTGGGAGAAGCTGCCGCTGGAGAAGCAGGAGAAGGTGATCGGACGGCGGAAGGCGGACGGCGCGCCGCTGACCGGCGGGACGGAGACCACCGAGCTGGATCTGGACCGGATCGGCCCGGACGGCAAGACCGTCATCCCCGACAACGCCCACTCCCGGATCTCCGCCCCCGAACAGAACGGCGGGGCCGCGATGCTGCGGCGGCCGTTCTCCTTCCACGACGGCATCGGGCCGGACGGGACGCCGGACGCCGGGCTGCTCTTCGTCTGCTGGCAGGCGGATCCGCTGCGGGGCTTCGTCCCGGTGCAGCGCAAGCTCGACCGGGGCGACGCCCTGTCCCCGTTCATCCGGCACGAGGCGAGCGGCCTGTTCGCGGTGCCGGGCGGGGCGGCGCAGGGCGAGTACGTGGGGCAGCGGCTGCTCGAGTCCTGAGCGGGAGGCCGCCCCGCACCGGCTGCCATTAGGGTGACCGTATGTCAGCCACCCGGTATACGTATCTCGGTCCCGAAGGCACGTTCACGGAGGCCGCGCTGCGTACGCTGCCCGAGGCCGCGACGCGGGAGCTGGTGCCGATGGTCTCGGTGCCGGCCGCCCTGGACGCCGTGCGCAACGGCGAGGCGGCCGCGGCGCTCGTACCGATCGAGAACTCGGTCGAGGGCGGTGTGACCGCGACCCTCGACGAGCTGGCCTCGGGCGAGCCGCTGATGATCTACCGCGAGGTGGTCCTGCCGATCGCGTTCGCGCTGCTCGTACGGCCCGGGACCAAGCTGTCGGAGATCAAGACGGTCACGGGCCACCCGGTGGCCCAGCCGCAGGTGCGGAACTGGCTGCGGGCCCATCTGCCGGAGGCGGTGTGGGAGTCGGCCGCCTCCAACGCGGACGGGGCGCGACTGGTCCAGGAGGGCCGGTTCGACGCGGCCTTCGCGGGCGAGTTCGCGGCGGCGACGTACGGTCTGGAGCCGCTGGTCACCGAGATCCACGACGCGGAGAACGCGGAGACCCGGTTCGTGCTCGTGGGCCGGCCGGCCCGGCCGGCGGCGCCCACGGGGGCGGACAAGACCTCGGTGGTGCTGTGGCTGGGCGACGACCACCCGGGCGCCCTGCTGGAACTCCTCCAGGAATTCGCGGTGCGCGGGGTCAATCTGATGTTGATCCAATCCCGGCCGACGGGCGCCGGAATCGGCAACTACTGCTTCGCCGTCGACGCGGAGGGGCATATCGCGGACCGGCGGGTCGGTGAGGCGCTGATGGGGTTGAAGCGGATCTGTCCGAAGGTGCGGTTCCTCGGTTCGTATCCGCGGGCGGGCGTCTCGGCCGAGGACGTACGGGCGCTGCGGCGCGGGACCTCGGACGCCGAGTTCACGGCGGCGTCCGACTGGCTGGCGCGGGTGCAGGACGGCCGGGCCTGAGCCCCGAGTTATCCACAGGGGCCCTGCTCGGCCTGGGGACAAGTCGACATGCCGGTGGGGTCACCGCGGTCTCGGGTCGACAAATCACTGTCAGCCCTGGTCCCGGACCCCACCCCTGGGGAGAACAATTGCCACTCGAAGGGGTGGGAAAATGAGATCGAAGATCGACGATCACGTTCGTCCACAGAACTTTCGCACAGCCTGTGGATAACCTTTCTCCTTATCCCCGCCTCCCCTGAGGGGCGAAATCCTCGAAAGCAAAGCAATTCGGGCAAAGCGACACGCATTGCTATATCGGGTAGGGCCGGTACCAGCGGCACCGGTAGCCTGGTGGGGTGATTGACCTTCGCCTGCTCCGTGAGGACCCCGACCGTGTTCGCGCCTCCCAGCGCGCCCGTGGAGAGGACGTCGCGCTCGTCGACGCCCTGCTCTCCGCCGATGAGCGGCGCAGGTCGTCCGGCGTCCGCTTCGACGAGCTCCGTTCCGAGCAGAAGGCGCTCGGCAAGCTGATCCCCAAGGCCACCCCCGAGGAGCGCGCCGCGCTCCTGCAGAAGGCCGAGCAGCTCAAGACCGACGTCAAGGCCGCCGAAGCCGAGCAGAACGAGGCCGACGAGACGGCCCGCGCCCTGCTGCTCCAGCTCGGCAACATCGTCCACCCGGACGTGCCCGTCGGCGGCGAGGAGGACTTCGTCGTCGTCGAGACGCACGGCACCATCCGCGACTTCGCGGCCGAGGGCTTCGAGCCCAAGGACCACCTGGAGCTCGGCGAGGCGCTCGGCGCCATCGACGTCGAGCGCGGCGCCAAGGTCTCCGGCTCGCGCTTCTACTACCTGACCGGTGTCGGCGCGCTCCTGGAGCTCGCCCTGGTCAACGCGGCCATCGCCCAGGCCACCGAGGCCGGCTTCATCCCGATGCTCACCCCCGCGCTGGTCCGCCCGCGCGCCATGGAGGGCACCGGCTTCCTCGGCCAGGCCGCGGAGAACGTGTACCACCTGGAGAAGGACGACTACTACCTGGTCGGCACCTCCGAGGTCCCGCTCGCCGCGTACCACATGGACGAGATCATCGACGCCGACAAGCTGCCGCTGCGGTACGCCGGCTTCTCGCCGTGCTTCCGCCGCGAGGCCGGCACGTACGGCAAGGACACGCGCGGCATCTTCCGCGTCCACCAGTTCGACAAGGTCGAGATGTTCTCGTACGTCGCGCCGGAGGACGCCGAGGCCGAGCACAAGCGGCTCCTGGACTGGGAGAAGCAGTGGCTGACCTCCCTGGAGCTGCCGTTCCAGGTGATCGACGTCGCCACGGGCGACCTGGGCGCCTCCGCCTCCCGCAAGTTCGACTGCGAGGCGTGGATCCCGACCCAGGGCAAGTACCGCGAGCTCACCTCCGCCTCCAACTGCGACGGCTTCCAGGCCCGCCGCCTGTCCGTCCGCATGCGCGACGACAAGGACGGCAAGAAGGTCGTGCAGCCGCTGGCCACCCTGAACGGCACGCTGTGCGCCGTCCCGCGCACCATCGTGGCGATCCTGGAGAACCACCAGCTGGCCGACGGCTCGGTGCGCGTGCCCGAGGTGCTGCGCCCCTACCTCGGCGGCCGTGAGGTCCTGGAGCCGATCTCCAAGTGAGCCCCTTCCCCTACCGCCTGGTCGCGACGGACCTCGACGGCACGCTGCTGCGGGCCGACGAGTCCGTCTCGGACCGTACGCGGGACGCCCTCGCCGCCGCGACGGCGGCGGGCGCCGCGCACATCGTCGTGACCGGCCGGGCGGTGCCCTGGACCCGCCACATCCTCGACGACCTCGGCTACGAGGGCCTCGCGGTGTGCGGGCAGGGCGCGCAGGTCTACCACGCGGGCGAGCACCGGCTGCTGACCTCGCTGACGCTCGACCGGCAGCTCGCCGGGCTCGCCCTCTCCAAGATCGAGGCGGAGGTCGGGCCGCTGGCCGTGGCCGCGAGCCGCGACGGCCTGGAGGGCGAGGTCCTGATCGGACCCGGCTACCGGACGCAGAGCGGCCCGCTGCCGTACGTGCCGTACGAGGACCCGGCGGAGCTGTGGTCGGCGCCGCTCACCAAGCTCTACATCCAGCACCCGACGCTCGGCGACGACGAGCTGGTCCGGGCCGCCCGCACGACCGTCGGCGCCCTCGTCGACGTCGTCATGGCGGGCGCGGGCATCGTGGAGATCCTTCCGCTCGGCCTCAGCAAGGCCACCGGCCTGTCGCTCGCCGCCCGCCGGCTGGGCGTGAAGGCCGCGGAGACCATCGCCTTCGGTGACATGCCCAACGACATACCGATGTTCGGCTGGGCGGCCCACGGCGTGGCCATGGCCAACGCCCACGAGGAGCTGAAGGCCGTGGCCGACGAGGTGACCGCCTCGAACGAGGAGGACGGCATCGCCGTCGTCCTGGAGCGTCTGCTCGCCTCGTAGGCCGACGGGCCGGACGGGGTTTCCCGGCACGGGGGCGGTTTCCCGGCACGGGGGCGGTTCCTGGCACGGGGGCGAGGTCCCGGGCGGGGAGACGGGTCCCCGGCACGGGCTCGGAATGCTCGGTACGAGGCGGGGCGGCCCGCGCGGTTCGCCTCCGCGCGCTCGAAGCGGCCGCCCCGTTCTCGTACGCCCTCAGTGTGCGCCCCCACGCCCCGCCCCCACCAACGGTTTATCCCGCGATGCCGATGCCCGCGATGACGGGGCGGGCCGGACGGACGTGCCGGGTGGGCGTACGGGGGTGAGGGCGGCGAGGACTCAGAAGTTGATCATGTGGCCGGCGATGCCGTGGATCGCTTCCTTGACGGCCTCGCCCAGCGTCGGGTGGGCGTGCACGTTGCGGGCCACCTCGTGGACGGTGAGGTCCCACTGCTGCGCCAGGGTGAGCTCGGGCAGCAGCTCGGTGACGTCCGGGCCGATCAGGTGGGCACCGATGATCTCCCCGTACTTCGCGTCGGCGACGATCTTCACGAAGCCGGTCGAGTCGCCGAGGCCGTGCGCCTTGCCGTTCGCCATGAAGGGGAACTTGGCGACCTTGACGTCGTACCCCTTCTCGCGCGCCTGCGCCTCCGTGTAGCCGAAGCTGGCGATCTGCGGCTGGCAGTAGGTGGCGCGCGGGATCATCGCGTAGTCGAGCTCCATCGTCTCGGCGTCCGCGATGGTCTCGGCGGCGATGACGCCCATGGCCTCGGCGGTGTGCGCGAGCATCAGCTTCGCGGTGACGTCACCGATGGCGTAGATGTGCGGCACGGAGGTGCGGCAGCGGCCGTCGACGTCGATGGCGCCGCGCTCGGTGAGGGAGACTCCGGTGTTCTCCAGGCCGTAGCCGGAGACGTTCGGCGCGAAGCCGATGGCCTGCAGGACCTTGTCGGCCTCCAGGACCTTGCTCGCCCCGTCCTTGCCGGTGACGGTGACGCGGACCTGCGGGCCGGACTCGTCGATCGCCTCGACACGGGTGGAGGTGAGGACGTCGATGCCGAGCTTGCGGTACTGCTTCGCGAGCTCCTTGGACACCTCCTCGTCCTCCAGCGGGGCCATCCGGTCCAGGAACTCGACGATGGTGACCTTGGTGCCGTAGTTGTTCAGGACGTACGCGAACTCGATGCCGATCGCACCGGCGCCGGCGATGACGATCGACTTCGGGGCGTCCTCGGCGAGGATCTGCTGCTCGTACGACACCACGCGGTCGCTGAGGGAGGTGCCGGGCAGCAGGCGCGGGGAGGCGCCGGTGGCGATGATGCAGTGGTCGAAGGTGACCGTCTGCGTGGTGCCGTCGGACTTCGCCACCTGGAGGGTGTTCGCGTCGACGAAGGTGCCCCGGCCGTCGAACTCGGTGATGCCGTTCTTCTTCATCAGGAAGTGGACGCCCTTGACGCGGCCGTCCGCGACCGTGCGGCTGCGGCGGAACGCCTCGCCGTAGTCGAAGGAGACGGTGCCGTCGACCTTGATGCCGAAGGTCTTGGCCTCGTGGTGGAAGATGTGGGCGAGTTCGGCGTTGCGCAGCAGCGCCTTGGTGGGGATGCAGCCGACGTTCAGGCAGACACCGCCCCAGTACTTCTCCTCGACGACCGCGACCCGCTTGCCCAGCTGGGCGGCGCGGATGGCGGCGACGTAGCCGCCGGGGCCAGCTCCGAGTACGACGACGTCGAAGCGGTCTGACATGACTGACTCCCGAGGGTGGTGAGGGTGTTCGGTCGCGTACGAGTCCACGTACGAGGCCACAGTAGTCCCGGAGCGTCAGGCCGACAGTTGTAGGATGACCGGGCAATCCGATGGGTTGAGGCAGGGGATACGAGTGAGGCGTTCATGGCACTGAAGGCGGCGGGGCGGACCTCGTTGACGGACTCCGTCGTGGAGCAGTTGCGGGCCCAGCTCGCGGAGGGCGAGTGGGCGGTCGGCGACCGCATTCCCACCGAGCACGAGCTGGCCCAGACGCTGGGCGTGGGCCGCAACACCGTCCGCGAGGCCGTCCGGGTCCTGGTCCACTCGGGCCTGCTGGAATCCCGCCAGGGCAACGGCACCTTCGTCAGGTCGACCGCCGATCCCGCCGCCGTGCTGCACGGCGTGCGGCACGCCGGCGCCCGGGACGTCCTGGAGCTGCGCGCCGCCCTGGAGGCGGAGGCGGCCCGGCTGGCGGCGGTCCGGCGCGACACCCATGACCTGCTGAGGCTGCGGGCGGCGCTGGCCACCCTGCGCGAGGAGGGCGACCGTGACGCGGACGCCGACCTCGCCTTCCACCTCGCGGTCGTCGAGGCCACCCACAACGCGGCCTTCCGCGAGGTCTACCGCTTCTTCTCCGCCCAGGTCCACGAGGTCCTGGTGCACGCGCTCGGCGACCACGCGATGCCGCCGGTCGACATCGACGCCCACGAGGCCCTCGTCGCCGCCATCGAAGCGGGGGACGAGGACGCGGCCGAGGCGGGGGCGCGTGAACTGCTGCGGGTGCCGCTGGCGACGGTCGCGGCGCTGACGGACGCGCCGGAAGGCGGGGCGGCGAAGGACGACGGGGCGGCGGACGACGGCGTGGCTGCCGGCCGGGCGGCGAAGGACCGGTCGGCTGAGGACCGGGTGACCCGGGACCGGGCGGCGGGGGCCGACCGGTGAGGTCCTCGTTCTCGGATACGGAGCCGGCGGCCGACGCGGAGGCGGGGGCGGACGCCGGGGTCGGACCCGGCGCCGGTGCGGGGACCCGGGCCGGGGTCGCGGTCGGGGCCCGGGGCCACCGCCGGTCCTCGGCCACCGGGGCGGCCGCCCGGCGCGCGCTGCTCGCCCACCCCGTCCTGCTCCTCGTGGGCATCGTGCTCGCCTCGCTCAACATGCGGGCCGCGCTGGCGAGCGTGTCGCCGCTGGTGAGCGAGATGGCGGAGGCGTACGGGCTCTCCCCGGCCGCCAGCTCCCTGGTGACCTCGGTGCCGGTGCTCTTCCTGGGCCTGGGCGCGCTGGTGGCGCCCTGGCTCGGCCGGCGCTTCGGCGCGGAACGGGTCCTGTGCGCCGCCCTGCTGCTGCTCGGCGCCGGGATCCTGGTGCGGGTCCTGCCGTCGGCGGCGGCCCTCTACTGCGGCGGGGTGCTGGTCGGCACGGCCATCGCCCTGCTGAACGTGCTGATGCCCGGTCTGATCAAGCGGGACTTCCCCGACCGCGCCGCGTCGATGACCTCCCTCTACACGGGTGCCATGATCGCGGGCGCCACACTCGTCGCGGCCTCCTCGGTGCCCCTGGAGCGGGCGCTCGGCGGCTGGCGGGCCTCCCTCGCCTCCTGGTCGCTGCTCGCGGTGGTGGCGGCCGTCGCCTGGCTGCCGCAGGTCCTGATCGCCCGGGGCCCCGGCCGCGCGGGGCTCGGGGCGGGGACGGGCGCGAGCCCCGCCACCGGGCCGGTCCGGTCGGTGTGGCGGTCGGCGCTCGCCTGGCAGGTCACCCTGTTCATGGGCCTGCAGTCGCTGTGGTCGTACGTCCTGATCGCCTGGATGCCGACGATCTTCACGGACCACGGGATGAGCCGCTCCACGGCCGGTGTCGTCTTCGCCTTCAACAACCTGATCCAGGTCGCGGGTGCCTTCGCCGTCCCCCTGCTGGCCGGCCGGATGCGGAGCCAGCGGCCCCTGGTCGTCCTCGTGACGACACTGGTCGCGGCCGGGTACGCCGGCCTTATGGTCGCTCCCGTGGAGGGCGCCTGGCTCTGGTCGGCGGTCCTCGGGGTGGGGCAGGGCGGGGCGGTGGGCCTCGCGCTCACCCTGATCGTGCTGCGCTCGGGCGACGCGGTGACGGCCGCCCGGCTCTCCGGGATGGCCCAGACCGTCGGCTATCTCCTCGCGGCGGCCGGTCCGCTGGCCGCCGGCGCCCTCCACCAGGCCACCGGCTCCTGGACGCTGCCGATCACCGCCGTCCTCGGCGTGTGCGCCGCGGCGCTCGCGGTGGGCCTGCTGGCGGCCCGGAACCGTACGGTCTGAGGGACCCTCCGGGGTCCCGGCGTACGGGCCCGGGCCGCGGCGGGGGCTGCTACTCCTCGCCGGCGAGCGTGAGCGTGCGCAGCTTGCGGCCCGCGTACCAGGTGGCCGCGACCGTCACGGCCGCCAGCAGACTCACCGCCGTGGGCAGGCCGACCTCGGAGGAGACCAGACCGTCGCCGGTGACCTTCTCCGCGAGGGCCAGCGCCCACTGCTGCACGCTCAGCGTCTTGGCGCCCGAGATGAGGGAGCCGAACAGCGCCTCCCAGACCAGGGCGTAGACGAGGCCGATGACCACGGCGTGCCGGCTGACCGTGCCGAGGAGCAGGAAGAGGGCGCTGTACGCGATGGAGGCCACCAGGGCCGCCACGGTGTAGGCGACCGCCACCTGCTGTCCGTTGCCGTTGAGGACGAACCCGGCGAGGAGGGTGGGCAGGGCGGAGAAGACCATGGTGACGGCGACGGCCACGATCAGCTTGGTGAAGATGATCGTCGGCCGCTTCACCGGCTTGGCGAGGAGATAGACGATCGAGCCGTCGTCGATCTCGGGTCCGATGGCGCCGGTGCCGGCGATCACGCCGATCAGCGGCACCATCGTGGCGAGCGCGAACCCGCCGAGGACATCGGCGGCGACCTGGTCGTCGGCGCCGTTGAGGGCGCGGATCGCCGCCGCGATCACGAGCAGGAGGGCGGGCAGCGCGAAGAGGATGAGTGCGCGGCGGCGGCCGAGCAGGGCCCGGTAGGTGAGCCGTGCGACGGTGGGGTTGTACATCGGTCGGGCTCCTTTCAGGCCGTGACGAGATACGAGAAGACGGATTCGAGGGACTCGTCCGAGGGCGAGACCGTCAGGAGCCGGATGCCGCGCTCCCGGGCGACCTTCGGCAGCAGTTCGGTGAACCGGCCGAAGTCCACGGCCTGGACGCGCAGTCCGCCGTCGGCGTGGTCGATCTCGATGCCGGCCGTCGACGGGTCGGCGATCAGCGCCGCCGCCAGGGCCCGGTCGTCGTCGGAGCGGACGAGATAGCGGTGCGGCCGGTCGGTCATCAGCCGGCGGATGCGGCGGAAGTCGCCGGAGGCCGCGTGCCGTCCCGCCACGATCACCTCGATGTGCGAGGCCAGCTGCTCGACCTCCTCCAGGATGTGCGAGGAGAACAGCACCGTGCGGCCCTCGGCGCCCATCCGGCGCAGCAGGTCCATGAGCTGCATGCGCTGGCGCGGGTCCATGCCGTTGAAGGGCTCGTCGAGCAGCAGCACGGACGGCTCGTGGACGAGGGCCGAGGCCATCTTCACGCGCTGCCGCATGCCCTTGCTGTACGTGGCGATCTTGCGGTCCTGGGCGTACTCCATCTCCACCGTGGCGAGGGCCCGCTGGGCCTCGGCGTCGCCCAGGCCCTGCAACTCGGCGTTGGCGACGACGAATTCGCGTCCGGTGAGGAAGTCGTACATCGCCTCGCGCTCGGGGACGACGCCGATCTCCTTGTAGACCGCCTCGTTGCGCCAGATCGTCGTCCCGTCGAGGGTGACGGTGCCGGTGGAGGGGGCGAGGAAGCCGCCCATCATGTTGATGAGGGTGGACTTTCCGGCGCCGTTGGGGCCGAGGAGTCCGGTGACGCCGGGGCCGATGGTCATGGTGACGTCGTTGACGGCCACGACGTTGCCGAACCAGCGTGAGACGTGGTCGATGGAGAGAACGCTCATGGGCGCGGCCCATTCTCGGGAAGGGTGGTGGTGGGCGACGGGAGGGCGGTCACGGTCACAGCCCGACCTTTCGGTAGCGGCGCATCAGGACGCCGTACGAGCCGGCGATCAGGGCGAGGACGGCCAGGAGGTAGACCACGCCGACGCCGGTGCCGGGCGCCGCGTCCTCCCCTCCGGGGAAGGGGGTGGGCGCGCCCAGGAACGCCGCCTGCACGCCGCCGATGAGGGTGAGCGGTGAGAACAGGCCGATCCACTTGACGGCGCCGATGTTGTCCGTGCCGTAGGCGATGCCCTGGAGGGTGGAGACCGCTCCGTAGGAGATCACGAGGACGGCGATGACGGCGGCGACACCGAAGCCGCGGCGCGGGGTGAGGGCCGCCATGACCAGGCCGATGCCGCCGAAGAGCAGCGAGAGCAGCGCCACGGAGGTCAGGCCCTGCCCGAACAGCTTGGTCTGCTCGGCGAAGTCCATCTTGGCCAGCAGCGCGCCGATCCAGAGGATCAGGAGCGGGGCGGCGGTCAGGACGAACAGGGCCGAGGCCATCGCGCCGTACTTGGCGAGGACGTAGTCCACGCGCTCGATCGGGCGGGAGAAGTACAGCGGCACCGTGCGGAAGCGGAGGTCGCGGGAGACGGACTGCGGCGCCTGCGCGGCCACGAAGATGGCGATCACCAGCTGGAGGTAGATCGCGTACTGGGTGTACTCGATCGACAGCTTGCTCTGCTTTCCGACGACCGCGACGGCGACGATGATCAGCGCGGGCACGCACATCACCGCGAAGAGGATCATCGGCAGCACCTTGGACTTGGCGCTGCGGCCCAGGCCGTAGGCGCCCCGCAGCGACTGCGAGAAGAGCGAGCGGCGCGCGTAGTCACGGCCGAGGCGCGGCCCGTCGTACGTGCGGTAGCCGATGTTGTGGATCCGCGTGGTCTCGGGGGTCTGGGAGCTCATCGCGCCGTCACCTCCTGCTGGTCGGCCGCCTTGAAGACCTCGGCGATGTGGTGACGGCGCTGCTCCATGCGCACCAGGCCGAGGCCGAGGCCGGCGACGGTGTCGCGGACGAGGTCGTAGGTCTCCTCGCCGGAGGCCTCCAGGAGCAGGATGTGGCCGGCGCCGGGCAGGCCGTCCTCCACGCCCGCGTGGAGGGTGACGCCGGCGGCGGTCAGGGCGGCGCGGAGCGCCTCCGTGCCGTCGGGGTGCGCGTCGGAGTCGGTGACCTCGACCGCGAGGGTGGTGGTGGACCGGGTGAAGTCGCTGGTGGAGCTGGAGCGCAGCAGCCGTCCGCCGTCGATGACGACGACGTGGTCGCAGGTGCGCTCCAGCTCGCCGAGCAGGTGGGAGGTGACCAGGACCGAGATGCCGAAGTCCGTCCACACCCGCCGGATCAGGCCGAGCATGTCGTCCCGGCCCACCGGGTCGAGGCCGTTGGTCGGCTCGTCCAGCAGGACCAGCTGCGGGTCGTGGACGAGGGCCTGGGCGAGCTTCACCCGCTGCTTCATGCCGGTCGAGTAGCCGCCCATCGGGCGGTAGCGCTCCTCGTAGAGACCGACGTGGCGCAGGGTGTCCGCCGTGCGCTCGCGGGCCGCGGTCGGCGGCAGGCCGGACATCCGCGCCATGTGGACGACGAACTCGGTCGCCGAGACGTCGGGCGGCAGGCAGTCGTGCTCCGGCATGTAGCCGACGCGCTCGCGGATCTGCGCGCCGGAGGTCGCGACGTCGAGTCCGAGGACCTCGGCGCGGCCCTCCGTGGCGGGGGAGAGACCGAGCAGGATCTTGATCATCGTGGACTTGCCGGCTCCGTTGGCACCCACCAGTCCGGTCACACCGGGCCCGATGTCCAGGGAGAGCCGGTCGAGAGCGGTCACCCGGGGGAACCGCTTGCTGAGGCTTTCGGTAGCGATCACAGTCACGCTTCGACGGTAGTGGCGTACGTCACGGCGGTCGTCAGCCCAACGGCTCGTTCCATGTCCGACCTCAGACGTACAAGCCCGTAGGGGAGCTGCTACCCACGTCGTTTTCCACAGGGTCGTGCACGCCCCTTGACGCCGCCGCCGGGCATTGTCACATTCATCAGTGGCAAGTTACGGACACGTAGCGCTACGGGTGCTCACACGGACGGACGGGTGGCATGACCCCAGCAGTGACAGGCGTATCCACCGCGGAGCTGCGGGGCTTCAGAGAAGTCCAGCGCCTCGCCTACGCATGCGCGGAGGCCGTCGCGGCCCAGCTCAAGCCGGGCGTGACCGAGCGCGAGGCGGCGCGCATGCAGCGCGAGTGGCTGTCCGCGCGAGGGGTGCGGGACTGGTTCCACCGGCCGTTCGCCTGGTTCGGGGACCGCACCGCCTTCGTCGACTTCAGGATCCCGCTCCAGTTCTTCCCGACCAACCGGCGCCTGGAGCCCGGCATGCCGTTCATCCTCGACATGGCGCCCGTCCACAAGGGCTACACCGCGGACATCGGCTATTCCGGCTGCCTGGGCCTCGACCCGCTCCACGACAAGCTCCTTGCGGACCTGCGGGAGCACCGCGAGCTGATCCTGCGCGAGGTGCGCGAGCGCCGCACCCTGCGGGAGATCTACGAGGACGTGGACCGCCTCATGGTCCGCCAGGGGTATGCGAACCGGCACCGGGCCTACCCCTTCGGCGTCATCGCCCACAAGATCGACCGGGTGAAGGAGCGCCGCTGGTCGCCGACGCTGTTCGGCTTCGGCACCCAGTCCCTGAAGGGCCTGGCGAGCGACGCCCTGCACGGCCACCGGGACGGCTGGTCGCCGCTGTGGTCGCCGTACAGGTTCTCCGACCACCCGCCCAGGCCCGGCCTGTGGGCGGTCGAGCCGCACCTCGGATTCCGGGGGACGGGCGCGAAGTTCGAGGAGATCCTGGTCGTCACCGACTCCCGGGACCCCGAGCAGAGCGCGTTCTGGCTGGACGACGACCTGCCGCACGTGCGGCGCTGGAGCGAGGAGAAGGCAGCGTGAGCGTGAGTCTCGACGGGGCGCGGGGGCGCCGGGTCCGCACGGGCGGGATAGAGCTGTGCGTGGCGGAGCTGGGCGATGCGGGCCGGCCGACGGTGCTGCTCGTCCACGGCTATCCGGACTCCAAGGAGGTGTGGTCCGAGGTCGCGACCCGGCTCGCGGAGCGGTTCCACGTGGTGCTGTACGACGTGCGGGGCCACGGCCGGTCGACGGCGCCGGCCCCGCTGCGCGGCGGGTTCACGCTGGAGAAGCTGACGGACGACTTCCTGGCCGTCGCGGACGCGGTCAGCCCGGACCGGCCGGTCCACCTGGTGGGCCACGACTGGGGATCGGTGCAGTCCTGGGAGTTCGTGACCGTCCCGCGCACGGAGGGCCGGATCGCCTCCTTCACCTCCCTGTCCGGGCCGTCGCTCGACCACTTCGGCCACTGGATCAAGAGCAGGATGACCCGGCCCACCCCCCGCCGGGTCGGCCAGCTCCTCGGCCAGGGCGCCAAGTCCTGGTACGTGTACCTGCTGCACACCCCGGTGCTGCCGGAGCTGGCCTGGCGGGGACCGCTCGGCAAGCGCTGGCCGAGGATCCTGGAGCGGTTCGAGCGGGTGCCGGCCGGGGACTACCCGACCGCGTCCCTGCCGGGCGACGCGGCGCACGGTGCCTGGCTCTACCGGGACAACGTGCGGGCCCGGCTCTCCCGCCCGCGGGCCGACGCCTATGCCCACGCGCCCGTGCAGCTGATCACGCCGACCGGTGACGCCTTCCTCTCCGAGCGGCTCTACGACGACCTGGCGGCCTGGGTGCCGGACCTGACCCGGCGGACCCTGCCGGCCAAGCACTGGGTCCCGCGCACCCGGCCCGATCAACTGGCTTCCTGGATCACCGAGTTCGTCGAGGCGAACGAGGACCCGGCGACCAAGGCGCCGAGGACGCCCCGGAAGAGCGGCGCCCGGCCGGAGTACGCGGAGCGCTTCGGCGGCCAGCTGGTCCTGGTGACCGGCGCGGCCAGCGGCATAGGCCGCGCCACCGCCTTCGCGTTCGCCGAGGCGGGCGCGCGGGTCGTGGCGGTGGACCGGGACGGCGAAGGGGCCGCCCGTACGGCGGAGATGGCCCGGCTCATCGGCGCTCCGGCGGCCTGGGGCGAGACCGTCGACGTGGCCGACGAGCAGGCGATGGAGAAGCTGGCCGCGAAGGTGGCGAGCGAGTACGGCGTGGTCGACGTGCTGGTCAACAACGCGGGCATCGGCCTGAGCGGCTCGTTCTTCGAGACGACGAGCGAGGAGTGGAAGCGGGTCCTCGACGTCAACCTGTGGGGCGTCATCCACGGCTGCCGGGTCTTCGGGTCGCAGATGGCCGAGCGGGGGCAGGGCGGCCACATCGTCAACACGGCCTCGGCCGCCGCCTTCCAGCCCTCCCGGGCCCTGCCCGCGTACGGCACCTCCAAGGCGGCGGTGCTCATGCTCAGCGAGTGCCTGCGGGCCGAGCTCGCCGGCCAGGGCATCGGGGTCTCGGCGATCTGCCCGGGCATCGTCAACACCAACATCACGGCGACCGCGCGGTTCGCGGGGGTGACGGACGAGGCCGAGGAGAAGCGGCGCCAGAAGAGGGCATCGCGGCTGTACGGGCTGCGCAACTACCCGCCGGAGAAGGTCGCGGACGCGATCCTGCGCGCGGTGCTGCGCAACCAGGCCGTCGTCCCCGTCACTCCCGAGGCCCGCGGTGCCCACCTGCTGTCCCGGCTGTCGCCGGGTGTGCTGCGGTCGTTCGCCCGGTGGCAGCCGCCGGCGTAGCGCGGGGCGGCGCGGTCGTACGATCCCTCGACGGGTGAAGGGAGCGGTCGGTGGGAGCGGGTTTGTCCGAGCAGTCAGCACAGCCGGAGTACCGGATCGAGGACCTGGCCCATCACAGCGGGGCGACGGTCCGGACGATCCGCGCCTACCAGGACCGCGGCCTGCTGCCCCGCCCGGAGCGGCGGGGCAGGTCGAACGTGTACGGGGACACGCATCTGGCGCGGCTGCGGCAGATCGCCGACCTGCTGGACCGCGGGTACACCCTGGCCTCCATCAAGGAGCTCCTGGAGGCCTGGGACGCCGGGCGCGGACTGGGCGGAGTGCTCGGTCTGGTCGCCGAGGTGGACGGGCCGTGGACGGACGAGGAGGCCGACCGGATCTCTCGTGCCGAGCTCGACGCGCGCTTCGGCGGCACGCCCGACGAGGAGGCGGTGCGGGAGGCGGTCGAGCTCGGCGTGCTGGAGCGCATCCCCGGCCGCGAGACGGAGGAGTACCTCGTCCCGAGCCCCCAAGAGCTGGCCGTGGCGGCTGAGTTGCACGCGGCGGGTGTCCCGCTGTCGGCGATCACCGGGCATCTGAGGGAACTTCGCGGCCAGGTCGAACAGATCGCCGCCCGTTTCCTGGAGTTCACGACCGAGCACGTCTTCGCCCGCTATCTGGAGCACCGCCCGCCGTCGGACGCGGACGCGGCGGAGGCGGCGACGATGGTGCGGCGGCTGCGGCCGCTCGCCCAGCAGACGGTGGACGCCGAACTGGCCCGGGCCATGAGGCTGTTCGCGACCCGCCACCTGCAGTTCCACCTGTCCCCCGACGGTCCCCCTCCGGAGGAGCGGGAGCCCCGCACCGTGGCGCTTCCGCCGGCCACGATCCGGGCCGTGGAGCGGCTTGTTGGCGCCGAGAACGTCGCGGCGTTCATCACGGCAGCGGCCGAACGAGAGGTACAGAAGCGGGCATTGGACACTCTCGCTTCAAATGCCGTAAAAGACAACCAAATAGGGCAAGTGCCGTAAAAAGCAGACCCGTTGTCCACAGGGTCGCCAATTCTCCTGTGGATAAATGCAGTTGGCTGTGGAACAAACCTACGGCTTCAATGAATTCATGAATGACGAGAAACGCACCGTGAAGGTGTCGAAGTACCTCTCGAAGCACCTGCGCCACCAGCCCGAACGCATCGGCCTCGTCCTCGACCCGCACGGCTGGACGGAGATCGACGCGCTCCTGCGGGCCGCCGCCGAGCACGGCTTCCCGATCACCCGCGCCGAGCTCGACCACGTCGTCGCCGCCAACGACAAGAAGCGCTTCGCGATCGAGGGCACCCGCATCCGCGCCAGCCAGGGCCACACCGTCCCCGTCGACCTCGACCTGCCGGCCGTCGAACCGCCCGCGTACCTCTACCACGGTACGGTCGCCGCCCGGCTCCCCGCCATCCGGACCGAGGGCCTGCGCCCCATGGCCCGCCACCACGTGCACCTCTCGCCCGACCGGGAGACCGCCACCCGCGTGGGCGCCCGCCGGGGACGGCCCGTGGTGCTGAGCGTCGACGCCGGTGCCATGCACCGGGCCGGCCACGTCTTCCACGTCAGCGCCAACGGCGTCTGGCTCACCGACGCCGTACCGCCGGAGTTCATCCGCCTTCCCTGACCCCTGCCGCCTGCCGCCCCTGCCCCCTGCCACCCGTGCCGCCCTGAGGCATGATCGTGGCCATGGGAGCCCCGTACCCGCACCTGCCGACGACCGAGTCGGCCGTCGCCGCCCTCCGCGAGATCGCCCGGGACTACGGCCTGGAGATGACCGTGACCGACGACATCGGCGCGGACCAGACCTCCCGCCGCACCGCCGCGGGCGCCTTCACCGTCCTCGACCCCGACGGCTCCCTCCCCCACGAGGCGTTCGTCGAGCTCGGCGGCACTCCGGCGCTGTCCGTCCGCCTCTTCCCCGAGGACGACGCCAAGATCACGGTCGAGGGAGTGGACTTCGAGGACGTCCCCCGCGACGCGGTCCCGGCCTTCCTGCGCGCCGTCCTCGACGGCCTCGCCCATGTGAAGAGCCGGTTCTTCCCGCCCGGCTGGTGGCTGATCGTCCCGCTCCCCGGCGACGAGACGTACAAGGAACTCGTCACCCCCGCCTCGATCACCCCCTGGCTGTCCCGGAACGCCCGCTGACCCCGGCCGACTCCGGTGGCTCCCGCAGACGCCGGCCGCCCCCGGCCGCCCCCGGCCCGCCCCGGGCACCCGCCACCGCGCCCCACGTACGCTCGTCCGTATGACCCTGCGCCTGAGCACCGTGATCCTTCCCGTCGACCGCTGGCACGAGGGCGGCCGCGCCGCATGGCAGCGGGCCGAGGAGCTCGGCTTCCACGCCGGCTACACCTACGACCACCTGTCCTGGCGCTCCTTCCGGGACGACACCTGGTTCGGCGCCCTGCCCACGCTCACCGCCGCCGCGACGGCAACCGAGCGGCTGCGGCTCGGCACCCTGGTGACCTCGCCGAACTTCCGGCACCCCGTCACCCTCGCCAAGGAGCTCATCTCGCTCGACGACATCTCCGGCGGCCGGATCACCCTCGGGATCGGCGCGGGCGGCGACGGCTTCGACGCCACCGCCCTCGGCCAGGAGCGCTGGACCCCCCGCGAGCGCGCCGACCGGTTCGCCGAGTTCGTGCCCCTGCTCGACCGGCTGCTCACCGAGGGGGCCGTCACCCAGCACGGCACCTTCTACTCGGCCGACGAGGCCCGCAACATCCCCGGCTGCGTGCAGCGGCCCCGGCTGCCCTTCGCGGTCGCGGCGACCGGCCCGCGCGGCCTCCGGCTCGCGGCACGCCACGGCCAGGCGTGGGTGACCACCGGCGACCCCAAGCTGTACGCGGACGGGACCCCGGAGCAGTCGGTGGCGGCCCTGCGCGGCCAGATCGACAAGCTCGGCACGGCCTGCGCGGAGGCGGGCCGCGACGTGACGGAGCTGGACAAGATCCTCCTGACCGGTTTCACGCCGGAGCAGAACACGGTGCTGCGCTCCCTGGACGCCTTCGTGGACTTCGCCGGCCGCCACCAGGAGCTCGGCTTCACCGAGATCGTGATCCACTGGCCGGTCCCCGACTCCCTCTTCGCCGCCGACGAGGCCGTCTTCGAGAAGATCGCCACCGAGGCGGTCGCCCAGCTCGCCTGACCCGGCGCACCGGGCGTGCGGGGGCTGGGCGAGCCGCACCGGCCACTCAGATGTGCACACCCTCGCACGCTCGTGCACTTCGTACGGAACAATGGATCGGTGACCTCAACCCGAACCGCGCGGACGCGCCTGATCGCCACCGACCTCGACGGCACCCTGCTGCGGGACGACAAATCCGTCTCGGAGCGCACGGTCGCCGCCCTCGCCGCCGCCGAGCGGGCCGGCATCGAGGTCTTCTTCGTCACCGGCCGCCCGGCCCGCTGGATGGACGTCGTCAGCGACCACGTCCACGGCCACGGCCTCGCGATCTGCGCCAACGGCGCCGCGGTCGTCGACCTCCACTCCGGCGGCACGTTCATGGAGGTCCGCCCGCTGCGGCGGCCCGTCGCCCTGGACGTCGTCCGCGCCCTGCGCACCGCCGCACGCGGCACCAGCTTCGCCGTCGAGCTCACCACCGGCATCCACTACGAGCCGCAGTACCCGCCGTTCTTCCTCGACCCCGGCGCCACCGTCGCCACCGCCGAGAAGCTCCTCTACGAGGAGACCCCGGGAGCCGCCGCCCCCGTCCTGAAGCTGCTCGCCCAGCACCCGGAGCTCGACCCGGACGACTTCCTCGCCGTCGCCCGCGCCGCCGTCGGTGACCTGGCCTCCGTCACCCGCTCCAGCCCGACCGCCCTCCTGGAGATCAGCGGCCTCGGCGTCTCCAAGGCGTCCACCCTCGCCCACTGCTGCGCCGAGCGCGGCATCACGCCCGACCAGGTCGTGGCCTTCGGCGACATGCCCAACGACATCGAGATGCTCAGCTGGGCGGGCCGCTCCTACGCCATGGGCAACGCCCACCCGGACGTCATCGCCGCCGCCTCCGGCCGCACGGTCGGCAACAACGAGGACGGCGTGGCCCTCATCATCGAGCAGCTGGTCGCCGAAGCGGTGGGGGACCTGCGGCTGTAGGACCCGTCGGGACGACCGCGGCGGCACCCGTCGGGACGACCGCGGCGACCGACCGGCCCCCTCGGGACGACCGCGGCGACCGGACCCGTCGGGACGACCGGCGGGCCCCCTAGAGCGGGGCCTCCCAGATCACCGTCGTACCGCCGCCGTGGTCGCCGATCCCCGGGCCGCACCAGCTCGCGCCGCCGAGGGACTCGGCCCGGCGGGCCAGGTTGCGCAGGCCGCTGCGGCGGCCGCCCTCGGGGAGGCCGACGCCGTCGTCCGCGACCGTGAGCCGCACGCCCTGGCGGCCGTCCGGGAGGGTGACGGTCGCGTCCACGGCCACCTCGATCCGGGTGGCCTCCGCGTGGCGGAAGGCGTTGGAGAGCGCCTCGCGCAGCGCGGCGATCAGGTTCTTGCCGGTGAGGTCGCCGACCGTCGTGTCGATCGCCCCGGTGAAGCGGTGGGCCGGCTGGAAGCCCAGCGGCACCGCCGCCATGTTGATCTCCCGCAGGACCCGTGTGCGCAGCCCCGACGGAGCCTCGGCCGGCCCCTGCTGGAGCGCGAAGATCGCGGTGCGGATCTCCTGGATCGTGACGTCCAGCTCGTCCACGGCCTTGCCGACCCCTTCCTGCACGGCCGGCACGACGGACTTGCGCTGGGCGCTCTCCAGCATCATCCCGGTGGCGAACAGCCGCTGGATGACGAGGTCGTGCAGGTCACGGGCGATCCGGTCGCGGTCCTCGTAGACGGCGAGCCGCTCCCGGTCCCGCTGCGCCTCGGCCATCATCAGGGCCAGCGCCGCCTGCGAGGCGAACTGGGTGGCCAGGGTCCGCTCGGCCTCCGTGAACGGCCGCTCCCCGCGCGCCCGCGGGGTGGCGAGGGCGCCCAGCACCCGGCCGCCGCTCTGCAGCGGCAGCAGCATCGCCGGCCCGTACTGCGCGGACAGCCGGCGGGCCATCCCCGGCTCGCGGGAGGCGTCGGCGACGAACACCGCCTCGCCCTCCATCAGCCGTTCCACCACGGCGCTCTCGGGCCCGATCACCACGCCGAGCGTCTTGGAGGGGCGGGGCGAGGAGACCGCGACGATCTCCAGGCCGCCGTCCTCGGCCGGCAGCAGCACGATGCCCGCGGCGGCGTCGGCGAGCCGCCGGGCCTGCTCGGCGACGACGGTGAGCGCGTCGTCGGCGTCGCCTCCGGAGAGCAGCGCCGTGGTGACGGCGACGGAGCCGTCGATCCACCGCTCACGCTGCCGGGCGGCCTCGTACAGGCGCGCGTTGCCGATGGCGATCCCCGCCTCGGTGGCGAGCACACGGACCATGTGGACGTCGTAGTCGTTGAACGGGCCGCCGCCGTTCTTCTCGGCGAGGTAGAGGTTGCCGAAGATCTCGCCCTGGACCCGGATCGGTACGCCGAGGAAGGTCCGCATCGGGGGGTGCCCCGGCGGGAAGCCGGCCGCACGCGGGTCGGCCGTCAGGTCGGCGAGCCGGATCGTCTCGGGCTCGCGGATGAGTGCGCCGAGCAGCCCCGCGTGCCCGTCGGGCCGGCGCCCGATGCGCCGGACGTCCTCGTCCGGGACGCCGTGGGTGACGAAGTCCGACAGGCCGTCGCCCTCGTCGTCGACCACTCCGATGGCGGCGTACCGGGCGTCGGCGAGCTCGGCGGCGGTCTCGCAGATCCGGTCGAGCGTGGAGTGCAGCTCCAGGCCGGTGCCGACGGAGCGCATCGCCTCCAGGAGCTGGGGGACGCGGGCGGTCAGCTCCGTGGACAGACCGTGCAGACTGCGCGTGGCCTGGGTCGCGGCTTCGAGCGGGTCCGAGGAGGCGAGCGGGTCCGGGACGTCGGGCGCGGCGGCGGTCATGGCCCCGAGCCTAGTAAGTCCTATTTGGCAAGAAAAGTCGGAGTGTTCCCGGTCGTCAGCAGCAGATCGCTCGCCCTTTCCCGCTCCAGCATCCGCCGCAGCGGCCCCTCGATCGACGCCAGCTCCGCGTACGAGCCGCGCTGCACGGTCCGGCCCCGGTCCAGGACCACGACCTCGTCGACGGCGTCGAGGCCGTGCAGGCGGTGGGTGATCAGCAGGGTCGTACGGCCCCGCGTGGCCCGCAGCAGATCGTCGGTCAGCGCGTCGGCGGTGGCGAGGTCCAGGTGCTCGGCCGGCTCGTCGAGGACGAGGACGGGGAAGTCGGCCAGGAACGCCCGGGCGAGCGCGAGGCGCTGCCGCTGGCCGCCGGAGAGCCGCGAACCGTGCTCGCCCACGAGGGTGTCGAGCCCGTCCGGCAGCCCGTCCACCCACTCCAGGAGCCGGGCCCGTCGCAACGCCTCGCGCAGTTCGTCGTCGCTCGCGTCCGTTCGGGCGAGCCGCAGGTTCTCGCGGAGCGTGCTGTCGAAGAGGTGGGCGTCCTGCGCGCACAGGCCGACCAGACGGCGTACGTCGTCCCCGTCGAGCTCCGTGGCGCTCACCTCGCCGAGCCGGTACGTGCCGCGCTCCACGTCCAGGAAGCGCAGCAGCACCTGGGCGAGCGTCGTCTTGCCGGAGCCGGACGCGCCGACCACGGCGACCCGCCGCCCCGCCTCCAGGGTGAGACCGAAGTCCACCAGCGCCGGCCGTTCCTGGCCGGCGTACCGCGCCGACAGACCGGACAGCTCCAGCGGGAAGGGACCGGCGGGGGCGGCGGCGGGCGTCGCCGGCTCGTGTACGGGCACGGGCGCGTCGAGCACGTCGAAGACCCGCTCGGCACTGCGCCGCACGCGCTGGCGGTACTGGACGGCGAGCGGCAGACCGGTGACGGCCTCGAAGGCGGCGAGCGGGGTCAGCACGACGACGGCGAGCGCCACGCCCTCCAGCCGGCCCTCGCGCACCGCCTGCACGCCGACGAGAGCGGCTGCGACGACGGTGAGGCCGCACACCAGGGCGGAGAGACCGGCACCGAGCGCGGTGGCGGCCGACTGCCGGGAGGCGATGGCGGTGAGGGTGCGGTCGGCCGCGGCCGACCGGGCCACCCGGTCCTTCAGGGCCCCGGCCACGGTGAGCTCGGCGCAGCCGCGCAGCAGGTCGACCACGGTCGTGGTCAGGGCGCCCCGCGCGGGTGCGAGCCGGCGTTCGGCCCGCCGGGCGAGCGCCGCGCCGAGCAGCGGCACGGCCACCCCGGCGAGCAGGAGGCCCGCGGCGAGGACGGCGCCCGCCTCGGGCAGCAGCCAGGCGGTGAAGGCGACCGATGCGGCACCGACGAGGAGCGCGGCGCCCACGGGCAGCAGCCAGCGCAGCCAGTAGTCCTGGAGGGCGTCGACGTCCTGGACGAGACGGGTCAGCAGATCACCGCGGCGGGTCCGGCGCAGCCCGGCCGGGGCGATCCGCTCGAGCCGCCGGTAGACGGCCACCCGGAGATCGGCGAGCATCCGCAGCACGGCGTCGTGCGAGACGAGCCGCTCGGCGTAGCGGAAGACGGCGCGCCCGATGCCGAAGGCACGGGTGGCGGTGACGGCGACCATCAGGTGGAGCACCGGCGGCTGCTCGGACGCCCGGGAGATGAGCCACCCGGAGACGGCCATGAGCCCCACGGCGGACCCGAGCGCCAGACTGCCGAGCAGCAGCGCGAGACCCATCCGTCCCCGCAGCTCGCCGGCCATGCCGCGCACCCGCGCGAACACGGTGCGCGCCTCGGCCGCACCGCCGTTCCGAGCAGCCACGGGCCCCTGACCCACCCCACCGGGCACGCCACCGACCGGACCGACCGGCTCCGCCACAGCCCCGCCCGCACTCGAGACAGAGCTCGTCGCCCCGCCGTGACCGCCCCCATCGGCCTCGGCACCGTCGCCCGCGCGGGACGAACCGGTTCCGGCACGGGGAGCACCGGCCGTCCCCGGCACGCCCGAAGCCGCCTGCCCGTCCGCACGCTCGCCCCCGGGGTCGCCCTCCCCCCGCCGCGCCAGGTGCACGACGCGGTCCGCGACCGCGAGCAGGGCCGGGCGGTGGACGACGAGCAGGACCGTCCGGCCCGCGGCGAGGCGGCGGACGGCGGTGACGACGGCCGCCTCGGTCTCGCCGTCGAGCGCGGCCGTCGGCTCGTCCAGGAGCAGCACCGGGCGGTCCGCCAGGAACGCGCGTGCCAGGGCGAGGCGCTGGCGCTGACCGGCGGAGAGTCCGGCGCCGTCCTCGCCGAGGACGGTGTCCGCTCCCTCCGGCAGTTCGGTGACGAACCCGTCCGCGCCCGCGTCCCGCAGGGCCTGCCGTACCGCCTCGTCGGAGGCGTCCGGCCGGGCGAGCCGTACGTTCTCGGCGATGGTCCCCGCGAAGAGATACGGGCGCTGCGGCACCCAGGCGATCCGGGAGCGCCACTCCTCCAGGTCCAGCGAGGCGAGGTCCGCGCCGCCGACCCGCACGGTGCCGCCCTCCTCGGGCACCGTGAAGCCGAGCACCACGTCCAGCAGGGTCGACTTGCCGACGCCGCTCGGCCCGACCAGGGCCACCGTCTCGTCGGGCTCCACCGTCAGCGTGGCCGCGTCCAGGGACGGTTCGCCGCGCCCCGCATGACGTACGGTCACCCGGTCCAGTTCGAGCCGTACGGACGCGGGCACCGGCCCCGTACCGCCGCCCGGGAGGGGGCTCCCCAGGACCTCGAAGATCTCCTCGGCGGCCGCCAGTCCTTCGGCGGCCGCGTGGTACTGCGTGCCCACCTGCCGCAGCGGCAGATACGCCTCGGGCGCGAGGACGAGGATGACGAGCCCGGTGTAGAGGTCGAGGCCGCCGTGGACCAGTCGCATCCCGATGCCGACCGCGACCAGCGCGACCGACAGGGTCGAGAGGAGTTCCAGGGCGAAGGAGGAGAGGAACGCGATCCGCAGCGTCCGCATGGTCGCCCGCCGGTACTCCGCGGTGATCGACCGGATGCTCTCGGCCTGCGCCTTGGCCCGGCCGAAGACCTTCAGGGTCGGCAGCCCGGCGACCACGTCGAGGAAGTGCCCGGAGAGCCGGGACAGCAGCTTCCACTGCCGGTCCATCCGGGCCTGGGTGTACCAGCCGATCAGGATCATGAAGATCGGGATGAGCGGGAGCGTCACCACGATGACGGCGGCCGAGACCCAGTCCTCGGTGACGATCCGGGTGAGCACCGCCACCGGGACCACGACCGCGAGCCCCAGCTGGGGCAGATAGCGGGCGAAGTAGTCGTCGAGCGCGTCCACGCCCCGGGTCGCGAGCGCGGCCAGCGAGCCGGCCTTCTGTCCGCTGAGCCATCCTGGGCCGAGCCGCGCGGCCTGCTGGAGCAGCCGGCCGCGCAGTTCGGACTTGACCGCCGCGCTCGCCCGGTGGGCGGCGAGTTCGGTGAGCCAGGAGACGAGCCCTCGCCCCGCCGCCACCGCGGCGAGCAGCAGCAGGGGCGTGGTGAGCCCGGAAACCGACAGGTCCTTCTGGAAGGCGCCCACCACGACCTCGGCGATGAGCATCGCCTGGGCGACGATCAGCGCGGCCCCGACGAGGCCGAGCACGATCACCGCCCCGAGGAAGAAGCGGGTGGCCCGCGCATGACGCAGCAGTCGCGGATCGATCGGTTTCACGTGAAACATGCTCCCTGAGACGGCCGACCGGAATCGGCTAGTGAGCTTCGGCGATGTGCTGCGTGCCGATCCTCTTGCGGAACACCCAGTAGGTCCAGCCCTGGTAGAGCATCACCAGCGGGGCCGCGATCGCCGCACACCACGTCATGATCGTGAGCGTGTACGGGCTCGACGACGCGTTGGTGACCGTGAGGCTCCAGGCGGGGTCGAGCGAGGACGGCATGACGTTCGGGAAGAGCGTCAGGAACAGCATCGCCACCGCTGCGGCGATCGTGATGCCCGACAGGGCGAACGACCAGCCTTCCCGGCCGATCCTGATCGCACCGATCGCCCCCACCAGGGCCGCCACCGCGATCACCAGGGCGACCAGGCTGCCGCCGTCACCCTTGTCCACCTGGGTCCAGCCGAGGAAGACCAGCGCGAGGACCGCCGTGACCAGACCGAGCTTGAGCGCCAGCGCACGGGCCCGGACCCGGATGTCCCCCACCGTCTTGAGCGCCGCGAACACGGCACCGTGGAAGGTGAAGAGGGTGAGCGTGACCAGTCCGCCGAGGAGGGCGTACGGGTTGAGCAGGTCCCCGAAGGTGCCGACGTACTCCATCTCCCGGTCGATCTTCACGCCGCGCACGATGTTGCCGAAGGCCACGCCCCACAGGAAGGCCGGCAGGAGGGAGGTCCAGAAGATGGCCTGCTCCCAGTTGTGCTGCCACCTCTCCCCGGATCGCTTCACCCGGTACTCGAAGGCGACGCCTCGGACGATCAGGCAGACCAGGATGAGCAGCAGCGGCAGGTAGAAGCCGGAGAAGAGCGTCGCGTACCACTCGGGGAAGGCGGCGAAGGTGGCGCCGCCCGCGGTCAGCAGCCACACCTCGTTGCCGTCCCAGACCGGGCCGATGGTGTTGATCAGCACGCGCTTCTCCGCGCGGCCACGGGCGAGCAGTTTGGTCAGGACTCCGATCCCGAAGTCGAAGCCTTCGAGGAAGAAGTAGCCGATCCAGAGGACGGCGATGAGTACGAACCAGACGTCGTGGAGTTCCATGCCTCGATCTCCTGAGCCTCAGTACGAGAAGGCCATGGGCCGGTCGGGGTCGCGGGTGTCCCCGCCGATCTTGGTGGGCGGGTTGAGGTCGTCCTCGCTGAGCTCGGGCGGGCCGGCCTTCACGTACTTGACGAGCAGCCTCACCTCGATCACGGCGAGGACGGCGTAGAGCAGCGTGAAGGTGATCATCGAGGTGAGCACCTCGGCGGTGGAGACACCGGGGGAGACCGCGTCACGGGTGCGCAGCACGCCGTAGACGACCCACGGCTGACGGCCCATCTCGGTGAAGATCCAGCCCCAGGAGCTGGCGATCAGGGGGAAGGCCATGGTCCACAGGGCGACGACCCAGTACCACCTGCCCAGGCGGGGGCTCAGCGCCTTCCGCTTGAACAGGACCAGGTGCGGCACTTCGTCGTCACCGGTCCGCATCGCCGGGGCGAGCATGAACTTCTTGCGCGTCAGCCAGAGACCCATGACGCCGACGGCCAGCGAGGCCATGCCGAAGCCGATCATCCAGCGGAAGCCCCAGTAGGCGACGGGGATGTTGGGCCGGTAGTCGCCGGGCCCGAACTTCTCCTGCTCCGCCTTGTTGATGTCGTTGATGCCGGGGACGTACGAGCTGAAGTCGTCGTTCGCGAGGAAGGACAGCAGGCCCGGGATCTCGACGGCGACCTTGTTGTGCCCCTTGTCGACGTCGCCGTACGCGAAGACGGAGAAGGGAGCGGGCGCCTCGCCGTCCCACAGGGCCTCGGCCGCGGCCATCTTCATCGGCTGCTGCTTGAACATGACCTTGCCGAGCAGGTCACCGCTGACGGCCGTGCCGAGACCGGCGATGATCAGGGTGATCAGGCCGAGCCGCAGCGAGGTCCGCATGACCGGGATGTGCTTCTTGCGCGCCAGGTGGAAGGCGGAGATGCCGACCATGAAGGCGCCGCCGACCAGGAAGGCCGCGGTCATGGTGTGGAAGAACTGGGTGAGCGCGGTGTTCTGGGTCAGAACCAGCCAGAAGTCGGTGAGCTCCGCCCGCATGCGGCCCCCCTTCTCCACCATCCGGTAGCCGACCGGGTGCTGCATCCAGGAGTTCGCCGCGAGGATGAAGTACGCGGAGAGGATGGTGCCGAGCGACACCATCCATATGCAGGCCAGGTGGATCTTCTTCGGCAGCTTGTCCCAGCCGAAGATCCACAGACCGATGAAGGTCGACTCGAAGAAGAAGGCGATCAGCGCCTCGAAGGCCAGCGGAGCGCCGAAGACGTCGCCGACGAAGCGCGAGTAGTCGGACCAGTTCATGCCGAACTGGAACTCCTGCACGATGCCGGTGACCACACCCATCGCGATGTTGATCAGGAAGAGCTTGCCCCAGAACTTCGTCGCCCTGAGGTACTTCTCCTTCCCCGTGCGCACCCAGGCCGTCTGGAGACCGGCCGTGAGGGCGGCGAGGGAGATCGTCAGCGGGACGAAGAGGAAGTGGTAGACGGTGGTGATGCCGAACTGCCAGCGCGCCAGAGTCTCTGGCGCAAGAGCGAGGTCCACGGCGTCTTCTCCTTACTTCGCGTGGTCACACGGCCGGCCTGCCCTGACAATCCCTCCCGTCTCGGGAGGAAGCAGGCGAGCTTGTGAACGCGTTCACATTCACAAGCATTATGGCTCATACGAAATCCGTACGTACAGGTGGGTCCCCTATGCCGAAGGTCACCTCTTCCCAAGACCTTCAACATATTGTTGAATCCGGGCCATGAGCCTTCGGATACGCATCTCCTGGCCCGCCGGCCACACCACCGCCACCATCGACGAAACCCCCACGAGCAAGGCGCTCGCGGGGGCTCTCCCGATCTCCTCCACCGCCCGGACCTGGGGCGAGGAGGTCTACTTCGACACTCCGGTCTCCGTCACCGTCGAGCCGGACGCGCGGCAGGTCGTCGCGCCGGGCACGGTGGCCTTCTGGACCGAGGGGGACGCCCTCGCCCTCCCCTACGGCCCCACCCCCATCTCGCGCGGCGACGAACCGCGGCTCGCCAGCCCCTGCAACATCCTCGGCAGGCTGGACGGGGACCCGAGGATCCTGGCCACCGTCAGGGACGGCGACCCGATCCGGGTGGAACTCATCGACTGACGGACGTCGACCGACCCCCGGCGAACACGTCACCCGAGGGCCGGCCACCACCCGACCTGACGGACTACGCCTCCTTGCGGAAGCCCTCCGCCGCCTTCAGGAAGAGGTCGTTCGCCTCGCACTCACCGATCGTGACGCGGACGCCCTCGCCCGCGAACGGCCGCACCACCACGCCGTGCCGCTCGCACTCCGCCGCGAAGTCCATCGTCCGCTCGCCCAGCCGCAGCCACACGAAGTTCGCCTGGGTGTCCGGCACCGTCCAGCCCTGGGCCACGAGCCCCGCGTGGACCCGCTCGCGCTCCGCCACCAGCGAGCCGACCCGCCCGAGCAGCTCGTCCTCCGCCCGCAGCGAGGCCACCGCCGCGTCCTGCGCGAGCTGGCTCACCCCGAACGGCACCGCCGTCTTGCGCAGCGCCGCCGCCACCGGCTCGTGGGCCACCGCGAAGCCCACCCGCAGGCCCGCGAGGCCGTAGGCCTTGGAGAAGGTCCGCAGCACCGCCACGTTCGGCCGGTCGCGGTAGAGCTCGATGCCGTCGGGGATCTCGGTGTCGCGGACGAACTCCCGGTACGCCTCGTCCAGCACCACCAGGACGTCGGAGGGCACCCGGTCGAGGAAGCGCTCCAGCTCCGCACGGCGCACGGCGGTGCCGGTCGGGTTGTTGGGGTTACACACGAAGATCAGCCGGGTCCGGTCGGTGATCGCCGCCGCCATCGCGTCGAGGTCGTGCACCTCGCCCTCGGTCAGCGGCACCTGCACCGAGGTGGCCCCGCTGATCTGCGTGATGATCGGGTACGCCTCGAAGGAGCGCCAGGCGTAGATGACCTCGTCGCCCGGGCCCGAGGTGGCCTGGAGCAGGGACTGCGCCACGCCCACCGAACCGGTGCCGGTGGCCAGGTGGGAGACGGGCACGCCGAAGCGGTCGGCGAGCTCCGCCATCAGCCCCGTACAGGCCATGTCGGGGTAGCGGTTGAAGCTGCCGGCGGCGGCCACCACGCCCTCCATCACACCCGGCAGCGGCGGATACGGGTTCTCGTTGGAGGACAGCTTGAAGGCGACCAGACCGCCCGCGGCGGCCGGCTTGCCCGGCTTGTAGGTGGGGATGCCGTCCAGCTCGGCCCGCAGCCTCGGGCCGGCCCCGCTCGTCCCGCTGTTCTCGCTCACAGTGTGTCCTCCTCGACCGTCCGTACCACCAATACTCCTCACCTTATGAGGATTCGCCTCGCCTGCGAATGGGCTGTGGACAACGGAGCGGCAACGGACCGCGAGCCGCGGACCAACCCGGGGGGCGCGCACAAGGGTGGCGCGCGCTGGTGGCGAGCGCCGTGGCGCGCATCCCCCGTAGAGGTGAGTTGAGACCTCTTCGAGACCTCGCCCTCCCCCCAGGCGCACCGGCATTGACGACCGCAGATCCCACGCGTTGCCCCTCAACCACCTTGGAATCCAAGGCAGTTGACCATTAACGATCATGCAGAATCGTGTCTGTCAATGCCTGCATATGCGACCGGCCCGACCCGCCTCCCTCGCCCTACTATCGGCTCGCCATGACAGCAGCAGGGAAGCACCAGGTGAGCCGGGCACAGACCCGAGGAAGCCGGCAGGGCCGGGCGGGCATCCGGGATGTGGCCGCCGCCGCCGGAGTCTCCATCACGACTGTCTCCGACGCGCTCAACGGCAAGGGCCGGCTCCCGGACGCCACCCGCCGTCACGTCCGCGAGGTCGCAGACCGACTGGGCTACCGCCCCTCGGCGGCGGCCCGCACCCTCCGTACCGGCAAGTCGGGACTCATCGGCCTGACCGTGACCACGTACGGGGATGAACCTTTCACCTTCACCGAATTCGCGTACTTCGCGGAGATGGCCAGAGCCGCCACCTCGGCCGCGCTCGCCCGCGGCTATGCCCTGGTCATCCTGCCCGCCACCTCCCGTCACGACGTCTGGTCGAACGTCGCCCTCGACGGCACCGTCGTCATCGACCCCTCCGACCACGACCCCGTCGTCACCGAGCTCGTCCGCCAGGGGCTCCCCGTCGTCTCCGACGGCCGCCCGGCCGGCACCCTGCCGGTCACCGCCTGGGTCGACAACGACCACGAAGCCGCCGTCCTCGACCTCCTCGACCACCTCGCCGCCGCCGGCGCCCGCAGGATCGGCCTGCTCACCGGCACCACCACCGACACCTACACCCGGCTCTCCACCACCGCGTACCTCAACTGGTGCGAGCGGGTGGGCCAGGACCCCGTCTACGAGGCCTATCCGGCGCACGACCCGTGCGCGGGCGCCGTCGCGGCCGACCGGCTGCTCGCCCGCCCCGACCGCCCCGACGCCGTGTACGGACTCTTCGACCCCAACGGCACCGACCTGCTCGCCGCGGCCCGCCGCTACGGCCTGCGGGTGCCGGACGACCTGCTGCTCGTGTGCTGCAGCGAGTCCACCGTCTACGCCAACACCGAACCGCCCATCACGACCCTCTCGCTCAAGCCCCGCCGGATCGGCACCGCCGTCGTCCAGCTCCTCATCGACGCCATCGAGGGAATCGAGACGGACGGCCCGGTCGAGCAGGTGATACCGACGGAGCTGATCGTCCGCACCTCCTCCCAGCGGCGCTCGCCGCGGACCACCGTGAGCCCGCCCCGCTCTCCCTCGAAGGACTGATCCCGCGGAGGGGGAGGGATCACGCAGGGGAGGGGACGGGCGTAAACCTACGGGTCACCCCGTCCCTTCCCTGGCCTGGACCTTCCCAATTCGGGCGAAACAACCGGTGAACCCGGAGTGGACCCGGATTCACCACCCCTGGTGCGTCACACAGGAGGACCCTCATTCCTATGATGGGCGGACGACACCGCGGACCACCACGACCAGGCCGGTCCGCGATGTGCAGGGCATCGCGACGGTGGTGGAGGGGTCGATGACACAGGGGGACGGGCAGGAGCCCGTGGTGCGCACGGCGACGTTGCGTGACTTCCGTGTACCTCCGTACGCCCGCGTGCCCGTCCAGGGACACCCGGTCGAGCCGCTCCCCGCGCCCGCGCCCGTCCCGGCCGACGCCACGCTCCGGCTCGGCGGCCACGGCGAGCCGTACGGCTCCGCCGGGCACCCGGGCAACGCCTTCCCCACCGACGAGCCGCCCGAGGGCTACACCCCGACCGAGCGCGACCTCCCGGTCATCAACCGGGGCGACACGGTCCAGGTCCACGTCACGCCCGTCCCCCAGCCGGTCCCCGCCGCCGCCGACGGCCGCGGCCCGCTCTACGTCGTGGGCGACGTCCACGGCTATCTGGACGAGCTCCTCCAGGCCCTGCACGCCCAGGGCCTGATCGACGAGAACGGCGTCTGGTCCGCCGGCAACGCCCGCCTGTGGTTCCTCGGCGACTTCACCGACCGCGGCCCCGACGGCATCGGCGTGATCGACCTCGTCATGCGCCTGTCCGCCGAGGCCGCCGCCGCCGGCGGCTACTGCAAGGCCCTCATGGGCAACCACGAGCTGCTCCTCATCGGCGCCAAGCGGTTCGGCGACACCCCGGTCAGCTCCGGCGCCGGCACCGCCACCTTCCAGGCCGCCTGGCTCCTCAACGGCGGCCAGAAACAGGACATGGACCGCCTGCAGGACGTCCACCTCCAGTGGATGTCCCGGCTCGACGCCGTGGTGGAGGAGGACGGGCACCTGCTCCTGCACTCGGACACCACCGCCTACCTGGACTACGGCAGCACCATCGAGGACGTCAACGACACCGTCCACGAGATCCTCACCCGGAACGACGCGGACGAGGTCTGGGACCTCTTCCGCAAGTTCACCAAGCGCTTCGCCTTCCGCGACGAGGCCACCGGTCCCCAGGCGGTGCAGGAACTGCTCGGCACCTACGGCGGGCGCCGGATCGTCCACGGCCACAGCCCCATCCCGTACCTTCTCGGCCAGGTCGGCACGGAGGACGGCGAGGAGGGCGAACGCCCGGTCGTCGACGGCCCGCACGTCTACGCGGACGGTCTGGCCATCGCGATGGACGGCGGAGTGACCATGGCCGGAAAGCTGCTGGTCGTCCAACTCCCGCTGCCCGCCTGACGCATAACACTCCGCATCCGGGGAAGTCGATTTCCCGAAACACCCTGTCACGACGTGCCGTCAGCGCAATACCATCGGCTCATCCGTAGCAGGCTCTCCTCCGTTTCCGCCCGACCCGCCGTCCGCGACGGCCGGTTCCGGCCCCTACGGAGCATCGGGGGATGCACATGAACGTGGCTCCGCACCTGCTGACCGAGGACCGCGCCGAGTTCGAGCGGGTCCTCGACGACGCACTGCGCAACGCGCCGGACCATCCGGATCTGGCCGAGGTCGGCGAGCGGCTCACACCCGCCCAGCTGCGCACGATGGCGCTGAACGCGACAGCGCTGATCACGACCGCCGCCGCGGTCGAGTACGACCACTTCGTGAAGGTCCGCGAGCAGGTCCGTTCGGCGGCTGCCGGTACGGGCGCGGTGCTGGGGGACTCGGCCGGCGCGGGCGCCGTCGCCGTCGTCACCGTCCTCGCCCCGATCCTCGCGGGCACGGCGGCGGTCATCTTCCTGCTGGTCGGCGCGGTCCTGAAGATGCTGGACCCGGCCCCCGCGTTCGCCGACACGCTGCTCACCGCGGGGCTGCTCTTCGGCGCCGTCGGCGCGGCCGGCCTCCTCTTCGCCGCGGTCGGCCTGCTCATGGCAGCGCTGCGCAACAGCGCCACCCAGGTCCCCGCCCCGTCCCCCGACGACGAGCTGTCGCGCGCGAAGGACGCCTGGTGCCGGGCGCTCCTGGACCGCGGCATCCTGCCCTTCCTCCGCGAGGCCCTGGCCTCGGCGGCCGCCGCGCCGCCCCTCCCCCGGCAGTCCCCGCCCCCGACGGGCCGCATTCCCAAGGTCGGTTACAGCGGCCCGGACTTCACCAGCCCCGCCGCGGGCACCAAGGCACCGCGCCCGAGCTACACGAGCCCCGACTTCACCGGTCCCGACTTCGGCTCCCCTGAGCCCCGTCCGGAATGACGGCCCCGGGCCGACTCCCCGTCCGTCCGCCGTCAGGTCACCGCCGTGCTCACGGCGGACTGGAAGCCGGCTGAGGAAGCGTGATGATCGCGATCCCGTCCGGCTGGGCCACCGCCAGACGGCTGCCGTCCGGATGAAGAGCGGCCACGGGAGTCGGTACGTGGCGCACCCCGTAGCTGCCGACACGCGGTGAGACCTCCACCTCCGGCCACTCCGCGAGAACGGCTCCCGAGGCCACGTCGATCAGCCGCGCGTACGCGCACAGCGCGATGACGGTCCGCCCGTGCCCGATGAGCGTGCCCATCGGAAGGCCGACCCGGTGCCGATGCAACCATCTCCGCTCCGACATCGACCACACACCCAACTGCCGGGGCCCCAGCACCGCCGGGTCACCCTCATCGGCCTCGGCGTCCTCGTCCTCGTCCTCACCCGTCGCCACCGCCAGGCGATCGCCGTCGAGCCAACAGGCCGCCTCGATTTCGGCGTTCGCCCAGCTCCATGAGGGCAGGAGGCCCTCACCGTCGAGGGCGGCCGGCTCTGTGAGCGCCTGCTCGAGGTCGTACACCCGGGCGATCCCGAACGGACTCCACAGCCAGCCGGCAGAGAGGAGCCGTCTGCCGTCGGGACTCATGGCGAGCCTGGAATGGAAGACGTCGGTCGGCGTCCGCTCGCCGTGAGTGAGCCGCTCACCCGTTGCCACGTCCTCGACTTCGATGACCTCATAGGTTTCGGGACAGTGCACCAGCACCTCCCGACCGTCGGAGAGCGCGCCCAGCGCCACCGGATAGTCGAAGTCCTTGGCGTGGTAGTAGCTCCGGTCGAGCTCACGGACGATCCGCCGGCCGTCGAGGAGCAGCGCCTTCGTCCCCCGCTCGGTGTACGCGACGGTGTACCGGCCGGACGGCGAGACGACGGCCCGGTCGAAGGGGTACGCGTACACGCGTCCTGACAGGTGCTCGACGCCGTCGGACGTCCAGCGCCGGCCTCCGTCCACTCGGTCGACGAGGTCCTCCCCGTCCCACACCAACGACCGCACCGTGCCGGTCGCCCTCCACCGCACCACCCCGGCGCCGTCCATGGATCCCCCTCCGCGTACTGCCTCAGTCGGCCGCGAGCCTGCGCCTGAATGTCATCGACGGACTGCAACGCCCGTCAGGCCGAGGTGTCCCGGCACGATACGCGGCCGACAGGCCCACGCCGCCGCACGCCACACGGACCGGCCCGCGACTCCCCCGGGGTCGCGGGCCGGCGGCGTCCGGCGCCGGGCCGGCCCGTACGGGCACGCGCCGGGCGCCGGCGGACTCGGCCTACTCCGCCATCGGCAGGTAGACCCGGTTCCCGGACGCGGCGAACTCGGCCGACTTCGCGGCCATGCCCTGCTCGATCTCGTCCGCCTTCAGATCCCCGCCGTGCTCACGGCGGATGTCCTGGGAGATCTTCATCGAGCAGAACTTCGGCCCGCACATCGAGCAGAAGTGCGCCGTCTTCGCGGGCTCCGCCGGCAGCGTCTCGTCGTGGAACTCCCGGGCGGTGTCCGGGTCGAGGGCCAGGTTGAACTGGTCCTCCCAGCGGAACTCGAACCGGGCGTCGGACAGGGCGTCGTCCCACTCCTGCGCGCCCGGGTGGCCCTTGGCCAGGTCCGCCGCGTGCGCCGCGATCTTGTAGGTGATGACGCCCGTCTTCACGTCGTCCTTGTTGGGCAGGCCCAGGTGCTCCTTGGGCGTCACGTAGCAGAGCATCGCCGTGCCCCACCAGGCGATCATCGCCGCGCCGATGCCCGAGGTGATGTGGTCGTACGCCGGAGCGACGTCCGTGGTCAGCGGGCCGAGCGTGTAGAACGGCGCCTCCTCGCAGATCTCCTGCTGGAGGTCGATGTTCTCCTTGATCTTGTGCATCGGGACGTGGCCCGGGCCCTCGATCATCGTCTGCACGTTGTGGCGCTTGGCGATCGTGTTCAGCTCGCCGAGCGTGCGCAGCTCCGCGAACTGGGCCTCGTCGTTGGCGTCCGCGATCGAGCCGGGCCGCAGGCCGTCGCCGAGCGAGTAGGTGACGTCGTACGCCGCGAGGATCTCGCAGAGCTCCTCGAAGTTCGTGTAGAGGAAGTTCTCCTTGTGGTGCGCGAGGCACCAGGCGGCCATGATCGAGCCGCCGCGCGAGACGATGCCGGTCTTGCGGCGGGCGGTCAGCGGCACGTACGGCAGCAGCACGCCGGCGTGGACGGTCATGTAGTCCACGCCCTGCTCGGCCTGCTCGATGACCGTGTCCTTGTAGATCTCCCAGGTCAGTTCCTCGGCCTTGCCGTCGACCTTCTCCAGTGCCTGGTAGAGCGGCACGGTGCCGATCGGCACGGGGGAGTTGCGCAGCACCCACTCGCGGGTGGTGTGGATGTTGCGGCCGGTGGAGAGGTCCATGACGGTGTCGGCGCCCCACTTGGTGGCCCAGGTCATCTTCTCCACCTCCTCCTCGATGGAGGAGGTGACCGCGGAGTTGCCGATGTTGGCGTTGACCTTCACCAGGAACCGCTTGCCGATGATCATCGGCTCGATCTCCGGGTGGTTGACGTTCGCCGGCAGCACCGCGCGGCCCGCCGCGATCTCCTCCCGCACGACCTCGGGGGAGACGTTCTCGCGGATGGCGACGTACTCCATCTCCGGGGTGATCTCACCCCGGCGGGCGTACGCGAGCTGCGTGACGGCCTGGCCGTCGCGTCCCCGGCGGGGCAGCCGCGGGCGGCCGGGGAAGACCGCGTCGAGGTTCCTGAGCCCGCCGCCGCGCGGCGAGGTGTGCTTGATGCCGTCGTCCTCGGGTCGGACGGGACGGCCGGGGTACTCCTCGGTGTCGCCGCGCGCGATGATCCAGTTCTCGCGCAGCGGCGGCAGTCCTCGCCGTACGTCGGTGTCGACGGTGGGGTCGGTGTACGGCCCTGACGTGTCGTACAGCGTCACGTCCTTGCCGTTGGTGAGGTGCACCTGACGGACGGGCACCCGGATGTCGGGGCGGGAGCCCTCGACGTATCCCTTGTGCCAGCCGGGCGTGCGCTCCGGCCGGCCGCTCTGGTCGTCCTGGCTGGAAGCAGGCGTGCGTGCATCCTGAAGGGTCATGAGACCTATCTCCCTACGCCGGCATTACCCGGTAACAGGTTCGGCGGTCGGCGCAGCCTCTTCCCGTACGGACGTACGGTGATCAGCGCCCTCTCAGCCCGGTGCTCCGAGCTCCCGCGTGTGCAAAGGTGTCACCACGCTAGCGTCATCCCGGGCGTGCTGAACAGTGGGGCCCCCGACGTTCTTGCGATGATCGGTCGGTGACCTCCTCGCAGCAGACCCCCGAACCGCACGGCCACGAGCACGGCCACGAGCCCGGACGGGCACCCGGCCACGGGCATTCCCATGCGCACAGCCACGGCCCCGCCGCCCCGGTCTCCCGGCACCTGCGGAAGGTCATCGCCGCGGTGCTGATCCCCTTCGCCACCGCCGTGGTCGTCGGGCTCCTGGTGCTGTGGCCCGGCGGCGCCCCGGCGCACGAACGCACCGGCGTCGGCTTCGACCGGCAGACCGAGCAGGGCAAGGTCGTCGCCGTCGAGCGGGTCGACTGCAAGGACGTGAACGCCGCGCAGGTCCCGCCCACCGGGGACACCTCCACGCCGGAGGGCCGCGAGGCGGTCCGGTCGCAGCAGGGGCAGTGCGAGAAGGCGACCGTCGAGGTCACCACCGGGCCGGACAAGGGACGGAAGTTCACGGAGATCGTCCAGCCGGACGCCCCGCGGCAACTGGACGAGGGTCAGGGCGTGGTGGTGGCGTACGCGCCGGACGCGCCGCGCGACCTGCAGTACTCCGTCACGGACGTGAACCGGAAGCTGCCGATCGCTCTGCTCGCCGGCATCTTCGCGCTCGCCGTCGTGGTCGTCGGCCGGATGCGCGGGCTGATGGCGCTGATCGCGCTCGCCGTGAGTTTCCTCGTGCTGACCCTCTTCATCCTCCCGGCGATCCTCCAGGGTTCGAACCCTCTGGTGGTGGCCGTCGTCGGATCGAGCGCGATCATGCTGGCCGCGCTCTACATGTGCCACGGCCTCTCGGCCCGCACCTCGGTCGCGGTCCTCGGGACCCTGGTCTCGCTGCTGTTGATCGGCCTGCTCGGCTCGCTGTTCATCGGCTGGGCCTCGCTCAGCGGCAACACGGACGACAACACCGGCCTCATCCACGGGCTGTACCCGGACATCGACATGTCCGGCCTGCTCCTCGCCGGCGTGATCATCGGTTCGCTCGGCGTCCTCGACGACGTGACGGTGACCCAGACCTCGGCGGTCTGGGAGCTGCACCAGGCCGATCCGCGGATGGGTCCCCGGGCGCTGTACCGGGCCGGGATCCGGATCGGGCGCGACCACATCGCATCGGTGGTCAACACCCTGGTCCTCGCCTACGCCGGTGCCGCCCTGCCGCTGCTCCTGCTGTTCTCGATCGCGCAGAGCAGCGTGGGGACGGTGGCCAACAGCGAGCTGGTCGCGGAGGAGATCGTGCGCACACTGATCGGCTCGATCGGCCTGGTCGCCTCGGTGCCGGTCACCACCGGCCTGGCGGCACTCGTCGTCTCGGCCGACCGGCCGGGGCAGGGCGCGGGTCCCTCGGGGGCCGGGGCGGGCGCCGGAGGACAGCGGCAGGGCCGGGGCGGACGGCGCCGCCGGGCCAAGTGACCCGGCGACCGCCCCGGCCACGGCCGGTGTGGTGTGTGGCCGGTGTCGTGGCTCAGCCCGCGTTCTCCTCCGCCAGGATCCGTCCGAGGGCGGCCTCCAGGTTGTCCTCGAAGTCGCCCAGTGTCCGTTCCTGACCGAGCGGGACCAGTTTGTCCGTACGGTCGAGGAAGGCGACCAACGGCGGCGCGCTCGCCCGGAACAGGGCGCGGTCGCTGCCGACCTGGAGCCTGATCACCACGTCCGAGAGCCCCTCGGGCTCGGTCGGAGCGATGTGCACATCACCGTCACCGCTGGGCCGGTTGATCCCGTCGACCAGCAGTTCCCTGCCGAACGCCCAGGTGACGGGTGCGTCTCCCGGGAGGTGGAAGGTCATCCGGACCGCATAGGGATCGCGGGTCTCGTACCGCAGTTCCACCGGGATCCTGAAGGAAAGCTCCTCGGAGACGAGGAAGCTCATCAGGACCTCGGCCTGAACCGTCTCTCGCATCTTTTACCCCGCAGTAGATCGGCAGTTGTGGAAACACGCTGCTGAAAGCTGTGGTCGAAACGGCCAGGAATGATCCCTCATGGCCCTCTTGACGCAATCGTGCTGCACGCGCTAGCAGATCACAAGGAGTAATTTTTCAGATACTGATAGAGAAGGCGAGCGAACTGAAGAGCCTCCCGATTTCGTTCTGTAGTCGTTCGATAGCGGGGAGCAACCGTTCTTCCTGGTGCAGGGGCAGCGAGATCGCCATCGCGGCCGCCGTGGACCCCACGGTGAGGGGAATGGCGGCACATACCGTGCCCAGGGCATATTCCTGACGCTCCACCAGGGGTTCCATCCGCCCCATTTCGCCCAAACGGTCCAAAAGGGCGCGGCGATTACGCACCGTATACGGAGTGATGGCCTCTACCGGGTGCCGGTCGAGGTGGTCTTGACGACTCTTCAGATCGAGTTGACTCAGCAGACACTGTCCGATGGCGTGCGCGTGGCCGGTCTCCCGGAAGTCCGCCCACTCCTCGACGGCGGGGGCCGCGGGAGTGTCGGCGACGGCGACGAGTTCGATCTCGCCCTCGCGGTAGACGGCGAAGTAGACGGGCACGCCGATGGCGTCGCGCCAACGCACGAGAGAGTCCTCGATCTTGGTGCGACGATTCTGCAGAGCGCCGCCGCCGATCAGACGACCGGCGGCCTCACCGAAGACGAACACGCCCTTCTCGCGGCGCAGATAGCCCTCGTGCGTGAGGGTGCGGAGCAGGTGGTACGCGGTGGGGAGGGAGAGCCCCGCCTCGCGCGCGAGCTGTTTGGCGGGGGCGCCGTCCGCATGGGAGCCCACGGCCTCGAGCAGTCTCAGCGCCCGCTGGACCGAACCGATCAGGGTAGGAGCAGCGGGCTGCGAAGCAGTGGCCAAAGGTCACCCCCAGGCGTGTCGACGAGTGCGTCGCACCCGCCCGCGGGGGCCGCCCCCGCGCGCCCACCGCGGCCTGGGACCGGCGGGGCCCGGTGGCGAACCCGTCCGGGGACGCACACCGTCACGCTGGCCGGCACGGAGTCCATGCCTGTGGTTCCCGGGGGCGGCAGAGGATTTCCACTCTAATGGCAGACCCTGTGACGAAAGCCCGTTTCGACCTGCGTTAGCCCGGCCGGGCTAACGGCTCACGGCGGGCACCGGCTTCGACCAGCTGTGACCCGTGCTACCAGTCCCCTCGCGAGGTCGACGAGGACGTGAACTTCCGGACCACGTAGATCAGACCACCGACCAGCGCCACGAAGACCAGCAGCTTGAAGAGCAGACCCACCACGAAGGTCAGGACGCTGGTGATCAGGCCGCCGAAGACCAGCAGGGCGATGAGGGGTATCGCGACCCACTTCACCCACCACGGCATCCCCGCGAGAATCTCCTTCACCGCCATTGCGCTTACCTCTTCTCCGAAGGGCTCGCCGGCACGCCGTGCGCCGACACCCTCGATGCTAGGGGCGAGGACCGGACGAACGGGGGCCTCCCGGCCCCCGCTCTTCCCTGATCCGCCCCCTAAGGGGTCGGTTCCCGGCCGGGACCGCCGTCGAAGGGAGAGAGGTCAGGCCTCCGGCGGCGAGAACACCACCATCACCCGCAGGTCCTCCGTGATGTGGTGGAACCTGTGCGGCACCCCGGCCGGCACGTAGACCACGCTGCCCCGCGCCACCTGGGTCGTCTCCGCCCCCACCGTGATCGCGGCCCGGCCGCTGACCACGAAGTACACCTCGTCCTGACCGTGCGGCCGCTGCGGGTCCAACTGGCCCGCGTCGAGCGCGTACAGGCCGACCGACATGTTCCGCTCGCGCAGGAACTGGAGGTAGGCGCCCTCGTTGGCCGCCCGCTCCGCTTCCAGCTCGTCCAGTCGGAATGCCTTCATTCGCTCGTCCGCCCCTGCCCTTGGCCAGATCGTGTCTGCCACGATCTGACACATGAAGAATTTCGTCGTCAAGACGCTCGCGAACGCGGGCGCCCTGGGTATCGCCATCTGGCTGCTCCAGGACATCACACTGACCGGTGACAGCACCGGCAAGAAGGCCTGGACCCTCATCCTGGTGGCCCTGGTTTTCGGACTGGTGAACTTCCTGGTGAAGCCGGTCGTGAAGCTGCTCACGTTCCCGCTCTTCATCCTGACCCTCGGTCTGATCACCCTGGTCGTCAACGCGCTGATGCTGCTGCTGACCTCCTGGCTGGCGGACAAGCTCGACCTCAGCTTCCACGTCGAGGGCTTCTGGACCGCCGTGCTCGGCGGTCTGATCATCTCCGTCGTCTCCTGGGCGCTGAACGTCGTCCTCCCCGACGGCGACTGAGAGCCGGCCCATGACGAACGCCCTCATCGGCGTCCACCCCGAGGTACAGGAGCAGTCGGCATGAGCGACAACGGCACGCCCGGGGCGAGCGGCGCCCCGGATGCCGCGGCCGGTGCGGGCGGCGAGCGGCACGGCGGGATCGGCGACGGGACGCGGGCGGTGCGCGCCGGCCTGCCCGAGCCCGTGAAGTACGAGCCGACCCTCCCGGGCCCGGTCTTCGCGGCCCACTTCCACCTTCCCGGTGAACCCACCGGCCCGTACACGTACGGCCGTGACGAGAACCCCACCTGGACCCACCTGGAACGCGCCATCGGCGAACTGGAGGCGCCGGGGGAGAGCGGCGCGTCGACGCTGGTCTTCGCCTCCGGGATGGCGGCCATCTCGGCCGTCCTGTTCTCCCAGCTCAGAAGCGGCGATGCGGTCGTCCTCCCCGACGACGGCTATCAGGCACTGCCGCTGCTCCACGAGCAGCTCCGGGCGTACGGGATCGAGGTGCGCACCGCACCGACCGGCGGGGACGCCCAGCTCTCCGTCCTGGCCGGGGCGCGGCTGCTGTGGCTGGAGACCCCGTCCAACCCCGGTCTCGACGTGTGCGACGTCCGCCGGATGGTGGCCGCGGCCCATGAGGCCGGGGCGCTCGTCGCCGTCGACAACACCCTGGCCACGCCGCTCGGACAGCGGCCGCTCCAGCTCGGTGCCGACTTCTCCGTGGCCAGCGACACCAAGGGCATGACCGGCCACGGCGACATCCTGCTCGGGCACGTCAGCTGCCGTGATCCGGAGCGGGCCGCCGAGGTGCGGCGCTGGCGCAAGATCGTCGGCGCGATCCCCGGTCCCATGGAGGCCTGGCTCGCCCACCGCTCCCTGGCCACCCTCGCGCTGCGGATCGACCGGCAGTGCGCCACCGCGCTCGCCCTCGCCGAGGCGCTCTCCGGGCACCGGGACGTGGCCGGCCTGCGCTACCCGGGCCTGCCCGGGGACCCTTCCCACGAGGTGGCCGCCCGGCAGATGCGGCGGTTCGGCTCCGTCGTCTCGTTCGTCCTGCCGGACCGGGAGTGGGCCGACCGCTTCCTGGACGCCCTGCGGCTGGTCGACGACGCGACCAGCTTCGGCGGAGTGCGGTCGACGGCCGAGCGGCGCGGACGCTGGGGCGGGGACGCCGTGCCCGAGGGCTTCGTCCGCTTCTCGGTGGGCGCGGAGGACCCGGACGACCTGATCGCCGACGCCCTCGGGGCCCTCGACAAGGCCGCGCGGTGAGGAAGGGGCGTTCCGAACCTCCCCCCTCGTGGCTCGGAACGCCCCCGGTCCCCTGCGGTGTCGACACGCGGAGACCTGTCCGTACAAGGCTAGTTGACTCTGCGTCAGTGTCCAATCACGGTAGCGACAGCGACCTATCGACTTATTTATAGTTGGACGGTCCTGAGGCGCCGTCAGCGGACCGCCTGAGTCGAACGGCCGTCTGCGGCCGGGAGGGGGCGGACATGGACCTGACTCTGCTGCGCACCTTCGTCACGGTGCACCGGGCCGGCTCCTTCACCCGCGCCGCTGCGCTCCTCGGTCTCTCCCAGCCGGCCGTCACCAGCCAGATCCGCACCCTGGAGCGCCAACTCGGCCGGCCCCTCTTCCTCAGACGGGCCCGTGGAGTCACCCCCACCACCATCGGCGACGAGCTCGCCCACCGTGCCGCCCCGCACCTGGACGCGCTCGTGGAGATCGCCGAGACCGGTCTGGACGAGCAGAGCGGGGTGCGCACCCTGCACGTCGCCGGACCGCCCGAATTCGTCTCGGCCCGGGTGCTGCCCGCCCTGACCCCGCTGGTAGCCCAGGGGCTCGCGGTCCGCGCCTCCCTCCTCGGCAACGCGGAGGACGTCCTCGACGGTCTCGCCGCCGGTCACCACGACCTGGCCGTCGCCACCGCCCGGCCCCGCGGCGGGCTGTTCGCCGCCGCCCCGCTCTGCGACGAGGAACACGTCCTGGTCGCGGCGCCGCGCTGGGCCGCCCGGCTCTCCCCCGGCGTGCTGCTGAGCAGGGGTGCGGTCGTCCTGGAGCAACTGCCCGTGGTCGAGGTGCACGAGTCGCTGCCCTTCGTCACCCGCTACTGGGCGGCCGTCTTCGAGACCAAGCCGGCCGCCGCCGCGACCGTGATCGCGCCCGACCTGCGGGCCGTCCTGGAGTCCGCCGCCGCCGGGGCGGGCCTCGCCGTCCTGCCGCGCTATCTGTGCGAGGACGCCCTGGAGCGGGGGCGGCTGGTGGCCCTGCTCGACCCTCCGGTGCCCCCGCTGCGCACCTACTTCCTCGTCGTCCGCACCGGCAGCCTCGCCCTGCCCCACATCGCGCGGGCCCACGATCGGCTGCTGCGGGCCGCGGGGGAGTGGTGAGTTTCCGGACAGCGCGCGTTTCAGGACACCGGAGAGCGGCCATTTTCTTCCCATGACCGAACGACCGGTGGTCAAGCGCACCGCCCGCGCCATCCTGCTCGACGGGGACGACCTGATCCTCATCAAGCGCACCAAGCCCGGCATGGACCCCTACTGGGTGACACCCGGCGGCGGAGTGGAGGCCACCGACGCGACCGTCGTCGAAGCCCTGCACCGTGAGGTCCACGAGGAGCTGGGCGCCAAGATCGTCGACGTGGTGCCCTGCTTCGTCGACACCGTGGAGCACATCGTCGACGGCGGGGTCTCCGGCGTGAAGGTGCAGCACTTCTTCGTCTGCCGCCTGGAGTCGATGGATCCCTCCCAGCGGCACGGCCCCGAGGTCGAGGAGCCGCAGGGCGAGTACGAGATCGTGCGCGTGCCGTTCAGCCGGGTCGGGATCGCCGCCGTCCACCTGGTGCCGCTCTCACTGCGGCACTACCTGGACGGCAACATCGAAGGCGTCCGCGCGATGCACGCCCCCGACCTCGGTTAGGCGGAGGCGACCAGCTCGCCCAGGTAGTCGTGGCGGATCCGGTCGGTGGGGATGCCGGCGCCCTTCAGGGCGTCCACCCCGCTGCGGATCATGCCGAGCGGCCCGGAGAGATAGGCGTCGTACTCGGCCCAGGGCCCGTACCGGCGCACGGCGTCCGGGAGCCGTCCCTCCTTCTCCGTGACCGGGCGGACGGCGAGCCACGGGAAGGTCTGCTGGAGCCGCATCATCGTGTCGATGTCGTAGAGGTCATGGCCGCTTCGGGCGCCGTAGAACACCTCGACGGGCCGCCGGTCCCCGTGCTCGGCGACGTCCTCGACCAGCGCCTTGATCGGGGCGATGCCGGTCCCTCCGCCCAGACAGAGCAGGCCGTTGTCCGTGGAGTGGTCCACGGTCATGGAACCGGCGGGCGGTCCGAGCCGCAGCACGTCCCCCGGGCGGGCCCGGTGCACCAGGGCGTTCGACACCCAGCCCGCCGGCACCGCCTTGACGTGCAGGGAGAGCAGTCCGTCGGGCCGGGGTGCGGAGGCGAAGGAGTAGTGCCGCCATATCCGCGGCCACCAGGGCGTCTCCAGGGTCGTGTACTGCCCGGCGAGGAACGGGTAGGGCTGGTCCGGCCGGAGCGTGATCACGGCGACGTCGGGGGTCCGCAGATCGTGGGAGACCACCTCGGCGTACCACCAGGCGGGCGCGTGCTGCTCGTCCTCGGCAGCTGCGTCGATCATGATCTGCGAGATCGTCGTGTACGTCCGGACCCACGCGGCTTCCGTGTGCTCGTCCCAGGTGGAGACGGCGTACCGGTCGAGCGCACCGATCAGCGCCTCGCCGACCGCCGGGTACTGGTCGGGCCGGGTGCCGTACTTGCGGTGCCCGCGTCCGAGGTTCTGGAGGTACGCGGTGAGCACGGTCGTGTCGTCGAGGTGCTCGGCCGCCGTGAGCAGCGCCTTGAGGAGCCGGTCGCGCTGGGTGTCCATGGCGGCGGGGAACATCGCCCGCAGTTCGGGGCGCCGGGTGAAGAGCAGCGCGTAGAAGTACGAGGTCACCCGGTCGGCCACCGGGGCGATCTCCGCCAGGGTGCGGCGGACCAGGACCGCGTCCGCCGAGGGTCCGGCCGCCGGGGGTCCGCCGGCCGGGCGCGCGGCTTCCGTGGAGGAGGGCGCCTCGGGCGAGGGGTTCTCCTCCACGGCCGGCGGTTCGGCCGGTATTCGGGGCAGCGCGTCCGTAGCCGCACCCGGAGCATCCGTCATGTCCTTGCCTCCCCGCAGTCGGCCTCCGTGTTCGCAGGATGGCAGTCCGATGGCGAGAACGGGCAGAAAGTGGGATTCCCGGTGATTCGCCCGCGCCGGGCGGCTAGGCTGCGCTCTTTCGGACCAACGCATAGGCCTCGCGCAGATCGGCTCCGGAGTAGCGGTGCCGTGCCAGGTGGGCGAGGTGGTGGTCCGCGTTGACGGCCACCGTCTCGGGGACGAGGGCGAAGAGCTCCGCGTCGGACATGGAGTCGCCGTAGGCCACGCAGTCGGCGGGTGAGACGCCGAAGCGTGCACAGAGCTCTCCGGCGATCCGCACCTTCGCCGAGGCATTGAGGATGCCGGGCCGGTGGATCGGCTCGGTGAAGGGCACGGCCGGCCAGCGGGACCCGTGGGCCGCGTCGGCGCCCCATTCCAGCAGCCGCTCGACGAAGAAGTCGGGCGAGAGGGAGATGACCGCACAGTGGCCGCCCTCGGCCTGGATCTCCGCCCACACCTCGCGGATGCCGGTGAGCCACGGGGCTCCCTCGAAGGCCGCCGTCACCTGCGCGTCGGTCAGCTCCGCCCACAGCTCACGGGCCTGGACCGCGAACTCGTCCGGGGTGAGTCCACGCAGGAGGAAGTCCTGCTCCAGCTTCTCGATCTCCCTGCTCAGTCCGAGCTGCCGGGAGATCTCCACTGCGGCGGCGGAGCCACGGATCAGGGTGCCGTCGAGATCGAAGAGGTGCAGCCTGCGCCTGCCTTCGAGGGTCGTCATGTACGCCGAGGCTAGTACGGCCGGTTGCTCCGCCGGGCAGAGGCGGGAGGCGGGGCGCCCTGGGCGCGGTGTTTCACGTGAAACGTCTCCAGCGGCGGCTCGGCCGCTTCCCGTAAAGCGGTGGACGGGCCCTCCTCACGTCGGACAGCCTGATCACCATGCCCCTCTCGCACCCTCCGCTCGATCAGCTGCCGATCCGCCGCCTGACCTCCGAAGACCTCCTGGCGTGTGCTGACCTCTCCGAGAACCGGGGATGGCTCCGCGAGGAGCACAAGTGGGGACTGCTGCTCACCGCGGGGGCGGGGTACGGCATCGACGACCCCTCGGGCAAGGGACTGATCACCGCCTGCGTGGTCACCTCGTACGGCCCTGGCCTCGCCGCCATCGGCATGGTCCTCGTCGCCGAGCAGTACGCCCGGCAGGGCGTCGGACGCCGTCTGATGCGGCACGTCCTCGCCGAGAGCGGCGACATCCCCCTCAGCCTGTACGCCACGAGCAACGGCCAGCCGCTCTACGAACAACTGGGCTTCACCTCGGTCGGCCATGCGGAGATGCTCAAGGGCCGGTTCACCCCGACGGATCCGGCACCGGACCGTACGGTCCGGCCCGCGACCGCGGAGGACCTCCAGCACGTCCTGCGCCTGGACCTCGAGGTCTTCGGAGCTGATCGCACCCACCTCATCACGCGCCTCCCCGCCTTCGCCGACCATCTGCGGGTCGCGGAGCAGGACGGGGAGATCACCGGTTTCGGCGCTCTGTGGCCCAACATGGACACCCATGTCATCGGCCCGCTGATCGCCCACGACCCCGGTACGGCGCAGGCACTGGTCGCCTCGCTCGCCGCCGCGACGGACCGGCCGCTGCGCACGGACGTCGACACCCGTCACAGCACGCTGGTGAGCTGGCTGAAGGCGAACGGCCTCGACCGGATCGCGGTCAACGCCGTCATGATCCGCTCGCTTCCGGACCTCCCGGGCGACTGGAGCCGCCGGTTCGCTCCCCTGACCGTGGCGGCGGGATAGGACCAGATTTAGTTGCGCACGCCGACTTTTGCGCATCATCGTCTACTCTGGTAGAGAGCCGCTCCGGACCGAGGAGAGCCCGAGGAAGCGAGGAAGACCATGACCGCGACGGACCCCGCCCTGACGGCCCTCTCCCAGGGGTGGTGCGCCCTCTCCCTCCTGCACGGCAGGATCGAGGCGCACATCGAGCGCGCCCTGGAGTCCCGGCACGGTCTGAGCGTCCGCGAGTTCTCCCTCCTCGACGTCCTCAGCCGCCAGCACGACGGGCCCGGCGGACACCTCCAGATGAAGCAGGTCGCCGACGCCGTCGTGCTCAGCCAGAGTGCGACCACCCGGCTCGTCACCCGCCTCGAGGACCGTGGTCTGCTCACCCGGTATCTGTGTGCGACGGACCGACGCGGCATCTACACCGATGTCACCGAGGCCGGCCTGAAGCTGCTCGCCGAAGCCCGCCCCACCAATGACGCCGCGCTGCGCGAGGCTCTGGACGAGGCGGCCGAGAACCCGGAGCTGGCCCCGCTCGTCCGCGTCGTCGAGGGGCTTGGCGTCCCCGCCTGAGCCGACCGGCCCCCGGGGCGTAGCCTGCCCCCCATGAGCGATCTTGAGATTCGGCCCGCCGAGCGGGGAGACCTCCCCGCGATCGTCGCGATGCTCGCCGACGACCCGCTGGGCGCCCAGCGCGAGTCCCCCGACGATCTCACCCCGTACAACGCCGCCTTCGACCGCCTCGCCCCGGACCCGAACCAGCACCTGGTCGTCGCCGTTCGGGCCGGGAAGGTCGTCGGCACGCTCCAGCTCACCGTCATCCCCGGGCTGTCCCGCCGGGGCACCACCCGCTCGATCATCGAGGGGGTCCGCATCCACGCGGAGGAGCGCGGCAGCGGACTCGGGACCCGGCTCATCGAATGGGCCGTCGAGGAGTCCCGTACGCAGGGCTGCCGGCTCGTGCAACTGACCTCGGACGTCACCCGCACCGACGCGCACCGGTTCTACGAGCGCCTCGGCTTCGAGCCCTCGCACGTGGGGTTCAAGCTGTCCCTGTGAGCGGTCGGTCGTGTACGGCTTCGTGACGGAGCGCGATGTTTCACGTGAAACATCGCGCTCCGTCACATGAGCTGCTCAGAGACCGCGCCAGCCCGCCTCGTCCACACCACCCGGCACGGCGTCGCCTTGCTCATAGGGCTCCCGGGTGAAGACGAAGGATCCAAGATCCAGATGGCTCACCGAGCCGTCCGGTCGCCGCACCACCCGGAGCGTCTCCCCCTGGTAGTAGCCGTCGAGACCGATCCAGCCGCCCTCGGGCAGCGGCCGGAAGCGGGCCCGCCGCCCCGTGCCCCGCAGGGGCTCCAGGACGACCCCGCGCCCGGCGCCGATCCTCAGCCCGTACGCGTACGTCCCCCAGTACCAAGGGCCGGTGAGCGCCAGGAACTCCTCGTCCACCTCCGCCGCGGGAAGGGGCCGCCACGGCTCCGGAATCCGCGGCTCGGCCTCCGCCACGATCCGCACGAGATCGGCCGCCACGACAGAGGTGAGGGGGCCGGAAGTGGCGTTCGCGAGAGCCACCGCGGCAAGGCCGTCCTCCACGCTCACCCACAGGCAGGCGACGAAGCCGGGCAGCGAACCCGTGTGACCGATGAGCGTCCGCTCCCCGCTGCGCAGCAGCTGGATCCCGAGACCGTAGCCGCCCTGGCCGTCACCGGCCGCCGGCGGGACCGCCGGCACGCGCATCTCCTCGACGGACGCCCGGCACAGCACCCGGTCGTCCCCCTCCGCCAGGAACGCGCCGAACCGGCAGAGGTCACCGACCGTCGACCAGAGCTGCCCGGCCGGTGCCATGAGCCCCAGATCCTCCGCCGGCTCCGGCATCATCACATCCGCCCACGGATGCACCGCCCAGCCACCGGCATGCGGGGCCACGGGCCGGGCCGTCGTCCGGTCCAGGCCCAGCGGCTCCAGGACCTCGGTGCGCAGCGCCTCTTCCCAGGACACCCCCCGGACCGCCTCGACGAGCGAACCGAGCAGCGTGTAACCGGGGTTGGAGTAATGATGGACCCGCCCCACCGGATGCAGCATCGGCCGCTCCCCGAGGACGTCGGCCAGCTCGGGCCGCGCCGCACCCGGCGTGCGCTCCCACCACGGCGACGGCGTCTCGGCCGCCAGTCCGGCGCTGTGACCGAGGAGTTGAGCGATGGTCACCTCGCCGACGCCGGTGCCCTCTAGGTGCTTCTCCAGCGGGTCGTCGAGCGCGATGAGCCCCTCGTCCCGCAGCCGCATCACCAGAACGGCGGTGAACACCTTGGTGATCGAGCCGATCCGGTACTGCGTCTCGGCATCCGGAGCATGGCCGTCGACACAACTGCGTGCCCCGAACCAGACCCTGTCCCCCTCCCGCGCCACACCCGCGACGAAGGACGGGGCGCGCCCCTCCGACTGTGCGACGGCGATCCGGTGGAACAGGGCGCGTTCCGTGCTGGGCAGCAGGGCTTCGAAGGTTGAGGTCATGCGCTCATCATCGCCGCTCACCCCAGGCTGAGCGGGGTCTCGGATCCGACACGGCCCAGCTTCTCGGGGTTGCGCACGTAGTAGAGACCGGTGATGCGGTCGTCCTCCACCCGGGCCGCCAACACGCCGTCGACCTCGCCGTTCATCCGGACCAGCAGCGCCGGGCTGCCGTTGACCACGGTCGGGGTGAGCCCGATCTCGATCATGGTGCGCGTCCTGGCCCTGTGCAGACCACCGAGCATGAAGCGGGCCACCTTGTCGGCGCCGGCGATCGGCCGCAGCAACGTCTGCTTGAAGCCGCCTCCGTCACTCACCAGGACGACCTGCGGAGCGAGCACGTCCAGGAGCCCTTGCGGGTCGCCGGACTCGACGGCACGCCGGAAGGACTCCAGGGCCGCGTCGGCCACCTTCGGGGCGACCGCCTGGCGGGGGCGGCGCGCGTCCACGTGCCGGCGCGCCCGGTGGGCGATCTGCCGGACGGCCGCGGGGCTCTTGTCGACGGCGGCGGCGATGTCGTCGTAGCCGACGTCGAAGACCTCACGCAGCACGAAGACGGCCCGCTCGGTCGGCGACAGCGTCTCGAGGACGAGCATCATCGCCATCGACACGCTCTCGGCGAGCTCGACGTCCTCGGCCACGTCCGGCGCGGTCAGCAACGGCTCGGGCAGCCACTGCCCGACGTACGCCTCCCTGCGCCGCTTCATCGTGCGCAGGCGGTTGAGAGCCTGCCGGGTCGTGATCCTGACCAGATACGCCCTCCGGTCCTCGACCTCCGCGAGCTCGACCTCGATCCACCTCAGCCAGGTCTCCTGGAGGACGTCCTCCGCATCCGCAGCGGATCCGAGCATCTCGTAGGCGACCGTGAAGAGCAGATTGCGATGGGCGACGAACGCCTCGGTCGCCGCGTCAGTGCCGTCGTCCCTGACGGAGCTGCCGTAGTTCATGCCGGGAACCTCCGGAGCCGCGAAGGGCCGCCGGACGCGACCCGCGGCAAGATCCTTCCGGTGACTGGCTCCGCCGACAAGACGGTCGCCTCACTGACAGGCGGGCCGCCCTAGGGCCGGACGCGGGACACGAAGGACGGGTGGGCCACGAGGAACGAGAACCGACAGCGGCTTCGATCAGGTCTGTGCCATGTCCACGAAACGCGAGTAATGGCCCTGGAAGGCCACGGTGATCGTGGCGGTCGGGCCGTTACGGTGCTTGCCGACGATGATGTCCGCCTCGCCCGCGCGGGGGGACTCCTTCTCGTAGGCGTCCTCGCGGTGCAGCAGGATGACCATGTCCGCGTCCTGCTCGATGGAGCCCGACTCACGGAGGTCGGAGACCATCGGCTTCTTGTCGGTGCGCTGCTCCGGGCCACGGTTCAGCTGGGAGAGCGCGATCACCGGGAGCTCCAGCTCCTTGGCGAGGAGCTTGAGGTTTCGCGACATGTCGGAGACCTCCTGCTGGCGGCTCTCGGCGCGCTTGGAGCCGCCGGACTGCATCAGCTGGAGGTAGTCGATGATGACGAGCTTGAGGCCGCTGCGCTGCTTGAGGCGGCGGCACTTGGCGCGGATCTCCATCATCGACAGGTTCGGGGAGTCGTCGATGTAGAGCGGGGCCTGCGAGACGTCCGGCATCCGGCGGGCGAGTCTCGTCCAGTCCTCGTCGGTCATGGTGCCGGAGCGCATGTGGTGCAGCGCCACCCGGGCCTCCGCCGACAGCAGGCGCATCGCGATCTCGTTGCGTCCCATTTCGAGGGAGAAGATGACGCTGGGCAGGTTGTGCTTGATGGAGGCGGCCCGGGCGAAGTCCAGCGCGAGCGTCGACTTACCCATGGCGGGACGGGCCGCGATGATGATCATCTGACCGGGGTGCAGCCCGTTGGTGAGCGCGTCGAGGTCGGTGAAGCCCGTGGGCACACCGGTCATCTCGCCGCTGCGGGAGCCGATCGCCTCGATCTCGTCGAGCGCGCCCTCCATGATGTCGCCGAGCGGCAGGTAGTCCTCGGTGGTGCGCTGCTCGGTGACCTGGTAGATCTCCGCCTGGGCGCGGTTGACGATCTCGTCGACGTCGCCGTCCGCCGCGTATCCCATCTGCGTGATCTTGGTGCCGGCCTCTACCAGGCGGCGCAGCACGGCGCGCTCGTGGACGATCTCCGCGTAGTACGAGGCGTTGGCGGCGGTGGGCACCGACTGGACGAGCGTGTGCAGATACGAGGCGCCGCCGACCCGGGTGATCTCGCCGCGCTTGGTGAGCTCGGCACCGACGGTGATGGGGTCGGCCGGCTCGCCCTTCGCGTACAGGTCGAGGATCGCCGCGTAGATGGTCTCGTGGGCCGGCTTGTAGAAGTCGTGGCCCTTGATGATCTCGACGACGTCGGCGATGGCGTCCTTGGAGAGCAGCATGCCGCCGAGGACGGACTGCTCGGCGTCCAGGTCCTGCGGAGGGACCCGCTCGAAGCCGGAGATCCCGTCCCAGCCGCCCTCGCTGCCACGCTCGTGCTGGTCCTCCCGGCCCCTGCCCCGTCCACGGGACTCGCCGCGGGTACGGGTGGGCAGTCGGTCACTGGGTCCGCTGTCGACCCAGGGATCGTCCAAGGGCTCGGGAATGCTCACCAAGCCACCTCCTCCCGTCCGCTCCGCGGACATCACCGCCACTTTTTCTTACGCCACGGCTCGGACAAACAAGAGGCGTTGACTCCGCTTCTGGCGCGTCGGGCGCCGGACCACGGTAGGCCCGCGGGCAGCGTCAGCCAATCTGGTTATCCACAGGCCCTGTGGGTGAAGACCCAGAAGCTGTGGAGAACTCCCCGGTTCCTGTGCACGGACCAGGGGACAGCCGTGTGGACAAACTCATAGCTGCCCCTAGACAGGGCCACTGACCTGCACTTTTTCCATCCACCGGCTGTGGGGGAGAAAAACTTTGGCCCCAGGGCCAAGATCAGAACAAACGGCGCACAGCCGAAGGCCCTGCCGCACAGTCAGTAATAGTCACTACGCCATTGCATCTCTTACCTGTGGAAGATTAGATTGGGCCTGTGCACCAGGCTCCCGCGACCCCCAAGACCGTGCGTCGGCAACACGACCGCGAGATCGTCTCACTCGCCGTCCCGGCCTTCGGCGCTCTCGTCGCCGAGCCCCTCTTCCTCCTGGCCGACAGCGCCATTGTCGGCCACCTCGGCACCCCCCAGCTCGCCGGCCTCGCCATCGCCTCGACGCTTCTGGCCACCGCGGTGAGCGTGTTCGTGTTCCTCGCCTACGCCACCACCGCCGCCGTCGCGCGCCGCGTCGGCGCGGGCGACCTCCAGTCCGCCATCCGCCAGGGCATCGACGGGATCTGGCTCGCCCTCCTGCTGGGCGCCGCCGTGGTCGCCCTCACCCTGCCCACCGCTCCCTGGCTCGTGGACGTCTTCGGGGCCTCCGACACGGCCGCGCCCTACGCGATCACCTATCTGCGGATCTCCAGCCTCGGCATCCCCGCCATGCTCGTGGTCCTGGCCGCCACCGGCGTTCTCCGCGGCCTCCAGGACACCCGGACCCCGCTCTACGTCGCCATCGCCGGTTTCGCGGCCAACGGCGCCCTCAACGTCGGTCTGGTCTACGGCGCGGGACTCGGCATCGCCGGCTCCGCCTGGGGCACGGTCATCGCCCAGGTCGGGATGGCCGCCGCTTATCTGTTCGTGGTCGTCCGGGGCGCCCGACGCCACGGGGCGTCCCTGCGCCCGGACGCCGCAGGCATCAGGGCCAGCGCCCAGGCCGGCGTCCCGCTCCTGGTCCGTACGCTCTCGCTGCGGGCCGTCCTGATGATCGCCACCGCCGTGGCCGCCCGGCTCGGCGATGCCGATGTCGCCGCCCACCAGATCATCCTGTCCCTGTGGAGCCTCATGGCCTTCGCCCTGGATGCGATCGCGATCGCCGGACAGGCCATCATCGGCCGCTACCTCGGCGCCGGCGACGCGGACGGCGCCCGCCAGGTCTGCCGCCGCATGATCCAGTGGGGCGTGGTCTCCGGAGTGGTCCTCGGCTTGCTGATCGTTCTCACCCGGCCGCTCTTCATCCCGCTGTTCACCGGTGACTCGGCCGTCCAGGACACCCTCCTTCCGGCCCTCCTCGTCGTGGCGCTCTCACAGCCGGTCTCGGGGGTGGTCTTCGTCCTCGACGGAGTCCTCATGGGCGCGGGCGACGGCCCCTATCTGGCCTGGGCCATGCTGCTGACCCTCGCTGTCTTCGCCCCCGTCGCCCTCCTGGTCCCCACGCTCGGGGGCGGTCTGACGGCGCTCTGGGGGGCGATGACCCTGATGATGACCGTCCGTCTGGCGACCCTCTGGTTCCGCACCCGCTCCGGCCGCTGGATCGTCACGGGCGCCACCCGCTGATCCACGAGCCCGGCGCGAGGCGCACCCGGGGATGTTTCACGTGAAACGGCGGAAGGGCCGCACCCCGAGGGGTGCGGCCCTTCCTCCTGCTGAGCGACTGCTGAGCGCAGCCTGCCCGATGGCAGCGTTACGCGGCGACGACCTCGACGCCGAGCTTCGCGGCAACCTCGGGGTGCAGACGCACGGACACCTGGTGCGAGCCCAGGGTCTTGATCGGCGAACCGAGCTCGACGCGACGCTTGTCGACGTCGGGGCCACCCGCGGACTTGATCGCCGCAGCGATGTCGGCCGGGGTCACGGAGCCGAAGAGACGGCCGGCGTCGCCGGAGCGAACGGCCAGGCGGACCTTCGTGCCCTCGAGCTGGGCCTTGATCTCGTTGGCCTGCTCGATGGTCGCGATCTCGTGGATCTTGCGGGCGCGGCGGATCTGCGCCACGTCCTTCTCGCCACCCTTGGTCCAGCGGATCGCGAAACCGCGCGGGACGAGGTAGTTGCGAGCGTAGCCGTCCTTGACGTCCACGACGTCGCCGGCGGCACCGAGGCCGGAGACCTCGTGGGTGAGGATGATCTTCATTGTTCGGTCACCCTTCCCTTATCGCGCGGTGGACGTGTAGGGCAGCAGCGCCATCTCACGGCTGTTCTTGACGGCCGTGGCGACGTCACGCTGGTGCTGCGTGCAGTTGCCGGTCACGCGGCGGGCACGGATCTTGCCGCGGTCGGAAATGAACTTCCGCAGCATGTTCGTGTCCTTGTAGTCGACGTACGCGACCTTGTCCTTGCAGAACGCGCAGACCTTCTTCTTAGGCTTGCGCACAGGCGGCTTCGCCATGGTGTTTCTCCTGTGTGATCAAGAAGTTTGGGTACGAGCTGCTTCCGGGGCGCGGGCCCTAGAAGGGAGGCTCGTCCGAGTAGCCGCCGCCGGAGTTGCCACCCCAGCCGCCACCGCCGCCGCCCTGCTGGCCGCCGGACGGGGCGCCGGAGGCCCACGGGTCGTCGGAGGGAGCTCCGCCGCCCTGCGGGGCACCGCCGGAGTTGCCACCCCAGCCGCCGCCACCGCCGCCACCCTGCTGGCCGCCGCCGTAGCCGCCCTGGCCACCGCGACCGGTGGTGCGGGTGACCTTGGCCGTGGCGTTGCGCAGGCTGGGGCCGACTTCCTCGACGTCCAGCTCGAAGACCGTGCGCTTGACGCCCTCACGGTCGTCGTAGGACCGCTGCTTCAGACGGCCCTGCACGACGACGCGCATGCCCTTCTGAAGCGACTCGGCGACGTTCTCCGCCGCCTGACGCCAGACCGAGCAGGTCAGGAACAGGCTCTCGCCGTCCTTCCACTCGTTGGTCTGACGGTCGAAGGTGCGGGGAGTGGACGCGACACGGAACTTCGCGACCGCCGCACCGGACGGGGTGAAGCGCAGCTCGGGGTCTTCGACAAGATTGCCGACGACCGTGATGACGGTCTCGCCTGCCATGGGTGAACCTCTCGGCGGGATTGCTTCTGGCTGCTTGCTGCTACTCGGACCCGAGTACCTGTGAGCGGAAGGCTCAGTGGGTCTCGGGGCGGAGGACCTTGGTCCGGAGGACCGACTCGTTCAGGTTCATCTGGCGGTCGAGCTCCTTGACGACCGCAGGCTCGGCCTGCAGGTCGATGACCGAGTAGATGCCCTCGGGCTTCTTCTTGATCTCGTAGGCGAGACGACGACGGCCCCAGGTGTCGACCTTCTCGACCTTTCCGTTGCCCTCACGGACGACGGAGAGGAAGTTCTCGATCAGCGGGGAGACAGCGCGCTCCTCGAGATCGGGGTCGAGGATGACCATCACCTCGTAGTGACGCATGTGGAACCCACCTCCTTTGGACTCAGCGGCCACGGTCGTTCCGTGGCAGGAGGGTCGTGATGCGTGAACAACGGTATCGGCCACCACTGACAGTCCCCCTCGACCAGCGAGGGAGGTGCTGTCGGGATCCAGGACGGACCTGGGCAGACACCGGTGCAGACCGTACAGACTACCCGTACATCGGCCTGCGGTTGAAATCCGGTGGCGAGGGGACGCAATCTGGACACATCGGATGTCGGCGGCGTCACAGGGCGCCGCCGACAGGACGGCACGCCAGGAGGCCCCCATGGCACAGGCAATGCGACCCGACCCCGGACACTCCCTCTTCGCCACGGACGGCAAGCCTCACCCGCTCCAGGACACCCTCGTCGCCGTGACCCTCGTGCTCGGCGTCCTCTCCTTCGTCACGGCCCAGTTCCACGACCTGCACGTGCTGAGCTCGTGGACCGGCCTGCTCGGAATCCTCGCCGGCGGCTACGGCCAGTTCATCTCCGCGACGACCCGGGAACGCTTCCTGCTGATCATCGGGCTGGGCGCCGCCGGAGTGGGCTTCTACCTCGGCATGGCCCACGGAGGGCTCTTCAGCGGCATCGTGATCAACTAGATCCGCCCCGCACGTGGCCCGGACGGGCCACCATGGCCATCCGGGGTGCTCCCCGCTCGCAGTAGGCTTCGGCGCGAGAGCCGGAGCCCCTGAACCGATGGGGACACACCTGCCGAGGAGCGCCCCGCATGAGCCTGACCCTGAGGACCATCAGCCGAGAGCAGCATCTGGCATTCATCCAGAGCCGGCCCGCGGCGAGTCACTGCCAGGTCCCGGCGTGGGCTGACGTGAAGACCGAGTGGCGCTCGGAGAGCCTCGGCTGGTTCGACAAGTCCGGCGAGCTCGTCGGTGCCGGCCTGGTGCTCTACCGGCAGCTGCCGAAGATCAAGCGCTACCTCGCCTACCTTCCCGAGGGCCCGGTCATCAACTGGTACGCCCCGAACCTGGAGGACTGGCTGCAGCCGATGCTCGCGCATCTGAAGCAGCAGGGCGCCTTCTCCGTGAAGATGGGCCCGCCGGTCGTCATCCGCCGCTGGGACGCCGCCGCCATCAAGGCCGGCATCCAGGACCCGGACGTGAAGCGTCTGCGGGACGTCGAGGCCACCCACATCGAGGCGCGCGCCTTCGAGGTCGCCGACCGGCTCCGCAAGATGGGCTGGCAGCAGGGCGAGGACGGCGGCGCCGGCTTCGGCGACGTCCAGCCGCGCTACGTCTTCCAGGTCCCGCTCGCCGGCCGCTCGCTCGACGACGTCCTCAAGGGCTTCAACCAGCTGTGGCGCCGCAACATCAAGAAGGCCGAGAAGGCCGGCGTCGAGGTCGTCCAGGGCGGCTACGAGGACCTCGCCGAGTGGCAGCGCCTCTACGAGATCACGGCCGTCCGCGACCACTTCCGCCCGCGCCCGCTCTCGTACTTCCAGCGCATGTGGACCGTCCTCAACAACGAGGACCCCAACCGCATGCGGCTGTACTTCGCCCGGCACAACGGCGTGAACCTCTCCGCCGCCACCATGCTCGTCGTCGGCGGCCACGTCTGGTACTCCTACGGCGCCTCCGACAACATCGGCCGTGAGGTCCGGCCCTCGAACGCGATGCAGTGGCGGATGCTGCGCGACGCCTACGCGATGGGCGCGACCGTCTACGACCTGCGGGGCATCTCGGACTCGCTGGACGAGACCGACCACCTCTTCGGTCTGATCCAGTTCAAGGTGGGCACCGGCGGCGAGGCCGTGGAGTACGTCGGCGAGTGGGACTTCCCGCTCAACAAGCTCCTGCACAAGGCCCTGGACATCTACATGTCGCGTCGCTGACGACTCGAGCGAGGCTTGCGTAGTCTCGTACACACCTTTGATACACCGCAGCCACCAGAAAGGTTCCGGGCCGGCCATGGCGCTCTCCCTCTACGTCGACACCGCTCGCTGGCGGGCGCACCAGAAGACCGTCATCGACCAGTTCCCCGGCCTCGTCCCGGTCTGCAAGGGCAACGGCTACGGCTTCGGCCACGAGCGGCTCTCCGACGAGGCGGCCCGCTTCGGCGCCGACATGCTCGCGGTGGGCACCACGTACGAGGCCGCCCGGATCAAGGACTGGTTCAGCGGCGACCTGCTGGTCCTCACCCCGTTCCGGCGCGGCGAGGAGCCGGTGCCGCTGCCCGACCGGGTGATCCGCTCGGTCTCCTCCGTGGACGGGGTGCACGCGCTGGTGGGCGCCCGGGTCGTCATCGAGTGCATGAGCTCGATGAAGCGCCACGGCATCAAGGAGGAGGAGCTCCCGCAGCTGCACGCCGCCATAGAGGACGTACGGCTCGAGGGCTTCGCCCTGCACCTGCCGCTGGACCGCACGGACGGCACCGACGCCGTCGAGGAGGTCATCGGCTGGATGGACCGGCTGCGGGCCGCCCGGCTCCCGCTGCACACCATGTTCGTCAGCCATCTGCGCGCCGAGGAGCAGGCCCGGCTCCAGCAGCAGTTCCCGCAGACCCGCTTCCGCGCCCGGATCGGCACCCGGCTGTGGCTCGGGGATCACGAGGCGACCGAGTACCGCGGCGCGGTGCTCGACGTCACCCGGGTCGCCAAGGGCGACCGCTTCGGCTACCGCCAGCAGAAGGCCGCCTCCGACGGCTGGCTCGTCGTGGTCGCCGGCGGCACCTCGCACGGTGTGGGCCTGGAGGCCCCCAAGGCGATGCACGGCGTGATGCCGCGGGCCAAGGGCGTGGCCCGCGCCGGTCTCGCGACCGTCAACCGGAACCTTTCGCCGTTCGTCTGGGCCGGCAAGCAGCGCTGGTTCGCCGAGCCGCCGCACATGCAGGTGTCGATCCTGTTCGTGCCGGCCGACGCCCAGGAGCCGAAGGTCGGCGACGAGCTGGTCGCCCACCTGCGCCACACCACGACCCAGTACGACCGGCTCGTCGAGCGCTGAGCCGCCGGCCGGGCGCCCGGCGTCCGCGTCCTGTCACCGCTGAACGGCCCCCGGGAGAACCCGGGGGCCGTTCGCCGCTCCTCGCCGCCGTCCCCGTGGGGGACGCCCCGTCACTCCCGGGAAACGCCCCAGTCCACCCGCGGCCCCTCCACCGCCGGGGCCGCGTGCCGGGCCGGGTGCGCCGCCCTGCCGAGCACGAAGACGTCCTTCGCGCCGTCCAGGACGCCCCCCGAGGGGTCGTCCGAGCCGTCCCGCCGCACCCCGTCCCGGTCCGGCACCAGGATGTCGCGCACGACCACGGCGCACAGGAAGAGCGTCCCCAGCACGTGCAGCACGATCGTGAACTGGTAGCCGTCGGTCGGCAGCCCCTGCTTGTTGCCGCTGGTGGTGTAGGCGAGGTAGAGCCAGATGCCCAGGAAGTACATGACCTCGCACGCCTGCCAGACCAGGAAGTCCCGCCAGCGCGGCCGGGCCAGCGCGGCGAGCGGCACGAGCCACAGGACGTACTGCGGCGAGTAGACCTTGTTGGTGAGGACGAACGCCGCCACGATCAGGAAGGCGAGCTGGACGAGACGGGGCCTGCGGGGCGCGTGGAACGTCAGGTGGGCGAGTCCCGCGACGGCGAGCATCATCAGGAACAGCGCGTAGTAGTTCGCCGTCTCGGGGCGGATGGACTCGCCCGTGGTCTGGCTGATGAAGAGCCAGACGGAGCCGAAGTCGATGTTGCGTTCCGTGCTGAAGACGTAGAACTGCTTCCAGCCCTCGGGCGCGAGCAGCATCACCGGCAGGTTCACCACCAGCCAGGCGCCGGCCGCGCCGGCCACCGCCGTGCCGCACTCGCGCCACTTCCCGGCCCGCCAGCACAGCAGGAACACGGGTACGAGCAGCAGGGCCGGGTAGAACTTGGCGGCCGTCGCCAGGCCGATCAGGACGCCGAAGCCCAGCGGCCGCCCGCGCGACCACATCAGCAGCGCGGCCGCCGTCAGGGCGACGGCCAGCAGGTCCCAGTTGATGGTGGCGGTGAGCGCGAAGGCGGGCGCGAGGGCCACCAGGAGACCGTCCCAGGGGCGCCGGCGGTGGGTCCGGGCCACACACACGGCCAGGACGGCCGCGCACACCATGAGCAGGCCCGCGTTGGCCATCCAGAACGCCTGCTCGCGTTCGGTCATGTCGCCGCCGCCGGGCGTCAGCCAGGCGGCGACCTCCATGAACAGGCCCGTCAGGACGGGGTACTCCAGGAACGGTATGTCGCCGCCGATCCGGTCGAAGTACGGGACGAGACCGTCCGCGAAGCCCCGCCCGGAGAAGAGGTGCGGGATGTCGGAGTAGCAGGCGTGGGTGTACTGGGAGGTGGTCCCGCGGAACCAGGCCCAGTTGTAGCAGGGCAGCTTCTGCACCATGCCGAGCGCGAACATCCCGATCGTCACCAGGACGACCACGCGCACCGGGGTGAGCTGCCCGGCGCCGAGCAGCGCCCGGCGTCCGATCGGCCCGCCGATCAGCGCGCTGCCCGAGGCGGCCACGTCGTCGTGACGCGTCGGGCAGACCACCGGGTCCTGCGGAGGGCTCGTCTTCTGGAGGCTCGGCATGGGGGACATCCTGCCGTACGCCTCCCGGAAAACGACGAGGGCCGCCGCGCCCGGCGCCGTACACGAGGTACGGGCCGGGCGGGACGGCCGTCGAGAGGGCTGCGGGGCCGGACGGGTCAGCCGCCCAGGCTTCCCCAGGTTCCGCCGCCGCTGGGCCTTCCGCCGCCGCCACCGCCGCCGCTGTCGGCGCTCGGGCTGTCGGTCGGATCCGGTGGCGGTGTGGTGGTGGGTCCGCCGTTGGACCCGCCGTTGTCGTTGCCGGTGGTGGCGCCGCCGTCGGAGTTGCAGGGCCAGTCCCAGACGCTGCAGCTCTTCTCCGGGTCGGGCGACTTGGTCGGCTTCTGCGTGGGCGGCTGCGTCGACGGCGTCATCGACGGCGTCTGCGACGGGGTCTGGGTGGGCGTCGGGGTCGGGCTGACCATGCCGCCGCCGTAGACGCCTTCGGCGTCCAGCTCCTCGGGCTCCGGGAAGCTCTTCGGCTCGGTGCCCTTGAGTGCCTCGGTCATGTAGTCGTGCCAGATCTGCGACGGGAACGACGAACCGTGGATCTTCGGCTGGGCGCCCGTGCCGAACATGGACTCGAACTTGCGCTTCGTGTTGGTGGCGTCGTCGTCGAAGCGGTACATGTCGATCGCGGTCGACAGCTGCGGGGTGTACCCCACGAACCAGGCCGAGTTGTTGCCGTCGGTGGTACCCGTCTTGCCGGCCGCCTCACGGTCGTCGAGCGCGGCCTTCTTGCCGGTGCCGCCCGTGACGACGTCCTTCAGCACGTCGGTGATGTTGCTGGCGACGGCCGTGGAGAACACTCGCTTCGGCTTGGCCTCGTGCTTGTACTTCTCCTGGCCCTGCTTGAGGACCCGCTCCACCGAGTACACGTCGTTGCGCTCGCCGTTGTTGGCGAAGGTCGCGTAGGCCCCGGCCATGCGGATCGCACTCGGGCTGGAGATACCGAGGGAGAAGGAGGGCACGTTGGCCTTGACGAGCGAGCCCTCGCGCAGACCGGCGTCGATGGCGGCCTGGCGGACCTTGTCGATGCCGACGTCCATGCCGAGCTGCACGTACGGCGAGTTCGCGGACTTCATCATCGCCGTGCGGAGGTTGATCCGGTCGTAGCTCGCGTCGTCGTCGTTGACCTGGAGCCACTCCTTGCCGTTCTCGTCGTGCCAGATCGTGCCGTCGTAGTTCCTGATCCTCAGCTTGTTCTGGGCGTTGTAGTAGCTCTTGTCAGGGTCGACGAGCGTCCGGGTGGAGGGACCCTGGACGGCGTCTCCACGGGGGTCACGGACACCGTCCCGCATCGCCGCCGCCAGCACGAAGGGCTTGAACGTCGAACCGACCTGGGCACCGGTCTCGTCCGCGTTGTTGGTGAAGTGCTTGGTGGCGTTGGTGCCACCGTAGATGGCCACGATCGCGCCCGTCTCGGGGTTGACCGAGGCGCCGCCGAACTGGACGTGGGTGTCCGTCTTCGGGCGCTTCTCCGGGTCGATGTGCTCTTCGTAGATCTTCTTGATCGAGCTCTCGAGCGCCTGGACCTTCTTCTTGTCGAAGGTCGTGTAGACCTCGTAGCCGCCGCGGGCCAGGTCCTGCTCGCTGATGCCCAGCTCGTCGTTGTTCAGGATGCTCGACTGGGCGGTGCGCACCAGGTAGCCGATCTGGCCGCCGAGCTGGGCGCCGCTGGTGCGCGGCTTCACCTTGGGGAAGTCGCGGTACTTCGCCCGCTCCTCGGCCGGCAGGTGTCCGTCCTTGACCATCTCGTCGAGGATCCACGACCAGCGCTTCGTCACGCGCTCGGTGTTGGCTTCCTGGGTGGCGTCCGGGTCGATGTCCGGGTTTCCGGCCGGGTCGTAGTACGTCGCGCCCTTGAGCAGCGAGGCGAGGAAGGCGGACTCGCTGGCGTCGAGCTCGTGGGAGTTCTTGCCGAAGTACGTGCGGGCCGCGGCCTGGATGCCGTACGCGCCGCGCCCGTAGTACGCGGTGTTGAGATAGCCCGCCATGATGTCGGGCTTCTCCATCTCGTTGCCGACACGCATGGAGATGAAGAGTTCCTTCACCTTGCGGGTCAGCGTCTGCGACTGGTCGTCGAGACGGTTGTTCTTCACGTACTGCTGGGTGATGGTCGAGCCACCCTGGGTCTCGCCGCCCTTGGCCATGTTCCACACGGCGCGGCCGATGCCCATGGGGTCGATGCCGGAGTCGGTACGGAAGGTCTTGTTCTCGGCCGAGATCACCGCGTCCTGCATGACCTTCGGGATCTGCTCGATCCCGACGATCTGGCGGTTGACCTCTCCGCCGGTCGCCGCCATCACGGTCTTGTCCGACCAGTAGAAGACGTTGTTCTGCGCCTTGGCGCTGATTGCCACGTCGGGGATGCCGACCATGGCGTACGCGATCGTCGCCGCGCCCATGAGGCCGCCGAAGAAGGCCAGGAACAGGCCCGTCGTGAGCTTCCACGAGGGCACCCAGCGTCGCCAGCCGTACTTTCCGTACCGCGGGTAGTCGATGGCCCTCTTCTTGCCGGGCGGACGACCGCCCCCGCGTCCCCGTCCGGGACCACCGCCGTGGCCGCCGCCCCCGCCGCGCCGTCCGCCGCCGGCTCCTCCCGGGCCGCCTGCCTCGGGCGCGCGCCTGCGCCCGCCCCGCTGCGCGGCGCGCCGGGCCTCGGCACGTCCTCCGTAGGGACGCTGCTCCTCCCCGTAGGAGGAAGGCGGGCCGTACGAGGCCGACGGGGACCCCGTCGGGACCTCGCGGCCCTGGGCCGACCTGCGGCCCATCGGCTGCTGGGCGGCGCGCCGGGCCGCAGCGCGACCGCCACTCGGCGGCTGCTGCTGCGGCATTTTGCGACGATGCTCGCTCATCGAACGACTACTCCTCGGGCAGGCGCGTACGCCTGGAAGCGGCAGTTGAGTTCCGGTCCCCCCGAAATGCACACGGCCGGACCTCGGAAAAAGCCCCGCCGTGCCGCAGCCGGTCACCCGCTTCACTGACGCCCTGCGGCATCGCGTGGTTCCCGGTGGTCTGCATGCCGCACAGACTACGCACGGCCAAAACCCACCTAGGGCCGAACTTCACCCCAAATCCGGCAAGTCGATTGCTGTGAATTGACGATGTGACGCCGCTCACCCGAGTCCCACTTGTCGGACGCAGAGGCCCGTTCTATCGTCAGGATGTATCGAGTCGATACATCACTGCGGCACATCGGCTCGTCATATCGAGTTTTTCGCACGTGGTCCGAGAGACAGTTCCCCGGGAGCGGAGGAGGCGACGGATGAGCAGGCGCTCAGGAATCCTCGAGTTCGCCGTCCTCGGCCTCCTGCGCGAGGCCCCGATGCACGGGTACGAGCTCCGCAAACGGCTCAACACCTCACTGGGGATCTTCCGGGCCTTCAGTTACGGCACCCTCTACCCCTGCCTCAAGACGCTGGTCGCAAACGGCTGGTTGATCGAGGAGCCGGGCAGCGCCCCCGAGGAGGCCGTGGCGGCCTCCCTGGCAGGGCGGCGCGCCAAGATCGTCTACCGGTTGACGGCCGAAGGTAAGGAGCACTTCGAGGAGCTCCTCTCCCACACCGGCCCCGACGCCTGGGAGGACGAGCACTTCGCCGCCCGGTTCGCCTTCTTCGGCCAGACCGAGCGAGAGGTGCGCATGCGGGTGCTGGAGGGGCGCCGCAGCCGGCTGGAGGAGCGCCTGGAGAAGATGCGCGCCTCTCTGGCCCGTACGCGCGAGCGCCTCGACGACTACACGCTTGAGCTGCAGCGCCACGGAATGGAGTCCGTGGAGCGCGAAGTGCGCTGGCTGAACGAGCTCATCGAGAGCGAGCGGGCGGGGCGGGATCAGCGATCCGGCCCCGACGCCCCCGAGGGCGCCGCTCAGCAGGACAAAGAATCTGGAGAAACGGGCGGCCTGCCCCGGCACGGGGGCAGTACCCGGCCGGATCCGTCCGACGACACCGCCAAGTGAAACCCTGCTCTCGCAGGGCTTCCACGATCACACAGGGAGCAACCGGAAATGGGTTCGGTTCGCGTAGCCATCGTCGGCGTGGGCAACTGCGCCGCCTCGCTGGTGCAGGGCGTCGAGTACTACAAGGACGCCGACCCGGCGTCCAAGGTGCCCGGCCTGATGCACGTGCAGTTCGGCGAGTACCACGTCCGTGACGTGGAGTTCGTGGCCGCCTTCGACGTGGACGCGAAGAAGGTCGGCCTCGACCTCGCGGACGCCATCGGCGCCAGCGAGAACAACACCATCAAGATCTGCGACGTCCCGAACACCGGCGTCACGGTCCAGCGCGGCCACACCCTGGACGGTCTCGGCAAGTACTACCGCGAGACCATCGAGGAGTCCGCCGAGGCCCCGGTCGACATCGTCCAGGTCCTCAAGGACAAGCAGGTCGACGTTCTCGTCTGCTACCTGCCCGTGGGCTCCGAGGACGCGGCGAAGTTCTACGCCCAGTGCGCCATCGACGCCAAGGTCGCCTTCGTCAACGCCCTCCCGGTCTTCATCGCCGGCACCAAGGAGTGGGCCGACAAGTTCACCGAGGCCGGTGTCCCGATCGTCGGCGACGACATCAAGTCCCAGGTCGGCGCCACCATCACGCACCGCGTCATGGCGAAGCTCTTCGAGGACCGCGGTGTCATCCTCGACCGCACGATGCAGCTGAACGTCGGCGGCAACATGGACTTCAAGAACATGCTCGAGCGCGAGCGCCTGGAGTCCAAGAAGATCTCCAAGACGCAGGCCGTCACCTCGCAGATCCCCGACCGGGAGCTCGGCGAGAAGAACGTCCACATCGGCCCCTCCGACTACGTGGCCTGGCTGGACGACCGCAAGTGGGCGTACGTCCGCCTCGAGGGCCGCGCCTTCGGTGACGTTCCGCTGAACCTGGAGTACAAGCTCGAGGTGTGGGACTCCCCGAACTCCGCCGGCGTCATCATCGACGCCGTGCGCGCCGCGAAGATCGCAAAGGACCGCGGCATCGGCGGCCCGATCCTGTCGGCGTCGTCGTACTTCATGAAGTCCCCGCCGGTCCAGTACTTCGACGACGAGGCCCGCGAGAACGTCGAGAAGTTCATCAAGGGTGAGGTCGAGCGCTGACCTGAAGGCCGAGCGCATCGATGAGGAGGGTCCCCGGGCGGCAGTGCCCGGGGACCCTCGTCGTATGTGAGTCTTGCTGCCATGCCCGTCGTGCGTGATCTGCGCGTCCTCCTGCGCCTGCGCAACTTCCGCCGTCTGCTCGCCGTGCGCCTGCTCTCCCAGTGCGCCGACGGCGTCTACCAGGTCGCCCTCGCGACCTACGTCGTCTTCTCCCCGGAGAAGGAGACCAGCGCGGGCGCCATCGCCGCCGCCATGGCGGTCCTGCTGCTCCCGTACTCCTTGGTGGGTCCGTTCGCCGGCGTCCTGCTCGACCGCTGGCGGCGACGCCAGGTCTTCTTCTTCGGAAACCTGCTGCGCGCCCTCCTCGCGGGCGGCACCGCGCTGCTCATCCTGGCCTCGGTGCCCGACTGGCTCTTCTACGTCTCCGCCCTCTCCGTCACGGCCGTCAACCGCTTCGTCCTGGCGGGACTCTCGGCCGCGCTGCCACGCGTGGTCGACGACGAGCGGCTGGTCGTCGCCAATTCCCTCTCCCCGACCGCCGGCACGCTCGCGGCGACGGTCGGCGGCGGTCTCGCCTTCGGAACGCGTCTTGTCGTCGGCGACTCCGACGCCGTGGTCGTCCTGCTGGGCGCCGCCCTCTACCTCTGCTCCGGCCTGGCTTCGCTCCGGATGTCCCGTGAGCTCCTCGGGCCGGACCGGGCGCCGACCCGGCCCGGTCTCCTCGACGCCCTGTCCTCCACCGCACGAGGACTGGCCGGCGGGCTGCGGCACCTGTTCGAGCGGCGCCCCGCGGCCCGGGCGCTGGCCGCGGTGTCCGTCATGCGCTTCTGCTACGGCGCCCTCTTCGTCACGGTCCTCATGCTCAGCCGGTACGCGTGGAGCACGACGGAGTCGGAGGGCCTGGCCGTGCTCGGGCTCGCGGTCGCCGCGTCCGGTGCCGGCTTCTTCGCCTCGGCGGTGATCTCCCCCTGGACGATCGGCAGGCTCGGCCCCTTCGGCTGGATGACGGTGTGCGCGTCCGCCGCCGCCGTGCTGACCCCTGCCCTGGGCCTGACCTTCGCCCGGACTCCCTTCCTCCTGGCCGCCTTCGTGCTCGGCATGGCCACCCAGGGCGCGAAGATCGCCACGGACACCGTCGTCCAGACGGCCGTGGACGACGCCTACCGGGGACGGGTCTTCTCCCTGTACGACGTCCTGTTCAACGTCGCCTTCGTCAGCGCGGCCGGAGTGGCGGCACTGATGCTCCCGCCGGACGGCCGCTCTCCGGCCATCGTGGCTCTGGTGGGCGGTCTCTATGCCGTCGTCGCGCTCGCGCTCGTCCGCACCCGCAGAAAGGGGTGATGTTTCACGTGAAACATCACCCCTGCCCGGCGATCCGCGGTCGATGTTTCACGTGAAACATCGAGCCGCTTCAGTTCTCCTGGGCCGCCCACCACTCCTTGAGCGCGGCCACCGCGGCGTCATGTCCCATCGGACCGTTCTCCAGTCTGAGCTCCAGCAGGAACTTGTACGCGCGCCCCACGGCCGGCCCCGGACGGATGCCCAGGATCTCCTGGATCTGGTTGCCGTCCAGGTCCGGGCGGATCGAGTCCAGCTCCTCCTGCTCCTGGAGCTGGGCGATGCGCGCCTCCAGGCTGTCGTAGGTCCGGGAGAGGGCGGCAGCCTTGCGCTTGTTGCGGGTGGTGCAGTCGGAGCGCGTCAGCTTGTGGAGCCGGGTGAGCAGCGGTCCCGCGTCGCGGACATAGCGCCGGACGGCGGAGTCGGTCCACTCGCCCGCACCGTAGCCGTGGAAGCGGAGGTGGAGCTCCACGAGGCGGGAGACGTCCCTGATCATCTCGTTGGAGTACTTGAGCGCGGTCATGCGCTTCTTGGTCATCTTCGCTCCGACCACCTCGTGGTGGTGGAAGGAGACCCGGCCGTCCTTCTCGAAGCGACGGGTGCGCGGCTTGCCGATGTCATGCAGCAGAGCCGCGAGGCGCAGCACGAGGTCCGGGCCGTCCTCCTCCAGGTCGATGGCCTGGTCGAGGACGGTGAGCGAGTGCTCGTAGACGTCCTTGTGCCGGTGGTGCTCGTCGCTCTCCAGCCGCAGGGCCGGCAGCTCGGGCAGCACATGGTCGGCGAGGCCCGTGTCGACCAGGAGTCCGAGGCCCTTGCGGGGGTTCGCCGAGAGGAGCAGCTTGTTGAACTCCTCACGGATGCGCTCGGCGGAGACGATCTCCAGCCGGCCGGACATCTCCTTCATGGCGGTGACGACCTCGGGGGCCACCTCGAAGTCCAGCTGGGCGGCGAAGCGCGCGGCCCGCATCATGCGCAGCGGGTCGTCCGAGAAGGACTCCTCGGGCGTCCCGGGAGTGCGCAGCACGCGCTCGGCGAGGTCCTCGAGGCCGCCGTGCGGGTCGATGAACTCCTTCTCCGGGAGCGCGACGGCCATGGCGTTGACGGTGAAGTCGCGGCGGACCAGGTCCTCCATGATGGAGTCGCCGTAGGAGACCTCGGGCTTGCGCGAGGTGCGGTCGTACGCCTCCGAGCGGTAGGTGGTGACCTCGACCTGGAAGTGCTGCACCGCGTCTCCGACGCGGGCCTCCTTCTGGCAGCCCACGGTGCCGAAGGCGATCCCGACCTCCCAGACGGCGTCGGCCCAGGGGCGCACGATCTTCAGCACGTCCTCGGGACGGGCGTCCGTCGTGAAGTCCAGGTCGTTGCCGAGACGGCCGAGGAGGGCGTCGCGCACCGAGCCGCCGACCAGAGCGAGGCTGAACCCGGCCTCCTTGAAACGGCGGGCGAGGTCGTCGGCGACAGGGGACACGCGCAGCAGTTCACTGACCGCGCGGCGTTGCACCTGGCTCAGGGCAGTCGGGGTGTCTTCGTTGGCGTTCGGCACAACAGAAAAGGGTACGTGCCCCGGCTCACCACGACGTCCCCGTTTTCCGACCGCCCGGCCCCATCCGCTGGAGCAGTCCCCGGCACTTGGCCCCCGCGTGCCTCGTTACCATGCCTGGACACAGCAACCGGGAACCAGCGACACCACTGACACCACAGACAACGACGAGGACGGGCGACGCGTGGCCGAGGCGGCAGCTATTCAGGGGACCGTTCCCTCACCTGCCCGCCGCTGGCTGCGGCGCACGGCCTCCCTCGCCGTCGCGGCCCCGCTGCTGGCCGGCCTCCTCCAGGGGGTGTCCGCCCCCACGGCGGCCGCCGAGTCCTCGGGCGGCGGAACCGTGGACGTGTCCGTCGACACACTGGCGCCGACCGCGCCGGTGGAGAGCGACACCCTCACCATCACCGGCACGGTCACCAACGAGAGCAAGCAGACCGTGACCGAAGCCACGGTCGATCTCCGGGTCGGCCCCCGGATGACCAGCCGCAGCGAGATCGACTCCGTCGCCGACCGCGGCGGCTACCGGGACGGCCGTGACCCGGCTGCGCTCGGCGGGCCCTACACCGTCAAGATCCCCTCGCTGGGCGCCGGACTCAGCCGGGACTTCACCCTCTCCGTGCCCGTCTCCAAGCTCGAACTGGAGGAGCCCGGCGTCTATCAGCTGGGCGTCTCCCTCACGGGCAGGACCGGGGGCCAGTCCTACGACCGGGTGCTCGGGATCGAGCGGACCTTCCTGCCGTACCAGCCCGAGGCCACCGAGAAGAAGACGCAGCTCACCTACCTCTGGCCGCTGATCTCCACCGCCCGTGTCTCCGCGGAGACCGGTGCGAACCTGCAGCAGACCCCGGTCTTCGAGAACGACGAACTCGCCGCCGAGCTCGCTCCGGGCGGCCGGCTCCACGAGATGGTCGCGCTCGGCAAGGACCTGCCGGTCACCTGGGTGCTCGACCCCGACCTGCTGGCCAGCGTCAACGCGATGACCGAGCCCTACATGGTCAAGAGCGGGACGACCGAGGTGCCGGGCCGGAACCAGGCCGTCGCCGAGCAGTGGCTGAACGCCCTGGAGAAGGCCGTGCAGGGCCGCAAGGTGGTCGCCCTGCCCTTCGCCGACCCCGACCTCGCCTCCCTCGCCCACCACGGCAAGGAGGTGCCCGGCTCCCTCAGCCACCTCCAGCAGGCCACCGCGCTGGCCTCGACCACCGTCGAGACGATCCTCCACGTGAAGCCGTCCACCGACTTCTCCTGGCCCGTCGACGGCGCCGTCGACCCGTCGATCATGGCCGTCGCCACCTCCGCGGGCGCGCGCAACGTGATCGCCCGCAGCGACAGCTTCCGCGACGACCTGTCGTACACGCCGACCTCGGCCCGCCCCATCGGCGGCGGCACGACCGCGGTCGTCAGCGACGCCACCCTGTCGACGGCCTTCCAGGGCGACATGATCAGGGCCGAGGGCTCCACCCTGGCGGTCCAGGAGTTCCTCGCCCAGTCCCTGGCGATCACGCTGGAACTGCCCGAGGACCAGCGCAGCGTCGTGGTGGCGCCGCAGCGCATGCCGACCACCTCGCAGGCCCAAAGCATGGCGGCCGCTCTGCACGGCCTCTCCGCCCAGCGCTGGACGCAGCCACTGGACCTTTTGGCCGCCGCCACCGCGAAGCCGGACCCGGACGCGTCGAAGCGGGTGCCCAGCAGCCGCGCGTACCCGAAGAAGCTGCGCGCCCAGGAACTGGGCACCGACGCCTTCGAGCAGATGAAGACGACCCGGGACGAGCTGGACGACTTCAAGGTCATCCTGACCGCCCCGGACCGTGTGGTGCCGCCGTTCACCAACGCGATCAGCCGCGAGGTGTCCACCTCGTGGCGCGGTCAGGCCCCCTCGGCCGCTCTCTACCGCAGGGAGGTCCTGAACTACCTGCGGAGCCTCACGGCGGAGGTCCAGCTGATCGACAAGTCCGACCTCCTGCTGTCCGGACGCAGCGCCACCATCCCCGTGACCGTGCAGAACAAGCTGCTCCAGGGCGTGGACGGTCTGGTGCTGCGGCTGGTCTCCGGCAACAAGACCCGTCTGAAGCTGAACGGCGGCGAAGCCGTCTCCGAGCTGCCGGTGAAGATCGACGGCGGTCACAGCCAGTCGGTGAAGTTCACCGCCACGGCCAACGCCAACGGGCAGGTTCCGATGACCGCCCAGCTCTACACGGCGGACGGCACCCCCTACGGCAAGCCGATGACCTTCACCGTGAAGGTCTCCGAGATCACTCCCACGGTCATGCTCGTGATCGCCGGCGGTGTACTGCTGCTCGTGCTCGCCGGTGTCCGGATGTACAGCCAGCGCAAGCGCGCCGCCGCCCGGAGCGCCGAAGCGGAGGCAGCGGCCGAGGCGCAGACGGACGCGGACACCGAGCACCCGGCCGGGACTGGCCCCGGAACCGAAGACGAAGCGGAGCCCGAGGCGTCCTCGGAGGCGGCCGAACCCGAGCAGCCGAGTGACCCGACACCGGACACCGGGCCCGAAAGCGGCGACCCGTCGGGCCCGGGTGAGAAAGTGGACCGTTGAGCGATGTCGTGGCCGGTCGGCCGGGGACGATGAGGTGGGGTAACCATGAACGCGCCGTACGACGGTGACCGCGGTCAAGGCGCGGACGGCACCGCGCCGTCCGGTGGAACGCCCGCGGCCCCCGCGCCCGGCCACGCGCCGGTGCCGCCGCCGCAGCAGGGCACCCCGGATCCGTACGCACCGGACCAGCCGGACACCTACGCCCAGGACCCCTACGTCCAGGACGCCTACAGCCACGACCCCTACCGGGCGCGGGACCTGTCCGCCCAGGATCCGGTCACCGAGGCGCTGTACGACCGCGCCGCGCACCCGCCGCCACCGCCGGGCACCTACGCCGACCCGCAGTCGCTCTACCAGCAGCCGGCCGCGCCCCCGCACGCGCCGGACCCCCGGGTCTGGGCCCAGACGCCCGCCCCCGAGCCCGACGGGCCCTCGCGCCACCTGCCGTACGGCGACGACGCCCGCACGGTCCAGTTCACCGGTGTCGACGACCTGGTGACACGGGCGGGGGAGGAGGAGCCCGAGCCCGACGCCTTCGCACACCTGTACCGGGACCAGCAGGCGTCCGGCCAGGTGCCCCCGCCGTCCCCGGAGCCGAACCCCATGCCCGCGCCCGCCCCGAAGAAGGCCGGCCGTGCCTCCGGGCTGCTCAAGTCGAGCGCCGTGATGGCGGCCGGCACCCTCGTCTCCCGCCTGACCGGCTTCGTCCGCAGCCTGGTGATCACGGGTGCCCTCGGCGCCGCGCTGCTCGGTGACACCTTCACCGTCGCCTACACCCTGCCGACGATGATCTACATCCTCACCGTCGGCGGCGGCCTCAACTCGGTGTTCGTACCGCAGCTGGTCCGGTCGATGAAGAACGACGCGGACGGCGGCGAGGCGTACGCCAACCGTCTGCTCACCCTCGTCATGGTCGCCCTGGGCGCCATCGTCGCCATCGCCGTGTTCGCGGCACCGCTGCTGATCCAGCTGATGTCCCACACCATCGCCGACGACGCGGCGGCCAACAGCGTCGCCGTCACCTTCGCCCGCTACTGCCTGCCCACCATCTTCTTCATGGGCGTGCACGTGGTGATGGGTCAGATCCTCAACGCACGTGGCAAGTTCGGCGCGATGATGTGGACCCCGGTCCTCAACAACGTCGTCATGATCGCCACGTTCGGGCTGTTCATCTGGGTCTACGGCACCTCCGCCGAGTCCCGGATGGGCGTCCAGACCATCCCCGACGAGGGCATTCGCCTGCTCGGCATCGGCACGCTGCTCGGCCTGGCCGTCCAGGCGCTCGCGATGATCCCGTACCTGCGCGAGACCGGTTTCCGCTTCCGCCCGCGCTTCGACTGGAAGGGCCAGGGCCTCGGGAAGACCATCAAGCTGGCCAAGTGGACGGTGCTCTTCGTCCTCGCCAACCAGGCCGGTGTCCTGGTCGTCACCCAGCTCGCCACCGCGGCCGGTGAGGAGTCCGGCAGGAACGGCGCCGGCTTCCTCGCGTACTCCAACGCGCAGCTGATCTGGGGCATGCCGCAGGCCATCATCACCGTCTCGGTCATGGCCGCGCTGCTGCCGCGGATCTCCCGCGCCGCGTCCGACGACGACCCGGGCGCCGTCCGCGACGACATCTCGCAGGGCCTGCGCAACTCGGCCGTGGCCATCGTCCCGGTCTCGTTCGCCTTCCTGGCGCTCGGCGTCCCGATGTGCACCTTGCTCTACGCCTCCAGCGGCGTCGAGGCCGCCCGCGGCATGGGCTTCATCCTCATGGCCTTCGGCCTCGGTCTGATCCCCTACTCCGTCCAGTACGTCGTCCTGCGCGGCTTCTACGCCTACGAGGACACCCGGACGCCCTTCTACAACACCGTCATCGTCGCCGCCGTCAACGCGGCGGCCTCGGCCGCCTGTTACTTCGTGCTGCCCGCCCAGTGGGCGGTCGTCGGCATGGCCGCCTCCTACGGCCTCGCCTACGCCGTCGGTGTCGGCGTCGCCTGGCGCCGCCTGCGCAACCGGCTCGGCGGCGACCTCGACGGCGCCCACGTGATGCGCACCTACGCCCGCCTGTGCCTGGCCTCGCTGCCCGCGGCGGTCATCGCCGGAGCAGCCGGTTTCGGCCTCCTGAAGGTGCTCGGCGAAGGCGCCCTCGGTTCGCTCGTCGCCCTGTTCGTCGGCATGGCGGTCCTGCTCGGCGTCTTCTTCGTGGCGGCCAAGCGCATGCGGATCGCGGAGCTCAACTCCATGGTCGGCATGGTCCGCGGGCGGCTCGGACGCTAGCCGCGCCGCGGGCGCGCGGGGTTCGCACAACCATCGCCTGCCGACGCGTGTCGTGCATAGCGCTGGACTGTGGGCACAATTGGCATGGCTGTTGGATGTGGCGCAACGGATGGGGAGGCAGGAACGACGGTGGCGGAACGTAGCACGGCTGCCGTCGACGTGGCCGACAACAGCGGCGAAGACCCGCTGACCGCCAAGGCGGACAAGGCCGCGACCGACGGGGTGGCGGAAGCGCAGAAGAAGGCGGCCACGTCCGCCGAGGCCACGGAGAACAAGGCGGTCGAACGACAGAGCGGTGAACAGCCCTCCATCACGGCACCGGAGCTGCACAGCGGCCACAAGCTGGCGAGGCGGTACAGGCTGGAGGAGTGCGTCACCCGTCTGGACGGATTCAGCAGCTGGCGTGCCGTGGACGAGAAACTGCGCCGGGCCGTGGGCGTGCACATCCTGCCCGCCGACCACAGCCGGGCCCGGTCCGTGCTCGCCGCGGCACGCTCGGCGGCACTCCTTGGCGACCCCCGGTTCGTCCAGGTCCTCGACGCCGTCGAGGAGAACGACCTGGTCTACGTCGTCCACGAGTGGCTCCCCGACTCCACGGAGCTGACCGCGCTGCTCGCGGCCGGCCCGATGGAACCCCACGACGCCTATCAGCTCGTCAGCCAGGTCTCCCAGGCCATGGCCGCCGCCCACCGGGAAGGTCTCTCCCACCTCCGGCTCACCCCCAGTGCCGTCCTGCGCAGCTCCACCGGCCAGTACCGCATCCGTGGCCTCGCCGTGAACGCCGCCCTGCGCGGCATCAGCGTCGAACGCCCGCAGCGCACGGACACCGAAGCCATCGGTGCCCTGCTGTACGCGGCGCTCACCCAGCGCTGGCCGTACGAGAACGACGCGTACGGCCTCTCCGGCCTCCCCAAGGGCGTCGGGCTGCTCGCTCCGGACCAGGTACGGGCGGGCGTCCACCGCGGCCTGTCGGAGATCGCCATGCGAGCCCTGGCGAACGACGGGGCCACCGCCTCGCGCCAGGAGCCGCCCTGCACCACTCCCGACGAGCTGGCCAAGGCCGTCGCGGCGATGCCCCGCATCCGCCCGCCGGAGCCCGAGTTCCCGCTGCCCGCCCCGCCCGAGTACCAGCGCACCACCTACCAGCAGGGCACGTACGGACGCCCCCAGCCGCGGCCGGCCGTCACCCAGCCCACGGTGATGCCGCCGCCTCCGCTGCAGAGCCGTACCGGCAAGGCGCTCAAGTGGGCCGTGTCGGCACTCCTGATCGCCGCCCTGGGCCTGGGCAGCTGGCAGATCGCGGACCGGCTCCTGGATCAGAACAACGGAACCGAGCCCCAGCCGACCACGCAGGAGCCGAAGAACGAGGAGCAGAAGGGCGTGGTGGCGACCGGGAAGCCGGTCGCGATCGTCGAGGCGCACGACTTCGACCCGCTCGGCGACGGCGCGGAGAACGCCGGCCAGATAAAGAACGCCTACGACGGCGACCCGGGCACCACATGGAAGACCATGCGGTACGACGGCTACTCCAAGTTCGGCAACCTCAAGGAAGGCGTCGGCATCGTCCTCGACCTCGGCACGGTCCAGCAGGTCGCGAAGGTCGAGGTCGCCTTCCAGGGTCCGACGTCGGTCCAGCTGCGCACGGCTCCGGAGAACGCCTCCTCCTACCCCGGGCAGCCCGGTGACTACGCCACACAGGCCACCGGGTCCGGGAGTCAGGTGGCCCTCCAGCCCGCCAAGCCCCTGAAGACGCGCTACGTTCTCGTCTGGCTGACCGACCTGCCCAGCGGCGGTGGCGGTTACCGGGGCGAGATCGCGGACATCAAGATCACCAGCTGACGCCATACCCGGGGGGAGGTGCTCACCGTTGGACGACGCCATACGCGACGAGCGCAGCGACCAGGAACTCCTGGCCTGCCACGTGGCAGGCGACCCGCACGCCTTCGGTGAGCTCGTGCGCCGTCACCGCGACCGGCTGTGGGCGGTGGCCCTGCGGACGCTGGGAGACCGCGAGGAGGCCGCTGACGCCGTCCAGGACGCCCTCGTGTCGGCTTTCCGGGCGGCCCATACCTTCCGGGGCCAGTCGGCCGTCACGACCTGGCTGCACCGCATCACGGTGAACGCCTGTCTCGACCGGGCCCGCAAGACCGCGTCGCGCCGGACCTCGCCCGTGGACGACACCGCCCGGTTCGAGCAGCTCCTCGAACCGCACGAGTCGGCCGAGGCCCCGGCGGAGCGCCAAGACCTCCACCGCGAGCTCCTGGCCGCCCTCGCGACGCTCCCCGCCGAGCAGCGCGCCGCACTCGTCCTCGTCGACATGCAGGGATACCCGGTCGCCGAGGCCGCTCGTATCCTCGATGTGCCCACCGGGACGGTGAAGAGCCGCTGTGCACGCGGACGGGCCAAGCTGCTGCCGATGCTCACTCATCTGCGCGGCGACGCGATGGGTAACGAACTGCTCGACCGGGGAAGGAACCGGACGCCGGGGGCATCCGTCCCAGCGGTACCGGGATCGACGGATACCGGACCAGGCAATACAGCTGCTGTGAAGGGCGGAGGTGGGCGCGCGTGACTTCCACGGCCGACACGGCTCAGCACCCGGACGTCTCGGAGATCTCCGACCTCACCGAGGGGCTGCTCTCGCCCTCCCGCTCCGCCGCTGTGCGGCAGCACCTCGACGGCTGTTCGCTCTGTGCCGACGTACGGACCTCCCTAGAGGAGATCCGGGGGCTGCTGGGCACGCTTCCCGGGCCGCCCCGGATGCCTGCCGAGATCGCCGGTCGCATCGATGCCGCCCTTGCCGCCGAGGCCCTCCTCGACGCCACCGCGCCGACGCCCGACACCGACGCGCATGTTTCACGTGAAACGTCGCGCAGCCGTACTCCCGCCCCCCTGCCGGTCGCCTCGCGACCCGCAGGACATCCCGCAGCTGCCACGGGCCCGGGGCGCTCCCGCCGGTCCCGTCGCCGGGTCGCGGTCGTCGGCGCCGCCTTCGGCGCCGCTGCCCTGGGCCTCAGCCTGTTCTTCGTCCAGTCCGGAGCCCTGACCGCCGGTGACGCCGACACCTCCGGCGACACCAGGTCGGATGCCGCCGCCGCGAGCGCGGCCCAGTTCGAGGGCGCACCGGTCGAGTCCTCGGTGCGGGCCCTCCTCCAGCAGAACGGCGTCTTCAAGGCCCCCGAGGACCGCAGCGCGCCGCCCGCGTCGCTCTCCGCCGAGGGCGGGGTAGGGGACAAGCGCGCCCAGCCCCCCGCCCTGCCCGAGTGCGTCAAGGCCGGGACCGGTCGTACGGACCCGGTCATCGCCTTCCAGCAGGGCGACTACCAGGGCACACGCGCCTATCTCGTCCTCCTGCCCGACACCGCGGACGGCTCCAGGGTGCAGGCCTACGTCCTCGACGCCTCCTGCGCCTCGGGCACCGGGAAGGGCCCAGCCGAGGTGCTCCTCCAGGAATCCGTCCCTCGCTCCTGACCTCTTCGCCACGCCGGACGGCCGTCGCGGGAATGCACGCCCCTTAGGATCGGTTGGGTGGGGTGACAGTGACCGATCCGACCGCCCCCCGTAGGCAGTAGGCAGTCTGCAGAGACGAGGAACACACCCGTGAGCGACGTCCGTAACGTGATCATCATCGGCTCCGGGCCCGCGGGTTACACCGCTGCGCTCTACACGGCCCGCGCGTCGCTGAAGCCGCTCGTCTTCGAAGGAGCCGTCACCGCTGGTGGCGCCCTGATGAACACGACCGACGTGGAGAACTTCCCCGGCTTCCGCGACGGCATCATGGGCCCGGACCTCATGGACAACATGCGTGCCCAGGCGGAGCGCTTCGGCGCCGAGCTCGTGCCGGACGACATCGTCGCCGTGGACCTCACCGGTGAGATCAAGACCGTCACGGACACCGCCGGCACCGTGTACCGCGCCAAGGCCGTCATCGTCACCACGGGCTCCCAGCACCGCAAGCTCGGCCTGCCCAACGAGGACACCCTCTCCGGACGCGGCGTCTCCTGGTGCGCCACCTGCGACGGCTTCTTCTTCAAGGAGCACGACATCGCGGTCGTCGGCGGCGGCGACACCGCGATGGAGGAGGCGACCTTCCTCTCCCGCTTCGCCAAGTCGGTCACCATCGTCCACCGCCGTGACTCGCTGCGCGCCTCCAAGGCGATGCAGGAGCGCGCCTTCGCCGACCCGAAGATCAAGTTCGCATGGGACAGCGAGGTCGCCGAGATCCACGGCGAGCAGAAGCTCACCGGCCTGACCCTGCGCAACACCAAGACCGGCGAGACCAGCGAGCTCCCGGTCACGGGTCTCTTCATCGCCGTGGGCCACGACCCGCGCACCGAGCTCTTCAAGGGCCAGCTGGAGCTGGACGAGGAGGGCTACCTGAAGGTCGACGCCCCCTCGACGCGCACCAACATCCCGGGCGTCTTCGCCGCCGGTGACGTCGTCGACCACACCTACCGCCAGGCGATCACCGCTGCCGGCACCGGCTGCTCCGCGGCCCTCGACGCCGAGCGCTTCCTCGCCGCGCTGACCGACAGCGAGAACCTCGCCGAGACCCCCGCGGTCTGATCCCCCGCTTCCCCACCTCACACCCCACCGATGAAGGAGGCCGCCGTGGCCGGCGCCACTATCACCGTTACCGACGCTGACTTCGAGGAGAAGGTCCTCAAGAGCGACAAGCCCGTCCTCGTGGACTTCTGGGCCGAGTGGTGCGGCCCGTGCCGCATGATCGCTCCGTCGCTCGAGGCCATCGCCTCCGAGCACGACGAGATCATCGTCGCGAAGCTCAACATCGACCAGAACCCGGCCACGGCCGCCAAGTACGGCGTCATGTCCATCCCGACGCTGAACGTCTACAAGGACGGCGACGTCGCCAAGACGATCGTCGGCGCCAAGCCGAAGGCCGCCATCGAGCGCGACCTGGCCGACTTCATCGCGCCCAAGGCCTGACGTTCTCGCTGTTTCACGTGAAACAGCAGCGGCCCGCCCCTCTCAGGGGGCGGGCCGCTGTCGTCTGTCCGGCCGCTCTCCTCGATCAGAGAGGCCGCAGTACCGGTTCCTTCTGCACCGCGCCGAGAAGCCTGTCGAGGGCCATCTCGACGTCTTCCTTCCAGGAGAGCGTCGTCCTCAGTTCGAGCCGCAGCCTCGGGAAGGTCGGGTGGGGTCGCACGGTCTTGAAGCCCACGGCCGTCAGATGGTCGGCGGGCAGCACGCAGGCCGGCTCCTTCCAGCGCGCGTCGCCGAAAGCCTCGATCGCCTTGAAGCCCCGCCGCAGCAGATCCTTCGCCACCGTCTGCACCATGGTCCGTCCCAAGCCCTGCCCCTGATACCCGGGCATGATCCACGCCGTCATCAGCTGCACGGCATCCGCGGCGACCGGACTCGTGGGAAAGGCGGTGGAGCGGGGCACATACGCCGGCGGCGCGTACAGCACGAACCCGACCGGAACCTCGTCGACATAGACCACCCGGCCGCAGGAGCCCCATTCAAGGAGCACGGCGGAGATCCATGCCTCCTTCTCCAGCTCGGGGCGACCCGCCTTCACGGCGGCCTCCCCACTCACCGGATCAAGTTCCCAGAAGACACAGGAACGACATCGCTTGGGGAGATCCGGAAGGTTGTCCAGCGTGAGCGGTACGAGCCGACGCCCCACGGCTGCTCCTCGCTTCCCTCGGCCATCGCTGTACGAATACGCCTCACAGAATCGTAACGACGAGCGGATCAGGGCGATACCGCAGACAGGCAAAGGGCGGGGCGTGTCCCGGCTCATGCCGGAACACGCCCCGCCCTGGGACGCACAGCTGGCTCAGTCCTCGGAGCCTTGCTCGGGGCTGTCCTCCGAGGCGCCCTGATCCAGGACCCGCCCCTCACCCGGGGCCAACGTCGCGAGGATCCGCTCCAGGTCCTCCATCGAGGCGAACTCGACGGTGATCTTGCCCTTCTTCTGGCCCAGGTCGACCTTCACCCGGGTCTCGAAGCGGTCCGAAAGCCGGGTCGCCAGGTCCCGCAGAGCCGGGGAGACGCGGGTGCCCGCGCGCGGCCCCTTGGGCTTGACCGGCGACGAGGGCTCCGACCCCATCACCGCGACGATCTCCTCCACGGCCCGCACAGAGAGGCCCTCGGCGACGATCCGGTAGGCCAGCTTGTCCTGCGTCTCCGCATCGTCCACGGAGAGCAGCGCACGGGCGTGCCCGGCCGAGAGGACCCCGGCGGCCACCCGGCGCTGCACGGGCGGGGAGAGCCGCAGCAGACGCAGTGTGTTGGAGACCTGCGGACGCGAGCGTCCGATCCGGTCGGCCAGCTGGTCATGGGTGCAGTTGAAGTCCTTGAGGAGCTGGTCGTAGGCGGCTGCCTCTTCCAGCGGGTTCAGCTGCGCCCGGTGCAGGTTCTCCAGCAGGGCGTCGAGCAGCAGCTTGTCGTCCTCGGTGGCCCGGACGATGGCCGGGATCCGCTCCAGGCCGGCCTCACGGCAGGCACGCCAGCGGCGCTCGCCCATGATGAGCTCGTAGCGCTCGGGGCCCAGCTGGCGGACGACGACCGGCTGAAGCAGACCGACCTCCTTGATGGAGGTGATCAGCTCGGCCAGGGCGTCCTCGTCGAAGACCTCACGCGGCTGGCGCGGGTTCGGGGTGATGGAGTCCAGCGGCAGCTCCGCGAAGTGCGCCCCGGCGGGGGCCTCCGGAGCCGGCGGTTCGGTCTCGGCCACCGGCACCACGGAGTCCGGGGACTGCGGGCTCGCCGGAAGGGTCGCCAGCTTCGCCGCCGCCACGCCGCGCTCGGAGCCGAGCGCCGGAATGGCGCCGGGGGAGGTCATGGCCGGAGCGGAGCCCACCCCGACGACCGGCACCTCTCGTTCCTGGGGAGCAGCGGGGATCAGCGCACCGAGCCCACGCCCCAGCCCCCTACGTCGCTCGCTCACTGGATCCCCTCCGACATTCGCTGGCTGTTCTGGTGGCCCAGGTGCGGGTGTCCCCCATGGGCCTGGGTGGCGTCATAGTGAAGATCGACACCGCGCAGCGCGATCTCGCGCGCCGCTTCGAGATACGACAGGGCGCCGCTGGAGCCCGGGTCGTAGGTCAGCACGGTCTGTCCGTAGCTCGGTGCCTCCGAGATGCGCACGGACCGCGGGATGCTGGTCTTCAGGACCTCCTCGCCGAAGTGGCTGCGCACCTCTTCGGCGACCTGCGAGGCAAGCCTCGTCCGGCCGTCGTACATGGTGAGGAGGATCGTCGAGACGTGCAGGGCGGGATTGAGGTGCCCGCGGACGAGGTCGACGTTCCGCAGCAGCTGGCCGAGGCCCTCCAGGGCGTAGTACTCGCACTGGATGGGGATCAGCACCTCGGCCCCCGCCACGAGGGCGTTGACCGTCAGCAGGCCGAGCGAGGGCGGGCAGTCGATCAGGATGTAGTCGAGCGGCTGCTCGTACGCCTGGATCGCTCGCTGCAGGCGGCTCTCCCGCGCCACCAAGGACACCAGCTCGATCTCGGCACCGGCGAGATCGATCGTGGCGGGGGCGCAGAAGAGTCCCTCGACATCCCGGACGGGCTGGACGACCTCGGAGAGCGGCCTGCTCTCCACGAGAACGTCGTAGATCGAGGGCACCTCGGCATGGTGGTCGATGCCCAGCGCCGTCGAGGCGTTGCCCTGCGGGTCGAGGTCGATGACCAGGACGCGGGCGCCGTGGAGGGCGAGGGAGGCGGCAAGGTTGACCGTCGTGGTCGTCTTGCCCACGCCGCCCTTCTGGTTGGCGACCACCATCACGCGGGTCTGCGCGGGCCGGGGAAGTCCCTCACCCGCACGGCCCAGGGCTTCTACGGCCAGCTGGGCTGCACGACCGATGGGGGTGTCGTCCATCGGAGGCGGTGTTTCACGTGAAACATCCGCCCCTACCGATTCGGTTCGGGGACCGGGGACCGGATCGGTCATCGGTCCCGCGATGTTGGCGTCGGACCGCAAGGATTCACTCTCCTCGGCTTCAGGCTCGCGATGCACAGAGCCTGCCATGCTTTCGGGGTCGTGAACCAGCGAGGCCCGTGGTTCTGTGGATGAATCCACCTCTGTGGACAACCCCTTAACCCTCACGGGGGGCTTCGCCGGAGGCTTGCGGTCCCAGGGCGTGCCAGCCGCGCGGCCGCGGCTGATGATCCCCTGCAGCAGTGAGCGACGTTTCACGTGAAACACGATGCACGCGCCGCAGGGCCGGGACCGCTCGACACTCCGAAATCTGTACGTATCGCAGCTTGTACGGATCAGCGGGTACGGACCGGAAAGGCTCAGCGACGTCGCCGGGGCCGGCTGGGCCGGGCCGCCTTGGCGCGCTTGGCGGCGAACCTCACACCGCCGGGGCTCTCACCGACCTCGACCCGGACCACGGTGGTCAGCGGGTCGACCACTCCCTCACCCACGTGCAGCACCGAAGCCTCGACCACACCGAGCTTGGAGAGTGCGGCACGGGCACCGACGATCTCCTCCTCCGCCGTGTCGCCCTTGAGCGCGAGCATCTCGCCGTAGGGACGCAGCAGCGGGACACCCCAGCCGGCCAGCCGGTCGAGCGGCGCCACGGCCCGCGCCGTGACGACGTGCACGGACGGTAGCTTGCCCAGCATCTCCTCGGCACGGCCACGGACCACGGTCACGTGGTCGAGGCCGAGCAATTCGACGGCCTCCTGGAGGAAGGTCGTACGACGGAGCAGGGGCTCCAGGAGAGTGATCTTGAGATCGCGGCGGACCAGGGCCAGGGGAATGCCGGGCAGACCGGCACCGGAGCCGACGTCGCAGACGGTGACGCCCTCCGGGACGACCTCGGAGAGCACGGCACAGTTCAGCAGATGCCGCTCCCACAGCCGGGGCACCTCGCGGGGGCCGATGAGACCCCGCTTGACCCCTGCGTCCGCCAGGAGCTCCGCATACCGGACCGCCTCGGGGAAGTACTCGCCGAAGACCGTCTGCGCCTGCTCCGGCGCCTGGGGAAGCTCCGCTGCCTCCGTCACGGGGAACCGTCCTTCCGTACCGCACGCGTACCGCGCGAGCGCACTGTGGTGGCTGACTATCAGGCTGACAAAGTTCGGCCCCGCCTGCGAACAGACGGGGCCGACTCTACGAGAGGGATCAGGCAGGGAGCACGACGACGAAGCGCTGCGGCTCCTCGCCCTCGGACTCGCTGCGCAGGCCGGCGGCGGCGACCGCGTCGTGCACGACCTTCCGCTCGAACGGCGTCATCGGGTCCAGCTTGACCGGCTGACCGGAGGACTTGACCTCGTCCGCGGCCTTGGCGCCGAGCTGGGCCAGCTCCGTCCGCTTCCTGGCCCGGAAGCCCGCGATGTCGAGCATCAGCCGGCTGCGGTCACCGGTCTCGCGGTGCACGGCGAGCCGGGTCAGCTCCTGAAGGGCCTCCAGCACCTCTCCGTCGCGGCCGACGAGCTTCTGCAGGTCGCGGCTGCCGGAATCGCTGATGATCGAGACCGACGCACGGTCCGCCTCGACGTCCATGTCGATGTCACCGTCGAGGTCGGCGATGTCGAGCAGGCCCTCGAGGTAGTCGGCAGCGATCTCACCCTCCTGCTCCAGGCGGGTCAGGGTGTCGCCACCCTCGGCGGCGGAGGTGATGCCTTCCGTCACGGATGGACTCCTTCTTGCTTCGTGGAGGCTTACTTCTTGGAGGAGGGGTGCTTGGGCCGCTGCGGGCCCTTGCGCTGGCCGGACTTGCCCTGACGGGCGCCACCGGAGTTGGCCCGGCTCGGCCGTGCCGGCTTGTCGGCCGCGTCCTGGGCTCCGGGCTTGGCGCCCTTCGCCTGCGGCTTGGGACCCTTCTCCAGCGACGGAGCCGGCTTGTCCTCGGGCGTGGCCTCGACGGACAGGGTCGCGTCCTCGGCCTCCTTCGCCTGCTGGGCGGCCGCGGCCTGGCGCTGGGCCTTGGTCTGGCGCTTGGGCTGCTGGCGCCGGGTGCCGGCGCCGCCCTCCGCCTCGGCGGAGACGGTGTCGCTCTTGACCACGGTGCCGTCGGCCTGGGCAGCGAAGCCGGCCTTGGCCAGGCCCGCGAAGAAGCGGCGCTCGTTCTCGTTGCGGTCCGAGCCCTTGGCGACGATGTCCTTGACGACCCGCTTGCGGCCGCGGCCACGGACCTCACCGTGCTGGGTGACGCTCTTGAGCAGGCGCTGCAGGTAGGCGTCCTGGGCCTTGCTGCCCGGCGTCGGGTTCTGGTTGATCACGTACATCTGCTGGCCCATGGTCCACACGTTGGTGGTCAGCCAGTAGACGAGGACACCGACGGGGAAGTTGATGCCCATGACGGCGAAGATCACCGGGAAGATGTACATGAGCATCTTCTGCTGCTGCATGTACGGCGTCTTCACCGTGAGGTCGACGTTCTTCATCATCAGCTGGCGCTGGGTGAAGAACTGCGAGGCCGACATCAGGACGATCATGACCGCGGTGACGATGCGGACGTCGGTCAGCGAGGCGTTGAGGGCCTCGACCTTCTCCGGGGTGTCCATGAACTTCGCCGCGATCGGGGCGCCGAAGATGTGCGCCTCACGCGCGCTGTCGACCAGCTGCTGGTTCAGGGCACCGATCTTGTCGCCGGAGGCGATCTTGCTCAGTACGTGGTACAGCGCGAAGAAGAACGGCGACTGCGCCAGGATGGGAAGGCACGAGGAGAGCGGGTTGGTGCCCGTCTCCTTGTACAGCTTCATCATCTCTTCGGACTGACGCTGCTTGTCGCTCTTGTAGCGCTCCTGGATCGCCTTCATCTTCGGCTGGAGCGCCTGCATGTTCCGGGTCGCCTTGATCTGCTTCACGAAGAGCGGGATCAGGCAGATACGGATCAGCACCACCAGGGACACGATGGACAGACCCCAGGCCCAGCCCGTGTCGGGGCCGAAGATCGCCCCGTACAACTTGTGGAACTGGACGATGACCCAGGAAACGGGCCAGGTGATGAAGCTGAACAGACTGGCAATCGTGTCCACTAATCAGGCTCCTTGAGCATTGGGCGAGGTCTCTGCGGCCGGGCTCGTCTCGGCGGAGATCCCGCCCTGGTCGCCGCGCAGCGCGTTCCTGAGCATCTCGTGCCAGCGCGGCCGCTTGCGCGCGGGGACATGGTCCACGCCGCCCGGCGACCACGGATTGCACCGCAGGATGCGCCAGGCGGTCAGGGCCGTGCCCTTGATCGCGCCATGCCGGTCGATGGCCGTGAATCCGTAGTGGGAACACGACGGGTAGTACCGGCAGACAGGGCCCAGGAGAGGGCTGATCGTCCACTGGTACAACTTGATGAGAGCCAGCAGCGGGTACTTCATCGCGTGCCCCCTCCCAGCAGCCGCTGGAGAGCGGCGTCCAGGTCTCGGGCCAGCTGGGCGTGGTCGGCGTCACCGGCTCCGGGCAACGCCCGTACGACCACCAGGCTACCGGGGGGCGGCTCGGTGAGCCGCTCGCGCATGAGATGGCGCAGACGACGCTTCACCTGGTTGCGGACGACCGCGCCGCCTACGGCCTTGCTCACGACGAAACCCGCACGCGTCGGGGGAGCGCTCTCCCCAGGCGCGTGCGGGTCCGTTGCACCGCTGCGTAGATGGACGACGAGGAGCGGGCGTCCGGCCCGGCGTCCTCTGCGTACCGCGGTCGCGAAGTCCTCGCGCCGCCTCAGCCGATTCTCGGTAGGCAGCACGTCATGACCTGTACGCGGATCAGGCGGACAGGCGGGCGCGACCCTTGCCACGACGGGCGGCCAGGATGGCGCGACCGGCACGGGTACGCATGCGCAGGCGGAAGCCGTGGGTCTTCGCGCGACGACGGTTGTTCGGCTGGAAGGTGCGCTTGCTCACTCGGGGGCTCCAGAAATGATTCGGGTGGTGGCGGGACATCGCCTGGCTGTCACCGTGCGCCCACGAGTAGCTCGCAATACGCCCGAGTGCACCGCTTCGCGATCACCTAGGGTGATCTTTGCCCATCGGAGGCAGGCGGCAGCAGCCATCGACAACTCGACCTGGTTACGGTACGCGCGGCTACGCCATCCGGTCAAACCGACCTGTCGTCACCCCCCATTGTGCACAGGCTGTGGACAACAACTTGAACCACGTCAGCCGCCGCGACTACCGTGGCTGGACTCCGCAACCTTTTCCCTTCTGTCCTTACCTGTCCTAACGGACTTCGACCCACCGTCCCGAGAACCACACATTCGTGGGACCTGCGAGGAAGCGTGCCCCGTGGCTGACGTACCTGCCGATCTTGCCGCAGTGTGGCCACGCGTGCTGGAACAGCTCCTCGGCGAAGGCCAGGGCATCGAGCCCAAGGACAAGCAGTGGATCGAGCGCTGCCAGCCACTCGCACTGGTGGCCGACACCGCGCTGCTCGCGGTGCCCAACGAGTACGGCAAGCAGGTCCTCGAAGGCCGCCTCGCCCCGCTGATCAGCGAGGCCCTCAGCCGCGCCTGCGGCCGGCCCATCCGGATCGCGATCACCGTCGACGACTCCGCCGGCGAGCCGGCCCCGCCGGCGCCGCAGGGCCGGCCCGCCCAGCAGCCGTACGGAAAGTACGACTCCTACGACAAGCCGTACGAGAAGTACGACGAGTACGGGCGTCCGATGCCGGACGACGGTCTGCCGACCGCCCGCCCCGCCTACCCCGAGTACCAGCAGCAGCGCCCCGACCCCGGCGTCTGGCCGCGCGCCCAGGAGGAGATCACCTGGCAGCAGCAGCGGCTCGGCGGTTTCCAGGAGCGGGATCCGTACGCGACGGCCCGCCCGCAGCAGCCCCAGCAGCCGCGGTACGACGAGCGCCCCGCGTACGAGCAGCAGCGCTCCGACCGGGCGGAGCTCTCCGGTCCCGAGGGCTCCGGCGGCCCGGGTCACGGTGGTCCCGGCACGGGCCACCGGCCGGGAGTCGGCGGAGCGCCGGGCATGGGCGGCTCCTCGTCCGGGCAGGGCGCCGGGTCCGGCGCTCCCGGTGAGCAGCACGCGCGGCTGAACCCGCGCTATCTCTTCGACACCTTCGTCATCGGTTCCTCGAACCGCTTCGCCCACGCGGCCGCCGTCGCGGTGGCCGAGGCGCCGGCGAAGGCGTACAACCCGCTCTTCATCTACGGGGAGTCGGGGCTCGGCAAGACCCACCTGCTGCACGCCATCGGGCACTACGCGCGGAGCCTCTACCCGGGCACCCGGGTGCGGTACGTGAGCTCGGAGGAGTTCACCAACGAGTTCATCAACTCGATCCGCGACGGCAAGGGCGACGCCTTCCGCAAGCGCTACCGCGATGTGGACATCCTCCTGGTCGACGACATCCAGTTCCTCGCGAGCAAGGAGTCGACGCAGGAGGAGTTCTTCCACACCTTCAACACGCTCCACAACGCCAACAAGCAGATCGTGCTGTCCTCGGACCGGCCGCCCCGGCAGCTGGTGACCCTGGAGGACCGCCTGCGCAACCGCTTCGAGTGGGGACTGACCACCGATGTGCAGCCGCCCGAGCTGGAGACGCGCATCGCGATCCTCCGCAAGAAGGCGGTCCAGGAGCAGCTCAACGCCCCGCCGGAGGTGCTGGAGTTCATCGCCTCCCGGATCTCGCGGAACATCCGCGAGCTGGAGGGCGCGCTGATCCGGGTGACCGCGTTCGCGAGCCTCAACCGGCAGCCGGTGGACCTCGGGCTCACCGAGATCGTCCTCAAGGACCTCATCCCGGGCGGCGAGGACTCCGCTCCGGAGATCACCGCCGGCGCGATCATGGCGTCGACGGCGGACTACTTCGGTCTGACGGTGGAGGACCTGTGCGGCTCCTCGCGCAGCCGCGTCCTGGTGACGGCCCGGCAGATCGCCATGTACCTGTGCCGGGAGCTCACGGACCTGTCGCTGCCGAAGATCGGCGCGCAGTTCGGCGGCCGCGACCACACGACCGTGATGCACGCGGACCGCAAGATCCGCGCGCTGATGGCCGAGCGGCGCTCGATCTACAACCAGGTCACCGAGCTCACCAACCGCATCAAGAACGGCTGAGAACGCCGTACGCGACCCTCCGAAGGGCGCTCCGGGGCACCTCCCGGGGCGCCCTTCGGCGTTCCGGGACCTCGTCGCCCGTCTGGCCGCTGTTCGATTACTCCGTTCCGGTGGCGGGTTCTCCACAGATTGCGGGATGATCTCCCGTCCACAGGGTGGGGACTGCGGAGTTATCCGGATCGCATCCACAGGCTGACCTGGCCACACTCCGTCTGCCCAGGTCAGAGGGGTGTGGAATTGTTGGCAAACGATCTCCACAGGCTGTGGACAGAAGTTTCGTCCACAGGGGCTCCGCTCGGTTGTCCACGGGCAACCCACAGGCTGGGGGTGGTTGCCCACAGCTTCTCCACACCGCTGTCCACTGTTCGGCAACGAAACGCCCGCCCTCACCGGGCCGAGTGAAAGCCGTCACACCAAGGGAGACGTTTGGGCTGTGGGGAACCGGGGGAAAGCTGGGGACAGCACTGGGGAGAACTCCCCATGGCCTGTGAATCGGGTGTGCAGAACTTTCGCGTGTCCACAGAGCACCCCGGTTGTCCACCGGTGTCACCCACAGGGGCAGTGGACAAAAAACTGGGTCTGACCTGCGTGGACGACGTTATCCACGGTTTCCACAGGCCCTACTACTACTCCCACTCATAGTTAGCCCGGAATCCGCTTCGAAGTGGGACCTGTGCACAACTCGAGCCCGGAGCCTCGACCGGCTCTTGTCCCGACTTGACCCCGAGCCGCACCGAGTGTCGGCGGCGTACGTCAGACTGGTTCCCGCAGTCGACGAAGAGCCAGCAACAAGCAGGAGGCGGTTCCGGTGAAGATCCGGGTGGAGCGCGATGTACTCGCGGAGGCGGTGGCGTGGGTGGCCCGCAGCCTTCCGGCCCGTCCGCCGGCGCCCGTACTCGCGGGCCTTCTGCTGAAGGCCGAGGACGGCGCGCTGAGCTTCTCCAGCTTCGACTACGAGGTCTCGGCCCGGGTCTCCGTCGAGGCCGAGGTCGAGGAGGACGGCACGGTCCTGGTCTCCGGCCGCCTGCTCGCCGACATCTGCCGCGCCCTTCCCAACCGCCCTGTGGAGATCTCCACGGACGGTGTACGGGCGACCGTGGTCTGCGGCACCTCCCGCTTCACCCTCCACACCCTGCCCGTGGAGGAGTACCCGGCGCTGCCGGAGATGCCCACCGCGACCGGCACCGTCCCCGGCGAGGTCTTCGCGGCCGCCGCCGCCCAGGTGGCCATCGCCGCCGGCCGTGACGACACGCTGCCCGTCCTCACCGGTGTGCGCATCGAGATCGAGGGCGACACGGTCACCCTGGCCTCCACCGACCGCTACCGCTTCGCCGTCCGCGAGTTCCTGTGGAAGCCGGAGTCGCCGGACGCCTCGGCCGTCGCCCTGGTGCCCGCCAAGACGCTCCTGGACACGGCCAAGGCCCTGACCAGCGGCGACACCGTCACCCTGGCGCTCTCCGGCTCCGGCAAGGGCGAGGGCCTGATCGGTTTCGAGGGCGCGGGCCGCCGCACCACCACCCGCCTGCTCGAAGGCGACCTGCCGAAGTACCGGACGCTCTTCCCCACCGAGTTCAACTCGATCGCGGTGATCGAGACCGCGCCCTTCGTCGAGGCCGTCAAGCGCGTGGCCCTGGTCGCCGAGCGCAACACCCCGGTCCGGCTCAGCTTCGAGCAGGGCGTGCTCATCCTGGAGGCCGGCTCCAGCGACGACGCACAGGCTGTGGAGCGGGTCGACGCGCAGCTGGAAGGCGACGACATCTCGATCGCCTTCAACCCGACCTTCCTCCTGGACGGCCTGAGCGCGATCGACTCCCCGGTCGCCCAGCTCTCCTTCACGACCTCCACCAAGCCCGCCCTCCTGAGCGGCCGGCCGGCGGTCGACGCGGAGGCCGACGAGGCCTACAAGTACCTGATCATGCCGGTACGACTGAGCGGCTGACCCCACAGGTGTGCGCCGGGGTCCGGGCGTAGGCTCGGACCCGGGTAAACCGCACACGACGCTTAAGGAATCTCTGATGGAGCTCGGTCTCGTCGGTCTCGGCAAGATGGGCGGCAACATGCGCGAGCGCATCCGCCGCGCAGGCCACACCGTCATCGGATACGACCGCAACCCGGACCTCGCCGATGTCCACAGCCTCGAAGAGCTTGTGGGCAAGCTCAAGGGTCCGCGCGTGGTGTGGGTCATGGTTCCGGCCGGCGCCGCGACCCAGTCCACCATCGACGAGCTGGCGAACCTGCTGTCGCCCGGCGACGTCGTCGTGGACGGCGGCAACTCCCGCTGGACCGACGACGAGAAGCACGCCGAGGAGCTCGCCGCCAAGGGCATCGGCTTCGTCGACTGCGGCGTCTCCGGCGGCGTCTGGGGCCTGGAGAACGGCTACGCGCTCATGTACGGCGGCGACGCCGAGCACGTGGCCCGCGTCCAGCCGATCTTCGACGCCCTCAAGCCTGAGGGTCCCCACGGTTCGGTCCACGCGGGCAAGGTCGGTGCCGGCCACTTCGCGAAGATGGTCCACAACGGCATCGAGTACGCCATGATGCAGGCCTACGCCGAGGGCTGGGAGCTCCTGGAGAAGGTCGACTCCGTCACCGACGTCCGCGAGGTCTTCCGCTCCTGGCAGGAAGGCACCGTCATCCGCTCATGGCTGCTCGACCTCGCGGTCAACGCCCTCGACGAGGACGAGCACCTGGAGCGGCTGCGCGGCTACGCGTCGGACTCCGGCGAGGGCCGGTGGACCGTCGAGGCCGCCATCGACAACGCCGTACCGCTGCCGGCGATCACCGCGTCGCTGTTCGCGCGGTTCGCGTCGCGTCAGGACGACTCGCCGCAGATGAAGATGATCGCCGCGCTGCGCAACCAGTTCGGCGGTCACGCGGTCGAGACGAAGAAGTAATCCACAGGCTGTGCACCCGGCGGTGCACAGCCCGCCGGGGGAAGGTCGGCGCCCACCATGCACGTCACGCATCTGTCGCTGGCCGACTTCCGCTCCTACGCCCGGGTCGAGGTCCCGCTCGATCCGGGCGTCACCGCGTTCGTGGGGGCGAACGGCCAGGGCAAGACCAATCTCGTCGAGGCGGTCGGCTATCTCGCCACCCTCGGCAGTCACCGCGTCGCCTCCGACGCCCCGCTGGTGCGCATGGGGGCGGAGCGGGCGATCATCCGGGCCGCCGTCACGCAGGGCGAGCGCTCCCAGCTGGTCGAGCTCGAACTCAACCCGGGCCGCGCCAACCGCGCCCGTATCAACAGGTCCTCGCAGGTCAGACCCCGCGATGTGCTGGGGATCGTGCGGACCGTGCTGTTCGCGCCGGAGGACCTGGCCCTCGTCAAGGGCGACCCCGGCGAGCGCCGGCGCTTCCTCGACGAACTGATCACGGCGCGCGCGCCGCGCATGGCGGGCGTGCGCTCCGACTACGAGCGGGTGCTCAAGCAGCGCAACACGCTCCTGAAGTCCGCGGCCATGGCCCGGCGCCACGGCGGCCGCGGCATGGACCTGTCCACCCTGGACGTCTGGGACCAGCACCTGGCCCGGGCCGGCGCCGAGCTGCTCGCCCAGCGGCTCGACCTCATCGACACGCTCCGCCCGCTCGCCGACAAGGCCTATGAGCAGCTGGCCCCGGGCGGCGGACCGGTCCACCTCGAGTACAAGCCGTCCGCGCCCGGCTCCGGGCACACCCGCGAGGAGCTGTACGGACAGCTGACCGCCGCGCTCGCCGACGTACGCAAACAGGAGATCGAGCGGGGCGTCACGCTGGTCGGACCGCACCGCGACGACCTCCTCCTCAAGCTCGGGGAGCTGCCGGCCAAGGGGTACGCGAGCCACGGCGAGTCCTGGTCCTACGCCCTGGCGCTGCGGCTCGCCTCGTACGACCTGCTGCGCGCCGAGGGCAACGAGCCGGTCCTCGTCCTCGACGACGTCTTCGCCGAGCTGGACGCGCGCCGGCGCGAGCGGCTCGCGGAACTGGTGGCGCCGGGTGAGCAGGTCCTCGTCACGGCGGCGGTCGACGACGACGTGCCGGGCGTGCTCGCCGGCACGCGGTACGCGGTGGCCGGCGGAACGGTCGAAAGGGTGGCACGAGCATGACCGGCGGCGGTGAAACTTCCCCACAGCCTGTGGACAAGCCCGCGGCGGCGCCCGAGCCCTCCGGGGTCGACCTGGCCCGGGTCGCACTGCGCGCCGCCAAGGAACAGGCGAAGGCGCGGGGCGCGGCGGCCCAGCAGAAGAAGCAGGCCAGGCGCGGCGGCGGCCTGCGCTCCGGCGCGCGCGCCGACGGACGCGACCCGATGGCGCTGGGCGCCGCGATCAACCGGCTGATCACCGAGCGGGGCTGGGAGACGCCGGCCGCCGTCGGCGGGGTCATGGGGCGCTGGCCGCAGATCGTGGGCGAGGACCTCGCCAAGCACTGCGTACCGCTGAAGTACGACGAGGACCCCGAGGAGCGGGTGCTCACCGTGCAGTGCGACTCGACGGCGTGGGCGACCCAGCTGCGGCTGCTCGCCCCGCGCCTCGTCGCGCGCCTCAACGAGGACCTGGGGCACGGCACCGTACGGATGATCAAGGTCCTGGGTCCGGGCGGGCCCCGGCGGGGCTACGGGCCGCTGCGGGCACCCGGGTCGACGGGACCCGGAGATACGTACGGATAGCGGTACGGGGCGGACGCGCGACCCCGCGCGGGCCGCATGCCCACAACCGGTCACCGCCCGAAGCGCTAGGTGGCCGTCAGGGGCCTCTGGAGCCCCTCCCCGGATATGGGGAGTCGTCTCGCGCCCGCCGAGGGCGGCACATGAGCATTCAGGTACCGGCAAACCCCCATGAGTGTCAGTGGTACCGGTAGACTGGAAGACAATCCCGCCACCGCGCGGAACATGTCGAACGACGCAGCCGCTCCCGTATGCCCGGAGAACGGCTTGTGCTGTGCCAGAAAGGGCGCTTCGTGGCCGATTCCGGCAACCCCAACGAGAACAAGCAGTACACCGCCAGCAACATCCAGGTGCTCGAGGGCCTGGATGCGGTGCGTAAGCGCCCCGGCATGTACATCGGCTCGACCGGAGAGCGCGGTCTGCACCACATGGTGCAGGAGGTCGTCGACAACTCGGTCGACGAGGCCCTGGCCGGTCACGCGGACACCATCGACGTGACGATCCTGGCCGACGGCGGCGTCCGGGTCGTCGACAACGGCCGCGGCATCCCCGTCGGCATCGTCGAGTCCGAGGGCAAGCCGGCCGTCGAGGTCGTCCTGACGGTCCTCCACGCGGGCGGCAAGTTCGGCGGCGGCGGCTACGCGGTCTCCGGCGGTCTGCACGGCGTCGGCGTCTCCGTCGTCAACGCGCTCTCCACCAAGGTCTCGGTGGAGATCAGGACCGACGGTCACCGCTGGACGCAGGACTACAAGATGGGCGCCCCGACGGCGCCCCTCGCGAAGCACGAGGCGACCGAGGAGACCGGCACCTCGGTCACCTTCTGGGCCGACCCGGACATCTTCGAGACCACCGAGTACTCCTTCGAGACGCTCTCGCGCCGTTTCCAGGAGATGGCCTTCCTCAACAAGGGCCTGACGATCACGCTCACCGACGAGCGCGAGTCCGCGAAGGCCACCGTCGGTGCCGACGACCCCGACGCCGAGGCGGCCGCCGAGCCGGCCGCGCGCACGGTGAAGTACCACTACGAGGGCGGCATCGTCGACTTCGTGAAGTACCTCAACTCGCGCAAGGGCGACCTGATCCACCCCACCGTCATCGACATCGAGGCCGAGGACAAGGAGCGCCTCCTCTCGGTCGAGATCGCGATGCAGTGGAACTCGTCGTACAGCGAGGGCGTGTACTCGTTCGCGAACACGATCCACACCCACGAGGGCGGTACCCACGAGGAGGGCTTCCGCGCCGCGCTGACGACCCTCGTCAACAAGTACGCGCGCGAGAAGAAGCTGCTCCGCGAGAAGGATGACAACCTCACGGGCGACGACATCCGCGAGGGTCTGACCGCGATCATCTCGGTCAAGATCGGCGAGCCGCAGTTCGAGGGCCAGACCAAGACCAAGCTCGGCAACACCGAGGCGAAGACCTTCGTCCAGAAGGTCGTCTTCGAGCACCTGACCGACTGGTTCGACCGCAACCCGAACGAGGCCGCGGACATCATCCGCAAGGGCATCACCGCCGCCACCGCGCGCGTGGCCGCCCGCAAGGCCCGCGACCTGACCCGCCGCAAGGGTCTCCTGGAGTCGGCGTCCCTGCCGGGCAAGCTCTCCGACTGCCAGTCGAACGACCCCACCAAGTGCGAGATCTTCATCGTCGAGGGTGACTCCGCCGGCGGCTCGGCCAAGTCCGGCCGCAACCCGATGTACCAGGCCATCCTGCCGATCCGCGGCAAGATCCTGAACGTCGAGAAGGCCCGGATCGACAAGATCCTCCAGAACACCGAGGTCCAGGCGCTGATCTCCGCCTTCGGCACCGGTGTCCACGAGGACTTCGACATCGAGAAGCTCCGCTATCACAAGATCATCCTGATGGCGGACGCCGACGTCGACGGCCAGCACATCAACACCCTGCTGCTGACCTTCCTCTTCCGCTTCATGCGGCCGCTGGTCGAGGCCGGGCACGTCTACCTCTCCCGCCCGCCGCTCTACAAGATCAAGTGGGGCCGGGACGACTTCGAGTACGCCTACTCGGACCGCGAGCGCGACGCCCTGGTCGAGCTGGGCAAGCAGAACGGCAAGCGGATCCGCGAGGACTCGATCCAGCGCTTCAAGGGTCTCGGCGAGATGAACGCCGAAGAGCTGCGCATCACCACCATGGACCAGGACCACCGCGTGCTCGGCCAGGTCACCCTCGACGACGCCGCGCAGGCCGACGACCTGTTCTCGGTGCTGATGGGCGAGGACGTCGAGGCACGGCGCTCGTTCATCCAGCGCAACGCCAAGGACGTTCGTTTCCTCGACATCTGAGTCGGTCTCAGCTGACCGTACGAAAGGACTGAAGACCAGCAATGGCCGACGAGAACACCCCTGTGATGCCCGAAGAGGAGCCGACGGTTCCGGGCGTGGGCATGCGCGTGGAGCCCGTGGGGCTCGAGACCGAGATGCAGCGCTCGTACCTCGACTACGCGATGTCCGTCATCGTGTCGCGCGCGCTGCCCGACGTCCGTGACGGCCTCAAGCCGGTGCACCGCCGCGTGCTGTACGCGATGTACGACGGCGGCTACCGGCCCGAGAAGGGCTTCTACAAGTGCGCCCGCGTCGTCGGCGACGTCATGGGCAACTACCACCCGCACGGCGACACCTCGATCTACGACGCCCTCGTCCGCCTCGCCCAGCCCTGGGCCATGCGGATGCCGCTCGTCGACTCCAACGGCAACTTCGGCTCCCCGGGCAACGACCCGGCGGCCGCCATGCGCTACACCGAGTGCAAGATGGCGCCGCTGTCGATGGAGATGGTCCGCGACATCGACGAGGAGACCGTCGACTTCACGGACAACTACGACGGCCGCTCCCAGGAGCCGACCGTCCTGCCCTCCCGCTTCCCGAACCTGCTGATCAACGGCTCCGCCGGCATCGCGGTCGGCATGGCGACCAACATCCCGCCGCACAACCTGCGCGAGGTCGCCGCCGGCGCCCAGTGGTACCTGGAGCACCCCGAGGCCACCCACGAGGAGCTGCTCGACGCGCTCATCGAGCGCATCAAGGGCCCCGACTTCCCCACCGGCGCGCTCGTCGTCGGCCGCAAGGGCATCGAGGAGGCGTACCGCACCGGCCGCGGCTCCATCACGATGCGCGCGGTCGTCGAGGTCGAGGAGATCCAGAACCGCCAGTGCCTGGTGGTCACCGAGCTGCCCTACCAGGTCAACCCGGACAACCTCGCGCAGAAGATCGCCGACCTGGTGAAGGACGGCAAGATCGGCGGCATCGCCGACGTCCGCGACGAGACCTCCTCCCGCACCGGCCAGCGCCTGGTCATCGTCCTCAAGCGGGACGCGGTCGCCAAGGTCGTCCTCAACAACCTCTACAAGCACACCGACCTCCAGACGAACTTCGGCGCCAACATGCTGGCGCTCGTCGACGGCGTGCCGCGCACCCTCTCGATCGACGCGTTCATCCGCCACTGGGTGACGCACCAGATCGAGGTCATCGTGCGCCGGACCAAGTTCCGGCTGCGCAAGGCCGAGGAGCGCGCCCACATCCTGCGCGGTCTGCTCAAGGCCCTCGACGCGATCGACGAGGTCATCGCCCTCATCCGGCGCAGCGACACGGTCGACGTTGCCCGCGAGGGCCTGATGGGCCTCCTCCAGATCGACGAGATCCAGGCCAACGCCATCCTCGAGATGCAGCTGCGCCGGCTCGCCGCCCTGGAGCGCCAGAAGATCGTCGCCGAGCACGACGAGCTCCAGGCGAAGATCAACGAGTACAACGCGATCCTCGCCTCGCCCGAGAAGCAGCGGCAGATCGTCAGCGAGGAGCTCACGGCGCTCGTCGACAAGTACGGCGACGACCGCCGCAGCCAGCTCGTGCCCTTCGACGGTGACATGTCCATCGAGGACCTGATCGCCGAGGAGGACATCGTCGTCACGATCACGCGCGGCGGCTATGTGAAGCGTACGAAGACCGAGGACTACCGCTCGCAGAAGCGCGGCGGCAAGGGCGTGCGCGGCACGAAGCTGAAGCAGGACGACATCGTCGACCACTTCTTCGTCACCACCACCCACAACTGGCTGCTCTTCTTCACCAACAAGGGCCGGGTCTACCGGGCCAAGGCGTACGAGCTGCCGGACGCCGGCCGCGACGCCCGCGGCCAGCACGTGGCCAACCTGCTGGCCTTCCAGCCGGACGAGCAGATCGCCGAGATCCTCGCGATCCGCGACTACGAGGCCGCGCCGTACCTGGTGCTCGCCACCAAGGCCGGTCTGGTGAAGAAGACCGCCCTGAAGGACTACGACTCCCCGCGCTCGGGCGGTGTCATCGCCATCAACCTGCGCGAGCGGGAGGACGGCAGCGACGACGAGCTGATCGGCGCGGAGCTGGTGTCCGCCGAGGACGACCTGCTGCTTATCAGCAAGAAGGCGCAGTCGATCCGCTTCACCGCCACGGACGACGCGCTGCGCCCGATGGGACGCGCGACCTCCGGCGTCAAGGGGATGAGTTTCCGCGAGGACGACGAGCTGCTCTCGATGAATGTCGTCCGGCCGGGTACGTTCGTCTTCACCGCGACCGACGGTGGCTACGCCAAGCGCACCGCGGTCGACGAGTACCGCGTCCAGGGTCGCGGCGGCCTCGGCATCAAGGCTGCCAAGATCGTGGAGGACCGCGGCTCGCTCGTGGGCGCGCTGGTGGTCGAGGACACCGACGAGATCCTCGCCATCACGCTGTCCGGCGGTGTGATTCGCACGCGAGTCAACGAAGTCAGGGAGACCGGCCGTGACACCATGGGCGTCCAGCTGATCAACCTGGGCAAGCGCGACGCCGTCGTCGGCATCGCCCGCAACGCCGAGGCCGGCGGCGAGGACGACGACATCGAGGAAGCTGCCGAGGCCGGGGAGACGGCCGAGACGGCCGAGGTGGTCGAGGGCACGGAGCCCGAGACCGGGGAGCACGAGGAGTAGAGCGTGAGTGGAGCCACGGGCGCCGGTTCGGCCGAGGGCCGGTCCGCAGGATCGAGCGGTGCCCGTGGCTCCGCCACGGACTCCCAGGGGGTTACGGTGACGGACACTCGGGGGCAGGGTCCCTCGTACGAGACGTACAACGGGCCGCTGCCCGGCGAGCGCGGGGGGACGCAGCCGCAGAGCGGTCCCTACCACCCGCCGCAGGCGTACGGGACCCCCGGGCAGGGCACTCCCGCCCAGGGCGTGCCGGCGGCCGGCAAGGGTGGCGCGGCCACGCGCAAGCCGCGTACGGGCGCGCGCACCACCCCGCGGACGCGCAAGGCGCGGCTGCGGGTCGCCAAGGCCGATCCGTGGTCGGTGATGAAGGTGAGCTTCCTGCTCTCCATCGCGCTCGGCATCTGCACGGTGGTGGCCGCGGCGGTGCTGTGGATGGTCATGGACGCCATGGGCGTCTTCTCGACCGTCGGCGGCACGATCAGCGAGGCCACCGGCTCCAACGAGTCCAACGGCTTCGACCTCCAGTCCTTCCTGTCGCTGCCGCGGGTGCTGATGTTCACCTCGGTCATCGCGGTGATCGACGTCGTCCTGATGACGGCCCTGGCCACGCTCGGCGCCTTCATCTACAACCTGTCGGCCGGCTTCGTGGGCGGTGTGGAGCTCACCCTCGCCGAGGACGAGTGACCCGCGCGGGGGCCGGGCACGGAACCGATTTTGGGACTGGCCCCCACGTGCGCTAATCTTCAGGAGTCAGCGCGCGGGACACACACCGCAGAGCGCGGCGGGGCTATAGCTCAGTTGGTTAGAGCGCATCCCTGATAAGGATGAGGCCACAGGTTCAAATCCTGTTAGCCCCACAGACACGATCGGCCCGGACGGTTCACCCGTCCGGGCCGATTGCTTTGCCCGGACGCGTTGCGGGCGAGGTCACCGATCGGTATCGGTCGGTGTGTAGAGTGGGCGTCAGAAGTCTCCTACGTCAACGAAAGACGAGGTCGCGCGGTGAAGAAGCTTCTCCTGGTCGCACTGGCCGCCATCGGCGGGCTCCTCGTGTACCGCCAGATCCAGGCGGATCGCGCCGAGCAGGATCTGTGGACGGAGGCGACCGACTCCGTGCCCGCAGGTTCGGGTGTGTGAGACGAAGAGCGTGTGTGAGTGAGGCCCCGACCGCGGTGAGCGGTCGGGGCCTCACTCTGTTCACGGTCGTTAACCGATCGCTTGCCGGCGCAAATTTGTAGGGTCCCGGTCAGGCAAGCGGGCAGGATGGGCGCGCACGGAGACGACGAGGAGAAGCGCGTGAAGAGGCTACGGGGAACCGGTCGTACGGCGGGGGTGCTGGCCGCGGCGGTGTGTGCGGCCCTCGCGCTGCCCGGCGGCGCCCGGGCGGCCGGTGAGGGCGGCGGTTACGCCTTCGACGACAAGGCGCGGCGGGTGAAGGGTGCCATCTCCAACCTGGACGCCGAGCGGCTCACGGCCGGGCAGAGCTACCGGGACACCATCAGGAAGGACGGAAAGCTCTACTACCGCGTCGACCTCGACGCCCGCCAGAACGCCTACGTCTCGGTCGTGGCCGTCCCCAAGCCCGGCGGGAAGGCCGGATACAGCGACGGCATCAAGGTGACCATGCAGGACGGCTCCGGGACGAACTGCGGCTACCAGTCGGTGAGCTTCGGCGGCTTCGGCTTCGCCCGGCCGATCGCCGCCTACACCCACCGCACGATCGAACCGGATTCCTCCGCCTGCCAGCTGGCCGGGGCGTACTACGTCCTCGTGGAGCGCACCTCCGAGTCCGACAGCGCGGACTGGGAGCTGGAACTGCGCTACGTGACCGAGCCGGGCCTCAAGACCGCCGGCCCGACCGCGCTGCCGGAGAACTGGGCCTCGGGCACGCCCCAGCCGCCCGCCGGCGGTCCACAGCGGCGTGACGGAGGCGGCGGGTTCCACGACGCGGCCTCGCTGCGCCAGGGCGAGTGGCGCACCGACATCAAGCCGGGCCAGACGATGTACTACCGGGTCCCGGTCGACTGGGGCCAGCAGATCTTCGCCACCGCCGAGCTGGGCAGCAGCCCGGTCGCCGACGACTACGTCAGCAGCGCGCTCACGCTGTCCCTGCTGAACCCGGCCCGCGGCTACGTCGCCAGCCGGGACCTGTCCTACGACGGTGATCCGTCGACCGTGGCGTTCGATCCGGAGCGGCCCGTGGCCTTCGAGAACCGCTTCGCCTCGGACGACGCCACCAACGGCTTGCGGTTCGCCGGCTGGTACTACCTGTCGGCCACGCTCAGCCCCGAGGTCGCCAAGGCGTACGGGGACAAGCCCCTGCCGCTGACCCTGCGGGTGAACGTCACCGGGCAGCCCAGGCCCGCACCGCCGTACGACGGCGACGCCGGGCCCTTCACGGTGACCGACGACGACCGCGAGGCGGCGGCCAGCGGCCTGAGCGGCCCGCAGGCGGCCAGGAGCGCCACGCTGACCGTCGTCGGCGTGGCCGGGATCGGCGTCGGCACGGTCCTCGTCCTGGGCCTCGGAGCCTGGTGGCTGCTCGCCCGGCGGGCGTCGGGCGCGGGCCCTACGCCTGGATGAGCGCCCGGACCCCGTGGCGGCGAAGCGGCCGGGCGCGGGCCCTACGCCGAGATGAGCGCCCGGACCCCGTGACGGCGAAGCGGCCGGGCGCGGGCGCTACGCCGAGATGAGCGCCCAGATCCCGACGGCGAAGCAGACGAGCGCGGTGACCAGCACGGGGACCGCGACCTTCGCGGGCGGGCCCGGCCGGCGGGCGGGAACCGGTCCGGCCTGAGCGGTGTATGAACGAGGGGGCACCTGTTCGTACGGCGCCCCGGCCGTGGGTGTCTGGGCGAAGGAGGCGGGGCCATGCGCGGGCGGCTGTACGGGTGGCGGAGCCGGGACCCCGGCCCGGGCGGCGGAGGCCACGGCCGGGGTGGCCCCTGGCTGAAGGGCTCCGGGGCGGGGAGCCCTTGGCTGAGGGGCCCCGGGCTGGGGAGCGGCCTGGGCCGGTGGCGGTCCGTAGCCGGGGGCCTGTGGGGTGACCACCGGCTGGTGGGGCGCCGGGGGCGGTGGCGGCAGGTGGAAGCTGCCCGTCTCGGACGGGCTCGGCGGGGGCGGGGCCGCGGCCTGGCGGTCCCCGGCGGGCTCGGGGCCGTTCGGGCCGAAGCCGGCCGGCAGCGGGCCGATCTGGTCGAAGATCTCGACCTGCTCCTCGTCGGGCCCCGGCTCGGGCAGCAGCTCGACCGCCGCGTTCAGCGCCTTCCGCGCGCCGGTGGCCGTCTTGAAGCGGACCTGCGGGTCGGGCTGGAGCAGCCCGGCGAGCACCTGCCACAGCGGCTCGGAGACGCCCCGCGGGGCGCTCGGGGTGCCGTAGGTCATGAAGTGGTCCACCAGGGCCTGGGAGTCCGGCCTGCGGCCCTGGAGCAGATAGAGGCCCACCAGGCCCACCGCGAACAGGTCGGCGGTGAAGTCCGGCTCCGCGCCCATCAGTTGCTCGGGCGCGAAGTAACCGGGCGTGCCCACCACGTAGTTGGTCTCGGTGAGCCGGGGTTCGCCCTTGCGCATCGAGATGCCGAAGTCGGACAGCCGCAGATGCGGCCGTCCGGTGCCGGTGACTTCGAGCAGGATGTTGGCCGGCTTGATGTCGCGGTGCACGACCCCCTCCGCGTGCACCGCGGCCAGTCCGGACAGCAGCTGGTCGAGCAGGGTGCACACGAAGCGGGGCGGCAGCGCGCCGTAGTCCCCGATGACGTGGGCCAGGGAACCGCCCGCCACGAGGTCCATGGTGAAGAGGACCTTGTCGTCGTCCGCGGCCCAGCTGGCCGGGGCGAGGACGTGCGGGTGGTCGATCCTGAGCGCCTGCTCGCGGACGAAGCGCAGCAGGGTGTGGGCGTCGCTCTGCTGGAGCACCTTGGCCGCCACGTAGCGGCGGCGCCGGTGGTCCCAGGCACGCCACACCGCTCCGACCCCGCCCCGGCCGATCGGATCGATCAGCTCGTACCGACCAGCGAAGACCTCACCCATCGCGCTGCGCCCGCTCCCCGTACCGTCTCGGTTGATGCCGTACCGGCGTCAGTTCTGATGCGCCTCGTAGTGGGCCACCGCGTCCGCGGTGCGCCCCGCGCCGTAGACCCGGAGGAACTCTGCCAGTTCGGGGTGAGCGGGCGCGAGCGAGTCGGCCGCCTCGATGATGTCGCCCGCCGCGGCCACGGAGCGCAGCAGGGACTGGATCTCGCGGACCACCCGGCGCACGGTGGGCGCGCCGCTGGTGGTGGTGGGCTGGCTGCCGGAGGTGAGGACGGAGCCGCCCTGGGACCTCTTGATCTCGTCCATCCGGTCGGTGGCCTCGGCGGCGCTGACGCTGCCGTCGGCGACCTGGCCGGCGAGCTCCTGGAGGGCCTGGACACGCTGGACGACGGCGGGATTGCCGATCTTGGCCCGCTGGCCGCTCATCAGCTGGGAGAGCATGGGCGCCGACAGTCCGAGCACGGCCGCGAGCCGGGCCTGATTCAGTCCGAGATCGTCGATCAGCCGGCGGAAGAGCGCCCCCAACGGCTCCCCGTACCAACTGCGCTGGAGCTCCCGGGCTCTGGCCGTGGCTTCCTGCTGCGCTGTATCCATTACTACTTCTCCCCATCCCTTGGGTTCGCCACTGCGAACCCCGATCAGCATCTTACGGAGCGTGGTCGCCGACGGGGAGTCCCTATCTTTTTGCGGAATACGGGGGGTGACCCGGTACTCTGTTGTCGTTCCGGGGCCTTAGCTCAGTTGGTAGAGCGCTGTCTTTGCATGGCAGATGTCAGGGGTTCGACTCCCCTAGGCTCCACTCCGGACAAGAGCTCCCTGACCAGCGGAAACGCGCGGCGGGGAGCTTTTTCGTGCGCCGGGGGAAGTGGCCCGCTCCTTCGGGGAGGGAATGGACCAGGTGTCGTGGGCCACTCGCGCCTAACGTCGTGTCCATGGCGAAGACGAAGAAGACCGGCGGCACCCCACGGACCCAGCGGAACCTGCTGATCGCCCAGCTCAGCAACTCCATCGGCGACGGCGCCTTCTACGTGACCTCGGCGCTCTACTTCTCCCGGATCGTCGGCCTCTCCGCCCCGCAGATCGGCGCCGGGCTCGCCGTGGCCTGGGGGATCGGCTCCCTCGCCGGAGTACCGCTCGGGCACCTGGCCGACCGGCGCGGCCCGCGCGGCAACGCCGTCCTGCTCGCCCTGGCCACCGCGGCGGCCGTCGCGTCCTTCCTCCTGATCCGCTCCTTCGTCCCCTTCCTGCTCGCCGCCACCGCGTACGCCACCGCCCAGAGCGGCCTCGCCGCCGCCCGCCAGGCCCTCCTCGCCGGCCTGGTCGAGCCCGCCGCCCGGGTCGGGATGCTGGCCCGGATCCAGGCCACGCTCAACGCCGGCCTCGCCGTGGGGGCCGCGCTCGGCGGCCTCGCCCTGAGCGCCGGGACCCGAGGCGCCTACCTGGCCGTCTTCGCCCTCGACGCGGCCGGCTTCCTCCTCTGCGCCCTGGTGCTGCGCTCCCTGCCCTCGCTGCCGGGCACCCCGGCGGCGAGCGGCGGCGAACCGCGGCTCGTGGTGCTGCGGGACCGCCCGTACGCCGTGCTCACCCTCCTCAACGCGCTGCTGCTGCTCCGGCTGCCGCTGCTCAGCCTGGCCCTGCCGCTGTGGATCGTGGAGCGGACCGCGGCGCCCGGGTGGACGGTCTCGGCGCTCTTCGTCCTCAACACCGGTGCGGTGATGCTCTTTCAGGTGCGGGCCGCCCGCTCGGTGACCGGGCTGCCGGAGGCGACCCGGGCGGTGTCGCGCTCCAGCCTGGTGATGCTCGCCTCGTGCGCGGTGTTCGCGGTGACGGCGGCCGGCTTTGGACCCTGGCCGACGGTCGCGGTGCTGGTCGCCGGAGCCGTCCTGCAGGTGATCGCCGAGATGCGCCACTCGGCCGGGTCGTGGCAGATCGGCTTCTCCCTGGCGCCGGCCGACCGGATCGGCCAGTACCAGGGCTTCTACGGCACGGGCGTGCCGGTCGCCAGGACCCTCGGGCCGCTCCTCGTCACCACCCTGCTGATCGGCTGGGGCGTGGCCGGATGGCTGGTCCTGGGCGGGATCTTCGTGGTGGCCGGCTTCGCCACCGCGCCGGCGGTGCGCTGGGCGGAGCGTTCCCGGGCCGCGTCGGCGCCGTCCGGCGAGCGGGCAGCCGAGACCGCCGGGGCGCACTGAGCCGGACGAGTGGTGTTCATCGGAAGAACTGCGCGGCGACGGCGTCGCTCCACGGAACGAGGGCGCGCTTCCTCATCATGAGGAAGGTACGAAAAGCGCGCAATCCGAAATGAACCATCCGAGAACACCCGACTCGTCCCGCACCTCGACATCACGAAAGTGAGGGGTCATGGCCACCGCCAAGGTCAAGCAGTTCTGGACCGCCCTCGTCTCCGTCCTCTTCGCCCTGCTCGCCTCCCTCGGCCTGGCGAGCCCCGCCACCGCCGCCCAGCGGACCGCCCTCCAGCAGGGCGAGGAGCCGGCGACCACCCCCGCGACGGCCGCCACGACGACGCCGGCGCGCGCCCTCGCCTCCGTACCGGCACCGAGGCCGGCCCCTCAGTGGCACGCCGCGCGGGGCCGGGCCCTGCCGCCCACCATCAAGCAGCGCATCCGCGCCGAGGCGCACGGTTCCTCGCCCTCCGTCCGCCACCTGCGCGCGGACGCCCCGGCCGTCACGGACCGGGACGGCACGTTCGACCTGACGGGTGCGGCCCTCGCCGCCCCGGCCGCCGCTTCCGGGGCCGCTCCGGCCCCCGTCGCTCCGGCCGTCCACGCCGCGTAGGGCGCGGCGGGATGTTCCGCCGCGCCCCTCGTCCGCTCCGTAGCAGCTCGTCCGTCATGGCAGACCGTCCGTCGACCGGCCGGTGATCAGCGGCGCTCCTCGTCGCGGTCCGTGGCCTCCGCCTCCGTCCCGGCTTCGGCCTCCTTGGCCGCCACCTCGGGATCGAGGGCCGAGACGTCGTCGTCGACCGTCGACCGCGCCGTCCTGTCGTCCACCTCGGTGGGAGCGGGCGGCTCGACCAGCCAGTCGGGGTTGGCCTGCTTGTCCCACCACTTCCAGGCGGCGAACGCGCCGCCGGCCAGCACGCCGAGGACCGCGAGGCCCTTGGCCATGCGACCGGCCCTGGCCCGCCGCTGGTGCTTCCTGATGATCTTCTGTACGTCCTTCGGCGTCACCTGACCGCGCAGCGCGGCCCAGGCGGCAGTCGAACGCGACCCGGCCTCCTCCAGGACGGGACCGGTCGCGGCGACCGCGTGCTCGACACGCGGAACGGTGTAGTCGGCCGCCTGACGGGCGGCCTTGCGGGTCACAGCCGCGGTGCGCTGAGCGGCCTCGTCGACCCGCGGCGGCACGTGCGGTGCGACATGGCACGCGTACTGCCGACGGGCCTGAACACGGGCCGCGGACGCGGCCTTCGAGACTTTCGGAGCGAGCTTGGCGCGTGCTTCGTGGGCATAGAGGACGGCCTGTTCCTTGGCCGTGCCGGCGTACGGCGCCACCACTTCCGCGGCGTGCAGGACGCTCTCCTTCGCCGAACCTGTCGCGGCGCGCACGCTGTCCATGCGGGTCACGGGATTCCTCCTCCTCGGTGGCGATGTCGGGTTTTCGCCTTTCCATCCTTTTCGGAATCATGCCTGCCGGACCGTGCTCCGGCATGCGGGACGGGCATCCGGGGCATGCGAGGATTCGGACCACGGGCGCGAGCGCGCCGGTGCGAGGTGTGGAGGAAGGCGAACGTGGCCGAGCAGCTGTACGCGACTCTGAAGACCAGCCAGGGTGACATCGAGATTCGGCTGCTGCCGTTCCACGCCCCCAAGACGGTCCGCAACTTCGTCGAACTCGCCCGCGGCGAGCGCGAGTGGACCCACCCGGCGACCGGCGAGGTCTCCACGGCGCCCCTCTACGACGGCACCGTCTTCCACCGGGTGATCAAGGACTTCATGATCCAGGGCGGTGACCCGCTGGCGGACGGCACGGGCGGCCCCGGCTACCAGTTCGCCGACGAGTTCCACCCCGAGCTCTCCTTCGACAAGCCGTACCTGCTGGCGATGGCCAACGCCGGCCCCGGCACCAACGGCTCCCAGTTCTTCATCACGGTCGGCGCGACGACCTGGCTCAACCGCAAGCACACGATCTTCGGCGAGGTCGTCGGCGAGGCGAGCAAGAAGGTCGTGGACGCGATCGCCGCCGCCGAGACCAACCCGAGCACCAACCGTCCCGTCGAGGACGTCGTCATCGAGACCGTCGTCATCGAGAGCCGCTGACCCGCGGGCTTCCGGGAACCTTCCCGCCCCGCCCGTCCGTCAGGAGGGTGGGGCGACGTGCTGACCCGTTCCCGCCGACGTCCTCGGAGGACCCGCATGCACTGCTATCGACACCCGGACGTGGAGACCGGCATCCGCTGCACCCGCTGCGAGAAGCCGATCTGCCCGGACTGCATGGTGTCCGCGTCCGTCGGCTTCCAGTGCCCGGACTGTGTGCGCGGTGGCTCCGGCACCGGCCACGCCCCCGACGCCAACCAGCCGAGGACGCTGGCGGGCGGCCGGGTGGCGGCGGACGGACGGCTCGTCACCAAGATCCTGATCGCGGTCAACCTGGCGCTGTTCCTCGCGGTCCAGGTGGCGGGCGACCGGTTCACGGACGAGCTGGTCATGATCGGCTTCGCGTACAACCCGGTGCTCGGCGAGGTCGTCGGCGTCGCGGACGGCGAGTGGTACCGGCTGCTCACCTCCGCCTTCCTCCACCAGGACGTCGCCCACTTCGTCTTCAACATGCTGGGCCTGTGGATCATCGGCGGCATCGTGGAGCCGGAGCTCGGCCGGATCCGTTACGCGGCGCTGTGCCTGCTCTCCGGGCTCTCCGGCTCGGCGCTCGTCTATCTCCTGGACGCCCCGAACCAGGCTTCGCTCGGCGCCTCGGGCATCGTCTACGGCCTGATCGGCTCCTGGGTGGTCCTCGCCCGGCGCCGGCGCTACGACATGCGCCCGGTCCTGCTCTTCGTGGCGATCTCCCTGGTGCTGACCTTCGCCCGTCCGGGCGTCTCCTGGGAGGCCCACATCGGCGGTCTCGTCGCCGGCGCCGTCCTCACGTACGCGCTGGTGCACGCCCCGAGGGCGCGGCGGGCGCTCGTGCAGTACGGGGCCTGCGGGCTGCTGCTCCTGATCGACCTGGGGATGGTGCTGGGCCGCACCGTCGCGCTCACCTGAGCGGGGAGGGCTGTGGACGAGCTCCAGGGAAAGCTTTCCCCAGAGTTATCCACAGTGCGTGGCCGGATCGCCACGCTGGTCTGGACATGACTGCGCCCTCCACCGCTGACCAGGCATTTCCTGTCGAGGGTGGAGGGCGGAGCGAGGCCGTACGGGAAAGCCACCGGTCGTACCGGCGTCAACCTCGCGGGAGTTATCCACAGATCTTCTTAAGTTATCCAGTGCTGTGCACAACACTGTGGATAACTCAGGGCAGAGCTTGACGGATTCACTTCCACTGTGTGGAGACACCGAAGCCGGCGGCGATGAAGCCGAAGCCGACCACGATGTTCCAGTTGCTCAGGGACTTGACCGGCAGCGTGCCGTCGGTGACGTAGAAGACCACGATCCACACCAGCCCGATGGCGAACAGCGCCAGCATCACCGGCGCCACCCAGCTGCGGTTGGTCAGCTTGATGGAGGCGGCCTGCTTCGCGGCGGGCGGCGGCGTGTAGTCGGCCTTCTTGCGGATCCGTGACTTCGGCACGAGGGACTCTCCTGTCGATGCGCTGCGTGACCGCGCAGGGAACTGTGGCTGGCGCCGGGATGTGACGTAGAGGACCGCTGCGTCCCCCGGGCGTCCGTTAGCGTAGTGCTTCCGCGGCACCGAAGGGGATCAGGGTACGTTGAGCAATTCCGCCGGCACTCCCGCACGGCCGGGCCGAAGCCTCAGGTGGCGCCCGGTCCGGGTGCTCACCGCTGCCGTGTTCGCCCTCGCCGGACTCATCTTCGTCACCAGCTTCAACACCGCCAAGGGCACCAATCTGCGCACCGACGCCTCCCTGCTCAGGCTCTCCGACCTGATCCAGGAGCGCAGTCACAAGAACGCCGGCCTCGACGAGACCACCGCCGCGCTGCGCCGCCAGGTCGACGCCCTCGCCGCCCGCGACGACGGCTCCACCGAGGCCCAGGACGAGCGCCTGCGTGCCCTGGAGGCGACCGCAGGCACCACCGAGGCCCGCGGCGCCGGCCTCACCGTCACCCTCGACGACGCCCCGCCGAACGCCCAGGCCGCCCCCGGCTACCCCGAACCGCAGGCCAACGACCTGGTCATCCACCAGCAGGACCTCCAGGCCGTCGTCAACGCCCTGTGGCAGGGCGGTGCCAAGGGCATCAGGGTCATGGACCAGCGGCTCATCTCCACCAGCGCCGTGCGCTGCGTCGGCAACACCCTGATCCTCCAGGGCCGCGTCTACTCGCCGCCCTACAGGATCACCGCTGTCGGTGACCGCGGCAGGCTGACCCGGGCCCTCGCCGACTCCCCCGCCGTCCAGAACTACCAGCTCTACGTGAAGGCGTACGGCCTCGGCTGGAAACTCGACGAGCACAAGACGGTGACTCTCCCCGGCTACTCGGGCACAGTGGACCTCCACTACGCGAAGCCCGTGAGCTGAGGCGACTGCCCGGGAGGGGCCGGTGGCGCTGCGCCTGGTCGTACGGAGCCTCAGCGAGCTGTGCCTCACCACCGGCGCCCTGATCGTCCTCTTCGTCGTCTACGTCCTGTACTGGACGGGCGTGCGGGCGGACACCGCCGCCGCCGGCCAGCTCGCCGGCCTCCAGCGGGAGTGGGCCGCCCGCCCCGTCGAGCCCACGACTCCCTCCGACGCGCCGCCCCCGGGGCCCTCCGCCCCCGCCCCCGCTCCGGCCCCGTACGCCGACGGCAGGGCGCTCGCCGTCATGTACGTCCCCCGCCTCGGCGAGGACTGGGAGTGGCCCGTCCTGGAAGGCACCCGGACGAGCACCCTGAAGAAGGGCCTCGGTCACTACGCCGGCAGCGCCCGCCCCGGCGGCACCGGCAACTTCGCCGTCGCCGGACACCGCCGCACCTACGGCGACCCCTTCAAGGACTTCCCGCGCCTGCGCCGCGGCGACGCCGTCGTCCTCACCGACGGGACGACCTGGTACACCTACCGGATCGTCCGCGCTCCCCACCGGACGGTGCCCACCGACACCGGCGTCGTCGCACCGGTGCCCCGCGGGTCCGGCTTCACCGGACCGGGCCGCTATCTCACCCTCACCACGTGCGACCCCGAGTGGGGCAGCAGCCACCGGCTGATCGCCTGGGCCCACCTGGACGCCACCCAGCCGGTGACGGCCGGCCGTCCACAGGCTTTGGACAGCTGACCCGCGAGCACCCCCGCGACCCGTACTCTGGTGCCGTAACGAACGGAAGGGGCGGCGGACGTCATGTACGGATGGATCTGGCGGCATCTGCCGGGCAACGCCCTCGTGCGGGCGCTGATCTCGGTCGTGCTGGTCCTCGCGGTCGTCTACGTCCTCTTCCAGTACGTGTTCCCTTGGGCGGAGCCCCTGCTTCCGTTCAACGATGTGACGGTGGACGGCCAGTGAGCGCGCGAATTCTCGTCGTCGACAACTACGACAGCTTCGTCTTCAACCTCGTTCAGTACCTGTACCAGCTCGGCGCCGAGTGCGAAGTGCTGCGCAACGACGAGGTGGAGCTCTCCCACGCCCAGGACGGCTTCGACGGAGTGCTCCTGTCACCCGGACCGGGCGCCCCCGAACAGGCCGGGGTCTGCATCGACATGGTGCGCCACTGCGCCGCCACCGGGGTGCCCGTCTTCGGCGTCTGCCTCGGCATGCAGTCGATGGCCGTCGCCTACGGCGGCGTCGTCGACCGGGCGCCCGAGCTGCTGCACGGCAAGACCTCCCCCGTCACCCACGAGGGCAAGGGCGTCTTCGCCGGCCTGCCCTCGCCGTTCACCGCCACCCGCTACCACTCGCTGGCCGCCGAGCCCGGCACCCTGCCCGCCGAGCTCGAGGTCACCGCGCGCACCGAGGACGGCATCATCATGGGGCTGCGCCACCGGGAACTGCCCGTCGAGGGCGTCCAGTTCCACCCCGAGTCGGTGCTGACCGAGCACGGCCACCTGATGCTCGCCAACTGGCTGGAGCAGTGCGGCGACAAGGGGGCGGTCGCGCGGTCGGCGGGACTCGCGCCGGTGGTGGGCAAGGCCGTCGCGTGACGGCCGGGTCGCCGTGGTTCCGGACGACGAACCTGCCGGACGAGCCCGAACCCCAGCCGACACCCGCCCCCGAGCCCGCCGCCGGACCGGCCCCCGCGCCCGGACCCGGGCCGCTGCCCGGTGTCGTGCCGCCCGCACAGGCCCCGTACGAGGCCGAGACGGCCGTCTACGAGGCGATACCGGGCCCGGACGCCTATCAGGGCGTCCCGGGCCCCCAGGGGCCCTACGAGGCTCCTCAGCCGGCCGCGTACGAGCCGTCCGGCTCCGCCGCGTACGCCTCCCAGCCGCCCCCGCCCCTCTCGTACGAGCCGGCACCGGGCCCCCAGGCTCGCCACGCGCCCGAGCCGGACCCCGTCTTCCTCCCACAGGAGCCGGACGACGAGACGATGGCACTGCGCACCGTCGACCAGGCGCCCCCGCCGCCGCCCGGCCCCGGCCGGGCCGAGCGCCGTCGCGCGGCCAAGCGCAAGGGCCGCGGCGCCGCCCCCGAGCCGCCCGCGCCCGCACAGCCGGCAGCGCCGCTGTCCCGGGTGGAGGCCCGCCGTGCCGCCCGCGCCGCCAAGGACAGCGTCGGCGTCGTCCTCAGCAGGGTCGTCGGTGAACTCTTCATCACCTTCGGCGTCGTCATGCTCCTCTTCGTCACCTACCAGCTGTGGTGGACCAACGTCCGCGCCGGCCAGGAGACCGACAAGGCCAAGGAGCGGATCGAGAACTCCTGGTCCCACGACGACCGCAAGCCCGGCGCCTTCGAACCCGGCGAGGGCTTCGCGATCATGTACATCCCCAAGCTGGACGTCGTCGTCCCCGTCGCCGAGGGCATCGACAAGAACAAGGTCCTCGACAAGGGCATGGTCGGCCACTACGCCGAGGGCAGCCTCAAGACCGCCATGCCCGCCGACAAGCAGGGCAACTTCGCCGTCGCCGGGCACCGCAACACCCACGGCGAACCGTTCCGGTACATCAACCGCCTCGAACCCGGCGACCCCATCGTCGTCGAGACCCGCGACGCCTACTACACGTACGAGATGGCCAGCATCCTGCCGCAGACCGCGCCGTCGAACGTCGCCGTCATCGACCCCGTACCGAAGGGCTCCGGCTTCACCGGACCCGGCCGCTACATCACGCTGACGACCTGCACGCCGGAGTTCACGAGCACGTACCGCATGATCGTGTGGGGAAAGCTCGTCGAGGAACGCCCGCGCAGCAAGGGCAAGCCGGACGCGCTCGTAGGCTGACCCCACGACCGAGACCCTCCACACCTCGACGGGACGACCTAGTGGCACGTGCGCGCAACCGGATCGCCGGGATCATCAGCGTCTTCGGTGAACTCCTCATCACCGCCGGCCTGGTCCTCGGCCTCTTCGTCGTCTACTCCCTGTGGTGGACCAACGTCCTCGCCGACCGGGCCGCCGACAAGGACGGCGACCAGGTCCGCGACCACTGGGCCGACAGCGGCCCCGGCGCGCTCGACACCAGGGACGGGATCGGCTTCCTGCACGTGCCGGCCTTCGGCGGCGACGAGGTGCTGGTGAAGAAGGGCACCGACTCCGAGACCCTCAACAACGGTGTCGCCGGCTACTACACCGAACCCGTGAAGTCCGCCCTGCCCCAGGACAAGCAGGGCAACTTCACGCTCGCCGCCCACCGGGACGGACACGGGGCGAAGTTCCACAACATCCACAAGCTGAAGAACGGCGACCCGATCGTCTTTGAGTCCAAGGACACCTGGTACGTCTACAAGGTCTACAAGACCCTCCCCGAGACCACCAAGTACAACGTGGACGTCCTCCAGCCTGTCCCCGAGGAGTCGGGCAAGACCAGGCCGGGCCGCTACATCACCCTGACCACCTGCACCCCGATGTACACCTCGGACTACCGCTACATCGTGTGGGGCGAGCTGGAACGCACCGAGAAGGTCGACGCCGCCCGCACCCCGCCGGCGGAACTGCGCTAGCACCGCGCACGATATGACGTAAGCCCCGGCATCCTGGATGCCGGGGCTTACGTCATGGGGGCGTGCGGCTCTAGTCGAACCAGCCGCCGCCGTTGCCCTTCTTCTCCGTCTTCACGTTGACCGCCTGGTTCGGCTGGCCCGGCGTGCCCGGCATCGGGTCCTGCTGGTGGACGCGGGCGTCACCGTCGGAGGAGCCGTCGACGTTGCCCAGCTGGTAGCCGTTGGCGGCGAGCGTCGCCCGGGCCTCGTCGAGGGTCTGGCCGATGATGAACGGCACCGGCTGCGCCGTCTGCTGCGGGCCCTTGGAGACCTTCAGCGCGATCTGGACGTCCTTCGGCTGGTCCGAGTTGCCGTTGGGCGTCTGGCCGATGACCGTGCCCGCGGGCTGGTCGGAGTCCACGTCCTGACGGGCGACGTTCTCGAAGCCGAGCAGCTTCAGGTCCTGGACGGCCTGGTCGTAGGAGCGACCGGTGACGTCCGGCAGGCGCGACTTCTCCTTCTTCGCCACGGTGATCGTGACCTCGGAGTTCTTCTCCGCCTTGGAGCCGCCCTCGGGGCTCTGGCTCAGCACCCGGCCCGGCTCCTGGTCGGACTCCTCGTACTTCACGGTGACCTTGAAGCCCTTTTCGCGCAGCTGCTCCTCGGCGCTCGACTGCTGCTTCTCGGTGACGTCCGGCACCTCGACCTGCGGGGCGCCCTCGGAGACCACCACGGACACCGTCTCGCCGGCGTTCATCTTCGCCTCGGGCGCGTACACCGGCGTCTGGCTGCAGATCGCGCCCTTGGGCTGATCACACCGCTCGGTGCCGCTCTGCGCCACCTTGATCTGCGAGTTCGCCGCGAGGCCCTCGGCTTCCTTCAGCGTCTTGCCGACGAACTGGGGCACCGGCACCTGGTCCGCGCCGTCCTTCTTGTCGAACAGCGACTGGCCGATGAGGATCGCGCCGACGAGCACCAGGATGCCCGCCAGCACCAGCAGGATCGTCGAGGTGTTCGACTTCTTCTGGCGCCGGCGGTCGGGGCGGTCGTCATAGCCGTAGCCGTCGTCCGGGTTCATGGGCGGCAGCATCGCCGTGTGGGCGCCCGCCGGGTCCGCCTGGCGCAGCGCCGTGGTCGGCTGGTCCTCCGGCCCGTAGCCGCCGTAGCCCCCGCCGTAGCCGACCGCGCCCATCGCCGCGGTCGCCGCGACCGGCTGGCCGTCGAGGCACGCCTCGATGTCCGCGCGCATCTCGTCGGCGGACTGGTAGCGGTAGTCGGGATCCTTGACCAGCGCCTTGAGGACGATCGCGTCCATCTCCGGCGTGATCTCGGGATCGAAGACGCTCGGCGGCTGCGGCTCCTCCCGCACGTGCTGGTAGGCCACGGCCACCGGCGAGTCACCGATGAACGGCGGCCGCACGGTCAGCAGCTCGTACAGCAGACAGCCGGTGGAGTACAGGTCGGAGCGGGCGTCGACCTGCTCGCCCTTGGCCTGCTCCGGCGACAGGTACTGGGCCGTGCCGATCACCGCGGCGGTCTGCGTCATGGTCATGCCCGCGTCGCCCATGGCGCGCGCGATGCCGAAGTCCATGACCTTGACCTGGCCGGTACGCGTCAGCATGACGTTCGCCGGCTTGATGTCGCGGTGCACGATCCCGGCGCGGTGCGAGTACTCCAGCGCCTGCAGGATGCCGACGGTCATCTCCAGCGTGCGCTCGGGCAGCAGCTTGCGCCCGGAGTGCAGCAGCTCACGCAGCGTCGAGCCGTCGACGTACTCCATCACGATGTACGGGATGGACACGCCGTCGACGTAGTCCTCGCCGGTGTCGTAGACCGCGACGATCGCCGGGTGGTTGAGCGAGGCGGCGGACTGGGCCTCACGGCGGAACCGGGCCTGGAAGGACGGGTCACGGGCGAGGTCCGCCCGCAAGGTCTTCACGGCGACGGTGCGGCCGAGCCGGGTGTCGTGCGCGAGGTACACCTCGGCCATGCCACCACGGCCGAGCACCGAGCCCAGCTCGTACCGGCCGCCGAGGCGACGCGGCTCTTCCATAGCTTCTCCAGCCCTCTCCGTCTGTCCCGACCGCACCCGTGTGTGGTCCGGCGGTGTGTGCTGTCCGCGCATACGCTACCGGCCGCGGGAAGGCGCTTCGTCCGCCGACCGCCACCTGATACCCGACCGGTATCCGGGCCCGGAAGATCAGCTCTTGCTCTTCACTACCGCCTTCATCACGGCCTTCGCGATCGGGGCCGCCAGACCGCCACCGCTGATGTCCTCACGGTCGGTGCCGCCCGCGTCCTCGACGATCACGGCCACCGCCACCGGGGAACCCTGGTCGGTCTTGGCGTAGGAGATGAACCAGGCGTAGGGACGCTTGGCGTTCTTCTCGCCGTGCTGCGCCGTACCCGTCTTGCCGCCGACCTTCACCCCGTCCATGTTCAGGTCGGCCTTGCCGCCGGTGCCGTTCTCGACGACGTTCTCCATCATCCGCTGGAGCAGCTGCGCGTTCTCCGGCGAGACCGGGCGGCTCAGCTCCTTCGGCTCGTTCTGCTGGATCACGTCGAGGTTCGGCGCCACCAGCTTGTCGATCATGTACGGCTGCATCAGCTTGCCGTCGTTGGCGATCGCGGCCGTCACCATCGCCATCTGCAGCGGCGTCGTCGCCGTGTTGAACTGGCCGATCGACGACAGCGCGTTTCCACCCCGGTCGGCCTTCTTGTCGTAGACGGAGGCGACCGCGCGGACCGGAGTGAACTGCTCCTCGTTGAAGCCGAACTTCTCCGCCATCTCGACCATCTTGTCGCGGCCGACGTCGTCACCGAGCTTGGCGAACACCGAGTTGCACGACACCCGCAGCGCCTCGTTCAGGCTCGCGTTGGCGCAGCCGCCGTGCTGGTTCTTCATCGGTACCCGGGACAGCGGGATCTTCCAGCCCTCGGGGGTGTCCGTCGCCGCGTCGATGTCCTTGACCGCGCCGTTCTCCAGCGCCGCCGCCGCCGTGACCACCTTGAAGACGGAGCCGGGCGGGTAGATCTCGCGCAGCGCACGGTTCAGCTTCGGCTTGTTCTTGTCCTTCTCCAGCGACTGCCACGCCTGGGCGTCCGCGTTGTGATAGCCGGCGAAGGACGCCGGGTCGTACGACGGGGTCGAGGCGAGCGCCAGGATCTTGCCCGTCGACGGCTCGATCGCGACGACCGCGCCCGTCTTCGACCCGAGGCCCTTGTACGCGGCCCGCTGCGCCGCCCCGCTCAGGGTGGTGACGACGTCGCCGCCCTTCTTCTTCTCGCCGGTGAACATGGCGAGGGTGCGGTCGAAGAACAGCCGGTCGTCGTTGCCGGTGAGGATGCCGTCCTCGATCTTCTCGATCTGGCTGGCGTCGAAGGCCTGCGAGGCGTAACCCGTGACCGGCGCCCACATGGGGCCGTCCACATAGGTCCGCTTGAACTTGTAGAAGTTGTCCTTGGAATCGATCGAGCCCGTGATCGGCTTGCCGTCCACGATGATGTTGCCGCGCTCGCTGGCGTAGCGCTCGATCGTGACCCGCTTGTTCTTCGGGTGGGCGTTGAGCTCGTCGGCGCGCACGTACTGGAGCCAGTTGTCCCGCACCAGCAGGGCGAAGATCAGCAGGCCGCAGAAGATCGCGACGCGGCGCAGCGGCTTGTTCACGGACGGACCACCTGCGTCATCTCGGCGTCGGGGTTCGGGGCGGGGGAGGGCGCGGGTCGGCGCGCGGTGTCGCTGATACGGATCAGCACGCCGATCAGCGCCCAGTTGGCGATCACGGACGAACCACCGTAGGCGAGGAACGGCATCGTCATACCGGTCAGCGGGATGAGGCCCATCACGCCGCCGGCGACGACGAAGACCTGCAGCGCGAACGCGCCCGACAGGCCCATCGCCAGCAGCTTGCCGAACGGGTCGCGCGCGGCGAGGGCGGTGCGCACACCGCGCTCGATGATCAGCCCGTAGAACAGCAGGAAGACCATCACACCGGTGAGACCGAGCTCCTCGCCGACGGTGGCGAAGATGAAGTCGGAGTTCGCGGCGAAGCCGATGAGATCCGAGTTGCCCTGGCCGATGCCGGTGCCGAGGATGCCGCCGGAGCCGAAGGACATCAGCACCTGGGACATCTGGTCGCAGGCAGCGGCCATGTTGCTGCCTTCGGGAGCCGTCTTCAGGCACTCGAAGGGGTCGAGCCACGCGGCGACGCGGGACTTCACGTGGGAGGCGGTGGAGCCGACGACCACCGCACCGGCCGTGGACATCAGCAGACCCATGACGACCCAGCTGGTCCGCTCCGTCGCCACGTACAGCATGATCACGAACATGCCGAAGAACAGCAGCGACGTTCCGAGGTCGTTCTCGAAGACCAGGATCATCAGGCTGATCGCCCAGATCGTCAGGATCGGTCCCAGGTCCCGGCCACGCGGCAGATACAGCCCCATGAAGCGGCGGCTGGCCAGCGCCAGCGCGTCCCGTTTCACCATCAGATAGCCGGAGAAGAACACGGCCAGGACCAGCTTGGCGAACTCACCGGGCTGGATCGAGAAACCACCGACGTTGATCCAGATCTTGGCGCCGAAGACGTCCGCGCCGAGACCGGGGACGAGCGGCAGCAGCAGCAGCACGAGGGCCGCCGCCATCGAGATGTACGTGTAGCGCTGCAGCACCCGGTGGTCCTTCAGCAGCAGCAGCACACCCACGAACATGGCGATGCCGATCGCCGAGTACAGCATCTGGTTGGGTGCGTCGGGGCTGAAGGTCTTGTACCGGGCGATGATGCGCGGCGACTGGTCCAGGCGCCAGATCAGCACCAGACCCATCCCGTTGAGCAGCGTCGCCAGCGGCAGCAGCAGCGGGTCCGCGTACGGCGCCCACTTGCGCACCACGAGATGCGCGACGCCCGCGAGCAGGCCGAGCCCGAGCCCGTATCCCGCCATGCCCGGCGGCACCTTGCCGTCGATCGCCAGACCGACGTTGAGGTACGCGAACACGGGGATGGCGACGGCGAACGCCAGCAGCGCCAGCTCGGTGTTCCGGCGGCTCGGCGCCTCGATGGCGCCGATGGTGGTCGTGTTGGTGACAACGCTCATGGTGGTGAAAGGCCCCCTACGGGTCTGCTTACTGCTTGCCGCAGTTCGAGGCCAGCTTCTGCTCCTCCGAGGACAGGGTGGGCCCGGGGGACGGCGCGGCTGTGGTGGGCTTGGGGTTCGGCGACGCGGAGCCTTCCGAGGACGGCGGCGGGCTCGCCTTGTCCGCCGCGTCCGCGGCGGCCTTCTGACGCTGCTCGGTCTTCTTGCAGGCCGACGCCTGCACCGCCAGCTCGGAGATCTTCGTCTTCGCCTTGGCGAGGCTGCCGCCCGCGATGGTGTCCTCGACCTGCTTGCGCTGGTACGCCGGCAGGTACTTGAGTTCGATCTCGGGGTGGTCCGCCTCGACCTCCGAGAGCCTCACCCACGCCAGGTCCTGGCTGATGCCCCGGTACAGCGCCACGTGATCGTCCTTCGTGCCCACGTAGTACTGCGTCTGCGTCCAGCGGTACCCGCCGTACAGGCCGCCGCCGATCACCCCCAGCGCCAGCACGAGGAAGAAGGAGCGCTTCAGCCACTTGCGGCCGGAGCGCGGCTTCACGAAGTCGTCCTCCGCGTACGCGCCGAAGGAGCCCTGCGGCGGCATCCCGCCGTAGCCGTGGTCGTCGCCGCTTCCGGGCGGGCCGAAACCGCCCGCCGGCGGCTGCTGGTGCGGCGCCGGCCGGCCGAGCCCGGAGGCGCGGCCCGCGGGCGTGTGCATCGCTCCGCCGTCGTGCAGCGGCGACTGGTTCTCCGCGACCGCGCCCACGATCACCGGGGTGTCGCTGAGGTGGCCGGCGAGGGTGTCGCCGCCGTCGACGTCGAGGACGTCGGCGACGATCACCGTGATGTTGTCCGGGCCGCCGCCGCGCAGCGCGAGCTGGATCAGCTCCTGCACGGTCTCCTGTGGACCCTGGTAGCTGGCGAGGGTCTCCTCCAGCGTCTGGTGCGACACCACGCCCGACAGGCCGTCGGAGCACACCAGATAGCGGTCGCCCGCCCGCACCTCGCGGATGGACAGGTCCGGCTCGACGTGGTCGCCGCTGCCCAGCGCGCGCATGAGGAGCGACCTCTGCGGGTGGGTGGTGGCCTCCTCCTCGGTGATCCGGCCCTCGTCGACGAGCCGCTGCACCCAGGTGTGGTCCTGCGTGATCTGCGTGAGCACGCCGTCGCGCAGCAGGTACGCGCGCGAGTCTCCGACGTGCACGAGACCGAGGCGCTGTCCCGTCCACAGCAGGGCGGTGAGCGTCGTGCCCATGCCCTCCAGCTGCGGGTCCTCCTCGACCATCATCCGCAGCTGGTCGTTGGCGCGCTGCACCGCCGTACCGAGCGAGGTGAGGATGTCGGAGCCGGGGACGTCGTCGTCCAGCGTCACCAGGGTCGAGATCACTTCGGACGAGGCGACCTCACCGGCGGCCTGGCCGCCCATGCCGTCGGCGATCGCGAGCAGCCGCGGCCCGGCGTAACCGGAGTCCTCGTTGCCCTCGCGGATCATGCCCTTGTGCGAGCCCGCGGCGAAACGCAGTGACAAGCTCATGCCCACCTGCCCTGTCGGCGCCGCCTCGGGGTGCCGCCGGTCTCGAGCCACACTGCCCACCCTCCGGTCGGGAGCCCGTACCCGCCCTGGCCCGCTGCCCGGGCTGCCGCGCGGTCCTCGGGGCGGCCCTTCGTGGGGACCGTCCCGGCGCGCTCGCTCCGCTCGCTCATTTTCGTACTACTTCCGCAGCTCGATGACGGTCTTGCCGATGCGGATCGGCGCGCCCAGCGGAATCGGCGTGGCGGTGGTGAGGCGGGTCCGGTCGAGATACGTGCCGTTGGTGGACCCGAGGTCCTCGACGATCCACTGACCGTCCCGGTCCGGGTAGATCCTGGCGTGCCTGCTGGACGCGTAGTCGTCGTCCAGCACGATCGTCGAGTCGTGGGCGCGGCCCAGCGTGATGGTCTGCCCCTGGAGGGCGACCGTCGTGCCGGTGAGGGTGCCCTCGGAGACGACGAGCTTGGTCGGGGCGCCGCGGCGCTGCCGCCCGCCGCCCGCGGCCTGCTGGCCGCCCCGCTGCTGCGGAGGCGCGGCGGCCTGCCGCCCGCCCTGCTGCGGGCGCGCTTCCTGGCGCCGCGAACCGCGCTGGGTGACCCGCGTGCCGAACAGGTCGCTACGGATGACCTGGACGGCCACGATGACGAACAGCCACAGAACGGCCAGGAAACCCAGCCGCATGACCGTCAGGGTCAGCTCTGACATTGCCCCCGCTTCACCCTTCGGCTTGCCGGTAAACGATGGTGGTGCTGCCCACGACGATCCGCGAGCCGTCGCGGAGCGTAGCGCGGGTGGTGTGCTGCCCGTCCACCACGATGCCGTTGGTGGACCCGAGATCCGTGATCGTCGAGGGCGTTCCGGTCCGGATCTCGCAGTGCCGGCGCGAGACGCCGGGATCGTCGATCCTCACGTCCGCGTCGGTGCTGCGGCCGAGGACCAGGGTCGGGCGGGAAATCTGGTGACGGTTGCCGTTGATCTCGATCCAGCGGCGGACCTGCCCGCCGCCCGAACCGGGCACGGGCGCGGGACCGCCGGGACGGCCCGCGGCCGCAGCCGTCGGACGGTGACCGGGCATCGCCGGGGCGCCCGGCGGCGGCGCCGCGGGCATCGGCGGGGCACCGGCCGGAGGGTAGCCGTAGCCACCGCGCGGCGGCTGCTGCTGCCCCTGACCGGGATGCGGGGCGTGCCCGCCGGCGGGCTGCGGCTGTGACGTACTCGACGCGAGCGTACGACTGCGCACCCGGTACAGACCGGTGTCGAGGTCGTCGGCCTTCTCCAGGTGGACCTTGATCGGCCCCATGAAGGTGTACCGCTGCTGCTTGGCGTAGTCCCGGACCAGACCGGCGAGCTCGTCGCCGAGCTGGCCCGAGTAGGGGCTGAGGCGCTCGTAGTCCGGCGCGCTCAGCTCCACGATGAAGTCGTTGGGGACGACCGTCCGCTCGCGGTTCCAGATCGTCGCGTTGTTGTCGCACTCGCGCTGGAGGGCGCCGGCGATCTCGACGGGCTGGACCTCGGACTTGAAGACCTTGGCGAAGGTGCCGTTGACCAGACCTTCAAGTCGCTGCTCGAACCGCTTCAGGACTCCCATGGGGCACCTCCTCCTTCGTCGTCGTCCTGGTACTGCTTACTGATCGTATCCACGCGTCGGGAAATCGGCTGGTTCCCCTTCTCTGCCCTGTGGACGAGTGTCACCTCTCACAGACCTTCCGCGGGCCTTTCCCCCGGGATCGTAGAGGCGGCCTGTGGACAGTGTCCCGCACCGGGGACCGAGCGGAAGTGCCGCGTGCGCCACCTCTCACCCGTCCCGGCCTCCGGTCCTGCCCGTCGTGGTCTGCGATCTTGCCCGTCCCGGCCTCCGGTCCTGCCCGTCGTGGTCTGCGATCTTGCCCGACGCGGTCTCCGATCTCGTCCTTCGCGGTCTGGTGATCCTGCTGTCCCGGCCTCCGGTCCTGCCGTCCTGGCTCCGATCCTGCTGTCACGGCCACCGGTCCCGCCCGTCACCGCTTCGGCCGGTCGCTGCGGCTCCCGTTCCTCTTCCCTCCCTGCTCCTCTTCTCTCCTCCTCCGTCGCGGAGGGGTCGAAACAACGGATGTGAATCCACCGTCTGCGACGTGCTAATCTTCAGATGTCGCCAGGCGAGCGCACCGAAAGGTGAAGGAGCCCGGAGACCACCCAATGCGCGGGTGGCGGAATAGGCAGACGCGCTGGATTCAGGTTCCAGTGCCCGAAAGGGCGTGGGGGTTCAACTCCCCCCTCGCGCACCAGACGGAAGCCCCGTAGGTCAATGACCTACGGGGCTTCCGCGTTGTCGGTGGTGGGCGTGGCGCCGGCGCTGCGGGTGCGGTGCGGGTGATGGTGCTCGTGCGACGGGTGGGGCCCGGGGTTCGCCGAGGCGCGGGCCGTGCGAGCGGTGCGACCTTCGTCGGTCGGGGGCGCGACGAAAGAGGACGGCGGGCGGTCGGGCGCGGCGCCTATCGTGCGAGCGTGGAAGCTCCTACGAAGATCGGGACCGTCAGGGCCTGGCTCCGCGCCGGGTGGTGCTGGTTCGCGGTGCCGGGACAGTGGTCGCGGCGCAGGACCGCGGGCGAGGCGGTGCTCGCCGTCGTCATGGCGCTGCTGGCCGCCGGCACCGAGGACCTCCTCGGCGGGGAGGGCTGGGCGCTCGCGGGCGTCGCCGTGGCCTCGGCCGTGCTGTCGCTGCTGCGGCGTCGGCTGCCGGTGACCGCGCTCGTCGTCACCTCGTTCCTCGCACCGTTCGTACCGGGCTTCCTGGCGCTGCTGATCCTGGTCGGCTGGTCGGCGGGCCGTTACGTCCCGGGTGCGGGCCGCGCCCTGGCCGCGGGCACCGCCGCGTACGTCCTCAACATGGCCGGCACGGTCCTCGAGATGTGGGACGGCCACCGGATCCTGACCGTCACGTTCATCTCGACGCTGTACTTCCTGGCGACGACGCTCGCACCCGGGCTCGCCCACCGCTACTGGGCCCAGCGCAGGACCCTGCTGCACGCCCTCCAGGAGCGGAACGTGCAGCTGCTGCGCGAGCGGGCGATGATCGCGGGTCAGGCCAGGATGCGCGAGCGCCAGCGGATCGCGCAGGACATGCACGACAGCCTCGGCCACCAACTGGCGCTGATCTCCGTGCACACCGGAGCCCTGGAGGTGGACCCCCATCTGACCGATCGCCAGCGCGAGGTGGTGGCGGTCCTGCGGAACGCCTCCATGGACGCCATGCACGAGCTGCGGGAGGTCGTCGGCATCCTGCGCGACGGCGTCGAGGCCCCGGACGAGGGGCCCGGCGGGCCGGTGGGGCGGCCCGGTGACGAGACGGGACGGGCGGCGCGGGGGACAGCCGGCATCGAGGGACTCGTCGACGCGGCCCGGTCCGCCGGGACCGCGATCGGCCTGACCCGACGGGGCGAGCCCCGGGCGCTCGCGCCAGCCGTCGACCACGCCGCGTACCGGATAGTCCAGGAAGGCCTGACGAACGCGTACAAGCACGCGCCGGGCGCCCCGATCAGCGTGGAGGTGCGCTACGAGCCGGACGCCTTCGTGGTCGAGGTGCTGAACGAGGAGACGGCCGAGCGCCCCGCGGAGGTCGTCAGCGGCGGGCAGGGGCTGACCGGCCTGCACGAGCGGGCACGCCTGGTCGGCGGCATCGTCCACGCCGGCCCCGCCGACGGCGGCGGCTTCCGGGTCGCCGGAGTCCTGCCGTACGGGGCGGTGGAGGCCGCGCCGTACGTGGACCCGTACGCCGACGCGTACGCGGACGTGTACGCGGATCCGTCGGCGGGCGTGGCGGGCGCGGCGGCGCGGGGGCCGGTGCTCGCGTCGGCGGCGCATGCGTCGGGGGTGCCTGCCGTGCCCGCCTCGCCCGGGCACGCGTCAGCCGGTTCCGGTGCCGTGCCGTACGGGGGCCCGCCGGCGGTCCCCTACGCCGCGTCTTTCGTCGATGCGGCTGACGACTTCCGGCAGCAGTCGAAGAAGGGTCCGGGAGGCCACCGTGGTCGGGTCGCAGTCGGACCGTCCGACTGGACGGTGACCGAGCGGGAGCTGGCGATGGCGATGCAGGCGGGCAGGGGCAGGAGCAAGAGCGGCGGGATAGCGCTCGGCTGCGGGATCGCGTTCGCGGCCCTCGTCCTGCTGCTGGTGGCGGGAGGCTTCGGCCTGTACTTCCTGATGGGCTCGATGTCGAAGGGGATGATCGACCCGGCCGAGTACGACGCCGTCAAGGTCGGTCAGAGCGAGAAGGAGGTCCGGGACCGACTTCCTTCGGGCGACACCATCACGACGACCGGACTGCACGGGAAGGGCCCCGCGGAGCCGGAGGGATCGACGTGTCTGGTGCTCATGAGCACGGAGATGGGCGACAGCCTCGACTCGGAACCCGTTTTCCGGTTCTGCTTCAAGGACGGCAAGCTGATCGAGAAGAAGTCGTACGACGTCGTGCGCTAGGGCCCTCGTGCCCGGCGCCGGGGCGGGCCCTGACCTGGGACCAGGCCCGCTCGTACCGCTAGCCGTGGGGAGTGGCTGTGACAGGGCTCGGGGCAGGGACCGGAGCAGGAGCAGGGGCAGGGGCAGGGGCAGGAATCGGTTCGGGGGCCGGGTCGGGGACCAGCGGGGGAGCCGGGTCGGGGGCCGGGGTCGGCGCGGCAGCCGAGCAGCAGGCGGGCGGGGCGGCGGGGACCGCGTTCGGGACGGAGCGGCCGATCAGGGTCGTGATCGCCGACGACGAGCCGTTGATCAGGGCCGGAATCCGGATGATCCTCACCTCCGATCCGCAGATCGAGGTCGTCGCCGAGGCCGTGAACGGCCGCGAGGCCATCGACCTGGCGCGCGCCCACGCGGCCGACGTGGTGCTGCTCGACATCCAGATGCCCGTGCTCGACGGCCTGTCCGCCCTGCCGGAGCTGCGTCGGGCCGCACCCATGACCAAGGTAATCGTGCTGACGACCTTCGGCGAGCGGGAGAACGTGCTGCGCGCCCTCGAACACGGCGGAGCCGGGTTCCTCCTGAAGGACACCGCGCCGGCCGAGCTGATCCGCGCCGTGCGGGCCGCTGCCGCGGGTGACGCGTACCTCTCCCCCGCCGCCACCCGGCATGTGGTGGAGCAGCTCGCCTCGGGCCGGGAGGCGGCGCGCGCGGAGGAGGCCAGGCGGCGGCTGACCGCGCTCAGCGAGCGTGAGCGCGAGGTCCTCGCGCTGCTGGGCGAGGGGCTCTCCAACGCCGACGCCGGCCGGCGGCTGCACATGAGCGAGGCCACGGTGAAGACGTATGTGAGCCGGATCCTGGCCAAGCTGAACTGCGAGAACCGGGTGCAGGCGGCGCTGCTGGCCCGGGACGCCCGCCTCTAGGCCGCCGGGGCCTCTTTCCTGTTCAGGGCTCCTCGTGGGCGCTTCGCGCGGGGGCGGCGGGGGCGTCGGTGTCACCCGCCGCGTTGTAGCGGAGCAGATAGGACGCGAACGCGGCGAGGTCCTCGGGCGACCAGTCCTTGAGGCGTTCCTCGTACGCGGCGAGCCGGCTGGCCTGGGTGGAGGCGAGGACCTGGGTCCCGGCCTCCGTCGGGTGCAGCACCTGGACCCGGTGGTCGTCGGGGTCGGGCCGCCGCTCGACCAGGCCCAGCTTCTCCAGGGCGGCGACCTGGCGGCTGACCGTCGACTTGTCCAGCAGGTAGTGGGCCGCGAGATCGGTGGCCCGGCAGCCGTGCCGGTCGTCGATGTGGGCCAGGAGCGTGTACGAGACCAGCGGCAGCTCGGGATGCAGCCGGGCCGCGGCGGCCCGTGCCCGGCGGGCGAAGGCCGTCAGCTCCCGCTGGATGGTGTCGAGGGATGTCTCCCGCCCGCCCTCGCTCATGGTGCGCTCCTCGTCGCCGGGGGCCGGACGCCGGCTGGCCCGACCCACACTTTCAGTTGTATAGTACAACGGTTATTTAGTTGTAAAAGCCAACCATGGAGGTTCCGGTGCCCGAAGGACCGACCACCAAGGGAGCACTGCGCCACGTCCTCGGCCACCTGCTCACCCCGCTGCTGATGTGCATCGGCATGGGCCTCGCCTACCTCGGCGCCTTCCACGCCCCCCAGCCCCACGACCTGCGCGTCGACATCGTCGGCTCCGGACCCCAGGCCCAGGTCCTCGCGCAGACCGTCCACGACAAGGGCGCCGGCGCCCTCGACGTCCGCACCGTCCCCGACCGCGCCGCCGCCACCGCCGCCCTGCGCGACCGGTCCAGCTTCGGCGCCTACATCCCCGCAGCGGACAGCAGCACCCCCGAACTCCTCGTCGCCTCCGCCTCCTCCGACACCAGCGCCATGGCCGTCGAGAAGGTCTTCACCAAGGTCGCCGCCACCCGCGGCGACCCGCTCAAGGTCACCGACGTCGCCCCCGTCGCCTCCGGCGACCCCACCGGCCAGGGCATCTTCTTCCTCCTGGTCGCCCTCAGCATCGGCTCCTACGCCTCCGTCGCGGTCATCGGCGGCGCCGGAGCCGTCCTGCCCATGCGCATCAGGGCCCTCCTCGCCGCCGGCATGTCCCTCGTCGTCAGCCTCATCGGCACCGTCTTCGCCGGGCCCCTCTTCCACCTCGTCGACCACGGCCTCGGCGGCGTCTGGGCCCTCTCCTGGCTGTACTGCGCCGGCATCCTGCTGATCGGCGTCGGACTCCACACCTTCCTCAAGCGCTGGACCACCCTCGGCGTGATGGTGCTGTTCGTGATGCTCAACTTCACCAGCTCCGGTGGCATCTACCGGCCCGAACTCCAGCCCGGCTTCTTCGGCTCCTTGCACGCCTTCTGGAACGGCGCCGGCTTCGTCGAAGGCGTCCGCGGCCACGTCTACTTCGACGGCCACGCCCTCGGCGGCAACGTCCTCGTCCTCACCCTCTGGCTCCTCGCCGGCATCGCCCTGACCGTCACCGCCGGCCTCACCGAAGCGCGTCGCCACCCCGCCCCCGGGACCGACGAGCGGGCCACGGCCCGCGCCGGGCAGGAAACGGAGCAGGAGATGGAGGAGGAGATGGAGGAAGCGGTCGCCGTCTGACCTGCCGAAACAGAGTTGTCCACAGGCCGTTGTCCACAGGGGCAGACGGCCTCGTGGACCCGGCGGTACCGTCAGGGCCAGTCGACACAGCCGATGCCGACAGGACAGTGAACGGCGGGGGAGGGCGTCCCATGGACGACACCAGCACGGCGGTACCAGGACAGCGCGACCACACATGGGCCGACCGGCCCGCGGCCGGCCCGGCCCCAGCCGGTGCGTCCCCAGCCGGAGCGCCCACGCCCGGCGCGTGGACGGCCGACGCGGCCACGGGAGACAAGCCCGCCACCGGCGCTTCCCCGGCCGACCAGTCCGCGACCGGCGGCTCCGCCCGCCTGCCGCACGTCCCCGGCTTCGCCCGCCGCTCCGCCGACGGAGCCGCCGCCACCGCCAAACAGCGAGGCAAGGAACTCCGCCAGGACCTCCCCCGCTCCGCCCACGCCACCCTCCACCTGGCCGCGGACCGGCCCGACGCCCCCAGCGCGGTCGAAGAGTCCAACCACGGCCGCGTACCCGGCCTCACCCCCATCAGGGTCGGCAGGATGGCCGCCAGCCCCTTCGCCTTCCTCCGCGGCGCCGCCGGCCTCATGGCCCACGACCTCACCGGCTCCCCCGTCACCGGCATCGCCACCCAGATATGCGGCGACGCCCACGCCGCCAACTTCGGCCTCTACGGAGACGCCCGCGGCGGGCTCGTCATCGACCTCAACGACTTCGACGAGACCGTCGTCGGGCCCTGGGAATGGGACCTCAAGCGGCTCGCCACCTCCCTCGTCCTCGCCGGACGCGAAGCCGGCGCCGATGAGGACACCTGCCGGGCCGCCGCCTTCGACACCGTCGGCGCCTACCGGCGCACCATGCGCCTGCTCGCCAGACTCCCCGCGCTCGACGCCTGGAACGCCATCGCCGACGAGGAACTCGTCTCCCACACCGACGCCCGCGACCTCATAGGCACCCTCGAACGGGTATCGGCCAAGGCGCGCAACAACACCAGCGCCCGCTTCGCCGCGCGCTCCACCGAAGCCGTCCCCGCCGACGAAGGCGGCGGCAGACGCTTCGTCGACGCCCCACCGGTACTGCGCCGCGTCCCCGACGCGGAGGCGGCCGCCGTCGCCGCCTCCCTCGGCCCGTACCTGGAGACCGTCTCCGAGGACCGGCTTCCGCTGCTCGCCCGGTACGCCGTCCACGACGTGGCCTTCCGCGTCGTCGGCACCGGCAGCGTCGGCACCCGCTCCTACGTCGTGCTGCTGCTCGACCACCGGGGCGAACCGCTGATACTCCAGGTCAAGGAGGCCCGCCCCTCGGCGCTGCTGCCGCACCTCGCCACCATCGGCTTCACCGCGAGCGACACCGGACACGAAGGACGGCGCGTGGTGCTCGGGCAGAAGCGGATGCAGGTGGTCAGCGACATGCTGCTCGGCTGGACCACCGTGGAAGGGCGGCCCTTCCAGGTCCGGCAGTTCCGCAACCGCAAGGGCAGCGTCGACCCGGCCGCCCTCACCGCCGACCAGTTCGACGACTACGGCCGCATGACCGGCGCCCTGCTCGCCCGCGCCCACGCCCACAGCGCGGACCCGCGGCTGATCGCCGGCTACTGCGGAAAGAACGAAGAGCTCGACGAGGCCATAACAGCCTTCGCCGTCGCCTACGCCGACCGCACCACCGCGGACCACGCCGACCTGCTGTCGGCGATCCGCTCGGGACGGATAGCGGCGGAGCTCGGCGTCTGACGGCAGGCGGCTCGGAGGCGAGCCGCCGAGCGGGGCGCCGTCCGTCCTGTGCGATGCGACGTTCTCGGGGAGGGAGGGGAGGGGGGAGGGGGAGGGAGGGGGGAGGCCCCCCAGGGACCGTAGGCTGGACGGGACGAACCGGAACGACGACGTGGACGGGCGTGGACGTGAGCGTGGACCAGGGCGTGGGTGACGGGTCCGAGGAGCGACCCGAGGGCGAGCGGCCTGAGGGCGCACGACCTGAGGGCGCACGACCCGGTCGTGATCGGTCCGACGGCGACCGGTCCGACGGTGATCGGCCGGAGGCGCGGCTCGATCAGGCCGTGCGGGTGGCCGAGCAGGCCCTGATCGAGTTCGAGATCGCGGTGGAGACCTTCCGGGTCGAGGTGGAGAACTTCTCCCGCCTGCACCATCAGAAGCTCGGCCCGATGTACGCGCGTCTCGACGAGCTGGACGCGCAGATCGCGGAGGCCAGGGCGGCGCGTACCGGGGATCCGGAGGACGTGCGGCGGGCGCAGGAGGCGCGGGCCGCGGTCATGCCGATGCCCGGGGTGGAGGAGCTGTTCCACGACTGGGTCGACTCCGACGGCCTGTCCGCGGAGGCGGCGGCGATGCTGACGGACCGGCCGGTGCAGCCGCCGAAGCGGGTGCGGCCGTCCGACGAGGTCCGCAAGCTGTACCGGGACCTGGCGCGCAAGGCGCATCCGGATCTCGCGCGGGACGAGGACGAGCGCAAGCGGCGCGATGAGTTCATCACGCGGGTGAACGCGGCCTACGCCCGTGGCGACGAGGGTCTGCTGCGGGAGCTGTCCGAGGAGTGGGCGGCCGGGCCGGTGCCGGAGTCGCGGCTGAGCGAGGCCGAGGAGCTGTACGCGCGTCTGGAGTGGCTGGCGCACCGCAAGGAGATGCTGTCGGTGGTCGCGCGGGAGCTGGAGGAGAGCGCGATCGGCGCGATGCTGCGGATGGCGCCGGATGATCCGGACCGGTTGCTGGAGGAGATCGCCGAGCAGTTGCTCGCGCAGGTCGGTGAGCGTGAGGCGGAGCTCGCGGCGCTCGTGGCGTAGGCGGGAAAGCTTGTTGCAGTAGGTTCGATGGTGGTGCGCCCGAGGGGGCGCGGAGTTTTCCGAGAGAGGCCTGGTCCATGAATTTCGCCCCGCTGCCGTCGGTCGACGTGGCTTCGGTGCCGGCCGATGCCCTGGTGCTGGATGTCCGTGAGGACGACGAGTGGGCGGCCGGTCACGTCGAGGGTGCTTTGCACGTTCCGATGAGTGAGTTCGTGGCGCGGTTCGGTGAGGTCACCGAGGCCGTGGCGGAGGGGCGTCGGGCGTTCGTGATGTGCCGGGTGGGTGGCCGGTCGGCGCAGGTCACGCAGTACCTGGTGGCGCAGGGCGTCGACGCGGTGAACGTGGACGGCGGAATGCTGGCGTGGGAGGGCGCGGGGCGTCCGATGGTGACGGACGACGGAAGCCCGGCGTACGTGCTGTAAGGAGCGTCTCAGGCGAGGGGGTGGGAGGCGAGCAGGTCGCCGAGTGCCTCCTCGTGGGCGGCGGCGGGGCCGAGGGAGAGTTCGAGGTGCTTGGCCCAGGCGTGGTAGCGGTGCAGGGGGTAGTCGGTGTCGGCGCCGAAGCCGCCGTGGAGGTGCTGGGCGGTCTGGACGACGCGGCGTACGCCTTCTGATGCCCAGATCTTGGCGACGGCGATGTCCGCGGCGGCGGGGAGTGGGCCGTCGGCCGCGGTGCTGAGCCGCCCGGCGGCCTGCCAGAGGGTGACCTCCATGGCGCGCAGGTCGATGTAGCGGTCGGCTGCCTGGACGGCGACGGCCTGGAAGGTGGCCACGGGGTGGCCGAACTGTTCGCGTGTGCCGGTGTACCGGCTGGTCATCGTGAGGACCTGTTCGCCGAGGCCGAGGGCGAGGGCGCAGGTGCCGGTGGTGAGCAGTGCGTGGAGTTCTTCCCAGGCGCCTTCGGTGTCGATGACGTCGGTGGGGTCGAGGCGGACGTCGTCGAGGTGGAGTGCGGCGAGGAGTTCGCCGTGGGTGCCGTACTGGTCGGCCAGGGTGAGGCCGGTGTGGTCGCGGGGCAGCAGGGCGAGGACGGTGCGGCCGTCGGGGGTGTGCGCGGGGACGGCGATGCGGTCGGCCTGGTGGGCCCAGGGGACGGTGCTGGTGTGGCCGTCGAGGGTCCAGCCGGTGCTGTCGCGGTGGGCGGTGACGGCGAGGGGGGCCGGGTCGTGGCCGGTGCGGCCGTGGGAGGCGGCGGTGAGGACGAGTTCGCCGCGGGCGACGCGGGGGAGCAGGGCGTCGGTGGTTTCGGCGGGGGCGTGGTGCTGGAGGGTGAGGGCGACCGCGCTGGTTTCGAGGAGGGGGATCCGGGCGAGGGCGCGGGCTGATTCGCGCAGGACGAGGCAGAGGGCGATGGCGTCGAGTCCCGCGCCGCCGTGGGTGGGGTCGAGGACGAGGCCGAGCAGGTCGGTGTCGGCGAGCCGGGTCCAGAGGGCGCGGTCGAAGTCGTTGTCGACCGCGCCTTGGGTGAGGGCGGGGCTGGGTACGGCGTCGGGTGGGACGTCGGCGAAGACGGCCTTGGCCGTTTCGGCGGCCGCGTGCTGTTCCTCGGTGAAGGTGAAGTCCACTGTCCTGTCCCTCCCGGTGGCGCCCACTGTCATCTGACGGTCCGTCAAGATAGAGCAGGTGCTGCCGGAAGGGAATGGGCGGGCGGGCCGGTCAGCGGTCGAAGTCGAGCTCGACCTCTGGTGTGGCGGGGTGGGACTGGCAGGCCAGGACGTAGCCGGCGTCGGTCTCCTCGGGCTCCAGGGCGAAGTTGCGGTCCATGCGCACCTCGCCGGAGACGAGGAAGGCGCGGCAGGTGCCGCACACTCCGCCCTTGCAGGCGTACGGGGCGTCCGCCCGGGCGCGCAGCACGGTCTCCAGGAGCGTCTCGCCCCGCTGGACCGGCCAGTTGCCGGACCGGCCGTGCAGGGTGGCGGTCAGCGTGGCGTGGGCGGGCGCGTCGGCTGTCTGGGCCGGGGCGGGTGCGGAGCCGTCGTCGACGTGGAAGATCTCCTGGTGGATGCGTCCGCGGTCGACGCCGAGCTCGCGCAGAGCTTGTTCGGCGTTCTGCACGAGGCCGAAGGGGCCGCACAGGAACCAGCCGTCGATGTCGCCGACCGGGAGGAGCGTCGGCAGCAGGGTGGTGAGCCGCTCGCGGTCGAGGCGCCCGGAGGGGAGGCCGGCCTGCTGTTCCTCGCGGGAGAGCACGGTGACGAGCTGGAAGCGGTCGGGGAAGCGGTCCTTGAGGTCGGCGACCTCGTCGAGGAACATCGTGGAGGCCGCGGTGCGGTCGCTGCGGACGAGGCAGAAGCGGGCCTCGGGCTCGCGGGCGAGCAGGGTGGCGGCCATCGACAGGACCGGGGTGATGCCGCTGCCGCCGACGACGGCGGCGAAGTGGCCGGGGCGCGGGGTCAGGGTGAAGCGGCCCGTCGGCTCCATGACCTCGACGGTGTGGCCCACGGCGAGTTCTTTCAGGGCGTAGGTGGAGAACTCGCCGCCGTCGACGAGGCGGATGCCGACGCGCAGGACGGGTGTCTCGTCCTCGGTTGCGGCGGGGGCGCAGATCGAGTACGTGCGGCGGATCTCCGTGCCGTCCGGTCCGGTGCGGCGCAGGGCGACGTGCTGGCCGGGGGTGTGGCGGAACGCGTCGCGCAGTTCCGGCGGGACGGCGAAGGTGACGGCCACGGAGTCGTCGGTGAGCTGCTCGACCTCGCTCACGCGGAGCGGATGGAACCCGGCCCGTGCGGCGCTGGGGGACGGCATCTACAACTCCTTGAAGTGGTCGAACGGTTCACGGCAGGCGGTGCAGCGGCGCAGTGCCTTGCACGCGGTGGAGGAGAAGCGGCTGAGGAGTTCGGTGTCGGTGGAGCCGCAGTGGGGGCATCGGATCGCCAGGGTGAGCGGGACCGGTCCGCCGGCGGGGCCCTGGGGGCGGGGCGGGGCGATGCCGAACTCGGCGAGTTTGCGGCGCCCTTCCTCGGTGATGTCGTCCGTCGACCAGGCGGGGCTGAGGACGGTGACGACGGAGACCTCGGGCACGCCGTGCTCGTGCAGGGCGTGCTCGATGTCGGAGGACATCGCCTCGATGGCCGGGCAGCCGGTGTAGGTGGGGGTGAGCTCGACCTCCACGCGGCCGGGGCCGTGGACGTGGACGCCGCGGAGGACGCCGAGTTCGGCGAGGGTGAGGACGGGCAGCTCGGGGTCGGGGACGGCGCCGGCGATCCGGGCCAGTTCCTCTTCGAGCGGGGTGGGGGCCGTGGTGGCCGGGGTGCCGGTCACCATGACGCCCCCGGGTGGCTGCGGTGCAGGTGCTGCATCTCGGCGAGCATGCGGCCGAAGGACTCGGTGTGGAGGCCCTGGCGGCCGGCGCCGGCGCTCCAGGCGCCGGTGCGCGGTCCGGAGGGGACGGTGAGGGTGGCCTTTTCGAGGACGGTGGTGACGGAGTCGAGCCAGGCGCGCTCCATGGCCTCGGTGTCGAGGTCCAGGCCGTCGAGGGGCTGGAACAGCTCGCCGGTGTAGCGCCACAGGGCGTCGCAGGCCTGCTGCATCCGCTGGTGGCTCTCGTCGGTGCCGTCGCCGAGGCGCAGGGTCCAGTGCTCGGCGTGGTCCTGGTGGTAGGCGACTTCCTTGACGGCCTTGGCGGCGAGCCCGGCCAGTGGGCCGTCGGTGGCGGCGAGCCGCCCGTACAGGAGCCGCTGGTAGGTGGAGAAGTAGAGCTGGCGGGCGATGGTGTGGGCGAAGTCGCCGTTGGGCTGTTCGACGAGCTGGCAGTTGCGGAAGGCGCGTTCCTCACGGAGGTAGGCGAGTTCGTCCTCGTCGCCGACGAGGGAGAGCAGGACGCGGGCCTGGCCGAGGAGGTCGAGTGCGATGTTGGCGAGGGCGACTTCTTCTTCGAGGACGGGGGCGCTGCCGGCCCACTCCCCCAGGCGCTGGGCGAGGACGAGGGCGTCGTCGCCGAGGGCGAGTGTCGCGGCCGGGACGGTGGTGGTCTGGCTGGTCACAGGTGCTTCACCCCGTCCGGGATCTCGTAGAAGGTCGGGTGGCGGTAGGGCTTGTCCGCGGAGGGTTCGAAGAAGGGGTCCTTCTCGTCGGGCGAGGAGGCGGTGATCGCGGTGGAGGGGACGACCCAGAGGGACACGCCTTCGCTGCGCCGGGTGTAGAGGTCGCGGGCGTTGCGCAGGGCCATCTCGGCGTCGGGGGCGTGCAGGCTGCCGGCGTGGGTGTGGGACAGTCCGCGGCGCGAGCGCACGAACACCTCCCACAGCGGCCATCCGTCGGTGGTCATGCGCGTGCCTCCCCGTCCGTGTGCTGTCCGGCCGTGCGGCCGGTGTCGTGGCCGGGCTCGTGTCCGGCATGGTCTTCGGCCTGGTGTCCGGTGTGCTGCTGGTGCTTCTGGGCGTATGCCGCGGCGGCGTCCCTGACCCAGGCGCCGTCCTCGTGGGCCTGGCGGCGCTTGTTGAGTCGCTGCTCGTTGCACGGGCCGTTGCCCTTGAGGACGTCCCAGAACTCGGCCCAGTCGATGGGGCCGAAGTCGTAGTGCCCGCGCTCCTCGTTCCACTTGAGGTCGGGGTCGGGGAGGGTGAGGCCGAGGCTCTCGGCCTGGGGGACGGCGATGTCGACGAAGCGCTGGCGCAGTTCGTCGTTGGAGTGCCGCTTGATCTTCCACGCCATCGCCTGGGCGGAGTGGGTGGACTCGTCGTCCGGCGGGCCGAACATCATCAGCGACGGCCACCACCAGCGGTTCACCGCGTCCTGGGCCATGGCGTGCTGGGCCTCGGTGCCGCGGGAGAGGGCGAGCAGTGCCTCGTACCCCTGGCGCTGGTGGAAGGACTCCTCCTTGCACACGCGGACCATCGCGCGGGCGTAGGGCCCGTAGGAGCAGCGGCAGAGGGGGACCTGGTTGGTGATGGCGGCGCCGTCGACGAGCCAGCCGATGGCGCCGACGTCGGCCCAGGTCAGCGTCGGGTAGTTGAAGATCGACGAGTACTTCTGGCGGCCGGAGTGGAGCTTGTCGAGGAGCTCGTCGCGGCTGGCGCCGAGGGTCTCGGCCGCGCTGTACAGATACAGGCCGTGGCCTGCCTCGTCCTGGACCTTGGCCATGAGGATCGCCTTGCGCCGCAGGCTGGGGGCGCGGGTGATCCAGTTCGCCTCGGGCTGCATGCCGATGATCTCGGAGTGGGCGTGCTGGGCGATCTGGCGGATCAGGCCCGCCCGGTAGGCGTCGGGCATCCAGTCGCGGGGCTCGATGCGCTCGTCGGCGGCGACGGCGGCGTCGAACACCGCTTCGAGTGCGGCCTGGGGCGCCTCCGTCCCCGCTGTCGCTGTCGTCGTCTCTGCCGTACCTGCGGTCATCGGACCCCCTACCGACCGATCGTTCGGTTGAATGACTTCAATGGTCGTTCGGCGGCCCGTATGGTGTCAACCCTGTGGATAACTGCTGAGGTATGAGCGGGAGCGGGGCGGGATGGACTCGTACGACGACGGGGGCCCGGGCGGGTCCGATCCGGGCGGTTCGCCCGAACGGGTGGCGGAAGGGCCGAGGACCGGCATCGCGGCGCTGTCCATGCCGTACCAGGTGGTCGCGGCCGTCGCCCTCGCCGTCCTCGGCGTCTTCGCCTGCGTCCACCTCGCGATGGTCTTCCTGCACGTGGCGCCCTCGAACACGCTGACCAAGCAGCACGGCGAGGCCGTCGACGAATGGGTCTACCCGGAGTTCGAGCAGAACTGGAAGCTCTTCGCGCCCAACCCGCTCCAGCAGAACATCTCCGTCGAGGTCCGCGCCGAGATCACCGGCGCGGACGGCGGCCGCACCACCACCGGGTGGATCGACCTGTCCGCCCAGGACACGGCGCGGATCCGCGGCAGCTTCCTGCCCAGCCACACCGCGCAGAACGAGCTGCGCCGGGCTTGGGACTTCTACCTCAACTCGCACACCGACGACCACCGCCCCAACGGGCTGCGCGGCGAGCTCTCCGCGGAGTACATGCGGCGGATCGTGCTCCTGCGCCTCGACGAGCGGGCGCTCGGCGGCACCGTGCAGAAGATCCAGCTGCGTTCGGCCACCCGGGGTGTCCCCGCCCCCGCCTGGAGCAACGAGAAGGCCGACACGGCCCCCGTCTTCCGCACCGCGCCCTGGTGGCGGATCACCCCCGCCGACCGCCCCGCCGGTGCCGGAACCCGTACGGAGGCCGACCGATGAGCCGCACACCCGCCGCCGAGCGGCCCCGCGTGCCCTTCGACCGGCGGCTCGCCGCCGCCGTGCAGAAGGTCACGGCGAACGCCCTTGGCCCCTACCAGACCGCGATCGTCCGCATCGGCTTCTCCTTCACCTGGCTGCTGTTCCTGCTCCGCGAGTGGCCCCACCGGCTGGAGCTGTACGGCCCCGACGGCCCCTGGTCCTGGGAGATGGGCCACCGGCTCATCACCGACAACAACGCCTTCACGGTGCTCATGTGGTCGGACGGCCGGCTCTGGTTCGAGATCGTCTACGGCCTCGCGGTGCTCTCCGCCCTCCTGATGCTGCTCGGCTGGCACACCCGGGCCGTCTCGGTGGTCTTCATGGCCGGAGTGCTCTCGCTGCAGAACCGCTCCATCTTCATGGGCGACGGAGGCGACAACGTCATCCACCTGATGGCGCTCTACCTCGTCCTCACCCGCTGCGCGCAGGTCTGGTCGCTCGACGCCCGGCGCGCCGCGCGCGGCCGCGACGGCGGGGCCGCGGGGCCCCTGCTGTGGACCGTCCTCGGCGGCTTCCTGATGGCCGCCACCTTCTTCTCCGGCACCACCGGCGAGTGGTGGCTGCTGGTGCTGCTGTGGGTGCTGTGGCTGGGGCAGGGCCTGTGGTGGCTGGTGAGCCGCTACGCCCCCGAGGAGCCGCGCACGCTTCTCGACGTGGTGGCCAACCTCGCCCACAACGCCACCCTCGTCGTGATCATGGCCGAGGTCTGCCTGATCTACGCCACGGCCGGCTGGTACAAGGTCCAGGGCTCGCGCTGGCAGGACGGCACCGCGCTGTACTACCCGCTCCAGCTCGACTACTTCTCGCCCTGGCCCGCCCTCTCCGACCTCCTGGGCGCGAGCGGGCTGATCGTGCTGCTGCTGACCTACGGCACCGTGATGGTGCAGGTCGCCTTCCCCTTCACCCTCTTCAACCGCAAGGTCAAGAACGTCCTGCTCGCGGCGATGATGCTGGAGCACGCCGGCATCGCCGTGCTGCTCGGCCTGCCGTTCTTCTCGCTCGCGATGATCGCCGCGGACGCGGTCTTCCTGCCGACGGCGTTCCTGGTGTGGCTGGGCGCGCGGACGGCGCGCGGCCGCGACCGGGTGCTGCGCAGGCCGCGGGCCGAGGCGGTGCCGCCGGAGCGGAGCCGTTCGGGTGACGAGCACAGTCCCCGTACCCTCGTCGGGTGAGCACCACCGAAGAACAGGCCGTGCCGGTCCAGGACGGCGAGCCGATCCAGTACGACGAGGCGTACGGCCCCGAGGTCGGCGTCGGGCCGCATCCGCGGCCGTGGCCTCGGGGCGAGCAGTACGACCCGGAACTGCTGGCCGGCGGCGACCGGCGCAACGTCGTGGACCGCTACCGGTACTGGACGCGCGAGGCGATCGTGGCGGACCTGGACACCCGGCGCCACGACTTCCACGTGGCGGTGGAGAACTGGAGCCACGACTTCAACATCGGGTCGGTGGTGCGGACGGCCAACGCCTTCCTGGCGAAGGAGATCCACATCGTGGGCCGGCGGCGCTGGAACCGGCGCGGGGCGATGGTCACCGATCGCTACCAGCACGTACGCCACCACCCGGACACCGAGGCGCTGACCGCCTGGGCGGCGGCCGAGGACCTGCCGATCATCGGCATCGACAACCTGCCGGGCGCCGTGCCGCTGGAGCGGACCGTGCTGCCGCGGCGGTGTGTGCTGCTGTTCGGCCAGGAAGGCCCCGGCCTCACGGAGGAGGCGCGGGCGCGGGCCGAGATGGTCTGCTCCATCGCCCAGTTCGGTTCCACGCGGTCGATCAACGCGGGGGCGGCCGCGGCGATCGCGATGCACGCGTGGGTGCAGCGGTACGCGGAGATCGACTGACGCAGCGGGGGCGGGGCGTTGTTCTCCCCGCCCCCGACCGATGGGCCGGGCCGGCCTCTCCGGTGGGCTCGGCGTCAGGCCTGGCGGCGGATCTCCACCACGCGGAAGCGGTTGGAGACGAAGGCTCCGTCGCACAGGGCGGCGTTGGCGGCGGGGTTGCCGCCCGAGCCGTGGAAGTCGGAGAAGGCGGCGGTCTGGTTGACGTAGACACCGCCGGTGAGGTTCAGCGAGAGCTGCGCCGACTCCTCCAGGCAGACCTCCTCGATCGCGCGCTCGGTCTCGGCGGAGGTCGTGTAGGCACCGATCGTCATGGCGCCCTTCTCGCGGACCGTGCGGCGCAGCAGCTCCAGGGCGTCGGCGGTCGAGTCGACCTGGACGGCGAAGGAGACCGGGCCGAAGCACTCGGAGAAGTAGGCGGCCTCGGAGTCCGGCTTGGAGCCGTCGAGCTTCACGATGACCGGGGTGCGCACCACGGCGTCCGGGAACTCCGGGTTCACGACCTCGCGGGAGGCGAGCGCCACCTCGCCCAGCGCCGCCGCGGCCTCCAGGCGGGCCTTGACGTCCGGGTTGACCAGCGCGCCGAGCAGCGCGTTGGCCCTGGCGTCGTCGCCGAGCAGGCCGCCGACCGCGGCGGCGAGGTCGGCGACCACCTCGTCGTACGACTTCGGGCCCTGGTCGGTGGTGATGCCGTCGCGGGGGATCAGCAGGTTCTGCGGGGTGGTGCACATCTGGCCGCTGTACAGGGACAGGGAGAACGCCAGGTTGGAGAGCATGCCCTTGTAGTCGTCGGTGGAGTCGACGACGACCGTGTTGACGCCCGCCTTCTCGGTGTAGACCTGCGCCTGGCGGGCGTTGGCCTCCAGCCAGTCGCCGAAGGCGGTCGAGCCCGTGTAGTCGATGATCCGGATCTCGGGGCGGACGGCCAGGGTCTTGGCGATGCCCTCGCCGGGACGCTCGACGGCCAGCGCCACCAGGTTGGGGTCGAAGCCGGCCTCGGCGAGGACCTCGCGGGCGACGCGGACCGTGAGGGCCAGCGGCAGGACGGCGCGCGGGTGCGGCTTGACCAGCACCGGGTTGCCCGTGGCGAGGGAGGCGAACAGGCCCGGGTAGCCGTTCCACGTCGGGAAGGTGTTGCAGCCGATGACCAGGCCGATGCCGCGGCCGACCGGCGTGAACTCCTTGCTGAGCTCCAGCGGGTCCCGCTTGCCCTGCGGCTTGGACCAGGCCGTGAGGCCGGCCGGGGTGCGGGTCTGCTCCTCGTACGCGTACGCCACGGCCTCCAGGCCACGGTCCTGGGCGTGCGGGCCGCCGGCCTGGAAGGCCATCATGAACGCCTGGCCGCTCGTGTGCATGACCGCGTGCGCGAACTCGTGGGTGCGGGCGGAGATCCGGGCGAGGATCTCCAGGCACACCAGGGCGCGGGCCTCGGGCCCGGCGTCACGCCACGCGGCCGTGCCGGCGCGCATGGCGGGCAGCAGCACGTCGATGTCGGCGTGCGGATACTCGACGCCGAGCGCCGGGCCGTACGGCGAGGTCTCGCCGCCGGTCCAGCCGTCGGTGCCGGGCTGGTCGAGCTCGAAGCGCTTGCCGAGCAGGTCCTGATAGGCGGCGAGGCCGGCCGCGGCGTCCAGCGACCCGTTCTCCCCGTAGGCCTTCGGGTGCTCCGGGTGCGGGGACCAGTAGGCGCGGGTGCGGATCGTGGCGAGGGCCTGATCGAGTGTGGACCGGTGCTTCTCGGCCAGACGGTCGGTGGTCAGCTGAGCGGTGGCCATGGATGGACCAACTCCTCGTCGAGCTGGGCAGGGAGACGCGTACGGAGTTAGAGTAACCGAACGATCGGTCGGGACAAGGGGGTCCGTCGATCCTGTGGAAAACCCATCGGGGAGGATCACTCCTATGACCGCCAACGCCAACGTCCGCCCGGGGAGCGACGAGCCGTCGGCCGACGCGGCCGGGCCCGTGGATCCGAGCCGCGCCGTCGCCGTCGTCGGCACGGGCACCATGGGCCAGGGGATCGCCCAGGTCGCCCTGCTCGCGGGCCACCCCGTGCGCCTCTACGACAGCGCGCCCGGCCGGGCGGCCGAGGCCGTGGCGGCCGTCGGGGGCCGCCTGGACCGGCTCGTCGAGAAGGGCCGGCTGGACGCGGCGGAGCGGGACGCCGCGCTGGCCCGGCTGCACGCGGCGGACGCGCTCGCCGAGCTTGCCGGCGCCGCCCTGGTCGTCGAGGCGATCGTCGAACGGCTCGACGTCAAGCAGCGGCTGTTCGCGGACCTGGAAGACGTCGTCGGCGCGGACGCCGTGCTCGCCACCAACACGTCCTCGCTGTCCGTCACCGCCATCGCGGGCGGACTGCGGCTCCCCGGCCGGTTCGTCGGTCTGCACTTCTTCAATCCGGCGCCGCTGCTGCCGCTGGTCGAGGTCGTCAGCGGCTTCGCCACCGACCCGGCGACCGCCACGCGCGCGTACGAGACGGCGAGGCGCTGGGGCAAGACGCCGGTGCGCTGCACCGACACCCCCGGCTTCATCGTGAACCGGATCGCCCGCCCCTTCTACGCGGAGGCGCTGCGGGTCCACGAGGAGGGCGTCGCCGACCCCGCGACGATCGACGCGGCCCTGCGCGAGTCCGGCGGGTTCCGGATGGGCCCCTTCGAGCTGACCGACCTGATCGGCCAGGACGTCAACGAGGCCGTCACCCGGTCCGTGTGGGACTCCTTCCACCAGGACCCCAAGTTCACGCCGTCGCTCGCGCAGCGCCGGCTCGTCGAGTCCGGACGGCTCGGCCGCAAGTCGGGGCACGGCTGGTTCTCGTACGCCGAAGGCGCCGGACGGCCCGAGCCGCACACCGCGGCCCCGGCGAAGGCCCCCGAGCGGATCACCGTCCGCGGCGGCCTCGGTCCGGCCGAGCAGCTGGTCGGGCTCGTCGAGGAGGCCGGGATCACGGTCGTGCGGGAGGAGGGCGAGACCGGCGGAATCGAGCTGCCGAGCGGCGCCCTGCTCCGCCTCGCGGACGGGCGGACCTCCTTCGAACGCCCCCAGGAGAAGATCGTCCACTTCGACCTGGCGCTCGACTACGCGGCGGCGGGCCGGATCGTCCTCTCGGCCCGTGAGGGCATCCCGGCCGAGGCACTCGACGAGGCGGTGGGTCTCTTCCAGGCGCTCGGCAAGCAGGTCTCCGTCATCGGGGACGTACCCGGCATGATCGTGGCCCGTACGGTCGCGATGCTGGTGGACCTGGCGGCCGACGCCGTCGAACGGGGCGTCGCCACCGCGGAGGACGTCGACACCGCGATGCGGCTCGGGGTCAACTACCCGGCCGGTCCCCTGGAGTGGGGGGCGAGAATCGGGTTCCGGCGCGCCTGCTCCCTGCTGATCCAGATGCACAAGCGGTACCCGACCGGGCGATACGCGCCGAGCGTCGCCCTCGCGCGCCGGGGCTATGCCGAGCCGGCCGAGGAGAGCAGATGACCACCGCGCGACGCGACACCTACACCCCCGAGACGCTGCTCCAGGTGGCCGTCCGGGTCTTCAACGAGCGCGGCTACGACGGCACCTCCATGGAGCACCTGTCCAAGGCGGCGGGGATCTCCAAGTCGTCGATCTACCACCACGTGTCCGGCAAGGAGGAGCTGCTGCGGCGGGCCGTCAGCCGGGCGCTCGACGGGCTCTTCGCGATCCTGGACGAGCCGGCCGCCGGGCGGGGCCGGGCGATCGAACGGGTCGAGTACGTGACCCGGCGCACCGTCGACGTGCTGATCGCCGAACTGCCGTACGTGACGCTGCTGCTGCGCGTGCGGGGCAACACGACCACCGAGCGGTGGGCGCTGGAGCGGCGCCGCGAGTTCGACCACCGGGTGGCCGATCTCCTGAAGGCCGCGGCGGCCGACGGGGACCTGCGGGCGGACGTGGACATCCGGCTCGCCACCCGGCTGCTCTTCGGCATGATCAACTCGCTGGTGGAGTGGTACCGGCCGCACCCCGACGCCACGACGGACCGGGACCAGCTGGCGGACACCGTCGTCCACCTCGCCTTCGACGGGCTGCGTACGGCCCGCTGACCGGGGCGCCGAAGACGCGTCGGGACGAGGAGCCCGGCCGGGGTGACCCCGGCCGGGCTCCTCGTCCTCCCCGGTCAGACGCGGCGGTCCGGGTCCGGGTCGAGGTCGGTCTCCTCGAAGACCAGCAGGGTGCGGGTCGACAGCACCTCGGGAATGGACTGGAGCCGGGTCAGGACCAGCTCGCGCAGGGTCCGGTTGTCGGGGGTGTGGACCAGCAGCAGGACGTCGAAGTCGCCACTGACCAGGGCGATGTGCGCGGCGCCCGGAAGGGCCTGGAGCTGTTCGCGCACGGTGCGCCACGAGTTCTGGACGATCTTGAGCGTGATGTAGGCGGAGGCGCCGTGGCCCGCGCGCTCGTGGTTGACGCGGGCGCCGAAGCCCCGGATCACCCCGTCGTCGATGAGCCGGTTGATCCGCGCGTACGCGTTGGCGCGCGACACGTGGACCCGCTCGGCCACCGAGCGCACCGAGGCCCGGCCGTCGGCCTGGAGCAGCCGCAGGATGTCACGGTCGATGGCGTCCAGCGGGCGGGCCGGCGGCATCGGCGGGACCATGGCAGGGCCGGTCGGCGACCCCGCGGGGACGGTGGCGCCCGGGGGCGCGTTCAGGGGCGCGTTCAACAGCTCGGTGTCCGCCTGCTCCTCGACGTCGGCCATTTGTTCATCCGCCATGTCCCCCCGCCTCTCTCCCGTGGACGACCTGCCTCCATCCCAAGCTGTGGAGAACCGTTTGTCCACAGGCTGGAGGTGCCTGTAGCCAAAATGCCTCCACGACCGAACAATCGGTAGGTGAGGCGCGCCACATTCCGCGCCACCCGCCTTCGGGTCTTATGCCCGCTCCCACGAGGAGGTGGACTCGTTGCAACAGCGCAGTTCGACAGTCCAAGAGCCCCCCGGTGCCGCCCGTGCCTACCGGCCCACTCCGCCCCCGGCATGGCAGCCGCGCACCGATCCCGCCCCGCTGCTGCCGGAGTCCGAGCCGCTGCGCGTGCTCGGCACGGACGCCGTGGCCGACGCCGACCCGGAGCTGCTGCGCCGGCTCTACCGGGAGCTCGTACGGGGCCGTCGGTACAACGCGCAGGCGACCGCCCTCACGAAGCAGGGCCGGCTCGCCGTCTACCCCTCCACGACCGGCCAGGAGGCCTGCGAGGTCGCCGCGGCGCTGGCCCTGGAGGAGCGGGACTGGCTCTTCCCCTCCTACCGCGACACCCTGGCGGCCGTCGCCCGTGGCGTCGACCCCGTACAGGCCCTGACCCTGCTGCGCGGCGACTGGCACACCGGCTACGACCCGCACGAGCACCGCGTGGCGCCGCTGAGCACTCCGCTCGCCACCCAGCTCCCGCACGCCGTGGGCCTCGCGCACGCCGCACGCCTGAAGGGCGACGACGTCGTCGCGCTCGCCATGGTCGGCGACGGCGGCACCAGCGAGGGCGACTTCCACGAGGCGCTGAACTTCGCCGCCGTGTGGCAGGCCCCCGTGGTCTTCCTCGTGCAGAACAACGGCTTTGCGATCTCCGTGCCGCTCGCCAAGCAGACCGCGGCCCCCTCCCTGGCCCACAAGGCCGTCGGCTACGGAATGCCCGGCCGGCTCGTCGACGGGAACGACGCCGTAGCCGTCCACCAGGTGCTCACCGAGGCCGTGGCCCGCGCCCGGCGCGGCGGCGGCCCCACCCTCGTCGAGGCCGTCACCTACCGCATCGACGCCCACACCAACGCCGACGACGCCACCCGCTACCGGGGCGAGTCCGAGGTCGAGATTTGGCGGGCGCACGACCCCATCCTGATCCTTGAGCGGGAGCTGACCGAGCGCGGACTGCTCGACGAGGACGGCCGCCGCACGGCCGCCGAGGAAGCCGAGACGATGGCGGCCCGGCTGCGCGAGCGGATGAACGCCGACCCCGTTCTGGACCCGATGGACCTGTTCGCCCACGTGTACGCCGAGAAGACCGCGCAGCTGCGCGAGCAGGCGGCGCAGCTGCGGGCGGAGCTCGACGCCGAGAGCGAGGCGGGATGACCACCCACGCCACCGCGCGGCCGGCCACGAAGGCCGCCGCCAAGCCCGCCACCATGGCGCAGGCACTCCAGCGCGCCATGCGCGACGCGATGGCCGAGGACCCCACCGTCCACGTGATGGGAGAGGACGTCGGCACCCTCGGCGGCGTCTTCCGGGTCACCGACGGCCTCGCCAAGGAGTTCGGCGAGGACCGCTGCACCGACACGCCGCTGGCCGAGGCGGGCATCCTCGGCACGGCCGTCGGCATGGCCATGTACGGCCTCCGGCCGGTCGTGGAGATGCAGTTCGACGCCTTCGCCTACCCGGCCTTCGAGCAGCTGATCAGCCACGTCTCCCGGATGCGCAACCGCACCCGGGGCACGATGCCGATGCCGATCACGGTCCGCGTGCCGTACGGCGGCGGCATCGGCGGAGTCGAGCACCACAGCGACTCCTCCGAGGCGTACTACATGGCGACGCCCGGCCTCCACGTCGTCACCCCCGCCACCGTCGAGGACGCCTACGGGCTGCTGCGCGCCGCCATCGCCTCCGACGACCCGGTCGTCTTCCTGGAACCCAAGCGGCTGTACTGGTCGAAGTCCGACTGGTCGCCCGAGGCTCCGGCCGCCGTCGAACCGATCGGCAAGGCGGTCGTGCGCCGCCGCGGCACCAGCGCCACCCTCATCACCTACGGCCCCTCCCTGCCGGTCTGCATGGAGGCCGCCGAGGCCGCCCAGGCGGAGGGCTGGGACCTGGAGGTCGTCGACCTGCGCTCGCTCGTGCCCTTCGACGACGAGACCGTCTGCGCGTCCGTGAAGCGCACCGGCCGGGCCGTCGTCGTGCACGAGTCGGCCGGATTCGGCGGCCCCGGCGGGGAGATCGCCGCCCGGGTCACCGAGCGCTGCTTCCACCACCTGGAGGCCCCGGTGCTGCGGGTCGCGGGCTTCGACATCCCCTACCCGCCGCCGATGCTGGAGCGGCACCATCTGCCGGGTGTGGACCGGGTCCTCGACGCGGTCGCCCGTCTCCAGTGGGAGGCGGGCAGCTGATGGCCCAGGTGCTCGAATTCAAGCTGCCCGACCTCGGTGAAGGTCTCACCGAGGCCGAGATCGTGCGCTGGCTCGTCGACGTCGGCGACGTCGTCGCCATCGACCAGCCGGTCGTCGAGGTCGAGACGGCCAAGGCGATGGTGGAGGTGCCCTGCCCCTACGGCGGGGTGGTCACCGCCCGCTTCGGCGACGAGGGCACCGAACTGCCCGTCGGCGCTCCCCTCCTGACGGTCGCCGTCGGCGGTGCCGAGGACGGCGACGGCGCTTCCGCCGGTGCCGCCTCCGGCGGTGGTGCACAGGGCTCCGCCGCCGCGTCCGCCGCGTCCGCCGGGACCGGGGAGAGCGCGGTGTCCTCGGAGTACTCCGGCAACGTGCTCGTCGGCTACGGCACCGCCGGGCCCGCCGCCCGGCGGCGCCGGGTGCGGCGCGACACGCCGGCTGCCACGCCCGTCACCGCCGCCGCGCCCGCTGCGGCCCCTCCGGCCGCCCCGGCGGCGCCGGTCGGGCCCGTGCCCGTCATCTCGCCGCTGGTGCGCAAGCTGGCCCGGGACAAGGGGCTCGACCTGCGGCAGGTCCGCGGCTCGGGACCCGACGGACTGATCCTGCGCGCCGACGTGGAGGCGGCCCTCGCCGGGCGGGAGCGGCCCGCCGCCGTGCCCGCCCCCGCACCGGCCGCCACGGCCGCCGTCGCCTCGACCGCCGTCGCCTCGGCCGCCGTCGGCGAGCGGGTACCGCTGCGCGGTGTGCGCGGTGCCGTCGCCGACAAGCTCTCCCGCAGCCGTACGGAGATCCCGGACGCCACCTGCTGGGTGGACGCCGACGCGACCGAACTCATGGCCGCGCGGGCGGCGATGAACGCGGCGGGCGGACCGAAGATCTCCGTCCTCGCCCTGCTCGCCCGGATCTGCACCCACGCCCTGGCCCGATTCCCGGAGCTCAACTCCACGGTGGACACGGCGGCGCGGGAGATCGTGCGACTGCCTTCCGTGCACCTCGGCTTCGCCGCGCAGACCGACCGCGGTCTGGTCGTGCCCGTGGTCAAGGACGCGGGCGGCCGCACGGCCGAGTCGCTGACCGCCGAGTTCGCCCGGCTCACGGAGTCGGCACGGCAGGGGACGCTGACTCCGGCGGACCTCACCGGCGGCACGTTCACCCTGAACAACTACGGGGTGTTCGGGGTCGACGGCTCCACGCCGATCATCAACCACCCCGAGGCGGCCATGCTCGGCGTGGGGCGGATCGTCCCCAAGCCGTGGGTGCACCAGGGCGAACTGGCGGTACGGCAGGTGGTGCAGCTCTCGCTCACCTTCGACCACCGGGTCTGCGACGGCGGGACGGCCGGCGGCTTCCTGCGCTACGTGGCGGACTGCGTCGAGAACCCGGCGGTGCTGCTGCGCACCCTGTGAGCCGGCGGCGCCCGACGGCGCCGACCGGTTCGGCAGAACTCCGCCGGGACGGACGCAGGCCGGGGCACGGGGCCCCGGCGGCACCTGGCGGTCTCGTCCGGGACCCAACCCCACGCCGGGTCCCGGACACGTTCGATCCGACCGGGCTCCCGGCGACCGGGCGGGCGGCGACCGGGCGGGCGGTCATTCGGGCGTCCGGCGCCTCCGGGCGGCGGTGGCTATTTGGTCCTGGGCGGCCGGTTTTCCGGCACCCGTGCCTCTGGGCCGCTGGACGACTGGTCCTCGGCGACTGGTCCCGGGTCCTCGGGGCGTGCCGCCTTCCGTGCCCGCGCCCCCGGGCGGACGGGCGTCTGGTCCTCGGCGCCGGTCCATCGTCCGGCACCGGCGCCTTCGCACCGCTGGACTCCCGGTCCTCGGCGCCGGTCGCCCCCCTTCCGGGCACCCGCCGTTCGCCCCTCCGGGTGTGTGAGGTGTCTCCCTCCGTGAGACGGACCGGCCCGGCCGGGGTGCCGTTCGGAGGGACGGACCATACTGCTGGGATGACGACCGCGTACGACGCCATCGTGCTCGCCGGTGGTGCCGCCCGGCGCCTCGGAGGGGCCGACAAGCCCGGGGTACGGGTCGGGGGGCGCCCCCTGCTCGACCGGGTCCTCGCGGGCTGCCGCGACGCCCGCCGCACCGTCGTCGTCGCCGCTCCCCGGGCCACCGCACGCCCCGTCGAGTGGACCCGAGAAGACCCGCCCGGCGGCGGCCCCGTCGCCGCGCTCGCCGCGGGCCTGCGCCGCCTCGCCGAGGCGCCCGGAGCCGGCGGTGCCGGCGACACCCCGGCGGACGTCACCGCCGGCCCCCGGCCCGCCCCGGCGGGCGCCTCCGCGCGCCCCCAGCCCGCCTCCACCGGCGACGCCGAGACCGCGCTCCGTACCGGATCGCCCCACCCGGACGCGGCCGACGGCGGGCTCGGTCCCCGCCCCTCCGGTGCCCGGGCGCCGGCCGGCGGCCCGGCGGCAGCGGCCGAGCCCCCTCCCTTCGGTGACGTGGTGGGCTTCCCCCCTGCCGAACCGGACTCGGACACGGACGCGGACTCGATCGAGCCCTCGCATCTCGCTGGGTCGTCGCACGGTGACGCCGGCGGCATGGCGCCGGATGTCCCGCCAGGCGACGGCATCGTGCTCGTTCTCTCCGCTGACCTGCCGTTCTTCGGTGCCGAGGCCGCACGGCGGCTCGTGGAGGCGCTGGTGGCGGCGGTGGGCGCCGAGGGGGCGGTCGGCGTCGATTCCGGCGGGCGGGAGCAGCCGTTGGTGGCCGCGTACCGGGTCGGGGCGTTGTGGCGGGAGCTGGCGCGGGTCGCCGCCGAGCGGGGAGGGCTCGACGGGGCTCCGCTGCGGACCGTCACGGCGGGCCTGCGCAATGTCCGGGTCGGCGGCGCGGCCGACGGGGAGGCGGCATTCGACTGCGACACCTGGGAGGACATCGCCACGGCCCGTGCGCGGATCAGGGAGCATGGGAACGTGCTGGATGAATGGATCACCGCAGTCAAGGACGAACTGGGCATCGACCTGGACGTCGACACCGCCCTGCTGCTCGACCTCGCGCGCGATGCCGCGCACGGTGTCGCGCGGCCCGCGGCGCCGCTGACCACGTTCCTCGTCGGATACGCGGCGGCGAAGGCGGCCGGGACGACCGGGCCGGACGGCGGCCCGCAGGCGGTGGCCGACGCCGCGGCGAAGGCCGCCGCGCTCGCCCAGCGCTGGGCCGCCGAGCAGGACGGGGCCGGATGACCGTGGAGGAGTCCGTGTCCGACGACGGCGTGGACGACGCCCTCGCCCTCGTCGGGCGGCGCGGTACGGACCGTGCGCCCGGCGGCGCCCACGCCCACCGCGCCACGCCCTGGCCCGAGGCCCGGGCCGTCGCCGCGCGGGCCGGGACGCGGGCCGCCGCCGCCCGGCGGTCGGAGCAGGTCCCGCTGGGGCGGGCACTCGGCCGGGTACTGGCCGAGCCGCTGCACGCACTCACCGACCTGCCCTCCTTCGACACCTCCGCCATGGACGGCTGGGCGGTCGCGGGCCCCGGCCCCTGGCGGATCGATCACGGGGGATCCGTCCTCGCCGGGCACGCCGCCGCCTCGGTGCTCGCCGACGGCGACGCGGTACGGATCGCCACCGGTGCCCGGGTGCCGTCCGGAGCGACCGCCGTCGTCCGCAGCGAGCACGCCCAGGCCGACGCAGCCGGTCAGCTGCACGCCCGGCGGGAGGTCGTCCCCGGCCAGGACATCCGTCCTCGCGGCCAGGAGTGCCGATCGGGCGACCGGCTGCTGCCCGCCGGGAGCACCGTCACACCCGCCGTGCTGGGGCTCGCCGCCGCGGCCGGGTACGACGAGCTGACCGTGCGCCCGTGCCCGCGGGTGGAGGTGCTGGTCCTCGGCGACGAACTGCTCACCTCGGGGCTCCCGCACGAGGGGCTGATCCGTGACGCCCTCGGCCCCCTGCTCGGGCCCTGGCTGCGGGCGCTGGGCGCCGAGGTCGTCGGCACCCGCCGGATCGGCGACGACGCCGAGGCGCTGTACGCGGCCGTGACCGGCTCCGCCGCCGACGTGGTCGTCACCACGGGCGGTACGGCGGCCGGGCCGGTCGACCACGTCCATCCGGTGCTCGCCAAGGCGGGAGCGACCCTGCTCGTGGACGGGGTGAAGGTCCGGCCCGGCCACCCCATGCTCCTCGCGGAATTCGGCCCTGCCGACGCCCCCGGGACCACCCCCAGTGCCCCCGCCCCCGGGACCACCCCCAGTGCCCCCGCCCCCGGGACCACCCCCGACACCCCCGGAACCCCCGCCCCCGGCATCCCGGCCCCCGGCAACCCGGCCCCCGGAACCCCCGCCCCCGGCAACCCGGCCCCCGGAACCCCCGCTCCCGGCATCCCGGCCCCCGCCCCCGACATCACCGGCCCGACCGACGCCCCCGGAGGGCCCGCCACCCCCCGCGCGCCGCGCCATCTCGTCGGGCTGCCCGGCAATCCGCTGGCCGCCGTCTCCGGGCTGCTCACGCTCGCCGAGCCGTTGCTGCGCGCCCTCGCCGGCCGGCCGGTCTCCGTGCCGTACCGCGTGGAGGTGCGTGAGGAGATCCAGGGGCACCCGTACGACACCCGGCTCGTCCCGGTCGTCCGGCGCGGGGCCGAGGCCGTGCCCCTGCACTACAACGGTCCGGCGATGCTCCGTGGCATCGCCGTCGCCGACGGGATGGCGGTGGTCCCGCCCGGCGGGGCCCGACCGGGCCAGTCGCTGGACGTCCTCGCCCTTCCCTGGTCGGCCGCCCCCGGGGAGGCGCATCAGCGACCCCAGGTGCATCAGGCGCACCCGATGCATCAGGCTGGGCCGGTGGATCAGGGTGAGGACGAAGGAGTGTGTTTCACGTGAAACTGCCCAGCCGAGACGTGATGGCCCGGCAGGCGGACGAGAAGCTGGAGACCTCCCGGATCCGGCTGCCCCGCCGCGTGGTCGAGAACCCCCTCCGCCAGGTGGCCAAGCGCATCCTGATGGCCTTGGGCGTGATGACCGTGACCGTCCTCCTGGTCTACCTGGACCGGGAGGGTATCACGACAACGCCAATGAGACGCTCGACTTCCTCGACTGCGTCTACTACGCGACCGTCACCCTCTCCACCACCGGCTACGGCGACATCGTCCCGTACAGCGATTCGGCGCGACTGGTGAACATCCTGCTGGTCACGCCGCTGCGCGTCCTGTTTCTGATCATCCTGGTCGGCACCACCCTCGAGGTCCTCACAGAGCGCACCCGGGAGGAGTTCCGACTCAACCGCTGGAGGTCCACCTTGCGCGACCACACCGTCATCGTCGGCTTCGGTACCAAGGGGCGCTCGGCGATCCAGACGCTGTGCGCGACGGGGCTGCGGAAGGACCAGATCGTCATCGTCGACCCCTCCAGCAAGGTGATCGAGGCGGCCAACTCCGACGGCTTCGTCGGCGTGATCGGCGACGCGACCCGTAGCGATGTACTGCTGCGCGCCGAGGTGCAGAAGGCCCGTCAGATCGTCATCGCCACCCAGCGCGACGACACCGCCGTGCTGGTCACCCTGACGGCCCGCCAGCTCAACCGCGGCGCGAAGATCGTCGCCGCGGTCCGCGAGGAGGAGAACGCGCCGCTGCTGCGGCAGTCCGGCGCCGACGCCGTGATCACCAGCGCCAGCGCCGCCGGCCGGCTGCTCGGTCTGTCGGTGCTCAGCCCGAGCGCGGGCACCGTGATGGAGGACCTCATCCAGCAGGGCTCCGGCCTCGACCTGGTCGAACGGCCGGTGACCAAGGCCGAGGCCGGCCGCAGCGTGCGGGAGACCGACGACCTGGTGGTGAGCGTGCTGCGCGGCCACCGACTGCTCAGTTACGACGATCCCGCCGCCAGCCCGCTCCAGCTGACCGACCGGGTGATCACGATCGTGCGCGCCGCGCCCGTCACCCCGCTCACCACGCCCACCGCCGACTAGCCCGGATCCGGGCCCGGGGCCCGTGGATCCGGGCCCGGCCAGGAGTAGCCTCGCCGGCATGCATGCGATCACGATTCCCGAACCCGGCGGCCCCGACGCGCTGGTCTGGGCCGAGGTGCCCGACCCCGTCCCCGCCGAGGGCGAGGTTCTCGTCGAGGTGGTGGCGAGCGCCGTCAACCGTGCCGATCTGCTCCAGCGGCAGGGCCACTACGACCCGCCGCCGGGCAGCTCCCCGTACCCCGGCCTGGAGTGTTCGGGCCGGATCGTCGCGCTCGGCCCCGGCGTCACGGGCTGGTCGGTCGGCGACGAGGTGTGCGCGCTGCTGGTCGGCGGCGGTTACGCGCAGAAGGTCGCCGTGCCCGTGGGCCAGCTGCTGCCGCGGCCGGAGGGCGTGGACCTGGTGACCGCCGCGGCACTGCCCGAGGTGGCGTGCACGGTCTGGTCGAACGTCTTCATGCTGGCGCACCTGCGGCCGGGCGAGACACTGCTCGTGCACGGCGGCGGAAGCGGCATCGGCACCATGGCGATCCAGCTGGCCAAGGCGGTCGGCGCGCGGGTGGCGGTCACGGCCGGCGGCCCCGAGAAGCTGGCGCGCTGCGCCGAGCTGGGCGCGGACATCCTCATCGACTACCGCGAGCAGGACTTCGTCGAGGAGCTCCACAAGGCGACGGACGGGGCCGGGGCGGACGTCATCCTCGACATCGTCGGGGCCAAGTACCTGGACCGGAACATCAAGGCCCTCGCCGTCAGCGGCCGCCTGGTCGTGATCGGCCTCCAGGGCGGCGTCAAGGGCGAGCTGAACCTGGGCGCCCTGATGGCCAAGCGCGGCGCCGTGCTGGCCACCACGCTGCGCTCGCGGCCCCTGAACGAGAAGGCGGCGGTGGTCGCCGCGGTCCGCGAGCACGTGTGGCCGCTGGTGAGTGCGGGCACGGTGACTCCGGTCGTGGACCGCACCGTTGCGATGGCGGACGCGGCCGAGGCCCACCGGGCCGTCGAGGCGAGCAGCCACGTCGGCAAGGTGCTGCTGCTGGCACCGCAGGAGTGACCGGCGCCCCGGAGAGGGGCCCGGACACGGCCGAGGGCCCGGCAACCGCGAACCGATCGCGTGTGCCGGGCCCTCGCCCGTACCTCAGCTCGTGAAACCCCTACAGATACGGCCCCGAGCCCACCGCGCGACCCCGGCCGGGGCCCTGGTCGTCGTCATCGTCGTGCGCGGCGCCCGGGGGCAGCGCACGGCGCATCTGCTCCAACTGGGCACGGGCGGCCATCTGCTGCGCGAACAGGGCCGTCTGGATGCCGTGGAAGAGTCCCTCCAGCCAGCCCACCAACTGGGCCTGCGCGATGCGCAGCTCCGCCTCGGAGGGAATGGTCTCGTCGGTGAACGGCAGGGAGAGCCGCTCCAGTTCCTCCACGAGCTCCGGGGCGAGCCCGTCCTCCAGCTCCTTCACCGAGCTGGCGTGGATCTCCTTGAGCCGTACGCGGCTGGCCTCGTCGAGAGGTGCCGCCCTGACCTCCTCCAGAAGCTGCTTGATCATGCTGCCGATGCGCATGACCTTCGCAGGCTGCTCGACCATTTCCGTCACCGGGACCTCGCGGGATTCGTCGTCGCCCTGAGTGCCGCCGAGCGCCATCCCGTCCTGGCCCACGATGAGGACCTGGGGGCTCTCCTGCGACCTGTCATTCCTCGGCATCTCCATGCCGCCATTCTCTCGCACACATGCCTTCCCCCACGGTGTGCCCCTGGACGAGGGTGATCCACCCTCGTCCAGGGGCACGGTCCGGCAACGGTGGCTCAGTGCGCGGCGCGGCGGGCCAGCGCCCCGCGGGAGCGGGTCACCAGGGCCGCCAGCAGAGCGGCGCCGAGGGGTACGGCCACCAGGAGGACGGCGAGCGTCTCCCAGGGGACGACGACCGGCACGTACGGCGGGGCGTCGCCGCTGCTCCAGCCGTTGTCGAGGGCTTCCTGGTAGAAGCGCAGCTGTTCGCGCTCTTCGGTGAGCCGCAGCCCGACCGCGGGCAGGACACCGGCCGCCGAGCCGAGGACCACACCCATCGCCGCGACCACACCGCACTGGAAGCCGCTCAGGGTGCGGCGCACCCGGGGCGGGGCGCCGACCGCGGCGAGCGTCTTGAGGTCGGCCTCCGCGTCGGCCTGGGCGAGACCGGTGGCGATGCCGGCCGCGCCGATCGTGACCAGGCCGGCGAACACGGCCAGCGCGAGCAGCACCAGTCCGCTCTCGTTGACCCAGCCCTGCTCCACGGTCAGCTCGACGTTGCTGCCGAGCTTGGCGATCTCGGCGTCGAGCTTCTGCCGTTCCTCGGTGCCGGGCATCCGGTCGGTGGTGAAGAAGGCGCCGAGCGGGACGGTGGTCAGTCCGGCGGCCTTGGCGGCGGCGGGGCTGAGCACGCTGCGCACGCCGTAGGAGTTCGGCGAGCCGGGCACCTGGTAGGCGGGGAAGGACTTGACCTCGCCCGGTGCCGGCTTGTTCTGCTCGGAGGCGCGGTCGGCGGCCTTGATGTCGGTGATCAGCTTGATGCCGACGGTGCCGTTCCGGTCGACCTCCGGCTTGTGGAAGCTGACGAGCTTTCCGTCGGCGAGGGCCTTGGCCGCGCCGGGGTCGTCGATGCCGAGGACCTTCAGGAGCGGTGCGTCGGCGATGAGCAGTCCGCCCTCGACGTAGATGCCGTCGCCGTCGTGGGAGACACAGCGCCAGTCCTTGGCCAGCGCGCGCCGCTGTTCCTTGGTGTACTTCTCCGACGGGTCGGAACCGTCGGGGGTGCGGGCCCACAGCGGACACTCGTTGGCCGGCGGGGTGAGGACCTCGAAGCGACCGCAGCCCTCGCCCTCGCCGTACGGGGCGCAGCCGGGCTTGCCGACGACGATCCGGGACACGTCGGCACGGACGTCGACGGGCAGCGTCCGCTGCACGGCGTCACGGACCGCGGGGACGTCCCGGCCGCCTTCCTCGGTGACGAGCGCCGCGACGGCGCCGTGGGGCAGGCTCGCCCGGTATTCGGCCCGGCTCTGGGCTTCGTGGCTCGCGCCGTACGTCGAGACGGCGACGGTGCCCGCGACGGCGGCCAGGACGGCGGCGACGGCGGGAGCCGTACGGCCCCGGTTGCGGACGGCGTCGCGCAGGGCGAGGCGCGGCGAGAGCGGCAGCCAGCGGCCGGCCCGGCCGAACAGGCCGACCAGGGCGGGCGTCATGGCGACCACGCCCAGCTCGGCGATGGCCGAGCCACCGGCGACCAGCACGAACTGGTCGGAGACGACGGAGCCGTACAGGGCGATGACCGCGCCGAGCAGGACGGCGCCGAGGCCGATCAGCGGCAGGACGCGGTTGCTGCGGCGCACGCCGCGGCGGCCGGTGAGCGAGGCCAGGACGGTCTGCCGGGAGGCGGTGACGGCCGGGACGATCGCGGAGAGCAGGCCGGTGAGGACGGCGAGCGCGGCGATGGCGAGCAGTTCCAGCGGCTTGACGGTGAAACCGCCGAACCGCTGGCCCATGTAGTCCTCCAGGAGCGGCCGGAGGGCGAAGGTCAGGATCAGGGCGAGGACCGTGCCGACCACGGCGGCGGCGACGCCGATGACGAGGCCGCCGCTCAGCACGATGGCCCGGATGTGGCTGCGGGCCCCGCCGTTGGCGCCGACCAGGCCCAGCTGGCGGCGGGATCGGCGGGCACCGACGGCGAAGGCCGGGCCGGCGAGCAGGCAGATCTCCAGCATCGCCAGGCCGACCACCGTGCCCACGGCGGCGAGCGCGGCGGCGTCGGCGGCCCCGCTGCTCTCGTAGTCGCCCCAGCCCTCCTTCTGGTAGAGCGGTACCTCGGAGCGGGCGGGCGGGTCGAGGGCCACGGCGCGCGAGGTGACCAGGACGCCCTTGGCGTTGATCTCCTGGACCGTGTTCCACGTGAAACCACCGGACTTCTTCACCAGGTAGGTGGTGGAGACGTCGGGCGCCGGCAGTCCGGCCTTCTCGACGGCCTTGGCGTACGGCGCGAGGAACGCGCCGGGCAGGGCGTTGACCTGCTGTGCCGTCAGGTCGTTGGGCAGCTCGTACGAGCCGCTGATCACATAGGTGCGGTCGAAGCCGCGGGCGGTGAGGGTGGAGCCGACGGACAGGCCGCTGCTCTCCAGGAACCGGGTGGTCGCGGCGATCTCGTCGTTCTTCTCCGGGAAGCGGCCTTCCTGGAGGCGCATGATGCCGCGGGCGACGGGATCGGCGGCGGCCAGTTCCCGGACCTCGGCCTGGAGCAGACCGTGCGCGGTGGTCAGCTTGGCGCTGCCCCTGCTGTCGGGCAGCACCGTCGAGCCGGACGGGATGACCTTGGTGACGTCGGTCGGGCCGTCGGGCCAGGACTTGCCCGGGGTGTCGTAGTCCTCGACCGGGGTGTACTGCTCGCCCTGGGGGTCCTGGAGGATGGCCACGCCGTCCATCCGGGCGTCGGAGAAGCGGGCGTCGGCGGCACCGATCGTGCGCTCCATCCGCTGCTCGGGGCTGAGTTCGGCGCTGCGCAGGGTCAGGTCGAAGGCGCTCACGCCCAGGATCGGCAGGGCGATCATGGCGAGGACGAGGAAGCTGCGGCCCTTGGAGCGCCAGGCGTCGCGGCGGGCGATGCGGACCGCGGCCCGCCAGGAGTGGAACCAGGTCGTCACCGCTGGGCCGCCCGGCCGGTCAGGAGCGAGTCGGCGTCGCTGCGTACGGTCTGATCGACGACGGCGCCGTCCCGCAGGAAGACGACACGGTCGGCCCAGGCGGCGAACCGCGGCTCGTGGGTGACCAGGACGCCGGCGGCGCCGGCGTCGCAGCGGGAGCGCAGCAGGGCGAGCACGGACTCGCCGGTCTCGGAGTCGAGGGCGCCGGTGGGCTCGTCGGCGAGGACGAGCCGGCGGTCGCCGACGAGGGCGCGGGCGATGGCCACGCGCTGCTGCTGACCGCCGGACATCTCGTCGGGGAAGCGGTCGGCGAGGTGGCCGAGGTCCATCTCGGCGAGCGCGGCGAGGGCTTCGGCACGCGCCTTGCGGGCGGATATGCCGTCCAGTTCGCGGGGCAGGGCGACGTTCTCGGCGGCGGTGAGGGCCGGGATGAGGTTGTAGTCCTGGAAGACGTAGCCGATGCTGCGGCGGCGCAGGGCGGCGAGTTCCTTGCGGCCCGCCGTGGTGATATCGGTGCCCTCGACGAAGACCTGGCCGGAGGTGGGGGTGTCGAGGCCGCCGGCGATGGTGAGCAGGGTCGACTTGCCGGAGCCCGAGGGGCCCATGACGGCGACGAGTTCACCGGGGTGGACGTCGAGGTCGATGCCACGCAGGGCGTGCACCTCGGTGGCACCCGATCCGTGGACACGGGTCAGGTTCTGCAGACGCAGCACGGGCTGCTGCTGTGTGGACATGGTTCCCCCTCGGGCGTACGCCGGTGAACGGCCGTGCCTCGCCGGGACGCGAGGCCGTCGGCGGCGCCGTGCGTACGGTATGGGTCTGGTCGGGTGGTTCGGGTGGTTCGGGTGGTTCGGGTGTTCGCGGTGGTTCAGGCTGCTCGGGTGGTGCAGGCCGCTCGGGTGGTTCCGTTCGGCGGGGCCGGGGCCGGTGGCCGGTGGCCGGGGCCGGTGGTCAGGACCCGTGGTGAGTCGCGGACGGCACGGGGGGCGCCGGTGCGGCCCCCGCGGCTCCCGCGGCCCCCGCCCCCGCCCCGGCCGGCCCCGGCCTCGCCACCTCGGCCGCCTCCGTCGCCGCGGCGGTCGACGAGAGGCGGATCAGCCGCGACTCGCAGTGGTCGAGCCAGCGCGCCTCGGCCTCGGTCTGGAAGATCAGCTGCTCCAGGACGAGCAGCCAGGCGACGTCGTCCCGCTCCCGGGCGCCGCTCTTCTCGACGGCGGTGAGGGCCTGGGCCTTCAGCCGGGTGTAGTCCTGCATGGCCTTCACGGTGTGCCGGCGCTGGGACTGGATGACGTCACGGATGTCGACCCCGGGCGCCCCGACGGCCATGGCCAGTTTGATGGCCAGCTCGTCACGGGCCGGGCTGGTGCGGTCGACCGGGTTCTCGAACCAGCTGCGCAGCTCGGCGCGACCGCTGTCGGTGATCGCGTAGAGCGCGTGGCCGGCCGCGTCCTCGCCGTCCTGGACGACCATGCCGTCGCGTTCGAGCCGGCTGAGCGTCGTGTAGACCTGGCCCACGTTCAGCGGCCAGGTGGAGCCGGTGCGGGACTCGAACTCCGTACGGAGCTGGGAGCCGTAGCGAGGGCCGCGTTCGAGGAGGGCGAGAAGCCCGTGGCGGATGGACATACCGAGTATGTATACCGAGTAAGTCGACGCCGACAAGCGCCCTGAGGCGGACGCCGGCGGTCCCCCTCAAGGGGGACCCGGGCCGCCTCGACGCGCTCAGCGGCGGCGGATCCGCACCCCGAGGAAGCCGATGCCGAGGCCCACCAGAGCCAGCCCCACGCCCAGCGTGAGCACGGGAATCCGCCGGTCGGAGAGGTCGACGGGAGCCTCGGTGTCACCCCGGGAAGCAGCCGCGGGCAGCTCCGCGGGCGAACTCTCGACGGCCGGAGGGTCCGTCTCGGGTACCACGTCGACCCCCTCGTCCGGCTCCTCGGAGGGCTCCTCCTCTGTTGCCGTTTTGGTACGAGAGGGCTCCTCCGGACCCGTGGGGGACGGCGAGCCGGAGGGGTCGGCCGGCCGGCCGGGCCGCTCCCTGCCCTCTCCAGCGGGCCGCCCCGCCAAGGAGGCGGAGGCGCCGGGTGACACGGGTGCGTCGGACGGCTCCGACGGCTTGGGAGCGGCGGGTCCGGCCGGTCCGGCGGGTCCGGCGGGTCCGGCGGGCCCGGAGGAGGGCACGGGCGACGAGGCCGAGGAGGGGCGAGGGCGCGCGGTGGCGGCGGCGGGCCCGCTCGGTGCGGGCGCGGGGGAGCGGGTCGCGGAGGCGGTCGCAGGGCGCCAGGGGGGCGCGGAAGGACGCGGGGTGGTCGTCGCGGCGGCCGGCTCCCCGGGGCGTCGTACGGCGGCGGGCGGGCCCGGTGCGCCGGCGCTCTGTGTGGCGCGGGGCGCGAACGCGGCCTCGTACCCGTCAGGCCCGGAGGCCGCCGACCCGTACGCCGCCGACCCGTAGGCGAGCACCCCGCACGCCACCGAGCCGGCGCAGACGGTCCACCAGCCGGGGAGCGCCGACGTGAACGCCCGCGCTCGCGCCCGCACACGAGGACGTGGTCCTGGAGCCACCGGGTGACCCCCTCCCGTACCGAACCGCCGAGTTGTTCGACTCAGCGTCACATGACGGGAGGAACCCGGCATCCCGGGCGGCGCCGGACGAGTCAGGGACCAGCCGCCCAGTCAGGAACCAGCCGCCGAGTCAGGAGCCGGCGGACCAGTCGGGGACCTCCGGACGCCCCAATAGGCGGCGGGCCGGCGGGTCGGAAGCCTCTGGGGCGGCTGCGCAGGCCCGCCCCTCCCCGCTCACTGCTGCGGCGGGTTGCCCGTGGAGACCACGAACGTGAACTCGGCGTCCTCGGCCGTGATGTCCTCGCCCGCGGGCGGGTACTGGCTGATGACCGTGCCCTGGCCGTAGGTGGCCTCGTCCGTCGACGACTCGCTCTTGACCTTCCAGCCCGCGGCCTGGAGGCAGTCCTTCACCGACTTGATGTTCTTGTACGTGAAGTCCGGGACCTGGAACTTGCTCGGGTCGCTGCTCGACTCCTGCGGCTCCGTGCACTTCTTCGTGGCGATGGTCTTGGTGAGGTCCGGGCCCTTGTGACCGGGAGCCGTGCTGACGCTCTGGCTCGGGTCGCCGCCCGCCTTCTCGCCGCCCTCCGGGTCCTTGTTCATGAGCGAGACGCCCACGATCACGCCGATCACGACCACCAGGCCGAGGGCTCCGATGGCGATCTTGTTCGTGCCGCCCCGGGAGGAGCCGCCGCCGCTGACGGCGGGCGCGGCCTGCTGCGGCACGGTGTACGGGCCGGGCGTGGCCATCGGCGCCGGGGTCTGGTAGACGGAGGCGGGCGGCGGGGTGTGTGCCTGCTGCGGGTAGCCGTACGACGGGGCAGGGGCCGGGGTCGGCGCCCCGTAGGGGCCGGGCTGGGGGGTCGGCTGGTACGGCGTCTGGATGCCGTGCGCGGACGGCGGCGGGGTCTGGCCGACGGGCGGGAAGACCGCGGAGCCGACGCCCGACCCGCTGTTGACCGGGCCACCGGCGACGATCATCGGCGCACCGGTCTGGCCGGCGGCGAGCACCCGCAGGCACTCGTCGCGCATGGCGGCGGCGCTGGGGAAACGCTCGTTCGGGTTCTTCTTCAGGGCGCGGGCCACCAGGGCGTCCATCGCGGGGGTGACCGCGCGGTTCACCGAGGACGGCAGCGCCGGCTCCTCCTGCACGTGCGCGTAGGCGATGGCGAGCGGCGAGTCCGCGTCGAACGGCAGACGGCCCGTCAGCAGCTGGAAGAGCATGATGCCGACCGAGTACAGGTCGGAGCGGGCGTCCACGCCGCGGCCGAGCGCCTGCTCGGGCGACAGGTACTGCGGGGTGCCGACGACCATGCCGGTCTGGGTCATCGAGGTGACTCCGGACTGCATCGCGCGGGCGATGCCGAAGTCCATGACCTTGACGACGCCGCGCTTGGTCATCATCACGTTGCCCGGCTTGATGTCCCGGTGGACCAGGCCCATCTCGTGGCTGGTCTCCAGGGCGGCGAGCACGTCCGCCGTGACCTTCAGCGCCTTGTCGGCCGGCATCGCGCCGTGGCTCTGGATGTCCGCGGCGAGCACCGAGCCGAGCGGCTGGCCCTCCACGTACTCCATGACGATGTACGGCATGACGGCGCCGTCGAGGGTGTCCTCGCCGGTGTCGAAGACCGAGACGATGTTCGTGTGCGACAACTTCGCAACAGCCTGCGCCTCGCGGCGGAAGCGTTCGCGGAAGGACTGTTCGCGGCCGAGCTCGGTGTGCAGCGTCTTGATGGCGACCTGGCGGTCGAGCGCGCTGTCGTACGCCAGGTACACCGACGCCATGCCGCCCTCGCCGAGAAGGTCGCGAAGCTGGTAGCGGCCGTTCGCGACCGAACCGCCCGCATAGCGGCCCTGTGCGCCGTCCTGGCTCATCTCGTGCTTCCCCCTACGCGCGCGCGGCGGCGCTGATCCGGAATTTCCTGGCCAAGTCTGCCCGAGGGCAGTGACACGTCAAGCCGCGCACCGGTTCGGTGCCCGATCCGTGACCCTCTGCACCGTCGGTGTTCCGGAAGCGTGACAGGAACGGCATCGGATTTGCACAGGCGTACGTCCCGGGTGCCGGGTGGCCGGTCCACCGCGGACCGTGATGTCGTACGGAGCCTGTAGCGTGACGACTGGAGACGGCACGAGAGACGACGGCGAGGACTGATGGCACCCGAATCCGGAGCAGGTGGCGGTGTGCCGGACGCTTCCGCCGAGTCGTGGGGCGTCGGCGGAGTCGTCGGTGACGGTCGCTACCGACTGACCCACCGGCTGGGCCGAGGCGGCATGGCCGAGGTCTTCGCGGCCGAGGACGTGCGCCTCGGGCGCACGGTCGCCGTGAAGCTGCTGCGCCCCGACCTGGCGGAGGACCCGGTCTCCAAGGCCCGCTTCACGCGCGAGGCGCAGTCGGTCGCGGGCCTCAACCACCATGCCATCGTGGCCGTCTACGACTCGGGCGAGGACCTGGTCGGCAGCCAGTCCGTGCCGTACATCGTGATGGAGCTCGTCGAGGGCCGCACCATCCGCGACCTGCTGATCAGCGCCGAGGCGCCCGGTCCGGAGCAGGCCCTCATCATCGTCTCCGGCGTCCTGGAGGCGCTCGCCTACTCCCACCAGCACGGCATCGTGCACCGGGACATCAAGCCGGCGAACGTGATCATCACTCACACCGGCGCCGTCAAGGTCATGGACTTCGGCATCGCGCGCGCCCTGCACGGGGCGCAGTCGACGATGACCCAGACCGGCATGGTCATGGGCACGCCGCAGTACCTCTCCCCCGAACAGGCGCTCGGCAAGGCCGTCGACCACCGCTCCGACCTGTACGCGACGGGCTGCCTGCTCTACGAACTGCTCGCGCTGCGGCCTCCCTTCACCGGCGAGACCCCGCTGTCGGTGGTCTACCAGCACGTCCAGGACGCCCCCATCCCGCCGTCCGAGGTCGCCGAGGGGGCGCCGCCGGAGCTCGACGGCCTGGTCATGCGCTCCCTCGCGAAGGACCCGGACGACCGGTTCCAGAGCGCCGAGGAGATGCGCGGCCTGGTCCAGTACGGGCTGCAGATGCTCCAGGAGCAGGGCGGCCACACCGGCGTGTGGAGCACCGGCCCGGTGGAGACGCACGACAGCTTCCGCACCCCGGCGGGCGGTTCGGCGGCGACGGCCGTCATGGGCCACCCCATGCACCACGAGACCGCGCAGGGCCCGATCCTGCCGCCGATGAACCCGGACGACGGCGGTTACGACGGGGGCTACGACAACGGCAAGGGCGGCTACGGGCAGGGCGGCGCCTACGGCACGCAGGGCGCGGGCGGCCGGACCGGCGGACGCGGCAAGGTGCTGCTGTTCGTGGCGCTCGCGCTGGTCGCGATGGTCGCCGGTGTCGTCTACGCGCTGGACAAGGCCGCGGAGAAGAGCGGCGGCACCAACAAGCCGCCGGCCGTCACCGACTCGCCGTCCACGACGAAGGAGACGCCGAGCCCGTCCGAGGAGCCGTCGCAGGAGACCCGGACGCCCGACTCGTCGACCGGCGGCGGCCAGCAGACCTACACGCCCACGTACCGGCCGACGTACCGCCCGACGACCGAACCGACGCCGTCGACCGACCCGACGGGCACGACCGACGGCGGCACCGGCACCGAGGGCTCCACGGAGGGTTCCACCGAGGGCTCGACGGAGGGTTCCACCGAGGGCTCGACGGAGGGAAGCAGCACGGAGGGCACGTCCACCGGCACCTCCACGGGGACGTCCACCGGCACCTCCACGGGCACGACGACCGGCACTTCCACGGGCACGTCCACCGGGACCTCCACGGGCACGACGACCGGGACCTCCAAGGGTACGGGGACGGGCAGCGGGAACGGCTCCGGCTGATCCTCAGCCCGTGAACGCGTCGCGCACCGCCTCGTATTCACGGGTCCACCACACCGCCAGGGCCGACACCGCGGGGAACTGCGGATCGGCCCTGCGGTCGTGCAGCTGGTAGCGCCAGCGCAGGGTCCAGAAGTCGTTGAGGCGCTCCCACCACACCCGCTCCACCGCCGCGGCCAGTTCGGCGCCGTCCGCTCCGGCCGCCCTGCGGTAGGCGCGCGCGTAGGCCCGCACCTTGTCGAGGGCCAGTTCTCCGGCCGGCCGTACGAAGAAGATGGCGGCGGCCCGCACGGCCTCCTCGGCGCGCGGGCGGACCCCGAGGCGGTCCCAGTCGACGATCGCGGCCGGCTCGGCGCCCCGGTAGAGCAGGTTGTAGGGGTGGAAGTCGCCGTGCACCCAGCCGGTCGCCGCGGCGGCCGGGGGCCGGCGGTGGGCATGGGCGGCGAGCAGGACCCGGCGTTCGCGCAGACGGTGCTCGGCGAGCTCGTCGAAGCCGTCGCGCGGCCGGCGGGCCCGGACCAGGCGCAGCAGTTCGTCGATGAGCCGGAAGGTGTCCTCGGGCCGGGCGCTCTCGTGTCCCGGGTCGGGCGGAGGGGCGCCCATCACCCGGTCCAGGCAGGTGTGGACGTGCCCGAGGAGCGTGCCCAGGCGCCGGCAGCCGGCGCGGGTGAGCTGGGCGCCGTCGCGGTGCCGCCCGTCGATCCAGGGGTGCAGGGCGTAGCAGTGGCCGCCGATGACGGCGACCGTGCGGCCCGCGGAGTCCGGCAGCGGCGGGGCGACGGGCAGCCCGAGGCCGTGCAGGCGCTGGGTGGCCCGGTGCTGGCGGACGATGGTGTCCCGGTCGGCGGTGCGGGCGTCCACGTGCTGCTTGAGGAAGTACGAGCCCCGGGTGGTGGCGAGCCGGTAGCCGCGGTTGAGCAGCCCCTGGGCGACCGGCTGGCAGGACAGCGGCTCACCGGCGTCGGCGTAGCGGCGCAGCAGGGCGCCGACGGGCGGGGCCAGATGAGGAGCGGGTGGTGCAGATGAGCGCGGCACTCGCCAGATGGTAGATCACGCTGCGTGGTGGAGGTGTCGCTCCCTGGAGCGGAGGCCCCCGGCTCGCTCGGCGGCCGGTTCCTCGGTGGGTTCCCCGGCCCGCTCGGTGACCGGTTTCCCGGTGGGTTCCCCGGCTGGGTCCCCGGCGGACGCCTCGGGCGACGGGGCGGTGGGAGCGTCCGTCGTCGGGGCGGCGGGAACGTCCGTCGTCGGGGCGGTGGGAACGTCTATCGTCGATCGGCCGGCCCGTTCTGCGGCGGGTGCGTGCTCGACGGTGTGCACGGTGACGAACCGGGGCTCGACGCGCAGGTAGACCGGGTCGAAGGGCTCGCCGTCCACCGCGCGGGGGGCCGGGCCGAAGGCCGCGAGCTGTGCCTCGGTCGGTTCGACGGCCTCGGCGGTGCCGGTGAACTGCACGGACCACAGGTCGGCGGCCCCGGAGGTGAGGTTGTCCGCGCCGTAGGCGACGACACCGCCCTCGCAGGCGCGGTGCCGGCCGAGTCCCCGGTGGAGCCGGAGCAGCACGCCTCCGTCGGCCACGATGTGGCGGGCCGGGGCGACGAAGGGCATCGCGTGCATGCTGGTGGCCACCCGCCCGTACGGCACGCGGCCCAGCAGCTCGACGGCGCGGATCTCCTCACAGGACATGGCTTCCACTCTCCGCCCCGGTGCCGTGCGCGAGAAGGGCCGCCCGCCCCGGTCTGCAGGGACGTAGGTCCCGGACGCGGGCCGTCCGGCCCGCACCCGGGTCAGTGGCGCTCGGCCTGGAGGCGTGCCACGTACGCGGCGGCCTGGGAGCGCCGTTCCATGCCCAGCTTCGACAGCAGGCTGGAGACGTAGTTCTTGATCGTTTTTTCCGCGAGGTGGAGCCGCTCGCCGATGGCCCGGTTGGTCAGGCCCTCGCCGATCAGGTCGAGGATCCTGCGCTCCTGTTCGGTGAGGCCCGCGAGCCGGTCGTCGCCCTTCGGGCCGTTGCCGTCGCGCAGCCGCTCCAGGACCCGGGCGGTCGCCACCGGGTCGAGCAGCGACTTGCCGGCCGCGACGTCCCGGACGGCGTTCAGCAGCTCGTTGCCGCGGATGGCCTTGAGGACGTACCCGGAGGCACCCGCCATGATCGCGTCGAACAGGGCCTCGTCGTCCGCGTACGAGGTCAGCATCAGGCATTTGATCGAGTCGTCCTGCGAACGGACCTCGCGGCAGACCTCGACACCGCTGCCGTCCGGCAGCCGCACGTCGAGCACGGCCACGTCCGGACCGGTCGCCGGGATCCTGACCAGGGCGTCCGCCGCCGTACCGGCCTCGCCGACGACCTCGATGTCGTCCTCCACGGAGAGCAGCTCGTGGACGCCGCGCCGCACGACTTCGTGGTCGTCCAGCAGAAATACCCGGATTTTTCCTTCTTCGCGCACGCGGTCAGTCTCACATATTGGCTCTTCCCGCGCCCGGGGTGTGCGGGATAACGTGCCGGGTGTTCCGACGACGTCGTCGGGCCGCTGTCCCATGCGCTGACCAGCGGCGAATCCCGCTTTTCTCGATTTACTTGGAAATCCAAGCAAAATCGCAGGTCAAACGGGGTTTCGCAGGAATGCCGCACTGTGGGTAACGTGCCTATGACGGCGCTCGCCGGGGCACCTGTCACGCCCCACCCCGGCCGCGTCGCACCCACCCCGTGCGAAGGGTACGGAGAAGGCGGAGCCTCCCCTTACCACTGGTAGGGGGGATCCCAGGCCTCACCGGCGAACCCGGGGGCCGGACCGACGGAGGAGCACGCACGTGACCGTGGAGAGCACTGCCGCGCGCAAGACGACGCGACGCAGCAGCGGCGCCAAGCGCACCACCAGCGCCGCGAGCGCGAAGAAGGCCCAGGCCGCACAGCAGGCCGAGCCCGAGCTCGTTCAGCTGCTGACGCCCGAGGGTGAGCGCGTCCAGCACCCCGAGTACGACATCGACCTGAGCGCGGAGGAACTGCGCGGTCTCTACCGCGACATGGTCCTCACCCGTCGCTTCGACTCCGAGGCCACCTCCCTGCAGCGCCAGGGCGAGCTGGGCCTGTGGGCCTCGCTGCTCGGCCAGGAGGCCGCCCAGATCGGCTCCGGCCGCGCCCTGCGGGACGACGACTACGTCTTCCCGACCTACCGCGAGCACGGTGTCGCCTGGTGCCGCGGGGTCGACCCGACCAACCTGCTCGGCATGTTCCGCGGAGTGAACAACGGCGGCTGGGACCCCAACAGCAACAACTTCCACCTCTACACGATCGTCCTCGGCTCCCAGACCCTGCACGCCACCGGCTACGCCATGGGCATCGCCAAGGACGGCGCGGACTCGGCCGTGATCGCGTACTTCGGCGACGGCGCCTCCAGCCAGGGCGACGTCAACGAGTCCTTCGTGTTCTCCGCCGTCTACAACGCCCCGGTCGTGTTCTTCTGCCAGAACAACCAGTGGGCCATCTCCGAGCCCATCGAGAAGCAGACCCGCGTCCCGCTCTACCAGCGCGCCCGCGGCTTCGGCTTCCCCGGCGTCCGCGTCGACGGCAACGACGTCCTCGCCTGCCTGGCCGTGACCCGCGACGCCCTGGAGCGCGCCCGCCGCGGCGAGGGCCCGACGCTCATCGAGGCGTTCACCTACCGCATGGCCGCCCACACCACCTCCGACGACCCGACCCGCTACCGCCGCGACGCGGAGCGCGAGGCGTGGGAGGCCAAGGACCCGATCCTGCGCCTCAAGGCGTACATGGAGCGCGAGGGCCACGCCGACGCGGCCTTCTTCGAGGAGCTCGAGACGGAGAGCGAGGCGCTCGGCAAGCACGTCCGCGAGGTCGTCCGCGCCATGCCCGTCCCGGACCACATGGCGATGTTCGACAACGTGTACGCGGACGGGCACGCGCTCGTCGACGAGGAGCGCGCGCAGTTCGCCGCGTACCAGGCGTCCTTCGAGGGCGGAGAGGGCGAGTAACGATGGCTGTTCAGAAGCTTCCCCTCGCGAAGGCGCTCAACGAGTCGCTGCGCAAGGCCCTGGAGACCGACCCCAAGGTCGTCGTCATGGGCCTGGACGTCGGCAAGCTGGGCGGTGTCTTCCGGATCACCGACGGCCTGCAGAAGGACTTCGGCGAGGACCGGGTCGTCGACACCCCGCTCGCCGAGTCCGGCATCGTCGGCACCGCGATCGGCCTGGCGCTGCGCGGCTACCGGCCGGTCGTGGAGATCCAGTTCGACGGCTTCGTCTTCCCGGCGTACGACCAGATCGTCACCCAGCTGGCCAAGATGCGGGCCCGCTCGCTCGGCACGGTGAAGATGCCGGTCGTCATCCGCATCCCGTACGGCGGCGGCATCGGCGCCGTCGAGCACCACTCCGAGTCCCCCGAGTCGCTCTTCGCGCACGTCGCGGGCCTGAAGGTGGTCACCCCGGCGAACTCCTCCGACGCCTACTGGATGCTCCAGCAGGCGATCCAGAGCGACGACCCGGTCATCTTCTTCGAGCCCAAGCGCCGTTACTGGGACAAGGGCGAGGTCGACACCGAGGCGATCCCCGGCGAGCTGCACAAGGCACGGGTGGCCCGCGAGGGCACCGACCTGACGCTCGCCGCGTACGGCCCGATGGTGAAGACCTGTCTGGAGGCCGCCGCGGCCGCCGCCGAGGAGGGCAAGTCGGTCGAGGTCCTGGACCTCCGCTCGATCTCCCCGCTCGACTTCGACACCATCCAGACCTCGGTGGAGAAGACCCGCCGGCTGGTCGTGGTGCACGAGGCGCCGGTCTTCTTCGGCTCCGGCGCGGAGATCGCCGCCCGCATCACCGAGCGCTGCTTCTACCACCTGGAGGCCCCCGTCCTGCGGGTCGGCGGCTACCACGCGCCGTATCCGCCGGCGCGCCTGGAGGAGGAGTACCTGCCGGGCCTGGACCGCGTGCTCGACGCCGTCGACCGCTCGCTGGCGTTCTGAGGAGAGCACCGTGACGATCCGCGAATTCAAGATGCCCGACGTGGGCGAGGGCCTCACCGAGGCCGAGATCCTCAAGTGGTACGTCCAGCCGGGTGACACCGTCACCGACGGCCAGGTCGTGTGCGAGGTCGAGACGGCGAAGGCGGCCGTGGAGCTGCCGATCCCGTTCGACGGCACGGTCCACGAACTGCTCTTCCCCGAGGGCACGACGGTCGACGTCGGCCAGGTCATCATCTCGGTGAACGTCGGCGGCGCCGCGCCGGAGGCCCCCGCGGCCCCGGCGCAGGAGCCGGCCGCGGCCCCCGTGCCCGAGCCGGCCCCCGTGCCCGAGCCGGCCGCCGAGCCCGAGCCGGAGGGTCGCCAGCCGGTCCTCGTCGGCTACGGCGTGGCCGCTGCCTCCACCAAGCGCCGGGCCCGCAAGGGCGCGGCGGTGCCCGGCCAGGCCGCCGCGGCCGCGGCGATCCAGGGTGAGCTCAACGGCCACGGCGGACTCGCCACCGCCGCCCGCCCGCTGGCCAAGCCGCCGGTGCGCAAGCTCGCCAAGGACCTCGGCGTGGACCTGACGACGGTGACCCCGACCGGCCCGGACGGGATCATCACCCGTGAGGACGTGCACAGGGCGGCCGCCCCCGCGGTCGAGGCTCCGGCACCCGCGCCCGCCCTGGCGGACGCGGCCCCGGCGTCCGCTCCCACGGCCCCCGCTCCCGCCGCGGTCCCGGCCGCCAGGGCGACGGACGCCCGGGAGACCCGTATCCCCATCAAGGGCGTACGGAAGGCCACGGCGGCGGCGATGGTCGGCTCGGCCTTCACCGCGCCGCACGTCACCGAGTTCGTGACCTTCGACATCACGCGCACGATGAAGCTGGTCGAGGAGCTCAAGTCCGACAAGGACATGGCCGGTCTGCGGGTCAATCCGCTGCTCCTCATCGCCAAGGCCGTCCTGGTCGCGATCAAGCGCAACCCGGACATCAACGCGACCTGGGACGAGGCGGCCCAGGAGATCGTGCTCAAGCACTACGTCAACCTGGGCATCGCCGCGGCCACCCCGCGCGGTCTGATCGTGCCGAACATCAAGGACGCGCACGCCCAGACCCTGCCCGAACTGTCGAAGTCCCTGAGCGAGCTGGTCGCCACGGCCCGCGACGGCAAGACGACCCCCGCCGCGATGCAGGGCGGCACCTTCACCATCACCAACGTGGGCGTCTTCGGCGTCGACACCGGTACGCCGATCATCAACCCGGGCGAGTCCGCGATCCTCGCGGTCGGCGCGATCAAGCTCCAGCCCTGGGTCCACAAGGGCAAGGTGAAGCCCCGCCAGGTCACCACCCTGGCCCTCTCCTTCGACCACCGCCTGGTCGACGGCGAGCTCGGCTCCAAGTTCCTGGCCGACGTGGCCGCGATACTGGAGCAGCCGAAGCGGCTCATCACCTGGGCGTAGTCGCCCGCGCGCTGTTTCACGTGAAACGCCCGGCCGAGGACGGCGACGTCCCCGGCCGGGCGTTCGCGGCTTCCGCCCGTAGGCTGCGCCCGACAGACGATCTCTGCGAAGAGACGGGGGAGCACGCGATGCACACGACAGAGCCCATCGAAGCCCGCATCGAGGACGCGGGCAACATCCTGGTCGCACCTGCGGTCCTGCACGACGACGACCTGGTCAGGGAGTTCTTCGGGACCGTCCTCACCCTTGAGGACCTGGCCTCCGGTGCGCCCGGCCTCACGGGGAAGACCGTCTACCTGTACGGCGACATATCCGGGGCGGCCGCGATCGGCGAGGAGCACCTGCGCGCGGCTGCCCGGGTGTTCGCCGTCCGTGAGCCGTCACACGGTGACCACGCGGACGCCGACGTGCCCTGGCCGACCGTCGGCCCCGGCCGCGTTCCCCTCCGCGTCCACGGCCTCGGCGTGTACTACCGGCGCTTCTTCGCACCCGACGGCGATCACTTCTCACGGATCAGCGCGGAGCACGCCTTCCAGTCCCTGACGGAGTCCACCAAGCCCGGAACGGCGCATCGCAGCGGCATCTACCTCACCCCCGTCACGCGCGACGGGGACGAGCTGCACTTCCGCCTGCTCCGGTGCTCCACGAACCTCTCGGGGCCGACCGAAGGCTTCCGCCCGACCGACACGAGCATCGTCGAGGAGCTGAACCGCGAGGCCGCCGCCGTCTTCCGGGACCACGCACCGCTCAACCACGTGCTCGCGCAGATCTACCACAACACCCGTGCCACGGCCGAGCGCAGACAGTCAAAGGCCAGGATCTCCTCCCACGCCGACAAGACCAAGGACATGCCCGTCAACGGCATCATGGCCTTCTGCACCTTCTACGACCGCCTCGACGGGCTGCAGCCCCTGGCCGGGGACGCCTTCGACCGCGGCGTGAAGGGCGTCAGCGCCTTCACCCGGCTCCGGTTCCGTCTCAAGGAGCCCGCCGGAGAAGGCGCGGGGCTGCCCGAGGAATTTGGCCTGACCCTCCATCCCGGCTCCGTCTTCTTCATGCCGCTGTCCACCAACCGCCTGTACACGCACGAGATCCGGCCCTCGGCGCTCGACGCCGCACTGCTTCCCACCCGCCTGGGTTACGTGGTGCGCTGCTCGGGCACCGAGGCCGTCCACCGGGACGGCCACACCTTCCTCAAGACGGCCCGCGGACCGGTGAGGCTGCAACCGCCCACGCCGGCCGGCCTGGACGAGCTGCGCCGGCTGTACGCCGAGGAGAACAGGACCTCGTCCTTCATCGATTACGGCGAGGAATTCCTCTTCAGCATGAACGCGGGAGATTACCTTGCCCCCCACGTCTGAATCGCCCCGCGAGTCGTCCAGCATTTCCGACGAGATCATTCTGTGTGACCTCGCGACCGAAGAGGACCTCTTCGCGGAGCTTTCCGCTTCGGTCCTTTTCGAGGACGTGGGAAAGGGCCGGCGAGGCGCCGTGCTCACCAGGATCGACGAGTCGGGGCGGGTGCCCCTCGTGAGGACCACCACGCGCTACGGCAGCCCGGCGCAGCCCTTCCGGCCGGTCCACGAACGCCTCGCGCGACGCATCCGGGAACGGGCCGCCCTCCCCGGCCGCTTCGACAACGCTCTCGTCGAGAGCTACACCCACGCCTACCGGACCATGGGGAGCCATTCCGACCAGGCCCTCGACCTGGCCGAGAACTCCTTCATCGCCGTGTTCTCCTGCTACCGGGACCCCTCGGCGGGCCCGTCGAGGAAGCTGGTCTTCGAGGAGAAGGGGCCCGGAACGGAGACGTTCGAGATCCCCCTCGCCCACCACGGCGTCGTGGCGTTCTCCACCGCCACGAACCGGCGCCTCAGACACCGGATCCTCCTCGACGCGCCCGCCCAGGCACCGGACAACACGTGGCTGGGCGTGACCTTCCGGATGTCGAAGACCCTCGTCCGCTACCACGACGGCCACGTCCACCTGCCGGAGGGAGCGCGCCTGACGGCCGCCGACGAGGAGCAGCGGCGCGCGTTCTACCGGCTGCGGCGCCGCGAGAACGAGGAGACGGACTTCGTCTACCCGCCGCTGACGTACACCGTCAGCGAGAGCGATCTGATGCCGCCCCGCCCGCCCGACGGGAGCGGCTGACCCGCCGGCAGGCCCGTCCGCATCGCGGACGGGCCTGTCTGTTGCACCCCTGTTGTATCTAAGCTGTGCGCATGCCCGCCGTCGCACCCACCCGCACCAAGCAGCCGCCCGCGGCCGACCGCGTCTACATGCACGTCAAGCAGGCGGTGCTCGACCGCCGCTACGAGGGAGGCACCCTCCTCACCGAAGGGGAACTGGCCCAGGCCGTCGGGGTGTCCCGGACGCCCGTGCGCGAGGCGCTACTCAAGCTGGAGATGGAAGGGCTGCTCAAGCTCTACCCCAAGAAGGGCGCTCTCGTGCTCGCCGTGTCCGCGCAGGAGATCGCGGACGTCGTCGAGACCCGTCTCCTCGTCGAGGAGTTCGCCGTACGGCGGGCCGTGCCCGCGCCGCCCGCGCTGATCGCCCGGCTCGAGGAACTCCTGGAGGAGCAGAAGCGGCGGGCCGAGGCCGGTGACCTCGCCGAGGTCGCCGTCACCGACCGCTGCTTCCACGCCGAGATCGTGCGCCACGCCGGCAACCAGATCCTGGCCCGGCTGTACGACCAGATGCGCGACCGGCAGCTGCGGATGGGCGTCGCCGTCATGCAGTCGCAGCCCGACCGGATCGCCAAGAACATCGCCGAACACGCCGAGATCCTGGACCGGATCAAGGCCGGGGACGTGGAGGGCGCCGCCCACTGCGTGCGCCAGCACCTCAGCTGGGTCAAGGTGCTCGCCCGGGGTGAGGAGCGGTGAGCCGGGACGGATACGGTCCGGCGGTCAGCCTGCCCGGCGACCCGCCCGGCGGCCGCCGCGCCGCCCTCGTCTGGGGCGTCGGCGTCGCCGTCTACTTCGTCGCCGTCATCTTCCGCACCTCGCTCGGCGTCGCCGGACTCGACGCCGCCGACCGCTTCGGCGTCAACGCCTCCGCCCTGTCCACCTTCTCCATACTCCAGCTGCTGGTCTACGCGGGCATGCAGATACCCGTCGGCCTCATGGTCGACCGGCTCGGCACCAAGAAGGTGCTGACCTTCGGCGTGCTGCTGTTCACCCTGGGCCAGCTGGGCTTCGCGCTCTCCCCCTCGTACGGCATGGCCCTCGCCTCCCGCGCCCTGCTCGGCTGCGGCGACGCGATGACCTTCATCAGCGTGCTGCGGCTCGGCAACCGCTGGTTCCCCGCCCGCCGCGGGCCGCTCGTCGCACAGCTCGCCGGACTGGTCGGCATGGCCGGCAACCTCGTCTCCACGATCGTCCTCTCCCGGCTCCTGCACGGCGTCGGCTGGACCGCCGCCTTCGCGGGGAGTTCCGTCGCGGGCGTCCTCGTCCTCGTGCTGCTGCTGCTGTTCCTCAAGGACCACCCCGAGGGCCACGAGCCCGCGCCCGCACCGCGCGCCGGCGGCGCGTCCGTCCGCCGGCAGATCGCCGAGTCCTGGCGGGAGCCCGGCACCCGGCTCGGCCTGTGGGTGCACTTCACCACCCAGTTCCCCGCCATGGTGTTCCTGCTGCTGTGGGGCATGCCCTTCCTCGTCGAGGCCCAGGGCCTCGAACGGGGGACCGCGGGCGAACTGCTGACCCTGGTCGTGCTCTCCAACATGGTGGTCGGACTCGTCTACGGGCAGGTCATCGCCCGGCACCACGCCGCCCGCGCTCCCCTGGCGCTCGGCACCATCGCCGTCACGGCCCTGCTGTGGGCGACGACGCTCGCCTATCCGGGGGACCGGGCGCCGATGTGGCTGCTGATCACCCTCTGCGTCGTCCTCGGCGCCTGCGGCCCGGCCTCCATGATCGGCTTCGACTTCGCCCGCCCCGCCAACCCGCCCGAGCGGCAGGGCACGGCCTCCGGCATCGTCAACATGGGCGGCTTCGTGGCCTCCATGACGACGCTCTTCGCGGTGGGCGTGCTGCTGGACGCCACCGGCGACGACTACCGGATCGCCTTCTCCTCCGTCTTCGTCCTCGAAGCGCTCGGCGTCGTGCAGATCCTCCGGCTGAAGTCCCGCACCGCCCGCCGGGAGCGCGAACGGCTGGTCGCGAGCCGCGTGGAGGCGGTGCACGTACCGGCGTGAGGCCCGCTCGGGAACCGGCGCGGGCCGCTCACGTACCGGCGTGAGGCCGGCTCGGGGACCGGCGCGGGCCGCTCACGTGCCGGGCGTGAGGCCCGCTTGCGGACCGGCGCGGGCCGCTCACGCGTGAGGCCCGTCCGGGGACCGGCGCGGCCCGCTCACGTGCCGGCTCGGGGCCGCTCAGTTCGGCGTGACCGCGAAGTGGGCGAGGATCGCGCGGGCCAGGTCCTCGTCGCCCTCGATCTTCACCCGGTCGGCCACATCGGCCGGCCGGACCCGGCCGCAGGCCAGCCGGACATAGGTCTCCCAGTCCGTCGCCAGCGTCACCGCGGGCCCGAGCGAGGGCGCGCCGTCGACGGAACCGTTGCCCTCGGCGTCCACCCGCACCGTGCGCAGGAACTCCACCGGGCCGCTCACGTCGAAGACGACCGCCGAACTCGCCGGAGCCCCCGCCTCCTTCGCCACCACGTGCGGCAGCGCCTCCAGGAGCACGTCACGGGTGATGTACGCGCCGGGGGAGTCCAGGTTGCCGGGGACGCCCAGCGCGGTGCGCAGGTCCTGCTCGTGCACCCAGCAGTCGAAGGCGCGCATCCGGTAGGCCAGTTCCAGGGTCTGCTCGGCGCCGAGAGGGGCGCGGATCAGGGTGTCGGGCGACCGGTTCTCGTTGCGCAGCTGCCGGGCCCGCCGGATCAGGACGTACTCCAGCTCCGCGGTCATCTCCGGCGCGGTGTGGTGCCGCCGCACGTCGACCTGCATCTCCATGTAGCGGGCGAAGTCGCTGCGCACGTGGAAGAGGTCGCGGGGCAGGCTGTGGATGGGGCGCGGATCGCCGAGCATCTCGGTCTCCATGCCGATGACATGGGAGACGATGTCGCGGACCGACCAGCCCGGGCACGGTGTGGCGCGGTTCCACTCGCCCTCGACGAGCGGCTGCACCAGCTCGGCTATCGCTTCGACGGAGTGGGTCCAGGCGTCGGCGTAGTTCTGGAGGCTGGGATGGACGGTCACGGGACCCCTCGGCGGTTCTGCGGTGCGCGGGCTGGCTAGCTGGCGGGCTGAAAACATGACTCGTGGGCGGCTCGGTCGCTAAGTTACGCTGCCCGAAGGCACCCCGGCAGTGCTTTCGTGTGACGATCGTAGGCCGGAGTCGACGGCTCGAATGCCAGGACGGTGGTAGTGTGCGCGCCTCACTGATCCAGATCGCGGTGAATCCGGACGAGACGGTCGAAACGCGGCGCGCCCGTGTGGCGCGGCTGGTGCGGGAGGAACGCGGCGCCGCCGAGCTGGTCGTCCTCCCGGAGCTGTGGACGACGGGCGCCTTCGCCTACGAGGACTTCGTCGCCGAGGCGGAGCCGCTGAAGGGCCCCACGTACGAGGCGATGTCCGCCGCCGCGCGCGACGCGGAGGTCTGGCTGCACGCCGGTTCGGTCGTCGAGGCCGCGGGCGGCGCCCTCTACAACACCTCGCTGGTCTTCTCCCCCGACGGCGAACTCGCCGCGAGCTACCGGAAGATCCACCGCTTCGGCTTCGACAAGGGCGAGGCGGTGATGATGGCGGCCGGCACCGACCTGGTCACCGTCGGCCTGCCGGGGCTCACCGCCGGCCTCGCCACCTGCTACGACCTGCGCTTCCCCGAGCTCTTCCGCGGCCTCGTCGACGCCGGTGCCCAGCTCCTCGTCGTCCCGGCGGGCTGGCCCGCCCGGCGCCTCGGCCACTGGACCCTGCTGGCGCGGGCCCGGGCCGTCGAGAACCAGTCGTACGTCCTGGCCTGCGGCACCGCCGGCACCCACGCGGGGGTCGAACAGGCCGGTCACTCGCTGGTCGTCGACCCGTGGGGAGAGGTCCTCGCGGAGGCCGGCCCCGACGAGGAGACCCTGCGCGTCACCCTCGACCCGGCGAAGGTCACGGCCACCCGCGAGCAGTTCCCGGCGCTGAAGGACCGGGTCCTGTAGGACCGGCCGGGCTGCGGGACCGGTGCCGTAGGGCCCGCGTCCGCGACCTGTCCGCGGACCCCGGGCGCCAGGTCCCGGCCGCTCTCCCCCCCGGCCCCCCCCCGGCCCCACCCCGGCACGACGCCGTCGCCCGCCCGCCGACCGCGCGCCCACGCCCGCCCCCTGCCCGGACGGAGGACGGCGCCCTCAGACGGTGATGGCGTTCAGGGCGGCGGGCCGGAGACCCGCCGGTGGCCCGGGCCGTGTCCCCGGCCCCGCCCCCACCGCCGGCCCCGCCCCCACCGCCGGCCCCGGCCCGGCCCCCGGCTCGGGGACGTAGGCGGCCCATGCCTCGGCCAGCCTGCTCACGGCCCGCTCCAGCTCCCGCGCCGGCAGCAGGAAGTGCAGCCGCAGCATGCGGCCGCTGCCGCCCAGGGCGTCCATGGTGGAGCCGGGCAGCACGGCCACCCCGTGGCGCAGCGCGACCTGCGCGAACGACACCCCGTCGCCGTACGGAAGCCCGACCCACAGGGTCTGCCCGCCCGAGGCCGGCGGGCAGCTCCACGAGGGCAGCCGGCGTCCCAGCTCGGCACGCAGCAGGTCGTGACCGGCGCGCAGCTCCGCCACCCGCGCCCGCAGCAGCGGCTCGAAGGAGCCGAGCAGCCGCGCCGCCACCAGCTGCGCCGGAACGTCACTGCCGAGGTCGTGCAGTGCCTTCAGCCGGGCGAGCCGTGCCACCAGCGGGGCCGGGCCCCGCACCCAGCCGATCCGCAGACCGCCCCAGACCGCCTTGCTGAGCGAGCCGACGCCGATGACCTCCGTACCGTACGAGGACAGCGGCGGCGGCCCCGGGCGGTCCCCGAAGCCCAGCTCGCTCAGCACCTCGTCCTCCACCAGCGGCACCCCGTGCTCCTCCGCCGCCGCCACCAGACGCCGCCCGAGCAGGGGCGGCAGGACCGTGCCGGTCGGGTTGTGCAGGTGCGGGACCACATAGGCGAGGGCCGGCCGGTGACGTTCCATCAGCCGTACGGCCTCCGCCACGTCGAGGCCGTCGGGTCCGACCGCCACCGGGTGCGGCACCGCCGCCGCCTCCCGGAACAGGTCGAGCGCCCCCGGATAGGTCGGCGCCTCCACGAGCACCCCGTCGCCCGGCGCCACCAGGAGCCGGGTCAGCAGACCGATCGCCTGCTGGGCGCCGGTGGTGACCAGGACCTGCGCCGGCGAGGTCGGCACGCCCCGCTCCTCGTACCGCCGGGCGACGGCCTCGCGCAGCGCGGGCAGCCCGGCCGGGTGGTAGCCGAGGTCGTGCGCGGGCAGGACGAGACCGGCGTACGCCTCGGCCAGCGCGGGCGGCGGGGACGGCGGCGCGGCACAGCTCAGCAGGACGACGTCGTCACCGGAATGCTCCAGCAGGTGCAGGAACATCGGGTTGGACGTCTCCGTCACCCGTGGGACGGGCGGGGCCAGGGCCGCCGGCGCCACCCGCGTACCGCTGCCCTGACGGCGCACCAGACGGCCTTCCTGGCGCAGCGTGTCGTAGGCGGCGACCACCGTCGTGCGGCCCACCGAGAGCGCGGTCGCGAGCCGCCGGTCGGGCGGCAGCCGCGCGCCGGCCGGCAACAGGCCCTCGTCGATCAGCTGCCGCATCCGGGCGGCCAGCAACAGGTACAGCGGCCCGCGCCCGGCGGACCAGCGGCCGAGCCAGGCGACCAGCTCGCCCACGGCGGGTGTCATTGGATCCATCGGCGGACCAATCTGCCGGGATTGGTCCTGTGGGCGCAAGCCCGCCGTCCCCAGACTGGGCGTCATGAGCGCCGAGACCGCAACCCCTTCGTCCACCGACCGCCCCGAGACCCTCGCCGTCCACGCGCCGCAGCCGGAGATCCGCGGCAGCCGGCCGCTCGGCGTCCCCCTCCACCAGGGGCACGTCTTCGGCTTCGACAGCGCCGACGCCCTCGCCGAGGCCTTCGAGTCGCCCGACGCCTTCCTCTACAGCCGCATGGGCAATCCCACCGTCCGCTCCCTGGAACTGGCCGTCGCCCGGCTCGAGGGCGGCGCCGACGCCCTCTCGTACGCCTCCGGCATGGGCGCCATCAACAGCGTGCTGTTCGGTCTGCTCTCCACCGGCGGACACGTCGTCGCGCAGCGCTGCCTCTACGGCGGCACCTACGCCGTCCTCACCGACCTCGCCGCACGCTGGGGCGTCGAGGTCAGCCACGTCTCCGGCACCGACCCGGACGAGGTGCGCGCCGCGCTGCGCCCCGAGACCCGGCTGCTCTACCTGGAGACCATCGCCAACCCGACCACCCGGGTCTCCGACCTGCCCGCGCTGATCGCCGCCGCCCACGAGGCCGGGGTGCCGTCCGTCGTCGACAACACCTTCGCCTCGCCGCTGCTGTGCCGGCCGATCGAGTACGGCGCCGATGTCGTCGTGCACTCGGCGACCAAGTACCTCGCCGGCCACGCCGACGTCCTCGGCGGCGTCGCCGTCTTCAAGGACGCGGAGCTGCACCGCCGGATCCGCCACCACGCGGTGGAACAGGGCGCCGTCACCGATCCGTTCGCCGCCTGGCTGACGCTGCGCGGGCTTCAGACGCTGCCGCTGCGCATCGAGCGGCAGAGCGCGAGCGCCGCCGAGCTCGCCGGCCGCCTCGCCGCCCACCCGGCGGTGGCCGCCGTCCGCCACCCGGCCCTGGCCGGGCACCCGGACCGCGAGGTGGCGGCCCGGCTGCTGCCGAGGGGCGGCGGCGGGGTCGTCTCCATGGACCTGGCGGGCGGCCGGGAAGCCGGCCGGGCCTTCGTGGAGGCGGTCCGCCTCGCGTCGCTCAGCGTCTCCCTCGGCGACGTGCGGACCCTCGTCATGCACCCGGCCTCCACCTCCCACCGCCAGCTGGACGAGCGGGCCCTCGCCACGGCGGGCATCGCCCCCGGCACGGTCCGGCTCTCCGTCGGCATCGAGCACGTCGAGGACCTGTGGGAGGACCTGGAGCAGGCGCTGGCCAAGGCCCTGTAGGCCGATACGAGGAGGGTGCCGGGGGCGGTCAGTCCTCCCGCTCCCGTTCGGCCATCCGGATCACGCACACCGCGACCGCGATCAGCAGGGCGGGGTCGGCGTCCTCGCGGACCACGTCGACCGCGTAGGTGTCGCGGACGCGGAACCACCGGCGCGAGATGTGGGCGAGGAGTTCGCCGTCGTACTCGACGGCGAACTCCCGGTCCAGGATCCGCCCGCTCACGTCCAGCTCGGTGCCCTCGGCCAGGGTGACCCGGAAGTGGTTGCGCAGCAGCGACAGGCGCTTGCGGCGGATGGTGGCGAGGGGCTTGTCGTCCCGTTCGACGGTCATCGTGTCGCGCAGGCTGAACATCTTCTGCCGCAGGGTGACCAGGACCCGCCCGTCCGGGTCCTTCAGCTCCAGGGTGTCGCGCAGCCGTAGCGCCTTGCCGTCGACGAGGAAGGCGTGCCCGCCCCGCTCGTCCTCGATCCAGTAGTCGTCACCGACGGCGAAGATCTTGTCGCGTACCAGGTATTTCATGGCGGTATGCCTTCCCCGTCACAGCGGGAAGTAGCGGGTGAAGGGGTCCGGGGCCACGCCGAGCGTGGCGCCGAAGGGGGCGTCCAGCTGGTAGATCAGCAGGACGGTGAAGGCGATGAAGCCGGACAGGCCCATCACCAGGATCACGTGGGTGGTGTTGCGTTCGAGGCCGAAGAGGAACATGAAGGCCACGGTCAGCACGCCGCCGATGATCAGTCCCGTCCACAGGACCACGGAGAGGCTTTCCCCGGCCGCGGTCTCCCGGCCCCGGCGGGCGTCGTCGACGTAGCCGAGCTGGGCCAGCACCTCCTGGGCGGCGATCTGCTGGGACAGGGTGGCGCGGCCGGTGAGCTCGCCGGCCGTGCGCAGCCGGTCGAGCAGCGCCCAGCCCTCCGTGCCGAGGGGTTCGCGCTCGGCCATCCGGGGCCATTCGACCTCCACGACGTGCGCGGCGTACGCGCGGGCGGCGTCCCGCACCGGCTGCCGCTGGGCGGCGGGCAGCGCGTCGGCCAGGAGGTAGGTCTGGTGCAGGGCGCTCGCCTCGGTCTGCACCCGGTCGTCGGCGGTGGCGCGGTTGTCCCAGACGGACACCAGGCACAGGCCGAGCACGAGCGCGTAGAAGACCGACACCATCATTGAGATGTACTCGGCGACGTCCTCGCGGGGCTCCTCGCCCTCCCGGAGCGGGAAGAGCCTGGTCTTGACGACCACGGCGAGCGCGGCGACCACGGCGACGGCGAAGACGACGACGAGGGTTTCGAGGAGGGCCATGAGACCTCTCAGCAGGCTTTCTCAGCGGTGGCGGGAACCGAGCAGGGCGGCGGCGACGGCGGCCGGGATGAGGATCAGGAGCAGCGTCAGGACGGTCCCGAGCTGCGGGAGTTCGCGGTAGCGGCGGTGCAGGCGCGGCAGGAGTCCCTCGTCGCCGGCCGCCGCCGCGGGGGGCCGGGTGGCCGGCACCTGGGCCGGGACCTCGCCCGGTTCCTCGGCGACGGCGGCCGGCGGCCGCACTCCGGGCGGCCGCACCTCGCCGGGTGGGCGCACGGCGCTCGGCGGGCGGGCGACGCCGGGAGGCGGTACGGCCCCCGGAGGCGGTACGGCACCGGGCGGCGGTACGGCACCGGGCGGCGGGGCGGCCGGGGGCGGGGCCGCGCCCGGAGCCGTACCACCGGTCAGGGCGCGCACGCCGGCCTCGGCCAGGGCGGCTGCCGCCGCCTCGGCCACCGCTGCGGCCGCCGCCGCGTCGGCGGCGACCTCCGCGGCGGAGACGGGCGCGCCGGGAGGACCGACCGGCAGGGGGCCGAGACCGGGGGCCCCGGCACCGGCTCCGGCGGCACCCGCCGCCCCGGGCACACCGGCGGCTCCCGCACCCGCAGCGCCTGCCCCCGGAGCCCCCGGAGCCCCTGGAGCACCCGGCGTCCCCGGCGTCCCCGGAGTCCCTGGAGCACCCGGCGTCCCCGGCGTCCCCGGAGTCCCTGGAGTACCCGGCGCCCCCGGCGTCCCCGGCGCTCCTGGGGACGCACCCGTCCCGCCCGGCCGCTCCGGCCGCACCGGACGCGCCCCCGGTACGGCGTCCAGCCGGAACACCGCCGTGGCGCGGGCGGTGAGCGGCGGTGCCGGGACCCGCTCGCCGAGCTCCCCCACCGTCGTGACGCGGTCGCTGCCGGAGACGAGCCCTTCGCTGCGGTAGGTCCCGGGCGGCCGCCGTACCGTCGCCGTGCAGTCGGCGGAGGCGCCGGGGGCGAGCGACGGCAGGGGCGCGGACCGCCGCACCCCGCACACGATCCCGCCCGGCACGGCGCCCAGGGGCGGGTCGGAGAGCCGGATCGCGTGGACGGGCCGGTTGCCCCGGTTGGTCACGGTGTAGCGCACGACCGCCTCCCCGGGGCCGGTCACGCGGACCGCCTCCGCCAGGGCGAGGGCACCGGCCACGCCCTCGTAACCGGAGCGCGCGGTGGCCGTGAGGCGCTTGCCGAGGGAGGGGACGTCACCGGTCGCGCGGGCCGTCGTGGTGTGCCGGCCGGGCAGGGCCGGGAAGCGGGCCGTGCACTGCACCGACGTGAGCGCCGCGAGCGGACCCGCCGGGCAGGTGACCCGGCCGCCCGGCACGCCGGGGTCGGTGACCCGTACCCGGTGGAGATCCGCCTCGCCCCGGTTGACCAGGCGGTAGCGCTTGACGACCACCGCGCCGACCCGCACGGCGGGCCACCCGGCGCGGACGGTGTTCACGGTGACGGTCAGCCCCAGGGCGCCGTCCCCGGCTCCGCCGGCCCGGGCGGGCGGAGCCGTCAGGGGCAGCAGCAGGGTCAGCAGGAGGGCCAGGAGCGCGGGCAGGAGCAGCAGCGGGGACAGCGGGGCGTGCCGCAGCCACATGACGGGCACCTCCTGGCGCTGGGACGGCCGTACCGCCGTCCGTCCGGCGGACCGGACGACCGGAGTGGCCGAAAAGTCGGATGATCGGTCCGTAGGTCATGCTCGCCATGCCACGGCCGCGTGCCCGGGGCAGGACACGCCTCACCCACCCCGCTCGGACCCCTGTTTCACCCGTACGCCGAACCGCGCGGCACCCTCAGCCAAGAACGACGACTCCGCGTCCCCACCCGCACCCGCGCCCCGTTCCTGCGGGAGTTCTCGGGAATCGCCGTGGTTGAGCGCGCCCAGTGAGGGCGTCAGTCACCGACCTGGTGTTCCACGCGGTGGCGGATGTACTCGTCCGGATGGGACCGGGCTATCGCCACGGCAGCGTCCACCAGGTCGTGCAGTTCCGGCGGCCAAGCCGACTTCCGGAGCGGCAGGCCCGGCAGGATGCAGCGCCGGACGTCCAGGTGCTCGTTGCTCACGAACTCGCGCAGCGCGGCTTCGTACCACTCGGCCCTCACGGTCGCGGCGTCGTCGGGTTCCGCCGGACCGGTGGCTGCGGGATGCTCCGCCCGTACGGTGGGCATGCGCAGGGGCAGAGCCGACCAGTACCAGGCATTCGCCGCGCCCGCCCGCTCAAGGTCCGTGCCGGCCCGCAGGTATCCAAGCAGCGAGGCCTGGACCCGCCTGTGCCCGAACGCGTTCAGCGCGGGTTCGAGGAACTGGCGGTTGAAGCTCGGATCGGGGTCGTGAACAGCTGCCTTGATCAGCGCCTGGAAGGACTCCTCGGAGAGGACCAGCTCCCGGCGGCAGGCCTTGTAGAGCGCCGTCCGAGCATGGTTCACCCAGGTTCGTGGATCGCCGGGCTGCGGCTCCCGAGCGACATCGAGCCCGAGGACCCGGACGACCTCCGCCACGCATCCGGCGAACACCTCCCTACGGTCCTCCACCGGCCCCGGCAGCGGCAGGAACCCGTGAACCGCCCGCGCCGTCTCGTCGGCAGTCTTCTCGTCCCCGTCCGCAGCCAACCCTCGGCCTCCTGTCGTAGGTCCTGCCGTACGCGTGTGACCCGACGTTCATACCAGGATGGCAAGCTTGAAGCATGAACGATGCCGCCCCGGCGCCCACCCCCGCGCCCGCGCCCCGCCGTGCCCGTGTCCGTGCCCCCGAGCTGATCGGCAAGGGCGGCTGGATCAATACCGGCGGGAAGGACCTGAAGCTCGCCGACTTCCGAGGTCGCATATTGATCTTGGATTTCTGGACCTTCTGCTGCATCAACTGCCTGCACGTCCTCGACGAGCTGCGCGAACTGGAGGAGAAGCACCGCGACACCCTCGTGATCATCGGGGTGCACTCGCCGAAGTTCGTCCACGAGGCCGAGCACCAGGCCGTCGTCGACGCCGTCGAGCGCTACGAGGTCCACCACCCCGTCCTCGACGACCCGGAGCTCGCGACCTGGAAGCAGTACGCCGTACGGGCCTGGCCGACCCTCGTCGTCATCGACCCCGAGGGCTACGTCGTCGCCCAGCACGCGGGCGAAGGCCACGCCAACGCGATCCGGACCCTGGTCGAGGAGCTGGAGGCCGAGCACGAGGCGAAGGGCACGCTGCGCCGCGGCGACGGCCCGTACGTGCCGCCGGAGCCGGTCGCGACCGACCTGCGCTTCCCCGGCAAGGCGGTCCTGCTGCCGGGCGGCACCTTCCTGGTCTCGGACACCACCCGGCACCAGCTCGTCGAGCTGGCGGCGGACGGCGAGAGCGTGGTGCGGCGGATCGGCGGCGAGGGCGAGTTCCGCGAGCCGCAGGGCCTGGCCCTGCTGCCGGACGGGAAGGTCGTCGTCGCGGACACCGTGCACCACGCGCTGAAGCTGCTGGACCCCGAGACCGGAGCGGTCGAGCGGATCGCCGGCACCGGCCGCCAGTGGTGGCAGGGCTCCCCCACCTCGGGACCGGCCCTGGAGGTCGACCTGTCCTCGCCGTGGGACGTCGCCTGGTGGCGGGGCAAGGTGTGGATCGCCATGGCGGGCGTCCACCAGCTGTGGACGTACGACCCGGAGACGAAAACCGTCGAGGTCGCCGCCGGCACCACCAACGAGGGCCTGGTCGACGGGCCCGCCGCCGAGGCGTGGTTCGCGCAGCCGTCCGGGCTCGCCGCCACCGAGGACCGGCTGTGGATCGCCGACTCCGAGACCAGCGCCCTGCGCTGGATCGACCCGGAGGGGACCGTCCACACCGCCGTCGGCACCGGCCTGTTCGACTTCGGCCACCGCGACGGCGAGGCCGGCCAGGCCCTGCTCCAGCACCCGCTGGGCGTCACCGCGCTGCCCGACGGCTCGGTCGCCGTCTCCGACACGTACAACCACGCGCTGCGCCGCTTCGACCCGGCGAGCGGCGAGGTCACCACCCTGGCGACGGATCTGCGCGAGCCGAGCGACGCGGTCGTCGTCGGCGAGGACGTCGTGGTCGTCGAGTCGGCCCGGCACCGGCTCACCCGGCTGCGGCTGCCGGAGGAGGCCGTGCGGGTCGAGGCGGTCGCCCACCGCACCCGCCGCGAGGCCACCGAGGTCGCCCCGGGCCGCCTCCGCCTCGACGTGGTCTTCCAGGCCCCCAAGGGCCAGAAGCTGGACGACCGCTACGGCCCCTCGACCCGGCTCCTGGTCTCCTCGACCCCGCCGGAGCTGCTCCTCGCGGGCGAGGGCACGGGCACGGACCTGTTCCGCGAACTCGAACTGAACCCGGACCTCACCGAGGGCGTCCTGCACGTCTCGGCGATGGCCGCCTCCTGCGACGACGACCCGGCCAACGAGTACCCGGCCTGCCACGTCCACCAGCAGGACTGGGGCGTCCCGCTGAGGATCACCGAGGGCGGTGCGGCCCGCCTGCCGCTGATCCTCGCGGGCCTGGACGGCTGAGCCGGCCGGTCAGCCCTCCAGGAAGGCGACCAGCGCGTTCGCGAGGTGGTGCGGGTCGTCGGATCCGCACAGTTCGCGGGCGCTGTGCATCGACAGGCAGGCCACGCCGATGTCGACCGTGGAGATGCCGTGGCGGGCGGCGGTGATCGGGCCGATCGTCGTCCCGCACGGCATGTCGTTGTTGGAGACGAACGACTGCCACGGCACGCCCGCCTTCTCGCAGGCGGCGGCGAACACGGCCCGGCCGCTGCCGTCGGTGGCGTAGCGCTGGTTGACGTTCACCTTGAGGATCGGGCCGCCGTTGGGGCGCGGGTGGTGCGTCGGGTCGTGACGCTCGCTGTAGTTGGGGTGCACGGCGTGGCCGACGTCGGAGGACAGGCAGACCGAGCCGGCGAGGGCGCGGGCCTTGTCCTCGAAGCCGCCGCCGCGGGCGTAGACCGAGCGCTCCAGGACGGTGCCGAGCAGCGGGCCGTGGGCGCCGGTGTCGGCCTCGGAGCCGTTCTCCTCGTGGTCGAAGGCGGCGAGGACGGGGATGTACGGGAGGTCGTCGCCGTGCGCGGCGACGGCCGCGAGCGCGGCGGCGCAGGCGTGCACGGAGATCAGGTTGTCCATGCGCGGGCCCGCCAGCAGCTCGCGGTCCCGGCCCAGGTAGGCGGGGGCCTCGACGGCGTGGACCATGAGGTCCCAGCCCGCCACGTCCTCGGCGTCGACGCCCGCCTCCTCGGCGACGAACGCGATCAGGTCGCCCTCGCGCACCTCGCCCAGGCCCCAGACCGGCTGCATGTGCCGCTGGCGCTCCAGCTTCATGCCCTCGTTGACCTGCCGGTCCAGGTGGATGGCGAGCTGCGGCACCCGCAGCAGCGGCCGGTCGACGTTCACCAGCGCGTGGCTGCCGTCCCGCAGCGTGAGCCGGCCGGCCAGGCCCAGGTCCCGGTCCAGCCAGCTGTTGAGCAGCGGCCCGCCGTAGATCTCGACCGCGACCTGGCGCCAGCCCTCGCGGCCGAAGTCCGGCTGCGGCTTCACCCGCAGGTTCGGGGAGTCGGTGTGGGCGCCCACGATCCGGAACGGGGTGTGCGGGGCGGCGCCCTCGGGCACGTACCAGGCGATGATCGCGCCGCCGCGCACCACGTACCGGCCGCCGGTCGTCCCGTCCCAGGCGTCGGTCTCCTCGACCCTGCGGAAGCCGGCCTTCTCCAGCCGCTCCGCCGTGTTCGCCACGACGTGGTACGGCGACGGCGAGGCGGCGAGGAAGGTCATGAGGTCATCGGTGTGGCCGCGGTCGAAGCGGGAGGCTGCGCTACTCATGCCGTTCACCTTACGCAGGTACCGGCATGCGGACGGGGGGTATCCGCCTCCGGACGCCCCACCGCCCGTGACCGCCGGACGGGGGCCGCGCCCACGACCCCCCTCGGGGTGCCCACGACCACCGGCGGTCGCCCGCCGAGGGCAGGACGGCCGCCCCGAGCACCCGCCGGTGCCCACGAGATCCGAGGCGAACCGAGCCACAAAAGCAAACCAGAACGGCCCGCTCCCCTCCCCGGGAGCGAGCCGTTCCTCGCGCGGACGACGTCGCGTACCTGTGCGGTACTAGAACGCGGCCTCGTCCAGGTCCATCAGCGAGCCGTCGACGTTCTCGGCGAGGACGCGCTCGGTGGAGACACCGGGCAGGACGTTCGCGGCGAAGAACTTCGCGGCGGCGATCTTGCCCTGGTAGAAGGCGACGTCCTTGCCGGAGGCGCCGGCCGCCAGCTTCTCGGCGGCGACGGCCGCGCCGCGCAGCAGCAGGTAGCCGACGACGACGTCACCGGAGGCCATGAGCAGGCGGGTGGTGTTGAGGCCGACCTTGTAGATGTTCTTGACGTCCTCGCCGGTGGCGGTGAGGTCGGTCAGCATGGCGCCGACGATGCCCTCCAGGTCGACGGCGGCCTTGGCGAGCGCGTCGCGGGCGCCGGCCAGCTCGTCGCCGCCGGTGCCGAGGGCGAGGAACTTCTTGATCTCCTCGGCGAGCGCGTTCAGGGACGCGCCCTGGTCGCGGACGATCTTGCGGAAGAAGAAGTCCTGGCCCTGGATGGCCGTGGTGCCCTCGTAGAGGGTGTCGATCTTGGCGTCGCGGATGTACTGCTCGATCGGGTACTCCTGCAGGAAGCCGGAGCCGCCGAAGGTCTGCAGCGACTGGGCGAGCTGCTCGTAGCCCTTCTCGGAGCCGTAGCCCTTCACGATCGGCAGGAGGAGGTCGTTCAGGCCGTGCAGGGCCTTGGCGTCCTCGCCGGCCGCCTCCTTGATCGCGATCTCGTCCTGGATGGTGGCGGTGTAGAGGACGAGGGAGCGCATGCCCTCGGCGTACGCCTTCTGCGTCATCAGCGAGCGGCGGACGTCGGGGTGGTGCGTGATGGTGACCTTGGGGGCGGTCTTGTCCATGAAGTTCGCCAGGTCGGTGCCCTGGACGCGCTCCTTGGCGTACTCCAGGGCGTTGAGGTAGCCCGTGGAGAGGGTGGAGATCGCCTTCGTGCCGACCATCATGCGGGCGAACTCGATGATGAGGAACATCTGGCGGATGCCGTCGTGCTTGTCGCCGATCAGCCAGCCCTTGGCGGGGTGCTTGTCGCCGAAGGTCATCTCGCACGTGTTGGAGGCCTTGAGGCCCATCTTGTGCTCGACGTTGGTGGCGTAGACGCCGTTGCGGGCGCCGAGCTCGCCGGTCTCCCAGTCGAACTCGTACTTCGGGACGAGGAAGAGGGAGAGGCCCTTGGTGCCGGGGCCGGCGCCCTCGGGGCGGGCGAGGACGTAGTGGAGGATGTTCTCCTCCATGTCGTGCTCACCGGAGGTGATGAAGCGCTTGACGCCCTCGATGTGCCAGGAGCCGTCCTCCTGCTGGATGGCCTTGGTGCGGCCGGCGCCGACGTCCGAGCCCGCGTCGGGCTCGGTGAGCACCATGGTGGAGCCCCAGCGCTTCTCGACGGCGATCTTGGCGATCTTCTTCTGCGCCTCGTTGCCCTCGGTGTAGAGGATGCCGGCGAAGGCCGGGCCGGAGGAGTACATCCAGATGGCCGGGTTCGAGCCGAGCAGCAGCTCCGCGTAGGCCCAGATGAGCGAGCGGGGGGAGACGGTGCCGCCGATCTCCTCCGGGATGCCCAGACGCCAGTACTCGGACTCCATGAAGGCGTTGTAGGAGTTCTTGAAGGACGCCGGGACCGGGGCCGTGTTGGTCTCCGGGTCGAAGACCGGCGGGTTGCGGTCGGCGTCGGCGAAGGACTCCGCGAGCTCGTTCTCGGCGAGGCGGCGGATCTCGTCGAGGATGCTCTTGGCGGTCTCGACGTCCATCTCCTCGAACGGACCGCTGCCGTACACCTTGTCGCGGCCGAGCACCTCGAAGAGGTTGAACTCGATGTCGCGGAGATTCGACTTGTAGTGCCCCATGGCGACGGCTCCGTAAAGGCTCGGGGAGGCGGATGTCTACCGGTGGCTACCCGTGAGTAGCCCACGCTCTCTACGATGATGCTACCCACCGGTAATAAGGGCAACCCCTATCCGGACATCTGTGACGCGGGACGCACCGCGACGGCCGCTCGATAGGCTGACCCCATGTACGGCTACGAGCAGAATCCGGGTGCGCAGCAGCAGTACGGTCCCCCTCCGCAGGCGCAGTACGCGCAGGGGCAGCCCGGCATGCCGGGGCAGGGCGGCATGCAGGGCGGCATGCCGGGCGGCGGGTACGGACAGCAGCAGGCCCCGCTGTACCCGGAGCCGTCGCCGCCCTCGCTCGCCGACGCGGTGCGGGCCTTCACGACCGGCACGCTGTCCGCCGAGGACTTCCAGCAGATCTTCGCGACCTCGAAGGTCTACTGCCCGCGGGGCGACAACCCGGGCTTCCTGGCCCTGCACAACACCCAGCAGCCGGTGATCCCCATGTTCACCTCGCTCAAGGAGCTGCGGCGGTACGCGGGCAAGGAGTCCAAGTACTTCGTGATCACGGGTGCGGAGGTGATCGACCTGCTGCCGACCGGCTACGGCTTCGTCCTCGACATGGAGGGCGACCACCGGATGGTCTTCGACGCCAAGGCGGTGGAGCAGATGGTCGACTACGCGATGCGCCGGATGTACGGCTGAGGACGCGACGGCGGTGATGGGCGCCCGGGAGGGGAATTCCTCCCGGGCGCTCGGCGTTCCGGGTGGCAGGAAGTTCATTGTTCAACTAAAGTGGTCGTACAAGGTCGCACTAGGAGGTCCGTCATGCCTGCCGTGACTGTCGAGAACCCGCTCACCCTGCCCCGCGTCGCCGCCCCCGCCGACGCCGCCGCCCGCCCCGTGCTCGCCGTGACCACGGCGCCCTCGGGCTTCGAGGGCGAGGGCTTCCCGGTGCGCCGCGCCTTCGCCGGCATCAACTACCAGTACCTCGACCCGTTCATCATGATGGACCAGATGGGCGAGGTGGAGTACGCCCCCGGCGAGCCCAAGGGCACGCCCTGGCACCCCCACCGCGGCTTCGAGACCGTCACCTACATCATCGACGGCGTCTTCGACCACCAGGACTCCAACGGCGGCGGCGGCACCATCACCAACGGCGACACCCAGTGGATGACCGCCGGCGCCGGCCTGCTGCACATCGAGGCCCCGCCGGAGCACCTCGTCGTCAGCGGCGGCCTCTTCCACGGCCTCCAGCTGTGGGTCAACCTGCCGGCCGCCGACAAGATGATGGCCCCCCGCTACCAGGACATCCGCGGCGGCCAGGTCCAGCTCCTGACCTCCCCGGACGGCGGCGCGCTGCTCCGCGTCATCGCCGGCGAGCTCGACGGCCACGAGGGCCCGGGCATCACCCACACCCCCATCACGATGATCCACGCCACCCTGCGGCCCGGCGCCGAGATCAGCCTGCCGTGGCGCGAGGACTTCAACGGCCTCGCGTACGTGCTGGCCGGACGCGGCACGGTCGGCGGCGAGCGGCGCCCGGTCCACACGGGCCAGACCGCCGTCTTCGGCAAGGGCGGCCGGCTGGTCGTCCGCGCCGACGAGAAGCAGGACGGCAACACCCCGGACCTGGAGGTCGTCCTCCTCGGCGGGCGCCCGATCCGCGAGCCGATGGCGCACTACGGCCCGTTCGTCATGAACACCCAGGCCGAACTCCGCCAGGCGTTCGAGGACTTCCAGGCGGGCCGCCTCGGCACGATCCCGGCCGTGCACGGCATGGGCGAGTGACGGCGGTCCGTCCGCACCGGGGCCGTACGGGCTGACGCGGCCGGCCCCGGCACGTCCGGCCCCCTGGGGCCAGCGCCCCCGGGTCCGGCCTTCCGCGTCCGGCTCCCCTGGTCCGGCTCGCGGGTCCGCCTTCCGCGTCCGGCTCCCCGGGTCTGGCCTCCCGCGTCCGGGTGCCGCGCCGGGATGCGGGGAGCCCTATGCCCCCTGGGCCGTACGAGCTGACGGCGCGTCACTCGTACGGCCTCCAGCGCGCGACGACGCGCCGCCGGGCGTGATCCGGTGGTCGGGTGCAGACCACCCGACCGCTCCTGCCCGAAGGCGTCCGCCGCACCGCCGCCTGGTGCGTCGTCTTCCTGCTCGTCACCGGGGTCGCCGCGGTCCTCGTCCGGCTGTGCGTCACCTTCAGGACGGCCGTCACCCCCGTCCTGCTCGCGCTCCTCGGCACCGCGCTCCTCGGTCCGCTCCACCGGCGGCTGCTGCGCATGAAGGTGCAGAGGTCGCTCGCCGCCGGGCTCACAGTCCTCGCCGTCCTCGCGGTCGTCGGCGGTGCCACGTACATCGTGGTCGCCGCGCTCCTGGAGACCGGCGACCAGATCGTCTCCTCCGTGCGGCGGGCCGCGCGGGACATCGCCGGGCACTTCGGCGCCGCCGGCACCTCCCTCGACGACCTCGCCGCGAACTCCAGGGAGCTGCTCCAGAGGTTCGGCGGCACCGCCGCCTCCGGAGTGATCTCCGGGCTCAGCGTGGTCGGCGAGATGATGGCCACCGCCGTCCTCGCGCTGCTCCTCGTCTTCTTCTTCCTGCGCGACTCCGACCGGGCCGTCGGCGCGCTGCGCTCCCTCGCCCCCGCCTCCACCGGCGACACGGTCGAGGCGATGGGGCGGCGCGCCTTCGAGGCCGTCGAGGGCTTCATGCGCGGCACGACCCTCATCGCCCTGATCGACGCCACCTTCATCACCGTCGGGCTGCTGGTCCTGCGCGTGCCCGGGGCGGTCGGGCTCGGCGCCCTCGTCTTCGTCGGCGCCTACATCCCGTACCTCGGTGCCGTCATCTCCGGCGCCGTCGCCGTCCTCGTCGCGCTCGCCGACCGCGGCTTCGTCATCGCCCTGTGGGCGCTGGGCGTCGTCCTCGCCGTGCAGGTCCTGGAGGGGCACGTCCTCCAGCCGGTGATCCAGAGCCGGACCGTGCAGATGCACCCGGCCGTGGTGATGCTCGCCATCACGGCCGGGGCGTCCGTGGCCGGGATCCTGGGCATGCTGCTCGCCGTGCCGCTGACGGCGGCCGCGTTCGGGGTGATCGGCGAGCTGCGCACGCGGTACGGACGGGGAGCCGGGGCGGGCGGTACCGGGGCGGCGGGCGGTGCCCGCGCCGCGGAGCCGTGATCCTCAGGTCGTCGCGGCCGGCATGCCTCCCGGCTGGAAGGACTTCAGCATCTCCTCCAGGGCCGCCTGGTCCGGGCCCACGAACGGGTCCGCGTCCGGCGCCATCGTGAGCGTCTCGATCATCCGGTCCACCATCCGCACGGCCGGCGGCAGATGGGTGCTCAGGACGATCTCCGGATTCATCTCCCGGAACTGGTCCACCCACCGGGCGTACTTCACCGGGTCCACGATGTGCACCCACGGGCTGTCCAGCGTCGCCCACAGCAGCTGCGCCTCCCGCAGCTCCTCCGGCTTGAGGTCGCTCGCGTGCCCGCTCTCGGCGAGCTCGGCGGTCGGCACGGGCCCGCCGAAGCAGTCGGAACTGAAGCAGATCCGGGTCCTGTCGTCGTAGAAGCCCACCGTGGCCGGGCTGTCGAAGAGCGGCGGCCGGAAGGCGTGGAGCGAGCGGTCGCCGACGTCGAGGGACTGGCCGGGGTTGAGGAAGTAGACGCGGTCCATCGGCAGCGGGCGTTCGGTGGTCATGATCCCGGCGCCGATGAACGTGGTCACCACCCGTGCTCTCGGCGCGGCGACGAGCAGGTCGAAGATGCCGCCCGTGTGGTCCCGGTCGGGGTGGGTGAGCCAGATCCAGAGGATGTCGGCGGGGTCCACGACCTCGCCGATCGTGGCCACGAAGTCGCGGTCGGAGAGGGAGAGTCCGGTGTCGACGACGACGGGTTCGCGGGCGGTGAGGACGTAGGCGTTGACGGGGATGTGGCCGATGCCCGGTATCTCGAGGCTGTCGGCCAGGACGGTGGTGTCGCTGCCGACCTTGTGGGTGTCCATGACGAGCTCCGTGGTCCCCCCGGCGGGTGGTGCCCCTGCGGCCGTACGACACCAGTCTCCGCCCGGTGGGCGGCCCCCGCCCGTCAGCCGGGCGGAGCCTGCCCGGGGACCCGCTCCGCACAGGGCCCCTGCCCCGACGGCGGCTCGTGCAGTTCGAACCAGATCGCCTTGCCCTCGCCGCGCGGGTCCACGCCCCACGCGTGCGCCAGCATCTCCATGAGGATCAGCCCGCGCCCGCTGGACGCCATCTCGCCCGGGTGCCGCTTGTGCGGCAGGTCGTCGCTGGTGTCCGCCACCTCGACCCGCAGCCGGCGCGCGTTCTCCAGGCAGACGACCTCGGCCACGAGCAGGGCGTCGCCGTCGGTGTGCACGAGGACGTTGGTGACCATCTCGGAGACCATGAGGACCGCCGAGTCGACCTGGTCCTCGTCCGACCAGTCGTGCAGGAGCTGGCGCACCTGCTCGCGGGCGGCGGCGATGCGTTCGGGCTCGGCCTGGGCGACGGTCATCATCGTGCGGCGCGGGGCCTCCCGTACCGCCGTGCCCTGCCGGGAGAGCAGCAGGACGGCGATGTCGTCCTCGCGGCGGTCGGCGAGCGGGCCCGTGGTGTGGTGCGAGCCGGGCCCGTGGACGGCCTCGACCAGCCGGTCGGCGAGCGCCTCCAGGTCCTCGCCGTCGTCGGACTCCAGGAGCTTCCTGACCCGTTCCCAGCCGCTGTCCAGGTCGTGGCCGCCGGTCTCCAGGAGCCCGTCGGTGCAGATCATGAGGGTCTCGCCGGGTTCGAGGGTGAGGCGGGTGGTGGGGTAGTCGCTGTCCGGGTCGATGCCGAGGGGCAGACCACCGGCCGTGGGCCGGAGCAGAACCGTTCCGTCGGTCATCCGCACCGCCGGATCGGGGTGCCCGGCCCGCGCGATCTCCACCGTGCCGTTCTCCACGTCGACCTCCAGGTAGAGGCAGGTCGCGAACCGGGGCCCGTCGCCGTCCTCCCCCGCGCCGGCGCCCATGTCGGCGCCGTCGTTGAGCCCGTGGAGGAAACGGGAGGCGCGCGAGAGCACCGCGTCGGGCCCGTGCCCCTCGGAGGCGTACGCCCGCAGCGCGATCCGCAGCTGCCCCATCAGCCCGGCCGCCCGCACGTCGTGCCCCTGTACGTCGCCGATGACCAGGGCGATCCGCCCCGCGCCCGCCCCGTCGGGCAGCCGGATCATGTCGTACCAGTCGCCGCCGACCTGGAGCCCGCCGCCGGTGGGGACGTACCGCGCGGCCACCCGGATCCCCGGGATGCCGGGGCCGAGCACCGGCATCATCGTCCGCTGGAGGCCGAGCGACAGCTCGCGCTCCGACTCGGCCACCCCGGCCCGGGCCAGGGCCTGAGCGAGCATCCGGGCGACCGTCGTCAGGACGGAGCGCTCGTCGGGCGTGAACGCCACCGGATGCTTGAACGCGGCCATCCACGCGCCCATCGTCCGGCCGGCGACGACGAGCGGGACGAAGGCCCAGGAGCGGCGGCCGAACCGCTGGGCCAGCGGCCAGGTCATCGGGAAGCGGCGCGCGTACTCCTCGGGGCTGGGCAGGTAGATCGCCCGTCCGGTCCGCACCACCTCGGCCGCCGGGTAGTCGGTGTCCAGGGTCATCGAGGTGAACGGGCCCTCGTCGCCGTCGCCGTGGCCGTGGTGCCCGATGATCGTCAGCCGGTCGCCCGACATGCCGAAGACGGCGAGCCCGTCCGGCGAGAACCCGGGCATGGACAGCGACGCCGCCACCCGCAGCACCTCGGCCGTCGACCGCGCCTCGGCGAGCGCCCGGCCGGCGTCGAGGAGGAACGCCTCGCGGGAGCGGCGCCAGTCACCCGTGACGGGGGTGCGGGCGGCGGTGCCGGGCTGGGGTTCGGCGACCTCCTGGAGGGTGCCGACCAGCTGGTAGTCGTTTCCCTCGATCAGGGGCTTCGACCTGCTCCGTACCGTACGGAGCACCCGGCCGTCCCCGTCCATGATCCGCAGCCGGGCCTCGGCCAGCGTGCCCTCGGCGACGGCCAGGCCGACCACGCCGTCGATCTCGTTCCAGTCGACCGGATGGAAGCGCGAACGCACCGCCGCCTCGCTGAGCCGGACGGGCTCGGCGGGCAGCCCGAGGAGCCGGGCCGCCTCGGCGTCGAGCGTGACGATCCCGGAGGCGTTGTCCCAGCGCCACAGGCCGGTCGCGATGGCGGCCAGGACGTCCTCGGTGCGCATTGCCCTACTTTATGAATATCGGACACCACGTCGCCACAGGTCACCACCGAGAGTATTCGGATCGCCGCCCCGGGCAGCCCGGTAGGCTTGGTACGGCTTGATTTATCAGGCTTCCCCACCACCGATCCCGAAGACTGGATGAACGACGATGCATCGGTACAGGTCCCACACCTGCGGCGAGCTCCGCGCCTCTGACGTCGGCACCGACGTCCGGCTGAGCGGCTGGCTGCACAATCGGCGCGACCTGGGCGGCATCCTCTTCATCGATCTGCGCGACCACTACGGCATCACCCAGCTCGTCGCCCGCCCCGGCACCCCGGCGGCCGAGGTCCTCGACAAGCTGACCAAGGAGACCGTGGTCCGCGTCGACGGCAAGGTCGTCTCGCGCGGCGCGGAGAACGTCAACCCCGACCTCGCCACCGGCGAGATCGAGATCGAGGCCGCCGAGGTCGAGGTGCTCGGCGCGGCCCAGCAGATCCCCTTCACCATCAACACCGACGACGGCGTCAACGAGGAGCGGCGGCTCGAGTACCGCTTCCTCGACCTGCGTCGCGAGCGCATGCACCGCAACATCATGCTGCGCTCGGCCGTGATCGCCGCGATCCGCCAGAAGATGGTGGCCCTCGGCTTCAACGAGATGGCGACCCCGATCCTCACCGCGACCTCCCCCGAGGGCGCCCGTGACTTCGTGGTCCCCTCCCGCCTGAACCCGGGCAAGTTCTACGCGCTGCCGCAGGCGCCGCAGCAGTTCAAGCAGCTGCTGATGATCTCGGGCTTCGACCGCTACTTCCAGATCGCGCCGTGCTTCCGCGACGAGGACGCCCGCGCCGACCGCTCGCCGGGCGAGTTCTACCAGCTCGACGTCGAGATGAGCTTCGTCGAGCAGGAGGACGTCTTCCAGCCGATCGAGAAGCTCATGACCGAGCTGTTCGAGGAGTTCGGCGGCGGCCGCCCGGTCACCTCCCCGTTCCCGCGGATCCCGTTCCGCGAGGCCATGCTGAAGTACGGCTCCGACAAGCCGGACCTGCGCGCCAAGCTGGAGCTCGTCGACGTCACCGACGTCTTCGAGGGCTCGGAGTTCAAGGCGTTCGCCGGCAAGCACGTGCGCGCCCTCGCCGTGCCGGACACGGGCGACCAGCCGCGCAAGTTCTTCGACGCCATGGGCGACTTCGCCGTCGAGCAGGGCGCGAAGGGCCTGGCGTGGGTGCGCGTCGGCGAGGGGAACGCCCTGACCGGCCCCATCGCCAAGTTCCTCACCGAGGACAACGTCAAGGCCCTCGTGGAGCGCCTCGGCCTGGAGCCCGGCCACGCGATCTTCTTCGGCGCGGGCGACTTCGACGAGGTCTCCAAGATCATGGGCGCCGTCCGCGTCGAGGCCGCCAAGCGCGCCGGCCACTTCGAGGAGGGCGTGTTCCGCTTCTGCTGGATCGTCGACTTCCCGATGTACGAGAAGGACGAGGAGACCGGCAAGATCGACTTCTCCCACAACCCGTTCTCCATGCCGCAGGGTGGCATGAAGGACCTGGAGGAGAAGGACCCGCTGGACATCCTGGCCTGGCAGTACGACATCGTCTGCAACGGCGTGGAGCTGTCCTCCGGCGCGATCCGGAACCACGAGCCCGAGATCATGCTGAAGGCCTTCGAGATCGCCGGCTACGACCGCGACACCGTCGAGCAGGAGTTCGCGGGCATGCTCCGCGCCTTCCGTTTCGGCGCCCCCCCCGCACGGCGGCATCGCCCCGGGCGTGGACCGCATCGTGATGCTCCTCGCCGACGAGCCCAACATCCGCGAGACCATCGCCTTCCCGCTCAACGGCAACGCCCAGGACCTGATGATGGGCGCGCCGACGGAGCTGGACGAGTCCCGCCTGAAGGAGCTCCACATCGCCCTGCGCAAGCCGGCCGAGACCAAGGTCGTCGAGGGCCGCCCGGTGACGGAGGCCGTGCACCCGGACGCGGCGCGGTAAGCACGAGCCGGACGCGGACGTGAGGAGGGCCCGGAGCCGTCGTAGGAGACGGTCCGGGCCCTCGGCAGTACGACCTCTGGGCCGACCGTGAGCAGCCCGGTTCTCCGTACGATCTCTCGGCCGGTGCCTCCACTTCGACGAGGAGGAATTCGGCGAGTGGTACGAGACCATCCTGCGCACCCACCGCGTCCTGACGACGGACCCGGGCAGTCCCTGGCTGACGATTCCCTGGGCATGAGCGCGCCAGCGGGCTACGCGGACCCTACTGGCCGCCGTGAGATCACGGAGGCGGGTGGACGGACTCGCGCGCAGTTCGGCTTCGGTCCCGCAAGGCGGCGGATACGAAGTTGGTCGAGTGGTCCGCCGAAGCCCGTCTCGCTCAGACCACTTGGTCGATCAATGGAAAAGCAGTTCGTCCCTGAGGGCGGCGGACGGAAATACCCGCAGGCGCAGGACTCCTCGCACCGACCCCATCGAGAACTCGGTGCACAATGACGTTTCGCCGTTCGCTTCGTCGATCCATAGACGTGTGGCCCCCTCTCTGTAGATATCGACTCGCACGTCGTCGCCCACTTTCCAGACCATGCGAACCGAGCGTCCTGCGGGGCTGAAACTGAAGCGAATCGGCTCTGACCCCACTTCCGTCAGATCGATCTCATAGATCCCCTCTTGTGTCTCCGTCGGTTCGGCGCCGATGGCTTCGGCGAAGTTCTGAAGGTCCGGTACCGTGAATTCCTCATGTGTCACTAGGTGCCCCCCTTGAAGATCACCGTGGAGAATCTGAGGCCGCCGTCCGGCATTATTTGCCAGGTAGCTTCGACCTGCCGTGCGCCGTGGGGCCCGTAGAGCACGGAGTTTACTTCACCGAACTCTCCCCATTGATTTGTGAAAGTACGATCAAAGCCACGCGTCGTAGCCTCTTTAAGGTGCTCCAGTACGTACTGCCTCGAGGCCGGTGTGTCGTGAAAACCTATGCTTTTCAGCTGTTGTGCGTTCTGCCGTGCTCGCGCCGTGTTGTGGTCGTCCGGCTTGATGTCCCTGTTGAAGAGGTAGTCCAGCTTGCGCTCATCGACGTACGGGCACGGTGCGAGCCCCAGCGGGTCGCTCCACGTATGCGGATTGTCCACGTACGTCGCCGGGTTCGGGGCCGGGGTCAGGCCCAGGGGGTCCTGGCTCAGGTAGCGGGCCGACGCCGGGTCGTAGTAGCGGAAGTAGTTGTAGTGGAGGCCGGACTCCGGGTCGAAGTACTGGCCCGGGAAGCGGAGCGGGGTGTAGGCCGTGGCGTCGCGGGTCCAGGCCGTCGTGCCCCAGAGGGTGGTGCGGGCGCGCCAGGCCAGGGCGCCCGACTCGTCGACGAGTTCGGTCGGGGTGCCGATCAGGTCGGTGACGATGGCGAAGAAGCGGGTCTCGTCGGTGGCGTGGCGGCGTTCCGTCTGGGCGAGGGGGCGCAGGCCGTCGTGGTCCCAGGTGAGGGTGAGGGTCTCCGTGGACTGCTCGCACAGCGTGGTGCCGTCCCAGGTGAAGTGGACGGTCTCCGTCTCCGAGTGCTTGGCGATGCGGCGGCCCAGGGGGTCGTAGACGTAGCGCCATTCCGTGCCGTCGGGGGTGGTGACGGACGTCAGTCGGTCCTCGGCGTCCCACCGGTAGCGCCAGGTGTCCGGCTTCTTCGACAGGCGGGACTTCCGGCGGAGCGTGACCCGGCCCTGCGCGTCGTGTTCGTAGCGGATCGAGCCCGCCCGGGTGATGCGGGTGCCGGTGTACGAACGGGGGCCCGCGGCGTCCGGGTCGCGGGGCCAGTCGGCCAGGGTCTGGTTGCCGGCCTCGTCGTACGCGTACCGCTCCGTCCAGCGGCCGGCGTGCACCGCGGTCACCCGGCCCGCCGCGTCCAGGTCGAAGCGGCGCGGGCCGGCGAGCTCGTCGTCGATGCCGATCAGGTTCCCGTCGGGGCGGTAGTGGTACGCGCGATGCTGGACGCGGCGGCCCCGGCTCGTGACCTCGTGCGTGGTCAGCCGGCCCCCCTCGTCGAAGGCCGACGTGAGGGTGACGAAGTCACCGACGGAGCGGGCGATTTCGCGGCCCACGGCGTCGTGCGCGAACAACAGCGCCCGCCCGGACGTGGTGAGCTCGGTGCGGCGGCCGGCCGCGTCGTACGACCACGCGCTGACCGCGCCACCCGGGGTCGTGCGGCCCGTCCTGCGCCCCACGGAGTCGTAGGAGAAGGAGACGGTGCGGCCGTTGACGGTCTCGGAGAGGAGCCGGCCGTAGCGGTCGCGCATCCGGGTGAGCGTCGCCTCCGGGCTCACCGCCGCCGCCAGCTCGTCGAAGACGTCGTACTCGTACGTGGTGACCGTGCCGTCCGCGTCCTTGCGGACGACCTGGCCGAGTTCGTTCCGCTCGAAGGACACCCGCTGGCCGAGCGCGTTCGTACGGGCCGCCAGGCGGCCCGCCCCGTCGTACGCGTAGGTCAGTGTCCGGGTGTCGAAGTCCGTCTCCGTGGCCAGGCGGCCCGCCGGGTCGTAGCTGTAGTCCCACGTCAGACCCTGAGGGTTGGTGACCCGGGTCAGCTGAAGCGCCGCGTCGTGCGTAAAGGAGTAGCGCGTCCCGTCCGGGTCGGTGCGGGAGGCGAGGACATCGAAGTCCCCGTATGTGTAGGCCGTGGTGCCGCCCATGCGGTCCGTATGGGTCAGGCAGTTGCCCTCGCCGTCGTACGTCCAGGTCTCGGCCGCCCCGTCGGGATGGGTCCGGCGCGTGAGGCGGCCCTCGGGCGTCCACTCCAGCCGGGTCTGCGCCCCCGTCGCGTCCGTGATCCGGACCGTACGGCCGAAGGCGTCCCGCTCGTACGTCGTCGTCGCACCCAGCGGGTCGGTGACTTCCACCGGCAGGCCGCGCTCGTCCGTGCGGACGCGGGTGACGGCGCCCAGCGGGTCCGTGACGGAGGTGAGGCGCCCCCGGTCGTCGTACGAGAACGTGGTGCGCTCGCCCGAAGGCGTGGTAACCGACGTCCGGTTTCCCCGGTCGTCGTAGGTCTGGCGGATCGTCGTGCCGTCCGCCCGCCTCACCCGGACGGGAAGGCCGAGGTCGTCGTATTCCGCCGACACGACGCGGCCGTCGGGACGGGTGACAGAGGTGAGCCGGCCCTCCTCGTCATAGACGAACGCGGTGGTGTGACCCAGCGGGTCCGTCCGGGAGAGCAGCCTGCCCCGGGCGTCGTACGTGAAGCGGGTGACGCCTCCGTCCGGACCGGTCTCGGCGGTGACCCGGGCGCGCTCGTCCACCTCGAAGCGGGTCGTGCGACCGAGGGCGTCCGTGAAGGTCGTCTCGCCGTCGCCCCAGGTGAAGCGGCCGGCCATGACGCCGTCGCGGCCCGACTGGAAGACGCAGCGGTCGCGCTCGTCGTAGACGTAGTCGTAGCGGTGGCCGTTGCTGTCGGTCCACGACGTCATCCGACCCCGCTCGTCGTAGCCGAAGCACAGCGGCCGGCCCGCGGAGTCGGCGACGGAGGTGAGGTGGCCGTCGGTGTAGTCGTAGCGGCGCAGCTCCCGCTCGCCGAGGTGCAGGGCCGTGACCCGTGATCCATCCGTGGTCAGGCGGAGCCGGTATCCGCCGTGGTGGACGACCTCCGTCGGCGCGCCCCCCGCGTCGTAGCCGAAGGTGATCCAGTTGCCGTTGCGGTCGTCGATCTGGACGAGAACGGCCTCGTCCCCCGCGGCGGTGGTGGCGAACCGGCGGACGATTCCCGTCTCCGGATCGGTCACTGTGTACGCGTCACCGGTGGGGCTGCGGTCCAGTGCCCAGCGGCGGATGCCGTGCGTCGGCAGGACCGGCACGCCGGGCGCCGGATGCGGGTAGGCGAGGATGCTGCCGTCCTCGCACAGCTGCACCACGCCCCGGGCGTCGATCTCCAGGCGCTGGTCGAGCGTGCTCGCCCACGAGGGGCCGAACCAGCGGCCGGCGCGGAAGGACGATTCGAAGTACCTGCTGAGGAGCAGCGGCAGCGCACCGGGCAGGGCGATGTCCGTCTGGGGGAGAGTGACCCGGCCGGTGGCCATGTCGACGGGGTCGTTGCACTCCCGCTTCTCGTTCCCCTGACGGGAGGCGGGGTCCGGCGCCTCCTTCTGCTGTTCGCGGACCGTTCCCTTGCCTCCGTCGGCCGGAGGGGTGTCGACGTTCCTCAGCCGGGTGAGGCTCTTCAGGCCGCCCGCGCCCTTCGTGCCGATCAGCTCGGGTATGAGGCGGCCCACGAACTCGCTCGGGTCGGCCTTCGCCGTCTCCCACGCGTTCTTCAGCGCCCGGTCCGGGTGGGCCGCGGTGGACGCCAGACCGGCCAGCGTCATGTGGACGTTCTCGTAGAACTCGGCCGGGTGCGTCGCGTTGTACGGGTCCAGCGGGTTGGTCGCCCGGAGGTAGTTCGAGAGGCCGACGACGCCCTTGGTGACACCGCCCGCGACGTGGAGCAGCTCCGCGCTCATCCCCAGGGCGTGGTCCGTGAAGTCCATGCCGAGGCGGTCCGCGGCGGACGGCTCCGCCGGGGCGTGGGCCAGGGCGGAGGCGAGGGCCGACTTCGCCCGCTCCGCCGCTTCGTCGCGCTGGCGTCGTGCGTCGGCGAGCAGGTCACGGGCGCGAGCACGGTGGGCTTCGCCCGGGTCGGTGTAAGGGGCCGGTTCCGGCAGCGGACGGTCGCTGTGGAAGGCGGCCCGGTAGGCGTCGTACTTCTTCTCGTACGCGGCGGCGGCCGCCCGGGATGCGTCGTCACCGTCCCTGTGGAGCTCGATCGCCTCGCGCGCCTTGCCCTGCGCCCAGGTCACCGTGTGCGCGTACGCCTCCAGGGCACCGGCCGCGGCGCCGAAGGCGTCCGCCGCCCGCAGCCAGTCGGGCGGCAGTGCCTGGAACTCTTCACGGAAGGCCCGGGCCGCCTCGCCCTTCCAGCGGTCGGAGTCCAGCGCCTTCAGGCCCTTGCCGACGCTGCCGAAGGCCGACTGGAAGTCACGGAAGTTCGCCACCGCGGCGGTGATGTCCCCGGGCTTGCCGTGGATCAGCTCGTCCGGATCGTCCGTCTGCCCGAGCTGGGCCTCGCTCACCTCCGCCCCGAGACGGGACGCGGCACCGTCACCCCAGTCCTCGACCTTGTCCGCCCAGCCCTCGGCTCCCACGCGCTCCAGACCGTCACCGGCGACGTTCGTCGCGGCGTCGACGCCTTCACCGAGCTTGCGCTTGCCCCAGTCGATGCCGTCGCCGACGGCGTCGGCCCCCTTGTCGAACAGCTCTCCCCAGTCCGGCATGGCTCAGCGATCCCCCCGGTTCGGCTCCTGTGCCCGGCCGTCCGCTTCCTCCGTGGGTTCCAGCCGCGCGCGCATGCGCGCCTCCGCCTGCGGGCCGAGGATTCCGTCCCGGACGTCGTACGCGGTGTCGCGCCAGGTCTGCTCGACGCTGCCCTGCGCCTGGGAGAAGGACTCCGCGCTCCAGTCGGCGCCGTCGAACGGGGACTGCCGCTCGATCTCGGCCCAGCTCTTCTGCGTGACCTCGTCCTCGGAGAGGTGCGGGTTGCCGTTGCCCGCGTTCATGACGATCTTGAACGTGTCCTTGACGTACCGCTCCTGCTCCCCGAAGGCCCCGGCGGACAGCCCCAGTGCCGTGGTGAATCCGTTCGCCTTCTGCATGAGGCCGCGTACACCCCAACCCCACCGCTCGCAGAAGGTCTGCAACTGTTCCGTCAGCCCCGGGTGGCCCAGCTGCACACCGGTCAGGGCCAGCCTGGAGAAACCCCGGCCCGTGACGGCCGACTGGCCGAGTGACAGGTCCTTCAGCTCCCCGTGCGCCTTGTCGATCCCCTTCGCGATCTGCGCCAGGGCGTCATCGGACGCCTGGAGATCCGGATCGTTCCCGCTCATCGCTCACTCCCCCGAGTTCACGGCTTCCGTCCCCGCCGTGTGCGCACGCGAATACCGCGAGACCTTCCTTGCGCGCCGCCCCCCGGCCTGCCCACGGTTGCCTGAGCTGATGATGGTCGCAGGGCCGAGTTTCCGTTCGCAACGAGAAGGGGCTTTTCTGTCATGTCGTCGGAGACGGCGAAGGCCGCCGCCCCTGCGCGGGGCGACGGCCTTCGGTGTGTCGCGGGACCGAGGGAGTCGGTCCTTCGGCGTCAGTCCTTCTTCGGGTCCTCCAGGCGCGGGAAGAGGACCGCGCCCTTCGTGACCGTGGCGCCGGCGGGGAGCTTGCCCCAGGTGGCGGCGGACTGGACCGGCTGCGCGGCGAGCGCGCCCAGGGCGGCCTCGGCGCCGAGCGAGTCCCAGAGCTTCTGGGAGGTCTCCGGCATGACCGGGTTCAGCAGGACCGCGACCGCGCGCAGGGACTCGGCGGCCGTGTAGAGGATGGTCGCCAGGCGGGCCCGGCCCTCGTCCGACTCGTCCTTCGCGACCTTCCACGGCTCCTGCTCCGTGATGTAGCCGTTGACCTGCTTCACGAAGTCGAAGATCGCCAGGATGCCGGCCTGGAAGTCCAGCTCCTCGCCGATCTTCTGGTCGGCGACCGCGACGGCCTTCGCCAGGCCCTCGTGGATCGCCTTCTCCGCGTCGCCGTCGGCCGCGGAGGCCGGCAGCTCGCCGCCGAAGTACTTGCCGACCATCGCCGCCACGCGCGAGGCGAGGTTGCCGTAGTCGTTGGCCAGCTCGGAGGTGTAGCGGGCGGAGAAGTCCTCCCACGAGAAGGAACCGTCCTGGCCGAACGCGATCGCCCGCAGGAAGTACCAGCGGTACGCGTCGACGCCGAAGTGCGAGGTCAGGTCCTGCGGCTTGATGCCGGTCAGGTTCGACTTCGACATCTTCTCGCCGCCGACCATCAGCCAGCCGTTCGCGACCACGCGCCCCGGCACCGGCAGGCCCTGCGCCATCAGCATCGCCGGCCAGATGATCGCGTGGAAGCGGAGGATGTCCTTGCCGATGAGGTGCACGTTCGCCGGGAACGTCTCGTCGAACTTCGCCTGGTCGGAGCCGTAGCCGACGGCCGTCGCGTAGTTCAGGAGCGCGTCGATCCACACGTAGATGACGTGCTTGTCGTCCCACGGCACCGGGACGCCCCAGTCGAAGGTCGAGCGGGAGATCGACAGGTCGTCGAGGCCCTGCTTGACGAAGTTCACGACCTCGTTGCGGGCCGACTCCGGCTGGATGAAGCCCGGGTTCGCCTCGTAGAACTCCAGCAGCTTCGGGCCGTACGCGGACAGCTTGAAGAAGTAGTTCTCCTCCTTGAGGATCTCCACCGGCTTCTTGTGGACGGCGCACAGCTTCGTGCCGTCCTCGGCCTCGATGAGGTCACCGGGGAGCTTGTACTCCTCGCAGCCCACGCAGTACGGGCCCTCGTAGCCGCCCTTGTAGATCTCGCCCTTGTCGTACAGGTCCTGCACGAACTCCTGGACGCGGTCGGTGTGACGCTTCTGCGTGGTGCGGATGAAGTCGTCGTTCGCGATGTTCAGGTGCTCCCAGAGGGGCTTCCACGCCTCCTCCACGAGCTTGTCGCACCACTCCTGAGGAGTGACGTCGTTCGCCTCCGCGGTGCGCATGATCTTCTGACCGTGCTCGTCCGTGCCGGTGAGGTACCACACCTTCTCGCCCCGCTGGCGGTGCCAGCGGGTGAGCACGTCGCCTGCGACGGTCGTGTAGGCGTGGCCCAGGTGAGGAGCGTCGTTGACGTAGTAGATGGGGGTCGAGACGTAGTACGCCTTCGTTCCCTGCTTCTCTGATCCAGTGGCCGCCATGGTGCGAATTTTAACGGCCGGGAGGAGCGGTCCTCACACGGTTAAAAGCCGGGGCCCACGGAGGCCCCTCCGTGGCCCGTGCCAGGGATGACACCTTCACGCACTCGATCGATCCCCTCACCAGCGGCGATGTCCGGGTCGCGGCGCGGTCGTGCCACCGCGCCGCCACGCAACGGGGTCACCGATCAGGCCTGACCCTTGCGGGTCATGCTGAGGGCCTTGCGATACAACTCGGGCACACGGTAGCGCTCAGTCTTGTCGCGTGGACCGGAGACGGCTTCGAGCAGTCCGACCTCGCGGGCCAGGCGAACAAGGTCGGGCGCTGTGCCGTCCAGGAGTTCGGCAGGAAACGGGGTCGAACCAATTACCCGTAGCTGGCTGAAGACCGGGGCAAGCTCGGGGAACTCGTCCCGCTGCAGTGCGTCGAGGGCGGAATCGCTGACCTCGTCCAGTGACTCGACGAGGGCCCGAGGCCTGATGATGGACCGAGAGTAGCGATTCCCGGCTTCGAATCCCCGCTCCAAGTCAACTGCGGCCGTCATCATCTGCGCGAGCGCCCGAGGAGCGTGATCGCCATTGGCATCGGCCAGCCGGGACCACACCCAGTTATCCGTGTACGCAGTGCGACCGCCAGAGACACGCTCACTTGCGAGAATTACCCATGCGATACGCACGAATTCCTCAGGCCAGTACTCGACTGGGGTGTCCTGTTTGAAGTCCGGCTTGTTCAGGCGCGCAGTGACGAGGCGCTGAAACGGCTTGGAGCGCCACGCCTGCTTGATGGCGATGCGGAGATAGTCCATCTTGTTCGACCAGCTGAGGCGGGCGGATCGTGCGCTGAGATGGGACTTGTTCGGCACACTCACTTCGCGCCAGATGTCCTCACGCAACAGCACCTTGAACTTCAGGTGCCGCAGCTGGGGGCCAAGCGCACCCACGGTGGTGAGCAGGCCGGCCACACCGTCATTGCGCCGTTTGCGGTCGTTCTCGCTGTTGCCGAATCCGGTGTCGAGGGCATCGAACAAGAGCACATGGTCCGCATCAAGGCTGCGGTCAATTTCGATAAGCCATTGCCCGGCAAGGAGAGGGGCCTGCGGGTGGGAAAGAAGCGTCCTTACGTCGTTGACCAGATCCGTTTTGAGATATTCTCCCCCCGAATCCGGTACGCCGATCGGACGTTCGGTCCAACTGGGCGCCGGGATGTCGGGCAGATGCTGACGGATGGCGAGCCCGAGGAGGGCGGGCCACATCTGCCGCCATTCCAGTTCGCGAGCCTTGAGTTCCGTTCCGAGCGCCGAATACACGTCTGCGTCAGGAGTCCAGCTCTTGTGTGTGTTGAGGCCAGGCGGGCTCGTGATGACGATGGCGGTTTCTGATTCGGCAAGTCTGCGGAAAACCGCCGTCTTGCCTGTGCCCTTACGGCCGATGACCACGACTGTGTCAAGGGCGAGCGCACGGTCCACGTCGGCTGTACTGAGAAAAGTCCCGTGCAACTCCTCCAGCTCCTGCTTCTCAGCTGTCTCTCCCGCGAACTGAAGCGAGGAGAGTACTTCTTCCTTGCTCGGCTCAGAGTCTTCCTGATTTCCCTCGCCGAGTACATCCTTTGGCTCGACAAGCCCGGTGATCCAGTCGGCCACCACCGTGAAGTCGTCCGTACCTTGGACGCGCATCACCGAATCGGAGGAAGCCAGCGCCTCCTGGTATCCGATGACCTGAACGATTTCTTCAAGAGCTTCGAAGGCGGGCCCGCCTTGAGAGTTCCGGGCGACGGACAGCCATTCGTTGATCCAGTCCTGGGCCCGCTCAGCATAGAGTTCGCGAACTTTCTCGGTGGTCGGGACCGGCGAGGCGATGAAGCGGACCTCAGGCGTGTACGGGTGTTCATCGGTGGACCGGCTCGACTTCGCCGCCAGCAGCGCTCGCGTGAGTGCACGCGTACCAGCCTTGGCCTGTGGATGGGGATAGAAGGCGATGACGTTGATATCGGAGACATCGAACAACAGCGGAGCCGCGAGCGGGCTTATCCCTGTACGGGAGTCGATCAGGACGACGTCAGGCTCCTCCGGGAGTCCAGAGACGGCCTTCACCAGCAAGCGCAAGGGGTTGACTTCGTCTTCGCCGTACCAGGCGGAAGGGTCGAGGTGGGAAAGGAGGCGGGCGTACTCGGCGCCGGGGCAACCCGCCGGCAGAAGGAACAAACCCGAGTCTTCCGTGACCCTGAGCACGTGATCATCGAGAGGAGGGATCTCGCCGCTCACCTCTGCTGATGCGAGGAGCGGGACGACTCCCATGTTCTCGGTGACACGTTCTTCCACGTCGAAAAGGGCGGCAAGGCCTGGTGCCTCCAGGTCCATGTCGATGCAGAGAACGGTCAGTCCCTGGCCGGCGATGATGCGGGCGGCGTGTGCGAGCGCGGTGGACCGTCCGACCCCGCCGCGGAGCGAATAGAACGTCGACACCACAGGGGACGGAAGGGTGCCGTAGTTCTCTGACGGGAAGCGAACGGTGATCTCTTCGGCTTTGCCACTCGCCAGTGCCTCAGGCCACAGCGGCAGTTCGGCCTGTACGGGGGCAGGGCTCAGTTCGTCCTGCTCCATGAACGCTGCTTCGTCGGGTGTCAGCAGATCATGTCGAACGATGTTCGCGTCGGGCACCAGCGCCTGGACCCGTTCCCGGCGTTTGCGAGGAGACATGCCTCTGAACGCCTCGGTGATCGCTGTTACGCGCACACCGATAAAGGGGTCGGCGGTCACGCGGACCTGGCCTCCCAGAGCGTCCCGCAGCACCCCCTCCACAAGGTCGATGCTGTCCGGCTGTGTCACTGAGCCTTCCTCCTGTGCGCTTTCGCACCCCGCGCTCGCGGGCGCCGTCGCAGCTGGGTAATGCACCAGATCATGAAGCGCCTGGCCGCCTCGATCTCGTCGTCAATCTTGACATCATCAGGCAAGGCAGCCTGATAGCGCAGGCTGACGTCGCGGTCCGTGAGAAAGTTCCGCGTGTTCTGGGGCAGGACTTGAGAACTGAAGCCCGCGTGCTCGATGAGCGCCAAGACGTCATGGCCTCGCGGGGCGGGACGACCCTGGGCGGCGCACAACGCCTTGGCGAGACACTCCGCCGCGAAGCCCAGGTAGTAGAGGCAGGCGAGGTGCCGTCCTGCCCGATGCAGCTCCATGGCATCGACCCGACGCTCCTGAGCCACGTCCTCCCACTCCTGTGGCGTGATCGGATCGTCGTACAAGCCATCCCCCCAGCGGTGCTCGCCCGATCGTCACTGTAGACCGTCGAGTCCATCGCAACGATTCGTCCGAGGCCAGGCTGTGCCAGGTCTCCACCTGTAGAGAGGGGCACTCACCTGCGGAAATGCTCGGTCCACCCTGAACGCCCGGCGGTAGAAGGCAGACCGTGCGGTGAAGATGTGGCCATGGCTATCCGTCAGGTCCACAGGAGGAACGGGACGGGACACCTGGGAGCGTGGCATTCGCCATCCGCTCGCACTCCCAGGTGCCCGTGGGGTGGTGGGTGGTTCTTGAGGCTCCTTGGGCCGTGTGTCAGAGGGACCAGTCGGCGAGCAGGCCCCGGTAGAACGCGGCGTGCGGGGTCTCGACCGGCGTCGGGCCGGCGAAGTGCACACCCGTACGGGGGGTGGCGAGCTTGCGCAGGTAGTCGAAGGCCTTGTTGTCCTCCTCGCCCCACACCGTGAACCGCCAGTGCGTCGCGTACGGGCGGTCCGCGGCCTCCGTCAGCGCCTGCGTCGCGGCCGTCTTCGACTCCGGCGCGCCGTCCGTCTGGAACACCACCAGGGCGGGGCGGGCCGGGTCCGCCGACTTCTCGTGCAGGGCGAGGACCTCCTCCACCGCGCGGTGGTAGTTGGTGCGGCCCAGCCGGCCGAGGCCCGCGTTGATCGTCTCGACGCGGTCGGCGGTCATGTCGGCGGGGCGCAGTTCGGCGGTCCCGTCGATGTCCGTCGAGAAGAAGACGGCGGTCACGGCGGCGTCCTCCGACAGGTGCGCGGCGAGCGCCACGGTCTGCTCGGCGAGCCGCTGCACGGACCCGTCCTTGAAGTACGGACGCATCGACCCGGACCGGTCCACCACCAGGTACACGGCCGCCCGCGCCCCGGTGAGCCCCTGCTTCTTCAGTACGGCACCGGCGGCCTTGTAGGCGTCGGCGAGGTGCGGCGCGTCGGCCTTCAGCCGGGCGAGGGCGAGGGCGGGGCGTGCGGAGGCGGTGTCGTCCTCGGCCGCCTCCTCCGTGACGTCCGGCTGTGCCGGGGCCGGGGCGTCGGTGGCCTCGTCCTCGGCCGCGACCGGGGCGTCGGCCTCGGCCGCCACGGCTTCCGGCGTGGGCTCCTCTGCCGTGTCGGCCCGCGGCTGCGCCGGGGCGGGGACGTCGGCCTCGGTGCCCGTCGCGGTGCCCGTCTCGGCGGGGGCGGGCGCGGGCTGCGCCTCCGCGTCGGCCTCGGCGTCGGCGTCGGCGTCGGCCTCGGCCGTGGGGGTCTCGGGCGTGGCGGCGTCGCCGGCGGGCTCCGCGGCCGGCTGCTCCTCGGTCGGGTGCGTGGTTTCCGCCGAACCGGCGGTCGGGTGCTGCGCGTCCGCGACGCCGTTCTCCGGCTCCGCCGCGGCGGCGTCGTCGGCCGGGGTCCCGGCCTCGGCGACGGCGTCCTCGGCCTGCGCCACCACCGGGGCGGCCGACGGCTCGTCGGCCGAAGCCTCGGCGGTCGCCTCGTCCGCAGCCGCGTCGTCGGTCCCGGGCTCTTCCGCCGCGACGGCGGCGGGCGTGGTCTCGTCCGTCTGCGTCTGCGTCTGCGCCTGCGCCTCCACGTCAGCGGCCTCGGCCGTCGGCTCGACGGCCTTCGCCGGTGCGGTGTCCGTTTCCGGGGCAGCGGTGTCGGCCGACGGCTCCTGGTCGGCCTCCTCCGCCTTCGCGGCGGGGGCGGGCGCCGGCTCCGCGTCGGCGTCCACGGCGTCCGCTGCGGGCTCCGTGGCGTCAGCGGCGTCGGCCGCGGTCGTCTCGCTCACCTCGGTCTTGGTGGCCTCGGCGACATCCGCCTCCGGCCCGGTCGTGTCGGCGGCGTCGGCCGAGGCCGCCTCCGCCTCGGCGCCGTCCGCCTCCGCCGCGTCGCCCGCGGCAGCCGCGCCCTCCGGAGCCTTCGCCGTAGCCGGCTCCGTCCCGGACGCACCCGCACCCGTAGCCGGCTCCGTCCCGGACGCACCCGCACCCGTAGCCGGCTCCGTCCCGGACGCACCCGCACCCGCACCCGCACCCGTAGCCGGCTCCGTCCCGGACGCACCCGCACCCGCACCCGTACCCGGCTCCGCCTCGGCCGCGCCGATGCCCGCCTCGGCCGTCCCAGCGCCCGTCCCGGCCGCATCCGGCTCCGCCTCGGCCGTACCCCGCTCCGACCCCGACGACGACGCCCTCCGGGCCGGCGGGATCTTCGGGTTGTCGAAGGCCGCCGCCACCAGGTCCGCCGCCGCGCGTTCGGCGGCGGTCGCCGCCGAGGCCGACTCCGGGTCGGCCGCCGTTCCGGTGGGCGCCGGGGTCTCGGCGGTTTCCTTCGCCGGCCCGCCCGTCCCCGCAGACGTCCGCGTGTCCGTGGTGGCCTTCGCCTCCGCCGTCTTCGCCGTCTCCGCTCGCGCCGCGACCGTCGCGTTCGCCGTCGACTCCGGGGCCGGGGCGTCGGCCTGGGGCGGGACGGAGGTTGCCGGGACCTCGGGTTCGGCGGCGTTCGTACGGTCGCGGCCGAATACCTTGCGCAGCAAACTCCGAATACCCATGGGCGAACCCCTTCGCATGAGTTGTGTGCGTATGCGTCCTTCATCCCTGGCCAGGGCGGACACGTAAGGTTAGCGGCCACCTCCCCTCCTCCCTACGACCCGGGCGTCCCCGGTCGCCGCGCATTCATCGTGCGTTCACTCCGTCGCCGCCACCGTGCAGAGGTGCGCACATAACGTCGCCGCCGGACGTGAACCGAAGTCATGGAGGACGAAGTGCGCAAACTGCTGCCGATGCTGAGCAACCACTCACACGGAGGCGGTCGTTCCGCCATGACCTGCCGGTTCCGGTGCGGGGACGCCTGTTTCCAGGAGGTGCCCAACACCAGTGACAACGAGTACGTCGGGGACGTCATAGCCGGGGCGCTCTCGCGCCGTTCCGTGATGCGCGCCGCCGCCGTCGTGACCGTCGCCTCCGCCGCCGGCGGGGCCCTCGCGGTCGGTGCCGCGCCCGCCGCCGAGGCGCACCCCGCGCAGGGGCCCGCGGCCGGGCACAAGCCCGGTTCCAAGGCCACCGGCGCCCGTGGTCTGCGTTTCGAGGCCGTCGCGCCCAACACCGCCGACCAGGTCACCGTCCCCGCCGGCTACTCCCAGAACGTCGTCATCCGCTGGGGCGAGCCCATCCTGCGCGGCGCGCCCGCCTTCGACCCGGAGAAGCAGACCGCCCGCGCCCAGGCCGGCCAGTTCGGCTACAACAACGACTTCCTCTCCCTGCTCCCGCTGCGCGGCGAGCCGCACCGCCAGGTGCTCGTGGCCAACCACGAGTACACCGACGAGGTCCTGATGTTCCGTGGGTACGACCCCGAGAACCCGACCCGCGAGCAGGTGGAGATCGCCTGGGCCGCGCACGGCCTGTCCGTCGTCGTGGTCCAGGAGGAGCACCGCACCGGCCGGCTGACGCCCGTCACCCGCCACCCCCTCAACCGGCGCCTGCACACCACCAGCGCGTTCGAGCTGACCGGCCCGGCCGCCGGCGGCGCCCTCGTGAGGACCTCCGCCGACCCCGCCGGGCGCACCGTCCTCGGCACCCTCAACAACTGTGCCGGCGGCACCACCCCGTGGGGCACGACCCTCCACGGCGAGGAGAACTTCAACCAGTACTTCGCCAACGGGTCGAGCGCCACCGACAAGCGGTACGGCATGACCGGCGGCGCCTCCGAGCGCAAGTGGGAGCGGTTCGACAAGCGCTTCGACCTGGCGCAGGAGCCCAACGAGGCCCACCGCTTCGGCTGGGTCGTCGAGCTCGACCCGTACGACCCCGACTCCACGCCCCAAAAGCGCACCGCCCTCGGCCGCTTCAAGCACGAGGCCGCGCAGCCCCGCCTCACCGCCGACGGTCGTCCCGTCGTCTACATGGGCGACGACGAGCGCTTTGACTACTTCTACAAGTTCGTCTCGTCCAAGCGGATGAAGAAGGGCGGCTCGCGGGCCGCCCGCGAGCACAACCTCACCCTCCTCGACGAGGGCACCCTCTACGTCGCCAAGCTCACCGGCGACTCCCCGGCCGCCGAGCTCGACGGCAGCGGCAAGCTCCCGAACGACGGCGAGTTCGACGGTTCCGGCAGCTGGATCCCGCTGGCCACCGCCGGCCCCGACGGGGCCGTCTCGCACGTGCCCGGCATGACTGCCGAGGAGGTGTTCGTCTTCACCCGCATCGCCGGTGACAAGGTCGGCGCGACGAAGATGGACCGCCCCGAGGACGTCGAGCCGTCCCCGCGCACCGGCCGCGTCTACGTCGCCCTCACCAACAACAAGGACCGCGGCAAGCCCGGCAAGGCGGGTGCCGACGAGGCCAACCCGCGCAACGGCAACAAGCACGGCCAGGTCCTGGAGCTCGCCGAGCACTGGGACGACCCGGCGAGCGACGGCTTCGCCTGGCGCCTCTTCCTCGTCGCCGGCGACCCGGAGGACCCGGCCACGTACTTCGCCGGCTTCCCCAAGGAGAAGGTCAGCCCCATCTCCTGCCCGGACAACGTGGCCTTCGACCCGCACGGCAACCTGTGGCTCTCCACCGACGGCAACCAGCTCGGTTCGCACGACGGCCTGTTCGGCGTCGCCACGCAGGGCGAGCGGCGAGGTGAGCTCAAGCAGTTCCTGACCGTGCCGGTCGGCGCCGAGACCTGCGGCCCGATCATCCAGGACCGCCGGGTCCTGGTCGCCGTGCAGCACCCGGGCGAGGTGGACGGCGCCTCCGTCGAGAAGCCGGCCTCGGCCTGGCCCGACGGGCCGGGCAAGATCGTCCGCCCGTCCGTCGTCGCCGTCTGGCGCACCGACGGCCGCGACATCGGCGTCTGACGCACCGGGCGTCCGACGCCCCCGTGTGGCGGGGCGCCCCCTGTGGTGGGGCGCCCCCTGTGGGGTGGCGCGCCACGTGGGGGTGGGCTCAGTCCACCCCCACGCCCCACCCCTCCCTGAACCGGGCGAACTGCTCCTCCGGCGCACCCGTGTACACCCACGGCACCCATGCCGCCCGCGCCCCGAGCAGTCCGAACACCGCCCGCGCCACCTCCGCCTCGCCCGCGTAACAGGCGGCGTGCGCGAGGTAGTTGAGCTCGGCCACCTCCTCCGGGCGGACCGGGGAGCCGGGCTCGCGGCCGCCGATCCAGCGGGCGTGGGTGCGGCGCAGCTCGGTCACCGCGAGCTCGTGCTTCCAGTGCTGGTCGAAGCCGCGCACAGGGCCGCGCCCGAGTGCCCCGTCCGCGATGTAGCGGTACTCCTCGACCCGCGCGATCTGCACCAGGATCGGCAGCGGTGAGCCGGGCGGCGCCACGCCCGCCGCGTCCCGCGCGAAGTCGTACATGGCCCCGTGCGTGCCGTGCCACCGGGCCGACCAGTAGCGCAGCACCTGCGTGTGACCCTCGGTGTTGTACGGGTCGCGGCGCCGCAACTCGTCGAACCAGTGCCGCAGTTGGCGGCGCGGGACCCCGCCCTCGTACAGCCGGGCGACCGAGAGCAGCGAGACCCACGGCATGGGGTCGGCGGGCGCGGCGGCCGCCGCGGCGAGGCAGGTGTCGACGGCGGCGTCGATCCTGCCCCGGTCGACCGCGGCGCCCCGGCCGGCCGCGATGGCCGCGTCGAAGACCCGTACCACCTCGGTCGCCGCGCGCAGCACCGCCGCGTCCGGGTTGCCCGGTTCGGCCGCCCGCCACGCCTCGACGGTGGAGCTGCCGGCGGCGGCGTGCGACAGCAGCCGCAGCCGGTGGGTACGGCGCTGCCAGTCGTCGCCGGTCGACTTCAGCAGGTCCCGTACGCCCTGCCAGCGGCCGATGACCATGTCGTGCCGGGCCTCGGTGAGCGCCCGGTCGCCGAAGTCCGGGTCGAAGTCCGGCGTGAACCGGCCCCCTCGGGCCGAGCGGCCCGGGCGGGACGGGCGGGACGGGCGGCGCAGCGCGGCCATCCGGATACCTCCCTCGGGTGCGGTGGTGCGGTGGTGCGGTGGTGCGGGTGGTGCGGGTGGAGCGGGTGGTGCGGTGATGCGGTGATGCGTGTGATGCGGTGATGCGGTGATGCGTGTGGTGCGATGGGGGCCGGTGGGGCGGTCATGCGGCGTGGTGGAGCACGGTGCCGTGGTGCGGCGGGGGCCGTCAGAAGTCGGTCGCCAGTGACTCGTCGACCCGACGCGCGCGCGGCGAGTCCGGCGAGGCGAAGGTCTCCGCGGCGGCCAGCGCCCGGGAGGCGTCGAGCCGGGCCGGACGGTAGTAGGCGCTGCCCTTCCGCCAGTACACGAGCATCGGTACGACGCCGGCGGCGAGCCCGCCCAGGCCGATCGCGAGGGACGCCGTGGACAGTTCGCCGAGCGACTCGACGAACGCCCACATCATGAACGCCGAGCCCAGCACCGGCCACACCCCGCCGAGGACGAAGTCCCGTACCGAGGACAGCAGCAGCCCCTTGTACGCGACGACGGCGGCGATCCCCGCGAGGGCGTAGTAGAACGCGATCTGGAGCCCGATCGCGCTGACCGCGTCGCCGAGGACCTGCTCGATCGAGCCGGCGGCGGCCGCGGCCGCGAACATGACGAGGGCGGCGGCACCGACGGCCGCGACGGCCACCCACGGGGTGTTCCAGCGGCGGTGGACGGTGCCGAGGGCGGCCGGCAGGGTGCGGTCGCGGCCCATCGCGAACAGGGAGCGGGTGACCTGGATGAGGGTGGTCTCCAGGGTGGCGACGGTCGACAGGAGGACGGCCAGGACCAGCAGCTTGCCGCCGACCCCCGGCCAGATCTCCTGCCCGAGGACGGCGAGCACGTTCGCGCCGCCGCGTTCGATCTGCTCCGCCGTCAGCAGCACGTTGACGGCGACGGTGAACGCCTCGAAGAGCAGGAAGACCACGCCGATGCCGACGAGTGCGGCGAGGCCGGCGGTGCGGCGGCTGTCGCGGGTCTCCTCGCTGAGGTTGCTGGTGACGTCCCAGCCCCAGTAGTAGAAGGCGGCGATCAGTGCACCGGACGCGAAGCCGGACGTGCCGCCGAAGTGGCCGAGGCCGAACCACGACCAGTCGAAGGCGGTGGCGTGGCCGCGGTGCAGCAGCGCGGCGAGGACGAAGACCACCAGGATCAGCATCTCGACGCCGGTCATGAGCAGTTGGGCCCGTACGGTGAGGCGGGCGCCGCCGAGGACGACCAGCAGCATCATCAGGAACCAGCCGGCGCCGACGGCGCAGGCCAGCGCGGTGTTCCCGGCGAGTTCGGGGGCGAAGAGGGAGAGCGTGAGGGAGCCGGCCGGCAGCGATCCCGCCACCATGAAGACGGTGGCGGCGAAGACCAGCGCCCAGCCGGACAGGAAGCCGAGGAAGGGGTGGAGGGTGCGGCCCACCCAGGAGTATCCGGCGCCCGCGTTGACGTCGATCCGGCCGAGGCGGGCGTAGGCGAGGACGATGCCGAGCATCGGTATCGCGCAGTACAGCAGGGCCGCGGGCCCGGCGAGTCCGACCGCGCCGGCGAGGACGGCGGTGGTGGCGGCGAGCGAGTACGCGGGAGCGCTGCCCGCCACGGCCATCACGATGGTGTCGAAGGTGCCGAGGGCATTGGGCTGGAGACCTCTGCCGGGGGTCCTGCCGGATGCTCTGCCGGGGGTAGTGCGCATGGCGGTGTCCTCGGGGGCGGGGGGAGGAGGAGGGGCGGTCCGTGGCGGTGGGGGGAGGGGCGGCGCAGGGCGAAGTCACCGTGCCACCAGGTCGCTTGCGGCCTGGGAGGGACCGGAATCACGGTGAATTCGTGCGCATCGTAGTCGTACGCGTGGGATCCGGTAACGGCGGTGGGAGGGTTGGATTCCGCAACCGCCGGTAAGGGCTCCGGTACGCCCCTTTGGCGAGGTTTACGGCTCGGACGACCGGTCCGGGGCCGGGCTCGGGGCCCGGCGCCGGTCGCGGTCGCGGAGCGGGCCCCGGCCCTGGTCGCGGTCCTCGACCTGGCCCCCGTCCCGCTCCCCAACCAGGTCCTCTGCCCGGTCCCCGTTCCCTGCCCGGGCCCGGTCCCGGTCCCCTGCCCCGGCCCGGTCCCCTGCGCCTGCCGAGTCCCGGTCGCGGGCGCGGGTCCGGTCCTCGCCGGGGGTCGCGATGGCGCGGGCCGCCCGTACCTCCTGGCGCAGGGCGGCGAGGACGCCGTCCTCGTCGCCGCCGAGGTCCGCCCGCACCTCCACCAGGACGTCGCTGGACCGCAGTCCCTCGGCGAGCTCCCGCAGCTGCCGTTCCACGGCGTCGACCTCGGCCGGGTCGGGGGGCGGGGCGCCGTGGTCGACGCGGATCCGGGCGGCGGTCGTCGCGTCCACGATCCGCTCGACGGCGATGGCGAGCGGCCACCAGGCCGCGGCCAGGTCACCTGCGGGCGGCGGCTCGGTCAGGGCGCGCTGGAACTCCGACCGCACGGTCGACATGTCGCGGTACAGCTTGCGGCGGGCCCGGTGCCGGGCGGCCTGATCACCCGTGCCGCGCGCCTCGCCCGGCACCCCCGTGCCGCGCGCCTCGCCCGGCACGTCCGTTACGCCTGTGTCTCCCGGCACCCCCGTTCCGCCCGCCTCGCCCGGCGCGCCCGTTCCGCCCGTTCCGCCCGTTCCGCCTGTGCCTCCCGGTGCGCCCGTGCCCCGCGCGGCGCTCTCCTCGTCCCCGCCCGGCCCGAAGGCCAGGCGGACGTACGCGGCGGTATCAGCGACCGCGTCGGCGAGCCGGTCCGCGACCCGGGTGTGCCAGGACTCCGGCCACAGCAGGTACCCGGCGACCAGCGCGATGGCACAGCCGATCAGCGAGTCGTACAGGCGCGGCAGGACCAAGTGGAAGCCCTGGTGGTTGAGCAGGTCGGACAGGAGCAGGATCACCGGGGTGATGGCCGCGGTCTGGAAGGCGTACCCCTTCGCCGAGAACGCGGGGATCAGCGCGGCGAGCACCAGCATCACCGGCACGTCCCACCACCCGCGCGGCACGGCGGCGAGCAGCGGAGCGGCCACCAGGAGCCCCGCGGCGGTGCCGAACGCGCGGAGCACCGCGCGGGAGAACACCGAGCCGAAGTCGGGCTTCAGGACGAAGGTGACGGTGAGCGCGACCCAGTAGGAGCGGGGCACGGCGATCAGCGACACGAGGGCCTGGGAGAGGCCGATGCACAGGGCGAGCCGCAGGCCGTAGCGCCAGGACGCCCCGGACAGCAGCACGTTCCGGGTGGCGCGGCGCACCCGTACCCGCAGGGCGGCGGGCCGACCGAGCCGGTCGTCGACGTTGTACGGCCTCGGCTCCGCCTCGTGCACGACGGTCGCCGCGTACCGCAGGGCCTCGTCGACGGCCTTCTCCGACGGGCGGCGGGCCTCGGGGAGGGACAGCTCCGGGGTGCCGGTGCGGCTCTCCTCGACGGCGTCGGCCAGCGTGCGCACGGCGGCGGGGATCTCCGGCGGCAGCGTCCGGTGGAAGCGGCGGGCCGCGAAGTGGGCGGCGGGCGCGGCCTCCAGGAGCGGGATCAGCACGTTGAGCTGGGCGAGCAGCCGTACGAGGGTGGGTGCCCGGCCGTGCTGGCGGGCGCGGCGGGCGAGGACGAGGTCGTACGACTGGTTGAGCGAGGCGGTGACGGCCTGCCGTTTCTCGTCGTACGCGTCGGTGCCGGCGGCCTCGAACAGCTCGGCCAGCGCCCGGTAGGTGCCGGCGACCGCCCTGCGCTCCGGCTGCCCGCCGCGCAGGGGCCAGCCCAGCAGGGTGAGCACCAGGACGACGCCGCCGCCGAGGGTGAGCAGGAGGGGCGCCTTCCACCAGGGGCCGGGCATCGGCAGGCCCGCGCCGACGACGGCGTTCAGGAGGAGGAGCAGACCCGAGACGGAGGCCACGGCGCCGATCGAGGAGATCATCCCCGACACGAGCGCGACGAGGGTGAGCGCGGCGACGGCGGGCCAGCCCTGGCCGTGGACGAGCGTGCCGAGGGTGACGCCGAGGGCGCCGAAGAGCTGGGGCACGGCGATGTTGAAGATCCGCATCCGGTACGCGTCGGCGGTGTCCCCGATGACGCCGGAGAGCGCGCCCATCGACACCAGCGCCCCGTACGCCGGCTGCCCGGCCGCCAGCCCCACGGCGAGCGGCGCCCCCAGCGCGACGGACGCGCGCACGACGGCGGCCCGGGGAATGGGCGTGGGCTGCGGCCGTAGCCCGGCGGTGAGCCAGGCGGGGGGCGAGAGGGGGGACAGCCGTGCGGGGTTCGCCATGGGGTCACGGTAGGGGAGGGGGCGGAGGAAGGAGGGCGGTGCCTCCGCGCAGGCCGTTGGCGTGCCGCGCGCCGGGTTGCGGTGCCTCCGCGCAGGCCGTCGGCGCGCCGCGCCCCGGGTTGCGGTGCCTCTGCTCGCCCCCGTGGTGGGCGTTCGTCCCGCCGTGGGGGATCCCCAGCGGGACGAATGCCCCCTACGGCGTGGCACGACGGACCGCACGGGCTCGAGCCGAGGAGGTGCCGGCCCGGCCCCGGGGGAAGGCGTGCCGGTGCGGTCAGCTGCGGTAGCCCTCCACCTCCGCCGCGGGGCGGATGGCCGCCGTGTCCGGGTCCTCGCCGAACTCGGCCTTGGCGCGGCGCTGGCGCAGCAGGTCCCAGCACTGGTCGAGCTGGACCTCCAGCTCGGCGAGGCGGGTGCGTTCCTCGTCCAGGAGGCCGCCGGTGCGCTGCCGCAGGGCGCGTTCCTCCTCGACGAGCGCGCCGATGTTCTCGAGGATCTCGTCGTTGTCCATGTCCTCCAGCGTGGCCGATCTCCGCGCGCCGTGCAGGTCGGGGGAGCCGTCAGTGCCGCAGGGCCTGCGCGATCTCCGCCTTGGTGGCGCCGGAGAGGGACCGGTTGCTGCGGGCGGTCGCGGTCTTGGACGCGCCGGGCGCGACCCCGCCCACGTTCAGGACGACGGTGTCGAGCAGGTTGCCCCGGTCGTCGCGGAAGTCGACCCGGATCGTGTAGTCGGCGTTCTTGTCCTTGGGGTTGGTGGCGGTGACCTCGGCGACCGTCCGGTCGCCGTCCGTGGACGTGGGCCCGGCCTTGACGTCGCCGGTGGCGTTCACGCCGTCCTTGACCTGGTTCATCTTCTCCTCGGCCGCCGAGGCGACCGCTCCCGTGGCGGAGGAGACGATCTCGCCGGCCTTTTCCTGCGCCTGGTCGCAGCCGGTCAGGGCGAACGCGGCCAGGACGGCCGGCCCGGCCAGGACGGCGAGGGCGGTCCGGGCGCGCTTCACGGGCGTGCCCTGCCGTAGGAGTCGTCCACGGCCAGCGCCCAGATGACGAAGACGGACACCGCCATGGAGAACAGCGCCCACCACGGCTGGTAGGGCAGGAACAGGAACTGGGCGACGACGTTCAGCGAGGCGAGGGCGATGCCGGCGACCCGGCCCCACTCGGCGCCGGTGAGGATGCCGTAGCCGGCGATGGCGACGACGACGCCGAGGCAGAGGTGGATCCAGCCCCAGGTCGTCAGGTCGAACTCGTAGACGTAGTCGCCGACGCGGGCGTAGATGTCGTCCTCGGCGATGCCCGCGATGCCCTGGAGGATGTCCATGGCCCCGGTGACCAGCATGAGGACGCCGGCGAAGAGGGTTCCTCCGGCGGCCCACCCGCTGCGCGCCGTCGTCTTGTCCCGGGTCGGGTCGTGGGTCGTGTTCTGGCTCATGGCCTCATCGTCGGAGCGGTCGTTCGAGCACGAACCTTCTGCTGGGCCGTTCGGGTGAGACAGGGGGCTTGCCCCTCATATCCTGGATAACTAATATCCAGGATATGAGGATGAACGAGGGCGTGGAATGGGCACTGCACAGCTGCCTCAACCTCGCCTGGACCGGCGGGGAGCGAGCCGTCACGGCCGCCCGGCTCGCCGCCTACCACGACCTGCCCGCCGCCTATCTGAACAAGCAGCTCCAGGCCCTCGTCCGGGCCGGCATCCTCGGCTCCGTCTCCGGCCCCAGAGGCGGCTTCCGGCTGGCACGCCCGCTGGACCGCATCACCCTGATGGACGTGGTCACGGCGATCGAGGGTCCCGAGGAGGCCTTCCGCTGCACCGAGATCCGCGCCCAGGGCCCCGGCGGTGGGGCAGGTGACGGCGGGGGCGGGGGCGGAGGCGTCGAGGTGCCCGCCGTCGAGTGCGCCATCGCCGGCGCGATGGCCCGGGCCGAGCTGGCCTGGCGCCGCGAACTCGCCGCCCGGACCCTCGAGGACGTGCGTCGTGAGGCGGAACGGCAGGCGCCGGGCGCCCCGGACCGCATCCGCCGCTGGATCGCGACCGCCTGACCGTCCACCGTCCGCCCGTCCACACCAGCCGCCATGCCGCCGGTCACCCACCGCCGCCCGCGCCGCCGGCCACCACCCCCGGCCACCAACCCCGGCCACCAGCCCCAGTCACCGCCGCCGCCCGTCACGACCGACCTTCATTCCGGATGCAGGACGTCGGATGCAGGACGCCGGGTGCCGGGTGCCGGGTGCCGGACGTCCCGATCGGAGAAGAACGTCATGAACGCCGACCACGACCAGCGCACCCTCACCAACCCCGCCACCCTCCACGACCCCGCCCCCTTCGGCTACAGCCACGCCGCCTCCGCCCCCGGTGAACTCGTCTTCATCGCGGGCCAGTACGCCTCCGACGCCACCGGCGCCCCGGTCCCCGGCGACTTCGCCGCCCAGGTCGAGCTCGCCCTCGCGAACCTCCGGCTGGCCCTGGAAGGCGTGGGCCTCGGCCTCGCCCACGTCGTCCGACTCGGTTCGTACGTCGTCGACCACGACCTCGCCAAGCTGGAGGTCCTCGGCAAGGCCCTGCACGCCGCCTTCGGGGAGCGGCTGCCCGCCCAGACCCTGAGCGGTGTCGCCTCCCTCGCCCTGCCCGGCATGCTCTTCGAGATCGACGCGGTCGCCGTGCGTCCCGCGACGCCGGCGGGCGAACCGGCCACGGCCGGCTGATCCACTTGCGGGGGGTACCGCGCGGGTGTGCTCTGGAGGGTGCAGGAAAGGCGCCCGGAAGGAGCCTCCGCCATGGCCGCACACGCAGCGGTACCCGCCCGCAGAGAGCGCCGACGGCACGGACGCGGACAACCCGGACAGTCGGGACAGCCCGGACAGCAGCGGTTGAGCAGCCGCGGCTGGGGGCTGCCCCTCGCCCTCGGCATCGTCTACGGCCTGTACGCCCCCACCGTCGTCCGTCACGGTGGCGAACCGAGCTGGGGACAGTTCTGGCTCGGCGTCGTCAGCGGCCTCGTCCTCGCCCTCGCCGTCCACGGACTCCGCCGCTACGGCCGCGCCCTGCCGCGCGAGCTGCGCGCCGCCGCCTGGGGCGGTCTGGCCGGCATCGCGATCGGCTTCCTCTTCAGCCTCTCCGACGCCAGCGTCTACGCGGCGACGGTGCTCGGCCTCGTGGTCGCCGCGGCCGTCTCCGCCGCCGCCTTCTACCTCTTCTACACCCACGAGGACGCGGCCGGCCGCCCCGCCCCGTACTGACCACGGCCGGGACCCCGGCCACGGCCGGGACCACGGCCGCGGGTCCGGCGCCGGTGGTAGGAGAGGGCCACCGCCACGAGCAGCGGCGGCCAGGCCGCCAGCGGCGCGTAGCAGGCGACGAGCAGGGCGTCCTGCGCCGGTGAGGCCGGGACGCCCGGGCCGAGTCCTGCGGATGCGGCGTACCCGCCCCAGGCCGCGAGCGCGCTCAGCCCCGCCGCTCCGGCGAGGGCGGCCCCGGTCGCGGCGGCCGGGTTCACCCGCCGCCCGCCGAGGAAGGGCAGCCGGCGCGGGAACACCTCGCCCCAGGAGCGGACGAGGCCCAGCGTCAGGAAAGCGAGCAGCTCGGAGACGACGCTGAGCGAGACGACGTAGACGGACTCGCCGAGGCCCGTCGTGCCGTCGCCGGCGTCCTGGGTGACCGGGAGCCCGGCGACGAGCGCGAGCCGCCACAGCCCGGAGGGCAGGACGGCCAGCGGGACGGCGTGGGCGGCGACCGCCGCCCAGCGCGGTACATCGGGAAGCGCCTTGATCTTCACCATGGCCTCAGGCTGCCGCCCGGCTCCCCCGCGGCGCGTCGGCCCGCAGGCCCGGCCGCCTCCGCCGCGCGACGGAGCCGGCCTCGTCCCCTGGCACCAGCGGCTCCCTGGCCGGAAACTGGTTGAAGCGGCTCCGAACTCCCGGGCCCCCGCCCCACGGCACGGGCCCGCGGACCCCCGCCCCGACCCGCCGCCCCACGGCCCGGGCCCCGGCCCCGCAGGGTCGCAGCCCCGCAAGGCCCCGGCCCCGCAGCTGCCGGCACGGCAGGCCCCAGACCCCAGACCCCGGAGCCCCGCCCGGAGCCGTACCGCCGCCCCCAGGAGGACAGGCGCATGACCGACCTCGCCATCGAGACCGAAGGGCTGGTCAAGGTCTTCGGCACCAACCGTGCCGTCGACGGCATCGACCTGCGCGTCCCGGCCGGCACCGTCTACGGCGTCCTCGGGCCCAACGGCGCCGGCAAGACCACCGCCGTCAAGATGCTCGCGACCCTGCTGCGCCCCGACGGCGGCCGCGCCCGCGTCTTCGGCAAGGACGTCGTCGAGGACGCCGACACCGTACGCGGCCGGGTCAGCCTCACCGGCCAGTATGCCTCCGTCGACGAGGACCTCACCGGCACCGAGAACCTGGTCCTGCTCGGCCGGCTCCTCGGCCACGGCCGCTCCGCCGCGCGGGAGCGGTCCGCGCAGCTCCTCGAGGCGTTCGGGCTCGCGGAGGCGTCGGACCGGCAGGTGAAGAACTACTCCGGCGGCATGCGGCGCCGCATCGACATCGCCGCGTCCATCCTCAACGTGCCCGACCTGCTGTTCCTCGACGAGCCGACCACCGGCCTCGACCCGCGCAGCCGCAACCAGGTCTGGGACATCGTCCGCGCCGTGGTCGCCCAGGGCACCACGGTCCTGCTCACCACCCAGTACCTGGACGAGGCCGACCAGCTGGCCTCCCGGATCGCCGTCATCGACCACGGCAAGGTCATCGCGGAGGGCACCAAGGGCGAGCTGAAGGCGTCCGTGGGCTCGGGCTCCGTGCGCGTACGGCTCCGGGACCCCGAGCAGCGCGCGGAGGCCGAGCGCGTCCTCACCACCGCCCTCGACGCCACCGTCCAGCTCGACCCGGACCCGGTCGCGCTGACCGCCACCCTCGACGGCCGGGGGACCGGCCTCGGCGCCGCCGAACAGGCCGCGCGGGCGCTCACCGAACTCGCGCGGGCCGGGATCATGGTCGACGACTTCGGGCTCGGCCAGCCCAGTCTGGACGAGGTCTTCCTCGCCCTGACGGACCGCGCGCCCGCCGCCCGCACGCCGGCCCACGACCCGAAGGAGACGCCGGCATGACCACCGTCACCACCGGCAAGGACACCCAGAACACCGACGCCCTCGACTTCGTCGCCCCCAAGGCCGAGGAGCTCGCCGCCCTCCTGGTGGGCCACACCCGGCCGCCGCGGCCCAGCGCGCTCTCCGCGTCCCTGACCTTCGGCTGGCGGGCCATGCTGAAGATCAAGCACGTGCCGGAGCAGCTCTTCGACGTGACGGCGTTCCCGATCATGATGGTGCTGATGTACACGTACCTCTTCGGGGGCGCGCTGGCCGGCTCGGTCTCGGCGTACATCCAGTTCCTGCTGCCGGGGATCCTCGTGATGAGCGTCGTGATGATCACGATGTACACGGGGGTCTCGGTCAACACCGACATCGAGAAGGGCGTCTTCGACCGCTTCCGCACGCTGCCGATCTGGCGGCCGGCTCCCATGGTGGGCTATCTGCTCGGCGACGTCGTGCGCTATCTGATCGCCTCCGCCGTGATGCTCACGGTCGGCATCGTCATCGGCTACCGCCCGGACGGCGGCGTCGCGGGCGTGCTGCTCGGGGTGGCGCTGCTGCTGGTCTTCTCGTTCGCGTTCTCGTGGATCTGGACCATGTTCGGACTGCTGCTGCGCAGCGAGAAGTCGGTCATGGGCGTCAGCATGATGGTGATCTTCCCGCTGACCTTCCTGTCCAACGTCTTCGTCGACCCGAGGACCATGCCCGGCTGGCTCCAGGCCTTCGTCAACAACAGCCCGGTGACCCATCTGGCGACGGCCGTGAGGGAACTGATGGCGGGCAACTGGCCGGCGGCGGACATCGCGTGGTCGCTGGGGTGGTCGGCGCTGTTCGTGGTGGTCTTCGGTGCGGTGACGATGCGCCTGTACAACCGCAAGTGACGCCGGCGCGGCGGCGCGGCGGCGCGGCGGGGCGGGAGCCTTTCGCCCCCGCGCGGAGCTGCGCGGCGCCTTTCCCCTCCGCGCGGCGGGGCGGCGCCTCTCGCCCCCGCGCGGAGGGTGCGCGGCGCCTTTCGCCCTCGCGCGGAGCTGGGCGGCACCCCTTCACGACCGGGGTGCCGCCCAGCGCCACGCGCGCTACCGCTGCGTGAACGTGCCCCGGACCACCACCACCGGGCACGGCGCGTGCTGGGCCACGTTCGTCGAGACGGAGCCCAGGAAGGCCGCCTTGAAGCCGCTGTGGCCGCGGTCGCCGACGACCAGGAGCTCCGCGCCCTCGGCCTGGTCGACCAGGGTCTGGGTCGGGTTGCCGGCCACCACCGTGCGGGTGACCCTGGCGGCCTGTTCCGGGGTGAGGGCCTTGTCGAGGGACTCGTCCAGGATCTTCTTGGCGGTCTGTTCCGGGTCGAAGCCGGGCGGCACGCCCGGGATGGCCGTGGCCCAGGACGCCGGGTAGTCCCAGCTGATCACCGCGTGCAGCGAGTTCCCGGTGAGCGCCGACTGCCCGGCCGCCCACCGCAGCGCCTTCAGGGACGGCTCCGATCCGTCCACGCCCACCACGATTCTGCCGCTCATCACACGGACCTCCGTTCCGCCGCCCGGGAAGCCTCAGGTCAATCCAGTCGCAGATCGGCCAACTGCTGCTCGAACGGGACGATTTCTTCCTCTTCGGCCCTTCTGCCCGGCCGGGCGGCGACCATGTCCGCGAACTCGTTCCCCGCCCGGGTGATCCGGGCCGGCAGGCCCTCGGTGTACTCGTCGCCGCCGGAGCCCCAGTCCTCGGACGCGGCGTAGACGGCGGTCGGTGCGACGACGGCCCGCAGGTAGGCGAAGAGCGGCCGCAGGGCGTGGTCGAGCACGAGCGAGTGGCGGGCGGTGCCGCCGGTCGCGCCGACCAGGACGGGCGTGCCGGTGAGCGCGGTCGGGTCGACCAGGTCGAAGAAGGACTTGAACAGGCCGCTGTACGAGGCCGTGAAGACCGGGGTCACCGCGATGACCCCGTCCGCGCCGGTGACCGCGTCGACGGCCTGCCGGAGCTTTTCGGAGGGGAAGCCGGTGACGAGGTTCTTGGCGATGTCGACGGCCAGGTCGCGCAGTTCGACGACCTCGACGTCGACCGCGTACTCCTGCTCGGCGAGCCGGTACCGGGCGGCCTGCAGCAGGCGGTCGGCGAGCAGCCGGGTGGAGGAGGGGCTGCTGAGTCCGGCCGAGACGGCGACCAGTCTGAGGGTGCGCATGGTGGTCAGACCTCCTGCTTCTTCACGGCGTCCGTCACGGTGTTCTCCGTGGCGTTCTTCAGGACGGCGGGGTGCAGCGGGGCGGTGTCCGGAACACCGGCCGGCCGCAGGTTCGCGAACTCCTTGCGCAGCACTGGGACGACCTCCTCGCCGAGCAGGTCCAGCTGCTCCAGGACGGTCTTCAGCGGCAGGCCCGCGTGGTCGATCAGGAAGAGCTGGCGCTGGTAGTCGCCGACGTACTCCCGGAAGGACAGGGTGCGCTCGATGACCTCCTGCGGCGAGCCGACGGTCAGCGGGGTCTCGCGGCTGAACTCCTCCAGGGAGGGGCCGTGGCCGTAGACGGGCGCGTTGTCGAAGTACGGGCGGAACTCCCGTACGGCGTCCTGGGAGTTCTTGCGCATGAAGACCTGGCCGCCGAGGCCGACGATCGCCTGCTCGGGGGTGCCGTGGCCGTAGTGCGCGTACCGCTGGCGGTAGAGGCGGACCATCTTCTCGGTGTGCTGCTTGGGCCAGAAGATGTGGTTGGCGAAGAAGCCGTCGCCGTAGTACGCGGCCTGCTCGGCGATCTCCGGGGAGCGGATGGAGCCGTGCCAGACGAACGGCGGGACGCCGTCGAGCGGGCGCGGGGTGGCGGTGAAGCCCTGGAGGGCGGTGCGGAACTTCCCTTCCCAGTCCACCACGTCCTCCCTCCACAGCCTGTGGAGGAGCGCGTAGTTCTCGATGGCGAGCGGGATGCCCTGGCGGATGTCCTGTCCGAACCACGGGTAGACCGGGCCGGTGTTGCCGCGGCCCATCATCAGGTCGACCCGGCCGTCGGCGAGGTGCTGGAGGGTCGCGTAGTCCTCGGCGATCTTCACCGGGTCGTTGGTGGTGATGAGGGTCGTGGACGTGGACAGGATCAGGTTTTCCGTGCGGGCCGCGATGTGCCCGAGGAGGGTGGTGGGGGAGGACGGCACGAACGGCGGGTTGTGGTGCTCGCCGGTGGCGAAGACGTCCAGGCCGACCTCCTCGGCCTTGAGCGCGATGGCGACGGTGTTCTTGATCCGCTCGTGCTCGGTGGGGGTGCGGCCGGTGGTGGGGTCGGTCGTCACGTCACCGACGGTGAAGATCCCGAACTGCATCGTGCTCACCTCTCGCGGGCTGTATTGGTTGAAGCTTAAATCATCTCGTCCAACGGCGCACCCCCGAGCCCTATTCCCGGCCCCGCTACGCTGGGGTGCGTGGCCGCAGACCCGCACGACACGGAGCGCTGGAAGGAGCGGGGCGTGATGCTCCGCGTCTTTGTGTACGTGTTCGCGACGCACGCCTTCGCCGGTTTCGTCTGGCTGCTCTTCTACGTCGGTCAGAACGCCCAGAAGTAGCCACTGAGCGGCCCGTTTCCGCCCTCCCGTAGAGTCGGCCGGTGTGAACGCCGCGATACCGGAGCAGCCGCAGCCCTCGGGGCCCTCGGAGCCCTCGGAGCCGTCTGAGCCCGTGCAGCAGCCGGAGCCGGAGCCGTCGCAGGAGCCGGAGCCGGAGCCGGCGGAGCCCGTCCAGCAGCCCGAGCCCGTCCAGCAGCCCGAGCCGCCGCAGCAGCGGGGTGCCTCGGAGCAGCCCGAGCCGCCGCAGCAGCGGGACCCCTCGGGCCCCGAGCCCGTGCGGCAGCCCGGCCCGGTGGTGTCGGTCGTCGGGATCGGTGCCGACGGCTGGGACGGACTCCCCGAGACCTCCCGCCGGACCCTGCGCTCCGCCGAGGTCCTGATCGGCGGCCCCCGCCAGCTCGACCTGCTGCCCGCCGCCGACTGCCCCGGCACCCGCGTCCCCTGGCCGAGCCCCCTGCGGCCCGCCGTGCCCGGCCTGCTCGCCGCCCACGCGGGCCGCCGCGTCGCCGTCCTCGCCAGCGGCGACCCCTTCTTCTACGGGATCGGCCGCACCCTCACCGAGGCCCTCGGGCCGGACCGCCCCGCCGCCCTCCACGTGCAGCCGCACCCGTCCTCCGTCTCGTACGCCTGCGCCCGGCTCGGCTGGCCCCTGGAGGCCACCGAGACGATCTCCCTGGTCGCGCGGCCCCTGGACGCGCTCACGGCCGCCCTCCACGACGGCCGCCGCCTGCTGCTCCTCGGCGAGGGCCCCGACTCGCCCGCACGGGTCGCCGCGCTGCTGCGCGAGCGCGGCTGGGGCGGCACCCGGATCCGGGTCCTCGAACAGCTCGGCGGCCCGCGCGAGCGGATCCTCGACGGCACCGCCGCCCACTGGCCCCACGAGCGGACCGACGCCCTGCACGTCCTCGCCCTCGACTGCGTGCGCGACCGGGACACCCTGCGGCTCGGCACCACTCCCGGCCTGCCCGACGAGGCGTACGAGCACGACGGCCAGCTCACCAAGCGCTACGTCCGCGCCGCCACCCTCGCCGCCCTCGCGCCGGCCCCCGGCGAACTGCTCTGGGACGTCGGCGGCGGCTCCGGCTCGATCGGCGTCGAGTGGATGCGGGCCCACCGCGCCTGCCGGGCCTTCGCCGTCGAGAAGTCGCCCGAGCGGGCCGCCCGTATCGTCCGCAACGCGGCCGCCCTCGGCGTACCGGGCCTGAAGGTCGTCACGGGCGCCGCCCCCGAGGCGCTGGCGGGTCTGCCGACCCCCGACGCGGTCTTCATCGGCGGCGGACTCACCGTCCCCGGCCTGCTCGACGCCTGCTGGGACGCGCTCCCGGTCGGCGGCCGGCTCGTCGCCAACACGGTGACCCTGGAGTCCGAGGCCGTGCTCGCCGCCCGCCACCGGCGCCACGGCGGCGAGCTGATCCGGCTCGCCGTCGCCGCCGCCGTGCCCGTGGGCGGCTTCACGGGCTGGCGCCAGGCCATGCCCGTCACGCAGTGGTCCGTCATCAAGGAAGAGGAAGCATGACCGTCTACTTCATCGGCGCGGGCCCCGGCGCGGCCGACCTGATCACCGTGCGCGGCGCGCGGACCTTGGCGAAGTGCGGGGTCTGCCTCTACGCCGGTTCCCTCGTCCCGCGCGAGCTGCTCGCGGAGTGCCCGCCGGACGCCAGGCTGGTCGACACGGCGAAGATGGACCTCGACCAGATCGTCGCCGAGATCACCGCGGCCCACGAGGCCGGTCAGGACGTGGCCCGGCTGCACTCCGGCGACCCGTCCGTCTTCAGCGCCATGGCCGAGCAGATGCGGCGCCTGGACGCGGCCGGCATCCCCTACGAGGTCGTGCCCGGCGTGCCCGCCTTCGCGGCCGCCGCCGCCGCGCTCAAGCGGGAACTGACCGTGCCGACCGTCGGCCAGACCGTCATCCTCACCCGCATCGCCCAGCAGGCCACGCCGATGCCGCAGGGCGAGGACCTCGCCACCCTCGGCCGCAGCGGCGCCCTGCTCGTCCTCCACCTCGGCGCCCGCTACGCCGACCGGATCGTTTCCGAGCTGGTCCCCCACTACGGCGCCGACTGCCCGGCCGCCGTCGTCGCGATGGCCAGCCGGCCCGACGAGGTCGTGCTGCGCGGCACCCTGGAGGACATCGCGGACCAGGTGAAGGCGGCCGGCATCACCAAGACCGCCGTCATCCTCGTGGGCCGCACGCTGGCCGCCTCGGAGTTCCGCGACAGCCACCTCTACGACCCGGCCCGGGACCGCCACACCTGCTGAGCGGTGCCCGGGCGGCGGGCGGCCGGGTGCTCAGGCGTTGGGCCGCTTGCCGTGGTTGGCCTTCTTCTTCTTACGGGCCCGCTTCTTGTTGCCGCGCTTCGCCATGGGGATTCCTCCCTTTCGTATGCGTCGGGGGTTGCGTCGGGGGGTTGCCCTGCCGAGCCTAGGGGCGCCGCCCGGGCCCCGCACGTCGGCTGTCGGTGCCGTGCGCTGCAATGGGTCCCGTGACCGTCTACGACGTGGCCCGGGCGCTGCCGGGCATCGGGGAACTGCGCGACCACTGCCGTGGGCTCGCGATGCTGGACGCGGTGCTCAGCCCGGAGTGGGAGGACCGGTACTACTCCTTCGACGCGCACGGGGAGGAGGGCGAGCAGATGGCTTCCATGCGGAACGGCATGGGCGACGAGTACGCGATCGTGTTCTCCGACGCCGGGGCCTACGCCCGGGGCTTCGACCACGAGTCGCCGATGAGCCCGTGGGCCCGCACGGACACCCCCGCGCCCTGGCCCGGCGTCCTCGACTCCGTACCGGAGGTCTTCCGGCCGTACGTGACGGAGCCCGCGTTCTGCGCGGAGGACGGCACCCCCACGGTCACCTGCTGCCTGTGGCGCGAGGCCGCCGACACCGCGTGGCGGACCGGCACCGTCGACTTCCCCGCCCGGGACGGGGACGATCCCGACGGCGCCGCGTACGTCTTCGAGCTGCTCGTCGACCGCTCGGCACAGGCGTACGCGGAATGGGCCTCCGACTACCACGAGACGGACGTCGACATCGACGCCGTCCGCCACGTCCTCGCCCTGCGCCCCCTGACCGCGGCGGTGGTCGCCGCCCTCAACCCGGAGGCGGAGCTCGCGGACCTCGCCGAGGACATGGCGGAGATCGGCTACCCGACGCTCACGCGGTGACGCCCCACTCCGGCGCCAGCACCGCCATCACCGTCGCGTCCACCCGCTGGCCCTCCCACAGCAGCGCGCCCCGCAGGGTGCCCTCCGTGCGGAAGCCGGCCTTCTCGTAGGCGCGGCGGGCGCGCGGGTTGAAGGCGTAGACCTCCAGCCAGACGCGGTGGAGGCCGACGGCCTCGAAGGCGTGGCCGACGATCAGCCGGGTGGCCTCCGTGCCGAGCCCGCGGCCGATGCCGGCCGGGGCGAAGCAGATCCGGAAGGCGCAGCTCTCGTTGTCGGGGTCCCACTCGTTGAGCACCGCCTCGCCCACCACCCGCCCCGTGGCCCGTTCCACGACCGCGAGGTCGAGCCGGTCGTTCTGGTCGCCCCGCGATCCGTACCACCGGCGCAGCCCGGACTCGTCGAAGTCGGTGTGGCAGCCGGTCAGGCGGGCGATCTCGGGGTCCTGGAACATCGGCAGCAGCGCGGGGACGTCGTCCTCGGTGACGGGGCGCAGCACGACGCGGTCGCCGGTGAGGGTGGGCTTGTGGGAGAAGTCGGCCATCGGACGATTGTGGGGGCGGGACGGCCGGCTTGTCGTGCGCTTTTACGGGCCGGTCCGGGCCGGTCCGGTGTTCCTACGGCCCCGGCCCCGGCCCGGCAGGAGCCGCCCGTTCCGGCCCGGTGCTTCACGGTGCGCCCCTGGTCTCGCCCGGCCCCGCCCCGCCCGACAGGCCCTGCCCCGCCCGACAGGCCGGCCCTGCCCCGACTCGGCAGCCCCGGCCCCGACAGGCCCTGCCCCGCCCGACAGGCCGGCCCTGCCCCGACCCGGCAGCCCCGGCCCCGGCGGGCCCGGCCCCGCCCGTCGTCCCTACGGCCCCGCCACCGCCGAGCGTCCCACCACGGCCCCCGCCCGGTCGATGCACACCACGTCCACGGACACCGGCGCCCCCCGCAGCACCGCCAGGGCCTCGTCACGGGCGCGGGCGGCGACCAGGTCGCCCAGGGGGACCCCGGCGGCCTCGCAGAGGCGGAGGGCGGCCAGGCCCGTGTTGGCGTCGGCGATCTCCTGGGCCAGGGACTCGGACGCGCCGCCCGTGCGGGCCAGCTCGGCGAGGAAGGTCTTGTCGACCTGGGAGCGGGCGGAATGCAGGTCCAGGTGGCCGGCGGCCAGCTTGGACAGCTTCGCGAAGCCGCCGCAGATCGTGAGCCGGTCCACGGGATGGCGGCGGACGTACTTGAGGACGGCGCCCGCGAAGTCGCCCATGTCGAGCAGCGCGATCTCCGGCAGGTCGTACAGCTCGGTCACCGTCCGTTCGGAGGTGGAACCGGTGCAGCCGGCGACGTGGGTGAGGCCGCCGGCGCGGGCCACGTCGACCCCGCGGCGGATGGAGTCGATCCAGGCGGAGCACGAGTAGGGCACGACGACGCCGGTGGTGCCGAGGATGGACAGGCCGCCGAGGATGCCGATCCGCGGGTTCCAGGTGGAGCGGGCGATCTCGGCGCCGTCGTCGACGGAGATCGTGACCTCCACGTCGCCCGTGCCGCCGTGCGCCGCCGCGACCTCCGCCACGTGCGCGCGCATCAGCTGCCGGGGCACGGGGTTGATCGCCGGCTCGCCCACCTCAAGCGGCAGCCCCGGCAGGGTGACCGTGCCCACGCCCTCGCCGGCCCGGAACACCACACCGGAGCCGGCCGGCAGGAGCCGTACCGTCGAGCGGATCAGCGCCCCGTGCGTGACGTCCGGGTCGTCGCCCGCGTCCTTCACGACGGCGGCCATGGCCGCGTCCGGCCCCAGGTGCTCCGCCGCGAGCGCGAACGCCGGCGTCTGGCCCTTGGGCAGGGTGATCGTCACCGGGTCGGGGAACTCTCCGGTGAGCAGCGCCGTGTACGCGGCGGTCGTCGCCGCCGTCGCGCAGGCACCGGTCGTCCAGCCGGGCCGCAGACCGGTGTGCTTGAGTTGGGCCGCACGCCCGCCGGAACTCATGAACGGACTCCCAGGATTCCCATGCACGTACTCATCCTCGGCGGGACGACCGAGGCCCGCTCCCTGGCCGGGCTGCTGCACTCCGGGCCGCCGCGCCCCGGGCTGCGGGTGACCAGCTCGCTCGCCGGGCGGGTGGCCGTGCCCCGGCTGCCGGTGGGCGAGGTGCGGATCGGCGGCTTCGGCGGGGCGGACGGGCTCGCCGCGTGGCTGCGGGAGCACGCCGTGGACGCGGTCATCGACGCCACCCATCCCTTCGCGGAGCGGATCAGTTTCAACGCGGCCCGGGCGGCCGCCACCGCCCATGTTCCCCTGCTGGCGCTGCGCCGCCCCGGCTGGGTCCCGGTCGAGGGCGACGACTGGCACGAGGTGGCGTCCCTCGACGAGGCGGCGGCTGCCCTCGACCGCCTCGGCGGCCCCGTCGACCGGGTCTTCCTCACCACCGGCCGGATGGGCCTCGCGGCCTTCGCCGGGCGACCCGAGTGGTTCCTGGTCCGCTCCGTGGACGCGCCCGAGCCGCCGATGCCGGCCCGGACCGAAGTCCTCCTGGACCGGGGGCCGTTCACCCTGGAGGGAGAGCGGGAACTGATCGCACGCCACCGCCTCGACGTCCTGGTGACGAAGGACAGTGGCGCCGCCGCCACCGCGCCCAAGCTCGCCGCCGCCCGCGAGGCCGGCATCCCGGTCGTGATCGTCCGCCGACCGCCCGTACCGGAGGGCGTGCCGACGGCCGCGACCCCGCGGGAGGCGGCGGACTGGCTGCGCGCGACAGGCACGGCCGGGGGCCGTTCAATGGAGGAATGAGGACCGTTCGATGGCTTGCCGCGGCGGGACTGACGGCGCTGCTCGGCGTCACGGCGGCCGCGCCCCCCGCCCCTCCGGCCGCCACCACCCCCGGACCCACGCCGCCACCGGCACAGCCGCCGCCCGAGCTCGACGACGCGGAGGTCCGGCGGGCCGTCGACCGGCTCGACGGGGTCGTCCAGGCGGCCATGAAACGCACCGGCGTGCCCGGCGTGGCCGTGGCCGTCGTGCACGACGGGAAGGTGCTCCACCTCAAGGGGTACGGGGTGCGCAAGGCCGGTGAGAAGGCCGCCGTCGACGCCGACACCGTCTTCCAGCTCGCGTCGGTCTCCAAGCCGATCGCCTCGACCGTCGTGTCCGGCGCGGTCGGCACGAAGGGCTGGGAGAAACCGGTCGCGCCGCACCTCCCCGACTTCCGCCTCAAGGACCCGTGGGTCACCTCCCACGTGACGGTCGCCGACCTGTTCGCGCACCGCAGCGGCCTTCCCGACCACGCCGGGGACCTGCTGGAGGACCTCGGCTACGACCGGGCGTACATCCTGTCCCACCTGCGCCACGAGCCGCTGACGCCGTTCCGCGCGAGCTACGCCTACACCAACTTCGGCCTGACGGCGGCCGCCGAGGCCGTCGCCGAGGAGAAGGGCGTGCCCTGGGAGAAGCTCGCCGAGGACGTCCTGTACGCGCCGGCCGGCATGGACTCCACGAGCTCCCGCTTCGAGGACTTCGAGAAGTCCGCCGACCGGGCCTGGGGACACGTCAGGGCCGGCGGCGCCTGGCAGGCGCGGTTCGTGCGCGACCCCGACGCCCAGTCCCCGGCCGGAGGCGTCAGCTCCACCGCCCGCGACATGGCGACCTGGCTGCGGCTGCAGCTCGCGAACGGCACCCTCGACGGCCGGAAGGTCATCGACGCCGAGGCCCTGGTGCGCACCCACTGGCCCGAGTCGGTCGCCAGCCCGCCCCGCGCCCCGGCCGGGCACACCGGCTTCTACGGCCTGGGCTGGAACGTGAGTTACGACGACGAGGGCAGGCTCAGGCTCTCGCACACCGGAGCGTTCGCCGAGGGCGCGCACACCAACGTCACGATGCTGCCCGGGGAACAGCTCGGCATCGTCGTGCTCACCAACGCCTCGCCGGTCGGCGTCGCCGACGCCGTCGCCCTCGACTTCTTCGACATCGCTCAGACCGGCGAGATCAGCCGCGACTGGATCCCCCTTGTGGACGCGGTCTACCAGCAGCAGGCGGACGAAGCCCGGTCGAAGACCGACTACGCCCGCCCGCCGCGCGACGCCCCGCCCGCGAAGCCCGCCGCCACCTACACCGGCACCTTCGACAACGCCTACTACGGCCGCGCCCAGGTCGTCACCGCCCAGGACGGCGCCCTCGCCCTCCGCCTGGGACCGCAGCCCCGGACGTACCGCCTGACGCACTACGCCGGCGACACCTTCAGCTTCGAGACCACCGGCGAGAACGCCGTCGGCCGCACGGGCGTCACCTTCACCCCGGACGGCAGGTCCTTCACGGTGGAGTACCTGAACCACGAGGGGCTGGGAACGTTCACCCGTAACGGCGCGGGGTAGCGGGGAGACGCCCTGGGAGTGCGATCGCGAACGTGGTGGAGGAGACCCTTCCCGAACTCTGGCTGGAAATCGTAGGTCTTCGCTTTGCTGACGTTCACGCGGGGAAGATTCCCGCTAGTCTCCCTCTGCCGTTGAAGAGCGAGTGTGCACGGGGGTACACATGGGGTGGGATCTCGATATCTCGCCGGGGGAGTTACGGGCCTCGGCCGGCGCCGCCGACACCTTGGTGACGGACCTGAGAGAGCCGTTGCGCAAGGCGTTGAGGGACCTGGCGGCCGCGGCGACGGCGTTCAGCGCGTGGACGGTCGGACCGCGCATGGCGGCGACCGGCGAAGGCTGGGGACCGGCACTCAGCGGCCTGGGAGACGACCTCGCCGCGCACGCGGAGGGCCTGCGGCACCTCGCGGCCGGACGCGACATCATGGAGCAGGACGTGCTGGCCTGCTTCCGGGGCTGGTGACCCGGCGTGCCGGAGAACTTCGCCCAGCTCATGAAGCAGGACTTCGCGGACCTCGACAGTGCCGTGGCCTCCTGGAAGAAACTCGCCGACGTGTTGGGCAAGACGCAGACGGGCAGCGGCAGGCGCGTCACCGGGCCGCTGCACAAGGCCGGCTGGACAGGCGTCAGCGCCACCTACGGCTTCGGTGCCATGGAGGCGACGGAGAGCAAACTGGGCACGGCACGGACCAACGTCCAGTTGATCTCCACGACCCTGGACGCGTTGGGCACCAAGATGATGGCGGCCCAGCGCAAGCTCCGGGCGGCGGTGGCCGACGCGGAGGCCGCCGGTCACCGGGTGCGGGACGACGGCTGGGTCGAGGGGAAGCAGGCCGCGGACCCGGCGTACCACAACGACCCCGACTACCAGGCCGTCCAACAGCGGGCCAATGCGGGGCTCGGAGGCTTTCGGGCCCGTATCGACGAGGCCGTGGACGAAGCGACCAGGGCGAGTACCGAAGCGGCGGCGATCCTGCGCCAGATCGACCCGTTCGACCTCGACAAGCGGTACGGCGGGGCTCACGCGCGTGAGGACGCCGCACGCGTCGCGGTCTTCGCGGGCATCGACGTGAAGGACCTCCCCGACGGGACGGACCCCCGGCGGACCGCCGACTGGTGGGCTGGCCTGGGAGACGAGAAGCAGCGGCTCTACCTGGCCGCCTTCCCGGCGGAGGTGGGTGCGTTGGACGGGCTGCCGGCCGTCGCCAGGGACCAGGCGAACAGGACGGCACTCGACCTCCGGCTCAACGACTACGCACTGCGCGAGGGCAGCCTCGGATGGCACGACCGGTACAGCTACCGGAGCCTGACCGCCCTGAAAGACCGCCTGGACAGGTCCGACACCGCGCCCGCGCACAAGCAGCTCTACCTCCTGGGCTTCGACACGAGGGAGGACGGCCGCGCGATCGTCTCGGTCGGCAACCCGGACACGGCCCGGCACACGGCCGTCTCGGTGGCGGGGACGAGCAACCAGCTCGACAACTTCGGGGACCAGATCAGCCGGGCGGAGAAGTTGCAGGAAGCGGCGGGTGCCTGGAACAGAAGACGGGAGGAGGACATCGCTGTCATCAGTTGGCTCGACTATGACGCGCCAGAGGCGGATGTGGATCCGTCCAGGCCGGCCGATCTCTATCTCAACCTCGGCATCGCCACGCCGGGCCGGGCTGAGGACGACGCGGAGACCCTGCGTGACTTCACGCACGGGCTGCGCGCCGCCCACCAGGGGGAGCGCACCCACATGACCGTCATCGGGCACAGCTACGGGTCCACGATGGTGGGTACGGGGGACGCAGGCGGCCGTGGCCTGGACACGGACGACATGATCGTCGTCGGCAGTCCGGGCCTGAACGTGGACCGGGCGGACCAACTTCACGTCTCCCCGTCGCGGCTCTGGGCTGGCGCGGCGCCGGACGACGGCGTCGTGAACTGGACGGCCGACAGGACCCTCGGCGCCGATCCGAAGGAACCTGAGTTCGGAGGCCGGCGGATGTACGTCGACACCAGCGGGCACAGTGGCTACTGGGACGACGGCAGCGAGAGCCTGAACAACCAAGGGCGCATCATCGCCGACAAGCAGCCGAGAACGCCCCTCGCCCATGACTAGGAGGAGTGCCGGGCCCATGCCCACGATTCGCAGGGCCTCGCTCGCCCTTGTACCGACTCTCGCCCTGCTTCTGGGAGGCTGTGTGTCCAGCGACGGCAAGAACGATCCGCTTCCCCGAATGAGCAAGGCGGAGGCCGAGGCATGGGCCGAGCACTGGACCGAGTCCATGGCCCGGACCGCGGAGGCGGAGATCATCCCGGCGGACCGGCAGGCGAATTTCCACGACTGTTCGGGGAAGAACGGTGAGTCGGCCGACGACGGACGGTTCGTCTTGATGTACGACGCCCGTGCGAAGCTGCCCCGGGCTCGGCAGGCGGCCGGCATCCGCGCGATCAAGGCAGAGCTCGAGAAACGTGGCTTCGAGATCGTCGGCTATCGATCCGATCCGACGATGGACCCCGCGAATCTCGTGGACGCCAAGCAGCCGAAGGAGCGCTTCTTCGTCAGCGCCGGGGACCTGGACGACGAGCTGATCACTCTCATCGTCCATACCCCCTGCCTCCTGCCGCCCGGGGTCGAGCAGCAGGAGTTCTGACGGGCGTCTCCCGCGGCGCGGTCAGCCGTACCGCCGCGGTGTCCAGGCGATCGTCCGGCCGTCGGCGCGCTCCGTGACGCGGGTCTGGGAGGAGCCGATGAGGAGCAGGGTGCGCATGTCGACCTCGGCCGGGTCCAGGGTCTTCAGGGTGAGGACCCGGACCGACTGCTCGGGGCCGCCGACATCGCGGGCGACGACCACCGGGGTGTCGGGGGAGCGGACCTCCAGGAGGAGGTCGCGGGCGGCGGCCACCTGGTGGGTGCGGGAGCGCGAGCCCGGGTTGTAGATGGCGAGGACCAGGTCGGCCTCGGCGGCGGCGCGCACGCGGGTGGCGATGACCTCCCAGGGCTTGAGCCGGTCCGAGAGCGAGATGGTGGCGTAGTCGTGGCCGAGGGGGGCGCCCGCGGCGGCGGCGGCCGCGTTCGCGGCGGTCACGCCCGGCAGGACCCGTACGGGCACGTCGGCGTACCGCTCCTCCGACGCCACCTCCAGGACGGCCGTGGCCATGGCGAACACGCCCGGGTCGCCGCCCGACACGACGGCGACCCGCCGCCCGCGTCGGGCCAGGTCGAGGGCGAACTCGGCCCGCTCCGACTCCACCTTGTTGTCGGAACCGTGCCGCCGCTGGCCGGCCCGCAGCACCGGGACCCGGTCCAGGTAGGTGGTGTAGCCGACGAGGTCGTCGGCGTTGACGAGCGCGCCGCGCGACTCCGGGGTCAGCCAGGGCGCCCCGGCCGGTCCGGTGCCGACCACCACGACCTCGCCGACGGCCTCCCGGGACTCCGGGGCGACGGCGTCGATGCGGGAGGGCAGCACGGCCACGGAGAAGTACGGCACCGTCGACGGGTCCACGTCGGCCAGCGCGTCCGTCCGCTCGCCCGGCATGAACGCCCGCTCCACGTACCGCGCGTCCTCCAGGCGTCCCGCCCGCTCCAGGGCGCGCCGCACGGTCGGGAAGGTGCGGCCGAGCTTCATCACGACCGCCGAGTCGGTGGCGGCGAGCCGGGCGGTCAGCTCGTCCTCCGGCAGCGTGCCGGGAATGATCGTGAGCACTTCCTCGGCCTCGCACAGCGGCTGCCCGAGCCGGGCCGCGGCGGCGCTGACCGACGTCACACCGGGGATGACGGTCGTGTCGTAGCGGTCCGCGAGCCGCTTGTGCATGTGCTGGTACGAGCCGTAGAAGAGCGGGTCGCCCTCGGCGAGCACGGCGACGGTGCGCCCGGCGTCGAGGTGGGCGGCCAGCCGAGCCGAGGCTTCCTCGTAGAAGTCGTCGAGCGCGCCCCGGTAGCCGCCGGGGTGGTCGGTGGTCTCCACGGTGAGCGGGTACATCAGCCGCTCCTCGATGTGGTCCTCGCGGATGTGCTCCGCGGCGATGGACCGGGCGATGGAACGGCCGTGGCGGGCCGAGTGGTACGCGATCACATCGGCCTCGGCGATGGCCTTCACGGCGGCCACGGTCATGAGGTTCGGGTCGCCGGGGCCGAGCCCGACGCCGTAGAGCCTGCCGGTGGTGGTGCCGCTCATGCCTGGATCTCCGCTTCGTGCGCTATCGCGTTGATGGCGGCGGCGGTCATCGCGCTGCCGCCGCGCCTGCCCCGGACGACGAGGTACTCGAGGCCGAGGGTGTTCTCGGCGAGGGCGTCCTTCGATTCGGCCGCGCCGATGAACCCGACCGGTATCCCGAGGACGGCCGCGGGCTTGCCCGCACCCTTCGCAATCATCTCCAGGAGGTGGAACAGCGCGGTCGGCGCGTTGCCGATGGCGACCACGGAGCCCTCCAGACGGTCCCGCCACAGCTCCAGGGCCGCGGCCGAGCGGGTGGTGCCGAGTTCGGCGGCGAGGGCGGGCACGGCCGGGTCGGACAGGGCGCACAGCACGTCGTTGTCGGCGGGCAGCCGCTTGCGGGTGACGCCGCTGGCGACCATCTGCGCGTCGCACAGGATGGGCGCGCCGGCGCGCAGCGCGGCGCGGGCGGCGGTCACGACAGCGGGGGAGTGGGCGACGTCCTTGACGAGGTCGGTCATGCCGCAGGCGTGGATCATCCGCACCGCGACTTGGGCGACGTCGGCGGGCAGGCCCGCGAGGTCCGCCTCGGCGCGGATCGTGGCAAAGGAGCGGCGGTAGATCTCCGCGCCGTCCTTCTCGTACTCGAACATCCTGTTGCTCTCGCTCATCTCGTGGTGCGGGCAGTGGCGACTGCGTCGGTCAGGGAGGTACGGGGGGTGGGGGCGCCGTCCACCAGGTAGCGGTCGTCGCCGACGGCGAGGACGTCGACCCAGGCGCCGTGCGGGTGCCCGCAGCGGCGCTCGCACCCCGAGTAGTGCACGGGCAGCCCTCCGGCCGGCGCCCGCCCGGCGTCCGCCCGGACGTCCGCCAGGGCCTTGCCGCACCCGGGCCGCCCGGTGCAGGCGCTGACCCCGGCGAGGGGCGCGGCGGCGGACGCGACCAGCCCGAGCGCGGCGAGCCGGCCGAGCCGGTCCTGCGGGGCGTACGTGCCAGGGGCGGGGCCGCCGGATGGCTCGGTGGCCCGGTCGGGGCCGTGCCCGGTGCGGGGCTCGGTGGCCTGGTCCTGGCCGCCCCCGGCGCGGGGTGTGGCAGATGGTTCGGCGGTCTGGTCCGGGCCGTGCCCGGTGCGGGGCTCGGCGACCTGGTCCGGGCCGTGCCCGGTGCGGGGCTCGGCGACCTGGTCCGGGCCCGGGCCGCCCCCGGCGCGGGGCGCAGCAGGTGGCTCGGCGACCTGGTCCGGGCCGCCCCCCGTGCGTGGTGCAGCGGACCGGGCGGCGCGCTCGTGACCGCCCTGCCCCCCTTCCGCCCCGTCCACGACGACCACCCCCCGCCACGGCGTGAGCCGCAGCTCCTCCGCCCCGTCGGCCAGGGCGCGCAGCTGGGTGGCGGTGAGGCGGCCGAGGGGGGCGAGGACGTACAGGCCGTTCGCGCCGAGGACTCCCGGCACGGGCGGTTCGCCCTGTGGGAGCGTCGCATCCGGTACGGGCCGGGCCTCGATGCCGGCGCGCGCGAGAGCGCCGGCCACGTCGAGCGCCGTGCCCGGGGGCAGCTCCCGCACCCGCCAGGCCCCGTTCCCGGCCGCCCGCGCCGCCGCCAGGAACGCCTCCGCCCCGGCGAGCGCGGCGCGCGCCGCGTCCTCGCCCGCGACCAGGAAGCCCTGCCCCCCGACGTGCAGCAGTGCCCCGGGTGCTCCGGCCGCCTCCACTGCGATCAAGGTCACATCCCCGCCGAGCCCCGCCACGTCCCCCGGGCCGTCGTCCAGGACGAAGAGGAAACGGCCGGAAAGCGCCGCCGTCCAGGGCTGCGCGCAGAGCAGGGAGTCCAGCTCGCGGGTCCACAACTGGGCCGCTCCGTGGCCGAGTCCGTCGAGGCCGGCGGCCGGGGAGGCGACGATGTTGCGGACGCGTTCGTGGCTGGGGGAGGGCAGCAGGCCCGCGTCGTCGAGGAGGGCGGCGAGGCGGCTGCCGCAGTCGTCGGCGAGGCCCCGCAGCTCGGCGTTCCCGCGCGAGGTGATGCTGATCCGCCCGTCGCCCAGGGCCTCCGCCGCCGCGGCCAGCACCCGTGCCTGACGTACCGTCAGGCGTCCTCCCGGGAGCCGCAGTCGGGCCAGGTGGCCGTCGTCGGCCGGGTGCAGGCGCAGCGCCCCCGGGCAGGCGTCGCCACGGTCCCGTATGCGAGCTTCGCCCGGTTCGGGCGTCGAGGGTGGGGTGGGCGGCATGGCGGCGAGCATACCCACGGGAAACCGGCCGACCACCGGGTGTGATCCGGCCGACTCTCGCGTCCCCTCCGGCCCGCCGACCGCACGATCTAGGATGCAGACCGGCATGGGGTCCCAGGGCCCCGGGGAGGAAGCCCGGTGAGAATCCGGCGCGGTCCCGCCACTGTGAGCCGGTCCGGCCGCGCGCCAGCGCGACCCGGTGCCGGTGAGCCAGGAACTCCCGCCGTCCATACGACCACCCGGGGCGCGGACAACCCCGAGGAAGGGCCCGAGCTCGCCATGCTCCTGCTGCTGTCGCACTCCGACACCGACCTGCTCAGCGCCCGCGCGGCCGGTGGCCCGGTCCCGTACCGGTTCGCGAACCCCGCCCGGCTGCCCCTCGCCGGGGACACCTCCCAGGCCGAAGGCTCCGGGGGACTCGCGGAACTCCTCGACGGCGTCGAGCTCGTCGTCGTACGCCTCCTCGGGGGCCTGCGTTCCTGGGAGGAGGGCCTGGACGCGGTCCTGGCCGCCGGAAAGCCGGTGGTCGTGCTCAGCGGCGAACAGGCCCCCGACGCCCAGCTGATGGAGGCGTCCACCGTCCCGATCGGCGTCGCCACCGAGGCCCACGCCTACCTCGCGCACGGCGGCCCGGCCAACCTGGAGCAGCTGGCCCGGTTCCTCTCCGACACCGTCCTGCTCACCGGCCACGGCTTCGAGGCCCCGGCGCCCGCCCCCACCTGGGGCCCGCTGGAGCGCACCCCGAAGAACACCACGGGCCCGGTCGTCGCCGTGCTCTACTACCGCGCCCACCACATGAGCGGCAACACCGCCTTCGTCGGCGCCCTGTGCGACGCGATCGAGGAGGCCGGCGGGCAGGCGAAGGCCCTGTACGTGGCGTCCCTGCGCGCCCCGGAGCCCGAGCTGCTCGACGCCCTCCGCAGCGCCGACGCGATCGTCACGACGGTCCTCGCCGCCGGCGGCACCAAGCCCGCCGAGGCGCAGGCCGGCGGGGACGAGGAGGCCTGGGACGCGGGCGCGCTCGCCGCGCTCGACGTGCCGATCCTCCAGGCGCTGTGCCTGACCGGCTCCCGGTCCGCCTGGGAGGAGAACGACGAGGGCCTGTCCCCGCTGGACGCCGCCAGCCAGGTCGCCGTCCCCGAGTTCGACGGCCGGCTCATCACCGTCCCGTTCTCCTTCAAGGAGATCGACGAGGACGGCCTCCCGGCGTACGTGGCCGACGCCGAGCGTGCCGCCCGCGTGGCCGGCATCGCCGTCCGCCACGCCCGCCTGCGGCACATCCCGAACGCCGAGAAGAAGCTGGCGCTCGTCCTGTCCGCGTACCCCACCAAGCACTCCCGCATCGGCAACGCCGTCGGTCTCGACACCCCGGCCTCCGCCGTCGCGCTCCTCAAGCGCCTCATCGCCGAGGGCTACGACTTCGGGCCCGAGGACGAGATCCCCGGCCTGGTGTCCGGCGACGGCGACGAGCTGATCTACGCCCTGATCGAGGCCGGCGGCCACGACCAGGACTGGCTCACCGAGGAGCAGCTGGCCCGCAACCCGGTCCGCATCCCGGCCGCCGACTACAAGCGCTGGTACGGGCAGCTGCCGAAGGAGCTCCGCGACGAGGTCGAGGAGCACTGGGGCCCGCCGCCGGGCGAGATGTTCCTGGACCGTTCCCGCAACCCCGAGGGCGACATCGTGCTCGCGGCCCTGCGCCGCGGGAACCTGCTGATCCTCATCCAGCCGCCGCGCGGCTTCGGCGAGAACCCGATCGCGATCTACCACGACCCCGATCTGCCGCCGTCCCACCACTACCTGGCGGCCTACCGCTGGATCGCCGCCCGCGCCGAGGACGGCGGCTTCGGCGCCGACGCGATGGTGCACCTGGGCAAGCACGGCAACCTGGAGTGGCTGCCGGGCAAGAACGCCGGCCTGTCCGCCGCCTGCGGCCCGGACGCGGCCCTCGGCGACCTGCCGCTGGTCTATCCGTTCCTGGTCAACGACCCGGGCGAGGGCACCCAGGCCAAGCGCCGCGTCCACGCCACCCTGGTCGACCACCTCGTGCCGCCGATGGCCCGCGCCGAGTCGTACGGCGACATCACGCGCCTGGAGCAGCTGCTCGACGAGTACGCGCAGATCAGCTCCATGGACCCGTCGAAGCTGCCCGCGATCCGCGCCCAGATCTGGACGCTGATCCAGGCCGCGAAGCTCGACCACGACCTGGGCCTCGAGGACCGGCCCGACGACGACGGCTTTGACGACTTCCTGCTGCACGTCGACGGCTGGCTGTGCGAGGTCAAGGACGCCCAGATCCGTGACGGCCTGCACGTCCTCGGCGGCGCCCCGACCGGCCCGGAGCGGGTGAACCTGGTCCTGTCGATCCTGCGCGCCCGCCAGATCTGGGGCGGTACGCAGGCGCTGCCCGGACTGCGCGAGGCCCTGGGCCTGGACGAGTCGGCCGCGACCCGCTCGGGTGCCGACGAGGCCGAGGCGACGGCGCGCGCGCTGGTCGAGGCGATGGAGGCGGCCGACTGGTCCGTGGACGCGGTCGAGGCGGTCGCCGCCGCGCACGGTCCGGACGTGGCGGCCGTGCTGCGCTTCGCCTGCGAGCAGGTCGTGCCGCGCCTCGCCGCCACCACCGACGAGCTCACCCATGCCGTGCACGCCCTGAACGGCGGCTTCGTCCCGGCCGGCCCCTCCGGCTCGCCGCTGCGCGGCCTGGTCAACGTGCTGCCGACCGGCCGCAACTTCTACTCGGTCGACCCCAAGGCCGTGCCGTCGCGCCTCGCCTGGGAGACCGGCCAGGCGCTCGCCGACTCGCTCCTGGAGCGCTACCGCGCCGACAACGGCGAGTGGCCGACCTCGGTCGGTCTGTCCCTGTGGGGCACCAGCGCGATGCGCACCGCCGGCGACGACGTCGCCGAGGCCCTCGCCCTGCTGGGCGTCCGCCCGCTGTGGGACGACGCCTCCCGCCGCGTCAACGGCCTGGAGCCGATCCCGCTCGCCGAGCTGGGCCGCCCGCGCATCGACGTCACGCTGCGCATCTCCGGCTTCTTCCGGGACGCGTTCCCGCACGTCATCGGGCTCCTCGACGACGCGGTCCGGCTGGTGGCCGGGCTGGAGGAGGAATCGGCCGAGGAGAACTTCGTCCGGGCCCACGCCCAGGCGGACCTGGCCGAGCACGGCGACGAGCGGCGCGCCACCACCCGTATCTTCGGCTCCCGGCCGGGCACCTACGGCGCGGGTCTGCTCCAGCTGATCGACTCGCGCGACTGGCGCACCGACGCCGACCTGGCCGAGGTGTACACGGTGTGGGGCGGTTACGCGTACGGGCGCGGCCTGGAGGGCCGCCCGGCGCGCGCCGAGATGGAGACCGCGTACAAGCGGATCGCGGTCGCGGCGAAGAACACCGACACCCGCGAGCACGACATCGCCGACTCGGACGACTACTTCCAGTACCACGGCGGCATGGTGGCGACCGTGCGCGCGCTGCGGGGCACCGCCCCGGAGGCGTACATCGGCGACTCGACCCGCCCGGAGACCGTCCGCACCCGCACGCTCGTCGAGGAGACCTCGCGCGTCTTCCGCGCCCGCGTGGTGAACCCGCGCTGGATCGAGGCGATGCGCCGCCACGGCTACAAGGGCGCCTTCGAGCTGGCGGCGACGGTCGACTACCTCTTCGGCTACGACGCCACGACGGGCGTGGTCGCCGACTGGATGTACGACAAGCTGACCGAGGCGTACGTCCTCGACCCGGAGAACCAGGCCTTCCTGAAGGAGGCCAACCCGTGGGCGCTGCACGGCATCGCCGAGCGGCTCCTGGAGGCCGAGTCCCGCGGCATGTGGGAGAAGCCGGACCCGGAGACCCTGGCCGCGCTGCGGCAGGTCTTCCTGGAGACGGAGGGCGACCTCGAAGGCGGCGCGGACGACGCGGACGACGCGGACGGCTGAGCTACGATCCGGGCGAGACCTGGGGTGGGGTGGTGGGCGTGCGAGCCCGTGGAACGGTGATGGCGGCGACGGTGCTGGGCCTCGGCCTGGCCCTGGCGGCCTGTTCGGGCTCCGGCCCGGGCGACGGCGGCAAGACCCCGAAGCCGCGCGGCACCTCGCAGGCCCCGGCGACGACCCCGGCGGCCCCTGCGACGACCCCGGCGCCGGAGGCGACGCCGAGCGCCGGGATCCCCACCGCCCCGACCGCCACGCCGTCCCGCGAGGGCGTCAGGCCCAGCCGGCCGGTGTGGGAGATGAGGACGCTGGCCCCGAAGAAGACGCGCTCGTAGGCGTCGGCGTCACGAGGAGCCCTTGGCGGCGGCCGCGTCCTTGACGGCGGCCGCCGCTTCCACGTTCCCGAGGCCCGGTTCGGGGAGCGGCTGCGGACGGCCGCCGTGTCGCGGCCCGTCTTCATCACGGCCGCCGGGTCCGGCGCGCAGGGCTGGAGCGGCGTGGCGTCGCCGCCGCCGGCGACCGCGCCCTTGCCGCCGGCGACCCGACCGCGCCCCTTGCCGCCGCGACCGTGGTGCCGGGCGACCCGGAACACGCCCCCGGGGGCGGCGCCTACCAACTTGTTCTAGTAGAGTGCAAACAACTAGAACCAGGAGGGCTCTCCGTGAACCGTCTCCGTCCGCTCGCCGCGGCACCGTTCGTCCTCGCGCTCGCCGTCCACCTCCTCCTGCTCGCCCTCTGGCACGACCGCCTTCCGGACCCCCTGGCCACGCACTTCTCCGCCGCCGGCGGAACGCCCGACGGATTCACCGGACTCGGCGCCTACACCGTCGTCAGCACCGGCCTCCTCCTGGCGCTCGGCGCCGGCTGGACCCTGCTCGTCCGCCGTGCGGCCCTCTGGGGCGCCTGGGCCACCGCGGGTCTCCTCGGCGGGCTCCTCGCCCTGCTGCTGCGCGGCAACCTGGACGCGGCGGCGGCGCCGGAAGCCCGCTACCCCCTCGCCGTCCTGTCCCTGGCGGCCGGCGGCGCCGGACTCGCCGCCCTCACCGGTCTGGCGCTCACCCGGCTCGTCCCGCAGGAGCCCTCCGCGCCGCCCGCCGAGCCGCCCGCCCCCCGCCTCGCGCTCGGCGCGCACGAGGTCGCCGGCTGGTCCCGCGCCACCGGCTCCCGCCCGCTCACCGCGCTCGCCGCCGCCTTCCTCCTGGCCGGCCTCGCCGGCGGCCTCCTCGCCCTGTTCCTCGCGCCCTGGCCGTACGCGCTGATCGCGGCGGCCGGCCCGCTCGTCGGCGTGCCCGGCCTCGCCCTCTCCCGGGTCCGGGTCACCGTCGACCGGCGCGGGCTGACCGTCACGCCGATGCTGCTGCCCCGCCCGCGCGTCCGGATCCCGCTCGATGAGGTGGCCTCCGCCGCGGTCCGGCACGTCGACCCGGTGGCCGACTTCGGCGGCTGGGGCTACCGCGTCCGCGCCCACCGCACCGGCCTCGTCCTGCGCTCCGGCGAAGCCCTCGTCGTACGCCGGGACGACGGCCGCGAGTTCGCCGTCACCGTCCCCGACGCCCGGACGGCCACCGCCCTCCTCGACACCCTTGTCGAGCGGGCCCGCGCGGACGCCGCGAACCACCCGCCCGCCGCACCCGGTGAGAGGATCTGACCGTGCTCTTCCGCGTCGACCCCGCCTCCTCCGTGCCGCTCGGCGACCAGATCGCCTCCTGCGTCCGGGGCGCGCTCGCCGACGGCAGCGCCTCGCCCGGCGAGCGCCTGCCGGCCGCACGGGAACTCGCCGACTCCCTCGGGGTGAACGTCCACACCGTGCTGCGCGGCTACCAGCGGCTGCGCGAAGAGGGCCTGATCGAACTGCGCCGCGGCCGGGGCGCGGTGATCGTGCCGGGCGCCCGCGCCCCCGACCGCGCCCGACTCGTCGACAGCCTCCGCACCCTCGCCGCCGAGGCCCGCCGCCTGGGCCTGACGGACGAGGAGTTCCTGGACCTCGCCCGCGCGGGCCTGGGCTGAGGGTCGCCGCCCCCCCCGCTACGGAAGCGGCGCCCCGAGTCGCAGGTTCCAGCGGCCCGCGCGGCCGGACAGGTCGACCCTGGTCAGCGGGCGCACGTCGAGGCGCCAGAAGGCGGCCTCGGGTGCGCCGACGGCGTGGGCGGCGGCCGCGCGGATCACGTCCGGCTCGGCGAAGGCGAAGACGGTGCCCGGCTCCAGCGCCTCCATCCAGGTCACGACCCGCTCGCGCAGCTCCCGCAGCGACTCGCCGCCGTGCGGGGCCGCGCCCGGGTCGGACAGCCAGGCGGCCACGGCCTCCGGCTCCCGTGCGGCCAGCTCGTCCAGGCTCCGGCCCCGCCACCGGCCCATCGCGCAGCCCGCAAGGGCCGGTTCGGCCGGCACGTCCGCAAGGCCCAGGAGCTCGGCCGTCTCCCGGCAGCGGGCCGAGGGCGACCGGAGCGTCCGCACCCGGCGCGCCGGACACAGCGGGCTCACCCTTCGCTCACGTACGGGCTCCAGCGGCCCGTCGTCGTCGAACCGGGCCTCGCGCAGGGCGGCGTTCACGGCCGGGGCGAACAGCGACAGGTGCACGGTCCCGGGCGGGGACGGCGGCCCGGACGGGGGCCCGGACGGGGGCGCGGCCATGGGTGATTCATCCCTCACTTCGCGGGTCGGCGCTTCGGGCGCTCTTGGCGGGGAGTGTTCGGCGCGGTACGGTCAGTCGACATTTCCACAGAACGACGACGGCGAGACGGAAGTCCGGTGCAAGTCCGGCACGGTCGCGCCACTGTGAGCCGCCCCGGTGTCCAACGGTACGCCGGGAAAGGCGAGTCAGACCCGACGACCGTCGTCGCGCACCACCGTATGGGACGCGCGTTCCCGAGGAGGTTCCACCATGGCCGAGGCCATTGCGTCGCCCGCCGTCACGTCCACCCCGTCCGTCGCCCCGGTCTCGCTGCCGGTCCGCGCGGTGCTGCCGTGGGCGGCTTTCGTCGGCATCCTGGCGCTCGTCGCGCTCTACTTCGTCGGTGCCGAGCAGGGGGCGACCTCGCTCTTCGCGGGCGAGGGCGTGCACGAGTGGGTGCACGACGGTCGCCACCTGCTCGGTTTCCCCTGCCACTGAGGGGCCACCGCACCATGTCCGACCCTTCCGCTCCCACGGGCTCGCTCGTGGGAAAGCTCCTGGTCCGCGGCATGCTCGCGGGCCTGATCGCCGGGCTGTTCGCCTTCGCCGTCGCGTACGTCGTGGGTGAGCCGTCCGTCGACGCCTCGATCGCCGTCGAGGAGGCCGCCGCCAAGGCGGAGCACGCCGCCGCGCACAGCCACGGCGGTGGCCACGGCACGGGCGCGGCCGAGCAGGCCGAGGAAGAGCTCGTCAGCCGGGACCTCCAGTCCACGGCGGGGCTCGCCACCGGTGTCCTCGTCTACGGTGTCGCCCTCGGCGGCATCGCGTCCCTGGCGTTCTGCTTCGCCCTGGGACGGCTCGGCCGGTTCACCCCGAAGGCCACGGCGGCGCTCGTCGCGGCGGCGGCCTTCACCACCGTCTATCTGGTGCCGTTCCTCAAGTACCCGGCGACCCCTCCGGCCGTCGGCAACCCGGACACCATCGGCAAGCGCACCGCGCTCTTCTTCCTGATGGTCCTGCTCAGCGTGCTGCTGGGCATCGCCGCGGTCGTCGCGGGCCGCCGGCTCGCCCCGCGCCTCGGCAACTGGAACGCGACCGTCGTCGCCGGCGCGGGCTTCGTCGCCGCGGTCGCGATCGCCTGCGCGTTCCTGCCCGGCAACGGGGACGCGGTCGCCGCCGACTTCCCGGCCGCCGTGCTGTGGGAGTTCCGGCTCGCGACCCTGGGCATCCAGGCCGCCCTGTGGGTGGCCTTCGGACTCGCCTTCGGGCTGCTCGCCCAGCGGCTGCTCGCACCGCGACCCGCCTCCGCACAGGCGCTCGGGGCGGCCGCTCCGTCCGCCTGAGCCCGTCCGCGTACCGCCCGACCGGCCCCGTACACCCACCGCGGTGTACGGGGCCGGTGGGTTCCGGGGCCGGGCACGGGGCCGTCGGCGAGGGTCAGGAGAGCTCGCGGACCGGCGCCCCGGCGAGGAACGCCTCGATGTCCTCGACGGCCTGCCCGAAGTAGCGGGCGTAGTTGGCCTCGGTCACGTATCCCAGGTGCGGCAGCGCGAGCACGTTCGGCAGCGTCCGCAGCGGGTCGTCGGCCGGCAGCGGCTCCGTCTCGTAGACGTCGAGGCCCGCCCCCGCGATCCAGCCCTCCCGCAGCGCCCGCAGCAGCGCCGGACCGTCGACGAGCCCCGCGCGGGAGGTGTTGACCAGGTACGCGTGCGAGCGCATCGCCCGCAGCTCCGGCTCGCCGAGCAGCCCGCGGGTGCGGTCGGAGAGCACCAGGTGCAGGGAGACGACGTCGGCGGCGCCGAGGAGGCCGGGAAGGCTCGCCGCCCGCCGCACGCCGTGTTCGGCGGCCCGCTCGTCCGTCAGGTGGGGGCTCCAGGCGACCACGTCCATGCCGAAGGCGAGGCCGATCCGGGCCACCCGGCCGCCGATCTTGCCGAGGCCGACGAGTCCGAGCGTGCGGCCCGCGAGGTCCATGCCGACCGTCGACTGCCACGGCCCGCCCTCCCGCATCGCCCGGCCCTCCACGTGCGTCTGCCGGGCCAGGCCCAGGATCAGCGCCCAGGTCAGCTCGGTCGGCGGCACCGGACTGCTGTCCGTACCGCAGACGGTGACGCCCCGCGCCCGGGCCGCCGCCACGTCGACGGACGCGTTGCGCATCCCGGAGGTGACGATCAGCCGGAGCCGGGGGAGCCGGGCCAGCAGCTCCGCGTCCAGGGGGGTGCGCTCGCGCATCACGACGAGGATCTCGCAGTCCTCGACGGCGGCGACCAGCGCCTCCCGGTCGGTGAGGTGCTCACGCAGCACGCGCACCTCGACGCGGCCGTCGCCCCGCCCCTCGACCCGGCTCCAGTCGGCCGAGGAGAGGGCGACGCCCTGGTAGTCGTCGAGGATCGCGCAACGCAGCGCAGGTGCCGGAGAGTTCATACACCGCATGATCGCGTACGCCGCGGGCCGGAGGGAGTCCGGCCCCCGGTCACTTCCAGTTGATGCGGGCCTTGACGGCGCGGGCCGCCTTCCAGCCGAAGCTGACCGCGTACGCGGTGACCGCCGAGGGCGCCGGCCTGAGCTGGAGCAGCAGCTTGCCCTCCTTGGGCCCGACCCGCACGGTGTGCAGCTTCTTGCCGGCCCCGGGCAGGGACACGGCGTGCTCGTCGGCCCGCTTGCTGACCTTGCCGCCCAGCGCGGTGCCGAGGCCGCCGCTCGCGGTCAGGCCCTTGGCCGAACAGCGCAGCGAGAGGTGCCAGTCGCCCTTGGGGAGGGGCGCGCCGTTGTCCGCGGTGGCCAGGTCCACGGAGGCCCGGAAGCGGGCGCGCCCGTAGTCGTGGACCTCCTTGCCGCGGCTGACGGTGAGGTGCGGCGAGGGCACCTGTTCGGCGGTGACGGCGACCTCGCGGCCGGTGCCGGCGTGCTTCAGGACCACTTCGGTGACGAGGTCGTCGGTGTCGACCTGGTCGAGGTATCCGTAGCCGGCCAGTTCCAGGACCGTGCCGCGCCAGGCGAGCCGGTCGACGCGGCGGCGCGGGCTGACGCCGGTCATCGCCGACGTGATGTCGCACAGCTCCGCGAACACGGGGGAGTCGGCGGCCGGGAACGGCGGCGTGGCGTACAGCCTGCCGTCGCGGACCAGCGCCTTGCCGGGGCGGCCGGCCAGCTGCCACGCGACGACCTCCGCGAGCTCGTCGACGAGGCCCTCGCGCAGACAGTGGGCGACGAGCTTCTCGTGCACGGGCATCTTGGCGAGGATCGCGGGGCTGATCCACTTCCGCGCGTACGGGCGGGCCAGTTCGACCATGCGCTTCTGCTCATCGTGGTCGGCGTCGAGGAAGCGCTGGTCGAAGCGCCGGATCATCTCGACGTTGACGTGACGGCCCACCAAGTGGTCGCGCAGCGAGCCCGGTTCGGTGAGTCCGGTGACGAGCCCGACCATCTCGTCGGCCTGCGTGAGGGCCACGGTGAAGTCGATGCCGTGCGCGGTGATGTTGCCCTCGTCGCCCCGCTTGACGACGTAGTAGCAGTCGTAGTCGCCGACGATCGAGATGACCTTGCTGCGCAGATAGGCCTGGGCGACGAAGTACTGGTCCTCGCTGATCCGCATGTGTTCGGGGAAGCGGATGGAGTGCTTCTCGATCATCTCGCGCCGGAACAGCTTGAACGGCATGAGCGTGTAGTAGGCGTCGCCCTTCGAGAGGTCGACCTTGTCCACGTTCTGGGCGAAGACCTGCTTCGGCACCCGCCGCCCGACGCCGATCAGCTTCGCGAGGACGATGTCCGAGCCGTTCTTCTCGGCCATCGCGACGAGCCGCTCCAGCGCCTCGGGCCCGAGGGCGTCGTCGCCGTCGACGAAGAACACGTAGGTGCCGGTGGCGTGTTCGAGGCCGACGTTCCGCGGCCGGCTCGGCCCGCCGGACGCCTCCTGGTGCACGACCTTCATGGTCCGGGGGTACCGCTCGGCCCACGCGTCGAGCAGCTTTCCGCTGCCGTCGGTGCTGCCGTCGTCGACGGCGACGATCTCGAGGGCTTCCATGCCGATGGTCTGCTGCTCGATCGACTGGAGGGTGAGCTCCAGGTACGGCATCGCGTTGTAGACCGGGACGACGATCGAGACCGTGGGCGTACGCGGGACGTTCATCTTTCGGAATCCCCCATGCAAATCTTGTGAAAAGAGCCGGTCGCGATGGCGCATCGTATCGCCCACGCGGTAACAGGGGCGCTGCGTGGCGCCGCCGTACGGGGCGTGAGGGGGCGTCAGGGGGGCGTACCGGCGCGGCACATGGGCCCGGCCGGCCCTCGGCGCGTCGTTCCGTCCGCCCGTCCCCGAGCCCGCTCGGTCGGCCCGGTCTCCTCAGCCCCTCGCACCGCCCGGTCGGTCCTCCCGGTCGGTCCTCCCGGTCGGTCCTCCCGGTCAGTCCACCCGGGGGTCCCGGTCCCCGGCCGGCGGCTGTGGTTCGCCCGCCGCCCGGCGGTATTCGGCGTTGATGCGCTGTGCTTCCTGGAGCTGGTCCTCCAGGATGATGATGCGGCAGGCGGCCTCGATGGGGGTGCCCTGGTCGACGAGTTCGCGGGCGCGGGCGGCGACCCGCAGTTGGTAGCGGGAGTAGCGCCGGTGGCCGCCCTGCGAGCGGAGCGGGGTGATCAGCCGGGCTTCCCCGAGGGCGCGAAGGAAGCCGGGGGTCGTGCCGAGCATCTCGGCGGCCCGCCCCATCGTGTAGGCGGGGTAGTCGTCGTCTTCGAGACGGCCGAGGGGGTCGTCTGCTGTCATTCTCACCTCTCTGGAGGACGCGTCGAGGGCCCCGAAGAGGTACTGCGAACGGGGGCGGTCCGCCTGGCACGGCGCACGCGCCGGCGTTCCGGCGCATCACCGAGGGTAATGCCGAGATCCGCGCCGCCGGTACCGCCGCCCGGCCCTGGCGACGCGCGCGCCCGCGCGGGGGCGGTCACCCGGCGGTGCCCATGTCGGCCGGACGGGCGGGCGAATACAATCGGCTTCCATGCCGAAGCCTGACGAACTGCTCGTGGACATCGCCGCAACGGTCGAGTCCGGGCAGAGCAATCAGATGTCCCTGACCGTCATCACCGGCGGGGCCGTCATCACGGGGCGCCTGGCTCCCGAAGCGGTGTGGCGGCAGCGGGTGACGGAGGTCCTGACGGACTCGACCCGCCTGGGCGAGTTCGCCGGCGCCTTCGAGAAGCCGTCACGCAACGACGGGCCGCCGACCCATCTGCACTTCCACGTCGCCCGGATCATCCAGGGCACGGTGGGCATCCCGGAGACGGGCGGGATGTACCGCGTGGCGATCGCCGACGTCAGCGCCTGGACGGTGGGGGACTTCAGCTACTCCGACCACTGACCGGGTACGCGACCAGACGTACGAGACGTACGAGACGTACGAGACGTACGAGACGTACGAGACGTTCGAGACAGGGCACGAGACACGAGAAGGGCCCGGCCGGTGTGCACCGGCCGGGCCCTTCCTTACACGTGCGTCGCCTGGTGACGCGTCCGTACGGCGGTCAGAGCGCCGTGGACGTGCCGAGCAGGGCGGACGCCTGCTGGACCGGGCTGAGGCCGGCGTCGGGCGGGGTGGTCTCCGAACGGGCGGCGCGGCAGGTGAAGCCGAGCTTGGTCATGGCCCGGACGACCTCGTGGGCGGTGAAGTCACGCCGGTCCTGCCGCGTGATGACCGCGCCGACCTGCTTGGCGGGGTACTCACGGCGACCGATGACCACCGACTCTCCGGTGACGGGCTCGGGCTTGATGCCCTTCATCGTCTCCAGGACACCGTTCTTCGTCAGCTCGAACGGGAAGCGGGCGATGACGCAGCGCATAGGGACCTCACAGAGGGAAGAGAGAACACGGGTTCGGCGGTGACGCGGGTGCGGCGGTGGGCAGGGGACGCCCGGAGCGCGGCAGACCCCGGTGGGGGCGGGAAAGGTCGCGCAGCCGTACCCGGTCGGTGTACGCGGGACTGGCCCGGAAGCCGGTGAGCTGGGCCTGCGTGACAAGCCCGGTGCGCCGGCCGTCGCCGTCACGGACGACCAGGTGCCCGGCGCGGGCGCTCGTCATGACGGCCAGGGCCACTTCGACGGTCATGTCGTCCCAGACGTGTGTTTCGGCCTCGTCGGTGACGTGGCCTTCAATCGTTCGGGTGCTGTTCATGCGGAGCCTTCCTTGATACGGCGCGGATGCCGGCGCACATCAGGGAATTCCCGCGGCGAACGAGCGGTAGGAATTTCGAGACGTCGTCGAATGGTTCTGCATGAACCGCATGAACTGCATGGAATGCATGAACTGCGGGAAGGTGATCCGCCGGACTGCGGCGGAACGAGGACGTGCAGCTGGGGCCCGCACCCCGAAGGATGCGGGCCCCAGCTACGTCGTGCGCGGCAGATCAGGCGGGAACGATGTTCTCGGCCGTCGGGCCCTTCTGGCCCTGCGCGATGTCGAAGTTGACCTTCTGGCCTTCCTGCAGCTCACGGAAGCCCTGGGCGGCGATGTTCGAGTAGTGGGCGAACACGTCGGGGCCGCCACCGTCCTGCTCGATGAAGCCGAAGCCCTTTTCCGCGTTGAACCACTTCACGGTGCCAGTAGTCATGTCATATCTCCTTTGGGGCTCATCGGCGTACGCACTGTGCGGACACCGTGTCGCCGTGATGATTACCCCGCCGGCGTGACCGGACTACCAAGTTTTTGGGAACCACAACTGCAACTGAAATCCAAGCTAGCACGCCACGGCGCCCGATGACGGGAGAATTGCCCCGCTCTTTTTCAACGGTAAAAAGCCTGAGCGCGCGGTCCCTTGAATTCTCATCCCGCCGCGGTGGGGGCTCCGGGTGTGCGCGGGGCAGGAAGCCGCGAGTGGGCCCGGCAGGAAATCTGTCGTGGCGACGGTAGACATTCGCTCGCGGTGGCGCTACTGTCGTGGACGTACCCCAGAAGTCACGTGGGCACGGCAGGGACGGACTGCCGTGCGAGCAGTACCCGAAGCAGTAACCAGCAGTAGGTAGCAGTAGGCAACACGCAACCGAAGTAAGGAGCAGAGCACCGTCAGGATCGCCCGGGCGAGGAAGCAGTCCGCCCGGGTACCGCAGGCCCCCGATGGGAAGGTGGTCCCCGGTCACGCATCCGCGATCCCCGCAGTCCCGCCCGTCCGGGCGGCACGTGCGGACACAGAAGGCCGGCGCAGTCTGCCGGTAGATGGTGTTGAAAGCTCGGGGCCCGGGTGCCGTCACGGCACCCGGGCCCCCCGACGCGTTCCCGAAAGAAGAGGTCTATGCCCCCTGGCAGTCCCCGCCCCGCCGACAACCTCGACGACGACGACTACCCCGCCTACACGATGGGCCGGGCCGCCGAGATGCTGGGCACCACCGCCGCCTTCCTCCGCGCCCTCGGCGACCATCGCCTGATCACCCCCCTGCGCTCCGCGGGCGGCCACCGGCGCTACTCCCGCTACCAGCTGCGCATCGCCGCCCGGGCCCGTGAGCTCGTGGACCAGGGCACGCCCATCGAGGCCGCCTGCCGCATCGTCATCCTCGAGGACCAGCTGGAAGAAGCCCGCCGCATCAACGAGCAGCTCCGCAACGGGGCCCGCGGCTCCCAGTCCCCGGCCGCCGCGACCTGACCGGCAGGCCCGGGCGGATCCGACCGGCGCGCCCGGCCGGGAGGCCGTACGAGCCGAACACGACGAAGGCCCGGGTCACCGAACCGGGCCTTCGCCGTGCGCCGCGCCGCGTCGTGCGCCGCGCCGCGTCGTGCGCCGCGCCCCGCCGTGCGCCCCGCCGTGCGCCGCGCCCCGCCGCGGGCGGCGGGTCAGGGCTCCTCGGAGTGGGGGCCGGCGCCGCTCGGGGGTCGGCTCGTGGCCAGCCAGGACCGGGCCGGCTCGGCGGTGCGTGAGGTGTCGACCGTGAGGTGCAGGCGGGTGCCCCCGCCCGGGGCGGGATAGCTGCGCTGCTCGCCGCCGGCGAAGCAGTGGCGCAGCAGGTCTGCGACGACGCGGGCGGCGTCCGGCGTGGCGGCGACGATGCGCACCTCGGCATGGCCGGGCGGCGGCAGGGCCTCCTCGGCCTCCAGCGCCTCCGCGGCTTCCTGGGCTTCCTGGGCTTCCTGGTCGTTCCGTTCCAAAGCGGCACCGTCCTCTCCCGGGCGGACGCGCCCACGCGCGGAGCCGGGGGCGAACCGCCCCGGGCGACACCCGGGGGATCCGGTGCCCGGCACGTCTCCCGACACGTCCACCCTACGTCGCACCGCCCTCGGCCGGCCGAACCCGGAGGTGTCACCCGGTCGTGTGGAACGGCCGGTGACCGGCCCGTCGGGAGCGGGGGGACCGGCCGGCATTCGTGATCATGCGGCTGTGATCACTCTCCCTGGGCGTTCCCCGCATCGTCGCCCACGCTTCCGGGCCCCGGTCGGCATCGGCATGAGCGTCCTGTCCGCTCTCTGCCTTCTCCCGGCGGCCCTGCCGGCTCCCGCCGCGGCGGCCTCGCCCGCGTCCCCGTCCGCAGCCCGGTCCGCGGCCCTTCCCGCCACCCTGCCGGCGGGCCCGTCCTCGGCGGCGGCTGTGAAGCCCCTGACGCCGGGCGAGGCCCTCGCCTCGGCGCGGCTCGCGGCGATCCGGGACGAACCGGATGCGCTGCGTGCCTTCTTCCGGGCCCTGCCCAAGGGCGGCGAACTGCACAACCACCTCTCCGGCGCCGTGTCGACCGAGTACCTCATCGCCCTCGCCGGCGAGGACGGCCTGTGCATCGACGAGGCCACGACGACCGCGGTGCCGCCTCCGTGCGGCCCGGGCAAGCGGCCCGCCGCCGACGCCCGGACCGACCGGGCCTTCCACGACACGCTGGTGCGGGCCTGGTCCATGGAGGGCTTCCCGCCGGGGCAGTCGGGGCACGACCACTTCTTCGACACGTTCGGGAAGTTCGGCGAGGTCACGTGGAAGCACCGGGGCAAGCTGCTCGCCTCCGTGGCGAACGACGTCGCGGCACAGAACCAGTTCTATCTGGAGACCATGATCTCGCCCGCGTCGGAGGCGGCGAAGCAGCTGGCCACCGAGGTCGGCTGGGACGCGGACCTCGCCCGGCTCCACGGCAAGCTCGTCGCGGGCGGACGCCTCGACCGGCTGGTCGCCGAGGCGCGCCGCGAGGCGGACGAGGGCGACGCCGAGTTCCGCCGGGAGGCGGCCTGCGACACGCCCCGGCCCGAGGCCGCCTGCCGTCTGACCGTACGGTGGATCTCCCAGGTGTCGCGGGGCAGTTCGCCGGAGCGGGTGTTCACCCAGATGGCGCTCGGGATGCGGCTGGCCGAGCGGGACGACCGGTTCGTCGCCGTGAACCTCGTCCAGCCCGAGGACTGGGACAGCTCCCTGAAGAACTACCGCCTCCAGATGCGGATGCTGAAGTACCTGCGGGGCGTCTATCCGGGCGCGCACCTCACCCTCCACGCCGGCGAGCTGTGGCCCGGTCTGGTCAAGCCCGAGGACCTCGCCTTCCACATCGGCGAGGCGGTGAACGTCGCGGGCGCGGAGCGGATCGGCCACGGAGTCGACCTGGTCCACGAGGACGACTGGCGGCGGCTCGCCCGGACGATGGCCGAGCGGCGGATCGCCGTGGAGGTACCGTTCACCAGCAACGCGCAGATCCTCGGCGTCAAGGGAGCCGACCACCCCTTCGAGACGTACCGCGCCCACGGCGTCCCGGTCGTCCTCGCCACCGACGACCCCGGTGTCTCGCGCATCGACATCAGCCACGAGTACCAGTACGCCGCCGAGACCTACGGCCTCGGCTACCGCGACCTGAAGGACCTGGCGCGGGCGTCCCTGGAACACGCCTTCCTGCCCGGCGCGAGCATCTGGCAGGGCGCCCCGGCCCGCGACGGCCACCGCCTCGCCGGCCCCTGCGCCCACGACCGCCCCGGCACGGACACCCCCCGCCCCTCCTGCCGCCGCCTCCTCGACCGCAGCCTCAAGGCCCGGGTCCAGTGGCGTCAGGAGGCCGCCTTCACCGCGTTCGAGCGCCGCGTGACGAAGGCGTAGGACCGCTGCTCACGCAGGAGCGAAGGCCCGGGTCCCCGACCCGGGCCTTCGTCGTCGCCCCGGTGAAGAAGTACGGGGCCTTCGTCGCCCACGCCCTCGTCGCCCAGGCCCTCGTCGCCCACGCCCTCGCCGGGGCGTGAGCGGATCACTAGCAGGACGTTAGGGGAGCGGACGAGGGTGGGGACCGCCGATCTTTCGCGTCCCGCCTTCGAGGAGTCCACCGGTGAAGAAGCACAAGGCCGCTTTCGTGGCCGCCGCCTGTACGAGCGCCCTGCTGGTCGGGGGGACGGCGCAGACCGCCAGGGCCGACGGCGCCGCGGACAACTGCAACGCGGCGGACACGGTGGCTCCCGGTTCGTTCGGGACCGGCACGCTGACGTGGTGCATCATCGCGGCCAAGGAGAGCGCCGAGACGAAGAGGCTGGCCAGGGAGAACTTCGTCAAGGGCCTGCTCGAGATGCTGACGCTGCACACCGGCGGCAACTACAACATCATGATCTTCGACATCAAGGGCAAGAACGCCTTCGGAGACCCGTGGTTCGTCAACCACTACACGCAGAACCTCCAGGACGTGGCGTTCCAGGGCGACGTCGAATACCACGACGAGACCTCGCGGGAGGACCAGACGTACCGCATCTGGATCTTCTCGGGCGGCGGCAGCTTCACCAACCACGGTGACGGCGGCTGGATCAACTGGGGCTTCTACGGCCTGTGGGACCGCAACGGGTCCACCGTTGACTTCCGCCCCACGATGGCACCGGTGACCCCCGGTGTGCCCAAGGGCGAGACCCCCGGTCCGGGCGAGGTGACGCCCATCCCCGGCGTGCCGGCCCACCCCGGCCCGCCCCCGGCCTTCCGTTCCCACAGCGGGCCGGAGGCTCCCCTCTCGGAGTCCGGACGTCCTCCGGTCGGCGTCCCTGTGCAGCTGAGGACCGTCAACAACCTCGGAGCGGTCGCGACGAACACCTCCTCCGGCTCGTCCGTGGTGGCGGGCGCGCTCGGCACCACGAACGGCACCTGGACGCTGAAGGACGCGGGCGGCGGACGCTACGAGATCGCCAACGGTCACGGCCCGGTCCTCACCGAGAACACCAGCACGTACTACGCCCAGATCAGCACGTGGAAGGCGAGCTCGACGCAGAAGTGGGAGGTCCTCCCCTTCGGTGACGGCACCTACCAGATCAGGATCAGCGACCAGGACTGCCTGACCTACCACGAGGACTACAAGAAGCTCGGCGTGTGGACCTGCGAGGCCTCCGAAGGCCAGCGGTGGACCATCACCCGCTGACCGCGCTGACCGCGCTGACCGCGCTGACCGCGCTGACCGCGCCGCCCGGCCCGTGGCCCGGCCCCGAGACGGGCGAGGAGGCGCGAGAACGCGAGGTGCCCCCGCCCGGAGAAACCGGGCGGGGGCACCCCCGCACCTGCTCACGGCCGTGCGTGAGCCCCCGCCGGCCGCCCGGCGGGGCGGCTGCCTACGTCACTGGTCCTCCCGGAGGACCACCACGTACTCGTCCGCGTAGGCGTCGCTCTCGTCCTGCGGCATCAGCAGGAGGGAGAGCGTGGCGCGTTCACCGGTGAAGCGGACGTCGACGGAGGCGTCCTTCTCTCCCAGGCTGAAGGCCGCGGTGGCCGGGCGCTGCGCGGCGTCGCCCCAGCGGGCCACCCAGCGCTTCGCGTCGTTCTTCGTCTCGCCGTCCTCCCTGGCGAACTCGGCCAGGCCCTCGGCGTCGCGGGCCTTCAGCCGCGCCAGGACGTGCTCGGTGGTGGCGAGGCTCCCGGGCGTGGGGCGCCCCGTCACCGTCAGCTCCAGCTCGTTGATGCCGTTCTTGGTGCGCTCGGGGGTCTTGTCGGTGGCGAGGGCATCGCAGCCGCCGAGCAGGAGTACGAGCGCTCCTGCCAGTCCCACCGACCCCGCTGCCCGCCTCAACTGCGCTTCCCGGGGCGAACGATGCTGACGGCGCTCAGGTCCTTGTCGTTGGACCCGGCCGTGCTGGGTGATGGTGATCTTGTCCCCCTTGCCGCCGGTGACGACCCCGGCGTGGTTCCACGTCTTCGAAGACCTGTAGTAGCCGAAGACGACGTCGCCCGGCCGGGCATCGTAGCGCGAGATCTCCCGGCCTCCCCGGTGCTTCTTCAGGTGCTGGCGCAGATTGGCCGCGGCTGCCCAGGTGTAGCTGTCGAGACGGATCCAGCCGAATGTCGTTCCGGGACCGGCGCGACCGTGCCGCGGTCCTCGTCCCGCCGCCGCGGACGCGACCGAAGGCTGTGGTTCGTGCGCCGACGCGAGCTTCGGGGACGGGGCCGACACACCGCTCCGGCACTCCAGGACCGATGAGCGCCGGCTGACGGGCGGTCGCGGCCCCCGGAACGCCGAAGCGGTCCGGTCACAGCAGGAGCAGCACCGCCACGCCCCACAGCGTCGACAGCGCCACGAGTGGCGGTCCGACCGGCATGCCCTGCCGTCCCGCCGGCGCCTCTTCCAGCGGCCGTAGGTCCGGGTGGAGCAGCAGCGCCCGCAGCTCCTCGGCGGTGCGCAGCGCATGCGGCTCGCGGCCCAGGCGGCGCTCCAGCCATGCCCAGCCAGTGGGGGACAGCTCGACGGAAGAGTCCTTGGCCCGGCCGATCCGGATGCCGTCGTCGGAGTGGCGCACGGACGTGATCACGTTCCACGGAACCCGCCTCACGCGCCACGCCCCGGTCACCCACAGCCCGTCGCGGTCGGCGGTGATCCGCCAGGTGAGCGCCGTTGCCACGGCCGTCACCAGCCACGGCAGACCCACGGCGAGCCACAGCCAGTGCCACGACGGTCCGTCCGCGAGGGCGGCCCAGATGCCGCCTCCCTGCACCAGCAGCAGGCCGAGACCCACGGCGCGCGAGAAGCCGTGAGCCGTCCACGTGCGCGGGCCCGCCGAGGGCGTCATGCCGGCGGCGATCCCGTCGAAGGGCCGCTGCGGGTCCTCCCGCTCGTGGCGCCGCCGACCGCGCTCCGTCAACGCCGGGCCGGCCGACTTCACCGCGGTGACACTGCACTGCACCGACACCTCGACGTCGTCTTCGTCGTCGAACGCGACGAAGGCGACTTCGGCGCCGGCATGGGGGACGCCGTACAGAACGGCCTCCCGTAGCGGCGGGGGAGGATCCTCGCCCCTGAGAATCTCCGTGATCTTGTCGAGTTCGACGACGGCTGCGTCGCCGCCGTCATCGTCCTCCGCTTCTTCCTCTTCTTCTTCCTCGAAGGCGTATAGCGAATGGAAGTGCAGGATCGGCCGAAGACCCTCCGGGTCGTCGGCCGCGAACACCCAGGTGCGGCCGTCGTCGTGACCCTCGCGCACCAGCACGCGCAGCACCGGCAGCGGTTCGCGCCGCAGCCGCTGCGAACGCCCCCGCCCGTCCGCGCCGTTGGCGAGGAACGCCAGCCCTGCGACGAAGCCGACCAACGCCAGCAGCTCCCAGCCGACGGCGTCGTACGGCTCCGCGACCAGCGCCGCCCAGTCGCCGTTCACGACGATGTCGACCCGGCTGCCCACGGGGAAGTCCTCGGGATAGGCCGTCTCGAAGCGATGGGTACGCCCGTCGGCCTCCACCTCGACGATGTCGATGTCGTCGTCGTCCCGCTCCAGGGCCGTGACCCGCCCCGACAGGTGCGTGGCTCCCGCGGCCCGCTCCTCGTACGCGTCGACGACCTGCTGCACCTGCCAGCAGCCGAACCCGGCGACGCCCAGCAGCAGGGCGGCCAGGACGAAGGAGAGCCGGCCCCGGCGGAACGTCCGCGCGGCGGCGGGCAGCGGTTGCGCGACCGGCCCGGCCGCCTCCAGGGCCCGCGCCCGCTGCCGCCCGGCGGCGGCCAGCCGATGGATGATCCCGGCGGTGGTGAACGCGGCGGCCATCAGGAACGCGACCGCGGACGGTTCGCCGAGCGCCGACGTGAAGCCGCCTTTCACGGCGAACCCCGTCAGCGCGGCCGCGAGCCCCACGAGCGCGAGCCGTGGCTGCCGCCACACCCAGTACAGGGTCAGCAGCAACACGACGGCTGTCCCGAGGCCCAGCCAGTCGGTCCCGCAGGGGGCGGCGGACGTGCAGGGGGCGACGGGAGCCTCCGCGACGTCCCACGCCAGCGAGGCGACCAGCACCAGCAGCGTCCACAGAGGGCGTGCCCACCGGGCGGGCGCGGCAGCGAGCCAGCGCTCGGCGTCCGGAGTCCGCCACTCGGCGGTGCCGGGCGGTATGTGCTCGGCGGGCAACGGCACGGGAGGTCTGTTCACCCGCGCATTATGAGCCCGAGCGATCTACCGGACGGCTGGAGGGACGGCAGGAAGCCCGACACGAACCGGGGCGTCCGCCCTCCTGCCGCCTTCTCAGTCGGCCGACAGCGTGGGGCTGGGCGTAGCACACCGCGCTCCATCGATCGGGGACCTCCGCCGATGACCGGCCATAGACGGCGTTCGGCCTTTCGCGCCGGACCGGGTTCCTCGGTCAGCCGAGGGTGGAGCCCCATGCGACCGAGCACTGCTGTGGGATCACCAGCAGTGCGGTCCATGCGGACATCCTTCGTCACCTGCGAGTATCACGTGTAGGTGATACTATGCAGGGGTATTAGTTGACCAGAGGGACCTATGCCATACGAGATCAAGGTCATCGAGCCGGCGCTTGCCTGGCTTCATGGACTACGTCGCACCGACCGGGAGACGCTGGTGCAGATCGCCAGTGCCCTTGACGTCCTCAAGCAGGAAGGCCCCACGTTGGGGCGTCCCTTGGTCGATCGCATTAAGGGATCGAAGCTGCCGAACCTCAAGGAGCTCCGGCCAGGCTCGTCTGGATCAACTGAGGTCAGACTGTTATTCGTCTTCGACCCCGACCGGAACGCGGTGATCCTGGTCGGCGGCGACAAGTCGGGGAACTGGCAGACTTGGTACCCGAGCGCAATCGAACAGGCCGAAGCGGCATACGCGATCTACCGAGAGGAGACGCAGGCATGACCACCAACAAGGGCGGCGCCACCTCGTGGGACGACCTTAAGGAAGATTTCGCGTTCACGCCCGAAGAGAAGGAAAGGATCGAGGCGGGGACGCAGCAGATGCTTGCCGAGGTTCGGGCGTACCGCTTGGCGGAAGTGCGGAAGCGTCAGCACATCACACAGAACCAGGTCGCAGAGATCTTGGGCGTCACTCAGGGCCGCGTCTCAGCCATCGAGAGAGGCGAGGTAAGGCGCTCTGAAGTCGAGACCCTGGCCTCCTACGTGGCGGCTCTGGGAGGGCAGCTCAAGCTTGTAGCAGACTTCGGAGACGAATCCCTGGTCCTTGGCTGACTCGGCTGTTGCAGGCGCCTTCGACTATCTGGCGTGAGTGCTCGCCGGCTGTGCCGGGACATGGTCATAGCCGTGGACGAAAGAGGGTGGCTGACCCACTGTCACTGGGGTCAGCTGCCGCAGTCATCTTCCCAGCCCTTGACGCCAGGACGAGAAGACCGGACCGCTCGGTCCAGGTGTACGAGTCAGTGCCCCGTTCTCGACCTCCCCGTGGAACAGCTGAACTCCGGCATCGCCAGCAGCGCCCGGTGCGTCCACGCCGCCCTGTGCGCGGGGGGCGCTGAAACGGCGGCGTGACGGCCGATCCGCGCGAGGAGATCGAAGCCTTCACCGCCATCTCGATGTCAGTCCTCGTCCGACTGGTTCGCGGGTGGGCCCGCACCCATGCCCCCCATCCACCTGGCCGACCCCCGCCTGGCCCTGCGCGAAGTCGAACCCGAGGACCTTCCCGCCGGCGGTGGCGGTGGAGCTCAGATCTACCAGCACTCGGGCCATGACCGACAGAAGGAGGTGGCCGGCGGTTCGGACCGGATGGTGGGGCGACCCGGGAGAAGGTGCGGGGAGCAGGAAAAGAAGGCAGTGGTGCCTGGGTGGTGCGGGGCGCCTGAGGAGGTCTGGACAACACAAAGCCCCAGGTCTCTGACCTGGGGCTTTGTCGTGGAGCGGATGACGGGAATCGAACCCGCGCTATAAGCTTGGGAAGCTCATGTTCTACCATTAAACTACATCCGCAGTACCGCCTGAAGATCAATGCGGCATTGCACAGTGTACCCCATGCCGCACATCAGGCGAAGCGCCCTCCTCTCTCAGGGCGGCCGTGCGTGTGCGGAGTGCCGCGTGGAGTGGTGTCCTCTTGTTCCCCTAATGTGGCTGTCTCGTCCACCACTTGTCGGGGAAGGGACTTGATGGGTCCGATGGAGCGCACCGTCGTCCGTTGTGCCGAAGGGCACGTATTCAGCACCGCTTCGTTCCCGCTGCAGCAGCTCGGGGCCGGGCGGATCGGGCCCGGGCGGCTCGTTCGGTGTCCACGGTGTGCGCGGCTGCGGCACGCGGTGCCCGTGGAGCTCGATCGGCGCTGATGGCCAGGGGCGCGGGGTCTTCCCGATTGGGGGAGCTCCGTGCCCTCTGCGTATCGTGGGATCGTGCTTCTCTCAGACAAGGACATCCGGGCCGAGATCGATGCCGGCCGGGTGCGCATCGACCCGTACGACGAATCCATGGTGCAGCCCTCGAGCATCGACGTGCGGCTTGACCGCTTCTTCCGGGTGTTCGAGAACCACCGCCACCCCCACATCGACCCCGCCGTCGAGCAGCTCGACCTGACGCGCCAGGTCGAGCCGGAGGGCGACGAGGCGTTCATCCTGCACCCGGGTGAGTTCGTGCTCGCCTCGACCTACGAGGTCATCACCCTGCCGGACGACATCGCCTCCCGGCTGGAGGGCAAGAGCTCGCTGGGGCGGCTCGGTCTGGTGACGCACTCGACCGCCGGGTTCATCGACCCCGGATTCTCCGGGCACGTCACCCTGGAGCTGTCGAACCTCGCCACCCTGCCGATCAAGCTGTGGCCGGGGATGAAGATCGGGCAGCTGTGCATGTTCCGCCTGAGCTCCCCCGCCGAGTACCCGTACGGGAGCGAGCGCTACGGCTCCCGCTACCAGGGCCAGCGGGGGCCGACGGCCTCCCGCTCGTACATGAACTTCCATCGGACCCAGGTGTGAGGCGGTAGCCGGCATGAGTGAAGTACGCGAGAACCTGACGTACGAGGGCTTCGGGCGCGCCGTCCGCGAGCTCGCCCAGACCATCGCCGACGACGGCTACGAGCCGGACATCGTGCTCTCCATCGCCCGCGGCGGCGTCTTCGTCGCCGGCGGTCTGGCCTATGCCCTGGACTGCAAGAACATCCACCTGGTGAACGTGGAGTTCTACACGGGCGTGGGCACGACGCTGGAGATGCCGGTCATGCTGGCGCCGGTGCCGAACGCGATCGACTTCTCCGACAAGAAGGTCCTGATCGCCGACGACGTCGCCGACACCGGCAAGACCCTCAAGCTCGTCCACGACTTCTGCGTCGACCACGTCGCCGAGGTCCGCTCCGCGGTCGTCTACGAGAAGTCGCACTCCCTCGTGAAGTGCGAGTACGTCTGGAAGAAGACCGACGAGTGGATCAACTTCCCCTGGTCCGTCGAGCCGCCCGTCGTGCGCCGTGAGGGCCAGGTCCTCGACGCCTGAGACGAGCCGACCCCGCGGGACACCCGTACGGGAAGGGCCCCCGCCGACCGATGTCGGCGGGGGCCCTTCCCGTACGGGGTGACTACAGCGTGCCCAGCTTGATCAGGCTCAGCAGCGCCACCAGCTGGATCGCCGACGCGCCCAGGGCCTTGGGCCAGGGCAGGTCGTGGGAGCGGCTCACCATCACGGTGAAGAGCGCGCCCGCGGCCAGCCAGGTGAGCCAGCCGACGACCTGGACCAGGCCGTTCTCGCCGCCCAGGAAGAGGGCGAGGACGAGGCGCGGGGCGTCCGTGAGGGACATGATCAGCATGGACAGGCCGACGGTCGGCTGCCAGGAGCCGTCGCCGCCGAGCTGGCGGGCCAGGGTGTGGGTGACGGCGCCCATGACCAGGCCGCCGATCACGAAGCCGACGCCGGTCAGGACGACGTACGGAACGGCGTTGGACAGGGTCGCGTTGATCGCCTCTTCGCGGGCCTGGTCGAAGCCGAAGATCGCCAGCAGCCCGTAGAGGAACGTCACGACCAGCGCGGGGCCCCACACGGCGTGGTCGCGCATCCGCAGGAACGTGTCCGCCGGACGCAGCACGATGCCGCTCAGGAGGGCCTTCCAGGGCAGTCGCGGGCCCGTGGGGACGGGGGCCGCGCCGGCCTGGTACGGGGTGCCCTGCCCGTAGGGGTCGTCATGGACGCTGAAGACCTGGGTGTGGCCCGGGTTGTTGGCGGCGTAGTGCTGCTGCGGGTGCTGCTGCGCCTGGGGCGCGTAGGGGTCGCCGAAGTACTCCGGCTCCCCGTGCCCCTGCGGCGGTTGCTGCTGCCGTTGCTGCTGCGACCACTGCTGCTGTTGCGGGTAGCCCGGCGGGGGCGCGTTGTACCCGTACGGCGCCTGCTGCGGTTGTTGTCGCGGGGGGCCGCCGGCCCGGCCGCGTCCGTTCCTGAATCCAGCCACGTCAATGAACGTACCCGGTCCTGCCGTGCGCTCGCGCCCCGGAGGGATAGTGCGGCAGAGCTGTGACATCCCCTAGGGATTCCCTAGGGGGCCCGGAACGGGGCCGGAACGGGGCCGGAAGGGGCCCGTCAGGGGGGTGCTGCAGGGCGCGCGGGCGGCCGGCCCCGGCGCGCCGGGACGGATCGGCGGTACGGCCGAGAGCCGCCTGCCCGCACCGGCGGTAACGGCAGGCCCGCCCCCCTCTCGCGGTAACGGCCGAGGGCCGCCCCCTGTCGCGGTAACGGCGGAGGCCCGCCCCCCCTCTCCGTAACGGCGGAGGGCCGCCCCGCATCGCGCGGGACGGCCCTCCGTCACGTACCGGTCCTGCCGAGTGGCTAGGCGGCCGGCTCAGGCTCCGGCGCCTCGGCCGGCTCCTCCGGGCCCGGGTCGGCCGGGGTCTTCACCGAGTCGAGCAGCAGCTGGGCCACGTCGACGACCTGGAGGCTCTCCTTCGCCTTGCCGTCGTTCTTCTTGCCGTTCACGGAGTCCGTGAGCATGACCAGGCAGAACGGGCAGGCGGTGGAGACGATGTCCGGGTTGAGGGACAGGGCCTCGTCCACGCGCTCGGTGTTGATGCGCTTGCCGATCCGCTCCTCCATCCACATCCGGGCACCACCGGCGCCGCAGCAGAAGCCGCGCTCCTTGTGGCGGTGCATCTCCTGCTGGCGCAGGCCCGGGACGGCGGACATGATCTCGCGCGGCGGCGTGTAGACCTTGTTGTGCCGGCCCAGGTAGCAGGGGTCGTGGTAGGTGATGAGGCCGTCCACCGGGGTGACCGGGATCAGCTTGCCCTCGTCGATGAGGTGCTGGAGCAGCTGGGTGTGGTGGATGACCTCGTACTCGCCGCCGAGCTGCGGGTACTCGTTGGCGATGGTGTTGAAGCAGTGCGGGCAGGTGGAGACGATCTTCTTCGCCGACTTCGGCTTCTTCGTCGACTCGTCCTCGTCGTCCTCGCCGAACGCCATGTTCAGCATCGCGACGTTCTCCTGGCCGAGCTGCTGGAACAGCGGCTCGTTGCCCAGGCGGCGCGGGGAGTCACCCGTGCACTTCTCCTCGCCGCCCATGATCGCGAACTTGACGCCCGCGATGTGCAGCAGCTCGGCGAAGGCCTTGGTGGTCTTCTTGGCCCGGTCCTCCAGGGCGCCGGCGCAGCCGACCCAGTAGAGGTAGTCGACCTCGGTGAGGTCCTCGACGTCCTTGCCGACGATCGGGACCTCGAAGTCGACCTCCTTGGTCCACTCGACGCGCTGCTTCTTGGCCAGGCCCCAGGGGTTGCCCTTCTTCTCCAGGTTCTTGAGCATGGTGCCCGCCTCGGACGGGAACGCCGACTCGATCATGACCTGGTAGCGGCGCATGTCGACGATGTGGTCGATGTGCTCGATGTCGACCGGGCACTGCTCGACGCAGGCGCCGCAGGTGGTGCAGGACCACAGGACGTCGGGGTCGATGACGCCGTTCTCCTCGACGGTGCCGATCAGCGGACGCTCGGCCTCCGCCAGCGCGGCCGCCGGGACGTCCTTCAGGGCCTCGGCGGACGCCTTCTCCTCGCCCTCCATGGTCTTGCCGCCGCCGGCGAGCAGGTACGGCGCCTTGGCGTGCGCGTGGTCGCGCAGCGACATGATCAGGAGCTTGGGGGAGAGCGGCTTGCCGGTGTTCCAGGCGGGGCACTGCGACTGGCAGCGGCCGCACTCGGTGCAGGTGGAGAAGTCGAGGAGGCCCTTCCAGGAGAACTGCTCCACCTGGGAGACGCCGTAGACGTCGTCCTCGCCCGGGTCCTCGAAGTCGATCGGCTTGCCGCCGGAGGTCATCGGCTGGAGCGCGCCGAGGGCGGTCTCGCCCGTGGCGTTGCGCTTGAACCAGATGTTCGGGAAGGCGAGGAAGCGGTGCCAGGCCACGCCCATGTTGGTGTTGAGCGAGACCGTGATCATCCAGATCATGGTCGTGCTCAGCTTGATCATGGCGAAGAGGTAGACCAGGTTCTGCAGCGCGCCGACGCTCAGCCCCTTGAAGGCCAGGACCAGCGGGTACGAGGCGAAGTACGCGGCCTCGTAGTGCTCCACGTGGTGGATCGCGCCTTCCAGGCCGCGCAGGACGTAGATCGCCAGGCCGATGGTGAGGATGACGTACTCGACGAAGTACGCCTGGCCGGCCTTGGAGCCGGCGAAGCGCGACTTGCGGCCGGCCCGGCGCGGGAGGCTGAGCAGCCGGATGACGATCAGCGCGGCGATGCCGAGCGTGGTCATCGCGCCGATGAACTCGATGTACAGCTCGTACGGCAGGAAGCCGCCGAGCAGCGGCAGCGTCCAGTCGGCCTGGAACAGCTGGCCGTACGCGGTGACGATCGTCGGCGGCAGGGTCAGGAAGCCGACGGCCACGAACCAGTGCGCGAAACCGACGATGCCCCACCGGTTCATCCGGGTGTGGCCGAGGAATTCCCGCACCAGGGTGACGCTGCGCTGGTACGGGTTGTCGGTGCGGGTGCCGGCGGGCACCGGCTGGCCGAGCTTGAAGTACCGGACGAACTGGCCGATGGCGCGGGCGAGCAGCGCAACGCCGACCACGGTCAGGGTCAGCGACACAATGATCGCGGCGAGTTGCATGAGGGGCTCCTCGGGCGGGCCTACTAAGCTGGACGCCTACTAAGCGGTAACTTATTCAGTCCGTGCCGAGATTACCGGTGTGGGCGCCGCTCTTGTAGCGGAGCTCACGGTGATCTGTGTCGCTCAGGCAACCCTTGCCACCCGGCCTGCGTCGCCCGCACGTCCCGGTGTCCGGCCTGCCGTGCGGGTCGTCTGGCGACGTCGACGGACTGCTGGAAGCGTACGCGCCAGAACGGCCAGATCCATGCCGAGCCAGTGATGGTCCACATAGTGGAGGTCGAGCAGTTCCCGCTCCTCCCATGGCAGCTCCGAACGGCCGCTGATCTGCCACGGTCCGGTCATCCCGGGCCGCACCGAGAGCCGGCGCCGGCCCTCGCCGACGGACTCCCGGTGGCCGGGCGCCAGCGGGCACGGCCCCACGAGGGACATCCGGCCCGCCACGACGTGCAGCAGCTGGGGCAGATGGGCCAGCGGGCTCTTGGTGCGGAAGGTCAGCAGGGTGAAGGTCCGCCCGCCCCGGCCCGCCACCGGACGGCGGCGGAGCACCCGGTGCGGGCCGCCGGGGCCGAGGGCGATCGACAGGGCCACGGCGGCGATCACCGGTGCGAGCAGGACGAGGAGGGCGAGGCCGCCCACGAGGTCCATCGCGCGCTTCGCCGTCATGCGCTCACACCCTCCGGCGAGAATCATGGGATATGTCCGACTCCTGCCCGACCCTCTCACGGCGCGCCCGCCGACTGCCGCAGCGACGCGCCCTTTGAGCGGGGCGGATGGCGAAGAGTTGAGTCCTGTCGACTCAGGTCCTTTGACTCTCGCCCGGCCCTGGTGCATCCTTGAGTCAGTTCCACTCAAGTCGGTCAGCTGGAGGAATCGAAATGGCACGTGCGGTCGGCATCGACCTGGGCACGACTAACTCCGTCGTCAGCGTTCTGGAAGGCGGCGAGCCCACCGTCATCACCAACGCCGAGGGCGCCAGGACCACGCCGTCCGTCGTCGCCTTCGCGAAGAACGGCGAGGTGCTGGTCGGCGAGGTCGCCAAGCGTCAGGCGGTCACCAACGTCGACCGGACCATCCGGTCCGTGAAGCGCCACATGGGCACCGACTGGAAGATCGAGCTCGACGGGAAGAACTTCAACCCGCAGCAGATCTCCGCCTTCATCCTCCAGAAGCTGAAGCGCGACGCCGAGGCCTACCTGGGCGAGAAGGTGACCGACGCGGTCATCACCGTCCCGGCGTACTTCAACGACTCCGAGCGTCAGGCCACCAAGGAGGCCGGCGAGATCGCGGGCCTCAACGTCCTGCGCATCGTCAACGAGCCGACCGCCGCCGCCCTGGCGTACGGCCTCGACAAGGACGACCAGACCATCCTCGTCTTCGACCTCGGTGGCGGCACCTTCGACGTGTCCCTCCTGGAGATCGGCGACGGCGTCGTCGAGGTGAAGGCCACCAACGGTGACAACCACCTCGGTGGTGACGACTGGGACCAGCGCGTCGTCGACTACCTGGTGAAGCAGTTCGCCAACGGCCACGGCGTCGACCTGTCCAAGGACAAGATGGCGCTGCAGCGTCTGCGCGAGGCCGCCGAGAAGGCCAAGATCGAGCTGTCCTCCTCCACGGAGACCACGATCAACCTCCCGTACATCACGGCCTCCGCCGAGGGCCCGCTGCACCTGGACGAGAAGCTCACCCGCGCCCAGTTCCAGCAGCTGACCGCGGACCTCCTCGAGCGCTGCAAGACCCCGTTCCACAACGTCATCAAGGACGCGGGCATCCAGCTCTCCGAGATCGACCACGTCGTCCTCGTCGGCGGCTCGACCCGCATGCCGGCCGTCGCCGAGCTCGTCAAGGAGCTGACCGGCGGCAACGAGGCCAACAAGGGCGTGAACCCGGACGAGGTCGTCGCCATCGGTGCCGCCCTGCAGGCCGGTGTCCTCAAGGGCGAGGTCAAGGACGTCCTGCTCCTCGACGTCACCCCGCTGTCCCTCGGCATCGAGACCAAGGGCGGCATCATGACCAAGCTGATCGAGCGCAACACCACGATCCCGACCAAGCGCTCCGAGATCTTCACGACGGCCGAGGACAACCAGCCGTCCGTGCAGATCCAGGTCTACCAGGGCGAGCGCGAGATCGCCGCGTACAACAAGAAGCTCGGCATGTTCGAGCTCACCGGCCTCCCGCCGGCCCCGCGCGGCGTCCCGCAGATCGAGGTCGCCTTCGACATCGACGCCAACGGCATCATGCACGTGACCGCGAAGGACCTCGGCACGGGCAAGGAGCAGAAGATGACCGTCACCGGCGGCTCCTCGCTGCCGAAGGACGAGGTCGACCGGATGCGCCAGGAGGCCGAGCAGTACGCGGAGGAGGACCACCGCCGCCGCGAGGCCGCCGAGACCCGCAACCAGGGCGAGCAGCTCGTCTACCAGACCGAGAAGTTCCTCAAGGACAACGAGGACAAGGTCCCCGGTGACGTCAAGACCGAGGTCGAGTCCGCCGTCGCCGAGCTGAAGGAGAAGCTCAAGGGCGAGGACACCACGGAGATCCGCACCGCCACCGAGAAGGTCGCGGCCGTCTCCCAGAAGCTCGGCCAGGCGCTGTACGCCGACGCCCAGGCCGCCCAGGCCGCGGGCGGCGCCGACGCCGGCCAGGGCCAGGCCCAGGACGACGACGTCGTCGACGCCGAGATCGTCGACGAGGACAAGCCGAAGGGTGGCGCTGCCTGATGTCGGAGGAGACCCCGGGTTTTGAGGAGAAGCCCGACGTCCCCGCCGACGGCACGCCCGAGGAGCCGCAGGCCGCCGACTCCGCCGACCAGGCGGAGGGGGCGGCCCCGGCCGGGGACGCTACGGACGTAGCCCTGCTGGCGCAGCTGGACCAGGCCCGCACCGCGCTCAACGAGCGCACCGCGGACCTCCAGCGGCTCCAGGCCGAGTACCAGAACTACCGCCGCCGCGTGGAGCGGGACCGGGTCACGGTCAAGGAGATCGCCGTCGCGAGCCTCCTGACCGAGCTCCTTCCCGTGCTCGACGACATCGGCCGCGCCCGGGAGCACGGTGAGCTCGTGGGCGGCTTCAAGTCGGTCGCCGAGTCGCTGGAGACGGTCGTCGCCAAGATGGGCCTGCAGCAGTTCGGCAAGGAGGGCGAGCCCTTCGACCCGACCGTGCACGAGGCCCTGATGCACAGTTACGCGCCGGACGTCACCGAGACGACCTGCGTGGCGATCCTGCAGCCTGGGTACCGGATCGGCGAGCGGACCATCAGGCCCGCCCGGGTGGCCGTCGCCGAGCCGCAGCCGGGTGCGGCCCCGGCCGCCAAGGACGAGAAGAAGGCCGACGAGGAGAGCGGTGGCCCCGACGAGGGCTAGCGCTGTGATCGTCCGAGAGGAGGGACGTCGATGAGCACGAAGGACTTCGTCGAGAAGGACTACTACAAGGTTCTCGGCGTCCCCAAGGACGCCACCGACGCGGAGATCAAGAAGGCGTACCGGAAGCTCGCCCGCGAGAACCACCCGGACGCCAACAAGAACGACGCCGGCGCCGAGGCGCGCTTCAAGGAGATCTCCGAGGCGAACGACGTCCTCGGCGATCCCAAGAAGCGCAAGGAGTACGACGAGGCCCGCGCCCTGTTCGGCAACGGAGGCTTCCGGGCCGGCGGCCCGGGCGGGGGCTCGTTCAACTTCGACCTGGGCGACCTCTTCGGCGGTGCCCAGGGCCCCGGCGGGGCCGGCGGCTTCGGCGGCGGTCTCGGGGACGTCTTCGGCGGCCTGTTCAACCGGGGCGGCGGGGCCGGCACCCGTACGCAGCCGCGCCGCGGCCAGGACATCGAGTCCGAGGTGACGCTCAGCTTCACCGAGGCCATCGAGGGCGCGACCGTGCCGCTGCGGATGACCAGCCAGCAGCCCTGCAAGGCGTGTTCGGGCACCGGCGACAAGAACGGCACGCCGCGGGTGTGCCCGACCTGCGTCGGCACCGGACAGGTCTCGCGCGGCAGCGGCGGCGGCTTCTCGCTGACCGACCCGTGCGTGGACTGCAAAGGGCGCGGCCTGATCGCCGAGACGCCCTGCGACATCTGCAAGGGCAGCGGGCGCGCCAAGTCCTCGCGCACCATGCAGGTCCGCATCCCCGCCGGTGTCTTCGACGGCCAGCGGATCCGGCTGCGCGGCAAGGGCGCCCCGGGCGAGCGCGGCGGGCCGAACGGCGACCTGTACGTGGTCGTGCACGTCGACGCCCACCCGGTGTTCGGCCGCAAGGACGACAACCTGACCGTCACGGTGCCCGTCACGTTCGACGAGGCGGCGCTGGGCGGCGAGATCAAGGTGCCGACCCTGGGCGGCCCGGCGGTCACCCTGAAGCTGCCCGCCGGGACTCCCAACGGCCGCACCATGCGCGCCCGGGGCAAGGGCGCGGTCCGCAAGGACGGCACGCGCGGCGACCTGCTGGTGACGGTGGAGGTCGCGGTGCCGAAGGAGCTGGACGACAAGGCCCGTGAGGCCCTGGAGACGTACCGCGAGGCCATGGCGGGCGAGGACCCCAGGGCAGAGCTGTTCCAGGCCGCGAAGGGAGCTTGAGGAGATGGACGGCCGTCGCCGTAACCCTTATGAACTGACCGACGAGACGCCGGTGTACGTCATCTCGGTGGCGGCCCAGCTCTCCGGTCTGCACCCGCAGACGCTGCGTCAGTACGACCGTCTGGGCCTGGTGTCCCCGGACCGCACGGCGGGCCGCGGACGCCGTTATTCGGCCCGTGACATCGAGCTGCTCCGTCAGGTGCAGCAGCTGTCGCAGGACGAGGGCATCAACCTGGCCGGCATCAAGCGCATCATCGAGCTGGAGAACCAGGTCGCGGCGCTGCAGCAGCGGGTGGCGGAGCTGTCGTCGGCGGTCGAGGGCGCGGCGGCGGCCATGCGCCAGCGCGAGGCCCAGGTGCACGCCTCGTACCGCCGTGACCTGGTCCCGTACCAGGACGTGCAGCAGGCGAGCGCCCTCGTGGTGTGGCGGCCGGGTCACAAGCGCGGCGAGTAGCCGTCGTTCTCCGACGCTCCTTCAGGTCTCCCGAAGGCCCCTTCCGTTCCGGCGGAGGGGGCCTCGTCGTGTCCTCGGGGGAAACGAGGACGTGTGCTTCAGGGGATGAGCTCGCCCACGATGTCGGCGGCGGTCTGCCACCAGGGCTGGGCGCCGGTGCCGAAGGCGGCGGCGAGGGCGGTTCCGACGGCCCGGTCCCGCGGGGTGGCGTCGGGGGACCAGTCGGCGTCGACGCGGCCGTCGCCGGTGGACTCCAGGGTGCCCAGCGGCCGTCCGTCGCGGGTGAGCCGGCTCTCTCCGTAGGAGCAGGGCACGAGCCGGTAGCGGGCCTGGGAGACGACGGCGTCGACGCGGTAGGAGCGGCGGGAGAGGCGGCCCTTGGCGGGGCGCAGGCCGGCCGGTCGTCCGTCCACGGTGAGGGTGAGCAGGGCGGGGTCGCGGGTGCCGATGGGGGTGTGGTCGTCGGGGGCGGTGCCGGGGGTCCGCAGGAGTTCCACGGTGGGCATCCGGTGGCCGGTGACGCGCAGGGTGCCGGCGGGGCCGTCGAGGTCGATGTGGGCGTACACGCTGGTCAGTTGTCCCGTTCGAGGATGCCGGAGCGGGCGATGAGGTAGCCGAGCTGGGCGCGGCTGCCGCTGCCGAGGGCGGCGGCGAGCTTGGCGATGTGGGCGCGGCAGGTGCGGACGTTCATGCCGAGGCGGCGGGCGATGGCCTCGTCGACGTGTCCCTCGACGAGGAGTTTGGCGATGGAGCGCTGGACGCCGCTGATGCCGCCCTGCGGCGGTTCGTAGGCGACGGGGGCGTCGAGGGGGGTGGCCTGGAGCCAGAACTGGTCGAAGACGCCGCCGAGATACTCGACGAGCCCCTGGTGGCGCAGTTCGAGCGCGATGGTGCGGTCGCGGCTCGCGGGCACGAAGGCGACCTTGCGGTCGACGATGATGAGCCGGTCGATGATCTCTTCGAGGGTGCGGACCTCCACCTCGGGCCCTATGCGTTCGAGGTAGGCCAGGGTGATGGGCTGGTGGCGCGCGGTGTGCTGGTAGAGGGTGCGCATCCTGATGCCCTTGCCGAGCAGGGGGCGGACCCGTCGGAGTGCTTCTCCGAAGGTGTGGGCGCTGCGGCCCTTTCCCGGTTGTACGGTGAGGAGTTCGGAGGTGCACTCGGCGACGGCGCGGTCCAGGCTGGCGTTGATGCGCTCCAGGCCCTCGAGGACCGTGATGGCGTGGGTCATCGAGGGGTCGCGGGCGCCGAGGGTCATGAACGGCTCGAACGCGTCGGAGAGGGTGAGGGTCAGGCGCCGGCGTTCCTGTATCTCCTTCTCTATGGGGAGCAGGAGCCGGGCGAGCGCGGCCGAAGGGGCGACCGGGCGGAGCCATTCGGCGTCGTCGGGGTCGGGACGCAGCAGGTCGAGGTCCATGAGGCAGGGGGCGGGCCCGATCTCGGAACGGGCGATGCGACCGGAGCGAAGGGCCTCGGTGTAGAGCCGGGTGCCCGCTTCGCACAGGTCTGCGTGCGTGTGAGAATGTCCCGGTTCGTCAGGTTCTATCCGCATACGTACACCCCCAGGCTTTTGCATTACAGGAACATGATGCATTGAGCGAGTGGTGGAAACGGGATGAGTGAGCCATCGTCGTGACTTGCGGGGGAGCAGGTTGTTACACACCTTCAAGTGAGGTTGCTCGGTCATGTCCAAGAAGCTCATACGCACCGTAGCCGGTGTCGCACTGATGGCTGCTGCCGCTGTGGGAGCGGTCACGGCAACCGAGGACCCGGGGTGGGGTTCGCAGACGAGGGTCGTGAACGCCGACCCGGGCTGGGGACTGTCGCCGGTGCTCAACGGCGACCCGGGCTGGGGCGTGGCTCCCGCCGCGGCCTCCGATCCTGGATGGGAGTCCGAGGGGGCATGACGGTTCCCGAAGATCCTCGTTTCCGACGCGAGATGGCGAGCGCCTACCGGTCCGGGTGGCACTTCATCGATCTCGTCACCGCGGTGCCGCGCCGTGGCGAGTCGTTGATGGTCACCCTCTTCGGGGAGCCGATCGTCGTCGTCCGCGAAGACGACGAGGACATTCGCGCCTACCGGTGTCTTCGCCGCCCGCGCGGCGCCCCGCAACCCGTCCGCTGTGCCATCCGGTACGGCATGATCTTCGTCAATCTCGACCAGCGCGACCACCAGCTGGTCGAACCCCAGCTGGTCGAATCCGAGACCATCACCGCCACCCCCCGCAGTGCCTGAACGATTCCCCCGTCGTTGCAGATCGTTCAGGTGCTTCCCCCACACAGCGGCGCCATCGCGGACCTGAAACGCGATGGCGCCGCTGTGCGTCGTCCGGGAGGACCTGGGGGTCCAGGAAGCTCCCGCAGGTCCGGAGGTCCCGCAGGTCCCGCAGGTCCCGCAGGTCCCTGAGCTCCGGGAGGCGTACGGATCAGGCCCGGCCCATCGCGCGGGTGAGCGCGATCTCGATCACGACCCGGTCCGGGTTCGGCGTCGGGACCCGGTTGTAGCGGGCCGCGTAGCGCTCCACCGCGTCAGCGACGACCTCCGCCTCGGTGCGGATCCGCGCCACGCCCTCCAGTGTGGCCCAGCGCCCCTTGTCCACCTGGCAGACCGCGACCCGCGCGCCGTCCGCGCCCGCCGCCAGGACGTTGGCCACCTTGCGGCTGTGCTTGTTGGTGATGACGCGGGCGATGCCGCGCTCGCCGCCCTCCGGGTCGTACGTGACGCCGACGGCCACCACGTGCGGGGTGCCGTCGGGCCGGGGTGTGGTCAGCGTGCACATGTGGTACTCGCGCCAGAAGGCGAGATACGAGTCGCTCGGCTTGCTCGGGTCGATGGCCATGTCCCGGAACCTACTCCCGGCGGACCCGTCCCCGACACCTTGAGCGGAACGGACTCAAGTTTGTGTACGCTAGAGGAGTCATGAAGGAAGAGGCATAGGAGTCGAAGACCCCTGGACCCCGAGGAGGAGAGTCCGCCCGTGGACGCCGAACTGACCAACAGGAGCCGGGACGCGCTGAACGCGGCCAGCAGCCGCGCCGTGTCCCAGGGGCACGCCGACCTGACCCCCGCACATCTGCTGCTCGCGCTGCTGGAGGGTCAGGAGAACGAGAACATCACCGACCTGCTGGCCGCCGTGGAGGCCGACCAGGCCGCCGTCCGGGGCGGTGCGGAGCGGCTGCTCGCCGCCCTGCCCAGCGTCACGGGCTCCACCGTCGCGCCGCCGCAGCCGAACCGCGAGCTGCTCGCCGTCATCGCCGACGCCGCCGAGCGCGCGAAGAAGCTCGGCGACGAGTACCTGTCCACCGAGCACCTGCTCATCGGCATCGCCGCCAAGGGCGGCCGGGCCGGCGAGGTCCTCGACGGGCAGGGCGCCACCGCCCGCCGCCTCCAGGACGCCTTCGAGCAGACCCGCGGCACCCGCCGGGTGACCACCGCCGACCCCGAGGGCTCGTACAAGGCCCTGGAGAAGTTCGGCACCGACTTCACCGCCGCCGCCCGCGAGGGCAAGCTCGACCCGGTGATCGGCCGCGACCACGAGATCCGGCGCGTCGTCCAGGTCCTCTCCCGGCGCACCAAGAACAACCCCGTCCTCATCGGCGAGCCCGGCGTCGGCAAGACCGCCGTCGTCGAGGGCCTCGCCCAGCGGATCGTGAAGGGCGACGTCCCCGAGTCGCTGCGCGACAAGCGCCTGGTCGCGCTCGACCTCGGCGCCATGGTCGCCGGCGCCAAGTACCGCGGCGAGTTCGAGGAGCGCCTGAAGACCGTCCTGTCCGAGATCAAGGAGAGCGACGGGAAGATCATCACCTTCATCGACGAGCTGCACACCGTCGTCGGCGCGGGCGCCGGAGGCGACTCCGCCATGGACGCCGGCAACATGCTCAAGCCGATGCTGGCCCGCGGCGAGCTCCGCATGGTCGGCGCCACCACCCTCGACGAGTACCGCGAGCGGATCGAGAAGGACCCCGCCCTGGAGCGCCGCTTCCAGCAGGTCCTGGTCGCCGAGCCGAGCGTCGAGGACACCGTCGCCATCCTGCGCGGGCTCAAGGGCCGCTACGAGGCCCACCACAAGGTGCAGATCAACGACTCCGCCCTGGTGGCCGCCGCGACCCTCTCCGACCGCTACATCACCTCCCGCTTCCTGCCCGACAAGGCCATCGACCTGGTCGACGAGGCCGCCTCCCGGCTCCGCATGGAGATCGACTCCTCCCCGGTCGAGATCGACGAGCTCCAGCGCTCCGTCGACCGGCTGCGCATGGAGGAGCTCGCGCTGAAGAACGAGACCGACGAGGCCAGCAAGCAGCGCCTGGAGAAGCTGCGCCGCGACCTCGCCGACCGCGAGGAGGAGCTGCGCGGACTGACCGCCCGCTGGGAGAAGGAGAAGCAGTCCCTCAACCGGGTCGGCGAGCTCAAGGAACAGCTCGACGAGCTGCGCGGCCGCGCCGAGCGCGCCCAGCGCGACGGCGACTTCGACACCGCCTCCAAGCTGCTGTACGGGGAGATCCCGGCCCTGGAGCGCGAGCTCGCGGCCGCCAGCGAGGCCGAGGCCCAGCAGGAGGCCGCCAAGGACACCATGGTCAAGGAGGAGGTCGGCCCCGACGACATCGCCGACGTCGTCGGCGCCTGGACCGGCATCCCCGCCGGCCGCCTCCTGGAGGGCGAGACGCAGAAGCTGCTGCGCATGGAGGACGAGCTCGGCAAGCGGCTGATCGGCCAGAGCGAGGCCGTGCGGGCCGTCTCGGACGCGGTGCGCCGCACCCGCGCCGGGATCGCCGACCCCGACCGGCCCACCGGCTCCTTCCTCTTCCTCGGCCCGACCGGCGTCGGCAAGACCGAGCTGGCGAAGGCCCTCGCCGACTTCCTCTTCGACGACGAGCGGGCCATGGTCCGCATCGACATGTCGGAGTACGGCGAGAAGCACTCCGTCGCCCGGCTGGTCGGCGCGCCCCCCGGCTACGTCGGCTACGAGGAGGGCGGCCAGCTCACCGAGGCCGTCCGCCGCCGCCCGTACAGCGTCGTCCTCCTGGACGAGGTGGAGAAGGCCCACCCGGAGGTCTTCGACATCCTGCTCCAGGTCCTCGACGACGGCCGGCTCACCGACGGCCAGGGCCGCACGGTCGACTTCCGCAACACGATCCTGATCCTCACCTCCAACCTGGGCAGCCAGTTCCTGATGGAGCCGCTGACCAGCCCGGAGGAGAAGCGTGAGCAGGTCCTGGAGGTCGTGCGGGCGAGCTTCAAGCCGGAGTTCCTGAACCGGCTCGACGAGATCGTGGTCTTCTCCGCCCTGGCCCAGGACGAGCTGGCCCGCATCGCGCGGCTCCAGATCGACCGCCTGGCCCGCCGCCTCGCGGACCGCCGGCTCACCCTGGAGGTCACGCCCGAGGCGCTGGCCTGGCTCGCGGACCGGGGCAACGACCCGGCGTACGGCGCCCGGCCGCTGCGCCGCCTGATCCAGACCTCCATCGGCGACCGGCTCGCCAAGGAGATCCTGGCGGGCGAGGTCCGCGACGGCGACACGGTGCGGGTGGACCGCTTCGAGGACGGCCTCCTGGTGGGCCGCGCCTCCTGAACGGGGTCCGCTCCGGCGGGCCGGCCCGTACGTCGTGACCCGCGACCCGTACGGGGGTGGTGTCCCCGCCCCCGTACGGGGTAGGCGCGACGTCGGCCGGCCCCCCCGGCGGATGTGCTCCGAGGGGCGGGATCCTGTCAGCCCGCAGCGGATCCGCGCCGTGGGGACTTGCCACGTACCGCCCGGCATGGGGGAGGATGGCGGGCATCCGTACGAAGGGAAGAACCCGGTGAGCATCGACCCGTCCTCGATTCCGAATTTCGGGGCCCAGCCCCAGCCTCAGGCAGCAGGACCGGCGGGCCCCGTCGTCCCCGACCAGGACCTGGTCAAGCAGCTCCTCGACCAGATGGAGCTGAAGTACGTCGTCGACGACGAGGGTGACCTCGCGGCGCCGTGGGAGGAATTCCGCACGTACTTCATGTTCCGCGGCGAGGCCGAGCAGCAGGTCTTCTCCGTCCGCACGTTCTACGACCGCCCGCACGCGGCGGACGACCGCGCGAGGATCCTCGACGCGATCGACGACTGGAACCGCCGCACCCTGTGGCCCAAGGTCTACACCCACCTGCACGAGGAGGAGGACGGCTCCGCCACCCTCCGTCTCATCGGTGAGGCCCAGATGCTGATCGGCACCGGCGTGGCCCTGGAGCACTTCGTGTCCTCCACGGTCAGCTGGGTCCGCGCGTCGATCGAGTTCGACAAGTGGATCGTCGAGCAGTTCGGCCTGGAGTCCCCGGAGGACAAGGCGCCCGGCGACGCCGCCGAGTAGCCCTCCGCCTCACAGGGCCATGCGGGCGAACGCGAGCACGTAGACCCCGTACGCGAACGAGAGCCCGGCCAGGCCCGCGATCACCACGATCGCGGCGCCCGGCCGGGCTCTCGTCATGGCGCGGGCCAGCGGCAGCAGCAGCGGGAAGGCCGGCAGCAGGAAGCGCGGCTTGGACTCGAAGAAGCCCGAGCCGCCGACGGTGATCAGCACCAGCACCCCGGCGTAGACCAGCACCGGCAGCGGCGGCCGGTCGAACAGCGCGAGCAGCACGAAGAGCAGCACCCCGGCCGCCGTGATGACCAGGGCCATGGCGTAGCCGAACTGCGTCGGGCCCTTCAGCATGTCCCGCACGAACACCAGCGCGCCGTGCCCGAAGTCGAAGCGCGAGGTCCAGCCCTCCTGCACGGCGAAGTAGCCGCCCAGCAGGTCACCGCGCCGCGCGCCGACCCACAGCACGTACGCGAGCCAGCCCGCGGGCGCGAACACGGCCCCCGCCCACAGCGGCCACCCCGCCCGGCCGCGCCGCCGCCACAGCTCCAGGGCGACGGCGGCGAGGACGGCCGCGGCGACGGCGACCCCGTTGGGCCGGGAGAGCCCGGCGAGCGCGGCGAGGGTGCCCGCCCACAGCCAGCGCCGGGTCAGCACCGCGTACAGGGACCAGGCCGCGAAGGCGGTCATCAGCGGCTCGGTGTACGCCATCGACAGCACGATCGAGTGCGGCAGCAGCCCCCACAGCAGCACCGTCAGGACGGCCACGGGCCGCCCGCCGAGCCGCTCCGCGACCAGGTAGATCCCCCAGGCGGCGGCGCCCGCGGCGAGCCAGGACAGCAGCAGCCCGGCCGTGCCGCCCGCCACGGGCAGCACGGTGGTGACCGCCCGCACGAGTGCCGGATAGAGCGGGAAGAAGGCCAGGTCCGACTGGACGGCCCCGTCGGGCCAGGTCAGCGTGCGGCCGTAGCCGTGGGCGGCGATCCGGAGGTACCAGTCCGAGTCCCAGGACTTCGCGAGCAGCGCGCGCGGCGACCGCCCCGTGTGCCACGCCCACAGGGCGAGCGCCAGCATCCCGGTGACCCGCGCGGCGGCGAACAGCCCGAGGGCGGGCGCCGCGCGGTGCAGCGAGTCCAGCGGGCGGGGCAGCCGCCGGGCGGGGACAGCGGTGGAAGCCGGGCGGTCGAGCGTCTCGGCGGACAGGGGGCACCTCCGTGCGCGCGGGAATCCGGGATCCATCCGACAAATCGGTTTACCGGACAAGACGCGGCGCACGGAGGGGGCGCGCGGATCAGAAGCGGCGGATCACCCGCAGCGCATGGGTGTACAGGTCGCCGCTGCTCGTCTCGGTCCTCGGCGCGCCGTTGAGGATCGACTTGCCGCCGACGTCCGCGAGGGTGGGCCCGTTCGGCGTCTTGCGGCTGGAGACGAAGCGCAGTCCGCCGTGCTGGTCCGTGCCCATGTGGATGCCGATGTGGCCGCCCGCGTCCGAGTCCTCGTCGGTGTCGAAGAAGACCACGTCCCCGATGCGCAGGCCGTCGAGCGGCGGCGCCTGGCCGACGCCGCCGTCGGCGATCTTCACGCCGGGGCCGGAGGCCGCGAGGTCCTTGGACTCGCGCGGCAGGGTGCGGCCGTCGAACTGCCGGTACAGGACCATCGGGATGCCCATGTGGTGGCCGTAGACCATCCGGACGAAGCCCGAGCAGTCCAGGTGGCCCTTGAAGTCCGGGTCGGCGACCGCGTGCTCGCCGCTCGCCGGGAAGTCCCAGTCGAGCCCCATGTACTCGTGGAAGTCGGCGCCGACCTTGCGCAGGCCGGTCGTCGGGTCCGCCTTGCTGTAGCCGGCCTCGCCGAGGACCCGCGCGCCCTGCCGGGCGGGGTCGGTGACCGCCGGGGCGAAGGGCCGGTACATGCTCGCGTACGCGAGGACGTCCGGGGAGGTGTCACCGGCCCACGCGCGGATCCGCTGCTCCACGGCCGGGGTCCAGGTGCCGTCGAAGGGCTCGGGCAGCACCCGTACCCAGGTGTCGTGGGTGACGAGCGGCGGATCGGTCCAGGTGGCCGAGTCGAGGACGACGTCGTAGATCCGGGCCTGCGGGGTCACGGTGGCGCCGGTGGAGGCGAGACCGCGGACGCCGACGGCTCCGGTGCGGAAGACCTTCGACGGGTCCTTCTCCGGGTCGTGGACGCTGTGGTGCCAGAGGTCGGGTTCCTCCCCGCCCGTGACGTGCTTCCAGGCGCGGGCGCGCAGCAGGTCGCCCGTCCGGTCGACCCGCACCCACCAGTGGTCGTAGGCGGCGAAGCCGGTGCCGACGGTGACGGGCGCGCTCAGCGTGACCGGCGTGTCGGCCAGTTCCTTCTCCAGGACGAGCTGGACCTCGCCCGCGGGGGTGACGATCAGCCGGGCGCGGTAGTGGTTGTTGACGTCCCGGGCGGAGAAGACGAGGGCGAGCGAGACGGGCGCGCCGGCGGGCAGCCGGTCGAAGGAGAAGCGGGCGGCCGCGTGGAGGTCGCCGATCGCCTTGTCGGGCAGCAGGGAGTAGCGGCTCTTGCCGGCGGCGAGGGTGATCGCCGCCCGGCCGCTCTCGACGAAGTAGTCGGCGGCGACGCCGTTGTGGTGCGACCAGGTGCCGCCGCCGGGCGACATGCCCCACCCGCCGCCGGGCGGCACGCGGTCGAAGGCGTCCCTGACGGCCTTCTTCTGCTCGGTGAACCAGCGCTTCGGCCCGCGCAGCGTCACCGTCCGCGCCCCGGTGGTGAGGGTGGCGAGCACGCCCCGGTCGTCGGAGACCTCCAGACCGCCCGGAACGGTACGGGTGGTCAGGGCGCCCGCCGGGTGCGGGGCGAAGTGCCATGCGTCGGTCGGGTCGACCAGCATCGGCAGCCGGGTCCCGGGACCGGCCGGAGCGGCCGCCCCGCTCACCCCGGCCGACGGCACCGTCGTCGCCGTGGTCGGCGTCTGCGCCGCGGCGGCGGACGCGGCGGCCATCGGCAGCGCGCCGCCCGCCGCCACGCCGGCGAGGGCGATCAGGGCCGTTCTGCGGCTCGGCCGGTACTGCGGTGCGGACATGCGTTACCCCCCATGGGTGACGGACGCGACGGTCGTTCGACCGGGCGAGGGGACCCTACCGGCAGGCGGCGCGGTGCCCCGGCGGCCGGGGGGACGGCCTCCCGCAGGACCTCCTCCCGCTTGCAGAGGGGCACGGCATGAGCGCGGAGTGCCCATGAACTGTGCCACTCAGAATGCAGTCTGAGTACAATCCGAGCATGAGCCTTGCTTACCTGGGAGCCGAGCCCGAGTCGGTTTCGTTCACAGATCTGTCGAGAAACCCGAAGGCCGTAGCCGCCCGGGCCGCCGCCCTCGGAGCTCTGCGCGTCACGCACCGGGACGCACCCGACATGGTGCTGACGACGGCCGTGCACGCGGAGCGCACCGAGGAGAACCTCACGACGGCGTCCCGACTCTTCCTCGCGCTCATGAAGCACGATGACGGGGCCCGGTCGCTTCTGCTGGCTCTGCCCGACGTCTTCCCGTGGGTGCGGCACCTGGACGACGAGGAGATGCGCGCCTTCACCGTGGAACTCCTGGAAGCTCTGTCCGACGCGGCGGAGCTGGGTGCTCGGGAGGCCGTGCACCGTGCGCTGGTGTCCTGGAGGGCGACGGCTCGTATCAACGCTGATCCGGAGCAGCTCAAGGAAGCTCAGCGTCCGCTCGACGGGGATGACCTGGGGCCGGTCGAGGTGGGCGGGTGAGCCCGAAGAAGGGCGATCGTGTCAGTGTCCCACCCCTGAGCGGCTGGAACGTGGTCTTCGGGACCACGGAGGCGGTGACGGGGTGGGAGGAGCTGTGCCGCGCTGCACTGCCCAGCGCTCACCGATGCCTGGAGGCGTTGCGCACCGACCCGCTGTCGCGTGACAACTGGAACCGTCAGCACCAGTTACGCGGGAGGCTCGCCACCAAGGAGTGGAAGGGCTCGGCGCTGGAGCAATGGGAGTTCGAGGTGACGAGTGGCGCCCGCGTGCGCTACCTGGTCAGCCCCGAGACGTCGACCGTCATCCTGGTCTATGCATCCACCCGGCACCCCAAGGACACCGAGTAGCTCGTAGTTCCCGTACAGCACGGGCTCCGGCCGAAGGGCCGGGCCCTGTGCCTGCACGTTCGTCCGGCTCGCGCTCAGTGAGTCAGCCGACCGAGGCGCTCGACCGCCTCTTCCAGCACACCCGTCCGCTTGCAGAACGCGAAGCGGACCTGGGTGCGACCGGCCTTCTCGTCGTCGTAGAAGACGGAGTTGGGGACGGCGACGACGCCGCAGCGCTCGGGCAGCGAGCGGCAGAAGGCGAGGGCGTCCTTCTCGCCGAGCGCGGCGACATCCGTGGTGACGAAGTACGTGCCCTGGGGGCGGTAGACCTCGAATCCCGCCTCCGCCAGACCGGCGGAGAGGAGCTCGCGCTTGGCGGCCAGCCCGTCACGGAAGCCCGTGAAGTACGCGTCGGGCAGCGCCAGCGCCTCGGCCACCGCGTACTGGAACGGGCCGGACGACACGTACGTCAGGAACTGCTTCGCCGAGCGGACGGCCGACAGCAGCGGCGCGGCCGCGGTGACCCAGCCGACCTTCCACCCGGTGAAGGAGAAGGACTTGCCGGCCGAGGAGATGCGGACCGTGCGCTCGCGCATGCCGGGCAGCGAGATCAGCGGGACGTGTTCGCCGTCGAACACCAGGTGTTCGTAGACCTCGTCCGTGACGACCAGCAGGTTCCGTTCCACCGCGAGCTCGGCGATCGCCGTCAGTTCCTCGCGGGACAGGACCATGCCCGTGGGGTTGTGCGGGGAGTTCAGGAGCAGCAGCCGGGTGCGGTCCGTGACCGCGTCCCGCAGGGCGTCCAGGTCGGGGCGGAAGTCGGGGGCGCGCAGCGTCAGGGGGACGCGCCGGCCGCCGGCCATCGCGATGCAGGCCGCGTACGAGTCGTAGTACGGCTCGAAGGCGATCACCTCGTCGCCCGGTTCCAGGAGCGCCAGCAGCGTCGCCGCGATCGCCTCCGTCGCGCCCGCCGTGACCAGGACCTCCGTGTCGGGGTCGACGTCCAGGCCGTAGAAGCGCCGCTGGTGGGCGGCGACGGCGGTGCGCAGCTCGGGGACGCCAGGGCCCGGCGGGTACTGGTTGCCCCGGCCGTCGCGCAGTGCCCGGACGGCGGCCTCGCGGACCTCCTCGGGGCCGTCGGTGTCCGGGAAGCCCTGGCCCAGGTTGATCGAACCGGTCCGGACGGCCAGCGCGGACATCTCGGCGAAGATCGTCGTCCCGAACTCCGCGAGCCGGCGATTGAGCAGCGGTCGTGTCATGCCGGTCATCCTCCGGCGAAGCTCTGGACTTGCTCAAGTGCGCTTTGGCCGCGCGGCGGGACGGGCATCCCCCTGGCACGGAGCGCGAAAGGCTCCCAAGTCACCGGATAACGGACCGGACGGCGGTCCGGACGACGGATACGGACTCACGTACGGGGGACACATGGAAGCGGTAGTGATCGTGGTGATCTGCGCCCTGGTGGTCATCGGCTTCGCGTCGGCGGTGAGCGGCGGCTCCCGCCGGCGGCGCCGGGGCGGGGGCGGCGGCTGGTCGAGCGGGGGTTCCTCCGGGGGCGGCTGCGGCTCGTCCTGCGGGGGCGGTGGCGGCTGCGGCGGCGGGGGTGGCGACTGAAGGGCGCGCGGGGCGACCGAGACGGCGCGGGGGCGCGGGGCCGCTGACGGGGCGGCCCCGCAACACCGTGCGCGGGAACAGGTGTTGACGTGGATCGGGAGCCACACGCCCGATTCCCACTGAACAGTTGAACTCAAGAGCCCCCTAGGGGATGGAAACCACGTCAAGTTGGGTAAAAACACAGCGAGCTGCCCACGGTTCATGATTCCCTCGCTGTCGAGAACATCCAGCCCTCGGACCGTGTGTGGACCCGAGCCGGCGATCCCCACTCCCGGTCGAAAGCCTTCACCGGGACGCCCCCGGCCCACCCGTCAAACCGTGTTTGCGGAGCCGACCCATGCTCACGACCCTGAAGACCTCCTACACCGACACGCGCGCGGCCGACCTGGCCTGGGCGCTGGGGCGCGATCCGCTGCCCGCGCTCGCCGTGCTCGACCTCGAACTCGCCGGAGCCAAGCTGCAGTTGCGGCTGCTCGGTGCCTCCCACCAGGTGCTCCTGGAGGAGGCGGACCGCAGTTGCTCCGAGACCGTCGCCTGCATGCCCGGCAGCAGCACACCGCTGCCGCTGGGCGTGTCCAAGCGGGTGGGCGAGTGGGAGTACGAATTCGCGGCGCGCGTCGAGAACCTGAACCAGGGCTCGTTCGCGGGCCGCGCGCAGGAGCTCCTGGCCCTCGTCGCCGACCACCCCCACGGTCTGGCGGGGACCTTCCCCGGATCGCCGCACGCCTTCACGGCGATGCTGGCGCACCGGCACGAGGGTCAGGTGCGCTGGCGCACCTGGCACGCGTACCCGCAGGAAGGGCAGTTGGTGGTGACCAGAACCCGGATCGGAGCCCGGATGCCCGCGACGCTCTGACCCCCTGACCCCCTGACGCCGGCCCGCCGGGGTGCCGTGGTGCCCCGGCGGGGCGTACACATGCCTCAGGTGCACTCGTGCGGGTGACAGGGAGCGATTCATGCCTGACGTAGCGTTACGGCATGACCGACCCGCCCGTGCCCCCGACCCTGCCGACCGAGCGGGCGGCGCGGCCCGGTGCGGTGCGGTATCCGGTGCTCGCGGTGGTCTTCGTCTGCGCCGCCTGCGGACTGGTCTACGAGCTCGAACTGGTCGCCCTGGCTTCCTATTTGATCGGCGATTCGGTCACCCAGGCATCCGTCGTGCTGTCCGTCATGGTCTTCGCGATGGGGGTCGGCTCGCTGCTCGCCAAGCGGCTGCGCTGCCGTGCCGCGGTCGGGTTCGGCCTGGTCGAGGGCGGCCTGGCGCTGCTCGGCGGCTGCTCGGCGATGGTGCTGTACGCGGCCTTCGCCTGGCTGGGCGAGTCCCGTTACGTGCTGGTGGCGTTCTCCCTAGCCATCGGGGTGCTGATCGGGGCGGAGATTCCGCTGCTGATGTCGCTCATCCAGCGGGCGGAGTCGGCCCGCTCGGCCCAGCCGCCCACGGGCCCCGGGCCGGGCGGGCCCGGCCTGCCCGACCGGCGTCAGCGGCCGGAGGGGGATCGCGGAAAGGACGGGCGTCAGGGGCAGGACGGGCGTGACGGGCGGGAGGAGCGTGACGGGCGGGAGGAGCGTGACGGGCAGGACCGGCCGGAGCAGCAGGACGCCGCCGGGACGGTCGCCGACCTCTTCGCCGCCGACTACGTGGGCGCGCTCGTCGGCGGGCTCGCCTTCCCGTTCCTGCTGCTGCCCTGGCTCGGGCAGCTCACCGGCGCGCTCGTCACCGGTGCGGTCAACGCGGTGGCGGGCGGCGGCCTCGTGCTGTGGCTGTTCCGGCACGACCTGACGGCCCGCTCGCGGGCGCTGCTCATCACCGTCAACGTCACGGTGCTCGCCGTCCTCGCCACCGCGACCGTGCTCGTCGACGACTTCGAGCGGGCCGCGCGCCGGGCGGTGTACGGCGACAGCATCCGGGTCGCCCTGCGCACGGAGCTCCAGGAAGTGGTGGTCACCGGAGAGCGGGGCGGGCCTCCCGACCTGTTCCTGGACGGCCGGCTGCGCGTCGGCGGTCAGGACGAGCACCGGTACCACGAGGCCCTGGTGCACCCCGCGATGAACGGCCGGCGCGCCCGCGTGCTGATCCTCGGCGGCGGCGACGGCCTCGCCGCCCGCGAGGTGCTGCGCTACCCGGACGTCCGCGCGGTCACCGTCGTCGAACTCGACCCCGGCGTCGTCTCCCTCGCCCGCACCGATCCCGGCCTGTCCGCGCTCAACGGGTACGCCTTCCGGGACCCGCGGGTGACCGTCGCCCACGGGGACGCCTTTCGCTGGCTGCGCCGCTCCCGGCCCGTGCAGGAACGGTACGACGTGGTGATCTCCGACCTCCCCGACCCCGGCGTCACCGCCGGCGCCAAGCTCTATTCCGAGGAGTTCTACGGGCTGGCCGCGGGCGCCCTCGCCGACGGTGGGCGGCTCGTGGTCCACGCCGGGTCGGCGGCCGCCCGTCCCCACACCTACTGGACCGTCGACGCGACCCTGCGGGCGGCGGGCTTCGCCACCCGCCCCTACGGAGCCGGCGGCCGGGTGACGGGCCCGTCCGCCGGACCCGACCGGACCGGCCGCTCCCCGGACGGCCCGGCCGGGGCGAGGGGCGAGTGGGGCTTCCTGCTCGCCGCACCCGGAGCCAGGCCCCCCGCCCTGGCCCTGGCCCCGCAGGCCCCCCGGCTGCGTTTCCTGACCCCCGACGTCCTCACCTCGGCCCAGACCCACGTCGAACGCACCCGCACGGCAGCGGCCACCGGGCTGCCGCCGTCGACGCTGGTACACCCGCGGTACTGAACCGCACCGTCGCGGCGGGGGCGGCACCGTCGCCGAGGGCGCCGCGGGGCGGCGGGGCGGCGGTGCCGCGGCGAGTGCGCGTGACAGGCGACGCGCGGGCCCCGGCTGAGTAGGCTCGGTTCCCATGGAGCATGAGGTGTTCGTCCCGGTCCCGGCCGAGGTCCTGCGCGCCACGCTGACGGACCCCGCCCGGGTCGCGCGCTGTGTGCCCGGCTTCCAGCAGGACGCCGAAGGGGAGGACGGCCCGCTCGCGGGCCGTCTGAAGGTCCGGATCGGCGGCAACACCATCACCTACCGCGGGGCGCTGCGGATCGCCGAGCGCGACGGGCGCTTCGCGGTCGAGGGCGAGGGCACGGAGGTGCGGGGCAAGGGCACGGCCGCGCTGACCCTCACCGTCGCGCTCTCCCCCGTGTCCGAGGGCACCACGATCGGCTTCACCGGAGAGGTGACGGCGACCGGCCGGCTCGCGGACACCGACACCGAGGCCCGCGCCACGGCGGGCGCCCGGCTGCTGGACCGTTTCGCCGAGGCGCTGGTCGCCGTCGCGGACGTGGAGGCCGAGATGGCCGCCGAGGCACGCGAGGCGGAGGCACAGGCGGAGGCACGCGAGGCCGAGGCGCAGGCGGCGAGCGACGACGACGGCGTCGACGACGGCGTGGAGGAGCCCGGCCGTCCCTCCGTCTTCGACACCCCCGTCCCGCTGCCCTCCCTCGACCCGCTGGCCGACGAGACCTTCGACGCGGACGCCGACGCCGCCGACGGTCCTCTCGACGCGCCCTTCGACGACGGCGACGAGGAGGACGACCTCGTCCCGGGCCGTCAGCCCGCCGAGGCCGCGCACGCCCGGCGGACCATGATCGGCAGGAGCGCGGAGGAGGTCGACCACGCCCCGCCGCGCGGCCGCTACGCCCCCGTCCCGGCCGCCGAGAGCTCCAGCGCCACGGCCACCCTGCGCTGGATCGCCCCGGCCGCCGCCCTCGCCATCGCCTCCGCGGTCGTGGTCGGCCGTGCGCTGCGGCGCCGCCGCTGACGATCCGCCACGACGGCGGCGGGGCATCGCCTATGGTCGGGTCGTGAGCAATCTGACGCGACTGACGGCCGGCGAGGCCGAGGTGACGATCGACCCGGAGCACGGCTGCCGCATCGACAGCCTCCGCATCGGCGGCACCGAACTGCTGCTCCAGGGAGCGCGGTACGGGTCCTTCGTGATGGCCCCCTGGGCCGGCCGGACCGAGAACGGGCGCTTCCGTGACGGCGCCACCGTCCACCAGCTGCCCGTCAGCGAGCACGCGGCCCCGCACGCCCTCCACGGCACCGTCCGGGACGTGGCGTGGAAGACCGCCGAGGTCACCGCGACGACGGCCGCGTTCACCACCGAGCTGACCGACCCGTGGCCGTACGAGGGCCTGGTCACCCAGGTCTTCGAGCTGACCGAGGACGCGCTCACCCTCCGGCTGGGCGTCGAGACGGCCCGGGACTCCTTCCCGGCGCAGGCCGGCTGGCACCCCTGGTTCCGCCGCAGTCTCGGCGGCCCGGACGTGGAGCTCGACTTCAGCCCCGCCTGGCAGGAGGAGCGCGGCGAGAACCACCTGCCCACCGGCCGCCGGATCGACCCGACGCCGCGCCCCTGGGACGACTGCTTCGGCATGCCGGGCGGCGTCGACTTCACCCTCACCTGGCCCGGCGAGCTCCAGCTGCGGCTCACCAGCCGGGCCGAGTGGGTCGTGGTCTACGACGAGCCGGCGGACGCGGTCTGCGTCGAGCCGCAGTCCGGCCCCCCGAACGGCCTCAACACCCTCCCGCGCCTGGTCACCCCCATCGACCCGCTGGAGGTCGAGACGACCTGGGCCTGGCGGCGGCTGTGAGCGGCCGGCTTTAAGCTCGTGCGCATGACTGACGTACGCGCTGAGCTGCTCCAGCAGATCAAGGACAAGGCCGTGGTGCACGGCAAGGTGACCCTCTCGTCGGGTCGTGAGGCCGACTACTACATCGACCTGCGCCGGATCACGCTGGACGGCGAGGCCGCGCCGATGGTCGGCCAGGTGATGCTGGACCTCACCGCCGACCTGGACTTCGACTGCGTGGGCGGGCTCACCCTGGGCGCCGACCCGGTCGCCACGTCGATGCTGCACGCCTCCGCCGCGCGCGGTCAGCGCCTCGACGCCTTCGTCGTCCGCAAGGCGCAGAAGGCGCACGGCATGCAGCGCCGGATCGAGGGGACGGACGTCAAGGGCCGTCGCTGCCTGGTGGTCGAGGACACCTCGACCACCGGCGGCTCGCCGCTGACCGCCGTCGAGGCCGTGCGGGAGGCCGGCGGCGAGGTCGTCGCGGTGGCCACGATCGTGGACCGGGGCGCCGCCGGGGCCATCGCCGAGGCGGGGCTGCCGTACCTCACCGGCTACGAGCTGTCGGATCTCGGGCTGGCGTAACCGCCGCGAAGTCGTGACGTAGCTGCCGGACCGGGCCCAAACGGGGCCTGACCTGCTGTTTTGCCGAGGGGTGGAGTGTTTCACGTGAAACACTCCATCCCTCGTCGCGTAGTGCCTGTGGGAGTGCGCAGAAGAGTCTGGAAGGATGGGGGCGACGATGACGTCGCCCCCATGGTCAGGGACAAGCAACGCACACCCCCGCACATCACAAGGAGCGGACGAATGCCCATCGCAACCCCCGAGGTCTACAACGAGATGCTCGACCGGGCGAAGGCAGGCAAGTTCGCCTACCCGGCCATCAACGTCACCTCGTCCCAGACGCTCCACGCCGCGCTGCGCGGCTTCGCGGAGGCCGAGAGCGACGGCATCATCCAGATCTCGACCGGCGGTGCCGAGTTCCTGGGCGGCCAGCACAACAAGGACATGGTCACCGGCGCCGTCGCCCTGGCCGAGTTCGCGCACATCGTCGCCGCGAAGTACGACATCACGGTCGCGCTGCACACCGACCACTGCCCGAAGGACAAGCTGGACGGCTACGTCCGCCCGCTGCTCGAGATCTCCGCCGAGCGCGTGTCCCGTGGCGTGAACCCCCTCTTCCAGTCGCACATGTGGGACGGCTCCGCCGAGACCCTCGCGGACAACCTGTCCATCGCGCAGGAGCTGCTCGCCAAGGCCGCCGCCGCCAAGATCATCCTCGAGGTCGAGATCACCCCGACCGGTGGCGAGGAGGACGGCGTCAGCCACGAGATCAACGACGAGCTGTACACCTCCGTCGACGACGCCATCCGCACCGCCGAGGCCCTGGGCCTGGGCGAGAAGGGCCGCTACCTGCTGGCCGCCTCCTTCGGCAACGTCCACGGCGTCTACAAGCCGGGCAACGTCGTGCTCCGCCCCGAGCTGCTCAAGGACCTCCAGGCGGGCGTCGCCGAGAAGTACGGCAAGGCGTCCCCGTTCGACTTCGTCTTCCACGGCGGCTCCGGCTCCAGCGCCGAGGAGATCGCCACCGCCATCGAGAACGGCGTGGTGAAGATGAACCTCGACACCGACACCCAGTACGCCTTCACGCGTCCGGTGGCGGACCACATGTTCAAGAACTACGACGGCGTCCTGAAGGTCGACGGCGAGGTCGGCAAGAAGTCCACCTACGACCCGCGCACCTGGGGCAAGCTCGCCGAGGCCGGCATGGCCCAGCGGGTCGCCGAGGCCTGCGCCGCGCTCCGCTCGGCCGGTCAGAAGCTGAAGTAAGCGCCGCCTCGCGCGGTTGTGCGAACGGGCCCGGCACCACGAGAGTGGTGCCGGGCCCGTCGTCGTATCCGGAAGTGAGGCAGGGTGTTCGACTTCGACCGAGAGACGGACCGGCGCGGCACCTGGTCGGTGCAGTGGGACGGCGTCGCGGACCGCTTCGGCGTCCCCGACCTGCTGCCCTTCACCATCTCCGACATGGACTTCGCCTCCCCGCCGGCCGTCCTCGACGCCCTGCGCGCGCGGGTCGACCACGGGGTCTTCGGCTACACCGACTGGCGGCTCGGCGAGTTCCGCGAGGCCGTACGGGACTGGTACGCCACCCGCTACGGCACCGCCGTCGACCCCGAGGCCATGGTCTACGCGCCCTCCGTGCTCAACCAGCTCTCCCAGCTGCTCCGGATGTGGACCGAGCCCGGTGACGGCGTCGTCGTCCACACCCCCACCTACGACGGCTTCCGCAAGGCGGTCACGGGCCTCGGCCGCGACCTGCGCGGCGTCCCCGTCGGCGACACGGAGGCCCTGGAACACGAGCTGGCCCGGCCCGACAGCCGGATGCTGCTGCTCTGCTCCCCGCACAACCCGACCGGCCGGGTGTGGCGGGAGGAGGAGCTGAAGGAGTTCGCCCGGCTCGCCGAGCGGCACGGGGCCGCCGTCGTCAGCGACGAGATCCACGCCGACCTGACCGCCGAGGGCCACCGCCACGTGCCGTGGACGGCGATCACCGAATCCGGGCGCGGCCGGCGCTGGGCCCTGGTCACCTCCGGCACCAAGGCCTTCAACTTTCCCGCGCTCTCCGGCTCGTACGGCTTCCTCGGCGACCCCGACGAGCGGGCCGCCTTCGTCCGCCGCATGGAGACCGGCGAGGGCCTGGCCTCCCCGGCCGTGCTGTCCCTCACCGCCCACATCGCCGCCTACCGTCACGGCGCGCCCTGGCTGGACGCGCTGCGGGCGTACGTCGCCGGCACCATGGACCTGGTCCGCGAGCGGCTCGCCGCCGGCCTCCCGGACGTCCGCTGGGCCCCGCCGCAGGCCGGCTATCTCGCCTGGATCGACCTGCGTCCGCTGGGCATCGACGAGACCGCCCTCCAGGAGGAGCTCGTAAGGACCGAGAAGGTCGCGGTCATGCCGGGCGGCGTCTACGGCACCCCGGGCTTCGTCCGGCTCAACGTCGGCTGCTCCCGGGCCAAGGCCGAGCGGGGCGTGGCCGCACTGGTGAGGGCGGCGGGACGGCTGCGGACATGATGCGACGACCTGGCTGAGTTATCGACTTTCCTGAAGTTGACGCGTTGACGGATACCGGGAGGCGCGGTGTCCGGGGCGTGATCTAGGCTGCGCATCACCGTGCCCCGTTTCTGGGGGCCGGAGGCCATTTTTGGGGGGTCTCTTCATCGTGCGTAAGCGCACTCTCTCGGCCGCGACCTCGCTCGCGGTCCTCTTCAGCTCCGCGGCACTGGTCGCGGGTACGGCGGGCTCGGCTGCTGCGGACAGCAGCGTCGCCCTGCCGGTGTCGTCCGTGGGCGACATGGTGGTGGACGGCGTCCACCAGAAGATCTTCATCAGCGACCCGTACCTCGGGAAGGTCGTCGCGACCGACTACGCGGGCCGGGTGCTGAGCACCGCCACCGGCCTGCCGGGCGTCACGGGCCTCGCGCTCTCCGCGGACTCGACGCAGCTCTACGCGGCCGTTCCGGGCGCGGATGCCGTCGTCACCCTGGAGACCGAGACGGTCACCGAGAAGGCTCGCTACGCGACCGGTGAGGGAACCGACCCGCAGCACCTCGTGCTCGCGGGCGGCAAGATCTGGTTCGGTTACGGAAACGGCGACAAGGGCGACATCGGCTCGCTCGACCTCACCGGCACCGAGCCGGTCGTGGCGCTGGCCCAGGACAGCGAGACGAACTACTCGGGTGCCCCGAGGCTCGTGGTCTCGCCGGCCAATCCGAACACGATCGCCGCCGCGTCCTCGTACTACCACCGCTTCAGGCTGGCGGCGTACGACGTGACCACGGGCACGGCGACCCGCACCGTACGCAACGACAACGCGCTGACCGGCATCACCACCGACCTGGCCTTCACGCCGGACGGCAGCCAGATCATCACGGCCAACCCCGGCAACGCGCACCACGTCTTCCAGAGCGCGGACCTCGCCGAGGTCAACACCCTCGCCAGTGACTACCACGGTGCCGCCGTGGCCGTCGCGCCCGACGGCACCGTCGCGGCGGGCTCCAACTCGACGTACGGCAAGGATGTCTTCGTCTACCGGCCCCAGGACAAGACCTCGGTCCGGCAGTACGACTTCCCCGGCACCGGCAGCAGCAGCGGCGGGGACGGCCTGGCCCACGGCGGTCTCGCCTGGGAGCCGGGCGGCAGTCGCCTCTTCGCGGTGACCAGCAACTCCGACGCCTCGGTCCGCCTGCACGTTCTGGACGAGCCGACCAAGTCGCTGCCGACGGTGACCGTCAAGGCCCCGGCCACCGCGCCGGTGCTCAAGCCGCTCACCATCACCGGCACCGTCGCCTCCACCCTGGCGCTGCCGGCCGGCACGCCCGTCTCCGTGACGCGCTTCGACGCCGAGAACCCGCAGGGCAAGTCGCTCGGCACCAAGGCGCTCGGCGCGAACGGCGCGTTCTCCTTCGGCGACACTCCGACCGTCGCGGGCGGCGTCACGTACAAGGTGGCGTACGCGGGCGACGCCGAGCGCGCGGCTGCCGCCGGGTCCGCCCTGGTCCGGGTCTCGCACCTGCGGCCGGCGCTGACGCTCGACCGCAACGGCACCACCGTCAACTACGGCACCACCCTCACGTACACCGCCACCCTCGGCCCGACGTACAAGAACCGCGTCGTCGAGATCTGGGCCGACCCGTGGGGCCCCGAGCCCAAGCGGCTGCTCAAGCGCGGCACGGTCAACTCGGTCGGCAAGCTGTCCGCGTCGATGTGGATGAACCGCGACACCACGGTCACCGCGGTCTTCGCCGGTGACGGCCGCTACGCCTGGACGCAGGCCAAGTCCGGTGCGTACACCCGCGCCGGCGTGACGACCTCGCTGTCGCGCCACTACAAGTGGACCAAGATCGGCACCACGTACTACCAGACGTACCGCACGTCGGACTACGCGCTGATCACCACCTGGCACAACGCGTACCCGAACCGCAGCACCCGTCTGGACGCCCAGATGTGGTACTCCGGTGCCTGGCGTGACCTCGGGCCGGAGTTCTTCCTGCTCGACCGGTACGGCAGGTCGTACGTGCGCTTCGACGGCGACCCGGTCCTGGCGGGCCACAAGTTCCGCATCCGCTCCGCCTACATCGACGGCGCCGCGGGCGACAACGTGAACGCCACCTCCTACGGCCCGTGGAAGTACTTCAACTTCACGCGCTGAGCCGTGCAGCACCCTGACGGGTGAGGGCCCCGTCCGCCGTTCCGGTGGGCGGGGCCTCGCCGTGCGCGGGACCATGCAGGCATGGACATCCGGCTCGCCTCGGGAACCGGGCGGTGGATCGTGTTCACGACCGTCCTCGGTTCGGGGATGGCGCTGCTCGACTCCACCGTCGTCAATGTCGCCCTGCCCCACATCGGCGAGGACCTGGGCGCCGACCTGGCCGGACTGCAGTGGACCGTCAACGCCTACATGCTCACCCTCGCCGGTCTGATCCTGCTCGGCGGGGCGCTCGGCGACCGGTACGGGCGGCGGCGGGTCTTCGTGGTCGGCACCGTGTGGTTCGCGGCCGCCTCGCTGCTGTGCGGGCTCGCCCCGGACGCGGGCGTGCTGATCGCCGCCCGCGCCCTCCAAGGGGTCGGCGGGGCGCTGCTCACGCCCGGTTCGCTCGCGCTGATCCAGGCGAGCTTCCACCCGGACGACCGGGCCCGGGCGGTCGGCCTGTGGTCCGGCTTCGGCGGGGTCGGCGCGGCGGTCGGCCCGTTCGTCGGCGGCTGGCTGGTGGACGGCCCCGGCTGGCGGTGGGTGTTCCTGCTGAACGTGCCGCTCGCGCTGGTGTGCGTGCCGGTGGCGCTGCGGCACGTGCCCGAGTCGCGGGACGAGGCGGCGCACGGCCGCTTCGACGTGCCGGGCGCGGTCCTCGGGGCGTCGGCGCTCGCGCTGGTGACGTACGCGCTGATCGGCGAGGCGTGGTGGGCCGGCGCGGCCGGGGTGCTGCTCGGTGCCTGGTTCGTGGCGGCGGAGCGGCGGCGCGGCGAGGACGCGATGGTGCCGCCGTCGATCTTCCGCTCCCGGCTGTTCACGGCGGTGAACCTGGTGACGCTGTGCGTGTACGCGGCGTTCGGCGGTTTCTTCTTCCTGGCGGCCCTCCAGCTCCAGGTGGTCTCCGGCTATTCGGCCCTCGGCGCCGGTACGGCCCTGCTGCCGACGACGGTCCTGATGCTGCTGCTCTCGGCGAAGGCCGGGGAGCTGGGGGAGCGGACCGGCCCGCGGCTGCCGCTCACCGTGGGGCCGCTGCTGTGCGCGGCCGGGATGCTGCTGATGCTGCGGGCCGGTGCGGACGCCTCGTACGCCCTGGACGTGCTGCCGGCCCTGCTCGTCCTCGGTCTCGGCATGACCGTCCTGGTGGCCCCGCTCACGGCGGCCGTGCTCGGTTCCGTGGACGTCTCCCGGGCGGGCCTGGCGAGCGGCATCAACAACGCGGCGGCCCGGGCGGCGGGCCTGGTCGCGGTCGCCGCGCTGCCGCTGCTCGCGGGCACGGGACCGGAGGCGTACCGCTCGGCGGCCGAGTTCGGCGCCACCTTCCGGCGGGCGATGCCGATCTGTGCCGGGGTCCTGGTGGCGGGAGCGGTGCTGGCCTGGTTCACGCTGCGGGTCCCGGCCCGGGCGGGCTGCCATCCCGAGTGCCGGGTGCACTGCGGGGTGACGGCTCCGCCGCTGGACCCGGGCCGGGCGCGGGAGGCCCGGCCCGGCCCGCCCGGAGGGCGCCCGGCCCCGCCCGGCGGTCCGGGGGAGCGGCCCGCGCCGCCCGGCGGCCCGGACGGCGGGAGCTGAGGCAGACTGGGGCCCATGGCCATCCACGAGAACCTGCTGGGGGGACCGGCCCCCACCCACCTGCCCGACGACCCGGAGCCGCGCGAGCTGCTCGCGAGCGGTGCCGCACCGGCCGACGTCGCGGCGAAGTACCCGACCTCCTCGCTCGCCTGGGCGCAGCTCGCCGACGACGCGTACGAGGGCGGGCGCGTGATCGAGTCGTACGCCTACGCCCGTACCGGCTACCACCGGGGCCTTGACGCCCTGCGCCGCAACGGCTGGAAGGGCCACGGCCCGGTGCCGTGGGAGCACGAGCCGAACCGCGGCTTCCTGCGCGCCCTGCACGCGCTGGCCCGGGCGGCCGGCGAGATCGGCGAGAAGGACGAGTACGAGCGCTGCACCACTTTCCTGCGGGACTCCTCGCAGACGGCGGCGGACACGCTGGGCTGAGGGCCGTCACCCGCCCTCACCCGCCCTCACCGGCCTTCACCGGCCCCCGCTGACGCCCGCTGATCCGGCCGGAAGGCCCCCGTCCTCGTGGCGGGGGCATTCCGGACAGGCACTCCCCGCGCTGTTCGAGCGCGTTCGAAGCGCCGGTACGATCCTTCGGACCGCGTGCAGGGGGGAACTGTCTTGGGGAAGCGGGCCGCGACGGGAAGTCGCCGGAAAGGGAGAAGACGGGGCAAACGGGGGGTGGCGGGGCGGCTCGTCCTCTCCGCGCTCGCCCTCGCGCTGGTCTCGCTCGGCGGCGGGGCGGCGCTCGCCCACTACAACGGCCGGGCCGACGCCGCCGCTCCCGCCCCGACCCCGGCTCCGGCGACCGCCGGTCCGGGCCACGGGACCGCCACGGTCCCGCCCGCGCCGCCGGCACGGCCCGCCACGCCCTCCCGGAAGCCGGAACCGCCGCCCCCCGTGCCCACGCCGAAGAAGACCGTGGTGCCCCGGTCCGGCGCCGGCACCTTCACCACCGCCCGTGCCACCGGCGACGCCGTCGGCACCACCGGCTCGCTGCGCCGCTACCGCGTGCAGGTCGAGGACGGCATCGACGTGTCCGCCCGTGAGGCCGCCGAGGAGATCCAGCGCATCCTGGCCCACCCGCGCGGCTGGGCCGCGCACGGCCGCGGCCGCTTCCAGCTGGTCAGCGAGAACGCCGACTTCGTCATCCGGATCGCCACTCCCGACACCGCCGACCGGCTGTGCGCGGCGGGCGGCCTGAACACCCGCGGCGAGCTGAACTGCGAGACCACCTCCGGCGTCGTGGTCAACCTCAAGCGCTGGCTGCTCGGCTCGCCGACCTTCGCCGGACCGGCCTCCGAATACCGGCACCTGATCATCAACCACGAGGTCGGGCACGAGATCGGCATCCGGCAGCACATGGGCTGCCCCGGGCCGGGAAAGCCCGCGCCCGTCATGATGCAGCAGATCAAGGGGCTCCACGGCTGCCGCTCGAACGCGTATCCGTATGACGAAGAAGGGATCTACATCACCGGGCCGATCGTGTCATGATGCGCGTGGGAGCGCGCGCGACGACGCCCGCCTCCCGAGGGGACCGGGGCTCCGTCGTCACACGGAAGGAGCGGACCGCTACCCGGTAGTACGTATCGAGGAGACAGAAATGTCGACCTTCCCAGGTTCTCCCGATGCCTCCGGAGCCGGTGCGTCCGCCGACGCGCCGAACCTCGACTTCGCGGGCACGACGCCGTACGAGGACTACGTCCAGGCGGACGTCCTCACCCACCTCCAGCACCTGCGCTCGGACGACCCGGGCGAGATGGTCTTCCTGGTCACCACCCAGGTCATGGAGCTGTGGTTCACGGTGATCGTCCACGAGTGGGAGACCGCGAGCCACGCACTGCGCCGTGACGACCTGCCCGTCGCCATGGACGCGCTCAAGCGCTCCGTCCGCGAGCTGGAGGCCCTCAACCACTCCTGGCGGCCGCTCGCCCAGCTCACCCCCGCCCAGTTCAACGCCTACCGCGGCGCCCTCGGCGAGGGATCGGGCTTCCAGTCGGCGATGTACCGGCGCATGGAGTTCCTGCTCGGCGAGAAGTCGGCCTCCATGCTGGTGCCGCACCGCGGCGCGCCCCGCGTCCACGCCGAGCTGGAGAAGGCGCTCCAGGAGCCCAGCCTCTACGACGAGACGCTGCGGCTGCTCGCCCGGCGCGGCCTGCCCGTGCCCGCCGAGGTCCTCGACCGCGACCCGTCGCTGCGCTACGAGCCGAACGCCGAGGTCGAGCGCGTCTGGGCCGGGATCTACGCCGACCCCGACCAGAACGCCGAACTCGTGCGGCTCGGCGAGGCGTTGAGCGACGTCGCCGAGCTCGTCTGGCGCTGGCGCAACGACCACCTGGTGGCCACCCGGCGCGCCATGGGCGCCAAGACCGGCACCGGCGGCTCGGCAGGCGTGGCCTGGCTGGAGAAGCGGGCGCAGAAGAACGTGTTCCCCGAGCTGTGGACGGCGCGCAGCCATGTCTGACACCTCCACGGCCGCGTACACCGCCGAGGCCGCGCGCCTCGACGCCGCAGACGAACTCGCCAAGCACCGGGAGAAGTTCGCCCTCGACGACACCGTCTACCTCGACGGCAACTCGCTGGGCGCGCTGCCCGCCCACGTCCCCGCCCGCATGGCCGACGTCATCACCCGCCAGTGGGGCGAGCTGCGCATCCGCTCCTGGGACGAGTCCGGCTGGTGGACCGCCCCCGAGCGGATCGGCGACCGGATCGCACCGCTCGTCGGCGCCGCCGACGGGCAGATCGTGGTCGGCGACTCGACCAGCGTCAACGTCTTCAAGGCGGTCGTCGCGGCCACCCGCCTCGCGGGCGGGGACCGGGACGAGATCCTCGTCGACGCGACGACCTTTCCCACGGACGGGTACATCGCCGCCTCCGCGGCCCGCATGACGGGTCACCGGATCGTGCCCCTCGACCCCGCCGAGATGCCCGGCGCGGTCACCGGGCGCACCGCCCTGGCCCTCGTCAACCACGTCGACTACCGCACCGGCCGGCTCCAGGACCTGCCCGGCGTCACGGCCGCCCTCCACGCGGCCGGGGCCCTCGCCGTCTGGGACCTGTGCCACAGCGCCGGTGCCCTGCCGGTCGGCCTGGACGCGCACGGCGTCGACCTGGCCGTCGGCTGCACGTACAAGTACCTCAACGGCGGCCCCGGCGCGCCCGCGTACCTGTACGTCGCCGAGCGCCACCAGGCCCGCTTCGACTCGCCGCTGCCCGGCTGGAACTCGCACGCCGACCCGTTCGGCATGACCCCGGACTACCGGGCCGCCGAGGGCGCCCCGCGCGGCCGGGTCGGCACCCCCGACATCCTGTCGATGCTGTCCCTCGAGGCGGCGCTCGACGTCTGGGACGGGGTCCGGATCGAGGACGTGCGGGCCAAGTCCCTGGCCCTCACGGACTTCTTCCTGGAGTGCGTACGGGCCTACGCCCCCGAGGGCCGGGTCACCTCCGTGACCCCCGAGGCGCACGCGGAGCGCGGCAGCCAGGTCGCCCTGCGCTGCGCCGAGGCACCCGCGGTCATGGCGGAGCTGATCCGGCGCGGGGTGGTGGGCGACCTGCGCCGCCCGGACGTGCTGCGCTTCGGCTTCACCCCGCTGTACGTCGGCTTCGCGGACGCGGAGCGGGCGGCCCGGGTCCTCGGCGAGGTGCTGCGGGACATCCCCGCGGGATAGCGCCCGCTCCGAAGACGGTCCGGGCCCGGTCCCGGTCGGATCATCTCCTGATCGCGTGATCTGCGGGTGCCGTACTCCTGGTACGGTCCCCGCAGGTCAGGCCGATGGCTTCGCCAACATCGGCCCCGTTCGAGGAGGTTGGAAGCAGCATGCCGGACCCCGCCGCGCGCGACGCCGCCGAAGAAGCGTCGGCCTTCTCGCACCCGGCCGTCGCCCCGGACGCCTCCGCCGCCTACGGCGCACACCCCGACCAGGTCGTCGACTTCTACGCCCCGCGCGACGGCAGCCCGTCCGCGCCCCTGGTCGTCGCCCTGCACGGCGGCGCCTGGCGCTCACCGTACGACCGGCGGCATCTGACCCCGTTCGCGGACTTCCTGGCCCGGCGCGGCTTCGCCGTGGCGAACGTCGAGTACCGGCGCGGCGGCGACATCCCCCGTCAGGGGGCGACCGGTCCGGTCGCGGGCCGCTGGCCCGAGACCTTCGACGACGTGGCGGCGGCCCTGGACGCGGTGACCGGCCTCGCCGTCGCGCACCTGCCGCAGGCCGACACCCGCCGGATCGTCCTCACCGGCCACTCCGCCGGCGGCCACCTCGCCCTGTGGGCCGCCGCCCGCCACGTCCTGCCGGCCGGCTCGCCCTGGCGCCTGCCGGCCGCCCCGGAACTGCGCGGCGTGGTGGCGCTGGCGCCGATCGCGCACTTCGACCGGGCCGTGGAACTGGACGTGTGCGGCGGCGCGGTGACCCAACTCCTCGGCGGCACCGACCGTCTCGCCGAGCGCTCCGCCCTCGCCGACCCGTCCCGGCTCCTGCCCACCGGCATCGCCACGACCGTCGTCCAGGGCCGCGAGGACATCGTCGTCCCGGCCGCCGTCGCGGACGCCTACGTGGAGGCGGCGGCGAAGGCGGGCGAGACGGTCGGCCTGACGCTCCTGGAGGACGTCGGCCACTTCCCGCTGATCGACCCGGCGGCCGACGCCTGCGCGGTGGTCGCGGAGGAGATCGCGCAACTGGCGTTCTGAGGCGCCGGAGAGGACCCGGCGGGACGTGCCAGGCCGCCGAGGAGAACCGGCCGGACCCGCGCCGCGAGGAAGGCAGCGGGGAGCCGCGGAAGGCAGCGGAGAGTCGCGGAAGGGAGCGGGGAGCCGCGAAAGGGAGCGGAGAGTCGCGGAAGGGAGCGGGGAGCCGCGGAAGGAAGCGGACGGAAGCTGACCGCAAGTCCTCCCCTCGCGTCACCGGCCGCCCGGCGCGCACCTTCCCGCAGGGGGCCGCCGAGCACGCCGCCGCGTCCCGCGGCTGACGGCCCCCGGCGGCCCGTAGTACTCAGGGGGGACGCGGCAGGATCCGCATCCAGCCGGACGACCGCGTCCCCGGTCCCCCGTACGGTGGCATGCGTGACCGACACCCAGACCACCGGATCGAGCCGCAGCCCCGAGCTCCGCCTGACGCTGAAGGCGCTCGGCGGTCTGCGTGCGGACCTCTTCGACGACGCCCTCGCCTACCGCCCGCTGCCGCGCATGGACGTGGAGCGGGGCCTGCTCCGGCACCTGCCGGGGCGGATACGCGTCCACGCCGGCCTGCTTCCGCATGCCGTCGTCGCCTTCCTGGCGCTGATCGTCTTCCTCATGGGCTACGAGAGCATGCGTCACGCGATCGGCCTGCTGGTGATGGTCCACGCGGGCGTCCCCGCCGTCGTGGTGCTGCTCACCCTGGTCCGCCCGGTCCTCGCGTTCTGGGCCTCGCTGGCCACCACCCCCTTCCTGGCGTACGCGAGCGGGTACGGCGACGGCTGGCCGTGGTCGCCGAACTCCTTCGGCGCCCACCTCATCGTGCTCGTCGTCGTCGCGGCCCGCACCCGGCCCCGTACCGCCGGCTGGATGTGGCTGGTGACGGGCGCCTACGCCCTCTTCGCCACCGTCCTCCTCGGCGGCTACGGCTCGGACGCCCCGCAGATGCTGTTCTTCTCCGCGCTGTTCCTGCTGGTCGTCGCCATGCGCCAGGTCCGCCGCGACGCCGCGCGCGAGGTCAGCGTCCAGCAGTCGGTGACCGCCGTCGAGCGGTCCCGGCGGACCCTGCTCGAAGAGCGCACCACCATCGCCCGCGAGCTGCACGACGTCGTCGCCCACCACATGTCGGTGGTCGCCATCCAGGCCGAGGCCGCCCCCTACCGGGTGGAGAACCCGCCGCCGGAGCTGGAGCAGGCGTTCGTCACCATCCGTGAGAACGCGGTGGCCGCGCTGACCGAGCTGCGCCGCATCCTCGGGGTCGTACGGGCCGAGGACTACGAGGCGCCCGACGCGCCGCAGCCGACGCTCGCCGACCTCGACGGTCTGGTCGCCAACGTCAGGGACGCCGGGCTGGCCGTCGAGCTCACGGTCACCGGATCGGTGCGGGAGCTGCCGCAGGGCGTGGAGCTCTCGGCGTACCGGATCGTGCAGGAGGCCCTGTCGAACGTGCTGCGGCACGCGCCCGGCGCCGCCGCGAAGGTGGAGGTGAGCCACGTCCTCGGCGGTCTCGGCCTCAGGATCGCGAACGGCCCGGCCCGCGGCCTGGTCAAGGCGTCCCCGGGCGCCGGCCACGGCATCACCGGCATGCGGGAGCGGGTCGCCATGCTGGGCGGCGAGATGACCGCCGAGCCGTCCGCCGACGGGGGCTACGAGGTCACGGTCTTCGTCCCCGTGGCCCGCGACGAGGTCCGTGACGAGCCGCGCGGCGAGACGCGAGAGGAGTCGCGGCCGTGATCCGTGTGCTGATCGTGGACGACCAGATGATGGTCCGCGAGGGCTTCTCCGTGCTGCTCGGCGCCATGCCGGACATCGAGGTCGTCGGCGAGGCGGTCAACGGCCGCGAGGCCGTCGCCCAGGTCGCCGCGCTGCGCCCCGACGTGGTCCTGATGGACATCCGGATGCCCGAGCTCAACGGCATCGACGCCACCCGCGAGATCGTCGCGGCCGACGCCGACGCGAAGGTGCTGGTCCTCACCACCTTCGACCTGGACGAGTACGTGTACCAGGCGCTGCGCGCCGGGGCCTCCGGCTTCCTGCTCAAGGACGCCTCGGCCCGGCAGCTCGCGGAGGGCGTCCGGGTGGTCGCGGCCGGTGAGGCGCTGCTCGCCCCGACCGTCACCAGGCGGCTCATCACCGAGTTCGCCAGGTCGGCGGCCGTCGCGCCCCGCCCGCCCGCGATGGCGCAGATCGGGGAGCTGACCGAGCGCGAGACCGAGGTCCTGGTGCTGATCGCGCAGGGCCTGTCCAACGCCGAGATCGCCGACCACCTCGTCGTCGCCGAGTCGACCATCAAGACGCACGTGAGCCGGATCCTGGTGAAGCTGGGGCTGCGCGACCGGACGCAGGCGGCGGTCTTCGCGTACGAGGCGCGGCTGGTGCGGGTCGGTGGATGACGGAGGCCGCGGGGGTAGCGTCCGTCCATGGACGCTGTCGACGCCCCTGACGCCCCTGACGCCCCTGACGCCCCCTTCGACCCCTGGTCCCCGGAGTTCGTGGCGGACCCCTATCCCGCCTACGCGCGCCTGCGCGCCACCGGCCGCGCCCACTGGTTCGCCCCCACCCGCCAGTGGCTGATCCCGCACCACGAGGACGTGTCGGCGCTGCTCCGGGACCGGCGCCTGGGCCGTACGTACACGCACCGCTTCACCCACGAGGAGTTCGGGCGCGAGGCCCCGCCGGCCGCCCACGAGCCGTTCCACACCCTCAACGACCACGGGCTGCTCGATCTGGAGGCGGCCGACCACGCCCGGATCCGGCGCCTGGTGTCGAAGGCGTTCACGCCCCGGACGGTGGAGGACCTGGCGCCGGCCGTACGACGCCTCGCTGCCGGTCTGGTGGGCGAGCTGGTCGCGGCGGGCGGCGGCGACCTGCTCGCGGTGGTGGCCGCGCCGCTGCCGGTGGCGGTGATCGCCGAGATGCTGGGGATCCCCGAGGACGAGGAGGAGCGCGGGCGGCTGCGGCCCTGGTCGGCGGACATCTGCGGGATGTTCGAGCTGAACCCGTCGGAGGAGACGGCTCGCCGCGCGGTCCGTGCGGCGGTCGAATTCTCCGACTACCTCAGGGAGTTGATCGCCCGGCGTCGCAAGGAGCCCGGCGCCGACCTGATCTCGGCGCTGATCGGCGTGGCGGAGCTGACGGAGCAGGAGATGATCTCCACCTGTGTGCTGCTCCTGAACGCCGGCCACGAAGCCACCGTGAACACCACGGTCAACGGCTGGTGGCGGCTGCTGAAGGAGGGCGTCCGCCCGGACGCCGCGCATCCCGAGAAGTTGTCCACAGCTGTGGAAGAAATTCTGCGCTACGACACCCCGCTCCAGATGTTCGAGCGCTGGGTCCTGGACGACATCGAGATCGACGGCCAGGTCATCCCGCGCGGTTCCGAGGTCGCCCTGCTCTTCGGCTCCGCCAACCGCGACCCCGCCCGCTTCGGCCCGACCGCCGGCCGGCTGGACCTCACCCGCGCCGACAACCCCCACGTCTCCTTCGGCGCCGGCATCCACTACTGCCTCGGCGCCCCGCTCGCCCGCCTTGAACTGACGGCCGTATTCGGCGAGTTGCTGCGCCGGGCGCCGGGGATGCGGCTCGCGGCCGAGCCGGTGTGGAAGCCGGGCTACGTCATCAGGGGCTTCGAGTCGCTGATGGTGGAGGTGTGAGGGCCGGGGTGTGAGGGCCGAGGGCCCGGCCGGTGCGTCGGCCGTGCCCTCGGGGTGTCTCACCGGTGGGACGGTCAGCTCGCCATGTCCCGGCGGCGCAGCCCCGCGAGCCCCGCCGCGACCAGGGCGGCGGCGAGGGCGGTGAGGGCGAGGAGCGGGGTCCAGGCCGTCTCCTGGCCCGGCAGCTTGGGCAGGTGGCCGAAGGGCGAGAGGTTCAGGACCGCCTGCGGCAGGCCGAGTGCCGGGCCGATCCAGCCGAGGGCCAGGCAGACGCCCGCCACGCCCCACCCGGCCACGGCGGCCTTCGGGACGGCCCCCCCCACAGCAGGACCGCGAGGCCCGCCAGAGTCCAGATCGCGGGGAGCTGGGCCAGCGCGGCACCCAGGACCGGGCCGAGGGCCTCGCCGTGTCCGCCGTACAGGCCGAGCCCGGCGAGCAGCATGATCAGCGCCGGCCCGGCGAACGCGATGACCAGGTGACCGGCTGCCCAGCGCAGTCTGCCGACGGCAGCCGTGAGGAGGGGTTCGGCGCGCTGCGAGGTCTCCTCGCCGTGCAGCCGCAGCACGGAGCCGACCGCGAACAGGGCGGCGACCATGCCGAAGAGTCCGACCATGGTGGCGAGGAAGGCGTCGGTGAGGGCGGCCTGGCCGCCCATCCGCTCGAAGATCTCCCGGGCCCGCTCGTTGTCGCCGACGATGTCGGCCGCGCCCTCGACCATGCCGCCGAAGACGAGTCCGCCGAGCAGGAAGCCGGCCGACCAACCGAACAGCGTGCCGCGCTGGAGCCGCCAGGCGAGCGCGCCCGCCGTCGCGAGCCGTCCGTCGGCGGGACCCGGCCGGGTCGGCAGGAAGCTCATGCCGAGGTCGCGGCGCGCGGTCAGGCGGTACGCGACGGCCGTCTGCACCAGGGCGGCGGCGGCGGGCAGCAGGAGCACCCACCAGCGTTCGCCGGCGAAGGCGCGGACGTGCCCGGCCCAGCCGATCGGGGAGAGCCAGGTCAGGACGGAGTCCCCGGCGGCGTTCCCGGCGTCGCCGGCCGCCCGCAGGACGAAGGCCAGACCCAGGACACCCGCCGTCAGGCCCTTGGCGAGCCGGGCGCTCTCGGTGAGCTGGGCGGCGATCGCGGCCGCGCCGGCGAAGACCATGCCGGTGGCGCCGATCGCGAGGCCGAGCGCGAGCGCCCCGGCCGCGCCCTGGCCGGCGAGTCCGGCCGTCACGATCAGGGCGAGGGCGGCGTTGGCGGCGAGGGCGGTCAGGAGGGCGGCGGTCAGCGGGGCGCGGCGGCCCACGGCGGCGGCCGACAGCATCTCCTGCCGACCGGTCTCCTCCTCCTCGCGGGTGTGCCGGACCACGATGATCAGGCTCATGGCAGCGGCGAGGACGGCGGCGATGGTCCCGAACCGCCAGGCGACCAGGCCGCCGAGGGAGTCGTCGAGGACCGGCCCGTAGAGCGAGCGCATCGAGCTGTTGGCGTTCATGGAGGCGGCCAGCTCGGCGCGCTGCCCGGCGGTGCCGTACAAGCCCTCCAGGGACTCGGCGCCACTGGCTACCATGCCGCCGGTGAGCAGGGCCCAGACCGGCAGCACCAGCCGGTCGCGGCGCAGGGCGAGCCGGGTGAGGGCTCCGGTGGCGGTCAGTTCGGACGTACTCATGACGCGGCCGCCTCTTCCGCGTAGTGCCGGAGGAAGAGCTCCTCCAGGGTGGGCGGGGTGGAGGTGAGGCTCCGCACGCCCGACGCGGTGAGCGACCTGAGCACGGCGTCGAGCTGGTGGGTGTCGACCTGGAGCCGCACGCGGTTGCCCTGCACGTCCAGGTCGTGGACACCGGGGAGGCGGGCGAGGCCGTTCGGGGGCCCCGCGAGTTCGGCGGTGACGCTGGTACGGGTGAGGTGGCGCAGCTCGGAGAGGGTGCCGGACTCGACCGTGCGGCCCTTGCGGATGATGCTGACGCGGTCGCAGAGGGTCTCGACCTCGCTGAGGATGTGGCTGGACAGCAGGACGGTCGTGCCGCGTTCCCTGGCCTCGTTGACGCAGTTCTGGAAGACCTCCTCCATCAGCGGGTCGAGGCCGCTGGTGGGTTCGTCGAGGACCAGCAGGTCGACGTCGGCGGCGAACGCGGCGACGAGCGCCACCTTCTGCCGGTTGCCCTTGGAGTAGGTCCGGCCCTTCTTGGTGGGGTCGAGCTCGAAGCGCTCGATCAGCTCGTCGCGCCGCCGCCGGTCGAGGCCGTCCGCCCGTCGCCCGCCACCCCCCTGCCCGACGCGCTTCGCGCCGCCGCCTTGACGGAGGCGCCCGTAGAGGTCGATGACCTCGCCGCCGGAGAGGTTGCGCCACAGGGTGACGTCGCCGGGGACGTACGCGAGCCGCCGGTGCAGCTCGACGGCGTCGGCCCAGGGGTCCCGGCCGAGCAGCATCGCGGTGCCGGAGTCGGCCCGCAGGAGCCCGAGGAGGATCCGGATGGTGGTGGACTTCCCGGCGCCGTTGGGCCCCAGGAAGCCGTGGACCTCGCCGGTCTCCACCGCGAGGTCGAGGCCGTCCAGCGCGTGCGTGCGGCCGAACGTCTTGTGCAGCCCGGCGATGCTGATTGCCTTCGTCATGTTTTTCAAATTACGCTCCTTTCACAAATTTGTGAAGTTAAGGAAGCGTATAAAGTCGGAGGGGTGAGTGAGATGACGACGAACGACGAGGCCGTAGCCCGTTTCGTGGAGCGCTTCGCGGCCGAGATGACCGCCGCCGGCATGCAGCGCATGGCGAGCCGCGTCTTCGCGGCCCTGCTCGCCTCCGAGACCGGTTCCCTGACCTCGGCCGAACTCGCAGCGCGTCTGCGGATCAGCCCGGCCGCCGTCTCCGGTGCGATCGGCTACCTCACCCAGGTCGGCATGGTCAGCCGCGAACGCGAACCCGGCACGCGCCGGGACCGCTACGTGCTCCACAACGAGCTCTGGTACGAGACCTTCACCCGTCGGGACCAGGTCCTCGCCCGCTGGGAGAAGGTCCTCCGCGAGGGCGCCGACGTCCTCGGCCCCGACACTCCCGCCGGCCGCCGCACGGCCGAGACCGCCGAGTTCTTCGCCTTCCTCCACGACGAGATCGCCGGAGTCATGGACCGCTGGCGCGCCCGCAAGGAGAGCGAAGCGGAGGGCTCCGCCTAGCTAGCGGGAGACCCCCGACGGGGTGACGGCCGTGCGCCCGGCAAGCCGCCGCCGGGTCACCAGGCCGGCCGTACCGCCGACCAGCCCCACCAGAAGCGTGACCGCCCCCAGGACGCGCAGGGCCTCGGCGTCGCGGAAGGCGCTCGTCCCCTCCCGCCGCGCGTTGTACAGCTCGCCTTCCCAGGGCCCGTACGAGACGACGTAAGCGGTCTGCCGGTCCTCGTACGGCTCCGGCCACAGGCCGGGCTCGGGCTCCGGGGCCGGTGCGCACCGGAACGGCCCCGACTTCGGCCTGCCGTCGACCGGGTCCGTCCACGCCACCGTGCAGCTGTCACCGGGGCCCCGGTCGAGGACGAGGACCTCCACCCTCGGGTCCTCCTTCGCCGACTCCGTGCAGAGCCGGGCGAAGCCGAGCGCCAGCAGGCCCACCAGGACGACCCAGCGCCACCGCCCCTTGCGCCGCCGTCCCCGCGCCGGATCCGCGGCGGGCGGCTCGGCGGCGTCCGGACCGGGACCCGCCGCCGTCCGGCCCAGGAGCCGGTTCCGGGTCCTCCCGCCGAGTACGGGCTCCGCCCAGAGCGGTCCGCCGCCGCGGCGCGCGGTCAGGACCCCGCCCCGGCCCGGGACGCCGCACCACCACAGCTCGCCGCCGGGCGCCGTCCGCAGGAGGCGCCGGCGCCACGGCAGCGCCCGTACCAGCAGGGGCTGGGGCTCCGCCCCGTCGGGGCCGGTCAGGACCACACCCGTCCCGTACGGCCCGAGGGGCACCAGGACGGCCGGGTGAGCGGCCCAGGGCCAGGACCTCAGGGCGTGTTCCATCCGGCGGCCGAGGGACAGCGAACGCAGCCCCACGGCGCAGGCGGCCAGGCCGAGGACCAGGAAGACGGGCGCCACCACCGGGCCCCAGAGGGTGCCCCACCGGTGCGCCAGCTGCCAGGCCGCCACCGCGAGGGCCAGCACCCCGCCGATCACCCAGCCGCGTGCCCGCTCCCGGTAGCGCCCCAGCGCCTCCGGCGTCCCCGGCACGTCGAACGCGGCGCCGTCCTTGTCCCCGCCCATGAAGATCCCCCCTCGAAGCCCCGGGGCAGCCTAGGCCATGACCAGGACATGACCAGCTCACGACCAGGGGACGGCCGGAGGGACGACGGGACGACGGGAGGGACGGCGGGAGGGACGCCGGGACGGCGGGAGGGACGCCGGGACGGCGGGAGGGGCGCCGGGACCGTCAGAGGGACGACGACAGGGCGGCCGTCGGCAGCGTCAGTCCCCACACCCCCGGCCGCACCGTCCAGGTCCGCCGGCGCACCGGGACCGAGACCGTCGTGTCGGAGCGGTAGCGGAAGGCCGGGCCGGTGACGGTGAGGGTCTGGGCGGTGACGTGGACGGGCGGGGCGCCCGCCGGGACCAGGGTGAGGGCCGCCGCACCGCCGAGGGCGCGGACCGTCATGCCCTCGACCGGCTCGTCCACGTCCACGAGGAGCACCCCGTCCGCCTCCACCCGCAGCCGGTGCCCGCGGTCCGCGACCGCCGTCGGCGCCGGACGGACCAGGGTGCGCACCAGCGAGCGGCAGGTGTTCCAGACCGTGGGCGCGGCGGGGGCGAGGACCCGGGAGGCGGGGACGTCGAGCCGGTCGAGGACGACACCGCCGCTGTCGTCGGCCAGCAGGTCGAGCCGGCGCACCACCCCGTCCAGGACCGCCCGGGCGGCGGCGACCGTGCCCGGCGGCACGCCGAGCGCGCGGGCCGTCTCCAGCCGGTCGGGGGAGCCGATCGGGACCAGCGAGAGGGCCCCGCAGACGGCCTCCCGCTCCCGGTGCAGCAGGGTCACCGCGCGCAGCAGCGCACGGTCGTCCCCGAGGACCACGGGCCGCCGGGAGCCGCGCCGCGCCAGGGCGCGGGCGAATTCCTCGGGACCGTCCGGAAGACAGATCTTCGTCTGCGCCCCCGCGGACAGCACATCTTTCGCGATCCGCACGGACTCGCCGTCCATTCGGCGGGCGACCGGGTCGATGATGACCAGCAGCTGGTCGTGATCCGACACCTCGGTCCTTCCTCGGGTAGTCTCTTTGTGCAAGAGCCCCTTGCGCTATTGCGCCAGGGGCTTCGTCTATTCCGGGGCACACCGGTGAGGCGGCGTAGGCCCCCTGACCTTGGACATGCCCCGCCCGGAAGGGGTGTACGCCTGTGCCCGCACTTGTGCTGCTCGGTGCTCAGTGGGGTGACGAGGGCAAGGGAAAGGCCACCGACCTGCTCGGTGGGTCCGTTGACTACGTGGTGCGTTACCAGGGCGGCAACAACGCCGGCCACACGGTCGTCGTAGGCGACCAGAAATACGCACTGCACCTGCTCCCTTCCGGAATCCTCTCCCCGGGGTGCACCCCGGTCATCGGAAACGGCGTCGTCGTGGACCCGGCGGTCCTGCTCTCCGAGCTGAGCGGACTCAACGAGCGCGGCGTCGACACCTCGAAGCTCCTGATCAGCGGCAACGCCCACCTGATCACGCCGTACAACGTCACCCTCGACAAGGTGACGGAACGGTTCCTTGGCAAGCGCAAGATCGGCACCACCGGCCGCGGCATCGGCCCGACCTACGCCGACAAGATCAACCGCGTCGGCATCCGGGTGCAGGACCTCTACGACGAGTCGATCCTCACCCAGAAGGTCGAGGCGGCGCTCGAGGGCAAGAACCAGCTCCTCGCCAAGCTCTACAACCGGCGCGCGATCGACGCCGCGCAGATCGTCGAGGAGATGCTCCAGTACGCGGAGCAGATCAAGCCGTTCGTCGCCGACACCACCCTGATCCTCAACAACGCGCTGGACGAGGACAAGGTCGTGCTCTTCGAGGGCGGCCAGGGCACCCTGCTCGACGTCGACCACGGCACGTACCCCTTCGTCACCTCCTCGAACCCGACCGCCGGCGGTGCCTGCACCGGCACCGGCGTGGGCCCGACGAAGATCAGCCGGGTCATCGGCATCCTCAAGGCGTACACCACGCGCGTCGGCGCCGGTCCGTTCCCGACCGAGCTGTTCGACCAGGACGGCGAGGACCTGCGCCGCATCGGCGGCGAGCGCGGTGTCACCACCGGCCGCGACCGCCGCTGCGGCTGGTTCGACGCGGTCATCGCCCGCTACGCGACCCGCGTCAACGGCCTGACCGACTTCTTCCTCACCAAGCTCGACGTGCTGACCGGCTGGGAGCAGATCCCGGTCTGCGTCGCGTACGAGATCGACGGCAAGCGCGTCGAGGAGCTGCCGTACTCGCAGACCGACTTCCACCACGCGAAGCCGATCTACGAGATGCTGCCGGGCTGGTCCGAGGACATCACCAAGGCGAAGACCTTCGGTGACCTGCCGAAGAACGCCCAGGCGTACGTGAAGGCCCTGGAGGAGATGTCCGGCGCCCCGATCTCCGCGATCGGCGTGGGCCCGGGCCGTACCGAGACGATCGAGATCAACTCGTTCCTCTGACAGGTGGCCGGTGGCCACGGAAGCCGGTGGGGTCTCCTCACCGGCTTCCGTGCACCGCTACGGTTCCTCCGAGGGTACGGAAGGGGGAGACGATGGCCGCGAGGAAGCCGCCGACGGAGCGGTAGCGCAGGCTGGGCGCGGAGTTGCGCAAGATGCGGGAGCAGGTGGGGCTGTCGCTCACCGAGGCCGCCGAGATGCACCGCGTGGACAAGACCACGATGAGCAACACCGAGTCCGCCCGTTTCGGTGTCAGCCCCGACAGGGTGCGCGTATGGGCTGCGAACTACTCGTGCCCGGACGCCGCGTACATCGATGCCCTCGCGGACATGGCCAGGGAACGCGGCTCGAACTGGTGGGACGAATACCGGGGCGTCCTCACCGCAGGCGTCCTCGATCTCGCCGAGTTGGAGCACCACGCGGTGGCCTTCCGCTCCGTGCAGCTCACGCACATGCCGGGCCTTCTGCAGCATGAGGACTACGCACGCGCCGTCTTCGCGGAAGCCGTGCCGTCGCTGTCGTCGGAGGATCTCGAACGCAAGGTCGCCTTCCGCCTCCGGCGCAGCTGCGTTCTCGACCGCCCAGACCCGCCCGCCTGCACGTTCATCATCCATGAGGCCGCATTGCGCATGCGGTTCGGCGGTGATGCGGTGACCAAGGTGCAACTGGACCACCTGCTGCGGCAGTCGGAGCGGGCCCACGTCACGATTCGCGTCATGCCGTTTGCCGGCGGAGGGTTCCCGAGCGCGGGCAGCTCAACCCTCTACGTCTACGGGCCGGTCGGGCAGCTGGACACGGTGCAGTCGGACACCCCGCTGGGGTCCAGGTTCCTTCACGCCGAGACGCATCTGGCCAACTACCGCGTGGTCCTCGACCGCATGGAGGAGCGATCCCTCGGCCCGGACCGCTCGCGGGACTTCATCCGCGAGATAGCTCAGCAACTCTGAAGGCGTGAGAAGAGTGGACATTCAGTGGCGCAAGTCCTCGTTCTCGGAGGACTCCGACGGGAACTGCCTGGAACTTGCCACACACGGTGGCGACATCCTCGTGCGGGAGAGTGACGACCCCGAGGTGATCGTCAGGACGTCGCCGGAGAAGCTGCGTGCGTTCCTGGCCGGGGTGAAGGCGGGCGAGTTCGACGACCTCGTGTGAGGCACGCGTCGTTTCGCGGGCGCGGCGCTACTGGCATATGCGAATTTCGGTTGAGCGTGCATAAACGTTGATGAGACACGTTGGTTGGCGCTACGGTTCAACTCCACGGTGTGACCGTTCCGTCACGTCCTGGAACGACAGTGCCCCGGCGGTGTTAGCAGCACCCCGGGGCATGGCCAACGCTTAGCAGGAGCGTCAGCATGAACCACCGTATCCGGTCCGTCCTGGGCCGCGCACTCGCCCGACTGCTCGCCCCGCCCGCCCCCGTGAGCGCCTCCCGCACGGCCACCGGCCGGTGCCTGGTCGTCCGTCGTAGCGGTCCCCTCCGCGTGCCCGCCCCGCTCCGCGCGGCGACCGGTGCCGACGCACCCGTCCTCGACCCCGGCGGGCCTCTCGTACGGCCGTACCTCGTCGCTCACGAGCAGCGGGACCGCCGTATCGCCCTCGCCCTGGCGCTGGACGGGATCGACGTCGGGCCGTGGGTCATCCACGGGCGACTCGTCGGGGTCGGAGGGACGGTCTGATGGCCGCGCCTCTGTCCGGACTCCGGATCAGCCGGGTCCCCGGCAAGCCCGTCGTCCGTGAGGCCGACGGCGGCCTCTCCATTCCGCTCTGGCTCCAGCGGGACGGCCGGTTCGACACGGACCTCGCCCTTCGGCTCACCGCCGGCGAGGCCGAGATGCTGCACGCGCAGCTCTGTTTCGCCCTCGACGGTGAGCCGGTGACCACGCCCCGCGCCCAGACCCCGGACTGTCGCAAGACCGCTCTGGGACCGGCGGGCGAATGGAGGCCGTAGGGCCGTAGCCCACCCACCGGCACGTGGAGGCCCGTACCCCGACGTCCGGGTACGGGCCCCCGTGTTCCGCTACTGGTCGAGCTTCGTGTCCCGCCCCACCTTGTCCCAGGCGGTCAGGTCCGCCCGCACCTGGTCCAGGTGGGTGTGGATCGTGTCGATGGCGTCCTCGCCGAGGGCGAGGCGCAGCGGCGGCTCGTCGGCGTCGAGGGCGGCCAGGACGGCGGCGGCCGCCTTCGCCGGGTCGCCGGCCTGGGTGCCGCCACCGGTCTCGACGTAGGCGCGGGTGGCGCCGACGGTCTCCGCGTAGTCGTCGAGGGTGCCCTCGCTCAGGCTGTGGTTGCCGAAGAGGCTGGTGCGGAAGGCGCCCGGCTCCACGATCAGCACCCGGATGCCGAGCGGACCGACCTCGGCGGCCAGCGCCTCCGACATGCCCTCCAGGGCGAACTTCGTCGCGCTGTACGCGCCGAAGCCGGCCATCGACATCTGGCCGCCGACGCTGCTGAGCTGGACGATCGCGCCGGAGCGGCGGGCCCGCATGTGGGGCAGCACGGCCCGGGTCAGGGCGGCCGGACCGAAGACGTGTACGTCGAACAGCGAGCGCAGCTCGGCGTCGCCGGTCTCCTCCACCGACCCGACGTGGGTGCGGCCCGCGTTGTTGACGAGGACGTCGATGCGTCCGTGCCGCTCGGCGACCTGGCCGACCACCCGCTCGACGGCGGCGTGGTCGGTGACGTCCAGGGTGACGGCCTCGACCTGGTCGGGGTGGGCGGCGACCAGCTCGTCCAGGGTGCCCGCGCGGCGGGCGGCGGCGACCACGACGTCGCCGGCGGCGACGGCCGCCTCGGTGAAGGCGCGTCCGAAGCCGCTGTTGGCACCGGTGATCAGCCAGACCTTGCTCATGTCGGGGTTCCCCTCGTTCTTCGGCGTTCTTTGCGTCAACCACCCTTCCCGAGGCGGGTGTTGTCCGTCCAAGAACCGTCGTGATAGCCCATGGTCATGACCATCGACGTGCACGGACGGGACCTGCGCTACTTCCTCGCCGTCGCGGAGGAACTCCACTTCACCCGCGCCGCCGAGCGGCTGTACGTCTCGCAGCCCGGTCTCAGCAAACAGATACGCGCCCTGGAACGGCAGCTCGGCGCGCCCCTCTTCGACCGCGACCGGCACGGCGTCCGCCTCACCCCCGTCGGTGCGGCCCTGATTCCGCACGCCCGCGCCGTGCTCGCCGCCTGGGCCGACGCCGAGGCCGCGGTCCGGGACGCCCGCTCCGCGCAGGACGCCACCCTCGTCATCGGCATGTCCACGAGCCCCGGGCGCGGCGGACTGCTCCCGGCGATCCGGTCCCGCTTCACCGAGCGGCACCCCGGCGTCCGGCTCCGGCTGCGCCAGTTCGGCTGGGAGGACCCGACCGCGGGGCTCGCCGACGGCGCCAGCGACCTCGCCTTCGTCTGGCTGCCGCTGGCCGGCGCCGAGCGCTACCGCTGGATCGTCGTCGCCGCCGAACCCCGTCTGATCGCCCTGCCCGAGAGCCATCCGCTGGCCGCCCGCGACCGGGTCGCCTTCACCGAACTCCTCGACGAACCCTTCCTCGCGCTGCCCGCCGCCGCCCCCGAACTGCGCGACCACTGGCTCGCCCTGGACGCGCGGGCCGGCCGCCCGGCCCGTATCGGCGCGGAGATCGCCTCCGCCGACGAGACCTACGAGGCCCTCGTCGACGGCCTCGGCATCTGCCTGGTCGCCACCGGGAACGCCCCGCTCCTCACCCGTGGCGGCGTCGTCACCCGCCCCGTCGACGGCGTCACGCCGTCCCGCCTCGCCCTCGCCTGGCGCGCCGGCGACCCGCGCGCGGAGGTCCGGGACTACGTCCGCGCGGCGGCCCGGGTGACCCGCCTCCCCGCGACCGACGGACACCTCGGCCCGACCCCGGACACGGCAGGGGACACGACCCCGGACACGGCACGGGACGCGGCACGGGAGACGGCCCCGGCCACGGCCCCGGACACGGCGCCGGGCAGGTGAGGCACCCGCGGAAACCCAGTGGAAGCGGTGTCGGTGGGTCCGCCTATGCTGCACCGGACTCATACGCGGACCAGGGGAGGGCGCGGCCATGTTCGGCAAGCTGTTCGGCAGGGGTACGGAGGGGCCGGCGGCGGATCCGTACGCCCTGCCCGTCCCGCGCAGGCGCAGGAACGACATGTACGTCCTGCGCGCCCTCGGCGACACGCGGGTGCTGGCGGCGGTGGAGGCGGCCGACGCGGGCGAATGGGAGGCCGTCAAGGAGGCCCTCGCCCCCTTCGACCTCGGCCGTGAGCACGATGTCCTCGGTGTGGTCGCGGACGTGGACGGCGTGGAGGAGTGGATCGGCCGGGCCGTCGAGGAGGACAAGGAGCACCGGGCCACCGCGCTGCTGATATCCGGTGCGCGCCACATCATGTGGGGCTGGGAGGCGCGCACCTCCGCGCGTGCCGTGGACGTCACGCAGGAGCAGTGGCGGATCTTCCACGAGCGGCTCCACATCGCCGAGGAGCAGCTCCTGGAGGCCGCCGAGCTGCGGCCGGACTGGGTCACGCCGTGGCGCCGCCTCCTCACCTCCGGCCGCGGCATGTCGCTGGGCGCCGCCGTCAACGAGACCCGGCGCGACGCCGCCCTGCGCCGTGAGCCGCTGGACCTGGAGACGCACCTGGAGTGGCTGTCGCAGCTCCAGCCGCGCTGGGGCGGCGAGCCCGGCGAGGCCATGGCCTTCGCCCGTGCGGCGCTCTCCCGCGCCCCGCAGGGGCACCCCCTCGGCTGCGTGATCGCCATGGCGCACATCGAGGACTGGGTCGAGTCGGACGACGCCGACTGCCTCGTGGACCCGGCGATCCAGGCCGAGCTGCGCCGGGCCGCCGACCACAGCATCCTGCATCCCGCCTACGTGCGGCGCCTGGGCTGGCAGAACGACTTCAACATGTTCGCCATGGCCCTGTCGCTCGCGGGGGAGCGGCACACGGTCCGGCGGGTGTTCCAGGCCCTCGACGGTGCATACACCAGCTGGCCGTGGACCTACTTCGCGGAACCCGAGAAGGAATTCGCCCGCCGCCACCGCCGCGCCTGACCCGCCGCCACCGCCGCACCCGGCCCGGCCCGCACACCAGGGCCGCCCCGCGCACCGGCCCGGCCCCCGTGCCCGGCTCCCGTGCCCGGCCCGGCCCCCGCGCACCGGCCCGCCCCGCGCACCCGGCCCGGCCCGCACGCCACCCACCGCCCTTCCCACCCCGGACTGCCCGATGACTCTGCCCGACACCGCCGCGAACCCGGCCGGCGCCGACCGCACCTTCCAGGTGGATCTGCGCGGCCTCGTCGACCTCCTCTCCCACCACCTCTACTCCAGCCCCCGCGTCTACCTGCGCGAACTCCTCCAGAACGCCGTGGACGCGCTGACCGCCCGGCACGCCCTCGAACCGGACGCCCCCGAAGGCGCCTTCGGCATCCGGCTGCTCGCCGACGGCTCGGTCGTCCGCGTCGAGGACGACGGCGTCGGCCTCACCGAGGCCGACGTGCACACCTTCCTCGCCACCATCGGCCGCAGCAGCAAGCGGGCCGACCGGATCGCCGAACAGCGGGGCGACTTCATCGGCCAGTTCGGCATCGGCCTGCTCTCCTGCTTCCTGGTCGCGGACGAGATCCACGTCCTCAGCCGCTCCGCCCGCACCCCCGACGCCCCCGCCGTGGAGTGGCGGGGACGCGGCGACGGCAGCTACACCGTCCGCACCCTGCCCGCCTCCGCCCGCCCCCGCCCCGGCACCACCGTCACGCTGACCCCGCGCGTCGACGCCGGCGAGTGGACCCGCCCCGCCCAGGTGCACGCGCTGGCCCGGCACTTCGGGTCCCTGCTGCGCCACCCGGTGACCTTCGACGACGGCACCGGCGGCACCGGCGCCCCCGTCAACCCCGAGCCCGCGCCCTGGGCCCGTACGTACCCCACGCCCGGAGCCCGCTCGCGTGCGCTCGCCGCGTACGGCACGGACGTCTTCGGCTTCACGCCCCTGGACACCATCGAGCTCGACCTGCCGGCCGTCGGCCTCAAGGGCATCGCCTGCGTGCTGCCCGAGGCGGTCCCGGCCGGACGCCGCCACGGCCACCGCGTGCACGTCAAGGGCATGCTCCTGTCGGAACAGGCCGAGGAGATCCTGCCCGAGTGGGCGTTCTTCGTCCGCTGCGTCGTCGACGCCGAAAGCCTGCGTCCCACCGCGTCCCGCGAGTCGCTGTACGAGGACGACACCCTCGCCGCCGTCCGCGACGCCCTCGCCGAGCGGCTGCGCGCGTGGATCGCCCGGGCCGCCGCCAGCGACCCCGACCTGCTCGGCCGCTTCCTGCAGACCCACCACCTGGCCGTGAAGTCGCTCGCCGTCCACGACGACGAGATCCTGCGGATGCTGCTGCCCTGGCTGCCGTTCGAGACCACCGACGGGCACACCACCCTCGACGAGTTCGCGCGCACCCACCGCACGGTGCTCGTGACGTCGAGCGTCGAGGAGTTCCGGCAGGTCGCGGCGATCGCCTCGGCCGCCGGGCTCGGCGTCGTCAACGGCGGCTACACCTACGACCGCGACCTGGTCCACCGGCTCCCCGAGATCCGGCCCGAGGTCGGCGTCGCCGACCTCGACCCGGCCACCCTCACCGCCCACCTCGACCCCGTCGACCGGGAGACGGAACTCGCCGCCGCGCCCTACCTCGCCCTGGCCCGCGACGCCCTCGCCGTCTTCGACTGCGACGTCGCGCTGCGCACCTTCCAGCCCGCCTCCGCGCCCGCCCTCCTCATCGACAGCCGCGAGGCCCGCCACGAGCGCACCCGCTCCCAGCTCGCCCGCGAGCAGGAGGGCGGCCTGTGGGGCGACATCCTCGGCGCCCTGCGCCAGGAGGCCCCCCGGGCCCAGCTGATCCTCAACCAGCTCAACCCGCTGGTCCGCACCGCCGTCGCCATCGACGAGCCCGAACTGGCCCGCACCAGCGCCGAAGCCCTCTACGGCCAGGCCGCGCTGCTGTCCCGGCGCCCGCTGCGGCCCGCCGAGTCGAGCCTCATCAACCGCTCCTTCCTCGACCTCCTCGCCCACGCCCTCCGCAAGGACAGCTGACGATGCCCACCGCACCCCACCCCCAGAGCACCGACGAGCTGTACCAGGCGCTGCGCGAGAACGACCAGCGCCCCTACGGCCGCGCCCGCACCATCACCGCCGAGGAACTGGTCGAGGCCGCCGAGCAGTTCCAGGAGACCGTCCCGCTCGTCCACGCCCTCCTCGAACTCCAGGACGCGTACACCTACGGCGCCGAACCCCGCAAGTCCCCCGTCGTCTTCGCCCGCCTGCTCACCCTCTTCGACGAGCAGCCCGACGCCTTCGACGAGCGGCTGCGCCACCAGATCTTCTGGCGGTTCAAGTGGGTGGCGAGCGCGCTGATCGCCCTTCCCGAGGTGCCCCTGACCAGCCTGCGCCAGTGGCTGACGGAGATGCGCGACCGGTACGAGAAGGCCGGACTCGGCCTCCAGCCCTACTACGCCCAGGCGTACCAGCTCGCCGCCCACGTCGGCGAGGACACCACGCTCGCCTACGAGCTGTGGGCGGGCCGCACCCGCACCCCGCTGAGCGACTGCGAGGCGTGCGAGACCTGCCGCCGCGCCCGCCACCACCTCGTGGCGGGCGACGACGAGCGGGCCCTGCGCGCCTGGGAGCCGGTCCTGGCCGGCCAGGAGTCCTGCAAGGAGGAGCCCGCCCGCTCCGTCTCGTACGCGCTGCTGCCCCTGCTGCGCACCGGCCGCACCGAGCAGGCCCGCGAGATGCACCTCGCCGGCTACCGCGCCTGCCGCCGCGACCCCTCCATGTCCGGAGAGGTCAGCCGGCACCTGGAGTTCTGCGCGCTCACCGGCAACGAGGCACGCGGCCTGGAACTGCTCGCCGAGAACCGCGGCCTGTTCGACGAGGTCGACTCGCCGCTGTCCCAGCTCACCTTCCTCACCGGCGTGGAGGTCCTCCTCCAGCGCGTCGAGCTCCTCGGCCACGGCGACCTGCCCGCCGCCGGATACGCGGGCCGCACCTGGACGGTGGCCGGCCTGCGCGCCGAGATCCGCGGCCGCGCCGACGACCTCGCGGCCCGCTTCGACGCCCGCAACGGCACCACGGCCCACACCGACCGCCGCCGGACCCGCCTCGCCCAGGCCCCGCTCCTCGACGCGCTGGAACTGACCCTGCGCCCCCGCCGCCTCGACGAGACCGCGCCCGCCGCTCCGGTCGCCGCGCCCCCGTCCCGTCCCGCCACCGAGGTGCCCGAGACGCTGCCCGAACTCGTCCTGCGGGCCCGCGCCCTGGAGGAACAGGGACACCCGGACGCCCAGGGGTGCTGGGCCCGGCTGCGGACGCTCGTCACCGCGCGCGACTACTCCCACCCCGACGACCCGGCCGTGGGCCCGCTCGTACGGCTGCGCGCGGACCTCCTGGACGACGAGGCGGGCCGGGCCGGCGAGAAGGAGCGGCACGCCGAGTCCGCCGACCTCTACGAGGAGGCCGCGGCCCTCTACGACGACGCCGGCCTGCCCGGACACGCCGCGCTCGCCCGCGCCTGCGGCCTGCTCGCCGGAGTCGAGGCCGCCGCGGGAGACGGGCCCGCGGGCGCGGACGGGGCCGAGGCCAGGGCCGCCGCGCTGACCGCCGTCCACGGGCGGATCACCCGCCTCCAGGAGGAGACCCCCGGCCTCGCCCCGTACCAGGAGGCCCGCCTGCTGCGGCTGCGGGTGACCGCGCTCGCCCTGCGCCTGCAGACCTCGGTCACCGAGGAGAACGTCGCGGCGGTCCTCGCCGAGGTGGACCTGCTGCACGCCTTCGCCACCCGGCACGACGTCATCGGGCAGATCTCCGGCGCCCTGCGGATGCGCGCCAGCACGTACGCCATCTCCGGCGACCTGCCCGCCGCGCTCACCGAGACCGACGCCCTGCTCGACCGGCTGAGGACGCACGGCCCCGCCTGGCACCTGCCCCACGTGCTCGGGCTGCGCGGCCGGCTCCAGCTCGCCCTGCACGACGCGGAGGCCGCGTACGCGGAGCTGACCGAGGGCCTGCGGCTGGCCGCCGACTGGCCCGCCGACGCCTTCGACCTCGGCCGTCTCCACGGCGATCTCGCCGAGGCGTGCATGCACCTGGGCCGCCCCGAGGAGGCGCTGCGGCAGCTGACGCGGTCGGCGGAGACGGAGCTGCGCCACGGCAACCGCACCGACGCCTTCTGCGCCTACAGCAACGCGGCCCAGCTCAGCCTCGACCTCGGGCGCGTCGAGGACTGCATCGCCCTGCTCGACTCCCTGCTGGCCGAACCGGACGTCGTCGCCGGTGAGATGGACGACCGGCTCGTCGCCCAGCTGCGGCTGACCCGCGCCCGCGCGCTGCACGCGGGCGAAGACCTCAAGGCCGCCACGGCGGAGTTCGTGGCCCTCGCGGGAGAGTCGGCCGACTGGGACGACGACCCGGGCAGCCACGCCATGATCGCCTCGGAGACGGCCGTGCTCCTCGGCGAATCCGGCGAGTTCGCCCAGGCCCGCGCGGCCGTGGACCGGGCGCTCGCCGCCCACGCGAAGTCCCCGCGCTACGGGCAGCTCAGCAGCTGCCTGCGCGAACTCGCCCGCCTCCAGGCCCAGCAGGAGGGCGCCGACGGCCTGCCCGACGCCCTCGCCTTCCTCGCCGACGCCGGCAAGGTCGCCGACGAGGCCCGCGCCGCCGGATACGAGGCCCAGGGCCGCTCCCTGGACACCGCACTGGCCTACGAGTACGGCAGGGTGCACGCCCACGCCGGCGCGTACGAGGACGCCGTGACCGCCCTGGAGAAGGCCATGGACCTGCTCGGAGAGCCGGGCGCGGACGAGGACCTGGCCGGCGAGTGGGCCGAGTGCGTCCGCCTCGCGAGCGCCGTGGAGGGCATCTACCTGGAGCGCCCCGCCCCGGCCCTGGCCCGCCTCGACGCGGCGGTCACCCGGCTGGCCGCCCACGGCCACACCGAGCTGACCGAGCCGCTGGCCTCCCTGGCGGCCGGGCTGCGCGACGAGCACTGACACGCCGGACCGGGGCCCGTCGCCGGGCGGGCCCCGGTGGTGGTGCGCGAGGGGCCCTCGGGGGTGTCTGGCGGCGCCCCTGGGGTCTTCTTTCGAATCAGGCCGGAAAGGCCCTAGTCGCGGACGTACTCGCCCGGCTCCCCGTCCGCCGACATCCCGTACAGGTGCAGGAGTTCCTTGCCCTGGTAGCGGACGATGCGGAAGTTGCCGGAGCCGTTCTCGACGCAGTCCGGGTCCCAGACGTCCGGGTCCCGGGTCTCCGGGCCGATGACGAGGAGGGAGCCCGCGCCCGCGACGACGGCCGTGGAGGCGCACGTGATGTCCTCGGCCGTCGGGTTGCCCTCGTTGTCGGTGCGCGGATAGGACTGCTCGAAACGCACCAGGGGCGCGCCGACCGGCCCCTGGTTGATGGTGACCCGGTAGACGTAGCGGTCGACCATGTCCGGCGGAACCGCGTGCAGCGGGGTCTGCTTCCAGGAGCCGACGAGGGCGGCGGGGACGACGTCCGCGCCGGCCTTGACCCGCTGGAAGGTGCTCTTCGCGACGCCGGAGGTCCACTCGACGACGTCGGTGGACCGCAGCCGGAGGGTCTGCCGGGCGGCGGGGGTGCAGCGCTGCGCGGGGACGCTCTCGGTGATCTCGGCCTCGCCGAGGACCAGTTCGCTGTCGGTGGCGGACAGCAGCACCGCCCGGCCGATGCAGAGCCGTTCCCCGGTGACATGGGTGTAGACGGCCGTCCTGGCCCCCGCGGGGCCCTGGGAGATCTCGATCCGGCTGGTCTCGTACGGGTTGTTCGCCGTGCCCCGCAGGACGCCCTCCCAGGCGCCGAGGAACGCGTCCGGGACGATCCCGGCGGCCGGCCGGGCCGACGCCGCACCGGTGGTGCCGCCCGCCGTGCCGTTCCGCCCGTCGTCGCCCCGGGCGAAGGCGCCGAACAGGCCGGGCCCGTACACGTACGCCAGCCCCGCCGCGGCCGCCACGGCGAGGGCGGTGACGGCGGCCAGGAGGCCCCCGCGGCGGCGCGGGGCGGCCGCGCGGGCCTGCGGCAGCGGTGTCGCGGGCGTGGGGTCGCCGGCCTCGGCGGGTGCGCCGTCCTCGGCCTCCAGGAGCCGGGCGGCGTGGCGGCCGAGGCGGGCGAGGACGTCGGCGGGCAGCCACGGGTCGGTCACCCGGAGGGTGTCGGCCAGCTCGGTGGCCGAGGGCCGCGCGGCCGGGTCCTTGGCGAGGCAGGCCCGGATCAGACCGGCGAGCTCGGGGGCCAGCCCGGCCAGGTCGGGCTCGTCGTGGGCGATGCGGAACATCGTCGCGTGGACTCCGCTGTCGGACCCGCCGAACGGGGAACGGCCGGTCGCCGCGTACGCCAGGACCGAGCCCAGGCAGAACACGTCCGATGCGGGCGTCAGCTTCTCGCCGCGCACCTGCTCGGGGGACATGAAGCCGGGCGAGCCGACGACCGCGCCGGTGCTGGTGAGACCCCCGTCGGTGACGGTGTCGACGGCGCGGGCGATGCCGAAGTCGATGATCTGCGGGCCGTCGACGGTCAGCAGCACGTTGGACGGCTTCAGGTCGCGGTGGACCAGGCCCGAGGCGTGGATGTGGCTGAGGGCGCGGGCGAGACCGGCGGCGAGGGTGCGCACGCTGGCGGGCGGCAGCGGCCCGTACTCGTCGTGGACCACGGTGCGCAGGAACGGGCCCGGGACGTATCCGACGGCGACCCAGGGGAGTTCGGCGTCGGTGTCCGCGCCGAGGACGGGCGCGGTGCCGGTGCCGCCGACCCTTTCCAGGGCGGCGACCTCGCGGGCGAACCTGCGCCGGAACTCGTCCTGGGCGGCCAGCTCCGGGTGCACGACCTTCACGGCGACGGCACGTCCGCCCGCCGACCGGGCCAGGTACACCCGGCCCATGCCGCCCACGCCGAGCCGGCCGAGCAGCCGGAACGGACCGATGGTGACCGGGTCTTCCGCGTTCAAGGGATCCACGTCGCTAGAGGATGCCAGACGCGCTCGCGGGCGGTGCCGGGCGTTCGGTGACCGGCCGCCGCGAGGGCGTCTCATCCTTCGCCGCAGATCCTCAGGCCCTTCGGGGTGGAGCAGGGAAGGTGGCCGTGGGTGGAGATGACGGCCTGGCCGCCGCCGCGGCTGAGGTAGGTGAGGAAACTGGAGGTCAGCGAGTCGGCGGGCGGCTGGCCCCAGGTGTAGGCGTAGGTGATCTCCCGGAACGGGTAGGGGGACGCGCCGATCTCGTCGAGGGCGGGCCGGCGGCCGTCGACGGCGATCCGGTGCAGGCCCGCGAGGCCGGTGCCGGAACGCAGCTCGGTGTAGCCGAGGGCGCCGGGCAGGGCGGCGACGGTGGACAGGACCTGCTCGGTGCTGTCGAGTTCGCAGCGCACCACCCGGGCCTCGGGGTCGTCCTTGTGGGCGCAGTCGCGGGAGGAGTGGGCGGGTTCGTTGCGGCCGAGGACCCGGCGCTGGAAGACCTCCCGGGTACCGGAGTTGGCGTCGCGGCTGACCAGCCGGACGGGCAGGTCGGGGCCGCCGAGCCGGCGCCAGTTGTCGGTCTCGCCGCGGTAGAGGCGGCGGATCTGGTCCAGGGTGAGGTTCTCCAGGGGGACGTCGTCGTTGAGGACGAGGGTGTAGAGGGAGACGGCGACCATGTGTTCGCGCAGCTGCGGGTGGCCGCCGGGCTTCCGGCCGTCGGAGAGGGCGATGAGGGCGGGGGAGCCGTCGGCGGTCCGGGCGCCCTCGGCGGCGAGCCGGCGGATGCCGGCGGCGGAGCCGTGGGCGTCGACGACGACGCTCGCGCCGTCGCAGTCCTTCTCGTACTGCCGGGCGAGCTCGCGGACGACGGGGGCGAAGGCGGTGGATCCGGTGACGGTGAGGGTTCCCCGGGCGCAGCCCATGGGCGGCGGGGTGTCGTCGCGGACCACGATGATCGAGGCGAGGGCGACGACGCAGGCGGTGAGGGTGACGGTGACGGCGCGGGCGGCGCGGCTGAAGACGGGCGTCTTGTCGTCGACGGTGGTGCTGTGGTTGACGTGGATGTCGCCGTCGCGGATCTCGCCCGTGACGGTGACGGGGCTGCCGACGGGCCCGCCGGTGAGCAGGGCGAGCAGTTTGACGTACTGGCCGCGGTTGAGCGGCACCCGGGGCAGCCTGATCTCGGAGCCGTGCCGGCCGAGCGCGGCGGTGCCGGACGGGGTGTGGGTGAGGGCGGCGGCCCGGACCGTCCGGCCGGTGAAGGAGACCGTCAGTCCGTGGGTCTCGCCGTGGTAGTCCTCCCGGCCGATCGAGACGCCGCCGTCGTTCTCGATCCGCAGCAGGACGAGCGTGGCGTCCGCCATGTTCGGTTGCTCGTTGAACAGTCCCAGGCGGGCGTCGTCCCGTTCACCCACCGGGGTGTCCAGCTGCACCCGGTATCCGATCCGCTTGCGGCGCGGTATCCGCCGCTCGATCACGAGCGAGGCGAGGGTGACGGCCACACCGAGCAGCGCGGTGAGGACGGCGATGACGTTCTCGGGGCTGACCCAGTCCACGGACGCCACCGTACGGACGTGTGTGCGGCTCCGGTGGGGGAGCCCGCGTACCGCCACCTGGAGTTCCGCCTTCCGTCATCTGTTGCCGGGGGTGGCGGGCGTGGGTCTAATGGCGACGAGGGGGCCTTCCGCAGGAGGAGAACCCCATGCGTGTCGTCGAAGTGAGCGAGTACGGCGGACCCGAGGTGCTGAGGATGGCCCGCCGCCCCGAGCCCGAGGCCGGTGACGTGCCGGGCCGGGTGCGGGTGAGGCTGAAGGCGGCCGGTGTGACCGTCGCGGACCTGAGGATCCGCGCGGGCCTGTACGTCCACGAGACGGGCGACCTGCGGCCGCCGTTCGTCCTGGGCACGGACTTCGCCGGCCGGCTGCTCGACCCGGCCCCCGGCCCCGAGGGCGGCCTCCCGGCCGGCACCCGGGTGGCGGGCTTCCGGCCCTGGCTCCAGGAGCTGAGCGGCGAGGGCACCTACGCGGAGGTCATCCAGGTCGACCCCGCCTGGCTGGCGCCCGTCCCGGACGACGTGGACTTCACGGCGGCCGCCTCCGTCCCGCTCGCCGCCGTCACCGCCCGCCAGGCCCTGGACCGGCTCCGGCTCCCGGCCGGGTCGACGCTGCTGGTCACGGGCGCCAGCGGGGTGGTCGGACGCTTCGCCGTCCAGTTCGCGGCGGCGGCCGGCCTGGAGGTGGTGGCCGTCTCCTACGAGGGCGACGAGAGCGAGCTGAAGGTCCTCGGCGCCAAGCACTGCGTGACCCGCGGCGAACCGGCGGAGGTGCTCACCAGGGTCCTCGATCACGCCCCCGAACGCGTGCACGCCGTCTTCGACGGGGCCCTGACCGGCCCGCCGATGCTCGCCGCGGTGAAGGACGGCGGCGTCTTCCTCGCCCTCGCCCCGGACCGCGCGCCGGCCGCCGAGCGGGAGATCCGCGTGGAGACCGCCCTCGCGACCCCCGACGCCCGTGCCCTGAAGGAGATCCTCCAGCAGGTGGCGGACCGGCAGCTCATCACCCGAGTGGCCGACGTCATGCCCCTGGAAGAGGCCGCCGAGGCCCACCGCCGCGCGGAATCGGGCCACCGGCCCGGCCGGATCATCCTGATGATCTGAGATCCGGCCGGAGCGGGGGCCGCCGGGGTCACTTTGCGAAGTAACCCTGCACGTCGGCGATGAGGTCCGTCGTGCCGGCGTGGTTGTAGAACGTCACCTTTCCGTCCTTCACCGGGACGGTGACGAGGTTGGGCACGGTCGCCCCGGCGGGCACGTTCAGGTGGGACGCGCCGGGGCGGGCGGTGCCGTAGGGGTACGCGGTGACGTACGTGGGCGCCGTGGTGTTGGTGGCGGTCACGTTGAGCACGACCGCCGTGACGTCGATGCCCGAGACACCCGACCGCCCCGCGACGGGCAGCGTCACCGTACGTCCGGGGCCGACCTTGGCCTTGACCACGCCCGTCCCGTTACGGGTGTCCATGAGCCGGGCCGGGACCAGCGGCTCGTACCGCGATCCGGGGCCGTCCACGTAGTACCCCTGCACGTCGGCGAGGAGATCGACGGCGCCGGCGTGGTTGTACAGATAGACCTCGCCGTTGGGTGACGACGTAGCCGTCGCCGAGCAGGGCCTCGTCCGGCGGCACGGTCACCGAGGACTTCGCCGTAGTCGTAGACGCCGGCCTGCCCATATGCGAACCGGTTCAAGAATGGGCCGTCAGTGTCGCGCGCTCCGCCTGAGCGGAAAAGTGCGGCCTCGTTCGGACCGGTTCGGTCCGGTCCAGACCATTGACAGGTCCAGACCAATCGCGCTGTGCTTGCCTTCCCCCACCGGAAGGACGAGCGCATGCTGCGACGTCTGCTCACTGTCCTCGCCGCGATCTGTACGGTCGTCGGCCTCGCCGTACTCCTCCCCACCGCGCAGGCCGGCGCCGCCCCCGCCTGCGTCGCCGCCTGGAACTCCTCCAGCGTCTACACCGGCGGCATGACCGCCTCGTACAACGGCCGCAACTGGTACGCCAAGTGGTGGACCCAGAACGAGCGTCCCGGCTCCGCCGACGTCTGGCGTGACGAGGGCGCCTGCGGAGGCGGGGGCACGACTCCGCCGCCCACGCCCTCCGGATTCGTCGTCTCCGAGGCCCAGTTCAACCAGATGTTCCCGAGCCGGAACCCCTTCTACACGTACGCCGGTCTCACCGCCGCGCTCAGCGCGTACCCGGGCTTCGCCACCACCGGCAGCGACACCGTGAAGAAGCAGGAGGCCGCCGCCTTCCTCGCCAACGTCCACCACGAGACCGGCGGCCTCGTCCACGTCGTCGAGCAGAACACCGCCAACTACCCGCACTACTGCGACGCCACCCAGCCTTACGGCTGCCCCGCCGGCCAGGCCGCCTACTACGGCCGCGGCCCGATCCAGCTCTCCTGGAACTTCAACTACAAGGCGGCCGGCGACGCCCTCGGCATCAACCTGCTGAACGACCCCTACCGCGTCGAGCGCGAACCGGCCGTCGCCTGGAAGACCGGCCTCTGGTACTGGAACACCCAGAACGGCCCCGGCACCATGACCGCCCACAACGCCATGGTCAACGGCGCCGGCTTCGGCGAGACCATCCGCTCCATCAACGGCGCCCTGGAATGCAACGGCGGCAACCCGGCCCAGGTGCAGAGCCGGGTCACCAAGTACCAGCAGTTCACCCAGATCCTGGGCGTCCCGACCGGTTCCAACCTCTACTGCTAGACCGGGGCTCCTCAGCCCTGCCAGGCGACGAACGAGGACCACGCGGACGGCTCGACGGCGAACGTCGGGCCGTCCTGCGTCTTGGAGTCACGGACGTGGACGGCGTGGGGGCAGGTGGCGACCTCGACGCAGTTGCCGCCACTGTCGTCGCTGTACGAGGACTTGTGCCAGTCGAAGGCGACCTCGACGCAGTTGCCGCCACTGCCGTCGCTGTAGCTGGACTTGAACCAGCTCAGGGGCTTGTTCATCTTCCGTCTCCTGCCAACCGCTTGATGAGCGTCACGGACGCGTCGGCGCTCAGGGCCTGTGACCGGATCTTCGCATAGCGCTGGGAGTATGTGGTCACCTTCGCCGGGTCGCTGATCAGCAGGCTCTCGTCCTGTACGTCCAGGTAGACGAGCCGGTCATGCTCTGGTGTCTCGACGAGGTTCAGCTCACCCCGGTCGGCTGCGTACTCCCCCTTCAGGCCGGCGTCCAGAGGCAGGACGAAGAGGCTGACATTGCGCCGCCCAGCACACTCCACCAGATACTCAAGCTGTTCGCTCATGATCTCCCAGCTGCCGAACGGTCGCCGCAGCGTCGACTCGTCCAGCACCAGCTCGATCATGCAGGACGGCCTGCGGTCGAACAGGGCCTTGCGGCCCATGCGCATCTGGACCAGCTCCTCGACCCGCTCCGGGGTCGTCTCCGGGTAGCTCCCGTTGATCAGGGCCCGGGCGTACCGCTCCGTCTGGAACAGCCCGTGAATGACTTGGTTCGCGTACAGATAGAGGCTCAGGGCCTTCTGCTCGATCGGAAGGTATCCCCGGAACTTCTGCGGCAGCTTCTCCATCCGTACGAGCTCCCGCAGCTCCTCGAACACCCCCGTCCCGTCCCCCAGCACCTCCTCCAGCTTCACCAGCATCTCGTCGCTCACCGGCTGCGCCAGCGTCTCCATCGCGCTCACCGCCGCGCCGCTGTACCCCATGCGCGCCCCCAACTGCTCCTGCGTCAGTCCCGCGCGCTGGCGCATTCGCTTTGCCAGCACCGCGGCCATGCGTGCCGCCGGGCCCGCCGTTTCCTTGTTTTCCGATCGTGCCATTCGCGTCCCCATTCGGTCTCGACCGATCTCAACCGGTCTCAACTGCTCCCCGCCGAATTCGACTGCCTGCAAGGCGCGTTGACGCAGGTCAACGGGTTGCCGACGCGCCCTCGCAGTCGTGGAAAACGCTAGCGTCGGCGCGGGAACATGTCCCTGTGAATGCCTCAAAATCTGAGCGGGATTCGGTCCCGTGTGATTGGATTCCCCATTCCGGTTTCCAGCTCCGCAAGGCCGGTGTGCAATTCGACGCCGTCCGCGTCGACGGGGACGACGGCCGGCGCCTCGCCGAATGGATGGGGGTCCTCACCGGAGGGGAGCCGGGGCCGGTCGTCGTGGAGGAGAACGGGCGGCGCGGGGTCTACTTCCTCCTCCCGCCGGGGACGACGGCCCACCGGTCGTGGCCCCGTGGGGTGACGCGGTTCAATTCAGGCCCCGCCCATGTGAGTTACGTGCCGGTGCCCGCGCTGACGGGCAGGACCTGGCCGCTCGCCTGGCGGTTCCCGCCGACCGGCCCGGACCGGTTCGTCCATCCGCTGCTCCTGCGGAGTGCCGTGACGGAGCTGCTCGTGTGACGGGCGGCCGATTCACGGCTGGCTCGTCGTCTGGGCCCCGGGAGGTGGAGAGCGAGCGGCGGCTCGATCTGGCGACCGGCGCCGTCAGGCTCTGGACGTGCTGCACCACACTGGCGGCAAGGGCGATCCGGCCTTCCGGGCCGCCATGGACGAACTCCGCGCAGTGGACGACGAGGCCACACGGGCGGTGTCCGAGTGAGCGCTGGCGGGAGTACGACCCGGACGAGGACGCATGACGCCTTCGTGCCGGGCGGCATGTTCACCTATCTCGCCTATCTCGTTCTGCCTCGTCACGAGTGCGTCTGCATCCGGCAGGGCGACTTACTGGTGACCGCCGCGCCGGCGCGGCACCGGTAGGGCCGGGAGCTCCTTCGCCCACGCCGTCCGGCGCAGGTACGTCGTGTAGGCGGCCTGGCAGTAAGGGGCCCACGCGACGTCGGTGAGCCAGGGCTTGTCGGGGCCGAGGAAGTGGATGATCCGGGGGGCGGCGTCGTGGCGGGGGCCGAGGAGCTCCTCGTCGACCGGACAGTTCCATTCCGGCGGGAGTTCGGCCCACGCGCCGCCGCTCACCGCGTTGAGCGCTTCCTGGTCGGCGAAGCGCATGTCCGGGTGGCTCCGCGCGTAGTGCAGGGCGCGTTCGCGGATGCGGGCGGTCCGCCAGCGGTCGAGGTCGATGACCATGACGCCCGCGTTGAAGTACTTGGTGCGCGCGGGGAGTCCGAGCTCGCGGTAGTCCGGCACGCCCAGGTCGGAGGAGACGTACGGGATGCCCTTGTCCTGCGCGACGGCGAACGGCTGCCCTCCGAGGTCGATGCGCCACAGCGGGGACAGGTCGCGGAGCACCAGGATGTCGGCGTCGAGGTAGATCAGGCGCCGGTAGGCGGCGGGGAGGAGCTCGGGCAGGAACCAGCGGCCGTAGACGTTGCGGTTGAGGTGGAGGACGAACTCGTGGTCCGAGAGCGGGAGTCCGTCGAGGTTCTCGCGGGGGAGCGGGACGAAGCGGACCCGCGTGCCCGGCGGCCAGGAGGCGAGGACGCGGGCGCGGGTGGGCGCGGTGATGCCGAGGTCGAGGACCACGATCTCCAGGGGCTCGGCCCCGGCGTGGTGGTCGATGAGCGAGCGTCCCGCGACGGCCATCGGCAGTGCGTACGCCTCGTCCACCGCGAACCCCACGCAGGTCCGCTCGTGCCGTGCCGCGGTCCCGTCGTCGCCTGCCATCCGGCCTCCCCCGCGGTGTCCGTACGGTAGGGCAGACGGGCAGACTAGGCGCCCACCGTCCGTCGGACAGCGACGGAACCGGCCAAGCTTTGGCCAAAGCCCCTGGGGGTGGGGTCAGTCCTCGCCGCCCGCCGTTTCGCCTGCCTCGACGGCCTCCAGTGCCTCCATCGCCTTCGAGAGCCGTTCCAGGACCCGTACGGTCTCGTCGAACGCCTCCTGGCCGCCCAGCTCCCGCGTGAGGCGGGCCGCCAGGTCCGCGTGGCCCGGGTCGATCCGCCGGATCGCGGCGCGGCCGGTTTCCGTCGGGGTGAGGAGCTTGGCCCGGCGGTGGGCGGGGTTCGGGGCGTAGGCGGCCAGGCCGTCCCGTACGAGCAGGTCGGCGACGCGCTGGACGCTCTGGCGGGTGATGCCCATGACGCGGGCGATCCCGGCGACCGGCAGCGGCTCGGTCAGTACGGCGCCGAGGACCTGCCACCGGGCGGCGGTCAGGCCGGCCGGGGCGGCCAGTCTCTCGGAGACGGCCAGGAACTGGCCGTTGAGACGGAAGACGCCCAGCGCCGTGCGGGACAGGGCCTCCTGCTGCGCGCGGGTCACGGGGTCAGTCCTCGTCCGCGTTGAGCTCGGCGAAGGCCGCCGGGTCGGAATGGTGGAAGAGCCGGTACCAGGCGTCCCGCTTGCCCTCGTACGCGCCGAGGCGGGCGAAGATCTCACGGGCGAAGGCGACCGGTTCGGTCGGGCCCGCGGTGATCAGGTCGCCGTCCCTGACGGCGTCGGCCTCCACGTACCGCTCGCCGCCCTTGTAGCCGGTGGCCGCCAGGTAGAAGGAGGCGGCGCTGGTGTGCGGGCGGTCGTCGAGCAGGCCCTCCTTGGCGAGCCCGGCGGTGGCGCCGCAGATCGCCGCGACGGGGACACCGGCGTCGAGGAAGGCGCGGGCCTTGGCGGTGAAGGGGGCGAGCTCGTCGCCCTCGTCGTACTGCTCGGCGCCCGGGAGGATCAGCAGGGCGCTGTCCTCGGGCGTGAGGTCGGCGAGGGAGAGGTCCGGGACGATCCGGATGCCGGCGATCGTCGTCACGGGCTCCCCGGCGGTCGTGCCGACGGTCCGGACCGTGTAGCCGGCGCGCGCGAGCCAGGCGGTGGCGTGGCCCGTCTCCCAGTCGGCGAGCGTGTCGTAGACGGCGAGATGGACGGTGGTGCGGGCGTCGGTGGTGGCGTTGGTGGTGCTGGCGTCGGTGGTGCGGGCGGTGCTGGTCATGGCGGCCTCCCCGGCTCCGTGGGACGAATCTCCCTATGACAGAAGGCTGTCATGATGACAGGATGCTGTCAATGGCGTTCGGAATTCGTCGAGGGAGTCAACGTGTCGGGTCCGCCCCCGTCTCGGTGGACAAGATGGTCATGGCCCCTCCCACCTGCGCATACCTACGCTCGACGCATGACCCCTCATGTCGAACCCGACCCCCAGGCCGGTGCGGCCGTCAAAGCGGCCGACCGCGCGCACGTCTTCCACTCCTGGTCCGCCCAGGGCCTGATCGACCCGCTCGCCGTCGCCGGCGCCGAGGGTTCGTACTTCTGGGACTACGACGGGAACCGCTACCTCGACTTCACCAGCGGCCTCGTCTACACCAACATCGGCTACCAGCACCCCAAGGTCGTCGCCGCCATCCAGGAGCAGGCCGGGAAGCTCGCCACCTTCGCGCCCGCCTTCGCCGTGGACGTCCGCTCCGAGGCCGCACGCCTCATCGCCGAGCGCACCCCCGGCGACCTCAACAAGATCTTCTTCACCAACGGCGGCGCCGAGGCCGTCGAGAACGCCGTCCGCATGGCCCGGCTGCACACGGGCCGTACGAAGCTGCTCTCCGCCTACCGCTCGTACCACGGCGCCACCTCCACCGCGATCAACCTGACCGGCGACCCGCGCCGCTGGGCCTCCGACACCGCCTCCGCCGGCGTCGTGCACTTCTGGGCGCCGTTCCTCTACCGCTCGCCCTTCTACGCCACCACCGAGGCGGAGGAGTGCGCGCGGGCCCTCCAGCACCTCGAGGACACCATCGCCTTCGAGGGCCCGCAGACCATCGCCGCGATCATCCTGGAGAGCGTCCCGGGCACCGCCGGCATCATGATCCCGCCGCCCGGCTACCTCGCCGGCGTGCGCGAGATCTGCGACAGGTACGGCATCGTCCTCATCCTCGACGAGGTCATGGCCGGCTTCGGCCGCACCGGCAGGTGGTTCGCCGCCGAGCACTTCGACGTCGTGCCCGACCTGCTGACCTTCGCCAAGGGCGTCAACTCCGGATACGTGCCGCTCGGCGGCGTCGCCATCAGCGAGGAGATCGCCGCCACCTTCGACAAGCGGCCCTACCCGGGCGGTCTGACCTACTCCGGTCACCCGCTGGCCTGCGCCGCCGCCGTCGCCACCATCCACGTCATGGAGGACGAGAAGGTCGTCGAGCACGCCGCCCACATCGGCGAGACCGTCCTCGGCCCCGGCCTGCGCGAGCTCGCCGAGCGCCACCCCTCGGTCGGCGAGGTACGCGGACTCGGCGTCTTCTGGGCGCTCGACCTGGTCAGGAACAAGGAGACCCGCGAACCGCTCGTCCCGTACAACGCGGCGGGCGAGGCCAACGCGCCGATGGCCGCCTTCGCCGCCGAGGCGAAGAAGAACGGCCTGTGGCCCTTCGTGAACATGAACCGCACCCACGCCGTCCCCGCCTGCAACATCAGCGAGGCGGAGGCCAAGGAGGGCCTCGCCGCCCTCGACGCGGCGCTCACCGTGGCCGACCGGCACACGGTCTGACCGGCTCACCACCCGCGCCCGGCGCACGGCGCGTGACGTGATCGGCCCCCTCCGTGGTCTCGACTAGGGTGTCCGGGAACCGGACGGAGGGGGCCGCACACATGCCCGCGAGCGGAGCTGTCACCCGCAATACCCTGCGGCGGCAGATCGCGGACGCGCTCCGTGACGAGGTCCTCGCAGGGCGTCTCCAGCCCGGCGAGGAATTCACCGTGAAGCAGATCGCCGAGCAGTACGGAGTGTCCGCGACACCCGTGCGCGAAGCCCTCGTCGACCTCTGCGCCCAGGGGCTCCTCGACTCCGACCAGCACCGCGGCTTCCGCGTGCACCAGTTCTCGGTCGACGACTACCGGGGCATGGTCGAGGCCCGGATGCTCGTCGTCGACGGCATCTTCCGCCGACACGCCCCGCGCACCACGCCGCCCCCGCAGGCCCCGCCGGGCGCCGGCACCGCCGACCCGGACGTCTCCGCCGGGGTCGCCCTCGTGTCGATACGGCGCCGGGGCGAGGCGGCCGCCCGCGCGGCCCGGGCCGGTGACCTCGACGTCCTCATCGGCTACGACATCCGCTACTGGCGCGAGCTGGGCCGGCTGGTCTCCGCCAACGACTACATCGCCGACTTCCTGCACCGGCTGCGCGTCCAGGCCTGGGTGTTCTCCGTGCCCTACCTGCGCTCCGACCGCGACCTGCTCGGCTGGCTGTGGAGCGGCCACGTCGACCTGGTGGACGCGATCACGCGCGGCGACGGGGACGGGGCCGTCGCGGTCGTACGGGAGTACAACGCGCGGTCGCTGGAGTGGGCGGACCGGCTGGACGCCCGCGCGGGTTGAGGCGGCCCTTCCGGGGGCAGTCCCCCCGTACGCGTCGCCCGTGCGACGCGGCCGGACTACCCTGGCGGTCCCCGTGACCGATCCGCGGGACGACCGCGCAACTGACGGAGAGCGAGCATCCCTTGGCCTGTGACCTGTGGCTGGTCCCCCTCGTCGACGTGCTGTGCCACAGCCCCGACAACCCCTTCGCCGAAGAGATCGCGTCCTACGACCACGCCCTGACCGCGGCCGGCCTGCCCACCGTGCCCGTCTACGCGTACATGCCGGGACTGTCCGGGGACGTCGCCCCCGTCGCCGGCTTCGACTACGAGGCCCTGCACTTCCTGCGCCGCGCCTATCTGCTCCAGATGTGCGGACTGCCCGTCGAACCGGTCGGCGAGCTCGGCGGGGACTACGAGCAGCTCCTGGAGATGTTCGAGGCGACCGCCCAGCAGTCCCACCTGGTGTGGCACTACGACCACGCCGGTGCCTACGTGCCGGTCGACTTCCCCGCGCCGCTGAGCAACGACCGGCTCCTGGAGGGCGGCGGCCCGCTCGGCTCCTCGCACGGGCTGCTGCGCGAGCTGGAGTTCGTGGCGCCCGCGATCGGCATCGACCCGGCCAACCCGCCCGCCGCCCCGCGGCCCCCGGACCGGCCCACCGCCCTGGAGGAGCCCGCCGCCCCGGTCCCGTACCAGGACGACAGCCCCTTCGCCCGGGAGCGCCACGTCTGGCTCGGCCTGCACGCGGCGGCGACCCGGAGCCTCGGCCAGGGCTCCATGATCATCCTGAGCTAGCCCCCGGGGCGGAGAGGCGCCGCGCCCCCGGGCGCCGCGCCCTCCCAAGCGTCGGGCCCTCCCAAGCGTCGGGCCCGTTCTCCTTGGGTACCGATACGGCCAGGGGGTCGCCGTACCCGTACGGGACCCCCCGTACGGGACGCCCTCCCGTACGGGCCCCCGACCGGGCCGCCCCCGCAACCATCAGCGCGGCTCCGGCGGGCGTTGCCGGGGCATGTTGGGCCGGGTGCCCGGCGGCAGCGGGAAACGGCCCGCGGGGTGACTGGTCTCGGGCCGGGCCGGGGCCGTGCCGACCGACTGCAGGGCCAGCGGCGCCGGGCCCGAGCGGAACTCGACCATCCAGTCGGCGGTCTCCGCCCGAACGAGCTCGGTCACGTCCTCCTGGAAGCGGCGCAGCACGCCCAGGCAGCGCTCGGCGGCCTCGCCGGCCGTGCCCTCGGTGGGGCCGAGGACCTCCCGCACGCTCTCCGAGGCCCAGTCGAACTGGAGGGCCTGGAGCCGCCGCTGCACCGCCTGGGCGGTGGCCATGTCCCTGATCCAGCCGGAGGTCAGGCCGAAGTGGCGGTCGCAGGCCAGGCAGGCGGCGCCGAGGAGCAGCGAGAGGTAGCCCCAGCCGGCCGCCCCCTCGACGGCCCCCGCGAGGTCGAGCAGCGGCAGCGCCGCTCCGGCGATCACCCCGAGGGCGGTGCCGACGCGCAGCACGCGTGCCCAGCGGCGCTTCCGGACGCGGTCGGAGAGGTACCACTCGGCGGTGCGCAGCGCGTGGGACTCCACCCAGCGGTAGAGCTCGTCCAGCCGCTCGGCGGGCTCGCCCCAGTCGCCGAGCGGGAACGGGGCCCCGGTCAGGTCGGGACGGGCGGCCGGACGTCCGGGCTTCTCCGGGCCGCCGGAGCGCCCCGGGGTCGCGGGCGTGTCCGGACCTTCGGGATTCCCCGGCTGCGGCTGCATGTCCGGCTGCTGGCTCACCGGGGAACTCCTCTGTTCAGCTCAGCGCTCGTGTCCTTCTGTGACGTGCGGTGCACGTGGTGCCTGCCCTTCCTACCGCCGAATGGTGGGCTGTGGGCCCGGAATCCCGGGATTTCCGCCCGCAAGAGGGTCGTGATCAGGTAGAGGAGCACGCAGTTTCTCACTCGAAAGAGTTGTGTCGGCACCCCGCTCCGCGAGCACGTAGGCTCGGTTCACCGAGACACCGAACGTTTGGAGTGACCGTGATCCCCGGTGGTGGCCAGCCCAACATGCAGCAGCTCCTCCAGCAGGCCCAGAAGATGCAGCAGGATCTCGCCCGCGCCCAGGAGGAGCTCGCGGCGACCGAGGTCGAGGGCCAGGCGGGCGGCGGCCTGGTCAAGGCGACCGTGACCGGTTCGGGCGAGCTGCGCGGCCTGGTGATCGACCCCAAGGCGGTCGACCCGGAGGACACCGAGACGCTCGCCGACCTGATCCTGGCCGCCGTGCAGGCCGCCAACGACAACGCCCAGCAGCTGCAGCAGGCCAAGCTGGGCCCGCTGGCGCAGGGCCTCGGGGGCATGCCGGGCCTCGGCTTCTGAGGGCGACGGGTCCGTAGGCCGTTCCCTCCGTACGGCCTCGTCCGGCCCGATCCGTACGGCCTCGTCCGGCCCCTCCGTACGGCCTCGTCCGGCCCCTCCGTACGGCCTCTTCTGATCCGTACACCTTCTGCGGCTGGATCCCAGCCATTACCGTAAGAATCAAGCACTCCCGAAGGGCGTTCCGTTGTACGAAGGCGTGGTTCAGGACCTCATCGACGAACTGGGCAGGCTGCCCGGCGTCGGTCCCAAGAGCGCCCAGCGGATCGCCTTCCACGTCCTCCAGGCCGAGCCGACCGATGTGCGGCGGCTCGCCCAGGCGCTCCTGGAGGTCAAGGAGAAGGTCCGGTTCTGCGCGGTCTGCGGCAACGTGGCGCAGCAGGAGCTGTGCAACATCTGCCGTGACCCGCGCCGGGACCAGACCGTCATCTGCGTGGTCGAGGAGCCGAAGGACGTCGTGGCGATCGAGCGGACCCGGGAGTTCCGGGGCCGCTACCACGTGCTCGGCGGCGCGATCAGCCCCATCGAGGGCGTCGGCCCGGACGACCTGCGCATCCGTGAGCTGCTCGCCCGCCTGGCGGACGGCACGGTCACGGAGCTGATCCTGGCCACCGACCCCAACCTGGAGGGCGAGGCCACCGCGACGTACCTCGCGCGGATGATCAAGCCCATGGGCCTGAAGGTGACCCGTCTGGCCAGCGGCCTGCCGGTCGGCGGTGACCTGGAGTACGCCGACGAGGTCACCCTGGGACGTGCCTTCGAGGGGCGGCGCCTGCTAGATGTATGACGACGACCGGGTCCGTGCGCGCGACGGCGCACTCGCAGGGAGGCTCCTCGATGTCTGATCCCACGCTGCACTCCATCACGCAGGACCCGGACGACTTCGCCGTCCAGATCGCGGACTCGATCGAGAGCTTCATCGTCGCCACGACCGAGGTCGCCAAGGGCGACGAGCCGGGCAGCGCCGTGCCCTTCCTGCTCCTGGAGCTCTCCCAGCTGCTGCTCGCGGGCGGGCGGCTGGGGGCGCACGAGGACTTCGTCCCCGAGGAGCAGTACGAGACCGACACGGGCCCCGACATGGACGTGGACGAGCTGCGCGAGCGGTTCGCGGCGCTCCTGGAGCCGGTGGACGTCTTCTCCGAGGTCTTCGACCCGTACGAGCCGCGCAAGGCGCCGGTCCCGGCCCGGATCTCCGACAGCCTCGCCGACATCATCACGGACCTGCGGCACGGCCTCGCCCACTACCGGGCGGGCCGGACCAGCGAGGCGCTGTGGTGGTGGCAGTTCTCGTACTTCTCGAACTGGGGCCCCACCGCCTCCGCCACCCTGCGCGCGCTGCAGTCCCTGATCGCCCACATCCGCCTCGACCAGCCGCTCGCCGAGCTCGACGGGCTCGACACGGACGAGGACCTCACGGAGGAGGACCTCGCGGAGGAGGCGGGCCGCGTGATGGCCCGCGAGATCGCGGGCCCGCTCGGTCTGGTGCGGCGCAAGGCGTAGTGCGGTAGGACGGCAGTCGGGGCCAGGGCCAGGGCCGGGGGGCCTGGGTCGCACGACCAGAGGGCTGCAGCCGGGGCCGTACGACGGAAGGACCGGAGCCTGCGCCGGGGTCGTACGACCGGAGGACCGGAGCCTGAGCCGGGGCCGTGCGACCGGAGGACTGGAGCCTGAGTGGGGGGCCGTACGCCCCGGGAAGGCGCCCCGGGTGTGTCCGGCCCCGGGGCTCGCCCTCCACCCGCCGCCCGCCCTACAGCCGCCCCGCCTCCACGATGCGGCGCAGGAAGCGGCGCGTGCGCTCGTGGGCGGGGGCGCCGAACACCTCCGCCGAGGTGCCGCGCTCCAGGATCACGCCGTTCTCCAGGAAGCAGACCTGGTCGGCGACCTCGCGGGCGAAGCCCATCTCGTGGGTGGCGATGACCATCGTCATGCCCTCCTCCTTGAGGTCCCGCACCACGCCCAGGACCTCGCCGACCAGCTCCGGGTCGAGCGCCGCCGTCACCTCGTCGAGCAGCAGCAGCCGCGGCCGGTTCGCGAGGGCGCGGGCGATGGCCACGCGCTGCTGCTGGCCGCCGCTGAGCCGGTCCGGGTACTCGCCCGCCTTGCCGGCGAGCCCGAGCCGGTCGAGCAGATCGCGGGCCCGCTCCTCGGCCTCCCGGCGCTCGGTGCGGTGGACGCGGCGCGGGGCGAGCGTGATGTTGTCGAGCACGCTCATGTGCGGGAAGAGGTTGTACGCCTGGAAGACGACGCCGATCCGGCGCCGTACGGCATCGGGGTCCGTGCGCGGGTCGGTGATCTCCTCGCCGTCCAGGAAGATCGCGCCGTCGTCGATCTCCTCCAGGAGGTTGGAGCAGCGCAGCAGCGTCGACTTGCCGGAGCCGGAGGCGCCGATGAGGACGGTGACGGTGTGCTGCGGGACCTCTAGGTCCACGTCGCGCAGGACGACCGTGGCGCCGGAGCCGGAGCCGTACGTCTTGCGGACGGATTCGAGCCGGAGGACGGGGCCGGGGTTCTCCGTCATACGGTGCCTCCCTGCGACTGGCGCCGGTTCATCCGCGCCGTGACCCAGTCGGTGAACCGGGTCATGGGAATGGTGAGCACGACGAACACCAGGCCCGCGACGACGTACGGGGTGTAGTTGAAGGTCTTGCTGGCCAGGATCTGCGCCGCGTACACGGCGTCGACCGCGCCCGCGATGGAGACCAGGCCGGTGTCCTTCTGGAGCGAGACCAGGTCGTTGAGGAGCGGCGGCACCACGCGCCGCACGGCCTGGGGCAGCACCACGAAGCGCATGGTCTGCGCGCTCGACAGGCCGAGCGAACGGGCGGCGGCCCGCTGGCTGGGGTGGACGCTCTCGATGCCGGCCCGGAAGACCTCGGCCATGTACGCCGAGTACGTCAGGGACAGCGCGATGCCGCCCAGCACGACCGGGTCGGTGGGGACGCCCTGGAGGCGCAGCGCGGGCAGGCCGAAGATCACCGCGAGCAGGCAGATGATGAGCGGCAGGCCGCGGAAGAAGTCGACGTACGCGGTGGCCAGGGCGCGCAGCGGGAAGAGCGCGGGGCCGCGCAGGGTGCGGGCGACGGCCAGGAGCAGCCCGAGGACGAGGGTGACGGCGCCGCAGACGGCGAGCAGGCGGAGGTTGAGCCAGAGGCCGTCGAGGACCAGGGGGAGCGCCTGGCGCGCGTACTCCCCGTCGAGGAACGTCTCCTTGGTGCGCGGCCAGCCGGGGGAGCCCGTGACGACCACGTACAGGACGGCCAGGGTGACGAGGGTGCTCAGGGCGGCGACGGCCGTCGCGCGGCGGGTGCGCGAGCGCTTGAAGCGCTCGCGCTCGATGCGCCGCGCGGACGGCGTGTACGCGTCCGGGCCCGGGCCCTGGTTTTTGTCCGGGCCCCGGTCCGGGCCCCGGCCCTGGTCCTTGTCCGGGCCCTGGTTTTCGTCCGGGCCCCGGTCCGGGCCCCGGCCCTGGTCCTTGTCCTGGCCTGGGCCCCTGCCCGTGTCCCCGCCCTTGTCCGACGGTGTCCCGTCCCGGGGCGCGTCTTCCTTGGCGAAGGTCATTTCAGCACCGGTGCGCCCGCCGCGTCGGACAGCCACTGCTTCTCGAGGGCGGCGAGGGTGCCGTCCGCGCGCAGTGCGTCGACGGCCCGGGAGACGCAGGCGGTGAGCGCGGAGCCCTTGTCGAGGACGAGGCCGAACTGCTCCTTGGCGCCGGCGCCGGGCGTCGTCGCGAACTGGCCGACGACCTTGGCCTCGGGGACCTCGGCACCGGTGATGTAGAACGCGGTGGGCAGGTCCACGACGATCGCGTCGACCTGGCCGTTCTTGAGCGCGGCCTTGGCCAGGTCGTTCTTCTGGAAGACCGACGGCCGCTGCCGCGGCTGGATCTGCTCGTTGATGACGTCGAGGCTGGTCGTGCCGACCTGCGCGCCGAGCCGTGCGCCCTTGAGTTCGGCGAGGGTGGTCGCCTTGGCCGCCTCGGAGTCCTTCAGCGCGATGACGGCCTGGCGGACGTCGTAGTAGCCGGTGGACAGGTCCACGGCCTTGCGGCGGTCCTCGTTGACGGAGACCTGGTTGATGTCGAAGTCGAAGGTCTTCTCGCCGGGGGCGAAGGCGTTGTTGAAGGCGACCTTCTGCCAGACCACGTCCTCCTTGGCGAAGCCGAGCTCGCGGGCGACCGCGTACGCGACGGCGGACTCGTAGCCCTTGCCGTTGGCCGGGTCGTCGTCCTGGAACCAGGGCGCGTACGCGGGCGTGTCGGTGCCGACGGTCAGCTTTCCCCTGGCCTTGGTGGCCAGCGCGTCCGGGGCGCAGGACGCGGGAGTGCCCGCGGCCGAGGCGGAGCCGGACGCGGCACCGGACGGGCCGGAGCCGCCGGCCTCGGGCTGCGGCGCGCAGGCGGACGCGGCGAGGGCGACGAACGCGAAGGCCGCTGCGGCGGCGGCGAGGCGGGAGGGATGAGGCATGGCGGGAGATTCGCACCCGGGAAGGGAAGGTGTCCAGGTCACGCCAATGTGGTCTCGTATGGCGGACGTTTGTGAAGGGCGTGTTTCGAGCCTCCCGTCCTGGTCACAGCGGTGCGGACGGCCACCCCGGTCCCGATCTTCGAACGCTGAATCTCACCATCTGATATCACGGTGGCGTTTTTCGGTCCCTCGTTAGACTGAACCGACCGCAGTGCCAGCTGTGGCAAGGACTGAGCGAGGAGCGCACGTGGGCCTTGTCGTGCAGAAGTACGGAGGCTCCTCCGTTGCCGATGCCGAAGGCATCAAGCGCGTCGCCAAGCGGATCGTGGAAGCCAAGAAGAACGGCCACCAGGTGGTCGTCGTGGTTTCCGCGATGGGCGACACGACGGACGAGTTGATCGATCTCGCCGAGCAGGTATCGCCGATGCCGGCCGGGCGTGAATTCGACATGCTGCTGACCGCCGGAGAGCGGATCTCCATGGCCCTTCTGGCCATGGCGATCAAAAACCTGGGTCACGAGGCCCAGTCGTTCACGGGCAGCCAGGCCGGTGTCATCACCGACTCGGTCCACAACAAAGCGCGCATCATCGATGTCACGCCGGGCCGCATCCGGACCGCGCTCGACGAGGGCAACATCGCCATTGTCGCCGGCTTCCAGGGCGTGTCCGCCGACAAGAAGGACATCACCACCCTGGGCCGCGGCGGCTCCGACACGACCGCCGTCGCCCTGGCCGCCGCGCTCGACGCCGAGGTCTGCGAGATCTACACGGACGTCGACGGCGTCTTCACCGCCGACCCCCGCGTGGTGAAGAAGGCGAAGAAGATCGACTGGATCTCCTTCGAGGACATGCTGGAGCTCGCCGCCTCCGGCTCCAAGGTGCTGCTGCACCGGTGCGTCGAGTACGCACGCCGCTACAACATCCCGATCCACGTCCGCTCCTCCTTCTCGGGGCTCCAGGGCACGTGGGTCAGCAACGAACCGACAGGGGACTCCAAGGTGGAGCAGGCCATCATCTCCGGTGTCGCCCACGACACCTCCGAGGCGAAGATCACCGTCGTCGGCGTGCCGGACAAGCCGGGCGAGGCCGCGGCGATCTTCCGGGCCGTCGCGGACGCCGAGATCAACATCGACATGATCGTGCAGAACGTGTCCGCCGCCTCCACCGGTCTGACGGACATCTCCTTCACCCTCCCCAAGGCCGAGGGCCGCAAGGCCATCGACGCCCTGGAGAAGACGAAGGCCACGATCGGCTTCGACTCGCTGCGCTACGACGACCAGATCGGCAAGATCTCCCTGGTCGGCGCCGGAATGAAGACCAACCCGGGCGTCACCGCGGACTTCTTCCGCGCGCTGTCCGACGCGGGCGTCAACATCGAGCTGATCTCCACCTCCGAGATCCGCATCTCGGTCGTCACCCGCGCCGACGACGTCAACGAGGCCGTGCGCGCCGTCCACACCGCCTTCGGCCTGGACAGCGACTCCGACGAGGCCGTCGTCTACGGCGGCACCGGCCGCTGACCTCGTGGTGACATCTTCGTGGTGACGACTTCGTGGTGACATCTTCGTGGTGACGACTTCGGTGACATCTTGACGAGCCGCAGGCCGACGCTCGCGGTCGTGGGAGCGACCGGGGCCGTCGGCGCGGTGCTGCTCCAGGCGCTCACGCACCACGCGGACGTCTGGGGCGAGATCCGTCTCCTCGCCTCCCCCCGCTCGGCCGGCCGCAAGCTGGCCGTACGGGGGGAGGAGTGCGAGGTCCTCGCCCTCGGCGAGGAGGCGCTGACGGGCGTCGACCTGGCCCTCTTCCTGGTGCCCGACGCCGTGGCGGCCCAGTGGGCGCCGATCGCCGCCGCCAAGGGCGCGGTGGTCGTGGACACCTCGACGGCGTTCCGGGCCGACCCGGACGTGCCGCTCGTGGTCCCCGAGATCAATCCGCACGCCGTACGGATCCGGCCACGCGGCATCGTCGCGAGCCCCGGCTGCTCCACCCTGGCGCTGATTGTCGCCGTGGGCGCCCTGCACGCCGAGTTCGGGCTCACCGAGCTCGTCGTCACCGCCCAGCAGGCCGCCAGCGCCGCCGGAGGCGCCGGCACGGAAGCGCTGCGCCGGCAGCTGGCCCTGGTCGCCGGCAGCGAGCTCGGCACCCACCCCGGAGACGTACGGCGGGCGGTCGGCGACCACACCGGTCCCTTCCCCGGCCCCCTCGCCCTCAACGTGCTGCCCTGGTCGGGCGTGCCCGCCGCGGACGGCTGGTCCTCGGAGGAGCTGGGCATCCGTGAGGAGACCCGCAGGATCCTGGACCTGCCGGGGCTGCGCGTCGCGGCCACCTGCGTCCGCGTCCCCGTCGTGACCGGACACTCCGCCTCCGTGCACGCCCGCTTCGAGCGGCCGGTCACCGTCGCCCGCGCCCACGAGATCCTGGCGACCTCGCCCGGCGTGGTGCTGTACGACGACCCGGCCACGGGCGACTTCCCGACGCCCGCGGACGTGGCGGGCACCGACCCGACGTGGGTCGGGCGGGTGCGCAGGTCGATGGACGACGAACGGGCCCTGGAGTTCTTCGTGTGCGGGGACAACCTGCGCAAGGGAGCCGCGCTGAACGCCGTGCAGATCGCGGAGCGCATCGCGGGCGAAGCCGCCCGCTCGTGAACGCGACGGTCCACTGTGCCCGATGTGCCCGATGTACCCGATGTGCCCGAGGGCGCCTCGCGGCCCGGCGCCGGAGGGCTCGTCGGGTGTCCGGAAATCGGCATCGCCTGACCGGCCGTCTTTGTAGGCTCTGTGAAGACCTTGAAGGCCCTGTGAGCAAATCGGCGTCCGGTGCCTCTTGATCAGGTCAGATGTCCTGGACGACGATGCTCTTCCCCCCTTCCGCAACCAGTGGTCGGGCGGGAGCGTCTTCGCGGGCACCCAGGAGCATGTGTCGTGGAGCACGCCGCACAAGCGGGGCATCGGGGAGAACGGGTACGCATGAGGGCAAACGACGCACCGTCAAAAACGGTGGCGTACGCGTACAACCCTGACGGGGGGAAGCGTGTCCAACAGGCGTGGCAGAGGTACTCGACATGGCGGCGGTCATCCCGCTGCACGGCACCGCGGTGCGCCCGCTTCGGCGGCCGCGCCCGGTCAGCGGCATGCCGGTGATCGCGCCCATGCCCCTCAGGACCCGTCCGGCCGCCGTGAGCGGCATTCCGTCGCCCCGCGAGGGCGCTGACGAGACGATGGCTGCCGGTACCACCGTCGACCACCTCACCGAGACCTATCGCGCCCACTACCGCTCGCTGCTCGGTCTCGCCGCGCTCCTCCTCGACGACACCGCCTCCTGCGAGGACGTCGTGCAGGAGGCGTTCATCCGCGTCCACTCGGCGCGCAACCGGGTGCGCGACCCCGAGAAGACCCTGGCCTACCTGCGGCAGACCGTCGTCAACCTCTCGCGCTCCGCGCTGCGCCGGCGCATCCTCGGCCTCAAGCTGCTCTCCAAGCCCATGCCCGACATGGCCTCCGCCGAGGAGGGCGCCTACGACCAGCTGGAGCGGGACGCGCTCATCAAGGCGATGCGCGGACTCCAGCGGCGGCAGCGCGAGGTCCTGGTGCTGCGGTACTTCGCCGACATGACGGAGGCCCAGGTCGCCGAGACCCTCGGCATCTCGCTGGGCTCGGTCAAGGCGTACGGCTCCCGTGGCATCGCGGCGCTGCGCATAGCCATGGAGGCCACGTCATGAGCGGGCCGCTGGGCGAGCGACCGGAGCGGGGCGAGCGGGGAGAGCGCCTCGGGTACGGCGAGGGCGGCGAACGCCCCGAGCGGGACGGACGCGACGAGCACGGCGAGTACGGCGAGTACGGCGAGTACGGTGGGCGCGGCGAGCGTGGCGAGCGCGGGCCTGGTGGGCACGGACCGGGTGGGCACGCGGGCCCTGGTGGGCCTGGTGGGCACGCGGGGTCTGGTGGGTCTGGTGGGCACGAGGGGCCTGGTGGGCACGCCGAACCGCACGAGGTGCACGAGCCACACGAGCCGCGCGGGCCACAGGGGCACGTCGGGCCCCACGAACCCCTTGGGGCGCGCGAGCCCCACGAGCACGACGAGCACGGCCGGGGCGATCAGGACGATCGGCGCGGCGACGACCAGGACGACCTGAGTGGACGCGGGATGGTGAACGAAGCGCCGGGCGACGCGCCGGAGAACGGCACGCCCGACGAGCTGGCGCTGCGGCGGCTGTTCCAGGGCGCGGTGGCCGGGCTCGAGCCCTCCGAGGGCGCGCTCGACCACCTCCGCCGTGCCGTGCCCGCCCGCCGCGCCCGCAAGCGGCAGGCCGTGGTCGGCATGGCCGCCGCGATCGTCCTGGTCGGCACGGCCGTCCCGGCCCTGGTGCACGTGGCCTCGTCCGGCGGGATCTCCGCCGACCAGCCGGTCAACGCCGGGCACGGCGAGCAGGCCCAGGGCGGCACCGGCACGGAGACCGGCATCGAGGGCGGGCAGAAGAGCGCCGGCCCGCCGTCCGGCACGGCCGAGCCCAGCGAGGGCGAGGCCGAGGGCGCCGGACGGCCCACCGCGCCGTCGGACGGCCCCGGCGGTGGCGGCGACGGCGGCAGCACCGCCCCGTCCGGCTCCTCGGACGAGCGGCCGGTCTGCGCGGCCGACCAACTGGCCGTGAGCTCCGCGACGACGGGCGCCCCCGACTCCACCGGCAAGGTCTACGGCACCTTCCGCATCGCCAACGTCTCCGGCCGCGACTGTCGCGTCGGCGGCGACGGACGGTTCGGCTTCGAGGCACGGGGCGCGGCCGACCAGTCGAAGATCACGGTCGTCGAGCACACCCCCGGCGACGCCGCGAGCGGTCTGCCCGACCCCTCGCAGGAGTCGCCCTCGCTGCTGCTCACCCCCGACAACGCCTACGAGGTCCGCTTCGCCTGGGTGCCCAGCGAGACCTGCCCCACCACGGGCCCCAACCCGACGCCGACCCCGACCCCCACACCGGACGGCGGCTCGCCGTCGAGCGGCGGCGCCACCGGCTCCACGGGCACGAGTCCCGACGACGGCACGGTCTCCACCCAGCTCGGCACGGACGGCACCCCGGCGGACGGCAGCATCGAGGTGACCCACACCGCCGACCCCGGCAGCCCGGTCGCGGCGGCCACCATCCCGAACGCGTGCGCGGGCACCCTCTACCGAACCGGGGTCCTGGACGCCTCCTGAGCGAGGACCGCCCGCACGCCCCGGCACCAGAGCACCGGGGCAGAGCCCGGGAAGCCCCGAGGGCAGAGCTCGGGAGAAAGCCCCGAAGGGAGAGCCCGGTAAGGAGCCCCGAGGGCCGAGCCCGGGAGAAAGCCCCGGGGGCAGAGCCCGGGGGAGAACCGGAGGGCGCGGCTAGAGCCCGAGGGCGGCGTCCCGGGAAGCCTCCACCTCGCGGCGGAGCAGCCGGAACCACATGAAGACCACGAAGCCGGCGAAGACGAACCACTCGGCCGTGTAGCCCAGGTTCTGGAACGCCTTCACGTCGAGGCCGGTGCCAGCGGCGGCCGCCGCCGGCACCGGGGTGAGCCCGGCCGGCGAGTCCGTCAGGGTGATCCAGGCGTCGTAGACGTCGTACGACACCACGTTCACCAGGGACGCGGCGCTGATCATGCCGAGCTGCCCCTCGGGCAGACCGCCCGCCGCGCGGACCCCCTTCGTACCGGCGTTCTCCGAGGCCTGGAGCGCGCCCGTCACGGTGACCTCGCCCGGCGGCGGGGCCGGGGCCTCGCCGCCCGACGGGAGCCAGCCGCGGACCACGGGCAGCGCCTTGCCGCCGTCCGTCCTCAGGAGCGTCAGCACGTACGAGCCGGAGCGGCCGTCCAGATCACGGTCCGGGACCAGGAACTGCTCCCCGTACCGCCCGCTGGCCCGCGCGATCCGCCCCGAGGTCTCCTTGTCCACCGGCAGCAGCGCGTCCAGGGCCTCGGCCGCCCGGGTCGAAGGATCGGGCCGCCGCTCCGCCTCCCGGTGGGAGTCGACGCGGTCCTCGAACTTGCCCATCTGCCAGGTCCCCATGAACAGGCAGAACGGGATGGCGAGGAGGACGAAGACGTTGATCCCCCACCAGCGGGGCGTTCTCAGGAACCGGTACACGCTCCCACGGTACGCAAGACCGCTCAGCCCACCTCCTTCCGGGTCCCCTGCGGCGCCGGCGTCCCCAGGTGACGGGACGCGAAGTCCAGGTCGAGGGCGACCTGCTTGATCCGCTCGTCGACCACCAGCGAGCCGTGCCCCGCGTCGTACCGGTACACCTCGTGCACCGCGCCGCGGGCGGCCAGCCGGTCGACGTAGTTGTCGATCTGCCGGATCGGGCAGCGCGGGTCGTTCACACCGGCCGAGATGTGCACCGGAGCCTTCACCGCGTCCACGTACGTCAGCGGCGAGGAGGCGGCGAACCGCTCGGGGACCTCCTCGGGCGAGCCGCCGAGCAGGGTGCGGTCCAGGGCCTTCAGGGCCTCCATCTCGTCCTCGTACGCCGCCACGTAGTCGGCGACGGGCACGGCGGCCAGGCCGACCGCCCAGGCGTCCGGTTGGGTGCCGAGGCCGAGCAGGGTGAGATAGCCGCCCCAGGAGCCGCCGGCCAGGACCAGCCGCTCCGGGTCGGCGAGCCCGCTGTCCACCGCCCACTCGCGGACCGCGGCGATGTCCTCCAGCTCGATCAGCCCGACCCGGTGCTTGAGCGCGTCCGTCCACTCCCGGCCGTATCCGGTGGAGCCGCGGTAGTTCACCCGCACCACCGCGTAGCCGTGGTCGACCCAGGCGGCCGGGCCGGAGGCGAAGGCGTCGCTGTCGTGCCACGCCGGACCGCCGTGCACCTCGAAGACGGTCGGGAACGGGCCCTCGCCCTGTGCCGGGCGCTGCACCAGGGCGTGCACCCGTCCACCCGGCCCCTCCACCCACACGTCCTCCACCGGCACCGAAGGAGGCGCCTCGGGGCCCGGAGGGTCGAGCACGACCGAGCCGTCCGTGGACCGCACCACCGGCGGATGGGCGGCCGAGGACCACAGGTACTCCACGGAGCCGTCGGGGCGGGCCGTCGCGCTCGACACCGAACCGGCCGGGGTCTCCACCCGGACCAGGGCGCCGGTGGCGATCTCGTACCGCCACAGCTCGCTGCGCGCCTCGAAGCTGTGCACGATCAGCAGCCCCGAGCCGTCCGGATACCACTCGGCCGACACGTCGCCGGGCAGGTCGAGCCGCAGATCGGTCTCCGTGCCCGTGGCCACGTCCCACAGCATCGGCTCCCAGCGGCCGCGCCGCTGGTGCCCCACGAGCAGCAGCGTCTCCCCGGCCACCGGGGCGAAGCCGAGGACGCTCAGGCCCAGCTCCTCCGTGCCGCCCTTGGTGTCGTCCAGCTCGGCCACCACCGACGCGTCCGCCGTGCGCAGCACCCGGATCGCCGAGTGCATCGCGTCGCCGTGCTCGGTGTGCTCGACGGCGATCAGGCCCGAGTCGTACGACAGGTCGCCGACCCCGGCCGACTGCCGGTGCCGGTAGATCTCCACCGGCTCCTTCGCGCCCGGCCGCAGCAGATGCACCGTCGACCCGTCCTCGTCGGTCGAGCGGCCCACCACGACTGTGCCGTCCCGGCCGAGGGCGAGGCCCGCCGGGTAGGAAGGCGCGAGACCCGGCACGGCGGGCTCGTCCTCGCCGCCGTCGAACGGCTGGCGCATCCACACCCCGAACTCGTCACCGTCGCTGTCCTTGAACCACCAGATCCACCGGCCGTCCGGGCTCAGCGTGCCGTCCGTCGTCCCGTTCGGCCGGTCGGTGACCTGCCGCTGCCGGCCGGTCGCCCGGTCCCACGCGTACAGCTCGTACGTCCCCGTCGCGTTCGACACGAACAGCGAACGGTCCGGTGCCTCCTCGGCCCACTCCGGCAGCGACACCCGCGGCGCGCGGAACCGCTGCTCCCACGGCGGCGCGTCCGCGAACCCCTCGAATGCCGACCCGCCGTCCGCCGTGCTCTCGTCCTTGCTCTCAGTCATGGAGCCATCATGCGCCGCCCGCCCGACAATGCGGTCGCCATGCCCGCAACCTGTGGATAACTCCGGCCGGCCGGCCGGTCGAGGCGTCACGCCCGGCGCTCCGAGCGGTTCGGCCTGATCACCGCCCGCCCGCCGGATCGACCGCCGAACGCTGCGGCGGGGCGCCGTCCTCCACGTCGTCGCGCATCACGGGGGATCCCCGCCGCTCCTTCAGTTCGTTCTCCGCCCCCGCCCCCGCCCCCGTCGCCCCCGCCGCCCTCCGCCCCCGCCGTCGCCCCCGTCGGCCCGGCCCCCGGGGCCCCTGCCTCCCCCGCCAAACACTGCCTCGTCGGCCTCGTCGGCCTCGTCGGCCTCGTCGGCCTCGTCCGCCCCCGCCTCGCTTCATCTCCCCCCGCGGCAGGGCCGGTTGTCGGCGGCGGTGTCTACGATGACGTCATGTTCGCCTACGTCGTGGCCGCCGTCTTCCTCGCCCTCTTCGGGGCCGGTGTGCTGCGCGACCGGCGGCGCTTCAGCAACGCGGTCCATCTCGGCCTCGCCGTCACCTTCCTCTGCCTCGGCCTGCTCGCCGGCCTCCAGGGCGCCCCGCGCGGCGTCGCCGTCACGGTCATGGTCGTCGTGCTGCTCGTGCTCGCCCTCGGCCCGGTCGCGCTCGCCGGGCTGCTGTGCGCCAACGGCGTCCAGATGGTCCGCAAGGAGGGCGTGCGCCCCGCCAACCTGCTCTCGCTGCTCGCCGGGCTCGGCATCCTCGGCGTCATGGCCCTGATGACCGCCGCCGTCGTCTCCCAGTCCAAGACGCTCGCCATCGTCGTCGGCACCCTGCTGATGGTCCTCGGCTACGTCTCCTTCCTCTTCCTCTGCTTCGTCGGCTACGCCTTCCTCTACGGCCGCATGCGCATCCGCCGCGACGCCGACTGGGTCGTCGTCCTCGGCTCCGGCCTGACAGGCGGCCGCCACGTGCCGCCGCTGCTCGCCAGCCGCCTGGAGCGGGGCCGGCAGGTGTACGAGACGCTGGCCGAGCGCCGGGAGGTGGACCGCATCCCGGTGCTGGTCACCTCGGGCGGCCGCGGCCCCGACGAGGAGCTGGCCGAGTCGCACGCGATGGCCGACTACCTGGTGGAACGCGGTTTCCCGGCCGACCGGATCCTGCGCGAGGACCGCTCGCGCACCACAGAGGAGAACATGCTGTTCAGCAAGGCCCTCATGGAGGCCGAGCGGCCCGGCTCGGAGTGCGTGATCGTCACCAACAACTTCCACGCCTTCCGGGCCGCCCTGATGGCACGCAAGGCGGGCGTGAACGGCCAGGTGGTCGGCTCGCCGACCGCCGCGTACTTCTGGCCGAGCGCGACCATCCGCGAGTTCGCGGCGGTCTTCCTGGAGTACCGGGCGGTGAACCTGGGCATCTGCCTGGGCCTGGTGCTGATGGGCTGCCTCGCGTACGTCCTGGCGTGACGGCCCGCCCTACGGGACCGCTCCCCACGGACCTCCGGCGCCAGGGACGGTGCTCCGGGCGGAGGCCCCCGGAACACCACCGCGTGTCGGACACTCCCCGGCGTCCTACGCTGAAGGGGACGCCCTGTGCGGACGCGTCGGCGGAGACGGCATGCGGGAGCGTGCTCAGGTGCGGCGGCCAGAGGGCCCGGAGGCGACGTCATGAGAGCACGACACCACTTCCACATCGACTACCGCGGCCACTCGGTCAGCGCCACCGTCCAGACCGGCCACACGCCGGTGGTCGAGGTCCTCGTCGACGGCAAGGAGACGGGCCATGCCACGAGCCACGCCGACCGGCCGGTCACCGTCCACGTCGAGCTGCCGACGGAGCCGCCGACCCTCGTTGCCGTCCGCGCGACCCCGGGCCCGGGCATGCCGCGCTGTCTGCTGCTCGGCCCCGAGGAGCAGGAAGGCCATGTGATGGCCCCCCGCGCCTACTGAGGCCGGACGCCCGTCACGTCGGCCGGCCCGGGCGCCCGTCACGTCGGCCGACCCGGGCGGTCAGCTGAGCCAGGCCATCCCGATCAGCAGGAAGACGACGAAGGCGACGGCCCCGGCGACGGCGGCGGTCCTGCGCGGCCGCCGCCGCGAGATCGCGGCCAGCGGGTTCTCGGCGGGCGCCTGGGCCCGCCGGACCCCTCGCGCCGCCGCGGGCGCGGGCGCTCCCGTGGGCGCGGAGCCGCGCTGCTGCGGAATCCCGTGGGGGATGCCGGGGGGTGCGGCGTGCGGCGCGGCATGGGGTACGGCATGGGGTGCGGCGTGCGGCCGGGTATGGGCAGCGGTGTGCGGACCCGGCTGCGGTGCCGCCTGGGGAACCATCTGCGGCGCCGGGTGGGGCGCGCCCTGCGGTACGGCCTGGGGCAGCGGCATGGGGCGGTCCCGCCAGGCCCCGGAGGCGAACCAGTCGGCGATGACCTGCGCGCCGGGCCGCTGCTCGGGCTGCTTGGCCAGCAGCGACAGCAGGAACCCCTCGAACGCGGCCGGTATCGGCACCCCGAGCTGCCGCGGCGGCGCCGGCGGGGTGTCGATGTGCTGGTAGAGCAGCGCGGTGGCGGTGTCGGCGCGGAACGGCGGCTGACCGGTGAGCAGTTGGTAGAGCACGCAGCCGAGCGAGTACACGTCGGACGCGGGGGAGGCGGGCTGTCCGAGCGCCCGCTCGGGCGCGAGGTAGAGCCCCGTGCCCACGATCTGCCCGGTGGTGGTGAGCCCGGCCGAGGGGTCGTCGACGAACCGCGCGATGCCGAAGTCGGCCAGTTTCACGGTGCCGTCGGCGTCCATCAGGAGGTTGCCGGGCTTGATGTCACGGTGCACCACGCCCTGCTTGTGGGCGGCGGCGAGCCCGGCCGCCGCGTGCGCGGCCACCGTCGCGACCTGCTCGGCGGTCAGCACCGTGGGCCTGTTCCGGTCGCCGGCCAGGCTGTCGCCGTCGACGAACTCCATGACGAGGAACAGCTTTCCGTCCCACGTACCGAAGTCGAAGACGCCGACCACATGCGGGTGGCTGAGCCGCGCCGCGGTCTGGGCCTCCATCCGGAACCGGTCGGCCGCCGACGGATCATGGTCCTGACCCAGCATCAGCTTCACGGCGACATCACGGCCGAGCACTTCGTCGGTCGCCCGCCACACCTCGCCCATGCCGCCACGCCCGACGCACACATGGAGCCGATATCGGTCCGCGACCAGCACCTGAAGACCCACCCTTCCCTTGGACGCCCCATCGTAGAGCGGTTTTTGAAGCCTTCTTGCGTCGGGCCGGAACCGCCGGCGATCCGGCACGGACGCCCGGCGTCGGCGGGCCTCCCGGGGGAGCACGGCAGGCCGCGAGGCGGCGAGAAGCCGGCCGGCACCCCGACCGCGGGCTCGACGGCCGTGCCGAGGCGGTTCGTCCTCGTCGTCGCGGTGCCGACCGTGATCGGGATCGTCCCGGCCGGTCGACGGGGGCGGCCCGTGATCCAGACCAGCACCCTGGTCACGGACGGAATCGTCGCGCCCACCCGCAGCGGCCGTAGACACGCGAGAAGCGGTGGTCACGCAGACGGACAGGCACACGAAAACAGGTGAGGCACCTAGGAACGTTCCTAGGTGCCTCACCTGGTGTTTCGGCTGTCGGGGTGGCGGGATTTGAACCCACGACCTCTTCGTCCCGAACGAAGCGCGCTGCCAAGCTGCGCTACACCCCGATGTCGCTGCTCTGCTCTTCACGTCGCGGCGACATCGATTACTTTAGCCCACCCGCGCCCAGAGACGAAATCCGGTTTTCGCGCCGCGCCACCGCAGGTCGGAAGCGGTCCACGGCCACGAGCGCGAGGCCCAGGGCCCAGAAGCCGAGGCCCAGGACGAGGGCATGGGTGAGGACGCCGAGGTAGCCGTGGGCGGTGACGTCGAGGAAGGGGTACGGGTAGCGGGCGGGCGTGTCGGGGGAGACCAGGGCGCCCCGGGTCAGGGCGAAGACCAGGTACGCCCCGGGCGCGGCGAGCCACTGGGCGGCGTGGCGCGGGCGCAGGGTGCCGGGGGCGGTGAACAGGAGCCAGTCGAGGAGCACGCCGATCGGGGTGACGGTGTGCAGGAGCTGGTTGGCGACGGCCCTGGCGCCGGTGAGGCGGGCGATCTCCGCGGCCTGGTTGAACCCGCTCGCCCTGTTGTCCAGGACCAGGTGGAAGACGAGTCCGACCACCAGGATGCAGAGCAGCACCCCGCCCGTCCACAACGGCGGCAGCGCCGGCTGACGCCGCCCGGCGCGGACGGCACCGAGGCCCAGGACCACCGCGACGGCGGTGTTCGACCAGATCGTGAAGAAGCTGAAGACGACCCGGGGGTCGCCCTCGACGCACTCGATCACGATGCCGGTCGCCGCGGCCAGCGCGATCAGGCAACGGAAGACGGCGGGCACGACGGGATGCGGGCGGGTCGGCATGACATCACCGTACGTGCCCGCCCGCGCCCGGACGGTGCTCAGTCCCGTGCCGTCAGGGTGAGGAGGGTCGCCTCCGGGGGGCACGCGAAGCGGACCGGGGTGTAGCGGTTGGTGCCGCAGCCGGCGGAGACGTGGAGGTACGAGGTGTGGCCGCCGGCCGTGTGGGTGGAGAGGCCCTTCACACGGTCGGTGTCCAGGTCGCAGTTGGTGACCAGGGCCCCGTAGAAGGGGATGCACAGCTGCCCGCCGTGGGTGTGGCCGGCCAGGATCAGGTCGTAGCCGTCCGCCGTGAACGCGTCCAGGGCCCGCAGGTACGGCGCGTGGACCACGCCCATCGTGAAGTCGGCGTCCGGGTCGGGGCCGCCCGCGACCCGCTCGTAACGGTCCCGCTTGATGTGCGGGTCGTCGATGCCGGTGAAGGCGAGGTCCAGGTCGGGCAGCTTCAGGCGGCCGCGGGCGTTGGTCAGGTTCACCCAGCCCGCCGCGTCGAAGGCGTCCCGCATGCCCTCCCACGGGTTGTGGACGGCCCCCTTCACCGGCGGGTTGCCGTTGAGGCCGTGCCGGCCCTGCACCTTCTCCAGCAGGTAGCGGCCGGGGTTGCGCAGCCGCGGCCCGTAGTAGTCGTTGGAGCCGAAGACGTACACGCCCGGGAACTCCATCAGCGGCCCGAGCGCGTCGAGCACCTCGGGCACCGCTTCCGTGTCGGAGAGGTTGTCACCGGTGTTGACCACGAAGTCGGGGCGGAGCCCGGCGAGGGACTGGAGCCAGGCGCGCTTCTTGCGCTGGCCGCTGACCATGTGGATGTCCGAGACCTGGAGGACCCGCAGGTCACGCATGCCCCGGGGGAGCACCGGGACCGTCACCCGGCGGAGTCGGAACGAGCGGGCTTCGAAGCCCGCCGCGTAGACGAGTCCGGCCGCCGCCGTCGCGGTGAGGCCGGCCGTGATCTTCAGGGGGATCCCGTACCGTGCGCGCATCGCCCTATCGTCGCAGACCCCGGCCGCGTAAATGTGCGGACGGTACGGCCCGGCCCTGACACACTTGAGCCCATGACCACGCTCAAGGCCAAGCTTCAGGACGACCTCAACGCCGCGATCAAGGAGCGCGACGAGCTGCGCTCCTCGACCCTGCGGCTGACCATCGCCGCCATCACGAAGGAGGAGGTCGCGGGCAAGACCAAGCGCGAGCTCTCCGACGACGAGGTGCAGAAGGTGATCGCCAAGGAGGCGAAGAAGCGCCGCGAGGCCGCGGACGCCTTCGCCCAGGGCGGTCGCGGCGAGCAGGCCGAACGCGAGCGCGCGGAGGGCGAGATCCTCGACGCGTACCTGCCGAAGCAGCTGACCGACGAGGAGCTCGAGGGCATCGTCGCCGCCGCCGTCGAGGAGGCCAGGGCCGCCGGGGCGGAGGGGCCGCGCGCCATGGGTGCCGTCATGAAGATCGTCAATCCGAAGGTCGCCGGCCAGGCGGAGGGCGGCCGGGTCGCCGCCGCCGTGAAGAAGCTCCTCGCGGGCGGCTGACCGGCCCGACCGCGCGGTTCCCGCAGCGGCGGACTCGGACGGGAGGGGCGCCCAGGGAGCCCCGTGACCCGCGGCACGGCACCGGCCCTACCGTGGCGGCCCGGCCATTCCCTTACCTCCCCTTCCCTTCCCTTCCGTACGTACGACGAAGGCGCCCCACCCGAGACCGGGTGGGGCGCCTTCTCACGTACGAGCTCCGCGCGGGAGACCGGCGTCAGTCGTTGCCGCCGCCTCCGCCGCCTCCGCCGCCCCCACGGCCGCCGCCACGGCCGTGCGTACCGCCGATCAGGTCCGGCGGGATCACGATCCCACCCGGGAGCGTGGTGCCCGGCTGCCGGCCGCCCGGCTTGTTGTCGGCGCCCGGGCGCTTGTCCTTCTCCTTGTCCGCGGGAGCCGCACCGCGCGGCACGCTCACCGGGACGAAGGAGGGGGTCTCGGAGGCGTTGAGCGCCCCGGTCATCGCGATCTTCCAGATCGGACCCGGGAGACAGCCACCGCAGACCTTGTCGTAGTACTGGCCGCCGATGGTGATGTCGTACATCGAGGTCTTCTCGCCGACGTCGTCACCGACCCACACCGCCGTGGACAGGTTCGGCGTGTAGCCGACGAACCAGGCGTCCTTGCGGTCGTTGGTCGTACCCGTCTTGCCCGCGTTGTCGCGGTCGCTCAGACCGGCCTTCGTACCCGTGCCGTCCTCGACGACGCCCTTGAGCATCTGGTTGACCATGTCGGCGGTCCGCTCGCTCATGGCCCGGGAGCACTCGGTCTGCGGGACCGACAGCTTCTGGCCGGCCGCCGTCGTGATCGACTCGATGGCCACGGGGGTGCAGTACGTGCCGCGGTTGGCGAAGGTCGCGTAGACCGCCGCCATGTCCAGCGGGGTGGACTCCTGGCCGCCGAGGGTGATGGAGGGGAGTTCCTTCAGCTTCTTGCCGAGCTCCCGCTCGTAGCCCATCTTCTGGGCCATCGTCACCGTCTCGCAGAGGCCCGTCAGCTGCTCCAGCTGCGCGAAGTAGGTGTTGATGGACTTGCCGAGCGCGCTGGTCATGTCCCAGGTGCCGGTCTCGGACTCGACCTCGTTGGACAGGTCCCAGTTGCCGGAGCCGGCCGGCCCGCCCGCGCAGGTGCGGTAGGAGCTCATGGGGACGGAGATCTTGTAGCCGGTGGTGAAGGACTGCGCCGGGCTCAGGCCCTTCTCCAGTGCCGCCGCGGCTGTGATCGGCTTGAACGTCGAACCGACCTGGAAGCCGTACGTCGTGCCGCCCATCTTCTTGCCGACGGACAGGTTCAGCGTCGTCTGGTGCAGCTTCTGGTCGAGGCCGTACGGGCGGGACTGGCCCATCGAGAGGATCTTGCCGGAGCCGGGCTGGACCTGGACCACCGCGGCGGCGACCTTGTCGTCCTTGTCGATCCTGGCGACGGCGGCTTCGTTGGCGGCGGCCTGGGCGCGCGGGTCGAGGGTGGTCCGGATGGTCAGACCGCCCAGGTTCCACAGCTTCTGGCGCTCCTCGGCCGTCTTGCCGAAGACGGGGTCGGTGAGGATCGTCTTGCGCACGTAGTCGCAGAAGAAACCGGCACCGTCCACGGCGGTGATGCAGCCGTTCCGCGGCGACTTCACCTTCAGCTTGATCGGCTTGGCCTTCGCCGCGTCCGCCTCCGCCTGGCTGATGTCCTTGACGTCGGCCATGCGCTGGAGGACGACGTTCCGGCGCTTGGTGGCCTCCTGGATGTCGTTGACCGGGTCGTAGCGGCTCGGCGACTGGACGAGGCCGGCCATCATCGCCGCCTCCTCCAGGCCGAGGTCGGCGGCCGGCTTGGAGAAGTAGCGCTGGGAGGCGGCCTCGATGCCGTAGGCCTGCTGCCCGAAGAACGTGATGTTGAGGTAGTTCTCCAGGATCTTCTTCTTGCCCAGCTCCTCCTCGACCTGGATCGCGAACTTCAGCTCGCGCACCTTGCGGCCGAGGGTCTGCTGGGTGGCCTGGGCGACCTTCTCGGGGTCGTCGCCCGCCTCCTCGACGAAGACGTTCTTCACGTACTGCTGGGTGAGCGTGGACGCGCCCTGCGCGACCCCGCCCGACTGCGCGTTGCGGTTGATCGCGCGCAGCACCCCCTTGAGGTCGATCGCACCGTGCTCGTAGAAACGCGAGTCCTCGATCGCGACGATCGCCTTCTGCATGTACGGGGAGATCTTCTCCAGCGGCACGACCTTACGGTCGCGCGAGTACACGGTGGCGATGTGGCCGCCCTCGGAGTCGAGGATCGTGGTGCGTTGACTCAGCGGCGGCGTCTTCAGGTTGGACGGGATCTCGTCGAACCCCTCGACCGTGCCCTTGGCCGCCAGCCCCAGCGCCCCGGCCGCGGGCAGGGCGATGCCCGCCAGCACGGCTCCGGAGAGCACACTGACCCCGAGGAACTTGGCGGCCTGCTGGGTCCCGGTCAGACCTCCGCCCGAGCGCTTCTTTGCCATGGGGGCAGCCTACGTTCTCATTCGCCGGACACACGTATATGCCTTGGCCTAAGCTGCTCCCAACTGTCACAGCAGTGGGGTCCCGCAGCAAGACCCGTGCGTGACGTCGGCATGAATTCCCGTGTCCCCGAAGCGCGGTGACTTCGTGCCCGAATCCGGCTCATGTCCGGTATGCGCGTGATGTCCTGGGGTCACTCCCCTGGGTGATCTCCCGCGCACGCATAGTCCGTTCGGGCCATCCAAGATTGGGCCCGAAGGGGGTGTTGCGCTGTCCCCACCTTCCGTAACGTCCCAACTGGCAGCGGTGAATATGCCGCTACCGCCGTGGGGGAGCCTCGATTCGGGAGAGGACGGCGCCGGTATGGGCTGGGTAGCTGACTGGAGTGCGCAGGCGGCCTGCCGCACTACCGATCCGGATGAACTTTTCGTGCAGGGCGCGGCGCAGAACCGGGCGAAGGCGGTGTGCACCGGATGTCCGGTGCGGACCGAGTGTCTCGCCGACGCCCTCGACAACCGCGTGGAATTCGGCGTGTGGGGCGGCATGACGGAGCGCGAGCGACGCGCCCTGCTGCGCCGGCGGCCGACCGTCACCTCGTGGCGGCGGCTCCTGGAGACCGCGCGCACGGAGTACGAGCGCGGAGCGGGCCTGCTGCCCGTGGCGATGGACGACGACGCGACGTACGAGACCTACGCGGCGGCGGGCTAGACACGCCGGCTCACCTGCTGCGCCGGCCGGGGCCGGCCGGCTGTGCCCGGCTCGCGCCTGTCACGTCGCCCGTCACGCGTGTCGCGGCGGCGTGTCCCTCACGGCAGGCGACCGAGCGTCAGACGGTCACCGATCGCCCGCAGCCCCGCGAGGTCGTGCACATCGCCGGGCAGGGCGGCCACTTCCGCGACCGCCACCTCGGGGTGGAGGGCGGTGAAGCGGTCGCGTGTGCGCTGTTCACGAGCGAGCACCTGCATCCGCTCGGCATGGAGGCGGAGCAGTCCTGCGGTCAGTTGCTGGACATCCGTGTCCGCTTCGGCTGTGGGGGCAGCCTCGGACCCGGCAGGTACGGCGGCGGTGGCGAGGTCTGCGGCGGGTTTCGCCGCGGAGTCCGACTGCTCGGGGGAAGTGGCCCGGGGGCCACGTCCAGCAGTCTTCCCGCCCCCCTGATCCACAATGCGGCCCTCGTCAAGATTTTCCGCGGCGGCCCGCGCCCGCTCGGCCGACAGCCGGGCGGCGCCACTGCCGTGGACCCGGTTGAGGACGAGACCGGCCAGCGGCATCTTCTCCGCGGCCAGCCGCTCCACGAAGTACGCCGCCTCGCGCAGCGCGTCCCGCTCCGGCGTGGCGACCACGAGGAAGGCCGTCCCCGGCGCCTGGAGCAGCCTGTACGTGGCGTCCGCGCGGGTCCGGAAGCCGCCGAACATCGTGTCCATCGCCGCCACGAAGGTCTGCACGTCCTTGAGGAACTGACCCCCCAGCAGCTTCCCCAGCGTCCCCGTCATCATCGACATGCCGACGTTGAGGAACTTCATCCCCGCCCGGCCGCCCACCTTCGCCGGTGCCATGAGCAGCTTGATGAAGGTGCCGTCCAGGAAGGACCCCAGCCGCTTCGGCGCGTCCAGGAAGTCCAGCGCCGAGCGGGACGGCGGCGTGTCGACCACGATCAGGTCCCACTCGTCCCTGGCCCGCAGCTGGCCCAGCTTCTCCATCGCCATGTACTCCTGCGTGCCGGCGAAGCCGGCCGACAGGGACTGGTAGAAGGGGTTCTCCAGGATCGCCCGGGCCCGTTCGGCGTCCGCGTGCGCCTCGACGATCTCGTCGAAGGTCCGCTTCATGTCGAGCATCATCGCGTGCAGTTCCCCGCCGTCGGAGCCCTTGATGCCCTCCACCTTGCGCGGCACGTTGTCCAGCGAATCGATGCCCATCGACTGGGCGAGCCGGCGCGCCGGGTCGATGGTGAGGACCACGACGCGACGACCGCGCTCGGCCGCGCGGACGCCGAGGGCCGCCGCGGTCGTCGTCTTGCCGACCCCACCGGCGCCGCAGCACACGATGATCCGGGTGGAGGGGTCGTCGATCAGCGGGTCCAGCTCCAGCACGGGCACGGTGTCGAGCCCGTTCGAGCCCCCGGCTCCCTCGGCGGCCCCGGACCCCTCGGCGGCCCCGGCTGCCTCGGCGGCCCCGGCTCCCTCGGCCCTCCGAACTCGCCCGGCCCCCTCGGCAGCCCCGGGCCCCCCGGCCGCGGTCCGTCCCGTCACCGTCTTCTCCGTCACGCGCCCACCCCTTGCCTCCGCAGCTCCTTCGCCAGCCGGTACAGCCCGGCGATGTCCGCCCCGTCGCCCAGGAAGGGAAGCTCGTACGTCGGCACCCCGATGGCGTCCAGCGCCTCCCGCTGGGCGCGCTCCAGCTCCACCCGCTGGGCGTGCTCCGCGGCCTGTTCGAGCAGCGGCTCGACCAGCTTCGTGCCGCCCTTGATGCCGACGGCCGCCAGCGTCCCGGCGATGGCCTCCCGGTGGTCGCCGGAGGCGGCCCGTACCGCCGCCTCGTCCAGGACGTGCGGGCGGACCATGTTCACGATGGCGCGGCCGACCGGCAGTTCGGCCTCGCGCAGCTCGGCGATGCCGTCCGCCGTCTCCTGGACCGGCATCTCCTCCAGCAGCGTCACCAGATGAACCGCCGTGTCGGGAGACTTCAGGAAGCGCATGACCGCCTGGGCCTGGTTGTGTATCGGGCCGATCCTCGCCAGGCCCGCCACCTCGTCGTTGACGTTCAGGAAGCGGGTGATCCGGCCCGTCGGCGGCGCGTCCATCACCACGTAGTCGTAGGTGAAGCCGCCGTGCTTCTCGCGGCGGCGGACCGCCTCGCACGCCTTGCCGGTCAGCAGCACGTCCCGGACGCCCGGGGCTATCGTCGTCGCGAAATCGATCGCGCCGAGCTTCTTCAACGCCCGGCCGGCGCTGCCCAGCTTGTAGAACATCTGGAGGTAGTCGAGGAGGGCGCGCTCGGCGTCGATCGCCAGGGCGAACACCTCGCCGCCGCCCGGCGCGACGGCGATCTTCCGCTCCTCGTACGGCAGCGCCTCCGTCTCGAAGAGCTGCGCGATGCCCTGCCTGCCCTCGACCTCGACGAGGAGGGCCCGCTTGCCCTCGGTCGCGAGGGCGAGCGCGAGTGCGGCGGCGACCGTCGTCTTACCGGTACCGCCCTTGCCGCTGACGACCTGGAGCCTGCTCACGCCTTCGAGCCTAACCACTGGCGGCCCGGCCCAATCAGAGGGTCGCCCCGGACGCGCCCCCCAATGCGCCCCCGCCGTCACCTAGGGGGTGCCCCGGGGACCGCCTCGGAGGACCGCCCTCCGGCAGCGGCTACAGTCGGCTCATGACCAAGTGGGAGTACGCGACTGTGCCGCTGCTGGTGCACGCGACGAAGCAGATTCTTGACACCTGGGGCGAGGACGGCTGGGAGCTCGTCCAGGTCGTGCCCGGGCCGAACAACCCCGAGCAGCTCGTGGCCTACCTGAAGCGGGAGAAGTCCTCGTGAGCGGGACCGGAGCCGTCGAGGCGAAGCTCGCCGAGCTGGGCCTGACGCTGCCGGACGTCGTGCCGCCGATCGCCGCCTACCAGCCGGCGGTGCGGTCGGGCGTGTACGTGTACACCTCGGGCCAGCTCCCGATGGTGGCCGGCAAGCTGCCGGTGACCGGCAAGGTCGGCGCCGAGGTGACGGCCGAGGAGGCCAAGCAGCTCGCCGCGACCTGCGCGCTGAACGCGCTGGCGGCCGTGAAGTCGATCGCCGGTGACCTGGACAACGTCAAGCGGGTCGTGAAGGTGGTCGGCTTCGTCGCCTCCGCCCCCGACTTCACCGGGCAGCCGGGCGTCATCAACGGCGCCAGCGAGCTGCTCGGTGCCGTCCTCGGCGACAAGGGCGTGCACGCCCGCAGCGCCGTCGGCGTCACCGTCCTCCCGCTCGACGCGCCGGTCGAGCTCGAGATCCAGGTCGAGCTGGAGGCCTGAGCCGCGCACCGAGCCCGGCAGGCAACCACACGGCACGGCTCAGGGCCGGTTTTCCACAGGCTGGAAAACCGGCCCTCGTGCATTTCCATGCTTGCGCATAGCATCCGGCCATGCCGAATGGTCAGTCGAATGGTCAGTGGTACCCACCGGAGTGGCCCGACCTCATCCGTGCCCTCGCCGCGGGCGAGCTGGTCCCCGCGACTCCCAAGCGGGCGGCCACCGTGCTGCTCCTGAGGGACGAGTCCGACGGGTCCACGTCGTCCGGGTCCACGCCGTCCGGGGCCACGCGGTCCGGCGAGTCCGGCCCCGCGGGGGCCGGGGCCGGGACCTCCGGGTCCGGGACGTCCGGGGCCGCGAGGTCCGGGTCCGGGTCCGGGAGGTCCGACGCGGCCGAGGGCGGCGGCCCCTTCGTCCACATGCTGCGCCGCCGCGCCTCCATGGCCTTCGCGGGCGGCGCGTACGCCTACCCGGGCGGCGGGGTCGATCCCCGCGACGAGCACCCGGTGCGCTGGGCGGGCCCCTCCCGCGAGGCGTGGGCCGCCCGGCTCGGGCTCACCGACCCGGCGCAGGCGCAGGCCGTGGTGTGCGCCGCCGTGCGCGAGACGTACGAGGAGGCGGGCGTCCTGCTCGCCGGGGAGACGCCGGACACGGTCGTCGGCGACACGACCGGCGACGACTGGGAGAAGGACCGGGAGGCGCTGGTCGCCCGCGAGCTGTCCTTCGCCGACTTCCTCGACCGGCGCGGGCTGGTGCTGCGCTCGGACCTGCTGGGCGCCTGGGCCCGCTGGATCACCCCCGAGTTCGAGCCGCGGCGCTACGACACCTGGTTCTTCGTGGCGGCCCTCCCGGCCGGCCAGCGCACCCGGAACGCCTCCACCGAGGCCGACCGCACGGTGTGGATCCGCCCCGCGGACGCGGCCGCCGGCTACGACCGCGGCGAGCTGACGATGATGCCGCCGACCATCTCGACCCTGCGTGCGCTCCAGCGGTTCCGCAGCGCCGAGGAAGCCCTGGCCGCCGCCGCGGACCAGGACATGACTCCCGTACTGGCCGAGGCGCGCCTCGACGGTGACGCGGTGATCCTGAGCTGGCCCGGACACGACGAGTTCACCAAGCACATCCCGGCGGAGCCGGCGGGGACGGTGGGGTCGGCGGAGCCGCCCGGACCGGGGGAGTCGCCGGGACCGGGGGAGCCGGGGAAGTCCGCAGGGCCGGTGGGAGAACCGGGAGGTGCCTCGTGAGCGACGCCGCCGCCCTCCCCGGGCAGCCGCGCGGGGCCGTGGTCTCCGGGCCCGCGACCGCCCGCGCCGTCAACGTCCTGGCGCCGAACCCGTCCGCGATGACCCTGGACGGCACCAACACCTGGATCGTCGCCGAACCGGACTCCGACCTCGCCGTCGTCATCGACCCGGGCCCGCTCGACGAAGGCCATCTGCGGCGGGTCGTGGAGACCGCCGAGCGGCTCGGCAAGCGGGTCGGCCTCACCCTGCTCACCCATGGCCACCCCGACCACGCCGAGGGAGCGGTGCGCTTCGCGGAGCTGACCCGCACCTCGGTGCGGGCGCTCGACCCGGCGCTGCGGCTCGGCGACGAGGGCCTCGCCGCGGGAGACGTGATCACCACCGGCGGGCTCGAACTGCGGGTCGTCCCCACACCCGGGCACACCTCGGACTCGCTCTCCTTCCACCTGCCGGCCGACCGGGCGGTGCTGACCGGGGACACCGTCCTGGGGCGCGGCACGACGATCGTGGCCCATCCGGACGGGCGGCTCGGGGACTACCTGGACTCGCTGCGGCGGCTGCGTTCGCTCACCGTCGACGACGGTGTCCACACGGTCCTGCCGGGGCACGGACCCGTCCTGGAGGACGCGCAGGGCGCCGTGGAGTTCTACCTGGCGCACCGCGCCCACCGGCTCGCCCAGGTGGAGACGGCCGTCGAGAACGGCCACCGGACCGCCGCGGAGGTCGTGGCCCATGTGTACGCGGACGTGGACCGCTCGCTGTGGCCGGCCGCCGAGCTCTCGGTGCGGGCACAGCTCGAGTACCTGAGGGAGCACGGCCTGATCTGAGCCGGTCCGCCGGCCCGGGGCCCTCCGCGAGGGACCCGGGAACCTTCGCGCCCCGAGACGTGTCTTACGCTCCGCTTACATCTGGCCGTAGCTCTCGGGGGGAAGCCCGTGTTCGTCATAGCCATCCTGCTGGTCATCGCGGCAGCGGTGCTCTACTTCGTCGGCCGCGCGAACGACACGCGCGGCCTCAAGCTCGGTGCCGTCGGCGCCCTGCTCGCCGGACTGTTCTCGCTGGTCGTGAGCATGACGTACGTGATCAGCGCGTACGAGGTCGGCGTGCCGGTCGCCTTCGGCAAGGTCGGTACGCCGATGTCCTCCGGCATGCACCTGAAGTCGCCGTTCACCAGCGTCACGACCTTCTCCACGCGCCCCGTAGACCTGAACCTCTCCGACAAGGACGTGGTGGAGGTCCGCTCGTCCCAGGGCGGCGTGATGTACGCCGAGGTCACCGTGAAGTGGGCCGTGCACCCGTCCAAGGCCGTCGAGCTCTACAAGCTGGCCGGCAGCGAGGACGCCATCCAGCAGCGGCTGGTCTACCCGGACAGCCGTGAGATCGTGCGCAACGTCTTCGCCCGCCACACGAGCGAGCAGGGCTACGCCTCCGACCGCGAGAAGATCAACGCGGAGATCGCCGGACTCATCAAGGAGCGCCTCGCCCCCCGCGGCATCGACGTCACCACCGTCAACCTGCGCAACGTGAAGCCCTCCGAGGCCCTGCAGGACCAGATCGACCGCAAGATCCAGCAGCAGCAGGCCACCGAGCGGGCCCTGGAGGCCGCCCGTACGGCCAAGGCGGAGGCCGACCGCCGCCGGATCGAGGCCGAGGGCATCGCCCGTGCCAACAAGATCCTCAACGCCTCGCTGACCGACAAGGTCCTGATGAACCAGTGCATCGACGCCTACAAGGAGGCCGCCGCGAAGAACCCGGTCTACGCGGTGCCCTGCGGTGGCGGCGGCTCGAACCCGCTGATCGTGGACGGCACGAAGCGCTAGTCCCGACGGCAGCCGATACGGAAGGGGGCCGCCCGGTCGAACCGGGCGGCCCCCTTCTCGTACGTACGAGCCGTGTGAGGCAGCGCTGTGCGGGGTGCCTCAGCGCGAGCGCTTCGCGAGGCGCTCCACGTCCAGGAGGATCACGGCGCGGGCCTCCAGGCGCAGCCAGCCGCGCTGGGCGAAGTCGGCGAGCGCCTTGTTGACCGTCTCGCGGGAGGCGCCCACGAGCTGGGCCAGCTCCTCCTGCGTGAGGTCGTGCACCACGTGGATGCCCTCCTCCGACTGCACGCCGAAGCGGCGCGACAGGTCGAGGAGCGCGCGGGCGACACGGCCCGGGACGTCGGAGAAGACCAGGTCGGACATCTGGTCGTTGGTCTTGCGCAGGCGGCGGGCGACGGCGCGCAGCAGGGCGCTGGCCACCTCGGGGCGGGCGTTCAGCCAGGGCTGGAGGTCGCCGTGGCCGAGGCCGAGCAGCTTCACCTCGGTGAGCGCGGTCGCGGTGGCGGTGCGCGGGCCCGGGTCGAAGAGGGACAGCTCGCCGATCAGCTCGCCGGGGCCGAGGACCGCCAGCATGTTCTCGCGGCCGTCGGGCGAGGTCCGGTGCAGCTTCACCTTGCCCTCGGTGACCACGTAGAGCCGGTCGCCCGGGTCGCCCTCGTGGAACAGCGCGTCGCCACGGGCAAGCGTCGCCTCACTCATCGAGGCACGCAGCTCAGCGGCCTGCTCGTCGTCGAGCGCCGCGAACAGCGGGGCACGTCGCAGAACGTCGTCCACGAGTTCTCTCCTATGTCGACCTCAGTGCGATCAATCACAACAAGTTTGACTCACCGGACGGCCTTTCCGTACGTCAGGGGCCCGATTGGGTCGCGATCCGGTGGGAACGGGGCGGATGTCGGTGACGGCGCCTAGGCTGGCCGGGTGTCCAACTCGCCGGTGAGAGCACAGGCCAAGGGGGCTGGAAGAGTGCCGGTCGAAAGTAATTCCGCCGTGGGCGAACACGGCGTGTCGAAACAGACGAAAGTGACGAAACGCACACGGAGCGGGGCGGCCGAGAAGCTCCCGGCCGAGAAGCTCCCGGCCGAGAAGCCCCCGGGCGAGGACAGGGCGGCCGAGAAGCCCCCGGCCGGGCAGCCCACGGCCGAGGGCGGGCCCACGGCCAAGACCGGGCCTGCGGGCAAGGCCAGGGCCGCGGCCAAGACCAGGCCCGCGGTCAAGGCCAGGCCCGAGTCCCGCCTCGCCATGGTGCGGCGCGCCCGGAAGATCAACCGCGAGCTCGCCGAGGTCTATCCGTACGCCCACCCCGAGCTCGACTTCCGCAACCCCTTCGAGCTCCTGGTCGCCACGGTCCTGTCCGCCCAGACCACCGACCTGCGGGTCAACCAGACCACCCCCGCGCTCTTCGCGAAGTACCCGACCCCCGAGGACCTGGCCGCCGCCGTCCCCGAGGAGGTCGAGGAGCTGATCCGGCCGACCGGGTTCTTCCGCGCCAAGACCAAGTCGATCATGGGTCTCGCCACCGCCCTCCGGGACGACTTCGGGGGCGAGGTGCCCGGACGCCTGGAGGACCTGGTCAAGCTGCCGGGAGTCGGCAGGAAGACCGCCTTCGTGGTCCTCGGCAACGCCTTCGGTGTGCCCGGCATCACCGTCGACACCCACTTCATGCGCCTGGTACGCCGCTGGAAGTGGACCGAGCAGGAGGACCCGGTCAAGATCGAGGCGGAGATCGCCGAGATCTTCCCGAAGAGCGAGTGGACGATGCTCTCCCATCGGGTGATCTTCCACGGCCGCCGCATCTGCCACGCCCGCAAGCCCGCGTGCGGCGCCTGCCCGATCACCCACCTCTGCCCCGCCTACGGGGAGGGCGAGACGGACCCGGAGAAGGCGAAGAAGCTCCTGAAGTACGAGAAGGGCGGCTTCCCGGGCCAGCGGCTCAACCCGCCCCCGGACTACCCCGGCCGCCCCGCACCCCCGCTGGGCGCGAGCTCGTGAGGACACCCACCGCCCCCGGAGCCCCCGGGGAACGAACCCACACTCCGGCCGCGTTGTGAAACACGGGGGTGCCGATGACGCGCACTGACGAAGAGACCTACGGAGCGGGCGGACTGCTCGACCGGCACGGGCTGCCCGACTGGCTGGAGCCCGTCGACCGGGCGGCCCGCACGGTCGCGCCCGAGCAGCTGAGCCGCTTCCTCCCGCCCGAGGACGGCGCCGGGCGGCAGTCCGCCGTGCTCGTGCTCTTCGGCGAGGGGGCGCGCGGCCCCGAGCTGCTGCTGATGGAGCGTTCCGGCAGCCTCCGCTCCCACGCCGGACAGCCCTCCTTCCCCGGCGGCGCTCTGGACCCCGAGGACGGCGACCCTGCCGGGAGCGGGCCGCTGCGGGCCGCGCTGCGCGAGGCACAGGAGGAGACGGGACTCGACCCGGCCGGCGTCCAGCTGTTCGGCGTGCTGCCCCGCCTCTACATCCCCGTCAGCGGCTTCGTCGTGACCCCCGTGCTCGGCTGGTGGCGCGAACCCAGCCCCATCGGTGTCGTCGACCCCGCCGAGACCGCCCGGGTCTTCACCGTCCCCGTGGTGGATCTCACGGACCCCGCCAACCGCGCGACCGCCGTCCACCCCCGCGGTCACGCGGGCCCCGCATTCCTGGTCGAATCGGCCCTGGTCTGGGGTTTCACGGCCGGAGTGATCGACCGGATCCTGCATTACGCGGGCTGGGAGCGCCCCTGGGACCGGTCCAAGCGGGTCCCGCTCGACTGGAGGTCATGACAGGCTGACCCCGGGGCGACCGAAGACGAATCTGCGAGGCTATTGACGGTGAACGTGCTGGACATCCTGTTGCTGCTCGCCGCCGTGTGGTTCGCGATCATCGGTTACCGCCAGGGATTCGTCGTCGGCATCCTCTCGGTGATCGGGTTCCTCGGCGGCGGTCTCGTCGCCGTCCTGCTGCTGCCGGTCATCTGGAACCAGCTGACCGATCACAGCCAGGTCACCACGACCGCGACGGTCATCTTCGTGATGGTGGTCATCGTCAGCGCCTCCGTCGGCCAGGCGTTCACCACCCATCTCGGCAACAAGCTGCGCCGGCACATCACCTGGACTCCCGCACGCGCCCTGGACGCCACCGGCGGCGCCCTGGTCAACGTGGTCGCGATGCTGCTGGTCGCCTGGCTGCTCGGTTCCGCCCTGGCCCTGACCGCCGTGCCCACGTGGGCCAAGCAGGTCCGCAACTCCAAGGTGCTGCTGGGCGTCGAGGAGGTGATGCCCGATCAGGCGTCCCGCTGGTTCAGCGACTTCACCTCCACGCTCGCCCAGAACGGCTTCCCGCAGGTCTTCAACCCCTTCGCCAACGAGCCCATCACCGAGGTGCGGCCGCCGGACCCGGCGCTCGCCGGCAGCCCGGTCGCCGAGCGCGCCCAGCGCTCCATCGTCAAGGTCGTCGGGACCGCCCCGAGCTGCGGCAAGGTCCTCGAAGGCACCGGCTTCGTGTTCGCCGAGCGCCGGGTCATGACCAACGCCCATGTCGTGGGCGGCGTCGACGAGCCCACCGTGCAGATAGGCGGCGAGGGCAAGCTCTACGACGCCAAGGTCGTGCTCTACGACTGGGCGCGCGACATCGCGGTCCTCGACGTGCCGGACCTGGACGCCAGGCCGCTGGAGTTCACCGACCGGGACGCCCGCAGCGGCGACAACGCCATCGTGGCCGGCTTCCCGGAGAACGGCGCGTACGACGTGCGCTCGGCCCGCGTGCGCGGCCGGATCACCGCCGACGGTCCCGACATCTACCGTCGCGGCGAGGTGCGCAGGGACGTCTACTCGCTGTACGCGACGGTCCGTCAGGGCAACTCCGGCGGCCCGCTGCTCACCGAGGACGGCAAGGTCTACGGCGTGATCTTCGCCCGGTCCCTCGACGACGCCAACACCGGCTACGCGCTGACGGTCGACGAGATCCAGGAGGACATCACCCGGGGCCGCGCGGCCAACCAGCAGGTCGACAGCCAGGGCTGCGCCCTCTAGCGGGCCGGGCCCCGGCGCCGTGGCCACGGGCCCGCGGCCGGGGCCGCGCCCCTGCCGGGGCAGCACGGGACGCGCCCGGAACACGCCTGCACCGTGCCCACAGCGTGCCCGGACAGCGCCCGAGGGCGGGTCCCGCGGACCTCACGGCCGCGGGACCCGCCCTCGGTACTCCCTAGGTACGGGTGTGACGCAGCCGCGCCGATACCCAGCGGGCCCGGCGGCGGAGGATGCGCGAGATTCCCACGCCCCCCTCGGGATGCGGGTGGCCGTGGTCCTGCGTGGCGCCCCGCTCGGGAGCGCCCGATCCGCCGATCGAGCGGCGGTCGCGTGCCGTGTCACCGTAGTCGTGCGTCCAGCCCATACCGGGACGTGTGCCCGGGGCCCAAGGTCGGTAACCTCCCCGGCGCCCGCCAATTGGCGTATGCGCGGGGCACATGGCAGTTCGACGGACTCCTGAGCGTCAGCGGTCCGGCTCGGGGTCCTTGAGCCAGTTGACGAGCTCCGTGGTGAACGCGACGGGATCCTCCTCGTGGGGGAAGTGCCCGAGCCCGTCGAAGAGCCGCCAGCGGTACGGGGCCTCCACGTACTGCCCGGAGCCGGCCGCGCTGCGGGTCCGCATCACCGGGTCCAGCGAGCCGTGCAGGTGCAGTGTGGGCACGCGCACGGGCCGCTTCATGCGCCGGTTGAACTGGATGCCGTCCGGCCGGGCCAGCGAGCGCACCATCCAGCGGTACGGCTCGATCGAGCAGTGCGCGGTCGACGGGATGCACATCGCCCGCCGGTAGACCTCCAGGGCCTCCTCGTCGGCGGCCGACCGGGGGTTCGGCCCGGACCAGTCCTCGATCAGCCTGCCCACGAGCGCCGCGTCGTCCGCGACGAGCTGACGCTCCGGCAGCCACGGCCGCTGGAAGCCCCATACGTGGGAACCGGCCCGGGTCTGCGAGAAGTCGGCGAGCATCGCCGAGCGCCAGCGGCGCGGGTGCGGCATCGAGGAGACCGCGAGCCGGCGCACCAGCTTGGGCCGCATCACGGCGGCCGTCCAGGCGAGGTAACCGCCCAGGTCGTGACCGACGAGCGCGGCGTCCGGCTCACCGAGCGAGCGGATCACTCCGGTGATGTCGAGGGCCAGGTTGGCCGGGTCGTAACCCCGTGGCGTACGGTCGCTGCCGCCCACGCCGCGCAGGTCCATCGCCACGGCCCGGAACCCGGCCTCGGCGAGGGCGGGCAGCTGGTGGCGCCAGGTCCACCAGAACTGCGGGAAGCCGTGCAGCAGGAGCACCAGCGGGCCGTCGCCCATCTCGGCGATGTGGAAGCGGGCACCGTTGGCCGCCACGTCACGGTGGGTCCACGGCCCGTCGATGCGGACGGGGCTTCCGCCGTTGGCGCTGCTGCTCTCAGGGACGGTCATGCAGACGAGCGTGCCACAGACGGGGCCTTGTCCAGGGCGATCGGCGCCGCACCGGTGACCGGACGCGGATGCGGCTTGACGTTCTGCATGATCGCCGCGGTCTGCTTGGCCGAGGAAATGGTCTTCTCCGGCTTCTTGACCTTCTTGAACTTGGCCACGGCGAACACGGCCAGCAGCCCGGCGAGCAGCACGTTCGCCGCGAACGAGAGCAGGAAGCACCAGACCATGTTCCAGCCGCCGTTGCCGTTGTGGCCCCCGGTCCAGGCGTTGATGGCGTAGGCGAGCGCGAAGCTCAGCAGCGGCAGCGAGAACAGCAGCACGACGCCCGCGGCCATTCCGGCCGCGCCGCCCATCGCGCCGCGCTTGACGTCCTGGCGGATCTCGGCCTTGGCCAGGGCGATCTCGTCGTGCACCAGTGCGGACATCTCGGCGGTCGCCGAGGCGACCAGCTGGCCGAGGCTGCGCTCGGCTCCGTCGAACGGGTCGCTCATGGCTGATCCCTCTCCTCTTCTACGGTCCGACCTCAGATCATGCCGGACGGTCGGCCTCATCGCGCGGTGCCCCCGCGAGTCGGGCGCGCTCACGGTGTTCGGCGGCCTTCCGCTCGTGGATCGCGGCCATGCGCAGGTGGTACTCGGGGGTGTGCTCCTCGTAGACGTCGGGGATGCCGTCCTCGTCGTCGTCGCGCTCCTCCTCCACGACCAGCGCCTGGTACTTGCGGACCCGCAGCTTCAGGAGCACCGAGGCGAGCACGGCGGCCGTCAGCGAGCCGATGAGGACGGCGGCCTTGACCTCGTCGGTCAGGGCGGCGTCGCCGGCGAAGGCGAGCTCCCCGATCAGCAGCGAGACGGTGAAGCCGATGCCGGCGAGCGAGGCGACGGCGAAGACGTCCGGCCAGGCCAGCTCCGGGTTGAGCTCCGCCTTGGTGAAGCGGGCGGCGAGCCAGGTGCCGCCGAAGATGCCGATGGTCTTGCCGACCACGAGCCCGAGGACGACGCCGAGGGTGACGGGCTGGGTGAAGACGTCGCCGAGGGCGCCGCCGGAGATCGCGACCCCGGCCGAGAACAGGGCGAACAGCGGCACGGCGAGGCCGGCGGAGAGGGGGCGTATCAGGTGCTCGATGTGCTCGCCCGGGGAGTGCTCCTCGCCCTCCCGGGTGGTGCAGCGCAGCATCAGGCCCATGGCGACGCCGGCGATGGTGGCGTGGACGCCGCTGTTGTACATCAGGCCCCAGATGACCAGGGCGAGCGGCACGTACACGTACCAGCCGCGGACGCCCTTGCGCAGCAGCAGCCAGAAGACGGCGAGTCCGGCGAAGGCGCCGCCGAGGGCGGCGAAGTTCAGGTCGCCGGTGAAGAAGACCGCGATGATCAGGATGGCGAACAGGTCGTCGACCACGGCGAGGGTGAGCAGGAAGGCCCGCAGCGAGGACGGCAGGGAGGTGCCGATCACGGCGAGGACGGCGAGCGCGAAGGCGATGTCGGTGGCGGTGGGCACGGCCCAGCCCGCGAGGCTGCCGTCGCCGATCGTGTTGACCAGGGCGTAGACGAGGGCGGGCGCGGCCATGCCGCAGACGGCGGCGATGACCGGGAGGGCGGCGGCCTTGGGGTCGCGCAGCTCGCCCGCGACGAGTTCGCGCTTCAGCTCGATGCCGGCGACGAAGAAGAAGATCGCCAGCAGGCCGTCGGCGGCCCAGTGCTGGACCGACAGGTCGAGCCCGAGGGAGGCCGGCCCGATGTGGAGGTCCCGGAGGGAGGCGTAGCTGTCCTTCAGAGGCGTGTTGGCCCACACGAGCGCGATGACGGCGGCCCCGAGCAGCAGCACACCGCCGACGGTCTCGGTGCGCAGCGCGGCGGCGACGAACCGGCGCTCGGGCAGCGAGAGGCGGCCGAGGAAGCTGGGGCGATGGGGGGCGGGCGCGGGCACGGTGAGAACCTCCGGTCGGTGGGCAGCGCTGAGCACATGCCGACCAGACTTCCCGGCGCACCTAGGTTCCTGTCGCGTCGTCGACGCGGTCCTTACCTTACCTAAAGATGCTCCGTGGCGTCCGGCGATCTTCACTTTAGGTGCATACGGGGACAGCGGCACGCCCTGTGGACAACCGCCTGTGGACAACCGCCTGTGGACAACGCGAGGGCGCCCGCCCCGGGGGCCGGGACGGGCGCTCGCCTGCGGTTTTCCCTGCGATTTCCTCTGCGTTTTCCCCGCTCAGTCCTCGCTGGAGGCGGCGGGCAGCTTCGTCTGGATGAGGTCCATGACCGACGAGTCCGTCAGGGTGGTGACGTCGCCCAGCTCGCGGTTCTCGGCGACGTCCCGCAGCAGGCGCCGCATGATCTTGCCGGAGCGGGTCTTGGGCAGCTCCGCCACGGGCAGGATCCGCTTCGGCTTGGCGATCGGGCCGAGGGTGGCGCCGACGTGGTTGCGCAGCTCGGCCACCAGGCTGTCGTCCTCGCTGGCCGTGCCGCGCAGGATGACGAAGGCCACGATCGCCTGGCCGGTCGTCTCGTCGGCGGCGCCGACGACGGCGGCCTCGGCGACGGCCGGGTGGGAGACGAGCGCGGACTCGACCTCGGTGGTGGAGATGTTGTGGCCGGAGACGAGCATGACGTCGTCGACCCGGCCGAGCAGCCAGATGTCGCCGTCGTCGTCCTTCTTCGCACCGTCGCCGGCGAAGTACCTGCCCTCGAAGCGGGACCAGTAGGTGTCGATGAAGCGCTGGTCGTCACCCCAGATGGTGCGCAGCATCGACGGCCACGGCTCGGTCAGGACCAGGTAGCCGCCGCCTCCGTTCGGCACCTCGTTCGCCTCGTCGTCGACGACGGTGGCGGAGATGCCGGGCAGCGGGCGCTGGGCGGAGCCGGGCTTGGTCTCCGTGACACCGGGCAACGGGGAGATCATCATGGCGCCGGTCTCGGTCTGCCACCAGGTGTCCACGATGGGGCACCTGTCACCGCCGATGTGCTTGCGGTACCACATCCACGCCTCGGGGTTGATCGGCTCGCCGACGGAGCCGAGGACGCGCAGCGACGACAGGTCGAACTTGGCGGGGATGTCGTCGCCCCACTTCATGAAGGTGCGGATCGCGGTCGGCGCGGTGTAGAGGATGGTGACGCCGTACTTCTGCACGATCTCCCAGAAGCGCCCCTGGTGGGGGGTGTCCGGGGTGCCCTCGTACATGACCTGGGTCGCGCCGTTGGCCAGCGGCCCGTACACGATGTACGAGTGGCCGGTGACCCAGCCGATGTCGGCGGTGCACCAGTAGACGTCGGTCTCCGGCTTGAGGTCGAAGACGGCGTGGTGGGTGTACGCGGCCTGGGTGAGGTAGCCGCCGGAGGTGTGCAGGATGCCCTTCGGCTTACCCGTCGTGCCGGAGGTGTAGAGGATGAAGAGCGGGTGCTCGGCCTCGAACGCCTCGGGGGTGTGCTCGGCGGACTGGCGGGCGACGATGTCGTCCCACCAGACGTCACGGCCCTCGGTGAAGGCGGTCTCCTGGCCGGTGCGGCGGACCACGAGGACGTGCTCGACCTGCGGGCAGCGGGCCACGGCCTCGTCGATCGCCGGCTTGAGCGCGGACGGCTTGCCGCGGCGGTAGCCGCCGTCGGCGGTGACGACCAGCTTGGCGTCGGCGTCCTGGATGCGGGAGGCGACGGCGTCGGCCGAGAAGCCGCCGAAGACGACCGAGTGGGCGGCGCCGATGCGGGCGCAGGCCAGCATCGTGATGGCGGCCTCGGGGATCATCGGCAGGTAGACGGCGACCCGGTCGCCCTTGCGGACACCCAGCTCGGTGAGGGCGTTGGCGGCCCTGGACACCTCGTCCTTGAGTTCGGCGTAGGTGAGGGAGCGGCTGTCGCCGGGCTCGCCCTCGAAGTGGATGGCGACCCGGTCCCCGTGGCCGGCCTCGACGTGCCGGTCCACGCAGTTGTAGGCCACGTTCAGCTCGCCGTCGGCGAACCACTTGGCGAAGGGCGGGTTCGACCAGTCCAGGATCTCGGTCGGTTCGGTGGCCCAGGTGAGCCGCCTGGCCTGCTCGGCCCAGAAGCCCAGCCTGTCCGCCTTGGCCTGCTCGTACGCCTCCGCCGTCACGTTGGCGTCCGCGGCCAGCTCGGCCGGCGGCGCGAAGCGGCGCTCTTCCTTGAGCAGATTGGCCAAGGATTCGTTGCTCACGACATCTCCCATTCCCAGGGCGTCCTACGTGCCTGTGTGTCCCGCGTCATAGCTCATCAGCCAGATGCCCGGGTGACAAGAGCCTCCGGGCAATTGGTTTAGACCTGTGAGCCCGCATGCGGAGGTGGCCCCCGCTCCCCGAGCGGAGGGGAGCGGGGGCCACACACTTTCACGGACGAACGGAGCGGAAGGTTCAGGACGCGCGGGCGCTCTCCCGGGTGCCGGCGCCCGCCAGCGGCATCGCCCCGGGCGGCTCGTCGGACCCGGCCGCCGTCGGCGGCACGTGGTTGAAGACGTCGTCGTAACTGTGCACCTCGTCCGTACCGGCCAGCAGATAGGCCTGCGCCTCGCCGACGTGGAAGTACATCCCGTGCAGGGTCAGCGTGCCCTCGTCGAGCCGTCGCGCCACCGACTCGTACGCGCGCAGGTGTTCCAACTGCTGTACGACGTTGGTCAGGCAGAGCTGCTCGACCTCGTCGGCCGGCAACCGTCCGGAGATCCTGGCCCAGGCGTGTCTGCGGCTCTCCATCCGCTCCAGGCTCGGCCGGCCGTGCCGCAGCCAGCGGCGCAGGGGGCTCGGCGGGTCGTCTGGGCCGCTGTTCAGCAGGGCCTGCATCGCGCCGCAGCCGGAGTGGCCGCAGACCGTGATCGACTCGACCCGCAGCACCTCCACCGCGTACTCGATCGCCGCCGCCACCGAGTCGTCCCCGCTCTCCTCGCCCGGCAGCGGTACCAGATTGCCGACATTGCGCACGGTGAAGAGGTCGCCCGGGCCGCTGGACGTGATCATGCTCGTGACGAGTCGGGAATCGGCGCAGGTCAGGAAGAGCTGGGAAGGCCGCTGCCCTTCCCGGGCCAGCCGGGCCAGCTCGTCCCTGACCAGCGGGGCGGTGTCCCGCTGGAACGCGCCGATGCCGCTCGCCAGCCGGTGCGCGGTCGCCCGGGGCGCCTCGCCGCCGGTCTCGCCGGCCGGCTGCACCTGGCACTGGTGGTTGCGCCACGGCGTCCACGGCCGGCAGCAGGAGTGCCCGCCGGACCCGGACCTGGAGCCGGCTCTGGACCCGGAGCCCTCGGCGTCGGGTTTGTCGGCCGGTCCATGGCCGTGCGTCGGTTCGGTGATCCGCAGACCGGCGGGGCCGGTCATGTCGACGCTGCCGCCGCGGCCCACGTGCGAGGTCTGCCAGTCGTGTAGCGTCTCGTAGGCCGCGTGGTCCATGAACGAACCGTCCAGCTCCACGACGACGTCGGCGCCCGCCGGGAGCTGATGCAGGGACCGGCTCAGCCGCGGCACCGCCAGAAAGGTCAACTGGCCGCGGATCCGCACCAGATGGCGGCCGTCCCGCTCCTCCAGGGTGATCCGCGTGCGGGCCAGCCGGTGCATCGCCACGGCGACCGCCACCGCGATGCCGAGGGCCACGCCCTGCAGGATGCCGACGAACACCACACCCGCCACCGTCACCGCGTAGACCAGGACTTCGCGGTGGCGGGTGACCGTGCGGATGTGCGTGATGCTGACCATCTGGACGCCGACCACCATGACGAGGGCGGCGAGCGCGGGCAGCGGGATGAGTTCGAGCAGCGGCACCAGCAGCAGGGCCGCGAGCACGATCCACACGCCGTGGAGGATCGACGAGTTGCGGCTCACCGCACCCGCCGAGACGTTGGCGACGCTGCGTACCGCGACCCCGGCCACGGGCAGACCGCCGAGGGCCCCGGAGACCATGTTGGCCGCGCCCAGGCCCGCGAGCTCGCGGTCGAGCTCGGAGCGCGGGACGCTGCCGCCGCCGGTGTCGGCGGCGCGCTTGGCCGCCAGCTTGTCGATGGCGACGGCGGACAGCAGCGACTGCACGCTGGTGACCAGCGTGATGGTGAGCACCCCGGCCGCGATCCCGAGGACCGGCCCGTCCGGGAGGCCGGGCAGGGCGTGGCTGGTCCAGGCCGGCAGGTCGACCCGCGGGACGCCGAGGCCGGCGAGCACGGCGAGCGCGGTGGCGGCGGCCACCGAGGAGAGCGCCGCCGGGACCGTGCGCAGCAGCCGTCCCGTACGGCCCGGCAGGCGGGGCCAGAGCAGCAGCAGGCCGACGGTGAGGGCGCTGACGGCGAGCGCGGCCGGGGAAACGTCGGCCAGTTGGGCGGGCAGCCCGAGGGCGTTGTCCACGGCGGAGCTCTGGGGGCTGCCGCCGAGGACGATGTGCAGCTGTGCGAGGGCGATGGTGACGCCGATGCCCGCGATCATCCCGTGGACGATGGCGGGGGAGACGGCGAGGGCGGAGCGGGCCACTCGCAGGGCGGCGAGGCCGAGTTGGGCGAGTCCGGCGAGGAGCGTGATGACGCAGGTGGTGCGCCAGCCGTAGCGCTGGATCAGCTCCGCGGTGACCACGGTCAGTCCGGCGGCGGGGCCGCTGACCTGGAGGGGCGAGCCGCCGAGGCGGCCGGCCACGATGCCGCCGACGGCGGCGGCCACCAGACCGGCCTGGAGGGGGGCGCCGGTGGCGAGGGCGATGCCGAGCGAGAGGGGCAGGGCGATCAGGAAGACGGCGATCGACGCGGACACGTCCGCGCCGGCGATGCGGAAGCGGCGGCGGGGACCGTCCGCGCCGTCCGGCGGGCTGTGGGGCCGCTGGACGCGGGGTCGGTCGGTCGTGCGGTCAGGCGTGCAGAGAGTCATGTCCCGTCTCCTCCGGGGGCAGCGCGGTCGCGGCTCGTGCGGGGTGCAGCGGCGGGATACCGATCAACGCTCGGTAAATGAACAGTAATGGAGAGTAAAGACTCCGGCATTATTTTCGGGGCAAACAGGGCAATGATTCACCGATTCCGGTGACAGAACGTGCGCATGCCGCTTGTCGTTGACGCTCTCCGGCCGTCGTGGTGCGACGTTGACGCCGCTCGTACGGAAATCCGAGGATCCGAGGAGAGGTGTGCGGATGTCAGCCGCCGCGAGAAGGACCGCAGTCCAGAAGAGGACGCTCCTCCAGAAGAGGGCGCTTGCCGTCGGCGCGCTCGCCGTCGCACTCGCCACCGGCCTGGCCGGCTGTTCCGGCTCCGGCGGTTCCGCCCCGGGCGGGGGGCCGGGTGGCGCGGCGACCGAGAAGGGCCCCGCGGGAGCCCCGCAGAGCGCGGTGCGGCTGATCGGCGACGGCTCCACCGCCTTCACCGGCGCCCAGCCCCACCAGCCGGTCTGGGAGCGCCTGAAGCCCGGTCAGCAGCCGCCGCAGTTCGTGGTGTTCTCCTGGGACGGGGCGGGTGAGGACAGCCAGAAGCTCTTCTCGCACTTCCGCAAGGTGGGCAAGAAGTACGGCGCGACGATGACGTACTTCCTCAGCGGCGTCTACCTCCTGCCGCAGGAGAAGCGCGAGCTGTACAACCCGCCGCGGCACTCCCCGGGCCGCTCCGACATCGGCTTCAACGACGTCGAGGGCATCCGCGACACCGTGCGCGAGCTGCGGGGCGCGTGGGAGGAGGGCAACGAGATCGGCACCCACTTCAACGGCCACTTCTGCGGCAAGGACGGAGGCGTGGGCACCTGGTCGGTCGAGGAGTGGAAGAGCGAGATCAGCCAGGCCAAGTCCTTCGTCAAGAACTGGAAGACCAACGCCGGTCTGCAGGCGGAGAAGCCGCTTCCGTTCGACTACGACAAGGAGCTCGTCGGCGCTCGCACGCCCTGCCTGGAGGGGCGCAAGAACTTCGTCCGGGCGGCGGCCCAGATGGGCTTCCGCTACGACACCAGCGGTGTCAACGACCAGGTCTGGCCCAAGAAGGACATGGGCCTGTGGGACCGCTCCAGCTCGTCCCCATGCCGGGGCGCGCCTTCCAGACGCTGTCGATGGACTACAACTTCCTGGTCAACCAGTCCGGGACGACCAAGGGCGACCCGTCGATGCACCGGTTCTGGGGCAACCAGATGCGCGACGGCCTGGTGCAGGCGTTCCAGCGCTCGTACCACGGCAACCGGGCGCCGCTGATCATCGGCAACCACTTCGAGTCCTGGAACGGCGGCACCTACATGCGTGCCATCGAGGAGACGATCGCGACGGTCTGCGTCCAGAAGGACGTCAAGTGCGTCTCCTTCCGTCAGCTCGCCGACTGGCTCGACGCCCAGGACCCGGGCGTCCTCGCCAAGCTCCGCACCCTGAAGGTCGGCGAGGCCCCGCCGGGCGGCTGGCAGACCTTCCTGGCACCCCAGCCCGCGGTCCCGGCGGGTGCCCCGGCGCCGGCGACCCAGCCGGCCGCCGCCCGCCGGTGAGCCGGCGGTCGATGTCCTGACCGGTCGACGGCACGGCCCGGGTCGGATCTCGCGATGAGGTCCGGCCCGGGCCGTTGCCGCTGTGGCCGTGCCGGTGCCGGTACCGCCTGCGCTGCTGCGCCTGTGCCGTCGTGGTGCGGGCGCGGGATCGGCCGGGGGCCCGGCCGCGCTCCCGGCCCCCGGCTCGGACGTCGTCAGCTCGGCTGCGGTACGGCCAGCCGTTCGTCGAGTACGAATCCGGGGTCGACCTGCGCCGCCAGGTCTGCTCCGGTCCTGGCGTTGCCCCAGCTCTCGGCGTTCTTCAGGTGGAAGTGGACCATCTGGCGCGTGTAGCGCTCCCAGTCGCGGTGGGCGTACGAGTCGTCCGCCGCGTCCTGGAGGGACTGGAGGGCCGTGCGGTTCGTGGCCTCCAGGAGCTCGAAACGGGGCGGGCGGCCCTTCTCCATGGCGCGCACCCAGTCCGAGTGGCCGACCGTCACGAGCAGGTCGTCACCCACTTCGGCCCGCAGGAACTCCACGTCCTCCGGACCCTGCACCTTGTTGCCGACGACCCTGAGGGCGACCCCGAAGTCCCGTGCGTACTCCTTGTACTGGCGGTAGACGGAGACGCCCTTACGGGTCGGCTCGGCGACCAGGAAGGTCATGTCGAAGCGGGTGAACATGCCCGAGGCGAAGGAGTCGGAGCCCGCGGTCATGTCGACGACCACGTACTCGTCCGGGCCGTCCACCAGGTGGTTCAGGCACAGCTCCACCGCGCCGACCTTCGAGTGGTAGCAGGCCACGCCGAGGTCCGACTCGGTGAACGGACCCGTGGCCATGAGCCGGATCCCGCCGTCGTCGAGCGCCACGGGGCGGGCACAGGTCTCGTAGACGGGGTTGTCCTCGCGGACCCGCAGGAGCCGCGAACCCTCCCCGGGGGGCGTGGTCTTGATCATCGTGTCGGCGGAGGCGATCCGCGGGTTGGAGCCCCGCAGGTACTCCTTGATCAGCGGCAGGTGCGCGCCCATCGCGGGCAGCGCCGCCGCCTCCTCGTCGGAGAGGCCGAGCGCCGCCCCGAGGTGCTGGTTGATGTCGGCGTCGACCGCGAGGACCGGGGCACCGGTGGCGGCGAGGTGTCGAATGAAGAGCGAGGACAGCGTGGTCTTGCCGCTGCCGCCCTTCCCCACGAAAGCGATCTTCATGTTCACCTAGCGTAGTGCCACGCTCGCGCGCTGTGGTCAAGGTGCGTGAAGAAGACCACTCCAAGGTGGGGCGGAGGCGCTGGGCGCGTAGCCTCCCTACTTATGAGTACGCACGCCTCTGACCCCCTGGCCGCCCTCGGTTCCCTGCCGGGCGTCGCCGATTCGGTGGACTCCGTACGCAAGGCCGTCGACCGGGTCTACGGCCACCGCGTGATGCGCCGCCGCAGCAACGAGATCACCTCCGAGGCGGCGCTGCGCGGGGCGCGCGCCTCGGCCGCGCTCTCCGGTGCGGACTGGGCCCTGGAGGAGGTCCGGCGGCGCACGGACTTCAGCGCGGACGCGGAGGCCCGCACGGTCGGCGGTGCACTGCGGCTGACGGCCGAATGCGGCCAGCTGCTGTCCATTTGGCGCCAGTCCCCGCTGCGGGTGCTCGCCCGGCTCCATCTGGTCGCCGAGGGCGAGCCGCGGGATGCGACGGGCCGGCCGCGCCAGGCGGGCGAGGCGGTGGACGAACCGCTGATCGAGGCGCCGCTGCCCGACCCGGCGGAGGTGTCGGGACGGCTCGACGGCCTCGCCGACCTGATCATCGCGGGTGGCAACGCCCCGGCCCTGGTCACGGCCGCCGTCGTGCACGGCGAGCTGCTCGCGCTGCGGCCCTTCACCTCGCGCAACGGCCTGGTGGCGCGGGCGGCGGAGCGGATCGTGCTGATCGGCAGCGGGCTCGACCCGAAGGCGATCTGTCCGGCCGAGGTCGGCCACGCGGAACTGGGGCGGGCGGCCTATCTGGCCGCCTTCGAGGGCTACCTGTCGGGAACCCCGGAAGGCATGGCCGCCTGGATCGCGCACTGCGGCCGTGCGGTGGAGCTCGGGGTGCGGGAGTCGACGGCCGTCTGCGAGGCGCTCCAGCGCGGCGCGGCCTGAGGCCGAAGAGACCCGGACAAGGGTTGCGGCGGTACCAGACTTCGGTACCGCCGCTGGCACGTCCGCCCAGTTACCAAGCGTCCTCGATATGTGCCCATCAGGCGGGGAACTTTGCCCTTCGCCTGGTGCGGCTGGCCCTTAATCGAAGGGTCGACGTCGCGTGGGTGCCAGGTTTCCGTGCTTAGGTCCGTGGGGCCTTCTTGCTCAACAGGTGATCCTCTCGGATGTCCTAGGTCTCGCGGGCCTGATTCCTTTCTACTCCTGTCCGGAACGAAGCGAAAGTCCTGACTCCGCTTCTTTGCTTTCGTCTCAGATCCGGGCAAAGCGATCGGCGAGAGCGGCGGCCCCGGCGGCCCCGGCGGCTTCGGTCGCACGCGTCAGCGCGGCCTGCCGACGCCGGCTGGCGTACCAGACGAGCCCGGCCGTGGCCGCCGCCGCGCCCACGGCCGCGGCGGCGACGAGGGCCGGGCGGGGCGGCATGCGGAACTCCGGAAGCCGCTGCTTGAGCCGGACCGGCCTGTTGAAGATGAGGACCGGCCAGTCCCGGGAGGTCGCCTCACGGCGCAGGGTCCGGTCCGGGTTGACGGCGTAGGGGTGGCCCACGGCCTCCAGCATCGGCAGATCGGTCGCGGAGTCGCTGTAGGCGTAGCAGCGCGACAGGTCGTACCCCTCGGACTCGGCGAGCTCGCGGACCGCCTCCGCCTTGGTCGGGCCGTACGCGTAGTACTCCACCTCGCCCGTGAAGCAGCCGTCGTCGCCGACCACCATGCGGGTGGCGACCACGCGGTCGGCGCCGAGCATCTCGCCGATCGGCTCGACCACCTCGGCCCCCGAGGTCGAGACGATCACGACGTCGCGGCCGGCGGCGTGGTGGTCCTCGATGAGCGAGGCCGCCTCGTCGTAGATGAGCGGGTCGATGAGGTCGTGCAGCGTTTCCGCCACGAGCTCCTTGACCTGGGCGACGTTCCAGCCTTTGCAGAGCGTCGAAAGGTATTCGCGCATCCGCTCCATCTGGTCGTGATCGGCTCCGCCCACCAGGTACACGAACTGGATGTACGCCGTCCGCAGCGCGGCACGGCGGCTGATCAGTCCGCCCCGGTAGAAGGACTTGCTGAAGGTCAGCGTCGAGGACTTCGCAATGACCGTCTTGTCCAGGTCAAAGAAGGCGGCTGCGCGCGGCATCGAGTGGTTTTCCACGAGCCCGAGCATAGGTGCCCGCCATTCGGCGTACGCTCGGGCGTGTGGGTTTGCCTGAGAGGGCTCTCGGGTACACCATGGAAGTCACGGATCGTTCGCGACCGTGCTAACCCGGACCGGCTCCTCCCCCCCCGAGCCGGCCGGAGAGACGACCCCCGCTCTCCCCCCCGGCGGGGGTCGTCGCATGTCCGGACACGTTTTCGTCCATCGTTGCACCATCTTCGCCTCTCCTTCCGCCCTCCGCCCGACATCGGGCGTCCGAGCGCGAGTCGCCTCATTTCGTCACTCAACGTAGTCGAAGGGCTGCTCTCCGGGCAGTACCTGTTCGGGTGGCGAAGTTATTCACAGGCGGTGGGTTATCCACAGTTTTTGACCAAGATCCACAAGATTTCCGAGATGCCCGCACGGTGATTCCGGCCCGCGAAGTCCGCGGCCCGCAGGAATCACGTGAGGGGTGTGCCGTGAAGGGATCGAAGGCTTCCGGAACACGGACGCGAAACGGAGCGTCGACCGGCCCGTACGCGAGCTCGGCTCGGTCCTCGGCAACGGTCCCGGGATCACCCCCGGGCCGGGGCGCGGGCGGACGGGGCAGCCCGGGAGCGGGCAGGGCCGCATCGGCGGGGCACGCGGCCGCGGAGTCCGCCGAGCGCGGGGAGAACGGGGAGGGGACGCGGCCGGCCCGGCCGCTGATCGTCACCGAGGACCTCGTGCTCCTCGACGACCTGCTGCGGCTGTGCGCCGCCGCCGGTGCCGAGCCCGAGGTGCACCACACCGTGCCCGAACACCGGGCGGCCTGGACCGATCCACCGCTCGTCCTCGTCGGTGACGACGCGGCGGCGCGCTGCCGGGGCGCTACCCGCCGGCCCGGCGTGCTGCTCGTCGGCCGGGAGCCGGACGACCCGGCCCTGTGGCGGCACGCCGTCGAGATCGGGGCCGAGAGCGTCCTGATCCTGCCCGATGCCGAGGGCCGCCTCGTCGACCTGATCGCCGACGCGGTCGAAGGAGCGGACGGACAGGCGCTGACCGTCGGCGTCATCGGCGGACGGGGCGGCGCCGGAGCGTCGACCCTCGCCTGCGCCCTGGCCCTCGCCGCGGCACGCACCGGCCGGCGCACCCTGCTCGTCGACGGTGACCCGCTCGGCGGCGGACTCGACGTGCTGCTGGGCGGAGAGCGGGCGGAAGGGCGGCGCTGGCCCGACTTCGCCGCGTCCAAGGGGCGCGTCGCGGGTGGCGCCCTGGAGGAGTCCCTTCCCTCTGTGCGGGGCCTGCGGGTGCTCAGCTGGGACCGGGGCGACTCCGTCCTCGTGCCGCCCGAGGCCATGCGTTCGGTGCTCGCCGCCGCCCGCAGGCGCGACGGGGTCGTCGTGGTCGACCTGCCCCGCACGATCGACGGCGCCGCCACCGAGGCCCTGGCCCAGCTCGATCTCGGCCTGCTGCTCGTCCCGGGCGAACTCCGGGCCGTCGCCGCGGCCCAGCGGGTGGCCTGCGCGGTCGGCATGGTGCTCGCGGACCTCCGCGCGGTGGTGCGCGGGCCCTACGCGCCCGGCCTTGACGAGCGGTGGATCGCCGATGCCCTCCGGCTTCCCCTCGCCGGCGAACTCCCCTACGAACCCGGCCTCGGCGCGGCCGGAGACGGCGGCTCGCCACCCGGCGCCGACGCCCGCGGGGGACTCGCCCGGTTCTGCGCCGCGTTCTGGGACCGGGTTCTCCTCCCGGAGCGTGCGGGATGAGCGGCGCGGGGCTGCTCGACGCGGTGCGGCAGCGGCTCGCCGAGAGCGGCGCCGAGCCGACCCCCGCGCGGGTCGCGGCGGCGCTGCGGGCCCAGGGCCGGTTGCTCGGGGATGCCGAAGTGCTCGGCGCTGCCGAGGAGCTGCGCAGCGAACTGATCGGCACCGGACCGCTGGAGCCGCTGCTCGCGGACCCGGACGTCACCGACGTTCTGGTCTCCGCGCCCGACCGCGTCTGGGTGGACCGCGGCGCGGGCCTCGAACCGACCGGGGTGACGTTCCCGGACGCGGCGGCGGTGCGCAGGCTCGCCCAGCGGCTCGCGGCCGTGGCCGGACGGCGCCTCGACGACGCCCGGCCCTGGGTGGACGCCCGGCTGCCGGACGGCACCCGGATGCACGCCGTCCTTCCGCCGGTCGCCGTCGGCTCCACCTGCCTGTCGCTGCGGGTGGTGCGGCCGAGGGCCTTCTCCCTACGTGAGCTGGCCGACGCGGGCACCGTCCCGCCGGGTGGCGGGACGGTGCTGAGGGCGCTCGTCGAGGCCCGCGTCTCCTTCCTCGTCAGCGGAGGCACCGGCTCGGGCAAGACGACCCTGCTCTCCACGCTGCTCGGTCTGGTGGGCGCCCGGGAGCGGATCGTCATCGCCGAGGACTCGGCCGAACTGCGCCCCGACCACCCCCACGTGGTGCGCCTGGAAGCACGCCCGCCCAACCAGGAGGGCGCAGGACTCGTGACGCTGAGGGACCTGGTGCGGCAGGCGCTGCGGATGCGGCCGGACCGGCTCGTCGTCGGCGAAGTGCGGGGCTCCGAGGCGGTCGACCTGCTGGCCGCCCTGAACACGGGCCACGAAGGAGGCTGCGGGACGGTCCACGCCAACACGGCGGCGGACGTCCCCGCCCGTCTCGAAGCCCTGGGGACGGCGGCGGGGCTCGACCGGGCGGCCCTGCACAGCCAGTTGGGCGCCGGTCTCTCGGCGGTGCTGCACGTGGTGCGGGACCGGTCCGGGCAGCGGCGGATCGCCGAGGTGCACGTCCTGGAGCGGGACCGGGACGGGCTGGTGGTGACCGTGCCCGCGCTGCGCTGGGCGGCGGACGGATTCGAGCGGGAGCGGGGCTGGGAGCGACTGCGGTCGCTGATCGGAGGGGAGCGGTGACGACGATGACGATGCCGGGCGGACTTCCGGCGCAGGTCGCGGCGGCGCTGTGCGCGGTGGCGGCACTGTGGTGGACGGCGAAGGGGGAGCGGGCGGCCCGCAGGGCCCGGATGATCCTGGCCCTGCCGGACGGCTCCGTGGTGTCGCCCTGGCCGGCGGTCGCCGGACGGTGGTGGAAGGCGGTGCGCGGCCGGCGGCAGTGGCTGTGCCTGCCGGTCGCGGGACTGCTCGCGCTCCTCGGTGCCTCGCCCCTTCCGCTGCTCGCCGGGGCGGCCGCCGTGCCGCTGGTGGGGCGCAGGTTGCGGGCGGCCCGCGCGGGGCGTGAGCGGGAAGCGCGTGCGGACCGGGTGGTGACCCTGTGCGGGGTGGTCGCCGGCGAGCTCAGAGCCGGCCGGCAGCCGGCGCAGGCGCTCTCCTACGCGGCGCGGACGACGGGGGCGCTCGACGGAGACGAGGCCGCGGTCCTCGCGGCGGCCCGGTTCGGCGGTGACGTGCCCGAGGCACTGCGGCGCGCGGCCCGCCGGGAGGGTGCCGACGGCCTCGCGGGAATGGCCGCCTGCTGGCAGGTCGCCGTGGACGGCGGCGCGGGTCTCGCCGCCGGCCTCGACCGGCTGGAGGCCGCCCTGCGGGCCCACCGGGACCAGCAGCAGCGGCTGCGCTCCCAACTGGCCGGGGCTTGGGCGACGGTCGCGGTGCTCGCCGTTCTGCCGGTCGCGGGGCTCGGCCTGGGCGCGGCCCTCGGCGCCCGCCCGCTGTGGGTGCTGCTCCACACCCCCGCCGGCCTGGGCTGCCTGGCTGTCGGCGGCGTTCTGGAAGCCCTGGGGCTCTGGTGGGCCGCCCGGATCGTGCGGGCGGGTGAGCGGCCGTGACGGCACTTCTCGCGGCTCTGTGCGCCATGGCGGCCGTGTCCGTGGCCGTCGCTGACCGGCGCCGCTGCCGGCGGGCGCGCCGGCGGATGGCGGAACTCCTCGCGGCCGGGCAGCCGCAGCCGGCCCCGGACCCGGGCGGGAGGGGCGGGTTCCCCACCCCTCTGAGGGCCTGGAGCCTGCCCTGTCTGGCGGGCCTCGGCGCGTACGTGCTGGTCGGCGAGCCGCTCGGTCTCCTCGCCGGGATCGGTTCGGCCTGGGGACTGCGGTGGTGGCGGGCGCGACGGCCACGGGGTGCGGACGCGGAAGGCGCGGCCGACACGGACGCTGCGCGGCAGTTGCCACTCGCGGCGGACCTGCTGGCGGCCTGCGCTTCTGCCGGAGCGGGGCCGGGCGAGTCCGCGGAGGCGGTCGGCCGGTCGCTGGGCGGCCCGCTGGGGGAGCGGCTGGTCCGCACGGCAGCGGAGCTTCGGCTCGGGGGCGAACCGGCCGGGGTGTGGCGGCGGTTCGGGGCGACCCCCGGTGCCGAGGGCCTGGCCCGCTGCCTGGAGCGCGCCTCCTCCTCCGGGGCTCCCGCGGCCGATGCCGTGGCGCGGCACGCCGACGCCCTCCGGGCGGCCCGCGCCCGCGCGGCGACCACCCGGGCGCAGCGGGCACAGGTCCTGATCACCGCGCCGGTCGGCTTGTGCTTCCTGCCCGCCTTCCTGGCGGTGGGGGTGGCACCGGTGGTGATCGGTCTGGCGAGCGGACTGCTCAACGGGCGGTGAAGGCACCGGCCCGCACGGCGGCGCGACGGCATCACGGCAGGCCGACAACACGCCACGCAAGACGACACGGGACGACAACACGGGATGGCGCCAGCGGCACGGCGACAACACGGGACGACGACGACACGGCACCGCGACAACACGGGACGACGACATGAGCGAGACGAACGGGAGCGACGGGATGAAGATCAAGAAGCGCTTGAACGCGTGGTGGCGGACGCGGAGGGCCGCGGCCCGGCGGGACGCCGGAATGAGCACGACGGAGTACGCGATGGGCACGATCGCCGCGGCGGCCTTCGCCGCCGTGCTGTACAAGGTCCTCACCAGCGGCGCGGTCACGAAGGCCCTGGAGTCGGTGATCGGGAAGGCCCTCGATGCGCCGTTCTGACCGGGGTTCGGTGACCGCGGAGGCCGCCGTCGTGCTTCCCGCCCTGGTCCTCTTCACGGCGGCTCTGCTGTGGGCACTGGCCGCGGCGGCCGCGCAGATCCAGTGCGTCGACGCGGCCAGGGCCGGAGCGCGGCTGGTGGCCCGCTCGGAGCCGTTGCCGGCCGCCGAGGCCGCGGCCAGGGCCGCTGCCCCCGAGGGCGCCAGAGTCGGCGTCGTACGCGAGGGCGACCTCTGGCGGGTCACCGTGGAGTCGACGGCACCCGGGCCCGGCGGGCTGGGGCTCACCCTGCGGGCGGCGGCGGTGGCACTCGCCGAGGACACGGTATGAGGGGCACCGTCCGGGCCGACCGGGGAGCGGCGACCGTGTGGACGGCGGTCGCGGCCTGTGCGCTGTGCGTGGTGTTCGGCGCCGTCCTCGCGCTGGGCCAGGCCGTCACCGCACGCCATCGCGCGGGCGGCGCGGCCGACCTGGCCGCCCTCGCCGCCGCCGACCGCGCCCTGTGGGGCGAGGCGGACGCCTGTGCGGCCGCGAACCGGGTGGCCACGGCCCAGGGCGCCACGCTGGTGCGCTGCGGGGTCAGCGAGGACATCGCGGACGTCACCGCCCGCGTGACCCTCGGCGCCTGGACGACCGAGATCAGGTCCCGCGCGGGCCCTCCGCCGGCGACGCCCCTTCCCGGCCCGCCGCCGGGGGCGCCTCGCCCGTACGGCTGATCAGGAGCCCGTCCTCGCAGCCGCCCGGCGCGGGCTCGCCGGACAGAACAGCTAGGCGCCGCCCGCGCCCTGCCCTGCGTCCGGCCTCCGGTCTGGCCCCGGGCCCGGACGCCCGCGCCCTGCCCGGCGGCCGGCCCCTGGTCCGACCCCCATTCTGGCCGCCGGTCTGGCTGCCGGGCCCGGCCCGTCGCTCCTCAGGGTGCCGTGGGGCTGCTGGTGTCCTCCTCGGGGGCTTCGCGCAGGAGCTCCGTCAGGAGGCGGACCGCGCCTCGCTTGTGGAGGGGGTCGTTGCCGTTGCCGCACTTGGGGGACTGGATGCAGGAGGGGCAGCCGGAGTCGCACTCGCAGGAGGCGATGGCCTCACGGGTGGCGGTGAGCCAGGAGCGGGCGGTGTGGAAGGCGCGTTCGGCGAAGCCCGCGCCGCCCGGGTGGCCGTCGTAGACGAACACGGTCGGCAGCAGGGTGTCGGGGTGGAGCGGGACGGAGACGCCGCCGATGTCCCAGCGGTCGCAGGTCGCGAAGAGCGGCAGCATGCCGATGGAGGCGTGCTCGGCGGCGTGGAGGGCGCCGCCGAGGATCTCCGGGTTGATCCGGGCGGCGTCCAGCTGGTCCTCGGTGACCGTCCACCACACGGCCCGGGTGCGCAGGGTGCGGGGCGGCAGGTCGAGCTTGGTCTCGCCGAGCACCTCACCGGTGATCAGGCGCCGGCGGAGGAAGGAGACGACCTGGTTGGTGACCTCGACGGAGCCGTAGCAGAGGCGGCCGGCTCCCCAGGGGATCTCGGTGTCGGTGGACAGGACGGAGATGTGGGTGGTGTCGCGTGCGGTGGTCGAGTAGGGCGGGTTCGCCTCTTCGACGAGGGCCACCGAGTCCTTGAGGTCGAGTTCGCGGACCAGATAGGTGCGGCCCTGATGGAGGTGGACGGCGCCCTCGTGGACGGAGGCGTGGGAAGCGGCCTCGTCGACCGTGCCGAGCAGCCGCCCGGTGCCGGTCTCGACGATCCGGACGGGAGCGCCGCCGCCACCACGGATGTCGGTCAGGTCGGCGGCCCGCTCCCGGCGCGTCCAGTACCAGCCCGTGGAACGGCGGCGCAGCAGTCCGGCGGCCTCCAGCTGCGGCAGCAGATCCGGCACGGCGGGACCGAACAGTGCCAGGTCGGACTCGGTCAGCGGCAGCTCCGCGGCGGCGGCGCACAGGTGCGGGGCGAGGACGTAGGGGTTGTCGGGATCCAGGACGGTCGACTCGACGGGCTGCTGGAAGATCGCCTCGGGATGATGGACCAGGAAGGTGTCCAGCGGGTCGTCGCGCGCGACCAGGATCGCGAGCGCGCCCTCCCCGCTGCGCCCCGCGCGGCCGGCCTGCTGCCACAGAGAAGCCCGGGTGCCCGGGTAGCCGGCGATCAGGACGGCGTCCAGCCCCGAGACGTCCACGCCCAGCTCCAGGGCGGTCGTGGCGGCCAGACCGAGGAGCTCACCGGAGTGCAGGGCCCGCTCCAGGGCGCGGCGCTCCTCGGGCAGATAACCGCCCCGGTACGCGGCGACACGCCGGGCGAGGGAGCGGTCGACCTCGGCGAGGCGTTCCTGGGCGATCACCGAGATCAGTTCGGCGCCGCGCCGGGAGCGGACGAAGGCGACCGAGCGGACGCCCTGCACGGCCAGGTCGGTCAGCAGGTCGGCGGTCTCCGCGGTGGCGGTGCGGCGGACGGGAGCGCCCTGCTCGCCGTGCAGCTCGGTCAGCGGCGGCTCCCAGAGCGCGAAGACCATCTCGCCGCGCGGGGAGGCGTCGTCGGAGACCTCCGTGACCGGCAGGCCGGTGAGACGGCCGGCGGCGAGGGCCGGTTCGGCGGAGGTGGCCGAGGCGAGCAGGAAGACGGGGTCGGAGCCGTACCGGGCACATACCCGGCGCAGCCGGCGCAGCACCTGGGCGACGTGGGAGCCGAAGACGCCCCGGTAGGTGTGGCACTCGTCGATCACCACATAGCGCAGGGAGCGCAGGAAGGAGGACCAGCGGGGGTGGGAGGGAAGTATGCCCCGGTGCAGCATGTCGGGGTTGGTGAGCACGTAGTTGGCGTACTGGCGGACCCACTCGCGTTCCTCGACGGGTGTGTCGCCGTCGTAGACGGCGGCCCGGACGCGGTTGCCGAGCGGCGCGGCCAGCTCGCGCACGGCGCGCCGCTGGTCGGCGGCGAGGGCCTTGGTGGGTGCCAGGTACAGGGCGGTGGTCCCGCGCCCGTTGGCGGCCTCGGCGCCGTCCAGGAGGGTGGACAGGACCGGGGTGAGATAGGCGAGCGACTTGCCCGAGGCGGTTCCTGTGGCGATCACCACGGAGGCGCCGTCCAGAGCGTGCTCGGCGGCTTCCGCCTGGTGGGCCCAGGGGTGCTCGATGCCGGCCTTCTCGACGGCGGCGATCACCTCGGAACGGATGCGGTGCGGCCAGACGGCATGACGGCCCGCACGGGCGGGCAGATGCTCCGTATGGGTGATGCGCGCGGCCCGGCTCTCGCCTCGCGAGAGCCGGTCGAGGACCTGACCGGGAGAGGGGCGACTGCCCGTTTCCCCGGTGGGTCGGCTGGGACGGTGATTCTTGGCCATCGGCACCGAGTGTGTCACCGGCGTGACGGACAATGCTTCCAAGGCGTCGTGCATGGCTGCCGGTAAGTGATTGAATGCCATCGCGGCCGGCATCCGTCCCGTGGCTCCGCACGGGAGACCTCGAGGGACGGCCGCTCGATAGCTAGGTGCTGGAGGACCCGTGGACCTGTCTCTGTCGACTCGCACTGTGCCCGGCCCCAATGGCGACCGTACGGTCGTCGAGGTCGGTGGCGAGATTGATGTGTATACCGCGCCCAAGCTGCGCGAGCAGTTGGTCGAGTTGGTGAACGACGGCAGCTACCACCTGGTTGTCGACATGGAAGGCGTGGACTTCCTCGACTCGACCGGTCTCGGCGTGCTGGTGGGCGGCCTGAAGCGCGTGCGCGCGCATGAGGGATCGCTGCGTCTGGTCTGCAACCAGGAGCGCATTCTCAAGATCTTCCGGATCACCGGTCTGACCAAGGTGTTCCCGATCCACACCTCGGTCGACGAGGCCATCAACGCCGCGGACTGAGGCCACGAGCAGCCGTCGCTCCGCTTCGCGCAGCCGCCGAGAACCCCAGGGGGATCGATCGCATGGCCACCGTTGAACTGCTCTTCAGCGCCCAGCCCGAGCACGTCCGCACGGCCCGCCTGGTGGCGGCCGCGGTGGCGCGCAGGGCCGGGGTCGACGAGGCGGTCCTCGACGAGGTCCGGCTCGCCGTCGGCGAGGCCTGCTCCCGCGCGGTCGGGCTGCACCGCAGCAACGGCGTGACCACCCCGGTCAGAGTCGTGCTGACCGAGGAGGAGAAGACTTTCTCCATCGAGGTCGGCGACGAGGTCCCGGGCGCGGGCGTGGCGGCAGCGGATGCCGTCGGAGTGCCCGGTGCCCGTGCCGCGGCGCCGGCCGAGGAGTACGACGACGCCGACGGAGAGGACGAGATGGGCCTCGCGGTGATCCGCGGGCTCGTCGACGACGTGGAGGTGAGTGCCGGGGAGGACGGCGGCACCATCAGGATGAGCTGGTCCGCCAACCCGGACGCCCCACTCGCCTGACCCCGGCGACCGCGCCGGGGCACCGGCACACCCGCTGCCCTCACCGCCGGTCACCGCTCCGCCCCGCCGCGGACGCCGCGCCGAGCGACACGAAGAAGAGGCCCTGCATCGTAGGGCCTCTTCTTCCGTTCTCGGATGACATCTCCTGCTTCGGCTGCATTACCGCATTCGGTGGTACTTACGAGCTATTCGTGCAGGATGACTGCGGCGCCCCGCTTTGACCATGTTTCTCTCCTTACAATCCGCCTTGTCTTGACCACGCGACGTCAAGGAGGACGGAATGGCGGGTCTCGCAGCCGCGGTGCTCACTCAGGAGAACCGTGTGATCGTGGTCGTCGTCGCGGCGGTCGCGCTCGCGGCGCTGGTCGTGGCGCAACTTCTGGTCCGCCAGGTCCTCGCGGCCGGCGAAGGCACGGAAGCCATGAAGAAGATCGCGGCGGCCGTGCAGGAGGGTGCGAACGCCTATCTCGCCCGGCAGCTGCGCACCCTCGGCGTCTTCGCCGTCGTCGTCTTCTTCCTCCTCTTCCTGCTGCCCGCGGACACCTGGTCGCAGCGCGCGGGCCGGTCCCTGTTCTTCCTGGTCGGCGCACTGTTCTCGGCGGTCACCGGATACATCGGCATGCGGCTCGCCGTCCGTGCGAACGTACGGGTCGCCGCGGCGGCCAGGGAGGCCACACCGGCCGAGGGAGAACCGGAGAAGGACCTGGCCTCGGTGTCCCACCGGGCCATGAAGATCGCCTTCCGCACCGGGGGCGTGGTCGGCATGTTCACCGTCGGTCTCGGACTGCTGGGCGCCTCCTGCGTCGTGCTCGTCTACGCCGCCGACGCGCCCAAGGTCCTGGAGGGATTCGGCCTCGGCGCCGCACTCATCGCGATGTTCATGAGGGTCGGCGGCGGAATCTTCACCAAGGCCGCCGACGTCGGCGCCGACCTCGTCGGCAAGGTCGAGCAGGGAATCCCCGAGGACGACCCGCGCAACGCCGCCACCATCGCCGACAACGTGGGGGACAACGTCGGCGACTGCGCGGGCATGGCCGCGGACCTCTTCGAGTCGTACGCCGTCACCCTCGTCGCCGCGCTGATCCTCGGCAAGGCCGCCTTCGGCGACCTCGGCCTCGCCTTCCCCCTGATCGTGCCGGCGATCGGCGTGGTCACCGCGATGATCGGCATCTTCGCGGTCGCCCCGCGGCGCGCCGACCGCAGCGGGATGACCGCCATCAACCGGGGCTTCTTCCTCTCCGCCGTGATCTCGCTCGCCCTCGTGGCCATCGCCGTCTTCGCCTACCTCCCGTCCTCCTACGCCGACCTCAAGGGCGTCACCGAGCCCGCCATTTCCGCCCACAGCGGGGATCCCCGGGTGCTCGCCCTGGTCGCGGTCGCCATCGGCATCGTGCTCGCCGCCCTCATCCAGCAGCTCACCGGCTACTTCACGGAGACCAGCCGGCGCCCGGTCCGCGACATCGGCAAGTCCTCGCTGACCGGCCCCGCCACCGTCGTCCTCGCCGGGGTCTCCATCGGCCTGGAGTCGGCCGTCTACACGGCCTTCCTGATCGGTCTGGCCGTCTACGGGGCGTTCCTGCTCGGCGGCGTCTCCATCACGCTGGCGCTGTTCGCGGTCGCCCTCGCCGGCACCGGGCTGCTCACCACGGTCGGCGTGATCGTCGCCATGGACACCTTCGGCCCGGTCTCCGACAACGCCCAGGGCATCGCCGAGATGTCCGGGGACGTGCAGGGCGCCGGAGCGCAGGTCCTCACGGACCTCGACGCCGTGGGGAACACCACCAAGGCGATCACCAAGGGCATCGCGATCGCCACGGCCGTCCTCGCCGCGGCCGCGCTCTTCGGCTCCTACCGGGACGCCATCGCGACGTCCGTCGCCGAAGTGGGGGCGAAGGCCGGCGAGATGAACCTCTCCATGAACATCTCCCAGCCCAACAACCTCTTCGGGATGATCCTCGGCGCCGCCGTCGTCTTCCTCTTCTCCGGCCTTGCCATCAACGCCGTGTCCCGGTCGGCCGGCGCGGTCGTCTTCGAGGTGCGCCGGCAGTTCCGCGAGCATCCCGGGATCATGGACTACAGCGAGAAGCCCGAGTACGGCCGGGTCGTCGACATCTGCACCAAGGACGCGCTGCGCGAGCTCGCCACGCCCGGCCTGCTCGCCGTGCTGGCGCCCATCGCGGTCGGCTTCACCCTCGGCGTCGGGGCGCTCGGCGCGTACCTCGCCGGAGCGATCGGCACGGGTGCCCTGATGGCCGTCTTCCTCGCCAACTCCGGTGGGGCCTGGGACAACGCCAAGAAGCTGGTCGAGGACGGTCATCACGGCGGCAAGGGCAGTGACGCGCATGCCGCGACGGTCATCGGCGACACCGTCGGCGACCCCTTCAAGGACACCGCGGGCCCGGCGATCAACCCGCTTCTGAAGGTGATGAACCTGGTCGCGCTGCTGATCGCGCCCGCCGTGGTGCAGTTCAGCTACGGCGACGACGCCAGTCCCTGGCTGCGGGCGCTGATCGCCGTCCTGGCGATCGCCGTCATCGTGGCCGCCGTACGCGTCTCCAAGCGGCGGTCGGTGGCGGTCGGGGCGGACTCGGCCGACCGGGACGACTCCTCGAAGGGCGCGGCGGTCACTCCGTAGCGCCGCGCTGATGAGCAGTCACGGCGGGGGCGGGGATCGCGTGTTGACGTGACGTCCGCCCCTGTCTCCTTGGTGCAAAAGGCTTCAATATTGGATGAATCGGTCGCACGATCGGTGGAAGACGACCGCACGGCGTGTATGTTCCGGGGCCGAGAGCCTTGGAAGGGACCGATCCGGTGAACAAGAAGCTTGCGGCCGCACTGTCCGGCGGCGCGGTACTGGTGCTCGTGCTGTCCGGTTGCGGCGACGACGAGGGCGACAAGGTCAACGACTGGGCCAAGACGTTCTGCGATCAGGCGCAGCCGCAGATCCAGAAGCGGGCCAACGCCAACCAACTGATCATCTCCACGGCGGCGGACAGCAAGCCCGCCACGATCCAGGCGGCCGACTCGAAGGCGTTCCAGGACATCGCCGACGCCGACCGGGCCCTCGCCAAGGCCGTCGAGAGCGCCGGGGCGCCGCCCGTCGACAACGGCGAGAAGGTCCAGCAGGACGCCATCAAGGAGCTCAACGCCACGGCGGTCGCGTACGACGGACTGAAGAAGCAGGTCGACGCGCTCGACACGTCGAACCAGCAGAAGTTTGCCGACGGGCTCAAGGTCGTCTCGGACAACCTCGCGAAGATCCAGAACATGGACCAGGACGCCGTCGCCAAGCTCCAGGCGGGCGAGCTGGGCCAGGCCATGGCCAAGCAGCCGGGCTGCCAGACGCCCAAGGCGTCCACCCCGCCCGCGTCCCCGAAGGCGGGCGGCCCGGCGAGCACGCCGGCCACCAACCCGTCCGGGAAGCCCAGCGCCTCGGCGAAGAGCGAGGAGTAGCCCTCACCCGCGGGGCAGTCGCGTCACGGGCCGGTCCGGCGTCCTCGCCGGGCCGGCCCGCCGCTGTTCCCGGCCGCCCGCCCGGAGCCCGCCGGGCCGCCCCCTCCCGGCCCGCCCGCCGCAGGCGCGGCGCCGCCTGCCGCCCCCGCCCGACCCGGGCCCGCCGCAGGCGCGGTGCCGCCTGCCGCCGCCGCCCGCCCCGGGCCCGTCCCAGGCGTGGCGCCGCCCGCAGCCACCTCCCGGCCCGGCTGCCGCACGCCGTGCGGGTAGTCGTTGTCCACAGGGCGGCCCCCGGTGCCGCCGGTTGTCCACAGACCGGCTCGTCGGTGGCGGCCGTTGTCCGTGGTGGCCGTCACAATGGGGCACGTGAGTACGACCAGCACGACCCCCAGCCTTCCGGTGCCCACGCACGCCGCCCGACTGCGCGAGGCGCTGCTCGCCGCCGACTTCACCGCCGACGGCCTGCTCGACCTGCTCGGTGCGCAGGCCTATGCCGCCCTCGCCCGCAGCGAGACCGTGCCCGCGCTCCGGGCCACCCGCGGGGACTCCCCGCTGGAGACCCTCGTCCGCCTCTTCCTGCTCCAGCAGCCGGTCGAGCAGGCACGGGCCGCGGCCGCGCTGCCCCTGGAGGAGGCGCTCGCCGACGGCTGGCTCGTCCGCGAGGGCGAGACGGTGTCCGCCACGGTCGACGTGCGGCCGTACGGCGGACCGGACGGCGAGGACTGGTTCATCGTCTCCGACCTCGGCTGCGCCGTCGGCGGCGCCGGTGGCATCGGCAAGAAGGACGAAGGGGTCGTCCTCGGGGTCGGCGGGGCCTCCACCACCCTCGCCGGCATCACCGTCCGCGCCCCCGTCGCCACCGCCCTCGACCTCGGCACCGGCTCCGGCATCCAGGCCCTGCACGCCGCCCAGCACGCCACCCTGGTCACCGCCACCGACCTCAACCCGCGCGCCCTGGACTTCACCCGGCTCACCCTCGCCCTGTCCGGCGCCCGCGGCGCCGAGCTGCTGCGCGGCTCGCTCTTCGAGCCGGTCGACGGGGACACGTACGACCTGATCGTCTCCAACCCGCCGTTCGTGATCTCCCCCGGCACCGGGCTCACCTACCGGGACGGCGGCATGAGCGGCGACGACCTGTGCCGCACGCTCGTGCAGCAGGCCGGCGACCGGCTCAACGACGGCGGATACGCCCAGTTCCTCGCCAACTGGCAGCACGTCGAGGGCGAGGACTGGCAGGACCGGCTGCGCTCCTGGGTGCCGCGCGGCTGCGACGCCTGGATCGTGCAGCGCGAGGTCCAGGACGTCACCCAGTACACCGAGCTGTGGCTGCGCGACAGCGGTGAGCACCGCGGCGACCCGGAGGAGTACCGCCGGGCGTACGAGCGGTGGCTCGACGAGTTCGAGGCCGGGAAGACCAGGAGCATCGGCTTCGGCTGGATCACCCTGCGGAAGAACGCCGCCGTAGCCTCCGGCGCGATCGAGCCGTCGATCGTCCTGGAGGAGTGGCCGCACCCCGTCGAGCAGCCGCTCGGCGACACCGTACGGGCCCACTTCGAGCGCCAGGACTACCTGCGCACGCACGACGACGCCGCCCTGCTCGCCGACCGCTTCGTCCTCGCGCCCGAGGTCGTGCAGGAGCAGGTCGGCCTGCCCGGCGCCGAGGACCCGGAGCACGTGCTCCTCCGGCAGAACCGCGGGATGCGCCGAGCCACCCGCGTCGACCACGTCGCCGCCGGGTTCGCGGGCGTTTGCGACGGCTCTCTGAGCGCCGGGCGGATCCTCGACGCCATCGGCCAGCTCACCGGAGAGGACCCGGTCCTGCTGCGGGACCGCACCCCGCAGGCCATTCGGCTCCTGGTCGAAGAGGGCTTCCTGCTGCCGGTCACCGGAGAGGAGACCGGTTGAGGTGATACGGATCGAGCTCGACGAAGGGGCGCTCGGCGCCACCCGGATCGCGATGAGCCCCCTGCGGGACGCCTTCTGCGCCCTCCACCTGGCCCTGCCCTCCCGCAACCCGTCCTGGCCGTACCAGGAATGGGTGGGGCCGGCGCGCGAGGTGTGGCGCGAGGACGACCGGCTCCGGCCGCTGCGCGATCTGCTCGCCCACCGGCCCGGGGTGTCCGACGTGCTGCTGCCCCGGCCCGTTGGCACCGCCGACGTGTACGAGGAGCTCGACCTGCTGCGCGCCACCGACCCCGCGCTGGTGCGCGCGCGGATCGCCGACTGCTACGCCGGGCTGGAGGACGCCCCCTTCCTGCGCCCGTATCTGACGGACCCGGAGGCGGCGTGCGCGGCGCTCGCCGACGCGTACGCGGCGTGGTGGGAGGGCGCCATCGCGCCGTACTGGCCGGTCATGCGCCGGCTCGTGGAGGACGAAGTCCTCGTCCGGGCCCGTACGTTCGCCACCGAGGGCATCGACGCCCTGTTCACCGGCCTGGAGGCGCGGGTCCGCTGGCAGCGGCCTGTGCTCGAACTGACGAAGTGGGTCGAGGCGGAGTACGCGGCGGGTGAACGGCGGCTCGTCCTCGTCCCGATGGTCTTCGCCGAGGGCTGCCGGCTGTACTCGACAGACGACCCCGAGGTGCTGACCGTCAACTTCCAGGCGCGGGGCGCGGCCGCCCTGCGCGAAGGCGCGGAGCGGGCCGCATCCGTCGCCGAGGACCGGCTCGGACTGCTCCTGGGACGGGGCCGGGCCGCCGTGCTGAGGGAGCTGGGCGGACCGCTGACGACGCAGGGGCTCGCCGACCGGCTGGGCCTCGCGCCCAGCACCGTGTCCGAGCACCTGTCCCTGCTGGCCGGCGCGGGCGTCGTCACCCGCCACCGGGTGGGACGCTCGGTCTATTACCAGCTGACGGACACCGGGCGTTCGCTGCTCGCCCTCCTCGCCGGTGAAGGGGTGCTGGGCGCGATCGCGTGAGGATTCGGGGGCCGCCGAATCGATGGCCGGTGCCCGCGGCCCCTCCTAGCTTCGCGCCATGCTTGCGATCGAGGCGGACGCGCTGCGCCGCACCTACACCCACAGAACCGGCTGGCTCCGGCCGCGCAGGACCGAGACCGAGGCCGTCCGCGCGGTCACCTTCGACGTGGCGCCCGGCGAGCTCTTCGGCCTGCTCGGGCCCAACGGCGCCGGGAAGACCACTACCATCAAGATGCTCAACACCCTGCTGCTGCCGACCTCCGGCACGGCGCGGGTGTTCGGGCACGACGTGGCCCGCGACCCGGTCGCCGTACGGAAGAGGATCGGGTACGTCTTCGGCGGCGACCGCGGTCTCTACGACCGGCTCAGCGCTCTCGACAACCTGCGGTACTTCGCCGAGCTGTACGGCGTCGAGGCCCGCGCCCAGAGGCGGAGGATCACCGAACTGCTCGACCTGGTCGGCCTGGCGGGTCGCGAGCGGGAGCGGGTCGAGGGCTACTCGCGCGGCATGCGGCAGCGGCTGCACATCGCCCGCGGGCTGCTGCACCGCCCCGATGTCCTCTTCCTCGACGAGCCGTCCGTCGGCGTCGACCCGGTCGCCGCCCGCGACCTGCGCCGTACGGTCGCAGATCTCGCCGCCGCCGGTACCACCGTGCTGCTCACCACCCACTACATGGCCGAGGCGGACGAGCTGTGCGACCGCGTCGCCGTCGTCACGGGCGGCCGGATCCGTGCCCTGGGCACCCCCGAGAGCCTCAAGTCCAGGGTCGGGGAACGGGCGGTGCTGGAGATCGAGGCGTACGGCGTGGGCGAGGACCGGCTCGAACGCATCCGGCGGATCCCCGGCGTCCGGGGCGCGGCCGTGGAGGAGCGCGGCACCGCACAGGCCCTGACCGTGCAGACCGACCGCGGTGCCGAGCTGCACGCCCCGGTCCTGGCGGCACTCGACGGCGTACGCGTCGGACGGGTCGTCAGCCGTGAACCGTCCCTGGAGGACGCCTACATCGCCATCGTGGAGGACGCGGAGCGGGCCGAAGCCGACGGCGCCGGCCCGGAGGAGTCCCACGCCGACGGACCCGGCCCGGGGGAGTCCCACGCCGACGGACCCGGCCCGGGGGAGTCCCACGCCGACGGACCCGGCCCGGAGCGGCGCGGCCCAGCGCGGCCCGACTCGGCGTGGCCCGGGCCGGCGCCGCGCGGACCGGAGCACCCGGGGACGCAGGAGGTGCCGGCGTGATCCGTGTGCTGCGGCTGGTCGTCGTCGGGGTGCGCACCCACGTCTCGTACATGTCGCGCTCGCCGATCGAGATCACCTTCGCCGTCCTCGTCCCCCTCGTCTACGCGACGCTCGCCGTCCACCTGTTCCGCGCCGCCGGTGACCCGGACCGGCTGCTCACCGCGTCCGTGGGCGCCGGGCTCATGGGCATCTGGGGCTCGGTGCTCTTCGGCTCGGGCGGCGCCGTGCAGAACCAGCGCTGGCTCGGCACCCTGGAGACCCTGGTCGTCGCCCCGACCCCGCTCGCCCTGGTGCTGTTGCCGGTCACCCTGGCCACGGCCGTGATCGGCACGTACGCGATGGGCGCGACCGTGCTGTGGGGCGTGCTCCTCTTCGGGGTGCCCCTGGACTTCGCGCACCCGCTGCTCTTCCTCCTCGCGGTGCCGGTCTGCGTCCTTGCCCTCGGTATGACGGGCCTGCTGCTCGCCGCCACCTTCGTCCTGCTGCGCAACGCCAACGCCCTGGCCAACCCGCTGGACACACCCGTCTGGCTGCTCTCCGGACTCCTGGTCCCGATCACCGTGCTGCCCGCCTGGACGCACCCGCTGTCCTGGGCGCTTCCCACCACCTGGGGCGCGCGGGCCGTGCACGCCGCGACCTCCGGCGGACCCGGCGCGGGAGAGGTCCTGGTCCCGCTGCTCGCCGCCGTGGCGCTCGGGTCCGGTTACGCCCTCGCGGCGGTCCTCGTCCTCGGCCGGGTGGAGCGCCGGGCCCGCGCCGCCGCGACCCTCGCCCTCGCCTGAAAGGCACCGGAGATGTTCCGCTTCCTCGGCTCCGCCCGGCTGCTGCTCATCGGCGGGGCCCTTTCCTACCGCGCCCTGTTCAACTGGACGACCCCGCCGATGTTCATCGGAACTCTGCTGGTCGGACCGCTCCTCCAGGTCTTCTTCTTCGTCTACCTCGGACGGGAACTCGGCGTCGCCGACGACCGTTTCCATCTCGTCGGCAACGCCGTGCTCGCAGCTTCCGCCTCCTGCGTGTACGGCGGGACGATGGCCGTCGCCAACGAGCGCCGGTACGGCACCCTGGGCGCCGTCCTGCTCTCGCCCCGGCACCGGGTCCCGCTGTGGGCGGGTCGCGCTCTGCCGTACGTGCTCAACGGGCTGCTCATCAGCGCGTTCGTGCTCGCCGCCGCCGCGACCGTGCTCGATCTGCCCGTGCCGCCGGGCGCGGTGCCCGGCCTGGGCCTGGTCCTGCTCCTCGGGGCCGTCGCGTGCTCGGCGTTCGGGCTCGCCCTCGGGGCGCTCGGGCTGCGTTTCCGGGACGTGTTCCTGGTGTCGAACGTGGCGAGTTCGACGCTGCTCCTGCTGACGGGTGCCGCCGTGCCCCGGGAGACCCTGCCGGAGTGGATGCGCACCGCCGGCGAGCTGCTGCCGCTGACCCACGCGGCGGACGCGGCGCGCCGGCTGACCGCGGGCGACGGTCTCGACGCGGGGCTGCTCGCCGCCGAGCTCCTGGTGGGCGCGGGCTACGCGGTCCTCGCGGTGACCTTGCTCGCCCTCTTCGAGCGGGGGAGCAGGCGGCGCGCCACGCTCGACGTCATGTGAGGGACGCGAGGTGCGGGGCCTGCGGGACCTGACCTGCGGGGCGTGCGGGACCTGACGTACGGGACGTGCGGGACGTGCGGGACCTGACGTGAGCGACGGGAGGAGTGACGACGTGATCCGAGCAGCGACGTGATGTGAGCGATATGACGAAAGAAGGGAGGAGGAGGCAGGAGTACCGGCCATCCTCGTGAAACCGTTCGGGACCCTCCGCGCCGTTCACCGGGAATTCGCCCCTACGACTCCGCGAGGTGCCAGCCTCGGCTACGGGGGCCGAAGAGCCACGGGCGACGGAACGGGGTACGGGCATGGAGAGCGGGCCGGCGATCTTCGCGGGAGCGGCGTTCACGCTGTTCGGAGCCGCGCTGCTGCTGTGGACCGGCGTCCGGGCGCGGCAGGGCGAGCCCGTCGCGCTCGGCGTCGCGCCGCGTGCCGCCGTCGCGCTCACCACCCTCTTCGGGGCCTGCTTCCTCCTCCTCGGGATCTGGTGCTTCGGGCGGCTGTGAGGCACGCCCGGCCGGAGCGACGCCCCGCCCGTCCGGGAGTCCGGGCGGCAGGAAGGGCAGAAGTCGGGTTACCGTTCGAGTGGCCGTTGCGGGCTTTCGCCGTTTGACACGGGGGCGGGTTGTACCGTCACACTCCGCAGCGACGGCAGTGTCACCGTTCGTGCCACCGCCGTGCGTGCCAGCGCCGTACGTACGCTGCGCCGTCCGTACGCAGTCAGTACGTGCCAGAGAGCGTCGACCGGAGAGAAGAGCGAAGTTGTCCCCGACCAGCGAGACCGCACAGGGCGGCCGCCGACTCGTCATCGTCGAGTCGCCTGCCAAGGCGAAGACGATCAAGGGCTACCTCGGCCCCGGCTATGTCGTCGAGGCGAGCGTCGGGCACATCCGCGACCTCCCGAGCGGCGCGGCCGAGGTGCCGGAGAAGTACACCGGCGAGGTGCGCCGCCTCGGCGTCGACGTCGACCACGACTTCCAGCCCATCTATGTCGTCAACGCCGACAAGAAGGCGCAGGTCAGGAAGCTCAAGGAGCTGCTCGCCGAGTCCGACGAGCTCTTCCTCGCCACCGATGAGGACCGCGAGGGCGAGGCCATCGCGTGGCACCTCCAGGAAGTCCTGAAGCCCAAGGTCCCGGTCCACCGGATGGTCTTCCACGAGATCACCAAGGACGCGATCCAGCAGGCCGTGCGCAACCCGCGCGAGCTCAACAAGCGCATGGTCGACGCCCAGGAGACCCGCCGCATCCTCGACCGCCTCTACGGCTACGAGGTCTCGCCGGTCCTGTGGAAGAAGGTCATGCGCGGCCTGTCCGCCGGCCGCGTCCAGTCCGTCGCCACCCGGCTCGTCGTCGAGCGCGAGCGAGAGCGCATCGCCTTCCGCTCCGCCGAGTACTGGGACCTCACCGGCACCTTCTCCACCGGCCGCGCCGGTGACCCGTCCGACCCGTCCTCGCTGGTCGCGCGGCTCGCGACGGTCGACGGCAAGCGGGTCGCCCAGGGCCGTGACTTCGGCGCCGACGGACAGCTGAAGACCGCGAACATCCTCCACCTCGACGAGGAGAAGGCCCGCGCACTGGCCGCCTCCCTCGCCGACACCCGCTTCACCGTCCGCTCGGTCGAGTCGAAGCCGTACCGCCGCTCCCCGTACGCCCCCTTCCGCACCACCACCCTCCAGCAGGAGGCCAGCCGCAAGCTCGGCTTCGGTGCGAAGGCGACCATGCAGGTGGCGCAGAAGCTGTACGAGAACGGCTTCATCACCTACATGCGTACGGACTCCACCGTGCTGTCCGAGACCGCCGTGGCCGCGGCCCGGGCGCAGGTCACGCAGCTGTACGGCGCCGAGTACCTGCCGGAGCAGCCCCGCGTCTACGCCGGCAAGGTCAAGAACGCCCAGGAGGCGCACGAGGCGATCCGGCCTTCGGGTGATCGTTTCCGCACCCCGGCGGAGACCGGTCTGACCGGCGACCAGTTCAAGCTCTACGAACTCATCTGGAAGCGGACCGTCGCCTCCCAGATGAAGGACGCGACCGGCAACTCGGTCACCGTGAAGATCGGCGGCACGGCCGCCGACGGCCGCGACGCCGAGTTCTCGGCCTCCGGCAAGACGATCACCTTCCACGGCTTCATGAAGGCCTACGTGGAGGGCGCCGACGACCCGAACGCCGAGCTCGACGACCGCGAGCGGCGCCTGCCGCAGGTCGCCGAGGGCGACGCGCTGGCCGCCGAGGAGATCACCGCCGACGGCCACGCCACCAAGCCGCCGGCCCGCTACACCGAGGCCAGCCTGGTCAAGGAGCTGGAAGAGCGCGAGATCGGCCGCCCGTCGACATACGCCTCGATCATCGGCACCATCCTCGACCGCGGCTACGTCTTCAAGAAGGGGACGGCGCTCGTGCCGTCGTTCCTCTCCTTCGCCGTCGTCAACCTCCTGGAGAAGCACTTCGGGCGGCTCGTCGACTACGACTTCACCGCCAGGATGGAGGACGACCTCGACCGCATCGCGCGCGGCGAGGCCCAGGCCGTTCCGTGGCTGAAGCGTTTCTACTTCGGTGAGGGCGGCTCCGCGGAGGCGCAGGGCGGCGCCGCGGACGCCGGCAACGGCGACGGCGACCACCTCGGCGGACTGAAGGAGCTGGTCACCGACCTCGGCGCCATCGACGCCCGGGAGATCTCCTCCTTCCCCGTCGGCAACGGCATCGTGCTCCGCGTCGGCCGCTACGGCCCGTACGTCGAGCGCGGCGAGAAGGACCAGGAAGGCCACCAGCGCACCGACGTCCCCGAGGACCTGGCTCCCGACGAGCTGACCGTCGAGTACGCCGAGGAACTGCTCGCCAAGCCCAGCGGCGACTTCGAGCTGGGCAAGGACCCCGTCAGCGGCAACATGATCGTCGCCAAGGACGGCCGCTACGGCCCGTACGTGACGGAGATCCTCCCCGAGGACACCCCGAAGACCGGCAAGAACGCGGTCAAGCCGCGCACCGCCTCCCTCTTCAAGTCGATGTCCATCGACACGGTGACCCTGGAGGAGGCGCTCAAGCTGATGTCGCTGCCCCGGGTCGTCGGCACCGACCCCGAGGGCGTCGAGATCACCGCGCAGAACGGCCGCTACGGCCCGTACCTGAAGAAGGGCACGGACTCGCGCTCGCTCACCAGCGAGGACCAGCTGTTCACGATCACGCTGGAGGAGGCGCTGGCGATCTACGCCCAGCCCAAGCAGCGTGGCCGCGCCGCCGCCAAGCCCCCGCTGAAGGAGCTCGGCACCGACCCCGTCAGCGAGAAGCCCGTGGTCGTCAAGGACGGCCGCTTCGGCCCGTACGTGACCGACGGCGAGACCAACGCCACCCTGCGCACCGGCGACAGCGTGGAGACGATCACGCCCGAGCGCGGCTACGAGCTGCTCGCCGAGAAGCGGGCCAAGGGCCCGGCGAAGAAGACGGCCAAGAAGGCGCCGGCGAAGAAGACCGCCGCCAAGAAGACGGCGGCGAAGAAGACCACCACCACCGCCAAGAAGACGGCCGCGAAGAAGACCACGGCCGCCAAGACCACCACGGCGAAGACCGCGACGAAGACGGCGGCCAAGAAGACCACCGCCGCGAAGAAGACGGCCGGCGCACCGTCGGAATGACGGCACCCGCCGCCGAACCGGAGTGACCTTCCCGACAGCACGGGGGGTGCGGACCTCAGGGTCCGCACCCCCCGTCTGTTTGTTCGGGCGGGCGCCGCAGGGAGCAAGGGCGTCCGGATAGGGTGGACGGATGACGCGAGCAGAGCAGCCAGACACCGACGCCGCACTCGTCGCCGATTCCCGGGAGCGTGCCGTACGGGCCCTCTTGCGCCACCAGCCCCTGCGGAGGCTGTGGAGCGCCCAGCTCGTCGGCGGCACGGGCGACGCCCTCGCCCTCCTCGTCCTCGTCCTGCTCGGACTCCAGGCGGCCGTCGCCGCCGGAGCCCTCGGCGGCGGGTACCGGGGCGCCGCGCTGGCCGTGGCCACCGTGATCGCCGCGCGGATGGTCGCCACCGTCCTCTTCGGCGCCGTGCTGCTCGGCCCGCTCACCACACTGATCGCCCCCGGCGGCCCGCTCGACCGCCGCTGGACCATGATCGGCGCCGACGGGCTGCGGCTCGCGCTGCTCGTCGTCGCCCCCCTGTGGATCGACTGGACACCCGACGGCGCCCTCGCCTGCCTCCTGGGCACCGTCTTCGTCACCGGCGCCGCCGAACGCGTGTGGACGATCGCCAAGGAGAGCGCCGCCCCCGCGCTGCTGCCCGCCCCGCCGGTCGAGGGCGCCGCCGTCCGGCCGCTGCCCGACCACCTGGGCGCCCTGCGCACCCTCAGCCTGCGCACCGGCTTCCTGTCGGTGCCGGCCGCAGCCGGCGTCCTGCTCCTCGCGACGCTGGTCGGCAACCTGCTCGGCAGCGGCATCGACTGGTTCGGCCGGCACCAGGCCGCCCTCGGCTCCTACGCCGCCGCCGGACTCTTCGCCGCCTCCGTCTCCGTCCTGTGGTTCCTCGAGCTGCCCGGCGACCGCACCCCGCGCCCCCGTTCGCCCCTGGAGGGCCTCAGGCTCCCCGCGGAGAAGGGCCGCACCGGCGCGCTCGGGCTGCTCGTCCTGGCCTGCGCGACCGTGGCCGCCGCCATCGCCGCGGCCGCGTCCGTCGCCGTGCTCCACGCCGTCGACCTGGACGGCGGCCCCGTCACGTACGCCCTGCTGATCCTCGCGCTCAGCGGCGCCACCGCGATCGGCATCCGCACCGCCGGATCGGTCCTCACCGTCCTCTCCCGGCGCCGGCTGCTCGCCCTCGCGCTCACCGTCACCGGTGTGGCGCTGCTGGCGATGGGCCTGGTGCCGGACACCGCGACCGTGCTCGCGCTCGCCGCGCTCGCCGGTTACGCCGCCGGTGTCGCCGCCCGCACCGGCCACGGCCTGATCGACCAGGAGACCGAGGAGACCCGCAGGGCCCGCGTCACCGCCCACCTGCAGGCCGTCGTCCGCGTCGCCGTCGGCATCGGCGCGCTCGGCGCCCCGCTGTTCGCCGCCGGCATCGGCCGGCACCGGCTCGCCTCCGGCAGCTTCGTCTTCGCCCACGGCGGCGCCGCCTTCACGCTGATGCTGGTCGGCGCACTGCTCCTGCCCGTGGCCGCGTTCGTCCTCGCCAAGACCGACGACCGGGCGGGCGTCCCGCTCCGCCGCGACCTGCGCGACGCGCTGCGCGGCGCCGACCCGGCCCAGACCCCGTCGGCGACCGGCTTCTTCATCGCCCTGGAGGGCGGCGACGGCGCCGGCAAGTCCACGCAGGTCCAGGCGCTCGCCGAGTGGATCCGCGCCAAGGGGCACGAGGTGGTCGTCACCCGCGAGCCCGGCGCCACCCCGGTCGGCAAGCGGCTCCGGTCGATCCTGCTCGACGTCTCCAGCGCCGGACTGTCCAACCGCGCCGAGGCGCTGCTGTACGCGGCCGATCGCGCCGAGCACGTCGACTCGCTGGTCCGGCCCGCCCTGGAGCGCGGGGCGGTCGTGATCTCGGACCGGTACATCGACTCGTCCGTCGCCTACCAGGGCGCCGGCCGCGATCTGTCCCCGACCGAGATCGCCCGCATCAACCGCTGGGCGACCGGTGGCCTCGTCCCGCACCTGACCGTGCTGCTCGACGTCTCCCCGGAGACGGCCCGCGAGCGCTTCACCGAGGCCCCGGACCGGCTGGAGTCCGAGCCGCCCGAGTTCCACGCGCGCGTACGGGCCGGTTTCCTCGCACTCGCCGCCGGCGACCCCGGCCGCTACCTCGTCGTCGACGCCGGCCAGGAGCCGGAGGCCGTCACCACCGTCGTGCGCCACCGTCTCGACCGGATGCTGCCGCTCTCCGAGGCCGAGGTGAAGGCCCAGGAGGAGGCCCGCCGCAAGGCCGAGGAGGAAGCCCGGCGCAAGGCGGAGGAAGAGGCCGCCCGCAAGGCCGAGGAGGAGCGCCTGGAGCGCGAGCGCCAGGAACAGCTCGCCAGGCTCCGTGCCGAGGAGGAGGAGCGCAAGCGGCGCGAGGAGGAAGAGGCCCGCCGCCTGGAGGCCGAGCGCCAGGCGGAGGAGGCCCGGCAGCGCGCCGAGGAGGCCCGGATCGCCGCCGAGGAGGAGCGCAGGCGGCGCGAGGCCGAGGAGAAGGCTCGTCGCGAGGAGGAGGCCCGGCGCCGCAAGCAGGCCGAGGAGGAGGCCCGGCTGCGGGCCGAGGCCGAGGAGCGCCGCCGTGAGAAGCAGCGCAAGGCCGAGGAGGCGCTGATCCGCGCCGAGGAGGCTCGCCGGCTCGCCGAGGCCGCGGCCGCGAAGGCGGCCGAGGAGGCGGCCCGCAAGGCGGCGGAGGAAGCCGCCCGCAAGGCCGCCGCGGAGAAGGCGGCGGCCGAGCAGGCGGCGGCACAGGCCGCCCGCGAGGCGGAGGAGAAGGCAGCCGCGGAGAAGGCGGAGGCCGAGCGCAGGGCCGCCGAGGCGCGGACGCTGGAGCAGTCGGCCAACGAGGTCACGGTGACGACGCCGATCGTGAAGCCGGACACGGTGGAGCCGGACAGGGTGGAGCCGGACAGGGTGGAGCCGGGCGCCGGGAAGCCGGGTCCGGGGAAGCCCGGCCGCGGCACGTCGGACCCGGGCAAGGCCGGTTCCGGGAAGGCCGACCCGCGGCAGCCGGGCGCCTCGAAGACCGGCACGGGCGCATCCGACGACACGCCCACCGTGTCCCCGAACGAGGTCACCGTGCCCACCCCGGTCGTCAGGCTCGACGAGGACACCACGGTCATCCCGCGGATCCGGGACGCCGAGGAGACGGCGGTGCTGCCGCTGGTGCGGGACGTCGACGAGACCGCCGTGCTCCCTCCCGTACGGAACTCCGACCCCGCCGACCGGGTGCCGAAGGACTTCTTCCGCGACGAGCGCGACGGGGACAAGGACGACCGGACCGAGGGGACCGCCGACGCCAACGACCGCACCCGGGAGCTGCCCCAGCTCGACGAGCACGGCAGGCCGCGGCGCCGCTCGGACTGGGCCGAGGAGACCCCGCTCGACGACCTGCCGACCCTCGCCGATGAACTGCTCGGTTCGTTCGGGGACGACGGGGAGGACGACCGCCGGCGCCGGCGCTGACGTCAGGCGGGCGCCCGGCCCGGGCGCCCGCCGTCGGCCGGTGGCCGTCAGCCGGTGGCCGGTGGCCGGGGCCGGGTGCCCGCCGCCCGGTGTCCGGCCGTCGGTCCCGGGCCGTAGCGGTGGCCGGTGGCCGGTCCAGCCGGTGGCCCGGTCCGGCCGGTGGCCCGGTCTACGCCGGGGGGCTGCGCCCGGGGCCCGGACTCGGGACCTGGGTCCGGACCCGGACCCCGACCCGGACCCGGACCCGGACCCGGACCCGGACCCGGACCCCGACCCGGACCCGGATGCGAACCCGGACCCGAATCCGCACCCGCAGCCGGACCCGGACCCTCCTCCCGTTCGTCGCCGTCGACGGCACTGTCGGTGCGGTGCCCCACAATGGGAGGCGTACCTGAGGAGGGGCAGCAGACATGGCCGTATGGGACGACCTCGTGGGGCAGCCGCGGGTCGAGGAGCAGCTGGCCGCCGCCGCGCGCGACGCCGACGCCCTCGTGACCGCGCAGGCCGCCGGCGAGCCCGCTCCCGACGCGTCGAAGATGACGCACGCCTGGCTGTTCACCGGGCCCCCCGGGTCCGGTCGGGACACGGCGGCGCGGGCGTTCGCGGCGGCTCTGCAGTGCGTGAGCCCCGACCGGGCGCTCGGCGGCGCACCCGGCTGCGGGTTCTGCGACGGTTGCCACACGGCCCTCATCGGGACCCACGCCGATGTCGAGGTGGTCCGCACGGACCTGCTCTCCATCGGCGTGAAGGAGACCCGTGACCTGGTCCGGCGGGCCCAGCTGTCGCCCGCCGTCGGCCGCTGGCAGGTCATCGTCCTGGAGGACGCCGACCGGCTGACCGAGGGCGCGGCCAACGTGCTCCTGAAGGCCGTGGAGGAGCCCGCGCCGCGGACGGTGTGGCTGCTGTGCGCGCCGTCCCTGGAGGACGTGCTGCCCACCATCCGCTCCCGCTGCCGGCACCTCACCCTGACCACACCCTCCGTGCAGGCCGTCGCCGACGTGCTGATCCGCCGCGACGGCGTCGAGCCGGAGGCGGCGCACGCGGCTGCGCGGGCCACCCAGGGGCACATCGACCGCGCCCGCCGGCTCGCCACCGACGAGCGGGCCCGGGCCCGCCGTGCCGTGGTGCTGAAGCTCCCGCTGCGGGTCGGGGACGTCGGAGCCGGTCTGCGGGCGGCGCAGGAGCTGATCGACGCGGCCGCCGAGGACGCCAAGCAGGCCGCGGAGGACGTCGACGTCAAGGAGACCGAGGACCTGAAGACGGCGCTCGGCGCGGCCCAGGGCGGCCGGATGCCGCGGGGCACGGCCGGGGCGATGAAGGAGCTGGAGGAGCGGCAGAAGCGCCGCCGCACGCGCACCCAGCGCGACAGTCTCGACCTCGCGCTCACCGACCTGACCGGCTTCTACCGCGACGTGCTCGCGCTCCAGCTCCGCGCGAGGACCCCGCTGGCGAACGAGGACGTGCGGGACGCCCTGGAGCAGGTCGCCCGGGACTCCACCCCCGAGCGCACCCTGCGCCGCATCGAGGCCGTGCTGGCCTGCCGCGAGGCCCTCGACCGGAACGTGGCGCCGCTGCTGGCGGTGGAGGCGATGGCGATGGCCCTGCGGGGCTGACCGGGGTCGGGACTCGGCAGGGCGGACGTGGCCGGAGGCCGGGCCTCGCCAGGGCCGAGGAGTCCCGGCCGACCGCGAGGCCGTGGGGGCCGCTCGCCCCCGCTCGTCTCTTCCCTCCGCTGTTCTCCCCCGGTCGTTCTTCCCCCCGGTCGGTAGGCCCGGTTCCGCGAGCCCCGGTATTCCACAGGGGCCGGGTTGTCCACAGGACCCGATTGGACACGTTCCGTACCCGTCCGGATACGCTCCGGGGATGGACTCCAGGCGCCTGCTCCGCATCTCCGCCACCGCCCTCGCGGTCGGTGGCCTCGTCCTCTCCGGCTGTACGAGCGGGAGCGGCGCCGCCGCGCCCTCGTCGAGCCGGTCCGCCGTCTCGGGGGAGCCGGCCGCCCAGGCCGCCCTGGCGCGGTACTACGCGCAGAAGGTGAGCTGGCGGGACTGCGGCGTCGCCGACTTCCAGTGCGCCACGGTGCGGGTGCCGCTCGACTACGCGAAGCCCGGCGCCGACGAGGTCGAGCTCGCCGTCTCCCGGTCGAGGGCCACCGGTCCCGGCAAGCGGCTCGGCTCGCTCCTGGTGAACCCGGGCGGGCCGGGCGGTTCGGCGGTCGGTTACGTCCAGGGTTTCGCCGGCATCGGCTACCCGGCCCCGGTGCGGGCGCGCTACGACATCGTGGGCGTCGACCCGCGCGGCGTGGCGCGCAGCGCGCCGGTCGAGTGCCTGACGGGTCCGGAGATGGACGCGTACACGCAGGTCGACGTGACGCCCGACGACGCGGCCGAGCGGACCGCTCTGGAAAGCTCCTTCAAGCAGTTCGCGGCCGGCTGCGAGAAGCGCTCGGGCAAGGTGCTGCCGCACGTCTCCACCGTGGCGGCGGCGCGTGACATGGACATCGTGCGGGCGGTCCTCGGCGACGAGAAGCTGACGTACGTGGGCGCCTCGTACGGCACCTTCCTCGGGGCCACGTACGCCGAGCTGTTCCCCGAGCGGGCCGGGCGGCTCGTCCTCGACGGGGCGATGGACCCCTCCCTGAGCGCCGAGCAGCTGAACCGGGACCAGACCGCCGGCTTCGAGACGGCGGTCAACGCCTTCGCCGCGGACTGCGTGAAGAAGACCGACTGCCCCCTGGGCACGGAGTCCGTCCCGGCGGCCCTCGCCCACCTGAAGCGCTTCTTCCGGGAGGTGGACGCCAAGCCGGTGCCGACGGACGGGAGCCGGAAGCTGGGCGAGTCCCTCGCCACCACCGGGGTGATCACCGCCATGTACGACGAGGCCGCCTGGCCGCAGCTGCGGGAGGCGCTGACCCGGGCGATGGGCGGCGAGGGTTCGGCGCTGCTCGCCCTGGCCGACACGTACTACGAGCGGGAGGCGGACGGCTCCTACGCCAACCTGATGTTCGCGAACGCGGCCGTGAACTGCCTGGACCTGCCGCCCGCGTTCACGGGCCCCGCGGCGGTCGAGCGGGCGGTGCCCTCCTTCGAGAAGGCTTCCCCGGTGTTCGGCCGCAACCTCGCCTGGGCCGCCCTGAACTGCACCTACTGGCCGACCCCGGCCACCGGCCGCCCCCACCGCATCACCGCCGAGGGCGCCCCGCCGATCGTCGTCGTCGGCACCACCCGCGACCCCGCGACCCCCTACAAGTGGGCCCGCGCCCTCGCCGAGCAGCTCTCCTCCGGCCTCCTCCTCACCTATGACGGCGACGGCCACACCGCGTACGGCCGGGGCAGCGACTGCGTCGACACGGCGATCAACGCCTACCTCCTGGAAGGCATCGCCCCGAAGGACGGAAAGCGCTGCTCATAGCCCCTGGACGGCCCCCTTCCGGGGGTGGTCGGAGCACTCCCGGAAACTGTGTAGACTTGGCGACGCTGCTGCACCCACCATGGGACCGCACGGCTTGCCGCCTTAGCTCAGTTGGCCAGAGCAACGCACTCGTAATGCGTAGGTCTCGGGTTCGAATCCCGAAGGCGGCTCGGAAGAAGGCCCGGTCGGACATTGTCCGACCGGGCCTTCTCCGTTGCCCGGATCAGGCCGGTCCGCCGCCGTTCTGCCTGGTCGGGCGGGGGCGCTAGAGTCGCGGCCATGGGGGAACGGCAGACGCGTACGAGACGGTGCAAGCAGTGCCACCGGCCGCTCGGGGAGCGGCGGTGGGGGCGGCCGAAGCGGTTCTGCACCCGGTGGCACCGGGTGCGGTACTGGCTGGAGGAGCTCGCCGAGTTGGTGTTCGGGTAGGGCCCGCGCCCGAGGGGTGAGCCAGGTGCGGGGCGCTGCCCCGCACCTCACCGGGTCGGTGCGAGGCCCGGCTGGTCGAAGGTGTCCGGGACGGGCAGGGTCGCCCAGTGGCTGATCGGCCAGGCGACCACCACGGCGCGGCCCACGACGTCCGAGGCGGGGACCATGCCGCCGTGGGTGTCGTTCTGGTGGTAGCGGGAGTCCAGCGAGCTCTGCCGGTGGTCGCCCATCACCCAGAGGCTGCCGCTGGGCACCGTGACCTTGAACTGGCCGCTGGGGTCCGTGCTGCACGCCGTGTTGCCGGGGTAGACGTACGGCTCGGTGAGCGGCTTGCCGTTCACCTTCAGCGGGCCCGCGCCCGCGCACTCGACGGTGTCACCGGCCACGCCGATCACCCGCTTGATCAGGTGTTGCTCCCCGGCGGCCGGCATCAGCCCCACGAAGCTCAGGAACTTCTGTGCCGTGTTGGGCTCCTGCACCGGGTTCCCGGCGAGCCAGCCGGCCGGGTCCCGGAAGACCACGACCTCCCCACGCGCCGGTTCCGAGCCGAACCAGGGGGTGAGCTTGTCGACCAGGACGCGGTCGTTCTCCTGGAGCGCGTTCTGCATGGAGCCCGACGGGATCAGGAACGCCTGGAGCAGGAAGGTCTTGATCAGGAACGCCAGACCGAGCGCCACGCACGCGAGGATCGGCAGCTCCACCCAGAACGGCCGCTTCGGCTTCTGCCGCTTCCCGGCGGCGACCGCCTCGTCGGAGGAAGTGTCGTCCGGTCCCTGCCCGTCGGAGCGCGCGTCGATCACCGAGTTGCCCATGTCCGTCCTCTACCCCTGGCTCCGTCGATCCCATGCCGTGTCCACCGACCCTACGGCCCCACGGCGTCCGGCCGGCGCCCCTCGGCGGCTCTGCACCACGTACGAGTGACCCCCGGCCACCTCCCGCTCCTGGCGGCCGGCATCCAGCCGCCGGCGCACGCCGCCGAGCGGGCCGGGCGGGTCGTGGGCGGGCCGCCCGAGGACGTGAACGGCGGCTGAGGGCCGGCGTTCCTGCGGCTGCGCCGGCCTGAGGCTTCCGGCGGCAGCTCCCGGTCCCTCACGGCGGCGGGTTCCGGTTCGCCACGGCGGTGGCTCCCGGCTTGCGGCGGCCTGCGGCTTCGGCGGAGGCTCCCGGCTTGCGGCGGCCTGCGGCTTCGGCGGTGGCTCCCGGCTTGCGGCGGTGGCTCCCGGTTTCCCACGGCGGTGGCTCCCGACTTCGGCGGTGGCTCCCGGTTTCCCACGGCGGTGGCTCCGGCGTCTGCTCCGACTCCAGGTGTTCCGGGGAGCGCCGGTTCGCCCGGACGGAGCACGTACGGGGCGGATCACCGCACTCCGGGCGGGCCGCGGGGCATGACTGGGAAGACCTCCCGTCACCCGCACCCCGAGGAGCACGTCATGACCATGAACACGGTGATCTACCCGGTGAGGGACCTGGAGCGGTCCAAGGCCCTGTTCACGGCCCTGCTCGGGACCGGGCCCAGCGTGGACGCGCCGTACTACGTCGGCTACGACGTCGACGGCCAGCACTTCGGTCTCGACCCCAACGGGTACGGCAAGGGCCTGACCGGGGCCGTCGCCTTCTGGGACGTCGACGACCTGCGCGGCACGCTCCAGGCGCTGCTCGCCGCGGGGGCGGAGCTGGTGCAGGACGTGCAGGAAGTGGGCGGCGGCCTGCAGATCGCCACGGTCAAGGACGCGGACGGCAACATGGTCGGTCTGCGGGCGTCCGCCGAGTAGACGAGGGGCCCGGACGAGGGCGCGCGCGGGCCGGACAGGGATGCGGACGCGTGCCGGACGTCGGCGGGGGTGGCGTCGGTCGGGCCGGGGCGGGCGGAGTCGTCCGCCGGACGGGGCAGGGCAGGGTGGGTCGTGGGGCAGGGCAGGGTGGGCCGGGCGGGGCGGGCGTCTACCGGTGGTGTCGGTCGTCGCCTTCCAGCGGTCGCAGGTCCGGCCCGTCGAGGCCGTCCGGCACCGGCAGCTCCTCCGTGCCCTCCACTCTGCGTCGTGCCCGCGCGACGAGTTGTCGCGCGCCCGCCGGGGTGAGGTCGACGACCGGGGCGATCTCCTCGTACGGGACCGCGAAGGCGTCGTGCAGCACGAAGACGACCCGTTCGGTGGGCGGCAGGGCGTCGAGGGCGGCCGCCTCCGGCTCCTCGGGGCCGTCCGGGCGGTGCCGCGCCGCATCGGGGTGCGCGGCGGCACGGTCGGCCGGGTCCTCTCGCCCGTGCCGCGACTCGCGCAGGTGCAGCCGCTCCAGGCAGACGCGGGCGACGGCGTCCCGGTCCGCCTCCCGCGTGTCGGCGTCGGCCGACCGGGCCGCGGCCGCCCGCAGGGCCTCGTCGGCCTCTTCGTACGTGCCGAGCAGCCGGTACGCGACCGACCTCAGCCGCGTCCGGTGCTCTTCGGCGCTCCGGGTGAGCACGGCGCGCTCACCCGGTCAGTCGCCGTGGCCCGTGCCGCCGCTGCCGAAGCCGCCGCTGGAGATGCCGCCCCACTTGCGCTTCTCCTCGCTCGGCGGCTCGGGCGAGGTCTCGGTGCCGGCGTCCTTCAGCTGGTACGGCATGAGCCGGTGCTCGCCGTCGGTCCGGGGCATCTCCGCCGGACGGCGGTATTCCGAGACCTCACCGGGCAGCTGACCGGTGTCGGGCCGCTGCGGCTGCGACTCGGGATCGGGTGGGGGAAGCTCCTTCTTCATGATCCTGAACCCGAGCACGAAGGCACCGATGAGGACGGCCACCACGATGAGACCGCCGACGACCTGGGCGAGTCCTGACTGCCAGACACCCGCCGCCGTGCTGACCTGAGTGGAACCCACAAGGAAAGTCTTCATACATCAGGATTACCCCGTTTCTGCCTATTTGCTCCTGCGGGTTGCCGTGGATTGGCGACCGCGGACGGGGACCCGCGGGATCGCGGGCGAAACGATGTGAAACATTTCCCGCCGGCCGTCGCGTCAGTGAGGTGTAAGCGCGTCGCCAAGAGGCCGCCGGCAGGCCGACAGGCCGGCCAGGCCGGCACGGCGCCCGGGGAACCGGACGGGTGACGCGAGCGAACTCGTGACAGCGACGGAGGGGAGGGACATGAGAGCGTCCCGCGCGGACGAGTTCCTGGAGTTCGCCTCCGCCCGATCGGGGCATCTGTTCCGCTCGGCGTGCCTTCTGACCAGCGGCGACGTCCACCTCGCCGAAGACCTGGTGCAGGAGACGCTGGGCCGGATGTACGCCCTGTGGGGGCGGATGGCCCGTATCGGAAACCCGGCGGGCTACGCGCAGACCGTGCTCGTACGGACCTTCCTCAGCCACCAGAGGCGCCGCTCGGCCACCGAACGCCCCCTCGGCGAGCTGCCCGACCGGCTTCCCGAGACCGGCGACGACCCGGCCCTGCGCATCGCCCTGCTCGACGCACTCGCGGGCCTCGCGCCCAAGGACCGGGCGGTCGTGGTCCTGCGGTACTGGGAGGACCGCAGCGTCGAGGAGACCGCGGACGCGCTGCACGTCAGCTCCGCGGCCGTCCGCACCCGCTCGGTGCGCGCCCTGGCGAAGCTGCGCGAGCGGCTCGGCGGCAGCCTCGCCGCCTTCGCCACCCGCTGACCGGGCCGACGCGACCGGCGGCCCCGCACCACCACCCCTGATCCTTCCTTCCCCGACCTGATGACCGGAGACGTGATCCCGCCATGCCCCAGCGCGAAGAGCACGACGTGACGAACGGACGATTCGAGGAGGAACTGGGCGCCGTCCTGCGCCGCACCGGAGCGGGCTTCGAGGCCGACGACCGCCGCGATCTGGTCACCGGCGGCCTCGCCCGCGGCCGCCGCCGGGTCCGGCGCCGCCGCTTCGCCCTGGTCGGCGGTGCCCTCGCCCTCGCGGCGATCGGCGTCGGCGGGGTCTCCGGAGGCGCCCTCCTGGGTGCCGGTGACGGCGTCGACACGGTCTCCGTCGCCGGCCCGAAGCCGACCGCGGGCGGGAAGCCGACCGCCGCCACCCAGGACCCGTCGGCGAACGCCGGGATCCCCGTCGCCGACCTCGCCGCCGTCCTCAAGGCGAACACCCCGGCCGGCACCTGGCAGATCGACGACGCCGACGGCGTCGGGCAGTCGGTCACCGGCGTGTACGACGACGGCGAGGGGAAGGCGGGTGTCTCCGTGGGGCTCTATCGGGCGGGCGACACCGAGGAATCGGGCCGGGGTCAGGTGACCTGTCCGAACGAGGCACTGGTCCCGCACGACGACTGCACCACCGAGCGCATGGTCGGCATCGGGCGGCTCATGATCCTCCAGGGCTACGAGTACCCGGACAGGCGCGTGGAGACCAAGAACTGGCGGGCCGTGCTGCTCACCGAGGACGGCTTCCTCATCGACGTGAGCGAGTGGAACGCGGCGACCCAGAAGGACTCCCCGGTCAGCCGGCCGAATCCGCCCTTCGACCCGGCGCAGCTGAGGGCCCTGGTCCTGGCGGAGGGCTGGCGTCCGCTCCTGAAGCAGCTCCCGGAGCCCGTGCCGCAGTGGCCCGGCTCCTCCCAGGCCGGCCCGCCGCCGGCACCCGGCGCCACCGTCATCCGGTCGACCCTCCGCTCGCTGCTGCCCAAGGGGCAGGACCTCCGGGTCGTCGATCAGGGCGGCCAGGAGGGATACGCCTATCTCGTCGTCGACGACGGCAAGGGCCGGAGCTTCGTCCAGATCAACGTCCAGCCCGCCATGGACGACATCCGGAATGAGCTCTTCAGCGACGGTGACGTCGAGTTCACCGCCGACGAGACCCGGGTGAAGGTGTCGAAGGAGGCCGGCGAGAAGGGCGGCAAGGGCGTCGTCTGGTGGAGCGCCGACACGCTGGCCAAGGACGGCCTGCGTGTCGTGGTCTCCGCCTTCAACGCCGGCGCCCAGCACGAGGCGGCCACCCGTGCCGAACCGGCCCTCACCACCGACCAGCTGAAGGCGATCGCGCTCAGCCCGAAGTGGCGGGCGCTGATGAAGAAGTAGGGCCGGTCGCCGGTGCAGCCGCGCGGCGGCGAGGCGTCGCGGGCGTCACTTCGCGTCCGAGTAGCGCTCGACCGTCGCCGTCGTGAACGGGAACCGCACCGGCGTCTCCCCGAACGCGATCCGACCCGCTTCGTCGCCCGCCGCGCGGATCGCCTCCGCGACCGCCTCGGCCTCCTCTGCCGGGCAGTGCACGATCACCTCGTCGTGCTGGAAGAAGACCAGCTCGGCCCGCAGGCCGACGGTGGCCCGGCGCAGGGCCGCCAGCATCAGCAGGGCCCAGTCGGCGGCGCTTCCCTGGACGACGAAGTTGCGCGTGAAGCGGCCCCGGGCGCGGGCGTCGGTCGACGCGTACCCCGGCACGTATCCGTCCGGGCCGTCGGCGCCGTCCCCGGGCACGGCGTCGCCACCGCCGGCCTGCGGGAGGCCCGCCTCTCCGTCGTCGTCCGCGCCCACCGCCCGCGGGCTGGTCCGGCCGAGCCAGGTGCGGACGAGCCGGCCCTCCTCGCCGGCCCTGGCCGCGTCGTCCACGTACGCCACCGCGCGCGGGAAGCGGCGCCGCAGCGCGGCCAGGTTCTTCAGTCCGTCGCCGCTGGTCTGCCCGTAGATCGCGCCGAGCAGCGCCAGCTTGGCGTGCGCGCGGTCGCCGGAGAAGGCTCGGTCGGACAGGCGGGTGTACAGGTCGTCGGGGTGCCCGGCGACCTCCATGAGGCCCGGATCGCGGGAGATCGCGGCCAGTACCCGGGGCTCCATCTGGTCGGCGTCGGCGACGACGAGCCGCCAGCCCGGGTCGGCGACCACGGCCTGCCGGATCACCTTGGGGATCTGCAGCGCCCCGCCGCCGTTGGTGGTCCAGCGGCCGCTCACCGTCCCGCCGGGCAGGTACTCGGGGCGGAAGCGCCCGTCGCGCACCCAGTCCTGGAGCCAGGACCAGCCGTGCGCGGTCCAGATCCGGTACAGCTGCTTGTATGCGACGAGGGGCGCGACCGCCGGGTGGTCGATCTCCTCGAGCTCCCAGCGCCGGGTCGACCGCAACCGGATCCCGGCCTGCGCGAAGGCCCTCACCACGTCGGCGGGCAGGTCGGGCCGCACCCGCCGGCCGAACGCGGCCGACACCTCGTCCGCCAGCTCCGCGAGGCGGCGCGGCTCGCCGCCGCCCGCGTACCGCTCGCCCAGCAGGCCGTGCAGCACCTCCCGGTGCACGTCGGCCCGCCAGGGCAGCCCGGCCCGGTGCATCTCGGCGGCGACCAGCATGCCGGCCGACTCGGCGGCGGTCAGGAGCCGCATCCGGCCCGGGTGCTCCGCGCGGTCGTGCCGGCGCTGCTGCTCCGCGTACACCTGGATCAGGGCGTCGAAGGACAGGGGCGCGGCGGTGAGCGCCGGCTCGAAGAGGGAGTCCTGGGCTCTCGGCTCGGCGGCCCTCGGCAGCGGGTCGGGCGGCACCGGCTCGTGCCGCAGCCGGGCCCAGGCCGCGGCGGCGGAACGGGGCTCGCCGAGGCGCCCCTCATGGCCGAGGAGCAGCTGCTCGGCCACCTCCACGTCGTAGCACCGTTCCACCCGCACCCCCGCGTCGAGCAGCCGCGGATACACCTCGGAGGTGGCGCGCCACACCCACCGGGTGACGTCCGGCCGCGCCCGCACGGCCGCCACCAGATCGGGCTCCCGCCGCACCTCCCCGACGGGCCGCCCGTCGCCGCCGAGGGCGACGAGCAGCGCCCCGTCGCCCTCCGGCTCGGGCGCGAGAGCCCACCTTTCGTTCACGGGTGCGAGTCTGGCACCCGCCACTGACAGCGCACGTGAGACGCGGCCCCGGCCGGACGGGAGGGCCGCTGGACCCTTGCCCCGGCCGGACGGGGAGGACCGCTGGGCCCTTGTCCCGGCCGCGTCCCTGTCGGTTGCGGTCCTGGCCGGCTCCGGTCCCTGTCGGCTGCGCCCGTCGGCCGTGCCGTCGGCCGCCCGCGCCCCTACCGGCTGCTTCCCGTCGGCTGGGCCGCACCGGCTGGGCCGCACCGGCTGCGCACGGCGGCCGTGGCCCTACCGGCCGTGGCCCCTACCGGCCGTGTCTGCCACCGGCCGTGTCTGTCACCGCCCGCGCCACCCGCCGGCTACGCCGCCCGGTGGAACAGGGCCGCCGCCTCGCCGCGTGAGCCGACGCCGAGCTTGTGCAGGATGTTCGCCACGTGGAACTTCACCGTGGACTCGCTGATGTGCAGCTCCTGCGCGATCTGCCGGTTGCGGTGACCGAGGGCCAGGTGGGTGAGGACCTCCAGCTCGCGCTCGCCGAGCTCGCTCAGCGGGTCCATGGCCGAGGCCGGCGGTTCGGGCGTGGACAGGGGGACGGTCGCGGTGATGGTGGTGCCCCAGCCGGGCACCGCGTCCAGGTCGAGGCGCCCGCCGAGCACCTCCAGGCGGTCGGTGACGCTGCCCGCGCCCAACGGGCAGCTGTCGAGGAGGCCGGGGCCGTCGTCCCTTACCGTCGCGCGCAGTTCGTTCTCGGTCAGCGACCAGCCCACGCGCACCCGGGACACCCCCTCCTGCTCCAGGACCACCAGGAGCAGCGCGCGGACGATCGCGCGGGCGCCGTGGGCCACGTCGGCCGGGAGGGTGCGGGTGGCCTCCGGGCCGTCCGGCGGGCCGAGTTCGAGGTGTACGGGGCTGTGCCGCAGCATGGGGCGCAGCGCGTCCGCGAGCCGGGCGAACGCCTCGAAGAGGGGTTCCTCGGCGACCGAGCGGTCCCGCTCGGACTCGGCCCGCAGGTCGATCAGCGCCGACACGGCCAGGTCGGTGGCGGTCGCACGGGCCGAGGAGTCGTCCAGGGCGCGGCTGCGGAGCACCCCGAGCAGACCGGAGAGCGCGGCGGCGTGCGCGGTGGTCAGCTCGGCGGTGACCCTTGCCCGGGTGTCCGCGGCCGCCCGCGCACGGGCCAGCGCACCGGGCACCGCCTCGCTCGCGAACCGGTCGAAGTGGCTGGTCACCAGATCCCACAGTGCCTGGGCGACGGCGAGTTCGGCCGCTGCGGCCGGCGCGGCACCGTCCTCCCGTACGAGGACCAGGACCGAGCCGCGGGGCGTGGCGTCGCTCCGTACCGCGATCACCGCGCGCTCGGTCCCGCCCACGGTGGCGCGCCCCTGCCACGGCCGGCCGGGGATTCCGGCGGCGAGCAGCGGGGTGAGTTCGGCGGCCGTGAACGGCAGGCCGGGGTCGCCGGTCCGCTTGAAGGGGGAGTGGGCGCAGTGCGTCGACAGCTCCGCGGCGGCCAGGTGCGGGATCAGCGGGGCAAGGGTTTGGGAGAGCCGGGGCAGGATCTCGCCCAGCGGCTGCCGGATGATGTCGTGGACCGCTAACAGAGCCTGCACGGTGGCGTGTTCGGCGCTGAGCTCGCGGGCGGGTGCGGTGGGTGCGGCGGGCGCGGCGGGAGGTTCGGAGGCGGTCCCGGGGGAGAGCTCGGGGACGGGTTCAGGGACGAGTTCGGGGACGAATTCGGCGGTGGCTTCCATGGGGGACAGGCTACGGCTGGCCTTTCGGTCAGGTGGGACTGTCCGTTCGGATGGCCGGGCGGGGGCCGTTCTCGGCGGAAGCTTGATCCGTCAACAGAACGGGGCGGCCCCCGGGCAACGAGGGGCCGGTGCCCACGGATCACGAGGGGGAACCATGGAAGCGATCGTGTACGAGGAGTTCGGCGGCCCCGAGGTGCTGCGCCACACGTCGGGTGTGACCGTCCCCGAGCCCGGACCGGGCGAGGTGCGGGTGAAGGTGGCGGCCGTCGGCGTCAACCCCGTGGACTGGAAGCGGCGTTACGGCTGGGTGGAGGAGTTCTATCCGACGACCTTCCCGGCCGTGCCCGGCCTGGAGTTCGCGGGGACGGTCGAGGCGCTCGGCGAGGGCGTGACCGAACTGGCCGTGGGTGACGAGGTGTTCGGCTGGACGAAGACCGGCGCCTATGCCGAGTACGCCATCGCCGACACCGTCGCCCGCAAGCCCGCCGGCCTCTCCTGGGAGCTCGCCGCGAGCATCCCGGTCGCCGGCGAGACCGCCCGCCGCGTCCTGGAGCTCCTCGGTGTCACCCGCGGCGAGACGCTGCTCCTGCACGGCGCGGCCGGTGCGGTCGGCGCCGTCGCCGCCCAGCTCGCCGTCGCCGCGGGCGTGACGGTGGTCGGCACGGCCTCCGAGCGCAACCACGGCTTCCTGCGCGAGCTGGGCGTGATCCCCGTGGTGTACGGCGAGGGCCTCGCCGACCGGGTCCGCGCGGCCGCCCCGCAGGGCGTCGACGCGGTCTTCGACGCGGCCGGCCGCGACACGCTGCCCGTCTCGATCGAGCTGCTCGGCGGCGAGACCTCCCGGATCGTCACGATCGCCGCACCCGACGCGGCCGACCACGGCATCGTCTTCTCCGGCGTCACCGTCGAAGGGGAGACCGCTCGCGCCTGGCTCACCGAGCTGGCCGAACTGACCGCCGCGGGCGGTCTCCGGGTGGACGTGGCCGAGACCTTCTCCCTGAAGGAGGCCGCCCGCGCGCAGGAGCTGAGCGAGTGGGGGCACGTGCGGGGCAAGCTGGTGCTGCTGCCGTAGGGCTCGGGCGGGTGACCGGGGATGACCGGGGATGGCCGGGGGAGGTGGGGGCCGGTTGAGGGCGGGGGCCGGTGGGAGGTGCGGGGGAGGCCGGGACCGCTGGGGGGCGGGGGTCCGGTGGGAGGTGCGGGGGTCGTCGGTCCCGTCGGTGCCGTCGGTCCCGTCGGAGCCGTCAGGTCCCGGGGCCGTCGGCCCGGGGCTAGCCTCGCGGGGTGACCGAGACGTACGGCGACCGAGACCGAGACCGTGACCTGGAGCAGGACCTGGGCCAGGACGGCGACCAGGGCGGCGACCAGGACGGGGACCAGGGCCGTGACCGTGGCGACGACGGCGGGGCCGCCCCCGACCCCATCAAGATCTGGTTCCGCTTCGTCCCCCGTGAGGGCTGGCTTCCGCAGGACACCGAGGGGCTGTGGGCCGTACGGACGGGCGCGGACACGGCTCGGGTGACGAACGTGCCCTTCCTCCAGGACGGCGTGGCCGAGGGGGACGTCGTGCGGTACCGGACCGACGGCGAGGGCCTGCACTGGGCGACCGCTCGGGCCGCCGCCTCCGGGAACGTCACGGTCCGCGTCCTGCCGGTGGCCTCCGGGCCGCTCGGGCGGAGCGCCCGCGCGGTGCACGAACGGCTCGCTCCCTTCGGTCTCGGCGGCGAGTCGTTCAGCGCGGAGTTCCCGCTGGTGGCCCTCAACGTCCCGGCTGACGCCCCTCTGACGGAGATCAAGGCCCTCCTCGAACGGGGGACGCGGGACGGGTGGTGGCACTGGGAGACCGGCTGCACGACGGAGGCGTGGAACGCGGCCTGAGCGCGGCTCCGGGACCGGCCCGTACGGCCAAGCCGTACGGGCCGTTCTTCAGCGCGTGCCGCCGGCAGCACGGCGCAGCCCGGTGAGCCGTCGCCAGGCCGCCCCCGCGAGGCTGTCGCCCAGGCCCGTCTCCAGGAGGGTGGAGCAGTACGCGCGGGTCTCCGGGGCCGCCGTGCGCAGGGCCTCGGAGAGCGCGGCGAGGGCGGCCCCGGCGCGGGAGCCGCGCGAGTGCGCGAGGGCGGAGAGCGCCGCGCTGGCGAGGTCGGCCCTCGCGGCCGGCGCCGTGGTGACGGGCCGGGTGTCGGTCGGGCCCAGGACAAGGGGGCGCAGGCTCAGTGCCGGCCAGCAGCCGAGACCGGTGGTGAAGGGGCCCGCCGCCCAGGTGGCCGTGGAGCGGTCGGAGCAGACGGCGAGGAGGACGGCGGGGGCGCCGTACCGCTCGCGGAGGCCCGGCAGGCAGGCGGTCCATGCCCTGGCCCGCAGGGGATCCCGGCGCCCTCGCACGTCCAGGGCCAGGACGAACGCCCGGCCCGGCGAGGGCGGCAGGACCCGGAGGACGCTGTCGACACCGGGCGCGGACGGCAGGACCTGCACCACCGCGTCGGGCGGGCGGGGCAGGCCCAGGAGGCGGAAGACGGGGGTTGGGGTGAAGCGGGGGAGCGTGAGCATGGCCGCACGGTAGGGCGGCGAGCGCGGCGCCGGAGATGCCTCTGGCATATGACCACCCGTGTGAGTGACGGGGAGACCGCCCTTCCGTGACCCGGGGCCGGTGACCGGTGACCAGTGACCTGGGGCCGATGACCAGTGACCAGGGACCAGTGACTCGTGACCGGTGACTGGCGATCGGCGACCGGCCGCGCGCCCGGCCGGTCGCGGGGGCGGGCCGGACGAAGGTCCGTACGGGCCGGGGCGGGCTGGGACGGGCTCAGGCCGTACGGGCAGGGCCCGGTACTGGTCGGCCGGGTCGGCGGCCGGGGAGGCGGGACGGGACGGGGACCCGGCTCCGACCCCAGTCCCTGTCCCGTCCCGACTTACCAGGGTGACCCCTCAGCGGGTCAGCCGCCACGCGGGGAGGAGCGAGGCGGCCGCCGCGACCGCCGCGCACACCCCCGCCGCCGCGCCGACCGTCCCCCACGGCACGGTGAGCGCCACCGGCGCGGAGAGCGCCGCGAGGCCCGCGCCCAGACCACCGAGGCAGACGGCCGTGACCCCGAGTCCCAGGACCGTGCCGATGCCGACCGCCAGCAGCGACTCGCCCACGACCACGCGCAGGACCTGTGCCCGGGTGGCGCCCGCCAGGCGCAGTGCGACCAGTTCGGGCCCGCGTACCGAGGTGGCCATGAGCAGGGTGTTGACGAGGGCGATCACCGTGTAGACCAGGGCGATCCCGAGGACCAGGAGCAGTCCCAGGCGGGTCTGGGGGGTCATGGCCGGGTGGGTGGCGGCGGCCCAGTCGTCGACGGTGCGGGTGACGCCGCCCGCCGGACCCGGACCCGGGGCCGATGTCGATGTCGAGGCCGAGGTCGAGTCTGGGGCCGGGGCTGAGCCCGGGGCCGGGGTCTGCTCGGTGGTCGGGGGCGCTGTCGAGGTGACGGCCACGGCCGCTCCGGCACCGGTCCGGTGAGCGCCCGGGCCCCCGGCCGGGCCCGCGCCGCCCGCGCCGCCCGCGCCGCCCGCGGCGCTCGTGCCCGGCCGGTCCGCGCCGGTGCCGCCCTTGTGGGCGTGGCCCGTACCGGACCCCTCCCCGGGCGGCCCCGTCCCGTCGATCCGGTCCGCCGTCGCGTCCGGGGCGTTCGCCCAGGTCACGTACGGGCCGTTGTCGCCGGTGCCCCGGGCGAGCACCGCCGCGACGCGCAGGCGCACCGGGCCGCTGCCGTCCGCCAGCCACACCTCGACGCCCTCGCCGACGGTCCGGCGCTCGAACTCCTCGTTCACGACGATCGAACCGTCGTCCAGGTTCCGGAGGTCGCCCGCGACGACCGGCAGGCGCGCGGAGGAGGCCCAGGCCGCCGGGTCGGCCACGGCCCGCGCCCCGTACTTGACCAGGGCCTCCGCCCCGTCCCGTACGAAGACGGAGGTCGCACCGGTGGCCGTGCCCGTGCGGGGCAGGTCACGGCCGGTGGTCACGTACGCCGCCGTCGTCTGCCCCCGTGCCTCGGCCGCCTTGGCGGCGGTCACGGTCGCCGCCGAGCCGAGCAGGGTGCCGGCGAGGGCGACGGTGACCAGGACCGGGGCGGCGACGGCGGCGGTACGGCGTACGGCGGCCGCGCTGTTCTCCCGGACGAGGGTGCCGACGGCCCCCGGCAGCCGCAGCGCACGGGCGGCGGGCCGGACGAGGAGCGGGGCGAGCAGGGCGACGCCGGAGATCAGGAGCATCGGCTGGGTCGTGTACGTCTTGCGCTTCAGGAGCGTGGACGGGTCCGTCGCCCCCGTCCACGCCAGCAGGCCGATCCCGGCCAGCAGCAGGGCCGCGCCGCACAGGGCCCGGCCGCGCGGCAGGACGTCGGTGTCGACGTCCGCCTCGCGCAGCGCCGCCGTGGGCCCGACCCGTCCGGCCCGGCGGGAGGCGGCGACGGCGCCCGCGAGGGCGACGGTCACTCCGGTGCCGAAGGCGATCCAGTGGGCGGCGTGGAAGGGCTGACCGGGGGCGCCGCCGGTCCCGATCGTGAACCAGGACGGGGCCACCCCGCCGTCCACCAGCGCCCGGGCGAGCAGCGGCGCCCCCCATGCGCCGAGCAGGCAGCCGACGGCCGAGGCGAGGACGCCGAGGCCCGCCGCCTCGGCGAGCAGCATCCGCCGGACCTGACCGGGTGTGGCACCGGCGGTGCGCAGCAGACCGTACTCGCGGCGGCGCAGCGCCACGGCGAAGGCGAAGGTCGAGGCGACGACGAACACGGAGACGAAGGCGGCCACGCCGCCCGCGGTGCCGAGCAGGGCGTTGAGCGCGACGAGGGCGCGGGCGTCCCGGGCGGCCTCGGGGTCGACCGCCCGCCGCTCCGCACCGGTGAGGACCCGGGCCCGGTCACCGACGAGGGCGCGGACCTCGGCCGCCGGGGCGTCGACCCCGACGGCGTCGGGCCCGGGGACGCCTGCCGCGCCTGCCGCGCCGGAGCGGGAGCCGTTGTCCGAGGGGTGGCCGGAGCCGTCGTCCGAGGGGTGGCTGGAGCCGTCGTGCGAGGGGTGGCCGGAGCGGGAGCCGGGGTCGGCGGTGGTGACGCTCCAGCGGGCGCGGAGTTCGCGCAGGAGTTCGTCGTCCACAGGCTGTGGACGGTCCAGCGGTGCGGTCGCGACCGCCTTGCCGGGCCCTCGCCGTACCTCGACGGCGAGCCGGTCATGACCCTGCACGACGACGGGCGCCGACGCGAATCGCACCGGAGCGCGCTCGGGCGCGTTCAGGGTCGCGGACAGCCCGAGCCCCATGACGGCGACCAGCCCGACGCCGAGTGCGAGCGCGGTGAACCCACCGACGAGGGACGCCCAGCGGGCCCGCATCCCGGCGAGTACGACGGTCAGCACGGGCCACCCGCCTTCGCCGTCGTGTCGGTCGCGGCGCTCATGGCCGTCGTGGTGGTCATGACGGGGAGGCCGGTCATGGCGGACACGGCCGTCGCGCCGACGGCCGCGGCCGGCCCCTTCGGTGCCTCAAGGCCCGCCATCCGTGCCGCCACCGCCTGTGGCGTCGGTGCGTGCAGCTCGCCGGCCAGGCGGCCGTCGACGAGGAAGACCACCCGGTCGGCGCGGGCGGCCGCCATCGGGTCGTGGGTGACCATGACGACGGTTTGGCCGTCCCGGTCGACGAGTTCGCGGAGCATGGACAGGACCTCGCGGCCCGTCGTGGAGTCGAGGGCGCCGGTCGGCTCGTCGCCGAAGAGGACCGCGGGCCGGGTGATCAGGGCGCGGGCGAGGGCGACGCGCTGCTGCTGGCCGCCGGAGAGTTCGCCGGGGCGGTGGCGCTCGCGGCCCGCGAGGCCGACCCGGGCCAGCACCTCGCGCACTTCGGTGCGGGAGGGGCGGCGGCCGGCGAGGCGGAGCGGGAGGGCCACGTTCTGGGCGGCCGTGAGGGAGGGCAGCAGGTTGAAGGACTGGAAGACGAAACCGATCCGGTCCCTTCGCAGCAGCGTCAGCCGCCGCTCGCTCAGACCCGCGAGCGGGACGCCGTCGATCTCCACGCTGCCCGCCGTCGGCCGGTCGAGACCGGCAGCGCACTGGAGGAGCGTGGACTTGCCCGAGCCGGAGGGGCCCATGACGGCGGTGAACGTCCCGGCGGGGAAGTCCAGGTCGACGCCGTCGAGGGCGCGGACGTCCCGGTGGTGGCGGCGCAGGCCGCGGAGCCGTACGGCGGGAGCGGAGCCGGTGCGGCGGGGCCGGGCGCCGGCGCCCGTACCGGTCTCGCGGCGGGGCCGGGCACCCGCACCGGTCGGGTGGCCCGGATCCGTACCGGCCGTGGTGTTCGTCGAGGTCATGCCTCAAGCGAACCGTTTCCGCCCGCCCCGATCACGACCGCCAGCGGGCGTCCCCGGGGTAGGGCCAGGCATACCTCCCGCGCACGTGTCGTCCCCGGGTCCCTCAGCCGCGCCGGCCCCGGCCTTCCGTCCCGGCCCCAGCCTTCCGTCCCGGCCTTCCGTCCCGGCCCTTCGCTCCCCTCCCGCTTCCCTACCGCTCAGGCCGGCCCTTCCCCTTCCCCTTTCCCGCTCGGGTTTCCCGCTCGGGCCGGTCCGCGGCCGCCCGCTCAGGCGGCCGCGGCTCCCTCGCGTACGGCCGCCACGAACACCTCCAGGGCGTCCAGCGGCTCGCGTCCGCCGAGCAGTTCGCGCAGGTCGCTCTTGACGCCGGAGCCGTCCAGGAAGCCGTGGGCGATCGCCGAGTACGTGCTCGCCAGCATCGGCACCTGGAAGGCCTGCGCGCCGGAGGCGGCGATGGCGGTACGGGCCTCCGCCAGCGTCACCGGCGCGTACGTGGCCCCCAGCGCCTCCGCCAGCTCGGCGCCGCCCAGCGGCCGGTCGCCGACGAGCTCGTAGACGCGACCCGCGTGCGGGGCCGGATCGGTGGCGACGGAGACCGCGACGTCGGCCAGGTCGGCCCGGGCGACGGCCGCGAGCCCGCCGTCGCCGAGCGGTCCGGTGATGCGGTTGTCGGCGTCGGGGGTGGCGATCCAGGTCAGGAACTCGGCGTAGAGGCCGTTGCGCAGGATGGTCCAGTTCAGCGAGGACCGCTGGAGCCGCCGCTCGGTCCAGCGGTGGGCGAGCGCGTACGTGAGGTGGTCGCCGTCGCCGGAGAGGCTGGTGTACACGACGTGGCCGACCCCGGCCCGCTCGGCGGCGGAGACGGCGGCCTCGTGGCGGGCGACGACGACGTCGTCCTCCCCGTAACCGGCGGATATCAGCAGCAGTGTGTCGATCCCGGCGAAGGCGTCCGGGAGGGTCGACGGGTCGTCGAAGTCGACGAGCCGGGTGCCGGGACGACCGGCGCGGGTGCCGAGGACGACGTCGTCGCGGCCGGCGACCCGTTCCGCGACGAGCGAGCCGAGGGCGCCGGAGACGCCGGTGACGAGCAGCATGGTTCCCCCTGAGGGCCGAGAATGGCGGTGCAGGCGAGGTGCCTGGGACCATCGTTGCGCCGTGCGCGCGATCTTGGAAGGAGGCACATTGATGTCGGAGGGGCACACGGATGTCACCACCCCCGCACCCGGCGAGCCGGTCGTCAGCTGCGCCGAGGAGTGCGGGGTACGGGACGTCCAGGACCGGCTCGGTGACAAGTGGACCGTCCACGTGGTCGTCGAACTGGCGGCGGGGCCCCGGCGGTTCAAGGAGCTCCAGCGACTGGTCGACGGCGTCTCGCAGCGCATGCTGACCTTCACGCTGCGCCGCCTGGAGCGGGACGGGCTGGTGTCGCGGCAGGTGTTCCCGACGACGCCGCCGCAGGTCGCGTACTCCCTCACCGAGACCGGGCACAGCATGACGCACCTGATCAAGCAGTTGATCGACTGGTCCCTCGACCACCGGTCGGCGATCGCCCGCTCGCGCGAGGAGTGGGACGCGAGGCACTCGGCATGAGCGGCGCGGACACCGTCGAGGAGGCGCTGAAGGCGCTGTACGGAGGCGGCAGCGGGGGCACGGGCACGGGCACGGGTACGGGCCGGAAGCGGGGCCGGAGTGACGACCACGCCCTCGACGGCGCGGCATCCCTCCTCGCCGCCGATCCCTCGGCCGACGCCGAACTGAACCGGCGCGGCGAGGAGTTCGTCCGCACCCTGTGGACCCGCGGCTGGCAGCCGGCCGACCTCGTGCGCATGGCCCGCCGCGAACTGGCCGACGAGCACGTGCGGTTGCTCGCCGGGATCGTCAGGTCGCAGACCGCGCGGTACGAACGGCTCCCGCACCGCTGGCAGGCGCAGCTGGACGCGCTCGACGAGCTGACCGCCTGGACGGCCCCCGACCGCTTCTCGTACGCGACCGCCGTCCTGGAGCTCTACCGGCTCCTCGTCCGGCTGCCGCGCCTCGACGCCGTCGGGCCGGTCCCGGGCGAGGCCCTGCCGCCCGCCGTCGCGGGCGAGCCGAAGACGCTCACCAGGATCCGGGCGCTGCTCGCCAAGGCGGAGGCGACGACGTACGCGGAGGAGGCCGAGGCCCTGACCGCCAAGGCCCAGGAGCTGATGGCCCGGCACAGCCTCGACGAGGCGACCCTGGCCGCGGGCGCGCCCTCGCCGGAGACTCCGGGGGCGATCCGGATCGGGGTGGACCCGCCGTACGAGCAGGCCAAGGCGATCCTCCTGGACGCGGTGGCGACGGCGAACCACTGCCGGGCCGTGTGGAACGAGGGCTTCGGCTTCTCGACCGTCGTCGGCTTCGAGGCCGACCTGGAGCCGGTGGAACTCCTCTACACCTCGCTGCTCGTCCAGGGCACGGCCGCGATGACCCGGGCGGAAGCGGAGCAGCGGGCGGGCGGACGCAAGCGGACCAAGTCCTTCCGGCAGTCCTTCCTGCTGGCCTACGCGAACCGGCTCGGCGCCCGGCTCGCGGCGACCTCCCGGCGGGTGGCGGCGGAGGCGCCCACGCTGCTTCCGGCGCTGGCCTCCCGCGAGGTGGCGGTCACCGCCCGCACGGACGAACTCTTCCCGGAGACGCGCGCGAGCCGGGTGCGCGCGGCGTGGGACGAGGCGGGGTGGACCCACGGCACCACGGCCGCCGACCGCGCCGGCCTCCACCCGAGGCCCCACCTCCCGGGCCGGCCGTAAGGCGACGCGGACCCCGCCGGGCGTGGCCCGCCCGCGCGGGCGCCCATCCGCCCTGCGGGTGTGTGGCGGCGCCCCGGCGAGACCGAGCGACGATCATCGCTCGCCCCGCTCGCCCCGCTCGACCCGCTCGACCCGCTCGACCCGCTGGGCCCGCTGGGTCCGCTCGGTCCGCTCGGTCCGCTGGGCCCGCTCGCCCGCTCGCCCGCTCGCCCGCTCGGCCGGCTCAGTCCGCTGGGCCCGCTCGGGCCCCTCGCCCGCTCGCCCGTACCGCCGTCAGGATGCCCGAGATCGCCCCGCCTCGCCCCGAACACCCTCTTTTGCTCCAGCCCCCCGCTACGCTCGCCCCATGAGCTGGCTCCGTGCCCTGAAGGAGACCGCGCGGTCGGGGTTCGCGGTCGAGCGGCGGCGGTTGGAGCCGGTGGTCGCGGGCCGGGGGGCGGTGGGGCTGGCGATCGTGGTCGGAGGGGCGCTCGCGCTGTTCGGGCCCGCGGTCGCGGTGTCGTCCGCGTTCGGGGCGTTCCAGGCGGCCATCGCGACGTTCCAGCGCTCGTACCGCCCCCGCCCCACCCTCGCGCTCGCGTCCGGCGCCAGCCTCGCCGTGTCGACGTTCCTCGGGTACGTGACCGGCGCCGGCGCGCACCCCGGTCCCTTCCTGGCGCTGCTCGCGCTGTGGACCTTCCTCGCCGGGCTCGCCTGGGCCGCGGGCCCGACCGTCGGCATCATCGCCTCCTCGAACGTGGCGATCATGCTGGTCACCGTCACCCTCCCCACCTCCGTCGCCACCGCCGCCGGCCACGCCGCGATGATCGCCGTCGGCGGCCTCGTACAGGCCGCGCTGATCGTCCTGCTGCCGGTCCGCCGCTGGGGCGCCCAGCGCGACGCCCTCGCCGACGCGCTGGCCGCCGAGGCGGACTACGCCCGCCGGCTGCGCCACGACCCGACCGCCTCCTTCGACCCCGTACCGCTGATGACGGCCCGCAGCGCCGCCGCCGTCACCGCGCGCCAGGCCCGCCGCCGCCCGGCCGAACTGCACGGCGCCCGCGGGCTCGCCGAGCGGATCAGGCCCGTGCTCGCCTCGCTCGCGGACCCGGCGGTCGGCGCGCCCGCCGAGGGGCCGGAGCGCGACCGGGTGCGGGAGCTGCTGGGCGCGGCCGGCGAGGTCCTCGACGCGTGCGCCCACGCGATCCGGCACGGCGAACCGGTCGACCTCCCGCCCCCCGCCCTCGCCGCCCTGCGCACCCCCGACACCGGCGCGATCCTCTCCGGCGCGCCCCGCCGCGCCGCGACCCGGCTCGCCGCGCTGCTCGGCGATGTCGTGGAGACGGCCGAGCCGCGGACGGAGACGGCCGCCGCGGCCCGCGCCCGCCCCGCCCTCGTCCGGCTCGTCCCGGTCGCGCTGGCCCGGATGCGGGCGGAACTCCGGCACGACTCGCCGGTCCTGCGGCACGCGGTCCGGGTCACGGTGGTGACGACCGCCGGCTACGCGCTCGGCACCGCCCTGCCCCTCGGCCACGGCTACTGGGCGCCGATGGCGGCGGTGATGGTGATGCGCCCGGACTTCTCGCAGACGTACGCGCGTTCCGTGGCCCGGCTCGGCGGCACGCTCCTCGGTGTCACCCTCGCCACGGGTGTCGTCCAGGCCGCCCACCCGGGCACGTACCTCTCCGCCGCCCTCGCCGTGCTGTGCGCCTTCGGGATGTACCTCCTCATGCGGACCGGCTACGCCGCCGGCCAGGTCTTCGTCGCCGCGTACGTCGTCTTCCTGCTCGGCATGGACGGCGCGGGCCTCACCCAGACCGTCCGCGAACGCGTCCTGCTCACCCTGCTCGGCGGTCTGCTCGCGATGGTGTCGTACGCCGTGTACCCGGCCTGGGAGACCCCGCGGCTGCGCGGCCGGCTCGCCGACTGGCTGACCGCGGACGGGCGGTACGCCGCCGCCGTCGTCGCCCACTACGCCGATCCCGCCGGCCAGGCGTGCCCGGACGTCCGCGAGGCGCTGCTCGGCACCCGGGAGGCCCGGATCGGCTGGCAGGAGGCCGTGGCCCGGGCCACCCACGAACCGGTACGGCACCGGGGACTGTCGCACGCGGCGGTGGGCGACGCGGAGGACGCGCTGGCCCAGTTCGGGCGGGTCGCGATGCTCCTGGAGGCCCATCTTCCCGAGCGCGGCACCCCACCCGTACCGCAGGCCGCGGACCTGGCAGAGGCGCTGCGCCGGGCGACGGAGCGGGGCGCGAAGGAGCTGCGCGAACGGAGAGTGCCGGGCTGGGACGAGCTGCGGGCGGTCGTCGGGACCTGGGAACGGGCCTGGGAACGGGACGAGGCACGGGCCGGGGGACGGGACGGCCGCGGGGGAGAGGGCGGCGGTGAGGACGACGGCGCAGGTGAGGACGAGGGCAGGGGGGAGGGCCACGGCAGTGGTGAGCGCGACGGCAGTGGTGAGGGCGGCGGGGCGCCGGACCACTTCCTGCTGCGCAAGGCGGCGGTGCTGCTCCTGGAGGCGTTGGACGAGCTGTCGGGCGCGCTCGCGCGCTGACGGGCTCCGCCGCGGAAATATCCGCCCCTCTGTCATCCGGACCGGCGCCCGCGGGAGTTGGAGGAGATGAGGACCGCTCATCGGAAGCCAGGAGCCCCCGCAATGAAGAAGTACCTGCTGACCGCCGGCGCCGTCGTCGTCGCCGCCGCGCTCACGACCGCCGCCCCCGCCGCCGCCGCCGTGTCCGCCCGCGTCCCGGCCCCCGCCGTCGCCGAATCCGCCCCCGCCCCGGCTCCGGCCGTCGCGCGGACCGCCGGGGCGAAGGCCCCGTCGCCCGTCCGCGTCGTCGGATCCGGCGAGCGGGTCGACGCCGGTCGCGGCTGGACGGTGTGGCTGACCGAGGAGGGCAAGCACTGGTCCGGCCCGGACGGCTACGAGAACTTCCGCAGCGTCGTCGACGGCAACGTCGACCTGTCCCGGCCCGGCGTCAGCCACCAGTCCGAGGGCGACGCGGCCGGCGTCTTCCACTCCGGCCTCCACTACGGCACCAAGAAGGCCGGAAAGGTCGTCCTGACGGGCACGGACGGGACGAGGACCACGGCGACCCTGCTCGAACTCCCCGGCCGTCCCGGCTGGGGCGTCTGGTACGCGCACACCGGGCCGGAGAAGGACGGGGGTGCGTCCGTCGCGCTGTACGACCGCAACGGACGGCTGCTCGCCGAACTGCCGGGCTGGAACGCCTGACGGCTCGTCGTGCGTGTTCCACGGCAGGGCCCGGCACGGGGCGGGCCCTGCCTCCTTCCCCCAGCGAGCGCGAGGTCCGTCACCGTGTCGTACGAGCCCGCGGCGCAGGCGTCCACCGACGAGGACGACGGCTTCGCCGCGTTCGCCGTGGCCGCCTGGCCCAGGCTGGTGCGCACGGCACAGCTGCTGACGGGGGACTTCCACGAGGCCGAGGACCTGGTGCAGACGACCCTGGTCAAGGTGTACGGCCGCTGGCGCCGGGTCCCGCGCGACGAGATCGACCTCTACGTGCGCCGGGCGCTGATCAACAACAACCTCAGCCGCCTCCGCCGGAAGCGGGTGGTGCACCTGCTGACCCCGGTGCTCCCCGAGTCGGTGCGGCACGCCCACGCGGGCCACGCGGAGGCCGTCGAGCAACGCACCGCGCTCCTCGCGGCGCTCGCCGACCTGCCGGCGCGGCAGCGGGCCGTGATGGTCCTGCGGTACTGGGAGGACCTGGGCGAGCAGGAGATCGCGGCGGTGCTGAACTGCTCGATCGGTACGGTCAAGACGCATGCCCGGCGCGGCCTCGCGGCACTGCGGGCCCACCCCGGCCTGACCCTGCCCGGTCCGCCCCGGCGGCCCGCCTCCGCGCCCGCTCCCTCCCCCGCCACCCCCACCGGAGCCCGACGATGACCCCCGACCCCGAGCCCGATCCCGAGCCCGCCCCGGACCCCGACCGCGATCCGGGCCCCGACCGCGCTCCGAGCCCCCGTTCCGCCGTGGCCCCCGGGCGCACCCCGCATGCCGCCCCAGACGCGGACGCAGGCGCGGACGCGGAGGCTGACGCGGAGACGGAGGCCGACGCGGAGCCGGAGGCCGACGCGGACACGGAGGGCCAGCTCCGTGCCGCCTTCGCCCTGACCGCGTACGACATCACCCCGGGGCCCGTGCCCCTCGTGGCCGTCCGCCGCCGTGGGCGGGCCCGCCGGCGCCGCCGCGCGGTGGCGCTGGTCGCGCTGACGGTGCTGTCGGTGTCCGGTGCGGCGACGGTGGCGGTGTTGTCCCTGCCCGGCCATCGGCCGGCGCACCCGGCCGCGGCGGCCTCCGCCGACCCGCTGGTGCCGCCCGTCCCACCGCTGCCCACCGGGGCCGTCGCGCCACCGGTGACGGCTTCGGGCGCGGACCCGGTGACGGAGGTCCGCGTGGTGGGGGCCGGGCAGCGGGTGGACGCGGGCCGCGGCTGGCGGGTGTGGCTGACGGGCCGGGGCAAGTACTGGTCGGGGCCGGACGGCTACGAGAACTTCCGCAGCGTCACGGACGGCAACGTCGAGACGTCCCGGCCCGGCATCTCCCACCAGTCGGAGGGCGACGCGTCCGGCGCCTTCCACTCGGGCCTCTACTACGGCACCCGGGCGGCGGGCCGGGTGGAGCTGCGGGACGCGGACGGCCGGACGGCCTCGGCGGTGCTCCTGGAGCTGCCGGGCCGCCCGGGGTGGGGCGTCTGGTACGCGTACACCCCGCCCTCGAAGAAGGACCCGGGCAGCACCCCGGACGTGTCCCTCTACGACCGGGCGGGCAAGCGCCTGGCCGAACTCACCGGCCTGCCCGGCACCCCCTAGCCCCGGCACCTCCTGGCCCCGGCACCCCCTGGCCCCGGCACCCCCTAACCCCGGCACCCCCTAACCCCGGCACCCCCTAACCCCGGCACCCCTGGTACCGCCCGCCCCGTCACACCGGCCCCCTGAGCGCCCCGCCCCACGCGCGCCCCGATGCACCCCTCACCACGAGGACTTGCGCACCCCCGGCAGGAATCCGGCGTGCGCCTGCTCCCGTACGCGGATCCGGGACAGCCCGAACGTGCGCAGGTGGCCGCGCGGGCGGCCGTCGACCGCGTCCCGGTTGCGGATACGGGTCGGGCTCGCGTCGCGCGGCTGGCGGCGCAGCTCGCGGGCGGCTGCCTCGCGCTCGGCCTCCGGGAGGGAGCGGTCGCGGATGACCGCCTTGAGGAAGGCGCGGCGCACCGCGTACCGGGCGACGACGGCCCTGCGGTGCTCGTTGCGCGCGATCTTGCTCGCCTTCGCCATCAGACCTTCACCCCCCGCGCGCGGATGCGGGCCACGGCCGCCTCGACGCCGATCGTGTCGACGGTCTTGATCGCGCGGGCGCTGAGGACGAGCCGGACGTACCGGCCCTCGCTCGGCAGCCAGTAGCGCTTGCGCTGGATGTTGGGGTCGAAGCGCCGGGAGGTGCGGCGGTGGGAGTGCGAGATGCGGTTGCCGAAGCCGGGCCGGGCTCCGGTGAGCTGACAGTGGGCGGACACGGGGGACCTGCCTCTCCAGCCTCCACCGAGGAGGCATTGGTAATGGGAATCGTTTTCATTTACTCTACACACCATGGCCCGCAACGAACTCCGTCCGATCATCAGACTCCGGTCCACCGCCGGCACCGGCTACACCTACGTCACCCGCAAGAACCGCAGGAACGACCCCGACCGTCTCACCCTGCGCAAGTACGACCCGGTCGCCGGCCGGCACGTCGACTTCCGAGAGGAGCGCTGAGCCATGAAGCCCGGCATCCACCCCGACTACCGCCCCGTCGTCTTCCGCGACCGGGCCGGCGGCTTCGCCTTCCTCACCCGCTCGACCATGACCAGCGACAAGACCGTCGAGTGGGAGGACGGCCGCACCTATCCCGTCGTCGACGTGGAGATCTCCTCGGCGAGCCACCCCTTCTACACCGGCACCGCGCGCGTCCTCGACACCGCCGGCCGCGTGGAGCGCTTCGAGAAGCGCTACGGACGGCGCGAGGCCCGCTGATGTCCGCGAGCGCCGGGGCCACGCCGCCCGCCTTCTCCGTCGTCCTCGTCGGTGGTCTCCACTCCGACGCCCGCCGCACCGCGGTGGACCGGCTGCTCGCCGCCGTCCCCGGCAGCGTGGCGCTCCACCACGACCTGTCCACGGCACCGCTCACCGGGACCGTGACCCGTACCGTCCGCGACGCCGACGGCCGGCTCCGCACCGGTGAGACGCCGCTCGTCAACGACTGCGCCTGCTGCGCCCTGCGCGAGGACCTCGTCCCCGAGCTGGAGCGGCTCGCCGACGAGGCGTCCGAGGGCCGGACCCGGCTGGCGGTCGTCGAGCTGTGGGACTCCGTCGAACCCAAGGCGATGGCCGAGGTGGTCGCCGCCGCCGGGCTGCGCATCGGCGGCGTCGTCACCGCCGTCGACCCGGCCCTGCTGCTGCCGTACCTCGGCAACGGCGACGACCTGGCCGACGCCGGCCTCGCCGCGGCCGCCACCGATCAGCGGACCGTCGCCGACACCTGGGCGCGTCAGCTGGAGTACGCGCCCGTGCTCGCCGTCGTCGACAGCCCCGAGGCCGACGACGAGGACCGCGCCCTGCTCGCCCAGCTCCACCCCACCGCCCGCCGGATCCCCGTGGACCAACCGGACGCGCTCGCCGCCGCCGCACTCGCCGGCTTCGACGTGGAGGCCGCCGCCGCGGCCCAGCACCCGGCGTGCGCGCGGCTGCCGCAGGAGGCGGACGAGCACGGCGTCGCCACTTTCGTCTGGCGCCACCACCGGCCCTTCCACCCGGGCCGGCTGTACGCCGCGCTCGAGGACCTGACCTGTGCCGCCGCCCGCAGTCGCGGCCGCTTCTACCTCGCCGACCGGCCCGACACCCTGCTCGGCTGGGACGCGGCGGGCGGCGCGCTGTGCGTGGAGAGCGCCGGGCCGTGGCTGGCCTCGCTGCCGGACGCCGCCTGGGAGATGGTCCCGCCGATGCGCCGGGCCGCCGCCGCGCTCGACTGGCACCCCGAGCACGGCGACCGCTGCCAGCACCTCGTCTTCACCTCGCCCGGCCTGGACCGCGAGGGCCTCGCCGAGCTCCTCGGCTCCTGCCTGCTCACCGACGCCGAGTACGCCGCCGGGCGCGACGCCTGGAAGCGGCTGCCGTCCGACTTCGACACCCTCCTGGAGGTCTGACCCGTGTCCCCCAAGCCCCCCAAGTCCCCCAAGCCCGGCAGAACCGGGCGCCGATCCGCCGCCGCACGCCCCAACCCGCTGGACGCCGCCGGCATCACGTACGTCGACTACAAGGACACCGACCTGCTGCGGAGGTTCATCTCCGACCGGGGCAAGATCAGGAGCCGTCGGGTGACCCGGGTGACGGCGCGGCAGCAGCGGCAGATCGCGCGGGCCGTGAAGAACGCGAGGGAGATGGCGCTGCTGCCGTACGCGTCGGCGGCACGCTGAGTCGCGTAGTCACTACGCGACCTCTCGTGCACGTGCATCTGCTCTTGCATCTGCCCGCGCATCCGCATATGAACACAGCTATGATCCGAGGAAGTTGACACCTGCACCAATCTTCTCGGGGAGCTACCAGTGCATCACGCGCACCACGCGTACAACGGCATGGCGGCCACGGAGCTTCGTGGTGTCGTGTGGCAGAAGAGCAGGCACAGCAACTCCCAGGGCTCCTGCGTGGAGTTCGCCAAACTGCCCGGAGGGGACGTCGCCGTCCGCAACTCCCGGCACCCCGACGGTCCCGCGCTCGTCTACACCCCCGCCGAGATCGAGGCGCTGATCCTGGGCGTGAAGGACGGGGAGTTCGACCACCTGGTGTGAGGAAACGTACCGGCACACGACGAAGGGCCCCGACGGCGACTGCCGTCGGGGCCCTTCGCGTACGACAGGGGTGCCGAGTGCCGTGCGCGCGTGAGCGGGCTACTCCGGGCCCAGCCGGAACAGCGCCCACACCACCTTGCCCTGGAGGGTGCCGGCGAGCGGGTGCCAGCCCCAGCTGTCGCTGAACGACTCCACCAGGAACAGCCCGCGCCCCGACTCGGCGGCGAAGTCCTCCTCGCCCTCCCGTGCCTCCGGGCTCTCCCGGCTGGGGTCGCGCACGGCGCACACCAGACGGGAGGCCCAGCGCATCAGGTGCAACCGGACGGGCGGATTCAGGCCGTCCTCGGCCGCGCGGTCCTGGCCGTCCGCCGCCTCCGCCGGGAGTGCGTGGCGCAGCGCGTTGGTGACCAGCTCGGAGACCACGAGGGCGACATCGTCGAAGCGGTCCGCGAGATCCCAGTTGCTGAGCGTCTGGCTGGTGAAGTTCCGTGCGCCGCGCACCGCTTCGTAACGGGGCGGAAGGGCGCAGGAGGCCGAGTTGGAGACGGTCGAGGGATCGATCGGCGGAAGCCCCTGCCGTAACGGCTCGAGCATGGTCGATCCATTCGGTCCCATGCGAGGCACTCCCGGGAATCGCGGCGGTGGTGCGACAAGGCGGTGCGACAACGGTGCGGCACCGCGCGAGGACGCGGCTGCGCGAGCACCATGGTTCCGAATGCGCCCAAGGGATGCAAGGGCAGATGCACGTGCACGCGCCGGACCTGTCCGTCCCCGTGCCGAATCTGTGCATAAGTCGTCCACCCCTGGACCACTCCACGGGTCGAAGCTGCCCGGAACCCGCCCCCTATCCGTAATCGAATGTGTACGCGCTGAAGCGTTTAGTGGCAGAATCCGGGGCTCGACGGGGGCTCGAGAGCGAGAGCAGCACCGTGAAGGGGAGGCTGGAGCCGTGACGGCAGGCGAATCGAGCGGGGCGAGCGGGAGCGTGGTGCGCCGCATCCTGCTGGGCTCCCAGTTGAGGCGACTGCGCGAGTCCCGTGGCATCACCAGGGAGGCCGCCGGCTATTCGATCCGGGCGTCCGAATCCAAGATCAGCCGTATGGAGTTGGGAAGGGTGAGCTTCAAGGCCAGGGACGTCGAGGACCTGCTCACCCTCTACGGGGTCAGTGACGAGGCCGAGCGCGGTGCGCTCCTCGGCCTGGCCCGCGAGGCCAACGTCGCCGGCTGGTGGCACAGCTTCGGCGACGTGCTGCCGGGCTGGTTCCAGACGTACATCGGCCTGGAGGGCGCCGCCTCCCTCATCCGCGTCTACGAAGTCCAGTTCGTGCACGGCCTGTTGCAGACCGAGGCGTACGCCCACGCCGTCGTCACCCGCGGCATGCCCGACGCCCCGCGCGCCGAGACCGACCGCCGGGTCGCCCTGCGCCTGGAGCGCCAGAAGGTCCTCGTCTCGGAGAACGCGCCGCACCTGCACGCCGTCCTCGACGAGGCCGCGCTGCGCCGCCCGTACGGCGACCGGTCCGTGATGCGGGGGCAGCTGAAGCACCTCATCGAGGTCTCCGAGCACCACAACATCACCCTGCAGGTCATGCCCTTCAGCTTCGGCGGCCACGCGGGCGAGAGCGGCGCCTTCACGATGCTGAGCTTCCCCGAGTCCGACCTCTCCGACGTCGTCTACCTGGAGCAGCTGACCAGCGCCCTCTACCTCGACAAGCGCGAGGAGGTCGCCCAGTACGCGCGCGTGATGGAGCGGCTGCAGAAGGACAGCCCCGGCCCCGCGGAGAGCCGCGACCTGCTGCGGGGGCTCCTCCAGCTCTCCTGAGCCCCCGAGCCGCCCCGAATCCCGGGGCCGGCACCCGCGAGGCACTACAACTCGGCTGATACGTCAGTACGATGACGGGACATCAGTGAGGCGGCTGTGACGCGGCAGTCGTCCGTGCCGACGTCCGCCACCGCGGGTAAGGGGTCTCGTTCCATGGCACCGTCCTCCTCGTCCAGCGACTACTTCACCGAACTGGCCCACCAGTACATCGACGGCGAGTGGAAGCCGGGCAGCGGTTCCTGGGACATCATCGACTTCAACCCGTACACCGGCGAGAAGCTGGCCGCCATCACCGTCGCCACCGCCACCGAGGTGGACCGCGCCTACCGGGCCGCCGAGCGCGCCCAGGCCGAGTGGGCCGAGACCAACCCGTACACCCGCCGGCTCGTCTTCGAACGGGCCCTGCGGATCGTCGAGGAGCGCGAGGAGGAGATCGCCGAGGCGATCGTCGCCGAGCTCGGCGGGACGCGCCTGAAGGCCGCCTTCGAGCTGCACCTCGCCAAGGAGTTCCTGCGCGAGGCGATGCAGCTGGCGCTGCGCCCCGAGGGCCGCATCCTGCCCTCCCCGGTGGACGGCAAGGAGAACCGGGTCTACCGCGTCCCGGTCGGTGTCGTCGGCGTCATCTCGCCCTTCAACTTCCCCTTCTTCCTGTCGGTCAAGTCGGTCGCCCCGGCGCTCGCCCTCGGCAACGCCGTCGTCCTCAAGCCCCACCAGAACACCCCGATCTGCGGCGGCACCCTCGTCGCGAAGGTCCTGGAGGACGCCGGACTGCCCACCGGGCTCCTCAACGTCGTCGTCACCGACATCGCCGAGATCGGCGACGCCCTCCTCACCCACCCGGTCCCGAAGGTCATCTCCTTCACCGGCTCCGACCGCACCGGCCGCCACGTCGCCACCGTCTGCGCCCAGCACTTCAAGCACGCCGTGCTCGAACTCGGCGGCAACAGCGCCCTGATCGTCCTCGACGACGCCGACGTCGACTACGCCGTGGACGCGGCGGTCTTCAGCCGTTTCGTGCACCAGGGGCAGGTCTGCATGGCCGCCAACCGGATCCTGGTGGACCGCACCCTGGAGGCCGAGTTCACCGAGAAGTTCGTCGCGAAGGTGAAGACGCTGCGGGTCGGCGACCCGGCCGACCCCGCCACCCACATCGGCCCGCTCATCAACGCCCAGCAGGCGGAGGCCGTCTCCTCGGTCGTCGACCAGACCGTCGCCGCCGGGGCCACCGCCCTGCTGCGCGGCTCGGTCGAGGGCAGCCTCGTCTCCCCGACCGTCCTCACCGGCATCGCCCCCGACGCGCCCGTCCTCGGCCAGGAGATCTTCGGCCCCGTGGCCCTGCTCGTGCCCTTCGACGGCGAGGACGAGGCCGTACGGATCGCCAACGACACCCCCTACGGACTGAGCGGCGCCGTGCACACCGGCGACATCGAGCGGGGCGTGCGGATCGCCAAGCGCATCCACACCGGCATGATCCACATCAACGACGGCAGCGTGCACGACGAGCCGATCGTGCCGTTCGGCGGAGAGAAGCGGTCGGGCATCGGCCGGCTCAACGGCGAGGCGACGATCGAGGCGTTCACCACCCAGAAGTGGATCTCCATCCAGCACGGGCGCAGCCGGTTTCCCTTTTAGGACCGCAGCTGTCCGCAAGGGTCCGTAGCGTGGTCGGTGTCGAGAAGGTTCACGTAGGCACGACGGAAGGCGGACACCATGGTTGCTCTCGTTCCCGCGGAGGCTCCCGGCGACGAGCGCGGCGCGCTCCTCAACTTCATCGAGGCGCAGCGGGCCGCGCTCGTCCGGGCCGCCTTCGGCCTCACCGAGGAGCAGGCGGCGAGCCGCCCCAGCGCCAGTGAGCTGTCGCTCTCCGGCCTGATCAAGCACGTCGCGGAGGTCGAGCTCAACTGGCTGCGGCTCGCCCAGCAGCGGCCCAACGAGCGGCAGCGCACCCAGGAGACCTGGGGCGAGGCGTTCCGGCTCGTGGACGGCGAGACGGTCCCCGAGACCCTCGCCTTCTGGGAGGGCGTCGCCAAGGAGACGGAGGAATTCGTCCGGAGCGTCCCCAGCCTGGACGAGACCTTCCCGTTGCCGCCGGCGCCCTGGTTCCCGAAGGACGGGCGGGTCACGGTCCGCTGGATGCTGCTCCACCTGGTCCAGGAGATGGGCCGGCACGCCGGCCACGCGGACATCATCCGGGAGTCCCTGGACGGCAAGGGCTCCTTCGAGCTGATCGAGATGGAGAAGGCGGCGGCCGGGGGCCCGGGCACCGCTTCGTAGCACTCGGGAGGCCCGGGGCGGCTTCCTCGTCCCCGGGAGTCCTCGTGTCCGCGGGGCCGGGCCGGGCCGACCGCACTGGTCAAGCTTGACCAGTGCCTCATTAGACTCGGAGCATGTCAGCGATCCGTCTTCTCGTCCTCGGCGCGGTCAAGCAGCACGGCCGCGCCCACGGCTATCAGGTGCGCAACGACCTGGAGTTCTGGGGCGCGCACGAGTGGTCCAACGCCAAGCCCGGCTCGATCTACCACGCGCTCAAGCAGATGGCGAAGCAGGGACTGCTGGTCGCCGACGAGATCGCGCCGAGCACGGCCGGCGGCCCGCCGCGGGTCGAGTACGAGATCACGGACGCGGGCCTGGCGGAGTACTTCCGGCTGCTGCGCGAGGCCCTGGCCACGTACGACCAGGAGATGGACGTGCTGTCCTCCGCCATCGGCTTCATCGTGGACCTGCCGCGCGCGGAGGCCGTGGAGCTGCTGCGGGCGCGGGTGCGGGGCCTGGACGAGTGGCGGGCGTCGGTCACCGAGTACTACACGCCCGAGGGCGGGCCGGGTCAGCTCGGCCACATCGGGGAGATCATGCACCTGTGGGTGCACACGGCCGACGCGGGCCGGGAGTGGACGCTCGGTCTGATCGACCGGATCGAGGCGGGGGCGTACACCTTCGCCGGGGAGGGCGAGCCCTTCGTCGGCGTCCTCGCGGAGGGGCAGGAGAACCCCTACGCGGCGGACCGTCGGCGCGACAGCTGATCGCCGGGCGGCTGCGACAGCTGATCACCGGGCGACTGCGACAGCTAATCAAGTTTGACTAACTTCCCCGCGGGGCATACCCTCCGGCGCGGGCGAGTGGTCAAATTTGACTACGGATTTTTCGGGAGGAACGGGTATGCCAGCCGACCCAAGAGAAGCGGAACACGCGATCGTCGTCGACGGTGCGCACAAGCGCTACGGCGAGAAGAAGGCACTCGACGGCCTCGACCTGGCCGTCCGGCGCGGCACCGTGCACGGCCTGCTCGGCCCCAACGGCGCCGGGAAGACCACGACCGTACGGGTCCTGTCCACCCTCCTGCGCCACGACGAGGGCGAGGTGCGGGTGGCCGGGTACGACGTACGCCGGCAGGCCGCCGACGTCCGGCGGCGGATCGGACTGCTCGGCCAGCACGCGGCCCTCGACGAGGACCTGTCCGGCCGGCAGAACCTGGAGATGTTCGGGCGGCTGCACCACCTGGGGGCGCGGGGCGCCGGGCGGCGCGCGGACGAGCTCCTGGAGCGCTTCGGGCTCGTCGACACCGGCCGCAAGCCGGTACGGCAGTACAGCGGAGGCATGCGGCGACGGCTCGACCTGGCCGCGTCGCTGATCACCGACCCGGAGGTGCTCTTCCTCGACGAGCCGACCACCGGGCTCGACCCGCGCGGCCGGGGCGAGGTGTGGGACTCGGTGCGCTCCCTGGTCGGGGCCGGGACGACCGTCCTGCTGACCACCCAGTACCTGGAGGAGGCCGACCGGCTCGCCGACCGCGTCTCCGTCGTCGACCGCGGCCGGGTGGTCGCCGACGGCACCCCCGGCGAACTGAAGACCCGCGTCGGCAGGGACCGCATCGACGTGGTCGTACGGGACGCGGCCCGGCTCGACGAGGCGGTGAAGCTGCTCCCGTTCGTCCCCGGCGAGACGGAGGTCGACCGCGACCGGCGGCGGGTCAGCGCGCCCGTGGACGACCGGATGGCCTCCCTCGCCAGGACCGTACGGGCCCTGGAGGAGGCCGGCATCGAGGCGGAGGACATCGCCCTGCGGCGGCCGACCCTCGACGAGGTCTTCCTGCATCTGACCGGTGAGCGCGAGGAGGTGGCCGCATGAGCGCGGTGGACGCGGGTGGCCGCACGACCGCGGCGTACGGGGGCGGCCGCACGACCGCGGCGTACGGGGGCGGCCGCACGACCGCGGCGAACGCGGTGAGCGACTGCTGGACCATGACCCGGCGGGAACTGGCCCACTGGGCGCGGCAGCCCGTCCAGGTCGTGGTCGGACTGGTCTTCCCGGTCATGATGCTGCTGATGTTCGGCTACCTGGTCGGCGGCGGCCGCGCGGTCGAGGGCGACTACGTCGACTTCCTCGTGCCCGGCATGCTCACCCTGACCATGGTGTTCGGGCTCGAAGGCACCATGACGGCGGTGACGCGGGACCTGAACAAGGGCGTGATCGACCGATTCCGTTCGATGCCGATGACCGACGGCGCCGTGCTCGTGGGCCGGGCGGCCGCCGACATGCTCCAGTCGACGGTGGGCCTGCTCCTGATGACGGGCGTCGGCTACGCGATCGGCTGGCGGGCGCACGGGGGTCTCTGGGCCTTCCTGGGGGTGATGGGGCTACTGCTCCTGCTGCGGTTCGCGATGCTGTGGATCGGGATCTACCTCGCCCTGGTCGCGGGGCGGGCGGAGCTGGTGCAGGCGGTGCAGATCCTGGTCTGGCCGGTGGGCTTCCTGTCGAACGCGTTCGCCTCGCCGGAGGCCATGCCGGCCTGGCTGGGCGCGGCCGTGGAGTGGAACCCGATGTCGGCGACGGCGACGGCGGTACGGGACCTGTGCGGCGGCCCGGGCGGTGAACCGGGCTGGGTCGGCGCCGCGGTGGTGTGGCCGGTGGTGCTGACGGCGGTGTTCTTCCCGCTGGCCGTGCGGAAGTTCGGCCGGCTCGGGAGATAGCGGGGCGGCCGGCTGGAGATAGCGGGGCGGCCGGCTCCGGAAAAAGGCGGGGCGGAGGTGGGAACCCGGAGGCGGTGGGCGGTGTAACAGAGGCAGCGGGTCTTCACCGCGACGGACCGAGGACAGGGGGAGTTCGATGGGGCGATCCACGCGCGGTTCCACATGTCGTTCCACGCACCGTTCCACACGTCGTTCCACGCGCGGTTCCCGGACGGTGGTGTGTGCCGCGCTGCTCCTGTTGGTGCTCGCCGCCTGTACGGGGGCGCCCCGGCCGGCCGGACCGGCCGGCGGGCCTTCCGCACCGCCGGCGGGAGGTCCGCCGCCTGCGGGCACGGCGACGCCGGCGCCGTACGGGCCTCCGGCGCGGATACCGTCCGCGCCGGGCCTCCCCGGTTGGGCGCACAGCCTCGGCTTCGCGGCGGACGGCAGCGGCTTCGTGCTGCTCGTCCAGTGCGTGACGGACCGGGCGCGGCCGGACGGCGGCTTCTGCCGCCAGCAGGTCGCCGCCCTCGACCGTGGCGCGCGGTCCTGGGCGCTGCGGCCCACGCCCCTTCCGGAGATACCGCCCTCGCGGGGCGTCTCGGCCGGGCTGACGGTGCTCGGGCCGGGCCGGGCGCTGATCGAGGACGGGGGAGGGGAGGAGCCCGAGCGGACCTGGTTCACCCGGGACGGGGGCCGCAGCTGGCGGGCGGTCGACCGGCGCACGGCCGGCACGGCCCCGCTGATACCGGCGGGCGCGGTCCTCACCACCGCGTGCGTGGCGCCCCCGGCGGCCACGCCGGAGGAGTGCGCCCGCGAACGGCTGGTCGTGATCTCCCCGCAGGACGGGCGGCGCCGGGCGCTGGCCCGGGTGCCCGCGCTCGGGGCGCATCCGCGCCCGGCCGCCGTGCCGGAGCCGGACGGCTCGTGGTGGGTGTCGGGCACCGATCCGCTCACCGGAAGGACCGCGCTCGCCGTCTCCCGTGACGCGGGCCGCAGCTGGTCGCCGACCCCGCTGCCGAGCACGCCCGGCCGGCCCGCCCACGGAGTCGCCGTCGTGGTCGGCCCGGACGCGGTGTACGCGGCGGAGCTGGGCGAGCTCGACGGCGGCGAGCCGGTGAAGAACCCGCTGCGGGCCCTGTACCGCTCGGCCGACGGCGGCCGGACCTGGACCCGCGTGCGGACCACCCGGCCCGACGCGGAGCCGCGCAGCCTCCTGGGCCTGCCGGTGCCCGGCCCCGGCGGCCGGCTGCGGGTCGACGCGGACCTGCGGGCGTACACGAGCGAGGACGGCGGCCGCACCTTCGCGGCCACGGAGTGGGGCTCCTCCTGGGTGCGGCGCACCGGGATCGGGCTGCTGCGGGAGGCCGGCGACCGCTGCGCCTACGCGACGACCCGGGACGGGGTGCGCTGGTCGGAGTTCCGGCTGGCCTGCGAGGACCCGGTCGGCGGCGGTGCGTGAGGCCGCGCCGCTCAGTGGTGGAAGGCGGTCGCGGCGCCCTGGTCCCGGGTGAAGGGGTGCGGCTGGCGCCGCAGCTCGGGCAGCAGCCGGCGCAGGTCCTCGACGAGGAGCCCGGCCAGGTCCGCGGAGAAGCCGTTGCGGCAGACGATCCGCAGCACCGACAGGTCCTCCCGGTGCGCGGGGAAGGTGTAGGCGGGGACCAGCCAGCCGTGTTCGCGCAGGCGGCGCGAGACGTCGAAGACGTCGAAGGAGGTGACGTCGGGTGCGGTGGTGAAGGCGAAGACCGGCAGCTGGTCGCCCCGGGTCAGCAGGCGGAAGTCGCCCAGGGCCTCGATCCGTTCGGCCAGGCCGCGGGCGACGTCCCGGCCGGCCTGCTGGACCGCCCGGTAGCCCTCCCGGCCCAGCCGGAGGAAGGTGTAGTACTGCGCGACGACCTGGGCGCCGGGGCGGGAGAAGTTGAGGGCGAAGGTAGGCATGTCGCCGCCCAGGTAGTTGACCCGGAAGACGAGTTCCTCGGGCAGTTCGGCGGGCGAGCGCCACAGCGCCCAGCCGACGCCCGGATAGACCAGTCCGTACTTGTGCCCGGAGGTGTTGATCGAGGAGACCCGAGGCAGCCGGAAGTCCCACACGAGGTCCTCGTCGAGGAAGGGGGCGATCATGCCGCCGGAGGCCCCGTCCACGTGGACGGGGACGTCGAGACCGGTGCGGGCCTGGAGATCGTCGAGGGCGGCGCAGATGTCGGCGACGGGCTCGTAGGAGCCGTCGAACGTGGAGCCGAGGACGGCGACCACACCGATGGTGTTCTCGTCGCACAGCGCGGCGGCGGAGGCGGCGTCGAGGTGGAAGCGGTCGCCCTCCATGGGCACCAGGCGCGGCTCGACCTCCCAGAAGTTGCAGAACTTCTCCCAGCAGACCTGCACGTTGACGCCCATCACCAGATTCGGCCGGGCACCGGGATAGCGGTCCGCGTTGCGCTGCGACCAGCGGCGCTTGAGGGCCAGTCCGGCCAGCATGCAGGCCTCGCTGGAGCCGGTGGTCGAACAGCCGACGGCGGCCGACGGATCGGGCGCGTTCCACAGCTGGGCCAGCATGGCGACGCAGCGGCGCTCCAGCTCGGCCGTCCTCGGATACTCGTCCTTGTCGATCATGTTCTTGTCGCGGCACTCGCCCATGAGCACCCCGGCCTGCGGCTCCATCCACGTGGTGACGAAGGTCGCCAGATTGAGCCGGGAATTGCCGTCGAGCATCAGCTCGTCGTGGACGAGCCGGTACGCCGTCGCCGGCGGCAGCGGCCCGTCGGGCAGCCGGTGGCGAGGCGGAGCCTCGGTCATGCCGCCGACCGGGTCGGCCTCACCGTAGAACGGGTTGAAGGCCAGGCGCCGGAAGGGGGCGCCGTCCTGCTCCTCGGGACCCTGGTGCAGCGCCACGACGAACTCCTTCCTGGAAGCGGGCGGGCCGCCCTAGACGCGCGGCGCGATCACCACGGCGGTGCCGTACGCACACACCTCCGTGCCCACGTCGGCGGCCTCCGTGACATCGAAACGGAACATCAGCACCGCGTTCGCGCCCCGCGCCCGCGCCTGCTCCACCAGACGCTCCATCGCCTGGTTACGGGTCTCCACCAGGGTCTTCGTCAGCCCCTTCAGCTCCCCGCCGATCATCGACTTCAGACCCGCGCCGATCTGGCTGCCCAGATGCCGCGAGCGGACCGTCAGCCCGAACACCTCGCCGATCACCTGCCGAACCTCGTGTCCCGGCACGTCGTTCGTGGTGACCACCAGCACGTCCGACTGGGCCACCTGACCGCCGCCGTACTCGTCGATGCCCATGCGCATCCACCTCCTGCGGCTCAGCCTGGGGCCCGCACCGCCCGCGCGCATCCGGGACTGGGCCGGCCGGGAGCCGGGTGGAACCGAGGACGTTCACCGTACGTTGATAGCTTGGGGCGGCCGTCCCGTACGACAATCCCCCACGTGACCTTCCCGCCCCCACCGACCGCAGGAGCCCGGAACCCGTGAACACGCTTGCCCTCGGACCGAGCTGGCTGGACCCGGACTATCTGATCCAGACCTTCGGTCTGATCGGTGTCCTCGTCATCGTCTTCGCCGAGTCCGGACTGCTCATCGGCTTCTTCCTGCCCGGTGACTCCCTGCTCTTCACCACCGGCCTGCTCGTCACCACCGACAAGCTGGACCAGCCGCTGTGGCTGGTGTGCACGCTGATCGTGGCCGCGGCCATCATCGGTGACCAGGTCGGCTACCTCTTCGGCCGCAAGGTCGGCCCCGCCCTCTTCAAGCGCCCCGACTCCCGGCTCTTCAAGCAGGAGAACGTCGAAAAGGCCCACGACTTCTTCGAGAAGCACGGCCCGAAGTCCCTCATCCTGGCCCGCTTCGTGCCGATCGTCCGCACCTTCACGCCGATCATCGCCGGCGTCAGCCGGATGAACTACCGCTCGTTCATCACCTTCAACATCATCGGCGGCATCCTGTGGGGCGCGGGCGTGACGCTCCTCGGCGCGTCGCTCGGCAAGGTGGACTTCGTCCACGAGCACATCGAGGCCATCCTCATCCTCATCGTGCTGATCTCCGTGATCCCGATCGTGATCGAGTACCTGCGGGCCCGCTCCCAGTCGAAGAAGCAGCAGCAGAACGACGACGACGCCCCCGGCACCCCCAACCCGGAGCGCGGCCGCCACGCCAAGCGCTGAAGCAGGCCCCCTCTTTTTGAGGCTCGGTTCACCTCCGGGCGCCTTCAGCGTGCATCGACGGTCGACCGTGCTCGTCCGCTCGTCCGCTGGTCCGCTCGTCCGCTCGTTCCTCGCGGACTCCGCGCGCTCTCCCTTTCGATGCCCGCGGCGCCCTTCGGCTCACCCGCCCAAGGGCGGACCCAGCTTCAGAAAAGGGTCAGAAACCGCGGGTCCGCTTGGCCGCGCGGCGGGCCGCCGCCGCGCCCGGGGCCTGCATGAAGAGACGGGCCAGCTCGCCTCCCAGGTTCACGCCGATGGCGATCGCCAGCGCCAGGGCCGACGCCTTCGCCAACGAGGCGAAGCCCTGGTCCAGGTTGTTCTGGGCGATCGCCAGCACCCCGAAGTACGTCGCCGACCCCGGCAGCAGCGGCCCGATCGCCGCCGTCACGTACGGCAGCGACGACGTGTGGTGGTAGCGGGCGATCAGCTGCCCGAACAGGCCCACGAGCCCCGCCGCCACCGCCGTCGCCATCACCGTCGAGCCGTCGGCCGTCACCGCGATCGACGCGTAGATCACCCACGCCACCCCGCCGTTCAGCGTCGCGAACAACACCGTCGCCCGCGACTGCTGCAACAGGATCGCGAAGGTCGCGCACAGCACCATCGACGCCACGATCTGCGTCGCCGGCCGCTCGACCGGATCGAGCAACCCCTCCGGGTTCAGCTGCGCGCCGAACTGCACCGCGACGTACAGCACCGACAGCACGCCCACCACGATCGCCACGAAGAAGTACCCGACTTCCAGGAGCCGGGCCGACGCCGTGATGTAGAAGCCGGTCAGACCGTCCTGCACGGCCGCCACCAGGGCCCGCCCCGGAATCAGCGCGAACAGGCCACCCGTGATCACCGCCGAGGGCCGCAGATCGGCGTGGAGCACCGTCAGCGCCACCCCCATCGCGGCCGGCGGCATCGCCGCCACGAGGAACTGGTAGAACTCCGGAAGCCCCCGCCCCGCGCACAGCCACGCCAGCCGGTCACCCAGCATCGCCCCGAGAGCCGCCACGAAGAACACCGTGGCACCGCCGCCCACCAGCACCGACGCCGCACCCGCCAGCGCCCCGGCCGCACTCGTCAGGACCCACCCCGGATACGGATGCCGGTTGCGGCGGATCTCCGCCAGCCGCCGGTACGCCTCCTCCGGCGACACCTCGTGGTCCGGGTCGTTGATGTCGGCGAGCAGTTGGTAGACCGCCTCCAGGCGGGTGTAGTCGGTGCCCCGGCGCCGCACCGTACGGTTCGCCGTCACCGGGTCGTCCACCAGCGACGGCTGGTAGGTGATCGACAGCAGCGTGAACGTCACCGTCGGCTCGCAGCGGTCGAGCCCGTAGGAACGGCAGATCGCGAACATCGCCGCCTCGACGTCCTCCGCGCCCTGACCGCCCGCGAGCAGCAGCTCACCGATACGCAGCGTCAGGTCCAGCACGCGCGGCACCGGCGGCCCGCCCTCGTCCGCCTTCCGCGGCGCCTCCGGCATCGGCCGCTCGCCCACCGGAAGGCGCAGCATCGTCCGCATCCGGTCCTGCCACGGCGCGTCCTGCGCCATCCTCACCAGCGGTATGCCGTACGCGGGCGTGAAGGCGGGCGGGGAGTCCTGCACCGAGTACGTCGACGGCGGGGCGAAGGCGGAACCCTCCTGCTCCACCGGCGGCTCCGGAGCCAGCCCCTGCGGGAGCGCGAACTCGGACGTCGGATGCTCGTCCTCCACCGGCTCGGGCGGCTCCACACCGGCCGGCGGGACGAACGCGCTGCGTGCCTCGTCCGACGGCGGCTTGCGGTCCTCCGGGACCTCCTCCGGCCCGTCCGGCCTCGCCACCACTCTGCTCGCCCTCATTCCGGCCTCGTACCCGCACGTCCGGGCCCCATACGAGCCCGGCTCCCGCCAGTATGAACGCGCGAAGGGCGGCGCACCTCAGCAGGTGCACCGCCCTCTCACACGACCGGATCAGGCCACGACGCCCGACCCGCCCGGAGCAACACGAGCCTCAGTGGCCGCCCTGCTCCTTGAAGCGCGCGTACGACTTCTCGATCTCGGCCTCGGCCTCGGCGCGGCCGACCCAGTCGGCGCCCTCGACGGACTTGCCGGGCTCCAGGTCCTTGTAGACCTCGAAGAAGTGCTGGATCTCCAGGCGGTCGAACTCCGCCACGTGGTGGATGTCGCGCAGGTGCTCCATCCGCGGGTCCGTCGCCGGCACGCACAGCAGCTTGTCGTCGCCGCCGGCCTCGTCCGTCATCCGGAACATGCCGATGGCACGGCACTTGATCAGGCAGCCCGGGAAGGTCGGCTCGTCCAGGATGACCAGCGCGTCCAGCGGGTCGCCGTCCTCGCCGAGGGTGTTCTCGACGAAGCCGTAGTCCGTCGGGTAGGCGGTCGAGGTGAAGAGACGGCGGTCCAGGCGGATCCGACCGGTCTCGTGGTCGACCTCGTACTTGTTCCGCGACCCCTTGGGGATCTCGATGGTGACGTCGAACTCCACGGGTGGATCTCCTCCTGAATCAACACATGTCAATGCTCGCGACGACGCGCGGTGGTTAAGTGTCCCTCACGCAGGGTCCTGATCGCGAAAGGGGCTGGTCATCACATGCCGGAGCCGAGAACCTGGCAGCTCGTGGCGGGCTCCGCCGTGCTCGGTCTGGCCCTGGCCACCGGCGCGGTGGCCGCGGCCGGCCCGTGGGACACGGGTCAGCGTAAGGCCGAGCGGGCCCGAGCGGTCACCCTCGCGACGACAGGTGGCGCACATCACGCCGGCGCCCCCGGCGGCCCCGCCCCGCGCCGTCCCGCCCCCGCCCCCAGCGCCGCCGGAGTGCTCCGCGCCCTCGACGCGGCCGGGGCCACCGGCACGACCACCCGACCGGGCGACGACCTCGCCGCCGCCCTCGTCCCCCTCCTGGCCGACCCCGCCCTCGGCCCGCTGCGCACCGCGTCCGTCGTCGACGCCGGCACCGGCCGGCAGCTCTACGGGGAAGGCGCCGCCACCCCCATGACCCCCGCCTCCACCATCAAGATCGCCACCACCACCGCGGCGCTCTCCGCCCTCGGCCCCCACCACCGCATCGCCACCACCACGACCGCCGGCCCCGACGGCCGCACCGTCACCCTCGTCGGCGGCGGCGACCCCACCCTCGACCACACCCGCCTGCGGGCCCTCGCCGGCGCCACCGCCCGCGCCCTCAAGGCCCGCGGCACCCCGTCCGTACGCCTCGCCTACGACACCAGCCTCTACCAGGGGCCCACCCTCCACCCGATCGGCCCCAACGAGAACCTCGCCCCCGTCACCGCCCTCATGACCAACGCCGGCCGGCTCGACGACAGCCGCACCGGCACCGCCGCCCGCAGCTCCGACCCGGCCCGCGACACCGCCACCGCCTTCGCCGACCTCCTCCACCAGGCCGGCATCACCGTCCAGGGCGCCCCCGCCCCCGGCAAAGCCCCCCGGGGCGCGAAGGCCGCACCCCTCGCCCGCACCGACTCCGCACCCCTCGCCGACCTCGTGGAACGCACCCTCACCCACAGCGACAACGACCTCGCCGAGGCCCTCGCCCGCCAGACCGCCCTCGCCCACCGGCAGCCCGCCAGCTTCACCGGCGCCGCGAAGGCCGTCCACGACGAGCTCGCCCGCCTCGGCCTGCCCCTCGCCGGCGCCCGCTTCGCCGACGGCAGCGGCCTCGACCGGCGCGACCGGATCTCCGCCGCCCTCCTCACCGGCATCCTCACCCGCGCGGCCGACCCCACCCGCCCCACCCTGCGCCCCGTCCTCACCGGACTGCCCGTCGGCGGCTTCAGCGGCACCCTCGCCGACCGCTACGACGACCCCGCCACCGCCCCCGGAGCCGGCACCGTACGCGCCAAGACCGGCACCCTCAGAGGCGTCGACACCCTCGCCGGCACCGTCGTCACCGCCGACGGCCGCCTCCTCGCCTTCGCCTTCCTCGCCGGCGACACCACCTCCCCGTTCACCGCCCGCCCCGCCCTCGACCGCCTCTCCGCCGCCCTCGCCCCACCCCGCTGACCGGGCCGGACCCGGGCGAAAGACTCACCCGAACCCTCACCGAACGCACGCCGAGAACGTACGGTTGACGCATGACGAGCATCGGTGGTGCAGGCACATCGGGGATGGTCGACTGGAATCTCGCCGTCGCGACGGCGACCCGCCTGGTACGTCCGGGCCCCGAGGTGAGCAGGGACGAGGCCCGTGCGGTCGTCGCGGAACTCCGCAGACACGCCAAAGCCGCCGAGGAACACGTCCGCGCCTACACCCGGATGGTCCCCGACGGCCACGAGCCCGACGACACACCCGTCCTCGTCGTCGACCGCGCCGGCTGGATCAGGGCCAACGTCGCCGGCTTCCGCGAACTGCTGTCCCCCCTCCTCGACAAGATGCAGGAACGCCGCGCCGGCACCCCCGGCGGCACCGTCCTCAGCGCCGTCGGCGGCAAGGTCACCGGCGTGGAACTCGGCATGCTCCTGTCCTTCCTCGCCAGCCGCATCCTCGGCCAGTACGAAACCTTCGCCCCGGCCACCCGCGACCTGCCCGCCGGCACCGACGGCGCCGGACGACTCCTCCTCGTCGCCCCCAACATCGTCCACGTCGAACGCGAGCTCGACGTCTCCCCCCACGACTTCCGCCTCTGGGTCTGCCTCCACGAGGAAACCCACCGCACCCAGTTCACCGCCGTCCCCTGGCTCCGCGACCACCTCCAAGGCGAGATCCAGTCATTCCTCGCCGCCACCGACGTCGACCCCGGCACCGTCATCGAACGCCTCCGCGAAGCCGTCCAAGCCCTCACCGGCAGCCGCCCCGAAGGCGAACAGGGCGAACCCGCCCCCTCCCTCGTCGAACTCGTCCAGAGCCCGGAACAACGCGAGATCCTCGGCCGCCTCACCGCCGTCATGTCCCTCCTCGAAGGCCACGCCGACTACGTCATGGACGGCGTCGGCCCCGACGTCGTCCCCTCCGTCACCGAGATCCGCGAGAAGTTCCAGCAGCGCCGCGCCCGCGGCGCCTCCCGCCTCGACCTCGCCCTGCGCAAGCTCCTCGGCCTCGACGCCAAACTCCGCCAGTACCGCGACGGCGAACGCTTCGTCCGCGCCGTCGTCGACCAGGTCGGCATGGACGGCTTCAACCGCGTGTGGACCTCTCCCAACACGCTCCCCACCAAAACCGAGATCGCCCACCCCGCCGACTGGGTGGCGAGGGTGCACCGTAGGGCAGACTCCTGAGACAGCTGCGTCGCATGACCGAAGAACACCCCCACCATCACCCATCCGAGGGACCGTAGACGGCGGGTAAGGCGTGCAATGCTCGGGTAACGGCCAGGTTCTGTCACCATCGACGCACTCTCAGTGACCGAACCCCCACTTCCGACCGTTAAGACACCGACCGAGGCACCCACACTCACCACGAAGGGCACCGGACATGGGTCCCCATCCCGCGGTCGCGGCGATACGCCTGGCGGTCCGCCGCGTACTCCACGACGTCCTCACCGAACACCGCGACACCACCACCCCCGGCACGGCACCCGGCGAACACCCCCTCGTGCTCGTCGCCTGCTCCGGCGGCGCCGACTCCATGGCACTCGCCTCCGCGCTCGCCTTCGAAGCCCGCAAGCTCCACGTCCGCGCCGGCGGCATCACCGTCGACCACGGCCTCCAGCAGGGCTCCGGCCAACGCGCCACCGAAGTCACCGACCGCATGACCGCACTCGGCCTCGACCCCGTCGAAGCCATCGCCGTCACCGTCGGCCGCGACGGAGGACCCGAAGCCGCCGCCCGCGACGCCCGCTACGCCGCCCTCGACGACGCGGCCGAACGCCACGGCGCCGCCGCCGTCCTCCTCGGCCACACCCGCGACGACCAAGCCGAAACCGTCCTCCTCGGCCTCGCCCGCGGCTCCGGCATCCGCTCCCTCTCCGGCATGGCCGCCGTCTCCGGCACCGCACGCCGCTACCGCCGCCCCTTCCTGGAGCTCGACCGCCAGACCGTCCGCAAGGCCTGCATCGCCCAGGAACTCGCCGTATGGGACGACCCCCACAACAGCGACCCCGCCTACACCCGCTCCCGCCTCCGCCACGAGGGCCTGCCCGCCCTCGAAAAAGCACTCGGCAAGGGCGTCGTCGAAGCCCTCGCCCGAACGGCCCAGCTCTCCCGCGACGACGCCGACGCCCTCGACTCCTGGGCCGCCGACGCCGAAGCCGCCGTACGCGACGAAGCCGGCCGCCTCGAATGCGCCAAGCTCCACGGGCTTCCCCCCGCCGTACGCCGCCGCATCCTGCGCCGCGCCGTCATCGCCGAAGGCGCCCCCGCCGGCTCCCTCTTCGCCCGCCACATCGAAGAACTCGACCGGCTCATCACCGGCTGGCGCGGCCAAGGAGCCATCAACCTGCCCGGCCGCGTCGAGGCACGCCGCCAGGGTGGCAGACTGGTGATTCGGCAAGGCTGACGCAAGGCTGCAACGAAAGTGACCCGGGTGAACGAGAAGGACATGGGCACCGACCTCAAGTCGGTGCTCATCACCAAGGAAGAGATCGACGCGAAGCTGGCCGAACTGGCCGCGAAGATCGACGCGGAGTACGCGGGCAAGGACCTGCTCATCGTCGGCGTCCTCAAGGGAGCCGTGATGGTGATGGCGGACCTGGCACGCGCCCTGTCCACCCCCGTCACCATGGACTGGATGGCTGTCTCCTCCTACGGAGCCGGCACCCAGTCCTCCGGCGTCGTCCGCATCCTCAAGGACCTCGACACCGACATCAAGGGCAAGCACGTCCTGATCGTCGAGGACATCATCGACTCGGGCCTGACCCTCTCCTGGCTCCTGTCCAACCTCGGCTCCCGCGAGCCGGCCTCCCTGGAGGTCTGCACCCTCCTGCGCAAGCCGGACGCCGCCAAGGTCGCCATCGACGTCAAGTGGATCGGCTTCGACATCCCCAACGAGTTCGTCGTCGGCTACGGCCTCGACTACGCCGAGAAGTACCGCAATCTCCCGTTCGTCGGCACCCTCGCCCCCCACGTCTACGGCGGCTGAGGGCCCGCACCCCATGGGAACCCGCACCGCCGTCCCACCGTTGAAGCAAAGGAAGACGGCCGCGGGTGACAATGCTGGGGTACCGTCCGAAGAACAGCTTTTTCATACCGCAGCTCCAAACAACAGCAGCTACTCAGCAGCATTCACCTACGGGCAGGAGGGACGGGGCGTCGAGCACGCCCCGTATGGATGGACGTGAAGCGATACTTCCGCGGGCCGGTCATGTGGATCGTGCTGGCCGTCCTCGCCGTGGTCGTGCTGATGCAGGTCGTCGGCTCGTCCGAGGGCTACAAGACGGTGGACACCGGCAAGGTCGTCCAGGCGATCGACAAGAACCAGGTCAAAAGCGCAAAGCTCACCACCGGTGACGAGCAGATCGTCAAGATCGAGCTCGCCGACGGCCAGAAGATCGACAAGAGCAGCAAGGTCCAGGCCAGCTACATCGGCACCCAGGGCGCCGACCTGGCCGACAAGCTCCAGGAGAAGTTCGAAGCCGGACAGATCGAGGGCGGTTACACCGTCTCCCCGACGAAGCAGTCCCCCTTCGTCTCGGTCCTCCTCTCCCTGCTGCCCTTCGTCCTCATCGTGGTCGTCTTCCTCTTCCTGATGAACCAGATGCAGGGCGGCGGCTCCCGCGTCATGAACTTCGGGAAGTCCAAGGCCAAGCTCATCACCAAGGACACCCCCAAGACGACCTTCGCCGACGTCGCGGGATCCGACGAGGCGGTCGAGGAACTCCAGGAGATCAAGGAATTCCTCCAGGAACCCGCCAAGTTCCAGGCCGTCGGCGCCAAGATCCCCAAGGGCGTGCTGCTCTACGGCCCGCCCGGCACCGGCAAGACCCTCCTCGCCCGCGCCGTCGCCGGCGAGGCCGGAGTCCCGTTCTACTCGATCTCCGGCTCCGACTTCGTCGAGATGTTCGTCGGCGTCGGCGCCTCCCGCGTCCGCGACCTCTTCGAGCAGGCCAAGGCCAACGCACCCGCGATCGTCTTCGTCGACGAGATCGACGCCGTCGGCCGCCACCGCGGCGCCGGCCTCGGCGGCGGACACGACGAGCGTGAGCAGACCCTCAACCAGCTCCTCGTCGAGATGGACGGCTTCGACGTGAAGGGCGGCGTCATCCTCATCGCCGCCACCAACCGGCCCGACATCCTCGACCCCGCCCTCCTGCGCCCCGGCCGCTTCGACCGGCAGATCGCCGTCGACCGCCCCGACATGCAGGGCCGACTGGAGATCCTCAAGGTCCACCAGAAGGGCAAGCCCGTCGCCCCCGACGTCGACCTGGGAGCCGTCGCCCGCCGCACCCCCGGCTTCACCGGCGCCGACCTCTCCAACGTCCTCAACGAGGCGGCCCTCCTGACCGCCCGCTCGGACAAGAAGCTGATCGACAACAAGGCGCTCGACGAGGCCATCGACCGCGTGGTCGCCGGCCCCCAGAAGCGCACCCGGATCATGTCGGACAAGGAAAAGAAGATCACCGCCTACCACGAGGGCGGCCACGCCCTCGTCGCGGCGGCCTCACCCAACTCCGACCCGGTCCACAAGATCACCATCCTGTCCCGCGGCCGCGCCCTGGGCTACACCATGGTCCTCCCCGAAGAGGACAAGTACTCGACCACCCGCAACGAGATGCTCGACCAGCTGGCCTACATGCTGGGCGGCCGCGCCGCCGAGGAACTGGTCTTCCACGACCCGACCACCGGCGCCGCCAACGACATCGAGAAGGCCACCGCCACGGCCCGCGCGATGGTCACCCAGTACGGCATGACCGAGCGACTCGGCGCCATCAAGTTCGGCGGCGACAACACCGAGCCCTTCCTCGGCCGCGAGATGGCACACCAGCGCGACTACTCCGAGGAAGTCGCCGCGCTGGTCGACGAAGAGGTCAAGAAGCTCATCGAGACCGCCCACAACGAAGCGTGGGAGATCCTCGTCGAGAACCGCGACGTCCTCGACAACCTCGTCCTCGCGCTGCTGGAGAAGGAGACGCTGGGCAAGGAGGAGATCGCGGAGATCTTCGCCCCCATCGTCAAGCGCCCGGCCCGCCCGGCCTGGACCGGCTCCTCCCGCCGCACCCCCTCCACCCGCCCGCCCGTCCTCTCCCCCAAGGAGCTGGCCCTGACCAACAGCGCCAACGGCTCCTCCTCCACGACCCCCTCGGTGGACACCACCAAGCCCATCGAGGTGGCCCCCGAGGACACCCCGGAGTCCTGAGCTCCGTAAACCCGGCGACGGGCCCGGAATGGAAGCCGCGCCCCCACAGGTTCTAGCCTGTGGGGGCGCGGCTTTTTTCGCGCCATGTCAGACAGACGGAACGAGGCACACATGACCGACCCGGTGACGCTGGACGGCGAGGGCACGATCGGCGAGTTCGACGAGAAGCGCGCCGAGAACGCCGTACGGGAGCTCCTCATCGCGGTCGGGGAGGACCCGGACCGCGAGGGGCTGCGCGAAACGCCGGCGCGGGTGGCGCGGGCGTACAGGGAGTTGTTCGCGGGGCTCTGGCAGAAGCCGGAGGATGTCCTGACGACGACGTTCGACCTGGGGCACGACGAAATGGTGCTCGTGAAGGACATCGAACTGACCAGTATGTGTGAGCATCATTTGTTGGTATTCCATGGCGTGGCTCACATTGGTTACATCCCGGCTGAAACGGGCAAAATCACCGGTCTGTCGAAGCTGGCCCGCTTGGTCGATGTCTTCGCGCGTCGTCCGCAGGTGCAGGAGCGGCTGACGACGCAGATCGCCGATTCGCTGATGGAGGTCCTCGAGGCGCGTGGCGCGATCGTCGTGATCGAGGCGGAGCACATGTGCATGTCGCTGCGCGGCATCCGGAAGCCGGGCGCGAAGACGACGACCTCGGCGGTTCGTGGCCAACTTCGTGACGCTACTACACGAGCTGAGGCCATGTCCCTGATATTGGCCCGTTAGTAGAGGGCTGTCCGCACCCGACGTTCCTGGTGAAGGGGCACCTCGTACGGGAGCCCTGGTAGCGCGGGAACGCGGAAAGGGGCGGTCAGGCGGCCGGGGCGGGGCCGCTGCCGGTGTCGTCGCCGTCTTCCGGGAGCTTGCAGACGTGCTCCAGGAAGAGGGCGGCGGCGATGACGCCGATGGCCGTGAGGACCGAGAAGCCGGCGTAGAGGGCCTGGTCGCGGCGGGCGGGGACGTCGAGGGAGGCGAGGAGGAAGACGCCGGTGCCGCCGTACATGCCGGCGACGAGGGCGGCGACGAGGGCGCTGGCCTGGCCGAAGACGACGGCGCGGGCGGCCATGAGGGGCTCGACGCCCTTGGCGCCGGGACGGCGCTCGCGCTGGGCCCTGAGGCGGGCGCGCAGCGAGAGGGCCGTGGCGGTGAGGACGACGGCGATGGCGGCGAGGACGATGGGGGCGGCGAGCGGCACGCTGGGGAGCGTGCCGACGGAGTCCCAGAGGCGGGCGGCGCCCCAGGAGAGGATGCCGGCCGCGACGAAGAGTCCGGCGAGCACTTTGAGCCGCAGTTGTTTCACCGGGTGCCCTTCGTGTGGTCCGTGCGCCTGTCCGTGGTGTCTGTCAGGAGCGTAACGACTACTCGGGGAGTCGGAGTTCCAGGTCGGTGCGCGGCGTGACGCCTTCGTGGCCGACGGTGGCGAGGAGCTGCGTGACGGGTCCGTGTCCGGGGAGCTGGGCCTCGGGGTCCACGTCGTGCCAGGGGGCGAGCACGAAGGCGCGCTGGTGGGCGCGGGGGTGGGGGAGGGTGAGGAGGGGGTCGTCGGAGGTCACGTCGGCGTACGTGATGATGTCGACGTCGAGGGTGCGGGCCCCCCAGCGCTCTTCGCGGACCCGGTGGAAGGCTTCTTCGACGGCGTGTGCGCGTTCGAGGAGGGAGGAGGGGGGGAGCGTGGTCTTCACGAGGACGACGGCGTTGAGGTACGAGGGCTGGGTGCCCGGATCGACGCCCCAGGGCTCGGTCTCGTAGACGGGGGAGACGGCTTTGACGCGGAGGCCGGGGGTGTCCTCGAGCGCGTCGACGGTGCCCTGGAGGGTTTCCAGGCGGTTGCCGAGGTTGGCGCCGAGGGCGAGGACGGCCCATTTCGGGTTGGAGAGGGTGATGTCGGCCGCGTCGACGGCGGCGGTCACCGCGGCCGGTACGGGCTGCACGGTGGGGTCGCTGTGCGGGGGCTTCATGCGCGGCTCCGGGTGATGGTGATGGTGACGTCGTCGAAGGGGACGGTGATCGGTGCGTCCGGCTTGTGGACGACGACTTCGACCTCCTGGACGCCGGCGTGCTTGAGGCACTGCTGGGCGATGCGTTCGGCGAGGGTTTCGATGAGGTCGACGGGCTCGCCCTGGACGACGTCGACGACCTCTTCGGCGACGATGCCGTAGTGGACGGTCTTCGTCAGGTCGTCGTCGGCGGCGGCGGGGCGGGTGTCGAGGCCGAGGGTGAGGTCGACGATGAAGGTCTGGCCCTCTTCGCGTTCCTTGGGGAAGACGCCGTGGTGTCCTCGGGCCTTGAGGCCGCGCAGCGCGACACGATCCACGCGAATCACTCCTGCTGTCGTAGGTCGGTGGCCACGCAGCCGGGTGCGGACGGCCGGGTGTCCACCATCGAATCTACCTGCGGGTGCTGACAGCCGGGGCGGCGCCTCTGGTGGGAGGCGGGGCGGGGGGCTCAGGAGTCGGTGTCGGGGGCGTTGTCGTCGTCGGTGTCGGGCAGGACGGGGGAGCCGTGGTGGGACCAGATGCGCCAGCCCTCTGACGTGCGGCGGAAGACGTTGGTGGCGACGACGAGCTCGCCGAGGAGGGGTCCGAGTTCGGCGCCGTCCTCGGCGGGGCCGCCGCTGAGGATGTTCTCGGTGCACGTGACGATGGCCACGTCGCCGGCGAGGGAGATCTCGATGTCGGTGAGGAAGAACTGGATGTAATCGGTGTTCGCCATGATCAGGGCGTACGAGCGGAGGACTTCGCCGCGGCCGGTGAGGACGGGCCAGCCGGGGTGGACGCAGGAGACCGGGGCGGCGGGGTCGTCGAGCCAGAGGTCGGTGACGGTGTCGAAGTCGCCTTGTTCCATCGCTTCGTAGAAGGCGGTGTTGGTGGCTTCGACGGCGGTGCGGTCGGCCTCGGTGGCGGGGGTCACCTGGCTCCTTCGACGGCTCTTGCGACGCGTACGGCGTCGGCGGTGGCGCGGACCTCGTGGACGCGGACGGCCCAAGCGCCTTCGTGGGCGGCGATGGCGGAGACGGCGGCGGTGGCGGCGTCGCGTTCGCGGGCGGGGGGTGGGGTGGCGCCGTCGTGGGCGAGGACGTGGCCGAGGAAGCGTTTGCGCGAGGCGGCGACGAGGAGGGGGCGGCCGAGGGCGCGGAGCTCGGGGAGGTGCGCGACGAGGGCGAGGTCGTGGGGGGCGAGCTTGGCGAAGCCGAGGCCGGGGTCGACGATCAGGCGTTCGGGGGCGATGCCGCCGTCGATGACGGCTTCCATGCGGGTGCGGAGTTCGGTGACGACTTCGTGGACGACGTCGTCGTAGACGGCGAGGCTGTTCATGTCCTTGCTGAAGCCGCGCCAGTGCATGACGACGAAGGGGACTTCGGCGGCGGCGACGACGGGGACCATGGCGGGGTCGGCGAGGCCGCCGCTGACGTCGTTGACGAGGCGGGCGCCGGCGTCGACGGCGCGGGCGGCGACGCCGGCGCGCATGGTGTCGACGGAGACGGTGACGCCTTCGGCGGCGAGGCCGCGGACGACGGGGATGACGCGGCGGAGTTCTTCGTCCTCGTCGACGCGGCTGGCGCCGGGGCGGGTGGATTCGCCGCCGACGTCGACGAGGTCGGCGCCTTGGGCGACGAGGTCGAGGCCGTGTTTGACGGCGGCCGTGGTGTCGAACCAGCGGCCGCCGTCGGAGAAGGAGTCGGGGGTCACGTTGACCACGCCCATGACCGCGCAGCGGTTCCACTCCGGCAGGCCGAGTGGCGTGCCCCGGTCGATCGTCGTACTCATGCGTCCAGCGTAGGGCCTGCTCGGGGGGCGGGGCGGGGTCAGGCGGCGCGGACCTCGTGTTCGGTCTGGGTGGGGACGATGTGGGCGCAGGGGCGGGGGGCGGTGGTGCGGGTGCGGCGGGTGAGGCGGGCGAGGGGGCTGGGGAGGCTGAGGTTCACGAAGCCCTCGGCCTGCATGGCGGCGAAGCCGATGCGGGGGAGGTCGCGGCTTTTGCGGTAGACGACGAAGCGGGGCTCCCAGCGGGGCTGGAACTTGGCGTTGAACTTGTAGAGGGATTCGATCTGGAACCAGCGGGAGAGGAAGACGAGCAGTCCGCGCCAGAGGCGCAGGACGGGGCCGGCGCCGATCTTCTCGCCGCGGGCGAGGGCGGCTCGGAACATGGCGAAGTTGAGGGAGACGTGCTTGATGCCGAGGCGGGGGGCGTTCTGGAGGGCGGCGACGATGAGGAGCTCGTTCATGCCGGGGTCGGCGGAGCGGTCGCGGCGCATGAGTTCGAGGGACATGCCGTCGGGGCCCCAGGGGACGAAGTGGATGATCGCCTTCAGGTCGCCGTAGGGGGTGCCGGGGGTGTCGGGGTCGTCCTCTTTGTGGGCGGTCGCTATGACCGCCTCGCCGTCGCCGGGGTCGCCGATGCGGCCGAGGGCCATGGAGAAGCCGCGTTCGGTGTCGGTGCCGCGCCAGTCGTCGGCGGCGCGGCGGATGCGGTCGAGTTCGGCGTCGCTGAGGTCGGCGACGCGGCGGACCTTGGTGGTGTAGCCGTTGCGTTCGATGCGCTTGACCATCTGGCGTACGTTGCGCATGGCGCGGCCGGAGAGGGAGAAGTCGGCGACGTCGACGATGGCCTCGTCGCCGAGTTCGAGGGCGTCGAGTCCGGTCTCGCGGGTCCAGACGTGGCCGCCGGTCTCGGAGCAGCCCATGACGGCGGGGGTCCAGGAGTGGGCCTTGGCTTCGTCCATGAAGCGTTCGATGGCGCCGGGCCAGGCTTCGACGTCGCCGATGGGGTCGCCGCTGGCGAGCATGACGCCGGAGACGACGCGGTAGCAGACGGCGGCCTTGCCGCTGGGGGAGAAGACGACGCCCTTGTCGCGGCGGAGGGCGAAGTGGCCGAGTGAGTCGCGGGCGCCGTGCTTGTCGAGGAGGGCGCGGAGCTTGGTCTCGTCGTCCTCGGTGAGGCGGGCGGCGGGGTGCTCGGGGCGGAAGGCGAGGTAGATGGTGGTCAGCGCGGTGAGCATGCCGAGGGCGCCGAGGGAGTAGCCGACGGTCCAGTCGACGCCGCGGGTGTAGGCGACCGGGCCTTCGAAGCCGAACAGGCCGTAGAGGACGTGCTCGAGGCGGTCGGTGAGGCTGGGGCTGCCGACGATGCGGCGGGGGTGGGCGCTGACGATGACGAGGCCGAGGGCGATGGATCCGGCGCCCATGACGACGAAGTTGGCGAGGGCGCGCCAGCGGCTGCGGGGGTCGGGCAGGGCGGCGAACTCGTCGCGGTGGCGGACGAGGAGGGCCAGGAGGGCGAGGGAGAGCAGGGCGCCGGCCAGGGAGTGGCGCCAGACGAACTGGGCGACGGCGCCGAGGGGGAGGAGGACGACGGCGGCGCGCCAGGCGCGGCGCTTGTTGCGCTTGAGGCCGTGGGCGAGCAGGAGCAGCAGGACGCCGGCGCTGAGGGAGAGGGCCGCGGAGAGCGGTCCGAGGGTGCCGGGGAGGACTTCGGCGAGGGCGTGCATGCGGCTGGCGCGGAAGCGCGGGAAGACGCCGGCGGCGATGTCGATCAGGCCGATGAGCGTGCAGGCGGTTCCGACGAGGGCGGGGACCTTTTCGGGTCGGGGGCCGCGCAGAATCCGGCGTACGCGATCCGGAACCGATCGAGATTTGTCCCCATCTACCGTGACAGACATCGTTTCCCGTGCTTCCCGTGGCTTCGCGAGAGATCGTTGATCCGGCGGGCCGCGCTGGTCGGGCGGGCGTGCCGGAGGTTTGCGCCTTCTAGGACGGAGGAGCGATGGGGCGGGTTCACTCGCCGTCAGGGAAATTTTCAGGGAAAAATCAGGAAGAAAGCTCGGACGTCTCATGGGTCTCACCAGCAACAAGGTCCTCGCCCTGGCGGTAGCGCTGGCCGTGGTGTTCTTCGTCGCCACGATCTGGCTGTGGCCGCGGCTCGCGCGTGGCGGCTGGAAGTCCGTCCTGGGGCGGGTCGGGCTGCTGCTCGCCACCCAGCTGACGCTGTTCGCCTCGGTGGGGCTCGCGGCGAACAACTCGTTCCTGTTCTACGGCTCCTGGGCCGACCTGTTCGGTCAGGAGCAGGACATGGGCGTGGTGGTGGACCACTCGGCCGGCTCCAGGGACGTGAAGGTCGTCGGTACGCAGGCGCTGGACGTGCCGGGCGGGAGCCGGCCGGCGGTCGGCGGGCAGATACAGAAGGTGGTCATCGCGGGCGAGAAGTCGAAGATCGACTCGCCGGCGTACGTGTACCTGCCGCCGGAGTACTTCCAGGGGCGGTACGCGAAGTCCACGTTCCCGGCGTCGGTGGTGCTGACCGGCTACCCGGGTACGGCGGAGAACCTGCTGAAGGGCCTGAAGTACCCGAAGACGGCGTACCAGCAGGTCAAGGACAAGAAGATGCAGCCGATGATCCTGGTGATGCTGCGTCCGACGGTGGCGCCGCCGCGGGACACCGAGTGCGTGGACATCCCGGGCGGGCCGCAGACGGAGACGTTCTTCGCCGAGGACCTGCCGAAGGCCATCTCGGAGACGTACCGAGTGGGGACGAAGCCGCGGAACTGGGGCTTCATGGGGAACTCGACCGGCGGTTACTGCGCTCTGAAGATCGCGCTGCACCACCCGGACCGGTTCGCGGCGGGTGCGGGGTTCTCGGCGTACTACAAGGCGGCCGAGGACGTGACGACCGGTGATCTGTTCCACGGGAAAAAGGAGCTGCGCAAGCGTGCGGACCTGCTGTGGAGCCTGGACAACCGGCCGCAGGGGAAGTCGTCGTTCCTGGTGACGACGTCGAAGAAGGGCGAGGGCAACCTGAAGGGGACGCTCGCCTTCATCAAGAAGGTGAAGGCCCCGGCGCGGGTCTCGTCCATCACGCTGGACAGCGGGGGCCACAACTTCAACACCTGGAACCGGGAGATCCCGCCGGGTCTGGTGTGGATGAGCGGGCGCCTCAGCGCGAGCTGACCGACTGGGGTGCCCTGCGCAGGGCGCGGTGGACGCCTGCGGTGGTGAGGGTGCCGAGTACGCGGCCGGGGTCGTCGGGGGCGTGCACGGCGATGCGTCCGGAGTCGTGCTGGAGGAGGACGGCGAGGGCGTCCTTGAGGGAGGCACCGAGGGGAACGGCGGCCGCGGCCGGGCCGGCGCCCAGCGGGTCCCGGCCGGCCTGTGGGTCCTGCGGTGCCTGCGGGCCGTGTGGGTCCTGCGGTGCCTGCGGGTCCTCCAGGTCGGCCTCGGTGACGGGGGTGACGGCGAGTCGCCTCAGGCCGCGGTCGGCGCCGACGAAATCGGCGACGTACGGGGTGGCGGGGGCGGCGAGCACGGTGGCGGGGGTGTCGAACTGCTCGATGCGGCCCTGGCCGTAGACGGCGATCCGGTCGCCGAGCCGGACCGCTTCCTCCAGGTCGTGGGTGACGAGCAGCACCGTCTTGCGGACGGTGGCCTGCAGGCTCAGGAACTCGGTCTGGAGCCGTTCCCGGACGACCGGGTCGACGGCGCCGAAGGGCTCGTCCATGAGGAGCACGGGCGGGTCGGCGGCGAGGGCGCGGGCCACGCCGACGCGCTGGCGCTGGCCGCCGGAGAGCTGTGCGGGGTAGCGGTGGCCGTACGTGCCGGGGTCGAGGCCGACCAGGTCGAGGAGCTCGGCGGCGCGCTCGCGGGCCCGGGCCTTCTTCCAGCCGAGCAGGGCGGGGACGGTGGCCGTGTTGTCGAGGACGGTGCGGTGCGGGAAGAGGCCGACCTGCTGGATGACGTAGCCGATGGTGCGGCGCAGGCGGACGGGGTCGAGGGCGCAGACGTCCTCGCCGCCGATCAGGATCCGCCCCTCGGTGGGCTCGACGAGCCGGTTCACCATCTTCATCGTGGTGGTCTTGCCGCAGCCGGACGGGCCGACGAGCGTGACCAGTTCGCCTTCGGCGACCTCGAAGGAGAGGTCGTCCACCGCGGTGGTGCCGTCCTCGTACCGCTTGGTCACGTGCTCGAACCGGATCATGGTTCCCCATTCTGACCCCTCGCGGCCGGGTCTGTGTGAAGGAAGTATTTCCACATCGTGGCGCTTCTGGGGGATTCCCGGCGGACTGTCGGTGGCGGGAGTTAGGGTCGCCAGACAGACGTTCGATCTTCGGTCCGGGTCTTCCGCCCGGTGAGAAGGGCGCGTGGTGACGGGGGGTGGACATGGCCGCGGCGGACTGCCTGGTGGCGAACGACTGGATCTGCGGTGCGTATCTGCGCAGCCGCGCCCAGGAGTTGACGGACGCCACCCTCCAGCACGTCGGCATCACCGCCGTGTCGGTGCTGCTCGGCCTCGCCGTGGCCTTTCCCCTCGCGCTGCTCGTGCGGGCCAGACCGCGCCTCGCCGGGCCCGTGCTCGGACTCACCACCCTGCTCTACACGATCCCGTCCCTCGCGATGTTCTCGCTGCTGCTGCCCTTCCTCGGACTGTCCTCGGCGCTCGTGGTGACCGGGCTCGTGCTGTATTCGCTGACCATCCTCGTGCGGGGCGTCCTCGCCGGGCTCGCGGCCGTGCCCGCCGAGACGCGGGAGGCCGCCCGCGGCATGGGGTACGGGCCGGGCCGGCTGCTCTGGGAGGTCGAACTCCCCCTCGCGCTGCCCGCGCTGATGGCCGGCATACGGATGGCGACGGTCTCCACGATCGCGCTCACCACGGTCGGCTCCATCGTCGGCCGCGGCGGCCTCGGCAACCTCATCGAGGACGCGCTGCCCACCTTCTTCAAGGCCCAGGTGCTCGCCGCCTCCGTGCTGTGCGTGCTGCTCGCCGTCACCGCCGACCTGCTGCTGCTCGGCCTCCAGCGGCTCCTCACCCCCTGGACGCGGCCGCGGGCCCGGCGCACGGCGGGGAGGCCGGGATGACGGTCGTCGCGGACGCGTGGAGCTGGCTGAGCACCGGCGCGAACTGGTCGGGCGAGAGCGGCATCGCCCACCGGCTCGCCGAGCACCTGTACGTGAGCGGGACCGCCCTGCTGCTGGCCTGCGCCCTCGCCCTTCCCCTGGGCCTGTGGCTCGGGCACCTGGGCCGGGGCGGCGCCCTCGCCGTCAACGTCTCCAACGCGGGCCGGGCCGTCCCCGTCTTCGCCGTCCTCGGCCTGTTCATGGTCTCGCCGCTGCGCAACGCGGGGTACGTGCCGACGGTGGCCGCGCTCGTGCTGTTCGCGATACCCCCGCTGCTCACTCACGCCTATGTGGGCGTACGGGAGGTGGACCGCGCCGTCGTGGAGGCCGCGCGCGGCATGGGCATGTCCGGCGGCCAGCTCTTCCGCGCGGTGGAACTTCCGCTCGCCCGGCCGATGCTGATGACGGGTCTGCGGTCGGCGGCCGTGCAGGTGATCGCCACGGCGACGATCGCCGCCATGGTCGGCCAGGGCGGCCTGGGCCGGATCATCACCGCCGGATTCAACACGTACGACACCCCGCGGGTGGTCGCCGGCGCCGTGCTCGTGGCTCTGCTGGCGCTCCTCGTGGAGGTGCTGCTGGTGGCCGCGGACCGGCTCCTCGGCCGGGGCGCCCCGCGGTGAGCAAGGACAACGACGGAGATGGGTGATTGTGTGAGCAGGACCTCGCGCCTCGTGGGCGCGGCACTGGGCACGGCGGCACTGACGGCATCGCTCGCCGCGTGCGGCGGCGACAGCCTGGAGCAGTCGAAGGGCGGCTCCCCGGGCGGGAGCACGGGCGGCGGCAAGGGCGCGATCGTCGTCGGCGCCGCGGCGTTCACCGAGTCGAAGGTGCTGGCCGAGCTCTACGCCCAGGTCCTCGACGACGCCGGATACTCCGCGAGCGTCACCACGGTGAAGAACCGCGAGCTGTACGAACCGTCCCTGGAGAAGGGCGAGATCGACGTCGTTCCGGAATACGCGGCGACCCTCGCGGAATTCCTCAACGCGAAGGCGAACGGCCCCAAGGCGCCCGTGGAGAAGCCGGTCGCCTCGGGAGACGTGGCCGCCACCACCGAGGCGCTGAAGAAGCTCGCCGAGCCGCGAGGACTGAAGGTGCTCGCGGCCGGCCGGGCCGTCGACCAGAACGCCTTCGCCGTGAGCAGGGAATTCGCGGAGAAGAACAAGCTGAGGACGCTTTCCGATCTCGGCCGCGCCAAGCTGAAGGTGAAGATCGCGGCCGGTGACGAATGCGAGATCCGGCCCTTCTGCGCGCCGGGCCTGAAGAAGACCTACGGCATCGACGTCATCGGCGTCGACCCCCGGGGAGTCGGCACCCCGCAGGCCAAGCAGGCCGTCAAGGACGGGATCGACCAGCTCGTCCTGACCACCACCACGGACGCCACCGTCGAGTCCTTCGGACTGGTCTTCCTCGCCGACGACAAGAAGCTGCAGAACGCCGACAACGTCCTTCCCGTGGTCAATGCGAAGGACGCCGGATCGCCGGAGATAGCCGCCGCCCTCGACAAGATCACGAAGGTGCTGACGACGGCGGATCTCGCCGAACTCAACCGCAAGGTCGACGCCGAGCGGGCGAAGCCCGAGGACGTGGCGAAGGACTATCTGGAGTCGAAGGGGCTGCTCAAGAAGTAGGCGCCGGGTAAGGGGAGTCGGCCGGGCCCGGCGGGGAATGAGGATCCCCCCGGCAGGCGACGACGAGAACTCGCCAAGAGATTGCCGGGCCGACCCCCCATACCGCGCCTACGCACGGTAAATTTCAGGCCATGCCACGTGGACGTCACCGCCATTCCCCACCTCTGCACAAGCTCCTGCCGCCCTCCGCGGTCGCCGGGGCGTCGGTCGTCTGTGCCGCGGTCGCCTGGCTGCTCGGTGACCCCGTGGTGCTGCGGCTGCTCGTCGCCGCCGCGGCGGCCGCCGCCGTCACCGGTGCCGTCCTCATGCGCAGTTGGGACCGCAGCGCCGGCCGCCAGGTGGCCGAGCTGAACCGGGCCCGCACCGCCGACCAGTGGAAGACCGAGGAGCGGATCGCCGAACTGGAGTCCGACCTGGAGGAGTCGCGCGAGCTGCGCGCCCGCCTCGACGCCAAGCTCCGCGCCAAGCGCGTCGAGCTGGCCGGACTCCGCAGCGAGCACGCCGACCTCCTGCGCCGCTACGCCACCGCGGAGACCGAGCGGGCCAGCGCGCTGGAGGGCCGCCGCGTGCTCGCCCTGGAGACCACCGCGACCTCCGGGACGAAGGCCCTGCCCGCCGCCGGGTCCACCCCGACGCCCGAGGCGTACCGCCGGGCCGCGGAGGCCCTGCGCAACCTGGCGGCGAGGAGCGGGCCCGCCGCCGAGGCCCCGGGCACGGAGGAGGACGCGGACCCCGAGCCGGCGACGCGGACTGCTGCGGACACCGGCACCGGCACCGACACCGGCACCGAGGCGAGGGTCCCCGGCGCCGCAGGTCGCCGCGCGCACGAGGAGCAGCACGCGAAGACCTCCGGGGCCTCCGCGCTGCGCACCGTGCCCGCCGCGGCCGCGATCGTCCCGTACGCCGCCCGCCGCCCCGCCCCGCGCCCCGTGGGCGGCTTCGACTACTTCGGCACGCAGAGCACGCGCGGCGCGCAGGGCAGCGGGAACACGCAGGCGGCGCAGGGCCCGCAGGCCGCGCTGGGCGCCAAGAAGGCCGCCGCCGCGATCGAGGCCGTGCAGAACGAGGACCTCGCCGATGTCGTCGGCGAGGAGGTCCTCGCCGCCGCGGAGCAGCCGGCCGCCCCCGAACAGCGGGCGATCGGCCAGGTCATCGACCTCACGGCGCACGACGAGACCGAGCAGCTCGACGTGGCGGAGCTGCGCGGCGCGGTCAACTCGTAAGGCAGCGGGCGTAGGCGGCGGGCGCCGGCGGACAGGATCCGCCGGCGCCCGCCGCGTGCCGTCCCGCCGGCCTGCCACCGGTCCCACCTGCCTGCCTGCCGCCGTCCCGACCGTCCGGACCCCCGTCAGGCGCACCGGCTCCTGGGTGAGGGTCACCGCCGCGCCGGCCGTCCCGCCGGTCCCGATCGCCCGGCGCACCGCCCTTGGCGCCGGGGCTGCGGCCCGGCGCGCCGTCCTACGTGTCGGTCTACTTGTCGATGTCGCCGACGACGAAGAAGAGCGAGCCGAGGATCGCCACCATGTCGGCGACGAGCGTCCCGGGCAGCAGCTCGGTCAGCGCCTGGATGTTGTTGTACGAGGCCGAGCGCAGCTTCAGCCGGTACGGGGTCTTCTCGCCCTTGGACACCAGGTAGTAGCCGTTGACGCCCAGCGGGTTCTCGGTCCACGCGTAGGTGTGCCCCTCCGGCGCCTTGAGGACCTTCGGCAGCCGCTGGTTGATGGGGCCCTGCGGCAGCTGTTCGATCCGGTCCAGACAGGCGTCGGCGAGCTCCAGCGCGTTGTGCGTCTGCTCCAGGAGGCACTCGAAGCGGGCCAGGCAGTCGCCCTCGGTCCGGGTCACCACCCGCAGGGTGTCGAGCAGCTCCCCGTACGCGAGGTACGGCTCGTCGCGCCGCAGGTCGAAGTCGACGCCCGAGGCGCGGGCGATGGGCCCCGACACCCCGTACGCGTGCGCGGTCTCCCGCGTCAGCACCCCGACCCCGCGGGTCCGCCCCCGGAAGATCTCGTTGCCGAGCACGAGCCGGTCGTACACGTCCATCCGCGACCGCACGTCCGCGACCGCCTGCCGGGCCCGGCCCAGCCACCCCGCGGGCAGGTCCTCCTTCAGCCCGCCGACCCGGTTGAACATGTAGTGCATCCGCCCGCCGGAGACCTCCTCCATGACGGCCTGGAGCTCCTCCCGCTCGCGGAAGGCGTGGAAGACGGGGGTGATGCCGCCGAGCTCCAGCGGGTACGAGCCGAGGAACATCAGGTGGTTGAGCACCCGGTTCAGCTCGGCCAGCAGCGTCCGCGTCCACACCGCCCGCTCGGGGACCTCCATGCCCAGCATTCGCTCGACGGCCATGACCACGCCGAGCTCGTTGGAGAACGCGGACAGCCAGTCGTGCCGGTTGGCCAGCATGATGATCTGCCGGTAGTCCCGCGCCTCGAACAGCTTCTCGGCCCCGCGGTGCATGTAGCCGACCACCGGCTCGGCCTCCCGCACGACCTCCCCGTCGAGCACGAGCCGCAACCGGAGCACACCGTGCGTGGAGGGATGCTGCGGCCCGATGTTGAGCACCATGTCGGTGCTCTCCGCCGCGCCGCCGATGCCGACCGTCGTCTCCGTCATGCCGGACAGTATCCCTCGCGCGCCGCCACGGGCGGCCTTCGGCCGGGGGCTTCCCGGCCCGCCTCCTCAGCCCGTCCGCCGGACGAGCCACAGGAAATCGCCGAGACCGCCCGGAGCGGTCAGTTCCGCCGCCTCGCCCGCGGCCGCGAGGGCACGGACGTAGCCGGCCGGGTCCTGGGTGGCGAGGGACAGGGGCGGGCGCCCGCCCAGGACGCCCAGGCCGCGCAGGGCCTCGCGCTGGGTGCCGAGCCGAGCGCCGGGCGACGCCGCCGCGCAGGCGTCCAGGGCCACGTGGGCCGTCAGATCGCAGGTGCCGTCCGGGACGGGGGTGACCTCGCGGCCTGCGCGGAAGGCGGTGAGGGTGCCGAAGGGCGGGCGGGCCGGGAGGGTGTGGCCGTAGTCGACGGCCACCGCCGTGCCGGCGGCGAGGCAGGCCGCCGCCGTCGCCCAGGCCACGTCGCGGGGCCGGCCGATCTCCGCGCGTTCCCCGGGCTCCCCGAGCGGCCACCACCGCTCCAGCCACTCGGCGTCCGGCCCCGCCACGACGGCGCCGAGCCGCTCGCGGCCCGCGCCGTCGACCTCCACGTACCGCACCGCGCCCGCGTCGTCGACCTGCGCCACGTCCACCGGCACGTTGTCCAGCCACTCGTTCGCGAACAGCAGCCCCCGCTCCCCGTCCGGCAGCCGCCCGGTCCAGGTGATCCGCGGGTCCAGGCCCTTCGGTCGGGCCGCGCGTTCCACCCCGTAGGGGCGGACCCGCAGATCCGCCGGCACCGCCGCCAGCACGCCCGTCAGCAGCTCGCCCCGGCCCGCCCCCACGTCCACGAACGCGACCTCGTCCGTCCCCAGCTCCTCCGCCGTGCGCACCAGCAGCCGCGCCACCGCCCCCGCGAACAGCGGCGAGGCGTGCACCGACGTACGGAAGTGGCCGGCCGGCCCCTCGGGCCGCAGGAAGAAGCCCCCCGGGCCGTACAGCGCCCGCTCCATCGCGTCCCGCCAGCCCCGCCATTGACACGTCTCATCCGTCACGTGCCCCAGTCTCCACCTTGGGGAGTACGGGCCTCACGGGAAGGATCGCTCCCACGGTTGACCCCTGCACCTATCCCCTTTCCCTACGCTGGGTCACGTGCAGCGCCTCTACGACTTCCTCCGCAGACACCCGACGGGCGTCGACACCTTCTGGGCCGTCGTCCTCTTCGGGTTCTCCCTGTTGTGGGTGGCCTCGTCCGTCCCGGCGGTCGTCGAGCCCGTCCCGTACGCGGTCGTCGGCGCGCTGTTCTCGCTGGTCGTGGCCCTGCGGCGGCGCATGCCGGAGAAGATGCTGCTGCTCGCGGTCGGCCTCGGCCTCGCCCAGCTCGCCCTCGGGATCATCCCGTTCCTGGCGGACTTCGCCATGCTGGTGATCATCTACACCGTCGCCGCCCACGACGGCCCCCGCTGGGCCTCCCGCATCGCCCTCGCCGGCGGACTGAGCGCCAGCACGCTCTCCCAGCTGCGCTGGCCCGTCCAGGACGGCACCGACTCGGTCGCCGCCAAGATCTTCTTCACGGTCATCATGACCGTGCCCTTCGCGCTCGCCTGGGTCCTCGGCGACTCCGTGCGCACCCGCCGCGCCTACTTCGCCCAGCTGGAGGAACGCGCCTCCCGCCTGGAGAAGGAACGCGAAGCGCAGGCCAAGGTCGCCGTCGCCGCCGAACGCGCCCGCATCGCCCGCGAGCTCCACGACGTCGTCGCCCACAACGTCTCCGTGATGGTCGTCCAGGCCGACGGCGCCGCCTACGTCATGGACTCCTCGCCCGAGACCGCCAAGCAGGCCCTGGAGACCATCTCCAGCACCGGCCGCCAGGCCCTCGCCGAGATGCGCCGGCTGCTCGGGATCCTGCGCACCGGCGAGCACCAGGAGGCCGGCGAGTACGTCCCCCAGCCCGACGTCCAGCAGATCGAGGACCTCGTCGAACAGGTCCGCGGCGCCGGCCTCGCCGTCGACTTCAAGGTCGAGGGCACCCCGCGCCCGCTGCCCAGCGGCGTCGAACTGACCGCCTACCGGATCGTCCAGGAAGCCCTCACCAACACCCGCAAGCACGGCGGTCCCGACGCCGGTGCCAGCGTCCGGCTGGTCTACTTCGACGACGGCCTCGGACTGCTCGTCGAGGACGACGGTCGCGGCGCGCCCCAGGAGATGTACGAGGACGGCGGCGCCGACGGGCGCGGCCACGGCCTGATCGGCATGCGCGAGCGCGTCGGCATGGTCGGCGGCACCCTGGACGCGGGTCCGCGCCCCGGCGGCGGCTTCCGCATCAGCGCCCTGCTCCCCCTCAAGCCCGCTCACTGACGACCCCACGACCCCTTAAGGATCCCCATGTCCATCCGCGTGATGCTCGTCGACGACCAGGTGCTGCTGCGCACCGGCTTCCGCATGGTGCTGGCCGCCCAGCCGGACATGGAGGTCGTGGCGGAGGCGGGTGACGGCGTGGAGGCCCTGGAGGTGCTCAGGAGCACGGCCGTGGACGTGGTCCTGATGGACGTGCGCATGCCCAAGCTGGACGGGGTGGAGACGACCCGGCGGATCTGTGCGGAGCCGGACGCGCCGAAGGTGCTGATCCTGACCACGTTCGACCTCGACGAGTACGCCTTCTCCGGGCTCAAGGCGGGCGCCAGCGGCTTCATGCTCAAGGACGTGCCGCCGGGCGAACTGCTCGGCGCGATCCGCTCCGTGCACAGCGGGGACGCGGTCGTCGCGCCCTCCACGACCCGCCGGCTCCTGGACCGCTTCTCGCCCATGCTGCCGTCGGCCGGTCCCGAGCCGCGGCAGAAGGAACTGGAGCGGCTGACCGAGCGGGAACGGGAAGTGATGATGCTGGTCGCCCAGGGCCTGTCCAACGGCGAGATCGCCGCCCGCCTCGTGCTGTCCGAGGCCACCGTCAAGACCCACGTCGGGCGCATCCTCACCAAGCTGGGCCTGCGCGACCGGGTCCAGGTCGTCGTCCTCGCCTACGAGACCGGCCTCGTACGGGCCGGCGGACGCTGAGGTGCTGCTCTGGCTCAACGGGCCGTTCGGCGGCGGCAAGACGCAGACGGCCTGGGAACTGCGCCGCCGCCTGCCCGGCAGCGTCGTCTGCGACCCCGAGCACATCGGCTTCGGCCTGCACCGGAGCCTGCCGCCGGGGCTGCGCGGCGACTTCCAGGACCTGGCGGCGTGGCGGCAGGGCGTGTACGAGGTGCTCGACCTGGCGCTGCGGCGGCACGACGGGCCGGTGATCGCGCCGATGACCGTCGTCGAGCCCGCGTACTTCGCCGAGACGGTCGGGCGGCTGCGGCAGACGCACGGCGAGGAGCGGGTGCGGCACTTCGCGCTGCTCGCCGAGCGCGAGACCGTGCTGCGGCGCCTGAGCGAACGGGGTCTGGGGCGCGGCCTGAAGCGGGAGAGCTTCGCCGTACGGAAACTGGACGGCTGCCTGGAGCGGCTGGCCGCTCCGGAATTCGCCCACCACATCCCTACCGACCACCTGACCGTCCCGCAGGTCGCCGACCTGGTCGCGCGACGGGCGGGGCTGCGGATCGCGCCGAACACGGACGGGCCGCTGCGGCACCGGCTGCGCCGGATCCGGGTGGGTCTTTCGCACCTCCGCTTCGACTGAGCGGGCGGGCGGCCTGGGGTGTGCGCACGAGGCTCGGCACCGGGCGTAGCCGGCCAGGCGGGACTTTCCGGACACGGCCTAGCGCAGGACCGACTCCAGGAAGTCGCTGCCGAGGCGGGCCACGACGGGGAAGTCCAGCTGGTGCAGCACATAGCGGCCCCGGCGCTGGGTGGTCAGCAGCCCGGCCTTCTTCAGGACGGAGAGGTGGCGCGAGACCTCCGGGGCGGTGATGCCGTACGCGTCGGCCAGCTCGCTCGTCGAGTATGGGCCGCGCGCCAGGCTCCGGCACAGGCGCATCCGCATCGGGTGGGCGATGGCCTCAAGACGGCGCTTGACCAGCTCGACGGACTCGGCGCCCCCGACCTCGCGGGCGGCCGCCGGATACTGGATCACCGGCTGCCAGCCGGGCGCGCACAGGGCGAACAGGTGCGGCCAGCCGAACGCCGTCGGCACCAGCGTGACGGCGGTGCCGTGGGCCTCGGTGCGGCCGTGCACCAGCTTGTCCACGACGATGCGCGAACCGCGCCCGTCCTCCTCCAGGGAAAGGGCGGGGGAGGCGGCCGTCAGGGCCTCGGCCAGGCCCTTGCGGCGCAGCAGCTCGGTCTTGTGGCGGGCGTCGGCGGCGAGCTGCACGCGGACCCGCTGCCAGGTGTCCGCGAAGAACGCCTCGTCGCAGTCCTGGAGGAGCCGGCGGATCCAGGCGCGGGTGGCCGTCGGCTCGCACAGCATGCGCTCCACGAACGCGGCCTGCCGCGGGCCCCGCGCCGCGGCCAGGTCGAGGGCCCGGCGGCGCGAGTGCTCGTCGACGAGCGGGGACGGGATGCCCTGGGCGTAGCGGCTGCTGCACGAGATCTCCAAGGCGGCGCCGACGAACTTCTCGTCGTCCATGCGGTCGAGGTCGTCCAGCTCCTCCGCCAGCGTCTCGCGGGGCTGGGCCGGCAGCAGGAAGTCGGAGCGCGTCGACCGCCACATGAAGTCCGCCTCGTGGAGCCGCTCGGCCAGCTCCGGCTTCAGGCCCGCCGCCGTCGCCGTCGTCCACGCGTGCAGGCGCGCGTGATGGGCCGGTTCGGCCAGCGCGTGCAGGGCGTTGCCGAGCTCCGCCAGCGGCGAGGGGCAGAAGGTGATCCGCTCGTGCGGCAGTCCTGTGATGTCGATGGTCACGCTCACCCCCCTATGGTGCGGGGCCCGGTGGGGCGGGTGTCGTGCCGTTTGACGAGGGCCGTCAATCGGCGGGGCGGGCGGCGCGCGGCGGGCGCACGGTGGGGGCATGGACGCACTTCAAGGACACCTCCTGGACAGCTACCGGGCAGCCGGGCTCGGCGAACCGGCGCCCCCCGCCCCCGGCACCCACGATCCGGCGGTGCTCCGGGAGGTGCTGCGGGCGGTGCTCGCACGGATGCGGGGCCGGTTGGGAGCCGGGCCGGGGTAGGGAGCGGCGGGTGGCGCGGAGGCCGTCACCGTCACCGTCGCCGGGAGCGGCGGGTGGCGCGGGGGCCGTCACCGTCGCCGGGAGCGGCGGGTGGCGCGGGGGCCGTCACTGGGAGCGGCGCGGGGCCGCTGCCGCCTCGCCCGGCGGTCGGCCCACAGCGTCGCGAGGCTGTTCCGGCTTCGCCCGGGGGTCGGTGCACGGCGCCGCGCGGGGCCGCTCCGGCGTCGCCCCCCGGCTCAGCGCACCCGGGTCAGGAAGTCCCGTACCGCCTCCTGCACGTCCTCGGCCGTCCACTCCAGGCCCGGCGCCGTGACCGTCACCTCCGTGACCGCCATGCCCGGCGGGCCGCCCGCCGGCGCGGCGAACCAGCGCCGGAAGAGGGTGGTGCCGGTGTCCTCGGTCAGGGAGAGCGCGGCGGCGGTGAGGGCGTCGGGGTCGTACGGGAGCCAGACGCGGAACTGGTGGGTGTGCGGGACCTCCGGGTGGACGCGGAACCAGGGCACGGCGGCTTCCGTGAAGGCGTCACGGAGCGCGGCGGCGACCACGCGCGCGTGGGCCGCGTACGAGGGCAGGCGCGGCAGCTCCGTCTCCAGGCCGCGCAGGGCGGACAGGGCGGCCGGGTATTGCTGGAAGAGCTGGCCGCCGTAGCGGTGGCGCCACAGGCGGGCCTCCTCGACCAGCTCGTCCGGGCCGGCGAGCGCCGCGCCCGACAGGCCGCCGAGCGACTTGTAGAACGAGACGTAGACGCTGTCCGCGAGGCCCGCGATCTCCGGCAGTCCGCGGCCGAAATGGGCCGGGCAGTCCCACAGGCGCGCCCCGTCGAAGTGGACCACCGCCTCCCGCTCCCGGGCCGCCTCGACCACCGCGACGAGCTCGTCCCAGTCCGGCAGCACGAAGCCCGCGTCCCGCAGCGGCAGCTCCACCATGAGGGCGCCGAAGGGCTCGGGGTGGTCCCGCACCTCCTCGGCCGTCGGCAGGCGCGGCTCGTCCGTCAGGTGGACCGTGCGCAGGCCGGCGACCGTCTCGAAGGCCCCGTTCTCGTGGAGCTCGGGGTGGGCCAGGGGGTGCAGCGCGACCACCGCGTTCCCCGTCCGGCCGGCCCAGCAGCGGAGCGCGACCTGCTGGGCCATGGTCCCGGTCGGGAAGAAGACCGCGGCCGGGAAGCCCAGCTCCTCGGCGACCCGCCGCTCCAGCTCCTCCACCACCGCGTCGCCGTACGTGTCGACCCGCCCGTCCCCGTACGGCGTCCCGGCGGCCCAGTCGGCCAGCTCGCGCAGCCGTTCCCCCACGGTGCCGTCCGTCGAGGTGTGCCACAGTCTGCGACGGGCGCCGCTCCACACCCGGGCCCGGTACTCGACGCTCTGCTGATCGGATTCCATGGCCCGATCATCGTCCATCGGGGCGAGGTTCCCCAGGGAGTTGTCCACAGGGTCGGGCCGATCATCACACCGCCTCCTCTGCTCTGTGGACAGTCGCGGGTGAGCGCGAAACGCTGGCGTAGCATGACCAGAAATCGTCCGGTACCCGCCGAGGACTGGAACGGAAGGCCGACCCGCATCGTGAACGCACCACCAGCACAGCCCCGGCAGCAGCCCGACCGGGCGGAGGACCGCCCCGCGCGGCTCACCGTGGGCGTCGTCGGCGCGGGCCGGGTGGGCCCCGCGCTCGCCGCCTCCCTGCAGCTCGCCGGACACCGTCCCGTGGCCGTCTCCGCCGTCTCCGACGCCTCCCGGCGCCGTGCCGCCGCCCTGCTGCCGGACGTCCCCGTCGTCGAGCCCGCGCGGGTGCTCGCCCTCGCCGACCTGGTCCTGCTCACCGTTCCCGACGACGCCCTGCCCGGCCTCGTCGAGGGCCTCGCCGACACCGGCGCGGTCCGGCCCGGGCAGCTCCTCGTGCACACCTCCGGGCGCTACGGGGTGCGGGTCCTCGACCCGGCGCGCCGGGCCGGCGCGCTGCCGCTGGCCCTGCACCCGGCGATGACCTTCACCGGCACCTCCGTGGACGTCCAGCGGCTCGCCGGGTGCTCCTTCGGCGTCACCGCCCCCGACGAGCTGCGGCTGGCGGCGGAGGCCCTCGTCATCGAGATGGGCGGCGAGCCGGAGTGGATCGCCGAGGAGAACCGGCCGCTCTACCACGCGGCCCTCGCCCTCGGCGCCAACCACCTGGTCACCCTGGTGGCCCAGGCCATGGAGCTGCTCCGCTCGGCCGGGGTCGGCGCCCCGGACCGGATGCTCGGCCCGCTGCTCGGCGCCGCCCTGGACAACGCGCTGCGCTCCGGCGACGCCGCCCTGACCGGGCCCGTCGCCCGCGGTGACGCCGGCACCGTCGCCGCCCACGTCGCCGAGCTGCACAAGCACGCGCCCGCCACCGTCGCCGGCTACCTGGCGATGGCCCGCGCCACCGCCGACCGCGCGCTCGCGCACGGCCTGCTCAAGCCCGAGCTGGCCCAGGACCTGCTGGGTGTGCTCGCCGAGGGGGACGACCACCGATGACCTTCACGCTCGTCCGTACGGCCGCCGACCTCCACGCGCGGGCGGACGCCGGCCGCCGCGCCGTCGTCATGACCATGGGCGCCCTGCACGAGGGCCACGCCACCCTGGTGCGCGCCGCCCGCGACCGGGTAGGCCCGGACGGCACCGTCGTCGTCACCGTCTTCGTCAACCCGCTCCAGTTCGGCGCGGGCGAGGACCTCGACCGCTACCCCCGCACCCTCGACGCCGACCTGCGGGTCGCCGAGGCCGCCGGTGCCGACGCCGTCTTCGCGCCCTCCGTCGACGAGGTCTACCCGGGCGGGGAGCCGCAGGTCCGGATCAGCGCCGGCCCCATGGGAGAGCGCCTGGAGGGAGCCTCCCGGCCCGGCCACTTCGACGGCATGCTCACCGTCGTCGCCAAGCTCCTCCACCTCACGGCGCCGGACCTGGCGTTCTTCGGCCAGAAGGACGCCCAGCAGCTGGCACTGATCCGCCGCATGGTCCGCGACCTGAACTTCCCGGTCGGGATCGTCGGCGTGCCGACCGTGCGCGAGGACGACGGTCTCGCCCTGTCCAGCCGCAACCGCTACCTGTCGCCCGCGGAGCGCCGCACGGCCCTGGCGCTCTCCCGCGCGCTGTTCGCCGCCCGTGACCGGCTCGCGGCCCAGGAGGCGCTGCGCGCCCGCGCCACCGCCCTGCCCGGCGCCCAGAGCCGGGCCGAGACCCGGGCGGAGGCGCTGTCCCGGCTCGGCGAGGCCCGCGCCGCCGCCGACGCCCACGCGGTCGCCCAGGTGGCCGAGGGCGGGGGCGCCGAGGCCGTACGGGCGGCGGCCCAGGCCGTACTGGACGACGCGGCCAAGGCCGAACCGCCGCTCACCCTGGACTATCTGGCCCTGGTCGATCCGGCCGACTTCACGGAGGTCGCCGACGATCACGACGGGGAGGCGATCCTCGCCGTCGCCGCGCGGGTGGGGACCACGCGGCTCATCGACAACCTCCCCCTGACCTTCGGAGCCACGAAGTGACCGGAATACGGCTGCACGCGCCCGACCCGGGCTGGTCCATCGACGCCGACGTCGTCGTGGTCGGCTCCGGCGTCGCGGGCCTGACCGCGGCCCTGCGCTGCACCTCCGCCGGGCTGCGCACGGTCGTCGTCACCAAGGCCCGGCTCGACGACGGCTCCACCCGCTGGGCCCAGGGCGGCATCGCCGCCGCGCTCGGCGAGGGCGACACGCCCGAGCAGCACCTCGACGACACGCTCGTGGCGGGTGCCGGACTGTGCGACGAGCAGGCCGTGCGCGCCCTGGTCACCGAGGGCCCCGGCGCCGTCCGTCGGCTCATCGCCACCGGCGCCGCCTTCGACCGCACCGACGGCGGCGAGATCGCGCTGACCCGCGAGGGCGGCCACCACCGCCGCCGGATCGCCCACGCGGGCGGCGACGCGACCGGCGCCGAGATCTCCCGCGCCCTGGTGGAGGCGATACGCGACCAGGGCGTGCGGTTCGTCGAGCACGCCCTCGTCCTCGACCTCCTCAAGGACGCCGAGGGCCGTACGGCCGGCGTCACCCTGCACGTCATGGGCGAGGGCCAGCACGACGGCGTCGGCGCCGTCCACGCCCCCGCCGTGGTCCTCGCCACCGGCGGCATGGGCCAGGTCTTCTCCGCCACCACCAACCCGGCGGTGTCCACCGGCGACGGCGTGGCGCTCGCGCTGCGCGCCGGCGCGGAGGTCTCCGACCTGGAGTTCGTCCAGTTCCACCCGACGGTGCTGTTCCTGGGCGCCGGTTCCGAGGGCCAGCAGCCGCTGGTCTCCGAGGCCGTGCGCGGCGAGGGCGCCCATCTCGTCGACGCCGACGGGGTCCGCTTCATGCTCGGGCAGCACGAGCTCGCCGAGCTGGCGCCCCGCGACATCGTCGCCAAGGCGATCATGCGGCGGATGCGGGAGCAGGGCGCCGAGCACATGTACCTCGACGCCCGCCACTTCGGCGCCGAGATGTGGGAGCGGCGCTTCCCGACCATCCTGGCCGCCTGCCGAGCCCACGGCATCGACCCGGTCACGGAGCCGATCCCGGTCGCCCCGGCCGCCCACTACGCCTCCGGCGGCGTCCGCACCGACCTGCTCGGCCGGACGACCGTGCCGGGCCTCTACGCCTGCGGCGAGGTCGCCTGCACGGGCGTCCACGGAGCGAACCGGCTGGCGTCGAACTCCCTCCTGGAGGGCCTGGTCTTCGCCGAGCGGATCGCCGACGACATCACCGCGCACGGCCCGCACCGCGAGGGCCTGCCGCTGCCCGCCACCGCCCCCGGCTCCGTGCAGACCCTGCTGCCGCCCGAGGAGCGCCGGGAGATCCAGCGGATCATGACCGCGGGCGCCGGCGTGCTGCGCTCCGCCGCGAGCCTCGGCGACGCCGCCGACGCCCTGGAGGGGCTCCAGCTGAACGCCGAGCTCGACGCCGGACGGGACGGCCGCAAGGCCGCCGAGCCCGGAGTCGAAGCCTGGGAGACCGCCAACCTGCTGGTCGTCGCCCGGGTCCTGGTGGCCTCGGCGCAGGCGCGCGAGGAGACCCGCGGCTGCCACTGGCGCGAGGACCGGCCCGACCGGGACGACGCGGCCTGGCGCCGCCACCTGGTCGTCCGGCTGACGCCCGACCGACGGCTGGTGGTGCACCGCACCACCGGCGCAGACTTTCCGCCCGTAACCCCCGACGCACCCAGGGAGCCGCAGCCGTGAGCACGCCCGAAGAAGCACGTCCGGAGCCCGTGGACGTGCCCCTGATCCAGATCAACGCCCCCGCCGAGCCCGGTGGCGGCTGCGGCGAAGGCTGCGGCTGCGGGGAGGACGAGGCGTACGAGTGCGGTCTCGACCCGGCGCTCGCCCAGCTGCTCGCCGACGCCGGACTCGACCCGGTCCAGGTCGAGGACATCGCCCACCTGGCCATCGCCGAGGACCTCGACGGCGGCGTGGACGTGACGACCGTGGCGACCGTCCCCGAGGACGCCGTCGCGACCGCCGACTTCACCGCCCGCGAGGCCGGTGTGGTGGCCGGCCTCAGGGTCGCCGAGGCGGTCCTGTCGATCGTCTGCACCGACGAGTTCGAGGTCGAGCGGCACGTCGAGGACGGCGAGCGGGTCGAGGCGGGCGACACGCTGCTCAGCGTCACCGCCCGCACCCGTGACCTGCTCACCGGCGAGCGCAGCGCGCTGAACATCCTGTGCCGCCTGTCCGGCATCGCCACCGCCACGCGCGCGTGGGCGGACGCCCTGGAGGGCACGAAGGCGAAGGTCCGCGACACCCGCAAGACCACGCCGGGCCTGCGCGCCCTGGAGAAGTACGCGGTGCGCTGCGGCGGCGGCGTCAACCACCGCATGTCGCTGTCGGACGCGGCCCTGGTGAAGGACAACCACGTGGTGGCGGCCGGCGGCGTGGCCGAGGCGTTCAAGGCCGTGCGCGAGCAGTTCCCGGACGTGCCGATCGAGGTCGAGGTCGACACCATGCACCAGGTCCGCGAGGTCCTGGACGCGGGCGCCGACCTGATCCTGCTCGACAACTTCACCCCGGCCGAGACCGAGGAGGCGGTCGCCCTGGTCGGCGGCCGGGCGGTCCTGGAGTCCTCCGGGCGCCTCACCCTGGAGAACGCGGCGGCGTACGCGGCGACCGGCGTGGACTACCTGGCGGTGGGCGGCCTCACCCACTCCTCCCCGATCCTCGACATCGGCCTGGACCTGCGCGAGGCGGCCCGCTGATGCTGCTCACGATCGACGTCGGCAACACCCAGACCGTCCTCGGTCTCTTCGACGGCGAGGAGATCGTCGAGCACTGGCGCATCTCCACCGACCCGCGGCGCACCGCCGACGAGTGGGCGGTCCTGCTCCAGGGCCTGATGGGCATGCACCCGCTGCTCGGCGTCGAGCTGAGCGACGGCATCGGCGGCATCGCGATCTGCGCCACCGTCCCCTCGGTGCTGCACGAGCTGCGCGAGGTGACGCGCCGCTACTACGGGGACGTCCCCGCGGTCCTGGTGGAGCCGGGCGTCAAGACGGGCGTCCCGGTCCTCACGGACAACCCCAAGGAGGTCGGCGCCGACCGCGTCATCAACGCGGTGGCGGCGGTCGAGCTGTACGGCGGTCCGGCGATCGTCGTCGACTTCGGCACGGCGACGACGTACGACGCGGTCACCGCGCGCGGCGAGTACGCGGGCGGCGCCATCGCCCCGGGCATCGAGATCTCGGTCGAGGCGCTCGGCGTGAAGGGCGCCATGCTCCGCAAGATCGAGCTGGCCCGCCCGCGCAGCGTGATCGGCAAGAACACGGTCGAGGCGATGCAGTCCGGCATCGTCTTCGGTTACGTGGGTCAGGTGGACGGCGTGGTCGCGCGGATGAAGCGCGAGCTGGCCGGCCCGGACGGGGACCCCTCGGCCGTGACGGTGATCGCGACCGGCGGTCTGGCGCCGATGGTGCTCGCGGACTCCAAGGAGATCGACGCGCACGAGCCGTGGCTGACGCTGATCGGCCTGCGACTGGTCTACGAGCGGAACGTCTCGCGCATGTAGGGCCGGGGGGCCGTGCCGGCGCGTGGGCGGCCCTCCGGATCCTTCCGGCGGGCCGACCCGCCGGAAAGATCGAAAAACGACGGATTTGTCCGATTAGCGCGTATCGTCGGTCCATGCCCACGCCCTACGGATCCCGCGGCGGCATGGCGTTCAGCGCGGACGAGCTGCGTGTGCTCCGACGCGCCCTCGCCACCGCACTCAACCCTGCCCCCCTTCAGGACGACGACGTCCAGGACTGCCTGCGCCTGGCCGAATCCGTGGACGAGGCGGTGCGCGAGGCCGGCCGGCAGCGCGCCTTCCTCCTCGCCGACCTGGCGCGCTACCGCCGGGCCCTGCCCGGCTCGCTGCCCGGCTATCTGGAGCTCCTCCGGGACGCCCTGGCCGCCGGCTACGACCCGGCCGCCGACGACCTCTCCGCCCTGCGCGCGCTGCGCGGCAACCCGGCGGCCGCCGCGCTGCTCGCCCGCTGCCAGGTCCTGGCGGAACGATCCGTCCGCGCCCGCCTCGCCCGCGTCGCCCAGGCCGGGCCCCGCTCCCCGCTCCCCGCCCCGGCCGCCGCCCGGACCCGCACCCCGGCCCGGCTCGCGCCCGTCGCCCGCACCCGGCTGCTCGCCCTGCCCGGCGGCCGCGCCGCCGAGGAGGGGCCGAGGCAGCCCGCACCGGGCTCACCGGGACGCCCCGGGCCCCGGCCGCCCGCGCCCGGCGAGCGCCCGGTGCCCAAGCCCTCCGAGGTCTTCCCGCCACGCCGGCGCCCCGTTCCGCCGCCCCCGCCCGAGGAACGCGCCGCCGGATAGCTACTCTGGATGCCATGGAATACGTATCCGCGCTCCTGCCCCCCGTCGTGATGGCCGTGTTCTTCACCGCCCTCATCGTCGTGATCGTCAAGAGCCAGGGCGGACCGAACAAGGCCAAGGAGGACGAGGCCGTGGACGCCGCCTTCGCCCGCGCCGAGGCCGCCCGCCAGAGCGGCACCCCCGCCCCGTAACAGAGCCCCCCGGGGCCCCCAGGACGTACGACCGCCGCCAGGCCGTACGTCCTTTTTGCTGTCTTCGGAGACGTTTCGTCCAGCAATGTGCCTATAAGTGTCGATCTCGCACTAAGGTGGCCGTGTGCCCCGTCAATTGGGAGAGCTGGAAGACGCCGTCATGACGCGCGTCTGGCAATGGAACCGGCCGGTCACCGTCCGGGAAGTCCTGGAGGATCTCCAGCAGGAACGGTCCATCGCCTACACCACCGTCATGACGGTATTGGACAATCTCCATCAGAAGGGCTGGGTGCGCAGGGAAGTCGAAGGCCGCGCCTATCGATATACGGCGGTCTCCACCCGGGCCGCCTACTCGGCCGCACTGATGAACGAGGCCTGGGCGCAGAGCGACAACCCCGCGGCGGCCCTCGTCGCCTTCTTCGGGATGATGTCGCCCGAACAGCGCGAGGCGCTCAACGACGCCATCCGTATCGCCCAGCGGGACATCCCCGAGGCCGCCGCGCCGCCCGCCGAAACGGCCGAGGGGGGCCGGGAGCCCGGCGGGCCCGGGCGATAACGTCCCCCCATGCCATCCGCTTCCGCCAATGCCGTCACCGTACGCCGGGCCCGTACCTCCGATGTCGCCGCCCTGCGCCGTCTCGTCGATCCCTACGTGCGCCGCGGCATCCTCCTCGACAAGGCGCCCGTGACGCTTTACGAGGACATCCAGGAGTTCTGGGTCGCCGAACGCGACGACGACGCCACGGTCGTCGGCTGCGGAGCCCTGCACGTGATGTGGGAAGACCTCGCCGAAGTGCGCACTCTCGCGGTCGATCCCGGCTTCAAGGGCGCCGGAGTGGGACATCAGGTCCTCGACAAGTTGCTGCACACCGCGCGATGGCTCGGTGTACGCAGGGTTTTCTGCCTGACCTTCGAAGTCGACTTCTTCGCGAAGCACGGCTTCGTCGAGATCGGCGAGACTCCGGTCGACGGAGATGTCTACAGTGAGCTCCTGCGTTCCTATGACGAGGGCGTCGCCGAGTTCCTCGGTCTCGAACGAGTGAAGCCGAACACCTTGGGCAACAGCCGCATGCTTCTGCACCTGTGACCCGGAGCGCGGATCCGGGCGTCTTCGGAGTGCCTATGTCCGAATCGCGCACGTTTCCCGCGTTGCCGGGGTTCTGAACCTCTGCCAGGGGTTTGTGTTTTTCCGGGAAAAGCGGTTTCCTTTCCGCGTACTGCATTTTCGATGAAAGGAAATCCGGTGGCACAGAAGGTTCAGGTCCTTCTTGTCGATGACCTCGACGGCGGGGAGGCGGACGAGACCGTGACGTTCGCGCTGGACGGCAAGTCCTACGAGATCGACCTCACCACCGCCAACGCGGACAAGCTCCGTGACCTGCTCGAGCCGTACACCAAGAATGGACGTCGTACCGGTGGGCGCAGCGCCGGTGCCCGCGGCAAGGGCCGTGCGACCGCCTCCGGCGGCAGCCCGGACACCGCGAAGATCCGCGCGTGGGCCAAGGAGAACGGCTACAACGTGAACGACCGCGGCCGGGTGCCCGCCGAGATCAAGGCGGCCTACGAGGACGCCAACCGCTGAGCGCCCCGCTGCTGAGCGTCCGCCCCCGCCACCGGCTCCGGCCGGCGGCCACGGGCAGCACTCAGCAGCCGCACCCGGTGGCACTCGGCGGCCGCGGCGGCCACGAGCCGCACCAGACAGGGGGAGTCCGCCTCGGCGGCGCGTCCCCGCAGCGAGGGCCGCAGGGCCGGCAGCGAGGACTCGACCTCGCGCCCCGGCTCCGGGGCCCTCAGCCACACCGCGGCCTCCGGCACGCCGGAACCGCTCCGACCGGCGGGTTTCCGGCCCGGAGGCAGGGGCGCGGTCATCCGGCCGCCGGTGCCGAGCATCGCCAGATCCAGTGAGATCCCGCCCCACTCCAGCCAGTCGAGGAGTCCGGGAAGCTCTTCCGCGCTCCCCGCGGCGACGAGCAGCCGCATCCGCCGCCCCATGAGGGCCACCGGACCGACGGCGGCGCCCAACCGGCGCAGCACTCCGTGACCGGCGGGCGCGGGCAGCTCCAGGACGTCGAACCGCAGTCCCGTCACCAGCTGCACCGGCGGCCCGGGCGCGGTCGCCCAGCCGAGCTCGTGCTCGTACCACCGCGCCAGACCGCCGTCGATCGGCGAACGGGGCGGCGGGACGGTGAGGGCCATACCGGCAGAACGCCTCCGGGCCCCGGCGGGTTACGGAAGAGGGTGACCCCGTGTTCTCCGTCCGGAGCGCGGAGTGTCCACGATGGGGGCGTACGGGTGCATTCGGCCGCGCAAGGTTGTTCGCCCGTAGCGGAGGGAACCGGGGTGCGCCGCATGGAGTGTCCCTGCTTACGGGTAAGACATTCCATGTGAGGAGGGGCGTCTCGCGGGCTGAAGCGTCTCACGTTCGCCATCGGCGTACTGGAGCCGGGGCTAACAGCTTGGCCTGCGGGAACATCGTCTCGCACCATCGAGTTGGAGCATTTGTCGGCTGTTCGGCAGCAGGTCTCCCCGAGAAGTGAGGGGGTGATCCGGACGGATGTCGGCAGTTGGAATGAGCGGTCCCCGCTTGCGGGACTAAGCTGCGGAAGGACAGGGAGGGGATCGACCCCTAACTGACTGACCGCTCTGAGGAGCGATTAACGATGTTCGAGAGGTTCACCGACCGCGCGCGGCGGGTTGTCGTCCTGGCTCAGGAAGAAGCCCGGATGCTCAACCACAACTACATCGGCACCGAGCACATCCTCCTGGGCCTTATCCACGAGGGTGAGGGTGTCGCCGCTAAGGCCCTGGAGAGCCTCGGGATTTCGCTCGAGGCGGTCCGCCAGCAGGTGGAGGAGATCATCGGCCAGGGCCAGCAGGCCCCGTCCGGGCACATCCCCTTCACCCCTCGTGCCAAGAAGGTCCTGGAGCTGTCGCTCCGGGAGGCCCTCCAGCTCGGCCACAACTACATCGGCACCGAGCACATCCTGCTCGGCCTGATCCGCGAGGGCGAGGGCGTCGCCGCCCAGGTCCTCGTGAAGCTGGGCGCCGATCTCAACCGGGTCCGGCAGCAGGTCATCCAGCTGCTCTCCGGCTACCAGGGCAAGGAAGCCGCCACCGCGGGCGGCCCTGCCGAGGGCACGCCCTCGACGTCCCTGGTCCTCGACCAGTTCGGCCGCAACCTCACCCAGGCGGCCCGCGAGTCCAAGCTCGACCCGGTCATCGGGCGCGAGAAGGAGATCGAGCGGGTCATGCAGGTGCTGTCCCGCCGGACGAAGAACAACCCGGTCCTCATCGGCGAGCCCGGCGTCGGCAAGACGGCGGTCGTCGAGGGCCTGGCCCAGGCCATCGTCAAGGGCGAGGTGCCCGAGACCCTCAAGGACAAGCACCTCTACACCCTGGACCTCGGTGCCCTGGTCGCCGGCTCCCGCTACCGCGGTGACTTCGAGGAGCGCCTGAAGAAGGTCCTCAAGGAGATCCGCACCCGCGGCGACATCATCCTGTTCATCGACGAGCTCCACACCCTGGTGGGTGCGGGTGCCGCCGAGGGCGCGATCGACGCCGCCAGCATCCTCAAGCCGATGCTGGCCCGCGGCGAGCTCCAGACCATCGGTGCCACCACGCTCGACGAGTACCGGAAGTACCTGGAGAAGGACGCGGCCCTCGAGCGCCGCTTCCAGCCCATCCAGGTCGCCGAGCCGTCGCTGCCGCACACGATCGAGATCCTCAAGGGTCTGCGCGACCGCTACGAGGCCCACCACCGGGTCTCCATCACGGACGAGGCCCTCGTCCAGGCCGCGACCCTGGCCGACCGCTACATCTCGGACCGCTTCCTGCCGGACAAGGCGATCGACCTGATCGACGAGGCCGGCTCCCGGATGCGCATCCGCCGGATGACCGCGCCGCCGGACCTCCGCGAGTTCGACGAGAAGATCGCCTCCGTCCGCCGGGACAAGGAGTCCGCGATCGACTCGCAGGACTTCGAGAAGGCCGCCTCCCTGCGCGACAAGGAGAAGCAGCTCCTCGCCGCGAAGACCAAGCGGGAGAAGGAGTGGAAGGCCGGCGACATGGACGTCGTCGCCGAGGTCGACGGCGAGCTGATCGCCGAGGTCCTCGCGACCGCCACCGGCATCCCGGTCTTCAAGCTGACCGAGGAGGAGTCCTCGCGCCTGCTCCGCATGGAGGACGAGCTCCACAAGCGCGTCATCGGCCAGAAGGACGCCGTCATCGGCCTCTCGCGCGCCATCCGGCGTACGCGAGCGGGTCTGAAGGACCCGAAGCGTCCCGGCGGCTCGTTCATCTTCGCCGGCCCCTCCGGTGTCGGTAAGACCGAGCTGTCCAAGGCGCTCGCCGAATTCCTCTTCGGCGACGAGGACGCGATGATCTCCCTCGACATGTCGGAGTTCAGCGAGAAGCACACGGTCTCCCGTCTCTTCGGTTCTCCGCCCGGATACGTGGGCTACGAAGAGGGCGGCCAGCTCACCGAGAAGGTGCGCCGCAAGCCGTTCTCCGTGGTCCTCTTCGACGAGGTCGAGAAGGCCCACCCCGATATCTTCAATTCCCTTCTCCAGATCCTGGAGGACGGTCGTCTGACCGACTCCCAGGGCCGGGTCGTGGACTTCAAGAACACGGTCATCATCATGACGACCAACCTCGGGACCAGGGACATCTCGAAGGGCTTCAACCTGGGCTTCGCGGCCCAGGGCGACACGAAGTCCAACTACGAGCGGATGAAGGCGAAGGTCAGCGACGAGCTGAAGCAGCACTTCCGCCCGGAGTTCCTCAACCGTGTGGACGACATCATCGTCTTCCCGCAGCTGACCCAGGACGACATCCTCCAGATCGTCGACCTGATGATCGGCCGTGTCGACGAGCGCCTCAAGGACCGGGACATGGGCATCGAGCTCTCCCAGACCGCGAAGGAGCTCCTCGCGAAGAAGGGCTACGACCCCGTTCTCGGCGCCCGTCCGCTCCGCCGGACGATCCAGCGCGAGATCGAGGACACCCTGTCGGAGAAGATCCTCTTCGGCGACCTGCGGCCCGGCCACATCGTGGTCGTGGACACGGAGGGCGACGGCGAGGAGCGCAAGTTCACCTTCCGCGGCGAGGAGAAGTCGGCCCTGCCGGACGTCCCTCCGGTGGAGGCGGCGGGCGGCCCCGGTCCGAACCTGTCGAAGGACGCGTGACCTGACGCCGCGCTGAGCCGAGCTGAGCGCTGAAGGGGCGGCCCCGGAACCTGACGGTTCCGGGGCCGCCCCTTCGTGTGCGTGCGGTCAGGCGTGGATCTGTACGGCCGGGGAGAGGTGCTCGGTGCCGGTCAGCGGGGCGTCGCGGACCCGGAGCACCGACAGGTCCGGCAGGGCCGCGAGGGGAGTGACGTCGAGCACCTCCCCCTCGACGGCGATGAGCGAGAGGGTGAGCCGCTGCACGGCGGGGAACACCTCGGCCACGCGCGCGAGGGAGCGCGACCGCTGCCGGTTCAGGACGAGATTGAGAACGGTGACCCCGGGCAGGCCGACGTCGCCAGGACACGTCCTCAGGCTGTCGATTCCGGCGACCAGCGAGACGAGGTGCGGGAGAGCGGCAAGCGCCCGCCAGTCGTCGGCCGTGAGCTCGGCGTTGCCCACCGAGAGGTGGACCAGTTCTTCGTAGCGGCCGAGCCCTGCCACCCCCTCCGTCGGCGGGTGGGCGAAGAACAGCCGGGTGAGCGGGGCCGCCGCCGGGAGCTCGCCGAGGCTCCACGGGGTGTCGCGGTGCAGCATGACGGAGAGGGTGTCGAGCTCGCCCAGAGCCGCGAGTTCCGCCGGCAGCCGACTGCCGGCACCCCGGGACAGCACCAGGCCGCGCAGGCCGCCCCGGGCGAGGAGGGCGGCCGCTCCGGAGTCCGACACGTCTTCGTCGATCTCCAGCCGCTCCGGGACGACATCGAGGCCCAGGAGCTCGATGGCCTGCTCGTCGTCGAGTACGAGCAGGCGGAGTTCGGTGAGGTCGAGACGGGCGATGACGGCCTCGGCGTACGGACCGGCCGGGAAACGCTGCCAGGCCCACACGAGCTGGGCCCGGACGTCCAGAGCCGGGTGGCGGGCGAAGCGGGCCAGGTAGGGAACGGCCGCGTCGACGGTGACATGGCTCGCCGCCACCACCACCATCTCCGCCTCCTCGTCGGTGAGCCCCTCGGGGGCGGGCAGGAGGTCCAGCAGGAGGCGGCCGACCCCGGCCAGCTCGCGCGCCTCGTCCGGTGTGCGGGGCGGGATCAGTTCTCCGGTCCGGGCGAGCACGTCCTCACGGGTCCGTGGATCGACCTCCGTGGCGTGTTCCAGGGCACTCGCCGCGAGCAGCACCAGGCGCAGGCGGGTACGCCGGTTCTCGGCCCGGTCCGCGGCGGCCAGCAGCTCGCGCAGGATCTCGGCGCACTCGCGCGGGCGGGCGTGGCCGACCGCCATGCGGATGACGTCCTCCCACTGGTCGTCGGCGGCGTGGGAGACCAGGACGCCGATGTCCCAGTGGTCCACGAGGGCCTTGGCGGCGAGGTAGTCCTGGAAGGTGCGGTGGACGAAGTGGACCGTGTCGGCGGTGGGCTCGCGCAGCAGACCGCTGCGGTGCAGCAGGTGGGTGAAGACCTTGCCGGGCGCGTACGCCGAGGCGTCCATGACGGCAGGCACGGCCTCGGTGACGATCGTCTCGGCGTGCGCACGGTCCATCTGGAGCCGGCCGTTGAGCGTGAGCCAGTACGCGAGGCGCTGGACGAGCTGGATCTGCGGGGCCTCGTCGAGGGCGATGCCGTACGGGGTGCCCATGTCGCGCTCCCGGTCGCGACGCGTGAGCAGCATGGACAGGGCGGCCTCGTAGAGCGCCTTGCGGCCGCGCGGCAGATAGCCGCGGCGGTCGCGGTGGAGGGCGCAGATCAGGCCGCACATCAGGGGGTTGGTGGCGAGCTGGGCGACGTGTTCGGTGGTGCGCAGGGCGTCGAGGAGCGGCTGCTCGTACGGGGCGGCGTCCGGCCCGGCGGCCTGGTGCCAGCGGCGTACGAAGGTGGCCACCTCGGCGCGGGTCATGGGGGAGAGGGTCAGCTCGGTGAAGCCGTCCCGGGCCAGCCAGTCGTCGCCGACGGCGCTGGGGCGCGAGGTCACCAGCCAGCGGTTGCCCTCTCCGTAGGCGGCGAGGAGGTCGCGGAGCCAGGTGCGGGCCCGGCCGCGTTCGGCCTCGGGGATCTCGTCGATGCCGTCGACCAGGACCAGGCCCCGTCCGGCCGTGAGGACCCGGTCGACCCAGCCCTCGGGGGCGGTGAGGGGGCAGCCGGCGGCGGAGAGGAAGTGTCCGGCCGCGGGCAGCCGCTCGCCGTGCCGGGTGACGGTGCGCAGGGGCAGGACGAAGGGGATGCGGCCGTGGAGGTAGGCCATGCCGTCGGCCTGTTGGCCGGTCGAGGCCGCCACGGTCAGCCACTGGACGAGCGTGGTCTTGCCGGAGCCGGCGAGGCCGCGCAGCAGGATGCGGGAGTGTTCCGCCAGGGCCCGGTCGGCGGGGAGGGCGGCGGGGCCGGGGTGCCGGAGCGGAAAGGGCTGCTCCGTGGTGCTCAGCTCGTCCCAGGTCTCGCCGGTTTCCGCCGGCCCGGTCGCCTCCAGCGACAGGTACGCCATGTCCAGCGGCCACTCGTCCGGCGAGTGGTGCAGGTCGATGCCGTAGATGGTGAGCCGGCCGTGCTTCTTCGCCAGGTGGGCCAGGTAGCGCCGCTCGAAGTCGGCGTCCCGTACGTCCGGGTGCGCGATCCGGTCGGTCAGGCGGTCCAGCTTCGTCCCCAGGTCGGCCTGTTCGCGGCTCTGTTCCACGAGGGTCCGGGCCACGAAGGTGGAGCGCTGGGTGAAGAACTCCAGGATGTGGCGGCAGGCGGCTTCGGTGACGGCGTCCAGGAAGAGGGCGGAGGCGGTGGCCAGGCCGTCCGGGGGCGGGGCGGCGGCGCGCAGGTGCCGGGCCAGGGCCAGGTGGCCGAGGCGGACGGCCTGGACATCGTCCATGTCGAGGTCGCCGAGGGCGAGGAGGCGGGAGGCCAGGGCGTCGGCGACCGCCTCGGTCTCGTCGGCGGGGAAGGGGCGCTCGCCGGGGCCGGCGGCGGCCCGCTCCACGAGGGTGGCGGCGAGCCCGCGGACGTCCTTCTCGGTCAGGGTGCGCTTCTCGCCGCGGAAGGAGAGCAGGCCGGAGAGCCTCACCTTGCGTGCGCCGCCCGGCAGACCGGCTCCGGGACCGTCGCCGGCCAGCAGTTTCCTCAGCAGCGGGCCGATCGCCGCCGAGGCGAGCCGGGTGCCGATGAGTGCCGGATCCATGTGCGTCCCCCGCGTCGTCCACGTACGTCCCCGAAAACGGTCAGCGTAGTGCGGGACGGCTTCTGGAAAGCCCTGGTTGCGTGACCCAGGTCGCATTCGGGGGCGGGCCGTGGTGACAAGGCGCACAGGGGTTTCGAAGGGTACTACGCGGAATAGTGGCGACTTTTGGTCTGGATTCGGGACGTTCAGGGCTGAACCGCCGGGACTTTGGTCCCGGCCGGTCCCGAGGCGGGCGGGCGGCGGCCTTTTGGGCCGTCCGGGCATCGGCGACGTGCGGTTAAACGGGTCTACGCGGGTCGCTTTGTCCGATTTCGTACGGGCCGCGCGGGGCCGTCAAGAGCTGAACTTCCCCGGAGATCGCTACGACGTGATGTCGTAGATGGGGTGTTTTGGCCGGGATGGGGGTCCGGGTTACCAAGGATGAGCAAGCCCGGCGCTCACCGCTCTCGCGCCGGGTCCCCGTCTGTCCGGAGGATCTCCCCCGTATGTCGAACCGCGTCATGAAGCCCAGCATCCGCACCACCGCCGTCGCCCTCGCCGCCGCTGGTCTGGGAGCGTCGCTGGTGGCCGGAGCCGGCTCCGCGTTCGCCGCCGAGGGCAAGGCCGCCGTCGCCAACACGCAGACCGCCGTGGCCGCGTCCGCCGCCGTCGCCAAGCAGGCCGACGTCCAGGCCAAGGCCGCCGCCCAGCTGGCCGCCCAGGTCAAGGCCGCCGCGGCCAAGGCCACCGCCCAGAAGCAGGCCGTCGCCAAGAAGGCCGTCGTCAAGAAGGCCGCCGCGAAGAAGGCCGCCTCCTGGGTCAAGCCGGTCGCCGGCTACACCCTGACCGCCAGCTTCAACCAGGGCGGCGCCATGTGGTCCCACAAGCACTCCGGCCAGGACTTCGCCGTTCCGGTCGGCACCCCGGTCAAGGCGGCCGGTGCCGGCACCGTCGTGAAGGCCGGCCCGTACGGCGGCGGCGACGGCCCCGCGTACGGCAACGCGATCGTCGTGAAGCACGCCAACGGCACGTACTCGCAGTACGCCCACCTGTCGAAGATCAAGGTCCACATCGGCCAGAAGGTCTCCGCCGGTCAGCGGATCGCCCTCTCGGGCAACACCGGGAACTCCTCCGGCCCGCACCTGCACTTCGAGATCCGCACCACCCCGAACTACGGTTCCGCCGTGAACCCGGCCGCCTTCCTGCGGTCCCACGGCGTCACCATCTGACGGTGACGTGACGGGTCAGGCCCGATGGGCCTGCTCGATCAGATCGAGGGCGACCTCGAGGACGGCTTCGCGCTTCTCCTCGGGGTCGCCCTCGACGTTCTGCATGAAGAACGTCCCCGCGTGCAGCGTGAAGATCGCGCTGATGGAGCGGACCCTGTCCGTCATCGTGAAGTCCGGCTCCTGGACCAGGCCGGTCAGCGCGATCATGCGCTCCTTGAAGGTCAGGCCGACGCTCAGCTTGCTGACCGCCGCCTGGTTGTCCTGCATGAAGCGGAAGAGCGGGGCGGCGGCGAGCAGCGCCCGCTGGTAGCGGCGGAGGATCTCCTGCTTCGTCTCCAGGGTGCGCGGCCGGCTGCCCGCCCACTCGATCAGCTGGTCCATGGGCCGGGTGAGGTCCTGGAAGATGCTGATCAGGATGTCTTCCTTGGTCTTGAAGTGGTAGTAGAGCGCGGCCTTGGTGACGTCGAGGCGTTCGGCGATCTCCCGCAGCGAGGTCTTCTCGTATCCCTGCTCGGCGAAGAGTTCGAGGGCCACGTCCTGGATGCGCTGACGGGTGTTGCCTCGGGCCATGGTCTGCTCGCTCTCACGGAAACTTACTTGACGCCCGGCTAGTGACGGGTCTACCGTCCCCCAGTCTAGTAACTAGCCGGGCGGCAAGTAAGGATCGAGATGGCGACCACCGACCAGAGGACACCCGCGACCACGGGGGAGGGACCGGAGCGCACCGCGGACGCCGCGCAGCGTCCGGGTCGTCCTCCTCGCCCTGATGATCGCGATGCTGCTCGCGATGCTGGACAACATGATCATCGGCACCGCCATGCCGACGATCGTCGGTGAGCTCGGCGGCCTGGAACACCTCTCCTGGGTCGTCACCGCCTACACCCTGGCCACCGCCGCCTCGACGCCCCTGTGGGGCAAGCTCGGCGACATGTACGGCCGCAAGGGCGTCTTCCTCGGCTCGATCGTGCTCTTCCTCATCGGCTCGGCGCTCAGCGGCATGGCCCAGGACATGGGGCAGCTCATCGGCTTCCGCGCGGTCCAGGGCCTGGGCGCCGGCGGCCTCATGGTGGGCGTGATGGCGATCATCGGCGACCTGATACCGCCCCGGGACCGCGGCAGGTACCAGGGCATGATGGCCGGTGTCATGGCGCTCGCCATGATCGGCGGACCGCTGGTCGGCGGCACCATCACCGACCACTGGGGCTGGCGCTGGTCCTTCTACATCAACCTGCCGCTCGGCGCCGTCGCCCTCGCGATGGTCACGACCGTCCTCCACCTGCCGAAGAAGCGGCGCACCGCCGGCACCCGGATCGACTTCCTCGGCGCGGCCCTGCTGACCGCCGGCATCACCGCGATCGTCCTCGTCACCACCTGGGGCGGCACCGAGTACGCCTGGGGTTCGGCCACCATCGTCGGCCTCGCGGCCGGTGGCGTCCTCGCCCTCGTGGCCTTCCTCTTCGTCGAGAACCGCGCGAGCGACCCGATCGTGCCGCTGCACATCTTCCGCAGCCGCAACTTCACCCTGATGTCCGTGATCGGCTTCCTCACCGGCTTCGTCATGTTCGGCGCGGTGCTCTTCCTGCCGCTGTTCCAGCAGTCCGTCCAGGGCGCCTCCGCGACCAACTCGGGGCTGCTGCTCCTGCCGATGCTGCTGTCGATGATGGTCGTCTCGATGATCTCCGGCCGCATCACCACCACCAGCGGGACGTACAAGATCTTCCCGATCGTCGGCTCGGCGCTCATGGTCGTCGGCCTGTTCCTGCTCGCGCAGATGGACACCGGCACCTCGCGGCTCACCGCCGGCCTGTTCATGGCGGTCCTCGGCGCCGGCATGGGCTTCCTGATGCAGATCACGATGCTCGTCGCGCAGAACAGCGTCGAGATGCGGGACATGGGCGTCGCCTCCTCGACGACCACCCTCTTCCGCACCCTCGGCTCCTCCTTCGGCGTCGCGATCATGGGCGCCCTGTTCAACCACCGGGTGCAGGACGAGATGGCGGCCCGCGGCGGCGGCGCCGCGACCGCCCGGTCGGCCCAGCTCGACGCGGCGAGCCTGGCCAGGCTGCCGGAGGCGCTCCGCGAGGCGTACCAGCACGCCGTCGCCGCCGGCACCCACTCGGCCTTCCTGGTCGGCTCGGCCGTCGCCGTCCTCGGCTTCGTCCTCGCCTTCCTCGTCAAGGAGGAGCCGCTGCGCGGGACCGGCCTCCCCGCGAAGTAGCGCGAGCCGCCCCGGCCCCCGTAGGCCGCCCCGGCCCCCGGCCCCCGGTAGCCCGCCGCCGGGCGCCCCGGCCCCCGTAGGCCGCCCCGGCCCCCGGTAGCCCGCCGCCGGGCGCCCCGGCCCCGGCCCCCGGCCGCCCCGCCCGCTCGCGGCCGACCGGCCCCGAGCGGGCGCCGGCCCGGAAGCCGTCAGTCCGCCAGCCGCAGCACCGGGAAGCTGCCCGTGGTCGTCGGCGCGTGCTCCGGGAGCCACAGCACCGCGACCGCGCCGCCCGCCCCGCCCGGGGTGCCCTCCGGGGCGGCGTTGCGGAAGGTCAGCCGGGCGCCGAGGACCCGGGCCTGGCCGGACGCGATGGTCAGGCCCAGGCCGTGGCCCTGGCCCGCGCGGTCGCTGCTGCCCGTACGGAAGCGGCTCGGGCCCTCCCGCAGCAGCGCCTCGGGGAAGCCGGGGCCGTGGTCCCTGACCCGGACCACCCGGCCCTCGACGGTGACCTCCACCGGGCCGGGGCCCTTGCCGTGCTTGGCGGCGTTCGCGAGCAGGTTGCCCAGGATGCGCTCCAGGCGGCGCGGGTCGGTGTTCACCCAGGACTCGTGGACGACCCGGACCACCGCGTCCGGGTCGAGGGCCCGCACCCGGCGTTCGACGAACTCGCCGAGCGCGATCTCCTGGAGCTCGGCCCGCTCCGACGCGCTGTCGAGCCGGGCCACCTCCAGGACGTCCTCGACCAGGGTCCGCATGGCCTGCGCCCGGTCCCGTACGAGCTCGGTCGGGCGCCCCGGCGGCAGCAGTTCCGCGGCCGTGAGCAGCCCGGTGACCGGGGTGCGCAGCTCGTGCGCGATGTCCGCGGTCACCCGCCGCTCGGCCTCGATGCGTTCGTTCAGGGCGTCGGTGAGGGCGTCGATGGCCCGGGCGAGCTCGTCGGTCTCGTCGCGCACGACCCCGCCGACCGCGTCCCTGACCCGGACCCCGGTGTTGCCCTGGGCGACCCGGCCGGCCGCCGCGGCGGCCTTGCGCAGCCGGCGCGAGAGCTGACCGCCGATGAGCACGCCGAGCGCGCAGCCGCCGAAGACCACCGACACCGAGCCTATGATCAGGGCCCGGTCGAGGTCCTTCATGATCGTGGCGCTGCGGTCGGCGAAGGGGACGTGCAGCGACAGCACGTCGCCGTTGGCGAGCGGCACGGCGGCCCACACGTCCGGCGGGCCGCCGTCGTCGTGTTCCTGGATGTAGGTGCCGCGCCGGCCGTCGCGCATCAGCTGGTCGAGCTGCGGCGGCAGCGCCGGGTCGTTGATCTTGGTGCCGAAGCGCGGCTCCTTGGGCTTGGAGGTCTCGTACACGCGCTGGGCGGAGATCAGCCGCCACATCTGCACCTCACGCGCGTTGTCGAGCATGGAGACGCGGGCCGCGTTGTGGACGACCAGGCTGAGCGTGACCGCGATGAGGGCGCCGACCGCCGCGATGGCGACGGCGATCTTCCAGCGGACGCCCGTACGGAGGGCGAGTCCGTTCATCACCTGCTGACCTGCTTCGTCCTCGGCACCACGGCGTCCGCGGCCCGTCCCGTCGGCGCGCTCACCCCTTGAGCTTGTAGCGCGCTCATCCCTTGAGCTTGTAGCCGAAGCCCCGGACCGTCTCGATCCGGTCCTGGCCGATCTTGGTGCGCAGCCGCTGCACATGGACGTCGACCACCCGGGTGTCGCCGCCCCAGCCGTAGTCCCAGACCCGCTCCAGGAGCTTGTCGCGGGACAGCACGGTGCCGGGCGCCGAGGAGAACTCCAGGAGCAGCCGCATCTCCGTGGGGGTGAGCGCGACCGGCGTGCCGGCCCTGCGCACCTCCATGCCGTCGGTGTCGACCTCCAGGTCGCCGAAGGCCAGCACCCCGCCCGAGGCGGTCTCCTCCCGGCCGCCGTCGCCCGCGCCCGCTCCGCCCGCGTGGCCGAAGCGGCGCAGCACGGCGCGGATCCGGGCCATGAGGACGGAGCCGTCGAAGGGCTTGGTCACGTAGTCGTCCGCCCCGGCCTCCAGGCCGAGGACGACGTCGATGGAGTCGGCACGCGCCGAGAGCATGATCACCGGCACGGTCGACTCGTCGCGGATCCGCCGGCACAGGCTGACGCCGTCCATCCCGGGCAGCATGACGTCCAGGAGCGCGATGTCGGGCCGGTGCGCGCGGAAGGCATCCAGGCCGGAGAGCCCGTCGGGCATGGCCGTCACCGTGAAGCCGTCCCGCTCCAGCGCGAGCTGGGTGGCCTCACGGATGACGTCGTCGTCCTCGACGAAGAGGACATGGGTCTCGGCCATGGTGCGCCGTCCGCCCTTCCTTCGTTTCCTCGCGGTCCGTCAGTCCGAACCGGGTTCGCTCGGCGCGGGGGCGGCACCGTCGATGCCGCCGTCGCCGACGGCCTTGCTGTAGTCGTTGTGCACCCAGTCGTGCTGGCTGAACCGGTTGCCCATCCAGCGGTAGGTGATCACGTCCTCGCCCGAGGGGTACGCGACGGGGTCGCCCTTCGCGTACACCTGCTTGGTGACGACCAGGTCGCCCCGGTCGATCGTGCCGTACACCGCCGCGTCCTCGGCCATGAAGACGTTCGTGTACCTGTCGTTCTCCTCGCGGTACACGTACGTGCCGATGCCCACGGCGTCCCCGCAGGTCATCACGTTGACGACGACGTCGGGCGAGGTGGCGCCGGTGAGGTTGCCGTAGGAGGTGTCCACCGGATAGGCGTCCGCCGCGCAGGGCTTCAGGTCGGCCTTCAGCCGCTCGCCGATCTTCGGGTCGTTCTTCAGCAGGGCGATCGGGTCCACCCGCTTGGTGGTGGGCCCGCCGACCTGGCCGGGGGAGCCGGACGGCCTCGGCGTGGTCGGGGCGGTCGAGGCGACCTCGTCCGGCCGCGCCGCCCCCTCGTCACGGGAGCCGGTCCCTCCGGTCGAGCAGCCGGCCACGAGCACGCCGACGGCGGCGAGCCCGGCCATCGCCGTGACGCTCGCCGCCCGCTCCCTGGCAGTCAGAGCCTGTCCTAGGCCGCGCACCGCTCCTGCTTCCGCTCGTCGCCTCGTACCGCCGCCGCCGTGCGTACGGTCCTCACCGCTCGTACGGCCTGCGCCTTGCGCTCCAGGACGCCCGCGTCCAGAGCCCGGGCGTCGCCGTCGGCGGCCCGGCTCTCCAGTTCCTGGCGCAGTCGGGCCAGGGCGCGGTGGAGCGTGCTCTTCACCGTACCGGTCGACATGCCGAGCGCGGCGGCGGTCTCCTCGGTGCTCATCTGCTCCCAGTGGCGCAGCACGACCACGCTGCGCTGCTTGGGCGCGAGCACCTTGAGGATGTCCATCAGCAGGGCCCGGTCGGCGTGCTGCTCGGTGGCGTCCTCGACGCTGGCGTCGGGCAGCTGCTCGGTGGGCACCTCGTCCAGCTTGCGGGCCCGCCACCACTCGGTCCGGGTGTTGATCATGACCCGGCGGAGGTACGCGTCGGCCAGCGACTTGTCGGCGATGCCGTCCCAGCGGCCGTACGTACGGGCCAGGGCGGTCTGGAGCAGGTCCTGGGCGTCCACCGGGTCGGGCACCAGACGGCGGGCGCTGCGCAGCAGCGCGTCCTGCCGAGTGCGTACGTACTCCTCGAAGTCGAGCACCTCGCCGTGCGCCATCCCGAAACCGCCTCCGCTATCCCCGTGACCAGCCCTGATCACCTCTGGTCTGTACGTCGACGACGCTACGGAGCGGTTGTCACGAGGCTGTGCGGGGCAGCCGTCGGCGGGCGCACGGCTACCCATCGGTTGTGTAACAGCGGATTCATAGGTTCCGGATCCTTCGGATCGAAGGCGGTCCGGGCCGCCCGCCTCCGCTCAGGTCAGCGGGAGGCGGTAGCGACCGCCCTCCAGCGGCTCCACCAGGCCGTCGGCGACCAGGCCGTCGAGCGCCCGGGCCCGCTGAACCGGCTCGTCCCAGACCGCGTCCAGGGCCGCCTGCTCCACCGGGTCCACGGCTTCCCGAAGGACGGCGAGCAGCTTGCCCCGCACCTGCCGGTCCGTGCCCGCGTACGTCTGGCCGCGCCGCGGCGGGCCGTCGTGGGCCGGCTTCCCGGCGAGGCGCCAGGCACACCGGTCGGACAGCGGACAGCGCCCGCAGTCCTCGTTCTTCGCGGTGCACACCAGCGCGCCGAGCTCCATGGAGGCCGCCGCCCAGCGGGCCGCCGTCGCCTCGTCGTCCGGCAGCAGGGCCCGGGCCAGCCGGCGCTCGGCGGCGGTGGTGGCGTTCGGCGGGTACTGCACGCCGGTCGCCGCCCGCGCGAACACCCGGCGCACATTGGTGTCGAGGACCGGGTGACGCTGCCCGTACGCGAAGGAGGCCACCGCGGCGGCCGTGTACTCCCCGATCCCCGGCAGCGCGAGCAGCTGACCGTGATCGCTCGGCACGTCACCGCCGTGCCGCTCCGTTATGGCCACGGCCGCCGCGTGCAGCCGCAGCGCCCGGCGCGGATAGCCGAGCCGGCCCCAGGCGCGGACGGCCTCGCCCGGCGCCTCGGCGGCCAGGTCGGCCGGGCGCGGCCAGCGCGCCAGCCACTGCTCGTACACCGGCAGCACCCGCACGACCGGGGTCTGCTGGAGCATGAACTCGCTGACCATCACGCCCCACGCCCCGGCCTCCGGGCGGCGCCACGGCAGATCACGGGCGTGCCGGTCGAACCAGGCGAGGACGGGCCCGTGCAGCTCGTCGGGAGCGGAGGGCAGGGCGGGATCGGCGGGAGCGGCGGGGACCTTAGGCGCCTCGGGCGCCGTGCGGACGGCGGCGGAAGGGGTCTCGGAGGAAGCGGCGGCGGAAGTGGCGGGAGTGGAAGTCATGGCACCCCCGATCCTGGCACGTTCCCCGGGCGATCAGTGCGCGCCGTGGCGTACGCCCTAAGGGCGCGCGGAGGCACGCACGCGCGGGCCGCGCCCCACGCACCACACCACCGCGCCGCTGCGGCTCGACCTCGCCGTCTCGACCAGGGAGCGGACCGGCCGCCCGGCCGCCTTCACGGCCACGAACGCGACCACGGCGCCGAGCAGCAGGCCGGCCGTGACGTCATGCGGGTAGTGGACGCCGACGAACACCCGGGAGAAGGCCATCAGCAGGGCCATCGGAGCGGCCAGCCAGATCATCCCGCGCCACGACAGGGCGAGCGCGACGGCGGCCGCACCGGCGATGGCCGAGTGGTTGCTGGGGAAGGACCAGTCGCCGTACGGCGGGCAGGTGACCAGCGAGGCGGGCGCCCCCGCCACCGCCCGGCACGGGCGCTCCTCGTCGACCAGTGTCTTCAGCCCCTCGCTCACCACGTAACCGAAGGCGGTCGCGAGCGGGGCGAGCAGCGCGAGCGTCATCGCGTCCGCCGTCCCCCGCCGCTTCCGCCACCAGCCGGCCACGAACAGCACCCCGAAGAGCAGCAGTCCGAGTTCGGTCCAGACCTCGGCCAGTCTCTGGAACCAGTACGGGGTGGAATGCGCGAAGCGCGTGATGTCGAGATACAGGCCGTCGGAGAGGTCAGGGAGGTTTTCCATGGTCAGGACGGTATCGGGCCCGCACGCCCGGCTGCCCGGGCCCATCGGAGACCCTCGTCCCCGACGAAAGTAGGGGGTGGTGCCCCGACGGCCCGTCAGGGCGCCGTGGGAGTTCCCGAACCGGCCCGGATGTGATCATCGGCAAAACTTGGTGTCTGGAGCGGCATGGGGGGCGGGAGTTGGCCCTGATCTCTCGTAAGGTTCGTGGCGTGGGATCTCTGCGCAATCCGGTCGGGCCGCTTCCCTCCTCCATCTACTGGCGTCGGAGGGCCGTCGCGCTGTGCCTGATCGCACTCCTCGCGATGCTCGCCGTCTGGGCCCTCACCTCCGGTGGCGGTGAGGGCGGCAAGACCGGCGACGACTCCAACGGCGCCTCTCCCGCACCCTCGATCACCCCCGGGCCCTCCGGCTCCGGCCCGGCGATCAGCCAACAGCCCGGCGGACGCGACGAGTCGGGCGGCGGCGACACCGCCGGCGGCGACGGCACGGGCGAGGGCGACGGCGGTACGGACGCCGGCTCCGGCACGGACGCCGGTACCGCAGGCGTCGGGAAGAACGGCGACCCGGACGGCGCGGGAGGCGACGGGAGCACCGGCACCGGCGCGGGACAGCAGGTTCCGGCCGATTCTCCGCTGCCCAACTGTCCGCCCGGAGCCCTCCAGTTGGCCCTGCGCAGCGTCAAGGTGGCCTACGAGCCGGGCGAGAAGCCCCGCTTCCACCTGGTCGTGAAGAACACCTCCGCCACCGACTGCAAGGCCGATCTCGGCCCGAAGGCGGCGGTGTTGACGATCCGTGACACCAAGGGCGAGCTCTGGTCCTCCGAGCACTGCCCGCGCGTCGCGGCCCCGCTACTCCTGAAGGTCCCGGCACGTACGGAGATCACCCACACCGTGGAGTGGGACCGCCGCCGCAGCGCCCCCCGGTGCGCGACCGCCCCGGCGGGCGAGGTCGGCCCGGCCACCTACCTGGTGGAGGCGACGGTCTCCGGCGTGAAGGTCCCGCCGGTGTCGTTCCGCCTCGAGAAGGACTGACCCAGCCGCCCTGCCGTACTGTGACGCAGGTCACACGCCTTTCCTGTCAGCAATCGTGGCGCCGCCCCGCTCATTCACCGGGAGCAAGCCAACCGACAGGAGAAGCTCATGAAGCACCGCATCGTCGTCCTCGGCGCCGGCTATGCCGGGGCCTACGTGGCCGGGACCCTGGCCCGCCGCCTGTCCCCGGCGGACGCCGAGATCACCGTCGTCAACGCGGAGCCGGACTTCGTCCAGCGGATGCGCCTGCACCAGCTCGCGACCGGCCAGAAGGTCCAGGCGCCGCCGCTCGCCGACGTCTTCGCGGGCACGGGGATACGGCTCCGCCAGGCGCGGGTCACCGCCGTCGACCCCGAGCGCCGTGCCGTCGCCGTGGCGGACGCCGACGGCGGCGGCGAACTCGGCTACGACACCCTGGTGTACGCGCTCGGCAGCCACGGCGCCCGCCACGGCGTCCCGGGAGCGGCCGAGCACGCCTTCGACATCGCCGCCCGGCCCTCCGCCCTGCGCCTGCGCGACCGCCTGGACGACCTCAGCGGCCGGGAGGAAGGCGGCCGGGTGCTGGTCGTCGGCGACGGGCTGACCGGCATCGAGACCGCCACCGAGATCGCCGAGTCCCGGCCCGCCCTCGCCGTGACGCTGGTCGCCCGCGGCGAGCTGGGCTCCGCGCTCTCCACCGGAGCCCGCGCCCACCTGCGCCGCGCCTGCGACCGGCTGGGCGTCACCGTCCTGGAACACACCGAGGTCACGGCCGTCGAGGCCACCCGCGTGCGGTGCGCCGACGGCACGCTCCTGACCTCCGACGCGACCGTGTGGACGGCCGGGTTCGCCGTCAGCCCCCTCGCCGCCGCCGGCGGCCTCGAGGTCACCGAGGACGGCCGGATCGTCGTCGACCGCGCCATGCGCTCGGTCTCGCACCCCGACGTCTACGCCGCCGGCGACAGCGCCCACGCCGTCGGTGACAACGGCCGCCCGCTGCCGATGTCCTGCGCCTCGGCCGGCTTCACCGGCATGCAGGCCACGGCCGCGATCGTGGCACGCCTGACCGGCCGCGAGGTCCCGCACACCAGGCTGGAGTACGTGGGCAACCACATCAGCCTCGGGCGCCGGGACGCGATCCTGCAGATGGTCGACGAGGAGTGGCGGGCGAAGCCGAAGCACGTCGCCGGCCGGAAGGCCGCCCGGTTCAAGGCGACCATCCTCGCGATGTCGCTGTGGACCACCTCGCACCCCACCTTCGGACTGCCCCGGCGCAGGCACCGCCTGGCCGCCGCACCGCAGACGCCGGCCGCCGCATCCCCGGCCCGCGCGGGCGCCTAGGACCGGGACCTAGGGTGACCCGCGTGGACAGCATCGCCACCGATCGCTTCGACGCCGGCCGGTTCGAGGCCAGCCGCAACCGGCTGGCCTCGCTGGCGTACCGCCTCCTCGGCTCCGCCAACGACGCCGAGGACGCCGTCCAGGACGCCTTCCTGCAGTGGCAGGCCGCCGACCGGCAGCACATCAGGGTGCCGGAGGCGTGGCTGACCAAGGTCGTCACCCATCTGTGCCTGGACCGGCTCCGCTCGGCCCGGGCGCGTCGCGAACGCGCCGCCGGCGCCTGGCTGCCCGAACCGCTCCTCGACGGCGACCCCATGCTCGGCCCGGCCGACACCTTCGAGCAGCGCGAATCGGTCTCCCTGGCCGTGCTGACGCTGATGGAACGCCTCTCGCCCCACGAGCGGGCCGTCTACGTGCTGCGCGAGGCGTTCTCCTACGGCCACGCCGAGATCGCCGAGATCCTCGACATCACCGAGGCGGCGAGCCAGCAGCACCTGCACCGGGCCCGGCGCCGCGTCACCGCCGGCCGCCGCGGCGGCGAGGTCGCTCCGGCGGCGGTCCGCGGGATCGTCGAGGAGTTCCTCGCGGCCGCCGCCTCGGGCCGCACCGAACGCCTGGTGGCGCTGCTCACCGACGACGCGGTCGCGGTCTCGGACGGCGTCGGGGGCACGGCCCGGGAGCTGCTGCGGTACGACACCCCGGAGCGCATCGCCACCGTCGTACGGGCCGGCCTCAAGCCGACTCCCGCGAAGCGGCGACTGGCCGGCGGCACGCCCGCCCTCCACCACGCGCTCGTCAACGGCGCCCCGGCGCTGCTCTTCGTGGTGGCCGGCCAGGTCAAGGGCGCGGTGACGTTCGACGTCGCCGACGGCAGGATCGCGATGGTGCGGGGCATCGCCGCCCCGGACCGCCTCCGCCGCCTCGGCGAGGCATGGCGACGGCAGGGACCGGACACGCCCCTCGTCGACCGGTGGTGAGCGGCGGGGCCGCCGGGGCGAGCGGCGGGCCGCCCGGTGGTCGGCGATGGACCGCCCGGCGGTGGGCGGCGGGGCCGCCCGGTGGTCGGCGATGGGCCGACCGTCGTCGGACCCTGGAGGTCAACGCGTGGACGTACCGCACCGGCTCGCCCCGGCGGGACCTGCCGGACGATTCGGGCTCATTCCGGACCGCTCACCAACGGCTGCTCAGGTGGCCCGTGGACGGCACCTGGGAACGGATCCTCACCGCGCTCCCGGCAGCGGCCGACCGCCGAGGCCGGTCCGTCCGACGCCACGAGGTGAGAACGTCATCGGTCCGATCCATCCCCGGCGGACGAGGGCGATCTGGGAGGGCAGCGGCGACACCGGGTCGAGCACCCTCCCGCGGGCCCAGTTCTCGAACAGCCCCTCGGTCGTCCCGACCGCGGACACCACCATGGTCACCTCCAGGTCCCCGTCGCTCCAGGTGTTCCACAGTGCCCAGCCCTCCGGCCTGGGGTCGACGCCGATCCGTGCGCACACCTCCTCGTACGCCTCCTCCGTCCCGGCCGGCATGACCCCGGGCTTCAACACCGAGGCTCCGACGAGGCGGACCACAGGCCGGTCCTCGTCCAGACAACCGTCGCCCTCGAAGTGGTAATGGCGCAGAGCCCGAGCAAGCACGTTCACGCTGCGCTGGAGCGGTGTCGCCTCATCCGGGTCTGCCTGGAACGAGAGCCATCCTTCGTTGGATGCCTCCACACTGACGCGGTGGGCGAGGCGCTCGATCTCCCGGAGATAGTCCAGGTCACTGAGCTCGGATGCGGTCATGGCCCGAAGTCTCGCACCGTGCCGCCGACGCCGACACAGGTGATCGATCCGGCATGCCGCGCCCTGCACACCGCACTTCGAAGGGACAGGCCCTAGACGTACCGCTCCAGGATCGACGACTCCGCCAGCCGCGACAGACCCTCGCGGACGCTGCGCGCCCGGGCCTCGCCGACGCCGTCCACGGTCTGGAGGTCGTCCACGCTCGCCGCGAGCAGCTTCTGCAGACCGCCGAAGTGCTCCACGAGCCGCTCGATGATCGCGCCCGGCAGCCTCGGCACCTTGGCGAGCAGCCGGTAGCCGCGCGGCGAGACCGCCGAGTCCAGGGTCTCGGGGGAGCCGGTGTAGCCGAGCGCCCGCGCCACTATCGGCAGTTCGAGCAGCTCGGCGTGGGTCAGCGCGTCCAGTTCGGTGAGCGCCTCGGAGACCGTGCGGGACCGCTTGGCCGTGGGCTCGGGCACGTAGTCACGGATGACGAGCTCGCGCTCCGGCTCCACGCCCGCGATCAACTCGTCCAGCTGGAGCGACAGCAGCCGGCCGTCGGTGCCGAGCTCCACCACGTACTCGGCGATCTCGGTCGCGATCCGGCGCACCATCTCCAGGCGCTGGGCCACGGCGGTGACGTCCCGGACGGTCACCAGGTCCTCGATCTCCAGGGCGGAGAGCGTGCCGGCCACCTCGTCCAGGCGCAGCTTGTAGCGCTCCAGGGTCGCCAGGGCCTGGTTGGCGCGGGACAGGATCGCCGCCGACTCCTCCAGGACGCGGCGCTCGCCGTTGACGTACAGGGCGATCAGCCGCATCGACTGCGACACCGAGACGACCGGGAAGCCGCACTGCTTGGAGACCCGGTCGGCCGTACGGTGCCGGGTGCCGGTCTCCTCGGTGGGGATGGACGCGTCGGGCACCAGCTGCACGCCGGCCCGCAGGATCTTGCTGATGTCCTTGTCGAGGACGAGCGCCCCGTCGAGCTTGCACAGCTCGCGCAGCCGCGTGGCGGTGAACTCGACGTCGATGACGAAACCGCCGGTGCACATCGACTCGACGGTCTTGTCCATCCCGAGCACGATCAGACCGCCGGTGTTGCCGCGGAGGATCCGTTCGAGCCCGTCGCGCAGGGCGGTGCCGGGGGCGACGGCGCTGAGCGACGCACGCATCAGTGCCTCGTTGTCCTTGGCTGCCACTGCACTCCTCCGGCTCGTACGGATGGGCGAGACCAGGGCAAAGTCTAGCGACACCGCCCTGCCGCCCTCCGACGCGCGCGCGAGGGCCCCGTCGGGACCCGCCCCGAAAGCCCCCGCCGGGGCCCGCCCGGGAAGCCCGGACCCGCCGCCCCGTCCCCCTCGGCCGCTCCCTCGCCGCTATCCCTCCGCCTCCTGCGGTGCCCGGGGCCGGCGGCCGCGCGGCAGCACCCGCAGGGCGTCGCCCATGTCCGCGACCTCGGTGACCTTCATGCCCGGCGGGACCTTCCCGGGATCGGCCGGGACCAGCGCGTGCGTGAAGCCGAGCCGGTGCGCCTCCGAGAGACGGCGCTGGACGCCCGTCACCCGCCGGACCTCGCCCGCCAGGCCGACCTCGCCGATCGCCACCAGGTTCTTCGGCAGGGGGGTGTCGCTCGCCGCGGAGGCCAGCGCGAGGGCGATGGCCAGGTCGGCGGCGGGCTCGGAGAGCTTCACCCCGCCGACGGTCGCGCTGTAGATGTCCCGCTTGCCCAGCGCGGTGATCCGGCCCCGCTGCTCCAGGACCGCCAGCATCATCGACACCCGCGAGGTCTCCAGGCCCGAGGTGGTGCGGCGCGGCGAGGGGATCTGGGAGTCGACCGTCAGCGCCTGCACCTCGGCCACCAGGGGGCGCCGGCCCTCCAGCGTCACCGTCAGACAGGTGCCGGGCACGGCCGTGTCCCGGCGCGTCAGGAACAGGCCGGACGGGTCGGCGAGCCCGATGATGCCCTCGTCGTGCAGTTCGAAGCAGCCGACCTCGTCCGTCGCCCCGTACCGGTTCTTCACGCCCCGGACCAGGCGCAGGCGCGCGTGCCGGTCGCCCTCGAAGTGCAGCACCACGTCGACCAGGTGCTCCAGGAGCCGGGGACCCGCGATGGCCCCGTCCTTGGTGACGTGGCCCACGAGCAGCGTGGACATGCCGCGCTCCTTGGAGGCCCGGATCAGCGCGCCGGCGACCTCGCGCACCTGGGCCATGCCGCCGGGGGCGCCGTCGATCTCGGGCGAGGCCACCGTCTGCACCGAGTCCAGGACCAGCAGCGAGGGCTTCACCGCGTCCAGGTGCCCGAGGACCGCCGACAGGTCCGTCTCGGCCGCCAGATAGAGGTGGTCGTTCAGCGCGTTGATCCGGTCGGCGCGCAGCCGGACCTGACTGGCGGACTCCTCGCCCGTCACGTACAGCGTGCGGTGCTCGTCGCTCGCGGCCTTGGCGGCCACGTCGAGCAGCAGCGTGGACTTGCCGACGCCCGGCTCGCCCGCGAGCAGCACGACCGCGCCGGGCACGAGCCCGCCGCCCAGGACCCGGTCCAGCTCGTCCACGCCGGTGCTGCGGGCGGTCGCCTGCCGCCCGTCGACCTGGCCGATGGGCAGCGCGGCGGTGGACACCCGCCCCGCGGCGGTGGTGCGGACGGCGGGCGCGCCGTACTCCTCCACCGTGCCCCAGGCCTGGCATTCGGGGCAGCGGCCGAGCCACTTGGCGGTCTGCCAGCCGCACTCGGTGCAGCGGTAGGACGGCCGGTCCTTGGCGGTTTTGGTACGAGCAGCCATGGGCGCCACCGTAGCCCCCGCCACTGACAGCGCCTCCCGTCGGCGCCTCCCGTCGGCGTCCCCCGGCCGTCCCCCGGCCGTCCACCGGGCATCCCCGGACACCCGCCCGGGCACCTGCCCGGCACCCGTCGGCACCCGCCCGGCACCCGTCGGCACCTGCCCGGCACCCGTCGGCACCCGCCGGCTTTCGTGGGCCGGCACCCCAGGGCGCTCCTGCCCGCCCCGCCCCGGCCCGGCAAGCGGAGACGGCCCTCGTGTCCCCTTTCGGGCGATAGCTTCACCCGTACGGATTAAAAGTGTGCAAGCGGTGAGAAGAGCCCCCGCCCTCCTGTCTACCGTCTCCGGGTGACGAGCAGCAGGCTGGAACACCCCACGCGAACCACCGGCGGCCCCCGCACGCAGGGCCAGCGGCCCCCCGCCCGGTACGAGGAGTATCTGGACGGCCTCTTCACCTACTGCCTCTCGGTGCTCTGCGACCACGACACGGCCACCGCCGTCCTCGGCGACGTCCTGGCCGTCGCCGAGCGCCACCACGGCCGCTGTCCCGCCGACGCGTCCGGCCGCCGCGCCTGGCTGTACGCCCTGGCCCGCTGGGCCTGCCTGCGCAGCTTCGGCGAGCAGCGCCGCCGGCGCCAGGGCGCCCACACGGGCCGCCCCGCCGTCGCCGCGCCCCAGCCGCCCCGGGTCGCCCCCGAGGTCGCCGAGCGGCGCCGCGCCGAACTCGCCGCGCTCGCCTGGCCCGAGGCCGCAGGCACCACACCCGAGCAGCGCGAGGCGCTGGAGCTCGCCGTCCGGCACGGCCTCGGCCACCGCGAGGTCGCCGCCGTGCTCTCGCTCGACCCGGTCGCCGCCCGCGAGCTGCTCTCCTCCGCCGGCTGCGAGGTCGAACGCACCCGCGCCGCCCTCGCCGTCGTCGAGACCGGCGACTGCCCGACGGTGGCCCGCCTCACCGGCGACCACCAGGTGCTGCTGTCCGCCGCCCTGCGCGCCGAACTGGTCCGGCATGTCGACGACTGCCCGCGCTGCCGCCGGGTCGCCGAGCGGGCGGGCGCCCAAGCGCCCTGGCCGGGCGCCCTGAGCACCCCGCCCGGCCGGCTCCCGATCGTCGAGGCGCCGCGCGCCGCCGCGTACATGGCCATGCTGCACGTCCCGCGCACCCGCGCCGGCGCCCCCCGCTTCGGCCCGACCGGCTTCCCCCTCGACCCCAAGGACCACGCCGCCCGCCGCGACCGGATGCGCGCCCGCGCCGTCACCACCACCGTGGTCGCCGCGGTGGTCGCCGCCCCGGTCCTCGCCCTGTGGACCTCGTACCGCGGCACGCCGGTCGTCGGCGAGGGCCACGACGGATCCAGGATCAGCGCGCGCGAGCAGGACGGGCCGGCCGCCTCGCAGGGCGGGGCCGGCGGCCGTTCGTACGACCGTTACGAGAACACGGGCAACGCCCAGACCACCCCCGACCCCCGCGGCAGCCGCGCCCCGGACGTCTCCGTCGAGGTGATCAGCCCCGGCGCCCCGGTCCCTCCGGCCCGGCCGGGGCAGCCCGCGCCCGCCCGGATCACCGTCGCCGCGCGCGGCAGCGGCGCGACCACCCTGCTGACCCTCACCAACGAGGGCGGCGCGCCCGCCGCCTGGTCGCTGTGGTCCGACGCCCCCTGGCTGTACGTGAGCCAGGCGTCCGGCACCCTGCGCCCGGGCGAGTCGGTCACGGTCCGGATCTCCGTCGACCGCTCCCGCGAACCGGCCGGTGCCTGGAGTGCCCGGGTCGGGGTCGACCCCTCGGGCGCGGTCGTGCGGATCGACGGCTACGGGGTGACGCCGCCGCCCTCGACGACGAACCCCACCCCGCCGCCGAGCACGACCGAGCCGACGCCCCCGCCCCCGACGAGCGAGCCGCCGACCACCCCGCCGCCGAGCACGACGGAGCCCACGACCCCGCCCCCGACGACGGATCCGACCACCGAGCCCACGCCCACGGAGTCGGCGAGCGAGACGACACCGGGCACGGACCCGGCGCCCTCGCCCTGAAAGACCGAGGAAGGGTCCGAAGACCTAGGAAGGGTCCGGAAGACCTAGGAAGGGTCGGCGGGGTGCGGGGCCACCAGCGGCAGCTGGGAGGCGAGCCGCGCCTCGCACAGCCCGGCCAGCACCTCGTACGCCGCCTCGCCCATCATCTCGACGAGCTCCGGCCGGTACGAGACGTAGACCGGGTCCTTGCCCACGTGCGCGGAGCTCGCGGTCGTGCAGTACCAGTGCAGGTCGTGCCCGCCCGGCCCCCAGCCGCGCCGGTCGTACTCCCCGATCGACACCTGGAGGACCTTGGTGTCGTCCGGGCGGTCGATCCAGTCGTAGGTCCGCCGCACCGGCAGCTGCCAGCACACGTCCGGCTTGGTCTCCAGCGGCTCCCGGCCCTCCCGGACGGCCAGGATGTGCAGCGAGCAGCCCGCGCCGCCCGCGAAGCCGGGACGGTTCTGGAAGATGCAGGAGCCCTCCCAGCGGCGGGTCTGCCGGTCGCCGTCCTCGTCGAGCTGCACCCAGCCCGTGCCCGTGCCGACGTCGTGGAACTGCCACAGCTCCGGCGTGAGCCGCGCCACGTGCTCGGCGACCCGCTTCTCGTCGTCCTCGTCGGAGAAGTGCGCGCCGAGCGTGCAGCAGCCGTCGTCGGCCCGCCCCTCCTGGATGCCCTGGCAGCCGTTGCCGAAGATGCAGGTCCAGCGGGAGGTCAGCCAGGTCAGGTCGCAGCGGTAGACCTGCTCCTCGTCGTCGGGGTCGGCGAACTCGACCCAGGCGCGCGGGAAGTCCAGGCCCTTCTCGTCGGGCTCCTCGCCCTTGGCCCGCTTCCGGCCGACCTTCACGGACTTCGCCGCGTGCGCGGCCCTGACCGCCTTGGCGGCGTCGTGGTCGGGGGTGGGGGCGGCGCTGTCTTTGCCCGGCTTCGCCTTCTTCGTCTTTGGCACAACGCCAAGCGTATGCGGGCGCGCGCAGTAGCGTTCCGTCCATGAGACTCGGAGTCCTCGACGTCGGTTCGAACACGGTGCACCTCCTCGTGGTGGACGCCCACCCCGGCGCCCGCCCGCTGCCCGCCCACTCCCACAAGGCGGAGCTGCGGCTCGCCGAGCTCCTCGACGAGCGCGGCGCCATCGCCGACGCGGGGGTGGAGCGGCTCATCGCCACCGTCCGCGAGGCGCTCACGGCCGCCGAGGACAAGGGCTGCGAGGAGGTGCTGCCGTTCGCGACCTCGGCGGTGCGCGAGGCAAGCAACGCCGACGCGGTCCTCGCCCGCGTCTACGCGGAGACCGGCATCGCGCTCCAGGTCCTCAGCGGCGAGGAGGAGGCCCGGCTCACCTTCCTGGCCGCCCGGCGCTGGTTCGGCTGGTCCGCGGGCAAGCTCTTCCTCCTCGACATCGGCGGCGGTTCGCTGGAGATCGCCTTCGGCATCGACGAGGAGCCCGACACGGCCGTCTCCCTGCCGCTCGGCGCGGGACGGCTCACCAAGGGCTGGCTGCCGGGCGACCCGCCCGACACCACCGACGTGAAGGCGCTGCGCCGCCACGTGCGGGCGCAGATCGCCCGCACGGTCGGCGAGTTCAACCGCTTCGGGCCGCCCGACCACGTCGTGGCCACCTCCAAGACCTTCAAGCAGCTGGCCCGCATCGCCGGTGCCCCGGGCTCCGGCTTCGGCCTGTACGTCCAGCGCAACCTGTCCCGCAAGTCGCTGGAGGAGTGGGTCCCGCGCCTCGCCGCGATGAGCGCGGGTGAGCGCGCCGCCCTCCCGGGCGTCTCCGAGGGCCGCGCCTCCCAGCTCCTGGCCGGCGCCCTGGTCGCCGAGGGCGCGATGGACCTCTTCGGCATCGACGAGCTGGAGATCTGCCCGTGGGCGCTGCGCGAGGGCGTGATCCTGCGCCGCCTGGACCACCTGCCGTAGCGGGCTCGGGCCGGGCGGCGCGGACAGGGCGCCGGGTCGAGCGCTCTGGCAGGGCGTCGGGCCGGGCACGCGGGCAGGGCGGCGGGGCCGGGCGGCGCGGGCCGGGCGGCGGGGCCGGGCGGCGCGGGCCGGGCACGCGGGCAGGGCGCCGGGCCGGGCGTGACCGGAACCACCCCCCGGCCCTCCGGCCCGCCCCGTACCCTGTTCTGCGTGGCAGAACCAGCGGTGCGCGTCCCGGATGCGAAGGTCGCCCTGTCGACGGCCTCGGTGTATCCGGAGTCGACGGCGACGGCCTTCGAGGTCGCCGCGCGCCTCGGCTACGACGGCGTCGAGGTCATGGTGTGGACCGATCCGGTCAGCCAGGACATCGAGGCGCTGCGCCGGCTCTCGGACTACCACCAGGTGCCGATCCTCGCCGTGCACGCCCCCTGCCTGCTCATCACCCAGCGCGTCTGGTCCACCGACCCGTGGGTCAAGCTCCGGCGCGCCCAGGCGGCGGCCGAGAAGCTGGGCGCCACGACGGTCGTCGTGCACCCGCCGTTCCGCTGGCAGCGGCAGTACGCGCGGGACTTCGTGACCGGCATCTGGCGGATGGCCGACGAGACGGACGTCCGGTTCGCCGTGGAGAACATGTACCCCTGGCGGTACAAGGACCGCGAGATGCTCGCGTACGCCCCCGAGTGGGACGTCACCAAGGACGACTACCGGCACTTCACGATCGACCTCTCGCACACCGCCACCGCCCGGACCGACACCCTCGCGATGGTCGACCGCATGGGCGGCCGCCTCGGCCACGTCCACCTGGCCGACGGGCGCGGCTCAGCCAAGGACGAGCACCTGGTGCCGGGCCGGGGCACCCAGCCGTGCGCCGAGCTCCTGGAGCGGCTGGCGCACAGCGGCTACGACGGCCACGTCGTCATCGAGGTCAACACCCGCCGGGCGATGTCCTCCGCCGAACGCGAGGCCGACCTCGCCGAGGCCCTGGCCTTCGCCCGGCTGCACCTGGCCGCCGCGGCGCCGGGCGGCGCAACCGGACCCGCGCGGTCCACCGGTCCCGGCCGGTCCGCCGGATCCGGTGGCTCCGCCCGCTTCAGGGGATCCGCCGGGCCGACCGAGGCCCCGCGCCCGTGACCGAGCCGTCCCCCCGGCGGCGCGGCCGCCCCTCCCGCACCGCGGCGCAGGAGAGCGGACCGGGCGCGCGCGAGCGGATCCTGGAGGCGGCGCGGGCGATGTTCGCCGAGCGCGGCTACGACAAGACCTCCGTACGCGGCATCGCGAAGGCCGCGGACGTCGACGCGGCACTCGTCCACCACTACTTCGGCACGAAGGACGAGGTCTTCGCGGCGGCCATCGAGGTCTCCTTCGAGCCGGCGACGGTCGTGCCGGCCATCGTCGGCGGCCCGCGCGAGGCGATCGGCGAGCGCCTGGCCCGTTTCTTCATCTCGGTGTGGGAGAACCCGGCGACCCGCGCCCCGCTGCTGGCGATCATCCGCTCGGCGCTGACCCACGAGGCGGCGGCGAAGGTGCTGCGCGGCTTCGTCCTGCGGCGTCTCCTCGAGCGGATCGCCGCCGACCTCGACGTACCGGAGCCGAAGTTCCGCGCCGAACTGGCCGCCTCGCACATGATCGGGATCGCGATCCTGCGGTACGTGATCCAGGTGGAGCCGCTGGCCTCGGCGGACCCGGAGGAGATCGTGGCGCAGGTCTCCCCGACCCTCCAGCGCTATCTGACCCAGCCGTGAGGCGAACCCGGCCGACCCGGACGACCGACCGCACACTGAACATTTCGTCCGCCATACGGACACCGTGTCCAGATCTTGGAGTCGAAGCGTACGCTCGACTTCAGAGACATCCATCATGAGGAGCGAGCGACGATGCCCGAGCTGAGGTCCCGCACTGTCACCCACGGCCGCAATATGGCGGGCGCACGCGCCCTGATGCGCGCCTCCGGTGTACCGGGCGCCGACATCGGGCGGAAGCCGATCATCGCCGTGGCCAACTCCTTCACGGAGTTCGTCCCCGGCCACACCCACCTCCAGCCCGTGGGCCGGATCGTCTCCGAGGCCATCACCGCCGCCGGCGGCATCGCCCGCGAGTTCAACACGATCGCCGTCGACGACGGCATCGCCATGGGCCACGGCGGCATGCTCTACAGCCTGCCGTCCCGCGACCTGATCGCCGACAGCGTGGAGTACATGGTCGAGGCGCACTGCGCCGACGCCCTGATCTGCATCTCCAACTGCGACAAGATCACCCCCGGCATGCTGATGGCCGCCCTGCGCCTCAACATCCCGACCGTCTTCGTCTCCGGCGGCCCCATGGAGTCCGGCCGTGCGACGCTCGTCGACGGCACGGTCCGCACGCTCGACCTGGTCGACGCGATCTCCGAGGCCGTCAACGACAAGGTCTCCGACGAGGACATCCTCCGCATCGAGGAGAACGCCTGTCCGACCTGCGGGTCCTGTTCCGGCATGTTCACCGCCAACTCGATGAACTGCCTCACCGAGGCCATCGGCCTCTCCCTGCCCGGCAACGGCTCCGTCCTCGCCACCCACACCGCCCGGCGCGCGCTGTACGAGAACGCCGCCCGCACGGTCGTCGACATCACCCGGCGCTACTACGACGAGGACGACGCCTCCGTCCTGCCGCGGAACATCGCCACGAAGGCCGCCTTCGAGAACGCCATGGCGCTCGACATCGCCATGGGCGGCTCCACCAACACGATCCTGCACCTGCTCGCGGCCGCGCAGGAGGCCGAGCTCGACTACGGCCTGAGCGACATGGACGAGGTCTCGCGCCGCGTGCCCTGCCTGGCCAAGGTCGCCCCGAACGTCGCCCCGCGCGGCACGTACTACATGGAGGACGTGCACCGGGCCGGCGGCATCCCGGCGATCCTGGGCGAGCTGTACCGCGCCGGGCTCCTCAACGAGGACGTCCACGCCGTGCACTCCCGCTCCATCAAGGAGTGGCTGGACGCCTGGGACGTCCGCGGCGGGTCGGCCTCCGAGGAGGCCGTCGAGCTCTTCCACGCCGCCCCCGGCTGCGTCCGCTCCGCCGAGGCGTTCTCCCAGTCCGAGCGCTGGGACAGCCTCGACCTGGACGCGGCCGGCGGCTGCATCCGCGACGCGGCCCACGCCTACTCCAAGGACGGCGGGCTCGCGGTGCTGCGCGGCAACCTCGCCGTCGACGGCTGCGTGGTGAAGACGGCCGGCGTCGACGAGTCGATCTGGACCTTCGAGGGCCCGGCCGTCGTCTGCGAGTCGCAGGAGGAGGCCGTCGAGAAGATCCTCAACAAGCAGGTCAAGGACGGCGACGTGGTCGTCATCCGCTACGAGGGCCCCAAGGGCGGCCCCGGCATGCAGGAGATGCTCTACCCGACGTCCTTCCTCAAGGGCCGCGGCCTCGGCAAGACCTGCGCCCTGGTGACGGACGGCCGGTTCTCCGGCGGCACCTCGGGCCTGTCCATCGGCCACGCCTCCCCGGAGGCCGCCTCGGGCGGCACGATCGCCCTCGTCGAGGACGGCGACCGCATCCGCATCGACATCCCCAACCGCTCGATCGACCTCCTCGTCGACGACGCCACCCTCGCCGCCCGCCGCGAGGCCCTGAACGGCGTCTACGCCCCGAAGAACCGCGAACGCAAGGTCTCCGCCGCCCTGCGGGCCTACGCGGCGATGGCCACCAGCGCGGACAAGGGCGCGGTCCGCGACGTCTCCAAGCTGGGCTGACACGGAAGCCGGGCTGACACGAAGACGGCGGCGGCGGTACGGGGGAGCGCCCCCGCACCGCCGCCGCCGCGTTCCCGGCCACACCGGGCCGCTGCCGACGGCCGCTCCTCACCGGGCCGCCCGTCACCGTGCCGCTACCGACGGGCGCTGCTGACCGGGCCGCTTCGGCCGCTCGGGCCTCACCACCCCGCCGGGTCGCTCCCGTCCACCGCGAAGACGGAGCCGTCGGGAGCCGTGCCGTACACCCGGTGGCCGGACGTGACGGGAGCCGGGACGGAGGTGACGTAGCCGAGACGGCCGTCGCCGAGGCGGGGGCGGGTCTGGCCGACGAGGGTGCCGTGGGCGGTGTCGACGGCGAGGAGGCGGCCGTCGGAGGCGGAGACGTAGAGGCGGCCGCCGTCGCCGGGAGCGAGGGCGGACACGTTGCGGCTGCCGGTCTCCAGGTCCCACAGGACCCGCCCGGCCGCCAGGTCGACGGCGGTCAGGGTGCCGAGCCTGCCGAGCAGGTACGCGGTCGAGCCGGCCACGGCGGTCGACGCGCTGTCGACGCGGTACGGCAGGGGGACGCGCCGCGCCTCCCGGCGCTCGGGTGCGTAGCGGACGAGGGCCTCGGTCTGCATGTCGCGGTAGGTGGCGGACAGGACCAGGGCGCCGTCACGGCCGTGGGCGACGGGCACGAGGTTGCCCTTCAGGCGGTGTGACCACAGGACCTTCCCGGTGGCCGGCCGCACCGCGCTGATCAGGGTGTGGGTCGCGTCGGCGGTCGGTTCGAAGACGGTGAGGAGGCCGGACGCGGAGTCGTACGGGCCGAGCTGCGGGGCGCTGTGGCCGGGCAGCCCGTGCCGCCAGAGCTGCTTGCCGGTGGCGGCGTCGACGGCGCGCAGCCGGCCGGTGCCGCCGGACAGGACGACGACGGAACCGGCCGGCCGGTTGGTCTCGGCGGCCGCCGGGCGGGTGCGCCATCCCGGTGTGCCGTTTCCGGCCGCGTACGTGTGGACTTCTCCGGTGTCGGAGGTGACGGCGACGGTGCCGCCGGGCAGCAGCGCGGGAGCGGTACGGCCGGCACCGGCGGCCGGCCGTGACCAGACGACCCGTCCCGTCGCGGCGTCGAGCCGGCTGACGAGGGGGCCGGGCCCCGAGCAGTAGAGCGCGCCCCCGGAGAGCGCGCAGGCGGGCGCCGAGGCGTCGCCGCCCTCGCCGCCCCCGCCCCTCGTGCCGAGGACGGTCTGCCAGCCGGTGAACGAGGTGGCCGCCTTCGCCGGGTGCCCCGGAGCGGCCGGCCGCTCGGCGCCCCGCGTCGCCAGGACGGCGACGGTGCCGCCCGCCGCGAGGGCGAGCAGCACGCCGAGCGCGACCGGCAGCCGGAGCCGCAGCCGGGGCCGCGGCCATCGGCGCCGGCGGGGCGGTGCCACCGCCCGTACCGGAGTGTCGGCGTCCCACGCGCCGGCAAAGGAGCCGGCAGCGGCGCCCGCCGCACCGTCCGCGGCGAGGGACGGGAAGGGGCCGGGGGACCGCCGCTGGGCGGGTATGAACGCCGTCGCCTCGTACGAAGGCGGCAGCAGCGCCGCCATGATCTCGGCGGGCGTCGGCCGCTCGGCCGGTTCCTTCGCGAGGCAGCGCGCCACCAGGGGCGCCAGCTCCTCCGGCACGCCGGTCAGATCCGGCTCGTCGTGCACGACCTGGTACGCCACGATGTACGGGCTGTCGGAGTCGAACGGGCCGTGCCCGGTCGCCGCGTGCACGAGGACCGAACCCAGCGCGAAGACGTCGGCGGCGGGCCCGACCTCCCTCGGCCGCTGGAACTGCTCGGGCGCCATGAACGGCGGGGAGCCGATCAGCTTCCCCGTCTCCGTGCGCAGGTCGCTGTCGACCGGCCGGGAGATCCCGAAGTCGATCACCTTGGGGCCGGAGTCGGTCAGCAGCACGTTGCTCGGCTTGAGGTCCCGGTGGACCACTCCGGCCCGGTGGATGTCGCGCAGCGCCTCGGCGAGCCCGGCGGTGAGCCGCCGCAGCTCGGCACGGGACAGCGGGCCGCTGCGCTTCACCTGGTCGGCGAGCGTGGGCCCGGGGACGTAGAGGGTCGCCATCCAGGGGCGTACGGCGTCGGGGTCGGCGTCCACGACGGGCGCGGTGAACGCGCCGCTGACCCGCCGGGCGGCGGCCACCTCCTGACGGAAGCGGGCCCGGAACTCGGGGTCCTCGGCGTACTGCGCGTGCACCACCTTGACCGCGAGCCGGAGTCCCGAGGCGGAGGTGGCGAGGTGGACGACGCCCATGCCGCCGGCTCCGAGGCAGGCCTGGAGCCGGTACTCGCCCGCGTAGTCGGGCCCTTCCGCGTCCCGGTCCGCGCCGGTACTGCGCAACGGCGGCATCGCCAACCCCCGTGTGGTTCCCCGTCGAGCCGCGCGCGTGCGCGACGCACGGAGCCTAGTCGATGGTGCGGCCGATGTCGGTGGGGCTTGCTAGCCTGCGCGTCGCGGAGAGTGAATCTCACCGCAGCGCTCCGAAGCAGCGCTTTCACGCCAGACGGGGGAATGGCCATGAGCGTCGAGCACACCGAGAACACCGAGAGCCTCGCGCCCGCCGGGGACGCCGAGAGCAGCGCCGTACGGGCCATGGCGGCGGACGACGTGACCGCCTACCCGATCGCCCCGGGCTACCGGGTGAACGTCCGCTCCGGTCCCGGCACCAAGTACCCGATCGTACGGACCCTGACCCTGGGCGCCTGGGTCCAGATCTACTGCCAGACGCCCGGCGAGCGGATCTCCGGCCCGTACGGCACCACCAACATCTGGGACAACATCAGCCCCGGCCAGTTCGTCTCCGACGCGTATGTGAAGACGGGCACCGACGGCTATGTGGCCCGCCGCTGCGGCTGACGGAGCCTCGCCGGCCGGCTGACGGCGCCTTGCGCTCCGGCTGACGGCGCCTTGCCCTCAGGGCCGGGGATAATCGGTCTCGTGAGCGACGACCAGCAGAGCAAGACCGGCACTCCGGCCGGGCCCCGGCCCGAGGAGCTCCGCTTCTTCGGCACGACCTGGGTGGACCACAGCGGCCACTACGGTCTGCGCCGCACCGGCGTGGCCGTCGGCTCGCTCGCCGCCGCGGTCGCGGGCTGCTTCGTGCTGCGTTTCGCGTACGAGGGCCTGGCGATCGCCCAGGTCGGCGGCTTCGTCAACACGCTCGTGGTGGTGATGTTCGCGGTCTGCAGCGCGATCGCCTTCCGCAAGACGTGGGAGGGCTTCGGCCGCCGCCCCGCCGACCCGGCCCGCGAGGACTCCCTGCGCAGCCTGAAGGCCATCGGTTTCATCGGCTCGCTCCTCGCCTACTTCCTCCGCTCCTTCACCGAGGCGCCGGGCGAGAATCTGCTGCGCACGGAGTACGAAGAGGCCCTGGCCCGCTACGAGAAGCGCCGCTCGAACCGGACCGGCAACCCGTCCGGGCGCAAGAAGCCGAAGCGCTGACCGTCCCCCGGCTGCCCCGCCGCTGAGATCCCCCGAGGACCCCGGACATCGTCCGGGGTCCTTGACGTCGTGCCACCCTCGCGCCCACTATTCATCACATGATGAATAAAAGCGGTGGTGTCGCCGGCGACGCGATCGTCGCGTCCGGCCTCAGCGTCGTCCGCGGCGACCGCCCCGTCCTGCGCGACCTCGACTTCACCGTCCCCCGGGGCCGCATCACCGGCCTCCTCGGCCCCTCCGGCTGCGGCAAGACCACCCTCATGCGCGCCGTCGTCGGCACCCAGGCCAAGGTCACCGGCACCCTCCACGTCCTCGGCCACCCCGCCGGCCACCCGGCCCTGCGCCCCCGCATCGGCTACGTCACCCAGGCCCCCTCCGTCTACGACGACCTCACCGTCCGCCAGAACCTCGACTACTTCGCCGCCGTCCTCCTCCCCGGCCGCGCCCACCGCACCGACCGCCGCACCGCCGTCGACCGGGCCCTCACCGACGTCGACCTCACCACCCACGCCGACGCCCTCGCCGGGCGGCTCTCCGGAGGCCAGCGCAGCCGGGTCTCCCTCGCCGTCGCCCTCCTCGGCGCCCCCGAGCTCCTCGTCCTCGACGAACCGACCGTCGGCCTCGACCCGGTGCTCCGCCGCGACCTCTGGGACCTCTTCCACCACATCGCCGCCGACCGCGGCACCACCCTCCTCGTCTCCTCCCACGTCATGGACGAGGCCGAACGCTGCCACCGGCTGCTCCTCCTGCGCGAAGGCGAACTCCTCGCCGACGACACCCCCGAAGCCCTGCGCCACCGCAACGACACCACCACCGTCGAGGACGCCTTCCTCCACCTCGTGGACGCCGCGGCCGCCCGCGACCCGCACCGCACCGAGGAGCCCCGCCCGTGAACAGCGCCCGCACCCTCGCCACCACCGCCCGCGTCCTGCGCCAGCTCCGCCACGACCCGCGGTCGATCGCCCTGATGCTCCTCGTGCCCTGCCTGATGCTCCTGCTGCTCCGCTACGTCTTCGACGGAAGCCCGCAGACCTTCGACGGCATCGGCGCCTCGCTCCTCGGCATCTTCCCGCTCATCACCATGTTCCTGGTGACCTCCATCGCCACCCTGCGCGAACGCACCTCCGGCACCCTCGAACGCCTCCTCGCCATGCCGCTGGGCAAGGCCGACCTGATCGCCGGCTACGCCCTCGCCTTCGGCCTGCTCGCCGTCGTCCAGTCCGCCCTCGCCACCGGCCTCGCCCTGTGGCTCCTCGGCCTCGACGTCACCGGCTCACCCTGGCTGCTCCTCCTGGTCGCCCTGCTCGACGCGCTCCTGGGCACCGCCCTCGGCCTCTTCGTCTCGGCCTTCGCCGCCTCCGAGTTCCAGGCCGTCCAGTTCATGCCGGCCGTGATCTTCCCCCAGCTGCTGCTCTGCGGCCTGTTCACCCCGCGCGACCGCATGGCCCCCGCCCTCGAAGCGGTCTCCGACGTCCTGCCCATGTCGTACGCGGTCGACGGCATGAACCAGGTCCTGCACCACACCGACATCACCACCGACTTCGTCCGCGACGCCCTCGTCGTCGCCGGCTGCGCCGTCCTCGTCCTCGCCCTCGGCGCCGCCACCCTCCGCCGCCGCACCCCGTGACCTGCCCGCCCCTCGGACACCCACCGCACCGGACGGCCTCCCGGTGCGAGGATGTCCCTGCACGTGGAGCCCCTTCCGGCGAGGTGAACAGACCCATGACCCAGACCGTCGCAGTCCTCGGCACCGGCAAGATCGGTGAAGCGCTCCTCAGCGGCATGATCCGCGCCGGCTGGCGCCCGGCGGACCTCCTGGTCACCGCCCGCCGCACCGAGCGCGCCGAAGAACTCCACGCCCGCTACGGAGTCGAGGCCGTCAGCAACGCCGACGCCGCCAAGCGCGCCGACACCCTCATCCTCGCCGTGAAGCCCCAGGACATGGGCCGCCTCCTCGACGAACTCGCCCCGCACGTCGCCGCCGACCGCCTGGTCATCAGCGCCGCCGCCGGCATCCCCACCGCCTTCATCGAGGAACGCCTCGCCACCGGCACCCCCGTCGTCCGGGTCATGCCCAACACCCCCGTCCTCGTCGACGAGGGCATGTCCGTGATCTCCGCCGGCAGCCACGCCACCCACGAACACCTCGACCACACCGAGGAGATCTTCGGCGGCGTCGGCAAGACCCTGCGCGTCCCCGAGTCCCAGCAGGACGCCGCCACCGCCCTGTCCGGCTCCGGCCCGGCCTACTTCTACTACCTCGTCGAGGCCATGACCGACGCCGGCATCCTCCTCGGCCTGCCCCGCGCCCAGGCCCACGACCTGATCGTCCAGGCCGCCATCGGCGCCGCCGTCATGCTCCGCGACAGCGGCGAACACCCCGTCAAGCTCCGCGAGGCCGTCACCAGCCCCGCCGGCACCACCATCTCCGCCATCCGAGAGCTGGAGAACCACGGCGTACGAGCCGCCCTGATCGCCGCCCTGGAAGCCGCCCGCGACCGCAGCCGCGAGCTCGCCTCCGGCCAGGGCTGACCACCACGGCGCGCCTCACGCGCGCCCGCGCCCCTCAGCACCTCCTGTGTGGTCACGACCCGGGCGAACCGCCCGCCGTGCAGCGACACCGCCGTCGCCCGGGTCAGCTCCTCCGCCGTCCACTGCCACCCGAACGGCCCGTCCAGGCCACCACCGGAACCACCCGCCTCCACTGGCTCATCACCCAGCGCGTGGCCGCCGCCCGGAAACTCCTCGAACTCACTGATCACCCCCTCCCCGAAGGCGCCCGCCGCGCGGACTTCGGCAGCGAGGTCACCATGCGCCAGCACTTCGCCTCGCACCTCGCCACCAGCCCGCGCGACTACCGCAACGCCTTCCGTCACACGGCCGGCAGCAGCCCGATCGCCCGGTAGGCCCGGTCGACCAGCGGCCGCGCCATCCCACGAGCCCGCTCGGCCCCCGCCCGCAGCACCTCGTCCACCTGCGCCGGGTCCGCCGCGAGCTCGGCATGCCGCTCCCGCACCGGCCGCAGCAGCTCGACCACCGCCTCCGCCGTGTCCTTCTTCAACGATCCGTACGACTCGTATACACCGGCAAGCCCGATCGGGTTCCCACCCGTCGCGGCCGCCAGCACATCCAGCAGGTTCGCCACCCCGGGAGCGGCCTCCCGGTCGTAGACCACCTCGCGCCCGCTGTCCGTCACGGCCCGCATGATCTTCCGCCGCACGGTGTCCGCGTCATCGAGCAGATAGACGATCCCCGCCCCGTTCTCGTGCGACTTCCCCATCTTCGACCGGGGGTCCTGCAGATCCATGACCCGCGCCGCCACCACCGGATGCGTCGCCTTCGGCACCGTGAAGACATGCCCGTACCGATGGTTGAACCGCACCGCGAGATCCCGCGCCAGCTCCACGTGCTGCGTCTGGTCCTCGCCCACCGGCACCTCATCGGTCCCGTACGCGAGGATGTCCGCCGCCATCAGCGCCGGATACGTCAGCAGCGACAGCCGCACGCTCTCCCCGGACTCACGCGCCCGGAGGCTCTTCTCCTTGTACTGGATCATCCGGCGCATCTCGCCGTCCGTGGCCACGCACTCCATGAGGTACGAGAGCCGCGCGTGCTCGTCCACATGACTCTGCACGAACACCGTGCACCGCTCCGGGTCGAGCCCCGCCGCCAGCAGCAGCGTCGCCGCCTGCCGGCTGAGCCGCCGCACCCGCGCCGGATCGTGCTCCACGGTCAGCGCGTGCAGGTCCACCACGCTGAAGAGCGCGTCCGCCTGGTGCTGGTCCACCTCGACCCACCGCCGCACGGCCCCGAGGTAGTTGCCCAGCGTCAGGTGCCGGTCGGCTTGATCCCGCTGAAGATCCGCTTCATCGCGTTCGTTCTCCCTCTCTCCTGGCTGTCTCTGTACGAGCACCGCCGGCCCGTCGGCCGGACTCCCGGAGGGGGATACGCGAACGGCCGCCGAGGCGGCGGCCGTATCTGCGCGCGTGAGCACGGGCCGCCGTCAGGCGGCCCACCACTGGGTGGCGTGCGCACGCGTAGTCATGCCCCCACCCTACGCCGCGGACCCGGGGTTGACACGGGATTACGAGGTACGTAGTGTTCTCCGGGTTGTCCGACGTGAGCACCGACTCCGGTCGGCCCCGGACAGCCATTCCGCAAGAACCACAACGCCTGACGGCGTCGATTCGCCGTGCCGTCTTGTCTTTCCGTGCGCTTTTGCGAAATGAGGAATCCGCGTTCGAAGGTTTGGACGTGAGTCCCCGATTAGCGTCGGGGGCGGGGAATCCGCTAAAGTCTCACTCGTCGGAACGGCCCAACAGCCGCGAAGACAACTCCCGCTGACCGGGAATCAGGCCCGAAAGGATCTGATAGAGTCGGAACCGCCGGAAGGGCCCGGAGCGAAAGCGAAAGGGACCGGAAAGCACCGAGGAAATCGGATCGGAAAGATCTGATAGAGTCGGAAACGAAGGAAGCGCCCGGAGAAAAGCCCGTGAGGGTGAGTACAAAGGAAGCGTCCGCACCTTGAGAACTCAACAGCGTGCCAAAAATCAACGCCAGATTAGTTGATACCCCGTCCATCTTCGGATGGTCGAGGTTCCTTTGAAAAAGTCCACCCCACGGGGTGGCACACAGCGAGGACGCTGTGAACGGTACGGACTATTCCTCCGGACCGTTCCGCTCTCGTGGTGTTCGACCGGATTACCGGTAAACATTCACGGAGAGTTTGATCCTGGCTCAGGACGAACGCTGGCGGCGTGCTTAACACATGCAAGTCGAACGATGAAGCCCTTCGGGGTGGATTAGTGGCGAACGGGTGAGTAACACGTGGGCAATCTGCCCTTCACTCTGGGACAAGCCCTGGAAACGGGGTCTAATACCGGATACGAGTCGCGGAGGCATCTCCGAGACTGGAAAGCTCCGGCGGTGAAGGATGAGCCCGCGGCCTATCAGCTTGTTGGTGAGGTAACGGCTCACCAAGGCGACGACGGGTAGCCGGCCTGAGAGGGCGACCGGCCACACTGGGACTGAGACACGGCCCAGACTCCTACGGGAGGCAGCAGTGGGGAATATTGCACAATGGGCGAAAGCCTGATGCAGCGACGCCGCGTGAGGGATGACGGCCTTCGGGTTGTAAACCTCTTTCAGCAGGGAAGAAGCGAAAGTGACGGTACCTGCAGAAGAAGCGCCGGCTAACTACGTGCCAGCAGCCGCGGTAATACGTAGGGCGCAAGCGTTGTCCGGAATTATTGGGCGTAAAGAGCTCGTAGGCGGCTTGTCACGTCGGGTGTGAAAGCCCGGGGCTTAACCCGGGTCTGCATCCGATACGGGCAGGCTAGAGTGTGGTAGGGGAGATCGGAATTCCTGGTGTAGCGGTGAAATGCGCAGATATCAGGAGGAACACCGGTGGCGAAGGCGGATCTCTGGGCCATTACTGACGCTGAGGAGCGAAAGCGTGGGGAGCGAACAGGATTAGATACCCTGGTAGTCCACGCCGTAAACGTTGGGAACTAGGTGTTGGTGACATTCCACGTCGTCGGTGCCGCAGCTAACGCATTAAGTTCCCCGCCTGGGGAGTACGGCCGCAAGGCTAAAACTCAAAGGAATTGACGGGGGCCCGCACAAGCAGCGGAGCATGTGGCTTAATTCGACGCAACGCGAAGAACCTTACCAAGGCTTGACATATACCGGAAAGCATTAGAGATAGTGCCCCCCTTGTGGTCGGTATACAGGTGGTGCATGGCTGTCGTCAGCTCGTGTCGTGAGATGTTGGGTTAAGTCCCGCAACGAGCGCAACCCTTGTCCTGTGTTGCCAGCATGCCCTTCGGGGTGATGGGGACTCACAGGAGACCGCCGGGGTCAACTCGGAGGAAGGTGGGGACGACGTCAAGTCATCATGCCCCTTATGTCTTGGGCTGCACACGTGCTACAATGGCCGGTACAAAGAGCTGCGATGCCGCGAGGCGGAGCGAATCTCAAAAAGCCGGTCTCAGTTCGGATTGGGGTCTGCAACTCGACCCCATGAAGTCGGAGTTGCTAGTAATCGCAGATCAGCATTGCTGCGGTGAATACGTTCCCGGGCCTTGTACACACCGCCCGTCACGTCACGAAAGTCGGTAACACCCGAAGCCGGTGGCCCAACCCCTTGTGGGAGGGAGCTGTCGAAGGTGGGACTGGCGATTGGGACGAAGTCGTAACAAGGTAGCCGTACCGGAAGGTGCGGCTGGATCACCTCCTTTCTAAGGAGCACAGTACCGATTGCAGGCAAACGTTCTGCACGGTCAGCTCATGGGTGGAACGTTGATTAGTTGGCACGATCGTGAGAGTCCGTCACCAGTACTGCTTCGGCGTGGAACGTGATGAGGTCTTGAAGGATCGTGCTTGGCACGTTGTTGGGTATCTGAGGGTACGGCCGAAAGGTCTTGCCTTCGCGATGCCGGCCCCAGTAAAGCTTTGCTTCGGCAGGGTGTGATGGGTGGCTGGTCGTTGCTTGAGAACTACACAGTGGACGCGAGCATCTGTGGCCAAGTTTTTAAGGGCGCACGGTGGATGCCTTGGCACCAGGAACCGATGAAGGACGTGGGAGGCCACGATAGTCCCCGGGGAGCCGTCAACCAGGCTTTGATCCGGGGGTTTCCGAATGGGGAAACCCGGCAGTCGTCATGGGCTGTCACCCATGCCTGAACACATAGGGCATGTGGAGGGAACGAGGGGAAGTGAAACATCTCAGTACCCTCAGGAAGAGAAAACAACCGTGATTCCGGGAGTAGTGGCGAGCGAAACCGGATGAGGCCAAACCGTATGCGTGTGATACCGGCAGGGGTTGCGCATGCGGGGTTGTGGGATCTCTCTTTCACAGTCTGCCGGCTGTGAGGCGAGTCAGAAACCGTTGGTGTAGTCGAAGGACATGCGAAAGGTCCGGCGTAGAGGGTAAGACCCCCGTAGACGAAACATCAGCGGCTTGCTTGAGAGACACCCAAGTAGCACGGGGCCCGAGAAATCCCGTGTGAATCTGGCGGGACCACCCGCTAAGCCTAAATATTCCCTGGTGACCGATAGCGGATAGTACCGTGAGGGAATGGTGAAAAGTACCGCGGGAGCGGAGTGAAATAGTACCTGAAACCGTGTGCCTACAAGCCGTGGGAGCGTCGCTCACATCTTTGGATGTGGGTCGTGACTGCGTGCCTTTTGAAGAATGAGCCTGCGAGTTTGCGGTGTGTTGCGAGGTTAACCCGTGTGGGGAAGCCGTAGCGAAAGCGAGTCCGAACAGGGCGTTTCAGTAGCACGCTCAAGACCCGAAGCGGAGTGATCTAGCCATGGGCAGGTTGAAGCGGAGGTAAGACTTCGTGGAGGACCGAACCCACCAGGGTTGAAAACCTGGGGGATGACCTGTGGTTAGGGGTGAAAGGCCAATCAAACTCCGTGATAGCTGGTTCTCCCCGAAATGCATTTAGGTGCAGCGTCGTGTGTTTCTTGCCGGAGGTAGAGCACTGGATAGGCGATGGGCCCTACCGGGTTACTGACCTTAGCCAAACTCCGAATGCCGGTAAGTGAGAGCGCGGCAGTGAGACTGTGGGGGATAAGCTCCATGGTCGAGAGGGAAACAGCCCAGAGCATCGACTAAGGCCCCTAAGCGTACGCTAAGTGGGAAAGGATGTGGAGTCGCAGAGACAACCAGGAGGTTGGCTTAGAAGCAGCCACCCTTGAAAGAGTGCGTAATAGCTCACTGGTCAAGTGATTCCGCGCCGACAATGTAGCGGGGCTCAAGCGTACCGCCGAAGTCGTGTCATTGCAGCAATACTCCCAACGGAGGCTGTGATGGGTAGGGGAGCGTCGTGTGCCGGGTGAAGCAGCCGCGGAAGCGAGTTGTGGACGGTTCACGAGTGAGAATGCAGGCATGAGTAGCGATACACACGTGAGAAACGTGTGCGCCGATTGACTAAGGGTTCCTGGGTCAAGCTGATCTGCCCAGGGTAAGTCGGGACCTAAGGCGAGGCCGACAGGCGTAGTCGATGGACAACCGGTTGATATTCCGGTACCCGCTTTGAAACGCCCAATATCGAATCCATTAATGCTAAGGCCGTGAAGCCGCCCCGGAGCCTTCGGGCAAAGGGGAGTGGTGGAGCCGCTGACCCAAGGTGGTAGTAGGTAAGCGATGGGGTGACGCAGGAAGGTAGTCCAGCCCGGGCGGTGGTTGTCCCGGGGTAAGGGTGTAGGCCGTGTGATAGGCAAATCCGTCACACATTAAGGCTGAGACCTGATGCCGAGCCGATTGTGGTGAAGTGGATGATCCTATGCTGTCGAGAAAAGCCTCTAGCGAGTTTCATGGCGGCCCGTACCCTAAACCGACTCAGGTGGTCAGGTAGAGAATACCGAGGCGTTCGGGTGAACTATGGTTAAGGAACTCGGCAAAATGCCCCCGTAACTTCGGGAGAAGGGGGGCCACGCCTGGTGATCGGATTTACTCCGTGAGCTGGGGGTGGCCGCAGAGACCAGCGAGAAGCGACTGTTTACTAAAAACACAGGTCCGTGCGAAGCCGTAAGGCGATGTATACGGACTGACGCCTGCCCGGTGCTGGAACGTTAAGGGGACCGGTTAGCTCACTTTCGGGTGGGCGAAGCTGAGAACTTAAGCGCCAGTAAACGGCGGTGGTAACTATAACCATCCTAAGGTAGCGAAATTCCTTGTCGGGTAAGTTCCGACCTGCACGAATGGCGTAACGACTTCTCGACTGTCTCAACCATAGGCCCGGTGAAATTGCACTACGAGTAAAGATGCTCGTTTCGCGCAGCAGGACGGAAAGACCCCGGGACCTTTACTACAGTTTGATATTGGTGTTCGGTTCGGCTTGTGTAGGATAGGTGGGAGACTTTGAAGCCGTGACGCCAGTCATGGTGGAGTCGCCGTTGAAATACCACTCTGGTCGTGCTGGATGTCTAACCTGGGTCCGTGATCCGGATCAGGGACAGTGTCTGATGGGTAGTTTAACTGGGGCGGTTGCCTCCCAAAGGGTAACGGAGGCGCCCAAAGGTTCCCTCAGCCTGGTTGGCAATCAGGTGTTGAGTGTAAGTGCACAAGGGAGCTTGACTGTGAGACCGACGGGTCGAGCAGGGACGAAAGTCGGGACTAGTGATCCGGCGGTGGCTTGTGGAAGCGCCGTCGCTCAACGGATAAAAGGTACCCCGGGGATAACAGGCTGATCTTCCCCAAGAGTCCATATCGACGGGATGGTTTGGCACCTCGATGTCGGCTCGTCGCATCCTGGGGCTGGAGTCGGTCCCAAGGGTTGGGCTGTTCGCCCATTAAAGCGGTACGCGAGCTGGGTTTAGAACGTCGTGAGACAGTTCGGTCCCTATCCGCTGTGCGCGTAGGAATATTGAGAAGGGCTGTCCCTAGTACGAGAGGACCGGGACGGACGAACCTCTGGTGTGCCAGTTGTCCTGCCAAGGGCATGGCTGGTTGGCTACGTTCGGGAGGGATAACCGCTGAAAGCATCTAAGCGGGAAGCCTGCTTCGAGATGAGTATTCCCACCTCCTTGAGAGGGTAAGGCTCCCAGTAGACGACTGGGTTGATAGGCCGGATGTGGAAGCCCAGTAATGGGTGGAGCTGACCGGTACTAATAGGCCGAGGGCTTGTCCTCAGTTGCTCGCGTCCACTGTGTTAGTTCTGAAGTAACGAACACGCCCCCCTATTGGTCAGGGGCGCGGCGGTTCAACTTCATAGTGTTTCGGTGGTCATAGCGTTAGGGAAACGCCCGGTTACATTCCGAACCCGGAAGCTAAGCCTTTCAGCGCCGATGGTACTGCAGGGGGGACCCTGTGGGAGAGTAGGACACCGCCGAACAATTTTTAGCCTTAACCCCCGGACCTTGTCCGGGGGTTGAGGCATTTTTGCGTTCAGGTGTATTTCCACGGCTCCGGCCGAGTTCACCGGGACCGTACGTGAGGGGCCCGTGCGCGAACGGCCCGTCGTGAGGGCGCCTCGTAAGGTGGGGCGCATGCCCCATGACTCGTACGACCTGATCGTCTTCGACAACGACGGTGTGCTCGTCGACAGCGAGCCGATCTCCAACCGGCTGCTCGCCGCCTACCTCACCGAGCTCGGGCACCCCACCACGTACGAGGAGTCGGTGCGGGACTACATGGGCTCCGCGATGCACCGGATCCACGAGCTGGTCCGAGAGCGCAGCGGGCGGCGGCTGCCGGAGGACTTCGACGACACCTTCCACGTCCGCGTCTTCGCCGCGTTCGAGCGGGACCTCGAAGCCGTGGCCGGTGCCGCCGACGTGCTCAAGAGGCTGACCGCCGAAGGAATTCCCTACTGCGTGGCGTCCTCGGGGAGCCATGAGCGCATCCGGGTCGGCCACCGCAAGACCGGGCTCGACGTGTGGTTCCCGGAGGAGATCGTCTTCAGCGCCGAGGACGTCGGACGGGGCAAGCCGGCGCCCGACCTCTTCCTCCACGCGGCCGAGCGCATGGGCGTTCCGCCCGAGCGCTGTCTGGTGGTCGAGGACAGCCCCCTCGGTGTCCAGGCCGCCGTCGCCGCCGGGATGGACGTCTACGGGTTCACGGCGATGACGCCCGAGGCGAAGCTGCCGGGGGCCGGCGGATACTTCCGCGCGATGGAGGAGCTGCCGGCGATTTTGGGTCTGTGATCGACCTACCCCTCGGTAAGACCCGGGCCTACGCTGAGCCGCCATGACGGATGCGCGGTTGCGGCGTGGGCGGGGATCCCTGGCGGTCGGCTTCTTCGTGCAGGGGGTCACCTTCGCCCTGCTCGTGACCCGGATACCGGCGATCCAGGACCGGTACGGGATATCCGACGGGCTGCTGCCCGTCTTCCTCGCGGCCGTGCCCGTGCTCGCCGGCGTGGCCAGCGTGTTCACCGAGAAGCTCGTCGTCCGCGTCGGGGCGGGGCGGGTGCTGCGCTGGTCCCAGCCGGTGGTGCTCCTGTCGCTCCTGGCGGTGGGGGCCGGTTCGGAGCTGTGGACGGTGGCCGTCGCGCTCGGCGTGTTCGGGCTCGCCGTCGGCGCCCTGGACGCGTCCATGAACATGCTGGGGGTGAGCCTCCAGCGGGCGTACGGGCGCAGCATCATGCTCGGCTTCCACGCCTCGTACAGCCTCGGCGGGATCGCGGGGGCCACGCTGGCCTGGGTCGGGGCGCACGGGGACCTGCCGCTGTTCGTGTCGTATCTGCCGGTCGTGGCGGTGCTGCTGCCGGTGGCGTTCGCCGGCGGCCGCTGGTACGTGGACGGGGAGCCGGGACCGGGACCGGGACTGGGGGCAGGGACGGCGGAGGCCGGGTCGGCTTCGGGCGGGGTGGCGTTCAAGGCGCTGCTGCCGCTGTGCCTGGTGATGACGTTCGCGTACATCGGGGACTCCACGGTCTCCAACTGGTCGGCGAAGTACCTCCAGGACGTGCTGCACAGCTCCGAGGAACTGGCCACCGTGCCGTACAACGCGTACATGGTGACGACGCTGCTCGGGCGGGCCGTCGGCGACTTCGGGGTGCGGCGGTTCGGAGCCGTCCTGGTGGTGCGGGGCGGGGCGGTGCTCGCCGCGCTGGGCTTCGCGGTGGTCGCGGTGGCGCCGGGGGCATGGGTGGGCATGGCCGGGTTCACGCTGCTGGGACTCGGGCTGAGCGTGATCGTGCCGCAGACCTTCGCCGCGGCGGGCCGGCTCGCCTTCGACCGGCACGGCCCGGGCGCGAGCGACGCGGCCGTCGCGCGCCTGAACGTCTTCAACTACGTGGGGTTCCTGATCGGGTCGCCGCTGGTGGGGGCGCTCGGTGACGCGTGGAGCTATCGGGGCGCGATGCTGGTGCCGATGGTGCTGGTGCTCGTGACGGTGGTGTACGCCACGTCGTTCGCTTCTCCGAAGGCCCGATACGGTGGCGGGCATGAGCGGCCGCGCACTGTTGATGTGGGATGAAGCTGTCACGGGTTACGACTTCGGGCCCGAGCACCCGATGGACCCGGTGCGGCTGGCGTTGACCATGGCTCTGGTGCGGGCGTACGGCCTCGACCGGGCGGTGGACGTGGTGGCGGGACGGCCGGTCGGGGAGTCGACGCTGCGGCTGGTGCACCGTGAGGACTACGTGGCGGCGGTGCGGGCGGCGTCGGCGGATCCGCGGTCGGCCGACCAGGCGTACGGGCTCGGCACGGTGGACGATCCGGCGTTCGCGGGGATGCACGAGGTGTCGGCCCTGATCGCGGGGCAGTCGGTGGGCGCGGCGGAGGCGGTGTGGCGGGGCGAGGCGGCGCACGCGGTGAACTTCGCGGGCGGCCTGCACCACGCGATGCCGGGAGCCGCGTCGGGTTTCTGCATCTACAACGACGCGGCGCTCGCGATCGCCCGGCTCCTGGAGCTGGGCGCCGAGCGGGTCGCGTACGTGGACGTGGACGTGCACCACGGCGACGGCGTGCAGGCGGCGTTCTGGGAGGACCCGCGGGTGCTGACGGTCTCGCTGCACGAGCATCCGCGGACGCTGTTCCCGCAGACGGGCTGGCCGGAGGAGACGGGCGCGGCGGGCCCCGGCGAGGGCGGGGCGGTGAACGTGGCGCTGCCGGCGGGGACCGGGGACGCGGGGTGGCTGCGGGCCTTCCACGCCGTGGTGCCGGAGCTGCTCGCCGATTTCCGGCCGCAGGTGCTGGTCACCCAGCACGGCGCGGACACCCACTTCGAGGATCCGCTGGCGCACCTGGCGGTGTCGCTCGACGCGCAGCGGGCGGTGCAGGAGGCGTGCCACGAGCTGGCGCACGCGCATGTCGAGGGCGGCAGGTGGGTGGCGCTCGGCGGTGGCGGGTACGCGGTGGTGGACGTCGTACCGCGGTCGTGGACGCATCTGGTGGGGATCGCGGCGCACGCTCCGGTCGATCCGGAGTCGGTGATCCCGTCGTCGTGGCGCGACGAGGTGTACGCGCGGACCCGGCAGCCGGGTCCGCTGCGGATGACGGACGGGCGCTGGCCGGTCGGGTGGCGCGACTGGGCGGAGGGGTACGACCCGGCGGACCGGCTCGACCAGGCGGTGCTGGCGACGCGTCGCGCGGCGTTCCCGCTGCGCGGCCTGCTGGCCTGAGGCGCGGCCGGGAACCGGAGCACGGGCCCGCGGCCCGGGGCGAGAACCGGTGTATGCGTGGCTCGGGCCGGGAACCGGCGTGCGTGCGTGTGCTCGGCCGTTACGCCGACTGTGCGGTGTGCGGCCGGTTCCCGCCCTTTCCCGGGTGGGGTCCGGCAGCATCGGTCGGGTGCTGAGTACCGGGGCGCTGCGGGCGCATCTGTTGGCGGCCGGGCTGGCCGGGACCGTGGCGACGTCGCGGGAGGCGAGCCTGCGGAGCTACCGGCTGTTCGCCGCGCGGGATCCGCGGGTGACGCTCGGTCTGGACCCGGCGTGGCGCTGGGACGAGGCCGAGCTGCTGCGGCTGATGGCCGACCGCTGCGGGGTGTCCGGGGACCCGGCGCACCGCTCGGGCCCGGACGTGATCGACCCGGAGCGGACCCTCGGGGCGCTCGGGGCGTTCGCGGAGCGGCTCGGGGAGGCGGCGGCGCGGCGGGCCCCGGTGCTCTTCGGGACGGGGCATCCGCACCGGCTGCTGGGTTTCTACGCCGCTCTCGCAGACGCTTTGTCGGCGGCGGGATGTCTTGTTCTCACCCCGGCGCAGGGGAGATGTGTCGACATAACGACCCGGTTCGGCGTACGCACGCACCTCCTGGACTACGTACGGGGTGTCGCCCTGGTGCGAGAACCGGATCTGCGGGCCGCAGGGCGCGAACCCGGGGCGCACACCCACTCGCCGCTGCCGGTTCGGGTGGCGCTCGACAGCGCGGCGGAGAGCGGCGGGCCGCTTCCGGAGCTGGTGGTGGGAGACCACGGCTGGGTCTGCGGGGCAGGTCAGCTGGGTATCGAAGCCATCGGTCTGGCCGACACGGACGATCCCGCGCTGTTCGTCGGGGAGGCGGAGGGGCAGGTGTCCGTGGCCGTTCCGCTTGATGACGGGGTCCGCTCCGACTACTACCGTCCACTCACTCGCTATGTACTCAATCGAGCGTGTCTGTCACGGTAAACGGCCGATGGCAGCTCCTCTTCCCCACTCGTACCACCCGCCCCTACTCTGGGCGTGAGCGCTCAGCGACGAAGAGTCACCGGAGGGGAAGCCGGTGGGCGTCGCGGCGGAAGGTACAGGTGGGTCATGGCTGCTGGCGACAGGCCTCTCAACGAGGTGAAGTTCCTGACCGTGGCGGAGGTCGCCTCGGTGATGCGCGTCTCGAAGATGACCGTGTACCGCTTGGTGCACAGCGGTCATCTGCCGGCGATCCGGGTGGGCAGGTCATTCCGGGTGCCGGAACAGGCGGTTCACGAGTACCTGAGGGAGTCCTTCGTGGGGGTGGCGACCGCGTAGCGAGCGCGCGGCGGGGAGCCCAGACGGTCCGGACCGCCTCCCGTATGCCCCATTGCGCCCCTCGGATTACAAGCGGGTCGCTCGGGGCGGTAGGCTAGCCCCTCGTAGGTCGTGTGGGCCCAGACGCCCCGCACCGATCCCCGCTGGCGCGGGGATGTTCCGAGAAGTGAGCGAGGGTAGTCGTGGGCTCTGTTATCAAGAAGCGGCGTAAGCGGATGGCCAAGAAGAAGCACCGCAAGCTGCTCAAGCGCACCCGCGTTCAGCGTCGCAACAAGAAGTAAGCGTCGCTGCAACGACGGCGTTTCGCGTCGGGCGTGGCCCTTCACCGTTCCACGGTGGGGGGCCACGCTTTTGTTCTGGCGGGCTTTCATTGCGCCGAAATGTGAAGGCGCTACGGTGGCGGTCGACGGAACACCGACGGAACACCCCACGAAAGACCGACGGAAGGCGCTGATCTTGGGCAAGGTCGTGCTCGTCACCGGTGCGGCGCGGCACCTCGGTGCCCGTTTCGTACGGCGCGTCCAGCGGGATCCGGAGGTCGAGCGCGTGATCGCCGTGGACGCGGTCGACTCCCCGCACCCGCTCGGCGCGGCCGAGTTCGTCCGCGCCGACATCCGCCGGCCCGCGGTCGCGAAGGTCCTCGCCCGGTACGACGTCGACACGGTCGTCCACATGGACGTCACCGGGACGCCGCTCGGCTCCGGCGGCCGTACGTCGGTCAAGGAGACCAACGTCATCGGCACCATGCAGCTGCTCGGCGCCTGCCAGAAGTCGCCCCGGATCAAACGGCTCGTGGTGAAGTCCACCACCAGCGTGTACGGCTCGGCGCCCCGGGACCCGGCCGTGTTCACCGAGACCACGCCGGCGAAGTCGCTGCCGAGCGGTGGTTTCGCCAAGGACGCGGTCGAGGTCGAGGGGTACGTCCGGGGCTTCGCCCGGCGCCGGCCGGACGTGGCGGTGTGCGTGCTGCGGTTCGCGAACATCCTCGGGCCGCGGGTGGACTCCCCGCTCGCGGAGTATCTGGCGCTGCCGGTCCTGCCGACCGTCTTCGGCTACGACCCGCGCCTGCAGTTCGTGCACGAGGACGACGTCATGGACGTCCTGGAGCTCGCGGCGCGCGAGCCGCGCCGGGCCACCCTGAACAGCGGCACCTTCAACGTGGCCGGGGACGGGGTGCTGCTGCTGTCCCAGTGCGCGCGGCGGCTCGGCCGGCCCACGGTGCCGGTGCTGCTGCCCGCGGTGACCTGGGTGGGTCAGGCGCTGCGCACGCTCGGGGTGACCGACTTCTCACCGGAGCAGATCCGGCTGCTGACGCACGGCCGGGTGGTCTCCACCGTCCAGATGCGCGAGACCCTCGGGTTCGAACCCCGCTACACGACCGCGGGGGCCTTCGCGGACTTCGCCGCGAGTCAGGGGCCGGGCCTGCTGCCCCCCGAGCTGCTCGCGGGGGCCGTGGACCGGGCCGCCGGTCGTCTCGCCGCCGCGCCGTCCTTCCCCCAGCCCGCTGAAGCGGAATAGCCGAAGAGGAGCCCAGATCGCGATGGCGGACGCCAAGGTCATTCCGTTCGACGACGACCGGTCACGGGCGCGCCGCAGGCCCCCGGCACGCGGCCAGGAGGCCGCCGTACGGGCCCTGCCGACCCAGCAGGGGCCCGAGGAGGCGCCGAGGGGTCCCGAAGCCCCTGAGCGGGCCGGAGCCCCGGCGCGGGGCGACTGGGAGCGGAGGCTGGCCGGCGGACTGGCCTTCCTGCGGCGGCGCGTGACGGGCGACTACGAGGTCGACGAGTTCGGTTACGACGAGGAGCTCACCGACCAGGTCCTGATGTCGCTGCTCCGCCCGCTGTACGAGAAGTACTTCCGGGTCGAGGTGAAGGGCGTCGAGAACATCCCGAAGGAGGGCGGCGCCCTGGTGGTGGCCAACCACTCGGGGACGCTGCCGCTGGACGGCCTGATGATGCAGGTCGCCGTCCACGACCACCACCCGGCCGGCCGGCACCTCCGGCTGCTCGCCGCGGACCTGGTCTTCATGCTGCCGGTGGTCAACGAGCTGGCCCGCAAGGCGGGGCACACGCTGGCCTGCGCGGAGGACGCGGAACGGCTGCTGCGCGCCGGAGAGGTCGTCGGTGTGATGCCGGAGGGCTTCAAGGGCATCGGGAAGCCGTTCTCCGAGCGGTACAAGCTGCAGCGCTTCGGGCGCGGCGGTTTCGTGTCGACGGCGCTGCGGGCCGGGGTGCCGATCGTGCCGTGCTCGATCGTGGGCGCGGAGGAGATCTATCCCATGCTGGGCAACGCCAGGACGCTGGCGAGGATCCTGGGTCTGCCGTACTTCCCGCTGACCCCGACCTTCCCTTGGCTGGGGCCGCTCGGCGCGCTGCCCTTGCCGACGAAGTGGACGATCCAGTTCGGCGAGCCGATCCCGACGGACGGCTATCCGCTGGAGGCGGCAGAGGACCCCATGCTGATGTTCAACCTGACGGACCAGGTGCGGGAGCAGATCCAGCACGCGCTGTACAAGCTGCTGGTGCAGCGCCGGTCGGTGTTCTTCTGACCGTACGGGCCGGGGTGTGCGTACGGGTGGAGGGCGCCGTCCCGACGGACGACGACCCCCACCCGTATCGCGGTTACTGCGCGTCCTTGCTGTCGATGCCGAGGCCCGGCAGCAGACCCGGGAGGAGCGGCGGGATCTCCACGTCCGGGACCCGGGAGGTGGGGTCCTGCCCGGTCGAGGGTGCACTCGGGCCCGTGTGCGGCGGGTCGAGCAGTCCGCCCGTGTTGCCGCCCAGAAGCCCGTCGTCCTCCGGTGCGCCCGTGCCCGGGCCGGAGCCGGAGGGGCGGGGCTGGGAGGTGTCGCCGCCCGTGGAGGGGGCGGCGGGCGAGGTGTGCGGCTGCTGGGTGCCGGCGGAGGGGGTGTTTCGCGGCGCGCTCGGGTCGCCGGAACCGACGGAACCGCGCTCGGGGGTGCGCGGGAGCACGGACTGCAGCGGCTCGACCTCTTCGTGTATGGCGTCGAAGACGTCGCTCACCTCGTTGCCGACGTCGGTCAGCTGGACGGGAAGCCGCTCGCGCAGCCCGTCCCAGGTGGCCCGGTGGGCCTGGGCGAAGGAGTTCAGCCGGGCCATGGGGCCGATCTCGCCGTCCCGCTCGTAGGCCAGGCGGAGCAGGCGGTGGCCCTCGGAGGCGTCGTGCTTCATGCCGCCGAGGACGCGGCGGATCTCGCTGAGCGACTCGTGGTCGAGGTCGCCGGAGCGGCCGCGCTCCATCAGTCTGCGGGCCTCGCTCAGGCGGGTGGACGCCTGGTCGAGGTAGATCCCGCCCCGGTCGGCGTCGTCGTCCGCCATCCCGAGCTTGATGTCCTCCATGCCGCGCTTCAGCCCGTAGAGCGAGTCACCGGGGAGGGCGTCGGAGCTGGCGGCGGCCACTCCGCTGAACGCTCCCGCGGCGACACCGACGGTGAGGCCGCCGGCGGCGAGCCCCTTGGACCAGCGGGAACGGGGACGCAGTTTGCGGAGCGGGGAGGCCCGGTGGGCTCCCCGGCCTGCGGTCCGCTGTTCCGGCACCGTAGGGCCCGCACCCGCGCTCCCCTCCGCGAGCATCGCTTCCATGGCGGCGACGAGCTGGGCTCGCTGCACCACCTTGACCTCGGGGTCCATCTGCGGCTTCGGCATGTCGCCGAGACCGTTCGCCAGGGCCAACAGCCGTCCGTGATCGGCTGGTTCGGCCGATACCTCGGGCTGCTCGGCCGCCGCGCCCTCGGACGTCCGATCCTCCAGGGCCTGGGCGAAGGCGTTCGCCCGCCGGTGCGCCGAAACGTTCGCGATCACTGGCGGCACCTCCTCTCGTCATGACGGTCGACTCCCCGGGGGGTTCGGAGGGTTGCACACCTTGAGCGCATCCACACGAAAGAGTGAGTGGATGCGGACATGGCGTGACCACAGGGAGCCTGCATTTCGCACAACGAGCGGCGCGGCACTTGGGTTACGCGCGAAAGATGATCGGACCAGTGCGTCATCGGGGCGTCACCGACTGTGAGTTGGACGGGGGTCGTGGTGGCGTGGGGGGCCGGGCCGGGTGGGGAGGGCGGGACGGGTCGACGGGACGCGTGTGGGGGGCGCGCTGCGCTCAGCGGGCGTCGTCCGGGAGGAGGCGGGCCAGGGTGCGGACGGCCCGGTACTGGAGGGTCTTGATCGCGCCCTCGTTCTTGCCCATGACCCGCGCGGTCTCGGCGACCGAGAGGCCCTGGAGGAAGCGGAGGGTCACGCACTCCTGCTGCTGGGGGTTGAGGCGGCGGACCGCGTCGAGGAGGGCGGCGTTGGAGAGGGACTCGAGGACGGAGTCCTCCGGGCTGCGCTCGACCTCGTTGGCGTCGAGCATCTCGCCGGTGGTGACCTCCAGGCGGAAGCGGCTGGACTTGAAGTGGTCGGCGACCAGGTTGCGGGCGATGGTGACCAGCCATGCGCCGAAGTCGCGGCCCTGCCAGGTGAAGGTGGAGATCCGGCGCAGGGCGCGCAGGAACGTCTCGCTGGTGAGGTCCTCGGCGGTCGCCTTCCCGCCGACGCGGTAGTAGATGTACCGGTAGACGGTGTCGCTGTACTGGTCGTAGAGGCGGCCGAAGGCCTCGGCCTCTCCGGCCTGGGCGCGCTCGACCAGGTCCATCATGCGGGCGCTGTCGCTGTCGGCGGTGGGCCGCCGGGCGGCGGTCGAGGTTCCGGTGGCGCCCCGGGTGCCGCGTCTGCCGACAGCGGCACCGCTCTCGGCGAGGGCGTAGCAGGGACCGGCGGGTGCCGGCCCTGTGAGGGCGGGCCCGCTGAAGGCGGGTGCGAGGCCGGCGTACGCGGTGGGGACGAAGCCGCGCAAGTGGTCGAGGACCGTTGCGCGCAGCGTAGCCAGGCCCGAGGCGTCAACCCCGACGTGTGGGTACACGGGACTCCCAGAGGCAGAGCTTCCATCACGTGCAGTGCGGGACCGTTCACTCGTCGTGGCGACGTGAGGGTTCCGGTGTGCGTCTGAGGAGAATAACGCTTCGTACAGGCAGCGCTACACCCAGTTGCTCAAATCATCGATTCAGTCTTATCCGTTACTGCTTGGAGTCGGATCAAGTCCCACTTAGTGACTGATTGTTGATCGGTTTGGTTTCGTTTGTGATCAACGCTGGGCGCGGTTGTGGTCGAGTGCGATAGGGGGGAGTGATCCGGCCCGCTGGCGGGTAGGGAGCGGGGAATGCCCGGGGCGGGTGCGGTGCAGGGATGTTCGACCACGTACGGGTGAGCGGCGCCGGTCCGGGGTTGTCGCAGTCGATCGCGGCCGAAACGTATCGGCAGGTCACCGGTCGTCCGGGCGCCCGCGGGCCCGGGGGAGAGGGTGCCGGGTCAGCGCCGACGGCGGTGCAGGGCGAGCGCGGCGGCCGTGCCGCCGGCCAGGGCGCCCACGCCGGCGGCGGCCGGGATGCCGACCTTGGCCGCCTTGCGGCCGGTCCGGTAGTCGCGCAGCCGCCAGTCCCGCTCCTTGGCGTACTTGCGCAGCTTGGTGTCCGGGTTGATGGCGTAGGGATGCCCGACCAGCGACAGCATCGGGATGTCGTTGTGCGAGTCGCTGTACGCGGCGCAGCGGGCGAGGTCCAGGCCCTCGGCGGCGGCCAGCGCGCGCACGGCCTCGGCCTTGGCCGGGCCGTGCAGGGGCTCGCCGACCAGCTTGCCGGTGTAGACGCCGTCCACGGACTCGGCGACCGTGCCGAGCGCGCCGGTGAGGCCGAGACGGCGGGCGATGATCGTGGCGGTCTCGACGGGGGCGGCGGTGACCAGCCACACCTTCTGGCCGGCGTCCAGGTGTGCCTGGGCCAGGGCCCGGGTGCCGGGCCAGATGCGGTCGGCCATGTACTCGTCGTAGATCTCCTCGCCGATCGCCATCAGCTCCGAGACCCGGTGGCCCTTGACGATGGACAGGGCGCTGTCGCGGGCGTCCTGCATGTGCTCGGGGTCCTCGACGCCGGCGAGCCGGAACCACGCCTGCTGCCAGGCGAAGCGGGCCAGCTCACGGCGCTGGAAGAACTTCCGCTTGTACAGGCCGCGGCCGAAGTGGAAGATCGCCGCGCCCTGCATGACGGTGTTGTCCAGGTCGAAGAAGGCGGCGGCCTCCACGTCACCGGCGACCGGGAACACCGGCTCGGCGGGCGCGGTCTGACCGCGCTCCAGCTCCAGCTGCGCCGAGGTCTTGCGCGCCGCCTCGGCGGCGGCCTCGCCTGCCAGGACGCTGCGCGCGGTGGCGGAGCGCCTACGGGTGGTGAGCCATCCCAGAGCGGCCATGTCGTTGAGCATAGCCAGTCTGTTCGGCCGTTCCCGACGTGTCGGGCCGCCGCCCGGTGAACAGTGGTGGACGGTCCGGAACGGCCGCGGCCGCGCCGCCGCCGAGGCCGCGCAGAATGGACGGCATGTTCGGACGTAAGAAGAAGAGCGGGCCGCGCACGGTGACGCTGATCGGCAGGCCGGGGTGCCACCTGTGCGACGACGCCAGGGCGGTGATCGAGGCCGTCTGCGCGGAGACGGGCGCGCGGTGGGAGGAGAAGGACATCACCCAGGACGAGGAGCTGCACCGCGCCTACTGGGAGCAGATCCCGGTGGTCCTGGTCGACGGCGAGCAGCACACCTTCTGGCGGGTGGACGCCGGGCGGCTCCGGCGCGAACTGGGTGCGTGACCGGAAGACGGCTACCATCGTGGACGATTTGTTGGGTTTCGGGGGCAGCGTCGTCAGGAGAGTGAGCGGTTTTGCCCCCTTCGCCTTCTGAACGCGTCCACGCCCTCCGTGGTTCCGTACCGATACGAACCAGCCGCGTGACCCCGGTCACTTTGGCCAGACAAAACGGACACCATCTTTGTGCACGCGTTCACAAAGACATAGCCTGCATTCGACGGGGCGGTCCTGGGACACACGGCCGCCTACAGCCCCGCTCATCCCGCAGGAGCACCGTGGCAACTGGCCGAACTCACCGACCGGCGACCCGTAGCCGAGGAATTCCCGAGGCCACCGTCGCCCGCCTCCCGCTGTATCTGCGTGCCCTCACGGCACTGTCGGAGCGCTCCGTGCCCACGGTCTCCTCCGAGGAGCTCGCGGCCGCCGCGGGGGTCAACTCCGCGAAGCTGCGCAAGGACTTCAGCTACCTCGGCTCGTACGGGACGCGCGGCGTCGGCTACGACGTCGAGTACCTCGTCTACCAGATCTCGCGCGAACTCGGGCTCACCCAGGACTGGCCCGTGGTCATCGTCGGCATCGGTAACCTCGGTGCCGCCCTCGCCGGCTACGGCGGCTTCGCCTCCCGCGGCTTCCGCGTCGCCGCGCTGATCGACGCCGACCCCGCCATGACCGGCAAGCCGGTCGCCGGGATCCCCGTCCAGCACAGCGACGACCTCGAGAAGATCATCAGCGAGGACGGCGTCTCCATCGGCGTCATCGCCACCCCCGCAGGCGTCGCCCAGCAGGTCTGCGACCGGCTCGTGGCCGCCGGCGTCACCTCCATCCTGAACTTCGCGCCCACCGTGCTCTCCGTGCCCGACGGCGTGGACGTACGCAAGGTCGACCTCTCCATCGAGCTGCAGATCCTCGCGTTCCACGAGCAGCGCAAGGCCGGCGAGGAACTCGGCGCCGAGGCCGGCGCCGAGCCGTCCGCCGAGCCCGGCGCCACCGCCGCCGCCGTGCCGCCGGCCGCCCGTGCCGCGGAGGACGCCGGCCGCAAGGGACCTGACGGGGACATGCCCGCCGTGATGCCGGCATGAGCCTCCTCGTCGTCGGCCTCAGCCACCGCAGCGCCCCCGTCAGCGTCCTGGAGCGCGCCGCGCTCTCCCCGGACGCCCGGACCAAGCTGCTCCACGACACCCTCGCCGCCGAACCGGCCGCCGAGGGCGCCGTCCTCGCCACCTGCAACCGCATCGAGCTCTACGCCGACGTGGACAAGTTCCACGCCGGTGTCGCCGAGCTGTCCACGCTGCTCGCCCAGCACAGCGGCGTCGGCCTGGAAGAGCTCACCCCGTACCTCTACGTGCACTACGAGGACCGGGCCGTCCACCACCTCTTCTCGGTGGCCTGCGGCCTGGACTCCATGGTCGTCGGCGAGGGCCAGATCCTCGGCCAGATCAAGGACGCCCTCGCCCTCGGCCAGGAACTCCACACCGCCGGCCGCCTCCTGAACGACCTGTTCCAGCAGGCCCTGCGGGTCGGCAAGCGGGCCCACAGCGAGACCGGCATCGACCGCGCCGGCCAGTCGCTCGTCACCTTCGGGCTCGAGCAGATGGCCGGGGACACCGACGTCGACACCTGGGCCAAGGGCAAGCGCGCCCTGGTCATCGGCGCCGGCTCCATGTCCTCGCTCGCCGCCGCCACCCTCGCCCGGGCCGGTGTCGCCGAGATCGTCGTCGCCAACCGCACCATGGAACGCGCCCACCGGCTCGTGGAGATCCTCACCGAGCCCGGATCCACGGGCGTGGCCGCACGCGCGGTCGAGATGGTTGCCGTCGGCGACGAACTGACACGTGCCGACGTCGTCGTCTCCTGCACCGGAGCCACCGGACTCGTCCTCACCGGCGAGGCCGTCGAGACCGCCCTGCACGGCCGCACCGCCCCGCTCCACCTGCTCGACCTCGCCATGCCCCGCGACATCGACGCCGCCGCCCACCGCATGCCGGGCGTCCGCCTCGTCGACATCGAGTCGCTGGCCGAAGCCTCCGCCGACGCCCCCATGGCCGCCGACGTCGACCAGGTGCGCACCATCGTCGCCGACGAGGTCGCCGCCTTCGGCGCCGCGCAGCGCGCCGCCCACATCACGCCGACCGTGGTCGCCCTGCGCGCCATGGCCGCCGACGTGGTGGCCGGCGAGGTCGCCCGCCTCGAAGGCCGGCTGCCCGGACTCGACGACAAGCAGCGCGCCGAGATCACCCAGACCGTGCGGCGCGTCGTCGACAAGCTGCTGCACGCGCCCACCGTGCGCGTCAAGCAGCTCGCCAGCGAGCCCGGCGGCGCCGGCTACGCCGACGCACTGCGCACACTCTTCGACCTCGACCCGGGGACGGTTGCCTCTGTCAGCCGGGCCGACCTGAACGACGGCGACGTCAAGAACCGAGGGCGAGTATGACCGAGAGGGCACTGAGGCTCGGGACCAGGCGCAGCAAGCTCGCCATGGCCCAGTCCGGACATGTGGCCGACGCCGTCCGGCAGCTGACCGGCCGGCCCGTCGAGCTCGTGGAGATCACGACGTACGGGGACACCTCCCGCGAGCACCTCGCACAGATCGGCGGCACCGGCGTCTTCGTCGCCGCCCTGCGCGACGCGCTGCTCGCCGACGAGGTCGACTTCGCCGTGCACTCCCTCAAGGACCTGCCGACCGCCCAGCACCCCGACCTGGTGCTCGCGGCGATCCCCGAGCGCGAGGACCCGCGCGACGTCCTCGTCGCCCGGCCCGGCCTCACCCTGGCGACCCTGCCGGCCGGCGCCCGCGTCGGCACCGGCTCCCCGCGCCGCATGGCCCAGCTCAACGCGTACGCGCGCAGCCACGGCCTGACCATCGAGACCGTACCGATCCGGGGCAACATCGACACCCGCGTCGGCTATGTACGCAGCGGAGAACTGGACGCGGTGGTACTCGCCGCGGCCGGACTCAACCGCATCGGCGGAACCGAGGAGCTCACCGGCTCCCTGTCGGTCGACCACCTGTCGGTCGACACGGTCCTGCCCGCCCCTGGCCAGGGGGCCCTGGCCGTCGAGTGCGCGGCGTCCCACGCCGACCTCGTCGCCACGCTCGCCGAGCTCGACGACCCGTACACCCGGGCCGCCGTGACCGCCGAGCGATCCCTGCTCGCCGCCCTGGAGGCCGGCTGCTCCGCACCCGTGGGTGCGCTGGCCGACCTGCTGGCCGACGGCCCCGGTCACGGGCAGGTTGTCACCGAAATGCGCCTCCGCGGCGTCGTCGGCACCACCGACGGCTCCACGCTGGTGCAGCTGTCCACCACCGGTCCCGTACCCACCTCCTACGACGAGGCGGTGGCCCTCGGACGCGAACTCGCGGACGAGATGCTCGCCAAGGGTGCGGCCGGTCTTATGGGGGAGCGAGCACTTTGAGCCCCACCAGCCCGACCACCAGCCCCGCGACCGCCGCCTTCACCGGCCACGGTCACGTCACCTTCCTCGGCGCCGGACCCGGCGACCCCGGACTGCTGACGCTCCGGGCCGTCGACGCCCTGGCCGGCGCGGACGTCCTGATCGCCGAGCCGGAGGTGCTCGAAGTCGTCCGCGGCCACGCCCGTCCGGGCGTGAGCACGCCTGAGCTGACGATTGTCGACGAAGCGTCAACAACCGTCGGTGTCCCCGTGTTGAGGGATGCGACCAATCTTGTCATGGAGGCCGCGCGCGGCGGCAAGCGGGTCGTCCGAGCGGTGACCGGCGACCCCGGCCTCGACGGCAACGCCGGCCAGGAGATGCTGGCCTGCGCCGCCGAGGGCATCCCCTTCGAGGTCGTGCCCGGCGTGGCGACCGCCGTCGGCGTCCCCGCGTACGCCGGCGTACCGCTGCGCGACGCGCAGGGCACCGACGTCCGCTTCGTCGACGCCCGCACCGCCGACGACCGCTGCTGGGCCGAGGTCGGCGCCTCCGACGGCACCGTCGTCGTCTCGACCTCTCTCGACGCGGTGGCCGCGGCCGCCGGTGAACTGGTGGCGGCGGGCCGTAAGCCGGACACCCCCCTCACCGTCACCATCGCCGGCACGACGACCAGGCAGCGGACCTGGACCGCCACCCTCGGCACCATCGCCCAGGTCTTCAAGCAGGGCAAGGTCCTCCCCTCGCCCGAGGGGCACCGGCCGGCGATAGCCGTGGTCGGCGAGCGCAGCGCCCCGGCGCAGCGGGACCAGCTGTCCTGGTTCGAGTCCAAGCCGCTCTTCGGCTGGCGGGTCCTCGTGCCGCGCACCAAGGAACAGGCCGCGTCGCTCTCCGACCAGCTGCGCTCCTACGGCGCCGTGCCGCACGAGGTGCCGACCATCGCCGTCGAACCGCCGCGCACCCCGCAGCAGATGGAGCGGGCCGTCAAGGGCCTGGTCACCGGCCGCTACGAGTGGATCGCCTTCACCTCGGTCAACGCCGTCAAGGCGGTCCGGGAGAAGTTCGAGGAGTACGGGCTCGACGCCCGCGCCTTCGCCGGCATCAAGGTCGCGGCCGTCGGCGAGCAGACCGCCAAGGCGCTGATCGACTTCGGTGTGAAGCCGGACCTGGTGCCCAGCGGCGAGCAGTCCGCGGCCGGCCTCCTGGAGGACTGGCCGCCGTACGACCCGGTCTTCGACCCGATCGACCGCGTCTTCCTGCCGCGTGCCGACATCGCCACCGAGACCCTGGTCGCGGGCCTGATCGAGCTCGGCTGGGAGGTCGACGACGTCACCGCCTACCGGACGGTGCGGGCCTCGCCGCCGCCGGCGGACACCCGCGAGGCGATCAAGGGCGGCGGTTTCGACGCGGTGCTCTTCACCTCGTCGTCCACCGTGCGCAACCTCGTCGGCATCGCCGGCAAGCCGCACAACGTGACCGTCATCGCCTGCATCGGCCCCGCCACCGCGAAGACGGCGGAGGAGCACGGACTGCGGGTCGACGTCCTCTCCCCGGAGCCGTCCGTCCACAAGCTGGCGGAGGCCCTCGCGGACTTCGGTCTGCGGCGGCGGGCGGCGGCCCTGGAGGCCGGTGACCCGGTGACCCGGCCGAGCGAGCGGCGCCCGGGTGCGCGCAGGCGCCGCACGACGTAGTCGACGTAGTCGACGGAGTCGACCACCTTCGGGGCGCGGGTTCCTTCACGGGGCCCGCGCCCCGGGGCGTTTTCGGACCGGGCGCAGGGCCGGCCGCGCGACGGGGGCGTGGCCGGTGCGGGAGCCTCTTGTCGGGCGAGCGGCCGGTGCCGGGGTCTCTTGTCGGGCGAGCGGCCGGTGCCGGGGCCCGCCGTCCCGGCCGGGGGCCTGCCGGGACGGCAACACGGTGTCGGCAAGTGCATCGAGGGCGCGGGCGTAGCCTCGATGACATGAACTCGTACGGAAGCTTTCCCGGTGCGCGGCCGCGGCGGCTGCGGACCAGTCCCGCCATGCGGCGCATGGTGGCCGAGACACGGCTGCACCCGGCCGATCTCATCCTGCCCGCCTTCGTACGCGAGGGCGTGACCGAGCCCGTGCCGATCGCCGCGATGCCCGGCGTCGTCCAGCACTCCCGCGACACCCTGCGCAAGGCGGCCGTGGAGGCCGTGGAGGCCGGGGTCTCCGGGATCATGCTGTTCGGCGTGCCCGAGGACGCCAAGAAGGACGCGGCCGGCACGGCGGGCACCGACCCGGACGGCATCCTCCAGGTCGCCATCAGGGACGTGAGGGCCGAGGTCGGCGACGACCTGGTGATCATGTCGGACCTGTGCCTGGACGAGTACACCGACCACGGCCACTGCGGCGTCCTGGACGCCGACGGGCGGGTCGACAACGACGCCACCCTGGAGCGCTACGCCGAGATGGCCCAGGTCCAGGCCGACGCCGGCGTCCACGTCGTCGGGCCCTCCGGAATGATGGACGGCCAGGTCGGCGTGGTCCGCGACGCCCTCGACACCATCGGCAAGGAGGACGTGTCGATCCTCGCGTACACCGCGAAGTACTCCTCCGCCTTCTACGGGCCCTTCCGCGAGGCCGTCGCCTCCTCCCTGACCGGCGACCGCAAGACCTACCAGCAGGATCCCGCCAACGTGCGCGAGTCGATGCGGGAACTGGCCCTCGACCTCGAAGAGGGCGCCGACATGGTGATGGTCAAGCCGGCCGGCCCGTACCTGGACATCCTCGCCAAGGTGGCCGCGGCGGTGGACGTGCCCCTCGCCGCCTACCAGATCAGCGGCGAGTACGCGATGGTCGAGGCCGCCGCCGAGAAGGGCTGGATCGACCGCGACAGGGCGATCCTGGAGACGCTGACCGGCATCCGGCGGGCGGGTGCGCAGATGATCCTCACCTACTGGGCGACGGAGGTCGCGCAGAAGCTCGGCCGCGGGCTCTGAGCGAGCGGACTGCCCGCACGCGGATGCACCCTGGAGAGGTACCGACAGGTACCTCTCTGGAGGTGGTCCTCATGACGCACATGAACACGCTTGTCGGCTGGCACATCGAGATGGAGTTCAAGGAGGAGGGCGACCGGACGCGGGCGGCGGCCATGGTGCGGCTCGGCGACGGCACCGAGTTCCGCGCCCACGGCAACGCCAACCGCCACCCCTCCGACCCCGAGCAGCTGCGGGTCGGCGAGGAGATCGCCGGCGCCCGCGCGCTCATGGACCTCGCCTCGCAGCTGCTCCAGAAGGCCCACACCGAGATCGACGAGGCCTCGGGGCGGACCTCCCACCCGATCCGCCGCTAGGGCGGGGTGCCGGGGGAGGGAGGACGGCCGGGCGTTTCCTCGGCCCGCCGTCGGGGTGTCCAGACGTCCGGGGGTCCGGGCGTCGGGCGTTCTCCGGGCGGGCGGGCGGAAACCGTGCGTGCGACGTCAGTACGTGAGGGCGTCCTCGAGGGTCTGCTGCCAGTACGACACGGCGGCGCCGTCATCGGCGTAGGTGCCGCTCGGCGCCGTCACCGTCGTGCTGCTGTCGGGGGTGATGTTCACCCGGATCGTGCGCACGGTCGTCCCGTGGGTGTCCTCCCCCGGCCCGCCCGGCTCGCCGGTGAGGATCACCGACGCGTAGCCCGACTCGCCGGGCGCCAGGCCCAGCACCGCCTGCGGCTTGCTGCCCTGGAGGACCCTGATGGGCGCCTGGCTGTGGTCGAAGCCGACCAGCGGCGCGTGCGGAGCGTCGCAGGGCCGGCTGCCCACGTTGGTGACGGTGAGCACCAGGTGGTTGATGGGGCGGCTCACCTTGCTCGCCACGATCTTGGTGTTCGCCGCCGTGCAGGGGACGCGGTCCGCGCCCTGGGGCCTGGCGGCGGGCTGGGTGCCCGGCCGGCCGGTCGGCCGGCTGGTCGGCGCGGCGGTCGGGCGGGTGGTGTCCGCGTTCGCCGGCGCCCCGGTGGGCGTCCCGGTCGGTGTCCCGGTGGGCGCGGGCTGCGGCGTGGCCCCCGTCGTGCGGGCCGACGGCTGGGACGGTGCCTTCGGCGCCGCAGCGGAGGTGTCGCCCGACTGGCAGGCGGTGAGGGCGAGGGCCGCCGAGAGGGCGGCGACGGGCAGGGCGAGACGGCGAGCGAGTGAGCGCATGGTGGTTCCCCCGTGAGAGTGGTACCGGTCGGTCAGCGGTGGTGCAGCAGTGCGATCACGACCGCGGTGCAGGCGATCAGCACCGCGGCCGCCAGAGCGTCGGTGACGCGGCTGTTCGGCATGACCACCACCCTCGGGGCGGCGTGATCCCACTGCAATCGGCACGGGACAATGGGGAACGCTGGAACGCCGGCACCGGCCGTGACCTGGGGAGATGACCGTCCCCTGGAATGCGTTCCTGGGATGCGGAACGGGCGACGGGGGGACGCGGATGGACGCGGCGGACACGGTGGACGGCTTCGCGCAGCGGATGCGCGCACTGAAGGACCGGTCCGGACTCAGCTACGGGGCGCTCGCCCGCCGGCTGCACGTCAGCACCTCCACGCTCCACCGCTACTGCAACGGCGACGCCGTGCCCACCGAGTTCGCGCCCGTCGAGCGGCTCGGGCGACTGTGCGGGGCCTCCCGCGAGGAATTCGTCGCACTCCACCGGGCCTGGATCCTCGCCGACGAGGCCCGCAGGCGGGGCAAGGCCGAGCCGGCACCGGACCCGGAGCCCCGGCCGGCGCCCCGGCCCGAGGCCGGGCCGCCCTCGGCGACGGACGCTCCCGAAGCCGCCGCCGAGCCGGCGCCCCGGCCCCCCGTCCAGCCCGCGGCCCCGCCCCCCGCCGAGCACGCGGCCCGGCAGCCCGCGGCCGAGCCCGTCGAGCTCACCGTCGAGGAGATCGCCGGGCCCTCCGGCACACCGCGCCCAGGGAGCCGCGGGCGCCGGGGAGCCCTCGCCGTGGCGGCCGTCGTCGCCCTCGCCGTGCCCACCGCGTACCTCGTCGGGCGCACCGGCGACCGCCCCACCACCGATGCCACCCCGGGGGACAGCCCCGCCTCACCCGCACCCCTCAGCGCCGGCATCAGCTCCTACAATTGGGCCGAGCCCTGCGGCCAGTACTACGTCCTCGACCAGGAACCCGGCCACGTACCCCCGCCGCCCCCGCCGCAGGACACCCGCGGCTGGGCCCGCGCGCTCGGCGGGATCGACGGCGGCCACATGCAGCTCCAGCTCACCGTGACCGGCCGCACCCAGCAACCCGTCGTCCTGACCGCCCTGCACGTACGGGTCGTGCAACGCGGCGCCCCACTGGACCACCCCGCCTACTCCATGGGCGATGGCTGCGGCAGCGGCGTCACCCCGCAGACCTTCGACGTCGACCTCGACGCGCCCCGCCCCCACGTGACACCGGTCGCCGGCCAGGACGGCGACCGCGTGGTGCCCGCGAAGGACTTCCCGTACAAGGTCGCCACCGGTGACCCCCAGGTGCTCAACCTCGACGTGCACACCGAGGAGTACGCCGCTTCCTGGTATCTGGAGCTGCACTGGAGCAGCGGCGCCCACAAGGGGGTCGTCCGCGTCGACGACGGCGGCGAGCCGTTCCGTACCAGTGCGATCGAGGGGCGGCCGACCTACGGCTACTGGCCCGACAAGGGCACATGGGTCGCCCGGTGAACGACGGACGGCCGTGCCCGAAGGCACGGCCGTCCGCCACCGTCACCGCCCGGCCCTGAGCGTCAGAGACGCTCAGGGGTCCGGATGCCCAGCAGGGCCATGCCCCGGTGCAGGGTCCGGGCCGTCAGATCGACCAGGAACAGGCGATTCTCCTTCAGCTCCCGGGTCTCGGCCTTCATGACCGGGCACTGGTCGTAGAAGGTCGTGAGGTGCGACGCCAGCTGGTAGAGGTACGCGGCCAGCTTGTGCGGCGCGTACTCCTCGGCGGCCTCCGTGACCGTGGCACCGAACTGGTCCAGGTGCAGGGCGAGCGCGCGCTCGGCCGGGGCCAGCTCAAGCTCCGCGTGAGCGGTCGGCTGGGCGTCCGTGACGTTCCGCTTGATCGACTGGATACGGGCGTACGCGTACTGGAGGTACACGGACGTGTCACCGTTCAGCGAGACCATCTGGTCCAGGTCGAACTTGTAGTCCCGCACGGCCGACGTGGACAGGTCGGCGTACTTCACCGCACCGATGCCGACGTAGCGGCCGTTCTCGGCGACCTCGTCGTCGGAGAGACCGGCCTTCTCCTTCTTCTCCTCGACGACGGCCGTCGCCCGCTCGATCGCCTCGTCCAGCAGGTCCACGAGCCGCACCGTCTCGCCCTCACGGGTCTTGAACGGCTTGCCGTCCTTGCCGAGGACCGTGCCGAACGCCAGCTGGACGGCCTTCACCTCGTCGTTCAGCCAGCCCGCCCGGCGGGCCGTCTCGAACACCATCTTGAAGTGCAGCGACTGACGGGCGTCCACCACATACAGCAGCGTCGACGCCTTCAGGTTCTGCACCCGGTCACGGATCGCCGACAGGTCCGTCGCCGCATAGCCGAAACCGCCGTCGGACTTCTGCACGATCAGCGGCGTCGGATTGCCGTCCGGGCCCTTCACGTCGTCGAAGAACACGCACAGCGCACCCTCCGAGCGGACCGCCACGCCCGACTCCTCGAGCAGCCGGCACGTCTCCTGGAGCATGTCGTTGTAACCGGACTCGCCGACGATGTCGGGGTCACGGATGTCCATGTCGAGCTTCTCGAACACCGAGTAGAAGTAGATCTTCGACTCGTCGACGAACCGCTGCCACAGCGCCAGCGTCTCCTCGTCGCCCGCCTGAAGCTGCACGACCCGCGCCCGCGCGCGCGTCTTGAAGTCCTCGTCGGAGTCGAACAGCGTGCGCGAGGCCTTGTACAGCCGGTTCAGGTTGGACATGGCCTCCTCGCCGGAGACCTCCACGTCCGCGCCCTCGACCTTGTGGTCCAGCTCGTGCGGGTGCTCGATCAGATACTGGATCAGCATGCCGAACTGGGTGCCCCAGTCGCCGATGTGATGGCGCCGGACCACCGTCTCGCCCGTGAACTCCAGGATCTCGACCATCGCCGCGCCGATCACCGCCGACCGCAGGTGCCCGACGTGCATCTCCTTCGCCACGTTCGGCTGCGCGTAGTCGATCACCGTCGTCCCGGCGTCCGGATTGAACGGCACACCGAGCCGGTCGTCGGCGGCACGCGCCGCCAGCGTCTCGATGATCGCCGCGTCCGACACCGTGATGTTGAGGAACCCGGGCCCCGAGACCTCGATCTCCTTCAGGACCCCATCCGACCCGATCGCCTCGACGACCTTCGTCGCCAGCTCACGCGGATTGCCCTTGAGCCGCTTGGCCAGCGCCAGGATGCCGTTGGCCTGGAAGTCGGCCCGGTCGCTTCGTCGCAGCAGCGGGTCGGCGGAACCGGCCTCCGGCAGGGCTGCCGAGAGACCTTCCGCGAGGCGCTGCTGCACGGTCGAAGCGAGGGAAGGGACCGAGGCCATGAGCTTCCGTTCCTGTTGTGTCGAGTCCGGGTGTCCCGGTGGTCTATTTCGCTTGTCAAGTGTCCCACGGCAGAGCAACGTGTTTTCTCCCCTGTGGACAACCCCGGACGCCGCGCCCCGAGGAACCCCGACCTGTGGACAACCTCCGAGCGCCTCCGTCCGTCTGGGAGAATGGCCCGCGTAGGGCTGTAAGGCTTCGAGGGAAACCAAGGAAGAAGGACGTACCGACCGTGGCTCAGAGCAGCACCGAGACCGACTGGGTCTCCCGTTTCGCGGACGAGGTCATCACCGAGTCGGAGCGACGTGCGCCTGGCAAACCGGTCGTCGTCGCCTCCGGCCTCTCCCCGTCCGGCCCCATCCACCTCGGCAACCTCCGCGAGGTCATGACCCCGCACCTGGTCGCCGACGAGATCCGCCGCCGCGGCCACCAGGTCCGCCACCTCATCTCCTGGGACGACTACGACCGCTACCGCAAGGTGCCGGCCGGCGTCGAGGGGGTCGACGAGTCCTGGGCCGAGCACATCGGCAAGCCGCTGACCTCCGTCCCCGCCCCGGCCGGCTCCCCCCACGCCAACTGGGCCGAGCACTTCAAGGCCGCCATGGTCGAGGCGCTCGCCGAGCTCGGCGTCGAGTACGACCCGATCAGCCAGACCGAGCAGTACACCTCCGGCGCCTACCGCGAGCAGATCCTGCACGCCATGCGCCACCGCGCCGACATCGACGCCATCCTCGACCAGTACCGGACGAAGAAGGCGCCGAAGAAGCAGTCCCAGAAGCCCCTCGACGCCGCCGAGCTCGAAGCCGAGGAGGGCTCCGGCGCGGCCAACGAGGACGACGGCTCCGGCGGCGGCGCCGGCTACTTCCCGTACAAGCCGTACTGCGGCCGGTGCGAGAAGGACCTCACCACCGTCACCTCCTACGACGACGACACCACCGAGCTCGCCTACACCTGCACCGCCTGCGGCTTCGCCGAGACCGTCAAGCTCAGCGAGTTCAACCGCGGCAAGCTCGTGTGGAAGGTCGACTGGCCCATGCGCTGGGCCTACGAGGGCGTCATCTTCGAGCCCTCCGGCGTCGACCACTCCTCGCCCGGCTCCTCCTTCCAGGTCGGCGGCCAGATCGTCGGCATCTTCGACGGCGTCCAGCCCATCGGCCCCATGTACGCCTTCGTCGGCATCAGCGGCATGGCCAAGATGTCGTCCTCGCGCGGCGGCGTCCCCACGCCCGCCGACGCCCTGAAGATCATGGAGCCGCAGCTCCTGCGCTGGCTCTACGCCCGACGCCGCCCCAACCAGTCGTTCAAGATCGCCTTCGACCAGGAGATCCAGCGGCTCTACGACGAGTGGGACAAGCTCGAGGCCAAGGTCGCCGACGGCTCGGTGCTCCCCGCCGACGCCGCCGCGTACGCGCGGGCCGCCCGCACCGCCGCGGGCGAGCTGCCCCGCACGCCGCGCCCCCTGCCCTACCGCACGCTCGCCTCGGTCGTCGACATCACCGCCGGACACGACGAGCAGACCCTGCGGATCCTCAGCGACCTCGACCCGCAGAACCCGGTCACCTCCCTCGACGAGGTCCGGCCCCGGCTCGACCGCGCCGAGAACTGGATCACCACCCAGGTCCCGGCCGACCAGCGCACCATCGTCCGCGACGAGCCGGACACCGAGCTCCTCGGCTCGCTCGACGACGAGGGCCGTGCGTCACTGCGGCTGCTCCTGGAGGGTCTGGACACCCACTGGTCCCTGGACGGACTGACCACCCTGGTCTACGGCGTCCCGAAGGTCATGGCCGGTCTCACCCCCGAGGCCAAGCCCACCCCGGAGCTCAAGCTCGCCCAGCGCTCCTTCTTCGCCCTGCTCTACAAGCTCCTCGTCAGCCGCGAGACCGGCCCCCGCCTGCCCACCCTGCTCCTCGCCGTCGGCGCCGACCGGGTCCGCAAGCTCCTCGGGGCCTGACCCCCACCGGCCACCCGACCCGGCCGGACAGACACCACCGCCCTCCTCCGCATCACGCGGAGGAGGGCGGTTTCCGTCTCACGGCGCCCGGACGGACAGGGCAGGCGGCAGGGCGGCTCGGCGGCCGTCAGGGCGTGTGGTTCTCCGCCCACTCCTGCTGGATCCGATCCCGCAGCCGAGGCGTCAGCTCACGCAGGATCGACGCGCTCCGCGGATGCGTGATCTTGTACATGTCGCTCAGCCATATGTCGAGCTGCTCCGCGTTGGGGAAGTCCTGCTTCTCCTCCACGTAGTCCCACATGGCCTTGTACGCCGCGTCCGCGAACTCCTCCGGGGACAGCGCCTCGTCCACGTACTCCGGGTACGGCTGGAACTCCTCCGGGCCGGGCGGAGGCACATCCTCCGGACCGTGCGGGACCGCCACCGGCGTGGGCTCCAGGCCCTCCACGATGCTCGGGTTGTACGTACCCTCGTACGCCTCCGGCGAGACCTGCGGAGCATCGAACCACGGACTCTCGTGGTTGACCGGCACGGCCTGCGGCAACGGGCCGCCCTGGCCCGCGGCCCCCTGTGCGGGCACGGCCCCCTGCTGCGGCCCGGCCCCCGGGCCCTGGGATCCCAGGCCCTGCGATCCCAGGCCCTGAGGCCCCGGACCCTGGGGCCCCGGACCCTGGGGCCCCGGACCCTGCTGAGGCACCACACCCTGCGCCCCCGCCACAGCGCCCGCCTGCGCCGGCACCTGAGCCACCCGCGACTGCTCCAACTCCGCCACCGGCGGGGACGGCGGCAACAACACCGGCTCCACGCCCGCGGCCGCCAGACCCGCCGCAGCCGTCTCCGACAACGGCACCCCGTACTTCGCGAGCCGCAACGGCATCAGCGCCTCCACCGGCGCCTTGCGCCGCCACCCACGCCCGAAGCGCGCCTGAAGCCTCGCCTGGTAGATCAGCCGGTCCTGCTCCAGCTTGATCACCTGCTCATACGACCGCAGCTCCCACAGCTTCATCCGACGCCACAACCGAAACGTCGGAATCGGCGACAACAGCCAACGCGTCAGCCGCACGCCCTCCATGTGCTTGTCGGCCGTGATGTCCGCGATCCGCCCCACCGCATGCCGCGCCGCTTCCACCGCGACCACGAACAGCACCGGAATCACCGCGTGCATCCCCACGCCCAACGGATCCGGCCACGCAGCCGCACCGTTGAACGCGATCGTCGCCGCCGTCAGGAGCCAAGCCGTCTGCCGCAACAACGGGAACGGAATGCGGAACCACGTCAACAGCAGATCGAGCGCCAGAAGCACACAAATACCCGCATCGATACCGATGGGGAAGAAATACGAGAAATCACCGAAACCCTTGTCGAGGGCAAGCTCGCGCACCGCAGCGTACGAGCCGGCGAAACCGATCCCGGCAATGATCACCGCACCCGCGACCACGAGGCCGATGAGTATGCGGTGCGTCCGTGTCAGCTGCATCGCGGCCACCCGCGATCCCTCCCGTCGATCGACATCTCGCGGGCACAGACTGGCACATGCGCACGGGGCCCGGCCCCCTGGGGAGGGACGGACCCCGTACGAAAACGCACAAACGCCTACAGGACGACCGCCCCGCAGCCGCGCGGCCTACTGATTGGCCGCCGCCACCGACGCCACGGCCTCCTTCGCCGCCTTCAGCGCGCCATCCAGGATCCACTTGTCGGACGGCGTCTTCGCGCCCGCGTAACCGGCCCCGTTGAACGACAGCAACACCACCACGTTGCCCGTCCGCGCCACCACCGAGGCGTACTTGAAGTCCTCGTCCGTCTTGCGCAGCTCGAAGGCCACCGACTCGGCCTTGTCGCCGATCCCCGGCGCGGCCACCGTCCGCAGCTTCTTCGCCCCCGGCGTCGCCTGGACCTTCGCCAATTCCTTGGTGTAGCTCTCCGCCGCCCGCTCCTGCCCACTGCCGAGCGTCGCATCCGACGCGTACCGGTAGAAGGACACGTCGAGCCAGCGGTACTGCGACCCCTTGACGCCCTTGTCCTCCAGGCCGTTCCACGCACAGCCGCCACGACTCGTCACGTCACTGGACGCCGCGGCGGTGCCGTTCTTGTTCTTCGCCTTCGGCACCAGCGTCTCGATCGTCTTCGCCGAGATCGCCTTGCACACCTCGGGAAGCTTCGCGTACCGCGCCGGCTCCACCGCCTTCGTCGACTGCGACGGCGTCGGCGTCGCGGAAACCGACGACGACGCGTCCGACGAACCGGACCCCTTGTCACCGGAATCCGAACCGGACGAACAACCTGCGGCCACAAGCATCACCGGGACGGCGGCACAGGCGAGAATGCGGGAGAATCGCGGGGCTGATCGCTGCATGGTTCCTTCAGTCGCTTGGGCGGCGCACGGCCGGGCGGCCGGGGGTACGCCGACACGTTACGCGCTCCGCCACACCACCCGACGGCCCCCGCGAAGCGCACCCGGACGCCTACTCCTCCAGCCGGTCCGCCAGCAGACGCGCCAGATTCCGGGTCTTTTCCTGCAGTTCCTTGCTGTCCGGAGCCTCGGCCGGAGCCACCGTCTGCTCCTCGTACTGAACCGTCACGATCACGTTCGATGTGCGGAACACCACGCTCACCAGACGCTTCGCCCCCGACGGACCGGCGCTCTCCAGGGTGTCGTCCAGGAACGCGACCTCACCCAGACCCTCGAGTACCCGCGACTCCAGACCCGTGGTCGCGGGCGGTGCCGGAGTGGTCGCCGGGGTGGACGGGTCGGTCGAGGCGGGCGGAGCGCTCGGAGGGGTGGTGTGAGGCGCCCGAGGCGCGTGAGCCGGCTGATGACCGGCCGGCGGCAGGGCCGGGGCCGTGGACGAAGGCCCCTTCGCCCCGCCCGGGCCCGTCGCCCCCGACGCGGGCGCCGACGACGGCGGCACGGTCGGGCTCACCGGCGCCACACCCGCGGCCGACTGCTTACGGGCGTACACCTCCTGCGCCCGCGCGTCGTCACTCACCGCCGGGTCGTAGGAGACCACCCGCTCGATGTCGAGGGTCAGCCGGTGGACGGCGTCAGGCGCGTCCGACCTCCAGCTGCACCCCACCCGCCGGTCCGTGTCGAACGTGGCCGCAGCGACACCCCGGTACACCCGGGCGCGCTCCGGCTCCGGCAGGGCGGCGGCCCCCGGCAGCAGATCCTTCAGCGTGGCCGCCGGCACCGCCCCGCAGGGCTCGAAAAGCGTCCGGTAACGACCGGGAGGCGCGGCGGGAGCCGCCGGACCCGCCTTCGAGTCGACGGCCTCGGTGTCCACGGCCGCGCCGGAGGAGCAGGCCGTCAGGCCCATCCCGAGCCCCAGGGCGAGGGCCGCCGCCGAGAGGACCGCGGACCCGGATCGACCGGTTGCGTACGCCTTGCGCTGCACGATCCCAGGCTCCCTTCTCCCGGAGGAATCCCCCGAAAAACTGTTTGCTGCCCCAAGGGGCGCGGTGAACACAATGTGTATCGCACGCATGGCCGTTGATGCCGGTCCGCAGTCACCTGTACGGGCTTTGGCTCCGGTTTTTGCGTTATCGGACTTTCTGGGGGAAGTGGGTAGGTATGTCGTACGTGGAGGTACCGGGCGCGAAGGTGCCGATCCGGATGTGGACGGACCCGTCGTCCGTCGAGGACGGCGCGATGCGACAGCTCCAGAACACGGCGACCCTGCCGTGGATCAAGGGCCTGGCGGTCATGCCGGACGTGCACTACGGCAAGGGTGCGACGGTCGGTTCGGTGATCGCGATGGAGGGCGCGGTGTGCCCGGCGGCGGTCGGCGTGGACATCGGCTGCGGCATGTCGGCGGTCAAGACGTCGCTGACGGCGAACGACCTGCCGGGGGATCTGTCGCGCCTGCGGTCCAAGATCGAGCAGGCGATTCCGGTGGGTGCCGGCATGCACCGGGAGATGGTGGATCCCGGGCGGCTGTACCAGTTCCCGACGGCGGGGTGGAGCGACCTGTGGTCCAGGTTCGACACGGTCGCCGATCAGGTGAAGTTCCGCCGCTCCCGCGCCGAGAAGCAGATGGGAAGCCTCGGGCAGGGCAATCATTTCGTAGAGCTTTGTATCGATTCATCCGGTTCGGTGTGGCTCATGCTGCACTCCGGCTCCCGGAACATCGGCAAGGAGCTCGCCGAGCACCACATCGGTGTGGCGCAGAAGCTTCCGCACAACCAGGGCCTGGTCGACCGTGATCTCGCGGTGTTCGTCGCGGACACGCCGCAGATGGCGGCGTACCGGAATGACCTGTTCTGGGCTCAGGAGTACGCCAAGTACAACCGGGCGATCATGATGGCGCTGTTCCAGGAGGTCATCCGCCGGGAGTTCCGGAAGGCGAAGGTGGCCTTCGAGCCGGTGATCTCCTGCCACCACAACTACGTGGCGGAGGAGCGGTACGAGGGGATGGACCTGCTCGTCACGCGCAAGGGTGCGATCCGGGCCGGCTCCGGGGAGTACGGGATCATCCCGGGCTCCATGGGGACGGGTTCGTACATCGTGAAGGGGCTCGGCAACGCGGCCTCCTTCAACTCCGCCTCGCACGGCGCGGGCCGCCGGATGAGCCGCAGCGCGGCGAAGCGCCGCTTCTCGACGCGGGACCTGGAGGAGCAGACCCGGGGCGTGGAGTGCCGGAAGGACTCGGGCGTGGTGGACGAGATCCCGGGCGCCTACAAGCCGATCGAGCAGGTCATCGAACGGCAGCGGGACCTGGTCGAAGTGGTGGCGAAGCTGAAGCAGGTCGTCTGCGTGAAGGGCTGAGACCCGGGCTCCGCGAGGTGGGGGGCGTCGGCCTCGGGCGCCCGAACGGTCAGAGTTCCCGGTGGACCTTGGTGTTGCTGGCCTGGGCGCGGGGGCGGACGACCAGGAGGTCGATGTTGACGTGCGGGGGGCGGGTGCAGGCCCAGGTGATGGTGTCGGCGACGTCGTCGGCGGTGAGGGGTTCGGGGACGCCGGCGTAGACCTTGGCGGCCTTGTCGGTGTCGCCGCGGAAGCGGGTGGTGGCGAATTCCTCGGTCTTGACCATGCCGGGGGCGATCTCGATGACGCGGACGGGGGTGCCGACGATTTCCAGGCGGAGGGTTTCGGCGAGGACGCGGGCGCCGTTCTTGGCGGCGACGTAGCCGGCGCCGCCCTCGTAGGTGGCGTGGCCGGCGGTGGAGGAGACGACGACGACGGTGCCGTCGCCGCTCGCCGTGAGGGCGGGAAGCAGGGCCTGGGTGACGTTGAGGGCGCCGATGACGTTGACCTCGTACATGCGGCGCCAGTCGTCGGGGTCGCCGGTGGCGACGGGGTCGGCGCCGAGTGCGCCGCCGGCGTTGTTGACGAGGACGGCGAGGGTGCGGAAGGCGGTGGCGAACTCGTCGACGGCGGCGCGGTCGGTGACGTCGAGGGGATAGGCGGTCGCCTGGTGGCCGGCTTCGTTGATCTCGGCGGCGAGGGCTTCGACGCGGTCCTTGCGGCGGGCGGTGAGGACCACGCGGTAGCCGGCGGCGGCGAGCTGTCGGGCGGTGGCCGCGCCGATGCCGCTGCTGGCTCCGGTGACGACGGCGATGGGGGTACCGGCGGCGGTCATGGCGTGCTCCTGGCGCGTGGGGTCGGTGGTCGCGGTGGCCTGGTCAGGATAGGGCGGGGTCGGGTCAGTGGCCGCGGGGGGCGTACATGATGACGGCCATGCCGGCGAGGCAGACGAGGGCGCCGGTGATGTCCCAGCGGTCGGGGCGGTAGCCGTCGGCGATCATGCCCCAGGCGAGGGAGCCCGCGACGAAGATCCCGCCGTAGGCGGCGAGGATGCGGCCGAAGTGGGCGTCGGGCTGGAGGGTGGCGACGAAGCCGTAGACGCCGAGGGCCAGGACGCCGGTGCCGATCCAGATCCAGCCGCGGTGTTCGCGTACGCCTTGCCAGATGAGCCAGGCGCCGCCGATCTCGAAGAGGGCGGCGAGGGTGAAGAGGGCGGCGGAGCGGGCGATGAGCATGGAGGCAGGGTGGCACGGGGACACGCGACTGACGGATAGTCAGAAGATATGGGTCGTTATGGGTATCTTCGGGGCATGACTGTGATGCGCAAGGCGCTGCTCGGCGCGGCCCTGACGGCTGCCCTGGTGACCGGTACCTCCTCGGCCGTCGCCGCGCCGGCGGAGGCGGACCTGGCCCACCACGGCCATGTCTCGCTGTGGGACGGGCGGATCGGTGTGTGGCTGGTCAGCGAGAACCACGGGCCGTCGCACGTGCCGGAGGCGACGGTGCGGCTCGCCTTCTCGGAGCCGATGGCGGGCGGGCAGGTGTTGCCTCCGGCGTGTCTGTGGAGCAGTGACCGGGTGGTGTCGTGTCGTACGGGTGAGCTGCGGGCGGCCGGTGCGGTCGGTGAGCTGGCGCTGGATCTGCGGACGGCGGGCCGGCCGGAGGAGCTGACCGTGGACATCCGGACCGTGTGGCGGGACGGGGTGGCCGACGGCAACCCGCGCAACGACCGGCACCGTGTGCTCGTCCTGGCGACCGGTGACCCGTACGTCTTCTGAGCGGGCTCTCAGGTGTGGAGGGGGGCGGTGTAGCCGTCGGGGCGGACGAGGAGGGTGTCGCGGCGCGCGGGGTCGGCCCAGGTGGCCCGTACCGCCCGGGTGGGGGAGACGGGGGCCGTGGGGGGCAGGGCCGGGCTGGCGCCGTCGGGGGCGATGAGGACGAATTCGCCCTCGCGGAGGAGTTCGTAGAGCCGGCCTTCGCGCAGGTCGTGGTCGGGGGCGCGGCGGGCCGTGGGGCCGTAGGAGAGGCCGATGCCGCTGATCTGGCCGACGACGCGGTCCACGGCGGGGCGGAGGGCGCCGAGGAGTCGGGTGGCCACGGTGCGGACGGCTCGCTGGAGGGGGGTGTGGGCGATGGCGAGGCGGATCAGGGTGCCGCTGCTGCGCAGGACCAGGGTGCCGATCGGGTGTCGTTCGGCCTGGTAGCTGTCGAGGAGGGCGTCGGGGTCGGGGGCCTCGCCGCGCAGGACGGCGGTGAGTTTCCAGGAGAGGTTGGCGGCGTCCTGGAGGCCGGTGTTTCGCCGCCGCCTCCACCTTCGAGCTGGAGCTCCCGGAGCTCGGCGCGCTGCCCGCACGGCACGCCGGTGCCACGCTCGTCGCGCACTTCCTCGACCGCTGGGAGCGCGACGAGGTCCTGACCGGGCTCCTGCGGGTCGGCGTCACCAACGAGGCCGGGGCCGAACGGATGCGGGCGGTCTTCGCCGAGCAGCTCGGGCCGATCACGGCGGGCCTGTGCCCCGACCCCGCCGACGCGCCGCGCCGGGCCGGCCTCGTCGCCTCCCAGATCCTCGGCATGGCGCTCACCCGCTACGTGCTGCGCCTGCCGCCGCTCGTGGAGATGTCCCGCGAGGAGATCGAGGCGTGGCTCGCGCCGACCGTGCAGCGCTACCTGACCGCCCAGGCGCCGTAGACCCCGCGACGGCCGGCGCCGGCGACCCGCGGCGGCGTACGTCCGCGCACGGCCCGCGGCGCGTCCCGGCGCCCGCGGACCCCCTCACCCCTCAGCGGGCGGCCGCGCCGCCGAACTCGCGCACCGCGTCCGTGACGATCGCCTCCAGGCGGGCGTGGTGGGCGCCCCGCCAGTACACCCGGGCACAGTCGGTGCACCTGGCGAAGACGTCGTAGGTGTTCTCCGTGCCCTTCTCCAACTGCTCGCGCACCGCGTCCTTGTCGGCGTCCGCGAGCCGCCCGTTGCACGCCGTGCAGCGGGTCCAGGGCGCGAGCGGCGGCGCGAAGCGTTCGAGCACGTCCCGCAGCTGCTCCTCGGGCCGGTCGCTGTAGACGTACGCACCCGCCCACAACTCCCGGCGGCGCAGCAGCCCGCGGTCCCGGGACAGCATCACGCGGCGCTCCTTCGCCGACAGCGCGGCCAGGGCCGGGTCGCCGATGTCCTCGCTCTCGTACGCCGCGTCCACGCCGAGCAGCCGGAGCCGGCGCGCCAGGGTCCCGAGGTGTACGTCGAGGAGGAAGCGCAGCGGGGCACCCGGGACCGGCTGGGGGCGCACGACGGCCTCCACCTCGACCGTCTCGCCGGCCGAGGGGACGTGCGAGGGGTCCACCGGCCGTCCGTCCACCAGCAGCCGCCCCGCCTCGGTCAGCGGCACGCCCAGCGACTCGACCACATGGCCGAGCGACGAGACGCCGTCGGTCGCCACGGACGTGCGGCCCGCACGCCGCTCCGCCGGGACGAAGAGCCGCAGGCCCGGGGCGAAACTGATCTGGATCTCCGGTCCGTTCACGCACACAGGATGGCACCCGGTGCGCCGGGGCGGCCAGGCAATTCCGCTGCCACGCCCCGGCCGTTCCACCCGCCCCCTCCGCGCACCCGCGGCCCGCCCCGGGCGGGCGGCCGGCCGCACGGTACGGTCCCGGCATGAAGATCATCGACCTCGCGCCCGGCGACCCGCGCCTGGAGAGCCGGCTCCTGCCCGTCCTGCGCGAACTGCGCCCCCACCTCACGCCGGAACTCTTCCGCGAGGTCTACGCGAACGGACACGCGCAGGGACTGCGCTTCAGCGCCGCGTTCGCCGACGCCCCGGCCGTCGACGGAGCGGACAGCGGAACGGACGGAACCGACGGCGTCTGCGTCGGAGCGGCCGGCTGGCGGATCGTCGTCAACACGAGTTCGGTGAAGAAGCTGTACGTGGACGACCTGGTGACCCGGGAGACGGCCCGCTCCACCGGTGTCGGACACGCCCTGATCGCGCACCTGGAAGCGCACGCCCGGGAGGCCGGCTGCTACGAGCTCAGCCTGGACTCCGGTACCCACCGCACCGGAGCCCACCGCTTCTACCTGCGGGAGCGCTTCGACATCGCCGCCTTCCACTTCACCCGGGAACTGAAGTCCCTGCCGGAGCAGCCCCTTCCGCGGTGAGGGCGAGCCGCCAGGCGTTGCAGCGCATCGGCCGGCCCGGCGGGTACTCGAAGTCCCGCTCCCCGAGGAGGGTGAAGCCGGCCTTGCGGCACACCGCGTTCGAAGGGCCGTTGTCCGTCGACGGGAAGGCGTAGAGGTGACGGAACCGGCCCTCGGCCCGCGCCCGCTCCACCACCGCGCGCGTGGCGGCGGTCGCCACGCCCCGGCCCTGGAAGCCGGGCAGCACCGTCCACCCCGTCTCGTACACCGGCTCCCCCTCCCACGCGCTCTCCCAGAAGCCGATGCTGCCCGCCGCCGTGCCCTCCGGCAGCAGCACGATGCGGAACATGCCCCCCGGGCGATCGGCGTCGGCGCTCAGCGCCTCGTACCGCCGCTGCCGCGCGAGCAACCGCTCCTCGCTCTCCGGGCCGCCCAGATGGGCCGTCAACTCCGGTGAGTTCACCGCCTGGAGCAGGCCGAAGTCGTCCGCTGACCACGCCTCCAGGCGGACCGCCCCACCGCCTGGCCCGCCATCCGTCTCGCCGCCCGTGTCCATGGCCACACCCTAGGCCCGGGGTCCGACAACGCCCCGGCGCAGCGGGCGGGTCGGGCCCGGCGGGGGCGGGCAGGCCCTCTTGTGCGGGTCGGGCAGGCGCTTCAAGGTGGGCGGGGAGAGGGAGCTTTCCGGCCGGGAGGAGCAGCCGCATGACGGACGCGAAGGGCACGGGCGGGGCGGGCGAGGAGAAGGGCGCGGGCGGTACGGGCGGCGCGACCGGTACCGGCGGTGCGGGCGGTGCGGATGGTACGGGCGGTCCCGGGGATTGGGCGTTCACGGACGACCTGGGCACGGACCTCACGGCCGCGCGCCGGCCGGAACGGGTGGTGGCCTACGTACGGGCCGGGGCGGCCCTGCTCGACCTGGGGGTACGACCGGTCGCGGTCTACGGCTCCGGGCACGACGCCGATCTGCTCGACCCGGTCAAGGCGAGCGGTCTCGCGGCGTCGGGCGTGCCCTATCTCGGCCCCGGCGGGAGCCTGGAGCGGAACCTGACCGAGGCGCGGATCCGGGAGCTGGGCGGCGTCGACCTGATCGTGGACGTGACGTACGACGGCAAGAGCCCGTACGCGGTGGACGGGGCGCTCGCCGAGCGGCTGGGGGTGCCGCTGGTCGCGCTGTCCGTCGGCGGTGAGCTGCCGCTGGCGGCGATCGTCGACCGTTTCGGTGCGCTCGCGGGGGCGCTGGGCGCGAACGGCGGCGGGAGCGCCGGGCGGTTGGGCGACGCGGAGGCGTCCGTGCGGGCCGCGGCCGGGCGGACCGGCGTGAGCGTCCTCGCGCTGTCCGGCGCCGGCCCGGAGCAGGTGCACCTCGCGCGCCCGCACGCCTGGCCGGAGCTGGCCCGGCTCGCGGAGCTCGGTGTCCGGTTCGTCGACCCGGGGCCGGGTCCCGGCGCGAGCTGGCTGACCACCGACTGGGAGCACGCCGTCGGGCTCGGCCCGGACCTGGTGCTCTTCGACAGCCGGACCAACGCGGTGCCGCCGCACGCGGTGCCGGCGGGCGCCCGGCTGGTCCCCTGGAACCCGGAGACCCCGCCCAGCCCGGCCGCCTTCGCCCGGTTCTTCCAGGACCTGGCGGCGGCGCTGGAGGACGAGGGCCGGGAGGAGCAGCTGTCACCCGCACAGCGGTGACTCCGTGGACCGGCCGGACGGTGCGGGGTGAGGGGTGAGGGGCCGGGAGTCGCGCGGCTACGGAAGGCGGGCCCGCAGCGAGTGCGCGAACTCCTCCGCCCGGGCCAGCTGGGCGCGGAGTTCGGCGACGCGTTCGGCGGCGGCCTGCTCGTAGCAGCGGACCCGGGCGACGAGGGAGGCGCGGGCGGCCGGGTCGAGTTCGCCCGGGGTGTCCGGGACGTCGGCGGCGAGGCGGTCCACGGCGGTGAGGAGGTCACGGGTCTCGTCGAGCGTGAAGCCGAGGGGCTTCATCCGGCGGATCACCATCAGGCGGGCCACATCGGCGTCCGTGTAGAGCGGGAAGCCGCCCTCCGAGGCCGCGGACGGGACGACGAGGCCGCTGTCCTCGTACTGGCGGATGGTGCGCAGGGACAGTTCCGTCCGTGCCGCGACCTCGCCGATCTGCATGGGGCGCACCGTGCTGCCGCTCACCACAGGGTGGTCCTTCCCTCGTACCCGCACATCACATCCGATTTGTCTCACTTCATCACTTATGAGCACCGGAAGTGCGGTGAAACGCCTACGGAGGGCGGCGGAGGGCCCGTTCAGCGGCTCGTGCGGTGGCCCGTGCGGAGGACCCGTTCAGGGCTCGTGCGGCGGGGGCCCGCTCACGGCCACACGAGGCAGTACGGCTGGTGTCCCGCCTCGTGCAGGCGGTGGCTGAAGTCCTGCCATTCGTGGAGCAATTGGTACACGTTGAAGGCGTCCTGCGGGCCGCCGCGGTCGGGGACCGTGGACCAGATGAAGGCGGCGGCGCCGACCGACTCCTCGCCGATGCCGCGCAGCGGGTCGACCACGGTCATGGGCAGCTTCACCACGGCGTAGTCCGGGTGCAGGACGACCAGTTCGAGCGGGGGGACCTTGTGCAGGGGCATGCCCTGGATGCCGGTGAGGACCATCGCGGCTATGGTCTCCGGCTTGATCTTGGTGAACATGCCGCCCATGCCGAGCTCGTCGCCGCCGAGCTCCTCGGGGCGCATCGAGATCGGGACGCGCGCCGCCGTCGCTCCGTCGGGCGCGCCGAAGTACTTGTACGTCACCCCCAGTCGGCCCCTTCCGCCGTTGCCGCCGCCCGCGGCGCTTCCCGTGCTCGCGTCACCCGGACCGCCCAGGCCGCCCAGGCCGCCCAGGCCGCCCAGACCGCCCAGGCCACTCACCCCGCTCGCGCCGCCCTGCGGCGGGCCTTCGGCCGGACCGGCCTCGTGGGCGCGGGCGCGGCGGGCCCGGGACCTGGCCACGCGGGACGACGCGTCCTGGTCCGGCTCCCCGGCCGGCGCGTCGGGAGCGGCCCGGGGGTCCGCGGCACGGGAGTCGGCGGCCCGGTCCGTGGGCCGGGCGTCGGCAGCACGCGCCTCGGCGGCCCGGGGCTCCGGTGCGCGCGGCTCGGGCCGGGGGTCGGCCGGCTTCGGCTCGCCGCCCGTCCTCGGCTCGTTCGCCCTCGGTTCTTCCGTCCTCCGGCGCCGGTGCCTCCCCCGCCGGACAGGCTCGGGACCCAGGTCGTCAGTCCCCTCGCCCGGTCCGCCACCGCGATGCATATCTCCACCCGACTGCTGTTCCAGACCGCACGTCCGCGCGTCCGACCGCGCGGTCCGATCATCGTGCCAGTGACCTCCCCCGCGCTCGTGCGGTGAAACACCTGTCCGCAAGATCGCCGTGGCCTCTGACACCATGGATTCCGTGAGCCATCCCTATGACGCCCCAGTTTCGCAGACGCGGAGGACGAACGCCCTGGTGTAGTCCACAGGATGCCCACACCGTCCTCACCCGTCCCCGTCCCTCTTCCCCGCCCTTCCCCGTCCTCTTCCGTCCGCTCCTCCGTACCCGACGTCGTACTCGCAGGTCAGGATCACAGTGCCGTATTCATACGAAGCCCCAGTCTCACAGACGCTTTTCGACCGCGCCTCCCTTGTGACGCCCGGCGGCGTGAACTCTCCGGTGCGAGCCTTCCGGGCCGTGGGCGGTACGCCCCGGTTCATGGTGTCCGGTACCGGTCCGTACCTCACCGACGCGGACGGTCGCGAGTACGTCGACCTGGTCTGCTCCTGGGGGCCGATGATCCTCGGGCACGCGCACCCCGAGGTGACCGCGGCGGTGCAGGAGGCCGTGGCGCGCGGAACCTCGTTCGGTACGCCGGGTGAGGGCGAGGTGGCGCTCGCCGAGGAGATCGTCGCCCGGATCGAGCCGGTCGAGCAGGTGCGTCTGGTGTCCTCCGGCACCGAGGCGACGATGTCGGCGATCCGCCTCGCCCGCGGCTTCACCGGCCGCGCCAAGGTGATCAAGTTCGCCGGCTGCTACCACGGCCACGTGGACGCGCTGCTCGCCGCGGCCGGCTCCGGTGTGGCGACCTTCGGCCTGCCCGACACGCCCGGTGTGACGGGCGCGCAGGCCGGGGACACCATCGTGCTGCCGTACAACGACCTCCAGGCGGTGCAGGAGGCGTTCCACCGCCACCCGGGCGAGATCGCCTGTGTGATCACCGAGGCGTCGCCGGGCAACATGGGAGTCGTCCCGCCGCAGCCGGGCTTCAACCAGGGCCTGAAGGACGCCTGCGCGAAGAACGGCGCCCTGTTCATCTCCGACGAGGTCATGACCGGTTTCCGCACCTCGCGGGCCGGCTGGTACGGCATCGACGGCGTGAAGCCGGACCTGATGACCTTCGGCAAGGTCATGGGCGGCGGCTTCCCGGCGGCGGCCTTCGGCGGTCGCGCCGACGTGATGGGCCACCTCGCCCCGGCCGGACCGGTCTACCAGGCGGGCACCCTCTCCGGGAACCCGGTCGCCACCGCCGCCGGGCTCGCGCAGCTGAGGCTGCTCGACGAGGCCGCGTACGAGAAGGTGAACGCGGTCTCGAAGGAGATCCAGGGCCTGGTCACCGAGGCGCTGGCCAAGGAGGGCGTGGCGCACCGGCTGCAGACCGCGTCCAACATGTTCTCGGTCTTCTTCACCTCCACCGAGGTCCGCGACTACGAGGACGCCAAGAAGCAGGAAGCCTTCCGCTTCAACGCCTTCTTCCACTCGATGCTGGCGGACGGCGTCTACCTGCCGCCGTCGGCCTTCGAGTCCTGGTTCGTGTCCGCCGCGCACGACGAGCGCGCCGTGGAGCGGATCGCCGCCGCCCTGCCGGCCGCCGCCCGTGCCGCCGCGGAGGCGACCGCATGAGCGAGAACGCCACGGCGGGCGGGGCGAGCGACATCACCGTCGTCCACCTGATGCGGCACGGCGAGGTGCACAACCCCGACGGGATCCTGTACGGCCGGCGCTCCGGCTACCACCTGTCGGAGCTGGGCCGGCAGATGGCCGACCGGGTCGCCGAGCACCTGGCGGGCCGGGACATCACCCGGGTCGTCGCCTCCCCGCTGGAGCGGGCGCAGGAGACGGCGGCGCCGATCGCCAAGACCCACGGCCTGGAACTGGTCACCGACGAGCGGCTCATCGAGGCGGGCAACGTCTTCGAGGGCAAGACCTTCGGCGTCGGGGACGGGGCGCTGCGCAAGCCGGGCAACTGGAAGCACCTCACCAACCCGTTCCGGCCGTCCTGGGGCGAGCCGTACATCGAGCAGGTGGTGCGGATGATGGCTGCGCTGGACGCGGCGAAGGACGCGGCCCGCGGACACGAGGCGGTGTGCGTGAGCCACCAGCTGCCGATCTGGATCGTGCGCAGCTTCGTGGAGAAGCGCCGGCTGTGGCACGACCCGCGGCGCCGGCAGTGCACGCTGGCCTCGCTGACCACGTTCACGTACCAGGGCGACAGGATCGTGTCGGTCGGCTACAGCGAGCCGGCCCTGGACCTCGTGCCGGCGCACCTGCGCGCGGGCGCCAAGCCGGTGAAGGGGAAGGCGAAGGCCTTCGGGGCGTAGCCGCGTCCGCCCGCCGAGGCGGAGGCGACGGATCCGGTCCGGGGCGTAGACGCCGGGCCCGGACCGGGAGTAGAAGACCCCCAGGGGCGGTCGGACGATCGTGAGACGTCCGGCCGCCCCTTGAAATTTCTGTGCGAATTCCTGGAACCTCCGTGTTCCTCCCCGCATCTCACTCATTGTCGGTTTGGATGATGTTCGGGTCATGTGTCAGCGCGAATGGGGATGTCATGCGCGGGATCAATCGAAGGAGTCTGCTCGGGGCGGGGGTCGGCGCCGCCGCGGCCCTGGGGCTGGCCGCCTGCGGCGGTGACGACCAGGGCAAGGCGGGGCCCTCCGGGCCCGGCAAGGGCGGTGACGCCACGGGCCGTCCGACCGCCCCCGCCACCCCCACCCAGGACGCGGGCCGGCCGATCGGCGACGGCTCGACCGCCGACACCGGCAAGCAGCCGCACCAGCCCGACGCCCCCGTGCCGCTCGAACCCGGCCAGACCCCGCCGCAGTTCGTGATCTTCTCCTGGGACGGCGCCGGCGAGGTCGGCAACGGTCTCTTCCCGCGCTTCCTCGAACTGGCCAAGGCCCACGACGCGGCGATGACGTTCTTCCTCTCCGGCATCTATCTCCTGCCCGAGTCGAAGAAGCACCTCTACCGCCCGCCGAACAACCGCGCCGGCGCCTCCGATATCGGCTACCTCACCGACGACCACATCAAGGACACCCTGAAGTACGTCCGCCAGGCGTGGCTCGAAGGCCACGAGATCGGCACCCACTTCAACGGCCACTTCTGCGGCGGCTCCGGCTCCGTCGCCCACTGGACACCCGCCGACTGGCAGAACGAGATCGACCAGGCCGTCGGATTCGTCACCCGGTGGAAGACCCACAGCGGCTGGACCGACCTCGACCCGCTGCCCTTCGACTACACCAAGGAGCTCATCGGCGGCCGCACCCCCTGCCTGCTCGGCCAGGACAAGCTGCTGCCCACCGCCAAGCGCCTCGGCTGGCGCTACGACGCCAGCTCGCCCGGCGGCCGCCAGACCTGGCCGGTCAAGCGCCAGGGCATATGGGACCTGCCGCTGCAGGCCATACCCTTCCCCGGCCGCTCCTTCGAGGTCCTGTCGATGGACTACAACATGCTCGCCAACCAGTCGAAGAACTCGACCAAGGGCATGCCCTCGCGCTATCCCGGCTGGCGCAAGCAGGCCACCGAGGCCTACCTGGCCGGCTTCCGGCGCGCGTACGAGTCCAACCGCGCCCCCTTCTACATCGGCAACCACTTCGAGCAGTGGAACGGCGGCATCTACATGGACGCCGTCGAGGAGGCCCTGAAGGGCATGGCCGGCAAGAAGGACGTCCGGCTGGTCTCCTTCCGCCAGTTCGTGGACTGGCTGGACGTCCAGGACCCGAAGATCCTCGCCAGGCTCCGTACGCTGGGGGTCGGCGAGTCCCCGGCCGGCGGCTGGAACGCCTTTCTCCGCCCCGCGTAGCCGTGCCCGGCTTAACCGATCTTGACAAGGGGCGTTACGGGCACGTAGGGGGGTGCCCAAGATCGGCGAAACGCCCATGCGAAACTTTTCACATGAGTCCTAGCCGCGCACCCCGCCGCGCCCTGCTCACGGCCGGAGCCCTGGCCGCCGCGCTCGCGCTGACCGCCTGCAGCTCCGACTCCAAGGGCAAGTCGGGCGGCGGCGGCGACACCAACTTCGTGACCAACACGGGCGGTATCGCCACCGTCGCCAAGGGCGAGCGCCAGGCCCCGAAGAAGATCGCCGGCGAGACCCTCGACGGCGAGCACCTCGACGTCGCCGACCTCAAGGGCAAGGTCGTCGTCCTCAACCTGTGGGGCTCCTGGTGCAGCCCCTGCCGGGCCGAGGCGCCGCACTTCGCGAAGGTCTCCAAGGAGTACAAGGCCAAGGGCGTCGAGTTCGTCGGCCTCAACACCCGCGACTCCGCCAAGGACAAGCCGATCGCCTTCGAGGCGGACTACGGCATCACGTACCCGAGCCTCTACGACCCCATGGGCAAGATCGTCCTCCACGGGTTCCCCAAGGGCTCCCTGCCGCCCCAGTCCATCCCGTCCACCATCGTGCTCGACAAGGACGGCAAGATCGCCGCGCGGTCCCTCATGGCGCTCGACGAGGCGAAGCTGAAGTCCATGATCGACCCGCTCGTCGCGGAGAAGTGACGTGAACGAGACGGTCTTCAGCGGAGCGCTCCTGCTCGCCCTGCCCATCGCCGTGCTCGGAGGACTCGTCTCCTTCTTCTCCCCGTGCGTCCTGCCCCTGGTCCCCGGCTACCTCAGCTACGTGACCGGCGTCACCGGCACCGACCTCGCCGAGGCCCGCCGCGGCCGGATGGTCGCCGGGGCCGGGCTGTTCGTGCTCGGCTTCTCCGCGGTCTTCGTCTCCGGCGGCGCCCTCTTCGGCTACTTCGGCTGGACGCTCCAGGCGCACCGGGAGGTCCTGACCACCGTCCTCGGCATCCTCATGATCGCCATGGGCGTCTTCTTCCTCGGCCTCATGCCCTGGTTCACCCAGCGCGAGTTCCGCTTCCACAAGAAGCCCGTCACCGGCCTCGTCGGCGCGCCCGTGCTCGGCGCGCTCTTCGGCATCGGCTGGACCCCGTGCATCGGCCCCACCCTCGCCTCCGTGCAGGCGCTCGCCGCCGAGCAGGCCAGTGCCGGCCGCGGCGCGCTGCTGACCGTCGCGTACTGTCTCGGCCTCGGGCTGCCGTTCGTGCTCACCGCCGTCGCCTTCCGCAAGGCGCTCGGCGCGTTCGCCTGGGTGAAGAAGCACTACACGTGGGTGATGCGGACCGGCGGCGGGATGATGATCCTCACCGGCGTTCTGCTCCTCACAGGTGCGTGGGACAGCATGGTGTCCACGATGCAGGGCTGGTCCAGCGGTTTCACGGTGGGGATCTGAGAGTTGTCGAGATGAGCAAGACCGAAACTGACACGCACGACATCGGCGAGGCCGGCGACCGGCTGTCCACCGCGCCACGCGAGGACGGCTCCGACTCCGGTGGCGGCGCCGTCGGCGGCCCCGTCCTCGGCCCGGTCGGCTGGATCCGCTGGTTCTGGCGGCAGCTGACCTCCATGCGGGTCGCCCTGATCCTGCTGTTCCTGCTCTCGCTCGGCGCGATCCCCGGCTCGCTCATCCCGCAGACCAGCGCGGACGAGCTGAAGGTCCAGCAGTTCAAGGACGCCCACGAGACCCTCACGCCGGTCTACGAGAAGCTCCAGCTCTTCGACGTCTACGGCTCGGTGTGGTTCTCCGCGATCTACATCCTGCTGTTCGTCTCGCTCATCGGCTGCATCGTGCCCCGCACCTGGCAGTTCGTCGGCCAGCTCCGCGGCCGCCCGCCGGGCGCCCCCAAGCGGCTCACCCGGCTGCCGGCCTACACGACCTGGCGCACCGCGAGCGAGCCCGAGCAGGTCCGCGAGGCCGCCCTCGCGATGCTCAGGGGACGCCGCTTCCGCGCCCATGTGGCAGGTGACGCCGTCGCCGCCGAGAAGGGCTATCTGCGCGAGACCGGAAACCTGCTCTTCCACGTGGCGCTGATCGTCATCCTCGTGGCCTTCGCCGTCGGACAGCTCTACAAGTCCGAGGGCGGCAAGCTGATCGTCGAGGGCGACGGCTTCTCCAACACGCTCACCCAGTACGACGACTTCAAGTCCGGCTCCCAGTTCTCCACCGAGGACCTGGCCCCGTTCAGCTTCAGCCTGGACAGCTTCACCGGCACGTACGAGAAGAACGGCCCCCAGCGCGGCACCCCCCGCACCTTCGAGGCGGCCGTCACCTACGCCGAGAACGGCGGCCCGGACAAGAAGGCCGTCATCCGCGTCAACGAGCCGCTCCAGGTCGGCGGCTCCAAGGTCTATCTGATCGCCCACGGCTACGCACCGGTCATCACCGTGCGCGACGGCCGCGGCAAGGTCGTCAGCAGCGGCCCCGTACCGCTGCTGCCGATCGACAACAACATCACCTCGACCGGCGCGCTCAAGGTGATGGACGGCTACCGCGACCCGTCCGGCAAGAAGGAACAGCTCGGCTTCCAGGCGTTCTTCGTGCCGACCTTCGCGGGCGCGGGCAAGGGCACGATGTTCTCCCAGTTCCCCGCCCTCGACTTCCCCGTCCTGGCGCTCACCGGCTACCACGGCGACCTGCGCGTCGACTCCGGTCTGCCGCAGAACGTGTACCAGCTCGACACCTCGAAGATGAAGCAGTTCGCGGTCGAGGGCGGCACCGGCAAGGCCAACCGGCTCCTGCCGGGCGAGACCATGACACTGCCGAACGGCGCCGGCTCGGTCACCTTCGAGAAGGAGATCAAGGAGTGGGCGAGCTTCCAGATCTCCCAGCAGCCCGGCAACGGCCTCGCCCTCGCGGGCGCGATCGCCGCCATCACCGGACTCGCCGCCTCGCTGTTCATCCAGCGGCGCCGGATCTGGGTGCGGGCCGTGAAGGGGGCCGACGGCGTCACCGTCGTCGAGATGGCGGGCCTCGGCCGGAGCGAGTCCGCCCGGCTGCCCGAGGAGCTGGCCGAGCTCGCGGCCACGCTCCACACCGAGGCGCCGACCGCGCCGGAACCCGCAGAAGAACCTGCCGAAGAGTCCGAAGGGGCTGAGAAGTGATCCTCGCCGCCGCGACCAACGAGAGCCTGGCGCAGATGAGCAACACGCTCATCTACTCGTCCATGGCCGTCTACACGCTGGCCTTTTTCGCCCACATCGCCGAGTGGGTGCTCGGCAGCCGCAGCAAGGTCGGCCGCACCGCCGCCGCGCTCACGCGGCCGGACACCGCCGCGGCCCCCGCCGTGACCGTGCGGGGCACGACGGCGGGCGGCGGCACCGCCGTCCTCGACAAGCCGAAGGTGGTCACCCGTTCCGCGGCCGGCGCCCGGGACGTCCCGGACGGCCCCGGCGCGGCCGGCGGCACCGTCAAGGGCGACCTGTACGGCCGGATCGCGGTCTCCCTGACCGCGCTGGGCTTCCTCGTCGAGGCGGCCGGCGTGGTCACCCGCGCGCTGTCCGTGCAGCGGGCCCCCTGGGGCAACATGTACGAGTTCTCCACCACCTTCTCCACGGTGGCGGTCGGCGTGTACCTCGGCTTCCTGCTGTTCAAGAAGAACGTCCGCTGGATCGGTCTGCCGCTGGTGACGACCGTCCTGCTCGACCTCGGCGTGGCCACCACCTGGCTCTACACCGACAGCGACCAGCTGGTCCCCGCCCTGCACTCGTACTGGCTGTGGATCCACGTCTCCACCGCCATCTTCTGCGGCGCCGTCCTGTACCTGGGCGCCGTCGCCACCCTGCTGTACCTGTTCCGGGACGCGTACGAGAACAAGCTCGCGGGCGGCGGCCAGCCCGGCGCCTTCGCGCGCTCGGTCCTGGAGCGGCTGCCGGCCGCCGCCAGCCTGGACAAGTTCGCCTACCGGGTCAACGCGGCGATCTTCCCGCTGTGGACCTTCACGATCATCGCGGGCGCGATCTGGGCCGGTGACGCGTGGGGCCGCTACTGGGGTTGGGACGCCAAGGAGGTCTGGTCCTTCATCACCTGGGTCGGCTACGCGGCGTACCTGCACGCCCGGGCCACGGCCGGCTGGAAGGGCCGCAAGGCCGCGTACATCGCGCTCATCGCCTTCGGCTGCTTCCTCTTCAACTACTACGGTGTCAACATCTTCGTGAGCAGCAAGCACTCCTACGCCGGAGTGTGAGCCCCCGAGCGTGCGCCCCGGGGGTGAGCCCCAGGGGTGAGCCCGGAGCGTGACCCGGGCAGCCCTGCCGGCCGCTCGTGTTGGCGGGGCGCGGGCCCCCGGGCCACGCTGGAGACATGCACGCTGGAGGTACGAGCGGGATACGGCGGGGCAGGTGCGAGACCCACGACGGCGACGCGCACCTGCTGCGGTACGTGGTCGAGCTGCCGCACCCGATGGCACGCGTGTGGGCCGCCGTCGCCACGCCCGAGGGCCTGCGGCAGTGGCTGTGCGCCGCGGAGCCGCTGGAGCCGCGGCTGGGCGGGCGCGTCACCCTGCGCCGGTTCGACAGCGACGCCGTCGCCTCGGGGCGGGTGACCGCCTGGGACCCGGAGTACGTGGCCGAGTACACGGTCGATCCGCCGCACGGCCGGATCCGGTTCCACCTGGAACCGGGCCGCCCGGACGCCGCCGGGTCGGCCGTGCTGCGTTTCACGGCCGAGTTCCGCGGGACGCGGGAGGTCAAGCTGGACATGCTGGCCGGCTGGCACGAGCAGCTGGAACGGCTCCTGGACGCGCTGGACGGGCGGCCGACCGACTGGCTCGACTGGTCCGCCGACCGCCGTGAGGAGCTGCGGGAGCTGTACGCGCGGGACGACGCGCCCTGGCCGAAGTGGGTGCCGTAGGGGCCGGCGCGAACGGGGCCGCTCGCGTCCGGGACGCACGCGCACCGGGACGCACGCGCACCGGTCGCGTACGGGCCGGTGCGCTCCTGGGCGCTGGCGCGTACGGGCCGGTGCGCTCCTGACCCTGCCGCGCACCGGCCCCCGCCGCTCAGCCCCGTTTCGGCGGCAGGCAGCTCGCCGTCGGCGGGGTGCGCTCCGGCCAGGCCAGGGCGACGAAGCGCTGCTTGCCGTCCTGGGTCAGCTGCACGATCGGCACCGCCTTGTTGTACGGGTTGCCGAAGTTGTCCAAGCAGATCCAGCCGCTCGCGCCCTGCACCCGCAGCGAGCCCTTCACCTGCGGCCACTGGTTGGCGACGTCGGCGAGCTCGGGGTGGGCCGCGCCGGCCGGGGTGGCCTGGCGGATCGCGTGGACGGCGGTCGCCATCGCGTCGTACGCGACGATCGCCTGCCCGTCGGCGAGCGCGACCGGCTGCTTCGACGCGCGGGCGATGTCCGTCAGGAAGGTCTCGTACGCGACGGTGGAGCCGCCCGTCGCCGGCACCGGGCGGCCCGGCGCGGGCCGCCAGGCGTCCGGGTGGGCCAGGGCCGCGTAGCGGACGGTCAGCCGGGCCCTGAGCGCCGAGCGGTTGAGCTTGCTGTCGGCCCCCAGGTAGGAGCCCTCGTCGCCGGTGAGGATGGTGAAGGGGCGCTCGGCGCAGCCGCGCGCCCCGAGCGCGTTGATGAACTGGCGCAGCTGGGTGTGGCGGCCGGCGAAGAAGACGGTGTCGGCGCGGGTGTCGCAGATGAGGTGGGTGATCTGCCGGAAGGTGTTGGCGGTGGTGCCCTCCTCGGTGGGGTCGGGGGGCGAGGTGAACAGCTGCGGCTCGTAGGGGGCGCCTTGGAGGGAGGCGGCGAAGGCCGCCTTGAGGGTGTCGGTGTAGTGGTCGCCGGTGCGGGTGTCCTGGACGAGGATGGCCTTGGCGGCGTCGACCTCGCCGAAGTGGGCGAGGGCCTTGGCCTCGTCGCCGTTGGTGGGGGAGACGCGGGCGAGGCCGGGGAAGCGGTTGTGGCCGGGCCCGGGGCCGTTGGCGAGGTCGTCGGCGGTGATCGTGGTGCCGACGACGGCGATGCCCGCGCCGGTGAGGGCGGCGACGGCCTGCCGCACCTCGGCGGAGGAGGTGGCCACGCCGGTGACGGCACGCAGCCGCTGCGGGGCGGCCGTCATCGTCTTCAGCTGCTCGACGGTGGTCTTCCAGTGGGCGTTGCCCTTGCCGGTGTTGGCGAGGACGAGCCGGATCCTCGGGGTCTCGCTGTTGGACTCGTGGTTGGCCCGGTACTGGCGGGCGTAGGCGCCCTGGAGCTCGTGCACGACCTTGACCCGCATGCCGGGGTCGGTGGAGGTCAGCGGCAGGAGGACGGCGACGGTGGCGTACTCGTCGGCCTTGAGGGTGGCGTTCTCGCGGCCGATGAGCCCGGCGACCTCGGCGAGTTCGGGCACGCCGAAGGCGTAGCCGTCGCCGTTGACGCCGATGCACTCGTCGGAGCCGGCCGGGCGTTCGACGCCCGGCGCGCAGGAACGGTCCTCCGGAGTGGTCCAGGTCTTGATGCCGTATCCCAGCGGCACGCCGATCACGACGAGGGCGATCAGGGCGGCGAAGAGCTTCTGTCTCGGGGTGTAGAGGTAGCGGTTGCGCAGCCGGTTGGCCATCGGCTCAGACTCCGTCCTCGTCGCGGCCCGGCGGCAGCGAGGGCCGGCGCCAGGCGTGGATGTCCCTCGGCCAGTGGGTGGCCGCGTCCCACAGGGGGCTGTTGCCGGTCAGGTGGCGGCCGGAGAGCTGGCGCAGCTCGTGGGCCAGCTTCTCGGTCACCTCGCCGTCGGGCAGGGCGAGTGGATCGGTGAGCAGCCATACGGCGTGCAGCAGGCGCCGTACGGACAGGTGGAGGGCGACCGCCTCGGCGTCGAGCCCGTCGGGCAGGTCGGACGCCTGCCGGCCCAGCGCGACGGCGCGGCGCGGGTCGGGGCCGCCGTCGCCGTGCGGGTCGCGGGGATAGGGGGCGGAGGCGATGAACCGGAGCCGGCCGAGCCAGCCCACCACGTCGGGCTCGGGGAAGGTGGTCCGCAGGTGGGTCACGGCGTCCTCGACCCGCCCGAGGGCCAGTTCGTGGTGCAGTTCGTACGGGATGTTCCCGGTCTGCTCGTAGTGCCGGTGGAGGGTCTCGTGGACGGCGCGCCAGGCGGCGTGGCGCGGGTGGTCGGCGTCCTCGAAGCGCAGCCGGTGCAGCAGCAGGGCGCGCAGCAGCGGGTCGGCGACGAAGTGCTCGGGGCCCTCGGGCCAGTCCTCGGCGCGCAGCTCGTCGCGGACGAGGAGCGCCATGTCGCCGTCGCGGGACTCGGTGTGCAGGCGGGTGCGGGCCAGCAGCCGGGCCGACTCCTCGTCGTGGGCGGCGGCCAGGACGGTGAAGGGCTCCAGGCGGGGCTGCGGGAGCAGGGCGCCGAGCAGGGCGGGGGCGACGGGCACGGGCCGGGCGTCCTCGCGGAGCTCCACGGTCAGGTCGAGCAGGGCGCCGGGGGTGAGGGCGGGCCGTGAGCGGCGCGGGGCCTCGGCGGCGGCCTGCGCGAGCAGCATCACGCCGAGCGGCCGGCCGCCGGTGAGCCGGTGGACGCCGCGGGCGAGCTCGGCGGGGGTGCGGCCGGAGGGGTCGAGGCGGTCGAAGGCGGCCTGCGTCTGGGCGGCGGAGAGCGGGGTGAGCTCGACGGCGAGGATGCCGGAGGTGATGTCCCCGCCGCGCGGGGCGGGCGCCCGGTGGGCGGTCTCGGGCAGCCGCAGCCGGTGGGCGTGGCGCATGCCCTCGTGTTCGCGGACGCGGGAGGTGGCGAGGACGACGACCTTGTCGCGCCGGCCGTCGTGGCGGGCGCGCAGGATCGGTTCGACCAGCCGGCGGCCGAGCTCGCCGTGGGCGTTGTCGAGGAGCAGGACGGGCCGGCCGCGGCGGGTGCCGACCCGGGTGATGCCCTTGTACGCCTGGCCGAGGTCCTCCAGGAGCGCGCCGACGAGGAAGTCCTCGGCTTCCTGGCGGCGCCGGCCGCCCTGCTCGAAGTCGACGGCGAGCTGCTGGAGCCCGGCCTTGCCGCGGCCGCCGGCGTTGCGGTAGCTGCCGTAGAAGCCTTCGGAGCGCTGCTGGACCCGGCCGAAGACCTCTTCGAGGACGGTCTCGACGGTGGCCTCGGCGAGGAGTCCGGCGAGCGGCGCGGTGGTCTCGGCGAAGGAGGCGGCGAGCTTGCTGAGCACCTTGGTGACCCAGTTGGCGGCGGCGCCCTTGGTGGCGTCGACAGTGGAGAGCACCGGGCCGAGCCGCTGGAGGTCGCGCTGGGCCCGTTCGTCGTCCTCCTGCGTCCAGCCGATGGAGGCGACGGCGACCAGACCGAGCGAGAGCCGCGGGAACTGCACGGGCTTCGCCCCGGTCACCCGCGGGGACAGCTGCACGGCGAGCTCGGAGAGCGCGCCGGTGACCTCGGTCCAGCCGGGGCCGTGGTCGGCGGGCGGCTCGATGTGCGCGCAGTCGAGCAGAGCGAGCGGGGTGGCCCCTTTGTAGGTGTTGCGGAGCTGCTTGAGCAGGGCGGTCTTGCCGAGGCCGCGCCCGCCGGTGAACACGACGACCGGCGGGTCGTCCCCGTGCTCGTACGGCACCCGGGCCAGGCCCTCGCCGCCGAGCCCGGTCAGTCGCGCGGCGAGCCCCGTGCGGTGGAGCACCGCCTCGCGGCCGTAAAGGACCCTCTCCACCCGCTACCCCCCGTATCCCACCAGACGTGCCCCGTCACATCCCCAAGAACGAATTATCGACGGGGAGTTGGGCTTCGGCCAGGTTTTTGGGAAGGCGGCGGCAAGTCGTGCGGCTATGCGGCGGCGATCGCGTCGAGCTGCGCGCGCAGATAGGCGTGGGACTCGATGCCGTTCACCGTGGTCCCGGGGTCGCACTCGTAGAAGTAGACGAGCGACATCAGCTCCTCGGCGGGCGCGTCGGCCGGCGGCGGGAGGACCCGGTGGCGGCCGGAGCGCCAGCGGCCGCCGGTCCAGCCCGCCATCAGGTCGCCGATGTTGACGGTGAGGGCCTCCGGGTCGTACGGGGCGTCCTGCCAGCCCTCCGCCTCCGTGTGCAGCTGCAGTCCGCCCCTGCCCGCCTGCCGGTCGAGGATCGTGACCGTGCCGAAGTCGGTGTGCGGGCCGATGCGGAACTGACCCGGCGCCGGGTCTCCGACCCTTTCCCTGCCCGGGTACCAGTTGATGTTGAAGCCGAAGGTGGGATGGCCGGTGTGCCGGGTGAAGAAGTCGGCCCCCTCGCCGAGCGCGAGGCCCAGCACGTCCAGGACCCGGTCCGACAGGGCCCGCATCCGGCCCAGGTACTCCTCGACGAGCGGCCTCAGTTCCGGCACCTCGGCGGGCCAGGTGTTCGGCAGGAACCACTCGGCGTCCACCGCCGGGTCGCCGGTGGGCTCCTCCGCGGCGAAGGAGAGCGACTCCTTCAGGTCGGGCGGGGTGGCGGTGCCCTCGGCATGACCGTTGGCCTCGGCGCCGGGGCCGAGCCAGCCGCGCCCGCCGACCTTCACGGCGTACGGCTCCTTCACGGCGGCGGGCAGGTGGAAGAAGGCGCGGGCGCTCTTCCGGATCTCCGCCCGCAGTCCGGGGGAGACTCCGTGTCCGGTGACCAGCAGGAAGCCGGCCTGCCGCAGGGCGCGGTCGACGGCGGGCAGCTGATCCGCCGGGTCCCGGCCGAGGTCGATCGTCGGAAGGCTCGCCTCAGTCATCGCCGATGTCCTCGTTCCACAGTTCGGGCCGCCGGTGGACGAACTCCCGCATCAGAAGGACGCACTCGGGATCGTCGAGCACGAGGACGTCGACCCCGTGCTCGGCGAGCCAGTCGTGGCCGCCGTGGAAGGTGCGGGCCTCCCCGATCACCACCCGGGAGATGCCGAACTGCCGCACCAGGCCGGAGCAGTACCAGCACGGCGACAGGGTCGTCACCATCGTCGTCCCCCGGTACGACCGCTGGCGTCCGGCCGCCCGGAACGCGTCCGTCTCGGCGTGCGCCGACGGGTCCCCGTCCTGCACCCGCCGGTTGTGCCCTCGCCCGAGCAGCGTGCCGTCGGCCCCGTACAACGCGGCGCCGATCGGGATCCCACCCTCGGCGAGCCCGGCCCGCGCCTCGTCGAGGGCGGTGCGGAGCAGGCGGCGGGCGTGGTCGTCGTCCATGGGGGGACTGTTCCCCCACGGACGCCGAAGATCACACCTGGTCGGTCGGCAGCGGATCGGCGACGAACGTGCCCTTGCCGTGGACGGTCAGGATCAGGCCGCGCTCGCGCAGGACTCTGGCTGCTCGGCGGACCGTCAGGTAGGCGACCCCGTACTCCTCGGCGAGGTCCCGCTCGGCGGGCAGCCGGGCGCCCGGCGTCAGCTCGCCGGCCGCGATGCGGGCGGTGATGTGGTCCGCCAGGGCGACGTAGACCAGCTGGGGGCCCTGCGGGTCGAACTCGGGGATCTGGCTTCGGTCGGTCACACGGCCAACGTAAGCATCGAATACCTGTGCGGACCATCGTTGAGCTATGCAGAGCTATACATCGCTCATAGAGTCGGAGCCACAAAAACCCCGGCGGCCGTGCGACCGGCCCCGGGGCATGGCCACCAACTACACAGGAGTTGATGACGTGCGGAACCCTATCGCGCACCTGCTCATCTGGCTGCTCGTTCTGACCCTCCCACCGACCGGCAGGCACCGGCCCCGGCCGGGCGCTCGGCCTCGCCCCGTGGCACCTCCGCCTGCTCCCGCGCCGCGTCCCCGCGTCCCCGCCCCGCGGTCCCCCTACGCCCGGGAGCAGGCGATGCTCCTCGACGGCGGCCGGTCGCCCCTGGAGCGTCCCTACCTCGCCGCCGCCTCGGCGCGGGCGGTGCAGCGCAGGCGCCGGCGGGCGTTGTGGCTGGCCACCGTGGGGGTGGACGTCGACCGCCGGAACATCCACGCCGGGGCCGCCCGATGAGCCGCTGCGGGGCCCGGCGGCCCGTGATCGCGGTCGTCGAGGCGATGCGGGCGGTGTGCGCGGGCTCGGTCTGTGTGCTCGCCGTCGGGCATGGCGGCCCCCACCGCGACCGCGCGGGGGACGCGTGGTGGGTGACGCCGGAGATCGCCGACGCGGTGAGCGTGTCCCTGCTGACCCACGCCCTGGCGGCCGGGCCCGAGCCGGAGTTCCGGTCACCGCGCTGCATCGTGGGCCGGCACGACCGCTGCCGGGACCACGCGCCCCGGGACAGCGGCGTACAGGGCGTCCGTCATCTGGTGTGCGGGTGCGCCTGCCATCCCGCGCCCCCTTCCTGACCGGCCACCGACCGGTCGGGCGCAGGCCGTCGGCGCACTCACACGCCGACGGCCACCTCCTCGTACGGGAAGCGGGCGAGCGGGGCCTCCTGGTGGAAGAAGCGCTCGGCGCGGGTCATCGCCGCCGCGTCCGCCCGCACCCGGCCCGGGCGGGAACCGGTGCCCGTCAGGACGCCGCCGAAGCGCATCCGCAGGTACGCCGCCGAGTTGCTCAGGGAGGTCACCAGGCCGTCCGCGACGACGTGTTCCTCGTGGGCCAGTGCGGTCACGCCCCACAGCGTCCCGCCCGCCATGCGCTCCTTGAAGTCGGAGCCCGGCACGTTCAGCCAGCCCGACCAGTAGTCCAGATAGCGCTTGGCCTGGGCGGACAGGCTGTACCAGTACAGGGGCGACACGATGACGACGTCCGTGGCCTGCACCGTCGCGTCGAGCAGCATCCGCTCGGTCTCGCCGGCCGGCGGACCGCCGGCCTCGTGCCGGCCGTCCTGGAAGTCGGGCAGGTCCAGCCGGTTCAGGTCCACCCAGCGCTGAGGGACGCCGGCCGGGAGCCCGGCGGCGGCCGCGCGGGCCAGGATCTCGGAGTTGCCGTCCGGGCGGGAGCTGCCGAGGACGAAGAGGAACGAGCGGTCCGAGAAGTCCGGGCCGTGCGGGGCGCGCGGGGCGTCGAGGGTCATGTCATGTGCTCCGTCCGGTGGGTGGTTCCCCGGTGCCAACGGCCCCGGCCCCAAGGGGTATTCCGGCCGGCCGCTTCCGGCCCCATCGGCCCGGCCGATGCCCCCATCGGCAAGGCTTCCCACTGGCCCGTGGACCGGCTACGGCCCTGCTCCGTAGCGTCGACGGCATGAGAAACGAGACCAGGGGAACCCTCGAACTGACCCTCGCCATGGTGCTCTCCGGCACCCTCGGCGTCTTCGTCGTCGAGTCCGGCGCGTCGCCGTTCGTGGTGGTGTTCTTCCGCTGCCTCTTCGGGGCGCTCGCGCTCGGCGTCTACAGCCTGGCCCGCGGCTTCTTCACCGGGCACGGCCTCACCCCGAAGAAGTTCGCTCTCGCCGCGCTGGGCGGCGCGCTGATCGTCTTCAACTGGGTGTTCCTCTTCGAGGCGTACGAGGCCACCTCCATCTCCCTGGCCACCGTCGTCTACCACACCCAGCCGTTCTTCCTCGTGCTGTTCGGGGCGCTGGTGCTGAGGGAGCGGATCGCGGCGACGAAGGCGGGCTGGCTGGTGGTCGCCTTCGCCGGGCTCGTCCTCGTCTCCGGGGTGCGCCCCGGCGACACCGCCTCCCTCGCCGGGCTCGGCTACGCGCTGGCCGCCGCCGTGCTCTACGCCCTGTCCACCCTGGTCACCAAGCGGATCACCGGCGTCCGCCCGCATCTGGTCGCCCTCGTCCAGGTCACCACCGGCATCCCGCTGCTGCTGCCCTTCGCCGACTTCGGCGAGGTGGCGGGCCTCGGTGCCGGCTGGGGCTGGCTCGCCGGGCTCGGGCTGGTCCACACCGGTGTGATGTACGTCCTGATGTACGCGGCCTACCAGAAGCTGCCCATGGCGAAGATCGCCGTCCTCGCCTTCACCTACCCGGCCGTCGCCATGCTCGTCGACTGGCTGGTCTACGGGCACCACATCGGTCTCGTCCAGGCGCTCGGCGTCCCGCTGATCGTGCTCGCCAGCCTCAAGGTGACTCTTGGACGAGCCGCCGCGCCTGCTCCACGAACAGCCGCACGTGCTCCGGCAGACGCTTCCCCCGCCGCCACGCGATCTGTGTGAAGAGGGTGAACGGCGGCTCCCAGTCCAGCCGCACCAGCGCCCCGGACGCCAGTTCCTCGCGGACGGCGATCCGGGGCAGCAGGGCGATCCCGAGCCCCGCGGCCACGCCCCGCTTGGTCGCCTCGATCGTGCCGTACTCCGTGAAGGAGGGCCGGTGGGCGGCGAGCTCGGCCTCGAACAGGTCCCGGTAGGGACAGCCCGGCTCCGTACCGACCAGGCCCGCCGCCGCCAGATCGCCCGTGGTGAGCCCGGCCCGCCCGGTCAGCGGATGACCCGGCCCGGCGACCAGGACCAGCGGCTCCTCGGTCAGGACCTCGCTCTCCAGGCCCTCGTGCTCGGTCTCCGGCTCCATCAGGAACCCCAGGTCGTACGTCCCCTGGCGCAGCGCCTGCCGGGTCGCGTCGCCCAGCGTCGGGCGCAGCGCGAGCCGCACCCCGGGATAGCGGTGGTGGAAGAGTTCGAGCAGCGGCGGCAGCCGGTAGGAGGTGAGCGACTCCATGGTGCCCACGGCGATCGACCCGGCGGGCTCGCCGCCCGCCGCCACCGCCGCCCTGGCCTCCTCAGTCAGGGCGATGATCTGGCGGGCGTACGGAAGCAGCCGCTCACCGGCCTCGGTGAGCCGGATGCGGGAGCCGAGGCGTTCGAAGAGCTCGGTGCCGAGCGAGGACTCCAGGGCGCGGATCTGGCCGGTGACGCTGGACTGGGCGTACGCGAGCTCGGCGGCGGCCCGGGTGAAGGACAGGACCGTGGCGACCTTCTCGAAGGTGACCAGCAGCCGCAGCTCCATCACTGGTCCTTGTCGCCGTCCTGCTCGCGCTTCTTCAGCTCCTCCTCGCGGCGGCGCAGGTCGGCCTCCCAGTCCTTCAGGAGCGACTCGTCCTTGGCGTTCTCCTCGCGGAGCGACTTCAGGAACTCGGGGTTGTCGTCGGGGGCCACCCACTCGTGGCGGTGGTTGCGGTGCCATTCGCTGGGGGTGCGGCCTCCGGCCGGTGCCTTGCGCATCTTGCCGGCGGCGAACCAGACGATCGGCCCGACGATCCAGAACAGCAGGATGATGATGACCCAGACGACCTTCGGCAGGTGCTTGACCTCGTCCTCGGGGGTGTTGAGGCAGTCGATCAGCGAGTAGATGACCAGCGCCAGCGGCAGGATGAACATCAGTGCCCTGAGCATGTGGGACGGCCCCCTGAGTGCGATGGCGGGCCGGTCGAAGCGGCCCCGGTGAGGCTTCCAGGTTATCGGGTGACCGATACTTGCCCCTATGGCTTACGACGATCTCCGCTCGCTGCTCAGGGCGCTGGAGCGCGAAGGCGACCTCAAGCGCATCAAGGCCGAAGTCGATCCGTACCTGGAGGTCGGGGAGATCGTCGACCGGGTGAACAAGGCAGGAGGGCCCGCGCTTCTCTTCGAGAACGTGAAGGGCTCCGCGATGCCGCTCGCGATGAACGTGTTCGGCACGGACCGGCGGCTCCTCAAGGCGCTCGGCCTGAAGTCGTACGGGGAGATCAGCGAGAAGATCGGCGGGCTCCTCAAGCCCGAGCTCCCGCAGGGCTTCGTCGGCGTCCGGGAGGCCTTCGGCAAGCTGGGTTCGATGGTCCACGTGCCGCCGAAGAAGGTGAAGGACGCCCCCGTGCAGGAGGTGGTCCTGACCGGCGACGACGTCGACCTCGACCGGCTGCCCGCGCTCTTCACCTGGCCGAAGGACGGCGGCTCCTTCTTCAACCTGGGCCTCACCCACACCAAGCACCCGGAGACCGGCGTGCGGAACCTGGGGCTCTACCGGCTCCAGCGGCACGACAAGCGCACCATCGGCATGCACTGGCAGATCCACAAGGACAGCCGGAACCACTACGCGGTCGCCGCCGAGCGCGGCGAGCGGCTGCCGGTCGCGATCGCCTTCGGCTGCCCGCCGGCCGTCACGTACGCCTCCACCGCCCCGCTGCCCGGCGACATCGACGAGTACCTCTTCGCCGGCTTCGTGCAGGGCAAGCGGATCGAGATGGTCGACTGCAAGACCGTCCCGCTCCAGGTCCCGGCGAACGCCGAGGTCGTCATCGAGGGGTGGCTGGAGCCGGGCGAGATGCTGCCGGAGGGCCCCTTCGGCGACCACACCGGCTTCTACACCCCGCAGGAACCGTTCCCCGCGCTGAAGATCGACTGCGTCACCATGCGGAAGCGCCCGCTGCTCCAGTCGATCGTGGTCGGACGGCCGCCGACCGAGGACGGGCCGCTGGGGCGGGCGACGGAGCGGTTCTTCCTGCCGCTCCTCAAGATCATCGTGCCGGACATCGTGGACTACCACCTGCCGGAGTCCGGCGGCTTCCACAACTGCGCGATCGTCTCGATCGACAAGAAGTACCCGAAGCACGCGCAGAAGGTCATGCACGCCATCTGGGGCGCCCACATGATGTCGCTGACCAAGCTGATCGTCGTGGTCGACAAGGACTGCGACGTGCACGACCTGCACGAGGTGGCCTGGCGTGCCCTCGGCAACACCGACTACGCCCGTGACCTGACGGTCGTCGAGGGACCGGTGGACCACCTGGACCACGCCTCGTACCAGCAGTTCTGGGGCGGCAAGGCCGGCATCGACGCCACGAAGAAGCTGCCCGAGGAGGGCTACACCCGGGACGGCGGCTGGCCGGACATGGTCGAGTCGGACCCGGCGACGGCGGCGCTCGTGGACCGTCGCTGGAAGGAGTACGGACTGTGACCACGGCCGCGGTGCCCGGCGCGCGGCCGGGCCGCACGAAAGCCTTCCTGCGCCTCGTCATGATCGAGCACTCGGTCTTCGCGCTGCCCTTCGCGTACATCGCCGCGCTCACCGCGATGTACGAGGAGGACCGCAGCGTCCACTGGTGGACGCTGCTGCTCGTCACCGTGTGCATGGTGGGGCTGCGGACCTTCGCGATGGCGGTCAACCGGATCATCGACCGGGAGATCGACGCCCGCAATCCCCGGACGGCCCAGCGCGAGCTGGTCACCGGGGCGATGTCGGTGCGGCACGCCTGGGTCGGGGCGCTGGTGGCGCTGGTGGTGTTCCTCGGGGCGGCGGCGCTGCTCAACCCGTTGTGCCTGGCGCTGGCGCCGGTCGCGGTGGTGCCGATGGTGGTCTATCCGTACGGCAAGCGGTTCACGAACTTCCCGCAGGCCATCCTGGGGCTCGCCCAGGCGATGGGGCCGGTCGGCGGCTGGCTCGCGGTCTCGGGGGCCTGGTCGTGGGACGCGGTCGTGCTCGGTCTCGCGGTCGGCGTGTGGATCGGCGGCTTCGACCTCATCTACGCCTGCCAGGACGTCGACAGCGACCGGGAGACCGGGGTCGGTTCGGTGCCGGCCCGCTTCGGCGTGCCGGCGGCCGTGTGGGGGGCGCGGGTCTGCCACGTGGTCACGACGGCCCTGCTCGTCTGGTACGCGCTGCTCACGGACGCGGGCGCGTTCTTCTGGGTGGGTCTGGTGATCGTGGCGGCGGCGTTCTGCTACGAGCACACGATCGTGCGGCCGGGCGACCTGTCGCGGCTGAACCGCGCGTTCTTCACGGTGAACGGCTTCATCGGCATCGCGCTCTTCGTGTGCGCCCTGCTCGACCTGCTGGTCCGCGGGCTCACCCCGTAGGGGTCCGGATAGGCTCGTCGGCGTGGAGCCGGTACAGAAACAGCAGCGTCGTCCCTGGGTGGTCGGGGTGTCCGGGGCGTCCGGGACGCCGTACGCCGCCTCCGTGCTGCGGGGGCTGCTCGCCGCGGGGGAGAGCGTCGACCTCGTCGTGTCGCGGGCCTCGCGGCTGACGCTGCTCGACGAGACGGGGGTCTCCTTCCGGGACGCGCACTGGCGCGAGGACCTGGCGACCTGGCTGGCGCGGGGCGCCGACGGGAAGCCGGACACCTTCGCGGTGGACCCGGAGCGGCTGGCCGACGTGCGGTACTGGGCGGCGGGTGACCTGGCCGCGGGGCCGTCCTCGGGCTCGTACCCGGTCAAGGGGATGCTGATCGTGCCGGCGTCGACGGCCGCCGTGGCGGGGGTCGCGCTCGGTCTGTCGAAGGACCTGTTGCAGCGGGCCGCGAGCGTGATGCTGAAGGAGCGGCGGCCGCTGGTCGTCGCCGTACGGGAGACCCCGCTGAACGGGCAGACGCTTCGGCACATGGTGGCGCTGGACGAGGCGGGCGCCGTGGTGCTGCCCGCCTCTCCGGCGTTCTACGCGGGGGCGACGCACATCCAGGACCTGGTGGACTTCGTCGCCGGGCGGGTGCTCGACGCGGCAGGGGTGCCGCACGGGCTGTACCGCCGGTGGGAGGGAGAGCTCGGTGGAGCCCTGCCCCCGGCTGATTAGCGCTTCTTGGCGGCGCGCTTCTTCGCGGCGCGGCGGGAGGCGGCGGACGGCTGGTGGGCACGCGAGCGGTCGGCCATCTCCTGCAGCTCGCGCATACGGGCGTAGGCCATCTCGATCGTGTACACGGTGAACACCACTCCTGAAGATCGTCTTTGATCTGAATGAACGATTCACAGGGTGTCGGACCCTGTGTACCTTAGATTCTATACCTAAACTCGCGGTATCGCTGGACAATGGAAGGCTTCATACCTATGGACGCCGTGGACAGGCAGCTCATCCAGGCCCTGCGCGAGAACGGCCGCGCCTCGTACGCCGAGCTCGGCCGGCTCGTCGGGCTCTCCGGGCCCTCCGTCACCGACCGCATCAACCGTCTGGAGGCGGCCGGGGTCATCACCGGCTACCGCGCCACCGTCGACGCCGCGTCCCTCGGCCTCGGCGTCACCGCCCTCATCGGCATCTCCCTCTCCGACGCCGCCGACCACGAGGACGTGGCCCGCCGGCTCAAGGACCTCGCCGAGATCGAGGACTGCTGGTTCATCGCCGGCGACGACTCGTACATGCTCAAGGTCCGCGCCACCGACGTCGACGGCCTGGAGAAGACCATCCGCCGGCTCAGCGGCACCAAGGGCGTCTCCCGGACCCGCACCACGATCGTGCTGTCCACCAAGTGGGAGAACCGGGTCGGGGATCTGCCGGAAGAGGGCTGACGAGCAGCGAGTACGGTGGTGGGGCCTGATTCACGGGGATCGACGGAGAGATACGGAAGGCGGCCGGAGATGGACGCTGGGCTCAAGCGCGAGCTGGAGCAGAAGGTGCTGGCCGGGGAGCGGCTGAGCCGCGAGGACGGCATCGCCCTCTACGACTCCGACGACCTCGCCTGGCTCGGCGGACTGGCCCACGAGGTCAGGACCCGCAAGAACGGCGACGTGGTCCACTTCAATGTCAACCGGCATCTGAACATGACCAACGTCTGCACCGCCTCCTGCGCCTACTGCTCCTTCCAGCGCAAGCCGGGCGAGAAGGACGCGTACACCATGCGCATCGAGGAGGCCGTGCGCCTCGCGAAGGCGATGGAGAACGAGAACCTCACCGAGCTGCACATCGTCAACGGGCTCCACCCCAACCTGCCCTGGCGCTACTACCCGCGCTCGCTGTCCGAGCTGAAGAAGGCGCTGCCGAACGTCTCGCTCAAGGCCTTCACCGCCACCGAGATCCACCACTTCGAGACCATCTCGGGCCTGTCGGCCTCCGAGATCCTCGACGAGCTGATCGAGGCCGGTCTGGAGTCGCTGACCGGCGGCGGCGCCGAGATCTTCGACTGGGAGGTCCGCCAGCACATCGTGGACCACCGCACCCACTGGGAGGACTGGTCCCGGATCCACCGCCTCGCGCACGAGAAGGGTCTGAAGACCCCGTGCACGATGCTCTACGGCCACATCGAGGAGCCGCGCCACCGCGTGGACCACGTGCTGCGGCTGCGCGAGCTCCAGGACGAGACCGGCGGCTTCCAGGTCTTCATCCCGCTGCGCTACCAGCACGACTTCGTGGACATGCAGGACGGCAAGGTCCGCAACACCCTCCAGGCGCGGACCCAGATGGCGACCGGCGCGGAGGCGCTGAAGACCTTCGCGGTCTCGCGGCTGCTCTTCGACAACGTCCCGCACGTCAAGGTGTTCTGGGTGATGCACGGCGTCCAGACGGCGCAGCTGGCGCTCCAGCACGGCGCGGACGACATGGACGGCTCGGTCGTCGAGTACAAGATCACGCACGACGCCGACAACTACGGCACCCCGAACAAGCTGACCCGGGACGACCTCCTGGAGCTCATCCGGGACGCCGGTTTCCGGCCGGTGGAGCGCAACACGCGCTACGAGGTGATCCGCGAGTACCCGGGCCCGGACCCGGAGCGCCGCGAGTCGCCGCAGCCGATGCGCGTCTGACGCCTCTCGTCCGGGACGCCTTCGTCCGAGACGCTTCGTCCGAGACGCCCTCCGTCCTACCGGAGCGGAAGCAGCATGATGATGTCGTCGCGGTCGTCGCCCGGGGCCACCCGGATGGCGGCCGGGACGCGTCCGACCTCCTTGTAGCCGGCCCGGGCGTAGAAGGCGTCGACGCCGGTGCCGCCGCGGCAGGTGAGCCGGATCGCCTCGATGTGCTCGAAGCCCTCGGCGCCGCGGGCCGCCGCCTCGACCGCCGCCATCAGATCCAGTCCGTACCCCTTGCCCTGGTGTCCGGGGTGCACCATCACCGTGTACAGCCACACCCAGTGCGTCATCAGGGGGTGGCTGTTGTACGTGTAGAAGGCGGTGGCGGCGACCTCGCCCTCCTCGTCGCGGCCGACCAGCAGGCGGGTGGTGCCCTCGGCCATGCCCAGCAGGTGCCTGAGCAGGGCGGGCCGGATCTCCTCCGGTGTCACGGGAGGGACGAAGCCGACGGCGCCGCCCGCGTTGGAGACGTCCGCCCACAGGGCGAGGACGCCGTCGCGCAGGGCGGTGTCGACGGCCGGATCCAGCTCGAAGGTAAGGGTCATGAAGCGAGGTTATCCATTACCTCGCCATCGGCTCAAGGGTCGGCGACCGCGTCCGGCGGGGAGCGTGCTTCACTGGAGTGACGCTTGTCCTGTACGGGAGGGACTCACATGCTTCGCTACAGCCTGCTCCGCCTCGGCATCTTCGCCGGCAGCTTCCTGGCCCTCTGGGGCCTGGTCTACCTCGGCGTGCTGCCGCGCGGCCTCGGCGACTCCAACCTGCTGTGGGTGCTCCTGCTCTCCGTCGTCGTCTCCGCGCCGCTCAGCTACGTGCTGCTGCGCAAGGAGCGCGACCAGCTGAGCGAGCGGATCGTCGAGAAGGTCGACCGGGCGAAGGGCCGCCTGGAGGCGAACCGCTCGGCCGAGGACGCCGCCTGAGCACCTCCCGCGCGCGTATAAGCAACGCGTAAGTTTCATCACAAACCCGGCACCCCGGGCAGGAGCTTCGAAGGCTCCCGCCTGGGGTGTTCTGCGTTTCGGAGGTGCCGGTACGCCTCGATCCGCGAGATCACCTCAAAGAAGGGCTTTGAGGTTCTCAAAGTTCAAGTGTTAACGTGTCCGGCATGAAGACAGCAGTGCGCCTCCTCGATGCCGCGAGCACCCCGCTCGTGGCGCGCCTGCACGTCGATCTGTGCCGCTGTATGTCCGCGGTCTGTTGCCGCGCGCTCTGACCCGGCATCATGCAGCGGCCCGCGCTTTTCGCGCGAGTGTGCCGCACCCCCGTCCCGTATTTCCCGATACGCACCCGTGGAGTGTGTCTGTGTCCGCGTCCGCGCCCGCCCCCGCGCCCGTGACGAAATCTCCGTCCCGCATACCCAGGATCCCGTTCTGGGCCCAGATCGTCGCCGGTCTCGTCGTCGGCGTCCTGCTCGGCTGGCTCGCCCGCAGCCAGGACATCGGCTGGCTCCAGGAGACCCTGGCCCAGGTCGGCGGCATCTTCGTCCAGCTGCTCAAGCTGGCCGTCGCCCCGCTCGTCTTCTTCGCGATCCTGGTCTCGATCACCAACCTGCGCAAGGTCAACAACGCGGCCCGCCTGGCCGCCCAGACCCTCGTCTGGTTCATGATCACCTCGCTGATCGCGGTCGCCATCGGCCTCGCCATCGGCCTGCTCACCAACCCGGGCTCCGGCACCGGCCTGACGCCCAAGGACGGCAAGCTGCCCGAGAACAAGGGCAGCTGGATCGACTTCCTCACGGGCATCGTCCCGACGGACGTCATCACCCCGTTCACCGAGCTGAACGTCCTCCAGATCGTCTTCATGGCCGCCGTCGCCGGCATCGCCGCCCTCAAGCTCGGCGACAAGGCGCAGCCGATCCTGACCCTCTCCGAGTCGGTCCTGGAGCTGCTCCAGAAGGCCCTGTGGTGGGTCATCCGCCTGGCGCCCATCGGCACCGCCGGCCTCATCGGCAAGGCGATCGTCAACTACGGCTGGGACCTGCTCGGCAAGTACGCCACCTTCACCGCCGACGTCTACATCGGCTGCGCCCTGGTCCTCTTCGGCGTCTACCCGCTGCTCCTGGCGACCGTGGCCAAGCTCAACCCGGTCCAGTTCTACAAGGGCGCCTGGCCGGCCATCCAGCTCGCCTTCGTCTCCCGCTCCTCGGTCGGCACCATGCCGGTCACCCAGCGGGTCACCGAGCGCCTCGGCGTCCCGAAGGAGTACGCCTCCTTCTCCGTGCCGTTCGGCGCCACCACGAAGATGGACGGCTGCGCCGCGATCTACCCGGCACTCGCCGCGATCTTCATCGCGCAGATCTTCGACGTGCAGCTGGGCGTCAAGGAGTACCTGCTCATCGCCTTCGTCTCGGTCATCGGCTCGGCGGCCACCGCCGGTCTCACCGGCGCGACGGTCATGCTCACCCTGACCCTGTCCACGCTCGGCCTCCCGCTGGAGGGCGTCGGCCTGCTCATGGCGATCGACCCGATCCTCGACATGATGCGCACCGCCACCAACGTCGCCGGCCAGGCCCTGGTCCCGGTGATCGTCTCGGCCCGGGAGAAGATCCTGGACGTCGCCGCCTACGAGTCGGCGTCGGGCTCGCCGGTGGACGAGCGGGACGACGAGCGCGAGGTCGCCGTTCCGGCCGCCGCCTGACGCGTACGGCAGCCGTCCGGCCCGTACGGCACTTCGCACCCCGCTCCTCAGCGCCACCGCGCCCCGGACCGCAGCACGGTCCGGGGCGCGGTGCGTGGTGGCGCGGATCTGTCCAAAGGGCGTGCGGAGCCCTAGATTTACTCGGAAGTAAGGTTACTGACCGGTTCTCGACATCCGAGGAGCCGCACGTGCCCACCGCGTCCGAGACCCCGCCGGGCCGCCCGCCCGATCCCCGCCCCGAGCTGACCGTCGTCGACGGGACCGTCCGCGAGGTCTTCGTGCCCGCCCTCGCCCCGCCCGTCCGGAGCGGCTCACTGGCCGACCTGCCCTACGAGACCGCCCGCGCGGACCCGGCGGCCGTGCTCTTCTCCCGCAGACGGCCCGACGGCACCTGGGCCGACATCACCGCCGCCGCCTTCGCCGCCCAGGTGCACTCCGTCGCCAAGGGGCTCATCGCCCAGGGACTGCGGCCCGGCGACCGGCTCGCGCTGATGTCCCGCACCCGCTACGAGTGGACCCTGCTCGACTTCGCCGCCTGGGCCGCCGGCCTCGTCACCGTCCCCCTCTACCCGACCTCCTCCGCCTACCAGGTCCGCTGGATCCTCCAGGACTCCGGCGCCGCCGCCTGCGTCGTCGAGGACACCGCCCAGGCCCGGCTGGTCTCCACCGAACGGCGCCAGCTGCCCGCCCTCGGGCAGCTGTGGGTCCTCGACACCGGCGCCGTCGACCAGCTGCGCGCAGCCGGCGCCCGGGTGGCCGACGAGACCGTCACCGCACGGCGCGGGCTGCTCACCCCGCAGACCCTCGCCACCCTCGTCCACACCTCCGGCACGACCGGCCGCCCCAAGGGCTGCGCCCTCACCCACGGCAACTTCTTCGCCGAGGTCGACAACGCCGTCGCCCTCCTCGACCCCGTCTTCCGCTCCGTGCGCGAAGCACCCGCCTCCACCCTGCTCTTCCTGCCGCTCGCGCACGTCTTCGGCCGCATGGTCGCCATCGCCTGCCTCCGCGCCCGGGTGCGGGTCGGGCACGCCCCCTCCGTCGAGAGCGACGAACTCCTCGCCGACCTCGCCTCCTTCCGGCCCACCTTCCTGCTCGCCCTGCCCTACGTCCTGGAGAAGGTCTTCCACACCGCCCGCGCCACCGCCGAACGCACCGGCCGCGCCGCGTCCTTCGACCGCGCCGCCCGCATCGCCGAGCGGTACGGCAGGATGACCGCGCCGGGCCCCGGAGGCGAGGCCCGCCGGCCCCCGCTCGGCCTGCGCGCCGCCCGCGCCCTGTACGAGCCGCTCGTCTACCGGCGCGTCCGGGCCGCCCTCGGCGGCCGCGTCCGCCACGTCATCAGCGGCGGTTCACCGCTCGGCGCGCGCCTCGCCGAGTTCTACGCGGGCGCCGGAATCGAGGTCTACGAGGGGTACGGCCTCACCGAGACCACCGCCGCCGCCACCGTCACCCCGCTTGCCGGGCCCCGCCCCGGCACCGTCGGCCGCCCCCTGCCCGGCACCGCCGTGCGGATCGCCGCCGACGGCGAGATCTGGCTCAGGGGCGGCCACGTCTTCGCCGGCTACTGGGACGCACAGCGCGGTGCCGCCGTGCCCCACACCGACGACGGCTGGTTCCCCACCGGCGACCTCGGCACCCTCGACGACGACGGCCATCTGCGGATCACCGGCCGCAAGAAGGACATCATCGTCACCTCCGCCGGCAAGAACGTCGCCCCCGCCCCGCTGGAGGACTGGCTGCGCGCCCACCCCCTGGTCGGCCGGTGCATGGTCGTCGGCGAGGGCCGCCCGTACGTCACCGCCCTGGTCACCCTGGACCACGAGGCGCTGCTGCACTGGCGGCGGATGCGGCACAAGGACCATCTGGCGCTGTGGGAACTCGCCCGCGACGAGGACCTGCTGGCCGTGGTCCAGCGGGCCGTCGACGACGCCAACCGGCTGGTGTCCCGGGCCGAGTCGATCCGCGCCTTCCGGGTCCTCACCACCGAGTGGTCCGAGGCGGACGGGCACCTCACCCCCTCCCTCAAGCTCAGGAGGCGGGCGGTGCTGCGGGACTTCGCCCGGGAGATCGACGCGATGTACGCGGAGCGGCCGCCGCCGGGAACGTGACCCGCACGGCCAGACCGCCGCCCTCCGCCCCGGTCCGGGCCGCCGCCGTCACCGACGCCCCGTGGGCGCGGGCGATCGCGTCGACGATCGACAGACCGAGGCCCGCGCCCTCCCCGGGGCCGTGGGTGCGCTCGTGCAGGCGGCGGAACGGCTCGAAGAGCAACGGGACCGTGCCGGGCGGCAGCACGGGGCCCGTGTTCGTCACCTCGATCCCCTCCGCCCCGGTACGGATCTCCACCCGGCCGTCCGGCACGTTGTGCCGTACCCCGTTCACGAGCAGGTTGTGCAGCAGCCGGTCGAGCAGCACCGGGTCCCCGTCGACGGCCAGCGGCCCGGCCCGTACGACGACCCTCACCCCGCGCCGTTCCGCCTCGCCCGCCAGCGCGGCCGCCGTCCGCCGGGCCAGCTCGTCCACCGCCACCCGGCGCCGCTCCCTCAGCCCCTGCTCCGAGGCCGCGAGGAGCAGCAGCCCCTCGATGATCCGCTCGCTGGAGTCGGCGACCTCGATCAGCTTCGACCGGATCCGCGCCACCCGCTCCGGGGACGGCTCGCCCGCGAGGCCGATCTCCGCCGCCGCCCGCTGCACGGCCACCGGCGTGCGCAGCTCGTGCGCCGCGTTCGCCGCGAACCGCTGCTGCGCGGCGACCAGCCGTTCCATCCGCCCCAGCATGTCGTCGAAGGTGTCCGCGAGCCGCTTGAGCTCCCCGGGCGGCCCGGCGAGGGCGATCCGCTCGTGCAGGTTCTCGCCGGAGAGGCGGCGCGCCGTGTCGGTGATCACGGCGACCGGGCGCAGCACCCGGCCCGCCACCCACCACGCGACCAGCACGGACAGCAGCGCGTACACCGCGAGGACGGTCACCGACACCGTCAGCAGCCGCTCCAGGGCGGCGGACCCGGCAGCGTCGCTGACCGTCCGGGTGATCGCGAGCACCTCGCGCGGCACGGTGCCGGGCGGCAGGGGGCCGGGACTGGCGGGCACGGCGCTGGCGACATCCGTCGGCAGGGTGGGGTGCGCGCTCGGCAGGCCCTCCAGGCGCTTCGCCGGTACGGCGGTGGTGACGGCCATGCTGATGGAGGAGTAGAGCCCCTCCTTCACCAGCGTGTAGACGACACCGGTGAGCAGGACGCCGGCGAGCACCAGCAGACCGCCGTACAGCGCCGTCAGCCGGAACCGTTCGCTCCTCACGACGCGATCCGGTAGCCCGCGCCGGGGACCGTCTCCACCACCGGCGGTTCGCCCAGCTTCGCGCGCAGCTTGCTCAGCGTCACCCGGACCGCGTTGGTGCGGTAGCTGGTGTGCTCCTCCCACACCTGCTCGATCAGGTCCTCGCCGCTGACCACCGCGCCCTCGGCCCGCAGCAGCGTCTCCAGGACGCCGAACTCCTTGCGGGACAGGTGCAGGTGGCGTCCGTCCCGGCTGGCCTGGCGGCGGGCGGTGTCCAGGACGATCCCGGCCCGCTCCAGGACGGGCGGCAGCGCGGGCCGGGCGCGCCGGCCGAGGGCCAGCACCCGGGCGAGCAGTTCGTCGTACGCGAAGGGCTTGGCCAGGTAGTCGTCGGCGCCGAGCCCGAGGCCCTCCACCCGGTCCCGTACCGTGCCGGCCGCCGTCAGCATCAGCACCCGGGTCATCAACCGCTGCTCGACCACCCTTCGGCACACGTCGTCGCCGTGCATCCCGGGCAGGTCCCGGTCCAGGATGAGGACGTCGTACTCGCCGAGACCGAGCTTGCGCAGCGCCTCCAGCCCGTCGGCCGCCACGTCCACGGCCAGCGCGGCGCGGCGCAGCCCCTCGGCGATCAGCTCCGCGAGGAAGGCCTCGTCCTCCACCACCAGTACGCGCATGGCCCCTGTGTATCCGAAGGGGACCTTTCGCCGGTGTAAACGAAACCGCTGAGAGAAGCGAAACATCCCTTCGCGGCACGCTCCACGCCATGACGACTCGACGGATCACCCGCGCGGCCGCCGCCGCTTCCCTGGCCGCCGCCCTCTCCCTCCTCGCCACCGCCTGCTCGGACTCCGGCACCGGTTCGTCCGCTGCCGGTCCGTCCGGGGGCAGCGAGGAGGGCAAGAAGGCGGACCAGGCATTCGAGCACCGCAAGTGCCTGCGCGAGCAGGGCCTCGACGTGCCCGAGCCCAAGCCGGGCGAGAACGGCGCCGGCCTCACCATCAGCGGCGACGGCATGTCGAAGCAGAAGATGGAGAAGGCGTTCAAGGCCTGCCAGAGCAAGGCCGGCGGCAGCGGCTTCGGCCAGGAGCTGACGCAGGCCGACAAGGACAAGGCGCTGGCGTACGCGCGCTGCATGCGCGAGAACGGCTTCAACATGCCGGACCCGAAGTTCGAGGGCGGGGGGCAGCAGGCCATGCCCATCCCCAAGGGCGCGGAGAAGGCGAAGTTCGACAGGGCCGCCAAGGTCTGTGAGGGCGTGGGCCGGTGAGCACCCTCGTCCCGGAGCGGAAGGAAAGGGGCCGGGAGCGGCCCCTGGGCCGGCGCCGGCTGGTGCTCGCCCTCGTGGCGATCGTCGCCGTGGCGGGCGGCGGGGCCGCCGTCACCGCCCTCACCGCGGCCCCGGGTGGCCCCCCGCCCCCCTCCGCGGGCTCCCGCGCGATGCCGCCGGCCACCGCCCCGGTCACCCGGGGCGACCTCAGCGACAGCTCCCAGCAGGACGGCACCCTGGGCCACCTCGGCGAGCGGAAGATCAACGCGGGGGTGGCGGGCGGCACCCTGACCTGGCTCGCGGCGCCCGGCTCGGTCGTCGAGCGGGACGAGCGGCTCTACGAGGTCGACGGCGGGCCGGTGCTGCTGATGTACGGGAACGAGCCCATGTACCGGACCCTGAAGACGGGCGACCGGGGCACCGACGTGCGCCAGCTGGAGGAGAACCTGGCCGCCCTCGGATACACCGGCTTCGACGTCGACGAGGAGTACACGGCGAAGACGGCCGCCGCCGTCAAGCGCTGGCAGAAGGCCCACGGCCTGAAGCGGACCGGCACCCTCGGCCCGGACCGGATCGCCTTCGCGGGCAGCGCGGTACGGGTCAAGGAGGCGGGCGCCTCGGCCGACGGCCGCCTCGCGCCCGGCGACCGGGTCACGGCGGGCTCCCCGGTCCTGACGGTGACCGGTTCCGAGCGGGTGGTCGGCTTCGAGGTGCCGGCGGCGGAGGCCGGTTCGGCGAAGGTCGGCACCCGGGTCACGGTCACCCTGCCCGACGGCACCCGGCTGCCGGGCAGGGTGTCGGCCGCCGGGAAGACCGCGACGGCCGGCGACGACCCGCAGGACAAGACCCCGAAGATCGACATCACGGTCTCCTTCGACGACCCGGAGAAGGCCACGGGCGTCGACCAGTCCCCGGTCACCGTCGATCTCACCGGCGAGACCCGCCGGGACGTCCTCTCCGTGCCCGTCAACGCCCTGCTCGCGCTGCCCGGCGGCGGCTTCGGCGTCCAGGTCGTCGACGGCGGCGGGACCAGGGACGTGAAGGTCGAGCTCGGCATGTTCGCCCAGGGCCGGGTCGAGATCAGCGGCGGCGGCCTGCGCGAGGGCATGAAGGTCGGGGTGCCGTCCGTATGACCGCGCCGATGACCGCCCCCGCGTCCGGGGCCGTGAAGAACGTCGTGGAACTCGAAGGCGTCGTGAAGCAGTACGCGGGCGGTGTCCGCGCCCTCGACGGCGTCGACCTCACCGTCGCGGAAGGGGAGTTGCTCGGCATCGTCGGACCTTCGGGATCGGGCAAGTCGACCCTGCTGCACATCGTCGGCACCCTGGACCGGCCGACCTCCGGCACCGTCGCCATCGCCGGACACGACGTCGCCACGCTCACCGACCGGCGGCTGTCCGCCCTGCGCGCCCGCCACATCGGGTTCGTCTTCCAGGCCTTCCACCTCGTGCCCGGCGTCGGTGCGGTGGAGAACGTCGCCGAGGGACTGCTCTACTCCGGGCTGCCCCGGGCCCGCCGCCGGCGCATGGCCGCCGACGCGCTGGCCCGGGTCGGGCTCGCCGACCGCATGCACCACCGGCCGCACGAACTGTCCGGCGGCCAGAAACAGCGCGTCGCGATCGCCCGCGCGGTGGTGGGACAGCCCGATCTCCTGCTGGCCGACGAGCCGACGGGCGCGCTGGACTCGGCGTCCGGCGAGGCCGTCATGGAGCTGCTGCACACCCTGAACGAGGAGGGCGCCACGATCGCCGTCATCACGCACGACGCCGAGATCGCGGGACGGCTGCCGCGCCAGGTCCGGATCAGGGACGGCCGGGTGGTCGCCGACACGGCCCGAGCAAAGGCCGCCGCCTGATGGCCGGTTCGCGCGCCCGTGCGCGCTCCCTGAAGGCCGCCCGGCTCGGCCCGCGCGACGTCCTGCACGTCGGCTCCGCCGGGCTGCGCAGCAGGCCCGTCCGCGTGGTGCTGTCCGCGCTCGGCATCGCCATCGGCATCGCGACGATGATCGCGGTGGTCGGCATCTCGGCCTCCAGCCAGGCGCAGTTGCTGCGGCAGCTCGACGCGCTCGGCACGAACATGCTGGTCGCGAAGCCGGGCGAGGGGATGTTCAGCGGACAGCAGATCAAGCTGCCGAAGGACGCCGTCGGCATGGTCGGCCGCATCCAGGGCGTGGAGGAGGCCGGCGGGACGGGCGACCTGGAACGTTCGGTGCGGCGCTCCGAGAAGATCCCCAAGGGCGAGACCGGCGGCCTCTCGGTGAAGGCGGCGACGGAGGGGCTGCTCGGGGTGCTGCGCGGCACGATGGCGTCCGGCACGTGGCTGAACGCCGCCAACGGCCGCTATCCGTCGGTGGTGCTGGGACACGTCGCCGCCGAACGGCTCGGCATCGACCGGCCCGGGCGCCAGGTCTGGATCGACGACCGGTACTTCACCGTCGTCGGCATCCTCCGGCCGCTGCCGCTCGCCCCGGAGATCGAGCGCTCCGCCCTGGTCGGCTGGGAGGGCGCCCAGCGGCTGCTGGGCTTCGACGGACACCCGACGGCGGTGTACGAGCGGTCCACGGACGCGTCCGTACAAGAGGTGCAGCGGCTGCTCGCCCCGACGATCGACCCGCGCAGCCCGCAGAACGTGGCCGTCGGTGACCCGTCCTCGGCGCTGAAGGCGAAGGCGGCGACGGAGGGAGCGTTCTCCACCCTGCTCCTGGGCCTCGGCGGGATCGCGCTGCTCGTCGGCGGCGTCGGCGTCGCCAACACCATGATCATCTCCGTCCTGGAGCGCCGCCACGAGATCGGTCTGCGCCGTTCGCTGGGCGCGACCCGGGGACAGATCCGCGTCCAGTTCGTGACGGAGTCGCTGATGCTCTCGGGCCTCGGCGGCCTCGCCGGCGTGGCCCTGGGCGCGGCGGCGACGGCGGTGTACGCGGCCACCGGCGGCCTGCCCTGGGTGGTCCCGCCCTGGGCGGCGGCGGGCGGTTTCGCCGCGACGCTGGCGATCGGCACGGTGGCGGGCCTCTACCCGGCGGTGCGGGCCTCGCGGCAGTCGCCGACGCTCGCGCTGGCGGCCGCGTAGGGGAGGGGAGACGAGGAGGGGGCCTGCCGGCGGGCGGGCCCCCTCCTCGTGCAAAGCCGCTGGGCGAGGACCCCTCAGGGCCAGAGCAGCTCGCGCATCCAGCCGTCGCCCTGCGGCGGCCGCCGGTAGCGCAGCCGTACGTGCCGGCGGTCCTGGTCGCCCTGGAAGAACTCGACCTCCGCCGGCTCCACCACGTAGAGCGTCCAGCTGGGGGCGGGAGCCTCCGGGTCCTGCCGGGCCCGCTCCCAGGCCGCGGCGCTGGCCCGTTCCAGTTCGTCGAGGGAGCCGAGGACCTCGCTCTGCCGGCTCACCAGCGCCGAGGCCAGGGCCCCGGTGGTCCGGGCGTGCAGGTCCGCGTACGCCTCCTCGGGCGTCCCGGTGACCACCCGGCCCCGCACCCGCACCTGGCGGCCCTGTCCGGCCCAGTAGAAGTGCAGCGCAGCCTCGGGTCGGGCGGCGAGCTGGCGGCCCTTCGCGCTTCCCGCGTGCGAGGCGAAGTGCCAGCCGCGGGCGTCCACGTCGTGCAGGATCACCGTCCGCACGTCGGGCCGCCCGTCCGCGTCCGCCGTCGCCACCGCCATCGTGCTCGGCTCCACGACCCCGGCCGCCACCGCGTCCGCGAACCACCTGTGGAAGAGCGCGACCGGCTCCTCCGGCACGTCGGCCGGATCGAAGCCGGGCAGCTCGGTGTCCCAGACCCGTACGGACCGCAGGGCCTCCTGAAAACGCCGTTCGTCGTCCATGGCGTCCATCATGAGGCCCTGCGGCGGGGCGGCGCGGCAAACGGCGCGGGGCGGGGGATCAGCCGGCGCGGTACGGCGGGCCCCGGAAGCGCATGCGAACCCGTTCCGGCACCCGTTCCCGCACCCGTTCAGGCGCCCGTTCGGGCCCCCGTCGAGGCGTCCGCCCGGAGGGTTCCGCCTGCCGGGTAGTCCTTCAGCGGGACCGCGTTCGCGGCCTTCTGGATGTCGTCGCGGATCTTCTTCGCGATCAGGTTCCGCCAGGGCGTCTTCGGCAGCGTCCGCACCATGAACATCCGCAGGGCGATCTTCCGCTTCGTGTCCAGGGTCATCTCCTTCACGAAGCCCTCCGCCAGCCGCTGGTTCTGCTCGACTCCCGGTCGCATCACGCGCTCGTACTCCTCGAACGCCGCGCGGTGGTCGCCGCCCGCCGCCGCCAGTTCGCCCGCCAGGACGTAGGCGCCGGTGAGGGCGAGGCCGGTGCCCTGGCCGGAGGCGGGGGAGGCGCAGTGGGCGGCGTCGCCGACGAGGACGACGCGGCCGCGGGACCAGCGGTCCATCTCGATCAGGCTGAGGGAGTCGAGGTAGAAGTCGTCGGCGTCGGCCGCGTGGCCCAGGAGCCGGGGAACCTCCCATCCGTCGCCCGCGAACGCGTCCGCGAGCAGGCGCTTCTGAGCCGTGACGTCGCGGTGGTGGAAGGAGAGCTCGGTCGGCGCGCGGAAGACGAAGAGGTTCTTCGCGTCCGTCTCGCCGGCCGAGCGGTAGACGCACACGAGCTTGCCCGGCAGGGCGTGGTACGTCTCCCAGCGCTCCAGGCCCAGGTGGTCGGGGGCCGTGAAGATCGAGATGTACGCGCCCAGGTGCCGCCTGAACCGCCGTTCGTCGCCGAAGACGAGCCGCCGGGTGTGCGAGTGCAGGCCGTCCGCGCCGACCACCAGGTCGAAGCGGCGCCGGGTGCCGCTCTCGAAGGTGACGTCGACTCCGTCGCCGTCGTCGTGCAGGGCGGCGACGGAGTCGCCGAAGAGGTACTCGACGTCGTCGCGCGTGCGCTCGTGGAGGATCCGGGCGAGCGCACCGCGCATGATCTCGTCGTCCCCCTCGACCCGGCCGCCGAAGACGTCGGCGGGCAGTTCGCCGATGGTGCGGCCGTCGCCGTCGACGTACGAACCGCCGGCCATGTCCGTGGAGTCGGCGCGGATCGCGTCGAGGACGCCCATCCGGCGGCAGACCTCGACCGCCGTGCCGCGGATGTCGACCTTGTAGCCGCCGGTGCGCAGCGCGGGGGCACGCTCGACGACGGTGGGGACGAAGCCGTGGCGGTGGAGCCGCAGGGCCAGGGCGGGCCCGGCGACCGAGGCGCCGGAGATCAGGACGGTCTTGTTCACGGGCGGGCGCGTCATGGCGGGACTCCTGGTCGCGGGGCCGGCGCGGGGCCGTACCGGCCCGCACCGGCGACTATACGGACGTCCTACACGGCTGTCTATGACGCTTGTATAAGTCCTGTCGGCGGACCTCAGCCCCGGCCGAGCACCACCGTCCCGGAGGAGCAGAACCAGCCGCCCGTCCCCGATGCCACCGCCAGCTCCGGCAGCGCACCGTCCGGCCGCCTGACCTGGAGTCCCGGCGCCTCGCCGCGCAGCTGCCGCACCGCCTCGACCAGCAGGAACAGGCCCCGCATCCCCGGGTGGCAGGCCGAGAGCCCGCCGCCGTCGGTGTTCACCGGCAGCCGGTCCTCCTGCGCGAAGAACGCGCCGCCCTCGCCCTTGGCGCAGAAGCCCAGGTCCTCCAGGGTGACCAGCGTCATGTAGGTGAACGCGTCGTAGATCTGGGCCAGTTCGATGTCCCCCGGGCCCACGCCCGCCCGCTCGAAAGCGAGCCGGCCGCTGACCGCCGCCGGGGAGACCGTGAAGTCCTCCCACTCCGACATCGCGGCGTGCGAGACGTACTCGCCCGTGCCGAGCACCCACACCGGCGCCTTCGCGGTGTCGGGGACGTACTCCTCGGCCGCGAGCAGCACCGCGCAGCCCCCGTCGCTGCGGATGCAGCAGTGCAGCTTGGTGAACGGGTCCGCGATCACCGGGCCGTCGAGCACGTCGTCGACCGTGATCGGTTCCCGGAACATCGCCTCCGGGTTGAGCGCCGCGTGCGCCCGCGCCCGGACCGCCACCTCGGCCAGCTGCTCCAGGGTCGTGCCGTACTCGTGCATGTGCCGGCGGGCCGCCATCGCGTACTTGGCGATCAGGCTGTGGCCGTACGGCACCTCGAACTGCAGCGGGCCGCGCGCCCCGAAGGACAGATTGCCGGTGCGCCGGCCCGCCCGGATGTCGGCGCGGGCGGTGGAGCCGTAGACGAGCAGGACGGCGTTCGCGCGGCCGGCTCCGATCGCGTCGGCGGCGTGCGCGGCCATGACCTCCCAGGTGGCGCCGCCGACGGCGGTGGAGTCCACCCAGCGGGGCCGCAGCCCCAGGTACTCGGCGACCTCCACCGGTGCCAGGGTGCCGAGGCCCGCCGAGGCGAGGCCGTCGACGAGGGAGCGGTCGAGGCCGCTGTCCGCGAGGGCGCGGCGGGCGGCCTGGGCGTGCAGGCTGTAGGGGGTGGCCTCGTCGACCCGGCCGCAGTCGGAGAGGGAGACGCCGACGGCGGCCACGCGACGCCGGCGCGACGGCGATCGGCGGTTCCGCGAGGTGGTGGACATAAATCTGACGGTACATCAGATTCCCTGGATCGGGAGTCCCGTCGCACTGGGCTTCCGCCCCGCACCGGCCTAGCATGACGCCCCGTCAGATACGGAGGGGAGCCCCATGCGTACCGCCGCCGTCACCGTCACCGAAGAACAGCGGGAGATCCGCCGCACCCTGCGCGACCTGCTCGCCCAGCGCGCCGGACCGGCCGCGACCCGCGCCGCCGTCACCACCCCCGAGGGATACGACACGGAACTCTGGGCCACCCTGGCCGGCGCCCTCGGACTGCCCGGACTCGCCCTGCCCGAGGAGTACGGGGGCGTCGGCGGCGGCCCCGTCGATCTCGCCCTCGCCTGCGAGGAGACCGGCCGCGTCCTCGCCCCCTCCCCGCTGCTCGCCACCGGCGTCCTCGCCGCCCCGCTGATCGCCGCCCTCGGCACCCCCCGGCAGCGCGCCGGACTCCTGCCCCGCATCGCGAACGGCACCCTCACCTGCGCCCTCGCCCTCCCCGGCGGCTCCCTCCCGCTCGCCCTCGGCCTCACCGGCGACAACACCGCCACGCCCTGGGCGGGCGGCGGCCGCTCCGGCGGCGTCCAGGCCACCCGGGCGCCCGGCGCCGATCACTGGTCGCTGTACGGGCAGGCCGACCACGTCCTCGACGGGCACAGCGCCGGACTGCTCCTGGTCGCCGCCCACACCGGCGGCTTCCCGCGCAGCCGGACCCTGCTCTTCCTCGTACGGGCGGACGGGACGGACGGGAAGGGCGCGGCGAACCGGGAGGGCGCGTCGGGCTCGGCGGGGGAGAAGGGTGCGGCGGGCTCGGCGAGGGAGAAGGGCACGGCGGGGGTGAAGGGCACGGCGGGGGTGAAGGGCACGGCGGGGGTGAACGGTCTCGTGCGGCGCCGGGAGCCCACCCTGGACCTCACCCGCTCCCAGGCCACCGTCCAACTCAGGGACGTGCCCGCGCAATTGCTGGGCGAGGAACCGGTCGACGCCCTCGCCGCCCTCGCCGCGACCGGGCGCCATGCCGCCGTGATGCTCGCCGCCGAGGCGGTCGGCGCTGCCCGCGGCGCCCTCGACCGCACCGTGGAACACGTCGTCACCCGCGAACAGTTCGGCCGCCCCATCGGTTCCTTCCAGGCGGTCAAACACCGCCTCGCCGACCTCCTCGTCCAGATCGAGTCCGCCCGCTCCCTCACCCTGTGCGCGGCCCACGAGGAGGACCGCGTCTCCGCCGCGCTCGCCCTCGCCCAGGCCCTGGACGCCCAGCGCGCCGCCGCCGCCGAGACCGTCCAGCTGCACGGCGGCCTCGGCATCACCTGGGAGCACGACGCCCACCTCTACTTCAAGCGCGCCGCCGCCGACGAGCTCCTCTTCGGCCCCGCCCCGCGCCTGCGCGCCCACGCCGCCGCACGGGCCGGACTCTTCGACGGCGACCCGGCCGCGGCCCTCTTCGGCGGCGGCCCGGCCGGAGGCAGCGCCGGCGGCCCGGTCTCCGGGGAGGTGGCCTAGATGGCCGTCGGGCTGCGTCTGATTCAGAGGGTCTCCGCGACCCGCGCCTTCGCCCGGGTCGCCCCGCACGTCGTCCCCGCCCTGGACCGGACCGTCCACCGGCTCACCCGGGGCAGGGTGCTGCCGAGCGCCCGCATGCTGCCGGGCCTGGTCCTCACCGCCAGGGGCGCCAGGACCGGGCAGCCCCGCGTGACGCCGCTCGCCTGCGTGCCGGAGGCCGACGGGACCTGGCTGCTCATCGGTTCCAACTTCGGCCGTCCGGGGCACCCGGCCTGGACGGCGAACCTGCTCGCCCACCCGGACGCCGAGGTCAGCTGGCGCGGCGAGAGCCTTCCCGTACGGGCCCGGCTGCTCGCCGGGGAGGAGCGGGCCGAGGCGTGGCGCACCGCGCTCGCCTTCTGGCCGCCGTACGCGGCGTACCAGGCACGCGTCGAGCGGGAGATCCGGCTCTTCCGGCTCACCAGGACCGGTCGGCACTGAGCGGAGCCGGGACACAAGAACGCCGACGGCGGTCTCCCGTACGGACACGGGACCGCCGTCGGCGCGACAGGACGGGTGAAGGAGCGGGACGCTCGGCGGGGTTACTTCGTCGGCCTCTTCCCCGTGATTCCGAGATGCACCAACAGGGCCAGGTTCGGCTTGAGTTCGGCCTGCTTGACGCCCCAGGTCTGGAAGCCCTTCTGGTGGCCGGCGACCGCCGCCAGCATCGCCACCAGGGAGCCCGCCATCGCGGCGGGGCTGACGTCCTTGTCGACCTTGCCCTTCGCCTGGAGCTCCTTCACCGCGTCCGTGAGGGAGTTGGTGACCGAGTTGAGGATCTTCATGCGGATCTTGTAGAAGCGCTTGTCGCCCTCCGCCGCCCCGAGGTCCACCACCCTCAGGATCGCGTCGTGCCTGCGCCAGAAGTCCAGGAATCCCTCGACCAGTTCCTCGGAGGTCTGCCAGCCGGCCTTGCCGACCCAGGAGCGTCCGGAGACCAGTTCGGTCAACCCGGCGCCTTCCTTGGCCATTTCCTCCGCGATCTCGAGGACGGCGCCCTCGACGTCAGGGAAGTACTGGTAGAACGTCGCGGGTGAAGTACCCGCCTTCCGGGCCACGTCGATGACCTTGACGTCCCGGTAGGGCGAGGAGCTGAGCATCTCGCCGAGGCAGTCGAGCAGCTTCTGCCGCGTCGCCTGGCCGCGTCGTCCGGCCACGCGGCCGTCGACGGTGCGTACTTGTCCTGTCATGCCGTCAGCTTACCGAGGGGTGATCGGCGCGCGATTCGGCCGACTGCAAATGGGGTGCACCCCCCTCGGGAAGGCTCTCCGGGCCCTCTGCGCGGACCTTCCGACGCCCCTCAGGGGCGCCTCGGGGATCTCCGCCGGGCCCCCTCCCGACCCCTCCGGGAGGTCCCCGATCCCCGATGGGCTTATTAACAGCCTGTGGACAACTTCGGTGGACAACCCAGGCGGGACAAGGGCTCCCGCCCCCCTAAAGGCGTATATGTTCGATTTCGGGGGGTGCGGGGCGGTGGTCCCGACCCCATTCTGGAGGCATGGCCGTACGCACACAGGGCACCCCGTGCTGGGTGGACGCACAGCTTCCCGACCTCGAGGCGGGCAAGCGCTTCTACGGCGAGCTCTTCGGCTGGAGATTCGACCCCGACCGCGACGAGGCCCTCCTCGGGGGCCGCCGGGTCGCCGGGCTGCTGCCCAAGCGCGACGGGCGGATGCCGACCACCTGGACCGTCTACCTGGCCACCGAGGACGCCGGTACCGTCGCCGCCCGCGTCAAGGCATCCGGCGGCCGGATGGTGATGGACCCCTACCCGGTCGGCCCCTTCGGCGTCCTGGCCCTGGCGGCCGACCCCGGCGGTGCCGTCTTCGGGCTGCGCCAGGCCGGCGACGACGACGGCTTCGAGGTCACCGGCGAGCCCGGAGCCTTCTGCTGGATGGAGGTCTACACGCGGGAGCCCGAGGCGGTCGACACCTTCTACGCCTCCGTCTTCGGCTGGCTCGGCCGCCAGGCCGACCCCGCGGCCGAGGGCCGCAGCAGCGGCTTCGACTACCGCGTCTGGTCCCCGCCCGGCTCCCGCCCGGGTGACGACACCGCCTTCGGCGGCCGGGCCGTGATCTCCGACGACTTCCCCGCCGAGATGCCGGGCCACGTCCTCGTCTACTTCGCCGTCCGCGACTGCGACGAGACCTGCGCCACCGCCGTCCGCCTCGGCGGCCGGGTCGCCACCGACCCCTTCGACACCCCCCACGGCCGCATCGCCGTCCTCCACGACAACCAGGGCGCCCGCTTCGCGGTCCTGGCCGAGCCCCGCGCGCAGGACGGGCCCGCCGGTCCCGCGGCACCCGGCGCGTCGGCCGCTCCCGCGGAGCCCGGCCGTGCGACTGCCGAGCCGGCGGAACCCGGCCGCGCCGCCGAACCCGCCGGATCCGCGGGACCCGGTCACGAGTCCGGCGGGACCGACGGGACCCGTGGGGCCGACGGGACCGGCGGGGCCGACGAGCCCCGGCACCCCGCCCCCGAGCTGTGAGCCGCCCCTTCCGATATGACCTGTGACACCCCGATCCGCCCCCGGGTTCGCAACCACCGCCCCGGACAGGAACAATCAGGGTCCACGGGGCCGTACCCTCATGGCCCTACGGGGAGGTGGCAGGCAAGTGGAGCAGCTGACGCAGCACGACCCGAGAAGGATCGGGCCCTTCGAGGTGCTGGGCCGGCTCGGCGCGGGCGGAATGGGGCTCGTCTATCTCGCGCGCTCGGCGTCCGGGCGGCGCGTGGCGATCAAGACCGTGCGGACGGAGCTCGCCGAGGACCAGCTGTTCCGCGTCCGCTTCACCCGTGAGGTGGAGGCCGCCCGCGCGGTCTCCGGCTTCTACACCGCGGCCGTCGTCGACGCCGACCCGCGCGCCGCCGTGCCGTGGCTCGCCACCGCGTACGTCCCGGCGCCGTCCCTCGAAGAAATAGTGAACGAGTGCGGGCCGCTCCCGGCCCAGGCGGTGCGCTGGCTCGCGGCCGGCGTCGCCGAGGCCCTGCAGTCCATCCACGGCGCCGGCCTCGTCCACCGCGACCTCAAGCCGTCCAACGTCCTCGTCGTCGAGGACGGCCCCCGGGTGATCGACTTCGGCATCGCGTCGGGCGTCTCCAACACGCGCCTGACCATGACCAATGTCGCCGTCGGCACCCCGGCCTACATGTCCCCCGAGCAGGCCCGCGACTCGCGCAGCGTCACCGGCGCGAGCGACGTGTTCTCGCTCGGCTCCATGCTGGTCTTCGCCGCCACCGGCCACGCCCCGTACCACGGCGCCAATCCGGTCGAGACCGTCTTCATGCTGCTCCGGGAGGGCCCCGACCTCGAAGGACTGCCCGACGAGCTGCGCCCGCTGATCGAGTCCTGCATGCAGATGGACGTCGCCAAGCGCCCCACCCCGGCCGACCTCCAGGCCCAGCTCGCCCCGCACCTCTTCGGCTCCGGCGAGGACGACAGCGGTACGGCGGCGGCCTGGCTGCCGCAGCGCGCCACCGCCATGATCGAGGCCCGGCGCGGCGGGCGGGCCACCCCGCCGCCCCCGGCCGCCCCGCCGATGCCGCCGCGCCCGCCCCGCGGGCCCGCCGACTGGAGCGGAGACCCGCGCGGCGGCGGCCGGCACGCCGGTCCCGCCGCCGGGTCCCGGCCCTCGCCGGCCTCCGCGGGCCCGGCCTCCGTCGCCGAGTCGGTGCCGGACGCGGGTCCCGTGCGGCTCGCCGGCGCCGCCGTGCCGATCGGCCCCGGCCCCCGGGTCGCCGACACCCGCGCCGCCGTCGGCCTGGCCCCCGGCGCCGCGGCCGGCACCGCCACCGGCTGGATCCGGCCGCCCGGCGGCGGCCCGCACGGCGCCGAGCCCGGCCCGCCGCCCGGCTCCCGCCCGCTGCCCGGCCAGGCCGGTGCCGCCGAGACGCGGCCGACCCCGGCGCCGGAGGGCCCCGGCCACTGGCGGCCCTGGCGTTTCCGCATGTCGAACGATGTGTGGGGCACGCCCGTCGTCGACGGCGACCTGCTCTACGTCACCTCCTTCGAGGTGCACGCCCTGGACACGGCCAGCGGCCGGCGCCAGTTCAAGACCCGGGACGTGGCCTGGTCGATGGCGGTGGCCGGCGGCCGCATCCACGCCTCCGACGGGCCCACCCTCTACGCGCTCGACGCCCTCGACGGCAGCGAGCGCTGGCGGCTGCACACGGACGCCTGGGTGTACTCCCTTCAGGTGGACCGCGGCACCGTCGTCACCGGCACCCGCGGCGGCGGCGTGCAGGCGTGGGAGGCGTCCAACGGGGCCAAGCTCTGGGAGATCACCGGCGCCCAGACCGACTTCGAGACCCCCGAGGGCGGGCCCGCCCTGCGGGGCGACACCGTGTACGTGTGGCGCGACGCCCGGCTCCAGGCCCTCGACGCCCGTACCGGCGCGGAACGCTGGTCGTACCCGATCGGCGACGCCGCCTCCTGCGCCCACGTGCCGGTGCGGGTGGCCGCGGCCGAGGACGGCTGCGTGTACGTGGCGGCCGGTACCCGGGTGCTGTCCGTGGACATCGCGAGCGGGCACGTCCGCTGGCACTTCGAGGCGCCGGCCGTGTTCCTGTCCCCTCCGGCCTTCGCCCCCGGACCGGCGGTCACCGGCGGCGGGGTCTACCTCGCCGACCACCTGGGCACGGTGTACGCGATCGACGCGACCACCGGCAAGGACCGCTGGCGGATCGCGACCGAGCCCCGGCAGTCCGTCGAGCCGGTGCTCGTCGCCGGGGGCAACGTCCACGTCGGCAGCGGCAGCGCGCTCTACACCCTCGACGCGGTCACCGGCACCCCGAAGTGGCGGTTCGCGGCGGGCGGCGAGCTGATCGGCAGCCCCGTCGTGGCCGACGGCCGGGTGCACTTCGGCTCGGCCGACCACGTGCTCTACACCCTGGACGCGAGCGGCGGCCAGCTCCGCTGGAAGCTCGCGACCGGCGGCGAGATCACCGGTTCGCCGGTGGCGCGCAACGGCGTCGTGTACGCGTGCAGCAAGGACCGCTGCGTGTACGCGCTGGACGCGGTGAAGGGCACGGCGACGAACCGGGGCGGCGCGTAGCGCCGTCGCCCAGGCGGGGGCGACCGGGTTCAGGCCCGGCGCTCCGGAGGCGGCGGGGTCTCGTCGCGGCCCGGGTCCCAGGGCCGGTCGGAGGACGGCGGCGGTGAGGTCGGGGGCGGCGCCGACTCCGGCCCGCCGTCGCCCCGGCCCCCGGGCTCCTCGTACCCGCGCCCGTGGCCCTGTGCCCCGTACCCGTACGTCTGCCCGTCGTGCCCGCGCCCGTGGTGCCCGGGCTCCTCGTACCCGGGCTCCTCGTACCCGCGCCCGTGGCCCTGTGCCTCGTACCCGTACGTCTGCCCGTCGTGCCCGCGCCCGTCGTGCCCGCGCCCCTCGTACCCGTACGTCTGCCCTTGACCGGCGGCGGCCGTGGTCTCACCCCGGGACTCGTCCAGACGGGTGGCGTGCCGACGTCCCCGGCCCGACATCACGAGCGCGGCCAGGAGCAGCAGCACCCCGCCGCCCAGGGCGGTCGCGACGCCGTCGCCGAGGCCCCGCCCGTCGGACCCGACGGAGAGGCCGTCCTCGACCTGCCCGACCCGGACCATCCACAGGATGGTGAAGCCGAGCACGACGACGCCGGCGACGGCGACGAGCACGCGGGAGCGCAGCACGATCCCGATCAGGGTGAGCAGGGCGGCGAAGGCGAACGGCAGGAAGAGGGAACCGATGATCTCCGCCTTGGCGTCGGTGACACCGGTGAAGAGCTCATCGATCGCGTAGTCGCGCCCGTGACGGCCGTCGTACCAGGCACGGAAGGGGCTCCAGACGGCGGCCGTCGCTCCGAGGAGCGCCAGGACCGAACCGACGATGTTACGGATCATCGAGCGGCCTCCTTCGGGTCCGGCTCTCGTTCTCGACGCTACGCCGGGTCCGGGGGGCCCGCCATCGCGGCGGCGGCCCGGCGCTAGGGTGACGCGCACACGGCGAAACGAGAGGAAGGGTGGGGTTCTCATGGTCCGCACCAGGCTGAAGCTCGCGGCGACGCTCACGGTGGTGGTCCTTGCCCTGACCGGCTTCCAGACGACCGTGAACGGCAAGGGCGGCAGCGGCAAGTCGGGCAAGAGCAAGAGCAAGAGCAGGAGCAGCGGCGGCTGTTCCAGTTCCGAGAAGAAGAACGACGACTACGACGACGAGGGGGCCACCTCCGGCGACTCGGGCAACGGCTCCTCGTACACGCCCTCGCCGACCTCGTCCCCCACCTCGGACGTCGAGGTCTTCGTCGTCGACTGCGTCGAGCCCGCGCAGAAGAAGCGCAAGGGCAAGCCGGCCCGCAAGGCGGACACCACCGCCACGCTGAAGATCACCTCGCGCAGCGCGCGGTCGAAGACGTACAAGGTGGTCCTGGAGTTCAAGGGAGCGGGCGGCTCGGCGGTGGACCGGGCCGAGACCGTGGTCTCCGTCGACGGCAACGCGTCGAAGTCCTTCGACGTCAGGATGCGCAAGCCGAAGGCCGTCGGCCAGGTGAAGGACTGCTACGTCTACGACGTCCGCGAGCTTTCGCCGGCCACCCCGGGCGCCACCGCCTCGGCTACCTCCTCCTGAACCCCTGCTCCCTGCCTCTCCCGGCGAAGAGCTCCGCCTGCCGCTCGGGCGGCAGGTTCCCCAGCGTCACCAGGTGCGGCGCGTGGGCGAGGGCCTGGGCGCGGGCGGCTTCCCTGACCGACCACAGGGCCCGTACGGTCCCCTGCACGGCGCCTGTCGGACAGGCGGCGATCTCGGCCGCCGCCCCGCGTGCCGCCGCCAGCGCCCCGCCCGTCGGCGTCACCTCGCTGACCAGGCCCGTCTCGTACGCCCGCCGGGCCGAGATCCGTTCGGCGGTCCCCATCAGCGCCATCCGGGCGATCTCGCCGAACGGCATCCGCTGCGCCATGTGGACGGTCTCGAAGGCGCTGACCATGCCGTAGGTGGTGTGCGGGTCGAAGAACTCGGCGCCCTCGCCCGCGATCAGGAACTCGGCCTCGCCGAGCAGGTAGAAGGCGCCGCCGCAGGCCATGCCCTCGACGGCCGCGATCACCGGTTTCCACAGGTCGTTGGCCTTGGGGCCGATCGTGAGCAGCGGGTCGTCGATCGTGTACGGGGAGGAGGGCTGCGGCACCGCCACGGCGTCGTCCCGGTCGATCCCGGTGCAGAAGGCCCGCCCGCCGGCCCCGGTGAGGACGATCGCCCGGACCGCGTCGTCGTGGCGGAAGCCGCGCCACACCTCGCCCAGTGCCCGGGCCATCGCGAGGGTGATCGCGTTGTGCTTCTCGGCCCGGTCGAGGGTGACGACGGCGACCCCGGTCCTCTCGTCCCGTTCGACCGTGACCGTCATCCGCGCTCCAGGAGCCAGCGGGGCACGGTGACGCCGTCGATCTCGGCGAAGGCGACCCGCACGGCGGCCCCGATGCGCAGCCGGGCCGGATCGACCGAGTTCAGGGGGGCGCCGGGGGAGCTGACGACGTTGCCGGCGAGGCGGATGCGGGGGGCGTCGGCGAGTTCGACGAGGACCGCGTTGTAGGGGGCCTGGGCGGCGTAGTCGGGCAGCAGCGGGGGGTGGGGGACGACGAAGGACCAGATGCGGCCGCGGCCGGACATCGGGCGCCACGCGCTGTCGAAGGACTGGCAGTGGGGGCAGCAGGGCCGGGGCGGGAAGCGGAGCTCCCCGCAGCCGGCGCACGCCTGGACGCGCAGCTCGCCCCTGGCGGCGTACTCCCAGAAGGGCGCGCCGTCCTCGTCGGCGACGGGGGTCAGCACGGCGGTTCAACTCCCATGGCGGGTCAGCTCCTCAGCAGGATCGCGGACGTGGGGACGCCCTCGCCGGCGGTGACGAGGCAGGTGGCGGCGTCGGGGACCTGGGCGGTGGAGCTGCCGCGGAGCTGCTTGACGCCTTCGTTGATGAGGTTGAAGCCGTGGACGTACGCCTCGGAGAGGCCGCCGCCGCCGGTGTTGAGGGGCAGCCGGCCGCCGATCTCCAGGGCGCCGCCCTCGGTGAAGGCGGCGCCCTCGCCCCGGCCGCAGAAGCCGTAGCCCTCCAGGGAGAGGGGGACGAGCGGGGTGAAGGCGTCGTAGATCTGGGCCACGTCCACGTCCGCGGGGCCGAAGTCGGCCCGCTTCCACAGGTGGCGGGCGGCGGTCCAGGCGGGTCCGGAGAGCGGGTCGTCGTTCCAGTAGTTGACCATGCCGTGGTGCTGGGCGGGCAGGCCCTGGGCGGCGGCGTGGACGTAGACGGGCCGGTGGCGGCAGTCGCGGGCCCGTTCGGCGGAGACGACCACGCAGGCGAGCGCCCCGTCGGTCTCCAGGCAGTTGTCGAAGAGGCAGAGGGGCTCGCTGATCCAGCGGGAGGTCATGTACATCTCGCGGGTCAGCGGGCGCTCGTACATGATCGCGGCCGGGTTCTGGTTGGCCCGGTTGCGGCAGGCGAGGGCGACGTTGAAGAAGTGGTCGCGGGTGGCGCCGTACTCGTGCATGTAGCGGCGGGCGAGCATGCCGATCTCGTCGGCGGGGCGGAGGAGCCCGAAGGGCCGGGTCCACTGGCCGGGGGTGGGGAGCTGGACGGCCGTGTTCTTCCAGGGGCGGGGGCCGGAGCCGCGTTTGCGGGAGCGCCAGGCGACACCGACGGACGCCTGCCCGGTGGCGACGGCGGCGGCGAGGTGTCCGACGGTGGCGCAGGAACCGCCGCCGCCGTAGCCGGCCTGGGAGAAGAAGGTGACGTCGCCGGCGCCGATGGCCTTGGCGAGCTCGACCTCGTCGGTCTCCTCCATCGTGTACGAGGCGAAGGCGTCCACCTCGGAGGGGGCGATGCCGGCGTCGTCGAGGGCGGCGAGCACGGCCCGGCAGGCGAGGGTCTTCTCGGTCTCCGGGAGGTGCTTGGCGAAGGGTGTCTGACCTATGCCGACGATGGCCGTGGCGTCCTTGAGCACGGCGACCTCCCCGATCGCTGGCTGCGGCTGGCTGCTCGCTGCTGACAGGGCGTCAGGCTACAGCTAATCTGACGGATAGTCAGCTAGCTCGTGCGCGGGCCGCGGGAGGGGTGGGCGCTGTGGAGTGGTGCTCGGTGGCGGAGTTGGTGCGCTGGGCCGCGCGGCGGTACGGGGAGCGCGAGGCGGTCGTGGAGGGCCGCACCCGCGTCTCGTACGCCGAGCTCGGCACCCGCGTCGAACGGGCGGCGGCCGCGTGCCTGGCCGACGGCGTCCGCGCGGGGGACCGGGTGGCGGTCTGGGCGCCCAACACCCTGGACTGGATCGTCTCCGCGCTCGGCGCGGTCACGGCGGGCGCGGTCCTCGTGCCCCTGAACACCCGCTTCAAGGGCGCGGAGGCGGCGGACGTCCTGGCCCGCTCCCGGGCCCGGCTGCTCTTCGTCACCGGCACCTTCCTCGGCACCTCGTACGTGGCGTCGCTGCGCCGCGCGGGGATCGACCTCCCCGACCTGGAGCGGGTGGTGGTGTTCGGCGACGCGGCACCGGACGAGGAGGGCTACACGACCTGGACGTCGTTCCTCTCGGAGGGGAACGGAGTCGGGTCCCGGGAGGTGCGGGCCCGGGCGGCGGCCGTGGCACCGTCGGACCCCTCGGACATCCTCTACACCTCGGGCACGACGGGCCGCCCCAAGGGCGCGGTCATCACCCACGCCCAGACCCTGCGCTGCTACGAGGTGTGGAGCGAGCTCGCCGGCCTGCGCGAGGGCGACCGCTATCTCATCGTGAACCCCTTCTTCCACACCTTCGGCTACAAGGCGGGGATCATCGCCTGCCTGATGAAGGGCGCGGTGATGGTCCCGCAGCCGGTCTTCGACGTGGACACCGTCCTCGCCCACATCGCCGCCGAACGGATCTCCGTGCTGCCGGGCCCGCCCACCCTCCACCAGTCGCTCCTCGACCACCCGGCCCGCGCCTCGTACGACCTGTCCACCCTCCGCCTCGTCGTCACCGGCGCCGCCGTGGTCCCGCTCCGGCTCGTCGAACGCCTGCGCGCGGAACTCGGCGTGGGCACGGTCCTCACAGCGTACGGCCTCTCCGAGGCGAGCGGCATCGTGACCATGTGCCGCCGGGGCGACCCGCCCGAGGTGGTCGCGACGACGTCCGGCCGCGCCATCCCCGGCACCGAGGTCCGCCTGGCTCCCTCGGGCGAGGTCCTGGTGCGGGGCTTCCACGTGATGCGCGGCTACTTCGAGGACGAGGCGGCGACGGCGGAGGCGATCGACGGGGACGGCTGGCTGCACACCGGCGACGTGGGGGTCCTCGACGAGGCGGGCAACCTGCGGATCACCGACCGGATCAAGGACATGTTCATCGTCGGCGGCTTCAACGCCTACCCCGCCGAGATCGAGCAGCTCCTCGGCCTCCATCCCGACATCGCCGACGTCGCCGTCATCGGCGTCCCCGACCCCCGCCTCGGCGAGGTCGGCAAGGCCTTCGCCGTCCGCCGCCCCGGCGCCCGCCTCACGGCCGACGACCTGATCGCGTGGTCCCGCCGCGAGATGGCCAACTACAAGGTCCCGCGCGAGGTGGAATTCGTGGCGCGGCTGCCGCGGAACGCCAGCGGGAAGGTGGTGAAGGGGGCGCTGCGGGGGCGGGGCGTGTGACCCGGGTATCCGGGCACACCACTCCAAGGCCCCCCCGCGCCGCGTGGCAGCGGTTCCTGTCGCGGCTGAGCGTCGAACCCCGCCGTAGTGGTCAGGACCCGGTGAGCTCCGGCGGTGTCCGGTCGGCCATCCTCACCCAGTGCCAGCAGCCCAGCACCAGCGCGGCCGTCAGCCACACCACCCCCAGCCACGGATAGGCGGCCTCTCCGGCGCAGTCCGCCAGGTCGGCCTCGCCGGCCGCGTGCAGCCGGTGGCACAGGCGCGGTGTCCCGACGGCCGTCTGCACCGGCCACGCCAGCACCATGGTCGCCACGAGACCCGCGACCGCGCCGAACCCGGCCGCGGCGACGGCCCGTTGAGCGCGGTCGCCAGGCGTGTGACGGGTCGGGCGGTAGAAGACGGCGATCTGGAGCGCCAGCGTGACGCCGAGCGCGAAGCTCAGCCAGTCGTACCGTCCTTCGCCCAGCGAGAGCGTGATCACCGCGGCGAGCGACGCCGACCACAGCGCGGCCTGGTCGACGACCCCCTGGTCCCCTGGTCCATGCCGCCGAGACGAGAAGCGGCCGCCCGCCGCCACTCGGGAAGCGTCCGGCCGTCCTCCGATGGAGTGACGGGGGCGCACGCCCCCTCGGTGTGCGGGCGCCCCCGCGCGGCAAGGGCCCGGACCGGTGTGACCGGTCCGGGCCCTCCCCCCTTGCGCGCGCGTGGCGTGCATCGCCCCGCACGACGGGCGGTCCCCACCGCCTGCCGTACCGGACGTGAACGATCATCATCCACATCGAACGCGGGTGCGAGGCCGGCTGGCCGAATCCGTCAGGTCGGTCTGGCGTGATCCGTATGGGCCGAAGTGCGCGGAGAGCCCGGGTGCCGGCCTCTTGATCACCGCCGACGGACATGATCACCTGAACCGGACCAGCGAACCCGCGCCCCGGAAAGGCACCCCCATGCGCGTCAAAGCCTTCGACCACCTCGTGCTCAACGTGACCGACGTCGAGCGGGCCCTGGCCTTCTACACCGGCCCGCTGGGCCTCGCGCCGGAGCGGGTGGAGGAGTGGCGGGCCGGCGAGGTGCCCTTCCCTTCCGTCCGCATCGACGAGAGCACGGTCATCGACCTCTTCTCCCGCCCGCGCGGCGAGTCCAACGTGGACCACATCTGCCTGGTCGTCGACCCCCTCGACTGGCAGGAGGTCATCGACTCCGGCACCTTCGACGTCCTGGAGGGCCCGGTCCCCCGCTGGGGCGCGCGCGGCTCGGCCGAGTCGGTCTACGTCAAGGACCCGGACGGCAACACGGTCGAACTGCGCTGGTACCCGCAGGACGTGGAGAACGCCGAGGTCTAGGAGCCGGCTTCCGGCCCACTCCGCGCCCGGCGCCGGGCGCGGAGCAGGCGGAGGCCCTTGACGGCGTAGACGCCGGCCATGAGCGCGAAGCCGGCGAGGGCGATCCAGAACAGGGATTCCGCCACGAAGAGGCTCAGCAGCAGGCCGAAGAACAACAGCAGCGAACCGACGGTCTCCAGAAGGTCGAGTCGCGCCTCGGAGCGTACGGTGGGGTCGGGCCCGCGCATCCGTCGGACGACGGGAACGAGGGCGACGGCCTGCAGGACGACCAGGCCGAGGGCGACCCAGACGAACCAAGGGGATGGGTCCACGGCGTGCATGGCGGGGCTCACCTCAGGTGTCGGGTACGAGGGTGGTCCGGGGCGGTGGCAGCGGGGGCCGGCCGGCAGGGCCGGGGGCGCCGTGGCATGCCGGAGGGGCCGGGCGGCTCATGCCCGGCCCCTCCTCTGCGGGCCTGTCCGGTGCGCGCGGGCCCTGCCCCAGGGGTTCCCCCCGGATCCCTCGGGCGTCCCCCGAGCCCCGCGTACCGTACGGCCCCGCCCGGCCCCGGCGACTCCCCCGATGGCGTCTCCGGAACCGTCCCCGTGTGGTGCGGTCTACTTGGCGGGCTCGGTGGTGGCGTGCATGTCCATCGTCGTGATCTCGCCCGTGCCCGTGCCCGTCACCTTCTTGGTGATGGCGTCGATCGCCGGCTCCGACGTGGCGTGCATGTCCTTCGTGGTGATCTCGGACTCCGTGCCGCCGGTGGCGTGCATGTCCTGGGGCTTCACGACAGCGTCCCGCTCGATGGGGTTGCTCATCTCGTCAACTCCTGCGTCTGATGGGTGGGATCCGGTGCGATCCGTCCGGCCGCTCCCCCGTGACCAGCCGGACGGACCGCTCTTGGCCGATCACCCTAGTTGCCAGCAGTGACGGCCGCGCCGGGCGACCCGTCTGCCCCCCGACGCGACGGATCGACAAGAAGAAGCATGTCGGACCGCGATAAACGAACGATGAACGCGCAGGAAGGGAGGGCGGGAGCCGCTCCCGGCCGGCCTCCCCGCCGGCCGTTGCTCGCGCGGCCGTTCCTCGCGCCGCCGCTCTCCGCGTGGCCTCTCTCCGCGAACCGGCCCCGCGCGGTCCGTCAGGCCGCGGCCGCCGGGGCCAGCAGGCTCCGGACCTCGGCCGCTTCCGTCGCGCCGAGGGACTCGAAGATGTCGAGGGCCTCCTGCCAGCACACGCGGGCACGCCCCGGTTGCCCTATGCCGTCGAGGGCGCGGCCGAGCACGGTCAGCACGTTGCCCCGCCGCCACGCGCCGCCGATTCCGCGCAGCACGGTCAGCGCCATCTCGGCGTTGGACGCCGCCTGCGCGTGGCGTTGCGCGGCGATGTCCACCTCGGACAGGCGGAACAGCGTCATCCCTTCCCACAGGCGCTGCCGGCTGTCCCGGAAGACCTCCAGCGCCTCGCGCAGCCGCTCGACGGCGTCACCCAGCTGCTTGGCCTCGGTGAGCGCCAGTCCCAGCGCGTACCGCCCGTTGGCGCCGCGCAGCGAATGCCCCATCGAGTCGTAGATCCGGGTGCCCTCCTCGGCGAGGGCGATCGCCTGCGCGGTGCGGCCCATGGCGAGGTGGATCCGGGACAGGTTGCACAGGGCGCTCGCCTCGCCGGGACGGTCGCCGATGCTGCGGAAGCGCTCGATGGCGTGGGCGAGGTGCACCTCGCCCTCCTCGAAGCGGTTCTGGTACAGGGCGATGATGCCGCGGGCGTTCGCGGACCAGCAGGCGGGCAGCGGGTCCCCGGCCGCCTCCGCGTACGGCAGGGCCAGCTCGGCGTCACGGTCGGCTTCCTCGAACCGGCCCGCCGTGTGGTGGACGCCCGCCAGCGCCATCAACGCCCGTGCCCGGGCCCGCGCGTCGCCGTGGTCGTGCGCCGCGTCCCGCACGAAGCAGCCGACGGCCTCGAACTCCTTCGCGTTGGCACCCGACTCGCCCAGGTCCAGCGCCGCCCACAGCAGGTCCACCGCGCGGCGCAGCGTGCGCGGGTCGCTCGCGGACTGGCGGACGCAGGCGAGGAGGCAGTTGGCCTCCGCGTAGAGCCAGTCCTGCGCCGCGTGGCGGTCGGTGAAGGCGAGGCCCTCGTAGTGGGTGGGCTCCAGGTGGTCGACCAGGCGGTCGCCGGGGCGCTCGATGGCGTACACCCGGCTCGCCGTCGACAGGTAGAAGTCGAGGAGCCGGGACAGCGCCAGCTCCCGCTCCACCGGCGTCTGTTCGTCGCGTTCCGCGCACGCACGCGCGTAGAGCCGGACCAGGTCGTGGTAGCGGTAGCGGCCGGGCGCGGCGGACTCGACGAGCGAGGTGTCGACCAGCGCCTCCAGGAGGTCCTCCGTCTCCCACTCCGGGAGGTCCAGGACCGCGGCGGCCGCCGCCAGGGAGATGTCCGGGCCGTCGGCGAGGCCGAGCAGGCGGAAGGCGCGGGCCTGGGCCGGCTCCAGCTGCCCGTAACCGAGTTCGAAGGTCGCCTTGACGGCGAGGTCCCCGGCCTGGAGCTCGTCCAGGCGGCGCCGCTCGTCGGCGAGCTTGGCGGCGAGCACGGAGACGGTCCAGGTGCGGCGCGCGGCCAGCCGGGACGCGGCGATGCGGATGGCCAGCGGCAGGAACCCGCACGCCGCCACCACGTCGAGCGCCGCCTCCCGCTCCGCCCGCACCCGCTCCTCGCCGACGATCCGGGTGAACAGCTGGAGCGCCTCCTCGGGCGACATCACGTCCAGGTCCACGAGGTGCGCCCCGGCCAGGTCGACCATCCGGATGCGGCTGGTCACCAGCGCCGCGCAGCCGGCCGTGCCGGGCAGCAGCGGGCGGATCTGGGCGGCGTCCCGCGCGTTGTCGAGCAGCACCAGGACCCGGCGGCCGTCCAGGGTGGAGCGGTAGAGCGCGGCCCGTTCGTCGAGGGAGTCCGGGATCGCCGAGTCGGGCGTGCCGAGGGCGCGCAGGAAGGCGCCGAGCACGGTCTCGGGGGCGGCGGCCCGCGAGCCCGCGCCCTGGAGGTCCACGTACAGCTGCCCGTCGGGGAAGTGCGGCCGGGCCTCGTGGGCGACGTGCACGGCCAGGGTGGTCTTGCCGACGCCGCCGATGCCGGCGAGGGCGGAGACCGCCATGACCGACCCCTCGGCGGTGGCGAGCCGGTCGCCCAGCTCCCGTACGAAGGCGCTGCGGCCCGTGAAGTCCGGCACCGTGGCGGGCAGCTGGGCGGGCCGGGCCACCGGCGCGGCGGCCGGGGCCTGCTCCTCGACGGGGAGGGCGAGCTCGGCGTCCGCCTGGAGGATGCGCTGCTGGAGCCGGGACAGCTCCGGGGCGGGGTCGACGCCGAGCTCGTCGGCGAGCAGCCGGCGGGTGTCGGCGTAGACGGCGAGCGCCTCGGCCTGCCGGCCGCTGCGGTAGAGCGCCAGCATCAGCAGCTCCCGCAGCCGCTCGCGCAGCGGGTGCGCCGCCGTCAGCGCGGTCAGCTCGGAGACGGCCTCGGCGTGGGCGCCGACCTCCAGGTCGAGGTCGAGGCGGGTCTCCAGGAGCTGGAGCCGCCACTCCTCCAGGCGGGTGCGCTGGTTCTCGGCGTACGGTCCGGGTACGGAGGCCAGGGCTTCGCCGTCCCACAGGGCCAGGGCCTCGTTCAGGCGGTCGCGGGCCTCGCCGCGCCGTCCGGCGGCGCGCAGCTTCTCCGCCTCGGCGGCGAGCTCGTGGGCGGTGGTGAGGTCGAGGGCGAGGCCGGCGCGGCTGGTGCGGAGGGCGTAGCCGCCGGCGTCGCTGACGAGGACGCCGGGGTCGAGGACCTTGCGCAGCCGGGAGGCGTACGTGCGGACGGCGGCGAGGGCCTGGGAGGGCGGTTCCTCGCCCCAGATGGCGTCGATCAGCTCGGCGGCGGTGGCGGTCCGGCCGTCGCGCAGGAGCAGCGCGGCGAGCAGGGCGCGCTGCTGGGGCGAACCGGTGGGCAGCGCCTGGTCACCGCGGGCGGCGCGGACGGGGCCGAGCACGCGGAACCGCAGCTCGGCCTCGGAGGGAGAGCTTCCGGAGGGAGAGCTTCCGGAGGGGGAGTTTCCGGAGGGCGAGCTGTTGGAGGGTGAGCTGTCGGAGGGTGAGTCGGTGGACGCGGCGGCCTTCGCGGCCCGGGGCACCGCGGCGCCACCCCGCGCGTCGGCGCGGGGTGCCGTTCCGGTCCGGATTCCGGTTCCGGCGCTCGTACCGGTTCCGGTTCCGGCCGTTCCGTCGGTTCCGCTTCCAGCGGCTCCGGCCGTTCCGGTTCCGGCCGTCGCGCCGGTTCCGGTCCCGGCGGACCCATCGGTTCCGGTCCTTGCGGTCCCGGCGGTTCCGGTGCCCGAGGTGCGTCGTCGCTCGCCGGGTGTGCCGGAGCGCGGGTCGTCGGCCGGCCCGGTGCCGGTTCCGCCGGAACCCCTCGCCGGAGTCCGCTGCTCCGGAACTCGCGGCCCGTTCTCACGGTCCATTCGCTCCCCCTGCCCGTACCGCTGGTTTCGCCCAAGACAGTCTGCCTTGTCCTCAGGGCGTGCGTCAGCATCGGGTCGGCCGTTCCCAGGCTGTGACAGAGGCCCCGCCGCGGGCCCCGGTGGCCCGTTTGCTGACGGATCGTCAGATCGGCGCTACCGTGAACGGCATGGAGAGCTTCCCGAAGATCATCTCGGTGGACGACCACACCGTGGAGCCCCCGCACGTCTGGCAGGACCGGCTCCCGTCCCGTTACCGCGACACCGGACCCCGCATCGTGCGTGCTCCGCTGAAGGAAATGACCTTTCTGGGCGGAAAGTTCGCCCCCGTGATGGGTGCCAAGGGGGACGAAGGACCCATCGGGGACTGGTGGGTCTACGAGGACCTGCACCGGCCCCTCACCCGGCTCGACACCGCCGTCGGCTGCGACCGCGACGAGATCCGCCTGGAGGTCATCACCTACGAGCAGATGCGGCCCGGCTCCTACTCGGTGCCCGAGCGGCTCGCCGACATGGACGTCAACCACGTCCAGTCGGCGCTGTGCTTCCCCACCTTCCCCCGGTTCTGTGGACAGACCTTCACCGAAGCCGCCGATCGTGAACTCGGCCTGCTCGGCGTCCGGGCCTACAACGACTGGATGGTGGAGGAGTGGTGCGGCCCCGAGGCACGGGGCCGGCTCATCCCCCTCACCCTGATCCCCCTGTGGGACCCCGAGCTGGCCGCCGCCGAGGTCCGCCGCAACGCGGCCCGGGGCGTGCGGGCCGTCGCCTTCTCCGAGATCCCGCCGCACCTCGGGCTCCCGTCGGTCCACACCGACCACTGGGACCCGTTCCTGCGCGCCTGCGACGAGACCGGCACCGTGATCGCCATGCACATCGGCTCCTCCAGCCGGATGCCGTCCACGTCCGCCGACGCCCCGCCCGCCGTCGGCTCCACCATCACCTTCGCCAACTGCTGCTTCTCACTGGTCGACTGGCTGATGAGCGGCAGCTTCGAGCGCTTCCCGAACCTGCGGATCATGTACGCCGAGGGACAGATCGGCTGGATCCCGTACATCCTGGAGCGCGCCGACGTCGTCTGGGGGGAGAACCGCGGCTGGGGCGGAGTGGCCGAAAAAGTACTGCGCCCGCCGTCCGAGCTCTTCGCCGAGCACGTCTACGGCTGCTTCTTCGACGACGCCTTCGGGCTGCGCAACCTCGACGCGATCGGGGTCGGTCAGGTGCTCTACGAGACGGACTATCCGCACTCGGACTCCACCTGGCCCAAGTCCCGGGAGGTCGGCGAGGCCCAGATGGCCCACCTCGCGCCGGACGTCGTCGAGCGGATCGTGCGCGGCAACGCGATCGACCTCCTGGGCCTGACGGAGGACGGCCTCTGGCGACCGTGACGGAGCGCCCTGCCGGGCCGGCACTGCCGGTGGACCGGCGCAGAGCGCGCGGACGAGGGGTCCGGGTCCGTGGGGAGTCCGGGTCCGTGAGGGGTTCGGGTCCGTGAGGAGTCCGGGTCCGGGCGGGGTCCGGGTCCGCCCCGCGAGTCGCGGCCCGCCTCGGCTACGGCAGGACGTCGTGGACGCTGTGCTCGCTCAGGTCCGGGGCGTGCCGAGCGAGGGTGCGGTGGTCGGCGTCGTCGTGCGGCACGGCCGGCCCGTGATGGGCCGCGGTGGCGGCGATGAGCAGGTCGACGACCGAGGCGCTCCCGTGTTCCCCGGCCCATGTCACCGACAGCAGGTCGGCGAGCCCTGCGGCCGTGAGGGCGGGGCCGCCGTGACCGCCCGCTCCTCGTCGCACCCCTTGCCCGGGCGGCCCGTCGGCGGCGAGCATGGCCCGCACACCGTAACTGACGACACGTCAGACAAGGGGAGTCCCATGGTGGTCTTCGGCATCCAGCTGCCCGTCCAGTCCCAGAGCACCCTGTACGCCGAGCCCTGGGAGGCCGGGGCCGGGGCCGCCGATCTGGTCGCCGTGGCGCGGGCCGCCGACGTCCACGGCTTTGACTACGTCGCCTGCTGCGACCACGTCGCGATCCCGCGCCGCCTGGCGGGGGCGATGAGCACCGTCTGGTACGACCCGGTGGCCACCCTCTCCTTCCTGGCCGCCGCGACCGAGCGGGTCCGGCTGCTCTCCCACGTCGCCGTCGTGGGCCTGCGCCACCCGCTGGTCACGGCCAAGGCGTACGCGACGCTCGACCACCTCTCCGGCGGCCGGCTGGTCCTCGGGGTCGGGGCCGGGCACGTGCGGGAGGAGTTCGAGGCGGTCGGGGCCGACTTCGCCGGGCGCGGCGGCGTGCTCGACGAGACGATCGACGCGCTGCGGGCGGCGCTCGGGCCCGAGGAGTACCCGGAGCACGGCGGCGAGCGCTTCTCCTTCCGCGACCTCGGGCAGCGGCCCCGGCCCGCGCAGCCGCGGGTCCCGGTCTGGGTGGGCGGCTCGTCCCCGGCCGCCGTGCGCCGGGCCGCGCTCAGGGGCGACGGCTGGCTGCCGCAGGGCGATCCGCGCGACCGGCTCCCGGAGCGGATCGCGCGGCTTCGGCGGCTGCGCGAGGAGGCCGGGATCGAGGAGCCGGTCACCGTCGGCGCGATCACCGAGGCGCTGTACGTCGGCGAGCCCGGCTGGGACGTCGGGCGGCGCACGCTCGCCGGCAAGCCCGAGGCGCTGGCGAGCTCCCTGCGCGCCTACGGGGAGATGGGCGTGCACCAGATCCAGGTGCGGTTCCGCTCCCGGAGCCGCACCGAACTCACCGACCAGATGGCCGCGTTCGCGGCCGAGGTGGCACCCCACCTCTAGAGGCGAGGAGTACGGGCATGGGCAAGCTGGACGGGCGGGTCGTCGTCATCACGGGCGCGGCGCGCGGGCAGGGCGAGCAGGAGGCGCGGCTCTTCGCCGCCGAGGGGGCGCGGGTGGTCCTCGGGGACGTGCTCGACGCGCCCGGCGAGGCGCTGGCGAAGGAGCTGGGCGAGGAGCGGGCGCTCTACGTCCACCTCGACGTGACCAGCGAGCAGGACTGGGCCGCCGCCGTGGCCGCCGCGAAGGAGCGCTTCGGCCGGATCGACGGCCTGGTCAACAACGCGGGCATCCTCCGCTTCAACGAGCTGGTGTCGACGCCGCTCGACGAGTTCCAGGCGGTCGTCCGGGTCAACCAGACGGGCTGCTTCCTGGGCATCAGGGCCGTCGCGCCGGAGATCGAGGCGGCCGGCGGCGGCACGATCGTCAACACCGCCTCGTACACCGGCGTCACCGGCATGGCCGGGGTCGGCGCCTACGCGGCGAGCAAGCACGCCGTGCTCGGCCTGACCCGGGTCGCGGCCCTGGAGCTCGCGGGCAGGGGCATCCGGGTCAACGCGGTCTGCCCCGGGGCCGTCGACACGCCCATGAGCCGTCCGGAGGGCGTCGACCCGGCGGCGACGGCCGAGCTGTACCGCTCCCTGGTGCCGCTGGGGCGGATCGGGCGGCCGGAGGAGGTGGCGGCCCTGGCGCTGTTCCTGACCGGCGAGGACTCCTCGTACATCACCGGCCAGCCGTTCGTGATCGACGGGGGCTGGCTGGCGGGCGTGCGGCTCTTCTGAACCGTGCGCTGATCCGTGCGCCGAACCGCGCCCCCGAGGGTGCCTGACGCCCCATCAGGTATTGACAGGCCCCGGCGCATCACACAATCTGACGGAACGTCAGAAACTCTCGAGGACGGTGAACTCCCTTGGAATTCGGGATCTTCGTACAGGGATACGTCGGCAAGCGCGCCGAGACCGATCCCGAAGCCGAGCACAAGGCGCTCATGGAGGAGACCGAGTACGTCATCCAGGCCGACCGGTCCGGGTTCAAGTACGCCTGGGCCTCCGAGCACCACTTCCTGGAGGAGTACTCCCACCTCTCCGCGAACGACGTCTACCTCGGGTACCTCGCCCACGCCACCGAGCGCATCCACCTCGGCTCCGGCATCTTCAACCCGCTCGCCCCCGTCAACCACCCCGTCAAGGTCGCCGAGAAGGTCGCCATGCTCGACCACCTCTCCGGCGGACGCTTCGAGTTCGGGTCGGGGCGCGGCGCGGGCTCCCACGAGATCCTCGGGTTCATGCCGGGCATCACCGACATGAACCACACCAAGGAGATCTGGGAGGAGACGATCGCCGAGTTCCCCAAGATGTGGCTCCAGGACGAGTACGTCGGCTTCCAGGGCAAGCACTGGTCGCTCCCGCCGCGCAAGGTCCTGCCCAAGCCGTACGGCAGGTCCCACCCGGCCATGTGGTACGCGGCCGGGTCCCCGACCTCGTACGCGATGGCGGGCCGGATGGGGCTCGGGGTCCTCGGCTTCAGCGTGCAGAAGGTCTCGGACATGGAGTGGGTCGTCGAGTCGTACAAGACGGCGATCAAGGAGGCGAAGGCCGTGGGCGACTTCGTCAACGACAACGTCATGGTGACCTCGACCGCGATCTGCGCCGAGACCCACGACAAGGCCGTCGAGATCGCCGCCGGCGGCGGTCTCAACTACCTCCAGTCGCTGCTCTTCCGCTACCACGACACCTTCCCCCGGCCCGAGGGCGTCCCCGAGTGGCCGGAGCTCCTCCCCGAGTACTCCACGGAGATCATCGAACTCCTCATCCAGGAGGAGCTGATGATCTGCGGCGACCCGGACGAGGTGCGCGCGCAGTGCGGGCGGTGGGAGCGGGCCGGGGCCGACCAGCTGTCCTTCGGGCTGCCGATCGGGATCTCGTACGAGGACACGATGAACACGATCAAGCTGATCGGCGAGCACGTGATCCCCGCCGTCGACACGGACCCGGTCCACCGCACGACCCGTTTCCGGCAGGCCGCCGGCTCCTGACGGGCCCCACCCAGCGCGGGGCGGTGTCTTCCCGGACCGCCGCCCCGTACCGGCCCCGGCCGGCGGCCGTTCCGCGGCGGCCCCGGTCCGGGGCGCACCCGTGCCCACGTGCAGAGAGGGGAACGTCATGCTCGATCACCTGATCGAGGGCGCCACCGTCGTCGACGGCACCGGCGCCCCCGCCCGCGTCGCCGACGTCGGCGTCCGCGACGGCCGGATCGCCGTGATCGCCGACGCCGGAGGCGTCACCGAGGAGGCCCGGAGCACCGAGGACGCCGGCGGTCTCGTCCTCGCCCCCGGCTTCGTCGACCCGCACACCCACTACGACGCCCAGCTGTTCTGGGACCCGTACGCCACGCCCTCCATGAACCACGGCGTCACCACCGTCGTCGGCGGCAACTGCGGCTTCACCCTGGCCCCGCTGCACCCCGGCCGGCCCGAGGACGCCGACTACACCCGGCGCATGATGTCCAAGGTCGAGGGCATGTCCCTCACGGCCCTGGAGGAGGGCGTCCACTGGAGCTGGTCGTCGTTCGGCGAGTACCTCGACGCCCTGGAGGGGCGGATCGCGGTCAACGCCGGCTTCATGGCCGGCCACTGCGCCCTGCGGCGGTACGTGATGGGCCCGGACGCCGTCGGCGGACGGCCCACGCCGGCGCAGCTGGACCGGATGGTCGCCCTGCTGAAGGAGGCCATGGACGCCGGAGCCTTTGGCCTGTCCACCACCCAGTCCGCCACCCATTCCGACGGCGACGGCGCCCCCGTCCCCTCCCGGCACGCGGCCCCCGACGAACTGATCGCCCTGTCCCGGGCCGTCGGCGAACACGAGGGCACCCAGATCGAGGCGATCCTGGCCGGCTGCCTCGACCAGTTCTCCGACGCCGAGATCGACCTCTTCGTCGAGATGACGGCCGCCGCCGGCCGGCCCCTCAACTGGAACGTGCTGACCATCGACGCCACCGTCCCCGAACGCGTCCCGCGCCAGCTCCTCGCCTCCGAACGGGCCCGGAAGTCCGGCGGCCGGATCGTCGCCCTCACCATGCCGATCCTCACCCCCATGAACATGTCGCTCGGCACCTTCTGCGCCCTCAACCTCATCCCCGGCTGGGGCGAGATCCTCGGCCTTCCCGTGCCCGAGCGCATCGCGAAGCTGCGCGACCCCGCCGTACGGGCCGGGATGCTGCGCCGCGCCGACTCCCGCGAGGCCGGCGTCTTCCGGCGGCTCGCGCACTTCGGCCGCTACGTCATCGGCGACACCTACAGCCGCGAGAACGAGGGACTGACCGGCCGGGTGGTCGGCGACATCGCCGCCGCACGCGGCCAGGACCCCTTCCAGTGCCTCGTCGAGATCTGCGCCAACGACGACCTGCGCACCGTCCTGTGGCCGATGCCCGCCGACAACGACCCGGCGAGCTGGGCGCTGCGGCGGGAGACCTGGCAGCACGAGGACGTGCTGCTCGGCGGCTCCGACGCCGGGGCCCACCTGGACCGGATGTGCGGGGCGCCGTACACCACCCGCTTCCTCGGCGACTGTCTGCGCGGCCGCGGCCTCCTCCCGCTGGAGCAGGCGGTGCGGATGCTGAGCGACGACCCGGCGCGGCTCTTCGGGCTGCGCGGCCGCGGCCGGATCGCCGAGGGCTTCCACGCCGACCTGGTCCTCTTCGACCCCGGGCGGATCGACGCCGGCCCCGCGACCCTCGTGCACGACCTGCCGGGCGGCAGCCCGCGCCTGGACTCGCGGGCGAGCGGGATCGTGTCGGTGCGGGTCAACGGGGTGGAGACGGTCCGGGACGACGAGGTGACCGGCGCGGTCCCGGGGCGGGTGCTGCGCTCGGGCCGCGACACGAGGACGGTGAGCACCCGGTGACCCGGCACCCGGCACACGGTCCGGCGCGCGGCCCCGCACACGGTCCGGCGCGCGGGCCGGCGCGCGAGCCGGTCAGCGAGCGCCTCTATATAGGAGGGGAGTGGGTCGAGCCCGACGGCGGGCACTACGAGGTGGTCGACCCCGCCACCGAGGAGGTCGTCGGCCTCGCCCCCGAGGCTTCCCGCGCCCAGGTGTACGAGGCGGCCGAGGCGGCCCGCGCGGCCTTCGCGTCCTGGTCCCGCACGAAGCCGCAGGAGCGGGCCGCGATCCTGGACCGGGCCGCGGACGTGATGGCCCGCGACGCCGGGGCGAACGCCCTGCTGGCCCGGGCCGAGACCGGTGCGACCACCGCCACCGCCCGCGGGATGCAGGTCGCCGTCGGCGTCTCCCGCTTCCGCCGCTACGCCCGGGGCGCCCTGGAACCCGTCGAGCAGCCGCTGCCCCCGCAGATCAACGAGGCCGGCCCCTTGGGCGGCGCCGGGATCGTCGGCGCGGTGGCGGTGCGGCGCCCGGTCGGGGTCGTCACCTGCGTCACCTCGTACAACAACCCCTGGGCGAACCCGGCCGGGAAGATCGCCCCGGCGCTCGCGATGGGCAACACGGTCGTGGTGAAGCCGGCCCCGCAGGACCCGTTGTCCGTGTACGCGATGGCCCGGGCGCTGGAAGAGGCCGGGGTCCCGGCCGGGGTGGTCAACGTGGTCACCGGCTCCGCGCCCGCCGTGGGCGAGGCGGCCGTGGACTGCCCGGCGGTCGACATGGTGTCCTTCACCGGCTCCACGGCCGTCGGGCAGGCCATCGGCGAGGTGTGCGGCCGGGACCTGAAGCGGCAGCTGATGGAGCTGGGCGGCAAGGGCGCGGCCCTCGTCCTCGACGACGCCGACCTGGAGTCGGCGGTGCGGGGGATCGGGACGACCTTCTCCTTCTACAGCGGGCAGATCTGTACGGCGCCGACCCGGGTGCTCGCCCAGCGCGCGATCCACGACCGGCTGGTCGCCGCTCTCGCCGGGTACGCCGGCCGGCTGAGGGTGGGGGATCCGGCGGCGGCCGGCACGGTGGTCGGCCCGGTGATCTCGGCGGCGCACCGCGAGCGGGTGGAGTCCTACGTGGAGCTCGGCCGCAAGGAGGGCGCCCGGGTCGTCGTGGGGGGCGAGCGGCCGGTGGTCGGCGACGGGCGGGGCTTCTACGTGGCGCCGACGCTGCTCGCGGACTGCACCCCCGGGATGCGGGTGGTGCGGGAGGAGATCTTCGGGCCGGTGGTCGTGGTGGTGCCCTTCGACGACGAGGAGGAGGGGATCGCGCTGGCGAACGACACCGACTACGGCCTGATCGACTACGTGTGGTCCGGCGACGTGGCCCGCGCATTCCGCATCGCGGCCCGGCTGCGGGCCGGCGGGGTGGGGGTGAACACGATCGCCCGGAACATGGAAGCGCCGTTCGGCGGCTTCAAGAAGAGCGGAATCGGTCGCGACGTGGGCTCGTACGCACTGCACGCGTACAGCGAGCTACAGGCTGTGGTCTGGCCGGGCTGAAACCGGGGCCGGGAGACCTCCGCGAAAATTCCTCGGGAAAATTTGAAAACGGACATTTGGGGCACCGCTGCGGTTCCCGCATATCGGACGGTCGGTCAGGCGCCTACCGGTTGGTCGGTTCGCCGGGGTCGTCGATCTTTCAATCATTGGCGTGCGTCCGATTTTGACCTCGCAATGCAAGGTATAGATCGTCGAGACCGGCGGAGTTCGATCTTCCGGATGTGGAAACCGCAGCATTTAACGTCCTGTTCATGACTCAGGTGGAAGCGCGGCCCCAGGCCGGAGACACGGTAAGGGGCGTCACGCCGGGCGACAGTCACGGTGTGCGTACCAAGGGCCTCGGTGGGAACTCCGTGGGCCTCCTCGGCAGTGCCGTCATCGGCATCTCCACTGTCGCCCCGGTTTACTGCCTCACCTCGACGCTCGGCTCCACGGCCGGCGAGGTGGGACTGCAGATGCCCGCCGTGTTCCTCGCGGGCTTCCTGCCGATGCTTCTCGTCGCGTTCGCGTACCGCGAGCTCAACCGGGTGATGCCGGACTGCGGCACCTCCTTCACCTGGACGGTGAAGGCCTTCGGCCCGAAGATCGGCTGGATGTGCGGCTGGGGCCTGGTCATCGCGACGATCATCGTCCTCTCCAACCTGGCCGGCGTCGCGACCTCCTACTTCTGGCTCCTCGCCGGTGAGATCACCGGCAGCGAATCGGTCGCCGCCCTCGACGGCAACAAGGCCGTCCACATCCTCACCTGCCTCACCCTGATCGCCGTCGCCACCGCGATCAGCTACCGCGGCATGACCGCCACCAAGGGCGTGCAGTACGCCCTCGTCGGCCTCCAGCTCGTCGTCCTCGGCCTCTTCGTGGCGATGGCGCTGTCGAAGGCCGGCTCCTTCGAGACCTCGGTCGACTTCTCCTGGTCCTGGATGAACCCCTTCGCGGTCCAGTCCTTCGCCGCCTTCACCGCCGGCCTCTCCCTGTCGATCTTCATGTACTGGGGCTGGGACGCCTGCATGGCGACCAACGAGGAGACCACCGGCAGCCAGAAGACCCCCGGCCGCGCCGCGCTGATCGCCATGGTCGTCCTGGTCGCCTCCTACCTGGCCACCGGCATCGCCGCCCAGATGGCCGTCGGCTCCGGCGACCAGGGCCTCGGCCTCGCCAACCCGGAGACCTCCGACAACGTCTTCGCCGCCCTCGCCGGCCCCGTCATGGGCCCCGCCCTCGGCATCCTGCTCTTCGTCGCCGTCCTCGCCTCCGCCGCCGCCAGCCTGCAGACGACCTTCATCCCGGTCGCCCGCACGGTCCTCGCGATGTCGACCTACGAGGCCCTGCCGAAGTCCTTCACCAAGGTCCACCCGGTCTTCAAGACCCCCGGCAAGGCCACGGTCGTCGCCGGTGTCGCGACCGGCGTCTTCTACACCGTGATGACCCTGGTCAGCGAGAACGTCCTGGTCGACACGATCTACGCGCTCGGTCTGATGATCTGCTTCTACTACGCCCTGACGGCCTTCGCCTGCGTCTGGTACTTCCGCGCCGAGCTCTTCCGCTCCGGCCGCGACTTCGCCTACAAGGGCCTCATGCCGCTGCTCGGCGGCCTGATGCTGACCGCCGTCTTCGGCAAGACGCTCTACGACATGTGGGACCCGGCCTACGGCTCCGGCTCCGCCGTCCTCGGCGTCGGCTCGGTCTTCGTGATCGGCGTGGGACTGCTGCTGCTCGGCGTGGTGATCATGCTGGTCATGCAGCGCCGCAGCCCCGCCTTCTTCCGGGGCGAGGTGCTCACCAAGGAGACCCCGTCACTGGTCGTCGAGGACTGATGGACTCCTCGGACGACCGGTAGCGGAAACGGCGAGGTGGCGGGCCCGTGGGGGGTCCCGCCACCTTCGTCGTGTCCCGGCCCGGCGGCCGCCGGCTCAGTGGTGCCCCGGCAGCAGGCCCCCCACCAGCCGGTTGGCGGCGGGCATGTCGGCCGGGGCCGCGGGCTTCTCTGCGGGGTCCAGCAGACCGCTCAGCGGGAGCGACGGGCCGAGGCTGTTGCCGCCGCTCTCGGCGGCGGCTGTCCCGGCGGTGGCGGCGAGCCCGCCCGCGACGGCGAGCGAGGTCAGGGCGGCGGTGGTGAGGAACTTCTTCATGCCGCACCCAACGGCGACCGGCCGCGCCGGGTTACGTACCGCTCCCTACGATGCCGTCATGTCGTACGCGCACACGGAACCGAACTGGTCTCTCCGCCCGGGCCGGGCGGAGGACGTGGAGGTCATCGCCGAGCTCAGGGCCCGGGTGATGCGGGACGACCTCGAACGCCTCGGCCGCTACGACGAGCACCGGGTCCGCAAGCGCCTGCGGGACGGCTTCTCGCCCGCCCACACCTCGGTCGTCGAGACCGACGGCGCCTTCGCGGGCTGCGTGACACTCCGCCCCGCCGAGAACGGCGGCGGCCTCCACCTGGAGCACTTCTACCTGGTCCCCGAGGCCCAGGGCCGCGGCCTCGGCACGGCGGTCCTGCGCGCCCTCCTCGCCCGCCCCGACGCACGCCGCGTCCCCGTCCGCCTCGTCGTCCTCCAGGGCAGCGCCGCCCGTCGGCTCTACGAGCGGGAGGGGTTCACCGTCGAGGCCGAGGACCCGGTCGACGTGTGGATGGTCCGCGAGCCGGCGGCGGGGCGGTGAGCGCGGGCACCTGAGCGGAGGGCGCGTACGGCCCGTCGGCGTGCGAGCTACCCGGCCTGCTCCGCCTCCGCCTCCGTCTGCTCCGACTCCGCCGGTTCCGCGATCAGGGCCGTGGCGATCGTACGGAAGCCCAGGCGGGCGTAGAGGCGGGCCACCGTCTCGTCGGTGGCGGTGAGGAAGACCGTCTCGGCGCCCCGGGCCCGGGCGTCCGCCACGAGGGCGGCCGTGACCGCGAGGCCCAGGCCCCGGCGGCGGGACTCCGGGCGGGTGCCCACGCCGACGACCTCGGTGACCGGGCCGACCGGCTGGTGCTGGCCGGCCGCGAGGGCCGTGCCCGACGCGTCGAGGGCGGCCGCGAGCCGGGTCAGGCCGGCCTCGATCCGGGCGGCGACCTGCGCGACGGCGCCGGGCGCGGGGGCCGCGCCGAAGGCCGCGTACGGGGCGGCGACCGAGGTCTCCAGGGCCGGATCGCCGGCGCCGACCATCCGCACGGTGACGTCCCGCGGCGGCGCGGGCAGCTCCTCCGCGGCCCCGTCGAGCACCATCAGCGGATGCTCGTGCACCACCAGACCGCTCTCCTCGACGGCCGCCCGCAGCCCCGGCGTCGTCTCGGCGACCCACTCGAAGGCCTCCGGCACCCCCAGCTCCCGCTGTCGCGCCCGCACCTTCTGCACCGCCTCGACCCCGACCGGTCCGGTGTGGCCGAGCGCGGGCCGCGCGTAGTAGGGCCAGCCCCCGCCCTCCCGTACGAAGAGGGTGAGCGGTCCGAAGTCCTCGGCGCGGGCGGCCGAGCGGGGGACGGCGTCGTAATAGGTTTCGATTCGGTTCAGCACGCGGGCCACGGTAGAGGCGGGCGAGGGCGGGCGCAGGCGGATTTCCGGCGGCCGGCCGGGCACGCGCGATGATGGACCCATGACCGAGATCCTCACGCCCCGACTCCTCCTGCGCCGCTGGACCGACGACGACCTCGTCCCCCTGGCCGAGATCAACGCCGACCCCGAGGTCATGCGGTGGATCGGCGACGGCTCGGTGCGCGACCTGGAGCAGACCGCCGAGGCCATCGAGCGGATCGAGGAGATGTGGGACGAGGAGGGCTTTGGCCTGTTCGCCGTCGAGCTCCTCGGGTCCGGCGAGCTGATCGGCTTCACCGGCCTGTCCGTTCCGGAGTTCCTCCCCGAGGTCCTTCCCGCCGTGGAGATCGGCTGGCGGCTCGGGCGTCCCTTCTGGGGGCAGGGCTACGCCTCCGAAGCCGCGCACGCCGCCCTGGAGTTCGCCCTGGAGGACCGGGGTCTCGACCGGGTCATCAGCATCGCCAGGATCGGGAACACCGCCTCCGAGAACGTGATGCGCAAGCTCGGCATGGTCCCGGAGCGGGAGACCGTCGACCCCGAGTACGGCCACCCGCTGCGGGTCCACGCCATCGACCTCACGGAGTACCGGGCCTGACGCGCTCCTCCCGAGGTCCCGTGGCACCGCATTCCTGTCACGGCCCTCGGAAAACCGCGCCCCGCCCCCTACCGTGCCCCCATGCGGATCTCGACCACGATCTTCCTGACCGACGAGACGATCACCCCCGTGCGGCTCGCCCGCGAGCTCGAACAGCGCGGCTTCGCCGGGCTCTACCTGCCCGAGCACACCCACATCCCCGTCGAGCGCGCCACCCCCTACCCGGCGGGCGGCCCGCTCCCGCGCGAGTACGGCCGCACCCTCGACCCCTTCGTGGCCCTCGGGCAGGCCGCGGCCGTCACCGAGCGCCTCGGCCTGGGCACCGGCATCACGCTCGTCGCCCAGCACGACCCGATCGCCCTCGCCAAGCGGATCGCGACCCTGGACCACCTCTCCGGCGGGCGCTTCACGCTCGGGGTCGGCTTCGGCTGGAACCGGGAGGAGGCCGCCGACCACGGCGTGGACTGGGCCGGGCGCCGCGAACGCACCCGCGAGGCGATGCACCTGATGCGGGCCCTGTGGGCGCCCGAACCCACCCCGTACGAAGGCCCGACCTCGGGCCTGTCCGTCCGCGCCTCCCACGCCTGGCCGAAGCCCGTCACCGGCGGCGCCCCCCGCACCCTCGTCGGCGGCGCCGCGGGGCCCGGGCTCTTCTCCCACGTCGCCGACTACGCCGACGGCTGGATGCCGATCGGCGGCCGCGGCCTGACGGAGACCGTCCCCGCGCTCCGGGAGGTCTGGGCCCGGGCCGGCCGCGACCCGAAGGCGCTCCAGGTCGTCCCGTACGCGGTCCTGCCCAGCCCCGGCAAGCTCGCCCACTACGAGGAACTGGGCTGCGAGGAGGTCGTGCTCCAGCTGCCGCCGGGGGACGAGCGGGAGGTTCTGGGGGTGCTGGACGAGTTCGGACGCCACCTCTGAGCCCTGCCTTCGGAACACGCTCCGAAGTGCGGTCGGGGCATGCCGCCCCCGGGCCGCGCTTCGCGACGAACGCGGTCCGGCCCCCGGCTTCGGACCCCACCCGCGCCCCCTCACCCGCTCGTATGCTCGGTCCATGACCGATCAGCAGGCACCCCGGACCCCCGTACCCACCGAGAACGCCATGCGCCGCGCGCTCCGGCGGGCCAGGGACGGGGTCGCGCTCGATGTCACCGAGGCCGCCGTGCTGTTGCAGGCGCGGGGCGCGGATCTGGAGGACCTGGTCGCGACGGCCGGACGGGTGCGGGACGCGGGCCTGGAGGCGGCCGGGCGGCCCGGGGTCATCACGTACTCGAAGAGCGTGTTCATACCGCTCACACGGCTGTGCCGGGACAAGTGCCACTACTGCACCTTCGCGACCGTCCCCGGCAGGCTGCGCCGCGAGGGCCACGGGATGTTCATGTCGCCGGACGAGGTGCTCGACATCGCCCGCAAGGGCGCCGAACTCGGCTGCAAGGAAGCCCTGATCACCCTCGGCGACAAGCCCGAGGACCGCTGGCCCGAGGCCCGCGAGTGGCTGGACGCGCACGGCTACGACGACACCCTCGCGTACGTACGGGCCATGTCCATCCGCATCCTGGAGGAGACCGGGCTGCTGCCCCACCTCAACCCCGGGGTGATGTCGTGGACCGACTTCCAGCGGCTCAAGCCCGTCGCCCCCAGCATGGGCATGATGCTGGAGACCACCTCCCGGCGGCTGTGGGAGGAGCCCGGGCAGCCCCACTACGGCTCGCCCGACAAGGAGCCCGCCGTGCGCCTGCGGGTCCTGGAGGACGCGGGGCGCTCCTCCGTGCCGTTCACCTCGGGGCTGCTGCTCGGCATCGGCGAGACCTACGAGGAGCGGGCCGACTCGCTGTTCGCGCTGCGCCGGATCGCCCGCGCCTACCACGGCATCCAGGAGCTGATCATCCAGAACTTCCGCGCCAAGCCGGACACGGCGATGCGCGGCATGCCGGACGCCGAACTCGACGACCTCGTCGCCACCGTGGCCGTGGCCCGGCTCATCATGGGCCCCTCCGCCTGCCTCCAGGCCCCGCCGAACCTGGTGGACGCCGAGTACGGGCGGCTGATCGCCGCCGGCATCGACGACTGGGGAGGGGTGTCCCCGCTCACCATCGACCACGTCAACCCCGAGCGGCCCTGGCCCCGCATCGAGGAGCTCGCCGAGAAGTCCGCCGCCGCCGGCTTCCGCCTGCGCGAACGGCTTTGCGTCTACCCCGAGTTCGTCACCCGCGGCGAGCCCTGGCTCGACCCCCGCCTGCTGCCGCACGTGCGCGCCCTCGCCGACCCGGAGACCGGTCTCGCGAAGGCGGACGCGCCGGTGCGCGGACTGCCCTGGCAGGAGCCCGACGAGACCTTCGCCGCCGCCGGCGGCACCGGCCGCACCGACCTGCACCGCACCATCGACACCACCGGCCGCACCGGTGACCGCCGCGAGGACTTCGACCACGTCTACGGCGACTGGGAGGCCCTGCGCGAGGCCGCGGCGCCCGGCATGGTGCCCGAGCGGATCGACGCCGACGTCCGGGAGGCGCTGGCCGTCGCCGCCGACGACCCGACCCGGCTGACCGACCCGCAGGCCCTCGCCCTGCTGCACGCCGACGGCCCGGCCCTGGACGCGCTGTGCGCGGTCGCCGACGACCTGCGCAGGTCGGTGTCCGGCGACGACGTGACGTACGTCGTCACGCGGAACATCAACTTCACCAACGTCTGCTACACCGGCTGCCGCTTCTGCGCCTTCGCCCAGCGCCGCACCGACGCCGACGCCTACACCCTCTCCCTCGGCCAGGTCGCCGACCGGGCCCAGCAGGCGTGGGACGTCGGCGCCGTCGAGGTCTGCATGCAGGGCGGCATCCACCCGGACCTGCCCGGCACCGCCTACTTCGACATCGCGCGGGCGGTGAAGGAACGCGTCCCCGGCATGCACGTGCACGCCTTCTCTCCGATGGAGGTCGTCAACGGCGCCTCCCGCACCGGCCTGTCGATCCGCGAGTGGCTGACCGCCGCCAAGGAGGCCGGCCTCGACTCGATCCCGGGGACGGCCGCGGAGATCCTCGACGACGAGGTCCGCTGGGTCCTCACCAAGGGCAAGCTGCCCACGGCCACCTGGATCGAGGTGATCACCACCGCGCACGAGCTGGGCATCCGCTCCAGCTCCACGATGATGTACGGGCACGTGGACCAGCCCCGCCACTGGCTCGGCCACTTCCGCACCCTGGCCCGCATCCAGCAGGAGACGGGCGGCTTCACCGAGTTCGTGACGCTGCCGTTCATCCACACCAACGCGCCCGTCTACCTCGCCGGCATCGCCCGCCCCGGCCCGACCGTCCGCGACAACCGGGCCGTCACCGCCATGGCCCGGCTGCTGCTCCACCCGCACATCCCGAACATCCAGACCAGCTGGGTCAAGCTGGGCGCGGAGGGCGCGGCCGAGATGCTGCGCTCGGGCGCCAACGACCTGGGCGGCACCCTGATGGAGGAGACCATCTCGCGCATGGCCGGGTCGAGTTACGGCTCGTACCGCTCGATCCGGGACCTGGAGGCCATCGCCGAGGCGGCGGGCCGCCCCGCCAGGCCCCGGACGACCCTGTACGGGGAGGTGCCCGAGGAGCGGCAGCGCGCGGCCCGCGCCTCCGACGGGCACCTGCCGGAGCTGCTGCCGGTCGTCCAGGAGTAGGGCGCCCCGCGGCCCTTCATGGACCGGACAAAGTGCGGTCAAAAGAGGACTGAAGGGCGACGGATCACATAACGTTCCGGCCCCCGAACGAGCGCATCCAGTCTATTACAGTGCTGGACCAGGAGCTGCTGACCGGGGGAGGGCACGTCGTGACCACCACAGCCGCGGTTGTGTGGGGCCGCACCGAACAGCAGGACTTCCGGTCCAGGGTCCGCGGCTGTCTGCTCGGAGGGGCGGTCGGCGACGCCCTCGGCGCCGGGGCCGCCGGGCGCTCGCTCGAGGAGCTCCGCGCGGCCCACGGACCCGAGGGCCTGACCGAGCCCGTCCCCGCGCACGGCCGCAGGGGCGCCGTCACCGCCGCCACCCAGATGTCCCTGTTCACCGTCGACGGCCTCATCCGCGCCCACGTCCGCCGCGACACCGGCGCCTGGCACCCGCCCACCGACGTCCACCGGGCGCATCTGCGCTGGGCGGCGACCCAGCGCGACTGGGGCCCGGACGAGCGGCGGCCCGACCTCGGCTGGCTGGCCCGCGAGGAGTGGCTGTACGCGCGGCGGGACCCGGCGCGGTCCTGTCTGACCGGGCTCGGGGACGAGGTCCTCGGCACGGTCGACCGGCCCAAGAACCCGGGTGCCGCCGACAGCGGCGCCCTGGTCCGCTCGGCGCCCTTCGGTCTGCTCGTCGGCTGGGAGCCGCAGCTGGTGTGCCAGCTCGCCGTGGAGTGCGCCGCCCAGACCCACGGGGACCCGGCCGCCTACCTGTCGGCGGGCGCCCTCGCGGTCGTGGTGCACGGTGTCGCCCGCGGCGACAGCGTGGAGGGCGCCGTCCGCACGGCCCTGGAACAGCTCGCCCCCCGCTCCGGCCACCAGCCGGTCACCGATGCCCTTGCGGCCGCGCTGGCCGCCGTACGGCAGGGAACGCCGGACGCGGAGCGGGTGACCGCGCTCGGCGCGGGGGAGGACCGGGCCGACGGGCAGCTGGCGGCGGCCGTCTACTGCGCCCTGGTCGGCGAGGACGTCCGGCACGGATTGCGCCTCGCGGTCAACCACGACGGCCCGTCGGCGGCGACCGGCACCCTCACCGGGGCGCTGCTCGGCGTCCTGCACGGCGAGACGGCCCTCCCGCCGGCCTGGGTGGCCGAGCTGGAGGGCCGTGGCACCGTCCTGGAGCTCGCGGACGACTTCGCGATGGAGATGACCCAGGGGGGCGCCCTGCACGGGCCGGGTGTCGCGGAGTCGGCCTCGGGCTGGCTGGCCCGCTACCCGCGGGTCTGACCGGCGCGGTGACCGGCCGGGGCCGGCTTGATCAGCCCAGCGGCTGACCGGTCCGCTCGTCCGCCGACTGACCGGGGATCGCGGCGGCCGGGCTGCCGTCGTCGCTGTGCAGCCGGTCGAGGAGCGCGTCCCGCTCCGGGGTGGCCTCGGGCTTCACGTATCCGATGAGGACGTAGAGGACCAGCGAGGTGGCGAGCGGCGAGACGATCTGGACCTGGAGCTCGACGCCGTCGAGGCCGTAGTTGGTGAGCCAGAAGGCGAAGAGCCCGGCCGCCCACGACACGAGCGCCGCCGTCGGGCCCGACTTCCGGAAGGCACGCAGCAGACCGAGCATGAACGGGATGGCGATGGGCCCCATGAGTCCGGCGACCCACTTGATGACGACGGTGATGATGTCCTTGAAGGTGGGGGAGTTGACCTGGGTGGCGACCGCCATCGACAGGGCGAGGAAGGCGATCGTCGACCAGCGGGCGGCGAGCAGCCCGGCCGCCTGCGACCAGGAGCGGGCCGACTTGCTGAGGACGGGCGCGATGTCCCGGGTGAAGACGGCCGCGATGGCGTTGGCGTCGGAGGAGCACATGGCCATGGTGTGCGAGAAGAAGCCGACGATGACGAGGCCCAGCAGGCCGTGCGGCAGGAGCTGTTCGGTCATCAGGGCGTAGGAGTCGGAGGCGTCGGGCTTCTTCGGGTCGACGAGCAGCGGCGCGACCCACATGGGGAAGAAGAGGACCAGCGGCCACACGAACCACAGGACGGCGGAGAGCCGGCCGGACCGGGTGGCCTCGCGGGCGGTCGGGGTGGCCATGTAGCGCTGGGCCTGGTTCCACATGCCGCCGCTGTACTCGAAGGTCTTGATGAAGAGATAGGCCAGGAGGAAGGTCAGCGTGTACGGGCCGGCGGTCGGCGCCGTGTGCCCCTGGAGCTCGGGCCGGTCCCACACGGTCCACAGCGCGCTGACCCCGCCCAGCTCGGCGAGGACGGCGACGAGCATGGCGATGCCGGCGAAGAACTGGATGACGAACTGCCCGAGTTCGGTGAGCGCGTCGGCCCACAGGCCGCCGACCGTGCAGTAGATGCCGGTGATGACCCCGGTGATGAGGATGCCCTGGTTGAGGGAGATTCCGGTGAAGACGGACAGCAGGGTGGCGATCGCGGCCCACTTGGCGCCCACGTCCACGATCTTCAGCAGTACGCCGGACCAGGCGAGGGCCTGCTGGGTGGGCAGGTCGTAGCGGTTCTTCAGGTACTCCAGGGGCGAGGCGACGTGCAGCCGGGAGCGGAGCCGGTTGAGGCGGGGCGCGAAGAGGTGGGCGCCGACGGCGATGCCGATCGCGATGGGGAAGGACCAGGTGACGTAGGAGGTGACGCCGTAGGTGTAGGCGATGCCGGCGTATCCGGTGAACATCACGGCGCTGTAGCCGGACATGTGGTGGGAGATGCCGGAGAGCCACCAGGGCATGCGGCCGCCGGCGGTGAAGAAGTCGGAGACGTCGTCCACCCGCTTGTGGGACCAGACGCCGATCGCGACCATGACGCCGAAGTAGCCGATGAGCACGGCCCAGTCGAGACTGTTCATTGCGCCCCCTCCATGAGATCCGGTCCGCCTTGTGAACGCGGTTCATGGTGTGGGGAGTTGGAAGGCAGCGACAAGCCGAGGAAAGGTCAAGGGGAGGTAAAATCGTTCGGTTTACTGACCCTCGTTCATATTCATGAACCGTTGGGCGGACCGGAGACCCGTGGACGGGACTGGGTGCGATCTTCCCCCGGGCAAGGCCGAGCCCCCTCGGCCAGGACGGCGGACCGGTCGAGAGGGCTCACTCCTTGTCGCGCGCAGAGGCGGGCGCGGGGCTCACAGGGCCCCGGCACTCACCTCGCCCACGAACGCGTTCCACGAACCGGGTCCGAAAGAGAGGGACGGCCCCTCGGGGGCCTTCGAGTCGCGCACCGCGATGGCGTTCACGACGGGGGACTTCACTTCGACACAGGCCCCGTTGCCGCCGGAATACGACGACTTCGTCCACGTGTCCGTACCGCCCTGAAGAATGGCCATGCTTCTCACTCCGGTTCTGCCAGTGCTGCCAGTAGCTGCCAGTGGATGTCACGCCAAACGTTCTTGCTGTGTGGCGTGATCGACGCTACTCGCCCGGCCCCGTCGCGCGGGACCGTCGTTCACCCGACCGGATGGCATATTCCATCCGCGCTTCCGCCGGAGCGAGTCGGGGGTGTACCGTACCGGCCTCTTCCCCTGCCCTCCCGCGAAATGACGGCATTCGGACCGGCCCGCCCCTATTTTCCGCCCGCGTACTCCTTCGCGATGTCCGTCAGGAAAACCCGGGTGTCCTCCGCATTCAGCGCCTGTGCCCGCAGGTGCTCGTACATCACGCTGTACTTCGCGACATCCTGCGCCTTCTCCAGATAGAGGTCGCTCGTCACGCCCTCGATGTAGACCACCGAGGAGTCGGAGGCGTCCGGGAATTCCAGAATCGCGTAATGCCCGCTGATGCCCGGATGCGCCCCCATGTGGAACGGCAGCACCTGCACGGTCACGTGCGGCAGGTGCGACTGCTCGATCAGGTGCTCCAGCTGCTCCACCATCAACTGCCGGCTGCCGACCACCCGGCGCAGCGCGCCCTCGTCGATGACCGCCCACAGCCGCAGCGGACGCTCCCCGTCCTTGATGCGGTCCTGGCGGCGGGTCCGCACGGTCACCCGCTTGTCGATGTCGGCGGGCGTCGACTCCGGCAGCGCGCCGCTGATCACCGCCTCCGCGTACGCGTGCGTCTGCAGCAGGCCCGGGATGATCTGCGGCTCGTACACCCGCAGGCTCTCGGCGTCCGTCTCCAGGCCGATGTAGACGCTGTACGGGATGTCGCCGAAGGCGTGCCACCAGCCCTGCTGGCGCGAGTCCTTGGCCATCTGCATGAGGGAGTCGACCACCCGGTCGTCCTCGACCTCGTACACCCCGCACAGATCGCGGACGTCACGCTGGCTGATCGAACGGCGGCCGTTCTCGAGGCGACTGATCTTGGACTGGGAGACGAGCAGACGGTCGGCGACCTGCTCGGCCGTCATGCCCTTCGCCTCCCGGAGCCGGCGCAGCTCCTGACCCAATCGGCGTCGCCTGACGGTGGGGTTGACACTGGACGCCACGGAAACTGCACCTCCGGCTGTCGGCTGCGTAGCTGTGAGTATCTACTGCTTGGCAGACTGCCACCAAAGGTGCGGTGTGCGCTGGGAAATCGGCACAACGCACGTGTGCGGGACGGCCGTGACGTCGGCCGTCCCGCACACGCATGCGGCTCCCGGTGGTCCGGGTGTGGTGGTGCGGGTGGTGCTGGTGCGGGTGTGCGGTGCTCAGGTGCTGGGGACGTGCGGGTGGTGCGCTGCTGAGGTGGTGCGGACTGTGCGGGTGGTGCGTACCGGGGGTGGTGCGCGGTGCGGTCGGTGCGGGCCGTCACATGGCGGCGCGCGCCATGGTCCCGCGGCGCGGCTGGGACGGCACGCCGCCCGCCGCCGCGTTACGACGGGGCTGGGCGCCCACGCCGTTCTGGACGTCCATCACGGCGTGCGCCACGAGGCCGCCCATCGGGTCGTGCCGGATCAGGTCGCGCAGTCGCGACCGCGACGACCGTCCTTCGTTGCCCGGGTACAGGTGCTTGCCGAGACCGACCGCGTGGGCCAGCGCGGCGAGCGCCGCGGTCCGCGGGTCCGGCGGTACGCCGGTGCGGATCGCACTGTCCAGCCGGGCCCTGATCTCCCGGCTGATCGCCGTGTCCGTCGCCTGGTAGCGAGTCGTCGGCAGCACCCCGCACATCTGGCCCTCCACGGCATGCACCATGCCGCAGCGCTCCAGATGCGAGAGGTACGTCTGGCGGAGCCCCAGTCGGGGCCCGCCGATCCAGTGGACGGCCCGAACCGGGCTGCCGCGCCTGCGCAGCAGTTCCAGTGCGGAGTCCAGAGTCGGATCTCCGGTCGGCCGTGGCATCACCACGGCGATACGATCCCCGTCAGGGGCTATCCGTCCCGCCAGAGCCAGCTCCACTAGCTGTGCTCCGGCGAGGCCCAGGTCGAGCGACTGCGGCTGCGCTGTGGTACCCGTGGCCGGGTCCAGAGCGAGCAACAGAAGCTCCTCCGGAAGTGTTCTGCGGCTCCTGCCCATCCATGCCTCCCCGCGTGGATGAATGACAGGGTGACCCCTCTCACATTCATCTGTCGAGAGTGCCTGGTCGGTTCGTACGGGAACCGGCAGGTATGTCGTTCTCGTCTAGCACGGGAGCCGAGGGGTTCACACAGGACACTGGTAGACGGTTCGGACGTACGCATGAGCGATGGAGGAGGCACGGTGGCGGGCGAGTCCCCCGACAAGTCGGAGCAGCGGGAGAGCGCGGTCGGCGGAGACGGCAAGGACCCGCGGCTGTCCGTTCTCCAGGGCCGCGTGGACGAGCCGACGGCCGTCTTCAAGGCCCTGGCCCCGCGCACGGCCCCGGAGGACGCGCCTTCGGCGTCCGAGCCTTCGGTGACGAAGCCTTCGGCGACGGAGGACGCGCAGGAAGGCGCTCAGGAAGGCGCGGGCGACGACGCCGGCGAGACCGCGGAGGCCGCGCAGGCCGCGCAGGCCACGAAGCGTCCGGAGCCGGAGGCGCGGCCGGAGCCGAAGTCGGAGCCGAAGCCGGCGGTTGCCGGTGCGGCCGAGGCCGACGGCGAGGGCGAGGCCGACGGCGACGGTGAGGGCGAGCGACTGCGCGACGCCGTCGCGGCGTGGGTGTCGACGGCCGGGGACGCCGAGGAGCCGGCGACGGGCCGACCCGAGGCGAAGGCGCCCGAGGCCGAGGCAGCTGAGGCCGAGGCGCCCGAGGCGGAGACCGTCACGGAGCCCGCGTCGGACGACGCCGGTGCGGCCGACGCCGACGCCGGTGACGGCCGCGGCACGTCCTGGTTCGCCGCGCGCAAGCCGGCCGAGGCCATGGTGGAGCCGAAGCAGGAGTCGCAGTCCGAGCCGGAGCAGGAGTCGAGGCCGAAGTCGGAGCCGGGGCGGGAGTCGGGCTCCGCGCCCGCGTCGGCCGACGAGCCCCAGGTGAAGCGATCCGGCGCCGAGGAGCGGGAGGCGGCGCCGTCCGCGGCAGCCGAGCCCGAGTCCGGTCGTGAGTCCGGACGTGAGTCCGAGCCCCGTCCCGTCGACCAGCCGACCGCGGTCTTCAAGTTCAAGCCGCCCGCGGAGTCCGCCGCCCCGGCCGAGCCCGCCGACTCCGCCGCCTCGGCCAAGTCCGCCGGGCCCGTCACCCCGGCCAAGCCCGCCGACTCCGCTGCCGCCCCCGCCACCCCGGCCAAGCCCGCCGAGCCGGCCGCGCCCGTCGGGCCGCCCGTCGACCAGCCGACGACCGCCCTCAAGCTGCCGCAGTCCACCTTCCGCCCGCTCCGGGACGACATCACCCAGGAGCAGCCGAAGCCCGTGCCCGCGGCCGCGCCCGCGACGGCTCCGCAGCCCGCGGCCGCCGCCGCGGCCGCGGCCGTACCGCCGTCCCTCAGCGAGCCCGAGCGGACCCGGCAGCAGCCGCTGCCGCCCCGCCCGCCGCTGGAGATACTCGCGGAGCTCACGAACACCCCGCCGCCGCCGGAGACGCCGCTGCGCAACACGGTCCGCCGGCTGAAGATCTGGACCCCGCTGGTCCTGCTGCTCCTGATCGTCTTTGCGGTCGTACAGTTCGTGCGGCCGCTCCCGGAGCCCAAGCTCGTGCTGTCCGCCTCACCCACGTACACCTTCGAGGGCGGCGAACTGCGGATGCCGTGGCCGTCCGAGGGGCAGGGCGCCGCCGAGGTCGAGGGCGTCGGTTCGCTCGGCACGTACGGGCCGCAGAAGCCCGCCCCGATCGCGAGCGTCGCGAAGACCATGACGGCGTACGTGATCCTCCGCGACCACCCCATCAAGGGGAAGCAGAAGGGCCCGCAGATCCCGGTCGACAAGACCGCCGGCGAGCAGGCCAAGGCGAAGGACGAGTCGACCGCGCAGATCAAGGAGGGGCAGACCTACTCGCAGAAGGAGCTCCTCCAGCTCCTGATGATCCCGTCGGGCAACAACGTGGCACGGCTGCTCGCCCGCTGGGACGCCGGTTCGGAGGCCGCGTTCGTCGAGAAGATGAACGCCGCCGCCAAGGACCTGGGCATGACGGCCTCCACGTACACGGACCCGTCCGGCCTCCAGTCGACGACCGTGTCGACCCCGCTCGACCAGCTGAAGCTGGCGAGGGCGGTCATGCAGTACGACGTGTTCCGCGAGATCGTCGACACGCCGGACATCGTCATCGACGGCATCCCGAAGAAGATCATCAACAACAACTCGATCCTGCTGCAGCCGGGCGTGACCGGCATCAAGACCGGCTCCTCCACCCCGGCCGGCGGCAACCTGCTGTGGGCGGCGAACACGGTCGTCGACGGCGAGAAGCGCCGCATCCTCGGCATCGTGATGGGCGCCAAGGACGCGCCCGAGCTGTGGCAGAAGCTGGAGCTGGCCATACAGAACAGCCTCAAGCTCATCCAGAAGGCGCAAGCGGACGTGACCTCCGCCGCCGTGGTCAAGAAGGGCGAGGTCGTCGGCTACGTCGACGACGGGCTCGGGGGCCGCACGCCGGTCGTGGCGACCAAGGACCTCAAGGCCGTCGGCTGGCCGGGCCTGAAGGTGGACCTCCGCCTCGGCGGCAGCGGCAAGGCCGTCCCGCACACCGGCAAGGCCGGGGACGTCGTCGGCCAGGTCTCGATCGGCTCCGGCACCGGACGGGTCAGCGCCCCGGTGGCGCTGCAGAAGGACCTCGCGGAGCCCGGTATCGACAAGAAGCTGACCCGACTGGGCTGATCCGGACGGGCGCCCGGGGGCTCCCCGGGCGCCCAGCTGTTAGCGTTCCGACGGGGACGAGGAAGGCCAGTCGAGGGCGCACGGGAAAGGGCCGCAGTTGACCACCGCCGAGCCGACACGCGCCGCCGTGTCTCCACCGGAGCCCGCACCCGAGGCCGCACCCATGGACTCTTCCTCACCCTCTTCGTCGTCCTCCTCTTCGCCTTCGCGAATAGAACTCCCGGCCCCCCGCCTCTCGGCGGAACAGGCCCCGCCCGCCCGTCCCCGGCGGCGGAGGCGGCGTTATCCGGTGATCGTCGCCACCGGCGTGGCCGCGCTCACCCACGTCCTGTGGTTCTTCTTCTTCGCCAACAGCGGCGGCGATCTGGCGGCGCAGGACGCGTGGGCGGAGTTCGTCGGACGGCACCCGGACTCGGCGTACAACCTGGCGTGGTACGGGGGGATGCACCCGGTCTCGTACAGCGTGGTGTCCCCGTACGTGATGTCCCTGATCGGGGTCCGCTCGACGATGATGATCGCCGGGACGGTCTCGGCCGGTCTGACGGCGCTGATCCTGGTGCGGGTGCGCGCGGTGCGCAATCCGATGGCGTGCGGGCTCGCCGGCGTCTTCGCGTTCCTGTGCAACGCCCTGTCGGGGCGGGTCACCTTCGGCCTCGGCATGATGTTCGCGCTCGGGGCGGTCGCGGCGGTGTTCTGCTGGCCGTACCGCTGGCGCTACCGGCGCTGGGCGAAGGCCGCCGTCGCGGCCCCGCTGGCCGGCCTCGCGACGGCGTGCAGCCCGGTCGCCGGGCTCTTCCTGGGCGTGGTGGCCGCGGCGCTCTTCCTCAACAAACGCCGCCCGGGCGCGTACGCCCTCGGCCTCGCGCCGGTCGCGGTGGTGGCGCTGTCGGCGTGGCTGTTCCCCTTCTCGGGCACCCAGCCGATGAGCCTGATGTCGACGTCGCTGCCCTTCCTCTTCGGCGTCCTCGTCCTCGTCCTCGTGCCGCGGGAGTGGCGCACGGTGCGGACGGCGGCGGCCGTCTACGCGGCGGGCACGCTGCTCACGTGGATGGTCGACTCCCAGATCGGTTCGAACGTGAGCCGGCTGGTGATGCTCTTCGCGGGCGTGGTCCTGCTGGCCGCCCTGCCCTACGCCCGCCCCCGCTCACGCCGCTGGTACGCGGTCGTGCTGGCCTTCGTCGGCCTGAACGTCTGGATCGGCTTCAAGGGCGTCGACGACGTGATCCGTACGGCGCCGGACGCCTCGTGGACCCGGGAGGTCGCGCCGCTGATCAACCAGCTCCAGGTGCGCGGCGCCGAGAAGGCCCGGGTCGAGGTCGTCCCGGCCTCCAGCCACCGCGAGTCCTCGGCCCTGGCGCCGTACATCAACCTGGCGCGGGGCTGGAACCGGCAGGCGGACATGGAGCGCAACCCGCTCTTCTACGACGACACCCTCAACGCCACGAACTACCACGACTGGCTCGGCCGCTGGGCCGTCCACTACGTCGTCCTGCCGACCGGCGCGCCCGACTCGGGCGCGGAGCGGGAGGCGGAGCTGGTCGGCCGCGGGCTGCCCTACCTGAAGCAGGTGTGGTCGGACGCCAACTGGCGCCTGTACGAGGTGACGAACCCGACGCCGCTGGCCGACCCGCCGGCCGAGGTGCAGCGCGCCGAGGCCAACGAGGTCGTCATCCGCCTGGACGCCCCGGGCCGCGTACGGATCCGCGTCCCCTACTCCCCGTGGCTGGCCCTCCTCGACGAGCAGGGTGCCAAGATCGAACCGCCGCAGGAGACGGAGGCGTCGAAGAAGGCCCGCGAGGAGTCCGAGACGGAGCTTCCGAAGGTCTTCGCCAACGAGCACGGCTGCCTGCTGAAGGCCGAGCCGGACGCGGAGGGCGACGAGTGGACCGAACTCCTCGCCCCGAAACCCGGCACCTACCGCCTGGCGGCCCCCTACAAACTCTTCCCCCGCGGCACGACCTGCCCGGACGAGCTGCGCTGACCCCCTGCGCGAAGGCCCGCTACCGGGCTCGGTAGGGGCCTCTGCGACGGTGCCCCCGGCAGGATTCGAACCTGCGGGACATCTGCTCCAGGAGTTCGGTCGGGGTGCCGTTGGGCTGCTGCTCGCGGCTGCTGCGAGGAGCCGTGGTGGACTGCTGTCATCCACCGTCGTTGATGTCGGTCGTGGATGTCGGCGGTCGGCGGCCTGCGAACGGCCGGTGATAGTCCGACGCCTCCCCGATCGGGGGGTAGTCCCGGCCGAACACCACGTAGACGGGGTGCTCGGGGTCGCCGGCTTCCATCATGGCGAAGATGTCCACGTCGTGGTTCGCGAACCGGTGCAGATACTGGATGAAGAGCTCAAGCTCCTCGTCAGACAGCCGCTCGTCGTGCCGTTGGTTGTGCATGTCGCCCCCCCGCTGACGGTTGATCGGAATCGTAGAGGATCTCGCACAGGGCGGCGGGGACGACGATGTCCGCCGTCTCGACGGGGCGCCCGTGGTCGCTTTAGTACGTCCGCCGGACGCCAGTCAGCTCGTCGACCTCGACCTGAATGGCGGTCTCCTCTCCACCACTACCGGGGGCAGCGTCGACTACGGACAGTAGCGCGACCGGCGTCGTGCGGGGCGCCGTGGAGCCCGATCATGGAGTGGCCGCCGTTGATGTCAGCCGTGGACGTCAGTCGTGGATGTCAAAGGCCCCCCACCGAGATCGGCAGGGGGCCTCTGCGCTGGTGCCCCCGGCAGGATTCGAACCTGCGACACCCGCTTTAGGAGAGCGGTGCTCTATCCCCTGAGCTACGAAGGCAAGGCGTGTCGTCAGTGTAGCGGGTGGCGCTCGTGGGGGCGGGAGGGCGGGAGTGTGGGGCGTCGCCGGGGGTGGTGGGCTCACGCGGCCGGGCTCGACGGCGCGGGGATTTTGGGGTGGGCCGGGCGGAAGGATGGGGTGGTTCTCCCCGTTTGATTCGGCAGAGCCGTCCGTGGTCGACGGCCGTCGTTCAGGCAGAGAGGCAACCGCCGTGAAGGTAGAGATCTGGTCGGACATCACGTGCCCCTGGTGCTACGTCGCCCAGGCCCGGTTCGAGAAGGCGCTGGACGCCTTCCCGCACCGCGCGGGTGTCGAAGTGGTGCACAAGTCGTACGAGTTGGAGCCGGGACGGGCCAAGGGGGATGTGGAGCCCATCATCAAGGTGCTCATGAAGGGGAAGGGGTGGAGCGAGGCGCAGGCGCTCGCCAACGAGCGGAACCTCACCGCCCAGTCCGCCGGCGAGGGGCTGCCGTACGTCGCCGGGCGCGACCACGGGAGCACCTTCCACATCCACCGGCTGCTGCACTTCGCCAAGGCCCGCGGCAAGCAGCACGAGCTCGTGAAGGCGCTCTACCGGGCCAACTTCGCCGAGGAGGAGTCGATCTTCGTCGACGACGAGCGGCTCGTCGCGCTGGCCGTCGAGGTCGGCCTCGACGCCGACGCCGCCCGCGCCGTGCTCGCCGCCCCGAACGCCTACGCCGACGACGTCCGCGCCGACGAGCGCGAGGCGGCGCAACTCGGCGTCTCCGGCGTGCCGTTCTTCGTCTTCGACCGGCAGTACGGCGTCTCCGGCGCCCAGTCCGCCGAGGCGTTCACCCGGGCCCTCACCCAGGCCTGGGGCGACCGTCCCCCGCTCCTGACCGTCGCCGGCGCCGAGGACGCCCACGCGTGCGGGCCGGACGGGTGCCCCGTCCCCCACTGATACGGACGGGACGGAACACGGACGCCATGGGCGGTCCTCCTCCGGGAGGACCGCCCATGGCGTCCGTCTGTTCGTGGGGGGGAGACGCCGGACGGCGCCGTGCTCCGGAAGGGAAGAGCACGGCGCCGTCTGCGACGCACGGGGCGGCCCCCGCTCAGCCGATCACGTGCTGCGGCGTCTTCTCGGACTCGGACAGGTCGCTGCCCTCGACCTTGACGGTGGCCGACGGCGAGTCCTTCTTCAGGGCCAGGGCGAGGATGCCGCCCAGGACCAGGAGGCCGGCGCCGACGTAGCCGGCCAGGTGCAGGCCCGACAGGATGTCCGCCTTCGCGGCCTCCGCGTAGGTGCCGGAGAAGGTGGAGTTGGCGATGGCGACCAGGAACGCGAGGCCCACCGCGCCGCCGACCTGCTGCGAGGTCGAGGCCATGGCGCTCGCCACGCCCTGCTCCTCCGGGCCGACGCCCGAGCTGGCGGAGGCGAAGACGGAGACGAAGACGAGACCGCCGCCGATGCCCCAGATGATCGAGCCCGGCAGCAGGGCGTAGAACGAGCCGCCGACGGACATGCCGAGGATGGTCGCCGCGATGCCGATGCCGTTGACGACCATGCCGGTCGACAGCGTGGCGCGCATGCCGTACCGCTCCATGAACTTCGGCGCGAGCTTGCCCGAGCCGATGATCGAGACCAGCGTGAGCGGCAGGAAGGCGAGGCCGGCCTGGATCGCGGTGTACTCCAGGATCGGCTGCACGTAGGTGGTGAAGGTGTAGTACGCGCCGGCCAGCGCCGTCTGGAAGACGAAGAGGACGGCCATGGCGACGACCAGCGGCCGGTTCTTCAGGAGCCGGAGCGGCATGAGCGGGTTCGCGGTCTTCGCCTCGGTGATGAAGAAGGCGACGAGCAGGACGGCGCCGACGATCAGCGAGCCGAGGGCGAGCGGGGAGCCCCAGCCCTCCTCGGGGCCGGTCACCAGGCCGGTGACGATCGCGGAGACGCCGATCGTGGAGAGCAGCGCGGCCGGGATGTCGAAGCCCTTGGAGAGGTTCGCCGGGCCGTCCGGACGGATCGCGCCGGGGGCCGGGAGCAGGGCGATCAGCGCCAGCGGGATGTTGATGAAGAAGATCCAGCGCCACGAGACCAGGTCGGTCAGCACGCCGCCGAGCAGCGCGCCGGCCGCGAGGCCGAGGGAGCCGGCGGCACCCCAGGCGGCGAACGCCTTGTTGCGCTGGGAGCCCTCGAAGGAGGTGGCGATCAGGGCGAGGACCGCCGGGAAGAGCAGCGCGCCGCCGACACCCTGGAAGAGGCGGGCGCCGATGAGGACGCCCTGGGTGGTGGCGAGGCCGCCGACGAGCGAGGAGACCGCGTAGAAGGCGAGGCCGGTCATGAAGAGCCGGCGGGCGCCGATGCGGTCGACCGCGCGGCCGCCGAAGAGCAGCAGACCGCCGAAGGCCACCGCGTAGGCGGAGACGACCCATTGCAGCGACTGGGCCGAGAAGCCGAGGGCGGTGCCGATGTCGGGCAGCGCGACGTAGACGATGTTGAGGTCGACGCTGATGATGAACTGGGAGAAGGCCAGCAGGAAGAGGACGAGTCCTGTCTTCTTGGCTGGTGTCGACGTGGTCACAAGACCTCCATGGTCTTCATGGACGTGTTTTCCGGGGGGTTCGTCCACGGCGCGCGGGGCGCCGCCGTGCAGTCGAGCGGTCTGCGCGGAGGCGCCCGGCGCGTCCGTGGCGGGGGCTCAGCCGAAGCGCAGCTGAAGTTCGTTGGGGCCGGTGATGCCGATCGCCGGGCGCCAGGTGATGTCGCCGACGACCTTCGGGGCGTCGAGGCGGCGGGCGAGCGCGGGCAGCGCCTCGGTGATCTCCATCCGGGCGAGGGGGGCGCCCAGGCAGTAGTGCGGGCCGCCGCCGAACTGCATCACGGCCGTCTTGCGCTCCGCCGTGATGTCGAAGACCTCGCCGCCGGGGTACGCGAGCGGGTCGCGCTGCACCGCCTGCACGCCGATCATGAACATCGTGCCCTCGGGGATGTGCTGCCCGCGGAACTCGATGTCCTCGGCCGCGTACCGGTACACGGCGTTGGAGGAGGGGCGCCAGCGCATGACCTCCTCGACCGCCCGCGGGGCGAGCTCGGGGCGCTCGCGGAGCAGGGTCCACTGGTCGGGGTGCTCGGAGAAGGTGACCATGGCGTTGGCCAGCTGCAGGCGCGTGGTGTCGTGCGCGGCGAACACCATGGTGACGACGAGGTTGCGCAGCTCCTCCAGGGTGACCCTGTTGCCGTCGACGTCCTCCTTCTGGGCGGTGACGAGGGCGGAGATGAGGTCCTGGGTCGGCGCCTCGGCCTTCTGGGCCATGAGGGCGTCGACGTACTCGTACAGGCCGACGACGGCGGCCTCGACGCGGCCCGGTATGTCGCCGCCGAGGGCGAGGCTGAAGACGAGGCCGATCTCGGAGCTCCAGTTGCTGAAGCGCGGGTAGTCCTCGGCCGGCACGCCGAGCAGCTCGGACATGACGGTCAGCGGCAGCGCGTCGGCGAACGCCTCGAAGAAGTCGACCTCGCCCTTGGCGGCGATGTCGTCGGCGAGGCGCTCGGCGGCCTGCTTGATGACCGGGCGCAGGTTCTCCAGCATGCGCGGGGTGAACGCGCGGCCGACGAGGCCGCGCAGCCGGCGGTGGCTGTCGCCGTCCTGGTTCACCAGGCCGTTGACGAACCAGTCGTAGACGGGGCCGCCGGTGATGCCGTTCTGCTCCATGAAGCCGGTGCCGTTGTGGGTGAGCCGGCCGTCCCGGACCAGTTCCGACGCCTCCGCGTGGCGCAGGACGAGCATGCCGAGCGGGGTCTCGGCGTACCAGCCCGCGGCCTGGGCCCGGACGACCTCGGGCAGGTCGAAGCGGAAGTCGGGGTCGATGACGTTGATGAACGGGACCTCGGAGGACTCCGGCACGGACAGGGTTTCCGCTGACATGTCTTGACCGTCCTTGAGAGGGATCAGAAGAAGGAGAAGGAGGAGGGAACTCGGAACTCGCGGCTCGCTTATCGCGACATTACATAGCTACCGTTCGGTATTCTTTGTTGGGCGGGGGACCGGGGAACGGGTTTGGCAACTTGCCAAGACCTCACCGGATTCGGTGACTTGGCTTGCGCGGCGCCCCGCCGCGCCGGTCCGGGCACGCTCGAACCGGCGATCGGCGGGGGTGCGGCGCGCGCCGCTCCGGCCCCGGTTCCCTCAGCGGAAGTCGCTGTCGCGGTACTCCGCCGAGGAGCCGTCCAGGGTCGCCGCCCGCAGCTCGACCCGGCGGATCTTGCCCGACACCGTCTTCGGCAGCGGGGCGAACTCGATGCGCCGGATCCGCTTGTACGGGGCCAGGGCCTCCCGCGTGTACGCGAAGAGGCTCGCGGCCGTGCCGGGGCCCGGCTCGAAGCCGTCGGCGAGGACCACGTACGCCTTCGGGACGGCGAGCCGCAACGGGTCCGGCGCCGGGACGACGGCCGCCTCCGCGACCGCCTCGTGCTCCAGGAGCACGCTCTCCAGCTCGAACGGGCTGATCTTGTAGTCGGACGCCTTGAAGACGTCGTCCGACCGGCCGACGTAGGTGATCCGGCCGTCCGCCTCGCGGCGGCCGATGTCACCGGTGTGGAAGAAGCCGCCCGCCAGGGCTTCGCCCGTACGCTCCCAGTCGCCGTGGTAGCCGGTCGTCAGGCCCACCGGCCGGGTCGGGCCCGACAGGTCGAGGCAGATCTCGCCCTCGTCGGCGGGCAGGCCCGACGGGTCGAGCAGCGTCACCGTGAAGCCGGGCGCGGGGTGGCCCATGGAGCCGGGGACGAGGTCCTGGCCGGGGAAGTTGCCGATGGCCAGGCTCATCTCGGTCTGCCCGAAGCCGTCCCGGACGGTCACTCCCCAGGCGTCCCTGACCCGCTCGATCACCTCGGGGTTGAGCGGCTCCCCGGCGCCCACCGCCTCGCGCGGCGGCGTGCCCAGGCGGCCGAGGTCGGACTGGATGAGCATCCGCCACACGGTGGGCGGGGCGCAGAAGGAGGTGACCCCCACCCGGTCCATCTCGAACATCAGCCGCGTCGCGTCGAACCGCTCGTAGTTGAACACGAAGACGGTCGCCTCCGCGTTCCACGGCGCGAAGAGGCTGGACCAGGCGTGCTTGGCCCAGCCCGGCGAGGAGATGTTCAGGTGGACGTCGCCGGGGCGCAGCCCGATCCAGTACATGGTCGACAGGTGGCCGACGGGGTACGAGAGGTGGGTGTGCTCCACCAGCTTGGGCGCCGAGGTGGTCCCGGAGGTGAAGTAGAGCATCAGCAGGTCGTCGGCGCGGGTCGGCCCCTCGGGCTCGAACCCGCCCTCGTGCGTCTCGAAGCGCTCGTACGGGATCCAGCCCGCGGCCGCGTCGGCCGGGGTCCCGCCGGCCAGGATCCGGGTGTACGCGCCCGGCACCGCGTCGAACTTCGCCCGCTCCGCGGCCCGGACGACGACGTGCTTCACCCGGGCCCGCTCGATCCGGTCGCGCAGGTCCACCGGCCCGAGCTGCGGGGGCGCCGGGGTGAGGACGGCCCCCAGCTTCATCGCCGCGAGGGCGGTCTCCCACAGCTCCACCTGGTTGCCGAGCATGACGAGGATCCGGTCACCGGCCCGGACCCCCCGGGCGCGCAGCCAGCCGGCGAGCCGCGAGGAACGCTCGGAGAGGCGGGCGAAGGAGTGCCGGGACTCGCGGCCGTCCTCCTCCACGACGTGCAGGGCGGTGCGCTCGTTGCCCGCGGCCATCACGTCGAACCAGTCGAGCGCCCAGTTGAAGTGCTCGGGCCGGGGCCAGACGAAACCCTCGTACGCGGCTTCGTAGTCGCCGCGGTGGGCGAGGAGGAAGTCGCGGGCGGCCCGGAAGGCGGCGGTGGCGTCGGACACGGGCCGGGCGGCGGGCGTGGCGGGGGCGGTGGGCGTGGCGGGGGCGCCGGCCGTGTCGGGGGTGGACCCGAGCGCCGTGGCGGAGCCGGTCATGCGGCCGTCTCCTCGTCGTTCACCCAGCTCATGAGCTTGCGGAGCTCCTTGCCGGTGGTCTCCAGGAGGTGCTGCTCGTCCTGGGTCTTGTACTCGTTGTACTTCTTCAGGCCGCCGTGGTACTCGTCCATCCAGTTCTTGGCGAAGGTGCCGTCCTGGATGTCGGTGAGGACCTTCTTCATCTCGGCCTTGGTGGCGTCGGTGATGATCCGCGGGCCGGTGACGTAGTCGCCCCACTCGGCCGTCTCCGAGACGGACCAGCGCATCTTCTCCAGGCCGCCCTCGTACATGAGGTCCACGATCAGCTTCAGCTCGTGCAGGCACTCGAAGTAGGCGATCTCCGGCTGGTACCCGGCCTCGACCAGGGTCTCGAAGCCCGCCTTCACCAGCGCGGAGGCGCCACCGCACAGGACGGCCTGCTCGCCGAACAGGTCGGTCTCGGTCTCCTCGGTGAAGGTGGTCTTGATGACGCCGGCGCGGGTGCCGCCGATGGCCTTGGCGTAGGACAGGGCGAGCGCGAAGGCGTTGCCGGTGGCGTCCTGCTCGACCGCGGCGATCGCGGGGACGCCGCGGCCCTCCTCGTACTGGCGGCGCACCAGGTGGCCCGGGCCCTTGGGGGCGACCAGGGCGACGTCCACGCCGGCCGGGGGCTTGATGAAGCCGAAGCGGACGTTGAAGCCGTGCGCGAAGAACAGCGCGTCGCCGTCCTTCAGGTTCGGCGCGATGGACTCCTCGTAGACCTCGGCCTGGATCGGGTCCGGGATCAGGATCATGATGACGTCGGCCTCGGCGGCGGCCTCCGCCGGGGTGACCACGCGCAGGCCCTGCTCCTCGGCCTTGGCCTTGGACGTGGAGCCCTCGTGCAGACCGACGCGGACGTCGACACCCGAGTCACGCAGCGACAGCGCGTGGGCGTGGCCCTGGCTGCCGTAACCGATCACCGCGACCTTGCGGCCCTGGATGACGGAAAGGTCGGCGTCGTCGTCGTAGAAGAGGTCGGCCATGGGGATTCTCCTTGGTTCGGGAAGGGGACGGGCGGACGGGACGGAGCGGGGGAGGGGTACGAGGCGGCGGGGGAGGGGGCCGCGTGCGAGGGGGCGCTCAGGGTGTCGGGGCCGCGGCCGATGGCGACGGTGCCGGACTGGACGAGCTCGGTGATGCCGAACGGGCCGAGCATGGCGAGCAGCGCGTCGAGCTTGTCGCGGGTGCCGGTGGCCTCGATGGTGACCGCCTGCGGCGAGACGTCCACGATCCGGGCGCGGAAGAGCTTCACGAGGTCGACGACCTGGGAACGGGTGTCGTGGCAGGCACGCACCTTCACCAGGACGAGCTCGCGGCGGATCGCGGCGGCGGGCTCGAGTTCGGCGACCTTCAGGACGTTGACCAGCTTGCCGATCTGCCGGACGACCTGGGTCAGCGGGCAGACGTCCGCGTCCACGACGATCGTGATGCGGGAGACGGCGGGGTCCTGCGTCGTCCCCTCGGAGACCGAGTCGATGGTGAAGCCGCGGCGGGCGAAGAGGGACGTGGTGCGGGCGAGGACGCCCGGCTTGTTCTCGACGAGGACCGAGAGCGTGTGCGTGGTCATGATGGTTTCCCTTTCTCTCCGTCTTCGGGTCAGTCGTCTTCGCCGTCGCCGAAGTCGGGGCGGACGCCCCGGGCGGCCATGACCTCGTCGTTGGAGGTGCCGGCGGCGGCCATCGGCCAGACCTGGGCGTCCTCGTGGACGATGAAATCGATCACGACCGGACGGTCGTTGATCGCGTTGGCCTCGGCGATGACCTTGTCCAGGTCCGCCGGGTCCTCACACCGCAGGGCGACACACCCCATGGCCTCGGACAGCTTCACGAAGTCCGGGATGCGGGTGCCCCGCGCCTGCGGGTTGACGTCGTCCGGGCCGGAGTGCAGCACGGTGTTGGAGTAGCGCTGGTTGTAGAACAGGGTCTGCCACTGGCGGACCATGCCGAGGGCGCCGTTGTTGATGATGGCGACCTTGATCGGGATGTTGTTCAGCGCGCAGGTGACCAGCTCCTGGTTGGTCATCTGGAAGCAGCCGTCGCCGTCGATCGCCCAGACCGTGCGGTCGGGCATGCCGGCCTTGGCGCCCATGGCGGCCGGGACCGCGTAGCCCATGGTTCCGGCGCCGCCGGAGTTGAGCCAGGTGGCGGGCTGCTCGTAGTCGATGAAGTGGGCGGCCCACATCTGGTGCTGGCCGACGCCGGCGGCGAAGATCGTGCCCTCGGGCGCGAGCTTGCCGATGCGCTGGATGACCTGCTGCGGCGAGAGGCTGCCGTCCTCCGGCAGGTCGTAGCCGAGCGGGTAGGTCTCCCGCCACCGGTTGAGGTCGCTCCACCAGGCGGTGTAGTCGCCCGTGTTGCCCTCGGTGTGCTCGGCCTGGACCGCCTGCACCAGGTCGGCGATCACCTCACGCGCGTCACCCACGATCGGAACGTCTGCGGCGCGGTTCTTGCCGATCTCCGCCGGGTCGATGTCCGCGTGGACGATCTTGGCGTACGGGGCGAAGCTGTCCAGCTTGCCGGTGACGCGGTCGTCGAAGCGGGCTCCGAGGGCGACGATCAGGTCGGCCTTCTGCAGCGCGGTGACAGCCGTGACCGCACCGTGCATACCCGGCATCCCCACATGCAGCGGATGACTGTCCGGGAACGCGCCCAGGGCCATCAGAGTGGTGGTGACCGGAGCGCCGGTGAGCTCCGCCAGCACCTTCAGCTCGGCGGTGGCGCCGGCCTTCAGGACGCCGCCGCCGACGTACAGGACGGGCCGCTTGGCGGCGGTGATCAGCTTGGCCGCCTCGCGGATCTGCTTGGCGTGCGGCTTGGTGACCGGGCGGTAGCCGGGCAGGTCGGTCTGCGGCGGCCAGCTGAAGGTGGTCTTCGCCTGCAACGCGTCCTTGGCGATGTCGACCAGGACCGGGCCGGGGCGGCCGGTGGAGGCGATGTGGAACGCCTCGGCGATCGTCCGCGGGATGTCCTCGGCCTTGGTGACCAGGAAGTTGTGCTTGGTGATCGGCATGGTGATGCCGCAGATGTCCGCCTCCTGGAAGGCGTCCGTGCCGATCGCCTTGGAGGCGACCTGGCCGGTGATCGCGACCAGCGGCACGGAGTCCATGTGCGCGTCCGCGATCGGCGTCACCAGGTTCGTCGCACCCGGACCCGACGTCGCCATACACACACCCACCCTGCCGGTGGCCTGCGCATAACCCGTCGCGGCATGCCCCGCACCCTGCTCATGGCGCACCAGGATGTGCCGCACCCGCTTCGAGTCCATCATCGGGTCGTACGCCGGAAGGATCGCCCCACCCGGAATACCGAAGACGGTGTCCGCCCCCACCTCCTCCAGAGAACGGATGAGGGACTGCGCACCCGTCACGTGCTCGACGGGGACGGGAGCGGTCGATCGTCCTTGCGGCCGGGGCGCGGAGGCGGTGGGCAACCGCTCGGCCCTCGTGCTGTGGTGCACGGCGTTCGTCATGTGAATCGAATCCCCACTGCCGGTGGAAGAGTTGCTGGCATGTCGGCGCAAGGCCCTCAGCTCCAGGTCAGAAACCGCTTGGGCCGTTCGAGGAGCGCGGCCACGTCGGCGAGGACCCGGGATCCCAGCTCGCCGTCCACCAGACGGTGGTCGAAGGACAGGGCGAGGGTCGTGACCTGGCGGAGCCTCACCTTTCCCCGGTGCGCCCAGGGCCGGGGCCCGATGGCGCCGACGGCGAGGATCGCCGCCTCCCCGGGGTTGAGGATCGGGGTGCCGGTGTCGACGCCGAAGACGCCGACGTTGGTGATGGTCACGGTGCCGTCGGCCATGGCCGAGGGCGGGGTCCTGCCCGCCTTGGCGGCCGCCACGAGCTCGCCGAGGTCGCCGGCGAGGCGGGGGAGCGTCTTGAGGTGGGCGTCCTTGATGTTCGGCACGACGAGGCCGCGCGGGGTGGCCGCGGCGATGCCCAGGTTGACGTAGTGCTTGAGCACGATCTCCTGGTTGACCTCGTCCCAGGACGCGTTGATCTCGGGGTGGCGCTTGATCGCGACGAGCAGGGCCCTCGCGACGAGGAGGAGCGGGGTCACGCGGAGACCGGCCATGTCGGGGTCGGCCTTCAGCTCCTCGACGAGCTTCATCGTGCGCGTCACGTCGACCGTCACGAACTCGGTGACGTGCGGGGCGGAGAAGGCGCTCGCCACCATGGCCCGGGCCGTGGCCCGCCGAACGCCCTTCACGGGGACACGGGTCACCCGGGCGTCACCGGAGGGCTGCGGGCCGGGAGCCGGGCCGGGAGCCGGGCCGGATCCCGGTGCCGGGGTTGCCGGGGCCGGGGAGGGGGCCGCGACCGGGGCGGGCTCCGGGGCGGTGAACTCCGGCTCCGGGGCCGCCGCGCGGTGGACGTCCTCGCGGCTGATGATCCCGCCCGCGCCGGACGGAGTCACCGACGCCAGGTCGACGCCGAGGTCCTTGGCCAGCTTGCGTACGGGCGGCTTGGCCAGCGGCCGCGCCTGCGGGACCGGCACCGGCACCGGCACCGGTATCGACGCTGACACCAGCACTGGTACCGGTGCCGGCGCCGGTGCGGCGGCGGAGACGGCCGCGCCGGTGGCGCCGACCTGGGCGCGCGGGCGGCGGCGGGTCGGGCCCTCGGAGACGCCGTAGCCGACGAGGACCGGCTGCCGTGCGGGAGCGGCGGGGGGCGCGGCTCCTGCGGGAGCCGCGGCGGCCGTCGGGGCCGGGGCGGGCGCGGGAGCCGCGGCGGCCGTCGCCACGGTGATGATGACCGCGCCGACGTCGACCGTCGTCCCCTCGGGGAACCGCAGCTCGTGGACGGTGCCGTCGAACGGGATCGGCAGCTCCACGGCCGCCTTCGCCGTCTCGACCTCGCACACGACCTGGCCGTCGGTGACGGTGTCGCCGGGCCGGACGTACCAGGTCAGGATCTCGGCCTCGGTGAGGCCCTCGCCCACGTCGGGCATCGTGAACTCGCGGACGTGCTGTTCGGTCACGGGTGCTCTCCTCAGTACGCCAGCGAGCGGTCGACGGCGTCGAGCACACGGTCGAGATCGGGCAGGTACCGCTCCTCCAGGCGGGCCGGCGGATACGGCGCGTGGTAGCCGCCCACCCGGAGCACCGGGGCCTCCAGGTGGTGGAAGCAGCGCTCGGTGATGCGGGCGGCGATCTCCGCGCCGGAGCCGAAGAAGACCGGGGCCTCGTGGACGACGACGAGCCGGCCGGTCTTCTCCACCGAGGTCTGGATGGTGTCGAAGTCGATCGGGGAGACCGACCGCAGGTCGACCACCTCCAGGCTGCGGCCCTCGCGCTCCGCCTCGGCGGCGCTGTCCAGACAGGTCCGCACGGCCGGCCCGTACGCGAGGAGCGTGGCGTCCCGGCCCTCGCGGACCACGTGGGCGCGGTGCGGGTCGCCGGGGGCGGTCTCCGTGTCGACGGCACCCTTCTCGTAGTAGCGGCGCTTGGGCTCGAAGAAGATGACCGGGTCGTCGGAGGCGATCGCCTGCCGCAGCATCCAGTACGCGTCGGAGGCGTTCGACGGGGAAACGATCCGCAGCCCGGCGACGTGCGCGAAGAGGGCCTCGGGGGACTCCGAGTGGTGCTCGACGGCGCCGATGCCGCCGCCGTAGGGGATCCGGATGACGACGGGGAGCTTGATCCGGCCCAGGGAGCGGGCGTGCATCTTCGCGAGCTGGGTGACGATCTGGTCGTAGCCGGGGAAGACGAAGCCGTCGAACTGGATCTCCACGACCGGGCGGTAGCCGCGCAGCGCGAGACCGATGGCGGTGCCCACGATGCCGGACTCGGCGAGCGGGGTGTCCATCACCCGGCTCTCGCCGAAGTCCTTCTGCAGGCCGTCGGTGATCCGGAAGACTCCGCCGAGCCTGCCGACGTCCTCGCCCATGATCAGGACCTTGGGGTCCTGCTCCATCGCGGCGCGCAGCGCCTCGTTGAGGGCCCGGCCGAGCGGCAGGGTCCGTGTCGCGGGCCGCACCCCGTCCGCCGCGGGCGCGACCGTGACGGTCGTCATCTCAGTTCCCTCCTGTCACGGCGAAGTTCGCCTCGTAGCGGCGGAACGCCTCGCGCTCCTCGTCGACCAGCGCGTGCGGGTCGGCGTAGACGTGCCGGAAGATCGCCTCGGCGTCGGGGGCGGGCATGGAGCGCACCCGTGCGCGCAGGTGCTGCGCCAGTTCGCCGGCCTCCTGGTCGACGGCGTCGAAGTACGACGGGTCGGCGGCGCCGAGGTCGAGCAGATGGGCCTTGAGGCGGGCGATCGGGTCGCGGCCCGCCCACTCCTCGACCTCGGCGGAGTCCCGGTACTTGGTGGGGTCGTCGGAGGTGGTGTGGGCGCCCATGCGGTACGTGTACGCCTCGACGAGCATGGGTCCCTCGCCGCGGCGGGCGCGCTCCAGGGCCGCCTTCGTCACGGCGAGGCAGGCGAGGACGTCGTTGCCGTCGACGCGGACGCCGGGGAAGCCGAAGCCGTCGGCCCGCCGGTGGATCGGGACGCGGGTCTGCCGCTCGGTGGGCTCGGAGATGGCCCACTGGTTGTTCTGGCAGAAGAACACGACGGGGGCGTCGTAGACGGCGGCGAAGTTGAACGCCTCGCTGACGTCGCCCTGGCTGGTGGCGCCGTCGCCGAAGTACGCGATCACGGCGGTCTCGGCGCCGTCCTTGGCGACGCCCATGGCGTAGCCGGTGGCGTGCAGGGTCTGGGAGCCGATGACCAGGGTGTAGAGGTGGAAGCCGTGGTCGGTGGGGTCCCAGCCGCCGTTGTTGACGCCGCGGAACATGGCGAGCAGGTTCAGCGGATCGACGTCCCGGCACAGGGCGACGGCGTGGTCGCGGTAGCTGGGGAAGACGTGGTCGGCGGGGCGCAGGGCGCGGGCGGAGCCGACCTGGGCGGCCTCCTGGCCGAGCAGGGACGGCCACAGGCCGAGCTCTCCCTGGCGCTGGAGGGTGACGCCCTCCCCGTCGACCCGGCGGGCGAGGACCATGTCGCGGTAGAGGCCGCGCAGTTCCTCGTGGCTGAGGTCGATGTCGTAGTCGGGGTGCCGGACGCGCCGGCCGTCGGGGGTGAGCAGCTGGACGGCGTCGGTGCTCACAGCCCCTTCCCTCCGTCGGCACCGGCGGAGGCCGGGGCGGTCGTGGCGGCAGCGGGGGCGGTCGTGGCGGCAGCGGAGGCGGTCGCGGCGGCCATGAGCGGCGCGGTCGCGGCGGGAGCCTGCCCGGTCGCCGTCACCGTCTCGGTCGCGGTCGCGGTGGTGGCCCCGGTTCCGGTCGCGGTCTCCGCGGCGGCGCGGGAGGCCGCGACCTTCGCGGCGGCCGCGGCCCGGGCGGCCTTCGCGGCCTCGGCGGCCTCCCGGTCCTTGCGGGAGCGGGACCAGCGGCGGGTGAGCGGGACCTCGACCCAGGAGTAGAGCGCCCAGGCGAGGAGGACGGAGACGACGAGCTCGCCGAGGAGGACGCCGAGGGCGGCCGGGGTGCCGAAGAGCCGGTCGCCCAGGAGGTGGCGGGTGTACTCCAGGACCGTGAAGTGCACCAGGTAGAAGGCGAAGGAGATCTCGCCGAGCCAGACCATCGGCCGGTTGCGGAAGATCGTGAAGCGGTTCTCGTTGTCGGCGAGGGCGCCGGCGGCGATCAGCAGGGCGGCCGGGACGACACAGATGAGGCGGATGCCCCACAGCCACGGCACGTACAGGCCGGCGACGTAGGTGACGACGAGCAGCAGGCCCGACCAGGCCATGCCGATGTTGCGCCAGCGGCCGAGGACGACGGCGCGGCCGACCAGCATGCCGAGGGCGAAGTCGAGGAGCCGGCCCGCGGGCAGGACGTAGGCGAACCAGAAGTAGTTGGCGGACTGGCCGGGCTCGTTGGGGACGACCTCGGTGCCGACGGGGATGATCGCGTACGTGACGAGCGGGGTCGCGGCGATGAGGGCGATGACGCCGCCGATCCAGTACTTGAGCCGGTGGGCGGGGATCCGCTTGAGGACCAGGAACAGCGCCGGGAAGGCGAGGTAGAAGAACGCCTCGGCGGACAGCGACCAGCCCACGTTGTTCACGGCGAAGTTGGTGGGGATGTCCGGCACCCAGGACTGCAGCATGAACAGGCTCAGGAAGCCCTGGAGCGGCGTGGTGGGAGCGCCGTCGACGCCGTCGACGAGGACCAGGGCGAGGACCCAGGCCACGACGTACGGCGGCACGATCTTCGCGAAGCGGCGGCGCCAGAACGACGTGGCGGTGTCGCCCTCGCGGGCGGACCAGATCAGGATGAAGCCGCTCAGCATGAACCAGAACGGCATGGTGAGGCCGGCGACCATGGCGAGCGCGTGGTAGATGCCCCGCTCCACGCCCGGGTCGGCGAAGATCCGGATGCTGGCGAACGGCAGGACGGCGTGGAAGAGGAACACCAGCAGCGCGGCGGGGAAGCGCAGGCCGGTCAGCGTGGGCAGCCGGCCCACGCGGGGCGCGGACGCCTCCGCGGGACGGGCGCCGTCGGCCGAGGTGCCGCCGGAGGCGCCGCTTCCGATCCCGGTGGCCGGGCCGGTGGGTCTGGTGAGGCTCTCGATGCTCACGGAACTCTCTCTCCTTGGATGGATGCGCGGGGAGGGGGGCGCGGGGGGAGGGGGTGCTGGTGAGGGGTGCGGGGGCGTACGGGAGGTACGGGCCGTACGGGGGGTGCGAGATGGCGCATGGCTGTACTGCCGGGCTGTGCGGGCACGGGGGGTGCGGAACGGTGGGGGGTGCTGGTGGTGCGGACGCCGCGGGGCGGCGCCGGGGGTGCGGGAGGCACGGGGCGCGCGGGCGCGCGGGCCTCAGATGTCCAGGACCAGGCGCTTCGAGGCGCACCGCGAGACGCAGATCATCATGACGTCGCCGGCCTCCTGCTCGGCCGGGCTGAGCAGGGAGTCCCGGTGGTCCGGGACACCGTCGAGGACACCGGTCTCGCAGGTGCCGCACACGCCCTCGCGGCAGGATGCGTCGACGTAGATCCCCGCGTCGTCGAGGACGTCGACGATCGACTCGTCGGGGCCGACGGTCACCGTCTGCCCGGAGCGGACGCACTCGACCTCGAAGGAGGTCTCGCCGCCCTCGGGGGCCGGGGCGGCGACGCCGCTGAACCGTTCGACGTGCAGCCGGTCGGCGATCCCGAGCTCCCGGCACACCTCCAGGGCGCCGTCCATCAGGGCCTGCGGGCCGCAGCAGTAGACGTGCGCGCCCTCGGGGAGCCGGCCGAGGACCTGGCGGAGGTCCATCCGGCCGCGCTCGTCCTTGGGGTGCAGTTCGACGGTGCCGGTGCCGGTGCCGGAGCCGGTGTGCGCGGCGAGGGCGGCGAGTTCGTCGCCGAAGGCCATCGACGCGCGGGACCGGCCCGCGTACCAGAGCTGCCAGGGCTTGCCGCGCAGCTGGGCCTCGCGGGCCTGGGCGAGCAGCGGGGTGACGCCGATCCCGCCCGCGAGGAAGACGTACGAGGCGGCGTCGGCGAGCGCGAAGTGGTTGCGGGGGCCGCGCACGGTGACGGTGGCGCCGGGGCGCAGCCGGTCGTGGACGAAGGCCGAACCGCCGCGCGAGTCGGGGGCCTTGAGGACGGCGACGCGGTAGGCACTGGTCTCCGCGGGGTCTCCGCAGAGGCTGTACTGCCGGACCTGGTCGCCGGCGTACAGGTCGATGTGCGCGCCCGCCGCCCAGTCCGGGAGCGGTTTGCCGTCGGGGCTGACCAGCTCGACGGACAGGACGTCGTCGGCCTCCCACGTCATCCGGCGTACCAGCAGGTCGAACGGGTTCTCCTCGGTGGTGCTCATGCTCGTCCTCCTCACCGGCGTCGGGGGCCGGGGTCGTCGGGGCGGGGCCGGGCTGTGCGGGACCGGCTGTGCGGGGCCGGGGCACGGGCCCCCTCGCGAGGGGGCCCGGATCGCACGGCCTAGGCCGCGGCCCCGGCAGCGCCGGCGGTGCGGTCGGCGTCGCGGCCGAACTGGATGGTGTTGGCGAAGCCCACGCCGTGGCTCTTGACGTCGATGACGACGCGGTCGCCGTCGGCGATGCGGAAGCCGTCGTGGAAGCTGGCCTCGTCGGCGCCGAGGAGGACGTAGTTGACCATCCCCGGGCGGCGGATCGCCGGGTAGGTGAAGAGGTTGTCCATCATGTCCGCGACCTTGAAGTAGAGGGCGCTCTCGCCGCAGTCGAAGCTGCCCTCCCAGGCGGAGACGCCGTCGCGCTCGATGGTGACGCGGCCGGTGACCGTGGTCGGCGGGGTGCCGAGGAAGACGAAGGGCGACAGGGAGGTGTCGCTGAGCTTGCAGTACGGGTTCCAGCCCGGGTTCAGCCGGTGCAGGCCGATGTCGCACAGGTCGTTGCCGAAGGTGTAACCGACGTAGTGCGGGTCGCCGTTGTCGTCGTTGACGTACACGAGGGCGACCTCGGGCTCCTCGATCAGGGCGACGGCCTTCTCCGGGACGACGAGGGCCTCTCCGGGCATCCGGATCCAGGAGCCGAAGCCCTTGAAGAACCAGTTGGGGGCGACGAACTCGGTCTCGTCGGTGGGCTCGTCCTCGTACTTGGACTTGTGGGTCCGCATGAAGCCGCTGAGCAGCGCGTTCCCGGAGCCGGGGAGCAGCGGCGGCAGGAAGCGCAGGCCGGGGTCGTCGGCGGCGACGGTGATCTGCCCGCCCTCGCCGGTGACGGAGGCGATGACGGCCTCGGGGGAGGAGGCGGCGATGAACTCCGCCTGGAGCTGGCCGTCGGCGACCGGGTAGAGCGTCAGCGGCTCGCCGGCCTCGGGCTTCTCGAACCCCGCGTACCGCTCGCCCTTGTACTCGGCTTCGAACAGGATGGAGATGGACATGTCGGTCGGCCCTCCTCAGGCCGGGGGCGGCGGCTGGGCCGCCGGGGAAGGGGGTCCCGGGCGCCGGCTGGGGGGCCGGCGCCCGGAAGCGGGAAACGCTGGACGAAGGGTCCGGTGGGGGTCAGGCGGCGTCCGGTACGGCGGCGCCCGCCGTGAGGTCCGCCAGGACCTCCTCGATCCGGTCGAGCGAGGCGCGGATCCAGTCGAGCGCGAGCGGGTCCTCGGCGCGCAGCGCCGCCCGGCACCGCTCCTCGGTGTCGCCGTAGAGGCGGCTGGTCGCCACCCGCAGCCGCAGCGACTCCTCCGCCTCGCCGAAGGCGCTCGCGGGCAGCAGCCCCACGCCGTACCGCTCGACGAGCAGGTGGGCGAGGCCGGCGCCGGTGCGCACCCCGTGGACCTCGGCCAGGTGCGCGCGCAGCGGCTCGAAGTCCGGGTAGAGGTAGCACGTGGCCACGACCGGCTCCAGGATCGCTCCGGCGGCGGCGAACCGCTCGGCCATCGCCCGCGCGACCGTCTCGTGGAGGCGGCGGCTCGCGGCGATGTGCTCCACGATCTCGTCGGGCTCGTCGAAGGCGTACGCGGCGGCGGCCTGGACGGGGGCGGCGGGGCTCGACCAGATCTGGCTGGCCACGCCCACGAGCCGCTCCCGCAGCCGCTGCCCGGTCTCACCGGCCGGCAGCCGGGCCACGCCGGTCCGCCAGCCGCCGATGGCGAGGTTCTTGGTGAGGCCGGTGGTGACGACGGTCCGCTCCGGGGCGAAGACCGCCGGGGAGACCGCGGGCGTCGCCACCGGGTCGTACACGAGGTCGCAGTAGATCTCGTCGGAGATGACGACGAGGTCCAGCTCCCGCGCCGTTTCCGCGAGCCGTCGCACGGTCTCGGGAGCGGCGATCGTCCCGGTCGGGTTGTCCGGCAGGGTGACGATGACGGACCGCGGGTCGTGTCCGGCGGCGCGGGCGGCGGTGACCGTCTCGCGCAGCCGGTCGGGGTCGGGCACCCCGCCCTGACCCGGCAGGGTCGGGACGGGGAAGTGGCGGACGCCGATGAGACCGGCCTGCGCCGCGTAGCTGACCCAGCTCGGCATGGGGATGACGACGTCGCCGCCGACCGCCAGGAGCAGGGCGAAGAGCATCGGCTTGCTCCCGGGGCCGCACACGACCTGGTCGGCGGTGGTGGCGAGGCCGCGCCGGCCCCAGTAGCCGGCGGCGGCCTCGCGCAGTTCGGGGCTGCCGGCGACGGGGCCGTACGAGCCGAGGTCCGCGGACTCGGCGAGCCGGGCCCGCAGGCCGGGGTGGACCGGCAGGCCGATCTCACCGCTGGCCATGGAGAGCACGGACTCGCCGGCCGCGCGGCGGCGGGCGATGGCCTCGTCGGCGGCGAGCGTCGCCGACATGGTGACCTGGTGGGTCTGGGACATGGTGCTCACGCCTCGCCGAACAGTTCGCGCAGGACCTTCTTGCGGACCTTGCCGGTGAGGGTCTTCGGCAGGGCGTCGACGACCTCCAGCCGGTCCGGCAGGAACCGCTCGTCGAGCTCCGTCTCGCGCAGGTAGGCGCGGATCTCGTCGAGGGTCGGGTGCTCGTCGCCGGAGGGGACGACCACCGCCAGGATCGGGTCCTCGACCCGGCCGGTGGGGCCGACGAGGGTGGTCTCGACGACCTTCGGGTGCCGGTTGATCGTCGACTCGATCTCGGCCAGCGGGACGACCATGCCGTCGCGCTTGATGGCGTCGCTCGCCCGGCACAGGATGCGGATGCCGCCGCGGCCGTCGTCGCGGGCCACGTCGCCGGTGTCGAACCAGCCGTCGTCCAGGATCAGCGCGTCGTACTCGGCGTCCCGCTTGTAGTAGCCCAGCGCCTGGGAGGCGCCGCGCACCCGGAGCCGGCCGACGGGGGCCCGCTCGGTCGGGTTGATGCACTTGTCGATCCGGATCTCCATCGCGTCGATCGGACGGCCGTTGCTGTGCGCGGCCCAGTCCTGGTTGTAGTCGAGCTTGGTGATGGTGACCGGGCCGTTCTCGGACATGCCCCACAGCGAGTACGTGCGGGCGCCGAGCATCTCGCGGAGCTCGTCGACCAGGGGCTGGAGGACCTGCGCCGATCCGGTGACGACGTGCCGCAGGGTGTGCACGTCGCGCGGCTCCACCCGCTGGGACTGGGCGATGTCGGTGAGCGTCGGCGGCGGACCGTAGAGGAGCGTCGCCCCGTACTTCTGCACGAGGTCGAGCAGCACCTCGTTCTTGCGGCGGTCCTGGAAGGCGATGGTGCCGCCGAGCATGACGCTGGCCAGGATGCCCTGGCCGAAGCCCGAGTAGTGGACCAGCGGGGTGGTGACGGCGGCGACCAGGTGCTCGTCGAGGAGGAAGGTGTCGACGTAGCCGCGGATGGCCGAGTGGACGGTGTTCTGGCTGTGCAGCACGCCCTTGGACTCGCCGGTGGTGCCGGAGGTGAAGAGCACCACGAACGGGTCGTCGGGGCCGCGCTCGCGCCCGGCGAGGTCGTGGTGCACGTCCTCCCAGACGGTGTCGATGAAGTGGCTGCGGAAGTCGAGGCACCCCTCAGGGGCGGTGCCGTCGACGATCACCACGTGCTCCAGGCCGGGCAGTTCCTGCCGCAGCCGGTTCGCGGTCTCGCCGAGCGGGTTGCCCTCCCAGTCCGACATGGTCACGATCACCCGCGCCTCGGTGAGGGACAGCCGGTGGCGCAGCGGCTCCTCGGGCGTGGTCGGGTCGATGGGGCAGATGACGGCGCCGACGCGGAGGCACGCGTACAGCAGCGGCACCATCTCCCACCGGTTGGGGAGCTGGACGGCGACGAAGTCACCCGGCTTGACGCCCAGTTCGACCAGTCCGCCGGCGAACCGGTCGGTGAGCTGCTTCAGCTCGATGTAGTCGAGGGTGTCGGTGCGGGCCTCCTTGATGCGGCGGGCGGCGACGGCCAGCTTGTGCGGACGCAGCCGGGCCTGGCGGCGCAGGTCGTCGAGGAAGGTCTCCTTGCGCCACCAGCCGCGCTGGTAGTAGAGGGCCTCGCGGGCCTCGCGGCCGTCGGGCATGGGGCTGGTGATCTCGATGACCGGCATCGTCTCCCGGGTGAGGACGACTCCGTCGACGACGCGGGGCGCCGGCGTCTGGGGCGCTTCCTTGACCTCGGTGGTCACGAACGGTCCTTCCGGCGGGCGGTGAGCAGGGTGGGCAGGGGGTCGCCCGCGTGCGCCGCGGCGATCTCCAGGAGGTCCCGGGTGTTGCGGCGCACCCGGTCGCCGACCCAGTCGAAGACCCATGCCTTGCGGGCGTCCGCCGACAGGTCGAAGGGGACGACGCGGGTGACGGCCAGGGCGGCCGAGGCGGCCCCGCCGATGTTGGCGATCACACCGGGGACGAGGACGGTGCCCGAGGCGCGGACCTTCTCCTTCGCCTCGCCGCTGGAGCTGAGGTTGCCGCCCTCGACCACCAGGCCGGCCCGGACCCGGTGCGCGTTCTCGGCGTTGATCGCGTGCTTCTGCGCCGCGAGGATCAGCAGGTCGGCCTCCACGTCCAGCCAGGCGTCCTGCTCCTGGGAGACGGTGACGTCCTGGGGCAGCCGGGAGCGGTCGATCCTGCCGAACTCGTCGGTGATCGCGACGAGGTCGGCCACGGGCAGCCGGGATGCGCTGATGGTGCCCTCGACGTCGGCCACGCCGACGACGACGTGCCCGCGCTCCTCCAGGAAGTGCGCGACCGCGCGGCCCACGGCACCGAACCCCTGCACCACGACCCGGGCCGGCCCCTGGTGACCGCGGGCCTCCAGGGCGGTGATCGCGGCGACGCCGACGCCGTGGCCGGTGCAGTCGATCAGCGGCTCGTAGTAGGTGCGCCAGTCGATCGGCATGTCGGGGGCGCCGAGCCGGTAGCGCGGGTCGTACCCGGCCTCGTCGAAGAAGACGGCACGGTCGGCGGGCGTGACGCCCATGTCGATGCCGAGGTGGATGCCGCCGTGCAGCAGCGGCTTGACGGTGCGGCCGAAGGTGCGGAAGGTCTGCTCGCGGTCGCTGCCGTCGGAGACGATTCCGGCCTTGGCGCCGCCGATGGGCAGGCCGGCCAGGGTGAACTTGTGCGTCATGTCCCGGGCGAGGCCGGCCACCTCCTCCTGCGTGACGCCGGGGGTCATCCGGGTGCCCCCCATGGCCAGACCGTCGTGGAGCGAGTCGACGACGACCCAGCCCTTGAGGGATCCCTGGCTGCCGTTCAGCGAAACGACGAAAGCCGGATCTTGGGGTTCGTCCGTGAGGGGATTGCCGTTCAGGGAACTCATGACCGAGGACCTCATAATCGATTCGGTAGGGCTTCTGACTGGACTGAAGCGATGTCGGGGACGTGCCGCGGGGCCGGGCGCGGGGGACGTCGGACGGCCCCGCGGCACGTGTCTGGGGTGGTGATCAGCCGGTCGGGCCGGTCACCGGTACGTCTCCGCGAAGCCGCGGAGGATCTCCATGCCGTCGCTGCGGAACTCCAGGTGGGCCTGGGCGCCGTAGATGCGGCCGTCGTCGGAGCGCAGGAACTCGACGGGGGCGTGCTCGGAGCGGCCGATGGACCGGAAGCCGGCCGGCGCCGCCTGGAGGTAGAGGGTGTGGCGGTGGAAGACCGTCACGGTCGGCTTGACGTAGGAGAAGACCGGCTCCTCCTTGTCCACCTGCACCTCGTAGCCGCCGACGCGCTGGGTGCCCTCCTTGAGCTCCCCGCCGTTGGCGACCGCGATGATCTGCATGCCGCCGCAGATGCCGAAGACGGGCACCTTCGCGTTCATCACCAGGTCGATCAGCGGCTTGTAGAAGTCGCCGTCGAAGGCGCGGACCTTCGTGCCGCTCAGGACGACGGCCTGGTATTTGGCGTCCAGGCGGGCGGGGACCGAGGCGGCGTTCACCACGTCGGTCTCGGAGCCCAGGTCCTCGAAGCGCTTGCGCAGCTGCGGCAGGGAGAGCGTTCCGTTGTTGACTACGAGAACCCGGGAAGTCGCCACGAGTTCTGCTCCTCTCGGTGGTCGGGGATCACGAGCTCGTGATGACGGTTCCGGTCTGCTCGGCGAGCAGCCGGCTCACCGGCGCGCTGCCGATGACGACCCGCTGGACGCCGCGGTCCAGGGCCTCGCCGGCCGCCCGCAGCTTCTTGCGCATGCCGCCGGTGGCGCCGCGGTCGCGGAAGTCGGCGGCGGCCTCGGCGCTGATCCGGCGGACCGGCTCGCCGTCGATCAGCAGGTGCTCCACGTCGGTGACGAGGGTCAGCGAGGCGGCGGCCGAGGCACCCGCGATGGCGGCCGCGGCCCGGTCGGCGTCCGTGTTGACCTCCTGCCCGGCCGCGTTGCGGGCGAGCGGGGTGACGAGGTAGCAGTGGCCGGGCCGCAGGCCCGAAAGCCGGGCCGGGTCCACCTCGGTGATGGGGCCGACCAGGTTCTCCAGCTCGACGAGCTGCTTGCCCTGCCACCACCAGCGCTCGCCCTCGCCGGCCCGGACCAGGCCGTCGCTGCCGATGACCCGCTCGACGGTGATGCCGCGCCGGGTCAGCCGCTCGGTGACGATCCGGCCGACGTCGGCGCTGACCGTCTTGATGTCGGCGATCACCTCGGGCGTCGTCCAGCGGGACTGGTTTCCGTAGCGGTCGCGGAGGATCGCGGACGGCTCCGTGTAGCGGGGGTTGAGCTCGCGCAGCGGCTTGGACCAGCCGTGCACGAGGACCAGCGGGTTCTCCCGGCCGTGCTCGGCCAGGTCGTCCCACCAGCTCTCGGACATGTCGTCCAGGCAGCTGCCGCCGAGCTTGACGACGGTGGGGGTGTACGCGGTCGCGGCGTACGCGGTGTCCGCGGTCAGGGTCTCGGTCATGCCGGCATCACCGGCTGAGCCGTCAGACCCGTCTCCTCGGCCAGGCCGAACCGCAGGTTCAGCGCCTGGACGCCCTGCCCGGCCGCGCCCTTGACCATGTTGTCGAGGGCCGACAGGACCACGATCCGGCCGCCCTCGGGGTCGTGCAGGACGGTCACGTCGCAGTAGTTGGAGCCGAGGACCGCCTGCGGGTCCGGCACCGGGATCAGGGTCTCGGTGTTGCGGCGGACCCGGACGAACTGCTTGTTCTTGTAGAAGCGGAGGTAGGCGCGCTGGAGCCCGCGGGCGTCGACCTCGTCGTCGGTGAGCACGTACGAGCTGGCGAGCAGCCCGCGGACGTGCGAGACGCCGTACGCCGACATCGACAGGGAGCCGATCTTGCCGGGCTTGGCCCGCTCGAAGAAGTCGCGCACCTCCGCCGCGTGCCGGTGCCCGGTCGGGGCGTACGGGGCGATGGCGCCGTTGCGCAGCGGGTGGAGGTCCGCGGTGCGCAGCGACAGACCGCCGCCGCTGGACCCGCTCTTGCCGTCGATCATGACCGTCTTCAGGTCCAGGCCCAGCCCGAGCGTGAGCGGGGCGAGGCCGAGGGTGATGGCGGTCGCGTAGCAGCCGGGGAGCGAGATCAGCGAGGCGCCGGCGAGCTGGTCGCCGACCAGCTCCGGGACGCCGTAGACGAAGCGGTCGGCCAGCTCGACCGTCCGCTCGACGGAGGGGTACCAGCGCTCGTGCAGCTCCGGGGTGCGGATGCGGAAGGCGCCGCTCAGGTCGATGACGCAGGGCACCTGGTCGGCCAGGCGCGCGGCCAGCACGGCCGACACCGGGGCCGGGGTGGCCAGGAAGACGACGTCGCAGCGGTCCGACAGGTCGGTGTCGGCGGTGGACTCGACGGTCAGGCCGAGGTCCAGGCGGAGGCCCGGGTGGAGCTCCGAGGGGCGCCTGCCGACGTTGGACGAGCCGCCGAGGAAGGTCAGCTCCAGCTCGGGATGCTGGGTGATCAGGCGGATCAGTTCACCGCCGGCGAGCCCGGAGGCGCCGACGATTCCGACACGGATCATGCGAGGATCTCCTGCACGTAGCGGCTGACGGCGGAGGGGATGTCCACGCCGGTCGCCGAGGTGATCGCCCGGAACGCCGGGGCGTGGTTGACTTCGTTGACGACGTAGCCGTCGGCCGTCTTGAACAGGTCGATGCCGTAGATGCCCTCGCCGAGTTCGTTCACCACCCCGTCGACGATCTTCTGGACCTCGGGGTCGTGGTCCATGGCCTGGTGGCGGTTGCCGAGGGCCGCGTTGCTGCGCCAGTCCTCGCCGGCGCTGGCGAACTCGGCGGCGGCGATCAGCTCGCGGCCGACGACGAAGCAGCGCACGGAGCTGCCGCCGTCGAGGAACGGCTCGACCAGGGAGGCCTGTTCGAAGCCGTGGCCGAGGTCCTCGATGTAGTCGTAGACGGACTGGGCGGTGTCGGCGTCGCGGATCAGGGTGACCCGCTTGCCCATGCCGCCGAAGACGGGCTTCAGCACCAGGGGGAGCGGAAGCTCCTTCAGCGTCTTCTCGAAGTCCTTGCGGGACAGGACGAGCCGGTAGTCCGCGACGGGGATGCCGGCCGTGCGCAGCAGGGTGCGCAGGGCCAGCTTGTTCTCGCAGGCCTGGATGGCGTGGGCCGTGTTGAGGGTCCTGATCCCGGACGCCTCGGCCTGGACGGCCAGGAGGCCGCCGCGCGTGTAGCTCCGGCTGCGGATGAGGACCACGTCGTATCCGCTGAGGGAGGAGTCCTCGGCGCCCAGCGCCAGGGACTCGTCGTTGACCCACTCGATGCGGTGCCCGAAGGCGGGGGCGGTCTCGATCAGCCGGCGTTCCTCCCAGCCGATCCGGTCCGCGACGATGGCGATACTGCTGCCGCTCATTGAGGGACTCCTATCCGGTGCGCGGCTCACTGGCCCCAGTCGCGCAGCGTCACTTCGATCATGGCGAGGGAGAGGGTGCCGTCGGCCTCGACGTTCTCGACGCGCAGCGTGAGCATGCACTCGGGGCAGACGAGGGTTTCGCCCTGCACCATCGGCGGGGTGGAGAGGTCGGTCTCGCACTCGGGGCAGACGGCGCTGATGAGCGGGGTGGACATGGATGACTCCATTCGAAGGGTGAGAAGGGGATGGGGCGGGGGCTCAGAGCGACCGGAAGTCGACGGCGGCCTTGCGGATGCCGTCGCGGTCCAGCAGCTCGGAACCGGCGGCTTCCTGACGCTCGGTGAGCCAGGCGGTGAAGGCGGCGGTGTCGAGGTCCGCGCCCTCCTCGGCCAGCGCCCAGTCGACGAGGGCCGTGGTGAGGCGGCTGCGCACGCGCAGCTCGCGGCTGTTGCCGACGAGCTCGGGCGGCAGCGTCTCGTACGCCTCGGGGTGGGTGAGCTGGCCGGGCAGTTCGTAGGCGAAGGCGTGCGGCGTGGTGGGGCCGGACTGGAAGGCCTCGCCGAGGCCCGCGCCCTTCAGCGCCACCTCGGACAGCTCGGTGAGGTGGGAGAGGTCGAAGCGGGTGTCGCCGTGGATGATCCGCAGCGAGGTCAGCAGCTCGGCCAGCGGCGCGTTGCCGCCGCGCTCGCCGATGCCGCCGACGGTGGTGGAGATCCACCGGGCGCCGGCCCGGACCGCGGCCAGGGAGTTGGCCACCGCCATGCCCAGCATGTTGTGCGAGTGGATCTCGATCTCGGAGCCGTCGATCGCGGTCAGGTCCGCGATCTTCTCCTCCATCTGCCACGGCGAGAGGTAGGCGACGGTCTCCGCGAGCCGGAACCGGTCGGCGCCGGCCGCGAAGCCCGCCTCCACGTACGGGACCAACCGCTCCTTGGGGGTGCGGGCGCCGTCCTCACCGCTGAAGGTGACGTGGAAGCCGCGTTCCTTGGCCCCCTCGATCGCGGCGCGCGCCACGTTGATCAGGTACTTGGCGCTCGGCGAGGCGAGCTTGAGGGCGGCGTGCTCCTGCGAGGTGGGGATGGAGAACATCACGTTCCGCACGCCCAGGCGCAGCGCCTCGTCGAGTGCCTCCTCCACCTGCCGGCGGTCGCGGACCACGACGAGGGTGAGGCTGCGCTCGGGGCCCACCGCCTCGTGCGTGGCGTGGACCAGGTCGGCGTCCTTCGAGGAGGGCCCGGAGACCATGCCGACCTCGACGAGGGACACGCCGGTCCGCACGAGCAGGTCCGCGATGACCGAGGCGTCCTGGGGACGGAATTCGACTCCGGCCATATGGGCCGAATCCCGCAGGGTCGCGTCGGATATGTGGGGCAGCACCTCCGGGACACTGCCACCGTTCTGTGATTCCGCCATTGCCTTTACTCCTTGGTCGAGGCCGTTGGAATGCGGCTGGTGCTGACATCAAGAATCAGCCGCCGGCGGAACGGGGGTCAAGGAGATCCGTGTCAGGCTTCCTCGACTTTTCTCAGGTCGTGTGAGGGCTGTCAAGGAATGCAAACCGGACGTGAACCCGCCTGCGGAAAACGTCAGTAGAAAGCCGGGCGGCGCGGGGCGGGAAGTTTTCCGGTGTGCACGGCATTCCATCGGGGCAAGCAATCGGAGAAACAGGAAATCGTGTCAGCAGACGGGAAATTCAAGATGGACCTTCGCGCGACCCCGCGACTCGGCGTCGTCGTCCCGCCGGAGAACCCCACGGCGGAGCCGGAGTTCAACCGGCTGGTCGGCGAGCGCATGAACGTGTACACGAGCCGCTTCCCGGTGACGCCCGGCAAGGGGCTCCTGGAGATGCTGGAGGCGTGGAACGAGGCACTGCCCGACACCCTGGGCGGCTTCGGCACCATGGGCCTGGACGCCGCCGTCGTGGCCTGCAGCGCCTCCCACTACCTGCTCGGACCCGAGGGCGACCGGGCCTTCTGCGAGGAGCTCGGCGAACGCGCCGGCCATCCCGTGTGCTCGTCGACCCAGGCCATCCTGACCGCCTGCGCGTGGCTCGGCGTGGACCGGCTGACCCTGGTCTCCCCGTACGAGCCGTGGCTGACCGAGACCTCCGTCGGCTTCTGGCGCGCGGCCGGGCTGACGGTGGACGAGGCGCTCCTCGTCCCGGCCCGGCCGGGCCGCTTCGACCCGTACGAGGTGACGACCGAGGCGATACTCGAGCGGGTCCGCGAGGCCCGCCCCGCCGAGGACACCGCGCTGCTGTTCACCGGCACCGGCATGGGCACCCTCGCCGCCCTGACGGAGCTGGGCCGGGACAGCGACCGGGTGATGCTCACCTCGAACCTGGTCAGTGCCTGGTGGGCCCTGCGCACGGCGGCCGCCCCGGCGGACCCGGCCGGCGGCCACCCGCTGCTGGCCCGGCTCGAGCGGCGCGCGGCCGCGGTGGCGGCCTGAGGCGGCGCCGGTGCGGGCGTACGACCCGTCGCCGGGGCCGGTACGGGCGTACGACCCGGTGCCGGCGTACGAGAAGGGCGCGGCCGGTCGCCGGAACCGTCCGCGCCCTCGTCGGCGACGCCGCCGCCGTACCCGTTCAGACCCCGACGGGGTGCCGCTGGGGCGTGCCGATCTTGTAGCCGACGCCGCGCACCGTGACGATCCACTTGCTGGAGCCGAGCTTGGCCCGGAGGCTGCTGACGTGGGTGTCGATGGTGCGGCTGGATGCCGCGCGGTCGGTCTCCCATACCTTCGCCATCAGTTCCTTCCGGGACACGACCCGCTCGGGGGTGGAGGCCAGAACGTACAGGAGTTCGAATTCCTTCGACGTCATGGCCACCGGCCGGCCGCTCAGGCGCACCTCCCGTGACCGCCCGTCGATGTGCAGCGGTCGCAGCGAGATCGACTGCGGGCCGTCGGCGGTCTGCGGGTTCACCCGGCGCAGCACCGCGCCCATCCGGGCGATGACCTCACGGGATCCGCAGGTCTTCACCACGCAGTCGTCCGCCCCGGCCTGGAGCGCGAGGACCCGGTCCAGTTCCGTGTCGCGACGGCTGAAGGCGATGACCGGGGTGTCGCCGGCAGCTCTTATCGCCCGGCACACCTCGAGGCCGTCCATATCCGGGAGTTCCAGATCGAGCAGCACGATGTCCGCCTGCGGCAGGTGCGTCAGCGCGCCCGATCCGGTGCCCACTCCTTTCGCTTGGTATCCCTGGCGTCGCAGATTCTGGACGGTGGACTCGATCGATTCCGAATCCTCCACCACGAGTGCATTCACCATCTGGCTGTCAACTCCTTTGGTCTGGCTGAGAAATATCGGTCCCGAGAATCGCAGGCATTCTGCGGCGGTCTTGTGCCGAAAGCGCCCGCGTGGAGGAGCCGGTCGTAGACGTGAGCGGCGGATACCAGGGTCATGTGGTGGTGCCAGCCGGGAAAGGAGCGGCCCTCGAAGTCGAGGAGCCCGTAGTCCCGTTCGAGCAGGGACACCGTCAGGCCGGTCCCGGCCTGGGCCTGGGCGAGGGTCGTCAGCTGCTCCACCCGCCGCCCGGTCAGGCTGGTGATCCACACCCGGGGGGTGCGGGACTCCGCCGGGTGCCACTCGGTGAAGAGCCGGTACGTCCGGCAGGAGCCGGGCAGCCGCACCAGCTCGGAGACCACCCGCAGCTGCCGGCCCCGGCCGCCCGGCGCGGCGAGGGTCACCGCGCGCGGCGGCAGGACGTGGTGGTGCCGGAGGAACTGCCGGGCTCCGACCGGGCCGAAGGGGGTGGCGGCGGCGCCCGGTACGGTCCGCGAGACGCGCGGGTCGGCGGGGAGCACCGGCAGGGCGCCGGGCACGGCCACCACGAAGTCGAGTCCGCGCCGTTCGAGGCCCGCGAGGAGCCGCCCGGCGTCGAGGTGCTCGCTCAGGTCGGCCACCACCGGCAACCGGTCCGTCAGCCGGCGGGGCAGGGCCGTCGAGACGGAGTCCACCAGGTCCAGGACGTGCTCCCACACCGGCCGGTGCCGGACCGATTCGGGGACCCGGGCGCGTTCGCGCAGCTTGGCGTCCTCGTTCCACTGCTCGGGCAGCAGCAGCCGCCAGTCCACCGGCAGGTCCTCCTCGCCGGTGGCGAGGAAGGCCCCGAGTCCGACCTGACAGCTGATGGTGCGCCCGGCGGCGGGGACGAAGCGCCGGTGCACCCCGCAGGTGTGCTCGCCCCGCTTGGGCAGGACGACGGTGCCGATGGTCAGCGCCCGTAAGGGCAGGTGGTCCCCCGTCAGCCGGATCAGCTCCTGCCGGGCCGGCATCCAGTCCCAGGGGCTGGCGCTGATGAACTGGTGCAGCGACTGGGAGGCGGTGGCCGGGGCGGCGGAGACGGCGGCGGCGAGCCGGCGGATCGACTTCCGGCCCGGAGTGGTCAGCAGCCCCTGGAGGTAGAGCTGGGCCCAGCGGCGCTGATCCGCCCTGGGCAGGTGGGCGAAGACCGAGTCCGCGAAGTGAAAGATCCGTGTGTCGTGGCCCGGATCGACTGCCTGGGCCAAGCGGTAGTCCGCCATGGTGCGTTCCCCTCCCCCGTCATGCGACCCAAATATAATAACGAACATCCTCTATTTTTCGCGAGGGGGAGGGGGGACGCCTCCGCGACTTAGCCAAGTCGAACAGGAGTACGCCGCGCCGGAGCTGGGACGGCCCCGGCGCGGCCTGCCCCCTGGTTACGCGCCCGTGCCCGCCCGCTTGGCCGGGAAGCCGTGCGTGCGCGCCCCGACCACCACGGCCAGCACCGGCACGATCAGGATCAGGACGCTCCACGGGAACGACCCGGAGCCGAACCGGTCGAGCAGCAGCCCGCCGACCAGCCCGCCGCCGGCCATGGCCACGTTCCACAGCGTCACGAGCATGGCCTGGGCCGCGTCGGCGGCCTCCTCACCGCCGGCGTCGCCCGCCGCCGTCTGCAGCAGCGTCGGCACGCCGCCCCAGCCGAGGCCCCACAGCGTCACCGCCGCGTAGATGACGACGGTGTTGCCCGACAGGACGGCGAGCGCGGCCGCCGCCAGAGCCATCAGCAGCACGCTCACGATCGTCAGCACCCGCAGCCTGCGGTTGATCAGGGCGCCGACCGCCCAGATGCTCAGCAGGGACGCGGCGCCGAAGACGAGCAGCACCAGGTCGATCGAGTCGCCCAGACCGACCTGCTCGAGGAAGATCGAGATGAAGGTGTAGAGGATGGTGTGCGCGAGCACGAGGACGAGCGTCACGAAGAGCACGGGCGTCACGCCCGGCACCTTCAGCGCGCTCAGCATCGGGGCCCCCTTGCCCTCCGGCTTCTGCCCCGGGTAGTCCGGCACGGCCGCGGCGATCCAGCCGAGCAGGATCACCGTGAGCCCGGTCATGGTCAGGAAGGCCACCTGCCAGCTCACGGCCTTGCCGAGGAAGGTGCCGGCCGGAACGCCCAGCGAGAGGGCGACCGGGATGCCCGCCATGGCGATCGCGATCGCCTTGCCCTGGAGACGCGGCGGCGCCATGCGACGCGCGTAGCCGGCGAGCAGCGCCCAGGCGAGACCCGCGGCGACACCGGCGACGAACCGGGCGCCCATGGTCAGCAGGTACGAGGTGGAGACCGCCGTCACCGTGTTGGCGACCGCGAAGCCGGCCATCGCGGTGAGCAGCAGCCGCTTGCGCCGCCAGGCGGCGGTGGCCGCGGTCAGCGGGATCGCGGTCAGCGCGGTGCCGATCGCGTAGATGGTGACGGTCTGCCCCGCCGCGGACTCGCTGACGGCGAGGTCGGCGCTCATGGCGGGCAGCAGACCGGCCGGCAGGGTCTCGGTGAGGCTGGTGATGAAGACCGCCGTCGCGAGGGCCAGCAGGGCGAGCAGCGGCAGCCGTTGCGGCTCGGCCTCCTTCGTCCGTACATCGGTGGGTGCGTATGTGGTCATGGGATATCAGCTCGCATCTCGGCCCGTCCGGGTCCGGGTGTCGTGGGGTGAGGGGTGGGCTTCGGCCCCGACGGCGGAAGCCCGGTCCGCCCGGTAGCCGAACTGTCCGTCCAGCAGCGACCGCAGTCGTCTGCGGCCGCGGTGCAGACGGGAGTTGACGGTGCCGCAGGGGACGCCGACGAGCGAGGCGATCTCCTCGTACGGCAGCCCCTCGACATCGGCGAGGTAGACGACGGTGCGGAAGTCGCCGGGAATCGACCGCAGTGCCTCGCTGATCACCGGATCCGGCACCCGGGCCATCACCTGGGCCTCCACCGAGGGCAGGCCCTCGGCCGTGTGCGAGGCCGCGCGGGCGAGCTGCCGGTCCTCGATGTCCGCGCCGGTCGCGTACATCTGCTCCACCCGCCGCTTCCGGCAGGCCGTCAGGTGGACGTTGGTGAGGATCCGGTGGAGCCAGGCCCGCAGATTGGTGCCGGGCCGGAACTGGTGGAAGCCGCGGTAGGCCCGGGTGTACGTCTCCTGCACCAGGTCCTCCGCGTCCGCGGGGTTCCCGGTGAGCCGCATGGCCTGCGCGTACAGCTGCGGACGGTAGCCGACGGCATCCCGCGCGAAGCGGGCCGTCCGCTGCTCGTCCGTCTCGGGGGCGAGGGCGGGGGCGGGGGTGGTGTCCGTCATGGCGGGGAGCATTACATAGAAAACGTTCGGTTTTCTTTTTGGGTCGGAGGATCCGCGACGACCTTGGCAACTTCCCTTCAGGGGTGTGACGTCGGCCCCGCGAACGCGTCCGGCCCGCCGCGCTGGAGGACGCGGCGGGCCGGGGGCCGGGGTGGATCAGAAGGCGGAGGCGTCCGCCACCTCGGCGACGGCCGAGAAGGCGGCGCCGTCGCCCTGGAGGCAGTCCACGCGCAGCCGGTGGCGGCCGGGAGCGGACTCCCCGGGCAGTGCCTCGGCCTCGATCCAGCAGGGCGCGTCGAACTCCACGTACCGGTGGAAGCGCACGTCCATGGAGAGCGGCAGCGCCGGTCCCCGGGACGGGTTCAGGGCGTGGGACGCCTGCCGTACGGACTCCAGCAGCACCATGCCCGGCACGTGGTCCACGGGGTGGTCGAAGAGCACCGGGTGCGCGGTGTTCACCCGCAGGCGCCAGCGCCCGATCTCCCCCGACGGGGAGAGCACGACGTCGTGGTCCCGGCTGCGGCCGGCCAGGCCCGGCGGCAGCGGTGAGGTCGGCGCGGGTGCGCCGAGGAACATCCCGGCCGCGTCACCGCGGCCCGCCCGCAGCCTGCGGTAGACCTCGGGGGAGTGGCAGCCGAACTCGGTCTCGACCGCGGCGAACGGCACGCCGTCGCGGACGACTTCGATGCGCATCCTGATCGAGGCAGGCAGGGCCCGGCGGTAGCGCACGTCGGAGCACGTGACGCGCAGCTCGATCTCGGCCGGCGTGCCCGTGATGCGCAGACCCGAGGGATCGACCTCGTACCGCAGGTCCCGCCAGCTGAGCTGATAGCCGAAGGGCATGTCGTACGCGGCGTGGGCGAGCAGCGGAAACGTCTGCCGGGCCGTCTCGCACAGCATCAGGGGGTCGTACATCCCGTGCTCGGAGACGTAGAAACAGTGGTCGCGCGGCCACTGCGCGGTGACGGTGAAGGAGTCGGGGCCGTTCCTGTGCCAGCCTGTCAGGAAGACCTCCGACAGTGCCGCCCGGTGGACGTACTCCCGGGGGACCGTGGTGGTGAGCGGGGTACGTAAAACCTCAGAGCGTTCCTTGGTGAGCATGCTTCTCCCCCTGCATACACATGTGGAGCCCGCGGGGATCTACCGATCGCACGGGCTTGCCTGTAAAATAAGGGCGTTCGTTTTTTTTGTCGAGGGGATAGCGCGGATCCATGGACGAGCCGAAGCAGGAACGGGCGGTGAAGACGCGGGACGGCATCCTCCACGCGGCCGCCGAGGTGTTCGACGAGTGCGGCTTCAGCGGAGCCAGCATCAGCAAGATCATGAACCGGGCCGGGGTGACCCAGGGCGGCATGTACTTCCACTTCAAGTCCAAGCGGGGCCTCGCCATGGCCGTCATGGCGAGCCAGCAGGACTTCGTGGACCCGCCCAAGCGCTCCGAGGGCCTCCAGGCGCTGATCGACCTCACGTTCCACCTGGCCCGCGAGCTCCAACGGAACGTGCTCTTCCGCGCGAGTGTGCGGCTCGCGGTCGAGCAGGGCGAGTTCGGGGTCCGGAGCGACACGGCCTACCAGGAGTGGGTGGACCACTTCCTGAAGCACCTGCGGGTGGCGCGCGAGCTGGGCGAACTCCTGCCGGACGTCGACGAGGCCGAGTTCGCCATGACCCTCGTGGGCGCCTACACCGGGACCCAGCTCTACTCGAACATCGCGAGCGAGCGGAAGGACCTTCCGCGGCGCGTCTCCCTGCTGTGGCGGTTCACGCTGCCGGCCGTCGCGACCCCCGAGGCCCGCGAGCGGCTCCGCATCCACCCGGGCAAGAGCGGCCTGCCCGTCTGACGGTGCCCCGACGACGACCGCCGCGACCGCGGCGGTCGAGGCCGTCGACGCGGTGACGGTCGCGGGCGGGGACCGGCCCCGCCGTCCACCGGGGCGCTCTCGCCGGCCGGGCGCACCTGCCCCCCCGGCCTTCCCCGGCCGCTCAGCGCCGTTCCGGCCGCTCAGCCCTCCTCGGCCGCTCGGAGCCGTCCAGGCCGTTCGAAGTCGTCCCCGGGGCCGATCGGTCTTCCTCGGCCCGCCGGGCTTCCGGGACGGCGCACACCTCACCGGCGTCGCCCGTCGCCGAGACGCCGGCGAGGGCCAGCCGCCAGACCCGGTTCAGCTGATCGGCGGCGCCCTCCGATCCGCCCTTCGCGCCCAGCCCGCAGCGCACCGAGCGCTCGGCCCCGCCGGCCAGGTACTCCACCAGGGTCGTCACGTCCTCCGGCGGCGCGCCGTCCCGGAGCTGGCCCGCCCGGTCGGCCTCGTCGAGCAGCTCACGGACCGTCGGCAGCCAGATGCCCGACCAGGAGGTGCTCTCCGGGAGCTCCCGGGCGAGCCGGATGCTCGCCCGCACCAGCACCTCACGCTCCATCAGCCGCGCGAGCTCGAAGGTGAAGTCGACCACCGCGCTCAGCGCCGAGGTCCGCTCCGCGGTGACCCGCTTCAGCGCGGCCCGCGTGACCGCGCGCCCTTCCTCCCGTACGGCTTCGGCCAACTCGGCCTTGGAGGCGAAGTGGAAGGTGACCGCCCCGATGGACACACCCGCGGCCTTGCTGATCCGGGACAGCGAAGTGCCCGCGTATCCGTCGCGGTCGAACTCCACCGCGGCCGACCGAACGAGTCCCGCGCGGGTGCGTACGGCCCTCTCCTGTTTCACCATGCTGACTCCGAATGGGCTCCTGGAGAGTGCATCCTCGGCGGGCCCCGCGAGGGTTGGCAACGCCGAGTTGGTCAAGATGCAACGCGATTTTCCTTCTCGCCGCGAGGAGCCGATTCCGGCCAGCCCGCGAGGAGCGGCGTCAGCTAGAAAGCGAACGTTCGCTATTCTTTGGGCATGGTCACCCTCCCGTCCGACGACACCGTCTCCCGCTTCACCGAGCGGGTCTTCGACCCGCTGACGCGGGCCGACCAGCGCGCCTGGGCACGGAGATACCTGCGGGCGCTGCTGACCACCCCCGGCAAGAAGTCCGTCCGCCGGCTCGCCGCCGGCGTCTCGGCCTCGCCGACGGCGGCCCAGGCCCTGCACCAGTTCGTCAACGTCAGCCCCTGGGACTGGACCCCGGTGCGTGAGGAACTGGTCCGCTGGACCGAGCGGCGGCTCGACCCGCGGGCCTGGGTCGTCGACCTGGCCGTGCTGCCCAAGCGCGGGGAGCACTCCTGCGGGGTGCACCGCCGCTTCGTCTCCGCCGCCGGACGGGTCGTCACCTGCCAGGTGGGAGTCGGCGCCTTCCTCGCCACGGCCACCGACGCGGTCCCCGTCGACTGGCGCCTCCAGCTGCCCGGCGCCTGGGGCAAGGACCCGCACCGGCGCCGGCGCGCCCGGATCCCCGACGACGTGGGCTTCCGGCCGCCCGAGCAGCACGCGCTCGAACTCGTCGACTCCCTGGCGGCGGTGAGCCGTGCCGTGCCCGTCCCGGTCGTCGCCCACCTGGGCGCGACCCCCCGGGCGGGCTCCCTCGCGCGGGGGCTCGCGGCCCGGGGACGGGACTTCGTGCTGGCCGTCCCCGACGAACTGCGGGTCAGGGCCGCCCGGTCGCCCGGCCACCCGCCCTGCCCCCGGGGCGAGGAGTGCGGCCCGGTGTACACGGCCCGGGGAGCGCTCGACCAGGGCTCCGACCCGCTTCGCACCGAGGACGCGGGCCCTGCCGGCCGCGAGCACCGGGCCGCGGTGGCGACGGCCCTCGTCCACCCCGTCGACCGCCCCTCGGTGGGCACCCCGCACCGCGCCTACCGCCTCTTCACGGTCCGCCCCGAGGCGGGCCGGTCCGCGTCCCAGCTGTGGCTCACCAACATGAGCCACGCCCGCACCGAGAACCTGCTCGCCCTCACCCGGCTCCTCGCCCTCACGCGCCAGGCCACCCGCCGCCTGGAGGAGGACCTGGGCCTCCTCGACTTCGAGGGCCGGTCGTACCCCGGCTGGCACCACCACATGACCCTGGTCTCCGCCGCGTACGCCCTCCACCGCCTCCATCACCGGCCCTGCGTGACCGCCGGGGCGTGACGGAGGTACGAGGCGGGCCGCCGAGGCGGGTGCGTCGGCTCCCGCCGGGGGGCAGGACCTGCGGAAACGCCGAAGGCCCCGGCCCGGAGGTGATCCGGGCCGGGGCGAAGGCGGGTGGGGTGAAGGAGGGACGCGGTGAACGCGGATGCGGTGAAGGTCGGGCGGGGGCGATGGGGGAGGGCCGGGGTGACGTCCGTCCGGGGCGTCAGCGGTGCGCCGCGTCCTCCTGCCGGGCCGGGACGGCGCCCCGGTACCACTCGGCCGCCGCCTCCAGGCGGGTCAGCGGGCCCGGCCCCGGCGGGCACGACGCGAGGCGCCAGACCGCGGAGCTGTCGTACCAGTGATCCAGCGCGAAGAGCGCGAACTGGCGCTCGTTCAGGCCGCACGCCGACTCCCGCAGCAGCCGACGGCACTCCTCCCAGGGCATGTGGCCCTCCACCGCGGGCAGCACGCCGACGGCGGCGAGCGAGGCCAGGAGGTCACCGGTGCGGACGGGCTCGGGATGGCTCGCGTGCCAGACGGTCCCGCCGGCGGGCCGGGGGGAATGCGCGAGGCGGACGACGAGCCGGGCCAGGTCGGCCACGTCGACGACCGAGAGCAGCCCGCGACCGCCTTCCCACACCGCGGGGGCCACCTCGACGAGCCGGGCCAGGGCCGGCACCACCCACCGGTCGCCGGCACCCGTCACCAGGCCGGGCCGGAGCACCACCGCGCCGGCCGCGAGGGCGTGCTCCTCGGCGGCGAGGCGGGTGCGGCTGGCCGCCGACGTGGGGGCGGGCACCACCTCGTTCACCGCGATCCCCCGGTGGGGCCCCGGGCCGTAGACCGCGGAGGTGGACAGGTGGACGATCCGCCCGACGCCCCCCCGTACGGCTTCCTCGGCCAGCGCCGCGGTTCCCCCGATGTTGACCCGGGCGCACCGCGCCTCGTCGGGCCCGAGCGCGGCGGCCATGTGCAGCAGCACGTCGACGTCACGGCAGGCGCCGTCCAGCGTGCCCGGCTCCGAGAGGTCCGCCGAGACCCATTCGTCGGCGAGCGCCGCGGTCTCGTCCGGCAGGCGCCGCCCCAGCACGCGGATCACGCAACGCTCCTGGCGCGGCGCCGCGTCACGGTCGCGCGCCAGCGCACGCAGTACCGCCGAGCCGATGAAGCCCGTGGCGCCCGTCAGTGCGACGCGTCTCGGTCTCATGGGGCGCCCCGATCTCTCAGAAAAAAACGAACGACCTTATTTTACAAGGCCCTCTGGACCGACAGGCGGAAACGCCGAAAGCGCCCCACCATGAGGTGGGGCGCAACGGGGACCGCTCAGTAGCGGTAGTGGTCGGGCTTGTAGGGGCCGTCGACGGGGACGCCGATGTAGGCGGCTTGTTCGGGGCGGAGGGTGGTGAGGGTGACGCCGAGGGCGTCGAGGTGGAGGCGGGCGACCTTTTCGTCGAGGTGCTTGGGGAGGGTGTGGACGCCGATGGGGTACTGGTCGGTCTTGGTGTAGAGCTCGATCTGGGCCAGGGTCTGGTCGGCGAAGGAGTTCGACATGACGAAGGACGGGTGGCCGGTGGCGTTGCCGAGGTTGAGCAGGCGGCCTTCGGACAGGACGATGACGGTCTTGCCGTCGGGGAAGGTCCAGGTGTGGACCTGGGGTTTGACCTCGTCCTTGACGATGCCGGGGACGGCGGCGAGGCCGGCCATGTCGATCTCGTTGTCGAAGTGGCCGATGTTCCCGACGATGGCCTGGTGCTTCATCCTGGCGATGTCGGCGGCCATGATGATGTCCTTGTTGCCGGTGGTGGTGATGAAGATGTCGGCGGTCTCGACGACTTCGTCGAGGGTGGTGACCTGGTAGCCGTCCATGGCTGCCTGGAGGGCGCAGATGGGGTCGATCTCGGTGACGATGACGCGGGCGCCCTGGCCGCGCAGTGATTCGGCGCAGCCCTTGCCGACGTCGCCGTAGCCGCAGACGACGGCGGTCTTGCCGCCGATGAGGGTGTCGGTGGCGCGGTTGATGCCGTCGATGAGGGAGTGGCGGCAGCCGTATTTGTTGTCGAACTTGGACTTGGTGACGGCGTCGTTGACGTTGATGGCGGGGAAGAGGAGTGCGCCGTCGCGGTGCATTTCGTAGAGGCGGTGGACGCCGGTGGTGGTCTCCTCGGTGACGCCGCGGATGCCGGCGGCCAGGGCTGTCCAGTCCAGGGTGGTGGTTTCGAGGAGGGAGCGGACGACGGCGAGTTCCTCGTTGGCGGCTTCGGGCAGGGCGCCGGTCTTCTGGTGTTCGACGCCTTTGTGGACGAGGAGGGTGGCGTCGCCGCCGTCGTCGAGGATCATGTTGGGTCCGTCGGCGCCGGGCCAGGTCAGGGCCTGTTCGGTGCACCACCAGTATTCCTCCAGGGTTTCGCCTTTCCAGGCGAAGACGGGGATGCCGGCGGCGGCGATCGCGGCGGCGGCGTGGTCCTGGGTGGAGTAGATGTTGCAGGACACCCAGCGGACCTGTGCGCCCAGGGCGACGAGGGTTTCGATGAGGACGGCGGTCTGGACGGTCATGTGGAGGGAGCCGGTGATCCGGGCGCCCGCGAGGGGCTGGGAGGCGGCGTACTCGCGGCGGATCGCCATCAGGCCCGGCATCTCGTGCTCGGCCAGCGTGATCTCCTTACGGCCGAACTCCGCCAGACCGATGTCGGCAACCTTGAAGTCGGTGAAGTCAGCGTTCGGCTGAGAGGACATGCTCGGTGCTCCTCGTGCTGTGGGTGGTGGGAATGGCGCTGCCGGTGTTGTGCGTGCTGAGAGCGCTGTGGACGTTCTGGATGTTCTGGTGGATCTCGAGGGTCGCGAGGGACTTGTTGAGCGTGATGTAGTGCAGGCCCGGCGCGCCCTCGGCGAGCAGCCGCTCGGCCATGAGGGTGGCGTGCTCGACGCCGATGCGGTGCCCGTCGCGCGGGTTGTCGCGGGCCGCTTCCAGCCGGTGCGCCAGGTCCTCGGGGAAACTGGCGCCGCTGAGTTCGGCGAACCGGCTGATCTGCCGCACGTCGGTGGCGGGCATGATCTCCGGGATGATCGGGGTGTCGCAGCCGGCCACGTCGACCCGGTCCCGCAGCCGGAGGTAGTCCTCCGGGTCGAAGAACATCTGCGTGATCGCGTAGTCCGCGCCCGCCCGGCACTTCGCGATGAAGTGCCGGATGTCGCTCTCCCAGTCGGGGGAGCGGGGATGACGCTCGGGGAAGGCCGCCACGCCGATCCCGAAGTCGCCCAGCTCACGGACCAGGGACACCAGTTCGTGGGCGTGGGTGAAGCCCTCCGGGTGGGGGATCCAGGGGGCGTTCGGATCGCCCGGCGGGTCACCGCGCAGGGCGAGCACGTCCCGGACGCCCGCGTCCGCGTACTGGCCGATGATGTGGCGCAGTTCGGCCACCGAGTGGCCGACGGCCGTGAGGTGGGCGACTGGGCGCAGGGTCGTCTCGGACGCGATGCGCTTGGTCACCTCGACCGTACGGTCCCGGGACGAGCCGCCCGCGCCGTACGTCACCGAGACGAACGTCGGCGACAGCGCCTCGATCCGCCGGATCGCGTCCCACAGGGTCTGTTCGCCCTTGTCGGTCTTCGGCGGGAAGAACTCGAAGGAGAAGGAACGGGTCCCGCTCGCGAGGACGTCGCGCACGGTGGTCATCGGCGGCCTCCTGCGTTGAAGTAGCTGGCCTCGGGGTGGTGGACGACGAAGGCGTCCGTGGACTGCTCGGGGTGCAGCTGGTACTCCTCCGACAACACGACGCCGATCCGCTCGGGCTTGAGGAGACCGGCGATCTTGGCGCGGTCCTCCAGGTCGGGGCAGGCGGGGTAGCCGAGGGAGTAGCGGCAGCCCTGGTACTCGGTGCGCAGCATGCCCTCGATGCCGGACGGGTCGGATCCGGCGATGCCCCACTCGGCGCGGACCCGGCCGTGCCAGTACTCCGCCAGGGCCTCGGCCAACTGCACGGACAGGCCGTGGAGTTCGAGGTAGTCGCGGTAGGAGTCGGCGGCGAACAGCTTCGCCGTCTCCTCCCCGATCCTGGATCCGACGGTGACCATCTGCAGGGCCAGGACATCGGTCTCGCCGGAGTCCTCGGGGCGGAAGAAGTCGGCGAGACACAGGCGGCGGCCGCGCTCCTGGCGGGGGAAGGTGAAGCGGGTCCGCTCGCCTCCGTCCTCGTCCAGGACGATCAGATCCTCGCCCTTGGACACACAGGGGAAGTAGCCGTAGACCACGGCCGCTTCCAGGAGGTGGCCTGTCTGGAGCCGGTCCAGCCACATGCGCAGCCGCGGCCGGCCCTCCGACTCGATGGTCTCCTTGTCCTTCAGCCCCCACTGGCCCTTGAACAGGGCGCCCTCGTCCAGCCAGGACGCGTACTCCGCCAGCTGGATGCCCTTGACGACCCGCGTCCCGAGGAACGGCGGGGTGGGTACGGGGTTGTCCACCGCCACATCCGACCGGCCGCCGGGCTCCGGCTCCCGCACCACCTCCAGCAGCGGGGTCTCCCGCTTCGGCACCCGGCGCTGCTTCAGCTCCGGCAGGCTCGCCCCCGGCACCCCCCGCTTGACCGCCATCAGCGCGTCCATCAGGCGCAGGCCCTCGAAGGCGTCGCGGGCGTAGCGGACCTCGCCCTGGTAGATCTCGTGGAGGTCCTGCTCCACATACGCCCTGGTCAGAGCCGCACCACCGAGGATCACCGGATACTTCTCCGCAAGCCCCCGGCCGTTCAGCTCCTCCAGGTTCTCCTTCATGATCACGGTGGACTTCACCAGGAGGCCGGACATGCCGATGACGTCGGCGCGGTGTCCCTCGGCCGCGTCGAGGATCGCGGAGACGGGCTGCTTGATCCCGAGGTTGACCACGTTGTAGCCGTTGTTGGAGAGGATGATGTCGACGAGGTTCTTGCCGATGTCGTGCACGTCGCCGCGCACCGTGGCGAGGACGATGGTGCCCTTGCCCTCGTCGTCGGACTTCTCCATGTGGGGTTCGAGGTAGGCCACGGCCGTCTTCATGACCTCCGCGGACTGGAGCACGAACGGCAGCTGCATCTGCCCGGAGCCGAACAGCTCACCGACGACCTTCATCCCGTCGAGGAGGGTGTTGTTGACGATGTCGAGGGCGGGCGTGGTGGTCAGGGCCTCGTCGAGGTCGGCCTCCAGGCCGTTCTTCTCGCCGTCGATGATCCGCCGCTTCAGCCGCTCCTCCAGCGGCAGCGCGGCCAGCTCCTCGGCCTTGCCGGCCTTCAGCGACTTCGTCGTCGCGCCCTCGAACAGGGCCATCAGCTTCTGCAGCGGGTCATAACCCTCCCGCCGCCGGTCGTAGATCAGATCCAGCGCGGTCTGCACCTGCTCCTCGTCGAACCGCGCGATCGGCAGGATCTTCGAGGCGTGCACGATCGCCGAGTCCAGCCCCGCCTTCACGCACTCGTCGAGGAAGACGGAGTTCAGCAGGATCCGGGCGGCCGGGTTCAGGCCGAAGGAGATGTTCGACAGACCGAGCGTGGTCTGCACGTCGGGGTGGCGCCGCTTCAGCTCGCGGATCGCCTCGATCGTCGCGATGCCGTCCCTGCGGGACTCCTCCTGACCCGTACAGATGGTGAAGGTGAGGGTGTCGATGAGGATGTCGGACTCGTTGATGCCCCAGTTGCCGGTCAGGTCGGCGATCAGCCGCTCGGCGATGGCGACCTTCGTCTCGACCGTGCGGGCCTGGCCCTCCTCGTCGATCGTCAGGGCGATCAGCGCCGCGCCGTGCTCCTTGGCCAGCGCGGTGACCTTCGCGAACCGCGACTCCGGCCCGTCACCGTCCTCGTAGTTGACCGAGTTGATCACCGCCCGGCCGCCCAGCTTCTCCAGACCGGCCTGGATGACATCGACCTCGGTGGAGTCCAGCACGATCGGCAGCGTCGACGCCGTCGCGAACCGGCCCGCCAGCTCCGCCATGTCCGCCACACCGTCACGACCGACGTAATCGACGCACAGGTCCAGCATGTGCGCGCCCTCGCGGATCTGGTCCCGGGCCATCTCCACACAGTCGTCCCAGCGGCCCTCCAGCATCGCCTCACGGAACTTCTTCGACCCGTTCGCGTTCGTCCGCTCACCGATCGCCATGTAGGAGGTGTCCTGCCGGAACGGCACCGTCTGGTACAACGACGCAGCACCCGGCTCCGGACGCGGCTCCCGCACCGGCGGCACAAGGCCCCGCACCCGCTCCACCACCTGCCGCAGGTGCTCCGGCGTCGTACCGCAGCACCCACCCACCAACGACAGCCCGTAGTCCCGGACGAACGCCTCCTGTGCGTCGGCCAGTTCGGCCGGGGAGAGCGGATAGTGCGCGCCCTCGGACGTCAGCACCGGCAGGCCCGCGTTCGGCATCACCGACAGCGGGACCCGCGCGTGCTTCGACAGATAGCGCAGGTGCTCGGCCATCTCCGCCGGCCCCGTCGCGCAGTTCAGACCGATCATGTCGATGCCCAGCGGCTCCAGGGCCGTGAGCGCCGCACCGATCTCCGAACCGAGCAGCATCGTGCCCGTCGTCTCCACCGTGACGGAGCACATGAGGGGGACGTCGACGCCCAGGGCGTCCAGGGCCCGGCGGGCGCCGATGATCGACGCCTTCGTCTGGAGGAGGTCCTGGGTGGTCTCCACGAGCAGGGCGTCGGCGCCACCGGTGAGGAGACCCTCGGCGTTCTGCTGGTAGGCGTCGCGCAGCGGCTCGTAGGTGACGTGCCCGAGGGTGGGCAGCTTCGTGCCGGGGCCCATCGAGCCGAGCACCCACCGCTGCTGACCCGTCTTCCGCGTGAACTCGTCGGCGACCTCGCGGGCGATCCGGGCGCCGGCCTCCGACAGTTCGAAGACCCGCTCCGGGATGTCGTACTCGCCGAGGGCGGCGAGGTTGGCGCCGAAGGTGTTGGTCTCCACGCAGTCCACGCCGACGGAGAAGTACTCCTCGTGCACGGAGCGGACGATGTCCGGGCGGGTGACGTTCAGGATCTCGTTGCAGCCCTCCAGCTGCTGGAAGTCGTCCAGGGAGGGGTCCTGCGCCTGGAGCATGGTGCCCATGGCGCCGTCGGCCACCACGACGCGGGTGGCGAGTGCCTCGCGGAGGTCGGTCATGAGGTGCCGTCCAGGGGTTTCGGGGAGGTGGGCTCGTCGGGTGCTCCCGGGGCTTCCCGGGCGGTCAGGGCGGCCAGCGCCGGGGCGAGGCCGTCGGCCGCGGCGGCGCCGTACGCGCGCCCGGCGGTCGTCAGGAGCTCGTGCGGGTCGAGCGGGTACGCCTGAGAACCGACCGCCGACAGGGCCGACGACGCCACCACGCAGCCCAGCCGGGCGGCGGCCGGCAGCGGCAGCCCGTGGCTGAGGGCGGCGAGGAAGCCGGCCCGGAAGGCGTCGCCCACCCCGGTGGGGTCGGTGATCGTGGCGTCGGGGACGGCGGCGACGTGGAGCGGGTCGTGACCGGCGCGTTCGACGCGCACGCCGTCGCCGCCCAGGGTGGTGACCCAGGCGCCGACCCGCGCGAGGACGTCGCCGCGGTCCCAGCCGGTGCGTTCGAGGAGCAGGGCGGCCTCGTACTCGTTGGTGAACAGCCAGCGGGCGCCGTCCACCAGGTCGCGCACCTGGGGGCCGTCGAGGCGGGCGAGCTGCTGCGAGGGGTCGGCGGCGAAGGGCAGGCCGAGGTCCCGGCACTCGCGCGTGTGGCGGAGCATCGCCTCGGGGTCGTTCGGGCCGACCAGGACGAGGTCGGGGCGCGGGCGCCCGTAGAGGACACCGGCCAGGTCGATGTCGCGGGCCTCCTGCATGGCACCGGCGTAGAACGCGGCGATCTGGTTGGCGTCCTCGTCGGTGATGCACATGAACCGGGCGGTGCCGCGCTCGGCGGAGACGTGGACGGCGCCGGTGTCCACGCCGTGCTCCTTGAGCCACACCTCGTACTCGGCGAAGTCGGCGCCGACCGCGCCCACGAGCAGCGGGTCGAGGCCGAGGCGGCCGAGGCCGAAGGAGATGTTGGCCGCGACCCCGCCCCGGCGCACCTCCAGCGCGTCGACCAGGAAGGACAGGGACACATGGGCGAGCTGGTCGGGGATGAGCTGGTCCGCGAACCGCCCGGGGAAGACCATCAGATGGTCCGTGGCAATGGATCCTGTCACCGCGATACGCACATGAACTCCTGAACTCCTGCACTCCGGTGTCGGGTGGCCGGTGTCGGGTGGCCGGCACCGGCCGGACGGCGTCGGCCGGGCGGTGCCGGCCACCCTGGGGTGATTCCTCGGTCGGTCGGGCGGGCGGAGCCCGGCTAGCGGCTCGCGGCGGCCTTGAGGGCTTCGGCGCGGTCGGTGCGCTCCCAGGTGAAGTCGGGGAGCTCGCGGCCGAAGTGCCCGTAGGCGGCGGTGGCGGCGTAGATGGGGCGCTTGAGGTCGAGGTCGCGGATGATCGCGGCCGGCCGCAGGTCGAAGACCTGGTCGATGGCCTGCTCGATCCGTTCCTGGGCGACGGTTCCGGTGCCGAAGGTCTCGACGAAGAGGCCGACCGGCTCGGCCTTGCCGATGGCGTAGGCGACCTGGACCTCGCAGCGCCTCGCGAGCCCGGCGGCGACGACGTTCTTGGCCACCCAGCGCATGGCGTACGCGGCGGAGCGGTCGACCTTCGACGGGTCCTTGCCGGAGAAGGCGCCGCCGCCGTGGCGGGCGTAACCGCCGTAGGTGTCGATGATGATCTTGCGGCCGGTGAGGCCGGCGTCGCCCATCGGGCCGCCGATCTCGAAGCGGCCGGTGGGGTTCACGAGCAGGCGGTAGCCCTCGGTCTCCAGCTTGATGCCGTCCTCGGCGAGCTGGGCGAGGACGTGCTCGACGACGTGCTCGCGGACGTCGGGGACGAGCAGGCCGTCGAGGTCGATGCCCGAGGCGTGCTGGGACGACACGACGACGGTGTCCAGGCGGACCGGGTGGCTGCCCAGGTACTCGATGGTGACCTGGGTCTTGCCGTCGGGGCGCAGGTACGGGACGGTGCCGTTCTTGCGGACCTCGGTGAGGCGGCGGGAGAGCCGGTGCGCGAGCTCGATCGGCAGCGGCATCAGGGTGGGCGTCTCGTCGGTGGCGTAGCCGAACATGATGCCCTGGTCACCGGCGCCCTGGGCGGCGAGCTCGTCGCCCGCGCCCTCGACCCGGGACTCGTACGCGGTGTCGACGCCCTGCGCGATGTCCGGCGACTGGGCGCCGATGGACACCGACACACCGCAGGAGGCGCCGTCGAAGCCCTTCGCCGAGGAGTCGTAGCCGATCTCGAGGATCTTCTCGCGGACGAGGGTGGCGATGTCCGCGTACGCGGCCGTGGTGACCTCGCCGGCGATGTGGACCTGACCGGTGGTGATCAGGGTCTCCACGGCGACGCGCGAGGCCGGGTCCTGGGCGAGCAGGGCGTCCAGGATCGTGTCGCTGATCTGGTCGGCGATCTTGTCGGGGTGGCCCTCGGTCACGGACTCCGAGGTGAACAGACGGCGGGACATGTCTCTCCAGGAAGGTGGGTGGGTCGGCGGATCAGTGGGGTGCGCGGGGGACGCGGGAGCCGGGCGGTGCGGCCGCGGCTCAGTCGGTGCCGCGGAAGATGCACGGGTCCGGGGACTCGTGGTCCTCCCCGGCGAGCAGCGCGGGCCGTACGACGTCGAGGGCGGGGACGGGGTCGTCCGCCGCCGGGACGGGGTGCGCGGCTCCGGCCGGGGTGGCCGCGTGCCCGTACGACGCCACGGCCCGGGAAGCACCTGACGGCACGCGGTGGTGTCCGCCTGCCGGAACGGGGGCGGGGTCGTGCCCCGGGAGGCCGGCGTCCCCGGTGCCCGGGGCCCGGCCGTGCTCGGCTCCGGCGCCGTCGCCGGCGTCGCCGGCCCGCGGCCCGGCGTGCTCGGTGTTCTCGCGGGTGTGTGGCGTCTCAAGCGTGTCGATGCTCATCTCTGCCCGTCTCTCGGTGGCTTCGGTGGCTTCGGTGGCTTCGGCGGCTTCCGTGTGCGGTGGCTCCGGTCGGGAGTCACGGCACGGGGACGGGCGGGCTCACCGGCCGTGCGGCGGGCCGCTGGGCGGGTGCCGCGTCCCGGGCGAGCAGGCAGTCCTCCAGGAAGCCGAGGGCCTTGAGGTGGTAGGTGCGCGCCGCCCAGCCGAGGCTCAGGTTGTGCCCGGCGTCCGGCTGGTGGGCGATCACGGTCTTCGGCGCGGCCAGCGGGCGGCGCAGGGCGTCCAGCGCGTCGTCGTCGAACAGCCACCACTGCTCCTGCTCGGCGAAGGTGAAGCGGACCGGGATCCGCACCCGCCGCGCGATCGCCGGGTACATGGCGGGCCACAAGGGCCCCTCGCGCGCCTCCAGTTCCGGCACGGGCGAGACCAGGTGCCGGCCCTGCCGGAACGCGTCCGGCGGGTAGAGCCGCAGCGAGCCCCAGTGGCGGCGCCAGTCGCCGTGCCCGTTCTGCCCCGGGAGCTGGTCCGTGCGGACGGCGAGGCGGCTGCCGAGGCCGGAAATGTCCAGGCCGAGGAGGGCCTGCCCGCGTTCCTCGGCGGCGGCGGCCAGGGCGAGCTTGCCGCCGTTGGAATGGGCCACCACGAAGAGGCCCGCGCCGGTGTCGTGGCGGGCGGCGAAGTCGGCCAGGCCGTCGTGCAGCGTGGCCGCCTGTTCCGCCAGGGCCTGGCCGCGCGGCAGCCAGGTGGCCGAACTGCCGTAGCCGGGGCGGTCGACGGCCAGGACCGTGTAGCCGAGGTCGGCGCCGAGGGAGAGCAGCGAGAGGCCGGGGCGGGCCCGGCTGTCGAAGTAGCCCGCCCGCATGCCGCCTCCGTGCACCGCGACCACGACGGCCCTCGGCCGGCCGGAAGACGGCTCGGCGATCAGTCCCGACAAGGGGATCCCGTCGGCGTCCAGGGTGATCTCGCGGGTCCCGGAGGCATCGGCGTTCAGCGGTTGTGGGGACATGGGATCAACAACTCCGGGCGGTAGGAGGTCTCCGGATGCCGTCACCGCCCTCATTTCCTGACGGTGGCCAGGCACCAGGTGAGACGGCGGCGCACCAGGCGGCGCACCAGGTGGTGGACGGGGACGCCGGGCTCACCGGGATGCGGCGGCGCCGGGCGGGCCCGGTCGTACGCGGAGGCGCCCGGGGCACCGCCCGGCGGCGCGCTCACGTCGGGCGACCGCATCAGCGGCGGGCGTCGTCGCGCCAGCTGCGCGGCGTGCCGGTGCGGGTACGCCGTTCGAGCCGGCGCCAGCGCGCCGTGCGGCGGACGGGGGCGTGGTCGGCGGGCTCGTCCGCGGCCGGTGCCGTCCCGGCGAGGGCGGCGGTGCGGGCGAGCAGCACGGCGGTGAGGGCGGCGAGTTCGACCGCGTCGGGGTTGCCCTTCTCGACGCGCAGGAAGGTGTTCGCGGCGTGCGCCGTGTCCGTCGTGTCGGCCGGCTCCGTGGAAGGTGGCATGGACGTCGTCTCCGTGGTCGTAGGAACGGATCGGGAAACGCGAACGCCGCGCGGGCTCACCGGTCCGTGGCGGGGGAATCCAGGAGGACCGGCGAGCTCGCGCGGCGAGCTCGGGTGGTGCGGTGGTGCCGTTGTGCGGTGGTGCCGTTGTGCGGTGGTGCCGTTGTGCGGTTGTCGGGCCACGGCACACCACGGCGCGGGTGCCGTGGTGTGCCGTGACGGTTCCGTCGCGCCGTTGCGGTCAGGCGGCCGTGGGGCCGAGCGTGCCGACGAAGCGGCCGGTGAAGAGGTCCTGGCCCTTGTACTGGGAGACCATCTCGGCCGGGGCGACGAACGGGCCCTCGGGCGAGGGGAGCTGGCCGACGCCGCCCTTGGTGCCGAGCGGCAGCAGGATCATCGGGAAGCCCAGCGGCTGGTAGGTCTCCGTCGGCTCCTCGCCCTTGATCTGGGCGATGATGTTCTTGGCGACGACCTCGGCGTGCTGCATCGCGTAGCCGGCCATCTTGGCCTCGGCGACGTCGGTGATGTCGCCGACCGCGTAGACGTGGTCGTGACCCTTGACGTTGAGCTTCTCGGTGACGGGGACCTGGCCCTGCGCGTTGAGGGCGGTGAGCTTGCCGTCGGCGAGGTAGTCGTTGTTGGTCGTGGTGCCGTAGGCGCGGTACCAGACGTCGGCGGTGATCTCGTCGCCGGCGGTGGTGGTGACCGTGAAGGAACCGGCCTGGCCGGACTGGGTGCCGGGCTCGGCCGTCAGGCCGGTGCCGAGGCGGACCTCGACGCCCAGCTCGCCGAGCTGCTTGTGCAGGTCCTCGACGACCTCGGGCTTGAAGCCGGGGAGCAGCTCGGTGGCCGGGTCGACGATGGTGACCTGCTTGGCCGGCCAGACCTCCTTGATCTCGCCGGCGAGCTCGAGGCCGACCGGGCCGGCGCCGAGGATGAGGACGCGGTCGGCCTGGAGCAGCTCCTTGTGGGAGGTGCGGAAGTCCTCCAGCGCCTCGGAGACGTGGGGGGCCGCCGGGTTGGCCGGGTACGGGTAGCTGGAGCCGGTGGCGAGGACGACGTAGTCGGCGGCGACGTGCTCGCCCGAGGCCAGGGTGACACCGGTGGGGTCGACCGACACGGCGCGGTCCTGGATCACCTTGCCCTGGGTGACCAGCGTCTTGAACGGGAAGAACATGTTGGGCGCCCACTCGGGCTGGGTGAGGGCACGCAGCGACCCGGCCACGTTGGCGAAGGCGTCACGCGGGTCGATCAGGACGACCTCGGCCTCGTTCTCCAGGGCCTTGGCAACCGCGGCGCCCCCGTAGCCTCCGCCGACAACAGCGACCTTACGACTCATGATTCACGCTCCACAAACCAATGAAACTGCGACGGGTTCTGATGAAAGACGCTAGTGGTTCGCACTACGAACCACAACACACAAGAAGTCCAAGAACTACAGATCTTTGTTAAGAAAGAGAAGTTCCTGCTACGAACTTTCGATATTCGCGTGCTACGCTGTGCGCGTGGCCAAGCGTGATGACGACGGCAGGATGGGGCTGGCGGCCGCACTGGTGCGGTCCTCGTTCCTGGTGCATGCCGTATATGCCCAGGCGAGCCGTGAGCACGGTCTCACGCCGCAGCAGGGCCAATTGCTGTGCGTATTGATGGCGCAGCCGTACGGCATGGGCGAACTCTGCTCGATGCTCGGCCTCGCCAAATCCAGCCTGACCGGCCTGGTGGACCGCACGGAGAACAACGGCCTGGTGCGGCGTGAGCCCGATCCGCGCGACAGCCGTGCGGTGAGGGTGGCGCTCACCTCCCGGGGCGCCCGGCTCACCGACCGGTTCTACACCGACGCCTGCCGGCGCATCGAGGAGCTGCCGGCCGGCCTCGACCCGGCCGACCGGGACGTGCTCACCGGACTGCTCGCCCGGGTCGTCCTGGACAACGACGGCCCCGTGGTCTTCGTGGAACCGGACCACGGAGCCGCCACCGCCCGCGGCTGAAGGACCCGCACGCCCCCCGCCGCCCCTCGCCCGGGAGCCCGCACGCCCCCGGGCCGCCCGGCCTCACGCCGTACGCCGTACGCCTGCCGCGGACGCGGCTCAGGCCGCGAGCAGACCCTGCGTGTACGCGAGCGCGGCCGGCTCGAACTGCAGGGCCGCGTGCGAACCCGCCGCGTGGACGTCGCGCCAGATCCGCTGCATCGGGTGGGCCGCCGCCTGCCCGCGCGTCCCGGTCACCCGGAACAGCCGGTCCACCGCGCCGACCAGGATCTCCACCGCCAGCGTGGCGTCACGGTGGCTGCGGAAGGCCGCACCGTCCTCGGCGAGCCCGCCCCCGTCGGCGGTCTCGGCGACCCGCGCGAGCAGCAGCGCCGCCGCGTCGATCTCGCCCGCCGCGCGGGTGTAGGCGATCCGGGCCGAGTTCTGGGCCGCCGCACGCGCCCCGCTCGGCTGCCGGCCGAGGTGCTCCGCCACCAGCCGCAGGGCGGCGCGGGCCGCGCCGAGGATCGGCGCCGCGAAGGTGAGGCCGTTCACCGCGAACAGCGGCGCCGCGTGCACCGCCGACCCGGTCTCCGACGGCAGCACGCCCTGCCGCATGTCGTCCCAGACGAACGACCGGTACTCCGGTACGAACGCCCGCTCCACCAGCAGGGTGTGGCTGCCGGTGGCCCGCATGCCCAGCGTCGACCAGGACACCTCGTGCGTGAACGAGTCCTTCGGCACCGCGAACACCCGGATCGAGCGGTCGCCCTCGCGCGGCGGCGCCGAACTGAGCAGCGCCCAGTCGGCGAACTCGACACCGCTGACGTACAGCCACGTGCCCGACAGCTCCCAGCCGCCGTCCACCGGCTCCGCCTCCACACCCGCCGCGACCATGGAGCTCACCAGCCGGGTGTCCGGGCCCTTGGCCCACACCTCCTGCCGTCCCTCGTCCGGCAGGAAGGCGCTGAAGCGCCCGTTGTACGCCCACAGGGAGGCGAGCCAGGCGGCGGACGTGCAGCCCTCGCCGATCGCGGCGACGGCCCGCGTCACGGCCTCGAAGGTCGCCGTGGCCGACGGGAAGCCGTCCGGCCGGACCGGCGCGAAGGCGGCGGCGAAACCCGCCGCGCCCAGCGCGTCGACCGTACCGTCGGCGAGCCGCCCCGAGGTGTCGGCCTCCGCCGCCCCGCGCCCGGCCGTGCGGGCCGCCGCCCGAAGCGCCTCGGCCTCGTGCCACCCGGCCCGGTCCTGCCCGCTGTTCACACGCGCTCCCTGATGTACTCGATCTCGCTGAAGTGGAGCTCGACGGTGACGCCGTCGAGCCCGTCGATCGCCGACGGCTCCTTCGGCCGGGCGAGGAAGGCGCGGAAGCTGTCCTCGTCCTCCCACTGGGCGAGCTTGACGACGTGCTCGCCGTCCAGCCCGCGGTGCACGGCGTGCGACACGTAGCCGGCGGTGGTCGCCAGCTCCGGCGGGTCGTACGTCATCTCCTTGAGCACGGTCTCCTGGTCCTCCGGCGCCGACCTGACCACGATCACCACCGTGAACAGGGGCCGGTCCAGGGAGATGTGGGGCTCGGGACGCCAGGTGTGGACGACCTCGCAGGGGATGTTGTCCAGGCGGGAGACGTTCAGGGCGCTGCCGAGCCGCCCCTGGGTGGCGCGCTCGCTCATGAAGGCGTCGTACGCCTCCTTGCTCTCCCACTGCGCGTAGTTGACCACCGAGCGGCCGTCGAGGCCGCGGTGGAAGTTGCCCGAGATCAGGCCGGGCTGGACGTTCGCCGGCGGCAGGCTCCGCCACTGGTCGAACAGCACCTTCTGCCCCTCGGGGCCGTCGGTGTGGAAGATGTTGAACAGCGTGAAGTAGCCGTCCTCCACCCTGATGGAACTCATGGGATCTCCCTGGTCTCAGGCGGCGTACGGGCGCGACGTGCGGGCGTCCTTGAGGGCGGACGCCCACCACTGGAGCTTTTCGAGCATGACCTTGGCGGGGACGGCGGCGTCCGGCGCGCGCAGCACGCCGTCCTCGCCGATGTGCTGCCACACGCCGTGGAAGCTGACGGTGTCCCGGATCGTGGCGGCGTGCAGCTCCGCGAAGACCAGGCGCAGCTGCTCGACGGCCCGCAGCCCGCCGGACAGGCCGCCGTAGGAGACGAAGGCGACCGGCTTGGCCTGCCACTCGGCGCGGTGCCAGTCGATCAGGTTCTTCATCGGGGCGGTGAAGCTGTGGTTGTACTCGGGGGTGATCACGACGAACGCGTCGGCCGAGCCCAGGCGTTCGGCGACGGAGGCGAGCAGCTCGGCGGACCCGGTGTCGCCGGGTTCCCGCGTCAGCGAGAGCGGCAGTTCCACGTCGGCCAGGTCGAGGACGTCGACGTCGTACATCGCGCAGGACTCGGCCTCCTCGACGAACCAGCGCGCGACGGCCGGACCGGTGCGGCCCACGCGGGACGAACCGATGATCACGGCAAGGCGCAGTGTTTCCTCGGACATGTTTTTCCTTCCTGTGAGCCGGAACCAGATACGGCGAGGGGTACGGGAGCACGGGTGCGGGGCGCGAGGGGCCGCGCCCCGCACCCGTGGGGACGGTCCGACGTCAGGGACGACGGCCGCCGTGGCGGATCGCCTGCATCTGGGCCACCCACACGTCGGCGTCGTCGGCCCGCTGGCGGAAGGATTCGGCCGAGCCCTGGTGCGTGAAGACGTGGATCCGGTTCTCCTCGATGGCCTCGATCGCGGCCTTGGCGACCTGCTCGGGCTCGAGGACCTCGGAGACCTCCTTCAGCTTCGCCAACTGCTCGTTGCTGCTGACGCTGGCGGTCAGCATCGGGGTGTTGACCGCCTGCGGCATCAGGCACGAGACGCCCAGGCCGCGGTGCCCGTACTCGACGGCGAGGTACTCGGCGAAGGCGACGGCGCCCATCTTGGCGACCGAGTACGGTGCCGCGCCGAACGCGGTGAGGACCCCGCAGGCGGCGATCGTCTGCACCAGGTGACCCCGGCCGGCCTCCAGCATCGCCGGGACGACGGCCCGGGCCGCCCACACGTGCGACATCATGTTGACGTCGAGGGCGCGCTTCCACTCCTCGTCGGAGGCGTCGAAGCCGCCCGTCACGGTCAGGCCCGCGTTGGACACGAAGATGTCGACCGAGCCGAAGTGCTCCCGGCTGCGGTCGACGAGCTCGCGGATCGACGCCTCGTCGGCGACGTCCGCCGGCACCGCGAGCGCCTTGGCGCCGATGCCGGCGGCCACCCGCTCGGCGCCCGCGGCGTCGATGTCGGAGACCACGACCCCCTTGGCGCCGGCGGCGACCAGGGCTTCCGCGATGGCCTTGCCGATGCCGCTGGCGGCTCCGGTGACGACCGCGACACTGCCTTCGACCTTCATGTCACAGGCTCCCGAACGGGTTGGTGATCACGTAACGCCACTCGCCCCTGGCGTTCTTCTTCAGGACGTCGAGGCCCCGTCCGGTGCCGGTCATCTCGGGCTTCGAGGGGACCTCGATGCTCCAGTCGACGACGAGCGCGGCGGTGTCGCCGGCGACGTAGCTCTCGGCGACCTTCGCCGACAGCTGCGGCTCCAGCTTCAGGAACTCGGTCACGGCGGCGCGGTGTTCGGCGCCGCTGACGGCCTTGCCCGGCTCCCACACGGCCGCGGCGCCCGGCGCGTACACCGCCATGATCGCGTCGATGTCGCGGGCGGCGTAGGCGTCCAGGTAGCGCTGGTTCATCTCGGCGGGGTCGGCGGGCTCGGCGGCCGGCCCGGGGGTGCCGGTGAGGTGCAGCTGGCGCACCTCCAGCTCCTTGGCCAGGTAGGCGTCCCGGCCGGCCAGGAACTCCTTCATGTACGGCTGCGCGAGGTGGGCCGCCAGGTCCTTGCGGGTCGCCCAGATCTCGTAGAACACGAAGAGGTTCGGGTCCTCGGCGTCCTGGTTGATCCAACTGCCCAGACAGCCCTGCTCGCCGCGCGAGCGCTCGGCGAAGGAGACGAGCAGCGCGCCCAGTTCCTCCGCCTTCTCCGGCTTGGCGTGGGCGAAGCCCACCGCCGACTGGATCTCGTTCTGCATGATGTCGGGCTCCTCAGCCGAGAAGGGTGCCGCCGGTGGCGTCGACGAACGAACCGGTCATCCAGCGGGCCTCGTCGGAGGCGACGAACGCGACGATGTCGGCGACCTCCTCCACCGTGCCGACCCGGTTGAAGGTCGAAAGGGCGGACATCTGCTTGAGGGCCTCGGGGTCCTGGAAGACCGGGTCGCCGTTGTCGGTGACGCCCGGGGCGACGGTGTTGATGGTGATGTTGCGGGGCGCGAGCACCGGGGCCATGTGCAGGGTGATCTGCTCCAGGGCGCCCTTGCTCATCGCGTACGCGATCTGGATCGGGAACGCGGAGTGGGTGACGCCGGAGGAGACGTTGACGATGTGGCCGCCGTCCGGGATCAGCTCCAGGGCCTTCTGGATGAGCAGGAACGGCGCCTTGGCGTTGATGTTGTAGCAGTTGTCGAGGATCTCCTCGGTGACCGAGGCCGGGCCCGCGCCGGCGAAGCCGGTGGCCGCGGCGTTGTTCACCAGGATGTCCAGCCGGTCCGAGCCGGTCAGCTCGACCAGACCGGCCCTGGTGCCGTCGAGGAGCCGCTCGATCGCACCCGGCTGCCCGAGGCTGGCCTGCACGGTGAACGCGCGGCCCCCGGCCTCCTCGATCAGCGCCACGGTCTCCTTCGCGGCGGTCTCGTTGCCGGAGTAGTTGACGGCGACGACCGCGCCGTCCTTCGCGAGGCGCAGCGCGATGGCGCGGCCGATGCCCCGGCTGGCGCCGGTGACGAGCGCCGTCTTGTTCTCAAGCCTGCTGGTCATGGAAAACCCTTCGGAAAAGGAGTGGAAGAGGAAGTCGGTGCGGGGCGGGGACCGGAGGGCCGGCTGCCCCGGGCCGGGTCGCTAGCCGGCGTGCTTGGCGACGGCCTCGCGCACCGCCGGGGCGATCTGACCGGCCCAGCGGCCGAGGGACGCGAGGTCGGGGGTGCCGCCGCGGGGCGAGAAGAGCATGAAGCCGGACGCGCCGTGCTCGACGACGGCGCCGGTCAGCTCCTCGATCCACTGGTCGACGCTGCCGCCGAGCCAGCGGCCGTCCCGGTCGCGGGTCCGGGCCACCGGCCGGTCGGTGATCTGGCCGGGGAAGTTGAAGATCGTGCGGACCTCGCGCGGATCGCGGCCCACGGACCGGGCGGCGTCGTCGACGACCGGGCGGGAGGCGCGGTAGCGGGGGCTGAGCCAGTCCGCCGCGTGGCCGGGGATCCAGCCGTCGGCCACCCGGCCGGTGGCGGCGAGGGACTTGGGGCCCACCGACCCGGTCCACACCGGCGGCGCCGGGACGGGGGCCGGGTCGATCTGCCGGACCTGGTAGTGGCGGCCCTCGAAGGTGACCGGCGGGCCGCCGCCGGACAGCTTCTTGACGAGGACGATCGCCTCCTCGAAGGCGTCCACGGCCTGGGACGGGGTGAGCGGTTCGACGCCCATGTCGGCGATCCGCTCCCACAGCCCGCCGGCGCCCATGCCGAGCACGACCCGGCCGCCGGAGAGCGCGGACAGCGTCGTCACCGTCCGCGCCAGCATGGCGGGCGGCCGGGTCGGCAGGTTGCTGACGTTGGCGAAGCCCGCCAGGTGCCGCGTACGGCCGATGACGAAGCCGACGGTGGCGTACGCGTCCAGGCGCTGCCCCACGTAGGGGTGGTCCGACAGGGAGAAGAGGTCGAGCTTCTCCCGGTCCGCGAGTTGGGCCATCTCCAGCAGCGCGGGCGCCTCGCCGATGACGCTGTGCGCGCCGAAGCCGAAGACGACGGAGCGTGCGGACGGTGTCGTTGCCAAAGGGGTGCCCTTCACTTCTGTACGGAGGTACGGGTCACGTCCGTACGGGTCACTTCGTTCGGGTGGTGTGGAACTCGTAGCGGCGGCCCGCTCCGGCCTCGGCCTGCCCCATGTACTCCAGGAGCGGCTCGATCTCCGCCTTGATGTGGACCAGCGCCTCGGCCTCGGAGGCCCACTCGGACAGCAGGAAGATGCCGTCGTCGGCCGAGGAGACGTGGAAGTTGGCGGCGATGGCGCCGGGGTAGGCCCGGTCCTCGCCGACGGTCTCCTCCTCCTGCCCGAGGAGGCCGTCGACCCAGGCGCGGGCGGTCTCGCCGGGCCGCATCGCGAAGAAGGCGGCGGGGTAGCAGCCGACCTCGGGGAGCGGGTCGGGCAGGACGGCGGGCTGCACCCTGCGGTACAGCCGGTACGTCGCCGGGCTGCCCGGCTCGTAGCCGAGGGCGCGCCAGTCGGGACGCAGGGCGTCGTAGGCGGCGCGGACGGCCGCCTCGTCTCCGGCGTCGGCCGTCCACTGGGCGTAGACCAGCAGCGACGTGCCGTCGGTGCCGTAGAACAGGGACGCGGTCGCGAGGCCCTCGGGCCACGCGGCGGACTCCCAGTGCGCCACGACCGCGGCGCCGGCTTCCCGCAGGCGCTCGGGGTCGCCGGAGGTGACTTCCTCCACCAGGGCGGTGGTGACGTCCGGGCGGCCGATCTCCGGCCGGACGTCCGACGTGCTCGGCATCGTCGACTCCTCTTGAATGTCGGTCGGTCGGGGGCCGGGGGTCAGGCGCGCTTGCGGCCGATGACCAGGACGTCCTCGTGCAGCCCGTCCACCTCGACGGTCTCGGGCTCGAAGCCGGCCTCGCGCAGCCAGCCGTGCAGGGCGTCGGCGGAGTACTCGTGGCCGCCGCGGGACCAGACGAGCATGGTGAGACCCGCCAGGGCGCCGTGCATGGACGGCTGCTCGCCGCCCGCCATCGGGTCGTAGACGAAGACGGCGCCGCCCGGCTCCAGGGCGTCGTAGGCGCGCTTGAGGAGGGTGAGGCGGTCCTCGACGCCCCAGTTGTGCAGCACGTGGCCGAAGACGAGGACGTCGGCCTTGGGCAGGTCGTCCTTGAAGAAGTCGCCTCCGTGGAAGGTCAGGCCGGTGTCGCCGAGCCGGTCCATGTGCCGCTCGAAGGCGGACTGGAGCGGCGGCAGGTCGAAGACCGCGCCCTTCAGGTGCGGGTTGTGCTTGACGACCTCGTGCGCGAAGTTGCCGCGCGCGCCGCCGACGTCGACGAAGGAGGTGTAGCCGCTCCAGTCGATGCGGCTGAGGGCCTGCGCGATGGGGGCGCTGAGCAGGTCCATGCTGTCGAGGAAGCCGTCGGTCGCCTCGGCGTCCGCGTACAGGCTGTCGTACGGGTTGCCGGCGACGGCGGCCTGGTTCTGCGGCTTTCCGGTGCGCAGCGAGTCGGCCAGGCCGTTCCACGCCGGGTTCAGCTCCTGCTCGCAGAAGTGCAGGTAGCCGCCGAGGTAGGCGGGGCGGCCCTTGACCAGGAAGGCGTCGCTGACGGGGGCGTTGGTGAACTTCCCGCCGGACGTCTCCAGCAGGCCGAGGTGGACGAGACCGGCGAGCAGGTCGTTGGTGCCGCGCTCGACCAGGCCGAGGCGCTCGGCCAGCTCGGCGGTGGTCGCCGGGCCCTCGGCCAGCTCGGTGAACAGGTCGTACTCGACGGCCGCGAGCAGGATCCGCGACTGCCAGGAGCCGAGGATCAGGCCCATGATCGGGCCGGGGTTCACGGAGGTGTCGGGCGTGTCGACTGCCATGGTGGTGGATCTCCTTGAGGTGAGGAAGCGGAGGTGAGCAGAGGGAACGCGGGTCGTACGGGTCCCGGCGAGCGGTCCGGGGCCGGTGAACGGGGCACGGGTCAGCGCGCCCCGCGGCGGGCCAGCGCGGCCACGAGGCCGAGCGCGCCGACGGCGGTGATCAGCACCAGCGCCGGCCGCGGGCCCGTGGCGTGGGTGAGCAGCAGGGCGGCCGCCGGCAGCAGCACGGCGGCGCCGAGCTGGACCGCGGCCTGGTACAGCGACACGGCCGCACCCCGGTCCGCCGGGTCGAGACCGGCCGTCGCCTGGGTGTTCAGGGCGACGAACGCGCAGCAGAAACCGGCCTCCACGAGCAGCAGGACCGGCAGCATGCCGAGCGGATAGGAGCCGCTGTCGGGACGGGCCAGGTACAGCCCGTATCCGAGGAGCGGGAAGAGCGCGCCGAGCGTGACGAGCCGGCCGCTGCCGTGGCGGGCGATGAACCGGCCGGCGAACGGCACGGTCAGCGCGAGCGGGACGCAGGCGGGCAGCAGCGCGAGCGCGGACAGCCAGGGCGACCAGCCGAAGTCGTCCGCCATCTGGAAGACCATGACGACCAGGACGGCCTGGTAGGTGCCGTTGAGGGAGGCGGCGCCGAGCGCGGACCGCAGCAGCGGGCCCCGCTTCAGCAGCGCGAGGCTCGGCAGCCGCGCGCCCGGCCGGTGCGCCGGAGCGCCGCTGTCGGCGGCGCCACCGCCCGTACCGGCGCCGGGACCGGCCGCGGGACCGCCGTCGCCAGAGCGGGCCCCCGCATCGCCGTCACCGGGGCCGGGGCCGGCCACCGCACCGCCGCCGGCCGGAGCGCCGTCACCACCGGGACCACCGCCCTCGCGCGGCAGCACGTACGCCCCGGCGACCAGCAGCACCAGGGCCACCGGCGCCGGGAAGACGAAGACCCAGCGCCAGTCCGCCTCCAGCAGCCCGCCGGCCAGCAGCAGTCCGGCGGTGAAGCCGGCCGCGCCGAACAGCGAGTACACCGAAAGGGCCCGCCGCCGCTCGGGCCCCTCGGGGAAGAGGTCGTTGATGATGGCCAGGCCGGTCGGCGCGGTCAGCGCCGCGCAGCAGCCCTTGACGACGCGTACGGCCACGAGCAGCGCGGGCCCGCCGGCGAGGCCGCCCGCGAGGGAGGCCGCCCCGAACAGCAGCATCGCGCCCAGGTAGGCCCGGCGCCGCCCGAGCCGGGCGCACAGCACGGGGCCGAGCAGCAGCAGCGCGGCGAAGCCGAGCGCGAAGCCGCTCATCATCCACTGGGCGCCCCACGGCGTCAGACCGAACCGCGCGGCGAGCGTGGGCAGCGCGATGAGGATGACCGACACCTCGATCGCGTCGAGCAGCATGTTGCCGGAGAGCACGAGGAGCCGGGACCACTGGCGTGCGTCCCACGTCACCTCGGGCTCCGGGGCGGCTCCCGTCGGGGGGACGGCGGTCGCGGTCACCAGTCCAGCACCTGGCCCTCGGGCGTGCCGTCCTCGCCGAGGAAGGTGGCGGTCGGCCCGTCGTCGGGGAGGGTCGCGAGCAGCACGGGGATGCGGGCGCCCTGCTCGGTGGTGAGCCGGCCGTGGTGCCCGTTGATGTCGGTGGCCACGAAGCCGGGGGAGGCGGCGTTGACGAGGATTCCGGTGCCGCGCAGCTCGTTGGCGTACGCCAGGGTGACCGCGTTCAGGGCCGTCTTGGACGACGCGTACGACAGCAGCGTCACCGGGAACTCGCCCGGCGGGTGCTCCCCGGTCTGGTCGTTGTTCTCGGCGGCCGACTTCAGCGAGCCGATGGCGCTGCTGACGTTGACGATCCGGGCGGACGGCGCCTTGCGCAGCAGCGGCAGCAGGGCGTTGGTCACGGTGATCACGCCGAAGACGTTGGTCTCGTAGACCGTGCGGACCTGCTCGGCGGGGGTCTCGCTGGGCAGCTGCATGGGGCCGCCGACGCCGGCGTTGTTGACCAGGACGTGCAGCACGCCCGCCTCCTCGGCCAGCCGCTTCGCGGCGAGCGCGACGGAGTCCTCGTCCGTGACGTCGAGGTGCAGGAAGCGCACGTCGAGGCCGCCCACGGACAGGGCGGCGGCGGCCTCGCGGCCGCGCCGCTCGTCGCGGGCCCCGAGGTAGACGGTGTGGCCGCGCTCGGCGAGCTGCCGGACGATCTCGCGGCCGATCCCCTTGTTGGCTCCGGTGACGACGGCGACGCGCGCGGGGTGGGCGGACATGTAGGGCCTCTCACATGGGTGGGTGGGGTGGGGGACACGCCCGGGCGGGACGGCCGCGGGTCAGCCGAGGAGGGTGCCGCCGGTGGCGTCGATGAAGGCGCCGGTGATCCAGCGGGCCTCGTCGGTGGTCAGGAAGGTGATGACGTCGGCGACGTCACCGGCCTCGCCGACCCGGTTGAAGGCCGAGAACTTCGCCATCGCCTCGACCGCCTGCGGGTTGTCGAAGATCGGGCCGCCGTTGTTGGTGATGCCGGGCGCCACGCTGTTGATGGTGATGCCGCGCGGGGCGAGGATGCGGGCCAGCTGGAAGGTGAGCTGTTCGATCGCGCCCTTGGTCATGGCGTAGGCGACCTGGTCGGGCACGGAGGTGCGGGTGACGCCGGTGGTGAGGTTGACGATCCGGCCGCCGCTGGGCATCTGCCCGAGGGCCCGCTGCACGATGAAGTACGGCGCCTTCGCGTTGACGGCGAAGTAGTGGTCGAACTCCTCGGGCGTGAGGTCCTCCGGCGCCGAACCCGTCGACGTGACCGCCGCGTTGTTGACCAGGATGTCCAGGCGGGTGTCGCCGGTGCGCTCCTTCAGGCCGCGCTCCAGGCCGAGGAACAGCTCGTGCACGTCGCCGGGCACGCCCAGTTCGGCGCGGACGGTGAAGGCGCTGCCGCCCTCCTTCTCGATGAGCTCGACGGTGTCGTTCGCCGCCTGCTCGTTGGCGGTGTAGTGCACGGCGACGAGCGCGCCCTCGCGGGCGAGCCGGATGGCGGTCGCCCTGCCGATGCCGCGACTCGAACCGGTCACGAGGGCCGTCTTGTCGGTGAGCCTGTCCACGGTTGACCTTCCGGGTTGGTGGATGTGCGGGGGGTGCGGCGCCGGACGCGCGGCCGGCCGGGTCGGCGCGGGCGCCGCCGGGCGGGGCCGTTCCGTGACGTCGAGGCCGCTGATCATGCGGGCGAGGTGGCGGCGCACCGGGGCCTGTCCGAGCAGTTCGCCGAAGACGTCGCGCAGCGCGACGACCTCCTGTGTGCCGAACAGCAGCCGGGCCTGCGCCTCGATGTTGGCCAGCGTGCGCGCCCCGACCGGATGCCGTTCGGCGTGGTAGGTGTCGAGCAGCTCGGGCCGGTCCGCGCCGGTGACGACCCGGGCCAGCTTCCAGCCCAGGTTCGCCGCGTCCTGGAGGCCCAGGTTGACCGCCTGCCCGCCGACCGGCATCTGGCTGTGCGCGGCGTCGCCGGCAAGCAGCAGCCGGCCGCGCCGGTAGGCGGTGACCTGCCGCGAGACGGTCCCGAAGCGGTTGAGCCAGCGCGGCTCGCCGTGCCCGATGTCCTCGCCGGTCACGGCGGCCCAGGCGGACACCACCTGCGCGAAGGTGACCTCGCCGGCCGGCTGCTCGCCGAAGCGGTGGACCATCAGCCGGGTGGTGCCGTCGGGCCTGCGGTACGCGGTGGCGATGCCGCCGTCGAAGCGCTGGAGGCGCCGGTTGGCGATCTCGATGCCGGCGACGTCGGCGCGCAGCATCACCTTGTCGGCGTCGTGACCGGCGGTCTCGAAGCCGCCGAGCGCGCGCACGGTGCTGTGCTCGCCGTCGCAGCCGACGACATAGCGGGCGTCGATCGCGTACGAGCCGGCGCGGGCGCCGCCGCCGGGGCCGCGCACCTCGACGCGCACCCCCTCGCCGGTGTCCCGCAGCCCGGTCACGGTGTGACCGCGCCGGATCTCGGCGCCCAGGTCGAGCGCGTACGCCTGGAGTTCGGTCTCCAGGTGGTACTGGAGGCACTCCCACTGCCCGGCGTACGGATGGTCCGGGTCGGCCTCGGCCAGGTCGAGGCGCAGGCCGCCGAAGTGGCCGGGGCCGACCGGCGGGAGTTCGCCGAGCCGCGGCAGGAAACCGCGGTCGGCGAAGATCTCCATGGTCCGCGCGTGCAGGATCGACGCCCTGGACTCGCCGGTCGGCTCCGTCAGCTTCTCCACGACGACGACGTCGGCGCCGCCGGCCCGCAGTTCGGCCGCCAGGAAGAGACCGACGGGCCCGGCGCCGACGACCACGACATCGGTGCGGGTGGCAGACGTGCGGGCCATCACCGCTGACCGAGCGCCGGCCCGAACCAGCGGGCCAGCGCGCCGCTCAGGCCGAGGTGGCTGCCCGGCGCGGCCCAGGCGACATAGCCGTCGGGGCGCAGCAGCACCGCCGAGGCGCCCGCGAGCGGGCTGTCGGCGGGAACGTCGCCGGGCGTGGCGGTCACGATGTCGACGCGGTCCCGCCAGGGCTGCGCGCGGCGCCGCAGCACGGCCGTGTCGTCGAGGTCGAGGAGCACCCCGCGGCCGGTGCGCAGCAGCTCGGTGCTGCTGGTGGCGCGGCCCTCCACCGTCAGCGGCAGGTGCGGAAGGCGCCGCCCGAGCAGCGGGCTGGACCCGCCGCCCATGTCGTAGCGGATGTCGAGCCCGCTGACCTTGGCGGCCAGGTGCCGGGACACGCCGGGGATCCGGACCAGCTCGGCCAGGACGTCCCGCAGCGGCACCGACTCCTCGCCGCCGAGGATCAGCAGGCTCTGCGCCCGGGTGTTGGCGAGCAGCCCGCGGCCCACCTCGTGCCGCTCGGAGTGGTAGGTGTCGAGCAGCTCCTCCGGCGCGTCGCCGCGCAGCACGGCGGCCAGCTTCCAGCCCAGGTTGTGGGAGTCCTGGACGCTGGTGTTCATGCCCTGGCCGCCCGCGGGCAGGTGCACGTGCGCGGAGTCGCCGGCCAGCAGGACGCGGCCCCGGCGGTATTCGGTGACCTGCCGGGAGGCGTTGCCGAAGGCGCTGACCCACACCGGCTCGGCGTGGCCGATGTCGATGCCGGTGAGCCGCTTCCACACGTCGGCGACCTCGGCGAACTCCGGCGGGCCGGTGCGCTTGCGCGGGGGCACCCCGTGCTCGCCGACGATGATCCGGTGGATGCCGCCGGGCAGCTTGGCGACCATCACGAAGCCGCCGTCGGTGTGCTGGCCGGTCATCCGCGGCTCCAGGTCGACCCCGCGCAGGTCGGCCAGGAGCATCTCGGTGGTGGCGGCCGTGCCGGGGAAGTCGAACCCGGCCTGCTTGCGGACGGTGCTGCGGCCGCCGTCGCAGCCGACGAGGTAGCGGGCCCGCAGCCGGTCCTCGCCGTCCTCGTGGCGCACGGTGACCGTGACGCCGTCGCCGGTCTCCTCGTACGAGACGAACGCGTGCCCACGGCGGATGTCGGCGCCGAGCTCGGTCGCCCACGCCTCCAGGGCCTCCTCGGTCACCGACTGCGGCACCGTCTTGGCCGCCTCGTGGAAGGCGCCGAGCACGCCCATGTCCAGCGGGATGCCGCCGAAGTGGCCCATGCCGCTGGTCTCGTAGTCGCCGAGCCGGCGCAGCAGTCCGCGCTGGTCGAAGACCTCCATCGTGCCGATGGTCAGACCGATGCCCCGGGACTCCCCGGTGCGCCCGGCATGCCGTTCGAGCACCGTGACGTCGATCCCCGCCAGGCGCAGTTCCCCGGCGAGCATCAGCCCGGCGGGTCCCGCTCCAACAACGACCACCGAAGCGTCCATGAACTTCTCCTTCTCAAAGCCAGTAGCGGAGCCGCGGACAGCGGCAGGCCCGCCGCGCCGTCGAACAGGCAGGCCGCGGGCAGCGAGCGCAGCGTGACGACCGGCTCCGCGGGGGCGGCCAGCGCGGCGGCGGCGGCGTGGTGCGGCCCGGCCGGCACGTTGCGCACGATCCAGCCGGGCGGGCCGGGCGGGGCGTCGGCGTCCGTCCCGAGGCCCAGGTAGTCGAGGGCGGGGCTGCGGCCGAGGCCGGTGCCCAGGCCCTTCAGATACGCCTCCTTGCGGGTCCACAGCTCCGCGAACGCGTCGGGCCGGCCGGCCTCGGGAAGGGCCAGGAGCTCCCGCCACTCCGCCGGATGCAGCGCGGGCCCGCACACCTCCACCGCCCCGGCCGTCGGGGTGCGCTGCACGTCCACGCCGACGACCGTGGCCGCCGTGCCGATCAGGACGAGCCCGTGGCTGTGCGAGAGCGAGAAGTGGACCGGCAGCGGCGGGTCGCGCAGCACGGGCCGGGTCGTGCGGTGCGGGCGCGCCGGGCCGGGCTCCCGGCCCAGGCGCAGCCGCTCGGGCGGGCAGCCCGTGGCGTCGCTGAGGATCCGGCGCAGCGCGATGTGCGCCGACAGGTACTGCACCCGGTCCCGGGGCCGTACGAACAGCTCCGCCCGCCGCAGCTCCGCGGCGTCCAGCTCGCGCACCGCGAGCCGGGCCGCCGCCGGGCTGTCCGCCGACGGCGGGCGCAGCAGCCACAGCGAGAGGCGTGGCCGCTCGCCCGGGACCGTGATCAGCGGCTGCCCGGCCGCGCGCGGCCCGGACGCGCCGGCCGGGGACGGACGCGGTCCGGACTCACGGGGTGGACCGCCGGGTTCAGCGCCGGGCCTCGGCATGGGCCTTGGCGTGGCCCAGCGTGGCCTTGCTGTTGGTGCTGAGCGCGGTGTGCACGTACTCCCGGGCGTCGGCGACGGTGGCGTCCGCGCCGAGGATGCGGGCGATGTTCTCGGTGTTGATGGTCACCGTGTGCTGCGAGGACGCCGTGACGCCGGTGGCGGTCTCGGTGAACGTCCAGTAGCCGGTGTGCAGGGTCATCAGCGCCGGCAGCGTCACCTGCTTGTAGGCGATCTTGTGGTGCGGGAAGGTCACCCGGTACGACTTCGTGGTGTGCACGGAGCCGTCCTTGGCGCGGGTGTCCATCTCCAGCGTCTGCAGGCCCGGGGAGTCCTCGTCGAGGCGGACGGTGGCCACGTGCGGAAGCCGCTCGGACCAGAGGTTCGCCTCGTTGATGAAGTCGTAGACGTCCTTGGCGGAGCCGGCGATCTCCACGGAGTCCTCGAAGGAGAACGTCAGCTCGGCCTCGGTCTCGGCGTGGACGCGCTCGACGTTCTCGCGCAGTGCGGCCAGCTCGGAGCGCGAGTTGCGGTCGACGGCCTCGTCGATCCACTTCAGGCTCTCCGGGTCGTCGTCGATCGCCCGGTAGTCGTGCAGCAGCCGGATCCGCGACTCGGTCGCGGAGACCGGCTCGATGATCCAGGTGCCGCCCATGGCCGCCACCGGCGGGGTGGGGATCTCCTGGCGGAAGGTGATCCGCAGGTTCTCCGGGTCCAGGGTGCGGTGGGACGTCCAGTTCTTCGGCTCGCCGTTGGCGGTGGCCCAGATCTGGATGCGCTCCTCGCGCTCGCCGCGCTCCACGTGCTCGACGTGGATGGTGGGCGGGAAGATCCGCGGCCAGTTCTCCACCTCGGCGATGAGCCGGAACACCGTCTCGGCCGGCGCGGCCGCGGTGATCTCGTGCTCGACCTCACGGATGGTCATGGTCAGCTCTCCTTGGGGCTCTAGAAGTTGCCGAGTCCGCCGCAGACGTTCAGCGCCTGCGCGGTGATGGACGCCGCCGTGTCGGAGGCGAGGTAGCCGACCAGACCCGCGACCTCCTCCGGCGTCGAGTAGCGGCCGAGCGGGATCTTGGCCTGGAACTTCTCGAGGATGGCGTCCTCGGTGGTGTCGTAGGCGGCGGCGTAGCCCTGGCGCACGCGCTGGGCCATCGGCGTCTCCACGTAGCCGGGGCAGACCGCGTTCACGGTGATGCCGGTGGGCGCGAGCTCGTTGCCCAGCGCCTTGGTGAAGCCGACGACGCCGTGCTTGGACGCCGAGTACGGGGCGCCCAGGACGACGCCCTGCTTGCCGGCGGTGGAGGCGATGTTGATGATCCGGCCGCGGTCCTTGTGGCGCATGCCGCCGGTGTTGAGCACCTCGCGGGTCAGCCGGAAGACGCTGTTGAGGTTGGTGTCGATGACGTCGTCCCACAGTTCGTCGGCGATGTCGGCGGTGACACCGCCGCCGCTGCGGCCGGCGTTGTTGACGAGCACGTCGACGGTGCCGAAGGTGTCGACGGCGGCCTGCACGAAGTCCCGCACGCTGTCGGAGGACCGGACGTCCAGGGTGGTGCCGTCCACCTCCAGGCCCTCGGCCTGGAGCTCCTTGACGGTGGCGGCGACGTTGTCGGCGCTGCGGGCGCCGATGAAGACCCGGTGGCCCTGCTCGGCCAGGAGCCGGGCGGCGGCCAGGCCGATGCCGCTGGTCGCTCCGGTGACCAGGGCGACCCGCTTGTGCTGATCTGACATGGGTGGCGTCTCCAGTGGGAGGGAAAAGGGCCCGCCGGGCGGTGCGAGGAGGCACCGCCCGGCGGCGAGTGGGCGTGGGGGGTGTGGGGGGTGTCGCGCGGAGGGGGGACGGGGACGGCGGGGCGGCCCCGGAGCGGTCAGACCAGGGCGGCGAGGCCGCTGTTGACCGCGTCGATCAGCATGCGCGGGGTGTTCGCGATGCTCAGGATGTCCTCGTCGAGGGAGATGCCGTACTCGCGCTCTATGCGGCCGCCGGTCTCCAGGAGGGCCAGCGACTCGTAGCCCAGCTCCTCGAAGTCGGTGTCGAGGATGTCACCGTCGAGGTTGTACGAGTCGTCGGCGCCCGCCGCCTCGATCAGGATGCGGCGGAGGTCGTCGAAGGTGAAAGCCTGCTCGGCCATGGTGGTTCCTTTCCGGGTCGTGCCCGTTCGGCGTGATGGCGGTACGGGGCGGTGTGCGGGTGTCAGTCGGCGGAGCGCACGACGAGCGCGGAGTTGAAGCCGCCCAGGCCGCGGGCGAGCACCAGCGCGGTGCGCACCTCGTGCGTCCGCGGGTGGCCGACGACCAGGTCGAGGCCGTAGGCGTCGGACGGCCGGGTGTTCATGGTCGGCGGGATCAGGCCCTCCTCCATCGCGAGGAAGACCGTCGCCAGGTCCAGCGCGCCGGCGGCCGAGTACAGGGCACCGGTCGTCGTCTTGGGGACGGTGACGGGCACCTGCTCGCGGCCGAAGACCGCGTTCAGCGCCTCGGCCTCCACGCGGTCGAGCTCGGGGACGGCCGCGCCGTCCGCGAAGACCACGTCCACGTCACGGGCGCTCACCCCGGCGTCGGCCAGCGCGGTCTCGATCGCCTGGCGCAGGGCCGGCGGCCGGCCGCTGCCCGGCTTCGGGTCGAAGGTCGCGCCGTAGCCGGCGATCTCCCCGTACACCTTGGCGCCGCGCGCCCGGGCGACGTCCTCGCGCTCCATGATGAGGATGGCGCCGCCCTCGCCCGGGACGTGGCCCGAGGCCCGCTCGTCGAAGGGCAGGAAGGCGGCCGCCGGGTCGTCCTGCGTGGTGACCCGGCCGCTGGTCAGCTGCGCCACCCAGCCCCACGGGCACAGGGACGCGTCGACCGAGCCGGTGACGACCAGCGGGGTGCCCTTGCGGACCTGGCGGCGGGCCTGCGCGACGGAGTCCAGACCGCCGGCCTGCTCGCTGACGACGACGCCGCTCGGGCCCTTCATGCCGTGCCGGATGGAGATCTGGCCGCTGTTGACGGCGTAGAACCAGGCGAACGACTGGTACGCGGACACGTACTCGCTGCCCTGGCTCCACAGCCGCTCCAGCTCGCGCTGGCCGAACTCGAAGCCGCCGGACGCGCTGGAGGTGACCACGCCCATGTCGAAGGCGGGCAGCTCCTTGGGGTTCACGCCGGCGTCCTCGAGCGCCCAGTCCGCGGCGACCAGCGCGAGGCGGGTCATCCGGTCGGTCTGCGGCAGCAGCTTGCTCGGCAGGTGCTCGGACGCCTCGAACCCGTGGATCTCACCGGCGAGCCGCGCCGGGTACTGCGACGGGTCGAAGCGGGTGATGCGGCCGATGCCGCTCTTGCCCACGCGGGCGGCCTGCCAGTACTCCTCGGCGCCGAGCCCGTTGGGCGCGACGACGCCGAGACCGGTCACCACTACAGAGGCGCTCATGCCGCGGTCCTTTCCGGCCGGGCCAGGACCATCGCGCTCTGGAAGCCTCCAAAGCCACTGCCGACGGTCAGCACGGCGTCCGTCTGGTGCTCCCGCGCGGTGACGGGCACATAGTCGAGATCGCATTCGGGGTCGGGGGTGTGGAGGTTCGCCGTCGGCGGCACCACGTTGTGCGTCATCGCCAGCGTCGACGCGGCGATCTCGATGGCGCCGATCGCGCCGAGGGAGTGGCCGACCATCGACTTGATGGAGCTCACCGGGGTGGCGTACGCGTGGTCGCCGAGGCTCTTCTTGAACGCGGCCGTCTCGTGGCGGTCGTTCTGCTTGGTGCCCGAGCCGTGCGCGTTGATGTAGTCGATCTCGTCGCCGTTCATCCTCGCCTCGTCGAGCGCGACGCGGATGGCCTCGGCCATCTCGGCGCCGTCGGGGCGCAGACCGGTCATGTGGTACGCGTTGGAGCGGGTCGCGTAGCCGGCGATCTCCGCGTAGATGCGGGCGCCGCGGCGGCGGGCGCTCTCCAGCTCCTCCAGCACGAAGAAGGCGGTGCCCTCGCCGAGGACGAAGCCGTTGCGGGTGCCGTCGAACGGGCGCGAGGCGCGCTCCGGCTCGTCGTACCGCGGGGTGGTGGCGCGGATCGCGTCGAAGCACGCCATCGTGATCGGCGAGATCGGGGCGTCGGTGGCGCCGGCGACCAGCACGTCGAGGGAGCCCTCGCGGATCAGCTCGACGGCGTAGCCGATGGAGTCGATGCCCGAGGTGCAGCCGGTGGAGACCACGGCGTTGGCGCCCTCGGCGCCCACGGCCCAGGCCACCTCGGCGGCGAAGGAGCTGGGCACCAGGTGGTTGTAGAGGTGCGGGACCGCGTACGTGTGGTCGACCAGGTTCAGCCGGCCGCCGTCGCTGACGACCCGGTACTCCTGGTCGAGGCCCATCGTGGCGCCGACGGCCGTGCCGACGGTGACGCCGACGCGGTGCGGGGCGTGCTCGGCGAGGTCGATGCCGCTGTCGGCGACGGCGCCGCGGGCGGCGACCACGGCGAACTGGCCGGCCCGGTCCATGCGCCGGATCTCCTGCGGGCTGAGCCCGTGCGCCTCGGCGTCGAAGTCGATCTCGGCCGCCACCCGGGAACGGAACGGCGACGGGTCGAAGAAGGTGATGCCGCGGGTCGCCGTGCGGCCCTCGCTCAGCAGCGACCAGAAGGCGTCACGGCCCACGCCGCCGGGGGCCAGGACCTCCAGGCCCGTGATGACTACGCGTCGGCCGCTCACTGCGTGCCCTCCCAGTGGTAGAAGCGGGTCGCCATGGCGTCCGCGGGCGAGCGCCAGGTCGCCGGGTCGTACGCCTCGATGAACGGCTTCAGGTCTTCGCTGATCCGCACGAAGCGCGGGTCGTGCTTCGCCTCCTCGATCTGCTTGCCGCCCTGGTCGGTGTCGAAGTCCTGGAGGTGGAAGTAGAGGCCGCGGTAGTGGAAGAGCTGGCGCCGGCGCGTGCCCATCCGGTGCGGCATCTCGGTGGCATCGAACGCGCGGAAGAGATCGGCCACGTTGCCGCTCGATCCGGGCTCCATCCGTGCCACGATCAGATTGCTGTGCATACGATTCTTCTCCAAGTGGAAAGCCGTACGGCGGACTGGAGTTTCACGTCACGTCGACGGTTCGACAGCAAGAGGGCCGGAACCGGACGGAGTCAAAAAAAGAGGGCGCTTTGACAAAGCGCCGGACTCTGACATCTATGTTCTTCGGTGACACCCCCTCGTTCAAGGGGAGTCATGTCAAATCTCCGTGCAGGAACTACAGGAATTGCACGGGCCAAGGCGTGACTGTGGGTTACGTCACGTGCCGGCTCACTGCGGGGCGTTGCCGTGCTTGCGCGAGGGCAGGTCCGCGTGCTTGGCGCGCAGCATCGCGAGGGACCGGATCAGCACCGAGCGGGTCTCCCGCGGGTCGATGACGTCGTCGATCAGCCCGCGCTCGGCCGCGTAGTAGGGGTGCATCAGCTCGTTCTTGTACTCCTCGATGCGCTGCCTGCGCACGGCCTCCGGGTCCTCGGCGGCGTTGATCTCCCGCCGGAAGATGACGTTGGCCGCGCCCTCGGCGCCCATCACCGCGATCTCGTTGGTCGGCCACGCCAGCGCCAGGTCCGCGCCGATCGAGCGCGAGTCCATGACGATGTACGCGCCGCCGTAGGCCTTGCGCAGCACCAGCGAGATCCGCGGCACGGTCGCGTTGCAGTAGGCGTACAGGAGCTTGGCCCCGCGCCGGATGATGCCGTTGTGCTCCTGGTCCACGCCCGGCAGGAAGCCGGGCACGTCGACCAGGGTGATCAGCGGGATGTTGAAGGCGTCGCAGAACTGCACGAACCGCGCGCCCTTCTCCGAGGCGTTGATGTCGAGCACACCGGCCATGGAGGCCGGCTGGTTGGCGACGATGCCGACCACGTGCCCGTCGAGCCGGGCGAAGGCGCAGACGATGTTCGTCGCCCAGGCCGGGTGCACCTCGAAGTAGTCGCCGTCGTCGACGACCTCCTCGATCACCTTGCGGATGTCGTACGCCTGCCCGGCGCCGGACGGCACCAGGTCGAGCAGCGCGTCGTTGATCCGGTCGACCGGGTCGCCGGAGCGCTCCACCGGCGACAGCTCGCGGTTGTTGGCGGGCAGCAGCGAGAGCAGGTAGCGGACGTCCTCGATGCACTCCTCCTCGGTGTCGTACGCGAAGTGCGACACGCCCGAGGTGGCCGAGTGGACGTCGGCGCCACCCAGCCCGTTCTGCGAGATCTCCTCGCCGGTGACCGCCTTGACGACGTCCGGACCGGTGATGAACATCTGCGAGGTCTCGCGGACCATGAACACGAAGTCCGTGAGCGCGGGGGAGTAGGCGGCGCCGCCCGCGCACGGGCCGAGCATCACCGAGATCTGCGGGATCACCCCGGAGGAGCGGGTGTTGCGCTGGAAGATGCCCCCGTAGCCGGCGAGCGCGGTGACGCCCTCCTGGATGCGGGCGCCCGCCCCGTCGTTGAGCGAGACCAGCGGGGCGCCGGCCGCCTCGGCCAGGTCCATGATCTTGTGGATCTTCTGCGCGTGGGCCTCGCCGAGCGCACCGCCGAAGATCCGGAAGTCATGGGCGTAGACGAAGACGGTGCGGCCGTGGACGGTGCCCCAGCCGGTGACGACGCCGTCGCTGTACGGCTTCTTGTCCTCCAGCCCGAAGCCGCTGGCCCGGTGCCGCCGCAGCGGCTCGACCTCGTTGAACGAGCCCTTGTCCAGGAGCAGGGCGATCCGCTCCTGCGCGGTCAGCTTGCCCTTGCTGTGCTGGCGTTCGGTGGCCGCCGGGTCGGGGCCCTGCCGCGCGCTCTCCTTGATCTCGGCCAGCTCGTCGATCCGGGCCTGGATCGAGTCCTGCGGTGTGCCTGCTGTGGCCATGGTGTTCCCCACCTCCATGGGTCGCGGTTCGTGGGTCGTGTGGTGCGTGGATCAGCGGTCGGCGCCCGGCCGGTACAGCCGGATGAAGTCGGCGACACCGGCGCTGATCACCGCGTCGCGCTCGAAGTCCGACAGCGGCACGGCGCCGTGGAAGGACCGCTGGACGACACCGCCCGCGACCAGCTGGACGAAGCGCTCGGCGGCGTGCTCCGGGTCCTCGAAGGAGAGCAGCCCCTGCTCGGCGACGCGGGCGAGCCGGCGGGCCAGCTCGCGGTTGGCCTGCCGCGGACCGGCGGTCCGCCACATCTCGACCACCCCGGCCGGCCACGTCGCGATCTCGGCGCCCAGGTGCCGCACGATCGCGAAGTGCTCCGGGAAGGCGGCCAGCGGCGTCAGCCAGGCGCGGCCCAGCTCCGTCAGGTCCTTCTCCAGGTCGGTGATCTCCGACAGGTGCTCCTCGGCGATGACGGTCAGCGAGGCGGCGACCGACGCGGCGCCCTCCAGGAGGACGGCGAGCAGCAGCCGCTCCTTGTCCTTGAAGTAGTGCGTGACGGTGGCCTCGTCGAGCCCGCACTCCACGGCGACGTCCAGGACGCCGGTGTGGGTCCAGCCCTCGCGGGCGAAGACGGCACGGGCCGCCTGGACGATGTCCCTGCGCTCCTCCGCCGAGCCGGCCTGGACGGGGGCGCTCGTTGCCTGCTGGATGGTCATGGTGTGTTCCTCCGTGTGAGGTGCGGATCTATGGCGTGCGGGTCTTCCCGGGCGTACGGGACCGAGGACGCCCCGGGCCGGTGCCCTCCGGTCCGCAGGTGCGCGGCCAGCACGGCGAGGGCGGCCAGGAGCGTGGCGCCGCCGCCCGCCAGGAGCCCGGCGCGGGCGCCGTACCGCTCGCTGAGGGCGCCGATCAGGAGGGCGCCCAGGGGAGTGGTCCCCTGGAAGACGAGCGTGTAGAGGGCCATCACCCGTCCCCGGTAGGCGGGGTCGGTGCCCAGCTGGATGCGGTGGTTGGCCGCCTGGGCGAAGTAGAGCGAGCCGAATCCGGTGCACAGCAGCAGCACCGCGGCCCAGGCGTAGGTGGGGGCGAGCCCGGCCGCGCACTGGAGGATCCCGGCGGCGAGGGCGGAGCCGATGACGACACCGGCCGCGGGCCGGCCGCGGCGGCGCGTGGTGACGAACGCCGCGAGCAGCGAACCGGCCGCGAAGGCCGTGGTGAGCAGCCCGAAGGCGGCGGCGTCCGCGTGGAACTCGGTCTTGGCGAGCAGCGGCAGGGTGAGCTGGAAGTTGAAGCCCAGCATGCCGACGACGGCCACGAGGACCATCGGGAGCAGCAGGTCGCGGCGGGTCGCCATGTGCCGTACGCCGTCCATGACGGGCGCCCGCGCGGGCCGCCGCTTCGAGCGGTGCAGCTCCCCGGGACGCATCGCGCGCAGGGCGGCGACGGTCGCCAGGTAGCTGACCGCGTTGAGCAGCATCACGGTCGCGGTGCCGAACCAGCCGATCAGCAGGCCCGCCAGCGCCGGCCCGGCGACCCGCGCCACGTTGAAGTACGCGGCGCTGAGCGCCGAGGCGTTGGGCAGCAGGTCGGCGCCGACGAGCTCGCTGACGAAGGACATCCGGGTGGGCACCTCGACCGCGTTGACGATGCCGAGTGCGAGGGCGAAGAGGCAGACGTGCCACAGTCCGGCCGCGCCGGTGAGCACGAGGACTCCGAGGAGGAGCGCCAGGACGCCCGACACGAGGTTGGCGGCCATCAGCAGCCGGCGCTTGTCGTGGCGGTCGGCGAGCCCGCCCGCGTAGAGGGTGAGCAGCAGCAGCGGCGCGAACTGCAGGGCGGTCACGACGCCCAGGGCGGTCCCGGAGTCGCCGGTCAGAAAGAGCACGAGCCAGTCCTGGGCGACGACCATCATCCAGGTGCCGGCGACGGAGACGAGCTGTCCCGCCGCGAAGAGCCGGAAGTTGCGGACGGACAGGGACTGGAGCGTGCCCGCGAGAGGTGATCTCATCTCTTCCTTGGCTTCAGGAGAATACGGGCGCACGGCAAGGGAATCTGCCCTATAGCTTCTTCGGCCCCGGTCCCGCGGTCAATCATTCCCATGTCAGATCCAGGTCAAGGCATGTCAGGAATGGCCGGTTCCGTAGGAGGGTGTGAATTCGTGTCAGAGCAGCGAAAAGACATGGGTGGTATTCATCGAATTCCGTCACGTACTACAGGTGACATTCCCCGGCCCTTGCGGCCCCGATAATCGCGGAAATACGGTTCCCGGGTCCGTGGGCGCCTCCGACCGGAGGTCGCCGAGACTCAGGGGGTAATCGAATGTCCGTGGTGACGACCGTCTGCGCAGGAGCGGGCTGTGTCCGGCGCGAAGCCGCCGGACGGGCCAGACGCCCGGCCGCGGCCGCCAGCCGCCTCTGCCTGGACTGCCACGAGCGTCTGGTGCGGGACCTGAACCGGCTGCCGGAGCTGTACGAGGAGTGCGCCCGGCACCTCGACGGCAGCGGCGGGGACCGCGGCCTGGAGAAGACCTCGGGCGGCCCGTTGCCCGGGATGCCCTTCAACCTGCGCGCGGCGGACGTGCGCACCTCCATCCTGGCGGTGCTCAGCGGCTGGGCCGGCCTGGTCCTGGAGGAGCGGGGCCTCGCCGGCCCGCGGCGCGCCGTCGGCCCGCTGGTCCACTTCCTGACCCGGCACGGCAGCTGGCTCGCGGCGCACGACGCCGCGGGCGAGGTGTCCGCCGAGGTCGCCCAGCTGGTCCGCAGGGCGCTCGGCGTGATCGACCCGGCGACCAGCCGGCGCATCGCGGTGGGCGAGTGCGTCGAGCCCGGCTGCTCGGGCGCGCTCACCGCGGTCGTACGGCCCCGCCAGCCGCAGCTGCCCGCCACGATCACCTGTGGCGCCGACTCCTCCCACCACTGGGTCGGCCACGAGTGGCTCCAGCTCAGCCGCCGCATCGGCGCGGCGACGGCGGGCGCGAGCCGGGCGGACGAGGAGGGCGGCGGCACCGGGACGGCGGCCGTTCCCGCGCGGACGGGCACGGTCACGGACCTGGACGCGGAGGTGCGCTGGATGACCGCCGCGGACATCGCCCGGCTGTGGGACATGCCGCCGGGCAGCGTCTACCGCCACGCCAGCACGCAGAAGTGGCGCCGCCGCAGCCGCAACGGCCGGACCTACTACCACGCCGGCGACGTCTACGAGACGCTGCACCGGCGCGACGAGGCGGCGTAGGCACCACCCGTCGGCCCGGTCCGACGGCCACGAGGGCTCCTGGCATCGCCAGGAGCCCTCGTGCGTGGTGCGGTCTGCATCAGTCCTTGATCTCGCAGATGGCGGCGCCGGAGGTGAGGGAGGCGCCGACCTCGGCGGTGAGGCCCTTGACGGTGCCGGACTTGTGGGCGTTGAGGGGCTGTTCCATCTTCATGGCTTCGAGGACGACGATGAGGTCGCCCTCCTTGACCTCCTGGCCCTCCTCGACCGCGATCTTGACGATCGTGCCCTGCATCGGGGAGGCGAGGGTGTCGCCGGAGGCGGTCGGGCCGGACTTCTTGGCCGCCCGTCGCTTCGGCTTGGCACCGGCGGCCAGGCCCGTGCGCGCGAGGGTCATGCCGAGCGACGACGGCAGGGAGACCTCGAGTCGCTTGCCTCCGACCTCGACGACGATGGTCTCGCGGCCGGTTTCGTCTTCGTCGGTGTCGCCGGCTGCGGGGGTGAAGGGCTTGATGTCGTTGGTGAACTCGGTCTCGATCCAGCGGGTGTGGACGCGGAACGGGTCGGCGGTGAAGGCGGGGTCGGTGACGACGGCCTGGTGGAAGGGGATGGCGGTGGCCATGCCTTCGACCTTGAACTCGGCGAGGGCGCGGGCGGCGCGCTGGAGGGCCTGTTCGCGGGTGGCGCCGGTGATGACGAGTTTGGCGAGGAGGGAGTCCCAGGCGGGGCCGATGACGCTGCCGGATTCGACGCCGGCGTCGAGGCGGACGCCGGGGCCGGTGGGCGGGGTGAAGGTGGTGACGGTGCCGGGGGCGGGGAGGAAGTTGCGGCCGGGGTCTTCGCCGTTGATGCGGAACTCGAAGGAGTGGCCGCGGATTTCGGGGTCGTCGTAGCCGAGTTCCTCGCCGTCGGCGATGCGGAACATCTCGCGGACGAGGTCGATGCCGGTGACTTCTTCGGTGACGGGGTGTTCGACCTGGAGGCGGGTGTTGACCTCGAGGAAGGAGATGGTGCCGTCGGTGCCGACGAGGAATTCGACGGTGCCGGCGCCGACGTAGCCGGCTTCCTTGAGGATCGCCTTGGAGGCGCGGTACAGCTCCGCGTTCTGTGCTTCGGTGAGGAAGGGGGCGGGGGCTTCCTCGACGAGCTTTTGGTGGCGGCGCTGGAGGGAGCAGTCGCGGGTGGAGACGACGACGACGTTGCCGTGGGTGTCGGCGAGGCACTGGGTTTCGACGTGGCGGGGCTTGTCGAGGTAGCGCTCGACGAAGCATTCGCCGCGGCCGAAGGCGGCGACGGCTTCGCGGACGGCGGAGTCGTAGAGTTCGGGCACTTCTTCGAGGGTGCGGGCGACCTTCAGGCCGCGGCCGCCGCCGCCGAAGGCGGCCTTGATCGCGATGGGCAGGCCGTGCTGCTGGGCGAAGGCGACGACCTCGTCGGCGCCGGAGACGGGGTCGGGGGTGCCGGCGACGAGCGGGGCGCCGGCGCGCTGGGCGATGTGACGGGCGGCGACCTTGTCGCCGAGGTCGCGGATGGCCTGCGGGGGCGGGCCGATCCAGATCAGTCCGGCGTCCAGGACGGCCTGGGCGAACTCGGCGTTCTCGGAGAGGAACCCGTAACCGGGGTGCACCGCGTCCGCACCCGAGTCCTTCGCCGCCGACAGCACCTTGTCGACATCCAGATAGCTGGTGGCCGGGGTGTCGCCACCGAGCGCGAACGCCTCGTCCGCGGCCCGGACGTGCAGGGCGTCCCGGTCCGGGTCCGCGTAGACGGCCACACTCGCGATCCCGGCGTCCCGGCACGCACGGGCCACCCGGACAGCGATTTCGCCACGGTTGGCGATGAGCACCTTGCGCACGATGCCTCACTTCTGCTGAGAGTACGAATACGTCCGGCCGGCCCGCCCGTCTGGCGAGCTCCCGGCCGGTCCTGCGGGTCGGTTCCGCCGCGGCGGCAGGCACCCCGTACGGGCACGTGCCGCCACGGCACGGTCAGCACGCGGAGGTGCTCACCGGGCGGACGTGCGCTACCAGGCGTACGCCTCGGGCGCCGGCTTGGCGCCGTTCGGGCCGGGCGGCGGGAACAGCTGGTCCAGCCTGGCCAGCGTGCCGGTGTCGAGCCTGATCGACAGGGCCCGCAGCGAGCCGTCGAGCTGCTCGGCCGTGCGCGGCCCGATGATGGGGCCGGTCACGCCCTCCTGCGCGAGCAGCCAGGCCAGACCGACGTGCGCCGGGTCCTCCCCGATCTCGGCGCACAGCTTCTCGTACGCCTCGACCGTGTCGCGGTGCTGGGCGAGCAGGCCCGCCGAGTGACCGGAGGTGCCGCGGGCCGCGCCGCCCTCCTTCATCTTGCGCAGCACACCGCCGAGGACACCGCCGTTCAGCGGCCCCCACGGGATCAGGCCGAGGCCGTAGTGCCGCGCCGCCGGCAGCACCTCGAGCTCGACCCAGCGGGTCATCAGGTTGTACCGCGACTGCTCGCTGACCAGGCCCAGGAAGTGCCGGGAGCGGGCGGCCTCCTGCGCCTGCGCGATGTGCCAGCCGGCGAAGTTGGACGAGCCGAAGTAGAGCACCTTGCCCTGCTGGCGCAGGACGGAGAACGCCTCCCAGATCTCCTCCCACGGAGTGCTCCGGTCGACGTGGTGCATCTGGTACACGTCGATGTAGTCGGTGCCCAGCCGCTTCAGCGACGCCTCGCAGGCACGCCGGATGTTCAGCGCCGACAGGTACGACTCGTTGGGCCAGCTGCCGGTCGGCAGGTAGACCTTGGTGGCGAGGACGGTCTTCTCGCGCCGCCCGTTGCCGCCGGCGAACCACCGGCCGATGATCGGCTCGGTGGGCTGCTCGCCCGGCCGGGTGCCGTAGACGTTGGCCGTGTCGAAGAAGTTGATGCCGCGGTCGTGCGCCCGGTCCATGATCGTGTGGCTGTCGGCCTCGGAGGTCTGCGTCCCGAAGTTCATCGTGCCGAGCACGAGCCGGGACACGGACAGTCCGCTGCGGCCGAGGTTGGTGTATTCCACGTGTGCCAGTCCTTCAGATAGTGCTGGATCGCCGACCGCGCGCGCCGGGGCGGCGGTCGGGGCTGAGGGGTGTGCCGTACGGGCCGGTCCGGGGCCCGTACGGCGGGGGAGCGCCGGGGATCAGGCGGCTGCCGCCTGGTCCGGGTACCACTCCTTCATGCGGGCGAGGTCCTCCTCCCAGCTCCGGCCCGGGGTCCGGCCCAGGTCTGCCCAGAGCGGGGCGCTGTCGAACCAGTGGTCGGTGGCGAGGAGGTCGAGCGCACGGGTGGCGGCCCCGTTCTCCGTCGGAAGGGCACGGGCGTGGGCCAGGCTGATGCTCCGCCGGGCCGGCCGGGGTGCGGTGCTGTCGGCCACCGCGTCCAGCAGTGCGGACGCCGTGACCGGGGTGGGGTACGCCGCGTGGTAGACGCTGGTCGACAGCCGTGCGCGCGGGGCGCGTCCGACCGCCACGAGCAGCGCGGCGAGTTCGATCACGCTGATGACGGAGATCCGGGCGTCCCAGCCGGTCGGGGTGCCGGGCAGGGAGCGCAGCAGCCGGGTGAGTCCCGGCACGACCCAGGTGTCGCCCGGACCGTAGACCAGGTGCGGCCGGACGACGATCCCCCCGGCGGCGAGGACGGCGTCCTCGGCCCGGGCGCGGGTGCGCGAGGTGGGCGACTGGGGCCGGCGCGGGAGCTGCTCGGGACGGGCGCACCGGAAGATGCCCCGGCCGTAGACGGAGGCGGTGCTGAGGTAGACGATGCGGGACACCCCGGCGCGCTGCGCCTCGGCGACGAGCGCGGCGGTTCCCCTGGCGTTGACGGCCTCGTTGGCCTCCGGTGTCCCGCCGATCCGGGAGGCGCAGTGGAGCAGGACGTCGGCGCCCTCGCACAGGCCGCGCAAGGAATCCGGGTCCGCCAGGTCCGCCCGGACGGTCCGGGTCCGGCCGGCCGGCGGCGGCTGCGTCGGCCGGCGGTGCGCCACCAGGGTGAGGTCCCCGCCGGCGCGGGCCGCTTCCCGGGTGACCTGGGCGCCGATGAAGCCGCCCGCCCCGGTGATCAGGATGTTCTGCACGTGGGCGCTCCGGTCGCGTGACGGTGACGGCTCAACGGCTGGTGGTCCGCAGCGTGAGGTGGGCGACGAAGAGCGACTGGCCGCGCTGGAGTCCGCGGGCGCGTACGTGGATGTCGCCGGCGGCGTCGACGGCGACCGGCTCGGCCTCGATGAAGCAGGGCTCGTCGAGTTCGGCGTACCGCTCGAAGGTGCTGTCCAGGTCGAGGACGAGGGTGTCGGGCATGCCGGTGACGGCGCGGGCGGCCTGGCGGGCCCCCTCCAGGAGCACCATGCCCGGGACGTGGTCGCAGCGGTGGTCGAAGAAGATCGGGTGGTTGCAGTCGACGCGCAGCTCCCACCGGTTGTCCGGGCCGTCCGGGTCGTCGGAGAGGACCACGTGCTGGGGGTCGGTGCGGCCCACCCGGGCGGGGTCGATCGGCTGCCCCGGGAGGCGGTCGACGCAGGTGGGCCGCCCGCCTCTCAGGCGCTCGTACACGCTCGGCCCGGCCAGGGTGAAGGCCCCGCCGGCGGTGGCCAGGGCCACCCCGTCGACCTTCGCGGTCACGTCCAGGCGCATGCCGCGCAGGTCGTTGCCCCTTCGGACGATGTCGCGGCACACCGTGTGCAGTTCGACCTCGGTGGGGGTGGGGGTGGCGACGAACAGGTCCGTGGTGGCGGCGAACGATATCGACCGCATGAGGAACTGGTGACCGAAGGCCACTCCGTACTCGGCGTGGGCGAGCAGCGGGCCGCTCTGGCGGACCGACTCGACCAGCAGCATGGGGTCCTGGTAGCCGCCGGACTGGGCGAAGAGCGCGTGGCCCCGCGGCCACTGGGCCGTCACCACGAAGGTGTGCGGCTCGGCCGTCGGCCGCCAGCCGGTGAGCAGGACCTCGGACACGGCGGCTCGGTGGACGTACTGGCGCGGAACGGTGGTGGTGAGACGCGTGATGGCGGAGTCGAGCATTGCGGTCATGGCTGGCGCTCCTGTCTGTTTTCGGGCAGGGCGGAGCTGCTGAGCGTGCGGCAACAGCCCCCGGTCCACACACCCCACAAAATACAGACAGGTCTGTTGGGTAAATCAAGTAAAAAGTTGGGGTCGGGCGTGTCGGGGAGTGGAGGGCGAGCCTCCGCGATCCTTGACTGCACTGGGCAACGACCGTTCCACGCAACGAGGTTGACGAACGGACAGTTTTGCCGGTTCTTGGCCATCATGCCGCAGTCGCTGACCTGCTGCGCGACGGTCGTGGTCGCCGGAACATATCCGGGCAATCTCACGGTCGACGCAGGTCATAGCATTTGTCAGGCGTTTGTCACGCCCGTCTTGACTCTCATTGACAATCAGACAAGTCTGTTTGGTATCTTCGCGACGCACCTGAACTTCGATACGAGCATGTGGCAGGCAGCGATCGCCCCCGCTCCAGGAGGACCGGATGAACCAGCAGGTAGCAGACCTACCCGATTCCCACACCGTGCGGCATCACCCCGTGCCCCAGCACAGCCACCCGGCCATGCCGCGACTGCACGTCCCGGTCGAGCACCCTGCCCTGCGCATCCTGGTCGTCGAGAACGAGGAGCGCTCGGCCAGGGCGCTGGTGCAGGACCTGATCCGGCGGGGGTACCGCGCCGACAGCGTCACCACCGGGAGCCAGGCGCTCCAGGTGCACCGTCAGGCCGACCTGATCCTGCTCGACCTCGACCTCACCGACCTGGACGGGCTCGAGGTGTGCCGGAGCATCCGCGCGATGAGCGACACCCCGATCATCGCCGTCACCGAGCGCGGCAGCGAGCTCGACCGCGTCCTCGGGCTGCAGGCCGGCTCGGACGACTACATGGTCAAGCCCTACGGATTCCACGAACTCCTGGCCCGCATAGGGGCGGTGATGCGCCGCGTGCGGCCGTCCCCGACCGCCCGGACCATCGAGCACGGCCCGCTGCGGATCGACGCCGACACCCGCAAGGTCACCCTGCACGGCCGGCCCGTCGACCTCACGCGCAAGGAGTTCGACCTGCTGCACGCGCTCGCGATCCAGCCGGGCGCCGTCGTCTCCCGGCGGCAGCTGATGACCCAGGTCTGGGACGACGCCTGGTCGCACAAGGGCCGCACCATCGACACCCACGTCAGCAGCGTGCGGGGCAAGCTCGGATCCAGCCACTGGATCGTGACCGTCCGCGGCGTCGGATTCCGCCTGGGCAACCCGTGAGGTGCCGCGCCGCTTCCCGGTGCCGGAGGCCGTCGCCGTCGGCACCGGGAAGCGCGGCGGAAATGCGCGATCCGTCTCCTCTCCTCCGCGCGCCCCTGGTCAGTCACGCGTAGGTAAGTAGAATGCAGACTTGTCTGTATCGTTCGTTGGCGAGTGGCAAGGATCCGGGTATGGCAAAACAGGAACGCGGAACGCGATCGCGGCAAGCGATCCTGGAGGCCGCCGCCGAGGTCTTCGACCGTCGTGGATTCGAGGCCGCGAGCACCAACGAGATCCTCGCGCGCAGCGGTCTGACCCGTGGTGCCCTGTACCACCACTTCCCGTCCAAGGAGTCGATCGCCCTCGCGCTGCTCGACGCGCACAGCGGCGCCCTCCTGGCGCCCGAGCGGTCCACCAAACTCCAGTCGATCATCGACCTGAGCTTCGCGTTCGCCTTCCGGCTCCAGAGCGATCCGGTGCTGCGGGCCAGCGTGCGGCTGGCCTTGGAGGCCACGTTCCCCCTCCCGGGGAAGACGCCGTACGAACAGTCCAGCGTGGCCACCCGCGCACTCCTCGAAGAGGCCCAGCAGCAGGGCGAGGTCCTGCCGGGCCTGAACCTGGCCGAGGTGACGGACGTCATCGTCGGCGCGTTCACCGGCATGCAGGTGATGTCGCAGGTGTACAGCAAGCGCGAGGACCTGCCCGAGCGCGTCACCGCGATGTGGCGGCTCATGCTGCCGGGCATGGTCACCCCCGGCATGATCGGAAACCTGCGCATCGTCCCGCCCTCGGCCGCCGAGACCGCCGCCGACCAGGCCCGGGCCGAGGCGTTCGCGGCAGCGGAAGCGGCCGCAGCGGCCGAAGCGGCCGAAGCCGGCACCCCCGCCCCGTAGCCCCCCGCGCCCTCGCCGCCCGGCGAGGGCGTCCGCATGCCGCCGTGGAAGAGCGGGGCCGCCCCGGCCGTTCGGGCCGTGTGCCCCCGCCGTACGGGCGTCCGCCTGCCCCCGGCCGTACGGGTCCGCGCTCCGGCCGGGCGTCTGCCTGCCCCTGGCCGTACGGGTCCGCGCTCCGGCCGTACGGGCGGGGACCTCCGCTACTGGCTCGGCACGCAAGCCGCGTCACGCCGCAGTTCGGACTCGGCCGCGCCGCGCGGCACGTCGGCCGCGCCGCCGTGCCAGTCCTCGGAGAAGAGCGGCAGCAGCACGTCCCATATCCGCTCGGTGTTCTCGCGGCTCCACCACGTCGTGTCGGTGTACCCGAGGGACTCCAGGCCCGCGGTGACCACGACCGCCAGGTCCGCGAGCACCCGCCGCTCGGGCCGGTCGGGGGCTTCCGTCAGGACCTCGGCCCGCACCCGGGCCAGCACCTCGTCCCTCAGCCGGGGCGGACTGTCGCTGCCGTCGGCGGCCAGGCGCAGCCCGGCCCGCACCAGCTGGTCCTCGGTCAGGGCCTTGCCCAGGGCGACGCTGAAGCGCGCCGGCGCGTCCGCGCCCCGCTCGCCGAAGCTGTCGTCGGCCAGCGCGAGGACGCGGTCCTGGGCCTGGGCGTGGACCTCCGCCACCAACTCCGCGATGGACGGGAAGTGGTGGTAGAGCGCGCCGCGGCTCACCCCGGCGGTGTTACAGATGTTGACCAGTCCTGCGTCGGCGAGCCGGCCGTTCGCGATGAGTTCCACGGCGGCACGCACGAGTGCCTGACGGGTCGTTTGCGACCGTTTTTGCATCGCGCATGCCCCTTGCCCGGTACGTCAGCTCTCAGTACGACATCCCCCTGTGTGAGGAGACACCGAAAGCGTCTCCCGCAGCAAGAACCATACAGCCATGCCTGTTTCAATGGACACCCACTGAAGGTTCGCATCCCTCTTCGCACGGAAGACGGCCGATTTCTGCTGTTGAGCGCCGTGTACGCGTCAAGGCGGCCGAAACCCGTTTACTCAATGGTCATACAGGTCTGTTTGTTTTTGAACCCTCGGTCAGGCTCCGAAGCGGTCCAGGTAGTCGGCGTTCGCGAGCGGGACGGCGGCCAGGAACTCCTCGGGGAGGTCGAAGGCGTCCACCAGGGTCGTCAGGTGCGGGGCCAGGTCCGCGATCACGCGGTCGGTCGTGGTGTGCAGGGCCTCGACGTGGCCGGCGGTGAGGTGGCCCGCGACCAGCAGGTCGCCGGTGTGCGGGCGGAGCTCCTGGAGGAGGAAGAGCCGGGAGACGTTCTCCATCAGGAACCGGGCGCGCGGGGAGGCCGCGCGGGCCGTCGCGTCCAGCAGGGCGTCGGCGGCGCGCAGCCGGGCGTGGGCGGCGACCATCTCCAGGGCGGCGCCGGAGGTCTCGTTCCAGCGGCCGACCGGGTCGCCGGAGGGGCCGCCGCGCAGGGCGCTGCGGGCGCGGGTCTGCCAGACGCGCTCCACGCAGGCGTGCAGGTCCCGCAGGAAGGCGAGGTCGGTGAGGTCCCCCCGGGGCGGGAGCGCGGGGCCGGCCTCGTGGGCGAAGAGCATCTCGGAGGCGGCCTTCACCCAGATCACCAGGTTGTCGCCCTCGGCGGTGATGCCGCCCTCCACGTTGAGCGGCAGGTCGGCGATGCCGTTGCCGGGGAAGAGGCCCTGCGCGCCGCACCGCTCGCGGGCCTCGATGGTGATGTCGCGGGCCTGCCAGGTGATCCAGCCCTTGGCGACGGCGATCAGCCGCTCGACGTCCTCGCGCTCCTCGGCGTCTGCGGGGTCGTGGCCGGCCCAGCGGTCGAGGACGGAGCGGTGCAGCAGCGTCATGGCGTAGGCGGTGGCGAGGGAGTGCAGCAGCCGGCCGTGGTGGCTGCGGTGGGCGGCGAGCGGTATGCGCTCACCGGCCCGCGGGGCGCCGATCCGCCGGTGGTGGGCGTAGCGGACGGCGATGGCGAGGGCGGCCCGGGCCATCCCGAGGGTTCCGCCGCTCATGCAGAGCTTGCCCATGGTGACCCGGCCCACCGAGCGCAGGAACCGCTTGCGCCGGTTGCCGAGGCTGCTGGTGAGCCGGCCGTCCTTGTCGAGCCGGCCGTGGGCGGCCTCCAGCATCGCCTCGCGGGGGAGCCGTACGTGGTCGAAGGCGGTGAGGCAGTGGTCGACCGGGGTGCCGGTGCGGTCGGGCAGCCGGCTGACCCGTATGCCGGGCAGATGGCCGTCGGCGTCGCTGAGCGGGGTCAGGAAGAGGAAGATCCCCTGGTCCTGGTCGTCGACGAGCAGCCGGGCGGCGACCACGGCGGTCTTGGGGCCGCCGGCCAGGCTGGTGTTGGGCATGAACTTGCGGGCCCCCGGGTTGGGCGTGTGCAGGACGAAGCCGCCGGTCGCGCGGTCGAAGACGGCGACGGTCTCCAGGGAGGTGACGTCGTTGCCGTGGGCGAGCTCGGTGCACAGGAAGGTGCCGGTGCGCTCCATCGCGGTGTACGGGGAGAGGTCGCGCCGGTAGCCGTCGTGGTCCAGGAGGCTGCCGAGGAAGAGGTTGTAGTGGATGCTCGCCAGGGTGCACAGTCCGCCGTCGACGAAGCCGGTCCACTCGTGCAGGGCGGCGAGCCGGCGGGCGTCGTAGCTGAGCGCCTCGGCCCCGGCTCCGGCCACGGTGTCGTTGACCAGGCGCAGCCGCTCGTAGGAGAGGGCGGTGCGCTCGGCGGGGGTCAGCCCCGGGCGCGGGGCGAAGTCGTCGCCGGAGATCAGCCGGCGCCACTCACCGTGGACCCGCTCGCGGTCGTCACCGTCGAAGAGCAGACGGGTGAGGTCGTCCGCGCCGCTGCCCTCGCCGGCGCCTTGTCTGACCGGCGCTTGCGCGTGCTGGAGCATCGAATGTCCCCCGATGTGAGTGGGCCCGACAGGGGTCTGGGTGGCCGATGACGAAGATATGGACCATCCGGTTTTCTTTCAACCTTGTCAAACCGGTTGGATGGTTTTATTCTCGAAATGTGGATGTGTGAAGGATTGTGCCTGCCCGGGCTCACCCTACTGCGACGGGAGTTCGAGTGGGCGCGGCACCGTCCCCGCACCCACGCGAGCCGTCGGAATACCAACCTCGCGGTCTCTTCGTCCGTGAGGTACGGAGGATGCAGTGGCACAACAGGAGCGGGCCATCCGCACACGCCAGAAGATCGTGATGGCCGCCGCCGAACTCTTCGACGAGGTCGGCTACGAGGCCGCGACGATCTCCGAGGTCCTCAAGAAGTGCGGCGTCACCAAGGGGGCCCTGTACTTCCACTTCTCCTCCAAGGAGGAGCTCGCCCAGGAGGTCCTCGCCGGCCAGGTCGCCGCGCTGCCGCCGGTGCCCCGGCGTGAGCTCCACCTCCAGCAGTTCACCGACGAGGCGCTGGTCCTCGCCCATCTGCTGCACCTCGGCGACCCCATGGTGCGCGGCAGCGTCCGCCTCACCGTGGACCAGGGATCGCCGCACGACGGCCTCGACCGGCGCGTTCCCATGCAGGGGTGGATCGACCACAATGTGGACGTCCTCACCCGGGCCAAGGACGCCGGGGAGCTGCTGCCGCACGTCGACATCCCCTCCGCCGCCACCCTGTTCGCCGGGAGTTTCACCGGAGTTCAGGTGCTGTCCAAGATCATGACGAACCATGCCGACCTGGTGGAGCGGGTGGCCGACCTCATGCGGACGCTCCTGAGCGCCATCGCCGTCCCCGGAGTGCTGCTCCGCCTGGACTTCACCTCCGGGCGCGCGGAGCGGGCGTACGGGGAGGCCGTACGGCTGCGCGAGACGCCGGCGGCGATCCCGGACGCGAGCCCGGCGACCGCCTGACGGGGCATCACCACAGGGGAGGGGAAGCCCGGTTCTCCTCGGTTGCGTGTGCGGTGGGGGCACGCACGGAACGCAGGCACACCCGAATGGAGAGAGCACACATGGACACGGCTTCCTGCCCCTACGCGCTGGACGTGACCGGTCGAGACCTGGCCGGCGAGGCCGCCGTACTGAGGGAACGCGGCCCCGCCGTCGAGATCGAACTGCCCGGCGGCGTCCGCGCCTGGGCCGTCGTCGGCCAGGAACACGTCGAGCGGCTCCTCGTCGACCCCCGCGTCTCCAAGGACGCCCGGCGCCACTGGCCCGCCTTCGTCGAGGGCCGGATCACCCCCGAGTGGCCGCTCTACCCGTGGGTCGCCAACGAGAACATGCTCTTCTCCTACGGGGCCGAGCACGCCCGGCTGCGCCGCCTGGTCGCCGCCGCGTTCACCGCCCGCCGCACCGCCGCCCTGCGGCCCCGGGTCGAGGAGATCGCGAGCGCCCTCCTCGACGGGCTCGCCGGCCGCCTCGCCACCGGTGAGACCGTCGAACTGCGCACCGGATACGCCGATCCGCTGCCGCTGCAGGTCATCTGCGAGCTCTTCGGCGTCGCCGAGGGGGCCGCCCGCGACGAACTCACCGCCGCCCTGCGCACGGTCTTCAGCTCCAGCGTCAGCGCCGAGACCATGGAGGCCGCGCGCGGCACCGCCTTCCGGCTGCTCGGCGAGCTCGTGGCCGCCCGCCGGCAGGAGCCGGGCGACGACCTGACCTCCTCCCTGATCGCCGCCCGCGACGGCGCCGACGCCCTCACCGAGAACGAACTCCTCGGCTCGCTCTTCCTGTTGATCGCCGCGGGACAGGACACCACCGCCACCCTCGTCGTCAACGCCACCGCCGCGCTGCTGACCCACCCCGACCAGCTGGCCCACGTCCGGGCCGGCCGCGCCACCTGGGACGACGTGGTCGACGAGACCATGCGCACCCACAGCCCCGCCGCCTACTCGCCGCTGCGCTTCGCCGTCGAGGACATCGAGCTCGACGGGGTGAAGATCGCCCAGGGCGACCCCATCCTCGTCAACTTCGCCGCCGCCGGCCTCGACCCGCGGCGCTACGGGGCCGACGCCGCCCGCTTCGACCTGCTGCGCACCGACCGCGACGTCCTCGGCTTTGGTCACGGCGTGCACCGGTGCCTGGGCGCCCCGCTCGCGACCCTGGAGGCCACGGTCGCCCTCGCCGCCCTCTTCGAGCGCTTCCCCGACCTGGAACTGGCCTGCCCGCCCGAGGAACTGACCGCGCTGCCGACCTTCCTGCTCAACGGCTACGGGGCCCTGCCCGTACGGATTCCGGCCCGCGTCTGAGAGTCACGCCGTGGGGGCCGGGGCGCGCCGCCCCGGCCCCACGGACCCAAGTCCCCGGTCCGCCCCTGCCGTTCGGTTTTTCCGTCGACCGGAAAACCGCTCACCCGGTTTGTTACAGTGGGTGCGGAAAAGTGACATGTGTTGGCGCCCCCCGGCGTAGTGACGGAGTGAGTCCCCCTTGGCCAAGCAGGAGCGGGCGATCCGAACCCGCAACGCCCTCGTCGAGTCGGCCGCCGAGCTCTTCGACCGGGACGGCTTCGAGGTCGCGTCCCTCGCGACCATCAGTGCCCGCGCCGGAGTCAGCAGCGGAGCCCTGCACTTCCACTTCCCCAGCAAGGCGGCCCTGGCCGACGCGGTCGTCGCGGCGGCCGCCGAGCGGCTGGTGCGCATCACCCGGGAGCGCGAGACGCTTCCGCTGCAGGCCCTGATCGACGCCAGCCACGAACTCGTCCAGGGCCTGCGGTCCGACGCGGTGCTGCGCGCCGGCTTCGACCTGAGCGCCGCCCCGGAGCGCACCAGGACGGCGCGGGACCTGCGCCGGCAGTGGCGCGAGTGGGTCGAGTCCCTCGTCGTACGGGCCGAGCGGGCGGGGCTGTTGGCCCCGGACGTGGCCGCCCGTGACGTGGCGGCGGCGGTGGTGGCGGTGGCCGCCGGGCACGAGGCCCTCGGCCACCAGGATCCGCGCTGGCTGGAGCGGGCACCGCTGACCCGGTTCTGGGCGTTCCTGCTGCCGCGCGTGGTCGGTGCCGCCCGGGTCGGCCTGTTCGTCGCCTCGGGCGATCCGGAGGCGGAGCCCGCGCCCGAGCCCCGGACGGCCACCGCGCCCCTCGCCGAGCCCGCGCCCGCCTCCGCGCCCGCGCCCCTCGCCGAGCCCGCGCCCGCCTCCGAGCCCGCGCCGGCCGCGCGCGCCACCGAGCCCCTTCCCGGGCCCGCCCGCGAGCGTGCCCACGGCCCCTCGACGGGGGCCGACGTCCGCTCTTGACCGGCACGGCGGCCGCGCATAGCGTCGCTTCCCGGTCCGCGCCCGGGGCGGGACGGCAGAACGCAGGGAAGACGGAAAGAGGGCCCACCGTGGTCGAGTCGCACACGGACGCGCCCATCCCGCCCCTCGCCCCGCCGTGCCCCGACCCGCTCACCGCGCCCGGCGCCCCCTTCGCCGTCGAGGACGGCGTCTACACCGGCGGCCCCCGGACCCTGCGCGAGTTCGTGGAGGCCGTCTGGGGCTTCGGCGACCGGCCCTTCCTCGTCTCCGAGGACGGCGTGACGAGTTACCGGGAGTTCTTCGACGCCGCCTGCGGCCTCGCCCGCCGGCTCGTCGACGTGCACGGCCTGCGCCCCGGTGACCGCGCCGTCGTCGCGATGCGCAACCACCCGGAGTGGCAGGTCGCCTTCTGGGCCGCGCAGCTCGCCGGGCTGGTCGCCGTCCCGCTCAACGCCTGGTGGACCGCGCACGAGTTCGCCCACGCCCTCGACGACTGCGCCCCCGGCGTCCTGCTCGTGGACGGCGAGCGGGTGGAGCGCGTGGCCGCCTGGGCCGCGGCCCGCTCCGTACCCGCGATCGTCTTCCACCCGGAGCCGGACCGTCCGCTGCCCGGTGGCTTCGAGCGCTACGTCCCCGACACCGATCCGTTCCTCGGGCCGCCGCCCGTGGACGTGCTGCCCGAGCACGACGCCACGATCTTCTACACCTCCGGCACCACCGGCCGCCCCAAGGGCGCCGTCGCCACCCACCTCGCCCAGGCCGGTGCCGCGACGCACCCCCGCTACTTCGCCGCCGTCTCCGCGCTCCGCCGCGGCGAACGGCCCGGCGCCGGGCCCGCGCCGGTCTCCCTGACCACCTTCCCCTTCTTCCACGTGGCCGCCTTCACCTCCTTCTACTCGGTCATGGCGGCCGGCGGCACGCTCGTCCTCATGCGCAAGTGGGACCCGGCCAGGGCCCTGGAGCTGATCCGCGCCCACCGCGTCACCCATTACGCCGGCGTCCCCACCACCGCCCTCCAGCTGCTCGACCTCGCCGAGCGCACCGGCGACCCGCTGGAGTCGCTCACCCTGATCAGCACCGGCGGCGCGCCCGCCCCGGCCGGGCTCACGGCCCGCCTCGCCGCCCGGTACGGCGAGCGGATCGAGCCCCGCAACGGCTACGGCCTCACCGAGACCTGCGGCGGTGTGCTCGCCCACTTCGGCGCCGAGTACCGGGCCCACCCCGAGAGCGCGGGCCGGCCCGCCCCGGCGGTCGAGGTGCGGATCGAGCGGCCGGACGCCGAGGGCGTCGGTGAGCTGTGGCTGCGCGGCCAGTCCCTGTTCCGCGGCTACTGGGGCGACGAGGCCGCCACCCGCGCCGCCTTCGCCCCGGACGGCTGGTTCCGCACCGGCGACCTCGCCCGCCTGTGCGACGGCCGGGTCACCATCGTCGACCGGGTCAAGGACATGGTGATCCGGGGCGGCGAGAACGTGTACTGCGTCGAGGTCGAGGAGGTGCTCCAGCGCCATCCGGCCGTCGCCGAGGCCGCGGTCCTCGGCCTCGCGCACCCCGAGCTCGGCGAGGAGGTGGCGGCCGTGGTCCGGTTCCGGCCCGGCGCGACGGCCGGCGCCGAGGAGCTGCGGGCCCACGTGGCGGCGCGGCTCGCCGCCTTCAAGGTGCCGGCCCACGTCCTCGTACGGGAGGCGGAGCTGCCCCGCAACGCGACCGGGAAGATCCTCAAGCGCGAGCTGCGCGAGGCGATGGCGGCTCAGGAGCGCGAGACGCGGATCCGGTAGCCGCCGGTGGCCGCGTCCTCGCCGAGGACGGTGATGCGGACGCCGTTGGTCCGGTCGGTGAAGGTCTCGCCCGTGCGGAACGGGGCGTCCGACAGCTCGGCGTGGACGTTGGGCCGCCGGGTGCAGCCGCCGGTGCCCTCGTCGCTGTCGGCGACGGTGACCGGCCCGTGCCCGGTGTCGACGTCCGTGTCGACCCGGTAGACGAGCACGCCCGGCTTGCAGACCGCCTCGTCGTTGCCCTCGCGGGTGCGCACCTCGGCCGCGTAGCCGGAGGTGCCGGAGAGCGGCACGAAGGCCAGCTTGCGGCCGCCGGACCGGGCGAGCGGGGTGAGGGTGAACTCGGCGTCGCCGGTCCGCGAGGCGCAGCCGACCTGCTCGTCGTCGAGCCAGCCCAGCTTCCACTTGTGCCAGCCGAGCAGGTCGTTGTTGGCCCCCCAGTCCTCGGACATGATGTCCCAGTGCCCGACCGTGCCGCCGCCGTCGACGGTGTAGAGGTCGGGAAGGCCGAAGACGTGGCCGTTCTCGTGCGGCAGCACCCGGTAGCCGGTCTGCGCGTACGTCCCGGAGCCGTCGTCCTGACGGCTGTAGACGAAGGACGTGTTGGCGAGCGGGACGCCGTCCGCGTAGGGCGCGTCACCGTTGCCGGAGAAGGTCACGGACAGCACGGTGTCGAGGGCCGAGGGCCCGGCGTTCGGGGTGACGAGGACGTTCACCAGGTCGTACGCGCTGAAGTCCACCTTCGCGTCGGCGGCCTTCACGAGGTCCTCGACGAGCCTGCGGTAGCCCGGCTCGTACGGCGCGCCGCGCTCGACCCCGTACGAGGCGAAGGGGCGGGGCATCCGCAGCCAGTCGGGTATCGGGGCCTCCGGGTGGTACGTGAGGCGGCCGTAGGAGCTGACGCGGAACCAGTCGGCGGTCTGCGGGAAGAACTCGCGGAAGCGGTTCATGGCCGTGCCCTGCCCGGGGGCGTCGGAGAAGTCGACCATCAGGTTGAGGGCCCTGATCCGGCCGGTGGAGCGGGCGTAGCCGGGTGCGGTGGGCAGCCCCTCCGACATCTGCACACCCATCGTCGTGGCGATCCGGCACGGTTCCAGCGGCGAGTCCCGGGGCGCCGCGGCCACGGGGCCCGCCGAGGCGGGGGCCGGGCCGGGCAGGGTCGAGCTGGCGGTGGCCAGGGCGGCGAGCGCGAGGGCGGTCACCGAAGCCAGGGCGATGGGCCTGCGTATCCGTCGGCGGGTCTCCTGCATGCGGTCGCCTCTCTGTCCGCGCGCCGGTGCGATCGGCGCCGTGCGATCAGCCTGAGCGGGCCGCCCGGGAGGCGCGCGCCGAGTGACCCGACCGGGCGATGTGACGCAGGTCACTCACATGGCGGGAAATAACCGGGGACTCGTTCCCCGTTCTGCCCTGTGTCCGCGAAACGGGGAACGAGTCCCCGGATCACTTCACCAGCAGGGAGACAGCGACGTGAGCACCAGCACCGGTACGGCGGCCGCGGCGCCCCCGCGCCGTGCGGCCCGCCCGCGGGCCGACGCCCTGCGCAACCGCGAGCGGCTCGTGACCGCGGCCCGGGAGATGTTCGTCGAGTCCGGCCCCCAGGTGCCCCTGGACGAGATCGCCCGCCGCGCCGGAGTCGGCAACGCCACGCTCTACCGCAACTTCCCCGAGCGCGCCGACCTCGTCCACGAGGTCGTCCTCTCCCTCATGGCCCGCGTCGCCGAGCGCGCCCGCGAGGCCGCCGAGCAGGAGAGCGACGCCTTCGCCGCCGTCCGCCGCTTCGCCCACGCCGCCGCCGACGAGCGGGTCGGCGCCCTGTGCCCGATGCTCGACGGCGACTTCGACAAGGAGCACCCGGAGCTGCGCGCCGAGCGCGAGCGGCTGGAGGAGGCCGTCCACGGCCTCGTCGTCCGGGCGCAGGAAGCCGGGCGGATGCGGGCCGACGTGAGCGTCGTCGACCTGATGGTCGCGCTCTTCCAGCTGACCCGGCCGCTGCCCGGCACGGCCTGCTCGCACATGGACCGCTTCGTCCACCGCCATCTGCGGCTGTTCCTCGACGGCCTGGAGGCCCCGGCCCGCTCCGCCCTGCCCGGCGCGCCCGCGACCCTGGAGGACCTGAGGCGCGAAGCCTGCGGCGCCTGAGCCGCCCCGACCGAACGCACCCCCCGCCCCGTACGTCCTTTTTTCACCCTTCCGCGCCAAGAGGTGGCTACCCCCATGTCCAGAATCACCGAGACCTCCCCGCCGGCCCAGGCCGATCCCAGCCGCTGGAAAGCCCTGCTCTTCATCGCCCTCGCCCAGCTGATGGTCGTGCTCGACGCGACGATCGTGAACATCGCGCTGCCCTCCGCCCAGCAGGACCTGGGGATCTCGGACGGCAACCGCCAGTGGGTCATCACCGCCTACGCGCTCGCCTTCGGCGGTCTGCTGCTGTTCGGCGGCCGCGTCGCCGACCTGTGGGGCCGCAAGCGGACCTTCGTGGTCGGCCTGATCGGCTTCGCCGCGGCCTCCGCCCTCGGCGGCGCCGCCAGTGGCGAGGCCATGATGCTCGGCGCCCGCGCGCTCCAGGGCGCGTTCGGCGCGCTGCTCGCCCCGGCCGCCCTCTCCCTGCTCGCGGTGATGTTCACCGACGCCAAGGAGCGGGCCAAGGCCTTCGGCATCTACGGCGCGATCGCCGGAGGCGGCGGCGCCGTGGGCCTGATCCTCGGCGGCTTCCTCACCGAGTACCTGGACTGGCGCTGGACCTTCTACGTGAACATCCCGTTCGCGGTCGTCGCCGCGGCCGGCGCCTACTTCGTGATCCGCGAGCCCTCCGGCGGCCGCAACCGCGCCCCGCTCGACGTCCCGGGCGTGATCCTGTCCACCCTCGGCCTGGTCTCCCTGGTCTACGGCTTCACCCGCGCCGAGTCCGAGGGCTGGTCGGACCCGCTGACCATCTCGCTGTTCATCGCCTCCGTCGTGCTCCTCGCCGGCTTCGCGGCCGTCGAGGCCGTGGTGAAGTCCCCGCTGCTGCCGCTGCGCGTGATCACCGACCGCAACCGCGGCGGCGTGTACCTCTCCCTCGGCCTCGCCGTCATCGCGATGTTCGGCCTGTTCCTGTTCCTGACCTACTACCTCCAGGTCGTGAAGGGCTACTCGCCGGTCCGGACGGGCTTCGCGTTCCTCCCGATGATCGCCGGCATGATCGTGGGCTCCACCCAGATCGGCACCCGGCTGATGACCCGGGTCCCGCCGCGGCTCCTGATGGGGCCCGGCTTCCTCACCGCCGCCCTCGGCATGCTGCTCCTGACGCAGCTGGAGACCGGCTCCTCGTACGCCGGACTGATCCTGCCGGCCCAGCTGCTGCTCGGCCTCGGCATGGGTACGGCGTTCATGCCGGCCATGTCCCTGGCCACGCACGGGGTCGACCCGCGGGACTCCGGTGTGGCCTCCGCGATGGTGAACACCTCGCAGCAGGTCGGCGGTGCCATCGGTACGGCGCTGCTGAACACCATCGCCGCCTCGGCGACCACCGCGTACCTCACCGACCACGCGGCGGCCGCGACCACCCCGGCGGCGCGGCAGCTGCTCCAGCTCCAGGGCATGGTCGAGGGCTACACGGCCGCCATCTGGTGGGCGGTCGGCATCCTGGTCGTCTCGGCGACGCTGGCGGTCACCCTGATCAACACGGGCCGGCCGGGAACCGGCGCGGTGGCGGCCTCCGGCTCCGGCTCCGGTGCCGAGGACGAGGTCAAGGTGCCGGTGATCGTTCACTGAGATCGTTCACCGACCGTGCGGGGCGCCCGGCCCCGTCCCGCTTCCGGCGACCTGCCCTGGCTCAGTGGAGCCGGGGCAGATCCGCGTCCGGGCCTGGTTCAGCGGAGCCAGGGCAGGTCCGCGTCCGGGCCGGCGGGCTGGAGGCCCTCGGCGACGGTCCGCATGATCGCGCCGAGCTGCTCGACCTGCTCGTCCGTCAGCCGGTCGAAGAGGGCCTGCCGTACGGCCCCGACATGCCCGGGCGCGGTCCGGCGCAGCACCTCGTACCCCTCGTCCGTCAGTCGCGCGAACTGGCCGCGCTTGTCGGAGGGGCACTCCTCGCGCGCCACCCAGCCGTTCTTCTCCAGCCGGGCGACGGCGTGCGACAGGCGGGAGCGGGTGATCTTCACGTCCCTGGCCAGCTCCGTCATCCGCATCCGGCGGCGGGGGGCCTGGGAGAGCTGGACCAGCAGTCCGTAGTAGACGTGGGGCATCCCGGCGTCGCGCTGCAGCTGGCGGTCGAGATGGTCCTCCAGGAGGGTGGTGGCGTGGAGGTAGGCGCGCCAGACGCGCTGTTCCTCGTCGCTGAGCCAGCGGGGTTCGGTCATGGATCCATGGTACGGCCACTTCTTGAAAGTTGAACTACATCGCCGTACGCTGGGGTCATAGCTTGAAACTTCAAGGACCATGAACGGGAGGCGGTCGCGGTGGACACCACACGGCACACGCAGGAACGGATGCCCGCGCTCTACCTCTCGCACGGCGCCCCGCCGCTCGCCGACGACCCCGTCTGGCCCGGCCAGCTCGCCGCCTGGGCCGCCGGCCTGCCCCGCCCCACGGCGATCCTCATGGTCTCCGCCCACTGGGAGGAGGCCCCCCTCGCCCTCGGCGCCACCGAGACCGTCCCCCTCGTGTACGACTTCTGGGGCTTCCCCGAGCACTACTACCGGGTCCGGTACGCGGCCCCCGGCGCCCCCGGGCTCGCCGACGCCGTCCGCAAGCTGCTCCGCGCCCCCGGCACCCCGGTGCAGGACATCCCCGACCGGGGCCTCGACCACGGCGCCTACGTCCCGCTCGTCGAGATGTTCCCCGAGGCCGACGTCCCCGTCCTGCAGATCTCGCTGCCCACCCTCGACCCGCGCCGCCTCATGGACATCGGCCGCAGGCTCGCCCCCCTGCGCGACGAGGGCGTCCTCATCGTCGGCAGCGGCTTCTTCACCCACAACCTCGCCGCCCTCCGGCACACCGGAGTGCCCGGCTGGTCCGCCGAGTTCGACGCCTGGGGACGCGAGGCGCTCGCCGCGCACGACGTCGACGCCCTGCTCGACTTCGAGTCCGCCTCACCGGCGGGCCGGCTCGCCCACCCCCGCACCGAGCACTTCGCCCCCCTCTTCGTCACCCTCGGCGCCGCCGACGCGACCGGCGACCTGGACCGGGGGCGGAGCGTCATCGACGGCTTCTGGATGGGCCTGGCCAAGCGCTCGGTCCAGTTCGGCTGATCAGAGGTCCTTCTCGTACCAGGCCACGTCCCAGTAGCGCCCGAACTTCCGCCCCACCTGCCCGAACGTGCCGGCGTGGCGGAAACCGAAGCGGGCGTGCAGCCGGACCGAGGCGGCGTTCGGCAGCGCGATCCCGGCGTACGCCCGGTGGACGTCCTCGCCCGCCAGGACCCGGAACAGCTCCCCGTACAGCAGGGTGCCGATGCCCCGCCCGCCGGCCGTGGGGGAGAGGTAGACGCTCACCTCCACCGAGGTGTCGTACGCGGCCTTCGGCCTGAAGGCGCTGCTCGTCGCGTAGCCGAGGATCCCGCCCGCCTTCGTTGCCTGAGCAACCAAAAGGCGGTGGGGGCCGTCTCCAGGGTGGGAGCGGAGCCAAGGGAGCCGCTGCTCCGGAGTGAAGGGCTCCGTGTCGAATGTGATCGCGGTCTCACGGACGTAGTGGTTGTAGAGCTCGGTGAGCGCGGCCAGATCACCCTCCGTGCCCGCCCTGACCTGCACATTGCCGGGATCCATCGGCACGCCCTCCCCGTCGTCGGCGGCGCAGGATACTGCATGATCGCCAAAACTCAGGTGCCGGGTGGGAATTCTGTCCTGATTCCAGTCGTTGTTTCCGTCGGATGCAGGGCACCCGTAAGGGTGTCGCGACCTACTCAGCAAGGGAGCACGCATGGCAACCCGTGCCGTCGCCCGTCGTCAGTCGTCCGCCGCGAGCGGGACCGGCGGCCGGGCAAGCAGCGTTCGCGCCGTGGGCGGGGAGATCGCCGACCGCGACCTGGTCGGCATGTACCTCGACGAGATCGCGCGTACGCCCCTGCTCGACGCCGCCAAGGAGGTCGAGCTCTCCCAGACCATCGAGGCGGGCGTCTACGCCCAGCAGATCCTCGACGGAGAGGTGGAGAGCGAGGCCGCCGGCGCCTCGCGCGAGGAGCTCGAAGCGCTGGTCGCCGAGGGCGAGCGTGCCAAGGACCTCTTCATCAAGTCCAACCTGCGCCTTGTCGTCGCCGTCGCCCGGCGCTACCCGCGCAGCGGCCTGCCCCTGCTCGACCTGATCCAGGAGGGGAACGCGGGCCTGGTGCGGGCGGTCGAGAAGTTCGACTACGCGAAGGGCTTCAAGTTCTCCACGTACGCCACGTGGTGGATCCGCCAGGCCATCACCCGCTCCATCGCCGACCAGTCCCGCACGATCCGGCTCCCCGTCCACCTGGTGGAGGAGCTGGGCCGCATCCGCCGGGTGCAGCGCGAGTTCAACCGCGAGCACGGCCGCGAGCCGGAGCCCGCCGAGATCGCCGCCGAGCTGGGCTCGACCCCCGAGCGGGTCATCGACGTCCTCGACTGGTCGCGCGACCCGGTCTCGCTGAACATGTCGGTGGACGACGAGGGCGAGACCCAGTTCGGCGACCTCCTGGAGGACACCTCGGCCGTCTCCCCGGAGCAGTCCGTCATGACCCTGCTGCGCAGCGAGGAGCTGGACGACCTCATCGACCGGCTGGACCACCGCACGGCCTCCATCATCCGCATGCGCTACGGCATCGAGGACGGCCGCGAGCGCACCCTCACCGAGGTCGGCAAGGAACACGGCCTGACCCGCGAGCGCATCCGCCAGATCGAGAAGCACGCCCTCCTCGAACTGAAGAAGCTGGCCCGCGACACGGGCTTCGACGCGGTGGCGTAACGGGGCACCCACGCCGCCGCCGGGGCCGACGGCCCCGTCTTGGCGTCACCGCGCCGGGGGCGACGGCCCCGGACCTGCCCCGGGGGGGCGCCGCGCCGGGGCCGGGGCCCCGGACCCGCCCGGGGAGGGGGCGCGTGCGGCGGAGCGGCTCATGCCCGCGCGTACGGCCACGGGCCTTGTGTTGGGGCCCGCCCGCCAGACATGGCCGCCCGCGAGGGCTCGCGAGGGCTCGGCTCACCGGCGGGGCCGCCAGCGGCCTCAGGGGTCCGGCCCGCGAGGGCCCATGAGGTTCGGCTCACCGGCGTGGCCGCCAGCGGCCTCCGGGGCCCGGTCGGCACCCGCGCGTACGGCCACGGACCTCGTGCTGGGGTCCGCCCGCCAGGCGTGGCCGCCCGCGAGGGCTCGCGAGGGCTAGGCTCACCGGCGTGGCCGCCAGCGGTCTCGGGGGCCCGGTCGGCACCCGCGCGTACGGCCACGGGCCTCGTGTTGGGGTCCGCCCGCCAGGCGTGGCCGCCCGCGAGGGCTCGCGAGGGCTCGGCTCGCCGGCGTGGCCGCCAGCGGTCTCGGGGGTCCGGCCCCGCACCCGCGCGTACGGCGCTCGGTCCCGGACTCGCCCGAGCGTGGCCGCGTCCGGGTGCCCGGCTCACTGGCGTGGCCGCCGTCGGCCTTCCAGGCCGGCCCGCCCCCGGGGCACCGCTGGACGGCCGACCGCAGGCCTCCGCTCGCCCTCCCGCGCCGTCGCGACGGCTGACCGCAGGTTCCTGCGTGTCCATCCACAGCAGTGGCGGCCGGGGCCCGGGGGCCTGGCTCCCGTCCGCGCGTACGGCGCTCGGCCCCCGACCCGCCCAGCGCCGTCGCCCACGGCCGATCTCAGGTCCCCGCTCGCCTACGTGCCACCGCTCGCGGCAACCCACGGGGGGCCGCCGTGGCCCGCCGACCGGGCCGCATCGCCACCGCGCTCAGCCGGGCGAGCAGCAGGGCTTGGGCTCGCCCCGGTGCAGCCGCTCGCGGCCGCCCCTCCCGGGCCCCGGCTCGCGCTACCGCCCACGGCCGACGCCGACGCCGACCGCAGGTCCCGGTTCGCGACCGCGCCCCCGCTCACGCCGGTCGCAGGTCCCGGCGGGGCCGATGACAGCAGCCTCCAGGGCCCGGCTCGCCGTCACCACTGCGCACGGCCGCCTTCGGTGGTCGCCGTGCCTGGCCATCCGCGAGTCGGATTGCGACCGCGTAAGCCTGGCGAGCAGCAGCGGGCTCGGGGCACCCCCGCGTGGCCGTCAAGGCCGCCGCCGCGGACCCCGGCTCCCGCCGCGGACCCCGGCTCCCGCCGCGGACCCCGGCTCCCGCCCCAGCCACCACCCAGGCCAACCGCAGATCCCGGCGCACCTCTCTGCGGCCCGCTCACGGCCGTCGAGGACCCCGGTTCGCGTCCGCGCCACCTGCCCGCGGCCGACCGCAGGTCCCCTCACCCCCGCGTGGCCGCCGACAGCCTCCCCGTCAGGTCCTCCACGTACGCGATCAGCGACGCCGGGCCGTGGATCGTGAACTCCGCGTCGACCAGCGCCAGCCGCAGGGCCAGCCACTCGACGGAGTCGACGGTGCGGGCCCGCAGCCGGCAGGCCGTCTCCCCGTCGGCCACCGGCGCCAGGTGTGCCGGCAGCCGCGCCGCCACGAACTCCGCCGGTGCCTCGAAGCTCACGTCGAGGTCGAGCTCCGGCTGGGTCCGCGTCATCGACCGCTCCAGATAGGCCGCCGCGTCCCCGGCCGGCAGCTCCCGCGGCGCGAAGCGCGCCCCGGTGGGGAAGGGCTCGCTGACCCGGTCGACCCGGAACGTCCGCCAGTCCTCCCGCCCCAGGTCGTAGGCGACGAGGTACCACCGTCGGCCCGTCGACACGAGCCGGTAGGGCTCCACGAGCCGTTTCGTCTCCGCCCCGTCGCCCGCCCGGTAGCCGAACCGCAACCGCTCCTGCCCGGTGACCGCGCCCGCGAGCGCGGTCAGGGTCTGCGGCGCGACGGTCGCCCCGTCCCCGCGCGTGAGCGGGATCGTGGCGTTCTGGAGGGTGGAGACGCGGTGCCGCAGCCGGGACGGCAGGACCTGCTCCAGTTTGGCCAGCGCCCGTACAGATGCCTCCTCGACGCCCTCGATGGCGTGCCCCGCACCCGCCCGGAGCCCCACCGCGATGGCGACGGCCTCCTCGTCGTCGAGGAGCAGCGGCGGCATCGCGGTGCCGGCCACCAGGCGGTAGCCGCCGACGGCGCCCATGGTCGCCTCGACCGGGTAGCCGAGGTCGCGCAGCCGGTCGATGTCCCGCCGGATGGTGCGCGGCGAGACCGAGAGCCGTTCGGCGAGCTCGCTGCCCGGCCACTCACGAGGGGTCTGGAGGAGCGACAGCAGATTCAGGAGTCGTGCCGGTGTGTCGGTCATGCGTCCAGGATGCGCGCCATCTAGGACGCGACCTGACCTATATCCCCTCTACGTTTCCCGCATGAGTTCACACGACGCCGTCATGGATGCGGCCACCACCGACAAGAGGCGCTGGATCGCCCTCGCGATCGTCATGACCGCCGCCTTCATGGACCTGGTCGACGCCACGATCGTCAACATCGCGATCCCCAGCATCGAGCGGGACCTCGGCGCCTCGTTCGGCGCGATCCAGTGGATCACCGCCGGTTACGCGCTGGCGTTCGCCGCCGGCCTGATCACCGGCGGCCGGCTCGGTGACATCTACGGCCGCAAGCGCCTCTTCCTCCTCGGAACGGCGGGCTTCACCCTCGCCTCGGCGCTGTGCGGCTTCGCCGCCGGCCCGGAGATGCTGGTCGGCTCGCGTCTCCTCCAGGGCGTGGCGGCGGCGATGATGGTGCCGCAGGTGCTGTCGATCGTGCACGTGACCTTCCCGGCGCACGAGCGCGGCAAGGTCTTCGGCCTGTTCGGCGCCATCGTCGGCCTCGGCGCGGTCTCGGGCCCGCTGCTCGGCGCGCTGCTGACGCAGTGGAACATCGCGGGCCTCGAGTGGCGGCCGATCTTCCTGATCAACCTGCCGGTGGGAATCGCCGCCCTGATCCTCGGCCGCAAGTTCATCATCGAGTCGAAGGCGCCGAAGGCGCTCCGCCTCGACCTGGTCGGCGTGGCGATGGTGACGGTGGCGCTGCTGATGCTGATCTACCCGCTGACGCGCGGCCGCGAGCTGGGCTGGCCGCTGTGGGGCCACCTGATGATGGCCGGCAGCCTCGTCGTGTTCGCCGCCCTCGTCGCGTACGAGAAGTACAAGACCCGGAAGGACGGTTCGCCGCTCGTCGAGCTGTCGCTGTTCCGCGTGAAGAGCTTCGCGGCGGGCATCGCGGTGCAGCTGACGTTCGGCGTGGTGATGGGCATCTTCTTCCTGGTCTGGACGCTGTACATGCAGATCGGGCTCGGCTGGAGCCCGCTCAGGGCCGGTCTGACGGGCGTGCCGTTCTCGATCGCGGTCTCGCTGGCGGCGGGGCTGTCGGTCCAGCAGCTGGTGCCGCGCTTCGGCCGCAAGGTGCTCCAGGCGGGCGCCCTGACCATGGCGGCGGGCATCCTCCTGTACTTCTTCGTCTCGGGCCGCTACGGGTCGGGCATCGACCCGTGGCAGATGATCCTGCCGCTGGTGGTGATGGGGCTCGGCATGGGCCTGATCGTGGCCCCGCTGACGGACGCGGTGCTGTCGGAGGTGCCGCGCGAGCACGCCGGTTCGGCCTCGGGCCTGATCAACACGACCGGACAGATGGGCAACGCGCTGGGTCTCGGCCTGGTGTCGGTGGTGTTCTTCGGCACGATCGACGAGGAGCGGCTGGCGGCGGCTCCGGCGGAGACGGGCGCGGCGTTCATCGACGCGTTCCAGAACTCGCTGGGCTGGGCGGCGCTGGTGCTGGCCGGCATCTTCCTGGTCATGTTCGCGCTGCCGGCGAAGCCGAAGCAGCACGTCGAGGGCGCGGTGGAGGAACCGGCTGAGCCGACCGAGCCGGTGAAGGAACCGGCGCTGGCGGGCTGAAGGGCGCCGCGAGGGCGGCAGCACACCGCAGGACACCGCAGGACACCGAAGGGCCCCGGGCGCACCCGGGGCCCTTCGCCGTGTCACCTGTTGGGAGAAGCGCCCGGGGGCAGGGCGCGCACGAACTTGTTCGCGCGGAGCGCCGCCGGGGTGGGTGTCGTCTGCTGGAACCAGGGCTGGTTCCAGATGAAGTTGGCCCCCGCGGTGTTGCCCATCGTCTGCCACACCTGCCCGGTGGTCGTCACGATCTTGACGAAGGCCGTCATGCCCTGGTCCGCGAAGGCCACGCCGCAGGCGTTGCCGGGGAAGCCGGGATTGGCGGGGTCGGCCATGGTCCCGACCGCGTTGGTGAGGTCCTGCCAGACGATCAGGGCACCCGGTGAGGGCGCCCTGCCGACGTACACGCGTCCGCCGGTGAGGACTGCCTGCTGGTCCTCGGCGTTCGAGGGGGCGTAGAGGTCGATGTCGGAACAGGGCCCGGTCGCGCCCGTGGCCCCGGTGGCCCCGGTGGGTCCCGTGGGGCCGGTAGGTCCAGTGGGCCCCGTGGGGCCGGTGGGTCCCGTGGGGCCGGTAGGTCCAGTGGGTCCGGTGAGCCCGGCGGCCCCCGTCGCTCCGGTAGCCCCCGTCGCTCCGGTGGGCCCGGTCGGGCCGGTGGGCCCCGTGCCACCTGTGGGCCCCGTCGGTCCGGTCGGTCCGGTCGGTCCGGTCGGTCCCGTCGGTCCGGTCGGTCCGACCTCGCAAGGGTCGTGGCCGTCGCCCGTGAACGGGACGGCCCGCAGGAAGCGGCTGCCCGGCAACGAACCGATCTTGTCGTCCAGGAACTGCTGGAGGCCCTCGGGCACCGGCGACCCCTGGGGGCCACGCGGCCCCTGCTCCCACGGCGGGGGGCCCTGCTGTTCCCAGGGCGGCGGTCCCTGCGACTCGCCGTGCGGCGGGGGCCCCTGCGGATCGCCGTGCGGCGGCGGGCCCTCCTGCTCCCACGGCGGCGGGCCTTCCTGTTCCCAGGGCGGCGGTCCCTGCGGCTCGCCGTGCGGCGGCCGGTCCTCGCACTCGTCGTCGGTCACGGGCCCGGCCGTCGCGACGCCGGACCGGCCGTCGGCCACCGGGTCGCCCCACGCGGCCGCCGAGGGCGTAAGGCCCGTCAGCACCAGAGCGACCGACGCGATCGCACCACCGTTCAACCAGCCACGCCGCCGTGGCAGCGGGCCGAGCGGGGACCGGGGACGGGAGCGGGACCGATCCCTTGGATCAGGACGCATGCATGCTCCTTCCTCCGCCGGCCGTCACGAGCCGGCGCGAGAGACACGAGTGATGAACAGGAGTGATGACCGGAAAGCGTCGGATGAGCTTCCTTTCTGATCATCGGATCGCACCTGCGAAGCCTTGATGGGTCCGGGGCTCTCTCCACGCCATGGCGTATTCGCTCCAGCCGTATGGATGCGTACGCGAAGGCGAACCCGGGTGGGCGAGTCGGCGTGCCGTCGCCGCGCCCGTAACGGCCGTGCGTACGGTCGCCCCCGACCGATCCACCGGAAGCGGGGTTGCCGTGCGGCCGTCCATCTGCTTGTGCATGATCGTCAAGAACGAGGCCGCGGTCATCGAACGGTGCCTCACCTCAGTCCGGCCCCTGGTGGACACATGGGTGGTGTCCGACACCGGTTCCACCGACGGCACGCAGGACCTGATCCGCGCCGCTCTCCAGGGCATCCCCGGCGAACTCCGCGAGGAGCCCTGGGTGGACTTCGGTCACAACCGGAGCCTGAACATCGCTCGTGCCCGTGGCCGCGCCGACTACCTGCTCCTCCTCGACGCCGACCACGTCCTGCACCAGGACGGCCCGCTGCCGGAGCTGACCGCCGACGCCTATCTGCTGCGGCACCGGGGTGCCCTGGAGTACCGGATCAAACGCCTGGTCAGGGGCGATCTTCCCTGGCGCTACGAAGGCGTCACCCACGAGTACCTGACCGCGGACCGCGACCACGTCCAGCAGAACCTGGACGCACTCGTCGTCGAGGATCACGCCGACGGCGGCTCGCGCCACGACAAGTTCGAACGCGACGCCCGCCTCCTGCGCGCCGAACTCGCCCGCGACCCGTCCAACCCCCGTACCGTCTTCTACCTCGCCCAGACCCTGCGCGACTCCGGCGGCCGGGCGAAGGAGGCGGCCGCCCTGTACGAGCGACGCGCGGCCATGGGCGGCTGGGGCGAGGAGGTCTACTACTCCCTCCTCCAGGCGGGCGTCCTCGCCGCCGCGTCCGGCGACTGGCCGACCGCGCAGGACGCGTTCGTACGGGCCTGGGAGTCCCGGCCGCAGCGCCTGGAGGCGTGTTACGAGCTGGCCTCGGGCCTGCGGAGGATGAACCGTCACCACGCCGCCCACGCGATCGTCTCGTCCGTCCTCGACCGTCCGCAGCCGGCCGAGGACGTGCTGTTCCTCCAGCCGTGGGTGTACCGCTGGGGGCTGCTGTTCGAGTACTCGATCACCGCCTACTGGGTCGGCGACCACCAGGCATCGCTCGCCGCCTGCGACCGGCTGCTCGGCCTGCCGGACCTGCCCGCCCCCTACCGGCAACAGACCCGGGCGAACCGCGAGTTCGCCCTGGCGAAGCTCGCCGTCCCCCGAACCCCCCTCCCCGCCTCTTCCCTACCCCCTGTCCCCGCTGCGCCCGCCGCCCTGGATCCTGCGTCTTCCTCGGCCCCCGTCTCCACTGCCGCCTGCGCCCCGGGCGCCACCCCCATCCCGGATGCCACCCCCGTCCCGGGGCCCGCGTCTTCCCCGGCCTCCGTCTCCACTGCCGCCTGCGCCTCGGATCCCACCCCCGCCCGGGGGCCCGCGTTTTCCCCGGCTCCAGCGCCCGCCCCAACCCCCGGCTCCGCTGCCACGTCCCTGGGACCCGCCCCGGACAGCGTGTCCGCCGCCCTCCGCGCCTGAGGAGCCGACCATGGAAACTCCCGCCTCCGTGAGACACCGCGCCACCGGCCCCACCGGCCCCATCGTCTCTGCCGGCCTCACCGGCCGCTCGGGCGCCGCAGGCCCGGCCGGGACGGCGGGTCCAGGCCCGGGCGCCGAACCCCGCCTCTGGCTGGTCGTCCCGGCCGGTGCGGCGGACCCGCTGGGCGCCCTCCCGGCCGCCCGGGCCGGCGTCCTGCGCGCCCGTTACACCGCCACCGGCACCGAGCGGCTGACCGGCGTGACGGTCGCGCTGCTCGTCCGCAGGCCCCGCTGACCGGGCCTCCTTGCAGGCCCGGCCGCGAGGGCGTCAGCGCACCCGGGAACGGGACTCCATCGCCTCGCGCGCCGCGCGCTCGTCCTCGTACACCTCGCACATGTGGCGGCCGTCCGGCGTCGCCGTGTGCTCGACCTCCCACAGGCTGACCTCGCTGCCGTCCAGCAGCAGGAACTGGTGCTCGTAGAGGGTGAAGCCGGCGTCCCGGCCCGCGTCCACGGGACACTGGCGCCCGAAAGCCTGCGTGATGTGGTGCGCGAACGCGAGCCGCAGCCGCCGGGCGGTCGCCTCACCCGGCCGGTCCGCGTTCTCCGCCCGGCGCAGCACCCGGCGGGCGTGGTCTGCGGAGTTGTCCGGCACGTACATCCGGGGCTGGGCCGGTATCGGGCGGGCCAGGAGCGCGCTGAGCAGCTCCAGGTCGCCGTCCTCCTCGGCCGGCGTGCCGTCGGCGTTCTCGGCGGTCCAGCCGAGCGAGGGGCCGGCCGGCAGCCGGGAGGCCGCGAGCCGTACCTCCGCCTCCTCCGCGTACAGCTCGTGCTGCTCCGCCCCGTCCCGGCCGGAGTTGTGCACCAGCTCCCAGAGGCTGAGCGCGGCGCCGTCGGGGAGCAGGTAGGTGTGGCGGTAGGTGGTGCGGTGCAGCGACGCACTGTGGTGCGAGGAGTACAGCGCACTGGAGTGGGCGAGCGCCGTCTCCAGGCGCTCGATCAGGGAGTCGGGCAGGTCGAAGGAGTTGAGCGCCCGGCCGAGGAGGCGCTCAAGGTGGGTCTCGGTCGTCTCGAAAGGATCGTGAGAATGATCCCGCGGATCGTTCAAGAGGGTCTCCAGGCCGTCGCCACATGTCACTTGGTGCTTGCTTAACGTAGTCCCTGGGTCTGACATCGTGTCCGGCGTTCGGGAAAACGATCGGGGGCAAGCGGGGAGTTCCCGCACCCTTCGTTCATCCGTCAACTCCCTTTGGTATACCGGCAGTCGCATGGCCGGGGCTAGTCGCGCGACACCGTCCCGTACAGCTCCCGGTACGCGGGGAACTCCCCGCCCGGCCCCGACACCCCCTCAGACGGCGCGAGGACCGCCTGGACGATGGCCCGGGTGACGGTGTCCGCGCCCGCCGCGAGGAGGTCGTTGAGGGCCAGCGGACCGGGCGGCGACCCCGGCGCGGAGGGCAGCTCGCGCGCCCCCGTCGCGAGCGCGAACACGGTGTCGCCGTCGTTCAGGAGATGCACCGGACGGACCGCGCGCGCGATGCCGTCGTGCGCCGTCCCCGCGAGCTTCTGCGCCTGCGCGCGGGTCAGCGCCGCGTCGGTCGCGACCACCGCGAGCGTGGTGTTCAGAGGCGGTGGGGAGAACCTCTCCCGCGCCTCGGCGAGCCGCCGCAGCGCCTCCCCGTGGACGACCGGATCGGGATACGAGGGCCGTCCGCCGGCGAAGTAGCTGCCGTACGGCACTCCCGTCTCCGGGTCGACCGCCGAACCGACCGCGTTGACCACGACCAGCGCCCCGACCGTGATCCCCGACTCCAGGACCGTGCTCGCCGTCCCCACCCCGCCCCTGAGCCCGCCGACCACGGCCCCCGTCCCCGCCCCCACCGCGCCCGTCTCCACGCGCGCGTGCGGCCCGCTCGCGGCGGCCGCCACCACGGCTGCCCGGCCCGTCGAGGCGTCCGGCCGGGCACCGAAGTCGCCGCCTCTGCCCAGGTCGAAGACGCAGGCCGCGGGCACCACCGGCACCACGTGCGCCGGGTCCGGCCCCACCCGCACCCCTCGCCCGTGCTCCTCCAGCCAGGCCATCACCCCGCCCGCCGAGTCGAGCCCGTACGCGCTGCCGCCGGTCAGGACCACGGCGTCGATCCGCTGGACGACGTTACGGGGGTCCAGCGCGTCCGTCTCCCGCGTGCCGGGGCCACCGCCCCGCACGTCCACGGCGGCCACCACACCGCCCTCGGGGGCGAGAACCACCGTCGTGCCGGATAGCGCCCGGTCACCCGGCACCCGCGCGTGGCCGACCCGGAGGCCCGCCACATCGGTGAGCCCGTCGTGGAGGGGGCGGTGACCGGTGCCGTCACGGGGGTCGCCGGCCCGCTGCCTGATGTCCTGCTGCTCCGTCATGCCCCTTGCCTAGCACGGAGTCCCGGCGCACGGACCCGGAGGCGCAGCCTCAGTGGCGGGTGTCGGTGGTGCGGCGCGTCGCCGGGTTGGTGGCCGTGAGGGTCACCCCCACCGCCACGGCCGCGGCGGCCACGAGTCCGGCCGCGAGGACCGCCCAGTGCCCGGCGAACGTGCACATCAGGATCACCAGTGCCGCCAACGGCAGCACCGACTGCTGGGCGATGCCGACCTTGAAGTAGCGGGCGTGAAGGAGCCAGACGCACAGCAGGAACAGGGCCGTCGGAACGGTCACGGCGGACGACGCGGTGAGCGTCGACACGTGCGCCTTGCCGACCGCCTCTTCGACCGCGATCTCGAGGCCCGCGCCGATCGCGGCCGCCGTGGTGAAGATCAGGTAGTGGCCGTAGCCCCACAGGAAGCCCTGCCGGTTGGACGTGAGCCGGTCGTGCGCGGGCACCACGAAGTAGATCCACCAGGCGGCGAAGACGATCAGCAGGCCGCCGACGGCGACCGGCAGCACCTCACCGAGCGCGTCGTTCTCCGTCACGCCCGACTTCACGGCCACCGTGGCCGCCGCGATCGACTCGCCCAGCACGATGATCGTGAACAGCCCGTAGCGCTCGGCGATGTGGTGCGGATGCCACTGCGTCGTGACGTCCCTCTCCGCGAACACCGGAACGGCCAGCTCGGCCAGCGCCATCACCAGGAACACCCACGGCCGCGCGTCCTCCGGCGCGAAGAGCAGCGCTGTCCACCCGGCCTGGCAGGCCACCACCCCGCCCGCGTACCGCCGGCACATCGTCCGCTCGCCGGCGTCCGCGGCGTGGTGCGCGGCCCGCAGCCACTGCGAGGACAGCGCCAGCCGCATGACGACGTAGCCGATGTAGACCACCAGGAAGTCGTGGCCGTCGAAGGCGCGCGACACCCCGGCGGCCAGGACCAGGACGCCGGCGATCTGCACGAGGGTGAGGACCCGGTAGAGCACGTCGTCGTTGTCGTACGCGGAGGCGAACCAGGTGAAGTTCATCCAGGCCCACCAGATGGCCCAGAAGACCATCGCGTAGTTCAGGATCCCCTCCCCGGCGTGCCCCTCGGCGACGGCATGCACCAGCTCCGCGCCGGCTTGCGCCACGGCCACGACGAAACAGAGGTCGAAGAACAGCTCCAGCGGCGTGGCGGCCCGGTGCGCCTCGTCACGGGACCGGGCGGTGAGGGGGAGGAAGGGGTGAGTCATGCTCCACAGGACAGCAGACCCGGCCCGCGCGAGCCCGCCGCGACACCACGGGCGTGACCCCTCTCGACGCGAACGATCACTGCTCCGGCCCGGACCGCCGCAGATCACAGGGGTGCGCGAGAGGATCCGGGCGTACGCTTGAGACATGAGCACCGCCCCCGCCCACGGACCGCGAACAGCGAAGCAGTCCGACTCTGCATCCCCCTCGCAACCCAAGCCGGCACTGATCTTCGACGATCCACTGGACCAGCAGTCCGCGGACGACACGGACCGCGGGTGGGGCGAGCGGCCTCCCTCCGGCGGCGACAGCGCCGCCGACCTTGCGCGCTTCCTCGACGAGAAGCCGCCGCACCACCTCTGACGCCGACGCGAGCCGTCGGTCAGGAGGTGGAGTGCGTCCCCGTGCCCCCGCCGGCCGGCGTGTGCGTCCCCGTGTTGTTCACGGACGGGCCCCGCTGGGAGACCAGGTGGTCGCGGATCTCCTTGAGGACCTCCAGCTCGCTGACCTCGATCGTCTCCTGGACGCCTTCCTTCTCCTTCTCCTGCGCCGCGCGCCTGGCGAGGATCCTGGCCATCGGCAGGACCATCAGGAAGTAGACGACGGCGGCCGTGATCAGGAAGCTGAGGACGGCGCTGAGCACCAGGCCCCACTGGATCTGGATGCCCTGCATCTCGCCGTCCACGACCCGGCAGGGTGCCTTCAGACAGGAGGCGTAGCCCTCCAGGGCCTTCGTCCCGAAGGCGCCCACGACGGGGTTGATGATTCCCTTGACCACCGAGTTCACGATGTTGGTGAACGCGGCACCGATGACGACCGCGACCGCCAGGTCGATCACGTTCCCGCGCATCAGGAAGGCTTTGAAGCCTTCCAGCAGACTTTCCTTCTTCTCGGCCACCAAGGTGCCTTTCGTCGCGTGTGCAGTGTGCGGAGCCATTACGCCGCGCGCGGCGCAGAGGCGTCCAATCCGTACACACGGGACGGTTACTTGACAGGCCGTCCGTGCGAATCAGCACAGTGTCACCGCCAGTTGGGACGTGAGACCCGCACCGGCGAGAGCCGTGGCCGTCGACCGCGGTACGGACAGGACGACCAACGCCCCGCCGTCCGGACGAGTCTCGCCCGCCCGCGGCACTTCGGCCACCCGGGCGGCCGAGGCCACCACACGGGCCTCGCCCGCCGGGCCGGCCGGCGAGTGCGGCGCGGCGATCACGTCCACGCGGTCGCCGGGCCGCAGCAGCCGCACGGTCGCCGCGTCGGCGATCCGCACCGGGGCCGCCACGAGCCGTGGGGCCGCAGCCGCCCGCTGCGGCTCTCGCGCGGACGGCGGGGGCGGCTGCGGCACGGGGTCGTCGGCACCCGCGACGCCCGTCGCCGCCAGCGCGGCCGCCGTCATCGCCAGCACAGCCGCCGGCGTCCGCCGCCGGCGGCGCAGCGCCCGGCGCAGCCGCAGCCTTCCGCCGCGCACGCGCAGCGGATCGAACTGCGGCACTCCGCACGGCGTGGGCACGGAGGTGCGGGTGTGGGGGAAGCAGGAGTGTGTGGTCATGAGCGCAACCGCCTGTCGTGAACACGGGTCGTTCGCCGGACCGTCCGGCGGACCGTGTTCACCGTGCCTCAGCCGCCGAGATCCCGCTCGGGCCTGTGGACAACCGGCCGGTTGTGCATAACTTCCTCACCCGGGCGAGCGATTGCCTCGTCGGCGGGCGGTCGGCGACGCTTGAGCCGGTCCGGTCCACGCCGGCGGCCCGCCCCACGGTCGCCCGGGGCCCGGGCCGTCCGAGCGGCTGCCGGCCCCGGTCGCTCAGGGCAGTGCGATCCCCAGGTCCCACCCGTCGTGGGCCCGGGTGCACAGGCAGTCCCGGTCGAGGGTCGAGGGGAGCGCGCCCACCGCGTCGAAGAGCACGTCGCGCAGCCGGCCCACGTTCTCGCCGAACACCCGCAGGACCTCGGTGTGCGAGACCCCGTCCCCGGTCTCCGCACCGGCGTCCAGATCCGTCACGAGTGCGAGGGAGGTGTAGCAGAGTCCCAGTTCCCGGGCGAGGACGGCCTCGGGGTGGCCGGTCATGCCGACCACCGACCAGCCCGCGGCCGCGTGCCAGCGCGATTCGGCGCGCGTCGAGAAGCGGGGCCCCTCGACGACGACCAGCGTGCCGCCGTCGACCGGCTCCCAGCCCCGCCCTCGCGCGGCCTTCAGGGCCACCCGGCGGCCCTCCGGGCAGTAGGGGTCGGCGAAGGTCATGTGGACCACGTTCGGTATGGCGCCGCCCCACGCCTCCGGAAGCGGTTCCCCGTCGAAGTAGGTCTGCGCGCGGGCCTTCGTCCGGTCGACCAGCTGGTCGGGCACGACGAGGGTGCCGGGGCCGTACTCCTCGCGCAGTCCGCCCACGGCACAGGGCCCGAGGACTTGGCGCACGCCGACCGAGCGCAGGGCCCAGAGGTTGGCGCGGTAGTTGATCCGGTGCGGCGGCACGTGGTGGCCGCGGCCGTGCCGGGGGAGGAAGGCCACCCGCCGGCCGGCGACCTCGCCGAGGAAGAGGGAGTCGCTGGGGCTGCCGTACGGGGTGTCGACCGACACCTCGGTCACCTCGTCCAGGAAGGAGTAGAAGCCCGAGCCGCCGATCACGCCGATGTCCGCGTAAGAGTCCGCCCGCTGGGCCGTCATATGGGTCGCCATGACGGTCACCCTAGGTGCTGTCTCCCCGTCCGGAGCAACGCCGAATGCCCTGCCGATCGGATCGACAGGGCATGGGCGAAGAGAGCTGGATCAGGCGGCCGAGGTGGAGCTCGACGAGGTCGAGGCCGACGACGACGTGGACGACTCCGAGGAGGAGGCCGACGAAGAAGAGGACGACGACGAAGCCGAGGAGGACTTCGACGAGGCCGGCGAGCTGCTGGACGACGAGCCGCGGCTGTCGTTCCGGTAGAAGCCGGAGCCCTTGAACACGATGCCGACCGCGGAGAACACCTTCTTCAGGCGTCCCTTGCAGCTCGGGCACTCGGTCAGAGCGTCATCAGTGAACTTCTGCACCGCCTCGAGGCCCTCGCCGCACTCGGTGCACTGGTACTGGTAGGTCGGCACTTGTCTTCCTCCTGGCACTCACACTCATCGAGTGCTAACGACGATCCATAGTGACGCATTCCGCGGGTTCAGTCCACCGACACGGGAACTCGGTGACCGATACCACGTGCCGCGACCCGGCTCGGGATGTGGGGGCGCAGCCGCGAGCGGAGGGCGACCAGGGTGACGAGGGCGAGCACCGTGCCCGCCATCGGCACCAGGAATCCGGTGCTGGCGCCGTGGGCGTCGGCCAGTCGGCCGGCGACCGTGACGGCCGCGGCCTGGCCCAGCGCCACGGCGCCGGTCAGCCAGGTGAAGGCCTCGGTGCGGGCGGAGGCCGGGACCAGGGTCTCGACGATCGTGTAGCCGGTGATCAGGGCCGGGGCGATGCACAGACCCACGACCAGGCCGAGGGCGCCGAGCAGCAGGACCGAGTGCACGGACCAGAGAAGGGAGGCGGCGACGGTGAGACCGGCGTAGCCGAGGATCAGGCGGCGGCGGGGGCCGATCTTCCAGGCGATGGCGCCCATGGCGATGCCGGCGAGCATGTTGCCGGCGGCGAAGACGCCGTACAGCAGACCGTTGGCGCCGGGGTTGCCGATCTCCTCGGTGAAGGCGGTGAGCGAGACCTGCATGCCTCCGAAGACCGAGCCGATGCCGAGGAAGGCGATGGCGAGGACCCGGACGCCCGGGATGGACAGGGCCGAGCGGTGCGGCTCGGCGCCGGTCCGGCCGGCCTCGGCGCTCAGGCCGTGGGCGGGCTGGGTGCGGCGCTGGGCGGCGAAGAACAGGCCGCCGACCAGGGTGAGCGCGGCCTCGGCGATCAGGCCGGCGGCCGGGTGCACTCCGGTGCACAGGGCGGTCGCGAGGACCGGGCCCACGACGAAGGTGAACTCGTCCGTCACCGACTCGAAGGCGGCGGCGGTCGGCATCAGGGGCGTGCCGTCCAGCTTCGCGGCCCAGCGGGCCCGGACCATCGGGCCGACCTGCGGCACGGAGGCGCCGGAGGGGATGGCGGCGAGGAACAGGGCCCACAGCGGGGCGCCGGCCAGGGCTAGGGCGACGAGAAGGGAGACGGAGGCGGTGTGGATGAGCACGCCGGGCACGAGGACGGCGCGCTGGCCGAAGCGGTCGGCGAGCTTGCCGCTCTGCGGGGCGAACAGCGCCATGGAGACGCCGGTGGCGGCGGCGACGGCACCGGCGCTGCCGTAGGAGCCGGTGGTGTGCTGGACGAGCAGGACGATGCCGATGGTCAGCATCGCGAACGGCTGCCGGGCGGCGAAGCCCGGGAGGAGGAAGGAGAGCGCACCGGGGGTACGGAGCAGCTGTCCGTAGCCGGTCCGCTTCTCGGAGACGACCGTGGACGCCACGGTCCTTGCCTTTCTGCCGCCTGGTAGCGGGCCCGGGCACGGTGGTGCCGGCTTCGCCGAGAGCTGTCCTCTTGCGCGGAACTGCGGTAGATACCGGGGCCCACTGCGGGGGGCGCCTCGGCCGCCATACGGTCGCGCCAGCTCTGCGTCAGGCAGAGTTGGTTCGATCAGGTGTGCCTTCATGGTACAGGGAAGGGCGTCTTCCCGCCTGGGAAAACGCCCTCGCACCCGAATTGATGCCTCGGATTAACCGGATGTTCGCCGAGGCCGGTCCTTGAGGGGGTGCCGGAGGAGGCCCTGGGAGCGGTTCCGGTCGCCTGCGGCGGTGGCGCCGCCGGTGCCGAGCCAGCCGGCCAGCTTGCCGCCCTGGCCGACGGCGCGCAGCCGGCGTTCGGCGGCGTCCCGGACCGGGTCGGTGGCGACGACGAGCAGTTCGTCGCCGCGGCGCAGCACGGTGGCGGGGCCGGGGACGAAGCTCTTCTCGTCCCGAACGACGAGGGTGACGGCGGCGCCGGCGGGCAGCCGGAGCTCGGCGACCTCGACGCCGTGCATCTTGGAGCCCTCCGGGATCGCCACGGACAGCAGGTGGCCGCGCAGCCGCTCCAGGGGGGCGGACTCGACGCCCAGGTCGGCGGCCTCGGCCTGGTCGCCGAGGCGGAGCGCCTTGGCCAGCCAGGGCAGTGTCGGGCCCTGGACCAGGGTGTAGACGACGACCAGCACGAAGACGATGTTGAAGATCCGTTCGCTGCCCTCGATCCCGGACACCATCGGGATGGTGGCGAGGATGATGGGGACGGCTCCGCGCAGGCCGGCCCAGGACATCAGGGCCTGTTCCTGCCAGGGAATGCGGAAGGGAAGGAGACTGAGGTAGACCTCCAGCGGTCGGGCGACCACCGTGAGGACGAGGCCGATGACGATGGCCGGCCAGAAGTCGTCGACGAGCTTGTGGGGCGTGACGAGCAGGCCGAGCAGGACGAACATGCCGATCTGCGCGATCCAGCCGAGTCCCTCGGCGAAGCCGCGGTTGGCCGGGGCGTGCGGCAGCTTGGCGTTGCCGAGCACCATCGAGGCGAGGTAGACGGCGAGGAAGCCGGAGCCGTGGGCCATGGCGCCGGCCGCGTAGGCGACCACGGCGATGGCCATGACGGCGATGGGGTAGAGGCCGGAGGCGGGCAGGGCGACGTGGCGCAGCCCGTAGGCGCCGGCGAAGCCGACGGCGAGGCCGACGGCGGCGCCGATGGCGAGTTCCAGGGCGATCTCGCCGACGAGCACGTACCAGGCGTCGACATGGCCGACGGTGGAGAAGGCGACGACGAGGATGACGACGGGTGCGTCGTTGAAGCCGGACTCCGCCTCCAAAACGCCGGTGACCCGGGAGGGCAGCGGCACCTTGCGCAGGACGGAGAACACGGCGGCGGCGTCGGTCGAGGAGACGACGGCGCCGATGATGAGGGCCTGCTGCCATGCCAGGCCGACGAGGTAGTGCGCGGCCGCGGCCGTGACGCCCACACTCACCGCGACACCGACGGTCGACAGTACGGCCGCCGCCGGCAACGCGGGTTTGATCTCCTTCCACTTGGTGCCCAGGCCACCCTCGGCCAGGATCACCACCAGTGCGGCATAGCCGATCACCTGGGTCAGTTCGGCGTTGTCGAAGGCGACGTTGCCGATGCCGTCCTGCCCGATGGCGACCCCGATCCCGAGGTAGAGCAGAAGGCTCGGAAGCCCGCTCCGGGACGAGATCCGCACCGCCGCGACAGCGATGAGCAGCACGAGCGAGCAGATGAGCAGGAGTTCGTTGAGCTGGTGGACAGTCAGTGGCCGTTCCTTCCCCTTGCATGGTGACGGCACATGCATGCGTCGGCACATGGTGTGGGCATATGACGTGAATCGACGGCCGGATCGTTCCTCCAGCCACCACACTTCGTTACCTTACCTAATCTTTAACGCTTTCTTGACGCCTCCTTGGTGTCCGATCGCACGCCAGTGCGCATCAGTACGGTTCTCTTCCTGACACCGCGTCCGGGCCCCCGGGACGCTGCGCCTAAGGTTGCTCCCGTACTCCAGGACCACCCTGCCCCTCGAAGGACAGCGATGCCCTCCAACACGACCGCGCCCCCCGCCAAGAAGAAGGGGCGGCGTGCCCGCCTGATCGTCCTCGTCCTGGTCCTCGCTCTGGTCGCGGGCGTCGGATACGGGGCGTACTGGGGCGTCAGCACCGTCCGGGGTTCGTTCCCGCAGACCACGGGGACCATCCGGATCGACGCGCTCACCGGCCCGGTCGAGGTCAAACGCGACGCCCACGGCGTCCCGCAGATCTACGCCGACAACGAGGCCGACCTCTTCCGCGCCCAGGGCTACGTCCAGGCGCAGGACCGCTTCTACGAGATGGACGTCCGCCGTCACATGACGGCCGGCCGCCTCTCGGAGATGTTCGGCAAGAGCCAGGTGGGCACCGACGCCTTCCTGCGTACGCTGGGCTGGCGCCGCGTCGCGCAGCAGGAGTACGACAAGGTCCTGTCGGCGGAGACCAAGAAGAACCTCCAGGCATACGCCGAGGGTGTCAACGCCTATCTCAAGGACCGGGACCCCTCCGACATCTCCGTCGAGTACGCGGCCCTGGCCTTCAGCAACGACTACGCCATCGAGCCGTGGACCCCGGTGGACTCCGTGGCCTGGCTCAAGGCCATGGCCTGGGACCTGCGCGGCAACATGCAGGACGAGATCGACCGCTCCCTCATGACCAGCCGGCTGACCTCCGCCCAGATCAAGGACCTCTACCCCGGCTACCCGTACGAACTGCACCAGCCGATCGTCGACAAGGGCGCCGTCGACAAGATCACCGGCAAGTTCGACCCGGCGGCCGAGGCCGAGGACACCGACGGGACCACCGGCGGCGGTGGCGACGCCGCCCAGGGCGTCCAGTCCCAGCTCGCCGCGCTCTCCGACACCCTCGACGAGATCCCGGCCCTCCTCGGCCCCAACGGCAACGGCATCGGCTCGAACTCCTGGGTGGTCTCGGGCAGGTACACGACCTCCGGCAAGCCGCTGCTCGCCAACGACCCGCACCTCGCCCCGATGCTGCCGTCCCTCTGGTACCAGATGGGCCTGCACTGCCGCACCGTCTCGGCCACCTGCCGTTACGACGTCGCCGGCTACACCTTCTCCGGCACGCCCGGCGTGATCATCGGACACAACGACTCCATCGCCTGGGGCTTCACCAACCTCGGTGCCGACGTCACCGACCTCTACCTGGAGAAGATCGGCACCGACGGCTATGTCGTCGACGGCAAGGTCAAGCCGTTCACGACCCGCGAGGAGACCATCAAGGTCGCCGGCGGCGGGAACCGCACCATCACCGTCCGCGCCACCGAACACGGGCCGCTGCTCTCCGACCGCTCCACCGAGCTGGAGAAGGTCGGCCAGAAGGCCCCCGTCGGCAACGCCGCCCCCGACCGCGGCACCGGCTACGGCGTCTCCCTGCGCTGGACCGCCCTGCAGCCCGGCAAGTCGATGGACGCCGTCTTCGAACTCAACCGCGCCAAGGACTTCAAGAGCTTCCGGGCCGCCGCCAAGAACTTCGAGGTCCCCTCCCAGAACCTGATCTACGCCGACACCGCGGGCCACATCGGCTACCAGGCGCCCGGCAAGATCCCCGTCCGCACCAAGGCCAAGGGCTACGACGGCACCCTGCCCGCGCCGGGCTGGGACTCCTCGTACGACTGGAAGGGCTACATCCCCTTCGACGAGCTGCCCTACGAGTACGACCCCGAGCGCGGCTACATCGTCACCGCCAACCAGGCCGTCGTCGACGAGAAGAAGTACCCCCACCTGCTCACCCGTGACTGGGGCTACGGCTCGCGCAGCCAGCGCATCCACGACCTCATCGAGTCGAAGACCAAGGACGGCGGGAAGATCTCGCCGGACGACATGCGGACCATGCAGATGGACAACCGCAGCGAGATCGCGACCCTCCTCAACCCCCTCCTGCTGAAGATCGACATCGCCGACCCGCAGGTCCGCGAGGCGCAGAAGCTGCTCGAGGGCTGGGACTACACCCAGGAGCCCGACTCGGCCGCCGCCGCGTACTTCAACGCCGTCTGGCGCAACGTCCTCAAGCTCGCCTTCGGGGAGAAGCTGCCCAAGGAACTGCGCGTCAAGGGCGAGTGCATCACCGTCCGCCTGGCCGACTCCACCGCCCCCGTCGACGAGCAGAACAAGCCGGTCCGCGAGTGCGGCGAGCGCGCCCCCGACTCCGCGCAGCCGGACGGCGGCGACCGCTGGTACGAGGTGGTCCGCCCGCTCCTCAAGCAGGAGAAGAACGAGTGGTGGAAGACGCCGGGCGACCGGCTCAACGCCCCCACCGAGACCCGTGACCAGCTGCTCGCCCAGGCCATGAAGGACGCCCGCTGGGAGCTGACCGCCAAGCTCGGCAAGGACGTCTCCACCTGGAGCTGGGGCCGGCTGCACCAGCTGACCCTGGAGAACCAGACCCTCGGCACCGCGGGCCCCGGCTTCGTCCAGTCGCTCCTCAACCGCGGCCCGTGGAACCTGGGCGGCGGCGAGGCCGCGGTCAACGCGACCGGCTGGAACGCGGCCGGCGGCTACGAGGTGATCTGGGTGCCGTCGATGCGCATGGTCGTCAACGTCGGCGACTGGGACAGGTCCCGCTGGATCAACCTCAGCGGCGCCTCGGGCCACGCCTTCCACAGCAACTACACCGACCAGACGGAGCTGTGGGCGAAGGGCGAGCTGCTCGACTGGGCCTACGGGAAGGCGGCCGTGGAAGCCGCCACCCGGGAGACCCTGACGCTCCAGCCGTAGGGGACCCGGCGCCGGACCTGGGACGACCCCGGCGCCGGACTCCCGGCAGGCCGCTCGGCGCCGGACCCGGGCAGGCCGCTCGGCGCCGGACCCGGGCAGGCCGCTCGGCGCCGGACCCGGGCAGGCCGCTCGGCGCCGGACCCGGGCAGGCCGCTCGGCGCCGGACCCGGGCAGGCCGCTCGGCGCCGGACCCGGGCAGGCCGCTCGACGCAGGCCCCGACAGGCCCCTCGGCGCCGGACCCCGGGCAGGCCGCTCGGCGCCGGACTCCCGGCAGGCCGCTCGGCGCCGGGCCCCGGGCAGGCCCTCGCCGCCTGCCCTCCGGGCGCCGGCGCCGGCTCTCAGCGCTCGAAGCGCCGGACCCACTCCGGGGTCACCACCGCGTGCACGGGGTGGTCGTGCGGTTCCTCCGGGACCCGCGGGACCACCTCGTTCGCGTACAGGAGCACCACCAGCGCCGGATCGGCGCCCGCCCGGGAGAGCCGGGCGAGGACCCGGTCGTACGAGCCGCCGCCCCGGCCCAGACGCATCCCGCGCCCGTCGACCGCGAGCCCCGGCAGCAGCACCGCGTCCGCCCCGACGACGGCCTCGGGCCCCAGCCGCGCTCCGACCGGTTCGAGCAGCCCCCGGCCCGCCCTGGCCAGCGACCCGGCCCCCTCGTACGGTGCCCAGTCCAGGTCGTTGTCCGGCAGCAGCACCGGCAGCAGGACCCGTACGCCCCGCGCGCGCAGCGTGTCGAGCAGCGCACGCGTGCCCGGCTCACGCCCCACCGAGACGTACGCCGCCACCGTCCCCGCGTCCGCCAGCTCGGCGAGCTCCAGAGCGTGGTCCGCGAGCAGCCCCGCGGCACGCTCGGTGTCCTCGGCGGTCAGCGCGGCACGGGCGGTCAGCAGGGCACGGCGCAACAGCGCCTTCTCTGACGATTCCTCACGCTCATGGGCAGTCACGGCGGCTCGGGTTCCTCTGCGATCGGGCGGGAGCGGTACGAGAGCGGAGGAGACCGCGGGAGACGGGCGAAGCCGAGGGCATCCCGGCCATCCCACCGCTTTCCCCGTATTCCTTCCCATACCGAACGGCTAGGGTGCTCCGCATGACTCAGACGCCGTCCCTCACCAAGGCTGTCATCCCCGCCGCCGGCCTCGGCACCCGGTTTCTCCCGGCCACGAAGGCGACGCCGAAGGAGATGCTGCCGGTCGTGGACAAGCCGGCGATCCAGTACGTCGTGGAGGAGGCCGTCGCGGCCGGACTCTCCGACGTCCTGATGATCACCGGCCGCAACAAGCGGCCGCTCGAGGACCACTTCGACCGGAACTACGAGCTCGAGGAGGCGCTGGCCCGCAAGGGCGACGAGGAACGCCTCGCCAAGGTCCGGGAGTCCAACGACCTGGCCACCATGCACTACGTGCGCCAGGGCGCCCCCCGGGGCCTCGGCCACGCGGTGCTGTGCGCCGCCCCGCACGTCGGCGACCAGCCGTTCGCCGTCCTCCTCGGCGACGACCTGATCGACCCGCGCGACCCGCTGCTGGCCCGCATGGTCGAGGTGCGTGAACGGTTCGGCGGCAGCGTGATCGCGCTCATGGAGGTCGACCCCGCGCAGATCCACCTCTACGGCTGCGCCGCCGTCGGCCCGACCACCGAGTCGGACGTGGTGAAGGTGACGGGCCTGGTGGAGAAGCCGGAGCCGGCCGAGGCGCCCAGCAACCTCGCCGTCATCGGCCGTTACGTCCTCGACCCGGCCGTCTTCGCCATACTGCGGGAGACCGGGCCCGGCCGCGGCGGCGAGATCCAGCTGACCGACGCCCTGCAGAAGCTCGTCCAGGACGAGCGGGTCGGCGGACCCGTCCACGGCGTCGTCTTCAAGGGCCGCCGCTACGACACCGGAGACCGTGGCGACTATCTGCGTGCCATTGTCAGACTGGCGTGCGAACGTGAAGACCTGGGGCCGGACTTCCGGACCTGGCTCCGCAGTTATGTCAGCGAGGGGATGTAGCACCTTGAGCAGCAGCGGTACGGCACCGTCGGCCCACGGCCACTCCGGCGAGGGGCCCGGCGACCCCTGCGCGGGCCCGGCCCGCGGCCTGTGGTCCGTCGACGAGCACCTCGACGACATCCTGGCGGCGGTCGCCCCGCTCGAACCCATCGAGCTCCAGCTGCCCGACGCCCAGGGATGCGTCCTCGTCGAGGACGTCACGGTGCCGGTCGCCCTGCCGCCCTTCGACAACAGCTCCATGGACGGATACGCGGTGCGGGTCGCCGACGTGGCCGGGGCGAGCGAGGAGTTCCCCGCCGTCCTGACCGTGATCGGCGACGTGGCGGCGGGAGCCGGCGGACTGCCCGAGGTCGGCCCCGGCCAGGCCGCCCGCATCATGACCGGTGCCCCGCTGCCGCCCGGCGCCGAGGCCGTCGTCCCCGTCGAATGGACCGACGGCGGTACGGGCGATGGCGCGGCCGGCGCCATGCGCCCGGCCAGTGCGGCACCCGAGGGCGCGGCCGGTGAGGTCCGCGTCCACCGCGCCGCCGAGGCCCGCGCCCACGTCCGCGCCCGGGGCAGCGACGTCAGCGCGGGCGAGCTGGCCCTGGCGGCCGGCACGCTCCTCGGACCGCCGCAGATCGGCCTGCTCGCGGCGATCGGCCGCGGCACCGTGCGGGTGCGTCCCCGCCCGCGGGTGGTCGTGATCTCCACCGGAAGCGAGCTCACCCAGCCCGGCGAGCCGCTGACCGAGGGCCGGATCTACGACTCCAACAGCTTCGCCCTCGCCGCCGCCGCCCGCGACGCCGGAGCCCTCGCCTACCGGGTCCCGGCCGTCGCCGACGACGCCGAGTCGCTGCGCGCGGCCATCGACGACCAGCTGATCCGCGCCGACCTGATCGTCACCACGGGCGGCGTCAGCGTGGGGGCGTACGACGTGGTGAAGGAGGCGCTGACGGCGGACGGCGAGGTCGACTTCCGCAAGCTGGCGATGCAGCCGGGCAAGCCGCAGGGCTTCGGCATGATCGGCCCCGACCACATCCCGCTGCTGGCACTGCCGGGCAACCCGGTCTCCTCCTATGTGTCCTTCGAGCTCTTCGTGCGCCCCGCGATCCGCGCCCTGATGGGCCTGGCCGACCGGCCCGACAGCCGGCGGCCCCGGGTCCGCGCCGTGCTGGGGGCCGACCGGCCGCTGTCCTCGCCGGAGGGCCGGCGCCAGTTCCTGCGCGGGACGTACGACGCCGAATCGGGCACCGTCACCCCTGTGGGCGGCTCCGGATCCCACCTGATCGCGGCCCTCGCCCACGCGGACGCGCTGCTCGTCGTACCGGAGGAGGTGACCGCGGTGGAGCCCGGCACGGAGCTCGAAGTGGTCCTCCTCGGCTGAGCGGGCCATGGTGGGGGTACGGTGTCGTCCCACACAGCGACCGGGAGTGTCACCGCCATGAGCACGCAGCAAGGACTCACCCACATCGACGAGGCGGGGGCGGCCCGCATGGTCGACGTCTCCGGCAAGGACGTCACGGCCCGCACCGCGCGGGCCAGTGGACGCGTCCTGGTCTCGCCGCGCGTGATCGAGCTGCTGCGCGGCGAGGGCGTGCCGAAGGGCGACGCGCTCGCCACCGCCCGCATCGCCGGGATCATGGGCGCGAAGAAGACCCCGGACCTCATCCCGCTCTGCCACCCGCTGGCCGTCTCGGGCGTCACGCTGGACCTGACGGTCGCCGACGACGCGGTGGAGATCCTGGCCACGGTGAAGACCACGGACCGCACCGGCGTGGAGATGGAGGCCCTGACGGCCGTGTCCGTGGCGGCGCTGACCGTCGTCGACATGGTGAAGGCGGTCGACAAGGGCGCGGTCATCTCCGACGTACGGGTGGAGGAGAAGACCGGAGGCAAGTCCGGCCACTGGACGCGGAGCGCGTCGTGACGCGCGCGGGCAAGGTGGCCGGGGCCCACGAGCACGACGGGCACGGGCACGGCGGGCACGAGCCCGAGCAGCACGCGCCGGCGGCACTGGGCAACGACGTCGGCGGCGGCCTGCTCGCCCCCTACAGCGCCCTGGTCGTCACCGCCTCCAACCGGGCCGCGGCCGGCGTCTACGAGGACAAGGGCGGCCCGCTCATCACCGAGGCCCTGCGGCGCATGGGCTTCGCCGCGGACGGCCCGCAGGTCGTCCCGGACGGGGCACCGGTCGAGGCGGCGCTGCGGGCCGGGATCGCGGCGGGTTACGACGTGATCGTCACCACCGGCGGTACGGGCATCTCGCCCACCGACGAGACCCCCGAGGTCACCCGGCGCGTCCTGGACCGGGAGATCCCCGGCATTCCCGAGGCGATCCGCGCGTACGGCCGGGAGAAGGTGCCCACGGCGGCGCTCTCCCGCGGTCTCGCCGGGGTCGCGCGGGGCACCCTGATCGTGAACCTGCCCGGTTCGACGGGCGGGGTGCGCGACGGGCTCGCGGTCCTGGAGCCGCTGCTGCGCCACGCCGTCGACCAGATCCGCGGCGGTGATCACCCCAGACCCGTGCCGGAAGCGGGCCCGGAGTCATGATTCCGTCCTGGCCCGTGGTCCTGGTGGACGGCGATGTGCTGCTCCGCCCGATAAAGATGCGCGACCACCGGGCCTGGCGCGAGGTGAACCGGCGCAACCGGGACTGGCTGAGGCCGTGGGAGGCGACGGTGCCGCCGCCCGCGCCCGGCGGACCGGTGGCGCAGCGCCCCACGTACCGTCAGATGGTGCGCCATCTGCGGGCGGAGGCGAACGCGGGCCGGATGCTGCCGTTCGTGATCGAGTACCAGGGGCGCCTGGTCGGCCAGTTGACGGTGGCGGGGATCACCTGGGGGTCGATGTGCTCGGGCCACGTGGGGTATTGGGTGGACAGCGAGGTGGCGGGGCGGGGCGTCATGCCGACGGCCGTCGCGCTCGCCGTCGACCACTGTTTCCGTAACGTCGGCCTGCACCGGATGGAAGTCTGCATTCGCCCGGAGAACGGCCCTTCGCGGCGGGTCGTGGAGAAATTGGGATTCCGGGAGGAGGGGCTGCGGCCCCGGTACCTCCACATCGACGGTGCCTGGCGCGACCATCTGGTCTTCGCCCTGACGGCGGAGGAGGTGCCGGAGGGGCTGGTGCGCCGCTGGCACCAGGCGCGGCGCCAGCATCCCGCCACCTGACCGCTTATTCCAATAAGTGTTCGAATTTATTCGGTAGTTGGGCGTCAATCGATCTGAACAATCACAAAAAAGTTCAGTGATATCAGCCAGATCGTGCGACACACCGGTCCAATTGGCCGATGCCCTCACCCGAACCCCTCTACCGTGTGAGGCGTGAGCAGCAGCGGCCTCATCTACGCAGTCATCGTCGGGGCCTGGGCCGCCTACTTGGTGCCGATGTGGCTCCGCAGGCAGGACGAGCTGAACGAGGCCCGTCCGACGGAACGCTTCAGCACCGCCATCCGGCTGCTGTCCGGACGGGCGGGCATGGAGCGCCGTTACGCCAAGGAGCTCAGGGACCGGGGCCGGGCGGTGGACGGCGCGGCGCCCGACGTGGACCCGGACGCGGAGACGGAGCATCTGAGCTCGGTCGACGTCCGGGACTTCTGCGCGCCCGCGGCCAGGACGGAAGCCCGCCTGGAGATCCCCGAACCGGCACCGGCGCCCGCCCCGGCACCCGCGCCCGCCCCGGTACGACGCGGTTCCAGCGCCGCGGCCGAGCGGGCCCGCAGAGGCAAGGTCCTCGCCCGTCGCCGGCGCACCACCGTCATCCTCTTCCTCGCCTTCACCGTCGGCGCCGTCGTCGCGGCCGTCGGCGGGCTCGCCTTCCTGTGGGCCCCGGCCGTGCCGGCCGTGCTCCTGAGCTCGTACATCGTCTACCTGCGCGTGCAGGAGCGGCGGCGCTTCGTCTACGTGATGGACCGCCGCAACGCCGAGGCCGCCGCGGCCCGGCTGCGCGAGAGCCGCCGCCCCGCCCCGGCCGCCGAACCGGAGCCCGCCGCCCCGGCCCCGGCGCCCTCGTCGGCCGTCTCCCCGCAGGAGGCGGACCGCCGTGCTCTGGTGGAGCAGACGGACCACGCGGAGTGGGTGGACCAGCAGCGCGACCGCGGTCCGGCCCGCGGCGACAGCTGGGAGCCGGTCCCGGTCCCGCTCCCCACGTACGTCACCGCCCCGGTCGCCCCGCGCGCCTCGGGCGGCGTCGACATCACGGACCCGGAGACCTGGAGCTCGGCCCGCTCCTCCACGGCCGCCGACCCGACCCCGCCGCCCACCCCGGCCCCCCGCCAGCGCACCGCCCCGCCCCGCCCCCGCCGCGACCACGGCCGCACCCCGCTCTTCGACCAGTACGCGGACGACGACCGCCCCCGCGCGGCCAACGAGTGACCCCGGCCGGGGGCCCGCGACGGCCCCCGGCTGACCTGCGAAGGAACGGATTTCCAACTTCGCCGGTGGGGATGCTAATGTTTCACACGTCGCAAGGGCCTGTGGCGCAGTCTGGTAGCGCACCTCGTTCGCATCGAGGGGGTCTGGGGTTCAAATCCCCACAGGTCCACAGACACACGAGATCCCGTCCGATCGCAAGATCGGGCGGGATCTCGTCGTTTGCGAGGGACCCAGGTGGCTGCTCAGGGGCGGCGGCGAAGGGTCGGTCCTCAGGCGGTCAGAGCGTCAGGACGCCTGCGCCTTGTTGTAGAGGTTCTGCGCGTCCGTGCCGAAGTACGGGCCGAACATGCGGTTGGGCAGGAAGGTGTAGCCGAAGCTGTTCACCGAGACCTGGAGGCCCGTGCCCGTCGCCTCGTTGAAGGAGGTGAACCAGGGGCCGCCGCTGGAGCCGCCCGTCATGTTGCAGGCGAGGCCGTGGTCCTGGGAGAAGAGGAAGTCCTTGGAGGAGTTCCCCGAGCAGTAGACGAGCTTCGAGCCGTCGTACGGGGAGGCCGCCGGGAAACCGAAGGCGTACATCGCCTTGTTGTAGCCGCCGTTGAACTGGATGCCCTGGGCGCCGGTGACCGAGGTGAGGGTCCGGCCGTTCAGCGGGGCGACGACCGCGGCGCCGACGTCGTAGTTGATGTCCTCGCTCGCCTCCCACTGCGGGGTCGTCAGGGTCTTCGTCGCCGTCCACTGCCCGTAGGGGGCGCTGCCGTTGTCGTACGCGGGGACGAAGACCCAGTTGGTGTGCCAGGAGCCCTGGTACTTCACGCAGTGGCCGGCCGTGATGACCGTGCTGGCGTTCTGGCTGGTGACCGCGTTGCCGGAGCAGGAGGCCGTACGGCCCTGGAAGGTGAAGAAGACGCGGCCCGAGGTCTTCACCACCGCGCCGCCGCCCGTCCACGCGCCGCCCGCCTGCGGGAAGGCGGCGGGGGAGACGGCGGACGGCGAAGCGGCCGTGGCGGTGGTCGGGGCGATCGTCGTCGGAGTGGCCGAGCGGGCGACCTGGCGCACGGCGCCGGGGGCGGCCGTCAGGTCGAGGGGGGTGGCCGACCGCATGCGATCGGCGGTCCAGAAGCTCGCGGCCTCGCGCTGGGCGGAGGCGGAGAACGAGTGGCCGGTGTCTCCGGCCGCCTGGGCCGTCCCGGTGGTCGTCAGCGCTCCGGCGAACAGGGCGCCGACGGACAACAGGACGGCTGTGGCGATGCGATGGCGTCTCACGCAGGTCTCCTTCTGCCTGGGGCAGGTGGGGGAACGAGAACGGTGCGGATCGACGTGCGTGAGGCAGCGTGCCAGAACGGGAGGAATTTGTCAGGACCGCGTCACGCGACACTCGCGTGGCCCGGTGGCCCGGTGGCCCGGTGGCCCGGTGGCCCGGTGGCCCGGTGGCCCCGTCGGGCCCGGCGGGGCGATGGCCCCAGGGCTCGGTGGTCCGGTGACTTCGGGGCCAGGCGGTCAGGCGGCCCCGGCGGCCCGACGGTCAGGCGGCCCGCGACCGCCCGGTGGCCCCGGCGGTCGCAAGGGCCGCCCGGCGGTCCGGTTGCCCCGGCGGTCGCAGGGGCCCGCCCCGCGGTCTCGGCGGCTCAGAGCGCCTTCGCGTAGCAGCGGCTGTTCGGGTACTCCCGGTAGTAGCCGAACTTCGCGCACGGCTCGTAGCCGCAGGAGGTGTAGAGGCCGATGGCCTCCGGCTGGGCCGTGCCCGTCTCCAGGACCATGCGCACCCGCCCCGCGGCGCGGGCGTCGGCCTCCAGGGCCGCCAGGATCCGGCGGGCCAGGCCCAGGCCGCGCGCCTCCGGCACCACGTACATCCGCTTCAGCTCGGCGTCGCCGTCGGAGTAGCCTTCGTCGTTGGCGTCCTGGGTGCGCCAGCCGCCCGTGGCGACCGGGCGGCCCAGCGGGTCGTACGCCATCAGGTAGAGGCCCCGCGGCGGGACGAACATCGAGGCGTCCAGGGGTGTGAGATCGCCCTCACCATCGCCGTCCTCGTCCCCGTACCGCTCGGCGTATTCGAGCTGGACGGCGTCGTTGAGCTTGACCGCATCGGGGTCGTCGAAGGGCATGGGGCGAATATCCATGCAGAGCATCGTACATCTGTGCGATTGCCTGTGTCGGTATTCTCCCGGGATGCTCACTGTGACGTCCGTGAATGTCAATGGTCTCCGGGCCGCCGCCAAGAAGGGCTTCGTGGAGTGGCTGGCCGGGACCACCTCCGACGTGGTCTGCCTCCAGGAGGTACGCGCCGAGGAGGCGCAGCTGCCGGACGCCGTCCGTGCCCCCGAGGGCTGGTTCACCGCCCACGCGCCCGCCGCCGCCAAGGGCCGCGCCGGCGTCTCGCTCTACACGCGGCGCGAGCCCGACGCCCTACGCGTCGGCTTCGGCTCGGCCGAGTTCGACGGCAGCGGCCGCTACATCGAGGCCGACCTGCCCGGCGTCACCGTCGCCAGCCTCTACCTGCCCTCCGGCGAGGTCGGCACCGAGCGGCAGGACGAGAAGGTCCGCTTCATGGACGCCTTCCTGCCCTACCTGAAGGAGCTCAAGGAGCGGGCCGCAGCCGACGGCCGCGAGGTCGTCGTCTGCGGCGACTGGAACATCGCCCACCGCGAGGCCGACCTCAAGAACTGGCGCGCCAACCAGAAGAACGCCGGCTTCCTCCCGGAGGAGCGGGCGTGGCTGAGCCGCGTCCTCGCCGAGGGCGACGGCGGCTACGTCGACGTCGTCCGCGCCCTCCACCCCGACCAGGACGGCCCGTACTCCTGGTGGTCCTACCGCGGCCGCGCCTTCGACAACGACAGCGGCTGGCGCATCGACTACCAGATCGCCACGCCCGGCCTCGCGGGCCGGGCCCTCAAGGCGTACGTCGAGCGGGCCGCCACCCATGGCGAACGCTGGAGCGACCACGCGCCCGTGACCGCCGTCTACGCGCTCGGCCCCGGGCTGTAGCCACCTCGCCCGCCGGCGCTCGCACCGGCGGCGGCGCCCAGCCCGGGCAGTGGCGGCATCGCCGCCGCATCCCGGGCCGGCGCCCGGCGCCCTGACCGGCCCCCGGATTCCCGACTGGCCCCGGCCCCCGGACCGGCGCCCTGACCGGCCCCCGGATTCCCGCCCGTCGCCCGGCCCCCGGACCGGCGCCCGGCGCCCCGACCGCGCCCGGCCGTCGGTCCGCGCGCCTCACCGCCGCGCCCGGCCGTCGTCCGCGCGCCTCACCGCCGCGCCCGCAGCCGCAGGGCGCGAGCCGGCCGCCCGTGCCGGGCGGCGTGTCACTGGCTCTCGCGCAGCCGCCGGTCCAGGGCGAGGGAGAGTTCCGCCTCCACGACGCTCTTGGCCAGCGGGCGCAGCCGCTGGATGTCCTCCCGGCCGGCGTACGTGCCGAGGAGGTCGGTGAAGAGCTCGGCGAGCGCCTCGGCGTGCTCGCGGACCCGTCCGCCCGCCTCCAGGACGGCGGCGAGCGGGACGCCCTCGCGGACGAGGGCGGAGGAGACGTCGAGGAGGCGGCGGCTGACGTGGACGATGTCCTCCCCGTCGGTGGCGAGGTAGCCGAGGTCGAGGGCGGCGGCGAGGTTCTCCGGGGTGACCTCGCCGGCGAAGTGGTCGGCGAGCTCCTCCGGGGTGAGGCGGACCGGTTCCTCTTCGGTGGGCGTGCCGAGTTCGAGGACCTCGCCGACGTTGCGACCGGACTCGAAGGCGGTGGTGAGGTCGGCGATGCCGTTCAGGGTGTGACCGCGCTCCAGCAGGGCGGCGATGGTGCGCAGGCGAGCCAGGTGGCGGTCGTCGTACCAGGCGATGCGGCCCTCGCGGCGGGGCGGGGGGATCAGACCGCGCTCACGGTAGAAGCGCAGGGTGCGCACGGTGATGCCGGCCGCGGCGGCCAGGTCGGCCATGCGGTACTCGCGCGGGGCGCTTCCGCTCTCGCCCTGCGCCCCGGCGCCCGCCCCGGAGCCCGGTGCCGGCGCGGCTTCGGTGCCGGGCCCCGGCGTCGCGTCCGCCCCCGCCGCCCCGGGCGTCCCGGCCGTGTCCGCCTGTTCCCCTGATCGTTCTGCCACGCCCGCCAGCCTATGTTGTACCGCCGGTAACTTTCCCTGGCTCCACCCCTACCGCTCGGTATGCCGCTGCTCTACAGTCCCGATTGTGCCAGTGATTGCTGGCGTAATCTTGGCCGGGCGCACGGGAGGCGGCATGGCGAAGCACGAGCACGTACGGGTGGCGGTGATCGGATCGGGATTCGGCGGACTGGGAGCCGCCGTCCGGCTGCGCCGCGAGGGGATCACCGACTTCGTCGTCCTGGAGAGGGCCGACTCCGTGGGCGGCACCTGGCGGGACAACAGCTACCCCGGCTGCGCCTGCGACGTCCCCTCCCACCTCTACTCCTTCTCCTTCGCGCCCAACCCGGACTGGCCCCGCACCTTCTCCGGCCAGCAGCACATCCGCGCGTACCTGGAGCACGTCACCGACACCTTCGGGATCCGGCCGCACCTGCGGCTGAACCACGAGGTCACGAAGATGGCGTGGAACGGGGACGAGCTGCGCTGGGAGATCGAGACGAGTGGCGGCTCCTTCTCCGCCGACGTCGTCGTCTCCGCCACCGGGCCGCTCTCCGACCCCAAGATCCCCGACATCCCCGGGCTCGCCGACTTCCCCGGCAAGGTCTTCCACTCCGCCCGCTGGGACCACGACTACGACCTCACCGGCAAGCGCGTCGCCATGATCGGAACCGGCGCTTCCGCCATTCAGATCGTCCCGTCCATCCAGCCGAAGGTCGGTCGGCTCACCCTCCTCCAGCGCACGCCCCCGTGGGTCATGCCCCGCGTGGACCGGGCCATCAGCGGCCCCGAGCGCTGGCTGCACCGGCAGCTGCCGTTCACCGCGACCGCCCGCCGCGGCATCCTGTGGGGCATCCGGGAGCTCCAGGTCAGCGCCTTCACCAAGCGGCCCAACGAGCTCGGCCTGGTCGAGCGGCTCGCGAAGGCCAACATCGCCCGGTCGATCAAGGACCCGGCGCTGCGGGCCCGGCTGACCCCCTCGTACCGCCTCGGCTGCAAGCGGATCCTGCTCTCCAACGCGTACTATCCGGCGCTCGCCCAGCCCAACGTCGACGTCGTCGCCTCCGGTCTGAAGGAGGTCCGGGGGAACGTCGTGGTCGCCGCCGACGGGACCGAGACCGAGGTCGACGCGATCATCTTCGGCACCGGTTTCCACGTCACCGACATGCCGATCGCCCCGCGGGTCATCGGCGCGGACGGCCGCTCCCTCGCCGAGCACTGGAAGGACGGCATGGAGGCGCTGCGCGGCGCGACCGCCGCCGGCTTCCCCAACTGGATGACGATCATCGGCCCCAACACCGGCCTCGGGAACTCCTCGATGATCCTGATGATCGAGTCCCAGCTGAACTACATGGCCGACTACCTGCGCCAGCTCGATGTCCTCGGCGGGCGCGCCGCCCTCGCCGCCCGGCCCTCCGCCGTCGGCGCCTGGAACCGCCGCGTGCAGTCCCGGATGGAGCGGACCGTGTGGAAGGCGGGCGGCTGCGAGAGCTGGTACCTCGACGCCAACGGCCGCAACACCACCCTGTGGCCGGGCACCACCGCGGAGTTCCGGCGCCAGACGCGGGCCGTGGACCTGTCCGAGTACGAGGTGCTGCGCGCCCCCGCGAAGCCGCAGGCACAGGATGTCGGCGCGACCGGCGGCCGCGACGCCTCCTCGGCGTCCGCCTCCGTCCGCGAGAAGGAGGCGGTCCAGTGAGCCCGCGCGAGCTGACCGTCACCTCCGCCGACGGCTCCCGGATACGGGTCGAGGTGTACGGCCCCGAGGGCGCCCCCGCGGTCGTCCTCGCCCATGGCTGGACCTGCTCCATCCGCTTCTGGGACGCGCAGATACGGGCCCTCGCCGTCGACCACCGGGTCATCGCCTACGACCAGCGCGGGCACGGCGGTTCGCCCGAGCCGCTGGACCGGGCGGCCGGATACTCCGCGGAGGCGCTCGCGGACGACCTGGAGGCCGTGCTGGCGGCCGTCCTCGGCCCCGGCGAGCGGGCGGTGCTCGCCGGACACTCCATGGGCGGCATGACGATCATGGCCGCGGCCCGGCGCCCGCTGGTCCGGCAGCACGCCGCCGCGGGCCTGCTCTGCTCGACCGGGCCCTCGCGGCTCACGGCCGAGGCCCTCGTCGTACCGCTGGGCCCCGGCCGGGTGCGGACCCGGCTGACCCGCTCGATCCTCGGGTCGAAGGCGCCGCTGGGCCCGGTCACGCCCCTGTCGAAGAGGATCCTCAAGTACGCGACGATGGGGCCCGGTTCGGCGCCCGACCGGGTCGACGCGTGTGCCCGGATCGTCCACGCCTGCCCGCGCGCGGTCCGGCACGGCTGGTCGCGGGTCCTCGCCGGACTCGACGTCGAGGCGGACGTACGGGAGCTGCGGATGCCCGTGGCGGTTCTCGTGGGCACAGCCGACCGGCTGACGCCGCCCCGGCACTCCCGCGCGCTGGCGGCCGCCCTGCCGCACTGCACCGGGCTGGTCGAACTGGCCGGCATGGGGCACATGACGCCGGTGGAGGCCCCCGAGGCCGTCACGGCGCAGATCCGCGAACTGACGCTCACCTACCTGGGCGCCGGGGACAACGCCGAGGAGAAGGAGGAGGCAGGGGCATGAGCAGGGTGAGCCTGGAAGGACAGGTGGCGGTCGTCACCGGAGGAGCCCGCGGGGTCGGCGAACTCCTCGCCCGCAAACTCTCCGCGCGCGGCGCGAAGATCGCGCTCGTCGGCCTGGAGCCGGAGCTCCTGAAGGAGGTCGCCGGCCGGCTGCACACCGAGGCCGACTGGTGGCACGCCGACGTCACCGACCACGAGGCCATGGCCAGGGTCGCGGCCGAGGTCAAGGAACGGTTCGGCAAGGTCGACATCGTGGTCGCCAACGCCGGTGTCGCGGCCGGTGGTCCGTTCGTGGACTCCGACCCGGTCTCCTGGCGGCGGGTCATCGAGGTCAACCTGATCGGCGGCGCCGTGACGGCCCGGGCGTTCCTGCCCGTCCTCATGGAGTCCCGCGGGTACTTCCTGCAGATCGCCTCGCTCGCCGCGATCACCCCCGCGCCGATGATGACGGCGTACTGCGCCTCCAAGTCCGGCGTGGAGGCCTTCGCGCACAGCCTGCGCGCCGAGGTCGCGTACAAGGGCGTGAAGGTCGGCGTCGGCTACCTCTCCTGGACCGACACCGACATGGTGCGGGGCGCGGACCAGGACGACGTGATGCGCGAGCTGCGCTCCCGGCTGCCGTGGCCGTCCAACCGCACGTATCCGCTGGGTCCGGCCGTCGACCGGATCGTCGCGGGCATCGAACGGCGCTCCGCCCACGTGTACGCCCAGTGGTGGCTGCGCGGCATGCAGTCCACGCGCGGCTATCTGCCGGGGATCATCGCCGCCGTCGGACAGCGCGAGATGAGGCGCTTCGAGCCGCGCCTCGCGTCCGTCTCCAAGGGGCTCGTGGGGGCGGGCGGGGCGGCCGACGAACAGGAGCGGACCGCCCCGCGGTGACTGTCCGTATCTGATCGAAATGCGCAGAGTGTCCTGGCGTGTCAGTCTGGTCGAGGCCGCGGGGCGAACCACCGCCCCGCTCCCCTCACACCCGTCTAGGAGTGAATCTTCATGAGCATCAAGGACGAGATGCAGAACAAGGCGCAGCAGGCCAAGGACAAGGCGCGCAGCGCCAAGGACGAGGCGTCCGAGCGCGCCTCCCAGGCCAAGGACCGTCTCCAGGAGAAGCGGGACCGGGCCCAGCGGGAGGACCAGGACCGCCAGGGCCGGGAGTACCAGGCCTGAGCCAGGCCCACGAGGCCTGACGCCTGTTCTGCAGGGAAGGCGCACCCGGGACGCCGGGTGCGCCTTCGCGCTGTCCGCCGCACCTGCGGGGCGCGCGGCTTTTCCACAGGCGGGCCGGCTGTGGATAACCGGCGACATGGAACGGGGAAGTTACGTACCGTGATCCCCATGGCCGTTACCGAGCTCGTCATCGAGCGACTGCGATCCGATCACGCGCCCGCCCTGCTCGCCTTCGAGCGGGAGAACCGGGCCTTCTTCGCCGCCTTCGTGCCCGACCGCGGGGATGCGTTCTTCTCCGAATTCGACGCCCGCCTCGAGGAGTTGCTGGCGGCGCAGGAGGCGGGTGAGATCCATTTCCACGTCCTGGTCGGGGAGGAGGGGGAGATACTCGGCCGGGTCAACCTGGTCGAGGTCGACGAGGCGGCCGGGACCGCCGAGCTCGGCTACCGGCTCGCCGAGAAGGCCACCGGGCGCGGGCTCGCCACCGAGGGCGTGCGCGAGGTGTGCCGGCGGGCGGTGGAGGAGTACGGGCTGCGCCGGCTGACCGCCTTCGCGGCGCTCGACAACGGGCCGTCCCGGGCCGTGCTGGCCCGGGTCGGCTTCGGTGCGGTCGGCAGCGTGACGCTGGAGGGCCAGCCCGGCACCGCCTACGAGTTGGACCTGGGCGGCAGCTTCGGCCGGGAGCGGTCCGGCACCGACTCGTAGCCGGGAGGGCTCGCGGGCGGGTTCTCCTCCAGCAGGGCGAGGGCCACGTGGACGGCGTCGTCGAGCTGGGCGTGCCGGCCCTCGGCCCAGTCGAGGGGGGTGCGCAGGATTTCGAGGTCCGGTGCCACGCCGTGGTTCTCGATGGACCAGCCGTATTCGGGGAACCAGGCGGCGTTCATCGGGACGGTGATCTGAGTGCCGTCGCCGAGCCGGTGGCGGCCCGTCATGCCGACGACTCCGCCCCAGGTGCGCTGGCCGACGACGGGGCCCAGGCGGAGCAGTTTGAAGGCGGCGGTGATCATGTCGCCGTCGGAGGAGGTGGCCTCGTCGGCGAGGGCGACGACGGGGCCGCGCGGAGCGTTGGAGGTGTAGCTGACGGGCTGGGCGTTGCGGGTGAGGTCCCAGCCGAGGATCTTGCGGGTGAGCTTCTCTATGACCAGCTCGCTGATGTGGCCGCCCGCGTTGCCGCGGACGTCCACGATCAGGGCCGGCCGGGAGACCTCCATGCGCAGGTCGCGGTTGAACTGGGCCCAGCCGGAGCCGCCCATGTCGGGGATGTGGAGATAGCCGCAGCGTCCGCCGCTGACCTCCCGGACGACGGCGCGGCGCTTGGTGACCCAGTCCTGGTAGCGCAGGGGGCGTTCGTCGACCAGCGGCACGACGGCGACCCGGCGGGCGGGGCCCTCGCCCTCGGCGGGGCCGAAGGTGAGCTCGACGGTGGTGCCGCCGGTGCCGGCGAGGAGGGGATAGGGACCGGCCACGGGGTCGACGGGACGGCCGTCGACATGGGTGAGGACGGCGCCCTCCCGGATGCCGGTGCCGGCGAGCGGCGAGCGGGCCTTGGAGTCGGAGGAGTCGCCGGGCAGGATCCGCTTGACCACCCACCGGCCGTCGCGGGGCACGAAGTTGGCGCCGAGCAGGCCCTGGGGGCGCTGGTAGTGCGGGGGACCCTCGTTGCGGCGGGCGGGGGTGACGTAGGCGTGTGAGGTGCCCAGCTCGCCCATGACCTCGCGCAGCAGGTCGGCGAACTCGTCGGGTGAGGCGACCCGTTCGACCAGGGGCCGGTACTGGTCGAGGACGGCCGTCCAGTCGACCCCGCCCATGTCCGGTTCCCAGAAGTAGGCGCGGACGATCCGGCCGGCCTCGTCGAAGGCCTGCCGCCACTCGGCGGCCGGGTCGACCTCGTGCACGATGCGCCGCAGGTCCAGGTAGACGGTGCTGTCGCCGTCGCCGGACTCGGTGGCGGGGACCGCCCGCAGCTCGCCCTCGTCGACGACGACCAGCCGGGAGCCGTCGCCGCTGACCGCGAACCAGTCGAGGTGGTCGACGAGTTCGGTCTTGCGGGCTCTGGTGATGCTGTAGTGCTCCAGGGTGGGCCGGGGCGAGGGGTCGGAGGGGTTGGCGAAGGTCTCGCCGAGCGCGCCGGAGATCGGCCAGCGCAGCCAGACGAGGCCGCCGCCGGCGACCGGCTGCAGTCCGGAGTACTTGGAGGCGGTCACGGGGAAGGGCGTGACCCGGTCGGCGAGGCCCTCGATCTCGACGGTCACGGTGCCGTCGCCGGCGCCCGCCTCGTCGTCGGCGGGGTCCATGCCGCCGGCGGCGGGCCGCCCGTCGGGAAGCAGCGCGAAGGGAGAGGGGGTCGCGGAGGAGAGCGGTACGAGATAGGGGCGGCAGCCCAGCGGGAAGGACAGGTCGCCGGTGTGCACGTCGTACACCGGGTCGAAGCCGCGCCAGGAGAGGAAGGCGAGATAGCGGCCGTCACGGGTGAAGACCGGACTCTCGTCCTCGAAGCGGCCGTTGGTGACGTCCACGATGGTGGGGGCGCCGGGGCCGGAGATGCGGGCCATCTTGATAGAGCGCAGGGAGCGGCCGATGCCCGGGTGGGACCAGGTCAGCCAGGCGCCGTCGGGGGAGAACGCGAGGTCGCGGACGGGCCCGTTGACCGAGCGGATCAGCTCCGTCACGACGCCGTCACCGGCGCCGCCGGTACCGGGGGCGCGGGAGGCACCCTCGGGCCGGGAGGCGGCCGGGTCCCCGGAAGCGGCCACGGCTGCGGGAGTGCCGCCGGTCCCGGAGGCGCCCTCGGCCCCGGCGGTGCCCTCGGCCCCGGCGGTGCCCTCGGGTCCTGCGGTGGCTTCCGCCCGGGAGGTGCCCTCGGGCCCGGAGACGCCCTCCGCCGCGGAGGCTGTCCCGGCCCCGGAGGCGCCCTTCGCCCCGGAGGTGCGCTCCGGCTCCGCCGTGTCCGTGTCCGTGGCCGTGGCCGCGTCCATGTCCGTGGACGTGGGGGTCGTCATGTCCTCGGACAGGTCGATCAGGAGCAGGCGGCCGTCGCTGGAGGCGATGGCGAGGCGGTCGCCGTCGGGGTCGGAGACCAGTTCCTCGACCCGGCCCAGGGCGCCGGAGGCGAGCCGGCGGGGCGGGCGGTGGCCGGTGGCCCGGGGCAGGGAGGCGATCTCGATGGCGTCCTCGCCCTCCGCGTCGGTCACGTAGGCGACCTGGCCGCCGCTGCCCAGCATCTCGGGGAGCCGGACGCGGACGCCGGGGGTGTCGGCGATGGTGCGGGCGGGGCCGTCGCGGTGGGTGAGCCAGTAGAGGCTGCCGCGCACCGAGACGGCGCTGGCCCGTCCCGTCTCGTCGACGGAGAGGGCGTCCACGTGGTGGGAGGCGGGCACCTGGTAGGGGCGGCGGCCGGTGCGGGGCCCGCCGAGCCGCACGTCGAGGCGGCGGGGCCGGGAGTCCGCGGTGAGTTCGTCGACGATCCACAGCTCGCCGGCGCACTGGTAGACCACGCGCCGGCCGTCGCTGGAGGCGTTGCGGGCGTAGAACTCGTCGTGGTCGGTGTGGCGGCGCAGGTCGGTGCCGTCGGGCAGGCAGGAGTAGAGGTTGCCGATGCCCTCGTGGTCGGAGAGGAAGGCGATCCGCCGGCCGCCCTCGCCGTCGGGCGCGGCGACGAACATGGGGGTGTCGAGATGGCCTTCGAGATCGGGCAGCAGCCGTTCGCCGTGCAGCCACAGCCGGCCCATCGCGCCGCCCCGGTAGCGCTTCCAGGAGGCGGGTTCGTGCGGCGGGGTCCCGGTGAGCAGCAGGGTGCGGCGCTGCCCGTCGAGGTCGGCGACGGCGATGTCGTGGACCGGCCCCCAGGGCATCCGTCCGCCGGGGGAGCCGTCGGTGGGCACGGTGTAGGCCCAGGAGAAGTACGAGAAGGGCTGGCCGTGGGAGGAGACGGCGAGGATGTCGGACCGCCCGTCCTCGCCGGGGGGCGACCAGCCGCAGACCCGGGTGTCGAGGGAGCCCCAGTAGGTGAGCCGCCGGGAGGGGCCGCCGTCGACGGGCGCGAGGTGGATCTCCGGGTCGAGGCTGCGCCAGCTCGTGTACGCGATGTGTCTCCCGTCGGGGGAGAAGCGCGGATGACCGACCCGGGTCCGGTCGGCGGTGATCCGCCAGGCGCGGCCGGGCCGGCCGCCCTCGGGGACGAGGGGGGAGACCCAGAGGTCGTCCTCGGCCGCGAAGCACAGCAGATCTCCGTGGAGGTGCGGGAAGCGCAGATACGCGAGGTCGTCACTCACCTCCTCATGCTTTCCGCGCGAAGGGGCCGCGGCAACTCGTACGTACGTCCCGTGTAGGCACCACCGTCCCGCGGGGTGTGGCCCAGGACACGTACGAAACGGTTTCGTTTCGCTGGAGCCCCGGGTATCGTCGTGGTGTACGAAACCGTTTCGTTCGTTGGCCGACGTCGGACAGGAGGCGGGGCATGGCCCGCAGCAGGCTCACCCCCGAACGGGAGGGCGAGCTGTACGAAGCCGTGCTCGACCTGCTCCGTGAGGTCGGCTACGACGCCCTCACCATGGATGCCGTCGCCGCCCGCACCCGGTCCAGCAAGGCCACCCTCTACCGCCAGTGGGGGAGCAAGCCCGAGCTCGTCGCCAGGGCCCTGCGCCACAACAAGCCGGTCTCGCTCGCGGAGATCGACACCGGCACCCTGCGCGGCGACTTCCGGGTCATGCTGGAGCGCACCGACGACTGCCAGATGGAGAAGGACTCCGCGCTGATGCGGGGCCTGGTCCATGCCGTCCACGACAACCCCGAACTGCTCCAGGCGCTGCGCGAGCTGCTCATCGAACCCGAGATGACCGGCCTCGACGAAGTGCTGGACCGAGCCGTCCGGCGGGGCGAGGTCGACGCCGGGAACCCGGCGCTGAAACTCGTGCCCCACATGCTGATCGGAGCGTTCATCGCCCGCCCGCTGATCGACGACCAGCCGGTGGACACCACGTTCCTCCACGCCTACGTCGACGCCGTCGTGCTCCCCTCACTCGGCGTCTGACCGGCCAGTCCCCGCACCACCCGCACCACCCGCACCACCCGCACATCCCGCACCACCTGACGCTGCGCACCGCTCACGCCGTCGGGCCGGCTCCCCATGCCCTGTCCCACCAACACCGGGAGTACGCCCCCGTGGCCACGTTCCTCTACAAGCTGGGTCGCTCCGCCTTCCGGCGCCGACGGCTCGTCGCCCTCCTCTGGGTGGCGCTGCTCGCGCTCGCCGGCGTCGGCGCCGCGACCGCGCCCACCGCGACCTCCAGCTCCTTCTCCATACCCGGCACCGAGGCCCAGCGCGCCTTCGACCTGCTCGAAGAGCGCTTCCCCGGCGGAAGCGCCGACGGCGCCACCGCCCGGGTGGTCTTCAAGGCCCCGGCCGGCCAGAGCATGCAGGACCCCGCCAACAAGGCCAAGGTCGACAAGACCGTCGCCGCGCTGAAGACCGGCTCGGACCAGATCGCCCAGGTCACCGACCCGTACACCGCCAAGACCATCTCGCGCGACGGCTCCACCGCCTATGTCTCCGTCGCCTACAAGGTCAACGCGATGGAGCTGACCGAGGAGACCCGTCAGGCGCTGCGGGAGACCGGCGAGGCCGCGCAGGGCCAGGGGCTCACCGTCGAGATCGGCGGCGACGCGCTCCAGAGCATGCCGGAGACCGGCGCCGGAGAGATCATCGGCGTGATCGTCGCGGGCATCGTGCTCGTCATCACCTTCGGCTCGCTCGTCGCCGCCGGACTGCCGCTGCTCACCGCGATCATCGGCGTCGGCATCGGCGTCTCGACGATCACGGCGCTCGCCAGCGTCCTCGACCTCGGTTCCACCACCTCCACCCTCGCGATGATGATCGGCCTCGCGGTCGGCATCGACTACGCCCTCTTCATCGTCTCCCGCTACCGCGCGGAGCTCGCCGAGGGCCGAGAGAAGGAGGAGGCCGCCGGGCGCGCCGCCGGCACCGCCGGTTCCGCCGTCGTCTTCGCCGGTCTGACCGTGGTGATCGCCCTGGTGGGCCTGGCCGTCGTGAACATCCCGATGCTCACCAAGATGGGCTTCGCAGCGGCCGGCACGGTCGTGATCGCCGTCCTGATCGCCCTCACCCTCATACCCGCCCTGCTCGGCTTCGCCGGCGACAAGGTCGTCGGCCGCAAGCAGCGCAAGGCCGCCGAGGCCGCCGCCGACGCCACCGGCCCGGCCACCAACGGGGCCGCCGCCCCGGCCTCCACCGAGGCGAAGGCCAACGCCGGCACCCGATGGGCCCGCTTCGTGCTCCGCCGCCCGCTGATGGTGCTGCTCGTCGGCGTCCTCGGCCTCGGCGCGATCGCCGTGCCCGCCGCCTCCCTGGAGATGGGCCTGCCCGACGACGGCGTGAAGCCCGTCTCCGCCACCGAGCGCCGCGCCTACGACCTGCTCTCCGACGGCTTCGGCCCGGGCTTCAACGGCCCGCTGCTCGTGGTCGTCGACGGCGACAAGGCCGCCGCCGACAAGACCGTGACCGCGATCAAGGGCCTGGACGGCTGGGCGCACGTCACCCCGCCCACCCCGAACAAGGCCGGCGACACCGCGATGATCACGGTCGTCCCCGAGGACCGCCCGTCGTCCGTGCGGACCGAGGAGCTCGTCCACGACATCCGCGGTGCGACCGGCGACGACGTCCTGGTCACCGGCGCCACCGCGATGAACATCGACTTCTCGCAGAAGATGAACGACGCCCTGCTGCCCTACCTGGCGCTCGTCGTCGGACTGGCCTTCCTGCTCCTGATGGTGGTCTTCCGCTCGGTCCTGGTCCCGCTGAAGGCGGCCCTCGGCTTCCTGCTCTCGGTGGTCGCCGCCCTCGGCGCGGTCGTCGCGGTCTTCCAGTGGGGCTGGCTGGGCAGCCTGTTCGGGGTCGAGCAGACCGGCCCGATCATGTCGATGATGCCGATCTTCATGGTGGGCGTCGTCTTCGGCCTCGCGATGGACTACGAGGTCTTCCTCGTCACCCGGATGCGCGAGGCGTACGTCCACGGGGCGCGCCCCGGCGAGGCGATCGTCACCGGCTTCAAGCACGGCGCCCGGGTGGTCACCGCCGCCGCGGTGATCATGATCGCGGTCTTCGCGGGCTTCATCGGCTCCAGCGAGCAGATGGTGAAGATGATCGGCTTCGGCCTCGCGGTCGCCGTCCTCTTCGACGCCTTCGTGGTCCGCATGGCGATCGTCCCGGCGGTGCTCGCCCTCCTGGGGCACAGGGCCTGGTGGCTGCCGAAGTGGCTCGGCCGCGTGCTGCCCAACGTGGACGTCGAGGGCGAGGGCCTGACGGCCGCCGCCACCGCGGGGACGCCGGCCGAGAAGGAGCTGGTCAGGGCCTGAACGTACGGGCGGAGGACGGGAGCCGGTCCGGGGCGTTGCCCCTTGCGCCCGGGGCCGTGCCCCTGCGCTGATGGCCGTGCCCTGCGCCGGGGCCGTGCCCTGCGCCCGAGGCCGTACGACTCCGAACTCCGAAGCCCGTGGACTCCGGGGCCGCCGCGTGAGCGGGTGGCGGACCCGGGCCGCGCCGGAACCCGTGGGGACGGGGAGCCGACGCGGCGCGTACGCCGTCAGCGTGCCGACATCGGCGCGCCGACGGCGTACGTGTGCTTGAGGAAGCGCAGCAGCGCGGTCGTGTCGAACTGCACGACCGCGACCCCGTCGTCCGTGTGGAACTCCACGATCGTCTGGACCCGGCCGCACGGCCACACGCCGATGTCGCCGCGCCGGGCGGGGGCGCGCAGCCCGGTCTCCAGGAGGGCGCGGGGGAAGGACCACTCGATGTCCCCGGGGAAGACGAACCGTACGGTCGCGGGCTTGAAGTCGGGGTCGAAGCGGAGGGCCACCGGCACCGGCCGGGAGAGCGGCGCGTCGCTGATGATCCGGCCCTTGGCGTGGTCCTCGACTCCGTGGTCATCGGCGGCGCGGGGCATCGGTCGGCTCCTCACACTCGGCACTCACAGGCGTACACCTGTCAGACGTACCTATTAGTCCCTAATGTCCCACTCTTTCCGGGCGTGCGCCCGAGGGGCATCCTCTTCACCTGACCCCTGAGCGCTCTTGCAAACCGTTCGCAGGAGCGCTCTATCATGCGGACGTGCATGTACCTGACGGATTCATCAACGCCCCCGTATCGGCCGCCGCCGGTCTCGTCGCCGCCGGCGCCGTCGCCGTCAGCCTGCGCGGAGCCCGCAAGGAGCTCGACGAGCGGACCGCGCCGCTGGCCGGTCTCGTCGCCGCCTTCGTCTTCGCCGTACAGATGCTCAACTTCCCCGTCGCGGCCGGAACGAGCGGGCACCTTCTCGGCGGTGCGCTCGCGGCCATCCTCGTCGGGCCCTACACCGGCGTCCTGTGCATAGCGGTCGTCCTGCTCATGCAGGGCGTTCTCTTCGCCGACGGCGGCCTCACCGCCCTCGGCGTCAACATCACCGTCATGGGCGGCGTCACCGTCCTCGTCGCCTACGCCCTCTTCCGCGGCCTGGTCCTGCTGCTGCCCCGCACCCGCCGCTCGGTGACCGTCGCCTCCTTCGCCGCCGCGCTGGTGTCCGTACCGGCCGCGGCCGCCGCCTTCACCCTGATCTACGCGATCGGCGGCACCACCGACGTACCGCTCCCCAAGGTCCTGACCGCGATGGTCGGCGTGCACGTCCTCATCGGCATCGGCGAGGCCGTCATCACCATGCTCACCGTCGGCGCGGTCATCGCCGTCCGCCCCGACCTCGTGTACGGCGCCCGGGGCCTGAGCGCCCCGCTGAAGCTGCGCGTGGACGGCGAGCTCGTCGACGCGGCGCCCGCCGACCCCGGGCCGGCCCCCGCCCGCTCCCCTAAGAAGCTCTGGGCCGGCGGCGTCGTCACCGCCCTCGTCCTGGCCGGCTTGGTCTCCTTCTACGCCTCCGCGAACCCCGACGGCCTGGAGAAGGTCGCCGCCGACCAGGGCATCGACGCCGAGGTCCGCCCGCACGCCGCCGCCGACTCCCCGCTCGCCGACTACGGCGTGAAGGACGTCGACAACGCCCGGCTGTCCGGCGGCCTCGCCGGTGTCATCGGCGTCGGCGCGACCCTGGCCGTCGGCACCGGCGCCTTCTGGGCCGTGCGCCGCCGCAGGCAGCACACCGGGGCGCAGGTCTGACATGGGCGCGGGGCACGCGCACAAGCTGTACCGGCGAGGGGACTCGCCGGTCCACCGGCTGCCCCCGCACACCAAGCTCGCCGCCGTCTTCGCCTTCGTCGTCGTGGTCGTCGCCACGCCCCGCGAGGCGATGTGGGCCTTCGGCGTGTACGCGCTGCTGCTCGCCGCCGTCGCGGCCGTAGCCCGCGTTCCGGCCGGCTTCGTCCTGCGGCGGCTGCTGATCGAGATCCCGTTCGTCACCTTCGCGCTGCTCATGCCCTTCGTGGTGCCCGGGGAACAGACCACCGTCCTCGGCGTCGAGCTGAGCGTGCCCGGACTGTGGGGCGCCTGGAACGTCCTCGCCAAGGGCACCCTCGGCGTCGCCGCCTCCGTCCTGCTCGCCGCCACCACCGAGCTGCGCGCCCTGCTCCTCGGCCTCCAGCGCCTCGGGCTCCCGTCGCTGCTCGTCCAGATCGCCTCCTTCATGATCCGGTACGGCGACGTCATCACCGACGAGATGCGCCGCATGTCGATCGCCCGCCGCTCGCGCGGGTTCGAGGCCCGGGGCGTACGGCACTGGGGCGTCCTCGCCAAGACCGCCGGCGCCCTCTTCATCCGCTCGTACGAACGCGGGGAACGGGTGCACCTGGCCATGGTCAGCCGGGGCTACACCGGCTCGATGCCCGTCATCGACGAGGTCGCCGCGACCGCCGCCCAGTGGCGGCACGCGGCCGCGCTCCCGCTCGCCGCCCTGCTGATCTGCCTCCTCGGATGGACGCTATGACCCACCCCGGAACCCCGCCCCCTTCCCTCGACGTCCGGGGCCTCGCCTACGCCTACCCCGACGGCCACCAGGCCCTCTTCGGGGTGAACCTGACCGTCGGCCGCGGCGAGCGGGTCGCCCTGCTCGGCCCCAACGGCGCGGGCAAGACCACCCTCGTCCTCCACCTCAACGGCATCCTCACCGGCGGCGCGGGCTCCGTCACCGTCGCCGGGCTGCCCGTCGGCAAGCAGCACATGGCCGAGATCCGGCGCCGGGTCGGCATCGTGTTCCAGGACCCCGACGACCAGCTGTTCATGCCGACCGTCCGCGAGGACGTGGCCTTCGGGCCGGCGGCGGCCGGGGTGCGGGGCGCCGAGCTGGAGGCGGTCGTCCACAAGGCGCTGGCGCGGGTCGGGATGGCGGAGTTCGCCGACCGGCCCCCGCACCACCTCTCCTTCGGCCAGCGGCGCCGGGTGGCCGTGGCGACCGTCCTCGCCATGGAGCCGGAGATCCTCGTCCTCGACGAGCCGTCCTCCAACCTGGACCCGGCCTCGCGCCGCGAGCTCGCCGACGTCCTGCGCTCCCTGGACGTCACCGTCCTCATGGTCACCCACGACCTGCCGTACGCCCTGGAGCTCTGCCCGCGCTCGGTGATCCTCAGCGAGGGCGTGATCGCCGCGGACGGGCGGACCGCCGACATCCTGGGCGACGAGGAGCTCATGGCCCGGCACCGCCTGGAACTGCCGTACGGCTTCGTGCCCAGCTCGGTGGCCTGAGCGGCCCGCGCCCGGTCGGGGCCCCGGAATCGGCGCGGCTCGTCCCCCGTTGCACCATGGGGAGTCGGTCGTACGAGAGGAAGAGTGGACCAGGTGGACGTCCGGGGCACGGTGGCGGCGGGATTCGAGCCGGTCAGGGACGCGTTCCTGAACAACTTCGAGCAGCGGGGCGAGCGGGGCGCGGCGGTCGCGGTGTACCGGGACGGCACGAAGGTCGTCGACCTGTGGGCAGGGACGCGGGATGCCGACGGCGGAGAGGGGACCGGGGACGCGCCATGGGCCGTGGACACTGCCCAGGTCGTCCGCTCGGCCACCAAGGGCGTCGCCGCGGCCGTCCCGCTGCTCCTGCACCAGCGCGGTCAGCTCGACCTGGACGCGCCGGTCGCCACGTACTGGCCCGAGTTCAAGGCGGCCGGCAAGGACCGCGTGACCGTACGCCAGATGCTCGCCCACCGGGCGGGCGTGCCGGTCCTCGACCGCCCGCTGACCCTCGCCGAGGCGGTCGACCTGGAGACCGCCACCGCCGCGATCGCCGCCCAGGCCCCCGCCTGGGAGCCCGGCACCGCCCACGGCTACCACGCCCACACCTTCAGCTGGCTGCTGGCCGGCCTGGTCCACCGGGTCACCGGCCGCACCATAGGCCGCTGGGTCGCCGAGGAGATCGCCCGGCCGCTCGGCCTCGACCTGTGGATCGGACTGCCCGCCGAAGAGGCCCACCGGGCCGGCCGCCTCGGCCCGGTCGAGGAGCGCGAACCGGCCGACAGCCCGGCGCTGAAGCTCCGCCCCAAGCCCGCCGTCACCGCCGCCTACCAGGACCCGCAGTCGCTCACCCGCCGGGCCTTCGGGGTCATCGACCCCCGCCCCGACGAGAACGACCCGGTCTACCGCGCCGCCGAACTCCCCGGCTCGGCCGGCGTCGCCACCGCCCGCGCGCTGGCCCGCTTCTACGCGGCCACCCTGGGCCCGGTCGACGGCGGCCCCCGCCTCTTCGCCCCGGCGACCCTCACGCTGGCCCGCACCGAGGAGTCCGCGGGCCCCGACCGCGTCCTCGTCGTGGGCACCCGCTTCGGCCTCGGCCACATGCTCCACGGCCCGGCCTCCCCCCTCCTCGGCCCCTCCTCCTTCGGCCACCCCGGCCGCGGCGGCTCCCTCGGCCTCGCCGACCCGGACACGGGCATCGCCTTCGGTTACGTCACCAACGGCATGCGCAGGACCGTCACCGCCGACCCCCGCGCCCAGGCTCTGCTCAAGGCGGTCCGGGCGTCGCTGTGACGGCGTGACGGCCGCACCGGGCGGGACCCTTGTCGATACGAGGAGCCGAGCGGGGACTAGCCGGCGACCAAGCGGCTGGTGAAACCCTGGGCGCGCAGCCGCTCGTAGGCCGCGGCGACCGCCTCCGGGATCTCCGTCTCGATCATGAACCCCCGCGCGGGGTAGACCATCAGGCGCTGCACCGCCCCGACGAGCATGTCGAGGACCAGCCGGGTGTCGCCGATCGTCGTCACGTAGTCGTCGAGCGACATCGGCGAGGACGCGCTGACGATCTCCACGTCCGGCCAGAGCCTGCGGGCCGTCGCATACGCCCTGCGCTCCTCGTACGGCTTGCTGACGAGGAGCACGGAGGCCACGTCGACGCCGTGCCCGGCAAGCAACTCCCGGGAGAACCGGATGTTCTCGCCCGTGTTGCGAGCCCTCGGCTCGACGAGCACCGCCGACGACGGCACTCCCAGCTCCAGCGCCCGCTCCCGGTAGTGCTCCGCCTCTCCTCGGGGCATCCGCGCCGCCGTCGTGCGGCTGGTGGCGCCGGTGAAGACGATGAGGGGCACCAGGCCGCGCCGGTACAGCCCGACCGCCACATCGGCTACGCCCAGGTCGTGGCTGCCGAGCCCGACCGCCACCGAGCAAGGCCGCGGAACGTGTCCCATCCGCTGGAAGTCCCACAGCAATTGGGCATCGGCCCATGCCGACGCGGAGATCACGACGCCTCCCCGGTGGAGCTGTCGGGCACCGTGAAGTCGTAGCTCCAGGCGAACCGGGTGGCCGCGTGGACGCCGACGGCGAACTCGACGACCGTGCCGTCCGCCGTGTACGCGGTCCGGTGCAGCTCCATGACCCATTCCCCCGGTGCCAGTTGCAGCAGCGTGGCTTCGTCGGGTGTGGCCGGCCGGGCGCGCAGTTCCTCGCGCATACGGTCGATCTCGTGGCCCGCGTCGTACAGCACGCGGAACCCGCCGCCCGGGCCGGCGGGCCCGGGGCTCGGGTCGACGAGCCGCGTCCCTTCGACGTGTTCGGGGCGGTAGTAGCTGGTCAGCGTATGGGTTGGTCGGCCGTTCTCCCTGACCAGGCGGGCCCTCGCGTAGACCTCCGCGCCGTCGGGGAGGCCGTACGCGGCGGCGACGAGCGCGGGTGCCGTCACGCGGGCCACGGTCTGCGTCTGATCGCCCCGCTTGAACGTCCGGCCGGAAGCGACGCGGTCGGCGATGAAGGCGACCTCGTCCCCGTCCCGCCACTTCGCCTTGTCGTAGCGGGCGATGCCGAGCCGCTTGAGCGGCGCCTGCTCCCGTACGACCGTCCCGTGTCCTCGCGACGAGGTGACGAGCCCCTCAGCCTCCAGCGCCTTGTAGGCGGCGTGGACGGTGGACTTCGATCCTTCACCCGCCTGGACAAGGTCCCGGATGTGCGGAAGCCGCTGCCCGGCCGCGTACTCGCCGTTCCTGATGCGCTCGGCCAGTTTGTCGGCCAGTTCCCGCCACTTGGGTGCCACAGCAGCTCCTTTCGCCATCAGAAGTCAACCACAGTCCCAGGACTGTTGACAGTCCCGGGACTGTGGTCCAATCTCTCCCTGTCGAGCTCGCGGTCCTAGGGCAGCGACTCGAAACAGAGGACGTTGCCAACGCCGTCCGGCACGGTCGCGTCAGAGGGAGGGAGATCGAGACGCGCTTCCTGCGGTTGCCGGACGCGGTCCGGATCGAGGTGCACGACGCCTCGGAGAAGCGCCCGATGGTGGCGTTGCCGGACGACAGCGCTGAGGGAGGCTGGGGCTTACTACTGGTGGAGGTGCTGTCGGCGAAGTGGGGCGTCTCTGGCCGTCGGGGGGTGGGCAAAGTCGTGTGGGCGGAACTGCCGGCCCCCACGGAGGGCTCAAGCTGCCACACCGATGCGTCCGTTGGCGACGCGTGACCGGCGCGGCCACCCGGAGAGGGCCGACCGCTGGAGACCGTCGTCCGGCCTAGAGGCGGACGAACCCGGCGACGCGCGGCGAGAAGGTCAGTTCGCACTGCTCGCCGAGGGCCGCGCGGATGCCCTCGGTGACGTCGGCGTCCGGGTGGCCGAAGACCTCGAAGCGTTCCACCCGGCAGTGCTCCATGACCTCCTGGATGTACGGGTCCGACAGCCGCCAGTGAGTGCGGACCGCGTCGGAGTCGCGGTAGAGCTGGAAGCTGTGGGCGAGCATCCGGTCCTCGTCCACGAAGGTCTGCACCATCAGCTGGGGGCCGTGCCGCCGGGCGAAGGAGACGGCCCGTTCGATGGCGGACCGGAACTCGTCCAGGTGGCCCGCGGTGATGCGCATGGTGTTGCGGAAGAGCAGGATCGCGTCGTCGTCGTGAGGAATCATGGGCCCGAGCCTCGGCCCTCAAGCGCGCTTGAGGTCAACCCCCTTGGCGCCCGGCCCCACGCCGGTCGGCTCGCGTACAGCATCAGGCCGATGCCCAGCACCATCAGCCCCGCCGCCGTCACTCGCGGGGCGCCGAAGCGTTCCTTGCAGAAGAGCGCTCGGACGGCGGCGCCCACGATGACGGAGGACTCCCGCAGTGCCGCGACCGGGGCCAGCGGGGCGGGTCCGGGCCGCCGTGACCAGCGGCGTCACGCCGTCCGCTCGCGCACGTCCACCAGCGTGCCGCCCGCGTGGGCGACCAGCGACTTCGGGTCCAGGGCGAACACGGTGTGCGGGTTACCGGCCGCCGCCCACACCACCTCGTGGTCGAGCAGCCCGCGGTCGGCCAGCACCCGGGTCCGCGTGCGGTGCCCGAACGGCGGGACCCCGCCGATCGCGTACCCCGTGGTCTCCCGCACGGCCCTGGCGTCGGCGCGCGTGACCTCCCCCGCGCCCAGCTCCTCGCGCACCCGCTCCACGTCCACCCGTGAGGCACCGTCCATCAGGACCAGCACCGGCACCCCGTCCGCGGCGAAGACCAGCGACTTCACGATCTCCGACACCTCGCAGCCGATGGCCTCGGCGGCCTGCTGCGCGGTGCGGGTCTCGTCCGGGAAGCGGCGGAGCTCGACATCGAGCTCGAGCTCCTCCAGGGCGGCGGCGAACCGGGGGTGGGCGAGCGACAGTGCGGGCGAGTCAGACGTCGTCATGCCCCCGCACGCTAGCGGTACGTGCACGGGGCACGCGACGGGTTTCCAGGCAGCGGACCCCGCCGCACCGGTGGCCCGGGCGCGCTCCGGCCCCACGTGCCCCGCCCCGGCCTGCCGGGCCCTGCCGGTCCCGTGGCCGCCCCCGCCTGCCGTGCCCTGCCGCGCGCCCTGCCGGTCCCGTGCCCCGCGCCGGCCTGCCGCGCCCGGCCGGACCGTCACCCGTCCGGCCTATCCGGCCTTCAGCACCTGCGCCACCACCGGCCCCGCCGCGTCCCCGCCGTGGCCGCCGCCCTCCACGAAGGACGCGGCCGCGAGATCACCCGCGAAGCCGGTGAACCACGAGTCGGACACCTGCTGCCCGTCGACCTCCGCCGAGCCGGTCTTCGCGCCCTTGTCGCCGCCGACCGAGGCCATCGCGTCCGCCCCCGTGCCGCTGGTCGCCGTGCGCCGCATCATGTCGCGCAGGTGCCGGGCCACCGAGTCCGGCAGCCGGCGCTCGGCCCGCGCGAACTCGCGGTCGTCCAGGTCCTCGGCGACCAGGTACGGCTGCCGGAAGCGGCCGTCCTTCGCCGTCGCGGTGATCGAGGCGACGTTCAGCGGGTTCATCGTGACCGTGCCCTGGCCGATGTACTGCTCCGCCGCCGCGCCGCCCGTCGCCTCCGGGACGGAGCCGTCGACCGACGGGATGCCCGTCTGCCAGTCCAGGCCGATGCCGAAGACCTCCTTCGCCTCCCGGGCCAGGGCGGAGTCGTCGCCGACGTCGTCGATCTTCTTGATGAAGGCCGTGTTGCAGGACCGGGCGAAGCTCTCCGCGAAGGTCGCCCCGGTCAGCGAGAAGCGCTTCAGGTTCTCGATCGTCCGGCCGTGGTACATGGCCTCGGGCGGACACTCCGTCACCTGGTCCGCCCTCACGAGCCCCTTCTCCAGGAGCAGCGCGGCCGTCACGATCTTCAGCGTGGAGCCGGGCGCCTTCGCGCCGGAGAACGCCGTGTTGAAGCCGCCGGCCGGGCTGTTCGCCACCGCCCGCACCGCGCCCGTCGACGGCTGGATCGCCACCACCGACGCCTTCCCGTACCGGGCGACCGCCTTCTCGGCCGCCGCCTGCACGTCGGCGTCGATCGTCGTCCGCAGCTTCCCCGGCTCGCCCTTGTCGAGGGTGAGGAGCGTGGTGGCCGGGGCGCCCTCGACGCCCGGGTCGACGAAGACCTCGATGCCCGGCTTGCCGCCCGTGGTCGCCCCGTACCGCTCGCGCAGCTGCTCCAGGACCGGCCCGAGCGACGGGTACTTCTCCGCCGTCAGCACCCGGCCCTTGTGGTCGACGGCCTGGATCCCTCCCGTCCTCGCGCCGCCCGTGCGGATCGAGGCGCCCTTCGTGAGCCGGGGGTGCAGCACCGCCGGCTGCCAGTCGACCAGCGGCCGACCGGTGGTGAGCCCGCGCACCACGGTGAGCCGCGAGGCGTACGTCCAGGGCTTCGAGACGCCCTTGTACGTGACGGTCGCCTTCACGGTGAACGGCACCGTCGACCCGGTCGCCGGGCCCGGCGTGATCGTCGCGGCCGAGACCTTCGCCTCCTCGCCGAAGCCCGCCAGGGCCGGTCCGGCCTCCACCGGGTTGTTGGTGAGCTGGGCGGCGCGCTCGGGTTCCCCGCCGGCCCAGGCGGCGAGGAAGTCCCCGGCCGTCCCGGTCACCTCCTCCGAGGTGACCGGCCCCGTCCTCTTCGCCTCGACGCCGGACTGCGTGCCGGTGCCCCCGGTCCCTCCCGTGATCCCGTTCCAGAGGTTGTAGCCCCCGTAACCGACCCCGCTCGCCACGACGACGAAGACTCCTCCGACGATCGCGATCTTGGCCCCACTGCGCATGGCTGCGCCTCCCTCCCCCGGTGGCCCTCTCGGCAGCCTAGGCGGCAGGAGTGACGATCGGCGACGGTCGTTACCGGAAAGCGACCAACCCGTCTGTTTCCGGCTCGGCCCGGCGCCGGCGGCGCCCGGTGCCGCGCCCCGTCCGGCCCGCTACACCCACGTGTCGAGCCACATGCGGCTGCGCCACGCGTCCATGGGAATCGACTGCCCGGTGTAGATCGGCCAGAAATAGATGAAATTCCAGACGATGAGGAGGACGAGCACGCCCGCGCCCACCGCTCCGAAAGTCCGACGCCTTTCCGAGGACCCCGGCGGCCCCGCCATCGCCCCGATCATCATCGCCACCGCGAGGCACAGGAACGGCACGAACACCACGGCGTAGAAAAGGAAGATGGTGCGTTCCTGGTAGAGGAACCACGGCACCCAGCCGGCCGCGATGCCGCAGGCGATCGCGCCCGCGCGCCAGTCGCGGCGGAAGGCCCAGCGCCACAGGACGTACAGGATCGCGAAGCACGCCGCCCACCACAGCAGCGGGGTGCCGAGGGCCAGGACCTCCTGGGCGCACTTCTCCTTGGCGTCGGCGGGGCAGCCGCGCTCGCCCGGGGACGGCGACTCGTAGAAATAGGAGACCGGGCGGCCGAGGACGATCCAGCTCCACGGGTTGGACTCGTAGGTGTGCGGCGAGTTCAGACCCACGTGGAACGTGTAGACCTCGGTCTCGTAGTGCCACAGGCTGCGCAGCCAGTCCGGCAGCCAGCTCCACGCCCCGCCGCCGTTCAGCCTGTCCTGCTCCGCCGCCCAGTTGCGGAAGTAGCCCTTGCCCGTGACGATCCAGCCCGTCCAGGAGGCCAGGTACGTCACGATCGCCACCGGCACCACCGACAGGAAGGCCGGGACCAGGTCGCGCCGGGCGACCGCCGCGACCGGCCGGACGGCACCGGCCGTACGGCGCGCGCCGAGGTCCCACAGGACGGTCATCAGACCGAACGCGGCCATGATGTAGAGGCCGTTCCACTTGGTGCCGGCCGCCAGGCCCAGCATCACGCCCGCGGCGATCCGCCACGGCCGCGCGCCGAGCCGGAGGCTCTCCGCGACCGACGCGTCCGGCCGCAGCACCCCCTCGACGTCCACCGGCAGCGCCGCCGCGAGCCGCCGCCGCGCCCGGTCCCGGTCGACGACCAGACAGCCGAAGGCCGCCAGCACGAAGAACATCAGCACCTGGTCGAGCAGCGCGGTGCGGCTCATCACGAAGTGCAGACCGTCCACGGCGAGCAGCGCGCCCGCCAGACAGCCCAGGAACGTGGAGCGGAAGAGCCGCCGCCCGATCCGGCACAGCATCAGCACCGACAGGGTGCCGAGCAGCGCGACCATGAAGCGCCAGCCGAGCGGTTCGAAGCCGATCAGCTTCTCGCCGAGGCCGATCACCCACTTGCCGACCGGCGGATGGACCACGTAGCCCGGGTCGGTCGGCACCGCCACCGAGCCCGGGTCGACCAGGATCGTCTTGTCGACGTCCTTGGGCCAGGCGCCCTCGTAGCCCTGGTTGACCAGCGCCCAGGCGTCCTTCGCGTAGTACGTCTCGTCGAATATCACCGCGTGCGGCTGGTCCAGCTTCCAGAACCGCAGCACGCCCGCGACCAGGGCGACGAGCAGCGGCCCGCCCCAGGCGGCGTACCGCCACACCCGCTCGGCGGCCTGGGGCCCGATCCCCAGCAGCGACCACATCCGCGGCGAGGGACGGGTGTACGGCGGGACGAGCCGCTCCCGCAGGCCGATGGACAAGGAGCCCTGGCCGGCCGGCCGGTAGCCGTGGCGCCCGAGCCGCCGCTGCCAGGCGGAGGGCTCTGCCCCGGTCGGAGCCATGGGGTCCTGGGGGTCCATGGGGTGCTGACCCTCCAGGGCCTCGGGTGCGGTACTGGTCACCGCGCCATCGTAGGGAACGCGCCTGTGCGCGTCGCCTGTCCGGGCTGGGAGGATGGTCCGTGTGACAGGAACGCTGGTACTCGCAGGGACCCCCATCGGTGACATCGCGGACGCACCGCCACGGCTCGCCACCGAACTGGAGAACGCGGACATCGTGGCCGCCGAGGACACCCGCAGGCTGCGCGGGCTGACCCGCGCGCTCGGGGTGCACACCAAGGGCCGGGTGGTGTCCTACTTCGAGGGCAACGAGTCCGCCCGTACGCCGGAGCTGGTCGAGGCGCTCGCGGGCGGGGCGCGGGTGCTGCTCGTCACCGACGCCGGCATGCCGTCCGTCTCCGACCCCGGCTACCGCCTGGTCGCCGCCGCCGTCGAGCAGGACATCAAGGTCACCGTGGTGCCCGGCCCGTCGGCCGTGCTCACCGCGCTCGCCCTGTCCGGGCTGCCCGTGGACCGTTTCTGCTTCGAGGGCTTCCTGCCGCGGAAGGCGGGCGAGCGGCTGGGGCGGCTGCGCGAGGTCGCGGCGGAGCGCCGGACCCTCGTCTACTTCGAGGCGCCGCACCGGCTCGACGACACGCTCGCCGCGATGGCCGAGGTCTTCGGCGACGGGCGCCGGGCGGCCGTCTGCCGCGAGCTGACCAAGACGTACGAGGAGGTCAGGCGCGGCCCGCTCGGCGAGCTCGTCGAGTGGGCGAAGGAGGGGGTGCGGGGCGAGATCACGGTGGTCGTCGAGGGCGCCCCGGAGACCGGGCCCGCCGAGCTCGACGCCGAGGAGCTGGTGCGCCGGGTGCGGGTGCGCGAGGAGGCGGGGGAGCGGCGCAAGGAGGCCATCGCCGCCGTCGCCGCCGAGGCCGGGCTTCCCAAGCGGGAGGTGTTCGATGCCGTCGTGGCGGCCAAGAACGCGTCCGCGTCCGGTACAGGAAAGGCCGCGGAAACGGTAAAGGATTAATCTGAAAGGCAAAGCGGAACCCGGCGGCGGGACCGCCCGAAGGCCCTTTCGGCAAGGAAGCGCCAAAGACCCTCCATGCTCCGTCCATGGTTCTTCCGGCGCTGATGCGCTCCGGCCCGAAAAGGCGTCCACTGGTTCAGTGGAGAGGAGCTGGAATGAGTGAGATCACCGGCACCGGAACGCCCGTCGCCCACGAGGCGTACGCCTTCGCCTGCATGCGCTGCGGCTACGGCTGGGAGCAGGCGTACGACATCGAACACCACGTGGACGCGCGCGGGCACGAGTACGTCGTCTACAAGGCCGACGGAGCGCGGGTGCCGTCCCCGCTGTCCCGGCCGACGTGCATGAACTGCGGCAGCCATGTCGTCCGGATCATGCGCGCGGGCCAGGTGTCCTCGGTGCTCGACCTGATGGCGGCGACCGAGCGGCACGGCCACGGGGCCAGGGCGACGCGGCCGGTGTCCCCGGCGGGGCCCATCGGCCAGGAACTCACGCAGGACGTCCCCGCCGCTGCCGCCGACAGCGCCGGTGCGGCCGGTCCCGCGGGCGCGACCCTCGCCGACGACGAAAGGCCGCCGGTGCCCCACCACTGGCACCTCTCCGACCTGCTGCACCCCTTCCGCTCCCGGCGGTGAGCGCGCGGCGGCGGAAGCACACGGGCGGGGGACGAGGGCGCACGACGGAGGCCGCCTCGACGGCGCTTCGCGGGTGACCTCACGGTCCTCGTACGATCGGGGCCATGAGTGCCAAGGACGCCCCGCCTCCGCTGCCCGAGCCCCTGCTGGTCCCGGTCGCGGACTCGCACACCCACCTCGACATGCAGTCCGGCACCGTCGAGGAGGCCCTCACCAAGGCCGCCGCCGTCGGTGTGACGACCCTCGTGCAGGTCGGCTGCGACATCAAGGGCTCGCAGTGGGCGGCGGAGACCGCCGCGGCGCACGACAACGTGCACGCGGCCGTCGCCCTGCACCCCAACGAGGCCCCGCGGATCGTCCTCGGGGATCCGGACGGGTGGTCCCGTCAGGGCGCCCGCGAGGCGGGCGGCGACGCGGCGCTCGACGACGCCCTCGCCGAGATCGACCGGCTCGCCGCCCTGCCCCACGTGCGGGGCGTCGGCGAGACCGGCCTCGACCACTTCCGTACGGGCCCCGAGGGCATGGCGGCGCAGGAGCGTTCCTTCCGCGCCCACATCGAGATCGCCAAGCGTCACGGCAAGGCCCTGGTCATCCACGACCGCGAGGCCCACGCGGACGTGCTGCGCGTCCTCGACGAGGAAGGCGCACCCGAACGGACGATCTTCCACTGCTACTCCGGCGACGCCGAGATGGCCGAGATCTGCGCGGCCAAGGGCTACTACATGTCCTTCGCCGGCAACGTCACCTTCAAGAACGCCCAGCCGCTGCGCGACGCCCTCGCCGTCGCCCCGCTGGAGCTCGTCCTCGTCGAGACCGACGCCCCCTTCCTGACCCCCGCGCCCTACCGGGGCCGCCCGGGCGCCCCGTACCTGATCCCGGTCACCGTCCGGGCCATGGCCGCGGTCCGCGGGATCACGGAGGAGGAGCTGGCCGGGGCGATCGCCGTCAACACGGCCCGCGCCTTCGACTACTGAGCCCCCGACCCGACCCGACCCGACCTGGCCCGACCCGGCCCGGCCCGCCGCCGGCCGGCTGATCACCGATCCATAACGGTTACGCGCCGTGGTCGGGTCGGCGTGGAGAGTGACCGGGACTCCCGCTAGGGTCCCGGCCTCGTGAGCACCCCCCACGCCGGTCATCGCGCCGGCGCCCGACGGGCCGCCCGGCGGCGCAAGGCGAAAGCGCCCGCCGGGGAGGGCCTGCGACGGATCCTGCCGCAGGCCCTCGTCGTCGCCTTCCTCGCCGGCGGCACCACCGCCTTCGTCGCCGACGACAAGGCCGTCCGGCTGTCCGTCGACGGCGTCCCGCGCACCCTGCACACCTTCGCCGACGACGTGGACGAGCTCCTCGCCGACGAGGGCCTGGCGGTCGGCGCGCACGACATCGTCGCCCCCGGCCCCGGCGCCGCCCTCGCCAGCGGCGACGAGGTGGTCGTCCGCTACGGCCGGCCCGTCGCCCTCACCCTCGACGGCCGGCGCCGCCAGGTGTGGACCACCGCCCGCACCGTCGGCGGCGCCCTGCGCCAGCTCGGGGTCCGCGCCGAGGGCGCCTACCTGTCCGTCTCCCGCTCCGCGCCCATCTCCCGCCGCGGCCTCGCCCTCGACGTCCGCACCGAGCGGGCCGTCACCTTCCTGGCCGACGGCCGCGAGCGGACCGTCCGCACCAACGCGGCCACCGTCCGCGAGGCCGTCGAGGAGGCCGGGATCACCCTGGGCGACCAGGACACCACCTCCGTGCCGCTCGGCTCCTTCCCGCGCGACGGCCAGACCATCACGGTGCTGCGGATCACCGGCAGCCGCGAGGTCCGCGAGGAGCCCGTCCCCTTCCCCGTCGAGCGGACCCGCGACCCGGAGCTGTTCGCCGGAACCGAGGTCGTCGACCGGCAGGGCGTGCCGGGTGTCCGCCGGGTCACCTACACCCTGCGGACCGTCAACGGCGTCCGGCAGAGGCCGCGCCGGACCGCCGAGGAGACGGTGCGCGAGCCGGTCGCCCAGAAGGTCCGCGTCGGCACCCGCCCGCTGCCCTCCTCCGTCGCCGGGGCCGACGGCCTGAACTGGGGCGCCCTGGCCGCCTGCGAGTCCGGCGGCCGCCCGAACGCCGTCGACCCCTCCGGCACCTACGGTGGGCTCTACCAGTTCGACCCCGGCACCTGGCGCTCCCTCGGCGGCAGCGGCGTCCCCCAGAACGCGCCGGCCGCGGAGCAGACGTACCGGGCGAAGAAGCTCTACGTGCAGCGCGGCGCGAGCCCCTGGCCGCACTGCGGCCGCCGGCTGTACGGGTGAGGCGCGCGACGCCCCGTAGGCTGTACCGGTGAGCACCACCACCGGCCCCGACAGCCCCGACGCCCTCCTCGGCCCCGCCGACATCCGTGAGCTGGCCGCCGCCCTCGGCGTCCGTCCCACGAAGCAGAAGGGCCAGAACTTCGTCATCGACGCCAACACCGTGCGGCGGATCGTCCGCACGGCCGAGGTGCGGCCCGACGACGTGGTCGTGGAGGTGGGCCCCGGCCTCGGCTCCCTGACCCTCGCGCTGCTCGAGGCCGCGGACCGGGTCACGGCCGTCGAGATCGACGACGTCCTCGCGGCCGCGCTGCCCGCCACCATCGCCGCGCGCATGCCGGAGAAGAAGGACCGCTTCGCGCTGGTCCACTCCGACGCCATGCACGTCCAGGAGCTCCCGGGCCCTGCGCCCACGGCCCTGGTGGCGAACCTGCCGTACAACGTCGCCGTCCCCGTGCTGCTGCACATGCTGGAGCGCTTCCCAAGCATCGAGCGCACCCTCGTCATGGTGCAGGCCGAGGTCGCCGACCGGCTCGCCGCCCGGCCGGGCAACAAGGTGTACGGCGTGCCGTCGGTGAAGGCCAACTGGTACGCGGAGGTCAAGCGGGCCGGTGCCATCGGCCGCAACGTCTTCTGGCCCGCGCCCAACGTCGACTCCGGTCTCGTCTCCCTGGTGCGGCGCACCGAGCCGATCGCCACGACCGCCTCCCGGCAGGAGGTCTTCGCGGTCGTCGACGCGGCCTTCGCGCAGCGGCGAAAGACCCTGCGCGCGGCCCTCGCGGGCTGGGCGGGCTCGCCCGCCGCGGCCGAGACGGCCCTGGTCGCGGCCGGGGTCTCGCCGCAGGCGCGCGGCGAGTCGCTCACGGTCGAGGAGTTCGCCCGCATCGCGGAGAACAAGCCGGACAACAAGCCGGACAACAAGCCGGAGAACAAGCCCGACAGCGAGCCGGCGGACGGGACGGAGCAGAAGGAGGCGGACGCGTGAGCGTCACCGTACGGGTCCCCGCCAAGGTCAACGTGCAGCTCGCGGTCGGCGCCGCCCGCCCCGACGGCTTCCACGACCTGGCCAACGTCTTCCTCGCCGTCTCCCTGTACGACGAGGTCACCGCCACCCCCGCCGAGACCCTGACGGTCACCTGCGAGGGCCCCGACGCCGACAAGGTGCCGCTCGACCGGACCAACCTGGCCGCGCGGGCCGCCGAACTGCTCGCCGCCCGCCACGGCATCGCCCCCGGCGTCCACCTCCACATCGCCAAGGACATCCCCGTCGCCGGCGGCATGGCCGGCGGCAGCGCCGACGGTGCCGGCGCCCTGCTCGCCTGCGACGCGCTGTGGGGCCTGAACTCCTCGCGCGCCGACCTCCTGGAGATCTGCGCCGAGCTGGGCTCCGACGTGCCGTTCAGCCTGGTCGGCGGCGCCGCCCTCGGCGTCGGGCGCGGCGAGAGGCTCACCGCACTGCCGGTCGGCGGCACCTTCCACTGGGTGTTCGCGGTCGCCGACGGCGGGCTTTCCACCCCCGCCGTGTACGGCGAGTTCGACCGCCTCACCGAGGGCGTGGAGGTGCCCGAGCCGGCCGCCTCCCCGGTGCTGCTCGACGCCCTGCGCACCGGCGACGCCACCGCGCTCGCGGGCGCCCTCGCCAACGACCTCCAGCCCGCCGCCGTGTCCCTGCGCCCGTCCCTCGCCGCGACCCTGTCGGCCGGCACGGAGGCGGGCGCGCTGGCCGCGCTGGTCTCCGGTTCGGGTCCGACGACCGCGTTCCTGGTGAAGGACGCGGAGGCCGCCGAGGCGGTCGCCGCGGCCCTCGTCGCCTCCGGCACCTGCCGGACGGCCCGGGTGGCGACCTCCCCGGCGGCCGGGGCCACCGTGCTCGGCTAGGACGTGTCCGGCCGCCGGTCCCTCAGCGGTCGCGCGGCCTACTTCCTCTTCAGCTTCGCCACGAGCAGGTTGGGGTCCGGGGTGGGGTTCGCCGGGTCGAGGAAGGCCCCGCTGGTCACGTGGACGGTCTTGCCGCCCACCGCCACGGAGGTCGGGTTGTCGAGCCCGTCGGCCGCGGTGAGGACGGTCCGGTGGGTGCCGTCGGGCCGTACGAGCTCCACCCTGTTGCTCTCGATCAGCGCGGCGAGGACCGTGTCGCCGTGACCGGTGAAGTCGAAGTCGTCGATGAAGTCGAGCCCGGTGGCCCGGATCTCGACCGGTCCGGCCGACTCGTCCGGCTTCACGGGGATGCGCAGCAGGGTGCCCCGCGCGGTGTTGGACACCCAGACGGCGCCGTCGTGGACCTTGAGGCCGTTGGCCCCGAAGGGGAGCGCGGGGGTCGCTTCGAGCGCGGGACCGGCGGCCCAGACGGTGGGGGTGCCGCCGGTCACCGGCAGGCTCCACACCCGGCCGAGGGCCGAGTCGGCGGTGTAGAGGGTGCCGCACTCCTCGTCGAAGGCGAGGCCGTTGGGCATGGCGCCCGCGGGGAAGAACCCGATCTGCTCCGGTGCGCCGCCGCCGGGCCCGATCCGCCAGATGCCCGTCTCCTCCCTGCCGGTGGCGTAGGTGACGTACAGCGTGCCGTCGAGGGCCCGGGCGATGCCCAGGACGACGGCGGCGCCGATGCCCGGTGTCTGCGGGTCCGCCACGTCGGGCAGCTCCGCCAGGAGCGTCACCTCGCCGTGCTTGTCGACGCGGACGACCTGCCGGGCGAAGGCCCAGGTGAGGTTGGCGGAGCCGTCCGGTTCGAGCGCGATGTTCTCCGGGGTCTGGCCCTGCGCCAGGTCGAAGTGGGCCACGATGCGCGGGTCGGTCACCGTGGGGTCGCCCGCGGACGCCGGCCCGGCGGCGAGCAGCGCGAGGGCGGTGGCGGCGGCGACGGCGGTCGCCAGGCGCGCGGGACGCGGGCGGCGGGGCACGGGTCCGGTGGCCCGGGGACGGGTGGACATGGGTCCGGTGGCCGTGGGTGCGGTGGTCATGGGTCTCTCCTCGCAGGCGGGAACACGAGAGGAACATGACGGACCGTCAGCTGCCGTGGCGGGCAGCCGGGGCCGGGGGGTCGCCCGCGTGGCCGAGGACTTGGGGCCGGACGGCAGGTACTCATCCGCCGGTTGAGTACCTGCGCCCTGACGGCAGTCCGGTGCCCCGGGCGACCGTACGGGCATGGGAATCAGCAGCCGTGTCAGCACCCCCACGGGCACCCGCGCCGGCGCGCGGGAACTCGCCGAGTCCACGCCCGCCACCCGCGACCGCTACGTCGACCTGCTGCGGGTCGCCTCGCTCGCGGTCGTCGTCCTCGGCCACTGGCTGATGGCCGCCGTCACCGCCGACGGGCGGGTCGGCAACCTGCTCGCCGTGGTCCCCGGCCTGCAGGTCCTCACCTGGGCCCTCCAGGTCATGCCGGTCTTCTTCTTCGTCGGCGGCTTCTCGCACGCCCTCGCGCACCGCTCGCGGCCCGGCTACGCGGACTTCCTGCGGGGCCGGCTGCGGCGGCTGCTGCGCCCCACGGCGGTCTTCATCGGCGTGTGGGGCGTGCTCGCGCTCGCCGTCCAGCTGCTCGGCGCGGACGGCGGTCTGACCGGGGTCGCGCTGCGGCTCGTCACCCAGCCGTTGTGGTTCATCGGCGTCTACCTCGCCATGGTCGCCCTCACCCCGCCGCTGCTGAGGCTCCACGAGCGCCACGGCTGGGGCGCCTTCGCCGGGCTGGTGGCGGGAGCGGTCGCCGTGGACGCGCTGCGGTTCGCCGCCGGGGTGCCGTACGTCGAGTTCCTCAACTTCGCGCTCGTCTGGCTGGCGGTCCACCAGCTCGGCTTCCTGCGCGCCGACGGCATGATCCGCCGTCCGGCCGTCCTGGCCGCGGCGGGCCTCGCCGGCGCGGCCCTGCTCGTGGCCCTCGGGCCGTACCCGCTGTCCATGGTCGGCATGCCGGGCGAGAAGGTCTCCAACATGGCCCCGCCGACGCTCGCCCTGCTCTGCCACGGCCTGTGGCTGGTCGGCGCGGTCGAACTCCTCAAGGGCCCGGGCACCCGGCTGGTGGCCCGCGCCCGGGTCTGGCGGGCGGTGGTCGCCGCCAACGGGATCGCCATGACCGCGTTCCTGTGGCACCTGACGGCCATGCTCGGCGTGTACGGGGCGCTGCTCGCCCTCGGCGTCCGGCTGCCGGAGCCCGCGACCGCCGCCTGGTGGGCCCAGCTCCCGCTCCGCCTCGCCGCCGCGACCGTCCTCACCGCCCTGCTCGTCGCCGCCTTCCGCCGCTTCGAGGCCCCGTCCGCCGTCCCCCGCTCCGACGGCCCGGCCGCCCCGGCCGCCGTGGGCGTCACCCTCGCCCTGCTGGGCGTGCTCGGCCTGTCGATGACGGGCCTCGGCGGCCTCCTGGAGGGCCACGCGGCCACCCTGATCGCGGTGAGGATCACCGCTCCGGCCGCGGTGGCGATGACGGTGGCGGGGTGGCTGCTGGTGGAACGGCCTACATCTCGTCGATCCGCGTGAGGTCGATGTCGATGTCGAAGGGGACCGCAAGCTTCAGCCGCTCGCGGTGCACGCCGGTGCAGGTGTACGCCTTGGTGACAGGGTCACGCTCGTAGACCCGTACGACCGGGTGGTCGTCGTCGCCCTCCATCTCGACCAGCCAGAAGTGCTCGATGCCCGCCGCCGCGTACTTGTGCGGCTTGGTGTCCCGGTCGCGGGACTCGGAGTCGGGGGAGACGACCTCGACGGCCAGGACGACGTCGGCAACCGGATAAGAGGTCTGCCGGAGGCCCTTGACGGCTTCCCTGCGGACCACGAGGACATCGGGCTCGGGGCCGTTGCTGCGGTCGATGACCACCGTCATCTCGTTGTAGACCCTGTGCGTCGCCGGAGCGGCGGAAGCCAGCCCATTGGTCAGCAGGCGGATCATGACGTTGTGGAAACGACGCTGCGGACTCGCAAAGACCAGGCTCCCGTCGATCAACTCGGTGTGCGGCGGGAGGCCGGGCAGGGTGTCCAGGTCGTCCACCGTCCAGCCCTCGCGAGGCGGCACCGGCCATTCGGGAGCCGACTCGGTGGTCGGCCTGGTCGTCGGCTCGGCGGTCACGGTTCCTTCCATGGACGGGATCCTTCTGCCTGCCGTCCACAGTAGCCGCGGATCCCGATCAGGTCATCACTAAGAGTGACCTCGCCACACGTTTGGGGCCGCCGTCTACCCTGGACCTCGATCCATCCCCCCGTACAGGAGTGAAATGGCCGTCAATCTGGTCAATGTCGAGTCCGTCAGCAAGGTGTACGGCACCCGTGCCCTGCTCGACGGGGTGTCCCTCGGCGTCTCCGAGGGGGACCGGATCGGTGTGGTCGGCCGCAACGGTGACGGCAAGACCACCCTCATCCGGATGCTGGCCAAGCTGGAGGAGGCCGACACGGGGCGGGTCACGCACAGTGGCGGGCTCCGGCTCGGGGTGCTCACCCAGCACGACTCGCTCGACCCCGAGGCGACCATCCGGCACGAGGTCATCGGCGTCATGGCCGACCACGAGTGGGCCGGCAGCGCCAAGATCCGCGACGTGCTCACCGGGCTCTTCGGCGGGCTCGACCTGCCCGGCTTCGAGAAGGGCCTCGACACGGTCATCGGCCCGCTGTCCGGCGGCGAGCGGCGGCGCATCGCGCTCGCCAAGCTGCTCATCGAGGACCAGGACCTGATCGTCCTCGACGAGCCCACCAACCACCTCGACGTCGAGGGCATCGCCTGGCTCGCCCGGCACCTGCAGAACCGCCGTTCCGCGCTCGTCTGCGTCACCCACGACCGCTGGTTCCTCGACCAGGTCTGCACCCGGATGTGGGACGTGCAGCGCGGCGACGTCTACGAGTACGAGGGCGGCTACTCCGACTACGTCTTCGCCCGCGCCGAGCGCGAGCGGATCGCCGCCACCGAGGAGGTCAAGCGGCAGAACCTGGTGCGCAAGGAGCTCGCGTGGCTGCGCCGCGGCGCCCCCGCCCGCACCTCCAAGCCGCGCTTCCGCATCGAGGCCGCCAACGCGCTCATCGCGGACGTGCCCGCGCCCCGCGACTCCACCGAGCTGATGAAGTTCGCGAACGCCCGGCTCGGCAAGACCGTCTTCGACCTCGAGGACGTCACCGTCACCGCCGGCCCGAAGACCCTGCTCCAGCACCTCACCTGGCAGCTCGGTCCCGGCGACCGCGTCGGCCTGGTCGGCGTCAACGGCGCCGGCAAGACCTCGCTGCTGCGCGCGCTGGCCGACGCCGCCCGCACCGGCGGCGAGGCCCAGCCGGCCGTCGGCCGGATCACCGTCGGCAAGACCGTCAGGCTCGCCTACCTCTCCCAGGACGTCACCGAACTCCCCGCCGAACTGCGCGTCCTGGAGGCCGTGCAGCAGATCCGCGACCGGGTCGACCTCGGCAAGGGCCGGGAGATGACCGCCGGTCAGCTGTGCGAGCAGTTCGGCTTCGGCAAGGAGAAGCAGTGGACGCCGGTCGGCGACCTCTCCGGCGGCGAGCGGCGCCGGCTCCAGCTGCTGCGCCTGCTCATGGACGAGCCCAACGTCCTCTTCCTCGACGAGCCGACCAACGACCTCGACATCGAGACCCTGACCCAGCTGGAGGACCTGCTCGACGGCTGGCCCGGCTCGATGGTCGTCATCTCCCACGACCGGTTCTTCCTGGAGCGCACCACCGACCGCACCTTCGCGCTGCTCGGCGACCGGACGCTGCGGATGCTGCCGCGCGGCATCGACGAGTACCTGGAGCGGCGCCAGAAGATGATCGAGGCCGCCGCCCCGGCGCCGGCCGCCGCCCCGGCCAAGGAGAAGCCCGGCCTGTCCGCCGCCGACGCCCGCGCGGCGAAGAAGGAGCTGCAGAAGGTCGAACGGCAGCTCGACAAGATCTCCGACAAGGAGACCAAGCTGCACGCCCAGATCGCCGAAAACGCCACGGACTTCGAGAAGGTGGCCAAACTGGACGCGGAGCTGCGGGAACTCGCGGGTGAGCGCGAGGAGTTGGAGATGCGCTGGCTGGAGCTGGCCGAGGACGCGTAGAGAAGTCGTGGCGGACGCGTAACGACGGCATCACGGGCCGGTTCTCCCTTGGGAACAACGGGCGGACCGGTCGCTTTTGCGCCACCCGGTGAGTGGTAGAAAGAAAACCCGCTCACATCAAGGGGGAAGCGCTGATGACCCAGCCGCCCAGCAACCAGCCGCCGGTGCCGGGGGGCTTCGGCGCTCCGGACCCGAACCAGAACCCGAACCAGAACCCGGGCCAGAACGTCCCGCCGGCGCCGCCGGTCCCGCCGCAGGCACCGCCGGTTCCGCCCGCACCGCCGCAGGCCGCCCCGCAGACGCCGCCGCCCGCCCAGCCCGGCCCGTACGGCTACCCGCAGCAGCCGCCGGCCCAGCCCGGCCCGTACGGCTACCCGCAGCAGCCGCCGGCCCAGCCCGGCCCGTACCAGCAGCAGCCGGGTCCCTACGGCCAGCAGCCCGGCCCGTACGGCCAGCAGCCGAATCCTTACGGCGGCTACCCCACCGCCCCGATGCAGACCCCGCCCCCCGGCGGCGGCAAGAACCCCTTCCAGGGCAAGCCCGGCCTCATCGTCGCCGCGGCCGCCGCCGCGCTGCTCGTCGTCGGCGGCGTCTCCTGGCTCGCGTTCGGCGACGGTGACGAGAAGGAGCCGGTCGCGGGCCCGACCACCTCCTCCTCCACCCTGCCGAAGCCGACCGAGTCCGTCGACAAGGGCGACGGCAGCGGTGACGGCGAGAACGGCGAGAAGGGGCTGAACGACGGCCGCAAGGACGGCGAGGCCAAGATCAGCTGGCTGCTCAAGAACAACGTCGACCTGCCCAAGAACGGCGCCGACGTCTACGGCCCGTGGATCGTCGGCGACACCGTCGTCAAGGCCATGTACAAGGGCATCGACGGCTACAGCCTCGCCGACGGCTCCCCCAAGTGGCACGTCGACGTGCCCTACGAGCTGTGCGCCGCCCCGCCGGAGCCGTCCGCCACCGGCGTCATGGTCTTCGGCTACAAGGACAGCGCCGGCGACCGCGCCAAGTGCCTCCAGATGCAGCAGGTCGACCTCAAGACCGGCAAGAAGGGCTGGACGAAGGCCATCCCCAAGCCGACCGGCCTCTTCGCCTTCTCCGACAACACCCTCACCATCAGCGGCAACACGGTGACCGCCTCCGGCTCCAGCTCCGCCTACGGCTTCTCGCTCGCCGACGGCCGGCAGCTGTTCACCGGCCCGACCACCGGCTGCAAGCCCTACGCCTACGCGGGCGGCAGCAAGCTGATCGCCGCCTCCAAGTGCCCCACCGGCGACGTCAACAAGGAGTCGCACGCGGTCAGCGAGGTCGACCCCAACACCGGCAAGCCCAAGTGGTCCTTCAAGCTGCAGACCGGCTGGGAGGTCGACAAGGTCTACTCGGTCGACCCGATCGTGGTCTCCGCCACCCAGCGCGAGCAGAAGAAGTGGGCGATCTTCTCGCTGACCGCCGACGGCAAGGAGCGCTCGCAGATCCAGGGCGGCAACGACAAGTTCGCCCCCAAGTGCGGCGGCAGCTTCGTCATCTTCGGCAAGAACCTCCAGGGCTGCACCGGAGTCGCCGCGGACGCCAACACCTTCTACATGGCGACCGAGACCGCCTACGGCACCCCGAACGAGGTCGTCGCCTTCGACCTGAACACCGGCAAGGCCAAGTGGCGCTCCAAGGCGCCCGGTGAGCAGCAGATGTCGCCGCTGCGCATGGAGGGCTCGGAGGTCCTGCTGTACGTCGAGCCGCGCTACGACGCGGGCGGCCAGGTCGCGACCCTCGCCCCGACGGGCGGCGCGCCCAAGGTGCTGCTCCAGCACCAGGCGGCGGTCTCCTCGGTCGAGAGCTCCTTCTACGACGCCGGCTACGCCTACTCGAACGGCACGTTCGTGATCGCGGCCGGCCGGGTCTCCGCCTCCAACGACAAGGCGGAGATGGAGACCAAGACGATGATGGCCTACGGCAAGTGACGCCCCGCCCGTCCCGTCCGCTCACCGACTCCTTCGAGGTACCCACGCCATGACCCAGCCGCCGCCACCGCCGAACCAGCCCCCGGGGCCTCCCCCCGGCGGCTTCGGCGCGCCGCAGGACCCTCCTCCGGGCTCTTCGCCCTGGGGCGACCCCCAGGGCGGGTTCGGCGCGCCGACGCCCCCGCCGGCCCAGCCGCCGTACGGCTACCCGCAGCAGCAGCCGGTCCCGCCGCCCGCGCAGCCGCCCGTACAGCAGCCGCCGTACGGCCACCCGCAGCAGCCGCCCACGCAGCCGATGCAGCAGCAGTACGGCTACCCGGGGCAGCCCCCTGCCCAGCCCGGGCCGTACGCGCCGCAGTACCAGCCGACGCCCCCGCCGGCCCCCGGCGGCGGCAGGAAGCTGTCGGCGCAGCTGCAGATCATCATCGCGGCGGCCGTGGCCGTCGTGCTGCTGATCGGCGGCGGCGTGTGGTACGCGAACTCCGGCAGCGGTGACGAGGGCACCGAGGCCAAGGGCAGCTCCGGAGCCGCCACCGGCGGCAAGGACGGCGGGGCGAACGGCCTCGGCGGGGGCGGCAAGGAGAAGGTGCCGGCGAACACCAAGTCCAAGCTGGCCTTCCAGCTGCCGACGCCGGTCGTCCCCGACGTCACCGACGTCACCGGCTCCTGGATCACCGACAAGGCCTTCGTCAAGCCGGGCATCAACTCCGTCGTCGCCTACGACCTGGCCAAGGGCACGGCCCTGTGGACCCTGCCGCTGACCGGTCAGGTCTGCGGCGCCTCGCGCCACACGACGGCCGACCACAAGGTGCCGATCCTCTTCGAGGCGACGAAGCGCCTTCCGCCGCGCTACTACCAGCCGTGCACCGAGATCGGCCTGCTCGACCTCACCACGGGCAAGCTGGTGTGGTCGACCTCCCTCAAGGGCGGCACGGCCGGCGACAAGAAGGTGTCCTTCGCCGAGGTCACCGTGCACGGCCAGACCGTGGCGGCCGGCGGCCTGGACGGCGGCGCCGCCTTCGACCTGGCCAACGGCAACCCGCGCTGGAAGCCGCAGGCCAACGCGAACAACTGCGAGGACCTCGGCTACGGCGGCGGTGAGGGCGGGCTCGTCGCGGTCCGCAAGTGCGGCTCGTACGACAACCCGACGGTCACGATCCAGAACCTCAACCCGACGACGGGCGCGCCGGTCTCGCAGTACAAGATGCCCCCGGGCGTCGACTTCGCCTCGGTCGTCTCCACCAAGCCGCTGGTCGTCGCGGCCGACGTCGGCGACACCGCCGGTGACGGCAGCAACGTCTCCGACTTCTTCTCGATCGACGAGAAGACCGGCAAGCTCAAGGCCAAGATCACGGCGGACGCGGACCGTTACGCGGTCCGCTGCCGCGCCACCAAGGTCGACGCGTGCACGGGCGCCCTCGTCGGCAACGGCCGGCTGTACCTGCCGACCGAGGAGCACGACGGCAGCACCGGCGAGTACGGCGACGAGACCAACGAGATCGTCGCCTTCGACCTGGCCAACGGCAACCCGGTGCCGGAGAAGGCCGACGCCGGCGACCGCTGGAAGCTGGTCCCGCTGCGCATGGACGGCGGCAACCTCATCGCCTACAAGTGGCCGCCCTACGACAAGGGCGGGCAGGTCGTGTCCATCGACGGCGGCACGATGAAGTCGACGCTGCTGATGGAGAACCCGTCGGACCGGCCGACCCGGGACATGGAGACCAGCTTCAGCCTGAACGGTGCCGAGTACCGGTACGCCGACGGGCGGCTGATCATCTCGGAGATGCTGCTGAGCAAGAGCAGGACCGACAGCTCCTCGACGTTCAAGAAGTACCTGGCCGTCGCCTTCTCGGCCGCGGGCTGACCCGGACCCGGTCGTCGCACCACCTCCCCGTGGGGCCCCTCCGTCATGGAGGGGCCCCACGTTGCGATTGGGGCAAAGCGGGGCGGGGGAGTGTGTAGCTTGCCGGGCAGGGTGGCCGGGGTCAGGCCGGCCCGGAGACGGGGGAGGACCGATGGGCGTTCGGCTCGTGGTGGTCGACGACCACCGACTGCACGCGGAGGCGCTGGCCTCGGCGCTGAAGCTGCGCGGGCACCGGGTGCTCGCCGCGGCGGCGCCGGTGGCGGGCGCGGCGGAGCTGGTAGTGAGCCGTGCGCCGGAGGTCTGCCTGCTCGGGACGTCGGCACCGGCCGAACCGGGGACCTTCGACCCCGTCGTAAGGATCAAGCGGGAGCGGCCGCAGGTGGCGGTGGTGGTGCTCGGCCCGGTGCCCTCGCCGCGCGGGATCGCCGCCGCCTTCGCCGCGGGGGCCTCGGGATACGTCCGGCACGACGAGCGGATCGAGGGCGTCGAGCGGGCCCTGCTGAAGGCGCGGGCGGGCGAGGCGGCGGTGGCGCCGCAGCTGGTCCAGGCGGCCTTCGCGGAGCTGCTCGACCCGGCGGTGCAGCCGGACGACGAGGGGCAGCGGCTGCTGCGGCTGCTCACCCCGCGCGAGGCGGAGGTCCTGGTCCGGGTGGCGGAGGGCGAGGACACCCGGGTGATCGCGGCCCGGATGGAGATCGCGCCGAGCACGGCGCGCACGCACGTCCAGCGGGTGCTGATGAAGCTGGGCGTGGGCTCGCGTCTGGAGGCGGCGGCGCTCGCGGCGCGCACGGGGCTGCTCGACCGGGTGCCGGTGCAGCGCTCGTAATTCTTCCGTGTGAAACGACCGGTGGTCGTTCATGGGGGAGTGTTGACCTCCGATGTTCGATTGTGGTTTTTTGTGGGTGGTTCTGTTTGACGCAGGCTACGAGAGGCCGCCCGCCGTGAAGAAGACCGTCACCCGCCTCGCCGACGGGCGTGAGCTCATCTACTTCGACGCGCACGACGACACCGTCCGCGACGCCGTCGACCGCAGGCCCCTCGACCCCGTCACCTCCGCCTCCGAGATCCGCCACGACCCCCTCCTCGACGAGAACGTCGCCATCGCCTCGCACCGGCAGGGCCGCGTCCACCACCCGCCCGCCGACACCTGCCCCCTGTGCCCCACGACCGAGGAGTGGCAGAGCGAGATCCCGGACGGCTCCTACGAGGTCGTCGTCTTCGAGAACCGCTTCCCCTCGCTGTCGGGCGCCGGCGGACGCTGCGAGGTCGTCTGCTTCACCTCCGACCACCGGGCGTCCTTCGCCGACCTCGACGAGGAACGGGCCGCCCTCGTCCTGGCCGCCTGGACCGACCGCACCGCGGAGCTCTCCGCCCGTGACGGCGTCGCACAGGTCTACTGCTTCGAGAACCGCGGCGCCGAGATCGGCGTCACCCTCGCCCACCCGCACGGGCAGATCTACGCCTTCCCCTTCCCCACCCCCCGCACCACGACCATGCTGCGCAACGCCGCGGCACACCGCGCCCGCACCGGGCGCAACCTCTTCGACGACGTCCTGGAGCGGGAACGGGCCGGCGAGCGGGTGGTCCTGGCGGGCGGGCACTGGGTCGCCTTCGTCCCCTACGCCGCCCGCTGGCCGTACGAGGTGCACCTCTACCCCACCCGCCGGGTCACCGACCTGACCCACCTGGGCCGGGCCGCGCGCGAGGAGTTCCCGCGGATCTACCTGGAGCTGCTGCGCCGCTTCGACCGCCTCTTCGGTACGGACGAGCCGCCGACGCCCTACATCGCCGCCTGGCACCAGGCGCCGGCCGTCCACCCCGAGCGGGAGGAGTTCGCGCTGCACCTGGAGCTTTTCACCGTCCGGCGGGCCTCTGGCAAGCTGAAGTACCTCGCGGGCACCGAATCCGGCATGGGCGCGTTCATGAACGACGTGTCGCCCGAGTCCGCGGCCGACAGACTCCGAGAGGTGGCAAGCAGTTGAGCAAGTACCTGGTGACCGGTGGAGCCGGCTATGTGGGCAGCACGGTCGCGGCCCACCTCCTGGAGGCGGGACACGAGGTCACGGTCCTCGACGACCTCTCCACGGGCTTCCGCGAGGGCGTGCCCGCCGGGGCGGCCTTCATCGAGGGCCGCATCCAGGACGCCGCCCGGCACCTGGACCCCTCCTACGACGGCGTGCTCCACTTCGCCGCCTTCTCGCAGGTCGGCGAGTCCGTCGCCAGGCCCGAGAAGTACTGGGACAACAACGTCGGCGGCACCATGGCGCTCCTCGCCGCCATGCGCGAGGCCGGCGTGCCGAGGCTCGTCTTCTCCTCCACCGCCGCCACCTACGGCGAGCCGGAGACCGTGCCGATCACCGAGTCCGCGCCCACCGCGCCGACCAACCCCTACGGCGCCACCAAGCTCGCCGTCGACCACATGATCACCGGCGAGTGCGCCGCCCACGGCCTCGCCGCCGTCTCGCTGCGCTACTTCAACGTCGCCGGCGCCTACGGCGAGTGCGGCGAGCGCCACGACCCCGAGTCCCACCTGATCCCCCTCGTGCTCCAGGTGGCCCTGGGCAAGCGCGAGGCGATCAACGTCTACGGCGACGACTACCCGACGCCCGACGGCACCTGCGTGCGCGACTACATCCACGTCGCCGACCTCGCCGAGGCCCATCTGCTGGCCCTGGACGCGATGACCCCCGGCGAGCACCTCATCTGCAACCTCGGCAACGGCAACGGCTTCTCCGTGCGGGAGGTCGTCGAGACCGTCCGCAAGGTCACCGGCCACCCCGTGCCCGAGGTCATGGCCGAGCGCCGCGCCGGGGACCCGGCCGTGCTCGTCGCCTCCGCCGAGACCGCGCGCGAGCGCCTCGGCTGGACCCCGTCCCGCCCGGATCTGGCGGCCATCGTCGAGGACGCCTGGGCGTTCGCGAAGAAGAAGGAGCAGGACCGGGCATGAGCGGTGTGGGGGCGGGCGTCGGTACGGGGGCCGCTGCGGGGGGCGTGACGGCCGCGGATGCGGCCGCGGGCCCGGACGCGCGGGCCGCGGCACGGGTCGCGGCGGAGTTCGCCGCCCTGTACGGGGCGGACCCCGAGGGGGTCTGGGCCGCTCCCGGACGGGTCAACCTGATCGGGGAGTACACCGACTTCAACGAGGGCTTCGTGCTGCCGCTCGCCCTGCCGCACACCGCCGTCGCCGCGGTCCGCCGCCGGGACGACGGCGTGCTGCGGCTGCACTCCGCCGACGTCGACGGCGGTGTCGTCCGGGTGGAGACCGAGACGCTCGCCCCCGGCTCCGTCGAGGGGTGGGCCGCCTACCCGGCCGGTGTGGTGTGGGCGCTCCGGGAGGCCGGCCACACGGTCGGCGGCGCCGATGTGCACCTCGCCTCCACGGTGCCGACCGGGGCCGGGCTCTCCTCCTCCGCCGCCTTGGAGGTCGTGACCGCCCTCGCCCTCGACGAGCTGTTCGGCCTCGGGCTCTCGCGGCCCGGTCTCGCCGTGCTCGCGCAGCGGGCCGAGAACGGCTTCGTGGGCGTGCCGTGCGGGGTGATGGACCAGATGGCCTCCGCCTGCGCCACCGAGGGGCACGCGCTGCACCTGGACACCCGCGACCTGTCGTACCGGCAGGTGCCCTTCGACCTCGCGGCGGTGGGGCTGCGGCTCCTGGTCGTCGACACCCGCGTGAAGCACGCGCTCGGGGACGGCGCGTACGCGGAGCGGCGCGCCGGGTGTGAGGCCGGTGCGCGGGCGCTCGGCGTGCGGGCGCTGCGTGACGTGAGCGCCGCGCACCTGCCGGACGCCCTCGGGAGGGTGAGCGACGAAACGGTTCGCCGCTACGTCCGGCACGTCGTCTCCGACAACGGGCGGGTGGAGCGCGTCATCGCCCTGCTCGACGCGGGGGACGTGCGGGGCGCCGGTGCGGTGCTGACCGAGGGGCACGCGTCCCTGCGGGACGACCTGCGGGTGTCGTGCGCCGAGCTGGACCTCGCGGTCGAGGCGGCGAACGCGGCCGGCGCCCTGGGGGCCCGGATGACCGGCGGCGGCTTCGGGGGCTCGGCCGTGGTGCTGGTGGAAGACGCCGCGGCCGACGCGGTGGCCCGGGCGGTGGCCAGCGCCTTCCGCGAGGCCGGGTACGCGCCGCCCCGCGTCTTCCCGGCCGTGCCGGCCGCGGGGGCGCGGCGGCTGGCCTGACGCCGGGCCGCTTGGGGGAGCCGCAGCGGCGGGACCCGGCGCCTTGGGGAGCCGCCGGCGGGGGCGGGGCCGCTTCGGGGAGCCGCAGCGGGCGGGGGCCGGGCCGGGGCGGTGCCCCGCGCGTCACCCTTCGCGCCCGAGGGTGCCCGTTCGGGTCGGACATCGGGGTTTTCCCCTCGGGCGGTGCGGCGCGCCCGTAGTCTGTGCGCAGCATCGGTGGGGGCCGGTGCTGATCAGGGGTATCGAGACCCGCCGGGTACGGCGCCCGGGGCGGGGACCGGCGGGTACGGCGGCGGCCGTGTCACCGGCGGCCTCGCTCCGGCGCCGTGCCCGCGCCGGGCCGTTCCTCGCACGATTGGGGGTGTCCGTGGCCCGTATCCGGGTTCTGGTGGTGGACGACCACCGGGTCTTCGCCGAGTCGCTGGCCGCCGCGCTCGCGGCGGAGCCCGACATCGACGTGGCCGCGGCGGGCAGTGGGCCCGCCGCCCTGCGCTGTCTGGACCGCGGCGCGGCCGAGGGCCGGCGCTTCGACGTCCTGCTGGTCGACGCCGATCTGGGCGATGCCGACGGCGTGGCCTGGGCCGGTGAGCTGCGGGAGTCGCGCCCCGGCGTGCGGGTGGTGGTGCTCGCCGAGAAGGATGACGCCCGGCGCGCGGCGCTCGCCCTGCAGGCCGGGGCCTGGGGCTGGGTGGCCAAGGACTGCTCGCTGCAACGGCTGCTCGCCGTGGTGCGGGGGGTGCTGCGCGACGAGACGCATCTGCCGCCGGCGTTGCTCACGGGCGTGCTGCGGGAGCTCACGGAGGCGCGCCGGCACCGCACGGAGAGCGAGCGCCTGGTGGAGTCGCTGACGCCGAGGGAGCGCGAGGTGCTGGGCTGCATGGTGGCCGGGCTCGGGCGGAAGGCCGTCGCGGAGCGGCTCTTCCTCAGCCCCCATACGGTGCGGACGCACATGCAGAACGTGCTGGGGAAGCTGGGGGTGCACTCGACGCTGGCGGCGGTGGCGCTGGCGCGGCGGGCCGGGGTCGGGCCGGTGCAGGACGGGCCCTCAGCCGGGGATGTTGTCGAACGGGGCGGTCAACTGGCGTAGCAGACCGGCCAGTTCGCCGCGCTGGGTGCGCGAGAGGCGGGCCAGGATGGCGCGCTCCTGGGCGAGCAGCCCGGCGAGGGCCTGGTCGGCGCGGTCGCGGCCCTCGGGGGTGAGGCGGACCAGCACGCCGCGCCGGTCGCTGGGGTCGGGGAGCCGTTCGACCAGGCCCTTCTTGGCGAGCCGGTCGATGCGGTTGGTCATGGTGCCCGAGGTGACCAGGGTCTGGGTGAGCAGCTGGCCGGGGGAGAGCTGGTAGGGCGCGCCGGCCCTGCGCAGCGACGTCAGGACGTCGAATTCCCAGGGCTCCAGCTGGTGCTCGGAGAACGCGAGCCGACGGGCGCGGTCCAGGTGGCGGGCCAGCCGGGACACGCGGCTGAGCACCTCGAGCGGTTCCACGTCGAGGTCGGGGCGCTCGCGGCGCCATGCAGCGACCAGTCGGTCGACCTCGTCCTCCATGACGATCAGTGTAGAGGGTCTGTTGACATAAAGTCTCTTGGTGTCGTTATTGTCGATGTCAAGATTCTTGATGTCGAGATATAGTCTGCTGGACTATGGGGAAGAGACCGGGCCGGAACGCCGTTCCGCTTCGGCATCTCATTCCAGCAAGGGGGCTTCGAACATGCATTCCGTGGACTCCGCCGCACCCACGTGGGACCCACAGCAGTACCTCCGTCACTCCGGCCACCGCACGCGGCCCTTCCTCGACCTGCTCGCCCGAATACCGCAGCTTCCCCCGGGCGACCGGCCCGCCCGCATCGCCGACCTCGGCTGCGGCCCCGGCAACGTCACCGCCCTGCTCGCCGACCGCTGGCCCGACGCGCACATCACCGGATTCGACCTCTCGCCCGAGATGCTGGAACGGGCCGAAAAGGACTGGGCGGGCACCACCGCGGGGGGCGGATGGCTCGACTTCCGGCCCGCCGACGCCGCGCACTGGACCCCCGACGAACCCTACGACCTGATCGTCTCCAACGCGGCCCTGCAATGGGTGCCCAACCACCCCGAGTCCTTCGCCTGCTGGATCGACGGACTCAGGCCCGGCGGAACCCTCGCCTTCCAGGTGCCCGGCAACTTCACCTCGCCGAGCCACGCCCTGCTCGGCGAACTGTGCGAGACCCCCGAGTGGCGCGACCGCGTGGGCGACCTCGGCCGGCGCTTCGTCCACATCCTGGACGCGGCCGACTACCTGCAGCGGCTCACCGACCTCGGCTGTGAGACGGACGTCTGGGAGACCACCTACCACCAGATGCTCCCCGGTGAGGACCCCGTGCTCGACTGGGTCAAGGGCACCGCCCTCAGACCCGTCCTCACCGCCCTCAGGGACGACCGCGCCGCCACCGAGTCCTTCCTCGCCCAGTACCGCGACCGGCTCCGTGAGGCATACCCGCCCGGCCCCCACGGCACCCCGTTCCCGTTCCGGCGAATCTTCGCCGTCGCACGGAAGGCCGCCTGATGTTACGGACGGGGGCGCCCCACCCACGGTGCGGCGCCCCCGTCACAAGCGGTCAGCTCTTGCGATGCCCTATCAGCCGGGGCTTCTGCTCCAGACCGTCCAGACCGTGCCAGGCCAGATTCACCAGATGCGCCGCGACCTCCGCCTTCTTCGGCTTGCGCACGTCCAGCCACCACTGCCCCGTCAGCGCCACACTGCCCACCAGCGCCTGCGCGTACAGCGGGGCCAGCTTCGGATCAAAACCCCGCGCCTTGAACTCGAGACCCAGGATGTCCTCCACCTGCGTGGCGATGTCACTGATGAGCGAGGCGAACGTGCCCGTCGACTGCGCCACCGGCGAATCGCGGACCAGGATGCGGAAGCCGTCCGTATAGCGCTCGATGTAGTCGAGCAGCGCGAACGCGGCCTGTTCGAGCAGCTCACGCGGATGCCCCGCGGTCAGCGCACCCGTGACCATGTCCAGCAGCTGGCGCATCTCCCGGTCCACCACGACCGCGTAGAGACCCTCCTTGCCGCCGAAGTGCTCGTACACCACCGGCTTGGAGACCCCGGCCTTCGCCGCGATCTCCTCCACCGACGTGCCCTCGAAGCCCTTCTCCGCGAAGAGCGTGCGACCGATGTCGAGGAGCTGCTCCCGGCGCTCGGCGCCCGTCATCCTCACCCGGCGGCCACGCCGGGGCTTCTGCTGCTCGCTCGCGCTGCTGGAACTGCCGTCGATCGCCACGTCCTCCATCATGCCGCGTCAGCGGGCACGCGCTGCCGCCGGGCGTCGATCCGCTCCCTGGCCGGCCAGCGCACGTCGTACGCCCAGCCCAGCCGCTCGAACCAGCGGATCAGCCGGGCACTGGAGTCGATCTGCCCGCGCAGCACACCGTGCCGCGCCGAGGTCGGATCGGCGTGGTGCAGGTTGTGCCAGGACTCCCCGCAGGACAGCACCGCCAGCCACCACACGTTGCCCGAACGGTCACGCGACCTGAACGGCCGCTTGCCCACCGCGTGACAGATCGAGTTGATCGACCAGGTGACGTGGTGCAGCAGCGCCACCCGCACCAGGGAACCCCAGAAGAACGCCGTGAAGGCCCCCCACCACGACATCGTCACCAGACCGCCGATCACCGGCGGGATCGCGAGCGAGACGACCGTCCACAGCACGAACTGACGCGACACGGCCCGGATCGCCGGATCCTTGATCAGATCGGGCGCGTACTTGTGCTGCGGCGTCTGCTCCTCGTCGAACATCCACCCGATGTGCGCCCACCACAGCCCCTTCATCAGCGCCGGGACCGTCTCCCCGAACCGCCACGGCGAATGCGGATCACCCTCGGCGTCCGAGAACCTGTGGTGCTTGCGGTGATCCGCCACCCAGCGCACCAGCGGCCCCTCCACGGCCAGCGACCCCATGACCGCCAACGCGATCCGGAGGGGACGTTTCGCCTTGAACGAGCCGTGCGTGAAGTACCGGTGGAAGCCGATCGTGATGCCGTGGCAGCCGATGAAGTACATCGCCGTCATCAGCCCCAGATCGAGCCAGCTCACCCCCCACCCCCAGGCCAGCGGCACCGCCGCGACCAGGGCCAGGAACGGCACCGTGATGAACAGCAGCAACGTGATCTGCTCGATCGAACGCTTGTTGTCCCCGCCGAGCGTGGCGGAGGGCAGGGCCTCGGCGGACGCGAGCGCCTCGGGAGAGCTCACCTCGGGGCTTGTGGTCATACGTGTCCTCTGGGGGTGAGGGTAGGGAAAGGACTCTTGAGGCTACGGTTCCGTAACCTACGGCCACGTAAGTATGGCAGTGCCTCGGCACGCGGCAAGAGCGCCAAAGGCGGGGCGTGCTCCGCGCCGCGGACGCGGACACCTATCCTGTGTGCGTCGGACAGCGCGGTCCGCAAGCCTCCAGTACCCCTCCAGACGTGCTCAAACACTGCAAGGAGCCGCACCTGTGAGCAGTGCCGACCAGACCTCCAACGCCAGCGCCGAACTGCGCTCCGACATCCGCCGACTGGGCGACCTCCTCGGTGAGACCCTCGTCCGCCAGGAAGGCCACGAGCTCCTCGACCTCGTCGAGAAGGTCCGCCGCCTCACCCGCGAGGACGGCGAAGCCGCCGCCGAGCTGCTGCGCGGCGTCGAACTGGAGACCGCCGCCAAGCTCGTACGGGCCTTCTCCACCTACTTCCACCTCGCCAACGTCACCGAGCAGGTCCACCGCGGCCGCGAGATGCGCGAGAAGCGCGCCGCCGAGGGCGGCCTCCTCGCCCGCACCGCCGACATGCTCAAGGACGGCGACCCCGCCCACGTACGCCAGACGATCAAGAACCTCAACGTGCGGCCCGTCTTCACGGCCCACCCCACCGAGGCCGCCCGCCGCTCCGTCCTCAACAAGCTCCGGCGCATCGCCGCCCTCCTGGAGACCCCCGTCATCCAGGCCGACCGGCGCCGCACCGACCTCCGGCTCGCCGAGAACATCGACCTCATCTGGCAGACCGACGAACTGCGCGTCGTCCGGCCCGAGCCCGCCGACGAGGCCCGCAACGCCATCTACTACCTCGACGAGCTCCACGCCGGCGCCGTCGGCGACGTCCTGGAGGACCTCGCCGCCGAACTCGAACGCGTCGGCTTCGAACTGCCCGCCGGCACCCGCCCCCTCACCTTCGGCACCTGGATCGGCGGCGACCGCGACGGCAACCCCAACGTCACCCCCCAGGTCACCTGGGACGTCCTGATCCTCCAGCACGAGCACGGCATCACCGACGCCCTGGAGCTCATCGACTTCCTCCGCGGCCTGCTCTCCAACTCCATCCGCTACGCCGGAGCCACCCAGGAACTCCTGGACTCCCTCCAGCGGGACCTCGACCTCCTGCCCGAGATCAGCCCCCGCTACAAGCGCCTCAACGCCGAGGAGCCCTACCGGCTCAAGGTCACCTGCGTCCGCCAGAAGCTCCTCAACACCCGCGAGCGCCTCGCCAAGGGCACCCCCCACCAGGAAGGCCGCGACTACCTCGGCACCGCCGAACTCATCCGCGACCTCACCCTCATCCAGACCTCCCTGCGCGAACACCGCGGCGGCCTCTTCGCCGACGGCCGCATGGACCGGGTCATCCGCACCCTGTCCGCCTTCGGCCTCCAGCTCGCCACCATGGACGTCCGCGAGCACGCCGAAGCCCACCACCACGCCCTCGGCCAGCTCTTCGACCGCCTCGGCGAGGAATCCTGGCGCTACGCCGACATGCCGCGCGACTACCGGCAGAAGCTCCTCGCCAAGGAACTCCGCTCCCGCCGCCCCCTCGCCCCCACCCCCGCGCCGCTCGACGCCGCCGGCGCCAAGACGCTCGGCGTCTTCGGCACCATCAAGGAAGCCTTCGAACGCTTCGGCCCCGAGGTCATCGAGTCCTACATCATCTCCATGTGCCAGGGCGCCGACGACGTCTTCGCCGCCACCGTCCTCGCCCGCGAGGCCGGCCTCATCGACCTCCACGCCGGCTGGGCCAAGATCGGCATCGTGCCGCTCCTGGAGACCACCGACGAGCTCAAGGCCGCCGACGTCATCCTCAACGACATGCTCGCCGACCCCTCCTACCGGCGCCTGGTCTCCCTCCGCGGCGACGTCCAGGAAGTCATGCTCGGCTACTCCGACTCCTCCAAGTTCGGCGGCATCACCACCTCCCAGTGGGAGATCCACCGCGCCCAGCGCCGCCTGCGCGACGTCGCCCACCGCTACGGCGTCCGCCTGCGCCTCTTCCACGGCCGCGGCGGCACCGTCGGCCGCGGCGGCGGCCCCTCCCACGACGCCATCCTCGCCCAGCCCTGGGGCACCCTGGAGGGCGAGATCAAGGTCACCGAGCAGGGCGAGGTCATCTCCGACAAGTACCTCATCCCGTCGCTGGCCCGCGAGAACCTCGAACTGACCGTCGCCGCCACCCTGCAGGCGTCCGCCCTGCACACCGCGCCCCGCCAGTCCGACGAGGCCCTCGCCCGCTGGGACGCGGCCATGGACACCGTCTCCGACGCCGCCCACTCCGCCTACCGGCGCCTCGTCGAAGACCCCGACCTGCCCGCCTACTTCTTCGCCTCCACCCCCGTCGACCAGCTCGCCGACCTCCACCTGGGATCGAGGCCCTCGCGCCGGCCCGACTCCGGCGCCGGCCTCGACGGACTGCGCGCCATCCCGTGGGTCTTCGGCTGGACCCAGTCCCGCCAGATCGTCCCCGGCTGGTTCGGCGTCGGCTCCGGCCTCAAGGCCCTGCGCGAGGCCGGCCTCGACGCCGTACTCGGCGAGATGTACGAGAACTGGCACTTCTTCCGCAACTTCCTCTCCAACGTCGAGATGACGCTGGCCAAGACGGACCTGCGGATCGCCCGCCACTACGTCGACACCCTCGTCCCCGACGACCTCAAGCACGTCTTCGCCACCATCGAGGCCGAACACGCCCTCACCGTCGCCGAAGTCCTCAAGGTCACCGGCGGCCGGCAGCTCCTCGACTCCAACCCGGTCCTCCAGCAGACCTTCGCCATCCGCGACGCCTACCTCGACCCCATCTCCTACCTCCAGGTCGCCCTCCTCGCCCGCCAGCGCTCCGCCGCCGAACGCGGCGAGGACCCCGACCCCCTGCTCGCCCGCGCCCTCCTCCTCACCGTGAACGGCGTCGCCGCCGGCCTGCGCAACACCGGCTGACGGCTCTCCACCGCACACGACAGTGCCCCCGCGGGTTCTCCCGCGGGGGCACCGTCATGACGGACGACGTCAGTGCTGCTGCGCCTTGCGGCGACGGCTCACCAGGAACGCACCGGCACCCGCGAGGGCGACGGCGGCGGCGGCGATGATGCCGACGGGGGCGCTGGAACCGGTCTCGGCCAGGTTGCCGTCCGAGTCACCGCCGTTGCCGCCGTTGCCGCCGTTGCTGCCGGGGGCGTTGGTGGCGCCGGGCGTGGACGGGGAAGCGGACGGCGACTCGGAGGTGCCGGGCGTCTCGGTGCCGGGCTTGTCGGTCGGCTTGTCCGTGGGCTTGTCCGTGGGCTTGTCGGTCGGCTTGTCCGTCGGCTTGTCCGTGGGCTTGTCGGTCGGCTTGTCCGTCGGGCAGTCGGTCTTGAAGACCTTGTGCTTGGCGCGGCCGTTCTCGCCCTCGAAGTTCCAGAACAGCTTGTACTGGCCGTTCGGGAGCGTCATGTCCTCGGTGCGCTCGTGGCCGTCACCGTCGAGGACGATGGTGCCCTCCTTGACCGTGGTGCCCTTCTCCTGCTCGTTCTTGGCCCAGGCCTCGATGTGCCACTGGACCTTCTGCTCGGCGTCGAAGCCGAACGCGTCGAGGTAGAAGGAGCAGACCTTGGGCTCGTTGTGCTTGAGCTCCTCACCGGTCTTGGAGTCGTGGATCTTCACGGTGCCGTTGTCGCCCTTGGGCTTACCGGTGGCGGAGGCGACCGGGGCGAGCAGCAGAGAAGCCGCGGTCACGGTGCTGACCACCGTGGCGGCGGAAATGAGGGTACGTCGCATAGGGCTGCTGTCCATCTGAGAGATGAGAGGGATGCCGTGGGAGGTGGCGGGGGCAGCCTATCCGCCGGCTCAAGTCGCCCTTAACCCAAGGGACGATAACGATTCCCAGCAATCAAGCCACCGTGTCCGAAAACCATCAGAGCGCGAAGAACGCCCCCACCAGCACCGCCGCCCCCACCCCCGCCACCGACCACGCCGTCCGCACCAGCCGCATCCCGCCCCCGATCAACGGCGCCGCCAGCACCAACGCCCCGCCCAGCGGCAACCACGCGTGCAGACCGCCACCCCAGCCCGCACGCACCGCCTCGTCCGTACCCGGCTTCACCACCACCGGCAGCGTCTCGCCCTTCTGCGCCGCCACCGAATGCGCGATCCGCAACGTGTGATGCCGCGACGCCGGATCATCCGACACGTAACGCCCGCTGCACATCTCCTCGGTACAACCCGTCACCGTCAACGTCCCGTGCTCCCGCCCCTTGGGCAACAGCACGTGCTGGGCCGAGTTCCAGGACGACCACACACCCGCCACCACGAGGAGCAGGACGACAAGGGCCATGGCGGCGTTACGGGCAAGCGTCATGACCCGCGATCGTACAGTCGTACCCGAACCAGGTCAGGAGTTGTACGCCGACTGCGCCCGCTCCAGGCCCTCCGTCACCAGGCACTCCACCGCATCCGCCGCCCGGTCCACGAAATAGTCCAGCTCCTTGCGCTCCGCCGACGAGAAGTCCTTCAGCACGAAATCCGCCACCTGCATCCGCCCCGGCGGCCGGCCGATACCGAACCGCAGCCGGTGGTACTCCGCGCCCATCGCCTTCGTCATCGACTTCAGACCGTTGTGCCCGTTGTCACCACCACCGAGCTTCAGCCGCAGCACCCCGTAATCGATGTCCAGCTCGTCGTGCACCGCCACCACACGCGCCGTCGGCACCTTGTAGAAGTCCCGCAACGCCGTCACCGGCCCGCCCGACAGATTCATGTACGACATCGGCTTGGCCAGCACCACCCGCCGGTTCGCCGGCCCCGGCGGACCCATCCGGCCCTCCACCACCTGCGCCTGCGCCTTCTGCGCCCGCTTGAACTTCCCGCCCATCCGCTCGGCCAGCAGGTCCACCACCATGAAACCCACGTTGTGCCGGTTCCCCGCGTACTCCGGGCCCGGATTGCCGAGGCCGACGATCAGCCAGGGGGCGTTCGCGTCGTCCGTCATCTGCGTCTCGTCTCCTCGTCCTCGCAACAGAAAGAAACGGGGTGCCGGACCGTTCCCGGTCCGTCACCCCGTCACGTCAGGCAGAGCCTACGGCTCAGGCCTCGGCGCCCTCGGAGCCCTCGCCCTCGGCAGCCGGCTCCTCGGCCTGCGCGGCCAGGATCTGGATGACGACGGCCTCGGGGTCCGTCACCAGGGTCGCGCCCTTCGGCAGCGCCACGTCCTTGGCGAGGATCGAGTCACCGGCCTGCAGGCCCGCGATCGACACCGTCACGGACTCGGGCAGGTGGGTGGCCTCGGCCTCGACGGAGATCGTGTTCAGCACGTTCTCGACCAGGAAGGCACCCGGAGCCAGGTCACCCTCGGTCTCGACGACGATCTCGACGGTGACCTTCTCGCCCCGCTGGACCAGCAGCAGGTCGACGTGCTCCAGGAAACCCTTCAGCGGGTCACGCTGAGCGGCCTTCGGGATCGCCAGCTCGGTGCCACGGCCCTCGATGTCCAGGGACAGCAGAACGTTCGGCGTACGCAGCGCCAGCGTCAGCTCGTGGCCCGGAAGGGTCAGGTGGATCGGGTCCGAACCGTGACCGTAGAGAACGCCGGGAACCTTGGCGTCACGACGGATCTTGCGGGCGGCACCCTTGCCGAACTCGGTGCGGAGGGAAGCGGCGAGCTTGACCTCGGACATGTGCACTCCTCGTATCAGGTGGTGACGGAGACGACTGTCACCCGGCCACGACTTGCCGATGGCCTGCTACGAAGAGCGCGTCGATAACGGACCGCCGAACCCGAGAACGGGTACGGCCTCCCTCGCCGAGCAACCACGACAGTCTAGCGGCCACCCCCCGACCGCCCAAATGGATCACCAGGACAGGGCCACCCGGGAAACACGTAAGGGCCGCGTCCCAGAGGAAGCGACCCTTACCACCAGCTCAGCCCACCGAGCCGGCCCCGACCAGGCTCAGATCAGCCCAGCCCGGCCCGGCCCGGCCGAGCTCACTGCTCCTCGAACAGGCTCGTCACCGAACCGTCCTCGAACACCTCACGCACCGCACGCGCGATCGTCGGCGCGATCGACAGCACCGTGATCTTGTCCAGCTCCAGCGAACTCGGATCCGGCAGCGTGTCCGTGAACACGAACTCGCTCACCTTCGAATTCTTCAGCCGATCAGCCGCCGGACCCGACAGGATGCCGTGCGTCGCCGTCACGATCACATCCTCCGCACCATGCGCGAACAGCGCATCGGCCGCCGCACAGATCGTGCCCGCCGTGTCCACCATGTCGTCCACCAGGACACACACACGACCCTCGACGTCACCCACGACCTCGTGGACCGTCACCTGGTTCGCCACGTCCTTGTCACGACGCTTGTGCACGATCGCCAGCGGCGCGTCCAGACGGTCACACCACCGGTCCGCCACCCGCACACGACCCGCGTCCGGAGACACGATCGTCAGCTTCGTCCGGTCCACCTTCGCACCCACGTAGTCCGCGAGCACCGGCAGCGCCGACAGATGATCCACCGGACCGTCGAAGAAGCCCTGGATCTGGTCCGTGTGCAGATCCACGGTCAGGATCCGGTGCGCACCCGCCGTCTTCAGCAGATCCGCCACCAGACGCGCCGAGATCGGCTCACGACCACGGTGCTTCTTGTCCTGACGCGCATAGCCGTACGACGGAATGATCACCGTGATGCTCCGGGCCGAAGCCCGCTTCAGAGCATCGATCATGATCAACTGCTCCATGATCCACTTGTTGATCGGAGCCGTGTGGCTCTGGATCAAGAAGCAGTCCGCACCGCGCGCGGACTCCTGGAAGCGGACATAGATCTCACCGTTGGCGAAGTCGAAAGCCTTGGTCGGCACGATGCCGACACCCAGCTGGTGTGCGACCTCCTCGGCCAGCTCGGGGTGGGCGCGGCCGGAGAAGAGCATCAGCTTCTTCTCGCCGGTCGTCTTGATCCCGGTCACAGCACTGTCTCCTCGACGGGTTCTCTGGCCGCAAAAACCCCGCGCTCCCGTGCGCGCGTGCGAGCCAGCCGAATTTGTGTGCACGTATCACGGTACGCCGACTTCGACGCACTCGTTTCCGGTCAGCTTTCGCCGGCGGACTTCTCACTGGCAGCCAGAGCGGCCTGCGCCGCAGCGCTCCCCGGCCTCTTCCGAGCCACCCAACCCTCGATATTCCGCTGCTGGCCACGGGCCACGGCCAGCGAACCGGGCGGCACGTCCTTCGTGATGACGGACCCGGCAGCGGTGTAGACGCCGTCCCCGATCGTGATGGGTGCCACAAACATGTTGTCCGAACCGGTACGACAGTGCGAGCCGATCGTCGTGTGGTGCTTCGCCTCACCGTCGTAATTCACGAAGACGCTCGCCGCACCGATGTTCGTGAACTCACCGATCGTCGCATCACCCACGTACGACAGATGAGGGACCTTCGTCCCCTCACCGATCACCGCGTTCTTCATCTCCACATACGTACCGGCCTTTGAACGGGCACCGAGATCCGTCCCCGGACGCAGATACGCATACGGCCCCACAGAGGCGCCCTCACCCACCACGGCCCCATCCGCCACCGTGTTGTCCACCCGGGCACCCCGCCCGACCCGCGTGTCCTTCAACCGCGAGTTCGGACCCACCACCGCGTCCTCGGCCACATGCGTCGAACCCAGCAGCAGCGTGTTCGGCAACACCGTCGCGTCCGGCTCGAACGTCACCGTCACATCCACGAACGTCGACGCCGGATCCACCACCGTCACACCCGCCAGCATCGCCCGCTCCAGCAACCGTGCATTCAACAGCGCACGCGCCTCCGCCAGCTGCACCCGGTTGTTGATCCCCAGAATCTCCCGGTGATCCACCGCCACCGACGCACCCACCCGGTGCCCGGCCTCCCGCAGGATCGACAACACGTCCGTCAGGTACTCCTCACCCTGACTGTTGTCCGTCCGCACCTTCCCCAGCGCATCCGCCAGCAGCACCCCGTCGAACGCGAACACCCCGGAATTGATCTCCCGGATCGCCCGCTGCTCCTCCGTGGCGTCCTTGTGCTCCACGATCTCCGTCACCGCACCGGACACCACGTCCCGCACGATCCGGCCGTAACCCGTCGCATCCGGCACCTCGGCGGTCAGCACGGTCACCGCATTGCCGTCGGCGGCATGCGTCGCGGCCAGCGCCCGCAGCGTCTCGCCCGACAGCAGCGGCGTGTCACCGCACACCACCACCACGGTCCCCTCGGGCGCCCGTCCCAGCTCCGCCAGAGCCGTCCGCACCGCGTGCCCCGTGCCGTTCTGCTCCTCCTGCACGGCCGTCCGGGTCCCCGCGTAGAACGCGTCCAGATGCCCCTTCACCTGCTCCCGCGCATGCCCCACGACCACGACCAGGTCCTCGGGCTCCAGCTCACGAGCGGCGGACACGACATGCCCGACGAGCGACCGCCCGGCGATCTCGTGCAGGACCTTGGGGGTCTTCGACTTCATGCGGGTGCCCTCACCCGCTGCGAGGACGACGACGGCGGCCGGGCGGTTGGCGCTCACGGGAATGCCCTTCGGCTTTCGGGTGGTGGACTTCCGAAGGATACCGGGGGGTACCGGGGCGGACATGAGTAAGGGTCCCGACCGGGGAGGTCGGGACCCGAACCAGGCATGCGGGCTCCCGGGGGAGGACTCGAACCCCCATGATCAGAACCAAAATCTGACGTCTTGCCCTTAGACGACCCGGGATGGCCGCTATGTCCGATTTCCTCGGACGGTCGCGGAAGCAGCCCCTACTATGCCGCACCAGGCCCCCTCGATGCGACGGTAGAGGTCGGCGCTGCCGCGAACCCGGATGGCCAGGCAACCTCGGTAGTCGTCCGCGACGTTCTTTCGGCTGGTCCTGGGGTTGTGGCGCTTGAGGGCCGTCTTCCCGAAGCGGTCAGGGGCGGCGCTGGTGATGCCGGCCCAGTAGCGCTCGGCCGCCGCGACGTCCGCGCTCTCGTGGATCATGACGTGATACACGTGCCGCTCTCGGTCCACGCCTAGGAGGTCGAGCCAGGCGATGAAGGTCTGGATCATGCCGGGGTCGCTGTTCACGAACGTGACGCGTTCCCGGCGGGCGTACGACTTGTCCTTGGTGCCCTCGGCCCAATAGAGGGCCACCCCCACCAGGAAGAGTTCGCGCTCGGAGAGTGCGCCCACCTCCCGCGCGGCGGCCTCCTTGGCGCGACGCCGCTCCTCGTCGCGGATGCGCATCGTCGCCTCCCAGCCCTTGCGGGCGATCGCCGATGCCTCCTCGCGGGTGCGCTTTTGCTCCGGCTTCGGCAGGTCCCTCACCCACAGCGAGATCGAGCTCTTCGAGCAGCCCAGCTCGACCTGGATCTGGTCGTAGGTCATGCCCTGGAGGCGGAGCTCGCGGGCGCGGGCGCGGAGGTCGTCCTTGGCGTTGGGGCGGCGGGTCCAGTCGGGTGGGGGTTCGCCTTTGACGAGGCGGTTGAGGAGGTCGTTGTTGTGGACCTGCAGGCGGTCGCGGATCTGGCGGAGGCTGAGTCCTTCGCGGCGTAAGGCGATCGCTCGTTCGCGCAGGGTCTCGAAGTCCGCGTAGCGGTTCGTTTCGGGTGTCATGGGACGAGGTTCGTCCGGAATGCGGACGTCCGGGTCGAATGTGTGGCCGGTTCACCAGTTCGAGGGACGGGTGTGTGGGTGCGTTGACACGCCGGGAAAATCGGTGGCCCTCGCCCGTAGGGTGGGAGGCATGACCGCAACGGGGGCAGACCGGGACGCGGCGGGCACGGAGGTGGCCCGCCGGAGCTGGTGGTGGTGGGGGAGACGGCGCAGTGTGGTGCTGGACGTGACGCTGGCCGTCGCGTCGGCGCTGGAGTGCGGGCTCGAGGGGGTCGGGTTCGCGCGTGAGGCGTCGGTGCCGGTGCCGGTGGGGGTGTTGTTCGGGCTGGTGGTGGGGTCGGTGCTGCTCGTGCGGCGGCGGTGGCCGATCACGGTGGTGCTCGTCTCGATCGCGGTGACGCCGGCGGAGATGGGCTTTCTGATGGGGATCGTCGGTCTCTATTCGCTGGCCGCGTCGGAGGTGCCTCGGCGGTATACGGCCGGTCTTGCGGGGATGTCGACGGTGGCCGTGTACGTGGTGACGGTGGTGCGGATGCGCCAGGACGTCGCGGAGGCGGACGCGGGGCAGGCGGATTTCGATCCGAGTGGCTGGTACGTGCCGGTCGTGTCGATGTTCATGACGTTGGGGCTGAACGCTCCGCCGGTGTTGTTCGGGCTGTACATAGGGGCGCGGCGTCGGCTGATGGAGTCGTTGCGGGAGCGGGCGGACAGTCTGGAGCAGGAGCTGTCGCTGCTCGCGGACCGGGCGGAGGAGCGGGCGCAGTGGGCGCGTCAGGAGGAGCGGACGCGGATCGCGCGGGAGATGCACGACGTGGTGGCGCATCGGGTGTCGTTGATGGTGGTGCACGCGGCGGCGTTGCAGGCGGTGGCGTTGAAGGATCCGCAGAAGGCGGTGCGGAACGCGGCGCTGGTGGGGGACATGGGCCGGCAGGCGTTGACGGAGTTGCGGGAGATGCTGGGGGTGTTGCGGGAGGGGACTCCGGTTGCGTCCGCCTCGTCCGCCTCACCTGCCTCGTCCGTTTCGTCCGCGTCGTCCGCGTCGTCCGACGGGGTCGCTGGGGGTTCGTCGGCCGGGGTGCCGTTGGCTGCGGTGGGGCGCGCGGCGGCGGCTGCCGCGGAGGCGGCTGCGGAGGGTGAGGGGCCGTGTCTGGACGCGCTGGAGGGGTTGGTCGAGCAGTCGCGGCAGGCGGGTGTGGTGGTGGAGCTGGTGGTGATGGGGGAGCGGCGGCGGTACGGGGTCGAGGTGGAGCGGACGGCGTACCGGGTGGTTCAGGAGGCGTTGACGAACGTCCACAAGCATGCGGTGGGTGCCGAGGTCGTCGTGCGGTTGGCGCATCGGGAGGGGGAGGTCGCGATGCAGGTGGAGAACGGTCCGTCGGACGGTGCGGTGGCGGGTGCGGGGCTGCCGAGTGGGGGGAACGGCCTGGTGGGGATGCGGGAGCGGGTGTCCCGGCTGGGTGGGGTGTTCGTGTCGGGTCCGACGGAGGCGGGTGGTTTCCGGGTGAGTGCGGTGCTGCCGGTGGACCGGACGGTGTGAGGGGGCGGGGCCCGGTGCGGGGTGCCGGGCGGCGCGGCGCGTCCTAGGGGGCTTGGACGAGGCGGGTGGGCTGGGTGCCGGTGACGAGGGTGCTCAGGGCGGTGTCGATGTCCCGGCCGAGGTACCAGTCGCCGGTGTGGTCGACGCTGTAGACGCGTCCTTCGATGTCCATGGCGAGGACGGCGCGCTGTTCGTCGCGGTCGGTTTCTTCGCCGAGGGGGGCGAGCTCGGTGTGGAGGGCGCGGCCGAGGTCGCCGAGGGTGCGGGCGAGGTGGAGTCCGGCGAGGGGGTCGATGCGTACGGTCGCGGGTGCTATCTGGCGGCCGTGGCCGGGGGCGGTGATGTGGAGGCCGCCGAATTCGGCCCAGGCTTCGACGACGGCGGGGAAGACGGTGTGGCGGTGCCCGGCGGGGGAGACGTGGCCGCGGAGGGTGTCGGCCCATTGTTCGGCGAGTTTGATGTCCCAGCGGCCGGGTTGCCAGCCGGCTTCGCGGAGGGCGGCGTCGACGTTGACGGGGAAGCGGGTGCTGTTGAGGTCGGGCATGAGGGGCGGGTTCAGCCGTTCTGGGCGGTCGTGGGGTCGACGGTGCGGACTCCGAAGTGGGCGAGCATGGCCGTACAGGAGCGGCAGGGCGGGGCGTAGGTGCCGTGGAGCGGGTCGCCGTCCTCGCGGATGCGGCGGGCGGTGAGTTTGGCGTGCTTGAGGGAGCGGCGTGCCTCGCTGTGGGTGAGTGGTTTGCGCTGGGCTCGTTTGGAGCGGGTGTTCTCGGCGGCGGTGAGGTGCCGGGAGAGCAGGATCGCTTCGGGGCAGCGTCCGGTGAAGCGTTCGCGCTGGCCGCTGGTGAGGGTGTCGAGGAAGTCCTGGACGAGGGGGTGCAGGGCGGGCGGCTGGTCGCCGCGGGCGGCGGTGCAGGTGAGTGTTTCGCCGCGGACGGAGAGGGCCGCGCCGACGGTGGGCAGGATTCCGTCTCGGCGGTGGCGCAGTAAGGGGGCGCGGTGGGTGTCGGTGTCGCTGCCCCAGTTGAGGCGTGGGTCACCCTGCGTGGGCGGTGGTGCCGGTGTGGTGCTTGTCTGCATGGTGCTGGTCTTCCCCTCCTGCAATCCCCCGAGTTGCGGGAACAGCCTGCCAAACGGGGTGGCCGATGGGGAAGCTGGGGCGGGGAAACGGGGTTTCGGTGTGTCGGAATCATGGCGGTGCTGTCATGCCGTCGTGACAGTTGGTCACCGTGGAGGGGGTGGGGGTGGTCGGCCGGCATCTGGCCGGGTGGTGGGGTGGGGGCACCGCTTAGGCTGTGCGGACCAGCCGGTACGAGTTACCAGTAGAAGCCACGCGGCAGACGCCACAGCAGCCACTCAGGGGGCAACCGCCATGACGACAGGTCGGCTCGGCCAGGACACCGTGCCGCCGAACGCGGCGTACGCCGGGCAGGTCGTGCACTTCCCGGATCCGGTCCGGGCTTCCCGTCATCCGCGAGGGGTGCGGGTGGACGAGCGCGGCTACCCGGATTTCTCTCCGTACGCGCGGGCGGCGGCGGAGATCGCCGATCCTCCGGAGGGGTTCGGGGTCGATGAACTGCGCCTGACGGATTACGTGTCGGCGAACGCGGCGTTGGCGGCGACGGGTCACGAGTTGTGGGACACGATTCCGGCGGTGGCGACGCCGCACGGCTGGACGTGGCATCACGTGGCGCATTCGCGGCGTCTGGAGCTGGTTCCGGTCGAGGTGAAGGCGTTGCTGCGGCATCACGGCGGGGTGGCGACGGCGGGTTCGGTGGACCAGTCGAAGCGGGGTACGCGGCCGCTGCAGGAGACCCGGCCGGTGCATTTCCGGTTGCCGAAGCGCGGTGTGGCGGTGTCGGAGCAGCAGGTGCAGGGGGTCGAGGAGGATCTGGGCTACCGGCTGCCGGGGGCGTATCGCGCGTTCCTGAAGGCGGCGGGTGGTTGTGCGCCGGTGGGTACGGCGTTGGACGCGGAGCTGGGGCTGCTGGTGGACCAGCCGTTCTTCACGGTGCGTGAGGAGGCGGGGGTCAATGACCTGGTGTACGTCAACAAGTGTCTTCGTGATCATCTGACGAAGGACTTCCTGGGTGTGGCCTTCGTGCAGGGCGGTCTGCTCGCGGTGAAGGTGAAGGGCGAGGCGGTCGGCTCGGTGTGGTTCTGCGCGTATGACGACGCGCGGGACGGTGGCGAGGTGGCGGCCGGCTGGACGGTGAACGAGCGGGTGGAGCGTCTGCTGCTGCCCTGTGGTGTGGATTTCGACGCGTTCTTGCAGCGGTTGGCGGGCAGTCCGCCGGAGCTGGAGACGGTGGCGAATCTGATGGTGGACGGTGGCTTCGCGCGTGCCGTGCCCGTGGTCCCGGTGGGGGAGTGAGCTGGCTGTGGTGACGTTCGCGCAGGCGCAGGAGCGTGCCGAGGAGTGGATCAACGGCGATGTGCCGGCGTATCTGCACCGTGAGGTGCGGGTGCGGGAGTTCGGTCTCGGGTTCGTGGTGTGGGCGGAGGACCGTGCGGAGGCGCCGACTCCGGACGGGGGACGGCAGCGTCTGGTCATCGCGCGGGACAGCGGCGAGGCGACGTTGTGGCCGGGGTTGCCGGTGGGTGAGGTGATCCGCCGGTACGAGGAGGAGTACGGGGCCGCGGCGGAGGCGGCGGCGCCGGTTCCGGCTCAGGCGGCGCGGGTGGATCTGAACCAGACGTCGTTCCTGTTGAGCCCGCCGGAGTGGCTTCAGGAGGCGGCGGACAAGATCGGTCTTCCGCCGGTGGGGTCGAACGCTTCGCAGGCGGCCGCGGCCGCGTCGCCGGAGTCGGCGTCGCACACGCCGCCGCTGCCGATGCCGGGCGGGGGCGACGAGGGTGCGGCCCCCGCGGGGGCGCTGCCCGAGGCCGTGCCGGTGGTGTCGGGCGATGCGGCCGGGGATGCGCCGACCGGTGTGGCGGAGCCGGGTGTGGCGCAGGCGGGTGCCGGGGCGGTGGCTTCGGGCGCCGTTTCCGGGGCGCCGTCCCTCGGCGGTGCGTCCGCCGGTGGTTCGTCCGCCGGTGGTGCGTCCCTCGGCGGTGCGTCCGCCGGTGGTTCGTCCGCCGGGGGCCTGTCCGGCGAGGCCGCGTCCGCGGAGGGCCCGTCCGCCGGGACCGGGTCCGTGGGCCCGGGCTCCGCCGGGGACTCCGTGTCCGAGGTGTCGGCCGCGCCGTGGGAGGTCGCGTCGCCGGACGGTGCCGCGTCCGTGGACGGCTCCGCCGGAGCTGGAGCTGGAGCTGGAGCTGGAGCCGGTGCCGGTGCCGGTGCGGGGGCCGGTGCCTCCGCTGACGCGCCGGGATCCCCTGCCGCGTCGGGATCCGCTGCCGCGTCGGACTCGGCCGATGTGCCGGGCTCGGCCGACGGGCCGGGGCGGGGCGTGGAGACGGAGGCCGCTTCCGGGGCGCCCGTCGCGGACGGTGCCGCCGGGGCCGTGCCCGAGGTGTCGGATGCGCCCTGGGCGGCGGCTTCGGACGCCGCCTCGCCGGCGGACGGTGCCGCCGGGGGCGACCACGAGCCGACCGCTTCGGACGGTGTGCCCGCCCAGAGCCCCTGGGCGGACGCGAACGCCAGCGTCGGCGGCGCCGACGGGGCGGTGCCGCTGCCGGCGACGGTGTTCGCGCCGCCGCTGTCGGGTGCCGACGACGAGGACGCGCCGCCGCCGTCGGTGGGTCCGGACGCGCCGACGGCGCTGATGAAGGGCGGCAGCGCGCTGCCGCCGACCGCGATCGCGCCGCGGCTGGACACGGACGGCATGTTCGGCCAGGGCGGCCCGCAGGTTCCGCCCGCGCCGTCGTCCGCGCCCGCCGCTTCCGCGACTCCCCCCGTGACTCCGGCGGCCCCTCCGGTGTCGCCGCCCGCTCCGCCCGCTCCTTCCGCGCCGTCCGCTCCGGGAGCCGCCGACATCGCCGACGCGGCGACCAGCAAGGCGCAGACGCCGCCGCCGGGTGGCTATGTGCGCACGCAGCTGGTGTCGCAGCTCGGGCCCGACGGCCCGCTGCCTCCCGGCCCGCCGGCTCCCCCCGGTCCTCCGGCGCCGCCGGCTCCTCCCGGTGCCACGCCGCCGCCCGCCGTGCACCACGCGGCGACGATGCTGGCGCATCCGAGCCAGGCGGGTCAGAGCGGTCCGGGGGCTCCGCCGCCTCCGCCTCCGCCGCCGGGCGTGCCGGGTGCGGGTGGTGGTACGCCGCCGGGCGGTGTGGCGCACGCGGCGACGATGCTGGCGCATCCGAGCCAGGCGGGTCAGAGCGGTCCGGGGGCTCCGCCGCCTCCGCCTCCGCCTCCGGGCGTGCCGGGTGCGGGTGGTGGTACGCCGCCGGGCGGTGTGGCGCACGCGGCGACGATGCTGGCGCATCCGGGCCAGGGCGGTCCGGCCGGGCCGCCCCCGCCGCCGGGACCCGCGCCCGCGCCGCTGGGAGCGCCCGCGGCGCCCGCCTACGGGTATCCGCAGCCGCAGCCGACGGGTCTGCCGACGGTGGGTCCGGGCTACCAGGCCGTGCTGCGCTACCGCGCGCCCGACGGTTCGGAGCAGCAGATCATCCGCCGCTCCGCGCCGGGCACCCCGCACCCCGAGTGGCAGATCCTGCACGAGCTGCGCGCGATGAACGTGCCGCCGCAGCAGGTGCTCGAACTGCACACGGAGCTGGAGTCCTGTGAGCTGCCGGGTGGTTACTGCGCCCGGATGATCCGGGAGACCTGGCCGCAGGCGCGGATCACCAACATCGCGCCGTACGGGCGGGATCACGCGGGCCGCCAGCAGGGCATGCGGCAACTGCTGACGCACCAGGGCGAGTTGCACCAGGTCGCGGACGGCCCGGCGCGCCCCGCGCCGGTGCGGGCGCCGCTGCCGCAGGTGCAGCCGGCGCCGCCGCTGCCGCCGGACGCGGTGGCGCAGGAGCTGGCCGGGGCGTTCGGTCCCGGCATCCTGCGCTTCGACCAGCGCGCGGTGTCGCGGCAGGGCGTGCCGGAACTGGTGGCGGTGACGCTCGTGTGGGCGGGTCTGCCGGCCGACTTCGGGCCGTTCTTCTGGGCGCAGCCGGCGATGCCGGTGGTGCCGACGCTGGCGGAGCTCGCGGCGCAGCGTCAGGTGCAGCCGGCGTCGGACGCGAGCTCCTATCTGGTGCTGGGTTCGGACTTCGGCCGGGCGATCTGCGTCCAGTACGGGACGGCGCACATCGTGGCCGTGCCGGTGGAGGCGGGTCCGGGCGGGCAGCCGGTGCCGCCGCAGTTCGTGAACACCGGGCTGCCGGAGTTCGTGCGCTGTCTGGCCCTGCTGGGCCGGATGTGGCGGCTGCGGTTCGGCCTGAACCCGGAGCAGGCGGGCCGCTGGACGGTCGATTTCCAGGCGCAGTTGGCGATGCTGGATCCGGCGGCGCTGTCGTCGCCGGAGAACTGGTGGTCGGTGCTCCTGGAGCAGATGTGGGACGGTCTGCTGTAGTCGCCCCGTAGACGGGATGTGACCAAAGGCGCTCGGTGTGTGCTCACAGCGGGCGCCTTTTGTCCGTTCTGATGGCGCATCCTGGAGGGGGCGGCGCGGAGTGCGGCGCGTGAGTGAGCTCGTAGGGAAGGGGCGGCAGGAATGGGATTCGCGTTCGGACGGGGCCGGGGCTACCGCCCGGAGCAGGTCGACCCCTACCTCGCCGCGCTGTCCGAGGAGCGCGACGGCGCGGTGGAGCGGGCCGCGCGGCTGACGGTGCTCGCCGAGGAGATGGCGCAGGAACTGGAGCGGCTGCGTGAGGTGGTCGCGGGGCTGAAGCCGCAGCGGTACGAGTCCCTCGGCGAGGCCGCGCAGAGGATCCTTGAGCTCGCGGAGCAGGAGGACGAGCGGCTCGTCCGGGCCGCGGAGGGCGAGGCGCAGGAGCTCGCCGAGGCCGCCGACGCGGCCGCCCGCGAGGCCCGGGAGGCGGCCCGCGCCTACGCGGAAGGGGTGCGTGCGGAGGCCGATGAGGCGGCCCGCGCGACCCTGGAGCGGGCCGAGGAGCGCGCCGGTGAGCTGCGTACCGTCGCCGCCCGGGACGCGGAGGGGGCCAGGGCCGCGGCGCGCGCGTACGCCGAGGAGACCGGGCGGCGGGCCGAGGAGCTGCTCGCCCGGCAGCGCGAGGAGCAGCGCGCCGTACGGGAGGAGGCGGAGCGGGCCGCGCAGGCGGCCGCGGCCGAGCTGGACGCCCGCAACGACGAGCTGATCGCCGGGGCGGAGGGCCGCCTCGCGGAGGCCCGGCGCGCCCTGGCCAGGACCGAGGAGGCCGCCCGGCACGGCCAGGAGGACGCCGAGGCGAAGGCGGCCGAGCTGCTCGCGGAGGCACGTCTGAAGCAGGAGCGGATCGAGCGCGAGACCGAGCGGGTGCTGCGGGAGCACGAGGAGGCCCGCGACGAGATCCACTCCCACATGGAGCACATCCGTTCCTCGCTGGCCGCCCTGACGGGCCGTGTGGCGGGCCCCTCGCCCACCACGACGGAGCAGCCCGTGGCCGAGCAGCCCGGGGTCGAGAAGCCCGGGGTCGAGAAGCCCGGGGCCGAGGAGCCCGAGCCCGGAGCCGAGGGCCGGGACGCGGACGACTAGCAGGGCACGAGGGGGGCCGGGTGACGGCCCGACGCCTGACGGGACCGACCGGCGTGCGCTCGCCTTGATGCCTCATGCCTGATGCCCGACGTCTGATGCCGGATGCCGGATGCGGACGCCGGACGCCCACGCCTGGCGCCCTGAGGGCCGGCCGCCCTGAGGGCCGGCCGCCCTGAGGGCCGGCCGCCCTGAGGGTCGGCCGCCCTGAGCCCCGCCGCCCGGCGGTCCGGAGCTCCGGCTCACTGGGCTCCGGGCCGCCGAGGGGCGGGCCCACGGTGCGTACCCCCGTCCACACCGTGCCGCGGTGACCCCGGATCCGCCGGCGAGCGTGATCGTCACCGGCCGGCGCGTGGACGTCCGGGGACGCCCTGGTCGGGCCGGTCGGGGCGGGCACCGCGCGGGCGGGTGCGACAGCAGGAGTCTCGCGGCTCGGGGGCCGGCTTTCCACGGAAGGAAAGTGCAGACAATGAGACCGACCGACCGCGCCTACTTCTGCCGCCGCGAGCGGCGCCGACGACGGGGGACGACCGATGAGACTGTCAGCAGGTGAACGAGACGCCCTGAAAAGGCTCCTGAAGGAGCGCAGGGCCGCGATCGATCCGGTGGCCAAGGGGTTTCCCCCGCGGCGGCCCGGTCCGGGCCGGCGGGTCACCGGCCTCGGTCAGGAGCAGATGGACGAGCTGCTGATGCGGGCCAGGGGCACGTACAACCGCTTCGAGAACGGCCGGCTCGCGCACCCCGCGGGGGACTTCCTCGTCGCGGTCGCGGAGATCCTGGAGCTCAGCGAGCAGGAATGGGCCTTCCTGTGGCAGCTGACCCGCAGGGAGAACCCGTCCTGCACCCTGCACAGCAGCTCGGGGATGGACGTCCCCGGGATCTGGCAGCGGCTGCTGGACCGGGTCGGCGGGGCACTGGCGTACGTCAACGACGTCGAGTTCAACGTCATCGCGTACAACGAGGAGTTCCGGCTGTTCTTCCCCCGGGGAAAGGCCCCCGCGAACATCATGCGCGGCCTGTTCCTGGATCCGGAGGTGCGCGGTCGGGCCCTCGTCGACTGGGAGACCCGGTGGGCGCCGGCGGTCATGCCGCACCTCAGGCACGCGGTGCGGATGCGCAGGGGCAACCCCGCGCTCGCCCGCCTCGAACGCGAGGTGCTGGCCGACCCCGTGGCCGGGCCCCTCTACCGGGCGTGCGCCTCGGCCCCGCTGCCCCACGCCGACGGGTCCGAACTGCCGGTACGGCACGCCCTGTACGGCCCGGGCCGGCTCGCCACCTGCCTCGCCGAGCCGGTGGCCGCGCCCGGCGCCCGGATCAACCTCAGCCTCTTCCTCCCCGACGCCGTCACTTCTCCCGAGTGCCCGTCTCGCCGTCCTCCAGGACCGGAAAGCGACGGGGCGCGAGGGTGAGCAGGGCCAGGATGGCGAGGGCGGCGGCCGCCGCGGCGCCCAGGTGGACGTAGTCGACGGCCGCGTCGACGGCCCGGCGCAGATGATCGGCGGCCGGGCCGGAGAGCGCGCCCGGGGTCTCGAGCGCGCGGACCAGTCCGTCCAGGTCCGCACCGCCGCCGCTTTCCCTGCCGCTTCCCCCGCCGCTTCCGTCGCCTCCGCCGTCGCCGAGCCGCGCGGCCAGCACACCGTTGGCGACGGCACCGAACAGGGCCGCGCCGACGCTCTGGCCGACCTGGCGGACGAACAGGACGGAGGCGGTGGTGGTGCCCCGTTCCTCGTAGGGGACGGTCGACTGGACCCCGACGATCAGCGGCAGCTGGAAGAAGCCGAGCGCGCCGCCGAGCAGCAGCATCAGGAGCGCCGGCTGCCACGGCTCGCCGGGGAAGGGCAGCAGCGGGAAGGCGAGCAGGACCAGGAGCGCGAGGCCCATGCCGAGCAGGGCGGTCTGGCGGAAGCCGATGCGGGTGTAGACCCGGTTGGAGAGGGCGGCCGTGACCGGCCAGCTCAGGGTCATCGCGGAGAGCACGAAACCGGCGGCGACCGGGCCGAGGCCGAGCACGGCCTGCGCGTACGTGGGCAGGAAGACGGTCGGCGCGACCATGAGCAGGCCCAGCGCGCCCAGGGCCAGGTTGACGGCGGCGATGGTGCGGCGGCGCCAGACCCAGCCGGGGATGATCGGTTCCGCCGCCCGGCGTTCGATGAGGACGGTCAGCGCGGCCAGGGCGGCCGCGCCGCCGAACAGGCCGAGCGAGGGCGCCGACAGCCAGGGCCAGGCGACTCCGCCCTGGACGAGGGCGGTCAGCAGGAGGGTGCCGGTCGCGAAGATGGCGAGGGCGCCGGCCCAGTCGACGGAGACCCGCGGCCGGGCTCCGGACCGCGGTGTCCGCCTGGGCCACCGCCCGGACCGCCCGCCGGGCCGGGCCGCGCCCTGCTCCCGTACGACTCCGGTCACCTCGTCCCGTACGGCACCCGCTCCGCCGTCTCCGGGGTGCGCCCCGTCCCGTACGGCTCCGGTCATCCCGTCCCGTAGGGGTCCGGCGGCCCCCTCCTGTACGGCACCCGCCCCGTCCCGTACGGCACCCGCCCCGCCCCGTACGGCTCCCGCCTCGTCCCCCGCCCCCTCCGACGGGCGGCGGCCCGGCTCCACCAGGTGGCGGGCGATCAGCCACAGCGCCGCCGCGCCCACCGGCAGGTTGATCAGGAAGATCCAGCGCCAGTCCGCGTACCCGGCGAGCAGGCCGCCCGCCGCCGGGCCCGCCACGGCGGAGGTGGCCCAGACGGAGGAGAGCCGGGCCTGGATGCGGGGGCGTTCCTTCAGCGGGTAGAGGTCGGCGGCGAGGGTCTGGACCGTGCCCTGGAGGGCGCCGCCGCCCAGACCCTGGACCACGCGGAAGGCGATCAGCGAGCCCATGTTCCAGGCGCACGCGCACAGCAGCGAGCCGGCCAGGAAGAGCACGATGCCGGCGATCAGGACCGGTTTGCGGCCGAAGGTGTCGCTGAGCTTCCCGTACACCGGCAGCGTCACCGTCACGGCGAGCAGATAGCCGGAGAACAGCCAGGAGAAGACCGACAGGCCACCGAGATCGCCGACGATCTGCGGGACGGCCGTGGCGACGATCGTGCCGTCGAGCGCGGCGAGCGCCATCCCCAGCATCAGCGCGGCGACGACCGGCCCGCGCCGTGTGGCGCCCGCCTCCGGCGGTGCCGCCCTGCCCGTGGTCGCCTCGGCCATCCGGCCCCGCCCCTCTCTCCGACCCCGTCGGATGCTTCGTACATCTAAGTGTGCCCGGGGCAGCCTCTCACTCGGACCGGGGGAGGAGGAACCCCTAGGGGAGCCTCCCCCCTTCGACCCAGGGGTCGTTCGTCCCGGCGGAGGACGAGCCGGGACACCCGCTGTCCTTAGCTTGTTCTTACGGACAACCCCAGGGCGAAGAGTGCGCCGGGCCCCAGTGCCACGGCCCCCGCCCCCGGCCAGACTCGACCGCGGGCCTCGACCGCGCCCACCTCTAGGCATACATAGGAGACATACCGTGACTTCGGCTGTGAGCGTCCCCAAGCACGGGGATACGGGAGAGCGGACGGCCGTCGCCGCGCGGGCGCGGCAGGTCGTCAAGGCCTACGGCTCCGGGGAGACCCGGGTCGTCGCGCTCGACCACGTCGACGTGGACATCGCCCGGGGCCGGTTCACGGCCATCATGGGGCCCTCGGGCTCGGGCAAGTCCACCCTCATGCACTGCCTCGCCGGTCTCGACACCGTCAGCGGCGGTCAGATCTTCCTCGGTGACACCGAGATCACCGGTCTGAAGGACAAGAAGCTGACCCGGCTCCGTCGCGACCGCGTCGGCTTCATCTTCCAGGCGTTCAACCTGCTGCCCACCCTGAACGCCCTGGAGAACATCACGCTGCCCATGGACATCGCCGGCCGCAAGCCCGACCAGGAGTGGCTGCGCCGGGTCGTCGACACCGTCGGCCTCGGCGAGCGCCTCAAGCACCGGCCCAACCAGCTGTCCGGCGGCCAGCAGCAGCGCGTCGCCGTGGCCCGGGCCCTCGCCGCCCGGCCCGAGATCATCTTCGGTGACGAGCCGACCGGAAACCTCGACTCGCGCGCCGGCGCCGAAGTCCTCGGCTTCCTGCGGCAGTCCGTCGACGAGCTCGGCCAGACCATCGTCATGGTCACCCACGACCCCGTCGCCGCCTCCTACGCCGACCGCGTCCTCTACCTCGCCGACGGCCGGATCGTCGACGAGATGCAGGCGCCGACCGCCGAGCAGGTCCTCGACCGCATGAAGGACTTCGACGCCCGGGGGCGTACGTCATGACCGTCCTGAAGACCTCCCTGCGCAGCTTCCTCGCGCACAAGGGCCGCATGGCGCTGTCCGCCGTCGCCGTCCTGCTCTCCGTCGCCTTCGTCTGCGGCACCCTGGTGTTCAGCGACACCATGAACACCACCTTCGACAAGCTCTTCGCCACCACCGCGTCCGACGTCACCGTCAGCCCGAAGGACGCCGCCGCGAACGACGAGATACCGCAGAACGGCCGCCCGGCCGCCCTGCCCGCCTCCGTGGCCGACCAGGTCAGGAGCGTCGCGGGCGTCCGCGCCGTCCAGGGCGGCGTCGTGTCGATGTCCGTCACCGTCGTCGACTCGCGCGACGAGAACATCGGCCCGACCTCCGGCGCCCCGACCATCGCCGGGAACTGGTCGCCCAACGAGCTGCGGTCGGTGGAGATCGCCTCCGGCCACGAGCCGCGCGGCCCCACCGACGTCCTCGTCGACGAGGCCACCGCCGACAAGCACCACCTGAAGATCGGTGACGAGCTGCGCACCATCGCCGTCACCGGCGACTTCACCGCCCGGATCTCCGGCATCGCCGCCTTCAAGGTGACCAACCCCGGCGCCACCGTCGTCTGGTACGACACCGCCACCGCCCAGCGCGAACTGCTCGGCAAGGAAGGGCTGTTCACCCAGGTCAGCGTCGACGCCGCGCCCGGCGTCAGCGACGAGGAGCTGAAGGCGGACATCGCCGCGAAGCTCGGCTCCGGCTACAAGCTCCAGACCGCCGCCGAGGCCACCGACGCCGGCCGCGAGGACGTCGCCGGCTTCCTCGACGTCATGAAGTACGCCATGCTCGGCTTCGCCGGCATCGCCTTCCTCGTCGGCATCTTCCTCATCGTCAACACCTTCTCCATGCTGGTCGCCCAGCGCACCCGCGAGATCGGCCTCATGCGGGCCATCGGATCGAGCCGCAGCCAGGTCAACCGTTCCGTGCTCGTCGAGGCCCTGCTCCTCGGCGTCGTCGGCTCCCTCGCCGGCGTCGCGGCCGGCGTCGGCCTCGCCGTCGGCCTGATGGAGATCATGACGTCCATGGGCATGGAGCTGTCCACCCAGGACCTCACCGTCCGCTGGACCACCCCCGTCGTCGGCCTCGCCCTCGGCGTCGTCGTCACCGTCCTCGCCGCCTTCGTGCCCGCCCGCCGGGCCGGGAAGGTGTCCCCGATGGCCGCCCTGCGCGACGCCGGCACCCCCGCCGACGGCCGGGCCGGCAAGGTGCGCGCCGCCGTCGGCCTGCTCCTGACCGCCGCCGGCGCCGCCGCGCTGTGGACCGCCACGCAGGCCGAGGAGGCCGGTGCGGGCTCCCTCTGGCTCGGCCTCGGCGTCGTGCTGTCCCTCCTCGGCTTCGTCGTCATCGGCCCGCTCCTCGCGGGCGGGGTCGTCCGCGTCCTCGGCGCCGTCGTGCTGCGGGTCTTCGGCCCCGTCGGCCGCATGGCCGAACGCAACGCGCTGCGCAACCCGCGCCGTACCGGAGCCACCGGCGCCGCCCTGATGATCGGCCTCGCGCTCGTCGCCTGCCTGTCGGTCGTCGGCTCCTCCATGGTCGCCTCGGCCACCGAGGAACTCGACCGGTCCGTCGGCGCCGACTTCATCGTCCAGTCCGCCAACGGCCAGCCGATCGTGCCGCAGGCCCAGGCAGCCCTCGAAAAGGCCCCCGGCCTGGACCACGTCACCGAGTACAAGTGGGTCGAGGCCACCGTCACCGACCCGCGCGGCAAGGCGAAGAAGACCGGCCTGGTCGCCGCCGACCCCACGTACGCCGAGGACGTGCGCCGCGACACCACCGCCGGGAAGCTTGCCGACGCCTACGGGCCGGGCGCCATGTCCGTCGGCAGCGCCTACGCCGCCGAGCACGGCGTCGAGGTCGGCGACCGGCTCACCGTCGCCTTCCAGGGCGGCAGGCCCGCCGTGCTGCGGGTCGCCGCGATCACCTCCGACGACAACAACATCGACAAGGGCGTGATGTACACCAACATCACGACGGTCGCCCGCCATGTGCCCGACGACCGCATGCCCCGCAGCATGATCGTCTTCGGTACGGCGAAGGACGGCCAGGAGGCGGCCGCCTACCAGGCACTCAAGGACGCCCTCAAGCCCTACCCGCAGTACAAGGTCGCCGACCAGGCCGACTACAAGGAGACCCTGAAGGACCAGGTCGGCCAGCTGCTCAACATCGTGTACGGGCTGCTCGCCCTCGCGATCGTCGTCGCCGTGCTCGGGGTCGTGAACACCCTCGCCCTGTCGGTCGTCGAGCGCACCCGGGAGATCGGCCTCATGCGGGCCATCGGCCTCTCGCGCCGCCAGCTGCGCCGCATGATCCGCCTGGAGTCGGTGGTCATCGCCCTCTTCGGCGCCCTCCTCGGCCTCGGCCTGGGCATGGGCTGGGGCACCGCCGCCCAGCGGCTCCTGGCCCTGGAGGGCCTGGGTGTCCTGGAGATCCCCTGGCCGACGATCATCGGTGTCTTCGTCGGGTCGGCCTTCGTGGGCCTCTTCGCCGCCCTGATCCCGGCCTTCCGGGCGGGCCGGATGAACGTCCTCAACGCGATCGCGACGGACTGACGCGCGACGGACTGACACGACAGACTGACGCGCGACGTACCGACGCGACGGACTGACGCCCGACGGACCGCCCCGACGGACCTGCGCGACGGACCGCCCCGGCGGACCGAGGCGACGGGCCGGTGGCCCCCCGGGGCGCCCCGCACGAGCGGGGCGCCCCGGTCGCGTGCGGCGGCGGGTGTCGGCGGGGCGTCGTAGGGTGGAGACCCCGGCCCGTGAGACGTGTCGGGCGGTTCGCGTTGCCCACTGCCGGGATGGAACACCCATGAGCCTGCACGGTCTGCTTGACGTCGTCGTCGAAGACGCGGCCCTCGCCGAAGCGGTGGCGGCCGCCCGCGACGGCAACCGCACGCACGTCGACCTGGTCGGCCCGCCCGCCGCCCGCCCCTTCGCCGTCGCCGCGCTGGCCCGCGACGCCGGGCGCCCGGTGCTCGCGGTCACCGCCACCGGCCGCGAGGCCGAGGACCTGGCCGCCGCCCTGCGCTCCCTCCTCGACCCGGACACGGTCGCCGAGTACCCCTCCTGGGAGACCCTGCCGCACGAACGGCTCTCGCCCCGCTCCGACACCGTCGGCCGCCGCCTCGCCGTCCTGCGCCGCCTCGCCCACCCGCGCGACGACGACCCCGCCGCCGGCCCCGTCTCCGTGGTCGTCGCACCCATCCGCTCCGTCCTCCAGCCGCAGGTCAAGGGCCTCGGCGACCTGGAGCCCGTCGCGCTCAGGAGCGGCCAGACGGCGGACCTGGAGGAGGTCGTCGCGGGCCTCGCGGCCGCCGCGTACTCCCGCGTGGAGCTCGTGGAGAAGCGCGGCGAGTTCGCCGTCCGCGGCGGCATCCTGGACGTCTTCCCGCCCACCGAGGAACACCCGCTCCGCGTCGAGTTCTGGGGCGACGACGTCGAGGAGATCCGCTACTTCAAGGTCGCCGACCAGCGCTCCCTGGAAGTCGCCGAGCACGGCCTGTGGGCGCCGCCCTGCCGCGAACTGCTGCTCACCGACGACGTGCGGGCCCGCGCCCGGGCGCTGGCCGAGCGCCACCCCGAGCTCGGCGAACTCCTCGACAAGATCGCCGAGGGCATCGCCGTCGAGGGCATGGAGTCCCTCGCACCCGTCCTCGTCGACGAGATGGAACTGCTCCTCGACGTCCTGCCCCAGGGCTCCATGGCCGTCGTCTGCGACCCCGAGCGGGTCCGCACCCGGGCCGCCGACCTGGTGGCGACCTCCCAGGAGTTCCTCCAGGCGTCCTGGGCCGCCACCGCCGGCGGCGGCGAGGCCCCCATCGACGTCGGCGCCGCCTCCCTGTGGGGGATCGCGGACGTACGCGACCGGGCGCGCGAGCTCGGCATGATGTGGTGGACGGTGTCGCCGTTCGCGGCCGACGAGACCCTCGACGCCGACACCGTCAAGCTCGGCATGCACGCCCCCGAGTCGTACCGCGGCGACACCGCCCGCGCGCTCGCCGACACCAAGGGCTGGCTCGCCGACGGCTGGCGCACGGTGTACGTGACGGAGGCGCACGGCCCGGCCTCCCGCACGGTGGAGGTCCTCGGCGGCGAGGGCATCGCCGCCCGCCTCGACGCCGACCTGAGCGACATCTCGCCGTCCGTCGTCCACGTGGCCTGCGGCTCCATCGACCACGGCTTCGTCGACCCGGCCCTCAGGCTCGCCGTCCTCACCGAGACCGACCTGTCCGGGCAGAAGGCGGCCGGCAAGGACGGGCAGCGGATGCCCGCCAAGCGGCGCAAGACGATCGACCCGCTGACCCTGGAGGCCGGCGACTACATCGTCCACGAGCAGCACGGCGTCGGCCGCTACATCGAGATGGTCCAGCGGACCGTCCAGGGCGCCACCCGCGAGTACCTCCTCGTCGAGTACGCCCCCGCCAAGCGCGGCCAGCCCGGCGACCGCCTCTACATCCCGACCGACCAGCTGGAGCAGGTCACCAAGTACGTCGGCGGCGAGGCCCCGACCCTGCACCGGCTCGGCGGCGCCGACTGGACGAAGACCAAGGCGCGCGCGAAGAAGGCGGTCAAGGAGATCGCCGCCGACCTCATCAAGCTGTACTCGGCGCGGATGGCCGCCCCTGGGCACGCCTTCGGCCCCGACACCCCCTGGCAGCGGGAGCTGGAGGACGCCTTCCCGTACGCGGAGACGCCCGACCAGCTGTCCACCATCGCCGAGGTCAAGGAGGACATGGAGAAGACCGTCCCCATGGACCGCCTGATCTGCGGCGACGTCGGCTACGGCAAGACGGAGATCGCCGTGCGGGCCGCCTTCAAGGCCGTCCAGGACGGCAAGCAGGTCGCCGTCCTCGTCCCCACCACGCTGCTCGTGCAGCAGCACTTCGGCACCTTCTCCGAGCGCTACAGCCAGTTCCCGGTGAACGTCCGCGCCCTGTCCCGCTTCCAGACCGACACCGAGGCGAAGGCGACGCTGGAGGGCCTGAAGGACGGCTCCGTGGACGTCGTCATCGGCACCCACCGCCTGTTCTCCTCCGAGACCAGGTTCAAGGACCTGGGCCTGGTCATCGTCGACGAGGAGCAGCGCTTCGGCGTCGAGCACAAGGAGCAGCTGAAGAAGCTCCGCGCCAACGTGGACGTCCTGACGATGTCGGCGACCCCGATCCCGCGCACCCTGGAGATGGCGGTCACCGGCATCCGCGAGATGTCGACGATCACCACCCCGCCGGAGGAGCGGCACCCGGTGCTCACCTTCGTCGGCCCGTACGAGGAGAAGCAGATCGGCGCCGCCATCCGCCGCGAACTGCTGCGCGAGGGCCAGGTCTTCTACATCCACAACCGGGTCGAGTCCATCGACCGGGCCGCGGCCCGGCTGCGGGAGATCGTGCCCGAGGCGCGGATCGCCACCGCCCACGGCCAGATGTCGGAACAGGCCCTGGAGCAGGTCGTCGTCGACTTCTGGGAGAAGAAGTTCGACGTGCTGGTGTCGACGACGATCGTCGAGTCCGGCATCGACATCTCCAACGCCAACACCCTCATCGTCGAGCGCGGCGACAACTTCGGCCTGTCGCAGCTCCACCAGCTGCGCGGCCGGGTGGGCCGAGGACGCGAGCGGGGCTACGCGTACTTCCTCTACCCGCCGGAGAAGCCGCTGACGGAGACCGCGCACGAACGGCTCGCGACCATCGCCCAGCACACCGAGATGGGCGCGGGCATGTACGTGGCGATGAAGGACCTGGAGATCCGCGGCGCGGGCAATCTGCTCGGCGGCGAGCAGTCCGGTCACATCGCGGGCGTCGGCTTCGACCTGTACGTGCGCATGGTCGGCGAGGCCGTCGCCGACTACCGGGCCTCCCTGGAGGGCGGGGTGGAGGAGGAGCCGCCGCTGGAGGTCAAGATCGAGCTGCCGGTCGACGCGCACGTCCCGCACGACTACGCGCCGGGCGAGCGGCTGCGCCTCCAGGCCTACCGGGCCATCGCCTCGGCCAACACCGAGGAGGACATCAAGGCCGTACGGGAGGAGCTCACCGACCGCTACGGCAAGCTGCCGGAGCCCGTGGAGAACCTGCTCCTGGTGGCCGGGCTGCGCATGCTGGCGCGGGCCTGCGGCGTCGGAGAGATCGTCCTTCAGGGTCCCAACATCCGCTTCGCGCCGGTGGAGTTGCGCGAGTCGCAGGAGCTGCGCCTGAAGCGGCTCCACCCGCGCACGGTCATCAAGCCGGCCGTCCACCAGATCCTGGTGCCGCGGCCGACGACCGGGAAGATCGGCGGGAAGCCGGTGGTCGGGCGGGAACTGCTCGCGTGGACGGGCGAGTTCCTGGCGGAGATCCTCGGGTCGTGAGCCGGCGCCCGCTCCTCGCCCGGTCCGCCGGGCGAGGAGCGGGCGAGGAGCGGGCGAGGGCGGGCGAGGGGGGCGCGGGTCAGAGCGCGCCGGGGTCGACGGCCTCGGCCATCGCGCGGTAGCCGGCGTCGCCGGGGTGGAGGTGGTCGCCGGAGTCGTAGGCGGGCAGCAGGCGGTCGGGGTCGGCCGGATCCGCGAGGGCCCGGTCGAGGTCGACGACGGCGTCGTACGTGCCCGAGGTGCGCATCCAGGTGTTGAAGGCGTCCCGTTGGGCCTCGTTCTCCGGGGTGTCGTAGGCGGACCCCTTGAACGGGAGGAGCGTCGCGCCGACCGTCCTCAGGCCGCGGGCACGGGCCTGGCGGACGAGTGCGCGATGGCCGGCGATCAGCTCCTCGACGCCGACGTCGGCGTGGAGACGGCCGCCGATGTCGTTGACGCCTTCCAGGACGAGGACCGTGCCGATGCCGCGTTCGGCGAGGACGTCCGGCTGGAACCGGTCCAGGGCCTTCTCGCCCGTGGCGCCGCCGGGCCGGACGACCTTGTTGCCGCTGATGCCGTGGTTGAGGACGGCTCGGGGGCGGCCGAGGGCGGCGAGCCGTTCGGCGAGCAGGTCGGGGTAGCGGTGGTCGGCGTCGGTGCGGGAGCCGTGGCCGTCGGTGAGGGAGTCGCCGAAGGCGACCACGCCGTCGCGGCGGTGGGCGTCGGGGCCGCCGGTGACCTCGACGCCGGTCAGGTAGTACCAGGACGTGCCGGTCTCGGTGAACGCGCCGCCGGACACGTCGTCGCGGTGGTCGCCCGCCGCCCGGTAGCCGGTGGCGGCGGCGTCCTGGTGGACGGTGGCGGGGCCGGTCGGACCGGCCGGGCGGAGCGTCACGGTCAGCGACTCGAAGGGCCGCACGGTCATCGGCAGCCCGTCGCTGAGCAGGGTGCCGCCGGGCGGGATCGTCGCCGCCGGGCGGCTGCGGAAGGTGAGGGCACGGACCGAGCCCGGCCGCACGGCGCCGCCCTGCGCGGGGCGGGCCACCGTGGCCCCGGCGATTCGCAGCGGCGTGGTGCCGTACCGGTTGGACAGCTCGATCCGCACCCCGGTGCCGCCCGCGGTGAGCCGGACGGCCTGGCGCAGGGTGTGGTCGGCGAAGCCCCGTACGGACCAGTTGCCGGCGGACGGCGGCTGCGGCGACGCGGCCCAGGCGCCGCGCCAGGGCCCGTCGTCGCTACGGGCCGGGGCCGGGCCGCCGGTGCAGGAGGCGCAGGCGGTGACCAGGGCGGCGGCGAGGAGGGCGGTGGCCGCCCGTCGCAGCGCGCGACGGGCGGCGGGAGCGACGGCGGAGGCGGGGCCGGGGGCCGGGGCGGTCATGCGGGGCCCGTCCGGAACATCAGGTCGGCGAGCGAGCGGAAGTAGTCGCCGGGGTCGTGGTCGCCGACCGCTCCGGCCACGTTGTGGGTGAGCAGCAGGGTCGCGAAGCCGTGGGCGAGGGACCAGGCGGCGATGCCCGCGGTGCGCGGGTCCGGGGCGGTGCGCGGGTCCGGGGCGGGGCCGGTGGCGGTGGCGGGACCGGTGACGGTGGCGGGGCCGGTGGCGGTGGCGGGGCCGTCGGCGTCGGTGAGGCTCGTGATGCCGGCGCGGAGTTCGGCGGAGGCCCGCTCCTTGGCGGCGAGCAGCCCGGGGTCGTCGGCGCGGTACAGGCCGGGCTGGAACATCACCTGGAAGTGCGCCGGGTGGGCGAGGGCGAACCGTACGTACCGCACTCCTCGTTCCCGCAGGTCAGGGGCGTCGGCGAGGGCGTCGGCGAGCAGGTCGTAGCCCTGTGCGGCGATCGCGGTGAGCAGGCCGGTGCGGTCCTTGAAGTGGTGGGCGGGGGCGGCGTGCGAGACGCCCGCGCGGCGCGCGAGGTCGCGCAGGCTGAGCGCGCCCGGCCCGTCGGTGGCGATGACGTCGAGGGCGGCGGTGAGGACGGACTGCCGCAGGTCGCCGTGGTGATAGGTGCGCCGACTGGTCATGGCGGCAGCCTACGCCGGATCTAGTCATTGACAAGTTGAGCCCGCGGAGGCAATCTAGCCAGTGACAAGATGAGGGTGTGAGGGAGGACGTGGACGTGATGACCGCGGAGAACGCGTACGGCTCCGGTGCCGACAGCGTCGAGCCGGGCCAGGTGCGCCGGCTGTGGCACCTGCTCGAACCCCTGCACGCGCTGCACTACTACGCCCCCGAGGCGTTCGAGGAGGCCGCCGCCCTGGGCTACGACGTCGAGGAACGCTGGCCCTCCTACTTCGCCTGGCGCGCCGCCGCCCTCGGGCCCGTCGGCGCCGAACGGGTGGCCTCGGCCTTCTACTCCTTCAGCCCGGACAAGGTCGCCCGCCACGTCCCCGCCGTCTGGCGGACCGCCGCCCCCGCCGACGTCCTCGCCGCCCGGCTCCGCGCCGTCGACCGGACCTACCGGGTGCACCTCGGCGCCGACGTCCTCGAGGGCCCCGCCCTCGCCGAGGCCGCCGTCCTCGCCCGCCGCGCCGCCGAGGCGGCCGGGACCGCCGGCCGCCCCCTGGCCGCCGCCCACGCCGAACTCCCCTGGTCCGACGTCCCCCACCTCGCCCTGTGGCAGGCCGCCACGCTCCTGCGCGAACACCGCGGCGACGGCCACCTCGCCGCCCTGATGGCGGCCGGGCTCGACCCCGTCGAGTCCCTCGTCTCCTTCGCCGCGGTCGGCGCCGCCGCCGAGGAGACCTTCGCCGGCCGCGGCTGGAGCGGGGAGCAGTGGAGCGCCGCCCGCGACCGGCTCGCCGCCCGCGGCCTGGTCCACCCCGACGGCACCGCCACCGACGCCGGACGCGCCCTGCGCGCCGAGGTCGAACGCCGCACGGACGCACTCGCCGCCGGTCCGTGGGCCGCGCTGGGGCCGGAGGCGACCGGGCGGCTGGCGGAGCTGCTGGGCGGGCCGTGGCTGGCGGCCGTCGGATCCGGACTCCTGCCGTCGGAGAACACGCTGGGTATCGGCAGGATCTGACGGCGGATCCGGTGTCCGCCTCCCGTATCCCGCCTCCCGTTCCCGTGTTCCCGCCCGCCCCGCCCGACAGCAGCGCCCCGGCGGCCACCGGCCTAGGATCGAGGGGTGCCGACGCATCAGAAGCCCCTCACCGCCACGGCCTTCGCCGTCCTCGCCCTGCTCGCCGGTGCCGCCTGCTCGCCCGGTGACGACGCACCCTCCGCCAAGGGCGGCGCCGGAACCGCCCTCGCCGCCGTCGACACGCTGACGGTCAAGGGCAGGGCGCCGAAGACCGGTTACGACCGGGAGAAGTTCGGGCGGGCGTGGACGGACGTCGACCGCAACGGCTGCGGCACCCGGGACGACGTACTCCGGCGCGATCTGACCGGCGTCCGTTACAAGGACGGCGGTCACTGCAAGGTGGCCACCGGCACCCTGACCGCCGACCCGTACACCGGCGGGTCCGTCGACTACGTCCGCGGCCGCAGCAAGGTGGACATCGACCACGTCGTCGCGCTGTCCGACGCCTGGCAGAAGGGCGCGCAGAAGTGGGACGCCGGCACCCGGCTGCGGTTCGCCAACGACCCGCTCAACCTGCTCGCCGTGGACGCGACGGCCAACCGCCGCAAGTCCGACGGTGACGCCGCGACCTGGCTGCCGCCGAACCGGGCCTACCGCTGCCCGTACGTGGCCCGGCAGGTCGCCGTGAAGAAGAAGTACGGGGTCTGGGTGACCGCGGCCGAGCGGGACGCGATGAAGCGGGTGCTCGGGAGCTGCCCGGGCCAGCGGCTGCCGTAGCCGCACGCCGGTGAAAAATCGTTTCGCCCGCCTCGTGGTCCGCGACTAGCCTCCCGCCCATGGACCTGCACATCACGACTCTCGCCGAACGCCCCCACCTCCAGGGGCCCCTGTGGGACATGAAGCACCTCTGGCCGGAGTTCATGATGTACGACCCGGTCGGCTGGTCCCACATGGGCAGGATCGTGACCGACTTCCCCGAGTACGTCCTCGTCGCCACCGACGGGGTCGACGGGCCGTTCGTGGCGCGGGGGTTCAGCGTCCCCTTCGAGCTGGGGGCGAAGGGGCGCGGCGAACTGCCCGACACCGGCTGGGACCAGGTCCTGCTCTGGGCGTTCTCCGACCTGCGGCACGGCCGCACGCCGGACACCGTCAGCGCGATCGAGATCACCGTGGACACGAGCGCGCTCGGGCAGGGCGTCTCGCACCGCATGCTGGCGGCCATGCGCGACAACGCCCGCCGGCTCGGCTTCTCCGACGTCGTCGCCCCGGTGCGGCCCAACGGCAAGCACCTGGAGGCAGCGTCCGCCATCCACGAGTACGCCTTCCGCACGCGGGAGTCGGACGGCCTGCCGCACGACCCGTGGCTGCGCGTCCACGTTCGCGCGGGCGGCACCGTGGAGAAGGTCGCCCCGGCGTCGATGACGATCGGCGGCTCCGTGGAGCAGTGGCGCCGCTGGACGGGCCTGCCCTTCGACGCCGACGGCCCGGTCGACGTCGAGGGCGCCCTGGTGCCGGTGCACTGCGAGGCGTCGCGGGGCTACGCGGTCTACGTCGAACCGAACGTCTGGGTGCGCCACCGCCTGTGAACCACCGCATCCACGCGCAGTGGCTGTGAACCACCGCATCCACGGGCAGCGGCTGGGAACGGCCGCACCCGCTTCACAGCGGCTGCGAACCGCCGAACCCACTTCACAGCGGGTGTGAACCGTCGCACCCGCTGCACCTGTCGAAGCACGTCCGGCCGTGCCGGCGGCCGGACGTGCGAAAGGCGTGAAGGCCACCCCCCTCCGGAGGCCTTCACGCCTTTCACGTCTCACGCGGTCCCGAAGGGCCGGACCGTCAGCCGAGGCTCTTCTCGTCCACGATGTCCTTCTTCTGCGGCGTCTGCGCCACCACCGGCTTGTCGTAGTCCGAGAACGTGATCGTGCCCGGCTCCTCGCCGCCGGTCGTCACGACCTTCAGCAGGTGCGGCTTGCCCTCCGTGGCCACGTAGAAGGTGGTCTTCTCGTCCTTGAGGGTCTGCGTCAGCGTCAGCGCCTTGCGTCCGCCGACCGTGGTCTCCTCGCCGCGGACCGTGCCGGCGGTGGTCTGCTCGAAGTCGGCGAGGAGCGCCTTGAGGTCGCAGAGTTCGAGCATGTCCTTGGCGTCCGGGTCCTCGGCGTCGGTCTTCACCCAGCGGTCCTTGAGCTCCTTGAGCAGGGCCTGCTGGACCTCCTCCGGCTCTCCCTTGGCCTGCTCCTTCAGGAAGGCCTCGTCGAAGCGGAGGTAGACGGCCTTGTCGGCGGGCCGGAGCAGTTCGGCCGTGCCCGTCGTGTCGACGGTCATGGTTCCGGCGCACTTCCCCTGGAGGTCGGTCGACACGTACGCCTTCAGCGGGCCCTCGGTGGTCTTGAGGGAGATGTCCATGGTCAGTGACGTGGCGGTCTTCGTCTCCGCCACCGCCTTGTCGACGATCCGGGGCCCGGTCAGGTCGCCGAAGGGCCCGGTGGCCTTCGGGTCGTCGCCGGAGAAGGGGCCGCAGGCGGTCGCGCCGAGCGCGACGACGGCGCAGAGGGCGGCGGCGAGGGCGGTGCGGCGGGGGCGGACGATGGCAGGCATGACGGATCTCCGAGGGGGATGAGGGTGGTACGGGCAAGCAGGGGAGCGGCAGGGAACGGCAGGGAACGGCAGGGAACGGCTGAGGCCGGCCGAGCTTCGCCCCCATGACGGCGGCTGGCGCGACGGATCAATAACAGCAGAGCCTGTGAACCGAGTCAACACGGTTCACAGGGAACGGTCCGGCTCACACTGTGAAGTGGTGTCAACGGCGTCAGCAGTAAGATCGGCGTCACATGTCAGGCGGGACGAGGGGAGCGGCACGTGCCGGAGAGCGCAGCTGAGGTGACCGCCGCGGGCATCGCCCGCCTCGCGGGGGTCGGCAGGGCCGCCGTGAGCAACTGGCGCCGCCGCCACGCCGACTTCCCCAAACCCGTCGGCGGCACCGAGACCAGTCCGTCCTTCGCCCTCGCCGACGTCGAGGCGTGGCTGCGCGCCCAGGGCAAACTGGCCGAGGTCCCGCTCGCCGAACGCGTCTGGCAGCAGATCGCCGGACACCCCGCGGGTGCCGTCACCGCCCTCGTCCACGCGGGCTGCGCCCTCCTCCTCGTACGCGACCGGGCCGCGGCCTGGCCCACGCTGGCCGCCGCGCCCGACGCGCGCCTCGCGGAGCTGCTTCCGGTGCCCCTGGAGGAGACGCTGACCGAGCGCTTCGGCGCCGAGCGAAGCGTCCACACCCCCACGGCCCGCGCCCTCGCCCCGTCCGTCCCGCTCCTGCGCGGCGTGGCCGACATGGCGGCCGGCGCCACCCCGCGCGAGGTCTTCGACTTCCTCCTCGGCCGCCACCTGGACGCCAACCCCCGCCAGTACACGCTCACCCCGCCCGGCCCCGCCGCCCTCATGGCGGCGCTCGCCGGCCCGGCGGCCACGGTCCTCGACCCCGCCTGCGGCACCGGAGCCCTGCTCACCGCCACCGCCGCGGCGCCCGCCCCCGGCGGCACCGCCCCGGCCCCCACCGCCCTCTACGGCCAGGACGCCGACCCCGACCTGGCCGCGCTGACCGCCCTGCGCCTCGCGCTCTCCACCGACACCGCCGTCGACGTCCGGGTCCTGTCCGGCGACACCCTGCGGGCGGACGCCTTCCCGGCCCTCGGCGCCGACGCCGTGCTGTGCCACCCGCCGTTCAACGAGCGCAACTGGGGACACGACGAACTGGCCTACGACTCCCGCTGGGAGTACGGCTTCCCGGCCCGTACCGAGTCCGAGCTGGCCTGGGTCCAGCACGCTTTGGCCCGGCTGCGCCCCGGCGGCACCGCCGTGATCCTCATGCCGCCCGCCGCCGCCTCCCGCCGCTCGGGCCGCCGCATCCGGGCCGACCTGCTGCGCCGCGGCGCCCTGCGGGCCGTCGTCGCCCTGCCCGCCGGCGCCGCGCCCCCGTACGGCATCCCGCTCCACCTCTGGGTGCTGCGCAGGCCCGTCCCCGGCGAACGCCCCGCCGCCGAACTGCTCTTCGTCGACACCGCGCACGAGACCGCCGCCGGCACGGCGACGGGCACGGCCACCGGTGGCCGCGACCGCCTGGACTGGACGTCCGTCGAGAGCGCCGTCCTGGCCGCCTGGCGGTCCTTCGACCGGACCGGCACCCTCACCGCGACACCCGGCGGGAGCCGCGCCGTCCCGGTCATCGAACTCCTCGACGACGACGTCGACCTGGCCCCCGCCCGCCACCTCCCGCCGCCCGCCGCCGCCGAAGGAGCGGCACAGCTCACCGGCGTCCGCGAACGGCTCACCGAGACCCTGCGCCGCACCCGCGAGCTGACCCCGCCGCCCGCCGCGGACAGCGGTTCCGGAGCCCTGCGCTGGCCCGCCACCACTGTCGGCGAACTCGCCCGCGCGGGCGCCCTCACGCTGCGCGCCGGCGGCACCGGCGCCACCCCGGCCGGCGTCGCGGTCCCCGTCCCCGTCCTCACCGACACCGACGTCCTCGCCGGCCACGCCCCCTCCGGCGCGCTTCCCGAGGCCCCGGCCGGGGGCCCCGCCGAGGAACCCGTGCTGCTCGCCGCCGGCGACGTGGTCGTCCCCGTCCTGGGCGGCGGCTCGGTCGCCCGGGTCGTCGACGACGCCACGGCCGGCGCCGCCCTCGGCCGCAACGTCCACCTCCTGCGCCCCGACCCCGCGGCCCTCGACCCCTGGTTCCTGGCCGGCTTCCTGCGCGCCACCGCCAACAACCGCCAGGCCAGTTCGTACGCCTCCACCGCCACCCGGCTCGACGTCCGCCGCCTCCAGCTGCCCCGCCTGCCGCTCGGCGAGCAGCGGCGCTACGGGGAGCGGTTCCGGGCGCTCGCGGAGTTCGAGGAGGCGCTGCGGCTCGCGGGACGGCTCGGCGAGCAGCTGGTGCAGGGCATGTACGACGGCCTCGCGGACGGCTCGGTCGCGCCCTGAACGCGGAACCCCGCGACCGATGTCGGGGCCGGTGTATACGCTCGTCCCCGACAGCAGAGCCCTCCAGGTGACCAGGAGCAGCCATGTACGGCCACGGCTACCCGCAGCCCGTGCCACCGCAGCGCGGTGTTCCGGCCTCCGTCATCGTGCTGCGGGTGCTCTTCGCGGTGCTGCCGCTCCTCAGCCTCGGCATGCTCACGTGGGTGACGGCGCTGCGCATCGGCCTGCTGACCCGAAGGGCCAGGGACTGGGTCCTGCTCGCGGTGTCGGTGGCCGTCGTCATCGCGGCCTTCGTGCTCATACCGGAGGACGAGAACGACACCTCCCTCCAGGGAGACCTGGTCGTGGGAATGGTGCTGCTCAACGCGGTGGCGTTCACCGCGTACTTCCTGGTGGCGGACATCCGCCACGCCCGCGCCCGGTCGGCCGCAGCGCCGGGCCAGGTCCCTCCGCCGTACCACCCGTACGCGGCGACGGTGCCGCAGCAGCACGGCTACGGCTACCCGCCCGTCACCCCCGCCCCGGCCCAGCCGGTGCCCCCCGCCCACTCCGCCCCGGCCGTGCCCCTCGTGCCGCCCGCGACGCCCGCCGCGGCCCCGCCCCCGGGACCGCCGGCGGCCGGCGGACCCGGCCCCCGCATCGACGAGGTCCGGGCCGAGCTCGACGAGCTGAGCCGGCTGCTCCGTAAGGACGAGGGGAAGTGAACGGCCGGGTCGTCGGAGGGCGTTACGAGCTGTCCGCCCTGATCGGCCAGGGCGGCATGGGCCAGGTCTGGACGGCGTACGACGGCCGGCTCGACCGGCGGGTCGCGGTCAAGCTGCTCAGCCCGGCCGCCATCAGCGGCCCCGCCACGGCCGCCGACGAGCTGCGGCGCCGCTTCGTGCGGGAGTGCCGGGTCACCGCACAGGTCGGCCACCCCGGCCTCGTCACCGTCCACGACGCGGGCAGCGACGGCGACGACCTGTACCTGGTCATGCAGCACGTGGAAGGCGCCGACCTCGCCGACCACCTCGCCGAGCACGACCCCTACCCCTGGCCCTGGGCGGTGTCCGTCGCGGCCCAGCTGTGCGCGGTGCTCGCCGCCGTGCACGCGGTGCCGATCGTTCACCGGGACCTCAAGCCGCGGAACGTGATGGTCCGCCCCGACGGCACGGTGATCGTGCTCGACCTCGGGGTCGCGTCCGTCCTCGACACCGACAACACCCGCCTCACCCACACCGGCTCGCCCATCGGCAGCCCCGCCTACATGGCGCCCGAGCAGGCCATGGGCGGCGCCGTCGGCCCGTACACGGACCTGTACGCGCTCGGGGTGCTGCTCCACGAACTCCTCAGCGGCAACGTGCCGTTCGCCGGCTCCACCGCGCTCGGCGTGCTGCACCGCCACCTGTACGAGCCGCCCGTCCCGGTGCGCCGGCTGCGCCCCGAGGTGCCCGAGGCCCTGGAAGCGCTCGTGCTGCGCCTGCTCGCCAAGGACCCGCAGGCCCGCCCCTCCGGCGCGCAGGAGGTGTACGAGCAGCTGCTGCCGCTCCTGCCGCCGCGCGGCGCGGCCGGGTCGTCGGGCCCGCTCGATCCGACCCGCCCCTTCCGGCGCCCGCACGCCCCCTGGCCCGACCACGCGGTGCAGGCCGCTGCGCCCCCGGTCCCGGCCGTGGCGCCGGCTCCGGCGAAGCCCGACGTGGCGGCGGCCGTGGACGAGGTGAAGCGGCTGCTCGGCGAGGGCTCCCTCACCCAGGCCGTGGACATCCTCGGCGGCATCCTCCCGGCCGCCGCCGCCGAGCACGGCGAGCACTCGCCGGTCGTCCGCATCCTGCGCAAGCAGTACGCGGCGACGCTCATGGACGACGGCCAGTACCGCCGGGCGCTCCCGGAGCTGCGCCGCCTCGCCGAGGACCACGCGGCGGAGGCCGGCCCGGCCGACCCGCAGACCCTCCGCTTCCGTTACGACGCGGCCGTGTGCCTGGAACAGCTCGGCGACCCGTCGGCCGCGCTCGCCGAGTACCGCGCGCTCCTGCCGTACCACGAGCACGGCGCGCAGACGGATCCCGCGCAGCGGTCCCGCGCCTTCGACATCCGGCACCGGATCGGTCTGCTGCAACTCGCGATCGGAGACCACGCGGCGGCCCTCTCCGGCCTCGGCGCCCTCCTGTACGACGTGGAGCGCTTCCACGGGCCGTACCACCCGCTGGCCGCCGATCTGCGCCGGGCGCTCGACCGCCGACGGCAGATGGGCGGCGCGCACGGCTGAGGGCCGTGACCCAGGGAGCCGGGGCGGAGCTGACGGACCGGCAGAATCACGACTCCGCATCTGATCCGGAAACGGACGGTAGAGGTCCGAATTGGTCGTTTCGCGCTGTGTAATGTGCGCGTTCGATCATGTCCACGTCGCCCAAGGATCCCTCCATGACCACGCCCCAGCCGTCCGACCCGTTCGCCGCTCCCGCCCCGGGCACCCCCGAGCAGGCTCCCGCCCCGGAGAAGAAGAAGGGCGGCGTGCTGAAGGCGGTCGGTGGCATTGTCGTGGCCATCGCGGTCATCCTCTTCTGGCGCATCGGCCTGCCGGAGCTCACGGGCACCGCCCCCGTCCACGCCGAGGTCGGCGAGTGCGTGACCGTGACCGGCCCCGACGACAAGCCGAAGGTCGACACCCAGGACTGCTCCTCGGGCAAGGCCGACCTGTTCAAGGTCGCCCAGGTGCACGAGGGCACCTACGACCTCCAGAAGTGCGACCGCAACAAGTACGCGGCGCTCGCGCAGCAGCTGGACTACGACCAGTTCGTGCTCTGCCTCGAAGAGGTCGCGGCGAAGTAGGCGACAGCCGTACGCGGAGGAGGGGCCGGCCCGGGCGGGCCGGCCCCTCCCGCATGTCCGGCCCCTCCCGCATGTCCGGCCCCTCCCGCATGTCCGGCCCCTCCGGCATGCCCTGGCCCCTTCCGCATGTCCAGCCCCGCACGCGTACGCCGCGCGTCCCGTCCGGCTGCGGGGCGCCGGTTCAGCCGAACATGCCCACCCGGTAGTCCCCCGCGGGCTGCTGGAGGACGACGTTCACGCGGTTGTACGCGTTGATCAGGGCGATCAGCGCGACGAGGCCGACCAGCTGCTCCTCGTCGTAGTGCTTGGCGGCCTCCTCCCACACCTCCTCCGGGACACCGGTCCCGTCGGCGATGCGGGTGCCCTGCTCGGCCAGCGCGAGGGCGGCGCGCTCGGCGTCGGTGAAGAGCCTGGTCTCGCGCCAGGCCGCGACCATGTGCAGCCGCAGCGAGGTCTCGCCGGCCGCCTCCGCGTCCTTGGTGTGCATGTCGAGGCAGAAGCCGCAGCCGTTGATCTGGCTCGCGCGGATCTTCACGAGCTCCTGGACCGCGTAGGGCAGTCCCGTGTCCGCGACGGCCTTGCCCGCGGCGGCGAAGTGCTTGACGACCTTGTTGCCGGTCGGGCTGCCGAAGAGGTTGAGTCGGGCTTCCATGAGGGGCTCCTTCGTCGTGCTCGGTGTTCGCTACACAGCTACGACGGAGCCCGCCGGGGGAGTGTGACCGTCCAGGGTGTGACGCGCGCCACGCCTCTGGCGGGTCGTGCGCGTGACCCTCGACGACGAGGCGAACGCCGCGTACGTCCGCCTCGTGGACGGCATCGCCCCCGGCGAGGCCGTCCGGCCACCTCAGATGCCGGGCACGGCCGCCACGGCCGCCACGGCCGCCACGGCGGACCCGGCGGACCCGGCGGACCCGGCGGGTCCGGAGGCGGCGGGGGCGTCGCGGGACGTCCGGCCGGAGGCGTGGGGCAGCCGCGGACGGTGCTCCCCGGCAGCGTCCTCACCGGCACCGCCGCCGTCCCCGCCCCGGGAGCGGCGCCGGACCGTCAGGCCCGCCCACACCGCCAGGAGCAGCAGCGCGGACCCGCCGGTCACCAGACCCGCGCGCAGGCCGGGCGGACGGAAGACGCAGCTCACCTCCCGGGCGCCGGGCCGCACCGGGGCCGCCACCAGGCCGCCGTACGAGGACGCCGGGCGGCCGTCGCACGTCCAGCCGGCGATCCGGGGCGCGGCCAGGACGAGTGTGCCGGTGGTGCCCGGGCGCAGGCGGGCCCGGACCCCCGTGGACGTCACCCGGATCGCGCTGGGGCCCGGGGCCGTCGCCCGGAGCGCGGCCACGGCCGTCCGCAGGCGCCCGTGGTCCAGGCAGGCGACCTCGACGCCCCCGGCGGTCCCCGCGGTTCCCGTGGCCGCCCCGGGGAGCTCGGGGCGCAGCCCCGGCACCCGCTGGACGCCCAGGGACACCAGCGCGGCCCGCCACTTGGGGAGCTCGCCGCGGAGCCGGACCGTCACGGGACCCAGGCGGGCGGTGCCGGTGACGTCGGGGGCCCAGAGGAACGTTTCGGTGCCGACGCGGCAGGCGCCGGTCGGGCCCGGCGGCTCGTAGACCCGGGCGCCCAGCAGGAGTTCCTGGTTGCGGAACGGCGACGGGCCGTACACGGGGCCCGCCCCGGCCGGCCGTACCGTCACCAGGGGCAGCGCCGGACCCGTACGCACCACGGCGTCGTCCCGTCGGCGCGCGCCCACCGCGAACAGGGCGTCGGTGACGGGGTTGTCCAGGCTCTGGAGGTTGCGCCCCCGCGAGGTCCAGCCGGCGCCGAGGGCGGCCATGGTGCGGGTGAGGACGTCGGGCGTGAGGCTGCTGTAGTAGGCGCCGCCCTGGCCGCCCAGGGCCATCGGCTCGTTGGCGGTGGTGTGGGGACGGCCGGAGTCGGTGCGGTACGCGGGCCAGCCGTCCGCCCGGGCGAGGGCGTCGGCCAGGCGGCCGTCGGCGGCGCTCCAGGCGGGGTAGTCGTCGAGGCGGCGGAGCCGTTCCCGGTCGCCGTACGCCGTCGTCGCCGCCGCCTGGGCCACCAGGACCCCCGCCAGGAGCAGCACGGCGAGCCGCCCCCGCCGCACGAAGAGGACCGCGATGCCCGCCGCGAACAGCGCCCCGCCCCACACCGTCGCCTGCCCGCTGCCCAGCGCCCCGAGGCCGAGGACACCGACCGTGCCCGCCCCGCCGAGCAGTGCCCGCCGGTCCGGCAGGCCGTCGGCGAGCGCCGCCCACGCGGCCAGGACGAGGACGCCGGACAGGACGAAGGTCTGGCGGTACGGGCTGCCGTTGGGCGTGGCGAAGACGTGCCACACCAGATGCGTCGGCCCCCACTGGAGGGACAGCGCGACGGCCAGGGCCAGGGCCGGCCACCGCCACTGCTCCCGGCGGATCCCGGGGCGGAAGAGCAGGGAGGCGGCCAGCACGGGAACGGCCGTCCACACGAACAGCGCCGGGGTGGAGAAGCCGTACGTGACGGGCATCAGGCGCGCCGCCAGGTCCGGCGCCCCGGCCGCCACGAACTCCCGCACCACGCCGGGGTGGGCGTGCCGCGTCCCGAGGAAGACCGGGACCAGGACGGGCGCCGCGAGCCCGACGCCGAGCAGCACGGTCACCGTGCCCCGGACGAGGACCGGGACGAGCATCCGCCGGTGCGGCACCGACACCAGGAGGACCAGCGCGGCGCCCAGCGTCGCCATGTACGCGGTGTAGAAGTTGGCCAGCCAGCACACGACGACGACCAGCGGCCCGAGCAGCGGCCGCCGTCCCTCCCGCACCCACACACCCACCAGGCACAGCAGCGGGAAGGCGATCAGGCCGTCCATCCACATCGGGTTGTAGACGGCCTCCAGCAGGGCCCAGCCGCACAGCCCGTAGGCGGCGCCGAGCAGCCCCGCGCCCCACCACACGCCCGGCCGCGTCCGCAGCAGCGCCCAGGCCATCGCCGCCGCGGCGGCCGCCGTCTTCAGGACGGTGATCCCGTACAGCGCGTACGCCAGGTCGGCGCGCGGGAAGAGGGCGACGAGCGGGGCGAACGGGCTGGTCAGATACGTGCCGAGGTCCGGCAGGAAGCTGGTGCCCCAGCCGGACTGCCAGTTCAGGAGCAGCCCGCCGTCCGCCCGCCCGTGCAGCAGGTCCCACAGCCGGGCGTGGAACGGCAGGAACTGGTTGCCCAGGTCGTTGACGCTGCGCCGGTGCGGGCCGAACGGGAAGGTGCGAGCGACGGCGTCACCCGCGCACACGGCGACGGCGGTGAGCAGCAGCGCGGCAAGGGCCGGCGCGCGGCCTGCGGCACGCATGTTCGGGATCTTCATCGTGGAACGAATATGACAGCGATAATGCCGAAATCGGCCCCCGCGCCGGGCAGTTCACGCAATGGTCGCCTGACCGTCACCGACGGAATCCGGCGGCGACATCCGCACCGGCTGTGGTGGCGTGCGTGCTGCTCTCGATCGTGGTCCCGTGCTTCAACGAAGAAGAGATCATCGGTCGCTTTCACGACCATGTGACGAAGGAACTCTCCCGTTTCGACGGAGAATTCGAGATCGTCTACGTGGACGACGGAAGCCGTGACCGTACGCTGCCGCTCCTGGAGGGGATCGCCGCCGGCGACCCCCGGGCGCGCTATGTCTCCTTCAGCCGCAACTTCGGCAAGGAGGCCGCCATGCTGGCGGGCCTGCGGCACGCGGCCGGCGACGCCGTCGTCATCATGGACGCCGACCTCCAGCACCCGCCGGAGCTGGTGCACCGCATGGTGGCCCTGCACGCCGAGGGATACGACCAGGTCATCGCCCGCCGCACCCGCACCGGCGACCGGGTCACCCGCACCCTGACCGCCCGCGCCTACTACTGGGCGATCAACCGGCTGGTGGACGTCGAGCTCGTCGACGGCGTCGGCGACTTCCGGCTCCTTTCCCGCCGCACGGTCGACTCGATCCTCGAACTGACCGAATACAACCGCTTCTCCAAGGGGCTCTTCGCCTGGGTCGGATTCCGGACGACGACGTTCGAGTACGAGAATGCGGTGCGTGAACAGGGCCGTTCCAAGTGGACCTTCGGAAAGCTCCTCAACTACGGCCTCGACGGCCTCCTCTCCTTCAACAACAAACCGCTGCGGGCCGCCGTCTACCTCGGAATGATCCTGGTCGCCGTCGCTTTCGCGTACGCCGCCTGGATCGTCGGCGTCGCCCTGGTGAACGGCGTCGAGACGCCCGGCTACGTCACCCTGCTCGTGACGGTCACGGCACTCGCCGGCGTCCAGATGGTGATGCTGGGACTGGTCGGCGAGTACGTCGGCCGCATCTACTACGAGGTGAAGCGCCGCCCGCACTACCTGGTGAAGGCGACCAACGCCCGCGTCACCGCCACCAGCCACGAGGAGCTCGTCCGCCGATGACCCGGACCGCCGTGACCTGGCAGGTGGTGCGCTTCGGCCTGGTCGGCGCCGTCAACACCGGCACCTACTACGGCCTCTACCTGCTCCTCGGCCACTGGCTGCCGTACATCGCCGCGCACGTCGCCGCCTTCGCGCTGTCGATGGTCGGCTCCTTCTTCCTCACCTCGTACGTCACCTACCGCACTCGCCCCACCTGGCGGAAGTTCCTCCTCTTCCCCCTCACCAACGCGGCGAACTTCGTGATCACGACGGCCGGCGTCTACGTCCTGGTGGACCTCCTGGGCGTCGACACCCGCTACGCCCCGCTGCTCGCGGCGGCGGCCGCGATCCCGGTCACCTTCCTGGTCTCCCGGACGATCATGCTGGGACCCGACCGGGACACGCGGCGCGACGGCTCGCGGGGACAGCCGGTGGACCACCCCCACGAGCCGACGGCCGTCGAAGCCTCCGTCAACGAGCGCACGCGCTAGTGCTCTGGCCGGGAAGGTTCGCCGGGTTGTTCGGAGGAGGGTGGATGGCGTGCGATGAAGCCCGACGAGGTAGATCCACCTCGTAAGATCTTGAGCCCAGGCACGAATGTCGGAGGGCGACGATGGAAGAACCGCGGGTACGCCTCGCCAGCGATGACGTGTGGCTGGAACTGGCTCGGGCTGATGGCAACAGCTGGCGGATCACCGCAGATTGGTGCTCGTGGCTGACCGCTGACTTCACCGCGGATCTCAGCGCTGCGGAGGTCGTGGACTTCGCAGCCCGCATGCTTTCTCACCTGCGGGCGCCATCGGGTGGACGCTTTTCGGCGGCGGTGACTCCCGGTCGGAACAATCCGCTGACGTTGAAGGCGGAGCCCGTCGGGGACAAGTTCGCCTTTTTCGTGCGCCTGACTCCCAACGGTGATGACAGCGTGTGTCATTTGCAGATGGAGGTCGATCCGATCGCCACGTCGGAACTTCAAGAAGCATTCCGTGCGCTACACGCGGCGCTGAGCGTCTGAGCTGCCGGAACAGCTGGTCAGACCGCCATCGTGAGCGGGCGTCCGCCCCAGCGGATGCCCTTCTCGCTGCGCGGATGCGGGCGCGTTCCCTGCGCTGGGCAGCCAGGACATCGCGGTGGCGGGCGTTGGCGTTGCGTCAGCGCAAGTAGGCGTGCAGAGCCCGGGTCTGCACGGTGTGGTTGGGGTAGTTCGAGTTGGCGATGGTGAACTGCCGCAGTGGTCCGAAGTGGGCCTCGATCGGGTTCGCCCAGGAGGCGTAGGTCGGGGTGAAGCACAGCACGACCTTGTTCTTCCGCGCCCAGCGGCGGATGTCGGCGCCCTTGTGGGCCGACAGATTGTCCATGATCACGTAGATCGGGGCGCCGTCGGGCCGGGCGGCGCGAATCGATTTCAGTGCGGCCAACGTGTTCCCGGTGCCTTTCCTGCGGTGATCCATTCCGCGTGAGCACGCGGCGATGCTGGAGAAGTACGGGCCCGGCTGTTTCAACGACTTCCTCTGGATCTACGAGAACTCCGAGCCTGGCATCCGGCCGAACATCGAGGCGCGCACGCGAGAGGCGTCCGAGATCCTGGCCGGGGTGACTGCTCCGGTGGGCCGCCATCTGGCCCGGGAATTCGGTGTCTCACTCGCTGACCTAGTGCAGTGGGGGAGTACGGACAACGCGGATTGGCTTTCTGGGTACCCGTCGGCCCCACGGACGACTGGCCTGCCGCGCTGATCGAAGCCGGGCAGCTCGACTTTCTCGTCGTCCCGGAGGGGCCGGTCGCTGCCGTTCTCGGCCTCCTGTCGGGCGGGATCGCCGCCCCCTGCTTTCCGGCCGGTTTCGCAGAGGGAGGGCCGGTGTTCGAGGTGTGGTCGAGCGAGGGGGGGTGAGGCCGTCGGGTCACGGCCTCCGGACGATCATGCTGGGACCCGACACCACCCGAATGCGCGAGTCGTTGACCGATTCAACTGAGACAGTCGCTTCCAAGTAGTGGCCCGGGCCACGGCGACTGCCTAACATCGATCACCGCACGGTCGTCCCACTGACGCACGACCCACGCCGGGAGGCTCCTTTGCACCGCCGCACTGCGCTCTCCGTCTCCGCCGCCGCGACGCTGCTCGCCGCGGCCCCGCTGCTCACCGCCTGCGGCAGTGACGCCCACCCGGGCGCGGCGGCCGTCGTCGGCGGGCAGCGGATCGAGGTGTCCAGCCTCCAGGCCGAGGTGAAGGACGTCCGGGCCGCCCAGAAGGCCTCGCCGCAGGGCGCGCAGCTGCTCCGGGAGACCGGGGACCTCAGCAGGCAGAAGCTGCACGGGATGATCTTCGACCGGGTGGTCGCGAAGGTCGCCGAGGACAACGGGGTCACCGCGAGCCGCGGCGAGATCCAGCGCACCCGCGGCGACTTCGCCCGCCAGAGCGGCGGCGAGGAGCAGATGAAGGCCGTGCTGCTCCAGCAGCAGGGCGTCGCCCCGGACCAGATCGACGACGTCGCCCGCCGGGCCGTCCTCATGAACAAGATCGCGGCGAAGCTGGGCGTCACCGACACCCCCGAGGGCCAGAAGAAGCTCACCGACGCCTTCAGCCGGGCCTCCAAGGAGCTGCGGATCGACGTGAACCCGCGGTACGGCACCTGGGACGACGAGAAGATCCAGCTCGCCGCGTACACGGCGCCGTGGGTCCGGCAGATCAGCAAGGCCCCCGAGGCCGTCGCCTGAGCCCGACGTAAGGTCGAGGGGTGAACACCGAAGCCCCCGTCGAGACCGGCCGCGTCGTCCTGCTCACCGCCAGCCACCGGGTCGCGCCCGGGCTGCTGTCCTGGCCCGCCTGGCAGGCGCTGCACGGCGCCGACCGGGTCCTTTGCCCCGACGGCGACCACCCCCAGCTGCCGTATCTGCGGGAGGCGGGCGTCGCCGTCGAGCTGCTGCGGCCCTCCGCCGAGGAGCTCGTCGAGGCGTGCGCCGGCGGCCGGACGGTCGTCGTGCTGCCCTCGGGCGAGGGCGACCGGGCGCTGACCGACGGGCTCGCGCGGCTGGCCGGCTCCGGCCGGGTCGCCATGCCCGACCTGGAGCTGCTGCCCGGCTCGTACGACCTGCCCGGCGCCCGCCTCCTCGATCTCGTCCAGGTCATGGACCGGATCCGGCGCGAGTGCCCCTGGTCCTCGCGGCAGACCCACGAGGGGCTCGCCAAGTACGGCATCGAGGAGGCGTACGAGCTCGTCGAGGCCATCGAGGACGGCGACCGGGAGGCGCTGCGCGAGGAGCTCGGCGACGTCCTGCTCCAGGTCGTCTTCCACGCGCGGATCGCCGAGGAGGACGCCGAGGAGCCGTTCTCCGTCGACGACGTGGCCGCCACCATCGTGGAGAAGCTGATCCACCGGCACCCGCACGTCTTCGGCGACGCGACGGCCGAGACGCCGGAGGACGTCAAGGCGCACTGGCTGCGCACCAAGGCCGTCGAGAAGCAGCGGGAGTCGGTGACCGACGGGGTCCCCCTCGGCCAGCCCGGCCTCGCGCTCGCGGCCAAGCTGGCGAGCCGCGTACGGACCGCCGGGCTCGACGTGCCGCCGCCCGCCGGGGACGGCATCGGTGACGAGCTCCTCGCCCTCGCCGTACGAGCGGAGGCCGCCGGGGTCGACCCGGAGGCGGCCCTGCGGGCGGCCGGCCGGACCTACCGGGACGCCATCCGCGCGGCGGAGGGCGTCGACCCGGCCGACCGGGACTGACGCCGGGCGGTGACGGCTGGGGGTGACGGCCGGGACTGACACCTGGGGGTGACGGCTGGGACTGACGGCCGGGACTGACGGCTGGGAGTGACGGCCGGGACTGGCGGGTCGGGCCCGACGGTCGGCGCCAACGGCCGGCACTTACCGTGCGCGGCTCGGTGGTTGGGGGTTGGTGCCCGGGCCCCACCCCTTCGGCCCCTGCCCCCGGCCCACGGCGTCTCCGCACCCGGGCCTCTGTGCCGGCCGCTCCCCTCCCGGCGTCTCCGCACCCTGGCCTCTGCGCCGGCCGCGCGCCCCTCCCCGCATCCCCCGCCTCCCGGCATCCGCCCCCTACGGCTCCTACGGCTCCTGCGGCGCGCGGGCCGCCGGGTCGTGCCAGTGGAGTGGGGGCGGTTCGATCAGCCACTCCGCACGGCTGCGGGGGCGCTCGGCGAACCGGCCCACGGCCGGCAGCCGGTCGTGGAAGACGCGGGCCGGGTCGGTGCCGAGGTCCTCCAGTTCCTCGGCGACCTCGGTGAGGAAGGCGGGCGGGCCCGCCAGGTAGACGTCGTGGGCCGGCCAGTTGAGGGAGGACCGCAGCGCCTGGACCAGCCGTTCGGTGGCCTGGTCGCGGGGCCGGCAGGGAGCGGCGGTGATGCAGGTGACGTGCAGCCCGGGTATGAGCGCGCTCAGCCGTTCGGCGTCGGCCCGCCCGTACAGGTACTCCTTGGCGCGGGCGACGAGGAAGAGCCGCCCCTCCAGCTCCGGCTCGTCCGCCGCCGCCTCTTCGAGGAGCGCGCGCACCGGTGCCCAGCCGGTGCCCGCCGCGATGAAGGTGCGGGGTTTGCCGGGCGGGGTGCGGGCGGTCAGCGCGCCGCCCGGGCTGCTCAGGCGCAGGGTCTCGCCCACCCGCAGGCGGGACGTCAGCGCGGTGCTCATCAGCCCGTCGGCGACCCGGCTGACGTGCAGGTCGACGGTGCCGTCGGGGCGCGGCGCGTTGGCGAGGGAGTACGTGCGCCAGACCCGCGGCACGTGGAGCGAGCTCACGCTCGCGTACTGGCCGGGTAGATACGGGTAGGGCTGCCGGGGCCGCACGGTGAGCAGGGTCAGATCGTCGCCGTACCGCTCGTGCCGTACGACGTCGGCGTCCCACCAGGCGGGCTGTCCGGCCGCCGCCGACTCCTGGGCGCCCGCCTTCATGAGGTCGGCGACCCGCCCGTACGCCTCGGTCCACGCCTTCTCCGCCTCGACCGTCCAGGCGGCTCCCGCGGTGTGCGCGAACGCGGCCAGCAGGCTGGTGCCGACGGCGCTGTAGAGCGCCGGCGTGGCCAGGAACCGGCGGTGGTCGCGCCCCAGCTGCCCGAGGTAGCCGGCGAGCCCCGGGTCCTCCAAGCGGGTCACCACATGCGTGAGCGCGGCGAACAGCCGGTCCCGCTGCGGGGCCATGTCCTCGGGGAAGAGCTCGCGGACGCCCGGGTTGTGCCAGAAGAGATGGGAGTAGAAGAAGGTGACGGCGTGCTCCGCCCGTCTCTCGACGACCGCGAACGTGCTTCTGAGCAACTGGGCATCCACGCGGTGAATCTAGGCCACGTCGCGTCACCGCACGTCCGGACGGCGGTAGTTCGTCAGGACGCCGCGGCGCCGGAGAAGTCGGTCAGGGCCGGGGCGAGGACCCTCGGTTCGATGCCGTGCTCCTGGCCGGGGAAGACCCGCAGGGTGCGGAGCTAGCTCGAAGGCGGCGACGAGCTCCCGGGCGCCGGTCAGCATGCGCGGTGCGCCGCCGTCCCGGCCCGCCCGGCCCCGCCACGGCCTCGCCCGGCCGCCGCCACGGCCTCGCCCGGCCCCCGCCTCGGCGCCGCCGTCCCGGCCTCGCCCGCCCCGGCCCGCCTCGGCCCCCGCCCCGGCCCGTCCCCCCGCCTCCCCCGCCTCGCCCGTCCCCCCGCCTCGGCCACCTCCCCCGCCCCGCCCCGGCCTCGCCCCCCCCGGCGCCCCCCCGGGACGGTGAGGGGCCGCCTCGGGGCCGGCGGGTGCCTTGTACGGTCGGTGCATGAGCACGCCCCCCGCCCCCGAGCTCTTCACCTGGGAGTTCGCCACCGACCCGTACCCGGCCTACGCCTGGCTGCGCGAGCACGCGCCTGTGCACAAGGCCACCCTGCCCAGCGGGGTGGAGGCGTGGCTGGTGACCCGGTACGCGGACGCGCGGCAGGCCCTGGCCGACCAGCGGCTGTCGAAGAATCCGGCGCACCACGACGAGCCGGCGCACGCCAAGGGGAAGACGGGGATCCCGGGGGAGCGCAAGGCGGAGCTGATGACCCATCTGCTCAACATCGACCCGCCGGACCACACCCGGCTGCGCCGCCTTGTGTCGAAGGCGTTCACACCGCGCCGGGTCGCGGAGTTCGCGCCGCGGGTGCAGGAGCTGACCGACCGGCTCATCGACGGCTTCGCGGAGCGGGGGAGCGCGGACCTGATCCACGAGTTCGCGTTTCCGCTGCCCATCTACGCCATCTGCGACCTGCTCGGGGTGCCGCGCGAGGACCAGGACGACTTCCGGGACTGGGCCGGGATGATGATCCGGCACGGCGGGGGCCCGCGCGGCGGGGTGGCGCGGTCGGTGAAGAAGATGCGCGGCTACCTCGCGGAGCTCATCCACCGCAAGCGGCTCGACCCGGCCGACGACCTCATCTCCGGGCTCATCAGGGCCTCGGACCACGGCGAGCACCTCACCGAGAACGAGGCCGCCGCGATGGCCTTCATCCTTCTCTTCGCCGGGTTCGAGACGACGGTGAACCTGATCGGCAACGGGGTCTACGCCCTGCTGCGCCACCCGGAGCAGCGCGCGCGCCTCCAGGCGTCGCTCGCGGCCGGGGACCGGGGGCTGCTTGAGACCGGGGTGGAGGAGCTGCTGCGCTACGACGGGCCGGTGGAGCTGGCGACCTGGCGGTTCGCCACCCGGCCGCTGGCCATCGGCGGGCAGGAGATCCCGGCCGGTGACCCGGTGCTCGTGGTGCTCGCGGCCGCGGACCGGGACCCGGAGCGGTTCGACGCTCCGGACACGCTCGACCTCGCCCGGCGCGACAACCAGCACCTCGGGTACGGGCACGGCATCCACTACTGCCTGGGGGCGCCGCTGGCCCGCCTGGAGGGGCAGACGGCGCTCGCGACCCTGCTGACCCGCCTGCCGGACCTGCGACTTGGCGTCGAACCGGAGGAACTGCGGTGGCGCGGCGGGCTCATCATGCGGGGACTTCGCACCCTTCCGGTGGCCTTCGCCCCGGAGGGCACCGTCGCCCGGTGACTGACGCCACATCAGAAATGTGATCTTCGCGTGATCGGGGCTGCATCGGCTTGTGACTTCCGCTCACATGCCGCTACGTTCACCCGCAACCTCAGCAGTCACGCGAAAGGCTCTCCGTATGCGCTCCGGAAACGGACGTCACCGCAGACCCCGCCAGGCCCCCGCTCTCGTCGTCGCCGCGGGCGTCACCGGATCGGCCATGGCGCTGCCGTTGCTCGCCGCCGGTTCCGCCTCGGCCGCCGACGCGGCGACCTGGGACAGGGTCGCCGAATGCGAGTCGGGCGGGGCCTGGAGTGCCAACTTCGGCAACGGGCTGTACGGCGGGCTCCAGTTCACCCAGGAGAGCTGGGAGCGGCACGGCGGCCTCGCCTACGCCCCGAGCGCCGACCTCGCCAGCCGCGCGCAGCAGATAGCGATCGCCGAGAAGGCGCTCGCCGCCGGCGACACCCAGTGGGACACCTGCGCCCCGATCGCCGGCCTGACGAACGACGGCAAGGCTCCGGCCGTCGACCCGGGTCCCGGCGTCACCCCCAAGAAGTCCACGGGGCCCGTCCCCGAGTCCAACCGCACCGACGGCCTGCCGGCCGGCACCACCGGTACCGGGACCCCCGCCGCCGAGCCTTCGGCGACGGCCACGACCCCCGCCGCGCCGACCGCTCCGGCCACTCCGTCGACGGGTCCCTCGGCGGGCTCCCCGACGGGCCCCTCGACGGGGACCCCGACCGCGCCCGCGACCCCCGGCAGCCCCGTCGCCCCCGGCACCCCGGGCAGCGTCGTCACGCCCCGTACGCCCGTAACGCCGGATGCATCCGTTACGCCGGGTACGCCCGGTGCGCCGGGCTCGACCGCTCCCGGCACCGGCAAGCACCGGGGTGACGCCGCGACAGAAGAACCGGGCATGACGGACACCAGCTCCGAATCCGGGCGCCACGCGGCGCCGGCCGACGCGGCGAAGGGCGGAGTGACCGGCGACGATTCGGGCAAGACGGACGAATACACCGTCAAGCCGGGTGACAGTCTGTCGGACATTGCGCGGGAGAACGGTCTTCTCGGCGGCTGGGGCGCCCTCTACGACGCCAACAAGGAGACGGTCGGCGCCGACCCGGATCTCATCCTCCCTGGTCAGAGCCTGGAACTCCTGCCCGAATCGGCCCCGCTCGGAGGGTAGTTCGAGGGCTAATGTCCGTTCTGTGCGAGTGAGACATGGGTCTCTCTTGTCGAACGGGCGTGTCACGTCCGCAAACTTTGCTCGCGTCGCCCCTCACCTGCGCAAACACCACCTGACGGAGTGCAAGTAGGGGCGATTTTCCCGGCTTGAGGGTCTTTGAACTTCCCCCGGGTCTGTGTCTACGGTCGTGACCGCTCGCCACCGCGGGCCCCGCCGACCGGGAACGCCGAATCCTGCCGCCGGTCGATGGGAACAGTCGTCGCGCAAGCGCCGAAGGCAGGAGCGGGGGACCCAGGTAAGTCGCCGGCCCCGGCCGCCCGAGACGGGCGGCCGACGACCGGCTTGGGGTGAAGCCGCGTGCACGTCACGCGGCCGGGCAATTCCTCCCGGGTTCCGGACGGAACCGGGGAGGCCCCATCGGCCCGAACCCGACAGCTCACCTCGCAGGCGTCGGTGAGGGAGATTTCCATGCTGCTTTCCGGCAAGGGCAAACACCGTCGTTCCTCCAAGGCCACCCGGGCCGTCGCGCTCGCCGGTGCCGCCGGCGTCGCCATCGCCGCCCCGCTGATGGGCGCGTCCTCGGCCTCGGCCGCCACCGCCTCCGAGTGGGACGCCGTCGCCCAGTGCGAGTCCGGCGGCAACTGGTCCATCAACACCGGCAACGGCTACTACGGCGGCCTGCAGTTCTCGGCCTCCACCTGGGCCGCGTACGGCGGCACCGCCTACGCCCCCACCGCCGACCAGGCCTCCAAGTCCCAGCAGATCGCCGTCGCCGAGAAGGTCCTCGCGGGCCAGGGCAAGGGCGCGTGGCCGAGCTGCGGCGTGGGTCTGTCCGGCGCCTCGTACGACGGCGGCTCCGCCGAGCAGGCGCAGCCGCAGCCGGAGCGGAAGGCCGAGCAGCCGACCACCCGCAGCGAGCAGCGCACCGCGCCGAAGAGCACGGCCAAGAAGAGCGAGTCGAAGCAGACCGTCACCACCCCGACCGGCAAGAAGGTCAAGAAGGGCGACGGCGAGTACAAGGTCGTGACCGGCGACACCCTCAGCAAGATCGCCCAGGCGCACGGCGTCAAGGGCGGCTGGGAGAAGCTGTTCGAGCTGAACAAGGACGTCGTCCAGGACGCCGACCTCATCTACCCGGGCCAGCAGCTCCACCTGAAGTAGTCCGGCGACTGCCCCACCCCGCGGTGACCACCCCGGCCCGGAGCGCCCTTCCCCCGTGCGCTCCGGGCCGGGGTCTGCCCCGCCCCGCCCTACCGATGAGTAGGTGAGGGGGTTTCGACCCGAGATGCATGCCCTCGGGTCCTTTTTCGTCCCAGGGGGCGGGCGCCCGGCTGGCCGGAGGCCCCCGGGCGGTTAGGCTCTTGTCGCAAGGCGAACGAGACCTTGCCGCATGCGTCACAACCAGCGTCACATCCCAGAAGGAGATGCTCGTGCCGTCCATCGACGTCGTCGTAGCCCGGGAAATCCTGGACTCCCGAGGCAACCCCACGGTCGAGGTCGAGGTCGGCCTCGACGACGGCAGCACCGGCCGTGCTGCCGTTCCGTCCGGTGCCTCCACCGGTGCGTTCGAGGCCCTCGAGCTCCGCGACGGTGACCCCAACCGTTACCAGGGCAAGGGCGTGGAGAAGGCCGTTCTCGCCGTCATCGAGCAGATCGGCCCCGAGCTGGTCGGTTACGACGCCACCGAGCAGCGCCTGATCGACCAGGCGATGTTCGACCTGGACGCCACCCCGGACAAGTCCTCCCTCGGCGCCAACGCCATCCTCGGCGTCTCCCTCGCCGTCGCGCACGCCGCCTCCGAGGCCTCCGACCTGCCGCTCTTCCGCTACCTCGGCGGCCCGAACGCGCACCTGCTGCCCGTTCCGATGATGAACATCCTGAACGGCGGCTCGCACGCCGACTCCAACGTGGACATCCAGGAGTTCATGATCGCGCCGATCGGCGCGGAGTCCTTCTCCGAGGCCCTGCGCTGGGGCACCGAGGTCTACCACACCCTCAAGAAGGTCCTGAAGGACAAGGGCCTGTCCACCGGCCTCGGCGACGAGGGCGGCTTCGCCCCGAACCTCGGCTCCAACCGCGAGGCCCTCGACCTCATCCTCGAGGCCATCAAGCAGGCCGGCTACGTCCCCGGCAAGGACATCGCGCTCGCGCTCGACGTCGCCGCCTCCGAGTTCTACAAGGACGGCTCGTACAAGTTCGAGGGCAAGTCCCGCTCGGCCGCCGAGATGACCGAGTACTACGAGGAGCTCGTCTCCGCGTACCCGCTGGTCTCCATCGAGGACCCGCTGTTCGAGGACGACTGGGCCGGCTGGAAGGCCATCACCGAGAAGCTCGGCACCAAGGTGCAGCTCGTCGGCGACGACCTGTTCGTCACCAACCCCGAGCGCCTCGCCCGCGGCATCGAGGAGGGCTCCGCGAACGCCCTCCTGGTCAAGGTCAACCAGATCGGCTCGCTGACCGAGACCCTCGACGCCGTCGAGCTCGCCCAGCGCAACGGCTTCAAGTGCATGATGTCCCACCGCTCCGGCGAGACCGAGGACGTCACCATCGCCGACCTGGCCGTCGCCACCAACTGCGGCCAGATCAAGACCGGCGCCCCGGCCCGTTCCGAGCGCGTCGCCAAGTACAACCAGCTCCTGCGCATCGAGGAGATCCTCGACGACGCCGCCGTCTACGCCGGCCGCAGCGCGTTCCCGCGCTTCAAGGGCTGATCCGGCGAAAGCCCGGTTACCTACGTCCCCGCACTCGGTCCCGTACCGTGTGCGGGGACGTACGTTTGAACAAGGCGCGTGACACGGGGAGGCGCAGGACATGGCCGTGAAGGACCGGGACCGGTTCTCGACCGCGACCCGGATCAGGCTGCTCGGCGAGCAGACCGCCGCCCGTGTCTACCGCTCCCAGACCCGCCGCCAGGCCCGCCGCTCCCGGCTCACCGGCCGGGCGGCCTTCCTGGCCCTGGTGGTCTGCTCGCTCGTGGTGGCGCTCGCCTACCCGATGCGGCAGTACGTCTCGCAGCAGGGCGAGATCGCCGACCAGGAGCGCAAGGCCGCCGAGGCGGCGAAGCGGGTCGAGGAGCTGCGGGACGAGAAGGCCCGCCTCCAGGACCCGGCCTACGTACGGCGCCTGGCCCGCGAGCACCTGCACTACGTGATGCCGGGCGAGACCGGCTTCACCGTGAACGACCCCGACGCGGAGCACCGGCCCCGCACCGAGCAGGGCGCGACGGACCGTCCGTGGTACGACAACCTGTGGGACGGCGTGGACCGCGCCGACCGCCCCTGACGGCAGCCGTCACGACACCCGTCGCGGCACCGCACCGACGCCCGCACCGACCGACGAGCAAGGCAGACATGGAAACGCCCCCTCCGCAGACCGAACGCACCGAGCCCACCGACGCGGACGTCGCCGCGTTCCAGGAGCAGCTCGGCCGGCCGCCGCGCGGCCTGCGCGCCATCGCGCACCGCTGCCCGTGCGGCAACCCGGACGTCGTCGAGACCGCGCCCCGGCTCCCCGACGGCACGCCGTTCCCGACCACGTACTACCTGACCTGCCCGCGCGCCGCCTCCGCCATCGGCACCCTGGAGGCCAACGGGGTCATGAAGGAGATGCAGGCCCGGCTCGGCACCGACCCGGAGCTCGCCGCCGCCTACCGCGCCGCGCACGAGGACTACCTCGCGCGCCGGGACGCCATCGAGGTCCTGGAGGGCTTCCCCAGCGCCGGCGGCATGCCGGACCGGGTCAAGTGCCTGCACGTGCTGGTCGGTCACTCGCTCGCGGCCGGCCCGGGCGTGAACCCGCTGGGCGACGAGGCGATCGCCATGCTGCCCGAGTGGTGGGCGAAGGGCCCCTGCGTCACCCCGTGCGCCGACGCCGACGCCGATGCCGAAGGGAAGTCCTCGACGTGACCCGGGTCGCCGGAATCGACTGCGGTACGAACTCCATCCGCCTGCTCGTCGCCGACGTGGACCCAAAGACCGGTGAGCTGGTCGAGCTGGACCGACGGATGACGATCGTCCGGCTCGGCCAGGGCGTCGACGAGACCGGCCGGCTGGCGCCCGAGGCCCTGGAGCGGACCTTCGCCGCCTGCCGCGAGTACGCCGAGGTCATCAAGGAGCTCGGCGTCGGGGGCCCCTCCGACGAGGGCAAGGGGAGGATCCGCTTCGTCGCCACCTCCGCCTCCCGCGACGCCGAGAACCGGGCCGACTTCGTGAACGGGGTCGTGGAGATCCTGGGCGTCGAGCCCGAGGTCATCACCGGCGACCAGGAGGCCGAGCTCTCCTTCACCGGCGCCACCAAGGAACTGCGCGGCGACGACCGGTACCTCGTCGTCGACATCGGCGGCGGCTCGACCGAGTTCGTGGTCGGAAACCGGCACGTGGAAGCCGCGCGTTCGGTCGACATCGGCTGCGTGCGGCTGACCGAGCGGCACGTCCGCAGCGACCCGCCGACCGCCGCGGAGGTCGAGGCGATCGTGGCCGACGTCCGGGCGGCCCTCGACCTGGCGGCGGAGACCGTGCCGATCGGCGAGGCCGACACCCTGGTCGGGCTCGCCGGTTCCGTCACGACGGTCGCGGCGATCGCGCTCGGTCTGGACGCCTACGACTCCGAGCGGATCCACCGCTCCCGGATCTCCTTCGACCAGGTCGCCGAGGTCGTCGGGCGGCTGCTCGTCTCCACGCACGACGAGCGCGCCGCGATCCCCGTGATGCACCCGGGACGGGTCGACGTGATCATCGCCGGGGCGCTCGTCCTGCTGGAGATCATGGAGCGGACCGGGGCCGCCGAGGTGGTCGTCAGCGAGCACGACATCCTCGATGGGATCGCCCTATCCGTGGCATAGCGGGCGGCTATCGAGGGCTCCCGGGCGCTCCGGCGACACCCCGTCGGAAAACGTTCGTGAAGTTCTTCACAAGGAAATGGGCCCTGAGGGTCCCCCAGGAAGGTCATTTGGCTCTCCGGCGGGCTCCTCAGGGCCCTTTCGCAGGTCTGGAGGCCACTTCGCTCGATGTTTCCATCGTGTGAACGCTTCCCCTGGTTCAGCGTTAAGGAAGGCTCTCCGGGCCAGTTCACAAGGGGTGAACAACGTTCGTCCGCGGACCCCGGTTCCTTTGCTGGACCATGACATGGGTCACGTGGGCGGCGGAGTGTAGCAGAGGTGCCCCCGAACCTTGTGAAGGGGCGCACGAGCACCCCCCCTGGGAGGGGTGGATACTCGATGGCATGAGCACCACGGAGCGTCCCAGGATCCTCGTAGTAGGCGGCGGGTACGTAGGCCTGTACGCAGCTCGGCGCATCCTCAAGAAGATGCGCTACGCGGAGGCGACCGTCACGGTCGTCGACCCGCGGTCGTACATGACCTACCAGCCCTTCCTCCCCGAAGCCGCCGCCGGCAGCATCTCGCCGCGCCACGTCGTCGTCCCGCTGCGACGCGTCGTGCGCGGAGCGGAGGTGCTCACCGGCCGGGTCACCACCATCGACCAGGACCGCAAGGTCGCCACGATCGCGCCGCTGGTCGGCGAGGCGTACGAGCTGCCGTTCGACTACCTGGTCATCGCGATGGGTGCCGTCTCCCGCACCTTCCCGATCCCCGGCCTCGCCGAGCAGGGCATCGGCATGAAGGGCATCGAGGAGGCCATCGGCCTGCGCAACCACGTCCTCGAGCAGCTCGACAAGGCCGACTCGACGACCGACGAGGAGGTCCGCCGCAAGGCGCTGACCTTCGTCTTCGTGGGCGGCGGCTTCGCCGGCGCGGAGACCATCGGCGAGGTCGAGGACATGGTCCGCGACGCGGCGAAGTACTACCAGAACGTCAAGCGCGAGGACATGCGCTTCATCCTGGTCGACGCCGCCGACAAGATCCTTCCCGAGGTGGGCCCGAAGCTCGGCCTGTACGGCAAGGAGCACCTCGAGAGCCGCGGCATCGAGATCTACCTCCAGACCTCGATGGACTCCTGCGTCGACGGCCACGTCGTGCTGAAGAACGGCCTCGAGGTCGACTCCAACACGATCGTGTGGACCGCCGGTGTGAAGCCGAACCCGGCGCTCGCCCGCTTCGGTCTGCCGCTCGGCCCCCGCGGCCACGTGGACTGCAACGAGAAGCTCCAGGTCAACGGCCTCGACTACGTGTGGGCCGCGGGCGACAACGCCCAGGTCCCGGACATGGCCGCGCGCCGTGCCGGTGTCGAGAACGCCTGGTGCCCGCCGAACGCCCAGCACGCCCTGCGCCAGGCCAAGGTCCTCGGCGACAACGTCGTGGCCGGCATGCGCGGCTTCCCGCAGAAGGAGTACGCGCACTCCAACAAGGGCGCGGTCGCGGGTCTCGGCCTCCACAAGGGCGTCGCGATGATCGTCATGGGCAAGATGAAGATCAAGCTCAAGGGCCGTCTCGCCTGGTACATGCACCGTGGCTACCACGGCATGGCCATGCCGACCTGGAACCGCAAGATCCGCGTCTTCGCCGACTGGACCCTGGCGATGTTCCTCAAGCGCGAGGTCGTCTCCCTCGGCGCCATCGAGTCGCCGCGCGAGGAGTTCTACGAGGCCGCCAAGCCCGCCCCGCAGCCGGCCGCCCCGGCGCAGGAGAAGGCCAAGGCCTCCTGACACCTCGCAGTACCCCGGCAGTACCAGCAGCACCCGCAGTACCAGCAGTACACGCAAGGCCGTAAAAGGGCCGTCCGCCATCCGTGGTGCGGACGGCCCTTCGCGTGTTTTTCACGCCGTTTACGCGCGGGACGGGATGGGTTCGCCTACGGACGGTGTTCTCCTGGTGACGAGCATTTCTGGGGCACGAGATCACGGAGGTGTTGCACCATGGCCGACGCCGCGTCGCGGCTGACCGCCCTGGCCGAGGAGGTCCTGGGAGTGAGGCTCCCGGTGCGCCTGCGGGCCTGGGACGGCAGCGAAGCCGGCCCCGCCGACGGCCCCGTACTGATCGTCCGCGACCGCCGTGCCCTGCGCCGGCTGCTGTGGAAGCCGGGCGAGCTGGGCCTGGCCCGCGCCTGGGTGGCGGGGGAGATCGACGTCGAGGGCGATCTGTACGAGGTCCTGGACCGGCTCGCCGGGTTCCTCTGGGAGCGCGACGAGGAGCCGCGCGGGAAGCTGGAGACCGTGCGCGACCCCAAGGTGCGCGCGGCCGCCAAGGCCCTGCTGAAGCTGGCCGGCCCCTTCCCGCCGCCGAAGCCGCCCGCGGAGGAGATCCGCGGCCGCAGCGGCGTCCGGCACAGCAAGCGGCGCGACAAGCAGGCGATCAGTCACCACTACGACGTGGGCAACGACTTCTACGAGCTGGTCCTCGGCCCCTCGATGGTCTACTCGTGCGCCTACTGGACGGACGGCGGGACCCTGGAGGACGCCCAGCGGGACAAGCTGGACCTCATCGCCCGCAAGCTGAACCTCCAGGAGGGCGACCGGCTGCTCGACGTCGGCTGCGGCTGGGGCTCCATGGCCATCCACGCCGCCCGTGAGTACGGGGCCCAGGTCGTCGGCATCACCCTCTCGCGCGAGCAGGCCGCCTACGCCCGCAAGCGGATCGCCGAGGAGGGCCTCACCGACCGCATCGAGATCCGGGTGCAGGACTACCGGGACGTGGCGGACGGGCCGTACGACGCCATCTCCTCGATCGGCATGGCCGAGCACGTGGGCACGGTGCGCTACCGGGAGTACGCCGACACGCTGTACGGGCTCCTGAAGCCCGGCGGGCGGCTGCTCAACCACCAGATCTCGCGCCGCCCGGAGCCGGACGAGTCGGCCTACGAGGTGGATCCGTTCATCGACGCGTACGTCTTCCCCGACGGTGAACTCGCCCCCATGGGCCGCACCCTGACGACCCTTGAGGACGCGGGCTTCGAGGTGCGGGACGTGGAGGCGATCCGGGAGCACTACGCGCTGACGCTGCGCCGCTGGGTGGCGAACCTGGAGCGGGAGTGGGAGCGGGCGGTCCGGCTGGTCTCGCCCGGCCGGGCGCGGATCTGGCGGCTCTACATGGCGGCGTCCGCGGTGTCCTTCGAGCGGAACCGGATCGGCGTGAACCAGTTCCTCGCGGTGAAGACGCCGGTGTCGGGCGGATCGGGGCTGCCGCTGCGGCCGAGGGTGTGGAGCGAGTCCGAGGCGCGTTGATACGTTGCGCGGGGCGGGGCGCCGGTGAGAGCCGGCGCCCCGCCCCGCTTTGACACCTATTTGTCATGTATCTGCCCTGTTGTGCCGATCGAGGGGGAAACCCTTGCGCCGCCCCACCCGTCTCCTGCTCGCCCTGACCGCGGCCGCCGGTCTGCTGACCGCCGCTCAGATCCCGGCGGGCGCCGCCGGCACGGACGCCGAAGCCGTGACCACCACCGCCACCTTCAACGACCCCGCGGGCGACACCGCCGCCCAGGACCGGGTCCGTGACCACATCATCGACCTCATCGGCCGGGCCCCCGCCGGGTCCGCCATCACCGCCGGGCTCTACACCTTCACCGACGACCCCGTCACCGACGCGCTCGGCGCCGCCAAGGCCCGCGGCGTGCAGGTGAGGGTGATCGTCGACCACACCTCCGCCACCATGACCGGAGGCGAGTACGAGCGCCTGGCCGCCCGCCTCGGCACCGACCGCACCCAGCCCTCCTGGGTCTTCGCCTGCCCGGCCGGCCGCGGCTGCATCGGCTCCCGGAAGCTGCCGGGCGACACCGACGGCGCCATCAACCACAACAAGTTCTGGCTGTTCTCGAACACCGGCGGCGCGAGCGACGTCGTCGTGCAGACCTCGGCCAACATGACCGGCCTCCAGCGCACCGACCTGTTCAACAACGCCGTCACCATCGTCGACAGCGGCCTGTACGGCATCTACCGGTCGTACTTCAGCGACCTGCTGCACCACGGCACGTCCACCAGCGGGCTCAGCCACTACTACAAGACCCCGGCCAGCGGCACCGGCCCGTACAAGACGTACTTCTTCCCGCGCCAGGAGGCCGCCGGCAGCTCCTACGACGCCGACGCCTCCACCGACACCGTCAAGCTGATCCTCGACAACGTCTCCTGCGCCGGCGGCACCCAGATCCGCATGGCGGCCAACCTCTTCACCCGCGACGAGGTCGCCACCAAGCTGGTCTCCCTCAAGAACGCCGGCTGCTCGGTGATCCTCGCCCACGACGGCTACCCCGGCTCCATGGGCAGCGCCGTCGAGTCGGTGATCTCCGGCAAGCTGACCCAGCGCGTCCAGTGCTACGAGGACCGCGGCACCGGTGTCGCCAAGGCCGGACTGCACTCCAAGTACCTGCTGGTGGAGGGCACCTACGACGGCGTGGCCGGGAAGAAGCTGGTGTGGACCGGCAGCCACAACTACACCTACCCCGCGCTGCGGGCCAACGACGAGACCCTGCTGAAGATCGACCACCCCACGCTCTTCGCCCAGTACAAGGCGAACCACGAGCACCTGATGACGTACTGCGCCGGCAGCTGACCCGTACCGCACGCCGAAGGGCCGGGCTCCCGTGCGGAGCCCGGCCCTTCGTGTGTCCCGTGCGCTACTCGGCCTTGATCGCGGCCAGCATGTTCAGCTTCGCCGCGCTGCGGGCCGGCCACATGGCGGCCAGGACGCCGACCAGCCCGGCGAGCAGCAGGAAGATCCCGATCCGGCCCCACGGCAGGACCAGCGCGTAGCCCGGCAGACTGCTCCTCAGCGTCTCGCCGATCGCCCAGCCCAGGAACGAGCCGAGGGCGATGCCGACCACCGCGCCGAACAGCGAGATCACCACGGCCTCCAGACGGACCATCCGCTTCACCCGGCGCCGGTCCAGACCGATCGCCCGGAGCATGCCGATCTCCTGCTGCCGCTCGAAGACCGACATCGCCAGGGTGTTGACGACCCCGAGCACCGCGATGATCAGGGCCATCGCCAGCAGGCCGTACATGATGTTCAGCATCATGTTGATGACGCCGCCGAACTCGTCACGGATGTCCTTCTGGTCCATGATCGTGACGGCCGGGTTGTCGCCGAGCGACTTCGCCACGGCCTTCTCGGCCGCGGCCGACGGGCCGCCGTCCGTCTTCACGAAGATCTGCGGGATGTACGGCTTGGGGTCGTGGACGTTGAGGATCTTCGTGTCCAGGAGCAGCGGCGAGACGAACTCGCTGTCCTCGTAGACCGCGCCGACCTTCAGTTCGCCCTTCTTCTTGTCGGAGAACTCGACCGGCAGCGTCGAGCCGACCTTCCAGCCCTGCTTCTGCGCCGTCTTCTCGGCGACGGCGAGCTGCCCCTGGGCGAGCGAGCCGAGCGAACCGTCGACCACACGGAGGTTCAGGACCTTCTCGACGTCCCCGGGGGTCACGCCGGAGACCGACTTGAAGTCGCCCTTCACCTGGAGGTAGCCGGCCTGCTGCGGCGAGACGGCCGTGGCGCCCGCGGCCGTGCGCACGGCGTCCAGCGCGGCCTGGCTGAGGCCCTCGCCGCTCGCCATGGTGATCATGTAGTCGGCCTTGATCTGGTCGGTCGTCATCCGGTCGACGGCGGAGCCGACCGTGGCGCCGAGCACCGACAGACCGGTGACCAGGGTGAGGCCGATGGCGAGCGCGGAGGCCGTGGCGCCGGTGCGGCGCGGGTTGCGGACCGCGTTCTGTCCGGCCAGGGAGCCGGCCACGCCGAAGGGCTTCAGGAACGGCCGGGCCAGCGCGATCACCGGGCGGGACAGCAGCGGGATCAGCACGATCACACCGATGAGGGCGAGGAACGCGCCGCCCGCGATCAGCATCCGGCCCTCGTCGCCGCCCTTGCCGGCGCCGAGCACGATGCCGAGCAGACCCGCGGCGGTGATCAGCGCGCCGATGGTGTTGCGGACGACCAGCGACTTGGTGGTGGCCACCGCGTGGACGCTGCTCATCGCGGCGACCGGCGGGATCTTGGCGGCCCGGCGGCCGGGCAGCCAGGCGGCCAGCATGGTGACGAGGACGCCGACGGCGAGCGCGGAGACCAGCGGGGTCGTACCGATGACCAGGTCACCGGCGGGGATCTTCAGACCGAAGGCGTTCATGCCGGCGCGCAGGGCCGCGGCCAGACCGATGCCGAGCCCGAAGCCGACCAGCGAGGCGACCAGGCCGACGAGACCGGCCTCCGCCAGCACCGAGCGGGTGATCTGCTTGCGCGAGGCGCCGACGGCGCGCATCAGCGCGAGCTCCTTGGTGCGCTGGGCGACCAGCATCGTGAAGGTGTTGGAGATCAGGAAGACGCCGACGAAGAGGGCGATGCCGGCGAACCCGAGGAGCATCTGGTTGAGGCTGCTCAGCCCCGCCTCGATGTCCTTGGCCTGCTGGTCGGCGAGGGCCTGACCGGTCTGGGCGTCGGCGGTGTCGCCGACGACCGGCTGCACGGCGGCGAGGATCTTGTCGGCGTCCGCGCCCGGCTCGGCGCGGACGCTGATGTCCATGAAGTGGCCGGGCCGCAGGAACAGCTTCTGCGCGACGTCGGTGTCGAACAGGACGAGGCTGCCGCCGGCGCTCACCGCGCCGTCCTCGGTGGTGAAGACACCGGAGAGGGTGTACGTCTCCACCGGACCGTTGGTGGCGACGCGGACCTTGTCGCCGACCTGGTAGCCGCCCTTGGCCGCGGTGTCCTCGTCGAGGGCGATCTGGTCGTCCTTCACCGGGCCGGTGCCGGAGGTGAAGTCGTACGCGGCGTCCTTGCCGTCGCGGCCCGGGGCGAAGTTGGTGCCCTTGTTGGACCAGCCGACGCCGATCAGCTTGCCGTCCTTGTCCGGCACGCCCGCGAAGCCGTTCACCCGGCCGGTGGCGTCGGCGACGCCGTCCAGCGCGGCGATCTTCTGCCGGGTCTTCTCGGACAGGCCCGGCGTGGCGTTCGGGTCCTGCTGGTTCGGGGCGGCGGTGACGGCGACGGCGATGTCGTCGTAGCTCTTGGAGGACTGGGCGCGGAAGGCGTTCGAGAGGGTGTCGGTGAAGACCAGGGTGCCGGAGACGAAGGCCACGCCGAGCATCACGGCGAGGACGGTCATCAGCAGCCTGGCCTTGTGCGCGAGCACATTGCGCAGGGCGGTACGGAACATGGTGGGAGTCCTGGAGTGGGCCCCGGCGGCGCCGTCGGCGGCGCGCAGCGCGGGGGAGGGGTCGAAAGAGCGAGGAGGGCGGGCTCGGCTCAGCTCGTGCGGCCCTTGGCGTCGAAGGCCTTCATGCGGTCGAGCACGCCGTCGGCCGTCGGGTGGAGCATCTCGTCGACGATCCGGCCGTCCGCGAGGAAGACGACCCGGTCCGCGTAGGAGGCGGCGACCGGGTCGTGGGTCACCATGACGACCGTCTGGCCCAGCTCGCGCACCGAGTTGCGCAGGAAGCCCAGCACCTCGGCGCCGGAGCGGGAGTCGAGGTTTCCGGTCGGCTCGTCACCGAAGATGATCTCGGGCTTGGAGGCGAGCGCGCGGGCGACGGCGACGCGCTGCTGCTGGCCGCCGGAGAGTTGCGCGGGGCGGTGGCTGAGCCGGCCGGACAGGCCGATCATGTCGATGACCTGCTGCACCCACTGCTTGTCGGGCTTGCGGCCGGCGATGTCCATCGGCAGCGTGATGTTCTCCAGGGCGGTCAGCGTCGGCAGCAGGTTGAACGCCTGGAAGATGAAGCCGATCTTGTCGCGGCGCAGCTGGGTCAGCTGCTTGTCCTTCAGGCTGCCGAGCTCGGTCTCGCCGATCCGGACGGAGCCGGAGCTGAAGGAGTCCAGGCCGGCGACGCAGTGCATCAGGGTCGACTTGCCGGAGCCGGAGGGGCCCATGATCGCGGTGAACTCGCCCTGCCGGAAGTCCACGCTGACCCGGTCCAGAGCGACCACCTGGGTCTCGCCCTGTCCGTAGACCTTCGAGAGGTCGGTGGCACGGGCGGCGACCGCGGTGGTGCGGGGCACGGTGGAGCTGGTGGTCACGACGGCGACTCCTGTCACTGCTGGCTTGAGGGAACCACTCCATCGTGTCGAGCGTTATGGCACCCGGCGTCCGTCCACATGCCCGTTCCCGGGGGCGACTGGAGTCGGACCGCGGGGGCGCGCGGTCATCCTGAGGTATGACGGCGACCCCGAGAGGGGGCGCGGGGAAGGGGCCCGCGAACGGCCCCGCCGGGGGCCGTCGGGACGGGGGTGCAGAGGTGACGAAGTCGGGGCGGATCCGGCGGCGAGTTTTCGTCAATCCGATGACCGGGTCGGCGCTGCCGACACCCCCGCCGCGCTACGCCACAGGGCACCCCACCTGCACTGACGCACCCTCAGGTGTCAATAAAATAAGACAACATCGGGCCACCGTTCCGCTGAACGGGCGACGCGCCCCGATAGGCTCCTGTGCCAGCGCGGAGCATCGCGTCACGCCCGGATGGTGGAATGCAGACACGGCGAGCTTAAACCTCGCTGGCCTTCGGGCCGTACCGGTTCGAATCCGGTTCCGGGCACCAGCTCGCACAGCCTCCCACCCGCACGATGGCGGGTTCCCCCAGCAGCTTCTCCCCGGAGTCGTCCGCGTGCCGGCCGTTCGACGTCGACGGTCCCCGGCGTGTGTCCCCACGGGAACGGGGCAGGTGGTCCGGCGGGCGCGATCGGGATGCGACGGGAAGAAGGGGGAGAAGCGCAGGGGTCGGAGCGTCACCCAGGTCGGAGGGGTGGTCTGAACGGGTTCGAATCCGGTCCCGGGTGCATCGCTCACCCCCGCCGACCTCGGACTCCCCGACACGATCGTATAAAGATCCTCCCCCAGCACGAGGGAGTTTCTTTTGCCCTCGCATTACTCTTGACGCAAGGCCGCGCAGTGCGGCCATGGAGGAGTGAGATGAGGAGCAGCAACCCGGTCTTCTCGCGACGGGGGTTCAGCCGCGACAACGGCTACGCCGGCTTCAACGCGCAGCAGCCGCAGGCCGGGGGCCCCGCCGTCGGAACCAACCCGTACGCCACCGGCAACCCCTACGCCGAGGGTGCGGCGAACCCGTACGCCACCAACCCGTACGCGCAGCAGGACACCGAGCTCGGCGCGCCCCAGCAGGCCCGTGCCGGCGTCATGACGATCGACGACGTGGTCAGCCGTACGGCGATCACGCTCGGCACGGTCGTGGTGACCGCCGTCCTGTCCTGGCTGCTGCTGCCGGTCGACCCGGCGAACATCAACAAGTCCTACGGCATCGCCATCGGCGCCGCCCTGGTCGCCCTGGTTCTGTCGCTCGTCCAGTCGTTCAAGCGCAGGCCGTCGCCGGCGCTGATCCTGGCCTACGCGGCCTTCGAGGGCGTCTTCCTCGGCGTGATCTCCGCCGCCGTCTCGACCTACATCGCCGACGGCGTGGTCACCCAGGCGGTGCTCGGCACGATGGCCGTCTTCGCCGGCGTGCTCATCGCCTACAAGATGCGCTGGATCCGCGTCACGCGCCGCTTCTACGGCTTCGTGATGGCGGCCGCGATGGGCTTCGTGCTCCTGATGGCGGTCAACCTGCTCTTCGCCGTCTTCGGCGGCGGTGACGGCCTCGGCTTCCGCAGCGGCGGCCTCGGCATCCTGTTCGGCGTCATCGGCATCATCCTCGGCGCCTGCTTCCTGGCCCTGGACTTCAAGCAGGTCGAGGACGGCATCACCTACGGCGCTCCGCGCGAGGAGTCCTGGCTGGCGGCCTTCGGCCTCACCATGACCCTGGTGTGGATCTACCTGGAGTTCCTGCGTCTGCTCTCGATCCTGCAGGGCGACGACTGACGCACCGCGTGACACGGGAAGGGCCCGTCCGGCATCCGCCGGGCGGGCCCTTCCGCGTGCCGCGGCACCCGCCGAGGCCCTCGTCGACGTGGGCGTCGAGCAGCACCCGGGCCGCGTCCTTGGCCTGGGCGGCGGGCTCGGAGGTGCCCTGGATTCCGGCGACGGCCATGGCGCCGTTGGCGAGCAGGGCCAGCTGGTCGGCGAGGGCGGGCGGGGCGTTGAGGGCGGTGGTCTGCTCGGCGAAGTAGTCCCGCAGGGCCTGCTTGTGCCCGCGGGCGATGTCGGCGACGTCCGGGGAGATGCCGCCCATCTCGCCGAAGGTGTTGATGAAGGCGCAGCCCCGGAAGTCCGGCGCGGCGAACCAGTCGCCGAGGTAGTCGAAGACCGCCAGGGCCCGCTGGTACGGGTTGGTGGCGTGAGTGGCGCCGTGGGCGGCGGTGGCCTCGCGCACGGCCGCGTCGCGCCGTTTCAGGACGGCCCAGACCAGGTGGTCCTACGCGTACCACCTCGTCGCGCCCGACCACATCGGCTTCGGCGCCTCCGCCGCGCCCGCCGTGGACACCTTCGACTACGGCTTCGATCGGCTCACCGGGATCACCCTGGCCCTGCTCGACCGGCTCGGGCTGGACCGCTTCGCCCTCTACGTCCAGGACTACGGCGCATCCGTCGGCCTGCGCATCGCCTCCCGCCACCCGGAGCGGGTCACCGCGATCGTCACTCAGAGCGGCGACGCCTAACCAAGGGCTTCACGCCCTTCTGGGACGTCCTGTTCGCGCACGCCGCGGACCGGGAGGCGCACGAGGCGGACGTCCGCGGGCTGCTGACCGCCGAGGCCACCCGCCGGCAGTACACCCACGGCGTCCCGGCCGAGCGCCTGGACCGCATCGGTCCCGAGACCTGGACCCTCGACCGGGCCGGCCTCGACCGGCCCGGCAACAAGGAGGTCCAGCTCCAGCTGTTCTGGGACCACCAGTTCGACCTGGACGCCTATCCGGCCTTCCAGGAGTACTTCCGCACCCACCGGCCGCCGCTGCTCGCCGCCTGGGGCCGCGGCGACGAGGTCTTCGGCCCGGCCGGCGCCGAGGCGTTCGCCCGGGACCTGCCGGACGCCGAGATCCACCTCCTCGACGCGGGCCACTTCGCCCTGGAGACGCACGGCGAGGAGATCGCGGCACTGGTCCGCGACTTCCTCGGCCGTCACGTGAGGGACTGAGGCCGGCGGCCGGGCGGGGCGGGGCGGGCGGGTGCGGACCGTGAGCCGCGGAGCCGCAAGCCGCGTGCCGTCAGAGCATGCGGCGGGCGGCCCGGCGCAGGTCGTACTCGTGGATGATCGCCTTGGCGTGACCGTAGGCGAGGCCGTGCTCGCCGCGCAGCCAGCTGACCTTCTCCTCGAAGCGGATCAGGGAGGGGCCCTCCTCGACGGCCCTCAGCCAGTCGGCGATCTCACGACCGGTGCAATGCGGAATGCGGGCGAGCAGGTTGCGGTGGGTTTCCTCGGAGAATGCGTGGGACATCGGCGCCTCCGGACGCGTTGTGCCGTGTGCTCCTTCACGTCACCGTGCCCGAGCGTTCGCCCGTTGGCAATGGGCCCCGGACGGCGCATAGGGTCGCACGGTGCGCGATACGAGTGAACTGACCGCCGCCGCAGAGCGGTTCGCCGACCGGCTGCGGACCGCCCCGCAGAGCCGCCTCCAGCGCGGAGCCGCCGCCGAAGGGCTCGCCCTGGCAAGGGAGTTGGCCGACCGGGCACAGCGCCTGGAGTTCCCCGGACGGGAGCCGGTGACCATGCCGGACGCGGGTGTCTTCACGGTCGCCGACCAGCTGGTGGTCGCCGCCACGGATCTGGCCGAAACTTTGCGAACGGCCCCGGCCGGTGCCCCCGAGGGGGACCTGGACGAGGCCGTGAGGCTGGTACGGGAGGCGGAGGCCAGGTCCGGCCTCTAGGGCGGGGCCCCGGAGCGCCCCGAGGAGCTACAGGCTGGCGATCACGCGGTCCGCGAGGATGTACACGTTGTCCTCGGCCGCGTCGCCGCACGAGAAGGTGAGCGCGTAGGCGCCGGACACACCCGAGCCGCCCAGCAGCACCGGGGTCCGGCCCGCCCGCAGGGCCTCGGCCAGGCGCTCGGCGGTCTCGCGGTGGCCCGGGGTCATACAGAGCGTGGTGCCGTCGGCGAAGACGTACACGTCCAGCGTGCCCAGCGGGCCGGGGCGGACGTCGGTCAGCGCGGTGCGGGTGTCGGCGAGCTCCTCCAGGCGGGACACGGTGCGCTCGTGGTCGGTGACCACCGGGGTCTGGACCGGCACGAAGTCCGGGTGGGAGGGGTGCCGGCGGCGGGCCGCGGCGAGCTCGGGGGAGTCCTCCGGGTACTCGGTCGGCCCGGTTAGCTCGGGGAACTCCTCCAGGGCCTCGAACGTGTCGAAGACGTCCAGCGGGTCACGGCCGTCGAGGGCGTCCCGCCCGTCGAAGGACTCGCGGCCGTCGAAGGTCTCCCGGCCGTCGAGCGCGGCGGCCTCGGCCTCCATCGCCTCCAGGGCCATCGCCTCCAGGCCCACGAAGTCCGCCTGCCGCGGCACGAAGAAAGGACCCTCCTCGGCCGGGCCCGCCAGGCCGCCGAGCAGCGACGGGGCGTCGGCGGCGTCCCTGGCCTCCTGCGCGGCCCAGAAGGCCCGCGCCTCGGCGAGCTCGCGCTCACGCTCCTCCGCCAGGGCCTCGGCCACCGCGGCCCGTATCTCGTCGGCGGGCGTCTGGCGGGCATGGGGGACGGTCACGCCGTGCGCCGCGGCGAGCTCGCCGCGCAGCGCGGTGACCTGCTTGCGGAGACCGTGGGCGGCGTGCAGGGCGGCGGCTCCCACGGCCGTCGCAGCAGCCGTGGTCACCAGCAGGGCAAGAGACAGTGCGCTCACTGACGTACTCCCGATTCGAGTCGATCCCCCGACTTCCTACATCAGCTTGTCGTGGGGTGGCGTCGCCTGTCAGTGCATTACGTCACGAAATGGACAGGTATTTATGCCTGGTGTTTGGTCCCAAAACCGCCGTGACCTGGGAAAACGACTCTCCCCCGGGATGTATGTCACATCCTGGGGGAGATTCGGTCACGGCTTGGACGCGGCGGGGTTAGCGGCGCCCTACGACGACCAAGGGCCCGGCCACCCGCCCCTACCCTCCGCTACGGCTCAGCTCAGCCGCTCGATCGTTCGGTCGCGCTGAGCCTCGCCACCGCTTCGGGCAGGTGCCGCCCTCGTCCCTCGGGCGCCCCCTACCCTCCGCTACGGCTCAGCTCAGCCGCTCGATGACCATGGCCATGCCCTGGCCGCCGCCCACGCACATCGTCTCCAGGCCGAACTGCTTGTCGTGGAACTGGAGGCTGTTGATGAGCGTGCCGGTGATGCGGGCGCCCGTCATGCCGAAGGGGTGACCGACGGCGATGGCGCCGCCGTTGACGTTGACCTTGTCCAGGTCGAAGCCCAGGTCCTGGTACGACGGGATCACCTGGGCGGCGAACGCCTCGTTGATCTCCACCAGGTCGATGTCGCTCGTGGTCAGGCCGGCCCGCTTCAGGGCCTGCTTCGACGCCTCGACCGGGCCGAGACCCATGATCTCGGGGGAGAGGCCGGAGACACCGGTGGAGACGATCCGGGCGAGCGGGGTCAGGCCCAGCTCCCGCGCCTTCGTGTCGGACATGATCACCAGCGCGGCGGCGCCGTCGTTCAGCGGGCAGCAGTTGCCGGCCGTGACCAGGCCGTCGGGCCGGAAGACCGGCTTCAGGCCGGAGACGCCCTCCAGCGTGACGCCGGCGCGCGGGCCGTCGTCCTTCGAGACGACCGTGCCGTCGGGCAGCGTCACCGGGGTGATCTCGCGCTCCCAGAAGCCGTTCTTGATGGCCTCCTCGGCGAGGTTCTGCGAGCGCACGCCGAACTCGTCCATCTCCTGGCGGCTGATGCCCTTCCAGCGGGCCAGGTTCTCGGCGGTCTGGCCCATCGCGATGTACGCGTCCGGGACCAGGCCGTCCTCGCGCGGGTCGTGCCAGGTGGAGCCCTCGGACTCGGCGACGGCCGCCGTGCGGGCCTCGGCCTCGGCGAAGAACGGGTTGTGCGTGTCCGGCAGCGAGTCGGAGTTGCCCTTCACGAAGCGGGACACCATCTCGACACCGGCCGAGATGAAGACGTCGCCCTCGCCCGCCTTGATCGCGTGCAGCGCCATGCGGGAGGTCTGCAGCGAGGAGGAGCAGTAGCGGGTGATGGTGCAGCCCGGGAGGTGGTCCATGCCCATCTGCACGGCCACGATCCGGCCCAGGTTGTTGCCCTGCTCGCCGCCGGGCAGACCGCAGCCGAGCATCAGGTCGTCGATGTCGCGCGGGTCGAGCTCGGGGACCTTGGCGAGGGCGGCCTGGATGATCGTCGCGGTCAGGTCGTCGGGGCGAAGGTCCTTCAGGGAGCCCTTGAAGGCCCGGCCGATCGGGGAGCGGGCGGTCGAGACGATGACGGCTTCGGGCATCACGGCTCCAGGAGGGGTGCTGGGTGGACGGACAGAATGGGAAGTTACCTGTACGTACCGCACGGGGTCATCGGGCACGGCATGTGATGCGGACCTCTTTTCTAAGCGCTCGCTCAGTCGTGCGGCCACCGGCCGGCCGCACCCGTACCGGACGGGCGCGCCACCGGCCTGCCGGACCCGTACCGGACGGGCGCGCCACCGGCCTGCCGGACCCGTACCGGACGGGCCCGCCGCCGGCCGGCCGCACCCGCACCGCACGGGCCCGCCGCCGGCCTGCCGGACCCGCCTCAGGCCCCGGCCGCCGCACTCGCTCAGGCCGGGTCCGCGGCCGTGCGCGGGGCGGGGGCGTCCGCCTCGCCTCCGGCGCCGTCCGGGGCGCCCGGCAGCGGCAGGCGCCGGCGCCTGCGGTGCTTGAGCAGCGCCCACGGCGCACGGGCGCCGGTGACCTCCGTGCCCGCCTGCTTCGCCGCCTCGGCCGCCGCCTTGGCCACCGGCAGCACGTCCTCGTGCCGGGCCGCGTCGATCCGGTCGGCCTCCGGCCACAGCCCGAGCGCCGCGCAGACCGTCGGCAGCACCGCCATCGCCGCCGTCGCGTACCCCTCCGCCGACGGGTGGAAGTTGTCCACGCCGAACATCTCCCGCGGGTTGGCCGCGAACTCCGGACCGAGCAGATCGCCCAGCGACACCGTCCGGCCGCCCTGCTCGACGACCACGATGGTCTGCGCCGCCGCCAGCTGCCGCGAGGCCCGCCGGGCCAGCCAGCGCAGCGGCTGGTAGACCGGCTCGATCGTGCCCAGATCCGGGCAGGTGCCGACCACCACCTCCGCGCCCGCCGTGCGCAGCCGCCGCACCGCCGCCGCCAGACAGCGCACCGACTGCGTCGGCGGCATCCGATGGGTGACGTCGTTCGCCCCGATCATGACCACGGCCACGTCCGGCGCCCCGGACGGCGAGGCGAGCAGCAGCGACACCTGCCGCTCCAGGTCGTCCGAGCGCGCCCCCGGCAGGGCGACGTTCCGCAGGTCCACCGGGCGCTCGGCGACCGCGGCGAGCCCCGAGGCCAGGAGCGCTCCCGGCGTCTGCCCGACCCTCCGCACGCCCTGGCCCGCCGCGGTGGAATCACCCAGAAGGGCGAGCCGCAGCGGCTCCTCGCCGCTGTAGGAGCCGCCGTAACGGCCGTCCGCCCCCGGCGGCAGCGGCGCCACGCCGCCCCCCACGTTCCGCTTGGCCAGCTGTACCTCGGCCAGCAGCACCCCCACGGCCGCCACGCCGAGCAGGCCGATGCTCCCGCCGCCGTACGCCGCGCCCGCGGCGATCCGTCGCGCCACCCTCGCCCTGGACATCGGTGCACGCACCTCCTTCGAGCGTTCTCGCCGTCTCGGGGCCGCCGCGCGGGCCGCCGTTCGCGCCGCCGGTGGCGCCGCCTGTGGTTACTCACTGCCCCGTAACCGGCACCGCGTACGCATTCCACGGAATACGCTGGCTGCACCATTACGGAGACCCCGGAGATTACGGTGCAATTCCACGACTCGATGATCAGCCTCGTCGGCAACACCCCGCTGGTGAAGCTCAACAACGTCACTGCGGGCCTTCAGGCGACCGTCCTGGCCAAGGTCGAGTACTTCAACCCGGGCGGCTCGGTCAAGGACCGGATCGCCCTGCGCATGATCGAGGCCGCCGAGGCGAGCGGCGCCCTGAAGCCCGGCGGCACCATCGTCGAGCCCACGTCCGGCAACACCGGCGTCGGCCTGGCGATCGTGGCCCAGCAGAAGGGCTACAAGTGCATCTTCGTCTGCCCGGACAAGGTGTCCACGGACAAGATCAACGTGCTGCGCGCCTACGGCGCCGAGGTCGTGGTCTGCCCCACGGCCGTCGACCCCGAGCACCCGGACTCGTACTACAACGTCTCGGACCGCCTCGTGCGCGAGACCCCGGGCGCCTGGAAGCCGGACCAGTACTCGAACCCGAACAACCCGCGTTCGCACTACGAGACCACCGGTCCCGAGCTGTGGGAGCAGACGGAGGGGAAGATCACCCACTTCGTCGCGGGCGTCGGCACCGGCGGCACCATCTCCGGCACCGGCAACTATCTGAAGGAGGCGTCCGGCGGCAAGGTCCAGGTCATCGGTGCCGACCCGGAGGGCTCCGTCTACTCCGGCGGCTCCGGCCGCCCGTACCTGGTCGAGGGCGTCGGCGAGGACTTCTGGCCGACCGCCTACGACCGCAACGTCGCCGACCGGATCGTCGCGGTCTCCGACAAGGACTCCTTCCAGATGACCCGCCGCCTCGCCAAGGAGGAGGGCCTGCTGGTGGGCGGCTCCTGCGGCATGGCGGTCTGCGCCGCGCTCGAGGTCGCCAAGGAGCTCGGCCCCGACGACGTCGTGGTCGTGCTGCTGCCGGACTCCGGCCGCGGCTACCTGTCGAAGATCTTCAACGACGAGTGGATGGCCGACTACGGCTTCCTGGAGGACACCTCCTCCGCCACCGTCGCCGACGTGCTGCGCCACAAGTCGGGCGGCATGCCCTCGCTCGTCCACATGCACCCGGACGAGAACGTCGGCCAGGCCATCGAGGTGCTGCGGGAGTACGGCGTCTCCCAGATGCCGATCGTGAAGCCGGGCGCCGGGCACCCCGACGTCATGGCCGCCGAGGTCGTCGGCTCGGTCGTCGAGCGCGAGCTCCTGAACGCGCTCTTCACCCAGAAGGCGTCGCTGGAGGACCCGCTGGAGGACCACATGTCCGCCCCGCTGCCGCAGGTCGGCTCGGGCGAGCCGGTCGCCGACCTGATGTCGGTCCTCGGCGACGCGGACGCGGCGATCGTGCTGGTCGAGGGCAAGCCGACCGATGTGGTCAGCCGTCAGGACCTGCTGGCCTTCCTGGCCGCGAACGGCGGGACGAAGCAGCACTGATCCGGCGCCGGCGCCGGTGCGGTGACGGACCGTCGGGGCGCGGGTGGGCCCGTTCGCGCAATCGGTACGAGCGCGACACGTACCCGCAGCACCCGCTTAACAACGGTCCGGCAGAGTGTTCCTCATCGGCGCCACGGACCTCCGGAGCGGCTCCCGGCCTCCGCCGGCGCCATGGACGCGGACCGGCCCTGACCCGGGCCCGTGTCCCTCGCGGGGACCGCCGTCGTCCCGCCCCCCGGTCAGCCGGGGGTGCGGCGGTCCCCGCGCAACACCCTTCCGCCCGGCGCCCGCCCGGCCCCGTTCGGGCCTCCGGCCTCCGGCCTCCCGGGCCGTCTTCCCTTGCCTGTCTGCATATCCTCATGCAGAGTTCAGGTGGATGAATAACCGGAAGACGGAAGGGGGACGGCATGAGCGACAGCCCGGCCGGACGGCTGCAGACGCTCTTCGAGGGGCACCGGCTGACACCGACCCAGCGGCGGATCGCGCACTGCATGGTGCGGCGCGCCGCCGACGTGCCGTTCCTGTCCAGCGTGGAGCTGGCCGAACTGGCCGGCGTGAGCCAGCCCTCCGTCACCCGCTTCGCCGTCGCCCTCGGCTTCGACGGCTACCCGGCGCTGCGCAGGCATCTGCGCGAGAGCGTGCCCGCCGTCGCCGACGAGCTCGCCGGGCACAACGAGTACCAGCAGGCCGTCCTCGGCGAGATCGAGAACCTCAGGCACCTCGCCGAGCTGCTCGCCGATCCCGCCCCCGTCGAGCGGGCCGGCCGGCTGCTCGCCGCCTCCCGGCCGCTGCCCGTCCTCGGGCTGCGTGCCGCCTCCTCGCAGGCGAGGGGATTCGCGTACTTCGCGGGCAAGGTCCACCCGGACGTGCGGCTGCTCGACGAGGGCGGCTCGATGCTCGACGACCGCATCGACGCGGCCGTAAGGGCCGGGGCCACGGCGCTGCTGTGCTTCGCGCTGCCCCGGCACCCGCGCGAGGTCGTCGACGCCCTGGCGTACGCCCGCGCCGCCGGCCTCACGGTGGTGACCGTCGCCGAGTCCGCCTTCGCTCCGGTCGCCGCGCACAGCGACCTGCTCATCCCGGCCGCGGTCGGCACCGGCCTCGCCTTCGACACGGCGTGCGCGCCGATGCTGCTCGGCCGGGTGCTCCTGGAGGCGATGGCGGACGAGCTGCCGGACGCACAGGCCCGCCTGGAGGAGTTCGACGTGAAGGCGGCGGCCCGGGGCCTGTTCGTCGAGTGAGGTCCCGGGTCTCTTCGGTCCCGGCCTCCTCAGATCTCCAGTTCCGTCTCGATCCTCTTCAGGTGGTGACGGGCCATCGCCAGGTTGGCCCGGTTCTTGTCCAGGGCCAGGTAGAGGAAGAGGCCGCCCCCGCCGCGGGTCTTGAGCAGGCGGATCAGGTGGTACTGGGTGCCGAGGGTGATCAGGATGTCCTCGATCTCGTCGTTGAGCCCCAGGGCCTCCATGGCGCGGAGCTTGGCGCGGACGACGTCCGTGTTGGCGGCCGCCGCCACGTTCAGGTCGAGATCGGTGCCGCCGCCGATGATGCCGAGGGCCATGCCGCTCCCGTAGTCGACGAGGGCGGCGCCGATCGCGCCTTCGATCTGGGCCGCTTCCTTGAGGGAGGTCTCGGTGTTCGCCATGGTTCTTCCTTCGCGTGAGCGTGTCGTGGGTGGGCTTGTCAGGGCTGCGGGAGCGGCCGGTCCGGGTCTCTGCGGGCCAGGGCGCCGTCCACCAGCTCCCCTATCCGGGCGCTGGAGCGGCGGGCCTCCAGGTGGAGCCGGCCGACGTTGATGCGGGGTTCGGCGAGCAGCGTCAGGACGGCCGAGCCGCCCGCCGCGTACGTCGCCACGTAGCCGAGCTCGCCGCGGACCAGGAGCTCCCGGAAACCCCCCTGCCCGGTGGTGTCGGCCAGGCGCTGCCCGACGCCGAGGGCGGCGGCCGTCAGCGCGGCGACGCTCTCGGCCTCGCCGTCCACGGCGTCCTGCGCGAGCACCAGGCCGTCGGCGCTGGCCGCGAGGGCCCCGGTGAGCTGCGGCAGCCGCGCCCGCAGCCGTCTCAGTTCGACGAGGACCTCGGCTTCTGCGGTCATCAGTTGTCTCCTCTCGGCGCGCAGGCGCAGGGCACGCCTCATCACAGAGCTGCCTCCAGGGCGTCACGGAGCCGGCGGAGCAGGGCGACGTCGGGGTCGGGGGTGGCGACCTCGCCGACCCACGCGGGCACGGCGGGCGGGGGCGGCGGCGCCTCATGCGGGGTGCGGACCAGACCGGCCGCGGCGAGCCGCCGTACGTCGAGCAGCGTGTGGAAGGCGGGCCGGCCGAGCAGCCGGGCCAGGTCCGCCGGCGTGCGCTCCCCGTCGGCCGCCGCGAGCAGCGCCCGGTGCCGGGCGCCCACCGGCTGGCCAGGCGCCGCCGGGAGGGGCACCACGGGCGCGCCGTCGACCGCCGGATACGGCCAGACGCTGTCCAGCAGCTCGCGGCGGCGCAGGGTCTCGCGCTCGACGGCCTCCGTGTCGACCGGCCGCACCGCGCCGAACCAGTGGGCCACGCCGTAGCGGAAGCGGGTCGGCCCCGCGGTGGGCGCCAGGGCGAAGAAGGCCGCGTCGAAGACGGCGCCGAGGTGGCAGATCTCCAGTTCGCCGTCGTGCAGCCGGCCGCTGTCGACGAGGAACCGGCCGACGGCGCCGAGCGCACCGGCCCGGTCCACCGCCTCCTCCCAGCCCGCGCGGGGCAGCCGGCCCGCGGCGGTGAGCAGCACGTCGACGCCGGGGGAGCTGGGGCTCTCGGCGTGCACGACCCGGCCGTCGACGAGGTAGAGCGTGCCGTGGTCGCGCAGCAGCGCGCCGGTGGCCCGCTCGGCGGCGAGCCGGGTGAGCATCGGGGAGACGGTGGCGGTCATCCGAGGACCAGCCTCTCGGCGAGGTCGCCGAGCCGGATCCGGGCGAGGGCCAGGTTGCCCGCCGTGCGGTCCAGCCAGAGGTGGAGGCAGACGCTGCTGTCGAAGGCGGTCTCGACGAAGCGGATGACGTGGTAGCCGGTGCGGGTGGTGACGATCAGGTCCTCGACGGGGGCGGCGCCCGGTGGCCCCGACGGCTCGGCGGAGCCGTCGGTGGATTCGAACTCGGCCGCCGAGCGGGCCAGTTCGGCGCTCTCTGCGGCGGTCGTCTCGTGGTCTCCGACCGGGGACTCGCCCGCCGACCCGAGGGCCAGACCGCTGGTCCAGTCGACCAGCCAGGCCCCGCGCGCCCCCGGCAGGCTCATCGCCTCCAGCAGGCACTCGTCGATTCCGGGCACGCGAGATCCCCTCCCGATGCGGCGTGCGGACGAACGGCAGTAACGGTGACGCTACTCATCGTCGTGATCGCCGGGGGGAGTTCTGGCATTTTCCAAAGGAATTTGTCAGGAGCGGCCGCCGCACCCGCTCCCGGGTCCGGTCCCGGGCGGCCGCCGAGGCCGTTTCCCGCCCAGGCCGCGAGCCGCCGCCGGGTCCGCTCCCGGGCTCAGGACCGGCTCTCGACCGCCCGGGCGATCTCGTCCAGGTCCTTGGCGAGCGCCCGTGCCACGGCCCGCGCGCCGAGCCTGCCGAGCAGTCGCACGACCAGGCCGGGGGCGCGGTCGTGGGCGGGGCGGGCGGTGAAGGTCATGCGCAGGACGCTCTCGGCCGCCGAGATCGCCGGCCCCTGGGGCACGAGGGCGATCTCGGAGACGTAGTGCATGCCGTGCGAGTCGGCCACGGTGACGTAGCGCTCGGGCGGTTCGCAGACGGTCACGGTCATCTCCTCCGTGGCCGTCCTGCCCAGCATCCGCCGGGTCTCCCGCCAGCGGGTGCCCACCGCGAAGCCGCCCTCGGTGAGCACCTCGACCTTCTCGACGCCCGAGAGCACGCGCGGCATGTCTTCCAGGTCCGTGATCGACTCCCAGACCCGGCCGGGGGAGGCGGCGATCCGGCGCTCGACCACGACGGAGGTGCGTGCTGTCATGCCCCCATGGGACCACCCGGGGGCGCGGCGCGCAGCAGCGCGTCGGGCCGGTCGCCGCCCGATTCCGCCACGATCTCGTCGAGGGTCTGGGCCCTGCGGACGGTCGTGAAGGCGATGCCGCCGTCGTCCGTCGGGGTGAAGCCGTGGACGGCCGGCCTCGGCAGGCTGTTGTACGCGTAGTGGTGGGCGAAGTAGTAGGCGCCGGTGTCCGGCACGGCCACCAGGTCGCCGGGTCGCAGCGGCGGCAGGGAGCGGCCGACGGCGAGCAGGTCGCCGGCGAAGCAGGCGGGCCCGGCCACGTCCTGGACCACGTCCACGACGACCTCCTGGACCTCCTCCCCGCTGTCCTCCGGCACGGCCTCCCGCCCGCGCCCGCGGGGCCGGCCCTCGGCGTCGTACGCGAGGATGCGCAGCGGCCAGGACTCGGGGGCGTAGACCGTCCGGGTGGCGAGCTGGACGCCCGCGTGGGTGACGGCGATGGGCCGGCCGCCGGAGGTCTTGGTGTACTCGACGCGGGCCACGACGGTGCCGTGCTTGGCGAGCAGGGACCGGCCGAACTCGGTGACCAGGGCGTACCGCCCGTCGAACAGGCCGGGCACGGTCGAGGCGAGCAGCGCCGCGTACTCCGCGTAGGTCGGGGTCTCCTCGTCGGAGGCGAAGTTGACCGGCAGCCCGCCGCCGATGTCGAGGGTGTCGATCTGCTGCCGGCCGGCCTTGGCGTTGATCTCCTCGGCGAGGGCGTAGGCGGCGCCGACGCCTTCGGCCATCAGGGCGAGCGGGATGCCCTGGGAGCCGGTGTGGGTGTGCAGCCGGGTGAGCCAGGGGCGGGCCAGATACGCCTGGACGACGGCCTCGCGCGCCCCCTCGTCGCGCAGGGCGACGCCGAACTTGGAGGTGGCGGTCGCGGTCGAGAGCGCGCCGATGGAACCGGCTCCGATCTGCGGGTTCACCCGCAGTCCGAGGGGTGAGGCGGTGGGCGCGGAGGCGACGAGGGCGTCGAGCCGGGCCAGTTCCTGGAAGTTGTCGGCGTTGACCGCGATGCCGAGCGCGAGGGCGTGGCGCAGCTCGGCGGGGGTCTTGGCGGGCGAGTCGAGGACCGTACGGGCCGGGGGCACCCCGGCCGCGCGGGCCAGGGCCAGCTCACCGGGGCTCGCGACCTCGACGCCGAGCCCCGCCTCGTACAGCAGCCGCAGGACGGGGACCAGCGGGGCGGCCTTGACGGCGAAGGCGTGCAGCACGGGGGCGTCGGTGACGGCGGCGAAGGCGCTGGTCAGGGCGGCGGCGGAGGCGCGGATGCCGTCGGTGTCGAGGAGGGCGGTGACGGGTTCGTCGGGGGAGACGAGCCCTTGCCGGACCGCGGCGCGGACGGCCCGGTCGCGGGCCCGTTCCCGGCGGTCGGATCCGAGTGAGGAAGCCATGGGTGCGTCCATGGGGCCATCCCACCACCGGGCGGGATGCCGCCGCAGCTGTTGACTAAGACTATTCAGGACGCCAGGATGTGAATAGCTGAATGAATAGCCGAAGGATCGAGGAGGCATCGCCATGTCAGGACCCCGCCCCGTACGGGCCCCGCGCGGTACGGAACTGAGCGCCCTGGGATGGCAGCAGGAGGCCGCCCTCCGCATGCTCCAGAACAACCTCGACCCCGAGGTCGCCGAGCACCCCGACAAGCTCGTCGTCTACGGCGGCACCGGCAAGGCCGCCCGCGACTGGCGCTCCTTCGACGCCATGGTCCGCACCCTGAAGACCCTCAAGCAGGACGAGACCATGCTGGTCCAGTCCGGCCGCCCGGTCGGCGTCATGCAGACCCACGAGTGGGCCCCGCGCGTCCTCATCGCCAACTCCAACCTGGTCGGCGACTGGGCCAACTGGGAGGAGTTCCGCCGCCTGGAGCAGCTCGGCCTCACCATGTACGGCCAGATGACCGCCGGCTCCTGGATCTACATCGGCACCCAGGGCATCCTCCAGGGCACCTACGAGACCTTCGCCGCCGTCGCCGCCAAGAGGTTCGGCGGCAGCCTCGCCGGCACCATCACGCTGACCGCCGGCCTCGGCGGCATGGGCGGCGCCCAGCCCCTCGCCGTCACCATGAACGACGGCGTCGCCATCTGCGTCGACTGCGACCCGCGCGCCATCGAACGCCGCATCGAGCACCGCTACCTGGACGTGAAGGCCGACAATCTCGCCCACGCCCTCCAGCTCGCCACCGAGGCCCGCGACGCCCGCCGCCCGCTGTCCATCGGCCTCCTCGGCAACGCCGCCGAACTGCTCCCGCAGATGCTCGCCGAGGGCGCCCCCGTCGACATCGTCACCGACCAGACCTCCGCCCACGACCCGCTGTCCTACCTGCCCGTCGGCGTCGCCTTCGAGGACATGGCCGACGCCGCCGCCAAGGACCCGGCCGGCTTCACCACCCGCGCCCGCGAGTCCATGGCCAGGCACGTCGAGGCCATGGTCGGCTTCATGGACGCCGGCGCCGAGGTCTTCGACTACGGCAACTCGATCCGCGGCGAGGCCCAGCTCGCCGGATACGACCGCGCCTTCGCCTTCCCCGGCTTCGTCCCCGCCTACATCCGCCCCCTCTTCTGCGAGGGCAAGGGCCCCTTCCGCTGGGCCGCCCTGTCCGGCGAGGCGTCCGACATCCACAAGACGGACAAGGCGATCCTCGACCTCTTCCCGGAGAACGAGTCCCTCCACCGCTGGATCAGGATGGCGGGCGAAAGGGTCCACTTCCAGGGCCTGCCCGCCCGCATCTGCTGGCTCGGCCAGGGCGAGCGCGACAAGGCCGGCGCCATGTTCAACGACATGGTCGCCGACGGCACCCTCGCCGCGCCCCTCGCCATCGGCCGCGACCACCTCGACTGCGGCTCGGTGGCCTCCCCGTACCGCGAGACCGAGGCCATGCTCGACGGATCCGACGCCATCGCCGACTGGCCGCTGCTCAACGCCATGGTCAACGTCGCCTCCGGCGCCTCCTGGGTCTCCCTCCACCACGGCGGCGGCGTCGGCATGGGCCGCTCGATCCACGCCGGACAGGTCACCGTCGCCGACGGCACCCCGCTGGCCGGCGAGAAGATCCGCCGCGTGCTCACCAACGACCCCGGCATGGGCGTCATCCGCCACGTCGACGCCGGCTACGACATCGCCGAGCGGGTCGCCGACGAGCGCGGCGTCCGCGTCCCGATGCGCGAGGGCGACGACGCCGTGTCGCAGGGTGACCCCGCGTGAGCGAGACCTTCCACGCCATGTGGCGGTCGCTGCGGCCCCTCGGCCGCAGCGACGCCACCGGCGGCTACCGCCGCTACGCCTGGACCGCCGCCGACGCCGACTGCCGGCTCTGGTTCCGGATGCAGGCCGAGGCCCGCCGCCTCGACGTCGAGACCGACCGCAACGGCAACCAGTGGGCCTGGCTCGGCGACCCGACCGCCGGGGACGCCGTCGTCACCGGCTCCCACCTGGACTCCGTGCCCGACGGCGGCGCCTTCGACGGGCCCCTCGGCGTCGTGTCCGCCTTCGCCGCCCTCGACGAACTCCGCGCCCGCGGCGTCTCCTTCCGGCGGCCCCTGGCCATCGTCAACTTCGGCGACGAGGAGGGCGCCCGCTTCGGGCTCGCCTGCGTCGGCTCCCGCCTCGCCGCCGGACAGCTCACCCGGGAGAAGGCCTTCGAGCTGCGCGACGCCGACGGCGTCAGCCTGCCCCGGGCCATGGAGGCCGCCGGCTACGACCCCGAGGCCATCGGCCCCGACCCCGAGCGGCTGGCCCGCATCGGCGCCTTCGTCGAACTCCACGTCGAGCAGGGCCGGGCCCTCGACCTGTCCGGCGACCCCGTCGGCATCGCCTCCGCCATCTGGCCCCACGGCCGCTGGCGGTACGACTTCCGCGGCGAGGCCAACCACGCCGGCACCACCCGGATCGCCGACCGGCGCGACCCGATGCTGCCCTACGCCGAGACCGTCCTCGCCGCCCGCCGCGAAGCCGAACTCGCCGGCGCCGTCGCCACCTTCGGGAAGATCGCCGTCGAGCCGAACGGCGTCAACGCCATCCCCTCGCTCGTCCGCGGCTGGCTCGACGCGCGCGCCGCCGACGAAGCCACCCTCGACGAGGTCATCGGCGGCATCCAGAACGCCGCCCGGGAACACGCGGCACGCCACGGCGTCGAACTCGGCGTCACCCGCGAGTCCTTCACCCCGGTCGTCGACTTCGAACACGCGCTGCGCGACGAGCTCGCCAGGATCCTCGGCGAGAGCGCCGGCAAGGTCCCCGTGCTCGGCACCGGCGCCGGACACGACGCCGGCATCCTGTCCGCCTCCGTCCCGACCGCCATGCTGTTCGTGCGCAACCCCACGGGCGTCTCCCACTCCCCGGCCGAGTTCGCCGCCGAGGACGACTGCCTCGCCGGGGTCCGCGCACTCGCCGACGTACTGGAGGGCCTGGCGTGCCACTGACGCCGCACACCACCTACTGGCTGGAGCACGCCTGGCTCGACCCGCGGGTCGAGTCGGGCGTGGCCCTGGACGTGACCGCGGACGGCCGCATCGCCGCCGTCCGGACGGGGGTCGGCACCCCGCCGTCCGGTGCGGAGGTCCTGCGCGGCTTCACGGTCCCCGGCCTGGCCAACGCGCACAGTCATGCCTTCCACCGCGCCCTGCGCGGCACCGTGCAGGTCGGCTCCGGCACCTTCTGGACCTGGCGCGAGGTCATGTACGGCGTGGCCCAGCGGCTCACGCCCGACAGCTACTTCGCGCTCGCGCGCGCCGTCTACGCCGAGATGGCGCTCGCCGGCATCACCTCCGTCGGAGAGTTCCACTACCTCCACCACGCGCCCGGCGGCCGGCCCTACGCCGACCCCAACGCCATGGGGGAGGCCCTGATCGCCGCCGCCGGCGAGGCCGGCATCCGCATCACGCTCCTCGACACCGCCTACCTGTCCTCCGGTTTCGGCGCCGCCCCCGAACCCCACCAGCTCCGCTTCACCGACGGCACGGCCGACGCCTGGGCCGAGCGCGTCAGCGCCCTCAAGGAGCGCGAGGGCGTGACGATCGGGGCCGCGATCCACTCCGTGCGCGCCGTCCCCGCCGAGCAGCTGTCCACCGTGGCCCGGTGGGCCGAGGAACGGCGGGCCCCCCTGCACGTCCACCTCTCCGAGCAGACCGCCGAGAACGAGGCGTGCCTCGCGGCCCACGGCCGCACGCCGACGCAGCTGCTCGCCGACCACGGCGTCCTGGGCGCGCGGACCACCGGCGTCCACAACACCCACATGACGGACGCGGACATCGCGCTGATCGGCTCGACCGCCACCGGCACCTGCATGTGCCCCACCACCGAACGCGACCTCGCCGACGGGATCGGCCCGGCCGTCGCCCTCCAGCGGGCCGGCTCCCCCCTGTCGCTGGGCAGCGACAGCCACGCCGTCGTCGACCTCCTGGAGGAGGCGCGGGCCATGGAGCTGAACGAGCGCCTGCGCAGCCGCACCCGCGGCCACTGGACCGCCGCGGCCCTGCTGCGGGCGGCGACCGCCGACGGTCACGCCGCGCTCGGCCGGCCCGGTGCGGGCGTCCTCGAAGCCGGCGCCCCCGCCGACTTCACGACCCTCGTCCTGGACTCGGTCAGGACAGCGGGACCGGAGCCGCGTCTGGCAGCCGAGACGGCGGTATTCGCAGCGTCGGCAGCGGACGTGCGGCACACGATCGTGGGCGGACGGCACGTCGTACGGGACGGGGTCCACCGGACCGTCCCGGACGCGGCCCGGGCCCTCGCGGACTCGATCGCCGCCCTGCGCGGCTGAAGCGGCTGAAGGAGACACCCCTCACCATGGACACCAGTCCCGCGGCGACGAACAACCCGGCGGCGAGCTCCGCCCCCACGAGCGCGAACAGCGCCGTGGCGAAGACCGCCACCGCCATCGTCAACATCGCCAGCCTCGTCACCAACGATCCCTCCCTCGGTGATGGAACCCCCCTGGGCCTGATCCAGGACGCGGCCGTCGTCATCGAGGGCGACCGGGTCGTCTGGGTCGGTGAGAACAGCAAAGCACCCGCCACTGACAACCGGGTCGACGCCGCCGGCCGCGCGGTGATCCCCGGCTTCGTCGACTCCCACTCGCACCTCGTCTTCGCGGGCGACCGCACCGCCGAGTTCAACGCCCGCATGTCCGGCCAGGCGTACGCGGCGGGCGGCATCCGCACGACGGTCGCGGCCACCCGCGCCGCGTCCGACGCCGAACTCTCCGCCAACGTCGCCCGCTTCATGCGCGAGGCCCTGCGCCAGGGCACCACCACCTTCGAGACGAAGTCCGGCTACGGCCTGACCGTCGAGGACGAGGCACGAGCCCTGCGCATCGCCTCCGAGCACACCGACGAGGTCACCTACCTCGGCGCGCACATCGTCTCCCCGGACTTCGCCGACGACCCGGCCGGCTACGTCGCCCTGGTCACCGGCGAGATGCTGGACGCCTGCGCCCCGTACGCCCGCTGGGTCGACGTCTTCTGCGAGAAGGGAGCCTTCGACGGCGACCAGGCGCGCGCGATCCTCGCCGCGGGCAAGGCCAGGGGCCTCCACCCGAGGGTCCACGCCAACCAGCTCTCGTACGGCCCCGGCGTGCAGCTCGCGGTCGAGCTGGACGCGGCCAGCGCGGACCACTGCACGCATCTGACGGACGCCGACGTCGACGCGCTGGCCTCGGGGAACACGGTCGCGACCCTGCTGCCCGGCGCGGAGTTCTCCACGCGCGCGCAGTGGCCGGACGCGCGCCGGCTGCTGGACGCCGGGGTGACGGTCGCGCTGTCCACCGACTGCAACCCGGGCTCCTCCTTCACCTCCTCCGTCCCCTTCTGCATCGCGCTCGCGGTCCGGGACATGCGGATGACCCCGGACGAGGCCCTGTGGTCCGCCACCGCCGGCGGGGCGGCGGCCCTGCGCCGCACCGACGTCGGCCGCCTCGCGCCCGGCGCCCGCGCGGACCTCGCCGTCCTCGACGCCCCGTCCCACGTCCACCTGGCCTACCGGCCGGGCGTGCCGCTGGTCGCGGAGGTCTGGCGCAAGGGCGTGCGCACGGTCTGAGCCCCCGCCGCGTCCGCGGGGGCGAACCCGCGCCGCGGTCACCGCCGGGGTCCGCCGGGGCCGAGCCCTCGCCGCGGTCACCGCCGGGGTCCGCCGGGGCCGAGCCCTCGCCGCGGTCACCGCCGGGGTCCGCCGGGGCCGAGCCCTCGCCGCGGTCACCGCCAGGGTCCGCCGGGTCGGAGCCCCCCGCCGCCGTCCGCGGGGCCGAACCCGCGCCGCCGTCCGCGGGGCCGAACCCGCGCCGCGGTCACGCCCGGGTCCGCCGGGTCGGAGCCCGCGCCCGGTCACCGCCGGGTCGCCGGATACGGGGACCCGCCGGGGTCCGCCGGGTCCGGGGCCCCGTCGCCGTCACGCGAGCCACAGCGCGCCACGGCGGTGCCGCGCGGGCGGTACGTCCACGGTGTGGGCCGCGTGGGCGTGGAGCGACCCGCCGGGCGCGTTCACCCGGCGGGTCAGCCCCCCGACCGCCCGCCGCAGCCGCCGGCGCGCGCGGCGCTCCTCCAGGGCCGCCCACCGCGCGACCGTACGGTCCCGGTTGTGCCGAGGGAACGCGTACACCTCGACCCGCCGCCGCACCGCCCCCGGCACCGGCCGCCGCCCCTCCCGCTGGGCGGCGTCGAGGCAGCGGGCGTCGTAGCGCAGGCCGTGGAGCACCAGGGCATGCCAAGGAGCACCGGGACGCCGGTCGTCGTCCACGGCGGGGGTACGGGTGCGGGCGCGGGTCGGGCGAACGTGGTGGGCGGTGCGCGACATGGAGCCTCCGTCGGTGGCCGCCGCCAGGACCGTCCTGGCGGGCTACCGGAAGCCCAGGGGCCCGGCCGACCGGGCGCGTCGATGGCTCATGCCGCCGATTCTCCCTCGGAGAAAGCGCTGGGAGGCCGGTTCCCGGACGTGCGAGGCTGTCGCGCATGGGGCATTCACGGGCCTTCCCCGTCTTCCGCACGGCCGACGCCGACGCCGCGTACGCGCGGGCCAAGGCGCTGTGCGGCCTCCTCACGGAGCCCCGGGACGAGATCCTGGTCGAGGCGCTGGTCCACACGGCCGCCCGTGTGCGGGAGCTGGCGAAGGTCGTGCCGGGGGCGTGGTTCGAGGACGCCGAGCGGCAGACGTACGACCCCTGGGGCGACGGCCGGCGGGGGAGCTTTCCCGTGTGGGTGTGCCAGGAGGAGGCGCCCCGGGAGGCGGAGCTGCCGTTCCTGCGCGCGGTCGGGGACGCCCCGGCGTCCCTGTGGTGGCGGGGGACCTGGCCGGGACCGCGGGGCCACCCGCAGTTCGACGGGGTGCAGGTGACGTTCCACAGCGACGACGTCGAGCTGGAGCAGCCGGCGCCCACCCACACCGTCTTCCTGCACGTCAGGCGCTGCCCGGCCGAGCGGGTCCGGGAGCTCGCGGCGCTCGCCGGATGCGAGGTCCTGGGGGAGGCCCGGACCGGCTGGTAGCGCCGAGGGCGCTGTGGATCGGGCCGGTCGGGGGTCCTCGGCGCGGGCGCGGCGCGGACCGGACAGCCGTCCCGGGCGAGCCGGCGCTTGACCGCCGCCCCGCGTCCGGCGTCACCGACGGCGCGGGGGCCGCGTAGCACCCGCCCGTGGCCGGGGCCGGCCGGCGCGTACGCGCCGGCCGGCCCCGGCCACGGGCGATCGGGTCCCCGGCGTCCAGGGGCGCCCACGTGCGCGTCGGCGCCCCGGTCAGGAGCCGGGCGGCCCGGGCCCGTGAGGGGCCTCACTCCTCGATGGTGAGGCCCTTGCGCAGCCGCGTCAGCGTCCGGGCGAGCAGCCGGGACACGTGCATCTGCGAGATGCCGAGCTCCTCGCCGATCTCGGACTGGGTGAGCCCCGCGGTGAAGCGCAGGGACAGGATGCGGCGCTCGCGCGCCGGCAGGGAGGCGATCATCGGCTTGAGGGACTCGATGTACTCGATGCCCTCCAGGCCGTGGTCCTCGTAGCCCAGCCGGTCGGCGAGGGTGACGCCGTCGGGCTCGGACTCCTCGGGCGGGGCGTCCAGGGAACTGGCGGTGTACGCGTTCGCGGCGGCCATGCCCTCGACGACCTCGTCGGTGCCGATGCCCAGCTCGCGGGCGAGCTCCTCGACGGTGGGAGCCCGGTCGAGCTTCTGGGCCAGCTCGTCGCCGGCCTTGGCCAGGTCGAGGCGGAGCTCCTGGAGCCTGCGCGGAACGTGCACCGACCACGAGGTGTCGCGGAAGAAGCGCTTGATCTCGCCGATGATGGTCGGCATCGCGAAGGTCGGGAACTCGACGCCGCGCGTCAGTTCGAAGCGGTCGATCGCCTTGATGAGGCCGATGGTGCCGACCTGGACGATGTCCTCCATGGGCTCGCTGCGGGTGCGGAAGCGGGAGGCGGCGAACTTGACCAGGGCCAGGTTCAGTTCGATCAGGGTGTTGCGGACGTACGCGTACTCGTGGGTGCCCTCCTCGAGGTCGCCGAGGCGGGCGAAGAGGGTCTTCGAGAGGGCGCGCGCGTCGTGCGGCGCGATCTCGTCGACGGGCGGAATCTGCGGCAGTTCCACGAGATCCGGTACGTCGAGCCGGGGTGACATAGTCTCCTCCATCGTGAATGTCTGGCTGCGGTTTGCGGCGCCTCCAAGCCGGCATGTGGACTGTGTCCTTCTAGCCCTACCGGTTCCTGCCCGATGGTTGCAAGTGGCAATTGTCTGCTTTGGTGCGATATGCGGCGGAGCTTATGTGCGTCGGACGTCCGCGCACTTGTATGGTTCGAGGCATGTACCGGCAGCACATCGGCAGCGCACCCGAGCGGTTCCGGGTAGACGTCCGGACCGTGGGCGCGAGCGAGGTCCTCACCCCGGTGGGTGAGCTCGATCACCACACGGCCGAACTGTTGCGTGCGCCACTCGACCGCGCACTCGACGAGGGGCGCACGCGCCTCGTGGTCGACTGCTCACGGCTGGAGTTCTGCGACTCCACCGGACTCAACGTCCTGCTCGGCGCCCGGCTGAGGGCCGAGGCCGCGGGCGGCGGGGTCCATCTGGCGGCGATGCGGCCCCCGGTGGCCCGGGTCTTCGAGATCACCGGTGCGGACGCCGTCTTCACCGTCCACGACTCGCTCGACTCCGCACTCCCCGACTGAGCCGGTCCCGGCCCGCCCGAAGGGCCGCCCGCCCCCTCTCGTCCGCCCCTGTCGTCCGTTACCCGTCAATCGGTTGAACCGGTGAGGTGAAGAAGCGCTGATGGAGACTGCCTCCGGCGATGCCGACGTCCGCACCCTCGCCCTCGGGGCGGCCAGCGGTACCGTTCCGCTCGCCCGCGACTTCACCCGGCAGGCCCTCTACGACTGGGGCTGGCTGCCGGCCGCCACGGCCGACCGCAGGGCCGCCGCCGAGGACGTCCTGCTCGTCGTCTCCGAGCTCGTGACCAACGCCTGCCTGCACGCCGACGGGCCGGAGAGCCTGCGCGTGCTGCGCTTCGACGGAGCGCTGCGCCTGGAGGTCGCCGACCTCGGCGCCGGCCAGCCCGCCCCGCGCACCCCGCACCGCGCCGGACGGCCGGGTGGACACGGCATGTTCATCGTGCAGCGGCTCTGCCGCGCCTGGGGCATCGACCGTACGCCGGGCGCCGCCGGCAAGACGGTCTGGGCCGAAGTCGCCGCACCCGCCTAGGTCTAGGGCGTATCGAGAGCACGGACAGGCCGGGCGGGGTGAAGTCCCGGTCCGGCCCGTCCGCTCTCTGCCGAAGGTCGAGCTGATACCGGTGTGTCGTGCGCGTGGGTGTGCAGCCGAGACCGCCGTGCCCCGTCGCATCGGAGACGGCGAAACGCCGCGGCATGCCGGGGCGTTTCGTGCGTGCGCTCAGTTCAGCGCAGGCCGTCTGTGTTGTCGTACTCTTCGCCGATCGGGAGTGGCCGATGGTCCTCCACCGGGTCATCGTTGAAGACGGCCGCGGAGACCGCCCTGTCGTAGGCGTCGTCGAGGCCGTTGCCGCTTGCGTCGAGTATGTTCTCCCAGTCGAATCCCATACCCGCGAGCCTACCCGCAGCGTGCCATCGGGAGGTTGTGGACGGCTGGGCGGTCGGGCCCTCTGGGTCGGTACGGTCGCGTGCACGCTGAAGCCAGTGCTGGGTGCGGCTGAAGCGGGCGGTCGTGCCCGGCCGTGATCATGATCCACATGGGTTTCTGACCCTCATCGACAGCCAGGGACAACTCGGTGGTGAACCCGTCGCGTGAGCGACCCAGTCCTTCGAGCCTCGGCGACAACGGCTCCGGCACCGCCCACTGCCCCTCCGTGAGATCTCCCCGCCCCGTGGACCGTGACCATCCACAGCGCAAGATCCGCTCTCGGCACACCGCCCAGGACTTTCACACCCCTCTCTCTTCCCTCCATCACGCCCCGGGCGTACCTTGACGGCCAATCTGAAGGACCGTCAGTTACGTTGCGGTGAGGGGTGCCGAGGTGCCGTACCGGAGGAGAACAACCCGCGCGCTGACGGCGGCGGCGGTGGTGACGGCGGGCTCGGCCGTCCTGCTCTGCGCCCCGGCCGCCCGGGCAGCCGTCGTCGACGTGAACTACGCCTGCGAGACCAAGATCGGCCCCAAGAGCGCCGTCTCGCCCGTCGACATCACGGCCGTGCGGAACGGCGGCTCGTACACGATCACGATGTCCTTCGAGAAGGGCGTCTCCGACAGCCCCGTCGACCTCCCCAAAGGGGTCATGACCCCGCGCGCCGAGCTCCTCCTCGGTGGCGCGGACGGCGGACGGATACAGGTCAAGGGCGTGCCGAACGCGGCGCTCGTCCCCGCGGACACCCCCATACGGATCGGGCGGCTGACCGGCACGTACACCCCGGCGAAGAGCGGGAAGGTCACCTTCACGGCCGGCACGCTGACCGTCCACGCGCTCGGCATGGACGCGGCCGTCTGCAAGCCCGCCAACAGCCCCGGGCCCTCGCTGGTCCTGGACGTGACCGCGGCGTCGTCCGGCGGCTCCGGAGGCGGCTCCGGCGACTCCACGGGCGGTACGGGGACGGGCGGCGGCGAACTGCCGAAGACCGGCCCCCTCGACTCGGCCCCCGCGCTCGCCACCCTCGGCGGCACCGTGCTGCTGACCGGCGTGGCCGGGGTGCTCTGGCTCACCCGTCGTACGGCCCGGCCCACGGCACGCTGATGCGGGCGGCACGGTCCGGAGCGTACGGAGCCGCCGTCCGCGCCGCGCTCCTGGCGCCGGTCCTGGTGGCCGCGACGGCGGTCGCGCCCACGACGGCGGGGGCGGAGGCGGCGACGGGGGCGGAGGCGGCGACGGCGGGAGTCACCGGGGCGACGGCCAGGGCGACCGGGGCGGTCGACGCGGCCGGGTCCCCGGCGCGCGCCCCCGCCCCCGCGCCCCCGCCCGCCTGGACGGCCGCGCCCGCCGCCGGGCGCCCGTACGTCTACCTGGAAGGGGCCGCGGGCAGCGTCCTCCAGGACACCCTGTCCGTCACCAACCCCGGTGCGGAGCCGCTCACCGTGCGCCTCAGCGGCCGGGGCGGCGCGCCCGTCGCCTTCGCCGCCCGGACGGTGACCGTGCCCGCCAGGACCCGCGCGGACGTGCCCTTCGCCGTCACCGTGAGCGCCGACACCCCGCCGGGCGACCACCGGGGCTCCGTACGGGCCAGTGCCGCCGGACGCGAGGCGGCCGTGCCGCTCCACCTGCGGGTCAGCGGGCCGAGGCTCGCCGCGCTCACCGTCGAGGACATCCGCGTCGACCGCTCCGGCACCCTGCGCTACACCCTCGTCAACCGGGGCAACACCGTCCTCGCCCCGCGCGTGGCCGTACGCGCCGAGGGCGTCCTCGGCACCGTCCTCGACCGACCCGAAAGCGCCCTGCCGCTCCTCCTGCGCCCCGGCGTGCGCGCCACCCGCACCGAAGCCTGGCCCGACCCGCCCGCCCTCGACTCGGTCACCGTCCACCTCACGGCCACCGCCCCCGGCGCCGCCCCCGCGACCGCCCGCGCCGACGCCGCCTTCGCCTCGCCGGCGGGCCTCGGCGCCGTGACGGCCGCCCTCCTCGCGGCGGCGGGCGCGGCCACGTACGCGATACGGAGGAAACGATGACGTCCTCGCGTACGGGCCGAGGCGCCCCCCGCGCCGGCGCGCTGCTCGCCGCCCTGCCCCGGCTGCTCACCCTGCTGGCCCTGCTGGCCCTGCTGGCCCTGCTGGCCCTGCTCGGTCTGCTGGCGCTGCCGGCCGCCGGTCCCGCGCGCGCGGAGGAGCCGCCGAAACCCCGGGTCGCCCTGTCGAAGAGCGAGGGCGGCAAGGGCGGCGAGATCACCGTCAGCGGCTCCGGCTGGAAACCCGGCGCCCTGCTCATGCTGCTGGTCTGCGGCCAGGCCGCGCCCGACAGGGGCGTCATCGGCGGCACCAACTCCTGCGCCAACACCGACGGCCGCGCCGCCACCGTCGACGCCCAGGGCGCGTTCAGCCGGAAGCTGCCGGTCGCCGAACCGCCCGAGCCCTGCCCCTGCGTGGTCCACGTGGCCGGCGTCACCGGCCGGGCGGACGTCGTGGACGTGCCGTTCACTGTCGCCGGACATCCGACCGCCCCGCTGCCGGAGTCCTCGGCGGCCGGCCGGCTCGCCGTGCTCGCCTCGGCCCGACTGGAAGGCTCCAGCGGCGTTCTCGTGTGGTTCGGGGCGCCCGCCCGCCGCGAGGTCGTCGTCACCGTCGGCAACCTCGGTCCGGACCCGGTGAAGGACCCCGTCTTCGAGGTCGGCACCAGCCACGGCGTGTTCGCGCCGCAGTACGAGGAGCGGCAGTGGCGCGGCACGGTCGAGCCGGGCCGCAAGGCCCTGGTGAAGCTGCCCGTCGAGCTGCCGGCGGGCGCCCACGGCGACTACCGGGTCTCGGTGCGCCACGGCGGGAAGGTGTTGGTGGAGCAGCCCTGGGGGGTCCCGAGGCCGTGGGGCGTGACCCTGTTCTGGGTGCTGCTCGCGGTCGTCGTCCCGGCCGGCCTCTTCCGCATCGGCATGGCGGTCGTCGACCGGGTCGGGCCCGAAGTCCCCTCCGCCCGCGCGCCGCGCGTCCACCGTCGTCCGCCGCGCCGTCCGTCCACGTCCCGTCCGTCCGCGCGCCGGACCGGCCCGCCCGCACCGGCCGCTGGGCGACCGACCGCTGAGCAACCGACCACTGGGCGACCGACCGTGGTCCTGCCGTGGTTCACCCCCGAATCCGCACCGTCAGAGAACAGCCCGACGACGAAGGGAATGTCGTGAGCACGCAACGGAGGATGAGCGCGGCCGGGATCGCGCTGATGCTCGGCGGCGCGGGGATCCTGCTGACCGCGAGTCCCGCCCTGGCCGCCGAGGTCGCGTACCGGACCGAGTGCGTCCCGCCCGCCATCTCCGGCATGCCGCCGGTGCAGGGCACGACCGAGGTGCGGATCACCGCGCCCGCCGAGGCCAGGGTCGGTGACGAGGTCGAGGTGGTGTGGAAGACGGTCGAGGCCGCCTCCAAGAACCCCGACGTCCTGGACCTGGAGAAGGACACGGTGAAGCCGACCGGTGTCATCAGGCTCGGCGGCACGGCGAGCGGCACCCTGGCGGTGGAGGGCCCGCGGCAGAACCCGCCCATACCGAAGAACAGCCCCATGGTCCTGCCGGACATGAAGGGCAAGCTGAAGCTGGAGAAGGCGGGCGAGATCACGCTGACGCCCGACACGTACACGATCAACGTCTCCAAGCCGATGTCGACGAACACGAAGTGCTCGCCGGAGGAGACGGTCGCGGTCGCCGCCACGATCAAGGTGACGGACGGCGGCACCACCACGTCCGGCGGTACGACGGCATCGGGCGGCACCACGACGAGCGGTGGTACGACGGCATCGGGCGGGACCACGACGTCCGGCGGTACGACGGCGTCCGGCGGCACCACGACCACCGGCGGCGGCTCGTCGTCCGGCGGTTCGTCGTCCGGCGGCTCGGCCTCCGGAGGTTCGTCGTCCGGCGGCTCGGCCTCCGGCGGGGGCGGCGGGCAGACCGATTTCCGCGGCACCGAGGTGGCCGTCGCCTTCGCCTGCCAGGCGCCCGGACCCGCGTCCATCGACTCCAAGGTGACCATCGACGCCAGGAAGAACGGCGGCGCCTACGACCTCACCGTCAGGACCGCCAAGGGCGTCATGAACAGTCCGGCCGCGCTCCCCGCCGGAGCCCTGAAGCCCTCGATGGACGTGCGGCTCGGCGGCGCCGACTCCGGCAGCGTGAAGGTCACCGGCCCCGGCAACCCGGCTCCCCTGGAGGCCGGCAAGCCCGTCGACCTGCCCGACATGAAGGGCACGTACAGGCCGGGGGCGACCGGAAAGTCCACGCTCAGTCCCGGCAGGCTGACCATCACCGTGTCGCTCGGCGGCTCGCCCATCGTGATCCCCTGCGAGGTCAAGGGCTCGGTCCGGGCTTCCCTCACCCTCGACACCAGCAAGCAGGAGGGCGGCGCCTCCGGCGGCACCAGCGGCTCCACCACCTCCGGTGGCGGCTCCACCACCGCCTCCGGCGGCTCCGGCGGCGGCCTCGCCGACACCGGAGCCGCCGACGACGGCGCCCTGCGCGCCCTCGCCCTGGTGGCGGGCACCGCGATCCTCCTCGGCGGGGCGGTGTTCACGTTCACGCCGTGGGGGCGGCTCCGGCGCGGGACGCGGTGAGGCGGTCACCGGACCCGTACGGAGAAGGGCCTGGCCCGGCACCCGCGAAGGGGTGCCGGGCCAGGCCCTCGGTGTCGTCGGTCCGGTGAGGACTCAGCGCACGTCGCCCATGAGGGCGCGGATCTTCTTGCCCGCCATCATGAAGGTCAGGCCCGCCGCGACCGCGACGACGGCCCACAGCGAGTAGTACAGCGCGTCGCCCAGCGGCTCGTTCAGCTTGGTGGTCCAGCCGTTCAGGGCGTTGCCCGTCGCGGTGGCGAGGAACCACAGGCCCATGATCTGGCCGACGAACTGCTTCGGGGCCAGCTTCGTCGACAGGGACAGGCCGACCGGGGACAGGCACATCTCACCGATGGTCTGGACGAGGTAGACGCTCAGCAGCCAGAAGACGGTGACCTTGCCGGTCTCGCTGTTGGCCGCGGCGGCGCCCGCCAGGCCCATGATCGCGAACGAGCCGCCGATGAGCAGCATCGCGAGGGCGAACTTCATGGGGGTGCTGGGCTCGCGGTTCCGCTGGGCCAGCTTGACCCACAGGGCCGCGAAGACCGGCGCCAGGACGATGACCATCATCGGGTTCACCGACTGGTACCAGGACGCCGGGAACTCCCAGCCGCCGATCATGCGGTCGGTCTTGCCGTCAGCGAAGAGCGTGAGCAGCGAACCCGACTGGTCGTAGATCATCCAGAACAGGACGGCGGTGGCGAAGAACCACGCGAACGCCTTGATCTTGGGCTTGTCGTCGGCCGTCAGCGCCGGGTTGCGGTACATGGCGACGAAGTAGACGACCGGCACGACGATGCCGAGGACCGCGAGCACGTTCACGATGTGCTCGATGTCGTACGTGCCGAGCACGACGTCGAGGGCGAGCGCGGCGACGGCCAGGCCGCTCCACAGCAGGACCTTGCGCAGGGCGTTGCGCTTCTCCTCGGGAGTCGCCGGGGTGCCCGGCTCCTTGCCGACGTCACCGAGGTGGCGGGAGCCCAGGACGTACTGGACGACGGCGAGCGTCATGCCGATGCCGGCGACGGCGAAGCCGAGGTGCCAGTTGACGTTCTCGCCCAGGTAGCCGACGACCAGCGGCGCGACCATGCCGCCGATGTTGATCGACATGTAGAAGAGCGTGAAGCCGGCGTCACGGCGGGCGCTCGGCTGCCCCTCGTACAGGCCGCCGACCATGGCCGAGATGTTCGGCTTCAGCAGACCCGTACCGGCGGCGATGAGCGCGAGGCCCGCGAAGAACGCCGTGTCCGAGGGGATGGCCAGGGTGAAGTGGCCCGCGGCGATGACGATGCCGCCGACGAGCACGGCCTTGCGGGCGCCCCACAGGCGGTCGGCGACCCAGCCGCCCGGCATCGCGGCCATGTAGACGACCGCGTTGTACACGCCGTAGATGGAGGCGGCCAGCGCCTCGCGCTCCTCCAGGGGGCCGTCGAGAACGGCGGCGACCAGGTAGAGCACCAGGATGGCGCGCATCCCGTACCAGGAGAAGCGCTCCCACATCTCGGTCATGAAGAGAGTGGCCAGGCCCCGAGGGTGGCCGAAGAACGTCTTCTCGGAACCGGGGGTTCCGGAGGAAGCCGTCGTCAGGCTGGACGCCATGTCGATCCTTGCTCTGTCGGGACGCGCGCTTCGTGAGCGGGATGCGCCCGGTGGGGGAGGCCGGCACCGGCCGGGTGCGGTCGCACCCTTCCGGGATCCACGCCCTGACGCGCCGTCGCGCACAGGACCCGGCCCACAGGTCATTCACCGCCCCCACGACTGCCGAGGGCGGTCTCGTGCAGAAAAGAGACCCTTGGCGCACCAACACGTCCAAAGGTCCCCGATTACCGCAACAGAACTCTCGACACCATACGACACGACAGTGCCGGATATGGAAGGACTTGAGAGATGGATCACAGGTGATGTCGGAACCAACTGCCTTCATTCGAAGGTCATGAGGAGGTTACGCGCCCCCATCCCGAGGCGGGACGGCCGCCTTGTGGATCACGCTCCGGGGCCGTCCCCGTGCGGACTACCATCGCCTCATGACCCGTGTACTGCTCGCCGAGGACGACGCCTCCATCTCGGAACCGCTGGCCCGTGCCCTGCGGCGGGAGGGATACGAGGTCGAGGTGCGGGAGGACGGACCCACCGCTCTCGACGCCGGACTGCAGGGCGGGATCGACCTGGTCGTGCTCGACCTCGGGCTGCCCGGCATGGACGGCCTGGAGGTCGCCCGGCGGCTGCGCGCGGACGGCCACACGGTGCCGATCCTGGTGCTCACCGCCCGCGCCGACGAGGTCGACACGGTCGTCGGCCTGGACGCCGGCGCCGACGACTACGTCACCAAGCCCTTCCGCCTCGCCGAGCTGCTCGCCCGCGTCCGGGCCCTGCTGCGGCGCGGCGCCACCGAGCCCGCCGTCCCGCCCACCACCCACGGCGTGCGGATCGACGTCGAGTCGCACCGCGCCTGGATGGGCGAGGAAGAGCTCCAGCTCACCGCCAAGGAGTTCGACCTGCTCCGGGTCCTCGTCCGCGACGCGGGCCGGGTCGTCACCCGCGACCAGCTGATGCGCGAGGTCTGGGACACCACCTGGTGGTCCTCCACCAAGACCCTCGACATGCACATCTCCTGGCTGCGCAAGAAGCTCGGCGACGACGCGGCGAACCCCCGCTACATCGCCACCGTCCGCGGCGTCGGCTTCCGCTTCGAGAAGAGCTAGGGGGCGTCTCACCGGTCTTGCCGGGCTCGCGGCCCGACCGACGACACACCCCCGAGCGCCCAGTCGCCCCGCCCCCGGAGGATCCGTGCGCCGCCGCCTGATCAACTCCACGCTCGCCGTGGTCCTCGTCGTCATCGCCGTCTTCGGGGTCTCCCTGGTGATCGTCGAGACCCGCACCATCTCCAGCAGCGCCCAGGAGAGCGTGGACTCGGAGGCGCTGCGGATCGTCTCCATCGTGGACAGCCGGCTGATCGGCGGCGAGCCGGTCAACCCCGACATCCTGGCCGAGCAGAGCGGCGCCAAGCGGTACGCGGAGATCCGGATCCCCGGCCGCCCCTCCATCGAGATCGGCGAACGCCCCGCCGGCGACGTCATCCGGGGCCTGGCCGAGGGCGAGCGCGGCGAGACCGTGATCGTCGAGGAGTCCCGCTCCGTCGTCACCGCCGAGGTCGGCCGCACGCTCCTGATCATCGGCGCCGTGGCCCTGCTCGCCGTCGTGGCCGCCGTCCTGCTCGCCGTACGCCAGGCGAACAAGCTGGCCTCCCCGCTCACCGACCTCGCCGAGACCGCCGAGCGGCTCGGCTCCGGCGACCCGCGCCCCCGGCACCGGCGGTACGGGGTGCCGGAGCTGGACCGGGTCGCCGACGTGCTCGACGCCTCCGCCGAGCGGATCGCCCGCATGCTCACCGCCGAGCGCCGGCTCGCCGCCGACGCCTCCCACCAGCTCCGTACGCCCCTGACCGCGCTCTCCATGCGCCTGGAGGAGGTCGCCGTCGCCGACGACCTCGCCACCGTCAAGGAGGAGGCGACGATCGCCCTCACCCAGGTCGAGCGGCTCACCGACGTCGTGGAACGGCTGCTGACGAACTCCCGCGACCCGCGGACGGGCTCGGCCGTCGCCTTCGACCTGGACGAAGTGATCAAGCAGCAGATCGAGGAGTGGCGGCCGGCCTACCGCAGCGCCGGCCGCGCCATCGTCCACTCCGGCAAACAGGGCATGCGGGCCGTCGGCACCCCCGGCGCCGTCGCCCAGGTCCTGGCCGCCCTGATCGAGAACTCGCTCATGCACGGCGGCGGCACGGTCGCCCTGCGCACCCGGGTGACCGGCAACCAGTCCGTGATCGAGGTGACCGACGAGGGCCCGGGCGTGCCCGCCGACCTCGGTGCGCGGATCTTCGAGCGGGCGGTCAGCGGCCGCAGCTCCACCGGCATCGGCCTGGCCGTCGCCCGGGACCTCGCGGAGGCCGACGGCGGGCGCCTGGAACTGCTCCAGCAGCAGCCGCCGGTCTTCGCGCTCTTCCTCAGCCGCGAGGTCAGGAGCGACAGGGAACGGGACGGGGAGCGCCCCGTCCGCTGACCCCCCGGGTCAGACCCGGTCGGGCTGCTTGCGGGTGGCCTGGCGGGGAGCCTGCTCCAGGAACGATTCGGCGGTCTGCACCGCCTCCTTCGCCGGCAGCGCCTTGAACACCCACGTCCGGTACGACCAGAAGCGGAACAGGGTCGCGACGCCGATGCCGAAGAACTTGAAGAAGTTGCTCTGCAGCGGGCCGTCCCAGCCGAAGCCGTACGTCGCCGTGTAGAGCACCCCGTTCTCGATGACCATGCCGACGACGCTGAACAGCAGGAACAGCGCCATTTCCTTGGTGCGGCCGGACTTGTCGCGGTCGCGGTACGTGAAGTAACGGAACCCCACGTAGTTGAAGAGGATCGCCACGACCGTGGCGATGATGCTCGCCCGTACGACGGGGAGATCGGTGACGTGGCGGACCAGGTTGAAGACGGCCAGGTTCACCAGCACGCCCAGTCCGCCGACCACGCCGAACTTGGCGACCTCGCGGACGAGCCGGTCCACTCGCATGCGCAACGCGCCGGGTTCACTCATCGTGATGGCTCTGTCCCGTCCGTTCCGGATGTGTTCGGCCGACGCCCGGATGGCGTCAACCCAGCCATGCTAACCAGCGCTCCCGTCACCCGCCCGAGATGCTCCCGATCCGTGTGCGATGCGTGTGCGAGCCCACTCCCACTGTCACAAACCACAGCCGGACGAGGGTCCGGACATTGTGCGGATACCCTAAGAGGGTGACGTTCCCGGTAGTCGGCATGGTCGGTGGCGGTCAGCTCGCCCGTATGACCCACGAGGCGGGCATCCCCCTCGGCATCAAGTTCAAGCTGCTCAGTGACACCCCGCAGGACTCGGCGGCCCAGGTGGTCAGCGACGTCGTCATCGGCGACTATCGCGACCTGGACACGCTGCGTGACTTCGCGCGCGGCTGCGACGTGATCACCTTCGATCACGAGCACGTGCCCGCGGAGCACCTGGCGGTCCTGGAGGCGGACGGCGTCGTCGTCCGGCCCGGCCGCGCGGCCCTCGCGCACGCCCAGGACAAGGGGGTGATGCGGGCGAAGCTCGACGAGATCGGCGCGCCCAGCCCCCGCCACCGCATCGTGGCCGACCCGGCCGACGCGGCGGCCTTCGCCGCCGAGGTGGGCGGCTTCCCGATCATCCTGAAGACCGTGCGCGGCGGCTACGACGGCAAGGGCGTCTGGTTCGTGCGCTCCGAGGCGGACGCCCACGACCCGTTCCGCGCGGGCGTGCCGGTCCTCGCCGAGGAGAAGGTCGACTTCGCGCGCGAGCTCGCCGCGAACATCGTCCGCTCCCCGCACGGCCAGGCCGTGGCCTACCCGGTGGTCGAGTCCCGCCAGGTCGACGGCGTCTGCGACACCGTGATCGCGCCCGCGCCCGACCTCGACGACGAGCTCGCCGGCCAGGCGCAGGAGCTGGCCCTGCGCATCGCCAAGGAGCTGGACGTCATCGGTCACCTGGCCGTCGAGCTCTTCCAGACCCGTGACGGCCGCATCCTCGTCAACGAGCTCGCCATGCGCCCGCACAACTCCGGCCACTGGACCCAGGACGGCGCGGTCACCTCGCAGTTCGCCAACCACGTCCGGGCCGTCCTCGACCTTCCGCTGGGCGACCCGCGCCCGCGCGCGAAGTGGACCGTGATGTGCAACGTCCTCGGCGGCGACTACCCGGACATGTACGCGGCGTACCTGCACTGCATGGCCCGGGACCCCCAGCTCAAGATCCACATGTACGGCAAGGACGTGAAGCCCGGACGCAAGGTCGGCCACGTCAACACCTACGGCGACGACCTCGACGACGTGCTGGAGCGCGCCCGTCACGCCGCCGACTACCTGCGAGGGACGATCGTTGAGTAACCCGCTCATTGGCATCGCGATGGGATCCGACTCGGACTGGTCCGTGATGGAGGCCGCGGCGCAGGCCCTGGACGAGTTCGAGATCGGGTACGAGGTCAACGTCCTCTCCGCACACCGCATGCCCCGCGAGATGATCGAGTACGGCGAGCAGGCCGACGGCCGCGGCCTGAAGGCGATCATCGCGGGCGCGGGCGGCGCCGCCCATCTGCCGGGCATGCTCGCCTCCGTCACCCCGCTGCCGGTCATCGGCGTCCCGGTGCCGCTGAAGTACCTCGACGGCATGGACTCGCTGCTGTCCATCGTGCAGATGCCGGCCGGCGTTCCGGTCGCCACGGTCTCCGTCGCCGGCGCCCGCAACGCGGGCCTGCTCGCCGCCCGCATCCTCGCGGCGCACGACCCGGAGCTGCGTGCCCGCATGCGGGACTTCCAGCAGGAGCTCAACGACCAGGCGACCGAAAAGGGCAAGCGGCTCCGGCAGAAGGTCGAGGGCTCGTCCTCCTTCGGGTTCGCGCGGTGACGTCGGGACGCGGGGCGGGGCCTGCGGGCTCCGGTGCTCCGCAGGGGCGGGGCGGTGTGACCGGTCCCGTGGCTTCCGGTGGTCCGCAGGGGCAGGGCGGCGTGACCGGCCCCGTGGCTTCCCACGGCCTCGCGGGTCCGGCCCGGCCGAACGGGCCGGGGGCTCCTTCGGGTCCCGCGGCCGACCGCCTCGCCGAGGCCAGGGAGCTCCTGGCCTCGGCCCCCGTGGCCGACGGCCACAACGACCTGCCCTGGGCCCTGCGCGAGCACTGCGGCTACGACCTCGACCGGCTCGACATCGCCCGCGACCAGCGCGGAGCGCTCCACACCGACCTCGCCCGGCTGCGCGCCGGGGGCGTCGGCGCGCAGTTCTGGTCGGTGTACGTGCCCTGCCGGCTCACCGGCGACAACGCCGTCAGCGCCACCCTGGAGCAGATCGACGCCGTCGACCGGCTCCTCGCGCGCTACCCGTCCGAGCTCGCGCCCGCGCTGACCGCCGACGACATGGAGCAGGCCCGCCAGGAGGGCCGGATCGCCTCCCTCAAGGGTGCCGAGGGCGGCCACTCCATCAACAACTCCCTCGCCACCCTGCGCGCGCTGCACACCCTGGGCGTGCGCTACCTGACGCTCACCCACAACGACAACAACGACTGGGCCGACTCGGCGACCGACGCGCCCCGGGCCGGCGGCCTGACGGCCTTCGGCCGCGAGGTCGTCCGCGAGATGAACCGCTGCGGCATGCTCGTCGACCTGTCGCACGTCGCCGCCTCGACGATGCGGGACGCCCTGGACACCACCGTCGCGCCGGTGATCTTCTCGCACTCCTCGGCGCGCGCGGTCTGCGACCACCCGCGCAACATCCCCGACGACGTGCTGGAGCGGCTGCCCGGCAACGGCGGCGTCGCGATGGCGACCTTCGTGCCCAAGTTCATCCTCCCCGCCGCCGTCGAGTGGACCGCGCGGGCCGACGACAACCTGCGCGCGCACGGCTTCGACCACCTCGACACCACCCCGGAGGCGATGCGGCTGCACCGTGCCTTCGAGGCGGAGAACCCGCGCCCGATCGCGACCGCCGCCACGGTCGCCGACCACCTCGACCACATGCGCGAGGTCGCCGGCGTCGACCACATCGGCATCGGCGGCGACTACGACGGCACCGCGTTCACCCCGGCCGGCCTGGACGACGTCGCCGGCTACCCGAACCTGATCGCCGAGCTCCTCACCCGCGGCTGGTCCCGCGCCGACCTGGCGAAGCTGACCTGGTCCAACGCGGTGCGGGTGCTGCGCGACGCGGAGGCGGTGGCCCGCGAGCAGCAGGCGCTGCGCGGCCCGTCCGTCGCGACGATCGCGTCCCTGGACTGACCGCCCGCCCGAGCGGGGCCCCGCTCGGGCGGGGCCCCCGCCGCATGCCCCCGCCGCATGCCCCGGACGACCCGCGGGCGATCCCGCGGACGGTCCCCCGGACGGTCCAGTCCACCGCGACCGTGCGCCGGGCGGGTGACACGGTGGTCCGTACTGCCTCAGGAGTACGGAGTGAGTCACCCATGGCAGATCTGCTGGACGATCCCCCCACCACGCCGTGCGGCGACCCCGGTGCTCCCGGACGGGCCCGGCCCCCGCTCGCGGCCTGCCCGGTCTTCGAGGGACACACGGAACCGCCCCGCCGAACGGGCCCCGACCCCGGCCCGGACCGGGATCCGGACCCGGACGACCTTCCGGTACGGGCCCCGGAGACCGGGGCCCAGTTCTGGTCCCTCCACGTGGACGCCGACGACAGCGTGCTCGCCACCCTGCGCCGGATCGACGCGGCCCGGACGCTCGTGGCGGCCTGCCCCGAGGAGCTGCGCCTCGCGCACTCCACCTCGGAGATCGAGCACGCCCGCAACTGCGGCCGGGTCGCCGTGCTGCTGGGGCCGGTGAGCTGGGCGGCGGTCGGCGGTTCTGCCGCGGTCCTGCGGGCCTACCACGCGCTGGGGGTCCGCGTGGTCGGCCTCGACCGCTTCGACGGCTTCGCCCGCGAGGCGGTACGGGAGATGAACCGCCTCGGCCTCCTCGTCGACCTCGCCGGGGCCGACGCCGACACCGTCCGCCAGACCCTCGCCGTGAGCCGGGCCCCGGTCGTCCTCACCCGCGCGGAACCGGACGGCATGCCGGACGAGGTGCTGCGGCTGCTGGGGGAGAAGGGCGGCGTCTGCATGGTCCCGGTCACCCCGGACGAGGCCGCGACGGCCGACCGCCTGGACCGCGTCCGCACCCTCGCGGGCCCCGGAGCCCTCGGCCTGTCCGGCCCCGAGTCCCCCGCCACCGGCTACGGCCCCCTCTTCGCGGAGCTCCTCCGCCGCGACTGGCCGTCGGCCGACCTGATCGCCCTCTCCCACGGCAACGCGACCCGTGCCCTCCGGGAGACGGAGTTCCGCGCGAGGGCGACCCGCCTGAAGACGCCCTAGCCACCGGGCCCGGTACGGGGACGGCCATCACGGGAGCCCGACCCGGACCTGGACCTCGGGACCCCGCTGCCCCGCTGCCCCGCGTGGGGCGGCTTCCGCTCGCCCAGAGCAGCACGCGCCCCTCACCTGTGCCTATGCCCGCCGGGGCCGCGCCCGTGCCGTGTGGCCTCTGCCTCGCGGGGCCGCCGGCCGTCGCCCCCCCGCCCCGGCCCTCAGGCCCGCGGGCGCCCCATCGCCCGGTACGTCCAGCCCGCCTCGCGCCACCGTGCCGGGTCCAGCGCGTTGCGGCCGTCCAGGATGACCGGGGAGGCGGCGGCCTCCGCCAGCTCCGCGGGGTCGAGCGCGTCACGGAACTCGCGCCACTCGGTCAGGTGGAGCACCACGTCCGCGCCCCGGACCGCGTCGAGGGCCGAGTCCGCGTAGCCGAGGGTGGGGAAGAGGCGGCGGGCGTTGTCCATGCCCTTGGGGTCGTAGACGGTGACCTGGCCGCCCTGGAGGTGGATCTGGCCGGCCACGTTCAGCGCGGGCGAGTCGCGGACGTCGTCCGAGTCCGGCTTGAAGGTGGCGCCGAGCACCGCCACCCGCTTGCCGAGGAAGCCGCCGCCGAGCGCCTCGCGGGCCATCTCCACCATGGACGCGCGGCGCCGCATGTTGATGGAGTCGATCTCGCGCAGGAACGTGAGCGCCTGGTCGGCGCCCAGCTCGCCGGCCCGGGCCATGAACGCCCGGATGTCCTTCGGCAGGCAGCCGCCGCCGAAGCCGATGCCGGCCCGCAGGAACTTGCTGCCGATCCGCTCGTCGTGCCCGATCGCCTCGGCGAGCTTGACGACGTCGCCGCCCGCCGCCTCGCACACCTCGGCCATTGCGTTGATGAAGGAGATCTTGGTGGCGAGGAAGGAGTTGGCGGACGTCTTCACCAGTTCGGCCGTCGGGTAGTCGGTGACGACGAAGGGCGAGCCCTCGCCCACCGGCACCGCGTACACCTCGCGCAGCGTCTTCTCGGCCCGCTCCCCGCTCGCGCCCGCGGGCACGCCGACCACGATCCGGTCGGGATGCAGGGTGTCCCGCACGGCGAAGCCCTCGCGCAGGAACTCGGGGTTCCAGGCGAGGTCGACGCCCTCCGGCAGCACGGCGGCGAGCCGCCCGGCGGAGCCGACGGGCACGGTCGACTTGCCCACGACGAGCGAGCCCTCGCGGACCACGGCGGCCAGCGAGGCGAAGGCGGCGTCGACGTGGCTCATGTCGCACGCGTACTCGCCGTGCTTCTGCGGGGTGTTCACGCAGACGAAGTGGACGTCGCCGAAGGCGCCGACCTCCTCCCAGGAGGTCGTGAACCGCAGCCGCCCGCTGGAGCCCTCGATGCCCGCGACGTGCCGCGCGAGGAGTTCCTCCAGACCCGGCTCGTACATGGGGACGCGGCCGGCCGCGAGCAGTTCGATCTTCTCGGGTACGACGTCGAGGCCGAGGACCTCGAAGCCCAGCTCCGCCATGGCCGCGGCGTGGGTGGCGCCGAGGTAGCCGGTGCCGATCACGGTGATCTTGAGGGCCATGCGGACTCCAGTGGCTCCGTTGAGGGTCGGGCGGAATGCCTGCCCGAGCATAGTCGGGGCCTGGATCGGGACCCTGTCACGCCCTACCATTTGGGTTACTTAACGGTAGTTAGCAAGCGTGGGAGTGAATGAGCGTGGGCGGATCCGCCGATTTCGACCTGTATCGCCCGTCGGAGGAGCACGACATGCTCCGTGAGACGGTCCGTGCGCTGGCGGAGGCGAAGATCGCGCCGTTCGCCGCGGCGGTGGACGAGGAGGGCCGGTTCCCCCAGGAGGCCCTGGAGGCGCTGGTCGCGGCCGACCTGCACGCGGTGCACGTGCCGGAGACCTACGGCGGCGCGGGCGCGGACGCGCTGGCCACGGTGATCGTGATCGAGGAGGTGGCCCGTGCCTGCGGTTCCTCCTCGCTGATCCCGGCCGTGAACAAGCTGGGCTCGCTGCCGGTGATCCTGTCCGGCTCGGAGGAGCTGAAGAAGAAGTACCTCGGCCCGCTGGCCAAGGGCGACGCGATGTTCTCCTACTGCCTGTCCGAGCCGGACGCCGGCTCCGACGCGGCCGGGATGAAGACCCGCGCCGTGCGCGACGGCGACCACTGGATCCTCAACGGCGTCAAGCGGTGGATCACCAACGCCGGCGTGTCGCAGTACTACACCGTGATGGCCGTCACCGACCCCGAGAAGCGGTCCAAGGGCATCAGCGCCTTCGTGGTGGAGAAGGACGACGAGGGCGTGTCTTTCGGCGCCCCGGAGAAGAAGCTCGGCATCAAGGGCTCCCCGACCCGCGAGGTCTACCTCGACAACGTCCGCATCCCCGCCGACCGCATGATCGGCGCCGAGGGCACCGGCTTCGCCACCGCGATGAAGACCCTCGACCACACCCGCATCACCATCGCCGCCCAGGCCATCGGCATCGCCCAGGGCGCCCTCGACTACGCCAAGGGCTACGTCACCGAGCGCAAGCAGTTCGGCAAGCCCATCGCCGACTTCCAGGGTGTGCAGTTCATGCTCGCCGACATGGCCATGAAGCTCGAAGCCGCCCGCCAGCTCACCTACGCCGCCGCCGCCAAGTCCGAACGCGTCGACGGCGACCTGACCTTCTTCGGCGCCGCCGCCAAGTGCTTCGCCTCCGACGTCGCCATGGAGGTCACCACCGACGCCGTCCAGCTCCTCGGCGGCTACGGCTACACCCGCGACTACCCCGTCGAGCGCATGATGCGCGACGCCAAGATCACCCAGATCTACGAAGGCACCAACCAGGTCCAGCGCATCGTCATGGCCCGCAACCTCCCGTAGTCGCCCCACGGCAGCACAGGGCCCCCGGCACGAAAGCGCCGGGGGCCCCGAGCCGTCCGGAACTAGTCGACCTTCTCGCCCTCCGGCACCTGGTAGCAGCCGGAGGTGAGGAACACGTTGAGGTTCGGCCGGGCGTCCTTCGCGAAGTGGGCGATCTTGACCCCGTACTTCTTCGCGTCGTTGTCCGCGGTGATCGTGAGGTTCTGGTTCTTGCTGTTGTCGGGGCCGTAGCCGACGATCTTCCAGCCGTGCTTCGGCATCTCCTCCTTGAGCCGCTCCATGACGCCGTCGAGCTGCTCGGGAGAGGCGGGGGTGAAGGTCCACGGGTGGAAGACCGTGAAGTACTTCTCCGGGTCCTTGCCCGAGCACTCCATGACGCCGGCCCTGGTCTTGGTCGTCGTGCCCTTCAGACCGATCAGGTCGAAGAGCTCGCTGGAGATCTTCTCCGCCTGGTCGGCCGCCTGACTCGTGGTGCTGGTGCCCGCGGACGGGAGGCTGTCGGACTCGTTGGTGTCAGTCATGCTGCATCCGGTGAGGGTCGTGAGGACGAGGGACGCCAGGAGCGCGGACGCACCCGGTTTGATCTTCATCTAGCGCACTCCTGGCGTGGGGTTCGGTGGCGGCTTCAGGTTCGCGTCGTCGCCCTTGCCGGCGACCACGAGACCCTGGTTCCGAAGGCTCTCGGTGCCTTCCTTCCAGTAGTCACTGTGGCCTTCGGTGTCCGTGGCGAGCTGGTTGGCGCCGAAACGCGCGTCACTGGGGATCGTCCACGGTCCGTCCCAGTCGGTCCCGCCGTGTCCGAACCGGCCGACGTCCGGGACGATGTCCCCCTTGGCCTCCTGGTTCCAGACATGGCCCTTGGGCACGTCCATCTGCTCGGCCTTGGGCACCTGTACACCGGGGCTGCCCGCCAGGATCACGTCGTCCGCGTTCAGATCGCCCTGCCGGGCCGCCGAGCCGATCAGGGTCGTGCCGTACGAGTGGCCGATCGCCGTCCGGTGCGGGTCCGAGTCGACCGCGCGCGACGCGTCGAGGCCGTCCATGAAGCGGTTGTACGCCGGGGCGCCGTCATTGGCGTAGTGGCTGAAAGGGGCGTCCTTGACGATGTCCTGGGGGGCGTCGTAACCGAGCCAGGTGATGGTGGAGACCGCGCCGTTGTTCTGGGCGTCGGCCACCCGCCAGACGTTCTCCATGCGGGTGATGTCCCCACCGATGCTGCCGATGTTCGAGGTCGTCCCCGGCACGTAGACCGCCTGGTGGGCAGCCGTGTCGGGGTTGCCGTTGGCGACGATCGCCCGGCCGTTGCCGTCCGGGTTGAAGCCGAGCAGATACGCCTCGGGCAGACCCCGCTCACCCGTCCGGTCGAAGCGCGCCTGGATGGCGTTCATGCCGTTCAGGGACTTGTTGAGCTGCTCGTAGCGGTCCCCGTACTGCCGGTGCCACTCCATCCACTCGTCGGTGTGCACCTTGACCGGGAACCTCCCCGCGGTGATCCAGGTCCACTCGTTGGCCGGCGGCTTCGGAATGGAGTTCAGCTCCGTCTGGTACTGGCCGTGCTTCTCCGCGAGGACGGTCCGGTTGGCCTCGTCGCGGACCGGCGACGGCAGGCCGTCCAGCGCGCCCACGGCCTCGGGCCGCAGGGACAGCCACGCCGACTGCTGCTCCTCGGTGAGCCCCTTCCACCACGAGGCGTTGTCCTTGGGGCTGCCGTCCTTGGGCGGCTGGGGCAGGGAGGCGAGGTAGCTGTTGCCCGCCTCGCGGACCCCGCCCATGTCCGACTGGGCGTCGGCCCAGTCCCCGGCCGAGACCTTCAGGTCGTCGTCCGCCTTCAGCGCCCGCAGCTTGGGCGCCCACCGGGTGTCGGCGTCCGTCGCCTCCTTCAGCGCCTCGGCGATCCGGTCCGCGTAGGCGAGGGCCTTGCCGTAGTGCGGGTTCGGGTGGATGGCGACCGCCTGGCGTTCCAGGGCGTGCGACGTGGCACCGCCGCCACCCGCGCTCCCGGTCACGGTCCCGCCGTCGGCCGCCTTCTCGGCGCCGGGCTTCGCGCCGGCCGGGAAGCTGACCGAGCCGTCCGGGTTCACCGTGCACTGGTCGGCCTGGGCGTCGGCGATCGCCGCCTCCAGCTTCCGCTTGGCCGCCGCCATGTCGAAGGCGAAGCCGTTCAGGGCGGTGCTCACCAGGCCACATTCGGTCTGCGCGTAGTGGAAGTTCTTCGACAGGTCCGCGAGCTCGGTCAGGGCGGCCTTCGCGGCCTCGCCCTCCAGCTGGGCCCGGATGCCCGCGGCGATCCGGTTGTCGATCGTGTCCTTGGCCGTCATGGCCATGGTGCCGACGGCCCGGTAGCCGTCCGCGGCCTCTTCGTACTCCGACGGCTTGAAGCCCTTCAGGGTCTGGAGATCCACGGCGGCGCTCACCTCCCGCCGCTCTGGCCGCCGACGGGCGCGGTGTCCGCGTACTTCGCCGTGAGGCCGTTCAGCTCACCGAGGAGGGTCTGGTCGGGCTTCGACAGATCGTGCCCGGAGCTCTGGAGCAGGCCGCCCAGCGCCTCGCAGCGGCCGCTCACATCGTTGAGGTACTTCTTCCAGGAGTCGTACAACTCCTTCTGCGCCGCGGCGCTCTGGCAGCCGGCGGTGTCGCCCAGCCCCGCCTGTCCGCCGTCGAGCGTCGATAACGCCTTGGCGACGTCGCCCTTCAGGCCGGAGACGCCCTCGCCGGCCTTCACCCAGGCCCGTTTGTCCGTCTTCAGGTCCTCGGACGCGCCCCCGGGCGGGGTCCCGCCTCCCTGGTCGGCCGGCAGCTGGTTCAGCCGCATCGATAAGGAACGGCCCTCTGCCGCCTCGGCCTTGAGCTGTTCCCACTCGTCCCACGCCATGGGTGAAACCTCCCCGTTCTCCCCGTTCCCGGGCGGCCCCGGGCCGGACGGCCATGATCCCGGCGCGGGAACGGCGAAATCAACCCGGTGAACGCATGTGCGTCGAGAGCGCGTTCCCACCGGCGGTACCGTGTGTCACGGGCACCGGCCCAGGGGTTTCCGGGCGGTCGTGTCCCTGTCCGCCCGATCCCAGTGAGGCACCACCGATGACCGGCGAGTCCGTCATGTCCCGTTTCCGACCGCTCCACCCGGGACGGCTGCTCGCCGCGCTGCGGGGCGCGGCCCTGCTGCTCGTCGCCGGTGCGGTGTTCATGATCGTGCGGCTGCCGTGGATCGGCGACATGGGCGTGCACGCCGCCACCATAGAGCGGCTGCGCCACGACCTGGTCCACCCCGGCAACCCGATGGTCGACTCGCCGACCGACAGCCCGTACTACTCGCCGTGGACGGTCTGCCTGGCCCTGTTCGCCAGGGCGACCGGTCTGGACACCTTCGACGTGCTGCGCTGCGCCGCCGTCGCCGGTCTGCTCCTCCTGGCCGTCGGCGTACGGGAGTTCGTCCGCACCCTGAGCCGTCATCCGGCCGCGCCGCCGCTCGCCGTGCTGTGCCTGCTGCTGCTGTGGGGCGTCAAGCCCTTCATATGGAGCGGCTTCCTCGGCCTCACGTCGCTCTCGGCGAACGCCTCGTACCCGAGCACCTTCGCCACCGGCCTCGGTTTCCTCTTCCTGGCCCTGCTCACCCACGCCCTGCGGCGCCCCGCCACGGGCACTGCCGCCTACGCGGGGCTCGGGGCGCTCTGGGCGGTCCTGACGCTCAGCCACCAGTTCACGGGCGTCGTCTTCACCTTCGGCGCCCTCGGTGTCCTCGTGGCCGCGCGGGTCCGACCCAGCCGGGCGCTGGTGCTGCGGCTCGCCGCCGCCCTCGCCGTGGGGCTCGTGATCCTGGCCGTCTGGCCGTACTACTCCTTCTTCGCGCTGCTCGGCGCGGGCGGTCTGGAGGACATCCACCGCCCGCTCTACCGGCACCGGCTCGCCCGCTTCACCCTCGTCCCGCTCGGAGTGTTCGCCCTCGCGCTGCGGCTGCGCCGCGACCGCCGCGACCCGCTGGCCGTCTGGTTCCTGCTCGGTCTGGTGGCGGTCGTCGCCGGCGCGGCCTTCGACAAGTGGTCCCTGGGCCGCACCGAGCCCGCGGTGGTCATGCCCGCGCAGCTCGCCGCCGCCCTCTGCGTCCTCCAGGGCGGCACCCGCCGCTTCCGCGCCGCGTTCGGCGCGGTACTGGCCGCCGCCCTGGCGGTGGGGGCGTGGGCGCAGCGCGACAGCCTGACCTTCGTCGTACGCCCGGAGGCCCTGCCCGCGGCCGTGGCCGCGGACGCCTGGAAGGTGTGGGAGCCGCCGGCCTGGACGAACCGGTACACCGCGTACGGGGACGTCGTCCTGACCGGCGACCGGCGCTCCGCCGTCACCCTGCCCGGGTACGGCAGGTACACCGTCGGGACCGGCTACCCGGACTTCTTCCTGCCGGACGAGGACCGGCGGGACGCCGACACCGAGCGCTACTTCGCCCCCGGCACCCCGCGCGAGGAGCGACTGGCCGTCCTGCGCCGGTACGGGGTGGAGTGGGTGCTCCAGCGGCCCTCGCGCGGCGGCCTCCCGGCCGGGGACCCCGCCCTGCGCGAGGTGGGCCGGGGCCCGGACGGGCGCGTGCTCTACCGGGTGGTCGACGCCGGCGGGCCGGCCGCCGGAGGCTGACCGCCGGAGGCCGGACCGCCGGAGGCCGAACCGCCGGACGGAAGCAGGCCGTCAGCGGTTCGACGTGACGGTGACCGGCTCGTCGTTCTGGATCTCCTTGACGAGCTGCTTCACCTTCGGCATGTCCCACTTCAGGGAGCCCTGCGGGGCGCTGCCGCTGATCGGGATGTTCATCGACTTCCCGTCGCCGCCGCTGATGCCCTTCATCGCGAAGAACATCTTCGCCAGGTCGTACAGCGACATGTCCTTGTCCACGATCAGCGTGTCCAGACCCGCGCCCAGCGTCGGGTAGAGCGTGAACGGGTTGAGGATCGTGCCCGGCGTCGCCGCCTGGTTGGCCAGCGCGGACAGGAACTTCTGCTGGTTCTTCGTCCGCGCCAGGTCCGACTCGGCGAAGGCGTAGCGGGTCCGCACGAACGCCAGGGCCTGCTCGCCGTTCAGGGTCTGCTGCCCGGCCTGGAAGTCGGCGCCGGACTTCTTGTCCTTGAAGCCCTTCTCGATGTTCATCTCGACGCCGCCGAGGGCGTCGACGATGTTCGCGAAGCCGGCGAAGCCGATCTCCGCGTAGTGGTCGATGCGCAGCCCGGTGTTGTACTCGACCGTGCGGACGAGCAGCTCGGGGCCGTCCATCGCGTACGCCGCGTTCAGCTTGGAGCCGCCGCGCGGGCCGTACTGCTTGCCGGACTCCGAGCCCACGAAGGACGGGATCGTCACCCAGGAGTCGCGGGGCAGCGAGATCATCGTGTTCCCGCTGGAGCAGGCCGCGAGGATCATCATCGAGTCGGTCCGCTTGCCCTCGGCGGAACCGGTGTGCAGCTTCTTCTTCTCCTCGGCGGACATGCCCTCGCGGCTGTCGGAACCGACGATCAGATACGTGGTGCAGTCGCCCTCCGCGGGCCGCTCGATGACCTTGGCGAGATCGACCTCGTTGCGCATCTGTGAGCTGGCCCACGCGTACGTGCCGACGCCCCACGCGAGGACGCCGACCAGCAGCACGGCCGAACCGACCTTGATCCGGCGCCGCCAGTCGGGCGCGGCCGGGCCCGGCCCGCCGGCGGGACGCGGCGAGTACTGCGGCGGTACGGATCCGTGCCCGCCGCCCCGGCCGCCGCCCGCGTCCTGTGGGCCGCCGTAGACCTGGCCGGTGCTGTAGCCGGAGTCGTACCCGGACGCCTGGGCCTGGGTGAAGTTCGGGTTGTAGTCCTGGCCGCCCCGGTCGTACTGCGGCTGCTGCTGCGGCGCCTGCGGGTACGGCTGCTGCGGGGGGACCTGCGGACGCTGCACATGGCGCATCCGGCGAGGCCCCGCGGGCTGGGCGTCGGGCCACTCATTCATGCGGGACAGTCTGCCGTTCGGTCCGGCCGCCCGGACAGGCCGGGTGGGAAATCGGGTCGGCGCTGTTGCCAAGCTGATGCAAAGCGGACGGCGTCGCGACCCGCCACGGGGCCGGGCATAAGGTAGAGGGCATGACAGATCAGGCCGACATCCCGGGCAAGCCCACCTCGGCGTCCCGCACCACCCTCAGCCACATCATGACCAGCCACGACACCAACCTCCTCGGCACGGTGCACGGCGGCGTGATCATGAAGCTGGTGGACGACGCGGCGGGCGCGGTCGCGGGCCGGCACTCGGGCGGACCGGCCGTCACCGCCTCCATGGACGAGATGGCCTTCCTGGAGCCCGTCAGGGTCGGCGACCTCGTGCACGTGAAGGCCCAGGTCAACTGGACCGGCCGGTCCTCGATGGAGGTCGGCGTCCGGGTCATGGCCGAGCGCTGGAACGAGTCCACGCCCGCCACCCAGGTCGGCTCCGCCTACCTCGTCTTCGCGGCCGTCGACGCCGACGGCAAGCCCCGCCGGGTCCCGCCGGTCATCCCGGAGACCGAGCAGGACAAGCGCCGCTACCAGGAGGCCCAGATCCGCCGCACCCACCGCCTGGCCCGCCGCCGCGCGATCATGGACCTGCGCGAAAGCCGTGCGGCGGAGGGCTACGAGGACTAGGACGGCGCCCGCCCACCCGGCGCGCCCCGGCGGAGAACCGGGCCACGAAGGATCAGGGGCACACGACCTGGTCGCCGGTGACCGCCTCGAACTGGCCCGTCGGCGCCTGCCGCTCCCGTACCGGCGTCACGCCCTTGTACTCCGCGCCCACCGTGACCCGCAGGGTGCCGCCCTGGCCCTTGACCGGGCGGAGTTCCGCGCCCGGCAGGGCGGCGGCCAGGGACCGTGCGGAGCGGTCCCAGCCCGGGTCGTACTCGATGAGGGTCCGCGCGTGCTGCCGGCCCGCCGGGGCGGTCCGCGGGGCGCGGGTGGTGTCGAAGCCCGCGCCCCGCAGCGCGGCGTCGACGCGGCCGCCGAGCCCGTCGGTGCGGGTGCCGTTGTAGACCTGGACCCGGATCGTCTTCGGCGCGACGTCCACGTCGACGGGCCGCGGCCCCTGCGGGGCGGGCCGCCGGGCCGGGGTGAGGGGCCGGTCCTCGCGCAGCGACTGGAACAGCTTCTGTGCCTTCGGCGCGTCCCACTTCACCGTGGAGCCGATCCCCTTCACCGGGAAGCTCATGTCGCCGATCGGCACGGACACGAATTCCGACGACGCCGGCGTGAAGCCCCGCATCGCCTTCGCCAGGGCCAGCATCTGCTCCGTGCGGAAGCCCTCGTCGGCCCGGACCGAGCCCAGTGTGGCCGTGGCGACCTGCCGGAACCGCACCGGGTTGAGCAGCACCCCGCTGTCGGTCATCCGGTCGATGAGGGCGGCCAGGAACGTCTGCTGGCGCTGGATGCGTCCGATGTCGGCCGCCCCGTCGACATGGCGGGCCCGCACGTACTGGAGCGCCTGACCGCCGTCGAGCCGGTGCGGCCCGGCGGGCAGGTCGAGCCCGGTGTGGGAGTCCCTCAGCGGCTTGGTGGTGCAGATCTGCACTCCGCCGACGGCGTCGACCGTCTTCATGAAGCTGGTGAAGTCGACCTCCAGATAGTGGTCGATCTTCACGCCGGTCATCGACTCGACGGTCCGTACGGTCAGACCGGGCCCGCCCTCCGCGTAGGCGGCGTTCAGCTTCACCGGGTGCGCGTCGTGGTGCCGGCCGGTGGTGAGGTCGGTGTGCGCGGGCATCTCGGCGTACGAGTCGCGCGGCAGCGACACCACGCTGGCCCGTTCCCGGTCCGCGGAGACGTGGACGAGCATCACGGTGTCCGTGCAGTGGCAGGGCTCTCCGCCGAGCCGGTACGTGCGCCGCTCGTCCTCGGTGATGCGGTCGCGGCCGTCGGTGCCGACGACGAGGATGTTGGTGCCGTGCCCGGCCTGGGGACGGTTCTTCATGTCCTTGAAGGGATCGACCCGGGTGATGCCGGTGTCCAGGCCGGTCACCACCGCGTGTCCGATGCCTCCGGCCGCGAGCACCACCACCGACAGCGTGGTCGCCATCCGCATTCCCCACCGGGGCCGTCTGGGGCGGCGCCGCCGGCGGACCGGTGCGGGGCGGCCCGCGGGCCGAGGCGGACGGGGCGTGCGGGGCGGTGTGGGCACCGGGGGACACCTCCGCGGGTGGGACAGGGACACCGTGAGCACCGTAAGCCCATACGATCAGCGCCACCCCGCATCGGCACCCGAGGCGCGCGAACGTGTCCCCCGTTCGCGGTAACGTGGCGGGCGATGAACGCCACGCCCCCTGTCTCCGTGATCATGCCGGTCCTCAACGAGGAGCGGCATCTGCGCAACTCGGTCCGCCACATCCTCGAGCAGGAGTACGACGGCGAGATGGAGGTGGTGATCGCGCTCGGCCCGTCCACGGACCGCACCGACGAGATCGCCGCCGAGCTCGTCCGCGAGGACCCCCGGGTCCACACCGTGCCGAACCCCACGGGCCGTACCCCCGCCGCCCTCAACGCGGCGATCAAGGCATCCCGCCATCCGATCGTGGTCCGCGTCGACGGTCACGGCATGCTGTCGCCGAACTACATCGCGACCGCCGTCCGCCTCCTGGAGGAGACCGGCGCGCAGAACGTGGGCGGCATCATGCACGCCGAGGGCGAGAACGCCTGGGAGGACGCCGTCGCCGCCGCGATGACCTCCCGGATCGGCGTGGGCAACGCGTCCTTCCACACGGGCGGCGCGGCCGGCCCCGCCGAGACCGTCTACCTCGGGGTGTTCCGCCGCGAGGCCCTGGAGCAGCAGGGCGGCTACAACGAGGAGTTCATCCGCGCCCAGGACTGGGAGCTGAACTTCCGCATCCGCGAGGCCGGCGGTCTGATCTGGTTCTCGCCGGAGCTGCGCGTCCGGTACCGGCCGCGGCCGAGCGTCCGCGCGCTGGCGAAGCAGTACAAGGACTACGGCCGCTGGCGGCACGTGGTGGCCCGCTACCACGAGGGTTCCATCAACCTGCGCTATCTGGCCCCGCCGGCCGCGGTCTGCGCGATCGCCGCGGGCACCGTGGTGGGCGCGCTCGTCACCCCGCTCGGCTTCCTGGTCCCGGCCGGTTATCTGGCCGCGATCACCGTGGGCTCCGTCCCGGCGGGCAAGGGCCTGTCCCTGAAGGCGCGGCTGCAGATCCCGGTGGCCCTGGCGACCATGCACATGTCCTGGGGCTTCGGCTTCCTCACCAGCCCGCGCTCGCTGGCGAAGAAGGTCATCGCGAGCAAGCGCCCGGCGGTCGCGGCGTAACGGCCGTCGGCCGCGCCGTCCGCGCGACGGCCGCGCTGTGCGTACGACGGTGGCCGGGCCCCTGGGGAAGGGGCCCGGCCACCGTCGTACGGGAACGTCACGACAGACGCGGGATCAGCTCTTGCCGTCCCAGCGGTAGACCGAGTAGACGTCCATGCAGTCGGTCTTGCTGGACGCGCCCTCGGGCAGGTCGCCCGCCTGGACCGTCGGCCGCTTGTACGTGCCGCCCTCGCGCCAGTCCGAGCCGACCACCAGGGTGATCTCCGACACCTCGCCGTCCGGGCGGACGGCGGTCGCCGGCAGGCCCAGCGAGGTGGCCACGGACACCGCGTTCGCCTTGCCCTGCTCGCCCGCCGCCTTCGGGTAGAAGACCGTGCTGTCCTTGCGCGGCTTGGCGTCCCGGGAGGAGTCGGCCTGCGTGAAGCCCTTGCCCCGCAGGTTCTCGGCGATCGAGCCGGCCCGGCCCTCGGCGGGCGCCTGGCCGTCGCCCGCGGTGCCGTTGACGACCGTGACGGGGAAGGAACCCGGCGCCTGGGCGGTCGCCGACGGCTTCGTGGAGGCGCTCGGCTTCGGCTTGTCGGCCGGGTCGCCGTTCTTGTCGAAGGCGACGTCGTCGCGGAGCATCGACCACATCTTGTCGGCGGACGGCGGGATCGGCTCCAGCCACGCCCGGGGGTTGCCCGGGTAGGGCCGGGTGGGCACGGTGGCCGTCGTGAGCCGGTCCAGCTTCACGTTCTTCAGCTGCATCGACAGGTCGAAGAGCCGTTTCACCGACTTGATCTCGTCGGAGACCCTCAGCGCCCGGGTGGCGGCGTCCGCGAGGCCCATGAGCCGGCCGGTGTCGCTCCAGGCGTTCTGCTCCTGGAGCTTCTTCATCATGCCGTTCATGTACATGTGCTGGGCCTTGGCACGGTTCTGGTCGCTGCCGAACGCGTGCCGGGTGCGGAGCCACTGGAGCGCCTGCTCCCCCTTGACCTCGTGGGTGCCCTCGGGCAGCTTCAGGCCGGAGCCGCCCTTCTGGTCCCGGGTCGACCGGTCCCACACACCGGTCTTGACGCAGACCGGGACGCCGCCCACCTCGTCGGCCATCGCCACCACGCCCGCGAAGTCGACCATCATCCAGTGGTCGATGTAGACCCCGGTGAGCGTCTCCCAGGTGGTCAGGGTGCAGCCCGGGCCGCCGCGGCTCAGCGTCTCGTTGATGGGCCGGGTGCTGGTGGCCGGGTACGTCTGTTCGCCGTCGCGGCACTTGGGGATCGGGACGACCGTGTCGCGCGGGATGGAGATGATCGAGGCGTTCTTGCGGTCCGCCGAGACGTGCAGCAGCATCTGCACGTCGGCGAGCGGCTTGCGGTCCCGCTGGTCCTTGCCGCCGCCCAGGGCCACGTTCCTCGCGTCGGCGCGGCTGTCCGAGCCGATGAGGAGGATGTTGAGCGGCGTGTCGCCCAGCGCGTTCGGCGCGGCCTTCTTCACGCCGCTGTCGCCGCCCGCGCGGCTGCCGCCGCGGAGGTTGTCGTTGAGGTGCTTGTAGTAGAGGTATCCGGCGCCGGCCGTGCCGAGTATCAGCAGCGACAGCGTCGCGGCCACCCAGCGCAGCACCTTGCGCTTGCCCGCCTTCCGGGCCCGCCGGCGCGGACCGCTGCGCCGGCGGGCCCGGCGAGCGCCGCCCCCGCCGGACGGACCGCTCCCGCTGACGGAGCCGTCCCCGCCGTCCTCGCCGACCGAGCCGCCCCCGCCCGCGGACCCGCCGCCGGAACCCCCGTCGTCGCCGGACCCCCCGCGGGCGCGGCGCGAGCGGGGCACGGTGCGGCCCGGGCGTCCGCCCGGGCCGGACCCCCCGCGGGCGCGGCGCGAGCGGGGCACGGTGCGGCCCGGGCGTCCGCCCGGACCGTCGTCGCCGGCCCCGTCCTCGTAGAGACTCTCGTCCCAGCCCAAGTCGCGGGGGTGGGTGACGCGTTCCCGCGTCCCCTCCCTGCCCACGCCGTTCTGTCCCACCCCTGGTCTCCTCGTCACTCAGGTGTGCCCCGGTACCCGGCACCGCCGGGTCACTTGGCGCACACCTGCTTGTCTGCCGTCTGCGCACCCTCCGGCGCCTTCGCCGGACCGGTGAGGGGCACCCCCGCGCCCTTGAAGTCCGCGCCGAGGACGAGCGTCATGGGCTCGCGCTCCCCGGCGTCCTGCGTCCCCGGCTTGAGCGCCGAGGCGGGCAGGCCCATCAGGTCCGCGAGCTTGCGGGCCTGGTCGGCCTGGTTCGGTGCGTACGTGAGCGTGGTCTTCGCCGCCTTCTCGGGGGCGTTGCTCTTGTTGCTCGACCGCGTCACGCCGTGCTCGTTCTGGAGCCAGTCGATCGTCTTCTGCGCCGCGCCCGTGACGCCGCTGCCGTTGTAGACGTCGACGCGGACCTCGCGGGCGGTGGAGCGGGTGCCCTTCAGGAGCGCCGCCTGGGCCTCGGCCTGGGCGTTCTTGGCGTCCTGCTCCTTCTTCTTCACCTCGGTGAGCGAGGTGTCGGACTTCATCATCTCGAAGAGCCGCGGCGCCTCGGTCGGGTCGGGGACGACCGTGACCGGGCGGGGCTCGTTCGGATTGTCGATGACCGGCATGGTCAGGAACGTGATGTTCTTGGTGTCGATCTGGGTCAGTTCCGAGGCCAGGGACTTGAGCTTGGAGATGCTCCCTATCCCGGTGTCCACGGTGAGGGCGTTGGTCGCGGCCTCGGCGAGGTCGTACAGCTTGCTCGGCGAGGTCAGCGTGTCGTCCGACTTCATCTGCCGGATCATCGAGCTCAGGAACTGCTGCTGGATCCGCATGCGGTCGAGATCGCTCTTGTTGCCGAAGCTGGAGCGGGTGCGGACGAAGGCGAGGGCCTGCTCGCCCATGATCGTCGACTCGCCCTTGGGCAGCTTCAGATGCGACTTGGGGTCGTCGATCGGCCGCTCGACGCAGACCTTCACGCCGCCGACGGCCGTCGTCATCTCCTTGACCGCGTTGAAGTCGGCCATCATGAAGTGGTCGACGGTCAGGCCGGTGATCTCCTTGACCGTGCGCATCGTGCAGCCGGGGTCACGGCCGGACTGGCCGAGGCTCACGTTGAAGCGGACGCCCGACTGGGCCGGGATCGTCTTGACCGTGCCGTCGGGCAGCTTGGTCTCGCACTCCGGGATGTCGGTCATCAGGTCGCGCGGGATGGACATCGCCGTGGCGTTCGTCCGGTCCTTGGAGACGTGGAAGAGGATCGTGGTGTCGGCATGGCCGGGACTGTTCTTGTCGCCGTAGCCGCCGTTGCCCTCACCGGTCCGCTTGTCGGTGCCGATGAGGAGGATGTTGAAGGCGGCGTCCTTCTTGAAGCCGCCGTCGCTGCCGCCCGCGACCTCGATGGTGTTGATGTTGTTGTCGAAGTGCCGGTAGAGCGCGTACGCGCCGGCGGCGCCGCCCACGAGCACGAAGGCCATCGTGCCGCCGGTCCACATCAGGACCTTCTTCTTGCGGGACTTCGCCGGCTTGCGCTTGCGGCGGCTCGGCGCACCGGGCCGTTCGGCGGGCTCGGCGGCACGGCGGCGGCGCTGGCCCGGGACGGGCGGCATCGTCTCGGTGAGGCGGTCCTGGGCGCCCCGGCCCTGCCCGCCCGGGGCCTGGGCCCCCCGGCCCTGCGCCCTGCGGGTCGGTGTGGGAACGACGCCGGCCGCCTGCGGGCGCGAGGGGGACGGGGCAGGCTGCGACTGCCCAACGGAGTGGTCCAGTCGCAGTTCGTAGTTGCCGGTCTGCGGGTTGAGTACCCACTGGTCGGCGGGGTCGATCTCCTCCGCCCGTCCACGGCTGTGCGCGTCCACGGTTACCTGAGTCCTCCGTCGGTGCCACGCGAGGCGCCTCCCCCTCGGGCGCTCGGTCGTTCGATCCTTGAGTGCGCGACCACGCGGTCGGGTGCACCGGATCGCGTCACACTATCCGCCCAGTTCAGCGTGGGGCGACGTCCGTGACAAATTCCACGCCCCTTACAACCGGGCATTTCGCTCAAACCCCATGCACAGTCACCCTCCCCTTGGTCACGCCTTTACGAATTCCGTCCCCCGCGTCCCGCTAGCAGGCCCCCTCCGCCGCGTTCCGTCCCGGGAAGGAGGGCGCCGTCGAGGCGTTCGGGCCTTCCGTCTCCGGCTTGCCGCTGCCGCCCGGCCGGACGGTCACCGGCCGGTCGGCGCGCAGCCGCGCGAAGAGCTGGTCCGCCGCGGGCTGCACCAGTTCGTCCCGGTTCGGGTTGTACGTGTAGGGCCGCCGCGGCACCGTGAGGAACTGCACCTTCTCGGTCGGGACGGCCCGCAGGGAGCGCGCCAGGTCGTACAGGTCCCGCAGCGAGTCCAGGCCGGCGTCCGTCGTGACGGACTTGGTGGCCGCGTCCAGGACCGGGTAGAGCCGGGTCGGGTTGAGCAGCACGCCGTCGCTCTGCACCTTGTTGACCAGGGCGCCGAGGAACTGCTGCTGACGGTCCATCCGTTCGGTGTCGCTGCCGTTGCCGAGCGTCTTGCGGGCCCGCACGAAGCCCAGGGCCTGCTCGCCGCGGAGCGTCTGGCGTCCGGCGGGCAGCTTCAGGCGGGCGTCGGCGTCGTCGATCGGCTCCTTCAGGCAGAGCTCCACCCCGTCCACGGCGTCGACCATCTTCTTGAAGCCCTGGAAGTCGATCACCATGTGGTGGTCGATCCGGATGCGGGTGAGCTTCTCCAGGGTGCGGATCGTGCAGGCCGTGCCGCCGTACTCGAACGCGAGGTTGAACTGGGCGAACATGGCTTCGCTGCGCGTCCTGTCCGGTTTCGTGCAGCTCGGGATGTTCACCATCAGGTCCCGCGGGATGGACACGGCCGTGGCCCCCGCGCCGCGCGCCGAGAGGTGCAGCAGGATCGTGGTGTCCGAGCGCTGGGTGCCCTTGTCCCGCCCGTACTGCCGGTTCCCGGCCCCGGCCCGCGTGTCGGAGCCGATCAGCAGGATGTTCCGCGCCGCGTTGACGGTCGGTGACGGCCGCTCCTTCTCGTACTTGAGGAGTTCGGCGGCGGCGGTGGTGTCGGTGGTGATGTTGCCGTCGAGCTTGCGGTACAGCCACCACCCGGCCCCGGCCGCGGCGAGCACCACGACCGCCGTCCCGAGAGCGGTCCAGCGCAGCCAGTGCCGCTTGCGTCCGCCGTCGCCTTCGGCTCCGGCCTCGGCGGGCGAGTCTGCGCTGTCCGTCACGTCTTCGGTCCGTCCTCGATGGCGTCTTCGTGCGCCGGCCGCCCGTCGTCGCTGAGGGAGACGGCCGTTCGCGGCGCTTGGTTCTGCGGAAGGCCACAGCACCCCCCGGCCGATCATGTACCGGACTCCCCGTCGGAGCCCGGGTACTCGGCGCGTCGATGGGCCGTACGGGTGGTGAACGGTCCGGGGCGCGGTGCGCGCGCGCCGCCCCCGCGTCCGCGCGGGGGCCCGGGGGGCGTCGGCGCCGGTACGGGGGCGCCGCTTCGAGGGGTGGCGCCGGGGCGCCACGGTGTCGTCCGGTCAGGCGGCTCAGTCGGTGAGGGTGAGGGTGACCCGTTCGCTCTCCACGCGCTTGGCCAGGCCCTCGGCGCCGAGCTGGTCGAGGTGGCGGCACAGGACCACCGACCCGCCCGCGGCGAGCGGCGCGTACAGACCCGCCGAGACGCCGGCCCAGGTGTCGTACGAGCGATCGGTCAGGAGCCGTGCGCCCGGGCCGAGCCCCAGCTGGGCGGCGTCCGTGCGGGCCCGCTCGACGAGCTGGACGCCCGTCAGTTCCATACCGTCGACGACGAGCGTGGGCGCACCCGGGTCGACCGGTACGAACGGGGCGAAGCGGTCACCCTGGCCGGGCACCTCCACCGCGTAGTCCGCGTATCCGGCGGGCGTTTCGGCGAAGCGGCGGCCGAGCGGGGCGAGGGAGAGCGCGATCCGGTCGCCCGAGCAGGCGCGGCCCGCCTCCAGGGCGTCGGGCCCCGCGACGACGTAGTCGGCGGCGGCCGGGTCGCCGCCCACCTCCGCCGTCACTCCGACGGACGCGCAGGCGAGCAGCCACACGGCGGTCTGCCAGTGCGCGGGCAGCAGCAGCGCGAGCCGGTCGCCGGGCGAGGCGGACAGCTCGCCCTGGAGGAGGTTGGCGGTCTTGGCCACCCAATTGGCGAAGGTGGCCACCGACAATTCCACGCGTTCACCGGTGGCGTCGTCGTAGAAAGTGACCAAGGGGCGGGCCGGGTCCGCGGCGAGCGCGGATCGCAGCAGGTCGGCGGGGGTGCGGTCGCTGGCGTTCACGCGGGCTAGCGTACGCGCGGCTGCGGGCGGGGTCCCCCGTACCGGTGACGCCCGTCCTCCGGTCGGCCCGACGGGGTGTCAGTTTCCCCCGGGATTCCCGCCGAGCGGAACGCCCGCGCGGTGCGGACGATCGGCCCATGCGCGTTCATCTCGTCTCCTCGATCGCCGTCACCTGTGCGGCGGCACTCACCCTGCCGCTCACCCTCGCGACCCCGGCCACGGGCGCGGTCACCCCGGTTCCGGGTGCCGCTGGAGCCCCAGGTGCTCCAGGGACCCACGGGCCCGCGGCCGGCGCCGCCGGCCCGGCTGCCCGCCACGCCGGCACGTCCGCGGCGGACGTCGCCGGTTCCACGCAGTCGCTCCCGCTCGAACCGCTCGTCCCGAAGGGGCCGCGGAGTCGTACGCCCGGAGCCGCCGATCCGGCGGGCCGGGGACTCGCCGCACAGGACGTCAGACCGTTCTCGCTCGTCGGCGTGGTCTGGGACGACGTACGGGCCCCGCTGCACGGCACCGTGCAGGTCCGCACCCGTGCCAGGGCGGACGGCGTCTGGTCGGACTGGCAGGACCTGGAGACCCACAACGGCGAGCACGGCGCCGACCCGGGGACGGGGGAGGGCCGTTCGGGCGCCCTGCGCGGTTCCACCGCGCCCCTGTGGGTCGGCGACTCCGACGGCGTGGAGGTCCGCGTACACCCGGACGGGCACGCCGGGGAGGCTCCGCTGCCGGCCGGTCTGCGCCTCGAACTGGTCGACCCGGGACCGGAACCCGCCGCACCGCCCGCCCCCGCCCCGCACGACTCCTCCGCCCCGCACGACTCCTCCGCCCCGCACGACTCCGCGGCCCCGGCCGACGCCGGAGCCGCGCCCGACTTCGCCGCGCTCGGCGACCCCGGCGCCCCGCCCTGGCCCGCCGCACCTGCGGCGCGCGTGGCGGCACCGGCCGCAGCCGCCGCGGCGGCCCCCGCCGCACCCGACGCCCTCCCGGCCGAGCGGCGCGCGGCGAAGCCGTACATCGGCCCGCGCCCGAAGATCGTCACCCGCAAGGGCTGGGGCGCCGACGAGAAGATCCGCGAGAAGGGCTTCGTCTACACCAAGACGATCAAGGCGGCCTTCGTCCACCACAGCGCCACCGGCAACAACTACACCTGCAAGCAGGCCCCCTCCATCCTGCGCGGCATCTACCGCTACCACGTCAAGAGCAGCGGCTGGCGGGACCTCGGCTACAACTTCGCCGTCGACAAGTGCGGAAACATCTACGAGGGCCGCGCCGGCGGCGTCGCCAAGCCGGTGCTCGGCGCCCACACCCTCGGCTTCAACACCAACAGCATGGGCATCGCGGTCCTCGGCTCCTACGGCAGCACCAACCCGCCGGCCGCCGTCGTCACGGCCATCGCACGGCTGACCGCGTGGAAGCTGGGGCTGCACGGGGTGAATCCGAAGGGGAAGTCGTATCTCACCTCAGGGGGCGGAAACCTCTACAAGAAGGGCAAGAAGGTCAAGTTCAACGCCATCGCCGGGCACCGCGACGGGTTCGCCACCGAGTGCCCGGGCGGGCGCCTCTACGGCAAGCTCGGCACCACCCGTACGGCCTCGGCGAAGTACCAGGGAAGGCGCTGATGCGGTGATGGACTCAACCATCTGCATAAACTGACCGGTCATATCGTACGGACGGGCGCGCGAGCACCACCCCGGCGACGAGACCGGACCCGAACAGGAAGCAGAGACGACAGGTGACCGAAGCGATTCTCCTGGTCGGTGGCAAAGGCACCCGGCTGCGTCCCCTGACGGTCAACACGCCCAAGCCGATGGTCCCGGCGGCCGGTGTGCCCTTCCTGACGCACCAGCTGGCCAGGGCCAGGGCGGCCGGCGTGGACCACATCGTCCTCGCCACCTCCTACCTCGCGGAGGTCTTCGAGCCGTACTTCGGCGACGGGTCGTCACTCGGGCTCAGCATCGAGTACGTGACCGAGGAGGAGCCCCTCGGGACGGGCGGCGCGATCCGCAACGTCGCCTCCCGGCTGCGCTCGGGCCCCGAGGACCCGGTCCTCGTCTTCAACGGCGACATCCTCACCGGACTCGACATCGGCGCCCTGGTCGACACCCACCAGTCCTCCGGCGCGGACGTCTCCCTCCACCTCACCCGGGTCGAGGACCCGCGCGCCTTCGGGCTCGTGCCCACCGACGAGACCGGCCGGGTCACGGCCTTCCTGGAGAAGCCGCAGACGCCCGAGGAGATCGTCACCGACCAGATCAACGCGGGGGCGTACGTCTTCCGGCGCTCGGTGATCGACACCATCCCGACCGGGCGGCCGGTCTCCGTCGAACGTGAGACCTTCCCCGAGCTGCTGGCCCGCGGCGCCCACCTCCAGGGCATGGTCGACTCCACGTACTGGCTCGACCTCGGCACCCCGCACGCCTTCGTCCGCGGCTCCGCCGACCTCGTCCTCGGCCGCGCCCCGTCCCCGGCGGTGCCGGGCCGCTGCGGCGACCGCCTGGTCCTGGACACGGCCACGGTCGCCCCGGACGCCAAGCTGACCGGCGGCACGGTCGTCGGTCCCGGCGCCGTGATCGGCTCCGGGGCGCGCATCACCGGCTCCACGATCCTGGCCGACGCCGTCGTCGAACCCGGCGCCGTCATCACCGACTCCCTCATCGGCACCGCCGCCCGCATCGGCGCCCGCACGGTCCTGACGGGCGCGGTCATCGGCGACGGCGCGGACGTGGGAGCGGACAACGAGCTGAGAGACGGCGTGCGCGTCTGGTGCGAAGCCAGACTCCCCGCCGCCGCGGTGCGCTTCTCCTCCGACCAGTAGCTCCCACGGGGCCGGACCGGCCCCGTGAGGCGGAGGTCACAGCGGGGCCGGACGGGCGGCGGGGCGGATAGGCTCGACGGCATGGCCGGCCGTTTCGCCCCCCGCACCCCCACCACGCGCACCACCGTCCGCGGCGGCCACGTCCCCGTACCCCGCGCCACCCTCGTCCTGGAGCGGGACCCGGCCCACGACCTGGATCTCGGCCTCACGCTCGGCCCCCTGCGCCGCGGCCCCGCCGACCCCACCTTCCGCGCCACGGCCGACGGCTCGGTGTGGCGGGCCAGCCGTACGCCGGACGGCGCCGGGACCCTGCGGGTCCGGGTGCGGGGTGGCGCGGTGGAGGCGGAGGCGTGGGGTCCCGGCGGGCCCTGGCTCCTCGAAGGGCTCCCCGCGCTCCTCGGCGCCGACGACGACCCCGCCGCCTTCGTCCCCCGCCACAAGCTGCTCGCCCTCACCCACCGCGCCCGCCGCGGCCTGCGGCTCACCCGCACCGGCCTGGTCCTGGAGTCGCTGATCCCGTCGATCCTGGAGCAGAAGGTCACGACGCACGAGGCGTACGGCGCCTGGCGGGGACTCGTGCGGAAGTACGGCGAGCCCGCGCCGGGCCCCGCGCCGGACGGCATGTACGTGATGCCCGACGCCCGTACGTGGGCGATGATCCCGTCCTGGGAGTGGCACCGCGCGAACGTGGACGGCAAGCGTTCCGCCACCATCGTGCGCGCCGCCCGGGTCGCGGCCCGCCTGGAGGAGGCCGCGCGCATGCCGCCGGCCGAGGCCCGCGAGCGCCTGGAGCGCGTCCCCGGGATCGGCCCGTGGACCTCCGCGGAGACGATCCAGCGCAGCAACGGCGCCCCCGACGAGGTCACGACCGGCGACCTCCACCTCCCCGGCATCGTCGGCTGGGCCCTCGCGGGCGACCGTACGGCCGACGACGCGGCGATGCTGGAGCTGCTCGCGCCCTACGAGGGCCAGCGCCACCGCGCCGCCCGCCTGATCCTGCTCAGCGGCCGCGTCCCGCCCCGGCGGGCGCCCCGGATGACCCCCGGCGACATCAGGGCGCTCTGAGAGCCGGGGGGACGGCGTCAGCGCACCTCCACGAACGCCGCCGCCTGCCGCGCCGGCCGTTCCTTCGGCGGTGCCGCCGGCCGGCCGACGGCCACCGCGCCCATCGGGTCCCAGTCCTGCGGCAGCTCCAGCACCTCCCGTACGACGTCACGGCAGAACATCGTCGACGACACCCACGCCGAGCCGAGCCGCTCCCCGGCCAGCGCCACCAGCAGGTTCTGCACGCCCGCGCCCGCCGCCACCACGAACATCTCGCGTTCGGCGGCGTCCCGGCGCGGGTCGCCGTAGTGGTGGGCGCCGTCCATGACCAGGCAGGGCACGATCAGGTACGGCGCGTTGCGCAGGACGTCCCCGCGGCGGATCCGCCGGGCGATCGACTCCTCGGACCTCCCGTCCGCCCGCAGGTCCGCGATCCACGCGTCCCGCATGGCGTCGACCAGGCGCAGCCGCGCCCGCGGCGACTCCAGGAGCACGAAGCGCCAGGGGGTGGTGTGGTGCGGGGCCGGTGCCGTGACGGCGGCGGCCACGGCCCTGCGCACCGCGCCGGGGTCGACCGGGTCGTCGGTGAACTCCCGTACGGTGCGCCGCAGCGTCACCGCCTCGCGGACCGCCTCCGACGTCCCGAGCCGGAACATGTCGTCGGCCGCGCCGCGCACGAGGGCGCGCGCCCCCGGCTCCTCGTCGCCGGTGACGACATGGCGCAGTCCGCGGACGACGGCGACGGGCCGGCCGGACACCTTGCCCTTGACCAGGTCTCCGGCGGCGGCGAGTTCGTCGGCGGTGGCGACGACCGTCACGTTCAGCTCGTTGCCGTGGGAGTCGGCCGCGCCCCGCAGGTCGTCCAGGACCCGCACGCCCGCGGCGCCGATGGCCACGTCGGTGAGCCCGTTGCGCCAGGGCCGGCCGAAGGTGTCGGTGACGACGACCCCGACGTCGACGCCGAGCGCCTCGCGCAGCCCCGCGCGGATCCGCCGGGCCGAGGCGTCCGGGTCCTCGGGCAGCAACAGGACCGTTCCGGCAGGGGTGTTGGAGGCGTCGACCCCGGCGGCGGCCATGACGAGCCCCTGCCGGTTCTCGACGATCCGCAGCGGTCCGCGCCGCGCCACCACCCGGACGGTCTCGGCGTCGATCGCCTCCTCGCGGTCGGCGGCGGCGATCGTGCGCCCCTCCGCCTTGCTCACGATCTTGGAGGTGACGAGCAGCACGTCCCCGTCGACGAGCCCCGGTGAGACGGAGGCGATCAGCTTGGCGATGTCGTCGCCCTCGCCGACCTCGGGCAGCCCGGCGAGCGCCCACACCTCGTACCGGGCCGGCACCTCCCCGGCCCCCTCGTGCCCGGTCCCGCCCAGCGGATCCACCCCCGTCACGCGCCCGCTCCGGGTGCGCCGCCGACCTCCGCCGCGAGTGCCAGGGCCTCGCGGGCCATCGCGGCCGTGGCGTCCAGGTCGGTCATCATCAGCGGCACCGCGCGGCAGCGGATGCCCGTCGCCTCGACGTCCGCGACCGTGCCCGCGTCGACGGTGTCGACGAGCCAGCCGTCGAGGAGCCCGGAGCCGTAGTGCCGGGCGACGGCAGCGGCCGTCGCCTCGACGCCGACCGCCGCGAGGACCTTGTCGGCCATGCCCCGCACCGGCGCGTCGCCGACGATGGGGGAGAGGCCGACGACCGGCGCCGAGGCCGAGGCGACGGCCTCGCGGATGCCGGGGACGGCGAGGATCGTGCCGACGGACACGACCGGGTTGGACGGCGGGAAGAGGATGACGTCGGCCTCGGCGACGGCCTCCAGGACGCCCGGCGCGGGCTTCGCCTGCTCCGCGCCCACCGGGACGACGGCCCGCGCGTCCACGGAGGCGCGCAGCCTCACCCAGTACTCCTGGAAGTGCACGGCCCGCTGTTCGCCGTCCACGTCGATCGCCACGTGCGTCTCGACACGGTCGTCGGACATCGGGATCAGCCGGACGCCGGGCTGCCAGCGGTCGCACAGCGCCTCGGTGACGGCGCTCAGCGGATAGCCGGCGCCCAGCATCTGGGTGCGGACGATGTGCGTGGCGAAGTCGCGGTCGCCGAGGCCGAACCACTCGGGCCCGACCCCGTACGCGGCCAGCTCCTCCTTGACGGTGAAGGACTCGTCCTCGCGGCCCCAGCCCTGTTCCTCGTTGATGCCACCGCCGAGGGTGTACATGACGGTGTCGAGGTCGGGGCAGACCTTGAGGCCGAAGAGGTGGATGTCGTCACCGGTGTTGCCGATGACCGTGATCTCCGCGTCCGGCGCGGCCTGCTTGAGGCCGCGAAGGAAGCGGGCACCACCGATGCCACCGGCCAGAACCACAATGCGCATGCGGTGCAGTCTGTCAGGCGGACACGACTCCGGGGGCGGCCGGGGCGGCGGTGGCGGCGGCGGTCGCCGGGGCGCACTGCTCGCGCACCGACTCGTGCATCGGCATCTCGGTGAGCCCCGGGTAGTAGACGTGCAGGCTGACGGCCGGCTCCAGGGAGTCGTTGACGACCTCGTGGACGTAGCCGGGCGCGAAGACGCGCTCGGAGCCGGGGCCGAGCGCCCGCCCGCCCCGCTCCGTACGCTCCGTCAGTTCGCCCTCCAGGACGGTCAGTACGCCCGAGGAGGGGCCGTGGTCGTGCGTGCCGCTGCCCTGTCCGGGCAGCCAGGAGAGCAGCCACACCTCGTAGCCGGGGCCAGTGCGGAGCCGGTGGTACCAGCGGGTGGTGGCGTCGTACTCGACAGAGGGGGCCCACAGGGCGCGGTCGGCGGCGATCTCGCGGGCGAGACCGACGAACTCGGCCACGGTGGCGGGGTGCTCGCGGGCGGGCTGCAGGAGGTGCGGGACCTCAAGGATGTCGCCGGCGATCTGAAGGTCGCTGTCCATGTTCATGGTGCGGTGGTTCCTCGGCAGGAGTGCTGGGGTGTCGCAGATCAGGGGTGGAGCGCGGGGTGCAACGGGAGAGCTGCCACGGCCGTGGGAGGGCCGGGCGGGAAGCCGGAGCGCTGGAAGAAGGGCGCGCGTCAACAGCTGGGACAGCAACAGCAACAGCGAGCCTGGACAGCGCGGCGGAACCCACGGGCGTGGGTCGCGGAGGGCGCTGAGATCGCTGGCATGCCACCAAAGTGGCGGGAGGGACACCCGACTGTCAACTCAATGCCCGATTTGGGGGCAATGTTTCACCTCATCCGGTTACTGTGCCGGGAGAAAGGTTTGTGCACGGGGTGACCAGGACAGATGGCGCAGCAACCGTGGCGGTGAACGCGGCGGGGGTCTTGTGATCAGACTGTGATCCGGATCGCTTCCGTGGCCGGATCGCAACAAGATCCAAGTCCCGGGCGTCCTTCTCTGTGGGGCGCGACCGTGGAACCAGGCCCGTGGCATGTGTCAGGTTTTTGGTGATTTGAACACTTTCCGCATAGGCTTGGTTCCGCAGAGTGAATACGGGGCCCAATAGCAGATCTCCGCTTGACTCGCACAGAGCACGAACTTGTAATTTCACTCGTGTCGTTCGGCCGGATCATCCGGAACCGACAACGGCGACATCACGGGGACGCAAAGACGGACGAGGGGCGCAGATGACCGAGTTGTTCCAGGAACTGCTGGTCGAGGACGCGGGCGAGGAACTCGGCTGGCAGGAGCGCGCACTGTGCGCCCAGACCGACCCCGAGTCCTTCTTCCCCGAGAAGGGCGGCTCGACCCGAGAGGCCAAGAAGGTCTGCCTCGCCTGCGAGGTCCGCTCCGAATGCCTCGAATACGCGCTGCAGAACGACGAGCGCTTCGGCATCTGGGGCGGCCTGTCCGAGCGCGAACGCCGCCGCCTCAAGAAGGCCGCCGTCTGAATCCGGCCATCCGCCCGGCCCGTACGCGAGAGCGCGTACGCCGGGACGCGAAGCCGCACACCACGAACGGTCCGCACCCTGTGCCCTGTCCACAGGCGGCGGACCGTTGTCGTGCCCGCCCGCGGTCCGGCCGCCGCCCCTCATCGAGCCGCCGGGCGCCGCCCCCTCGTGTCTGCCGTTAGTGTGGGCCTCCGTCCGAGACGCACCCACGCCCCCCGCGGGCGACCCCGGCCGGAGGGCCCGTAGCTCGATGTCCTCAACTCCTGAGTTCCCACGACACGTCGTCACCGCCGTGCTCGTCGCCCACGACGGCGCCCGCTGGCTGCCGGACGCCCTCGCCGGGCTGCTCGCCCAGGAGCGCCCCGTACAGAACGCCGTCGCCGCCGACACCGGCAGCGCCGACGACTCCGCACGGCTCCTCGCCGACGCCCTCGGCGACGACCGCGTCCTCCACCTCGCCCGCCGCACCGGATTCGGCGCCGCGGTCGAGGAGGCCGCGCGCACCGCCCCCGTCCTCGGCCCCGACGACCTTCCCTATCTGAAGCGGCCCAGCGGCTGGGACCCGGTCACCCGCACCTGGCGCGACGACGCCTACGACCTGCCCGAACTTCCGCACGGCGAGCCCGTCCAGTGGCTCTGGCTGCTCCACGACGACTGCGCCCCCGAGCCCGGCGCCCTCGCCGAACTCCTGCGCGTCGCCGACTCCGACGCACACGCCGCCGTCATCGGCCCCAAGCTCCGCGGCTGGTACGACAAGAAGCAGCTCCTCGAAGCCGGCGTCTCCATCGCCCGCAGCGGCCGCCGCTGGACCGGCCTCGACCGCCGCGAACAGGACCAGGGCCAGCACGACCAGATCCGCTCCGTCCTCTCCGTCTCCAGCGCCGGCATGCTCATCCGGCGCGACGTCTACGAGGAGCTCGGCGGCTTCGACCGCCGCCTGCCCCTCATGCGCGACGACGTCGACCTGTGCTGGCGCGCCCACGCCGCCGGCCACCGCGTCCTCGTCGCCCCCGACGCCGTGCTGCGCCACGCCGAGGCGTCCGCCCGCGAACGCCGCACCGTCGACTGCGCCGGCCGCTCGGCCGCCGACCCGCACCGCGTCGACAAGGCCGGCGCGGTCTACACGCTGCTCGCCAACACCCGCGGCGCCGCCCTGCCGTACGTGTTCCTCCGCGTCGTCCTCGGCACCCTGCTGCGCACCCTCGCCTACCTCGTCGGCAAGGCGCCCGGCCAGGCCGTCGACGAGATCATGGGCCTGCTCGCCACCCTGCTGCGGCCCGAGAAGATCCTGGCCGCCCGCAGACGGCGCAAGAACCCGGCCGTCCCCGCGAGCGAACTCCGCTCCCTCTTCCCGGCCCCCGGCGCCACCGTCCGCGCCACCGTCGAACAGATCGCCTCCCACTTCGGCGGCTCCGACGCCGACTCCGGCGGCTCCCGCCACGGCGCGGTGGAGTCCGGACCCGGCGGAGACGACGCCGACTACCTGGAGATCGAGCAGTTCGCCCGGTTGAAGAAGATCGCCCGCAAGCCGGGCCCCGTCCTCTTCGCCCTCCTGCTCGTCGTCTCCGTCGTCGCCTGCCGCAACCTCTTCGGCGGCGGCTCCCTCGCCGGCGGTGCCCTGCTGCCCGCCCCCGACAGCGTCGGCGGCCTCTGGTCGCGCTACGCCGACGGCTGGCACGCCCTCGGCACCGGCGGCACCCAGACCGCCCCGCCCTACCTCGCCGTCCTGGCCGCGCTCTCCGCCCTCTTCCTCGGCTCGACCTCCTTCGCGCTGACCCTGCTGCTCGTCTGCTCGGTCCCGCTGGCCGGCTGCACCGCGTACTTCGCCTCCCGCGGCATCGTCGAGTCCCGGCTCCTGCGCGCCTGGGGCGCCATCGCCTACGCCTTCCTGCCCGCCGCCACCGGCGCCCTCGCCACCGGCCGGCTCGGCACCGCCGTCCTCGCCATCCTGCTGCCGCTCATCGCCCGCGCCGCCGTCGCCGCCCACGGCCTTGGCCGCGGCCCCGCGCAGGACGGCGGCACCGAGCGCGGCAGCTGGCGCGCCACCTGGGCGTACACCTTCCTGCTCACCTTCGCGACGGCGTTCACGCCGGTCGTCTGGCCGCTCGCCGTCGTCCTCGGCCTCGGCGTGCTCGTCCTGCGCCGGAACGACATCACCGCCTACGCGCTGCGCTTCCTCGCCACCGTCGGCACCCCGCTCCTCGTCCTGGCCCCCTGGTCGCTGTCCCTGCTGACCAGCCCCTCCGCCTTCCTGCGCGAGGCCGGCCTCGACATCCGCACGGGCAGCGCCTCCGCGCTCGACCTGCTCGGCACCAGCCCCGGCGGTCCCGGCACCACCGGCGGACTCGTGCTCATCGGCCTGGTCCTCGCCGCCCTCGGCGCCCTGCTGCGCGAGGAGCGTGCCTTCGCCGTCCGCGCCGCCTGGGCCGCCGCCCTCGCCGGACTCCTCTTCGCCGTCCTCGCCAACGGCGCCGGTGACGCGGAGACCGGCTGGGCCGGACCCGCCACCCTCGTCTACGGCGCCGCCCTGATCGCCGCCGGCATGATCGGCGCCGAAGGCGGCCGCACCCGCGTCGCCGCGCACGGCTTCGGCTGGCGCCAGCCCGTCGCCGCGCTCGTCGCCCTCGCCTGCGCCCTCGGCCCGGTCGTCGCCGCCACCACCTGGATGATCGGCGGCGCCGACGGCCCGCTCACCCGCCGCGACCCGGTCCAGGTCCCCGCCTTCGTCGCCGAGGAGAGCGGCACCCGCGACCAGGCCCGCACCCTCGTCCTCGGCGGCAGCTCGCCCGGCCAGGTGTCCTACACCCTCGTCCGCGGCTCCGGGGCCCGCCTCGGCGACGCCGAACTCGCCGCGGCGGGCGGCAGCGACCCCGAACTCGACGAGGTCGTCGCCCACCTCGTCGCCGGTTCCGGCGCCGACCAGACCCGCGAGCTCAGCGGCTTCGCGATCCGCTACGTCCTCGTACGGGACGGGGCACCGCGCTCCATGAGCCGCGTCCTGGACGCCACCCCGGGCCTGTCCCGGCTCAGCCAGCTCGACGGCAGCGCCCTGTGGCGCGTCGACCGCGAGGTCGCCCGCGTCACGATCGTCCCGGGCGGCACCAAGGCCGCCGCCACCGGCCCCGCGGACGCCCCCGACCGGCCGGTCACCGTCGCCGCCGGACCCGTCGAGGCCCACACCGACCTCCCGGCCGGGCCCGCCGACCGCGTCCTGCGCCTCGCCGACCGCGCCGACGAGGGCTGGACCGCCACCCTCGACGGCAAGGAGCTCACGCCCACCACCGTCGACGGCTGGGCGCAGGGCTTCGAACTGCCCGCCGCCGGCGGCCGCCTCGACCTCACCCACGAGGAGCCGTTCACCCACACCGCGTGGATCTGGACGCAGGCCGCCCTCGCCCTCGTGCTGCTCGTCCTCGCCCTGCCCGGCCGCCGCCGCGACGTCGACGACGACCTGCCCGACGAGGAACTCGCCGTGCCCGCCCCGGCCGCCGAGGGCGACGGCCGCCGCGCCCGCCGCCTGCGCGCCGCCGCCGAGGCCGAGGCGGCCGCGGAAGCGGAAGCGGAAGCGGAAGCGGAACGGAACGCTGCGGAGCCGGCCCCCGAGCCCGTCCCCGTCCCCGTACCGGAGCAGCCGCGCTACGAGCCGCAGCCGGAATGGGACGGCCAGTACGCCGCGGCTCCGCAGCCGGGCTACTACCAGGACCAGGGCCAGGACCCCTACGGGCAGCCGTCCTACGACCCCTACGCCCAGCCGCAGTACCCGCAGCAGTACGACCCCCAGCCCTACCCGCAGCAGCAGCCGTACGACCCGTACGCCCAGCAGAACGGCTACGAGGGCCAGAACGGCTACGAGGGCTACGAGCAGCAGCAGGGCTACGACCAGCAGAACGGCTACGACCAGCAGGCGTACGACCCGTACGGCTACGAGCAGCAGCAGCGTCCCGACGGGAGCAGCAACCAGTGAAGCGCACCACCCTCTCCCTGATCGCGGTCGCCGCCACCCTCGCCGCCGTCACCGGCGCCGCGGCCCTGACCGCGCCCGACGGCACCGTGACCGAGACCCTCGAGGCGTCCGTCCCGCTGCCGGTCGAGCGCACCAGCCTGCTCTGCCCGGTGCCCAGCACCTCCGAGGTGGCCGAGACCACGTACACCTCGTACACACCGGTCTCCAAGGGCACCGCGGGTGAACGCGCACCCTCCCAGGCCGGGTCCGCCAAGGCCGAACTGCGGCCCGCCGCCGCGGCCGGCACGCCCGGCGAGGCCCCGGCGAAGCCGCCCAGGCCGCCCAAGGCGCCCGCCACCGTCACCAAGCCCGGCACGCCCGTCACCGCCGAGGCCGACGGCGCCACCGCACCCGCCCTGACCGGCTCGGCGAACGGCGCGCTCGCCCCCGGCTGGACCGTCCAGCAGACGACCGTCGTGCCGGCCGGCGGCTCGCGCGGCCTGCTCGGCGTCGGCTGCACCGCCCCGGACACCGACTTCTGGTTCCCGGCCGCCTCCACCGCCAAGCAGCGCCAGGACTACGTCCACCTCACCAACCCTGACGACACCGCCGCCGTCGCCGACATCGAGCTCCACGGCCCCGAGGGACCGCTCACCACCCACATCACCGAGGGCATCGCGGTCCCCGCCCACTCCAGCGTCCCCGTGCTGCTCTCCACCCTCACCACCGACCCCGCCCAGCAGGACGTCACCGTCCACGTGACCACGCGCAGCGGACGCGTCGGCGCGGTCCTCCGCTCGGCCGACGACACGCTGGGAAGCGACTGGCTGCCGGCCTCCGCCGACCCGGCCGGCACCGCCGTCCTGCCCGGCATCCCGGCCGACGCGACCTCGGTGCGGCTGGTGGCGTACGCGCCGGGCGACGACGACGCCGACCTGAAGATCCAGCTCGTCACCCCGACCGGCACCATCGTCCCGGCCAGCGCCGGCGCCCTGCACGTCAAGTCCGGCATGACCGCGGCCGTCGACCTGGCCGACCTCACCCGCGGCGAACCCGGCTCCCTGCTCCTGAGCCCGTCCGACCCGAAGAAGGCCACGCCGGTCGTGGCCGCGCTGCGGGTGGTGCGGGGCAAGGGCGACCGGCAGGAGGTGGCGTTCATCCCCGCCACCGCCGCCGTCGACGGCCGGGCGACCGTCGCCGACAACCGGTCCAAGGGCTCCACGCTGACCCTGACCGCGCCCGGCGCCGCCGCCGAGGTGCGGATCACGGCCTCCGCCGGCTCCCAGGGCGGCACCCCGGTCACCAGGAACGTCACCGTGAAGGCGGGCACCACCACCACGCTGGCCGCACCGCTGCCCGAGGGCCTCAAGGGCTCCTACGCGCTGACCGTGGAACGCCTCTCGGGCGGCCCCGTGCACGCGGCCCGGATGCTGGAACTGCCCCAGGACGGCATCCCGATGTTCACGATCCAGACGCTGGCCGACGACCGGGGCACCGTCCAGGTCCCCGAGGCGCGGCAGGACCTGTCGGTCCTGGACGACTGACGAGCCCGCCGGCCCGGACCGCCGGGGCGGACTCCCGGGCCGGACTCCCGGGCCGGGCTCCCGGGCCGGACTCCCGGGCCGGTACGGGCCTCAGTCCTGCCCGTAGCGCGGGTCGACGGACTCGGGGGAGAGGCCCAGCAGGTCCGCGACCTGCTCCACGACCACCTCGTGGACCAGCAGGGCCCGCTCGTCACGGCTCTTCGAGCGGATCTCGACCGGGCGGCGGTAGACGACGACCCGGGCCGGCTCGTCCTTCTCCGCCGGGGTCGAACCGCCGAGCGGCACCGTCTCGCTCGTCACCGACGGAGGGACCTCCATCACCAGGAACTCCACGTCCGCCAGCTGCGGCCAGCGCCGCTCCAGCCGCTCCACCGAATCCAGGACCAGATCGCGGAAGGTGTCCGCCCGGCTCGCCGACAGCGGGACCTGCGGCGGGGCGACCGGCCCCCGCATGCCCCGGCCGTGCCGGTCGCGGCGCCGCACGCGCGGCGCGGGACTCTCCATGCTCTCGGTGGTGTCGGTCACTGACGCAGCGTAACTCTCTCCGGTGTTCCCGGGCCGGTCCGGGAAGCCGCTCACGGGGGCACGTGACCGCACCCGCTGTCCGAAAGCGACCGTTCCGGCCGCCGGACGGCGCGAAAACCGCGCCCCCCGGGATCGGCCATCTGGCTGTGGTTGACCGGATTTCTCCCTCCCGCTGTCCGGATCGCACGCTCCCCGCGGCCCGCCGCCCCGCCGCTCCCGCAGGTCAGAACCGGCGACCGCGACCGGTCCGTGGCGGACGTCACACCGCGACACGGTGGAGTGACCTGGGGGAGAGTCGTCGCGGCCCGCTCAAGAGTGCGGTACCGTCCAACGTCGTGAGCCCTGTACGTCGCTGTTCGCGCACCGCGTGCGGCCGCCCTGCCGTCGCGACACTGACGTACGTCTATGCCGACTCGACTGCGGTCCTCGGCCCGCTCGCCACCTACGCCGAGCCCCACTGCTACGACCTGTGCGCCGAGCACAGCGAGCGCCTCACCGCCCCGCGCGGCTGGGAGGTCGTGCGGCTCTCCGACGGCAGCGCCCCCGCCCGGCCCAGCGGCGACGACCTCGAAGCCCTCGCCAACGCCGTGCGCGAAGCCGCCCGCCCCCAGGAACGCGCGGCCGAGGCCGGCGGCGCCGGCAAGGGCGGCCGCGGCGGCGACCCCGTGGAGGTCGGCCGCCGGGGCCACCTGAGGGTGCTGCGTTCCCCCGATAACTGATCAAGGCCCCATCCCGGGTAGTTTGGGCGTTCCGTACGCGCGCCGCACCGGCGCGTGCACCGCATGCCGAGACTTCAGGAGGGTTGATCCGTGGCTGCTGATCTGTCGCAGATCGTGAAGGCGTACGACGTCCGCGGGGTGGTGCCGGATCAGTGGGACGAGACCCTGGCCGAGCTGTTCGGCGCCGCCTTCGTCCGCGTCACCGAGGCCGACGCCATCGTCGTCGGCCACGACATGCGGCCCTCCTCGCCCGGCCTCGCCACCGCCTTCGCGCGCGGCGCGGCCCGCCTCGGCGCCGACGTCACCCTCATCGGGCTCTGCTCCACCGACCAGCTCTACTTCGCCTCCGGACAGCTCGACCTGCCCGGCGCGATGTTCACCGCGTCCCACAACCCGGCCCAGTACAACGGCATCAAGATGTGCCGGGCCGGCGCCGCGCCCGTCGGCCAGGACACCGGCCTCGCCGACATCCGCGCCCTCGTGGAGCGCTGGACGGACGAGGGCGCCCCGGAGCCGGCGGCGACCGAGGGCACCATCAGCGAGCGCGACACGCTCCAGGACTACGCGGCCCACCTCAAGGCGCTGGTCGACCTCACCTCGATCCGCCCCCTGAAGGTCGTCGTCGACGCCGGCAACGGCATGGGCGGCCACACCGTCCCCACCGTCTTCGGCGGCCTGCCGCTCGACGTCGTCCCGATGTACTTCGAGCTCGACGGCACCTTCCCCAACCACGAGGCCAACCCGCTCGACCCGAAGAACATCGTCGACCTCCAGGAGCGCGTGCGCACCGAGGGCGCCGACCTCGGCATCGCCTTCGACGGCGACGCCGACCGCTGCTTCGTCGTCGACGAGAACGGCGACCCGGTCTCCCCGTCGGCGATCACCGCCCTCGTCGCCGCGCGCGAACTCGCCAAGCACCCCGGCGGCACCGTCATCCACAACCTGATCACCTCCTGGTCCGTCCCGGAGGTCGTCCGCGAGAACGGCGGCACGCCCGTCCGCACCCGCGTCGGCCACTCCTTCATCAAGGAGGAGATGGCCAGGACCGGGGCCATCTTCGGCGGCGAGCACTCCGCCCACTACTACTTCAAGGACTTCTGGAACGCGGACACCGGCATGCTGGCCGCGCTCCACGTCCTCGCGGCCCTCGGCGGCCAGGACGGCCCGCTGTCCGCGCTCGTCGCGGCCTACGACCGCTACGCCTCCTCCGGCGAGATCAACTCCACCGTCGCCGACCAGACCGCCCGTCTGGCCGCCGTGAAGTCCGCCTTCGCCGACCGCGACGGCGTCACCCTCGACGAGCTCGACGGCCTGACCATCACCTCCGCCGACTGGTGGTTCAACCTCCGCGCCTCCAACACCGAGCCCCTCCTCCGTCTCAACGTCGAGGCCCGCGACGAGGCCACGATGTCCGGCCTGCGCGACGAGGTCCTCGCCCTGATCCGCGCCTAGGGACGCGCCGGGGGCGCGCTCCTGGCCCGCCCCCCGGCGTGGGCGTTCGTTCCTGCCCCGGGCCCCGTCCCCCGAACCCCGTCCCCCGGACCCCGTCCCCCAGACCCCGCCTCCGGGCGGGCCCCAGCCGGAACGGACGGGGGCGAGGTAAAGGGCGGGCACGGCGCGACGGAACGGGCGGGCATGACAGGTCGGCCGGGCGCGACGGAAAGCGGGGGGCGCGACGGAACGGCCTTTGCGGGCGCCTCCGCTTCCGGCACCTACGGCGTCCCTCAGGGCGCGTGCCGGCCGGGGCGGGGCCGCCTCGCGGGCCCCGGCGGTGTTCCCGGGTGCCGGACCCCGCCACCCGACCGCCCCGCCGCGTTTCCCGCCCCGCCCACCTGCGTCCCCCTCCCCGCCACGCGCACGGCGCACCGTAGCCCCGGCGCCGCCCCGCGTCCGGGGCGGCGAACCCGCCCCGCGCCGGGGGCGCCGCACGCGGCCCGGCGGTAGGCTGACCTGGCCCGAGACCGCCGTACGTCCGTACCTTCCCCCACGGCCGTACCGACGCCCGCAACCGTCCGAAGGGACCCGCCCCATGCCGCTCGAAGCCGGCCTCCTGGAGATCCTGGCCTGCCCGGCCTGCCACGCCCCGCTGAACGACCGTACGGCGGAGGAGACCCCGGAGCTCGTCTGCACGTCCTCCGACTGCGGCCTCGCGTACCCCGTCCGTGACGACATCCCGGTCCTGCTGGTCGACGAGGCCCGCCGCCCCGCGTAGCCGCGCCAGGGGGACACCCCTTCGGGGAACGCCCCCGCGGAAGACCTCGCCGGCCGCACCCACGCACGGCGGCCGGCCCCGCTCCGACCACCGGAGGCCCGCCACATGCTCGACGAGACGCTCCTCGACGCACCGGACGCCCTCGCCCTCGCCGACCGCCGCGGCCTGCTCCGCGGCGCCGCGGAAGCGGGCGCGCGGGTACGCACCGCCGCCCGGCACGCCAGCGAGGCCGGCATCGCCGAGCTCCGCCCCGAGGGCCGCCCCCGCGCCGTCCTCGTCGCGGGCCCCGGCACCGCGGCGGCCGGTGTCGCCGACCTGGTCGGCGCCCTCGCCGGCGCGGCGGCCCCGGTGATCCGGCTGCGCCCCACCGGCGTCGCCCCCGCCGCCGGCGCGCTCCGCTGGGCGCTGCCCGGCTGGGCCGGTTCGGTGGACCTGCTCCTGCTGCCGACCACGGACGGCTCCGAGCCCGGCCTCGCGCTCCTCGCCGAGCAGGCGTACCGCCGCGGCATGACCGTCGTCGCCGTCGCCCCGAAGGAGTCCCCGCTCGCCGACAGCGTGAACGGCTCCCACGGCCTCATCGTCCCCATGGCGATGGCCCCGCACGAGACGGCCGAGGAGTACGCCGAGACACTCGCCGCGAGCCCCGGCGCCCTGTGGGCGCTGTTCACGCCGCTGCTCGCGCTCCTCGACCGGGTCGGTCTCGTCGAGGCCCCGCCGGAGGCGCTGGAACAGGTCGCCGACCGCCTGGACCGTACGGCCGAGCGCTGCGGCCCCGCCATCGCCACCTACAGCAACCCGGCGAAGACCCTCGCCGCCGAGCTCGCCGACTCGCTGCCGCTGGTGTGGACCGAGGGCGAGGCGGCCGGCCCGGCCGGCCGGCGGTTCGCCGCGGTCCTCGCCGAACTCGCGGGCCTGCCCGCCCTGGTGGCCGAGCTGCCCGAGGCGCTGCCCGCCCACGGCATGCTCCTCACCGGCGACTACGCGGCGGGTGCCGATCCCGAGGACTTCTTCCGCGACCGCGTCGAGGAGCCGCAGGCCCTGCGCGCCCGGGTGGTCCTGCTGCGCGACCGCCCCGCCGAGGGCAACGCGCTCAGTGCCGCCCCCGCCGCCCGCGAACTCGCCCTCGGCCACGGCACCGCCATCAGCGAGCTGGAGCCGGACGAGGGCAGCGCGCTCGAGAACCTCGCCGAGCTCCTCGCGGTCACCGACTTCGCCGCCGTGTACCTGGCCCTCGCCTGCGCGGCCCACGCCCCCGAATAGCCGCCCGCCCCGAACAGCCGCCCCGCCCCGACCGGTCCCCCGTCCCGAGCAGCCCTCGCGCCGCGAGGGGCCCCCGCCCCCAGCGGCCGCTCCGAGCACTCCGCCCGCCCCCGAGCCCTCCCGACCCGTGCGGCCCCCGCCGCCCCCACCCCGTACGCCCCCGAGCAACCGCCCTGCCCCCGAGCAACCGCCCTCCCCCGCCCGCCCCGCGCCCGACCAGCCGCCCCGCCCGCCCCGCAGGACCCGGCCCCGCGCAGCCCCGCCCCGATCACGGCCCCCGCCCCGGAACGGCCCCCCGCACTGAGAAGAGCTGGAAGCCCCATGGACCGCCTCGTCAACACCGTCCGCCCCTACGCCTGGGGATCCACGACGGCCATCCCGGAGCTGCTCGGCGTCGCCCCCACCGGCGAGCCCCAGGCCGAGATGTGGATGGGCGCCCACCCCGGCGCCCCGTCCCTCACCGGCCGCGGCCCCCTCGACGAGCTCATCGCCGCCGACCCCGTACGCGAACTCGGGCCGGCCGCCGTCGAGAAGTTCGGCCCCCGGCTGCCCTTCCTGTTCAAGGTGCTCGCCGCCGGCGCCCCCCTCTCCCTCCAGGTCCACCCCGACCTCGACCAGGCACGGGCCGGGTTCGCCGCCGAGGAGGCCGCCGGCATCCCCCTCGACGACCCGCGGCGCAACTACAAGGACGCCAACCACAAGCCCGAACTGATCTGCGCCCTCACCCCGTTCCACGGCCTGTGCGGCTTCCGCGACCCCGCCGAGGCCGCCGACGCGATGGACGCGCTCGGCGTGGACTCCCTCAAGCCGTACGTCGACCTCCTCCACGCCCACCCCGAGGAAGCCGCCCTGCGCGAGGTCTTCACCGCGCTGCTCACCGCCGACCGCGCCGACCTGGCCCGTACCGTCGCCGAAGCCGCGCACGCCGCCGCCCGCCTCGGCGGCGCCCACGCCCCGTACGCGGGTATCGCGCACCACTACCCGAGCGACCCCGGCGTCCTCGCCGCCATGCTGCTCAACCCGGTGACCCTCCAGCCCGGCGAGGCCATGTTCCTCGGCGCGGGCGTCCCGCACGCCTACCTCGACGGCCTCGGCGTCGAGATCATGGCCAACTCCGACAACGTGCTGCGCTGCGGCCTCACCCCCAAGCACGTCGACGTCCCCGAACTCCTGCGGGTGGTCCGCTTCGAGCCCGGGGACCCCGACATCCTGCGCCCCGAGGCGTCCGCGTCGGGCGAGGAGGTCTACGACACCCCCATCGACGAGTTCCGGCTCTCCCGCTTCGTCCGCGCCGAGGGCGCCGCCCCCACCGACGTCACCGCCGCCACGCCGCAGATCGTCCTCGCCGTCGCCGGCCGCCCCCGGGTGGGCGGCGAGGCCCTCGCACCGGGCGAGTCGGTGTTCGTACCCGCGGGCGAAACGACCGAACTGTCCGGAACGGGAACCGTCTTCCGCGCCACCGTCATCGCCTGATGCGACAATGACCGGCCGAACGGCGGCAGTAGGGTGCCGTCGGCAAGGCCGGATCAGGCCGGATCACCGACGAAGGGAAGACCCAGACCCATGAGCGCGTCAGGCGGAACCAAGGCGATCGTGGCGGCACTGGCCGCCAACCTCGCGATCGCCGTAGCCAAGTTCGTGGCGTTCCTCTTCAGTGGTTCGTCCTCGATGCTGGCCGAAAGCGTCCACTCCGTCGCCGACTCCGGCAACCAGGGCCTGCTCCTGCTCGGCGGCAAGCGCGCCCAGCGCGAGGCCACCCCGCAGCACCCCTTCGGCTACGGCCGCGAGCGGTACATCTACGCCTTCCTCGTCTCCATCGTGCTCTTCTCGGTCGGTGGCATGTTCGCCCTCTACGAGGGTTACGAGAAGATCAAGCACCCGCACGAGATCGAGGCCTGGTACTGGCCCGTCGGCGTCCTCGTCTTCGCGATCATCGCGGAGACCTTCTCCTTCCGCACCGCGATCAAGGAGTCGAACGCGCTGCGCGGCAACCTGTCGTGGAAGGAGTTCGTCCGCCGCGCCAAGGCCCCCGAGCTCCCCGTCGTCCTCCTGGAGGACCTCGGCGCCCTCGTCGGCCTGATCCTCGCCCTCGGAGGCGTCGGCCTGGCCCTGCTCACCGGAAACGGCGTCTGGGACGGCATCGGCACCCTCTGCATCGGCGTCCTGCTCATCGTCATCGCGATCGTGCTCGCCGCCGAGACCAAGTCGCTGCTGCTGGGCGAGTCCGCCGGCATCGACGAGGTGAAGAAGATCGAGGACGCGATCGTCGACGGCGAGTCCGTCACCCGCCTCATCCACATGCGCACGCTCCACCTCGGCCCCGAGGAGCTCCTGGTCGCGGCGAAGATCGCCGTCCGCAACGACGACACCGCCGCCCAGGTCGCCCGCGCCATCAACGCCGCCGAGGAGCGCATCCGCGCCGCCGTCCCGATCGCCCGGGTCATCTACCTGGAGCCCGACATCTACAGCGAGAAGACCGCCGCCCCCGGCGTCTGACCGAGCACACGAGCCCGGCACGCGAGCCGAGCGTACGAGCCGGGCGCACGAGCCGAGACACGGGCCTGGCGCACGAGCCGGGCACACGCGCCGGCCCGGCCGGCCGGGCACACGAGCCGGGCAACCGAACCGGACGCACGAGAGGCCCCGGACCTGATCACCAGGTCCGGGGCCTCTCGCACGTCACCTCGGGGAGGACCCGCCACCCCAGGAAGCGCCCTACGGGACCGGCCGGGCCGGCTGCGGCCCGCCCCGACGCCCGGCGCGCCCGGTCAGCCACCCCGCCAGTGCCAGGCCGAAGCCGATCAGGGCCAGGATCACGCCGAGGCCCGCCCCGGCACCGGCGGCGAGGGAGCCCGCCGCGCTGTCCACCGCCCGCTCGCGCACGGCCGTGACCGGGACGGTCCCGCCGGGGGCCTTGTCCTGGTGGAAGCGCGAGTCGAGGGAGTCGCCCCGGTTGTCACCGAGCAGGAACAGCCGGCCCTCCGGCACCCGCACGTCCAGGCCGGGGGTGCCCGCGACCGGGTCGTTCCCGGCCACGTACGGCTCCGAAAGCGGCTCACCGTTGACGTACACACGCCGGTCGTCGGTCGTCACCCGGTCGCCGCCCATGCCGATCACCCGCTTCACGGCCAGGCCCCCGTGGACGCCCCACTCCGGCGCGGAGACCAGGACCACGTCGCCGCGCCGCACCTCGGACGGCTCGACCCGCTCCGCGTAGAGCATGTCGCCGGGCCCGTAGGTGGGCCGCATGGACGCGCCGGGCACCCGGTGGGCGGGATACGCGCTCCGCAGCACCAGGCCCCCGGCCAGCAGCAGCGCGCCCAGCGGCAGGAGCACCCATCCGGCGATCCGCAGGCCCCGCCCCGCTCTCGCCGGTCTCACCGGTCTCATCGTCACTACCCCTCCCGGCACGGTTCCGGCCCGCACCCTATCCGCGGGCCGCCGACGGGCCGGAACCGGACGCCTCCGTGACCCCGTCCGACCCCGGGCCACTGTGGGTCACTGCGCCGATCGGTGTAGATTCGAGAGGAGCCAGACGTCGCTGCTGATGGCGGTCGGGCGGTCCGCGCATGGACCGGCCGAGGGAGAGAGGGCCTCCGACGACTGCACCGCGGGAGCACCCGGGCATTCGTATGCCCGAGTCGCCGACAGCCGCGGTGCCAGGTGCCCACTCGACCCTCGAAACCGATCCACGAGGAGCAGCTCCAGTCATGACGACTGTCGCCCATCAGGACTTCAAGGTCGCCGACCTGTCCCTGGCCGCGTTCGGCCGCAAGGAGATCACCCTCGCCGAGCACGAGATGCCCGGTCTGATGTCGATCCGCCGCGAGTACGCCGAGCAGCAGCCGCTCGCCGGAGCCCGCATCACCGGCTCCCTGCACATGACCGTGCAGACCGCCGTCCTCATCGAGACCCTGGTCGCCCTCGGCGCCGAGGTCCGCTGGGCCTCCTGCAACATCTTCTCCACCCAGGACCACGCCGCCGCGGCCATCGCCGTCGGCCCCAACGGCACCCCGGAGAACCCGCAGGGCGTTCCGGTCTTCGCCTGGAAGGGCGAGACCCTGGAGGAGTACTGGTGGTGCACGGAGCAGGCCCTGACCTGGCCGAACACCCCGACCGGCGGCCCGAACATGATCCTCGACGACGGTGGTGACGCCACCCTCCTCGTCCACAAGGGCGTCGAGTTCGAGAAGGCCGGCTCCGCCCCGGACCCGTCGACCGCGGACAGCGAGGAGTACGCCTACATCCTCCAGCTCCTCAACCGCACCCTCTCCGAGAACCCGCAGAAGTGGACCCAGCTGGCGTCCGAGATCCGCGGCGTGACGGAGGAGACCACCACCGGTGTCCACCGCCTCTACGAGATGATGCAGGCCGGCACCCTGCTGTTCCCGGCGATCAACGTGAACGACGCCGTGACGAAGTCGAAGTTCGACAACAAGTACGGCTGCCGCCACTCCCTGATCGACGGCATCAACCGCGCCACCGACGTCCTCATCGGCGGCAAGACCGCCGTCGTCTGCGGCTACGGCGACGTCGGCAAGGGCTGTGCCGAGTCGCTGCGCGGCCAGGGCGCCCGTGTCATCGTCACCGAGATCGACCCGATCTGCGCCCTGCAGGCGGCGATGGACGGCTACCAGGTCACGACGCTGGACGAGGTCGTCGAGACGGCCGACATCTTCATCACGACCACGGGCAACAAGGACATCATCATGGCCTCGGACATGGCCCGGATGAAGCACCAGGCCATCGTCGGGAACATCGGCCACTTCGACAACGAGATCGACATGGCCGGTCTGGCGAAGATCCCCGGCGTCGTCAAGGACGAGGTCAAGCCGCAGGTGCACACCTGGACCTTCCCCGACGGCAAGGTCCTGATCGTCCTGTCCGAGGGCCGCCTGCTCAACCTCGGCAACGCGACCGGTCACCCGTCCTTCGTGATGTCGAACTCCTTCGCGGACCAGACTTTGGCCCAGATCGAGCTCTTCACCAAGCCGGAGGAGTACCCGACCGACGTCTACGTGCTCCCGAAGCACCTCGACGAGAAGGTCGCCCGCCTCCACCTCGACGCCCTCGGCGTCAAGCTGACGACCCTCCGCCCGGAGCAGGCCGAGTACATCGGCGTCAAGGTCGAGGGCCCGTACAAGCCGGACCACTACCGCTACTGATCCCCACGACCGGCGGGTGACGGAACGCACCGCACCCGCCCGTCGCAGGATCCCTCAGCGGAACGAGCAGGCCCCCGCACCCCCGTGCCGGGGGCCTGCCCCGTCTTCGACCACCGCTTCAGGACGCACCCGAGGACCCATGCCCCGCGGCCGCTATTCGCTCCACGATCCGCACGATCACACCCCCCTCGGCGAAGAACACTTCCACTGCGCGCCCGGCCCCTCCGGCTGGCGCTACGTCTCCCGCATCACCACCCCCTCCGGCGACCTGGCCGGCTCCGTCGACCTGGCCGTCGACGACCGGGGCCGCCCCATCCGCCTCGAACTCCACGCCGCGCAGTGGCAGGTCCGCGGCGCCGCCCTCGACGGCGTCACCTGGGTCCGTACCGACCCCACCGGAACCCACGCCACCGAAGGCAATGTGCGCGCCCACGCCTTCACCGGCACGTCCCCGGCGTTCCTCGTCGCGATCTCCCGGCTCCTGCGCCTCACCCCCGATTCCCCCGAGACCCGCGTCCGGCTCGTCGCCTTCACGGATCCCGTCCTCGCCCCCCTGACGGTCGACCAGTCCTGGGCCCTGGTGAAGAGTGAAGCGCACGCCACTGACAACGGGCCCCTGATCGTGGACGAGTACCAGGTCAGCGCCCTGGACACGGGGGAGCGGCACACCGTCCACCTCGCCGGTGACGTGGTCCTCTCCGCCCCGGGCATCGAACTCGAAGAGCTCGACACCCCGCCGAACACCTTCTGACCGCCGCCGGACCTCAGGCCGGCGGCGCGAACCCGGTCGCCCGCGGCGCCGGAGAAGAAGCCCCGGGAGCCGCCTGACCGGCAGGCGAGGCAGGACCCGCAGGCCCGGCCGGTGCGGCGGGAGCCGCCGGTACCGCTCCCGTGACCGCCGGTGCGGCCGGTGCGGTCGGTGCAGCCGGAGCAACCGGAGCAACCGGAGCCACGGGCGCGGGAGCCGCCGGGAGCCAGGGCCCCGCGGCCGAGGGCGCCGTCGGCGCGGGGGCAGGCGCCCCGCCCGGAGCGAACGCCCGCCGCGCCTCGCGCGCCTGCCGCTCCGCCACCACCCCTGCCAGATACGCGCCGGCCGGCACGCCCGCCGGAGCGGGCGCCCCCGTCCGCGCCACCAGCTCATCGGCCAGCCGCTCCGCCAGCCGCTGCCCGACCGCCGGATCCAACTGTCCCGCCCGCATCAAGTACTGGCGCGCCTCCAGCCACAGACCGTCCGGCACCGCGGACAGATCGAGCCCGGCGAACCGCCCCACCAGCCACGGCGGCGGAGGCGGCACCACCCCGCCCGCGGCCGGCGCCACCCGCTCCCGCACCACCAGCGTCCCGGCGAACACGTCCCCGAGCCGACGTCCCCGCTCGGACACCAGCGACGCGACGCACGCCACGACCCCGAACGTCATCAGCAGCTCCACGACGCCCATCGCCCCGCGCACCAACGCGTGCCGGAACCGGATCGGCCCGCCGTCCTCCCGTACGACCCGCAGCCCGCACACCAGCTTCCCGAGCGACCGCCCGTGCGACAGGGTCTCCACCGCGATCGGAACTCCGACCAGCACCAGCACGAAGGACGCGATGGCGAGCGCCGTCGTCGCCGCCTCGTCCAGCGACGCCGTGGCGAACGCGAGCCCGACACCGATCAGCAGATAGCCCGCCCACACCACGACGAGGTCGAGCAGCAGCGCCAGCGCCCGGCTCGGCAGCCGCGCGGGCTGCAACCCCAGATAGACGGCGTCTCCCGTCACCACCCCGCTCACGGCACCCACCCTTCCTCGCCCTGCCGATCCCCGTCCGAACGCCAGTCTGCCAAGCTGACCGGCAGCGCGCCGCAGCAGTAGGAAGCAGCAGAAGCCGCGGTGGTACGCACCCGTACGCACCCCACCCGTACGCATCCCTGTGCATCCGTACGCACCAGTGCCTGGAGCAGCAGCCGATCATGGACCTCGACGTCTTCGTCACCGCCCACAGCGCCGAATGGGACCGCCTCGACCACCTGCTGCGACGCGGCCGACGCCTCACCGGAGCCGAGGCCGACGAACTCGTCGCCCTCTACCAGCGCACGGCCACCCACCTCTCCCTGATCCAGTCCAGCGCGCCCGACCCGATGCTCACGGCCCGGCTCACCCAGCTCGTCGCCCGCGGCCGCGCCGCCGTCACCGGCGCCCGCCGCGCCTCCTGGCGCGACGCGACCGGGTTCCTGACCACCGGTTTCCCCGCCGCCGTCTACCGCTCCCGCCACTGGTGGGTGCCGACCGCGGTCCTCTCCACCCTCCTCGCGGCCCTCATCGGCTGGTGGATCGGCACCCACCCGGAGGTCCAGTCCGCGCTCGGCGCCCCCGCCGAGCTCCGCGAGATGACACGCCCCGGCGGCCAGTACGAGACCTACTACTCCAGCCACCCGGCGGCCTCCTTCGCCGCCCAGGTGTGGACGAACAACGCCCAGGCCGCAGCCCTGTGCCTGGTCCTCGGCGCCTTCCTCGGACTTCCGGTGCTGCTGGTCCTCTTCGTCAACATGCTCAACCTGGGCGTCGGCATCGGCCTGATGGCCTCCGCGGGGCGCCTCGACGTCTTCCTCGGCCTGGTCCTCCCGCACGGCCTCCTCGAACTGACCGCCGTCTTCGTCGCCGCCGGCACCGGGCTCCGCCTCGGCTGGACGGTGGTCGACCCGGGCCCGACCACCCGCCGTGCCGCGCTCGCCCAGCAGGGCCGCGCCGCGATCGGCATGGCCGTCGGCCTCGCCCTCGTCCTGTTCGTCTCGGGCCTCATCGAAGGCTTCGTCACCCCGTCCGGCCTGCCGACCTGGGCCCGCGTCACCATCGGCGTCGCCGCCGAGCTGGCCTTCCTCGCGTACGTCTACGTCCTCGGCGGCCGCGCGGCCCGCGCCGGCGCCACGGGCGACGTGGCCGAGGCCGACCGCACCGCGGAGCTGCCCACCGCCGCCTGAAGCGGGCCGACACAGCCGGATGTGCGGAGCACTCCGCTGACCTGCTAGTCTCCTCTTCGCCCGCCAAACCCGTTGACACGGGTGGCGTGGGGAGGTAGATTTCAACGGTTGCCTGGGGAGCTGGACAAGCCCCCGGAGGCCGAGATAGAATCTCCTTGTTCCGGTCGGAAGTGAAATGACGACGGAACCACTCCGATTCCTTATCCGAATCACGAAGTCACCGATTAGGTCGACGGAAATGAATCTGATAAAGTCGGAGCCGCTGGAAAGGCCCGAAACGACGAAAGTCGAATAGGACCCGGAAAGCACCGAGGAAATCGGATCGGAAAGATCTGATAGAGTCGGAAACGAAGGAAGCGCCCGGAGGAAAGCCCGCGAGGGTGAGTACAAAGGAAGCGTCCGCACCTTGAGAACTCAACAGCGTGCCAAAAATCAACGCCAGATTAGTTGATACCCCGTCCATCTTCGGATGGTCGAGGTTCCTTTGAAAAAGTCCACCCCACGGGGTGGCACACAGCGAGGACGCTGTGAACGGTACGGACTATTCCTCCGGACCGTTCCGCTCTCGTGGTGTTCGACCGGATTACCGGTAAACATTCACGGAGAGTTTGATCCTGGCTCAGGACGAACGCTGGCGGCGTGCTTAACACATGCAAGTCGAACGATGAAGCCCTTCGGGGTGGATTAGTGGCGAACGGGTGAGTAACACGTGGGCAATCTGCCCTTCACTCTGGGACAAGCCCTGGAAACGGGGTCTAATACCGGATACGAGTCGCGGAGGCATCTCCGAGACTGGAAAGCTCCGGCGGTGAAGGATGAGCCCGCGGCCTATCAGCTTGTTGGTGAGGTAACGGCTCACCAAGGCGACGACGGGTAGCCGGCCTGAGAGGGCGACCGGCCACACTGGGACTGAGACACGGCCCAGACTCCTACGGGAGGCAGCAGTGGGGAATATTGCACAATGGGCGAAAGCCTGATGCAGCGACGCCGCGTGAGGGATGACGGCCTTCGGGTTGTAAACCTCTTTCAGCAGGGAAGAAGCGAAAGTGACGGTACCTGCAGAAGAAGCGCCGGCTAACTACGTGCCAGCAGCCGCGGTAATACGTAGGGCGCAAGCGTTGTCCGGAATTATTGGGCGTAAAGAGCTCGTAGGCGGCTTGTCACGTCGGGTGTGAAAGCCCGGGGCTTAACCCCGGGTCTGCATCCGATACGGGCAGGCTAGAGTGTGGTAGGGGAGATCGGAATTCCTGGTGTAGCGGTGAAATGCGCAGATATCAGGAGGAACACCGGTGGCGAAGGCGGATCTCTGGGCCATTACTGACGCTGAGGAGCGAAAGCGTGGGGAGCGAACAGGATTAGATACCCTGGTAGTCCACGCCGTAAACGTTGGGAACTAGGTGTTGGCGACATTCCACGTCGTCGGTGCCGCAGCTAACGCATTAAGTTCCCCGCCTGGGGAGTACGGCCGCAAGGCTAAAACTCAAAGGAATTGACGGGGGCCCGCACAAGCAGCGGAGCATGTGGCTTAATTCGACGCAACGCGAAGAACCTTACCAAGGCTTGACATATACCGGAAAGCATTAGAGATAGTGCCCCCCTTGTGGTCGGTATACAGGTGGTGCATGGCTGTCGTCAGCTCGTGTCGTGAGATGTTGGGTTAAGTCCCGCAACGAGCGCAACCCTTGTCCTGTGTTGCCAGCATGCCCTTCGGGGTGATGGGGACTCACAGGAGACCGCCGGGGTCAACTCGGAGGAAGGTGGGGACGACGTCAAGTCATCATGCCCCTTATGTCTTGGGCTGCACACGTGCTACAATGGCCGGTACAAAGAGCTGCGATGCCGCGAGGCGGAGCGAATCTCAAAAAGCCGGTCTCAGTTCGGATTGGGGTCTGCAACTCGACCCCATGAAGTCGGAGTTGCTAGTAATCGCAGATCAGCATTGCTGCGGTGAATACGTTCCCGGGCCTTGTACACACCGCCCGTCACGTCACGAAAGTCGGTAACACCCGAAGCCGGTGGCCCAACCCCTTGTGGGAGGGAGCTGTCGAAGGTGGGACTGGCGATTGGGACGAAGTCGTAACAAGGTAGCCGTACCGGAAGGTGCGGCTGGATCACCTCCTTTCTAAGGAGCACAGTACCGATTGCAGGCAAACGTTCTGCACGGTCAGCTCATGGGTGGAACGTTGATTAGTTGGCGCGATTCTTCAGAGTCTCCTGTTAGTACTGCTTCGGCGTGGAACACGGGCTGAACCGAGAAGGTCGTGCTTGGCACGTTGTTGGGTATCTGAGGGTACGGCCGAAAGGTCTTGCCTTCGCGATGCCGGCCCCAGTGAACTCGCCGCGTATGTGGTGGGGTGATGGGTGGCTGGTCGTTGCTTGAGAACTACACAGTGGACGCGAGCATCTGTGGCCAAGTTTTTAAGGGCGCACGGTGGATGCCTTGGCACCAGGAACCGATGAAGGACGTGGGAGGCCACGATAGTCCCCGGGGAGCCGTCAACCAGGCTTTGATCCGGGGGTTTCCGAATGGGGAAACCCGGCAGTCGTCATGGGCTGTCACCCATGCCTGAACACATAGGGCATGTGGAGGGAACGAGGGGAAGTGAAACATCTCAGTACCCTCAGGAAGAGAAAACAACCGTGATTCCGGGAGTAGTGGCGAGCGAAACCGGATGAGGCCAAACCGTATGCGTGTGATACCCGGCAGGGGTTGCGCATGCGGGGTTGTGGGATCTCTCTTTCACAGTCTGCCGGTTGTGAGGCGAGTCAGAAACCGTTGGTGTAGTCGAAGGACATGCGAAAGGTCCGGCGTAGAGGGTAAGACCCCCGTAGACGAAACATCAGCGGCTTGCTTGAGAGACACCCAAGTAGCACGGGGCCCGAGAAATCCCGTGTGAATCTGGCGGGACCACCCGCTAAGCCTAAATATTCCCTGGTGACCGATAGCGGATAGTACCGTGAGGGAATGGTGAAAAGTACCGCGGGAGCGGAGTGAAATAGTACCTGAAACCGTGTGCCTACAAGCCGTGGGAGCGTCGCGCATTGAGTTTACTCAATGCGTCGTGACTGCGTGCCTTTTGAAGAATGAGCCTGCGAGTTTGCGGTGTGTTGCGAGGTTAACCCGTGTGGGGAAGCCGTAGCGAAAGCGAGTCCGAACAGGGCGTTTCAGTAGCACGCTCAAGACCCGAAGCGGAGTGATCTAGCCATGGGCAGGTTGAAGCGGAGGTAAGACTTCGTGGAGGACCGAACCCACCAGGGTTGAAAACCTGGGGGATGACCTGTGGTTAGGGGTGAAAGGCCAATCAAACTCCGTGATAGCTGGTTCTCCCCGAAATGCATTTAGGTGCAGCGTCGTGTGTTTCTTGCCGGAGGTAGAGCACTGGATAGGCGATGGGCCCTACCGGGTTACTGACCTTAGCCAAACTCCGAATGCCGGTAAGTGAGAGCGCGGCAGTGAGACTGTGGGGGATAAGCTCCATGGTCGAGAGGGAAACAGCCCAGAGCATCGACTAAGGCCCCTAAGCGTACGCTAAGTGGGAAAGGATGTGGAGTCGCAGAGACAACCAGGAGGTTGGCTTAGAAGCAGCCACCCTTGAAAGAGTGCGTAATAGCTCACTGGTCAAGTGATTCCGCGCCGACAATGTAGCGGGGCTCAAGCGTACCGCCGAAGTCGTGTCATTGCAGCAATACTCCCAACGGAGGCTGTGATGGGTAGGGGAGCGTCGTGTGCCGGGTGAAGCAGCCGCGGAAGCGAGTTGTGGACGGTTCACGAGTGAGAATGCAGGCATGAGTAGCGATACACACGTGAGAAACGTGTGCGCCGATTGACTAAGGGTTCCTGGGTCAAGCTGATCTGCCCAGGGTAAGTCGGGACCTAAGGCGAGGCCGACAGGCGTAGTCGATGGACAACCGGTTGATATTCCGGTACCCGCTTTGAAACGCCCAATATCGAATCCATTAATGCTAAGGCCGTGAAGCCGCCCCGGAGCCTTCGGGCAAAGGGGAGTGGTGGAGCCGCTGACCCAAGGTGGTAGTAGGTAAGCGATGGGGTGACGCAGGAAGGTAGTCCAGCCCGGGCGGTGGTTGTCCCGGGGTAAGGGTGTAGGCCGTGTGATAGGCAAATCCGTCACACATTAAGGCTGAGACCTGATGCCGAGCCGATTGTGGTGAAGTGGATGATCCTATGCTGTCGAGAAAAGCCTCTAGCGAGTTTCATGGCGGCCCGTACCCTAAACCGACTCAGGTGGTCAGGTAGAGAATACCGAGGCGTTCGGGTGAACTATGGTTAAGGAACTCGGCAAAATGCCCCCGTAACTTCGGGAGAAGGGGGGCCACGCCTGGTGATCGGATTTACTCCGTGAGCTGGGGGTGGCCGCAGAGACCAGCGAGAAGCGACTGTTTACTAAAAACACAGGTCCGTGCGAAGCCGTAAGGCGATGTATACGGACTGACGCCTGCCCGGTGCTGGAACGTTAAGGGGACCGGTTAGCTCACTTTCGGGTGGGCGAAGCTGAGAACTTAAGCGCCAGTAAACGGCGGTGGTAACTATAACCATCCTAAGGTAGCGAAATTCCTTGTCGGGTAAGTTCCGACCTGCACGAATGGCGTAACGACTTCTCGACTGTCTCAACCATAGGCCCGGTGAAATTGCACTACGAGTAAAGATGCTCGTTTCGCGCAGCAGGACGGAAAGACCCCGGGACCTTTACTACAGTTTGATATTGGTGTTCGGTTCGGCTTGTGTAGGATAGGTGGGAGACTTTGAAGCCGTGACGCCAGTCATGGTGGAGTCGCCGTTGAAATACCACTCTGGTCGTGCTGGATGTCTAACCTGGGTCCGTGATCCGGATCAGGGACAGTGTCTGATGGGTAGTTTAACTGGGGCGGTTGCCTCCCAAAGGGTAACGGAGGCGCCCAAAGGTTCCCTCAGCCTGGTTGGCAATCAGGTGTTGAGTGTAAGTGCACAAGGGAGCTTGACTGTGAGACCGACGGGTCGAGCAGGGACGAAAGTCGGGACTAGTGATCCGGCGGTGGCTTGTGGAAGCGCCGTCGCTCAACGGATAAAAGGTACCCCGGGGATAACAGGCTGATCTTCCCCAAGAGTCCATATCGACGGGATGGTTTGGCACCTCGATGTCGGCTCGTCGCATCCTGGGGCTGGAGTCGGTCCCAAGGGTTGGGCTGTTCGCCCATTAAAGCGGTACGCGAGCTGGGTTTAGAACGTCGTGAGACAGTTCGGTCCCTATCCGCTGTGCGCGTAGGAATATTGAGAAGGGCTGTCCCTAGTACGAGAGGACCGGGACGGACGAACCTCTGGTGTGCCAGTTGTCCTGCCAAGGGCATGGCTGGTTGGCTACGTTCGGGAGGGATAACCGCTGAAAGCATCTAAGCGGGAAGCCTGCTTCGAGATGAGTATTCCCACCTCCTTGAGAGGGTAAGGCTCCCAGTAGACGACTGGGTTGATAGGCCGGATGTGGAAGCCCAGTAATGGGTGGAGCTGACCGGTACTAATAGGCCGAGGGCTTGTCCTCAGTTGCTCGCGTCCACTGTGTTAGTTCTGAAGTAACGAACACGCCCCCCTATTGGTCAGGGGCGCGGCGGTTCAACTTCATAGTGTTTCGGTGGTCATAGCGTTAGGGAAACGCCCGGTTACATTCCGAACCCGGAAGCTAAGCCTTTCAGCGCCGATGGTACTGCAGGGGGGACCCTGTGGGAGAGTAGGACACCGCCGAACAATCATTGTGGGAAAGCCCCGCACCTTATGGTGCGGGGCTTTTCTGCGTTCACGACCCGGTCGGCCACGGACCTCCTCCCCGGGAAGAGGTCCTGAGCGCTCAGAGCCGACCGGCTGCCTTCAAGGCCAGGTAGGCGTCTGCGAGGGCCGGCGCCAAGTCGTCGGGGGTGGCGTCCACGACCGTGACGCCATGCCGCTGGAGCTGTTCGGCGGTGCGCAGGCGCTGGGACTGGGACTGCGTCGCGGCGGCAGCCTCGTAGACGCCGTCGATGGTGCCGCGGGCCGTGGCCATACGGTCGACGTGCGGGTCGGACGGAGAGGCAACCAGGAGCGTGTGGCGCCGGGTGAGCTGAGGCAGGACGGGGAGGAGTCCTTCCTCCACCGGGGCGGCGTCCAGGCCGGTGAGCAGGACGATCAGGGAGCGGCGTGGGGCGCGGGCCAGCGCGGTGGCCGCCAGGCCGCGGGCGTCGGTCTCGACGAGTTCGGGTTCCAGCGGGGCCAGCGCGTCCACCACGGCGGGCAGGACGTCGCCTGCCGAGCGGCCCTGGACATGCGCGCGCAGACGGCGGTCGTAGGCGAGGAGGTCGACGAGGTCGCCGGCGCGGGAGGCCAGCGCGGTGAGGAGCAGGGCCGCGTCGATCGAGGCGTCGAGGCGGGGAACGTCGCCGACGCGACCGGCCGAAGTCCGGCCTGTGTCGAGGACGATGAGGATGTGGCGGTCGCGTTCGGGACGCCACGTGCGCACGGCGACCTCTGTCTGGCGGGCGGTGGCCCGCCAGTCGATGGAGCGGGTGTCGTCGCCCGGGACGTACTCGCGGAGGCTGTCGAACTCGGTGCCCTCGCCGCGCGTGAGGACACTGGTGCGGCCGTCGAGTTCGCGCAGGCGGGCCAGACGCGAAGGCAGGTGCTTGCGGCTGGTGAACGGCGGCAGGACGCGGACGGTCCAGGGGACCTCGTGGTTGCCCTGGCGGGCGGCGAGGCCCAGCGGGCCGTAGGAGCGGACCGTGACGCGTTCGGCGCGGCGGTCGCCGCGGCGGGTGGGGCGCAGGGCCGTCGTGACGCGGCGGCGCTCACCGGCGGGAACGGTCAGCTTCTGCCGCGCGGGAGCCTGGGCGCCGCTCGGCGGCCAGGCGTCGCGCAGCTGCGCGCGGAGACGGCGGCGGGACGGGTTGGCGACCGTGAGCTGCACTTCGGCCGCGTCACCCAGTCGAACAGACGTATCACCGGTTCGGGTGAACTGGAGCGTTCGCACTGGCGCGGCCATGGCGTAGTCGCACAGAATTGCGAGTGTGAGGGGCGCGTTCACCGCGAGCATTCCGGCCCAGCTGGGGGCGAGGATGCCCACGGGGAGCGATCCGATGGCGGCGAGCAGGGCGGTTCGTCCGGTGAGGGCCATGGGGGCGCCGTTCTCAGCGGGGTACGGGGACGTGGGCCAGGATCGAGTGGAGGACGGAGTCGGAGGTGACTCCCTCCATCTCGGCCTCGGGCCGCAGTTGGATGCGATGGCGCAGGGTCGGCAGGGCCAGGGCCTTCACATCGTCCGGGGTGACGTAGTCCCGGCCGGTGAGCCAGGCCCAGGCGCGGGCCGTGGAGAGCAGAGCGGTGGCACCTCGGGGGGAGACGCCGAGGGCGAGCGAGGGGGATTCGCGCGTGGCACGACAGATATCGACGACATAGCCGGCGATCTCGGCGGAGACCGTCACCTCGGCGACCGCTGCACGAGCCGCCTCCAGCTCGGCGGCGCCGGCCACGGGGCGGACTCCGGCGGCCTTCAGGTCGCGCGGGTCGAAGCCCCGGGCGTGGCGGGTGAGGACGTCGATCTCGTTCTCGCGTGAGGGCAGCGGGACCGTCAGTTTCAGCAGGAAGCGGTCGAGTTGGGCCTCGGGCAGCGGATAGGTGCCCTCGTACTCGACCGGGTTCTGCGTGGCGGCGACGAGGAACGGCTCGGGCAGTGGACGGGGCGTGCCGTCGACGGTGACCTGGCGTTCCTCCATGGCCTCCAGGAGGGAGGACTGGGTCTTTGGAGGCGTGCGGTTGATCTCGTCGGCGAGCAGCAGGTTGGTGAAGACGGGGCCGGGCTGGAAGGAGAACTCCGCGGTCCGGGCGTCGTAGACGAGGGAGCCGGTGACATCGCTCGGCATCAGGTCCGGGGTGAACTGGACCCGCTTGGTGTCGAGTTCGAGGGCCGCGGCGAGCGTCCGCACCAGGAGGGTCTTGGCGACGCCGGGAACGCCTTCCAGCAGGACGTGGCCCCGGCAGAGCAGAGCGACGACGAGACCGGTGACGGCCGGGTCCTGGCCGACCACGGCCTTCCCGATCTCGGTGCGCAGGGCCTCCAGGGAGGCGCGGGCGCTGTCCGGGCTCGTCGCGGTCTCGGGGGTCGGGGCGCTCATGGGGTGCGTACCTCTCTTTCGAGGGCGTCGAGTTGGTCCGCGAGGCGGATGAGGGTGGCGTCGTCGGTGGGGGCCGGGCCGAAGAGGAGGTCCCGGTGGTTCGCGGCGGCCGCGGGGAACCGCGCGGAGAGTGCGGGGAGGAGGAGATCGGGGGAGTGGGCGTCCTGGGCCGGGACGCCGAGCAGCGGGGCGATCCGGCCACGGGTCGCGGTGCGCAGGACGGTCGCCGCGCGGTCGCGGGCGTCGGCCCTGCGGTAGAGGCGGGCGCGGCCCTCGGTGGCCTCGGAGGCGCGGACGGCGACCGGGAGGCGTTCGGGCACCAGGGGGCCGAGGCGGCGGCCGCGCCAGATCGCGGCGAGCAGCGCCGCGACGGCGAGCTGGAGGGTGCCCCACAGCCAGCCCGAGGGGATCAGGCCGAGGAAGGTGCCGGTGGTGTCGCCTGGGGAGCCGGAGTCGGCGGGTGCGTCGGCGAGCGAAGGGAGGTACCAGACGAGATGAGGGCGGGAGCCGAGGAGTTGAAGGGCCAGGGAGGCGTTGCCCTGCCGGGCGAGACGCTTGTTGGTGAGGAGTTCGGCGGAGCCGAGGAGGACCGTGTCGCCGGAGCCGGTGCCGGGGAGGCGCACCAGGGTCGGCAGGCCGTCGGAGGGGTAGCAGGCGTCGGCGGTGGTCGTCCCGGTGACGTACCGCTCGCCGCCCAGGTCGACGCTGCCGGCGCGGGTGGCGGCCGGGAGGGCGCAGGCGGGTTCCAGGGCGGAGACGGTGGTGCTGAGCTCGGTTCTGACGCCGGGGGCGAGCGTCCCGAGGGAGGGGGCGCCGGGTCCGAGGAGGACGGTGCGGCCGGCCGAGCCGGTCATCGCCGCGTGCAGGGCGGACTGCTGTGCGCCGGTCAGCAGGTCCGGAGTGGTGACGAGGAGGGTCGTGCCGGCGCCGGTCGCGGCGGTCGCCTCGGCGAGGGTGTCGGTCACGGTGAGGGTGACGCCCTGCGCCTTGAGGAGTTCGGCGACGGCGCGGCTGCCCTGGGGCGCTGCGGAGCGGGGGTCCAGGCGGCCGTGGTGGCCGCCGGAGCGCATCGTGGCGAGGAGGACGCCGCCGATGAGCAGCAGGGCGAGGATCAGGAGGGTGCCGCGCGCGCGGGTCCAGATCTGGCGGGGGCTGAGGGAGGTCGAGGTGGGGCTGGTGACCGGCCGGCTCATCGGGGTGCCTCCGTGAAGGCGGCCGTGGTGGTGGCTGCGCTGAGGTCCGGCCTGGCCCGCTCCACGGCGGTGTCCAGCTGCTCGATGCGGCGGTACGCGGCCTCGTCCGCGGTGCGGCCGCCGTACGTGACGTCGTCGAAGGCACGGGCGGCCGCGCGCAGGCCGTCGCCGTGGGCGGGCAGGGACCGGGCGGCTTCGGCCGCCGCCTCGTCGGCGGTGCGGCCGGGGCGCGGGTCCAGCAGGGCGCGTTCCTCCAGGGAGCGGACGATCGCCCGCATGCGCTCCTGGACGGCCTGGTTCCACCGGCCGGCGGAGGCGTGCCGGGCGGCGGCGGCCCGGTGTTCGGCGGCCGTGCGGGGGCCTTCGTGGAAGAGGGAGTCGCCGCCGCCGGTGGGGGCGGGGCCGGGGGTGCCGAGGCGCCACCAGAGAGCGGCGATCACGGCGAGCACGAAGATGACGACGGCCACGAGACCGACGACGCCTCCCGGTGTGGCCCGGGAGGCGGTGTCGAAGAGGCCGCCGACCCAGTCCCAGAAGCGGTCGAGGCCGCGCTGGAGCAGGCTGGGATCGTGCTCGTGGTACATCGGCTCGGACAGTTCCCGCTCCGCCGCCTCCCGGGCGGGGACGCGGGGGACGTCCACCGGTACGTCGCCGGTCGTGCCCCCCGTGCTGGTCACGCCATCAGCCTCCGTGGCCGGAAAGTCCGGCGGCGCGGGCGAGTTCGAGGTCGAGGGCCTCGCGGCGGATGCGCTGGTCGATGTAGAGCAGGACGGTCACCCCGGCGGCGATCGGGTAGGTGATCGCGCTGACGATCACTCCGCCGATGCCCATGATGATCAGGTACGTCCAGCTGTATTCGAAGGTGGTGCTGTCCAGGGAGGCCATGCCGTCGCCGCTCGCGAGCACCGCGATGACGAGGAACGGGATCGCGACGATCATGGTGAAGAAGATGACCATGATCTGGGTGAGGACCGTGACGCCGAAGATCCGCCACCAGGAGCCCTGCACCAGTTTCGCGGAGCGCTTCAGGGACTTCATCACGCCTTCGCGCTCCAGCATGAGGGCGGGAGAGGCCAGGCTGTAGCGGATCACCAGCCAGGTCGTCACGGCGAGAGCGGCGAGGGCGCCCAGGAGGGTGAGGCCCGTGTGGTGGGCGAGCAGGCCGGGCAGGAGGCCGACGAGCATGATGCCCGCCGCCATCGCGGACAGCAGCAGGGTCAGCCCCAGCAGCTGCGGGAGACGGGGGCGGGCCTCCTGCCAGGCCGCGGCCAGGGTCACGGGACGGCCCAGGACGGCCCGGCTCATCACCACCGTCAGCAGGGCGGCGCTGAACAGGGAGGCGGCGATCGCGACGAGGGCCGCGGGTGCCGAGTCGACCAGGGCGGACGACGCGGTGTCGCCGGCGGCCGCCAGCACCTCGGCGGGGCTCGCGTCCGGGTGGACCGGCTCCGGCGGCACGACGAGATAGCGCTGGACGAGGATGTTGGCGACCTCGGTGATCACCGCGACGACGACCGTGATGGTGAGCACGGTCTGCCAGTGGCGGCGCAGGGTCGTCACCGCCCCGTCGAGGATCTCGCCGAGCCCGAGCGGCCTCAGCGGGATCACGCCGGGCTTCGCGGCCGGTGGCGGACCCCAGTGCCCGTGCGGCGGCGGGGCGCCCCAGCCCGGCCCGCTCTGCGCGCGGGCGGGCGTCGGGGGCGGTGCGTCGTGCGTGGGTGGCGTCGGCGGCTGCCACTGCCCGGCGGGGGGCTGGTCCTTGGACCACTGGGGGGCGGAGTCGTTCGCGTCACCGGGCGAGGAGGGCCGGGGCACGCCGGCGCCGTCCTGGCCGTCGGAGGGAGCAGATCCGGGCGAGGCCCAGCCCGGAGTGTCGTTCACGGTCGTCCACCTCGAGGAATGGTCGCGGGGCCGGATCGGCGAACCGGCTCGGTCTCTGCGGCCGACCGCCTGACGCGGCGGGCCGGGAGCCATCGTGCCACGCGGGCTCCGCCGACGGGCCGGGCCCGGGCTTTCCTTCCGCGGCTTCCCTCCGGGGGCGGCGGGGGTCAGACTGAGCCGAGGTCCGGTTCGCGCGGGGCATGACGTCGGCCTGCGCCTCGCGAGCGTGGACGATCTTGCGCCGGACGTCGTACGGAGCACGGGACGACGCGCTTTTCGTACGGCTGTGAGCGCACGGGGTACGGTGCAGGCCGACCACGGGGGCCCTTGAAGGTGACATCAGCCCGTCACCGCAGGTCAGTGAGGTATCTCACCAGCCGCCTTGAGACTGATACGGAAATGGGATGATGTCGATATGAAGGGACGCGTTCTCGTCGTCGACGACGACACCGCACTGGCCGAGATGCTCGGGATCGTGCTGCGAGGTGAAGGGTTCGAGCCGTCGTTCGTGTCGGACGGGGACAAGGCGCTCGCGGCTTTCCGGGAGGCCAAGCCCGACCTGGTGCTGCTCGACCTGATGCTGCCCGGCCGGGACGGCATCGAGGTGTGCCGGCTCATCCGGGCCGAGTCCGGGGTGCCGATCGTCATGCTCACGGCCAAGAGCGACACCGTGGACGTCGTGGTGGGCCTGGAGTCCGGCGCCGACGACTACATCGTGAAGCCGTTCAAGCCGAAGGAGCTCGTCGCCCGCATCCGGGCGCGGCTGCGCAGGTCGGAGGAGCCGGCGCCCGAGCAGCTGACCATCGGTGACCTGGTCATCGACGTGGCGGGCCACTCCGTGAAGCGGGACGGGCAGTCCATCGCCCTGACGCCGCTGGAGTTCGACCTGCTCGTCGCCCTGGCCCGCAAGCCCTGGCAGGTGTTCACGCGCGAGGTGCTCCTCGAGCAGGTGTGGGGGTACCGGCACGCCGCCGACACCCGTCTGGTGAACGTGCACGTCCAGCGGCTGCGTTCCAAGGTCGAGAAGGACCCCGAGCGCCCGGAGATCGTCGTGACCGTCCGCGGTGTCGGTTACAAGGCAGGACCGAGCTGACATGAGTGCGGGCAGTACTGCTCCGAAGCCCGGGGACCCGGGAGTCCGTACGGGGCGGGCTGCCGGACCGGGGCGGGGGGGGCTCGAGTCTCGGCCGTCTGCTCCAGGACGGGACACCCGGCGGACGGGTGTTCCGGCTCCTCGCGCGCTGGGTGCGCCGGCCGCTGCTGCCCGCCGTACGGCTGTGGCGGCGCAACCTCCAGGTGCGCGTGGTCGCGGGCACCCTGCTGATGTCGCTCGGCGTGGTGCTGCTCCTCGGCCTGGTCGTCATCGGGCAGGTGCGCAACGGCCTGCTCGACGCCAAGGAGAAGGCCGCGCAGAGCCAGGCGGCCGGCGGGTTCTCCGCCGCCCAGGACCGGGCCGCGACCACGCCGCCCGCGCCGGGCGGCCAGACCGGCGGCCGGACCGGAGCGTCGGTGAACTGGCGCTCCACGCTCGTCGAGCAGCTCGCCAGCGGCGGCCAGAGCGCGTTCAACGTCGTCGCGCTCTCCCTGGAGACCGGCGACACCGCGAGCCGTGGCGCCCGCGCCTCCGGTGAGGTCGACCCGACCACCAGCATCCCCGCCGACCTGCGGCACAACGTCGCCCAGGGCACCAGCACCTTCCAGACCTATGCCCGCATCCACTACACCAGCGGCAAGGCGTCCGAGCCCGGCCTCGTGGTCGGCAAGCGGCTCAACGACGCCGACGGCATCCCGTACGAGCTGTACTACCTCTTCCCGCTGACCCAGGAGGAGGACTCCCTCGCCCTGGTCAAGGGCACCCTGGCGACGGCCGGCCTGTTCGTCGTGGTCCTGCTCGGCGCCATCGCGTGGCTGGTGGTGCGGCAGGTCGTCACGCCCGTGCGGATGGCCGCCGGGATCGCCGAGCGGCTGTCGGCGGGACGGCTCCAGGAACGGATGAAGGTCACCGGCGAGGACGACATCGCGCGCCTCGGCGAGGCGTTCAACAAGATGGCGCAGAACCTCCAGCTGAAGATCCAGCAGCTGGAGGACCTGTCGCGGATGCAGCGGCGGTTCGTCTCGGACGTCTCCCACGAGCTGCGCACCCCGCTCACGACCGTACGGATGGCGGCCGACGTCATCCACGACGCCCGGGCCGACTTCGACCCGGTCACCGCCCGGTCGGCGGAGCTGCTCGGCGACCAGCTCGACCGGTTCGAGTCGCTGCTCGCCGACCTGCTGGAGATCAGCCGCTTCGACGCGGGCGCCGCGGCGCTCGAGGCCGCACCGATAGACCTGCGCGAGGTCGTACGACGGGTCATCGGCGGCGCCGAGCCGCTGGCCGAGCGCAAGGGCAGCCGGATCGTCGTCGTCGGCGACGAGCAGCCCGTCGTGGCCGAGGCGGACGCCCGCCGGGTCGAGCGGGTGCTGCGCAACCTGGTCGTGAACGCCGTCGAGCACGGCGAGGGCCGGGACGTGATCGTCCGCCTCGCCGCCGCCGGCGGGGCCGTCGCCATCGCCGTACGCGACTACGGCGTCGGCCTCAAGCCGGGCGAGGCGACCCGCGTGTTCAACCGCTTCTGGCGCGCCGACCCGGCACGCGCGCGGACCACCGGCGGTACGGGCCTGGGCCTGTCGATCGCGGTGGAGGACGCCCGGCTGCACGGCGGCTGGCTCCAGGCGTGGGGCGAGCCGGGCGGCGGCTCGCAGTTCCGGCTGACCCTGCCGCGCACGGCGGACGAGCCGCTGCGCGGCTCCCCGATCCCGCTGGAGCCGGACGACTCGCGGCGCAACCGCGCGCAGGCCGCCGCCGGTGCGGCCAAGGGCGCCGGGGCCGGGGACGGTGCTTCCGGTCCGGCCGGGCGGCTGGCGGCGGTCCCGGTCCAGCCTGGCGGGGACCGCCCCGCCCTGCCCGTACCGCCCCGGCAGATGCCGCGGGCGGCGGCGGATCCGACGGCCCTGCCGGGCAGCGGCGCCCGGGTGGTGGCCAGGCCCGCCGAGGGGGAGGGCGGCGACGGTGGTGAGGCGATGGCGTCGACGCGCGCCGAGCGGGAGGACGGAACAGGTGGGCGCTGACCTTCGAGGGAAGCGGGAGGCCCTGGGGCGGGGACGGTCGGTGCGCGGCACGGTGCTGCTGGCCTGCGGTTCGCTGCTGGTGGCCGGCTGCGCGAGCATGCCCGACAGCGGTGACGTGCAGGCGGTGAAGGCGTCCAACGCGGGTGACTCGCAGGTGCGCGTGTACGCCGTCGCGCCGCGCGAGAACGCCGACCCGGACGAGATCGTCGACGGCTTCCTGGAGGCCATGACGAGCGACGACCCCGGTTTCGCCACCGCACGGAAGTACCTGACGTCGCGGGCCGCCGCGACCTGGCGGCCGGAGGAGAGCATCACGGTGCTCACCAACGCCCCCGACCGCGACCAGGCCGACCACCTCACCGACCCCGAGAGCAAGGGGCGCACCTATCCCATCTCCGGGCGGCGGATCGCGACGGTGGACGCCAGCCGCGCGTACCAGCCGCAGGCACCGGCCGAGTTCAACCAGTCGATCCACGTGGTGCAGCAGCCGTCCGCGGACGGCAAGGGCAAGGAATGGCGCATCGACAGCCTGCCGAGGGGGCTGGTCCTCGGTGAGGCCGACTTCCTGCGCAACTACCGCTCCGTCAACAAGTACTACTTCGCCTCCGGCGAGAACTGGGTCGTCGCCGACCCCGTCTACATCCGGCAGCGGCAGGACCCGGTCACCCGCATGGACCCGGTCACCCAGACCGTCAAGGCGCTGCTCGAAGGCCCGACGGGCTGGCTGAGCCCCGCCGTCGACTCGCGCTTCCCGTCCGGTACGCAACTGCGCGCGGGTGTCCGGACGCTGACGACCGACGACCAGTCGACCCTGAAGGTCCCGCTCAACTCCAAGGCGGACCACGTCAGTGCCCTCGCCTGCAAGGGCATGGCGGCACAACTGCTGTTCACGCTCGGGGACCTGACGTCGGTACGGGTCGAGCAGGTCGAGATCCAGGGCAGCGACGGCAAGGCGCTGTGCCTGCTGGGCAAGGGCCAGGCCATGGACGAGTACTCGCCGGTGCGCGACCCGCGCCGCGGCGAGAACCCCTACTTCGTCGACGAGCACGGCAAGCTGCGGATGCTGTCGGTCGGCGGCAAGCAGCCCGACACGCCGGCCGAGGTGCCCGGGCCGTTCGGCAAGGGCGTCGCGCCGCTGCGGTACGTGGCGGTCGACCGCGAGGAGAGCCGGGCCGCCGGGATCCTCAACGAGGGGCGGGAGCTGCGCGTCGGCTCCATCACCGCGGACGAGGAGCTTCCGGCACCCGTGGTGACCAGCAGCGCGCTGCGGCCCGAGGACCGGCTGTCGGCGCCGAGCTGGGACGGGCGCGGCGACCTGTGGGTCGCCGACCGCAACCGGGTCAAGCCGCGCCTGTGGATGGTGCCGGGCGGCCAGGGCGAGCGGATCGAGGTCAGCACCCCCTGGCTGAAGGACGGCGCCCGCGTCGAGTCGCTGCGGGTCTCGGCCGACGGCGTGCGGATCGCCCTGCTCGTGACGAAGGACGAGCGCACCACCCTCCAGATCGGGCGGGTCGAGCGCTCCTACGTCGACGGGCGGCCGTCCGTCTCCGTCATGGACCTGCAGAACGCGGCGCCCCGCCTGGAGTCGGTCGCCGCCGTCTCGTGGGCCGGCCCCAGCCGGCTGGTCGTCGTCGGTACGGAGACCGGTGGCGTGCAGCAGGTGCGGTACGTGCAGACGGACGGCTCCACGTCGACCTCGTCGGTCCTGCCGGGCCTGAACGGGGTGACCGCCGTGGCCGCGCCGGGCGGCGAGCAGGCCCCGGTGGTCGCGGACTCCGACCAGGACGGCATCGTCCGCCTGGTGCCCGGCGCGAACTGGCAGCCCATGGTCAAGGAGGGCGGCCACCCGGTCTACCCCGGCTGACCGGTCCACCCCGGCTGACCGTTCTTCTCCGCCGGGCGCGTCCCGCCGCGCCCGCCGCCGGTGGTTGTCCACAGGGGTGGCCGCGGCCGGCCCGCAGGAGGAGAGTGGAGCCATGCGGGGGTGGTGGCGCGAGTTCGCCGGGTTGATGCTGCCGGTCTCCTGCGGAGGCTGCGGGAGACCTCGTACGGCGCTGTGCCCGCCGTGCGCGGCCGAGCTGAGCGGGACCGGGCCCCGCAGGGTGCGGCCGAGTCCCGAGCCGCGGGGGCTGCCCGTGGTGCACGCCGCGGTGCCGTACGAGGGCGCGGTCCGCGCGCTGCTCGTCGCGCACAAGGAGCGCGGCGCGCTGCCGCTGGCCCGGCCCCTGGGCGAGACGCTGGCCGCCGCCGTGGAGGCCGCCGCACGGCCCCTCGGCGCGACCGGGGACGTGCCCCTGCTCCTCGTGCCGGTGCCCTCGTCGCGGAGCTCCGTGCGGGCCCGTGGCCATGCTCCGACCCGGCGGATCGCGCTCGCCGCTGCCGGACGGCTGCGGCGGTCCGGACGGGCGGTGAGGGTGCTGCCGGTGCTGCGGCAGCGCAGGCCGGTGGCCGATCAGGCGGGCCTCGGGGCGCGTGGCCGGCTCGCGAACCTGTCCGGGGCCCTGGAGGCACGCCGGGACGGGGTGCGGCTCCTGGACGAGGCCGCTCGGGAGGGCGGACGGGTGGTGCTCGTGGACGACCTGATGACCACCGGCGCCTCGCTCGCGGAGGCCGCGCGGGCACTCGCGGCGGCCCGTCACCGCGTACACCGTCCGTTCAATCCCGGATTACCGGACAGTCCGGAGAGAGCGGCGGCGGACGCGCTATTCGAACAGCCTGTTGCGGCGGTAGTCGCATCTTCTCCCGCCTCGTTCGAAATAAACCGGAACTCCTGGGGAAGGTGCGTCGTTGCAGGTGATGAGAGGTGAGAACACCCGAATGGAGGTAAGTGGGGCCAGCGGGTGCCGACACCCCTCCGAAGGAGCTATGTTCGGTTGTGAGGAATGGCGAATGCCACGCCTCACCGAATACACGGGTGCGCCTACCGGACAGGAGTTCAGGGCGAATTCACCTCTGGTTCGTGGGATGGGGAGCCCGTCGGCGGGGGAGGAGGAGGTCAGGTCGCCAGTCCGAGACTCCGGTAAACGCCGGGGTCTGGTGCAAAAGGAGAAGCTCGCCGGCCAAGGCGCCGGACGGAGCGATCCGGGAACGGAGTTCTGCGTGGACATCGTCGTCAAGGGCCGCAAGACCGAGGTGCCCGAGCGGTTCCGGAAGCACGTGGCCGAGAAGCTGAACCTGGAGAAGATCCAGAAGCTCGACGGCAAGGTGATCAGCCTCGACGTCGAGGTGTCCAAGGAGCACAATCCGCGGCAGGCCGACCGGTCCGACCGCGTGGAGATCACCCTCCACTCCCGAGGCCCGGTGATCCGGGCGGAAGCGGCGGCAGGCGACCCGTACGCAGCGCTCGACCTCGCCCACGGCAAGCTCGAGGCGCGACTGCGCAAGCAGCACGACAAGCGGTTCACCCGCCGTGGCTCGGGCAGGCTGTCGGCCGCCGAGGTCGCCGACGTGGTGCCGGGCGTCGCCGCGCTCAACGGGAGCGGCCAGGTGGTGTCCGAGGAGACCGACGGTGTGCCCACCACGAAGATGGGCTCCCTGGAGGTCCAGGGCGAAGGCCCCCTGGTGGTCCGCGAGAAGACCCACAAGGCAGCACCGATGACGCTCGACCAGGCGCTCTACGAGATGGAGCTGGTCGGGCACGACTTCTATCTCTTCGTCGACTCCGACACCAAGCAGCCCAGTGTCGTCTACCGGCGGCACGCGTACGACTACGGCGTCATCCACCTCGAGAGCGACCCGCTCGCCGAGGGCGGCGGCGCGGGCGGTGCGCTCGGCGGCTGAAGCCCCGGCCGCAGACCGCACACCGCAGACCGCGACAACAACCCCACCGTCTCGACACACCGCAGACCATGAATCGGTGCCCCTGAAGCGCCCCCGGCGCTCCCAGGGGCACCCCTGCGCGACCGTACGCGCCCCCCGTGCGACCACGGGATCACCGCGCGGTCGCCGGGGCATGAAATCATGGCGTGCACGCCAACCGGTGCTCCCCGAGCAGTGGTTGGAGACCGAATGCGCATCAGTACAACGACTTCAGGCCACGGCCTTCAGGGGGAGGAACGATGGCGGACGGCTTCGGGCCGGTGCACGGCGGGCGAGAGCCCCACGGCACGGTGAATTCGGAGGTACCGGATTCGGCCACCGGCGCGACGCGGGACGAGCCGATCCGGGTTCTGGTCGTGGACGATCACGCCCTTTTCCGCCGCGGTCTGGAGATCGTCCTCGCGCAGGAGGAGGACATCCAGGTCGTCGGAGAGGCGGGAGACGGCGCCGAGGCCGTCGACAAGGCGGCGGATCTCCTTCCCGACATCATCCTCATGGACGTCAGGATGCCCAAGCGCGGCGGGATCGAGGCGTGTACCTCCATCAAGGAGGTGGCGCCCAGCGCGAAGATCATCATGCTGACGATCAGCGACGAGGAGGCCGACCTCTACGACGCGATCAAGGCGGGCGCGACCGGCTACCTCCTCAAGGAGATCTCCACCGACGAGGTCGCCACCGCGATCCGCGCGGTCGCCGACGGCCAGTCGCAGATCAGCCCCTCGATGGCGTCGAAGCTGCTGACCGAGTTCAAGTCGATGATCCAGCGCACCGACGAGCGCCGGCTCGTGCCCGCGCCCCGGCTGACCGACCGCGAGCTGGAGGTCCTCAAGCTCGTCGCGACCGGGATGAACAACCGGGACATCGCCAAGGAGCTGTTCATCTCCGAGAACACGGTGAAGAACCACGTCCGCAACATCCTGGAGAAGCTCCAGTTGCACTCCCGCATGGAAGCCGTGGTCTACGCGATGCGGGAGAAGATCCTCGAGATCCGCTGAGGCCCGCTGAGACCCGCTGAGGCCCGCTGAGGTGGTCCGACGGTGTCCGAGGGGGTCCGAGGGCGCTCTGAGGGCGCTCTGAGGCGCGCCGCGGACGGGCGGCCTCAGGCGAGGGCCTTCACCAGCTCGGGCGCGAGCTCCGGGGCGTCCACCCGCTCCACGGCCACCGCGTCGCAGCCCACCCACTCGGCGGCCTCGCGGAGCGCGCGCGCCACCGCGGGCACCGCCTTGGCGCTCTCCAGGGAGACCTGCCGGGCGACCAGGGTGCGGCCGTCGCGCGCCGGGTCCACCCGGCCGACCAGCCGGCCGCGGGACAGGACGGGCATCGCGAAGTACCCGTACACCCGCTTCGGCTTGGGCACATACGCCTCGAGCCGGTGGGTGAAGCCGAAGATCCGCTCCGTGCGGGCCCGCTCCCAGATCAGCGAGTCGAACGGCGAGAGCAGCGTGGTGCGGTGCCGGCCGCGCGGCTCGCTCGCGAGCGCGGCCGGATCGGCCCAGGCCGGTTTGCCCCAGCCCGCGACCGTCACCGGGACCAGGCCCGAGTCCGCCACCACCGAGTCGAACGCCTCCGTCTTGATCCGGTGGTAGTCGGCGATGTCCGCGCGGGTGCCGACGCCGAGCGCCTCGCCCGCCTGCCGTACGAGCCGGCGCAGGCACTCCCGGTCGTCCAGGTCGTCGTGGAGCAGCGCGTCGGGGATGGCCCGCTCGGCCAGGTCGTACACCCGCTTCCAGCCGCGCCGCTCGGTGACCACCACCTCGCCGTACATCAGGGCCCGCTCGACGGCGATCTTCGAATCGGACCAGTCCCACCACTCGCCCTTGTTCTTGGCACCGCCGAGCTCGGTGGCGGTCTGCGGTCCCTCCGCCCTGAGCTGCGCGATCACCGCCTCGTACGCGCCGTCCGCCAGCTCGTGGCCCCAGTGGGGGCGGTCGCGGTAGGCGCGGCGGCGGAAGGCGAACAGCGGCCACTCCTCGACGGGGAGGATGCAGGCGGCGTGCGACCAGTACTCGAAGGCGTGGCCCTCGGTCCAGTAGGCGTCCTCGACGGTGCGGCGGCCGACGGCGCCCAGGCGCGCGTACGGGATCAGCTCGTGCGAGCGGGCGAGGACCGAGATGGTGTCCAGCTGGACCTGCCCGAGGTGCCGCAGCACGCCCCTGACCCCGCCCCGCCGGTCGGGGGCTCCGAGGAACCCCTGGGCCCGCAGGGCGATCCGGCGGGCTTCGTCGGCGGACAGTTCGGCGGCGGGGCGAGGCGCGGCGATCGTCATGATCCGCACCTTAGAGCGCGGCACTGACAACGGGCACGGGATTCGCCACGAGAGGCCGCGCCGGCCGCCGCGCGCGGCACCGGGCGCCCGCCCCGCGGGCCGCGCGCCCGGCCTTCCGCCCCGCCCCGGGGCCGCGCGCCCGGCCTTCCTGCCCGCCCCGTCTCCGGCTCGGACCGCCGCCCCGGCCCGTCTCCGGCTCGGACCGCCGCCCCGGCCCGTCTCCGGCTCGGACCGCCGCCCCGTCTCCGGCTCAGGACTCCGCCCCGGCCTTCGCCGGCAGGTAGGGCAGCGGCGAGGGCAGGCCGAGGTCGGAGGGCAGCAGCGAGGCGATCCAGGCGTCGCGGGCCGTGCCCTTGTTGACCAGTCCGGCCCGCTCGACGCCCTCCAGGGTGAAGCCGGCCCGCTCGGCCACCGCGCGCGAGGGCGCGTTGCCGACCTCGGCGCGCCACAGCAGGCGGTGGACGCCGAGGGAGGTGAAGGCCCAGCGGGCCAGCGCCTCGACGGCCTCCGTCATGTAGCCGTGGCCGCGGTGCTCCTTGGTGCCCCAGAAGCCGACCTCCCGCACGCCCTCGCCCCTCGCGTGCAGGCCGGCGGCGGCGAGCAGCGGCCCGCCCTCCAGGGGCTCGACGGCGAAGGAGTACTCCTTGTCCTCCCGCCAGCCGTCCGGGACGAGGCGGGTGACGAAGAGCTCGGCGTCCGCGCGGGTGTAGGGCGAGGGCACCTGCGTCCAGCGCTGGATGTCGGGGTCCTGGCAGGCGGCGTCGACGGCGTCCACGTCGGCGGCCGTGAAGGGGCGCAGGCGCAGGCGGTCGGTGGTCAGGGTGATCGGCTCCATGACGGAATTGTGGTGACCCGCCCGGGCCCGTGCGAACACTTTTCGGGTGGGGCGGCACCTTCCGGCGGCCTCGTGCGTTCTCTGTGTACGGGAGGCGTCACGGGCGCGCGCGGGGCTCCGGCACTGCGGGCCTCCCTTCGCGAGGGCGGTCTCGCTTACGATGGCCGTTGCGGTGGGGACCACCTGCCGTGCCCGTGCCCGAGTCATGACAAGACCCAGTGCCAGGGCCCGATCGGCAAGGAGACCAGCCTCAGTGTCCGTCTTCCACAAGCTCATGCGTGCAGGCGAAGGCAAGATCCTGCGCAAACTGCACCGCATCGCGGACCAGGTCAACTCCATCGAAGAGGACTTCGTCAACCTCTCCGACGCCGAGTTGCGGGCGCTCACCGAGGAGTACAAGGAGCGCTACGCCAACGGCGAGAGCCTCGACGACCTGCTCCCGGAGGCGTTCGCGACCGTCCGAGAGGCGGCCAAGCGCGTGCTGGGCCAGCGCCACTACGACGTGCAGATCATGGGCGGCGCGGCCCTCCACCTCGGCTACGTCGCCGAGATGAAGACCGGTGAGGGCAAGACCCTCGTCGGCACGCTCCCGGCCTACCTGAACGCGCTGTCCGGCAAGGGCGTACACCTGATCACGGTGAACGACTACCTGGCCGAGCGCGACTCCGAGATGATGGGCCGCGTCCACAAGTTCCTGGGCCTGACCGTCGGCTGCATCCTGGCGAACATGACGCCGGCCCAGCGCCGCGAGCAGTACGCCTGCGACATCACGTACGGCACGAACAACGAGTTCGGCTTCGACTACCTCCGCGACAACATGGCGTGGTCCCAGGACGAGCTCGTCCAGCGCGGCCACAACTTCGCCTGTGTCGACGAGGTCGACTCCATCCTCGTCGACGAGGCCCGTACGCCGCTGATCATCTCCGGTCCCGCGGACCAGGCCACCAAGTGGTACGCCGACTTCGCCAAGCTGGTCACCCGCCTCACCCGGGGCGAGCCCGGCAACCCGCTCAAGGGCATCGAGGAGACCGGCGACTACGAGGTCGACGAGAAGAAGCGCACCGTCGGCATCCACGAGTCGGGCGTCGCCAAGGTCGAGGACTGGCTGGGCATCGACAACCTCTACGAGTCGGTGAACACCCCGCTCGTCGGCTACCTCAACAACGCGATCAAGGCCAAGGAACTCTTCAAGAAGGACAAGGACTACGTCGTCATCGACGGCGAGGTCATGATCGTCGACGAGCACACCGGCCGTATCCTCGCCGGCCGCCGCTACAACGAGGGCATGCACCAGGCGATCGAGGCGAAGGAAGGGGTGCAGATCAAGGACGAGAACCAGACCCTCGCCACGATCACCCTGCAGAACTTCTTCCGCCTCTACGACAAGCTCTCCGGCATGACCGGTACGGCCATGACCGAGGCGGCCGAGTTCCACCAGATCTACAAGCTGGGCGTCGTCCCGATCCCGACGAACAAGCCCATGCAGCGCAAGGACCAGCCGGACCTGATCTACCGGACCGAGGTCGCCAAGTTCGCCGCCGTCGTCGACGACATCGCGGAGAAGCACGAGAAGGGCCAGCCGGTCCTCGTCGGCACCACCTCGGTCGAGAAGTCCGAGTACCTCTCGCAGCAGCTCAGCAAGCGCGGCATCCCGCACGAGGTGCTGAACGCCAAGCACCACGAGCGCGAGGCCGCGATCGTCGCGCAGGCGGGCCGCAAGGGCGCCGTCACCGTCGCGACGAACATGGCCGGCCGCGGTACGGACATCAAGCTCGGCGGCAACCCGGACGACCTCGCCGAGGCCGAGCTGCGGCAGGCGGGCCTGGACCCGGTCGAGCACGTCGAGGAGTGGGCGGCCGCCCTTCCCGGCGCGCTGGAGCGGGCCGAGAAGGCCGTGAAGGCGGAGTTCGAGGAGGTCAAGGAGCTCGGTGGCCTGTACGTCCTCGGCACCGAGCGCCACGAGTCCCGTCGTATCGACAACCAGCTGCGCGGCCGTTCCGGCCGTCAGGGCGACCCGGGCGAGTCCCGCTTCTACCTGTCGCTGGGCGACGACCTGATGCGCCTGTTCAAGGCGCAGATGGTCGAGCGCGTGATGGCGATGGCGAACGTGCCGGACGACGTGCCCATCGAGAACAAGATGGTCACGCGGGCCATCGCGTCCGCGCAGGCGCAGGTCGAGAGCCAGAACTTCGAGACCCGCAAGAACGTCCTGAAGTACGACGAGGTCCTCAACCGGCAGCGCGAGGTCATCTACGGCGAGCGCCGCCGCGTCCTGGAGGGCGAGGACCTGCACGAGCAGATCCGCCACTTCATGGACGACACGATCGACGACTACATCCGCCAGGAGACCGCCGAGGGCTTCGCCGAGGAGTGGGACCTGGACCGGCTGTGGACCGCGTTCAAGCAGCTCTACCCGTGCAAGATCACGATCGAGGAGCTGGAGGAGGCGGTCGGCGACCGGGCCGGCATCACCGCCGAGTTCATCGCCGAGTCGGTCAAGAACGACATCCACGAGCAGTACGACGCGCGGGAGAAGCAGCTCGGCTCCGAGATCATGCGTGAGCTGGAGCGGCGGGTCGTGCTGTCGGTCCTCGACCGCAAGTGGCGCGAGCACCTCTACGAGATGGACTACCTCCAGGAGGGCATCGGCCTGCGCGCGATGGCGCAGAAGGACCCGCTGGTCGAGTACCAGCGCGAGGGCTTCGACATGTTCACCGCGATGATGGAGGGCATCAAGGAGGAGTCCGTCGGCTACCTGTTCAACCTGGAGGTCCAGGTCGAGCAGCAGGTCGAGGAGGTCCCGGTGCAGGACGCGGCCCCTTCGCTCCAGAAGGACGCCGTTCCCGCGGGCGCCGGCCGCCCGGAGATCCGCGCCAAGGGCCTGGACGCCCCGCAGCGCCCCGACCGGCTGCACTTCACCGCGCCGAAGGTCGACGGTGACGGCTCGGTCGTCGAGGGCGACTTCGCGACGGACGGCGGGGTGGACGCGGGCGACGGCATGACGCGTGCGGAGCGCCGCAAGGCGCAGAAGAACGCGGGCGGGCGCCGCCGCAAGAAGTAGCGGCTCCTGAATACCGCGTACCGCGTACCGCGTACCGCGTACTGAGGAAGGGCCGGTTGCCGTCGAGGCGACCGGCCCTTCCGCGTGGGCGTGGGCGGATGCCGGGGGCTGCGGTTCATCCGATCGGGTACGCCGAGGGGCACCTGAGAGGGGTGGGCCGGGTGCGACCTTCGGGGGGTCGTCGTCGGCGTGCCGAGGAGCGCGGGACGCGACGGTCGGCGGGCGCCGTTCCGCCGCCGCAGGGTGCGGCTCCGGACCCTCATGGGAGGGGCCGCGGCGCCGTCGCACAGGCAGGGCCTCTTCGAGGCGCCACGCCCCCACGGGGGCGCGCAGGCGTGGCGCCCTCCACGCGAGCGCGTTGTCGTGGGCTCGCGGTGGAAGGGCCCGCTCCACGTGCCCCTGCCCGGCCCGGTGCCGCCCCACGGGAGCGCCCGGCCGAGACATGCGGAAGGCCCCGTGCGACCGGACTTCGGTCGCACGGGGCCCGTGGGACGTCCGCGGGGGCCGGCGCGCGCGGTGCGCGCCGTCCGCCCTCGGAGGCTGCCCCGGAGGGCTCCGCCGCCCTGCTCCCTATCCCTGTCCCTATCCCTGTCCCTGTCCCGGAAGCCCGTCCAGTTCCACCGCGGCGCAGCGCCAGCGGCGGTCCGCGCCGCGTTCGAGGCGGAAGGCCATGGCGCGGACGCGGTCGCCGGTGGTGATGGTGGCGCAGGCTTCCACGGCGTCGGTGTGGCCCGGGAGGTGGGCGGAGCAGCGGCGCAGGACGGGGCGGGGGCCGGTGGAGCGGAGCGGGGTGGCCGGGGCGAGCCGGACGAGCTGCTCGTATGCCTCGCCGATGGTGTGGCCGAGCATCCAGTGGACCGGGCGTTCGCCGCTCAGGACGGCGAGCAGGCGCTCGGCGAACATGATGTGCGGCGGCTGGGCCCGCCTCGGTCCGGTGCTCGCGCGGCCGCGCGGGTGGGTGCCTGCCGGGCCGGCCGGGTGTCGGGTGTGCGTGGTCATGCGGGTCCCCGTTCATCGCGATGGGCCACCGACTACTCGCCGGTAACTTCGTCGGGGGATCTTGTACGAGCGCCACTCCCGCCCGGGCAAGAGCTGTGTGTCGCCGTACGCGTACACAGGGTGATTCACCTATCAGGGTGACCCGGGCCCGCGAGCCGCTCCGCGCGTATCCTGAGGGCGTCTCCGACTACGAAAGCGGCCTGCCATGCGCGTGTACGTCCCCCTGACCCTCCCCGGTCTCGCACAGGCGCACAAGGCGGGCGAGCTCGGGCCAGGGCCGCTCACCGCCTACGCCGTCACCCCCGCGCTGCGCGAGTGGTACGTCTCCGACGACATCGAGGAGCTGGAGTACGCCGCCCTCAACCGCGCCGCCGCCGCCTCGCTCCGGATGCTCGCGGGCGACCCCGAGGCCGCCCGGCGCCGGGTCGTCGTCGCCGTGGACGTCCCCGACAAGGACGCCGTCGTCGACCCCGACCGCGGGCTGGACGCGAGCTCCCTCGGCGAGGTCCGCATCGCCTCGGCCGTACCGCTGGCCAAGGCCGCCGCCGTGCACGCCGACGCGGACGACGCCGAGGCGGACGTCTCGGCCGCCGCCGACGCGCTCGGGGCCGCCGACCAGGGCGACGACGACGCGCAGTTCGTCGTCGACGGCGCCGAGGACCACGAGCTGCTCTGGTACGGCGTGCAGGAAATCCCGGGGCTGCTCGGCTGAACCTGCCGGTACCGTGGCTCTCCATGGGGAAGCACGCGAAGCACCTGGTCTGGGACTGGAACGGCACTCTGCTCGACGACATCGCCGCCGTCATCGGCGCGACCAACGCCGCATTCGCCGAACTGGGGCTCGAACCGATCACCCTGGAGCGGTACCGCGAGCTCTACACCGTGCCGGTGCCCAAGTTCTACGAGCGGCTGATGGGGCGCCTGCCCACCGACGAGGAATGGCTCGTCATGGACGACGCCTTCCACCGGCACTACTGGGTCAGGGCCGAGGTCTGCGGGCTCACCGCCGGCGCCGCGGAGCTGCTCGCCGCGCGGCAGGCGTCCGGGTTCACCCAGTCGCTGCTCTCGCTCGCGCCCCACGAGGAGCTGGTTCCGCTGGTGCGCCGGCACGGGATCGCCGAGCGGTTCGTCCGGGTCGACGGGCGCACCGACCGCTCCACCGACGGCAAGTCCGGGCACATGGTGCGGCACCTGTTGGCGCTCGGCGACGTGCCGGCCGAGCGGATCGTCGTCATCGGCGACGCGGCGGACGACGCCCGCGCGGCGGCGCACGTGGGCGCCAAGGCGGTGCTCTACACCGGCGGCTCGCACAGCCGTCGCAGTCTGCAGGCGGCGGGCGTCCCCGTCGTCGACTCCCTCGAAGAGGCCGTCGCCGTCGCGGAGGAGCTGGTCTAGCGGTCACCGCCGGGGCGGCGCCCCACCCGGCGCCCCGCCCCGCCCGGCGCCTCGCCCGGCGCCCCGCCCCGCCCCGGCCCTCCTGGGCATCCGCCGCGCGGGACCTCAGTCCTCCGTCTCCCTCAGCACCTTCAGGAACTCCCGCATCCACATCGGGTGGTCCGGCCACGCCCGCGACGACACCAGGCGGCCGTCCACCACCGCCGCCGTGTCCCGGAACGTGGCGCCCGCGGCCTGCATGTCGAGTTCGAGGGCGGGGTACGCGGTGACCCGGCGGCCTTCCAGACTCCCCACGGCCGCCGTCAGGAGGGGCCCGTGACAGATCTGGGCGACCGGTTTGTCGGCGTCGAAGAAGGACTTGAGGATCTTGCGCAGCTCCGGGTCGTTGCGCAGGTACTCCGGTGCCCGGCCGCCCGGGACGACCACGGCCGCGTAGGCGCCCGGGTCGACCTCCGAGAAGGCCAGGTCGGCGGGCCAGGTGTAGCCGGGCTTCTCGGTGTACGTGTCGTAGCCCGGCTCGAAGTCGTGGACCACGAACCGCAGCCGCTTGCGGGCCGGGGCCGCGATGTCGACCTCGTACCCCTCTTCGAGCAGTCGCTGGTACGGGTACAGCACCTCCAGCGACTCCGCCGCGTCCCCGGTCACGATCAAGATCTTCGCCATGGCGCCTCCCGGACTCCCCGAGCCGTCGGATCCCCGATGTGGGGTGTGCCCGGTAACCCTTCGTCGCTGTCCACAGTGTCAAACTTCCGACCCCGCTTTTGTACACATAAGGCTCATGACGGCCGGGGGGTCAACAGCGATAGGCTTTTCCCGTGATCAGCGCGATACGCCGAGGGGGCAGCGCAGCCCCCGGCATCCGCCCGGTCCGCCACGGCGGCCGGGCCGAGAGTGCGTTCGCCGATCCCCTGCGTCGGGTGGCCGAGAACCACCTGGACATCTCTCATCGCGGCATAACGTCGACTCCGACCGGTACCACCGCGTCGTGGCGTTGTGTCCTTTCTTCCACCGACGTCACGCAATGGCGCGCGACAGGAGTCAGAGGACATGCAGACCAAGCTGGACGAAGCCAAGGCCGAGCTGCTCGATCGGGCCGCCCGGGTAGCTGAGAACAGCCCGGTCGGGGGGCGACTTCCGACAGGGCCGGAGAACGGGAAGCGTCCGGACCACGCGAGCGTGCTCGACTACCTCCAGCGCTACTACCTGCACACCGCGCCCGAGGACCTCACCGACCGCGACCCCGTCGACGTGTTCGGTGCCGCCCTGTCGCACTTCCGCCTCGCGGAGAACCGTCCGCAGGGCACCGCGAACGTCCGCGTCCACACCCCGACGGTGGAGGAGAACGGCTGGACCTGCAGCCACTCCGTCGTCGAGGTGGTCACCGACGACATGCCCTTCCTCGTCGACTCCGTCACCAACGAGCTGTCCCGCCAGGGCCGCGGCATCCACGTCGTCATCCACCCGCAGGTCCTGGTCCGCCGTGACGTGACCGGCCGGCTCATCGAGGTCATCTCCAAGCAGCTGCCCAAGGACGCCCTGCCGCACGACGCGCTCACCGAGTCCTGGATCCACGTCGAGACCGACCGCGAGACCGACAAGGCCGACCTCAAGCAGATCACCAACGACCTGCTGCGCGTCCTGTCCGACGTCCGCGAGGCCGTCGAGGACTGGGAGAAGATGCGCGACGCCGCGCTGCGCATCGCCGACGGCCTGCCCGGCGAGCCGACCGCCTCCGACCTGCGGCCCACCGAGGTCGAGGAGGCCCGCGAGCTGCTGCGCTGGCTGGCCGACGACCACTTCACCTTCCTCGGCTACCGCGAGTACGAGCTGGTCAACGGCGACGCCCTGGCGGCCGTCCCCGGCACCGGCCTCGGCATCCTGCGCTCCGACCCGCACCACAGCGGCGAGGACCACCACGCCCACCCCGTCTCGCCGTCCTTCAACCGGCTGCCCGCCGACGCCCGCGCCAAGGCGCGCGAGCACAAGCTGCTCGTCCTGACGAAGGCCAACAGCCGCGCGACCGTGCACCGCCCCTCGTACCTCGACTACGTGGGCGTGAAGAAGTTCGACGCCGACGGCAACGTCATCGGCGAGCGCCGCTTCCTCGGCCTGTTCTCCTCGGCCGCCTACACCGAGTCCGTCCGCCGCGTCCCGGTCGTCAAGCGCAAGGTCCAGGAGGTCCTGGACGGCGCCGGCTTCTCGCCCAGCAGCCACGACGGCCGCGACCTGCTCCAGATCCTGGAGACCTACCCCCGCGACGAGCTCTTCCAGACCCCGGTCGACCAGCTCCAGGCCATCGTCACCAGCGTCCTGTACCTCCAGGAGCGGCGGCGGCTGCGCCTCTACCTGCGCCAGGACGAGTACGGCCGCTACTACTCGGCCCTGGTCTACCTGCCGCGCGACCGCTACACCACCCGCGTCCGGCTGCGGATCATCGACATCCTCAAGGAGGAGCTGAACGGCACCAGCGTCGACTTCACGGCCTGGAACACCGAGTCGGTCCTCTCCCGCCTCCACTTCGTCATCCGCGTCGAGCCCGGCACCGCGCTCAGCAAGCTGACCGACGCCGACGTCGACCGCATCGAGTCCCGGCTCGCCGACGCCGCCCGCTCCTGGTCCGACGGCTTCTCCGAGGCCCTCAACGCCGAGCTGGGCGAGGAGCGCGCCGCCGAGCTGCTGCGCCGCTACGGCAACGCCTTCCCCGAGGGCTACAAGGCCGACCACTCGCCGCGCGCCGCCGTCTCCGACCTCGTCCACCTGGAGGCCCTGGCCGACAGCGACAAGGACTTCTCGCTCTCCCTGTACGAGCCGGTCGGCTCCGGCCCCGGCGAGCGCCGCTTCAAGATCTACAAGACCGGCGACCAGATCTCCCTGTCCGCCGTCCTGCCGGTCCTCAACCGGCTCGGCGTCGAGGTCACCGACGAGCGCCCGTACGAGCTGCGCTGCGCCGACCGCACCCACGCCTGGATCTACGACTTCGGCCTGCGGATGCCGCAGACGACGGGCAACGGCGGCGACTACCTCGGCGACGACGCCCGCGAGCGCTTCCAGGAGGCCTTCGCCGCCACCTGGAACGGCGAGGCCGAGAACGACAACTTCAACTCCCTCGTCCTGTCCGCCGGGCTCACCTGGCGCGAGGCGATGGTGCTGCGCGCCTACGCCAAGTACCTGCGCCAGGCGGGGTGGACCTTCAGCCAGGACTACATGGAGGACACCCTCCGCAACAACGTCCACACCACCCGGCTGCTCGTCTCCCTCTTCGAGGCCCGGATGGCCCCGGAGCGCCAGCGCGCCGGCACCGAGCTGATCGACGGCCTCCTGGAGGAGCTGGACGGCGCCCTCGACCAGGTCGCCTCCCTCGACGAGGACCGCATCCTGCGTTCCTTCCTCACCGTCATCAAGGCCACGCTGCGGACCAACTTCTTCCAGAAGTCCGCCGACGGCCGGCCGCACGCCTACGTGTCGATGAAGTTCGACCCGCAGGCCATCCCCGACCTGCCGGCCCCGCGCCCCGCCTTCGAGATCTGGGTGTACTCGCCGCGCGTCGAGGGCGTCCACCTGCGCTTCGGCAAGGTCGCCCGAGGCGGCCTGCGCTGGTCCGACCGGCGCGAGGACTTCCGTACCGAGATCCTCGGCCTGGTCAAGGCGCAGATGGTGAAGAACACCGTCATCGTGCCGGTCGGCGCCAAGGGCGGCTTCGTCGCCAAGCAGCTCCCGGACCCGTCCGTGGACCGCGACGCCTGGATGGCCGAGGGCATCGCCTCGTACAAGACCTTCATCTCGGCCCTCCTCGACATCACCGACAACCTGGTCGGCGGCGAGGTCGTGCCGCCGGTCGACGTGGTCCGCCACGACGAGGACGACACCTACCTGGTCGTCGCCGCCGACAAGGGCACCGCGACCTTCTCCGACATCGCCAACGGCGTCGCGGAGTCGTACGGCTTCTGGCTCGGCGACGCCTTCGCCTCCGGCGGCTCGGCCGGCTACGACCACAAGGGCATGGGCATCACCGCGCGCGGTGCCTGGGAGTCCGTCAAGCGGCACTTCCGCGAGCTCGGCCACGACACCCAGACCGAGGACTTCACCGTCGTCGGCGTCGGTGACATGTCCGGCGACGTCTTCGGCAACGGCATGCTGCTCTCCGAGCACATCCGCCTGGTGGCCGCCTTCGACCACCGGCACATCTTCATCGACCCGACCCCGGACGCGGCCGTCTCCTACGCCGAGCGCCGCCGCCTCTTCGAGCTGCCCCGCTCGTCCTGGGCCGACTACGACACCGCGCTGCTCTCGCCCGGCGGCGGCGTCCACCCCCGGACCGCCAAGTCGATCCCGGTCAACGCGCACATGCGGGCCGCCCTCGGCATCGAGGACGGGATCACCAAGATGACCCCGGCCGAGCTGATGAAGGCGATCCTCCAGGCGCCGGTCGACCTGCTGTGGAACGGCGGCATCGGCACGTACGTGAAGTCGTCCGTCGAGTCCAACGCGGACGTCGGCGACAAGGCCAACGACGCCATCCGCGTCGACGGCCAGGACGTGCGCGCCAAGGTCATCGGCGAGGGCGGCAACCTCGGCGCCACCCAGCTGGGCCGCATCGAGTTCGCCCGCTCCGGCGGACCCGACGGCGAGGGCGGCAAGGTCAACACCGACGCCATCGACAACAGCGCCGGCGTCGACACCTCCGACCACGAGGTCAACATCAAGATCCTGCTGAACGGCCTGGTCACCGAGGGCGACATGACCGTCAAGCAGCGCAACAAGATCCTCGCGGAGATGACCGACGAGGTCGGCACGCTCGTGCTGCGCAACAACTACGCGCAGAACACCGCGCTGGCCAACGCGGTCGCCCAGTCGCCGTCCCTGCTCCACGCCCACCAGCGCTTCATGCGCCGCCTGGGCCGTGACGGCGCGCTCGACCGCTCGCTGGAGTTCCTGCCCAACGACCGGCAGATCCGCGAGCTGCTGAACGCCGGCAAGGGCCTGACCCAGCCGGAGCTCGCCGTCCTCCTCGCGTACACCAAGATCACGGTGGCCGACGAGCTGATCGGTACGGAGCTGCCCGACGACCCGTACCTGCGCGGGCTGCTGCACGCCTACTTCCCGACGCTGCTGCGCGAGAAGTTCCCCGAGGCCGTCGACCACCACCCGCTGCGCCGGGAGATCATCACCACGGTCCTGGTCAACGACACCGTCAACACCGGTGGCTCGACCTTCCTGCACCGTCTGCGCGAGGAGACGGGCGCGTCGATCGAGGAGATCGTCCGCGCGCAGACCGCCGCCCGTGCGATCTTCCGCCTGAGCGAGGTCTGGGACGCGGTCGAGGCGCTGGACAACCGGGTGCCGGCCGACGTCCAGACCCGGATGCGCCTGCACTCGCGGCGACTGGTCGAGCGCGGCACCCGCTGGCTGCTCAACAACCGGCCGCAGCCGCTCCAGATCGGCGAGACCATCGAGTTCTTCTCGGAGCGGGTCGAGCAGGTCTGGGAGAAGCTGCCGCAGCTGCTGCGCGGCGCGGACCTGGAGTGGTACGAGTCGATCTTCGAGGAGCTGACGGCGGCGGGCGTCCCGGAGGAGCTGGCGCTGCGCGTGGCCGGGTTCTCCTCCGCCTTCCCGACGCTCGACGTCGTCGCGATCGCGGACCGCGTGGGCAAGGACGCGCTGGCGGTCGCCGAGGTCTACTACGACCTGGCGGACCGGCTGCGGATCACCGACCTGATGGACCGGATCATCGAGCTGCCGCGCAACGACCGCTGGCAGTCCATGGCCCGCGCCTCCATCCGTGAGGACCTGTTCGCGGCGCACGCCGCGCTCACCGCGGACGTCCTCGCGGTCGGGAACGGCACCTCCACGCCGGAGGAGCGGTTCAAGGCGTGGGAGCAGAAGAACGCGGCGATCCTGGGCCGGGCGCGCACGACCCTGGAGGAGATCCAGGGCTCGGACGCCTTCGACCTGGCGAACCTGTCGGTGGCCATGCGGACGATGCGCACGCTGCTGCGTACGCACAGCTGACCGTGTTCACGAGGGTGAGCCCCCGCCGGTGCCGACCGGCGGGGGCTCACCCCTGTGCGGACCCGCGCCGTCACGGCTACGTCGTGACGGTCGACGTCCACAGGCGGCGGGCGGCCAGCAGCGCCGCGGCGAGCAGCAGCCCGTTGCGCAGCACCATGACGCCGAGGCCCTGCCAGGTGCCGGCGACGACCTCCAGGTAGAGCACCGGGTACGCCAGCGAGCTCAGGGCGGCCGCGGGCAGGAGCAGCAGGGCGACCGGGCGCATGACCGTGCGGCGCGAGGTGAGGCAGACGGCGGCCAGGCCGAGCAGCCAGATCATGTACTGGGGGCTGATCACCCGGCTGGTGACGGTGAACAGCAGGACGGCGGCCAGGGCGGCGTCCGGGGGCGTGGCCTCGGTCCAGTCGCGGGCCCGCATCCGCCACAGCAGCAGCCAGATGAAGGCGAGGGCGGTGAGCAGCAGGGCGAGGTGGCCGATGGTGGAGACGTAGGGGCCGACGTACTCGAAGGCGCCGTAGCGGAACCGCACGGTGCCGGGCCAGGCGCCGAGGGCCTTGGCGAGGGCCAGGCCGGTGCCGCCGAGGGACTCGATCTGGACGCCCCGGTCGCCCTGTTGGCGCAGGAAGCCGAGGGACTCGGAGAACAGCGCGCCCAGGGTGAGCAGCAGGGCGAGGGCGGTGACGGCGGCGGAGGCCCAGGCATCGCGGGTGGTGCGGCCGCGCGGGGTGCCGATGAGGGCGAGGGCCGGCCAGACCTTCACCAGGGCGCCGAGTCCGGCGAGGGCTCCGCCGATCCGGTGGGCGGCGGGGGAGCGGGCCTTGAGGGCGAGCAGGGCGAGGACGGCGAGGGCGGTGGTCTGGACGTCGTAGCGGGCGAGCGGGAGGTGCAGGAGCAGCGGGAGGCCGAGCACCCAGTACCAGGCGCCGTGGGTCAGGCGGGCGCTGTCCGCGCGGGCGAGGGCGGCGGCGACGGCCAGGTCGGCGAGCAGGGTGAGGAGGACGAAGCCCTGGAAGTAGGTGAGCCAGGGCAGGATCCCGGGCGACATGATGACCAGGCCCGCACCCGGCGGGTACTGCCAGGTGACGTCGCCGGGCGGGAAGGTGCCCTGTGCGAACAGGCCGTACCAGTGCCGGTAGAGGGAGTGGACCTCGCCGGCGACGCCGCCGATGCCGAGGCTGTCGCGAAGGAGCAGGAGCAGCATGCCGGCGCGGGTGACCAGCCAGACGACGGCCAGGGCGAGCAGCGGGCCGCGGCCGACGGTCACGAAGGTGGCGGAGGTGAAGGTCTCGGACTCGAAGGGCGAGCGGGTGAGGGACGGCGGCGCCGCCCCGGCACGGGCGGGCGCACCGGATCCGGGCGCGGGACCGGTGCCGTGGCCGGGCGCCGGGCCGGGGGCGGCGTCGTGGGGAGGGGGCTCGGGAGTCATCCCTCCGCACTTTATCCAGATATGTCCCGTTTCTTCCCGGTCTTGGGGTCCGACCGGGTGCCGCCACGGGTGAACTCCTCGTAGGCGGCCACGACCGCGTCCGCCGGCCCGTCCGCTCGCAGGGTGCCGGCCTCCAGCCAGAGCGCGCGGTCGCAGGTCTCGGTGATCGTGGAGTTCGAGTGGCTGACCAGGAAGACGGTGCCCGCCTCGGCGCGCAGCTCGTCGATCCGCTGCCGGCTCCGGCGGCGGAAGGGGGCGTCCCCGGTCGCGAGGGCCTCGTCGACGAGGAGCACGTCATGGCTGCGGGCGGCGGCGATGGAGAAGCGCAGCCGCGCGCTCATGCCGGAGGAGTAGGTGCGCATGGGGCGCGAGACGGCGTCCGCGTCCTTGTCGTTGATGCCGGAGAACTCGACGATCCCGGCGTAGCGGGCGGCGATCTCGCGGCGGCTCATGCCCATCGCGAGGCCGCCCAGGATCACGTTCCGCTCCCCGCTCAGGTCGCCCATCAGGACCGCGTCGACGCCGAGCAGGGCCGGGCGGCCCAGGGTGTAGAGCCGGCCCCGGCTGGTGGGCAGCAGGCCGGCGATCGCCTTCAGGAGGGTCGACTTCCCCGATCCGTTCGAACCGATCAGACCGATCGCCTCGCCCCGGTACGCGGCGAAGGAGACGCCCTTGACCGCGTGGACCGTACGGGTGCCACCGCGCTCGGCGTACGTGACGTGGACGCCGTCGGCGACGACGGTGGGCTCGCGCTCCTCGTCCGTGCGGGTCCGGTCAGCCACGGCCGTAGGTCTCCTCCGCCTGCCAGAAGAAGACGAAACCGCCCGCGAAGGCGAGCACCGCCCACCCGGCGGCGAGCGCCCACGCGTGTGGCGGAAGCAGCCCCCCGTGGAAGCTCTCGATCAGCGCGAAGCGCATCAGGTCGATGTAGACGGCGGCGGGATTGCACTGGAGCAGCGCGATCACCGTGTGCGGAAGGTCGCGGCCGCGGGTGAGCTGGGCGAGGGACCACATGATTCCGGAGGCGTACATCCAGGTCCGCAGCACGAACGGCATCAGCTGGGCGATGTCCGGGGTACGGGCGGCGAGCCGGGCCGTCACGAGGGCGAGCCCGGTGCTGAAGAGCGTCTGCAACGCCAGGACGGGGGCCGCCAGGAGCCAGCTCCAGCGCGGGAACTCGCCGAAGCAGAACAGGATCACCACCAGCGCGCCCAGCGAGAAGACCAGCTGCTGGAGCTGCTGGAGCGCGAGGGCCAGGGGCAGGCTCGCGCGCGGGAAGTGCAGGGCGCGGACCAGGCCCAGGTTCCCGCTGATGGCGCGGGTGCCGGCCGTGATCGTCTGTGCGGTGAAGGTCCAGGTGAAGACCCCGGTGATCAGGAAGGGGACGTAGTCGGGCACGCCCCGCCGGCTGTCCATGAGGACGCCGAAGACGGCGTAGTAGACCGCCGCGTTGAGGAGGGGCGTCACGACCTGCCAGAGCTGCCCGAGCCGGGCCTGGCTGTACTGGGCGGTGAGCCTGGCCGTCGCGAAGGCGGCGATGAAGTCGCGCCGGGCCCAGAGCCGGCGGACGTACGCGGGGAGCGGGGGACGGGCGCCGCTCAGGGTGAGGCCGTGGCGCCGGGCGAGGGCGCGCAGCTCTTCGGAGGAGGCGGGCGCCGGCGGCGGGAGCGGGGGCCGGACCGGGGGCGAGGAGGGGGCCGGTCGTGCGGGCCGGGGCAGGGTTTCGGTGGTCACGCTGATCGCTCTCGCCTCCGATGGAACGGGTCCGTATCGTCGCTACGTGGACGTTAGGGTATCCCGACGTCGGAACGCAACCGTTTCGTCGTCACGTGGGAGGACGGTGGACCGCTGGCTAAGATCCTGTGCATGACGACACCCGCCCGACCTCCGGGAACCCCTCGCCGCGCCCCCGCGGGAGCCGCCGTCCTCCGGGAGGACGTCACCGAGGCCATCCGGACCGCCGTCTTCGAGGAACTGGCCGCGGTCGGCTTCGCCCGGATGTCGATCGAGGGCATCGCCCGCCGCGCCGGGGTCGGCAAGACCGCCGTCTACCGGCGCTGGAAGTCCAAGCTCTCCCTGGTCCTCGACCTCGTCGGCGCCGTCGCCGTCCAGGGCCTGCCCGTCCCCGCCACCGGCTCGCTGCACGGGGACCTCCGCGCCCTCTTGGAGGTCGCCGCCCGCGCCCTGCGCCACCCCGTGGCCTCCCAGGTCGTCCCCGACCTCCTCGTCGAGGCGGCGCGGCACCCCGAGATCGCCGACGCCCTCAGGGCCGTCCTGCTCGACCCGCAGCAGGGCGTCATGACGCAGGTCGTCCGCGCCGCCGCCGAGCGCGGCGAACTGCCCGACGGCACCGACCCCGACCGGGCCCTCGACCTCGTGGTCGGACCGCTCTACTGGCGGCTCGTCGTCGTCCGCACCGAGCCGCCCGAGGGCTACCTCGACGACCTCGCCCGCGCGGCCGTCGCCGCCCTCACCGCGTAACGGCGGCGCTACTTCACCGCGCCCGCCATCACCCCGGACACGAACTGCCGCTGGAAGGCGAAGAAGACGAGCAGCGGGATCACCATCGACACGAACGCGCCCGGCGCCAGCACGTCGACGTTGTTGCCGAACTGCCGGACCTGCTGCTGGAGCGCCACCGTGATCGGGGGCGACTGGGCGTCCGCGAAGATGAGCGCCACCAGCATGTCGTTCCACACCCACAGGAACTGGAAGATCCCCAGCGAGGCCAGCGCCGGGCCGCCCAGGGGCAGGACCACCCGGGCGAAGAGGCGGATCTCGCCCGCTCCGTCGAGCCGGGCCGCCTCCAGCAGCTCGCGCGGGATCTCCGCGAAGAAGTTCCGCAGCAGGAAGATCGCGAACGGCAGGCCGAAGGCCGTGTGGAACAGCACCACCCCCAGCGTCGTCTCGAAGATCCCGACCGCGCCGAACAGCTTCGACACCGGTACGAGCGCCACCTGAACGGGCACCACGAGCAGCCCCACGACCAGCAGGAACCACCAGTCCCGGCCGGGGAAGTCCAGCCACGCGAAGGCGTAGCCGGCGAACGCGCCGATGACCACCACGAGGAGCGTCGCGGGCACGGTGATCAGGATCGTCGAGACGAGCGAGTCGGTGATGGCCCCGTCGGACAGCAGCGCCCGGTAGTTCTCCGTGGTCAGCTGGGCCGGTGCCGTGAAGACCTGCCACCAGCCGTCCGTGGCGATCGCGGACGGGGAGCGCAGCGAGGAGATCAGCAGCCCGACCGTCGGCATCAGCCAGAACAGCCCGACCAGCACGAGCAGCACCCGCACCGCACCCGACGCGGCGCGGGCGGCGATCCGGGCCGCGACCCCCGGGGCGGTCGGCCCGGAGGCCGCGCCGGGAGCGGGCCGGGTGGCGGCCCTGGACGGGGTCCGGGACGTGGTCCCCGGCGTGGTCCGGGAGGCCGGGCGGCTCATCGGCGGGTCTCCCTTCGGGTACGGCGGACGCGGCGGATGTTGAGCGCCATCACCGGCAGGACGAGCAGCAGGAGCAGCACCGCGATGGCCGAGCCGACCCCGAGGTCGGCGTCGGTGCCGAAGGAGGAGCGGTACAGCTGGAGCGCGAGCACGTTCGCGTCGTCCTGGGCCGAGCCGGGGGCGATGATGAAGACGAGGTCGAAGACCTTCAGGACGTTGATCATCAGGGTGACGAGGACGACGCCGAGGACCGGCGCGAGCAACGGCACCGTGATCCGGCGGAACACCTGCCACTCGTTCGCCCCGTCGACCCGCGCCGCTTCGAGCAGTTCACGCGGCAGACCGGCGAGCCCGGCGGCGATGAGCACCATCGCGAAACCCGCCCACATCCACACGTAGCTGCCGATGATCGCGGGCGTGACGAGCGAGGGCCCCAGCCACGACACGCCGTTGTACTGCTCGCGGAAGTTGCTCTCCGGCAGCCTCAGGACCGCCCCGTCGGCCGCGGCCGGGAGCGTGAAGGTGCCGTCGGCGGCGGCCGTGGCGCGCGCGACCACCGCGCCGTCCTTCACCGCCTCGATCCGCAGGCCCTTCAGACCGAGCTCCTTCGGGTCGACGGCGTTGGGCCTGCCGCCGCCGCCCCGGGTGAAGTCCAGCCACGCGGTGCCGCTGATGCCTTCTCCTCCGGGAGCGGCGGTACGCGCGGGACGGGCGTCCCCGGGCATCTGCGCCGGCGCGACCCCGACCAGCGGCAGCAGGGCGACCTCCCCCGTACGGACCGGGGACTTGGTGACGTACGCCCCGCCGCCCGCCGCCTTCAACGGGTGCACGGGCAGCGGCCGGGCGCGTGGGAAGACGGACGACTCGGCGAAGGTGTCGTGCACGCCGACCCAGACGGCGTTGGCGACCCCGCGGTCCGGGTCCTGCTCGTACACCAGCCGGAAGATGATGCCCGCGGCGAGCATCGAGATCGCCATCGGCATGAAGACGACCAGCTTGAACGCCGTTCCCCAGCGAACCCGTTCGGTCAGCACGGCGAAGACCAGGCCGAGGGCCGTCGCCACGGTCGGGGCGACGACCACCCAGATCAGGTTGTTGCGGACGGCGGTGCGGATGGACTCGTCCGTGAAGAGGGTGACGTAGTTGTCCAGGCCGGCGAAGGAGTCACCGGCCTTGTCGAAGAAGGAGCGCTGCACCGAGTACCCGATCGGGTAGACGACGAGCGCGCCCAGCAGGACGAGGGCGGGCAGGAGGAAGGCCGCGGCGATGAGGGCGGTGCGGTGGCCGCCGCCCCGGCCGGTGCCGCGGCCGGGGCGCGCCTCGCGGGACGGGCGGGCGCCGCCGGTGTGGCTCGCGGGGGTGCTCTGCGCGGCCACCGGTCAGTCCTTGTACGCCTTGGCGGCGTCCGCCTCCAGCCTGAGCTGGATCGCCCGCACGTCCTTCGGGTTCTTCAGGAAGTCCTGGAGCGCCTTCCACTCGCCCTTGCCGGGCGTGCCGCCGAACGACTGCGGCATCTGGTCCGACATGTCGAAGCGGAAGTCGTCGCCCGCGCCGATCAGGGACGTGGCGATCTCCCGCTGGACGTCGTTCGGGTACGCGGCCGGGTCCAGCGCCTTGTTGGGGGAGAGGAAGCCGCCCTCGGCCGCCCAGATCCGCGCCGCGTCGGGCGAGGCGAGGAAGGTCAGCAGGGCCTGCGCGCCCTTGGAGTCCTTCAGCGCCACGGCCGCGTCGCCGCCCGTCACCACCGGGGCGGTGCCGGCGTCACCGACGGCGGGGAACGGGAACACCTTCGCGTCCGTACCGATCTTCGCGCCGGTCTCGGCGATGTTGATCGCCGAGAAGTCGCCCTCGAAGACCATCGCCGCCTTGGCCCGGTCGCCGCCGGTGAAGGTCTGGGTGACGGACACCGGGAACTCGGTCTGCAGCGCGCCGTTCGTGCCGCCCGCCAGCAGGCCCGGCTTGCCGAACAGCTCACCGAGCGTGGTCAGGGCCTGGGTGACCGAGGGATCGGTCCACTTCAGCTCGTGCCGGGCCAGCCGGTCGTACTTCTCCGGACCGGCCTGCGAGAGATAGACGTTCTCGAACCAGTCCGTGAGCGTCCAGCCGTCCGCGCCGCCGACCGACACGGGCGTGACACCCGAGTTGGAGATGGTCTCGGCGGTGGCCAGGAACTCCTTCCAGGTCTTCGGCTCGCTCGCGCCCGCGTTGTCGAAGGCGGCGGTGTTGTACCAGATGAGGGACTTGTTGGCGGCCTTGAAGTAGACGCCGTACGGGGTGCCGTCGACCGCGCCGAGGTCCTGCCAGCCCTTGGAGTAGTTCTTGGCGAGCTGCGCCTTCGCCTCCGGTCCCAGCGGCTTGACCCACTTCTGGGCCACGGCCTGGTGGATGGCGCCGACCTGCGGCAGCATCGCCACGTCCGGCGGGGAACCTCCGGCGATCTTCGTGCCGAGGAAGTTCACGATCGGGTCCTGGGCGGGCACGAAGGTGACGGTCGCGCCGGTGCGCTTCTCGAACTCCTTCAGAACCTTGGTGAAGTTCTCCTGCTCGGGCCCGGTCCAGACGGCGGCGACCTCGATCTTCTCGCCCTTGAGCGACGGCAGGGAAAGCGCCGAACCACCACTGGGCGTGCCGGCTCCGGGCTTCGTGCCGCCGCCGCCCCCGTCGCCGCACGCCGCCGCCGTCAGGGCGGCCAGCGCCGCCAGGCCGATCAGTCGAAGAGTTCTGCCGTTGCGCATCCGAACCCCGCTTCTCCCGCGTCTTCCGGTCCCGTGCGCTCAGGTCTACGCCGGGTGTCCGGGGCCCGCAATACCGCCTCGGGCGTCAAGTGGTGGATCGTGACCGCCTCGTGACGTGGTGTCAGGGAATCGGGGGGGCGGTGTGCGGGTGTCGTGCGGGGGAGCGCCCGGGGTGGCGTGACGGAGCCGATGGCGGGTACGCGAGGGGTTTGGGTGACAGGAGGGGCTTGGGGGCTGGGGGTGCGGCGCTTGGGACGGTGGGGGTCGGGAGGGAAGGCGGGCCCGGTCCGTGGCTCGGATGACGGGGCTTCGGGAGCCGGGCGGGGCGCCCGGCCGCCCGGCTGGTGGCCCCACCGCCCGGCACCCCGGGGACGGCCGCCCGGCACCCCGGGGACGGGTTCGGGCCGGGCCGGGGCGCCAGGTGCCCGGCAGCCGGGCGCCGCGGGGACGGGTTCTGGACGTCCCGCGGCCTCGGGGCGAGACGGCCGTCGGCGCCGCGGCAGGCGACGGTGCCGCCACGACGGCGCCGCCCCCGGCGAGCGGGGGCCCGGGCGGGAGCCGGCCTCAGGCGTGCGTCGGCGAGGTCAGCGGCGGTACGGGTGCGGCCTCGACGGAGCGGGCGGCCCGGTCGAGCGCGCTGGCCAGCAGGGCCAGGTCCGTCGGGCCGTTGCCCAGCTCGCGCACCGGGCGGCGGGTGGGCGGGTCGCCCATCCGCTCCCACTCCAGCGGGACGACCGTCGGCCGCAGCGTGGCCGTGCGCGGGATGCGCCCGGTGACCCGGCCGCCCTGGAACGGCGTCACCCGCCCGTCCGGATGCCCGAGACGTCCCCGCCCCGGCTGCGGCCCCTCCGGGCCGGGCACGGCCGGCGGCGCGTCGAGCACGATCCGCAGCCGCGCCCCGTGCGCCAGCTCCGTGTCCGCCGTGCGGTCCGGCCGCGCCGAGGTGGCGACCAGGTGCACCCCGAGCCGGGCGCCGTGCCGCGCGACCGCCTCCAGGGCCCGCACCACGGACCCGGCGGCCGGCCGGCCGGGGGCACCGAGCGGGGGCGCGACCAGCGCGTCGAAGTCGTCCACGAGCACGACGAGCCGCGGCAGCGCCCCGGCCCCTTCGGCGGGCGGCCCGCTCCGGGCGCCCGGCAGCTGCGACCCGGCGCGGTGGCCGGGCTCGCCCGGGTCCGGCAGGTCGCCACGGTCGTCGGCGCGCCCCGAGTCGGCCCGCAGGGTGCGGCTGCTGGGCCGCTCGGCGAGCAGGTCGGAGCCCGGCGGCGGGGTGCTGCGGTACGAGGGGCCGCCGGTCGGGTCGTACACGGCGCCGGACGGAGTGCGGTAGGTGCGGCCGCTGGGGCGGTCGCCGAGGAGGTCGGTGCCGGGCGTGGGGGTGCGGTCGGTCGAGGGGGCCGGGCCGGGTCGGTGCGCGCGGCCGCTCGGCCGGTCGCCGAGGAGGTCGGAGCCGGGCGCGGGCGTGCGGTCGGTGAGGGGCGTGGCCGCCGGTCTCGGCAGCCGGCCGCTGGGGGTGTCACCGACGGCGCCGTCGGGTGCCACGTGCAGGGTGCGGCCGCTGGGGCGGTCGCCGAGCAGGTCGGAGCCGGGCGGCGGAGTGCGGTCGCCGCGGGAGCCCGAGCCGTGACCGGAGTCCGGGCCGGACGCGGGTCCGGAGCCGGGCCGGGCACTGCCGCCGCCCGCACCGGCAGCCGTGCTCCCGCCCGCGCCTGCGCCCACGGCCGTACCGGCGGGCGACCTGCCCGTACGGCCGCTGCCCGTGCCGTCCAGGTCGGACGCGCCGGTCCGGGCGTCCGGGATCCGGGCGCCGACGCGTGCGGGCGCCGGCAGGGACTCGGCGGGGCTCGCGGTGCGCTGGCCGATCAGGCGGCCCGAGCGGCGGTCGGCGAAGTGGCTGTCGCCGAGGAGTTCGGCGCGGCGCTTCAGCTCGGCGCCCAGGGCCTGGGCGAACTCCCGCATCCGTACCGGATCGGAGGCGACCAGGTGTTCGGTGACGTGCGGCAGCTCCGTACAGGCGGCGAGGCCCTCGCCCCGCTCGCCGCCCGCGCCGTCGACCAGGAGCAGGCCGAGCCGGTCGGGGCGGCCGCCGGCCGCGAGGGAGGCGGCGACGGAGCGCAGCAGCTCGGTGCGGCCGCTGCCCGCGGGGCCCTCGATCAGCAGGTGCGGCCCCTCCTTCGTGAGGTCGACCGCGACCGGTCCGCGCGGTCCGGCGCCCAGGACGGCCGTGCCGTCGGAGGAGGAGGCCCAGCGGGCCATCAGGGACGCGGGTGTGGCCCGGGCCAGGCCCAGCTCGTCGAGGAGCCGGGCCGCCGGGGGCAGCGCGGCGGCGGCCCGCCCCTGCCCGGTGCCGCCGGCCGTCTCCGTCCGCAAGGGGGCGAGGGCCCGTCCGAACCGGTCGGCCCAGGCCGCCGAGACGGCGTCCACCACGCCGACGGTGCCGTGCCCCGCGGCCCGGCCGCCGACCGTCCGCAGCAGCCGCAGTGCGGTCGCCACGTCACCGCTGAGCAGTGCCGCGGCGCCGCACTCGCGGAAGGCGAAGGAGGCGGCGCACGCCTCCTCGTAGGTCGCCGCCACGGGGGAGGCGGGTGAGGCGGAGGGGGCCTCCGCCAGGCAGATCAGATGGATGCCCGCGGCGGCGCCGGCACCGGCGAGCCGGGCCGCCGTCTCGCGCAGCGCGGCCGAGCCCGGGTCGCCGTCGAGGACCACGACCGTCGCGGGCCCCTCGTGACGCGCGGCGGCCTCGGCGACGGCCGCCCGGTCGGCGCTGGCCCAGCCGGGGCCGAGCGGGCCGTCGTCCAGGCGGCGGGTGAGCTCGGTCAGCCGGGCCTGTGCCTGGTCGCGGTCGTAGGCGAGGAGCAGCCGGCAGTCCTGGCCGTGCGCCGGGCGCACGTGCGGGAGCCAGCCGAGCCAGCCCCAGGCCCTTCGCCGCTCGTCGAGCGGGCGGTTGCGATCGGCGCTGACCAGCACGATCTCCAGGTCACCGGGGGAGTGCAGGGCGGCGAGCTGGGCCACCACCGAACGCGCGAGCCCGGCCAGGCGGGGCGCCGGCCCGGCCAGGCCGAGGGAACCGGCCTCGCGCAGTCCGACGGTGACGGGCACTCCGGACAGCTCGGCGCGGTCCGTCGTGCCGAGCCGGACGACCAGGGCCTCGGGGTGGTCGAGGTCCCGCTCCCACAGGCGCGGGCCGGGGCCGAGCGCGGTGAGCAGGACGGCGGCGGGGTCGGGCCAGGTGTCGGGAGAGGCGCCGGCGCCGGACGCGGGGTCGGGCCGGGCGCCCGCGAAGGCCGGCACGGGGGCGACGCCGTACTCGGCGGACGCCGTCTCCTCCCGGCCGCCGGCGAGCCTCCGGGCCCAGGCGCCGAGTCCGCGCCGCCGGATCTGCCGGGTCCTGCTGTGGGCCTCGATCCCGGCCTCGGCCTCGCCGGGCTCCTCCGCGCGCGCGTGCCCGCCGCCGTGGGCCGGGTCCGGGGCGGACCGGGCACCGTGGCCACCGCCGTGGGTCGCGTCCGAGGCGCCGGCCGTCTCGTGCGGCGGCGCGTACCCCCCGGCGCCCGCGCCCCCGCTCGTCCGTGCGCCCGCGCCGCTGCCCGCTCCGGGGCCCGTACCCCCGCCGAGTCCCGTGCCGGTGTCCGTGTCCCAGGCGCCGCCCGCGGCCGCACCGGCGCCCGTCGCGCCGCCCAGGCCGTGCCCGCCTGCCTCGGCGGGGCGCGTCACGCGCAGATGGCCCTCCCCGTCCGGGGCGGTGGGGAGCGGCTGCTCGGATCCGCCCGGCCCGGCACCGGACCCGGTCCCCGGCCCGGTCAGGCGCAGGGCGGACTCGCCGACCCGCAGCACGGAGCCCGGAGGGAAGCGGACGGGGCGCGGGCCGACGGCGACGCCGTCGAGGGTCGTCCCGTTCGTGGAGCCCTCGTCGGTGACCGTGACGCGGCCGTCCGCGCCCACCGTCACCGTGCAGTGGGAGCGGGAGACGTCCGGGTCGTCGAGCGGCACGTCCGCGTCGACGGAACGGCCGATCCTGATCGCTCCGCCGTGCAGCAGGTGCACCCCGCCCGCGTCGGGCCCGGCCACCACGTGGAGCCGGGCCGGGGCGTCCTCGCCGCCGCCGTCCTGCGCGCCGGGCACCTGGAGGGAGAGCACGGCCCCGTCCACCAGCGGCGGCTCGCCGAGCAGGCAGCGGCGCGTGTCGAGCCGCTCGCCGCCCGCGTACAGCACGGTGGCCCCGGAGGAGGCGGGGGTGTCGGGGCCGGAGACGGCCGCGGCGAGCGAGGAGGCCACGGCGGCCAGCTCGGTCCCCGCGGGCGCGGTGACGAGCACGTCGCAGGCGCGCCCGACGCCGTGGCCGGCGTGCGGCGCGAGGACGGTCAGCCGGATCTGCATCGCCGTCAGCGGTCCCTTCTGCGCGGCGCGCCCGGCAGGGGAATCGCCCACTTCCTCCCCCCACCCGGCACGGACGCGTCGTCCGGTACAGGTCGGCACGGCGCCGGGGCTCCCGACCCCGACACGACGTGCTGGAGGCATCCTCGCACCTGCCACGGACAACCCGCCCGCGGGTCGCCCAGAAGTGATCTTGTTCGGTCGTCTCTCGACGTGAAAACGCCTGGTTGCGTATGTCTCGCGTCGCTTCCGGCAACCTGGACCGCACGGCCGGCGTCTCCTTTTCGGACACGAAGAGTGCGGAAATCGGCCGTCCGGGAGACGGCCGGTGACCCGTTCGGCGGCACTAAAGTGGGTCGGACACCCGGACGGGTCACAGAACACAACGGGTCGGAAGAACACACCAGGAACCCCGGGGACCCTCCACGTACCACCCCAGGACCACGATCAGCAGGGAGCGCGTGACGTGCGGCCTATCGGCAGCAAGTACCTGCTCGAGGAGCCGCTCGGCCGCGGCGCCACGGGCACCGTCTGGCGAGCCCGCCAGCGGGAGACGGCCGGCGCTGAGGCGGCCGTGCCCGGTCAGCCCGGCGAGACCGTCGCGATCAAGGTCCTCAAGGAGGAGCTCGCCAACGACGCGGACATCGTGATGCGCTTCCTGCGCGAGCGCTCCGTGCTCCTGCGGCTCACCCACCCCAACATCGTGCGCACCCGCGACCTCGTCGTGGAGGGCGACGTCCTCGCCCTGGTCATGGACCTCGTCGAGGGTCCCGACCTGCACCGCTACATCCGCGAGAACGGCCCGCTCACCCCGGTCGCAGCCGCCCTGCTCACCGCGCAGATCGCCGACGCCCTCGCCGCGAGCCACGCCGACGGCGTGGTGCACCGCGACCTCAAGCCGGCCAACGTGCTGCTCGCCGAGCGGGACGGCGCCATGTTCCCGATGCTCACCGACTTCGGCATCGCGCGGCTGGCCGACTCCCCGGGCCTGACCCGCACGCACGAGTTCGTCGGCACGCCCGCGTACGTCGCGCCCGAGTCCGCCGAGGGCCGCCCGCAGACCTCCGCCGTCGACATCTACGGCGCCGGCATCCTGCTCTACGAGCTGGTCACCGGCCGGCCCCCGTTCGCCGGCGGCACCGCCCTCGAAGTCCTGCACCGGCACCTGAGCGAGGAGCCGCGCCGCCCCTCGACCGTGCCCGGCCCGCTGTGGACGGTGATAGAGCGCTGCCTCAGCAAGGACCCGGACCGCCGGCCGAGCGCCGAGAACCTGGCCCGCGGCCTGCGCACGGTGGCCGCCGGCATCGGCGTGCACGCGAGCCCCGCCCAGATCGAGGCCGCCGACGGCGTCGGCGCCCTGCTCGCCCCCGACCCGGCCCCCGCACCCGTCCCCGAGCCCCCCGGCGTCGACCCGGCCGGCGCCACACAGGTGCTGCCCAGCGGTTCCGGCGCGCCCCGGCCCCCGCAGTACGACCCGGCCGCGCCCACCAGCGTGATGCCGACCAGTGGCCCGGCGGGCGCCTCCGACCCGACCTCGGTGCTCCCCGCCACGGGGGCCGCCGACCCGACCGCGGTCATGCCCCCCGTACCGGACAACCCGCCCGCGGAGCAGCCGCACCCCTGGCAGACCCAGCTGCGCGCGGCCCGCGACCGCAACGAGCAGACCCAGGTGCAGTACCTGGACCCGAGCGAGGACCCGCTGCGCCGCCGCCCGCAGCGCCAGCCGCAGCCGCAGCAGTACCCGCAGCGTCCGCCGCAGGCCCCGCCGCCGCACCAGCCCCAGCCGTACCGGCAGCAGCAGCGGCAGCAGCCCCAGCCCCAGCCGTACGCCCCGCAGCCGCCGCAGCGGCAGCAGTACGCGCCCCAGCCGCCGCAGCAGCAGTACGCGCCTCCGCAGCCGCCGCCCCCGGCTCCGGCGCCCGCCCCGGTTCCGCGCGAGCCGCGCCCGCCGCGGCGGCGCAGCGCCAACCCGATGCGCATCCCCGGCCTCGGCTGCCTCAAGGGCTGCCTGTTCACGGTCCTGCTGTTCGTGATCGCCGGCTGGCTCGTCTGGGAGCTCACCCCGCTCCAGGACTGGGTCGCCCAGGGCAAGGGCTACTGGGAGGCGATCGGCGACGGGATCTCCTCGTTCACCGGCTGGGTCTCCGACCTCATCGACAGCACGAACACGGGTACTACCGGCGGTACGGGCCAGTAGCGCACGGCCGAGGCATCGATTTGTCGACTTCCGAGGGGTGATTTCCCCTCGGAAGTGCCGGTCGGCACCTTCGGACGCGTAACTTTGACGCGAACCGCAGCGCTGAGGGAGCAGTCTTGGCACGGAAAATCGGCAGCCGCTACACGGCCCACCAGATCCTCGGGCGGGGCAGCGCCGGCACGGTGTGGCTCGGCGAGGGCCCCGAGGGCCCCGTCGCCATCAAGCTGCTGCGCGAGGACCTCGCCGCCGACCAGGAACTCGTCGGCCGCTTCGTCCAGGAGCGCACCGCCCTGCTGGGCCTCGACCACCCGCACGTCGTCTCCGTCCGCGACCTCGTCGTCGACGGCAACGACCTCGCCCTCGTCATGGACCTCGTCCGCGGCACCGACCTGCGCACCCGCCTCGACCGCGAGCGCCGGCTCGCCCCCGAGGCCGCCGTCGCGATCATCGCCGACGTCGCCGACGGCCTCGCCGTCGCCCACAAGGCCGGCGTCGTCCACCGCGACGTCAAACCCGAGAACATCCTCCTCGACATGGAGGGCCCGCTCGGCCCCGGCGGCGCCCACCCCGCCCTGCTCACCGACTTCGGTGTCGCCAAGCTCATCGACACCCCCGGCCGCACCAAGGCCACCCGGATCATCGGCACCCCCGACTACCTCGCCCCCGAGATCGTCGAGGGCCTGCCGCCCCGCGCCGCCGTCGACATCTACGCCCTCGCGACCGTCCTGTACGAGCTGCTCGCCGGCTTCACCCCGTTCGGCGGCGGCCACCCCGGCGCCGTACTGCGCCGCCACGTCACCGAGACCGTGGTCCCGCTGCCCGGCATCCCCGAGGAGCTGTGGCAGCTCGTCGTCCAGTGCCTCGCCAAGGCCCCCGCCTCCCGGCTGCGCGCCTCGGAGCTCGCGACCCGGCTGCGGGACGTGCTGCCGACCCTCAAGGGCATCCCGCCGCTCGACGTGGACGAGCCGGACGCGGAGCCGGCGGAACCGTCGTACGAGGAGGACCCCTACCCCACCGGTGCGGGCACGGGCGAGCCCGCACCGCGCCGGGCCGCCGTCCCCCTCGTGCCCGGGGCCTCCACCGACTCCAACCGCGACACCCACACCTCCATGCGGGTCCCCGGACCCGACGAGCTCTCCGGCGGTCCCCTCGGCACCGCCCGCGCCCCGCGCCCGGCGGGCGCCCGCCGCCCCGGATCGGCCCGCCACAAGGCCGGCGCCGTGCGCAAGCGGCGGATCACGCTCACCGTCGCGGCGGTGGTGATCGCGGGCGCGCTGGGAGCGGGCGGCTATCTGGCGGCGTCCGGGGACGCGGACGGCCCGCCGCAGGACTCGAAGACGTCGTCCCGGCCGTAGGGGCGGGCGGCGTCCCGGCCCGGGCGGCAGGCTCGGGGGCCGGGGCCCGTACGGCGGCCCATGGGACCGGCCCGTACGGCGGCCCATGGGACCGGCCCGTACGTCGGCCCATCGGACCGGCCCGTACGCCGGAGCGCGCCGCGCACCGCCGCGGCCGCCCGTACGCCGGGCGCGCGGTACGCCGGCCTTGCCGTCCCCGGCCCCGGGCCGTGCGCCGGCGGGTCGCCGGGCGCGCCGGCCTTGCCGTCCCCGGCCCCGGGCCGGAGCCCGAACCTCGCCGCCGGGCGGGAACGCAGGTCCGGGTCCTTGCCCGGAGCCGTTACGCTGGACGCGTGGCAGTCGTCGATGTATCCGAAGAGCTGAAGTCCCTCTCCTCGACCATGGGGTCGATCGAGGCCGTCCTGGACCTCGACAAGATGAGGGCAGACATCGCCGTGCTCGAAGAGCAGGCCGCGGCCCCGTCCCTGTGGGACGACCCGGAGGCGGCGCAGAAGATCACGAGCAAGCTTTCGCACCTGCAGGCCGAGGTGCGCAAGGCCGAGGCCCTGCGGAGCCGGATCGACGACCTCGCGGTCCTCTTCGAGCTGGCCGAGGAGATGGACGACCCGGACACCCGGGCCGAGGCCGAGACCGAGCTCACGTCCGTCCGTAAGGCCCTCGACGAGATGGAGGTCCGCACCCTCCTGTCCGGCGAGTACGACGAGCGCGAGGCGCTGGTCAACATCCGCGCCGAGGCGGGCGGCGTCGACGCCTCCGACTTCGCCGAGCGCCTCCAGCGCATGTACCTGCGCTGGGCCGAGCGCCACGGCTACTCGACCGAGGTCTACGAGACCTCGTACGCGGAGGAGGCCGGCATCAAGTCGACCACCTTCGTGGTCAAGGCCCCCTACGCCTACGGCACCCTCTCCGTCGAGCAGGGCACCCACCGCCTGGTGCGCATCTCGCCCTTCGACAACCAGGGCCGCCGCCAGACCTCCTTCGCCGGCGTCGAGATCCTCCCGGTCGTCGAGCAGTCCGACCACGTCGACATCGACGAGTCGGACCTGCGCATCGACGTCTACCGCGCGTCCGGCCCCGGCGGCCAGGGCGTCAACACCACCGACTCGGCCGTGCGCATCACGCACATCCCGACCGGCATCGTCGTCTCCTGCCAGAACGAGCGCTCCCAGATCCAGAACAAGGCGAGCGCCATGAACGTCCTCCAGGCCAAGCTCCTCGAGCGCCAGCGCCAGGAGGAGCGCGCCAAGATGGACGCGCTCAAGGGCGACGGCGGCAGCTCCTGGGGCAACCAGATGCGCTCGTACGTCCTCCACCCGTACCAGATGGTCAAGGACCTCCGTACGGAGTTCGAGGTCGGCAACCCGCAGGCCGTCCTGGACGGCGAGATCGACGGCTTCCTGGAGGCGGGCATCCGCTGGCGCAAGCAGCAGGAGCAGGCGCAGTAACCGCCGCCCTCCGCACGCGTACACCGGGCCCCGCTCACCGCACGAGGTGAGCGGGGCCCGGTGTACGAGACGCCGGTGCTCGACGAGATCCGTTGCACGGCTCGAGGAACGGTCACGCCATGAGAGGCGACGCCTGGGGCCGGGTTCGCTCGAGTCAGACGTGGTGCGGCTGACGGGATCGCGACGTGGGATTCGCGGCCGCAAGCGACGGACGGGCAGCTCTGACGCTTTGTCGACATGGGAACTGGCGCGGAGAGGGCGGGAGTTCCGGGTTTACGTCACAGTTGCATCCCCGCATGGCGGGCAGACAGTGATCTTTCGGGCATCGCACGCGCAACGACCTTGACGCACCCTCGGAAACTCGAAAGGGTGGCCCGCGGCATGCGTATTTCTGGGGCGCGTGTGAACGGGGGCAGGTCCAGTGCGTGTGTGACGGCCCCCGGTGTCCGGAGCCCCGAGCGCGGCTCTACAGACGATTTCAGCTACTGGGGGTAGCAGCCAGATGACCAAGAAGACGCGGGTCCGCGTCGCGCGGATAGCAGCCGGTGCCGTGATCGCGGCCGGCGCGTCGCTCACCGTTGCCGGTGCCGCCCAGGCCGTGAACGGCATCGAGGCCGAGGTCACGGTGACCAACGAGGGCCTGGACGCCGGCCTCGGCATCGGGAACACGGAGGGCAACACGTCCGTCGGCACCACCGACGGCGCCTCGACCGGTACGTCCGCCGGCACCTCGACGGGCACGTCGACCGGTACGTCCACGGGCACCTCGACCGGTACCTCGACGGGCACGTCCACCGGCACGACCGACGGCAGCACGTCGACGGGCACCTCGACGGGTACGTCCACCGGTACCTCGACGGGCACGTCCGACGGCAGCACGTCGACGGGCACCTCGACCGGTACGTCCACGGGTACCTCGACGGGTACGTCCACGGGTACCTCGACCGGTACGTCCACGGGTACCTCGACGGGTACGTCCACCGGTACCTCGACGGGTACGTCCACCGGTACCTCGACGGGCACCTCGACCGGTACGTCCACGGGTACCTCGACGGGTACGTCCACGGGCACGTCCACCGGCACCTCGACGGGTACGTCCACCGGCACCTCGGCGGGCACCTCGACCGGTACGTCCACGGGCACGTCCACCGGCACCTCGACCGGCACCTCCGCCGGCAACGGCAACAACGGTGGCAACGGCAACAACGGCGGCAACGGCAACAACGGCGGGTCCGGCGACAACGGCGGCCAGGGCGGCAACGGCGGCAACGGTGGTTCCTCCACCGACGGCGGCGCCGGCACCTGCACCGTCGACCTCGACGGCGCCGAGTGCGTCGACAACAACCCCGGCACCAACAACGCCGGCTCGCAGCCCGTCGAGCAGGGCAAGGCCAAGGAGGAGCTGGCCGAGACCGGCGCCGCCGAGACCTCGTTCCTGATCATCGGTGCCGCCACCATGATCGCCGGTGGCATCGGCTTCCGCTTCCTGCCGCGCCTCGTGGGCGGCGGCCGCGCCGCCGTCTGAGCCCCGGCGTGAAGCCATAAGGGTCACGGACGGCCGGTGACGGCACACAGAAGGGCCGGAGGCGCTCCCGAGCGCCTCCGGCCCTTCTCCGTACTCCCAGGGGCCCCTATGCGCCCCGCACCGCCGCCAGCAGGGCCATCGTCGCCACGAGGGCGATCACCAGCGTCAGCAGCATCGCCGGGGTCAGGCCCGACGGCTGGGGCAGTCGCTCGCGGTTCGCGCGGCAGACGGGGCAACGGCCCTCCGCGACGGGGGCCGCGCAGTTGGCGCACACCAATCGGTCATAGGTCATGCGCTCTCCTCCTCCCGCACAGGGGTCTCAGCAGAAGAACGCTCCGGGTGACCCGTGCGTTCCCCCTCCCACTGTGCCAGCTCCGGAGCTTTTCGGCGCGCCCCGTGGGACCGCGAGCGCAAGGACGAAAAGGATAAAGCACACAAGCCCGGACCGCGACTGCGCGGGCCATCCCCGTTCGCGTATGGTCACGCACACCTACTCCCGGCCGACCGTGGTGCATCCGTGATCCGATTCGACAACGTCTCCAAGTCCTATCCGAAGCAGAACCGCCCCGCGCTCCGGGACGTCTCCCTGGAGATCGAGAAGGGGGAGTTCGTCTTCCTCGTCGGTTCCTCCGGCTCCGGAAAGTCCACCTTCCTGCGGCTGATCCTGCGCGAGGAGCGCGCCAGCCACGGACAGGTGCACGTCCTGGGCAAGGACCTGGCCCGGCTCTCCAACTGGAAGGTGCCGCACATGCGCCGCCAGCTCGGGACGGTCTTCCAGGACTTCCGCCTCCTGCCCAACAAGACCGTCGCCGAGAACGTGGCCTTCGCCCAGGAGGTCATCGGCAAGCCGCGCGGCGAGATCCGCAAGGCCGTGCCCCAGGTGCTCGACCTGGTCGGCCTCGGCGGCAAGGAGGACCGCATGCCGGGCGAGCTGTCCGGCGGTGAGCAGCAGCGCGTCGCCATCGCCCGCGCCTTCGTCAACCGCCCGATGCTGCTGATCGCCGACGAGCCCACCGGCAACCTCGACCCGCAGACCTCCGTCGGCATCATGAAGCTGCTCGACCGCATCAACAGGACAGGGACCACCGTCGTCATGGCGACCCACGACCAGAACATCGTCGACCAGATGCGCAAGCGCGTCATCGAGCTCGAAAAGGGCCGCCTTGTCCGTGACCAGGCGCGCGGCGTCTACGGCTACCAGCACTGACGGGCGGGGGGACATCACATGCGCGCTCAGTTCGTGCTCTCGGAGATCGGGGTCGGTCTCCGGCGCAACCTCACGATGACCTTCGCCGTCATCGTGTCCGTGGCCCTCTCGCTCGCCCTGTTCGGCGGCGCCCTGCTCATGCGCGAGCAGGTCAGCACGATGAAGGACTACTGGTACGACAAGGTCAACGTCTCCATCTTCCTCTGCAACAAGAGCGACGGGGCCACCTCGGCCAAGTGCGCCAAGGGCGCGGTCACCGCGCAGCAGAAGGAGCAGATCGAGGCCGACCTGAAGAAGATGGACATCGTCGAGACGGTCCACCACGAGACTGCCGACGAGGCGTACAAGCACTACAAGGAGCAGTACGGGGACACGGCCATCGCCTCGGTCGTGACGCCGGATCAGATGCAGGAGTCCTTCCGCGTGAAGCTGAAGGACCCGGAGAAGTACAAGGTGGTCGCGACCGCCTTCGCGGGCCGGGACGGCGTGGAGTCGGTCCAGGACCAGCGCAACATCCTGCAGAACCTCTTCGACCTGATGAACGGCATGAACATCGCCGCCCTCGGCGTCATGGGCCTCATGCTGGTCATCGCGCTGATGCTGATCGTCAACACGGTGCGCGTCTCGGCCTTCAGCCGCCGCCGCGAGACCGGCATCATGCGGCTCGTCGGCGCGACCAACTTCTACATCCAGATGCCGTTCATCATGGAGGCCGCCTTCGCCGGCCTCCTGGGCGGCGCCGTCGCCTGTGTGATGCTCCTCGTCGGCCGGTACTTCCTCATCGACCACGGCATCGCGCTCGCCGACAAGATGCAGCTGGTCAACTTCATCGGCTGGGACGCCGTCTTCGCCAAGCTGCCCCTCGTCATCGCGATCGGGCTGCTGATGCCGGCGCTGGCGGCCTTCGTCGCCCTGCGCAAGTACCTCAAGGTGTGACGGTTCCCTCACGTCGCGTGCACGGCGTCGTCCGGCCAACGGCCGTACGGCGCCGTTCGCTTGTCCTAGAGTGGGCGCCATGCGTGCCGGTGCCGGCCCCGAGTTCTGTCGACGGCCCCGCGGACTCCTCCGTGGGGCCGCCCTGACGTTGGTCTTCGCGGGAGTGCTCGGTACGGCCGCGGCGACCGGATCCCTGCCCCGCCGCGAGCAGGCGTACGAACCGGCGTCCGCCCCCGTGTCGGCCGACCGGGCCGGTGCGGACCGGGACACCGTCGACCGGGCTGCGCTCGCCCGGGCCGCCGCCGAGGCGATGGCCGACGGGAAGTCGGGCACCGAGGCCGCCGAGGAGTTCGTCAGCCGCAGCGGCGACCGCTGGGGCGTGGTGTACGACAAGCGGGAGTACGCCGAGTTCGAGCAGGCCCTCGACGGCACGTACACCGGCGTCGGGCTCTCCGCCCGCAAGGCCGGACCGGACCGGGTGGAGATCAGCCGGGTGCAGGCCGGCGGGCCCGCCGCACGGGCGGGTCTCCGGCCGGGCGACCGGCTCATCACCCTCGACGGACGCCCGGTCGGCGACCGCTCCGTCTCCGAGGTCGTCTCGCTGCTGCGCGGCGGCGCCCCCGGCTCCACCGTCGTCCTGGGCGTCCGACGCGGCAGGACCGCCTGGACCGAGACCCTGCGCAGGGAGCGGCTCGCGACCGATCCCGTCACCGTCCGCCGGCTCGACGACGGCGCCGTCCTGATCCGGGTGTCCGCCTTCACCAAGGGCACCGGGGAGCGGGTGCGCGCCGCGGTGCGCGCCGCACCGGCCGGCGCCGGGGTCCTGCTCGACCTGCGCGGGAACTCCGGGGGACTGCTCGCCGAGGCCGCGACCGCCGCCTCCGCCTTCCTCGACGGCGGGCTCGTCGCCACGTACGACGTGGACGGCGAGCAGCGCGCGGTGTACGCGGAGGGCGGCGGCGACACCGGGCGCCCCCTGGTGGCGCTGGTCGACGGCGGCACCATGAGCGCGGCCGAGCTGCTGACCGGCGCGCTCAAGGACCGGGGGCGGGCGGTCACGGTGGGTTCGCGCACCTTCGGCAAGGGCGCGGTGCAGATGCCGAGCACGCTGCCGGACGGTTCCGTGGCCGAGCTGACCGTCGGGCACTACCGGACGCCCGCCGGGCACGCGGTCGACGGCCGCGGCATCGTCCCGGACCTCGTGGTCCGCGACGCGGGCGGCGACCGGGCCGAGAAGCGGGCCCGCACGGTATTGAGTGGCCTCGGAGGGGGCTCGTAGTGCGAAAATGACCGCACTATGGCAAAGGGACTCGTCAACGTGCAGGGCAAGCCTGCGAAGAAGAAGAGCCAGGACAAGGGGCCGGAGCGCAAGCTCATCGCGCAGAACAAGAAGGCGCGGCACGACTACCACATCCTCGACACCTACGAGTGCGGCCTGGTGCTGATGGGCACCGAGGTGAAGTCGCTGCGGATGGGCCGGGCGTCGCTCGTCGACGGCTTCGTGCAGATCGACGGCGGGGAGGCGTGGCTGCACAACATCCACGTCCCGGAGTACTCCCAGGGCAGCTGGACCAACCACTCGGCGAAGCGGAAGCGCAAGCTGCTGCTGCACCGCGCGGAGATCGACAAGCTGGGGCAGAAGGCCGGCGAGACGGGTCACACGATCGTGCCCCTCGCGCTGTACTTCCTGGGCGGCCGGGTGAAGTGCGAGATCGCGCTCGCCAAGGGCAAGAAGGAGTACGACAAGCGGCAGACGCTGCGGGAGAAGCAGGACACGCGCGAGGCGAGCCGGGCCATCGCGGCGGCGCGCCGCCGGGAGCGGGCGGCCAAGCTCGCCGCGGGCGGCTGACGCCGGGGAATACGCTGGCACGGGTGGCCGTTGGTCACGTACGATGGGCCACGCACCTCACCGAGGGTGCGTGCTTTGAAAAATCAACATGGGGATGATCGGTTTCGACAGCGGATGTCGAAGCAGGGGAAGCGTGTCGAGGAAGCGGCAATGATCTCGTTAACCACGCGCCGAAACCAATAATCGCCAACACCAAGCGCGATTCCTTCGCCCTCGCTGCCTAAGTAGCGACTTGCGAAGTGTCAGCCCGGGACTGTTCCCGACCCGGATCCTGGCATCATGCAGGGAACTAAACCTTGATCCCGGTCACGGGGTGAAGAGGGAAATCAAACAGTGACTGAGCCCGTTCCGGACTTGTCTGGGTGATCCGGAGGGCCGAGAAACTCGTACCAGACTGCACACGGAGAAGCCCTGGTTCCGCACCGTTGGACGCGGGTTCGATTCCCGCCATCTCCACCATTGCGGTCGCGCTCCTGCGAGCAGGACCGCAAGGTCATCCCATCGACGGACGGCGCCTTCCCCAGCGGGAGGCGCCGTTTGTCGTGTGGGGTGGCAGGCTCTGCCGCATGATCGATGAATTCGCGAAGGACACCCTGCACGGGCGACTGCGACGGGATCGCGAGGCGCTGCTCTGGAAACTCGACGGATTGTCCGAATACGATGCCCGCCGGCCTTTGACACCGACCGGGACCAACCTCCTCGGCCTGGTCAAGCACTTGGCCACCGTCGAGGCCAGGTACTTCGGCGAGGTCTTCGACCGGCCTTCGCCGGAACCGCTGCCCCGGTGGCAGGACGCCGACGGCAGCGATCTGTGGGCGACCGGGGACGAGACCCGCGCTCAGATCATCGGGTTCTACCGGCGCTCGTGGGAACACTCGGACGCGACGATCGACGAGCTTCGCCTCGACGCCCCCGGCCGCGTGCCGTGGTGGCCGGAGCCTCATGCCGACACGAACCTGTTCGCCGTCATGGTCCATGTCCTCGGCGAGTCCATCCGGCATGCCGGGCACGCCGACATCCTGCGCGAGGGCCTCGACGGCCGGACCGGGTTGCGCGCCGAACACGAGAAGCCGATCGACGAGGAAGCCCGTGCGGCCCAGCGGGCGAAGATCGAGGAGGCCGCCAGGTCGGCCGCGCCGATCAGGGCTTAGGGCTCTCGCCCGCATCCGAAGGCAGGGCCTGGAGATCACTCCGGCTCCTCGGCTACCGCCCGGTTCCCGCTCGGTGGCCGTGCCGCGCGCGGGCGCCCACCCGGGCCGCCAGGCACAGCGTCAGCGCCAGGGCCGCCGTCGGCGGGATCAGATAGCCGTACGTGGTCGAGGGGGCGTGCTCCGCGAGCCAGCCGCCGGTGGCCGAGCCGGTCGCGATGCCGCCGAGCAGGGCGGTGACCGCGAGGGTCATGCCCTCGTTGAGCTGGGCCGCCGGGGTCAGGCGCTGGACCAGGGACATGCCCGTGACCATCGTCGGGGCGATCGCCATGCCCGCCGCCAGCAGGGCGCCCGCGAGGACGAGCAGGGAGCCCGTGAGGGCGGCGAGCAGCGGCAGGGCCATCAGGGCGGTCATCGCGGCGAGGCAGTTCGCGAGCCGGGCCGAGCGGCGGGCGCGGCCGTAGACCAGGCCGGCCGCACAGGACCCGGCGGCCTGGAGGGCGAGGACGGGGCCGGCGGCGGGCCCGTCCACGTACGCGAGGGTGACCACCTCCATCGCGCCGAAGATCGCGCCGGTGGCGAGGAACACCGCGAGGAGCGCCGGCATGCCGGGGGCGCGCAGCGGGGACCCGGCGGTGGTGCGCGGGGCGACCGGCGGCTCGGTGGCGCGCTGCGCCGCGAACAGCATCACTCCGGTCAGGAAGAGGACGGCGGCGACCAGGGTGCCGGCCTCGGGGAACAGCGCCGAGCAGAGGAACGCGGCGAGCACCGGGCCGAGCATGAAGCACAGCTCGTCGGCGGCCTGTTCGAAGGCGTTGGCGGTGTGCAGGGCGTTCGGGTCGTCCTTCAGGAGGTGGGCCCAGCGGGCCCGGGACATGCCGCCGGTGTTGGGCGCGGTGGCGCTCAGCACGGCCGTGGCGGCCAGCACCCAGGCCGGGGCGTGGCTGTACGCGGCAAGGAGCAGGAGCAGCTGGCCGAGGACGGCCCAGACGGTGGCGGGCACGGCGATGCGGGCCTGGCCGTGGCGGTCGACGAGCCGGGCGATCCAGGGCGCGGTGAGTGCCCCGGCGACCAGGCCGGCCGCGCTGACGGCCCCGGCGAGGGCGTAGGAGCCGTACCCCTCGGCGATCATGACGACCGTGCTGACGCCGAACATGCCCATGGGCAGCCGGGCGATGAGATTGCCGGCGGTGAAGGCACGGGCCCCGGGGAGGGTGAAGAGGCGGAGGTAGGGGTTCGCGGGCGGGCGGGGCGCCCGTTCGCGGTAGCGGGGGGCCAGGGCGGGGCCGGTGGGGGTCAGCGTCAGGTCGGGGCGGGGCATGGATCAAGGTTCGATTGGCATGACCCTGCCGGTCCAACACCTATTCGGTGGCGATTCACGCACCTGGGTTGTTGAATGCGGCGGTGAGCACCCCGAGCACCCCGAGCCGCCCCGCCCCCTCGTACGGACAGCGCACCGACCTCGACCCCCGCCTCCTGCGCGCCTTCGTCGCCGTGGCCGAGGAGCTGCACTTCACCCGCGCCGCCGGCCGGCTCTACGTCGCCCAGCAGGCCCTCAGCCGGGACGTCCGGCGGCTCGAACGGGAGCTGGGCGCCGAGCTGTTCGTCCGGACCACCCGCCAGGTCGCCCTCACCCCGGACGGCGAACGCCTCCTCCCCTACGCCCACAAGGTCCTCGCCGCCCACGACGAGCTCGCCGACGCCTTCCGCGGCGCGCCCCGTCCCCTCCTCGTCGACCTCAACAGCGCCGGGCTCGGCCACGAGCGGGTGCTCCACCGCGCCCGCGAACTCGCCCCGGACCTGGAACTGATGGCCCGCTACGAGAGCGGGCTGACCGGCGCCGTGCGCGAGATCCTCGCCGGCCGGCTCGACGCCTCCTTCGGCCGGTACGGCGGGCTCGCGCCCGAGCTGCGGGCGCGCCTGGAGACGCGGTTCGTGCGGTACGAGCCGATGGCCGTGCTGCTGCCGGAGGACGATCCGCTGGCCGAGCTGCCCGCCGTCCCGCTCGACGCGCTCGCCGGCCGGGACGTCTACGCGGGCGCCGGCAACGACCGCACGCCCGAGTGGACCGACCTCGCCACCCGGCTGTTCGCCGGCCGGGGCATCCGTGTCGCACCGCCCGCGCCGCTCGCCGTCGGCAAGGAGGAGTTCCGCCGGATCATGGAGAAGGCCCGCACCCCGGTGCTCGCCGTCGTCGACTTCCCGCCCATGCCGGGCAGCGCACTGCGGCCCCTGGTCGACCCCGTACCGCTGTCGCCCGTGAGCCTGGTGTGGCGCAGGGGACTGCGCCACCCGGGCCTCGACGCCCTGTGCCGCGCCGTCGGCGAGCTCGGTGTCCGCGAGGGCTGGCACGTCCGGCCGGCCGGCTCCTGGTTGCCGGAAAGCGAGCCGGGCCTGCCCGGCACCCCGTAGGGTCGTCCCGGGACTGCCCCGGGCTCCACCGGCCGTCCTGCAGACGCACGGCCCGGGGGCGCTCACACCAGCGCCGCGCTCCGGGTGAGAGCAAGGTTCCGCACCCGTCACCTCAGAGCATCGCCCTGAAACGCGGCCTTCCTAGCGTCGGCTGCACAGGGACCCGAGCACTGGGGCAAGGGGACCGACAGCGTGGAGGTGTGAGATGGGCGGCCGGTGGATCGAACGCTGGGAGCCGGAGGACGAGACCTTCTGGCGTGAACAGGGGGAGCGGATCGCGCGCCGGAACCTGTGGTTCTCGGTGCTGGCGGAGCACATCGGCTTCTCGATCTGGACCCTGTGGTCCGTCATGGTCCTCTTCATGGGGCCCCAGTACGGCGTCGACCCGGCGGGCAAGTTCTTCCTCATCGCCACGGCCACCCTCGTCGGCGCCTTCATCCGCATCCCGTACACCTTCGCGGTCGCCCGCTTCGGCGGCCGCAACTGGACCATCCTCAGCGCCCTGCTGCTCCTGCTGCCGACGGGCCTCGCCTTCGCGGTGATGGAGCCGGGCACCTCGTACGGCACCTTCGTGCTCGTCGCCGCCCTCACCGGTGTCGGCGGCGGCAACTTCGCCTCCTCCATGACCAACATCAACGCCTTCTTCCCGCTGCGGAAGAAGGGCTGGGCGCTCGGCCTGAACGCGGGCGGCGGCAACATCGGCGTCCCCGTCGTCCAGCTCGTCGGCCTTCTCGTCATCGGCACCGCCGGAGCCATGCACCCGAGGATCGTCCTCGGCGTCTACCTGCCGCTGATCGTCGTCGCCGCCGTGTGCGCCGCGCTGTTCATGGACAACCTGGTCCCCGTCAGGAACGACACCGGCGCCGTCAAGGAGGCCGTCAAGGCCCGCCACACCTGGATCATGGCCTTCCTCTACATCGGCACCTTCGGCTCCTTCATCGGCTACAGCTTCGCCTTCGGCCTGGTGCTCCAGACCCAGTTCGGGCGCACCCCGCTCCAGGCCGCCTCGCTCACCTTCATCGGCCCGCTGCTCGGCTCGCTCGTCCGGCCGGTCGGCGGCGCGCTGGCCGACCGGCACGGCGGCGCCCGCATCACCCTGGCCACCTTCGCCGCCATGGCCCTCGCCGCCGGAGTCGTCCTCTACGCCTCGGTCGTGGAGTCCCTCGCCGTCTTCCTGGTCGGCTTCATCGGCCTCTTCGTCCTCAGCGGCCTCGGCAACGGCTCCACGTACAAGATGATCCCGGCGATCTTCCTCACCCAGGGGCACCGCAAGGGCCTCGCGGGCGAGGAGGCCGAGGCGTACGGGCGGCGCCTGTCCGGAGCCTCGATGGGGCTCATCGGCGCGGTCGGCGCGCTCGGCGGCCTCGGCATCAACCTCGCCTTCCGGCAGTCCTTCCTCACGGTCGGCTCCGGCACCGCCGCCTTCGTGGCCTTCCTCGCCTTCTACGCCGCGTGCATGGTGGTCACCTGGGCGGTATACCTTCGCCGTCCCTCCGCCGTGGCCCCCGTCCCCGACACCGCCGCCGACGCGGAACCGCGGCGCGCCCCCGCCGAGGTATGAGTCACAGTGGGCCCCCACGGCCGTAACGACCAGGAAATACGCGCGAACCGAGACCGACACGCGGCCCCGGCAGTCTCGGCCGACAGGGACGAGCACGACAGGGGCGAGCACGACATGGGCGAACGGCACGACATGGACGAGCGCCACACGGGCGGGCACGAGACGGGCGGAAACGAGACCGGTGCCACCGAGAGCGGCACCCTCGAGACGGAGACAGGCGGGCACGAGAGCGGCGCCCCCGAGACGGAGACGGGCGGGCACGAGAGCGGCGCCCCCGAGACGGAGACGGGCGGGCACGAGAGCGGCGGGCGGGGCGCCGACCCGCGCGAGACCGGTGGGCGTCAGGGCGGTGCGCGCGGACCGGGCGGGCAGGGAGACGAGGGGCCGCTGGCGGGATTCACCGTCGGGGTCACGGCGGCCCGGCGCGCCGACGAGCTGATCGCGCTGCTGCGCCGCCGGGGCGCGGGCGTCGTCCACGGCCCCGCGCTGCGGATCGTGCCGCTCGCCGACGACACCGAACTGCTCGCCGCGACCAAGGACCTCATCGACCACGCCCCGGACGTCGTCGTCGCCACCACGGCGATCGGCTTCCGCGGCTGGGTCGAGGCCGCCGACGGCTGGGGCTTCGGCGAACAGCTCGTCGACCGGCTGCGCGGGGTCGAACTGCTCGCCCGCGGCCCCAAGGTGAAGGGCGCGGTCAGGGCGGCCGGGCTCACCGAGACCTGGTCGCCGTCCTCCGAGTCGATGGCCGAGGTCCTCGACCGGCTCCTCGACGAGGGCGTCGCAGGGCGGCGCATCGCCCTCCAGCTGCACGGCGAGCCGCTGCCCGGTTTCGTGGAGGCGCTCTGCGCGGCCGGCGCGGAGGTCGTGCCCGTCCCCGTCTACCGCTGGATGCCGCCCGAGGACACCGGCCCGCTCGACCGGCTGCTCGACGCGACCGTGGGCCGCGCCCTGGACGCGGTGACCTTCACCAGCGCGCCGGCCGCCGCCTCCCTCCTCGACCGGGCGCGTGACCGAGGGCTCCTCGACGAACTCCTCGCCGCCCTGCGGCACGACGTGCTCGCGGTGTGCGTCGGCCCCGTGACGGCGCTTCCCCTGCAGGCCCTCGCCGTCGACACCCACCAGCCCGAGCGCTTCCGGCTCGGCCCCCTCGTCCAGCTCCTGTGCCAGGAGCTGCCCGCCCGGGCCCGGGTGCTGCCGGTCGCCGGGCACCGCATCGAGATCCGCGGCCACGCGGTCCTCGTCGACGGCACCCTGCGCCCGGTGCCGCCGGCCGGCATGGCCCTGCTCGGCCTGCTCGCCCGCCGCCCCGGCTGGGTCGTCGGCCGGGGCGAACTCCTGCGCGCCCTCCCGGGCGCGGGCCGCGACGAGCACGCCGTCGAGACGGCGATGGCCCGCCTGCGCACGGCCCTGGGCGCACCGAAGCTGATCCAGACGGTGGTCAAACGGGGCTACCGACTGGCTCTCGACCCCGCGGCGGACACGAAGTACGGGGCGGGGGAGGAGGGCTAGAGGTCCTGGACACGTCCGGGGCGCGGAGAGCCCGTACCGGCAGCCCGGTTACCGTACGCGGATGACCAAGATCGCCGACCGTGTCCGGATCCGGCCGGGCACCCCCGCCGACGCCGCCGCCCTCGCCGACGCACTGCTGCGCAACCGGACGTACCTGGGGCCCTGGGAACCCCGCTGGGGCGAGACCTACTACACGGCCGAGGGGCAGGCGGCCCGGCTCGCTGACGGGCGCCCGCGGTGGTTCGCCGTGGTCGACGGGACGCCCGGAACCGGCGCGACGGACGGAACCGGCGCGACGGACGGAACCGGTGCGACGGACGGAACCGGTGCGACGGACGGAACCGGTGCGACGGACGGGGGCGACCGGGCAGGCGGCGCCGTCGGGGCGGGGGAGGGAGCGGACGGTGGAGCGGCGCGCGAGGTGATCGTCGGGTCCGTGACGCTCTCCGGGATCGCGCTGGGCCCCTTCCGCAGCGCCGCGCTCGGTTACTGGGTCGCCGAGGACCACGCCGGCCGCGGCCTCGCCACGGCCCTGGTCGAGGAGGCGTGCCGGGCCGCCCGCGAGGAACTCGGCCTGCACCGGATCGAGGCCGGCACCCTGCCGCACAACCACGCCTCCCAGCGGGTCCTCGCCAAGTGCGGCTTCGAACGGATCGGCACCGCGCCCCGCTACCTCCACATCGACGGCGACTGGCGCGACCACCACCTCTTCCAGCGCGTCCTGCACGACGACCCGCCACCGGCCTTCTAGCCGCCGGTGTCTCCCGGGCCCGCCGCCCGCAGCATCGGCACCCTCGGGTGCGACTTACGGGGGCCCGGCCGGAAGAGCATGATGATCAGGCGGGCTCCGGGGGCCGTGAGCGGCTGGGCGGCGCAGATGCTGACGTGGCCCGGGCCGTGCAGGGCGTGGTGCAGGGGACGTTCGTCGCCGTCCGGGTGGATGTGGGCGCCGCACGCCTCCCACATCGGGCCGAGGGCCGGGTCCGCGCGCACCTCCCGCTCGATCCGGCGCAGGGTCGCGTCCTCCGGGCGCGCGGCGAGCGCGGCGCGCAGCTGCGGCAGGACCAGCGGGGCCCAGACGGTGTCCCAGTCGACGAGGCTGGTCCCGCGGGCCTCCCTGTCGAGGAGCATCCAGCGCAAGGTGTTCGCGGGGACGCGGCGCCCCGGGTGCATGTCGGCGAAGTGCCGGTTGTGGGCGAGCAGGTTCCAGGACGCGTCGGTCAGGTACGCCATGTGGCCGATGCCGTCGACGGCCTCCTGCCACACCCGGGGACCTCCAGGCCGGAGGAGGGGTTGAGCGGTCCCGGCGGGTCGCCGATCCCCGCGTACCGGCAGAGCATCACCCACTCCTGCTCGTTGAGCCCGAAGAGGCGGCCGACCTGCCGCAGGTAGTCGGCGGGCGGGTTCGGGTAGCGGCCGGTCTCCAGGCGGTTGTACGTGTCGATCGCGCGGCAGGTCAGCTCGTCGACCTGCTGCTGCGACAGACCGCGGGCGCGCCGGCCGCGGCCGGTGGGCCGGGAGAGTCCGTGGGCCTCGGGGGCGATCAGTTCGCGGCGTTCCTTCAGGAGGGCCCGTAGCGCCGTCTTGTTCACCGCACCCCCCATATGTCCGTACGCGAATTCCTAGGAAAAACGGTCCGTAGATAATAAACAGTTCAACATTCATGCTGTGGGTGCCCCTCGCTGACCTGCGAGGACGCCATGACGACCGGACGGCACCCCCCGAGCAGTCCGGTCCCGCCGGCCCGGGCGGCTCCCCCGTACGCCCGGGCCGGCCCCCCGTCCGCGGACGCGGCACATCGCCCCTCGCGCCGTCACCGTCCCGGCCCGCCACGGCCCCGGCCCCTCGCCGGCCGCTCACCGGCCCGTCACCGGTCCCGCTACGCCACCCCGCTGACACGGCACCAGGACTGACACGGCGCCCCCTGGTGGCGTAGCCTCGAAGGCTGCCCAGTGCACGTCAGAAGGGGGCCAGGTGGCCGCGCAGGAAGCCGTCGACACGGTCAGAGACCGCGAGATCGGTGTCGAACAGGAACATCTGGATCGGGTCTACCGCCGCCTCGAGGAGAAGATCCACGAGGCCGAGTTCCTGATGAACGACGCCGCCCAGCGGGGCCAGGTCGGCACGCCCGGCGCCCTCGCCGAGCGCGACGCCCAGGTCTTCCGTGCCGGCATCCATCTCAACCGGCTCAACAACGAGTTCGAGGACTTCCTCTTCGGCCGGATCGACCTCCTGTACGGCAAGGACGGCAAGAAGGGCCCCGACGGCGCCTACACCTCCGTCGAACCCGCCGAGGACGCCGTACGGACCGAGGACGGCCGGCAGTACGCCGAGATCGGCGAGACCCTGCACATCGGCCGCATCGGCGTCCTCGACGCCGACTACTCCCCGCTGGTCATCGACTGGCGGGCGCCCGCCGCCGCCCCGTTCTACCGCTCCACCCCCGTCGACCCCGGCCGGGTGGTGCGCCGCCGCGTCATCCGCTCCAAGGGCCGCAAGGTCCTCGGCGTCGAGGACGACCTGATGCGCCCCGAGCTGGAGGCCACCCTCGACGGCCGCGAGCTCCCCGTCATCGGCGACGGCGCCCTCATGGCCGCGCTCGGCCAGGCCCGCAGCCACACCATGCGGGACATCGTGGCCTCCATCCAGGCCGAACAGGACCTGGTCATCCGCGCCCCCGCCGCCTCCGTCACCTACGTCGAGGGCGGCCCCGGCACCGGCAAGACCGCCGTCGCCCTGCACCGCGCCGCCTATCTGCTCTACCAGGACCGGCGCCGTTACGCCGGCGGCATCCTCATCGTCTCGCCGACCCCGCTGCTGGTGTCGTACACCGAGGGCGTGCTGCCCTCGCTCGGCGAGGAGGGCCAGGTCGCCATCCGGGCGCTCGGCTCGCTGGTCGACGGGGTCGAGGCCGACGCGTACGACGAGCCCGCCGTCGCCCGGGTCAAGGGCTCCTCCCGGATGGTCGCCGTGCTGCGCAAGGCCGCCCGCGGCGCCCTGGAGACCCCGGCTCCCCGGGCCCAGCTCGCCTTCGACGAGGACGACGAGGCACCCGGGGCCCCGGCCGGCACCCCGGCCCTGCTGCGCGTCGTCGCCTTCGGCCGCCGCCTGGAGCTCGGCGCCGACGAGCTCAAGCGCATCCGCCACAACGTCCTGGGCGGCACCGCGCCCGTCAACCTGCTGCGCCCCCGCGCCCGCCGGCTGCTGCTCGACGCGCTGTACGCCAAGTCCGGCGCGGCCGGCCGGCACAGCGACCCCGAGCTCGCCGCCGAACTGCGCTCCTCCTTCGACGAGGACGTGTCCACCGAGGACTCCTTCCTCGCCTTCCTCGACGCCTGGTGGCCCGAGCTCACCCCGCGCCGGGTCCTCGACGCCATGGCGGACGAGAAGCGGCTCGGCCGCTGGGCCCGCCGGATCCTCAACCCCGGCGAGGTCCGCCGGCTCGCCCGCTCGCTGCGCCGCCCCGGGCTGTCCGTGCACGACGTGGCCCTGCTCGACGAGCTCCACACCCTGCTGGGCACCCCGGCGCGGCCCCGCAAGAAGCGGGAGTACGACCCGCTGGACCAGCTCACGGGCCTGGAGGAGCTCATGCCCGTACGGGAGGAGACCCAGCGGGAGCGCGCCGAGCGGCTGGCGGCCGAGCGCACCGAGTACGCGCACGTCATCGTCGACGAGGCCCAGGACCTCACGCCCATGCAGTGGCGGATGGTCGGCCGGCGCGGCCGGCACGCCACCTGGACGGTGGTCGGCGACCCCGCCCAGTCCTCCTGGTCCGACCCGGACGAGGCGGCCGCCGCCCGCGACGAGGCCCTCGGCACCCGGCCGCGCCGCCGCTTCGAGCTCACCGTGAACTACCGCAACCCGGCCGAGATCGCCGAGCTCGCCGCCAAGGTCCTCGCCCTCGCCATGCCCGGCAAGGAATCGCCGAAGGCGGTGCGCTCCACCGGCGTCGAGCCCCGGTTCGTGGCCGTGGGGGACAAGGGCGAGCTGGCCGGAACCGTACGGTCGGAGGCCGAGCGGCTCCTGGAGCGGGTGGACGGCACGGTCGGCGTGGTGGTCGCCATGAACCGGCGGGCGGAGGCCGCCCGCTGGCTCGCCGGCCTCGGCGACCGGGTGGTGGCGCTCGGCTCGCTGGAGGCCAAGGGCCTGGAGTACGACGCCACGGTGGTCGTCTCGCCCGCGGAGATCGCGGACGAGTCGCCGGCCGGCCTGCGGGTGCTCTACGTGGCGCTGACCCGGTCCACCCAGGCGCTGACGGTGGTCTCCGGGGACCGGGACCTGCCCGACGCGGACGGCGTGCCGGACCTGCTGCGCGACTGAGGCGGGGCGCGGGCGGGCGGGCGCGGCGGACGGGGCCCGGAGAGAGCAGGGCGCGGCGGACGGGGCTCGGCGGGCCGGGCTCGGCGGTACGGGCTCGGGAGCGGGCCGGGCGCGCAGGTGAGGCTCGGCGGGCCGGGCTCGGGGCGGGCCGACCGGGGGGATTTCACGTCAACCCGCGCTGCGGGAATCGCTTCCCGGGGTGGTTTGTTAGCCTTGTCGTGACACCGGCTCGATCCAAGCCCCCGGGCCCAACCTTCGTCCCTCAGAGGGACCACTTGCCGCGAGGCGAGCATGGCGGGCCGGTGTCGCCCACGTGGAGAGGTCCTCGTCACCTTCGGGTGACGGGGGCCTCTTCTGTTTCCCGGCCTTCTCTCGTATGGTGGAAACTACTTTCCGAAAACGAAAAGACCGTATTACCTGCTACCGGCAGGTAGGTGCGACCATCGGAGGGCGCCGCCGGGCAACCAGCCGGCCGGCGTAGCAACGAAGCTAGGGAAAGCAGAGGAACACGGCCATGGCAACGGCGCCCAGCGTCTCGTACTCGATGACGGTCCGGCTCGAGGTGCCCGCGAGCGGCACCGCGGTCTCGCAGCTCACCACGGCCGTCGAGTCCCACGGCGGTTCCGTCACCGGCCTCGACGTCACCGCTTCCGGTCACGAGAAGCTCCGCATCGACGTCACCGTCGCCGCGACCTCCACCGCGCACGCCGAGGAGATCGTCGAGCAGCTGCGCGGCATCGAGGGCGTCGTGCTCGGCAAGGTCTCCGACCGTACGTTCCTGATGCACCTCGGCGGCAAGATCGAGATGGCGTCGAAGCATCCCATCCGCAACCGTGACGACCTCTCCATGGTCTACACCCCGGGCGTGGCCCGCGTGTGCATGGCGATCGCCGAGAACCCCGAGGACGCCCGCCGCCTCACCATCAAGCGCAACTCCGTCGCGGTCGTGACGGACGGCTCCGCCGTCCTCGGCCTCGGCAACATCGGCCCCAAGGCCGCCCTGCCCGTGATGGAGGGCAAGGCGGCCCTCTTCAAGCGCTTCGCCGGCATCGACGCCTGGCCGATCTGCCTGGACACCCAGGACACCGACGCCATCGTCGAGATCGTCAAGGCCATCGCCCCCGGCTTCGCGGGCATCAACCTGGAGGACATCTCCGCGCCCCGCTGCTTCGAGATCGAGGCCCGGCTGCGCGAGGCCCTCGACATCCCCGTCTTCCACGACGACCAGCACGGCACCGCCATCGTCGTGCTCGCCTCCCTGACCAACGCCCTGCGCGTGGTCGGCAAGGGCATCGGCGACGTACGGGTCGTCATGTCCGGCGCGGGCGCCGCCGGTACGGCCATCCTGAAGCTGCTGATCGCGGCCGGCGTGAAGCACGCGGTCGTCGCCGACATCCACGGCGTCGTCCACGCGGGCCGCGAGGACCTGGTGGACGCCACGCCGGACTCGCCGCTGCGCTGGATCGCCGACAACACCAACCCCGAGGGCGTCACCGGCACCCTCAAGGAGGCCGTCGTCGGCGCCGACGTCTTCATCGGCGTCTCGGCCCCCAACGTGCTGGGCGGCGAGGACGTGGCCGCCATGGCGGACGGCGCCATCGTGTTCGCGCTCGCGAACCCGGACCCCGAGGTGGACCCGGCGATCGCCCGCCAGACCGCCGCCGTCGTCGCCACCGGCCGCTCGGACTTCCCCAACCAGATCAACAACGTGCTGGTGTTCCCGGGCGTCTTCCGCGGCCTGCTCGACGCCCAGTCCCGCACGGTGAACACGGAGATGATGCTGGCCGCCGCCAGCGCCCTCGCCGACGTCGTCACCGAGGACGAGCTCAACCCGAACTACATCATCCCGTCGGTCTTCAACGACAAGGTCGCGGGCGCGGTCGCGGGCGCGGTGCGCACCGCGGCGAAGGCGGCGGGCGCGGGCGCCTGAGCCCGTCGGCGGGCCCCGGTCCGCGCCGCCCCGGGGCTCGGGGGCCAGGGGCGGCGGCCCGCGCGCGTGTCGCGAGGTGCCGCACCCCAAACCCCCCTTTAGGGTGGTAGTTCGGCTCCGCTCGGTTCCTGCGGAGTCGACGCTACGTCACCACCGGTGGGCACTGGCGCTTTTCGTGTGACCCCAGGGGGTGCCGGATTGGCGTTCCCGCCGCTGGTGGGGGCAGGATGCGGTCTGGGCGCGAGGGTCTGTCACCAGACCCGGGTCCGGGGACTGTCCGAGGGCCCTGGCAGCATCGGCTTCGCAGTGCCCATCATGCGGCTCCGCCGCGTGGCCCGCCTCACAGGCAACCCGCCTCACAGGCAAGAAGAAACACGGGAGTAACGAAATGAACCGCAGTGAGCTGGTGGCCGCCCTGGCCGACCGCGCCGAGGTGACCCGCAAGGACGCCGACGCCGTGCTGGCCGCGCTCGCCGAGACCGTCGGCGAGGTCGTCGCCAAGGGTGACGAGAAGGTCACCATCCCCGGCTTCCTGACCTTCGAGCGCACCCACCGTGCCGCTCGCACCGCTCGTAACCCGCAGACCGGCGACCCGATCGACATCCCGGCCGGTTACAGCGTGAAGGTCTCCGCGGGCTCGAAGCTCAAGGAAGCCGCCAAGGGCAAGTAAGCAGCCTGTAGGCAGCGCGCGCCGCGAGGCCGTCCAGGCGGCCTGAGGCAAGCGGAAAGGGCGGCCACCCTGTCAGGGGGTGGCCGCCCTCTCGTTCGCCCGCCAGAGGCGGGCGCAGACGCCTTAGACGAGCGCGCTGCCCGGAAGCTCGACCTTCGCGCCGAGCTCCACGAGCTTCTCCATGAAGTTCTCGTAGCCGCGGTTGATCAGGTCGATGCCGTGCACCCGGCTGGTGCCCTGCGCCGCGAGGGCCGCGATCAGGTACGAGAAGCCGCCGCGCAGGTCCGGGATGACCAGGTCCGCGCCCTGGAGCCGGGTCGGGCCGCTGACGACCGCCGAGTGCAGGAAGTTGCGCTGGCCGAAGCGGCAGTCCGAGCCGCCAAGGCACTCGCGGTACAGCTGGATGTGCGCACCCATCTGGTTCAGCGCGGAGGTGAAGCCGAGCCGCGACTCGTACACCGTCTCGTGGACGATGGACAGGCCCGAGGCCTGGGTGAGCGCCACCACCAGCGGCTGCTGCCAGTCGGTCTGGAAGCCGGGGTGCACGTCCGTCTCCAGGGCGATGGCGTTGAGCGAACCGCCCGGGTGCCAGAAGCGGATGCCCTCGTCGTCGATCTCGAAGGCGCCGCCGACCTTCCGGTACGTGTTGAGGAAGGTCATCATCGAGCGCTGCTGCGCGCCGCGCACGTAGATGTCGCCCTCGGTGGCGAGCGCCGCCGACGCCCAGGAGGCCGCCTCCAGGCGGTCGGACAGGGCGTGGTGGTTGTAGCCGCCGAGCTTGTCGACACCGGTGATCCGGATGGTCCGGTCGGTGTCCATGGCGATGATCGCGCCCATCTTCTGCAGCACGCAGATGAGGTCCTCGATCTCGGGCTCCACGGCGGCGTTGGACAGCTCGGTGACGCCCTCCGCCAGGACGGCGGTGAGCAGCACCTGCTCGGTCGCGCCGACGGAGGGGTACGGCAGGCGGATCTTGGTGCCGCGCAGGCGCTGCGGCGCCTCCAGGTACTGCCCGTCCGCCCGCTTCTCGATCGTCGCGCCGAACTTGCGCAGCACGTCGAAGTGGAAGTCGATCGGCCGGCCGCCGATGTCACAGCCGCCCAGGCCCGGGATGAAGGCGTGGCCGAGGCGGTGCAGCAGCGGGCCGCAGAAGAGGATCGGGATGCGGGAGGAGCCGGCGTGGGCGTCGATGTCGGCCACGTTGGCGGACTCGACGTGGGTCGGATCCATGATCAGCTCGCCCGGCTCCTCGCCGGGACGGACCGTCACACCGTGCAGCTGGAGCAGTCCGCGGACCACGCGGACGTCACGGATGTCGGGCACGTTGCGCAGTCGGCTCGGCTCACTGCCGAGCAGGGCGGCGACCATCGCCTTGGGCACGAGGTTCTTCGCGCCGCGGACGCGGATCTCGCCCTCCAGCGGGGTGCCGCCGTGGACAAGCAGGACATCGTCTGTGCCGGTCATGGATCTCGCGTTCCGGGTCGTCGGTCGGGTGGCCAGAGAAAAGGGTAAGGGGCGATGAGACCCCACTTGTGTGGCTGAGGGGGCCCCGCGAACGTAATGAATTCGGCACAACACCCTCCGTCCCCGTGATCTTGCGGAGCGTCACCGTCCGTTTGTCGTCCGGCCGCTCTGGAGGGGCCGGGCTGACCTGCGACTGGGCCCGCCTACCCGCGACCCGGCCGGACAACCCCCGCAATCGCCGAAGATGCGGGATCATGTGTCGCATGACCGAGGTGTCCTCGCTCACAGGACGGCTGCTCGTCGCCACGCCCGCGCTGGCCGACCCCAACTTCGACCGCGCGGTGGTCCTGCTGCTCGACCACGACGACGAGGGCTCCCTCGGCGTGGTCCTCAACCGGCCCACACCGGTGACCGTCGGCGACATCCTCGCCCCGTGGGCCGACCTGGCCGGCGAACCCGGCGTCGTCTTCCAGGGCGGCCCGGTGTCCCTCGACGCCGCCCTCGGCATCGCCGTCATCCCCGGCGACGAGGGTCCGCTCGGCTGGCGCCGGGTGCACGGGGCGATCGGCCTGGTCGACCTGGAGACCCCGCCCGAGCTCCTCGGCCCCGCCATCGGCGCCCTGCGGATCTTCGCCGGCTACGCGGGCTGGGGCCCGGGACAGCTGGAGGACGAGCTCGGCGACGGCGCCTGGTACGTGGTGGAGTCCGAGCCGGGCGACATCTCCTCCCCGCGCCCCGAGACCCTCTGGCGCCAGGTCCTCCGCCGTCAGCGCGGCGACCTTGCGATGGTCGCCACCTACCCGGACGACCCTTCGCTGAACTGACCCCGCGCCCCTTCGCTGAACTGACCCCCCGGTTTTCAGTACTCTGGGCCCATGAGCACTCTCGAGCCCGAGCGCGGGGCAGGTACGGGGACCCTCGTCGAGCCGACGCCGCAGGTGTCCAACGGTGACGGCGACCACGAGCGCTACGCCCACTACGTCCAGAAGGACAAGATCATGGCGAGCGCCCTCGACGGCACTCCCGTGGTGGCACTGTGCGGCAAGGTCTGGGTACCGGGGCGCGACCCGAAGAAGTACCCGGTCTGCCCGATGTGCAAGGAGATCTACGACTCCATGGGCGCCGGCGGCGACAAGGACAAGGGCAAGGGCGGCGGCAAGGACAAGTAGTCCGCGGCCCCGCCCGCCGTCCGGAACGGCCCCCGGTGCGCCCACCACTCAGTGGTGGGCGCACCGGGGGCCGTTCTCGTTGCACGGGGTGCTTTCGCCGGTCACAGAGTGGTGGAGACCACTTGTCGGCGTGAAGGGCGGCCCCCTAACCTCACCGTGTTGTGCAGCACGAAACGCCCGTTGCGTATGTTGCAACAGCCTGGAGGGGAACCACCGCCGTGAAGCTTCCTGCCCGCCTCGCCGTCCTGCCCGCCGCCCTGCTGACCCTGGCCGCCCTCGCCGCCACCGCCTGCGCCCCGCAGACCTCCGGCGGCACCGCCACCACCGACGACAAGACCGGCACCCTGCGCGTCTGGCTCTTCCAGGAGGTCGACAACACGCCCAAGCGACAGGTCGTCGACCAGGCCGTCGCCGCCTTCGAGCGGCGGCACGAGGGCGTGGAGGTCGAGGTCGAGTACATCCCCGTCGACACCCGCGCCCAGCGCATCAAGGCCGCCTTCAACGACCCCGCGTCCGCGCCCGACCTCGTCGAGTACGGCAACACCGACACCGCCGGCTACGTCAAGGACGGCGGACTCGCCGACGTCACCGCCGAGTTCGGCGCCTGGCCCGACGCCAGGGACACCGACCCCACCGCCCGCTCCTCCGTCACCGTCGGCTCGAAGGTCTACGGCGCCCCGCTCTTCGTCGGCGTCCGCGCCCTCTACTACCGCACCGACGTCTTCGCCGAACTCGGCCTCACCGCCCCCCGGACCCAGGCCGAACTCGTCACCACCGCGAAGAGGATCCGCAAGGCCAGGCCCGAGCTGTACGGGATCGCCGTCGGCGGCGCGTACACCTACGGCGCCCTGCCCTTCGTCTGGGCCCACGGCGGGGAACTCGCCACCGGCGAGGGGACCTCCTACCGGTCCGCGCTCGCCGGCCCGGCCGCCCGCAAGGGCATCAGCACCTACACCTCGCTCTTCGGCGACGACAACTGCCCGGCCGCCAAGTGCGCCCAGATGGGCGGCAACGCCACCGTCGCCGCCTTCGCCTCCGGCAAGGCCGCCATGGCCATCGGCGGCGACTTCAGCCACGCCGCCGTCGAGGCGGGCGCGGTCAAGGGGAAGTACGCGGTCGTGCCGCTGCCCGGCACCACCCCCGGCTCCATCGCCCCCGCCTTCGCGGGCGGGAACAACCTCGGCGTCCTCAAGAGCACCACCCACCGCACCCTCGCCGTCGACCTGATGAAGTCCCTGGCCGGCAAGGAGACCCAGGCCCGGCTCTTCGACGCCATGGGCTTCCTGCCCACCTACACCGACGTCCGGCAGGAGGCGGCCCGCAAGGAGCCGTTCGTGAAGCCCTTCATCGACACCCTCGGCGCCGGCACGAAGTTCGTCCCCGCCTCGCCCGGCTGGGGCCGGATCGACGCCGAACAGGTCCTGCCGACCATGTTCCAGGAGATCGTCAGCGGCCGTAAGGACGTCGAGACCGCCTCCGCCGACGCGGCGAAGAAGATGGACGCGGCCTTCGCCGCGACCGCCCGCTGAGACGGCGGGCCGCCCCATGGCACCCACCACGACCGCACCCGGAAGCGCCGTTCGGCAGGCCGGGGAAACCGACCCCGCGCACCCTCCCGCCCCCGCGCCCCGCCGGGCCGCCCGCCGCGGCGGCTCCGCCTGGACCCCCTGGCTCTATCTGCTCCCCGCCCTCGCCGTCCTCGGCGGGCTCCTCGTCTACCCGATCTACCAACTCGGCCTGATCTCGTTCCTGGAGTACACCCAGGCCCAGGTCAGCGGCGGCGAACCCACCTCCTTCCGGGGCCTCGCCAACTACACGACCCTCTTCGCCGACCCCCAGTTCCGGCAGGTCCTCCTCGCCACCGTCCTCTTCGCCGCCGCCTGCGTGGTCACCACCCTCGTCGTCGGCTGCGCCCTCGCCGTCCTCCTCACCCGCGTCCGCGCACTGCCCCGGCTCGCCCTGATGCTGGCCGCGCTCGGGGCCTGGGCCACCCCCGCCGTCACCGGCTCCACCGTCTGGGTCTTCCTCTTCGACCCCGACCACGGGCCGGTCAACCGGGTCCTCGGCCTCGGCGACTTCTCCTGGACCTACGGGCGCTACAGCGCCTTCGCCCTGGTCCTGGCGGAGGTCGTCTGGTGCTCGTTCCCCTTCGTGATGGTCACCGTCTACGCCGGCATCAGGGCCGTCCCCGCCGAGGTCCTGGAGGCCGCCGCCCTCGACGGCGCCTCCCAGTGGCGGATCTGGCGGTCCGTCACCGCGCCCGTGCTCCGGCCGATCCTCGTCGTCGTCACCATCCAGTCGGTCATCTGGGACTTCAAGGTCTTCACCCAGATCTACGTGATGACCGGGGGCGGCGGCATCGCCGGCCAGAACCTGGTCCTCAACGTGTACGCCTACCAGAAGGCGTTCGCCTCCTCCCAGTACAGCCTGGGCGCGGCGATCGGCGTGGTCATGCTGCTCATCCTGCTGGCCGTGACCCTGCTCCACCTCCGCCTGCTGCGCCGCCAGGGAGAAGAACTGTGACCGCACCCGCCGGAGGGCTCCGCACCGGCCGCCGCCCCCAGCACCCGGGCCCGCCCCGCGTCCGCCCCGCCCGGCCGCGCGCGCCGCGCCTCCGCCGCCCCGCCCGCCCCTGGCGGCTCGCCGCCGAGGCGGCGGCCCTGCTCGTCGCGGCCGTCGTCGCCTTCCCCCTCTACTGGATGGTCCTCTCCGCCTTCAAACCGGCCGGCGAGATCCAGTCGGCCGCGCCACGGCCGTGGACCCTCGCCCCGTCCCTGGACTCCTTCCGCCGCGTCCTCGAACAGCAGGAGTTCGGCCGCTACTTCCTCAACTCGCTCACGGTGGCGTGCGCGGTGGTGCTCGCCTCCGCCGTCATCGCCTTCCTCGCGGCGACCGCCGTCACCCGCTTCCGCTTCCGCTTCCGCACCACCCTGCTCGTCATGTTCCTCATCGCGCAGATGGTCCCCGTCGAGGCGCTGACCATCCCGCTGTTCTTCCTCATGCGGGACCTCGGCCAGCTCAACACCCTGGGCTCGCTGGTCCTCCCGCACATCGCCTTCTCCCTGCCCTTCGCGATCTGGATGCTCCGCGGCTTCGTGAAGGCCGTGCCGGAGGCCCTGGAGGAGCAGGCGATGATCGACGGCGCGAGCCGCACCCGGTTCCTGTGGCAGATCCTCTTCCCCCTGGTGCTCCCCGGACTCGTAGCGACGAGCGTCTTCTCGTTCATCTCGACCTGGAACGACTTCCTCTTCGCGAAGTCCTTCCTCATCAGCGACACCTCGCAGTCGACCCTCCCCATGGCGCTGCTGGTGTTCTTCAAGCCGGACGAGAACGACTGGGGAGGCATCATGGCCGGCTCGACCGTGATGACGGTCCCGGTGCTCGTCTTCTTCGTACTCGTACAGCGCCGCCTGGTCTCGGGCCTGGGCGGGGCGGTGAAGGACTGACGCGATGACCGCCCACGACGACTTCGTCCACGACCTGATCCCCGCGCCGGCGGAGGCCGCGTGCCGCGCCGGCTCGCCCGGGTACTTCGCCCTGGACGAGCGCACCACCCTCGACGCCGGACCCGGCACGCACGCCACCGCCCGCTGGCTCAGGTCGGTGCTCGGCGCCGCCACCGGCCTGCCGCTCGCCGACGGCAGCGGCCCGTACGCGATCCGGCTGAGGATCAGCGAGGACGTGGAGCGGCGGCACGGCCCCGAGGGCTACGTGCTGTCCACCGACGGCTCGATGGCCGACGTGGCGGTCCTCATCGAAGGCGGCGGCCCGGCCGGGGTGTTCTGGGGCGCCCAGACGCTGCGTCAACTCCTCGGGCCCGACGCGCACCGCAGGGCGCGCGTGGTGCCGGCCGGGCACGACTGGGACCTGCCCCTGCTCACCGTCTCCGACGGCCCCCGCTTCCGCTGGCGCGGCCTCATGCTCGACGTCGCCCGCCACTTCATGCCCAAGGACGACGTCCTGCGCCACCTCGACCTGATGGCCGCGCACAAGCTGAACGTCCTGCACCTCCACCTCACCGACGACCAGGGCTGGCGCATCGAGATCCGGCGCCACCCCCGCCTCACCGAGGTCGGCGCCTGGCGGGCGCGGACCAAGTGGGGGCACCGGGCGTCACCGCTGTGGAACGAGACCCCGCACGGCGGCTTCTACCGCCAGGACGACATCCGCGAGATCGTCGCCTACGCCGCCGACCGGCACATCTCCGTCGTGCCCGAGATCGACGTGCCCGGCCACTCGCAGGCCGCCATCGCCGCGTACCCGGAACTCGGCAACACCGACGTCGTCGACACCACCGCCCTCTCCGTCTGGGACACGTGGGGGATCAGTCCGAACGTACTCGCCCCCACCGACGACGTCCTGCGCTTCTACGAGGGCGTCCTGGAGGAGGTCCTCGACCTCTTCCCGGCCGACGTCTCGCCGTTCGTCCACCTCGGCGGCGACGAGTGCCCCAAGGACCAGTGGAAGGCGTCGCCCTCCGCCCGGGCCCGGATCGAGGAGCTCGGCGCCGGCGACGAGGACGGGCTGCAGTCCTGGTTCGTCCGGCACTTCGACCGCTGGCTCGCCGCCCGGGGCCGCCGGCTCATCGGCTGGGATGAGATCCTGGAGGGCGGCACGGCGCGGCGGGGCCTCACCGAAGGGGCGGCGGTCTCGTCCTGGCGCGGTTACGCGGGCGGGATCACCGCCGCCGAGGCCGGGCACGACGTCGTGATGTGCCCCGAACAGCACGTGTACCTGGACCACCGTCAGGCGCCCGGCTCCGACGAGCCGATGCCCATCGGCTACGTCCGCACCCTCGCCGACGTCTACCGGTTCGACCCCGTGCCACCCGGCCTCGCCCCCGAGGCCGCCGCCCGCATCCTGGGCACGCAGGCCAACGTGTGGACGGAGGTGATGGAGAACCGGGCCCGCGTCGACTACCAGGTCTTCCCCCGGCTCGCCGCCTTCGCCGAGGTCGCCTGGTCCCCGCTGCCCGCCCCGGACGCCCGTGACCTCGACGGATTCGAGCGCCGCATGGCCGTCCACTACCGGCGCCTGGACGCCCTCGGCGTGGACTACCGGCCGCCCGCGGGACCGCACCCCTGGCAGCGCCGCCCCGGCGTGCCGGGCCGTCCGATCGACGGGCCACCCCCGAACGTGTGAGGCGCCCGCCCCCTCCCGTCACCCAAGAGCGGCAAAACGGAAGTCCCGGGCGCTCGCGGGAGTTCCCGGCATCTCGCGGACGGAACCGTCCCTTCACGGACCCTCGCGACGTACGGCACGGAAGATGTGCCAGAGTTGCCACGTCCGGGCTGTGAGCACGTACGGTACGGCCACACAGGCGTGACAGCCGGGGACGGTCGGGGATCACCGGGACACCGGGAAGGGGCAGCGGGTTGACCACGCACGCACCACAGACGGCATCACGGACGGCGCGGTCCGTGACGCTGCCCGCCTCGCTCGACGAGGCAGTGGCGGCGCTGACGGCCATGCCGGCCGCCGTGCCCGTGGCCGGCGGAACCGACCTGATGGCCGCCGTCAACCGCGGGCAGCTGCGCCCCGCGGGCCTGGTCGGCCTGAGCCGGATCAACGAGATCCGCGGCTGGCAGTACCAGGACGGCCACGCCCTGCTCGGCGCGGGCCTCACCCACGCCCGGATGGGCCGCCCCGACTTCGCGGCCCTCATCCCGGCCCTGGCCGCCGCCTCGCGCGTCGCGGGCCCGCCGCAGATCCGCAACGCCGGCACCCTCGGCGGCAACGTCGTGTCCGCCGCGCCCACCGGGGACTCGCTGCCGGTGCTCGCCGCCCTGGAGGCCGAGCTTGTCGTCGTCGGCCCGCTCGGCAGCCGCGAACTTCCGGTCAGCCACCTGCTGGCCGGGCGCGACCTGCTGGCCCCCGGCGAGCTGGTCGCCTTCGTCCGCGTACCGCTGCTGCACGCCCCGCAGGTCTTCCTCAAGGCCACCGGCCGCACCGGCCCGGCCCGCGCCACCGCGTCCGTCGCCGTCGTCCTCGACCCGGCGCGGCGCGGGGTGCGCTGCGCCGTGGGGGCGATCGCGCCGATGCCGCTGCGGCCCCTGGAGGCGGAGCAGTGGATCGCCTCGCTGGTGGACTGGGACGGGGAGCGGGGCCTGGCCCCGGAGGCGCTGGCGGCGTTCGGCGACTACGTGGCCGCCGCGTGCATCCCGGACCCGCAGGGCGACGAGCAGTTGCCCCCCGCCGTACTGCACCTGCGGCGCACGGTCGCCGCGCTGGCCCGACGAGCACTGGGGAGGGCGCTGTCGTGAGCGACGCACACGAGGACCGGGCACACGAGGGCCGGGCACAGGGAACGGGCGGCTGGGAGCCGATCCCGCAGAGCGAGGGCTACGACGGCGACGCGACCGCGTTCGTGCAGCTGCCGCCCGAGTTCATGCTGGAGGGCGTGCCGCTGGAGGCACCGGGCCACGGCTACGTCCCGCCGCCGATGATCACCCCGCTGACCCCCTTGACGCCTCAGGACCCGGCGGCGGACCCCTCGGCGACGAACCCGGCGGCGACGGATCCGTGGGCGGCGCAGCAGCCCGCGGGAGCGGACGGTACGGGATTCACCCCGGAGCCCGCGCCCCGGCAGCCCGTCCAGGAGGCCCCGTACGAGCCGGGCGCGTACGAGCAGACCGCCTCCTGGACCCTCCCGACGATCGAGGAGGCCCCCGGAGGCCGGGACGCCCTGGACGGCCCGGGCGAGTACACGGCGTCGACGTCGGCGCAGTACGCGGGCGGTGCCCCGGCGACGCTTCCCGGCGGCGCCCCGGCACCGTGGGCGGTGACCGGGCAGCCGGAGCCGGGGACCGGGCAGCCGGCGGCGGCTTACCCGGCCTACGAGGCGTACGAGACGGGGGCCGGGACGCAGACCGGCGCGGGGGCCGGAGCGGCGCCCGCGGGCGAGCCCGAGCCCGTGGCCGTAGCGGAGTCCGGAGCCGCGCCCGAGCACGTACCCGCTGCCGTATCGGAGACCGAGCACGGGCCCGGGGCTGAACACGCGCCCGCGGCCGAGCACGCGCCCGCGGCTGAGCACGCGCCCGGGGCCGAGCACGCGCCCGCGGCTGAGCACGCGCCCGGGGCCGAGCACGCGCCCGGGGCCGGGCACGAGCACGCGCACGAGCCGGTGGCGGAGGGGTCGGCGGACGGGGACGCGGGCGCGGACCTTCCGGTTCCGCCGGTGGACCCGCCCGCCGCCCCGCCCGTCGACATGCCGACCGACACGTCGGCCGACAGCGACGAGCACCCCCACATCTCGTACACGCTCCGCGTGAACGGCGCCGACCGCCCCGTCACCGACTCCTGGATCGGCGAGTCGCTGCTCTACGTCCTGCGGGAGCGGCTCGGCCTCGCCGGGGCCAAGGACGGCTGCTCGCAGGGCGAGTGCGGCGCCTGCAACGTGCAGGTCGACGGCCGGCTCGTCGCCTCCTGCCTGGTGCCGGCGGCGACGGCCGCCGGGTGCGAGGTGCGGACCGTCGAGGGCCTGGCCGTGGACGGCGAGCCGTCCGACGTGCAGCGGGCCCTGGCCAAGTGCGGCGTGCAGTGCGGCTTCTGCATCCCGGGCATGGCCATGACCGTCCACGACCTGCTCGAGGGCAACCACGCCCCCACCGAGCTCGAGACCCGCCAGGCGCTGTGCGGCAACCTGTGCCGCTGCTCCGGCTACCGGGGCGTGCTCGACGCCGTACGGGAGGTGGTCGCCGAGCGCGAGGCGACCGGCCGGCCCGGCGACGAGAACACCGCCCGCATCCCGCACCAGATTCCCCACCCGCACGACGGAGGCACGGCGTGAGCAGCGACACGACGACCACGGAGCCGGCCGACGGCCTCGGCCTCGGTCTCGGCGTCTCGCTCCCGCAGGCCGACGCCCGCGCGAAGACCGAGGGCACCTTCCCGTACGCCTCCGACCTGTGGGCCGAGGGCCTGCTGTGGGCCGCCGTCCTGCGCTCCCCGCACCCGCACGCCCGCATCGTGTCGATCGACACCACGGCGGCCGCCGAGATGCCGGGGGTACGGGCCGTGGTGACCCACGCCGACGTGCCCGGCGCCGCCACCTACGGCCGCACGGTCGCCGACCGCCCCGTCTTCGCCGCCGACCTCGTCCGCCACCACGGCGAGGCCATCGCCGCCGTCGCCGCCGACCACCCCGACACCGCGCGCCTCGCGGCCGCCGCCATCACCGTCGAGTACGAGGTCCTGGAACCGGTCACCGACCCCGAGAAGGCCTTCGCCGCCCCGCCCCTGCACCCGGACGGCAACCTGATCCGGCACATCCCGCTGCGCTTCGGCGACCCCGAGGCGACCGGCGAGGTCGTCGTCGAGGGGCTCTACCGGATCGGCCGGCAGGACACCGCCCCCGTCGGCGCCGAGGCCGCGCTCGCCGTGCCGCGCCCCGACGGCGGCGTCGAGCTCTACACCGCCTCGACCGACCCGCACACCGACCGCGACCTGGCGGCGGCCTGCTTCGGCCTGGCACCCGACCAGGTCAAGCTGGTCGTCACCGGCGTGCCCGGAGCCACCGGCGACCGCGAGGACCCCGGCTTCCAGATCCCGCTGGGCCTGCTGGCCCTGCGCACCGGCTGCCCGGTCAAACTCACCGCCACCCGCGAGGAGTCCTTCCTCGGCCACGCCCACCGCCACCCCACCCTGCTGCGTTACCGCCACCACGCGGACGCCGAGGGCCGGCTGGTGAAGGTGGAGGCGCAGATCCTGCTGGACGCGGGCGCGTACGCCGACTCCTCGTCCGAGTCCCTGGCCGCGGCCGTGGCCTTCGCCTGCGGCCCGTACGTCGTCCCGCACGCCTTCGTCGAGGGCTGGGCGGTGCGCACCAACAACCCGCCGTCCGGCCACGTGCGGGGCGAGGGCGCGATGCAGGTGTGCGCGGCGTACGAGGCGCAGATGGACAAGCTGGCCGCGCGGCTCGGCGTCGACCCGGCGGAGCTGCGGATGCGCAACGTCCTGGCGACGGGCGACATCCTGCCCACCGGCCAGACGGTGACCTGCCCGGCGCCGGTGGCCGAACTCCTCTCCGCCGTACGGGACCACCCGCTGCCGCCGCTGCCCATGGACGCCCCGGAGGACGACTGGCTGCTGCCCGGCGGCCCGGACGGCGCGGGGGAGCCCGGCGCGGTGCGGCGGGGCGTCGGCTACGCGCTCGGCATGGTGCACATGCTGGGCGCCGAGGGCACCGACGAGGTCTCGACGGCCACGGTCCGGGTCCAGGACGGCGTCGCGACCGTCATCTGCGCGGCCGTGGACACCGGATCCGGCTTCACGACCCTGGCCCGCCAGATCGTCCAGGACACCCTGGGCATCGACGAGGTGTACGTCGCCCCCGTCGACACCGACCAGCCCCCGGCCGGGCCCGCCACCCACGGCCGGCACACCTGGGTCTCGGGCGGGGCGGTGGAACGCGCGGCGAAGATGGTGCGCACGCAGCTCCTCCAGCCGCTCGCCCACAAGTTCGGCATGTCGACGGAGCTGCTCCAGATCGCCGACGGCAAGATCACCTCGTACGACGGCGTGCTGTCCACCACGGTCGGCGAGGCCCTGGAGGGCAAGGAACTCTGGGCCACCGCCCAGTGCCGCCCGCACCCCACCGAGCCCCTCGACGAGAACGGCCAGGGCGACGCCTTCGTGGGCCTGGCCTTCTGCGCGATCCGCGCGGTGGTGGACGTCGACGTGGAACTGGGCACGGTGCGGGTGGTCGAGATGGCCGTCGCGCAGGACGTCGGCCGCATCCTCAACCCCGCCCAGCTCGCCACCCGCATCGAGGCCGGCGTCACCCAGGGCGTCGGCGCCGCCCTCACCGAGAACCTCCGCACCTCCCGCGGCCTGGTCCGCCACCCCGACCTGACGGGCTACGCCCTGCCCACGTCCCTGGACGCCCCCGACATTCGCATCGTGAAACTCGTCGAGGAACGCGACGTCGTCGCGCCCTTCGGCGCGAAGCCCGCGAGCGCGGTCCCCGTCGTCACCTCCCCGGCCGCCGTCGCCGCCGCGGTCCGCGCGGCCACCGGCCGCCCCGTCAACCGCCTCCCGATCCGCCCGCAGGCGGCGGTGGTGGTGGGCTGAGGGCCACCCCGCCCTCCGGTCTCGGCGTCTGGCGGGATCTCGTCCCGGACGCCTGTGCGGGAGCGTGTGCATGAGTAAACTCCGGCGTCCAGGTGGTGACCGGAGCGGGGGGACTCATGTCGTTCGAGCAGGAGTGGGCAGCGGAGCGCAGCGCCGCGGCGGACCGCGTCGGTGTGCGGCTCAACCAGCTGCCAACCGTACGGTCGCCGGCCGTCTCCCTGGCGACGAAGCGGCGGTACGGGGGCGAGGGGACGGATCCCGGCGGGTCCAGGCGCGTGATGAGCCGATACGACCGTGGCCGTTCCATGTGCGAATCCCCCCTGATCGTCGCCTGAGCAGGGAGAGCCTACTCAAGCGGTGATCATGACGATCAGGGGGAGACGAGGGTGGCCGGGGCGGGTGCGCCCCGGGCGTGGAGACCGTGATCGGATTCGAACCGACGTCACTCGCTTTGCAGGCGAGCCCCTGAACCACTCGGGCACACGGTCGGGCGGGTGTCGTGCTGCTGACGAGAAAGACGTTAGGCGGGGGCGGGGCGGGGGTTCAACGGTTCGCCGCGGCCCGCAACACGACTGCCATACGCCTGCCATGAGGCGTTCACGGCGGGCGGTGGTCGTACGACCTGCGGAGCAGGACGGTTCCGCCTCAGGACAGGGGCCAAAACCGGATACGGCCCTTACTCTGGTGGCTATGAGCGCCCTCGAACCCCGCGATGCCGACATCGCCGGACCTCCGCCCGCTTCCGCCGCCGACGCCCCCGCCGGCGGCGGATCCGTGCTCGACCGCGGGCACCGGGCGCTCAGCATCGGCATCGTCTCCGTCGTCCTGCTCATCGCCTTCGAGGCCACGGCCGTCGGCACGGCCATGCCCGTGGCCGCGCGCGAGCTCGACGGCGTCTCGCTCTACGCCTTCGCCTTCTCCGCCTACTTCACCACCAGCCTCTTCGGCATGGTCCTCGCCGGTCAGTGGTCCGACCGCGGCGGGCCGCTCGGCCCGCTCGCCGTCGGCATGAGCTGCTTCGCCGCCGGACTGCTGCTGTCGGGGACGGCGGGCGCCATGTGGCTGTTCATCCTCGGACGGGCGGTCCAGGGACTCGGCGGCGGCCTGGTGATCGTCGCGCTGTACGTGGTGATCAGCCGCGCGTACGAGGAACACCTCAGGCCCGCGATCATGGCGGCGTTCGCCGCGAGCTGGGTCGTGCCCTCGGTGGTCGGGCCGCTCGCCTCCGGGACCATCACCGAGCACCTGGGCTGGCGCTGGGTCTTCGTCGGCATCCCCGCCCTGGTCGTCTTCCCGCTCGCCCTCGCCCTGCCGGCCATCCGGCGCACGGCCTCCGGGCCCGCCGGCCCCGGCGCCCCGGTGGCGCCGTGGGACCGCCGCCGCATCCGGCTCGCCCTCGGCATCTCCGCGGGCGCCGCGCTGCTCCAGTACGCCGGGCAGGAACTGCGCTGGCTCTCCCTCCTGCCCGCCGCCGTCGGAGCGGCCCTGCTCGTCCCCGCCGTGCGGGGCCTGCTCCCGCGCGGCACCTACCGGGCGGCCCGCGGTCTGCCCTCCGTGGTGCTGCTCCGCGGGGTGGCCGCCGGCTCGTTCATCGCGGCCGAGTCCTTCGTGCCGCTCATGCTGGTCACCCAGCGCGGGCTGTCCCCCACCCTCGCCGGGCTCTCGCTCGCGGTCGGCGGCCTGACCTGGGCGCTCGGCTCCTGGGTCCAGTCCCGGCCGCGCACCGAGCCGTACCGGGAGCGGCTCGTCGTCCTCGGCATGGTCCTCGTCGCCACCGCCATCGCGGCGGCGCCCACCGTCCTGCTCACGGCCGTGCCGGTGTGGGTGGTCGCGGCGGCCTGGGCCTGGGGGTGCTTCGGCATGGGCATGGTCATCGCCTCCACGAGCGTGCTCCTGCTCAAGCTCTCCGCGCCCGAGGAGGCGGGCGCGAACTCCGCCGCCCTCCAGATCTCCGACGGCCTCTCCAACGTCCTGCTCCTCGCCCTGGGCGGCGCGGCCTTCGCCGCCCTCGGCGGCGGCACCGTCGGCCACGTCGTGAGCGCCGACGCCGCGACCGGCTCCCATCCGGCGGCCTTCGCGGCGGTCTTCCTGCCGATGGCGGGAGTGGCGGCGGTGGGGGCGTGGGTGGCGACCCGGCTGGACACGGGACGCACGCGGGGGTGAGCCGGCGCGCGGGCCTTCGGCTCGGAGTCCCGGGAGTCCCCGGAGGACCCCGGGAGCACCCGGGAGCCCCCGGAGTCCCGGAGTCCCGGAGTCCCCGGGAGATGAAAACCGGTCGCACGGCCCGACCCGGCTCCCTAGGGTCGGCGCATGTCCCGCCACACCCCTGACACCCCTGGCACCCGCGACACCCCTGACACCCACGACCCACGCGGCACCGTGACCCTGCCCGTCGGTGACGACGTCGCCGACCTCGCCGACGCTCGCGGCGTCTCCGTCGAGGAGCTCGTCGGCGAGGCCGTGCAGCGGTACGTCGCGCACGAGGCCACGCTCGTACGGCAGCACGCCCAGCGCCTCGCCCTGCGGCACCTCCCGCTCCTGAAGCGGCTCGGCGCATGACCGGGACGGAGAACCGGCCCCAGGCCGGCCCCGGGGCCGGGACGAGGTTCCTCACCCTCGCCGAGGTGACGGAGATCGCCCGCATCGCCTTCACCGGGGACGGCGTCCCCGAGCTGCGGGCGCCCGCGCTCCTGGAGTCGGCCGTGCACCGGCCGAGGGCGCGGATGTTCGGACAGAGCGCGTACGGGGACATGTACGAGCAGGCCGCCGTCCTGCTGCACGCCCTCGCGTCGAACCATCCGTTCGTCGACGGGAACAAGCGGGCCGCATGGCTGTCCGCGGCCGTGTTCCTCGCCGCCAACGGAGTCGATCTCGCGGACATCGACCAGGACCGGGCATACGAGCTGGTCATCGCCGTCGCCGGCGGCGAACTCACGGACATCGCGGACATCGCGGGGCGTTTGCGAGGTCTGTGAGGACTCTCTCACGGCGGGGCGGCACGGACTCGTTCGTACGGGGTCGCCGCCACCGCACCGGTAAGGTGGCCCGGTTGTCATATCTGGACGAGCGTCGAACCGGAGATCGTGACTACTACCACCGCCTCCTCCCACCACCTCTCTCCCGCCTTCCCCGGCCGCGCCCCCTGGGGCACCGCCAACAAGCTGCGAGCCTGGCAGCAGGGCGCGATGGAGAAGTACATCCAGGAGCAGCCCCGTGACTTCCTCGCGGTCGCCACGCCCGGCGCCGGCAAGACCACCTTCGCGCTGACCCTCGCGTCCTGGCTGCTGCACCACCACGTGGTGCAGCAGATCACCGTCGTGGCGCCCACCGAGCACCTGAAGAAGCAGTGGGCGGCGGCCGCGGCGCGGATAGGGATCAAGCTGGACCCCGACTACAGCGCCGGGCCGCTCAGCAAGGAGTACGACGGCATCGCCATCACGTACGCCGGTGTCGGCGTGCGTCCCATGCTCCACCGCAACCGTTCCGAACAGCGCAAGACCCTCGTCATCCTCGACGAGATCCACCACGCCGGAGACTCCAAGTCCTGGGGCGAGGCGTGCCTGGAGGCATTCGAGCCGGCCACCCGCCGGCTCGCCCTCACCGGTACGCCCTTCCGCTCCGACACCAACCCCATCCCCTTCGTCACGTACGAGGAGGGGAACGACGGGATCCGGCGGTCCTCCGCGGACTACACGTACGGCTACGGCAACGCGCTCGCCGACGGGGTCGTCCGCCCGGTCATCTTCCTCTCCTACAGCGGCAACATGCGCTGGCGCACCAAGGCCGGCGACGAGATCGCCGCGCGGCTCGGCGAGCCGATGACCAAGGACGCGGTCTCGCAGGCATGGCGCACCGCCCTCGACCCGCGCGGCGAGTGGATGCCCAACGTGCTGCGCGCCGCCGACCAGCGGCTGACCGAGGTCCGCAAGTCCATCCCCGACGCGGGCGGCCTCGTCATCGCCTCCGACCAGGACTCGGCCCGCGCCTACGCCAAGCTCATCCGGGAGATCACCGGCACCAAGGCCACGGTCGTCCTCTCCGACGACGCCGGGGCCTCCGGCCGCATCGACGAGTTCAGCGCGAACACCGACCGCTGGATGGTCGCCGTCCGGATGGTGTCCGAGGGCGTCGACGTGCCGCGCCTCGCGGTCGGCGTGTACGCGACGACGATCTCCACGCCGCTGTTCTTCGCGCAGGCCGTCGGCCGCTTCGTGCGATCCCGCAGGCGCGGCGAGACCGCGTCCGTGTTCCTTCCCACCATCCCGAGCCTGCTCGGCTTCGCGAGCGAGATGGAGGTCGAGCGCGACCACGTCCTCGACCGGCCGAAGAAGGAGGGCGAGGAGGACCCGTACGCCGAGTCCGAGAAGGAGATGGCGGAGGCCGAGAAGCAGCAGGACGAGGACACCGGTGAGCAGGACATGCTGCCCTTCGAGGCCCTGGAGTCCGACGCCGTCTTCGACCGGGTCCTCTACAACGCCGCCGAGTTCGGCATGCAGGCGCACCCCGGCAGCGAGGAGGAGCAGGACTACCTCGGGATCCCCGGCCTCCTCGAACCGGACCAGGTGCAGCTGCTCCTCCAGAAGCGGCAGGCCCGGCAGATCGCCCACAGCCGCAAGAAGCCCGACAGCGAGGCCGACCTCCTGGAGCTTCCGGCGGAGCGGCGGCCCGTCGTTTCGCACAAGGAGCTGCTGGAGCTCAGGAAACAGCTCAACACGATGGTCGGCGCGTACGTGCACCAGAGCGGCAAGCCGCACGGCGTGATCCACACCGAGCTGCGCCGGGTGTGCGGCGGGCCGCCGAGCGCCGAGGCGACCGCCGGGCAGATCCGCGAGCGGATCAAGAAGGTGCAGGAGTGGGCCACCCGCATGCGGTGACGCGGCCCGCAGGAGCGGCCCGGGGCCCGTGCGCACGACGCGTACGGGCCCCGGGCCGTTCCTCCATGACGGGAGGGCGGCGCGGGCGGTCTTGTCCGCCAAAGTCCCCCGTTCGGCCGACTTAAGGATCCGAACCGCCCGTATCCGGTCGCACGCGCCCGGATTCTGGACGAGGTCTTCCGCTCAGCGGAGCAGGTCGCTACTGTCCCGGCTCAAGCAAACGCCCCGTGGCAGCGCCGCCGCGGAGCGCAGCCGGTGTACCCCGTCCTGCCGGCGGCCTCTGACGTGCGTCGCCGATGGGACCGGTGCCGCAGCTTTCGTTCGAGTCCGCCGTCACTCACTCCGAAGGAGAGGGCGTCGTGACCGCGGAGACCTCCCAGACGCTCGACCGGGGACTTCGAGTCCTCAAACTGCTCGCCGACACCGACCACGGCCTGACCGTCACCGAGTTGTCCAACCGACTCGGTGTGAACAGGACCGTGGTCTACCGACTGCTCGCCACGCTGGAACAGCACGCCCTCGTCCGCCGGGACCTGGGCGGCCGCGCCAGGGTGGGCCTCGGCGTGCTCCGGCTCGGCCGGCAGGTCCACCCGCTGGTGCGGGAGGCCGCGCTGCCCGCGCTGCGCTCGCTCGCCGAGGACATAGGCGCCACCGCGCACCTGACCCTCGTCGACGGGGCGGAGGCACTCGCCGTCGCCGTCGTCGAACCGACCTGGACCGACTACCACGTGGCCTACCGGGCCGGCTTCCGCCACCCGCTGGACCGCGGGGCGGCCGGCCGCGCGATCCTCGCCGCCCGCCAGGGCGAACTCACCGAACCGGGCTTCACCCTCACCCACGGCGAGCTGGAGGCGGGCGCGAGCGGCGCCGCCGCCCCGCTGGTCGGCGTGACCGGCATCGAGGGCAGCGTCGGCGTCGTCATGCTGGCCGACGCGGTACCGGAACGGGTGGGCCCCCGGGTCGTCGACGCGGCGAGGGAAGTCGCCGACGCCCTGCGCTAGGGCGGGCGGCGGCGGCCCGGGGCGGCGCGGGCCCGCGCGCACGGCTCGGAGCACGCGGGACCGGTACGGCTACGTGGACGGCTCGGAGCACGCGGGACCGGTACGGATGCGCGTACGGCTCGGGGCCACGCGGGACCGGTACGGAAGGCGCGTACGGGTGCGGCTCCGGGCGCCGGGAGGGGCCGGGACGGTGCCGGTACGTGTGCTGCGGCCGCCGGGTGCCGCGACGGGCGCGTACGGGTACGGCTCCCGAGCGGTGCGTCACCCGCGGGTGGGGGAGCCGTCTCGGCCCGTCATCAGCGCGCCCAGGGCCGTGCGGACGTGGGTGACCGACCGGCCGGTCCGTGTCGTGGTCACCAGGCCCGCCGCCCGCAGGGCGGCCGCGTGCGCCGATGCCGTCGCGTTGCTGACGTCCAGGGCGCGGGCCAGGCCCGTCGTGGTGTGGGGCGTGGCGAGGAGGCGCAGGAGGTCGGTGCGGGTGCGGCCCAGGACGGGCGGCAGGGGATCTTCCGCGGTGGCGGAGGCGTCCGGGGCGGGCGGGAGGCCGGGGCCCGCCGGGTAGGTGAGGACCACCGGACGGCCGGGGAGGTCCTGGAGCAGCGGGCCCGCCGGGTGGTGGAAGGTCGGCAGGAGCACGAGGCCCCGGCCGACGAGCCGGACCTCACGGGACGACGGGCCGGGCCACTCCCACACGCCCTCGTGGAGCCGGGTGCCCGGGGCCAGGGCGGTCAGGGCGGCGGCCACGCCGTGCTCGGCGACGGCCAGGGCGTACCGGGCGAACTCCTCGCGGTGCAGGTCCTGCACCCGCGCCCAGACGGGAGCGAGGACGCTCTCGTACGCGGCCCGCTGGGCCCTTTGGACCGTCTGCCAGGACGCCTCCTCCGCCGCGTACAGGCCCCGGATCCACCGGGGCGCGGGCACGGTCCCGTACGCCCTCTCCAGCTCGGAGCGGACGAGCGCCGGGGCGGTCGAGCGGATCCGTTCGAAGGCGTCGGGGAGGGTGTCGCCGAGGACGTCGAGGAAGGACGGCGGGCGACCGGCCGGCACCAGGTCGGCCAGCGGTCCGGCGGCGCCGGGCAGGGTACGCAGCACCCGGCCGCGCCAGCGGCCGAGCAGCGGCGGTCCGGGGCGGGGCACGACGGCGGTCGTGAGGGCCGCGTGGAGCTCCTGAAGCGGTGCGGGCCGGGCGGCGAACCGGACCCGGGCGAGATCGTCCGCCGTGAAGTGGATCCGCAGCACCCGCACAACTCCTCGTCTCGCGCCGGCCTTTCGGGCAGGACCTGAACCTTCGCGCGGGCCCCCGCCCCGACCCAAGGATGCCGGTATGACAGCGCATCCCGCCCTCAGCCGCCGCTCCTTCGCCACCGGTGCCCTGCTCGGCGCCGCCGCCGGGCTGCTGCCCTCGGCCCCCGCCGGCGCCACCGCCCCCGCCCCCGCCCCCGCCGGCGCCACCGCCCCCGCCCCCGCCCGGTCCCGCACCCGGTCCGAGCCGGGCCCCGGGCCGCTGCTCCGGCTGCCCGCGCCGACCGGCCCGCACCCCGTGGGCCTGCGCACCGTCCACCTCACCGACCCCTCCCGCACCGACCCCTGGGCCGGCGGCGCGCGGGAGCTGATGCTCACCGTCCTCTACCCGGCCCGCACCGTGCGCGGCTTTCCGCGCGCCCCGCAGCTCACCCCGGCCGAGGCGGTCCTCTTCGCCGATCTCGCGCCCCACGTCCGGCCGGGGCTTCCGGGTCCGGGAGCGGTGGACTGGGGCGCCGTCCTCACCCACGGGCACGTCGGCGCGCCCGCCCTGCCGGGGCGGCGGCCGGTGGTGCTGTACACCCCGGGCGGCGGGGACTCCCGGACGCTCGGCACGAGCCTCGCCGAGGACCTGGCGAGCCACGGCCGCATCGTCGTCCTCGTCGACCACCCCGGCGACGCCACCCAGGTGGAACTGCCCACCGGGATGCGGCCCACCGTCCTGCTGGGGCCGCCGAGCCCGGAGACCGTCCGCACCATGATCGACACCCGGATCGCGGACCTCCGCCACGTCCTGGACCGGCTCGGGGAGCTGCCCCTGGCCCCGGTCATGGACCGGCGCCGGATCGGTGTGTGCGGGCACTCGGCGGGCGGCACGGCCGCCGTGTACGCGGCGCACGGCGACCGCCGGATCCGGGCCGTGGCCAACCTGGAGGGCTACCTGGACCTCGCTCCGCTCGACGGCTTCGACCGGCCGCTGCTGCTCCTGCGCACGGACGGCTTCGAGGGCGCCGCCCGCATCGAGAGCTCCTGGGCGGGGCTGCCCGGCCGCCGCGCCCTGCTCACCGGAGCGAACCACTGGGCCTTCACCGACTACGCGGCGTTCGTCCCCCGGCTCCAGGCCGCCGGACTCGTGACGCCCGCCGCCCGCGCCGGCCTCGTCGGCCCCGGTGACGGCGACGCGGCGATGGCATCGGTACGGCACCGGGTGGGCGGCTTCCTCGCCCGCGCCCTGCCGCCCGCCGTGGCCCGCCACCGGCCGTAGGGCCTGCGCGGGCCGCAGGCCGGACGCGGGCGGCCGAGCAGTAGATTGGGGGCGTGTTCTCCCGTCTCGCCGGTCTCCCGCGCCACCGTGCCCTCGCGCTCTGCGCCCTGCCCGTCGTCGCGCTGTTCGCCGTCGCCGGGCTCGCACCGCTGCCGTACTCGATCGCACAGCCCGGCTCGACCGCCGACGTGCTCGGCAAGGACAAGGGGCGTGAGGTGATCACCGTCTCCGGTGTCCCGGTCCGCCCGACCGAGGGCCAGCTGAGGATGACGACGATCGTGGCGACCGGGCCGTCCGAGCCCATCGACCTCGGCGAGGTCGCCGAGGCGTGGTTCCGCACCGATCAGGCGGTTCTGCCGAAGTCCTCCGTCTATCCGTCCGGCAAGTCCGACGAGGAGATCGAGAAGCACAACCTCGGGCAGATGAAGGAGTCCCAGGACGCCGCCACCCTCGCCGCCCTCGGCTATCTGAAGCTGGACCCGAAGAAGGTGAAGGTCCGGCTGCACCTCGCCGACATCGGCGGCCCCAGTGCCGGACTGCTGTTCTCGCTGGGCATCGTCGACAAGATCGCCGGGGACGGCGACGGCGGCGAACTGACCGGCGGCCGGATCGTCGCCGGCACGGGCACGATCGAGCCGGACGGGACGGTCGGCGCCGTCGGCGGGGTCTCCCTGAAGACGCAGGCCGCCGCCCGTGACGGCGCCACCGTGTTCCTGGTGCCCAAGGACGAGTGCTCCCAGGCCGAGGCGGAGCGGCCGAAGGGGTTGCGGCTCGTCCCGGTGACGGCCCTCAGCGACGCCGTATCGTCCCTTCGGGCCCTGGAGCAGGGGCAGGAGACGAAGGTTCCGAGCTGCTGACGGCGGTTCGGGGCCGGGGCCGGGCCTGGGCCGGGTCGTGGTCCGGGGCGCGGTCCGGACCGGGGGCGCGGGCAGCCGCCCCGTCCCCCCTGCCCCCGTTCCTGCCCCTGTCCCTGTCCCCGTCCTCCTCCGGGGCCGGACCCGGCTCGGCGGCCCGGACGGGAGCCTCCATCCCGCGCCATGCGGGGAACACCAGCGGCGCGAGGGTGGCCAGGAAGTAGACGGCGGCGAGGCAGAGCAGGGCGGTGGTGAGACCGGCCCGCTCGATGAGCCAGCCGGCGGCGAGGCCGCCGAGCGGCGTGGTCATCAGGACGCTCGCGGTGCTCGCCCCGCCCACCCGGCTGCGCAGCTCGTCGGGGACCGTCTCGTAGAAGACGGTGGTGAGGATCGGGTTGAGCACCCCGGCGCCGAGGCCGCCGAGCGCCATCGTCACGAGCAGCGGCAGGGTGGTGTCGGTGAAGGCGGCGGTCACGTACGAGGGAGTGCCGACGAGCAGGAAGCCGACGGTGAAGACCGGACGGCGCGGGAAGCGGTGCCCGATCGCCCCGTAGAGCAGGGCGCCCAGGAGGGCGCAGCCGCCGAAGACGGCGACCAGCAGGCCGAGCGCGGCCGAACCGCCCAGGTTCTCGCGGGCGTGGACCGGGAGCAGGACCGCGTTCCAGCTCTGGCCGAGACCGTTGGTGACCATCACCATCAGGTTGATGCCGAGGAGCAGCGGGGTGTGGAGCAGGAAGCCGTAGCCCGCGCGCAGGTCGGAACGGTAGACGGCGAGGGAGAGCGGGGGCGCCGCGCGCAGCGGCTCCGCGGAGGGGACGCCCCTCAGGGTCACCAGGACGAGGAGGGCCGAGGCCGCGAAGGTGGCGGCGTCCACGTACAGGACGGTGTCGGCGCCGACCAGGGCCACCAGGAGGCCGGCGAGGGCGGCGCCGGTCATGCGGGCGCCGCGCGAGACGGCGTCGTAGAGGCTCGCGACGCGGGAGAGCGGGGTGCCGGCGCGTTCGGCGAGGTCGGGGACGAGGACGTGGCGCGCGGTCTCGCCGGGCGCGTGGAACAGCCCGGTGACGGCCATGAGCGCGCACAGCATCCAGAACTGCAGGAGTCCGGCCCGGTTGAGCAGGGGGATCGCGACGAGCGCGAGGGCGCAGACCAGGTCGGAGGCGATGGAGACGCGGCGCCGGCCGATCCGGTCGATGACGGGCCCGCCGGCGAGGGCGGAGACGACGACGGGCACGGCGGCGCAGAAGGCGACGAACCCCGCCTTGCCGGGGCTTCCGGTCGTCTCCAGGGCGAACCACGGCACGCCGATGAGGGTGAGTGAGTTGCCGCTGATGGAGATGGCGTTGGCGGCGAGAACGCCGGCCAGTGGTGTGCGTGAGCGCACGGTGGTCCCCCCGTTTCCTTCGCAGCCCGGTCAGACGGTGGCCGGCCGGACGGCGGCAGGGGCGGTCCGGGGGCGGGACGCGGCGAGCCTGAGACCGAACTCGACGAGGGTCCAGCCCAGTCGGACGCGGAGCGGAACGGCGGGTGTGGACTCGGCGGCGGTCCGCCGCAGTTCGTCGGCGGTCAGGGCGTGCAGCATCAGGTGGACGTCGCAGTGCATGGGGGTGGCCCTTCCGGTCGGATCCGTTCGCGGGTCGGTCAGTTCACGCCGTGCTGGGGGAAGGCGTGCAGGTGCATCCGCACCCGCTGGACGCCGGGGGCGTCGCGGTCCTCGGCCGCGTGGTACTCGCCGATCAGGGCGTGGATCCGCTCGTTGAGCTCGCGCTGCCGCTCCGGGGACAGGTGCAGCGTGAAGTCGCTGATGTCGGTGGCGCCGTTCCACTCGTCGATCCACTGGTGGCGGTTGCCGAGGAAGGTGTGGAGCTCCTGGGTGTGGATGTTCGCGATCTCGTAGAGGAAGACCTCGACCGCGCCCTGCACCTCGGGGTCCGGGTTGGCGTGCAGCGACTCGTCGATGGCGGTGCCCTGCTGGGCCGCCTTCCACCAGCGCTCCCGGCCCTTGCCGCGCTCGGGGTCGTCCTCGACGAAGCCGTGGGCGGCGAGCTGGCGCAGGTGGTAGCTGGTGGCGCCGCTGGACTCGCCGAGCCGCTCGGCGAGCTGGGAGGCGGTGGCGGGGCCGTGGTGGCGCAGCGCGCGCAGCAGCTGGATGCGCAGCGGGTGGGCGAGGCCGCGCAGCGAGCGCGGGTCGAGCACGCGGGGCGGGGGCGGCGCGGGGCGGCCCCCGGAGGCGGCTTCGGGCCGGGGCGTGTGCCCGGCCCCGGACCGGGGCGTGTGCCCGGCCCCGGACCGGGGCGTGTGCCCGGCCCCGGACCGGGGCGTGTGCCCGGCCCCGGACCGGGGTTCGGACTCGTGCTTCTCGGACATGACTCCACCGTAGAGTTGCAAAGCCTTCTCTGCAAGGCTTTTTTGCAGAGAAGGCTTTGCAACTCGCGGTCGGACGGGCCGGACGCCTCACCCCTCCCTGCCCGGGTCCACCCCGCGCAGGCCCACGATCGCGTCGCGGACCACCGGGAGCAGCCCGTAGAGCGTGAGGGTGACGACGGTCGGCGGCACGCCCAGGCCGACGGGCGGGATCAGCGGGCCGATCGCGGGGCGAGGGACGGGACGGGGCTACCGCGGCGGGTCCCGGTCCTCCGCGGCCTGTTCCACCAGCGGGATGATCCGCAGCGGGACCGGGTTCTCCATGACGATCGCCGTGGAGGCCCGGACGATGCCGTCGAAACCGACGACGCGGTCGATCACCCGCTGGAGATCGGCGTTGGACCGGGCCACGAGCCGGCACAGCATGTCCCCGTGGCCGGTGGTGGTGTGCAGCTCGAGCACCTCCGGCACGGTCGCCAAGTGTCCCCGTACATCGGCTCCCTGGCCCTGTTTGATCTCCAGGGTCGCGAAGGCGGTGACCGGGTAGCCGAGGGCCGCCGGGTCCACCTGGGGACCGAATCCGCGGATGACTCCGTTCGACTGAAGCCGGTCGAGACGCGCCTGGACCGTGCCGCGCGCCACGCCGAGGCGCCGGGACGCCTCCAGGACGCCGATCCGCGGCTCCTCGGCGAGGAGCACGATCAGCCGCCCGTCCAGATGATCGATCGCCATGGCGGCCTCCCGGTGGTCAGGATGTACAAGTCGCACGCCCATACTGGCTGGCCGCTGTACACATTGACCAGAGAAACAACAAACTATTGCGCAGCCTGACGACCGGCGCGACGCTGCTCCCATGACTGAGACCATCGATCACACCCCCAGCACCGCGCGTGAGGCCGACCCCTTCCCGGTGAAGGGAATGGACGCGGTCGTCTTCGCCGTCGGCAATGCCAAGCAGGCCGCCCACTACTACTCCACGGCCTTCGGCATGAAGCTGGTCGCCTACTCCGGACCGGAGAACGGCAGCCGCGAGACCGCCAGTTACGTCCTCACCAACGGCGCCGCCCGCTTCGTGTTCACCTCCGTCATCAAGGCCACGAGCGACTGGGGCCGCTTCCTCGACGAGCACGTCGCCGCGCACGGCGACGGCGTCGTCGACCTCGCCATCGAGGTGCCGGACGCCCGCGCCGCCTACGCCCACGCCGTCGAGCAGGGCGCCACCGGTCTCGTCGAGCCGTACGAGCTGAAGGACGAGCACGGCACCGTCGTCCTCGCCGCCATCGCCACGTACGGCAAGACCCGCCACACCCTCGTCGAGCGCTCCGGCTACGACGGCCCGTACCTGCCCGGCTACGTCGCCGCCAAGCCGATCGTCGAGCCGCCGGCCAAGCGCACCTTCCAGGCGATCGACCACTGCGTCGGCAACGTCGAGCTCGGCAAGATGAACGAGTGGGTCGCCTTCTACAACAACGTCATGGGCTTCACGAACATGAAGGAGTTCGTGGGCGACGACATCGCGACCGAGTACTCGGCGCTGATGTCCAAGGTCGTCGCCGACGGCACCAAGAAGGTGAAGTTCCCGATCAACGAGCCGGCGATCGCGAAGAAGAAGTCGCAGATCGACGAGTACCTCGAGTTCTACGGCGGCCCCGGCGTCCAGCACATCGCCCTCGCCACCAACGACATCGTCGCCACCGTAAGGGCGATGCGGGCCGCGGGCGTCGAGTTCCTGTCCGTCCCCGACGCGTACTACGACACGCTCGGCGAGTGGGTCGGCGACACCCGTGTCCCCATCGACGAGCTGCGCGAGCTGAAGATCCTCGCGGACCGCGACGAGGACGGCTACCTGCTGCAGATCTTCACCAAGCCGGTCCAGGACCGCCCGACCGTCTTCTTCGAGATGATCGAGCGGCACGGGTCGATGGGCTTCGGCAAGGGCAACTTCAAGGCGCTGTTCGAGGCGATCGAGCGCGAGCAGGAGAAGCGCGGCAACCTCTAGCCGCCACCGCGAGGACGAGGCCCGGCCGCCGGGCCCCGTCCTCGCGCCGCGCGTGCGGGCCCGCGCCACGGGCCGCGACGGCGGGCAAGGGGGGGCCCCGCACCAGCGGGACGGAGCCCCACACGACGGGGCGGAGGCGCCCACCCGCACGGGGCGGCGTCCCTGGCAGGCGCGACCCGCGCGCGTGGCGCCGCCCCGCGCGCGGCGTTACGCGCGCTCGGCCGGCGGCGCCGGTGGGGTCGGCTTCGGCGGGCGGGGGCCCACGGCGTCGTCCGGGAGCGTGTCCGGCGGGTCGCCCAGCACCGTCAGCGCCTGCCTCGCCCGCGCCGCGAGGAGCGGCGAGAAGTGGGGGTTGGTCCGCAGGGCCTCCGCGAGGTGGCGCCGCGCGGGCCCGTCGGCGCCGAGCGCCCGCTCGATCTCGCCGCGGTGGTAGGCGAAGAGCGCGCTGCGCAGCCCCTCGTCCGTCGCCCGCTTCGCGTACTCCAGCCCCTCCTCCGACTCGCCCGACCGGTGCAGCGCCCACCCCAGGGCGTCCGCCACCTGCGTCGAGCGGTGCCCCCGCGCCCACTCCGCCCGCAGCCGCCGCACCGCCGCCGCCGGGTCGCCGTGCTCGGCCTCCAGCAGGCCGAGGACCACCTCCGCCCGCGGCCAGCCGCCGGTCCGGGCCCGCTCGTACAGCGCCTGCGCCTCACCGTCCCGGTCCAGCGCCTCGTACAGCTCGCCCGCCTCGAGGAAGTACTCCGGCAGCGGCAGCCGCTCCAGGGCCGCCTGCCAGTCGCGGACCGCCTCCCGCGTCCGGCCGAGGGCCGCGAGGGCGCGGGCGCGGCCCGCGAGCGACGGGGCGTGGTCCCGTACGAGTCCCAGCGCCGCCCCGTACTGCCCCAGCGCCTCCGCCGGCTCGCCCCGCTCCCACGCGAGGTCGCCGAGCCGGGCCAGGGCCGCCGCCTTCTCCGTCGGCGCCTTGGCGAGGGCCACCGCGTCCAGGGCCGCCGCGCCCGCGTCCTCGCGCCAGCCGCGGTCGCGGTACATCTGCGCCGAGCGGGTGCTGACCACCGCGCCCGAGTGGAGTCCGGCCAGCGTCTCCGTCGCCGTCCGCGCCGCCTTGTAGTCGCCGAGGCCGTTGTACGCGTCGATGAGCACGGGGTACGCCGACCAGCGCTTCGGGCTCGCCGTGCGCACCCGCTCGCCCCACTCCTTCGCCGTCTTCCAGTCCCCGCGGGCGTTGGCCAGCGCCGCCATCCCCAGTTGGGCGTCCAGGTTGCCGCGCGCGGCCGGCCGCACCGCGAACGAACGCTTCAGGGCGTGCTCCGCGCGCGGGAGGTCCGCCGCGTCCGCGCGCCGCAGCCCCCGCTCCGTGTAGGCGGCGCCCAGCACCGCCCAGGACGCCTCGTCACCCGGATGGGCCCGCAGCCACGTCTCCCGGTCGGCAATCAGCGCGGCCAGATCCGGCAGGGCCGCCTGCGCCCCCGCGTTCGCCGCGTCCACCGCCCGCTCGACGGGACCGGGCGCGGGCGGCGGCGTCCGGCCGACCAGCTCGGGCACGTACAGCAGCGCCGTCGCCGCGAGCACCGCGCCCACGCCGCAGGCGAGGACCGTCCTCGACACGTTCTCGGTCTTCATGGCGCTCACTGTGCGCCCGCGCGCGGCTGTACGAAGAGCACACGAGCGCCCGTTCCGGCGGGTTCACACCGATGGCCCCGGGTGCCACGCTGGTCGTATGGACGATCTTCAGCAGAGCGATCCTCGCACCGGCCACCCGGCCGGACTCGACCCGGCCGGACTCGACCCGGCCGGGCCCGGCCCCTCCCGGCTCCACCAGGCCCTCGCCGCCGGGCTGCCCGCCGAGGCCCTGATCACCGACCCCGACGTCATGGCCTCCTACGCCCACGACATGGCGAGCTTCTGCACGGCCGGCACCCCCGCGGCCGTCGTGCTCCCGCGCACCGTGGAACAGGTCCAGCACGTCATGCGCACCGCGACCGAGCTGCGGGTCCCCGTCGTCCCGCAGGGCGCCCGCACCGGCCTGTCCGGCGCCGCCAACGCCTCCGACGGCTGCGTCGTCCTGTCCCTGGTCAGGATGGACCGCATCCTGGAGATCGACCCGGTCGACCGGATCGCCGTCGTCGAACCGGGCGTGATCAACGCCGTGCTGTCCCGCGCCGTCGCCGAGCACGGGCTGTACTACCCGCCGGACCCCTCCAGCTGGGAGATGTGCACCATCGGCGGCAACATCGGCACCGCGTCCGGCGGTCTGTGCTGCGTGAAGTACGGGGTCACCGCCGAGTACGTGCTCGGCCTGGACGTCGTCCTCGCCGACGGACGGCTGCTCAGGACCGGCCGCCGCACCGCCAAGGGCGTCGCCGGATACGACCTGACCCGCCTCTTCGTCGGCTCCGAGGGCACGCTCGGCATCGTCGTCGGGGCGGTGCTCGCGCTGCGGCCGCAGCCGCCCGTCCAGCTCGCGCTCGCGGCCGAGTTCCCCACCGCCGAGGCCGCCTGTGCGGCCGTCTGCGCGATCATGGAGCGCGGCCACACCCCGTCGCTCCTCGAACTGATGGACGGCACCACCGTCCGGGCCGTCAACGCGCTGGCCCACATGGGCCTGCCCGACACCACCGAGGCACTGCTCCTGTGCGCCTTCGACACGCCCGACCCGGCCGCCGATCTGGCCGCCGTGGGGGAGCTCTGCCGGGCCGCGGGCGCCACGGAGGTCGTACCGGCCGACGACGTCGCCGAATCCGAACTGCTCCTCCAGGCACGCCGGCTCGCGCTCACCGCCCTGGAGACCGTCAGGACGGCCACGATGATCGACGACGTGTGCGTGCCGCGCACCCGGCTCGCCGCGATGCTCTCGGGCACGGCGGCGATCGCCGCGAAGCACGGGCTGACCATCGGGGTCTGCGCGCACGCGGGAGACGGCAACACCCATCCCGTCGTCTGCTTCGACCACGCCGACGAGGACGAGTCGCGGCGGGCGCGGGAGTCCTTCGACGAGATCATGGCGCTCGGGCTGGAACTCGGCGGCACGATCACCGGCGAGCACGGGGTGGGCGTCCTGAAGAAGGAGTGGCTGGCGAGGGAGCTGGGGCCGGTGGGCGTCGAGCTGCAGCGCGGGATCAAGCGGACCTTCGACCCGCTGGGCCTGCTGAACCCCGGCAAGGTCTTCTGAAGCCGTTCCGGGCCCGGCCTGCCGCGGGTGCCGGAAGCTCACAGCTCGCCGTCGCCGGACTCGTCCGACGGCCACGGGTCGCGCAGCCACAGGTCGTCCCCCACGACGGTCGTGGCCAGGAGCTCGGCGAGCCCCTCGTCGATGCCGAGCTGCTCGGCCTCCGTGCCCGGCGGGACCGCGCGCAGGGTCCGCTCCAGCCAGGCGGACACCTGCGCGGACGGTGCCTCCAGGAGGGCGTCGCCGTCGGGGGAGGAGAGCGCCATCAGGATGACGTTGCGGCCGTCGACCTTCGTCGGCCAGACGCGGACGTCGCCGTGGCCGCAGGGCCGGAAGACGCCTTCGACGAGGAGTTCGCGGGCGAAGGTCCAGTTGACGGGGTGGTCGGATCCGATGTGGAAGGTGATGTGGACGGCGTACGGGTCGTCCACCCGGTAGGCGAGCCGGGCCGGGACGGGGATCGAGCGCTCGGGGGAGAGGACCAGCCTCAGCTCCAGCTCGCGCTCGACGACGTTGTTCTCGGTGTTCTGCATGGTCCTGTCTCCCTGTGCGGTGGGTACGTGGAGGGTCCTTCACAGGGAGAGAGCGGGGTCGGACGGATCCATTACGCGACTTCGGGAGAGTTTCCGGGAAATTTTTTCCCGGGCCCGAGGATCACCCTGTGTGACGAAAATGCGGAGGTGTCCCTCGAAGGCGGGCTTTCTGGCGGGCTCCTTGTCCGTGCGGCGGCGTTCTTCGTTACTGTCCTCCTTGGGCTCGGCGCGGTCGGTGCGGACGGAGCGCGGCCCTGGCGGATCAAAGGCGTTGTGACTGAACGGAGTCGGGGCAGTGGCTACTCCTCCTGGAGGCGGCGGAGAGGTACCGCAGGCGGGGTACTACCCGGACCCGTCCATTCCGGGTTACATCCGGTACTGGAACGGCGGCGCGTGGGTCCCCGGTACGAGCCGGCCGGCCCCCAAGGAGGGCGAGGCCCTGCCGGCCCCGCCGGTCTCCGTCGCCCCCCTGCTCGCCGCGAGCCCGGCGCCGGCGCCGTCGGTGCCGGCCGTGCCCGCGGTCGAGGAGACCGGACCGGTCTTCCTCGACGAGGATCCCGAACCGGCGTCCCCCTCCCCTGCCCCGGCCCGCGAGACCGCCCCGGCGGACCCGGTGGACCCGGCGGCCGCCCCGCAGGAGCCCTCGACCGCCTGGCAGGCGACCACCGACCGCCAGACCGGCTTCGGCGGCGAACGCGACCAGAAGGTCTCCTGGGGCGGCACCCCGGACCCGCGCGCCGCGTGGCCCGCGGCCGGCGCCACCGGCGCACCGGCGGACGGCTCCGGTACGGCGCGCCCCGACCGGCCCGCGGCCGGCGAGACGGCCGCCCCGGCCCCCGCTCCGGCCTCGGCCCCCGCTCCGGCCCCGGCCCCCGCTCCCGCCCCGGCCCCCGTGCCGGCGGGCCCCGCGGCCCCCGCCCCCGCCTGGCCCGCCGCCGGCGGCACCGCGGCGGCCGACGACGCCGCCGCCCGGGCCGCTCTGCCCGCGCAGGGCTCGGGCAGCACCCCGGCCGCCCCCGGTCCTTCCCCCGCCCCCGCCGAGCCGTCGCCCGCCGCCGCGGCGGCCCCCGCATGGCCCGCGCCCGTGGGTCCGGCCGAGGTCCAGGCCGAAGGCCGTCCCGCCGGCCGGACCGCCGCCCCGGGCGGAGCCGCCGCCCGGCTCGGCGGCCTGCCCGTCAACCCGGCGCCCGCCGCCGCCTCCTGGACCCCCCAGCCGGCTCCGGCCCCGCAGGCCCCCGCCCCGCACATCCCGGCGCCCGCTCCCGCCCCGGCCCCCGCACCGGCGAATCCCGCCGCCCCCGCCCCCACCGCCGGCCTCGCGCCCGGCCCCGCCTCGCCGGACGCCGCCCAGCCCGTGCTGCCCTGGAAGCCGGTGGCCGAGGACCCGTTCCTGTCGGCGGCCCGGGCGCAGGCGGCGGCGCGACCGGCCGGGATGGGGCGGCGGCTCCTGGCCCGGCTCGTCGACACCCTCGTGCTCGGTGCGGCGGTCGGCGCGGTCTCGTACCCCTTCGTCAGCGCCGCCCTCACCCACATCAACGGCAAGATCGAGGCCGCCAAGCAGTCCGGCGTCACCGTCCAGGTGTGGCTGGTCGACTCCACCACCTCCGTGCAGTTCGGCATCGCCCTCGCCGCCTTCCTCGTGCTCGGCGCGCTCTACGAGGCGCTGCCCACCGCCAAGTGGGGCCGGACGCTCGGCAAGAAGCTGTGCGGGATCGAGGTGCGGGACATCGAGGCCCACGAGCCGCCGACCTTCGGCGCCGCGCTGCGCCGCTGGCTGGTCTACGGCGTCCTCGGACTGCTCGCGGTCGGCGTGGTCAACGTGCTGTGGTGCCTGTTCGACCGGCCCTGGCGGCAGTGCTGGCACGACAAGGCGGCCCGTACCTTCGTCGCCCGCTAGGGGCCCCGCCGGTCCTGCCGGGTTCGCGGCACCGGACGCCGCTCCCTGATCCGGCCCGGCCGACGGGGCGCCCCCGGGGGCCGGCGGCAGGCCACCCGCGGGGCCGTCGCTCGAACGGGCGGCGATTCCTTGCGGGGGCCCGGGCGCCGGGGTGCACTGCCCCCATGAGCAACGATCAGCCGCCGCCGTCCCCGGGACAGCCGCCCGATGACGATCCGTTCCGCAAGAGGCCCCAGGAACCGCCGCCGGGCGGCCCGCCCCCGGGAGGTCCGCCTCCCGGCGGGCCGCCGCCGGGAAGCCCGTACGGCTCGCCCTACGACAGCGCGCCGCCGCCGCCCTACGGCGGCTACGGAGGCGGTTACGGCGGCACCGATCCGCTCGCCGGGATGCCGCCGCTGGCCGAGTCGGGGCGGCGCATCGCCGCCCGCGTCATCGACTGGCTGATCATCGCCATCCCGCTGGCGATCATCGGCATCCCCTTCAAGGTGTACGAACGCGCCGGGGACGAGAACGACTTCGGCGACACCGTCAACAGCCTCAACGGCGGCGGCCAGCTGGTCTTCCAGCTCATCACCATCGTCGCCTACGTCGCCTACGACACCGTCATGACGGCGAAGAACGGCCAGACCCTCGGCAAGAAGCTGATGAAGCTGCGGGTCGCCATGCTCAACGACGGCTCCACGCCGCCGATGAGCACCGCCCTCATCCGCGCGATCGTGCTCTGGCTGCCCGCGCTGATCTGCTGCGCCTGTCTGTGGCCGTTGCTGATCCTGATCCTCATCCTGGTGGACAAGCCGTACAAGCAGGGCCTTCACGACAAGGCGGCCAAGACCGTCGTGGTCTCCGTGCCCCAGTGACCCTTCGGGTCAACCGGGCCGAAAAGGACGAGTGTTACGAACCGACCCGGGTGTCGGCCCCCGCCCCCACGGGCGCGGCCGGCACCCGGATCCCGTTGTCCGCGCGGTCGGACGGGCTTGTGGCGACCGGAGTCTTGACGTGCCTCGTGCGGACCGGCATCGTCACCGCCACCAGCACACCGAGCATCAGGCCGGCGGCGCAGACCGCCGCGATGCCGAGCGTCGCGGTCGTGCCGGAGAGCAGCAGCAGGGCGACGGTCGAGAGCACGACGGTGGCCGAACCGTAGGCGAGCTGTGCGGCGTTCGGTCGCTGCATGGCGGTTACCGTCCCTCGGGCGCGTGGCGACTGGCGACTCTACGACGGTGGATGCCCGAGGGGAACCGGCGGTAAGCGTGACCTTACCCACGGCTCCGGTGCACGGGGGGCGCAGGGGCGCACGGCCGTGGCAGCCTGCGGCCCCGGAAGTTGGTTCGATGTTCGACTATCGGAAATCCGCTCCTGCATAGTGCAGTTGGTCTGTCCAAGTCAAGATCTGTCTTTTCTGCTTCATCTCCGGTCGAATGTCGTCACTTGTGACGCGCGAACCCGCCGAGCGGACACCCCACCACCGGTCCGCGGCGAGGAGCGCCGGGGAGGACAGATCCAAGTGACCATCAGACGACGGGCCATCAGAGCGTCCGCGGTCGTCGTGGCGCTCGCGGCCACCGCCGCCACCGCCTCGACCTTCAGCACCGCGTGGGCCGACGACCACTCGGGCGCACCCACGACCGCTCCGCGGGCCGTGGACAAGCTCACGGTCGACCACGACCTCGAGGGTCCGTTCAGCAAGCAGCAGGAGCAGCAGCGCAAGGCCGCCATCGAGCAGGTGCTCAACGGCGAGTCCAAGGTCGAGCGCCGCAACGGCTCCCAGGTCGTCAAGCTCGACAGCAAGAAGTACGTCGAGCTCGGCCGCGAGAAGACCGACAAGATCTTCACCATCCTCGTCGAGTTCGGCGACCAGGTCGACACCACGACCCTGGTCGACCGCAAGGACGACGACACCACCGAGCTGAAGCCGAAGTACGGCGGCACGCCCGGCCCGCTGCACAACCAGATAGCCAAGCCCGACCGCTCGAAGGACAACTCGACGGCCTGGCAGGAGGACTACGACCAGAAGCACTTCCAGGACCTGTACTTCGGCACCGGCAAGGACGCCTTCGGCCGGCCGAAGCAGTCCCTGAAGACCTACTACGAGAAGACCTCGTCCGGCCGCTACTCGGTCGACGGCCAGGTCTCCGACTGGGTCAAGCTCCCCTACAACGAGGCCCGCTACGGCTCCAACTACTGCGGCCAGTCCAACTGCGCCAACGTGTGGGACACGGTCCGCGACGGCGTCACCGCCTGGGTCGCCGACCAGAAGGCCAAGGGCAAGTCGGACGCCGAGATCAAGTCGACGCTGGCCCAGTACGACCTGTGGGACCGCTACGACTTCGACGCCGACGGCAACTTCAACGAGCCCGACGGCTACATCGACCACTTCCAGCTCGTGCACGCGGGCGAGGACGAGTCGGCCGGCGGCGGCGCCCAGGGCGGCGACGCCCTGTGGGCCCACCGCTGGTACGCGTACGGCACCAACGCCGGCAAGACCGGCCCCGAGAACAACAAGGCCGGCGGCACCCAGATCGGCGACACCGGCATCTGGGTCGGCGACTACACCGTGCAGCCGGAGAACGGCGGCCTCGGCGTCTTCGCGCACGAGTACGGCCACGACCTCGGTCTGCCGGACCACTACGACACCGCCGGCGGCGAGAACTCGACCGGCTACTGGACGCTCATGTCGTCCGGTTCCTGGCTCGGCACCGGCAAGGACGCCATCGGCGACCTGCCCGGCGACATGACCTCGTGGGACAAGCTGCAGCTCGGCTGGCTCAACTACGCCAAGGTCAACGACTGGCAGCGCGGTACGAAGACCACCCACAAGCTGGGCGTGTCCGAGTACAACACCAAGAACCCGCAGGCGCTCCTCGTCGAGCTGCCGAAGAAGGCCGTCACCACCGACGTCGTGGCCCCCGCCGAGGGTGCCACCCAGTGGTGGAGCGACATGGGTGACGACCTCAAGAACACCCTGACCCGTTCCGTCGACCTGACCGGCAAGAGCTCGGCCTCCCTGGAGCTCCAGGGCTGGTACGACATCGAGCTGGACTACGACTACCTCTACACCGAGGTGTCGACGGACGGCGGCGCCAACTGGACGGCCGTCGACGGCACCGCCAACGGCAAGCCGCTCCCGCGCGACGCGTCCGGCGCCCCGGCGCTGACCGACGTCTCCGGCGCGTACCAGAAGCTGGTCTACGACCTGAACGCCTACGCGGGCAAGAAGTTCGACCTCCGCTTCCGCTACCAGACGGACGGCGGCGCGGGCGGCAAGGGCTTCGCGGCCGACGCCATCACCCTGACCGCCGACGGCGCCACGGTCTTCTCGGACAACGCCGAGAACGGTGCCAACGGCTGGACCGCCAAGGGCTTCCAGCGCATCGGCAAGGGCTTCACGAAGGAGTACGAGCAGTACTACATCGCGGAGAACCGCCAGTACGTGTCGTACGACAAGACCCTCGAGGTCGGCCCGTACAACTTCGGCTTCGCCGGTGACAAGGCGAGCTGGGTCGAGCACTACCCGTACCAGACCGGCCTGCTGATCTGGAAGTGGGACCTGTCCCAGAAGGACAACAACACCTCCCAGCACCCGGGTGCCGGCCTCGTCCTCCCGGTCGACGCCCACCCGAGCCCGCTGAAGTGGCGTGACGGCACCCTGATGCGCAACCGCGTCCAGGCGTACGACTCGCCGTTCGGCCTCACCCGCACCGACGGCTTCCAGCTGCACAAGGCGGGCGAGCCGACCTGGGTCCCGTCGCAGGCCGGCAACCCGGTCTTCGACGACCGCAAGGGTGTCTACTGGTTCGCCGAGACCCCGCGCGCGGGTGTCCAGGTTACTGACACCAACACCAAGATCCAGGTCCTGAAGGAAGCGAAGGACGGCTCGACGATCACCGTCCAGGTGGGTCCGTCGACGAAGTAACGACGAGATTTTCTGAATCGTCGCAGGTCAAAGCATGATCGGCCGTCGCCCTCTAGCGGGCGGCGGCCGATCGTGTTTAGGTGCGTCTTACGGCCTCGGCCGCCCGACCTTATTGACAGTCGTTCCACGGGGGAGTGGTTCCGCATGCCCAACGGAGGGTTCAGCCGACTGCCGGGAGGCAGTGTCGTCGTCGCCATAGGACTGCCCAGCCCGGCCGGCGACGGGGCCACCGTCCGCTTCCTGGTGCACGCGGCGAACCGGGCCCGCGCCCTGACCCGGCTGCGGAACCTCGGCCTGCGGGCGGTCTACCTCCGCGGCAACACCGAGCCGCCCACCCCGGACGAGATCACGGCCGTGCTGCACCACCCGGACGGCCTGCTGTGGCGCTCCACGCCCGGCCACGCCCAGGAGCTGTGGCACCCCGTACGGTCGCTCCCGAAGGCCGTCTGAGCCCCCGGGCCGGTCCGGGGGCCCCGAAGCCCCCGGGCCGGCCGTCAGCCCGCCACGACCGGCTTGCCGGTCAGCTCCACACCCGCCGCGCGCAGCTCCTCGAGGGCCCGGTCGGTGGTCTGTCTGGCCACCCCGGCCGTCAGGTCGAGCAGCACATGGGTGCGGAAGCCCTCGCGGGCCGCGTCCAGGGCGGTCGCCCGCACGCAGTGGTCGGTGGCGATGCCGACCACGTCGACCTCGGTGACCTTGCGGGCGCGCAGCCACTCGGCGAGCGTGCTGCCGTTCTCGTCGCGCCCTTCGAAGCCGCTGTACGCGGCCGCGTAGGCGCCCTTGTCGAAGACCGCGTCGACGGCGCCGCTGGCGACGGCCGGCGCGAAGTTCGGATGGAAGCCGACGCCCTCGGTGCCCGCCACGCAGTGCCGCGGCCAGGAGTCCACGTAGTCCGGCTGCTCCGAGAAGTGGCCGCCCGGGTCGACGTGGTGGTCGCGGGTGGCGACCACGTGCTGGTAGGCGGCGCCGCCCGCGGCGCCCACCAGTTCGGTGACGGCGGCGGCGACGTCCGCGCCCCCGGCCACCGCGAGGCTGCCGCCCTCGCAGAAGTCGTTCTGTACGTCCACAACGATCAGTGCGCGGTGCATGGCGGGTTCCTTCGCGAGCGGGCGGTCGGGGTCGGGTTCGAGCCTAGAGACTTCCCCCTCCGCGGGGGAGGGGGCGCTCTCGAGGCGTCGCGCGGGTCGCGCGGGGCGTCACACGTACTCGGTCGGCAGGACCGGCTCGCCCCGCGACAGCTGGATCGCCGACATCGGCAGTGCCGCGCGGGCCGCGATGTGACGGGTCCTGGCCGCCTCCAGGGGCTCGCGGGCCACCACGTCGCCGCCCTTGACCAGCTCGACCAGGAGCTGCCGGTCGACGAGGGCGGCCGGGACGGGGCCGGTGCCGACGACCTCGGCCTCGGCGATCCCGTCGGCGTCCACCCGGCGGGCGGCCCACTTGCGCCCGCCGACGGAGGCCTTGCCGCCCACCGACTTCTTCGCCACCGGAACGAGCGGCGCCTTCGGATCGGCGGAGGAGGCACGGGCGACCAGCTTGTAGACCATCGAGCAGGTCGGGTGACCGCTGCCGGTGACCAGCTGGGTGCCCACCCCGTACGCGTCGACCGGCGCGGCCGCGAGCGAGGCGATGGCGTACTCGTCCAGGTCGGAGGTCACCACGATCCTGGTGCCGGTCGCGCCCAGCTCGTCGAGCTGCTGCCGCACCCGGTGGGCGACGAGCAGCAGGTCGCCGGAGTCGATCCGGACCGCCCCGAGCCCGGTCCCGGCCACCTCGACGGCGGTGCGGACGGCCTCGGTGACGTCGTAGGTGTCCACCAGGAGGGTGGTGCCGCCGCCCAGCGAGTCCACCTGGGCCCGGAAGGCGTCGCGCTCGGTGTCGTGCAGCAGGGTGAAGGCGTGGGCGGAGGTGCCGACGGTCGGGATGCCGTAGCGGAAACCGGCCGCCAGGTCCGAGGTGGAGTCGAAGCCGCCCACGTAGGCGGCCCGCGAGGAGGCCACGGCGGCGAGCTCGTGGGTGCGCCGGGCGCCCATCTCGATCAGCCGCCGGCCGCCCGCGGCGGCCGACATGCGGGAGGCCGCCGCGGCGATGGCGGAGTCGTGGTTGAGGATGGACAGGATCACGGTCTCCAGGAGCACGCACTCCGCGAAGGAGCCCTCGACCCGCAGGATCGGCGAGCCGGGGAAGTACACCTCGCCCTCGGGGTATCCCCAGATGTCGCCGGAGAAGCGGTAGTGCCCGAGCCATTCCAGGGTCGGCTCGTCGACGATGCCCCGCTCGCGCAGGAAGCCGAGCACGGCCGGGTCGAAGCGGAAGTTCTCGACGGCGTCCAGGACCCGCCCGATGCCCGCCACCACGCCGTAGCGCCGCCCCTCGGGCAGCCGGCGGGTGAAGACCTCGAAGACGGACCTGCGGTCCGCCGTCCCGGCCCTGAGGGCCGCCTGGAGCATGGTCAGCTCGTACTGGTCGGTGAAGAGCGCGGTCGACGGCACGTCCACCGGCAGCCCAAGGTCCGCAGCGTTCATGTGAGGATGCTACCGCAGTATTCGTCACATTGACGAATAGGCGGTCCGGGCAGGTGGCACCGGGCGTGCCGCGTGCGGGTGGCCCCGTTTGTGCGGCGGGCCGGTCGGGGTGGCAGCATGGGCTGAGTGAGCGTTGCGCCTATCGAGATCGAACGGACCGCATCGGCCGAGGAGGTCTCCGCCGTCGTCGAACCCGACGTGCCCTGGGTGACCCTCGTGCACAACGACCCGGTCAACCTGATGAGCTATGTCACCTACGTCTTCCAGGCGTACTTCGGCTACTCCAAGGACAAGGCGCACAAGCTGATGCTCGACGTGCACAACAAGGGCCGCGCGGTGGTCTCCAGCGGCACCCGCGAGGAGATGGAACGGGACGTGCAGGCGATGCACGGCTACGGCCTGTGGGCGACCCTGTCGCAGGACCGCGGCTGATGGCGGGGCACTTCGAGGCGCTGCCCGGCGGCGGCGCGGCCGTCGCGCTCGACGAGGTCGAGATCTCCATCCTGCGCTCCCTCGCCGTCCAGCTCATGGAACTGATCGGTCCCGGCGACGAGCCCGCCGAGGGTGAGGACCCGCTGGCCGCCCTCTTCGCCGAGGGGCCCAGCGAGCCGCCCTCCGACCCGGCGCTGCGCCGGCTGTTCCCCGACGCGTACGGGGACGACACCGACGAGCTGCGGCAGGCCGCTGCCGACTTCCGCCGCTTCACCGAGAACGACCTGCGGACCCGCAAGCGCGAGGACGCGCTCACCGTGGTCCGCACCCTCGACGCGGTCGCCTCGGCGGCGGCCGGCGAGGGCGGCGGGGTCCTCGAGCTCACCGCGGACCAGTCCCGTTGCTGGCTCGGCGCGCTCAACGACCTGCGGCTGACGATCGGCACCCGGCTCGAGGTCACGGACGACGACGAGGGCGAGCGCCTCTACCGGCTGCCCGACTCCGACCCGCGCAAGCCCATGGTGATGGCCTACCTCTGGCTGGGCGGCCTGCAGGAGTCGCTCGTCGGCACCCTGATGCCGTAACGCGGCCCCCGTCCGCGCCGGCGGGCGTTCGCTCAGCGGACGCTCAAATCCGCATAACGAATACGTCACCAAAGAGTCCACCTTTGCCGCGCCCAGTCCTCTTTGTCCACATTTTGGTGTGATGTGGGTCACGAAAGCCCCCGTCGATCACTGTGAACGCCGTGATAAATCTTCACGACCACCCGGGGACGCCACCCCTGTCCCCGGGGGCGCTTCGACCGGCTGACCGCCGGTGGCACTCCATCCACATCCGGGGGGATCAGGACCTGATCCGCAGCACACACGGCCCAGCGGCCGGCGCGCGGATCAGCATGGAGAAAGGCGCACCACCATGACCTCAGTGCAGGTCGACAAGCAGCACGACGGCACCGACGGGGCCGTGGACGGCGGCGAGGGCTACCAGCGTGGCCTCGGCGCCCGGCAGATCCAGATGATCGCGATCGGCGGCGCCATCGGCACCGGCCTCTTCCTCGGCGCGGGCAAGGCCATCGCCAAGGCCGGCCCCAGCCTGATCCTCGCCTACGCCATCGCGGGCCTGGTCATCTTCTTCATCATGCGGGCCCTGGGCGAACTGCTCATGTACCGCCCCGTGTCCGGCTCCTTCTCGGAGTACGCGCGCGAGTTCATCGGCCCCTTCGCGGGCTTCGTGACCGGCTGGACGTACTGGCTCTTCTGGGTCGTCACCGGCATCACCGAGGTCACCGCCGCCGCCACCTACATGACGTACTGGTGGAACATCCCGCAGTGGATCTCCGCCCTCGTCTTCACCGTGATCCTCTACGGCGCCAACCTGATCTCCGTGAAGCTCTTCGGCGAGCTGGAGTTCTGGTTCTCCATGGTCAAGGTCACCGCCATCATCGGCATGATCCTGATCTGCGCCGGCATCCTCACCGTCGGCTTCTCCGACGCCGCCGAGACCGCCTCCGTCGCCAACCTCTGGAACGACCGCGGCTTCTTCCCGAACGGCATCGGCAACACGCTGATGACGCTCCAGATCGTCATGTTCGCCTTCCTCGCGGTCGAGCTGGTCGGCGTCACCGCCGGCGAGTCCAAGGACCCGAAGACCGTCCTGCCCAAGGCCATCAACACCGTGCCGTGGCGCATCGCCGTCTTCTACGTCGGCGCGCTGATCATGATCCTGTCGGTCGTGCCGTGGTCCGAGTTCAAGCCCGGCGTCTCCCCGTTCGTCGCGGCCTTCGAGAAGATGGGCCTCGGCGTCGGCGCCGCCATCGTCAACTTCGTCGTCCTGACCGCGGCCCTGTCCTCCTGCAACTCGGGCATGTACTCCACCGGCCGCATGCTGCGCGACCTCGCGCTCAACGGCCAGGGCCCGAAGGTCTTCACGCGGCTGACGAAGAACGGCACCCCGCTGCTCGGCCTGACCTTCTCCGCCGCCCTGATGCTCGTCGGCGTCTGGATCAACTACGTCGCCCCGGGCAAGGCCTTCGAGTACGTCGTCTCCTTCGCGACCATCTCCGGCATGTGGGCCTGGATCATGATCCTGGTCTGCCAGATCCGCTACCGCGCCAAGGCCGACCGCGGCGAGCTGCCCGAGTCCACCTTCAAGGCCCCGGGCGCCCCCTGGACCAGCTGGTTCGCGCTGCTCTTCATCGGCATGGTCATCGTGATGATGGGCATCGACGAGGGCGCCCGCGTCTCGCTGTACTGCGCGCCGCTGTGGGGCCTGATCCTCGCCGTGTCCTACCTCGTGCTCAAGGCCCGCAACCCCGAGGGCGCCGCCTTCACCAAGCGGTCGTAACACCCCCGACCTGCACGGTCTCAGCATCCGGGCCGCTTCGTACCAAGCTTCGGTACGGGGCGGCCCGTCTGCTTATCCTGTCGTCATGCTGACCATCACCCGGGCCCTGTACGACCAGATCGTGGAACACTCCCGCGCGGACCACCCCGACGAGGCCTGCGGCGTGGTCGCCGGTCCGGTCGGCAGCGGCCGCCCCGAGCGCTTCATCCCCATGCTGAACGCGGCGCGCTCGCCCACCTTCTACGAGTTCGACTCCGGCGACCTGCTGAAGCTCTACCGCGAGATGGACGACCGGGACGAGGAGCCCGTGATCATCTACCACTCGCACACGGCGACCGAGGCGTACCCCTCCCGTACGGACATCTCCTACGCCAACGAGCCGCAGGCCCACTACGTCCTCGTCTCCACCGCCGACACCGACGGCGCCGGCCCCTTCCAGTTCCGCTCCTACACGATCGTCGACGGCGTCGTGGAGGAGGAAGAGGTCCGGATCGTCGAGGCGTACGAGTGAACGACCCGTCCGCGTGAACGGCCCCGCGCGCGTGCGACACTGAGCGCGACCAACGGGCGGCAGGACCCAGGAAGCCGGTGCGAATCCGGCGCGGTCCCGCCACTGTGACCGCCCCCTCGGGGGCGCGAGCCAGGAACTGACCTGCCGCCTCTCACCACCGACCGGGGACGAGGAAATCCCCGTCAGGAGGCAACCGCCATGTCCTGGCGCCGCACGGTGCTGCCCGCCGCCGCACTGCTGCCCCTGCTCGCCGCCTGCTCCGCACCGGCCGCCGAGCAGCCCACCGCGAAGCCCGCCCCCGGCTTCCCGTACACCGTCACCAACTGCGGCGTGACGACCACCTACCAGGCCCCGCCGAAGCGCGCGGTGACCATGAACCAGCACGTCACCGAGATCATGCTCGCCCTCGGCCTGCACACGTCCCTGGCGGGCACCGCCTACCTGGACGACGCGGTCCTGCCCGCCTACAAGAAGGCGTACGACTCCGTCCCCGTCCTCGCCAAGGAGTACCCCTCCAAGGAGGCACTCCTCGCCGCGAATCCCGACTTCGTCTACGGCGGCTACTCCACCGCCTTCGACGCCAAGGCCGGCCGCGGCCGCGACGACCTCGAGCGCTCCGGCATCGCCACCCGCCTCAACACCGAGTACTGCCCCTCCGGCACCCCCTCCTTCGACGACCTCTACCGCGAGGTCACCGAGGTCGGCCGCACCTTCGGCGTGCCCGACCGCGCCGAACGCTGGACCCGCGAGGCCCGCGCCCGCCTCGCCGCCACCGACAAGCGCCTGACGGGCACCCCGCCCGTCTCCGTCTTCGTCTACGACAGCGGCGACAAGACCGCCTTCACCGCCGGCGGCAAGGGCATCGGCAACGAGCTGATCACCCGCGCCGGCGGCCGCAACGTCTTCGCCGACCTCGACAAGCCCTTCGGCGACGCCGGCTGGGAACAGGTCGTCGCCCGCAAGCCCGACGTCATCCTCATCTACGACTACGGCTCCACCACCGTCGAGCAGAAGAAGCGGCGCCTCCTCGACGACCCCGCCCTGCGCGAGGTCCCCGCCGTGAAGAACCGCCGCTTCGCCGTCCTGCCGCTGTCCGACACCGTCCTCGGCGTCCGGGTCCCGGCGGCCGTCGACAAGCTGGCCGCCCAGCTGCACCCGGCCGCCGCCTCCGCCCCGTGAAGCGCGCCGCGACGGGCCGCGTCCGCCACCCCGCCGTCGTCGCCGGACTGCTGGTGGCGCTCGCCGCGGCCGTCCTGGCCTCGCTGGCGCTCGGCTCCGTCCGCATCCCGCCCGGCCAGGTGCTCGACGCCCTGACCGGCCGGGCCGGACCCTCGCCGTACCGGACCATCGTCCTGGACGTCCGGCTGCCGCGGGTGCTGCTCGGCGCGGTCGTCGGCGCCGGACTCGCCGTCGTCGGCGCCGTCCTGCAGGCCCTGGTCCGCAACCGGCTCGCCGACCCCTTCCTGCTCGGGATCTCCTCCGGCGCCTCCGCCGGGGCGGTCCTCGTCCTGGTCGTCGGCGTCGGCGGCGGCGTCACCACCACCCTCGCCCTGCCCGCCGGTGCCTTCGCCGGCGCCCTGCTCGCCCTCGTCCTCGTCTACGCCCTGGCCCGCCGCGGCGGCACCATGACCGGCGCCCGCCTGGTCCTCGCCGGCGTGGCCGTCTCCTACATCCTGTCCGCCCTGACCACCCTGCTCCTGGTCGTCGCCGGGCGGCCCGAGCAGTTCCAGGAGGCCCTGTTCTGGTCCCTCGGCGGCCTCGGCAGCGCCCGCTGGGACAGCCTCCTGCTGCCCGTGACGGCCGTCGCCGCGGGCACCGCCCTGCTGATCGCCCTCGCCCGGCCGCTCGACCTGCTCCTCGTCGGCGAGGAGGACGCCGTCGTCCTCGGCCTGGACGCGGCCCGCTTCCGCGCCGCCGTCTTCGTCCTCGCCTCCCTGGTCACCGCCGTCCTGGTCGCGGCCAGCGGCGCCGTCGGCTTCGTCGGCCTGATGGTCCCGCACGCCGCCCGCATGGCCGTCGGCGCCCCCCACCGCCGCCTCCTGCCGGTCACCGCCCTCGGCGGGGCGCTCGCCCTGGTCCTGGCCGACCTCGCCGCCCGTACCGTCGCCCCGCCCCAGGACATCCCCGTCGGGGTCCTCACCGCCCTGACCGGCGGCCCGTTCCTCCTGTGGCTGATGCGCCGCCGCCCCGAAGGAGCGACGGCGTGACGCCCCGCCCGGTCGAGAACGGTGACCCCGCGCGCCCCCGCCCGGTCGAGAACGGTGACCCGGCGCGCCGCCGCCCGCCCGAACTGCGCGTCGAGCGGCTCGGTTACGAGGACCGGCTGCACGCGGCCGACCTCGTGGTGCGGCCCGGCGAGACCGTCGGCCTCGTCGGCCCCAACGGCAGCGGCAAGAGCACCCTGCTGCGCTGCGTCTACGGCACCCTCGCCCCCACCACCGGCCGCGCCCTGCTCGACGGCGAGGACCTCCAGGCGATCGGACCCCGGGCGCGGGCCCGGCGGGTGGCCACCGTGCCGCAGGAGAACACCGCCGAGTTCGAGCTCACCGTCCGCGAACTCGTCGCCCTCGGCCGCTCCCCGCACAAGCGCTTCTGGGAGGGCGACACCGCCCGGGACCGTGCCCTCGCCGACCGGGCCCTGGCCCGGGTCGGCCTCGCCGGCCTCGCCGGCCGCCCCTTCCCCGACCTCTCCGGCGGCGAACGGCAGCGCGCCCTCGTCGCCCGCGCCCTCGTCCAGGACCCGGCCCTGCTCGTCCTCGACGAGCCCACCAACCACCTGGACATCCGCTACCAGCTGGAAACCCTCGCCCTCGTCCGCGACGTGGGCACCACCAACCTCCTCGCGCTGCACGACCTCACCCTCGCCGCGGCCCACTGCGACCGCCTCTACGTCCTCAAGGAGGGACGAGTGGTCGCCGAAGGGCCGCCCGCGGACGTGCTCACCCCGGCCCTGCTCCACGCCGTATACGGCGTGGAAGCCGAGGTCATCCCGCATCCGCGCACCGGAACCCCGCTCGTCGTCTATCTGCCCCGTCCGCGCCTCGAGCGAGATCTGTCCGTCATGTGAGATCACATTCCGGAACCCGGACCGGGAATCGATACGATGACCGCATGGTTTCCCACGACGTGAGCGAAGAGGCGCCGGGCACACCCCTGCCCGCCGCGTCCGCCGGCGCTCACTCCGCCTCCGCGCTCCTCGGAGCCTTCGGAGGCGGAGCGGCGCGGCTGCACGTCGACCTGTGCCGCCTCGCCAGCGCGATGTGTCCGCCGCGCGCTGCTCGCTGAACGACCGGCTCGAGCGCACCTCCAGCACGACCCCCTTCCCGCGCGGGGGCCCCAGCCGCGCGCCCACCACGTCACTCCGCCCTTCCGACAGGAGCCCACGTCATGGCCATCGAGGTCCGCATCCCGACCATCCTCCGCACCTACACCGACGGCGCCAAGGCCGTCGAGGGCAGCGGTGAGACCCTCGCCGAGCTCTTCGCCGACCTGGAGTCCCGCCACGCCGGGATCGAGGCCCGCATCGTCGACGGCGACAAGCTCCGCCGCTTCGTCAACGTCTACCTGAACGACGAGGACGTCCGCTTCCTCGACGGCATCGACACCAAGCTCGCCGACGGTGACAACGTCACGATCCTGCCGGCCGTGGCCGGCGGCATGGTCTGATCCACATGCGTTACGACTCCCCGCTGGCGGCGGTCGGCAACACGCCGCTGGTCCGGCTGCCGCGGCTCTCCCCGTCGGACGACGTCCGCATCTGGGCCAAGCTGGAGGACCGCAACCCCACCGGCTCGGTCAAGGACCGCCCCGCGCTCCACATGATCGAGCAGGCCGAGAAGGACGGCCGGCTCACCCCCGGCTGCACCATCCTCGAACCCACCAGCGGCAACACCGGCATCTCCCTCGCCATGGCGGCCAAGCTCAAGGGCTACCGCATCGTCTGCGTCATGCCGGAGAACACCAGCGAGGAGCGCCGGCAGCTGCTCACCATGTGGGGCGCCGAGATCATCTCGTCCCCCGCGGCGGGCGGCTCCAACACGGCCGTACGGGTCGCCAAGGAGCTCGCCGGACAGCACCCGGACTGGGTCATGCTCTACCAGTACGGCAACCCGGACAACGCGGGCGCCCACTACGCCACCACCGGCCCCGAGATCCTCGCCGACCTGCCCTCGATCACCCACTTCGTCGCCGGACTCGGCACCACCGGCACCCTCATGGGCGTCGGCCGCTACCTGCGCGAACACAAGCCCGATGTGAAGGTCGTCGCCGCGGAGCCCCGCTACGACGACCTGGTCTACGGCCTGCGCAACCTCGACGAGGGCTTCGTCCCCGAGCTGTACGACGCCTCCGTCCTCACCACCCGCTTCTCGGTCGGCTCGGCCGACGCCGTCACCCGCACCCGCGAACTCCTCCAGCAGGAGGGCATCTTCGCGGGCGTCTCCACCGGCGCGGCCCTGCACGCCGCCATCGGCGTCGGCAGGAAGGCCCTCAAGGCGGGCGAGAGCGCCGACATCGTCTTCCTCGTCGCCGACGGCGGCTGGAAGTACCTGTCCACCGGCCTCTACACCGCGGCCACCACGGAAGAGGCCATCGCGACGGTCCAGGACCAGCTCTGGGCCTGAGCCCCCCGCCGCACGTCAGCGCGCCAGATGGCGGACCTGGTCCCACACCACCGGGTCCGCCGTCCCCACCCTCCGGCGGAACTCCCACACCGGCACGTCCCGCAGCTCGTCCGTCTCCAGGAAGCTCGGACGCCCCTGGGCATCGCCCACCGCGCCCGGCGGCAGCGCGATCACCCCCGGCCGCTCGTCGTGGTACCTGCTGGTGATCTTGGCGACCAGCGCACGGTCCCCGCGCAGCGCGAGGACCAGGCACGGCCGGTCCTTCGAGCCCGGCCCGTCCTCGTACGGCACGTCCGCCCACCAGATCTCCCCGGCCCGCGGCAGCCGCTCCGGCATCCGCCCCGCAGCCCGGCCCCGCGGAGCCTGACGCACCGGCGGCCGCCCCGGCGGACGGGTCCGCCCGGCCGGACGGCGCCCCGAGCGGCGCCATCCGTCGGCGAGCGCCACCACCAGCGCGAGCACCACCACCGCGATCAGCGCGGGCCACCACGACGTGTCCATACCTCAAGACCGTACCGTCGCGCCCGCCACTCGGCCGGGACGCCCCGCCATCCATCCGAACCGGTGACAGAGCCCGTGAGTTCGCCCACAACGGGCCGCCACGGAGGAGCGACAGGCGGCCACGCACCGTACGCTCGACCCACCGCACGACCTCCCCTCTCAGCGCGCTTTCCGCACCCGTCCACGGAGGTTCACGCTCCATGAAGCTCACCGTCGTCGGCTGCTCCGGGTCGTTCCCGTCCGCGGAATCGGCCTGTTCGAGCTACCTGGTAGAGGCCGACGGCTTCCGGCTGCTCCTCGACATGGGCAACGGCGCCCTCGGCGAGCTGCAGCGCCACATCGGTCTGTACGACCTCGACGCGATCTTCCTCAGCCATCTGCACGCCGACCACTGCATCGACATGTGCGGCTACTTCGTGGCCCGGTACTACCGCCACGAGGGGGGCCGCTGCGACGCGATCCCGGTCTTCGCCCCCGAGGGCGCGGAACAGCGGCTGACCACGGCGTACGCGGACACGCCGTCGCCGACGTCGATGAGCGAGGTCTTCGGCTTCCAGACGCTGAAGTCCGGCACCTTCGAGGTGGGGCCGTTCACCGTCCGTACGGAGAAGGTCTGCCATCCGGTGGAGGCGTACGGCATCCGGATCGAGCACGCCGGCCGCACGCTCACCTATTCGGGTGACACCGGCGTCTGCGACGCCCTCGACGAGCTGGCGCGCGGCGCGGACCTCTTCCTCTGCGAGGCGTCCTTCACCCACGGCAAGGAGGACGTCCCCGACCTCCACCTCAACGGCCGCGAGGCCGGCGCCCACGCCGCCCGCGCCGGCGTGCGCCGTCTGGTGCTGACCCACATCCCGCCGTGGACGGACGGCGAGCGGAACCTGGCGGACGCCCGCGAGGTGTTCACGGGGCCGGCGGAGCTGGCGTACGCCGGCGCGGTCTACGAGGTCTGAGCCGTACGGACCCGCCGACGGCCAGGGGCCCGGAACCGTACGGTTCCGGGCCCCTGGTGCGTGCGGGGGGCGAGGCTCACGCCTTGGTGAGGTCCTCGACCTCCTCCTCGGGCTCGCGGCCCGGGGTGGGGAGGTTGAACTTGGTGATCGCGAAGCGGAAGACCACGTAGTAGATCGCGGCGAAGACCAGACCGATGGGGATGATCATCCAGGGCTTGGTGGCGAGACCCCAGTTGAGGAAGTAGTCGATCGCGCCGGCGGAGAAGCTGAAGCCGTGGTGCACGCCCAGCGCCCAGGTGACGGCCATGGAGATGGCGGTCAGGAGCGCGTGGATCACGTAGAGGACCGGCGCGATGAACATGAACGCGAACTCGATCGGCTCGGTGATGCCGGTGACGAAGGAGGTCAGCGCGAGGGACATCATCATGCCGCCGACGGCCTTGCGGCGCTCGGGGCGGGCGCAGTGCGTGATGGCGAGCGCGGCGGCCGGAAGGGCGAACATCATGATCGGGAAGAAGCCCGACATGAACTGACCGGCGGTGGGGTCGCCGTGGAAGAAGCGGGGCAGGTCACCGTGCCACATGGCGCCGGCGGAGTCCTTGAAGGAGCCGATCTCCTGCCAGGCGACGGTGTTCACGAACTGGTGCATGCCGATGGGCAGCAGACCGCGGTTGACCACGCCGAAGATGCCCGCGCCGACGGCGCCGAGGCCGGTCATCCACTCGCCGAAGTCGGCGATGACGTTGCCGATGGGCTCCCAGACCAGACCGAAGAAGACGCCCATGATCGTGCCGACGAAGGCCATGATGATCGGGACGAGTCGGCGGCCGTTGAAGAAGCCGAGCCAGTCGACCAGCTTCGTGCGGTGGTAGCGCTGCCATATGACCGCGGCCAGCAGGCCCATGACGATGCCGCCGAGTACCTTGGGGTCGTTGTACGTCGCGGCGACGTCGACGCCCTTGTTGGCGGTGGTGTTGACGACGGCGTCGGTTACGGGGAACGCGGTCAGCACGTTCTTGTAGACGAGGAAGCCGACGAGCGCGGCGAGGGCCGTGGATCCGTCGGCCTTCTTGGCGAAGCCGATGGCGATGCCGACGCAGAACAGCAGGGGCAGGTTCGCGAAGACCGCGTCACCGGCGGTGGCGAAGACCTTCGCCACCTGGTCCCAGCCGAGACCGTCCTTGCCGAACACGTCGTCCTGGCCGAGACGGAGCAAGATACCCGCGGCCGGCAGTACGGCGATCGGCAGCTGCAGGCTGCGACCGACCTTCTGCAGGCCCTGGAACAGGCCGGATCCGCGCTTCTTCGCGGGAGCGGCGGCCTGGGCGGTGGCCGTACTCATCAACTTCCTCCAGTAGGCAAGGCGCCGCCAGAGGACAGGGAAAAGGGGGTGACGGCGGCGTCTCGGGAACGCGGTGGTCTGGACCGCGTGGTCTACACCAATAACTGGTGTAGACCTGTTGTAGCACGTGGGACTTAGATAAGGAACCTGTGAATTCTGTGCACTGAGCCATAACCGGACGGCGGACGGCGAAGGGCCCCCGGACCGGAGGTCCGAGGGCCCTGGTGGCCGCGGGTTCAGGCCGCGGCTTCACCCCACGGCACGCACGCTCACGCCTTGGTCGTGTCGCGGTCGATCTCCTCCTCCACCTCCTCGGGCTCACGGCCCGGCGTGGGGAGGTCGAACCGGGTGATCGCGAAGCGGAAGATCACGTAGTAGAGGACCGCGAAACCCAGACCGATCGGGATGATCAACCACGGCTTGGTCGCCAGGTTCCAGTTGATCAGGTAGTCGATCAGACCCGCCGAGAAGCTGAAGCCGTCCTTGACCCCGAGCGCCCACGTCACCGCCATCGACACACCCGTCAGCACCGCGTGGATCGCGTAGAGCACCGGCGCGATGAAGAGGAACGAGTACTCGATCGGCTCCGTGATGCCGGTGACGAACGAGGTCAGCGCCACCGACAGCATCATGCCGCCCACCCGCTTGCGGTGCTGCGGCCGGGCGCAGTGCGTGATCGCCAGCGCCGCCGCCGGCAGCGCGAACATCATGATCGGGAAGAAGCCCGTGGTGAACTGACCGGCCTCCGGGTCACCCGCCAGGAACATGCTGATGTCACCGTGGACCGTGGACCCGTCCGGCTTCGTGTACGAACCGAACTGGAACCAGATCGGCACGTTCAGGAACTGGTGCAGACCGATCACCAGCAGCGCCCGGTTCGCCACGCCGAAGATGCCCGAACCCCACGCCCCGAGCCCCACCAGCCAGTCGCTGAAGCTCTCCAGGGCATCACCGATCGGCGGCCAGATCCACAGGCACAGAGCCGCGAAGACGATGCCGACGAAGGCCATGATGATCGGCACGAGCCGGCGGCCGTTGAAGAAACCCAGCCAGTCGACCAGCTTCGTCCGGTGGAACCGCTGCCACAGATAGGCCGCCAGCAGACCCATCACGATGCCGCCGAAAACACCCGGATTCTGGTACGTGTAACCGGCGAACGCGTCGTCCGCGCCCAGGCACCCACCGCCCACGTCCCTCGTCCCGGCCGGGCAGTCCTTCGGGAACTGCCGCAGCACCGTGTAGTAGACGAGGAAGCCGACCACCGCGGCGAGCGCGGTCGAACCGTCCGCCTTCTTCGCCATGCCGATGGCGACACCGATGCAGAACAGCAACGGCAGACCCAGGCTGCCGTCCAGCAGCGCGCCGCCCGCACCCGACATGACCTTGGCGACGTTGTCCCAGCCCAGGCCGTCAGAACCGAAGACGTCCGGCTGCCCGAGCCGGTTGATGATGCCCGCGGCCGGCAGGACGGCGATCGGCAGCTGAAGACTGCGCCCCATCTTCTGCAGCCCCTGGAAGAAACCGCCCCACATCGACTTCTTCGGTGGGGCGGCGGCACGTGCGCTGCTCATCGGCGTCCTCCCTGGGGCCTGCGGACGGGTGCTGCGAACGAGGGCAGCCACTGCACTGGTGTAGACCAGTTGCGGTAGGCTCACGGAGGCCACCAAGGGCAAGCCGCCGGTGATCGTCATCATTCGACAGAACGGCGGTATGCGCGCGCGAGGTTGGGCCAACCGTGGGTTACCGTGACACAACGGACCACCGGTGCGCAGAACGGACAGGGAGACACACATGGCCAGCAAGGCTGAGAAGATCGTCGCCGGCCTCGGCGGCATCGACAACATCGAAGAGGTCGAAGGCTGCATCACCCGCCTCCGCACCGAGGTCGTCGACCCCGCCCTCGTCGACGAGGCCGCCCTCAAGGCCGCCGGCGCCCACGGCGTCGTCAAGATGGGCACCGCCATCCAGGTCGTCATCGGCACCGACGCCGACCCCATCGCCGCCGACATCGAAGACATGATGTGAGCAGCTGACACCAGCCGACGAGGGGCCCGTTCCGGCAGGGGAACGAGCCCCTCCGTCATGACGGCCCCGACACACTACGCTCGACCCATGTCTCGTATCGACGGCCGTACCCCCGAACAGCTCCGCCCCGTCACCATCGAACGCGGATGGAGCAAGCACGCAGAAGGCTCCGTCCTCATCTCCTTCGGCGACACCAAGGTCTTCTGCACCGCCTCCGTCACCGAAGGCGTCCCGCGCTGGCGCAAGGGCAGCGGCGAAGGCTGGGTCACCGGCGAATACTCGATGCTCCCCCGCTCCACCAACACCCGCGGCGACCGCGAATCCGTCCGCGGCAAGATCGGCGGACGCACCCACGAGATCTCCCGCCTCATCGGCCGCTCCCTGCGCGCCGTCATCGACTACAAGGCCCTCGGCGAGAACACCATCGTCCTCGACTGCGACGTCCTCCAGGCCGACGGCGGCACCCGCACCGCCGCCATCACCGGCGCCTACGTCGCCCTCGCCGACGCCATCACCTGGGCCCAGAACAAGAAGCTCGTCAAAGCCGGCCGCAAACCCCTCACCGGCACCGTCTCCGCCGTCTCCGTCGGCATCGTCGACGGCGTCCCCCTCCTCGACCTCTGCTACGAGGAAGACGTCCGCGCCGAGACCGACATGAACGTCGTCTGCACCGGCGACGGCCGCTTCGTCGAGGTCCAGGGCACCGCCGAAGCCGAGCCCTTCGACCGCAAGGAGCTCAACGCCCTCCTCGACCTCGCCTCCGGCGGCTGCGCCGAACTCGCCGAACTCCAGCGCAAGGCCCTCGAAGGAACCCTGTAGAACGCCACCGCGTCTCTACGCTCACGGGCGCACGGGTCGAACCGTGCGCCCCGTCCACATGTACACAGCTTGGGGGAGGACCCGAAACGTGAAGCGCCGCCGCACCATAGCCCTCGCCGTCGCCACGGCCGCCGTCGCAGTCACCGGCCTGGTCGGCTGCGGGGCGCTCGACAAGGCGATGGACTGCGTCAAGACCGCCGACGCCATCGCCACCTCCGTCGACAAGCTCACCCAGGCCGTCGGTGACGCCTCCAACGACCCCACCAAGATCGAAGAGGCCCTCAACAGCATCGACACCGAGCTGGGCAACCTCAAGAACACGACGGACAACGCCGACCTGTCCAAGGCCGTCGAGGACCTCAACAAGGGCGTCGACACCGTCCGCCAGGCCGTCAAGAACGGCGACACCACCCCCGACATCAAGCCCGTCACGGACGCCGCCGCCGAGATCGGCAAGGTCTGCACCCCCGGCTGACCCGCGGCCGGCCGCCCGGCGAGGACCGGATAATCAGGGCATGACCCGTCTGATCCTCGCCACCCGCAACGCGGGCAAGATCACCGAACTCCGCGCGATCCTCGCCGACGCAGGCCTCGACCACGAGCTCGTCGGCGCGGACGCGTACCCCGACATCCCCGACGTCAAGGAAACCGGCGTCACCTTCGCCGAGAACGCCCTCCTCAAGGCCCACGCCCTCGCCCGCGCCACCGGCCTGCCCGCCGTCGCCGACGACTCCGGCCTCTGCGTCGACGTCCTCGGCGGCGCCCCCGGCATCTTCTCCGCCCGCTGGGCCGGCCGCCACGGCGACGACAAGGCCAACCTCGACCTCCTCCTGGCCCAACTTGCCGACATCGCCGCCCCCCACCGCGCGGCCCACTTCGCCTGCGCGGCCGCCCTGGCGTTGCCGGACGGCACCGAGCGCGTGGTGGAAGGCCGCATGCCGGGCGTCCTCCGCCACGAGCCCGTCGGCACCAACGGCTTCGGCTACGACCCGATCCTCCAGCCGGAGGGCCACGAGGTGACCTGCGCCGAACTGACGCCGGACCAGAAGAACGCGATCAGCCACCGGGGGAAGGCGTTCCGGGCACTGGTGCCGGTGGTGAAGGAACTGCTGGGCTGAGGGGCGCGCAGGAACGGCCTGCGCATCGATTCTTCGATTCGCAGGCCGTTCTCGGTGCGGCGGAAGGGATTCGAACCCTCAAGCCCGGTCAAGGGCCACAGATCCTAAGTCTGCTGCGTCGCCATTGCGCCACCGCCGCTCTCGCCTGTCATCGTACCGGGGCCCGCCTGCCGGCTTGCCCCTCCCCGGCACCAGGTATCGGTGGCTGCATGGCAGTTGGGGCAGAGGTAACGAAGGTTCTCCCGACGGTTGTCGAGCCAGTCTCCGTTGATGTGATCGATGTGCAGGGTGATGTGTCGCCCCCGCCATGCGCCCTCGTTCCCGCACTCGACGCAGCGATAGGGGACGCCTACCTCGGCAAGGGCGCGGTGCAGCCGGTCGCGGTTCTCCCGCGTCGACCCCTCGGGGCGTATACGGAAGACCGCGCCGGCGATGCTCCTGGGGGCGACGGCTCGAACCGAGCCCCACGTCCGCCGCTTGAAGTGAGAGGTGTCGAGGCCGAGTCTGGCCACCCACCGCCTGACCCGCCGATGGTTCTGGTCGCTCAGTGGGAGCCCGAGGGCTCGCATCACGTCGGCGAAGCTGGTGGCGCCGGCCACCGCCGCCCGTAGCCTGTCGTCGGGCACGTCGGCCCGCCTGTAGGTGAAGTGGGCGATGTTGACTCCCCGCTCGTGAAGCATGTGCCGCAGTGCGGCACGGGTCCGGCTGTCCTCGGCGACACCCAACAAGCGGGCCATCTCCCTGACGCTGTGCGCGGACGCCGCCGCCGTTCGTAGCTCGTCCGTGGTGAACGGCAGGTCCGTCGTGGAACGGTTCAGGCCGGGAAAGTGACTGACGTCGATTCGGGCCGCCTCGATTCGGCGCCGGATGTGCGAGAGTGTCCCGGTCGCCGGCGGCACGCCGAGCTTCTGCACGACCTCGCGCAGCGTCGTCGAGGTGGCGACCGCTTCGGCAATGGCGCTGTCCGTGTACTTGCGCCAGGGGCTGCGCTGTTTGAAGTGACTGGTGTCGATGCCGTACTCGGCGACCTTCGACTGCAGCGTCCGGCGTCGCCCGCCGCTCTCGGCAACACCGAGTCGGCGCATCAGATCAGCCCAGCCCCTCGACTCCGCCACGGCACTGCTCAGGCGTTCCTTCGTGTACGCGCTCGTCCCCATCGAGCCCCCTCCGTGCTCGGCCACCCGTTCGTGGCCTCGCACGGACTAACGAGCCGGCCGTCGGACGGTCACGTCATATCGCGTACCCCTATCGCGTGCCCTCTCCCGTGAGCGGTGTCAGAACCTCGGCTCCGGCGCGCCCGCCATCACCATCTCCGCCGCCTCCTCGTGCGTCTCGACCGCCGGGGGCGAGCCCTCCAGGGGGCGCTGGGCGGTCTCCTTCATGCAGGCGACGGCGATGACGCCGACCAGGGCGGCGCCCATGGCGTAGTAGGCGGGCATCAGGCTGCTGCCGGTGGCGCCGATGAGGGCGGTGATGACGAGGGGGGTGGTGCCGCCGAAGAGGGAGGTGGAGACGTTGTAGCCGACGGACAGGGAGCCGTAGCGCAGGGACGTCGGGAAGAGGGCCGGGAGGGCGGCCGACATGGTGCCGAGCATGCAGAGCAGGGAGAGGCCGAGCATCAGCATGCCGGCGGTGATCGCCACCACCCCGCCCTGGCCGATGAGCAGGAAGGCGGGCAGGGACAGGAAGAGGAAGCCGAGCATGCCCGTCATGAGGACCGGCTTGCGGCCGAAGCGGTCGTTGAGCCGGCCGACCTGGGTGATCAGGAGCATCATCAGGACCATCACGACCAGCAGTACCAGCAGGCCGTGGGTCTCGCTGTAGCCGAGTTCGTCGGAGAGGTACGTCGGCATGTAGGACAGGAGCATGTAGTCGGTGATGTTGTACGCGCCGACCAGGGCGACGCACAGGACGAGGGCCCGCCACTGTTCCCGGAAGATCCGGCCGAGGTCGCCCTTGGTGGTCGTCTCCACGGTGTCCGCGGCTTCCGATGCGTGTGCCGACTCGGACTCCAGCTTCCGGAAGGCCGGTGTCTCGTCGAGCCGCATCCGCAGGTAGAGGCCCACGAGGCCCAGTGGCCCGGCGACCAGGAACGGCACGCGCCAGCCCCAGGTCTCCATGGTGTCCTGGCCGAGCCAGGCGGTCAGGGCGGTGACGAGGCCGGCCGCGCCGACGTAGCCGGCGAGGGTGCCGAACTCCAGGAAGCTGCCGAAGTACCCGCGGCGGCGGTCCGGGGCGTATTCGGCGATGAAGGTGGAGGCGCCCCCGTACTCGCCGCCGGTCGAGAAGCCCTGCAGCATGCGGAAGAACACCAGGAGGACGGGCGCCCAGTAGCCGATGGAGTCGTAGGAGGGGATCAGGCCGATCGCGAAGGTGCCCACGGCCATGAGGATCATGGTCAGGGCGAGGACCTTCTTGCGGCCCAGCCGGTCGCCCATCGGGCCGAAGACCATGCCGCCGAGCGGCCGGATGAGGAAGGCGACGGCGAAGGTGGCGAAGGACGAGAGCAGCTGGACGGTCTCGTTGCCGGAGGGGAAGAAGACGTGGCCGAGGGTCACGGCGAGGTAGGCGTAGACGCCGAAGTCGAACCACTCCATGGCGTTGCCGAGGGAGGCCGCCCGTACGGCCCGCTTGACCGCCGTCTCGTCGGTCACCGTGATGTCGGTGCGGCGCAGCCGGGGGTGTCGTCGGCGGGTGACGGCCCGGAACAGCCGGGGATGCCGCCGCAGGGCGTCCGGATCGGCCGGGGTGTCGTGCTCGGGGGCCGGCATGGCCGTACGTCCTTTCTCCGGGGATCTTCCGGCAAGGACTTCTGCACGGTCACGCCGTTCCCAAACGGATTCCGGGCGTGAGTGCGACCCTCGTCACGCCGGAGGCGTGCGCGGGTGGCGGTGGGCCGGGGCGGCGGGGGAGGGCTCAGGCCCCGATCTTCAGGTCCTTGATGATCTTGGCGACGTGGCCGGTGGCCTTGACGTTGTACAGCGCGCGCTCGACCTTGCCCTCCTCGTCGACGACGACGGTCGAGCGGATGACGCCCGTCACCGTCTTGCCGTAGAGCTTCTTCTCGCCGAAGGCGCCGTATGCCTCCAGGACCTTCTTGTCCGGGTCGCCGACGAGCGTGACCTTGAGGTCCTCCTTGTCGCGGAACCTGGCGAGCTTCTCCGGCTTGTCCGGCGACACGCCGATGACGTCGTAGCCGGCGTCCGCCAGCAGCTCGAGGTTGTCGGTGAAGTCGCAGGCCTGCTTGGTGCAGCCCGGGGTGAGGGCGGCGGGGTAGAAGTAGACGATGACCTTGCGGCCCCTGTGGTCCGCGAGGGAGACCTCGTTGCCGTCGGCGTCGGGCAGGGTGAAGGCGGGGGCGGTGTCGCCGGGCTGCAGTCGCTCGCTCATGGCTCTCTGGCTCTCCTCGACAGGTCGTACGCGTACGCGAACCCAGCCTAATGGGGGTCTGTGCCGACCCCGGCGGCTCCGAGCTGACAGACTGTCCACAACGACCGGAACACGACTACGGAGGCAGCGCGGTGTCGGACGCCAGGACCCCTGCGCAGATCGAGGCGGACATCGTCCGCCGGCGCGAGCAGCTCGCCGTCACTCTCGACGAGATCGGGATTCGGCTGCACCCGAAGACGATCGTCGGTGATGCGAAGGCGAAGGTCGCCGCCCAGGTCGACCACACGGCGGGGCGGGCGTTCGTCGCGGTCAATCGCGTCGTGTCGGACGTGAAGGCCCGCTTCACGGACGCGGACGGCGCGCCGCGTCTGGAGCGTGTGGTGCCGGTGGCGCTGGTGGCCGTGGCCGTCATCGGGCTGATCGCGGCCTCCTCGCGCAAGGGCAAGCGGTGACGCTCGGCGTCCGGTGTGCCGGTCCCGGGTACGGGCGACACGCCCGGGCAGGTAGGTTCGAGCCGTGAGCGAGAACACCCACGACAAGCTGCCCATCCGGATGCTCCACGACCGCGTCCTGGTCCGGTCCGACACCCCTGAGGGGGAGCGTCGCTCGGGCGGCGGCATCCTGATCCCGGCGACCGCGGCGGTCGGCCGCCGTCTTGCCTGGGCCGAGGTCGTCGCGGTCGGGCAGAACGTCCGTACCGTCGAGATCGGCGACCGGGTCCTGTACGACCCCGAGGACCGTGCGGAGGTCGAGGTGCGGGGCGTGGCGTACGTCCTGATGCGGGAGCGCGACCTGCACGCGGTGGCCGCGGACCGTTTCCAGGGGGCGTCCGACTCGACGGGCCTGTATCTGTAGCCGTCCGCGGCGGGGTCGTGGAGGGGACTGGCACTAGGGCCTGGTGGCGACCGTCACCGGGCTCTTCGCCGTTTTCCGGGGGGATTTTGCTAGCCTGGAAGTACCCCGACGAGACGCGCCGTACCGGGTTTCACGACAAGACGACGCACCCTTGTTGTTCCGTCTCGCGGAGGTTCGTCGTCATGGCCTGGGTTCTTCTCGTCGTCGCCGGTCTGCTCGAGGTCGGCTGGTCGATCGGCATGAAGTACACCGACGGGTTCACCCGGCTGTGGCCCAGTGTCTTCACGGCTGCCGGGATCGTCGCGTCGATGGTGCTGCTCTCGCAGGCCGCCAAGTCCCTTCCGATCGGTACGGCCTACGGCGTGTGGGTCGGCATCGGCGCGGCCGGTGCGGCGGTGCTCGGCATGGTGGTGCTCGGTGAGCCGGCGACCGCCGCGCGGATCTTCTTCGTGTGTCTGCTGCTGGTGGCCGTGGTCGGCCTCAAGGCGACCTCGGGGCACTGACCGGGGCGTCGGCGGGGGCGTCCACCGGGCCGTCGGCGGGGCCGGGGGCCGGTGGCGGGGCTTGCTGCGGTCCGGGTTCGGAGACGGGTCCGGGTCCGGGGTCCGGTCCTGTTTCGACCGGGTGCGCGGGGGTGTCGGGCGGTGGGTCTTCCCGGTGTGCCGGGGGCTGCGGCCCGGCCGCCGGTGCCCGCCGGTCCTGGAGGTGCCCGGGCTCCCCGCGGGGGGCGGGCCCGTCCGGTCCGGCGGGCCCTGCTGCTCCGTGGGGCTCGGCCCGTACCACCGATCCCGGTGTCCACGGCGCCCAGGGCTTGGGCGGCTGCGGCCGGCCGGCCGCAGCCGGCCCCTCGTGCCCCTCGTGCCCGTCGTGCCCCTCGTGTCCGTCGTAGTTCTCGTGTCCCTGGCGCCCCTCGTCGCCCTCGCGCCCTTCCCCGAGCGGTGGTACGGGCGCGACGCCCGCCATCAGCCGCAGGTCGAAGTCCTTCGCGGGCACGCCCGCCAGCGCCTCGCGGGTGAAGCGGGCCCAGATCTCCGCCGGCGTGCCGCCGCCGTTGATCCGGGGTTCCCCGAGCGCCCCGTACAGCGGCTGCTGCCGGCCCGACTCGGGGTCCTGGCCCATCATCGCCACCACGGTGACGAGTTCGGGGGTGTAGCCGGCGAACCAGGCGGCCTTGTCGTCCTCCGCCGTGCCCGTCTTGCCCGCCGCGGGTCGCCCGGCCGCCTGTGCCGCCGTGCCGGTGCCGCCCTCGACGACGCTGCGCAGGACCGCGGTCGTGGTGTCGGCGGCCTCGCGGGCGATGACCTGCCGGCCCTCGCCGGCCGGGAGCGTGAACTCCTCGCCGTCCCTGGTGACCTTCTCGACGAGGGTGTACGCGGCGCGTCGGCCGTGGTTCGCGAGGGTGGCGTACGCCTGTGCGAGGTCCAGGACGCTCGCCGTGGCCGGGCCGAGCGCGATGGAGGGGCCGGCGGTGAGGTCGGGGGTCTTCGCCGGCAGGCCGAGCGCCACCGCGGTGTCGCGGACCCGGGCCGGTCCCGCGTCCACGGCCAGCTGCGCGTAGACGGTGTTCACCGACTCGTCGGTGGCGGACCGGACGGTGATCTCGCCGTAGCTGGCGTCGTCCTCGTTGGCCGGGTCGTAGGTGCCGCCGCTCCAGCCCTGCACCGGGCGGCGGTTGTCGCCGTCGTAGAGGGTGTCGGGGGTGATCGGCTCGCCCTCCTGCGTCAGTGCGCCGTGCTGGAAGGCGGTGGCGAGGACGAAGGGCTTGAAGGTGGAGCCGACCTGGTAGTCGCGGCGGGTGGCGTTGTTGACGAACTGCCGGGTGTAGTCGACGCCTCCGTAGAGCGCGACGACCTTGCCGCTCGTCGGGTCGACGGCCGCGCCCCCGACGCGTACGTGACGGTCGACGGGGTTGCGGTCCGGGGCGAGTTTCGAGGTCACGTGCTCCTCGACGGCCTTCACGAGCGCGTCCTGTTTGGCGGGTTCCAGGGTGGTGGTGATCCGGAAGCCGCCGGCGGCCAGGGTCTTCTCGTCGACGACGGCGTGCTCGGTCAGGTACTGCTCGACGGCCTGGACGAGGTAGCCGCGCTGCCCGGACAGTCCGGCGGAGGGGCGGGCGGGCTGCGGGGCGGGGAAGACGGCGGCCGCGCGGGCGGCGGGGGAGAGCCAGCCCTCCTTGACCATGCCGTCGAGGACGTAGTGCCAGCGGGCCAGTGCCCGCGGGCGGTTCTCCGGGTGGGCGGCGACGTCGTAGGCGTTCGGGGCGTTGAGCAGCGAGGCGAGGTAGGCGCCTTCGGCGGTGTCGAGGTCGCCCGCGTCCTTGCCGTAGTAGGCGCGGGCGGCTGCCTGGATGCCGTAGGCGTTGCGGCCGAAGTAGCTGGTGTTCAGGTAGCCCTGGAGGATCTCGTCCTTGCTCTTCTCGCGGCCCAGTTTGAGCGCGATGAAGAACTCCTTGGCCTTGCGGGTGAGGGTCTGTTCCTGGCCGAGGTAGTAGTTCTTGACGTACTGCTGGGTGATCGTGGAGCCGGACTGGCGTCCCTTGCCGGTGAGGGTGTTCCAGGTGGCGCGGATCATGGCGCGGGGGTCGACGGCGGGTGAGGTGCGGAAGTCGCGTTCCTCGGCGGCGAGGACGGCGTGCTGGACGGTGGCCGGGACGCGTCGCAGGCTGACGTTCTCCCGGTCGATCTCGCCGTCGCGGGCGATCGGGGTGCCGTCGCGGTAGAGGAAGAGGTTGGACTGGGCGACGGCGGTGGCGTTGGCGGGCGGGATGTCCACGAGGAGGTAGCCGGCGACCAGGCCGCCGAGGAGGAGCAGCACTCCGAGGGCGGCGAGGCCGAACAGGCGCCGCAGGAGGCGGCGGGGCCGGCGCGGCCGGGAGGGCGGGGCGGGGACGGTCGGGTCCCGTGGTTCCCAGGAGGGTTCGGCGGGACGAACCTCACGCGTACCGGATGAAGGGGACATAGCATCACATCCTGCCCTCATGGGGGTCGGTGGGGCGGGAAAACCGGTCGCGGCGGCACGGGAAATCCCACTAAGGTCGTGCGCTTTGGTGCCGATGGGTTCCGAGCGGAGAGGGGTGGGGCGGGCGTGCTGCGGCTCTACACGGCGGTGGCCGCCGGTGGTTTCCGGCGCCATGCCACCTACCGGGTGGCCACCGCGGCGGGGGTGTTCACCAACACGGTCTTTGGCTTCATCCTGTCGTACACCTATATAGCCTTGTGGGACGCGCGCCCCGGCCTCGGCGGGTACGCCATGGGCGACGCCCTCGCCTATGTGTGGATCGGCCAGGGCCTCATCACCGTCTGCGGCCTGATGGGCGGGGGCTTCGAGGACGAGCTCATCGAACGGATCCGGACCGGTGACATCGCGGTCGACCTCTACCGGCCCGCCGACCTCCAGACCTGGTGGTTCGCCGCCAACCTGGGCCGCTGCGCCTACCAGCTGCTCGGCCGCGGGATCGCCCCCCTGTTCCTCGGCGCCCTCGTCTTCGACCTGACCCTGCCCTCCCGCCCGTGGACCTGGCTCGCCTTCCTGGTCGCGGTGACGCTCGGCTCGGTCGTGAGCTTCGCCGTCTGGTACCTCGTCGCCATGAGCGCCTTCTGGCTCCTCGACGGCCAGGGAGTGGTCCAGATCGCCTGGCTGGGCGGCCTGTTCTTCTCCGGGATGCTGCTCCCGCTCAACGTCTTCCCGGGCTCCCTGGGCGAGGTGGCGCGGCTGCTGCCCTGGGCGTCGATGCTCCAGGTGCCGGCGGACGTCTATCTGGAGCGGTACGAGGGGTGGGGACTGCTCGGGGCGTACGCCTTCCAGGCATGCTGGGCGGCCCTGCTGCTCGCGGCGGGCCGGGCGGCACAGGCGGCGGCGACGCGGAAGGTGGTGGTGCAGGGTGGCTGAGGCGTACGAGCCGGCCGGAGCCGGCGGGCCGGGGCCGGCCGGCCGGGGACTCGGGGGCGCCTGGCGCACGGCCGGCGAGTCCTGGCGTACGTACCGGATGGTCGCGGCCATGTGGATCCGCTCCACCATGACGTACCGCTCCTCCTTCGCGCTCACCCTCCTCTCCTCCTTCACCGTCACCTTCTTCGACTTCGTCGTGATCCTCCTGATGTTCGGTCAGGTCCGGGGCCTGGGCGGCTTCTCCTTCGCCGAGGTCGCCTTCCTCTACGGGACGGCGGGCACGTCCTTCGGGCTCGCCGACCTGGTGATGGGCTCGCTGCCGAGGATGGGCAAGCGGGTGCGCGACGGCTCGTTCGACACCTTCCTGCTGCGGCCCGCACCCGTCCTCGCGCAGGTCGCGGCGGACCGGTTCGCGCTGCGGCGGCTCGGCCGGCTCGTCCAAGGCGTGCTGGTCCTGGTGTGGGGGCTGGTCCTGCTCGACCTCTCCTGGACGCCGCTGAAGGTGCTCCTGGTGCCGGTGATGCTGCTGAGCGGTGCCCTGATCTTCGCCGCGCTGATGGTGCTCGGGGCGTCGGCGCTGTTCTGGATGCAGGACGCGGCGGAGGTCACCAGCTCGTTCACGTACGGGGGCAACACGATGCTCCAGTACCCGCCGACGATCTTCGCCCAGGACCTGGTGCGGGGTGTCGTCTACGTCGTGCCGCTCGCCTTCGTGAACTGGCTGCCCGCCCTGTACGTGCTCGGCCGGCCGGCCCCGGCGGGGGTGCCGGGGTGGACGGCGTACGCCTCGCCGCTGGTGGCGGCGGTGTGCTGCGCGGTCGCCGGGTGGGCCTGGCGGACCGGCCTGCGGGCTTACCGATCGACAGGAAGCTGAGAGGCGAGATGCCCATGCCCATGTCCGTGCCCATGCCCACGTCCGGGCCCACGCCCGGCGAGCCGCCGTCCGACCCCGGCGCGTTCATCGCCCTGGACGGCGTGCGGAAGGTCTTCACGGTCAGGAAGCGGACCGGTCTGCTGCGCCGTGAGAAGCGGGAGGTCCGAGCGGTCGACGGCATCTCCTTCACGGTGGAGAAGGGAGAGATGGTCGGCTACATCGGCCCCAACGGGGCCGGGAAGTCCACCACCATCAAGATGCTCACCGGCATCCTCACCCCGAGCGGCGGCCGGCTGCGCGTGGCCGGCATCGACCCCTCGCGCGAACGGACCCGGCTGGCCGGGCGCATCGGCGTGGTCTTCGGCCAGCGCACCACCCTGTGGTGGGACCTGCCGCTGCGCGACTCGTACCGGCTGACGCACCGCATGTACCGGATCCCCGACGACCGCTTCCGGGAGAACCTCGCCCGCTGCGTCGACCTCCTCGACCTCGGCGAGCTCCTCGACGTGCCCGTACGGCAGCTCTCGCTGGGCCAGCGGATGCGCGGCGACATCGCCGCGGCCCTGCTGCACGACCCGGACGTGCTCTACCTCGACGAGCCGACCATCGGCCTCGACGTCGTGTCGAAGGCGAAGGTCCGGGAGTTCCTGCGCGAACTGAACGCCTCGCGCGGCACGACGGTGCTGCTGACCACCCACGACCTCACCGACATCGAGCAGCTCTGCTCGCGGGTGATGGTCATCGACCACGGCCGGCTGATGTACGACGGCGAACTCGCCGGCCTGCACGCGGCGGGCGAGAGCGAGCGCCTCCTCGTGGTCGACCTGGCGCGGGAGACGGCCCCGATCGAGGTGCCGGGGGCCCGGTTCGTACGGGCCGAGGGGCCGCGCCAGTTCCTCGCCCTGCCGTCCTCCGCGTCGGCGGCGCCGGTGGTGGCCGCGGTCGCGGCGGCGTACCCGCTGGTGGACCTGTCGGTGCGGGAGCCCGACATCGAGGCGGTGATCGCGAAGATGTACGGGGGAACTCGGGATGCGGCCGGGGAGTCAGTCAGGTAGGGAGGTGAGGTGATGGTGGCATGGTGAGCTTCACGTACACGGCGGCGGACGAGGAGAAGAGCCGGGGCGTACGCCGGATGAAGGCGTTCGCCGCGTCGCTGCTCGGTTTCGTGGCGGTGGTCTACGCGTCGGCCACGTGGGCGGAGTCGGCGGGCGCGGGCGCCTGGGCGGGGTACGTGGCCGCGGCGGCGGAGGCGGGCATGGTCGGCGCGCTCGCGGACTGGTTCGCGGTGACGGCGCTGTTCCGCCGGCCGCTGGGGCTGCCCATTCCGCACACCGCGATCATCCCGACGAAGAAGGACCAGCTGGGCGCCTCGCTCGGCACCTTCGTCGGCGAGAACTTCCTGTCCGCCGACGTCGTACGGGGGCGGCTGCGCGGTTTCGCGATCGCCCGCCGCCTGGGCGTGTGGCTCGCCGACCCGGCGCACGCCGACCGGGTCACCTCCGAACTGGCCGCCGCGCTGCGCGGTGCGCTCACGGTGCTGCGGGACTCCGACGTGCAGGCGATCGTCGGCGAGGCGATCACCCGGCGGGCGGAGGCGGCGGACATCGGGCCGCCGCTGGGCAAGACGCTGACCAGGATGGTCAACGACGGCGCCCACCGCCGTGCGGTGGACCTGGTCTGCGCGCGCGCCCACGACTGGCTGGTGACGCACGGCGAGTCGGTGATGGAGGCGGTGCAGGGCGGCGCACCGGGCTGGACCCCGCGGTTCGTGGACCGGCGGGTGGGCGAGCGGGTCTACAAGGAACTGCTCCGCTTCGTGACGGAGATGCGCGACATGCCGGGCCACCCGGCACGCGGCGCCATCGACCGCTTCCTGGCCGACTTCGCGGCCGACCTGCAGGGCGAAACCGACACCCGGGCGAGGGTGGAGCGGCTGAAGTCGGACCTGCTGGCCCGCCCGGAGATCCAGGACGTCATCGCCTCGGCCTGGTCCTCGGTCCGGGCGCTGATCCTGGCCGCCGCCGAGGACGAGCAGAGCCAGCTCCGCCGCCGCGCCCGCGCCTCCCTGATCTCCCTGGGCACCCGGCTCGCCGAGGACGAGCGCCTCCAGGCGAAGGTCGAGGGCTGGGCGGAGGACGCGGCCGCGTACGTGGTCACGACGTACCGCACCGAGATCACCTCCCTGATCACCGACACCATCGCCGGCTGGGACGCCACCCAGACCTCTCGCAAGATCGAGGCCAACATCGGCCGCGACCTCCAGTTCATCCGCATCAACGGCACGGTGGTGGGCGCGCTGGCGGGGCTGCTGATCTATACGGTGAGCCACGCGTTGGGGGGGTGACGCGGGGGTGCGGGGCCCTGGGGGTGGGTGCTCGATCTGGTCTGGCGGGGCTGGGAGGCCCTAGGGGTGGGGCGCGGACCCGGGCCTGGGCCTCGGCATGAGCTGGGGCTCGCCCCCGAGGGGCCGAGGCGGCGGGGCGTCAGTCCGCCTTGCGGGCCACGGCGTAGGCGGCTCCCGCCATGGCCCCGGCCGCCGAGAACACCGCGGGCCACGCACCGATCTTCTTCGCGAGCGGGTGCGACCCCGCGAACGCGGCCACATAGGCGGCGCCGAGCCCGGCCGCCGCCTTCCCCCCGGCCACCCGCTGCCACTCCCGCGCGGCCACCCCACCGGCCACGGCCAGCACGACCCCACCGAGCGGCCGCTTCTTGGTCCACCGGGCAACGGCATAACCCCCGACGAGACCGGCGGCGGCGATGACGGGGGAGAGGGTGCGGGGCATGGCGGTGGGCCTTCCGTTCGGCGAGTTCTCAACACTCATGAGCCTAACGAGGCCCTCGCCAGGGCGAGGGCTCTGGTGTACTGCTGGCCGGGCCCGTGGGTGAGGGCCGGGTGCGCCCCGTGCGCCTCGTGCGCGGCGGAGTCCGGGATGGCTATCGCGAGTGCCGGGTGCGCGGTCGTCAAACGCCATCTGCACGCGCCTCATCGCCTGAAAGCCAGGGGGTGACATAGAGACGAATCCACGGCAAGGACGTCATCGAGTACGTGGTGCCCAACGTCGTGGCGGCGATGCGCGTGATGCCGAGAAACGTCCGTCCGGAGGTCATCCCCACAATGGCTGGCCTGCTCGTCGCTGCAGGGACTGGTCTGAGCCCTAACCTGTGGCGCAAGCAGTACGGGGACTGGACATCCGACGAGATGGCATCCGTCGAAGCGACCGTCCTCCTGCTCGCCGAACAGATCAACCGGATGACGACGACCCGGACTACGCCACTCGCCTGATCGCGAAGGCCATGTCCGAGCCCGCCGACGGCTGACGCGCCGCACGATCGGGCCGTCATTCCCGAACCGTTCTAGGTTCTGTCGTCAAATGTCACGCCCACATCAGGAGTGACGCGAGGGCGACGGCTGCTTTGTAGGATTCGGCGGTCTTGTCGTAGCGGGTGGCGATGCCGCGCCACTGCTTGAGGCGGTTGAAGCACCTTTCCACTACGTTGCGGTGCTTGTAGATCTCGCGGTCGAAGGCCGGCGGGCGGCCACCCCGGCTGCCGCGCCTGGCCCGGTTGCGGACCTGGTCGGCTCGCTCGGGAATCGTGTGCGGGATGCCGCGGCGCCGCAGCCAGGTCCGGATCGCCTTCGAGCTGTAGCCCTTGTCGCCCAGGACGTGATCGGGCCGGACGCGGGGCCGCCCCGGTCCGGTGCGGGGCACCCGGATCGCCTCCATCACCGCGGTGAACCGGGTGCAGTCGTTGGTGTTGCCGCCCGTGACGACGAAGCCGAGTGGGCGGCCGCGGCCGTCACAGGCCAGGTGGATCTTGCTGGTCAGCCCGCCCCTGGACCGCCCGAGGGCCAGGTCGCGGAGCCCCCTTTTCGGGCCCCGGCCGCGTGCTGGTGGGCCCGGACGACCGTGGAGTCGACCGACACCAGCCACTCGACGTCGCCCGCCGCGTCCGCTTTCGCCTGCGCGGCCCGCAGCATCCGGTCGAACGTCCCGTCCATCGCCCACCTGCGGAAACGGGTGTGCAGCGTCGCCCACGGACCATAGCGCTCGGGCACATCCCGCCAGGCGACACCGGTGCGGAACTTCCACACGATCCCGTTCAGGATCCTGCGGTCGTCCAGCCGCTTCCGCCCCCGCAACGACTCGGGCAGCAACGGCCGGACGAACTCCCACTCGGCATCCGACAGTTCATGGCGACGTATCACGACACCATGATCCACCAACGGTGATCATTTGAAGACACCGCCTAGCTGCGGTCATCCAGAGGGGTTCGGGCCTCGTCGGGAACCGAGCCTTCGCGCCAGCCCAATTCAGTGCGCAGGTCGTCAGGCGTGCGCCATGACTCACCTTCGTGGTTTCTGTGGCACATGCGGTGGCAGTTCGCGCACAGGAATGCAAGGTCGTCGAGCGTGGTCTCGCGGGGCCCGGAGACGTGTAGGGGCAGGCGGTGGTGGACCTCGACGTAGCCGACGCCGAGTGGACCGTAGGTCTCGCCGAAGTCGAAGGTACAGACCTCGCATCGGAGGGACTTCTGCAGCCTCTGGGCGTGCCGGATCTTGCGTTCCCGGAGGCCGCGGTCTCGCTCCCTGTAGAGCGTCCAGCGTGCCAGCAGCTGCCCTTCCAGGGCGCTGGAGTCCCCCTCCGGGCCGGGCGCGGCAACCGACTCCGACGCGTGGCGCAGTTCGCCGCTCATGATGCCGGCACGAAGCGCCTTGGCGGCCGCCAGCATGTCCGCCTCATGCCGTACGAAGTCAGCCACGATCTCCCGGGTGGGGCGCCCGCCTTTGGTCGAGCCCCCCGCGTGTGCAGGGTGGGCGGTGGCGATATCCGTCGTCTTACGGCTCACGCTGTTCACGGACCGGAACCGAGGGTCGTCGACCGCGTTTCCGTGGAGAGGGATGGAACGGAGCAGAGCGGACAACTCGTGCACGCGAGGATCTGTTTGCCGCAGCTCGCGCCAGCCGTTTTCGACGACGAGCGCGCAAGCAAGCAGCAGCTCATCTCTGATCCAGGCGATTTGCGGCATACCAAGCATCGTACAAGCGTTCGCGTGGGGTGCGGAGCTTCAGGCTGACGCTGTCCGAAGGGAATGAGGCGCCGACCCCAGTATGTCGCCGAACGCTGCTTCAGCCGGCTCAAGCAGAAACCAGACCGGCCGTCAGCAGGCCGCGAAGCAGGCCTGATCAGGCTGTGTCCGCCCCTCGTGTACGGGCGCGACGTTTCTCCACCTCGGCCGCGATCCGAGCTGCGCACGCAGCCGGTGACTCGTGCTCCCAGAAGCGGAGCACGGTCCAGCCGGCCGCCTGAAGCTGTTCATCGGTGTCACGGTCGCGCGCCATGTTCCGGGCCACTTTGTCCGACCAGTAGCCCGGATTGGTTTTCGGCGGCACATAGTGCTCGGGGCAGCCGTGCCAGTAGCAGCCGTCGATGAAGACGGCCAGTTTCACCGGCCGGAAGACAACATCCGCTGTCCGGCGCAAGCCGGGCAGCGGCTTGGCAGCTACGCGGTAGCGCAGTCCCTGGGCGTGGAGAAGCCGGCGTACTAGCTGCTCCGGTTTGGTGTCCCGGCTGCGAATCGCCTGCATGTTCCGGCGGCGGGCAGCCGATGACGCCCATGACCCTTCGGGGGGGCTCCAGCCGTCGTTCTCCGACATGGAGTCCAGCTCCTTCTCAAGACGTTTCCAGAGGGAGATGCGGGTTGCCCGGCCACGGACGCCCCTCGTCATGCACCTGGGCTTTCCTTCAGGGCAACCATTCCCCAGCGCAGCTTCTGCCGGGTGCTGCCGGACGCACCCGTCATCCGCTGCATGGCTGTGTCACTCCTGCGCGTCGCCGCCGTGGCACTCCCCGTACGTCCTCCCCGACCCGCACCAGCACGCAGCCCCCCTCGCCGGGGGCCAGGGGGTGGCGTGGCCGCGGGCGGCGAGGGTGGTGGCGTACTGGGGGAGGAGGTCGGCGTTGGCGGGGGAGGAGGACTCGGAAGCGGCGAAGGCCTCGTAGGAGGGGACCGTGGCCGGGACGATGCCCAGGTTGGGGGTGCCGGACTGGGCGAGTTCCCGCAGGGACGCCTCGATGTCCGTGAGGTGCGCCCGGTACGTCGGGTACTCGGCCTCCAGCTCCGGGTACGCCGCCAGCAGCTCGTCCAGTTCCGCCTCCGGCCAGTGCAGGACGGCGACCGGGAACGGGCGGGACAGGGCCGTCCGGTAGGAGCCCAGCTCCGAGCGGAGGCGGGTGATCTCCGCCTGCAGCTCCGCCGGGTCGGAGGAGCCCAGCGACCACAGGCGCTTCGGGTCGTGCAGCTCGTCCAGGGGGACGTCCCCCGTGTGGAGGCGGTCCGCCAGGGCGTCGTGGTCGTCGTGCGGCAGCGCCAGCAGGCGGCGGACCCGGTGCCGGCCGGCCAGCAGGGACTGGAGCGGGTAGGAGACGTCCTCCGTCGAGGCCGGCTCCACCAGCAGCGACGCCGCCTCCGTGAACGTGGCCTCCGACGCCTCCAACTCGTCGTGGGCCTCCAGCGTCTCCGCCACGATCTCCCACGGCTCCGGCTCCGCGGGCCGGGCCCGCCGGACGCCGTCGATGATCGCGCGGGCCTCGGCCTCGTGCCCGTACTCCCACAGGTTCGCCGCCTTCAGCGCCCTGATCAGGAGGGGATCGGCGGGCGACGAGGAGAGCAGCGAGTCGTACAGCGTCGTCGCTCTCTCGCGCTCGCCCGCCAGTTCCAGGTGGGCCGCCGCGCGCAGCAGCAGGGGTTCGCGGTCCTCCGGGTACTGCCCCGCGGTGCGGAGCAGACGCTCGGCTTCGGTGGTGTGATCGGCAGGCGTGTCGGGGCGCATGCCGACACCGTACTGCTGTACGGCCCTGGAGAGTTGGCGCCCCAGCCCTTATCGTGCCCGCCGTGCGGGCTCGACGGACGCGTGTTCCGGTGGTCGTCCAGGCGCGCGCGGGGCGCGGGCCCGGCGCACGCGCGCTGTGGACGTGCGCCGAAACCCTCGTCACCTGCGGCGTCGTCGTCCTCCTCCTCGCCGTCCACCAGCTGTGGTGGACCAACGAGCGGGCCCGCGCCCGGGCCGTCGAGCAGGTGCGCACCCTGGAGCGGGAGTGGGACTCCTCACCTTCCGCGCCGACGCCGCAGCCGGTGACCGTGTCACCTTCCCCGTCACCTCCCGTCGCGGCCGCCGATCCGGCGACCTCGAGTCCCGGCGCCTCCGCGGCCGGGCCCGGACCGGCGCGCCCCGACGTCCCGTACGCCGTCCTGCGCATCCCCCGTCTCGGCCTCACCGTCCCCGTCGCCCACGGCGTCGGCAGGAGGACGGTCCTCGACCGCGGCTACGCGGGCCACTACCCCGGCACCGCCGCGCCCGGCCGCCCCGGCAACTTCGCCCTCGCCGGGCACCGCAACACCCACGGCGAACCCTTCCGCCGGATCGACCGGCTGCGGCCCGGCGACACCCTCACCGTCCGGACCCGCGAGCGCACCCACACCTACCGCGTCGACCGGATCCTCCCGCAGACCTCGCCCCGCGACACCGGTGTCATCGCCCCCGTACCGCGGTCCCTCCACAAGCCGTCGTACGGGTACGACAGGCCCGGCGCCTATCTGACCCTCACCACCTGCACCCCCGAGTTCAGCTCCCGCTACCGGCTCGTCGTGTGGGCCCGGCTCGTCCCGCCGCGGACGTGACCCGCGCCCCGCGCGCCCCGGCGCCGCAGCCGCCGCCAGGGCCGCGCCGGCGCCCGGATCTTCCCCGACGTGCCGTACTTCCCCGGCGCCCGGTCCTTCCCCGGTGGCCGGTCGGGGGCGGACCCGCGGAACTCCTGGAGCCCGCGAAGCGTCCTGTATAACGGTCGGGCGATGGAACGGCCGGGCGCGTGATGCCCCGGCGCGGAAGGGAGGCGGGCGTGCTCAACCGGCAGCTGCTGAGCGTCCTCGCGCCGCTCCTCTTCCTCCTCGCCGTCGCCGACCTCCTCCTCTCCGAGGGCGCGGGCCTCTCCACGGCCGTCGCCATGGCCGCGACCGCCTTCCTCTGCGCCCTGATCGGCGCCCGTACGGCCCTGCCCGTACCGCCCACCCGGGTCCGCACCGCCCTGCGCGACCGTGCCCGGCGCACCGCCTTCCTGCCGCAACGCGATCCCGACGCCCCCGGCCGCCGCAGGCCCCGGGCTCCCGGCCGTCCCCTCCTGACGGCCGCATAGGGGCGCACCGCACGTTCGCACCGCACGTTCGCACCGCGCACGTTCCACCGCACGCTCGCGCGCGCCCCTCGCGGTTCCGTCCTGCCGATGTCTCTCACCCCCGGCACGACGAGACCCCACGGAGGGCTCCCCATGTCCGTTTTCGCCTCTTTGGTCGAGCAGCTCGCCGACCTGCTCCAGCCGCTGTTCGCCGCCTCTTCCACCGCCGCCGCCATCGTGCTGTTCACGATGGCCGTACGTCTCGCGGTCCATCCGCTCTCCCGGGCCGCTGCCCGCGGCCAGAAGGCCCGCGTCCGGCTGGCCCCGCAGCTCGCCGAGCTGCGCAAGAAGCACGCCAAGAACCCCGAGCGGCTGCGGAAGGCGGTGATGGAGCTGCACGCCGCCGAGAAGGTCTCGCCCGTCGCGGGCTGCCTGCCGAGCCTGCTCCAGGCGCCCGCGTTCCTCCTGATGTTCCACCTCTTCTCCAGCGGGCGGATGGCCGGGCACGACCTCCTCGGGGCCCCGCTCGGCGACCACTTCGCGGACGCCCTGGCGCACGGCGGCGTCCTCGGCCCGGCGGGGCGGGTCTACCTGGTCCTGTTCGCGCTGGTCGCGGCCGTCGCCACGTACAGCTACCGCTACGCGAAGCGGCAGAACGCGCTCCTCGCGCCCCAGGCGGTGGAGCCCGGTCAGCCGGGCGCCGGCCTGGCCGAGGGGCTGGCCCGGTTCATGCCGCTGCTCTCCTTCGCGACGCTCGTCTCGGTCGCCGTCGTGCCCCTGGCCGCCGCCCTCTACATCGTCACCAGCACCACCTGGACCGCCGTGGAGCGGGCCTTCCTCTACCGGGACACGCCCACGGCGGGCGGTACGGCGGGCGGGACGAAGGGTGGTACGCGGGGCGGGACGAAGGGCGGTACGGGGGGCGGCGTGGTTACTCCCGCGTAAGGGTCCAGGGTGTGAACGGGGTCTTGCAGCGCGCCCCGTTCTCTTGGAGGATCGACCAATCCTCCGATGGCCGCACTCCATCGGCCGGGGTTCCACACGGCCTCCCCCGGGCCACCTCGACCACAGGGAGAAGACCATGAAGCTGCTGCGTGTCGGCCCGGCAGGGGCCGAACGGCCCGCCCTCCTCGACCAGGACGGGACGCTGCGCGACCTGTCCGCGCTGGTCGACGACATCGACGGCAGTCTCCTCGCCGACGGGGCCGCCCTCGACCGCGTCCGGGCCGCGCTCGGCGCGGGCGTGCTGCCCGCGCTGGACGCGACCGGGCTGCGGATCGGTCCGCCGGTCGGCCGGATCGGCAAGGTCGTGTGCATCGGGCTGAACTACCACGGCCACGCGGCCGAGGTCGGGGCGGCGATCCCCGAGGAGCCGGTCGTCTTCCTCAAAGCCGCCGACACCGTCGTCGGCCCGGACGACACCGTGCTCGTGCCGCGCGGCTCGGTGAAGACGGACTGGGAGGTCGAGCTGGCCATCGTCATCGGCCGCACCGCCCGTTACCTGGAGACCGACGAGGAGGCCCTCGCCCACGTCGCCGGGTACGCGCTCGCCCACGACGTCTCCGAGCGCGAGTTCCAGATCGAACGCGGCGGCACCTGGGACAAGGGCAAGAACTGCGAGACCTTCAACCCGCTGGGCCCCTGGCTGGTCACCGCCGACGAGGTCCCCGACCCGCAGGACCTCGCCCTGAGGCTGTGGGTCAACGGCGAGCTGAAGCAGGACGGCCACACCTCCGACCAGATCTTCCCCGTCGCCGAGGTGGTCCGCTACGTCAGCCGGTTCATGACGCTCTACCCCGGCGACATCATCAACACCGGTACGCCGGCGGGCGTCGCCATGGGGCAGCCGGAGCCCAAGCCGTACCTGCGCGCCGGCGACGTCGTCGAGCTGGAGATCGAGGGCCTGGGCCGGCAGCGCCAGGAGCTCAAGAGCGCCTGACCGTGACTCCGGGGCCGGACCGCCCGGCCCCGGACGGCGAGCGGACCTGAGCCGTTCGGGCGGCGTTGCCGTTGTTCGGGCGGCGTTGCCGTTGTTCGAGCGGCGCCGCCGCCGTTCGGCCTGTCGCCGAGGTCGTTCGGGCAGTGCCTGCGCCGTTCCGGCGACGCCTCCGCCGTTCCGGGCGTGGGCGCCGCCATCTCCTCATACGTTGTGCCTATTTTGCCGCCTATGCGCTCATATGTACCGTGGCGGCGTCGTCGCCTGCTGCCCGCCGCCGCGGCGACCGCGGCCGGCGCGGCCCTGCTGACCGGAGCCCTGGCGGCCACCGCCCTCGCCGACCCGCTGCCGGGCGGCCTCGGCCCGTGCCTGCCGGGCAGCTGCCCCGCGCCGTACCCCGACATCCACAACGGCGTCATCGCGGGCCGCGACAACAACGTCAACGTCTTCGTCGGCGGCGACTTCCGGGTCCGGGAGGCGGCGGCCGAGGCGGAGGGCAAGGTCGTGGTCCTCGGCGACTTCGACATGAGGAAACGTCCCGGCGCCTCGCAGGTCTACAACGTCGGCGTCGCCGGCGTCGGTTCGCGCGTCGTGCCCGACAACGGCTCCGCCTTCCTCACCACGGGCGGCGACGTCACCGTCGCCAAGGGCCAGCGCCTGCTGGCCGAGGAGGGCGTGGTCCACGGAGTCGTACGGTACGGGGGCGTGCTCACCGGCACGGTCAGCCCCAAGGCGGTCGCCGACCCCGGCGCCGCCGGCCCGTACAAGAGCCTGCGCGACATGCTGTCCACCGCCAGCCGCTGCTACGCGTACGTGGCGGGCGCGCCGCGCGCCGCGACCGGCACGGCCGTCAACGGGGGCGGCGAGACGGTGTTCACCGGCGACGGCAAGTCGGCGATCCAGGTCTTCACCGTCGACTTCGACCTGGAGTCGGCCAGGGGCGGCGCCCAGGGGCTGATCTTCCGCCGCATCCCGCACGGCGCGACCGTCCTCGTCAACGTCCTCGGCGCGCGGCGGACCGTCGACACGTACGTCAACGGCTTCCAGGAGGGGCTGCGCGACCGGCTCCTGTGGAACTTCCCCGACGCCAAGGACGTGACCTTCGAGGGCAGCGGGCAGTTCGAGGGCAGCGTGCTCATCGGCGAGCCGGCCGGTACGGCCACGGTGACCATGCCCGGCATGAACGGGCGCTTCTACACCAGCGGTTCCCTCACCCACACCTCCGTGGCGGGCGGGGGCGGCGGGCAGGAACTGCACGCGTACCCGTTCGACGGCGATCTGCCCTCCTGTGACGAGCCCACCCCGCCTCCCACACCGACACCCACCCCCACCCCTACGCCCGACCCTGACCCCACGCCTGACCCTGACCCCACGCCTGACCCTGACCCCACGCCCGACCCCGACCCCACGCCCGACCCCGACCCCACGCCCGACCCCGACCCCACTCCGGACCCTGGCCCTGACCCCGACCCCACTCCTGAGCCGGACGTCAACGGCGGGACCACGGCCGGCGGCTCGACCGGCAGCGGTGGTACGGACGGTGGCGCCGACGGCGGCGCGACCTCCGGTGGTCACGGCACCAGCGGCGGGACCGCCGGAGGGGGGACCACCGGCGGCCTCACCACCGGCGGCGGGGAACTGCCCGACACGGGCGCCGGCTCCGGTCCGGGCACCGCCACGGTGCTCGCGGGCGCCCTGGCCGTCGTCCTCGTGCTGAGCGGCGGTGTCCTCGTGTCCGTCAGCCGGCAGCGTCGCCGTACGAGCTGAGCAGCCGCTCCAGGCCGAGGACGACCAGGGCGTGGTCCTCGGCCTGCGGCAGGCCCGAGACGGTGACCGAGCCGATGACGCCGGCGCCCGCGACGGCGAGGGGGAACGAGCCGCCGTGCGCCGCGAACCGGTCCGGGTCCAGGCGCGAGGACGCCTCGAAGGTCGTGCCCTTGGCGCGGAAGCGGGCGCCGACCAGGAACGAGCTCACGCCGTACCGCTCCACCACCCGCCGCTTGCGGTCGATCCAGGCGTCGTTGTCGGCGCTCGACCCGGGCAGGGCGCAGTGGAACAGCTGCTGGGCGCCGCGCCGCACGTCGATCGCGACCGGTGCCCGTCGCTCCCGCGCGAGCCCGACCAGGATCGTGCCGAGGGTCCAGGCGTCGTCGTACGTGAAGCGGGGGAGGACCAGGCGGGCCTCCTGCGCTTGAAGCTCCTCGATCGCGTCGGGCCCGGCGTTCACAGCGTCACCGCCACGCCCTCGCGGGCGGACTTCCTCGCCGCTTCCAGGACGTCGAGCGCGGCGGCGGCCTCGTGGGCCGTGACCGGGTTCTCGCCCGTACCGCGCAGGGCGGCGGCGACGGCCGCGTAATAGGCGGGATAGTCGCCCGGCAGGGTCTCGACGGGGTCGCCGCCGCCGGTCAGCGGTGACTCGCCCGCGCCGAGCCGGCCCCACAGCTCCTCCGACTCCCGGCCCCAGACGGCGCCGGGCCCGGGCCGCAGCCCCTCGCGCAGGGCGGCCTCCTGGGGATCGAGGCCGTACTTCACGTAGCCGGCCCGGCTGCCGAGGACCCGGAAGCGGGGGCCGAGCTGGGCGGTGGTGGCGCTCACCCACAGGTGCGAGCGCACGCCGCCCGCGTGGGTGAGGGCGAAGAAGGTGTCGTCGTCGGCCTGGGCGCCCGGGCGGCGGACGTCGGACTCGGCGTACACGCGGACGACCGGGCCGAAGAGGACCAGGGCCTGGTCGACGACGTGGCTGCCGAGGTCGTAGAGCAGCCCGCCGATCTCCTCCGGCGCGCCGGACTCGCGCCAGCCGCCCTTGAGCTGCGGGCGCCAGCGCTCGAAGCGGGACTCGAAGCGCTGGACCTCGCCGAGGGCGCCGTCGGCGACGAGCGCGCGCAGGGTGAGGAAGTCGTTGTCCCAGCGCCGGTTCTGGAAGACCGACAGGAGCAGGCCGCGCTCGTCGGCCAGGGCGGCGAGGTCGCGCGCCTCGGCGGCGGTGCCGGCGAGCGGCTTGTCCACGACGACGGGCAGGCCGGCCTCCAGCGCGGCGGTGGCGACCGGGACGTGGGTCTTGTTCGGCGAGGCGACCACGACCAGATCGAGCTCGCCGGCCCGGGCGAGCAGTTCCTCGGGCGAGCCCGCGACCCGGACGTCCGGGTGCTCGGCGCGGGCCTGCGCGGCGCGCTCGGGGTTGCCCGTGGTGACCGTGTCGAGGACGAGGTCGGGGGAGGCGGCGATCAGCGGGGCGTGGAAGACGGAGCCCGCGAGGCCGTAGCCGACGAGTCCGACGCGGAGGGGGGAAGCCATACGGATACTTTGGCAACGCTGTTGCCAAAGTGCAAGCGACCGGCACAATGGCCTGGTGAAGAGGGACAACGGCCTCGGCCTCGGGGGCATGCGACGCGTGGGCGTCGGCGCGGACGCGGGCGGGGAAGGCGGCGTGGACATGAGCGCGGACGGCGGCAGCGGCATCGGCATCGGTGGCGGCGGCAGCAGCAGCGGTGGCGGCAGCGGTGGCGGGAGGCAGGGCGGTACGGGCCAGGCCGGGGCCGCGGGCCTGTCCGCGCTGCGCGGGCCCAACACCGCGCGGGTGCTCGACCTGCTCCGCACGGCGGGGGAGGGCGGCATCAGCCGCCTGGAGCTGGCGGCGGGCAGCGGCCTCACCCCGCAGGCCGTCAGCAAGATCACCGCCCGGCTGCGGTCCGAGGGCCTCGTGGCGGACGCCGGCCGCCGCGCCTCCACGGGCGGCAAGCCGGCCACCGTGCTCCGGCTCGTCCCCTCGGCCGCGTACGCGATCGGGATCCACCTCGACCGCGACGAGCTCACCGCCGTCCTGCTCGACCTCTCGGGCGCGCGGGTCGCCGAACGCCGCTCCCCCCTGGACCTCGGCGCGGGCGCGGACACGGTCCTGGCGGCGGTCGGTACGGAGGTCGAGGCGCTGAGGGGGCAGCTGGGAGCCGCCCCCCTTCCCACGCCCGTCTCCGCTCCCGCCCCTGCCCCCGCCGCCGTCCCCGTCCCCGTCTCCGCTCCCGCCCCCGTCCCCGCCGCCGGTGCCGCCCCCGGCCGCGTCCTCGGCGTCGGGGTCGCCATGCCCGGGCCGCTGGACCACTGGGCGGGGAGGCCCGGCCGGGTCACCGGGTTCCCCGCGTGGGAGGGCTTCCCGCTGCGGGACGAGCTGGTGCGGCGACTCGGGGTGCCGGTCGTGGTCGACAAGGACACCAACGCCGCCGCGCTCGGACTGGCGCTGCGCCCGGGGGCTCCCGGCTCGTTCGCGTACGTCCACCTCGGTACGGGGCTGGGCGCGGGGCTCGTCCTCGGCGGGGCCGTGCTCCGCGGGGGCAGGACCGGGGCCGGGGAGCTCGGGCACCAGACCGTGCAGATGGACGGTCCGCCCTGCGAGTGCGGCGGGCGCGGCTGCCTGGAGGTGCTGTGCCTGGACGCCCTGGCCCGTGGCGAGGTGACCCGCGCCGCCCGGGTCCTCGGGACCGGGGCGGCCAACCTGGTCCGGCTGCTCGACATCGACCGGGTGCTGCTGGGCGGCCGGGCGGTCCTGGCCGACCCGCAGGCGTACGCGCGCGGGGTCCGCGAGGTCCTGGGCGGCCTCGGCCTCCCGGCGGACGTCGAGGTCGCCGGAACCCCGCACCCGGTCGCCGAGGGCGCGGCCCAGCTGGTCCTCGCGCCGGTCTTCGGCAAGGAACCCCACGTCCGACGGTCCCATGATCGGGAAATAGGCTGATCGGGCGGAATGCGCGGTGCGTACGGGGGCCCGGCCGCGTCGGTCCCGGGGCCGCCCCGTCCCGCGTGGCAGCGTCGCGGGCGTCCCGTACGTCCCGCGAGCAGCAAAGGCACCGCCCCCATGCGACTGCGCAACGCCCTCGCCCTCGCCGCGCTGACCACGGCCGCCACCGTCCCGGTGGCGCACGCCCTGGCGGCCACCCCCGCCGTGGCGGCCCTCCTTCCGGCCGCCGCCACCCCCGCCGCCACCCCCGTCGCCGTGCCCGGCGCCGCCCCCGGCGCAGCCCTCGCGCCCGCGTGCGGGGACGCCGACGCCACGGCCTTCCCGCTGACGGCCCGGATCGTCGGCGGGCCCGTCGAGTACGCCGCCGGAGGGGCCTACGGGACCTGGCACCTGGAGATCCGCAACACCACCGCCGGGCCCTGCCGGGGCGTCCACCCGGTGCTCGTCCTGACCGACAGCGGCCGGTCGCTGCGCCCCGACCAGATCCGCGCGGAGTTCTACGACGCGACGGCGCGGCTGTGGCGGCCGGTGGCGTTCGAGGCCACGGACCGGGCGGAGAGCGTGGGCGTCTTCGCCGACAACCGGCCGTCCGCCGCCTCCACGTCCCCCGCCCCCGCCCCCGCGTCCGCCGCCCCCAGGGCCCCCGCCCCCTCCGCCACCGCGACGCGCTCCCCCGCGACGCGCTCCCCCGCGACGCGCTCCCCCGCGACGCGCTCCCCCGCGACGAGCCCCCCGCCCACCGCCCCGGCCCCCGTCCCCGCCTTCGCCGGGTTCGCGGTGCCGGCCCGCGGCACCCTGACCGTTCCCGTCCGCCTCGCCTTCCGTGCCGACGCCGCGCCCGACGACGACGTGGTCGTCAACGCCGCCGTCGTCCAGCGGCGCGGTGACGACGGCGACTGGGTCGGCGAGTCGGGCGACTACCGGCTGGCCATCGGCCCCGCCGACCCGGACGCCGACGTCCCCGCCCACCCCTCCGCCTCGGCCCCGGCATCCGACCCGTCGGCGCCCGCCCGCCCCACCGCACCCGGTACCGGCACCGACCCGCGCTTCCCCGAACTCGCCCAGACCGGGCGGGAGTCCGCCCTCCGGCATGCCGCCGCCGCCGCGGCCCTCCTCGCGGCGGGCGCGGTGATCCTCCTCGCCGTCCGCCGCCTCCGGAACCCGTAGGCCACGCTCCGTACACCCGCCCGTTCACCCCGGTCTGCGACGATCACCGGGTGGAGACGAACGACCCCGGCGCCCCGATCCGCTCCGGCATCCCCGAACACGGCCGCATCCCCAAGTACTACGCCGTGAAGGCGAAGGTCGCGGCGCTCATCGACGAGTTGGGCGAGGGCGGTCTGCTGCCCACCGAGCGCGATCTCGCCGTCCGTTACGAGGTGTCGCGCGAGACCGTCCGCCAGGCCCTGCGCGAACTGCTCCTGGAGGGACGGCTGCGCCGCCGCGGCCGGGGCACCGTCGTCGCCGGGCCGAAGCTGGAACAGCCGCTCTCCCTCGCCAGTTACACCGAGGGCGTGCGCCGCCAGGGGCGCAGGCCCGGCCGGGCGCTGATCTCGCTGGAGCGCTTCCCCTGTCCCGACGGCCTCGCGGCGGAGGTCGGCGTGGCGCGCGGCGAGCCGGTCTGGCACATGGAGCGCGTCCTGCTCGCCGACGACGAGCGGGTGGGCCTGGAGAGCACGTACGTCTCCGAGGCCCGCGCCCCGCGCCTGGACACCGACTTCGACCCGGACTCCTCGTTCTACGCGTATCTGCACGACCGTCTCGGCGTCTCCTTCGGCGGTGCCGACGAGCGGATCGAGACGGTGCTCGCGACCCCCCGCGAGGCCCTGTTGATCGGCACCCCGCCGGCGCTGCCCATGCTCCTGATCCACCGGGTCTCCCGTGACACGGCCGGCCGGCCCCTGGAGCGGGTGCGCACGCTCTACCGGGGCGACCGCTTCAGCTTCACCGCGCACCTCGGCCCCCAGGACTGACCGCGACCGCGACCGCGACCCCGACCGCGACCGCGACCGCACCGACACCGGCCCCTCTCCACATCACGAGTAGATAACGGGTCTAGTCCAAGCTTGTCGGGCCGTTCACCGTCCCGTCGCCGGCCGGACCGTCCGGGGCCATCCGCCGCCGCGACCGTGAGCGGCATGAAGGTGATCGTCGTAGGAGCCGGCGTGGTGGGAACCATGCACGCCTGGCAGGCAGTCGAACGCGGCCATGAGGTCGTCCACATCGAACGCGAGGCCGAGGCGCGCGGGGCCTCGCTCCGCAACTTCGGCCAGATCTGGGTCAGCGGACGAGCGGGCGGCGAGGAACTCGACACCGCCCTGCGCGCCCGTGAGCTCTGGGAGGACATCGGTGCCCGCGTGCCCGCGGTCGGCTTCCGGGCCATCGGTTCCCTCACCCCCGTCCGGGGCGAGCTCGAACGCGCCGTCGCCGAGGCCGCCGTGGCCCGCCCCGACGCCGCCGCCCGCGGCTACGAGCTGCTCACGCCCGCCGAGGCGCGGGCGGTCAACCCCGCCCTGCGCGGCACGTTCGACGCCGCCCTGTGGTGCGGGCGGGACGCCGCCGTCGAGCCCCGCACCGCCCAGCTCGCCCTGCGCGAGGCCCTCCTGGCCACCGGCCGCTACACCTTCCTGCCCCACCGCGAGGTGCGGGAGGTCGTCGGCGAGAACGCGGTCCGCGACGACCACGGCGACACCCACACCGGCGACGTCGTCGTCCTGTGCACCGGCGCCTGGCTCTCCGGCCTGGTCCGCGAGGTCGCCGGCGCGATCCCGGTGCGCCGGGTGCGACTGCAGATGATGCAGACCGACCCGCTCGGCGAACCCCTCACCACCTCCGTCGCCGACGCCGACTCCTTCCGCTACTACCCCGCCTACGCCTCGAAGGCCCTGGACGCGCTCAACGCCGGCCAGGCCCAGGACCCCACCGCCGCCGCCCACCGGATGCAGCTGCTCATGGTGCAGCGCCTCGACGGCGGACTGACCATCGGCGACACCCACGAATACGAGCACCCCTTCGCCTTCGACACCCTCGAAGACCCCTACGAACACCTCACGCGCGTGGTCGAGTCCCTCCTCGGCCGCCCGCTCCCGCGCGTCCGCCGCCGCTGGGCCGGCGTGTACGCGCAGTGCACCGACACCACCCGGGTCGTCCACCGCCAGCGCGTGCGGGACGGCGTCTGGCTGGTGACAGGGCCCGGCGGCCGCGGCATGACCTGCTCGCCCGCCGTCGCCGAGACCACCGCGAACGAACTGGGCTGGTGACCACCATGACCGCACCGCAGCACGCACTGATCGTCCTCGACATGGCCGGCACCACCGTCGCCGACGACGGCCTCGTCGAGCTGGCCTTCACCGCCGCCGCCGAACGCCTCGGCGAGGACCCCGCCACGATGATCGACCACGTCCGCGCCACCATGGGCGAGTCCAAGATCACCGTCTTCCGCCACCTCCTCGGCGGTGACGAGCAGCGCGCCCGACAGGCCAACCTCGCCTTCGAGGAGGCGTACGCCGCACTCGTGGACAGCGGCCGGATCAGCGCGATCCCCGGCGCCGCCGAGGCCGTCGCCGCCCTGCGCGAACAGGGCAGGACCGTCGTCCTCACCACCGGCTTCGCCCGCGTCACCCAGGACGCGATCCTCGACGCCCTCGGCTGGCACGGCCTGGCCGACCTCACCCTGTGCCCGGCCGACGCCGGCGGCCGGGGCCGCCCGTACCCGGACATGGTCCTCACCGCCCTGCTGCGCACCGGCGCCGTCGACGACGTCCGCCGGATCGCGGTCGCCGGCGACACCGCGTACGACGTGCTCAGCGGCGTCCGCTCCGGCGCCGGGATCGTCGCCGGCGTCCTGACCGGCGCCCACGGCGAGCGGGCCCTCACGGAGCACGGTGCCACCCACGTCCTGCCCTCCGTCGCCGCACTGCCGGAGGCGGTACGGGAGCACGAGGAGCGCCGAGCATGACCAGCGGAATCCGCTTCGACGCCGTCTCGGTCGCGTACGGCGGCCACACCGTCCTCGACGGGCTCACCCTCACCGTCGAACCCGGCGAGGTCATGGCCCTGCTCGGGCCCTCCGGCTCCGGCAAGACCACTGCCCTGCGGGCCGTCGCCGGGTTCGTCCGCCCGGCCGCCGGGCGGGTGTTCATCGGCGACCGGGACGTCACGGACCTGCCCCCGTACAAGCGGGGCATCGGCATGGTCGTGCAGAGCTACGCCCTCTTCCCGCACCTGCGGGTCGAGGACAACGTCGCCTTCGGCCTGAAGGCGCGGAAGACGCCCAAGGGCGAGATCCCCGGCCGGGTCGCCGAGGCCCTGGAGATGACCGGGATGGCGGCCTACGCCCGGCGCCATCCGCGCGAGCTCTCCGGCGGCCAGCAGCAGCGCGTCGCCATCGCCCGCGCCCTCGCCATCCGCCCGAACGTCCTCCTCCTCGACGAGCCGCTCTCCGCGCTCGACGCCCAGCTGCGCTCCGGCATGCTCGCCGAACTCGCCCGGCTGCACCGCGAACTGCCCGACGTCTCCGTCCTGTATGTCACCCACGACCAGGTCGAGGCGCTCACCCTCGCCGACCGGATCGCCGTCATGGACCGGGCCCGCCTCCAGGACTGCGGCACCCCGCAGGAGCTGTACCGGCGCCCCCGCACCGAGTTCACCGCCTCCTTCGTCGGCAACGCCAACCTGCTGCCGGTCACCGTCACCGCGGACGGAGTCAGGCTCGCCGCCGCCGACGGCGCCCCCCTCACCGCCGACGGCGCCTCTCTCACCGCCGACGGAACGCCCCTCGCCACCTCTGGGCCCGGTCCCGGCGGCGTCCCGCTGGACGTGCCCGCCGCCGGCGCGGCCCCCGGCGCCACCGCCACCCTGTGCGTCCGCCCCCACCTGGTCGGCCTCGGCCCGGGCCCCAACGCGCTGCGCGGCACGGTCGCCGAGGTCCAGTGGCGGGGCGCCACCCACCGGCTGTACGTCGACGTCGACGGCCACCGCGTGAAGGCCGACGTCCGCGAGCTGCGGCAGACCCCGGCCCTCGGCGACGAGGTGACCCTGCACTTCGCACCGGAGGACGCGGTGCTCCTCGCCGCGGGGGTGACCGATGGCTAGCCCGGCGCTCCTCACCCGGCAGGGCAGCAGGACCCGGGCCGCGTCCGCGCGCCGCCTGCCCGCCCCGCTCCTGTGGGCCGCCCCGCCCGTGCTCGCCCTCGCCGTCGTCTTCCTCTATCCGCTCGCCCTCGTGGTGCGGGAGTCCCTCGCCCCCGGCGCCTACGCCGAGGTCCTCGCGTCGCCGTCCTTCCGGGACGCGCTCGTCACCACCGTCTGGCTCGCCGCCGCGGCCACCGCCGGCTGTCTCGTCCTCGGCTTCGCCCTCGCGCTGGTCATCGCCTTCGTGCCCTTCCCGGGTGCCCGTGCGGTGGCGCGGTTCATCGACGTCTTCCTCTCCTTCCCGTCCTTCCTCATCACCCTCGCCCTGCTGTTCGTGTACGGCACGGCCGGCGTGGCCAACGGCCTGTGGACGGACGCCACCGGCGCCGCCACCGGGCCCTTCCGCTTCCTCACCACCCCGTGGGGCGTGCTGCTCGCCGAGATCACGTACTTCACCCCGTTCGTGATGCGCCCGCTGCTCGCCGCCTTCTCGCAGCTGGAGACCGCGCAGCTGGAAGCGGCCTCCTCGCTCGGCGCCCGGCCGCTGCGGATCGTGCGGCGGGTGATCCTGCCCGAGGCGCTGCCCGCGCTCGCCGCCGGCGGCAGCCTCGTCCTGGTGATGTGCCTCAACGAGTTCGGCATCGTGCTGTTCACCGGCGCGAAGGGCGTGACGACCCTGCCGATGCTGGTCTACGGCAAGGCCATCCTCGAGTCGGACTACGCCGCCGCGTGCGTGGTCGCCGTCGTCAACGTCGTGATCTCCGTGGGCCTGTACGCCGTCTACCGGGTGGTGAGCCGCCGTGCTGGTGCATAGCCGTGCGGGCAGGTGGGCGGCCTGGGCCGGTTTCGCCGTGCTCTTCGTGCCCCTCTTCGCCCTGCCCCTGCTCGTGATCCTCGCCGCGTCCTTCGCCACGCACTGGTCCGGCGCCCTGCCCTCGGGACCGACCACGGCCCACTACACGGCCGCCGTGCGCGGGGAGTCCCTCCAGGCGCTCACCACCAGCCTGGTCACCGCGCTCGCCGCGAGCCTGCTCGCGCTGACCTTCGGCACCTGGGCCGCGCTCGCCGCGTCCGCCCTCGGAAAGAGGGGCCGCCGGGTCCTCGACGCGCTGTTCGTGCTGCCGGTGGCGGTGCCGTCCGTGGTCGTGGGACTGGCCGTCCTGGTGGCCTTCTCCCAGCCGCCGCTGCTCCTGAACGGCACGCGCCAGATCGTGATCCTCGCGCACACCGTCCTCGTCACGGCCTTCGCCTACCAGTCGGTTTCGGCCGCCGTCCTGCGTCTGGACCCGATGTACGAGCAGGCGGCCGCCAGTCTCGGCGCCCGTCCCTCGTACGTCCTGCTCCGGGTGCGGCTGCCGCTGCTGCTGCCGTCGCTGAACGCGGCGGCCGGGCTCTGCTTCGCCCTGTCCATGGGCGAGCTGAGCGCCACGATGATGCTCTATCCGCCGGACTGGCTGCCGCTGCCGGTGCTCGTCTTCACGGCCACCGACCGGGGTTCGCTGTTCACGGGCTCCGCGCTCGCCGTGGTCCTGATGGCGGCGACGCTGCTCGTCCTGCTCGCCGTCTCCCGCATCCGTACCAAAGCGTCCTACCGCTGACCCCCAGGAGAGAACGACGCCATGCTCACCCACGCCCCGTACGCCAAGCCGATCGCCGCCGTCACCGGCTGCCTCGTCCTCGCCGCCGCCCTCACCGCCTGCGGCGGCTCCTCCGCCGCCTCCGACGAGAAGATCGTCACCGTCTACAGCGCCGACGGCCTCAAGGGCGAGGCGGGGGACGGCTGGTACGACAAGGTCTTCAAGGACTTCGAGAAGCAGACCGGCATCGAGGTGAAGTACGTCGAGGGCGGCTCCGGCGAGATGGTGCAGCGCGCCGCCCGCGAGAAGAACAACACCCAGGCCGATGTCCTCGTCACCCTCCCGCCCTTCATCCAGCAGGCCGACTCCAAGGGGCTGCTCCAGGCGTACACGCCGAAGGGCGCCGACATGGTCGGCGGCATCGACAAGGCCGACAACGGCAGGTGGATCTCCGTCGTCAACAACTACTTCGGCTTCGTCCACAACAGGAAGGAGCTGAAGACCCCGCCCACGACGTGGGAGGAACTGCTCGACCCGGCGTACAAGGACCGGATCCAGTACTCCACCCCGGGCGTCGCGGGCGACGGCACCGCCGTGCTCATCAAGGCCATGCACGACTTCGGCGGCAAGGAGCCGGCCATGGAGTACCTGAAGAAGCTCCAGGCCAACAACGTCGGCCCGTCCTCCTCCACCTCCAAGCTCGCCCCGAAGGTCGACAAGGGCGAGATCCTCGTCGCCAACGGTGACGTCCAGATGAACTTCGCGCAGTCCCGGTCCATGCCGAACCTCGCCATCTGGTTCCCCGCGAAGCGGGGCGGCAAGCCCACCACCTTCGCCCTGCCGTACGCCGCCGGCCTGGTCAGCGGCGCCCCGCACACCGACAACGGCAAGAAGCTCCTCGACTTCATGCTGGGCGAGCAGGCCCAGCGCGAGGTCAGCTCCGTGGGCGGCGGCTTCTCGGTCCGCAAGGACGTCCGGGCCACCGACGCCAACGCCCTGGCCCTGACCAGGCTGATGGAGGGCGTCGAGGTCTTCGAGCCGGACTGGGCCGACATCGACAAGAACCTGCCCGCGTACGTCGACGCCTGGAAGACCGCCACCGGAAGCTGACCGGGGACGCCACAAGAGTTCACCGCACGTACCTTCCGTCCCACTGAAGCGTCGCGGAAAGATAACGGGTACGGACCCAAGCCCAACGCCCCCGATTCGTCGGGGAGTTGACCTGCCCTCGCCCCCCTTCCACGGAGGACTCCAGACATGCCGCACACCGGCATCTCGCGCCGCGGCGTGCTCGCCGCCGCCGGCGCCACCGCCGCCGTCACCGCCACCGGCCTCGCCACCGCCCCGACCGCCCAGGCCGCCGCGCCCACCCTCCCGAACGGCACCAGCAAGGACAAGGTGCTCGTCGTCGGCATGGACGGCCTGCGCCACGACCGGATCGACGCGGCGAACGCGCCGACGCTCAAGGCGATGATGGCGGCCGGCACCTACGGCGTCTCCCTGCTGTACGCCAACCCCATGGCCGCCACTTCCTCCGGCCCCGGCTGGTCGACCGTCTCCACCGGCGTGTGGCCCGACAAGCACGGCGTCAGGGACAACACCTTCACCGGCCGCAACTACGGCCAGTACCCCGGCTTCCTGGCCCGCCTGAACCAGGTGAGGCCCGAGCTGTCCCTGTACGCCGCCGTCGACTGGAAGCCGCTCGACACCTACGGCACCGTCACCGCCGGCGCCGACGCCAAGATCGTGCTCGACGGCGACCGCGACGGCTACTCGGGCCACGACGAGACCATCACCGCCGACAGCGTCCTGGTGCTGCGCGACCAGAACCCCGACGTCGCCTTCGTCTACCTCGGCAACACCGACGTCGTCGCCCACTCCCACGGCACCGGCCAGCGCTACCTCGACGCCATCGCCGTCCAGGACGCCCAGCTCGGCCGGCTCATGTCCGCGATCCGCGCCCGCCCGTCCTACGCCACCGAGCGCTGGACCGTCATCGTCTGCACCGACCACGGCCACGCCGACGCCGGCGGCCACGGCGGCTCCGCCATCGAGGAACGCCGCACCTTCGTCCTCGCCCAGGGCCCGGGCATCGCCGCCGGCGCCCGCCCGATCGACACCCGGCTCGTCGACGTCGCCGCCACCGTCTTCCACCAGCTCGGCATCACCCCCGAACCGTCCTGGGACCTGGACGGCAAGCCGGTCCAGGAGCGCTCCACGGACCCGTTCGACGCGCTGTACGGCTCGCTCACCGGCCGCGTCGACGAGACCGGCATCCCGGCCGGCGTCCTCGGCTTCACCCGTACGGCGCCCAGCGGCTGGTCCGTCATCAACAACGCCATGGGCACGGGCGGGATGACCGAGTGGCGCGGCTGGTCCTTCGCCACCGACGAGTTCTGGTCCCGCACGCAGCGCGACCAGTCACGCGAGCTCAACGTCCGCTCCCGGGGCGTCTTCGCCGTCGCCGACTCCGACGAGTGGGCCGACAAGACCTTCTCCGGCACCTACGACTCGACGCTGGTCACCCCCGCGTACTCCGTCTCGGGGGCCTCCCGCGTCACCCTCGGCTACACCACCTTCTACCGGCAGGAGGGCTCCCAGACCGCCCAGGTCCTGGCCTCCTTCAACGGCGGCACGCCGACCGTCGTCAGGAGCCACACCACGGACGTCATCTCCCAGCCCCAGTCGCTGACCCTGGACGTGCCCGCCGGCGCGTCCAGCGTGAGCTTCCGCTTCCGCTACACCGGGTCCAACAACTGGTACTGGGTGATCGACGGGGTCAAGGTCACGACTTCCTGACTAGGCTGGGGGCGTCGCCACAGCGCTGTCGCGTCGCCCCCAGCACACCGCCCGTCGTGTACGGCACCGGCCCGTACGCGTACGGCATCCGTACGGCAGGAGTCCCGCACCCATGGCAGAGCGCAAGCCGATCGAGTCCTGGCTCACCGACATGGACGGAGTCCTCATCCACGAGGGCGTCCCGATCCCCGGTGCCGACGCGTTCATCACGAAGCTGCGGGACACCGGGAAGCCCTTCCTGGTCCTGACCAACAACTCGATCTACACCGCCCGCGACCTGCACGCCCGGCTCGCCCGGATGGGGCTGAACGTCCCCGTCGAGAACATCTGGACCTCGGCGCTCGCCACCGCCAAGTTCCTCGACGACCAGCGCCCCGGCGGCACCGCGTACGTCATCGGCGAGGCCGGCCTCACCACCGCCCTGCACGACATCGGGTACGTGCTCACCGACCACGACCCCGACTACGTGGTGCTCGGCGAGACCCGTACGTACTCGTTCGAGGCCATGACCAAGGCGGTCCGGCTCATCAACGCCGGCGCCCGCTTCATCTGCACCAACCCGGACGAGACCGGCCCGTCCCTGGAGGGCCCGCTGCCCGCCACCGGCTCGGTCGCCGCACTGATCACCAAGGCGACCGGCAAGGAGCCGTACTTCGCCGGCAAGCCGAACCCGCTGATGATGCGCACCGGCCTGAACGCCATCGGCGCCCACTCCGAGACCAGCGCCATGATCGGCGACCGGATGGACACCGACATCCTGGCGGGCCTGGAAGCGGGCATGCAGACCTTCCTGGTGCTCACCGGTCTGACCACCCAGGCCGAGATCGACCGCTTCCCGTACCGCCCGTCGAAGATCGTGAAGTCGATCGCGGACCTCGTCGACCGCGTCTGAGTCCTCGCAGGTGAGAGCCCTGTTCGGCCCTCTGCGGATGCGAAGGGACCGGAACCGGGTGACCCTTCCCTCAGGAGGTCACCATGCGTTCAGGTCCCATCGCTCTCCGTGCCGCAGGGGCGGCCGTGGTTCTGGTGCTCGCTCCCACGGCGGGCACCGCCCTCGCCCACGACGGGGTCAAGGTCACCGTCATCCCCTCCACCGCGGCGCCCGGCGCCGACGTCGACGTCCGGGTCACGGGCTGCAAGGGCACCACCGGCGCCGCCAAGTCCCCGGCGTTCGTCGCGGACGCCGAGCTCACCGGCCGTGACGGCGGCAAGAACCCGCTCCACGGCGACGCCACCGTCCGGTCCGGCCTCGACGAGGGCACGTACAAGGTCGGCGTCACCTGCGACGGCCACGACCACCCCGGCGTTGGCACCGTCCACGTCAAGCGCCACCACGAGCCGAGCCACCGGCCCACCCACCACCCCTCCCCGGTCGCCCCGGTCCGCGCGGGCGGCGGCGGCACGGCCGCCTTCGCCGCCCCCGCCGCCCCGGGCATGGCGCAGACGGCGGGCGAGGAGGGCCTCGGCACCCCGTACACGCTCCTGGGGCTCGGCATGGCCGCCGTCGCCGCGGTGGCGGTCGCTCTGCGCAGCACCCGCCGCCGCGGGGGAGCGGACTGAGTCCGGTGCCCTCCGGGCGCGCGCTGACCGGGACGGCCTGGGCGGTCCTGCTCCTCGGCCTCTGGCTCTGGGGCGAGGACGCCGCCGACCGGCCCGGCCGCCCCTCGGCGCCGGCGGCCGGTGACATCGCCGCCGTCGGCCGCCCGCCCGGCGCGCCGCCGCCCCCGGCGCACCCCCCGCTGGCGCCCGCCGAGCCGCTCCGCGTGGAGGTCCCGTCCCTCGGCGTCCTCGCACCCGTCGTGCCCCGCGGCCTGGACGCGGACGGGGCGATCGACCCGCCGCCGTACGCGATGCCGCACACGGTCGGCTGGTACGGCTCCGGCACCCGCCCGGGCTCCTCCGGGGCCGCCCTGCTCGTCGGGCACGTCGACACCGAGAGCCGCCCCGCCGTCTTCTACGGCCTGAGCGCGGCCCGCCCCGGCGCGGCGGTGCGCGTGACCCGTTCGGACGGAAGCGTCGCGGAATTCACGATCGACGACGTCCGGGTCCTGTCCCGGGACCGCTTCGACGCCCGCGCGGCCTACGGCCCGCGCGTCCCCGGCCGGGCGGAACTGCGCCTGATCACCTGCGGCGGCACCTTCGACCGGGCGAGCGGTACCTACACGGCGAACGTGGTCGTCTCGGCGTATCTCACGGGCGTGCGGGACTGAGGGGGACAGGCCGGGGGCGGAGGCGGGGAGGACCGGGGGCCGGGGGCGGGGAGGACCGGGGGCCGGCCGGCGGGGCGGAGGTGCCGGCCGCCGGCCGGCCCGGTCCTCGACCGCGGGCTCACGGGCCGCGGGAGGAGCCCGGAGCCGCCGCGGGAGGCCGGGGCGGGATTTCCGCTCACTGTAGAGGAGCGACGCGGCGGACACGGCGGAAACGACCGAGGCCCTTCACCTGATGGTGAAGGGCCTCGGCCTTGCGCGTGCGCCGCCAGGGACTCGAACCCCGGACCCGCTGATTAAGAGTCAGCTGCTCTAACCAACTGAGCTAGCGGCGCCTGCTGACGTCGATAACTTTACAGGACTCCAGAGGGTGCTCCTGACCATTTCCGGTCCCGCCCGGCCTGTCGGATGGTCGTATTGTGCCTTCGATCCGTCAAAATGCGATTTGTCCAGACAGTTGAGAAACTGGCGCCCGTGCAGGAGCGCCGAAAGATCTTGACGAGTGTGGAGGGGAACGCATGAGTGTGCCGGTCTTCGAAGAAATCGAACCCGCGGCCGACTGCGGCTGCCCGGGCTGCGCCCGCCAGCGGCGCGACCTCGCCCTGGGACTGCCCGTACGGGCGGGAGGCCACCCGGCCGCGCACGGCGCCCGTCGCGCGCTGGTCCTGGTGACGGCCGCCGGAGTGGTCCTGGGCGGAGGGACGGGGGTGGCCGGCGCGGATCCCGTTGTGGGAGGCGGGGTGGAGGGTGCGGCGCGCGGCACGGCGGGGGGTGCGGCGGGAAGCGCGGCGGGAGGTGCGACGGAGACCGGCCCCGGGCCCGACACCCCCCAGGGCGGCCGCGGCCCGCTGCACGGCGCGCCCGGCCCCGCCTCGGCGCCCTCCCCCGTCGCCGATCCGACGACGAGTCAGATCTCGGCCGACTCCCTGCGCAAGACCACCCGCGCCGAGATCGTCAACCGCGCGAAGAAGTGGGTCGCCGCCCAGGTCCCGTACTCGATGGAGAAGTACTTCAGCGACGGCTACCGCCAGGACTGCTCCGGCTACATCTCCATGGCCTGGAACCTCCGCAGCAACGAGTGGACCGGCAGCCTCGACCGCTTCGCCGACCGCATCGACCGCGCCGACCTCCAGCCCGGCGACATCCTCCTCTTCCACAACCCCGCCAACCCGACGCGCGGCTCGCACGTGACGATCTTCGGCGGGTGGACCGACTACACCCACACCGCCTACATCGCGTACGAGCAGACCAAGCCGCGCACGCGGAAGCAGCCGACGCCGCTCGCGTACTGGGAGTACTCCGACCGCTACGTCGCCTACCGCTACAAGGGCGTGGTCAGCGGCGGCGGTGGCGGCGGTGCCACGGGGGGCGGCCCGTCCGCGACCGTGACGCCGTACCCGGGGGCGGCGAAGTTCGGCCCCGGCGCGAACAACGCGTACGTCACCCAGCTCGGGAAGCTGCTCGTCGCGCGCGGCGGCAAGAAGTTCTACAGCCAGGGTCCCGGCCCGCGCTGGGGCGAGGCGGACCGCCGCGCCACCCAGGCCTTCCAGCGGGCGCAGGGCTGGAAGGGTCCCGAGGCGGACGGTCTGCCCGGCCCGCAGACCTGGTCGCTGCTCGTGCGCGGACAGGGCAAGGACATCGGCGGTTCGAGTGGTTCGGGCGGGTCGAGCGCATCTGCGAGCGGGTTCCCCGGGCGTGGCTACTTCCGTCCGGGCCAATCCAACGCATATGTGGAGAAGCTGGGCAAACAACTGGTGAAGCGGGGCTTCGGCAAGCACTACGCGTCCGGCCCCGGTCCGCGGTGGACGGAGGCGGACCGCCGCAACGTCGAGGCCTTCCAGCGGGCCCAGGGCTGGCGCGGCGGCGCGGCCGACGGCTACCCGGGCCCGGAGACCTGGCGGCGCTTGTTCCGATGACCCCGAGAACATGAGGTGGACCGAATGACGGCATCGACCCCGACCCCCCCGGACTCCGGCCCGGCCGCCACCCGCGACGCGGCCCGCACCGCCCGCCGCCTCACCGACGGCCGCCCCCGCCGAGCAGCCCCGCCGGGCGGGGGAGCGGGGTCGCCCGGCGACGGTGCGGGTGCGGCGCCGGCCGCGCCGGTGCCGGCCGGCGGGGCGCCGGGTGCCGTGCCGGTCACGCCGGGCGGCACGGGCACGGGTGCGGGTGCGGCGTCGGCTGCGCCGGTGCCGGCCGGCGGGGCGCCGGGTGCCGTGCCGGTCACGCCGGGCGATACGGGCACGGCCACGGGTGCGGGCGAACGGTCTGCCCCGGCGGAAGCACCGCCCGGGCCCGCCGGTGCGACAGCCGGTCCGCTGAGTGACGGCCACCCCACCGGACCGGCGACACCAGCGGCCGGACCGGGCGGACCTCAGACCGGCCAGCCGGGGCTGACGCCGACACCCACCGGGGGCGGGGTTTCGGCTCCGCCGCACGGGAGCCGGCCGGATGGTGTGTCGGCGAGCGCCGGTACGACTACTGCTGCGCAGGGGCCGTCCGTCGGAGGCGGGGGTTCGCCGGTGCCGCACGGGACTCGCTCGGGCGGTGCCCAGGCGTCGGCCGGTACGGCTGTCGCTCCGCAGGGTTCGCTCGCCGGAGGTGGCGTTTCGGCTGCGCCGCACGCGAGTCAGCCGGGCGGTGCCCCGGCGACCGCCGGTACGGCTGCCTTGGCGCAGGGTTCGTCTGCCGGGGCCGGTGCGCGGCCGGGATCGGCGTCGTCGGGCGGTGCCGCTGAGGCTGCGCCGCACGGGACTGCCTCGGGCGGTGCCCCGGCGTCGGCCGGTACGGCTGCCGCTCCGCAGACTTCGCCCGCCGGAGGTGGCGTTTCGACTCCGTCGCCCGTGAGTCAGCCGGGCGGTGCCCCGGCGTCGGCCGGTACGGCTGCCGCTCCGCAGACTTCGCCCGCCGGAGGTGGCGTTTCGACTCCGTCGCCCGTGAGTCAGCCGGGCGGTGCCCCGGCGTCCGTCGGTACGGCTGCCGCCGCGGAGGGTTCGCCCGCTGGGGCCGGTGCGCGGCCGGGCTCGGCCCCGGCGGGCGGTGCCCCGGCAGCAGTCGGTGCCACTGCGGCCCCGCAGGGGGCGTCTTCGGGCGGTGCCCCGGCGTCGGGTTCGCCCGCCGGGGTCGGTGTGAGGCCGGGGGCGGCCACGTCCGGCAGTGCACAGGCACCGGCCGGTGCGCCTGCCGCCCCGCAGGGACAGCTCGCGGGTGCGGCCGGTACGGCCCCCGCTCCCCACGGGCCGGCCTCCTCGGCCGGGGCCGAGGGGCCCGGTGACTCCGCCGGTCCCGCCGGTTCCGTCTCGTCGCACGCCGCCCGGTCGGGCGCAGCAGCGCCCGGCAGTCCGGCGGTGTCCGTCCCCCGCGGCACACCCGTCGCTCCCGAGCGGGCCCGCGCGGGCGGTGCGTCCGGCGGCTCGACCGCGTCGCAGGGCGTTCGCGCGGGCGGTGCCGCCCCGGGGGCGGCCCCGCAGGGGCCGAGCGCCTCGGTCGCGGTACCCACCACCCCGACCGGCTCCGTCGCCCGGCCGGGTCCGGCGTCGCAGGGGGCCTCCGGAGGCTTGGCCACTCGGGCCGGAGCGGCCCCGGCAGCCCAAGGCGCGCCGGAGGCCGCGCCCGACAGCGGCTCTCCTCGGACGGCACCGCCCCGCCGCGGCGTCCTCGACCTCCGCCGGATCCTGGGCGTGCCGGTCAAGACGGTCGCCGTGCCCGTGGCCGCCTCCACCGCGGTCACACCGCGCGCGGGTGTGGGCGGTGCGATGTCGCGGCGGCGCACCGTGATCGGGACCGAGAGCACCGGGTCCATTCCGGTGCACCTGCTGTTCCGGGACGAGCCGGAGGGCGGCAAGGACGACGGCGGCCCCGCCACCGTGCCCGTACCCAAGACCCCCGCACTCCAGCAGGCCGCGTCCAAGGCCGCGCCCACGGGCACCGCCAAGGCCGCCAAGCCCGCCATCCCCGCACCGGCCCGTCCCGCGCCCGCGTCCAGCCGGCCCGCCCCCACCGCCGATCCGAAGCTGGTGGAGCGGCCGGGGCCGGTGCTGCCGGGCTGGGTCGGGGTGGCCGGCGGGGCGGTCGCGCTCCTCGCGTGCGCGGCGATGGTGTGGTGGGTGGGCGCCGTGCCGGCCGAGGCGGCCCGTATGCTGCGGCTGCCCCCGCGGCCGTACCACGGCATCCACCTCGGCCAGTGGGCCCTGCTCGCCCTCGGCGTGCTCGTCGTCCTCTTCTTCCTGGGCGGTCTCGGCCGCGGCCGGGTCGGGTACGCCCTCGTCCTCACCCTCTTCGGCGACTACCGCGGCACCGTCCGCCGCACCGGCCTGCTCTGGGTGAGCCCGCTCCTCCTGCGCCGCCGCGTGGACGTGCGGCTGCGGCACTGGCGCAGCGAGCCGCTGCCGGCCGTCGACGCGAAGGGCACGGCGCTGGACGTCGTGGTCCTGGTGGTGTGGCGGATCCGGGACACGGTCCGCGCCGCGCTCGGGGTCGACCGGCACGAGGAGTACCTGCGCGAGCAGGTGGAGGCGGCGATGGCGCGGGTGCTCTCGCAGCTGCCGGCGGACGCGTTCCACGAGGACGCCCCGACCCTGCGGGACTCCGAGGCGGTCGGCGAGGCGCTGACCCGGATGCTGTCGGCGGAGTGCGCGCCGGTCGGCATCGACGTCTTCTCGGCGCAGCCGACGCGGATCGAGTACGCCCCGGAGGTCGCCGCGGCGATGCAGCGCCGCCGGATCGCCGCGATCGACGCCAAGCACCGGGACAGCGTGCTGACCTCGGTCGTGGACGCGGTGGACGACGTGGTCCACCGGCTGACCTCCCGTGGTCTGGTGGAGCTGGACGACTACGAGCGGAAGGCGCTGGTGAAGGATCTGACGGTGGCGTTCTACACCGGCCGTACGGCGTCGGGGGAGGGGGCCTGAGCTTCCCCGGAAGCCCCTTCCTTCGGTATGGACACGGCCAACTTCCGTCCCTACCGTGGGGCTTGGTCTAGACCGGAAACCGGAACACGTACCACCGCACGCGTGCAGCACAGCCCACAGAACACCCCCACGTTCTCCTGGAGCGACAGCATGCGCAAAAAGACAGGGGTGGCGGCCGTGGCGCTCGGCGTCGCCGCCGCCTCCCTCTTCACCAGCACCAGCGCGAGCGGGCACGGCTACACCGACTCGCCGATCAGCCGTCAGAAGCTCTGTGCCAACCGCACCGTGACCAACTGCGGTGACATCCAGTGGGAGCCGCAGTCGGTCGAGGGGCTCAAGGGCTTCCCGGCCGCCGGGCCGGCCGACGGGCGGATATGCGCCGGCGGGAACTCCCGCTTCGCGCAGCTCGACGACCCGCGCGGCGGTGCCTGGCCCACCACCAGGCTCACGGCCGGACAGAGCCACACGTTCCGCTGGCAGTTCACGGCCCGCCACGCGACCACGGACTTCCGCTACTACATCACCCGGAACGGCTGGACCGGGACCAAGGCGCTGACCCGCGCCGACCTCGACACCCAGCCCTTCCTGGTCGTCCCCTACAACAGCCAGCAGCCGCCCTCGACGCTCTCGCACTCCGGGACCATCCCGGCGGGCAAGACCGGCCGCCACCTGATCCTGGCCGTGTGGACGGTCGCGGACACGGGGAACGCCTTCTACGCGTGCTCGGACGTCCAGCTCTGACGCGTGCCGGGCCCCTCCGCGGCACCCGGCGGCGCGTCGGCCACCCTCCCGCGCCGCCCCGCGCACGGGGCTGATGCCCGACCGGCCGGGGAGCGAGCCGCACCCCGGCCGGCTGCCCGACAACACACCGGAGTACCCGCTCCGGCTCGGCGCGGCGGCCCTCGCGGGGGCCGCCGCGCCGGGATCCCCCCCCGGCGCGTCGCCGGCCTGACCGCCCGCCCCGGTAGGCCCAGCCCCACCCCCCGTACACCCTCCACCCCCATGGCCCGGGCCCCGCGCGCCGCCTACCGTGAACGCCATGGAAGCCCCAAACCCCTGGCAGGCACTCGCCCGGCCCCGCTACCCGTTCGGTCCCCTGCCCTGGCGGGCCGCCGGATACCTCGCGAGCGGAGCCGTCGGCGGGGCCGCCGCCTCCGGGGTGCTCGTGGTGCTCCTCGTGTGCTCCCTCCTGCTCGTCGGGCTCCCGCTGCTGCTCCTGGCCGGCGTCGCCCTCGGCGGAGCCGAACGCCGCCGGCTCCGCCTCGTCGACCGCGCCCCCGCCGCCGACCCGCACCGGGTCCCGGACGCACCCGGCCTCGCCGCCTGGCTCCGGCTGCGCGCGGGGGAGCAGGCGACCTGGCGGGAACTCGCGTACGCCCTGCTCTTCGCCACCGTCCTGTGGCCGCTCGACGCGCTCGCGCTCGCCGTCTGCGTCGGCCTGCCCGCCGCCCTGATCGGCACTCCGCTCCAGCTCGCGGCGGACGGCGAGGAGGCGAAGGCGGTGAAGGTGTACCTGGTCACCTCCTATCCCGAGGCGTTCGCCGCCGCCCTCCTCGGCGTGCTCCTGCTGCTCGTCCTCGCCTATCCCCTCGGTGCCGTCGCCGGTGCCCGCGCCGCCCTCGCCCGCGCCCTGCTCGCGGCCCGGGACGACGGCCCGGCGGACGGGATCGGCGAGGTCATCGCCTCCCGCGCCCGGCTCGCCGCCGCCTTCGAGGCGGAGCGGCGCCGGATCGAGCGTGACCTCCACGACGGCGCCCAGCAGCGGCTCGTCGCCCTCACCATGACCCTCGGCCTCGCCCGCTACGACGCCCCGCCCGGGCCGCTCGCCGACCGGCTCGCCCGCGCCCACGAGGAGGCCGGCCGGGTCCTCACCGAGCTGCGCGAGCTGATCCACGGCATCCATCCGCAGGTCCTCGCCGACTACGGACTCGGCGCCGCCCTCGCCGACGCCGCCGACCGCTCCGCCGTGCCCGTGGAGACCTCAGGGGTCGACGGCGCCCTGCCCCGGCTGCCCGCCGCCGTCGAGAGCGCCGCCTACTTCGCCGCCCGCGAGGCCCTGGCCAACATCGGCAAGCACAGCGGCGCCACCCGGGCCCGGCTCGCCGCCGCCCACACCGACGGCGTCCTCCGCGTCGACGTCGAGGACGACGGCCGCGGCGGCGCCGACCCGGGGCACGGCAGCGGACTGACCGGCCTGGCCGACCGGCTCGCCGTCCTCGATGGGACACTGACGATCACCAGCCCGCCCGGCGGGCCGACCCTGCTACGAGCGGAGATCCCGTGCAGCGCCCTCTCCGGATCGTCCTCGCCGAGGACAGCGTCCTCCTCCGCGAGGGACTGATCGGACTCCTGGCACGTTTCGGCCACCAGGTCGTCGCCGCCGTCGCGGACGCCGACGCCCTGCGCGAGGCGGTCGCCGCGCACGACCCGGACGTCGTCGTCACCGACGTACGGATGCCGCCCGGCTTCCAGGACGAGGGACTGCGGGCGGCGGTCGCCCTGCGCGCCGAGCGTCCGGGGCTGCCGGTCCTGGTGCTCAGCCAGTACGTGCAGCGCTCGTACGCCGCCGATCTCCTCGACGCGGGCGACGGCACCGGCGTCGGTTATCTGCTGAAGGACCGGATCGGGCAGGTCGAGGAGTTCCTGGACGCCCTGGCCCGGGTGACGGACGGCGGCACGGTCGTCGACCCCGAGGTCGTACGGCAGCTGCTGCGCCGCCACCGCGACCCGCTCCAGGCCCTGACCCCGCGCGAACGGGAGGTCCTCGGCCTGGTCGCGGAGGGGCACTCCAACGCGGCGATCGCCCGCCGGCTGGTCGTCACGGAGGCGGCGGTCGGCAAGCACATCGGCAACATCCTGGCCAAGCTGCACCTGCCGCCGGCCGAGGACACCCACCGCCGGGTCCTCGCGGTCCTCGCCTACCTCCGGGCATGACAGCGGCAGGCGGGCACAAGAAAGGGAGCCCCTCGCTTCCGCGAGGGGCTCCCTCTGTCTGTGCGCCGCCAGGGACTCGAACCCCGGACCCGCTGATTAAGAGTCAGCTGCTCTAACCAACTGAGCTAGCGGCGCCTGCTGACAGAGAAAATACTACCTGGTCCCGAGGGGTGCTCATGACCACCCCGGGACGGGCCCGCCCGCGGCCGGCCGCCGGCCTCAGATCGCCAGCGAGAGCACCACCGGAGCCGCCCTGCGGTTGAGCGTGTCGGCCGCCGAGCGGAGCCGGTGGGCGTGCTCGATCGGCAGGGAGAGCGCCAGGCAGCCCACGGCCGCGCCGGCCGTCAGCGGCACCGCCGCGCAGACCGTGCCCACCGCGTACTCCTGGAGGTCGAGGACCGGGACGGTCGGCGGCTGGCTGTCCAGCTTGGAGAACAGCACCTTCTCGTTGGTGATCGTCCGGGAGGTCAGCCGGGCGATCTTGTGGCGGGAGAGGTGGTCCCGGCGACCGTTCTGGTCGAGCTGGGTGAGCAGGCACTTGCCGACCGCGCTGGCGTGGGCCGCCGAGCGGAAGTCCACCCACTCGTTGACCTTCGGGGTGCGCGGGCCGTCGGCGAACTGGGTGATCTTCACCTCGCCGTCGATGTAGCGGCTGATGTAGACGGCGGCGCCGACCGAGTCGCGCAGCTCGGTCAGGGTCTCCTGGAGCTTGCGCTCCAGGGCCTCGCGGCGGGTGGTGCCGGAGCCCAGGAGGACCAGGGAGTCACCTATGACGTAGGCGCCGTCGGAGACCTGCTCGACATATCCCTCGCGCCGGAGCATCAGGAGCAGGGACGACAGATGGGCGACCGGCAGGCCGGTCTCCCGTGCGATCTGCACGTCCGTCACGCCACCGCCGTGCCGTGAGACCGTCTCAAGCACGCGCAGGGCGTATTGCACCGAGTGGAACGGTGCGGTGGGCTCGGGCTTCAGCGCCACGGTTTCCCCCTACCAGGTTGTGACCGCAAGCTTCCGTACCACGATAGCCGCCAAGGCCCCGCTGCGGGGCGGCTGTTGGCGAGAATGATGCGGTGCGCAGGGGCCGTACGCTGGGCCGCGCCACTCTGGCATATGCCATGGTCACAGCCATTCGACAGAGACTGAGGTCAGGGCCGTGCGCGGGGTCGTCCGCACGGGCGTTCGGAGCCGTTCCGGACGTGAAGATTTTTTCGGGGAATAAGCGGAGACACCCTCCCGTTTGTGGTTTCCGTACGTACTGAGGTCACTGCGCAGGAAGGCACCCCACGGTGAGCGACGCGATTCGAGGAGAGGCGTACGGTACCGCGCCCGTACCGCTGTCCGTACTGGATCTGGTGACCGTCGGCAGCGGGCACACCGCGAGCCAGGCCCTCGCCACCAGCGTCGGGATCAGCCGGCTCGCCGAGCGGCGCGGCTACCACCGCCACTGGGTGGCCGAGCACCACTCCATGCCCGGCGTCGCCTCCTCCTCGCCCGCCGTGATCCTCGCCCACCTCGCCGCCCACACCAGCCGCATCCGCCTCGGTTCCGGTGGCGTGATGCTGCCCAATCACGCGCCCCTCGTGATCGCCGAGCAGTTCGGCACCCTGGAGGCCCTCGCCCCGGGCCGGATCGACCTCGGCCTCGGCCGCGCACCCGGCACGGACGGGGCGACGGCCGCCGCGCTGCGCCGCACCGACACCCTGAACGAGGGCGCGGACGACTTCCCCGAGCAGCTCGCCGAGCTGACCCGCTTCCTCGACGACGACTTCCCCGACGGCCACCGCTACGCCCGGATCCACGCGGTGCCCGGCCCCGTCCAGGGGCCCGGGGGCAGGCCGCCGGTCTGGCTGCTGGGCTCCTCCGGCTTCAGCGCGCGCCTGGCCGGGCTGCTGGGTCTGCCCTTCGCCTTCGCCCACCACTTCTCCGCCCGCAACACCGTCCCGGCCCTCGACCTCTACCGGGACTCCTTCCGGCCCTCGGCCGTGCTCGACGCGCCGTACGCGCTGATCGGGGTCGGCGCGCTCGCCGCCGACGAGGCCGCCGAGGCCCGCCGTCAGGTGCTGACCGGCGCCCTGTCGATGCTGCGCCTGCGCACCGGCCGCCCTGGCCTGATCCCGACCCCAGAGGAGGCCGAGGCGTACGCGTTCGGTCCGGCCGAGCGCGAGTTCGTCGACGGCTGGCTGGCGAACGTCGTGTACGGCACGGCGGACGAGGTGCGCGAAGGGCTCGACGCGCTCCAGAAGCGCACCGGCGCCGACGAGCTGATGATCACGGCCAACGTGCACGGCGGGGAGGCCCGGCTGCGGAGCTACGAGCTGATCGCCGACGCGTACGGGCTGCCGGAGAGCTAGGAACCGGGGAGCGCCGGGAGGGCTGGTCCACCTCCGGGCCGGCCCGCGTGAGCACCATAAGTGAACCTTAAACCGCTCGTCACCGATGGTGGCGGGCGGTTCTTTCGTGTGCTGCACCCGTCTGACGAGGGCTTTCTCGCGCCAATTGGTCTAGTCCTCAATCTGGTTCAGACCATTGACGTGCCGTTCGTCCGCCGGATATCACTGCTCCAACTTCCGTACCGCCACCCCTCCCGGAGGCCGCACGTGCACCCCCGCAGACCACTGATCGCCGCACTCCTCAGTTCGGCCCTCGCCGCCGGCGCGCTCGCCGTCACCGGCGGCCTCGGCTCCGCGCAGGCCGCCGACGCCGCACCCACCGCCGCCACCGCCTCCCCGGGCGGCGTGCGCATCGCGTACTACGACCAGTGGAGCGTGTACGGGAACGCCTTCTACCCCAAGCACCTCGACACCCGGGGCATCGCGAGCCAGTTGGACGTCATCAACTACTCGTTCGGCAACATCCACCCCACCAACCTCACCTGTTTCATGGCCAACAAGGCCGCCGGTGACGACAACAACCCCAACGCGGGTGACGGTGCGGGCGACTCCTACGCCGACTACCAGAAGTCCTTCAGCGCGGCCGACAGCGTGGACGGCGTCGCCGACAAGTGGGACCAGCCGATCGTGGGCGTCTTCAACCAGTTCAAGGAACTGAAGGCGAAGTACCCCCACCTGAAGATCAACATCTCGCTGGGCGGCTGGACCTACTCCAAGTACTTCCACGACGCCGCGAAGACGGACGAGAGCCGCAAGAAGTTCGTCTCCTCCTGCGTCGACCAGTACCTCAAGGGCAACCTGCCCGTCGAGGGCGGCTTCGGCGGCCCCGGCTCCGCGGCCGGCATCTTCGACGGCATCGACATCGACTGGGAGTACCCCGGCTCCTCCGGCGGCCACCTCGGCAACCACTACGGGCCCGAGGACAAGCAGAACTTCACCCTCCTGCTCGCCGAGTTCCGCAAGCAGCTCGACGCCTACGGCGCCGCCAACGGCGGCAAGAAGTACCTGCTGACCGCGGCCCTGCCGGCCGGCCAGGACAAGATCAAGTACATCGAGACCGACAAGATCGGTCAGTACCTCGACTACGCCAACATCATGACGTACGACATGCACGGCGCCTGGGACGGCGACGGGCCGACGTACCACCAGTCCCCGCTCCACCCCTCCCCGAACGACCCGACCGACCCGATCGCGCCGGGCACCGAGAAGTACAGCATCGACAACGCCATCGACTCCTGGATCGACGGCAACCCGGCCTACGGCATCGCGGGCGGTTTCCCGGCGAACAAGCTGACGCTCGGCTACGAGTTCTACTACCGCGGCTGGAAGGGCGTGCCGGCCGGCACCACGCACGGCCTGGCGCAGCCCGCGACCGGCGGCTCGGGCGCCCGCCCCTACAGCCAGCAGGCGGGCATCGCCCACTACAAGGAGCTCGGCGGCATCGTCGACAACGCGGCGACCACCTTCTGGGACGACCAGTCGAAGTCCTCGTACTTCTACAAGGACGGCGAGTTCTTCACCGGTCTGAACCAGCGGTCCATCCAGGCCCGCGTGGACTACGGCAAGCAGCGCGGCCTGGCCGGCGCGATGATGTACTCGCTGCTCGGCCTGGACGACAACGCCACGCTCCTGAAGCAGATCAACAGCGCCCTCGGCGGCACCTCCGTTCCCCCGACCACCCCGCCGACCACGCCTCCCACCACGACCCCGCCGCCGACCACCCCGCCCACGACCCCGCCGCCCACCACGGGGTGCGGCTCGGTCCCGGCGTACATCGCGGGCACGGTCTACACGGCCGGCAACGAGGTCTCCCACCAGGGCCGCAAGTGGAAGGCCAAGTGGTGGACGCAGAACGAGGAGCCCGGCAAGACCGGTGAGTGGGGCGTCTGGCAGGACCTCGGCGCCTGCTGATCCCTGTACGACCCCGCACCACCGGGCAGGACCACCGCCCCCGGCCGGAATGTCCCTCCGGCCGGGGGCGGTCTGCTGCGTCGCGTCCTACCGCACCCGTACGGACTCGGGCGCGGAGCCGATCAGGGCGGCAATGCCGTCCGGGGGGACCGGCCGCGAGTACAGCCAGCCCTGCCCGGTGTCGCAGCCGATCCTGCGCAGGCGGGTGGCCTGCCCCGAGGTCTCCACGCACTCGGCGGTGACCGTGAGGCCCAGCCGGTGCGCGAGCTGGACGAGCGCCTCGACGATCAACTCGTCCGCCGGGTTGGCGTGCTCCTCGTCCTGGAAGCCGCGCACGAACGAGCCGTCCAGCTTCAGCACGGAGACCGGAAGCCGGCTCAGATAGGCGAGGTTCGAATAACCGGTGCCGAAGTCGTCGATCGCGATCCGCACACCCATGTCGCTGAGCGCCTGCAACGCCTGGAGCGGGCGGCCCGCCGAGCCCATCACCGCGGACTCGGTCAGCTCCAGCTGGAGCAGGTGCGGGGCGAGCCCGGTCTCGGAGAGGATGCCGGCCACGTCGGCCACCAGGTCGGAGTCCCAGACCTGACGCACCGCCACGTTGACGCTGACGAAGACCGGCCGCTCGCCCGGGTGGTCCTGCTGCCACTGCCGGGCCTGGCGGCAGGCGGTCCGCAGCACCCAGCGCCCGAGCTCGACGATCGTGCCGTCCTCCTCGGCGATCCCGACGAACCGATTCGGCGCCAGGACGCCGAACTGCGGGTGGTGCCAGCGCACCAGCGCCTCCACCCCGCGGACCGAACCGTCCGCCAGGTCCACCAGAGGCTGGTACTCGAGGGCGAACTCCCCCCGTTCCACGGCGGGCCGCAAGGTGGAGGAGAGCGCCTGCCGGGTCATCCGGTGGGCGTTGCGCTCGGGGTCGAAGAGCGTCCAGCGGGCCTTGCCGTCGGCCTTGGCCCAGTACAGCGTGGTGTCGGCCGCCTGCATCAGACAGGTGGCGGAGGAGCCGTGGGCCCGTCGCTCGACCACGCCGATGGAGGCGGAGACGGACAGCCGCTGCCCCGACAGGTCGAAGGGCTCCTGGAGCGCGGTGAGCACGGACTGGGCCAGATCGGCGAGCTGCTCGGTGCCGGTGGAGTCCTCGACCAGGATCGCGAACTCGTCCCCGCCGAGCCGAGCCACGAGGTGTGCGCCGCCGCGCGTGTAGCCGTAGCTGTCGGCGCACTGGGTGAGCCGGCCGGCGACGGCGGCCAGCAGCCGGTCGCCGACCCGGTGCCCGAGGGTGTCGTTGACCGCCTTGAAGCCGTCGAGATCGAGGTAGCAGATCCCGATCCGCCCTGTTCTGCCATGCCCGTAGGACTGGTACGACTCGTACGACCGGTCCTGAGTCCCCTCGGCGGGGCCCTCGGCGGCGGCGGTCTCCAGGGCGGCGGTGAGGCGCTCGAAGAACAGGGTGCGGTTGGGCAGCCGGGTGACCGGATCGTGCATCTGGAGGTGGCGCAGCCGGGCCTGGAGCTCGCGCCGGTCGCTGACGTCGGCGACCGAGAGCAGGACGCGCGGGCGGTCGGGCACGGGGGAGACGGTCACCTCGGCCCACAGGGAGCGTCCGTCGGGGTGCTTGAGGCGCCGGGTGCAGCGGAAGCGGGAGCGGCGGCCGCGCAGCACCTCGCGGTAGGCGTGCCAGGTGCGCCCGTCGGACCCGAGGTCGACCAGGTCGGCGGCGGCCTGCTCGCACAGCGCGGCGGGGTCGGTGCCGAGGAGGGCGCCGAGGGCGTCGTTGGCGGCGACGACGAGGCCGTCCCGGTCGACCACGGCCATCGCGAGCCGGGCGGCACGGAAGGCGGCCCGGTAGTCGCGCAGTTCGGGATCGAGGCCGGGATCGGGACCCGGATCGGGACCGGGGTCGGGATCGGATGCGGATGCGTGACGCTCTGTGAGCACCGGCTCCGCCGACGGGTGCACCGGTACTTCGGGGGTTCCGCTCACCGCTCGCTCCCGTAGTGCGTTCGGGCCGTACAGATGTGGTCGGAATGGTCGGCCAGGGAAAGTGTGCCGATCATAGAGGCTGGCCGGGGGGCCCTTCCAGCTCTGCAGCCCGCCGTGACGCCCCGACGGGCTGTGAGGCTCCCCACCCGCCGACCCGGCCGATCGTTTCTGCGCGGGTCTGACACGGGTCGACGGCGGTCTGACCGAATGTGACTTTCCGTGAGCTGTTACGCGTCCGTGTCGCGTCGACTCGGCGAGTCCTGCTCACCCGACCGGGTCAGCGGAAAGGTGCGAAACATCACAAACCACCACAAGGTGGGTGTGGTGTCACGCTTTCCGGAGCCGGAGGTACACGTGAGGGGTCAGCAGCCACCCGGGGGAGTGCAACGCTCGCGCCTGCGTGCCGGCGCGGCTGCCTTCACCTCGCTCGCGGCGCTCGCCGCGACCGGGCTCGTCGCCGGCCCCGCCGTCGCCGCGCCCTCCGCGGGACCCTGCGCCCTGCCCCGTACCGCCGCCCACCACTCGCTCGGCCTCGACACCTGGAACGGGTCCTATCCGCGGCCCACCCGCACCCTCGACGCCGTCATGATCTTCCTGTCCTTCCCGGACTCGGACCCGCTGATCACCCCCGCCGAACTGGCCGCCGACCACTTCCCCGGCACGTCCGAGTTCTTCGAGCGCGCCTCCTACGGCCGGTTCACACTGCGCGCCCACCCGCAGACCGGCTGGACCCGGATGCCGCAGGACTCCGGCACGTACGCGATACGGCGGGACTGGAGCGCCGAGCGCCGGGCGGCCTATCTGCGCGACGCGATCCGGGCGGCCGACGACTCCGTGGACTTCTCCCGCTACGACATCGTCTATCTCGTCGCCGACCCCGACGCGCCCGGCGTCGACTCCGACGCCACCAAGGTGGTCAACCTGGAGCAGCCGCTGGAAGCCGACGGCCGGGAGATCAGGCGGGTGGTCACGGTCTTCGAGCGCCACCCGCCGGACCGCAACGTGCTCGCCCACGAGACCGGCCACGTCTTCGACCTGCCCGACCTCTACCACCGGCCCGCCGACGGCAAGGGCGACTGGGACACCCACGTCGGCGACTGGGACGTCATGGGCAGCCAGTTCGGGCTCGCCCCGGACCTCTTCGCCTGGCACAAGTGGAAGCTGGGCTGGCTCGACCGCTCCCAGGTGAACTGCGTCCGCGACCCCGGCACCCATGTGATCGGCCTGGAACCGGTCGCCGCCGCGCCCGTGGCCGGCGGCACCGTCGGCACCCGCCTGGCGGTGGTCCGCACCGGCGGGGGCAGCGCACTGGCGATCGAGGCCCGCTCCGCGACCGGCAACGACCAGGACACCTGCACCGAGGGGGTGCTCGTCTACCGGGTCCGCAACGAAGCGGCCTCCGGCGAGGGCCCGGTGGAGGTCGTGGACGCCCATCCGCGCACGGAGGCGTGCTGGGAGCGCTCGGTCTACCCGCCGCTCGCGGACGCGCCGCTGACGGAGGGCGAGTCCTTCACCGTGCCCGGTACGGGCGTGCGGGTGGAGGTCGCCGAGCGGACCAGGGCGGGCGTGTGGACGGTCCGGGTCACCGGCCCCCGGGCGCGACCGGTGGAGTGAGCCCGGTCCCGCGGACACGAAGAAGCCCCCCGCTTCCGCGAGGGGCTTCTCCCGTCTGTGCGCCGCCAGGGACTCGAACCCCGGACCCGCTGATTAAGAGTCAGCTGCTCTAACCAACTGAGCTAGCGGCGCCTGCTGACGTCGTAGACATTAGCATCCGGATCCGCCGAAGCAAAAATCGATACCCGCACGTCGGCCGCCGAAACCATCCGGGCGGCCCGGACGCAGGCCCAGAGGAGGACCTCGGGTCCGGGCAGCCACGGCCGGCGGGTGTCGGGGGCGACCAGCCAGCGGGGGCCCGAGGTGTCCTGCGGGGCGAGCGGCGGCACGGTCACGGCGTCCCCGGTGCCGTGACACAGCGGGCGCGGCACGGCGTCCCCGTACTCCTCCCAGTCGAGGAGGGCCGGTAACCGCTGGGCCGTACCGGGCGCGGCGAAGAGCAGCATCCGGCCCCGGTGCACGGCGACGGGTCCCGAGCCGGGGCCCTCGGCCCAGAGCCGGTCCAGCATCCGGCGCCCGAAGATCGGCTCCACGTTCACCACGTCGAAGACGCGGCCGCAGGACAGCACGGCCGGGGCGGCGGGCCGCTCCTGCCAGCGCGCGAGCGCGGCGCACGGGCGGGCGGTGGCGGAGGCGAGCCAGAGGGCCCCGTCCTCGGTGACCCGTGCGGCCTGGTGCCGCTCCTCGTCCGGGTCCCGCAGGAAGCGGAAGATGTCGTACGGAGTCGTCTCGTCGCGCAGCCACGTCGTCATACGGGAAGATCTACCGGGCGTGACCGTCCCGTTTCAGCGGGTTGCCGAAAACCCGGACAGAGCGGGGTCGGAAGGAGTACCGTGCGCCCCGGCATATGCCAGTGCGCTGAGCGGCCCGGGTAGACCGGAGGCTCACTCCTCCGGGTCGCGGCCGCCCGTACGGATCAGGTCGCGGCCGAACTCGATCATCTTGCGGGCGTAGTCCTCGGTCCACTCGGCCCGCTCGGCCACGTCCGCCGCCGTCAGCCGGTCGAACCGGCGCGGGTCGGCGAGCTGGGCCGCCGCGATCGCCTGAAACTCGACCGCCCGGTCCGTCGCCGCCCGGAACGCCGTCGTCAGCTCGGTCGCCCGGGCGAGCAGCTCCCGCGGGTCCTCGATCGACTCCAGGTCGAAGAAGTGCTCCGGGTCGGCGGTCGCCTCGGCGGGCTCGAAGACCAGCGGCGCCGGCCTGACCCGCCGCCGCCCACTCCGCTCAGCCGATTCCGCCATGGTCCTTCTCCTCCTCGCACACACACGGCCCGGACACCCGGGCCACACCCCATTCTCCCGCGCCTGGCAAGACCACCCCAGGGCCAGAGCTCCCGAACCGACGGAACCCGGAGCGCGCACCCGCCACGGCGGCCCGGCTCACGGCGACCAGCTCACCCGGTGCTCCGCCAGGTGGGACAGCACCGCGTGGTTGGCCTCCCAGCCGTCGGGGAACTTCACCGTGACCCCCAGCTGGACCGGTTCCGTCGAGGGGTGTTCGTCGAGGAGGTCGGCGACGCCCGCGCGGCAGACGACGACACAGGCGTGGCGGTGCCGGGAGGCGAGCACGCACAGGCGGCCGGTCTCCAGGTGGAAGGCGGTGGCGTCGGGGCGGCCGGAGAGCGGGTGCAGGACGACCGTCACGTCGTACTCGCGGCCCTGGAGGCGGTTCGCCGTGTCCACGGTCACGCCCGGGACGCCCAGCTCGGCCAGGGCCGCCCGGACGGCCGCCGCCTGATCGCGGTGGGCCGTGCCGACGGCGATCCGGTCCGGGGTGAGCGGCACCGGGTCGGGCGAGCGCTCGCTCACCGACACCCCGCCGCGGTCGAGGAGTCGCCGCACCACCAGGGCGACCGCGTGGACCGCCTCCGGATCGGTGCGGGGGGTGTGCCGGGCGGGCAGTTCGAGCAGGCCCCAGCCCGACTCCGCCGCCTCGTCCAGGACCCGGTCCGGGCCCGAGCCGTCCGAGGACACCTTGAAACCCAGCCGGCGGTCGCCGTGACCGGTGCCGCTGCGGAACGGCGTGTACGGATAGAACGCGTCGGACACCAGCGGGGCGGCCGACGCCGGAAGCCGCCAGGACACCGGCAGACGGTGCTGCGGCAGGTCCGGATTGTGGGCGAGGAGGGTGCTGACGGCGGAGGCGGACGGGTCGTACGACAGGCCCGCCCACTGCTCCGCGCCCACCACCGAGAACGGATCCAGCTGCCCCGGGTCGCCCACGAACAGCGCCCGCTCGAACAGGCCCGCCACGGCGAGCAGCGCGTCCGAACGCATCTGGTACGCCTCGTCCACGATCGCGTGCGGCCACGGCTCCACGTTCTTCACGTGCGCCCACTTCGCCGCCGTCGACACCACCACCGGCAGCCCGGTCAGATCCGCCGCCTTCGCCGACTTCCGGACCTGCTCCAGGTCGTCGAGGGCCCTGTCGTACGGAGCGGAGTCGTTTGAGTGGAGCCGCCCCACGGGCAGCCCGGGCCGCTTCTCCGCGATCCGCAGCACCAGGTCGTCGACCTGCGCGTTCGTCTGCGCCACGACCATCAGCGGACGGCCGGCGTCGGCGAGCTCCAGCGCCGCCCGCACCACGAGCGTCGACTTGCCCGCGCCCGGCGGGGAGTCGACGACCACACCGCGGGCGTCCCCGTGCAGGGTGCTCGACAAGATGGCGTCCGTCGCCCGCGCGGCTTCGGCGGACGGATCGAAGGCGGTCACGGACCGGGGGCTCACAGCACGTCCTCGGGGGTGATGGCATCGGGCGGTTCGACGGCGTCCGCGCGCGGCGGACCACCGTGGGTCCAGGGGGTCTCCTCCGGGTCCGGCAGCGTGGCGCCCACCCGCTGGTCGTGCTCGAACAGCGTCCAGACGATCCGCTCGCCCTTCTCCGGCACCGAGCCCTCCGCGGGCTCCTTCGAGCGGCCCATCTTGTCCAGCAGCCGCAGCACCAGGGACCCGTCGGGCTCGTGCTCCACGAACTCGGCCGTCTGCGGCCGGGCGTCCAGCGAGCGGTACACCTTCACCCCGGCACCCAGGTGCGGCCGGTCGTCCGTGCGGACCGTCAGCAGCGGGCGGGGGCGGTTCTTCTCCGTGTACGCCATGGCGACGTCGACGACCTCCGCGACGAACGCCTCGCCCGACAGCCGCCGCCCCGCCATCACCAGCGGGTCGTCCAGCGCCTCCTGCGCCTCCAGCCTGCCCTGCGCCTGCTCGCGCGCGGCCAGCTTCTGCGCGGCGGTCACCGCGTCGTCCCGGCGCGGCTGCGGCGGCTCGCCCGCCGCGATCCGGTCCCGGTGCCCGGTGAACGACCAGCGGTCACGCGTCCAGCGCTCGGCGACCCGCGCACCCTCCGGCAGCTCCCGCAGCAGGCCGAGCGCCCGCCACACCGCCTCCCACGTGGGCTCCAGCTGCGACAGGACCAGCCGGCGGACCTCCCGCTCGGCCCGGTGCAGCGCGGCGAGCCCGTCCTCCGCCGCCCCGCCGTCCTCGGCCGCGCCGAGCGCCTGCCGGGCCCGGTCGTAGTCCTCGATCGCCGGGGCGAGCAGCTTGTTGTCGAAGGCCGGATCGGTCGCCGGACCCGCCGGCGGGCACAGCAGCTGTCCCCGCGCGTCCCGCGCGAGCTCGGCGCGCAGCGCCGCCTCGGCGCCCGTCCCGCCGGCGGGCGGGTCGATCCAGGCGAGCAGCGCGCCCAGGTGCTGGTCCTCGAGCGAGGACTGGCCGGTGGCCCAGTGCCGGTTCAGCAGGTCCGTCGCCGCGACGAGCAGCGAGGATCCCGGCACCCGCGCCCGCTCGCCGAAATGGGTCAGCCAGCGGCCGAGCAGCGGCACCCGGGGCGGCGCCGGGAAGGGCGTGTCCGGGTCCTGCTCCGCCGTCCGCCGGAACCGGGTCGACCTGCCGAGCAGCCGCACGTACTCGATGCCCGCCCGGCTCGGCACCACCACCTGCGGCGCGTCCGCGCACAGCTCGACCTCGACCTTGACCTTCTTCCCGGTCTCCGGGTCGGTCTCGTTCCTCTCCGCCGCCTCGACGTCCCCGGTGAAGGAGTCGACGTACGGCAGGATCTCGTCGGCCAGCTCGGCGAGGAACGCGAACCGCAGGTCGCGGTCGCGCGGCTGCGGTACGACGAGCAGCCGGGGCTCCGCCGGGTCCGTGCCCACCAGGGCCCCGAGCGGCGCACCCGCCTCGCCCGAGGTGGTGAGCGGCACGAGGACCAGGGGCCGACCGGACAGGTGCCGGTGGCGCACGGTGGCCAGCGGCTGGGCCCGGCCCGCCTCGACGGCCTCCATCCGGGCCAGCGTGGAGATCAGCGACATGCGAGGGCCTCCTCGGCGGTGGCGCGCGGCAGACCGCTGTGCGGGCCGGGGGGACGGCTGGTCAGGACGCGCACTCGACGGCCTCCTCCGGCATCCGGGCCGCCGCCTCCAGCGCCTCGGCCCGCAGCGCCCGCGCCCGGCGCAGCGCCGCGACCGCCGGGTCGTCGGGGTCGCCCGACTCGCCCCGCGCCGCCGCCAGGACCGCGCCGATCGTCGTCAGGCCGCCCAGCTCGCCCCGCACCGAGCGGCCGAGCGTCGCGACCACGTCGGCGGCCCGCGCCCGCTCCCGGCAGTGGAAGGCCAGCTCGCAGGCGGCCAGGCACTCCGGCGCGTACGCGTGCGGCACGCACTCCACCGCCGCCGCCAGCTCCTCGGCCGAGCACTCCGCCACGTCGAACGTCACGCCCTCGGGCAGCGCCTCCGCGATCTCCTCGATCCGGGTGAGCCGGGAGAGCTGGCGCCGGGTCACCGACAGCTGCTTGCGGACGTCCACCGCCGAGGCCGTCGGCAGGTTGGAGAAGTCCTTGGGGCACACCAGCAGCACCGTGTGGGCCACCGCCGCGCCGTCCGTGAGGGCCGCGACCCGCTCCAGGGCGAGCACGTACACCGCCGCCTGCCGGGCCGCCGCGCCCACCTTCGACGCGTCGGCGGAACCGTCGATCATCGGGAAGGACTTGATCTCCACGACCGTCCACCGCCCGTCGGGGCGGACCACCACCGCGTCGGGCTCCAGATAGACCGGCGAGCCGGCGACCTCCAGGGCCAGCATCGGATGGTCGAGGAGCGCCCAGCGACCGGCCGCCGTCGCCTCCCGCAGCGCGAGGGCCGTGCGGGCCGCCCGGCCCTCGGGCCCGGCCGCCGCGAGCTCCGGCAGGTCCACCTGGGACGGCTCCTCGATGCCGAGCAGCCGCAGCAGCTCACGGCCGCCGTCCGCCTTCACCTTCGCCTCGAACGCGTTGCCCCGGGCGATCGCGAACTGCGACTGGCCGAAGCCCGAGGGGGCGCCCAGCTTCGCGGCGAGCGCGGTCTTGTCGACCCCGGCGCCGTCCAGGATCGCCCGCCGCCGGCAGCCGGGATTGGCGGCCAGCGCGGCCAGTGCCCGCGCGTCCAGCGGACGCGGCACCAGGGCCGGTCCGCGCAGCTCGGCGAGCCGATGCCGGAGTGTCGTCTGCGGCGGCCGGTGCGGGCCGCCGCCCAGGGATGCGCTCACCCGCGGAAGTCTCCCATCCGCCACTGACAAGCGGGGGGTTTCGGCGGCATTCGCCCCTGAACATCCCGTCGCGCACGCGCCGCCGCCGCACGCCGCGGGCCGCCCGTCGGGCGGACGTCGCCCGGCGGTCACCGCGCGTTCGGCCGCGGGACGGGTGGGCGATGATGGAGGTGCACTTGTTCCGTGGACCCCTGGAGAGCCTTCATGGCACCGCGCATCCTGCTCGCCCGGCACGGCCAGACCGAGTGGTCGCTGCTCGGCCGTCACACCGGCAGGACCGACATCCCTCTGCTGGACGAGGGCCGGCGCGGCGCCAAGCTCCTCGGCGAGCGCCTCGGCCGCGGCCCGTGGGCCGGCCTGGAGGGCGTCGAGGTGCGCACCAGCCCGCTGGCGCGGGCGCGGGAGACCTGCGAGCTGGCCGGTTTCGGCGCGAGGGCGGAGCACTGGGACGCGCTGATGGAGTGGGACTACGGCGCCTACGAGGGACTGACCCCGGCGCAGATCCAGGAGCTCCGTCCCGGCTGGCTGATATGGCGCGACGGCGTCCCCAAGGGGGAGACGCGCGCCGACGTCTCGGCCCGCGCCGACGAGGTGGTGGAGTGGGCCCGCTCGGCCGACCGGGACGTCCTCGTCTTCGCGCACGGCCACATCCTGCGCACCATCGGCGCCCGCTGGCTGGGCGAGGACATCTCCTTCGGCGCCCGCATCCGCCTCGACCCGACCAGCCTGTCGGTCCTGGGCTGGGCGTACGGTGCCCCGGCGATCGAGCGCTGGAACGACACCGGTCACCTGGAGTAGGCGGCCCCCGCCGGTGGTTCCCGCCGCGGCGGCGGGACGCGGACCGGCCCCGGCGGGTCAGTACGAGGCGAGGACCCGGCGGGTCTCCGCCAGCATCCGCCGGATGCGGGCGGACTCGACGCCGCCGAGGGACTCCTCCACCCGCTGGACCTCCGCCGCGGCCTCCTCGGGGCGGCCCGCGTGCGCCAGGTCGCCGGCGAGCTGAGCCCGGTAGAGGGCCAGGTTGCGGGCGAAGTGGGGGTTCTGCAGGACCGTGGCGCGCCGGGCGTGGCGGGCCGCGCGGGACCAGTCGCCGAGCAGCGACCAGCACTGGGCCTCCAGGGCCTGGAGTTCCGGCTCGCCGAAGAAGGACATCCACTCGGGGTCGCGGTCGCCGGGGCCGCGCTCGAAGAAGGCGTGGGCCCGGCCGAGGGCCTGCGCGCAGGCGGAGCGGTCGCCGAGACCGGCCCAGGCCCCCGCCTCCCGCAGGGTGAGCAGGGCGAGCAGCCGGGCGGAGCCGAGCGGCTCGGCGGCCCGCAGCCCGGCCTGCGCGGCCCGTACCGCCTCCCGGTACCGCCCCGAGTCCCTGGCCAGGAACGACGTGTTGCAGAAGGCGTGCGCTTCGAGGGCCGCGTCGCCCGCCACCCGGGCGGTGGCCAGTGCCTCGGCGTAGTGGGAGCGGGCGTCGTCGAGGCGGCCCGAGTCGTGGGCGAGCCAGCCGACGGAGATGGCCAGCTCGCCCGCGCCGTGGTGCAGCCGGTCGGCGGTGGAGCGGCGGGCGGTGACGCCCGCGTCGAGCAGGGCGTAGGCGGTGCGCAGCGGCTGGGTGGCCCGCCGGTAGAGGCCGTCGGCGCCGTGCCGGTCGTCGAGCAGCCGGATCTGCCGCACCGCGTCCTCGACGGCGCGGACCTCGGCGTCGCCGACACGGTGGACGCCCCGGGGGGCGGGGACGGCGGCGGCGGTGCCGCCGAGTCCCAGCGAGGCGGCCGCCACGGTGACGGTGCCGCCGGTCATGAACGCGCGACGCAGCACGTCGCTCTCCTCATCGTTCCGGGTGGTGATGGCGAGGGGCGGCGGCCCCCCGGCCGCCGTCACGGCGGCCGGGCGCCGGCCGCGCACGGCCTCCCGCGCCGAGAACCCCAGGTCGGCCAGGCTGAGTCCGGGGAACATGTGCAGGAAGACCCGCTCGTACGCGTAGTTCGGGCAGCGGATCTCACCCGCCTCGACGCGCCCGATGTAGCGGGCGTCGCAAGCGACCTGCTCGCCGATCTCCCGCGCCGCCCTGCGGACCTGCGCGGCGAACTCCGCCGGTGAGCGCTGCCCGCGGAGCCTGCGGAAGGCGAGATTGGGAACTGCCCGTGACAACGCCATGGCCGAGCCCTCTCCTGGTGCTGCCGGTGTTCCGGCGGGCAAGAACGTACCTGCTGTGACCACTCGCGCACGCAGGGTTTGGCAACAAATCGGATATCTCGCCCGCGATCTGCCATGAACTGCCATCCTTTGCGGCGGCGTGCCGCCGTAGCCGTTGACGCGCACGGGCGTTGAACCATGCGGAGAGACGGAACGTGTCTCCTCAGGAGCGAGGAGGGGTCCCATGGTGGAGACCGGAGCGATCGGGGTGACCGGATCGCAGTCGACCGAGCGGCACACGCCCACACAGGACGCCAGCGCGTCCCCCGCGTCCCGCGCCTTCGCCGCCGAGCCCTGTGACCTGGTGACCGTGCCCGCCCGGCAGGGCCTGGAGGCCGTGGACATCCTGCGCCGCGGCGGCGCCCCGGCGGTCGGCCCGGTCCTGCACGACGGCGCCTGCGACACCCTCGGCTTCCTGGTGCCGCCCGGCACGGCCGCGGCCTGGGACATGCCGGGCAGCGCCTGTACGAGGACGGACGGCCGCGGGCTGCGGCTGCCGGAACTGCCGGAGCTCCCCGGCCCCGACGGCGCCACCACCCGCCCGGCCGACTGGCTGCTGCCGCCCGGCGACGACGGCCAGGTCACCGACCCCACGATGCTGCGCGAGGCCCTGGGCCAGGCGGCCCGCCTGATCGAAGCGGCGGACAGCTGCCACTAGCGGGCGCCTTGCCGATCGGCCCGGATCCGGGCCGCGCCGCGCGCGCCGGGGCTCGTCGGGCGGGTGATTTCCCCCTGCGCCGATAATGGGCTCGTGGCAAGGAACAAGCAGCGGGAACGGGCGGCGGGAGCCGTCGCGGTCGTGGAGACCGTCGACGGCGGACTGGCCGAACTCATACCCGACCGGGAGCGCCCCCGCGGGTGGACGCTGCTCATCGACGGCGCGCCGCAGTCGCACGTCGACCTCGACGACCCCGCCCACCTCTCCTTCGAGTACCAGCGGCGCCTCGGTCACATCGCCGATCTCGCCGCCCCGCCGAACAAGCCGATCCAGGTCGTGCACCTCGGCGGCGGCGCCTTCACGCTCGCCCGGTACGTCGCGGCCACCCGCCCGCGCTCCACCCAGCAGATCGTCGAGCTCGACGCCCCGCTGGTGCAGCTGGTCCGGCGGGAGCTGCCGCTCGACGCCGCCGCCCGGATCCGGGTCCGCTCCACCGACGCCCGCGCCGGGCTCGGCAAGGTCCAGGACGGCTGGGCGGACCTGATCATCGCCGACGTCTTCAGCGGAGCCCGGACGCCCGCGCACCTGACCAGCACGGAGTTCCTGGCCGAGGTGCGGAGGGTGCTGCGGCCCGGCGGCTTCTACGCGGCCAACCTCGCCGACGGCCCGCCGCTGGCTCATCTGCGCGGCCAGATCGCCACCGCCGCCACCGTCTTCCCCGAACTGGCGCTCGCCGCCGACCCGACCGTCCTGCGCGGGCGCCGCTTCGGCAACGCGGTGCTGCTCGCCTCGGACCGGGAGCTGCCGGTGGCCGAGCTGACCCGCCGGGTGGCGACCGACCCGCACCCGGGGCGGGTCGAGCACGGGCGGGCGCTCGCCGACTTCACCGGCGGCGCGACGCCGGTCACGGACGCCAGCGCCAAGCCCTCTCCCGTACCGCCCGCGTCCGTCTTCCGCTGAGCCCTCCGGCGAGCCTTCCGCGGGCGGGTCAGCGCTCCTCGATCTCCACGCGGGGCGCCGTGTCGTGCCACACGCAGAACACGGAGATCTCCCGGCCGTCCTTGGTGAAGGTCACCCGGATCCAGGTCGGCTGCTTCCACACCTGCATCTGCCAGCCCGCGCCGGGCGTGGCGGAGACCAGCTCGGCCGAGGAGGGCCCCAGGTCGAAGACGACCCGGCCGCCGTCCGTGCCGTAACTCTTGACGTTTCCGCTGCCACCGCTGCCGCCGGTGGCGTCCGGGCCGCCGCCCGGACTGCTCGTCGCGGTCCTCGGGTCGGTGGGCCGGGGGGAGGGGGTGGCGGACGGCGACGTCGCCGGGCGGGCGGTGCTCGCCCGCGGCGACGGTGTCGGGGAGGAGGGGCGGGCGCTGTGCGTCGAGGAGGCCAGGGGGTCGGCGCCGCTGCCGGCGGAGTCCGCTGCGGCGGTCGTGCCGGCGGGGATGGGAAGGGCGCGGGGCGGGTCGTAGACCGTGCCGGACAGCACCGTGTGCACGCCCCACCAGGAGAGCGTGACGGCCGCGCCGGTGGCGAGCGACCACGCCAGCACGTGAACCAGTCCTCTTCGCATCCGGCTCATCCTGCCATCCCCCGAATGGCGTACGGTGCCGCCCATGGCAAGTGTGCTCGTGGTCGAGGACGACCAGTTCGTGCGCTCCGCCCTCATCCGGCACCTGACCGAGGCCTCCCACACCGTGAGGAGCGTCGGCACGGCCCTGGAGGCGCTGCGCGAGGTCGCCCATCACCGTTTCGACGTGGTCGTCCTCGACCTCGGACTGCCCGACCTGGACGGCGCCGAGGCGCTGAAGATGCTGCGCGGGATCACCGACGTACCGGTGATCATCGCGACGGCCCGCGACGACGAGACGGAGATCGTCCGGCTGCTCAACGACGGCGCGGACGACTACCTGACCAAGCCGTTCTCGGTGGAACACCTGTCCGCCCGGATGGCCGCCGTGCTGCGGCGGGCCCGGTCGGCCGCCGGTGAGGCACCGCCCTCGCGGGAGATCCGGGTCGGCGGCCTCGCCATTGACCCGCTGCGCCGTCAGGCGGCGCTCGACGGCACCCCCCTCGACCTGACCCGCCGCGAGTTCGACCTGCTGGCCTTTCTCGCGGGGCGGCCGGGAGTGGTCGTGTCGCGCAAGGAGCTGCTCGCCGAGGTGTGGCAGCAGTCGTACGGGGACGACCAGACCATCGACGTCCACCTGTCGTGGCTGCGGCGGAAGTTGGGCGAGACGGCCGCCCGGCCGCGCTACCTGCACACCCTGCGCGGGGTGGGCGTGAAGCTGGAGCCGCCGCAGGAACCCCAGGAACACCAGCTGTCGGAGGAGCACCGGCCGCCCCAGGAGCACCAGGTGCACCAACTGCCGCAGGAGCACCAGGTGCACCAGCTGCCGCAGGTGCACCCGGAGCCCCCGGCGCACCGGGAGTCCCGGCCGTGAGATGGGCGCTCGTCAAGGTGTCGCTGGCCGTGACCGTCATGGTCGTCGTCGCGTTCGCCGTACCGCTCGGCCTGGTGGTCAAGGAGATGGCCCGCGACCGGGCGTTCTCCAACGCCGAGCGCCGCGCCGCCGGTCTCGCACCGGTCCTCGCCATCACCACCGACCGCCGGCAGCTGGAGCGGGCCGTCGCCACCACCGACGACGGAGCCGAGGGCCGGCTCGCCGTCCACCTGCCGGCCGCCGGTGAGCCGGACGGCAGGGGCGAGGAGATCGGCAGCAGCCGGGTCAGCGACGAGGACCTGGCCACCACCCGGGCGCTCGGCCGGGCGACCATCGCCGAGGTGCCGGGCGGCTCCGCGCTGCTCCAGCCGACAGCCGTCAGCTCCGGGCGTGTCGCGATCGTGGAACTCTTCGTCCCCGAGGGCGAGGTGTCCAACGGGGTCGCCACCGCCTGGCTGGTCCTGGCCGCGGTCGGCCTCGCCCTGATCGTCGGCTCCGTGGCCGTCGCCGACCGGCTCGGCCTCAGGATGGTCCAGCCCGCCCAGCGGCTCGCCCGCGCCGCCCACGAGCTGGGCGAGGGCAAACTCGGCGCCCGGGTGCGGGAGGAGGGGCCGCCGGAGCTCAAGTCGGCCGCCGTCGCCTTCAACTCGATGGCCGACCAGGTCGTCCAGCTCCTCGCCAACGAACGGGAACTGGCCGCCGACCTCTCCCACCGGCTGCGCACCCCCCTGACCGTGCTGCGGCTCAACGCGGCCTCCCTGGGCTCCGGCCCGGCGGCCGACCAGACCCGGGCCGCGGTCGAGCAGCTGGAGCGCGAGGTCGACACGATCATCCGTACCGCGCGGGAGGCGAAGCCGCAGACCCAGGCCGCCGGCCCGGTCATCGGCTGCGACGCCGCGGAGGTCGTGCGCGAGCGGATGGGCTTCTGGTCGGCCCTCGCCGAGGACGAGGACCGCAAGGTCCGGGTCGCGGGCCTCGAGCGGCCGGTGCGGATCCCGGTCGCCCGGCCCGAACTCGTGGCCGCGCTCGACGCCCTGCTCGGCAACGTCTTCCGGCACACCCCGGAGGGCACCGCCTTCTCGGTCGACCTCCACAACGGCGACGACGCCGTGATCATCCTGGTCTCGGACGCCGGACCGGGCATCCCCGATCCCGCCGCCGCCCTCGCCCGCGGCGCGGGCAGCGGCCGGGACGGCTCCACCGGGCTCGGCCTCGACATCGTGCGGCGGATGGCCGAGGCCACCGGCGGCGACGTGCGGATCGGGCACTCGGTGCTCGGCGGCACCGAGGTCCGCATCTGGATCGGTCTCGACGGCCGGCGCACGACCGGCACCGCCGGCCGACGCGCCCGCAGGACCGCCACCCGCCGCCAGAAGAACTGACCGGCGCCGGGCGGCCGCCGTTCGGGACCCGTCCGCACCCCAACCTTTAATCGTTCCGATGGCTGCCTTAAGCGGAGCCTAAGAATCCTCAACCCGGCCCTCCTGGTGGGCATTTGTCCGTTTCCCTGTCGCTAGCGTGCTGCCGCACCCCACCACCCCACCCCCGGCACACAGAGGCAGGCACGCGATGGGCAGCAACGCGCAGCGGACTTCGCACCGGCGCAGGACGAGCGGCAGGACCAAGGTCGTCGGCGCGGTCGTCGCCGCCGCGGTGATCGGCGGCGCGGCCTTCGCGTTCTCCGGGACCGCCCAGGCCGCTGCCGTCGGCGCCGCCTACACCAGGACCAGCTCCTGGACCGGCGGCTACACCGGCCAGTACGTGATCACCAACGAGACTTCCACCGTCCAGTCGGGGGGCTGGACGCTGGAGTTCGACCTGCCCGAGGGCACCACGATCGGCTCCCTCTGGAACGGCGAACACACCGTCTCCGGCCGTCACGTCACCGTGACCCCCGCCAGCTGGAACCGGCAGCTCGCCCCCGGCCAGTCCGTCACCGTCGGCTTCGTGACCTCCGCCTCCGGCACGGCCGGCGACCCCGTCGACTGCCGCATCAACAAGGCCGCCTGCTCCGCCGGCGGAGCCACCCCCACTCCCAGCGGCCGCCCCACCGGGCAGCCCACCCCGACCGCCGTCCCCACGCCGAGCACGCCCACGCCCACCGCCACCCGGACGGCGACCGCGAGCCCCACCCCGACGCCCGTTCCCACCTCCACGGCCACCCCCGCGCCCGGCACGGCCGCCCGCTACGCCCCGTACGTCGACACTTCCCTCCATCCCGCCTACGACCTGCTCTCCACGGCCGACCAGACCGGTGTGAAGGAGTTCAACCTCGCCTTCATCACCTCCGGAGGCAGCTGCGCTCCGCTGTGGGGCGGCGTCACCGACCTCGCCTCCGACAAGGTGGCCGCCCAGATCGGTGCCCTGCGCGCCAAGGGCGGTGACGTCCGGGTCTCCTTCGGCGGCGCGGCCGGTCACGAACTCGCCCTGAACTGCTCCACGTCCACGGCCCTCGCCGCCGCGTACGGCAAGGTCATCGACCACTACAAGCTCACCAAGGTCGACTTCGACATCGAGGGCGCCGCCCTGCCGGACACGGCCGCCAACACGCGCCGCGCCCAGGCCATCGCCCAGCTGCAGAAATCCCACCCGGGCCTGAACGTCTCCTTCACCCTGCCGGTCATGCCCGAGGGCCTGACCCAGCCCGGCGTCGACCTGCTCGCCGACGCCCGGCGGAACGGGGTCCGCGTCGACACCGTGAACATCATGGCCATGGACTACGGGCCGGCCTACAGCGGTGACATGGGCCAGTACGCGATCTCGGCCGCCACCGCGACCCAGGCGCAGATCAAGGGCGTCCTCGACCTGTCCGACGCGGCCGCGTGGAAGGCCGTCGCCGTCACCCCGATGATCGGTGTCAACGACGTCGTGTCCGAGGTCTTCAAGGTCGACGACGCCACCCAGCTCGTCGACTTCGCGAAGTCGAAGGGCATCGGCTGGCTGTCGATGTGGTCCTCGACCCGCGACAAGCAGTGCGCGGCCGGAGCGGTGAACTACGCGGACGCCACCTGCTCCTCGATCCTGCAGCAGCCGCTGGCCTTCACCCGGGCCTTCGCCGCTTACAAGTAGCCACCCCCGCCGGCCGGTTCACCGGCCCCGTACGGCGCGCTCCGGCCGGAGCCACCCCACCCCCGGCCGGGGCGCGTCCTCCTGTCGTCCGGCGTGCTCCAGGAACTCGGCCATCAGCTTCCCCCACGCCTCCGGGTTCTCCGCGAAAGGAGCGTGGCCCGTGGCCAGTTCCGTCAGGCGGGCGCCCGGTATGGACGCGGCGACCCCGCGGTGGAGGGCGGGCGAGACCAGGCGGTCCTCGGTGGTGGAGACGACGAGGGTCGGCACGGTCAGGCGGGGCAGGTCGGCCCGGACGTCCGCGCGGGCCACCAGGTCGGCGTGGTCGGCGCTGCCCGGCGGGATCGACTCGGCGGTGAGGCGGACGGCGGCCTCGACGGCCTCGGTGGTCAACGCCTCCAGCGTGGCCGCACCGAAGGCGAGCGGGACCAGGAGGCGGGCCAGCAGCTCGGGCCGGTCGCCGTCCGCGAGGTCCCGCCACAGGAGGGCGGTCTGGCGCAGGGCGTGGTCGGCCAGGGCGAAGGGGGCGGTGAGGACGAGCGCCGACACGCGCTCGGGGTGCCGGGTGGCGGCCCGTACGGCGACGGCCGACCCCAGTGAGTACCCGGCGACGGCGAACCGTGCCGCCCCCGCCGCGTCGGCCGCGGCGACGAGGCCGTCGGCGAGCGCGTCCAGGTCGAGCGGTGCCGTCGCGCGTGGTGCGGCGCCCGTGCCGGGCAGGTCGAAGCCGACGACCCGGCGTCCCCCTGCAGCCAGGGCCTCGCGGACCGGGGCGAAGTTGGCCTCGATGCCGCCGCCCGCGCCGTGCGCGAGCAGCAGCGGCAGCGGCTCCCGCGCGGACTGCTGCCCGGCGGGCGACTCCCGCGCGGGCTCCTTCCGGGCGGACTGCTCCGGGGCATGTCCCCCGGCGGGCGGAGCGGCATGCGTGCCGGCGTGCGGCGTGGCGTATGTGGTCATGGTGGGTCCCCCCGTCTCTCCCGCCCGCACGTGATTCCCATTTCTGTAGCGGGCGCTACGAAATCAACATGCCCACCGTACCACCTTTCATAACGCCCGCTACAGAATAATGAAGAGAGAGACAGAGAGACAGGAGAGGGTTCCTAGCGGGCCGCCCGCCACTCCTCCGCGTAGTCGTTGAAGATCGCCCGCAGGTGGTGGCCGATCTTCAGGTAGTCCAGGTCGTCCAGGTTCGCCAGCGACACCCGTACCGACCACTGCGGCCCGTCGAAGCCGCCGCCGTTGAGCAGCACCACCCGCGTCTGCTCGGCAAGCCGGAACAGCGGGTCCACCGGCTCGTAGTTCTTCTCCAGGAAGTCCGCGAAGTCCTTGCCGTGCACCCGCTCCGCCTCCGCGAGCAGGTCCAGCTCGATGTAGTAGCCGGCCCGCTGCCCGTCCTCGGCGATCTTCATCTGGGCGCCTTCGAGGAGCAGGTCGAGCCGTCCGCGCACGATCCCGCGGATCCTCTCCTTGTACGCCTGGCCCTCCTCCAGCATGTCGAAGAGCGAGAAGAGCGTCATCATCACCTGCTGCGGCAGCGAGAGCCCGGCCGTGTGGTTCAGCGCCACCTGCCGCGAGTCCGCGACCATCCGGTCGACGAAACGGATCTTCTCCGGTTCGAGCGACAGCGTCCCGTACCGTCTGGCCAGGCGCTCCTTCTCCGCCGCGGGAAGCTCCGCGATCATCCGGTCGATCATGTTGTCGTCGTTGAGCCCGATCACACCGAGCCGCCAGCCCGTCGCCCCGTAGTGCTTGGAGTACGAGTAGACGAGCAGTGTGTGGTGCGGCAGTTCGGCGGCGATCGAGCGGAAGCCCGGCACGAAGGTGCCGTAGACGTCGTCCGTCACGATCACCAGGTTCGGGTTGCTGGTGGCGACGATCTCCTTGATCTGGCCGGCGACCCGCTCGCTCAGCGCCAGCGAGGGCGGGTTGGACGGGTTGACCAGGCACAGCAGCCTGATCGACGGGTCGGCCAGCTTGGCGACCTCCTCGGTCGGATAGCGCCACTCCCGGACGCCCGTCTCCGCGAAGAGCGAGGCCTCGATCGGGACGACCTCGAACTCGTACGTGTCGAGCTCGGGGATCTCGATGTACGGCGTGAACACCGGCACCATCAGGGCGATCCTGTCGCCCTTCTTCAGGATCCCGTTCTTCACCAGGGAGTCGAAGACGTAGCACATCGCCGCCGTGCCGCCCTCGGTCGCGAAGTACGACATCGTCCCGGCCGGCGGCCGCCCGTCGAACAGCTCGTCCTCCACGTAGCCGCGGACGATCCGCTCGGTGTGCGGGAGGATCCGGTCCGGCACCGGGTAGTTGTCGCCGATCGAGCTGTCGGTGAGCTCGTGCACGAAGGCGTCCTTGTCGAAGCCGAAGCGGTCGACCGCGTACGCGACGCACTTCTGGAGCAGTTCGATCCCCGGCAGGTCCGGGTGCTGCCGTACGAAGGCGTCGAACCGCGCGCCCGAGCCGGCCGGCTCCGGCATCCCGCCCAGGTCGTCGGCGGTCCACACGCGCCGCGACTCGGAGAGCGCGAAGTAGCCGAGCGCGTAGAACGCCTCGCGGGGTCCGGTCGCCGTCCAGTTGGGGTTGCCCCGGCCCGCGTTGAGCATCTGGACCTGCGTCTTGCCCTTCTGGCCGGGCTCGTCGGCCTGCGCCGACGTGGCGATCTGGATGAACTTGTCCTTCAGCTCGAAGGGCGACAGCTGCGCGAAGGACTTGATCTCGTCACGGGTGAAGCTGGTCTTCGGCACGACGGGACTCCTCGGAGGGGGTCGGAGGGAGCGGGAGAAGGAAGGGAAAGGGGGACAGGGAGGGGAGAGGGAGACAGGAAAGGAGGGGGGAGGCGGGGGAGGGATCAGTGGTGGAGGATGACGATCACCGCGCCCCAGATCGTCAGCAGCACGTTCCCCACCGCGTACGGGATCGTGTAGCCCAGCGTCGGGACCTGCGAGCGGGATTGCTCGTTGATCGCGCCGATCGCCGCGGTGGTGGTCTGACCGCCGGCCAGCACGCCCATCAGGACCGGGAAGCGGATCTTCTGGATGTAGTGGCCGACCAGGAAGCCCACGATCAGCGGCGCCACGGTCGCCACCGCGCCCCAGACGAGCAGCCCCCAGCCGGCCGTCGAGAGCCCGCTGGTGAAGCTGGGCCCGGCGTTGATGCCGACGACGGCCACGAACAGGCACAGGCCCAGGGTGTCCATGAACCACTGGGCGCCCGGCGGGACGTTGCCGTACGTCGGGTACTTGCCGCGGATCCAGCCGAAGACCAGACCCATGATGAGCGCGCCGCCGGAGGTGGAGAGCGAGATCGGCACGCCCGACACGGTCAGCGCCGGGATGCCGACGCACCCGCCGAGGAAGACACCGAGACCGACCCACAGCATGTCGGTGGCGAAGGAGGTCGGCACCGGCTTTCCGATGGCCCTGCCCGCCGGGTCCACCAGGCGGCGCGGGCCGGTCAGGACGACCGTGTCGCCCCGCTCCAGGCGCGTGGAGAGGCGGTAGGGGAACTCGGCACCCGAGCGGTACAGCTTGTCGACGTACACGCCGGCCATGAAGGGCTCCCGGCGCAGCTCCGCGATCGTCCTGCCCAGTTGCGCCTTCTCCGAGGCGACCACGTGCAGCGTCTCCGTCTCGTAGCCGAGCAGTTCGACGTCGTCGGTCTCGGGGCCGATGTGGGTACGGGCGTCGAAGGCGACGAGCGAGCCGCGCAGGGCGCTGACGGCCACGACGTCGCCCGAGCGCAGCACGGTCCGCTGGTCGTGCGGAAGGATCTGGCCGCCGCGCCGGACCCGGGTGATGTAGATGCGGTGGCCGAGCTCCTCCTGTTGGTTCTCGAAGTCCTCGATGGTCCGGCCGGCCAGCGGCGAGTGGTCCATCTGGTACGCGCGGAGCACGACCTCGTAGTAGCCCTCGGCCAGGTCGGGATCGTCCCCGGGCGCGTCCAGCTCCTTGGCGAGCTGCGCCGACTCGGCGGCCAGGTCGCGCCTGTAGAGCCGGGGCAGGACGTTGGCGAGGAGCATCGCGCACAGGATCGTCCCCAGCGGATAGGTGACCGCGTAGCCGATGGCGACGAGGTTCTCCTCGTTCCTCACCTGGGCGGCGGACAGGCCGGGAAGGTTGCCGATGGCGTCCTGGGCGACACCGATGACCGCGGACTGGGTGAGGGCGCCCCCGAGCAGTCCGGCCGAGAGGCCGGGGCCGTAACCGAGCATCGCCGCGAAGCCCCAGGAGACGAGCAGCCCGGTCACGCAGACGACGAGGGCGTTGACGACCTGCGGGAGACCGTCCTTCTTCAGGCCGCGGAAGAACTGCGGTCCGACCTTGTAGCCGAGGGCGAAGAGGAAGAGGGTGAAGAAGAGGTTCTTCACCGTGCCGTCGATGGTGATCTCGAACTGGGCGCCGAGCAGCAGTCCGGCCACCAGGCAGCCCGTCACGGCACCGAGCGCGATCGCCTTGTAGCGGAGCTTGCCGAAGAGGAAGCCGAGGGCGACGGTGATGAAGATCAGCAGCTCGGGGTGGGGCTGGAAGACGTTCCGGTTCAGGAAATCGATCATGCGGTGATCCGTCCACTCCGGTGACGCATGGGGCCCTGGTGGCTCGGGCGATTCCGGTGACACATGGGGCCCCGGTGGCTCGGGCGACTCCTGTGGCACATGGGGCCCCGGTGACGCGCCGGGCTTCGGCGGTTCACCGGTTCACGCCCCGAGGATCCCGACCAGCAGCGGGCCGGTCAGCGGCAGCAGGAAGTTCGACAGGGCGTAGGTGATCGTGTAGCCGAGCATCGGCACCGAGCTCTGGGCGACCTGGGTGACCGAGGTGATGGCGGGCGTCGAGCACTGCTGGCCGGCGATGGCGCCGATGAGCAGCGGCGGCTCGATCCGCAGGAACCTGCGCCCGATGACGAGCGAGAGCGTCGCCGGTACGAGCACCATGGCGACACCCGCGACCGGGAGCAGCGCCCCGTACTCCTTGAGCAGCGGCCAGGCCTGCGGCCCGGAGACCAGACCGGTGCAGGCGATGAAGACGGCCAGGCCCATGTCCTTCAGGGTGGTCGCGGCCTGCGGCGGGAAGGCGCCGAAGGTCTGGCTGCGGGAGCGGAACCAGCCGAAGAGCAGCCCGGAGATCAGACAGCCGCCGCCGGTGCCGAGCGACAGCGGCACGTCGCCGAGCTTCACCACGATCTGGCCGATCAGCGAGCCGACCGCGATGCCGGCGCCCAGGTAGATGAAGTCGGTGGCGTCGTTCTTCACCACCGAACCGATCTTCGCCACCAGCCGGCCCAGGCCCGAACGGGCGCCGACCAGGGTGAGCACGTCGCCGCGCTGGACCACGGTGTCGGGGTTGGCGGGCAGCATCTGGTCGCCGCGGAGCACCTCGGTGACGTAGACGCCGCTGGTGGCGAACTCCGGGTGCTCCTTCTGCAGCCCGTCGAGGGACTTGCCGGAGACGGAGGTGTCGGTGAGGGAGACCTGGGTGGTGGCGAGGGGGGTGTCGAGGCCGGGGACCGCCGGGGTCTCGGGTCCGATGATCCGGCCGGCCTCGATGATGTTGGCCCGCCGGCCGACGGCCAGGACCAGGTCGGAGAGGGTGAGCTCGAAGTCCGGCGGCGGGGGAGTGAGGACCTGGCTGCCCCGTTTGACCGCCTCGACCGTGATCCGGTTGCCGAGCGAGGACTCCAGGTCGCGGACGGTGCGGCCGTCGGCCTGGGTGACGAGGAAGGTGCGGCCGACCATGCCGGGCAGGGCCTCGCGCTCGTCGGCCTCCAGGCCGCCGCTGCCGCCGCGCATCCGCTCCCACAGCTCGCGCGAGGCGTCGCGGAGGTTGATCCGCAGCATCATCGGCATGAGCTGGCTGGTGTAGATCACGATGGTGACCAGGCCGAAGAGGTAGCAGACGGTGTACGCGGTGGCCACATGGCCCTGGTAGGTCGTGATCTGCTCGGCCGTCAGGCCGTCGAGCTTGCCGATGGCCTCGGTGGCGGTGCCGACCACGGCGGACTCGGTGGCGGCGCCGGCGAGGATGCCGGAGGCGGTGCCGACGTCGAGGTCGAAGCCCTTGGCGAGGCCGTACGCGATGCCGACCACACACACGAGCTCGATGCCGCAGAGCGCGAAGAAGCGCAGGCTCTTCCGGTTGAGGTTGGCGAAGAACTGGGGCCCGGCCATGTAGCCGAGGGCGAAGATGAAGATCGCGAAGAAGACGGTCTTCACGTCGCCGTCGACCTGGACCTTGGTCCAGGCGCCGAGGAGCAGCGAGACGATCAACGTGCCGCAGATGCCGCCGAGGGTGATGGGGCCGACCCGCAGCTTGCCGACGAGATAGCCGGCGCCGAGGCAGAGGAAGACGGCGAGTTCCGGATGGTCCTTGATCACTCCCACCGGGTCTCACCGGGCCCGCGGGTGAAGGAATGTGAAGATATAGGACATATGGGGACGCTAGCAGCGGTGTACGGGACGGGCTGGCCGCCTCGGCCGTACGGGTGAGGGTGCGCTGCGTCGCCACGTGGCCCCCGACCGTGGCGGTGCCCGCCCCCGGTGCCGCTCGCCCGCTCCTGGGGGCAGGAACGGGGAAACGGCCGAGGCCCCGGTTCTCTCGAACCGGGGCCTCGGCCATCAGGGTGAGTAACGGGACTCGAACCCGCGACATCCTGGACCACAACCAGGTGCTCTACCAGCTGAGCTATACCCACCACGACCGGCGGTTTTCCCGAAGGTTTCCCCGACCGGCCGAGAAGAAGTCTACAGGGTCCGGGAGGGTGCTCGCGCACACGTTTTCCCGCGGGGGACGACGGGCGCGAGCGGACGCCCTACGCGGGGTGGGTCAGCCCGGGGATGACGTGACGGGCCGCGATCTGCTTGGCGGTGTCCGAGTCCGGGCCGGGCTGCGGGACGAAGATCGCCTCGCGGTAGTAGCGCAGCTCCGCGATGGACTCGCGGATGTCGGCGAGCGCCCGGTGGTTGCCGTTCTTCTCCGGACTGTTGAAGTACGCCCTCGGGTACCAGCGGCGGGCCAGCTCCTTGACCGAGGAGACATCGACGATCCGGTAGTGCAGGTGGCCCTCCAGGGCCGGCATGTCCCGTGCGAGGAAGCCGCGGTCGGTGGAGACCGAGTTCCCGCACAGCGGAGCCTTCCCGGGCTCCTTGACGTGCTCGCGGATGTACGCGAGCACCTGGGCCTCGGCGTCGGCGAGGGTGGTGCCCTCGGCGAGGGCGTCGAGCAGTCCCGAGGCCGTGTGCATCTGGCGCACGATCTCCGGCATGGTCTCCAGGGCCGCGTCCGGCGGGCGGATCACGATGTCCACCCCTTCGCCGAGCACGTTCAGTTCCGAGTCGGTGACCAGTGCGGCCACCTCGATGAGTGCGTCGTCCGTCAGCGAGAGCCCGGTCATCTCGCAGTCGATCCACACCATGCGATCGTTCATGCGTCCTACCTTATGGCCGAAGTACGGCCGCGGGCCCCCCTGGGAGGTGTCCCAGGGGGGCCCGCGGTTTCTCGGTGCGCGGCTTGTGGCTCGCGCGGTACGGGTGCCCGTGCGGCCGGGCTACGGGGCGCTGCGCTGTCCCGGCAGGGCCGGGCGGCCGGAGGCGAAGACGTCCGAGGCCGGCTTGCCGTGGTCCAGCGGGTGGGGCGGACGGCGGGGGCCGGCCGGGACCTGCGCCTGGGCCGGGACGACCGAGTCGAGGACCGCCGTGCCGCCCTCGCCCTGCGGACGCCTGGCCCGGTACGCGGCCCGGTAGGCGGCCGGCGAGGAGCCGAGCTGCCGCCGGAAGTGCCCGCGCAGCGCCACCGGGGACCGGAAGCCGCAGCGGCCGGCGACCTCGTCGACCGAGTAGTCGGAGGTCTCCAGGAGGCGCTGCGCCTGGAGCACCCGCTGGGTGATCAGCCACTGCAGCGGGGCGGAGCCCGTCAGCGAGCGGAAGCGGCGGTCGAAGGTCCGCCGTGACATGTACGCACGGGCCGCCAGGGTCTCCACGTCGAACTGCTCGTGGAGGTGCTCCAGCGCCCAGGCGACGACCTCGGCCAGCGGGTCGGCGCCGATCTCCTCGGGTAAAGACCTGTCGAGGTAGCGCTCCTGACCGCCGGTGCGCCGCGGCGGGACGACCAGGCGGCGCGCCAGGGCGCCCGCGGCCTCCGTGCCGTGGTCGGTCCGCACGATGTGCAGGCACAGGTCGATGCCCGCCGCGGTGCCGGCCGAGGTCAGCACGTCGCCGTCGTCGACGAAGAGCTCCCGCGGGTCCACGTGGACCGAGGGGTAGCGCTTGGCGAGCGTCGGCGCGTACATCCAGTGCGTGGTCGCCGGGCGGCCGTCGAGCAGCCCGGCCGCGGCGAGGACGAACGCGCCGGTGCACAGACCGACGATGCGCGCGCCCTCCTCGTGTGCCCTGCGGAGCGCTTCGAGCGCTTCGGGGGGCGGCGGCGAGGTGATCGAGCGCCAGGCGGGCACGACGACGGTGCCAGCCCTGCTGATGGCCTCGAGGCCGTACGGTGCGGAGAGTTCCAGCCCGCCGGTGGTCCGCAGCGGGCCGTCCTCGCCGGCGCAGACGAGCAGCCGGTAGCGGGGCACGCCCGCGTCCTGCCGGTCGATGCCGAAAACGGAGAGCGGGATGGAGCTCTCGAAGATGGGGCCACCGCTGAACAGCAGTACCGCGACGACTTCGCGACGGCGGCGCCCGGACAGCTTCCGTGCCGCCTCCGGTGCGGCAGAGTGGTCCTGGCTCATGACGCTAAGCCCCCCTCGGTGTTGGCGTCTCCCTGGTCGTGTCGCTGTGCCACGTTTCCCCTCGGTTTTGCACGAGACCCCAGTCTTCGGTACCCATGATCGAATCTACTGCGTCCCGTGGCACCGGCGTGACACGTTCTCCGTCCGGCACATTGTCGACATGGCAACTTGGCGCGAAGCATTCGATCGCCGAGAGCGGTCCGGAACGGCGATGCCTGGCCGTACGCGGGGCGAGCGGGCTTCGGCCAAGGACGCGCCAAGCGATGGAACTTGGCCGAAAACATACGGGATCGGCTGTGCGACCCTGTCAACTCCGCGAGTGGTTCGCGGCCGGGCGGGGGCGCCCCCGGCCGCCGTGCGACCCCGCGCGGGAACCGGCGTGCGCCTCGGCGCGCAGCCCGCGCTCGGACCGGCGCAGCAGCACCCGGCAGACGGCCGTCACGGCGGCGAGCCCGAGGGCCGCGCCGGCCGCGCCGCCCACCGACGAGCCGTAGACGAGGAGCACGACCGGGACGAGGACGCACGCGAAGACCGCCCAGCGCACCACGTCGCTCACCGCGTCCGGCCCCGGACCGCCCGGCGCCCCCCGCCCGCCCGGCGCCGCCGGCTCCGGTGCCCGGCGGCGCCCGCGCGGCCCGGCGGTCCGGCCCGCCGGGCCGGTGCGGGGCGGCACGAAGACGGCCGTGACGGTCTCGGCGGAGGCCAGCGCCGCGGCGCGGGCGGCGGAGGCCGTGGCGGGACCGGTGGCGGCGCGGGCCTCGCCGGCGGTGTCGGTAGCGGTGCCGATGGGTGACGGTGCGGGCACGGGCGAACTCCCTGCGACGGTGGCGTGACCTGTGGGAACGAGGAGCGGAACGTTCCGGTCACTGCGCGGGGCGTCCGTTTGGCCCCCGTACGGACGCCTGTAGGGCACATCCGGCATTGCGCTACGGCGCGGGGCTCGTGCATGCTCCCTGGAACGCCGTACGGACCCTGCTGCGGCGCCACCGAGGGCCGGCCACAGCGGCCCCTGGGCACGAGAGGAGTGTCGCCGTACCCTTGGGGGTATGGCCTTGGGAAGATGATTCCCGGACGCTGCTCCGCCGCCAACCGTTGTTCCGCTCCCCGTCCTTTCCGTCCCTCTCATGAGGACCCTCTTCGCCGAGACACCGATGGCCGGTCACGAAATCCCCGAACCCGCGGACCGCAAGCGCGTCGCCGATTCCACGGTCGACCCCCTCGCGGTGGAACAGCCACGCCACGCCTGCGACCCGGCCTTCCGGCACGGAGTGGTCGTCGGCTTCGACGGCTCCACGTCCAGTGAACGCGCCCTCGCGTACGCCATCGGCATGGCCCGCCGTTCCGGCTCGGGCCTGATCATCGTGCACGTCGCCAACCGGCTGCCCACCACCGTGTGGGCCGGCTGCGAGCCGCCGGTCTTCGTCGACGTGCCCGACCACCGCACCGAGGTCCTCGGGCTCGAGCTCGCCTGCGCCGAACACCTCGCCGAGGTGCCCTGGATCCTCGTCGAGCGCGGTGGCGACATCTGTCACGAGCTGGAGGAGGTCGGCCGGGAGTACGCGGCCGACGCGATCGTGGTCGGCTCCACGCACGGCATCGTCGGCCGGATCTTCGGCTCGGTGGCCGGGCGCCTCGCGCGGCGCGCCCAGCGTCCCGTCGTCGTCATCCCGTAGCGCGTCCCCCGGCGCCGCCTCAGCGCGTCCCCCGGCGCCGCCTCGCGGCGCGAACGCACCGTCCGCTCCTCGGGGCGACTCCCTCAACTCCCTTGATACGGCCATATTTTCGGCCTTCCTCAGGTGATTTGTGCGCTTGTGAAGGGTACATAAAGTCCACCGGAACAAAGCAGCCCACGCAGCACGACTGCGCACCTGAAGGGAGCCCGCCGTGGACAACGAAGTCGCCGCGGGAAACACCACCGCCACGCTCGGACGCCTCGCACTCGGACTGACCCTGCTGGCCTTCGGCCTCGGCTCCACCGGCGTGATCGACCACGTCGGCGCGGCGGACGCGGCCGGACTGGCGACCTGGGTCGGCGGTGTGACCCTGTTCCTCGTCGGCCTGCTCGCCCTGCGCGCCGGCAACACCGCCGAGGGCACCGCCTCTTCGGCGCTCGGCGCCTTCTGGTTCACCTGGGGCACGGGCGTCGGTGACAGCGGCTCGGCCGAGGCCGCCGGTCTGTTCCTGCTGCTGTGGGCGCTGCTCGCGCTCACCCTGACCGCGGCCGCGAAGGGCAGCGGGCTCTTCGGCCAGGGCGTCCACGGGCTGCTGTTCGTCGCCCTGCTGCTCATGGGCACAGGCGCCCTCGCCGACCACGCGGGCCTCGGCAAGGCGGGCGGCTGGGTCGCCGCGGTGGCCGGCCTCGCGGCCTGGTACGGCGCCACGGCGGCGGTCGCGGGGTGGCCGACCTCCCTGGCCCGCCGCAGCCGCGGCGCGGCGACGGCGAGCTGAGCCGTGAAGCCGTAACGGCGCGAAAAGGGCGGTCCCTGTGCTCCTGGGAAGCACAGGGACCGCCTTCGTGTCCGGTCGACCGCCGGGGGACAGGCCCGGCGGGCGGGGCTCCGGGGGACAGGCCCGGGGCCCCTGCGTGCTACTCGACCGTGACGGACTTGGCCAGGTTGCGCGGCTTGTCGATGTCGCGGCCCATGGCGAGTGCCGTGTGGTAGGCGAGGAGCTGGAGCGGGATGCCCATGAGGATGGGGTCGAGCTCGTCCTCGTTCTTCGGCACGACGATGGTGTGGTCGGCCTTCTCCTGCGGCTGGTGGGCGACCGCGAGGATGCGGCCGCTGCGGGCCTTGATCTCCTCCAGGGCGGCGCGGTTCTTCTCCAGCAGGTCGTCGTCGGGGACGATGGCGACGGTCGGCAGGGCCGGCTCGATCAGGGCGAGAGGGCCGTGCTTCAGCTCGGAGGCCGGGTACGCCTCGGCGTGGATGTAGGAGATCTCCTTCAGCTTGAGGGAGGCCTCCAGGGCGACCGGGTAGCCCCGGACGCGGCCGATGAACATCATCGACTGGGCGCCGGCGTACTCCTTGGCCAGCTTCTTGATCTCGTCCTCGGTCTTGAGGATCTCCTCGATCTGGCCGGGCAGCTTGCGCAGGCCCTCGATGATCCGCTTGCCGTCGGTGACGGACAGGTCGCGGATGCGGCCGAGGTGCAGGGCGAGCAGCGCGAAGGCGACCACCGTGTTGGTGAAGCACTTGGTGGAGACGACGCAGACCTCGGGGCCGGCGTGCACGTAGACGCCGCCGTCGGCCTCGCGGGCGATGGCCGAGCCGACCACGTTGACGACGCCGAGGACCCGGGCGCCCTTGCGCTTGAGCTCCTGGACGGCGGCGAGGACGTCGTAGGTCTCACCGGACTGGGAGACGGCGATGTAGAGGGTGTCGGGGTCCACGACCGGGTTGCGGTAGCGGAACTCGGAGGCCGGCTCGGCGTCGGCGGGGATGCGGGCCATGCCCTCGATGAGGGAGGCGCCGATCAGACCGGCGTGGTACGAGGTGCCGCAGCCGAGGATCTTGATCCGGCGGATGGAGCGGGCCTCGCGGGCGTCCAGGTTGAGGCCGCCGAGGTGCACGGTGGAGAAGCGGTCGTCGATCCGGCCGCGCAGCACGCGGTCGACCGCGTCGGGCTGCTCGGAGATCTCCTTGTGCATGTACGTGTCGTGGCCGCCCATGTCGTAGGAGGCGGCCTCCCACTCCACGGTCTCCGGGGTGGCGTTGGTGGACGCGCCGGTGGTGGTGTAGGTGCGGAAGTCGTCGGCCTTCAGGGTGGCCATCTCGCCGTCGTCGAGGGTGACGACCTGGCGGGTGTGGGTGACCAGGGCGGCGACGTCGGAGGCGACGAACATCTCCTTCTCGCCGATGCCGAGGACGACCGGGGAGCCGTTGCGGGCCACCACGATGCGGTCGTTGAAGTCGGCGTGCATGACGGCGATGCCGTAGGTGCCCTCGATGTGCTTGAGCGCCTCGCGGACCTTCTCCTCCAGGGAGTCGGCCTGGGAGCGGGCGATGAGGTGGGTGATGACCTCGGTGTCGGTCTCGGAGGCGAAGACGACGCCCTCGGCCTCCAGCTTGGCGCGCAGCTCGGCCGCGTTGTCGACGATGCCGTTGTGGACGACGGCGACCTTGTTCTCGGGGTCGAGGTGCGGGTGGGCGTTGACGTCGCTCGGGGCGCCGTGGGTGGCCCAGCGGGTGTGCGCGATGCCGGTGGTGCCGGCGAAGCGCTTGGGGACCCGGGCCTCCAGGTCGCGGACCCGGCCCTTCGCCTTCACCATCTTCAGGCCGGCGGCCTTGGGGCTGGTGACGACGATGCCGGCGGAGTCGTACCCCCGGTACTCCAGGCGCTGCAGACCTTCCAGCAGCAGGGGAGCGACGTCACGCTTGCCGATGTAACCGACGATTCCGCACATAAAGGTGTAAGCCCTCCAGGTAGTCAGGTGTGCCCGGCCGGTGCTCAGCCGTAGACGATCCGGCGCAGCTGCCGGAGGGAGAGCTCCGGCGGCGCCACGGCGCGGTGCGGCAGCTCGGCCGCGATCCGCTCGAAGATCTCGGCGTTCACCGAGCCGCCGGACTGGAGTTCGCGGTGGCGGCGCCGGACGAACTCCTCGGTCGACTCGTCGAAGTACGCCAGCACGTCGAGCACCACCCGGGCGGCCTCACCGCGCTGGAGCGCGGTGCTGCGGACCAGATGGTCGATGAGGTCGTCGTGCGACGGTCGGCGTTCGAGCACCCGTGAATACTGAGGGGTATCGCAGGTTCATTGCAAGAATCCTGCCCGATATCGGGCAGGTGCGGTCTTGATCACGCCGCCGGATGGGCTAATTGGTCTACACCTTGACCGCAGGAGGGGCACACGGTACGCATGGTGACCGTTCGGACACGACCTGCTCGCCACCGCACTCCCCATCGAAGGGACCTGCCCGTGAGACAGCGCAGCACGTTTCCGCGCCTCCTCCGCCCCCGCCTCCTGCGCCCGCTCCTCCTGCTCGCCGCCGGCCTCTCGGCCCTCGGCGCGACGACCGCCCCGCCACCCGCGCCCGCCCCGGCCGCCGGCGTGACGCCGCTCGGCGCCGTCATCCCCGCCCCCGCCTCCGTCACCCCCGGCGGAGCGCCGTACACGCTCACCCGCACCACCGCCGTCCGCGTCGACTCCGCCGACCGCGAGGTCCGCGACATCGGCCGCTACCTCGCCGGACTGCTCCGCCCCTCCACCGGCTACCCGCTGCCCGTCGTCGACGACGACGCGGCCCGCGGCGGCATCCTGCTCCGGCTCGACCGGGCCGCCACCGCCCTCGGCGACGAGGGATACGAACTGCGCTCCGCCCGCGCCGGGGTGACCCTCACCGCCCGCGCGCCCGCCGGACTCTTCCGCGGCGTGCAGACCCTGCGCCAGCAGCTCCCCGCGGCCGTGGAGAAGCGGACCGTGCAGCCCGGCCCCTGGCGGATCGCGGGCGGCACCGTCACCGACACCCCGCGCTACGCCTACCGGGGCGCCATGCTCGACGTCTCCCGCCACTTCTTCACCGTCGAGCAGGTCAAGCGGTACATCGACCAGCTCGCCCTCTACAAGATCAACAAACTGCACCTCCACCTGAGCGACGACCAGGGCTGGCGCATCGCCATCGACTCCTGGCCCCGGCTCACCACCCACGGCGGCTCCACCCAGGTCGGCGGCGGCCCCGGCGGCTTCTACACCAAGGACGACTACCGCGAGATCGTCCGCTACGCCGCCTCCCGCCACCAGGAGGTCGTCCCCGAGATCGACATGCCCGGCCACACCAACGCGGCCCTCTCCTCCTACGCCGAACTCAACTGCGACGGCGTCGCCCCTCCCCTCTACACGGGCACGGAGGTCGGCTTCAGCACCCTGTGCGTGCGGAAGGAGATCACGTACGACTTCGTGGACGACGTGATCCGCGAGCTGGCCGCGCTCACCCCCGGCCGCTACCTCCACATCGGCGGCGACGAGGCGCACTCCACCAGCCACGCCGACTACCTCGCCTTCATGGACCGGGTGCAGCCGGTGGTCGCGAAGTACGGCAAGACCGTCATCGGCTGGCACCAGCTCACCGGCGCCCGGCCCGCACCCGGCGCCCTCGCCCAGTACTGGGGCCTGGACCGCACCTCGGCGGCGGAGAAGGAACAGGTCGCGGCGGCCGCACGGGCGGGGACGCGGCTGATCCTCTCCCCGGCCGACCGGGCCTACCTCGACATGAAGTACGACAAGGACACCCCGCTCGGCCTGTCCTGGGCCGGATACGTGGACGTGCGCCGCTCCTACGACTGGAACCCCGGCGCGTACCTGGCCGGAGTGCCGGAGACGGCCGTCGCGGGTGTCGAAGCGCCCCTGTGGACCGAGACGCTCTCCACGAGCACCCACCTCGACACGATGGCCTTCCCGCGCCTGCCGGGCGTGGCCGAACTGGGCTGGTCACCGGCGGCCACGCACGACTGGGAGGCGTACCGGCTGCGCCTCGCGGCGCAGGGGCCCCGGTTCGAGGCGCTGGGGATCGCGTACCACCGCTCGGCGCAGGTGCCGTGGGAGTAGGCCGACGGGCCCGCAGGCCGGCGTACCGGTAGACCGGTTGGCCCGACTGTGGGTGCGGGGCGGGGCGGCGGTGCGGAGACTGTCGGCATGACCGAGCCGAAGGAGGAGCCGTCCCGCCCGGACACGCCGCCGCCTCCGCCGTCGCCGATGACGTCGCTCCTCGGCAAGGCGGCGTACGTGGTGGCGCCGGGGACGGCCGTCATCGGCCTGCTGTACTACTTCGGCAGCGTGTACACCGACGCCTATTACGCGAGCTTCGGTGTGCCGGCGGCCGACCTCCAGCTTTCCGTCCAGGCCTACCTGGCCAGGAGCCCGGAGGCGATCTTCGGTCCGGTGTGGTTCCTGCTGGTGTGCGGACTGGTCGTCCTGCTGGTGCTCGGACGGGTCGGCCATGTGCTGGCCCGTCCGGGACGAGCGCGCCTGCGCCGAACGGTGTGCCGATGGCTCCTCGCCGTGGGCCTGCTGATGGCGATGCTGGGGTTTCCGGTCTTCTTCGGGCGGGAGATCTGGGTACCGCTTCCCAAGAGCTGGTGGGGGACCGAGTACGTCCCGATCCTCGTCGTGGCCCTGGGGGCCACCCTGGCCTTCTTCGCCGTGCAGCAGCGTCTGCAGCGGAGCGCGAACGCCCCGGACCGACACGACGAGACCGCCGACCGGATGTGGGCCGGAGGCGGCGCCCTGCTGATCGGGCTGCTGGCCATGAGCCTGTTCTTCGGCATGACCCGGTACGTGGGTGACGCCGGGGAGATCGACGCGTGGACGGCCAAGGAAGGCGGTCACGCCGAGAGCCTGCGCGTGGTCGTCTACTCGCGCATCCCGCTGACGCACGACGCGAAGCACATCACGTACCGGGACGTCGGGACCGCGAAGGGCCCCTACCGGCACCAGTACCGGGGATTCCGCCTGCTCGTGAAGTCCCCGTCCCGCTTCTACCTGGTGTCCCACGCCTCGCGGAGCCAGGACCACCTGACGGTCGTCCTGCCCGACGACGACTCCGTGCGGGTGGCCCTGACCTCGTCCGTCAGGTGATGTCGGTGTCCGGGGACGGGTCGGTGTCGGTGTCGGTGTCCGGGTCAGTGGTCTCGGTCGGGGTCGTGTCGGTGGGGAGCGGACTCTCGCTCGTCGGCGACCCGGTGTCCGTGGGGCCGTCGCCGACCGCTTCCCCGGAGTAGGGCACGACGACCGCCGTGCCTCCGCTCTCGAAGGTCATCTCTCCGGAGAAGGACCCCTCTTCGAGGGGGGTCACGTCGAGATTCATCACACAGCTCCCGCCTCCGGGCAGCACCTCGGGACAGGTGCCGCGATCCGCCTGCGCCAGCGTCTTGTGATCGTTCGGCGCCGCACGGGGAGTCCCGAGGGGCACGGACCCGTCGGAGGTGTTCCTGACGTGCACCGGCACGCGCTTCTTCTCGCGCACCTTCGCGGTCGGCACGTGGGCCGGGGCGGCCTGGCCGCCACCGCCGGGGAAGAGCTCCGCCGTGCCGCCCGGCTCCGCGCTTCCCGTCGGGGTCTGCGTGGTCTCCGTCGGGCCGTCCGGCGTACCGGATCCGCCCCCGCACCCGGCCACCCCCGCAAGGGCCACCGCCAGTGCCGTACCCACGAGCCCCCGCGCGATTCGAGTCATCACCCGGCCAAGCTGGCACAGCCACCGCCGGTAGTCGACGAGCCCGGCCCCGTGACACAGGGTGATCGCCCGAACGGCGGGGAGCGGTCGCGCGCAAGAGCGGGCGCACTTCCGAGGGACCGTCCTCGGGAGTGCGCCCGCTCTGGATGCTGCCGGCCGGCGAGGGCCTGGGGACGCCGGCCGGCGGTCTCAGTGGGCGAACCGCGCGATCGGGTTCACCAGGTCGCCGACCAGTTGGAGCGCCGCCGACGGGTCGGCCAGGTCGACCATCTGGCGGTTGTTGCGCAGCTGGAGCCGGTTGAGCGCCGACAGGGCGAAGGTCTCCGTGAACATGTCGTACTGCGCGAAGCGGTCCGCCAGCTCCGGCTTGGAGTCCTGGTAGTCCTTCACGCACTCGGCGACCGTCCCCCAGAACTCGTCCTCGCCGACGACGCCCTCGGCGGCCAGGGTCGCGCCCAGGAAGCGGAGGAAGCAGTCGAAGACGTCCGTGAAGACGGACAGCAGCTTCATGTCCTCGGGGACCTCGGCGCGGATCCGCTCCACCGCGGGCGGGAGCACCGCGTCGGGGTCCATGACGCAGATCTCCTCGGCGATGTCCTTGAAGATCGCGCGGGCGACGGCGCCCCGCTCGTCGAGGACGAGGATCACGTTCTCGCCGTGCGGCATGTAGACCAGGTCGTACGCGTAGAAGCAGTGCAGCACCGGCAGCAGGTAGGCGTCCAGGTAGCCGCGCAGCCACTCGGCCGGGGCGAGGCCCGACTCCTTGATCAGGGCGCCGGCGAAGGACGCACCCGCGTGGTCGACGTGCAGCAGCGAGGCCATGGTCGCGAGCCGCTCGCCCTCGGCGAGGGACGCGACCGGCGACTCGCGCCACAGGGCGGCCAGCATCTTGCGGTAGGGGGAGTAGCGGTCGGTGGCGGCCTCGTACTCCAGGTGCCGGTAGCCGACCGCCGCCCGCTCGCGGATGATCGAGAAGCGGGCCGCCTTCAGGACGGAGTCGGCCTCGATCAGCCCCGCCAGCCAGTCGTTGATGGCCGGCGTGGCCTCCATGTAGGCGGCGGACAGGCCCCGCATGAAGCCCATGTTGAGGACGGACAGGGCCGTCTTCACGTAGTGCTTGGCGGGGTCGGAGGTGTTGAAGAAGGTACGGATGGACTGCTGCGCCAGGTAGGCGTCGTCGCCCTCGCCCAGGTAGACGAGCCGCTGCTGGGCGACCTCGGCGGCGAAGGTGACGGACAGCTTGTTCCACCACTGCCAGGGGTGGACCGGCACCAGCAGGTAGTCGGCGAGGTCCAGGCCCCGCTCGGCGAGGGTGGCGGCGAAGCCGTCGACGGCCTTGTCGCCGAGCTCGGCGCGGATGAACGCCTCGTACTCGATGCCGGCACCGGCGGTGAAGGTGGTGCGGTCGCGGTGCGCGGCCAGCCACACCAGGTGGATCGGGGCGGCCGCCTCGGGGGCGTAGGCGCGGTACTCGTCGACGCCGAAGCCGAGCCGGCCGTTGTTGGCGACGAAGCAGGGGTGGCCCTCGGTCATCCCGGTCTCGATCGCCTGGAAGCCGGACCGGGCCAGTTCGGCGGCGGTGACGCGCGGCTTGGTCGCCTTGTACGCGGTGCCGGCGAGGGTGGAGGAGATCTCCTCCAGGTAGACCGGCAGGATCTCGTCGCTCAGGCCGAGCGAGCCGCGCAGCTCGGTGATGAACTGCAGGGCGTCGAGCGGGAGCTGCTCGTCGCCGCGGTGGCGGCTGATGGACTCCGGGTAGACCTGCCAGTGGTCGAGGGCGAACCGGTCGGCGGTGAAGCGGTACTCGGTGCGGCCGTCGTCGCTGAGGACCCGGTAGCGGCTGTCGCCGAGCTCCTGCGGGTCGAGCAGGCGCTCGTGGGTGAACTCGGCGAGGCCCTTGCGGATCAGGGCGCGGTTGGCGTCGGCCCAGCGCTCGGGGGTGAGGTGGGCGACGGGGTCGGTGAAGGTGCTCACGCGGCGACTCCCACGGCGGCCTCGAACTGGGCGCGGGTGCAGAAGCTCAGCAGGGCCTTCTTCTCCGGCTTCTGGATCTCGCGGTCGGGCACGAAGCCGACGGCCTCGTTGAGCGCGTGGACGGCGGTGTTGCGGACGTCCGGCTCGACGACCACGCGCGCGGTGGCCGGGTCGGCGAACAGCTCGGCCATGACGGCGGTGATCACCCGGCGGGTGAAGCCGTGCACCGGGGTGTCGGTGGGGGCGACGAGGAAGTGCATGCCGACGTCGCCGGGCTGCGCCTCGTAGAGCCCGACGAGCTCGACCTTCGCGGGGTCGTAGCGCTCCATGAGGAAGGCGGGCTCGCCGTCCACGCTGCCTATGAAGGCGTCGTGGTGCGGGTTGGCGGCGATCGCCATGTACTCGCGCTCGACGTCCTGGAGCTTGAAGCCCTGCATCATCCAGAAGGCGGCCTTGGGGTCGGTGACCCAGGGGTGGATCAGTTCCGCGTCCTTCAGGGGGTCGAGGGGGCGGATGCTGATGTCGTGGACGGTCATACGGCGAACTCCTGGAACGCGATGGTCTTCTCGACGGGGTAGTACTCGCGACCCAGCATCTCTCCGATGATGTAGGCGTTCCGGTACGGGCCCATGCCCAGGTCGGGCGAGGTGATCGAGTGGGTGTGGACGCCGGCGTTCTGCAGGAAGACCCCGCGGCCGGTGGTGTCCACCGAGTAGTTGCGGGCCACGTCGAAGCGGCCCTGGGAGTCCCAGCGGAGCCGGTCGCGGACCGGCTCCAGGAAGGCGGGGACGCTGTACTTGTAGCCGGTGGCGAGGATCAGGCCGTCGGTCTCCAGCTCGAAGTCCTTCTCCTGCTCCTCCTGGCGGAAGCCCAGCGTGTACGTGCCGCTGGTCTCGTCGTAGGCGGCGGTGTGCAGCGCGCAGTTGGTGAGCAGGCGGGTGGGGACGGGGCCGGCCAGGTTCTTCTGGTAGAGCAGGTCGAAGATGGCGTCGATGAGCTCGCCGTCGATGCCCTTGAACAGGCCCTTCTGCTCCGTCTCCAGGCGGTAGCGGGTCCGCTCGGGGAGCGCGTGGAAGTAGTCCACGTACTCGGGGGAGGTCATCTCCAGGGTGAGCTTGGTGTACTCCAGCGGGAAGAAGCGCGGGGAGCGGGTCACCCAGTTGAGCCGGTAGCCGTGGACGTCGATCTCGCTCAGCAGATCGAAATAGATCTCGGCGGCGCTCTGGCCGCTGCCGACCAGCGTGATCGTCTTCTTCTTCTGCAGCGCCTCCTTGCTGGGGAGGTAGCGCGAGTTGTGGATGAGGTCGCCGCCGAGGTCCCGGCAGGAGTCGGGGACGTACGGCGGGGTGCCGGTGCCCAGCACGAGCTTGCGGGCCCGGAACGCCTCGCCGGCCTCGGTGGTGACCACGTACTCCTGGGCGGACTCGTCGAACGCGACGGTGGAGACGGTGGTGGAGAAGCGGATCGAGGAGAGCTTCCCGGCGGCCCAGCGGCAGTAGTCGTTGTACTCGGTCCGCAGCGGATAGAAGTTCTCGCGGATGTAGAACGAGTACAGGCGGCCCTTCTCCTTCAGGTACTGGAGGAAGGAGTAGGGGGAGGTCGGGTCGGCGAGGGTGACGAGGTCCGACATGAACGGGGTCTGGAGGTGGGCGCCCTCCAGGAACATGCCGGAGTGCCACTCGAAGTCCGGCTTGGACTCGATGAAGAGGCCGTTCAGCTCGTCGATGGGCTCGGTGAGGCAGGCGAGGCCGAGGTTGAAGGGACCGAGCCCGATGCCGATGAAGTCGTACGTGTCGGTCGTATCAGGCGTGGACAAGGTTCTCTCCCAGGTACTGCTCGGCGTGGCCGGCTATCAGATCGAGGACGGCGGCGATGTCGGCGACGGTCGTCTCGGGGTTGAGCAAGGTGAACTTGAGGTACTGCTTGCCGTCGACCTTGGTGCCGGCCACGGCGGCCTCGCCGGAGGCGAACAGGGCCTTGCGGGCGTAGAGGTTGGCGCGGTCGATGTCGGCGGGCGAGGTGACGGCCTCGGGGATGTAGCGGTAGACGAGGGTGGACAGCTGCGGCTCGACGACCACGTCGTAGCGCGGGTCGGCGGCGAGCAGTTCGAATCCGGCCCGGGCCAGGTCGCAGACCTCGTCGAAGAGCTCGCCGACGCCGTCGGCGCCCATGACGCGCAGGGTCATCCACAGCTTGAGCGCGTCGAAGCGGCGGGTGGTCTGGAGGGACTTGTCGACCTGGTTCGGAATCTGCTCGACCACCGTGCGGCGGGGGTTGAGGTAGTCCGCGTGGTACGTGGCGTGGCGCAGTGTGGAGCCGTCGCGGACCAGCACGGCCGAGGAGCTCACCGGCTGGAAGAAGGACTTGTGGTAGTCGACGGTGACGGAGTCGGCCCGCTCGATGCCGTCCAGGAGGTGGCGGCGGGTGGGCGAGGCGAGCAGGCCGCAGCCGTAGGCCGCGTCCACGTGCATCCAGGCGCCGTACTCGGCGGCCAGGGCGGCGATCTCGGGCAGCGGGTCGATGGAGCCGAAGTCGGTGGTGCCGGCGGTGGCGACGATCGCCATCGGGACCAGGCCCTCGGCGCGGCAGGTCTCCAGCTCGGCGGCGAGGAGAACGGACTGCATGCGGCGGTGGCGGTCGACCGGAATGGAGATGACGGCGTCGGCGCCGAGGCCGAGGAGGGTGGCCGACTTCTGGACGCTGAAGTGGCTGCACTCGGAGGCGAAGATCCGCAGTTTCCCGAGGTCCTTCGTGCCGGTCTCCTCGCGGGCGAGGAGCAGCGCCTGGAGGTTGGACTGGGTGCCGCCGCTGGTGAACACGCCGTCGGCGAGCGGGCCGAGGCCGATGCGGCCGGTGGTCCAGTCGATGAGCTTGCGCTCGATGAGGGTGCCGCCGGCGCTCTGGTCCCAGGTGTCCAGGGAGGAGTTGACGGCGGAGAGCACGGCCTCGCCGAGGACGGCGGGGATGACCACCGGGCAGTTGAGGTGGGCCAGGTAGCGGGGGTGGTGGAAGTAGACCGCGTCGCGGAGGTAGACGTCCTCCAGCTCGTCGAGGGCGGCGGAGGCGTCGCCGAGCGGCCGGTCGAGGTCGACGGCGTCGATGACGGGGGCGAGCTCGGCGGGGGTCACACCGGTGAACGGGCCGCGGGTGGTGGCGAGTTTCCGCGCCACGCGCTCCACACCTTCGGTGACGGAGCGTCGGTATGCCTCCGCCGTCGTGTCGTTGAGCAGGTGGGAGCGCATGTGGGGCCCTTCCGGGATGAGGGGTACGCGGGCGGGGGACCGAAACCCCGCGAGGTCAAAGTAAGGCTAGCCTAACCTAAGTTAGATGCACAACGGCCCCCCGGTCCTTGAGGACCGAGGGGCCGTGCGCCCTGTGGGGGGCGGAGATTGGCGCCCGTGCGGAGCGGCGGGAGTCAGGCTCCCGTCGGCGCGTCCGTACGCTCGTCTTCCTGGGTCTCGTCCGGGACCTCGCGCAGCGCGTCCTCGGACAGGCCCTTGCGCCAGTAGCCCACGAACGTCACCCGGCGCCGGTCGAGACCGCGCTCGCGCACGAAGTGACGGCGCAGCGCCTTCACCACGCCCGACTCGCCCGCGATCCAGACGTACGGGTCCGCGCCGGGCAGCTCCGCGGCCGCGATCGCCTCCACGGCCGACGGCGCGCCCTCCTCCCGGACCAGCCAGGTGATGGTCGCGTCGGCCTCGGTCGCCAGCTCCATGCGGTCGCCGGAGTAGGGGACTTCGAGGTAGACGTGGGCGCGGGTCTCGGCCGGCAGCCACTGAAGGATCGCGGAGGCGGCCGGCAGGGCCGTCTCGTCGCCCCAGATGAGGACCGAGTCCGCGTCCTCGGGCAGCCGGAAGCGGACGCCGGTGTTGTCGGCCACGGCCGGACCGAGCACGACCACCCGGTCGCCCGGCTTGGCGTGCTGGGCCCAGCGACAGGCGGGGCCGCCGTCCTCGTGGACCGCGAAGTCGATGTCTATCTCGGCGACCGGCTCGGTGCGCTGCTCGCGGACCGTGTACGAGCGCATCACGGCCCGCTCGTCGTGCGGCATCGCCCGGTAGGCGCCGAGGATCGCGTACATGTCCGGGTTGTCGAGCGGCGGCAGCACCGGCGCGTCCTGGCCCGGGTGCGGCAGGAAGAGGGACAGCGACTGGTCGCGGCCGCCGGCGGCGAAGCGCTTCAGGTCCTCACCGGTGAACGTGACGCGCACCAGCGACGGGCCGAGCCGCCGCGTCCGGTCGACCTGGAGCGAGAAGAACTGGAACGGGGCGGTCTCGGCGTTCGTCATGGGTCAGGACACCTTCTTGGCGTTCTCGAGGGCCTTCGCCAGGTCCTCCAGGAGCGGGGCGCACTTGGCGTACGAGTAGATCGGCTCGGTCACGCGCGGGATCACCTGGCCGGCCTTGACGGCGGGCAGCGCGGCCCAGGTCGGCTTGGCCTTCAGGGCCTCGGGCTGCAGGGCCGAGGTGCGGTTGTCGAGCATGATGACGTCGGCCTGGTACTTGTCGACGTTCTCCCAGCTCAGGCCCTCGAACCAACCGCCCTGGTCGAGCTTGGTGGGCGTGACGATGTTGACGCCCAGCTCCTTGAAGTAGAGCGTGTCGGTCGGGCGGACCGGGGTGGAGACGTAGAAGAGGTCCGGGGAGCCGGAGCCGATGAGGACCTTGATGTCCTTCTTGCCCTGGGCGGCCTTGCGCAGGCGCTCGGCGGCGGCCTCGAAGCGGGCCTTGTCCGCCTTGATCTGCGCGGTCTGCACATCGGCGCCGAGCGAGGCGGCCAGGTCGGCGTGGCGCTGGAGGACGGCCGGCATCGACTTGTCGGCCGCCCACAGGGCGACGCTCGGAGCGATCTTGAGGATCTTCTCCTTCTGCTCCGCCGGGACGTACCAGAGGTCGTTCTTCTCCCACATGTCCGTGATGAGGAGCTCGGGCTGGAGCTTGAGGTACTCCTCGATCTTGAACTCGCCCCAGACGTTGCCGATGACCTTGACCTTGGTGATGTCGAGGTCGCCCGCCTGGACGTCCGGCTTCTTGGCCTTGGTCTTCGGGTCCTCGACGTAGGTCGGGCCGAACACGCCCTTGACCTCGACGCCGAAGTCCTTCAGGGCGGCGGCCGTGCCGGTGAAGGCGACGATGTTCTTCGGGGTGGCCTTGGCCGTCACCTTCTGGCCGCGGTCGTCCGTGAACTCCCAGGGGCCGGTCTTCTCGCCGGCCTTGGTGGAGCCGCCGTCCTTGTCGCCACCCTTGGTGCCGCACGCGGCCAGCGCGGCGCCGAGCCCGAGGGCGCCGCCCGCGGCGAGCAGGCCGCGGCGGGTGAGGGAAGTGGCTCGGGCGTTGCTGGGCATGGCGAAGTCGCTTTCGGTACGTGCCGGGGTCGGCCTGGTCAAGTCGAGGGTAGGTTAGCCTAACCTCATCGGGATCAACAGGGTGGGGATGGCCGAATACGAGTGAGGCCCGCCACCCCGGGCCGGGCCCCTCCGCGCCGCCCCGGCGCGCCCGCACCCGGCCGCGCCGCCGGGCCACGGGCCGTCACTTCGTCCGCCCCTCACGCGCCTGACGGAGTGACGCCCCAGGTCGGCACGGTACGTCGGCTGGCCGCCGGGCACCCGCCCCAGCAGCGTGGACCGGATGAACAACCCCCTCACCGTCCCCGTACCGAGACCCTCCGCCGCCGACTCCCGCCGCCCGCGGACCGCAGGGTTTCAGCCGCCGCCCGCCCTCCTCTGGCCCGCCGCCCTCGCCGCCCTCTTCACCCTCCTCCAACTCGCCCTCGTCGTCCCCGGATCGGGACTCGGATGGGACGAGGCCGTCTACGTCAGCCAGGTCGGCGGCAACGCCCCGCCCGCCTTCTTCAGCGCCCCCCGCGCCCGGGGCATCACCTACCTCGTCGCCCCGGTCGCCGCCCTCACCGCCTCCACCACCGCGATCCGCGTCTACCTGGCCCTGCTGTCCGGAGCCGCCCTGTTCGGCGCCCTGTGGGCCTGGCGCCGGACCCTGCCCGCACCCGTCCTGACCGCCGCCGGCGCCCTGTTCACCGGACTGTGGATCACCCTGTTCTACGGCCCGCGCGTGATGCCCAACCTCTGGTGCGCCTTCGGCGCCCTGGCCGCCGTCGGCTGCTTCCTCACCGCCGTGACGACCCGCGCCGTGACGACCACCGGCGGGAGCGGCGAGGGCACGCGGGGCGGGACGCCCCCGAGGGTCCGCGCCGCCCTCGCCGGCCTCGGCGCCACCGTCTGCGCGGTCGCCCTCCTGCGGCCCTCCGAAGGACTCTGGCTCGCCCTGCCGCTCCTCGCGGCGGCCCTGCTCGTGCCCGCCTGGCGCCGCCGCCGGGCCGTCTTCCCGGTCCTCGTCGCCGCGCCGCTGCTCGGTGCCCTGCCGTGGATCGCCGAGGCGTACGCGCACTACGGGGGCCTCGCCGCCCGGCTGCGGCGGGCCGGCGAGATCCAGGGCTCCCTCGGCTGGTACTGGTCCGTCGACGACCACGTACGGGCCCTGGCCGGCCGGACCCTGTGCCGGCCCTGCGACGTGCCCTGGCAACACCCGGTCACCGCCCTGTGGTGGTTCGTGCTGCCGGTCGCCGTCGCCGCCGGCATCGCCGCCGCCCGCCGGGCCGGGCGGGGCGCCCCCGCCGTGCTCGCCACCGTGACCGCGCTCTCGCTCGCCGCCCCGTACCTCTTCACCGTCGGCTACGCGGCCCCCCGCTTCCTGCTGCCCGCCTACGCCCTGCTGGCGCTGCCCGCCGCCGAGGCGCTGATCGCCCTGGTCCGGAAGGTGGTCCGGGCCCGGCGGCCCGCGGCCCTCGGCCTGCTCACCGGTCTCCTGCTCGGCCATCTCGCCGTCCAGTACACCGTGCTGGCGGGGGCCGTCGCCCACAGCCGGTCCGCCCGCGCCCACTTCACGTCCATCGCCAGTGCCCTGCACGGCGCCGGCGTCCGGCCGCCGTGCCTGGTCAGCGGCAAGGAGTACGTGCCGGTCGGCTACTACACGGGCTGCACCTCGCGTGCGGTCGGCGGCCACGACGCCGCCATCACCCCGGGCGGCATCACCGCGGCCGCCCGCCGCATGCCGGTCGCCGTCCTCGTCCCGGCCGGCGCCGCCCCGCCCGCCCACGCCCGGGGCTGGCGGCCCGTGCGGCTGCCGGCGGGGCCGGGCTGGGACCGGTACGACGCGTACGTGTCACCGGGGGCTGGGCGGTGAGACGGGGCCGCGAGCTCGTGCGCCCCCTGGTCTCCGGCCTCCCGGACGGGGGCGCCGGGAAGCGCCTGGGCGTCCAGGTCCGCCCCTCCGCCGTCAGTTGGCCGCCCTGCTTGAACGCCTCAACGACACCAGCCGCTTCGAGGCGGGCCTGAAGGCGGCCCGACGCGGCTGGCTCCGACGGACGCGACGCCCACCGCGCACGGGCGGGGTGCGCAGCGGGCGCTCGCTGTGGCGCCTCCAGGGACGGTTTCCCGTTCTCTCAACCGTGATCCCTTGACCCTCCGGCGGCGGCCTCGGGAGCATCGAGCGCGGCATGGAGCCGCGAGCTCCCACCAGGCGGAGAGGGGAACCGATCGGCATGCAGGTGACCAAGCTGGTCAGCACGTGTGACCTCAAGGACTGTCCGACGATCTACGCGACCGACCGCGGGACGTTTCTTGTGCAGGGGGAGACGCCGACCGATCACGGCCTCAGGATTCCCGCACACGAGACGCTGGTCGAGATCCCCATGGACCTGCTGAAGAAGGCCGTTGCCGATGGTCTCGTCTAGGACGCTCGGCAGCCTCTTCGAATCGTTCGAGCGTGAGGCGTTCCGTCTGGAGACCCTTGACGACTACAGCCGGTCCGGGAACACGGACGCCTACGAGTTGTACCGGGCGGGAGAGCCGCAACCAGCCGGCTACAACGCCGAGTGGGTGGCCGAGCTCCGGTCCCTCACGGGCCAGGGCAAGCGCGTCTATCGCGTTCACGTTCTCGCTCGGCCGCTCACGGACTACCTGCGCTTCGAGCTGGGCTGGGGATATCGGAAGAACATGACGGGTGGGGAGGAGTTCTTCATCCTCGACGTGACCGACGCGCCGAATCCGCTGGTGGGCGTGCCGGACTTCTGGCTCTTCGATTCCACCGACACGGCAGCGATGGAATACGACGAGCACGGCGTCTTCCGAGGGGCGAAGGTGCTACCCGCGTCCGAGGCGGAGAGATTCGTCGGATTCCGCCAGACAGCCCTCGCGCACGCCGAGCCGTTCACGGACTGGTGGGCGAAGCACGGCGAGTGAACCCATCACAGCTCGGCACCGCGCTGCGGGCTCTACGTGAGGCGTCCGGAAAGGACGCCAAAGCGGTGGCCCGTAGCGCACTCATGTCTCCTTCCAAGCTGTCGAAGATCGAGCACGCCAGGCTCTTGCCAAGCGCGGCCGATGTCGAGCGCATCCTCACCGCCATCGGTGTGTCCACCGCGATCAAGGATGAGTACACCGAAGTGGCAAGAGCCGCTACCACCGAGGCGACCGCGTGGCGGCTCCTCAGGCGAGCCGGCCTCCACAAGGGGCAGTACGCGACCATGGCCCTCGAAGCTCAGATGACTTCTCTGCGCCTGTTTCAGCCGGCACTCGTCCCCGGACTTCTGCAGACGCCCGAGTACATCCGTGCTGTGCTGCGGCGCCATGAGCTGAGCGAGGAAGTGCTCGCACGTACCATCAGCGGCAGGCTGGAACGCCAAGCCGTCCTGTTCGACAGTTCCAAGACGCTTCGCTTCGTCCTGACCGAGACCGTCCTTCGTTGGAAGATCGTCTCGCCGTCGATGATGGCTGCACAACTCGATCGCATCATCTCGTTGTCGAGGCTGTCGCATGTGGACATTCGCGTAGTCCCCCTCGCGGCTCGGCGGAAGGACATTGCAAACCATGCCTTCGTCATTCGTGATGAGCGCATGGTCACCGTCGAGACGGTGCACGCCGAGATAGTCGTTACTGACCCGCGCGATGTTGCGCTTTACCTCCGCAAGTTCGATGGATTCGCGCTTCTGGCCCTTTCAGGTAACGACATGCGTGCGCTCCTGGAACACATCCGAGATGACTTCTTGAGCGAACAGGAAACGGGCTAGATCTGCTCCGCTGTCCGCAGGACCATCGATCCGTCACGAACCCAGGAGGCGGATGGCATGGCGAGATTGAGAACGGCGTCGGCATCGGGCGCTGAAGTCGGATACCTGGAGTACGGCACGTACGCCCCTGCGGGGCAGGTCTGCCCCGCGTGTCGGCAGGCCATCGGCCCGACTGAGCCCGTCCGGCGCGGCTATCGGCGCCCGGAGGACGCCGCGAATTTGGTCCCCGCCTATTGGCACGCCAACCGGTGCCCCCCGTCGGCGCCGGCCCGCGCAGGCTGCTGACCTGACGCCCCTCATCGGACGAAGCGCGGCCCGGACGTGGAGAAGACGTCCGGGCCGCGGTGCTGAACGGAGTCGACGATATGCACGACAGCGGTGGCGTGGAAGGCCGCAGTCGGACCTGTGTCTTCCAGCTGTTCGGGGTCATCTTCGGCTATGCGACCCATCACCTCGACGCACGGAGGCTGGGCGAGGTGGGGGTCGTGGGCCGCTGACTCCGGGTGTCGACTGGTCGAGACTGTGGCAGTTGGCGGCCGCCATGAACAAGGAGACGGCCGCCGAGACGGAGAAAGGGCGGTGGATCATGCTCCAGGCCCACCGGGCCTTCGTCTGCGGCGATCTCCTTGCCCGGTGGGACCGGGTGGGCTGGAAGCTGGAACCCGGAGGCCGGCGCATCGCCTTCGGAAGCTCCTATTGCAACCGGTACGAACTGTGGACCGGGAACCTGACCGTCGAAGGCACCACACCGGAGATGGTGGCGCCTACGAGCTCGATCTACTGGGCGTAGAGGGGGAGAAGGCGCTGGCCGTCCGCCGGCCTCACGGAGGCGGACGGCCAGGGCTCGTGAGTTCAGGAGTGGCCGGAATCCGGTTCAGCGGTCAGTTCGGCCCAGACCAGCTTCCCCGGGCCCTCTCGGTCGCAGACGCCCCACTTCTCCGAGAGCGTGTCCACGAGCGGAAGTCCCCATCCGCCTCCGGCATCGGGCGCGGGCAGGGCCATCAGGGGCCGATGCTCCGACGCGTCGTGCACCTCGATGCGGAGTCCGACGGGGTTCGAGACGAAGCGCGTCTCGATCTCCCGTCCCGGCACCCGGCCGTGCCGGACCGCGTTGGTCAACAACTCCGAGAGCACGAGCGACGCCGCGTCCTGGAGGTCCCGCAACCCCCAGTCGTCCAGCGCCTCGCGCAGCGCCCGCCGGGCCAGCGGGACGCTCCTCGGGCCCTGCGGCCACCGCTTGACGATCGGTTCGCGTTCGTGCGGGGTGGTGTAGGTCCGTTCCATCAGGCCGCCACCTCCACACCGTGGATCAGGCGCGGCCCCACGTCCACGCCATGAACGGCCAGCCACAGCGCCCGCCGCCTCTGCCGTTGCAAGCGGGCGCGTTCCCGTTCCTCGTGGTGGAGGAGGTAGGGGCGTACGAGTCGACAGTCCTCTCCCCGGAGGACGGGCACGCCACGAGGTGGAGGTGCCGCCCCCGTCACGGCGCGAGCGGAGTCGGCGCACCGGCGTCGGCGGCCGGTCGGCGGCAGTAACAGCCGCAACAGCAGCCCGACGAGGCGGGCGATAGGGTGACGCATGTTGACGCTCCTCTGAAGCGTTGGCCATGCCCCCGGACCGGTCGCACGGTCGCGGGGGTCTCTCTGTTTCAGCCCAGGTCGGCAGGGCCACCACGTCGTCGCGCTGCGCGATCGACGTGTGACCGTACGCACAGCATGCCTTCGCAATCCTGGAGAACGCAAGGATTGCGAAATTGCTTCGACCGTTCGACTGAGTTGAGCGCCGACGCGGTGACGGCGCACACTCGCGGGTACCACCCGGCAGAGAAGGGACCGCAGCATGCCGGACAAGCGCCCGCGCCCACCGACCGTCCGACTGCGCAGGCTCGCCGCCGAGTTGAGGAAGCTCCGTGCATTGGCAGGGCTCACCCGCGAAGACGTGACGGAGCGGACCGGGATCAACGCGGCGACGCTCTATCGCATCGAGCGTTCGCGTGCGCGGCCGCAGAAGCGCACTCTGGTGAGCCTGTTGGACCTGTATCAGGCCGACGACCGGCAGCGCGCGGACCTGTTGGCGCTCCAGAGCGGTTCGAACGATCAGGGCTGGCTGCGGCCGTACCACTCGGAGCTCCCCGAGGAGTACGCCTCGTACATCGGGTTCGAGGCCGAAGCGCGGACGGTCCGAAACTACGAGTCGCTGTTCATTCCCGGGCTCGCCCAGACCGAGCCCTACGCCCACGAGGTGATCAAGGGCGTTCTGCCGACGGCCAGTCAGAAACAGATCGAGCAACGCGTCCAGGCTCGCATGGAACGGCAGGCCGTCCTCACGAAGGACCGACCGCTACAGCTGTGGGCCATCGTGGACGAGGCCGCCCTGAGACGCAGGGTGGGCGGTCCGCAGGTCATGCGGGAACAAGTACGGCACCTGCTGCGACTCGCCTCGGAGCCGAACGTGACGTTCCAGGTGATCCCGTTCGAGAAGGGCGCGCATGCCGGAATGACGGGCAGCTTCGTGCACATGGACTTCCCGGACGCGGACGACCCGGAACTCGTCTACCTGGACACCCCCGCCGGAGACCTCTTCCTGGAGTCGGAGGCGGAGCTCCGACGCTACAAGTCGATGTTCGAGCATCTGCAGGCCGTGGCCCTCGGGCCGAACGACAGTGCGGACCTGCTGACTAGGCTTGCGGAAGGGAGAGAGTGAGAGAAGGTGCGCGGAATGCGGTACGAGCCGGCCACGCTCGCGTGGCGCAGCAGCAGTTACAGCAGTGGGAACGGGCAGTGCGTCGAGGTCTCGGACGGCGTTCCGGGCGCCGTGCCGGTGCGGGACAGCAAGACGGCCGCAGGGCCCCACCTGGTCTTCGGGGCGGACGCCTGGGCGTCGTTCGTCGGCACGCTGAAGGACCGCGGCCTGAAGTGACCAGGCCCGCCTGACGTGATGAGTCCGGCCGCGGGAGCCGGGGGCGCTGGTCCGCCCCGCTGTGGTGCCCGGCATGACGCCGTGCCCGCCTCCCACCAGCAGGTGGGCGACGGGCACGCGGGGCGACGGGACCGGCTCAGCCGCCCAGCCCCAGCTCCCGCGCGATCAGCATCCGCTGCACCTCGCTCGTGCCCTCGCCGATCTCCAGGATCTTGGAGTCGCGCCACATGCGGGCCACCGGGTACTCGTTCATGAAGCCGTAGCCGCCGTGAATCTGGGTGGCCTCGCGGGCGTTGTCGACGGCCACCGTCGAGGAGTACAGCTTCGCGATGGCCGCCTCCTTCTTGAACGGCTCGCCGAGGACCAGCCGGGAGGCCGCGTCGCGCCAGCCGATGCGGGCCATGTGGGCGCGCGTCTCCATGTCGGCGATCTTGAACTGGATGGCCTGGTTGTCGGCGATCGGACGGCCGAAGGCGTGGCGTTCCTTCGCGTACTTCACCGACTCGTCCACACAGCCCTGCGCGAGGCCCGTCGCGAGCGCCGCGATCGCGACCCGGCCCTCGTCCAGGATCCGCAGGAACTGCGCGTAGCCGCGGCCCTCCTCGCCGAGCAGGTTCTCCACCGGGACCCGCACGTCGTCGAAGGACAGCTCACGCGTGTCCGAGGCGTTCCAGCCCACCTTCGAGTACGGCGCCGCGACCGTGAAGCCGGGCGTGCCGGACGGGACGATGATCGAGGAGATCAGCGGCCTGCCGTCCGGCTTGCGGCCGGTGACCGCCGTGACCGTCACCAGGCCCGTGATGTCCGTACCGGAGTTGGTGATGAAGCACTTGGAGCCGTTGATCACCCAGTGGTCGCCGTCCCGGACGGCGGTGGTGCGGGTGCCGCCCGCGTCCGAGCCCGCGCCCGGCTCGGTCAGCCCGAACGCGCCCAGCATCTCGCCCGAGCACAGCTTCGGCAGCCAGGCGCGCTTCTGCTCCTCCGTGCCGAAGCGGTAGACCGGCATCGCGCCCAGCGAGACGCCCGCCTCCAGCGTGATGGCCACCGAGGAGTCGACCCGGGCCAGCTCCTCCAGGGCGATGCCGAGCGCCAGGTAGTCACCGCCCATGCCGCCGTACTCCTCGGGGAACGGCAGGCCGAACAGGCCCATGCGGCCCATCTCGGCGACGATCTCGTACGGGAACTCGTGCCGCTCGTAGTAGTCGCCGATCTTCGGCGCCACGACGTCGTGGGCGAACTCCTCGACGGTGCGGCGGAGTTCCTCGTGCTCTTCGGAGAGCCGGTGGTCGAGGGACATGGGTTTCGTCACTCCTTGTGGGAGAGGGCGCGGACGGTACGGGAAGGGCTGGGCCTGCCCAGGTGTTCGGCCATCCACGCGCTCGTGGCGGTGAGCTTGGCCAGGTCGACCCCGGTCTCGATGCCGAGACCGTCGAGCATCCACACGAGGTCCTCGGTGGCGAGATTGCCGGTCGCGCTCTTGGCGTACGGGCAGCCGCCGAGGCCGCCCGCCGACGCGTCGACCGTGGTGACGCCGTGCCGCAGCGCGGCGAGCGTGTTGGCGAGGGCCTGCCCGTAGGTGTCGTGGAAGTGCACGGCGATACGGGAGGTGGGCACGCCGGCCTCGTTCAGGGCCGTGAGCAGCGCCTGGACGTGGCCGGGCGTGGCGACGCCGATCGTGTCGCCGAGGCTGAGCTCGTCGCAGCCCATGTCGGCGAGCGCCTTGGTGACGCGGACGACCTGCTCGATCGGGACGGCGCCTTCCCAGGGGTCGCCGAAGCACATCGACAGGTAGCCGCGGACCTTGAGACCGGCCTCTATGGCGCGGGTGACGGTCGGCGCGAACATCGCGAGCGCCTCGTCGACCGTCCGGTTGAGGTTCGCCTTGGCGAAGGACTCCGTGGCGGAGGCGAAGACGGCGACCTCCCGGGCGCCGAGGGCGAGGGCCCGGTCGAGCCCCCGCTCGTTGGGCACGAGCACCGGAAGCCGCACGGGCAGGTCCCGGACCTGCGGGAACAGCTCCTCGGCGTCGGCCAGTTGGGGCACCCACTTCGGGTGCACGAAGCTGGTCGCCTCGATCGTGGACAGGCCCGCGTCGGCGAGCCGCCGGACGAACTCCGCCTTCACCTCGGTCGGGACGGCCGTCTTCTCGTTCTGCAGCCCGTCCCGGGCCCCGACCTCGTGGATCCGGACCCGGGCGGGCAGCGCCGGGTCGGCCACGGTCATCGGCAGACCGGTGCTCATGCGTCCTCCTCGTCGCGGGGCGTCACCACGGCCAGGACCTGGTCCATGGCGACGGTCGTGCCGGGCGTGACGTCCAGCTCGGTGACGGTGCCGGCGTGCGGGGCGGAGATGACGTGTTCCATCTTCATCGCCTCGACCACCAGCAGGCTCTGTCCGGCCTCGACCTCGTCCCCGACCGCGACCTTGACGACCGTGACGGTCCCGGGCATCGGCGCGGCGAGCGTGTCGGCCCCGCCGTGCCGGGCGCCGGAGAGCGCGGCGGCGACCGGGTCGTGGTCCAGGACGTGCCAGGAGTCGCCGTCCCGGCCCACCCAGTCGGCGGCCCGGTGGAAGTGGTGCGTGACCCCGTCGACGGTCACGGTGACGGACCGCTCCGTCACCCGCGCGCCCGGGGGAGCGGACCGGGTGACGGGTTCCAGTCCCGGTACGCGCAGCGGGAACGCCGGCGGGGTGGGTGCGCCGCCGAGGCGCCACCCGCTCGGCACCGAGAACGGGTCGGTCCAGCCGCCGCGGGGGGCCGGGGCCAGGTCCGCGAGCCGTACGGCCGCCGCCGCCGCGTACACCTCCTCCGGCACGCCGGAGACGGCCAGGCTCTCCGCGTCCCGCTCCACGAGCCCCGTGTCCAGGTCGCCGGAGACGACGTCCGGATGGGCGAGCAGACGGCGCAGGAAGCCCGCGTTGGTCGGGACGCCGAGGGTGACCAGCTCCCCGAGGGCCGCGCGGAGCTTGCGCAGGGCGGTGGGGCGGTCGGGCGCGTGGACGATGACCTTCGACAGCATCGGGTCGTAGAGGGACGAGACCTCCGTGCCCTCCGAGAGGCCCGAGTCGGTCCGTACGCCCTCGCCCCGCGGCTCGCGCAGCGCGAGCACCGTGCCGCCGGACGGCAGGAAGCCGCGCGCCGGGTCCTCCGCGCAGATGCGGGCCTCGATCGCCCAGCCGTCCAGCCGGACGTCCTCCTGGGTGAAGGACAGCGGCTCGCCGGCCGCGACCCGCAGCTGCCACTCCACCAGGTCCAGGCCCGTGATCAGCTCGGTGACCGGGTGCTCGACCTGGAGGCGGGTGTTCATCTCCATGAAGTAGTACGAGGACGGGTCGCCGCCCGGGACGATGAACTCGACCGTGCCCGCGCCGACATAGCCGCACGAGCGCGCCGCCTCGACCGCCGCCGCGCCCATCGCGGCGCGGATCTCCGCGTCCAGCAGGACGCTCGGCGCCTCCTCGATGATCTTCTGGTGGCGGCGCTGGAGCGAGCACTCGCGCTCGCCGAGGTGCACCACGTTGCCGTGTGCGTCGGCGAGGACCTGGATCTCGATGTGCCGGGGGCGGTCGATCCACCGCTCCACGAGCAGGGTGTCGTCGCCGAAGGAGGAGCGGGCCTCGCGCCGGGCCGCGGCGATCTCGTCCGTCAGGACGGAGAGGTCCCGCACCAGGCGCATGCCCTTGCCGCCGCCGCCCGCCGAGGGCTTGAGCAGCACCGGGGCGCCCAGCTCCTTCGCCGCCGCCTCCAGTTCCGGATCGGCGGCGCCCGGGACGACCGGGACGCCGGCCGCCTTGACGGTCTCCTTCGCCCGGATCTTGTCGCCCATCAGGGAGATCGCCTCGGCGGACGGACCGATGAAGACGAGGCCGGCGTCCGCGCAGGCCCGGGCGAAGCCCGCGTTCTCGGCGAGGAAGCCGTAGCCGGGGTGCACGGCCTGCGCGCCGGTGCGGGCGGCCGCCTCCAGCAGGGCGGGCACGGAGAGGTACGACTCGGAGGCCGGCGCGGGCCCGATCCGTACGGCCGTGTCCGCCTCCCGCACGTGGCGGGCGTCGGCGTCGGCGTCGCTGTACACGGCCACCGAGCGCACGCCCAGCTCCCGCAGCGTGCGGATGACGCGGACGGCGATCTCGCCCCGGTTGGCCACGAGGACGGTGTCGAACATGTGCTGCGTCTGAGACTGCATCGTCGGGGAGTCCCTCACATCCGGAAGACGCCGAACTGGGGGTCACCCAGGGGCGCGTTGGCACAGGCGGTCAGGGCCAGACCGAGGACCTGCCGGGTGTCCAGCGGGTCGATCACGCCGTCGTCCCACAGCCGGGCGGTCGCGTAGTAGGCGCTGCCCTGCGTCTCGTACTGCTCGCGGATCGGGGCCTTGAAGGCCTCTTCCTCCTCGGCGCTCCACGCGTCGCCGAGCTGGTCGCGCTTGACGGTGGCGAGGACGGAGGCGGCCTGCTCGCCACCCATCACCGAGATCTTGGCGTTGGGCCACATCCACAGGAAGCGCGGCGAGTAGGCCCGGCCGCACATCGAGTAGTTGCCGGCGCCGAAGGAGCCGCCGACGACGACCGTCAGCTTCGGCACGCGCGTGGTGGCCACCGCCGTCACCATCTTGGCGCCGTGCTTGGCGATGCCGCCGTGCTCGTACGCCTTGCCGACCATGAAGCCGGTGATGTTCTGCAGGAAGACCAGCGGGATGCCGCGCTGGTCGCACAGCTCGATGAAGTGCGCGCCCTTCTGGGCCGACTCGGCGAACAGGATGCCGTTGTTGGCGACGATGCCGACCGGGTGGCCGTGGATCCGGGCGAAGCCGGTGACCAGCGTCTGCCCGTACTCGGCCTTGAACTCCTGGAAGCGCGAGCCGTCCACCACGCGGGCGATGACCTCGCGCACGTCGTAGGGGGTGCGGGAGTCCACCGGGACGGCGCCGTACAGCCCGTACGGGTCGACCTTCGGCTCCTCGACGGGCTCCACCGACCACGGCAGCGGGCCGCGCTCGGGCAGGGTCGCGACGATGTTCCGCACGATGCGCAGGGCGTGGGCGTCGTCTTCCGCGAGGTGGTCGGTGACGCCGGAGATCCGGGAGTGGACCTCGCCGCCGCCGAGCTCCTCCGCCGTCACGACCTCGCCGGTCGCCGCCTTCACCAGCGGCGGGCCGCCCAGGAAGATCGTGCCCTGTCCCCGGACGATCACGGCCTCGTCGCTCATCGCCGGAACGTAGGCGCCGCCCGCCGTGCAGGAGCCGAGGACCGCCGCGATCTGCGGGATGCCGGCGCCCGACATCCGGGCCTGGTTGTAGAAGATCCGGCCGAAGTGCTCCCGGTCGGGGAACACCTCGTCCTGCATCGGCAGGAAGGCGCCGCCCGAGTCGACCAGGTACAGGCAGGGGAGACGATTCTCCAGTGCCACCTCCTGGGCCCGCAGGTGCTTCTTGACCGTCATCGGGTAGTACGTGCCGCCCTTGACCGTGGCGTCGTTCGCGACGATCACGCACTCGCGTCCGCCGACCCGGCCGATGCCCGCGATCACGCCGGCCGCCGGGGCCTGGTCGCCGTACATGCCGTGCGCCGCGAGCGGGGCCAGCTCCAGGAACGGCGAACCGGGGTCGAGCAGCGTGTCCACGCGGTCGCGCGGCAGCAGCTTGCCGCGCGCGGTGTGCCGGGCGCGGGCCTTCTCCCCACCGCCGAGGGCGGCCTCGGCGAGCTTGGCGCGCAGGGTCGCCGCCAGCTCGTGATGGGCCGCCTCATTGGCCTGCCAGGCCGCGGACGCGGGGTCCGCCGCGCTCGTCAGCACAGGTGCCTGCTGCATCCCTCGAGCTCCCTTGCTCGGTTAATGAGCGTTAACGCATGTCGTATGCCGCTCAGGTTAACGACCGCTAACCGGGTTGTCTAGAATCGAATCCATGACCACCACTCCCACCCCGACCGGCCGCACCGACGCCCCGACGCGACGCGAGCAGATCCTCAAGGAGGCCGCCCGCCTGTTCGCCGAGCGCGGCTTCCACGGGGTGGGCGTGGACGAGATAGGAGCCGCCGTCGGCATCAGCGGCCCCGGGCTCTACCGCCACTTCCCCGGCAAGGACGCCATGCTCGCCGAGCTGCTCGTCGGCATCAGCGAACGGCTCCTCGACGGCGGCCGGCTGCGCGTCGCCGAGTCGGACGGGGACCCGCGCGCCCTGCTCGGCTCCCTCATCGACGGCCACATCGACTTCGCCCTCGACGACCGGCCCCTGATCACCCTCCACGACCGCGAGCTCGACCGCCTCAAGGACGAGGACCGCAAGCGGGTCCGGCAGCTCCAGCGCCAGTACGTCGAACTGTGGGTCGCCGTCGTCCGCGAGCTGTACCCCGACGCCGGGGAACCCCAGGTCCGCGCCGCCGTCCACGCCGTCTTCGGCCTCCTCAACTCCACCCCCCACCTGGGCGCCCCCCTCGGCCGCCCCGGACTGGAGGACCTCCTGCGCGACCTCGCCCACGGCGCGCTCGGAGCCCTGGGCGCCGTCCGGGCCTGACACCGGCGCCGGCCCCGGGGCGCCGCCGGCGGCCCGCCCCGCCGGCGGAGGGAAACGGCGTACGGGCCGGGGCGGGCGCCCGGCAGAATGGGGGCATGCCGATACTCAGCCGCGCCGCACTCGTCGAGCACCTGCTCCGGACCCGTATCGCCGGGGACGTCGCCACGCCCCGCGACAACAACCTCAGCCACTACCGGAAGCTCGCCAACGGCGACCGGCACTACTGGCTCGGCCTGGAGTTCGGCGACCGGTGGAACGACGAGCAGGACGTGCTCGCCGTGATGGCCGAGCGCTGCGGAGTCGTCGACGACCCCGCCCACCGCACCGGACAGGACACCATCGACCCCGAGCTGACCGTCGACGCCCTCGACCGCATGGCCGCCCGGCTGCGCAAGGCCGCCGCCGGCAAGGAGCGCGTGCTCTTCGCGACCGGCCACCCCGGCGCCCTGATCGACGCGCACAGCAGGGTCGCGGCCGCGCTGCGGACCAAGGGCTGCGAGATCGTCCGCATCCCCGGCGGGCTCACCGCCGACGAGGGGTACGTGGTGCAGTTCGCCGACGTCGCCGTGTTCGAGCGGGGGGCCACCCTGTGGCACACCCACTCCCCGGAGCCCATGAACGCGATCCTGGACGCCCTGCGGTCCCTCGGCGAACCCGCGCCGGACCTCGTCGTCGCCGACCACGGCTGGGCCGGGCGCGCCGCCCAGCGCGGCATCGACTCCGTCGGCTACGCCGACTGCAACGACCCCGCGCTGTTCCTCGCGGAGGCCGAGGGCACCATGCAGGTCACCGTCCCGCTCGACGACCACGTCCTGGACCCGCGCTCCTACGAGCCGCTGACGGCGTACCTGCTGGACGCGGCGGGCCTGCTGGACTGAGCCAGGCGCAGGCCCAGGCCCAGGCCCAGGCGCCGATCCCGGCCCAGGCCCCCGCCCCGGCTTCAGCGCCCCTTCCGCCGCCGTCAAGCCCGGCCCGGGGTCGGGTCCAGGTAGACCCGGCGGACGGAGGGGAAGCGGGCGCGGAGGCGGTGCTCCGCCTCCTCGCAGGCCCGTTCGATCTCGGCGGCCGTCGCCACGTCCCGGAAGTCGACCTTCGCCGCCACCAGGACCTCCTCCGGGCCCTGGATCAGCGTCGTCAGGTCCAGGACGCCCACCACCTGCTCCACCGCGAGCAGCTCCTCGCGGACCGCCGCCCGCATCGCGCGCGGCAGCGGGCGGCCCACGAGCAGCTCCGCGTTGGAGCGGCCGAGCACCCACGCCACGTACGCGAGCAGCACCCCGATCAGGATCGAGGCGACGCCGTCCCAGACGCCCGAGCCGGTGAGCTGCCCGCCGAGCAGGCCGCCGGCCGCGAGCATCAGTCCGGCGAGGGCCGCGGAGTCCTCCATGACCACCGCCTTGACCGTGGTGTCCGGCGTCAGGCGCAGATAGCGGGCGAAGGGGGCCCGCACGCGCTCCGCCTCCGCCCTCACCTGCCGGACGGCGGTCCGCAGGCTGAAGCCCTCCAGGACGAAGGCGACGCCGAGCACCACGTACGAGACGAGGGGGTCGCCCAGCTCCTCGCCGTGGGTGAGGGTGTGGACGCCGTCGTACACGGAGAACACCGCGCCGCCGACGAAGGTGGCGACGGCCGCGAGCATCGCCCAGACGTAGCGCTCGCCGCCGTGGCCGAGCGGATGGTCCTCGTCGGCGGGCTTCCCGCTCCGCCGGAGCGCCGTGAGCAGCATGACCTCGGTGACCGTGTCGGCGACCGAGTGCGCCGCCTCGGAGAGCATCGCGCTCGATCCGGAGATCACGCCCGCCACGGCCTTGGCGGCGGCGATCCCGAGGTTCGCCGCCGCGGCCACGATCACGGTGAAGGCGCTCTCACCGCTCTGGCCGTTCCCGCCGTGCTTCCCGCTGTCCGCCATGGACCGGACGGTATGTCCGGTCGTCAGCGCGGAACGCGAACGACACCCTCCTGGATGACGGAGATCGCCAGGTGCCCGTCCTGGGTGTAGATCCGGGCCTGGCCGAGACCGCGCCCGCCGGACGAGGTGGGCGACTCCTGGTCGTAGAGGAGCCATTCGTCCGCCCGGAAGGGGCGGTGGAACCACATCGCGTGGTCGAGGGAGGCGCCGACGACGTCGCCGACCGCCCAGCCGCCCCGCCCGTGCGCCAGCAGGACCGAGTCGAGCAGCGTCATGTCGGAGACGTAGGTGGCGAGGACCACGTGCAGCAGCGGGTCGTCGGCCAGCTTGCCGTTGGTGCGGAACCAGACCTGGGAGCGCGGCTCGCGCGGCTCGCCGACCGAGCCCCACGGCGGGGCGTCGGCATAGCGCAGGTCGACGGCGGCACGCGCCTCGATCAGCCGGTCCGCGACCTCGCGGGGCAGGTGCCGGGGCAGCATCTCGTCGGCCGTCGGCAGCGACTCCGGGTCGGGCGCGGGCGGCATCTCCGCCTGGTGCTCCAGGCCCTCCTCGTACGTCTGGAAGGACGCCGACAGGTGGAAGACCGGCTGGCCGTGCTGGACCGCGACCACCCGGCGGGTGGTGAAGGAACGGCCGTCGCGGATGCGGTCGACCGTGTACACGATCGGCGCGCCCGGGTCCCCGGGGCGCAGGAAGTACGCGTGCAGGGAGTGGGCGAGCCGGTCGCCGGGGACGGTCCGCCCCGCCGCCACCAGCGCCTGGGCGGCCACCTGGCCGCCGAAGACGCGGGGGACGAGCGCGGAGCGGGACTCGCCCCGGAAGATGTCCCGCTCGATCCGCTCCAGGTCGAGCAGAGCGAGCAGGTCATCAAGAGCCGTGTGCGGGTCGGGCACTTACAGACCCATCGACTTGGCGATGATCGACTTCATGATCTCGCTGGTGCCGCCGTAGATGCGGTTGACGCGGTTGTCCGCGTACAGGCGCGCGATCGGGTACTCGTTCATGTAGCCGTAGCCGCCGTGCAGCTGGAGGCAGCGGTCGATGACGCGGTGGGCGACCTCGGTGCAGAAGAGCTTGGCGGAGGCGGCCTCGGCCGGGGTGAGCTCGCCCGCGTCCAGCGCCTCCAGGGCGCGGTCGGCGACGGCCTCGGCGGCGTCGACCTCGGCCTGGCAGGCGGCCAGCTCGAACTTGGTGTTCTGGAAGTGCGCGACCGGCTTGCCGAACACGGTGCGGTCGGTCACGTACTGCTGGGCGAACCGGATCGCGGCCTTGGCCTGGGCGTAGGCGCCGAAGGCGATGCCCCAGCGCTCGGAGGCGAGGTTGTGGCCGAGGTAGGAGAAGCCCTTGCCCTCCTCGCCGAGCAGGTCCTCGGCCGGCACCTTGACGTCGACGAACGCCAGCTCGGCGGTGTCGGAGGTGCGCAGGCCCAGCTTGTCGAGCTTGCGGCCGATCGAGTAGCCCTCGGACTTGGTGTCCACGGCGAAGAGGGAGATGCCGAAGCGGCGGTCCTCGGCCGAGGGGGCGGAGGTGCGGGCGCAGACGATGACGCGGTCGGCGTGGACGCCGCCGGTGATGAAGGTCTTGGCGCCGTTGAGGACGTAGTGGGTGCCGTCCTCGGAGAGCTTGGCGGTGGTCTTCATGCCCGCGACGTCGGAGCCGGTGCCCGGCTCGGTCATCGCGAGGGCCCACATCTCCTCGCCGGAGACGAACTTCGGGAGGTAACGCTTCTTCTGCTCGTCGGTGGCGAGCATCTTGATGTACGGGAGCGCCAGCAGGACGTGCACGCCGGAGCCGCCGAACTGCACGCCGGCCCGAGCGGTCTCCTCGTAGAGGACGGCCTCGAACTTGTGGGTGTCCAGACCGGCGCCGCCGAACTCCTCGGGCACGTTGATGCCGAAGACGCCCAGCTCACCGAGCTTGTAGTAGAAGTCGCGGGGCGCCTGACCGGCGGCGAACCACTCGTCGTAGACCGGAACGACCTCGGCCTCGATGAAGGCCCGGATGGTCTCCCGGAACGCCTCGTGGTCCTCGTTGAATACGGTACGGCGCACGAGCCGCCTCCTTCGGTGTCCTGTCCTGTCCGGCCTGGCGCGAGCGTGTCTAAGCGCTTGCTCAGCCTCCTCCTTATGAAGTTACCGACCGGTCAACCGCTCTGTCCAGAGTCGGTGGATGTGATCCAGCGCCGACCGGCGGTGTCGTACGTGTACGCCGGCCCGTCCGCCGCCCCGCTGGTACGGAACGGCCGCCCGCCCTCGTCCGTGATCCGCACGGTCCCCGAGCGTCCCTTCGAGCTCCATTCCAGCTCCAGGTACCAGCGGCAGTCGCAGCCCGCCGTCCGCGCGGCGACCAGCAGCTCCTCCGGCCCGGTGGCCGTGACCGCGTACGGGAAGGAGACGGCGGGGATCGTGCGGCCGTCGCCGGTCGCGTCGAAGCCGTCCACGGGGCGGGCGAGCGGACGCGGCCGGTCGAGGTCCACGGCGAAGTGGCGCGGGGTGACGGACCCGCCGCAGCCCTCGTCCATCCGGTACGCGCGCCACGGCAGCGGCCCGGCTCGGTCCACCACGCGCACGTGCAGGGCCTGGAGGACGACCGCGTCGGACGACCGCCCCTGGACCGAGATCCGCACGAGCGTCTCCCCGCCGTGCACGGCCCCCTGCGCCGCCGCCCAGCTCTGCGCGTCGGCGGCCTCCGGCGGGCCAGGGGGCGTCCGCTGCACGAGGTAGGTGTGCCCGCACCCGTTCTCCCAGATGTGCGAGGCGACCGTCCACGTCAGCGGCGCCGGTGCCTCGGCCGCCCGCTCCCGTGCCTTGCCGGGCAGGAGTACGGCTCCGAGCGTCACCGCCCCCACGAGCGCCAGCAGCCCGGTGACCACGCCCGCCCAGCCCCACCGGCGCCACCGGGACGGGAGGCCCGGCACGTGCGCGTGCACGGGTGCCGGCTCGGGCTCGGGGGCCGGCTCCGGGTTCGGCCGGGGCTGCGGGCTCGGCGGGGGCTCCGGGGCGCACTCGGGCTCCGTGCCGGGCTCGGACCCTCCGCCGGACCGGGGCCGAGTGCCGCACTCGGACCCCGCCCCGGGCTCGGGCAGCGCGGGGCGGCGGGCGCGGTCCGCGCGGCTCCAGGCCGCCTCCAGGGCCCGTCGCTCCTCCTCGTCCGCCCCGCACAGCAGGGCGAGGCGGTCGACCACGGCGAACTGCTCCGGGACGGTCGTCCCCGAGCAGTAGCGGTGGAGGGTGGACGCGCTGACGCTCAGGCGCCGGCCCAGCGCCTCGTAACTCCTCCCGTCCCGCGCCTTCAGCGTGCGCACGAGCCCCGCGAACTCCTCGACGGCGGCGTCCTTCGGCATTCCATCCCCTTCGACCCTGCGTCCCACCCTTCACGTCCCTGCACGTCAGCGGGGGTGAAACGGTTCCGGGACGGAGGAACGGCGCGTCACCGTTGCAGATGGCGGGTCCCCGGCCCGACGCTGGGTGGGCACTGACCGAACGACCCGACGGGGGATCCACCAGCATGAACAAGCTCCGTACCGCACTCGCCACCGCCGCCGCTGCCGCCCTGGGCCTCGCGGCCCTGGCAACGGCTCCGGCGCAGGCGGCCGCCCAGCCCGCCTTCCTCGCCGCCTCCCAGATGCCGCCGTCGTCGACGCCGTGGACCGCCACCCAGGTCTTCACCGGCGTCCCGGAGAACGGCGGCGTCCTCTGCGCCTCGTACAAGATCCCGGCGCAGAACAGCCGCTACCGCGAGTTCAGCACCGAGCTCGACACCAACGGCGTCCAGGTCACCACCGTCGCCCGCACCGAGGCCGACGCCGTGAAGCTGGTCGACACCCTCCGTAAGTCCCTGGCCGGCTGCGGCCCCCTGCTGGAGCGGCAGAACCCGGGTCTCAAGGCCGTCAGCGCCGCCCACGGCAAGCTGGCCGTCGAGGAGGGCGCCTGGGTCTACAGCCTGGACACCGCCGACCCGCAGGTCGGCAACTCCGACATCCACCTGTTCTCCGTCGGCCGCGACGGCCGCACCGTCACCCTCGTCCGCTGGGGCCAGATGGGCGACCTGAAGGACGCCCCGCTGAACGCCTTCCGGACGACGACGAAGACCGCGGTCAACAAGCTCTGGTCCTGAGTCCGGGACCGGTCGCCGGACCGGTCGCCGGAGGCCGCCGGCTCGGGGCTCCGTCCACTTCCCCGCCATGGGGGTCGATCCTGCCGCCCGGATTTCGATTCAGCTCGACCGGTCGGCAGGATCGGTGGTGCGCAGCCCCGACCGTGAGGGGAGGGCGTTGCCTACCGCCCGGCCTTGACGCTCGTGATGAACGAGGTCCAGCCTGCCGCGGCGAAGACGAGCGCGGGGCCGTGAGGGTTCTTCGAGTCGCGGACCGGGACGCCCGACGGATGGCCGTCGAGGACCTCGACGCAACTGCCGCCTTCGTTTCCGCTGTACGTCGACTTGCGCCAGCCGGTCAGGACCGAGGCGTCGGGGATGGTTCGTTCATTCACGGTGTCCGTAGCCCTTCACTGTCGCCCGCAGGAGGGCAAGTGACTCCTTGAGCGGCAGTGCGTCGCTCAGTGCAAGATCGTAGGCGCCTTCGAGGCGGTCGACCACGGTTGGTGAGTCGTGCACCTGCCCCACCTGGATGCCCTCCGAGTACGCCACTGGTGGCTGGTCCTCGAACTTCATGAGCGTGAGCATGCCTTGCATCAGGGTGTGGACTCCCAGCCCGAACGGCAGCACATGGACCCTCACCCGCCCCGACTCCACCAGGCGGACCATGTGCGTGATCTGCTGCGCCATGACCTCCTCGCTGCCCACGACCCGGCGCAGTACCGCCTCGTCGATCAGCGCCCAGACCACCGGGTTCACCGGATTGACCAGCACCTTCGCGCGCTGGAGACGTGTGACAACGAGCCTGTCACATTCTTCTTCACTCACAGGGGGGAAGGAGGTACTCAGAACCGCACGCGCGTACTTCTCCGTCTGAAGGATGCCCGGAACGAACGACAGGGCGAACTCGCGGATCACCGTCGCCTGTTGTTCGAGTTCCAGCGCCGCCTCGAAGTAGTCCGCGACCGCCACGTCCTGCTTGGGCAGGAAGCTCTGCAACACATCGCCCGTGCTCAGCGCCCTGTCGAGCCTGCGGGCGTCCTCCTGTGAGGGAATCCGGCGGCCCGCCTCGATGTGGGCGATGTGCGAGCGGGTCATGATCGTACGGTCCGCCAGCTCCTGTTGGGTGAGGCCGGCGGCCTCGCGTCGGGCCTTCAACCACTCGCCGTAGACATTCGTCATCGTCAACTCCCTTGTGACAAAGGCTCTGTCACACCGAACCCCCTGGTCAGGGTAGCCCTGCTGGTCTCACGCTGTGAGGGAATCGCTACAGAGCGCAGTTCCGGCGGGCGGACGAGCCCTGCGGAGCCGCGCACGCGAGACCCCCGCGACCGAGGCGACCGGTCCGGGGGCGTGGCCATCAACTACGCAGGAGCTGACGACGTGTTGCACTGTATCGCCCGGATCATCGACCCGCTGCTGCGACTGCTGTGGCCTCCGCCGCCCGGACGCCATCGCCCGCCGTGCGCCCGCACCCTCGTCGTACGCCCTCTCTCCGATGCCGGTGCCGAAGCCGAAGCCGGTCCCGTTCCGACCTCCGAGCCGTATCTCCGGGGAGAGGACAGCCCGCTCGTTCGGCCCTACCTCCTGGCCCATGAGCGCCGTCAGGCCGAGGCGCGGAGTCAGCGAGGCCGTCGTCGGGCCCTCTGGCTCGCCGTGCACGGCATCGACATCGGTCCCCGCGTCATCCACGGAAGGGAGGTCGCGGCGTGAACCGGCCGGCCACGGAAGCCGTCCGTCTGCTCCCCTGGACCGGCGCCGAGGGGAAGCCCTGCTATCTGATCGGTGACGGCCGGGGATACGTCTCCCGCGTCGCCGACAACGTCGAGAGCGTGCAGCTCGGCATGGCCGCCGATCTCCTCGGTCATGTCGAGGACCTGTTGAGCGACCGTTCGGCGACTCCTGAGCAGCTCCGCTACGTCGTCGCCCGCCTGGCCGAGTCCCTGCGCGAGGTCCACCGCGTCGCGCGGAGCCGGGGCGCGCGGCTGGCGATGGACCCCGGCGACGTCTCCTAGCCGGAGGCCGCGAGCGGACCTCGGCTCACAGGGCGCCGAGCGCGAACCACAGCTCCATGCGCACGTCCGGGTCGTCCAGGTCCCGGTCGAGGAGGGCCGCGGCGCGGGCGATGCGCTGGCGGACGGTGTTGCGGTGGACGCCCGTCGCCACCGCCGTCCGGTCCCAGCTGCCGTGCAGCGACAGCCAGGTCCGCAGCGTCTCCGTCAACGGCCCGGATCCGCCGAGCGGGGCGAGCAGCTCGCGGGCGTGGGCGGCGGCCTCGTCCGGGTCCACGAGGCCGGCGAACCCGGCCGCGCGGTGCCGGACCAGGGCCGCCCGGGTCGCCTGCGCACGCCGCAGGGCCCGGGCCGCCTGGGCGTCGGCCACGGCCAGATCCGCCGCCTCGGCGGGGGCGCCGGCCCCGAGGGTCCACCCGGGCTGGGCGGTGACGGGCTCGGAGGCGGGCAGGAGCAGCCGTACGACGTCGGAGCCGGCCTCCACCAGCGGTGTCCCCAGGGCCGCCGCCAGCGCCTCCGCCGCGAACGGCGTGCCGTCGCCGCCGCGCGCGTGCACGACGGTCCACGGCCCGGCGCCCAGGGCCCGCGCCGCGTCCGCCGGGTCGGCCCCGAGGAGCAGGCGGACCAGGGCCGTGTCGCGGGCGGTCACGTCGGCGGCGCGGTGCGGGGCGGTCAACAGGGAGAGCAGGACGACCGCGACGCCCGCGATCGTGTGGTCGCCCGGCTCCCGGCGTTCCGCCGCGACCCCCAGCGCCAGCCCCTCACCGCCGCCCAGCGCGTACGCCGCGAGGCGCAGCCCGCCGCCGTCGCCGCTCGCCGACGCAGGGCCGCCGGGGCGCGGCCCCACCACCCGCGCCAGGTCCGCCAGGGCCCGCGACGCCTCCGGCGGGACGTCCCGGCCGGCCGCCGCCGACTCCGTACCGCCCGGGCCGAACAGCACCGCGCGACCGCCGAGGCGCGAGGCGAGGGCGCCGAGCACCGCCGGCACGGGGGCCGGGCGGGCGGCGGCGGTCGCCAGGGACTGCTGGGCCTCGCTGACCCGGCGCAGCTCGTGCAGCCGGGCCTCGGCCATCAGCCGCCACAGCGCCCGGGCGACGGCGGTGAACGGGGTGCGGGGCGGGACCTCCACGAGCGGCAGACCGTGCCGTGCGCAGGCCGCGACCAGTTCCTGCGGCACCGTGTCGTACACCGGGGTCACGCCGAAACCGAGCGCGGCCGCCCCGGCCTCCACCACCCGCTCGACGTACCGCGCGGGATCCGCGAGCTGCACGCCCGCCGTCATCAACAGCTCGCCGCCCAGCAGATACGGGTAGGGATCGGCCATCTCCGACGTGTGGACCCAGTGCAGCGACACCTCCGCCGAACCGGTGAGCAGCCGCAGGCCCAGCTCCTCGCGGGCGAGCAGGGTGGCCAGCGGGACGGGCGGCACCGGCGGGCCGGGCGGCGTCGTGGGCTGCGTGGCGGGCGGCGTGGCCCCGGGCGGTCCGGCAGGGGGCGGAGTCCCGGCGGCGTCCGAGGCGTTCATGGGTATGGATCCTTCGTACAGTCCCCGTCCCGACAGTGGATAAAACGTACACTTCTCCGCCGCTGCCCGGCCACCTACTGTCGATGCCGTCCGAAGAAGCACCTCCAGGAGGCCCCGACCATGAGCAGCAGCGACCAGAACACCCCGCGCGGCCCGATCGACTCGTCCCGCATCCCGCGGTACGCCGGTCCCGCGACGTTCGCCCGGCTGCCGCGCCTCGACGAGGTCGGCACCGCCGACGTCGCCGTGGTCGGCGTCCCCTTCGACAGCGGCGTCTCCTACCGCCCCGGCGCCCGCTTCGGCGGCAACGCCATCCGCGAGGCGTCCCGTCTGCTGCGCCCCTACAACCCGGCCCAGGACGCCTCTCCGTTCGCGCTCGCCCAGGTCGCCGACGCCGGTGACATCGCCGCCAACCCGTTCAACATCAACGAGGCGGTCGAGACCGTCGAGGCCGCCGCCGACGACCTGCTCGCCACCGGCGCCCGCCTGATGACCCTGGGCGGCGACCACACCATCGCGCTGCCGCTGCTGCGTTCCGTCGCCAAGAAGCACGGGCCGGTCGCGCTGCTCCACTTCGACGCCCACCTGGACACATGGGACACCTACTTCGGCGCCGAGTACACCCACGGCACCCCGTTCCGCCGGGCCGTGGAGGAGGGCATCCTCGACACCGAGGCCCTGTCGCACGTCGGCACCCGCGGCCCGCTCTACGGCAAGCAGGACCTCACCGACGACGAGAAGATGGGCTTCGGCATCGTGACCTCGGCGGACATCTACCGCCGCGGTGCCGACGAGGTCGCCGACCAGCTGCGCCAGCGCATCGGCGACCGCCCGCTGTACATCTCCATCGACATCGACTGCCTCGACCCGGCCCACGCCCCGGGCACCGGCACCCCCGAGGCGGGCGGCATGACCTCCCGCGAACTCCTGGAGATCCTGCGCGGCCTCTCCTCCTGCAACCTGGTGTCCGCCGACGTCGTGGAGGTGGCCCCCGCCTACGACCACGCCGAGATCACCGCGGTCGCCGCCTCCCACACGGCGTACGAGCTGACGACGATCATGTCCCGCCAGATCGCGGCGAGCCGCGAGGCGAAGTAACCCGGGAAGGACCGCCGGGGCGGGCCCGGCGCCCCGGCGCCCGCCCCGCCGCCTGCCCGGCAGGTCCGGGCACGGCCCCTCGCCCGCGCCCCGCGGGGCGCCCGCCGCGCCGCTGTCCGGCGGGGCGCCCCGACCCGCACCGCGCTCCTCGTCGGGCCCGCCGTCGGACCCGCGCGTCCCGCGCGCGACACTCGTCCTCGTCGGGTGGCGACCCGACCCGGCCACCGGCCGCCCCGACCGACAGCCAAGGGACCCCATGACTCACGACCACGACCTGGTGCTCCGGCCCACCGCGGCGCAGACGCGGGCGGCCCTGAACCCGCCCGCGGGGCGGACCGGGGGCGACCTCGTCGTCGAGACGCTGTCCGGCCTCGGGGCCACCACCGTCTTCGGGCTGCCCGGGCAGCACGCCCTCGGCATGTTCGACGCGCTGCGGCGGTCGGACCTGAGGTACGTGGGGCTGCGCGTCGAGAACAACGCCGGCTTCGCCGCCGACGCGTACGGCCGGATCACCGGCGAGGCCGCCCCGCTGCTGCTCTCCACCGGCCCCGGCGCCCTCATGTCGCTCGCCGCGCTCCAGGAGGCGGCCGCCGCCTCCGCGCCCGTCCTCGCCATCGGCAGCCAGGTCCCGGTCGCCGGGCTCGGCGGCGGCCGGCACGGGTACCTGCACGAGCTGCGCGACCAGCAGGCGTCGTTCCGGGACGTCGTGAAGTCCGTCCACACGGTCCGTACGCAGTCCCAGATCCCGTCCGCGATCGCCGCCGCGTGGAAGTCGGCGCTCACCGCCCCGCACGGGCCGGTCTGGGTGGAGATCCCCGAGGACGTGCTGCGCGCGCAGACCCGCCTGCCGGTCGTCACCGCCATGGACGCCACCCCCGACGAGGTCGTGCCCCGGCCCGAGCTGACCGCCGTCGCCGCCGACCTCCTGGCGAAGGCGGCCCGGCCGGTGATCGTCGCGGGCGGCGGAGTCGTACGGTCGGACGCCTCCGGCAAGCTGCGCGCTCTCGCCGAGCGGATCGCCGCCCCCGTCGTCACCACCTTCGGCGGCAAGGGCGCCTTCCCGTGGACGCACCCGCTGTCGCTCCAGTCCTGGCTGGAGGACCGGCACACCACGGACTTCCTGGAGGACGCCGACGTCCTCCTCGTCGTCGGCTCCGGCCTCGGCGAGCTGTCCTCGAACTACCACACCTTCGCCCCGCGCGGCCGGGTGATCCAGATCGAGGCCGACGCCGGAAAGCTGGAGGCCAACCACCCCGCCCTCGGCATCCACGCGGACGCCCGCCTCGCGCTCCAGGCGATCCTGGAGACGGTGGACGTGCGGGAGGACGCCGAGGCGCCCGAGCGGGTACGCGCGCTGCTCGCCAGGATCGCGGACCGGCTCGCCGCCCAGGACCTCGGCCTGGAGCAGCGGGTCGTCGCCGCCGTGCGCGAGGCGCTGCCGGACCGGGCGCCCAGCTTCTGGGACATGACGATCCTGGCCTACTGGGCCTGGTCCGCCTTCGACGCCCGCCGCGCCAACACCATGCACTCCGCCCAGGGCTCCGGCGGCCTCGGCTACGCCTTCCCCGCCGCCCTCGGCGCGGCCGTCGCCGACCCGACGACCCCGGTCCTCGCGGTCTCCGGCGACGGGGGCGCGATGTACTCGATCGCGGAGCTGGCGACGGCGAAGCAGTACGGGCTCGACGTCACCTGGCTGATCGTGGACGACGGCGGCTACGGGATCCTGCGCGAGTACATGACGGACGCCTTCGGCGAGGCCACGGGGACCGAGCTGTCCCGCCCCGACTTCGTCGCCCTCGCCGGATCCTTCGGCGTCCCGGCCACCCTCACCTCCCCCGACACCCTCGCCGAGGACCTCTCCGAGGCCCTGGCCACCCCGGGCCCGTCGGTGGTGGTCCTCCCGGCCCTGCTGCGGATGTTCGAGCCGACACACCTGTGAGTGAACGGCGTCTGGCGCGCCGATCCGACGAGGCATATCCTCCGTGTGTCGCAGATATATGGAGGATGTGCCATGTCGAACCTGTACGTGGAAGTCGATGACCTGGCCCTCGCCGAGGCTGCGGAGATACTGGGCACGAAGACGAAGAAGGACACGGTCAACGCGGCCTTGCGGGAGGTCGCGCGCCGGCACGAGCGGCTGCGGGCGCTGGAGAAGCTCACCGAGATGGCCGAGCAGGGCGACTTCGACATCCTCATGGACAAGGCGAACTACCGTCGATGACCCCGCTCACCTACCTCGTCGACACCTCGGCCGCCGTGCGGATCATCGCCAAGAAGCACGTACAGGAACAATGGCGGAAGTTCGTGACCGAGGGCGTCGTCGGCCTGTGCGACATCACCGAGCTGGAGATCCTCTGCTCCGCCCAGTCCGCCAACGACCGCCTCGCCAAGGAAGAGCTGCTCGGGCAGCTGTTCCACTGGACCGCCGTCCCCGACGGCGTCTACTCCCGTGCCCGCCGCGTCCAGCAGATGCTGACCAACCGAGGAGAGCACCGCAGCGCCGGCCCCGTCGACCTGCTGGTCGCCGCGACCGCCGAGCTGTCGGGCCTCACGCTGCTCCACTACGACCGGGACTTCGAGGCCATCGCCCGCGTCACCGGCCAGCCCGCGCAGTGGGTCGCCCCGCCCGGAACGGCGTGACCTCCGCCGGTCTTTGAGCCCAACAGCCTGTGCCTGGCCCGCGCCCGGCCCCTGCGGGGTCGGGCGCGGCCCGGTCCACACCGGAGCCTCAGCTGCCCGCCAGCTCCGCCCACGCCTTCCGGTACGCGGCGACCCGGGCCTCGTACCCCTGCCGGAACTCCTCCGCCGCGCCCTGCCCGAGCCCGTGCAGCGGCATGCGCTCCGGGCGTATCAGCCTGGCGATGTCGGCGAAGACCACCGCGGCGGCCTCGGCGACGGTCCCGCCCTTCTGCCGCGCGGTGAACACCTGCCCGCCGACGCCCCGCAGGTGGTCCTCGAACACGCTCCGCGGCATGTAGGCCGTCCGCCGCACCTGCTGCTCCGGCACCGGTGCGATCCTCCCGGTCCCCGCGATGCCCTCCAGCACCAGCAGCGCCGCGTACAGCTCACCCCAGGCGTACGGCCTGCCCTCCTCGACCCGCGACACGGACCACCCCTTCCCCTCCGCTCCCAGGCGGCCGCCCGGCGGCGGCCGTCTGGTTCCTACCCACCGCGCCGCCGATTGTTGCGGCGGGATGAAATCGCACGTCGGGGGTGTTGGGCCTTCCGGTAGAGCAGAATCGACGGGAGAGGCCACGTGGCGGCGGTGGGGCAGGAAGAACAGACCGGGAGCGCCCGGCAGGGGTGGGCGCGCAGGCTGTGGGCGTACGCCTGGCGGTACCGGACGGACGTCGTGCTCGCGCTCGGCTCGTCCCTGGCCGGCATGGCCGTCCTCGCGCTCGTCCCCCTCATCACCAAGGTGATCATCGACGACGTCATCGGGGCCGGGACCCGGTCGCTCACCGTCTGGACCGGCCTCCTCGTCGGCGCGGCCGTCCTCGTCTACGTCCTCACCTACGTCCGCCGCTATTACGGCGGCCGCCTCGCCCTCGACGTCCAGCGGGACCTCCGCGACGACATGTACGCCACCATCGTGCGGCTCGACGGGCGGCGGCAGGACGAGCTGTCCACCGGGCAGGTCGTCGGGCGCGCCACCAGCGACCTCCAGCTGATCCAGGGCCTGCTGTTCATGCTCCCGATGACGATCGGGAACGTCCTGCTCTTCCTCATCTCGCTGGCCGTGATGGCCTGGCTGTCGATCCCGCTCACCCTCGTCGCCCTCGCCGTCGCCCCCGCCCTGTGGTACATCGCCAAGCTCAGCCGCACCCGCCTCCACCCCGCCACCTGGGCCGCCCAGCAGGAGGCCGCCGCCGTCGCCGGCGTCGTCGACGGGGCCGTGACCGGGGTCCGGGTCGTCAAGGGCTTCGGGCAGGAGGCACAGGAGACCGGCAAGATCCGCGCCGCGGGCCGCCGCCTCTTCGCCGCCCGGCTGCGCACCATCCGGCTGAACGCGCTCTACACCCCCGCCCTCCAGGCCGTGCCCGCCCTCGGCCAGGTCGCCGTCCTCGCCCTCGGCGGCTGGCTCGCCTACCGGGGCCAGATCTCGCTGGGCACCTTCGTCGCCTTCTCCTCCTACCTGGCCTCGCTCGTCGGCCCGGTCCGCATGCTCGCGATGGTCCTCACCGTCGGCCAGCAGGCCCGCGCCGGCGTCGAGCGGGTCGTCGAGCTGATCGACACCGAGCCCGCGATCAAGGACGGCACGAAGGTGCTGCCGGCCGACGCGCCCGCCACCGTCGAGTTCGACGACGTCTCCTTCGCGTACGGGGACGCCGGGCGCGACGGGGACGCCGAGGGATCCGGCAGCGGCACCCGGCCCGTCCTCGACGGCTTCTCGCTGGAGATCCGGGCCGGCGAGACCGTCGCCGTCGTCGGCGCCTCCGGCTCCGGCAAGTCCACCGTCTCGCTGCTGCTTCCCCGCTTCTACGACGTGACCCGCGGCGCCGTCCTCGTCGGCGGCCACGACGTGCGCGAGCTGACCCTGGAGTCGCTGCGGGCCGCGATCGGCCTGGTCCCCGAGGACTCCTTCCTCTTCTCCGACACCGTCCGCGCCAACATCGCGTACGGCGTCCCCGACGCGACCGACGGGCAGATCGAGGCCGCCGCCCGCGCCGCCCAGGCGGACCGTTTCATCGCCGAGCTGCCCGAGGGCTACGACACCAAGGTCGGCGAGCACGGCCTCACCCTCTCCGGCGGCCAGCGCCAGCGCATCGCCCTCGCCCGCGCGATCCTCACCGACCCGAGGCTGCTCGTCCTGGACGACGCCACCTCCGCCGTCGACGCCCGGGTCGAGCACGAGATCCACGAGGCCCTGAAGGCCGTGATGGCGGGCCGCACGACCCTGCTCATCGCCCACCGCCGCTCCACCCTCGGCCTCGCCGACCGGATCGCCGTCCTCGACGGCGGCCGGCTCGCCGACCTCGGCACCCACGAGGAGCTCCAGGAGCGCTCGGCGCTCTACCGGCAGCTCCTCACCGACCCCGACGAACTCGGCGGCGTCTCGCCCGGCCACACCCCGGCCGGCGCGGCCGAGGAGACGGACGAGGAGGACCGCGCCCTGCGGGCCGAGCTGGACGCCGAGTTCGACGCCGAGCGGGGCATCACCCCGGCCCTGTGGGTGCGCGAAGGCCGCCCTGACGGCGACGACCGCGCGACCCGTGCCGCCGGGGCCACCCCCGAACTGCTCGCCGCCGTCGAGGCGCTGCCGCCGGCCGACGGCACCCCGGACGTCGACGAGACCCGGGCCGTCGAGCCCGAGGAGACCTACGGGCTGCGCCGGCTGCTGCGCGGCTTCGGACTGCCGCTCCTGGTCAGCCTGGGCCTGGTCGCCCTCGACGCGGGCGCCGGACTGCTCCTGCCCGTCCTGATCCGGCACGGCATCGACGAGGGCGTGAACCAGCTCGCGATCGGTGCCGTCTGGGCCGCCTCCCTGCTCGCCCTCGGCACGGTCGTCGTGCAGTGGGCCGCGCAGACCGCCGAGATCCGCATGACCGGACGCACCGGCGAGCGGGTCCTCTACGCGCTGCGCCTGAAGATCTTCGCCCAGCTCCAGCGGCTCGGCCTCGACTACTACGAGCGCGAGCTCACCGGCCGGATCATGACCCGGATGACGACGGACGTCGACGCCCTGTCGACCTTCCTCCAGACCGGCCTGGTCACCGCCTTCGTCTCCGTCGTCACCTTCTTCGGGATCATGGTGGCGCTCCTCGTGCTCGACCTCCAGCTCGCCCTGGTGGTCTTCGCCACCCTGCCGGTCCTCGCGGTCGCGACGTACTTCTTCCGCCGCTCCAGCGTGAAGGCGTACGAGCTGGCCCGGGAGCGGATCAGCGTCGTCAACGGAGACCTCCAGGAGTCGGTCGCCGGCCTGCGGATCGTGCAGGCGTTCGGCCGGGAGCGGTCGGGCGCCGAGCGGTTCGCCGAGCGCGGTGCCGCCTACCGGGACGCGCGCGTGCGCGGCCAGTGGCTGATCTCCGTCTACTTCCCCTTCGTGACCCTGCTGTCCTCGGTGGCGGCCGCCGCCGTGATGATCGTGGGCGCGAACCGGATCCAGGCGGGCACCCTCACCACCGGCGCCCTCGTCGCCTACCTCCTCTACATCGACCTCTTCTTCGCCCCGGTCCAGCAGCTCTCCCAGGTCTTCGACGGCTACCAGCAGGCCGCGGTCTCGCTGAAGCGGATGCAGGAGCTCCTCCAGGAGCCGACGTCCACCGCCCCCGCCGACGCCCCGCTCGACGTGCCCTCGCTGCGCGGCGAGATCGCCTTCGAGGACGTGTCCTTCGGCTACGGACCGGCCGACGGCGGGGAGCGGGCCCTGTCGGACATCGACCTGCGCATCCCGGCCGGCCAGACGGTGGCCTTCGTCGGTGAGACCGGCGCGGGCAAGTCGACGCTGGTCAAGCTGGTCGCCCGGTTCTACGACCCGACGGGCGGGCGGGTCACCGCGGACGGCACCGACCTGCGCGAGCTCGACCTCACCGCGTACCGGCACCGGCTCGGCGTCGTGCCGCAGGAGGCGTATCTGTTCGCCGGGACGGTCCGGGACGCCATCGCGTACGGGCGTCCCGACGCCACCGACGCGGAGGTGGAGGCGGCGGCCCGGGCGGTCGGCGCCCACGACATGATCGCCACCCTCGACGGTGGCTACCTCCACGAGGTCGCCGAGCGCGGCCGGAACCTGTCCGCGGGCCAGCGCCAGCTGATCGCCCTGGCCCGCGCCGAGCTGGTCGACCCCGACGTGCTGCTGCTCGACGAGGCCACCGCCGCCCTCGACCTGGCCACCGAGGCCCAGGTCAACGCGGCCACCGACCGCCTGGCCGGCCGCCGCACCACCCTGGTCGTGGCCCACCGCCTCACCACCGCCGCCCGCGCCGACCGGGTGATCGTCATGGACCACGGCCGGATCGCCGAGGACGGCACCCACGACGAACTGCTCGCCCGCGGCGGCCGCTACGCGCAGCTGTGGCGCACCTTCGTCGGCGAGCCCGCCGACGGGGCCGACCGGCCGGCGAAGGAGGAACGGGCGGGCGCGGAGGCGATCTGAGTACGGGCGGCCGTGCCCGACGGCCGACGGGGCAGGTCGGGTACGGGCGGCCGTGCCCGGCGGGTGCCGAGGCGATCTGAGTACGGCCGCTCATGCCGGGCGGCGGCGGGGCCGATTCCATCGTTCCCATGAACGACGAACAGACGGCCCCCGCCGCCCCTCCCGCCTCCGCACCCTCCGACGCGCGCCGGCTGCGCATCCGCGCCCTGTGGACCGGCCTCGGCCTGATTCCGGCCACCTTCCTGGTCGTGGTCCTCGCGCTCGCCTCCGAGAGCGGCACGCGCTGCGTGATGCAGGGCACCTGCGGCGACGTCCCGTCCTGGCTGACCCCGCTCTCCCTCGCCGTCGCGGCCGCCGCCTGGATCACGGCCCTGTGCGCCCCGGCCGGCGCCCCGTTCGCCCCGGTCCGCAAGGCGGCCTTCTGGACCATGGCCGGCGCCGAGGCGACCTTCCTCACCCTGGTCCTCGCCCACTTCACCGGCGGCAGCCCGGCCGGCCAGGTGTACTGACCTGTGAGGTCCCGCCTGCGTCTCCGGGTGTTCGGCCACAGGACACCGGGCCCCCGGCCGCCCTGACGGGGTGTGAGACGGATCACTCCAGGGGGTGCCCGGGCTGATCCGCCGGGTGGCCCCGGCAACCGAATCGGTCCCCGCCGCGTCGTAAGCATGTACGGCAGGACCCGGGGAGGGGTGCACGTGTTCGGTGGGGTTCCGGTGGCGGTGGTCCGCAGGCTCTCCGCGTACCTGCTCGCCCTGGCCCTCGCCGTCGGCGTCCTCGTCGTGGCCGGGCCCGGTTCCGGGACCGCCGACGCCGCGTCCGTGTGTCACGGGCGCCCCACCCGCACCATCGGCTTCGCCACCGGCGAGCTGCGGCTCTACCGCACCCGGCAGTACGTGTGCGCGCTGGCCGTGACCAAGCGGCCCGGGCCGCTCCAGCAGATGTCGGTCTCGCTCCAGCCGCGCGGTGGACGGGCCGCGGTCAACGCCGGCCGCTTCACGCGCCAGGCCGGCCCGGTGACCGTGCACGCCCTCAACCGCTGCGTCCGGGCGTCCGCCTCCGTCGCCGGCCGGGGCACGTCCACCGGCTGGGTGCTGTGCTGAGACGTCCTGTGCCGCGACGGGCGACGGCGGCCGGATCCGTACGGCGATCCTGTGCGCATCCACAGGTAAGTCCCCATCAGGTCTGGCGGCCCCCACATGATCCCGCTAGGTTCGCGACACCGTTGTGAACCAAGGGGAGGGTGAATGCGCAAGTCGCTCAGATGGCTGCTGTCGCTGTCGGTGCTCATAGGCACCGTCGGCTCGACCGGTGTGGCTACCGCCGCGGAACCGGAGTCCGGCAGCACCGCCGTCGCCGACTCACCGAGCGCGGACGCGCAGACCACGGACATCAAGGACCGCATCCTGGCGATACCCGGGATGAGCCTGATCGAGGAGAAGCCGTACGCCGGCTACCGCTTCTTCGTCCTGGAGTACGAGCAGCCGGTCGACCACCGCCGCCCGTGGGCGGGCACGTTCAAGCAGCGGATCTCGGTCCTCCACAAGGACACCGACCGCCCCACCGTCTTCCGCACCAGCGGCTACGGCCTGAGCACCACCCCGAGCCGCAGCGAGCCGACCCGGATCGTCGACGGCAACCAGGTCTCCATGGAGTACCGGTTCTTCACGCCGTCCCGGCCGCAGCCCGCCGACTGGTCGAAGCTGGACATCTGGCAGGCCGCCAGCGACCAGCACCGCATCTTCACCGCGCTGAAGCGCGTCTACGGCAAGAAGTGGCTCTCCACCGGAGCCTCCAAGGGCGGCATGACGGCCACCTACTACGAGCGCTTCTACCCCCGGGACATGGACGGCGTCGTCGCCTACGTGGCGCCCAACGACGTGGTCGACAAGGAGGACTCGGCCTACGACCGGTTCTTCGAGAACGTCGGCACCAAGGAGTGCCGCGACCGCCTGAACGCCATGCAGCGCGAGGCCCTGGTCCGCCGCGAGCCGCTGCAGAAGAAGTTCGAGAACTGGGCGAAGACCGAGGGGTACACCTTCAACACCCTCGGTTCGGTCGACAAGGCGTACGAGGCCGTCGTCCTCGACTTCGTGTGGGGCTTCTGGCAGTACTACGGCGAGGACGTCTGCGACCAGGTCCCGGCCGCCGCCACCGCGAGCGACGACACCGTCTACGAGACGATCGACGCCTACGCCGGCTGGTCCGCCTACACCGACCAGGGCCTGGAGTACTACACCCCGTACTACTACCAGGCGGCCACCGAGCTCGGCTCGCCCAGCATCCGGCAGCCGCACCTGGACGGCCTGAGCCGCTACGGCTACCAGCCGGCCCGCGCCTTCGTGCCGCAGGAGATCCCGATGCGGTTCAAGCCGTGGGTCATGCGGGACGTGGACGACTGGGTCCGCAAGAACGCCGACCGGATGATGTTCGTCTACGGCGCCAACGACCCGTGGGGCGCCGAGCCCTTCCGGCTCGGCAAGGGCGCCCGGGACAGCTACGTCTACTACGCGCCGGGTGCCAACCACGGCGCCAACGTGGCCGGTCTCGTCGAGGCCGAGAAGGCCAAGGCCACCGCCCGCATCCTCGCCTGGGCCGGGGTCGACGCCCCCGCGGTGCGGGCGGCGGAGCCGCTGGCCCGCTTCGACGCGCGCCTCGACCGCCCGGTCGACGAGGAAGCGACCCGGGAGCACGGCGTGCGCCCGTAGGCCATCGGCGGGGAGCGCGACCCCGTCGGGGGCGCTCCGACGCGGCCCGTAGGTGCCGCTCCGCCTCCGCCCGTACGGCGTGAGCCGGCGTCCCGTCCTCCGACGGGGCGCCGGCTCCGCGCTTTCCGCGGCCGTGCCGCTAGGCGTACGTCAGGCCGTGGCCCACCGGGAAGAGCACCTTCGCCGGGTCCTGCGCGCTCTGTACCGGCACCGGCAGCCGCCCGCGCGGCTCGGCCTGGCCGGCCAGCACCCGTACCGCCGCGCGCAGTTCGACGTCCGTCCAGGAGTACGACGCGAGCGTGGCCCGCTGGCCCTGGATCCGGGCCACGTCGTAGGGGTTGCGGATGGCGATCGTCACGACGGGCACGCCGGTCGCCACGAGCCGGGCGACGAGGGTGCGCTGCGGGCTGGCCGCCGACACGTTGTAGGTGCCGACGACGACCAGGTCCTGGCCGGCCGCGGCCGCCACCGCCTCCTCGATCCGGGCCGCCGTCGGGGTGATCCCGGTCGACAGGGCCCGTGCGGTGAAGCCCAGTTCGGTCAGCGCGCCGGCCAGCGTGGTGGTGGGCGGGCCGGTGGTGCCGGACGGCGAGGCCGGGTCGGCGCCGACGACCAGGACCCTGGGGTGGCTGCGCCGGCTGACCGGCAGGAAGCCGCCCTCGTTGACCAGCAGGGTGGTCGTCCGCTCGGCGATCCGGTCGGCGTGCGCGAGGTGGGCGGCGGTGCCGACCGTCCGGTCGACCTCGGCGTGGCTGACGTACGGGTCCTTGAACAGGCCCAGCTTCGCCTTGAGCCGCAGGATCCGCAGGATCGATTCGTCGAGCCGCGCCTCGGTCAGCTCGCCGTCGCGCACGGCCTTCAGGACCGCGTGCCAGGCCACCGACAGGTTCGGCGGGTTGAGCAGCTGGTCCACGCCCGCCTTGAGCGCGAGGACGGGGACGCGCTCGTCCCCGTACTTCGTGCGCACGCCCTCCATGCCGAGCGAGTCGGTGACGACCACGCCGTCGTAGCCGAGCTGTTCGCGCAGGATGCCGGTGAGGATCGGGCGGGACAGCGTCGCCGGGTCCCCGCTGGGGTCGAGCGCGGGCACGACGATGTGCGCCGTCATGATCGAGTCAATGCCGGCGGCGATCGCCGCGCGGAACGGCGGGGCGTCGAGCTCGTCCCACTGCGCGCGGGTGTGGGTGATGGTCGGCAGCCCGTAGTGGCTGTCGACGGCCGTGTCGCCGTGGCCGGGGAAGTGCTTGGAGGTCGCCGCGACCCCCGCCCGCTGGTAGCCCTTGACCTGGGCGGCCACCAGGCCGGCGACGGCCTCGGGATCGGAGCCGTAGGAGCGGACGCCGATGACGGGGTTGGCCGGGTTGACGTTGACGTCGGCGACCGGCGCGTAGTTCTGCCTTATGCCGACGGCCGCCAGCTCGGCGCCCGCGATCTGCGCCGCCTTGCGGGCGTCGGCGTGCGAGCCGCCCGCGCCGAGCGCCATCGCGCCGGGCAGCAGGGTGGCCGGCGCGCCGACCCGGCAGACGATGCCGTGCTCCTGGTCGGTGGAGATGAGCAGCGGGACGGGGGTGGCCTGGGCGAGACCGGCCCGCTGGATGCCGTTGGAGAGGTCGGCGATCTGGTGCGGGTCGCGGGTGTTGTGCGCCCAGGCGAAGTAGATGATGCCGCCGACGTGGTAACGCTCGATCAGCTCGGCGGCGGTGCGGACGCCGATCTCCTTGAGGTTGGCGTCGATGTCGGCCTGGTCGGGGGCGGTGGCGGAATGGCCGTAGACCCGCATGACGAAGAGCTGGCCGACCTTCTCCTCCAGGGACATCCGGGAGAGGAGGGCGCGCAGCCGGTCGTCCCGGCCGGCGTCGGCCGCGTGGGAGGGGGTGGTCAGGGCGGTCACCCCGGTGAGGGCGGCCGCGGCCGCGGCGGCGGTCACCGTGAGCAGGGTGCGTCGGGAGGGGGCGGGGGCGGGGTCGTGCACTGGTGCTCCTTCCGTGAAGGAAACTGCCAAGGTGCCACGGATAGCCGGAAAGTAACTGCCAGGTCAAGGATCGGCGCAAGAATCGCGGACTGTGGCGGCCGGTCGGCCTCGGTGGCGGCCCGCGCGAGGGGGCTGAGCGGTGGGTGGCCCCGTCACCCGGCCGCCGCGACCTCGGGCCAGAGAGCCTGGAGCGTGCGGACGGTCTCCGTGATGGCGGGCCGCCGTGCCGCGCCCGTACGCCACAGCGCCCGCAGCCGACGCCTGGGCACCGGATCGAGCAGCAGCGGCACGACCTCCGGCGGCAGCGGCCCGCGCCCCAGCCTCGGGACGAGGGCGATCCCGAGGCCGGCCGCGACCAGGGCGACCTGCGTGTTGTTCTCCTCCGCCTGATGGGCGACCCGCGGCGCGTACCCGACCGCCCGCAGCGTGCGGATCAGCCAGTCGTGGCACACCGTCCCCGGCGGCTGGACGATCCACCGCTCCTCCACCAGCTCCTCCCGGCGCACCGCCTCCCGCTCCGCCAGCGGATGGTCCCGCGGCACGAGGATGTCGCACACGTCGTCACCGATCACCGCCTGCTCCACGCCCGGCGGCACCGGCAGCGGTGCGATGTCCCAGTCGTGCGCCACCGCCAGGTCCAGGACCCCGCGCGCCACCAGGTCCACCGACAGGTGCGGGTCCACCTCCGACAGACGGGCGTCGAGCGACGGATGGCGGCGGGCCAGGTCCGCGAGGGCCGACGGCATCAGGCCGCGCGCCGCACTCGGGAAGCAGCCGATCCGCAGCCGGCCCGCCGGCAGCCCGCGCCCCTCCTCGAGCCGCACCTCGGCCTCCTCGACCAGGGACAGCAACCGCTCGGCCGTGTCGGCGAGCTGGTGCGCCTCGTCGGTCAACCGCACGCCCCGGCCGCTGCGTTCGAGCAGGGTCGTACGGGTCTCCCGCTCCAGCTTGGCGATCTGCTGGGAGACCGCCGAGGGGGTGTAGCCGAGGGCGGCGGCCGCGGCGCCGACCGTACCGTGCACGGCGACGGCGTGCAGCGCCCGCAGACGTCCCAGATCCAGCACGTGCGCCTCCTCCATGTAGCGGTGCTTCATCCAACCATGAAGGAATCCGTGCTGGTGCTACATGGTTCGGCCGGGTGATCCTCATCGGTATGCGCCCCTCCCACGTCGCCCTCGCCGCCCTGGTCACCGCCCTCTGGGGAGTCAACTTCGTCATCATCGACCTCGGCCTCGACCACTTCCCGCCGTTGCTCTTCTCCGCGCTCCGCTTCCTCGTGGCCGCCCTGCCCGCCGTGTTCTTCGTCGGCCGCCCCAAGGTCGCCTGGAAGTGGATCGTGGGAGTCGGACTGGCCCTCGGCGTCGCCAAGTTCGGGCTGCTGTTCACCGGCATGAGCATGGGCGCGCCGGCCGGCCTCTCCTCCCTGATCCTCCAGGTCCAGGCCGTCTTCACGGCCGTGTTCGCCTTCCTCGCGCTCGGCGAGCGGCCCGGCCGCGTCAAACTGACCGGCATGGCGGTCGCCCTCGCCGGCATCGGGGTCGCGGCGGTCGACGAGGGCGCGTCGAGCTCGCTGACCGGCTTCCTGCTGGTGATCGCGGCCGCCGTCGCCTGGGGCGTGTCCAACGTCCTCACCCGCAAGGCCGCCCCGCCCGACGCGCTCAACTTCATGGTCTGGGTGAGCACCGTGCCCGTGCTGCCGCTGCTCGCGCTCTCCCTGCTCGTCGAGGGCCCCGAGCGCGACCTGGCCGCGCTGCGCGACCTCGACCCGGTGGGCGTCGGCGTGATCGTCTTCATCGCCTGGGTCGCCACCGTCTTCGGCTTCGGCGCCTGGGGCTGGCTGCTGCGCCGTCACCCGGCTTCCTCCGTCGCGCCGTTCTCGCTGCTCGTCCCGGTCTTCGGGATGTCCTCGGCGGCTCTCTTCCTGGGCGAGGAGATCTCTCCCCTGCGGTGGTGCGCGGCGGTGCTGCTCGTCGGGGGAGTGGCGCTGACCTCGCTGTCCTCCACGCCGCGCAAGGCGGCCGGGGAAGCGGAGGCTAGGGTGCTGGTTCCGACGCCGAACGGGGGAACAGCACCGTGAACCAGCCGCCGCAGCCGCAGTCGTACGGGCAGCCGCAGTCGTACGGACCGTCGCAGCCCCACGGGCAACGGCCTTACGGAGAACAGCCCTACGGCCAGGCCCCGAGCCCGTACGGCCAGCAGCCCCACGGGCAGGCCCCGGGCCCGTACGGGCAGCAGCCCCCCGCGTACGGGCAACAGCCGTGGGGAGCCGGCCCCGCCGGGCCCCAGGGCTGCGAGGTGTGCGGCGCGCAGCCCACGGCGGCGGTGACGGTCCGCTCGCACCAGGGCATGCTCGTCATCATGCGCACGGTCACCCGGCGCGCCGCCCTCTGCCGCACCTGCGGCCTCGCCGTCTACCGGAAGATGACCTCCGAGACGCTGGTGACGGGCTGGTGGGGCCTGCTGTCGTTCTTCGTCACGCCCTTCATCGTGCTCGGCAACGTCTTCGGCGCCCGTTCGGCCCTGCGCCGGCTGCCCGAGCCCTCCGGCGCGCACCGGCCGCCCCTGGACCCGGGGCGGCGCGTGCTGCTGCGCGCGCCCGCGATGCTGGTCCTCACCCCGTTCGCGCTCGTCCTGGCGGCGATCCCCGTGCTCCTGCTGATCGGGCTGCTCGCGGGCGGCGACGACGAGCCGGTGGCGCTGTCCGTCGGCGACTGCGTCCGCAACGAGGCTGAGTGGCCCGACCAGAAGCTGCTGAAGGTGGACTGCGGCTCACCGCTCGCCGAGTACCGGGTCGCGGACGCGTCCTCCTGCGGGCCGGCCGACTACCTCCTGCGCGCCGAGTACGTGATCGACGCGCCGGGCGAGCCTGGCTACTGTGTCACGCGCAAGTGACCGTACGGTGCTGAGAGGCCGCCCCGCATGACCTTCGAGCACGTCGTCGTCGACAGCGCCGAACCGGCCCCCGGAGCGGTCCTCCTCGTCGGCATCCCCGGCAGCGGAAAGAGCACCGTCGCGGCGGCCCTCGCGGCCCGCTTCCCTCGCTCGGCGCACATCGAGGTCGACCACCTCCAGGAGCTGATCGTCCGAGGCGGTCACTGGCCGACCCCCGACGGCGACCCGGAGGCCGACCGGCAGATCCTGCTCCGGGCCCGCCACGCCTGCCTCCTCGCGGACAGCTTCGTGGCGGCCGGCTTCCTTCCGGTCATCGACGACGTGGTCGTCCGCCGGTCCCACCTCGACTTCTACCGTGCGCAGTTCACGTCGGGCACCCTGCGCGTGGTGGTCCTGGCCCCCGGCCCCGACACGGCCTGGGAGCGCAACAACGCCCGCCACAAGAAGCTGACCACGAACTGGGCCTTCCTCGACGAGGCCATGCGGGCCGAACTCCCCGATCAGGGCGTCTGGATCGACAACGCGGACCAGACGGTCGAGGAGACGGTGGACGCCGTCCTGGACGCGACGGGCCTGACGGGGCGGTCGAACGCCTGATCACCCGCGGGAGCGGGGAGACCCGTCCGGCGCGGCCACGCTCTCGCGCCCTTCGAGGGACGGGATCAGATCCTCGCCGCGCTCCCGGCGGCCATCGGCTCCTCGCCGCGCTCCCGGTGTCCCCGGCGGCCGTCGGCTCCCCGCCGCGCTCCCGGTGCCCCTGGCGGCCGTCGGCTCGACCTCCGTGCGTCGTCGACTCCCACCGGCAGCGGTGAGACCCCCTACTCCGGCGGCCGTCCCGTCGACCCCCGCACCACCACCTCCGCCGGAATCGTCGCGAGCCCCCCCCGGAGGCGCCGCCTCCGCTCCCAGCGCGAGCCTGCCCGCCCGTGCGCCCGCCTCGTGCAGCGGCAGCCGTACGGTGGTCAGGGCCGGGACCGCGTCGACCGAGAACGGCAGGTCGTCGAAGCCCGCCACCGAGACGTCGCCCGGGATGCTCAGGCCCCGGTCGCGCAGGGCCGCGCACACGCCGAGCGCGACCGTGTCGTTGGCCGCGACCACGGCCGTCAGTGCGGGGTCCAGGCGCAGGAGTTCCACCGTCGCGTCGTATCCGGAGGCGCGGTCGTACGGCCCGTGCAGCGTGGGCCCCTCGGCCGCCCCGGCCACCCGCAGCGCCTCCCGGTGGCCTTCGAGGCGGTGCCGGGTGGTGGTGCGGTCCGCCGGCCCGGCCACGTAACCGATGCGCCGGTGCCCGAGCGACAGCAGGTGCTCGGTGAGCCGGCGCGCCCCGGCCCGGTTGTCGAAGGCGAGGGTCGCCGCGCCCACGTGCTCCGCGTCCGCCCCCAGCGGCGGCCGCCCGCACAGCACCACCCGGGTGCCGGCCTCGGCGAGCCGGGCCAGCTTGGCCGTCACCGCCGCCAGGTGCGCGTCGTCCTCCAGGGATCCGCCGGTGAGGATCACGGCGGCGGCCCGCTGCCGCTGGAGCAGGGTCAGATAGGTGAGTTCGCGTTCGGGCGAGCCGCCCGTGTTGCAGACCACCGCCAGTTTCTCGCCCCCGGCGCGCCCCGCCCCGCTCTCCCCGATGGCGCCCTGCGCGGCCCCGGCCATGATCCCGAAGAAGGGGTCGGCGATGTCGTTGACGAGGATCCCGACCAGGTCGGAGGTCGCGGCGGCGAGGGAGCTCGCGGGGCCGTTGGGCACGTAGTCGAGTTCGTCGACCGCCCGCAGGACGCGCTCCCGGGTGGCGGCGGCGACCGGGTAGTTGCCGTTGAGGACGCGGGAGACGGTGGCGGGGGAGACCCGAGCGCGGGCGGCCACGTCCGCCAGGGTGACGGTCATCGCGTGCGTACCTCCAGGGCCCTTGTCCGCGGTGTTGTCGGCAGGCTAGCGTCCTCTGCGGTAGAAAGCGCTTTCCATGGGGTGCTTTCCCTCGTGTGCTCGCACCCGAGACACGGCCGCCGGGGAGAGGAAGAAGCTTCGTGACACGCAGAACGGTCCGCATCGCCATGAACGGCGTCACCGGACGCATGGGCTACCGCCAGCACCTCGTCCGCTCGGTCCTCGCCCTGCGCGAACAGGGCGGACTCGATCTCGGGAACGGCGAGACCCTCTGGCCCGAGCCGATCCTCGTCGGCCGCCGCGAGCCCGCCCTGCGCGCCCTCGCCGAACGCCACGGACTGACCGAGTGGTCCACCGACCTCGACGCCGTCCTCGCCGACGACACCGTCGACCTCTACTTCGACGCCCAGGTGACCTCCGCCCGCGTCGAGGCCCTCACCAAGGCCATCACGGCGGGCAAGCACGTCTACACCGAGAAGCCCACCGCCGCCGACCTCGACGGCGCCCTCGCCCTCGCCCGCCTCGCCCGCGACGCCGGCGTCCGCCACGGCGTCGTCCAGGACAAGCTCTTCCTCCCCGGCCTGCTCAAGCTGAAGCGGCTGATCGACGGCGGCTTCTTCGGCGAGATCCTCTCCGTGCGCGGCGAGTTCGGCTACTGGGTCTTCGAGGGCGACTGGCAGGAGGCCCAGCGGCCCAGCTGGAACTACCGCGCCGAGGACGGTGGCGGCATCGTCGTCGACATGTTCCCGCACTGGGAGTACGTGCTCCACGAGCTCTTCGGCCGGGTCACCTCCGTCACCGCGCACGTCGCCACCCACGTCCCGCGCCGCTGGGACGAGCAGGGCAAGCCGTACGAGGCGACCGCCGACGACGCCGCGTACGGCATCTTCCAGCTGGAGGGCGGCGCCGTCGCCCAGATCAACTCCTCCTGGGCGGTCCGCGTCCACCGCGACGAGCTCGTCGAGTTCCAGGTCGACGGCACCCACGGGTCCGCCGTCGCCGGCCTGCGCGGCTGCCGCGTCCAGCACCGCTCGGCCACCCCCAAGCCGGTCTGGAACCCGGACGTTCCCGTCACCGAGTCCTTCCGCGACCAGTGGCAGGAGGTCCCCGACAACGCCGCCTTCGACAACGGCTTCAAGGCCCAGTGGGAACTCTTCCTGCGCCACGTCTCCCTCGGCGAGCCCTACCACTGGGACCTGCTCGCCGGCGCCCGCGGAGTGCAGCTGGCCGAACTGGGCCTGCGCTCGGCCGCCGAGGGCCGCCGCCTCGAGGTCCCCGAGGTCACGCTGTGATCCGGCTCCCCCGGGCGGGCGGCGGCGTGCAGGAGTACGCGCCGCGCACCGAACCCCTGGCCCTCGCGCCCGGCGGCCCGTTCACCTCCCGGACCGTCTTCTCCGCCGCGCACGTCGTCGCCGACCCGTACGCCGACACCACCCCCGACTCCCCGGCCGCCGTCGACTGGGACGCCACCCTCGCCTTCCGCCGCCACCTGTGGGCCCACGGCCTCGGCGTCGCCGAGGCGATGGACACCGCCCAGCGCGGCATGGGCCTCGACTGGACCGGGGCCGCCGAGCTGATCCGCCGCTCCGCCGCCGAGGCGAAGGCGGTCGGCGGATCGATCGCGTGCGGCGTCGGCACCGACCAGCTCACCGCCGGGTCCCTGGCCGAGATCCGCGCGGCCTACGAGGAACAGCTCGCCGTCGTCGAGGAGTCGGGCGCCCAGGCGATCCTGATGGCCTCCCGCGCGCTGGCCGCCGAGGCGAAGGACCCCGAGGACTACGCGGAGGTGTACGGCCATCTGCTGCGGCAGGCGAGCGAACCGGTGATCCTGCACTGGCTCGGCCCGATGTTCGACCCGGCCCTGGAGGGCTACTGGGGCTCGGCCGACCTCGACGCCGCCACCGACGTCTTCCTGGAGGTCATCGCCGCCCACCCCGACAAGGTCGACGGCATCAAGGTCTCCCTCCTCGACGCGGGCCGCGAGGTCGCCCTGCGCCGCCGCCTCCCCGACGGCGTCCGCTGCTACACGGGCGACGACTTCCACTACCCCGAGCTGATCGCGGGCGAGGAGCCCTCGGCCGGCGGGCGCTTCAGCCACGCCCTGCTCGGCGTCTTCGACCCGCTGGGCCCGCTGGCCGCCGAGGCGGTCCGGGTGCTCGACACCGGCGACCGGGACGGCTTCCGGAAGCTGCTCGACCCGACGGTCCCGCTCGCCCGGCACCTCTTCCAGGCGCCGACCCGCTTCTACAAGACGGGCGTGGTGTTCCTCGCCTGGCTGGCCGGCCACCAGGACCACTTCACGATGGTCGGCGGCCTCCAGTCCGCCCGCTCGCTGCCGCACCTCGCCCGCGCGTACGAGCTCGCCGACGGCCTCGGCCTGTTCCCCGACCCCGCGCTCGCCGAGTCGCGGATGCGGTCCCTCCTCACGGTGTACGGAGTCCCCCGGTGAACCCCGACCGCTTCAGCATCAACCAGATGACCGTGAAACAGCTCCCGCTGCCCGAGCTGGTCGCCCACTGCGTCCGCCTCGGCGTCCCGGGCGTCGGCCTGTGGCGCGAACCGGTGCGGGAGTACGGCGTCGAGGCCGCCGCCGCGCTCGTCCGGGACGCGGAGCTGACCGTCACCACCCTGTGCCGGGGCGGCTTCTTCACGCGCGAGGGCTGGGAGGAGGACAACCGGGCGGCCGTCGACGAGGCGGCGGCCCTCGGCACCGACACCCTCGTCCTCGTCTCCGGCGGCCTGCCGCCGGGCAGCCGCGACCTGCCCGCCGCCCGCGCCCTGATCGCCGACGCGATCGGCGTCCTCGCCCCGTACGCGGGGGAGCGGGGCGTACGCCTCGCCATCGAGCCGCTCCACCCCATGTACGCCTCGGACCGCTGCGCGGTCTCCACCCTGGACCAGGCCCTGGAGATCGCCGAACGCTTCCCGGCCGAGCAGGTGGGCGTGGTCGTCGACACCTACCACCTGTGGTGGGACGAGCGCGCCCCCGCCGCGGTCGCCCGCGCGGGTGCCGCCGGCCGCATCCACTCCTTCCAGCTCGCCGACTGGACCACCCCGCTCCCCGCCGGAGTCCTCAACGGCCGCGGCCAGCTGGGCACCGGCGCGATCGACCTCACGTCCTGGGCCGCGCTCGTCGAGAAGGCCGGCTACACCGGACCGGTGGAGGTCGAGCTCTTCAACGACACCCTGTGGGTCAGGGACGGCGCGGAGGTGCTGGAGGAGACCCGCGAGGCGTTCCTCGCGGTCTGACCACCCCGGCCGCGCGGCGCCTGAGCGCCCGTACGGCCGGGGCCACGGGGCGGGAAACGCGCACCCGCCCCCCGGCACGGAGGGGTGCGGCCAAGCCGACCGGCGACGACTGGCCCTCCCTGCCCCGGGCGCGCGGCCTCAGGACAGCCAGTCCAGGGGGTCCTCCGACGGGGCGTTGTCCGGGGTCAGGGTCGTGAAGGACACCGGCAGGCCGAGTGCGGCCAGGCGGGTGGCCGCCTCGGGCGACAGGGTCAGCGGGCCGCCGCGGTCCACGGTGCCCGACACGGCGACCTGCACCAGGCGGCCGGCGGCGGTCAGCGCGCCGATGCCGGTGAGGTGCTCCCCGACGAGGCCGGCCAGGGCCGTGACCTGCCCCTCCAGCTCGGACGACAGCGCCTCGTCGACGGTGAGGGCCCACCAGCCCGGCCCGTGGTGGACCGACAGGCCGGTCGTGCGCTCCGCCGCCGGGCGGGCGAAGCCGAGGACGGACTCGACGGCCGAGGCGTCCAGATCGGCGCCCGTGACGGCGAGGGAGGTGGTGATCGAGGTCCACATGGCGCTCACCGTTCGCTCGTGCTGGGGGTCAGGGTCAGGGGCAGGCCGAGGCGCGCCACCCGGCGCATCTCCTCGGCGGTCAGGGCGAGCTGGGAGTCGTTGTCCACGTACCCCCTGACCACGAGCGCGACCGAGACCCCTTCGGCCACGAGGGCGCGCCACTGCTCCGCGTACGGCTCGGCCGCCGTCAGCACCGTGTCGAGCTGCGCCGCGAAGTCCCGGGTGGTGCGCTCGTCGCACTGCAGCCGCCATTCGCCGTCGACGTCGTCCGGCGGGCCCCAGCGGCTCGGCCCCGGCGGCCGGGTCGCGGTCGGCCGGAGGGCGAGCCTCGCCGTCAGCGCGTCCGGGTCGAGGGCGGGCCCCCTGACCACCAGGGCCACCGAGGTCAGCGTCCACGTCGCTCCGTGCTGCCGCCGGTCCGTGCTCACCGTGCCGTTCCTTCCCGTCCCCGTACCGCTGCTGCCACCGCCGCCACTGCCACCGTCGCCGCTCATTCCAGCTCCCGGCAGGCCGCCCAGTGGACGTTGCCCATGTTCTCCTTGAGCAGTTCGCTCAGGTTCGTACGCTTCGCGACCGTGGTCGAATTCTCGTACACGGTGAATCCTCCGCCGCCCTTGGGCTCCGGCGGCGCGAGCGTGTAGTCGGGGATGCGGTCGCCGGGACCGAAGGTCTCCACGGCCCCGCCCGGGTAGGAGCCGCCCTCGACGGCGACTCCGTTGAGACCGGGGAGCCGTTCGGCGTGCGGGATGTAGAAGGAGATGGTCGTGCCCTCGGGGACGACCGTCTCGCCCGCGTAGCGCTCCATGTAGCCGTGCCCGGCGAACACCGTCTCGCCGTCCGCGCGACCGCCCTTGAGGACCTGGCTCGCGTAGTAACGCCCGTCGTCGTCGGACCACTTGCGGTCCTTGATGGGCTCCGGCTTGCTGTCGATGACGGCCCGCTTCACGTCCGCGTGCGACGGGATCTCGCCGCCGGAGCCGCGGCTCGTCAGACCGTCGAGGCCGTCGCCGAGCCCCCTCCGTCCGGAGCCGGGGACGTCGACACCGCCCTTGAGCCCCGCCCGCAGGCCGCCCCGGACCAGGCCCGTCCCCTTGGTGCCGATCAGTTCGGGGACCAGACGCCCGAAGAACTCGGACGGGTCGCCCTTGGCCGCCTCCCAGGCGTTCTTCAGCGCGCGGTCGGGGTTGGCGACGGTGGACGCGAGACCGGCGAGCGTCATGTTGACGCCCTTGTAGTACTCGGCGGGGTGGGTGACGTTGTACGGGTCGAGCGGGTTCACCGAGCGCACGAAGTTGACCAGGCCCGCCGTGCCCTTGATGATGCCGCCGCCGAAATGGGCCAGTTCGATGCCCTGGGCGAGGCCGTGGTCCATCAGCTCGTACTTGAGCTTGTCCCGGCCGGTCGGCTCCTTGGGCGCGTGCGCCATCGCCGCCCTGACCGCCGTCTTCGCGGCCTCGGCGGCCTCGTTGCGCGCCTTGCGGGCGTCGTCGAGCACCTCCTGCGCCCGCCGGCGCTTCTCCGTGCTCGGGTCGCTGAACTCGCCCGGGTGCGGCAGGGGATGGTCGCTCGTGCGGGCGTCGTTGTACGCCTTGGCCTTCTTCTCGTACGCGTCGGCCGCCCGCTCGTAGTCCTCCTTCGCCTCCTTGTAGAGGGCGATCGCCTCCCGGGCCTTGCCCTGGGCGCTGGTGACGGTCTTCCCGTAGGTCTCCAGGGCCTGGGCGGCGTCCCCGAACGCGTCGGCGGCGCGCAGCCAGTCCAGCGGCAGGGTCTCGAACCGCTTGCGGAACGCGTCGGCGGCGGCCCCGTGCCAGTGGCTCGCGTCGAGCTGCTTCATGCCGGAACCCACGAGGTCGAACGCCTGCTTGAAGTCCCGCAGGTTCTTGACCGCCGAGGTGATCCGTTCCGGCTTGCCGTGGATCAGCTCGTCGGCCTCCTCGGTCTGCCCGAGCTGCTTCTCGCCGACCTCCGCGCCCAGCGAGGACGCGGTCTCGTCGCCCCAGTCCTCGACGGCCTCGGCCACGCCGTCGTAGCCGTAGTGCCGCAGCCCCTCGCCGGCCTTGTCGGTGACGTAGTCGACGCCCTCGCCGACGACCTCCTTGCCCTTGTCGATGCCCTTGTCGACCAGGTCCACGCCCTTGTCGACGAGGTCGCCGAGTGCCCCGAGTCCCCCGATGCCCATCAGCGCCTCTCTCCCCAGCGCGGCTCCTCCGCCTGGTCGACGGTGGCCTGGTCGGGGTCGAGGTCCCGCTTCAGCTGCTCGTCCATCCGGTCACGGACGGCCGGGTCGACCAGGCCGGACCGCTCCATCGAGTCGAGCTGGGCGTCCATGACGTCGTAGCCGGTGTTCTTCCACGTCTGCTTGACCTCTGCGTGGGCCTGCTCGAACGACTGGCCGCTCCAGTCCGCGTTGTCCCACATGTGCTGGTCGCGGATGGTCTCCCAGCTCATCTGCTTGACCTCGTCCTCGGACAGGTGAGGGTTGCCGTTGAGCGCGTTCACACCGATCTTGAACGTGTCCTTCACGTACTGCTCCTGCTCGGCGAAGGCCCCCACCGACAGGCCGACTCCCTGGGCGAAGCCGTTCCCGCGCAGGGTGAGCGCGCGCACGCCCCACTCCCACCGGTTGCAGAAGGTCTCGAACTCGGAGGTGAGCCCACCGTGGCCCAGCTCCAGGCCGGTCAGGGCGAGATCGGAGAAGCCGCGGCCGGCCGATGCCTCGCCGATCATGCCGAGGTCCTTCAGCTCGGAGTGCGCCAGGTCGATGCCGCGGGCGATCTCCACCAGCGCCCAGGTCGGTGCCTCCAGCAGCGGATCGCTTCCGCTCATCGCGTCCCCCCGTAGGTCATGGGCTCCTCATGTCCGCCGATGGCCGCGCCGGCGCCGCCGTAGCCCGCGTGCCCCTCGGTGTCCACCGCCACCGCGTCCGGCACGATGCCCCGGACGGGCGGGAAGAGCATGCCGTCCGGACTGCCCGCGTCGAGCGCCACCCCGGCCGGGCCGGGCAGCATCGGCACCATCTGGTCGAGCAGCCGGGAGCCGAGCACGGTCCGGTAGTCCCAGGCGCGTGCGGCGTCCTGCTGCGCGTACGCGAAGCGGGCGAGGGCCGCCTCGTCGGAGAAGGCGCAGATCCACCGCACGCCGTTCTGCTCGGCGGTCCACAGGCTGCCGTACGGGTCGAGGGGGACGAGGACGGCGGTGCTGCGGAACAGGGCGAGCAGCTCGGCGAACCGCTCGTGGTCGAGTTCCGGTGCGCCGGTCGGGTCCTGCGGAACGGTCGCGCCCCCGGTCCCGCCGCCCGTCGGGTCCTGCGGAACGGTCGCGCCCCCGGTCCCGCCGCCGGTCGCGCCGCCGGTCCCGTTCCGGTGGCCGGTCCCGGTCCCGTTCCGGTGGCCGGTCTCGCCCGCGCCGACGCTCGCGGTGGCGCCCGCGGCGGCGCCGGTGTGTGCGTCCGCGTCGGGCCGGGCGTCGGGCGCGGAGCGCGGCGCGGGCCGGAACACGGTGCCGGCCTCGGCCAGTTCGGCCAGCCTGGAGACCTGGCGCGGCCTTGGTATCTCTTCCCCGTTATCCATCACCGCTGCATGCTGCCACGGTGATCTTCCCAGGTGCAACGAAGAAGACGTGCCGCAGACGCGTGGCGTGAGCGCGGCCTGGCGGGGCCTTTGTCCGGCGGCCGGTTCAGCGTCGGCCGCCGCCGAGGACGCCCCCGGGGCCGCCGCCCTTCCTGCCCGGGGCGCGCTTGGTGAGCACGGCCAGGACGACCGGGACCAGGAGCTCGATCGACCGGGGACGGCCGGGACCGGCGGGCCGGTGCTTCGCGACCGCGTCGGCCGCGGGCCTGGCCGGCTTGGCGAGGACACCCGCCGTCAGGCCGTCGCCGACCAGCCCTCCGCCGGCCAGGCCGCCGGGCGTGACGACGGGGAGACCGCCCCGGCGGCCGGGGCGCCGTCCCCCGACCGGGTGCAGTGCCCCGGGCCGGAGTCCGCCGGGCGTCGTCCACAGGTGGTTGTCCACAGGTGGTTGTCCACAGGGACCGCGCGGTGTCCGAGCCCTTCGCTACCGTCGGATCATGTCCAATCTCGCGGTGCTCGAAGGTGTCCTGGAGCGGATCACCTATGCCAACGAGGAGAACGGGTACACCGTCGCCCGTGTCGACACCGGCCGGGGTTCCGGTGACCTCCTCACGGTCGTCGGGTCGCTGCTGGGCGCCCAGCCGGGGGAGTCGCTGCGGATGGAGGGCCGCTGGGGCTCCCACCCGCAGTACGGGCGGCAGTTCACCGTGGAGAACTACACGACGGTCCTGCCCGCCACCGTCCAGGGCATCCGCCGCTATCTCGGCTCCGGCCTCATCAAGGGCATCGGCCCGCGCATAGCCGAGCGGATCGTCGACCACTTCGGGACGGACACCCTCGACGTCATCGAGACCCGGCCGGAGCGGCTCATCGAGGTGCCCGGGCTCGGCCCCAAGCGGACGAAGCTGATCGGCGCGGCCTGGGAGGAGCAGAAGGCGATCAAGGAGGTGATGGTCTTCCTCCAGGGCGTCGGCGTCTCCACCTCCATCGCCGTGCGGATCTACAAGAAGTACGGGGACTCCTCGATCTCCGTCGTGCGGAACCAGCCCTACCGGCTCGCCGCCGACGTCTGGGGCATCGGCTTCCTCACCGCCGACCGGATCGCCCAGGCCGTCGGCATCCCGCACGACAGCCCCGACCGGGTGCGGGCCGGCCTGCAGTACGCGCTGTCGCAGTCCACCGACCAAGGCCACTGCTTCCTGCCCGAGGAGCGGCTGATCGCCGACGCGGTCAAGCTGCTCCAGGTCGACACGGGCCTCGTCATCGACTGCCTCGGGGAGCTCGCCGAGGACCCCGAGGGGGTCGTGCGGGAGAAGGTGCCGGGCCCGGAGGGGCTGCCGGTCACGGCCGTGTACCTGGTCCCCTTCCACCGGGCCGAGCTGTCCCTCGCCGGGCAGGTCCGGCGCCTGCTCGGCGCCGCGGAGGACCGGATGCCGGCCTTCCAGGACGTGGCCTGGGACAAGGCGCTGGCCTGGCTCGCCGACCGGACGGGGGCCTCCCTCGCGCCGGAGCAGGAGGAGGCCGTGCGCCTCGCCCTGACCCGTAAGGTCGCCGTGCTCACCGGCGGCCCCGGCTGCGGCAAGTCGTTCACGGTCCGGTCGATCGTGGAGCTGGCCCGGGCGAAGCGGGCCAAGGTGGTGCTCGCGGCGCCGACCGGCCGGGCCGCCAAGCGGCTGGCCGAGCTGACCGGGGCCGAGGCGTCCACCGTCCACCGGCTCCTGGAGCTGAAGCCGGGCGGCGACGCCGCCTACGACCGGGACCGGCCGCTCGACGCCGACCTGGTCGTGGTCGACGAGGCGTCCATGCTGGACCTGCTCCTCGCGAACAAGCTGGTCAAGGCGGTGGCGCCGGGTGCCCATCTGCTCCTGGTCGGGGACGTGGACCAGCTGCCCTCGGTGGGCGCCGGCGAGGTGCTCGGCGACCTGCTCGCCCCGGGCGGCCCGGTCCCGGCGGTCCGGCTGACCCGGATCTTCCGGCAGGCCCAGCAGTCCGGAGTGGTCACCAACGCGCACCGGATCAACGCCGGCGAGCCGCCCCTGACGACCGGCCTTCCCGACTTCTTCCTCTTCGCCGAGGAGGAGACCGAGGACGCCGCCCGGGTGGCCGTGGAGGTCGCGGCCCGCCGGATCCCCGCCAGATTCGGGCTCGACCCGCGCCGGGACGTCCAGGTCCTCGCCCCCATGCACCGGGGCCCCGCCGGTGCGGGCGCGCTCAACGGGCTGCTCCAGCAGGCGATCACCCCGGCCCGCCCCGACCTGCCGGAGAAGCGCTTCGGCGGCCGGGTCTTCCGCGTCGGCGACAAGGTCACCCAGATCCGCAACAACTACGAGAAGGGAGCCAACGGCGTCTTCAACGGCACCGTGGGCGTCGTCACCTCCCTCGACCCGGTCGAGCAGCGGCTCGTCGTGCGCACCGACGAGGACGAGGAGGTGCCGTACGACTTCGACGAGCTGGACGAGCTGGCCCACGCCTACGCCGTGACCATCCACCGTTCGCAGGGCAGCGAGTATCCGGCCGTGGTGATCCCGGTCACCACGAGTGCCTGGATGATGCTCCAGCGGAACCTGCTCTACACGGCCGTCACCCGGGCCCGGAAGCTCGTCGTCCTGGTGGGCTCCCGCCGGGCGATCGCACAGGCGGTGCGTACGGTCTCGGCCGGGCGCCGCTTTACCGCACTCGCGCACCGGCTCACAGGGGGCACCCTCGTGTGAAAGATCACGGAGGACTTCCGGAACCGGGGCGAAGGGGGCAGGATGAGCAGGTTGGCGGCACTGAGTGCCGCCGATTGGCCCAATGGTCGACCCCGAGTGCACTCTCCTGAGCCAAATGGGGGATGGTAGAGACAGTCAGGGCACCTCGAAGAAGAGGCACTACGTCGGTGAGGGATGACGTGAGCGACAACTCTGTAGTACTGCGGTACGCGGACGGTGAATACACCTACCCGGTGGTCGAGAGCACCGTCGGCGACAAGGGCTTCGACATCGGGAAGCTCCGAGCCCAGACCGGTCTGGTCACCCTGGACAGCGGGTACGGCAACACCGCCGCCTATAAATCCGCCATCACCTACCTGGACGGCGAGAAGGGCATCCTGCGGTACCGCGGCTACCCCATCGAGCAGCTGGCCGAGCAGTCCACCTTCCTGGAGGTGGCGTACCTGCTGATCAACGGTGAGCTGCCGAAGTCGGACGAGCTCGCGACGTTCCAGAACGAGATCACCCAGCACACGCTGGTGCACGAGGACGTCAAGAACTTCTTCCGCGGCTTCCCGCGGGACGCGCACCCGATGGCGATGCTGTCCTCCGTGGTCTCCGCGCTGTCCACCTTCTACCAGGACAGCCACAACCCGTTCGACGAGAAGCAGCGCCACCTCTCCACGATCCGGCTGCTCGCCAAGCTGCCGACGATCGCGGCGTACGCGTACAAGAAGTCGATCGGCCACCCCTTCGTCTACCCGCGCAACGACCTCGGGTACGTCGAGAACTTCCTGCGGATGACCTTCTCGGTCCCGGCCCAGGAGTACGAGCTCGACCCGGTCGTGGTCTCCGCGCTCGACAAGCTGCTGATCCTGCACGCGGACCACGAGCAGAACTGTTCGACCTCCACCGTGCGTCTGGTCGGCTCCTCGCAGGCGAACATGTTCGCCTCGATCTCCGCCGGCATCTCGGCCCTGTGGGGCCCGCTGCACGGCGGCGCCAACCAGTCGGTCCTGGAGATGCTCGAGGGCATCCAGGCCAACGGCGGCGACGTCGACTCCTTCATCAACAAGGTGAAGAACAAGGAGGACGGCGTCCGCCTGATGGGCTTCGGCCACCGGGTGTACAAGTCCTTCGACCCGCGCGCCAAGATCATCAAGGCGGCGGCGCACGACGTCCTGTCGGCGCTCGGCAAGTCCGACGAGCTGCTGGACATCGCGCTGAAGCTCGAGGAGCACGCGCTCTCCGACGACTACTTCGTCTCGCGCAACCTCTACCCGAACGTGGACTTCTACACGGGTCTGATCTACCGCGCGATGGGTTTCCCCACCGAGATGTTCACCGTGCTGTTCGCCCTCGGCCGCCTCCCGGGCTGGATCGCCCAGTGGCACGAGATGATCAAGGAGCCGGGCTCCCGCATCGGCCGCCCGCGCCAGATCTACACCGGCGTGGTCGAGCGCGACTTCGTCCCGGCCGACGCCCGCTGACCTCAGCCGCCGCGGATGGCGAAAGCGCCCCGCCGCCGATCCCCCCACGGGTCGGCGAGCGGGGCGCTTTCCATATCCCCGGTGCGGATTCCCCCCACGGGATCCGGGCCGGGCGTCTGCTCGCGCGGTCTGCCGGGGTACGTACGGGAGGGCCGCTCAAAGCTCCCCGGTGCACGTGCCCCGGCCGCGCTTGCCTGGGACGTCCCCCAAGACATCCCATGAACGTCCCCCAAGACGTTCTTGGCATCGCCCACTTAGACTCGCGAACAGCCCAGATGGTTACCCCCAAATATCTGTGATCTAGGTCTCTTTGTGAAGGTCCTGTGCATCACATGGAGGTGAATTCGTGGGGAGACGTCAGCGGAAGCGGCGCAGCCGCAGGCTGTTGGTCACCACGAATACGGACGAAAAGGCCATCGCGAGTCCGGCGATCATCGGGTTGAGCAGACCGGCCGCGGCGAGCGGCAGCGCTGCGACGTTGTAGCCGAAGGCCCAGCCGAGGTTGCCCTTGATCGTGGCCAGGGTCCGCCGGGCGAGCCGGATGGCGTCCGCCGCGACCCGCAGGTCCCCGCGGACCAGGGTCAGATCGCTCGCCTCGATGGCCGCGTCCGTGCCGGTGCCCATCGCCAGGCCCAGATCGGCCGCGGCGAGCGCCGCGGCGTCGTTCACCCCGTCACCCACCATCGCCACCGTGCGGCCCTCGGCCCTGAGGCGCCGGATCACGTCCACCTTCTCCTGCGGCAGCACCTCGGCGATCACCTCGTCGATGCCGACCTCCGCCGCCACCTCCTCGGCCACGGCCCGGCCGTCCCCGGTGAGCAGCACCGGCCGCATGCCCAGGGCGCGCAGCCGGGCGACCGCCTCCGCGCTGGTCTCCTTGACCGAGTCGGCGACCGTCAGGGTGCCGCGGGCCCGCCCGTCCCAGGCGACGTGCACGACTCCCGGACGCGGCTCGCCGGGCACCTCGATCCCCTCGGCCGCGAGCAGGGCGGCCCGCCCGACGACCACCAGATGCCCGTCGACGGAGCCGCGCACCCCGAGTCCGGGCACGTTCTCGAAGGACTTCGGTACGGGCAGCTCGCCCACCCGGGCGGCGGCGCCGGCCGCGACGGCGCGGGCGACCGGGTGCTCGGAGGAGTGCTCCAGGGCGCCCGCCAGCCGCAGCAGCTCGGTCTCGTCGGCGCGCCCCGTGCCGTAGGCGCCGCCGTACACGTGCACGCCGACGAGCTCCATGCGGCCGGTGGTGACGGTGCCGGTCTTGTCCAGGACGACGGTGTCGACGCGGCGGGTGGACTCCAGGACCTCGGGGCCCTTGATGAGGATCCCGAGCTGGGCGCCGCGGCCGGTGCCGACCATGAGGGCGGTCGGGGTGGCGAGCCCCAGGGCGCACGGGCAGGCGATGATCAGCACCGCGACCGCGGCCGTGAAGGCGGCCGTGATGTCGCTCGTCAGCAGGAGCCAGCCGACGAGGGTCCCGAGGGCGACGAGGAGGACGACGGGCACGAAGACGGCGGAGATCCGGTCGGCGAGCCGCTGCACCTCGGCCTTGCCGTTCTGGGCGTCCTCGACGAGCCGCGCCATCCGGGCCAGCTGGGTGTCGGCGCCGACCCGGCCGGCCTGTACGACCAGCCGTCCGGAGGTGTTGACGCAGCCGCCGGTGACGGGGTCGCCGGGGGTGACGTCCACGGGGAGGGACTCGCCGGTGAGCAGGGACGCGTCGACGGCGGATGCGCCCTCGGTGACGGTGCCGTCGGTGGCGATCTTCTCCCCGGGCCGTACGACGAAGCGGTCGCCGACCGCGAGGGCGGCCACCGGGATCCGTACCTCCGCGCCGTCGCGCAGCACGGCCACGTCCTTGGCGCCGAGCCGCAGCAGGGCGTGCAGGGCGGCACCGGCCTTCCGCTTGGCGCGGGCCTCCAGGTAGCGGCCGAGCAGGATGAAGGTGACGACTCCGGCGGCGACCTCCAGGTAGATCGTCCCCGCGGCGTGCTCGCGGGCGACGGTGAGGCCGACGTCGTGCCGCATGCCCGGCATGCCGGCGTCACCCAGGAACAGCGCCCACAGCGACCAGCCGAAGGCGGCGAGGGCGCCGACGGAGACCAGGGTGTCCATGGTGGCCGCGCCGTGCCGGAGGTTGGTCCAGGCGGCGCGGTGGAAGGGCAGCCCGCCCCAGACGGCCACCGGGGCGGCGAGGGTGAGGGAGAGCCACTGCCAGTGCTCGAACTGGAGGGCGGGGACCATCGCCAGGAGGACGACGGGCAGGGCGAGGACGGCCGAGACGGTGAGCCGCTGCCGCAGCGAGGCGAGCTCCGGGTCCTCGTCCCGTACGGCAGCGGGGTCCGTGCCCTCCTGCGGGCGTGGCTCCTCCGGTTCCGGTTCCGGTGCGGGTTCCTCGGCGGTGTAGCCGGTACGGACGACGGTGGCGATCAGGTCGCCGACCGTGACCTCCGCGGGGTGTTCGACGCGCGCCTTCTCGGTGGCGTAGTTGACGGTCGCCGTCACCCCGTCCATCCGGTTGAGCTTCTTCTCGACGCGGGCCGCGCAGGAGGCGCAGGTCATCCCGCCGATCGTCAGCTCGGTGATCGTGGAGGTCATCAGTGTTTCCCAACGGGTGCAGGGCCGTACGGAGCAACCGTACGGCCCTGCGGTGGGCTTGCGGCGAGCGGCGGGCTCAGGCGCGGCCGACCAGTTCGTACCCGGCCTCGTCGACGGCGGCGCGGACGGCCTCCTCGTCCAGCGGGGCGGCGGACACGACGGTGACCTGTCCGGTGGCCGCCACGGCCTTGACGGAGGAGACGCCGTCGATCTCGGAGATCTCGCTCGTGACCGCGCCCTCGCAGTGGCCGCAGGTCATGCCCTTGACCTGGTAGACGGTGGTCAGTTCGGTCTTCGTCTCGGCGGTCATGACGTTCTCCTCTGGGGGCGTTGCGGTGCGGGGCCCCGCCGGTGCGCGGGGCCGTACGCCGTACTAGCATAGATTATACCCCTAGGGGGTATGGATTGCATGCGTGTCCGCTCCAGGTGCCGGGCCGGAGTCCATGACCGTGCTGATCCTGATCTCGGCGGTCGCCGTCCTGGCGCCGCTGCCGGCCCGTCGCGTGGCCGATGCTTCCCGTCCCGCTCGCCGTCTTCGTGACCGTCCTCGGCACCCTGAGCGGCCCCGACGTCCTCGGCCGGGCGAAGCCCGGTGAACCGGGCGTGTTCATCGGGGTGTGTTCATGCGGGTGCGCTCACCGGCACCGTCCTCGGCGCCGTCCTGCCGGTGCGCTGTGGTCTCGGTGCTCGCCCTCCCCCTGCTCGCGCTGAGGCTGCGGGCCCGGCGGGCGTCCGGGCCCCCGCCGCCCGCCGGGCTGGTCACGGGCTCGGGATCGTGGTGAGCGCGCGGCCGATGACCGGGTCGAGGTAGCGCAGCAGCACCGTCTTCGTCTCGGTGATCACGGCGTCCCGCTCGGGTCCCTCGGGTGCGGCCAGGATCAGAGCGAGTCCGGCCTTCACGATCGCGAAGGTCATGTCGGCGATCCGGGCGTGCTGGGCCGGGTCGCCGTCGGGCAGGTAGTGGCCGAGCAGGTCTCCGACCCGGGCGAGCAGCGAGGCGTGCAGGGCGTCGTGCTCCTCCGCGATCCGGCCGGGGATCTCGGAGCCGTGCATGAGGGCGAGGAAGGCCGGGTTCTGGCAGTTGAACTCGATCAGCGGGTCGAGGACGGCGTCGAGGAGCTCGGGCAGCGGAAGGGCGAGGTTCTCGGGTGTGAACGCCTGGCCGTGGGCCTCCCGCATCTGGGCGAGCAGCCGGTCGCCGAGTTCGAGGGCGATGGCCTCTTTGTTCGGGAAGTACTGGTAGAGCGTGCCGGGGGAGACGCTCGCCTCCCGGGCGATCGCGTTGGTGCTGGTCGCCGTGTAGCCGTAGGCGCAGAAGACGTCGGCGGCGGCCTGGAGCAGCTGAGCGATCCGGCGCTCGCCGCGGGCCTGGCGGCGGCGCGGCTTCGGTTCCCCGGTCCTCTCCCCGGACTTCTCCGCGGGCCTGTCCTCGGGCATGGCTGTCGTCCCCAGCTCTCTGAACGCGATTGACAAACGCGAGAGGTCGCTCGCATTCTTAGGGAACGCGAGTGATCGCTCGTGTTTGTCAGTCTATTGGGCAATGGGCGACCCCTGCGCCCCGCCGGGAGAGCGCGCGCACGGGTCATGGTGAAGGGGACACCGCGTCATGACCGAAGTCAAGAAAAGGCAGCTGACCGGGGGTGCACCCGGCGGCTGGACGCGGTTCGTGACGGCGCGGCCACGTCTGACGCTGCTGGTCGCCCTCGTCCTGACCGCGCTCGCGGTCCTCGCGGGCGGCGGCGTCGCCGACCGGATGGGCAGCGGCGGCTGGGAGGACCCGGACGCCGAGTCCACGTACGCGGTCGAGGTCCTGGAGCGCGAGTTCCCCGCCTCCCAGCCCAATCTGCTGCTGCTCGTCGACGCGGGCGACGCCGGGGTCGACGCCCCGGCCGTCGCCGCCGAGGCCCGGCGGCTCGCCGAGCGGCTCGACGCCCGGCCGGACGTCGACGGCGTCGGTTCGTACTGGGCGACCGGTTCCCCCGCGCTGCGCTCCGAGGACGGCCGCCAGGCCGTGATCGCGGCCCGGATCGACGGCGACGAGAAGGCCGCGGGGGAGACCCTGGAGCGACTCGCCCCCGAGTTCCGCGGCAGCCACGGACCCGTGGAGGTCTCCGTCGGCGGTCCGCTCGCCGTCCGCCACGAGATGCAGACGACCATCCAGGAGGACCTGCTCAGGGCCGAGCTGATCGCCCTGCCCGTCACCCTCGTCCTGCTCGTGATGGTCTTCGGCAGCGCCGTCGCCGCCCTGCTCCCGCTCGGCATCGGCATCGTCGCCATCCTCGGCACCAACGCCGTGCTGCGCGGCCTCACCGAGTTCACCGACGTCTCCGTCTTTGCCCAGAACCTGACCACCGCCCTCGGCCTCGGACTCGCCATCGACTACGCCCTGTTCGTGGTCCGGCGCTTCCGCGAGGAGCTGGCCGCGGGCGCCGACACCAGGACCGCCGTCGCGACCACCCTGCGCACCGCGGGGCGGACCGTGCTGTTCTCCGCCCTCACCGTCGCCGTCTCGCTCGCCGCGATGCTGGTCTTCCCGCAGTACTTCCTGCGTTCCTTCGCCTACGCCGGCATCGCCGTCGTCCTCCTCGCCGCCGCTGCGGCCTTGATCCTGCTGCCCGCCGCGCTCGTGCTGCTCGGCGACCGGGTCAACGCCCTGGACCTGCGCCGGGTCTTCCGGCGCGCGCCCCGGGCGGGCGCCGGTGGCACCGAGCCGGGCGCCGGGCCGGGCGCCGGTTCGGGTGCGGCGACGGACGTGGACCTGGCCGCGCGGGCCGGTGCGGGCGCCCGTGCGGGGGCGGAGGAGGAGGGCGGCGTCGGCTGGGCGCGGACCGCGGCCCTGGTGATGCGGCGGGCACCGCTGTTCGCCGTCGCCACCGCCACCGGACTCGTGCTGCTCGGACTGCCCTTCCTCGGCGTGCGGTTCGGCACCGCCGACGACCGCCAGCTCCCGGCCGCCGCCGAGTCCCGGGTCGTCCAGGACCAGCTGCGCGAGGGCTTCCCCGGCAGCCCCGGCGGGGCGCTCACGGTGCTCGCCGAGGGCTCCGCCACTCCCGGGCAGTACGCCGCGTACCGGGAGCGGATCGAGCGGCTCGACGGCGTCGCGCGGGTGGACGGGCCGGTCACCTCCGGATCCGGCGAGCGGACCCACGCCTACTTCACGGTCGTCCCCGAGGGTGAGGGCGTCGGCGCCGGGGCCCAGCGGGTGGTCGGCGAACTGCGCGCGGCCGAGGCCCCCTTCGACACCTCCGTCACCGGCGCCGCGGCCGTGCTCGTCGACTCCAAGGACGCCATAGGCGAGCGGCTGCCCTGGGCGGCCGGCATCATCGTCGTCGTCACCCTGGTGCTCGTCTTCCTGCTCACCGGCAGCCTGCTCATCCCGCTCCAGGCGGTCGTGCTCAACGCGCTCAGCCTCACGGCCATGTTCGGCGCGGCCGTCTGGGTCTTCCAGGACGGCCACCTCTCCGGCCCGCTCGGCTTCACCCCCACCGGGGACATCGAGACCACCCTGCCCGTCCTGATGTTCTGCGTGGCCTTCGGACTGTCCATGGATTACGGGGTGTTCCTGCTCTCCCGCATCAAGGAGGAGTACGACGCCACCGGCGACCACGAGCACGCCGTCCGCTTCGGACTGCGCCGCACGGGCGGGCTGATCACCGCGGCGGCCGTGATCCTGGCCGTGGTGATGGTGGCCATCGGCACCTCGCGGGTCACCAACACCAAGATGCTCGGCCTCGGCGTCGCCCTCGCGGTCCTCATGGACGCCATGGTGGTGCGCAGCCTGCTCGTCCCCTCCGTGATGAAGCTGACCGGGCGCCTCACCTGGTGGGCCCCCGGGCCGCTGCGCCGCTTCCACGACCGTTTCGGCATCAGCGAGGGCGGCGCGATACCCGGGGCACCCGCGCCGGAGCGGGTGCCGCAGAAGACCGGATAGCGCCCGGGGGCCCTGGAGGACGGACGCCGGGGCGGGGGTCAGTCCCGGCGGTTCCGGTTCCCTGGCCGTTTGGCCACCCAGGCGCGGATGGTGTCCGCGTACCAGTAGGGCTTGCCCGACTCGACGTGGTCGGGGGCCGGCAGCAGCCCGTGCTTCCGGTAGGAGCGGACCGTGTCCGGCTGCACCTTGATGTGCGCGGCGATGTCCTTGTACGACCAGAGCCTTCTGTCCGTCATGCGTGGCACCTCTCCTGCGTGCCCGGCAGCGGCGGCGGGGGTTCCGTCGGGGGAGCTGGCGGGCGTCACTGGTGGTCACTGGCGATCACTGGCTGGTGATCACTGAGCCTGTGCCCGGTGAACGCCCGCTTCGGACGGGAGGAGAACGCCTGTCGACCGGCTGTGACGGAAAACCCGCGTAATCGAGATAAGCGTGACGAAGGGGCGACGGACGTGACGCGACTGACGCAAGAGATCAGGCGCCGCAGGAGCGGAGGAAACGGCGGGTGCGCACCGCGATGGGGTAGGGCTTGTCCGGATCACAGGGGTACATGTCCTGCTCCACGATCGCGAACAGGTCCACGTCCAGGGCCTGCGCGGCGGCCAGGACCGGCTCCAGGGCCGGCACCCCCGACGGCGGTTCGCACATCACGCCGCGCGCCACCGCCGGGCCGAACGGCACCTCCTCGGCGACCACCTCGGCGAGGACCGCCGGGTCGACCTGCTTGAGGTGGAGGTAGCCGATGCGTTCGCCGTAGGTCTCGATCAGCTTGACGCTGTCCCCGCCGCAGTAGGCGTAGTGACCGGTGTCCAGACAGAGCGCGACCAGGTCCGGATCGGTGGCGTCCAGGAAGCGGGAGACGTTCTCCTCGCCGTCGATGTGGGTGTCGGCGTGCGGGTGGACGACGACCCGCAGGCCGTAGCGCTCCCGGACCTCGGAGCCGAGCCGCTCCGTCAAGCCGGTCAGGTGCCGCCACTGCTCGGAGGTCAGGGTGCGGTCCTCCAGGACCTCGCCCGTGCGGTCGTCCCGCCAGAAGGAGGGGATCACCACCAGGTGCTCCGCGCCCATCGCCTGGGCCAGTGCGGCGTTCTCCGCCACGTGCGCCCAGGTCCGCTCCCAGACCGCCGGGCCGTGGTGAAGCCCGGTGAAGACCGTCGCCGCGGACACCCTCAGGCCCCGGCGGGCGGTCTCCTCGGCGAGGAGCGCCGGGTCGGTGGGCAGATAGCCGTACGGGCCGAGCTCGATCCACTCGTAACCGGCGCTCGCCACCTCGTCGAGGAACCGCTGCCAGGGCACCTGGAGGGGGTCGTCGGGAAACCACACGCCCCAGGAGTCCGGGGCGGAACCGATGCGGATACGGGACAGCGGCGACCGGTTCGTCGGGTTCGTCATGCATGCAACCTTGGATGGGGTCCGCGACGAGCGTCAAGACACCGTCCGGACCCGCGTCCCCGCCCACGGGCACGGCGTTGACAGGGCAGGGAGCCGTGGATAGACCTGGGACGTGGGCCCCCGGCGGGGCCGAGGAGAGGTGCGTGGCATGACGGCGGAGCCGTACGACCGACCGTACGACCTGATCACGATGGGCCGCCTCGGCGTGGACCTCTACCCGCTGCAGACCGGGGTGGAGCTGGCCCGGGTGGAGAGCTTCGGCAAGTTCCTCGGCGGCTCACCGGCCAATGTCGCCGTCGCCGCCGCCCGCCTCGGACGGAGCGTCGCTCTGGTCAGCCGCACCGGCGCCGACCCCTTCGGCGACTACCTCCACCGCGAGCTGCGGGCGTTCGGGGTGGACGACCGCTGGGTCACGGACGTGACGGAGTACCCCACCCCGGTCACCTTCTGCGAGATCTTCCCGCCCGACCACTTCCCGATCCACTTCTACCGCCGCCCCAAGGCCCCCGACCTGGAGATCCACCTCCACGAACTGGACCTGCCCGCCCTGCGAGCCGCCCGCGCCCTCTGGGTGACCGGCACCGGCCTGAGCGCCGAGCCCAGCCGGGCCGCCACCCTCGGCGCGCTCCAGGAACGGGCCGACGGCGCGGCCCCGGACGCGCTCACCGTCCTCGACCTGGACTGGCGGCCCGCCCTGTGGGACGGCCCCGCTCCGGCCGACGAGGCCCGCCCGCTCTACCGGGAGGCCCTGCGGCACGCCACCGTCGCCGTCGGCAACGCCGACGAGTGCGAGGTCGCCACCGGCGAACGCGAGCCCTACGCCGCCGCCCGCGCCCTGCTCGCCTCCGGAGTGCGGCTCGCCGTCGTCAAGCAGGGACCCAAGGGCGTCCTCGCGCTGGCCGCCGACGGCACCGCGGCCGAGGTCCCGCCGCTGCCGGTCGAGGTGGTCAACGGCCTCGGCGCGGGCGACGCGTTCGGCGGGGCACTCGCCCACGCCCTGCTCGCCGGCCGCGACCTGGAGGAGGCGCTGCGCTACGCCAACGCGGCGGGCGCGATCGTCGCCGGCCGGCTCGCCTGCGCGCCCGCGATGCCCCACGACGACGAGATCGCCCTCGCCCTCGCCACCGGAACCGGCTCCGTCCCCGCGCGCCACCGCGAGAGCCGCCCGGTCGACGGGTAGGGAGAGGACCATGGACACCACGCGCTCGACGCCCTCCCTCCACCTGCCCGCCGGGACGGCCGCCCGCGGCCCGTACGCCGTCGACATCGACCCCGAGCGGGCCGGCTGGACGCACAGCTCGCTGCGGGTCGTCGACCTCCCGCCCGGCGGGACCCACACGTACCTGACGGGGAACAGCGAATGGGTGGTGCTTCCGCTGTCCGGGGGCGGTACGGTGCGCGTCGACGGGGAAATCATCGAACTCGTGGGCCGGGCCGACGTGTTCGACGGGGTCTCGGACTTCGCCTATGTGCCGAGGAGCGCCCACGCCCAGATCGCCTCCGGTGCGGGAGGCCGCTTCGCTTTGGCAGGAGCGAAGTGCGAGCGACGACTCCCCGCCCGCTACGGCCCCGCGCCGGAGGTTCCCGTCGAGATCCGCGGCAGCGGCAACCGCGCCCGCGAGGTGCGGAACTTCGCCGCCGCAGGCGCCTTCGACTGCGACCGGCTGATCGCCGTCGAGGTGGTCACCCCGGGCGGCAACTGGTCCTCCTATCCGCCCCACAAGCACGACGAGCACCACCCCGGCCGGGAATCCGTCCTGGAGGAGATCTACTACTACGAGGTCTTCTCCGGGAGCCGCGATCCGCGACGCGAGGACGGCGGCTACGGCTACCAGCGGATCACCCCCTCACGCCCCGGCGGCGCCGAACTCCTCGCCGAGGTCCGCACCGGCGACGCCGTCCTCGTACCGGACGGCTGGCACGGCCCGTCCATCGCCCAGCCCGGCCACCCGCTGTACTACCTCAACGTCATGGCGGGCCCCGGGCCCGAGCGGGAATGGCGGATCAGCTTCCACCCCGACCACACGGAGGGATACGAGTGAGCCGCCTGACCGTCGCCCAGGCACTGGTGCGCTTCCTCGCCGCGCAGCACACCGAACGCGACGGCGTACGGCAGCGGCTGTTCACCGCCACCTGGGGCATCTTCGGCCACGGCAACGTCGCCGGCATCGGGCAGGCGCTCGTCGAACACCCCGGCCTCATGCCGTACCACCAGGGACGCAACGAACAGGCCATGGTGCACGCGGCCGTCGGCTACGCCCGCCAGTCCCGCCGCCTCCAGGTCCACGCCGTCACCACCTCCATCGGCCCCGGCGCCACCAACCTCGTCACCGGCGCCGCACTCGCCACGGTCAACCGGCTGCCCGTGCTGCTGCTGCCCGGCGACACCTTCGCCACCCGGCCCGCCGACCCCGTCCTCCAGCAGCTCGAAGTGCCCTACGCGGGCGAGGTGTCGGTCAACGACTGCCTGCGCCCGGTGTCGCGGTACTTCGACCGGATCACCCGCCCCGAGGCGCTGATCCCGGCCGCGCTCGCCGCCGTACGGGTCCTCACCGACCCCGCCGAGACCGGGGCCGTCACCCTCGCCCTGCCGCAGGACGTACAGGCCGAGGCGTACGACTGGCCCGAGGAGTTCCTCGCCGAGCGGACCTGGACCGTCCGCCGGCCCCGGCCCGACGCCGCCGAACTCGACGCCGCCGTCCACGCCGTCGAAGCCGCGGAACGGCCGCTGATCATCGCGGGCGGCGGCGTGAAGTACAGCGGAGCCGAGGACGCCCTGCGCACCCTCGCCGAACGGGCCGGCCTCCCCGTCGCCACCACCCAGGCCGGCAAGGGCGTCCTGCCCCACGACCACCCCTGCGACGTCGGCGGGATCGGCCACACCGGCACCGCCACCGCCAACGCACTCGCCCGCGCCAGCGACCTGATCATCGGCGTCGGCACCCGCCACACCGACTTCACCACCGCCTCGGGCACCCTCTTCGGCCCGGACACCCCCCTGCTCAACCTCAACATCACCGCCTTCGACGCCCACAAGCAGGCCGCCCGGTCCCTCGTCGCCGACGCCCGCGAGGGGCTCACCGCGCTCACCGAGCGGCTGGGCGGCCACCACCGGGACGCGGCGCGGTGGGCCTCCGCCAAGGAGGACTGGCAGCGCCGGACCGACCGCGCCTACGCCGCACCCGACGCAGACGCCCGCCCCACCCAGACCCAGGTGCTCGGCGTACTCGACACCCTGGTCACCGGGGACGACATCCTGATCAACGCCGCCGGCTCGCTCCCCGGCGACCTCCACAAGCTGTGGCGGGCCCGGTCCGCCGACCAGTACCACGTCGAATACGGCTACTCCTGCATGGGATACGAGATCCCCGCCGCCATCGGCGTCGCCCTCGCCGCCCCCGGCCGGCCCGTCTGGGCCCTCGTCGGCGACGGGACGTACCTGATGAACCCCACCGAAATCGTCACCGCCGTCCAGGAGGAACTGCCCATCAAGGTCGTCATCCTCGACAACCACGGCTACGCCTCCATCGGCGGCCTGTCGGAGGCGGTCGGCGCCGAGCGCTACGGCACCGACTACCGCCTCCGCGCCCCCGACGGCTCCTTCACCGGACCGCCGCTCCCGGTCGACCTGGCCGCCAACGCCGCCTCCCTCGGCATGCGGGTGCTGCGCGCCCGCACCGTGCGTGACCTGCGAGAAGCCCTCGCGGATGCACGGCGGGCGACGGTTCCCACATGTGTCTACGTCGAGACCGAAACGGCAGACAGTGTGTCGGGCCCGCCCCCGGCCCAGGCGTGGTGGGATGTGCCCGTGGCCGAGACCTCCACCCGCTCGTCGGCGGTCAGGGCCCGCGAGGAGTACGACCGGCACGTCACCGCCCGACGCCGCCACCTGTAGCAGCCAGAAGGAGCATGTCGTCATGACGAAGACCATCAACCACTGGATCGGTGGCAAGACCGTCGAAGGCACGTCGGGCAACTGGGGCCCGGTCACCGACCCGGCCACCGGCGCCGTCACCACCCGCGTCGCGCTCGCCTCCGTCGACGAGGTCGACGCCGCCGTCGCCGCCGCCAAGGCCGCCTACCAGACCTGGGGCACCTCCTCGCTGGCCCAGCGCACCACGATCCTCTTCCGCTTCCGCGCGCTGCTCGACGCCAACCGCGACGCGATCGCCGAGCTGATCGTCGCCGAGCACGGCAAGGTCCACTCCGACGCGCTCGGCGAGGTCGCCCGCGGCCTGGAGATCGTCGACCTGGCCTGCGGCATCACCACCCAGCTCAAGGGCGAGCTGTCCACCCAGGTGTCCAACCGGGTGGACGTGGCCGCGATCCGCCAGCCGGTGGGCGTGGTGGCCGGCATCACCCCGTTCAACTTCCCGGCGATGGTGCCGATGTGGATGTTCCCGCTCGCCATCGCCTGCGGCAACACCTTCATCCTGAAGCCGAGCGAGAAGGACCCGTCGCCGTCCCTGAAGATCGCCGAGCTGCTCGCCGAGGCCGGCCTGCCGGACGGCGTCTTCAACGTCGTCCACGGCGACAAGGTGGCCGTGGACCGGCTCCTTGAGCACCCGGACGTCGCCGCCGTCTCCTTCGTCGGCTCGACGCCGATCGCGAAGTACATCCACACCACCGCGTCCGCGAACGGCAAGCGCGTCCAGGCGCTCGGCGGCGCCAAGAACCACATGCTGGTCCTGCCCGACGCCGACCTGGACGCGGCCGCCGACGCGGCGGTCTCGGCGGCGTACGGCTCGGCCGGCGAGCGCTGCATGGCGATCTCCGCGGTCGTCGCGGTCGGCGCGATCGGTGACGAGCTGGTGCAGAAGATCCGCGAGCGCGCCGAGAAGATCAAGATCGGCCCCGGCACCGACCCGACCTCCGAGATGGGCCCGCTCATCACGGCCGCCCACCGCGACAAGGTCGCCTCCTACGTGCACGGCGCGGCGGACGAGGGCTGCGAGGTCGTCCTCGACGGCACCGGATACACCGTCGACGGCCACGAGAACGGCCACTGGATCGGCCTGTCCCTCCTCGACCACGTGCCGACCTCGGCCAAGGCGTACCGGGACGAGATCTTCGGCCCGGTGCTGTGCGTGCTGCGCGCCGAGACGTACGAGGAGGGCCTGGCCCTCATCAACGCCTCGCCGTTCGGCAACGGCACCGCCATCTTCACCCGTGACGGCGGCGCGGCCCGCCGCTTCCAGCTGGAGGTCGAGGCGGGCATGGTCGGCGTGAACGTGCCGATCCCGGTGCCGGTGGGCTACCACTCCTTCGGCGGCTGGAAGGACTCCCTCTTCGGCGACCACCACGTCTACGGCAACGACGGCGTCCACTTCTACACCCGCGGCAAGGTCGTCACGACCCGCTGGCCGGACCCGTCCGAGGCCCCCGCCGGCGTCGACCTGGGCTTCCCGCGCAACCACTGAGCACCGCGAAACCGACTGGCCCCCGGGGCGCGCGACCGCGCATCCTGGGGGCCATGTCCGTTCCGCCGAAGTACCAGATCCGCGCCGTCCACACCGACACCACGGTGACCGTCTACCAGGCGTACCGCCCGGAGATCGGCCTCGCGGCCGCCCGCGACGGCCGCTTCCCCGCCGTGTGGAAGCGGGACCGGATGACCTGGATCAAGCCCTCGTTCCTGTGGATGATGTACCGCTGCGGATGGGGACTGAAGGAGGGCCAGGAGACGGTGCTCGCGGTGGAGATCACCCGCGAGGGCTTCGAGTGGGCGCTGCGTCACGCCTGCCTGTCCCACTACGTCCGCGGGTTCCACACCGACCGCGCCGCCTGGCAGCGCGAGCTGAAGCGGTCACCGGCCCGGGTCCAGTGGGACCCGGAGCGCGACCCGCACCTGCGCCCGCTGCCGTACCGCTCGCTGCAACTGGGCCTGGCCGGGGAGGCGTCCCGCCGTTACGCGGACGAGTGGACCGTCGGCATCCGTGACGTGACCCCGCTCGCCCGGGAGATCCACGGTCTGGTGCGCGACGGGCGCCTGCCGGAGGCCGGACGGCTGCTGCCCGAGGAGCGGCCGTACCCGGCCGAGGACGGCCTCCTCGGGCGGGTGGTGGGGCCGGAGCCGTCGGAATTGTCGTAGCTGTACGTGCCGTACGAGCCGTACGAGCCGTACGAGCCGTACGTGCCGTACGTGCCGTACGAGCCCCCCGAACCCCCCGACCCCCCGACCCCCCGAACCGTCCGGGTCGCCGGGCCCCGCATCCGTCAGCCGGTGACGGCACCCCACCAGGCGGGGGAGACGCTGAGCTGTGTCACCGGGGACAGCGCCGGCGGGAGATCCGGTGCCGCACGGACGAAGAGGCGTACGCCGGACTCGCGGACGCGGTAGCGCCGGAAGTCCGAGGTCGTGCCGCCGCCCTCCGCTCCGTCCGTGCCGTCGTCGTCCGGTTCGACCGTGCCGCCCAGGGCTGCGACGGCGGCCGTGAGGTCACCGAGGCGGACGGACGGCCCGAAGTCGCCGTACGCGCTCCGCAAGGCCGGCGGCACGGCCGACTCCGGGTCCCACCGCAGCCGGTGGATCGGGACGCTGACGCCGAAGCACGGCCAGGAGCCGTCCCGCTGCTGCTGGAACGACAGCTCGACCAGCCCGTAGTCCCGGCGCAGCAGGGCCCGGTCCCGGTCGTCGACGAAGTCGCTCCCGAGCCGTCGCTCCCACTCCTCGGGCTCCGCGCCGACACCGACGCCCAGGACGTCGCCGCGGGCGGCGACATGGGCGTGGAAATCCAGGCCGGACACCGGCGTCACTTCCTCTCCGTCGCCTCGGCCGGCGCCGGGGGTCCGGCCGTCGGGCGACGGTGACGATTGTGGACCGTCCGCGGCCGGTGCCTGTTCCGGCCGCGGACGGCAGTGCGCGCCGCCATCGGCGCGCGACGGTCACCAGCGCGCGTACAGGAGCTTGTTCGGGGAGCCGGTCCTCGGGTCCTGGACCTTGCCGGAGGTCGCGTTGGCGACCAGGGCGCTGCTCACCTGGGCCGGGGTGGCCGTCGGGTGGGTGGCGAGGTAGAGGGCCGCGACGCCCGCGGTGTGCGGGGTGGCCATCGAGGTGCCGGAGATGGTGCTGGTCGCCGTGTCGTTGTCCTTCCACGCCGACGTGATGCCCACGCCCGGCGCGAACAGGTCCACACAGGTCCCGTAGTTGGAGAAGGAGGCCCGCTTGTCGGCGGAGTCGGTCGCGCCGACCGTGATGGCCTCGGGGACGCGGGCGGGGGAGTAGTTGCAGGCGTTCGCGGGCCAGCCGAGGATGTTGCCGTTGCCCGCGGCGATCGCGTAGCTGACGCCGGAGGCGATCGAGCGCTTCACCGCGTTGTCCAGCGAGGTGTTGGCCCCGCCGCCCAGGCTCATGTTGGCGACGGCCGGCTTGACCGCGTTGGCCGTCACCCAGTCGACGCCCGCGATGACCCCGGCGGTCGTGCCGGAGCCGTTGCAGTCCAGGACCCGTACCGCCACCAGCTTCACGCCCTTGGCGACGCCGTACTTCGCGCCGCCGACCGAGCCGGCGACGTGCGTGCCGTGGCCCTGGCAGTCCTGGCCGTTCTGCCCGCCGCCGACGGTGTCCGTGCCGACCGTCGCGCGCCCGCCGAACTCGGCGTGGGAGGTGCGGATGCCGGTGTCGATGATGTACGCGGTGACGTTCGACGCGGTGGTGTCGTACGTGTACGTCGTCGACAGCGGCAGGTCCCGCTGGTCGATCCGGTCGAGACCCCAGGTCGCGCCGGTCTGCGTGTCGGCGACCCGTACGGTCGCGTTCTGCTCGACGTACGCCACGCGGGGGTCGGCGGCCAGGGCGGCGGCCTTCGCCCGCGACATGGTGGCGGAGAAGCCCTTGAGCGCCGCCCGGTACTCGTGCTTCGGCGTCACGCCGAGGTCGGCGGCGCGGGTGGAACCGTCCTTGAGGACGACGATCCAGCTGTCGTCGATCGCGACGGACGCCGGGGCCGTCCGCAGGTCGCCGACGGGCGTGCCCTGCGCGGTGGGGGAGGCGGCGAACTGGAGGCCGGCGGCGAGCGCGACCACGGGTATGAGCGCGGTGAGGCGGCGGGTGGTGGAGGACATCGGCTGGGGCACCTGAACCTCTCGTCGTGGGGGCACCGGGGCCGTACGGGCCTCGGGGTGGGGCCATGGGCGCGTACGGGCACCGCGTCCGGCGCGGTCGCGGGGACGTGATGGTGCTCCCCAGGGTCACCCCTTTGTCATGTGCCGCACAAGACGGCGTCAGTGGCCGTTCACCCCGCCACCGCCGAACTCCCACGCCAGCATCGCGAACGCCCCCTCGTCCACCGCCCCCGCCGCCCCGTACGTCCGCAGCGCGGCCCCGTTGTCCGGATCGACCCCCACCCACATCCCGTGACAGCCCCGCGCCCGCGCCCGGGCCGCCAGCGCCTCCGTGAGCGCCCGCCCCACGCCCCGCCGCCGGTGCGCCTCGTCCACCGACAGCTCGTACAGACACATCTCCACGCCCTTGTCGGGATGGCGCATCTCGACGCCCGACACGAACCCGGCGGGAAAGCCGTCCGCCGCGTACGCCACCAGCAGCACGTGCCCCGGCGCCGCGAGGAAGTCCGCGGCCCACTCCTCCCGCGGCGGCGCGTCGTACAGGTGCCCCGCCGCCATCAGCTCCGCCACCGTCGTCGCCCGCCGGATCTCCACCTGGACCTCCACCCGGACCTCCCGTCCGCACCGCCGTACCGCGCCTGGTGTACGGGGACGGTACTGCGTACGACCTGAGGAGGCCGCCGGGCTCCGCCCCCGGGCAGCCGAGCGGACCCGCGCCGACGCCTAGGCTCGACCCATGAAGCTGCGACCTCCCCGCCCGGGCCTCCCACGGTGGGCCGCCATCGGCGCCGCCCTCGCGTTGCTCGCGGGCGGCGCCGGCACCTGGACAGCCGTCGCCTCCGACGAACCCGCGCCCGTGCGGCGCGCCGACCGGATGCTCGACCTCGACGGGGTACGGATCGACACCTCGTACTTCACCGCGGGCGCCGGCGACCGCCGTCGCCCCGCCGTCCTCGTCGGCCACGGCTTCGGCGGCTCCAAGGACGACGTCCGCGCCCAGGCCGAGCAGCTCGCCCGCGACGGCTACGCCGTGCTCACCTGGTCCGCCCGCGGCTTCGGCGCCTCCGGCGGGCAGATCGGCCTCAACGACCCGCAACGCGAGGTCAAGGACGTCCGCCGGCTCGTCGACTGGCTCGCCGGCCGCCCGGAGGTGCTCCTCGACAGGCCGGGCGACCCGCGCGTCGGCATCACGGGCGCCTCCTACGGCGGTGCGGTCTCGCTGCTCGCCGCCGGACACGACGCGCGCGTCGACGCCATCGCCCCGCAGATCACCTACTGGAACCTCGCCGACGCGCTCTTCCCGAACGGCGTCTTCAAGAAGCTGTGGGCGGGCATCTTCTTCTCGGCGGGCACGCAGGAGCCGGGGGCAGCGGCGGCTCGCCAGGGCGGCAGGGAGCCGGGCGGGGCAGCGGAGCGCGGCGGGGTCGCGGAGCCGGGCGGGGCAGCGGAGAGGACGATGCCCGCCCACGACGCCTGCGGTCGCTTCAGCCCCGAGGTGTGCGCGCTCTACCAGCGCGTCGCCGTGTCCGGCAAGCCCGATCCGGCCGCCCGCGCGCTCCTGGAGGCCCGCAGCCCCTCGGCCGTCGGCGCCCGCATCAAGGTGCCCGCGCTGATCGTCCAGGGACAGGCCGACTCCCTCTTCACCCTCGACCAGGCCGACGCCATGGCGAGGACCATCGCCGCGGGCGGCGCGCCCGTCGCCGTCGACTGGACGTCCGGCGGCCACGACGGCGGCGACCGCGAGACCGAGCGCGTCCAGGGCCGGATCACCGCCTGGTTCGACCGCCACCTGAGGCGGGACGCGTCCGCCGACACCGGACCCGCCTTCCGCGTCAGCCGTACCGGAGGCGTCGACTCCACCGACGGCCGGGCCACCCTGCGCGGTGCCACCGCCGAGCGCTACCCCGGTCTCGCCGCGGCGCCCGTCTCCGTCCCGCTCGCCGGACCGCCGCGTTCCTTCGCCAACCCGGCCGGCGCCAGCCCGCCCGCCCTGTCGGCCGTACCGGGCCTCGGCGGCGGCCTCTCCCAGCTGTCCTCGCTCGGCGTGGGCGGTCTCTCGCTCGACTTCCCCGGCCAGTTCGCCGCGTTCGACGCCCGGCCGCAGAGCGCGCCGATCCGCGTCACCGGCGCACCGACCGTCCGCGTCCGGGTCACCTCCACCGCCGCCGACGGCTCGGCCGTCCTCTTCGCCAAGGTGTACGACGTGGGGCCGGACGGCCGGCAGCAGGTACTGCCCGCCCAACTCGTCACCCCCCTCCGGGTCGAGGGCGCCGCGCGGGGCCGGGAGGTCACGCTGACCCTGCCCGCCGTCGACCACGAGGTGGCCGCCGGGCACCGGCTGCGCCTGGTCCTCGCCGCCACCGACCTCGGCTACGCCTCGCCGGCCACGCCCGCCACGTACACCGTCGCCGTCCGCGGCCCCCTCACCGTGCCGACCGCGCCGGCCGTGACGACCCAGGCGGCGGGGCTGCCGTGGTGGGTGTGGGGCCTGCCGGCGGCGGGCGCGGTCGTCGCGGCGGGGCTGCTGCTCACCGCCCGGCGCCGGACGGCCGCCCCGGCCCCCGACCCCGCCCTCGCGGACGTCCCGCTCCAGATCACCGGCCTGACCAAGAAGTACAAGGGCGGTGACCGCTACAGCGTCCGCGACCTGTCCTTCCGCGTGGAACAGGGGCAGGTCCTCGGACTGCTCGGACCCAACGGCGCCGGCAAGACCACCACGCTGCGCATGCTGATGGGCCTGATCACCCCCGACGAGGGCGAGATCAGGGTCTTTGGACAGGCGATCCGCCCGGGCGCGCCGGTGCTCTCCCGGGTCGGCGCCTTCGTCGAGGGCGCGGGCTTCCTGCCGCACCTGTCGGGACGGGAGAACCTGGAGCTGTACTGGAAGGCGACCGGCCGCCCGGCCGAGGACGCCCACCTCGACGAGGCACTGCGGATCGCCAACCTGGGCGGCGCCCTGGAGCGCGCCGTCCGCACCTACTCCCAGGGCATGCGGCAGCGGCTCGCCCTCGCCCAGGCCACGCTCGGCCTGCCGGACCTGCTGATCCTGGACGAGCCGACGAACGGCCTCGATCCGCCGCAGATCCGTGAGATGCGGGAGGTGATGATCCGTTACGCGGCCGGCGGCCGGACCGTCATCGTCTCCAGCCATCTGCTCGCCGAGGTCGAACAGTCCTGCACCCACCTCGTGGTGATGGACCGGGGCCGTCTGGTCCAGGCCGGCCCGGTCGCGGAGATCACCGGCTCCGGCGACACCCTGCTCGTCACCCTCGGCGGCCCGGTGCCTGACGCGGTGGTGGAGAAGCTCGGCGCGGTACGCGTGGACGGCGGCCTGCTGGTCCGTCTCGACGCCGCCGGAGTGGCCGGGCCCACCGCCCTGATCGGCGAACTGGTCCGCCTCGACGTGCCGGTGACCGGGGTGGGCCCGCACCGCCGCCTGGAGGACGCGTTCCTGACCCTGATCGGAGAGACCGCATGACCGCCGCCGCCACCGCAGCCGCTCCCGGATACGCGCCAGGGCGCACCCTGCCGCTGCGGGTGGAGGCCGTACGCCAGCTGAAGCGCCGCCGGACGCTGGTGATGGGCCTGATCCTGGCCGCGCTGCCCTTCGTCCTGATCGTCGCCTTCGCCATCGGCGGCTCCCCGGACGGAGCGCGCAACGGCCGGATCACCCTCATGGACACGGCGACCGCCTCCGGAGCCAATTTCGCCGCGACCTGCCTCTTCGTCTCGGCGGGCTTCCTCCTGGTCATCCCGGTGGCCCTGTTCTGCGGGGACACGGTCGCCTCGGAGGCCGGCTGGTCGTCCCTGCGCTACCTGCTCGCCTCACCCGTCCCCCGCGCCAGACTCCTGTGGTCCAAGCTCGCGGTGGCCCTCGCCTTCAGCGCCGCCGCCATGCTGCTGCTCCCGCTGGTCGCCCTGGCCGCCGGCACGGTCGCCTACGGCTGGGGCCCCCTGCAACTCCCCACCGGGGGCTCCCTCCCGGCTGCGGAGGCCCTGCCCCGCCTGGCCCTGGTGGTCGCCTTCGTCTTCGTCTCCCAACTCGTCACGGCGGGCCTCGCCTTCTGGCTCTCCACCCGCACCGACGCTCCCCTCGGCGCGGTCGGCGGCGCCGTCGGCCTCACCATCATCGGCAACGTCCTGGACGCGGTCACCGCCCTCGGCGACTGGCGCGCCTTCCTCCCGGCCCACTGGCAGTTCGCCTGGGCGGACGCCCTCCAGCCCCACCTGGAATGGTCGGGCATGGCCAAGGGCACGGCGATCTCGGTGACCTACGCCCTGGTGCTGTTCGCGCTGGCGTTCCGGGGCTTCGCGCGGAAGGACATCGTGTCCTGATCTCCAACGACTTGACGAAGTCGTACAAGAATCGAACACGTGATGTTCACATGCCATTTCCCTTGATCGGCACCCCACTTTGTCTCTAGGTCGACTTTTTCGGGCTTCTGAGCTGGCATTCTGCGTCCGGTTGTGTGCGCGATGTGAGGAGGAGGGGAGGTGAGCGGCCGCCGCCTTGTATGTCACCAATCGAAAGAGATCTGCCGGTTCGATTCAAAAGATCACCCCACCGCTCCTCCGGCAGCCTGGGTAGCGTCCTCGTCGCGTGCACGAACCGTGTGCACGTTCAACGAGGCTGGGGGGCCTTATGGGGTGGGGAAGACGTCGCCGCAGAGCGACATACGGGGCCGTCATCACGACGCTGACGGCTGTCATCGCGGGCGGCACTGCAGTCTTGCCGGCCACCGCGCAGGAGGTCGTCGCCGCACAACAGGCGGACGCCGTCCTGCGGGCGGGCGCCGTCGCCGCCGCGGCGCAGAGCGGCGAGGCACCCAGCGAGGAGCTCGCCAAGGCCGCCGCCAAGAAGAGCGGTCACGCCGTCGAGGTCACCAGCCTCCGTGATGAGCGGCGTGACGTTTTCGCGAACGCCGACGGGTCGTTCAGCGCGCGCGAGTACACCCAGCCTGTGCGCACGCGGCGAGGTGAGGGCTGGGTGCCCGTCGACGCCACCCTCGTCGACAACGGCGACGGCACCTGGTCTCCGAAAGCCGCGACCGTAGACCTGGAGTTCTCCGGCGGCGGCAACGGACCGTTCGCCCGGATGAGCCGGATCGGCCGAGAGTACGCCCTCACCTGGCCCGGCGGTGCGCTGCCGACGCCGAAGGTCGAGGCCGACACCGCGACCTACGCGGAGGTGCTGCCCGGCGTCGACCTCGTGGTCCGCGCGGGTATAGAGGGCTTCTCACACTACTTCGTCGTCAAGACGGCCGAGGCCGCCGCCAATCCGGAGTTGGACACCCTGGAACTCGGCCTCTCGACGAAGGGGCTGACCGTCAAGGAGACGCCGGGTGGCGCTGTCCAGGCCGTCGACTCCGCCGTCGGCGGCACCGTCTTCGAGTCGGGCAGCGCGTCCATGTGGGACTCGGCCGCCCCCGTCGCGCCGGCCCGTGCCGCGGCCGCGCAGGACACCGGACCGAGCGCCGTACACCCGAGGCCCGCCCTCGACGCGGCCGACGGCGGCCGCAAGGCCAGGGTGGGCATCGACGTCGCCAAGGGCAAGCTGACCCTGAGGCCCGACCTGAAACTGCTGCGCGGCAAGAACACCGGTTATCCGGTCGTCATCGACCCGACCCCACGCACCACCGGCACCACCGCCTGGACGGGCGTGATGTCGGGCATGCCGAACGAGCAGGACTGGAAGTACTCCGGCGACGCGGGCGTGGGCCTCTGCCCCGTCGACCAGACACCTGCCTCGTGCTCGGGGATCGGTGTGCGCCGGCTGCTGTTCAGCTTCCCCATGGGCTTCTACAAGGGCAAGCAGATCCTCAGCAGCACCTTCTCCGCCCGCGTGGCGAAGGTCTACTGGAACGACTTCCGGGCCGAGCCGATCGACCTGTACCGGGTCGGCGGCGCCAACTACACGGTCACGGAGTCCAGCAACTACTCCAACACCTCCGACGACTGGACCAACCAGCTGCTGAGGGTCAACCAGAAGATCGTGCCGACCACCTGCGGCAGCCAGGCGAACCTCCACTTCAGCAACGGCGCGGTCCTCACCGACGTCCGCGCGGCGGCCGCCGGGGGCTGGAACACGATGTCCTTCGGCCTGCGCGCCGGTGACGAGACAGCGTACGCGGGATGGAAGCGCATCTGCGGCAACGCCTACCTGTCGATCACCTACAACACGCCGCCGCTTCAGGTCGCCAACGCCACCATGAGCTCGAACCGGGGGGCAGGTGCGTCACCGACCCGGCTCAGGCGCCTTACGTGGACGGCCTGCCGCAGTTGCGCGCCGAGGCCAGGGACCCCGATCACACGGCGACGTCCAGCGACCCGGTGAAGATGCAGTACCAGGTCTTCTACCGCGACGCGGCCAACGTCGAGAAGAGCTACTTCGCGGAGACCGGCTACAAGGCACCGAACGCGGGCACGCACTTCACCCACCAGGTCACCGCGCCGCCGGCGCCCACGGGTCCGGCCATGTACTACCCGACGACGAAGATGGTCTACCAGCGCTCCACGCCGACCGCGGGTCCCAACACCGCGCAGATCCCGTTTGACGCCACGGGCAGGAAGGTCCTCGTCGGCGACTGGAACGGCGACGGACTCGACACCCTGGGTACCTACGACCCGGCAACGCGGACCTTCGCCCTGCGGGACAACAATGCGGGTCCGGACAACATCGACTTCGCCTTCGGAAGCGCGGGCGACCTCCCGGTCGTGGGCGACTGGAACGGCGACGGCGTCGACACCGTCGGCGTCTGGCGCCCAAGCAGCCACATGTTCTACCTGAACAACGAGCACACCAACAGCGTCGCGGACGTCTCCTTCGTGTACGGCGCCGACGGCATGACCCCGCTGGTGGGTGACTGGAACGGCGACGGCCTCGACACGGTCGGTATGTACTACGGAGCGATCAGCCGTTTCTACATCCGCAATTTCAACAGCGCCGGTGGTAACAGCTACGAGATCCACTACGGCAGCGTCGGCGACCAGCCGGTCGTGGGTGACTGGAACGGCGACGGCACGGACAGCACGGGTGTCTGGCGGCCGTCCAGCCACATCTACTACCTGAACAACGAGCATGCCAACAACGTCGCGGACGTCTCCTTCGTGTATGGCGCCGACGGCATGACCGCGCTGGCCGGCAAGTGGGTGTCCGGTATCCCAGAGAACACCACGATCTCCTGGCAGGCCCGCGCCTTCGACGGCGATGCCTGGGGGCCCTGGAGCTCCGCCAACGGTGCCGGCCGCTGTGTCGTACGGCGCGACTCAACCATCCCGGCCAGGCCGATCGTCACGGGCACGCCGTACAAGGACGACAACCAGTGGCGCGACGGCATCGGCGGCATGGGAGTGTTCAGGATCACTCCCGCCGACAAGGACGTGGCCAGCTTCCGCTACAGCTTTGACGACGCCCCGCCCACGACGCGCGTCGCCCTCAGCGGCCTGATGCTGACGTGGACCCCGACCTGGGCAGGACGCCACACCCTGTGGGTCGAATCCGTCGACGGTGCCGGGCACACGAGCGCGCGAACGACGTACAGCTTCCTGGTCGCGAGCGGGCGGATCGCCCAGTGGAGCCTCGCCGACCCCGAAGGCAGCACGGAGGCTCTCGACGAGGTGGGCAGCTCCCCTGCCCACCCCGGTACGGGCGTGACCTTCCAGGTGGCCGGCAGGGGCGGCAAGTCCGACCCGGTGGCGCGCTTCGACGGTACGTCCCTCGCCTACCTCACCACTGCCGACGAGCAGGCTCCGGCGGAGGACGCCTCCGTCGTCGACACGACGCTGGGCTTCTCGGTGAGTGCCTGGGTCAAGCCGGCGGCCCTCGACCGTGACATGACGGTTCTCAGCCAGGACGGCACCGACCAGGCCGGCTTCGTGCTCGGCTACGACGCCGCCACGAAGTCCTGGGCCTTCTCCGCGCCCGACGCGGACGGCACGGCAAACACCCGCTACGCGGCCCGGGTCGACGCCGGCGCCGCCGCGGTCGACGAGTGGGTCCATCTGACGGGTGTGTTGGACACCAAGTACACCGCCGTGCCGCAGCTCCGGTTGTACGTGGACGACGGTGACCCGGCGACTCCGACGGCCACCGCGACGGCCGAGCGGAGCACCTCATGGGCGGCGACGGGTGCCTTCCAGATCGGCCGGGCGAAGATTGACGGTACCTACGGTGCCCCCTTCGCGGGTGACATGTCCCAGGTGCGGGTCTACAACCGACCCGTGACCACCGGTGAGATCGCCGAATTCCAGACGGTCCGGCCGGCACGCAAGGCGTATTGGGACTTCGAGACCGACGCCGTGGACGGCAAGGTGCCGAACATCGAAAGCACGGGCGCCCCGTTGGCTCTGTACGACGAGGCGAAGGTCTACCGCAGGCTTGCTCATCGCGACCCGGTGGCTCTCTCCGGCAACGGCCACGTGGTTCTTGACGGCGTCAACGACCACGCGTACACCAGCGCGCCGGTCGTGGGCGGCGACAAGAGCTTCACGGTGGCGGCTCGTGTGCGGTTGACGAACGTCGACTCCACCACGACCCAGACGATCCTGTCCCTCCCGGGGCAGAACACCGACCGGCTCGCGGTCCGCTACGACGGTGCGACCAAGCGCTTCAAGCTCACACTGACCGCCGGAGACAGCGCCACGGCCAAGACAACGGAGCTGGCGAACGCTGACGCCCTGCCCTCCGCGACGGGCAGCGGCAACCACCTGGCGGTCGTCTACGACGCGGTGACGCGGAACCTGCGGCTCTACGTGGACGGCGGTGAGCCGGTTCAGGTCACCGTTGAGGACCCGGCCGGGTGGGCCTCCCCCGGCGGGCTCCAGGTGGGTCGCTCGGTGAAGGCCGGCCAGTACCTGTCCGGCGCCGTGGACGAGGTGCGGGCCTACGCCGGTGGGCTGTCTCCGACCGTGATCTCGATGCTGAACAACGTGACGCCCGAACCGAATCTCTAGTTCGGTCGGCCTGGCCGGGCGGCTCTCCTCGGAGATCGCCCGGCCGGTTCGGCGTTCGGCGCCACCACTTTTTCCTTCTTCCTTCCGACCTCTCATCGGAGTCTCGTCATGCCCCAAAGCGGTCGACCGCTGGGCGCGCGCATGCCAAGAAGCGCGTTGTCCGGCATGGTCCTCGTCCTGACGCTGGCCCTCTCGGGCGGCGTCGCCCAAGCAGTCACACCTCAGGCGGAGGCTGCCGGCCTCCCGGGGTTCTCCAGGAACCCTGACCCCGTAAAGGGCAAGCACGCCGGGAAGGCCAAGCCCCTGCCCGCGGACGCCGCCAGGAAGGCCGCGGTCAAGACCTTGGGCGAGGTCTCCTGGCCTGCTCGAGCCAGTGCCGAAGTCACGTTGTCCGCCGCCTCCGGCTGGGCGAAGGCAGCCGACGGCCGTACGGTGAAGGCCCCCGCCCAGCAGGCGGCCAAGACCCGCATCGGCGGACTGCCCGTCACCGTCGCACCCACGACTACGAAGAACCGCGCGGCCGCGGGGCAGCACACACCGCCGGCCACCGCTCCCGCCAAGGTGAGGATCACCTCCCTCGGCCGGGACAAGGCGGCCCCCTGGGGCGGAGCCGCCCTTCTCACCGTCGCGCGCGCCGACGCCGGAACCAGCGCCGCACCGGTGCGGTTGTCCCTCGATTACTCCGCCTTCGCCGACGGTGCCGGCGGCGCCTACGGGTCCCGGCTCACCCTGGTCCAGCTGCCCGCCTGCGTCCTGACGGCGGCACCCGGCAGCAAGGACTGTACGGCCGCCCCGAAGACCCTCGCCGCCGTCAACGACACCCAAACCCGCACGGTCAGCGCCGATGTCACCGCCACCTCGGCGAACGCCCCCACGACCGTCGTGTACGCGCTGACGCCCACGGCCTCCTCCGCGAAGGGCAACTTCAAGGCCACGCAGCTCGCACCCTCCGCCAGCTGGTCGGTCAACAACTCCTCGGGCGGCTTCTCCTGGTCGTATCCGCTGCGCACCGTGCCGACCCCCGGCGACATCGCGCCCAACATCGAGCTCGGCTACTCGTCCCAGTCCGCCGACGGCCGCACCGCCGCCACCAACAACCAGGGATCCTGGATCGGCGAAGGATTCGGCTACGAGCCGGACTACATCGAGCGCTCCTACAAACCCTGCTCCGACGACGGCCACACCGGATCCGGCGAGCAGTGCTGGGCGTACGACAACGCCACCGTCATGCTCAACGGCCAGTCGTCCACGCTCGTCAAGAGCGACAAGGACGGCAGCTGGTACTTCGCCAACGACAACGGCGCCAAGATCCAGAAGCTGAACGGTTCGACCTACGCCACCGGCAACGGTGACAACGACGGCGAGTACTGGAAGATCACCACGACGGACGGTACGGAGTACTACTTCGGCCTGAACCGGCTCCCCGGCTGGACGACGGGCAAGGAGGAGACCCAGTCCACCTGGACGGCACCCGTCTTCGGTGACGACTCGGGCGAGCCCTGCTACAACGCCACCTTCGCGAGCGCCCACTGCAAGCAGGCTTGGCGATGGAACCTCGACTACGTCAAGGACCGGCACGGCGACGTCAGGTCGTACTTCTACACGCCGGAGACCAACCACTACGCCCTGAACGGCAAGACGGACGTCAACGGCACCGCGTACCACCGCGCCGGCTTCGTCAAGCGCATCGACTACGGTCAGCGCGACAACGCCGTCTACTCCACCAAGGCTCCGGCGCGCGTCGTCTTCACCACCGTCGAGCGCTGCCTTCCGGACGCGACGTTCGACTGCGCCCCGGCCAAGTTCACGACGGCCAACGCGGCACGATGGCTCGATACCCCGGTCGACCGGCACTGCGCCGCCAACACCAAGTGCACCCTGGCACAGAGCACCCAAACCTTCTGGACGACCAAGCGGCTCACCGGAATCACCACGCAGATGAGTACCAGCGCGGTCGCCGGTGAGTACGACGACATCGACTCCTGGAAGTTCACCCACCTCTTCACGGACAACGGTGACGCCACCAAGTCCCTCTGGCTGTCCCAGATCGACCACGAGGGCCGGGCCGGCAGCGGCACCGCCCCGCTGCCGTCCGTGACGTTCGGTGGCGAGCCCAAGATGAACCGGGTCGACAGCGACACCGACAACACCGACCCGTTCTACCGCTTCCGCCTCACCACCGTGACCAGCGAGACCGGCGCGCAGCTAGACATCACCTACGCGCCCCGCGAGTGCACGCCGACCACGCTGCCGCAGCCCGGGTCCTCGACCAAGCGCTGCTACCCGGTCATCTGGACCCCGCCGGGCGCGGCCGACGCCAAGACGGACTGGTTCCACAAGTACGTCGTCGAGCAGATCACCGACACCGACCGCACGGGCGGCAGCGACGACCTCGTCACCCGCTACGCCTACGCGGGCCCCGCCGGCTGGCGGTACGCCGAGCCCAACGGCATCACCGACCCGAAATACCTGACCTGGAGCCAGTGGCAGGGCTACGGAAAGGTCACCGTCACCGGTGGCAACGGCCAGACCATGAGGTCCCGCACCGACTACACCTATCTCCAGGGCCTCGACGGCGACAAGCTCCCCGGGACCACCACGAGCACCCGTGTCGAAAAGGTGAAGGACTCCACCGGCGTCGAGTACACCGGCAGCAAGGAGTTCACCGGCGTCGAGATCGAGGAGCAGGCCTACGACCTGGCCGTCGGCGGCAAGGCGGTCTCCAAGACGATCACCGAGCCGTGGAAGACGGAGACCGCGACCCAGACGAAGACCTGGGCCACGACCAAGGCCACCGTCGTCGCTCCGGGCGCGACCCGCGTCTACCACCTGCAGTCCGACAACACCTGGACCCAGACCAAGTCCGTACCGACCTACGACACCACCGTCCCCGGCACCCGCCTGAAGCACACCGACGACTTCGGCGACGTCACGACCACCGATGACGACAAGTGCGTCCGGCCCTCGTACGCCGACGTCCCGGCCCAGCACGTCTATGACCAGGTCTCCCGCAAGGAGACCGTCACCGTCCACTGCGGCGTCACCCCGGACCGCAGGACGCAGGTCGTCAGTGACGAGAAGACGACGTACAACACCGCCGGTGACGTCATCAAGAGCGAGCGGCTGACCGCCCACGACGGGACCACTCCGACCTACCAAGTCACCAGCACCACCGAGGTCGACGGCTTCGGCCGTCCGACGCTGGTCAAGGACGCAGACCTCAAGCCGACCAGGACCACTTACACCGACACCAACGGCCTGCTGACCAGGACCACGGTCACCAACGCGCTGGGTCACGTCACCGTCACCGACTACGCCCCCGCCTGGGGCGCGGCCAGCGGCGTCACCGACCCCAACAAGAAGCGCACCGATCTGGCGTACGACGCGCTCGGCCGGCTCATCTCGGTCTGGCACGCCAACCGGGCCAAGACCTCCACCCCGAGCGTCAAGTACTCCTACAACGTCCACCGTGACAAGCCGGTCGCGGTCAAGACGGAAACGCTGCGGAACGACGGATCGTACGAGGCCACCTACCAGCTCTACGACAGCCTGCTGCGTCCACGGCAGACGCAGAGCCCGGGCGCCGGCGGCACCAGCCTCGTCAGCGACACCTGGTACGACGGCACGGGGAAGACGAAGAAGTCCAACGCCACCTACAACGCGGCGCAGGCGCCGTCGGACGAGCTGATCCTCGTCGCCGACGGGCTGACCGGTTCACAGACCCGCTACGAGTACGACGGCCTCGGCCGCACCACCGCCGAGATCTCCCTCGTCGCCGGCGTCGAGCAGTGGCGCACGACCACCGCCTACGACGGCACTGCGGTGCACGTAGACCCGCCGGTCGGCGGTGTACCCACGACGACCATCAACGACATCCACGGGCGGGTCAAGGAGCTTCGCCACTACCGCACCACGTCGCCGGAGCCGGTCGGCCCCGGCACCCAGTACGACACCATCAGGTACACATACACCAAGCGCGGCCAGCTGGAGTCCGTCACCGACTCCCAGAACAACACCTGGCGCTACGGCTACGACCAGCTCGGGCGCAAGACCTCCGTCCAGGACCCGGACGCGGGCACCACGACCACCGAGTACGACAACCTCGACCGGCCCAAGTGGACCCTGGACGCACGTGAGAAGAAGATCTCCATCACCTATGACGCCCTCGGCCGCGAGACCGGCACCTGGGAGGGCGACGCGGGGACCGGCACAAGGCTGACCGAGAACCTGTACGACAACACGGGCTACCTGGGCCAGCCCTGGGCTTCCATCCGGTACGTCAACGGCGTCGAGGCCTACTCCACCTATGTCCAGACCCGTGACGCGCTCTACCGGCCCGAGCGGACCGACTACTACGTCGCCGCAGGCGTCGACAGCAAGCTCCAGGGGACGTACTCCTTCACCACCATGTACGGCCTCGACGGCAACGTCACCAGCACGGCCATGCCGGCGGCGGGCAAGCTGCCTGTCGAGACGTTCGCCTACACGTACGACGAGCTGCGCCGGCCCGACACGATGAGCTCGACGTCCGGCTACGTCAAGGACACCCTGTACACCCCCACGGGGCAGCTCAAGGGCCTGGTCCTGTCGAATGGCAATGGCCGCACGGTCCAGCAGTCCTTCACGTACGAGAAGGGCACCGACCGGCTGATCGGCTCGACCGTCGACATCGAGGGCGTCACCGGCCCGGCGAAGGCCACCGCCTACTCCTACGACCAGTCCGGCAACGTCATGTCCATCACGGACACCGCCGAGGCCGTCGCCGACGTACAGTGCTTCGCCTACGACGCCGGGCAGCGCCTCGCCGAGGCGTGGACTCCGGCGGCCACCGGCGACGCGGCGACCGGCTCCGGCACGGTCGGCAGTACGCAGGACGGCAAGGCCCCCGCGGCCTGTGCCGCTGCGCCCGGCGCCAACCCGCTCGGCGGCCCGGCCTCGTACTGGAAGTCCTACGTCACCGACTCCATCGGCAACCGGACCAAGGACGTCACGCACGACCCGGGTCTCGACGCGTCGAAGGACACCACCCGCACCTTCACCTACGGAGAGGAGGCCGCCGGCCCGCACGCCGTCACCAAGGTCACCGAGACCGGCCCCGCCGGCCCGCGGACGTCCACGTACCACTACGACGAGAGCGGCAACACGGACACCCGCACCTTCGGCACGGACACCCAGAAGGTGGAGTGGAACGCCGAGGGCAAGCCGGCCAAGATCACCGAACCGGGCGGCGGAGTGTCCACCTTCCTCTACGACGCAGACGGCAACCGCGTCGTGCGTCAGGACCTCTCGGGCACCACGCTCTACCTCCCCGGCATGGAACTGAAGCTCCCGGCCGGCGGTACCGCCGTCGAAGGCACCCGCTACTACTCCTTCGCCGGCCAGACGATCGCGGTCCGCCAGGACGACGGCGACCTGTACTTCCAGGGTGCCGACCATCAGGGCACCGGTCTCGTCGTCATCGCCGCCGCGACCGGCCTCGTCACCCGCCGTCGCCTCGACCCCTACGGCAACGCCCGCAGTGCGTCGACCGGTACCTGGCCGAGCGACCAGGGCTTCGTCGGCGGCACGGTCGACACCCAGTCGGGCCTGACCCACGTCGGAGCCCGTGAGTACGACCCGTCTCTGGGCAAGTTCATCTCGGTCGACCCGATCATGGACCCCCAGGACCCGGCTCAGATGAACGCCTACAGCTACGCCCACAACTCTCCGGTCACCAAGTCCGACCCGACGGGCCTCCGCCCGGACGGCCCGGTGGGCGGCAACGGCGTCGCGGACTACTACTGGGCCAAGGAACGGGGCATGACCACCGGCTACTACACCAAGAAGAACGGCTCCTACGACTGGCATCAGACGGCCCGCACGGACGCGGACTCCCAGCGCAAGTACAGGGCATACCGGGCGAACCCGCGGCATTACAAGGTCTACCACTACGACGCGAAGCAGGTGGAGGCGGCGAGGAAGGCCGCGGACAAGCGCGCGGCGGAGCGGCGGGCCGCGGAGGCGGCGCGGAAGAGCCAGGCGGAGGACAAAGGGTGGTTCCATGACACCTTCGCCACCTGGGACGGGTGGAAGAACCGGGTGCTTCCGGTTGTCGGCTTCGGTATTTGTGTGATCGCTTCAGCCGGTGCCTGCATCGCTGCTGGTGCTGTCATCGCGGTTGGCAAGTTCGGAGTGGACTACGCACTCACCGGTGAAGCGGATGTTGCTGCCCTTGGGAAGGACTTGGCCTGGACTGCCGTTGGAGGAGGCGTAGCCGCCGGGGTAGGACGGTCGGTTGGCGGTGCGGCGACATGGGCTGAAGCGTACGGCGCCAACGCCATTTCGAGAGTCCCACAGGCAATCAAGACGAAGGTCCCTGGAGTGCGCGGGGTCGGCGGCAGCCCGAAGTCATGGACGACGGTAAACAATCCGAAGGGGGCCATCGATTGGGGCGCAACCTACGGAAACATGGGGCTCAACGCCGCTTTCAATACCGCCTTCTGCGGTGCGAGTAACGCAAGTCTCGGATCCTATGCCGGAGGTTGCTAGGGTCGTGTGACAGCGGTGGTCATGAGGCAGTGGGCTTCGTGGCCACCTGCAACGCCGAACGATGGGGGTGCAATGGGCGTGGAACGCCCCGTAACTCTGCAACGAAAATCCTTCCGGATTCTCTCGCTCGTCATTCCTTCCGTCATTCTTCTCTTCATTCTGTGGGTAGCGCTCGGATCGAAACGGGAGATCGACGGTGATGCACTTGCGGTGATGGCAGCCGGCTTCGCCTTGATTTCCTTGGTGCGACGCATCTGGTGTTCCCGGGTTGTCATGACCTCGAATGGGATTCAAGTTGTCAATCCACTGATTACCCATTCCATCCCGGTAGGAGTTGCTGCTCGTGCTGAGCGAACGCAGGGTGGAACATTGGTCATCGTGACCACCAGTGGCGAGGAAGTCAGGTCGGTGGGCTTCGGCGGCTCGCTGATCGACAGCTTCGTTGGATCTGCCGAGCGCGGCGCCCAACGTGTCGAAGCACACATTCGATCAGGAAGACGTTCCTCGAAGATCGACGTGTTGTCCAAGCGCATCACGACGGACGTGGTTTCCGATGTCTGCCTTCTCGCATCCTTGGTCTGCGCGGTGACGGCAGCGGCCGTCGGCGTGTGACGACAAGATGAAAGGGATCGGCTTAACGGAGTGGGATGCGCACCCGCTCAGGTCGGGCTGCTTCTGACCCCTCACACCCACCCCCTCCGAGCCGCTTCCGCCCCCGCGCGGAAGCGGCTCGTCGCGCCCAGGGCCGACATCAGTTCGCCCACCCGGCGGCTGTAGGTGCGCGGGGACATGCCCAGGCGGGCGGCGGCGGTCTCGTCGGTGAGGCCGGCGAGGAGGGCCTCGAGGACCGGGCGGAGTTGTGGGGGGAGGTCGGGGGAGGGGGGCGTGAGGCCGGCCAGCTCCTGGCTGGTGTCCCAGGCGGCGTGGTGGGCGCGGACCAGGGCCTCGACCACGACCGGGTCGCGGATGAGCAGGAGGCCGTTGTAGTGGAGCCGCAGGTCGAGGGGGACCGCCGCGACCGTGCGGTCGACGACGATCATCTTGAACGGGATGGACTCGGCGACCCGCGCCCGCCCCGGCACCCGCACCGCGTCCGCCACATGCGGAACGGCGTGACGCGGCACGATGCGACGCACCTCGCTCGCCCGCTCCACCGCCGCCCGCATGCACGCTCCTGCCAGCTCCAGGAACGGCTCGGGAATCGCATGCGACACGGAGGCGGCCGGATCGTCGAAGGTCAGCAACTCGTGCCGGGCCGAGGCGGCGAGCCCCGCGAGCGCGGCGCTGACCCGCCGCGTGCCCCGCACGGGGCGCCCGGGCGGACGCTGAAGCTCCGGCCCGGCCCGGCCCATCGCCGAACGGGCCAGCATCACGGAGCCCGCAGTCTCTGCCACCGGTGACCACCCCCGCCCGAACGATGTGCCACTCCATGTACGCATGCGAACGCATACGGTGACAACCCCTGTTGACAAGGATGGCGAGTCCCTGCCACCACGGCATGCCGTCGCCGCCGTTGCCGCATTGAGATCGTTCCGCAACCCCTTCGTCTGCTCCTTCCGGGGCTCCCGGACGTCACATTCACAAGTGCCATGCCTCTACGGGGAGATGCTCATGAAGCGAAGGATCGGCGCGGGACTGCTCGCCGGCGTCCTGCTGCTCACCGGCTGCGCCGGCTCCGGCAGCCACACCAGTACGAGCGCCGACCGCGCCGCGCCCGACCGCGCCGCGCCCGACCGCGCCGCGCCCCCCGCCTCCGGCCGCCTCGAAGGCCCCCGGCGCGCCCGAGGCCCCCGACCGGCTGTCCACCTTCGCCCTCGACGTCGACACCGCCTCCTACGGCTACGCCCGCCGCGCCCTCGCCGAGGGCCGGCTGCCCGACCCGGCGGACGTACGGCCCGAGGAGTTCGTCAACAGCTTCAAGCCGGACTACCCGAGGCCGAAGGACGACGGCTTCAGCGTCACCGTCGACGGCGCCCGCTCGGACGCCGCCGGCTGGTCGCTGGTGCGGATCGGGCTCGCGACCCGGCCGAGCGACGGCGAACGCCCGCCCGCCGCCCTCACGTTCGTCGTCGACGTCTCCGGGTCGATGGCCGAGCCGGGCAGGCTCGACCTCGTCAAGGAGTCGCTCGGGCTGCTGGCCGACCGCCTCCGCGACGACGACTCGGTCGCCCTCGTCACCTTCAGCTCCGAGGCCGAGACCGTACTCCCCATGACCCGGGTCGGCGGCAACCGCGCGCGGGTCCACGACGTCGTCGACGCCCTCGCCACCAGCTCCTCCACCAACGTCGAGGCGGGCGTCCGCACCGGCTACGACGTCGCCGTCGAAGGACACCGCAAGGGCGCCACCAACCGGGTCGTGCTCCTCTCCGACGCCCTCGCCAACACCGGCGACACCGACGCCGAGGGCATCCTGGAGCGGATCGACAAGGAGCGCCGCGCGTACGGGATCACGCTCTTCGGCGTCGGCGTCGGCAGCGAGTACGGCGACGCCTTCATGGAGAAGCTCGCCGACAAGGGCGACGGGTCCACCACGTACGTCTCCACCCCCGGCCAGGCCCGCAAGGTCTTCGTCGACCAGCTGCCCGGCCACGTCGAGCTGCGCGCACGCGACGCCAAGGCACAGGTTGCCTTCGATCCGAGGACCGTGGAGAGCTTCCGGCTGATCGGCTACGAGAACCGTGAGGTCGCCGACGAGGACTTCCGCGACGACCGGGTCGACGGCGGCGAGATCGGCGCCGGGCACACGGTGACGGCGCTGTACGCGGTCAAGCTGCGGCCCGGCAGGAGCGGGCGGGTGGCCACCGCCACGGTCCGCTGGCTCGACCCGGCCACCCGTGCCCCGCACGAGCGTTCCGGTGCGGCGGACACCGCCGCGCTGACCGCCCCCATCTGGGGCGACGGCCACGACAGCCTCCAGCTGACGGCCATCGCGGCCTACTTCGCCGACCGGCTGCGCGGCGGTTCGGTGCCCGGCGCGCCCGCCCTGTCGAGCCTCGCCGCGCGGGCGGGCGCCCTCGCGGAGCGGGCGCGCTCCGCGTCCGTACAGGAGCTGGCGGAGGCGATCCGCCGGGCCGACGGGCTGGGCGGTTCCACCGACCCGTACGCCGGCTGATCGGCATCATGGTGCCCATGGCCGCCCTGCTGCTCGCTCTCGCCGTCGTCTCCACCGGGCTCTACGCCGGCTTCATGCTGATCTTCCGAACCGGTGTGATGCCGGCCCTGGCCCGGCTGTCGGACGAGGAGTTCGTCCGCGCCATGCGGCGGATCAACGAGTACGTGCCGAGGCCGCTGTTCCTGCTCGTCTTCCTCGGGGTCGCCGCCTTCCCGGCGGCGGCCCTGGCCGTGCCCGTGGACGGGCGGACCGGCCCGCAGACGTGGCTGGTCGCGGCCGGGCTGGTGTGCGCGGTGGCGAACCACCTCGTCACCCTGGGCGGCAACATCCCGCTCAACACGGCCCTCGCCGCCGCCGAGTCGACGGACGAGCCGCCGGCCGCCGTGCGGGCCGCCTTCGAGAAGCGCTGGAACGGTTTCCACCGCGTCCGCACGCTGCTGATCACGGCCTCCTTCGGTCTGCTGACCGCCTCGGCCGTCCTCCCCGCCTGACCGGGGCGGCCCGGGCCCGGCGGTCGTCCCGGGCCGGGTCCGGTGAGGTGCTCCCGTCGGGCCGCGCCTCCGGCGACGCGACCGTCGGGTCGGTTTTCCCGTCGCCCAGCGTGACATCGGCCGCCTTCCGGACGGGGCGTCAGGTCCCGCCCGGCGCCCGACCTGACGTTCTCGTGTGGGGGCGTGGTGTCAAAGCGCCAGGTCAGGGGAGTGTGGAGAGGGACGGCGAGATGCGCGGGTTCTCTGCGAACAAGGCTTCGGGTATCTTCCAGCTGCCGGAAAATAGGTACCCCTAGGTTTGTTTTCTGCCACCGGGATGCCGGTTCGGGCGATGAGAGGGACGTGACTCCCATGGCGAAGCAGGATCGGGCGATCCGCACCCGCAAGGCGATCCTGGAGGCGGCCGCCGCCGTCTTCGACGAGCGGGGCTACGAGGCGGCCAAGCTCTCCGACATCCTGGCGCTGGCCCAAGTGACCAAGGGCGCGCTGTACTTCCACTTCGACTCCAAGGAAGACCTCGCGCACGCGGTGATCGACGCCCAGGTGTCGGTCGTGCCCACGGCGCCGCCGCAGATCTCCAAGGTCCAGGAGTTCGTCGACGTCGGCATGGTGTTCGCGCACCGGCTGACCCGCGACCGGGTGCTGAGCGGCAGCGTGCGGCTGACCCTCGACCAGGGCGCCCACGACCTCAACCGCAGCGGCCCGTACCGGGAGTGGACCGAGATCAACCTGCGCCTGCTCAACGAGGCCAAGGACCGCGGCGAACTGCTGCCGCACGCGGACCCGGAGGAGGTGGCCCCCCTCGTCGTGGGGGCCTACGCGGGGCTGAACCTGATGACCCACGCCCTGGAGGGCGACCGGTCCTCGCTGGAGCGCTGGGCGTCGGCGCTCTACCACCACTTACTGCCCAGCATCGTCGTCCCGTCGGTGCTCACCATGCTCGACCTGGAGCCGGGCCGCGGTGCCCGGGCCCTCGGCCTCGGCGCGTCGGACGGCGTCACCCCGGAAGAGGTCGTTTCCTGACGGTGCCCACCGGCATCGCCCGCGACCCCTCCCGCGACCCCTCCCGCGACCCCACCCGCGCGCCCTCGAAGCCCCCCAACACCCCCACGACCTGCCCTCACCTCGGCCCTGGCCGCCGCACGGCGGCCCGCCGTCTCGCCCGGCCGGCCGAGGGCCCCCTGGAGTACGCGGGTCGGGCGGCGCATCATGGGAGCGCAAAAGAAACCGCCGTGCTGGTTTGTTGATGACCCTGGCCAGAAGGCACCCGCACCGCTGCCCGAAAACGACCCCCAAAGCATACCCGCGGGTCCAGTAACTGGATCACCGGGTACGTTTCGCCCCCTCCTCACGCTTCCTTGATGGTCGCAAACCGGGGTAAAGCGGGCAATATTTCCGTCCGCGAGGGTCAGTCTTTCCGTACCGCCCGGTTTCTTATTGACATGCACGGCGGTCTCTTTTCTAATCGTCGAGGGTCATCCCGTGCAGATGCTGAGGGGGCAAGGTGGACGTCCGGATCCTGGGGGGACTTTCGGTGCGCGAGAACGGGGTGTCGGTCACCCCGACCGCCGCCGCGCCGCGACAACTGCTCGCCCTGCTCGCCGCCGGTGCCGACCAGATCGTCCCGGTCTCCGTCCTCATGGAGGAGGTGTGGCCGTCCGGTGCGCCGCGCGGAGCGCGCGCCGAACTCCACTCCCACATCCTCGGCCTGCGGTCCTTGATCGCCACGGCCCTCCCCGGCGGCCGGGACGGCGGCAGGGACGGAGGGCGGAACGGGGACGGGCGCACCGCCGAGACCGTGCTCGCCGCCCAGTCCGGCGGCTACCGCCTCGACACCGGCGGCGGCTCCCACGACGTCTGGCAGTTCGAGCGCGCGGCCGGCGCCGGATACCGGGCCATGGAAGCGGGTGACCTGCCGCGCGCCGCGCTCCGCCTCGGCGAGGCCCTCGCCCTCTGGCGCGGCGAGCCGTACGCCGGTGTCGACGCCGGGCCACGGCTGCGTGCGGAGATCGAGCGCCTGGAGGCGTCCCGGCTCAGCGTCCTCGACCAGTGGGTGGAGGCCCAGTTGGGCCTCGGCCGGCACGCCGAGATGGTGCCCGAGCTCGCGGTGCTCGCCGCCCGGCACCCCGTCAACGAGTCGCTGCACGCCCAGTTCATGGTGGCCCTGCTGCGCTCCGGTCGCACCGACGACGCCCTGGAGGCGTTCCACAGACTCTGCGCGGCCCTCCAACGGGACGGAGGCCGCGAACCCTCGGCGCGGCTGCGCCGCCTCCACCGCACGCTCCTGACCGTCCGGGACACCGCCCGGCCCCGCGTGCCGGCCCAGGCCCATGCCTACGCCCAGGCCGCCGCCCCGGCCCACGCCCACGCCCTGCCCCCGGTCCACGCGCAGCCCCACCCCCAGACCCCGGCCTCCTGGTCGCGGACTCCCCGGCCCGTCCCCTCCTTCGCGGCCGCGTCGGCCTGAGCCGGCGGTGGCGCGGGCGGCAGGGGACGGAAAGGGCCGAAGGGGCGGTATGGAGAGGGAACGGCGATGACGGGAACGAAGTGGTCGATCTCACCGTTGACCGCCGTCCACGGCCGCTCTAGTTTCGGCCAGCGGTACGGGTTTCCACAGCGGCACCCGGTTCTGCTCGGCAGCGGGAGTTGAGGATGTCCAACCAGGGCGCGGACGGGAGCGGTGGCGCCGGCGCGCTCGCCGTACTGGAGCTGCTGGCCCAGCAGGCGCCACAGGAGCGTTTCGCCGAACTCCTCGACAGGGCCCGTGCGGAGGGCCTGCCGGCACCCGAAGTCGCCGCTCTGGAACGGGCCGTTCAGCTCGCCACCGGCGTCCGGCGCTCCCTGGCCCGCCGCGAACAGCGCGAGGCCGGCCTCGACGCCCTCGCCGACACCGCCCGCGACCTGACCCTCCCGTACGACCTCGACGGGCTGCTCCGGAGCATCGCCCGCCGGGCCCGCCGGCTCCTCGGACTCGACCTGACCTGCGTCACCCTGCGCGGCCCGCACGGCGTCCGGGTCGTCCACGGCACCGACGGCGCCCTCACCGGCACCGGCACCGGCCCGGCCGCCTGCCCCGGCGCCTTCGAGGAGGAAGGGCTCGGCGGGCTCGTCCACGTCCTGGGCGCGCCCGTGTGGACCGAGGACTACCTCGTGGACGAGCGCTTCGCCCACACGCCCGGCGTCGACACGGTCGTCCGGGACCAGGGCCTGCGGGCCGTCGTCGTCGTGCCGCTGCGTGCGGGCGACACCGTCCTCGGGCTGCTCTACGGCGCCGACCGCAGGCCCCGCCGGTACACCGCGGGCGAGCTGGGGCTGCTCACCTCCCTCGCCGACCTGGCCGCCGTCGCCACCGAGAAGGCCGGACTGCTCGACCAGACCCGCGCGGAGGTCACCGAACTCGAACGGGACAGCTCCCGGGCCCGCACCACCCTCACCCGCATGCGGTACATCGGCGAGGCACACCGCCGCATCATGAACCTCATCCTGGCCGGCGGCGATCTGAGCAACGTGGCCAAGGCCGCCGGGGACGCCCTCGACGCCTGCGTCGTGATCCGCGACCCCGGGGGCCGCACGCTCGCCTCCACCGGCGAGATCACGGGACTCGACGAGGAGGCGGTGGCCAAGGCGTCGCTCGACGCCCACGCGGGCCGCCGTCCCGTGCTCACCGGAGGCGGCGGCGACGCCGAGTGCCGGGACGGCCAGGACCGCGTCCCCGAGCCCCGCGCGGGCGAGGGCCCCGCGGACGACGGGCGGACCTGGGTCGCGCCGGTCATCGCCGGTTCCGAGGACCTGGGCGTCCTCGTCGTCCGCGCGGCCACCCCGCTCACCGGCGAGGACGAGCGGCTCCTCGAACTGGCCGCCCAGGCCGTCGCCTTCCTGCTCCTGATCCAGCGTTCCACCGCCGTCGCCGAGGGCCCCGTCCGCGACGAGCTCCTCGACGACCTGCTCGCCGAACCGCAGCACGCCCCGCAGCAGATCGCCCAGCGCGCCCGCCGCCTCGGCATCGACCTGCGCAAGCCGCACGTCCTCGTCGTCGCCCGGCCGGAGGGCGGGGAGCAGGGCCGCGCGGTGGTGTGGGCCTCCTCGTACGCGTACCGCATGGGGGGCCTGAAGACGGTGCAGGGCGGCTGCATCGTCCTGCTGCTGCCCGGGGTGGACGCCTCGGCCGCGGCGAAGGCCGTCTCGGGGGAGCTCGCCCCGTTGCTCGGCCACCCGGTCTCGGTGGGGGCCGCCGGGCCCGGCTGGAGCCCGGACAGCGTGGTCCGGTCGTACCAGGAGGCCATGCGCTGCCTGGACGCGATGAGCGCGCTCGGCGGCACGGGCGCGGCCGCGTCCGTGGACGACCTCGGCTTCCTCGGGCTGCTGCTCTCGGACGACCACGACGTGGACGGCTTCATCGAGTCGGCGATCGGCCCCGTACTGGACTACGACGCCGAGCGGTTCACCGATCTGACCCGCACGCTGGAGGCGTACTTCGCCTCAGGCGCGAGCCCCACCAACGCCGCCGAGGCACTGCACGTCCACCCGAACACCGTCTCGCGCCGCCTGGAGCGGATCGGCGAACTCCTCGGCCCGGAGTGGCAGAAGCCCGGCCAGGTCCTGGAGGTGCAGCTGGCGCTGCGCCTCCAGCGCACCCGTGACGTGCTCGTCCGCCGCCGGGCCGCCCTGGGCGAACCCCGCCCGTCGGCCCCGACGGCGGCGGACCGCCCGGCCGGCGCCTGAGCCCGCCAGGGCGTGCGTCCCAGCGGCGCCCGGGTCCCATCGGAGCCCGAGTCCTACCGGAGCCCGGGTCCCACCGGCGTGTACGTCCCACCGGCGCCTGAGCCGAAGCAGCCCCGAGTCCCACCGGCGTGTGCGTCCCACCGGTGCCCGTACGTGTGTACGGGGCCCGGAAGCCCCAACTCCCGGGCCCCAGTCCTGGGGGGAGCCCCGTTCCCGCGTGACAGCGGAACGGGGCGCGGACAGGAGGTCAGCTCGCCGAACGGTCCTGGACGGAGCCGTACGGCGTGTCCCACCCGGCGGCCAGGACGGTCGCCGCGTGCGCCGCCGAGGCCAGCGTGATGTGCCGGTGCCAGCCGCGGAACGAGCGGCCGACGAAGTCCCGCAGGCCCGCGCCCTCACCGACCGCGCGGAAGTCCCGCTCGACCCGCCGCGACAGCTTCGTCAGCCGCAGCAGCGGACCGACCGACGAGCCCGTCAGGTCCGTGATCCACAGCCGGGCCGGGGAGCGCCGGGGGTCGTCCCACTCGCCCAGCAGGAGCAGCGGCCGCTGCCGCTCGCCCGCCGGTACGGGCAGGGTGACGCGGACCGCGGTGGCGAGGGAGGTCCGCGAGGTGCGCATCCCCGCGGCCGCGTCCACCCAGCTCACCGGGCGGCGCAGCCCCTTGAGGGACTCCAGGATCTGCAGCGCGGTCAGCGGTCCGGCGCCGAAGCCGGGCAGCGAGCGGTCGGCGACGGTCAGCCGGCAGCCCGTGCCGATCCGGGCGACGACCGGGACGCCCGCGAGCGCGAGCCGGTGCAGGGCCGACCGGCCGGGGCCGCCGCGGATGTCGAGCAGCAGCGGCTTGCGGGCCACGTCGGGCCAGCGGGCCGTGTCGAGGGCCGCGTTGACCGCGCACTCCTCCAGGGTCTCCTCGGCCGCGCCCTCGGGCACCTCCGCCCGGTCCCGCCGCGTGCGGTCCTTCACCCACGGATCGGGCAGGAACAGACGCCAGTTGACGGGGACGCTGGTCTCCTCGCCGGCGAACCAGACGCCGAACGCCTGCTGCCCGCGGAACACCTGGCCCCGCTCGGGGTCGAAGCGCCGGTCGACGCCGACCGAGTGCTGGCCGGCCTTCGGTATCGGCATCGGCCGCACCACCCAGGCCTGCGGGGCGCTGTTCTGCTGGAGGTAGCGGGCGAGTTCGGCCCGCATCGGCCGCCAGTCCCACGTGGAGCTGGAGATGAAGTGGTGCAGGCTCTGCTCGGCGGCCGGGCCGCCGATCTGCGCGGCGATGTTGCGGATCGACTTGCGGCCCTGCGCGGTCAGCAGACCGCGCAGGTACTGCTCGGCCTTCAACCGCTGGTCGCGGCGCGGGAAACCGGAGAAGAGCGCGGCGCAGAGTTCGCCGTACACGTCATCGGCGGCCGCGTCCCGGTGCGCGGTGACGGTCCTGAACCTGGTTGCGACGGATGTACTCACGACACTCCTGCCCTACGGGTTGAGCAGCTCCCTCCCGCTGCACCTCCACGGTCGCGCGTCGCCGCCGTGGGCACGAGGTGTACCCGGCACCCGTCTGGGCCGCCGGATGGTGGCCGGACCACCGCCCCCCGGCCACGCCCCCGCTCGCCCCCGCTCCGGCCTCCGGCCCCGCCCCCGCTCGCGCGGCGTCCCGGCCCCCGGGGTCCCGCCCCCGCTCGCGCGGCGTCCCGGCCCTCGCGCCGCCCCCATCCCCGTGGGGGGTATCTGACAGACTCGCCGGACCGCCTTTGACCCGTGCGCCGCCGCGCCCGGACCATCGGGGCGAGGCAGCACGGGCCGGACTCCGGTTAATGCCCCAGGCCGGGGTCCGTGCCTGTGCGCCTCGCTTCCCACCCCGTCCCATCAGGGCCGTCCCCGCCAGGGCCGGGCGCCCGGCGCGCCCTAGTCTGGTGCCATGGGATTCCGCGCACAGCTCCCGGCGGTCGGAGCGGTCGCCGCAGGCGGCGCCCTCGGGGCCACCCTCCGCCACGCCGCGACCCTCGTCTGGCCGACGCCGGCCGGCGCGTTCCCCTGGACCGTCCTCACCGTCAACGCGACCGGCTGCGCGGCCCTCGGCGTCCTGATGGTCCTCGCCACCGAGACCTTCGGCGCGCCCCATCCGCTGCTGCGGCCCTTCCTGGGGACGGGGGTGTGCGGTGGCTTCACCACCTTCTCCACCTACGCCCTCGACACCCAGCGGCTGCTCGCCGCCGGAGACGCCGCGCGCGGTCTGCTCTACCTGGCGGCGACCGCGCTCCTCGCGCTCGCCGCCGTGTGGGCGGCCGTCGCGACCACCCGCGCGGCCGTGCGGTACGGGGCCCGGGAGCCGCAGGAGTGAACTGGCTGCTCGTCGTCGCCGGTGCCGCCGTCGGCGCGCCCCTGCGCTACCTCACCGACCGCGCGGTGCGGGCCCGCCACGACACGGTCTTCCCCTGGGGCACCTTCCTGGTGAACGTCGTCGGATCCTTCGTCCTCGGCCTGCTGACCGGCGTGGCCTCGACCCGGGCCGGTCTGCTCCTCGGCACGGGCCTGTGCGGCGCCCTGACCACGTACTCCACCTTCTCGTACGAGACGCTGAAGCTGTACGAGGGCGGGGCGCGGGCCCTTGCGGTGGCGAACGTCGCGGGCAGCATCGCCGCGGGCCTCGGTGCCGTCTGGCTCGGCGTGGCACTCGTACGGCACTGACGGCGCGACGGCGCGTACGGCGGTCACGGGGGCGGTCCGGCTCGGGAACGGCGCCCCGGCACGGACGGCGCGTACGGCGGTCACCGGGGCGGTCCCGCTCAGGAACGGCGCCCCGGCACGGACGGCGCGGGCGGTGCGTACGGGCGCGGGTCGGGCCGGGGGCCCCGCGCCCCGGGGGCCAGGACGAGCGCGAAGCCGTGGTTCGCCGCGACGGACCGGATGTGCTCGGCCGACAGGGAGCCCTGACGCTCCAGGGTGAGCGCCGGCAGCCCCGCCCGGCCGAACCCGGCGGAACGGTCGAACGAGATCATGCTCGTCGTCACCGGCGTGTGGTGCGGGTGGCGCAGCCGCGCCGCGGACTCGTCGGCGTGCGCCAGGATCCGTACCCACGGCTCGTGCCGGAAGTCCCGGGCGGCCTCGTCGGCCCGCCAGTGCGGAAGCTGCCGCGAACGGCTCGCCGAGGTGATGAACAGGTACTCCGCGCCGGTCCGGTCCAGGGCCGCGTGGAGGAAGCCGTTCGACGGGCAGTGCCGGCCGGGCGCGATCACCTGAACGGCCCTCATCCCGTCCGGGCCGGACGTCAGATGGGGCGGCAGCCGGTCCGCGGCGGGTCCGCGGAAGCCGAAGGGGCCGAGCTCGTACAGCTCCTCCATCAGCGCCCTGACCTGGCGTCGCGGCAGCTCGGCCGGCAGCCGGGTCCAGTCGAAGAGGCCGGGGAGGGCGTCCGGCACGGTGGTGACGCCGCCGGGCCGCCCCTCCGGGCGGCCCGTCATCCGGTGGACCCGCGCGACGACCTCGCGGTCCGGGCGGGCGGTCAGCGCGTAGATCGCCGCGAAGCCGTGCACCACCGCGCAGCCCGCCTCCAGATCCTCCGCCGCCCGCCGTACGGCCGCGGCGTCGCCCAGCACCGCGCCGCCGCTCGCACCCGGCCGCCCGGCCGCCGGTCTCCCGGCCGCGCCCGCCCCGCCCTCGCCGGTCGCCCGCTCGTCCCGTTCCCGGACCGGCTCCTCGACCAACACCGCCCGCTCGTCTCCCATCGCCGCGCCTCCTCGCATCCCTCGATCGTTTACGGCGTGCAACGAGCCCGGCCGCTTCCGGTCACAACGGGGCGAACACCGCTTCCCGGAACGCGTCGCGCACCGCCGTCACGGGACCGGTGGCGCGCGTGAAGTACAGCTTGTTCGTGAGCAGCACCGCCCAGCGGCCCCGCGAGGGGCTGACCCACATGCCGGTGCCGGTGAAGCCGTAGTGCACCCAGACGTCGTCCCGTACCGCCGTGCCGGGCGCCAGGTGCCAGAACAGCCCGCGGGCCGGGGCCAGTTCGCCGGTGCGGACCCGCAGCGACGCCGCCACCCACTCGGGCCCGAACGGCGGCCGCACCGGGGCGAGCACCTGCCGCAGGAAGCGCCCCAGGTCCCCGGCGGTGGAGAAGGCGCCCGCGATGCCACAGGCCCCGCCGAGCAGCCGGGTGGAGAAGTCGTGCACGGTGCCGCGCAGATGGGCTCCGGTCTCCTCGTCGTACTCCGTCGGCGCGCAGCGCGCGGCCAGCGCCGGCGGCAGCGGACCGAAACGGGTCCCCGTCATGCCCAGCGGCGCCCACACCCGGTCCGCGGCGAGCCGCGCCAGCGGCAGTCCGGTGAGGTGCTCGGCGAGATAGCCCAGGACCAGCGCGGCCCGGTCGGTGTACTCGACGGCCTCGCCCGGCCGCCGCCGCAGCGGTTCGCGCAGCACCCCGTCCCGTACGTCCTGCGGATCGGTGCCGTACAGCGCGCGGAGGTTGGCGCGCAGCGGCAGCCCGGCGGTGTGGGTGAGCAGGTGCAGCGGGGTGACGTCGCCGAGCGGGTGCCCGGCGGCCTCGGGCCAGAAGGAGCCCAGGGGCGCGTCGAGCAGGAGCTTGCCGTCCTCGACGAGCGTGCCGACGACCGGCCACACCGCGATCACCTTGGTGAGGCTCGCCAGGTCGAACAGCGTGTCGGGGCGGGTGGGCAGCCCGCCCGCCCCGTCGTGGGTCCCGACGGCGCCGCCCGCCACGGGGCCACGGGCGTCGCCGACGGCCCAGGCGGCGCCGGGGCAGACCTGCGCGCGGACCGCTTCCCGGAGGAACCGCACGATGCGCGGAGTGTCGAACGTCGTGTTCACATCATGTGTCTACCCCGCTACGGGGCGGGAGCAGGCCCTCGCCGTCCCCGGTCGCCGCCAGGGGCCTGATCCGGCGCGTCCGCCCTGCTCAGACCGGGTCACCGGGGGCCGGGGGAGTACGGTGGGAAGCGCGGTGGCAGAGCGGAAAGCACGGTGACAGAGCGCCGAACCGACCGCTCCGGCGTCACGAACGCTGCGCACGGGGCCGTCGCACCGCACAGACAGGGCGAACCGATCATGGCCGCAGCCGTCGACCCCCCTCCCTCCCGGCTCCTCCCCGACGAGATCCACCGCGCGGTGCGCCCCGGGACGGCCGTCCTGCGCCTGCGCACCACCCACTCCCGCGAGGGCGTGCTCGACGGTGCCTGGTGGCCGCGCTCCCGCCACGTCGCCGCCGAACTGCCGGCCCTGATCGAGGCCCTCACCGCCCACATCGGTCCGGTCACCAGGATCGGCCTGGACACCGACGCCTGGGAGGAGGTCCCCACCCGCCTGGTCGTCGGCGACCGGGTCGTGCGGCTGGACTCGTACCCCGTGGGCGACGACACCGTCCTGATCACCCGAGGCGACCAGGACCACTTCGCGCTCCTCGTCGTCCCTCCGCACACGCCGACCGACCTGGCCCGCGAGGCGATGGCCCGCGCCGTCCGCGCGGACAACGTGACCTCGGCCGCCGAGATCCTCCTCGCCACGACCTCGGAGTGAGGCCCGCTCCCCTCGGGCGGAGCGGCCGGGCGGTGCCCGGCAACAGGACAGGCGCCGTCAGCTGAGGTATGCCTGGTCCATGGATGCCCGCCGGCGCTCCTTCCTCCCCCGCCTCGCCCGGCGCGGCGGCGGAGCGCTGCTCGCCGTGCCCTTCGGCCTGATCGCGACGGTCACGGTGGTCGACATCCTGTCGCCGCCGGAGGTGCACCTGGGACCGTTCCTGATCGCCGCGCCGGCGGTGACGGCGTCGTTCGCCGGGCCGCGCATGACGGCCTTCGTGGGGGCGGTCGCGGTCCTCGCCCAGGCGGTGGTGGCGGTCGTGCGGACGAGCCTCACGGACCTCAACCACACCTACCAGATCATCGCGCTCGTCCTGATCTCGGTCATCGTGACCTTCTTCGCGCACCTGCGCGAGGAGGACGAGAGCAGGGTGACGCGGCTGCGCTCCATCGCCGAGGCCGCCCAGAACGTCGTCCTGCGCCCCCTCCCCGACCGGACGGGGCCGCTGCGCATCGCCTCGGTCTACCTGGCCGCCGAGGAGGAGGCGCAGATGGGCGGTGACCTGTACGCGGCGGCCCGTACGGCGACCGGGACGCGGCTGCTCATCGGGGACGCCCGCGGCAAGGGCCTCGACGCGATCAGCGAGGCGTCGCTGGTCCTGGGCGCCTTCCGGGTCACGGCCCGCCGCGAGCACGACCTGCCGGAGGTCGTCGGACACCTGGAGGAGGGTGTCGGCTCGGCGGAGGAGACGGAGGGCGCGGGCACGGGCTCCCGCGCCGGCCGGGCGGCCGACGACCCGCACGAGGCCTTCGTGACCGCGCTGGTGCTGGACGTCCCCGACCACGAGCCGGTCGTACGACTCGTGAACCGCGGCCACCCGCCGCCGCTGCTCCTGCGGCGGGGACGGGTGATCCCGCTCGAAACGGCCCACGCGAGCCCGCCGTTGGGCCTGTCGGACCTCCTCGTGCCCGAGGTGACGGTGGAGACCTTTCCCTTCGACGTCGGTGACGTGCTCCTCCTCTACACCGACGGAGTCGTCGAGGCCCGCGACCACGCGGGCGCGTTCTACCCCCTGACCGAGCGCCTCACCGCCTGGACCGACGCCGACCCGCCGGCCCTGCTCGCCCACCTGCGGGCCGACCTCGAGGCCCACGCGGGCGGCCACCTCGGCGACGACGCCGCCCTGGTGGCGGTCGAACGCCTCGCCCCGGAGCCGTGACCGCCGGCCGGCGCCCGCCTCCGGGCGGACCTCCCGGGCACGCCGGTGCTGCGGGCGCCCCGGAGGCCGCCGCTTCGACGGGAGGGCGATGACCTGAAGATGCGCATCGGGCAGCCGGATGCGCTACGGCATCCGGTCGGACACGGGCTGCCCGAGAGCCTCGCCGCGTCTTCTCCGCGGCCACCCGCGAGGACCCGGGGCCAGCCGGGCCCCGCCGGACACCTCCCGCGACTGCCGGGGGAGTGCCCGGCGGCCTGCGGCGAGCGGGGGAAGCGCGCCTGACCAGTAAAAAGACCCTCCCGAAGGAGGGTCTGGCGCTGAGCGCCCCCGGCAGGACTCGAACCTGCGGCCAAGTGCTTAGAAGGCACCTGCTCTATCCGCTGAGCTACGGGGGCCGATGTGGCCGGGTCAAGGATAGGGCTCCCGTCGCCCTGGCCCGGGTGCTTCACCTGCGTGGCACGATGTGGAGGTTCGGTGAAGCGGTCCGATAATCGCAGGCAGGTGCGATTCGCGCAGCGCTTTTCGCGCCACTCGGGCCGGGTGTTGTGCACTCGTTATGCCTGAGGTCCCCGGCTACATCCGTTCGGTCGGCGCGCAGGGTGTCAATACGCTTCAAAAAGGCTCCAAAATTGGGCATTCTTCGCATGTGGTGACCTTGGACGAACGGCCTCAGCTGATCGACGCACTCTCCGCCCTGCGCGACTGTGTCGCCGCCGTGCGTCTTCCCCTCCCCCTCCCAGGCGCCCCGCGGGCCCGGCAGACCCGGGCCGAGCTGCTCGCTCAGCTCGACGACTACCTGGTGCCGCGGCTGAAGGATCCCGACGCGCCGCTGCTCGCGGTCGTCGGCGGGTCCACCGGAGCCGGGAAGTCCACCCTCGTCAACTCGCTCGTGGGGCGGCGTGTCAGCGAGGCCGGGGTGCTCAGACCCACCACCCGCACGCCGGTCCTGGTGTGCCACCCGGAGGACCACCACTGGTTCGCCGGGATGCGGGTGCTGCCCCAGCTGACCCGCGTCTGGCTGCCCCAGCAGGACGACGACCACCCCGCCGAGGAGCCCCCGGAGGACAACGCCCTGCGGGTCGAGACGGCCGCCACCCTGCCCCGCGGGCTCGCCCTCCTCGACGCGCCCGACATCGACTCGCTCGTCGTCGAGAGCCGGCTCCTGGCCGCCGAGTTGATCTGTGCCGCCGACATCTGGGTCATGGTCACCACCGCGTCCCGCTACGCCGACGCGGTCCCCTGGCACCTCCTGCGTACCGCCAAGGAGTACGACGTCACCCTCGTCACCGTCCTCGACCGCGTGCCCCACCAGGTCATCGGCGAGGTCTCCCGGCAGTACGAGGCGCTGCTCGACAAGGCGGGCTTCGGGGACCTGCCCCGGTTCACCATCCCCGAGCTGCCCGAGTCCACCGGCGGCGGCAGCGGGCTGCTGCCCGACAACGCCGTGGCTCCGCTGCGCGCCTGGCTCGCCCACTGCGCCCAGGACCCGGCCGCCCGTCAGCAGGCCGTCGGCCGGACCGCTTCCGGAGTGCTCGACTCCCTCGACACCCGCATGCCCGAGCTCGCCGGCGCGGTCGCGGCCCAGTACGCCGCGGCCGTACGCCTGGGCGGGGCCGTCGAGGCGGCGTACGAGGAACAGGGGCGGCGGGTCGGGGAGCTGGTGCGGCGCGGCGCCGTCCTCGCCGGTGACGCCCGGACCCGCTGGCGCGGCTATCCGCGCGACAGCACCGCCGACGAACTCCTCGACGCCCTCGTCGAGTCCCTGGCCGCGCTCGTGCAGTGCGCCGTCGCCGCCGCCGACGAGCGGGTGCGGGACGCCTGGCGCCGCGAGCCGGCCGCGGGCGCGCTCGTGCCGGGCGGCGGTGCGCGGGTCGGTCCGGGGGCGCCCGACGAGAGCCGGGACGCCGCCGAGCGGATCGCCATGACCGTACGGCGCTGGCGGCGCGTCCTGGAGGAGATGGTCGAGGAGGAGGTACGGGACTCGGAACGCCTGTCGGCCGCGGGCGGACCGGCCCGGGGGACCGGACGGGGAGCCGGGCGAGGAGCCGCGGGTGGCTCCGGGGCCGGTTCCGGGGTCGGTTCCGGACCGGATTCCGGGCGGGGCACCGGGCGCGGGGCCAGGCGCGGCGCCGCGGCTTCCCACCCCGACACCGAGACGCTCACCGCCCTCCTCGCCGCCGTCCTCCTCGGCGGCCGCCGCACCCGGGCCGCGGGCGACCGGCTCGCCGAACTCCTCGGCGCCCAGGGCGCCCTGCGCCTGCGGGACAGGGGCGGCGAACTGGTCGCCGCGTACGTCGACCGCGCCCTGCACACCGAACGCGACCGGCGTCTCGCCCCCCTCGACGCCCTCGACGTGACCCCCGAGCCGCAGGCCGAGCTGATCGCCGCGCTCTCGCTACTGCAGAAGGAGAAGTGACGCAGTGGACGCAGTGGACTCCGTGGGTCCGGGCACGCCGGTGGGGCCGGGGACTCCGGGTGCCCCGGTGACACCGGCGGCTCCGGGGAACCCGGCCGGCCCCGTGACCCCGGCGAGCCCCGCCACCCCCGTAACGCCGGTCACTCCAGTCACTCCGGTCACTCCGGCGGACCCCGTAGGGCCGGCGGAACCGACCCGTTCACCGACGGAGTCGCACCATCCGGCGGCACCGACCGGTCCGGCGCGGCCCGACGGTCCGGCGGCCCCCGAGCGCCCCGAGCACCCGGCCGCCCGAGCCGCCACCAGCGCCCCCGCCACCGGCGCCCCCGCCCCTGACGGGCATCCCGCCCGGGGATCCGGTCCCGCTCCCGGACCCGGTCCCGCTCCCGGACCCGGTCCCGCTCCCGTATCCGGTCCCGCCCCCGGACCCGATCGTGGCGGCGAAGGTGACGGCGGCCGTCGCTGGGACGACGGCCTGATCGCGCGGCGGGCGGCCGGCCGGGCCGCCCCCGGGGACCAGCGAGGTACGGCCACGGCCCCGGGCACGGCCGGCGCGCCGGGCTCCGAGGACGAGGAGGGCGACGGCCTGCCACCCCTCGGCGGGGCCTACGGCGGCGTCCTGCGCGCCCGGCTCGACGCGCTGCACGAACTCGTCGGCCTGTCCCGTACGCGGGTCGAGGGCGAGACGCTCGCCGAGGCCGGCCGGGTCCTCGACGAGGCCGCCGCCCGGCAGCGGCTGTCCGCCCGGCACACCGTCGTGGCCATCGCGGGCGCCACCGGCAGCGGCAAGTCGACCCTCTTCAACGCCCTCGCCGGCGTTCCGGTCTCCGAGACCGGACTGCGCCGCCCCACCACCGCCGCCCCGGTCGCGCTGACCTGGTCCGAGGGCGCCGCCGGCCTCCTCGACCGCCTCGGCATCCCCGGGCGGCTGCGCCGCAGGCCGCTCGCGGGCGGCGCGGCCGACGCCGACCTCCAGGGACTCGTCCTGGTCGACCTGCCCGACCACGACTCGGCGGTCACCGCCCACCGCGACACCGTCGACCGGCTGCTCGGCCTCGTCGACGCGGTCATCTGGGTGGTGGACCCGGAGAAGTACGCGGACGCGGCCCTGCACGAGCGCTACCTGCGGCCGCTCGCCGGACACGCCGAGGTCACCTTCGTCGTGCTCAACCAGATCGACCGGCTCGGCACCGAGGCCGCCGACCTCGTCCTCGACGACCTGCGCCGCCTCCTCGACGAGGACGGCGTGGCGCTCGGCGAGCACGGCGAGCCCGGCGCGACGGTCCTGTCCCTCTCCGCCCTGACCGGGGAAGGGGTGCCGGAACTGCGCGAGATGCTGGGCCGGTTCGTCCAGGAGCGCACCGCGCCCGAACGCCGGCTGTCCGCCGACATCGACGCCGCCGCGGCCCGGCTGCGGCCGGTGTACGTGGCCGACGGGCGGGCCGGGCTCGGCGAACGGGCCCGCGAGGAGTTCGCCGACCGGCTCGCGGTCGCGGTCGGGGCCGGAGCGGCGGGCGAGGCCGCCGAACGGGTCTGGCGGCGGGGCGCCATCCGCGCCTGCGGGACCCCGTGGCTGCGGCTCTACCGGTGGTACGAGCGGATCCGCGCGCACGGCAGCACCGATCCGCGCCTCCACGCCCCGGTCGAGGACGAGCTGACTGCCCGTCAACGCGTCGAGCAGGCGGTGCGGATCGTCGCCGACGAGGCGTCCCGCGGGCTGCCGGTGCCGTGGGCGCAGGCGGTGCGCGAGGCGGCGCAGCGGGGGGCCGAAGGGCTTCCGGAGGCCCTGGACGAACTGACGGCGACCATGGGCGACCCGGCCGCCCGGCCGCCCCGTCCGGCGTGGTGGCCGGCGGCGGTGCTCGCGCAGGTGGTGATGACCTTCCTGCAGATCTTCGGCGCCCTGTGGCTCGCGGGCCAGATCGCGGGCGTCGTGGAGCCGCTGCTGTGGCCGCCGGTGCTGATCATGGTCACCGGGATCGTCGGCGGCCCGCTGGTGGAGTGGGCGTGTGCGGCGGCCGTACGGGGACCGGCGCGGCGTTACGGGCAGGAGGCCGAACGCAGGCTGCGCGAGGCGGCGGCGGCCTGCGGCCGGGCCCGGGTGCTCGACCCGATCGCGGCGGAGCTGATGCGCTACCGGGAGGTGCGCGAGCAGTACGTGACGGCCTCGGGCGCGACGCGGGTCGTGAGCCGGATCGCGGGCGGCGGAGCCGGGCGCGCGGGGGCGGGGCGCATGGGCGCCGGCGGGTTCGGCGGGACGCGCTTCGGTCCGGCGAGGACGGGCGGCGCGCGGGTGAGGTGAGGAGGGGGGAGGTGAGGAGTGGGGGAGGTGAGGAGTGGGGGAGGTGAGGAGGGGGGGGCGGGATGGGGCGGGGGGCGAGGCGGAATCACTCGTTCGGGTGGCGGACTTGTCCACAGTCGTCCGCGTGTCCACAGGCTTCAGCGGGTTTCTCCGGCCGGGTCCAGCATGGATCCCGAGATCGCCGAGAGCACCGAGAGTGCCGAGAGCGTGGACGCAAGCCGAGCCGAGGAGTGGGCAGATGAACGAGACGCTGGTGACCCTGGTCGGGAACGTGGCGACGAACGTGGAGTTCCGGGAGACGGTGACGGGCGGGGTCGCCCGCTTCCGCTTCGCGGTCACGGCCCGTCGCTGGGACCGCGAGCGGGCGGTGTGGACGGACGGCGCGACCAGCTTCTACACGGTGTCCGCCTGGCGCTCGCTGGGCGCGAATCTGGCGGCCTCGGTCTCGGTGGGGGAGCCGCTGGTGGTGCACGGCCGGCTGAGGGTGCGGGAGGAGGAGCACGACGGGCGCCGGAAGACCTTCGTGGACGTCGACGCGCTGGCGGTGGGTCACGACCTGACCCGGGGGACGGCCGCCTTCCGCCGTGCGGTGCGCCAGGGCACCGACACGGCGGCGGCCCCCTCGACTCCCGTACCGGAACAGCGCGCTCCGGATATGGTGGCCCCGGACCTCTGGCAGACCCCGCCACCTGCGGCGGAAGGAGCCCAATCGCCCGCCGTAGCCGTCTCCTGACGGTTGGTCATGGGGATTTGTCGATACCGTGACCTGCGGTTTTATGCTCAACTACTGCCGCTGATAACGATTTCGAGTCGGAATGGTTATCAGACCGTACGACGGGACACGGGGGGCTTCCCCGTCTCTAGGATTCCCGGGTACTCATGAGGCGCTTGCTTCCAGTGGGTCAGTGAGTCTGCTGGCGGGTGCTCCCCCCACGCGTATCGATCGATGACGCGGAGCAGCCTGCCCGGAGGGGAAATCCATGTTTTCTGTACGGAGGCGCGGCGTTGCCCGCCTTGCCGCCGCGACCGTGGTCTCCGGCCTCGTCGCGGCGGGCGCGATAGCCGTCGCCGGCCCGGCGGTGGCCGACGAGAGCTCCACCAACGGTGGCGGCGTCGACGCGACGCTGGGTCAGCTCGTCGATGTCGGCAAGATCGACATCAAGGTGAAGCATGACGGCAAGGAAGAGATCGAGGCCTACAACGGCGGTCTCTTCAACCTCAACGTCAAGGGCGGCGGTGCGCTCAAGGCGTACTGCATCGACCTGTTCACCGGTACCGAGGCGGGCACGACGTACAAGGAGGTCGGCTGGGACGAGTCGACCCTCCACGACAACAAGAACGCCGGCAAGATCCGCTGGATCCTGCAGCACTCGTACCCCGAGGTGAACGACCTCGACGCACTGGCCAAGAAGGCCGACGCCAAGAGCCTGACCAAGGACACCGCCGCGGCGGCGACCCAGGCGGCGATCTGGCACTACTCCGACAACGTCGAGGCCACGCCTCAGGACGACGACGCGGAGAAGCTGACCAAGTACCTCCTCGCCGAGGCCGAGAAGGCGCCGCAGCTCTCCGAGCCGACGGCCTCCCTCGAGGTCTCCCCGACCTCCCTGGCCGGCAAGTCGGGCAGCCGTCTCGGCCCCGCCAAGGTGACCACCAACGCCGCCAAGGGCGCGACCAAGGTCTCCCTGGTCCCCGGCGCCCCCGAGGGCGTCAAGGTCGTCGACAAGGACGGCAAGGCCGTCACCTCCGTCGACGACGGCGACGAGATCTACCTCGACGTGCCGGCCGGCGCCGGCGACGGCTCCGCCAAGGTGAAGCTGCAGGCCTCCACCAAGGCCTCCATCGGCCGCGCCTTCGCCAGCACCACGAAGGAGCGCAAGCAGACCCTGATCCTCGCCGGCAGCAGCGAGTCCACGGTCAGCGCGCAGATCGAGGCCACCTGGGCCAAGCAGGGCCCCGTCCCGGCCGTCGACTTCAAGGAGAACTGCGCCGAGGGCGGCGTGGACGTCACCGTCTCCAACAAGGGCGACGAGGACTGGGTCTTCGAGCTGGGCGGCGTGAAGCACACGATCGCCGCCGGCAAGTCCAAGACGGTGACCGTCCCGGTCGCCGAGGACGCCGCGTACAAGTACACGATCACCGGCCCGAACGGCTTCGAGAAGGTCGTCGAGGGCGTCCTGGACTGCAAGACCTCCACCCCCGGCCCGAAGCCGTCCGAGACCCCGGCCCCGTCGCAGAGCCCGGCCACCGGCGGCACCACCGCCGGCGGCACCACCGGCTCCACCACCGGTGGCGGCGACCTCGCCGAGACCGGTAGCTCCAACGCCACCCCGATGATCGCCGGCATCGCCGTCGCGCTCGTCGCGATCGGCGGCGGCGCGATGTTCTTCCTCCGCAAGAAGAAGGCGGCCGGCCAGTAAGGCACCCGCAGCACCCCGGGGCCGCCCCTGAGCGGCGGCCCCACCGGACGGCCCCGTCGCGCACCGCGCGGCGGGGCCGTTCCGCTGCCCGCGCCCGTCCTCCCGGAGGCGGGTCCGGCACCCGCTGGGCACCGGACGTGACCGGACCGTCACCGCGACGCCGCACAAGGCCCAGGTCAAGCGGTCCCCCAGGTACTGGTTTCCGCCGATGGGGCTCGGTCAGGCAAGATGGGGTCTATCTGCCCACTCACTCTTTGCCGGACGGTTTCTCTTGGCTGAGTACATCTACACCATGCGCAAGACGCGCAAGGCGCACGGCGACAAGGTCATCCTCGATGACGTGACGCTGAGCTTCCTGCCCGGTGCGAAGATCGGTGTGGTCGGCCCGAACGGTGCCGGTAAGTCCACCGTGCTGAAGATCATGGCCGGTCTGGAGCAGCCCTCCAACGGTGACGCGTTCCTCACGCCCGGCTACTCCGTCGGCATCCTCATGCAGGAGCCGAAGCTCGACGAGTCCAAGACCGTCCTGGAGAACGTCGAGGACGGCGTCGCCGAGATCAAGGGCAAGCTCGACCGGTTCAACGCCATCGCCGAGGAGATGGCCACGAACTACACCGACGAGCTCATGGCGGAGATGGGCAAGCTCCAGGACGACCTGGACCACGCCAACGCCTGGGACCTCGACGCCCAGCTGGAGCAGGCCATGGACGCCCTGGGCTGCCCGCCCGGCGACTGGCCGGTCGTCAACCTCTCCGGTGGTGAGAAGCGCCGCGTCGCCCTCTGCAAGCTCCTGCTCGAGGCCCCCGACCTGCTGCTGCTCGACGAGCCCACCAACCACCTCGACGCCGAGTCGGTGAACTGGCTCGAGCAGCACCTCGCCCAGTACAAGGGCACCGTCGTGGCCATCACCCACGACCGGTACTTCCTGGACAACGTCGCCGAGTGGATCCTGGAGCTCGACCGCGGCCGCGCCATCCCGTACGAGGGCAACTACTCCACGTACCTCCAGCGCAAGTCCGAGCGCCTCAAGGTCGAGGGCAAGAAGGACGAGAAGCGCCAGAAGCGCCTCAAGGAAGAGCTGGAGTGGGTCCGCTCCAACGCCAAGGGACGCCAGGCCAAGTCCAAGGCCCGCCTCGCCCGCTACGAGGAGATGGCCGCCGAGGCCGACAAGATGCGGAAGCTGGACTTCGAGGAGATCCAGATCCCGCCGGGCCCGCGCCTGGGCTCGGTCGTCGTCGAGGTCAACAACCTCTCCAAGGCCTTCGGCGACAAGGTCCTCATCGACGACCTGTCCTTCACCCTCCCGCGCAACGGCATCGTCGGCGTGATCGGCCCGAACGGCGCCGGCAAGACCACGCTGTTCAAGATGATCCAGGGCCTGGAGACCCCGGACTCCGGCGACATCCGGGTCGGCGAGACCGTCAAGATCTCCTACGTCGACCAGACCCGCGCCAACATCGACCCGAAGAAGACGCTGTGGGCCGTCGTCTCCGACGAGCTGGACTACATCAACGTCGGCCAGGTCGAGATGCCGTCCCGCGCCTACGTCTCCGCGTTCGGCTTCAAGGGCCCGGACCAGCAGAAGCCGGCCGGTGTGCTCTCCGGCGGTGAGCGCAACCGCCTGAACCTGGCGCTCACCCTCAAGCAGGGCGGCAACCTGCTGCTCCTCGACGAGCCCACCAACGACCTCGACGTCGAGACCCTGTCCTCGCTCGAGAACGCGCTCCTCGACTTCCCCGGCTGCGCCGTGGTCGTCTCCCACGACCGCTGGTTCCTCGACCGGGTCGCCACGCACATCCTGGCGTACGAGGGCGACTCCAAGTGGTTCTGGTTCGAGGGCAACTTCGAGTCGTACGAGAAGAACAAGGTCGAGCGGCTCGGCCCGGACGCCACCCGTCCGCACCGCGCCACCTACAAGAAGCTGACCCGAGGCTGAGGCTGACCGCCGCATGGCACGACACATCTACTCCTGTCCCCTCCGCTGGTCGGACATGGACGCCTTCGGGCACGTCAACAACGTCGTCTTCCTCCGCTATCTGGAGGAGGCGCGGATCGACTTCATGTTCCGGCTCGCGCCGGGGAACGGGAGCCCGTCGTTCTCCGGCGGGTCCGTCGTGGCCCGCCACGAGATCGACTACCTGCGCCCGCTGGTCCACCGGCACGAGCCGGTGACCGTCGAGTCCTGGGTCAAGAAGATCGGCGCGGCGTCGCTGACGATCGCGTACGAGATCAAGGACCCGGACGTGACGTACGTGCGGGCGTCGACGGTCGTCGTGCCCTTCGACCTCCAGGAGCAGCGCCCGCGCCGGATCACCGAGGAGGAGCGGGCGTTCCTCCAGGAGTACGTCGACGACGGGATGACGTCCGCGCCATGACCGCCATCGCGCCGCTGCACTTCGCCGACCCCAGGGAGGCGGCGGGCCTCGCCGCCTTCCTGCGCCGGCTGCTCCACTACGACCGCGCCGCCGCCGTCCGCCTCCAGGCGGGCGAGGGCGGCGCGCTCGCCGTCTTCGGGCGGCCCCCGTCGTTCGAGGTGCTGGCGATCCGCACGGCGCGGCTCGTCGACGCGGTGGCGCTGGACGTGACGGTGTCCGCCGGTGAGCTCCTCGAAGGCATCGAGGAGTCGGCGGGCAAGGCGGTCGTGCCCGGCGCCGTCACCGGCCCGCCCTGGGCCGGCCTCCTGCCGCCGCGCGGCGGCTGGGAGCCGGTCCCGGGGCTGCCGCCCGCCGCCGCGATGCGCAGCGCGGTCGCCGCGGCGGTGACCGAGTTCCGGTCCCGCGACGAGGCCCTGCCCGAGGAGCGGCGGACCCGGGCCGAGCGCGACCGCATCGGCCGCGAGATATGGTCCCGCACGCTGGCCGACACGGGCCTCCCGCTGCGGGCCGTCCACGCGGCCCAGTCGCTCGGCTTCCTGCCGGACCTTCCCGGCGAGGACCTGCCGGTGGTGCTGTTCGCCGCCGGCCCCTGGCTGCGGCTGCGCACCCCCTACGGTTCGGTCGCGCTGCGCAGCGCCCCGATGTCGCTCACGGTCAGCCCGGGGGCCCCGGCCCGGTGACGGACCGGGGTCACGCGAACGTCGTGGCCCCGGCACCCGCCGCCGAGCCGCTGCCCGGCGTCGACGCCTGGCTCACCGCCGTCGAGCCGCTGCCCGGCGTCGGGTGCCAGGCTCACCGCCGTCGAGCCGACCGGATCCTCCGCGCTTCCCGGCCCGGCCACCGGACACCGACGTCGGACCGGTGCTCGCCCGGCGCCTGCCGTCTGCCGCCTGCCGCCTGTCACCGCGCGCCGCGGCGACCGGCTCGTCGGCCAGGGACAGGTCGTCCGTGACGGCGGCGCGCACGCCTTCCTGCGGGACGTGACCCTCCGCCCCGACCAGCGCCGCCGGGGGCTCGGCGTCGCGCTCGTACGGTCCGCCGCCGAGGCGGCGCGGGAGCGCGGGGCGCACCGGCCGCACCTGGACCTCGAGTCGCGCCTCGCCTGTCTCCCCGAGACGTGCGGCCTCCGGAACACGGCTGCCGGGCTCATGCGCCCGGCCTGCCGACGTCGGTCCACCCCTCCCCGACGATCGTCACGACCGAGACGACCACCGACAGCGCGAGCAGGATCGACGGGACGACCGGGGACCCGCTGGGCTTGTTGTGCTTCTCCAGGACCGGGTCCATCCGACGGGCCGGGTCATAGGCGATGCGGACCGTCCTGCCCGCCTCGCCGATCCGTTCCTCGGCGGTGAACTCCGACGGGTAGCCGCCGGGGCAGTCGAGCGGATGGTGGTACAGCCACATGTCGCTCGGGGCGCCCTCGCCGAAGGTCGGGTGGTACGTCGCCCGCGCCTTGCCGGTGATCTCGCAGGTCACGACCTCGGCGCGGACCCGGGAGTCCCTGGCCTCCACCCACACCGCGCCCAGACCCGCCACCAGCAGCACCACCGCGGCGATGCTGCCGCCCTCGCGGAACAGCGCGTTGTGCGCGAGCAGGGCGACGGCGGTCAGGACCAGGCCGGCGAGCACCGCCAGGAGGGTCGGTACGCGCACGGGGCTGCGCATGCTCCAGCCCGCCCACAGGTGCAGCAGCAGACCGGCCCCCGAGGGCACCACGACCGCGCCGAGACACGCCAGAGACTTCCTCATGCGTCACCCCCGGATACGGGGACGCGTACGGCTCCGGCGCGGTTTCCCGCCCGGGCGCCGGCCGCGGCGCGCACCGACCGCCGTCCGCTCAGCGGGCGCCGTGGGGATCCGTGCCCGTCCCCGTACGGGCGCCCGCGTCCGGGTCCGCGTCGTCCGGCCACACCCCGATGTGGTCCCGCTCCAGCTCCAGCGCCACCCGGTGCCGCATGCCCAGCGTCTCGGTGTACTCCGCGGGCAGCTGCAGCCGCCCTGCCCGGTCGAGCATCGCGTACTCCCGGGCCACCAGCGACTCCTGCCCCTCCGCGTCCACCTCGGTGCGCCGCAGGACCTCGGAGGAGGTGCGGCCGTCGCGGATGGCGACCGTGCGGCGGACCTCGGAGGCGACCGCCTGGTCGTGGGTGACGATGACGATCGTCGTGCCCAGCTCCTCGTTGGCGCGGCGGAAGGACGCGAAGACCTGCTCGCCGGTGGCCGAGTCCAGCTCGCCGGTCGGTTCGTCGGCGAGCAGCACCGAGGGGTCGTTGGCGAGGGCGACGGCGATCGCCACCCGCTGCTGCTGGCCGCCGGACATCTGGTGCGGGCGCCGGTCGCGGATCTCGGAGATGCCGAGCATCGCCAGGAGCTCCTCGGCCCGCCCGGCCCTGTTCTTCCTCCCACCGGCCAACTGCATGGGCAGGGCCACGTTCTGGGCGGCCGTCAGATACGGCAGCAGATTGCGGGCGGTCTGCTGCCAGACGAAGCCGACCACTTCGCGGCGGTAGCGCAGCCGCGCCTTGCCGTCCATGGCGAGCAGGTCGCAGCCGGCGACCTTCGCGGCGCCGGCGGTCGGCACGTCGAGGCCGGCCAGGATGTTCATCAGGGTCGACTTGCCGGAACCGGACGCCCCGACCAGGGCCATCAGCTCGCCCTCCTTCACCAGCAGGTCCAGCCCCTGGAGGGCCTGCACCTCGACCCCGTCCGTGGTGAAGATCCGTACCAGGCGGTCGCAGGCGATCAGGGCGTCGTGGCCGTACGAGGGCCGGTCGCGGCGGGCCGCGGCCCGCCGCTCCAGCTCCGCCAGACTGGCGCCTCCGGCACCCGCGCGGCCCCCGCTGCCGGAAGCCGCCGAGGTCCCCGTGGTCCCCGTGGTCCCTGTGGTCCCCGTGGTCGTCGTCATCGTGCGTCTCCTGCCCTGAGTTCCCTGATCGAGCCCCTGCGGGATGCCCACCACGCCTGCACCAGGGCCGCCCCCGACGCCAGCAGCACCACGGCGACCGCCGGAAGCCCCAGCGACCAGACGTCCGCCCGCAGCGCCGCCCCCAGCTCCATCGCCTCGTCCGGTGCCCCGCCCAGGGCGAGCCGCGCCAGGTCGACTCCCGGCGACAGCAGCAGGATCGTCGCCCAGCCGACCAGCGCGCCGCCCACCGCCGCGAGCAACGCCTGCGGCAGCGCCTCCAGACCGAGCAGCCGCCTGGCCTGCCGACGGGTCAGGCCCATGGTGCGCAGCCGGGCGAGGAGCGTGGTGCGTTCGGGCGCGGCCTGGAGCAGCGAGAGCATCAGCGCGAGGACGGCGTATCCGGCGCCCGCGCCGAGGGCGGTGAGATAGATCCGTTCGGCACCGGTCTGCATCGGCGAGTCGACGTAGCCGGCCCGCTGCTCCTTCGACAGCGCCACCCGCAGGCCCCCGGCCTTCGCGGTGACCGCGGCGCGCAGCGCCGGCCCGTCGAGGGCACCGGGCGCACGCTCGCTCACGAGCAGCGCGGTGGGTGCCCGGTTGGTGAGGTCGGCGCCGTTGACGAGGAGGAAGTCCTTGTCGGGCAGCGCCGGTGTGGCCGCGCGGACGGCGACCACCTTCACGTGGAACCGGCCGGCGGCCGCCGTGATCTCGATGGGCGCCCGGCCCAGCCGTTCGGCGACCCGCGGCGAGGCGATCACCGGCAGCACCCGGGTGTTGTCGCCGGTGTGGGCGGGCCCGCCGGTGCCGGTGGACCCCAGCAGGCCGGCGGGGAACGGTCCGAAGCCGGTGCGGGCCGCCAGCCGGGCGTACGAGGCGGGCTCGACGCCGATCAGCGGCGCGCCCATGCCGTTGTCGACGGTGCCCTGGTGGTCGGGCAGTTCGAGGCCGAACTCGATCTGCACCGGCGCCACCTCGCCGACGCCGGGAAAGCGCCGTACCGTCTCGGCCACTCCGGCGGGCAGCGGCGTCATCTCCAGCTCCTGGTGCACCCGGGCGTCCGCGCCGGTCGCGAGGAGCGCCGCCCGGTCGCGGGCCTCGGAGATGCCGGTGAGCACGGAGCCGCCGAACGCGGCCGTGGTCAGCGCCACCAGCAGCGCGAGCAGCGGCAGCGCGCCGGTCGACGAGGAGCGTCCGGCCCGGGCGAGCGCGAGGGGGCCGACCGCGCCGCGCATGCGGCGGGCCGGCCGGGCGGCCCAGCGCAGCGGCAGCGGATACAGCCGTACGAGCACGAACGCGGCGATCAGGCCGACCAGGACGGGCGCGGCGCTCACCAGGTGGTCACCGGAGTCGGCGGTGCCGCGGCGGCGCAGCGCGGTGACCGCCCCGACGGCGAGGACGAGGAAGGTGAGCTCGGCGACCGTGCGGCCGGTGGAGGGCCGGGCGGAGACCACATCCTCGCGCCCGCCGTGCAGCCGGGGCCGGCGGTGCAGGACGACCGCGCGCAGCGGCAGGACCAGCCAGGCGAGCAGGGCGACGGCCGCGGCGGCCGCGCAGGCGGGCCAGAAGCGGGCACCGGCGCCGGCCACCGGCAGGGCGAGCAGCAGGCCGAGCACGGCGGCCGGGACGGCGACCGCGCCGGTCTCGCCGAGCAGCCGGCCGCCGATGCCGGTCAGGGAGGCGCCGCGGGAACGCAGCAGGGCGAGTTCGGCGTGGCGCCGGGCGGTGAACAGCCCGGCGGTCATGACGATCACCACGGCCGCGACGGCTCCGATGCCGAAGGCGGCGACGGCGACGACCGCGGCGATGGCGTCGCGCATCCCGGCGTAGTCGGTGACGATCTCGTCGAGGCCGGTGGTGAAGCCGCCGTTGTCACCGAGGACCTGGCGCAGCTTCACCCGCCCGGGGCCGCTGTCCGCCGAGTCGAGGGCGGCGGCGAGGCGGTCGCTGTCCTGGGCGGTGAGGTGGCCGACGTCGGGCGCGAACCGCCAGTACTGCTCGGGTTCGCCGAGGGTGGTGAGCAGCCCGGGTGCGCTCTCGGGCGCCACGAGCAGGCTCGCCGTCCAGTACCACTTGATCTCCGAGGTGCCCTTGGCGGAGAAGAGCGGGGTGTGCAGGAGCGGGTCCACCCCCCAGTAGCCGTTGGCTGTTTCCCGGGGCTCGACGATGCCGGTGACGGTGATCGGCTCGGGCGTGCCGTCCGTACCGGGCACGTGGACGACGGAACCCACCTTCAGCCGCAGCGCCTCGGCGGTCCTGGCGGTGACCGCCGCCTCCATGGCGCCGCCCGGACCGGCTCCGGGCAGGCGGCCGGCCGTGAGGGTGGAGTGGGCGGCCAGGTCGGACGGCGCGTCGAGGACGAGCTCGGGCGGCAGGCCGTCGGGCTGCGGCAGCCACGGGTCGAGGCCGGGTGTCCGCTTCGTCGTGTGCACGCCGTACGCGGAGTTCGCGGGATCGGTGCGCAGCGGCGGGGGCAGCAGCGGTACCAGCCGGTCCCGGGTGGCGCGCAGCCTCTGCGGGGTGAGCTGCGCGGCCTGTGCCGCCGGGCCGAGGTGGGCCTCGACCCGGGTGGTCAGCGACAGCGCGGTGCGGCGCGGTTCGGCGGAGTCGACGGCGTGCCACAGGCCCTCGGTCTCGTACGTGTCGACGGCCCGCGGCAGCGCCGCCGCGAGGAAGGCCGTCACCAGCACGAGCAGGCCGTAGGCGAGGGCCGCGCCCGGGGCGGTCCGCAGCCGGGTGCGGACCCAGGGGGCCACGGCGCGGGCGGGCTTGCGGGGCATGGCGTTCGCCTTTCCGCGGGCGGGGGTGGTCGGCGGCTGCGGCGCGCGGGGGCCGGGCATCAGTGGCCCCCCTGGGTGCGCAGGCTGACGGCCGGGTCGGTGCGGCGCAGCGCGATCGCGGCGACGGTCAGCAGCGGCAGGGCGGCGACGCCGGCGAGCAGCAGCGCCACGTGGGCGAGGGGCAGCTGGACCAGGACGTCGGGCACGGGCCGGTCGGCCTGGGCGGTGAGCACCACGAGCGGCACGACCGCCCGGGTCAGGACGGTGCCGAGCGCGACGCCGACGAGCAGGCCGATGCCGATGAGCAGGCCCTGCTCGGCGGCGATCAGCCGGGCCAGCCGGCGGCGCGGCGCGCCGAGGGCCCGCAGCACCCCGAACTCGGCGGACCGCTCGCGCAGCGAACCGGCCGAGCCGACCGCGAAGCCGACGGCGGCGAGCGCGGCCGCCGCCGCGGCGACCGCCATCAGGGCGGAGTGGGGGCCCGCGCCCAGCGGGTCGCCGAGGAGGTCGGCGGCGGCCTCGTCCCGTACCAGGACCTGCGCGGGGTCGGTGTCGGGGCGGGCGCGCAGCGCGGCGGCGACCTCGGCGGCCCGCCCGGGTTCGGTGGCCAGCCACCACTCGGTGGGCGTCAGGACCGTGCGGGAGGCGGCGAGGGCCCGGTTGGCGGTGAACAGGTCGAAGAGGAGCGCGCCGCCGTCCTCGGGCAGGGCGGCGGGTGTCGTCGCGGTCACGGTCCGGGCGCCGGGCCCCGCGGTCGGCAGCTCCCGTACGACGGCGGTGATCTCCACGTCGAGGGTGACCCCGCCGAGGGTGACGCCGACGGTGTCGCCCTTCTTGGCCCGGGCGGCGCCGGCGAACGCCTCGGTCACGAGCGCCGGGATCCGCTGCGCCGCGGCGGGGCGCGGGGCGCTCAGCGTCAGCAGGTACGGGTCGGCGCCGGAGCGGCCTGAGCCGCTGCGGCCCGCCTCCGTGGAGCCGCCGTGGAAGGAGACGGTGAAGGGGGAGCCGGCGGTCGCCGGGCGGCTCACCGGATCGTCCTCGGGCCGGCCGCCGGCGGCGGGCTCCCGGGTGTACGCGCTGCGCCACGCGCTCAGGGCGCTGCGCAGGTCGAACGGCTGCCCGGGGCCGTCGGCGCCGACGGGGGCGATCCGTTCGACGGTGAGGGTGCGCGGCCCGCCGCGGCCCTCCTCGGCCCGGCCGCCGATCTCCAGACCGGCCAGCCCGAAGGGACCGGGGGAGCGGCTGCCGTCGCCCGCCCCGGGCAGCGCCACGGTGAGCCGGTGGGGGCGCCCGTCGGCGGGCAGGCTGCCGAGCCGGCGGCGGTAGGGGGCGCCGAAGGCGTCCTCCAGGAGGGCGGTGACCTCGGTGGCGGGCGTCCCGGGCGGTGCCGTGTCGCGCAGGTCGACGGTGAGGGCGCGGGTGCCGGCGGGGAGCGGGAGGCCCGCGGGGCGTCCGGCCTTCGGCATGACGGAGGCGAGGTGCCCGGCGGGCGTGCCGTCGGCGAGGTCGGGGCGGAACCGGATGCCGTCGGCGGCGTTCCGGGTGTCCATGGCGAGGACGGTCGCCTGTCGGCCGGTGACGTCGGTGGTGGTGCGGTGCACGGGCGCCGCCTGCCGCACCCCGGGCAGGTCCGCGAGCCGTTCGGCGGACTCGCCGGAGCCCGGGGTGAGCAGGCGGACGTCCGTACCGGTGCGGAAGTCGGCCTGGTCGCGCTGCGAGCGGTCCCAGGAGTCGCTCTGTCCGATCGCCAGCATGCCCATGGCGACGGCGAGGACGAGCAGCAGCACCGGGCCCGCGCCGCGCAGCGGGCGGCGGCTGAACTGCCAGCCGGCCAGCGCCGCCGACAGTCCCCGGCCGCCGGCCGCTCGCCGCTCCGCCAGCCGGGCGGCGGGCGGCAGCAGACGCAGCGTCAGGACGGTGCCGGCGAGCAGGGCCAGGGCGGGCGCGGCCACGAGGAGCGGGTCGATGCCGAGGTCGCCCGAGCGGTCGCCGGCGAGCGCGCCGCCACTCTCGCCGGTCTGCCGGTCGAGCTGCCAGTAGGCGACGCCGGCGACGAGGAGCAGGGCCACGTCGGCGCCGGCCCGTACGGGCGCGGGCAGGGCGGCGGAGCGGCCCCGGCGCAGCGTGACGACACCGCCGTCCCCGGCGGCGAACGCGGGGGCGACGACGGCGGCGGCGCAGCACAGGGCGACCGCGGCGGCGACCAGCCAGACGGTGAGCGGGGGAGCGGTGTCGAGCCGGCCGAGCGCGCCGAGCGCCGACCGGTCGGCGAAGAGCCGGGTGAGCGGGCTGGCGAGCAGCGGGGCGACGACGGCGGCGGGCAGGGCCAGGAGCAGGGCCTCGACGGTGGCCAGTGCGGCGATCCGGCGGCGGGAGGCGCCGCGGGCGCGCAGGAGTTCGGTCTCGCCGGAGCGTTCGGAGCTCAGCAGCCGGGCGACGAGCAGCAGGGCGTAGGCGGCGAGCAGCACCAGCTGCACGGCCACGATGGAGAGGGTGGAGCGGGAGACGAGCAGGGCCCGGTCGGTCTGTTCCAGGACGGTGGGCAGGGAGGTCCGGGCGGTGACGGTGGCACCGAAGCGGGCCGTGTCGGCGGCGATCGCCTGGGGCCCCTCGGTGGCGGCGGTGCGCAGGGCGTCCATCCGGCCGGTGGTGACGCCGGTGAAGTCGGCGGTGCCGAGCCAGGCGGTGTCGCCGGTGGTGAACCGGCCCGAGCCGAGGACGGCGGGGTCGGCGAGCAGCGGGCCGTAGGTGGTGAACACGACGGTCTTCACGCCGCGCCCGCCGACCAGGTCGAGCTGCCAGTACGGGTCGGCGGTGTCGAGCGGGCGGTAGACGCCGGTGACCCGGGCCCTGACCGTCTTTCCGCCGAGCCGGTCGCTGAGGTCGAGGACCGTGCCCGGGGTGATCCGGAGCCTCTTGGCGGCCTCTTCGGGCAGGGCGGTCTCGACCGGGTCGCGCGGGCCGGTCGCCTTCGGCCAGGAGCCCGAGGCCAGGGCGATCCGCGAGCGGTCGAGGGCGGCGAAGTGGGTGAGGTCCGGCTCGCTCCCGGGGGCGTCGGCGGGCCCGGGACCGCCGGGCAGCGCGTACGTGCCGGAGCGCTCCAGCTTCCGCAGGGTGACGGGCAGGCCGTCGAAGGTGCGCCGGGCACCCTCGCGGACGGCGGCGTCGGCGCTCGCCCGCTGGGCGGCCGGGACCTGGCTGGTGACGACGAGGGCGGCGGCGGGGGCGGAGCGGCCGCGCAGGGTGCCCTGGAGGGCGGCGTCGCCGATGGAGCCGGAGAAGGCGGCGAGGGTGGCGAGGACCGCGGTGGTCAGGAGGACGGAGAGCAGGGCGGCGGACAGGAGGAGGCGGTGCGCCCTGACCCGCAGGAGTACAAAGCCCGTCACCCGTTTCCCCCCTGAGAACACCGTGATCGTTCACGATCGAACGTTCAGAGGATGGTTTCAGAGGGCATCGGGTCTGGAAACCGCTTTCGGATCGACCTTGATGCGATCGTGACCGTTAATCGGCGTCCCCTCACCGGAATGTGTTCGTCCGGGAGCGGGTGGTCAGTCCGCCGTGTTGATCATCGAGGCGGCGGCATAGGTCATGTAGTGCCAGAGCTGCTGCTCGTGCTCCGGCGCGAGCTCCAGCTCGTCCACCGCGGCCCGCATGTGCCGCAGCCACGCGTCGTGGGCCGCGCGGTCGACCGTGAACGGAGCGTGCCGCATCCGCAGCCGGGGGTGGCCGCGGTGGTCGCTGTAGGTGCGCGGTCCGCCCCAGTACTGCATGAGGAAGAGCACGAGCCGCTCCTCGGCCGGACCCAGGTCCTCCTCCGGGTACATCGGCCGCAGCAGCGGGTCCTCGGCGACTCCCTGGTAGAAGCGGCGGACCAGGCGACGGAAGGTCTCCTCGCCACCCACCTGCTCGTAGAAGGTCTGCTCCTGAAGCGTGCCGCGCGGAATCTCGTTCACCGTTCCATCGTCTCAGATGCCCCGGCCGAGGACCGGAGGTCTAGGACCCCTGACCGTGAAGCGACCGCCGGGCCACCGCGACGGCCACCGGAAGGGACCGCCACCAGGAGGGACTGCCACCGGGAGGGACCGCCACCAGGAGCGACCGCCGACCGGACCCGAGCGGTGGCCGGAGGACGGCGGTCCGCAGCACAGTGGACCCATGGGCCCACCGCACGACGCGTTCGCCGAGGAGGGCGCGCGGGCGCGGCGGGCGCTGGTGCGCGCGATCGAGGCGTACGGCGCCCTCGGCGACCCCGCCTGGAAGGCCGCCTTCGCCCACGTGCCGCGCCACCTCTTCGTCCCCTCCTACTACGTCGCCGGACCCGGCGGCTACGAACGGCTCTGGTCCGGCGACCCCGACCCGGCCCGCCGCGCCCGCTGGCTGAGCGGGGCCTACCGGGACACCGCCCTCGCCACCCGGGTCCGGGACGGCGAGCTGATCTCCTCCGCCAGTCAGCCCTCCCTGATGGCCCGGATGTTCCAGGCCCTCGACGTCCGCGACGGCCACGACGTCCTGGAGATCGGCGCCGGCACCGGATACGGCGCCGCCCTGCTCTGCCACCGCCTCGGCGACGACCACGTCACCACCGTCGACCTGGACGAGGAGATCGCCGAGTCCGCCCGCGCCCATCTCGCCGCCGCCGGCCACCGGCCCGCCGTGGTCACCGGAGACGGCGCCCGGGGCTGCCCCGAGCGCGCCCCGTACGACCGGATCGTGGCGACCTGCGCGGTGGGCTCCGTCCCGTACTCCTGGCTCGGCCAGTGCCGGCCCGGCGCCCGGGTCCTCACCCCGCTGTCCACCGGGCTGCTCCTGCTCGGCGTCCGCGACCCCGGCCACGCGGAGGGGCGGTTCCTGGCCACCTCCGCCTACTTCGTCGCCCTGCGCGGCGGCGGCGCCCGCCCGGCCCCGCCCCGGCGCACGTCCGGGCTGCCGCGGCGGGTGGGCGAGGACGAGGGGTTCGCGTTCCTGACCGGCCTGGCCGGGGAGGCCCTGGACACGCGCGAAGCGCTCGCGCTCTGGCAGCACGAGGGGCGGCCGGAGCGCGAGCGCTTCGGGGTGACGGTGAGCGGCGGCCGGCAGTGGGCCTGGCTGGACGACCCCGCGGGGCCGTACGCCTGGCCCCTGCCGGAGCCCTGATGCCGTCGCGGAGTCAGCCGCGCCGGACGGTGATCGTCGTCCAGGCGCCGACATGCACCCGGTCGCCGTCCCGCAGCTGGACCGGGACGTAGGGCTGGATCGGGTCGGGCGAGCCGTTGATCGTGGTGCCGTTGGTGGAGTTCTGGTCCACCACCGCCCACGAACCGTCCGGCTGCTGCACCAGCACGGCGTGCTGGTGCGAGACGCCCGGGTCCTCCGGCGGCACCGACAGGTCGATGTCGGGCGACTCGCCGGTGGAGTGGCGACGGCGGCCGATGCTGACCTGGCTGCCCTGGAGCGGCACGTGCTGCTCGGGGGAGTACGCGGGCAGGTTGAGCCCCGACGCCTCCGGGCCGCTGCGCTGCATCATCGCCATGAAGTAGTCGCGGTCCGGACCGATCACCGCGGTCCAGCTCGCCTGCGGCCGCGGCTGCTCCTGGAACTGCTGCGGCGGGCCGGGCTGCGACGGACCGGGCTGCGGCGGGCCCTGCGGGGCCGGAGCCGGGCCGGGGCCGTGCGGGCCCTGCGGGCTCGGCGGGGCGCCGGGGTGCCGGCCGTCCGGGCCGGGGGCCGGAGCCTGGGGCGGCGGCTGCGGCGCCGAGGGCGGCGGCAGCATCCAGTCGTCGTCCGCGCGCGGCTGCGGCGGTGCGGGCTGCGGCGGTGCCTGGTGGAAGCCCTGCGGAGCCGGGGGCGGCGGCTGGTGGGCCGGGGGTGCCTGGTGGCCGGGAGGGGCCTGGTGGCCGGGCTGCCCCTGCGGCGGGGCCATCGGCGGGCGCTGCGGCGGACCCTGGTGGTGGGTCGCGTCGGCACCCAGCGGCTCGGCCGGGCGGTTCACCTGCGAGGGCCGCGAGCCCTGGTACTCGTACGGGTCGGGCTGCTGCGGCGGCGCGGGTCGCGGCGGCGACTGGAAGCCCGGCGGCAGGTTCAGGCCGGGCGGCGGGCCCTGCGGCGCCCCGCCCGGACCCGGCTGCGCGTGCGGGGGTGCGATCGGCGTGTACGAGGTCGCCGTGTTCGTGAGGAAGTTCCAGCGGCACTCCTCGCAGAACGGCGCCATGTGCTCGCGCGGGGTGCGGCACTGGGGGCACAGCTCGGCCTGCGCGGTCGCGTTGGGGTCGTAGCCCCCGGGGGCGGGAGCGCCCGGCGGCGGCGCCGGGGCGCCGGGGCCACCGGGGCCGGGGTAGCCGTACGCGGGCGGCGGCGGGGGAGGCGGCGGCACGGCACCCGTCGGCGCACCCGCCCCGGCCGCCATGCGGTGGCCGCAGACCTCGCACCAGTCGTCGGAGACCGACTGGTGTCCGTTCGGGCAGGTCGGCATGTCGGTGCTTCCCCCTCTCGTCACGTCATCACGCGCTGCTTCTTCGCGGCTTACTTCTTCACGCGAACGGTCTTGGTGGAGCGGGTCTCGAGAGTCATCTCGTCCGCTTCCGCGACCTTCGCCTTCAACCGCACAGTACCCGTCGCGGCATCGACCACGTCCACCACCTTCGAAAGGAGTTTCGCGGTATCGGCGTTGCCGGAGGCCGCGGCCAGCTGCACCGCGCGCCCGAGTTTGGCCGTCGCGCCGTCGAAATCACCCGATTTGCGGGCATCGAGGCCCTGCTGGATGACGTCGGCGAGCTCGGCCTGCCCCGTGTAGTGCGCGACCTGCGGGTTGATGGAGGTCGACATCGCCATGTCGTCGGTCCACACCGCCCGCACCAGCCCCTGCGACAGGGTCGTCGGCGTGCCGCCCGCCGGGTCGGGGACGATCAGCGAGACCCGGGCGGCCAGCATCTCCTGCCCGACCGCGGCCTGCGGGACCCGGACCGACACGTGGTAGTCGCGGGACTCGTCGCCCCACGAACCGGTCGGGTAGTCCCCGGCGCGCGGGCCCGCCTCGGTGCGCCGGCCCGTCAGGTCCTCGACCGTGGGGGCGACCTGCTTCACGAAGGCGATCTCCACGCCGACCGGGGTCCACAGGCGCAGCGCGACGTCCGCGACCTCCTTGCCCATGGCCTTCTCCATCATCGAGGTGAAGTCCTCGGCGAGACCGGCCGGATCGGCGACGATGTCGGCCGTGCCGAGCAGTGCCGAGGCGATGCCCCGGACCTCCTCGACGTCCCAGTCGGTACCCACCCCGCGCGCGTCGCAGGTGAAGCGGCCGGAGCAGTGGTCCAGGGCGGCCCGCAGCGCCTCGGGGGTCTCGTGCTCGTTGCGGCCGTCGGTGAGCAGGATGCCGTGCCGGATGCGGGCGTCGGCGGAGGACAGCAGCCGGTCGGCCAGGCGCAGCCAGGTCCCGATGGCGGTGCCGCCGTCCGCGCTCAGGCGGCGCAGCGCGGTCTTGGCCTCGGCACGGGTGCGCGCGTCGGCGACGGCGAGGCGGCCGTTGCCGGGGTAGACCTCCTTCGCCACGTGGGTGCCGGCCACGACCGCGAAGGAGGTGCCGTCGTGCAGCGTGTCGATGGCGGCGGCGGCCGCCTCGCGCGCCCCGCGCATCTTGGACGAGGGGTACTCCATCGACCCGGAGCAGTCGAGCATCAGGACCACCGCGGCGGAGCCGGCGGCGGCCGGCAGGGCCGCACCGGCGGTGCCGCCGCCGCTGGAGGTCACGGTGACGATCGCGTTGACGTCCCGACCGCCCTCCGGCAGGTACTCGTTCTGGTACACGTCCACAGAGAACTGCGGCCCGGTCGGCTTGGCGAAGTTGGCCATGGGTGATTCGGCTCCTCGGCTCACGAGGGAGGGAAGGGAAGTCGGGGGCGGGGGACCGTCCGTGGGCGGCGGCGGAGCGCGGGCTAGGCGGATCCTGCCCCGGGGGACGGAACGGCGAACGGCAGCAGCGCGACCGTGATGTTGTCGTGCCCTCCGCCGTCGAGGGCGTGGCCCACCAGCACCTGGGCGCCGTGCAGCGGACGGGCGGACGCGTCCCCCGGCAGGACCCGGGCCATGTCGTCCGCGCCCTCCGCGTAGTTCCACAGGCCGTCGGTGCACACCACGACCACGCCCGCCCGGTCCGGCTTGAACGCGGCGGTGTGCGGCTCCAGTTCGTACGAGTCGGCCCCCAGCCAGCCGGTGATGGCGTGGGCGCGCTCGTCCGCGTACGCCTGCGCCTCGTTCATCAGGCCCGCCGCGACCATCTGCGCGGCCCACGAGTCGTCCTCGGTGAGACGGGCGGGCGGCGAGGTGCGGTCGTCCGGCACCCAGTAGGCACGGCTGTCGCCGACCCAGCCGACGACCAGCAGCCCGCCGGCCACGATCGAGCCGACGATGGTGCAGGCCGGGGCGTTCTGGTGCTCGCGGTCGGCGCCGGCCGGCTCCGCGAGGGCGTTGACCGCCTCGGCGGCGGCGACGATCGCCTCGTGCATGGCCTGCTGCGGGTGGGTCCCGCGGGGCAGCGCCGCCACCAGCGCGGCGCTCGCGGCGGAGGCGGCGGCGGCCGACGCCTCGTCGGGGCGGGTCGCCGAGGAGACGCCGTCGCAGACGACGGCGAGCGCGGCGGGGGAGCCGTCGGGCAGCGCGGCCGACGCCACGGCGAAGGAGTCCTCGTTGCGGTGGTGGCGCAGCCCGCGGTCGCTCACGGCGGCCACGCAGGACAGCTCCTCCTCCATGTGGTCCCGCTCGCGCGGCTGCGCGTGGCCGCAGTGCTCGCAGTACCCGTCCCGGTCCACCCGCCCGGTCCGGCACGCGACGCACACCTTCCGCGCGTCTCCGGGCGCGGCGGCGGGGGCCGTCTCCCGGGCCTGGCCCCGGGCCTGCAGCGCGGCGCGCGGATCGGGCGCGGGAAGGGTGAAGTCCCCGTCCCCGTCCTCAGCGCCGTCCCGGTTCGCGCCCTCGTCCGAGTCCCCGGGCCCGTGCCCGTCCCCGGCGGAGGTGCCCGCCGTCCCCGCCGAGGCGGCCGGGACCACCGGCTCCGCCGGAACCACCGGCTCCACCGGAACCACCGGCTCCGCGGGAACCACCGGCTCCGCCGGAACCACCGGCTCCGCCGGGACCTCGTCCGTGCGGACCGGGACCGTCGGGAGGTCGCGGCCGCCCGAGTCGGTGCCGGGCAGCTCGCCGGGGTGCTGGGTGGCCGTCGTGAGGGAGGCCGGGTCCCGGGGAGGCGGCTCCGGCCAGTCCACGGGCAGCGCGATCGGCACCGTCGGGCGGTCCGGCTGCGGGGCCGCGGCCGACAGGTCGTATCCGCACGCCCCGCAGAACCGGTCGCCGGACTCCAGCGGCTCCGCGCACTCGGGGCACGTGCCCAGGGGATGCGGGGCCTTGGGCTTCAGGGACATACTCACACCCACGTCCTGGGGCGGAAGCGGTTGGCCCGCTCCACCAGTTCGATCCTCTCCTCGCCGCGCTGGGCGAGCCGGGCGAGCACCCGGTACGAGCGCTCGAGGCCGAAGCGCAGTCCGCGCTCGTCCAGTGCACTGCCGAGCAGCACCGTGCCGGCCGGGTCCCCGCCGGGGCTCCCGGACAGCACCCAGTCCAGCGCCGTGCCGAGCACCTCCGTGGACAACTGCTCGCGGCGCACCGCGTCGAGGCCGAAGCCCTGCAACGCGGAGACCTGCGCAGCGGCGGCGGTCAGGTCGTCGCCCAGCGGCTCGTTCGCGGGCCGCCGGCGCAGCCGGGCCCGTACGGCGGCGACCCGGGCCGCCGTGTAGTGGATGGACGACTCGGGCACGGACTCCAGGGTGCGCACCGCGCCCGCCCGGTCGCCCGCCGCCAGCTGCACCCGCGCGAGCCCGAAGGCCGCGCTGACGTAGCTCGGATCGGTCGCCCACACCAGGCGGTAGTACTCCGCCGCGTTGTCCAGCTGCCCGAGCACCTCGGCGCACACGCCGAGCGCCAGCTTGGGCGCCGGTTCGCCGGGAAAGGCGTCGTAGATCGCGTCGAAGGAGAGCGCCGCGCTCTCCCGGTCGCCGCCGATCAGGGACGTGACGCCCCGGTACCAGACCACCCGCCAGTCGTCGCCGTACCCCTGCTCCAGGGTGGCGAGCGCCTGCCCGGCGGCCCCCAGGTCGCCCATCTCCAGCCGCGCCCGCAGCTCCCGCAGCCGCAGTTCGAGCGAGGCGACCGGCGCCGCGTGCAGGGCGGTGATCAGCTCGGCCGGGGCCGCCGCCAGCAGACCGGCGAGGAAACCGGCGTTCGGGTCGCCCGGATCGACCCGCGGCACCGGGAGCGCGAGCGCCGTCGCCGGCACGTCGAGCATCCGCAGGAAGCTGCCGGCCCGCCCGCTCACCGACGCCGGCAGGGCCTTGCGGCGCCCGCGGCGGACCTCGCGCGCCCCGAGGACCGACACGTCGTCGTTGAGCTCCGCGAACAGCTCGGTGTCCGTGACCCGCACCTCGGCACCGAAGAGCGTCGACAGGGCGGGGCGCGGGCGGCCCGACTGGAGCGCCACGACCTCCCGCAGCACACCGGTCAGCTGCTCGGCCATCTCCTGGGCGGAGGCGAAGCGGCGTGCCGGGTCCGGGTCGGTGGCCCGTACCAGGAAGCGGTAGAACGACTCGTACGTACGGAAGACCTCGATGCCGTCGGGCTCCGGCAGCGAGTCCGCGAACACGTTCGTGTAGCCCTGGAAGTCGAAGGTCAGCACGGCCAGGGTGCGCGCCACCGTGTACAGGTCGCTCGCCACCGACGGGCCGACCTCGGCCACCTCCGGCGCCTGGTAGCCGACCGTGCCGTAGATCGCCGACTCGTCGTCGTCCATCCGCCGGACCGCGCCCATGTCGATCAGCTTCAGCTGGTCCTCGGTCTGGATCGCGTTGTCGACCTTGAAGTCGCAGTACAGCAGGTTGCGGCTGTGCAGGTGCCCCAGGGCCTCCAGCGCCTCGATGCCGTAGGCGCACGCCTGCTCCACGGGCAGCGGGTCGCGCCGGCCGTCGGGGGTCCGGCGCTCGTTGGCGATCTCCTTGAGGGACTTGCCGCCGACGTACTCCATGACGATGTAGCCGTCCAGGGAGCCGGTGCGCTGGTCCAGGTGCTCGACGAAGTTGTAGATGCGGACGATGTTGGAGTGCTCGATCTCCGCCAGGAAGCGGCGCTCGGAGATCGCCGCGGCCATGGCGTCCTGGTCACCGGTGTCGAGCAGGCCCTTGAGCACCACCCAGCGGTCCGAGACCGCCTTGTCGACGGCGAGGTAGACCCAGCCGAGTCCGCCGTGGGCGAGACAGCCCACCACCTCGTACTGGCCGTGCACCACGTCCCCGCCGCGCAGCTTGGGCACGAACGAGTACGGGTGGCCGCACTTGGTGCAGAAGCCCTCCGTGCGGCCCGGCCGGTCGCCGCGCGAACGGCCCACCGGGGCGCCGCAGTCCGAGCGCGAGCAGAATCGCTTCCTCTCGGGAACCTCCGGCTTCGCCATCACCGCGGCCCGCGGGTCGGGCCGCGGCACCTCCGGCACCGTCACCAGACCGGCGCCGAGCCGGCCCCGCCCGGACTGGCCACTGCTCGAACCCGAGCTGCGCACCGACACCGAACGGGCCGTGCTCTGCCCCGACAGCGAGCGCGAGAGCCGCCCGGAGACGGAACGCCGGGACGCCGCCGAACGCGCCGAGCGCGAGGACCCGTGCGAGGACGTGCGCGACGAGGCGGCCGAGGCGGAACGGGCCGACTGCGACCCGCGCCCGGCCGTGCCGGCGCCGGGCACCGCCACCCCCGTACGGGTCGACCGCAGCATGCCGCCGGGCGCCACCACGGGGGCGAGCCCGCAGGTGTCGCAGTACAGCTCGCCGCCTCCCATGTCCTCGTACGAGCCCTCGCACGACGGACGCTGACAGCTGCTCACTCCGGACTCCCCGCTCACCACTGACTCCCCCTGCCGTCCCTCGGTCCCGACAGTGTCTCCGCCGCCGCCTGCTGGTAGCGCAGCACCGCCTGCTCGGCGGCCCGCAGATCGCACGGGGCGCTCCACAGCATCCGGCGGGCGGTGTCGTACCGCTCGACCAGCAGCGGGTCCTCGGCCGCGCCGAGCCGGGCCACCTTCGCCTTGTACGCGTCGAGCCGGCCGCGCAGCTCGGCGCGGACCGCCAACGGCGCGGTCACCGCCGTCAACGACGCGCGGGCCCGCAGCAGTTCGTCCTCCGCCTCCTGCTCCAGGGCGTCCAGGAGCGGGGAGAGCCGGTGCCACTGGGCGTGCCTGCGGTACTCCGCGGCCGTCGCCAGCCGCTCCTGGAGCGCCGTCGGCGGTCCGCTGACGGCCGGCACCTCCGAGGCGGCGATCTTCGCGAGGACCTCGCCGCGGGCCGCCCGCGCCTCGGCGAGCGTGCGGTCCGCCCGCGACAGCACGTCGCGCAGCCGCAGCAGCCGGTCCTCCGAGTCCTGCCGGACCTGGAGCACCGCCTCGATCTCCCGCCGGACGTCCTCCAGGGCGCGGGCCGCCGTGTCGTACCGCGTGGTGTCCGGGCGCCCGCCGCCGGGGGCCGAACTGCCCTCGGCGGGACGCCAGAAGGCCAGCGGATCGGACACCACCTGGGCGCGCAGCGCGGACAGCTCGGCCGTGATGGCCTCCAGCTCGTCCCCGGCCGGATGCTCCCCGGGCCGCACCCCGACCGAGTGCGCGAGCGACCGCGTCCGGCCCAGCTCGGCGGCGAGCAGGTCTATCCGCGCGGGCAGCGCCGACCACACGGCGTCGGCGGTGACCACCACGTCCAGCGAGGCCGCGTACAGCTCGTTCATCCGCCGCACGAGCCCGTCGAGGGTGAACCGCTCGGCGAGCAGGGCCTGCTCGCTCGCCCCGCCCGACACGTGCACGCTCTCGCCGCGCAGCCGGTCGGTCAGCTCCGCCAGCTCCTCCCGGCCCGGCCAGCGCCGCCGGGACCGCACCTCACGGGCGTCGTGCAGCGCGGCCGTGTACGCGTCGAAGTACGTCCACAGCAGGGTGATCGTCCGCTCGGTGGCCTGCCAGCGGTCCCGGGTCGTGCCGGTCAGCTCGGCGCCTTCGAGCAGCCTCCGGCCGGCGTGGTCCTGGAGCGCGAGGAGCGAGTCCTCGACCGCCTTGTGCTCCGCGCCGAGCCGTGCCAGCGCACGGTCCACCTCGTCCCGGTCCATCACCGGCCCGGGGAGTCCCGCGACGCCCATCGATCACCTCTCGTTCTACTTGTACGTGGGGGCGGGCGGCCCGGCGATGCCGGGCAGGTCCGCCTTCAGCCACTTCGCGTACGCCGCCTGCCACGGGCCCTGCCGGTACTGCACCAGGACCTGGTTGACCCGGCGGACCAGGTCGTCGTTGCCGAGCTTCACCGCCACCCCGTAGTACTCGGTGGTGAACCGGCTGCCCTTGAGCTCGACGGCCGGGTCCTGGGCGGCCTGCCCGGCGGCCAGCGCGTTGTCGGTGACGACCGCGTCGACCTCGCCCATCTGGAGCCGGGCCAGACAGTCCAGCTGGTTGGGCACGGTCAGCAGGTCCGGGTCGTCCTTGGTGCCGTCGCCGGCCTCCTTGAAGACGGCGCCGAACGACTTCTCCTCCAGGGCCTCGTAGGCCGTGGAGCCCTCGGCCGTGCACACCCGCTTGCCGCTCAGCGACGTGTCGTAGCCGGTGACGGGCGAGGACTTGGGGGCCAGGACCTGCTGGCCCACCTCGAAGTAGGCGGTGGAGAAGGCCACCTGCTGGATGCGCTTGCAGTTGATCGTCATCGTCCGCACGACGAGGTCGACCTTGCCGCTCTCCAGCGCGGCGATGCGCTGGTTGGTCGGGATCGTGCGGAAGATGACGGCGTCCTCGGAGCCCAGGATCGCCTTGGCGATGGCCTTCGCCAGGTCGATGTCGAAGCCCTCCAGGCGGCCCGGCTCCTCCTTCACCGTGCCGTCGGGCAGCCGGGTGACGGTGGGCGGGGTGCGGAACCCCCACTTGTAGCTGGACTGGTCGACGCCCACCACGAGCTTGCCGCGGTTCTTGATGCGGGTCACCGAGGGGCCGTCGGCGCCCGACGGGCGCAGCGACGCCTCGGGGGTGCGGCAGGTCTCGGCGCTCTCCGCGCTGACCTGCACGCCCCGGCCCACGCCGGGGCCAGGACCGCCGCCGCGCCCGCCCTCGTCGGCGGCGGTGCGCGGCAGCGCGACCAGGGCGAGCGAGGCCGTCAGCGCGCAGGCCACGGCCATGGACCCCACACCGCCCCAGCCCCGCAGCCGTCCGGCGGGCCGCCGGGCGCGTGGCGCGCCCTTCGGCACCGGGTCCGGCATCCGGCCCGTACCGTTCGTCCGCTCGACGCCGTCCGGCATCCCGCCCCCTCTCACCGGTACTCCGACAGTCTGCGGTTGATGCCCGTCACGGCGCCCGCCGCGGCCAGCACGCCGAGCGCGGCCGCGCCCAGGGGCAGGCCGGTCAGCGCGTCCCGGCCGTTCTCGGCGGCGCGGGTGAACTCGTCCTGTTCGTGCGCCAGGGCCCGGCCGAGGGCCGCGTCGACCTGGTCGAAGGACTGGCCGGTCGACTGCGAGCTGCCGATGATCCGGTTCATGGCGCCGGTGAAGTCGCCCGCGTCGTCCAGCTCCCGGGCCTGCCCGTGGCGCTGGCGCCATTCACCGGTGCGGGCCGCGGCCTCCGTCAGGGGGGCGCGGCCGGCCTCGTCGTCGGCGAGCCGCCGGGCGTCGTCCAGGGCGGCGGTCAGGGCGGCCGCGCTGCTCGCGTAGTCGGCCTCGTACTTGTCCTGCTTGCCGTCCTCGGTGAGGACGGCGCCGCGCGCGACCACCGTCAGGTTCTCGTTGGCGCGGGCCTTCAGGGAGCTGATCCGGGCCTCGTTGAGCACCTGCAGGGACTCCTGGCCGTGCTCCCGGGCGTCGTTCAGACCGGCCCTGGCCAGGCCGTGGCCGGCGAGCAGCCACAGCAGGGCGGTCACACAGGCCGCCGTCGCGGCCAGCAGCCCGCGGTTGAAGACCCGGTTGGTCATCGCGTAGTTGCGGCGCTGGACCACCACCAGGGCGGCCAGCGCCAGCACCCCGAGGGCGAGCGACAGGAACGGCCAGGCGCGGGCCTCGTCGTCGTCCTGGCGCAGTCGCTCGGTCTCCGCCGCGTACAGCCGCTCGGCGGCCGGCAGGAGCGCCTGCGTCATCGTCTGGTTGGCGTAGCGCAGATAGGCGCCGCCGAGCGGCAGGCCCTGACGGTTGGCGGCGCGGGCCCGCTCGATCAGGCCCGTGTAGCGCGGCAGGTGCTCGCTCAGCGTGGCGATCTCGCGGGCCGACTCGCCGTCGGCGTCCGTGCTGGCGGCGGCCCTGACGAGCAGTCGGGAGGCGGTGGTGATGTCGTCGGTGTACCGCTTGCGGATCTGGGCGGACTCCTGCGGCCCGGCCAGGAAGCCGCTCGCGGCGGTGGCGTCCGCGTCGGCGAGCGAGCGGTAGATGTCGGCGGCGTCGGCGCTCAGCGGCTGGCTGCGGCCGACCACGTCGTCCGCGTACGAGGCACGGTCGGCCACCTCGAAGGCGGTGACGGCCCCGAACGCGACCACGAGCAGGGCGAGCACGGCCCCCAGGATCCGCAGCCGGCCGGGCTCGGTCGTGGCGGCCCGGCGCAGGATCTCCCGGCCCTCCGCCCAGGCGCCGGGCGCCGCGGGCGTAGGAACGGCCCCGGGCGCCGACGGCTGCGCGGGCACACCGGAAACCGGCCGCGCGGGCGCGCCGGCGGTGCCCTGCGCCGCCGAGGCGGCGGGCGCGTTCGGCGGGTATGTCACGTGACCTCCCCCTCGGTCTGAGACGTCGACCCGTCCTGTCGGCGGGACGGCGGACGACTACCCGGCCAGCAGTATGGCCGCAGTGCCCGCCGCGCACACCGGAAATGACGCGATCTTGTTCCTATCGTGCCCCATGCCTCCGTCGCTTCCGCAGGCGAACCCGTCATCCACCCCCTTCACTCTGAATACGTCGCCCGGCCGGAATCGGTTCCGCCCCGAACGTCCTCGAACGGGTGAACACGCGTGCGGGGCGCCCCGGAAGGGACGCCCCGCACCCGTCTCGTCCGACGGCTCAGGCCCCGTAGTGCTCCCGCAGCCGCGCCGCCGCCTCAGGCCCCTCGCCGCACGCGTCGAGTGCGAGCAGCCCGGCGCCGAGCACCGGCGGCGCGGTCACCACCCGGACCCGCGCCTTCGGCGCCTTCACGGCGAGCAGTTCGGCGATCCGGCCGTCCAGCTGCGGGTGCCGCGCGGCCAGCACGCTGCCGCCGAGCACCACCGGCGCCGCCTCGTCGAGCAGCCCGAGCCGCCCGAGCGCGACCGAGGCCATGGCCACGACCTCCTCGGCCTGCCGGTCGACCAGCGCCCGGGCCACCGGGTCGCCCTCAGCGGCCGTACGGAACAGCACCGGCGCCAGTTCGTGCCTGCGCACCGCCGGGATCCGCCCCAGGTGCAGCGCCTCGATCAGCGCGTGCATCGTCGGAAGGCCGAAGTGTGCGGGCAGGGTGCGGGCGAGCGCGGTCGGCTCGCCCCGGCCGTCCTCGGCGCGCGCGGCCCACCACAGCGCCTCCTCGGCCAGGCCGCCCCCGCCGCCCCAGTCGCCGGAGATCTTCCCGATCGCCGGGAAGCGCGCGGTCCGCCCGTCCGGGGTCATGCCGACGCAGTTGATCCCCGCCCCGCACACCACGGCCACGCCCCGCGGCTCGTCGATCCCGGCCCGCAGTATGGCGAAGGTGTCGTTGCGGACCAGGACGGAACGGCTCCAGCCGCGCGCCTCCAGGGCGGCCTTCAACCCCTCCTCCTCCACCGCCAGATCGGCGTTGGCGAGACAGGCCGCCACATAGGTGAAACCGGGTGGTGTCCCGGCGCCGCCGGCCGCCGCCCACGCCCGGCCGACGATCTCCGCGAGCCGGTCGACCGCCGTCTCCACTCCCACCACCGGCGGCTGGAAGCCGCCGCCGCGCGCCTCGCCCAGGACGCGGCCGCCCGGGGAGAGGACCGCGACGTCGGTCTTGCTGTTCCCGGCGTCGATCGCCAGCAGCGCTCCGTTCACGCCCACGCCAGGTGCTCCCGGTTGTTGGCGATCAGCCGGTCGGTGAGCCCGTCGGCGTACGCGTACTGCCCCACCAGCGGGTGCGCGAGCAGCGCCTTGAACACCCGGTCGCGGCCGCCGCGCAGCGCCGCCTCCAGGGCCAGGTCCTCGTACGCGGTGACGTTCGCGATCAGCCCGGCGTACAGCGGGTCGAGCGGCGCGACCGGCAGCGGCGAGGCACCGCCGCGGCCGACCGCCGCCTGCACCTCGATGACGGCGTCGTCCGGCAGGAACGGCAGCGTGCCGCGGTTGTACGTGTTCACCACCTGGTACGGCGATCCGCCCCCGCCGAGGAGGGAGGCCGCCAGGTCCACGGCCGCCTCCGAGTAGAAGGCGCCCCCGCGCTTCGCCAGCAGCGCCGGCTTCTCGTCGAGCGCCGGATCCCCGTACATCTCCAGGAGCTCCTTCTCCATCGCGGCGACCTCGGCCGCGCGCGACGGTTTGGTGCGCTGCTCCTCCACGACGGCGTCGTGCGCGTAGAAGTAGCGCAGGTAGTACGAGGGGACGACACCGAGCCGGTCCATCAGGGAGCGCGGCAGCCGCAGGTCGTCGGCGAGGGCGTCGCCGTGCTCGGCCAGCAGCCGCGGCAGCGCGTTCTCGCCCTCCGGGCCGCCGAGCCGTACGGCCGTCTCCCAGGTCAGGTGGTTGAGTCCGACGTGGTCGAGGTGGACGTCGGCCGGGGTCACGCCGAGCAGGGCGGCGAACTTCCGCTGGAAGCCGATGGCCACGTTGCACAGGCCGACGGCCTTGTGGCCGGCCTGGAGCAGCGCCCGGGTGACGATGCCGACGGGGTTGGTGAAGTCGATGATCCAGGCGTCCGGGTTGGCCCGGCGGACCCGCTCGGCGATGTCCAGGACCACCGGGACCGTGCGCAGTGCCTTGGCGAGGCCGCCGGCGCCGGTGGTCTCCTGGCCGACGCAGCCGCACTCCAGCGGCCAGGTCTCGTCCCGCTCCCGGGCGGCCTGTCCGCCGACGCGCAGCTGGAGCAGGACGGCGTCCGCGCCGTCGACGCCCGCGTCGAGGTCCGAGGTGGTGACGACGGTCCCGGGGTGGCCCTGCCGGGCGAAGATCCGCCGGGCGAGGCCGCCGACCAGGTCGAGCCGTTCGGCGGCCGGGTCGACGAGGACGAGTTCGGTGATGGGCAGGGTCTCGCGCAGCCGCGCGAATCCGTCGATCAGTTCGGGGGTGTAGGTGGAGCCGCCCCCCACGACAGCGAGCTTCATACGATCAGTCAGCCCTTCACTCCGGTCAGTGTGACGCCCTCGACGAATGCCTTCTGGGCGAAGAAGAAGACGAGGATCACGGGGGCCATGACCAGGACGGTCGCGGCCATGGTCAGATTCCAGTCGGTGTGGTGCGCGCCCTTGAAGGACTCCAGGCCGTAGCTCAGGGTCCACGCGGCCGGGTTCTCGGAGGCGTAGATCTGCGGCCCGAAGTAGTCGTTCCACGCGGCGAAGAACTGGAAGAGCGCGACGGCCGCGATGCCCGGCTTCGCCATGGGCAGGACGATCCGCACGAGCGTGCGCAGTTCGCCGCAGCCGTCGACGCGGGCCGCGTCGAGGTATTCGTTCGGGATGGTCAGCAGGAACTGGCGGAGCAGGAAGATGGAGAACGCGTCGCCGAAGGCCATCGGGATGATCAGCGGCCACAGCGTGCCGGACAGGTCCAGCTGCTTGGCCCAGAACAGGTACATCGGGATGATCACCACCTGCGGCGGCAGCATCATCATCGAGATGACCAGCATCAGCGCGAGCCGGCTGCCGCGGAAGCGGAACCTGGCCAGCGCGTACGCCACGGGGATCGAGGACAGCACGGTCAGGACGGTGCCGAGCCCCGCGTACAGCAGGGTGTTGCGCCACCAGGTGAGGAAGCCCGGCGTCTCGAAGACGCGGACGTAGTTGCCCCACTGCCAGGTGTCCGGGGTGAGGTCGCGGGTGAGTGCCTGCTGGTCGCTCATGAGCGAGGTGAGCAGCACGAAGACGAACGGCAGCACGAAGAACAGGGCGGCGGCCACGCCGAGCGAGTGCACCGCGATCCAGTGCAGGACCGTCTTGCGGCGGGCGGCCCGGGCGGCGGGCGACGGCCCGGGGACGGGGGCGGCGGCCGGGGCCTTCGGGGTGTCGAGTACCTGGCTCAAGGGTCAGTCACCTGCCTGGACGAGACCGCCGCGGCGGCGCATGAGCAGCCCGGTGAAGAGCATGGCCAGGGCGAAGAGGACGAGGGCGGTGGCGCAGGCGGCGCCGTAGTCGAAGCGCTGGAAGCCGAGGTTGTAGACGAGCTGTGGCAGGGTCAGCGTGGACTTGTCCGGGTAGCCGGGCTCGAACTGCTGGCCGGAGCCGCCGATGACACCGGAGGCGACCTTTCCGGCCACCAGCGGCTGCGTGTAGTACTGCATGGCCTGGATGACGCCGGTGACCACGGCGAACATCACGATCGGCGAGATGTTCGGCAGGGTCACGTAGCGGAAGCGCTGGAGCGCCGAGGCGCCGTCCAGCTCGGCGGCCTCGTACTGCTCCTTCGGCACGTCGAGCAGGGCGGCCATGAAGATGACCATGAGGTCGCCGACGCCCCACACCGCGAGCATGGTGAGCGCGGGCTTGGACCAGGCGGCGTCGTTGAACCACGCGGGGGCGGGGACGCCGAGCCCTTCGAGGACCGAGTTGACCGGACCGGTGCCGGGGTTGAGCAGGAAGACGAAGGCGAGGGTCGCCGCGACCGGCGGGGCCAGATAGGGCAGGTAGAACAGGGTGCGGAAGACCCCGGCGCCCGTCTTGATCTTCGTGATGAGCAGGCCGACGCCGAGTCCGAAGGCGACCCGGCAGGCCACCATCACGACCACCAGCCACAGGGTGTTGCGCAGCGCGGGCCAGAACATGGGGTAGTCGGAGAAGACGTAGGTCCAGTTGTCCAGGCCGTTGAACGTGGGGTCGGCGAAGCCGTCGTAGTGGGTGAAGGAGAAGTAGACGGTCGAGGCCATCGGGTAGGCGAAGAAGACGCCGAAGCCGATCAGCCACGGCGACAGGAAGGCCGCCGTGCGAAGCGCCGCGCGGCGGCGCTTCGACCGGAGAGTGATCGTGCCCATGCGGTCACTTCGCCTTGGCGATGTCGGTGTCGATCTGCCGTGCGGTCCGCTCCAGACCGGCCTTGAGGTCGGTCACCGCGCCCTTCTCGTACTGGAGGGCGAAGTCCTGGATCGTGTTGAGGTAGGCCGCGCCGTTGACCGCGCCGGCCGGGGTGTTGGACTTCGGGTGCTGGGCGATGTCGAGGAAGGTCTTGAAGCGCGGGTCGAACTTCAGGTTCGGGGACTTCAGCGCCCCGAAGGTGGAGGGCACGTTGCGGATGCCGTTGGCGAAGGCGACGACGGCCTCGGTGTCCGTGGTCATGAACTTGACCAGCTCCCAGGCGGCGTTCTGCTTCCGGCTCTGCGGGGCGATGCCCATGATCGTGCCGGACAGGAAGCCCTTGCCGTAGTCGGCGGCCCGCGCGTCCGGTACGGGCATCGGGGCGACGCCGATCTCGAAGGGCACCTTGGCGTCGGTGGCCATGCCGAGCCGCCACTCGCCGTCGAGCTGCATGGCGACCTGACCGGTGTGGAAGGGGTGCTTGGCGCCCCACTCGTCGCCGAAGGTGGTGCGGTACTTCTCCAGCTTCGCGTAGCCGCCGAGCTCGTCGACCATCTTCTTCTGGACGGTCATCATCTCGGCGAACGCCGGGTCGGTGGCGACGGCGGACTTCCCGTTCGCGTCGAAGTACGAGGGGCCCCAACTGCCCAGGTAGTGCTCGGTGGTGGTCTCGTAGCCGTGGTAGTTCGGCATGAAGCCGAGCTGCTCGTAGCCGGGGCCCTTGGTCTTCGTGAGCCTCTTGGCGGTGGCCAGGAGCTCGGAGTAGGTCCTCGGGGGCTTCTCGGGGTCGAGGCCGGCCTTCTTGAAGGCGTCCTTGTTGTAGTAGAGGCCGTAGGCGTCGGTGAGCAGCGGCATCGCGCAGCGCTTGCCCTCGAACTGGGTGTAGTCGAGCAGGGTCTTCGGGATGATCTTCCCGAGGTCCAGCTTCGACTTCTCGATGAAGGGGCCGAGGTCGGCGAAGGCGCCCGAGGAGCAGAACTTGCCGACGTTGGACGTGGTGAAGGACGACACCACGTCGGGCCCCTTGGAACCGCCGGTGCGCAGCGCCTGGTTGAGCTTGTCGTCGTTGATGTTGCCGACGACGTCGACCTTGATGTTGGGGTGCGCCTGCTCGAAGCGCCGGACGCTGTCGTTGATGGCCTTCACCTCCGAGGGCGCGGACCAGCCGTGCCAGAAGGTGATCCGGGTGTCGGCCTCGGGGTCGTCGGTCGCGCCGTTGTTCGCGGAGCCGGTACAGGCGGAGGTGAAGAGGGCGAGGGAGGCGGTCGCGGCGACGGCGGCGGCGAGCCTGCGGTGGCGTGCGGGCATGACGGGTTCTCCCTGGGACGGGTGGGACGGGCGGGACGGCGGAGGACGGTGGAGGACGGCGGAGCGGGCGGGGCCTATCGGGAGGTGTCGAAGACCTCGTCGCGGGTGGCGGCGAGGGCGGATTCGAGCGCGCCGCGCAGCACCGGGTGCCGGTCGACGGCGGCGAGCACGAGCCGGGGCCGGGAGGCGGCCAGATCGGCGAGCTGGGCCTGGACGCGGGCGCGCAGCGGCTCGCCGCCGGAGGTGACCGCGGAGCCGGACAGCACGATCAGTTCGGGGTCGAGCACGGCGACGAGGGCGGCGAGCCCGGTGGCGAGCCGTTCCGCGTAGGCGTCGAGGAGGCGGGCGTGGCGCTCGTCCTCGGCGTGGCGCTCGGCGGCCTCGGTGAGCAGCCGGGCCGCGACCTCCACGTACGGCTGCTCGGCCGTGCGGATCCCGACGGCCTTGGCGATCCGGGGGACGGACTGCACCCCGGCGAGCTCCTGGAAGCCGCCGGAGTTGGCCTTGGCGACCTGCCGGACGAGCGGGGTGCCGGGCACGGGCAGGAAGCCGACCTCCCCGGCGCCGCCGGTGAAGCCGCGGTGCAGCCGGCCGCCGAGGACGAGGGCGGCCCCGAGGCCGGACTCGTTCCACAGCAGGACGAAGTCCTCGTGGCCGCTCGCGGCGCCCAGGCGCTGTTCGGCGATGGCGACGAGGTTGACGTCGTTCTCGTACTCGAACGGCATCGGCAGGGCGAAGGCCAGCTCCTCGAGGAGGGTGGGGGAGTGCCAGCCGGGCAGGTGGGAGGCGTAGCGCAGCCGCCCGGTCGCCGGGTCGAAGGCGCCGGGGGTGCCGATGACCAGGCGGTGTACGTCTCCGAGGGCGAGCCCGGCGTCCTTGACGGCCCCGTCGAGGGCGTCGACCACCTGCCGCACCACGTCCTCGGCGCCCCGCCCCGGTGTCGGCAGCCGGAACTCGCCCACCACCTCGCCGGTGATGTCGGCGACGGCCGCGTGGATCCGCTCGGGGCTGACGTCGAGCCCGGCGGCGTGGGCGGCCCGCGGATTGACCGCGTACAACTGCGCGTTGGGTCCGGGCCGCCCCTCGGTGGTGCCGGTGGCGACGACGAGCCCGGCGGCCTCCAGGCGCGCGAGCAGCTGCGAGGCGGTCGGCTTGGACAGGCCGGTGAGCTTCCCGATGCGGGTGCGCGACAGCGGCCCGTGCGCGAGCAGCAGATCGAGCGCGGCCCGGTCGTTCATGGCCCGCAGCACCCGGGGGGTGCCGGGGGTGCCTGGGGTTCCCGGGGTCGTACCGGCCATGGACGCGCCACCTGCCTCGCTGACGAGCTGCACTGTTAGGAAAGTTTCCTATTGGGTTGGGAGGAAGGTAAGACGGAGGTCAGCGGGCCGTCAATACCCAGGAGCACGGCGACTACGCGGCTCACGCCCCCGCGCGGCGCCCGGGTCCCGGTCGCGCGGGGCGGTCGCGGGCGTGACGAGCGGGCCCGCCGGGCCCGAGCCCGCGCAGCGGTCAGGCGTGCCGGGCCACCTTCACCGCCGAGATCAGGAGGACCACCGCCAGGGCCGGGACCAGCACCGCGCCGGGGACCACGCCGACGAGGAGGCCGCCCGCCAGCGCGCCGGTGATCGAGCCGGCTGTCATCACCACGGCGAAGCGGCGGTGGGTGGACAGAACCGCGAAGCTGCCGTCGCGGCTGTAGCGGGCGAAGGCCACCAGCATGGTCGGCAGGGAGACCAGCAGGGAGAGGCTGCCCGCCGTCTTCACGTCGACCGCGAACAGCAGCACGATCGTGGGGATCAGCAGTTCGCCCCCGGCCACGCCCATGATCGCCGCGACCACCCCGATGCCGAAGCCGGCCGCGACCCCGCACGTCACCCGCGCCCACGCAGGCAGCGCGAGCGCGCCCGCCGTGGTGCTGTGCGTGGCGACCAGGGCGCCCGCCATCAGCACCATCAGCGCCGCCAGCACCTTGTACAGGGTCGCGCCCCGCATCCGTACCGCCCAGGTCGCACCCGCCCAGGCACCCGCCAGGCTGCCCGCCAGCAGGTTGACCGCGACGGGCCAGTGCGCCGCCAGTTCCGAGGCGGGGACGGCCGCCGTGCGGGCGGGCAGCGCGGCCAGCACCACCACCAGGCTCATCGCCTTGTTGAGGATCACGGCGGACAGCGCGGCGAAGCCGAAGACACCGATCAGCAGCGGCAGCCGGAACTCCGCCCCGCCGAGCCCGATCATTCCGCCGAGCACGCCGACGGCCGCCCCGGCGGCGAAGGCGAACGGGCCCGCCTGCGCGGCACGTGCGGGAAGAAGGTCCTTGTCGACGGCCATGGACGGCATCCTCCCCGGCGACGCCGCCCGGCCGCCACGGACCCGGCCCTTCTTCGGGGGAAGACACCGGCCCGCCGCCCCCGCTTCGGCGGGCCGTACGACGCGAGGGGCGCCCCTCACCAGGGGCGCCCCTCGCGTCGCGACGACGGGACTACTTGTTCAGGTCCGGCTTCGGCAGCGGCGTGGCCGCCGCCGACTGCGGCGAGGCCGGGGAGGCGAAGGCCGACGGCGCGGCCATGCCGGCCGTCGGGTCGGCGGCCGACTCGTCCGCCGGGGCCGGGACGCCGCCGACGATACGGATGCCCGCCGCGTCGAGCGCCCGCTTGATGCGCCAGCGCAGCTCGCGCTCCACGCCGAGCTTCTTGCCCGGCATCGTCTTCGCCGAGACCCTGACCGTCATCGAGTCCAGCAGCACCTCGGTCAGGCCCAGGACCTCCACCGGGCCCCACAGCCGCTCGTTCCACGGCTCTTCCTTGGACATCGCCTCGGTCGCCTCGAGGATCACCTCGCGGACCCGGTCCAGGTCCTCCGTCGGGCGGACCGTCACGTCCACCGCGGCCGTCGCCCAGCCCTGGCTGAGGTTGCCGATCCGCTTGATCTCGCCGTTGCGGACGTACCAGATCTCGCCGTCCACCCCGCGCAGCTTCGTCACCCGCAGGCCGACCTCGATCACCTCGCCGGACGCCACCCCAGCGTCGACCGAGTCACCCACGCCGTACTGGTCCTCCAGGATCATGAAGACGCCCGAGAGGAAGTCCGTGACGAGATTGCGGGCGCCGAAACCGATCGCCACGCCCGCCACACCGGCGGAGGCGAGCAGCGGCGCCAGGTCGATCTTGAAGGCGCCCAGGATCATCAGCCCGGCCGTGCCGAGGATGAGGAACGAGGCCACCGACCGCAGCACCGAGCCGATCGCCTCCGAGCGCTGCCGGCGCCGCTCGGCGTTGACCAGCAGACCGCCCAGGGCCGTGCCCTCCACCGCCTGCGCCGACCGGTTCATCCGGTCTATCAGCTTGGTCAGCGCCTTCCTGACCAGCATCCGCAGGGTGAACGCCACGACCAGGATGAGCAGGATCTTCAGCCCGGTGTTCAGCCAGGTGGACCAGTTCTGCTCCACCCAGCCGGCGGCGTTCGTGGCCTTCTCGGCCGCCTCGTCGAGCGTCACCGGCACTTGCGTCGGGTCGTCGGCGGCGCGCGGGGCGGCGGACCAGGACACGGGGAGCACGGGGGACCTCCAGGAAGGCGTTCGCAATTCATCCACACTAACGGGGGACCGGTGGTACCCCGGTCGACGTGTGCAGAGGGAGAGACGGACCGCGGCCGGGGAAGACTCCCGGATGCGTGCCGATGTGGTCGAGAACACCCAGGGGCCGTGACGCTCACGTGGTGGCGCACCGGCCAGGCATGAGGAGAGACTGAGAGCAGTTTCGTCCCGGCGCGAGCCACGCGCCGCCGGCGTCATAGGAGGCATCCGTGCCGCACGTCCTGGTCCTCAACGCGTCGTACGAGCCGCTCGGCGTCGTACCGCTCCGCCGCGCGCTCGTCCTCGTCCTGGAGAACAAGGCCCTCTGCCTCGAGGAGTCCGGCGCCTTCCTGCACAGCGAGAGCCGTGTCATCGCCGCGCCCAGTGTGGTGCGGCTGAAGCGGTTCGTGCGGGTCCCCTACCGGGGGCCCGTTCCTCTGACCCGCAGAGCCCTGTTCGCCCGCGACGGCGGACGCTGCGTGTACTGCGGTGGCGTCGCAACCAGCGTCGACCACGTCATTCCGCGCAGCCGCGGGGGGACGCACGCCTGGGAGAACGTGGTGGCCGCCTGCCGCCGCTGCAACCACGTCAAGGCCGACCGGCACCTGCGCGAGCTGGGCTGGCGGCTGCGGCACCAACCCGCCCCGCCGTCCGGTCTGGCCTGGCGGATCATCGGAACCGGCCACCGCGACCCGCGGTGGCTGCCCTACCTCCAGCCGTACGGCGCGGACGACGTCCTGGCCCGGATCGACTCGGTCGCCACCGCCCCCCACCCGCAGGGGGCCGTGACGACGGGGTGAGCCGGGCCCTTCGCGTTCCCGGGCCCCCGCGCGTCGGCCGGACGTGCCCCGGAGCCGCTGCGGGGCCCCCGGGGGTCGCTACGGGGAGTCGGGCGACGGTCCGCCCGGCTCCTCCTCGGGCGCGTCGCCCCGCGCGTCCCGGGGTTCGCCCGGCGACGGCTCCGCCACCGCGTACGTCTCCACCGCCCACAGCGAGTAGCCGTACTCCGTCGCCCGCTCCTCGCCCTGCACGCGCAGGAAGCGGGTGCCGGCCGCGTCCATGCGGACCGCCTCGCGCCCGCCGCGGCCCCCCTCGACCGTGGCGGCCGTGCGCCAGGTGCGGCCGTCGGCGGACACCTGGACGCGGTAGCGGGAGGCGTGGGCGTCCTGCCAGTGCAGCACCACCTGCCCTATCCGGGCCGGCTCGGCGAGCTCCATCTGCCACCAGGCGTCGTCCGCCGGCGGCGAGGACCAGCGGGTCTCCGGGTCGCCGTCGAGGGCGTGCGCGGCCGGGAAGTCGGGCGTCTCGTCGCCGGAGGACGAGGCCGTGGCCGTACGGGCCAGGTCGGGGCCCGCCGTGCGCGGGAAGGCCCGGACCGTCAGGACCCGCTCCTCGCCCGCGAACGAAACCGGGACCGCGTACGAACCGGCCGGCACGTCCGCCGCCACCGACACCTCCATCGGCACCGTCGTCCGCGCGCCCCGCGGCACCACGGCCTCCTTCGGCAGCCGCACCGCGATCCCCTTCGGCGGCCGGGCGGCGAGCGGCCCGCGGACCTCGGCGGCCCGCCGGCCCTCCAGGGTCACGTCCACCCGCTGGGCCGGGCCCCCGATCTCGGCGTCCGTCTCCGCGCGGGCCAGCTCCAGGCCCGCGCGCGGCTCGTCGGCGAACCACGGCACCAGCGACCGCACCCGCTGCGGCGTGCCGCCGCTCCACGCGATCCGCAGCGCGTCCGCCCGCAGCCCCTTCAGGTCGGCCTGCGTCCAGCCGGACGCGGCGAGCGGCCCGAGCCGCCGCCAACCCTCGCCCGGCACGTACGCCTCCAGGACGCCCTCGGAGCCCGGCTCGGTCATCACGGTCACGGTCTCCACCGGCCGAGGACGCTCCAGGCGGACCGTGTACGCGTCCTCCGCCACGTCCGCCCGCTCGCCGGGGGCGCGGCCGCGGTCGGCGCCCGTCCAGGCCGCCGCCTCGGCGGCCGCCCGCGCGAGGAAGCCGTCCAGGACCTCCTTGCCGACCGTCACGTCCTGCGGCCGCAGCTCCGCACGCCTCCGCTCCAGGTCCAGCTGGGCCCGCCAGGCGGCGGCGCCGTCCCCGCGCGCCTGGGCGAGCAGCATGTCGACGGCCGTCTCGCCGGCCGCGCCGTACCGGGAGAGCCGGTCGAGCCACGGCCCCGCCTCCATGCCGAGCGCGCCGCCCGCCGTGCCCTCCAGCCGGTCCGGCGCCTGCCGCATCACGGTGAACGCGGCCCGCAGCTCGCGCGCCGCCTTCTCCCGCACGGCCGGGGCGGCGCCGGTGCGGCTCGCCCAGAAGGCGGCCGTGAGCGGCTTCAGATAAGCCGACTCGGCCTTCGGGGCGAGGATCGAGGAGGCGTCGTTCCCGGCGAGCGCCCGCAGCGCCTCGCGGGCCTTCGGGTCCGGTCCGGCCAGCTCGTCGACGGCGGCCCGCCACGACTCGTCGGGCCGGTAGCCCTTGGGGTTCCAGGCGAAGTCGGCGGCGGTGAAGAGCGGGATGCGGGAGGCCGCGGCCTGCTCCATGCCGTTGGCGAGGAACGCGGCCGAACCGGCGGCCACGGCCGGTTCGCGTCCGGTCGCGGGGCCGAGGAAGAGCCGGTCCTGGGCGTAGTCGTTGACCGGGTAGTTGTCCATGGTCACCAGCGGGTGGCGCAGCGCCTCGCGCGCCCCGGCCAGTTCTCGCCCGGTGATGGTGCGCGGCACCACGCCGACACCGGTCCAGGCGACCTGCACCCAGGGGTCGAGCGCGCCGGCGAGCGCCGTGCGGTAGTCGGTGACGCCGTCCTGGTAGTACTCCGTCGGCATCACCGACAGCGGCGCCGCACCGGGGTGGCGCCGGGCGAGGTGGCGGGCGAGGGCGTTCGCCACGTGCGCGTGCGCGCGGGCGGCGGCCTCGGGGCCGCGCCCGAAGGCGTCGGCGTCGGCGGAGCCGTCGCAGCCCCACTCGCTGTAGCTGACGTCCTGGAACTGGAGCTGGAAGGCGCGCACGCCGAGCTCCCACATGGCGTCGATCTTGGCCTGGAGCGCCCGCACGTCGGCGTCCGAGGACAGGCACATGGCCTGCGCGGGGGCCACGGCCCAGGCGAGCGTCACGTGGTTGGCGGCGGCCCGTGCGGCGAGCTCCCGGAAGGCGGCCCGCTCGGCCGCCGGGTAGGGCTCGCGCCACAGGGCCTGGCGGTAGGGGTCGTCACCGGGCGCGTAGAGATAGCGGTTCTGCTTGGTGCGGCCGAGGAAGTCGAGCTGGGCGAGCCGGTCGGCGGACGACCAGGGACGGCCGTAGAAGCCCTCGGTCACGCCGCGCACGGCGGTGCCGGGCCAGTCGCGCACCACCACGCCCGGCAGCACGCCGTGCGTGCCGGCGAGTTGACGGAGTGTCTGGACGGCGTGGAAGAGTCCGTCGGTGCCGACGCCGTCGAGGACGACGGTGTCCCGGCCCTGGAGGCGGCCGGTGGCGAGCCGGTAGCCGCCGTCCGGCAGATCACCGCGCTCGGGGACCCGCAGGGCGCGCAGCGCCGCTTCCGTTTCGACGGTGTCGCCCAGGCGGATCAGCGGGCCGCGGCCCGGCAGCGCCGTGTGCACCGTCCGCACCCCGGCGGCCTCCAGGACCTGGCGCAGGGCGGTCAGCGCGTACGGATCGGCGTCGGGAGCGGCCTGCAGCGTCACCTCGGAGCCGAGCGGCACCGCCCGGCCCGTGCTGGTCAGGGACTGCGGCCGGGGCCACACGGAGGGGAGGGCGGCGGGCTGCCGGTGGGGCGAGGCGGCCGGAGGGACCGGCGTGCCGGGTGCCGCGTGCGCGACGCCGGGTGCGGCGCCGCCGAGGAGGCCGCCGATGACCGCCGCGGCGACGGCCGTCGCGGTCCGCTTCCTGCGCGCGAGGTGCCCGAGAGCCAACGCGGGACTCCTCTCCCCTGGGATCACGTGGGTCACGACCGGGTTACGAGCCCACCACCCGGGCCGACGGAGTGTCAATGCGGCTGGTCGAACTGTCTGCTTTGCCCGGCGGTCTTTCGGCGAGGTGGCACGGTTTCACCAAAATCCACCGGTAAAACGGGGACCGATGGGTAGGGCTCCCTCTGCTGTCCTGCTGTCTTACCTGTCGAGACGAACCGGGAGATCCCGTGACCGCCACCGACCACGCCTGCAAACGGGCAGGCCATGCCCTGAGGAATCCGATACGGGTTCCGGCACAGGGAACGCCGCTCACCAGCGAGCCGCCCCTCGCCCATGCCGCGCCCCTCACCAGCGAGCCGTCCCTCATGGAGGCGGCGCCCTTGACCAGCGAACCCACCGCCCGCGCCACCGCCGGCGGTTCGGAGTCCCCAGGAGTGTGACGTGACCCTGGCCCGTCTCGCCGCCCTGCACGGCGTCGCCACCGAGTACGCCCCCTCCGCGGGCGTCACGGTCGACGTGCCCGACGCCACCGTCGTGGCGGTCCTGCGCGCCCTGGACGTCGACGCGTCCACGCCGGAGGCGCTCGCCGCCGCGCTCGACGCCGCCGAACGGGCCGCCGAGGAGCGTCTGCTGCCCCCCACCGTCGTCCACTGGTGCGACGAGGGGCAGGGCGGGGCGAAGGACCGGCCGCGCGGCCGGGCGGCGTCCCGGGCGGCAGAGGCCGAGGACGGTCCCGCGGGGCTCCCGTACGACCTGCCGCCCGGCACCCGGCTCACGGTCACCACCGAGGACGGGCGGACCGTCACCGGGCCCGACTGGAGCGGCCTCCCGCTCGGCGTGCACCGGCTCGCCGCCCACGCCCCCGACGGACGCGGCGGCACCAGCACCCTGATCGTGGCCCCCGCGCGCGTGCCGGGCCCCGGCGGCCGGACGTACGGACTGCTCGTCCAGCTCTACTCGCTGCTGTCGGCCCGCTCCTGGGGCATGGGCGACCTCGGGGACCTCCGTGAGCTCGCCGACTGGGCGGGCCGCACGCACGGCGCCGGGTTCGTGCAGGTCAACCCGCTGCACGCGGCCGTGCCCGGGGCACCCACCGACCCCTCCCCCTACCGCCCCTCCTCGCGCCGCTTCCCCGACCCGGTCCATCTGCGGGTCGAGGACGTCCCCGAGTACCCGTACGTCGACCCGGCCCGCCGCGAGGAGCTCGACCGGATCCTCGCGGACGCGACCGAACTGCGCGAACGGGTCCTCCGCAAGGGCGCGCTGATCGACCGGGACGCGGTCTGGGAGGCCAAGCGGCGCGCTCTGGAGCTGGTCCACGCGGTCGAGCTCGGCCCCGGCCGCCGCGCCGCCTACCGCGACTTCCTGGCCGAGCGCGGCCGGGCCCTGGAGGACCACGCCACCTACCAGGCCCTCGCCGAGCGGTACGGGCACCGCTGGCGCGAGTGGCCGGAGCGGCTGCGCCACCCGCGGACCGCCGAGGCGGCGGTCCGCGCCGACGCGGAGCTGGCCGCCCGGGTCGACTTCCACTGCTGGCTCGCCTGGCTGACGGACCGGCAGCTCGCCGAGGCGGCCGACACCGCCCGGCAGGCCGGGATGACGATCGGCCTCGTGCACGACCTCGCCGTGGGCGTCCACCCGGACGGCTCCGACGCCTGGGCGCAGCAGCACGTCTTCGCGGCCGGCATGTCGGTGGGCGCCCCGCCCGACGCCTTCAACTCCCGCGGCCAGGACTGGGGCCTGCCGCCCTGGCGCCCCGACGTCCTGGCCGCCGAGGGCTACGCCCCGTACCGGGGTCTGCTGCGCGAACTGCTGCGGCACGCGGGCGCGCTGCGGATCGACCACGTCATGGGCCTGTTCCGGCTGTGGTGGGTGCCCCAGGGCGGGGAGCCGACCGCGGGCACGTACGTCCGCTACGACGCCGAGGCGATGCTCGCCGTCCTCGTCCTGGAGGCCCACCGGGCCGGGGCGGCGGTCGTGGGGGAGGACCTCGGGACCGTCGAGCCGGGCGTGCGGGAGGCGCTGGCCCGGCGCGGGGTGCTGGGCACCTCGGTGCTCTGGTTCGAGCGCGACTGGACCGGCACCGGCCGGCCGCTGCCGCCGGAGGAGTGGCGGGCCGACTGCGTGGCCACCGCCACCACCCACGACCTGCCGTCCACCGCGGCCCGGCTCTCCGGCGACCACGTGACGCTGCGCCACCGGCTCGGCCTGCTCTCCGGCGACCTCGAGCGCGAGCGGAGCCGGGACACGGCCGAGACCGCCGAGTGGCTGGGCCTGCTCCAGCGGCTCGGGTACCTGCCGGAGGGGCCGGGCGACGAGGCGACCGAGATCCGGGCCTTCCACCGCTTCCTGGCTGCCACCCCGGCCCGGATGGTGGGCGTGTGGCTGCCGGACGCCGTCGGGGACCGCCGGCCGCAGAACCTGCCGGGGACCTGGGACCAGTACCCCAACTGGCGGCTGCCGGTCGCGGGCCCGGACGGCCAGCCGCTCGCCCTGGAGGACCTGGCCGCCTCGCCCCGCGCGCACGACCTGCTGCGGCTGCTCGCGGAGCGGGTCGGGGCCCGTACGGCACCCCCGGGCGCGCGTGCGGTTTAGGCGTTCGCTACTTTTGCACCGTGGACAAGAAGAACGCCCTGCGCGCCGGCGCCGTCGCGGCCGGTACGACGCTGATGATGCTGCTCATGTCGTCCCCCGCGCTCGCGCTCACCCGCGACGACGGTGACGACCCGGCCCCCAAGCTGGAGGTCGTCGAGACCCTCGGCCTGTTCGTGGCCGCTCCGCTGGTGCTGTTCCTGGTGATCACCGGCCTGGTGATGGTGCTCGACAAGTCCAAGAAGCAGGCGTAGGCCCGCTCGACATCCGACGAGGGCGCCGGACGGTACGTGGTCATGACGTGCCGTGCGGCGCCCTCGTGCGTCCTCAGACGGTGGTGGCCAGCAGCTTCCGCAGCAGGTCGGCCAGCTGTCGCGCCTCCTGTGGGCTGAGTGCCGCCTCCAGGGCCGCGCGCTGCTGGGCGAGTCCGGCGCCGACGGCCTGGTCGACGAGGGCGCGGCCCTCGTCGGTGAGGGTGACCCGCAGGCCGCGCCGGTCGTTCGGGTCGGGGTTGCGGGTGAGCAGGCCGGCCCGCTCCAGCTTGTCGAGCCGCCCGGTCATGCCGCCGGTCGTGATCATGAGCGTGGCGGTCAGCTCGCGCGGCGAGAGGGTGTAGGGCTCGCCGGAGCGGCGCAGGGTCGCCAGCACGTCGAACTCGCCCAGCGACATCCCGCCGTAGGGGGCGTAGGCCTTGTCGACCTTGGCGCGCATGGCGTTCGCCAGGCGGTAGATCCGGCCGAAGACGGCCATCGGCAGCGTGTCCAGGTCCGGGCGGACGACGGCCCACTGGTCGGTGATCGCGTCGACGGCGTCGTGGTTCTCCATGCCCCCAGTCTCCCTCGTGGCCGACTCAGTTGCAAGGAAGTCACTTAGGTGAAAGCCACTTGCAATCAAGTAGCTTAGTGCTAAGTTAATTAACGCCAAGCCAACCGGCCGGCTCGCCACCGCAGGGGGGAACCGTCATGTCCCGCAAGGCCGCCACCGTAGCCCTGACCGCCCTCGCCCCGATCTCCTGGGGCTCGACCTACTTCGTCACCACGGAGTTCCTGCCACCCGACCGGCCGCTGTTCACCGGCCTGATGCGGGCCCTGCCCGCCGGACTGCTGCTGCTCGCGCTCACCCGCAGGCTGCCACAGGGGGCGTGGTGGTGGAAGTCGGCCGTCCTCGGCGCCCTCAACATCGGCGCGTTCTTCCCGCTGCTCTTCCTCGCCGCCTACCGCCTGCCCGGCGGTGTCGCCGCCGTCGTGGCCTCGGTCGGGCCCCTCTTCGTCGTCGGCCTCGCGGCCCTCTTCCTGGGGGACAAGCCGACCGTGAAGGCGCTGCTCACCGCCATAGCCGCCGCCTTCGGCGTCAGTCTCGTCGTGCTCAAGGCGGGGGCGGCGCTCGACGCGGTCGGTGTGACCGCCGGACTGCTCTCCGCCCTGTCGATGTCCGCGGGCACCGTCTTCACCAAGCGCTGGGGGCGCCCCGAGGGCGTCGGAGCCCTCGCTCTGACCGGCTGGCAGCTCACCGCGGGCGGCCTGATCATCCTGCCGATGGCCTTCCTGCTCGAAGGCGCGCCGCCGGCCCTCACCGGCTACAACCTGGCCGGCTACGCCTACCTGGCCTTCGGCAACACCGCCGTCTCCTACTTCCTCTGGTTCCGCGGCATCGAGCGCCTCAGCGCCTCCTCCGTCACCCTCCTCGGCCCGCTCTCGCCGATCACCGCCGCCGTCATCGGCTGGGCCGCGCTCGGCCAGGCGCTCGGGCCGGTGCAGCTGCTCGGCATGGTGATCGCCTTCGGCGCGACGCTGGCGGGCCAGCTGAACCCGCCCGCCAAGAACCAACCGTTCAGCGAAACTGAAAAGAAGGGTCAAGAAGTTTCGATGGACCTGGAGGGTCGGCCGGTGCGACGGTAGGCGGCATGACCCTGATCACCGCCCGTCACCCCACCACCGAACAGACCCGCGACGAGACCCGAGAAGAGACCCCCGAAGAGACCGCCGGGGGGACCCCCCAAGAGGCCGGCGAGCCGGCCGCCCGGACCGCCGTCGGCACCGCCGCCCGCAGACCGGCGCCCGCGAGGAAGCCCGCGCGGGGCGCCGGTCTCGGCGTGCTGCTCGCCCTGCTCGCCACCGTCGTCTGGTCCGGCAGCTTCGTCGCCACCCGCGACATGGCCGACACCGTCCCGCCCGTCCAGGCCGTCTTCTGGCGCTGGATCATCGCGCTCGTCGCCGTCGCCCCCTTCGCCGCCCGTCCCTTCTGGCGGCAGCGGAAGCTGATCCGCCGTCACCTCGGCTTCGTCGCCCTCGCCTCGCTGTTCGGCGTCGCCCTCTACAACACCCTGGTCCACCAGGCCGGCCTGACCACCTCCGCCTCCAACATGGGCATGATCATGGCCGCCTCTCCGGTGCTCATGACCCTCTACGCCCGCGTCGGCGGCGAACGGCTCGGTGCCCGCCGCCTCCTCGGCCTCCTCGTCGCCGTCCTCGGGGTGCTGCTGCTCGTCGGCAAGGGCTCCCTCGCCGTCGACCTCGCCGCCGGAGACCTGTGGATGTTCGCCGCGGCCCTGTCCTTCGCCTCGTACAGCGCCCTCCTCAAGCGCAAGCCCGCCGGGATCGACGGCCTCGCCTTCCTCTTCACCACCTTCGTCCTCGGTGCCCTGATGCTCGCCCCCGCCTACGCCGTCTCCCTCTCCCTCCAGGGCGCCTTCCCGGTCACCGCCGGCACCGCCGGCCCGCTCCTCTACGTCGGCGTCTTCTCCTCCGCCGTCGCCTTCTTCGCCTGGAACAAGGCCATCGCCCTGATCGGCGCCGCCCGCGCCGGAGTCGTCTACTACCTCCAGCCGGTGTGCGTGGCCCTGCTCTCGTACGTCCTGCTGGGCGAGGAACTGGGCCTGCTGGGCGTGGCGTGCATGGGGCTCATCCTGGGCGGAGTGGCCCTCGCCTCCGCCACGCGCGGGCGTGCCGGCGCCGCCCGGTAGGTTGCGCCCCATGACCGAGTGGGACATCAAGAAGCTCCAGATCCTGCGCACCCTGCGCGACCGCGGCACCGTCACCGCGACCGCCGAGGCGCTGCTCATGACCCCCTCGGCCGTCTCGCAGCAGCTCACCAACCTCTCCCGCCAGCTCGGCGTCCCCGTCCTGGAGGCGCACGGGCGGCGGGTCCGGCTCACCGACGCCGCCCACCTGGTGCTGCGGCACGCCGAGGCGGTCTTCGCCCAGCTGGAGCGGGCCGAGGCCGAACTCGACGGCTATCTGCGGGGCGAGGCGGGCCGGGTGCGGGTCGCCGCCTTCTCCACCGCCGTGCCCGCACTCGTCGTCCCCGCCGTCCAGGCGCTGCGCTCCGCCCACCCCGGACTCGACCTGCGGATCCGGGAGGCCGAGGCGGCGGAGGCGTACGAGCTGCTCACCGCCGGCGACGTCGACCTGGCCCTCTCGCTCGCCGCGCACGCGCCCACCGCCCGCGACTCCCGGTTCAGCCGGGTGCCGCTGCTCGCCGACCCGCTCGACGTCGCCCTGCCCGCCGGCCACCCGCTCGCCGACGCGCCCGGACTCCGGCTCGCCGACCTGTCCGCCGAGCCCTGGATCTTCGGCGGCTCCGGGCCCTGGTCCGAGATCACCACCGCCGCCTGCGAGGCGGCCGGGTTCGTGCCCGAGCAGGCGCACAGCGCGGCCGGCTGGACCGCGATCCTCGCCATGGTCGAGGCCGGGCTGGGCATCGCTCTTGTGCCCCGGATGGCCGCCGCCGAGCGCCGCAGCGGCGTCGTCATGCGGGTCCTCTCCGCCGACCAGCCGCTGCGCCACGTCGTCGCCGCGGTACGGCGCGGGGCGGAGGAGCACCCGGCCGTCGCGCGCGTGCTTGCGGCCCTGCGCCAGGCCGCCGTCCGGCGCGAGACCGTTCAGCACAGCTGAAAGGCGACCTCGAAAACATTCGATGGACCTGAGGTGCGTGCGGGCGGCACCGTGGAGACATGAGCCTCGACACCGCCCACACGGACGCCCCCACCGACGACCCGCACGCCAACGACGCCGCCCCCTACGCCGGAGGCGACCCGTACGCCGACTACCGCGCCGGTGACTTCCCCTTCACCGGCCTCGTCGACCTCGCCGACCGCCGCCTCGGCGCCGGGGTCGTCGCCGCCAACGACGAGTTCTTCGCCGAGCGCGAGAACCTCCTCGTCCGCGAGCGCGCCATCTTCGACCCCGAGCACTTCGGGCACAAGGGCAAGATCATGGACGGCTGGGAGACCCGCCGCCGGCGCGGCGCCGACGCCGACCACCCCTTCCCTGCGCCCGAGGACCACGACTGGGCGATCGTCCGCCTCGGCGCCCCCGGCGTCATCCGCGGCATCGTCGTCGACACCGCCCACTTCCGCGGCAACTACCCGCAGCGGGTGAGCGTCCAGGCCACCGCCGTCGACGGCACGCCGAGCCCCGAGGAACTCCTCGACGCGAAGTGGGAGGAGCTCCTCCCGCCCACCCCCGTGCGCGGCCACGCCGCCAACGGCTTCGAGATCACCACCGAGCGCCGCTACACCCACGTACGCCTCTGCCAGCACCCGGACGGCGGCATCGCCCGCCTCCGCGTGCACGGCGAGGTCGTCCCCGACCCCGAGTGGCTGGACGTCCTCGGCACCCTCGACCTGATCGCCGTCGTCAACGGCGGCGTGTACGAGGACGCCTCGGACCGCTTCTACTCCTCACCCACCCAGATCATCCTGCCCGGCACCTCCCGGAAGATGGACGACGGCTGGGAGAACCGCCGCCGCCGGATCCGCGGCACCAACGACTGGGTCCGCTTCCGGCTCGCCGCCCAGGGCGCGGTCCGCGCGGTCGAGATCGACACCGCGTACCTCAAGGGCAACTCGGCCGGCTGGATCGCCCTCCAGGGCTGCAACGGCGACCCCGCGGCGGGCGCCGAGTGGTTCGAGATCATCCCGCGCACCCGCCTCCAGCCCGACACCCTCCACCGCTTCCGGCTCCCCGCGCAGGCCGTCGTCACCCACGTCCGCCTCGACGCCTTCCCCGACGGCGGCATCGCCCGGATGCGCCTGCACGGCGGCCTCACCGACCAGGGCGCGGCCGACCTGCGCGCCCGCTACGCCCGCCTGACCGGCTGAAAGGCGGCTCTCCCGGAGAACTAGGCTCGCCGGCATGAGACTTCCCCTCCGAAGACACCTCCGCGCGGCCGCCGTGCTCGCGCTGGTGGCCGCCGCGGTCCTGCCGACCGCGGCGCCCGCCGGCGCCGACGCGGTCGACCCGGGCACCGCCCCGCCGATACGCACCCTCTCGTACAACGTCTGCGGCGCGAAGTCCGACTGCCGCAGCGCCCTCGAGGTGTCCGACTGGACCGCCGAGGTGAGGGAGGAGACCCTCGCCTGGGACACCGACGCCCTGCTCCTCCAGGAACTCTGCTTCGGACAGTGGAAGCACCTGCGCAACGCCCTGCCGGGCTACACCGGCGTGTGGAGCGCGTCGGCCCACGCCCCCGGCTGTGCGAAGTGGGACCCCGAGCCCGCCGCGGACGACGACCCCGCCACCGCGCCCGACACCCGCTTCGGCGTCGGCATCTTCGTCAAGGGCGCGGCCGTCGACCGCCACGCGGCCTACCTCCCCACCGCCACGGGCATGGAGAAGCGGCAGGTGCTGTGCGCCCGCGGACCCGTCGACGGCCGGGCCACCCTGGTCTGCACCACCCACCTCGCCCAGCACCAGTACAAGGAACCGACGAACGGCGACGTCGCGCTGCTCGCCCAGGTCGACACCTGGGCCGCCGGACTCCCCGTGATCCTCGGCGGCGACTTCAACCACCGCCCCGAGAGCACCGAACTGGACGGCATCCGGGCCGGCCTGCCCGGTACCGGCCCCTTCGCCGAGGCCGACGAGAACGACACCGACTGGTTCAGCCAGACCTGCCGCGACGCCGGAGCCGCCACCTGCCGCACCGGCGAGCCGACCACCGTCGTCAGGACCGAAGCCGACCCCGAGGGCACCCCGGCCAAGTTCGACCACGTCTTCCTGAGCTCCCGCGACTTCCACACCGTCCGCGCCGACGCCCTCGAACCCGGCGCTGCCGGCACCGCCCCGCTCTCCGACCACCTCCTTCTGCGCACCGCCGCACACCCCGAGGCCCGGCCCGCCGGCGGCGTCGGCGGCGACCTCACCGACGACTGCCGGCCCGACTTCCTCGCCGTGACGGGGGACGGCGACCTGCGCCTCCACTCCGGCATCGGCTCCGGAACCCTCGGCGACACGCGCCGGATCGGTACCGGCGGCTGGACCGGCGCGGCGGTCAGCCACCGCGGCGACTGGACCGGCGACGGCCGCGAGGACGTCGTCGCCCGCATCGGCGACGACCTCTGGGTCTACCCGAACAAGGGCAGCGGCGAGCTCGGCCCCCGCGTCGCCATGGGCGGCCGCCCGAGCGGCTGGACCGGCGCCACCCCGTCGGCCGCGGGCGACGTCGACGGCGACCGCCTGCCCGACGTCCTCGCCCGCAGCTCCACCGGACTGTGGCTGCACCGCGGCGGCGCGGCCGCGGGCGGCGCGCCCACCTTCGCCGCCAAGGCCGCCCTGCAGATCGGCGGCCCCGAGTGGGCCGGCTACGACGTGATCCTGCCCGGCGACGTCACGGGTGACGGCAGGGCCGACGTCTGGGGCCGCGACCGCGCCACCGGCGAGATCCGCCAGTACGCGAGCCGGGGCGCCACCACCCTCGCCGCCCCCGTCGCGCTCACCGGCGGTCCGTGGACGGTGGCCGAGCGGCGCCTCGGCGTCTCGGCCGGAGACGTCACCGGCGACGGCCTCCCGGACCTGTGGACCACCCGCACCGCCGACAGCGCCGAGAACCTGGAGCTGCTCCCCGGCACCCCGACCGGCCTCGCCGGGCCGACCACCGTCGCCACCGGCGGCTGGCAGGGGATCACGTCCCTCGGCTGACGGCTGACGGCTGACGGCTGACGGCTGTCTTCGGGCGGCTGTCTGCGGGCGGCGGAAGGGGCCCGGTCCGCCGAGGTCGATCCGTCGCCCCTGAACGGCGAGGGGCCCCGGCCCGCGCGCGGCGGACCGGGGCCCCTCGACCGACGATCAGGCCGCCGCCGCGTCCGCCGCCTGCGCCTTCAGGGCGCGCTCGACGCCCGCACGGCACTCCGTCACCAGACGCCGCAGCGCCGGCGCCGGCTCGTGCTCGGCGATCCAGGCGTCCGTCGCGTCCAGCGTCTCCCGTGACACCTGGAGCGTCGGGTAGAGGCCGACCACGATCTGCTGCACGATCTCGTGGCTGCGGGTCTCCGAGACGCCCTTGATCGAGGCGAAGTACTTCTGCGTGTACGGGGCGAGCAGCTCACGCTGGTCGGTCTGCACGAAGCCGCCGATCACCGCCTCCTGCACCGCGTTCGCCAGCTTGTCGTCCTCGACGACCGACGCCCACGCCTGGGCCTTGGCCGCCTCGGTCGGCCGGGCCGCACGGGCGGTGGCCGCGTGCCGCTCGCCCGCCGCGGTGCGGTCGCGCTCCAGCTCGGCGGCGATCTCCGGCTCGTCGTACACACCGGTCGCCGCGAGCCGCTGGACGAAGGCCCAGCGCAGCTCGGTGTCGACGGCCAGGCCCTCGATGCTCTCCCGGCCCTCCAGGAGCGCGGAGAGCAGGTCGAGCTGCTGCGGGGTGCGGGCGGTCGCCGCGAAGGCCCGCGCCCAGGCCAGCTGGTGGTCGCTGCCCGGCTCGGCGGCCTGGAGGTGCGCCAGCGTCGCCTCGGTCCAGCGGGTCAGGCCCGTCTCGCGCCACTCCGGCGCCGCGTACAGGTCGAGGGCCGCCTTGACCTGGCCCTGGAGCGACTGGACCACGCCGATGTCGGTCTCCTTTGAGATGCCCGAGAGCACCAGGTCCAGGTAGTCGCGGGTGGCCAGCTCGCCGTCCCGGGTCATGTCCCAGGCCGAGGCCCAGCACAGAGCCCGCGGCAGCGACTCGGTGAAGTCGCCCAGGTGGGCGGTGACGTTCCTCAGGGACACCTCGTCGAGGCGGACCTTCGCGTACGAGAGGTCGTCGTCGTTGAGCAGCACGACCGCCGGACGGGGCCGGCCCGCCAGCTGCGGCACGGCGGTCCGCTCGGCCGCGTCGATGTCCAGCTCCACGCGCTCGGTGCGGACCAGCTTGCCGGCCGCGTCCAGGTCGTAGAAGCCGATCGCGATGCGGTGCGGCCGCAGCACGGCCTCGCCCTTGGCGCCGGCGGGCAGCGCCGGGGCCTCCTGGCGGACGGTGAAGGAGGTGATCGCGCCGCTCTCGTCGGTCTCGATCTCGGGCCGCAGGATGTTGATGCCCGCGGTCTCCAGCCATGCCTTGGACCAGGACTTCAGGTCGCGCCCGGAGGTCTCCTCCAGGGCGCCGAGCAGGTCGGGGAGGCGGGTGTTGCCGAACGCGTGGCGCTTGAAGTACGCCTGCACGCCCTTGAAGAACTCGTCCTGGCCGACGTACGCCACCAGCTGCTTCAGGACGGAGGCGCCCTTGGCGTAGGTGATGCCGTCGAAGTTGACGAGCACGTCCTCCAGGTCGTTGATGTCCGCCATGATCGGGTGCGTCGACGGCAGCTGGTCCTGGCGGTAGGCCCAGGTCTTCTCCGCGTTGGCGAAGGTGGTCCAGGCGTTCGGCCAGCGGGTGCCCTCGACGGAGGCCTGGCAGGCGACCGAGGTGTAGGTGGCGAACGACTCGTTCAGCCACAGGTCGTTCCACCACTCCATGGTGACGAGGTCGCCGAACCACATGTGGGCGAGCTCGTGCAGGATGGTCTCGGCCCGGCGCTCGTACGCCGCGTCCGTCACCTTCGACCGGAAGACGTACTGGTCGCGGATGGTGACCGCGCCCGCGTTCTCCATCGCGCCCGCGTTGAACTCCGGCACGAACAGCTGGTCGTACTTGGCGAACGGGTAGGCGTACGCGAACTTCTCCTGGAACCAGCCGAAGCCCTGGCGCGTGACGTCGAAGATGTGGTCCGCGTCGAGGTACTCGGCCAGCGACGGACGGCAGTAGATGCCGAGCGGGACGACCTGGCCGTCGGGGCCCTCGTACGTCGAGTGCACCGAGTGGTAGGGGCCGACGATCAGCGCGGTGATGTACGTCGAGATCCGCGGGGTCGGCTCAAAGACCCAGACGTCGTCCTTGGGCTCGGGCGTCGGGGAGTTGGAGATGACCGACCAGCCGCTCGGCGCCTTCACGGTGAACTGGAAGGTGGCCTTCAGGTCGGGCTGCTCGAAGGAGGCGAAGACGCGACGGGCGTCCGGCACCTCGAACTGCGTGTACAGGTAGGCCTGTCCGTCGACCGGGTCGACGAAGCGGTGCAGGCCCTCACCGGTGTTGGTGTACGCGCAGTCCGCGACGACCTTCAGCTCGTTGCGCCCCTCCTTGAGGTGCGGCAGCTGGATCCGGGAGTCCCGGAAGACGGCGGCGACGTCGAGGGAGTGCCCGTTGAGCACCACCTCGTGCACGGCGGGGGCGACGAGATCGATGAAGGTCGCTGCCCCGGCCTCGGCGGAATCGAAGTGGACGGTGGTGACGGACCGGTAGGTGCCGCCCTCCTGCGCACCCGAGAGGTCGAGGTCGACCTCGTACGCGTCCACGGACAGCAGCTTCGCCCGCTGCTGCGCCTCTTCACGGGTCAGGTTCGTGCCAGGCACCCGGTCAACTCCTCGGTTTCGTGACGTTTGGCCCATCCTTCCACGGGGCGTGTCGGCAGCGCACGGTTCATTTCCCAGGGCGAACAGGGAAAAGGGCGGCCACCCCGCGGGTGGCCGCCCTCACCGGGAGCGTACGGGCGTCAGCCCTTGAGCTCCGCCGCGACGAGCTCCGCGATCTGCACGGCGTTGAGCGCCGCGCCCTTGCGCAGGTTGTCGTTGGAGAGGAACAGCGCCAGGCCGTGCTCGACGGTCTCGTCGACGCGGATGCGGCCCACGTAGGAGGCGTCCTTGCCGGCGGCCTGGAGGGGGGTGGGGATCTCGGAGAGCTCGACGCCCTCGGCGTCCTTCAGCAGCTCGTAGGCGCGCTCGACGCTGATCGGACGCTCGAAGCGGGCGTTGACCTGGAGGGAGTGGCCGGAGAAGACCGGGACGCGCACACAGGTGCCGGAGACCTTCAGGTCCGGGATCTCCAGGATCTTGCGGGACTCGTTGCGGAGCTTCTGCTCCTCGTCGGTCTCGAAGGAGCCGTCGTCCACGATCGACCCGGCCAGCGGCAGCACGTTGAAGGCGATCGGACGCTTGTAGACGCCGGGCTCGGGGTAGGCCACGGCCTCGCCGTCGTGGGTGAGCTCGGTGGCGCGCTCGGCGACGGCCTTGACCTGGCCGTCGAGCTCGGCGACGCCGGCCAGGCCGGAGCCGGACACGGCCTGGTAGGTGGTGGCGACCAGCGCGGTCAGGCCGGCCTCCTCGTGGAGCGGCTTGAGGACCGGCATGGCGGCCATCGTGGTGCAGTTCGGGTTGGCGATGATGCCCTTGGGGCGGTCCTTGATCGCGTGCGGGTTCACCTCGGACACGACGAGGGGGACCTCGGGGTCGCGGCGCCACGCGGAGGAGTTGTCGATCACCACGGCACCCTGGGAGGAGACCTTCTCGGCGAGGGCCTTGGAGGTGGTGCCGCCGGCCGAGAAGAGGACGATGTCCAGGCCCGTGTAGTCGGCGGTGGAGGCGTCCTCGACGGTGATGCCGTCGAGCACCGTGCCCGCGGACCGGGCGGAGGCGAAGAGCCGCAGCTCGTCCACCGGGAAGTCGCGCTCGGCCAGAATCTTGCGCATGACTGTGCCGACCTGACCGGTCGCTCCGACGATTCCGACCTTCACGGGGATCCTCCGAAAGTGTGTGCAGGGTGGTGCCGCGTCCATCATGCGTGCGGCCCGGGGCGCCTTGTCCAATCCATTGTCCGAGGGGCGGGACGGCCACGGGAGACGGTAAGACGCCAAAGGGGCGGGCACCGGTTTCGGTGCCCGCCCCCGCGGGGTCCCATGCGGGATGTGAGCCGCGTTACGGCGTCGGTGCTACGGCGTGACGTTGCCGATCAGGACGCTGCCGGAGCCCGCGACGGTGCCGCGCGCGTTCAGCAGCTGCACCTCGCCGAAGAACTGCCGGCCCTCGGGCGCGGCGGCGTTCACCAGGACCTCGGCGGCGACCTTGGTGCTGGCACCGTTGGCCAGCGGGTAGGTCTTGGCGGAGTCGACCTGGACGCTGCCGAGCGAGGCGGAGTAGTACACGTCCTTGTAGTCGAAGGTCGTGCCGCCCGCCGCCTGGACGGAGTAGCCGTCGATCTCGACCGTGTACGTGCCCGGCGCCGGCTTGATCAGCGTGACGGACTCCTCCGAGTCGCCGTCCGCGGACGAGCCCACGACCTTGCCGTCGAACTTGACCGAGAGGTCGAGGTCGGCGGCCTTGTCGGAGGTGTTGCCGATCGCCACGTCGAGGCGCTCCACGCCCGCACCGATGGTGACGGTCCTGGTCTGCTTCTCGTGGTGCTGGATCGTCGGGGTCTCCACCTTGGCCGAGCCCAGCGAGCCGCCCTTCAGCTTGCCGTCGAGGGCGGCGAACTTGTTGGTGACGGTCCACTCGACGGCGGCCGGGGTGCCGGCCTTCGCCTCGGCGACGGTCTGGACCGCCGGGTCGAAGGAGGCGCCGAGCACCGACACGTCCAGCTTGTACGGGTTGTCCAGGTCGGGCGAGGTGCGGCGCGCCTCGACCTCGATCTCCCAGACGCCCGGCGTCGGGTTGGCGTACGACCGCAGGTCGGGACGGCAGGTGTTGGCCGGGTTGTAGTGCGGGTAGCACACGTTGGACGCGGTCGACTCGATGGCCACGCCGTACGGGTGGATCGCGATGAACCGGGTCTGGCTCTTGTCCTTCAGACCGCCGATGGCGACCTCGAGGGTCTTGGCGCCCTGCGGCACGGTCACGAAGTACGACTTGTGGCTGTTGCGCTGGACCGAGCCGGCGGCGGAGAAGCCGTAGCCGGGCGCGACCAGGTCGCTCGCGACGACCGAGGTGGCGAGGATCTGCTTGTCGACGCCCTCGGTGCGCTCGTCGTCGGCCTCCAGGATGACGCTGTGCACGCCGGCGGTCTTCGCCTGGGCCTGCAGCCGGACGGTGACCGGCTTGTTCAGCGGCAGGTCGACCTCGTCGTCGCCGAGGATCCGGAAGGTGCCGTCGTTGTACTTCAGCTCCAGCTCGTGCTCGATGGCCCGGGCCGGGCCGCTCGTGCGCGTGACGGTGACCTCGTAGACCTTCTTCTGGCCGACCTTGAGGCCGCCCTCACGGTCGTACACGCCGGTGCCGGTGTGCGGAGCCGGGAAGATCGCGGTGTCGACCGGGGCCTCGACCTTGTAGTCGTGCGCCGTGGCGCCGTCCTTGATCGACTCCCACGCCTCCTCGATGTCGATGAGACCCGAGCCCTGCTCGTGCGCGGCGACACCCGGGATCCGCTTGGCGGTCGAGGTGAGCGCGGTGCGCAGGGTGAGCGGGGAGAGCTCGATGCCCTTCTGCTTCGCGGCCGAGAGCAGCAGCGCGCTCGCGCCCGCGACCTGCGGGGAGGACATGGAGGTGCCGTTGAGCATGCCGTAACCGGCGGGCAGCGCGTAGCCGGCCTCGGCGACGCCGGAACCGGCCTGCCAGGTCGGGATGGTGTTCACGGCCGAGCCCGGACCGGTGATGGTCGGGGTGAAGCCGCCGTCCTCACGCGGGCCGCGGGAGGAGAAGGGGAACATCGCGTACGACTTCTCGACGGCCGAGCCGTAGTTGGCGGCCCAGGTCGACTTGGAGATCGCCGCGCCGACCGAGACGACCTTGTCGGCCAGGCCGGGGTCGCCGATCGTGTTGATGCCGGGGCCCGAGTTGCCGGCCGAGATGACCAGCTGGACGCCGTACTCGTCGATCAGACGGGTGTAGAGGCGGGCGCGGACGTTGTCGCCGTCGTTCTGCGCGGGCAGGCCGCCGATCGACATGTTGACGATGTCGACGCCACGGTTGACGACGAGGTCGACCATGCCCTCGGTGAGGGCGGTGTTCGTGCAGCCGCCGGTCCAGGTGCACGCGCGCGAGGAGACGATCTTCGCGCCGGGGGCGGCTCCGTTCATCTTGCCGCCGAACAGGCCGTGCGCGGCGGTGATGCCGGCGACGTGGGTGCCGTGCGAGGACTCGACGAGACCGACGTTGACGAAGTCGCGCTTCTGGCCGACCCAGCTGCCGCCCAGCGGGTCCATCGGGACGTCCTTGCGGATCTCCACGACGAACGGGGTGCGCTCGACGACCTCGGTGGCCGGGTTGTCGGTACCGAAGTAGCCGATCTGGTGGCCGTCCTTGTACGGCTTCATCGGCTCGTTGTCCGTGAAGTCGTTGTCCTGGTCGGAGTCGACGCGGACGGTGCCGGCGGCCGGGTCGTACAGCAGGCCGAAGACGTCGGTGGTGTCGCCGTCGCGGTTGATGTCACCGGCCGGGTCGCCGCCCGCGGTGACCGACTCGCTGAAGCGGCTCCACTGGTAGGAGCCCTCGGGGGCCTTCCAGCTCTGGGTGGCCGCGGTGAAGACGGGGCCGGTGACCGGGGTGATCTGGGCGCGCCAGGTGGCGTCGCCCTCGGTCAGCGGGTCGGTGGCGGTGACCCAGTCGACGATCTTGCGCTCGCCGGTGGTGGTCTTCTGCAGGGCCGGGTGGCCGAGGTCGACACCGGAGTCGAGGACGCCGATGGTGACGCCGCGGCCGTCGGCCTTGCGGTGGTCCTCGACGAAATCCACGGCGCCCGTCTCGTGGGACGGGTTGTAGGGGTTCTTCGCCGGGGTGCTGCTGCCCGGGGCCGGGTAGGTGCGCGTGACGGTGGTGCCCTCGACGGCGCCGGCGGTGCCCGCGTCCGGGGTCGGGTCGTCCAGCGGGATCTCGGCCTGGAGGTCGATCGACTGGACCGAGGAGAGCTTGGTGGCGGCCTTGATGGCGGCGTCGGCCTTGCCGGTCGGCAGGGTGGCGCGGACGTAGCCGAGCTTGTCGTTCCGCTTGCCGACGGAGGCGCCGGGGACGGCGTCGAGCTGGCCGGCGACCTGCTCGGTGGCGCCGGGGGCGGTGGCGACGAGGACGGTGACGTTCTTCTCGCCGGCCGCCTCGGCCTCGTTGAGGCGCTGGGCGTCGGTGGCGCCGAGCTTGTCGGCGGAGTCCGCGGTCTTCACCGGGGAGGCGGCCGCCGGGTCATCGGCGGCCAGAACCGGGGCGGCACCGGTCGCGACCAGAGCGGTCACGAGTCCGGCGGCGGCGGCGATGCGGGCCGCGCGTCTGGTCCCGGGGGTCGAGCGCCCGGGTATGGAGCTCTGGGTTTCGGGGGTGGTCATTTACATCCCTGTTTGTGAAAGAGAGGGTCCGGATTTCGGTACCGGATGACCGCTCAGCCTTTCGCAAGGGACAGGGTTTTGGGGAGAGTTACCGGGCGGCGGAATGCGTCCATGGCGCACATCCGCCACCGTGGGACATGCGCCATGGGGGACGAAACACCCTCAACGGGGACGATGTGACGGGGTGTTCCGGGACCGCCTGTCGGGACTGGTTCTCTTTTGTACTAGTTCTCCTTCGCGCGGGCGTAGTGGCGCGAGGCCTTGGCCCGGTTTCCGCACGCGGCCATCGAGCACCAGCGGCGGGTGCCGTTCCGTGACGTGTCGAAGAAGTGCAGGATGCACGCCTCGTGGGCGCAGGCCCGGATCCGGTCGGGACGGGTGCGCAGCAGGTCGAGGTAGTCGCGCGCCGCGGTCCAGCCGGGGCCCCAGGCGGGGTCGGCGAACTCCGGCTCCTCGCCGGGGCCCTCGGTGGTGAGGGTGGCCCGGATGCGGCCGTGGCCGAGGACCGCGTCGACCCGGGCGGTCGCCTCGGGGTCGCCGGGCCGGTCGACGAGGGCGGCGAGGGCGTCCCGGGCGGTGAGGGTGTGCCGCAGGGTGGTGGCGTCGGCGGTGAAGCGGTCGTCGAGACCGTTGGCGGCCAGCCAGACGGCCAGCCCCTCGGTGCCGTCGAGCAGGTCCTGGCGGACGCCCTCGTGGTTCCAGCGGGTGTTGAGCAGGTCCAGGGAGACCGGTTCGCCGGTGAGCGGCCGCGGGTCGGTGACGGTCATGGCGGGCGCCTCCTCGGTGAACTGAACCGCGACTAACCCCTCAAGGTTACGTGACCGGTTGCGCGCGAGGCGATCTAACCTCTAAAGTCGATGTGAAGGGTTAGCCGCCTCCGGTCGCGGGGGCGACCGCCACGAGAGGGGAACCGCCATGCCGTCCATCGGAACGCTCACCACCGCCCACATCGGCCTCAACGTCACCGACCTCGAGCGCTCGCTCGGCTTCTACGCGGACGTCCTCGGCTTCCAGGTGCTGCGCGAGGGCAAGGAGGAGGGGCGCCGCCACGCCCTCCTCGGCCAGGAGGGCCGGCTCGTCCTCACGCTCTGGCAGCAGGCCGAGGGCGGGTACGACTCCGGCCGGGCGGGCCTGCACCACCTCGCCTTCCAGGCCGAGTCGATCGACCACGTGCGCGCCGCCGAGGCCGCCCTGAAGGCCCGCGGCACCGACTTCGCGTACGAGGGCGTCGTCCCCCACGCGGAGGGCGCGGCCTCCGGCGGCATCTTCTTCCACGACCCGGACGGCAACCGCCTGGAGATCTCGGTCCCCAGCGGGGCGGAGGGCGCCGAGGCACCCGTGGAGTCCGCCCCGACCTGCGGCTTCTTCTAGGAGCCCGGCCGCGAGCCGCCCCCCGTGAGCCCACCCCACCCACCCGCACCCCGGAGGCCCCCGTGTCCGTGACCGCGTACCACCCCGGCTCCCTCGCCGTACAGGACCGCGTCGGCGTCCGGCAGCTCGCCGCACACGTGGGCCGCTCCATCGGCCCCGGCATCCGCCCGGTCGCGGCCGCCTTCCTGGAGGCGCAGCCGATGCTCGTGCTCGGCGCCGCCGACGCCGGCGGGCGGATGGGGGCGCACCTGCTCACCGGTCGTCCGGGCTTCGTCCGGGCGACCGGTGAGCACACCGTCTCCGTGGCCGCCGCCCTTCCCGAGGGCACCCCCGACGGCGCACCCGTCGGCACCCTCGCCCTCGACCCGCGCACCCGCCGCCGCATGCGGCTCAACGGCATCGCCCGCCGCAGCGCCCGCGGCTTCACCATCGAGGCCGAACAGGTCTTCTCCAACTGCCCCAAGTACCTCCAGAAGCGGGAGCTGTACGGCTTCGCCGACGCGCCCGGCCCCCAGGACGGCACGGCGCGGCACGGCACGGCGCTCACCCCCGGGCAGCAGCGCCTGGTCCGCGCCGCCGACACCTTCTTCGTGGCGACCGGCGCGCCCGACGGCGTCGACGCGAGCCACCGCGGCGGCAACCCGGGCTTCGTCGCCCTCGCCTCACCCACCGAACTGAGCTGGACCGACTATCCGGGCAACGCCATGTTCCTGACCCTCGGCAACCTGGAGGCGGACGGCCGGGCCGGGCTGCTCTTCCTGGACTGGGCGAACGGGACCACCCTCCGGCTCTCGGGCCGCGCCCGCACCGAGTACGGCGCCGACGGCGACCGGGTCGTCCGCTTCCGCCTCGACCACGTGACCGAGACCCCGGGGCAGAGCCCCCTGCGTTGGTCGGAACCCGACTACTCCCCGGCGAACCCGCCGCTTCCCTGAGCCGGTCGCGGCCCGGCACCCTTCCCGGGCCCCGTTCCCGGCCCCGGTGCCGGGCCCCGTTCCCGGCACCTTTCCCGGGTCCCGTTCCCGGCCCCGGCACCTTTCCCGGGTCCCGTTCCCGGCCCCGGCACCGGGACCCCCGCCGACGCCTTCCCTCCCCGCCTCCCCGCCTCCCCGACGCCGAGGACCGCCCATGACCACGGCCCCACCGGCCACCGCACCCCCGAAAGCCACCGCGCGCCCCGCCCGCCCCGCCCCGCGCGTCCTGCTCGCCTCCACCGCCGTCAGCGTCACCGCCCTGCTCCTGCTGGTCGCCGTCGGCGCCCTCCTCCACGAGCCGTTGCTCATTCCGCCGCTCGCCGCCAGCATGGCCCTCGTCGCGGGCGCGCCCGACCTGCCGCTCGCCCAGCCCCGCTCGGTCGTCGGCGGCCAGCTCCTGTCCGCCCTCACCGGCTTCGGCGTCCTCGCCCTCACCGGCCCCGGCCCCTGGGGCGCCGCCCTGGCCGGTGGCCTCGCCCTCGGCGTGATGGCCGTCGCCCGCACCCCGCACTCCCCGGCCGCGGCGACGGCCGTGATCGTCACCCTCCAGAATCCGCCGTTCTGGTCCTTCCTCGCCCTGCTCGCCCTCGCCGCCCTCCTGCTCGTCGTCACGGGCCTGGCCGGCGCCCGCGCGACGGGGCGCCGCTATCCGGCGTACTGGATCTGATCCGCGCTCTAATCTGCCTCCATGCAGACCGAGTTGAGGGTGGCGGCCTACGCCGTGTGCGTGCGGGACGGCGAGATGCTCCTGGCCCGCTGGGTGACGCGCGACGGGCGCAAGCTCTGGACGCTGCCCGGCGGCGGGCTGGACCACGGGGAGCTGCCCGTCGACGCCGTCGTGCGGGAGGTCGAGGAGGAGACCGGGCACACGGCCGAGCCCGTCGCGCTGCTCGGCATCGACTCCATCCGCCGCCCCGACCGGACCACCCGCCTCGGCCGGCCCCTCGACTGGCAGGGCCTGCGGATCCTCTACGAGGCACGGATCACCGGCGGCGAACTCCGCCCCGAGCAGGGCGGATCCACCGACCTCGCCGCCTGGCACCCGCTGGACTCGGTGCCCTCCCTCGCCCGGGTCGAGCTCGTCGACATCGGCCTCCAGCTCTGGCGTGACCGGCCGCCCCTGGGCCACTCCCCGCTCTCCGATCCGACGAACGGCTGAAAACGGCTCAACCGTTCGAAGTGTCCTCAACCCGGCGCCCGCCTCCCGTGGTCCTCTCCTGCGACCGCAGCAAACGATCAGGGGAGCCCGTATGTCAGCCGTACGCACCACCCGCACCGCACGTACCGCTCGCACCGTCGTCGCCGCCGCGCTCGTCGCCGGTGTCGCCGCCACCGCGCTGGCCGCCCCCGCCGTCGCCGCCGCCCCGCCGAAGACGGGCCACGCCGCCACCCAGCAGGCCCTCGACGCCGCCGTGGCGGCGGGCGTGCCCGGCGCGGTCGCCCAGGCCCGCGACGGCAAGGACCGCTGGACCGGCACCGCGGGCGAGCGCCGGGGGAACGACCGCTACCGGGTCGGCTCCATCACCAAGACCTTCGTCGCCACCGTACTGCTCCAGCTCCAGGCCGAGGGGCGGCTCGACCTCGACGACCCGGTCGAGAAGTGGCTGCCCGGCGTGGTCCGCGGCCACGGCCACGACGGCCGGAAGATCACCGTGCGCCAGCTGCTCAACCACACCAGCGGCATCTACAGCTACACCGAGGACCCCGCCTTCCAGCAGCGGACCTTCGGCCCCGGCTTCCTCCAGCACCGCTACGACACCTGGTCGCCGCAGCAGCTCGTCGAGGTCGCCATGGCCCACGAACCGGACTTCGCGCCCGGGACCTCCTGGAACTACTCCAACACCAACTTCGTGCTGGCCGGCATGGTGATCGAGAAGGTGACCGGCCGCCCCTACGGCAAGGCGGTGGAGAACTGGATCGTCAAGCCGCTCAAGCTGCGCGCCACCAGCGTCCCCGGCACCGACGCCTCGATGCCGAGGCCGCACTCCCGCGCGTACTCGAAGCTCTCCGAGGACCCGGGCGCCACGACCGTCCACGACGTCACCGAGCTCAACCCGTCCCTCGCCCACGCGGCGGGCGAGATGATCTCGGACTCCAACGATCTCCAGACCTTCTACCGCGCCCTGCTGAAGGGCCGGCTGCTGCCGAAGGCCGAGATGCGCGAGCTGACGACCACGCTGCCGGTCTCCGCCCAGCACCCGCAGTTCCGCTACGGGCTCGGGATCGCGTGGCAGAAGCTCAGCTGCGGCAAGGAGGTCTGGGGGCACGGCGGCGGCATCCACGGCTCCCTCTCGGAGGCGTACGCCACCCGCGACGGCGAGCACTCCCTCGCCGCCAACATCAACGCCGACTGGACCGGCGACACGCAGAGCGTGATCGAGGCCGAGTTCTGCGGAACGGCCCCGAAGAAGTAGGGGCGCCCGAAGGCGGCGGGTTCAGCGCGGCAGGACGACGACGTAGGCGGCCGGCTGCCGGTCCGACGCGGCCATCAGCGCCGTACGGACCACGGTCGCCTGCTGGTCCATCGCCTCGCGCAGCTTGCGCGGGGTGAGGTGGACGACGGTGATGCCGAGCCGCTCCAGGTGCTCGCGCTTGCGCGTGTACTCCGACCACAGCGCGTCGTCGTCCTGCCGCGGCGCCCGGGTGTCCAGCTCCACGGCCACCGCCTGGTCCGGCCAGTAGGCGTCCAGGCCGCCCAGGTGCGGGCCGCCCGGCAGCCGCAGGTCCACGTTCCACAGCGGGTCCGGCAGCCCGAACTCCCGCACCATCTCGTAGAGCCGCTGCTCGGCGACCGCCCGCCCCTCGGCGAGCAGCGCGTCCACCGCGTCCACCACGTGGGGCCGGGTGAGCAGCCGGGCGCGGCTCAGCTCCCGCACCACCGCGCCCGGCTCGCAGTGGCCGCCGCTGACCGCCTCGGTGAGCAGCCGGCGCACCACGCCCGCGTCGGACAGGGCCGCGACGGCGTCCGCGAGGGCACGAGGCACCGGCGCCACCGCCAGCGCGTCGATCTCGGCCGGCTGCGGGAGTTCGGCGGTGCGCAGCACGCGGATGCGACCGGTGGAGCGCAGCCGCCGGGTACGGGCCACGAGGACGTCGACCCGGTCGATCAGGCCGGGCGGGGGCGCGGAGGCGAAGCCGTGCAGGGACAGCGCCGCCAGTCCGGTGATCATCGCCTCGCCGCGGACCTGGCGCAGGGCCTCCCGGAACCGGTCGGTGCCGGTGTGGGGGAGGGGGGAGAGGGGAGCGGTGTCGGGGGAGTTGTGGTTCATGCCGACGGTCTTCCGTCGTCCGGACCGCGATTAACCGCTGTTACACGTCCGTCGACAATCCGGGACAAGCCCGCACTAAAGTACGCGCGTTCGAATGCCGATGAACAGCGGTTTCGCCTCCGACGACCCGGCCGGGCCCCGGCCGCCCCCTCGCCGGCGCGTACGACGGCCCCCGGCGGAGACCTCCGCCGGGGGCCGTCGTCATGCCGTCGGGTCAGGCCGCGCGCCCGTCGCACTCCTGCGCCCGCAGCGCCCGCGCCAGGTCGTCACGCGCCTCCAGGACGAGACGGCGAAGCGCCGGAGCGGCCGAGGGGTGTGCGGCCAGCCACGCGTCGGTCGCGGCCAGGGTCTCGGCCCGGTCCTGGAGGCCGGGGAACAGACCCCGCACCACGTCCATGCCGATCTGGATGGACCGGTCCGCCCAGATCCGCTCGATCACCGCGAAGTACTTCTCCGCGTACGGCGCGATCAGCTCGCGCTGCGAGGGCTGCACGAAGCCCGCGATCGTCGCCTCCACCAGGGCGTTGGACAGCGCGTCCGACTCCACCACCTGCGCCCAGGCCTGCGCCTTGACCGCGGCCGAGGGCCGCGCGGCCAGGCAGCGCACCTGGTGGCGCTTGCCGGTCGCCGTGTCGTCCCGGGCCAGCTCCTCGTCGATGCGGGCCTCGTCCGCCCGGCCGTGCGTGGCCAGCGGCCCCAGGAACGCCCAGCGCAGCTCCTGGTCGACGTCCAGCCCGTCGATCGCGGCCGTGCCGTCGAGCAGGCCCTCCAGGAGCTGGAGGTCGGCCTCGGACGAGGCCACGGCGGCGAAGAACCGCGCCCAGGTCAGCTGGTGCTCGCTGGCCGGCTCGGCGAGCCGCAGCTCGCGCAGACCGCCCTCGGCGAGCAGCCGCCCGCCCTCGGTCCGCCAGTCCGGCGCCGCGTAGTGGGTGACGGCCGACTGCGCCCAGGCGTGCACCATCTGGAGCACGCCGATGTCGGTCTCGCGGCCCGCGAAGTCGAGGACGACCTTCACGAAGTCGCGGGCCGGCATGAGGCCGTCGCGGGTCAGGTTCCACAGTGCCGACCAGCACAGCGCGCGCGCCAGGGGGTCGGTGATGTCGCCGAGCCGCGCCCGCAGCGTGGCGAGCGAGGTCTCGTCGAAACGGATCTTGCAGTAGGTGAGGTCGTCGTCGTTGACCAGCACGAGGTCCGGCCGCTCGGCCCCGGCCAGGTCCGCGACCACCGTACGGACGCCGGTGATGTCCGCCTCGGCGCGCGCGTAGCGGGTCAGGGTGCCGTCCGTGTCCGCCCGGTAGAGGCCGACGGCGGCGCGGTGCGGACGCAGCTCGTCGCCCTCCTGGAGCACGGCGAGCTCGGTGATCCGGCCCTCGGCGTCGTAGGTGATGACCGGCGTCAGGGTGTTGACGCCGGAGGTCTGCAGCCAGGACTTCGCCCAGCTCTTCATGTCCCGGCCGGAGGTCTCCTCCAGGACGGTCAGCAGGTCCGCGAGGCGCGTGTTGCCGTACGCGTGGCGCTTGAAGTAGCGCCGCGCGCCCTCCAGGAACGCCTCCCGTCCCGCGTACGCCACCAGCTGCTTCAGCACGGAGGCGCCCTTGGCGTAGGTGATGCCGTCGAAGTTGAGCTTGGCGTCCTCCAGATCACGGATGTCGGCTGTGATCGGGTGCGTGGACGGCAGCTGGTCGGCCCGGTACGCCCACGCCTTGCGGTTGTTGGCGAAGGTCACCCAGCTGTTGGTGAAGCGGGTGGCCTCGGCCAGCGAGAAGGAGCCCATGAAGTCGGCGAAGGACTCCTTCAGCCACAGGTCGTCCCACCACACCATGGTGACCAGGTCGCCGAACCACATGTGGGCCATCTCGTGCAGGATCACGTTGGCCCGGCGCTCGTACGCCGCCTGCGTCACCTTGCCGCGGTAGATGTACTCCTCGCGGAAGGTGACCATGCCCGGGTTCTCCATCGCGCCGAGGTTGTACTCGGGCACAAAGGCCTGGTCGTACTTCCCGAAGGGGTACGGGTAGTCGAAGTTGTCGTGGAAGAAGTCGAAGCCCTGCTTGGTGACCAGGAAGACGTCGTCCGCGTCGAAGTGCTTCGCGAGCCCCTTGCGGCACATCGCCCCGAGCGGGATCTCCAGCTCGGTCCCGTCCGGGAGGGTGCGCTTGTAGGTGTCCGTCACGTAGTGGTACGGCCCGGCCACGACACAGGTGATGTACGTGGAGATCGGCGCCGTCTCGGCGAACCGCCACACCCCGTCGGCGCCCTGCTCGCCCGCGCCGTTCGACCAGACCGTCCAGCCCTCGGGCGCGGTCACCTCGAAGCGGTACGGGGCCTTCAGGTCGGGCTGCTCGAAGTTGGCGTGGACCCGGCGGGCGTCGGCCGGCTCGTACTGCGTGTAGAGGTAGACCTCGCCGTCCTCCGGGTCGACGAAGCGGTGCATGCCCTCGCCGGTGCGGCTGTAGGCGCACTGGGCGTCCACGACCAGCACGTTCTCGTCCGCCAGGCCGTCGAGCGCGATCCGCGAGCCGTCGAAGACGGCGGCCGGGTCGAGCGAGCGGCCGTTGAGGGTGACCGCGTTCACCGAGGGGGCGATCAGGTCGGCGAAGGTGCTGTCGCCCTCGCCGGTGCGGCGGAAGCGGATCGTGGTCACCGAGCGGAAGGTGCGCACGTCCTCGGCGGACTCGCCGACCGCCGAGCGCAGGTCGAGCGCGACCTCGTACCCGTCGACGGACAGCAGCGCGGCCCGCTCGTGGGCCTCGTCGCGGGACAGATTCTCACCGGGCACGGTCACTCCTTCGTGGCGCGTTCGAAACAGCACCGATCCTCCCATGTGGCACTGTCGCCAGGAACACGGGAATGCGGTCCGGTGGCCGGGCGTTGCCCTGCGAGGTGCCCCGATCCGCCTTCTGAGGAGTGACATGTCCGAGAGCAGGACCACCGCCGAGTTCTTCTTCGACCCGCTGTGCCCCTGGGCCTGGATGACCTCCCGCTGGATGCTGGAGGTGGAGAAGCTCCGCCCGGTCGACGTGCGGTGGAAGGTGATGAGCCTCGCCGTGCTGAACGAGGACCGGCTCGACGAGATGTCGCCGGAGTACCGGGAGATGATGGAGACCCAGGCCTGGGGCCCGGTCCGCGTGGTGACCGCCGCCCAGCAGCTGCACGGCGACGAGGTCGTCGGCAAGCTCTACACCGCGCTCGGCACCCGCTTCCACAACAAGGGCGAGGGCCCCACCCGCGAGGCGATCGCCGGCGCGCTCGCCGACGTCGGCCTGCCGGCCGAGCTCGTGGACTACGCGGAGAAGGACACCTACGACGCCGAGCTGCGCGCCTCCCACAAGGAGGGCATCGACAAGGTCGGGCAGGACGTCGGCACGCCGGTGATCTCCGTCCCCGGCCCGGACGGCGCCGAGATCGCCTTCTTCGGTCCGGTCGTCACCCCGACCCCGCGCGGCGAGGCGGCGGCCCGGCTGTGGGACGGCACGCTCCTCGTGGCGTCGACGCCGGGCTTCTACGAGATCAAGCGCACCCGTACGGCGGCGCCGAGCTTCGAGTAGCCGTCGCCCCCCCACAGGGAAGAACCCCCGCGATTCACGTCATCGCGGGGGTTCTTCTTTCATCCGCCTGCCCGGTGAAGGTTGAGAAGACGATCACGAGCAGGAGTCCGCCGGATCCCGGATCCCGGATCCCGGATCCCGGGGGCCGGTCGCCGGTGATCAGATGCCGATGAGCGGGGTGCGCCCCTTCGCGTCGGCGTAGCGCTTGTTCACGTCCTGCCAGTTGACGACCTGCCACATGGCGTCGATGAAGTCGACCTTCTGGTTCTTGTACTGGAGGTAGAAGGCGTGCTCCCAGGCGTCGAACACCAGGATCGGGACCGAGCCCTGGCCGACGTTGCCCTGGTGGTCGTAGACCTGCTCGACGATCAGCCGGCCGCTGATCGGCTCGTAGGCGAGCACACCCCAGCCGGAGCCCTGGGTGGTCGCGGCGGCCTTGGTGAGCTGGGCCTTGAACTTGGCGAAGGAGCCGAAGGACTCGGTGATCGCGTCGGCGAGCTCGCCGACCCCGTCGGCGGCCAGCGGCTCGCCGCCGCCCCCGTCCTTCGGGCTGTTCATGTTGTTCCAGTAGATGGAGTGGAGGATGTGGCCCGACAGGTGGAAGGCGAGGCTCTTCTCCAGGCCGTTGATCGCGCCCCACTGTTCCTTGTCGCGGGCCTCCTCCAGCTGCTCCAGCGTGTCGTTCGCGCCCTTGACGTACGCGGCGTGGTGCTTGTCGTGGTGCAGCTCGATGATCTGCGGATTGATCACCGGTTCCAGCGCCGCGTAGTCGTACGGCAGCTCCGGAAGTGTGTAGATCGCCATGTGCCGAGCCCTTCGACTGTGCTTATTGCAAGCTGTATGCAAGTGCAGGCTAGCAGCAGGTGCGATCGATGTTGATCAGCCGGTGGGTCGGTCGATGGTCCTAGGCCACCGCGGCGCGAGGGCGGCCGGGACACGGAAGAGCCCCCGGACCGGCCCGGACACGGAAGACCCTCGGACCGGCCCGGACACGGAAGACCCTCGGACCGGCCCGGACACGGAAGAACCCCCGGACCGGCCCGGTCCGGGGGTTCGCTCGCGTCTCGTGCCCGAGGGGTTCGAGGGATCAGAGCTTCTCGGCGTCCCGTTCCCGCGCCTTCTGCAGCACCAGGCCGGCCACCGCGAGCAGCAGCGTCAGGCCGCCCGTGTAGTAGAGCTGGACCCGGGTGCCCTCCTCACGGGCCATCAGGAAGAAGATGCCCGCCATGCCGGCCAGCGCCACCCAGGTGAGCACCGGGAAGCCCCACATCTTCACGACCAGCTTCTCGGGCGCCTCGCGCTCCGTGCGCCGGCGCAGCACCAGCTGCGAGACCGCGATGAAGAACCAGACGACCAGGATGATCGCGCCGATGGTGTTGAGCAGCCAGATGAAGGCCTTGTCCGGCGACCAGTAGCTGAGCAGCACGCACCCGAAGCCGAAGACCGACGAGACGAGGACGGCGGGCCGCGGCACACCGCCGAAGGTGCGGCCGAGCGCCTTCGGGCCCTGTCCGCGGGCCACCAGCGAGCAGGCCATGCGGGAGGCACCGTAGATGTTGGCGTTCATCGCCGACAGCAGCGCGACCAGGACGACCACGTTCATGATCTGGCCGGCGGCCGGGATGCCCAGGTGGTCGAGGGTGGCGACGTACGGGCCCTTGTCGACGACCGCCTTGTCGCCCCACGGGACCAGGGTGACGATGACCGCCATGGAGCCGATGTAGAAGAGCGCGATGCGCCACATCGCCGTACGGACCGCCTTGGCCACGCCCTGCACCGGGTGCTCGGACTCGGCCGCGGCGATCGTGACGGTCTCCAGACCGCCGTACGCGAAGACGGAGGCGAGCAGACCGACGATCAGGCCCTCGGAGCCGTTCGGGAAGAATCCGCCCTCGCCCGTCAGGTTCGCCGTGCCCGGGGCGTCGGAGCCCGGCAGGACGCCGACGATCGCGAGGACGCCGATGCCGAGGAAGAGGACGATGGCGCCGACCTTGAGGGCGGCGAACCAGAACTCGAACTCGCCGAAGTTCTTCACGGCCGCGAGGTTCGTCCCGCAGAACACCAGCATGAACAGGGCCACCCAGGCCCACTCCGGGGTGCCCGGGAACCAGCCCGTCATGATCCTGGCCGCGCCGATGCCCTCCAGGCCGACGGCCACGCACAGCAGGAACCAGAAGGCCCAGCCGGCCGTGAAGCCGGCCCACGGCCCGAGGGCCCGCTCGGCGTGGACGGAGAAGGAACCCGAGGCCGGGTTCGCCGCCGACATCTCGCCCAGCATCCGCATCACCAGCATGACGAGCACACCGGAGATCGCGTACGCGAGGACGATCGAGGGGCCGGCCGCGGCGATGCCGGCGCCGGAGCCGACGAAGAGCCCGGCGCCGATGACACCGCCGAGGGCGATCATCGACAGATGGCGCTGCTTGAGGCCGTGGGCCAGGCCGCCGACGGGAGCGGCGGCCGCGCCGTCCTTGCGGTCGGCCGGCGCGGGCGCGGTGGTCCGAGACATGGGCGAGCCCTGTTCGCTAGCGGAGACGGGGGAGGGTGGCCCACAGTCTGTGGGGCCGCACCGCTCACGGGGAACGGATGTCCGCTATACGGGCACGACCTTCACACAAAGTGAAGATCCCGTAGCGCTTCGTCGGGAGCTCGTCCGGCTCACGCCCCGCGCCCGCCGCCGGGCGCGGTGCCGCCCGTCCGGCTCACTCCCCGCGGTCCGCCCGGGCGCCGCGCAGCTCCCGTACCCACGCCACCGCCAGCACCGCGGCCGTCGCCGCGCCCGACCACAGCACCTGGGGCCGCGCGCCGTCGTCGAGCAGCATCAGCACCAGCACCGCCGCCATCGCCGCCAGTGCCGTCCAGGTCAGCCACGGGAAGCCCCACATCCGCAGGGACAGCGTCTGCGGCGCCTCGCGCTCGATCCGGCGCCGCAGCCGCAGCTGCGAGACCGCGATCAGCGCCCACACGAACAGCAGCACCGCGCCGACCGCGTTGAGCATGTAGAGGAAGACCGAATCCGGCCACTTCAGATTGAGCAGTACGGAGACGAAACCGAAGGCCACCGAGGCGAGCACCGCCCGGCGCGGCACCCCGCCGCCCGAGACCCTCAGCAGCCCCCGCGGCGCCTCGCCGCGCTCGGCCAGCGAGAACACCATCCGCGAGGAGCCGTACAGGTTCGCGTTCAGCGCCGACAGCAGCGCCACGAACACCACCACGTTCATGATCTGCCCGGCCCCCGGTACGCCGATCGTGTCGAGCACCGCCACGTACGGCGACTCGCCCGGCCGCATCGCGTTCCACGGCAGCAGGGTCACGATCACCAGCATCGAGCCCACGTAGAAGAACAGGATCCGCCACACCGCGCTGCGCACCGCCCGCGCCACGTTGCGGGCCGGGTCGGCCGACTCCGCCGCCGCGATCGTCACGACCTCCAGACCGCCGAAGGCGAAGACGACGGCGAGGACCCCGGAGACCACGCCCTCCCAGCCGTGCGGCAGGAATCCGCCCTGTCCGGTCAGGTTGGCCGTGCCCACCGGATCCGTGTCCGGCAGCCACCCGGCGATCGCGAGCGCGCCGAGGACGAGGAACAGCACGATCGCGCCGACCTTGAGCGCGGCGAACCAGAACTCGAACTCGCCGAAATTCTTCACGGCCGCCAGGTTGGCCGCCGTGAACACCAGCATGAACACCAGGACCCAGCCCCACTGCGGGATCCCCGGCACCCAGCCGTGCGCGATCCGCGCCGCACCGGTCGCCTCCACGGCCAGCACCACCACGAGCAGGAACCAGTACAGCCAGCCCACCGAGAAGCCGGCCCAGCGGCCCAGCGCCCGCTCGGCGTGCACCGAGAACGCGCCGGACGCCGGCATCGCCGCCGACATCTCGCCCAGCATCCGCATCACCAGCATCGCGAGCGCGCCCGCGATCAGGTACGAGACGACGATCCCGGGACCGGCGACCGCGATGCCCGCGCCGGAGCCGACGAAGAGGCCGGCGCCGATCACCCCGCCGAGCCCGAGCATCGTCAGGTGACGCTGTTTCAGCCCGTGCGAGAGCGGCTCGGGTTCGGGGGCGAGGGAGTCGGGCATGGAGGAATCGCTCTCGGAACGGTTTATGGAGACCCCACAGTCTCTCCATGGAGGGGCCCATGGCGCAAAAAGGACCTCCGGACGGGAGTCCCCAGTGACAAGCGTCACGCTGCGTGGAGCGGCGGAAGTGGGCTTTGTTTGATCTCCACGAAGGGCTCGCCCCGCGCTTTGTGGGCGGCTGACCGTGTTCGGCCGCTCACCCCTGGCATACGGTCGAGCCTGACCGTCCCGTCCCTGTCCCCGTCACCCCTACGGAGTACCGATGAGCACCGCCGCCGCCCCCGTCTCCTCCCTCCGGTCCGGGACGGTCCTCGCCGACCTGATCCCGGCCGGCCGCGTCCGTGACATCGCGCTGGTCGCCGGTGGTGCCGCGCTGACCGGCCTGGCCGCGCAGCTCTCCGTCCCCGTCCCGGGCTCCCCGGTCCCGGTCTCCGGCCAGACCTTCGCCGCGCTCCTCGTCGGCACCGCCCTCGGCGCCCGCCGAGGCTTCCTCGCGCTCGGCCTGTACGCCGTGGCCGGCATGGCCGGCGTGCCGTGGTTCGCGCAGGCCACCTCCGGCTGGTCCATGCCGTCCTTCGGCTACATCCTCGGCATGCTGCTGGCCGCGACCGTCGTGGGCGCTCTCGCCCGCCGCGGCGCCGACCGCTCGGTGCTGCGGATGGCCGGCACCATGGCGCTCGGCTCGGCGGTCATCTACGCGGTCGGCGTCCCCTACCTGGCCCTGTCCACCGGCATGACCCTCGGCCAGGCCGTCGCCGCGGGCCTCACCCCGTTCCTGATCGGCGACGCGCTCAAGGCGGCCCTCGCCATGGGCGCCGTGCCGGCCGCCTGGAAGCTGGCCGGCCGCAAGGGCTGAGCCGTCCGCCCGCGCCGGGGCCCGTCCACAACGGCCGGGCCGCCCGGCGGTCGTGGCGCCCACCGCACCGCGGACCGGGCCGCCCGGCGGTCGTGGCGCCCTCACCGCACCGCGAACCCCGCGAAGAGGTTCGCCGGGTCGAGTTCCCCCTTGACCGCGGCGAGCCTCTTCGCCGTCCCGGCGTCGTACAGGCCCTCCGTCCGCCCGCGGTCGCCGAAGACGAAGCCCGCCGCCCGGCCGAGCGTCCGCGGGGCCAGTGCCTCCCGCACGCGCGCGTGCAGCTCGCCGACCGGCGCCACGCCCTCCTCGTCGAGCGGGTAGAGCGCACGGACGAGCCAGCCCGCCTCCCGGTACGCGTCGCGGTTCGGCACCGGCGCCTCGGCACCGAGGGCCCCGCCCAGATGGTTGAGCTGCACCACCGCCATCCGTCCGGCACCCGGCCCGGTCAGCCGCAGCACCCGGGCGAGCGCGTCCTCGTCGAGGTCGTCGAGGAGGATCCCGTCCCCCCAGTAGGCGTGCGGGAAGTCGGGGTCGGCGTGGATGGTGTGGCTGTCGGTGTACGGCAGCTCCCGCAGCGAGTCGCCGAGCGCCGGTCCGATCGCCCGCAGCGGCGCCACCAGACGCTCGCCCTCGGCCGCCTCGCCGGTGAACGCGACCCGCACCGACAGCACGTGGCGGCCGCGCAGGTGCGGGGGCAGCGCGGGCACGTCCGGGTAGACCAGGGCGGCCAGCGAGGAGGTCAGCGTCTCCGGCAGCTCCCGCGCCCAGGCCGCGTAGCCGCGCAGCACCTCGGCCGGGTCGACCACGGCGCCGTCGAAGGAGACCGAGCCGCCGTAGAGCCGGGCGACCGGCACCAGGCCGATCTCCACGGAGGTGACCACGCCCAGACCGTGGCCGCCGCCGAGCACCGCCCCGAAGAGCTCGTCGCCCGGCGCGAGCGCGTGCGCGGTCCCGTCCGCCGTCACCAGGTCGAGCGCGCGCACGTGACCGGCGGCCCAGCCGTACGTACGGCCGAGAATGCCCAGGCCGCCGCCGAGGAGGTAGCCGACCACGCCGACGCCGGGCGAGGAGCCGTTCAGGGGGGCCAGGCCGTGCGGGGCGGCGGCCTCGATCACCTGCCCCCAGCGGGCTCCGGCCGCCACCCGCGCGGTGCGGGCCACCGGGTCGACGACGACCTCGTCCATCCGCCGGGTGTCGATCAGCAGCCCGCCCTCGACGGGGCCGCCGCGCCCGTGCCCGGTGGACTGCACGGCGACCGTGAGACCGTGCTCGGCGGCGTACCGGACGGCGACCCCGACCTCCTCGGGTCGGGTGGGCCGCACGACCCGGTCGGGCCGCACCGGGAAGGCGGTCTGGAACCCGGTGATCTGCCGGTCGACGGCCTGCTCGTCGGTGATCCGGTCGGCGGTCTGCTCGTCGGCGGTCTGCTCGTCGGTGGTCTGCGCTCCGGACATGGAAAGGCTCTCCGTTCCCGAGGTGGTCGGTGTACGGAGAGCCTTTCGCGGATACCTGACAGGCTCCGTCAGGTATGGATCACGGTTCCGCGGATCAGACGCGCTCGGTCTCCGGGCGCTTCTGGATCCGGTCCTTGACGAGCCCGATCGCGAGCACGAGCGCGGCCACGAGCAGCGAGAGCACGACCTGCTCGCGGTTGCTGCCGCCGGCGTAGACCATGTAGCCGAGGACGAAGACGATCATGGCGGCGGTCGCCCAGGTCAGGTACGGGAAGAGCCACATCTTCACGACCAGCTTCTCGGGCGCCTCGCGCTGGATGATCCCGCGCATCCGCAGCTGGGTCAGGCAGATGACCAGCCAGACGAAGAGGGCGACGGCGCCGGAGGAGTTCAGCAGGAAGGCGAAGACGTCGTCCGGCCGCCAGTAGTTGAAGAAGACCGCCACGAAGCCGAAGACGACCGAGGCGAGGATCGCCGTGACGGGCACCCCGCGGGCGTTGGTGCGGGCGAAGGACTTCGGCGCGTCGCCGCGCTGGCCGAGCGAGAAGGCCATGCGGGAGGCGGTGTACAGACCGGAGTTCAGGCAGGACAGCACGGCGGTCAGGACGATCACGTTCATGATCTGGCCGGCGGCCGGGATGCCGATCGAGTCGAGGGCGGCGACGTACGAGCCCTTCTCGGTGATCGACTTGTCGTTCCACGGCAGCAGGGTGAGCACGACGAAGATCGAGCCCAGGTAGAAGACGCCGATCCGCCAGATCACGCTGTTGGTCGCCTTGGTCACGGCCCGCTGCGGGTCCTCCGACTCGCCGGCCGCCAGGGTGACGATCTCGCTGCCCATGAAGGAGAAGACGACCATCAGCACACCGGTGAGGATCGCGCCCGCGCCCATCGGGAAGAAGCCCCCGGTGTCGGTGAGGTGGGCGAAGCCCGCGCCCGGGTTGTCCGAGCCCGGCAGCACGCCGAAGACGGCGAGCAGACCGATGGCGACGAAGGCGGCGATGGCGACCACCTTGATGCCGGCGAACCAGAACTCGAACTCGCCGTAGGAGGCCACCGAGCCGAGGTTGGTCGCGGTGAGCACCACCATCACGATGAGCGCCCAGGCCCACTGCGGCACGGCCGGGACCCAGCTCTCCAGGATCACCGCGCCGGCGGTCGCCTCGACCGCGAGCACGACCACCCAGAAGAACCAGTACAGCCAGCCGATGGTGAAGCCCGCCCAGCGGCCGAGCGCCTGGTCGGCGTAGGCGGAGAAGGAACCGGAGGAGGGGCGGGCGGCGGCCATCTCGCCGAGCATCCGCATCACGAAGACGACCATGGCGCCGACCAGCGCGTACGACAGGAGGATGGCGGGACCGGCCGCGGCGATGCCGGAGCCGGAGCCGACGAAGAGGCCGGCGCCGATGACGCCGCCGATGGCGATCATCGACAGATGGCGGTTCTTGAGTCCGGCCTTCAGGCCGTCGGAGCCGTGGGCGCCGGGGGAGTGCGGAGCGTGACCGGGGTCTCCGGTGTTCCCGCCTTCCTTCGCCAGGGTCGGCTGCGTGTTCATGAACGCTTCCTTCGGTATGGGGGCTGCTCGGGTCGCGAGCCGGAGACATGTAACCCGGAGACCGGTGAGTACGGAAGAGCTGATTCCGGATCGTGATTCAGGACATATCCGGGAGAGGGGGCCGCGATCGACGGGACCGAAGTCCCGGACGAAGGTCCCGACCCCGCTGACCGTTACCCCGCCCCGGCCGTGCCACACTCGGACCATGCGCGTCTACCTCGGCTCCGACCATGCCGGCTACGAACTCAAGAACCACCTCGTCGAATGGCTGAAGGCCCACGGCCACGAGCCCGTCGACTGCGGACCCCACATCTACGACGCCCAGGACGACTACCCGCCGTTCTGCCTGCGCGCCGCCGAGAAGACGGCCGCGGACCCGGACAGCCTCGGCATCGTGATCGGCGGCTCCGGCAACGGCGAGCAGATCGCCGCCAACAAGGTCAAGGGCGTCCGTGCCGCCCTCGCCTGGAGCGAGCAGACCGCCGCCCTCGGCCGCGAGCACAACAACGCCAACGTCATCTCCATCGGCGGCCGCATGCACTCCCAGGAAGAGGCGACCAAGTTCGTCGAGATCTTCCTGACCACCCCGTACTCGGGCGACGAGCGCCACACCCGCCGCATCGACATGCTGAGCGCGTACGAGACCACCGGCGAGCTCCCCCCGATCCCGGCGCACCACCCGCAGAACGAGGCCTGATCAGCGGCCATGCCTGAGGGGCACACCATCCACCGGCTGGCGGCCGACTACCGGGAACGGTTCGGCGGCCGGCCGGTGCGCGTCTCCAGCCCGCAGGGCAAGTTCTCCGACTCCGCCGCCCTCCTCGACGGCACCGTCCTCGCCCGCACCGAGGCCCACGGCAAGCACCTCTTCCTGGGCTTCGCCGACGAGGAGTGGATCCACATCCACCTCGGCCTCTTCGGCAAGGTCGGCTTCGGCGACGCGCCCGCCCCGCCGCCCACCGACACGGTCCGGCTGCGGATCGCCGACCCCGACGCCTACGTCGACCTGCGCGGACCCACCACCTGCGCGCTCATCACCGACGCCGAGAAGCGGGCGATACACGACCGGCTCGGCCCCGACCCCCTCCGCGACGGCGACGGCCCCGACAAGGCGTGGCGGCGGATCTCCCGGTCCCGCACCACCATCGCCGCCCTCCTCATGGACCAGAAGGTCATCGCGGGCGTCGGCAACGTCTACCGCGCCGAGGTCCTCTTCCGCCACGGCATCGACCCGTACCGCGCGGGCAGGGACCTGACCGCGCGGGAGTGGCGCGCGATCTGGGACGACCTCGTGACGCTGATGCGCGAGGGCGTGCGCCTCAACCGCATCGACACCGTCCGCCCCGAGCACACCCCCGAGGCGATGGGCCGCCCGCCGCGCGTCGACGACCACGGCGGCGAGGTCTACGTCTACCGCCGGGCCCACCTGCCCTGCCACGTCTGCGGCGGCGAGATCCGCACCGCCGACCTCGCCGCCCGCAACCTCTTCTGGTGCCCGACCTGCCAGAGCGGCGCCTAGCGGGCCCCTTCGGGGACCCCTAGAACCCGTGCGGCAGCCACGGCGCGACCGGCGAGCCGAACGCCACGGACGCCTCCACCAGCGCACCCTCGCGCAGCTCCCGCACCCGGCCCGCCGCCGCGAGCGACACCAGCGACACCCCGCCCAGATAGGCCGATCCCAACTCCCGTACGGACAGCGCGAGATCGGCCGCGTCGTCGGTACGGACGCAGACCGCGCCCTTCGCGTCACCCGTCAGCCGCCAACGCCCCTCGTTCCACGGGCAGAACGCGTCCTCGACCTCGAACACCACGTCCACCGGGGCCTGGTACGTCCGGGCCTCAAGCGCCGCCCCGACCTCCACCAGGCGCACGTACAGCCCGTCCCGCAACGTCATCGCGCACCGCCGGAAATCCGAGACCAGGTGCTGCCAGCCGTCGTCCACGGGACGACTGTGGAAACGGACCTGCGAGGTCAGGTCCACCGAGCACAGGAAACGCCACAACGCGGCCTCCGCCGCCGGATCGAGACCCGCCAGCTCCCGCACCGCGACGACCCCGCTCGCGCCCGTGAAGTCCCACTGCGGCTTGATCGCGTAGTGCGCGAAGCCCACGACCTCCCCGTCCCGCTCGGCGAGCACACAGTGCCGAGGCGAGGCGCCGTCCCGGTCGCCCGGCGGGTCGATCAGCGGCAGCCGCTCCCAGCCCGGGCGACGGGCCAGCATGCCGGGGCGGCGCGGGACGAGCCGCGCGTACACCGCCTCACAGGCGTCCGCGGCCTCCGCCAGGGTCGCCCGCCGCAGCGTCACCCCGTCCGCGTCCGCCGGCACCGTCAGCCGCACCCGGGTGGTGTCGATCGACCCGTAGGCCGAGTACGCGGCGACGCCGTACCCGAACCGTCCGTAGATCGCCGGCTCCGAGGCCGTCAGGACGGCCAGCGGCTCGCCCCACGCGCGGACGTCGTCCAGCTGGCGCCGCATCATCGAGGTGAGGATCCCGCGCCGCCGGTGCGTCCCGGCCACGCTCACCATCGTCACCCCCGCCGCCGGTACCGACGCCCCGCCCGGCACGGTCAGGCGGAACGTGAACGCCCCCGCCGTACCGACGCACAGGTCCCCGTCCCAGGCGCCGATCGACCGCGCGGGCTCGGTCAGCTCCCGCCAGAGCCCGCGCTCCTCGTCCGACTCCTCGACACCCCCGAACGCGAGCTCCAGAACGCCGTACCAGTCGTCCCACACGGCGGGGTCGAGCACCCGCAGTTCAGTCGTCATATGCCATCGATATCAGCGCCCCGCGGACCGACGCGACCCGATTTCGAATGCAATGTCACCTGGGTCCCCCCTGCACGAGCTCCGAGCGGGTGGATAGGGTCCAGGCCAATGGGACGTCGCGGTGGAGTGGACTCGTACGCGGCCCGGATGCGCAAGAGCGCCCACCGGGTCCGCGTCGCGCTGCGCCGGTCCGGGGTCGACTACTTCCGCGGCGACGGCTCCGACTGGATCGCCCTCGCCGGCCTCCTCCTCACCGTTCCCGCCATCGCCTTCGGCACTCTCGTCAACCCCGTGTGGTGCTCGCCCACCGCCCTCGTCCTGCCGATCGTCGCCGGCGGGCTGCTGCTGCGCCCCGCCAGCCTCCTCGGCCTGTACGCGGCGGCCGCCGGCGCCCTCATCGTCGAGTCCGTCGTCCTCGGCCCCTACACCCAGGGCCCCGCCCGGGTCACCCCCGGCACGGTCCTGGTCGTCGCCGCCTGCGGCTTCTTCGGACTCCTCATCGCCCAGTTCCGGGCCCGCGTCGGCGTGCCCTGGCGGCGCGGCGGCACCATGCTCTTCGATCTGCGCGAACGCATCCGGGTCCAGAGCGCGCTGCCCCGCCTGCCGGCCGGCTGGCACCGCGAGATGGCGCTGCGCCCGGCCGGCGGCCAGTCCTTCTCCGGTGACTTCGTCGTCGCCGCCCGCACCAACGGCGGCCGGACCCTGGAGGTCCTGCTCACCGACGTCTCCGGCAAGGGCATGGACGCGGGCTCCCGCGCCCTGCTGCTCTCCGGCGCCTTCGGCGGACTCCTCGGTTCCCTGCCCCCGCACGGCTTCCTGCCGGCCGCCAACGCCTACCTGCTGCGCCAGGACTGGGACGAGGGCTTCGCCACCTCCATCCACCTCGTCCTCGACCTGGAGTCCGGCGACTACGAACTCCTCTCCGCCGGCCACCTGCCCGCGCTGCAGCTCCACGCCGGCAGCGGACGCTGGGAGGAGAAGGCCGCCGAGGGCCCCCTCCTCGGCGTCTACGACGGCGCCGAGTTCCACCCGGTCAAGGGCTCCCTGCGCCCCGGCGACGTCCTCATGCTCTTCACCGACGGCCTGGTCGAGAGCGCCGACCGCGACATCGCCGAGGGCATCGACCGGCTCACCGGCGAGGCCGACCGCTACGTCACCGCCGGCTTCGAGGGCGCCGCCTGGCACCTCATCGAAGCCTGCGCCAAGGACGTCAACGACGACCGGGCGCTGCTCCTCATCAGCCGCAAGGGATGACGCCATGACCGGTACGCCGTACCTGACCCCCGCCGAGGTCGAGGCCCTCGCCGTGGCCGCCCACGCCGGCCAGACCGACAAGGCGGGCCGGCCCTACGCCGAGCACCTGCGGGCCGTCGCCGAGGGGGTACGCGCGCGGGGCGGCAGCCCGGACCAGATCGCGGCGGCCTGGCTGCACGACGCCGTCGAGGACGACGCCCTGTCCGAGCGGTGGCTCGCGGACGCCGCCCTGCCGCCGCAGGTCAAGGCCATGGTGCTCGCCCTCACCAAGCGCCCCGGCGAGGAACCGGAGGACTACGCCCGCCGCGTCCTCGCGGTCCCCGGCGCCCTCCTGGTCAAGGAGGCCGACCTGGCCCACAACGCCGACCCGGCCCGGCTCGCCGCCCTCGACCCGCCGACCAGGGACCGGCTCACCGCCAAGTACGCCCGGATGCGCTCGCTGTTGGGTCTCGCCCCGCAGGAGTGATCAGGGCCGCAGAGATCAGGACGGAATCCGTCACGTTGGCTTGATTTCGACGGCGACGATTCGTCACCCCACCGCCCGGGGCAGGAAGTTGGTGGCACGATAGATGCGGCGGGGGTGTTCTGTGACGTGCGCTCCCCGGCGGCAAGGCGGGACCGACCGAGGGTGTGATCAGTTGTGGCCATTTCACTGTCCGTGGTGCTGCTGTTGGCGATCATCCTGGTGGTGCTGATCCGCGGCGGAAACCTCAAGGCCGGCCCGGCCGTCGTCGCGGTGCTCTTCGGCTTCTTCCTTGCCTCCACCGGCATGGCCGACGACATCCAGCGCTTCCTCGACTCGATAACGCGCACCATCGGAGCGATCAAGTTCTGATCCGGACGCGTCCGGACGGGACGGCATCCGGGCACGACGAAGGAGGCCCGCCGGACCAGGTCCGGCGGGCCTCCTTCGTATGGAGCGGGCGACGGGAATCGAACCCGCGTAGCTAGTTTGGAAGACTAGGGCTCTACCATTGAGCTACGCCCGCGAAGCGGCGCCGCAGGCGGTGTGGCCGCGGCACGGACGCCATCGTAGCGGGTCCTGGCGGGTGCCCGCACGCTCCTCGGAAAGTGGGGGCGTCACACCGTCCCCGTCCATGTACCCTACGTGTCGCACCGACGGGGTGTGGCGCAGCTTGGTAGCGCGTCCGCTTTGGGAGCGGAAGGCCGTGGGTTCAAATCCCGCCACCCCGACCACCAGCCAAGATCACGTTGTGGGGCGCCAGCCGCTTGCGGTTACTATGCAAGCTGCGTGCCCGTGTGTCTCTCTGACCGGGCCGATCGGCCGGAACCGCCCCCTGGCGGCGACGCCGGAAACCAGGAATCAGTCACCAAGGAGACCGAACCGTGAAGAGCGCCGTGGAGACCCTGAACCCGACCCGGGTTCGGCTCACTGTCGAGGTGCCCTTCGAGGAGCTCAAGGACAGCCTCGACGCGGCGTACAAGAAGATCAACCAGCAGGTCACGGTCAAGGGCTTCCGCAAGGGCAAGATCCCCGCGCGTGTCATCGACCAGCGGTTCGGCCGTGGTGCGGTGCTGGAGGAGGCCGTCAACGACGCCCTTCCGAAGCTCTACACCGAGGCGGTCAACGAGGCCGACGTGAACCCGCTGGGTCAGCCCGAGGTCGACATCACGGAGCTGAAGGACGGCGAGCTGCTGGCCTTCACCGCCGAGGTCGACATCCGCCCGGCCATCGAGATCCCGGACTACTCCGGCATCGAGGTCGAGGTGGACGCCATCGAGGTCACCGACGAGGACGTCGAGAAGTCCGTGCAGCAGCTGCGCGAGCGCTTCGCCTCCACCAACCCCGTCGAGCGCCCCGCGGCCGAGGGTGACGTCGTCACCATCGACCTCGAGGCCAAGGTCGACGGCGAGGTCCTGCCCGACGGTGTCGCCAGCGGTGTCTCGTACACCATCGGCTCCGGCGAGCTCCTCGACGGCATCGACGAGGCCGTCACCGGCCTGGAGGCCGGCGGCGAGGCGACCTTCACCTCGAAGCTGAAGGGCGGCTCCGCCGAGGGCAAGGACGCCGAGGTCACCGTCAAGGTCACCGCCGTCGCCGCCCGTGAGCTCCCCGAGCTGGACGACGAGTTCGCGCAGATGGCGTCGGAGTTCGACACCCTCGACGAGCTCAAGGCCGACAGCCGCAAGCGCCTCGAGAACATGAAGCAGTTCGACCAGGCCACCCAGGCCCAGGAGCGCGTCCTGGAGAAGTTCCTGGAGCTGGCGGAGATCCCCGTCCCCGAGAAGCTTCTCGAGGAGGAGGTCAACACCCGCAAGCACAACCTGGAGCACCACCAGCTCGGTCAGATGGGTCTGACCCTCGAGAAGTACCTGGAGTTCCAGGGCAAGACCGTCGAGGAGTTCGAGGCCGAGACCAAGGAGCAGGCGGTCAAGGGCATCAAGACCCAGTTCCTGCTCGACGAGCTGGTCTCCAAGGAGAAGCTGAACGTGGAGCAGGAGGAGCTCACCGAGCACCTCATGCGCCGCGCCGCCTCCTCCGGCATGTCCCCCGACCAGTTCGCCCAGGCCGTCGTCCAGGGCGGCCAGGTGCCGATGCTGGTCGGCGAGGTCGCCCGCGGCAAGGCCCTCGCGGTCGTCGTCGAGGCCGCCAAGGTCGTCGACACCAACGGCAACGTGGTGGACCTGTCCGACGAGGACGAGGAGCAGGCCGGCGAGACGGCCGAGGCCGCCGCCGACGAGGCCGCCGAGGACAAGTAAGCCCCACCAGGCTCACCAGGCTCACCGAGAGGCCCGCGCCTCGCGCTGAAGCCCGCGCCACGGGCCCGGACGCACACCTGTGCGCCCGGGCCCGTGGACGTACTCCGACCCGTTCATGCGCCTCCAACTACCTTGCGCTCCCAGCGAACAGTTCGGGAACCGGGATGGCGCCCGCCTACCAGCGCGTTAGGGTCCATGAATACGGGGGCACTGCCCTCTGAACGAGACGCTGAGACGGCCCGTGGCCGTCGGAGACGAGCAGGTGGATACGTGACGAATCTGAAGCCTTACGCCGCGGGTGAGCCGTCCATCGGTGGCGGCCTCGGCGACCATGTCTACAACCGGCTGCTCGGCGAGCGCATCATCTTCCTCGGCCAGCAGGTCGACGACGACATCGCCAACAAGATCACCGCCCAGATGCTCCTCCTGGCCGCCGACCCGGACAAGGACATCTACCTCTACATCAACAGCCCCGGTGGCTCGGTGACGGCCGGCATGGCCATCTACGACACCATGCAGTACATCCCCAACGACGTCGTGACCATCGGTATGGGCATGGCGGCCTCGATGGGCCAGTTCCTGCTCACCGGCGGCACCGCCGGCAAGCGCTTCGCGCTGCCGAACACCGACATCCTGATGCACCAGGGTTCCGCCGGCATCGGCGGCACCGCCTCGGACATCAAGATCCAGGCCGAGTACCTCCTCCGGACGAAGAAGCGCATGGCGGAGATCACCGCCCGCCACTCCGGCCAGACCGTCGAGACGATCATCCGCGACGGTGACCGCGACCGCTGGTTCACCGCCGAGGAGGCCAAGGACTACGGCCTGATCGACTCCATCATCACGCACGCCGCGGGCGTTCCCGGCGGCGGCGGTACGGGCGCCTGAGCCCGTCCGTCCGCTGAAGAGTCCCAGCCCCCGCCGAACGCCACCAGGACGGTGAACACCCAGATGCAGAACAACCTCTCCCCGAGCGGCCTCTACACCGGCGCGCCGATGGACAACCGCTACGTCGTCCCGCGCTTCGTGGAGCGCACCTCGCAGGGCATCCGCGAGTACGACCCGTACGCCAAGCTCTTCGAGGAGCGCGTGATCTTCCTCGGCGTGCAGATCGACGACGCCTCCGCCAACGACGTCATGGCGCAGCTGCTGTGCCTGGAGTCGATGGACCCGGACCGCGACATCTCGATCTACATCAACAGCCCCGGTGGTTCGTTCACCGCGCTGACGGCCATCTACGACACGATGCAGTTCGTGAAGCCGGACATCCAGACGGTCTGCATGGGCCAGGCGGCCTCCGCCGCGGCCGTGCTGCTCGCCGCCGGCACCCCCGGCAAGCGGATGGCCCTGCCGAACGCCCGTGTGCTGATCCACCAGCCCTCCGGCGGCACCGGCCGTGAGCAGCTCTCCGACCTGGAGATCGCGGCCAACGAGATCCTGCGCATGCGCAGCCAGCTGGAGGAGATGCTGGCCAAGCACTCCTCGACGCCGATCGAGAAGATCCGCGACGACATCGAGCGCGACAAGATCCTGACGGCCGAGGACGCCCTCGCGTACGGCCTGATCGACCAGATCGTCTCGACCCGCAAGAGCACGGCCGCGGCGGCAGCCTGACGCCCGACCTTCCCTCGGCACGGTGGCATGGCCGAATCCCGACCATGCCAACCGTGCCAAGGGGGGCCCGAACAGGGGGCCCGGCAAGGTACCGTCGAATATGAGGCACCAGGAGTCGCTGAACCAAGCGCTCCACGGCGAAGGGGAAGCACCTCGTGGCACGCATCGGTGATGGCGGCGACCTGCTCAAGTGCTCGTTCTGCGGAAAGAGCCAGAAGCAGGTGAAGAAGCTCATCGCAGGACCCGGTGTGTACATCTGCGACGAGTGCATCGACCTCTGCAACGAGATCATCGAGGAGGAACTCGCCGAGACGAGCGAGGTGCGCTGGGAGGAACTCCCCAAGCCCCGCGAGATCTACGAGTTCCTCGAGGGGTACGTCGTCGGGCAGGAGCCCGCGAAGAAGGCCCTCTCCGTCGCGGTGTACAACCACTACAAGCGCGTCCAGGCCGGCGAGAACGGCGGCGCGCAGGGCCGGGACGACGCCATCGAGCTGGCGAAGTCCAACATCCTGCTGCTCGGCCCGACCGGCTCCGGCAAGACGCTCCTGGCACAGACCCTGGCCCGGATGCTCAACGTGCCGTTCGCCATCGCCGACGCCACCGCGCTGACGGAGGCGGGCTATGTGGGCGAGGACGTCGAGAACATCCTGCTCAAGCTGATCCAGGCCGCCGACTACGACGTCAAGAAGGCCGAGACCGGCATCATCTACATCGACGAGATCGACAAGGTCGCCCGTAAGAGCGAAAACCCGTCGATCACCCGCGATGTCTCCGGCGAGGGCGTGCAGCAGGCCCTGCTGAAGATCCTGGAGGGCACCACCGCCTCCGTGCCGCCGCAGGGCGGACGGAAGCACCCGCACCAGGAGTTCATCCAGATCGACACGACGAACGTGCTCTTCATCGTGGGCGGCGCCTTCGCCGGCCTGGAGAAGATCATCGAGTCGCGGGCCGGCGCCAAGGGCATCGGCTTCGGCGCGACCATCCGCTCCAAGCGGGAGATCGAGGCCAGCGACCAGTTCCAGGAGGTCATGCCGGAGGACCTGGTGAAGTTCGGGATGATCCCCGAGTTCATCGGCCGCCTCCCGGTCATCACCTCGGTCCACAACCTGGACCGCGAGGCCCTGCTCAAGATCCTCGTCGAGCCGCGCAACGCCCTGGTCAAGCAGTACCAGCGCCTCTTCGAACTCGACGGCGTGGAGCTGGACTTCGACCGCCCCGCCCTGGAGGCCATCGCCGACCAGGCCATCCTCCGCGGCACCGGCGCGCGCGGCCTGCGCGCCATCATGGAGGAGGTCCTCCAGTCGGTGATGTACGAGGTCCCGTCCCGCAAGGACGTGGCCCGCGTGGTCATCACGGCGGACGTGGTCCGGAACAACGTCAACCCGACGCTGGTCCCGCGGATCGTGAAGAACGACGGCAGGCACGAGAAGAGCGCGTAGCCGCCAGACGTGACACAAGGGGCGCCCCGCCGGACCGGCGGGGCGCCCCTTCTCCTGTGGGCCCGGACGGGCCGTCAGCCGTCAGGCCGCAGCCTGCAGTCGTCAGGCCTTGACGCGGACTTCCTTGCGCAGCTTGGCGGTGATGCCGGCGGCCTCCTCGCCGGAAGCGGCCTTGCCCGCGAGCATGTCGGCCAGGTTCACCGGCACGACGAAGCCCACGGTGCTGTGGTCGGCCCACACGCACATGGTCATGCTGAAGGCCGGGGTGCCCGCGGAGGCGTCGGGCTTCGTCTTGGCCTCCTGGCACTTCAGGACGGCGCCGTCGGCCTCGGCCGGCGTGTACGCCTGCGGGCTGCCGACCAGCTCCGGCTCGTCCTTGCTCTTCTCCTTCTCGGAGTTGGTCTTGATCGAGGCGAAGACGTTGTCGACGACCTTCTCGGGGTCGTCGATCTCGCCGTAGAGGCCGCTGAAGGAGAGCATCTTGCCGCCGAGCGGGTTGGCCTTGTTCTCGACCTTGTAGGCGGCCTCCACCTCCTGGGCGTTCTTGACGCCGTTCTGCTGGGCCTCCTTGAGGGAGTCCTTGCCGTCGGAGCCGCCGCCCTCCTTGGCGTCCTTTTTGTACTCGCCGAGCACCATCTCCGGGGTGATCAGCTTGTGCGGGCCGTCGTTCGCGACGTCGGCGCCCGCGCCCCCGCCGAACACGAAGTACGCGCCCACGCCCAGCGCCGCCACCACGGCCACCGCGCCGATGATCCAGCCGGCCTTGCTCTTCTTCGGCGCGGGCGGGTGCGGCATGTAGCCGCCGGGGCCCTGCGGGGCGCCGTACGGCGGCTGCTGCGGAGGCTGGCCGTACGGGCCGGGCTGCTGGGGCTGCTGACCGTAGGGGCCGGGCTGCCCGTACGGGGCAGGCTGCTGCGGCGGGACGCCCTGCGGGGCCTGCTGCGGGTAGCCGTAGCCGGGCTGCGGGGCCTGCGGCTGACCGTACGGCCCGGGCTGGGGCGGCTGGCCGTAGGGACCCGGCTGGCCGTACGGCCCGGGCTGCTGGGGCTGGCCGCCGTACGGGCCCGGCTGGTTGTAGCTCATGGACAGGTTCCCCTCACAAGATGTTTATGCGTAGCGAACATCCTGTCGGAAGCCGTGCGGCACCGGGGCGGTGGGGGTCACACCGTTACGGAACAATCGAGTTTCTGGACAACCCCGGGTCCCCCCTAAACTGAGCCCGTGACCGAGAACACTCAGCAGCAGACAGCAGCCACTCCCGAACTGCCGACCCAGTACGCGCCGGCCGAGGTAGAGGGGCCGCTGTACGAGCGCTGGGTAGAGCGGGGCTACTTCACGGCCGACGCCAAGAGCGAGAAGCCGCCGTACACCATCGTCATTCCGCCGCCGAACGTCACCGGCTCGCTCCACCTGGGCCACGCCTTCCAGCACACGCTGATGGACGCCCTGACCCGCCGCAAGCGCATGCAGGGCTACGAGTCGCTCTGGCTGCCCGGCATGGACCACGCCGGCATCGCCACCCAGAACAAGGTCGAACAGCAGCTCGCCGAGGAGGGCAAGTCCCGCCACGACCTGGGCCGCGAGGAGTTCGTCCAGCGGGTCTGGCAGTGGAAGGAGGAGTACGGCGGCAAGATCCTCGGCCAGATGCGCCGTCTGGGCGACGGAGTGGACTGGAGCCGCGAGCGCTTCACCATGGACGAGGGCCTGTCCCGTGCCGTCCAGACCATCTTCAAGAAGCTCTACGACGACGAGCTGATCTACCGCGCCGAGCGCATCATCAACTGGTGCCCGCGCTGTCTCACGGCGATCTCCGACATCGAGGTCGAGTACCAGGAGGACGCCGGCGAGCTGGTCTCCATCCGTTACGGCGAGGGCGAGGACAGCCTCGTCGTCGCCACGACCCGCGCCGAGACGATGCTCGGTGACACCGCGGTCGCCGTCCACCCGGACGACGAGCGGTACCAGCACCTGGTCGGCAAGCAGATCAAGCTGCCGCTCACCGACCGCACCATCCCGGTCGTGGCCGACACCCACGTCGACCCGGAGTTCGGCACCGGCGCCGTCAAGGTGACCCCGGCGCACGACCCGAACGACTTCGAGATCGGCCGCCGTCACGACCTGCCGTCCCTGAGCGTCATGGACGAGCACGGCGTCATCACCGTCCACGGCCCCTTCCTCGGCCTGGACCGCTTCGAGGCCCGCTCGGCGATCGTCGGCGCGCTCAAGGAGCAGGGACGGATCGTCGCCGAGAAGCGCCCGTACATGCACTCGGTCGGGCACTGCTCCCGCTGCAAGACCACGGTCGAGCCGCGTCTGTCGATGCAGTGGTGGGTCAAGGTCGGCCCGCTGGCGAAGGACGCCGGGGACGCCGTCCGCGACGGCCGGGTGAAGATCCACCCCGAGGAGATGTCGAAGCGCTACTTCGACTGGGTCGACAACATGCACGACTGGTGCATCTCGCGCCAGCTGTGGTGGGGCCATCGCATCCCGATCTGGTACGGCCCGAACGGAGAGGTCGTCTGCGTCGGCCCCGACGACGAGGTCCCGACCGGCGATGGCTGGACGCAGGACCCGGACGTCCTGGACACCTGGTTCTCCTCGGGCCTGTGGCCCTTCTCCACCCTCGGCTGGCCGGAGCAGACGCCGGATCTGGAGAAGTTCTATTCGACCGACGTCCTGCTCACCGGCCACGACATCATCTTCTTCTGGGTCGCCCGGATGATGATGTTCGGCCTGTACGCGATGGACGGCGAGGTCCCGTTCAAGACCATCGCGCTGACCGGTCTGGTCAGGGACGAGTTCGGCAAGAAGATGTCGAAGTCCAACCCGAACGCGGTCGACCCGCTGATCTGGATGGACGCCTACGGCTCCGATGCCGTCCGCTTCACCCTGGCCAACGGCGCCAACCCCGGCGCCGACGTGCCGATCGGCGAGGACTGGGTCAAGGCGTCCCGCAACTTCACCAACAAGATCTGGAACGCGACCCGCTTCGCGCTGATGAACGGCGCGACGGTCGAGGGCCCGCTGCCGGACGCCTCCGAGATGTCGGCGACCGACCGCTGGATCCTGTCCCGGCTCAACAAGACCGTCGCGGCCGTCGACGCGTACTACGACGACTTCCAGTTCGCGAAGGTCGCCGACGCGCTGTACCACTTCGCGTGGGACGAGGTCTTCGACTGGTACGTCGAGCTGTCGAAGACGACGTTCTTCGCGGGTGGCGAGCCGGCCAAGGTCTCCGGCCGCGTCCTCGGCGAGGTCCTGGACGTCATGCTGCGGCTGCTGCACCCGATCGTTCCGTTCGTCACCGACACCCTGTGGACCACCCTCACCGGCGGCGAGTCCCTCGTCATCGGTGAGTGGCCCGCGGACAGCGGCTTCCGCGACGAGGCCGCCGAGCAGGAGATCGAGCTGGTCCAGCGGGTCGTCACCGAGGTCCGACGGTTCCGCAAGGACCAGGGCCTGAAGGACGGCCAGAAGGTCCCCGCCCGCCTCGAGCTCGACGGCACCGCGCTCGCCGCGCACGAGCCCGCCATCCGGCAGCTGCTGCGCCTCCAGCCGGAGGTCGAGGGCTTCTCCGCCACCGCCTCCCTGCCGGTCGCCGGTGCCACGGTCTCGCTCGACCTGTCGGGCACCATCGACGTGGCCGCGGAGCGCAAGCGCCTCGCGAAGGACCTGGCCGCCGCCGAGAAGGAGAAGGCGCAGGCCCAGGGCAAGCTCGGCAACGAGGCCTTCCTGGCCAAGGCGCCGGACAACGTGGTCGACAAGATCCGCACCCGCCTCGCCAAGGCGGACGAGGACATCGCCCGCATCCAGGCGCAGCTGGAGCGCCTGCCGCAGGCGTAGCCCGTACGGATCGAGGGGCCCGGGACCGGGGACGGTTCCGGGCCCCTCGCGTACGTCCTCCAGTGGGTGACATCACGCGGCCGGCGGCCAAAGTCCGTCAGCTCGGGCCGAAGGACCTCGGATGATGGAGGGCATGGTCCGCTTCCCCGCCCTGCCCGCGCTGCGCCACCGCGCGGAGCGGTGGGCCGTGTCGCCGCGGGCCACCGACGCCGTCGCCGCGCTCGGTGCCTTCGCCCTCATGCTCCTGGACGTGCCGGGACTCGCCCGTGCCGACAACTCGCTCACCGGCGTGACCGCCACCCTGGTCCTCGCGGGGGGCGCGGCCACCCTGGTGCTGCGGCGCAAGGCGCCCTGGGTGCCCTTCCTGGTGGCGCTCGGACTGATGGGCTGGCTGCACGAGCTGACGATGATCCAGTTCGCGCTGTACTCGCTGGGCCGCTTCCGGGGCCGGCGGACCGCCGTCCTCGCCACCGTGCTGTACGTGGGCGCCGCCTACGCGTACTTCCACACGCCCGGCTGGCCCGCCCGGCACGGCGAGACCCTCAGCGACTTCCTGAGCCTCGTCGTCCCGATCGGCGTCCTCGCCACGAGCGTCGGCATCGCCGCCCACCGTCACGACCTGGTCCGCGCCCTGGAGGCCCAGCGCCGGGCGTCCGCCGCCCGGCAGGCCGTCCAGGAGGAGCGGATCTCGGTCGGCCGCGACGTCCACGACCTGGTGGGCCGGGAGCTCACGGTCCTCGCGGTGCGCGCCGAGGTGCTCGCCGTACGGGCCAGGGGAGAGGCGCACCAGCAGGACTTCGAGGAGCTCGCCGACACCGCCCGGCGCGCCCATCACATGCTCAACGAGACCATCGTGCGGCGCGGCGACAGGGCAGCCGCCACCCCGGGCCTCGAAGGTCTCGCCGCCCTCGCGGAGGAGAGCGGACGCATGGGCAGCCCCGTGGACGTCACCGTCGCCCCGGAGGCGAAGGCGCTGTCGCCGCTGCGGCAGGCGGCGGTCCACCGGGTCGTACAGGAGTGCCTGACCAACGCGGCCAAGCACGCCCCCGGCATGCCGGTCACGGTCGCGATCACCGTCGAGGGCCCGTCCCTGCGCATCGAGGTCCGCAACCCCCTCGCCCCCACGCCACCCGACCGCGCCCCCGTGTCGACCGGCACCGGCCTCTTCTCCATGCGCGAACGCGTCACCAGCATGGGCGGCTCGCTGACCGCCCGTCGCGCCCACGGCGCGTACGTGGTGACGGCACTGCTGCCGAGCGGGCTGGGTTAGCCGACCGGAGGGACCGCACGGCCGCCCGCCGGGGAGTTCCGCCGGTCGACCGGCGGACGGCCGGTTCATGATCGGCGGGCCCACCGCGAGCCGTCCGGGAAAGTCCCGAATGGGGTGGGTCCGCGGTCCTGTCGGCGCGCCTCCGTAGACTGGGGGCGTGAGTGAGCCGAGCGACCCGAGCGACCAGTTCGACGACATCGTCGACGCCGAGACGAACCGCGACCCGGACCTGGCGGTGATCGAGGCCGGCAGTCGCACCCTGCGCGCGATGGCCGGCCCGCCGCAGGGCGATCCGGTGCCCTCGCGTCCCGCCGACCCCGAGGTCGACAAGGCGCTGCGCGAGGTCGAGACCGAGCTGTCGACCCGCTGGGGCGAGACCAAGCTGGAGCCCTCGGTCAAGCGGATCGCGGCCCTGATGGACGTGCTGGGCGAGCCGCAGCGCGCCTATCCCTCGATCCACATCACCGGCACCAACGGCAAGACGTCGACGGCCCGCATGATCGAGGCCCTGCTCGGCGCCTTCGACCTGCGCACCGGGCGGTACACCTCGCCGCACGTGCAGACCATCACCGAGCGGATCAGCCTGGACGGCGCCCCGATCGACCCGGAGCGTTTCGTCGAGACGTACCAGGACGTGAAGCCGTACGTGGAGCTGGTCGACGCCCGCGAGGAGTACCGGCTCTCCTTCTTCGAGGTGCTCACCGGGATGGCGTACGCGGCCTTCGCCGACGCCCCGGTCGACGCGGCCGTCGTCGAGGTCGGCATGGGCGGCACCTGGGACGCCACCAACGTCATCGACGCCTCCGTCGCCGTCGTCACCCCGATCGACCTGGACCACACCGACCGGCTCGGCGAGACGACCGCCGCGATCGCCGGGGAGAAGTCCGGGATCATCAAGGAGGGCGCGACCGTCATCCTGGCCCAGCAGCCGGTGGACGCGGCGCAGGTGCTCCTGAAGAAGGCCGTCGACGTGGACGCGACGGTGGCCCGCGAGGGCATGGAGTTCGGGGTCGTCTCGCGCGAGGTCGCGGTCGGCGGACAGCTGCTGACCCTGCGCGGCCTCGGCGGCGAGTACGACAACGTGTTCCTTCCTCTCTACGGGGCGCACCAGGCGCACAACGCGGCCGTGGCGCTCGCCGCCGTCGAGGCGTTCTTCGGCATCGGCGCGCAGCACGCCCGCACCCTGGACGTGGACACGGTCCGCCGCGCGTTCGCCCAGGTGGCCTCGCCGGGCCGCCTGGAGGTCGTGCGCTCCTCGCCGACGGTGATCCTGGACGCGGCGCACAATCCCCACGGCGCGCGAGCGACGGCCGAGGGCATCACCGAGTCCTTCGGCTTCTCGCGGCTGATCGGCGTGGTCTCCACCAGCGCCGACAAGGACGCCAAGGGTCTCCTGGAGGCTTTCGAGCCGATCTTCGCCGAGGTCGTGATCACGGCGAACTCCAACCCCCGGGCCACCGACGTCGACGCGCTCGCCGCCATCGCGGTCGAGGTCTTCGGCGAGGACCGGGTGGTCGTCGAGCCGCGGCTCGACGACGCCATCGAGGCGGCGATCACGCTCGCCGAGGAAGAGGACGAGTACGCGGGCGCGGGCGTCCTCGTCACCGGTTCGATCTTCACGGTCGGCGACGCCCGACTGCTGCTGAAGCGGGGCTGAGCCATGCGGGTGCTGTGTTCCTCGACGCTGATCGGCGAGTTCTTCGTGATCGGCTTCGCCGGGCTCGTCGCCATGAAGGACGACTCCCTGGCGATGTCGACGGTGTGGACGGTCTGTGGGATCGCCATGGTCCTGTCGGTGCTGCTGTGCGGGATGATCACCCGTCCGGGGGGTGTGCAGCTCGGCTGGGCGCTGCAGCTCGGTCTGGTCGCCAGCGGCTTCGTGGTGCCGGTGATGTTCTTCCTGGGCGCGCTGTTCGCGGTGCTCTGGTGGGCCTCGGTGCACTACGGCCGGAAGATCGACGAGATCAAGGCCGGCTGGGCCGCCTCGGAGGGCTCCGCAGGGCCTGACGCTGCGTGATAATGCCCGGTGCGGGCCCTGTAGCCTCAAAGGCCCGCACACCGTTGTCTGAAGGAGTTCCCCCGTGAGCCAGCGCACGCTCGTCCTGCTCAAGCCCGATGCCGTCCGCCGTGGCCTGATCGGCGAGATCATCGGCCGTATCGAGCGCAAGGCCGGCTGGACCATCGCGGCCCTGGAGATGCGCGAGCTGGACCAGGAGACGCTGGAGCAGCACTACGGCGAGCACAAGGGCAAGCCGTTCTACGAGCCGCTGATGGGCTTCATGGCCTCCGGCCCGGTCGTCGCGCTCGTCGTCGAGGGCGAGCGGGTCATCGAGGGCCTGCGCACGCTCGCCGGCCCGACCGACCCGATCGCCGCCGCCCCCGGCTCCATCCGCGGCGACTACGGCACCATCGTCCGCGAGAACCTGATCCACGCCTCGGACTCCGAGGAGTCGGCCATTCGGGAGCTGAAGATTTTCTTCCCCGGCCTGGTCTGACCCCACGTCAGCCGATCAGCGCCACCCCCTGGGGCGACCGAAGGAATTTCGGTCGCCCCCAGGCATATGAACGCGGAACCCGGGAACGGATCGCCGCATCATTCCGTCACCTATACAGAGGTGGACCGGGGTGGTCCGCCGCGCGGTATCCGTGCGGGCGGCACTACGATGGGGAAACTCCACGCCGCACCACTCTCGGACACCACCTCGCCGACCTGAGAAGCCGTCAACGCTCCGCTAGGGAAGGCCCGACGCATCCTCATGGGAAACAAGGGGAACTCAATGTCGTTCATCGGCCGTGACATGGCTGTCGACCTCGGGACCGCCAACACGCTGGTGTACGTCAGGGGTCGAGGCATCGTTCTGAACGAGCCGTCCGTCGTCGCGATCAACACCAACACCGGCGGCATCCTCGCGGTCGGTTCGGAGGCGAAGAAGATGATCGGCCGGACCCCCGGCAACATCGTCGCCGTCCGCCCGCTCAAGGACGGCGTGATCGCCGACTTCGAGATCACCGAGCGGATGCTCCGCTACTTCATCCTCAAGATCCACAAGCGTCGCTACCTGGCCCGCCCCCGGGTCGTCGTCTGCGTCCCCTCCGGCATCACCGGAGTCGAGCGCCGCGCCGTCATCGAGGCGTCGACCCAGGCCGGCGCCCGCCAGGTGCACATCATCGAGGAGCCCATGGCCGCCGCCATCGGCTCGGGCCTCCCGGTCCACGAGGCCACCGGCAACATGGTCGTCGACATCGGCGGCGGCACCACCGAGGTGGCCGTCATCTCCCTCGGCGGAATCGTCACGGCACAGTCCATCCGGGTGGCCGGCGACGAGCTCGACAACGCGATCATCCAGCACGTCAAGAAGGAGTACTCGCTCCTCCTCGGCGAGCGCACCGCCGAACAGATCAAGATCACCATCGGCTCCGCCTACGACCTCGACCAGGACGAGCACACCGAGATCCGCGGCCGCGACCTCGTCTCGGGCCTGCCCAAGACCGTGGTCATCTCCGCCGCCGAGGTCCGCAAGGCCATCGAGGAGCCGGTCAACGCCATCGTCGACGCCGTGAAGACCACCCTCGACAAGTGCCCGCCGGAGCTCTCCGGTGACGTCATGGACCGCGGCATCGTTCTCACGGGTGGCGGCGCCCTGCTCCGCGGCCTCGACGAACGACTCCGCCGCGAGACCGGCATGCCGATCCACATCGCCGAGGACCCGCTGGACTCGGTGGCGCTCGGATCCGGCAAGTGCGTCGAGGAGTTCGAGGCGCTCCAGCAGGTGCTCGACGCCCAGCCGCGACGCTGACCCGTCCGGCGGGCGCGTACGACCGCGTCACCCCACAACTCCATCACCCCCGGGCCCCGGCCCGGGGGCCCGTATCGAACGAGGAAAGGCACGGCCGCCGCACGTGAGGGACACACGAGAGAGCCGGCTGCTCCTGGTACTGCTGGTCGCCATCGCGTTCGCACTGATCACGGTGGACATCCGAGGAGGCCAGGAGTCACCGGTCGACGGTGCCCGGCAGGCCGCGGCCGCCGTCTTCGGCCCCGTCGAGAACGGAGTCGCCTCGGCGGTCGACCCGATCGGCAACGCGATAGGAGCGGTCCGCGACTCCGGTGAGCGGCACAACCGGATCGCCGCCCTGGAGCAGGAGAACGCCGCCCTCAAGGCCAAGCTGGGCAGCGACGACCGCAACCGCAGCCGGCTGCGCGAGCTCGACACGCTGCTGAAGACCGCCGGCGCCGGGCAGTACGGCATCAAGGGCGCCCAGGTCATCGCCATAGGAGCCGCCCAGGGCTTCTCCTGGACCGTCACCATCGACGCCGGGGCCCGCGACGGCATCCGGCGCGACATGACCGTCCTCAACGGCGCCGGGCTCGTCGGCCGGGTCACCACCGTCGGCCCCTCCACGTCGACCGTGCTGCTCGCCAACGACCCCGACTTCACCGTCGGCACCCGCCTGGAGAAGACCGCCGAGCTCGGCTTCGCCACCGGCCAGGGCAACGGCCCGCTGCTCGTCCAGCTCCTCAACGGCAAGGCCAAGGTCAAGCCCGGCGACCGGCTCGTCACCTTCGGCTCGCACGGCGCCAAGCCCTTCGTCCCCGGCGTCCCGGTCGGCGAGGTCGTCCGCGTCGACCCCCTGGGCGGCGGCCTGACCCGCAACGTCTACGTCCGCCCGTACGTCGGCTTCAGCAAGCTCGACATCGTCGGCGTCGTCGTCCAGGCCCCGCGCACCGACCCGCGCGACACCGTCCTGCCGCCGAAGCCCAAGCCGGCCCCGACCGTCACCGTCACGGTCACCCCGCCGCCCCCGGACGGGCAGCAGCCCGGCCAGAACCCGCAGAACCAGAACCAGCCGCAGAACCAGCAGCAGGGCCAGGCACAGCAGCAGGGCGACCAGCCCGCCCTGAAGCCCGGCGAGCAGACCCAGCAGGCCCAGCCGGACCAGCAGACCGACCCGCAGGACCCGCAGGCGAACCCGCAGAACCCGCAGGACCCGCAGCAGGACCAGGGGGAGCAGACACCGTGAAGTTCAACCGCATCCTGCTGTCGGCCGCGCTGATCCTCGTCGCCCTCGTCGTCCAGGTCTCCGTCCTCGCCCGCCTCCAGCTCCCCGGCGCCGTCCCCGACCTCGTCCTGCTCACCGTGGTCGCCCTCGCGCTCGTCCACGGGCACGTCACCGGCGCCCTCGTCGGCTTCAGCGCCGGCCTGCTCGCCGACCTCGCCCCGCCCGCCGACCACGCCGCCGGCCGCTACGCCCTCGTGCTCTGCGTCGTCGGCTACCTCGTCGGCCTCGCCCGCCCCGAGAACGGCCGGCTCAAGTCCGCCGCCGGCCCCATGGCCGTGGTCGCCGTCGCCGCCGTCGGCTCCACCCTGCTGTACGCCGGGGTCGGCGCCCTCGTCGGCGACACCGCCGCCCGCCACGTCGGCCTCGGCTTCCTGCTCTTCACCGCCGTCCTGTACGACCTGCTCCTCGCGCCGTTCACCGTGCCGCTGATCATGGCCATCGCCCGGCGCGCCGAGAACGACCCGCTCGCCGAGGCCGGCGCGAACGGAGCCGACGTCGCGTCCGGCTGGCTCTCCTCCGGCACCGGCCTGAGGATCGGCACCCAGCGCAGCGGCCTGCGCATCAAGGCCGCCCGAAGCCGCGCCTCACGCGCCGGACGCATCAAGGGAGTCAAGCGACTGTGACCGAGGGGGCAGCGGCAGCATGAGCAACATCCCGGAGACCGGACGGACCCCCAGGGTCCAGATCCGGCTCGTCGTCATCCAGATCCTGGTCTTCTCCCTGCTCTTCACCCTCGGCGGGCGCCTCTGGTACCTCCAGATCCGCCAGGGCAAGGAGTACACCGACGAGGCCAAGAACAACCACGTCCAGCAGGTCGTCCAGCCCGCCGTGCGCGGCTCCATCCTCGACGCCCGCGGCGTCCCGCTCGCCGACAACGAGACCCGCCTCGTGGTCTCCGCCTCGCGCACCGAGCTGATGAAGATGAAGGACGACGGCAAGGCCGTCCTCACCCGCCTCGCCGGCGTCCTGGGCATGAAGCCCCAGGACGTCATGAACAAGATCCGGCTCTGCGACTCCCAGACCCCCAAGCCCTGCTGGAACGGCTCCCCCTTCCAGCCGATCCCGGTCACCGACAAGGCCACCACCCAGCAGGCCCTGACGATCCGTGAGGCGTCCGAGGACTTCCCCGGCATCACCGCCGAACTCGCCGCCGTACGCCGCTACCCGGCCCCCGGCAAGGCCCGCACCGCACAGGTCCTCGGCTACCTCTCGCCCGTCACCGACGAGGAGATCGAGAAGGCCAAGGACACCGACTCGCCGTTCCTCCGCTCCGACCAGGTCGGCCGCTCCGGCATCGAACGCACCTACGACAAGGAGCTGCGCGGCAAGGCCGGCGTCACCCGCTACGAGGTCGACAACCTCGGCCGCGTCATGGGCCAGACCAAGTCCGACCCCGGCGTGCCCGGCTCCACCCTCGTCACCAGCATCGACGCCCGCGTCCAGGCCGTCGCCGAGTACGAGCTCCACCAGGCCATGAAGACCGTCCGCGGCGAGACCGACAAGATCACCGGCCGCCCGTACGAGGCCGACGCCGGCGCCGTCGTCGTCATGGAGTCCAGGACCGGCCGGGTCGTCGCCATGGCCTCCCAGCCCGACTACGACCCCAACGCCTGGGTCGGCGGCATCGCCGCCAAGGACTACGCCGCCCTCACCAGCAAGGACTCCAACTACCCGCTGCTCAACCGGGCCATCCAGGGCCAGGCGCCCGCCGGCTCCGTCTTCAAGGTCGTGTCCGCCAGCGCCGCCGTGCGCGCCGGCAACGACTTCAACGACAAGTACCTCTGCAGCGCCTCGTACAGCATGGGCAACCGCAGCTTCGCCAACTTCGAGTCCAAGGGCCACGGCCCCATCACCCTCGGCGACGCCCTCAAGTACTCCTGCAACACCGTCTTCTACCGCCTCGGCCACCAGGAATGGCAGCGCGACGGCGGCCTCAAGCCGAAGAAGGACGCCAAGGACTGGTTCTACCGGACCGCCCGCGACTTCGGCTTCGGCAGCGAGACCGGCATCGACCTGCCCAACGAGGTCACCGGCCGCATCCCGGACCGCCAGTGGAAGCAGAGCTTCTGGGAGGCCAACAAGGACTCCTGGTGCAAGCAGGGCAAGAAGGGCGGCAGCTACGTCGAGCAGATCGCCTACGAGAGCTGCCTCGAAGGCAACCAGCTCAAGGCCTTCGACAGCATCAACTTCGCGATCGGCCAGGGCGACGTCCTCATCACCCCCGTCCAGCTGGCCACCGCCTACGCGGCCATCAGCAACGGCGGCACCCTCTACAACCCCACCGTCGGCAAGGCCGTGATCAGCCCCGACGGCAAGCGGATCCGCGAGATCAAGCCCACGGCACACGGCCGGCTGCCGGTCGACGCCCAGACCATCAAGGACCTCGACAAGGGCCTGCGGTCCGTCGTCGAACCCGGCGGCACCGCCGCCTGGCGGTTCGGCGGCTGGCCCCAGGACAAGATCCCGATGCACGCCAAGACCGGCACCGCCCAGGTCTACGGCAAGCAGACGACGTCCTGGCTGGCGACCTACACCAGGGACTTCACCATCGTCATGACCATCTCCCAGGGCGGCACCGGCTCCGGCGCCTCCGGACCCGCCGTGCGCAACATCTACGACGCCCTGTACGGACTCGACGACGCCGGCAAGCAGGACCTCAAGCGGGCCCTGCTGCCCCAGCCGCAGCAGACCCTGCCGAAGGTCAACCCCGACGGCACCATCGACGCGCCCGAGGTCAAGCCGTACGACCCGAAGTCGCAGCTCGTCGACCCCGCCGAGGGCGGCGTCGTGCCGCCGCTCGCGGGCCCGCCCCCGTACCTGAGGGACTGACCCGATGACCGCCCCCCACGGCTTCTCCGTCTCCCGCTACGCACCCGAGCGCGGGCCGCTCGCCCGGCTCACCGCCCGCGACTCCGTGCTGCGCCGGCTCGACTGGCCGATCCTGCTGTCCTCGCTCGCCCTGTCGCTGCTCGGCGCGCTGCTCGTGTGGTCCGCCACGCGGGGCCGCACCGAGCTCAACCAGGGCGACCCGTACTACTTCCTGTTCCGGCACGTCCTGAACACCGGCATCGGGCTCGCCCTGATGATCGGCACCATCTGGCTCGGCCACCGCACCCTGCGCGGCGCCGTGCCGGTCCTCTACGGCATCTCGCTGCTGCTGATCCTCGCCGTCCTCACCCCGCTCGGCGCCACCATCAACGGCGCCCACGCGTGGATCGTCATCGGCGGCGGCTTCTCGCTCCAGCCCAGCGAGTTCGTCAAGATCACCATCATCCTGATCATGGCGATGCTGCTCGCGGCGAAGGTCGACGCGGGCGACCAGATCCACCCCGACCACCGCACCGTCGCCAAGGCGCTCCTCCTCGCCGCCCTCCCCATGGGCATCGTCATGCTGATGCCGGACCTCGGCTCCGTCATGGTCATGGCCGTCATCGTGCTCGGCGTCCTGCTCACCTCCGGCGCCTCCAACCGCTGGGTCATCGGCCTGATCGGCGCCGGCGTCCTCGGAGCCGTCCTGGTCACCGCCCTCGGCATGCTCGACGAGTACCAGATCAACCGCTTCGCCGCCTTCGCCAACCCCGAGCTCGACCCGGCCGGCGTCGGCTACAACACCAACCAGGCCCGCATCGCCATCGGCTCCGGCGGCCTCTACGGCGCCGGCCTCTTCAACGGCCACCAGACCAGCGGCCAGTTCGTGCCCGAACAGCAGACCGACTTCATCTTCACCGTCGCCGGCGAGGAACTCGGCTTCGTCGGCGGCACGCTCATCCTCGTCCTCCTCGGCGTCATCCTGTGGCGTGCCTGCCGCATCGCCCGCGAGACGACCGAGCTGTACGGCACGATCGTGGCCGGCGGCATCATCGCCTGGTTCGCCTTCCAGTCCTTCGAGAACATCGGCATGACCCTCGGCATCATGCCGGTCGCCGGCCTGCCACTGCCGTTCGTGTCCTACGGCGGTTCGTCGATGTTCGCCGTGTGGGTGGCGATCGGACTCCTGCAGTCCATCCGGGTGCAACGGCCGATGACGGCCTGATCCCCTCCCACCCGGCCCGCATCACGTCTAGATTCGATGCATGGAGGACACCAAGCGCGAGATCGAGCGGAAGTACGAGGCCGCCGACCCGTCCACCGTCCCGGACCTCACCGGGATCCGGGGCGTGGCCGCCGTCCGCGACGAAGGCGTCATGGAACTCGACGCCGTCTACTACGACACGCCCGACCTGCGGCTCGCCGCCGACTCCCTCACCCTGCGCCGGCGCACCGGCGGCTCGGACGCCGGCTGGCACCTGAAGCTCCCGGTGGCCCCCGGCGTCCGCGACGAGATCAGAGCCCCGCTCTCCCGGACGCTGCCGGACTCCCTGGCGGGCCTCCTGCGCTCCCGCGTCCGGCACGACGACGTCGCCCCCGTCGTCCGCCTCCACAGCAGCCGCGACGTCCGCCACCTCCTCGACGAGGACGGCACCCTGCTCGCCGAGTTCTCCCTGGACACCGTCCGCGCCGAACGGCTCGCGGGCGGCGGGAAGGCGGCCTGGACCGAGATCGAGGTCGAACTCGCCGACGACGCCGACCCGGCGGTCCTCGACGCCGTCGAGAAACACCTGAAGAAGGCGGGCGTCCGCCCCGCCGACTCGCCCTCCAAGCTGGCCCGCGCCCTCGCGGAGACCGGCGGCGGCCCCTCGCCCGCCCCGGGCCCCGCCGCCGGCACCGCGGGCGCCGCCGTCCTCGCGTACGTACGGGAACAGACCGACGCCATCGTCGCCTACGACCCCGCCGTCCGCCGCGACCTCCCCGACGCCGTCCACAAGATGCGGGTCGCCACCCGACGGCTCCGCAGCGCCCTCAAGACCTTCCGCAAGGTGCTCGACCGGGCCGTCACCGACCCGATCGGCGAGGAGCTGAAGTGGCTGGCCGGCGAGCTCGGCGTGGCCCGCGACGAGGAGGTCCTCCAGGAGCGGCTCGCCGCCCGGCTCGACGCCCTCCCCGACACCCTCCGCCTCGGCCCCGTCCACGCCCGGCTGCGCATCCGCGGCACCAGCCGCGCCGAGGCGGCCCGGCGCACGGCGCTCGCCGCGCTGGACTCCGAACGCCACCTGGCCCTCCTCGACCGCCTCGCCGCACTCCTCGCGGACCCGCCGCTGCGCAAGGCGGCCGGCCACGACGCGGCCGAGGTCCTCGCCCGCGCCGTCCGCAAGGACTTCGACCGCCTCTCCCACAGGATCGACCGCGCCCTCGCCCTCGACCCGGGACCCGACCGCGACCTCGCCCTGCACGAGGCCCGCAAGGCCGCCAAACGCGCCCGCTACGCCGGCGAGGCCGCCCGCCCCACCCTCGGCAAACCCGCCAAGCGGTTCACCCGGAGGGTCAAGGCCGTCCAGTCCTGCCTCGGCGACCACCAGGACAGCGTGGTCACCCGCGAGGCCCTGCGCGAGCTCGCCGTCCGGGCCCACGCGGCCGGCGAGTCCGCCTTCACCTGGGGCGTTCTCTACGGCCGCGAGGCGGCGGCGGGCGAGGCCAGGCAGCGCGAGCTGCCGGAGCTGTGGGAGCGGGCCTCGGCCCCGGACATCCGGGCGGCGCTGAGCCACTGAGCACCGGGGTACGCTTGAGAGTCGCCCCCTGCCAGCTCACGAAGGTTCGAGATGTCTGCTGCCGAGTCTGTCTTCCCGCAGCTCGAAGCTCTGCTCCCGCACGTGCAGAAGCCGATTCAGTACGTCGGTGGAGAGCTGAACTCCACGGTCAAGCCGTGGGACAGCTGCGACGTCCGCTGGGCGCTCATGTACCCCGACGCGTACGAGGTCGGCCTGCCCAACCAGGGCGTCATGATCCTCTACGAGGTACTGAACGAGCGCGAGGGCGTCCTCGCCGAGCGCACCTACAGCGTGTGGCCGGACCTCGAGGAGCTGATGCGCGAGCACAACGTGCCGCAGTTCACCGTGGACTCCCACCGCCCCGTCGGCGCCTTCGACGTGTTCGGGCTCTCCTTCTCCACCGAGCTCGGCTACACGAACATGCTCACGGCGCTGGACCTGGCGGGCATCCCGCTGGAGTCGAAGGACCGGACCGTCGACCACCCGATCGTGCTCGCCGGCGGCCACGCCGCCTTCAACCCCGAGCCCATCGCGGACTTCATCGACGCGGCGATCATCGGCGACGGCGAGCAGGCCGTGCTCGACATGACCGAGATCATCCGCCAGTGGAAGGCCGAGGGCCGGCCCGGCGGCCGCGAGGAGGTCCTCCTGCGCCTCGCGAAGACCGGCTCGGTCTACATCCCGGCGTTCTACGACGTCGAGTACCTGCCGGACGGCCGCATCGGCCGCGTCGTCCCCAACCGGTCCGGTGTGCCGTGGCGCGTCTCCAAGCACACCGTCATGGACCTCGACGAGTGGCCCTACCCCAAGCAGCCGCTCGTCCCGCTCGCCGAGACCGTCCACGAGCGGATGTCCGTCGAGATCTTCCGCGGCTGCACCCGCGGCTGCCGCTTCTGCCAGGCCGGCATGATCACGCGCCCCGTGCGGGAGCGAAGCATCACCGGCATCGGCGAAATGGTGGAGAAGGGCCTCAAGGCGACCGGCTTCGAGGAGGTCGGCCTGCTGTCCCTGTCCTCCGCGGACCACTCCGAGATCGGCGACATCGCCAAGGGCCTCGCCGACCGCTACGAGGACGACAAGGTCGGCCTCTCGCTGCCGTCGACCCGCGTGGACGCCTTCAACGTCGACCTCGCGAACGAGCTCACCCGCAACGGCCGCCGCTCCGGACTCACCTTCGCCCCCGAGGGCGGCTCCGAGCGCATGCGCAAGGTCATCAACAAGATGGTCTCGGAGGAGGACCTGATCCGGACCGTCTCCACCGCGTACGGCAACGGCTGGCGCCAGGTGAAGCTGTACTTCATGTGCGGCCTGCCGACGGAGACCGACGAGGACGTCCTCCAGATCGCCGACATGGCGATGAACGTGATCGCCGAGGGCCGCAAGGTCTCCGGGCAGAACGACATCCGCTGCACCGTCTCCATCGGCGGCTTCGTCCCCAAGCCGCACACCCCCTTCCAGTGGGCCCCGCAGCTGTCGGCCGAGGAGACGGACGCCCGCCTGGAGAAGCTCCGGGACAAGATCCGCGGCGACAAGAAGTACGGCCGCTCCATCGGCTTCCGCTACCACGACGGCAAGCCGGGCATCGTCGAGGGCCTGCTCTCCCGCGGTGACCGCCGCGTCGGCGCCGTGATCCGCGCGGTCTACGAGGACGGCGGCCGCTTCGACGGCTGGCGCGAGCACTTCTCGTACGACCGCTGGATGGCCTGCGCCGAGAAGACCCTCCCCGAGTTCGGCGTGGACGTCGCCTGGTACACCACCCGCGAACGCACCTACGAGGAGGTCCTGCCCTGGGACCACCTGGACTCCGGTCTCGACAAGGACTGGCTCTGGGAGGACTGGCAGGACGCGCTCGACGAGACCGAGGTCGAGGACTGCCGCTGGACGCCGTGCTTCGACTGCGGCGTCTGTCCTCAGATGGACACGCACATCCAGATCGGTCCGACGGGCAAGAAGCTGCTCCCGTTGTCGGTCGTGAACAAGTAGCGGTACCGGCGCGACGATCGTGCGACGGCCCGGCGGAGGGTGAACCCTCCGCCGGGCCGTCGGCGTCCTGTGGGACATGAGCACGGAAAACCCGGCGCCGGTCCCGCCCGCCCCGCACGCCCTGATCCGCATCCCGGTCAGGTTCGTCGTGCTGGTCCTCGTCCTCCCGGTCCGCATGGCCTGGGACGCCCTCCGAGCCAGCGGCCGTCTCCTCGACCGCGCTCTGCTGCGCCCGGCCGGCCGGGGCCTCGCCTGGCTCTGGCGCCACACGGTGAAGCGCCCGGCCGTCTGGGTGTACGAGCGGATCCTGGCCCCGACGGGCCGAGCCCTGACCCGGGCCGCCCGCGCCGTCGGACACGGCATCGCCTGGACGTTCGGCGGTCTGTGGCGGGGCCTGGCGTGGGTCTTCGGTGGTGTGTGGCACGGCCTGGCGTGGATGTTCGGCGGTGTGTGGCGGGGCCTCGCGTGGGTGTTCGGCGGGCTGTGGCGCGGTCTTGCCTGGGGCCTCGGGCAGCTGGGCGCCGGTCTGGGATGGCTCTGGCGCGGGCTCTCCTGGATGCTCGCCGGCCTGTGGCGCGGGCTCTCGGCCGGGGCCGCGCTGCTCGGCAAGGGGCTCGCCCGGCCCTTCGCCGCCCTGTGGCGTCACGTGCTCGTGCCCGTCGCCCGCTACGGGATCGCCGCCCCCGCCGTCTGGCTGTACCGGTCGGTCCTGGCTCCGGTGGGGCGGGCGATCGGGTGGGCGCTCGTGCGTTCGGCGCGCGCCCTGGCCCGGGTGCTCGGCGGGCTCGGGCGCGGGATCGCGGCCGGTGCCGGATGGCTGGGCCGCGGACTGCTGACCGTCGCGCGGGCGCTCTTCACGGTGCTGTTGGTGTGGCCCTGGCGGTACGGGATCGTGCCGCTCGTCACGTACGGGATCGCCCGTCCGGCCGTGTGGCTGTGGCGGCGCGTCCTTCGCCCGGCCGGCCGTGAGGTCCGTGACGCCCTCGCCGTCTGCTGGCGCACCGCCGGCTTCCTCTCCCGGGCGGTCGGTCGCGGTCTCGCCTGGCTGGTCCGTCACCTGCTCGTGCGCCCCGCCGCCTGGGTCGCCCGTCACCTGTTCGTACGCCCCGCCGCCTGGGTCTACCGCCAGGTGTGCACCCCGGTCGGCCACTGGGTCCGCGACGCCGTCTGGGCCCCCGCCCGCAAGGCCCTCGCGGAGGGGCGGCAGGCGGCCCGGACCGCGCTCGCCTCCGCCCGTGACGCCGTCCGCCGGGCCCGGCTCGACAGCTGGCGCGCGCTGGTCGGGGAGACGGCGGCGAACCGGCCCGGGGAACGTCAGGTGGCCCGGGCGCGTACTCTGGGTAGTACAACGAACGTCCCCGGCGCGGCGCCCGCGCCCGAGATCACCCCGCAGACGCGGGGGTGAACCGGGCGGGCCCCCCCAGGGCACACCCGCATTTCGAGGGCGGCGCGCCACCCGCGCCCGCCCCGCACCGAGGAGAAGAACCACTGGGCAAGCGACAGCCCGAAGGCCCGCCGCCCGCACCGGCGGTGCAGCGCATCCGACTGCGCTACACCAAGCGCGGCCGCCTCCGGTTCACCAGCCATCGAGACTTCCAGCGCGCCTTCGAGCGTGCGCTGCGCCGTGCCGAGGTGCCCATGGCGTACTCGGCGGGGTTCACCCCGCACCCCAAGGTGTCGTACGCCAACGCCGCCCCGACGGGTACGGGATCCGAGGCCGAGTACCTCGAGATCGCCCTCACCGAGAACCGCGACCCGGAGACCCTGCGGGTCCTGCTCGACGAGTCCATGCCGAACGGCCTCGACATCATCGACGCCGTCGAGGCCCGGACCTCCGGCCTCGCCGACCGGCTCACCGCCTCCGTGTGGGAGCTGCGGCTCGACGGCGTCGACGCCGAGGACGCGCGGAAGGCCGTCGACGCGTTTCTCGCGGCCGAGAGCGTGGAAGTACAGCGCAAGACCAAGAACGGTCTGCGCACCTTCGACACCCGCGGTGCCGTCGTGGAGCTGACCGCGGCCCCCGCCCCGGGCGATCCCCAGGGTGATAGGCCGCTGGACAGCGCCTGTGCGATACTGCGGCTGGTTGTTCGGCACGTGACACCTGCCGTGCGACCCGACGACGTCCTGTCCGGTCTCCGAGCTGTGGCCGACCTGGCGCCGCCGGTCCCCGCTGCGGTGACCAGGCTGGCGCAGGGGCTCTTCGACGAGGAGTCCGGCACGGTGACCGACCCGCTCGCGCCCGACCGCGAGGCAGTCACGGCCGCTCCACCCACGGCCGCCGCGACGTCCTCAGCGACGGCGCCGGGTGTTGGCACCGCGTAGGGAGCGGTCGTTGTAGCGCCGCCCTGGTACTCGGGAGCCACCTGGGTCGGGCAGCGCACTGACCAGGAGACTTTCGCCAGGCCGTCCGCACAGGGCGTACGGAACCGGCGAGCCAGACATAGAGCTCCCGTGCGGCGCCCGCGCCCCGGACGGCGGCACCGCGCATCTCGCGTGTTCGTGCCGCCGGACCGGAACAAGACGCGGCGCCCGGGAGCGTGACGGGAGAACCCCGCATGCTCGAAGAGAACGACACCAACGCACCCGGTGACAAGCTGCCGCCGCGCCGTCGGCGCCGCGCCGCGTCCCGGCCGGCCGGTCCGCCGGTGACGGCCGAGGCCGCCGCCGAGACCACCGAGGTCGTCGAGACCACGCCCGCCCCGGCCGCCCCGGTGGCCGAGGCCCCGGCAGCCGAGGAGCCGGCGCCCGCGCGTCCGCGCCGCCGTGCCACCCGGAAGGCCACCGCACCGCAGACCGCCGCCGCCGAGGCCGCGGAGATCGTCGAGACCCCCGCCGCCCCGGTCGCTCCGGTGACCGAGAACCCGGCCGCCGAGGAGCCGGCGGGGCCCGCGCCCCGTACGCGTCGCCGTGCGACCCGTGCCGTGGCGACCCCCGAGCCCGTCGAGGCCGGGGCCGCTCCCGCCGCCGAGACCGCCCCGGCGACCGAGGCGCCCGCCGCCGAGGAGCCCGCACCCGCGCCCCGTACGCGTCGCCGTGCGACCCGTGCCGCCGCGGCCCCGGAGCCCACCCCGGCTCCCGCCGCCGAGGCCGCTCCCGCCGAGACGGCGCCCGTGGCCGAGGAGGCCGCCCCGGCCCCCCGGACCCGCCGCCGCGCCACCCGCAAGACCAGCACGCCCGAGGTGGCGGCCTCCGCCGCCGCCGAGATCGCCGCCGAGACCTCCGGCGAGGCGCTGCCCGAGGACACCGTCGAGGAGATCGCCTCGCACGGCGCCGACGTCGCCGCCGCCGAGGAGGCCGCCACCCGCGGCCGTGGCCGCCGACGCGCCGGCTCCCCGCAGTTCGCCGCCCCGGCCGCCGAGGCCGAGGCGCCGCGCACCCGTCGTGCCGCCCGCCCGGCCGTCGCCGTCTTCCAGGCCCCGGTCTTCACCGAGCCGATGTTCCAGACCCCCGAGACCGCCGCCGCCATCGCCGCGGCCGAGGCCGTGGAGGAGGACCTCGAGGAGGAGACGGACGAGATCGCGGAGGCGGCCGAGGCCGCCCCGGTCGTCGAGCGCGCCGAGACCGGCTCGCGCCGTCGCCGTCGCCGCCGCGGCGAGCCCGTGGCCGTCGAGCCCGTCCCCGCCACCGTCGCCGACGAGCCCGAGGTCGAGTCGACCCCCGAGGCGGAGGCCGAGCCCGAGGCCGAGGCGGAGGAGACCGGGGAGACCGAGGAGTACGAGGACCGCCCGTCCCGCCGTCGCCGTCGTGGCGGCCGTCGCCGCCGCCGCGGCGAGTTCGCCGAGACCGAGGACGCGGAGGACTCCGAGGAGCCCGACGAGGCCCACGGCGACGCCGAGGGCGAGGCCGAGGAGTCGGACGAGTCCGACGACACCGAGGCGTTCGGCGGCTCCAGCAGCTCCCGCCGCCGTCGCCGCCGCCGTCGCCGCAGCGGTGACGCCGCCGCCGAGGCCGAGGCCACCGACGAGGACGGCGTCCGCACGGTCGTCAAGGTCCGCGAGCCCCGCCCGGCGCGCGAGAAGGCCGAGCCGTCCGACGAGGTGCAGTCCATCAAGGGCTCCACCCGCCTGGAGGCCAAGAAGCAGCGCCGCCGCGAGGGCCGCGAGCAGGGCCGTCGCCGCGTCCCGATCATCACCGAGGCCGAGTTCCTCGCCCGCCGCGAGGCCGTCGAGCGCGTGATGGTCGTCCGCCAGAACGGCGAGCGCACCCAGATCGGCGTCCTGGAAGACAACGTGCTCGTCGAGCACTACGTCAACAAGGAGCAGGCCACCTCCTACGTCGGCAACGTCTACCTGGGCAAGGTCCAGAACGTGCTGCCGTCGATGGAGGCCGCCTTCGTCGACATCGGCAAGGGCCGCAACGCCGTCCTGTACGCCGGCGAGGTCAACTTCGAGGCGCTCGGCATGGCCAACGGCCCGCGCCGCATCGAGACCGCCCTCAAGTCCGGCCAGTCGGTCCTGGTGCAGGTCACCAAGGACCCGATCGGCCACAAGGGCGCCCGTCTGACCAGCCAGGTCTCCCTGCCCGGCCGCTACCTCGTGTACGTGCCCGAGGGCTCGATGACCGGCATCAGCCGCAAGCTGCCCGACACCGAGCGCGCGCGTCTGAAGACCATCCTCAAGAAGATCGTCCCCGAGGACGCGGGCGTCATCGTGCGCACCGCCGCCGAGGGCGCGAGCGAGGACGAGCTGCGCCGCGACGTCGAGCGGCTGCAGGCGCAGTGGGAGGACATCCAGAAGAAGGCGAAGAGCGGCAGCGCCAACGCGCCGACCCTGCTCTACGGCGAGCCGGACATGACCGTCCGGGTCGTCCGCGACATCTTCAACGAGGACTTCTCCAAGGTCATCGTCAGCGGCGACGACGCGTGGGAGACCATCCACGGCTACGTCTCGCACGTCGCCCCCGACCTGGTCGACCGCCTGTCCAAGTGGACGAGCGAGGTCGACGTGTTCGCCACGTACCGGATCGACGAGCAGCTGATGAAGGCGCTGGACCGCAAGGTCTGGCTGCCGTCCGGCGGCTCGCTGGTGATCGACAAGACCGAGGCGATGGTCGTGGTCGACGTCAACACCGGCAAGTTCACCGGCCAGGGCGGCAACCTCGAGGAGACCGTCACCAGGAACAACCTGGAGGCGGCCGAGGAGATCGTCCGCCAGCTGCGCCTGCGCGACCTCGGCGGCATCGTCGTCATCGACTTCATCGACATGGTCCTGGAGTCCAACCGCGACCTGGTGCTGCGCCGCCTCCTGGAGTGCCTGGGCCGGGACCGGACCAAGCACCAGGTGGCCGAGGTCACCTCGCTCGGCCTGGTGCAGATGACCCGCAAGCGGGTCGGCCAGGGCCTCCTGGAGTCCTTCTCGGAGACCTGCGTCCACTGCAACGGGCGCGGAGTCATCGTCCACATGGAGCAGCCGACCACCGCCGGCGGCGGTGGCGGCGGCAAGCGCTCGAAGAAGCGCGGCCGCGGCGGCGCCGAGCACGTCCACGAGCACGAGCACGAGGCCGTCGAGACCCCGGACGACTCGGCCGAGGCGGAGACGGAGACCGAGGCCGAGGTCGCGGCGGAGCTCGCGGCCCCGGTCGCGCTGCCCGAGCCGATCGCCCCGGACGAGGAGCTGTACAGCAGCGTCGCGGAGGCCGAGGCCGCCGCCACGCGTGGTCGGGGCCGTCGTCGGGCCACCCGCCGGGTGTCGGCGCCGGTCGCCTCCCCGGCCGTCACCGAGACGGAGACGTACGAGGTCGTCGTCCCGGAGCCGAAGGCGGAGCCCGAGCAGGAGCCGAAGGCGGAGGAGAAGGCCGAGGCCGAGGTGGCGCCGGAGCGGGTCGCGGAGCCCGTGGCCCCGCCGGCCGCCGAGGCGGAGGCCGCCCCGGCACCGCGCACCCGCCGCCGTGCCACCCGCAAGGCCACGGCCCCGGCCGGTTCGCCGGCCCCGGCCGCCGAGCAGGTCGCGGCCCCGGAGCCCCAGGCCGTCGCCGAGGCCCCCGCGGCCCCGCCGGCCGCCGAAGAGGCCCCGGCCGAGCCCGCGCCCGAGCCCGTCGTCGAGGAGGCCCCCGCGGCCGCCCCGCCGAAGGCGCGGCGCCGGGTGGTCCGCAAGGCCACCGCTCCGGCCGGTTCGCCGACCGGATCCGAGGAGGCCGCCGTGGTCGTCGTCGCGTCCCCGGCCCCGGCTGCGGCTCCGGCCGAGGCCGAGGTCCCCGCGGACGCCGAGGCGCAGGCGGAGGCCGACGAGGCCCCCGCCCCGGCCAAGAAGGCGGCGCGCAAGACCGCCAAGAAGGCCACCGCGAAGAAGGCCGCCACCAAGAAGACGGCGGCCAAGAAGACCGCGGCGAAGAAGACGACGACCGCGAAGAAGGCCGCGAAGAAGACCGCTGCCCCCGCGCAGGACTGACCCCCAGTCCCCGACGCGACCCGTGTGGGCCGTCCTCCTTCCGAGGACGGTCCACACGTTTTGACCCCCGGATCGGAAACCAGGAACCAGCCCGATGAACAACACCCCCGCCCCTCGCGTGCGCAAGGCCGTGATCCCCGCCGCCGGCCTCGGCACGCGTTTCCTTCCCGCCACGAAGGCGACGCCGAAGGAGATGCTGCCGGTCGTGGACAAGCCGGCGATCCAGTACGTCGTGGAGGAGGCGGTCTCGGCGGGGCTGGAGGACGTCCTGATGGTCACCGGGCGCAACAAGCGGCCGCTGGAGGACCACTTCGACCGGAACTACGAGCTGGAGGAGGCCCTGGTCCGCAAGGGCGACGAGGAACGCCTCGCCAAGGTCCAGGAGTCCAACGAGCTCGCCACCATGCACTACGTGCGCCAGGGCGACCCGCGCGGTCTCGGGCACGCCGTACTGTGCGCCGCCCCGCACGTCGGCGACGAGCCCTTCGCGGTGCTCCTCGGCGACGACCTGATCGACCCGCGCGACCCGCTGCTCGCCCGCATGCTGGAGGTGCTCGGCGAGAACGGCGGCAGCGTGGTCGCGCTCATGGAGGTCGACCCGGAGCAGATCCACCTCTACGGCTGCGCGGCGGTCGAGCCGACCGACGACGCCGACGTCGTACGGATCACCGGCCTGGTGGAGAAGCCGGAGCCGGCCGACGCGCCCAGCAACCTCGCCATCATCGGCCGCTACGTCCTCGACCCGGCCGTCTTCGGCGTCCTGCGCGAGACCGAGCCGGGCCGCGGCGGCGAGATCCAGCTGACCGACGCCCTGCAGACGATGGCGGCCGACGAGCGGGTCGGCGGCCCGGTGCACGGTGTCGTCTTCAAGGGGCGGCGTTACGACACGGGCGACCGGGGCGACTACCTGCGCGCCATCGTGCGGCTGGCCTGCGAGCGCGAGGACCTCGGCCCGGACTTCCGCGCCTGGCTCAAGGGCTTCGTCGCCGAGACGGCCGAGATTTGACCCCCTACGGGGGCCGCCCGTAACCTAGACCGTCGGCGTGTCGGTATGCACGCCACACCTCTGAGCACCTCCCTCCCGGGTCTCCGGGAGAGGCCGCTCGTCCGATTCCGGATCGCCGCGGGCCCCGGGCCCGCGCGAGCGGCTGGCATCAGAGGTCCCGTTACCGAGTGAGAGAGAGATCCGCGTGTACGCCATCGTGCGCAGCGGTGGTCGCCAGCACAAGGTTGCTGTCGGCGACATCGTTGAGGTTGACAAGATTTCCACCGCCAAGGTTGGCGACACGGTCGAGCTCTCGACCCTGCTCGTTGTCGACGGCGACGCCGTGACCAGCGACCCGTGGGTCCTGGCGGGCATCAAGGTCCAGGCCGAGGTCGTGGACCACCACAAGGGCGCCAAGATCGACATCCTGCGCTACAAGAACAAGACCGGCTACCGCCGTCGCCAGGGTCACCGTCAGCAGTACACGGCGATCAAGGTCACGTCCATCCCGACGGCCGCGAAGTAAAGAGGGACTGAGCAATGGCACACAAGAAGGGCGCATCGTCCACCCGGAACGGTCGCGACTCCAACGCCCAGCGGCTCGGCGTGAAGCGCTTCGGCGGTCAGGTCGTCAACGCGGGTGAGATCCTGGTCCGCCAGCGCGGCACCCACTTCCACCCGGGCTCGGGCGTCGGCCGTGGCGGCGACGACACGCTGTTCGCCCTGCAGGCCGGTTCGGTGCAGTTCGGCACCTTCCGTGGCCGCAAGGTCGTGAACATCGTTCCGGTCGCCTGATCGGACGCTTTGCGGAGGCGGACCTCACTTCCCGTACAGGGAAGCGGGTCCGCCTTTCGCGTGTTACTAGATAGACATTCCACGCTTAATCTCTCTGGAGGCACAGAACATGACCACCTTCGTGGACCGCGTCGAGCTGCACGTCGCCGCGGGTAACGGAGGCCACGGCTGCGCCTCCGTCCACCGGGAGAAGTTCAAGCCGCTCGGCGGCCCCGACGGCGGCAACGGCGGCCGCGGCGGTGACGTGATCCTGGTCGTCGACCAGTCCGTCACCACGCTCCTCGAATACCACCACTCCCCGCACCGCAAGGCCACCAACGGCAAGCCCGGCGAGGGCGGCAACCGCTCCGGCAAGGACGGCCAGGACCTCGTCCTGACCGTGCCCGACGGCACCGTCGTCCTCGACAAGAAGGGCAACGTCCTCGCCGACCTGGTCGGAGAGGGCACCACGTTCGTCGCCGCCCAGGGCGGCCGCGGCGGCCTCGGCAACGCGGCGCTCGCCTCCGCACGGCGCAAGGCGCCCGGCTTCGCGCTGCTCGGCGAGCCCGGCGACGTCCAGGACATCGTCCTGGAGCTCAAGACCGTCGCCGACGTGGCGCTCGTCGGCTACCCGAGCGCCGGCAAGTCCTCGCTGATCTCCGTCCTGTCGGCCGCCAAGCCGAAGATCGCGGACTACCCCTTCACGACGCTGGTTCCGAACCTCGGCGTGGTCACGGCCGGCTCGACCGTCTACACCATCGCCGACGTCCCCGGCCTCATCCCCGGCGCCAGCCAGGGCCGCGGCCTGGGCCTGGAGTTCCTGCGCCACGTCGAGCGCTGCTCGGTGCTCGTCCACGTCCTCGACACGGCGACCCTGGAGTCCGACCGCGACCCGGTCACCGACCTCGACGTCATCGAGGAGGAGCTGAAGCAGTACGGCGGCCTCGAGGACCGCCCGCGCATCGTCGTCCTCAACAAGATCGACATCCCGGACGGCCAGGACCTCGCCGACATGATCCGCCCCGACCTTGAGGAGCGCGGCTACCGCGTCTTCGAGGTCTCCGCGGTCGCCCGTACGGGCCTGAAGGAGCTGTCCTTCGCGCTGGCCGAGATCGTGGCGAAGGCGCGCGCGGCCAAGCCGAAGGAGGAGGCGACCCGGATCGTCATCCGCCCGAAGGCGGTCGACGACGCGGGCTTCACCGTCACCTACGACGAGCAGGAGGACGTGTACCGGGTGCGGGGCGAGAAGCCCGAGCGCTGGGTCCGTCAGACCGACTTCAACAACGACGAGGCCGTCGGCTACCTCGCCGACCGCCTCAACCGCCTCGGTGTCGAGGACGAGCTGATGAAGGCCGGCGCCCGCGCCGGCGACGGCGTCGCCATCGGCTCCGAGGAGAACGCGGTCGTCTTCGACTGGGAGCCCACGATGGTCGCCGGCGCCGAAATGCTCGGCCGCCGCGGTGAGGACCACCGTCTGGAGGCTCCCCGGCCCGCCGCCCAGCGGCGTCGGGACCGGCAGGCGGAGCACGATGAGGCGCAGCGGGAGTTCGACGAGTTCAACCCGTTCTAGGCGGACGTGTGCGGGCCCCTGCCGGAATGCTCCGGCGGGGGCCCGGCTCGTTCGTCGGGCGGAGTCCGGCGCAGCGGGAGTTCGACGCGTTCGAACCGTTCCGGACGGCGGCTGTGTACGGCGAAGGGGCCCGCTTCCTCGGGGAGGAGGCGGGCCCCTTCGGTGCTGTCCGGGGGCGGGGTCAGGGCGTCACGCCACGCGCGCCGGTTCCGGGTCGGGGTCGGTGTCCGTGGGGGTGGACTCGGAGGCGTTCTCCGGGGCCGGGGCGGCCGGGGCCGGCTCCGCTCGCTTCGTGAAGCGGGGCTTCGCGCCGATCAGCGGCAGGCACAGGATGCCCAGGAACAGCGGGGCGAACATGTAGCGGGCCAGGGGGGCCGGGTTCGCCGCGACGACCGTGAGCTGGAGGGCCAGCGGGACCGCGAGCAGGGCCACCGGTGCCCAGGTGCGGTGCTTGCGGGAGAAGGCCAGGACGATCGCGTACGCCGCGTAGCACCAGATCGCCCCGCGGAACAGCAGCCACTGCAGCTGCGCCGTCTTGCTCGCCTGCCACACGAAGTACGCCACGTCGTTCAGCTTGTACGACAGCGGGCGGATCTTCAGGATCGGCCGGTAGGGGCTCTCCTTCATGTCCGGGTTCCAGTCCGCCCAGCCGAAGAGGTTCTTCGGCACGGAGGGCGGGCTGATCAGGGTGTGGCCCATCTTGTCCACCGGACCCGGGTACGGCGACCACGCGATGTGCGAGCGGCACAGCCGGGCCGAGATCATCCGGTCCGGCGTGCGCTCCAGGACCCGGAACCACAGGTCGACCAGCTGGTCGTTGTACTTCTCCGCCAGCTTGCGGTTCATCGGCTTCTGCATCGCCCAGTCGGCGTTGTAGCAGTTGGCCGCCTTCCCGCCCCAGTGCGACATCGGCGCGACCTTCGCCATCAGCTCCTTGTCGGCCTTGGTGAAGGTGTGCGGCACCTGCCCGTACACCACCGCGATGTCCGCGTAGTTCATCGCGTACACCTGGTCCTTGGTCGGCGTCTTCACACCGACGGCCGGGTAGACCACCAGCTGCAGGCCGGCGCCGATCAGCGCCGGCACCACCGTCGCGAACAGCAGCCACCTGCGCACCTTCGGCAGCGTCAGCAGCAGCACCGGCACCGCGATGAGCGCGACCAGCAGGCCGTTGTTGCGGAAGATGCTCATGAACAGGAAGCCCACGAACAGGACCGCGATCTCGTTGCGGAACGCCTTGTCGCGGACCTGGGACTCGCCCCGCATCCGGCGCGCCGCGAGACGGCCCGCCGCGGCGAAGGCGAGGATCGCGCCGATCGCGTACGCGACGTCCTTCCACACGTAGATCACGAACGTGCCGATGGACGGCAGCAGCGCGCACGCCACCGCCGCGGCGTAGATCCACTTCCCCTTCGCCCCGAACCTGCGCAGCGTCACCGCCACGTACGCCAGGGTCGCCGCCATCGCCACCGACTGCGCGAACGTCAGCAGTGCCAGGTCACCGGTCAGCTGGAGGCTGAACCAGACCAGGACGTCGTACGCCACCGAGTGGTTGGACATCCAGTGGCCGGTGGTGACGTGCCACACGTACGAGATGGAGTCGTAGCTCATCCCGCCCGGGTAGAACGCGGCCCACCACACCAGGAAGATCAACTGGGTGGTCGCGTAGACCGCCAGCGGAAGCCGCCGCTGCGGCGGGATCCGTTCCAGGGTCCGGTTCACGAGGGGGAGGGAAGGCGTCTTCACCGCTGCTCCGCTGACTTGGTGGACGGGCCGTCCTCGGTGGACGGGCTGTCCTTGGTGGACGGGCTGTCGGGGTGCGCGAGCTCCAGCATCCGGCGGATCACCCGCTCGGAGGCGCGGCCGTCGTCGAGGTCGCAGAACACGTCCCGGAACTCCCGGTAGGCGTCGGTGTATCCGGCGCTGATGCGGTCGATGTCGCCGAGCGCCTCGATGAGTTCGTCGGAGGTCTGCAGCAGCGGACCGGGGGCCCGCTTCTCGAAGTCGAAGTAGAAGCCGCGGAGCTGGTCGCGGTAGTACTCCAGGTCGTACGTGAAGAAGAGCATCGGACGGCCCGTGTTCGCGAAGTCGAACATCAGCGACGAGTAGTCCGTGACGAGCACGTCGGTGATCAGGAACAGCTCCGCGATGTCCGGGTAGCTGGACACGTCGAAGACGAAGCCGTCGCCGGCGCCGGGCACCGCGTCGACGATGTTCGAGTGCTTGCGGACCAGCAGGACGTGGTCGTCGCCGAGCCGCTGCGCCGCCTTGGTGATGTCGAGGCGGAGATCGAACTTGTAGTTGCCGGCCTGGTAGAACTGGTCGTCCCGCCAGGTCGGCGCGTACAGCACGACCTTCTTGTCCTCGGGAAGCCCGATCCGCTCCCGGACCGCGCGCGCCAGCTCCTCCGTCTTGGGGGCCAGCAGCACGTCGTTGCGCGGGTAGCCCGACTCCAGGATCTCCCCGTCGTACTGGAAGGCCCGCTTCATGATCGGGGTCGAGAAGCGGTTGGGGGAGACCAGGAAGCTCCAGCTCGGGGTCTCCTGGGCGACCTTGTCCAGGTACTTGCGGTCGGCGAACTGCACGCTGTCGATGTCGTGGCCGATCCGCTTGAGCGGGGTGCCGTGCCAGGTCTGCACGATCACCTGGCCCTCGCGGCGCCTGATCCAGAACGGCAGGTGGGTGTTGGTCACGATGAAGCGGCTGGTGCCGAGCGCCTCGTACCACTCGCGGCTCCAGCGGCGGATGACGCGCACGCCCTTGGGGATCTCGGACCGCAGGTCCTCCACGACCCACACGTGCTCGAGGTCGGAGCCCTGGCGGACCAGCTCCTCGTAGATCGCCCGGGGCGAGTCGGAGTACTGGCGGCCGGAGAACGACGCGTAGAGGACGGTGTCCTTCACGGGGGCGGTGCGGGCCCGCTCGTAGACGGTGGACCGCATCTCGCGCTGGCGGAACCAGCCGAGCTCGTCCGCGTCCAGGTCGGAGGCCGCCTCGATGAGCAGCCGGTCGTAGAAGCGGTGGGTGAGCGCGTAGTCGCGGCCGCGCAGCGAGAACGAGACGGGGAGCGAGCCCAGCGTCTTGGGCACGGCCCGCACCGGCACCTCGACCCGGCTGTCGACGGTCCGCACGAACAGGTACCAGCGGCCCTGGCGCAGCGGCACCTCGGTGAAGCCGTCGGGCACCGGAAGGAAGCCGGCGCGGAAGCGGCCGTCCTCGGCGGTGACCGGGTAGCGGTGCTCCTCGGCGTGCCGGCTGTGGCGCAGCACGAGCTCCAGCGGCTCGTCGAGGGTGGCGGGCAGCGCGCCTTCCAGCGTGATCCGGCCGTCCGCGGACACGGTGGCGTCCGCGATCATGGGCTGGACCGGCTGGGTGCGCAGCACCAGGCGGCCGGCGCCGTCGCCGGTGACCGCCACCGCACGCGCGCCCCACCCGGTGGTGTCCGTGCCGTCGACGGCGTACTGGCGGCCCAGGTCGGCCTCACGGTCGTCCACGGCGACCGGGAACTTCTTCGAGCCGACGACCAGCTCGGCCGTCCACTTGTCGGTGACCTCCAGGTCCTCCGAGTCACGGCCCTCGACGTCGAGGTCGGCGAGCGGGACCCGTACGGAGAACTCGGCGCCGCCCTCGCGGGTGACCGGGAGCTGGAGCTTCGCGCCGGAGGTGGCGTGGGTGAGCCGCAGCACCGGCTTCGCGCCGGGCGCGGCGGCCTCGTGACCGAGGGCACCGGACAGCTCGACGGCGCCGTCCGCCCGGCGGTGACCGGTCAGCTTGGCGCGGACCTTGTCGACCCGCAGGTACAGGTGGCTGTCGGCGACGAACGGAACGATCCGGACGTCCTTCTCGACCCAGTGCTGGGCCGGGCTCTCGGCGTTGCCGCTCTCGCCGGCCTTCAGCCGGGTGCGGCGGGCCACGCCCTCCTGGACGGTGGCGACGGTCATCCGCCACACGCCGTCGCGCCAGCCGCCGCGGCCCTTCAGCTTGGCCGGGTCGAGGTCGAGGGAGAAGCCGGACCAGTCGTAGTTGTGCAGCGACTGGCCGGAGGTCTGGGTGGCCTTGGGGGCGCGCTTCCGGCTGGGCCGGACGAGGACCGTGCGGCGGCTGCCGCTCTCGCGCATCATCAGGACGCGCAGCGACGGCTTCGGCTTCGGGGCGGCCAGGTTGCGGATGTAGGCGTGGCCGTCGATGTGCAGCCGGCCGCCGCGCCAGACGACCTCCTCGACCCGGGCACGGGCGGAGAAGTCGGCGCCCACGCGCAGGACGTCACGGGGGACCGACTTCGCCTTGTCGAGCACCGGGTAGTCGGCGAAGTGGCGCAGGCCCTGCCGGGTGACCGGGACCGCCCGGCCGGTCTCGCGCTCGAAGGTGATCAGCCGCAGGAGCTCTTCGAGCCGGCCCTCGGCGATCAGGTGGCACTTGAGCCGCAGCGACACGTCGATCCGGCCGAGGACCTTGGGGTCGACCCGGCCGAGGAAGTCGGCGGCACCGCTCATGAACAGCTCGCGGAACTCCGTGCCGGCCTCGTCGAGCACGCCCATGAAGAGCGGCAGCTCGTCGCTGATGAAGATCTGGTCGTACCAGCGCTTGTGCTCCTCGAACGCCTCGCCCGGCTGGGAGGCGAGGAACCGGCTCACGGAGTCGCACGACCTTATGCGGTCGCGGACGTTGACCGGCTCGGTACGGCGCTGGGTGATCGAGGGGGCACCGCCGGTCCGCTGCCGCCACAGGTAGACGGGGTCGCCGAGCACGTCCACGGCGGTGGCCTGGAAGTGGGCCGGCAGGGTGACCGGGGCGTCCTCGTAGAGGATGCCGGGGAACTCGAAGGCGTGCTTGTCCCAGAACGACCGGCGGAACACCTTGTTCCACGCCGTGCGGTCGTAGACGAGGTCCTTGTCGCGGGTGATGTGCGTGCGGTCGCGGTCCTTGCTCAGGCGCTTCTGGTGCAGCGGCGACGGCAGGATCTCGCCCGCCTTCAGCAGATTGACGTTGCCGCTGGCGAAGTCCGAGCCCGTCGCGTCCAGCTTCTCGATGAACCGCGTGTACGTGTCCGGCAGCACGATGTCGTCGCTGTCCACGAACGCCAGGTACTCCGTGCCCTCGGTGAGGTGCGCGACACCCGTGTTACGAGCCGGCCCGAGCCCCTTGTTCTCCTGCACCACCACCCGGAACCGCTCGTCCTTCTCGGCCCAGGCACGGGCGATGGCGAGGCTGCCGTCGGTCGAGCCGTCGTCGACGACGATCGTCTCCCAGTCGGTGAACGTCTGGTCGGCGATCGACTGGAGGCACTCGTCGAGGAAGAGCTCCACGTTGTACACGGGAACGACGACTGACAGGCGGGGAGGCATTGGGTACTGCGCCTTTCTTCAAGGTGTGCGTGTGTGCGGCGGCGACGTACGGCTCGCCGGACACGGTAGCTCTAGCCGTGGGTGCGTGGGCCCGGACGCTCCGTGGGAAGGGTCACCGGCGGTTCATTCTCCTGGTTCAGGAAGACCCTGCGGACCACGCGCTCCGCGGCGAAACCGTCGTCGAACTCACAGAAGCGCCTCCGGAACTCGGTCCGCAGCTTGGCGGAGTCGTCGTCGGACCAGCGTCCCGAGAGGAAGACGTCCAGAAGGTCCGATTCGGTTTCCACCACGTGCCCCGGGGACTCCACGTGGATGTCGAAGTAGGTGCCGCGGGTCGCGCGGTACACCTCCCAGTCGTTGGCGTAGATGACCACCGGCCGGTCGAGCAGCGCGTAGTCGAACATCAGCGACGAGTAGTCGGTCAGCAGACAGTCGGCGGCCAGGAACAGCTCCTCCACCGACGGGTGGCGGCTGACGTCGATGACGCCGCGGCCGCCCTTCGGGCCGCTGTCCGCCGGGCCGTCCAGGTGGAAGTAGTGGGCCCGGGACAGCACGGTGAAGCCCTCGCCGAGGCGGGCCGCCAGCTGCTCCAGGTCGAGCAGCGGCCGCGGCACGCCCTGGTAGTCGCGGTGCGTCGGTGCGTACAGGACGACGGTGGAGTCCGCGTCCAGGCCGAGCTTCTCGCGGGCCGCCCGCCGGTCCTCCTCGCCGGCCCGCACCAGGACGTCGTTGCGCGGGTAGCCGTAGTCGAGCGACTCGTACTCGGCGGGGTAGGCGCGGTCCCACACGGCGGTGGTGAAGCTGTTGGACGAGACGCTGTAGTCCCAGCGGTCCACCCGCTTCATCAGCGTCTTCATGTCGAGGTCGCCCTGGGCGACGGGGAACTCGACCAGGTCGACGCCCATCCGCTTGAGCGGGGTGCCGTGGTGCGTCTGCACGTGGATCTGGCCGGGGCGCTTGACCACCCGGGTCGGGAAGTTGACGTTGTTCACGAAGTACTTGCCGCGGGCCATCGCCCGCCAGAAGCCGAACGAACCGGGGTGGACGACCCGCGTGCCGGGCGGCGGGGTGTTGCGCGAACCGGGCTTGAGGACCCAGGTCGTCTTCACCTTCGGCGCCAGTTCCAGCAGCTTCTGGTGGACGGCGGCCGGGTTGCAGGCGTAGTCGGTGTTCCAGTACGCGGCGAAGACGGCCGTGTCGTTCTGCACCGGCAGCATCCGCTGGGCCCGGTAGTAGCCCGCGAGCACCGCGGAGCGCAGCGGCTTGCGCAGCTTGCGCGGGGCCGCCTTGACCCGGCGGGCCGTGCGGTAGGCGCGCCGGGCGGCACCGCGCAGCGGGGCGGGCAGCTTGGCGACGGCCCTGCGGGAGGCGGAGAGCCGGACGGCCGGCGGGCTGACGTGCCCGGCGGGGCGGTAGGTCTCCTCGTACCGGAGGAACTTCGCCCGGAACTCCTCGCGGGCCTCGGCGGGGAGCCGGCCGGGGGAGTTCTCGATCACCCGGAAGTGGGTGATCATCCGGTCGAAGAGGGGGCCGCGCCAGCGGTCGAACTCCGGGTGCGCGTCGAGGAACGCGAAGACCAGCTCGTACTGGTCGAAGACGTCGAAGTGCTTGCGGCTGGTGCTGTGCAGGATGCTGCCCTGGCGGCGCTGGCGGTAGTGCACGCACACCCGGGGGAGCACCGCGATCGACTCGGCGGCGATCAGCACCGGGTAGGTCCAGGGCGTGTCCTCGTAGTAACCGTGCGGGTACTCGAAGCCCCAGCGCTTCACGAAGTCGTGGCGGTACGCCTTGTTCCAGGCGACCTGGAGCAGGTCGAGCAGCGCCGGGTTGTCCGCCAGGCCGACGGCGCCGCTCGGGCTGTCCGCGAGGACCTTCGCCTTGGCGTTGGGGCTGATGCGGCCGTCCCAGTGCGTCCGGGAGTAGTCGAAGACCAGCAGCTCGGGGTCGGCGGTCTCGGCGAGGCGCTGGTCGATCGCCGCGAGGGCCCCCGGCAGCATCGTGTCGTCGCTGTCCAGGAACAGCAGGTAGGTGCCGTTCGCGCGGGCCATGCCCGCGTTCCTGGCCCGGCCGAGGCCCACGTTCTCGGCGAGCTGGACCGCCACCACCCGCGGGTCCGCCGCCGCGTACTCGTCCATGATCTCGCCGCACGCGTCCGGAGAGGCGTCGTTGACCGCGATCAGCTCGAAGTCCTCGAACGACTGGCCGAGGACGGAGTCCAGGCAGTCCCGCAGATACGCCTCGACGCGGAAGGCCGGGACGATGATGCTGAACCGGGGAGCGGCTGCCGATGGCCGGGCTGCTGCTTGCGTGGGAGTCATGAGGGCGGGGCTCCGGGACGGGCGGGGGCGGGACGGACAGAATACGGCGGGGCGGCGGGAGGGCCCCGCCGCCCCGCGCGGACGGTCATCGAGAGCCGGTCAGGGCGTACCTCAGCAGAGTGCGCACGGCGTCGGGCCGGCGCAGGGCTCCTGGCAGCAGGGTCAGCGCGTGCAGCCGCATCGACAGGTGCAGCCGGGCGGCGCGGGCCGCCTTGGGCCAGCCGTGGCCGTCGAGCTCGGCGGCCACCTCCTGGAAGAAGCGGACGGCCTCGCCGAAGCGGGCGCCGGAGACGGCCTCGGAGGAGGACAGGCTGCCGGAGTGGCGCCGGTAGCGGAAGGCGGTGACCGGTTCGACCACCAGCTTCTCGCCCCGCCGGATCAGCTCGATGATCAGCGCCAGGTCCTGGATGACCGACAGGTCCTTGCGGAAGCCGATCTCCTTGACGACGTCGGCGCGCCAGACGATCGAGGGGAAGTACAGCCAGTTGCCGCCGAGCAGGTTGGCGGCGAGCGGTTCGCCGGACAGCACCAGGCGCCGGCCGCCGGTCTTCGGGGCGTACAGCCGCTTCTTGACCTCGTCGCCGAGCGAGGTGGACGGGTTGCCGTGCTCGTCGATGACCTGGACGCCCGGCTGGTAGATCGCCGCGTCGGGCAGGGCCGTAACGGCCGCGCGCATGGTCGCCACGTAGTTCGGCAGCAGCAGGTCGTCGCTGCCGAGCATGCTGAAGTGCGTGGACTCGACGAGGTCGACGCACTTGGCGAAGTTCCCGGTGATGCCCAGGTTCGTCTCGTTGCGCTGGTACCGGACCCGGCTGTCGCCGAGGGAGGCGAACCACTCGGGTACGCCCTCCTCCTTGCCGTCGTCGACGACGGTCAGCCGCCAGTTCTCGTCGGTCTGCTCCAGGACGCTGCGGACGGCGGCCTGCATCAGGCCGGTGTCGCCGTAGTGCGGCAGCATGATGTCGAGCGTGCCGAGGCGGTCGGTGCCGCCCGCCTCGCCGGGACCGGGGTTTCGCACCGCTGTCACTTGCCCTTCCTCTTCGGGCCGAGGGCGGAGCGGCGGCTGAGCGCGAGCAGCAGGATCATGCCGATCCGGCCCAGGTAGAGCGTGGCCTTCCACGGGGACTGGCTCGGGGTGCCGGTGGCGCGCGGACGCATGGCGACGGGCACCTGTTCGATGCGGTAGCCGGCCCGGACCACGGCGATCGTGGACTCCACGGTGTCGCCCAGGTACTCCACCGGGTACCAGTGGGCGAAGACGTCGATCAGGTCGCGGTTGGAGGCGCGGAAGCCCGAGGTGACGTCGGTCAGCTTGGTCTTCGCCATCCGCGTCAGCCAGAACGCGAGCACCAGCATGGCCCACTTGCGGGGGCCGCGGGTCTCGTAGTCGCCGGTGCCGGCGAAGCGCGCGCCCATGACGAGGTCGGCGCCGGCGTCCAGGCGGGCCAGCAGCTCGGGCACGTTGCGCGGGTCGTGCTGGCCGTCGGCGTCGACCTGGATGGCGACGTCGTAGCCGCGGTCGTACGCGTAGCGGTAGCCGGCGCGCATCGCGCCGCCCACGCCGAGGTTGTACGGGAGCTTCAGCACGGTCGCGCCGGCACGGCGGGCCACGGCGGCCGTGTCATCGGCCGAGCCGTCGTCCACGACGAGCACGTCGGCGCCCGGCAGCGTGGTGTGGACCTCCTTGATGACGTCGGCGACGCCCTCGGCCTCGTTCCACGCGGGCATGATGATCAGCACACGCTTGCCGTCGATCACTTGCGGCCCTCCCGTCCGGTCACCGTGTCCGTCTGCCGCGACGCGAGCTGCTCGCGCAGTTCCTCGACGTCGATGCGCAGCAGCGCCACTTCCTCGGACAGGGTGCGGCCCTCCTCCTCCAAGTGGCCGACCTCCCAGCTGAGCTGGAGGCAGACGATGAAGAGGAAGGCGACGCTGAGGAAGAGGATGAGGCTGACGCCCGACGCGACGCCCACGGCTCGGGCGACCGAGTCGAGGCCGCTCGGGAAGAACCCGAGCGGGATGATCACCAGTCCGGTGAGCACCCACAGGAACGCGTACTTCTCCTTGAGCTTGCGGCGGCGCAGCAGCTCGACGATGCACGCGACGAGAAAGACTCCGGTGACCGAAGTCAGCATCCACAACTTCACGCCGGGCTCCGGTCTATCGGACGACTCATGGAAACGGCCTGTCTGCTTCGAAAAGGGGGCGAAGGGCGCCGTACGGCGGCATCCCACTGTCCGTCGAAATCGATCACGGAGAGTGAGGGAATGAAGATCATTCCGATGAGTGCACCGAACGGTAGACTACACGAGAGCGAAGAACGAGCGTCATGACGGTGACCACGGCCAGTGACCCCACCGCATAGGCGATCTCGACCCGGGAGCGCAGCTCCAGCGGACACAGAGTGACGGCCACGAGCGCCGCCGTACCCACGATCCACGCCATCAGCTGCTGCCGTGCGGCACCGCTGGTGAGCAGCGCCTGACCGAGCACCATCGCCAGCATGTACAGCGTCGTGCCGAGCGAGAGCCACACGAAGTCGAGCGGTCCGAGCACGTCGGGGGAGTTGAACAGCACCGGCAGCAGTACGGGGCCGAGCGCGACCGCTCCGACACCGAAGGCCGCGCCCAGGCCGGCCGTCATCGCCGAGGCCCGCAGCAGCAGCCGCCGGTAGCCGCGGGTGTCCCCCTCGGCCTGCGCGGTCGACAGGCCGGCGAGCAGCGACGCCTGGAAGGCGCCGAACGCGAACAGCGGCACCCGGGCCAGGACCAGCGCCGACAGGAGGGCCGCCACCAGGGCGCTGTCGTCCGTGGCGATCAGCTTGGTGCTGACCACCGCGACATTGACCAGGACCTGCGCCAGCAGGGTCGAGCCGACCAGGAGCCCCAGGTGCTCGATGAGCTCGCGCCACTCGGCCGTCGACCCGGACCGCGCCCCGCGCAGCACCGGCGGCAGGGTGACCAGGACCGCGACCAGCGGCGCCGCGGTCATCACGGCGGCGAACACGAACGACGACGTGACGCCGGCCAGCGCGAGGGCCACCGACAGCACGATCCGCAGCAGTCCGTCGAGGCCCAGCTGGAGCCCGTACACCTCGAAACGGCCGAGCCCGGCCAGGACGCCACGGGTGAGGTGCGCGACGGCGAGCGCCGTGAAGGCGCCGCCGAGCGCGAGGACCAGGCTCCGGTCGCCGTGGAAGAAGACGTCGGCGAGCGGCCCCGCGAACAGCGCCAGCGGCACCAGCACCACGGCGAGCAGCCCGCCGGCGAGCACCGCCCCGCGCCGCAGCACGGGAAGGGCGCCGTCGCCGGCGACGACCCGGGCGGCCACCACCCGGGTGACCTCCTGCTCGACCGGGAAGAACAGGCCGAGCCCGACGGAGGCGACGACGGTCCACAGGACCGAGAAGCTCGCCATGTCGTCGACGGACAGCGAGTGGCCGGCCGCCGCGAGATGGACGTAGTTGGCGCCGCCGAGCAGCGCGGTACCGATGCCCACGAAGGCGGTACCGCGCGGCAGGGCGGTGGTGATGCGGTCGAGCACGGTCACGCGCCGGACCGCCCACGGGGGGCCGGAGTCTGCGGGGCGCCCGGGTTCTTCCCCGGGGCCATGGTCCGCAGGGCCTCCGCGAGCTGCTCGCGCCAGTGCGGCTGCACCGCCACGCCCGCCTCGGCCCAGCGCTCGTGCGCGAGGACGCTGTAGGAGGGGCGGCGGGCCGGGCGTACGAACTTCTCCGACGTCGTCGGCCGCACCCGCTGCGGGTCCAGGCCGGTCAGCTCGAAGGCCGCCCGCGCCAGGTCGAACCAGGTCGCCGTCTCCGAGGCGGTGCCGTGGTAGACACCCGCCGGAGCCCGGCCGGCGACGGCCGCCTCGCCCAGGTCCCGCAGCTGGCGGGCGAGCGCACGGGTCCAGGTCGGCTGGCCGCGCTGGTCGTCGACGACGTCGAGGGTCTCGCGCTGCTCGGCCAGGCCCAGCATGGTGGACACGAAGTTCCGGCCGTGCGCGCCGTACAGCCACGCCGTGCGCACCACGTAGCCGCGCTCCGGCAGCAGCTCGGCGACCGCCCGCTCACCGGCCAGCTTGCTGCGGCCGTACGCGTTCACCGGAGAGGTGGCGGCGTCGTGCGGGTACGGCTCGGTGGCGTCGCCCGGGAAGACGTAGTCGGTGGAGACCTGGAGCAGCACGGCGCCGCTGTCGGCGCAGGCCGCGGCGAGGGCGCGCGGACCGTCGCCGTTGATCCGGGTGGCCGCGGCCTCCTCGGTCTCGGCGCCGTCGACGTCGGTCCACGCGGCCGCGTTGACGACCACGTCGTGGCCGGCGACGGCGGCGCGCACGGCCTCGGCGTCGGTGACGTCGAGGTCCTTGCGGGTCAGCGCGGTGACCTCCGCGCCGGCCTCGGCCAGGACCTCGGCGAGGTCGCGGCCGAGCATGCCGGCGGCGCCGGTGATCAGCCAGCGGGTCGAGGACGGGGCGCCGGTGTGCTGCTCGGTGCTCATGCGGACAGCGCCGCCTTCGCCTTCAGCGGCTCCCACCAGGAGCGGTTGTCGCGGTACCACTGGACGGTGTCGGCGAGGCCCTGCTCGAAGGAGACGAGCGGGGTGTAGCCGAGCTCGTTGCGGATCTTCTCTATCGACAGGGAGTAGCGCAGGTCGTGGCCCTTGCGGTCCTCGACGTGCTCGACCATGTCCCAGCCGGCGCCGCAGGCTTCGAGGAGCAGGCCGGTGAGCTCCTTGTTGGTGACCTCGGTGCCGCCGCCGATGTGGTAGACCTCACCCGCGCGGCCGCCGCGCAGCACCATCTCGATGCCCCGGCAGTGGTCCGAGACGTGCAGCCAGTCGCGCACGTTCAGGCCCTCGCCGTACAGCGGCACCTTCTTCCCGTCCAGCAGGTTCGTGGTGAACAGCGGGATCATCTTCTCGGGGAAGTGGTACTGCCCGTAGTTGTTGGAGCAGCGCGTCACCACCACGTCCATGCCGTGGGTGCGGTGGTACGAGAGCGCCAGCAGGTCCGAGCCGGCCTTGGAGGCCGAGTACGGGGAGTTCGGCGCGAGCGGCCAGTCCTCGGTCCAGGAGCCTTCGGCGATCGAGCCGTAGACCTCGTCGGTGGAGACGTGCACGAAGCGGCCGACGCCGTGGCGCTTGGCGGCGTCCAGCAGGACCTGGGTGCCGAGCACGTTCGTCGTCACGAACGGCGAGGAGTCGAGGATCGAGCGGTCCACGTGGGACTCGGCGGCGAAGTGCACGACCGCGTCCTGCCCGCGCATCACGTCGTCGACGACCGCGTGGTCGCGGATGTCCCCGTGGACGAAGGTGTAGCCGGGCCGGTCCGCCACCGGGGCGAGATTGGCCTCGTTGCCCGAATAGGTGAGGTTGTCCAGGACGGTGACCTGGGCACCCTCGCCCGAGGGCAGCTCTCCGGAGAGCAGTGCCCGCACGAACTGTGAACCGATGAACCCGGCGCCGCCGGTGACGAGAATCCTCATAAGGGGCCTCATTCTATGGGTTCCGCTTCCGGCCCCCGTTCCCCCGGCCGTTCCTCCGTCCGTTCCCCGTCGTTTGTCCGGACCTTCGTGACCGTTCTCACGGCGGGCGTCCGACGGGGCGCGGCCCGGGTGGCGGGCGGCCCCGCGGGCCTGCCGTAGGCTGCGTGCCCATGCGTGGAATTTTGCTCGCCGGTGGTACCGGCTCCCGACTGTGGCCGATCACCCGGGCCGTGTCGAAGCAGCTGATGCCGGTCTTCGACAAGCCGATGATCTATTACCCCCTGTCGACCCTCGTGATGGCGGGGCTCCGGGAGATTCTGATCATCACGGGCCCCGAGGAGCGCCCGCAGTTCGAGCGGCTTCTGGGCGACGGGTCCGATTTCGGGCTCGACATCCAGTTCGCCACTCAAGATCACCCGAACGGAATTGCCGAGGCATTCGTCATCGGTGAGGAATTCATCGGCGACCAGCCCGTGGCGCTGATCCTCGGCGACAACATCTTCCACGGCGTCGGCCTCGGCCGGCAGCTCGCCCGCTACAGCGAGCCCGAGGGCGGCGTCGTCTTCGCCCACGCCGTCTCCGACCCCACCGCCTACGGCGTCGTCGACTTCGACGAGCAGGGCCGCGCCCGCTCCATCGAGGAGAAGCCGAAGAACCCCAAGTCCCGCTACGCGGTGCCGGGCCTCTACTTCTACGACAGCCGGGTCGTCGAGATCGCCAAGGGCCTGAAGCCCAGCGACCGCGGCGAGCTGGAGATCACCGACGTCAACAAGTACTACCTCGACCGCGGCGAGCTCCAGGTCTCGGTCCTCGACCGCGGCACCGTCTGGCTGGACACCGGCACCTTCCAGTCCCTCGTCCAGGCGTCGGAGTACGTCCGCGTGGTCGAGGAGCGGCAGGGCATGAAGATCGGCTGCCTGGAGGAGGCCGCCTGGCGCGCCGGCTTCATCGACGACGCGCAGCTGCGCGCCCTCGCCGAGCCGCTGACCAAGAGCGGTTACGGCGACTACCTGCTGAACCTGCTCGCGTACGAGGCCGAGAAGGCCTGAGAGAGGACGGATCGGTCCCATGAAGGTCAACCCGCTGGGCATCGAGGGTGCCTGGGAGTTCGTCCCGCAGCAGCACGGTGACGCCCGAGGTCTGTTCCTCGAGTGGTACAAGGCCGACGCGCTCGCCGAGGCCGTCGGGCACCCGCTCGGACTGAAGCAGGGCAACCTGTCGGTGTCCGCCGCCGGGGTCGTGCGCGGCATCCACTTCGCCGACGTCCCGCCCGGCCAGGCCAAGTACGTGACGTGTGTGCGCGGCGCCGTGCTCGACATCATCGTGGACGTACGGGTCGGCTCGCCGACCTTCGGCCGCTGGGAGGCCGTGCGCCTCGACGACCAGGACCGCAAGGCGGTCTACCTCTCCGAGGGCCTCGGCCACGGCTTCTGCGCGCTCACCGACGACGCCACCGTCACCTACCTCTGCTCCGAGGGCTACGCGCCGCAGCGCGAGCGCACGGTGTACCCGCTCGACCCGGAGATCGGCATCGAGTGGCCGGTCACCGGTGAGCCCGAGCTCTCCGCCAAGGACGCCCAGGGCCCGACCCTGGCCCAGGCCCGCGAGGCGGGGATCCTGCCGGTGTACGAGGAGTGCGTGGCGTTCCGCCGCTCGCTGGCGGACCGGGCCTGAGGCGCCGCCGCGCACCGGCTCGGGGCGCGCCCGTGACCGGCCCGGGGTGCCGCGTGCTCCCGGTCGGGGTGCCGTCCGCCACCGGCTCGGGGCGCGCCCGTGACCGGCCCGGGGTGCCGCGTGCTCCCGGTCGGGGTGCCGCCCGCCACGGGCCCGGGGCGCTGCCCGTGACCGGCCCGGGGTGCCGCCCGGACCGGGGCGGGGCCCCGGGCCGTTCGGGTTAGGCTGCCCGAATGACGTGGCTCATCACCGGCGGTGCCGGATACATCGGTTCCCATGTCGTCAAGTCCATGACCGGGGCCGGTGAGCGGGTGGTCGTCCTCGACGACCTCTCCAGCGGCGACCCGGCCAGAGTCCCGGCCGGCGTCCCGCTGGAACGGGGCAGCGTCCTCGACCGGCCCTTCCTCGACCGGGTCCTGCGCGACCACGCGGTCCGGGGCATCGTCCACCTCGCCGCGAAGAAGGCCGTCGGCGAATCCGTCGAGCGCCCCCTCCTCTATTACCGCGAGAACGTCAGCGGCCTCCAGGTCCTCCTCGAAGCGGCCGCCGGCGCCGGCGTCGACCGCTTCGTCTTCTCCTCCTCCGCCTCCGTGTACGGCACGCCCGACACCGAGCTGGTGACCGAGGACACCCCGTGCGCGCCGCTCAGCCCGTACGGCGAGACGAAGGTCGCGGGCGAGTGGATGGTCCGCTCCGTCGGCCGCGCGCACGGCATGGCCACCGCCTGTCTGCGCTACTTCAACGTGGCCGGCACCGCCGCGCCCGCGCTCGCCGACACCGGTGTCTTCAACCTCGTGCCGATGGTCTTCGAGCGCCTCGACGCCGGGCTGCCGCCGCTGATCTTCGGCGACGACTACGCGACGCCCGACGGCACCTGCGTCCGCGACTACATCCACGTCGACGACCTCGCCGACGCCCACCTGGCCACCGCGCGCCGGCTCACCGAGCTCGCCGCCGCGGGCGACTTCCGCGACCTCACCCTCAACATCGGCCGCGGCGAGGGCGTCTCCGTGCGGGAGATGATCGACCTGATCCGCGAGGTCACCGGCCGGACCGTCGAGCCCGAGGTCGTCGCCCGGCGGCCCGGAGACCCGGCGAAGGTCGTCGCCTGCGCCGAACGCAGCGCCGCCGAACTGGGCTGGAAGGCCCGCCACGACGTGCGTTCCATGATCGCCTCGGCCTGGCGGGCGCACACCGGGAGCGCTGTCCAGCCGACGGAATAGACGGGCGGCGCCCGGTGCTGCTCGCGTAGATTGCCTGGCGAGCGAGCGCACGAGCGCGACGGCACGAGCGAGAGCATGACGGCGAGGACGACGCAGGTGACACAGGCCAGGCAGTACGTGACGGAAGCCCGCAGGATCGTGGTGAAGGTCGGCTCGTCCTCGCTGACCACCGCCTCCGGCGGCCTCGACGCCGACCGCGTGGACGCCCTCGTGGACGTTCTCGCCAAGGTCCGCAGCGGCGGCGAGAAGGAGATCGTCCTGGTCTCCTCCGGCGCCATCGCCGCCGGCCTCGCACCGCTCGGCCTCACCCGCCGGCCCAAGGACCTCGCCCGGCAGCAGGCCGCCGCCAGCGTCGGCCAGGGTCTGCTCGTCGCCCGCTACACCGCCTCCTTCGCCCGGTACGGCATCCGCGTCGGCCAGGTCCTGCTCACCACGGACGACACCAGCCGCCGCGCCCACTACCGCAACGCCTACCGGACCCTCGACCAGCTGCTCGCCATGGGCGCCCTGCCGGTCGTCAACGAGAACGACACCGTCGCCACGGACGAGATCCGCTTCGGCGACAACGACCGGCTCGCCGCCCTCGTCGCCCACCTCGTCCGCGCCGACCTGCTCGTCCTCCTCTCCGACGTGGACGGGCTCTACGACGGCGACCCCTCCAAGCCCGGCACCTCGCGGATCGCCGAGGTCACCGGGCCCGGGGACATCGCCCACGTCGAGATCGGCTCGGCCGGCAAGGCGGGCGTCGGCACCGGCGGCATGGTCACCAAGGTGGAGGCCGCCAGGATCGCGGCCGCCGCGGGCATCCCCGTGGTCCTCACCTCCGCCAGCCGGGCCGCCGACGCCCTCGCGGGCCGCGACACCGGCACCTACTTCCACCGCACCGGCCGCCGTTCCGCCGACCGGCTGCTCTGGCTCGCGCACGCCTCGACCCCGCAGGGCGCGCTGACCCTCGACGACGGGGCCGTGCGGGCCGTGGTGGAGGGCAAGAAGTCGCTGCTCGCGGCCGGGATCGCCGCCGTCGAGGGAGAGTTCACCGCCGGTGACCCGGTGGAGCTGCGGGACACCGACGGCCGCGCCGTCGCCCGGGGGCTCGTCAACTTCGACGCCAAGGAGATCCCCCGGCTGCTCGGCCGCTCCACCCACGACCTGGCGCGCGAACTGGGCCCCGAGTACGAGCGCGAGGTCGTGCACCGCGACGACCTGGTCGTGATGTGACCCGCGCGTGTCACCCGCACGCACGTGACCGCACGCATGTGCCCCGGGCCCATGTGAACCGAAACGGCTGAAACTCTGGTCATCCGGTAGGGACCTTTACCAAAACCGCCCCATGCGCCGCCGCGGGCTGGTCAACTTTCTCTCGGGGGCAGGAGAGGGCGGGGACGACAACAGGCGCAGTACACGCAGCAGCATGCAGCAGCACGCAGCACAGGCATCACACAGGAGGCCGCCGGTGAGACGAGCGCGCCCAGGGGCCATGCCCCGCGGGACGGCCGAACGCGCCCTGACGAGCGTCGAGGCCGGAGCCGATTTCGACGGGTACGAGCGAGACGTGCCCGAGCAGACGGACGGGAGGACCCCCGAGCGGGAGCTGTCCAAGCTCTGGCACATCACCCTCAGCGTCTCCGGAGCGGAGGCCCCGCTGCAGGAGGTGCGCCGCGCCCTGGAGCAGCTGGCCCACGACCACCCCTTCCTGCTGACCAGCCGCTATGCCGGCGACCACGCCGAGATCCGCTACTGGGAGGAGGCCCGCGACCTCCACGACGCGGCGGCCGTCGCCCTGCGGCTGTGGGGCGAGCACCGGCAGAGCGCCAAGCTGCCGCCCTGGGAGATCGTCGGTCTGGAGGTCATCGACCGGGAGACCTACCACCAGCGCATCGCCGAGGGCTACGGCCCGCCGCCGGCCGCCCCGGTCGGCGTCCACCCGTACTGACGGGCCGACGGGCCGACGGGCCGACGGGCGCCGCGCCGCTGCCCCGGGCCCCGGAGCGGCCCGGTCCCGAGCCCGGCCGGGGCCCGGGCGGCGGCGTGTCCGGGAACCCGGCGGGGAGCCGGGCGGCGGGGTGTCCTGGAGCCCGGCGGGGAGCTGGGCCCGGACGTCTCGCAGTGCGGGACGGCGATGAGATACGTGAGGGATGTCCGCAGTGGTGCCAGTACCCTGCGGACATGACCTCGCTCATGCCCTTCGACAACATGTCCCCGGTCGCACAGGCCGCCTACCGGGCCCGCGCCGCGGCCGCCGAAATCGCGCCACTCCCGCGCGCGACGAAGGACGACGCCCTGCTGGCGATCGCGGACGCCCTGGAGGTCCGCACGGCCGAGATCGTCGAGGCCAACGCCGAGGACATCGCCCGCGCCCGGGAGGCCGGCACCAGCGAGGCCATCATCGACCGGCTCACCCTCACCCCCGAGCGGGTGCGGGCCATCGCCGCCGACGTCCGGCACGTGGCCGCCCTGCCCGACCCGGTCGGCGAGGTCGTCCGCGGCTCGACCCTTCCCAACGGCATCGACCTGCGCCAGATCCGCGTCCCCCTCGGCGTCGTCGGCATCATCTACGAGGCCCGGCCCAACGTGACCGTCGACGCCGCCGCCCTCTGCCTCAAGTCCGGCAACGCCGTCCTGCTGCGCGGTTCCTCCTCCGCGTACTCGTCCAACACCGCCCTGGTGAAGGTCCTGCGCGACGCCGTCGGAGGCGCCGGACTGCCCGCCGACGCCATCCAGCTCGTGCCCGGCGAGTCCCGCGACTCGGTACGCGAGCTGATGCGGGCCCGCGGCCTCGTCGACGTCCTCATCCCGCGCGGCGGCGCCTCGCTGATCAAGACGGTCGTCGAGGAGTCCACCGTCCCGGTCATCGAGACCGGCACCGGCAACTGCCACGTCTACGTGGACGCCGAGGCCGACCTGGACATGGCCGTCGACATCCTGGTCAACTCCAAGGCCCACCGGGTCAGCGTCTGCAACGCCGCCGAGACCCTCCTGGTCCACAAGGACATCGCCGACACCTTCCTGCCGAGGGCCCTGGACGCCCTGGCGGAGGCCGGCGTCACCGTCCACGCCGACGAGCGGGTCCTCGCCCACGCGGAGGGCGGCAAGGCCACCGTCGTCCCGGCCACACCGGAGGACTGGGAGACCGAGTACCTCTCCTACGACATCGCCGCCGCCGTGGTCGACTCCCTCGACAAGGCCGTCGAGCACATCCGGCTCTGGTCCTCCGGCCACACCGAGGCCATCGTCACCACCTCGCAGGCCGCGGCCCGCCGATTCACCCAGCTGGTCGACTCGACCACGGTCGCCGTGAACGCCTCCACCCGCTTCACGGACGGCGGACAGTTCGGCTTCGGCGCCGAGATCGGCATCTCCACCCAGAAGCTGCACGCCCGCGGCCCCATGGGCCTTCCCGAGCTCACCTCCACCAAGTACATCGTGACCGGCGACGGTCACGTCCGGTAACCGACGCCCCTCTTTCGGACGAAGGCCGAGGGCAGGGACAGTTCGCGCTCTCCCTGCCCAAAACCCCCTTCCCGGTCTACTCTGAACCCGTGCCGGACGACGTGGGGGGCAGGCCGTTTCAGGACGGCGGAGACCCCGAGGACTCTGTCGACCGCGGAGGCGCCCACGAGGATTTCGCCCCCGTGGTCTTCGACGAGGACTTCGTACGGGCGGCCGAGATCCACGAGCCGACCGCCGTCGAGCGGCTGCTCGCCGCGGCCCAGGCCCGCGCCGAGGCGGAGGCCGCCCGCGCCCGGGCCGTCGCCGGGCTCGCGGACGACGAGCCCTACGACGAGACCCACGACCGCGGCCGCTTCGCCGACGGCTACGACCCGGACGACGAGGACGACGAGTTCGGCCCCTACGGGCCGCACGGCGGCGCCCTGCGGCCCTACCGCGGCAGCGCCCGCTGGCACCGCCCGGTGGCCTGGGTGCTCGCCCTCGTGATGGGAGTCGGCATGGTGGCCCTCGCCTTCAGCGCGGTCTACCGCGGCGCCTCCGCCAACCGCCAGGACCGCGTCCCCCCGGCCACCACCGGCGTGGACAAGCCCCCTGCGGCCCCCACCGCGGCCGCCGTCCCCGCCGTCCCCGGCGCCCGCTAGAGCAGGCCCCCCGCGGGTCCGGGCAGGTCCCTCGCCCGTTCGCCGCAGCGGCGTCCGAAATCTTCCGAAGTTGTCGTGTACCTGGGCGTTTACCGGGACCCCCGCCGACCTACCCTGAAGGTATGGCAGGCCGTGGCGACCCGCCTGAGGGGACCCCCGAGGGTGTCCCCGGCGGTGAGGACGAGTACCGAGCCGTCGTCTTCGACGAGGCGTTCGTCCGCGCTGCCCGGCTCCAGGAGTTCTCCGCCCAGGAACGGATGGGAGAGCACGCCCAGGCGGTCCGCACCCTGCCCGCCCCGCAGAGCCGCGGCGGCGGCTCCCGGCAGGCCCTGCTCCTCGTCCTGCTGATCCTGCTGGCCTTCGGCACCGCGGTCTACCTCGGCGTCCGCAACCCCTACCAGCCGCCCGTCGACCAGCCGGCCGAAGCACTGCGCACCACACTGGTCCCGCTCGCCCCGCAGGGTCCCGTGCCGGGCGGCGAACCCGCCCGGCTCTTCGCCCGCAGCCCCGCCGCCGGACAACGCGTCGGCGCCGCGGGCATCACGCTCCCCCCGACCGGCCGCACCGGGCACTTCTCCGAGAACCAGGTCATGACCGCCCTCGGCATCGCCAAGGACTACCTGGTGGCCTCCTCCCTCGAACCCGGCGTCCTGACCGGCGCGACCGTCCGCCCGCCCCGCCTGCTCGTCGACCCGGACCAGCAGGAACAGTTCGACCGAAGCGTCGAATCCCCGAGGGACGACGGCCGGCACGCCGTCTCCGGCTGGCTGGTCCGCTTCGACCCGCGGCGCGTCACCCTCGCCGACCCGGCCGTCCGCGTCCAGGGCACCCTCCGCTTCGCGGAGATCAACACCGACCACCTGGAGGTCACGGCGGACCACACCTTCACCTACGCCGTCCGGCCCGCCGCCTCCGGCAGCGGCCCGGCCCCGCGGGCCTCGCTGTACACCGTCCACCGCGAGCTGCGCTTCCGCTTCGACCGCGAGGACCTGCGGATGCACCGCGCCGAACTGGTCACCAGCACCGTCCGGGCCGGCCCGCAGTCCTGCGACGGCGACACCACCGGCGCGCTGCGCCCGCTGCTGGCCGGCGAACGGGCCGCCGACCGGGACCGGCAGGCGGTCACCGACCCGTACGCCACGGACCGTCCGGCCACCGCCCCGCTCTGCGGCACCCTGGCGCCCCGCGCTCAGCCCTCGCCCTGACCCCGCTCGCCGGTCCCGTCGCCGGCCGGCCCGCTGTCGCCGCCCTGGGAGCCCTTGGCCCGCTGACCGCCGGTGTCGTCGCCGCCGTTGCCGCCGCCGAAGCGGCCGAACAGCTTCCCGCCGAGATCGCCCGCCAGGTCCCCGGCACCACCGGCTATGTCGGTGACCAGCTTCATCAGCGGATCCTTGCTGGTGCGCACCGACTCCGCGTAGTGCCGCCCGGACTCGCGGAAGGAATCGGTCACCGAGGTGTCCTTGTCCTCCGTGCGCTTCGGGTAGTGGCCGTCCATGATCCGCTGGAAGTCACGGGTCTCCGACCACTTCTTCAGCTCGGCGGCGCGCACCGTGGTGAAGGGGTGCGAGCGCGGCAGCACGTTCAGGATCTTCAGCACGGAGTCGCGCAGGTCGCCGCCCTTCTCGTACTCGTCGGCCTGGGCGAGGAACGCGTCCACGTTCATCTCGTGGAGGTGGTTGCCGCCCGCGATCTTCATCAGGCCGCGCATCGACGCCTGGAGGTCCTGGCCCACGAGGAGCCCCGCCCGGTCGGCGGACAGCTCGGACTTGCGGAACCACTCGCGCAGCGCGGTCACGATCGCCATGACGGCCACGTTCCCCAGGGGGATCCAGGCGACCTTGAGCGCCAGACTGGTGAGGAAGAGCAGGACCGTCCGGTACACGGAGTGACCCGACAGCGCGTGGCCCACCTCGTGGCCGACGACCGCCCGCATCTCCTCCTCGTCGAGCAGCTCCACCAGGCCGGTGGTGACCACGATGATCGGCTCGTCCAGGCCGATGCACATCGCGTTCGGCTTCGGGTCCTGCGTCACGTACATCGGCGGGACCTTCTCCAGGTCCAGGATGTAACAGGCGTCCCTCAGCATGTCGTTGAGGTGGGAGAACTGCGCGTCGCTCACCCGCACGGAGTCGGAGAGGAACAGCAGTCGCAGGCTGCGCTCGGGCAGCAGCCCGCTCAGCGCCTTGAACACGGTGTCGAAGCCGCTGAGCTTGCGCAGCGCCACGAGCGCCGAGCGGTCGGCCGGGTGCTCGTAGGCCCGCGAGGAGATGTCCGGGAAGCGCTTGCGCTGCCTGCCGGGCAGATTCCCCTGGTGGTTCTCGGTCATGGATGCCCCCTGTTCGTACGAGTCGGTGCTCGTCCCCCTGACGCGACCCAGCCTAGGCGAGGCGACTACCGTATGCCGGAGCCTGTGGATAACTCGGGCACCCTGGACAAGCGAGGAGCACCACCGCCATGACGGACACCGCGACCGCCGCCGTCACCGTCCTGCTCGCCGCGACGAAGGAGCAGGGCCCGGGCGACACGCTCCGGATCGTGCTCCTCGCCTCGATGGTGGGCGCGGTCCTCCTCGCCTGGTTCCTGCTGCGCGGCTATGGCAAGGGCGCGGACGGCGACCCGGGCGGCGGCACGGACGCAGCCCCTGGCAGCGGCCCGCACGGCGCCCCCGGCGGCAGCGCGACCGGCGGCCCGGACCGTCGCGCGGACCGCACCGGGACGAAGCCCGCCGACGGCCCCGGCGACGCCAACGCCTGAGTCGGCGTGAGCACGCCGCGACGTGCCGCATACGATGTGCGCGAAGTCTCGCTCCCATCCCCGATCGAAGGTCCTGCCGAAGATGAGCCTCCACGCCACTGCCGCCAACCTGGTCACGCTCGCCTCCGAGGGGGGCGCCGAGCACGGCGGCAACCACGAAAGCCTCAACCCGTACCTCACCGGTTTCGGCTCCCTCGCCGCCCTGCTCCTGCTGCTGTGGATCACGACCCGCTTCAACCGCGACCGCTGAGCCCCGAGGCCGCTGATCCGGCGTCCGCCGCCGTGCCAGTAGGCTCTGCACGCATGGGAGAGCAGGAAGTGCCTACTGGCGGTCGCGGCAAACGCCGCCTCGGCGTGATGGGCGGAACGTTTGATCCGATCCACCACGGACACCTGGTGGCCGCCAGTGAGGTGGCCGCCCTGTTCCACCTCGACGAGGTGGTGTTCGTGCCGACCGGGCAGCCGTGGCAGAAGAGCCACAAGGCCGTCTCGGCGGCCGAGGACCGCTATCTGATGACGGTCATCGCCACCGCGTCCAACCCGCAGTTCTCCGTCAGCCGCATCGACATCGACCGGGGCGGCCCGACGTACACCATCGACACCCTGCGGGACCTGCGCTCCCTCAACACCGATTCGGACCTGTTCTTCATCACCGGCGCCGACGCGCTCTCGCAGATCCTCACCTGGCGCGACGCCGAGGAACTGTTCGCGCTCGCCCACTTCATCGGCGTCACCCGACCGGGTCACGACCTCACCGACGACGGACTGCCCAAGGGAGGCGTGTCCCTGGTCGAGGTCCCCGCGCTCGCCATCTCCTCCACCGACTGCCGGGCACGGGTCGCCAAGGGCGACCCGGTCTGGTACTTGGTCCCGGACGGTGTGGTGCGCTACATCGACAAGCGCCAGTTGTACCGCGGCGAGTGAGCCTCGGGGAGGGGCACCGGTGAACGACCAGCAGAACCCGTACGACCCGTACTATCCGCAGCCGCAGATCATCGGCTACGACGAGTACGGGCAGCCGGTGTACCAGCAGCAGGTCCCGCAGCAGCACTACGACCCGTACGGGCAGCAGCACGCCCAGGCCCAGCCCCCGGCCCAGGACTACGGGTACGACCCGTACGGGCAGCAGCAGCCGGTCCAGCAGCCCCAGGCACCGCAGCAGCCGCCCCAGCACCACGTGCAGCCGCCCCAGCAGCAGGACTACGGCTACGACCCGTACGCCCAGCAGCCCGGCTACGACTACCAGCAGCAGTACGGCACCGGACAGCAGTGGGCCGTACAGACCGAGCCCGCTCCCACTCCCGCTCCGCCGGAGCCCGCCCCGGCGCCGGAACCCGCCCCGTCCGCCGCCGTGCCCGGGCCGCGCCCGGCGCCGGAGGACGACGGGCGCGCGTACCGCACCGAGCAGTTCTCGTTCATCGAGGAGCCCGACGAGGACTCCGAAGACGTCATCGACTGGCTGAAGTTCACCGAGAGCCGCTCCGAGCGGCGCGAGGAGGCCCGTCGCAAGGGACGCAACCGCGTCGTCGCCCTCGTCGTCGTCCTCGCGCTCGCCGTCGTCGGCGGCGTCGGCTACCTGTGGTCGGCCGGCCGGCTCCCCTTCACGGGCGGCGACGAGCAGCAGCGCAACACGGCCACCGGACCGCAGCAGCGGGACACCATCGTCGTCCACCTCCACCACACCAAGAGCGGCGGCACCTCCACCGCCCTCCTGGTGAACAACGCCACCACCAAGCAGGGCACCACCGTCCTGCTCCCCAACTCCCTCGCCGTCGCCGACGACGAGGGCGCCACCACCACCCTCGCCAAGTCCGTCGAGGACGACGGCTCCAGTGGCACCCGGGAGGCGATCGGCAACCTCCTCGGCGCGAAGATCGCGGGCACCTGGCGGCTCGACACCCCGTACCTGGAGAACCTGGTCGAGCTCGTCAGCAACATCGACATCACCACCGACACCGACGTGCCCGGCGAGAAGCCGGGCGCCGAGCCGCTGGTCAAGAAGGGCGAGAACCAGACGCTCAACGGCCGCGCCGCCGTCGCCTACGCCACCTACCGCGCGCCCGGCGAGGCCGAGGCCAAGCAGCTCCAGCGCTTCGGCCAGGTCATGTACGGCGTCCTGCGGAAGATCTCCGACGACCCCAAGGCCGCCACGGTCACCGTCGAGACCCTCGCGCAGATCCTCGACCCCTCCCTGCCCGAGAAGGACCTCGGCGCCTCCCTCGCCAAGCTCGCCGAACACGCCAAGGTCGGCGACTACAAGACCGCGCTGCTGCCCGTCGAGCCCGACGGTTCCCTCAGCGAGGCCACCGGCGACAGCGTGGTCGAGGACATCCTCGGCGGCAAGGTCAGCGCCCCGGAGCAGGGTGCGGCGACCCGGGTCGCGATCCGCGACGCCACCGGCGAGGACGCCACCGAGGCGGCCCGCGTGGTCCTGATCAACGGCGGCTACGCGGTGGTCGGCGGCACCAAGGCCGGCACGGAGGAGAAGTCCCAGGTCGTCTACGGGGACGACGCCCACAAGGCGACCGCCTCGGAGGTCGCCAAGACGCTCGGTCTGCCGGCCGGCTCCGTCACCAAGGGCAAGCCCGCCGGAAACGCCGAGGTCACCGTCGTCCTGGGCCAGGACTACAAGATCCCCGGCGCCGGCCGATGACTCTTCGATAATCCTTTTCGGGCCCGTCGGCGGTACATGAGACCCTTGAGGTGTCTCTGACCGCCGACGAAAGCCTGCATGTGACCGCCACGGACCGCTCCATCGAACTCGTCACCACCGCCGCCCAGGCGGCGGCCGACCGGCTCGCGCACGACATCATCGCGTACGACGTCAGCGACGTGCTGTCGATCACCGACGCCTTCCTGCTCGCCTCCGCACCCAACGACCGCCAGGTCAAGTCGATCGTCGACGAGATCGAGGAGCGGCTGCTCAAGGAGCTCGGCGCCAAGCCGGTGCGCCGCGAGGGCGACCGCGACGCCCGCTGGATCCTCCTCGACTACGTCGACATCGTGGTCCACGTCCAGCACAGCGAGGAGCGCGTCTTCTACGCCCTCGAGCGGCTGTGGAAGGACTGCCCCGAGCTGCCGCTGCCCGAGGACGCGCAGAAGACGCGCGGCAAGGCGGAGGAGCACGCCCGCCTGATGGGCACCGACGGAACGGACGGTGAGCTGAGCTGACCAGCGGCAAGGGCGGCGCGGGCCGCCGCATCGTGCTGTGGCGTCACGGCCAGACCTCGTGGAACCTGGAGCGCCGCTTCCAGGGTTCCACGGACATCGAGCTGACCGAGGCCGGCGTCGCCCAGGCGCGCCGGGCCGCCCGGCTGCTCGCCGCGCTGAAGCCGGACGCCATCGTGTCCTCCGACCTCAAGCGGGCGGCGGCCACGGCCGCCGAGCTCTCCGCGCTCACCGGTCTCGCCGTCGCGCACGACTCCGCCCTGCGCGAGACGTACGCGGGGGAGTGGCAGGGGCTGACCCACGACGAGATCACCGCGCGGTTCGGCGAGCAGTACGCCGCCTGGAAGCGCGGCGAGCCGGTGCGCCGGGGCGGCGGCGAGCTGGAGACCGAGGTGGCCGACCGGGCCGCCCCGGTGGTCCTGGCGCACGCCGAGAAGCTCCCCGTGGACGGCACGCTCGTCGTGGTCAGCCACGGCGGCACCATCCGCACCACCATCGGCCGGCTGCTCGACCTGGAGGCCCGCCACTGGGAGAGCCTGGGCGGCCTGTCGAACTGCTGCTGGTCCGTCCTCGGTGAGGGCGCGCGCGGCTGGCGCCTGCTGGAGCACAACGCCGGAACGCTGCCGGAGCCCGTCCTCGGCGACGACGACTGACCCCGTCGGCGGCCTGCCGGACCCCGATTTCACTTTCCGGCAGGTCACAGGCTAAAGTTCTTCTTGTTCGCAGCGCGGAGCGCGAAGAACACGAGGGGCTATAGCTCAGTTGGTAGAGCGCTTGCATGGCATGCAAGAGGTCAGGAGTTCAATTCTCCTTAGCTCCACAGTCACCGGATCCCGTCCCCAGTGGGGGCGGGATTCGTCGTTTCGTCAGCTCTCCCGTCCCGCGCCCGGTCCGCCGACGGCGCTGCCCCTCTTGCGGGGCCATGGCAGAATCGGACCGCCGGAGGGGACGAGGGTCCGGACGGGAGGGAGCTCGCATGGCCGTGGACGGTGCCGAGGAGATCACAGCCGATGCCGTCTCGGATGCCGCCCCGGTGCCACGGGCCCGGCTCGACCGTTCCCCGTGCTCTTGTGGAGCCGAGTGATGGGTGCTCACAGGCGGAAGTGCGACTGGTGCGGCAGCGGTACGCCCATCGTCCGCGACATGGATCCGGTCAACCCGGAGTTCCAGTACTGGTGCGAGGAGTGCGCGCGGGCGCTGATCATAAAAGGCGACCCCATCGAGACCTACCGTGAGCTCGAGGGGGAGCCGATCTACGGCCGGCTCCTCGACGAGCACTGCACCCTGAAGCGGTTCTACTCCTTCGCCACGGCCTGAGGCTCCCGCCCCGCGGCCGCGGTCCCGGACTCCGCCGCCCCGGCCGTGGCCCCGGCGGCCCGGCCGGTGACCGTCCGCGGCGTCCGCGCCCGCCACCGCGCCAGCGCGTAGCCGGCGAAGACCGCCGTCGCCGTCAGCGGATAGACCGCCGAGAGCAGCATCTGACCGGCGTTCTGGTGCAGTTCGGGGCGGCCCGGGTCGTGCGGCACCCACCACAGCGCGAACGAGGCGAAGGCCAGCGCGACCGCTCCCGTCACCGGCCACGCGCGCGTGGAGCGGTCGTACAGCAGGATCAGCAGCGGCACGCACCACACCCAGTGGTGGGACCAGGAGATCGGGCTGATCATCAGCGCCGTGAACGCGGTGACGACCACGGCCACCGCCTTGTCGCCGCGGAGCGCGGCCCGTATCGCCAGCACCATCGCCGCGCCGCCGAGGAGGGCCGCGGCCGCCACCCACCACAGGCCCGGCGCGTCGGTGTGCATCAGCCGGGCGAGGACGCCGCTCAGGGACTGGTTGGCGGTCTCCTCGGCGTGGCCGACCCGGCCCGTCTCGAACAGGGTCCGGGTCCAGAACGTCCTGGAGTCGGCGGGCAGGACCAGCGCCATGGTCAGTGTCGTCCCGAGGAAGACCCCGGTCGCCGTCAGCGCCGTCCGCAGCCACTGGTTGAGGGCCCGGTCCCGGCGCCACAGCAGCAGGCCGGCGGCGAGGAGCAGGACCACGAAGAGGCCCGGGGTGAGCTTCACCGCCGTGGCGAGCCCGATGCCCGCGCCGGCCCAGCGGCTCCCCTCGCGGCGGGTCAGGTCCCACAGCACCGCCACCGCGACGAGCAGGTTGATCTGCCCGTACCGCAGCGTCGTCCACACCGGCTCGCACCAGACCACGACGGCGGCCACCCACAGTGCCGTACGCCACAGATCGGCACGGGATCCGGCGCGGGACAGCGCCGGGCGCACGAGCTGGAGCGACAGCTGGACCAGCGCCAGCAGCAGGAGCAGGTTTCCGGCGGTGGAGAGGGTCCGCATCAGCGGGACGCTCACCAGGGTCAGCGGCAGGAACAGGACGGCCGCCAACGGCGGATAGGTCATGGCGAGGTTCGCCGACGTGGCGCGCATCGCGTACAGGTCGCCTCCGGCCCGCAGCGTCTCGGCCTCCGCCCGGTAGACCATCACGTCGAGCATGTTCACGTGCGCGAGGCGTTGCGCCGCCCAGAAGGCCGCGAAGGAGAACAGACAGACCGCCGCGGCCACGGCGAGGGACCGGGCGCGGGTGGGGGAGGGCACGGAGACGGACACAGTCGGCGACCCTACCCGGCCGGCCGCGGGGCCCCGGAGAAACGGATTTGGAGAACGGTCCGGGGGCCGGTTACTGTTCTGTCCGTCGCCGCGGCAGCAGCCGGAGCGGTGGACGTGAGGGGCTATAGCTCAGTTGGTAGAGCGCTTGCATGGCATGCAAGAGGTCAGGAGTTCAATTCTCCTTAGCTCCACAGAAGGGAAGCGGGCCGCCCGGGAGGGTCGGTTCGCACCGCTTCTGCGGTACTGTGAATCCCTCGCACGGGGCTATAGCTCAGTTGGTAGAGCGCTTGCATGGCATGCAAGAGGTCAGGAGTTCAATTCTCCTTAGCTCCACAGGAGAGAAGCGGGTCGTCCAGACGGACGGCCCGCTTCTTCGCGTGTCACCCCCCGGAACGCCGGTGCGGCCCGCTCGGGCCCTGCGGTACCCTGACGCCATGCGTGCCGTACGCCTTCTGCTTAGCGAGCCGCGCTGATCAGTCCCGACGGATGAAGATCCGGTCGGCATCGGCGCGGCGTCCCCTCCTGTGCGAGGGGTTTTTTCATTTCGTGGCAGTTGCTGGCAGTGGGCAGAGACGATCGATGGAGCTTCAAGGATCATGACCGAGATCAACACGGCTGCCGAGACGGCGGCCCCGCATCGCTACACGGCGGCCGTGGCCGCCGACATCGAGGCACGCTGGCAGGACGCCTGGGACGCCGAGGGCACCTACGAGGCCCCGAACCCCACCGGTGACCTGGCCGGGGACGCGGCCGTGGCGGCCCGCCCCAAGAAGTTCATCATGGACATGTTCCCGTACCCCTCCGGTGCGGGTCTGCACGTCGGTCACCCGCTGGGCTACATCGCCACCGACGTCTTCGCCCGCCACGCGCGCATGACCGGGCACAACGTCCTGCACACCCTGGGCTTCGACGCCTTCGGACTGCCGGCCGAGCAGTACGCCGTGCAGACCGGCACGCACCCGCGCGTGTCCACCGAGGCCAACATGGAGAACATGAAGGTCCAGCTGCGCCGGCTGGGCCTGGGCCACGACAAGCGCCGGTCGTTCGCCACGATCGACCCGGACTACTACAAGTGGACCCAGTGGATCTTCCTGCAGATCTTCAACTCCTGGTACGACGACGAGGCGAAGAAGGCCCGCCCCATCGCCGAGCTGGTCGAGCAGTTCGAGAACGGCACCCGCGAGGTTCCCGGCGGCCGTGACTGGAGCGCCCTGAGCGCCGTCGAGCGCGCCGACGTCCTGGGCGAGTACCGTCTGGCGTACGCCTCCGACGCGCCGGTCAACTGGTGTCCCGGCCTGGGCACCGTCCTGGCCAACGAGGAGGTCACCGCCGACGGCCGCTCCGAGCGCGGCAACTTCCCCGTCTTCAAAGCCAAGCTGCGCCAGTGGAACATGCGCATCACCGCCTACGCGGACCGCCTGCTGGACGACCTGGACGCGCTGGACTGGCCCGAGGCCATCAAGCTGCAGCAGCGCAACTGGATCGGCCGCTCCGAGGGCGCCCGGGTCGACTTCCAGGTCGGCGACGCCGGAGCGATCACCGTCTTCACCACCCGCCAGGACACCCTGTTCGGCGCCACCTACATGGTGCTGGCCCCCGAGCACGACCTGGTCGAGAAGATCGTCCCGGCCGCCTGGCCCGAGGGCACGCACGAGGTGTGGACCGGCGGTCACGCCACCCCCGCCGAGGCCGTCGACGCCTACCGCAAGCAGGCCGCCTCGAAGTCGGACGTCGAGCGGCAGGCCGAGGCCAAGGAGAAGACCGGCGTCTTCACCGGCGCGTACGCGACCAACCCGGTCAGCGGCGAGCAGGTCCCCGTCTTCATCGCCGACTACGTCCTGATGGGCTACGGCACCGGCGCGATCATGGCCGTCCCGGCGCACGACTCCCGCGACTTCGCCTTCGCGCGCGCCTTCGAGCTGCCGATGCGCTGCGTCGTGGAGCCGAGCGACGACCGCGGCACCGACCCGGCCGCCTGGGACGACGCCTTCTCCTCGTACGAGGCCAAGCTGATCAACTCCGCCAACGCGGAGGTCTCCCTGGACGGCCTGGGCGTCGTCGAGGCCAAGGAGCGGATCACCGCCTGGCTGGCCGACCGCGGCATCGGCGAGGGCACGGTCAACTTCCGTCTGCGCGACTGGCTGTTCAGCCGCCAGCGCTACTGGGGCGAGCCCTTCCCGATCGTCTACGACGAGGACGGCGTCGCCCACTCGCTGCCCGAGTCGATGCTGCCGCTGGAGCTGCCGGAGGTCGACGACTACTCGCCGCGCACCTTCGACCCGGACGACGCGGACACCCAGCCGGAGACCCCGCTGTCCCGCAACGAGGACTGGGTCAACGTCACCCTGGACCTGGGCGACGGCCCCAAGAAGTACCGCCGCGAGACCAACACCATGCCCAACTGGGCCGGTTCCTGCTGGTACGAGCTGCGCTACCTGGACCCGCACAACGACGAGAAGCTGGTCGACCCGGCGATCGAGCAGTACTGGATGGGCCCGCGCGAGGGCATGCCCACCGGTGGCGTCGACCTGTACGTCGGCGGTGCCGAGCACGCCGTGCTGCACCTGCTGTACGCCCGCTTCTGGTCCAAGGTCCTGTTCGACCTGGGCCACATCTCCTCGGCCGAGCCGTTCCACAAGCTGTACAACCAGGGCATGATCCAGGCCTTCGTCTACCGGGACTCCCGCGGCATCGCCGTCCCGGCCGCCGAGGTCGAGGAGCGCGACGGCGCGTTCTGGTACCAGGGCGAGAAGGTCAGCCGCGTCCTGGGCAAGATGGGCAAGTCCCTGAAGAACGCGGTCACTCCCGACGAGATCTGCTCCGAGTACGGTGCCGACACCCTGCGCCTGTACGAGATGGCCATGGGCCCCCTGGACGTCTCGCGCCCGTGGGACACCCGCGCGGTCGTCGGCCAGTACCGCCTGCTGCAGCGGCTGTGGCGCAACGTCGTCGACGAGACGACCGGTGAGGTCACCGTCGTCGACGAGCCGGCCGACGAGGACACCCTGCGGGCCCTGCACAAGGCGATCGACGGCGTCTCCCAGGACATGGTCGCGATGCGCTTCAACACCGCCATCGCCAAGATCACCGAGCTGAACAACCACCTGACCAAGTCCGGCGGTCCGGTGTCCCGGCAGGTCGCCGAGCAGCTGGTGCTGCTGGTCGCCCCGCTGGCCCCGCACATCGCGGAGGAGCTGTGGCACCGCCTCGGCCACACCGACTCGGTCGTGCACCAGGACTTCCCCGTCGCCGACCCGGCGTACGTCGTGGACGAGACCGTGACCTGCGTCGTGCAGATCAAGGGCAAGGTCAAGGCGCGTCTGGAGGTCTCTCCGTCCATCAGCGACGCGGACCTGGAGGCCCTGGCGCTCGGTGACCCGGCCGTGGTCGCCGCGCTGGGCGGCGCGGCGATCCGCAAGGTGATCGTCCGTGCGCCGAAGCTGGTCAACATCGTGGCCGGCTGACGGCCGGACGACGACCACCGGGTCTTCCCCTAGGGGGAGGCTGGGGGCAGGTTGGGGGTTCCCCTGGAACCGTCGGCCTGCCCCTTCCGTTTACCGTGGAGGAACCACAATCGAGGCCGGAGGGGCGAGCCACATGGAAGCCTTGATCACGATCTTGGCATTGCTCTTCGTCGCCTTCGTGGCGCTCGGGGTCTATGCCACGGTGAAGGTGGCCAAGGCTGCCAAGCGCGGCGTCGACCGCACCATCGACCAGGCCAAGCGCACGGTCGAGGACACCACGCTGCGGGCCAAGAGCTTCGGCCACACCGGCGTCGCCGGCGAGCTGGCCCAGCTGCGGCTCTCGCTGCGCACCTCGATGCGCGCCACCCAGGACGCGCTGGAGGCGGGCGTCGCCGAGGACGCGTCCCTGAGGGAGTCCCTGGACCTCTTCCAGCGGCTGACCGCCCATGGGCGGGAGCTGGACGAGGACCTCAAGAGGCTGGAGCGCGAGCCGGACCGGGCCCACGTCGCCGGACAGCTGCCCGATCTCCGCCGGCGCACCGAGCAGATCACCCACTCCGCCGACGCGCTGCGCTTCGCGGCGCGCGACCGGGCCCGCCAGTTCGCCCAGGACGACCTCTCCTCGCTGAGCGCCCAGATCGACATGGAGGCGGGCGCCCTGCGCCACTGGACCCACACCGACGGCCCGGGCGAGGCCACGGCTCCGGGACAGCGGGGAGCGGCCGCGCCGGGACCGGAGGCCGCGGCGCCCGAGCAGCCGCAGGCGATCACCGGCCCCGACCCCCGTCTGACGGCGTACCCGTGGCAGAAGTCCACCCGCCCGGAGAGCACCACCTGAGACCTGCCCCGGCGGCCGGCCGGGCGCGGCTCCGGGAGCCGCGCGGGAGAGCGCTGACGGGGCCCGGGCTGCCGCGCGGCGGCCTCGGCGGGTAACCTCCCGCTCATGTCCCGGCATGTCGCGATCGTCACCGATTCCACGGCCTACCTGCCACCCGAGGCGATGGAGCGGCACGCCATCACGGCCGTTCCGCTCACCGTCGTCATCGGGGACCGCGCGCTGGAGGAGGGCACGGAGATCTCGGCCCGCTCGCTCGCGGAAGCGCTGCAGAAGCGGCGCTCGGTGACCACCTCGCGGCCCGCGCCCGAGGTCTTCGCCGAGACCTACCGCGCCGCCGCCGAGGCCGGGGCCCAGGGCATCGTCTCGCTCCACCTGTCCGCCGAGGTCTCCGGCACCTACGACGCCGCCGTGCTGGCCGCCCGGGACGCGCCCGTGCCGGTCCGGGTCGTCGACACGCGGATGATGGGAATGGCGCTGGGCTTCTGCGCGCTGGCCGCGGCCGAGGTCGCCGAGGCGGGCGGCTCGGTCGACGAGGCCGCGGCGGCGGCCGAGAAGCGGGCCTCGAACACCTCCGCCTTCTTCTACGTCGACACGCTCGACTACCTGCGGCGCGGCGGGCGCATCGGGGCGGCGCAGGCCCTCTTCGGATCCGCGCTGGCCGTGAAGCCGCTGCTCGAACTCGACGGCGGGCGGATCGAACTGCGGGAGAAGGTGCGGACGGCGTCGAAGGCGATCGCGCGGCTGGAGGAGATCGCGGTCGAGCGGGCCGGAGCCGGCCCCGTGGACGTGGCCGTGCACCACCTGTGCGCGCCCGAGCGGGCCGCCGCCCTGGCCGAGCGGCTGCTGGCGCGGCTGCCGGACCTCGGGGAGCTCCAGGTCACCGAGGTCGGCGCGGTCATCGGCGCCCACACCGGACCGGGTCTGCTCGCGGTGGTCGTCTCGCCGCGCTGATCCGCGGCCGGGCCACGAGGCGTTCCGGTCCCTGGCCGTGCTTCCTGCCGCGTGCCGTCCCGTGGCGTCCCTCGTGCCGTCCCTCGTTCGGGTGGTGGAGTTATCCACAACTGGGTGGTTGTCCACCGGATTTGAGGCGTCTCAGCGGATTCCGGTGAAGCTGCCTACCGTCGGATCCATGACTCTTCGCACACACATCGGATCAGGACGCGGTACGGCGACCAGCGGGCCCGGGCGGGCCCCGGGATCGGACGGCCGCGCCGCACGGCGGCCCCCACGGACGGCGGGGGCGACTCGTCCGGCACGACCGGCGCCGGAGACGGTGCGACGACGGGGCGAGGCACTGTTCCCGGCGTCGTCGCCTCCGCCGCCCGCCCCGAGGCCCCCGGAGCCGGCCGGACCTGCCACGGGGGAGCGGGCGGGACCGGAGCCGCCCATGCGGCGCGCGGAGAGGTTACGGCTCGCGGTGCGCGAGCGGCTGCCGCTGTGGGTCCAGTCCCGGTGCGGCCTGGAGCGGCGCTCGCTTGCGGCGCTCGCGGTGGTCCTGGTCGTGGGTGCCGGCGTCGCGGGAGCCTCCTTCTGGACGGGCCGGCCCCAGCAGGTCAGGGCGCCCGAGGTCGTCGTGGCGGCCCGGCCCCTGCCCGGGGCCACGCCCTCGCTCCCGGAGTCCGGGCCGACCGGGTCTCTCACGTCCGCCGGGTCTTCCGTGCCCTCCGTACCGACGGGGCCGGGCACGGGGGCCGGGGCGGGTGCCGGCCCGGCAGCGGGTGCGGTGGTCGTGGTGGATGTCGGGGGCAAGGTGCGCCGGCCCGGGGTGTTCACCCTGCCCGCCGGGTCGCGCGTTACCGATGCCCTGCGCGCGGCCGGCGGGATCCGGCCGGGCACGGACCTGACCGGTCTCAACCGGGCCCGGGTGCTGCAGGACGGTGAACAGGTCGTGGTCGGACTCCCGGCGGGGCCGAGCGGTGCGGGAGCCGGGGGAGCGGCCGGCACGGGGTCGGGTGCGGGACTGGGGCCACCGAGCCCGACGAGCCCGCTGAGCCTCAATGCGGCGACCGCGGAACAGCTCGACGAGCTGCCCGGGGTGGGCCCCGTGCTCGCCCGGCACATCGTCGAACACCGCGCCCGGCACGGCGGGTTCCGGTCGGTCGCCGAACTCCGGGACGTCAACGGCATCGGCGAACGCCGGTTCGCGGAGCTCGCACCGCTGGTCCGGCCATGAGCGAGGACCTCCGCGAGGCGGCCCCCCGGGACGAGGGCCCGGCCGATCTGCGGCTCGTCCCGCCGGCCCTGGCCGCATGGGGCGGTGCCGCGCTCGCTGTGGGGGTCGCCGGCTGGTGGACGCTCGCGGGCGTGCTGCTCTGCCTGGCCGGGGCGGCGCTGCTGCTGGTGCCGGCCGCGCGGCGCGGACTGCGGGCGACCGCCTGTGCCGGGGTCCTGCTCTGTGCCGCCGCGGGTGCCGCCTCCGGTGGTCTGCACGCGGCCGACCTACGGCGCGGCCCCGTGCCCGAACTCGCCGCCGTCGGCGGCCGGGTGGAGACCGAGGTGACGGTCACCGCCGACCCGCGGCTCATCCGGCCCGGGGTGGACGGCGGCCGGGCGGCGCCCGGCCTCGTGGTCGTGACGGGTGAGGTGACAAGGGTCCGGGACCGGGACGGCACCACGCACCGGACGAGGGCACCGGTCCTGGTCCTCGTGCCCGCGGGCGAGGGCAGGGGGGAGTGGCTGACGCTGCTGCCCTCGACCCGGCTCGCCGTGCGGGGCAGGCTGGCGCCGGCACGCTCCGGTGACGTCTTCGCCGCGGTCCTCCGGGCCGACGGCGGTGGACCGCCCCGGATCGCGGGCCGCCCGAGCACGCTCCAGCGCACGGCCGGTGATCTGCGCGCCGGACTGCGGCGGGCGACGGACGGACTGCCCCCGGACGCCCGGGCCCTGCTGCCGGGGCTGGTCGTGGGCGACACCTCGCGGATCGGACCGGAGCTGAAGGAGGCTTTCGAGGCCACCGATCTGACGCACCTCCTGGCCGTCTCCGGTTCCAACCTCACCGTCGTCCTGCTGCTCCTGATCGGCAGACCCGGGACGGCCCAGCGGGCGGAGCGCGGTGGGCTCGCGCCCAGGCTCGGCATCCCGCTGAGGGCCACGGCTCTTGCCGGAGGAGGACTGACGCTCGCTTTCGTGGTGGTCTGCCGCCCGGATCCGAGCGTGCTGCGGGCGGCGGCGTGCGGACTCGTCACGCTGCTGGCCATCGCGACCGGCCGGCGCCGCTCACTGATCCCGGCGCTCGCCGCCGTGGTGCTGGTCCTCGTGCTCTACGACCCCTGGCTGGCGCGCAGTTACGGGTTCCTGCTGTCGGTCCTGGCCACGGGAGCGCTGCTCACGGTCGCCCCGGGCTGGAGCGATGCGCTGCGGCGGCGACGGGTGCCCGGCAGGATCGCCGAGGCACTGGGGGCGACGCTGGCGGCACAGGCGGTGTGCGCGCCCGTCGTGGCGGTCTTCGCGGCACGGGTGAGCCTGGTGGCGGTGCCCGCCAACCTGCTCGCGGAGCCGGCCGTGGCACCGGCGACGGTGCTGGGGTTCGCCGCCCTGGGGCTCGCGCCCGTGTGGCCAGGGGCGGCCGAGGCGGTGGCGCGGGTCGCGGGTCTGCCCGCCGGGTGGATCGCACGGGTGGCCCGGACGGGGGCGGAGCTGCCCGGCGCGGAGACGGCCTGGCCGGACGGCTGGCGGGGCGGCCTGCTGCTGGCGCTGGTCTCCGGCCTGGTCCTCCTCGCGGTGCGGCGGTTGCCGGCACGGCGGTGGATCGGGGCGGGCTGCGCCGTGCTGCTGTTCCTCGCGGTGGTGCGGCCGCCTCCGCTGGTCCGCCTGGTCACCGGATGGCCGCCGCCGGGCTGGGTGTTCGCGATGTGCCAGGTGGGCCAGGGCGACGCCACCGTCCTCTCGGCCGGAGGGGACACCGCCGTCGTGGTGGATGCCGGGCCGGACCCGGCGTCCGTCGACCGCTGTCTGCGGGACCTCGGGGTGCGCCGGATCCCGCTCCTGGTGCTCACCCACTTCCACGCCGATCACGTCACCGGGCTGCCGGGGGTGTTGCGGGGGCGGGCGGTGGGCGCGATCCAGACGACCGGGCTCGACGAGCCGCCCGGACAGGCCGCGTTCGTGCGGCGGACGGCGCTCGCGGCAGGGGTGCCGGTGGTGCGGGCAGGGGCGGGGGAGCGGCGGGTGCTCGGCTTGCTGGAATGGCGGGTCTTGTGGCCCAGGAACCACGCCGCCGGTGGGCGGCACCTGGCGGAGGGGCCCAATGACGCGAGCGTCACGCTGCTCGTCCGGACCGCCGGCGGGGTGCGCCTGCTGCTGCTCGGTGACCTGGAGCCCCCGGCGCAGCAGGCGCTGTTGCGGGACCATCCGGGGCTGGGCGCGGTGGACGTGCTGAAGGTCGCCCATCACGGTTCGGCCCACCAGGACCCGGGGCTGATGCGGGCGGTGCGGCCGAGGCTGGCCCTGGTGTCGGCGGGGCGGGACAACCCGTACGGCCATCCCTCGCCGCTGACGGTGGGGGCGCTGCGGGCCGGCGGGGCGCGGGTGCTGAGCACGGACCGGGACGGGGCGATCGCGGTGACGGGTGCCGGCCAAGGGCTCGCGGCGCACACGTTCGCCGTGGCGTCCCCGTGAGCGAACGCCCGGGAACCGCCCGTGTGCAGCGTCGAGATCATTGTAAAGGAGTCTTTCTAAAGATATGTTTACATCATGACTGAGCAGCAGCCGCGCAGCATCCGGCTCACCGATCCCCGCGCCCTGCGCGCCTACGCCCACCCGACCCGGATGACCCTCGTGGGGCTGCTGCGGCGCAGCGGGCCGTTCACCGCCACCCAGGCGGCCGAGCTGACCGGCGAATCCGTCGCCAGCTGCTCGTACCACCTGCGGATACTCGCCAAGTACGGGCTGGTCGAGCAGGCGCCCGGCGGCAAGGGGCGGGAGAAGCCGTGGCGGGCGACGGCCCAGTTCACCGAGTGGCCCGACCACAGCGAGGACGCGGCGGTCGCCGAGGCGGCGAACGCGCTGAGCGGAGCCGCGATCGAGCTGTACTTCCGACGGGTCCTGCGGGCCGTGGAGAACCGCCACACCCTCCCCCCGGAGTGGAAGGAGGCCGAGCAGTTCGGCGACACGCTGGTCCACCTCACTCCGCAGGAGCTCGCCGGCCTCGGCCGGCGGATCCAGGAACTGCTGCGCCCCTACGAGGACCGTGACCTCGATCCGGCCCGGCGGCCCGAAGGGGCCAGGCCCGTGACATTCGTGCGCATCGCCTACCTGGACCGCGAGTTCCCCGAGGGCGCACCCCGCACCGTCCACCCGCGAGGCGCGGCCGGCGACGACGAGGAGCAGTGACCATGGCGCTCGGCACCCGCATACCCGTACTGCTCCGCGAGCGTCGGTTTCGGCGGTACTGGACCGGCCAGACGGTCTCGCTCGTCGGCGACCAGATCTCGCTCATGGCGCTCCCGCTCGCCGCCGTGCTCGTCCTGGGGGCCGACGCAGCCGAGATGGGCTGGCTGAAGACGGCCGAGTTGCTGCCCGCACTGCTGCTCAACCTGCCGCTCGGAGCCTGGGCCGACCGCCGGGCCCGCAGGAGACGGGCGATGATCGCGGCCGACATCGGCCGGGCCGCGCTGCTGCTGACCCTCCCCGTCGCCTACCTCCTGGACGCGCTGACGCTCGGCCAGCTGTACGCGGTCGCCTTCGGAGTCGGGGCGCTGTCCGTGCTGTTCGAGGCGTGCAACACCACCCTGTTCGTGGCGCTGGTCCCCGCCGAGCGCTATGTGCAGGCCAACTCCCTCGTCAACGGGAGCCGTTCGATGGCCTGGCTGGCGGGCCCGGGCATCGGTGGCGTGCTGGTGCAGATCCTCACCGCCCCCATCGCGCTGCTCGCCGACGCGCTCACCTATCTGGTCTCCGCCGGATACCTGGCGAGGATCCGCGCCGTGGAACCTCCCCCCGCGCCGGTCGAGAAGGGGCACTTCACCGAGGGGCTGCGCTGGCTGCTGGGGGACGCGTCGATGCGTGCCCTGTTCGCCTCGGCCGGCACGGTCCAGCTCTTCAACTACATGTTCCACACCCTCTTCGTGCTCTACGCCACGACCGAGCTCGGCCTGAGCGCAGGCGTCCTGGGCGCGGTGCTCGCGGCAGGGGCGGTGGGCGGACTGATCGGCGCGGTGGCCAGCGGCGCCGTCGTCCGGCGGATCGGCATCGGACCGTCCCTCGTGGCCGGTTACCTCGGCTTCACGCTTCCGCTGCTGCTCATACCCGCGGCCGAGGGCCCCCTGCCGCTGGTCGTCGGGCTGCTGTTCGCCGCCGAGTTCCTGTCCTGCGTCGGCGTGATGGTGGTCGACGTCGCGGCGGGTTCCTTGCAGATGGCGCTGATACCCGACGCCATCCGGTCCCGGGTGATGGGGGCGTTCCGGACGCTGAACCACGGCTTCCGGCCGGTCGGCGCACTCGTCGGAGGTCTGCTCGGCGCCGGCCTCGGACTGCGGCCCACGCTGTGGATCGCGACCGTCGGCGCGGTGTTCGCGGTGCTGTGGGTGCTGCCCTCGCCGCTGTCGCGGCTGCGGGACCTGCCGGAGAAGGCGTCCGTCGTCCCGCAGCCGTGAACGAGGCCGGGCGGACGTCGGTGGCGACTTCCCCAATTCGGACCTCCGGTAACACTTACGCCGTTTGCCTCGAACGCCGCAACAGTGATCGAATGCGTCTTCGTCGAAGCAAAAAGGCGTGTGCGGTTTGTCCGGGGGTACGTGAAAGTGTTCGGTCTGTTCGGTAAGAGTGGTGGGCGAGCCTCCCGGGGCGGCCCGCTGGCGGGACTGCCCGTGCCGCGGTCGGCGGGCGTCCTGAGCTGCCGGGTGCTCGACCCCGTCAGCGAGCCGGTCCGCCAGGCCGGGTTCGTGCTCACCGACACCGCGGGCCGCAAGGTCCTGGCCGGGGAGACCGACCCGTACGGCAGCGTCCTCGCGACCGTGCCGGCCGGCGAGTACCGGCTCGCGGTCACGGCGGAGGGCTACACCCCGTACCACGGAAACGCCCTGGTCACCGAGAACGCCCACGCGGGCCTCGGCGACGTACTGCTCCAGATCGCTCCCCAGCAGCCGCTGCCCGAGCCGGGCGACTGGGAGATCGACCCGATGCACTCCCAGATCGGCTTCACCGCCCGGCACATCGGCCTCGCCCGGATCCACGGCCGGTTCAACGCCTTCGCGGGCGCCGTCCGCATCGCGGAGCGCATGGAGCGGTCCGCCCTGCACGTCGTGATCGACGCCGCCTCCATCGACACCGGTGTGCGGATGCGCGACGACCACCTGCGCTCAGGCGACTTCCTCGACGTCGGCGCCTACCCGACGATGGAGTTCTTCAGCGAACGCTTCGTCCACAAGGGCGGCAGCCGCTGGGCCGTGACCGGCGCCCTCACCCTGCACGGCGTCAGCCGCACGGTCACCCTCGACACCCAGTACCTGGGCCTCGGCAACGGGCTGCAGGGCGAGAGGCGGTGCGCCTGCCGGGCCACCACCGAACTGCACCGCGAGGACTTCACCCTGACCTGGCAGACGCTGCTCGCGCGCGGCATCGCCGCGGTCGGCTCCAGCATCACCGTGGACCTGGACATCCAGATCGTGCCCAAGGCCGCGGCACCGGCCTGACGCCCTACGGCGCCTCCAGCCAGCCCTCGTACTCGGCCGCCAGCTCGTCCAGCGCCGCCGGATCCAGCCGGCCCTCGGGATCCTCGACCACCACCAGCCACTGGGCGTCCTCGGCGTCGTCCTCACCCGCCAGAGCGTCCCGGACGAGCTGCGGCTCCTCGGCCACGCCGAAGCGGTCGGGCAGCTCCTCGGCGACCTCCTCGGCCGCGTCGCGGTCGGGAAGGACCAGTACGTGTCTCACATCGCTCACGTGCACATTCTCGACGATGGCCGGACTGTCGGTGCCGCGTGGGATGCTGGAGCGCGATGGCCACCAGAAAGACTTCCACCGACGACCTCCTCGCCCCCGTCACGCTCGCCGTGGGCCAGGAGGACCTGCTGCTCGACCGCGCGGTCCGGGAGGTGGTGGCGGCGGCCCGGGCCGCCGACGCCGACACGGACGTCCGTGACCTCGCCCCCGAACAGCTCCAGCCCGGCACGCTGGCCGAGCTGACCAGCCCCTCGCTCTTCGCCGAGCGGAAGGTCCTGGTCGTGCGCAACGCCCACGACCTGTCGGCGGACACGAGCAAGGACATCAAGGCGTATCTCGACTCGCCCGTCGAGGAGATCACGCTCGTGCTGCTGCACGCCGGCGGCGCCAAGGGCAAGGGACTCCTCGACGCGGCCCGCAAGGCGGGCGCCCGGGAGGTGGCCTGCCCGAAGACGACGAAGCCGGCCGAGCGGCTGACGTTCGTACGGCAGGAGTTCCGCTCGCTGGGGCGCTCGGCCACGCCCGAGGCGTGCCAGGCGCTGGTCGACTCCGTCGGCAGCGATCTGCGGGAGCTGGCCTCCGCGGTGGCGCAGCTCACCGCGGACGTCGACGGCACGATCGACGAGGCGGTGGTCGGGCGCTACTACACCGGCCGCGCCGAGGCCTCGTCCTTCACGGTCGCCGACCGCGCCGTCGAGGGGCGGGCGGCGGAGGCCCTGGAGGCCCTGCGCTGGTCGCTCTCCACGGGTGTCGCGCCCGTCCTGATCACCAGTGCGCTGGCCCAGGGCGTCCGGGCGATCGGCAAGCTCTCCTCGGCCCGAGGCGGCCGCCCGGCCGATCTCGCGCGCGAGCTGGGCATGCCGCCGTGGAAGATCGACCGCGTCCGCCAGCAGATGCGCGGCTGGACCCCCGACGGCGTCGCCCTCGCCCTGCGCGCGGTCGCGGAGGCGGACGCGGGGGTGAAGGGCGGCGGCGACGATCCGGAGTACGCCCTGGAGAAGGCCGTGGTGACCGTCGCCCGCGCCGCCCGCCTGCGACGCCCCTGACCCCCCGGGGCCGGACACCGCCCCGTATCAGGGCGGCTTCGCCCCGCCCCGGCGTGCGCCGTCCCCCATCCTCCGCACACACGCACACACCGAAGGCCCCGCCGCCTCCTGGGGAAGGAGGGCGGCGGGGCCTTCGGCGTTCAAGCTGGTGGTCTCGTACACGCGTGGCGAACGCGTCTCGCGTACGAGGCCGGGGTGGCCGACCGGGAGCGGATGAGAGGGCCCGCTGGGTCCCGTGCGGCCGGGTGAAGCCGTGAGATCAGAGCTCAGCCCTGAAGGGAGGCAACCTTGGTGGCCAGCGCCGACTTCTTGTTGGCGGCGGCGTTCTTGTGGATGACACCCTTCGAGACAGCCTTGTCGAGCTGACGCGAAGCGGCACGAGCGGCCACAGTGGCCTTCTCGAGGTCGCCGGCGGCGACAGCCTCGCGGGCCTTGCGGATCGCGGTCTTGAGCGACGACTTGACGGCCTTGTTGCGCAGGCGCGCCTTCTCGTTGGTCTTGTTCCGCTTGATCTGGGACTTGATGTTCGCCACGAAAGAGCCTTTACAGGTTCGATGTTTCTTCAGGATGTGCCACTCCCCCGTAGCCCTCCGGGCACGGGAGGCACCCCCAGGAGAGGGCACACGAGACACAGCTGTCCACGGTATCAGCCGCTCTCCACGCCGCCCAAACCGAGCACCGGCCCGCAGTCATGGGACCATGGAGCCTACGTATCCGTTCTGAACATCGCCCGAGACGAGAACCCTGCGTGCCCGCGACTCCTACCAACGTGCCCGAGCCGAGCCGAACCGACCCGGCTCTGATCCGCAATTTCTGCATCATCGCGCACATCGACCACGGCAAGTCCACGCTCGCCGACCGGATGCTCCAGCTGACCGGTGTGGTCGACCAGCGGCAGATGCGCGCCCAGTATCTCGACCGGATGGACATCGAGCGTGAGCGCGGCATCACGATCAAGTCCCAGGCGGTCCGTCTCCCCTGGGCCCCCAGCGCGGGGCCGGACCAGGGCACGACGCACATCCTGAACATGATCGACACCCCCGGGCACGTCGACTTCACCTACGAGGTCTCGCGCTCGCTCGCCGCCTGCGAGGGCACGATCCTCCTCGTGGACGCCGCGCAGGGCATCGAGGCGCAGACCCTGGCCAACCTCTACCTGGCGATGGAGAACGACCTCACCATCGTCCCGGTCCTCAACAAGATCGACCTCCCGGCCGCCCAGCCGGAGAAGTTCGCCGAGGAGCTGGCCAACCTCATCGGCTGCCAGCCGGAGGACGTCCTCAAGGTCTCCGCCAAGACGGGCATGGGCGTCGAGGCGCTGCTCGACCGCGTCGTCCGGGACATCCCCGCGCCGGTGGGCGTCGCCGACGCCCCCGCCCGCGCGATGATCTTCGACTCCGTGTACGACTCCTACCGGGGCGTCGTCACCTACGTCCGTGTCGTCGACGGCCAGCTCAACAAGCGCGAGCGCATCAAGATGATGTCGACCGGCGCCACCCACGAGCTCCTGGAGATCGGCACCAACTCGCCCGAGATGCTCCCGGCCGACGGCCTCGGCGTCGGCGAGGTGGGCTACCTGATCACCGGTGTGAAGGACGTCCGCCAGTCCAAGGTCGGTGACACGATCACCTCCCAGAGCAAGGGCGCCCAGGAGGCGCTCGGCGGTTACAAGGACCCGAAGCCGATGGTCTTCTCCGGTCTGTATCCGCTGGACGGCTCGGACTACCCCGAGCTGCGCGACGCGCTCGACAAGCTCCAGCTCAACGACGCCGCGCTGGTCTACGAGCCGGAGACCTCCGCCGCCCTCGGCTTCGGCTTCCGCGTCGGCTTCCTCGGCCTGCTCCACCTGGACGTGATCCGCGAGCGCCTGGAGCGCGAGTTCGGCCTCGACCTGATCGCGACCGCGCCGAACGTGGTCTACCGCGTGGTCATGGAGGACGGCACGGAGCACACCGTCACCAACCCGAGCGAGTTCCCCGAGGGCAAGATCAGCGAGGTGTACGAGCCCGTCGTACGCGCCACGATCCTCGCCCCGACCGAGTTCATCGGCTCGATCATGGAGCTGTGCCAGAACCGGCGCGGCACCCTCCTCGGCATGGACTACCTCTCCGAGGACCGCGTCGAGATCCGCTACACCCTCCCGCTGGCCGAGATCGTCTTCGACTTCTTCGACCAGCTGAAGTCCAAGACCCGCGGCTACGCCTCGCTCGACTACGAGCCCACCGGCGAGCAGGCCTCCAGCCTGGTCAAGGTCGACATCCTGCTGCACGGCGACAAGGTGGACGCCTTCTCGGCGATCACCCACAAGGACGCCGCGTACGCCTACGGTGTGCGGCTCGTCGCCAAGCTGCGCGAGCTCATCCCCCGGCAGGCCTTCGAGGTGCCGATCCAGGCCGCGATCGGCTCCCGGGTCATCGCCCGCGAGACCATCCGCGCCATCCGCAAGGACGTCCTCGCCAAGTGCTACGGCGGTGACATCTCCCGTAAGCGGAAGCTGCTGGAGAAGCAGAAGGAAGGCAAGAAGCGGATGAAGATGGTCGGCTCCGTGGAGGTCCCGCAGGAGGCCTTCATCGCCGTCCTCTCCAGCGACGACGCGGCGGGCGGCAAGGCCAAGAAGTAGACCGCGCGGTAGCTGCCGTGTACACCGAACGGGTCTGTGCGCCATGTGCGCACAGACCCGTTCGTTATATGCAAGCTCTTACGCGCCAGTCTCAGGAGCTCTACTCTGAAGCCGCTCGAAGGTTACTCGCCAGTTAGATGCGTCACGTGGTCACGCAACGCCCCACGCCACGCGCATTGCCCGATCACACCGCCTGACCGCACCGCCGCCGCCCGGAGGACGTCGTGAGCGACACACAGACCCTGATCGAGAACCGGCCGCCGTCCGTCGCGGCCCTCTTCCTTGAGCGCGTCGAGCGGACCCCGGACGCGGAGGCCTACCGCTACCCGGTCCCCTCCGCCTCCGGCCAGGGCCCCGACGAGTGGAAGTCGCTCAGCTGGGCGCAGGCCGCCGAGCGGGTCTACGGCATCGCCGCCGGTCTCATCGACCTCGGCGTCGCGCCGGAGGAGCGGGTCGCCCTCGCCTCCTCCACCCGCGTCGAGTGGATCCTCGCCGACCTCGGCGTCATGTGCGCCGGCGCCGCGGTCACCACGGTCTACCCGCAGACCAACGCCGAGGAGTCGGCCTTCATCCTCTCCGACTCCGACTCGCGCGTCCTCATCGCCGAGAACGCCGACCAGCTCGCCAAGGCCGTCGAGCGCCGCGCCGACCTGCCCCAGCTCCACCACGTCGTCGTCATCGACCCCGAGGGCGCCGACACCTCCGAGGAGTGGGTGCTCACCCTCGCCGAGCTCGAGGCACGCGGCCAGGCGTACCTGGAGAAGCACCCCGAGGTCGTCAAGGAGCGGGTCGGGGCGATCACCAAGGACCAGCTCGCCACCCTGATCTACACCTCCGGCACCACCGGCCGCCCCAAGGGCGTCCGCCTGCCGCACGACAACTGGTCGTACATGGCCAAGGCCATCGCCGCCACCGGCCTGGTCACCCAGGACGACGTGCAGTACCTGTGGCTGCCGCTCGCCCACGTCTTCGGCAAGGTGCTCACCTCCGGCCAGATCGAGGTCGGTCACGTCACCGCCGTCGACGGCCGCATCGACAAGATCATCGTCAATCTGCCGGTCGTGCAGCCCACCTACATGGCCGCCGTCCCCCGGATCTTCGAGAAGGTCTACAACGGCGTCGCCGCCAAGGCCCGCGAAGGCGGCCCGGCCAAGTACAAGATCTTCCAGTGGGCGGCCGGCGTCGCCCGCGAGTACGCCAAGGTCACCCAGGACAACTTCCGCCGCACCGGCACCGCCTCGGCCCCCTTCGGCCTCACCGTCAAGCACAAGGTCGCCGACGCCCTCGTCTACAAGAAGCTCCGCGAGGCGTTCGGCGGCCGGCTGCGCGCCGCCGTCTCCGGCTCGGTCGCCCTGGCCCCGGACATCGGCTACTTCTTCTCTGGCGCCGGCATCCACATCCTGGAGGGCTACGGCCTCACCGAGTCCTCCGCGGCCTCCTTCGTGAACCCCGGCGAGGCCTACCGCACCGGCACCGTCGGCAAGCCGCTGCCCGGCACCGAGGTCCGCATCGCCGACGACGGCGAGATCCTGCTGCGCGGGCCCGGCATCATGGAGGGCTACCACGGCCTGCCGGAGAAGACCGCCGAGGTCCTGGAGGCGGACGGCTGGTTCCACACCGGCGACATCGGCGAACTGTCCGCCGACGGCTACCTGCGGATCACCGACCGCAAGAAGGACCTGTTCAAGACCTCGGGCGGCAAGTACATCGCCCCGACCGAGATCGAGGGCCAGTTCAAGGCCGTCTGTCCCTTCGTCTCCAACATCGTGGTGCTCGGCGCGGACCGGAACTACTGCACCGCGCTCATCGCCCTCGACGAGCCCTCCATCCTCGGCTGGGCCGCCGAGCACGGGCTCGGCGGCAAGTCCTACGCGGAGGTCGTCGCCTCCCCGCAGGCCGAGAAGCTCATCGAGGGCTACGTCGCCCGCCTCAACGAGGGCCTGCAGCGCTGGCAGACGATCAAGAAGTTCCGGCTGCTGCCGCGCGACCTCGACATCGAGCACGGCGAGCTCACGCCGAGCCTGAAGATGAAGCGGCCGGTCGTGGAGCGGACCTACCAGCACCTGATCGACGAGATGTACGAGGGCGCCCGCGAGGCCTGATCCGGCAGCCCGTCCGGGGTTTTCCACAGGCTCGGCGGTCACGTCGGGCGGTACGGGACAATGGGCTCATGCCTTCCGTACTGCCCGATGGTGAGCCCATGCCCGACGACGGGGCGCTGCCCGCGCACGCCCTGCAGGGGGCCGGGGAGCGTCCGCTCGGGTTCTATCTGCACGTGCCGTACTGCGCCACCCGGTGCGGCTACTGCGACTTCAACACCTACACCGCGAGCGAGCTGCGCGGCGCCGGCGGCGTGCTCGCCTCCCGGGAGAACTACGCCGGGCAGGTGGCCGAGGAGATACGGCTCGCCCGCAAGGTCCTCGGCGACGACCCGCGCCCGGTGCGGACCGTCTTCGTCGGCGGCGGCACCCCCACGCTGCTGGACGCGGCCGACCTCGTGTCGATGCTGGCGTCCGTCCGCGACGAGTTCGGGCTCGCCGACGACGCCGAGGTGACGACCGAGGCCAACCCGGAGTCCGTGAGCCCGGCCTATCTGGAGGAGCTGCGGGCGGGCGGCTTCAACCGGATCTCCTTCGGCATGCAGAGCGCCCGTCAGCACGTCCTGAAGATCCTCGACCGCAGCCACACCCCCGGCCGCCCCGAGGCATGCGTCGCGGAGGCGCGTGCGGCCGGCTTCGATCACGTCAACCTCGACCTCATCTACGGCACGCCCGGCGAGTCCGACGACGACTGGCGGGCCTCCCTCGACGCGGCGATCGGCGCCGGGCCCGACCACGTCAGCGCCTACGCGCTCATCGTGGAGGAGGGCACCCAGCTGGCCCGGCGCATCCGGCGCGGCGAGATACCGATGACCGACGACGACGTGCACGCCGACCGGTACCTGATGACCGAGGAGGCGCTCTCCGGGGCCGGGTTCGAGTGGTACGAGGTGTCCAACTGGGCCACCTCCGAGGCCGGCCGCTGCCTCCACAACGAGCTCTACTGGCGCGGCGCCGACTGGTGGGGCGCCGGACCGGGCGCGCACAGCCACGTGGGCGGCGTGCGGTGGTGGAACGTCAAGCACCCCGGCGCCTACGCGGCGGCCCTGGGCGAAGGACGGTCCCCCGGCGCCGGGCGCGAGGTGCTGTCGGAGGAGGACCGGCGGGTCGAGCGGATCCTGCTGGAGCTCCGGCTCCGGGAGGGCTGCCCCCTGGACCTGCTCCACCCGGCGGGCCTGGCCGCGGCCCGGCGTGCCCTCTCGGACGGCCTGCTGGACCCGGAACCGTACGCGCGGGGCCGCGCGGTCCTGACCCTGCGGGGGCGGCTGCTGGCGGACGCGGTGGTGCGGGACCTGGTGGACTAGGGCGAGGCCCGGCCGCCGGCGCGCGGAGAGCGGAGAACAGCCGTCGAAGGGTTCGACGGACGGCTCGCCGTCATGGCACGGTCACATGGTCGATCAAGTGCTCGACCGCGCCCAGCAGCTCCGGTTCCAGGTCCTTGTAGGAGCGGACGCGGGACAGGATGTGCTGCCAGGCCGCGCCGGTGTTCTCCGGCCAGCCGAGGGCGCGGCAGACGCCCGTCTTCCAGTCCTGGCCGCGGGGGACCGTCGGCCAGGCGGGGATGCCCAGGGCGGCGGGCTTCACGGCCTGCCAGACGTCGACGTAGGGGTGGCCGACGACGAGGACGTCGGGGGAGGAGACCTGGGCGGCGATGCGGGACTCCTTGGAGCCCGGCACCAGGTGGTCGACCAGGACGCCGAGACGGGCGTCCGGGGCGGGGGCGAACTCGGCGACGATGGCCGGAAGGTCGTCGACGCCCTCCAGGTACTCCACCACCACGCCCTCGATCCGCAGGTCGTCGCCCCACACCCGCTCCACCAGTTCCGCGTCGTGGCGGCCCTCGACGTAGATCCGGCCCGCACGGGCGACCCGCGCCCGGGCGCCGGGGACGGCGATCGAGCCGGAGGCGGTGCGGGCGGGCCGCTCGGGCGCCGGGCGCGAGGGGCGGACCAGGGTGACGACCCGGCCCTCCAGGAGGAAGCCGCGCGGCTCCATCGGGAAGACCCGGTGCTTGCCGAAGCGGTCCTCCAGGGTCACCGTGCCCGCCTCACAGCGGATCACCGCCCCGCAGAAGCCCGTCGTGACCTCCTCGACCACGAGGTCACGGTCCGCCGGGACCTCCGGCACGGGCGCCGAGCGCTTCCAGGGAGGTGTCAGATCCGGGTTGTAGCTGCGCATTCGGGGGACGTTATGCGACGGAGAAGCGCCGTGCCAGTTCATCGCGCTGGCGTCGCACGAACGCCGCGTCGACCACCGCCCCGTGGCCCGGCACGTACAGGGCGTCCTCGCCGCCCAGGGACAGCAGACGGTCCAGGGCGTCCGGCCAGCGGGAGGGGACGGCGTCGGGGCCGGCCTGAGGTTCGCCGGACTCCTCGACCAGGTCGCCGCAGAAGACGATCTCCCGCTCACCCGGGACGAGCAGCACCAGGTCGTGGCCCGAGTGACCGGGGCCGACGTTGGCGAGGAGGACCTGCCGGCCGCCCAGGTCGAGGGTCCACTCGCCGGAGACGGTGTGGCGCGGGGCGACCAGGGCCTCGGCGGCCTCCGCCGCCTCCCGCGCGTCCACCCCCTGCCGTACCGCGTCCTTGCGCAGCTCCTCGCGCTCGCGCGGCAGCAGCGTGTCCATGCCCACCGCCCCGAAGACCTCGGCGCCGGCGAAGACCGCCGTGCCGAGCACGTGGTCGAAGTGCGGATGGCTCAGTGCGACATGTGTCACCTCGCGGCCGCCCGTGAGCTCCGCCACCTGGGCGCCCAGCTCGGCGCCCTGCGCGAGGGTGGCTCCCGTGTCGTACAGCAGGACCGCCTCGGGGGCCACGACCAGGCCGACGGTGGCGTCCCAACCAGGCAATCGGCGCCTGCCCACGCTGTCCGTGAGCCGCTCCCAGCCCAGCTCCGCCCACCGTCCCGTACGACCGTTCCCGCCGTCCACGTCCATGCCGCGACCCTAGCGGCTGTGCCGACGCCGACGCCGCCTCCTTGCCAGGAGCGATGTCCGCCGCCGTACACTGGCCGGGGATTCCTGGCACTCGGGCAGGGCGAGTGCCAAAAGCGGAGCAACCGGAACCGGATCGACAGCTGGAGGTGCGCGCGATGCTCAGCGAACGCAGACTCGAGGTGCTGCGCGCCATCGTCCAGGACTACGTCGGGACGGAGGAGCCGGTCGGCTCCAAGGCGCTGACCGAGCGCCACAAGCTCGGCGTCTCGCCGGCCACCGTGCGCAACGACATGGCGGTCCTGGAGGAGGAGGGGTACATCGCCCAGCCCCACACCAGCGCCGGGCGCATCCCCACCGACAAGGGCTACCGCCTCTTCGTCGACCGGCTGGCCGGTGTCAAGCCGCTGTCGACCCCCGAGCGGCGGGCGATCCACAACTTCCTCGACGGGGCCGTCGACCTCGACGACGTCGTGGGCCGCACGGTCCGGCTGCTCGCGCAGCTGACCCGTCAGGTCGCCGTCGTGCAGTACCCCTCGCTGACCCGTTCGACGGTGCGGCACGTGGAACTGCTGTCGCTGGCGCCCGCGCGGCTGATGCTGGTGCTGATCACCGACACCGGCCGCGTCGAGCAGCGGGTGATCGACTGCCCGGCGCCCTTCGGCGAGACCTCCCTCGCCGACCTGCGGGCCCGGCTCAACAGCCGGGTCGTCGGCCGCCGCTTCGCGGACGTGCCGCAGCTGGTGCAGGACCTGCCGGAGTCCTTCGAGGACAGCGAGGACCGCGGCACGGTCTCGACGGTGCTCGCGACCCTCCTGGAGACCCTCGTGGAGGAGCACGAGGAGCGGCTCATGATCGGCGGAACCGCCAATCTGACCCGCTTCGGGCACGACTTCCCCCTGACGATCAGGCCCGTCCTGGAAGCCCTTGAGGAGCAGGTCGTGCTCCTCAAGCTGCTCGGCGAGGCCAAGGAATCGGGCATGACCGTACGGATCGGGCACGAGAACGCCCACGAGGGCCTGACGTCCACGTCCGTCGTCTCGGTCGGCTACGGTTCCGGCGGCGAGGCAGTCGCCAAACTCGGCGTGGTCGGACCGACCCGCATGGACTACCCCGGAACGATGGGAGCGGTACGCGCAGTGGCACGTTACGTCGGACAGATCCTGGCGGAGTCGTAAGTGGCCACGGACTATTACGCCGTCCTCGGCGTGCGTCGCGACGCCTCGCAGGACGAGATCAAGAAGGCCTTCCGCCGACTCGCCCGCGAGCTTCACCCGGACGTGAATCCGGACCCGAAGACGCAGGAGCGGTTCAAGGAGATCAACGCCGCGTACGAGGTCCTGTCGGACCCGCAGAAGAAGCAGGTCTACGACCTCGGCGGCGACCCCCTGTCCTCCTCCGGGGGCGGCGGGGCCGGCGGCTTCGGCGCGGGCGGCTTCGGGAACTTCTCGGACATCATGGACGCCTTCTTCGGTACGGCGTCCCAGCGCGGCCCGCGCTCGCGCACCCGGCGCGGCCAGGACGCGATGATCCGGCTGGAGATCACGCTCGACGAGGCGGCCTTCGGCACCACGAAGGACATCCAGGTCGACACGGCCGTCGTCTGCACCACCTGCTCCGGCGAGGGCGCCGCGCCCGGCACCTCCGCGCAGACCTGTGACATGTGCCGCGGCCGCGGTGAGGTCTCCCAGGTCACCCGGTCCTTCCTGGGTCAGGTCATGACCTCCCGGCCCTGCCCCCAGTGCCAGGGCTTCGGCACCGTCGTCCCGACCCCGTGCCCGGAGTGCGCGGGTGACGGCCGGGTCCGTTCCCGCCGCACGCTCACGGTCAAGATCCCGGCCGGTGTCGACAACGGCACGCGGATCCAGCTCGCCGGTGAGGGCGAGGTCGGCCCCGGCGGCGGCCCGGCCGGTGACCTGTACGTCGAGATCCACGAGGTCCCGCACGAGGTCTTCCAGCGGCGCGGCGACGACCTGCACTGCACGGTGACCATCCCGATGACGGCGGCCTCGCTCGGTACGAAGGTGCAGCTGCAGACCCTCGACGGTCTGGAGGACGTGGACATCCGTCCGGGCACCCAGTCCGGCCAGTCGATCCCCCTGCACGGCCGCGGCGTCACCCACCTGCGGGGCAACGGCCGGGGCGACCTGATCGTCCACGTCGAGGTCCAGACCCCGACGAAGCTCGACGCGGAGCAGGAGCGCCTGCTGCGCGAGCTGGCCAAGCTGCGCGGCGAGGAGCGCCCGCTGGGACAGTTCCAGCCGGGCCAGCAGGGCCTGTTCTCGCGCCTGAAGGACGCGTTCAACGGGCGCTAGGCGCTCTGCCGGGGGTGCCGCGAAGGTGTCCTGGGCCGCAGGCATATGCGACGGGGTCCCGCACGTGTGCGGGGCCCCGTCGGCGTTCGGCGGGCCGGACGGGCATGACACGATTGCCCGCATGTCCAGCTCGCTGAGCGGTCTCTCCCGCCACCCGATCGTGCAGGCCCCCATGGCGGGCGGCGCCTCCTGCCCGGAGCTCGTCGGTGCCGTGTGCGAGGCGGGAGCGCTCGGGTTCCTGGCCGGCGGCTACAAGACCGCGGGCGGGCTGTACCAGGAGATCAAGCAGGTCCGCGCGCTCACCGGCCGGCCCTTCGGGGTCAACCTGTTCATGCCGCCGAGCGGCCAGCCCGCCGACCCCGCCGCCGTCGAGGTCTACCGCCACCAGCTGGCCGGTGAGGCCACCTGGTACGAGACCGAGCTCGGCGACGCCGAGCAGGGCAGGGACGACGGGTACGAGGCCAAGCTGGCGATCCTCCTCGACGACCCCGTGCCGGTCGTCTCCTTCACCTTCGGCTGCCCCGACCGCGACGCGCTCGACGCCTTCGCACGGGCCGGTACGTTCACGATCGTCACCGTCACCTCCGTCGACGAGGCCCGGACCGCCGAGCGCGCCGGCGCGGGCGCGGTCTGCGTGCAGGGCACCGAGGCGGGCGGGCACCAGGGCACCCACCGCGACGATCCGGCCGACGGACCCTGCGCCGGCATCGGCCGCGGCCTGCTGCCGCTGCTCACGGAGGTCCGGGAGAGCGTCCGGCTGCCGGTCGTCGCGACCGGCGGCATCATGCGCGGCCGGCAGATCGCCGCCGTCCTCGCGGCCGGCGCCGACGCCGCCCAGCTCGGCACCGCCTTCCTCGTCTGCCCCGAGTCGGGCGCGCACCCGCTGCACAAGCGGGCCCTGACCGACCCCCTCTTCGTCCGCACCGAGCTCACCCGGGCCTTCTCCGGTCGGCCGGCCCGGGGCCTGGTGAACCGTTTCATGCGCGAGCACGGCCCGTACGCGCCCGCCGCCTACCCCGAGGTCCACCACCTCACCGCCCCGCTGCGCAAGGCCGCCGCGACCGCGGGGGACCCGCAGGGCATGGCCCTGTGGGCCGGGCAGGGCCACCGTCTGGCGCGGGACCTGCCGGCCGGCCGGCTCGTGGAGGTCCTCGCCGCCGAACTCGACGCCGCCCTCGCCGGGCGGCCCGACAGCACCAGGAGCACATCGTGACCGCACCCGTCTTCGTCGTCGACGCCGTGCCCGCCGTCGGCGGGTTCCTCCTCGACGGGCCCGAGGGCCGCCACGCCGTGTCCGTGAAGCGGCTGCGCGCGGGGGAGGAGCTGGTGCTCACCGACGGGCGGGGCGCCTGGGCCGAGTGCGTGGTGGCCGCCGCCGAGGGCAAGGACCAGCTGACCGTCGACGTCACCGCCGTCCACGAGGACCCCGAGCCCGCGCCCCGTGTCACCGTCGTCCAGGCCCTGCCCAAGGGCGACCGCGGCGAGCTGGCCGTCGAGACCATGACGGAGACCGGCGTGGACGCGATCGTGCCGTGGGCCGCGTCCCGCTGCATCACCCAGTGGAAGGGCGAGCGCGGTCTGAAGGCCCTCGCCAAGTGGCGCGCCACCGCCCGCGAAGCCGGCAAGCAGTCGCGCCGCAGCCGCTTCCCCGAGGTCGCCGAGCTCATGACCGGCAAGCAGGTCGCGACCCTCCTCGCGGACGCCGACTTCGCCGCCGTCCTGCACGAGGACCGCGCGCACCCGAGCGGGGCCCTGGCCACCGCCGACCTGCCCCGGGAGGGCTCGATCGTCCTCGTGGTGGGGCCCGAGGGCGGGGTGTCCCCGGACGAGCTGGCGCTGTTCGAGGAGGCCGGGGCGAAGCCGTACCGCCTCGGGCCGAGCGTGCTGCGCACCTCCACGGCGGGCACGGCGGCCGCCGCGCTGGTGCTCGGCCGCACGGGACGCTGGTCGTAGGCGCCCCAGGGACGGCGAGCGGGTCGGGGGGCCCGGTCGGCGGTCGCTGTCGGCGGCCCCCGATAGCATGCGGGGTGAACTGATCGACAGAGGCGAGGAGGCCCGGGCCATGGCCGGAGAGCCGCAGAGCGACTGCCTGTTCTGCAAGATCGCGGAGGGGGAGGTGCCGGCGACGATCGTGCGCGAGACCGAGACGACGGTGGCGTTCCGCGACATCAACCCCCAGGCGCCGACGCACGTCCTGGTCATCCCGCGCCTGCACTACCCCGACGCCGCCTCCCTGGCCGCCGCCGCGCCGACCGTCGCCGCGGACGTGCTGCGCGAGGCCGGCGAGGTCGCCGCGCAGGAGAAGGTCGACGGCAGCGGCTTCCGGATCGTCTTCAACACGGGCGCGGGCGCGGGGCAGACCGTCTTCCACGCCCACGCGCACGTGCTCGGCGGCCGCGGCCTCAACTGGCCGCCCGGATAGGGCAGGACGGATCGCTCCCTTGTCCGTACGCGAACTGGTCGTCCTCGGCACGGCCAGCCAGGTCCCGACCCGGCACCGCAACCACAACGGCTATCTGCTCCGCTGGGACGGGCAGGGCATCCTCTTCGACCCCGGCGAGGGCACCCAGCGGCAGATGCTCAGGGCCGGGGTGGCGGCGCACGACCTGGACCGGATCTGTGTCACGCACTTCCACGGCGACCACTCCCTCGGTCTGGCCGGGGTGATCCAGCGGATCAACCTCGACCAGGTCCCGCACCCGGTCACCGCGCACTACCCCGCGAGCGGGCAGCGCTTCTTCGAGCGGCTGCGGTACGCCACGGCCTACCGGGAGACGGTGAAGCTGGCCGAGGTCCCGGTCGCCGCGGACGGGCCGCTCGCGGTCACCGAGTCGTACACGCTCGAGGCGCACCGGCTCTCCCACCCCGTGGAGTCGTACGGCTACCGGCTCGTCGAGCCGGACGGGCGCCGCATCCTGCCCGAGCGGCTGGCGGCGCACGGCATCAAGGGCCCCGACGTGGGCCGCATCCAGCGCGAGGGCGTCCTGGACGGCGTCACCCTGGAGCAGGTGAGCGAGGTCCGGCGCGGACAGCGGTTCGCCTTCGTCATGGACACCCGGCTGTGCGACGGGGTGCACGCGCTCGCCGAGGGCGCCGACATGCTGGTGATCGAATCGACGTTCCTCGACGAGGACGTGCAGCTCGCCGTGGACCACGGCCATCTGACGGCCGGCCAGGCGGCGGCGGTCGCCCGGGACGCCGGCGTGCGGCACCTGGTGCTGACGCACTTCTCGCAGCGGTACACCGATCCGGAGGAGTTCGAGCGGCAGGCGCGGGCGGCGGGGTTCGAGGGGGAGCTGAGCATTGCCCAGGACCTGATGAGGGTCCCCGTACCGAAGAGATAGACGAGCACCGTGCCCGTACCCAAGGCCGAACTGCACCTCCACATCGAAGGGACGCTCGAACCCGAGCTCGCCTTCGCGCTCGCCGAGCGCAACGGCGTCACCCTGCCGTACGCGGACACCGAGGCGCTGCGTGAGGCGTACCGTTTCAGCGATCTGCAGTCCTTCCTGGACCTGTACTACGCCCTGATGGCGGTCCTGCGCACCGCCGAGGACTTCACCGACCTCGCCGACGCCTATCTGGCGCGGGCCGCGGAGCAGGGCGTGCGGCACGCCGAGATCTTCTTCGACCCGCAGGCGCACCGGGCGCGCGGGGTGCCGATCGGTGTCGTGGTGGAGGGGCTCGGCGCGGCCCTGGACCGGGCCGAGGAGCGGCACGGGATCTCCACGCGGCTCATCATGTGCTTCCTGCGCGACGAGCCGGCCGAGTCGGCGATGGCGACGCTGGAGGCCGCGAAGCCGTATCTGGACCGGATCACCGGCGTGGGCCTGGACTCGGCGGAGGTCGGTCATCCGCCGGCGAAGTTCCGCGAGGTGTACGAGGAGGCCGCCCGGCTCGGTCTGCGGCGGGTCGCGCACGCGGGGGAGGAGGGCCCGGCGGAGTACGTCCGCGAGGCCCTCGACGTTCTCGGCGTGGAGCGGATCGACCACGGTCTGCGCTGCCTGGAGGATCCGTCGCTCGTCGAGCGGCTCGTCCGCGAGCGGGTGCCGCTGACGCTGTGCCCGCTGTCCAACGTGCGGCTGCGGGCGGTCGACGTCCTGGAGGAGCACCCACTGCGGGCGATGCTGGAGGCGGGACTCGTGGCGACGGTCAACTCCGACGACCCCGCGTACTTCGGCGGCTACGTGGGCGACACCTTCGACGCGGTGCGGGACGCGCTGTCCCTGACGCCGGAGCAGCTGCGGACCCTCGCGCGGAACTCCTTCCTGGCCTCCTTCCTGGAGGACGACGAGGCACGGCGGGAGCGGTACCTGGCGGAGGTCAGCGCGTACGACTTCGGGGCGTAGCCCCCGCCCCCGCCCCCTTCCCCGCACCCGCCGCAGCGGACGCGGAAGCCAGGGCCGGGGGTTCGGCCGGGGCCAGTTCCAGGCGGCGGCCCCGGAAGCCCTCCCGCAGGCGCCGGTCGTGGCTGACGACCACCAGCGTGCCCCGGTAGGCCGCGAGGGCGGCCTCGATCTCCTCCACCAGGCCGGGGGCCAGGTGGTTGGTCGGCTCGTCGAGGAGCAGCAGGTCGGCGGGTGCCGTCACGAGCCGGGCCAGTTCCAACTTGCGGCGCTGGCCGGTCGACAGGAGCCGTACCGGGGTCGCCAGGTCCCGGGCGGCGAAGAGCCCGAGGGCGAGCAGTTCGTCCTCGCGGCCCTCGCCGAAGGCTTCGGCGACGGTGCGGGGATCGGTGGGCGCGGCGGTGTCCTGGCGGAGCAGCCCGACGCGGGCAGGGGCCTTCACCGTGCCGGTGTCGGGGAGGACCTCGCCCGCGAGGACCTTCAGGAGGGTGGTCTTGCCGGCGCCGTTCGGGCCGGTCACCAGGAGCCGTTCGCCCGCGTCCAAGTGGAGGGCGTCCAGCCGGAGCCGGCCGGCCACCCGGAGCCCGGTCAGCTCGACGGGGCCGCCCTCGCCCTGCGGGGCGGCACGGAAGCGCAGCGGCTCGGGGGGTGGGGGCACCGGGTGGGAGGTGAGCCGGGCGAGCCGCTCGCGGGCGGCACGGATGCGGCTCATCGCCCCGTGCGCCCGTGACCGGGCGCGGAAGGCGCCGGCCCCGCTGAACGAGGCGGGGGCCTTGCGCGGGATGGCGCTGAAGCGGTCGATGGTGCTGTCCGCGAGCGCCGTGTACCGGGCCAGCTCGGCCTTCCACTCCTCGTGCTCCCGCTGCCTGCGGGCCCGTTCGGCGGCGCGGCCGGCGAGGTAGCCGGCATAGCCGTTGCCGTACCGGCGCAGGGTGTGGCGGTCCTCGTCGACCTCCAGGACGGCGGTGGTGACCCGTTCGAGGAAGACGCGGTCGTGCGAGACGGCCACGACCGTGCCCCGGTGGGTGCGCAGCCGCTCCTCCAGCCAGGCCACGGCCTCGTCGTCGAGGTCGTTGGTGGGCTCGTCGAGCAGGAGCAGTTCGGGCTCGGCCGCGAGGACGGCGGCGAGGGCGAGCCGGGAGCGCTGACCGCCCGAGAGGGTGCCGAGGGGGCGGTCGCGGTCGAGCGGGCCGGGTTCGCCGAGCCGGCGGAGGGTGGTCTCGACCCGGCGGTCGGCCTCGGGGCCGCCGCGCGCCTCGTAGGCGGCGAGCAGCTCCGCGTACCCGGCGAGGTCGCCGGTGTCCGCGAGGGCCGCCTCCGCCGCGCGGATCGCCCGCTCCAGCGCCCGTATCTCCGCCAGTGCCCGTTCGACGGCCTCGCCGACGGTGGCGGCCGGCGGGAGGTCGAGGGTCTGGGCGAGATGGCCGAGGCCGCCGGGGGCCTCGACGGCCACGGTGCCGTTGTCGGCGCTCTCGAGGCTGGCGAGGAGCCGGAGCAGGGTGGACTTCCCCGAACCGTTGTCCCCGATGACGCCGAGGCGCTCGCCGGGCCGGACGGTGAGGGAGACGCGGTCGAGCACGGTGCGGTGGTGGACGTGCCGGTCGTCGTAGCGCTTGGTGACCTCGGTGAGTTGGGCACGGAACAAGGGCGGTCTCCTGGCGTCGACTCGATGGCGATGACCTTCGCGAGACGGATCGTCTCGCGAGGACATCTCGACGGTACGGCAGAGGCGACGCCATTGCAAGACGAGACGTCTCGTATTGCCTCGATCGAGGAGGGGTGACTGTCCGTGCCGCCGGTCAGGCGGACGCGATGCGCAGGGCGAGCGCCACCGCCGACAGGAGCGTCAGGACGGCCGCCGGAGCCAGTGCGTAGTCCTTCGCGCGGATGTGGGTCACGACGGCGCCCGCGAAATAGAGCACGAGGCCCGCGGCCGCCGCCTCGCCCAGGAGGGGTACGGCCAGGCCGACGAGCAGGCCGAGGGCGCCCGCCGCCTTGGCCGCCCCCAGCCACGGCAGCCAGGAAGCGGGTACGCCCAGCTTCGTCATGTTGTCGACGATCGCCGGCTTGCGGGTGAGGGTCATGAAGGCGGATCCGGAAGTGGCGAGTGCGAGGAGTGTCGCGAGGGCGGCGTAGGCGATGAACATGGTGGAGCTGCTCCAATGCTGTCGTCAAGAAAACCATTGAACAGTATCAATGATTTTTGGCGCTCCATAATAAAGCCGCTGTTACCGTGGACGGCATGGCAGCTCTCCCGACCGACCGCCTCGGCTTCCTCCTCTCCTTCCGCGGAGAGCTCACCGGTGCCCGCATCCGTGCCGCCCTGGGCGTCGCCGGGCTGCACCCCCGCCACGCGATGACGCTGATGCGACTCGCTCCCGCGGCCATGAGCCAGCGCGACCTGGCCGCCGCGATGGAGGTCGACCCCAGCCAGCTGGTGGCGATCCTCAATGAGCTGGAGGCCGACGGGCTCGCCGAGCGGCGGCGCGACCCTGCCGACCGGCGCCGTCACATCGTGGAGATCACCGACGCCGGCGCGGCGGTCCTGGAACGCGTCGACGCGGCCGTGAGCGCCGCCGAGCGCGAGATCTTCGGCGACCTCACCGAGGCCGAACAGGCCCTCCTACGCAGCCTGCTGGACCGGATCGTGGTGGACGCGGCCGACCACGTCTGCGGCGAGTAGCCCCGGTCCGCGAGAACGGCGTCCGGCCCCGGCTAGCGAGAACGGCGCCCGGCCCCGGCTAGCGAGAACGGCGCCCGGCCCCGGCCCGCGGGAACGGCGCCCGGCCCCGGCCCGGAGCGGACGCCCGACCCCGGCCCGCGAAAGCGGCGCCCAGCCCCGGCCGAAAAGGACGCCCAGCCCCGGCCCTTGGGGCGCTTACCCCCGGTCCGCCGGCCTCGCCAGACGGAACGCCGACTTCGCCGCCCGGCGGCGTGCGGTCGCGACCGGGATCTCCGTGACCTCCTGCTCCGGTGCGCCCAGCTGCGGGAGCAGGGAGGGAGGGGTGGCGGTCGTGGCCGCGAGCACGGCGGCCGGGGCGCCGCCGCGGCGGCGGATGGAACCGGGGACGAGCGGGCGCCCGGCGACGTGCCGCGCGACGGCGGTCATGGGAACGGCCACCAGGAGCAGCAGCACGCACAGGGTCGCGCCCATGCCGCGGTAACCGGCCGCCTCCGACAGGACGCTGCCCGTCACGGGGCCGCAGGCCACGCCCAGTGAGGACGCCGAGCCGACCATGACGGCCCACCGCCCGCGCGGATCGAGCGAGGCGGCGAGTCCGAGCAGGTACGACAGGACGACCGGGTAGGCCGCGTTCCACAGGATCTCGCCCGTCGCGAAGGTGACCGGCCCCTCGGCGGCCGAACTGAGCAGCACGCAGCCGGCGATCAGCGCCGTACCCGCCCCGATCGGCACCGCGCGCCCGAGCCGCGAGCCGAGCGCGCCGGCCGCGATGACGCCCACGAGCCCGGCGCCGAGCGCGGCCGCGAACACCATGCCCAGCGACACCTCGGACAGCCCCGCCTGGGTCAGACCGATCCGGCCGCTGACGCCCCACAGCGCGTTCTGCGCCATCGACCACAGCAGGATCCCGCACGCGAGGACCGTCCCCGCCGGCCGCTGCGGCAGCGGCCCCGTCACCGGCGCCTCGCGCACCACGGGCGTTCCGTTCGGCAGCCACGCCGTCACCGGCCACACCAGCAGCGCCGTGCCCCCGATCGCCGCGAACGGCAGCGCGTGGCCGCCGCCCAGGTGCGGCAGCGTCAGATACAGCGCGCCCGCCGCCGCCGAGACCGACAACAGGCCGAGTGCCGAGGCCCGGTGGGGATCGGGGCGGCCCGCGATCCCGGCCGCCGCCACCGCCGTCGCCGTACCGGACCCGAAGCCGCCGACGACCGCGCCCGCCACGACCGGCAGCACCGCGTCCGTCACCGCCGCCGTGCCGTAACCCACGGCCATCGCCGCGAGTCCGAGGCGCGCCGCCCGGCGCGGACCGATCCGCTCCCCGTGCGCGGCCAGCGTGAAGCCCGCCGAGGCCGAGCCGAGCAGCAGGACCGAGCCGACCAGGCCGGCCTGGGTCGCACCGAGGCCGAGCCCGGCCGACAGCCGGCCGACGACCGTCGGCAGCAGATACGGGGCGAGATAGCCCGCGGTGAAGAGGGCGACGAGGGCGGCGAGAGCGGCACGCGCCCCCAGGGCACGCGGGCGGCGCGACGGCATGGGCGTTCCAGGAACCGGACGAGAAAGTGAGACGGCGCCCGGTGAGCCACGGGGTCGCGGCACCATGTGTATCAAGCATCCGAGTGGGCGGAGAAGCCGTTATCCCCCGATTCATTCTGTGATCCGAGTCACCATCGACAGGGGAGAGGTTTGACGCGCGATGATCACGGGTAACCGGCGGCGAATTCGTTGTGCCGAGCCCCTCTCCCCGGCCCCTTCCGGCACACTGTCCGCATCAGCACCACGACCGGGGAGCCTGCCGTGACCGACCGCGACATCGACCTCGCCGACGTCGACCCGCTGGTGCGCCTGCGCGAGCCCAGCGATCCCGACTGCGACGTCTTCCTCACCGGCACGGTCTTCCTCGACATCATCTTCACCGGCCTCGACAGCGCACCCGTGCGCGGCACCGAGTCCTGGGCCCGCGGCATGGGATCCAGCCCCGGCGGCGTCGCCAACATGGCCACCGCGCTCGCCCGCCTCGGCCTGCGCACCTCCCTCGCGGCCGCCTTCGGCGACGACCACTACGGCGAGTACTGCTGGGACGCCCTGGAGCAGGGCGAGGGCATCGACCTCGGCCTCTCCCGCACCGTCCCCGGCTGGCACTCGCCCGTCACCGTCTCCATGGCGTACGAGGGCGAGCGGACCATGGTCTCCCACGGCCACGCCGCCCCGCCCGTCGACGGCGCCCCGCCCGCCTACCCGCCCCGCGCCCGCGCCGCCGTCGCCTCCCTGGTCCCCGGCCGCAGCGAGGAGTGGGTGGCCCGCGCCGCCCGCGGCGGCGCCAAGATCTTCGCCGACGTCGGCTGGGACGACACCGGCCGCTGGGACCTGGCCGGCCTGACCGACCTGGAGCACTGCGAGGCCTTCCTGCCCAACGCCGCCGAGGCGATGCGCTACACCCGCACCGACTGCCCGCGCGCCGCCGCCCACGCCCTCGCCGACAAGGTCCGCTACGCCGTCGTCACCCTCGGCTCCGAGGGCGCCTACGCCGTCGACGGGGCCACCGGCGAGACGGCCGAGGTCCCCGCCATCCAGGTCTCCGCCCTCGACCCCACCGGAGCCGGGGACGTCTTCGTCGCCGGCTTCGTCACCGGCACCCTGGCCGACTGGCCCCTCGCCGACCGGCTCGCCTTCGCCGGGCTCACCGCCGCCCTGTCCGTGCAGGAGTTCGGCGGCTCCCTCTCCGCGCCCACCTGGGGCGAGATCGCCGCCTGGTGGCAGCACGTCCAGGGCCACGAAGGCCAGGACCCCGCCGCCCTCCGCGCCCGCTACGCCTTCCTGGAGCGGCTCCTGCCGGGCCAGGACCGCCCCTGGCCGCTGCGCCGCGCGGTCCCCACCATCGGCTTCCGCCCCGCTCCCGCCCCCTGACACGGCCCCGCCCCGCCCCCGCGCCGGGGCGGCCGCCGGTAAAAGGCTTCTGGGTTGTCCGGCCCGAGTCGTAGGCTTGGTCTCCGAGAGGTTGTCGAGCAGCGAGAACCCTGCGACAGGAGGTATGCGCAGGCCATAGTGCCGGCCCATGACTCAGCCACCCACAGCCCACGCCCCCGCGCCGGGGCAGGCACGCGCACAGTTCACCGTCCCCGCGAAGCACCCGATGGTGACGATGCTGGGTTCCGGCGACTCCTTGCTGCGCGTGATCGAGAAGGCGTTCCCGGCGACGGACATCCACGTCCGGGGAAACGAGATCAGCGCGATCGGTGACGCGAGGGAAGTCGCACTGATCCAGCGTCTGTTCGACGAGATGATGCTGGTGCTCCGCACCGGACAGCCGATGACGGAGGATGCCGTGGAACGTTCGATCGCCATGCTGCGGGAGGAGACCGGAGACCCGGCGGCCGAGACGCCCTCCGAGGTGCTCACGCAGAACATCCTCTCCAGCCGCGGTCGCACCATCCGCCCCAAGACGCTCAACCAGAAGCGCTACGTCGACGCCATCGACAAGCACACCATCGTCTTCGGCATCGGCCCCGCCGGCACCGGCAAGACGTATCTGGCCATGGCCAAGGCGGTCCAGGCCCTGCAGTCCAAGCAGGTCACCCGGATCATCCTGACCCGCCCGGCCGTCGAGGCGGGCGAGCGGCTCGGCTTCCTGCCCGGCACGCTCTACGAGAAGATCGACCCGTATCTGCGGCCGCTCTACGACGCGCTGCACGACATGCTCGACCCCGACACGATCCCCAAGCTCATGGCCAACGGGACGATCGAGGTCGCGCCGCTGGCGTACATGCGAGGCCGCACGCTCAACGACGCGTTCATCATCCTCGACGAGGCGCAGAACACGAACCCCGAGCAGATGAAGATGTTCCTCACCCGCCTCGGCTTCGACTCGAAGATCGTCATCACCGGTGACATCACCCAGGTCGACCTCCCCGGCGGCACGAAGAGCGGTCTGCGTCAGGTCAGGGACATCCTCGAAGGGGTCCCCGACGTCCACTTCTCGGCCCTCACGTCGCAGGATGTCGTACGGCACAAGCTCGTCGGCCGTATCGTCGACGCGTACGAGCAGTACGACAGCCGCAACGGCGGCCGCGAGGGCGGCGGCCGGGACGGCGGCCGTCACGAGAGCCGCAACGGGAAGTAGAAGCAGCAGCACATGTCGATCGACGTCAACAACGAGTCCGGAACCGAGGTCGACGAGCAGGCGATCCTCGACATCGCCCGCTACGCGCTCGGCCGCATGCGCATCCACCCGCTCTCCGAGCTCTCGGTGATCGTCGTGGACGCCGAGGCGATGGAGCAGCTCCACATCCAGTGGATGGACCTGCCGGGCCCGACGGACGTCATGTCCTTCCCGATGGACGAGCTGCGCCCGCCGGCGAAGGACGACGAGGAGCCCCCGCAGGGGCTCCTCGGCGACATCGTGCTCTGCCCCGAGGTGGCCAAGAAGCAGGGCGAGGACGCCCCGACGCAGCACTCCATGGACGAGGAGCTCCAGCTCCTGACCGTCCACGGAGTGCTGCACCTGCTCGGCTACGACCACGAGGAGCCGGACGAGAAGGCCGAGATGTTCGGCCTCCAGGCCGCCATCGTGGACGGCTGGCGCGCGGAGAAGGGCCTCACCGGCCCGTCGCCGGCGCCCACCGTCTCCTGAGCGGGACACCATGACTGCTCAGCTGATCCTGGGCGCGGTCGCCCTCGTCATCGTCGCCTGGCTCGCCGCCTGCGCGGAGGCCGGCATCGCCCGCGTCTCCAGCTTCCGCGCCGCCGAGGCCGTACGGTCCGGCCGGCGCGGCGCCGACAAGCTCGCCCAGGTCGCCTCCGACCCCACCCGCTACCTCAACGTGGCGCTGCTCGTCCGCGTCGCCTGCGAGATGTCGGCCGGCGTCCTCGTCACGTACGCCTGTCTGGAGGAGTTCCCCGAGACCTGGGAAGCGCTGCTCATCGCGATGGCCGTCATGGTGCTCGTGTCGTACGTCGCCGTCGGCGTCTCGCCGCGCACCATCGGCCGCCAGCACCCGCTGAACACGGCGACCGCCGCCGCGTACGTGCTGCTGCCGCTGGCCCGGATCATGGGCCCGGTCCCGCAGCTGCTCATCCTCATCGGCAACGCGCTCACTCCCGGCAAGGGCTTCCGCAAGGGCCCCTTCGCCTCCGAGGCCGAGCTGCGGGCCATGGTCGACCTCGCCGAGCAGGAGTCGCTGATCGAGGACGAGGAGCGCCGGATGGTGCACTCGGTGTTCGAGCTCGGCGACACCCTGGTGCGGGAGGTGATGGTGCCGCGCACCGACCTCGTCTGCATCGAGCGGTACAAGACCGTCCGCCAGGCCCTCACCCTGGCGCTGCGCTCCGGCTTCTCGCGCATCCCGGTGACCGGGGAGAACGAGGACGACATCGTCGGCATCGTGTATCTGAAGGACCTGGTCCGCAAGACGCACATCAACCGGGAGGCCGAGGCCGACCTGGTGTCCACCGCGATGCGCCCGGCGGCCTTCGTGCCCGACACCAAGAACGCGGGCGATCTGCTGCGGGAAATGCAGCAGGAGCGCAACCACGTCGCCGTCGTCATCGACGAGTACGGCGGCACGGCCGGGATCGTCACCATCGAGGACATCCTGGAGGAGATCGTCGGCGAGATCACCGACGAGTACGACCGGGAGCTGCCGCCCGTCGAGGAGCTCGGCGAGGACCGCTACCGGGTCACCGCCCGCCTGGACATCGGCGACCTCGGCGAGCTGTACGGGTTCGGGCCCGACGAGTACGACGACGAGGACGTGGAGACCGTCGGCGGACTGCTCGCCAAGGCCCTCGGCCGCGTGCCGATCGCCGGTGCCAACGCGGTCGTGGAGCTGCCCGACGGGCGGGCGCTGAGGCTGACCGCCGAATCGCCCGCCGGCCGCCGGAACAAGATCGTGACCGTGCTCGTCGAACCGGTCGGCAAGGGCGGCGAGGGGGAGGAGACGGCCGAGCGATGACGCCCGACCAGCTGCGCGCGTTGTGTCTGGAGTTCAACGACGCGAGCGAGGAGTTCCCGTTCGGCCCGGACGTGTCCGTCTTCAAGGTCGCGGGGAAGGTGTTCGCGCTGTCCTGGCTGGACGCCGAGCCGCTGCGGGTCAATCTGAAGTGCGATCCGGAGGACGCCGTACGGCTCCGGGAGGAGCACCCGGCGATCGCCCCCGGCTATCACATGAACAAGCGGCACTGGAACACCGTGACCGTGGCCGAGCTCCCGGACCGGATGGTCCGGGAGCTGGTCGAGGACTCCTACGACCTGGTCGTCGCCGGCCTGCCGAAGGCCGTACGGCTCCGTCTCGACCGGCCGTAGCTCACTTCGCGCGCCGCAGCCCCACGGCGACCAGCACCGCCGCCGCCAGCACGATCGCCGCGTCCAGCGCGAGCACCGTGCGCACGCCCGCGTACAGGCTGCTCCCGGTGGTGGCGAGGACGCCGAGCATCGGGATGCCGACGGTGAGGCCGACCTGCTGGGTCGTGGTGACCAGGCCGGTCGCCAGGCCCTGCTCCTCGTCGGGGACCCCGGAGGTGACGGTCACCCCGTACGCGATGATCGCGCCCAGGTGGAACATGGAGGCGAGGGAGACGGCGACCCCGGCGAGGACCGCGCCCGAGCCGGTGCCGATGCCGAGCAGCGCGGCGGTCAGCAGCCCCTGTCCGGCGAGCCCGGCGACCAGGGTGCGGCGGGCGCCGAAGCGGCCGATGACCTTCGGCACGAGCGTGCCCGCGAGGACCGACAGGACGCCCTGGATCCCGAAGAGGAGCCCGGTGACGAAGGACGACAGGCCCAGCGTCTCCTGGAGGTAGAGCGTCAGGGCGAAGATGACCGTCGACATCATCGAGAAGGTGACCAGACCGCCCAGGTTGCCGAAGGCGATCGTGCGCCGCTTCAGCATCGGCAGCGACACCAGCGGGGCGTCGCTGCGGGACTCCACGAGGCCGAAGGACACGAGCAGCGCCACGCCGGCGACCAGGGTGAGCTGGACGTCCAGGCCGCCGAAGCCGCGTTCGGCCGCCGTCGACAGGGCGTAGATCAGGGCGAGCAGACCGCCGGTGACGGTCACCGCGCCCGGCACGTCGAGCCGGGGGCGTTCGGGGGTGCGCGACTCGGGCAGCAGACCGGGCGCCAGCGGCAGCACGATCAGGGTGAACAGGGCGAGCAGGCCCATGGTGGAGCGCCAGCCGAGGGTGTCGGTCATGACCCCGCCGAGGATCATGCCGACGGTGAAGCCGAGCGAGAGCAGGGTGCCGGAGATGCCGAGCGCCCGGTCGCGCTGCGGGCCCTCGGGGAAGGTGGTGGTCAGCAGGGACATGCCGGTCGGGACGATCATGGCGGCGCCGACGCCCTGGAAGGCGCGGCCGGCCAGGAAGGAGGCCGGGTCCCAGGCGAAGGTGGCCAGCAGGGAGGCCGAGCCGAAGAGCGCGAGGCCGATGAGGAACAGCTTCCGGCGCCCGTACAGGTCGCCGACGCGGCCGGACAGCAGCAGGAAGCCGCCGGAGGGCAGGGCGAACGCGGTCACCGCCCACTGGAGGGCGGCGGGGCTCATTCCGAGGTCGGCGCCGAGGACGGGCAGGGCCACGTTCAGGACGGAGAAGTCCAGGGCGACCATGAACTGGGCGGCGCACAGGACGAGAAGGATGAGCCGGGCGCGGCCGGTGATCGCCGAGGAGGCCGGGGCGGTCACGGGGGAGAGGGCGGGATCCGGTACGGGGGCGGGCGTGGGATCCGTCGCGGGGGAGGTTCCGGGGCCGGCCGGAGGAGGGGTCGTGGTTGCCATGGCCACGACTCTCCCGGCGCGGGAATGCCGCTGGGGAGCGGGAACTTATCCTGTTGGTCGCACCACCAGGCATCCAGGGGGAGGAAGCGCACGTGGCCACGGCAGTGGGGAGCACGGACAGGAAGGCGCACCGGCGGGCCGAGCTCCGCGAGTTCCTGATGAGCCGCCGGGCCCGGGTGACGCCCGCCGAGGCCGGTCTGCCGGACGGCGGCGCCCGCCGCCGCACGCCGGGCCTGCGCCGCGAGGAGGTCGCCGTCCTCGCCGGGGTCGGGGTGTCCTGGTACCAGTGGCTGGAGCAGGGGCGGGACATCACCGTCTCCCCGCAGGTGATCGACGCGGTGGCGCGGGTGCTGCGGCTCAGCCCGGCGGAGCGGCGCCATCTGTACGTCCTGGCGGGGCTCAACCCGCCCGCGCCGGAGGTCGATCCGCAGTCCGCGGACATGTGCCAGGGCCTCAGACGGCTCATCGAGGCGTGGATGCCGTTCCCGGCGCACATCATGGACGCCTACTGGAACACGCTCATGTACAACGACGCGGCGTCCTTCGTCCTCGGCATGCGGCCGGAGATCGTGCAGAACTGCCTGATCTCCTTCTTCACCGACCCGATCTACCGCTCCCGGGCGGGCGGCTGGGAGGAGCTGGCGCCCAAGATCGTCGCCCAGTTCCGCGCCGCCTGCTCGGAGCGCCCCGACGACGACGGGTTCCGGACGGTGGCCGAGGAGGCGAGGGCGGCCAGCGCCGAGTTCGCGGAGCTGTGGGAGCGGCGGGACGTCATGCCGGGCGGGCAGATCCGCAAGGTCCTCGACCATCCGCTGGTCGGCCCGCTCCACCTGGAGTCCACCCAACTGCGCATCCCCGCCCGCCCCGACCTGGCGATCGTGCTCCACACCCCGCTGCCGGAGGCCGACACGGCGGCGAAGCTGGAGTGGCTGGCGTCGCCGGAGGGCCGGCGCGAGGCGATGTGTCCGGTGGCGGGCTGAGCGAACTCCCGCGCGGCGAAGGGCTGTCACCCGGGCCGTATAGGCTGCTCGCCGCTCGGTCGCACCTGTGCGCGACCAGGCTCTTCCGGTCATCTCCCCACCCTCAAGAGGCAGTTCACCATGCGTACTCGCATCAGCCGCGGCCTGGCCGCCGCCCTCGCCGTCTCCGCCCTCTCGCTGACCGCCGCGTGCGGCGGCGGTGAGACGGACGGCGCCAAGAAGGACGGCGCCGACAAGCCGTCCGCCGGCATGACCTCGCCCGGGGCGCCCACGTCGGAGGCCGCGGCGGCGCCGCTGACCGACGCTCAGATGAAGGCCGGTGCACTGGAGCTGAAGGATCTGCCGTCGGGGTGGAAGACCACCAAGCGGCAGACGGGCAGCGTGGTCTACAAGGCCGAGAAGCCCGAGTGCCAGCCGATCGCCGCGCTGATGAGCGGCGACCTGGACGGTGCCACCAAGGGCCCGAGCGTCGACTTCGCCCTCGGCAACAACGCCTCCGAGATCAGCGAGGACGTCGTCACCTTCCCCGGCACCGGCGCGGCCGACTTCACCAAGAAGCTCACCACGGCCCTGGACGGCTGCCCCGACTTCGCCGTCACGGCCGACGGCGCGAAGATGAAGTTCACGGTGAAGAAGATCGCCGCCCCGCAGGGAGCCGAGGAGGCGCACGCCTTCGAGATCGGCATGGAGGTCACGCCCGGCATCACGATCAAGCCGAACCTGGTCTTCGTCCGCCAGGGCACCGGCGTCCTGCGCTTCCTGCACCTCGCGGACGCGGCCGGAAAGAAGGAGTACGACGCCCTCGCCGGGCTCGCCACCGACAAGTTCGTCAAGGCCGCGCAGGGCTGAGCCCCCGCACCGCCCGTAGCGCCCCGCCCTATCCTCGGATCATGACACTCAACCGCGAGCACGACGACCTCGGCGCAGAGGACCTCAAGATCATCACGCTGGCGCGCAGCGCCCGCGCCCGCAACGGGGTCGCGGAGGGCGCGGCGGTACGGGACGAGACCGGGCGGACGTATGTCGCCGGGACCGTCGCCCTGGAGTCGCTCAAGCTGAGCGCGCTCCAGACGGCGGTCGCCATGGCCGTGGCCAGTGGCGCCCAGTCGCTGGAGGCCGCGGCCGTCGTCTCCACCGCCGAGGCCGCGTCCGACGCGGACCGCGCGGCGGTGCGGGACCTGGGCGGGCCGGAGACCCCGGTGCTGCTCGCGGGTCCCGACGGGCGGCTTCGGGTGGCGGTCACGGCGGGCTGAACACCGTACGGACGCGGGAGGGGCCCGGCGGCGGCATGCGCCGGGCCCCTCGCGCACGACTGCCGCACGGCCCTTGTGCTCTTGTGAAGAATGCGCGTCAATGGCAGCGCGGCCGTCCGACGGTCCGTCAGAAACGCGTCCTCACGCAGTGCCCGCACCCCTGCGTTCGTCATCGGAAGGGGTACGACCACACCATGAGAAGCAGCAGCACCTTGGGGATCCTCGCGGTGCTCTCCGGAGCGCTCGCCGCCGCCGGCCTCGCCCTCGCGCCGGGCGCCGCCGCCGTCTCGCCGGGCACGGCCACGGCGACCTACGACTGCGGGTCGTGGGGCGGTGGCGGTGCCACCCTCACCGCCACGCAGAACGGCACCGCCGCCACGATCACGATCACCTCCGCCGTGAAGACGCCGATCGCGGTCGGCGCCGACCAGATCGGCGCCACACTCACGATGGCCAAGGCCGGCGGCGGCACCCGGGTCTTCACCGGCAAGAAGAACCCGCCGCTCGCCGCGAACCAGTCGGTCACCATCGGCCCGCTCGGTGGGACCGTCGCCTCCGGTGACAGGCTCAACTCCTTCTTCGCGGGTACCGCGCTCAAGATGGTGATCTTCGGGGTCACAGTGAACTGCGACGCGCTCACCTCTCAGTCCCCCGGGCCCTTCGTGTTCGGCTGAGCTCGTCCCGCACGACCGGCCGGTGCCGCCGACGGCGGCACCGGCCACCGTTGTGACCTGGGGAAACCCCACCCGCCGACCGAACCTGACAGCATCTGATGGGTCATCAGTCGGTGCGTTTCGACTCCCTTGACTTCTCTCGGCCGCCAGCCGTCAATGGCGCCCTCTCATCCCTCAGGAGGGGCCCCATGGCACTCGACCCACCCCGAGCCGCGGCGCGAAGACGGCGTCGCTGGACCGCCGCCCTCGGCGCCGGCGCGCTCGCCCTCACCGCGGGCGGAGCACTCGCCACCCCGGCCGGCGCCCTCACCACGGCCGCCGCGCCCGTGGAGTTCGCCACCCGCTGCGTCCCCCCGCCGATCGCCGGCATCCCGCCCATCGACGGCACCACCACCGCACAGATCACCGTCGACAACGCCGCGCCCAAGGTCGGCGACACCGTCACCGTCACCTACACCGTCACCAGGCCCGCCGCCTCCAACCCGGTGGACCTCGCCCTCCCCGCCGACATCATGACCCCGAGCGGCACGGTCGCCCTCGGCGGCGCCCAGTCCGGCTCCGTCACCGTCACCGGCCCCAAGAAGAACCCGCCCGTCCCCGGCAAGGGCGCCTTCCCGGCGTTCTCCATGACCGGCACCTTCACCGTCACCGCGCCCGGCGCGATCACCCTCTCGCCCGGGGACTACAACATCCACACCAGCTACCTCATGGAGCTGGACACCCCCTGCACCGTCAAGAACCCGCCCGCGCCCGTCTCCGAGACCGTCACCGCCACCGACCGCCCCGACGCCGACGAACGGGCCCTCCGGCTCGACAACGCCTCCGGGGCACCCGGCGTCCGCGTCACCGTCACCGGCAGCGGATTCACCCCGCTCACCGAGGTCACCGTCACCGGCCGGGCCGGAGCGGCCGAGACCGCCGACCGCATGACCGTCACGACCGACAGCGACGGCGCCTTCGCCGCCCGCCTGAAGGTCAACGACAAGGCGACCACCGGCATCGTGGCGTACGAGGGCCCCGCCTGGGACCCCGCCAAGGGCGCCGGCCCCGTCCCGTACCAGGTCGTCGACGACACCCCGGCCCCGCCGAACAGCCAGAAGATCACCACCTCGGTCAGGGCCGGTGAACTGTCCATGACCCAGGCCGGCGACGCCGTCCAGCTCACCGCCGTCGACTTCGGGCAGGGCGGCGCCGCCACCGGCGCGCTGCGGACCGTGACCGTCAAGGACTTCCGCGGCGGCCCCGCCGGCTGGTCCCTGACCGGGAAGGTCACCGACTTCACCGGCCCCGGCGGCGCCATCGGCGCCGGAAAGCTCAGCTGGACCCCGGCCTGCGCCACCCGGGCCGGCAGCCCCAGCACCTGCGTCCCCGGCAGCCCCGGCCCCGTCGGCACCGACGGCGCCACCCTCGCCTCCACCGCGAACGGCACGCTCACCGGAGGCGAGTTCACCGTCGACGCGGAACTCTCCCTCGACGTCCCGGCCTTCACCGCGCCGGGCGCCTACGCGGGCGTGCTCACGCTCACGCTGTCCTGACCGCCCGGCGGGCCGGGCGCACACCCGGCCGGCCCGCCCCACTCCACCCCGGGGGTCCGCACCCGTGCGCACGCCGTACGCCCTCCTCCTGAGCCTCCTGCTGAGCGCCGCCCTGGCCGTGCTCGGCCCGCCGCCGAGGGCAGCCGCCGCCGAGAACGGCGAGTGGGCCGTCTACCCGGCCGCCACCGCGCTCGGCGGCCGCCCGTACTTCTACCTCTCCGCCGACCCCGGCACCACGCTCACCGACCGGGTCACCGTCACCAACAAGACCGCCGCGCCGCTCACCTTCCTCCTCTACGGAGCCGACGCCTACAACACCGAACGCGACGGCGGCTTCGCCGTCCGCACCCGGCACGAGCGGCAGACCGGCGCCGGAGCCTGGATCAGACCCGCCCGCGACCGCGTCACCGTCCCGCCGCGCTCCGCCGTCACCGTCCCGTACACCCTCACCGTCCCCGCCGACGCCGAGCCCGGCGACCACCCCGGCGCACTCGTCGCCCTCGACGAGCGGATCGAACGGGGCGGCGGCGCCGTCGCCCTCGGCGTGCAGCGGGCCGTCGGCGCCCGCGTCTACCTGCGGGTCGGCGGCCCCGCCGTCCCCGCCCTCGCCGTCGAGGACGTCACCCTCGACCAGGACCGGCCGCTGCTGCCCGGCACCCGCGCCGGCAGCGCCGTCGTCTCCTACACCCTGCACAACCGCGGCAACGTCACCCTGCACCCCCGGGTCGCCCTCAAGGCCCGGGGGCTCTTCGGCCGCACCCTGCTCTCCCGCGACCTGGACCGGATCCCGGCCGAACTGCTGCCCCGGCAGAAGATCCGGCTCACCGCGCCCTGGGGCGGCTCGCCGCAGCTCGACCGGGGCGAGCTGACCCTGACCGCCACGGCCGAGGGCGTCCGCGAGACGGGCCGGGTCTCCTTCCTCGCCGTGCCCTGGCTGCCGCTCGCCGTCCTGCTCACCGGCGCCGCCGGGGCCGCGGCCCTCCGGATCCGCCGCCGTCGCGCGGCCGGGAAGGCGCCGGGGACGGCACGGAGTACGTGAGGCGGGCGCTCATCGGGGACAATGACCCCCATGAGCGTTCGCACCCCAGACACCGATGAGAACACCGCCCCCCACCGGGCGGGCTTCGCCTGCTTCGTCGGGCGCCCCAACGCGGGCAAGTCCACCCTCACGAACGCTCTCGTCGGGCAGAAGGTGGCGATCACCTCCAACCGGCCGCAGACCACCCGGCACACCGTGCGGGGCATCGTGCACCGCCCGGACGCCCAGCTGATCCTGGTCGACACCCCCGGCCTCCACAAGCCGCGCACCCTGCTCGGCGAGCGCCTCAACGACATCGTGCGCACCACCTGGGCCGAGGTCGACGTCATCGGCTTCTGCCTGCCCGCCGACCAGAAGCTCGGCCCCGGCGACCGCTTCATCGCCAAGGAGCTCGCCGAGATCCGCAAGACCCCCAAGGTCGCCATCGTCACCAAGACCGACCTCGTCGACTCCAAGACCCTCGCCGAGCAGCTGATCGCCATCGACCAGCTCGGCCGGGAGCTCGGCATCGAGTGGGCCGAGATCGTGCCCGTCTCCGCCGTCGGCGACAAGCAGGTCCAGCTGGTGGCCGACCTCCTCATCCCGCTCCTGCCGGAGTCCCCGCCGCTCTACCCCGAGGGCGACCTCACCGACGAGCCCGAGATGGTCATGGTCGCCGAGCTGATCCGCGAGGCCGCGCTCGAAGGCGTACGGGACGAACTGCCGCACTCCATCGCGGTGGTCGTGGAGGAGATGCTGCCCCGCGAGAACCGCCCCGCCGACCGGCCGCTGCTCGACATCCACGCCAACGTCTACATCGAGCGCCCCAGCCAGAAGGGCATCATCATCGGCCCCAAGGGCAGCCGCCTGAAGGAGGTCGGCATGAAGTCCCGCAAGCACATCGAGGCCCTGCTCGGGACCCCGGTCTTCCTCGACCTCCACGTGAAGGTCGCCAAGGACTGGCAGCGCGACCCGAAGCAGCTGCGGAAGCTGGGCTTCTAGCGGAGACGGGGGACTGCCGGAGCCGCGCGTCGGCAAGGCCCGGACCCCTGCCGGAAGCCGGGAGGGCCGGGTCAGGGGCAGGGACTTCGGCGTCGAGGGCAGGGACCCGGACGGCCCCACCGCGCCGGAGGCCCGCCGGAAGCGCCCCGCGCCCCGGCGACCGGCCCCGAGCCCCCTTTCCTTCCGGCGCCCGCCTTCAGGCGCCCTCCTTCAGGACCCTCGTGATCAGGGCCCGCTGGGCCTGGGTGAGGTGGGGGTCGCGGCAGCGGACCGTCCACCCGTCGACCGTGATCTCGTACGAGAAGCCGTCCGGGACGCCCCGGGCGGCCTCCTCGTCGACAGGGGGCTCCGCGAGGACCGTCGCGGCCAGCGCCTGCCAGTCGCCCGCGTCGGCGAGGCCCTCGGTGTCCACCTCCTCCGCCTTCTCGATGCCCGCGAAACCACCCGTGCGCCGCACTGAAATCCGCATGGACCCTGTGTATCAGGAGGCCGGCGTCAGGAGGCCGGCACGCCGACGACCGACCATGCCTTCAGGACCGCCTCCACCTCGTCGCCGCCGTCGCCGAACAGCCGCCGCGCCGATGCCACCGTCGCCCGCGCGAACTCGGAGAAGCGGGTGTCCTCGCTCAGGGTGCCGCCGGTCATCACGTCGTACCAGATCCGCCCGGCCCGCTCCCAGGCCGCGCCGCCGAGCTCGGTGGCGAGGAGGTAGAAGGCGTGGTTGGGGATGCCCGAGTTGATGTGCACCCCGCCGTTGTCGGAGCCGGTGCGGACGTAGTCCTCCATGGTCGCCGGCTGCGGGTCCTTGCCGAGGACGTCGTCGTCGTACGCCGTGCCCGGGGCCTTCATGGACCGCAGCGCCGTGCCCTTGTCCACGGCCGGTCCGAGCAGCCCGGCCCCGATCAGCCAGTCGGCCTGGTCCGCGGTCTGGCCGAGCGCGTACTGCTTCACCAGCACGCCGAAGACGTCGGACACGGACTCGTTGAGCGCCCCCGACTGGCCGTAGTAGGCGAGGTTCGCCGTGTGCTGGGTGAAGCCGTGCGCCAGCTCGTGGCCGATGACGTCGACGGGGATGGTGAAGTCGAGGAAGAGCTCGCCGTCACCGTCGCCGAACACCATCTGCTCGCCGTTCCAGAAGGCGTTGTCGTACTTCCTGTCGTAGTGGACGGTCGCCAGGAGCGGCATCCCGGCACCGTCGATCGAGCGGCGGCCGTAGACCTTCAGGAAGAGCTCGAAGGTGGCGCCGAGCCCGGCGTAGGCGCGGTTGACGGTGGCGTCCCGACCTGCCGGCTCGCCCTCGCCGCGGACCTTCACGCCCGGCAGTTCGGTGCCGTTGCGGGCGTCGTACACCGTGCGCCGAGGGCCGTCGGCGGCCTCGCCGGCCGGCGCCTCCGGCGCCGCGGGGGCGGCCTGGGCGCGGGCGGCGCGCTGGGCCGCGTCGACCGCGAGGGTGCGCCGGGCGGCCGCCGCGAAGGCCGGATTGTCGGACTGGGCGAGCCGCTCCAGGAGGTGCGGCGGGACGATCGAGCAGAAGACAGGCGCGTGGGGAGTCATGCCTGCAATGTGGCACTGTGTGGTGACGCTGTCACGAGCAGCGACGACGATTGGCGAAATGGAGTGATAGGTCACGTTCCAGGCTTGACGTGAGGGCCGTCCCGCATACTGGAACGGGACGTCCGCCTCCGCCGGTCCTGGGCTATGGTGACGCACATCATGCGTTTCGGGCTGCTTCTCCTTAGCTGCCGCGGCGAGGGCCTGTAGTCGTAGGCCGACCCCCTCCCCGCGGGTTTCGGTGTTGCGTTCGACAGTCGGCCGTCCCTCCCGCAGGACCCCCGAGGAGCCCTACGCAATGTCCCGGCAGCAGTCGCAGTCCCCGTTCGTCGACCGGCCCACGCCCCTGACCAACGCGACGCACATGCAGAAGCCGTCCGGGATGCCCGTCCACAAGTACGGGCCGTACGAAGCCGTCGACATCCCGGACCGCACCTGGCCCGAGAAGCGCATCACCAAGGCGCCCCGATGGCTGTCCACCGACCTGCGCGACGGCAACCAGGCCCTGATCGACCCGATGAGCCCGGCCCGCAAGCGCGAGATGTTCGACCTGCTGGTCCGCATGGGCTACAAGGAGATCGAGGTCGGCTTCCCGTCCTCCGGCGACACCGACTTCGCCTTCGTCCGCTCCATCATCGAAGAGGGCGCGATCCCGGACGACGTCACCATCTCCGTACTGACCCAGGCCCGCGAGGACCTGATCGAGCGGACCGTGGAGTCCCTGGTCGGCGCCAAGCGCGCCACCGTCCACCTGTACAACGCGACCGCGCCCACCTTCCGCCGGGTCGTCTTCCGCGGCTCCAAGGACGACATCAAGCAGATCGCGGTCGACGGCACCCGCCTGGTGATGGAGTACGCCGAGAAGCTGCTGGGCCCGGAGACCACCTTCGGCTACCAGTACAGCCCGGAGATCTTCACCGACACCGAGCTGGACTTCGCCCTGGAGGTCTGCGAGGCGGTCTGCGACGTCTGGCAGCCCGGCCCCGGCCGCGAGATCATCCTGAACCTGCCCGCCACCGTGGAGCGTTCGACGCCGTCCACGCACGCGGACCGCTTCGAGTGGATGTCCCGCCACCTGACCCGCCGCGAGTACATCTGCCTGTCCGTCCACCCGCACAACGACCGCGGCACGGCCGTGGCGGCGGCCGAGCTGGCCATCATGGCCGGCGCCGACCGCATCGAGGGCTGCCTGTTCGGTCAGGGCGAGCGCACCGGCAACGTCGACCTGGTCACCCTGGGCATGAACCTGTTCAGCCAGGGCGTCGACCCGCAGATCGACTTCTCGCAGATCGACGAGATCCGCCGGACCTCCGAGTACTGCAACCAGATGGAGGTCCACCCGCGCCACCCCTACGCGGGCGACCTGGTCTACACCGCCTTCTCCGGCTCCCACCAGGACGCCATCAAGAAGGGCTTCGACGCCATGGAGGCGGACGCCGCCGCCCAGGGCAAGACCGTCGACGAGATCGAGTGGGCCGTCCCGTACCTGCCCATCGACCCCAAGGACGTCGGCCGCTCCTACGAGGCCGTCATCCGGGTCAACTCGCAGTCCGGCAAGGGCGGCATCGCCTACGTCCTGAAGAACGACCACAAGCTGGACCTGCCCCGCCGGATGCAGATCGAGTTCTCGAAGATCATCCAGGCCAAGACCGACGCCGAGGGCGGCGAGGTCACGCCGAAGGAGATCTGGTCCGTCTTCCAGGACGAGTACCTGCCCAACCCGGACAACCCGTGGGGCCGCATCCAGCTGCGCTCCGGCCAGTCGACCTCCGACACCGACGGCACCGACACCCTGAAGGTCGAAGCCGTCGTCGACGGCGTCGACACGGTCCTGACCGGCTCCGGCAACGGCCCGATCTCCGCCTTCTTCGCCGCCCTGCAGGCGATCGGCGTGGACGCCCGCCTGCTGGACTACCAGGAGCACACCATGAGCGAGGGCGCCTCCGCGCAGGCCGCCTCGTACATCGAGTGCGCCATCGACGGCAAGGTCCTGTGGGGCATCGGCATCGACGCCAACACCACCCGCGCCTCCCTGAAGGCGGTCGTCTCGGCGGTCAACCGCTCCGCGCGCTGACCCCTCCCGCACCGCGCCGCCCCGCACCCCTTCCCAGGGGTGCGGGGCGGCGTCACGTGTGAGCCGCGTCACGGCTTCAGGTTCGCTTAAGGAAGATCATGGCGACATGCCGGAATCGGCGTGCTATCAGGTGAGTTGACGGCACATCAGCGCGTGGCGGAAGGTCGGCTCGTCCCCCTCCGGACACCCTCCCCTTCGCCCTCCCGACCTGGAGCTCGCATGCGCACGTCCGCTGCCGTGGCCGCCGTCCTCGCGGTGACCGGTGCCGCCCTCACCTGGGCCCCCGCCGCCTCCGCCGCCCCCGGCCGGGACGGCACGGCATGCGCGACCGACCCGCTCGGGACCGCCGGCCGCTACGCCGAGTTCGTCGAGAAGGACTCCACCCGCTTCTCCGACTCCGAGGGCGCCGTCGCGGTCGGCGGCGACGCCTTCTTCGGCGACGCCGGAACCCGTCAGGGCTTCTCCATCGGCCACAAGCTCACCGCCACCGACCTCGCCGCCCTCCCCGGCGGCCACAGCCTCGTCGTCGGCGGCACCCTCCACGCCCACCAGGTCGTGCTCACCAAGGGCACCGGCGTCTACGGCTCGCTCGACGACCGCTCCGCGCAGGGCGCCGGCTTCGCCGTGGACGGCCCGCACCGCAAGGGCGCCTCCCCGACCGCCCCGATCGACTTCCGCAAGGAGTTCGCGGGCCTGCGCGCCCTGTCCACCGCCTGGGCCGGCGTCGAGCCCAACGGCACCGTCACCGCCGACCGCTCCGGCCAGGGCCTGTTCCTCACCGGCACGGACGCGAAGCTCAACGTCTTCGCCGTGAGCGCCGCCGACCTGGAGAAGGCCGGCGCGGTCTCGGTCAAGGTCCCGGCCGGCTCCTCGACCCTCGTGAACGTCCTCGGCACCTCGTACGACATGCACAGCAAGCCCACCTACGGCGTCTGGCTGTGGGACCAGACCAAGGGCGCCTACGTCCAGGACGACTACGCCGCCGGCAGCGACGCCTTCACGAGCGTCCGCTCCAAGCTGCTGTGGAACTTCCCGCAGGCCGAGCAGGTCCGGAAGAACCACACCTCCTGGCCCGGCACCCTCCTCGCGCCGAACGCAACCGTCCGCATGGGCGGCCGGAACATCGGCCCCGGCCACGTCAACGGCTCCGTGATCGCCGAGGAACTGATCACCGTGCCCGGCGCCGAGACCCACCAGATGAACTTCACCGGCTGCCTGCCGACTCCGACGCGGCCGGGCCCGGTCGTCCCCCCGGAGAGGCCGAAGCCGACCGACGCCCCCGTCCCCGCGCCCACCTCCACTCCCACGCCCACGGCCACCGCCACCCCGACCGGGCCGGCCACTCCTCCGGCGCCGGCCGCGTCCGCTCCGGCCCCCTCGGACTCACCCTCGGCCGCGGCGCCCGCGCCGTCGTCCACTCCGGAGGGTGATCTCGCCGAGACCGGTTCGGCCTTCGGACCTGCCGCGACGGGCGTCGCCGGAGCGGCCGTCCTCCTCGGCGGCGGCTTCCTGGCCTTCGCGAAGCTGCGCAAGCGCGCTTCCTGAGGCCCCGGACGGGCCCTCCGGGGCCCGGCGGCGGTCCGTCGGGTCTCGGCCATCTCGCCGTCGTTCTGCTGACGAGGTGCTGACGCCACATCATCGATGTGGCTAACATCACGCCAACGCCGGCAGTGTTGCCGGGACGGTGAGGGAGGTGCGGCGTGCGGTCAGCGCGGAAGTCACGGGACCGGAGCGGGGTTCTCTGCGGAATCCGCACCTCCTGGAACACGATCGGCGACGGCGAGTTCTTCTGCGAGGAGTGCGGCGGGGACCGCAACTACCGGCGCCGCACCGGGCGCCGCCGCCTCACCCTCCTGGGCGTGCCCGTGCTGCCCCGCGGCGAGACCGGCCCCGTCATCGAGTGCGCCGCCTGCCACACCCACTTCGGTACGGAGGCGCTCGCCCACCCGACCACCAGCCGGTTCTCGGGGATGCTCCGGGACGCCGTGCACACCGTCGCGCTCGCCGTCCTCGCGGCGGGCGGAACCTCCTCCCGTACGGCCGTGGACACCGCCGTCACCGGCGTACGGGCGGCCGGCTTCGCCGACTGCACCGCGCTCCAGCTGATCGAACTGGTCGAGGCGCTCGCCGCCGACACCGGCCGCTTCCTGCCGGACGTCACCAGCGGGGGAGCGGCCCTCGCCATCGAGCTCCACGAGGCCCTCGAACCCCTCTCCCCGCACCTCGCCACCGCCGGCCGCGAATCGATCCTCCTCCAGGGCGCCCGGATCGCCCTCGCGGACGGCCCCTACAGCCCGGCCGAACGCGAAGTGCTCGGCACGGTCGGCAACGCGCTGGCACTGCGCGTGGACGACACGGAACGGCTGCTGGCGTCGGCGCGTACGACGTCGCTGTAGCGCTCGCGGCGGGGCGGGATCCGCAGCCGGCCGAGGAGCCGATCCTGAGGACGGCCGGGGCCCCGCGGCTCACGGACCCGGCAGCGCGCCCAGGCGTGCGAAGGCCGCGCGTGCGGCGGACCGTTCGCGGCGGGCCGCGTCCGGGTCACCCGTCGCCTCCGCCGCCCGCGCGAGCAGCAGCCGTACCCGCGCCGCCTCGTACGGCACGCGCAGCTCCCGCCAGAGTGCCAGCGCCTGCCCCAGCGGCGTGCCGGCCGGCTCGGCACGGGCCAGGGCGAGCGCTCCGCGCGCGCCGGCGGCCAGGGCGGCGAGGAGGGGCACGGCTGTCTCCTCGGGCGAGCCGGGCCGCGCCAACGCCTCCAGGTCCCGGACGGCCCCGGCGGCGACGCCGGTCTCGCCGGCGGCGAGCGCCGCCTCGGTCAGCGCGGCGAGCAGCCGGGCCCGGCCGTACAGGTCGTGGAGCGGGTCGCTCTGACAGTCCAGGGCGAGGCGCAGCCCGGCCAGAGCCGCGTCCGCCCTGCCCTGCGCGAGCCGCAGCAGCGCGAGGCCCGGCTGCGGGATCCGCCCGAGCTCATGGGCGTGGGCGTACGAGCGGGCCGCCTCCGCCGGGCGCCCCTGCCGCCGCTGGATCTCCCCGAGGGCGTACGCGGCGGCCGCCGCCGTGCCGGGGGAGTCGGCGGGAACCTCGTGCGGCACCAGCCGTGCCTCCTCCTCCGCGCGCTCCCACGCGCCGAGCAGGTCGAGCACCTCGACGTGCCGGATCCGGCACAGCGCGCGGAACGGATGGTGGGGGCGGGCCGGAGCCGTGCACCAGGCCATCGCCGCGTCGGCCCACCGCACCGCGCGGGCGAGGTCCCCGGTGGACAGGGCCCGGTCGAGCGCCAGGCAGTACAGGTGTCCGGTGAACAGCGCGCTCAGCTCGCCCGCCGTCACCGCCCGCATCGCCTCGTCCAGGAGCGCCAGGCCCTCGCGGCGGCGGCCCCGGGCGATCAGCACGGCGGACTCGGCCTGCCGGCCCAGGGCGATCAGGTCCGGGCTGCCGGAACGGACGGCGAGCCGGGTCATGCGGCGGGCGGCGGCCAGGGCCGCGGCCGAGGAGTGGTGCTGCTCGGCCTCCGCCACGTCCGTCAGGGCCAGCAGGCACTGCTCGGGGCAGTCGGGCCGGCCCTCCAGATGGTGCCGGGCCCGGTGCGTCCAGCCCGCGGCGGCGGCGGGACGGCCGAGCCGTCGGTACTCGAAGCCGAGCCACCAGGCGGTGCGCCCCGCGCCGCGCCGGTCGCCCTCCGCCACGTACGCGGCATGGGCCCGCAGCCGGGCCGCGACGGACTCGTCGACCCGGCCCGACCACCAGGCGGCGTCGGCGAGGGCGTCGAGGTCAGCGGCACGCAGAGCGGTGGTGGGGTGCCGGTCGGCCTCGTGCAGCAGGGCGTACGCACCGGCCCAGTCCTCCCGGGCCACCGCTTCCCGCCCCCGCTCCACGTCGGCCATGAGCACGGACATCGCCGCTCACTTCCCTTCCGGCCCTCCCAGAATAGGGCGGGGCGGAGGCGGCAGCGCGGCGACGGAGGCGGGCAGGGAGGAGGAGACCGGCCGGGATCGGTGGGGGAGCCCGGCCGGCCGGAGGAACCGGGTCAGCCCAGTTCGACGCCGCTCGCGCGGAGCATGTCCTCGCGCTCGACGATCTTCACGCGCTCGCGGCCCTGCGGCTCGCCGAGCGCCTTCTCGGCGGCGTCGAGCTTGTACCAGCCCTCCCACGTCGTGTACGTGATGCCCTTGCCCTCCAGGAAGGACACGACCGCCTCCGCGTCCGGGGACTCGGGGGTGAGCAGGCGCCCGTTGGCGTGGTCGTCGAGCAGGTTGGCCACGGTCTCGTTGGCGTCGCCCTTGGTGTGACCGATGAGGCCGACGGGGCCGCGCCGGATCCAGCCGGTGACGTAGGTGGAGGCCATGTGCGAGCCGCCCTCCTCGATCACCCGGCCGCCCTCGTCCGGCACGGTGCCGGTGGCGGTGTCCCAGGGCAGCTTCGGCAGCTCGTCGGAGAGGTAGCCGACGGCGCGGTAGACGGCCTGGACGTCCCAGTCGGTGGTCTTGCCGGTGCCCTTGACGTTGCCGGTGCCGTCCAGCTCGGTGCGCTCGGTGCGCAGGCCGACGACCTTGCCGTCCTCGCCGAGGATCTCGACGGGCGACTCGAAGAAGTGCAGGAAGAGCTTGTGCGGGCGGTCGCCGATGTCGCGGATCGCCCAGTTCTCCAGGGTCTTGGCGACCATGTCGGTCTGCTTGTTCTTGCGCCGCTCGGCGATCGAGCCCTCGTCGTAGTCGATGTCCTCGGGGTTGACGATGACCTCGATGTTCGGCGAGTGGTCCAGCTCGCGCAGCTCCATGGGGCTGAACTTGGCCTGGGCGGGACCACGGCGGCCGAACACGTGGATCTCCACGGCCTTGTTGGCCTTCAGGCCCTCGTAGACGTTCGGCGGGATCTCGGTCGGCAGCAGCTCGTCGGCGGTCTTGGCGAGGATGCGGGCGATGTCGAGGGCCACGTTGCCGACGCCGAGGACGGCGACCTTCTCGGCCGACAGGTCCCAGTCGCGCGGGACGTCGGGGTGGCCGTCGTACCAGGAGGCGAAGTCGGCGGCGCCGAGGGAACCGTCGAGCTCGACGCCGGGGATGCGGAGTTCGCGGTCGAACATGGCGCCGGTGGAGAAGACGACGGCGTCGTAGAAGGAACGCAGGTCGTCGAGGTGGATGTCGGTGCCGTAGTCGACGTTGCCGAAGAGGCGGACCTGCGGCTTGTCGAGGACCTGGTGGAGGGCGGTGATGATGCCCTTGATGCGCGGGTGGTCCGGCGCGACGCCGTAGCGGATGAGGCCGAACGGGGCGGGCATCCGCTCGAAGAGGTCGATGGACACGCCCGGTTCGGCGGCGGCCTCGGACTTCAGCAGCGCATCAGCGGCGTAGATCCCGGCGGGGCCGGCGCCGACGATCGCGACCCGGAGGGGGCGGGGCATGACGGGGTTCCCTTCGCAAGCGACGCGGCGGCGAGGATCGCCACCACTTAGGTCACCCTAATTAACGCGTCGAGCGGAGTGGTACCCGCCCCCGGTCTATGGCCTCATAAGGCAAGCTTATGGGATCCCAAACTGAAGTCTGGGGTGAGCTCCTCGCAGGGACGCTCCAGGGCCAGCCCTCTGCTGACGGGTGCGTGGAAGTCAGGGGGGTGGTGGTTGGGGTGCGGGTCTTGGGTGCTGGGGGTGGGGGTTTCTGGTGTGCTTCTGGATCGGCCGCCCTCTCTCCGAGTGTGGCCCCCTTCGCCGGCCCCTCAAGGGCGCTCCTTCGTCGCGTCGCTGCGCGATTCCGCTTCGCTCCACCCTTGACCGGCCGGCTCCGGGTGCCTTTTCACACTCGGAGGGCGGCCGGGGGCGTGGCCACGCGGCAAGGCCGGGTATCGGCCGGGCGCCGTGGGCGAGTGGCGGGCTGGTGGGTGGGGGCCGGGTTTGTGGCGGGAGTGGGGGAGGCCGCTCCCCTCGTGGGGGGTGCGCCGAAGTGGGATGGGGTGCTCCACCCCAGCTCGGCGGCGACCGGCCGTCGTCTGGTCGGGGTTCAAGCCCCGCTGGTCACTCCCGGTGGGTGGGGAGTGTGGTCGGGGGCGGCCCGGCGGTGCAATCTGCCCCCTCGCGAGCCGAGGCGTGACGGGGGTGAACTCGTGTGACGAGGGAGGCGCTTCGGCTGTCTCGGCGGGGGAGTTTGCACCGCTAGGGAGGAGTGAAGTCACCTCTCCCCGGTCAGAGTGGGACGCGAGTGAATTGCTGTGACTCAAGAGGCGTCCCCGGACGGGGTTGTGTCCTCTCGCCGGTGCAAACTGCCCTCTCGCGGGCTGTGATGTGACGGCGGTGAACTGCTGTGACAGGGGTGGCACTTCGGCCGTCTCGGCGGGGCGGTTTGCACCACACGGGCCCGTCCACCCACCGGGAGTGACCAGCGGGGCCTGAATCCCGACCAGACGACGGCCGCTCGCCGCCGAACCGACACCGGGCACCCCATTCCACGACCGCGCACCCCGCACGGCGGGAAAGGTCCTCCCCCACCCCTGCCAAGAGCCCAGCCCCCACCCACCTACCCGCCACCCGCCCACGGCGGGAAGGGCTCCCCGGCCTTGCCGCGTGGCCGCGCCCCCCGGCCGCCCTCCGAGTGTGAAAAGGACCCCGGAGTCGGGCGGTCAAGGGTGGCCGAAGGCCATCGCGCAGCGACGCGACCGCAGGGAGCGCCCTTGAGGGGCCGGTGGAGGGGGCCACACTCGGAGAGAGGGCGGCCGATCCAGAAGCACACCCGCAACGCCCACTCCCAGCACCCAAGACCCGCACGGCCAGGTCGTCCCCCTAAAGTCGGGACGTGAGTGACGCTTCCTCCTACCTCGCCGCCGTGCGGGGCTCCTACGACACCGTTGCCGACGCCTACGCCGAAGTCGTCCCGCCCCCCTCCGCCCTCGACCCCCTCTCCCGCGCGATGCTCGGCGCCTTCGCCGAGGAGATGGGAGGGGCACAGGCACCCGTCGCCGACGTCGGGTGTGGACCCGGGAAGGTGGCCGCGTACCTGGCCGAGCGGGCGGGCGTGGACGTCGTCGGGATCGACCTGTCACCCCGTATGGTCACCCTCGCCCGCCGCGCCCACCCCGAACTGGCCTTCGTCGTCGGGTCGATGACCGCCCTCCCGGTCCTCGACGCCGCCCTCGCCGGCGTCCTCGCGTACTACTCGACCCACCACATGCCTCCGGAACTCCTGCCCACCGTCTACGCGGAGTTCCGCCGCGTCCTCGCCCCCGGTGGCCGGCTCATGATCGCCGGTCATGTCGGTGAGGACGACGGGGAGGGCGAGTGCCGTCACCGCACCGAGGCGTACGGTGGGCTCCCCGTGTCGTACGACTCCCACTTCCTGCCCCCGGGCCGGATCGTCCGGCTCCTGGAAGAGGCCGGTTTCGTCGTCACCGCCCGCCTCACCCAGGAGCCGGCGCCGGGCCAGACGCGGCGGTACGGAACCTTCCTCGCGGTCAGCCCCTGACTCGGCCGGGGACCCGTGCCAGATCGGCCCGCGTGAGCCGCCAGAGCCGGTACTCGTGGTCGCCTTCCCACAGCCGCTCCTGCTCGGTGCAGCCGAGGCGCTCGGCGACGGCCGCACTCGCGTGGTTGTGCGGCTCGTGCACCACGAGGACCTGCTCGACGCCCGGCAGCCGGAAGGCCGCCTCCGCCAGGCCCCGCGCGGCCCGGACCGCCACGCCCCGGCCGGTCGCCGCCGGGTGGAGCCAGTAGCCGATCTCGTAGGCGTCGACCGGAGTCTCCTCGCGCCGATGGATCTGGCACGCGCCGGAGATCGCCCCGTCGAGCACGATCGCGTACGTGAACTCCTCCCCGGCCTCCCACCGCTCCGCCCGCCGTGCGAGGAAGGCCGTGGTCGCGGCCGGACTGTGGTCGGCGACCCATTCCATCCACGGACGCAGGTGTTCGACCGACTCGTCGATGACCCGGTGAAACTCCGGGGCGTCCGCCTCGCCGTCGAAACGGCGCAGGGTGAGACGGTCGTCGAGCTCGATCACTTGCGGGGGCTGCGCTGCGAGATCCATACGGGCAGCATCCTCAGCGTCCGGCCCCTCCGGCAAGGGGAATTCCCTTTGCGGGGCACCGAACGCCTGTGTGGGATGGGGCCCGATGGGAAGACAAGAGCGCCACCGCAAGGTCCACCGGCCGCTGCGACGCGCCGGTCTGGAGGTCGTCCCGGACCCGGAGGCCGTCGCGGAGTCCGCGATCCCCTTCGTCATCGGCTACGGGCGGGACGACATCGTCGGCGGCTTCTCCCATCCGTACGACGCCCCGAGGCTCATCGAGCGCCTCAACGAGGACTGGTACGAGCTCGCCGTCTCCACCGGACTCTTCGACCACCGCCGTGAGTTCCTCGTGTACCTCCCCCAGGGCACCCACACCCACCGGAAGGCGATCCACCAGGTGAACCATGGCGGCGGCGCGCCCTGGGTCTGGACCCGCGTCCGGCTCCTGGAGCGGTGGGACGTCATGGGCAGGGGCGCTCAGTCCGCCTTCCTCGGCGTGTACGCCGGCCATCCGGGCTTCGGCATGCTGGCCCTGGACGGCAGCGTCTATCTCTCCGCCTCGACGGGCGAGACCGGCATCGACGTCTACGCGGTGCGCGATCCCGCCCGCTCCGACAACGTCCTGCGCTACCTGGAGTACCTCGTCAGGACCGACCGGTTCTACGAACGGGAACTCAGGGCGCGGATCGCCGACTGGCTGCGGCGGTCCGGTCAGGTCAGACGTTCTGACCCATGAGGATCATCAGATAGAGGAGCCCGAGGGTCGCGGCCCACAGGGTCAGGGACACGAGCGCCACCAGCACACGGACGAAGGCGGGGTAGACGCCGATCGACGTCCCCGGGGCGCTCGGGGAGTAGCTGATCTCGATCTCGCTCGCGTACGCCTGGCGGGAGTAGCTATGGGTCTTGCCGCTCGGGTCGGTGTACCTGTAGGTCCCCGACTTGCCGTACGGGCTGGTGCGCACTGCCATCACCGTGATGCCGCGTGCGGGCAGCCACCACATCAGGAAAGCCCGCTCCAGCGTGTAGGCGCTCACGAGGTTGAGGAGGATCGCCACGACCCCCACCATGAAGGAGAGGATGAGCGCGCCCGGCTCGCCGTTGACGACGACCAGCACGCTCATGGTGATGAACCCCGCGAGCCCGGGGCCGAGCGCCAGCAGAGCCCAGCCCAGACCCCTGGCCTTCTCGCCGGCGCTGAGGGCGGGCTGTGGAGGGGAGGGCGTGCGCAGGGAACGGGTCGTCACCAGCGCGGCGCCGTCGAGGGACAGATCGGGCTCCGGCAGCGCCGCCACGGCGTGGTTGACCGCCGTTGCGAACACCATGGCCGCGGCCTCGTTGACCCCGTCCACCCGGTATCCGACGCCCTGGGCGCCGTCCGGCGCCCGCAGTTCGAGGACCACGGCCGGGCCGTCCGGTGCGACGAAACGAATCGCCTCCAGCGGTATCAGCGTCTCCTCGTCCCCGCGCCGCAGCGTCAGCGCCCCGTCCTGATGACGGAGAACGGCGCCGTCGCTGCCGCGCAATATGGGCGTGGAGACAGCCGTCATCCCTTGACCCCGGCCACGAACGCGGCCCAGGCACCGGCCGGGACGACGAGCGCGGGACCGTCCGGGACCTTGCTGTCACGGACGGGGACGACCCCGGGGACCCCGTCGAGGACTTCCAGGCAGTCGCCCCCGGAGGCGTTGCTGTAGGAACTCTTGCGCCAGGCGGCGCCGGCGAAGTCGTACGAGACCTCGACGCAGTTGCCGCCCTCGCCGTTGCTGTAGCTGCTCTTGAACCAGTGGGCGTTGCTCAGGTCGTACGCGCGCATCGTCTGTAGTCCTCCGCCGCCGACTCGATCAGTGCGAGGGACGCCTCCGGCGACAGCGTGGCGACCCTGAGCAGATCGTAGGCGCGCTGCGCCTGCTTCACCACAGCCGGATCATCGAGGAGAGTGCCCGAAAACTCCGTCTCGGTATAGGCGGTTGGTGGCTGGTCCTGGAACTCCATGAGCTTCAGCGTGCCGGTCATGTGCGCATGTGCGCCGACGGAGCGAGGTAGCACCGTGACCAGAACCCACCGCTGCCGCGCAAGCGTCGCGATGTGCTCCAGCTGTGAAGCCATGACGGCTGGACCGCCCACAGGTGTGAGCAGCGTGTTCTCATGCAGGACAGCCCAGTACTCGGGCCTTGTAGCGCCCTCAAGGATTCTCGCTCGATCGAGGCGCGCTGTGACCTTCTCCTCGATGTACTCCTCCGTTGCGAACGGATACATCGCGAGGATCTGCGCGCGCATGTACTCCGGCGTCTGCAACAACCCCGGCACCACCGTCGGCGCGAACTCGCAGATCTTCGTCGCCACCGCCTCCAGCTCCGCCACCGCGTGGAAATACGACGCATACGGCGAACTGTCGATGAGCTTCTTACACGTCCGTTCGAAAATACCGCCGGTTTGTAGCACCTCGTCGATTCTCTTCGCCACATCGAGCTGAGGCTTCCGCACCCCCTGCTCGAACAGCCCGATATAGGTCCCCGAAACGAACACGCGTGCACCCAGGTCGTTCCGTGAGAGCCCCGCCGTCTCCCGGCGTTCCTTCAGCAGCTCCCCGAAGAACTCCCACGCATCCTGCCGCTTGGCCTTGGCCATAGCTTGACTCCCGTACGTCACAACGCAGTTGTTGCCCCAGCGCGTCTGTCGATTCTAGGGAGCCGCCCTCACCCTGGATGCGGAAAGCGGGAAATGGATTCGGAAAGGAGCGCGTTGGTGAAGGAAGACAGCATGCGACCGAAGGAAACTGAAGAAGCGCGAGAGGCAGTGACGGAATTGCGCGAGGCGCTCGCACGGGCCGGAATCACGCTGCCCTCGCTCGGGCTGGACGTCATCACCCTCGCCGCCGATCCTCCCCGGCCGCTGATCGAACTCGGGTGCTGCACTCCGGCCACCGCGCGACTGCTCGCCGCGGCGCTCGCCGGAGCGCCCACGAACGAAGGGGGACGAGGATGAAACCGCCCATCGGGGCGTACGTCGTCGACATCCGCACCGGGAAGGTCGGCACCGTCATGGGACACGAGGGGCCCTACCTCCAGGTCCGTCCCATCGGTGGCGGCCGGGAGTGGGACTGCGAGCCGGACGGCGTGCGGGTCGCCACCGCCGCCGAGCGGCTGAGCGCCGCCACGGCGCACGCGAACGCCCGCAGCCGGGGTGAGGTGCCCTGAGGATCAGCGGGGCCCGGTGCCCCACCGCCACTCCAGGACGTCCCCCTCGGCGACGTCCCGCCACCGGGCCGCCGCCGCGTCGAGCGGGGCCGTGGTGCGGGCGATCTGCTCCGCGGTGAGGGGCGGGCGGCCGACGCCGCGGCCTTCGGTGGGCAGCCCGCGCCAGACCCGGTAGGCCCAGTTCACGGACAGCTCGGCCGCCATGACCGCGTCGCCGCCCCGGCGCAGGACCTTGAGGCCCGACCGGCGGTGGCGCCCCGGCGTGACGAGCTCGAAACCCTGGAAGGTGGCGCCGCGCGCCATCGCGCCCCAGAACCCGTCCTCGATGCCGAGGGCGTGCTCGACGACGGCGTGCACGAGGTCGTGCGGCATGGTCGGACCGGTCGGTTGCGCGGGCAGGCGGACGTCGGGGCCCTGGCGGTCGCGGACCAGGATCTCGTGCCGGTCGTCCGGGAGCTTTCTGAAGGCGATGTCCACATCGGGGACGGTACGGTCCGGGACGGACGGCGCCAACGCGTTTTTCCGGCTTCCGGGCCCGGCCCGGTCCGCCACCGGGGGCGGACGGCCCGGTACCCGCCAGGGGCACCCGCCGCGTACGGGACAATGGGGCCATGAGCCTGTTCCGCGACGACGGCATCGTGCTGCGCACCCAGAAGCTGGGGGAAGCGGACCGCATCATCACCATCCTCACGCGCGGTCACGGCCGCGTACGCGCCGTCGCGCGCGGGGTGCGCCGGACCAAGTCGAAGTTCGGGGCGCGGCTCGAACCGTTCTCGCACGTGGACGTGCAGTTCTTCGCCCGGGGGAGTGAGCTGGTCGGGCGCGGGCTGCCGCTGTGCACGCAGAGCGAGACCATCGCCGCGTACGGCAGCGGAATCGTCACCGACTACGCGCGCTACACCGCCGGCACCGCCATGCTGGAGACGGCGGAACGCTTCACCGACCACGAGGGCGAACCGGCCGTGCAGCAGTACCTGCTGCTGGTGGGCGGATTGCGCACCCTCGCGCGCGGGGAGCACGCCCCCCCACCTCATCCTGGACGCCTTCCTGCTCCGCTCGCTCGCCGTCAACGGCTACGCGCCCAGCTTCGAAGACTGCGCGAAATGCGGACTTCCCGGACCGAACCGCTTCTTTTCGGTCGCGGCGGGCGGTGTGATCTGCGCGGACTGCCGGGTGCCCGGAAGCGTCGTACCCTCTGCGGAGGCCGTTGGCCTGCTCAGCGCGCTGCTCACCGGCGACTGGGAGACGGCGGACGCGTGCGAGCCGCGTCACGTCAGGGAGGGCAGCGGACTGGTGTCCGCCTATCTGCACTGGCACCTGGAGCGCGGGCTGCGCTCGCTGCGGTACGTAGAGAAGAGCTAGGAGAGACCACGGATGGCCATCGCACGACTCCTCGGGCGCCAGCGGCGGGAGTACAGGACCCCCGAGCCGCACCCCTCCGGTGCCCGCCCGCCGAAGCTCCAGCCGGAGCTCGTGCCCGAGCACGTCGCGATCGTCATGGACGGCAACGGCCGCTGGGCCAAGCAGCGCGGCCTGCCGCGCACCGAGGGGCACAAGGTCGGCGCCGAGCAGGTGCTCGACGTGCTCCAGGGCGCCATCGAGATGGGCGTGGGCTCGATCTCGCTGTACGCCTTCTCCACGGAGAACTGGAAGCGCTCGCCCGAGGAGGTGCGCTTCCTGATGAACTTCAACCGGGACTTCATCCGCAAGAGCCGCGACCAGCTCGACGAGCTCGGCGTCCGGGTGCGCTGGGTGGGCCGCATGCCCAAGCTGTGGAAGTCGGTGGCCAAGGAGCTCCAGATCGCCCAGGAGCAGACCAAGGACAACACCCGGCTCACGCTGTACTTCTGCATGAACTACGGCGGCCGCGCGGAGCTCACGGACGCGGCGCAGGCGCTGGCGGAGGACGTGAAGGCGGGGCGGCTCGACCCGTCGAAGATCACCGAGAAGACCATCCAGAAGTACCTGTACTACCCGGACATGCCGGACGTGGACCTCTTCCTGCGGCCCAGCGGCGAGCAGCGCACCTCGAACTACCTGATCTGGCAGAGCGCGTACGCCGAGATGGTCTTCCAGGACGTGCTGTGGCCGGACTTCGACCGCCGCGACCTGTGGCGGGCCTGCGTCGAGTACGCCCAGCGCGACCGCCGCTTCGGCGGCGTGGACCCGGCGGACCTCGCGGTCCTCGACAAGGGCTGACGCGGGAGCGGGGGGCGGTGGAGCCGGCCCGTACGCCGACGCGTGAGGACGTCGTCGACGCCGTGCGGGTGCAGCTGCGGCACGGCTCGTTCCGGGCACTGCGGCGGTGGGGTCCGGTCACCGCCGTGCCGGCGGCGCCGGTCGTCGCTCTGCTCCTGGCCGCGCCCGCCGGCCCGACCATGTGACGCGTACGCGAAGGGCCCGCACCGGAACCGCTTCCGGTGCGGGCCCTTGGCGTACGCCCGCGTCACGTCACTTCGCCGCGCACTCCGCGCACGTGCCGAAGATCTCGACGGTGTGCGCCACGTTCACGAAGCCGTGCTCCGCGGCGATCGTCTCGGCCCACTGCTCCACGGCCGGGCCCTCCACCTCCACGGCCTTGCCGCAGACGCGGCAGACCAGATGGTGGTGGTGGTCGCCGGTCGAGCAGCGGCGGTAGACCGTCTCGCCGTCACTGGTGCGCAGCGCGTCGACCTCGCCGGCCTCGGCGAGGGACTGCAGCGTGCGGTAGACGGTGGTGAGGCCGACCGAGTCGCCGCGGTGCTTCAGCATGTCGTGCAGCTCCTGAGCGCTGCGGAACTCGTCCACCTCGTTCAGCGCCGCCGAGACGGCGGCCCGCTGCTTGGTCGAGCGGCCTCGTACGGGGGGTCCTGCCGTCACCACGGGGGCCTCCTTGAATGCTTGTGTGCCCCCGCCATTCTGCCAGCCCCCCGTGGCGCTCATGCCGGACCGGCGTCACACCTTCACGTCGTCAAAGGGGCGGCGGGTCGTCGGGAGGCACCGCGCGTCGCAGGCCGCCGACGCCTCTTCGGCCGCTTTCGCCCGCCGGCGGGCCAGTGGCGCGGCGAGCGCGGTCATGGCGACGAAGACGCCGATCGCGAGGAGGACGATCGTCGCGCCGGGCGGCACGTCCTGGTAGTAGGACGTGACGGTGCCGGTCAGGGTGACGCCGCTGCCGATGAGCACGGCGAGGACGAAGGTCGTGCGGAAGGACCGGGACAGCTGCTGGGCGGCGGCCACCGGGACCACCATCAGCGCGCTGACCAGGAGCAGGCCGACGACCCGCATGGCGACCGTGACGGTCACGGCGGCGGTGACGGCGATCAGCAGGTTCAGGGCGCGCACCGGCAGGCCGGTGACGCGGGCGAAGTCCTCGTCCTGGCTGACGGCGAAGAGCTGGCGGCGCAGGCCGACCGTGACGAGGACCACGAAGCCGGCCAGGAGGCTGATCGCGGTGACGTCCTCGGGGGAGACCGTCGTCAGCGAGCCGAAGAGGTACGAGAGCAGGTTGGCGTTGGAGCCGTTGCCGATGTCCATCAGCATGACGCCGCCGGCCATGCCTCCGTAGAAGAGCAGGGCGAGCGCGATGTCGCCGCGGGTCTTGCCGTAGGCACGGATCAGCTCCATGGCGACGGAGCCGGCGACGGCGACGGCGGTGGCCACCCAGACGGGGCTGGTGTTGAGGAGGAAGCCGAGGCCGACACCGGTCATGGCGACATGGCCGATGCCGTCGCCCATGAGCGCCTGGCGGCGCTGGACGAGGTAAATGCCGACGGCGGGCGCGGTGATGCCGACGAGCACGGCGGCCAGCAGGGACCGCTGCATGAAGGGGAGCTGGAGGAGTTCCATGATCAGGTCAGCAATCCGGTACGGATCGGCTCGTCGGCCGCGTGGGGGTGGACGTGGTCGTGACCGGGCAGCGCGTGCTGGCCCACGGCCTTCGGGGGCGGACCGTCGTGGACGACGCAGCCGTCGCGCAGTACGACGGCGCGGTCGATCAGCGGCTCCAGCGGGCCGAGCTCGTGCAGGACGAGCAGGACGCTCGTACCGCCGGCGACCTGCTCGCGCAGGGTGGCGGCGAGGATCTCCTGGCTGGCCAGGTCGACGCCGGCCATCGGCTCGTCCATGATCAGCAGCTCGGGTTCGGAGGCGAGCGCACGGGCGATGAGCACGCGCTGGTGCTGGCCGCCGGAGAGCGCGGAGACGGAGTCCCTGGCGCGGTCGGTGAGGCCGACGAGCTCGATGGCCCGGTCGACGGCGGCGCGGTCGGCCCTGGTCGGCCAGCCGAAGCGGCGGCGGGCGAGCCGGCCGGAGGTGACGACCTCGCGGATGGTGGCGGGGACGCCGCTGGCCGCGGTGGTGCGCTGCGGCACGTAGCCGACGCGGGCCCAGTCGCGGAACCGCTTCTGCTCGGTGCCGAAGAGCTCGATGCTGCCGCCGGTCAGCGGCACCTGGCCGATGACGGAGCGGACGGCGGTGGACTTGCCGGAGCCGTTGGCGCCGAGCAGCGCCACGACCTCCCCGCGGTGGACGGTGAGGTCGACGCCCCGGAGGACGGGCCGCGCGCCGAGGGCCGCGGTGGCTCCGCGGACGGAGATGACGGGTTCGTCGCGCACGGCTGCCTCCTGCATGCTGGGTTTCACTTCGCGCCGAGGGCCTTCTTCAGCGCGGCGAGGTTGGACTGCATGACCTCGATGTAGTCATCGCCCTTGGACCGCTCCGTGATTCCCTCCAGCGGGTCGAGCACGTCGGTCTTGAGGCCGGTGTCGTTCGCGAGGGTCTTGGCGGTCTTGTCGCTCGCCAGGGTCTCGAAGAAGACGGTGGAGACCTTGTCCTTCTTCGCGATCTCCTGGAGTTCCTTGATGCGGGCGGGGCTCGGCTCGGACTCGGGGTCGACGCCGGAGATGCCCTCCTGCTCCAGGTCGTAGCGCTCGGCGAGGTAGCCGAAGGCGGAGTGGGTGGTGATGAAGGTCCGGGTGGAGGCGTTCTTCAGTCCGGTCCGGAACTCGGTGTCCAGGGCGCCGAGCTTCTTCACCAGGGCGTCGGTGTTCTTCTCGTAGTCGGCGGCGTGGGCTGGGTCGGCCTTCGCGAGGGTGTTGCCGAATCCCTTGGCGACCTCGGCGTACTTCACGGGGTCGAGCCAGATGTGGGGGTCGGCGCCGGCCTCGGAGCCGTGGTCGTGGCCCTCGTGGCCGCCGTGGGACTCCTCGGCGGCGTGCTCCGCGTGCTGGGCGTGCTCCTCGGCGGACTCGCCCTCGTGGCCGGCCTCGGTGCCGTGCTCTTCGAGGGTGGTGAGGGCGGCGGCGTCGGCGGTGTTCTCGACGCCGGCCTGTTGGATGGCGTCGTCGACGGCGGGCTGGATGCCCTTGAGGTAGAGGATGACGTCGGCCTCGCCGAGCTCGCCGATCTGCCTCGGCTTGAGCTCCAGGTCGTGCGGCTCGACGCCGGGCTTGGTGAGCGTGGTGACGGACACGTGGTCGCCGCCTATCTGCTCGGCCAGGTACTGCATGGGATAGAACGACGCCACGACGTCCAGCTTGCCGCCGCTCCGCTGGTCCGCCGCGTCGGAGGTGCCGGAGCAGGCGGAGAGGGTGACGAGACCGAGGGTGACGGCACCGGCGACGGCGGTGGTGGGTATCAGGCGACGTACGTTCATGACACTCATTTTCAACAAAACTGGAAACGGTTGTCAATTGCCGCATCTGTGTTCCGGGCCACTGTGTTCGAACAGCGACGGCCGATCGCTACTGTTCGGCCATGCAGCGCGCGGAGATCAACGGAACGGCCTTGTTCTGGGACGACGTCCCCGGACCCTTCACCGCCCACCTTCTGGTCGGCACGGGGCTGGAGGACGACCCGTTCCCGCGCTTCGGGATCACCGAGCTCGTCGAGCAGCTCGCGGTGACCGCGGTCGCCGACGCGGGGCGGGACGTCGACGAACTCGACTCCACCGTGGCCGGTGACCACACCCGCTTCCGGATCGTCGGGGAGCCCGAGCGCGTCGCCGAGGCCGTGAACCGGCTGTGCCGCGCGCTCGCCGGACCCCCGGTCGACGGGCTCGCCGGCGCGGCCCGGCGGGTGCGGGCGCGGCGGGACCGCGAGCGCGGCTGGGAGGGGTTCCAGGAGCGCGAACTGAGCTTCCGCTACGGGCTGCGCGGGCCCGGCAGGAACGGCTGGGACGCTCCGGCCGTCGAGCGCATCGGCGCGGACGACGTCCGCGCCTGGGCCGCCGCGCGCTTCACCCGCGGCAACGCGGCGCTGGTGCTCACCGGCGCGCCGCCCAAGGCCCTGGATCCACGCCTGCCGGACGGGCCGCGCATCGAGAGGCCCGTCGTCGCGCCGCTGCCGGGGACCTCCGGCTGCTGGCTGGAGGCCCCGCACGAATGGGGCGAGCGCGTGGCGGTCTCGTACGAGGCGCCCGCCTCGCCCGCCGGTCACGTCGCGGCGGAGCTCGCCCGGGAGCGGGCCCTGCGCGATCCGCGGGTGGCCGGGAACCTGACCGGGGACGTCGAGATCCACTCCTCGTACACGGGCGGCGGCCGCATGCTCTTCTGGCTGGTCGCCGAGACCGACGAGCCGGGCGTCCAGGCCGTCGCCGACGGGCTCGACGGCCTGCTCCGGGAACTCGCCGCGGACGGTCCCGCCGAGGAGGAGGTGCGGCGCGTCGAACGGATCTGGTCGGACCGGCTCGAAGGTGAGGAGCAGCGGCGGACGCAGCTCTTCGTGGCGGGCCTCGACCACCTGTGCGGACTGGACTTCCTCGACACCCCGATCCTGCGGGCCCGGCTCGCCGCGTTCGGTCCCGGGGACGTCCGCGCCGCCCTCGCCGCCTACCCCTCGACCGCCCTGCTCGTCCTGCCCGCGCACTGCGAGCCGGGCGAGGGCAGCCCCTTCGTCCCGGAGCCGGATCCCGCGGGCCAGGACCTGCACGAGGCGTACGCGTACCGGCCGAGGCTCTTCGGACCGGCCGGGCGGCACGCGCGGATGTACCTGAGCGACGAGGGGCTCGCCCACTGGACCGGAAGGTGTCATCACGTCGTGCGCTGGCACCAGGTCGCCGGCGTCGGGGTGGCCCCGGGGCGGCGGGTGGTGTTCGGGGAGCAGGGCGGAGTCATCGATATAGAGGCAGACTGGTACAAGTCCGGAGGTGATCTGGTCGCCGCCGTCGACGCCCGCCTCCCCGCTTCCCTCCGCTTCCCGATCGGCGAGGGGGAACCGATTTGATACGGGGGGTGCGGGCGCCGGTAACCTGAGGCATTCGCACTTCGTCGTCGTAATGAAGAGAGCACCGTGGCCGCCGACAAGATCGACACCATCGTCAGCCTGAGCAAGCGCCGTGGCTTCGTCTACCCGTGCAGCGAGATCTACGGCGGACAGCGTGCCGCCTGGGACTACGGACCGCTGGGTGTCGAACTCAAGGAGAACATCAAGCGTCAGTGGTGGCGTTACATGGTCACCGCGCGCGAGGACGTCGTCGGCATCGACTCGTCGGTCATCCTGGCCACCGAGGTCTGGGAGGCCTCCGGTCACGTCGCCACCTTCACCGACCCGCTGACCGAGTGCACCTCCTGCCACAAGCGCTTCCGCGCCGACCACCTGGAGGAGGCGTACGAGGAGAAGCACGGCCGCCTCCCCGAGAACGGCCTCTCCGACCTCAACTGCCCCAACTGCGGCAACAAGGGCACCTTCACCGAGCCCAAGCAGTTCTCCGGCCTGCTCTCCACCCACCTCGGCCCGACCCAGGACACCGGCTCCGTCGCGTACCTGCGCCCCGAGACCGCCCAGGGCATCTTCACCAACTTCGCCCAGGTGCAGACCACCGCGCGCAAGAAGCCGCCGTTCGGCATCGCGCAGATGGGCAAGTCCTTCCGGAACGAGATCACTCCGGGCAACTTCATCTTCCGCACCCGCGAGTTCGAGCAGATGGAGATGGAGTTCTTCGTCAAGCCGGGCGAGGACGAGAAGTGGCAGGAGTACTGGATGGAGCAGCGCTGGAACTGGTACACCGGCCTGGGTCTCCGTGAGGAGAACATGCGCTGGTTCGAGCACCCGCAGGAGAAGCTCTCCCACTACTCCAAGCGCACCGCCGACATCGAGTACCGCTTCCAGTTCGGCGGCAGCGAGTGGGGCGAGCTGGAGGGCGTCGCCAACCGCACCGACTACGACCTGACCGCCCACGCCAAGGCCTCCGGCGCCAACCTGATGTTCCACGAGCAGGAGACCGGCGAGCGCTACACGCCGTACGTCATCGAGCCCGCGGCCGGTGTCGGCCGCACGATGCTCGCCTTCCTCCTCGACGCGTACACCGAGGACGAGGCCCCGAACGCCAAGGGCGTCATGGAGAAGCGCACCGTGCTGCGCCTGGACCACCGCCTGGCCCCGGTCAAGGCCGCCGTCCTGCCGCTGTCCCGCAACGCGCAGCTGTCGCCGAAGGCCAAGGGCCTCGCGGCCGACCTGCGGCAGAACTGGAACATCGAGTTCGACGACGCCGGCGCCATCGGCCGCCGCTACCGCCGCCAGGACGAGATCGGCACCCCGTTCTGCATCACCGTCGACTTCGACACCCTCGAGGACAACGCGGTGACCGTGCGCGAGCGCGACACCATGAAGCAGGAGCGCGTCTCCCTCGACCAGATCCAGGGCTACCTGGCCGGCCGCCTGCTGGGCTGCTGACCCCGGTCGTACGACGCACCCACACGGCGAAGCCCCCGGTTCCCCTCCCGGAACCGGGGGCTTCGCCGTACACCGGCGCGGCGCCCCGGCCGTCGCCCGCGTGCGTGCCGGCCTCAGGCCGAGGACGCCCTGGCCGTCGCGTGAGCGCCGCCGCACTCCGCCTCCAGGCGCCGGGCCGTCCGCTCTGCCGTGCCGCGCGCCCACGCACCGCTGGTCAGCGCCCCGGCGAGCAGCACGGCGAGCCCGCAGCCCGTGACGATCCAGTACACCGGCTTGCTCGCCTCCACGAAGCCCTCCATGGAGTACGTCGTCGCGGAGGCGAGGCCCGTGGTCAGGACCGCGCCCGCCACCGCGACCCCGAGGGTCTGGCCGATCTGGCGGCTGGTCGAGGCGACCGCCGCCGCCACCCCGGCCTGCGCGCGGGGCATGCCCGAGACGGCCGTGTTGGTGATCGGCGCGTTCACCAGGCCGAAGCCGATGCCGAACACCACGTAGCCGGTGAACAGCATCGGCGTGCTGGTCTCCGCGTGGAAGGCGGCGAACAGCAGTGCGCCCGCCGCCATCGCCGCGCCCGCGAGCACCAGCGAGGGCCGTGGGCCGCGCGCCCCGACCAGCCGGCCCGACAGCGGCGCGAAGACGAAGGTCATCGCCGCCATCGGCAGCATGAAGAGCCCCGCGTGCAGGGCGGACAGGCCGCGGACGTCCTGGAGGTAGAGGGTGTTCTGGAAGAGGAAGGCGCCGAGCGCGGAGAAGGCGCACACCGCGATCACCGTCGCCCCGCTGAACGGGGCGCTGCGGAAGAAGCGCAGATCGATCAGCGGCTCGCGGCGCCTCGGCTCGTACAGCAGCAGTCCGACCAGGGCGAGGCCCGCGAGCCCGGCGAACGGGGCGCTGGTCTCGATGATCGCGTACGTGAGGGAGCCGAGCAGCACCGTGACCAGGACCTGGCCGACCGGGTCGGGGCGGCGGGGGCGGGGCGCGCGGGACTCGGGGACGTAGCGGAAGGTCAGCAGCAGGGCGGCCAGACCGATCGGCAGGTTCACCCAGAAGATCGCCCGCCAGCCGACCGACTGGACGAGCAGTCCGCCCACCAGCGGGCCCGTCGCCATGGAGACGCCGACGACCGCGCCCCAGGCGCCGATGGCACGCGCGCGTGCGGCCGGTTCCGTGAAGGTGTTGGTGATGATCGACATGGCGACCGGGTTGAGCATCGAGCCGCCCACCGCCTGCACCATCCGGAAGGCGACCAGGGCCTCCAGGCTGGGCGCGAGGGAGCACAGGAGCGAGCCGACGACGAAGAGCACGAGCCCGGTGACGAAGACCTTGCGGCGGCCGATCCGGTCGGCGGTGGAGCCCGAGAGCATGAGCAGCGAGGCGAGCACCAGGGTGTAGGCGTCGATCGTCCACTGCAGGCCGGACACGGAGGCGTGCAGCTCGCGCTGGAGGGAGGGCAGGGCGACGTTGAGCGCGGTGTTGTCCAGGCTGACGATCAGCAGGCTCATGCAGCAGACGGCCAGGACGACGCGTTGTCGGCGGGGGCTGGGCGGCTGCGCGGCGGGCTCGGACTGCGGGGGACCGGGCATGTGCGGATCGTACGGCTGTCTCACGACGTGCGCAGTACGGGACAATGGGCCCATGACCGCGTTCACTCCTCTTGCCATCGGGCCGCACGTCGTGCAGCCGCCGGTGGTGCTCGCGCCCATGGCCGGCATCACCAACGCCCCGTTCCGCACCCTCTGCCGTGAGTTCTCCGGCGGCAAGGGCCTGTTCGTGAGCGAGATGATCACGACGCGGGCGCTGGTCGAGCGCAACGAGAAGACCATGCAGCTCATCCGCTTCGACGAGACCGAGAAGCCGCGGTCCATCCAGCTGTACGGGGTGGACCCGGTGACCGTCGGCAAGGCCGTGCGGATGATCGTGGACGAGGACCTGGCCGATCACATCGACCTGAACTTCGGCTGCCCGGTCCCCAAGGTGACGCGCAAGGGCGGCGGCTCGGCCCTCCCGTACAAGCGGCCGCTGCTGCGGGCGATCCTGCACGAGGCCGTGACGAACGCGGGCGACCTGCCGGTCACGATGAAGATGCGCAAGGGCATCGACGACGACCACATCACGTATCTGGACGCCGGCCGGATCGCCGTCGAGGAGGGCGTCACGGCCATCGCGCTGCACGGCCGGACGGCGGCCCAGCACTACGGCGGCACGGCGGACTGGGACGCCATCGCCCGTCTGAAGGAGCACGTGCCGGAGATCCCGGTGCTCGGCAACGGCGACATCTGGTCGGCGGACGACGCGCTGCGGATGATGCGCGAGACGGGCTGTGACGGCGTGGTCGTGGGCCGCGGCTGTCTGGGCCGGCCGTGGCTCTTCGGTGACCTCGTGGCGGCCTTCGAGGGCACGGGCGAGTACGCGAAGCCCGAGCTGCGGACGGTCGCGGACACGATGGTGCGGCACGCGCGGCTGCTCGGTGAGTGGCTGGGCGACGAGTCGCGCGGTGTCATCGACTTCCGCAAGCACGTGGCCTGGTACCTGAAGGGCTTCTCGGTGGGCTCCGAGATGCGCAAGAAGCTCGCGATCACCTCGTCCCTGGACGAACTGCGCGCTCAGTTGAGCGAGCTGGACCTGGACCAGCCGTGGCCCGTGGGTGCGGACGGACCGCGCGGCCGTACGTCCGGAAACAACCGGGTCGTCCTGCCGGACGGCTGGTTGAAGGACCCGTACGACTGTGCCGGGATCAGCGAGGACGCGGAGCTGGACACGTCCGGCGGGTGAGATTCGGGCCCTTCCTGGCGAGTGATTCTCGCCACCCCTGATAGAGGGTGTGCTCAGATGAGCAGGTTACGGACCCGTCTCCCGCTTGAAGGGTGGCACTGGGTGCCACCCTTTTTGCGTTCAAGACTTGAACGCAGATGCCGCTTTAGGCGCTCAGGTGAGCGCGGAAGCCCTGCTTTGACTCAAACGCCCTTCGGGGTCTGAAAGCGGAAGCTACCGCTCAGTTACTTTCGATGCGCTGGCGGATGGGTGGTTAAGACCGGGTGACCGGTAGGCGTACCTCCCCAGAAGCCTTCGATCTGGGTATGTTCCTCGCCGTCAGGGCAGCCAACCGAGTCGTCGAGGAGTCGAGACCCGTGTCGGAAAACAATGATCAGAAGTTCGTGTACGACTTCACCGAGGGGAACAAGGACCTCAAGGACCTCCTCGGTGGCAAGGGCGCGAACCTGGCCGAGATGACCAACCTCGGTCTCCCGGTTCCTCCCGGCTTCACGATCACGACCGAGGCGTGCAAGACCTACCTCGAAAGCGGCTCCGAGCCGGCCGAGCTCCGCGACGAGGTCAGCGCGCACCTCGACGCGCTCGAGCGGAAGATGGGCAAGAAGCTCGGCCAGGCCGACAACCCGCTGCTCGTCTCCGTCCGCTCCGGCGCCAAGTTCTCGATGCCCGGCATGATGGACACCGTCCTCAACATCGGCCTCTCCGACGCCTCCGTCGCGGGCCTCGCCGCCCAGGCCGACAACGAGCGCTTCGCCTGGGACTCGTACCGCCGCCTCATCCAGATGTTCGGCAAGACCGTCCTCGGCGTCGACGGCGAGCTCTTCGAGGACGCCCTCGACGAGGCCAAGGCCGCCAAGAAGGTCGCCAGCGACACCGACCTGGACGCCGCCGACCTGAAGAAGCTCGTCGCCACGTTCAAGGAGATCGTCAAGGCCGCCACCGGCCGCGACTTCCCGCAGGACCCGCGCGAGCAGATGGACCTGGCCATCAAGGCCGTCTTCGACTCCTGGAACGGCGACCGCGCGAAGCTCTACCGCCGCCAGGAGCGCATCCCGCACGACCTCGGCACCGCCGTCAACGTCTGCTCCATGGTCTTCGGCAACCTCGGCCCGGACTCCGGCACCGGCGTCGCCTTCACCCGCGACCCCGCCTCCGGCCACCAGGGCGTCTACGGCGACTACCTGCAGAACGCGCAGGGCGAGGACGTCGTCGCCGGCATCCGCAACACCGTGCCGCTCGCCGAGCTGGAGTCGATCGACAAGAAGTCGTACGACCAGCTCATGCAGATCATGGAGACCCTCGAGACGCACTACAAGGACCTGTGCGACATCGAGTTCACCATCGAGCGCGGCCAGCTCTGGATGCTCCAGACCCGCGTCGGCAAGCGCACCGCCGGTGCCGCCTTCCGCATCGCCACCCAGCTCGTGGACCAGGGCCTCATCGACGAGGCCGAGGCGCTGCAGCGCGTCAACGGCGCCCAGCTCGCCCAGCTGATGTTCCCCAAGTTCGACGAGAACGCCAAGGTCGAGCAGATCGGCCGCGGCATCGCCGCCTCGCCGGGCGCCGCCGTCGGCAAGGCCGTCTTCGACTCGTACACGGCCGTCAAGTGGTCCCGCTCCGGCGAGAAGGTCATCCTCATCCGCCGCGAGACCAACCCGGACGACCTGGACGGCATGATCGCCGCCGAGGGCATCCTCACCTCCCGCGGCGGCAAGACCTCGCACGCCGCCGTCGTCGCCCGCGGCATGGGCAAGACCTGTGTCTGCGGCGCCGAGGAGCTCGAGGTCGACACCAAGCGCCGCCGCATGACCACCACCTCCGGCGTGGTCGTCGAGGAGGGCGACGTCGTCTCCATCGACGGCTCCACCGGCAAGGTCTACCTCGGTGAGGTACCCGTCGTACCGTCCCCGGTCGTCGAGTACTTCGAGGGCCGCATGCACGCCGGCGCCGACGACGCCGACGAGCTGGTCCAGGCCGTCCACCGGATCATGGCCTACGCCGACCGCGTCCGCCGCCTGCGGGTGCGCGCCAACGCCGACAACGCCGAGGACGCCTCGCGCGCCCGCCGCTTCGGCGCCCAGGGCATCGGCCTGTGCCGCACCGAGCACATGTTCCTCGGTGAGCGCCGCCAGTACGTCGAGCGCCTCATCCTCGCCGACACCGACGAGGAGCGCGAGGCGTCGCTGAAGGCCCTCCTGCCGCTGCAGAAGCAGGACTTCGTCGAGCTCTTCGAGGCGATGGACGGCCTGCCCGTCACCGTCCGCCTGCTCGACCCGCCGCTGCACGAGTTCCTGCCCGACATCACCGAGCTTTCGGTGCGCGTCGCCCTCGCCGAGGCCCGCAAGGAGCCGCACGAGAACGACCTGCGCCTGCTCCAGGCCGTGCACCGGCTGCACGAGCAGAACCCGATGCTGGGTCTGCGCGGCGTCCGCCTCGGCCTGGTCATCCCCGGCCTGTTCACCATGCAGGTCCGCGCCATCGCCGAGGCCGCCGCCCAGCGCATCGACGCCAAGGGCGACCCGCGCGCCGAGATCATGATCCCGCTCGTCGGCACCGTCCAGGAGCTGGAGCTGGTCCGCGAGGAGGCCGAGCAGGTCATCGCCGAGGTCCAGGCGCAGACCGGCGTGGAGCTGAAGCTCGCGCTCGGCACCATGATCGAGCTGCCGCGCGCCGCGGTGACCGCCGGTCAGATCGCCGAGGCCGCCGAGTTCTTCTCCTTCGGCACCAACGACCTCACCCAGACGGTCTGGGGCTTCTCCCGGGACGACGTGGAGGCCAGCTTCTTCACCGCGTACCTGGAGAAGGGCATCTTCGGCGTCAGCCCCTTCGAGACCATCGACAAGGACGGTGTGGGCGCCCTGGTCCGCAGCGCCGTCCAGGCCGGCCGCGCCACCCGCCCCGACATCAAGCTCGGCGTCTGCGGCGAGCACGGCGGCGACCCGGAGTCGGTGCACTTCTTCCACGAGGTGGGTCTCGACTACGTCTCCTGCTCGCCGTTCCGGATCCCGGTGGCGCGTCTGGAGGCCGGCCGTGCCGCGGCCGAGTCGAAGGGCAGCGACAGCCGCTGAACCCCGGTTCAGTAGCAAAGACCCCGGAGCCGCCGTTCGTCCCCGACCCTCAAACCGATGGGCGGCGGCTCCGGTCTCCATGAGAGACGGGGCGGACACCTTGTGCGGAGGTGTCCGCCCCGTCGTATTTCGTCCCGGTGCGGTTGTTGCATGATCGTTGGGGAAATGTGAGTTCCTGTTCAACTCCATGCGGGTCCCGCATTGAATTATTCGGTGTTGAACTTTCGCAAAGAATGGAGCGGGCGCGACCCCCGGATCCCCACCCGGAGGCCGCGCCCATTACCCTCGTCGGGCGGGTGAGCCGCAACCTCGCCGACCGCCGCCGGACGCGACAAAGCCCCCCACGGTCTTCGCCGCGTCACCTCGGTCCTGAAGGTTTCCCGTCCGACACCGCACAGCTTTTCGGTTCTCGGCCGTTCGCCGCGATGCCTTTCAAGTGTGGCTGAAACACCCTGGTAACGTGCAGTGATGCTGTGCATACTCGTCGTCGGGGGTGGTTGCGAGTGCACAGGTGGGGGTTCCATGCTGCGGATTCATTTCACCGGAAACGACTTGGCGGGCGTACGGATGGCCGCCCGTCCGGATGTTCTATGGGAAACGATCCTCAGTTTCCACCGTTTAAGAGACCGGCGCGGCTCGACGGTGTACGGGGAATGGCGGTCCGAGGCGCGTATACGCCTGGGCTCTGAGACCCGGCTGCTCGCCGCGCTCGTGCCGGGCCGCGGCTATTTCCCCGACTTCCTGACCCCGCCCCAGGGCATCCTCGGGCTCGACGAGGGTCTCGACGCGATCCGGGCCACCCCGCCCGGCCGGCTCCACACCGAGCTGGCCCTGATCGGCGCCGGCCGTCCGGGCCGGGCCGGCCGCCTGGCCGTCCCGCCCGCGCTGCGGGCCCTCGCCGACGGCGGCACCGAGCCCCTGGGCCGGCTCCTCGCGGCCCTGCGCAGCTACCACCGGGCCGCCGTGGAGCCGTACTGGAGCGACATCCAGGCCCGGGTGGAGGCCGACCGGGCCAAGCGCGGCCGGGCCCTGCTCGACGGGGGAGCGGACGAACTCCTGGCCTCCCTGCCGCCGATGCTCCGCTGGCGCAGCCCCGTCCTGGAGGCGGACTACCCGGTCGACCGGGAGCTGCACCTCGACGGGCGCGGGCTGCTGCTCCAGCCCTCGTACTTCTGCCGCGGCACCCCGGTCGTGCTGCGCGACCCTGAGCTGCCGCCGGTGCTCGTGTACCCGATCACCCACTGCGAGGCGCCGACCGTGCGGGCGCCGGGTCTGCCCTCGCTCGCCAAGCTGGTCGGGCACACCCGCTCCGCGGTCCTCAGCGCCATCGGCGACGGCGGCACCACGAGCGAACTGGCCCGCAGGGCGGGAGTGTCGGTCGCCTCCGCGAGCCAGCACGCGGGCGTGCTGCGCGAAGCCGGCCTGGTCGCCACGCTGCGGCACGGCAACGCGGTCCTGCACACCCTGACGCCGCTGGGCGCCGCACTCCTGGGAGGAGGCGGCGCCCACGACCGGGGGACCCGGTGCGACGCGAAGGGCTACGCGCGCAGTTACGCCCGGAACGGGCCCGTCACCTCGTAGGTGATGCCGCCGGAGGAGCTGCCGCTGGTGCCCCGCTGGCTGGAGAAGTACAGCCGCTTGCCGTCGGGGGAGAAGGCGGGCCCGCAGATCTCGGACGAGGACTGGCCGTTGATGCGCAGGAAGGGCGCCACGACGTCGTCCGGGGTGATGACGCAGATCTCCATGTTGCCGCCGTCCTCGGCGATGAAGAGGTCACCGGAGGACGAGCCGGTGATGTTGTCCACGCCGGTGAGCGGCGCGCCGCCGACCACCAGCGAGTCGTCGTAGGCGAGCTCGTACGTGCCGGCGGCGAGGTTGAGCTTCCAGACCCGGCCGTCGCCCTTGGTGGTGAACCAGACGGCGTCGTTGGCGTAGTGGCAGCCCTCGCCGCCGTTGAACACCTTGGCGCCGGAGACCTGGTAGCGGGTGGCGGTGGGGGAGCCGTCCGGGTCGGGCACGTTCTGCCAGGTGAAGGAGCCGGAGGTGGCGCTGCCCGCCACGAGGACCTGGAGGGTGCCGGAGGAGAGGTTGCCCCAGGTGCCGGGCACGAAGCGGTAGAAGCGGCCGTCCGACTTGTCCTCGGTCAGGTAGATCACCCGGCGCACCGGGTCCGCCGCCGCGGCCTCGTGGTTGAAGCGGCCCATCGCCGCCCGGCGGGTGGCGGGGTTCACGCCCCACGGGTCGGTCTCGTAGACGTAACCGGTGTCGACCTCCTCGCACGACAGCCAGGTGTTCCACGGGGTCTTGCCGCCCGCGCAGTTGCGGTTGGTGTTGGACAGGATGCGGTAGGCGGAGGTGACACCGCCCGAGGAGTTGAACTTGATCGCGCTCGCGCCGCCGGTGCTGGATATCTCCGAGTTGGACACGTAGATCCAGCCGGTTCCGTCGGCGTAGCAGGCGCCGCCGTCGGGGGCGCTGTGCCAGACGTACGAGGTGCCGGGAACGGTCTGGCCGGACCGGGCGATGACCCGGCTGGTGAAGCCGGCGGGCAGCTGGATGCCGTTGGCGTCCGCCGCGCCGAGCGCCCCGTACGGGCCCGCGCCGGGCTGGGCGGGGGCGGCGTAGGCCGCCCCGCGCATCAGCGTGTAGCCGAAGGCGGCGGCCGAGGTGCCCATGACCGCTCCACGCAGGAAACTGCGTCGCTCCACGTCTCACTCCTGTCGGGGGTGTGAATCGCCCCGCCGCGCCGGTCGGCGGCGGGGTCGCGCGCTTCCGGAAACTAGGAGTACGGAGTTGACTGTGCATCAACAAGCGGTGAAGGGGAAGCGGCGGGTACGGGGCGGTGTCAGGGACGTGGGCCGGCTTCCGCGGGGTGCGCGGCCCCGGACGCCCTCCCGGAGGGAGGCCGGACGCCGGCCTGGCGGGGGAGGCCGGACGCCGGCTTGGCGAGGGAGACCGCACACCCTCCTGACGGGGGAGGCCGGACGCCCGCCGAAGGCCCCGCTCTCCGGTACGGGACCCTCGGCACTGGACCCCGCGGGGGTGGGCGGGGCACCCTCGGGGGCATGTGCACCACCGGGCAGCTCCGTGACATCAGCGACCGCGGGGATCTCGACGTCCTGCTGCGCCGCTTCTACGCGGCGGCCTTCGCCGATCGCCTCATCGGGCCCTTCTTCACCGAGATCGCCGGTACCGACCTGGACGCGCACCTGCCGAGGATCACCGACTTCTGGGAACGGGCCCTCCTCCGCACCGCCGACTACCGGCACGACGCCTTCGCGCCGCACGCCGCCCTGCACTCCTCTCGGGCCCTGACCGCCGCCCACTTCGGGCGGTGGGTGCAGCTGTGGCGGGCCGCCGTCGACGGCCTCCACCGGGGGCCGGTGGCCGAGCGGGCCGCCGCACAGGGCGAGCGGATCGCCCTCGCCATGCTCAGGCGGCTGCACGGCCGCGACGCGGTCACCGACGGCCCACGGGGGGCGGGCGGTTTCGTGCCGCTGGCGGCGCTCGCGCTGCGGTGTGCCGCCTGAGGAGAAAGAATTTCGCGGAGAACGGCGAACGGGCGATGAGTTCCGGGGGGCCCGCCCGTCTTACCTCTCGAAAGCGCCGACACGGCGATGCCGAGCCGGCTCCGACGGAAGAGAGAGACACCATGAGCCCCCAGATGATCTTCGTGAACCTGCCGGTGAAGGACCTGGACGCGAGCAAGGCCTTCTACGAGCAGCTGGGTTACTCGATCAACCCGCAGTTCACCGACGAGACCGCCTCCTGTGTGGTCATCAGCGACACGATCTTCGTGATGCTGCTCACCGAGGAGAAGTTCCGGAGCTTCACCGCGCCGGGCAAGGAGATCTCCGACGCGGCCAAGAGCACCGAGGTGCTGATCTCGCTGAACGCCGAGAGCCGGGAGAAGGCCGACGAGCTGGCGGACAGGGCGCTGGCCGCCGGTGGCAGCCCGGCCAAGGAGCCGATGGACCTCGGCTTCATGTACGGGCGTTCCTTCGCCGACCCGGACGGCCACCACTGGGAGGTCTTCTGGATGGACCCCGCGGCCGTCGCCGACGGCGGCGAGGGTGCGCAGGGCGGCGAGCCGGCCTGAGGCCCCGGCAGCGACATCAGGCCGAGGCGCCGCCGTCGATCACCAGATCCGTGCCGACGGCGGAGCCGGCCCCGTCCGAGGCGAGGTAGAGGACGGCGGCCGCCACCTCGTCCGCGGTGGAGACCCGCCCGAGCGGGGACTGCTCCTTCATCCGCAGGTCGCGATCGGCCTCGCTCTCGCCCGGCAGCAGCGACATGGCCGACTCGGAGGGGCCGGGGCTCACCGCGTTGATCCGGATCCCGTCGGCCACGTGATCGAGGGCCGCCGCGCGCGTGATCGCCGAGACCGCCGCCTTGGAGACCTGGTAGCCGAAGACGCCGGGGATGCGGACGTGAGCGCCCAGGTTGGACGAGATGTTGACGATCGCCCCGCCGCCGTGGCCGCGCATGTGGGCGATCTCCGCCTGGAGCGCGTGCAGGACGCCGGTGACGTTGATGTCGAGCAGGGTGTGCCAGTCCTCCAGCGGGAAGTCGGCGGCGCTGTGGCCGCCGCGGAAGACCCCGGCGTTGTTGACGGCCACGTCGAGGCTGCCGAAGGCCGCCACGGTCTCCCGTACCAGCCGGTGCATGTCCTCGGCGCGGGCGACGTCGGCGGTGAAGGCCCGGGCGGTGCCGCCCGCGGCCTCGATCAGCGCCACCGTCTCGTCGAGCGGGGCCGCCCCGCGGCCGGCGACGGCGACCCGGGCTCCCTCGGCGGCGAAGGCGAGCGCGATGGCCCGGCCGAGGCCGCGGCCCGCGCCGGTGACGAGCACGGTGCGGTCGGTGAAACGGTGCGACATGTCGACTCCCTGAGGGATCGTGGCGGTCGTTACTTGACCGAACGTTCTGTTATGAATACCTAAAAAAAGGGGACGCCCCAAGGCGCCCCGGCGGCGGCCCGCCGCCCGGCGTCAGTCGAGGAGGGCCAGCGCCTGCTCCGCCGCGTCGTGCACGCGGGCCGGGTCGCTGGACGCCTTGCCCACCACCCGCAGCCCCTGCAGCAGCACGAGCAGCATCCGGGCGAGCGCCCGCGGATCACGCTCCGCCGGCAGCTCGCCCTGGGCCCGGGCCCTGCTGAGCGCACTGTGCAGCAGGGTCTCGACGCTCTCCCAGCTGAGCTCCACCCGGCGCCTCACCTCGGCGTCGTGGGGTGCCAGCTCGGCCGCCGAGTTGGTGACGAAGCAGCCGATCTGGCGCTCCCCCTCGGTGGCCGCCTGTGCGGCGAACCGGCGCACCAGCGCCCGTACGGCCGGCAGGGCCGGGCCCGGGGCCGACAGCTCCGCCATGATCCGCGGATCGCGCGTCTCCAGGTAGCGCTCCAGGGCCTTCATGTACAGCTCGTGCTTGCTGCCGAAGGTCGCGTAGACGCTGGCCCGGCCGATGCCGAGGTGCTCGACGAGGTCCGCCATCGAGGTCGCCTCGTAGCCGCGCGCCCAGAAGAGCTCGAGAGCCGACTGGAGCGCGGCGTCCGGATCGAATTCCTTGGTCCTGGCCACGGGACGACCGTACGCCTTTCGATCACGTCTTTCAAGAACGAACGGTCAAGTAAAGCCTTTTCGGTCGGCGTCGGAGAGGGGCGGCGTCGGTGCGCCCTCCTGCCCTCCGCACCGCCGCGCCGCCGGCCCCTCAGACCGTCCGTACCGGATAGACCGTCACCGTCACCTCGTCGTCGTCCAGGCACCGCCCCGTCTCCAGGTCGAAGCGCTGCTTCAGCAGCGGCGACGCCACGAACGGCCGCCCCTCCGCCGAGCCGAGCAGCCCGCGGGAGAGCACCTGCGCGCCCGTGAACGGGTCGCGGTTGTCGATCGCGTACGTCCGTCCCGCCCGGTCCCGGAAGACCGCCGCCTGCCGGCCGTCCGGCAGCAGCGCCGCCATGCCCCGCCCCGGCGTCAGCCGGGACTCCTCGCAGACCGTCATCCAGGAGTCGTCGGAGGGGGAGAGTTCGAGCGTCGTCATCGGGAGGTGGCTCCTTCCAGGTGCGGGGTGTCCAGGGGCTTGGTGCCGATCGTGAGGATCGTCAGGTCCGGCTTGATCTGGTCGCGCTCCGGCACGAAGCGCACCGTCGGGTCCGGGGTCTCCGGCGCGTTCACGAAGGAGACGAAGCGCCGCAGCCGCTCGGGGTCGTCCAGGGTCTCGGCCCACTCGTCCCGGTAGCCGGCGACGTGCGCCGCCATCAGCGCCTCCAGCTCGTCGCACAGCCCGAGCGAGTCGTGCACCACCACGTCCCGCAGGTGGTCGAGCCCGCCCTCCAGGCGCTCCAGCCAGGTCGAGGTGCGCTCCAGACGGTCGGCGGTGCGGATGTAGAACATCAGGAACCGGTCGATCAGGCGGACGAGTTCGGCGTCCGACAGGTCCTGCGCCAGCAGGTCGGCGTGGCGCGGGGTCGCGCCGCCGTTTCCGCCCACGTACAGGTTCCAGCCGTTCGCCGTGGCGATCACGCCGAAGTCCTTCGACTGGGCCTCCGCGCACTCGCGGGCGCAGCCGGAGACCGCCGACTTCAGCTTGTGCGGGGCGCGCAGACCGCGGTAGCGCAGCTCCAGCAGGATCGCCATCTTCACGGAGTCCTGCACGCCGTAGCGGCACCAGGTCTGCCCCACGCAGGACTTCACCGTGCGCAGCGCCTTGCCGTAGGCGTGACCGGACTCGAAGCCGGCGTCGACGAGCCGGGTCCAGATCGCGGGGAGCTGGTCGACGCGGGCGCCGAAGAGGTCGATCCGCTGGCCGCCGGTGATCTTCGTGTAGAGGCCGAAGTCCCGGGCCACCTCGCCGATCACGATCAGCTTCTCGGGAGTGATCTCACCGCCGGGGATGCGCGGCACCACCGAATAGGAGCCGTTGCGCTGGAGGTTCGCCAGGTGGTGGTCGTTGGTGTCCTGGAGCGCGGCCTGCTCGCCGTCCAGGATGTAGCCGCCCGCGCCGATCACCGGGGCGAGGCTGGCCAGGATGGAGCCGACGGTCGGCTTGCAGACCTCGCAGCCCTCGCCGCCCTTCGCGCCGTCCCGGCCGTGCGAGTCGAGCAGTTCGGCGAAGGAGGTCACCCGCAGCGTGCGGGCGATCTCGTAGAGCTCGCTGCGGGTGTACGAGAAGCAGCCGCAGAGCCCTTTGCCGGCGGCCGCGGGCAGCAGCTTCTCGATCACCTTCACGCAGCTGCCGCAGCCGGTGCCGGCCTTGGTGCACTTCTTCACCTCGGGCAGCGAGGCGCACTGGGTGATGGCGTGCTTGGTGACGTTGTGGCAGGAGCAGATGACCGCGTCGTCCGGCAGTGCGGACGGGCCGAGCGCGACCGGCGCGCCCACCCCCGCCGGCAGCACCAGCTGCTCGGGCGAGACGGGCGGCTTGCTGCCCGTGAGCGGGCGCAGCATGCCGTACGACTCGGCGTCGCCGACCAGGACGCCGCCGAGGAGCCTGCCCTCGCGGTCGACGACCAGCTTCTTGTAGACACCGGAGCGCGAGTCGGAGTAGACGACGTCGAGGCAGCCCTCGGCGGTGCCGTGCGCGTCGCCGAAGGAGGCCACGTCGACGCCGAGGAGCTTGAGCTTGGTGGACATGTCCGCGCCGGTGAAGCCGTCGTCGGTCTCCTCCTCGGCGATCGCCTTCGCCGCCGTCTGCGCCATCTCGTAACCGGGTGCCACCAGTCCGTAGACCCGGCCGTCGGCCGCGAGCGCGCACTCGCCGATCGCGAACACCGCCGGGTCGGAGGTCCGGCACAGCTCGTCGACGGCGATGCCGCCGCGCTCGCCCACGTCCAGGCCGCAGTCGCGGGCCAGCTGGTCCCGGGGGCGGACGCCCGCCGAGAAGACGACCATGTCGGTGGCGAGTTCGGATCCGTCCGACAGCTTCATGCCGGTGACGGCGCCGTCGGCCGTCAGGACCTCCTGCGTGCCGGTGCCGGTGTGGACGGTCAGGCCCATCTGCTCGATCGTGCGCAGCAGGGCCGCGCCGCCGCCCTCGTCGACCTGCACCGGCATCAGCCGGGGCGCGAACTCCACGACGTGCGTGTCGAGTCCGAGCCCCTTGAGCGCACCGGCCGCCTCCAGGCCGAGCAGGCCGCCGCCGACGACCGCGCCGGTCGTCGCCGTCTTCGCGTACTCCTCGATGGCGAGCAGGTCCTCGATGGTGCGGTAGACGAAACAGCCGCGGGCGTCCTTGCCGGGCACGGGCGGCACGAAGGGGTAGGAGCCGGTGGCGAGCACGAGGGTGTCGTACGCGAAGAGGCGCCCGGACCGCGCGGTGACCGTGCGGGCCTCCCGGTCGATCGCGACGGCCGGGTCGTCGGTGTACAGCTCGATGCCGTGCCGCGCCATGAAGCCGTCCTCGACCATCGACAGGTCGTCGGGCGTGCGGCCGGAGAAGTACGAGGTCAGCTGGACGCGGTCGTAGGCGGGGCGGGGCTCCTCGCAGAGCACCACGACACGGGCGCGCTCGGTGACGCCGCGCTCCGCGAGCGCCTCCAGGAACCGCTGGCCGACCATTCCGTGGCCGACCAGGACGATGGTGGGGGTGGGCGCGGTCGTCATGTCAGGAGCCTCCGTCGTGGGTGAGCAGGTGAAGCAGGGGGGCGTCGGGCAGGGCCTCGTCGCCCTCCCAGGCCCGGGCGAGCGTCCCGACCGCGGCGAGGTCGCCGAACAGGACACCGCCGACGAGCCGGTCGCCGCGGACGACGACCTTCCGGTACGCCCGCCGGGTCGCGTCCGTCAGCTGGACGACGTCGTCCCCCGGAGCGGCGGTCGTCTCCCCGAACACGGCGAGGTCGAGCGACTCGGCGCCGGAGAGGGTGAGCCGGGTGAGGGCGCGGGTGCCGGTGTAGCGGGGTCCCGCGCCCGGGGCGGCCAGCACGTCCGCCAGGACGTCCGCCTGGTCGAGTGCGGGGCCCGCGAGCCCGTACACGCGGCCGTCGTGCTCCGCGCAGTCGCCGATGGCGTGGATGTACGGGTCGGAGGTGCGCAGCTCGTCGTCCACGACCACGCCCGTGCGGACGTCCAGACCGGCCTCGCGGGCCAGGGCCACGCGCGGGCGGACCCCGCAGGCCAGGACGACGACCTGGGCGTCCAGGACGAAGCCGTCGGCGAGTTCGACCGCGGTGACCGCGCCGCCCTCCTGCCGCAGCCCGCTCACCCGGCACTCGGTGTGCACCTCGACCCCGAGCGCCTCCATGTGGCTGCGCAGCAGGGCCGAGGAGTGCTCGTCGAGCTGGCGTTCCATCAGGCGCTCGCCCTGCTGGGTGAGCATCACCTCGGCGCCGAGCGCCGCGAGGGCCCGCGCCGCCGAGACGCCGAGCAGGCCGCCGCCGATCACGACCGCCCGCACGCCGGGGCGGACCAGGCCGCGCAGCGCGAGACAGTCGTCGAGGGTGCGGAACGGGTGCACCCCGGAGGGGAGCTCCGCGCCGCGCAGTCCCCGCAGCGGCGGCAGCACGGGCGCCGAACCGGTCGCCAGGACCAGCCGGTCGTACGGCACCAGGCTGCCGTCGGCGCACTCCACCGTGCGGGCCGCGCGGTCGATCCGCACCGCCCGCACGCCGAGCCGGGCCGGCTCCCGCGCCTCGGGCAGCGCGATCACCTCGGGGCCGTACCGCCCGGCGAGGACGTCCGCGAGCAGCAGCCTGTTGTACGGGGCGTGCGGCTCCTCGCCGAGCAGGGTGACCGGCAGGCGCTGGGCGAGCCGGGCGCCCGCCGTTCCGCCGCCGACCACCACGATCCGTGTACTCATACCGGGAAGCGTGCGCGGCGGGTGTTTCCCGACGACATCCCGGCTGTTTCCCGTACGGAACGCTGACCTCACCGCGCCCCGGGCGCACTGTGAGGGCCGGCCGGCGGTGAGGGCCCGCTCACGGGCGGGCCGGGGGCGTGCGGGGGCGGACTGCCCGGGGACCGCGCGTATACGGTCCGCCCGGCTGTCCGGCGCGGCCGGAGGGCCCGCTCACCGGTCCGGCTGCCCGGCGCGGACGGACCGCCCGGCGCTCACCGGTCCGGCTGCCCGGCGCTCACGGACGCCCCGACCTCAGAACCAGCTCAAGACTCCCGCGATCGATGGGTGACCCACCCATCGGCGCCCTAGGCTCCGGGACATGCCTGCTGACATATCCCTGACCACCCTGCTCCTGCTCTGTCTCGCGGCCCTGGTCGCCGGATGGATCGACGCCGTGGTGGGCGGCGGCGGGCTGCTCCTGCTGCCCGCGCTGCTGCTCGGGCTGCCGCACGTGCCGGCCGCGCAGATCCTCGGCACGAACAAGGCCGTGGCGATCGTCGGCACGGCCGGCGCGGCCGTCACCTACGTCCGCAAGGCGCCGGTCCGGGTCGGGACGGCGGTACGGATCGGGCTCGCGGCCCTGGCCGGGTCGATGGCCGGGGCCTTCTTCGCGGCCGGGATCAGCAGTGAGGTGCTGCGGCCGGTGATCATGGTGGTGCTGCTCGGGGTCGCCGCCTTCGTCATGTTCCGGCCGTCCTTCGGCACCCGGGCGGCAAACGAGGAGCGGCCGCCGCTCACCCGGGCCCGGATCGTGACCGCGATCGTGGTGGTCGGCGGCGGCATCGGCTTCTACGACGGGCTCTTCGGACCCGGCACCGGCACGTTCCTGGTGCTCGCCCTGACCGCGGTGCTGCACCTGGACCTGGTGACGGCCTCCGCCACCGCGAAGATCGTCAACGTCTGCACCAACGCGGGCGCGCTCGCGATGTTCGCCCACCAGGGGAACGTGCTGTGGCAGCTGGCCGCGGTCATGGCCGTGTTCAACCTGGCCGGCGGGATGCTCGGCGCGCGGATGGCGCTGCGCAAGGGCGCGGAGTTCGTCCGCGGGGTGCTGCTCGTGGTCGTCTTCTCGCTGGTGGCGAAGCTCGCCTTCGACCAGTGGGCGTAGCGCCACGACCGGGGCGCCCCGCTCAGCGCGCCCCGATGAGGTGGCCGAAGGCGACCACGTTGCCCTGGTAGCCGCCGCCCTTCTCGGAGAAGCCGCCGCCACAGGTGATCACCCGGATCTCGGCCCGGTCCGCCTCCCCGTACACCTTGGCGTCGGGGAACCGGTCCTTGTCGTAGACCTCGACCGCGTCGATCGTGAAGACGGCCGTGCGGCCGTCGCGCCGGTCCACCTCGATCCGGTGCCCCTTCTTCAGGGCGCCGAGCGCGTAGAAGACGGCGGGCCCCTCGGCGTTGTCGACATGGCCCGCGACGATCGCGGTCCCCTCCGCGCCGGGGCGGGTGCCGTCCTCGTACCAGCCCGCCAGGTTGCGGTTCTCGGCCGGCGGCACCTCCAGCGTGCCGTCGGCGGCGAGGCCGAGGCCCGTCAGGGGCGTGTCCACGTCGATCTCGGGGATGCGCAGCCGCACCGGGTCGGAGGGCGGGAGCGGGTCGGCGGCGGCGTCGGTGTGGACGCTCGGCCCGGCGGCGAAGGCCTGCGCGGCCGACGGCACCGGCGGGCTGACCTCGCCCGAGCCGTTCTGGATCATCCACAGGCCCGCACAGGCGGCCACGGCTATGCCCCAGCCCTTGCTCCTGTTGGTCATGCTGCTCTCCGGTACGGGTGTGGCCCTGCCCCCGCCGGGCCGTCAGCGGGCGCGCGGCGGGGGCAGGACGATGGCGGTACGGTCAGCCGTCCTGCGCGCCGCTCGCCCGGCGGCGCAGGAGCCAGGTACCGCCGACGGCAGCCGCGGCCAGCACCGCCGCACCCGCCGCGATCTGGGCGTGGTCGGGGCCGACGCTGCCGCCGACACCGGTGCGCACGTGCCCGCTGGGGTTCTTGTGCTTGACGACGAGCTCGCCGCGGGCCGTCTTGCCGTTGTCGCAGGCCACGCTGATCCAGTACGTCCCCGCCTTGGCGTGGTGCGGCACCGTGAACTGGCCGACCACGACCTCCTTGTGGGTGCTCGGGCCGAGCTGGAACTCGCCCGCGCCGAGCGCGTTCGCGTCGCCCACGCCGTGGCCGTGCTTGCCGCAGGCCAGGGTGTTCACCGTGACGATGGTGCCGGGGTCGGCGGGGGAGGGGAAGACCTCCAGGACCTCGGTCTTGCCGTCGTGCTTGCCCCCGCCGTCGTTGTCGCCTTTCGCGTACGCCAGGGGTGCGGCGAGGGCGCCGAGGGTGACGACCGTCAGCGCGGTACCGGTGAGCAGGGGGAGGAGGGGGACAGGGGTGCGGCGCATGTGGGGGCCTCCGTGGCGCGCGGACGGTCTTCCGGAAAGGGGCTTCCGTAGGACCGAGGTAAGCGCCCGGGCGCGCACCGCGCCTGCTGATGTCCCATCAGAATTGCTCCGTCCGGTGCGGCGCACCGCCGGGGCGGAAGGCGTTCACGCAGGTCGGAGCGGGTTTCCCGGCGTCAGCTGACGGTCCGTGCCGAACGGGTGACCGGTCGCCCGGCTGTGCGAACGGTCGGCTGCGTCGCGAGCGCGGTCCCGGGTGCCGTCAGGCACCCTCCACGGAGTCCCACGGCACGGCCTCGTAGGCCGCGTACACCCGGGCCATCAGCTCCTCGTCCACCGTGAGCACGGTGTCGTCGATCCGGGAGACGGGCGCGATGCCGCGCGAGTTCGTCACGAAGGCGGAGCGGAAACCGGGGACGTCGGCGAGCGTCACCCGGCGGGACACGGACGGCAGCCGGGGCGCGAGGAGCGCCATGGTGACGCCGGCGAGACACGGGGCCGACGGCCACACCACCGAGGTGCCGTCCCAGAAGGCGATGTTGGTGACCGCCCCCTCGGCGATCTCGGCGTCGGGGCCGCCGGTGAGCAGCGCCTCGTCGAAGCCCGCCCGGCGGGCCGCGTCGCCGTGGAAGGTCTGCCCGAAGCCGCCCAGGTGCTTCAGGTGCGCGGCCGGACGCCAGTACGCGACGGACTTCAGGGCCTGCGGCGTGCGGTCCACCGGGTAGGGGGCCCGCACCGTCACGACCGTCCGGGCGCCCTCGTACACGTACACCCGCGCGGAGGCGTCCCGCCGTCCCGCCGCCGCGAGCGCCCCGGCGAGCAGCGCGCGCACCCGGCCGCCGTCCAGGCCCCGGCCGAACAGTTCGCGGGTGGCCCGGTCGAGCCGGTCCAGGTGCGGTCCGAGCCCGCGCACCCCGCCGCCCCGCACCTGCATCGCCGTGAAGTGGCCGTAACCGCTCATCAGCGTCGCCAGGAGGTCCGGGTCCGCGGCCGGCTCGCCGTCGACCTCGATGTGCAGCGGGGGGAGTTCCCCGTCGGGCGTCGTGACGGGGGTGGCGGGAGGCGTCGTCATGGGGTCCACCGTATGCCCGGAGGTCCGGGCTTGACCTCAACCAAACTTGAGGTACCAGGATCCTCGGCATGGACATCACGAACTCCACCGCCACGCCCCTGCGCCTCGCCGTCATCGTCGCCAGCAACCGCGAAGGCCGCTTCGGCCACGTCGTCGCCGACTGGTTCACCGCCCGCACCGCCGAGCGCGACGACTTCACCACCCGGGTCGTCGACCTCGCCGACGTCGACCTGCCCACCGCCCTCTCCCACCGCCCCGACCCCGCCGTCCGTGCCGAACTCGACAAGGTCACCCCGGTCCTCGCCGACGCCGACGCCTTCGTCGTCCTCACCCCCGAGTACAACCACTCCTTCCCCGCCGCCCTCAAGTCCCTGATCGACTGGCACTTCACCGAATGGCAGGCCAAGCCCGTCGGCTTCGTCTCCTACGGCGGCATCTCCGGCGGCCTGCGCGCCGTCGAACACCTCCGGCAGGTCTACGCCGAGATGCACGCCGTCACCGTCCGCGACACCGTCTCCTTCCACCAGGTCCACGGCCGCTTCGACGAGGACGGCAACCCGAAGGACCCCACCGGCCCCGACGCCGCCGCCAAGACCATGCTCGACCAGCTCGCCTGGTGGGCCCGCGCCCTCAAGGACGCCAAGTCCGTCCGCCCCTACGCCGGTTGATCGGAGACCACCGCCATGCTGCTCCGCCTCGTCGCGGCGAGACTCGCCCCCCACCGGCCGTTACTCGCCCTCCTCGTCCTCCTCCAGCTCGCCCAGGCCCTCGCCTCCCTCGCCCTGCCCGCCCTCAACGCCGGCGTCATCGACGAAGGCGTCCTGCGCGGCGACACCGGACGCGTCCTGTCCGGCGGCGGCCTGATGCTCGCCGTCACCCTCCTCCAGGCCGCCGCCGCGGCCGCCGCCACCTACACCGGCGCCCGCATCGCCATGGGCATCGCCCGCGACCTGCGCTCCGAGACGTTCCGCCGCGTGCAGGACTTCTCCGCCCGCGAGACCGGCCGCTTCGGCACCGCCTCCCTCATCACCCGCACCACCAACGACATCCAGCAGATCCAGACCTTCACCGTCCTCGTCCTCACCATGCTCGTCGCCGCACCCCTGATGTGCCTCGGCGGCCTCGCCATGGCCGTCCGTCAGGACGTGCCCCTCTTCCTCGTCCTGCTGCTCTTCGTCCCCGTCATGACCGGCACCGTCGGCGCGATCGTGCTCCGCATGCGCCCCCTCTTCCGCGGCATGCAGCAGCGCGTCGACAAGGTCAACCGGCTGCTGCGCGAACAGATCACCGGCATCCGCGTGGTCCGCGCCTTCGTCCGCGACCGGCACGAACAGCGCCGCTTCGCCGGCGCCAACGACGAACTGCTCGCCGTCGGCCTGCGGGCCGGCCGCCTCCAGGCCGTCATGTTCCCGACCGTCCTGGTCGTCTGGGAGGCGACCACCGTCGGCATCCTCTGGATCGGCGCCCACCGCCTCGACTCCGGCGCCCTCCAGGCCGGCTCGCTCGTCGCCTTCCTCGGCTACCTGCTCCAGATCGGCATGTCCGTGATGATGGTCCTCTTCCTCCTCATGCACATGCCCCGCGCCGAGGTCAGCGCCGAACGCGTCCGCGAACTCCTCGACACCACCCCCTCCGTCACCCCGCCCGCCACCCCGCTCGCCCCGGCCGCCGACCCCGGCCGGCTCGACCTCACCGACGTCGGCTTCCGCTACCCCGGCGCCGAGGAACCCGTCCTCACCGACATCACCCTCACCGCCCGCCCCGGCCGCACCACCGCCGTCATCGGCTCCACCGGCAGCGGCAAGTCCACCCTCCTCGGCCTCGTCCCCCGGCTCCACGACACCACCACCGGCCGGGTCACCCTCGGCGGCACCGACGTCCGCGACCTCGACCCGGCCCTGCTCGCCCGCACCGTCGGACTCGTCCCCCAGAAGCCGTACCTCTTCTCCGGCACCGTCGCCGGCAACCTCCGCTACGGCCGCCCCGACGCCACCGACGACGAGCTGTGGCACGCCCTGGAGGTCGCCCAGGCCGCCGACTTCGTCCGCGCCCTGCCGAAGGGCCTCGACGCCCCCGTCACCCAGGGCGGCAGCAACCTCTCCGGCGGCCAGCGCCAGCGCCTCGCCATCGCCCGGGTCCTCGTCGCCCGGCCCCGTATCTACCTCTTCGACGACTCCTTCTCCGCCCTCGACAACACCACCGACGCCCGGCTGCGGGCCGCCCTGCGCGCAGAGACCGCCGACGCGACCGTCGTCATCGTCGCCCAGCGGGTCTCCACCATCCGCGACGCCGACCGGATCGTCGTCCTCGACCGGGGCCGGGTCGTCGGCACCGGCCGCCACGAGGACCTGCTCGCCGGCAACCCCACCTACCGGGAGATCGTCCGCTCCCAGCTCACCGAGGACACCGACCGCGCCGGGGAACGTGCCGACCGGCCCACCGCCCAGGACCAGGAGGCCGTCGCATGACCACCGCCGCACCCGTCCGGCCGCCGCAGCGGGACGAGGACCGCGCCCCCGCCCGCATCGGCCCCGCCGCCCCCCAGCGCGGCCCCGGCCTCGCCACCCCTGCCCTCGAACGCTCCCTCCACTTCCGCGCCTCCGGCCTGCGCCTGCTGCGCACCCTCGCCCCCGACCGCCCGCTGGTCCTCGCCGTCCTCGCCGCCGCGGCCCTCGCCGTCGCCCTCAGCGTCCTCTCCCCGAAGATCCTCGGGCACGCCACCGACCTCGTCGTCTCCGGCGCCGGGACCCCCGCCGGCGTCGACTTCACCGCCGTCGGCCGGGCCCTCGCCGCCTCCGCCGCCGTGGTCGCCGCGGCCGCCGTCCTCACCTGGGTCCAGCAGCGGCTCGCCACCACCGTCGTCCAGCGGGCCGGCCACCGGCTGCGGGCCCGCGCCCAGGCCAAGCTGTCCCGGCTGCCACTGCGCCACGTCGACCGCCAGTCCCGCGGCGAACTCCTCTCGCGCACCACCAACGACATCGACAACGTCGTCCAGACCCTCCAGCAGGCGTTCAGCCAGATGATCCGCGCCCTGCTCACCCTGGTCGGCGTGCTCGTGATGATGTTCTGGATCTCGCCGACGCTGGCCCTGATCGTGCTCGGCACCGTGCCCGTCTCCATCGGCGTCGCCGCGTACGTCGGCCGCCGCTCCCAGCCGCAGTTCGTCACCCAGTGGGCCGTCACCGGCCGCCTCAACGGCCACGTGGAGGAGATGATCACCGGCCATGCCGAGGTCGTCGCCTTCGGCCGCCGCGCCGAGGCCGTCCGCCGCTTCGACGAGCTCGGCGAGGAGCTCTACCGGGCGAGCTTCCGCGCCCAGTTCATCTCCGGCTTCATCCAGCCCGCCCTCACCCTCGTCGGCAACCTCACCTACGTGGTCGTCGCCGTCGCCGGCGGACTGCGGGTGGCGAGCGGCACCCTGACCGTCGGCGACGTACAGGCCTTCATCCAGTACTCGTACGAGTTCAACGGCCCCGTCACCCAGGTCGCCGCCATGGCCAACCTGCTCCAGTCCGGAGTCGCCTCCGCCGAACGGGTCTTCGCCCTCCTCGACGCCGAGGAGGAGACCCCCGACCCGGCCGCCCCCGAGCGCCCCGCACGACGCGAGGGCCGGGTGGCGCTGGAGGGGGTGTCGTTCCGTTACGAGGCGGACAAGCCGTTGATCGAGGGCCTGTCGCTGGCGGTGGAGCCGGGGCAGACGGTGGCGATCGTCGGTCCGACCGGTGCGGGCAAGACGACGCTGGTGAACCTGCTGATGCGGTTCTACGAGGTGACCGGGGGGCGGATCACCCTGGACGGGGTGGACATCGCGAGGATGTCGCGCGAGGAGCTGCGTTCCGGCATCGGCATGGTCCTTCAGGACACGTGGCTGTTCGGCGGCACGATCGCCGACAACATCGCCTACGGCGCCACGCGCGAGGTGACCCGCGCCGAGATCGAACAGGCGGCGAAGGCGGCCCACGCCGACCGGTTCGTCCGCACCCTCCCCGACGGCTACGACACCGTCCTCGACGAGGACGGCGGCGGCCTCAGCGCCGGGGAACGCCAACTCCTCACCCTGGCCCGCGCCTTCCTCGCCGAACCCGCCGTGCTCGTCCTCGACGAGGCCACCAGCTCCGTCGACACCCGCACCGAGGTCCTCATCCAGAAGGCGATGGCCCGCCTCGCCCACGGACGTACGTCGTTCGTCATCGCCCACCGGCTCTCCACCATCCGGGACGCCGACGTCATCCTGGTGATGGAGAACGGCTCGATCGTCGAACAGGGCACCCACGGGGAACTGCTCGCGACCGGCGGCGCCTACGCCCGGCTCCACGCGGCCCAGTTCGCCCGGGGAGCGGCGTAGCAGCGGTGACCCGCACACCCCGCCTGTCGTACCGTGGGCCGGTGAAGCCCATCTCCGTCCTCACCGTCCTCACCACCACCGACGCCCGCGCCAAGGCCGAAGCCCTCGCGCGCGGGGCCGTCGAGGCCCGGGTCGCCGCGTGTGCGCAGGTCTCGGGGCCGGTCACCTCCGTCTACCACTGGCAGGGGGCGGTCGAGACCGCCGAGGAGTGGCAGGTGCTGTTCAAGACCACCGAGGACCGCTACCCCGCCCTGGAGACCCATCTCCTCGCCGCGCACGACTACGACACCCCCGAGATCGTCGCCACCCCGGCGACCCGGGTGAGCGCCGACTACGCGGCCTGGGTCCGGCGGGAGACCACGCCCGCCCCATGAGGACCCCGGAGCTGCCGTTCTTCGTGTACGGGACCCTGCGCCCCGGCGCGTACAACCACGACCGCTTCCTCCTCGGCCGCACCGCCGCCGAGGAGGAGGCCGAACTGCCCGGGGCGGTCCTCCACGACGGCCCCGGCTACCCGTACGTCGTCCCCGGCGCGGGACGGGTGCTCGGTGCCCTGATGACGGCCGCGCCCGGCGCGTACGGCGAACTGCTCACCGTGCTCGACCGGGTGGAGCTGCCCGCCGGCTACCGGCGGACCGCCAGGGACGTGCTGCGGACCCGGGACGGGGCGCTCGTGCGCGCCTGGGTGTACGAGGCGGCGCCCGGCGCGGCCCTCGGGGCCCGCATCGGCAGCGGCGACTGGTTCAACCGCGTTCCAGGCGCACCGCGCACACCTTGAACTCCGGCATCCGCGAGACCGGGTCGAGCGCCGGGTTGGTCAGGGTGTTGGCCCGGCCCTCGCCGGGCCAGTGGAAGGGCATGAAGACCGTGTCCGGGCGGATCGAGGTCGTGATCCGGGCGGGCGCCACCGCCCGGCCGCGGCGCGAGACCACCGCCACCGGCTGGCCGTCCTCGACCCCGACCCGTTCGGCGAGCCGGGGGTGCAGCTCGACGAAGGCGCCGGGCGCGGCCGTGTTCAGCTCGTCGACCCGCCGGGTCTGGGCACCCGACTGGTACTGCGCCACCACGCGGCCCGTCGTCAGGACCACCGGGTAGGCGTCGTCGGTCTCCTCGGCCGCCGCCCGGTGCACGACCGGCACGAACCGGGCCCGCCCGTCGGCGGTGGCGAAGCGGTCGAGGAACAGGCGCGGGGTGCCCGTGTGCTCCGGCTCGCCCGGCCCGGCCCCGGGGCAGGGCCAGAACACGCCCTGCTCCCGCTCGATCCGGCGGTAGCTGATCCCCGCGTAGTCCGCCGGGCCGCCCGCCGAGGCCCGCCGCAGCTCGTCGAAGACCTCCTCCGGGTCGGTCGGGAAGCCCTTCTCCCAGCCGAGCAGGGCCGCGAGCCCGTGCAGCACCTCCAGGTCGCTGCGGACCCCCGGCGGCGGGGTCAGCGCCCGGCGGCGCAGCAGCACCCTGCCCTCCAGGTTGGTGGTGGTGCCGGTCTCCTCGGCCCACTGGGTCACCGGCAGCACCACGTCGGCGAGTTCGGCGGTCTCGGAGAGCACCACGTCGGCGACGGCGAGGAAGTCCAGGGAGCGGATCCGCTCCTCGACGTGGGCGGCGCGCGGTGCGGACACCACCGGGTTGGACCCCATCAGGAGGAGGGCCTTCACATCGCCGCCGAGGGCGTCGAGGAGCTCGTACGCGCTGCGCCCCGGCCCCGGCAGCGACTCGGGGTCGACGCCCCACACCCCGGCGACGTGCGCACGGGCCGCCGGGTCGTCGAGCTTGCGGTAGCCGGGCAGCTGGTCGGCCTTCTGGCCGTGCTCGCGGCCGCCCTGCCCGTTGCCCTGGCCGGTGAGGCAGCCGTAACCGCTGTGGAGGCGGCCGGCGCGGCCGGTGGCCAGGCACAGGTTGATCCAGGCGCCGACGGTGTCGGTGCCCTTGGACTGCTGCTCGGGGCCGCGCGCGGTGAGGACCATGCCGCCGTCGGCCTCGCAGAACATCCGTACCGCCGCGCGCACCTGCGGCACGGCCACGCCGGTGATCCGCTCCACGTGCTCGGGCCAGTGGGCCATCGCCCCGGCCCGGGCGGCCGCCCAGCCGTCGGTGCGCTCGGCGACGAACTCCTCGTCGACCAGGCCCTCGGCGACGACCAGGTGCAGCATGCCGAGGGCGAGCGCCAGGTCGGTGCCGGGGCGGGGGGCGAGGTGGAGGTCGGCCTGTTCGGCGGTGCGGGTGCGGCGCGGGTCGACGACGATCAGCTTGCCGCCGTTCTCCTTCAGCTCGGTGAGGTAGCGCAGCGCGGGCGGCATGGTCTCGGCGAGGTTGGAGCCGACCAGGATGACGCAGCCGGTCCTCGGGATGTCCTCCAGCGGGAACGGCAGCCCGCGGTCGAGGCCGAAGGCCCGCTGGTGGGCGGCCGCGGCGGACGACATGCAGAAGCGTCCGTTGTAGTCGATCTGCGAGGTGCCGAGCACCAGCCGGGCGAACTTGCCCAGCGTGTACGCCTTCTCGTTGGTCAGGCCGCCGCCGCCGAAGACCCCCACGGCGTCGGCACCGTGGTCGGCGCGGGTCCGGCGCAGCCCGTCGGCGACGGCGGCGAGTGCCTCCTCCCAGGTGGCGGGCTTCAGCGCCCCCGTGTCAGGGCAGCGGACCAGGGGCTCGGTGAGCCTGACCCGGGAGGAGAGTACGGCGGGGGCGGTGCGGCCCTTGCCGCACAGCGCGCCCCGGTTGACGGGGAAATCGGGACGGTCGACCACCTCGACGGGCAGCTCCGGCGCCGGACCGGCGGCGGGACGAAGGTTCATCCCGCACTGGAGGGCGCAGTAGGGGCAGTGCGTGGCGACGGTGGTGACCTCTGACATGACCCGAGGATGCGACGGCCGTGTTACGGGCGGGGTCGCGGCGCATTACGGGCAGGGTGCCATGCGCTCAGGCCGGAGGGCGCCGTGGGGTGAGGCTCAGCGGGCGGCACCGGGCGCTGCCAGGGCCTTCGCCACGCCGTGCTCCCGCTCGCCGAGGAAGCGCGGGTCGGGCCGCAGGGCCGCGTCCAGGGCGGCCTTGCCGGCGGCGGCGAGCTCGCGGGTGGTGCCGTAGTACCAGGTGGCGTCGTGGGGTTCGCCGACCCCGACGCCGTACGACTCCACGCCCGCCGCCCCGCACAGCGCGACGGCCCGCTTGATGTGGAAGTCCTGGGTGACGAGGACGGCCCGGTCCACGCCGAAGATCTTCTTGGCGCGCACGCAGGAGTCCCAGGTGTCGAAGCCCGCGTGGTCGCTGACGACCCGGTCGTCGGGCACGCCCCGCTCGGCGAGGTAGCGCCGCATGGCGCTCGGCTCGTCGTACTCGGTGCGGCCGTTGTCCCCGGTGACGAGGAGGACCCGGACCTTGCCGGTGCGGTAGAGCTCGGCGGCGGTGTCGAGGCGGTGCGCCAGATACGGGGTGGGGCGGCCCCTCCACAGTCCGGCGCCGAAGACGACGGCGACGTCCTGGGCGGGCACGTCGGCGGCGGTGCGCAGCCGGTCCTGGGCGGTGAGGTGCATCCAGGTGGCCGGGGTCAGGGCGAGCACGGCGCCGAGCATCAGGGCCTGGACGGCGCGGCGGCGGCTCCGGGTGGTGCGGGGGAGCCGGGGGAGGCGGGGCAGCCGGACGCCGCGCATGCGGGGACCTCCAGGGTGCGGTGCGACGGGGGAGTGGGACGGGGCGGTGGTGCGGTGCGCTGGTTCGGGGCGGGGGCGGGGTCTGTCACACCGTCCGACGCGAATCGGCCGCGTTCGGTTCGGCGGCGGCCCGCTCTGTTCCGTACAGCACACCGGCCAGTCCCATGCCGAGCAGCATGCCGGTCAGCTGCGCGGCGGCGAACGCGGGCACGGAGCCGGGCGCGATGCCGGTGAAGGAGTCGGAGAAGGCGCGGCCGACGGTGGCGGCCGGGTTGGCGAAGGAGCCGGAGGAGGTGAACCAGATCGCGGCGCCGATGTAGCCGGCGACGGCGACCGGGGCGAGGGAGGGGCGGCCGACCCGGCGCAGGCCCTGGACGACCAGGACCAGTCCCGCCGTGGCGACGGCCTCGCCGAGCAGCAGGTGCGGCTCGGCGCGCTGCTCGGTGGCGAGCGCGGCGCCGGGCGCCCGTCCGAACATCGCCTCGGCGAGCAGGGCGCCCGCGACGGCGCCGGCGAGCTGGGCCGCGAGATAGGCGAGGGCGTCGCGGCCGCCGCGCCGGGGGCGCCCGGACCACCACTCGGAGAGGGTGACGACGGGGTTGAAGTGGGCCCCGGAGAGCGGGCCGATCAGGGCGATGAGCAGGCCGAGGCCGATCGCGGAGGCGAGGGCGTTGGCGAGCAGCCGGACACCGATGTCCTGGCTGAGGGCGTCGGCGCGGATGCCGGATCCGACGATGACGGCGACGAGGGCGGCGGTGCCGGTGAACTCGGCGAGGGCGCGCCGGGGGAGCGACGCGGGGGACATTCTCATAATGGAAAAGATATTCCGTGATTCGGAATGAAAAAAGAGGGGAGGGGAGGGGTGGCACACCCGTACGATCCGCGGGTGATCACTGATGCCGCCACGCTCCTGGACGCCGCCGTCCGCAACAACGCCGACTGGTGCGAGACCATGTGCCGCGCCCACGGCCTGCCCGGCGCCTTCGGGCCGCGCGCCTGGAGCAACCCGCGCCGCACCCCGCTCTACTACCCGGACGCCGTCACCCTGACCGCGGACGCGAGCGCCGAGGACGTCCTGACCGGCATCGACCGCACCACCCCCGGCGCCTCCGTCAAGGACAGCCACGCCCGCCTCGACCTCGCCGCCGCCGGCTTCCGGCCGCTCTTCGACGCCCAGTGGATCGCCCGCCCGGCCGGCCGCCCCGTGCCCCCGGTCACCGCGGGCAGCCGCCCCGTCCGCACCCCCGCCGAACTCGCCGCCTGGGCCCTCGCCTGGAGCGGCGGCGACGCCGACGAGGCGGCCCTCTTCCGCCCCGGGCTCCTCGCCGACCCGGCCACCACGATCGTCGCGACGTACGCCGCCGACGGCCGGGTCCTCGCCGGCGCCGTCCTCACCGACAGCGCGGGCGTCACCGGCGTCTCCAACGTCTTCACCACCGACGGCGTCCCCCTCTCCACCGCCTGGGCCGCGGCCCTGGCCACCGCCGCCCCCGACCGCCCAGTCGTCGGCTACGAGTCGGGCGACGACCTGGACGCGGCCCTCGCGGAGGGCTTCGAGACGGTGGGGACGCTCACGGTGTGGCTGGACGCGTAGGGGCCGGGCCCCGGGGCCCGGCCCTCCGGGCCGACCCCGGCCGCCCCCGCCGACCCCGGCCGCCCCGGCCGCCCCGGCGGCGCGGTCCCCGGCGCAGCCCCGCGTCGCCACCGCCGTGAGCTCGGCGGCAAACACCCGTGACCCGCGCGAAACGGCCAGGCAACGTGCCCCCGGCAGGATCGGCGCATGACGACGCAGGAGCCGGACCCCACGTGCGACAGCAGCGCCGCCGACCTGCTCGGCAGGATCGTGAGCCGCGCCGAGGACCGGCTGCGCCGACTGCATCCGCTCCCCGCCGCCGGCGGGAAGAGAGACGACAGCACGCCCACGCCGGCCGGGGAGAACACGCCGATGAACCACCTCACCCCCTGCGCAGCCCCCGCCCCGGCCTCCTCCGGCGACCGCGCCCCCACCCTCATCGCCTGCGGCCACGGCAGCCGTGACCCCCGGGCCGCCGCCACCCTGCGCGGCCTCCTCGCGCGGGTGCGGGAGCTGCGGCCCGGACTCGACGTGCGGCTCGCCCACATCGAGCTGAACGCGCCGCTGCTCACCGACACCCTCGCGGACCTCGCGGGCCGGGACGCCGTGCTCGTCCCGCTGCTCTTCGCCCGAGGGCACCACGTCAAGCACGACCTGCCCGCCGCGACCGCCGCCGCCCCCGCCGTACGGGCCCGGATCGCCGAACCCCTCGGCCCGCACCCCCTCCTCGTCGAGGCCCTCGCCGACCGGCTCGCCGAAGCCGGCTGGGCACCCCAGGACGGCACCTCCCGCTCCACCGGCGTGGTCCTCGCCTCGGCCGGCTCCCGCGACCCCGAGTCCGCCGCCGACATCCGGCGGATCGCGGCCGGGCTCCGCGAACGCCTCGGCGGCGTGCCCGTCGTCCCCGCCTACGCCTCCGCCGCCGCACCCACCGTCCCGGAGGCCGTGCGCGCCCTCGCCGCCCGCGGCCGCCACCGCGTGGCCGTGGCCTCCTGCTTCACCGCACCCGGCCTGTTCGCCGGCCGCGCCGCCGCCCACGCCCCCTGGCTCGCCTCCGACCCCCTCGGCGCCCACCCGGCCCTCGCCCGGCTCATCCTCCACCGCTACGACCAGGCCCTGACCGGCACCGCCGCCCCCGCCAGGGAGCTCGCCGCCTCCCGGTGAGCCCCGCCACGTCCGGCCGAAACCGCGCTCCTGGGCGCCAACCGGTGGCTATCGTCGGCCCGTTGTGCCATCGGGGCGGCCGGGACGGGAGGCAGGGACATGCGCGGTGCCGTACGGGGCGCGTCGCTCGCCGGAACCGCGGCCGCCGTGGCCGTCCTGGCCTCGCTCGCGGCCAACGCCGCCACTTCCCAAGACCGTTGGCCCGGCGCGCTCGACCGGATCAGGCAGCAGCCCTGGTGGTGGGTCGCCGGACTCGCCGCCGTCGGCGTCCTCGTCGCCGTCGTCCTGGCCTGGCGCCAGGAGCGCGGCGCCCTGGTCGCCGGCGACCCGCCCCCGCCGCCCCCGCAGGCCGTCCCGGACTGGGTGGTCGACCGCGGCGAACGGGCCCGTACGGTCAAGGCGGTGTGCCGCGCCGGCCGCCCCCGACGCCGGCCTGCGGTCGCCGCCCCCTCGTCCCCGGGCGGCACCCGCCGCTTCCGCCTGCGCCGCACCCGCCGCGCCGGAGGCAGCCGTACGGTCGCGATCACCACGTCCCTGGAAGGCGCCGGCGGCTTCGGCAAGACCGTCCTCGCCCGCGCCGTCGCCGCGAGCCCGCGCGTCCGCAGGCACTTCCGCGGCCGCATCTACACCGTCACCATCGGCCGGGACGTCCGCGGCCGCGCGGCGATCGCCGCGAAGGTCGCCGAGGCCACCCGCTTCCTCACCGGCGACACCACCGCCTTCGACGACCCCGGCCTCGCCGGCGACCACCTCGGCCGGCTCCTCGACCGCCGCCCCCGCACCCTGCTGCTCCTCGACGACGTCTGGGACGCCGAACAGCTCGAACCCTTCCTGCGCGGCGGCGAACGCTGCGTACGCCTGGTCACCACCCGCGTCCCCGCCGCCCTGCCGCGCGGCACCGAACGCGTCCGCGTCGACCAGATGTCCCCCGACCAGGCCCGCGCCGTCCTCACCTGGGAACTGCCCCGACTCCCCGAGACCCTCGTCCGGGACCTCCTGGAGGCCACCGGACGCTGGGCGCTCCTGCTCCGCCTGACCAACCGTCTCGTCACCCGCCGGATCGCCACCGGCACCGACCCGGCCGACGCGGCGGCCGAGGCCCTGCGCGGACTCCTCGCGAACGGCCCCGCGGCCGTCGACGCCGACCCGGCCGCGCTCGACCTGGACGACCCGGTCCGCCGCGCCCGGGCCGTACGCGCCACGGTCGAGGCGGCCCGGACCCTCCTCCCGCCCGGCGGCGACCGGCGCCTCGCGGAACTCGCCGTCTTCGCCGAGGACGAGTCCATCCCCGTCCCGCTGGTCGCCCGCCTCTGGGAGGCCACCGGCGGCCTCACCGAGGACGCGACGCGTTCCCTGTGCGGCGAGCTCGACCGGCTGTCCCTGGTCTCGCTCACCCCCGACCACGGCGGCCGGATCACCATGCACGACGTGCTCCGCGACTACCTGCACAAGGAGTTGGGCGGGGCGGACGCGGCCGCGCTGCACGGCACGGTCGCCGACGCGGCGGGCGCCGACCCCTGGGAGCCGCCGGAGGACTCGCGCGGCTACCTCCTCGACCACACGATCGAGCACCTGCTCGCCGCCGGGCGGACCGCCGAGGCCGAGCGCGTCGCGAGCGACCTGCGCTGGATCGAGACCCGGCTCCACCAGCGCGGCCCCATGGCGGCCTGGGCGGACCTGTTCGACGTCCCCACCCCCATGGCGGCCCGCCTGGCCGACGACCTCACCCGCACCGCCCACCTCCTCACCCCCACGGATCCGCCCGAGCTGTTGACGAACGTCCTGCACAGCCGCCTGGAACCGCTGCCGCTGTGGCGCGACCGGGTCCTCCACCGGCAGACCGTGCCCGAGATCGCCTCCCGCCCCCTGCTGCGCAACCGCAGCACCCCACCGGACCTCCCCGAACCGGCCCTGTTGCGCACGTTCCTCGGCCACACCGGCCCGGTCCGGTCCGTGGCCGTGGTGCCCGACCCGGAGAGGGGCCGCCCGTTCCTCGTGACCATCGGCGCCGACGGCATGGCCCGGGGGCTCGACCCGGACAGCGGCGGCGAGTTCACCGTGGACGTCCGCGGCCCCGGCCGCTTCCGCGCCCTCGCGGTCGCCCCGGACGGCACCTGGCTCGCGACCGGCGGCTCCGGCCGCAACGTGCACCTGTGGACCCCCGACCGGGCCACCCCCTCGACGCGGACCCTGGGCCCGGTCGGGGAACGCGGCGCGTCCCTGCGCGGCCTGTCGATCTCGCCCTCCGGGACCCGGGTGGCCACGCTCGCCACGGACAGCACACTCGAGGTCTGGGACGTCGGGACCGGGGAGTGCCTGTTCGGAGCCCTCCCACGCGGGGCCGAACGGGTCGGCTCCCGTCCGTGGAGGGCCGACGAGTTCACCTGCGTGGCGTTCTCGCCCGGCGGCTCATGGCTGGCGGCCGGCGGCGACCGGGGAGTCGAGCTGATGTCCCCCGATCTGGCCACCCGGCTCGAGACCCGGGGAGACGGGGCCCACGGCGCCGTCGACGCGCTGGCCGTCGCCCCGGACGGCAGCTGGCTGGTCGCCGCCGAGCGGGGCGGCGACGTGCGCGTGTGGGACGAGGTGACGCTCAAGAGCGTCTGGTCGGCCAAGGCGCACGACGGCGGCGTCACCGCGGTGGCGGTCTCCCCGGACGGACGCTGGGCGGGCAGCGGGGGCCGGAAGGGGACCGTCGCGGTCTGGGACGGACGCACCGGCGAATGCCGCATCCACTGTGCCGGCCACCGGGGGCCGGTCCACGCCGTCGCGTTCACCACGGACGGCGACCGGCTGATCAGCGCGGGTGAGGACGGAACCGTACGGGTCTGGGACGCGACCGGATCCGCCCGCTCACCGCGTTCGGACGCCGGCGAGGGAATGCGCACGGTCACCGTCGTGGACGGCGGGACGCGGCTGGCCGTCTGGCACACCGACGGCAGAACGCGCTTGCACGACGTTCCGGGGGCGGCCGACGGGCAGGGGACGCCGCTGCGCGCGGACGTCGTCCAGGAGGTAGCGCCCGCCTTCGCCCCGGACGGCGACTGGTATGCCGCCGCCACCGCCGCGGCCTTCTCGGTCGAGCTCCGCGACCGGGACTCGGGAGCGGTGACGGCCACGCTCGAACTCGGCCGCTCGGCCAGGGCCCCGGTCAGGGCCCAGGCCCTGGCGGTCGCGCCCGCCGCCGACTGGCTCGCCGTCGCCGACTCCACCGGCGCGGTGCAGCTGTGGGACCGCGCCACGAGCACGCAGACCGCCTCCCTGCCGGGCGGCGAGGGCCGCGCCGACTCCGTGACGGTCGCCCCCGACGGATCGTGGGTCGCCGTGCTGCGGCAGCGGCCCGTGCCCCGGCGCGAGGAGGCACGACGCGTACTGCGGAGCTGGCTCGCCGTGCTGCGGCACGGAAGGCTGCCCACCCGCGAGGCGCGCTCCCTGATACGGGTCTGGCTCGACGCGCTGCGGCGGGAGGAGTGGCCGGCCCGGGGAGAGGATTCCCAGGTGCAGGTGTTCCCGCTCGCGCCGGGGCGAGGGGCCACGGACCCGCACGGCCCCGTCCACCTCGACGTCCACCACGGCGAGAAGGTCACCGCCCTCTCCGCCACCCCCGACGGCCGCCTCCTCACCGCCTCCGCGACCGGCACCGTCACCCTCTGGGACCCCCGCACCGGCACCCCGCTCTCCGCCTTCACCGACCCCGACGGCCCCGTGAACGGCCTCTCCGTCTCCCCGGACGGCCGCCGGATCGCCACCGCCGGCGTGATGCTGCGCGTCTGGGACGCCGCCACCGGCCGTACCGTCGCCGGCGTACGGGCCGAGACGCCGCTGGGCTCCTGCGCCTGGCTGCCCGACGGACGCGGGCTCGTCGCGGTCGGCGAACGCGGCCTGTACGCCCACGAGTTCGTTCCCGGGTCGCGGACCTGAACCCGGCGACCCCACGCGTCCCGGTCCCGTTTGTCCGCCCCGCCCGTTACCTTCGGTGCATGGAAGGCATCACGGAACGCAGCAGCGCACGCAACGGCACGGACCACGGCACCGACACCCCCGGCTACGACACCGCCGCCACCGAACGCTGGGCCGCCGAGCCCGACAAACGGCCCGGCCGCACCGCCTTCCAGCGCGACCGGGCCCGCGTCCTGCACTCCGCCGCCCTGCGCAGACTCGCCGGGAAGACGCAGGTCGTCACCCCCGGCACCCGCAGCCACGCCTGGGACGCCAGCCCCCGCACCCGGCTCACCCACTCCCTCGAATGCGCCCAGGTCGGCCGCGAGCTCGGCGCGGCCCTCGGCTGCGACCCCGACCTCGTCGAGGCGGCCTGCCTCGCCCACGACATGGGACACCCGCCGTTCGGGCACAACGGCGAGCAGGCCCTCAACGACGTCGCCAAGGACTGCGGCGGATTCGAGGGCAACGCCCAGTCGCTGCGGCTGCTCACCCGCATCGAACCGAAGCGTTTCATCGCCGACCCGGCCACCGGCGACCCGGTCAGCGTCGGCCTCAACCTCACCCGGGCCGCCCTCGACGCCGCCACCAAGTACCCCTGGCCCCGCGGCGCCCACCCCACCGACCCCGGCTCCAACAAGTTCGGCGTCTACGAGGACGACCTGCCCGTCTTCGCCTGGATCCGCGAGGACGCCCCCGCACACCGCAAGTGCTTCGAGGCCCAGGTCATGGACTGGTCCGACGACGTGGCCTACTCGGTGCACGACTTCGAGGACGGCCTGCACGCCGGCCACATCGACCCCAACATGCTGCTCTCCGAACCCGAGCGCGCCGACATCTGGGCGGTCGCCCTCGGCCGCTACGTACCGGAGGACACCGACCCCCAAGAGCTCGCCGACGCCCTCGACCGGCTCCTCGACCAGGAGTGGTGGCCGCACGGCTACGACGGCTCGGCCGTCGCCCAGGCCCGGCTCAAGGACGCCACCAGCCAGCTCATCGGCCGCTTCTGCCTCGCCGCCGAGGGCGCCACCCGCCGGACCCACGGCTCGGGCCGCCTCACCCGCTACGGCGCCGAGCTCGTCGTCCCCCGCGAGACCCGCAACGAGTGCGCCGTCCTCAAGGCCGTCGCCGACCGGTACGTGATGCAGCGGGCCGAGCAGGAGGCGCTCCGCGCCGACCAGCGCATCGTCATCGCCGAACTCGCCGAGGCGCTGGCCGCCCGCGCCCCCGAGGCCCTCGAACCCCAGTTCCGCGCCCAGTTCGTCAGCGCGCCCGACGACCGTTCCCGCAAGCGGGTGATCGTCGACCAGATCGCCTCCCTCACCGACGCCTCCGCCCGCACCCTCCACGCCCGCCTGCGCACCCCGCGCCGGTAGGACACCCGCTCCGCCCGGTCGCCCTCTTTCGCCGGCCGGGCCGGTGCGGCACCCTCGCATGCACGTCCCGAGGCGGTGCGGCTCGGGCCCGGCCCGGGGGCGTAGCGTAGGGAACCGGTCGCAACGAGGAGGAACCACCGTGGTCGACGCAGATCAGACCTTCGTCATCGTCGGCGCCGGCCTGGCCGGGGCCAAGGCGGCAGAGACCCTGCGCGCCGAGGGGTTCAACGGCCGGGTGATCCTCATCGGCGACGAACGCGACCACCCCTACGAGCGCCCACCCCTGTCCAAGGGCTACCTGCTCGGCAAGGAGGAGCGGGACTCCGTCTTCGTCCACGAGCCCTCCTGGTACGCGCAGCACGACGTCGAGCTGCACCTCGGCCAGCCGGTCACCGCCGTCGACCGCGAGGCCTGCACCGTGCGCCTCGGCGACGGCACCGTCATCCGCTACGACAAGCTCCTGCTCGCCACCGGCGCCGAGCCCCGCCGCCTCGACATCCCCGGCACCGGCCTCGCCGGCGTCCACCACCTGCGCCGGCTCGCCCACTCCGAGCGGCTGCGCGACGAGCTCAAGGCCCTCGGCCGCGACAACGGCCACCTGGTCATCGCCGGCGCCGGCTGGATCGGCCTGGAGGTCGCCGCCGCGGCCCGTACGTACGGCGCCGAGGTCACCGTCGTCGAATACGCCCCGAGCCCGCTCCACCAGGTCCTCGGCCCGGAACTCGGCCAGCTCTTCGCCGACCTGCACACCCAGCACGGCGTCCGTTTCCACTTCGGCGCCCGGCTCACCGAGATCACCGGCCAGGACGGCATCGTCCTCGCCGCCCGCACCGACGACGGCGAGGAGCACCCGGCGCACGCCGTCCTCGTCGCCATCGGCGCGGCCCCCCGCACCGCCCTCGCCGAGAACGCCGGCCTCGCCCTCGTCGACCGCGCCGACGGCGGCGGCATCGCCGTCGACGAGTCGCTGCGCACCTCCGACCCCGACGTCTTCGCCGCCGGCGACGTCGCCGCCGCCCACCACCCCTTCCTGCACCGCCGCGTCCGCGTCGAGCACTGGGCCAACGCGCTCAACGGGGGCCCCGCCGCCGCCCGCGCCATGCTGGGCCACCACGTCTCCTACGACCGCGTCCCGTACTTCTTCTCCGACCAGTACGACCTCGGCATGGAGTACTCGGGCTGGGCGCCGCCCGGCTCGTACGACCAGGTGGTGCTGCGCGGGGACGCCGGAAAGCGCGAGTTCATCGCCTTCTGGCTGAAGGAGGGACGGGTCCTCGCCGGCATGAACGTGAATGTGTGGGACGTCACAGACGCCGTCCAGCGGCTGATCCGGTCCCGGGCCCAGGTGGACCCCGACGCCCTCGCCGACGCGTCGGTGCCGCTGGAGAGCCTCGCCCGGTAGCCGGGGAAGGCCCGCGCACCCCCGTATCATTCATGCGTGGCAGGCAGGATCAACGATGACGACGTGAAGGCGGTCCGGGACGCGGTCCCGATCGACGCCGTCGTGTCCGAGTACCTCCAGCTCCGCAACGCGGGCGGCGGAAACCTCAAGGGACTCTGCCCCTTCCACGACGAGAAGTCGCCCTCCTTCCAGGTCAGCCCCAGCAAGGGACTCTTCCACTGCTTCGGCTGCCAGGAAGGCGGCGACACCATCGCCTTCGTGATGAAGATCGACCACCTCTCCTTCTCGGAGACCGTCGAGCGCCTCGCCGCCAAGGCGGGCATCACCCTGCGCTACGAAGAAGGCGGCTACAACCCCGGCCACCAGCGCGGCGAGCGCACCCGCCTGGTCGAGGCCCACACGATCGCCGCGGCGTACTACGCCGAACAACTCGGCTCCGCCGAAGCCGAGATCGGCCGCACGTTCCTCGCCGAGCGAGGCTTCGACCAGGCCGCCGCCGAGCACTTCGGCGTCGGCTACTCCCCGGCCGGCTGGGACCACCTCACCCGCTACCTGCGCGGCAAGGGCTTCACCGACCGCGAGCTGATCCTCTCCGGCCTCTCCCAGGACGGCCGCCGCGGCCCCATCGACCGCTTCCGCGGCCGGCTGATGTGGCCGATCAAGGACGTCGGCGGCGACGTCGTCGGCTTCGGCGCCCGCAAGCTCCGCGACGACGACAACGGGCCCAAGTACCTCAACACGCCCGAGACGCCGATCTACAAGAAGTCCCAGGTGCTGTACGGCATCGACCTGGCCAAGAAGGACATCGCCAAGGCCAGCCGCGCCGTCGTCGTCGAGGGCTACACCGACGTCATGGCCTGCCACCTGGCCGGCGTCACCACCGCCATCGCCACGTGCGGCACCGCCTTCGGCGGCGACCACATCAAGATCCTGCGCCGCCTCCTCATGGACAACGGCTCCGCCCGCGTCATCTTCACCTTCGACGGCGACGCCGCCGGCCAGAAGGCCGCCCTGCGCGCCTTCGAGGACGACCAGAAGTTCGCCGCCGAGACCTACATCGCCATCGCCCCCGACGGCATGGACCCCTGCGAGCTCCGCCTCGCCAAGGGCGACGAGGCCGTCGCCGACCTCGTCCAGCCCCGCACCCCGCTCTTCGAGTTCGCCCTGCGCCAGATCGTGAACCGCTACGACCTGGAGATCCCCTCCGGCCGGGCCGCCGCCCTCGACGAGGCCGCCCCGATCGTCGCCCGCATCAAGAACGTCGCCTCCCAGCACGAGGTCGCCGTCCAGCTCGCGGGCATGCTCGGCATCCTCGACACCCAGTTCGTGGTCCGCCGGGTCGCCCAGATCGCCCGCTGGCAGCGCCAGGGCGGCACCAAGGGCCCGGACCGCGGTGCCCCGCAGCGCCGCGGCTACGAGATCCAGGCACCCACCGCGCCCGCCGGCCCCGCGCTCAACCTGCGCAGCCCCGCCCACCGCACCGAACGCGAGCTCCTCAAGCTGGCCCTCCAGCGCCCCGAACTGGTCTCCCCGGCCTTCGACGCGTACGGCATCGACGAGTTCACCGCCCCGCCCTACGCGGCCGTCCGCCAGTGCATCCAGGACGCCGGCGGCGCCACCGACGCCCCCGCCGACTACCTCGACGCGGTCCGCGCGGCGGCCCCCGACGACACGGTCCGCGCCCTCGTCACCGAACTCGCCGTCGAGACGATCTTCGCCAAGACCGTCGACGAGGCGTACGCCGGCGACCAGCTCGTCACCGTACGGCTGCGCGCCGTCGACCGCCGCATCCGCGACGTCCAGGGCACCCTCGCCCGGCTCGGCGCCCACGGCGACCCCCAGCGGCTCGCCGCCGTACAGAACGAGCTGTGGGTGCTCACCCAGTACGGCCAGTCGCTGCGCAACCACGGCGCCGCGGCGCTCTGACGGCGGACCGGCGACCGCCCCCGCCGGCACCGCGCCCTACGGTCGGTCACGCACCGGACTCAAAAAGTCACCGCACGCCCCTCGTGGCGGCGATGTGTCGTGGGCCACACTGGGTCACGGTGCCGTCCCGCTGCCCTCCGTCCCCCCGAACCGGGCAGCGATCACCCACCCTGGAGGTCGCCCCCCGTGCAGACCCAGACCGTCACCGTGTCCCAGGAACCGTCCGACGCGGACACCCCACCGGCCGAGCTCACGGCCGCCGGGGACGAACCCGAACTGCCCGAGATCCCGGCCCAGCGCCGCCGCGTCGACCTCGGCGGCAACGGGACCTCCTCCGACCTGTTCCGCCAGTACCTGCGCGAGATAGGCCGCGTCCCGCTGCTCACCGCCGAGGAGGAGGTCGAGCTCGCGCGGCGCGTCGAGGCCGGTCTCTTCGCCGAGGAGAAACTCGCCGGCACCCCCGACCTCGACTCCCGCCTGGCCCACGACCTCGACCGCCTCGTGGTCCTCGGCCGGATCGCCAAACGCCGGCTGATCGAAGCCAACCTGCGGCTCGTCGTCTCCGTCGCCAAGCGCTACGTGGGCCGCGGCCTGACCATGCTCGACCTGGTGCAGGAGGGCAACCTCGGCCTCATCAGGGCCGTCGAGAAATTCGACTACGCGCGCGGCTACAAGTTCTCCACGTACGCGACCTGGTGGATCCGCCAGGCCATGTCCCGGGCCCTCGCCGACCAGGCCCGGACCATCCGCGTCCCCGTGCACGTCGTCGAACTCATCAACCGGGTCGTCCGCGTCCAGCGCCGCATGCTCCAGGAACGCGGCTGTGAACCCACCGTCGAAGAGGTCGCCGCCCACCTCGAACTGCCCCCCGAACGGGTCGGCGAGGTCCTGCGGCTCGCCCAGGAACCGGTCTCCCTGCACGCCCCCGTCGGCGAGGAGGAGGACGTCGCCCTCGGTGACCTCATCGAGGACGGCGACGCCGCCTCCCCCGTCGAGTCCGCCGCCTTCCTGCTGCTGCGCGAACACCTGGAGGCGGTGCTCTCCACCCTCGGCGAGCGCGAACGCAAGGTCGTGCAGCTGCGCTACGGACTCGACGACGGCAGGCCCCGCACCCTGGAGGAGATCGGACAGCTCTTCGGCGTGACACGCGAACGCATCCGCCAGATCGAGTCCAAGACCCTCAGCAAGCTACGGGACCACGCCTACGCCGACCAGCTGCGCGGCTACCTGGACTAGGGCCTTCCTTCCGGATCTTGCCGGGCTGATCCGGAAGAAAGGCCCTTGGAGGCCGGCTCCTCGGCGAAACCGCCCTGCCGGGTCCGGGCGGCGATCACGATCCGATCGAGCGCCGGCTCGACCTCGTCCATGACCACCCTGCCGTCAGTCGACCTCCACCACCGCCTGCGCGAACTGAGCCGCGTACAGCCGGGCATACGCACCGCCGGACGCCAACAGCTCCTCATGCGTGCCCTGTTCGACGATCGAGCCGTTCTCCATCACCAGGATGACGTCGGCGTCCCGGATGGTGGAGAGCCGGTGGGCGATGACGAACGACGTACGTCCGTGGGCGAGGCGGGCCATCGCCTTCTGGATGAGGACCTCGGTGCGGGTGTCGACGGAGCTGGTGGCCTCGTCGAGGACCAGGATCACCGGGTCGGACAGGAACGCCCGCGCGATGGTGATCAGCTGCTTCTCGCCTGCGCTCACCCCCGAACCCTCGTCGTCGAGGACGGTGTCGTAGCCGTCGGGGAGGGTGCGGACGAAACGGTCGGCGTGGGCCGCCTTCGCCGCCTGTTCGATCTCGGCGCGGGTCACCTCGCGCGTGGCGCCGTAGGCGATGTTGTCGGCGATCGTGCCGCCGAACAGCCACGTGTCCTGAAGGACCATGCCAATGCCGGAACGCAGCTCCTCGCGCGACATCCTCGCGATGTCCACCCCGTCCAGGGTGATCCGCCCCCCGGTCACCTCGTAGAACCGCATCAGCAGGTTCACCAGCGTCGTCTTGCCCGCACCGGTCGGACCGACGATCGCCACCGTCTGCCCCGGCTCCACCGCCAGCGACAGACCCTCGATCAACGGCTTGTCCGCCTCGTAACGGAACGACACCCCCTCCAGCGCCACCCGGCCCTTCGGCTCGGTGGGCTTCTCGCTCACCGGCGCGTCCGGCGCCTGCTCCTCCGCGTCCAGCAGCTCGAAGACCCGCTCGGCGGACGCGACGCCCGACTGCACCAGGTTGGCCATCGACGCCACCTGCGTCAGCGGCATCGAGAACTGCCGCGAGTACTGGATGAACGCCTGCACGTCACCGATCGACAGACTGCCGCTCGCCACCCGCAGACCGCCCACCACGGCCACCAGGACGTAGTTGATGTTCGAGATGAAGAACATCACCGGCTGCATCACGCCGCTGTTGAACTGCGCCTTGAACCCGGCCTCGTACAGCGCCTCGTTCTGCTCGTGGAAGTCCTTCGCGGACTCCTCCTGGCGCCCGAACACCTTCACCAGCGCGTGCCCGGTGTACATCTCCTCCACATGGGCGTTGAGCCGGCCCGTGGACTTCCACTGCTGCACGAAGTGCGGCTGCGAGCGCTTGCCGATCCGGGTCGCGACCACCACCGACAGCGGCACCGTCACGAGCGCCACCAGCGCCAGCAGCGGGGAGATCCAGAACATCATCGCCAGCACCCCGACGATCGTGAGCAGCGAGTTGATCAGCTGCCCCATCGACTGCTGGAGGGTCTGGCCGATGTTGTCGATGTCGTTGGTCGCCCGGGACAGCACCTCGCCGCGCTTGGCCTGGTCGAAGTACGACAGCGGCAGCCGCGCCAGCTTCGCCTGGACGTCCTCGCGCATCCGGTAGACGGTCCGGTTGATCACCGTGATCGACATGCGGGTGGAGACCAGCATCAGCAGGCCCGCCAGCACGTAGATCCCCAGGGCCACGCCCAGGACCTCGCCGACCGCCGTGAAGTCGATGCCCTGTCCCGGAGTGAAGTCCACCCCGGACAGCATGTCCGCCATCCCGCCGTCGCCGTCGGCCCGCAGCGCCGCGAGGGCCTGCTCCTTCGTCGTGCCCTCGGGCATCTGCCGCCCGACCACACCCGCGAAGACCAGGTCGGTCGCCCGGCCGAGGATCTTCGGCCCGATCACCGAGGCCGTCACCGACAGCACACAGGCGACCAGCATCACCCACAGCGCCGTGCGCTCCGGCGCCAGCTGCCGCAGCAGCCGCTTGCCGGAGCCCTTGAAGTCCATCGACCGCTCGCCCGGGCCGCCCCCGGCCATGGGCATACGTGGTCCGGCCATCAGGCTGCCTCCGCCTCGGTCAGCTGGGAGAGCACGATCTCCCGGTACGTCTCGTTGTCCGCCATCAGCTCGTGGTGCCGCCCGGTCCCCACGACCCGGCCCTCGTCGAGGACCACGATCCGGTCGGCGTCCCGGATGGTCGACACCCGCTGGGCGACGATGACCACCGTCGAGTCGGCCGTCTCCTCGGCGAGCGCGGCCCGCAAGCGGGCGTCCGTCTCGTAGTCGAGGGCGGAGAAGGAGTCGTCGAAGAGATAGATCTCCGGCCGCTGCACCAGCGTCCGGGCGATCGCCAGCCGCTGCCGCTGACCACCGGAGACATTGGTGCCGCCCTGCGCGACGGGGGCGTTCAGACCGCCCTCCAGCTTCGCCACGAAGTCCTTGGCCTGGGCCACCTCCAGGGCGTGCCACAGCTCCTCGTCGGTGGCGTCCGGCTTCCCGTACCGCAGATTGGTCGCGACCGTCCCCGAGAACAGGTACGGCTTCTGCGGGACGAGCCCGACCGTCCGCGCCATCAGCGCGGGATCCAGCCTCCGTACGTCCACGCCGTCGACCAGGACCTCCCCGTCCGTCACGTCGAACAGCCGGGGCACGAGCCCGAGCAGCGTCGACTTGCCGCTGCCGGTCGAGCCGATGATCGCGGTGGTCTCGCCCGGCCGGGCGACGAGCCCGACGTCCTTGAGGACCGACTCCTCCGCGCCCGGATACCGGAAGTCCGCGTTCCTGACCTCCAGATGGCCCCGCCGCCCCAGCTCGCGCACCGGCTCGGCCGGCGGCACCACGCTGGAATCCGTCGCCAGGACCTCCTCGATGCGCTCGGCGCACACCTCGGCCCGCGGCACCATCATGAACATGAAGGTGGCCATCATCACGGCCATCACGATCTGCATCAGATAGGCGAGGAAGGCGGTCAGCGCGCCGATCTGCATCCCGCCGCTGTCGATGCGGTGCGCGCCGAACCACACGACCGCGATCGACGACACGTTCACCACCGTCATCACGGTCGGGAACATCAGCGCCATCAGCCGGCCGGTGGCCATCGACACGTCGGTCAGCTCGGTGTTGGCCCCCTTGAACCGCTCCCGCTCGTAGTCGTCCCGTACGAAGGCGCGGATGACCCGGTTGCCGGTGATCTGCTCCCGCAGCACCCGGTTCACCGTGTCCAGTCGCTCCTGCATGGTCCGGAACAGCGGCCGCATCCGGCGCACGATCAGCGAGACGGCGACGCCGAGCACCGGCACCACCGCGATCAGCACCGCCGACAGCGGCACGTCCAGGCCGAGCGCCATGACGATCCCGCCGACGCACATGATCGGCGCGGACACCATCAGGGTGAACGCCATGAGGACCAGCATCTGGACCTGCTGCACGTCGTTGGTCGTCCGGGTGATCAGCGACGGCGCGCCGAACTGCCCGAGCTCGCGGGCCGAGAAGGACTGCACCCGCTCGAAGACGGAGGCGCGGACGTCCCGGCCGAGCGCGGCCGCGGTCCGCGCCCCGTAGTACACGGCCCCGATGTTGCAGGCCACCTGGAGCACGGACACGCCGATCATCAGCGCGCCGAACCGCAGGATGTAGCCGGTGTCCCCGTTCACGACACCGTTGTCGATGATGTCGGCGTTCAGGGTCGGCAGATAGAGGGTGGCGCTGGTCTGCAGCAGCTGGAGCAGCACCAGCAGGCCGATGGGTTTTCTGTACGGTCGCAGGAAGGTTCGGAGCAGTCTTATGAGCACGGGCTCTACTATCGCCCGCGCTGCCGAGACGTTACGACTCGTTTTGGGCGCGGCGGACCAGCCCTGGTGAAGACTTTACGCACGGGGCACGGCCGGACCGGGCGCGTCGGGCGACCGGCACCGGCTCGGCACGCGTCAGGAGGCGAACGCCCCGGGGTGGATCTGCTCCCGGGTGGCGGTGTACTGCTGCCGCACGGCCTGGCCGACGGCCAGCTCCTCGCCCGGCTCGAAGACCTGGGCGGCGGCGCCCTGCCAGGCCGGGGGAGCGGTCGGGGCCAGCGTGCCCTGGGAGACCCCGAGCGCCCAGGCCGCCTGCCGGGCGGCGCCGAGCGCGGCGTAGTCGGCCGGCTGGGGGACGACGACCTGCGCGCCGAACAGCATCGGCGCCATGGCCTGCACGGCGGGCAGCCCGGCGGCCGCGCCGAGCAGGAAGACCCGGCGCACCTCGACTCCGCGGCCGCGCAGCACGTCCATGGCGTCGGCGAGCGAGCAGAGCATGCCCTCGAAGGAGGCCCGGGCGAGGTGCTCGGGCTTCATCGACTCGCGGCGCAGCCCTGCGAGGGTGCCGGCGGTGTGCGGCAGCGCGGGGGTCCGCTCGCCCTCCAGGTAGGGCAGCAGGACGAGCCCGGAGGCGCCCGGCGTGGACTTCAGGGCGAGCGCGGACAGCTCCTCCAGGCCGTCGAGGCCGAGCATCTCGGCGGTCCCGCGCAGGGCTCGTACGGCGTTGGAGGTGTGGACGACCGGCAGGTGCATGCCGGCGGCGTCGGCGAACGCGGTGATCATGCCGTTCGGGTCGGCGGGGGCCTCGTGGTGGACGGCCATCACGGAGCCGGAGGCGCCGAGGGAGACCACGGCGTCACCGACGCCGAGCCCGAGGCCGAGGGCGGCCGCCATCGTCTCTCCGGTGCCGGCGGAGATCAGCAGCCCTTCGGGCGTGGTGCCGGCGGCCTCGGCGGGCGCGAGGACCTCGGGAAGCACGGCCTGGTGCCCGAGCGCCAGCTCGACCAGATCGGGCCGGTAGGACCCGGTCCTGGCGGACCAGTAGCCGGTGGCGGAGGCGGCGCCGCGGTCGGTGGTGCGCCGCGCGGGCCGGCCGAGCAGCTGCCACACCAGCCAGTCGTGCGGCTGGAGGATCATCGCGACGCGCTGGGCGTGCTCGGGCTCGCTGCGGGCGAGCCAGCGCAGCTTGGCGACGGGCAGGCCGGACTGCGGGACGGTGCCGACGGCGTCGGCCCAGCCCTGCCGCCCGCCGAGGGCCTCGACGAGATCGGCCGCGGCGACCTGCGCCCGCTTGTCGTTGCCGACGAGCGCGGGCCGCACGAGGCCGCCCTGCGCGTCCAGCGGGACGAGGCCCTGCTGCTGGGCGGAGACCCCGATGGCCTGCACCCCTTCGAGCAGCCCGCCGGTGGCGGCCTCCCCGAGGGACAGCAGCCAGGCCTGTGGATCGACGTCGGTGGCCTTGGGGTCCACGGGGTGCGGGGCATGCCCCTGCCGCAGTACGGCGCCCGTGTCCGTGTCACAGACGACGATGCGCGTGGAGTCCGAAGAGCTGTCCAGACCGGCGACTATCCCCATGGCACATGATTCTGCCGTACTTCCGGGGGCGGCGAGGTCAGGTGTTGGTGGGACCCCAGTCCTCCTCCTCGTAGGAGGCGACCTGCCCGTTGTGGTGGCGCAGCGACCGGATCCGCTGCGCCTGGTCCCCGACGACGTGCATCGCCCTGCCGGCGACCTGCCGCCCGGACTGCGCGGCGGACTCGGCCGCGTTGCGCACCGCGGGGTTCTCTGCGACCTGCTTGGCGGACGTCTTCATCCGCTCGTAGACCTCTCGCCCGGCTCGCGTCCCGATGACGAAACCGAGGCCCAGTCCGGCGACGAAGACCAGCTTGTACCGCACGCTGCGATCCTTCCCTGGAGCCTCTGGGGATACCGATTGGCGGAGCACCCCCCTGCTTGCGCTAATGTATGTGTCGCAGCGAGCGAGCGCCGCCCGGGAAGGTCCGAGGTGGACCGTTCGGTGCAACGCAGCAATCCCCTGTAGCTCAATTGGCAGAGCAGCCGGCTGTTAACCGGCAGGTTACTGGTTCGAGTCCAGTCGGGGGAGCGCGATCCCCTGTAGCTCAATTGGCAGAGCATTCGGCTGTTAACCGGAGGGTTGCTGGTTCGAGTCCAGCCGGGGGAGCCAAGCGGAAGAGGACCCTTCGGGGTCCTTTTTCGTTTCCCGGGGAACCAGGAGCGCCGCCCGGGAGTCTTCTGGACCGAGCATGGCCGACCATCCGGAGCAGGAGATCGTATGAGCGGCTATGCTGCGGCAGACGGCGCGCACACTTGTACGCGCCGTGGTGTTCGGGGCGGTAGCTCAGCCGGTTAGAGCAGCGGACTCATAATCCGTCGGCCGTGGGTTCGAGTCCCACCCGCCCCACCGAAGAAAAACGTTCTGACCCGCGAAGACGCCCCTGGAGGGGTGTTTTCGCGTGCAGCGGTCGCCTCTCGGTGGTGCGGCGGAACGGGTGTCCCCCGCTTACCCCGTAGGGCCGTCCTTCTTGACCTGCGGTTCGGGGTGGAGCATGGGGTGTGGGGCCGCATCGATGATCCCACGGCGATCCCACGCCCCCTGGGCGTGACACGCCGAGCAATGCGCGGAACCTCCGTGCGCCTGTCGCCGCTCTGTTCGGTCAAGGCCGGCGCCCAGGTCCAGGCTTTGGCGCCCCGAACCCCGAGTGGCGTGCACAGTGTCTACCTGGTGGTGGACCCGTACGCGGCGGAGGTCGTCGTCCACACGCAGCCCACCGGAACCGGCTACATCGCGGCGCACACGCACAAGTACGGCACCGGCGAGCTCCCCATCGACCTGGCCGACGGCCGCACCTTCACCCTCGACCTGGACGGGCTGCCCCGACCCGAACCGGCGACCGGCGCGCGTTGAGAGCACGCCGCTGATGGCCGGGAACAACCCGGCGGGTCAGCGGTGGTCATTAGGGTGCGCGGTGTGAGTGACGATTCCAGGCCGCGCCCGGCCGTCGATGATCTTGTCCAGCTGATTCCGGCGGTCGTCCCCCTCGAGGGGGTCGACGCGGAGCTGGTGGTGATCGGGGAGCGGTACTGGGCGCTCGCCGGTTTCGCGCCCGAGCTCGGGACTCCGGTCTGGTGCGAGAAGGTCAAGGACATCGACACCGCCGGCTGGGGGCACCAGGTCTATGCCGTGGCCGCGGCCGGTGTCCGGGCCGTGGTGGCAGGAAGGCTGTGCCCGCAGTGCAAAGGCCCGCTCAGCCTTATCTCCCGAGCCGCCTTCCAGCAGGTCTGCGAGGGGTACGACCCCGTGTGCGTGGACTGTAACGAGTCGCTGACCGCCGCGGTGCGGGTCATCGTCGATCCTGCGCGGAAGGCCAAGCGCGAAGCGGCCAGAGCCAAGGCCGAAGAGCGGAACGCCGTCGACTTCGCCCACGCACGCTGGAAGCAGCTCCAGCGGGACGTCATCGCCGAGGAGTACGCCGCCGTCTTCCCCTCGAACGGGGAGGTGCCGGCCGCAGGGGTGCGGGAGATGGTGGGCGCGCTGGCGCTGCTGCGGTACGCCCCGTCGACTTCTCCCGTCACCGCGGTCGCGTCCTGGCCGGACCCGCTCCATCCGGATAGCGCGAAGATCGGCTCGCTCCTCGGAACGTTGATCCGGGCGGACCTCCTCAGGATCCACGCATCCAGCCCCGCGACCGCGTTCGTCTGGGAGCCGGCCACCTTCGAAGAAGCCCTGCGCGAGACCGAAGGAGACCTGGACGCCATCGGTGCGCCTCAACTCACCGGCAGCTTCTACCCGTTGGCCGCCCACTACTACGCACCCCACGGCACGAGCGTGGACAAGGCCGGCGAGGAACTCGACGCCTACCTCACCGCCGCTCTGGCCCCGTCCGGGATGACCGAAGGCCGTCAGGAGGATCTGCTGGCCGTCGCCCGGGAGCTCATCGCGGAGGAGGCGCTCCGCTACTTCACCAACCGGCTGGACGACCTCAACCTGCCCGCCGTACCCGAGAACCACGCTGCCAGGCTCTCCGAGGCCGCTTACAAGGTGGCCGAGCGCAGGCCGCTCGGCGAGATCTACAACCTCGTCTGGCGTGCCACCCGTGCGGCGGCGGAGGCCGCACAGAAGAACCCCCGGGCTCCACGCGCCCACATGACCACGCACGCCGTCAACCGGTTCGAGACCGATGCACAGCGGGCGACCGCCGACCCGGGCTGGGAGCTGAAGTCCTTTACCGCGATCACCGGGCATGGGCCTGCAGCCATGACGCGGGCCCTGTTCTACAACCTCCTCGACAGCGACCCGATCGAGACGGGTCTCCCGGAGCTCAGGGAAGCGCTGCCGGAACCCGTCGTCGCTCCGAGAGCGGCGGAGGCCGCCCCGGCGGGCGGCGACGAGCTGGTGGCCACGGTCGCCTGGCTGGCTTCCCGGCCCGACGCCTGGGATCCGTACCTAGTCGCCGCCGGCCTCAGCGTCCTCGCGGAAGAGCGGGGGGACTCCCCGGAGTGGCACTACGAGGGCAAGATCCTCGCGCGGGGAGCCGGGCAGCTCCTCCGGCTCCACGAACGTCTGGCCCCGGTCATCGGAGTGCGGGAAGCCGTCCTCGCCGTCTTCGCCGCCACCCCGATGCTCGTGCACCCGGTGACGATCGACGGCAAGACGCTGAACAGCGGAACCTGGATCCTCGACAGGATGTGCACCCTCTTCCTCGCCCCGCCCGTCGAGGAGACAGGCGACACGGAGGACGTTTTGGAGGAGTGACCTTCCGCGGGAGAGTTCTCACCGTCGCGCCGGTGGCCCTGCACCCTTCCGAGGACGACGGGTGCAGGGCCACCGTGACTTGCGGGCCTTGAGCGACGCCCTACTTGGGCATGAGGACGGTGTCGATGATGTAGACGTTGGCGTTGGCGGTCCTGACGTTGCCGCAGACCACGTTGGCGGTGTCGTTGACCTTGTAGGACTCGCCGGCGCCGGTGGTGGTGATCATGCCCTTCTGGAGGGTCTCGAAGCTGCCGTTCTCCAGCTGCTCGGGGGTGAGCTTCTGGCCGACGACGTGGTAGGTGAGGACCTTGGTGAGCACGTCCTTGTCGGCGAGGACCTTGTCGAGGTCGGCCTTCGGGATCTTGGCGAAGGCGTCGTTGGTCGGCGCGAAGACGGTGATGTTCTCGGCGTTGTTGAGGGTGTCGACCAGGCCGGCCTTCTTGACGGCGGTCACGAGAGTGGACAGGGCCGGGTTGTTGGACGCGGCGGTGGCGACGGGGTCCTTGGCCATGCCGTCGAAGGATCCCGCGCCCTCCTTCGGCACGCCGGCGCAGGCCGGGCCGAAGGGCTGGTCGTCGGTCATCGGCGCCTCGGAGGGGGTGCTCGCCTCCGAGGTCGGCTCCGCGACCGCGGTGGTGGGAGCGGCGGCCTTGGTGTCGTTGCCGGAGTCGGAGCACGCGGCCAGGGAGAAGGGCAGCGCGGCTGCTGCGGCGACGGCGACGGCGGTGCGGCGGATCTTCATGCTGTTCACGACGAGTTGCTCCTTGGGGATTGTTCTCTGGATATTGAGGTGATGGGCCGTGCTGCCCGGTGCAGGCCTTGCGGACGCCCGGGTGGTTCAGGGGACGGTGACGAAGACGCTGTGCCAGCCGCTCGCCCCGTCGGGGACGGTCCGGGTGCGCCGTTCGGTCTGGGCCTGTCCGGTGCCGTCGGTGGCGCGGACGGTGAGGTTGTGTCCGCCGGGGGTGGCGTTCCAGCGGTAGGACCACTGGCGCCAGGTGTCGGTGCCTGCCTGGGCGGCGAGGTCAGCGTCCTGCCAGGGGCCGTCGTCGACGCGGATCTGGACGCGGGTGATGCCGCGGCGCTGGGCCCAGGCGACGCCGGCGACGGTGACGGCGCCGGCGGCGGGGCGCGCGAAGGGTTTGGGGGTGTCGATGCGGGACTGAGTCTTGATCGGCGCCGTGCGGGCCCACTTCCGCTTGACCCAGTAGGGGTCGTAGGCGTCGAACGTGGTGAGTTCGATGTCCTCGATCCACTTGCAGGCCGATACGTAGCCATAGAGGCCGGGGACGAGCATGCGGACGGGGAAACCGTGGTCGAAGGGGAGCGGCTCGCCGTTCATGCCGACCGCCAGGATGGCGTCGCGGCCGTCCATCAGGTCCTCGACCGGTGAGCCGAGCGTCATGCCGTCCACGGAGCGGGCCACGAGCTGATCCGCCCGGCCGCCCTTCGTCGGCGGCCGGACACCGGCTTCCTCGAGGAGGTCGGCGAGGGGGACGCCGAGCCAGCGGGCGTTGCCGACGTAGGGGCCGCCGACCTCGTTCGAGACGCAGGTGAGGGTGATGTCGCGTTCGATCAGGGGGCGGGCGAGGAGCTGGTCGATGGTGTAGGTACGGGGGCGGGTGACGCCTTTGCCGTGGATGCGCAGCCGCCAGGTGCCGGCGTCGACCTTCGGCACGGTCAGGGCGGTGTCGACGCGGTAGAAACCGGAGTTGGGGGTGGTGAAGGCCGTGATGCCGGGCACCTTCAGCTGGACACCGGCCGGGACGGCTGGGGCTGGGGAGGCAGGCTTGGGAAGCACCAGGTTCTCCCGAGAGGCGACGGCGCCCCGGCCCTTCCGGCTGGTGAAGTACCGGCCCAGCGCGCCGGCCGAGGTCGCGGCCACCGCGGTCACAGCGGCCGCGGTGAGGAACCCACGCCGGCTCCACGCCCCGCCTCCCGCGCCAGCCGGCGCAGGAACGGGGGCGGCTTCGGACGCCAGCACGTACAACGCCAGGGCCCCCGCGACCGCCCCGGCGACCGAGGGCAGCGCGTCACCGGTGCCGGTGGAGTCGGGGCGGCTGAGAGCCGCGGCGGCGCCGACGAGCCCGAACAGCATCACCCCCGCAGCACCGGCGCGCCGATGGGACACGGCGAGGACGCCCAGGCCGACGGCGATGAGGGCGAGAATCACGAGGATCCCCAGCTGGAGAACGATCTTGTCGTTCTCGCCGAACGTGCGGATCGCGAAGTCCTTCACCGCGGCAGGCGTCCGGTCGACCACCGCTCCGCCCACCACCGTCACCGGACCGGCCGCCGGCCGCACCGGTCCGGCCACCAGCTCAGCCACGGCCAGAGCCGTGAACGCGGCCAGGAGTCCGGCCAGTGCGCCGAGTGCGGCGCGGACGAGTCTGCTGCGGAAGCTGCTCACATCCTGCATTCGGCATCCACCGCCCGGCGGATTGCTCCAACCCCCGAAAGAGTGAAATCCCTTCCCGGTGTTGCCTTGCGCGGCGGGCGTGCGGTGCTTGCACGGACGACCAGGAGGGTGCCGGCTGTGCGCGGCCGCGTCGAGGTCTGCTTGAGCGGCCGCGGGTCCCGTCAGGCGCACGCTCGCCTGCTGCTGGCGCGCCGATCGTTCGCCCCCGGGCGGGAGGTCCAGAGCACGGCCAGTGGCAATGCGGCCTCCGCCCCTGCGGGGGTTCAGCAGCCGCTCCACCCGGGCCGACTCCGTGGGCTTGCGCAGCGTGAGGTCCACACCGGCCTGCGCGACCTGCCCCTACGCGCCGTGGAGGGGTCGGCGGCAACAGCCGGGATCAGTCACGTGAACACCGCCATCGATTCCTGCGGATGTCCGGCCACGCTGCATCTCCCGCTCCTTCCGGACGAACGCGCGGCCCACCAGGTCCGTCGAGCCCACGGCACGGCGGACCCGACCGGAAGCCGCCACGACGCGCAGCGCGAGAAGACGCAGGCCGGGGACTGAAGATCGTCCGGGCGCTGGGGGCGGACCTCTTCGTCAGCACCTGGGACCGGGGCAAGCGGGTCATCGCGGTCCTCACCTGGCAACCCCGGCGAAAAGGACGTGGTGCCGCGGGCGGCTGCGTCGACAGCCGCCCACGGCCGACCCGCCCGGAGCACGCTGCTTGCGGACGGATCACGGGTCCGCGCCCCCTGTCTGTCGGCGGCGTACCGGACCTCTTTTCGCGGCCTCGATCAGGCGTTGATACAGGTGTTACCGAAGGACGGGTTCAGCAGCCCGATCACGCTGACGGTGTTGCCGCACGCGTTGACCGGGATGTGGACGGGAACCTGAACGAGGTTGCCAGAGCCCACTCCGGGCGAGTGGGCGGCCACCCCCTGCGCACCGGCATCGGCCGATGCCATCGACGCGCCGCCGACGACCACCGTGCCGGCCGCCAGGGCCACCGCCAGACCGTGTCGCACACGAACCATGTGAACTACCTCCCATGAGGGTGCCTCGGCCGAGCAACCCGCGCGGCCGGTGAGGGGAGCCGGAGAACGTCGCTCCGTTCTCCTCACGCACCGTCTTCGCCGCCGTCCGCCCTCCGGCTTGGCCGCTGCGTCAGGCTTCCCTCGAACCGGTCACTCAAGGACGGTGCGGGTGACGAACGCCACCCATCCACACGCCCGTCCGCTACGAAGAACGGATGACACACCCACAGGTTTCGGCGACCGGACCGCCCCCGGACGGCCCCGGCCCGATCGAGCGACGACAAAGGACCGGCATGCGATGCACGCCCCGCCCCCCGACGGCCGGCCCAGGCGGCCCCGTCGCCCCCTCACCACGACCGGAGCGGCGCAGGTGAACCAGCCGCTGCCCTTCGGCGCCGACCGCGACGGCCGCTCCGCCCCCAGCGACCTCACCGAGATCATGGGCAAAGTGGCGCGCGGCGACAAGCAGGCCTTCTCCACCCTCTACGACGCCCTGGCCCCCCTGGTCTCCGGCATCGTGCTCAAAGTGGTCCGCGACCGGGCCCAGTCCGAGGAGGTCATCCAAGAGGTCATGATCGACCTGTGGCGGCAGGCCGCCCGGTACCGCCCCGAGGCCGGCGCGGTGACGGCGTGGGCCGCGACGATCGCCCACCGGCGGGCCGTGGACCGGGTCCGCTCCGCCCAGGCCGCCACCGACCGCGAACAGGCCCAGGCCGCCCGCGAGCACACCACCGCCTTCGACGAGGTCACCGAACAGGTCGAGACCCGCCTGGAGTCCGAACAGGTACGCCGCTGCCTGCGCGGCCTGACCGAACTCCAGCGTCAGGCCGTCACCCTGGCCTACTACCAGGGCCTGACCTACCGTGAAGTCTCCGAAGCCCTGCGCACGCCTCTTCCCACCATCAAGACACGCATGCGCGACGGGCTCATCCGGCTCCGCGACTGCATGGGGGTGACCACATGAAACACCACGCCACCGACGCCCACACCCTCGTCGCCGCCTACGCCCTGGGCGCCCTCGACGATGACGAACGCAAGGACTTCGACGCCCACCTCCAGGCGTGCGAGGCATGCCGGCAGGAAGCCGCCGAGTTCCAGGCGACCACGGCACGCCTGGCGGCAGCGGTCGCCCAGCCGCCGCCCCCCGCAGCCAAGGCACAGGTCATGGCCGCCATCGACGGCGTGCGTCAGCTGCCCCCGCGCATCCCCTCCGCAAGTGCGGCGCCCGCCATCGGCGGCATCCTGCGCCGCCGGGCCGTTCCCCTGGCGCTGGCCGCCAGCGTGGCCGCGGCCGCACTGGGCGGCGTAGCGGTGTGGCAGACGCAGAACGGGAACGACCTCGAACAGCAGGCCCGCCAGGCCCAGCAGCGGCTGGACGAGGTCAGCGCCGTACTGGCCGCCCCGGACGCCCGCACCGTCCACGGCAAGGCCGTCAACGGAGCCCTGACCACCGTCGTCTCCTCCCAGCAGCGGAACAAGGCCGTCTTCACCGCCGGAAACCTGCCCGCCCCCGGTGCAGGGAAGACCTACCAGCTGTGGCTCGACCACGACGGCACCATGCGCCCGGCCGGACTCATCCAAGGCGACGGCACCATCGTCCTGTCCGGCGACCCCGCCGACGCGGGCGCCGTCGGCCTCACCCTCGAACCCGCCGGAGGCTCCCCCCAGCCCACCACCGCCCCCCTTCTCCTGATGAACCTGCCCGCCTGACCGAGCGCTCCGCACCGATCAGCGAACGAGGCACCTCGTGGCAGGCACCCCGGAGATCGGGGACGGCGCCGGGCCGGTCTGATCACTGCCTACGTCCTCGCGACCGCGCGTCAGGTCACGCTGTACGAGGCGGACGGACGGCTCGGTGGCCACGCCCAACCTGCGAACCGGCCGTGCCCGGCACGCTCCGCCCTGTCCTACCCCTTACGGCGTCACGGCACGTCGAGGAGCCCGGCGAACACCACCCCCGCGACGACGGCCACCACCGGTGCCGCGACGGCGAACCCCACCCGCCGGGCGGCGTGCCGGACCCGCCAGGGGAGGGCCCAGCTCGTGATCAGCAGGCCCAGGGCGAGGAGCAGCCCGGTGACGACGACCGGAAAGGCGACGGCGAAGCTCGCGTCGAAACGGTCCGCCTCCGCGCCGTTGCAGGAGTCGCAGGCCATCGGGGACAGCCCGGCGAAGAAGAGCACCAGAAGGCCCAGGGGCACGGTCACGAGAGTGGAGACGAGCGGGGCGATCCAGGCCCCGGTGGCGCGTGCGTCGGGATCGTTCGAGGTCATGGGGCCAGTGAACCGCGCGGTGGGGCGGCGCACATGAGTCCGCGTACTCAGAAGCCGGTCAGCCTACGGAATGTTGATCACTCTCTGCGATGGAAGGCATCGGCCGGTCGGAACCGTGATCGCGACGGCGCGGTTCTTTCGAGGGTGGATGCCACTGCGCCCCGGCGCCTTGCGGAGGCGCCGGGGCCTTCGGTGGATCAGTGTCGGGAGATCAGCGGGCTCAGTAGGTCAGGATCCCCGGGTCCGACACCCCCGCCGCTCCCGTCTCCACGTGGCCCGCCAGGCGGCGGAGGTAGTCCGCGGAGGACGGGGTGGTGAGGGTGACGTCGTACCAGCGGGCGGAGGCGGTGAGGTCCAGGGTGTGGGTGACCGTCGTGCCCTTCGGGAGCGTGAGGGTCGTCGGGCCCCCCGCGTAGGCGTTGGTGAGCGTGACCGTCGTCGTGGTGCCGGGGTTGGTGAAGGTCAGGGTCAGGTTGCCGGTCGTGGCGTCGTGACGGGCCCGGACTTCTGGCAGGGGGGTCTTGCCGGGGGAGCGGAAGCGGCGGAGGAAGCCGTTGGGGCCGTGGACCGTGAGGTCGGTGAGGCCCTTGGAGTACTTGGTGTTCCAGGTGTCCGAGAGGGACTTGGCCGCTTCCGTCGTGTACGTCCACGGCGCGTCCGTGCGGTTCGCCGATGTCACGTAGAACTGGGCGCCCGCCGAGGGGCCGCCGCTGAAGGTGAGGCGGTAGGTGCCGGCGGTCGTGTCGGCGGCGCCGTCGACGTACGGGGCGTACTTCAGCGGGCGGGTGGGCTTGGTGCCCCGTTCCTGCCGCGGCATCGTGCCGACCGCCGGAGCCGTCGCCAGGAAGTCGGGGTGGCGTTCGCGGTCCGGCGGGTAGTAGCCGTCGGTCGGCGGCAGCGGCGCGGCCTGCGGGTCCGTGCGCGTGAAGTCGAACGCGGAGGTCAGGTCGCCGCACACGGCCCGGCGCCAGGGCGAGATCTGGGGTTCGAGCACGCCGAAGCGGCGCTCCATGAAGCGGATGATCGACGTGTGGTCGAAGGTCTCGGAGCAGGTGTAGCCGCCCTTCGACCAGGGCGAGACGACGAGCATGGGGACGCGCGGGCCGAGCCCGTACGGGCCGGCGACGTACCCCGTCTTCCCGGGGAAGTAGTCCAGCGCGGTCGGGACGGTCGACAGGCCCTGGGACGCGGAGGCGGGGACGTACGGCGGGACCACGTGGTCGAAGAAGCCGTCGTTCTCGTCGTACGTGATGAACAGCGCCGTACGCGCCCACACGTCGGGGTTCGAGGTGAGCGCGTCCAGGACCTGGGCGATGTACCAGGCGCCGTAGTTGGAGGGCCAGTTGGAGTGCTCCGTGAAGGCCTCGGGGGCGGCGATCCAGGAGATCTGGGGGAGGGCGCCCGCCTGGACGTCGGCGCGGAGCCTGTCGAAGAAGCCCTCGCCCGCCTTGGCGTTCGTGCCCGTGCGGGCCTTGTCGTAGAGCGGGTTGCCGGGCTGGGCGCTGCGGTAGGTGTTGAAGTACAGCAGCGAGTTGTCGCCGTAGTTGCCGCGGTAGGCGTCGTTGATCCAGCCCCAGTGACCTGCGGCGTCCAGGCCGTCGCCTATGTCCTGGTAGATCTTCCACGAGACGCCGGCCGCCTCCAGGCGCTCGGGGTAGGTGGTCCAGCCGTAGCCCGCCTCGGCGTTGTTGAGGACCGGGCCGCCGCCGGTGCCGTCGTTGCCGGTGTGCCCGGTCCACATGTAGTAGCGGTTCGGGTCGGTCGAGCCGATGAACGAGCAGTGGTACGCGTCGCAGATCGTGAACGCGTCGGCGAGCGCGTAGTGGAACGGGATGTCCTGGCGCGTGAGGTAGGCCATGGTGGCCTTGGTCTTGGCGGGCACCCACTGGTCGTACGCGCCCTTGTTGAAGGCCCGCTGGCCGCCCGCCCAGTCGTGGTTGAGGCCCTGGAGGAACTCCATGCCGAGGTCGTCGCTCGGCGGCCGGAAGGGCAGGGTCTCGGTCCTGCCGTCGGACTGGTGCCAGACGGACTTGCCGCTGGGGAGTGTGACCGGGCGCGGGTCGCCGAAGCCCCGTACGCCCTTCATCGCCCCGAAATAGTGGTCGAAGGAACGATTCTCCTGCATCAGGACCACGATGTGCTCGATGTCCTGGATCGTGCCCGTCGTGCCCTGCGCCGGGATGGCGGCGGCGCGGGCGATGCTGTCGGACAGCATGGTGAACGCGGCGGCGCCGCCCGCCAGTTGAAGGAACCGGCGACGATTCAGTTCGGCCATGGGGGAGTTGCCCTCCGGAGTGGGAGACGGACGGGGTGCGGGTGCGCGGCCGGCCGGGCCGGCGACGGGCGCCCCAAGGAGAGCGCCCGTGAACCACCGCACGGCGGCCGTCCCATGACTGCCCGTCGTACGCCGGCGAATCCCCCGTGCCCGAACGTGAAAACTCACAACCGAACGCCCCCGGTGGGCCGAACTCCACCAGGGGCGTGCATGGGTGAACAGAAAACTACGCTGGGGGTCGCTCGCGGAGGACTACTCGACGACGAGCTCGACCTTGATGTTGCCGCGGGTCGCCTTCGAGTACGGGCAGAAGGCGTGGGTCTTCTCCAGCAGCGCGGCGCCCGCCTCGCCCTGCAGGTGGTCGGGGAACTCGGCGCGCATGACGACGGCGAGGCCGAAGCCGCCGTCGGCGGGGTCCTTGCCGATGGAGACCTCGGCGGTGACGGACGCGTCCGAGATGTCGATCTTCTCCTGGCGGGCCACCACTCCCATGGCGCTGGCGAAGCAGGCGGCGTAGCCGGCGGCGAAGAGCTGCTCGGGGTTGGTGCCCTGGCCGTTGCCGCCGAGCGCCGCGGGGTGGGCGAGGGGGAGGTCGATGTGGCCGTCGGAGCTGACGGCGCGGCCCTCGCGGCCGTTGGCGGTGGCGACTGCGGTGTAGATCGCGTCCATGGGTTCTTCCGTTCCTGTCCGGGGCTCGGTGTCGGGCTTGCTGATCTATTTGTAGCGCGCCATTTAGTTGTGCACAACTTAATCGCGTGTGACGGTCGTCTCCCGTACGCTGGGAACCATGGACGGACCCACCGACGAGGACTTCCTCCGGCTCGACAACCAGATCTGCTTCTCCCTGCACGCCGCCACCCGCGCCTTCAACGGCGTCTACCGCGGCGCCCTGAAGGAGCTCGGCCTCACCTACCCCCAGTACCTGGTGATGCTGGTCCTCTGGGAGCACGGCGAGCTCCCCGTCAAGGGCATCGGCGACCGGCTCCGGCTCGACTCCGGCACCCTGTCGCCGCTGCTGAAACGCCTCGAGGCGGTCGGCTACGTCGAGCGGCGGCGCAGCACCGAGGACGAGCGGTCCGTCACCGTGCGGGTCACCGGCGAGGGCGCCGCGCTCCGTGAGAAGGCCCTCGGCGTGCCGCGCGGGATCGCCGCCGCGACCGGCCTCGACCTGGAGGAGATCGTCGAGCTGCGCGACCGGCTGAACGCCCTCGCAGGCCGACTGGACGCCGTCGACCCCGACGACGTCGCCAGGTGCGTTGTCGAGAGGTGACGGCGCCGGCCGGAGACGGAAAGTGTCCGGAATCCGCCTCGTGTGAGGCACCTCATGCCCGCGCGGGCGGCGGCACGGTGACGGGCGGGGCCCCGCTCCTGACCCGCCTCCTCACCGCTGCCCGCGCGCCCGCCGCCGGGCCCCTCGCCTCTGCCCGCGCCCGTCGCCGGCCCGGGTGCCCTCCCCCTGGCCGTGCCCCTCACGCTGCCCGCGCGCCCGCCGCCGCTGCCGCGCGCCCGTAGCCGCGCGCCGCTCACCGCTGCCCGTGCGCCCGTGGCCGCGCGCCGCTCACCGCTGCCCGCACGCCCCGTCCTCAGGCGGCGGCCAGAGCCTCCAGCGCCGGGACCGTCTGCGCCGGGGACGGCAGGGCGGCGTTCTCCGCCCGCAGGCGGGCGGCGGCCTCGCGCAGGGCCGGGCCGGTGAGGAGGCGGGTCAGGAGCGGGGTGTCGACCTCCTCGGCGGTGGAGCGCAGGGCCGCCCCGGTCGCGGTCAGCGCGTCGGCGTTGATGAAGTGGTCGGCCCCCTGGGGCAGGAGCAGCTGGGGCAGCCCCGCCTGGAGCGCGGTGAGCATCGTGCCCGAACCGCCGTGGTGGATCAGCGCGTCCGCGGCCGTCAGCAGCTCGGCGAGCGGCACCCACGGCAGCGGGCGGACGTTGTCCGGAAGAGCGCCCAGCGGAGCGAGGTCGGCGTCGCCGACGGCGAGCAGGAACTCCGCGTCCACCGACGCCGCGGCCTCCGTCAGGCGGACGATGGCGCTGACGCCGTCCACCTCCGTGAGCACCGTGCCCAGCGTGACCACGACCCGCGGCCGGCTGCCGCGCCGCAGCAGTGCGGCGGGGACGGTGCCGCCGCCGTTGTAGGGGAGGTAGCGCATCCGCAGGCTCCCCCGGTCGCCGCCGAGCGAGGCGGGGATGATGTCGAGCGCCGTCGCCTCGGCCGGACCGGCCACGCCGTACCTCTCGTACGCCTCGGTGAAGTGGCCCGCGAGCCGGCGGGCCATGTCGAGGCCGGAGGTGACGCCGAAGTTCTGGATCACCGAAGGGATCTTGAGCTTGGCCGCGACCAGCGGGGCGGCGGCCTGGAAGGAGTCGTGGACCAGCAGGTCGGCGCCCCATCCCTCGGCGGTCTCCAGCAGGCCGTCGACCGTCGGGCGGGAGGCGAGCGAGAAGGCGTGGGCCGCCCGGTCCAGGATCTGGTCCGAGGTCAGCTCCGGGGCGACATAGCGCGCCTCCTCGCCGGTGGCCTCCTGGAACACCTCCCGGATGTCGCGGCCGTCCCCGATCTCGACGATCGGGAAGCCCGCCTCGCGGAGCCGGTCCAGCGGCTGCGAGCCCGCGAACAGCACCTCGTGGCCGACGGCACGCAGCGCCTGCGCGGTCGGGATCATCGGGAAGAGGTGGCCGGCCGCTGCCGGGCCGGTGAACAGTACGCGCACGATGTCTCCTTGCCGTGGTCTGCCGGACGAGGGCGAGTCGTGCGTGGTGTCCGAACGCCCCCGCTACCCCGGCGAACCCGCGCGGCGGCCCCCCTGTTCCGGGCGGGATCGATAATCGGACGTTCTCGCACCGAAAAAATGGTAAGGACCCACACCGAAAGGCGCTCCTATACTCGGCCTATGCCCGACATCACCCTCCGGCGCGCCACCGCCGACGACTCGAAGCGGCTGACCCGGCTCGTGCGGACCTCCTCCGCCTACGCCGGCGCGTACGCCCCCATGGTCGCCGGCTACCAGGTGGGCGGCTCGTACATCGAGCACCATCCCGTCTACGTCGCCGTCGGCGCCGACGGGCGGGTCCTCGGCTTCTACGCCCTGCTCCTCGACGAGGCCGAGCTCGACCTCGCCTTCGTCGCCGACGAGGCCCAGGGCCTGGGGATCGGCCGGATGCTCGTCGAGCACATGATCGGCCAGGGCCGCGCCGCCGGACTCGACTCCATACGGGTCGTCGCCCATCCGCCCGCCGAGGAGTTCTACCTGCGCACCGGCGCCCGCCGCACCGGCACCGTCCGGCCCACCGGGCGCATCCACTGGGAACGCCCGGAGCTGCGCTACGACCTCACGGGCGACGCCCCCAGCAGCCCCGACCCCGGCACCGACTCCGGCTCCGACCCCGGCACCGACTCCGGCTCCGGCACCGCCTCCGGCTCCGGCACCGCCTCCGGCTCCGGCACCGCCTCCGGCTCCGGCACCGGCTCCGGCCCCCGTACCGCCACGGCCCCCGGCACCGCCGCCCGCCCCCACCGCCGCACCCCGGCCGACGCCGCGTGAGCGCCCCCGCCCCGGCCGACGCCGCAGCCGAACGCAAGGGCCGCAGGCTCTTCGCCGACCTCACCCCGCTCCGTACCTCGCCCGACTACCGGCGCCTGTGGTTCGGGAACACCGTCACCTGGGTCGGCCAGGGCATGACCACCCTCGCCATCTCCCTCCAGGTCTACGACATCACCCGCTCGCCGTTCTCCGTCGGCCTGGTCGGGCTCTTCACCCTCGTCCCGCTGGTCGTCTTCGGCCTGTACGGCGGTGCCATCGCCGACACGGTCGACCGCCGCAAGCTCGGCCTGGCCAGCTCCACGGGCCTGGCCGTGCTCTCCATCGCGCTCGCCACGGCCGCCTTCGCCGGCTTCCACCGGGTCTGGTTCCTCTACGGGATCGTCGCCCTCCAAGCGGTCTGCGCCGCGCTCAACGCGCCCGCCCGCAGTGCGATGATCCCCCGGCTCCTGCCCGCCGAGCAGCTGCCCGCCGCCAACGCGCTCAACTCGATGACCACCACCTTCGGCACGCTCGTCGGCCCCAGCATCGGCGGCCTCGTCGTCGGTCTGGCCGGCTATCAGACCGCGTACCTCATCGACGCGATCGCCTTCTCGGCCTCCCTCTACGCGATGTGGCGCCTGCCGTCGATGCTGCCGGACCGCACCGGCACCAAGCGGGCCTCCGTCCTCGACGGACTGCGCTTCCTCGCCACCCGCCCCAACCTGCGGATGACCTTCTTCTCCGACTTCTGCGCGATGATCCTCGCCCACCCCCGGGCGCTGTTCCCGGTCGTCGCCGTCGTCTGGTACGGCGGCGACGCCCGCACCGCCGGACTCCTCGTCGCCGCACCGGCGTGCGGAGCCCTGCTGGGAGGGGTGCTCTCCGGCTGGCAGGGCCGGATCCGCCACCACGGGCAGGCGATCCTGCTCGCCGTGGCCTGCTGGGGCACCGCGATCGCCGTCTTCGGCCTCACGCGCAACCTCTGGCTCGGGCTGTTGCTGCTCGCCGTCGCCGGGTACTCCGACACCGTCTCGATGATCTTCCGGAACACGATGATGCAGGTCGCCGCTCCGGACGAGATGCGGGGCCGGCTCCAGGGCGTCTTCATCGTGGTCGTCGCCGGCGGCCCCAGGCTGGGCGACTTCCTGGCCGGTTCGGTCGCCGACCTCACCTCCCCGACCGTCGCCATCACCGGCGGCGGGCTCGCCTGCGTCCTCGCGATCGGCCTTCTCGCCCTCTACGGCAAGGGCTTTCGGCGGTACGACGCCCGCAACCCCACGGCCTGAACCACGGATCCGCCGCGCTTCCGGTCCGGGCGGGGAGAGATCATCCGGGCGGTGGGCGCGAAGGCCCGATGCGCCGCCCATACGGGTCATCCCGTGGCCCGCTCACCGCGCGCGCACTTGCCGCTGTCCCGTGCCCGGGTCAGGCTCCGACATGAGCAACCCCGCTCGTCAGGAGGTTTTCATGCGCAAGCTCATCGCCACGGTCACCCTGGCCGCAGCCGCCGTTCTCGCCGGCTCCGGAACGGCACTCGCCCACAACGGCACCGAGTTCCTCGACGGACCCGACGTGGTCGTCGTGGACAACACGGTCGTCGTCTGCGGCGACTTCAGCTTCTGCCAGGGCGACGGCGCCTGAGCCTTCCCCGTGCCACGGCGGGAAGCCCCCTCACACCGAGGGGGCTTCCTGCTGTCAGGACGATGCCACGGGCAGCACGGCGAACCGCCGGGCGACGCGCGGACAGGCCCTGGCCGGGGAGCGGACAGCGCCTCGCCCGACCAGGTGGCGGACCTTGGCCCGGGGAGCGGCAGCCCTTCGCCTGACGCGGTGGCACGTCCTGGCCCGGAGAGCGGCAGTCCTTCGCCTGACGTGATGGCAGGTCCTGGCCCGGGGAGCGGGCAGCGCCCCGCCCGATCCGATGCCAGGTCCTGGGCCGACGCGCCGGCAGCCCCTCGCCCGACGGGACACCTGCTCGTCGCCCGACCCGTCAGACGATCCCCCGGACGATACCCAGCTCCAGCAGGTCCTCCGGGCGCAGCCGCAGCTGCCCTGCCGTCTCCGGCACCTGTTCCGGCGGCCGTTTGAGGATGGCGGCGGCGAGTTCGGGCGCGATGACCGAGAAGTACCCGTCCGGCGTGGCCCAGGTGTTGTCCGGCGCGGCGAGCGCGAGCGCGCCGCCCGAGCCGCCCTCCCCGATGAGGACGGAGGTCACCGGCGTGCGGGCCCCGGCGACGGCGGCGAAGGCGTCCGCGATGGCCGGACCGGCTCCTGCCCGCTCGGCCTCGGCGTCGTTGGCGGCGCCCGGGGTGTCGATCAGGGTGAGCACCGGCACGCCGAGCCGGTCCGCGAGCCGTACGAGCCGGGCCGCGGTGCGGAACCCGGCGGGCCGGGTCGCCCCGCCGTCCTGGGCGGCGTACGCCACGACCCTGCCCTCGCGCAGGCCGAAACCGCACTCCATCCCCGGGTCCACGCCCCCGGCCCGGTCGCCGCGGATCGTGGCCCGCACCTCGAAGTAGTCGTCCAGGTACGCCCCGGCCCGCGGCCGCTCCGCCGCCCGCGCCCGCACGACGGCGTCCCAGCCCGTCCCGGCCGGTGCGAGCGCGCCGAGGGCGCGCGGCAAAGGCGCGGGCGCGGGGGACCGCGGTCCGGTGGGCGCCGGGGACAGGAGCCGCAGCCACAGGGTGAGCGTCTCCCCGAGGCGGTCCGGCGGGACGATCGCGTCCACGTGGCCGTGGGCGTACTGGTCCTCCGCCGTGTACGCGACCGGATCGGCGTCGGCCGGGCGGACGCGGGAGCCCGCGAAGGCGACCTGCGCGGCGGGGAGGGCGAGGACCACGTCGGCGCCCGCGCCGACGGTGGCCCAGCCGCCGCCGGTGGCGGGGTCGCGCAGCACGGCGACGTGGGGCAGGCCCGCCGCCCGGAGGCGGACGGTCTCGGCGGCCACGCGCTGGAGCTGCACGAGGGCGACCATGCCCTCCTGCATGCGGCTGCCGCCCGTCGCCACGAGCGAGACCAGCGGGAGGCGCCGCTCGACGGCCGTACGGTAGGCGGCGACGAGCCGGTCACCGGCCGCCCGGCCGAGCGAGCCGCCGAGGAAGCCGAACTCGAACGCCACGAGGACGCAGGGCCGCCCGCCGACGGTGGCGGTGCCGTGCAGCACGGACTCGTCCTCGCCGGTCCGTTCCGCCGCGCGGGCACGGGAGTCGTCGTACCCGGCCCAGCCGATGGGGCCGTCCGCGCGGACCGGCTGGTCCGCCGCGTCGGGCCCCGTGGGTGCCGCGACCACGGCCGGGGTGAAGTCGTCCGTCACCAGGGCGATCGCCTCACGGGCGGAGAAACGTTCAGGCATGGAGGGCCTTCTTCAGGACCTTGCCCATGTCGTTGCGGGGCAGCGCGGCCAGGTAGCGGACCTCCCGCGGGCGTTTGTGCGGGGCGAGCAGCGCGGTCACGTGTCCGGCCAGGTCCTCGTACGCGGGCGGGTCGGCGGGGTCCGCCGGGACCACCCACGCCACGATCCGCTCGCCCAGGTCCGGGTCCGGCTCACCGGTCACCGCCGCCTCGCGGACGCCCGGGTGGTCGAGGAGCGCGTTCTCGATCTCGCCCGCACCGATCTTGTAGCCGCCGCTCTTGAGGAGGTCCGTCGCCTAGCGGCCGACGATCCGGACGTGGCCGTCGGGCTCCCGCACCGCCATGTCCCCGGTGCGGAACCAGCCGTCCTCGGTGAAGGCCGCCGCCGTGGCGTCGGGCCGGTTCAGATACGCGGTGAACAGGTTCGGGCCCCTCACCTGGATCTCGCCGACCGTCTCGCCGTCGTACGCCTCCGGCCCGAGGACGCTGCCGTCCTCCTCGACGAGCCGCAGCCCGACGCCCCGCAGCGGCAGCCCGACCGAGCCGGGGCGCGGTTCCGCTCCGACGAGGACCGAGGTGTTCATCAGGGTCTCGGTCATCCCGTACCGCTCGATCACCGTCCGTCCGGTCGCCGCGCTGATCCGCTCGTGGTCGCGCACCGGCAGCGCCGCCGATCCCGAGACCAGCAGCCGGGCGCCCGCGAGCGCCCGGACGAGCGCCGGGTCGTGGGGGAGCGCCTCCGCGAGCCGGTGGTACATCGTCGGCACCCCGAACAGCATCGTCGCCCCGCCGCCCTCCTCGGTGCCCAGCGCCCTCGTCACGCCCTCCACCGAGAACGCCCCCAGGTGCCGCAGCTCGCCGCCGCGCCGCAGCGGGCCGAGGACGCCGAGGACGAGGCCGTGCACATGGAACAGCGGCAGCGCGTGCGCGAGGACGTCCCCGGCCGTCCAGGCCCAGGCGTCCGCGAGGGCGTCGAGAGAGGCGGCGATCGCGCGCCGGGAGAGGACGACGCCCTTGGGCGGGCCGGTGGTGCCGGAGGTGTAGACGACCAGGGCGGCTGCGCCGCCGTCTGTTGGTTCGTCCGCGGCAGGGCCGGCCGCCCTGATGTCCACGTCGATCCGGGGCAGTCCGGCAAGCCCGCCCGGCAGCTCGTCACCGGGGCCCGCGAGCACCGCGCCCGGGGCGCTGTCGCCGACGATGTGCGCCAGCTCCCGCTCGCCGGTCCGCGGGTTGAGCGGTACGGCCGGCACGCCGGCGAGCAGCGCGGCCACCACCGCGACCGCCGTCTCGGCCGTCGGCGTGGCCCACACGGCGACGCGGCCCGCGTCCCCGATCCGTACCGCCAGGGCTCCGGCGGCCCGCGCCAGCTCCCCGTACGTCAGTGTGTCCGCGCCGAAACGCAGGGCCGGCCGGTCCGAACCGGCCGCAAGGGCCGGGAAGAGGGCGCTCATGAGGGCATTCTGCCCAGCCGCCGAGGGCGGCGCGCTGCGACCTTGGTCACCTCGGGCCCGTTTGGCGCGGCCGGGCCGTTTGGTCACCTCGGGCCCGTTCGGGGTGGCCGGGCCGTTTGGTCACCCCGGGCCCGTTCGCTGCGCCTGGACCGTTTGGCCACCCCGGGCCCGTTCGCCGCTCCGGCCGTACGGTCGGCGGCCTGCCCGTACCGGTAGGCGCGCCCGGCGAGGGCCCGTACGCGCGGACGGGGCCGGCGAGTGCCCGGGCCGGACGGCCGAGGCGCGAAGAATCCCCGCGTACGAGTGCCCGGTGCGGGGGACCGGGCCCCTGACGAGAGGTGGCCGGCAGCCACCGAGGGTCGCCGAGCCCGGTCCCGGGCGCGGGGCCCGGGGCGGGGCCGGGGCGGGCCCGGTGCGGCGGGAACGGCTCCGTACGGGCTCCGCGTCGGGGGCGCCCGCGTGCTACGGCCAGGTGACCGTCGTCGGCGGGTCGCCGTCGTCCTCGACCCGCAGCCGCAGGCCGTCGTCGCCGACGGCCACCTCGACGGACACGGAACCGACGCCCGGCCGGCGGTGGGCGGCGGCGAGCGCCCGGCGGAGCGCCGCGAGCAGTCCCTCCGAGGCGGTGTCGTCGGCGAGGGCGTCGACCGCGCCCGAGAAGCGGACGGAGGGCTGGAAGCCGAGCAGGGCCGCCGCCCCGCCGGTCTCGCGCAGCACGCGCCCGCGGAACGAGGCCGGCGCGGCGGCGGGCGGCTGCTGGAGGGCGAAGATCGTCGTGCGGACCTCCTGGATCGTGGAGTCCAGCTCGTCGACCGCCCGGGCCAGCAGGTCGTCCACCTCGTGCACGGCGGCCCGGCGCCGGGTGGACTCCAGCATCATCTCCGTGGCGAAGAGCCGCTGCACCACCAGGTCGTGCAGGTCGCGGGCGATCCGGTCGCGGTCCTCGTAGACGGCGAGCTGCTCCCGGTCGTGCCGGGCGTCGGCGAGGACCAGGGCGAGGGCCGCCTGGGAGGCGAACTGGGAGGCGAGCAGCCGGTCCACCGCCGTGTACGGGCGGCCGCCGCGCCGCCGGGGCAGCGCGAGGGTGCCGATGAGCTTTCCGCCGCTCTGCAGCGGCAGCATCATCGAGGGCCCGAACCGGCTGCGCACCGGGGTGGTCATCAGGGGGTCGGTCGCCGAGTCCTCGACGAACACCGGCTCGCCGCCGAGCAGTTGGACCAGGACGGGGGAGCCGGGCGCGATCGTCGTGCCGACCAGGTCGGCGGGGTCGCCGGAGGTGGAGGCGGCGACGATCTCCATGCCGCCCTCCTCGGTCGGCTGGAGCACCACGCCCGCCGAGGCGTCGGCGAGCAGCCTGGCCCGTTCGGCGACGGTCGTCAGGGCGTCCTCGGCGGGGTCGCCGGCGAGGAGCGCGGTCGTGACGGCGGCGGCGCCCTCGATCCAGCGTTCCCGCTGCCGGGCCGTCTCGTACAGGCGGGCGTTGCCGATCGCGATGCCGGCCTGGGAGGCGAGGACCCGCAGCAGCGCCAGGTCCTCGTCGGTGAAGGGGCCGGTGACCTTGTCGGTGAGGTAGAGGTTGCCGAACACCTCGGTGTGCACGCGGACCGGCACGCCGAGGAAGGAACCCGTCTCCGGTTGGCCCTCGGGCACGCCGGAGGCGCGCGGGTCGGCGGTCGGGTCGGCGGTCGGGTCGGCGGCCGGGTCGGCGGGCCGCAGCGGCCGCAGGTCCTCGACGAGGGCGCCGAGGAGGCCGGTGTGGCCGTCGGCGAGGCGGCCGATGCGCTGCCGCTCCTCCTCGGTCAGGCCGGAGGTGTACAGGTCGGTGAGGCGCCCGCGCTCGGGGTCGACGACCCCGAGCGCCCCGTGACGGGCACCGGTCAGCGCGGTCGCGGTCTCCACCAGGTACTGGAGGGTGGCGCGCAGTTCCAGCTCGCTGCCGACGCCGAGGACCGCCTCCAGGAGCATCGGCAGGCGGGGCGCCGGGTCCTCCTCGTCCGCCCCGTCCGTGAGCGGCAGGGGGTCATCGTCATCGTCGGTCACGACGACCGGGTCCGCGGTCAGTCGGCGTCGGACCGTTCGCGCTCGCCGACCGGGTCGAGCACCAGCGGCTGGACCCGGCCCTCCAGCATCGCGCCCAGCCCGAGCACGGCGCACACGTCGGGCCGCTCGGCGATGTGCACGGGCATCCCGGTCGCCTCGCGCAGCATCTGGTCGAGGCCCGGCAGCAGGGCGCTGCCGCCGACCATCATGATGCCCCGGTCGGCGAGGTCGGCCACCAGGTCGGGCGGGCAGTCGCGGAGCACCTTGCCGATCCCGTCGAGCACGGCGGTGAGCGGGGTCTGGATGGCCTCGCGGACGGCGGCGGTGTCGACGGTCACCGAGCGGGCGAGGCCGGTGGCCACGTCACGGCCGTGGATCTCGGTGAAGGTCGGGCCCTGCAGCGTCAGGCCGTTGCCGTGCAGCGCGACCTGAAGCGGCCGGACCGACTGGCTGGGCAGCATCAGTTCGTGCTGGTGGCGCAGGTGCTGGATGACGGCGTGGTCGATGGCGTCGCCGCCGACGGGCATCCGCTCGGCGGTGACGATCGCGCCGAGCGAGAGCACCGCGACCTGGGTGGTCGCCGCCCCGCACACCAGGATCATGGTCGCGGTCGGCTGCTCGACCGGCAGCCCGCAGCCCACGGCCGCGGCGATCAGGGTGTCGACCAGCTCGACCCGGCGGGCGCCCAGGCCGACCAGGGTCTCCACGGCGGCGCGCTGGGCGAGCGGGTCGCTGTCGTGCGGGGTGCAGGCGGCGGCCCGCAGCCGGGGCTTGCGGCGCAGCTGCCGGCGCAGCTTGTCGCCGAGGAGGTGACGGAGCATCCGCTGGGCCATCTCGATGTCGACGACGGTGCCGCCGGAGACCGGGCGGACCACCCGGATGTAGTCGGGGGTGCGGCCGGTCATCTTCTCGGCGAGGGCGCCGACGGCGATGAGCGCGCCGGTACGGGTGTTCACGGCGGCGACGGACGGCTCGTCGACGACGAGGCCGGCGCCCTTCACGAAGACCCGGGTGCGGGCGGCGCCCAGGTCTACGGCGACATGGCAGCGGCGCAGCTGCTCAAGGCTGACGGTCACGGCGGTCCTCCGGAGTGCGGTGCTGGCACGGGCGAGGCGGTGCGCGCGGTGCGCGGTCCTGTGGACATCGTGCGTCCGCCCCGCCCGGGGCGCGCGCTGGGCTGAGCCGCCCGGGGGTGCGGGGCGCTGACGCCGGGTCAGCTCGGGGACGGCGCTGGGGGCCGCGCTCCGGGTGACTTCGGGGTGGCTTCGAGGGCGGCGCTGCGGGCTGCGCTCCGGGTGAGTCCGGGGTGACCCCGGGGGTGGAGCTTCAGGGTGACCCCGGGTTGGCCTCGGGCCGGCGCTGCGGGGTGGCCCGGGGGTGGCTCTCCGGGGGACCCCGAAGTGACCTCGGGGCGGCTGCGAAGTCCGGGCGGCTCGAGGGCCCTTCGCGAGGGCGCTCCGGGCAGCCCCGTGCGGCGCGTCCTCGTGGCCCGTCAGGGCAGGGGCGGGAGCAGTCGTTGGAGCAGGCCCCAGGCGAACTCGGCGGTGTGCGCGGTGCCGTCGGGAAGGGTGAAGTCGAGGCGGAGGAGGGCGGGGCCCACGCCCTCGCGGGGCCGGGCGCCGGGGCATGCCCGCCAGACCTCGTCGGCCGTGACCCGCCACGGGCGCAGATCGGCCGCGGTGCGCAGCCGGGGGGCGGCGGCGCCGGGGGCGCGGGTCAGGGAGCGGGACCACACGGCGCGCCGGGGACCCGTGAGGACGGTGAAGCGCAGCTCGGGCCAGAGCGGCACCGGCCAGGCCCACGCCTCGCCGTCGGGGACGCCGGGCAGTCCGGTGACGGGCCGCCGGCTCTCCGGCTCGCCGAGGACCCGCCGGTAGCGGTCGAACTCGCCCGGGCCGCGGCGGGCGTGCGCCCATGCCTGCCAGCGCTTGTTCGCCTCCCGCATCGCGCCGTGGCTCGCGCCCAGTTCCCGCAGGGCCTCGTCGACCAGTCCGGCCTGGTGGTCGGCCATCCGGCGGAGCAGGACGAGCTGGAACTCGAACGGGCCAAAGGGGGCGGCAGGGGTCATGCGCCCATCCTGCCCGAAGGGGGAGATTCACGACGGCACGCCGTCGACCTGCGGTTTCCTCACAGGATCCTCACTTTCGCGCCTATCAGTCGTGTCCTCGGGCCGCATAGCCTGCGGGCGCCATGGATTACTGCCACCAGTGCCGGCGGCATCTCAACGGCGCCCTGGCCTGCGCAGGCTGCGGGACCCCCGCCGAGGAGCTGCGGTACCTCACGCCCCCCGCTCCTCGCCCGCTCGCGGAACCGCCCGCGGAACAGGCCGATACCCCGTCGTCCGTCGCGTCGGAGTTCAGCTACGAACTGGACCCGCTCGAAACGCCCCGGCCGGCCGGGGGGCGCGCCGCCGCGCGCCGGCGCGCCAAGGACGGCGGGAGGGGAAGGAAGGGCGGCGCGGGCGGCGGCAGCGGTCGCCGGGCTCGGTCGCGGCGCGGGCGCACGGTCCTGCTCGGCACCCTCGGCTTCGCGCTCGCGGCCGGTTCGCTGAGCATGGCCAAGATGGCCATGGCGCCGGACGACGGCGGCGCGGCCATCGCCGTGGAGATCGAGGACGTCGCCGAGGTCACCCTGGACCCCGATCCGCCGGCCCCTTCGGAGAGTGCCGGACGGCCGGACGGTCCCGGACCGGTCGACTCGACCGCGCCGCGCCCGACGGCCAGTCGCGAGGCCACCCGCGGCCCGCACCGGGACGGCGGCTGGAGCGGCGGTGCCGGCGACGGCACCGGGACGGGGACGGGAACCGGTACGGGCGGGAACGCGGGGGCCGGTGACGGTACGGGCACGGGTCCGGGGGACGGGCCGGGCGCCTCGCCCAGCGCCACCGTGAGCGACCCGCCGCCCACCTCCGCCACGCCCTCGGGCAGCCCCTCGGTCACCAGGAGCGGCAGCCCCGCGCCGACCACGGGCGGCCCGGCCCCGACCGCCAGCCCCACCCCCAAGCCGACGCCGACCTGCACCCGCTTCCTGTGGTGGTGCGTGTAGGTCCCGGCGCCCCGGGGCAGCGCACCTCCTAGGCCGTCTCCACGCCCAGCATCCGCTTCAGCAGGTCGCGCAGCAGTGTGCGCTCGACCTCGGTGAGCTCGCCGAGCGGTTCGCGGGCGAAGTGCAGCGAGTCGCGCAGCTTCCGGGCGGTGGCGCGGCCCTCCTCGGTGGGGGCGGCCACCTTGACCCGGCGGTCGGCGGGGTCCGGGCGGCGCTCCACCAGACCGCGGGACTCCAGGCGGTCGATGATCCCGGTGACGTTCGACGGCTCGCACTTCAGCTTGTCGGCGATCTTCCGCATCGGCGTGGGCTCCAGGGCGAGCAGGCCGAGGACCCGGGCCTGGGCGCCGGTGAGGGCGTGGGCGGCGGCGGCCTGCTCGTACTCCTCGTGGTAGCGGGCCACGACCGTGCCGATGAGTTCCACGACTTCCAGCGTCAGGGGGTCCGTGCGTGAGGTGGGCATGGGAAGCATCCTACTCCGATACTTGACAACCTGAAATATCCAGGCGCATGGTTGTTTCAGTTCATGAAGCATTTCTTCGTGGCAGCAGAGAAGCACTTCCAGGAGGCCCCGCCGATGTCCGTACTCCCCGCGTCCAGCCGTGAGTGGCACCTCGTCTCCCGTCCGCACGGCTGGCCCGTGCCCGCGGACTTCGCCCTGCGCGAGACGCCGGTCACCGAGCCCGCCGAGGGCCGGATCCTCGTGCGCAACGTGCACTTCTCCGTCGACCCGTACATGCGCGGCCGGATGAACGACGTGAAGTCCTACGTCCCGCCCTTCAAGCTCGACCACCCCATGGACGGCGGCGCCGTCGGTGAGGTCGTCGCCTCCAACGCCGAGGGCTTCGCCGTCGGCGACCACGTCCTGCACGGCCTCGGCTGGCGCGAGTACGCCGACGTGCCCGCCCAGCACGCCACCAAGGTCGACCCGGAGCTCGCCCCGCTCTCCGCCTACCTCGGCGTCCTCGGCATGCCCGGCCTCACCGCCTACGCCGGCCTCTTCGAGGTGGCCTCCTTCAAGGAAGGCGACGCCGTCTTCGTCTCCGGCGCCGCCGGAGCCGTCGGCAGCCAGGTCGGCCAGATGGCACGGCTCAGGGGCGCCTCCCGGGTCATCGGCTCGGCCGGCTCCGACGAGAAGGTCAAGTGGCTCGTCGAGGAGCTCGGCTTCGACGCCGCCTTCAACTACAAGAACGGCCCCGTCAAGGACCAGCTCCGCGAGGCCGCCCCCGACGGCATCGACGTCTACTTCGACAACGTCGGCGGAGACCACCTCGAAGCCGCGATCTCCTCGCTCAATGTGCACGGCCGCGCCACCATCTGCGGCATGATCGCGCAGTACAACGACACCGAGCCGGTCCCCGGCCCGCGCAACATGGCCCTGATCATCGGCAAGCGGCTGCGCCTCCAGGGCATCCTCGTCGGCGACCACTACGGACTGCAGCCGCAGTTCGTCGACGAGGTCGGCGGCTGGCTGCGCTCCGGCGAGCTGAAGTACGGCGAGACCTTCGTCGAGGGCATCGAGAACGGCGTGGACGCCTTCCTCGGCATGCTGCGCGGCGACAACACCGGAAAGATGATCGTCTCGGCGACCCGTTAGTCTTCCCTCAGCCGTCGCGATCGTGGGCGCGAGTCGCGGCGAACAGAAGAAGGAAGACAACAGCATGTCGATACAGCAGTCCGACGTCCTGTACACCGCCGTCGCCACCGCCGAGAACGGCCGCGACGGCCGGGTCGCCACCGACGACGGCCGCCTCGCCGTCGTCGTCAACCCGCCCAAGGCCATGGGCGGCTCCGGCGAGGGCACCAACCCCGAGCAGCTCTTCGCCGCCGGGTACAGCGCCTGCTTCCAGGGCGCCCTGGGCGTCGTGGCCCGCAACGAGAACGCTGACATCTCCGGCTCGACGGTCACCGCGGAGGTCGGCATCGGCAAGAACGACGACGGTTTCGGCCTCATCGTGAAGATCTCGGCGACCATTCCCCACGTGGACGCCGAGACCGCCAAGAGCCTGATCGAGAAGGCCCACCAGGTCTGCCCGTACTCCAAGGCGACCCGCGGCAACATCACGGTCGAGCTCGCCGTCTGACGACCCGGTTCGACGTACGGGTCCCCGACCCGCACACTGAAGGGGGGCCGCACCCTGACCGACCAGGGTGCGGCCCCCCTTCGACGGGTCAGCGGGCCAGCAGCGCCCGCCCCACCAGGGCGAACGAGCCCTTTGGATGGCCGCGGAAGAGCGGCTCCGTGCCGATCAGCACCACCGGCGCGCCGTGTGCCGCGCGACCGCCGACCACGGCCGCCTGCCCGGCGGCGTCCGCCGGACCGCCCCGGCCTCCCGCATCCGGTCGCCAGTGCCCCGAGACCAGCGGCGCGCCCGGCGCGTACGACAGCTCGGTGCGCACCCCCGACCCGAGCCCGGTGAACCACAGCGGCGAGTAGACGAAGGTGTGCGCCGGGGTGCCCGCGGACAGCGGCCCGCCGGTGCCGCGCACCGCCACCACCCCGTTCGCGTCCCCGTTGCCCTCGACGGCCGTCACCGGCAGCAGCCCCGCCGCCGCGTTGAACGCGGCACCGGCCGCGCCCGCGCCGACCACGCCGACCCCGCTCCGGCGCAGCGCCTCCCGGGCCGCCGGCGTCAGCTCCGCCCAGTCCAGGCCCTGCGACACGTACAGCACGTCCGCCCCGGACGCCCCCGACGCCCCGGACCAGTCGAAGCCGGCGTTCAGGACCTTCGCCGACACCGGCACCACCTCGAAGCCCATCTCCCGCAGCGCGAACAGTTCGCCCGCCGACGCCGAGGCCGCCACCCGGGTCCGCGCCAGCGGTGCCGTGCCCCGCTCCTTCGTGGCCCGGAACACCACCCCGTAGCGGTCCGCGAGCTCCCGCGCCGCCGACCGCGCCCCACCCGGCACGACCGCCGCCCCGTCCGCCGTACGGCGCACCGCGACGCCCCGCGCGAGCAGCGCGTTCACCGCCGCCAGCTCCTTCGGGTCGTCGAGCCGCAGCAGCAGGTCGCCGAACGGGGCGACCGTGCCCGTCGGCCCCGCCACGCGCACCGGCCGCACCACGGCCGGCACCGGGCCGCGCTCCACCTTCCGCACCGTCGCGCCCCACAGCAGCCCGAGGCTCCACCCCGAGATGTCGTACATCGTCGACACGTCGGCACTGATGTCCCGGCCCTCCGCCAGGATCACGTTCGCCAGCCCCCGCTTCGGCTGGCGCATGTCGACCACGTACGAGCCGTCCTTCGCCCGCCCGACGCGCACGTCGTTGGCGACCAGATGGTCCACCAGGCGCGCCGCCGCGACCGCCGATCGCTGCCCGCGCCCCGCCGGGATCACGTACGCGCGCGGGAAGGTGGTCGTGTACACGTCCTCGGGGCCGATGCCGGGCACCCCCGGCACCGTCTCCGGTGACACCGGCCGCTGCGGCTCGCCCGCCGCGCCCCGCCGGAAGGTCTCGATCTGGTCGGCGATCACCGCGGCCCGGTGCGTGTCCGCGTAGTCGAGCGCGGCCCGCATCGCCGCGCCCGCGATGCCGACGTTGACCGCCGCCCGGCGCCGCAGCTCCGCCACCGGCAGCGTGTCGTACGCCCGGTTGTTGACCTGGAGCGGGAACTCGATCGTGTGCGCGGCGACCGCGCCCTGGAACGGCATGTACTGCGGGGTGAAGACCGGCGGCCAGTCGTCCCAGCCCTCCTGCTGGTCGCGGAAGGGGATGACCGCCGGTTGGACGCCGTCCTTCGCGGGGGTGTGGCCGAGGCCGTTGACGGCCTTCTCCATGCCGAGGGCGTTGGCGTAGGAGTGCTTCAGGAAGAGGTCGTACTCGTAGTTCTCGCCGTGCGGCGGGGTGGTCGGCTCGATCAGGGTGCCGTTGACGTAGCCGTGCAGGTCGAGCATCACGGCCGGCTGCTTCTCGACGGCGATCCGGCGGATCGCACGGGCCTCCGGCTGGGAGGCGGTGATGAAGTCCCGGTTCAGGTCGAAGCCGGCGGCGTTGGCGCGGGTGCCCGCGATCCGGCCGTCCGGATTGGCCGTCACGTTCAGGTGCACACGGGTCCTGGCGAGCAGGCCGGCCGTCTTGCGGTCGGTGGCGGTGGCCAGCTCCTCGATCAGCCGCAGCGCCGCGTCCGTGCCCTCCCACTCGTTGCCGTGGATGTTGTTGTTGATGAACACCGGCGTCTTGTACGCGGCCCTGATCCGCGGGTCCACGGCCGCCGCGGCCGGGGCGTTCTCGATGCGCTCGCGCATCCGCTCCTGCTCACGGGCCTGGGCGGGGGACTCCGGCGCGGTGACCGTCACCAGATACAGCTCGTGCCCGCCGGCCGAGCGCCCGGCGACCTCGACGCTCACCCGGTCGCCGAGCTTCTGCAGGGCGTTGAGCCGCGGGGCGAGCGAGTGGTACGGCGCGAGGCCCAGCCTGAGCGACCTGTCGGCCGGGTTCTCCGGCGGCACGGCCAGCTCCGTACGGCGCGGATAGCGTCCGTCCGAGGGCCGGGCGGCGGGCGAGACGACAGGGGAGGAGAGGGCCGCCGTCCGGGGCAGCGGGGCCGCGGCCGGCCCCGGCCCGCCCCGCTCCCGCACCGGGTGGGGGACCGGCCCCGGCGGCGGCGCGGCGCCCGCGGGCAGCGCGGTCAGGAGCAGGGCGCCGAGGACCGTACCGGCGGTGGCGATCGTCGAGCTCGGAAGGGAACGGGGTCGTGCCATGCGTGCGAACCTCCGTGGATGATCCGATGATCATTACGGAGGGGTCTACCGTCTCAACTCGGGAACAACAAGAGGGCCTCGCCGGGACCCGCGGTTAGGGTGATCGTCATGCGTGATTTCGGGGCGGGATTCGGTTACCTGCTGCAAGGTCAGAAGTGGGTCGGCAGGAACGGCCGGTGGTTCGGGTTCGGACTGCTGCCCGGGCTCGTCACCTTCGTCCTCTACGTCGGGGCGCTCGCCGGCCTGTTCTACGGCGCCGACGACCTGACCGCCTGGGCGACGCCGTTCGCCGACGACTGGGGCTCGCCCTGGCAGGGGCTGATCCGCAACACCCTGACCTTCCTGGTCTTCGCACTCGGCCTCTTCCTCGCCGTGATCACCTTCACCGCCGTGACCCTGCTGATCGGCCAGCCCTTCTACGAGTCGCTGTCCGAGGCCGTCGACCGCGGCGAGGGCGGCGAGGTGCCCGAGTCCGGGCTCCCGCTGTGGCGCGAGCTGTGGATCTCCGCCCGGGACAGCCTCCGCGTCCTGGTGCGGGTCGCCTTCTTCGGCATCCTGCTGTTCGCGGCCGGCTTCGTCCCGGTCGTCGGCCAGACCGTCGTCCCCGTGCTCGGCTTCTGCGTCTCCGGCTTCTTCCTCACCCAGGAGCTCACCTCGGTCGCGCTCCAGCGGCGGGGCATCGAGTTCAAGGAGCGCCTCGCGATGCTGCGCGGCCGCCGGATGGCCGCCCTCGGCTTCGGCGTGCCCCTCACCCTCTCCTTCCTCATCCCCTTCGTCGCCGTCCTGCTGATGCCGGGCGCGGTCGCCGGAGCCACCCTGATGGCCCGTGAGCTGAACGGGGAGACGGCCGGGGACGCGGCGGCGGACGACGACGCGCGGGACCCCTCCCGCCCCGGCTCGGTGCACTTCCGCAAGAACTGACGCTCCGGCGGCAACCTTTCTCCTTCCGGCGGCGACCAGGGGACGCACACTCCCCACGGAAGGAACCACCACCCATGGCTCGACGAGCTCTCCGGCCCATCCGCCACCGACGGAAGACAGCGCCGCGCCGCGCGCTGATCGCCGCCCTGGCCGCCTTCGGCCTCACCGGCTCGGCCGTCGTCGTCTCCGGCCTGCTCGCCCCGGCGGGCGCGGCCACCGCCGCCTGGCCCGAGGCGAGGGGCTCCGTACCGGTCGCCAGGACCCTTCCGGTCTCGGGCACGTACGACGGCAGGCTCAAGCGGCACTACGGCACCGGGGCCCTCGGTTCCGGCGGCCAGGACGAGGGCCAGGACCCGCTCTTCGTCCTCCAGGACGGCGCCGTCCTGAAGAACGTGGTGATCGGCTCCCCGGCCGCCGACGGCGTCCACTGCCTCGGCAGCTGCACCCTGCAGAACGTGTGGTGGGAGGACGTCGGCGAGGACGCCGCCACCTTCAAGGGCACCTCGCCCGGCGCCGTCTACACGGTGTACGGGGGCGGCGCCCGCAAAGCCTCCGACAAGGTCTTCCAGTTCAACGGCGCGGGCAAGCTGGTCGTGACCCGGTTCCAGGCCGCCGACTTCGGCAAGCTGATCCGCACCTGCGGCAACTGCGGGAAGCAGTACCAGCGGACGGTCGTCGTCAACGACGTGGACATCACCGCGCCCGGCAAGGCCGTCGTCGGCGTCAACGCCAACTACGGCGACACCGCGGCCCTGCGGAAGGTCCGGATCCACGGCGACGCCAAGAAGAAGATCAAGCCGTGCGTCCGCTTCCAGGGCAACAGCACGGGCAAGGAACCGACCGAGCTCGGCTCCGGCCCCGACGGCACCACCTGCCGCTACACGGCTGCCGACGTCTCGTACGAGTAGGCCCGCGGCACGCCCGTACGGGAGGCGGGGCGCTCGTCCCCCCGTACGGGCGATTCGGCCGGCTCGGGCGGGCACGGCTGTCCCGTACGGGCGGTTCAGCCGGCCTCGGCGAGTACGAAGCCCGGCTTGTCCGGGCCCGCGTCGGCGATCCGGCCGCCGTCCGGGCCCCACACCCCGGCCAGGCCGCCGCCCACGCCGTCCTCGTTGGGCCCCAGCACGTTCCCCAGGACCACGTACAGGCCGAAGTCGCGGGCCCGCACCGGATAGACCCGCTCGAAGGAGTCGTTGCCGGCCGCGAGCACCGAACTCGCCAGGTACACCGCGCACCCGTCCGCCGCGGCCCGCTCGGCCAGCTCCGGGAAGCGGTTGTCGTAGCAGGTGGCGAGGGCGAAGCGGATCCCGTCGAGCGTGAACCGCCCGTCGGACGTGCCCGGTGCGAACACCTCCGCCTCCACCCCGTACAGGTGCTGCTTGTCGTAGCGGGTGAGCAGGGCGCCGTCCGGGCCGAGGACGAGGCTGGTGATGCCTGGGCGGCCGGCGGCGGTGCGGACCGGTCCGTTGACCACGGCCGCCGCCGAGACGGCCCGGCACGCCTCCCGTACGGGGTCGAGCCGGGGGTCGTCCTCGGTGAGGACCAGCTCGGGGGAGTCGCGGATCAGGCTCGGCTCGTAACCGGTCAGGGACAGCTCCGCGAAGACCACGAGGCGGGCACCCTCGGCGCCGGCGGCGCGGACCAGACCGGCCAGGGCGCGGACGTTGGCGGCGACGTCCCCGGCGACCGGGGCGAACTGCGTGGCGGCGACGATCATGGTCCGCATCATCCCACCCGACCTCCCGCGACGACCGGGCCGTTCCCGCGCAGCCGCCCCGAGTCCCGCTAGCCGGCGGCGTCCACCGCCACCGCCACGATCGCCCGCACCTGGGCGATGATGTCGAGCCGGTTGCGCACGAACTCGGCGTCGGTGACCGTGCCCGTCGCCGGGTCGGTGTTGCCGGCGCCGAACTGCAGGACCGGGGTGTGGACGTGGCCGCCCGGCAGGCCGGTCAGGCCGAGGCGGTCGCGCAGCAGGGTGGCGCGGTAGGCGATCTCGTTGGAGAGGTAGTTCCCGCCGCCGCCCGCCCGGGCGAGCGAGCCGGGCGTGGGCCCGTCGGGCCGGACCACCGGGGTGCCGGAGCCGGCCGGCACCTCGGTCACCGCCGTGTTGTCGTACACCGGGAAGCGCCCGGTCGACGCGGCCGTGATCGCCGCGTACGGCAGGGTCGTCGACGTCCACTGCGGCTGCGTCGCCGGATCGGCGACCGGCACCGTCTCCGTACGGGAGACGTTCTCGTTGTCCGGGAAGCCGCCGCGCCAGGCGCCGTTGGTCCGCTCGATGTCGAAGCGGCCGGGACGGCCCTGGCTCACCGTGGTGAAGAGATCGGTCTCCGGCAGGTGCGGGGCCAGGGTGCGCTCGACCGTGCCGTCGGCGAAGTCCTGCCAGCGGACCGGGAAGACGGCCGTCTCGATCCGGGCGAGGGAGCCGTCGGCGGTGCGCAGCCAGGTGCCGTCGAGGGCGAGCGCGGTGGCCCCGGAGGGGTTGCTGATCCGCACGTCCCGGTCCAGCGTGAACGGGTCGAAGCCGGTGAGCAGGATCCGCTTGACGCCCTTTCCGGCCGGATGGCGGATCGAGTCCTGGCCGCGGGAGGAGCGTTCGAGCCGGTCGAGCAGCCGGGCCCGCGCCTCCTCGCCGACACCGAAACCGGGCTGCCAGGCGCGGAGTTCACGGGTGAGGGCGAGGCGCGCCCAGTACAGCGGCCGGTCGTCGTCCCGGCTGAGGTCTCCGCCGGCGGGCCCGCGCCCTTGCGCCCGGTCCACCGCTCGCCGCCACAGCGCCGATCCGTGGCGTACGACGGTCCGCTCGGCGTCGGCGAAGGTGCGCGCCTTCGTGAGCGAGCGGGCGAACTCCGGTGCCAGGGTGTCGAATCCGGCGCGCCGCAGGATCTCCCGCGGCACCGCCCGGTCGAGCCGGGCCTCCTCGGCGGTGACGGGCGGCGCTTCCGCGGCGGCGGCCGGGGCGGCCGCGGGGGCGGCGGGTGCCGCGGCGACCAGGGCCAGGGCGAGGGCGAGCGTGCTGCGTATCGCGGGCACGGGAGTCCTTCCGTACGGCGGTGACGGGCCGCCGGAAGTATCCCGTCAGCGGGGCGGCTCCCGCTACGGCGCCCTCACGCGCCCCTCCTTGAGCAGGGCGAGGAAGTCCCGGAACGAGGCGGGCATGTCCACCGCTTCGGGGTCGAGCAGCCACTGGAACTGCAGGCCGTCCATCACCGCCGTGAGCAGCGGCGCCACGCGCTCCGGGCTGAGGCCGCCGGGCAGTTCGTCGCCGAACTCGGCGCGCAGCACCTCGGCCATGTTCGCCCGCACGTGGCTGTAGCGCTCGGTGAAGAAGGCGCGGGTCGGGTGGCCCTCGGTGACGCTCTCGCCCAGCAGGGCGGAGAAGGTCTGCACGATGCCCGGACGCATCGCGTTGTACTCGACGAGCGACTCCATCAGGTCGAGCCGCCAGCGCTCGCGGTCCCGGCCGCCGCTGGTGTCCCAGCGGTCGCGCTCCTCCAGGACGGCGACGAGCAGCGCCTCCTTGGTCGGGAAGTAGTGCAGCAGGCCCTGCTGGGTCAGTCCGACCCGCTCGGCCACGGCGCCGAGCGAGGCGCCCCGGTACCCGCGCTCGGCGATCACCTCGAGGGCGGCGCGGACGATCTCCGTCCGCCGCTCCTCGCTCCTGGCCCGTGCCATCGCCCCGTCCTCCTTCCGAAGGTCTCCCGAAGGTCCCTGTGAGGAGGACCGTACGGCATCCTTAGATAACGAAACGCTAACGTAACCTACCGATCTACAGGTAGGCGCGCCACCATGGCCGCACCACCCCACTTCTCCGAGGAGGTACGGCCGTGCCGGAGACGAACGCGGACATCGACGCGGACAGCAACGCCGACACCGAGCGGGACGAGGCCCTGCGCGAACGGGCCGTCGAGACGGCCCTCGCCCGGCTCGACCTGGACACCAAGGCCCGGCTGCTCGCCGGCCAGGACATGTGGTCGCTGCCGGCCCTGCCCGAGATCGGCCTGGCCTCCCTGGTCATGTCCGACGGCCCCATCGGCGTCCGCGGCGTCCGCTGGACCGCCGACGACCCCTCCGTGGCCCTGCCGTCCCCCACCGCGCTCGCCGCCGCCTGGGACCCCGCCCTCGCCCGCCGCGCCGGCCGGCTGCTCGCCCAGGAGGCCCGCCGCAAGGGCGTCCACGTCCTCCTCGCCCCCACCGTCAACCTCCACCGCTCACCCCTCGGCGGCCGCCACTTCGAGACGTACAGCGAGGACCCCCACCTCACCGGAGCCATCGGCACCGGCTACGTCCGGGGCGTCCAGGACGGCGGAGTCGGCACCACCGTCAAGCACTTCGTCGCCAACGACGCCGAGACCGACCGCTTCACCGTCGACAACCGGATCGCCCCGCGCCCCCTGCGCGAGCTTTACCTCGCCCCCTTCCAGGCCATCGTCGAGAACGCCCGCCCCTGGGGCATCATGACCGCCTACAACCAGGTCAACGGCGTCACCATGACCGAGCACCGGTACCTGGTGAACGAGGTGCTGCGCGGCGAATGGGGCTTCGACGGCTTCAACGTCTCCGACTGGATGGCCGCCCGCTCCACCACCGGCGGCATCGCGGGCGGCCTCGACGTCGCCATGCCCGGCCCGCGGACCGTCTACGGCGAGGCCCTCGCCGCCGCCGTGCGCGCCGGCGAGGCCGAGGAGGCGGACGTCGACGCGGCCGTGCGCAACGTGCTGCGTCTCGCCGCCCGCGTCGGCGCCCTCGACGGCGCCCCGCCGGCCGTCACCGACCCCCCGGCCCCCCTCGACGGCGACGCCCTCGCCCGCGAGATCGCCCGCCGCGGCTTCGTCCTCGTACGCAACGAGGGCGACGCGCTCCCGCTGCGGCCCGGCACCGTCGCCCTCTCCGGCGCCGCCGCCCGCGACGCCCGCGTCCTCGGCGGCGGTTCCGCCCAGGTCTTCCCCGAGCGCGTCGTCTCCCCGCTCGACGGCCTGACCGCCGCCCTGCCCGACGGCACGCTCAGCTTCTCGGTCGGCGCCGACCCCAGCGACGAACTCGCCCCCGCCGGAGCGGGGTTCACCCTGCGCGCCGTGTGCCGCGACGCCGCCGGCACCGTCCTCGGCGAGGGCACCCTGCCGAACGGCCAGGTCCAGTGGATCGGCGACGACCTCCCGGCCGGCGTCACCCACGACACCCTCGCCTCCGTCGAGGTCACCGGCACCTTCACCCCGCGCGAGAGCGGCGAGCACTCCTTCGGCACCCGCGGTCTCGGCGCCTTCACCCTCACCGTCGCGGGGCGGACCCTCTTCGACGGCGTCCAGGCCATGGGCCCCGAGACCGACCCCTTCGAAGCCTTCTTCGGCTCGCCCGTCGAACGCGGCAGGGTCGCCCTCACCGCGGGCGAGACCGTCGAGGTCTCCCTCCTGCACACCCTCGACAAGGAGTTCGCGGCCCCGCTCCCGGCCGTCATGTTCTCCTTCGTCCACCTCGGTCCTCGCCGGGACCCCGACGAACTGATCGCCGAAGCCGCCCTGGCCGCCCGCGCCGCCGACACCGCCGTCGTGGTCGTCGCCACCACCGAGCGCGTCGAGTCCGAGGGCTTCGACCGCGCGGACCTCGCCCTGCCCGGCCGCCAGGACGACCTCGTCCGCGCCGTCGCCGCCGCCAACCCCAACACCGTGGTCGTCGTCAACTCCGGTTCGCCCGTGGAGATGCCCTGGCGCGACGAGGTCGCCGCGATCCTGCTCACCTGGTTCCCCGGTCAGGAGGGCGGCGCCGCCCTCGCCGACGTCCTCACCGGCGCCGAGGAGCCCGGCGGACGGCTCCCCACCACCTGGCCGGCCGCCCTCGCCGACGCGCCCGTCACCCAGGTCACCCCCACCGACGGCGAACTCACCTACGAGGAGGGCCTGTTCATCGGCTACCGCGCCTGGGACCGGGCCGGCGCCGTCCCCGCGTACCCGTTCGGCCACGGCCTCGGCTACACCACCTGGTCGTACGACTCCCTCGTCGTCACCCCGCAGGACCGGGGCCGGGCGACGGCCACCGTCCGCCTCACCAACACCGGTGAACGCACCGGCCGCGAGGTCGTCCAGATCTACCTGGCCCCGGTCGAGGACCCGGTCGAGCGGCCGGCCCGCTGGCTGGCCGGCTTCGCGAGCGTCGAGGCCGCGCCCGGCGCGAGCGTCGAGGTCACCGTCGAACTCCCGCGCCGCGCCTTCGAGATCTGGGACGAGGACGCGCACGACTGGACCCTCGTGGGGGGGGCATACGAGGTCCTGGCCGCCCACTCCCTGGCCGACGCCCGGCTGAGCGCGCCCCTGGAGACAACCTGACGGGCCGCCCCGCGAACCGGCCCCGGAGCGGCACCTGACACCGCTCCGGGGCCACCTCGGCTGCACCGGCCCCGGGGCGGGCCCGGCACCCGGCTACGGCCGGGTGATCTGGCGGTACGCGATCTCCGCGAGCCGCGCCTGGCCGTCCCGGCTCGGATGGAACCAGTCCCAGGGGCTCAGCTGCGTACCGTCGAAGGCGAAGCCGAAGACCGCGCCGCCGTCGTCACGGCAGCGGACGTCCTTCGCGCACTCCTCCCGCAGCACCCGGTTGTACGCCACCACCCGGTCCCGCACCTTCGTCCGGCGCGCCTGTGCCGCGGGGCCGAGGTCCTCGGCGTCCGCCAGCATCGAGGCACACACGCCCAGCCGCCACACCCGGAGCCCCGCCGGACTGAGCCGGCCCGTGGCCCACAGCCGCTTCAGGTCCGGCACGCTCGACACGTACACCTGCGCCTTCGGCGCCCCCGCCCGCAGCCGGGCCAGAGCCGTCGCGAAGGAGGCGCGGAACTCCTCCACCGGCGTCATCTCCGCCACCCCGGCCCGGCAGGCGTCGTTCGCGCCCATCATGACCGTCACCAACTCCGGACGCCGGGCCGCCGCGGCGGCCATCTGCTCCGGCAGCTCCGCCATCCGCGCCCCGCTGCGCGCCAGGTTCCAGCTCCTCGCCGCCAGCCGCTTCGGGCCGAGCAGCCGCAGGGCGAGGCTGTTGACCGCGGTGTCCGTGCCGGTCGCCCACGACACCGAGGGGCAGTCCGCCAGGAGCTCGCAGGCGTCGAAGGCGCGGGTGATGGAGTCGCCGACGGCGGCGACGGAACCGGGGGAGGCGTTCCACACCGGCGTCGGGGACGGTGTCGGCCTCGGCGCGGGCTTCGCGGTCCGCTCGGCAGCCTGTCGCGGACCGGCGGGCTCCGGTGCCGGGCCGGCCGAGCAGCCGCCGGCCGTCGCCGCGCACAGCAGCGCCACCGCGGCGGCGGTGGTGCGGAAACGTCGTCGCCCGCGCATCCGGGGCCCCTCCTCGGCGTCCTGGCGAGTGAAAGCTTCGTGTCCACCCGCCCCTGACCGACCGTACGTCACCCCGACGCGTGCGCGGCACGGTAGCTTTTCCCCCGTCGAACCAGAGGCGCCCCCGCCGATCGGCTCCGATAAATTACATCACGTCACAAGCTGTCCCCTTTTGGGGGTTTGCGAAGTCGTTTCTTCGTGATGTTGTTTACTGAGGCCGCTGGGAAGGCGAACCTCGTCCCACACTGGAGGTCCCGGTGACGACACGTGGAGTCCTGTACGTACACTCCGCACCGCGCGCGCTCTGCCCGCACGTCGAATGGGCGGTCGCGGGCGTCCTCGGTGCGAGGGTCCAGCTCGACTGGATCCGGCAGCCGGCGTCCCCCGGGACCTGGAGAGCGGAGTTCTCCTGGCAGGGCGAGACCGGCACCGCCTCCAAGCTCGCCTCCGCCCTGCGCGGCTGGCAGATGCTGCGCTTCGAGGTCACCGCGGAGCCCTGCCCCACGGCGGAGGGCGAGCGCTACAGCGCCACGCCCGAGCTGGGCATCTTCCACGCCGTCACCGGCATCCACGGCGACATCCTCATTCCCGAGGACCGGCTGCGCGCGGCGCTCGCCCGCGCCGCCCAGGGCGAGACCGTCCTGGAGGCCGAGATCGCCCGACTCCTCGGCAAGCCCTGGGACGACGAGCTGGAGCCCTTCCGCTACGCGGGCGAGGGCGCTCCGGTGCGGTGGCTCCACCAGGTGGTCTAGATTCCCCGCCGGGGCCCGCAGGGGCGGGCCCGGGCGGGGGGTGTGTGATGGGTGTACGCACGGCGGCCGGGACGGCCGCCGTTCTGCTGTCCGGGGCGGCCTTCGGGGCGGCGGCGGTGCTGCTCGGCGGCTTCGTCGTGCGGGGCCTCGGCGAGATGCGGTACGAGTGCACCGGCAGCCTGCCGGACGCCACGGTGTGGTGGTGGCTGCTCACCGGCGCGGCCCTGCTGGCCGCGGGCCGGCTCACGTACGTACGGGGCACGGCCGCGAGGCGGACCGGGCCCCGGGAGGCGAGCGGCCCGGAGCCCGGCGGGGACCAGCAGGGCGGGGACCTGCCGGGCGACGACCCCAAGGGGCCGCTCGACGGGAAGCGTCCCGGTGCCGGTGGGCAGCGTCCCGGTGCCGGCGGGCGGGTCGCCGTCGTCCTCGCCGTCTGTCTCGGTCTCGTGGCCGGTGCCTGGGGCGTGGGCCGGTGGCCGGGCGGCGAGGAGGACCGGGCCGGCGGAAGCGCCGGTGACACCGGACGGAAGGCCCCCGCCGCGCGCCCCGCCGTCGCCTGGACGGTGCCGGCGGTCGGCGACGACGAGGGCCCCGGCGCCTGGGGTCTCGGTGACGCCGTCGTCCACGGCCGGCTCGACGGACTGACCGCGTACGACGCCCGTGACGGCAGACCGCGGTGGACGCTCGCCGCGCCCACCCGCCAGGCCGTCTGCTCCATGAGCCCGCGCGCCGACCGGAACGTCGGCCTCATCGCGTACGGCCGCCACGGCCGGCCCTGCGCCACCCTCGTCGCCGTCCACACCGTCACCGGCGAGGTGCTGTGGCGGCGGCCCGTCGGCGGGGACGGCGTCACCGCGAAGGCGGTCGTCGTCGGCGGCGCCGTCGCGGTCGCCGCGGAGGACCGGGCCGTCCGCGGCCGTACCGCCGGGAGTGGTGAGCAGCGCTGGCAGCGGGCACTCGGCAAGGACTGCGGGATCCTCGCCGTCGACGCGAGCGAGGCGCACACCCTGCTCGTCGAGCAGTGCGGCAAGGGTGCCCGGCTGATCGCGCTCGACACCGCCACCGGCCGTGAGCAGTGGATCCGCGCGCTCCCCGTCGAGTCCGACGCCACCGCCCGGGTGGTGTCCGTCGAGCCCGCCGTCGTGGCCGTCCACGAGGCGGACGACCGAGGCACCTCCGCCCTGTTCGGCTTCGACGACTCCGGAATGCCCACGGCGACCGTGCCGCTGTCGGGTCCCGACGGCACGGTCGTCGCCTTCGACCACGACCGCCCCCTCGTCCTCGGCGACCTGCTCGTCGCCCGAGTGGAGCGCAGCTCGTCCTCGGCGAAGAAGACCGTCGCGTACTCGCTGGAGAACGGCGCGAAGGTCTGGGAACACGCGGTCCCGGCCGACGGCGAGGACGGCGAAGTCACGCACGACGCGCTCGCCCGGCAGCCCGACGGCGGCGTCGGCGTGCTCGTCCGCACGCTCCTCACCCCCAAGGTCGTCCTGCTCGACCCCGCCACCGGACGCGTCCGAGCCGAACGCGCCCCCGAGGGCATGAACGACCTCACCTCGATCTACCCCGAGCTCCTGCCCGTCACCGGCGGCCACGTCGTCGTCAACCACATCTCGATGAGCGGCGAGCCGGGCCTCTTCGCGATCCGCTGACGCACCCGCGCCCCCGTGGGCGGGAAACGCCGAAGGCCCCCTGCCGGGACGTTCCGGCAGGGGGCCTTCGGGCGTACGGGACGGTGGATCAGACCGTACGGAAGGCGAGCACCACGTTGTGGCCGCCGAAGCCGAAGCTGTTGTTGATCGCGGCGATCGTGCCCTGCGGCAGCTCACGCGGCGCGTCCCGGACGATGTCCGCGTCCACGTCGGGGTCCAGGTCGTCGACGTTGATGGTCGGCGGGGCGAGGCGGTGGTGCAGCGCCAGGACCGTCGCGACGGTCTCGATGCCGCCCGCACCGCCCAGCAGGTGACCCGTCATCGACTTCGTCGCGGAGACCGCCACGTGGTCCAGGTCGTCGCCCAGGACCTTGCGCAGCGCCTTGATCTCGGCGACGTCGCCCTGCGGGGTCGACGTGGCGTGGGCGTTGAGGTGGACGACCTCGGCCGGCTTCAGGTCCGTCGCGTCGAGCAGGTTCTGCAGCGCCGCGGCGATGCCCCGGCCGGTCGGCTCGGGCTGTGCGATGTGGTGGCTGTCGGCCGACAGGCCCTGGCCCAGCACCTCGCAGTAGATCCGCGCGCCACGCGCCTTGGCGTGCTCCTCGGACTCGATCACGATCACGCCGGCGCCCTCGCCGAGGACGAAGCCGTCACGGGCCTTGTCGTAGGGGCGCGAAGCCTTCTCGGGCTCGTCGTTGCTCTTGGACATCGCCATCATGTTGGCGAAGGCCGCGATCGGCAGCGGGTGGATCGCCGCCTCGGTGCCGCCCGCGACGACCACGTCGGCACGGCCGGTACGGATCATCTCGACGGCGTAGCCGATGGCCTCGGCACCCGACGCGCACGCGGAGACCGGGGTGTGGACGCCCGCCCGGGCGTTCACCTCCAGGCCCACGTTGGCGGAGGGGCTGTTGGGCATCAGCATGGGGACGGTGTGCGGGGAGACCCGGCGGACGCCGGAGTCCTTCAGCACGTCGTACTGGTCGAGCAGGGTGGTGACACCGCCGATGCCGGAGGCGATGACGGAGCCGAGCCGCTCGGGCACGACCTCGCCTTCCTCGCCGGCCGGGGCGGTGAAGCCCGCGTCGGCCCACGCCTCGCGGGCCGCGATCAGCGCGAACTGCGCCGAACGGTCCAGCTTGCGGGCCAGCGGACGGGGCAGTACCTCGGAGGGGTCCACCGCGGCGCGCGCGGCGATCCGGACTGGCAGCTCCTCGAAGCGCTCGCCCTCCAGGGGCTTGACGCCGGAGCGTCCCGCGATCAGACCCTCCCAGGTCGATGCGGAGTCGCCACCCAGCGGAGTGGTTGCGCCGATACCGGTGACGACCACGGTGCGATTGGTCGAGCTCACAGGAATTCGTTCTCCATGTGTGTGATGGTCGAAAAACGGCGCCACCGCTGGGTGGCGGACCGGGTCAGCAAGGACCGAATCAGTCCTGGTGCTTCAGGATGTAGTCGGTCGCGTCGCCGACGGTCTTGAGGTTCTTGACGTCCTCGTCCGGGATCTTGACGTCGAAGCGCTCTTCGGCGGCCACGACGACCTCGACCATGGACAGGGAGTCGACGTCCAGGTCGTCGGTGAAGGACTTGTCCAGCTCGACGTCCTCGACCGGGATGCCGGCGATCTCGTTCACGATCTCGGCGAGACCCTTGACGATCTCGTCCTGGGTGAAGGCCATGGTGGCGCTCCTTCTGTGTGTGCTGAGGAAAAAGGGCTTCCGGAAGATCCGGTGTGCCTAGGGGAGGGTAACGACCGTCGCGGCGAAGACGAGACCCGCCCCGAAGCCGATGACGAGCGCGGTGTCGCCGCTCTTCGCCTGACCGGTCGCCAGGAGCCGCTCCATCGCGAGCGGAATCGAGGCGGCCGAGGTGTTGCCGGTGGTCTCCACGTCACGGGCGACCGTGACGTGCTCCGGCAGCTTCAGCGTCTTCACCATCGAGTCGATGATCCGCATGTTCGCCTGGTGCGGGATGAAGACGTCCAGGTCGTCCGCCGAGATGCCGGCGGCGTCCAGGGCCTGCTGGGCGACCTTCGCCATCTCGAAGACGGCCCAGCGGAACACCGCCTGGCCCTCCTGCGTGATGGCCGGGAACTTGATCTCCCCCTGCTCGTTGAGGGGGAGCTTGGACACGTCGCCGACGTGGAACTCGTTCCACGGCACGGTCTGCTTGATGGTCTCGGACTTGTCGCCCTCCGAACCCCACACGGTGGGGCCGATGTGCGGCTCGTCCGAGGGGCCGACGACCACGGCGCCGGCGCCGTCGCCGAACAGGAAGGCCGTCGCGCGGTCCTCCAGATCCGTCAGGTCGCTCAGCCGCTCCACGCCGATGACCAGGACGTACTCGGCCGAACCCTCGACGATCATGCCCTTGGCGAGGGTCAGGCCGTAGCCGAAGCCCGCGCAGCCGGCCGAGATGTCGAACGCGGCGGGCTTGCCCGCCCCGATCTTGTCGGCGATCTCGGTGGCCACGGCCGGGGTCTGCTTGAAGTGCGAGACCGTGGAGACGACGACCGCGCCGATCTGCTCGGGCGTGATCCCGGCGTCGGCGATGGCCTTGCCCGAGGCCTCCACCGACATCGCGGTGACGGTCTCCTCGGGGGACGCCCAGTGCCGGGTCGCGATCCCGGAGCGGGAACGGATCCACTCGTCGGACGAGTCGATCTTCTCCAGGATCACCTCGTTGGGCACCACACGCGTCGGGCGGTAGCCGCCGACGCCCAGGATGCGCGCGTACGGGGCACCCTTACTGGGCTTGATCTTCGCCATGCTTCTCGACACTCCTTGTCAGGCCGTGGTCGTCTCAGCGACGAGCGTGCGGGCCGCGTCGAGGTCGTCCGGGGTCTTCAGGGCCACGGTGCGGACACCGGGCAGGGCACGCTTGGCGAGGCCGGTCAGGGTGCCGCCGGGGCACACCTCGATCAGGCCGGTCACACCGAGCTCCTTGAAGGTCTCCATGCACAGGTCCCAGCGGACCGGGTTGGCGACCTGGCCGACCAGGCGCGCGATGACCTCCGCGCCGCCGGTGACGACCCGGCCGTCCTTGTTGGAGACGTACGCCGTGGCCGGGTCCGCCGGGGACAGCTCCTTGGCCGCCGCCTCCAGGGTGGCGACCGCCGGGGCCATGTGGTGCGTGTGGAACGCGCCGGCCACCTTCAGCGGGACGACCCGGCGGACGCCCTCGGGCTTGTCCTCGGCCAGGGCGGCCAGCTGCTCCAGCGTGCCGGCGGCCACGATCTGTCCGGCGCCGTTCACGTTGGCCGGGGTCAGACCCAGCTTCTCGAGGTGGGGGACGACCACCTCGGGCTCGCCGCCGAGCAGCGCGGACATGCCGGTCGCGGTGATCGCGGCGGCCTCGGCCATCGCCAGACCGCGGGTGCGCACGAGGCGCAGCGCGGCGGTGTCGTCGAGGACGCCCGCGAACGCGGCCGCGGTGATCTCGCCGACGCTGTGACCCGCGACGGCGCCGGGGGACACCTCGCCGAGGGCGGTGGCGGACAGCAGACCCGCCGCGACGAGCAGCGGCTGGGCCACGGCGGTGTCGCGGATCTCGTCCGCGTCCGCCTTCGTGCCGTAGTGGGCAAGGTCGAGCCCGATGGCGTCGGACCAGGCCGCGACGCGGTCGGCGGCACCGGGGAGTTCGAGCCAGGGAGTCAGGAAGCCGGGCGTCTGGGCGCCTTGGCCGGGAGCGACGAGTACGAGCACCCTCACACTCTCTCTTGTGGACGGTCCCGGACGCCCGTGGGGACAAGGACGAAGAACCGTCGGTCGAATTGTTGGTGTTCGACAAAAGTCTAGGACTGCGTCTCCGCGTCGGCCAAGCGCCCGAGGATCAGGGCGATCCGCAAGGTGAACGCCGAACGCACGTCGGAGGGTGACCAGCCGGTGACGTCGGTCACACGTCGAAGCCGGTAGCGCACGGTGTTGGGGTGCACGAACAGCATGCGTGCGGCGCCCTCCAGGCTGCTGGCCTGCTCCAGATAGACGCTGAGCGTCTCCAGGAGGGCCGAGCCGGCCTCCTCCAGTGGTCTGTAGATCTCCTCCACCAACTGCTCGCGGGCCGAGGGGTCGGAGGCGATCGCGCGCTCCGGAAGGAGATCGTCCGCGAGAACCGGACGCGGAGCGTCCTGCCAGGCCGAGCACGCCTTGAGGCCCGCCGCGGCGGCCTGCGCGGACCGGGTCGCGGCGAGCAGGTCGGGGACGACGGGGCCGGCCACGACCGGACCGGCCGCATAGGGCCCGATCAGTGCCTTCGCCACCGCCAGCGGGTTGTCGTTGCCGCCCGCGATCACGACGAGCCGGTCGCCGAGGACCCCCGTGAGGACCTGGAGCTTGGCGTGCCGGGCGGCCCGCCGGATCGCCTCCACGGTCAGCTCGCTGTCGCCGTCGGGCGCCGTGCCGAGCACGACGCACACGTGCTCCGGCGAGTTCCAGCCGAGGGCGGCGGCCCGCGAGACGGCGCCCTCGTCGGCCTCGCCCGAGAGGACCGCGTTGACCACGAGCGACTCGAGCCGGGCGTCCCACGCGCCACGGGCCTCCGCGGCCTGCGCGTACACCTGGGCGGTGGCGAAGGCGATCTCCCGCGCGTACACGAGCAGCGCCTCCCGCAGCACCCTCTCGTCGCCCGGCGCCGCGACCTCCTCGATCGCCGACTCCATGACCTCGATGGTGGTGCGCACCATCTCCACGGTCTGCCGCAGGGTGATCGCCCGGGTCAGCTCGCGCGGAGCCGTACCGAAGACGTCGGTGGAGATCGCCTGCGGCGTCTCCGGGTGCCGGAACCACTCGGTGAACGCCGCGATGCCGGCCTGCGCCACGAGACCGATCCACGACCGGTTCTCGGGCGGCATCGCCCGGTACCACGGCAGCGTCTCGTCCATCCGGGCAATGGCACTGGCGGCGAGCCGCCCGGAGGACTGTTCGAGGCGCTTCAGGGTCGCGGGGTGCGGGTGGGAGGCGTTCACGGGTTCAGACACGGGGACAAGACTGCCTTATCGGGACGGCCGCGTGCGGGGTCGGGGCGGTTTCGCCCGGGTCGTGACCTACCGTGATGCCGTGATACGCATCCAGCGCGCCGCCGAGCGCTACGCGGGCGGCACCCCGGAGACGGGCGAGCCCGGCATCGACACCCGGCACGCCTTCTCCTTCGGCCGGTTCTACGACCCCGACAACCTCCGCTTCGGCGCGCTGCTCGCCTGCAACGAGGAGCGCCTCGCGCCGGGCGCGGGCTTCGACGAGCACCCGCACAGCCACACCGAGATCGTCACCTGGGTCGTCGAGGGCGAGCTCACCCACCGCGACTCCACCGGCCGTGCGACGGTCGTGCGCCCCGGAGACCTCCAGCACCTCTCCTCCGCGGCGGGCGTCCGGCACGTCGAGCGCAACGACGGCCCCGCGCCCCTGGTCTTCGTCCAGATGTGGCTGGCCCCGCGGGAGCCGGGCGGCACTCCCTCGTACGAGGTCGTCCGGGGCATCGCCGACGCCACCCCGTACGCGGTCCCGGCGGCGGACGCGGTGCTCCACGTCCGCCGCCTGGCACTCGGTGACCGCACCGCCCTGCCGGACGCGGACTTCCTCTACGTCCACGTGGCGCGGGGCACGGTGCGCCTCGCGGGCGAGGAGCTGGCGGAGGGCGACGCGGCCCGGGTGACGGGGGAGACGGGGCTGGTGGTGCTGGCGACGGGGGAGGCGGAGGTGCTGGTGTGGGAGATGGGTGACGTTTCCGCTCCCTGACGAAGCGTCTTCTGCCGTCAGAAACCCCCGACTTGACGAAAGTTCCCCGTAGCGGGTCCGTGCTGATGTGACCTCCGTCACGCTCGATCACGGGAGTATGCCCGGTTCTCGTGCGACTGTTCGAATCTGGTATGTCCGGCCTGGGGTCATATCGCCTGGGTGGGAGCCCAATCCGGGTGCATTGACAGGCACCTTGCCCGAGCGTTGGATCCCTTCGCATGGAGATCACAGAGAGTTCTTGATCTTCACTTCGTGTGCATGTGGATCGCATGCCGGACCGTACGCGCCCCGTATACGCGGTGCGGTTACGGGTGGGGGGGATATACGTGAGACCGAGACGTGCAGAACGCGTCCGTAAAAGAGGGCACGCGGTGGCCCTGACGGCCGCTTGGGCGCTCCTTGTGAGCGCGGTACCGATGCTGACCGGCGCTCCTGCCGTGGCGGACGAGGCATCTGCGGCTGCTCTGACGGAGACAGAGCGGGCTTTGCGGGAGGCCGCTGACACCGGCAGCCGGGTCGAGGTGGTGGGGGAGCGGAGCGAACGCGAGACCGTGTTCGCGAACCCGGACGGTGCGACCTTCACCATGGAGAAGTCGATCGTCCCCGTTCGCGTGGACACCGGGGAGGGCTGGGTACAGCCGGACGCGACGCTCGTACGGCGAGAGGACGGCTCGATCGGCCCGAAGGCCGCTGCGGTGGACCTGTCCATCTCCGGCGGCGGTCCGGGGGCCGGCTTGGTGACGATCGGGGAGGCCGGGCAGTCGGTGTCGATGGGCTGGCCCGGCAAGCTGCCCACGCCTCGTCTGGAAGGTGAGCGCGCCGTCTACGAGGACGTCCTGCCGGACGTGAACCTGATCCTGACCGCGACGCTCGAAGGCTTCCGTCAGGTTCTGGAGGTGCGGACGCCCGAGGCTGCGGCGCTGCCGGAGCTGAAGGCGATCACGTACGACATCAAGGCGGACGGGCTGCGGCTGCGCGAGGGCGCTCTGGGCAGCGTGGAAGCGCTGGACGGAAACGGTCAAGTGGTCTTCCGTTCCCCGACCGCGCAGATGTGGAACTCCGCGGGCGAGGACGACGCGGCCCCTGCGGATGCCGGACTGAGCACGCGGAGCGCCGGCCTCAGAGCGCTGGACACCGCTTCCGCAGAGGACGTCCCCGCGCAGCAGGAGACGTCCGAGCCTGTCGCCCCTCCGCAGGAGGGCGACCCGCTGGCAGGGCCCGGGGCGGGCGACGAGGCCGCTGTCATGGCGGTGGAGCTGGCGAAGGACTCACTGACGGTGGTCCCCGACGCCGACCTCATCGCCGCCACAGGCGCGGAGGACTTCCCCCTCTACATCGATCCCTCGGTCGAGCTCAACGAGTCGGAGCGGACGGTGCTGTCCTCGGACGGCGACGTGTTCTACAACTTCTCCGGTGGCGACAACGGCATGAGTGTCGGCAAGTGCGGCAGCGCCGTGATCAATGGCGTGTCGTACTACTGCGGCTCGGGCTACGTGAACCGCATGTACTTCGAGTTCACGCCGGAGAAGCTCAGGGGCAAGCACATCCTGGATGCCACCTTCGCGGTGACCGAGACATGGTCGTTCTCCTGCGACAGCCGAATGGTGGACTTGCAGCGCACCGACCCCATCTCCTCGTCCTCCAAGTGGCCCGGCCCGGCGGTCAGGGATCACCTGGGTGACCGTGACGTCTCGGCGGGCCGGGGCACTGCCTGCTCTCCCTCCCAGCCACGAGCCGTGATCGAGTTCAACGACAACCCGGCCGAGACGGACGAAAACCTGACACCTGCCGTCCGGGCGCTCGCCGACGGCAAGCTGAGCGTGCTCACCTTGAAGCTGTCGGCACACGACGAGACGGACACGGTCGCCTGGAAGCGCTTCGACGACGACGCAGTCATCCGCGTGAAGTACATGAGCAAGCCCGCCCCTCCGGCGGAGTACGGATTCGCCTCGAGTTCCGCACCGACCTGCTCCAAGCTCGCTACGTCCCCGAACACGGTCACGGATCCCACCCCGATTCTGATGGCGACGCCCCGCACGCAGTCGGGCGGCGAGACCGGAGCCATGCTGCGGGTCTACTACGACATCGACGGGCAGAAGCCGGGTGAGACGACCTGGTTCGATGCGCCGCCGCCCACGGATTCCCTGGCCCCCACCACCGGGCATCTCTCCTACAGCACCACGGCGAGGGACTTCCCCAGCCAGGCGAAGGAATGGAACAACCCTCTCGCGGAGGACGGCACCCTGTACCGCTACGCCGCGTACACCTACTCCTACGCTGACACGTCCTACACCGCGCCACTCGGCAGCGGCAACAGCCCGTACTGCTACTTCAGGGTCGACTCCAAGGGCCCCAAGCCCCCTGTCGTGACGTCGAGCTCGGTGTACAAGCAGTGCGTCCAGGGCGGGGCTTGCGAACCTTCCGGCGGCCCGAACCAGACCGGTTCCTTCACCTTCGGTTCGGCCACCGGGGAGACCAACACGCACTATCAGTACAGACTCGATGATGCGCCGTGGAGCAGTTGGACGGCCATGGCCGGCTCCTTCACCGTCAATGTCACCCCGGGCTTGTCCGGCAGCCGCATGCTGTACGTGCGCGTCAAGGACGCCCAGGGCCGCGTAGGTGAAGAGGCGGTCAAGTTCCTGGTCAAGGAAGGGCCCGGTCCAGTGGGACGCTGGGACTTCAACGAGTCGTCCGGCCCTGCCGTCGACCGCTCGACCTCCAACACCGCCTTGCAGAACAACCTGGACCTCACCGCGACCGGTACGGGCCGGAACGACCGCGGCCGCCGGGGCGAGCTGACCGCAGCCGACGCTTCCAAGTCACCCGACAAGGCCCTCGCCCTCACCAGTGCGAGCCACGGCGCGGCATCGACGACCAAGCAGGTCGTCGAGACGCAGGCCTCGTACACCTTGACGGCGTGGGCGCGTCTGGACACCGCGGTCTCCGGCGTCGCGACGGTCCTGGGGCAGGACGGCGCGTACCACAGCGCCTTCTATCTGAGTTACTGCGGAGACGTGAAGACCTGGTGTGTCCGACTGCCCGACAAGGATGGTGGCGGCGCCAGCTTCTCCGCCCATAGGGTCGCCGCGCTGAATCCTCCGCAGCCCAAGGCGTGGACACATCTCGGCGTCGTCGTGGACAGCGGTGAAAGGAAGATCCACTTCTATGTGAACGGCGTTCTGCAGGGTAGTGACAGCCTCACGACCGCTCTATGGGCCTCGACCGGTGGACTTCAGGTGGGACGAGCGAAGTACATGGGCTCCTACGTGGACTACTTCCCGGGCGAGATCGACGAGGCGGCCATCTGGCAGGACAAGCTGTCGGCAGAGGCGATGGCGATCGAGGCGAGTCTGAAGGACACGCGGAACTGGGCGTACGCCGAGCTGGTCGCCCAGTACAACCCGCAGGGTGCGTCAGGATCTTCCCTCCCCGATGGCAGCGGCTATGACAACAGGCTGACCATGTCCTCCAGCGGCTCCCTGAACGGGGAGGACATCTTCCTGGACGGAGTGGACGACTCCGCCACGGCGGCACGGCCCGTCGTGGACGACACCGGGTCCTTCTCGGTGGCCACCTCGGTGAATGTCGAGGCCGGGAAGTTGTCTGCCCTGCCCACGGGTTCTCGCCTGCAGGTTCTCGGCCAGCAGTCCGGCACGGGCTCTTCCTGGAGCCTCTGGTTCGAGAAGACCGGAACGATACAGGTCCCTCTCCGTGACTCTTCCGGCCAGGAGGTGATCGGCGCGAACGGCGAATTCGTCATGAAGGACGTTCCCGTTGGGAGGTGGCACTTCGGGCGGCTCACCGCCGACGGCACAGGTGCCTCAGCGCGGACGACGACCGCCCAGGCCATCGACGGAGAAGTCCGGCTGACCGGTGTCTTCGATGCCGAGAAGCGGACGGTCACCCTCTACGTCAATGGCGGGCAGGCGGCCGCAGGGGTGGGCTACACGGCCGTGGTCGGCTCTGACTTCACCGTGGGGAAGGGCTGGACCGGCAGCTATCTGCCCGGCCGGATCAGCGACATCCGCCTGTGGGCGGGCGCCTTGACCGACGAAGCCCAGGTGGAAGCGGTCGTCGGTCACTGAGCCGACGCAGGTCTCCTCACCTGTCCCAGTGACCCATGGGGCGGGGCGCCATGGCGCGCTCCGCCCCCATTCGGTGCAGCTCAACCCAGCCGCCCTCCCTCGTCTTTCTCATTCTCCGCTTGATTGACCGAGCAGAAGGAGTCGTTTCGTCGTGTCCAGACGTATGCGTCTGCATCGACGCCAAGGTGTCGTGCTCGGCGCGTTGGCCTTCATATTGTCGATACCCACATCCCTGGTTCCGCTGGCACAGGCCGCGGAACTCCCCGGCCCCCCGCAGCTCCCGCCGTCCGCGCCCGTGAAGGTGTACGAGGTCAAGGAACCGGGTGCGAAGAAGGAACGTGCCAAGGTCCGGCAGAGCCAGGCGGCCAACCGCGCCCTGGCGAGACAAGCCGACCGCGAGCGTGCCCTCAGCACATGGCCGAAGGCACACACACTCACAGGACGCCTGGGGTCTTCTGCTTCCGATTCCACCGCACTGGTCCAGGTACGAGGGAGCGAGGCAGCCGGGCCGGCACGTCTTGTGCAGCCCCCGGCGTCCGGAACCGCCACCGTGAAGGTCTTCGACCAGAGGACCACGCGTGCCGCCGGCGTGACCGGAGTGCTGTTCACCGTGGCGGCTCAGCGTCCGGGAGCAGCTGAAGTGGAGGTCGACTACCGCACCTTCGGATCCGCCATCGGCGGTGCCTGGGCGACCCGGCTCGGCCTGGTGTCACTGCCCTCGTGCGCGCTGACCACCCCCAAGAAGGCGGAATGCCGCGAGGCCGCTCCGATCGCCTCGGAGAACGACATCGAGGAACAGACGGTCACCGCCACGCTGTCCCAGCTCGGCACCGCCCCGCGGGTCCTGGCTGTCACCGCCACGACGACCGGCGGCTCGGACAAGGGCGCCGGTGACTACAAGGCGACCCCCTTGTCGGCGTCCTCCTCGTGGGAGGCCGGCGGGTCGTCGGGCTCGTTCACCTGGTCCTACCCCGTCACCGTCCCGCCGGCAGCGGCCGGACCGGTCCCGTCCCTCTCACTGTCCTACGACTCGGGCAGCATCGACGGACGCACTGCCAACACCAACAACCAGGTCTCGCTGGTCGGTGAGGGCTGGGACCTGACCTCGTCGTACATCGAGCGCAAATTCGGCTCGTGTGACGACGACGGCCAGACCGACAAGAACGACCAGTGCTGGAAGTACGAGAACGCCTCCCTCGTCCTGAACGGCAAGGCCACCGAGCTCGTCAAGGACGACACTCTGGGTCATTGGCGTCTGAAGGACGACGACGCTTCCAAGGTCATCCATGCCACCGGTGCCGACAACGGGGACGAGGGTGACGCGTCGATCGACGGCGCCGGTGAGTACTGGAAGGTGATCACTGGTGACGGCACCACGTACACCTTCGGTCTGAACAAGCTTCCCGGCGCAGGCACCGAGCGGACGAACTCGGTGTGGACCGTACCGGTCTTCGGCGACGACAGCGGCGAACCCGGTTATGCGGCCGGTACCTCCTTCGCCGACCGCTCCAAGCGGCAGGCATGGCGGTGGAACCTCGACTTGGTCGCGGACGTCCACGGCAACGCGTCCACCCGCTGGTACACGGCCGACATCAACCACTACGCCAAGAACGGTGACAAGACCGCCCTGGCCTCCTACACGCGCGGGGGCTACCTCAACGAGATCCGCTACGGTCAGCGGTCCGACACCCTCTTCACCGGCATCACGTCGGGCAGGGTGACCCTCGACTACAAGGAACGCTGCAGAGACGGATGCGGCACCCTGACCGCTGACACCGCCTCCCGGTGGCCCGACGTGCCCTTCGACTCGATCTGCTCCTCCACGGAGACCGACTGCAAGGCCACCGGCCCGGCCTTCTTCACACGAAAGCTGCTCTCCGCCATCCACACCGAGGTGTGGTCGACCGCCGCCGAGCCGGACGCCTTCAAGCCGGTCGACTCCTACACCTTCGCCCACGAAGTCTTCGACGGCCAGGACATCGGAAACCTTTCCGACCAGGTCTGGGTTCTGAAGGGGATCACCCGCACGGGCAAGAACGGCGGTGCACTCCCTCTCCCGACGATCGGATTCACCTATCAGCAGCGCCAGAACCGGGTCGACACCGACCTCGACAACGCGGTGCCGCTGACCCGCCCCCGCATCGAGACCATCACGTCGGAGACCGGAGCGATCACGACCGTCGCCTTCTCCGAGCCCGAGTGCGTACGGGGCTCGAAGATGCCCGCGGGCGAGGACGACAACAACCTCTCCTGCTACCCGGTGTACTGGCCGATCAACGGTGGTGAGCCGGAGCTGGACTGGTTCCACAAGTACCGGGTGATCGCGGTGAACACCGCGGACCCGGCGGGGCGCAACCCGAGTGTGGAGAACGCGTACACCTACGAGGGTCCGGCCTGGCACTACAACGACGACCCCTTCACGAAGGAGAGCCATCGCACCTGGTCGTCCTGGCGGGGCTACCGGAAGGTGACCGCCTTCACGGGAGCGGTCGGAGCCACCCGCTCCAAGAGCGTCAGCCTCTACATGCAGGGCATGCACGGTGACCGCCTCAAGGCGAAGGACGCAGCCGGGAACCCTCTGACGCGCAGTGTCATCGTCGCGGGCATCGACGTGGACAACGTCCCGGGCGCAACGGGTGACGAGCTGAACGTCAACGACGCTACGGACAGCGATCACTACGCCGGCCAGCTGCGCCAGAAGATCACGTACGACGGGACACTCGCCGTCGGCAGCACAGTGAACAACCTGTGGTACCAGCAGACCGCCAGCCAGCAGAAGTCGTACGCGAACGTCAAGGCCGGCTACGTCCGCACCTCACGGACGTACACCTGGAACTACCTGACCGCCGCCAAGAAGTGGCGCGCCACGGCCGTCACCCACGCCTATGACGCCTACGGCATGGTCGAGCGTACGGAGAACCACGGCAACTGGTCGATCACCGGTGACGAAACGTGCGCGCGCACCTGGTACGCGCGCAACGACGGCAAGGGCATCACCAACCTGGTCTCCCGCAGCCGCACCGTCGGCCAGGCCTGTGCGGTCAGTGTCGATCAGCTGAAGATGCCCACCGGCGTCACCCACAAGTACGCCACTACCGAGGCACCCGACCAGCGCGGGGACGTGCTCGCCGACATCGCGACCGTCTACGACAACACCACTGCCACCGGCTGGGTCGAGAACCAGACACCGGTGCTGGGTCTGCCCACCTGGACCGGCCGTGCCAAGGGCTACCCGGCCGCCGTCGTCGGCAGCACCGACGATCGCCATCCCACCGGCTGGCAGACGCTCACCAGGACCACGTACGACGGGGCCACCGCAAAGCTCGGTCGCCCCCTGACCGTGACCGATGCCGCGGGCAAGACCACGAGCACTGCCTATTACCCCGCTGCCGCGGGTCCGGTCACCGGCGTGATCGTCACCAAGCCGACCCTCGCCAACGGCCAGGCCCACAAGACCTACACCTACTACGACCCCGCGCGCGGTTCGGTCACCTACACCCTGGACGCCAACCTCAAGCGCACCGACCACACCTACGACGCGCTCGGCCGCATCACCGCGACCTGGGCGCCCAACCGCTCGAAGTCCGGTGGCGACACGGCCAACGCGACCTTCGCCTACGGCATCAACCAGACCGACGACCGGCCTTCCTGGACCTCGGTCTCCACCCTCAACGCGGACGGTCAGACCTACACCACCAGCTACAGCCTGGTGGACTCCCTGCTCCGCCCGCTGCAGAGCCAGACACCGGCCCCCAACGGCGGCCGCATCCTGACCGACACCCGCCACAACGACCGCGGCCTCGCCTACGAGACGTACGCCGACATCTACGACTCCACCACCGCACCCAACAGCAGCTACACCCGCGCCGAGTACGGCGGGGCGCCCCAGCAGACCCAGGTCGAGTTCGACGGCCTGGGCCGACAGGTGAAGTCGACCCTCCTGGTGAAGGGCGTGCAGAAGTTCGCCCCGATCGTCACCACGTACACCGGTGACTCCGTCGCCACCACGGCCCAGCAGGGCGGTACCGCCACCCGGACCATCAGCGACGTCCTGGGACGCACCATAGAGACCCGCACGTACGTGGGGACCCAGCCCGACGACACTGCTTACGGTGCGACACTCGGCACCTCCTACACCTCGGTGAAGTACAGCTACTTCGACGACGGCAAGCAGAAGCAGATCACCGGTCCTGACAACGCCAAGTGGTCCTACACCTACGATCTCTACGGCCGTCAGGACACCGCGACAGACCCCGACAAGGGCACCAGCACCAACGTGGCCTATACCGATCGCGATCAGATCCAGAGCACCAAGGACGCCGAGGGTCGGGTCCTCGTCTACGGATACGACGAGATCGGCCGCAAGACCGCCCTGTGGCAGAACAGCACGAGCGACGCCAATCTGCTCGCAGAATGGACCTACGACTCCCTTCGCAAGGGCCTGCCCGACGCCTCCATCCGCTACACGGGAGGCAAGGGGCAGGTCGGCAGCAAGGCCTACACCAAGCAGGTCACGGCCTACGACGAGATGAGTCGTCCGTCCGAGACCGCTTTGACGCTGCCGACCGACGACCCCCTGGTCACCTCCGGCGCCGTCACCGCCACCACAACGGCGAGCGTCAACTTCTTTGTCGACGGCACGGTCAACAGTGCCACCGAGCCGGCAGCCGGCGGCCTCGCCAAGGAGATCGTCAGCACCCGCTACAACAGCGTTCGTCTTCCCATCGGCCTCTCGGGTGCCTCCGGCTACCTGCTCGGCGCCTCCTACACCGACCTCGGCCAGGTGCAGCAGCTCACCTTGGGCGCCTCCACCGCCAACGGAGTCAAGAGGGTCAGCCTCACCAACTTCTACGAACTGGGCACCGGCCGTCTGACCAGTGCCAGCGTCGATGACCAGACCCGTGGCCAGGTTCGCGATGCCGGCTACACCTACGACCCCGCAGGCAACGTCACCTCGATCTTCGACCATGCCAACACCGGAAACGGTGCCGACTTCCAGTGCTTCACCTACGACGGCCAGCGCCGCCTGACCGAAGCCTGGACGCCCAAGACCGCCGACTGCGCGCCCTCGGGCCGCACCGTCGCCAACCTCGGCGGAGCCGCACCGTACTGGACCTCCTACACCTACAACGCAGGGGGCCAGCGGGCCACGGAGAAGCAGAACACGGCCACCCCGGCCACCCGCACCTACTGCTACGACACCACCCGCACGCACGCGCTGAAGGCCACCACGACCGACGGCAACTGCACCGATGAGACCGCCCAGTACGTCTACGACGCGACCGGAAACACCACCACCCGCGCCGAAACGGCCGGCAGTACCACCACCCAGTCCCTAGTCTGGTCCGCCGAAGGCAAGCTCACCAAGCTCACCGAAGGCGCCCACTCCACGGACTACCTGTACGACGCCGACGGCGAACTCCTGATCCGCCGCGGCGCCGGCACCGGAGGTGAGACCGTCCTCTACCTCGGCGCCACCGAGGTCCACCTCAAGGGCACCAAGAAGTGGGCCAACCGCTACTACAGCGTGGCCGGCTCCACCATCGCCCTGCGCACCAACGAAACGGGCACGGAGAAGCTGCACTTCCTCGCCAACGATCACCACAACACCGGGACCCTCTCCATCACGGGAGACGACACCCAGGCCCTGACCAAGCGCTACACCACCCCGTTCGGCGCCACCCGCGGAACCACCGCCGGCACCTGGCCGGACGACAAGACCTTCCTGGGCAAGCCCACCGACACGGGGACCGGCCTCACCCACGTCGGCGCCCGCGAGTACGACCCGACGCTGGGCCAGTTCATTAGTGTCGACCCAATCCTCTCACTGGACCAGCACCAATCGCTCAACGGCTACAGCTACGCCAACCAGCATCCGACGACGACCTCGGATCCGACGGGGCTGCGGGAGATGTGCGGGGCATATGGAAACTCGTGCACGCCGACAACCAGCAAGCCCCCGGCTTTCCCGGGTAATGCACCCGTGAATGGAGGCTCGGGGGGGCGCAGCGGAAGCGGGGCAGGCAACAACACGAGCGGCCAGTCTGCGTGCGGCCCTCTCTACTGTGGCGGCAGTCGTGGTCTGTCTGAGAACGTGCCCGTCGTCGGGCCGACTCCAGTCGTGCTCCCTTATGTGCCTGAGTACGTGGCCAGTCCTGAGTACCTGCAGGAGCGCTACTGCTCGATGATGACAATTGATCCCGCTTGCAACCCTCAAGACGCCGTTCTGGGTGGTGGAGGCGACGGATTCGTCACGGTCGGCGGCAAGTGGGCGCTTGGGGCCCTGGACCCGATGACGACGTACGGCGAAGACAGTAAACTCGCTCAACAGGCGATGAAGTCCGATATAACCGCCCAGCAGAGAATTGAGATCGCGAAGCGTTTCATGCTGAATGGGAAAACCGAGGGTGAATTGAAGCCCTACTCGATCGCCGGGATGAGTGACAAGTTCGGCCAGTTCAAACGCGATATAAATTCGATGGTGCTTGATGATCGAAATGCAAGTACTGCCGTTTTGGGATCCTATAGTGCGGAGTATGAGATTCTGCGCTCTAATTCTCAAGGGCTTCAGGCCCGGGTGACGATCAGGAACCCCATGACGATCTCTTCATTTGCGCATGTTGCGACGGGGTACGGAACTCCCTCCGACCGATTCCTTCAGCGTAACGTGGATAAGTCGGGACTGCTCTGGCCGGTGCCGGGCCTCATGAAAGCGCACAGCATGACCATTACCTTCAGGACTGTGGTTTACTTCTAGGGCACACTGGCCTGATTGTTAGCGAGGGTGGGCGCAGGTCTGGCTCTGCGCCCCCCTCATGGTGGAAGGGTGGGGGGCAGTTGAGCGTTCGAGGGTGGGATGTTTTGCGTGGGGTCGGCCTCGCCTTGTTGCTATTGGCGTTCACGACGTCTTGTGCCACGTTGGAGGATTCTGGCGAAAAGTTTCCTTCCGCGTTGGTGCGTGACTCTGAATTCCTTTCGCGAGATTGGAAGGCGGGTGATGCTTCGCTCTCTCTCCGCATTGGAGGGGAGTTCACCGCGAGCCGCCTTGGTGCGCGATACTTCAAGTGTCAGGAAGGCACCCCGACGGTTTACAGTGGGTCGGGGGCGTGGGAGAGTCGCGAATCGGAGGGGACTACCGCAGTTTTCCTGCGTTTCGATTCGGGGTGTTCCGCGACATTCTGGTTGGGGCAATCGAACGGTGATCCGGTGCTCTGGACGAATTATGAAGTCGACGGCGTTCTTCAGCTGCTGAAGTAGTGAGAGGACTTTTACGCCGGCGCGTTGGCGGTGCGGGAGACGGTGTGTGAACCTGCTATCCGTGTTCAGGCTGAGACACAGGTGGTCGACTAACGCACCTGCTTACCCTCCCAGGGGGCAATTCCGCTCCCCATATCACTGAAACCTCCACGAACCGGGTTCTCGGCGTGAGTCCCGGCGCGCCATCAGGGAGGGCTTCGGGGTTCTATGCGTCAGGGTGTTTCGTCTGTTCCGTTGCTGAGCGTAGTCGGGCGTGGCAGGCAGAAAATGTGGAATGAAGAAACCGCCCGTCGGGGCGAGCCAGCCTCGGCCGGGGCTTCAGACGCCCGTCCGGCCGTCCACCAGCTCCCGCACGATGTCCAGGTGCCCGTTGTGGCGGGCGGTCTCCTCGATGAGGTGGAGGAGGATCCAGCGCAGGTCCACCCGCCGGCCGTCGCGGATCGGCCGCAGGGCCTTGGTGTCCAGGTCGTGGTCCGCGACCAGGCGGCGCAGGCGGGCGCTCTGCTCCTCGTACTCGGCGAGCAGCCGCGGCAGCGGGACGTCGACCGCCGTCCGCATCTCGGGGTCCGGGTCCTCGTCGGTGGCCTCCGCGAGGGGGCCCTGGAGCTCCCCGTCGAGGAACACCACGTCCAGCCACCAGTGCTCGACCCACCGCAGATGGCTGATCAGGCCGCTGATCGTCATCAGCGGCGAGCCGGGGAGCGGGGCCTTGCGGGCGTCCTCCGCGGACACGCCCTCGCACTTGGCGCGGGCCGTGTCGCGGGCGTAGTCGAGGAAGGTGGTCAGCTGCGTACGCTCGTCCCAGGCAGGAGGCGTATCGGTTCGTCGAGTCATCGCGCCGAAGTCTGCCCCCGCCCCGCGAGGCTGTCGAACGGTTATCGCAGCGCGCTCTTCTTCTGCCAGTCCGCCCAGGAGAGGTTCCACGCGCCGTAGCCGTTGCCCTCCGCCACCGTGCCCTTCGTGTCCTCGCCCTTGATCTCGAAGGGGTCGCCCGGGCGGACCAGGGCGTAGAAGGACGAGGCGTCGGCGGTGCTCATGCCGATGCAGCCCGAGCTGCGGTTCGCGTTGCCGAACCAGCGGGCGTTCCACGGCGCCGCGTGCGCGTACATGCCCGACCAGGTCAGGCGCATCGAGTAGTCGACCATCTTGTCGTAGGCGTCGCCGAGGCCGACCGTCTCGGAGTTCATGCGGATCGTGCCCTCCTTCGCCATCAGGACGGCCGTGCCCCGCCAGGAGCGCTTGTCGCCGCCCGGCGTGCCGCCGGAGACGGGGATCGTGCGGACGGTGCGGCCGTCGCGGAGGACGGACAGCTTCTTGCTGTCCAGGTCGACCTTGATCACCTGCGCCTGGTCGGAGACGGTGAAGCCGGTGCGGTAGTCGCGGACGAACCAGCCGCCGCTGCCGCCCGAGTCCGTGCCGTTCAGCGTCGCGTCCAGGGTGACCTCGGTGCCGGGCTTCCAGTACTCCTTCGGCCGCCAGTCCGCCCGGTCCCGGCCCGAGTAGTCCGTCAGCCAGCCCCACGAGCCCTCGGTGCCGTTGGACGTGGTCACCTTCAACTGACGTTCCACGTCCGCCTTGTTCCTCACCGGCCGGTCGAACACGATCGACAGCGGCTGTGCGATGCCCACCGTGGTGTTCTTGCCCGGCGCAAGGGTCAGCTTGTTGACCCTGTCCGGCTCGGGCAGCGTGTGCGTCGACCGGGCCGTCGACTCCTTGCCGCCGCTGCCGCGCGCCGTCACCTCCACCGTGTACGTCGTGCCGGGCGCCGCCTTGCGGTCCGAGGTCCACGAGCCGCCGCCCGAGCCCGTACGGCCCGGCAGCGCGGCGCCGTCCTCGTCGACGACCTTCACCCGGGCCAGGGTGCCCCCGCTCGCCGACACCGTCAGCGGCCGGCCGGCCACCGGAGGCGTCACCGTCACCTTCGCCGGGGTGCCGGGCGAGGCGGCGGCCCGCGGCGGGGCCTTGTCCGCCGTCGCCGCCGAACAGGCGGTCAGCGACGCCGCGGTGAGGAGGAACAGGGGAATGCGTATGCGCGTCCGCAGCACGGGACAGACCTCCGCGGTGGAGCCGGTGGAACCGGAAAAGGTGGGATGGACCGGACTGTAGGGCGCCCGCGGCGGCTCCCGCCCTCCCCGGCGGCCATGTGACGGGGGCTGCAGAGAAACGGTCATCGTCCGGTCACATTCCTCGCGCGGAGCGGTCAATACCGGCTGTGAGCCTGCTGTGCGCCCCACCACCGAACGGGGCGGAACAAGGAGGCTCCCGTTGTGTCAGCGCTGCTCGTGACGCCCGCACCCGCCGGCCACCACGCCCCGGCCGGACCGCTCCGGCTCGGGCCCGTGACCCCCGAGACGTACCGCGCGTTCCTCGCCGCCCGCTCCACCGGCGCCGACGGACCGAGCTTCCTCCAGCTCCCCGCCTGGGCCCAGGTCAAGGAGGGCTGGACCCACCAACTCCTCGGCTGGGGACCGGAAGGCGGGCGGCTCACCGGTGTCGCCCTCGTGCTGCTGCGGGCCTTCCCCCGGACGCGGAAGTACTTCGCCTACCTCCCCGAGGGGCCCGTCGCCGACTGGGCCGACCCCGACCTCGACGGCTGGCTCCAGCCCCTCCTCGCCCACCTGCGCGGCATCGGCGTCTTCGCCGTACGCATCGGGCCGGGCCCCGCCCACCGCCGTTGGACCGCCGCCACCCTCAAGGCCCACACCGGACCCGGCCGGCGCCTCGCCGACGTCCTCGCCAGCGAGGTCGACCCGCTCGGCTCCGCCGTCGCCGAACGGCTGCGCGCCCGCGGCTGGCGCAAGTGCGGCGGCGACTCCGACGACGGCGCCGACGCCCAGCCCCGCCACGTCTACCAGGTGCCGCTCACCGGCCGCAGCACCGACGACCTGTGGTCCGGCCTCAACCAGGAGTGGCGGCGCAACATCCGCAAGGCCCGCAAGTGCGGCGTCGAGGTCGTCGTCGGCTCCGCCGCCGACCTGCCCGAGTTCCACCGCCTGCTGCGGATCACCGAGGAACGCGACGGCTTCCGGCTCGGCCGCTCCCTCGCGTACTACGAGCGCCAGTACGCCGTCCTCAACGCCGAGCACCCCGGGCGCATGAAGCTCTACCTCGCCCGGCACGAAGGGGAGATCCTCGCCGCCCACACCATGATCACGGTGGGCCGGCGGGTCTGGTACCAGACCGGCGCCTCCGCCGACCACCGCCGCGAGGTCCGACCCTCCAACGCCCTGCAGTGGCGCATGATGCTCGACGCGCACGCCCTCGGAGCCGACGTCTACGACCTGCGCGGGGTACCCTCCACCCTCGACCCGGACGACCGCGCCCACGGGCTGCTGCGCTGGAAGCTCGGCACCGGCGGACAGGTCGTCGAGACCCTGGGGGAGTGGGAGACACCGTTGCCCGGCACGACCAACCACACGCTGTACCGCGCCTTCCAGGCGTACCTGGCCCGTCGATGACGGCGACCGCCACCGACAGCCCGCCGCACCCCGGGGCGAAGCCCTCCTCCGTGCTGCGCAGCGGCGCGCTCATGGCCGCCGGCTCGCTCGTCTCGCGCGCCACCGGCTTCGTGCGCTCCGCCGTCGTCGCCGCCGCCATCGGCACCGGGCTCGTCGCCGACGGCTACGCGCTCGGCAACTCCGTCCCCACCATCGTCTACATGCTGCTGCTCGGCGGCGCGCTCAACGCCGTCTTCGTGCCCGAACTGGTCAAGGCCGCCAAGGAACACGAGGACGGCGGCGCCGCGTACACCGACCGGCTGCTCACCGTCTGCGTGCTCGCCCTCACCGTCCTCACGGCCGCCGCCGTCCTCGCGGCCCCCGCCATCGTCGACGCCTACGCCGACTACACCGGCGCCCAGCGCGAGATGACGGTCGCCTTCGCCCGTTCCTGCCTGCCGCAGATCTTCTTCCTCGGCCTGTTCACGCTGCTCGGGCAGGTCCTCAACGCGCGCGGCCGGTTCGGGGCGATGACCTGGACGCCGGTCCTCAACAACCTGGTCGTCATCGGCGTCTTCGGCCTGTTCCTCACGGTCGCCGTGTCCGACGGGGGCACCCTGACCCCCGGCGAGACCGCCCTCCTCGGCTGGGGCACCACCGCCGGCATCGCCGTCCAGGCCCTCGCCCTCCTCCCCTCGCTGCGGGCCGCCCGCTTCCGCTGGCGCCCGCGCCTGGACTGGCGCGGCAGCGGGCTCACCGCGCCGCTGAAGTCGGCCGGCTGGCTGGTCCTGCTCGTCCTCACCAACCAGGCCGCCTACTGGGTCACCACCAAGGTCGCCACCGCCGCCGGCCAGCGCGCCGAGGGCGCCGGACTCAGCGCGTACAACAACGCCTATCTGCTGTGGGCCGTCCCGCACGGCATCGTCACCGTCGCCCTCGTCACCGCCCTGATGCCCCGGATGAGCGGCGCCGCGGCCGAGCAGGACCTCGCGGCCGTCCGCAGGGACGTCGCCTACGCCCAGCGCACCAGCGCCGCCGCCATCGTCCCCGCCGCCTGCGCCCTGTTCGCGCTCGCCGTCCCGCTGATGGCCACGGTCTTCCAGTACGGCCGGACCGACGCCTCCGCGGTCCGCTCCATGGCCTGGATCCTGATGGCCCTCGCGCCCGGTCTCGTCGCCCTCTCCGGCCAGTACGTGTGCACCCGTGCCTTCTACGCGCTGCGCGACACCCGGACCCCGTTCCTCCTGAACCTGGTCATCGCCGGCCTCAACGCCCTGCTCGCCGTCTGCGCGTACGGGCTCCTGCCGGCCCGCTGGGCCGTGACCGGCATGGCCGCGGGCTACTCGCTCGCCCTGTGGGCGGGCTGGGCCCTGACGGCGTACGTGCTCGGCCGCCGCCTGCGCGCGGGCGCGGCACCCCAGGGCCCCGGCGCCGGGGCGGCGCTCTTGCGGCTCCTGGTGGCCGCCGTCCCCGCCGCCGGTCTCGGGCTCCTCACCGCCGACCTGACCCTGCCCGCCACCGGGCCCGTCCCCTCCGGCCTCGCCGGCGCGCTCGCGATCGTGGCCGTCTTCGCCCTGCTGGCCCGCCCGCTGCGGCTCACCGAGGTCCAGACCCTGCTCACCGGCGCCACCGGCCGGCTCGTACGGCGGCGCGGATGACCACCGGGACGCCTCCCGCGACCCGCCCCGCCGCCCGCCCTCTCGACCCTGGGATACTCCACAGATGCCACGCGTGCTCCTGATCGAAGACGACCCCTCCGTCCGCGAGGGCGTCGAGCTCGGGCTCCGTCGCCGCGGACACGAGGTGCGGACCGCCGCCACCGGCGAGGCCGGGCTCGCCGTCCTCCGGGAGTTCCGGCCCGACCTGCTCCTGCTCGACCTGATGCTGCCCGGCATGAACGGCGTCCAGGTCTGCCGCCGGGTCCGCGACACCAGCCAGCTGCCGATCATCATGCTCACCGCCCGCGGCGACGACTTCGACGTCGTCGTCGGCCTGGAGGCCGGCGCCGACGACTACATCGTCAAGCCCGCCCGCACCGAGGTCATCGAGGCCCGCATCCGCGCCGTCCTGCGCCGCATCGAGGACCCGGGCGGCACCCGGCCCGCCGTCGAGTTCCACGGCGAACTCGCCGTCGACCGGGCCGGACTCACCGTCGCCAAGAACGGCGAACGGATCGCCCTCGCCCCCTCCGAACTCAAACTGCTGCTCCACCTCAGCGCCGCACCCGAACAGGTCTTCAGCCGCCAGCAGCTCCTCGAGCACGTCTGGGAACACAGCTTCCACGGCGACGCCCGCCTCGTCGACGCCTGCGTCCGCCGCCTCCGCAACAAGATCGAGGACACCCCCGGCGACCCCCGCTACATCCAGACCCTGCGCGGCTTCGGCTACCGCTTCGGCCCGCTGTGAGAGCCCACGTGCCCGGCGACGACCGGCCCGCGAGACGGCGCCGCCTGCCCCGCCCCTTCGGCCTGCGCACCCGCCTCGTGCTCGCCTTCCTCCTCGTCGCCGCCGTCGGCTGCGGCACCACCGCCGCCCTCACCTACCGCGCCGCCCGCAACGCGATCCTCGAACAGACCCAGGACACCGCCGTCACCGCCTTCCGCCAGCAGGTCGAGACCCTGAACGTGCAGCTCCCGGTCGACCACGACGGACTCCAGAACGAGCTGCGGCGCATCGCCCGCCAGGGCAAACCCCGCCCCTGGCGGGTCTACGCCGAGTACGGCGACGTCCGCGTGTCCTCCACCGACCGGCCGGCATCGACCGTCCTCACCCCCGAACTGCGCCGCCGGGCCACCGCGCCCGGCGCCACCCACGGCAGCTTCCAGCGGGTCGTCAGGAACGGCACCCCGTACCTCACCGTCGCCGTCCCCGCCGTCTTCGGCAACTTCCGCGGCCTGCCCGAGGACCACCCCACCGGACTCGTCCTCTACGCGGTCATGGACCTCGGCGAGGAGGAGGCCGACATCGAGGCCATGGTCCTCGCCGCCCGCGACGGCGCCCTGCCCGCGCTGCTCGTCGCCCTCGTCCCGGCCCTGCTCGCCGCCCGGGGCGTGCTGCGCCCCGTCCGCGAACTGCGGCGCGCCGCCCACAGCATGGGCCGGGGCCGCCTCGACACCCGCATCCACGCCAAGGGCAGCGACGAACTCGCCGACCTCGCCCGCACCTTCAACGAGTCCGCCGCCGCGCTGGAACGATCCGTCACCGAGCTCCGCCGAGCCGAGGCCCGCGCCCGCCGCTTCGCCTCCGACGTGTCCCACGAACTGCGCACCCCGCTCGCGGGCATGCTCGCCGTCACCGAGGTCCTCGACGAGGACGCCGGCACGCTCGACTCCGACACCGCCCGCGCGGTACGGCTCATCAGCGCCGAGACCGGCAAGCTGGCCGTCCTCGTCGAGGACCTGATGGAGATCTCCCGCTTCGACGCCCGCGCCGCCGAGCTCCACACGGACGAGGTGGACGCGGCCGAGATGGTCCGCAAGACGCTCATCAACCGCCACTGGACCGACCCCGAGCGGATCGCCACCGAGCTCGCCGACGGCATCCGCGCCCGGCTCGACCCGCGCCGCTTCGACGTGGTCGTCGCCAACCTCGTCGGCAACGCGCTGCGGCACGGCGGCCCGCCCGTGACCGTCCGGGTGTACGAGGAGGGGGGCCGGCTCGTCACCGAGGTCGCCGACCGGGGCCCGGGCATCCCGGACGACGTGCTGCCGCACGTCTTCGACCGCTTCTACAAGGGCGACCCGGCCCGTACCCGCTCGGCGGGCAGCGGCCTGGGCCTCGCCATCACGCAGGAGAACGTCCACCTCCACGGCGGCACCGTCGTCGCCGCCAACCGCCCCGACGGCGGCGCGGTCTTCACGGTCAGGATCCCGCTGTGAGCCGGGCGGGGGACCGTGCGGTGGGCCGGGCCGCAGACCGTGCGGCGGGCCGGGCGGGGGACCGTGCGGCGGGCCGGGCGGGGGACCGTGCGGTGAGCCGGGCCGCAGACCGTGCGGCGGGTCCGGCCGGCGGGCCGGGGGCGAGCCGCCCTGCCGCGGGCCGGGCCGCGAGCCGTCGAGGGGCACCCGCCGGGAGGCGGTCCCTGCGGCGTGCCGCGGCCGCCCTGCTGTGCCTGCTGCCCCTGGCCGCCTGCGGCATCCAGGGGAGCGACGTCGTGGAGGCCGGCGGCCCCGCCCCGGTCACCGTGCACCCGACCGGCGAACCGCGGATGCTGCTGTTCTTCGCCGACCGCGACGGCCGGCTGATGCCCGTCGCCCGCGACATCGGCTTCCATTCCGGGATCGGCCCCGACACCGAAGTGACGGACGGCCGGATCGAGCCGACCCACCCCGACACGGAGGTGGGCTACCGCGCTCCCGTCGACACGGTGCTCAGCACCCTGCTCGAAGGCCCGGAGGAGAACGAGCGCGCCGCCGGCCTCACGACCCGGCTCGCCCCGCACGGCGCGTACGAGGCGCACGCGCTGACCGTCCCGCGCGCCGACGGCACCACGCTCCAGGTCCGGGTCCGCACCCGGGTGAAGGACCTCGACCCCGTGGCCCTGCGCCAGCTGGTGTGCACCGCCGCGTACGCCCAGGACCCCACGGGCGCGATCCCCGTCGCCGTCCGCGGCATCGACGGGGAGGTGGCCGCCGCGCGCTGCCTCATGAACTAGTTCCGGATCGTGCCGGCCCCGCGGCACCGGCCCGCTCTCAGGCGCGCAGGTCGGCCAGCACCGCGTCCGTGAACGGCGGCCACGCCTCGATCGCCCAGGGCCCGAAGGGCCGGTCCGTCAGGGCCACGCACGCGGCGCCCGCGTCCGGGTCGATCCACAGGAAGGTGCCCGCCTGGCCGAAGTGGCCGAACGTACGCGGCGAGGACGTGGCGCCGGTCCAGTGCGGCGACTTCCCGTCGCGGATCTCGAAGCCCAGACCCCAGTCGTTCGGCCTCTGGTGCCCGTAACCGGGCAGGATGCCCGTCAGACCCGGGTAGGTGACCGTCATCGCGTCCAGCACCGTGCGCGCGTCCAGCAGACGCGGCGCCTGCACCTCGGCGGCGAAGCGCACCAGATCGTCGACGGTCGACACGCCGTCCTTCGCGGGCGAACCCTCCAGGGTCGTGTCGGCCATGCCGAGCGGCTCCAGGACGGCCTGGTGCAGATACTCCGCGAACGGGATGTCGGTCGCCTTGGCGACGTGGTCGCCGAGCGCCTCGAAGCCGGTGTTGGAGTAGATCCGCCGGGTGCCGGGCTCCGCCGTCACCCGGTTCTCGTCGAAGGCCAGCCCCGAGGTGTGGGCCAGCAGGTGCCGCACCGTCGCGCCCTGCGGCCCGGCCGGCTCGTCCAGGTCGATCGCCCCCTCCTCGTACGCGACCAGGACCGCGTACGCCACCAGCGGCTTGGTGACGGAGGCCAGCGGGAACCGCCGCCCGGTGGGGCCGTGGCTCCCGGCCAGGGTGCCGTCCGCGCGGACCACGGCGGCGGCCGCGGTGGGGACGGGCCAGTTCTCGATCGACGCCAGGCTGGGCAAGCTGCTTCGCATGCTGCCGAGCCTACTTGCTTGGAGTGCACTCGAACCTTTTAGCGTGGTGGCCATGAGCGTGATCGAGAGCACGAACGAGGCGGGTGTGTCCCGGGAACGGTTCACGATCAGCGAGGTCGCGGCCCTGACCGGACTGTCCGCGCACACCCTGCGCTGGTACGAGCGGATCGGACTCATGCCGCACGTGGACCGCTCGCACACCGGCCAGCGCCGCTTCACCCGGCGCGACCTGGACTGGCTCGCCTTCGTCGGCAAGCTGCGGCTCACCGGCATGTCGGTGGCGGACATGGTCCGGTACGCGGAACTCGTCCGGGCCGGCGACCACACCCACGACGAGCGGCGGCAGCTCCTGAAGACCACCCGGCGCGAGGTCGTGGCCCGGATCTCCGAGCTGCAGGACACGCTCGCCGTGCTCGACGTCAAGATCGGCCACTACAGCACCGTATGCGGAGACACCACCACATGAACACCAGCACCACGCCCGGCGGCGGCAGGATCGACACCGTACGCCTCGGCGGCCCCGACGGGCCCGAGACCGGCGTCCAGGGCTTCGGCGCCATGGGCATCAGCGAGTTCTACGGGGACACCGACGAGGCCGCCGCCCGCGACACCCTCGAAGCGGCCCTGGAGGCCGGCGTCACCCTCATCGACACCGCCGACGTCTACGGGGAGGGCGCCAACGAGGAGTTCCTCGCCCCGTTCGTCGCCGCACACCGCGACGAGATCGTCCTCGCCACCAAGTTCGGCATCGAGAGGCGCGCCGACGACCCCGTCTACCGGGGCGTCAACAACGACCCGGCCTACATCCGGCGGTCCGTCGAGGGCAGCCTGCGCCGGCTCGGCGTCGAGACCGTCGACCTCTACTACATGCACCGCCGGGACCCGGCCGTGCCGTTCGAGGAGTCCGTGGGCGCCATGGCGGAGCTGGTGAAGGAGGGCAAGGTCCGGCAGCTCGGCCTCAGCGAGGTGACCGGCCCCGAGCTGCGCGCCGCGCACGCCGTGCACCCCATCGCCGCCCTCCAGTCCGAGTGGTCCCTCTTCTCCCGCGACGTGGAGCACAGCGCGGTCGGCGCGGCGGCCGAGCTCGGCGTGACCTTCGTGCCGTACTCGCCGCTCGGCCGGGGATTCCTCACCGGCGCCTTCGCCGACGCCGCCAAGGACCTGCCGGGCGACGACTTCCGCCGCCGCCAGCCGCGCTTCACCGGCGAGAACGCCGAGCGGAACGCGGCCCTGCTCGCCCCCCTGCGCGACGTGGCGGCGGAGCACGGGGCGACCCCGGCGCAGATCGCCCTGGCCTGGGTCCAGCAGCGCGCCGCCGTGCACGGCCTCACGGTCGTGCCCATCCCCGGCACCCGCAAGCGGTCCCGCCTGGAGGAGAACGCGGCGGCCACCCGGATCACGCTGACCGACGCCCAGCTCGCCGCCCTGGAGCCGATCGCCGCCCAGGTGGCGGGCGACCGCTACCCGGACATGACGTTCACGTCGGCGGCGCGGGAAGGCTAGGGCGCCCCGGCCCTCACGCCAGGCCCAGGGCGAAGACCGCGAACCCCGCCGCCAGGACGCCCGCCGCCGCCCGGCGGGCCGTGCCGGCGCGGGTCCACGGCGACTCGAAGCCCCGCGCGTACCGGCCGATCAGGACGAGCAGCCCCGCGAACACCGGCATCCAGGCGAGCCGGGCCAGGATCCAGCCGGCCGAGTCCGGCGCGCCCACCAGGCCGGGGACCTCACCCGCGTACGAGGCGGGGATCGCGGCGGCCACCATCGCCGTCTGGTGCCAGCACAGCACCGTCATCGCCGACAGGTTGACCACGACCACCGGCGCCCACAGCGCGGGCCGGGCGAGCAACCGCCTGAGCCGCTCGCGCAGCAGGACCGCCGCGCCGCTCTGCGCGGCGGCGAGGGCCAGGACCAGCAGCGAAGGCGGGTGCGAGTTGGTGCGCGCCTCGCCGGGGACGCCCACCATCGAGGTCGGGTAGCCGCACCACAGCAGCAGGGCGGCGAACAGCGCCGCGCCGCCCAGGAGCAGCCCCCAGGCGTGGCGGCGGGTGACCCGGCGCTCGGCCCAGGAGGCACCGAGCTGGTAGGCGAACAGCCAGCCGGGCAGGACGTTCAGGACGCTCAGCCAGGAGGGCACGGTCTCCGCGTACGGCCCGTAGCGCAACAGGTCGACGGCGGCGACCGAGCCGAGCAGCGGGGCCGCCGCCCAGACGCCGAGCCGGCGGGCGGCGCGCACGCAGTACGGGGTGAGCGCGGTGACCACGGTGTAGACGCCGACGAACCACAGCGGCTGGATCACCAGCGTCGACGCCGTGCGCAGGGTGGCCTCGGGCACCCCGAACCCGTGGTGCAGCAGCGGCAGCAGCACCGCCCACACGGCGGTGACGCCGAGCACGGGCCGCCCGAGCCGGGCGAGGCGCCCCTTGAGCCAGGCACTCGTGGGGCCCTCGTGGCGCCGGTACGACAGCACGGAGGCGTAGCCGCCGACCAGGAAGAAGATGCCCAGCATCTGGAGGATCCAGCTGACGGGCGCGAGGCCGCCGAAGGCGGACAGCGGGCTGGCGTTGTGGAGCGCGCCGTCGGGGGAGAGCGTGAACCCGCCGAGCAGCCAGTGCCCGGTGGGCACGGCCAGCAGGGCCAGGGCGCGCAGCCCGTCGATCGCGCGGTCGCGGTGGGCGGGGGTGGCCGACTCGATCCTCTCGACGACGCGGTGCGTCCTCATCGGGCCTCTCCGTTCGCGATCGCGGCGAAGGCGCGCAGGGAGGCGGTCCCGGGCGCGAAGTAGCCGTCGTGGCCGTGGGCGTCGCCCGCGGGCACCCGGCGGGCGCCGAAGGCGGGGGCGGTGGGGTCGGTGCCGTGGCCGAGGCCGGCGAACTCCACGTTCGGGACCCGGTCGATCCAGTCGGTGGGGTCCTTGGCGGCCCAGACCCGGGCGGTGGTGTCCAGGGCGGTCACGTCGTCCGCGCGCATCCCGGGGGAGGCGACGGCGACCAGGTCCCTGGCCCGCAGCCGGTGTGCGGCCAGACCGCACACGACCGATCCGTAGCTGTGGCAGAACAGCGAGGGCTCGGCCACCCCGACGGCGGCGAGCCCGTCGGCGAACCGCACGAGCCGTTCCGCGCCGGCCTCGGCGAGGTCACCGGAGGCCGCGTCGAGGCCGACGCCGACGGGCGTGGTGTAGCCGGCCCAGGCGACGACCGCCGTCCGGCCGCCGGTGGCGGCGCGCAGCGCGGTCGCCTTGCGGGTGAGGGAGGCCAGGTTCCCGGCGTCGACGTCGGACCCGGGCACGATGACCGCCACGTGCGCGGCCCGCGCCAGGTCCCCGTACGCCAGCACCACCTGGCCGCGGCCCCGGGGGTCGTACGCGAGGATCTGCTGCCCGGGGAAGCGGGTCCCGGCGGTCCGGGCGTTGGCGGCGTAGCGCAGGGCCAGCGGGGCACCGTCGAGGTTGCCGACGACGCCGGGGTGGGCGGCCACCAGCGCCCGCTGCCGCTCGGCACCCGGGGCCCGCACCCGGAAGAAGTCCCGTACCTGGCCGGGTGACAGGGCCTCCGGGTCGGGCAGCCCGTCGGCCCGCCAGGCCGCCGTACCCACCGGGGCCCCGGTGACGGCCCGCTGGCCGTTCCCGGACGCCCAGCCCGCTGTCCCCGCCACCATGGTGGCGGTCAGCGCGGCGGCGACCAGGGTCCTCGTGAACCGGCGCATCTGCGTCTCCCCTTCCGTTCCCGTCCTGAGCGAGAGGAAGGTAGGAAGAGGAGGGGTGGCCGGACGTCACACCGGGGCGCCAACCGCGAACCGATACCGGGGTACGGGGTGGACGAGCAGCGGGCCCCCGCACGGGGGTGGGGCAGACCCCCGGTGGCTACCTCCCCTGACCAGGCGTCACCAGGCCCGACTCGTACGCGAAGACGACCGCCTGCGCCCGGTCCCGCAGGTCCAGCTTGGCCAGCACCCGGCCGATGTGGGTCTTCACGGTCTGCTCCGCGAGGACCAGGTGGCCGGCGATCTCCTGGTTCGACAGGCCCCGGGCGATCAGCTCCAGGACCTCCGTCTCGCGCGGGGTGAGGCCGTTGAGGCGCAGCGCCGCCCGGTCGGCGCGCGGCGCCGGCCGCTGCGCGGCGAAGTCGGCGATCAGCCGCCGGGTCACGGACGGCGCGAGCAGTGCCTCGCCGGCCGCGACCACCCGCACCGCGCCGATCAGGTCGGCCGGCGGCGCGTCCTTCAGGAGGAAGCCGGAGGCGCCGGCACGCAGCGCCTCGTACACGTAGTCGTCCACGTCGAAGGTGGTGAGCATCAGCACCTTCGGCCGGTGGACCACCCCGGGCGGAGGGTTGAGGATCTCCCGCGCCGCCGACAGCCCGTCGAGTTCGGGCATGCGCACGTCCATGAGGACCACGTCGGGGTGTGCGGAGCGGGCCACGTCCACGCCCTGCCGCCCGTCCGGCGCCTCGCCCACCACGTCGATGTCGGGCTGCGCGGCGAGCAGGGCGGCGAAACCCGCCCGCACCATGGCCTGGTCGTCGACGATGATCACGCGGATGGTCACGGGCTTCCTCAGCTGTCGGCGGTGCGCGTCGGCAGCCGGGCGGCGACCCGGAAGCCCCCGTCCGGCAGCGGCCCGGTGTCGAGCGAGCCGCCCGTCAACCGTACGCGCTCGCGCATGCCGACGAGCCCGTGACCGGTGCCCGTGCCGCCCTCCAGTGGAGAAGTGCGCTCCTCGGCGGGCCCGTTGACGACGAGGATGTGCAACCAGCCCTCCTCGTCGGCCCGGACGGACACGCGGGTGGCCGCGCCCGGCGCGTGCCGGACGACGTTGGCCAGCGCCTCCTGCACGATCCGGTACGCCGACAGGTCCACCACCGGCGACAGTTCGACCGAGTCCCCGAGGCCGGCGGCCATCGACAGCTCGGCCGGCACCCCGGCCCGTACCGTCGCCTCGACCAGCTGCTGCACCCGGTCGAGGCCCGGCTGCGGGGCGCGTTCGCCGTCCGTGCCGTCGCTGCGCAGCACCGCGAGCAGCCGCCGCATCTCGGCGAGCGACTCCCGCGCCCCGGCCGCGATCGAGGCGAACTCCTCGCGGGCCGCGTCCGGGAGCTCCGGAATGCGGTACGGGGCGGAGTCGGCCTGCACGGTGATCACCGACATGTGGTGGGCGACCACGTCGTGCAGCTCGCGGGCGATCCGGGTGCGTTCCTCCAGGAGGGTGCGGCGGGACCGTTCGGCCTCGCTGATGGTCTCCTGCTCGACGAGCCGCCGCTCGGCCTCGCCGCGGCCGCGCAGGGTCGCGGTGAGCAGCAGCAGGATCCCGCTGAGCACGAACAGCAGCACGGTGATCCCGCCGCCCTGCCGCTGCGGGGACACCAGCTCGAAGACGGCCCCCGCCGCGCCGGTCGCCAGCCACACCCCGACGAGGGCGCGCCGGGACTCGCGCAGCCCCAGGGCGAGCATCAGGAAGAGGTAGCCGACGACGATCATGGGGGTCCACGGCCAGGGCAGGTGGTCGCCGCCGTCGGCGGCGAGCAGCACGAAGCCGCCGGCCACGTCCGCCGTGAAGATCACCCACCAGGCCCGGAGCGGCCGGCTCACCGCGAGCAGCAGCGGCGCCGCCTGCGCCGTGCCGAGCGCTCCGGCGAGGGCGCCGTTGACGTGGTACTCGTGCACGAGCACGGTGATGGTGACCGGCAGCAGCGTCGCGACGAGCGCGAACGCGATCCCGTACGGCACCCACCGCACCCACCCCGACGCCGCCCGCCCGAACAGCGCTTCCCCGCCCCCGACGGGCGGCCCGAAGCCGCGAACCAACTCTGACATGGGCGGCCGACGCCGCGATGCATCCTTCATGACGCCCCCAGCGTAGGCAGCGCCCGCCCGCCCGCCGTCATACCGGAGTGGGGTCCCGGGCCTCGTACCGGGGTAGCACGGGGGCCGGGGCCGGGCCGAACACCGGGGTCCGCGTCGCCTGTTCGCGGGGCCCCCGCCCGACCGGGCCCGCCGGGGCCGATCGGGCGGGCGGGGTCGCTCGGGCGTTGCGGGGCCGATTGGGCGGGCGGGGCCGATCGGGCGGGCGCGGGGACGCAGGAGCCCCGCCGCCCCTACAGCTCCGCCAGCAGCTCGGCCTTCTTCACGGAGAACTCCTCGTCCGTCACCAGCCCCGCCCGATGCAGCTCCCCCAGGTGCCGAATCCTTTCGGCAACCCCCGCGGGGTCCCGCGGACGGGCCCCCGCCCCCGGCAGGGCCGGGACGCGCGGCGAGGCCCTGCGGATCGCGGCCAGCACGGCCGCGGCGAAGGGCAGGGACTCGTGCACCGGCCCGTAGCCGAGGCCGAAGACGACGGACGCGGGGTCGTGGTCCGGCTGGACGGCCCGCTCGTCGGGCCCCTCGCGCGGCACGAGCCGCAGATATCCGTCCAGGACCTCCGGCGAGCGCCATTCGACGCCGCTCAGCTCGCCCACCCGGAAGGTCTGGTCCCCGGCCTTCCACTTCTCCGAGGACGCCCCCGACCAGGACCAGCGGAAGGTCACCTCCGACCGTCCGTCGAAGGCGGCCTTCCCGTCGTACGCCTTGAAGGACTGCGGCCCTTCCGGCGCCTCCACCAGGAAGCCGTCCGCGGGCCGCCCGGCGTCGTACGGACTGAGGACGGAACGCAGCTCGTCGCGGTAGTACTCCGCGAGCGTCTCCCGGTCGGCCGGCAGCACCAGGCGGTACGGATCGCACTCGTCCTTCAGCTGTCCCGCCGCCGCCTCCATCAGGGGATCGGCGCCCGCCCTCGGCACGGCGCGCAGCACGACGGTGCCCCGCTTGCCCGGGGCGAGCGTCACGGCCTCCAGCGCCTCGTGCGGCACCCGCCGCTCGCGCAGCGCCTGGAACAGCTTCGGCATGCGGTTGGTGAGGTTCCCCCGTTCGAAGCGGATGACGACGGCGTCGCTCTCGAACTCCCAGGTGGCATGAATTCCGGCCAGCACATCACCCATACGCCTCATCGTATGCGGCCTATGCCCCGACGTCGCCCCTCCGCGACCATCGTAAATTCGCCGTGGTCTACGCGCGTGGGGACACCGGCACACCGGAGATTCCACGGAGGCAAGCGCTGTCACCGCCGATCGTGCCGTCGCCGGAGCCGTCCGCGGCGTCGCCCGCCACCGGGTCCGGGCCACCGGACTCGGCCACCGCGCAGGTCAGGCGCCCGTACGCGCCGACCCCCAGGGCGGCGAAGTTCTCCAGGCTGCGCGTGCCCGGTTCGAAGTAGCCCGTGTGCCCCTCGGCCCCGGCCGCCGACAGCAGCCGCGCCCCGAACTCCGGCGCCACCGGGTCGGCTCCGTGCCCGACGCCGCCGAGGTCCATGTGGGGCACGTCCGCGATCCAGTCGTCGGCGTCGCGCATGGCCCAGATCCGGGCCGCGGTGCCGAGGTCGGCGGCCCGCTGGACCCGCATGCCGGGGCTGCCGGCCACCACCACGTCGGTGACCCGGGCGGGCAGCCGGGGCGCGGCGACCCCGCACAGCACGGAGCCGTAGCTGTGACAGAAGAGGGTGACCGGCGCGTCGCCGGGCAGGGCGGTGGTGAGGCCGACGAGGCGGACGGCGCCGCTCTCGGCGAGCCGTCCGATGGCGGCGTCGATGCCGACGCCGACGGGGGCGGTGTAGTCGGCCCAGGCGATGACGGCGGTACGGGTGCCGGGCGCGGCCCGCCGCTCGGCGGCGTACAGGGAGTCGGCCATGCCGACGGGCGCGGAGTAGCGGCGGGCGGTGCGCTGGAAGGTCAGGAGGTTGGTGTCGACCCCGGGCACGACCACCGACACCCGCCGGGCCCGCTCCAGGTCGCCGAGCACCTCCGCGGCCCGTCCCGTCCCCGTGGGGTCGAAGGCGAGGATCTGGCGGCCGGGGCGCAGCAGGGAGGCGAAGCGGTGGGCCAGGCGACGCGCCTGGAGGCGGCCGTCGGCGGTGAGCCGGGGATCGTCGACGCGCGCCCGCTCGACGGCGAGGGCGCGGGCCAGGGACACCCGGTTGGCGCGGTAGCGCAGGGTCACCGGAGCGCCGTTCAGGTTGCCGACCACGAGCGGGTGGGCGTCGGCGAGCCGGGCTCCCTGGGCAGGGCCTATGGCGGCGAAGAACGCGGCGATCGTACGGGCCGGGGCCGTCGGATCGGGCAGCGCGCGGTGGCCGATCCTGCCGTGCGCCCAGGCGGCCAGCGCCTGCTCCCGGATCTGCCCCGGCGTGCGCTGCTGCCGGATCGTGGTCCACCCGGTGGTCGCCAGGAGCACGAACACGACGGCGAGGGCGAGCAGCATCCGCCACGCGGACAGGGTGGGGGAGGAATCGAAGGAAGGCATCGGCCGTCACCCTAGGGGGCGCCGGGCCGGGCCCGCGCGGACGAGTGACGCGGATCACCCACGGGACGGGGCATGGTGACGCACCGTACGCGCGGTCGTACGCCTGGTCGTGCGGGAGGCCCTACGGCGGGGTGGTGGGGCGGTGGGGGTCCGCTCGCGCGTGCGCGGGGCCTCGCGCGAGCCCCCGGTCACGCCCTCCAGCGCTGCGCGAGGGCCGGGCCCAGGTGGTCCAGGTACTTCCCGGTGAGCTCCCGCATCGACTCCAGGGTCGGGTCCTCGCTCCGGCCCCACAGCTGCCCCGTCACCCGCATGACGCCGCTGAACGCGGCCACCGCGATCCGGGGGCGCGGGTCCTCGTCCACGTCGAGCCCCTCGCGCTCGGCGATCAGCCGGGCGATGGTCTCCTCCATCTCCGTGGAGCGGCGCAGGTGCACGGCGAGGAGCGCCGGCGTCGACTCGATGAGCTGGAAGGTGCGCAGGTACAGCTCGACGGGGACGACCTCGGCGATCGCCTCGCCGATGGTGTCCCAGGCGCTGAGGACGGCGTTGCGCATGGCGTCGAACGGGCCCTCCTCGGGCGGCCGTTCCCCGAGGGCGCGCACGAACCGCTCCTCCACCATCTGCTGGACGGCGAAGGCCACGTCCTCCTTGGTGGCGAAGTAGCGGAAGAAGGTGCGCTGGGAGACGTCGACGGAGTCGGCGATCTCGTCGACGGTGGTCCGTTCGAAGCCCTGCGTGGTGAACAGCTCCAGGGCGACCCGGATGAGCGCGTCACGGGTGCGCTGCTTCTTGCGCTCGCGCAGACCGGGGACAACGGTCACGTCGGCGGTCCTCTTTCCGGTCCTCTTTTGGCCACTTCGTCCGGCTCAGCGTACCTGTGAGCTACGTGACAGTTACCGGCGCGTGAATCGCTTTGTCAATTGTCAGTGGCTGACACTAGCCTCGTCGGTATGACTAGTCAGACCACCGTGGAAAAGGCCCCGCAGGGTCATGGGGGTGACCGGGAGCCCCTGGCGGGCCCGGCGAAGGGACTGCGTGGCCACCCCTGGCTGACCCTCTTCGCCGTCGCCGCAGGCGTCATGATGGTGGCGCTCGACGGCACGATCGTCGCCATCGCCAACCCCGCCATCCAGGCCGACCTCGGCGCCACCCTCGACCAGCTGCAGTGGATCACCAACGGCTACCTGCTCGCGCTCGCCGTCGCCCTCATCACCGCGGGCAAGCTGGGCGACCGCTTCGGCCACCGGCAGACCTTCCTCCTCGGCATCGCCGGCTTCGCCGCCGCGTCCGGCGCGATCGGCCTCTCGGACTCGATCGCGGCCGTCATCGTCTTCCGCGTCCTCCAGGGCCTCTTCGGCGCCCTGCTCATGCCGGCCGCGCTCGGACTGCTGCGCGCCACCTTCCCCGCCGAGAAGCTGAACATGGCCATCGGCATCTGGGGCATGGTCATCGGCGCCTCCACCGCCGGCGGCCCGATCCTCGGCGGCTTCCTCGTCGAGCACGTCAGCTGGCAGTCCGTCTTCTTCATCAACGTGCCGGTCGGCGTCCTCGCGCTCGTCCTCGGCCTGGTCATCCTCAAGGACCACCGCGCCGAGAACGCCCCGCGCTCCTTCGACGTCTTCGGCATCGTGCTGCTCTCCGCCGCGATGGGCCTGCTCGTGTGGAGCCTCATCCAGGCCGGCGCCGAGTGGGGCTGGGGCAGCGCCAGCACCTGGGGCTGCCTGATCGGCGCCTTCGTCCTCTTCGCGGTCTTCGCCGTCTGGGAGACCAAGGTCCAGGAACCGCTCATCCCGCTCGCCATGTTCCGCTCCGTGCCGCTCTCGGCCGGCGTGGTGCTGATGGTCCTGATGGCCTTCGCCTTCATGGGCGGCCTGTTCTTCGTGACCTTCTACCTCCAGGGCGTGAAGGGGCTCGGCCCGATCGACGCCGGTCTGCGCCTGCTGCCGCTGACCGCCATGATGATCGTCTCCTCGCCGCTGGCCGGCGCGCTCATCACCAAGTTCGGTCCGCGGGTCCCGCTGGTGGGCGGCATGGTCTGCACGGCCGTCGCCATGTTCGGCATGATCACCCTCGACGCGGACACCGGCACGCTCGCCATGTCCCTCTGGTTCGCCCTCCTCGGCCTCGGCCTCGCCCCGGTGATGGTCGGCGCCACCGAGGTCATCGTCGGCAACGCGCCGCTGGAGCTGTCCGGCGTCGCCGGCGGACTCCAGCAGGCCGCGATGCAGGTCGGCGGCGCGCTCGGTACGGCGGTGCTGGGCGCGGTCATGGCGTCGAAGGTGTCCGGCTCCTTCGCCGACAACTGGAAGGACGCCGGCATCCCCGTTCCCGCCGACCCGCGCCTGGAGCAGGCGGCCGAGTTCGGCATGGTGCCGCCGGAGCTGGCCAAGGCGCCGGGCATGACGCCCGACATGCTGTCGGCCATCGGCAAGGTCATCCACGAGACCTTCCTCCAGGGCATGGGCCTCGCCTTCACCGTCGCCGGTGCGGTCGCCGTCGTCGCGGCGCTCGTCGCCACGCTCACCAAGCGCGGTGCCAACGCCGAGGCGGGCGCCGGGGTCGGACACATCTGACGCCGTCGGGTGCCCCCTGCCGGGGGTCCCTCCCTCGGGGTTCCCTTAAGGGGCCGTCACCCGTTCGAAGGAACGGGGGCGGCCCCTCTTCCGTCCCGGGTGCGCCCTGCCCCATGCTCGTGACTACGCAGAGTTACGAAATGGGGGTTCACCTGCATGTACACCAAGACCTTCCTCGCCGCGGCGGCCGTCCTGACCGCCCTCGTCGCGGCCCCGGCCGCTTCCTCGGCCGCGCCGGGCACCGCACCCGCCGCGTCACCGTCTGCCGCCGTTCCCGCCGTCGCACCCGGCGCTGCCGCACCGGCCGCCACGACCCTCGGCGCCTGCGGGCCCGGGCAGCTGTGTCTGTGGCCCAAGGCGGACTTCAAGGGACGGGCGGTGACCCACGAGCTGGCCTCGGTCGACATCGAGAGCTGCACGGCCTTACCGGCCGGCATGAGCGCCCAGGCGCTCGCCAACCGCACCGGCCGGCCGGTCACCACCTACCAGTCCGCCGAGTGCGCGGAGACCGGCGAGTTCGAGACCTACCCCGGGCGCGGGACCTGGGTGCCCCAGACGCCCTACAAGGTCAGGGCGTTCAAGCTGTGGGAGCGGTAGGCGCGGGCAGCTCGGAGGCGGCCTGTGCCGACGGCGGGGGAGGCTCCGAGGCGGCCTGTGCCGGCGGCGGGGCCGAGAGGCGCGCGACCTCGGCCCGCAGCTCCCGCACCTCCAGGGCCAGCGCCTCCAGGAGCTCCGTCTGCCGGCGCTCGACCGCGTCGTCCCGCTCGAAGCGGGCGATGAACCAGGCCGCGATGTTCGCGGTCACCACACCGAGCAGCGCGATCCCGGACAGCATCAGTCCGACCGCGAGCACCCGGCCCAGACCCGTGGTCGGGGCGTGGTCGCCGTAGCCGACGGTGGTCATCGTGGTGAAGGACCACCACACGGCGTCACCGAGCGTCTTGATGTTGCCGTCCGGCGCGTCCCGCTCCACGTGGAGCACGGCCAGCGAGCCGAACATCATCAGTCCGACCACCGCGCCCGCCACGTACGTGGTGAGCGTGATCTGCGGGGCCATCCGGGCCCGCCGGCCCACCAGGAGGAGCGTCGAGACCACCCTGAGCAGCCGCAGCGGCTGCACCATCGGCAGCACCACCGCGAGCAGGTCCAGCGGATGGCTGCGCACGAAGGCCCACCGGGCCGGTGCGATCGCCAGCCGGACCAGATAGTCCAGGGCGAACACCGCCCACACCACCCACTCCACCCGGGCGCACAGCCGGTGCACCCACGGGTCGGCGCCCGGTGCCACGATCGGCACGGCGTAGGCGACGCCGAACGCCACCGCCAGCGCCAGCAGCGGCGTCCGGGTGCGCTCTTCCCAGTGTTCCTTCATGCCCGGCATCGTAGGGAACGCCGAAGGGCGGCGGGACCACGGTCCCACCGCCCCTCACCAGGTGGTATGTGCTAGGTCGACTCCGGCTGCGGCGCCGGAGACGGCGCTACGGCGTCACGCGTCGCCGCCCGCGATGCCCGGGTCGGCGGCCGCGACGTCGAGCAGCCGGTAGCGGTCCACGGCCTGCTTCAGGGCCGAGCGGTCCACCTTGCCGTCCCGGGCCAGCTCCGTGAGCACCGCGAGCACGATCGACTGGGCGTCGATGTGGAAGTAGCGCCGGGCCGCGCCGCGGGTGTCCGCGAAGCCGAAGCCGTCCGCGCCCAGCGAGGTGTAGCTGCCCGGCACCCAGCGGGAGATCTGGTCCGGCACCGCGCGCATCCAGTCGGAGACGGCCACGAACGGACCCTGGGCCCCCTGGAGCTTGCGCGTCACGTACGGGACGCGCTGCTCCTCGTCCGGGTGGAGCAGGTTGTGCTCCTCGACGGCCACGGCGTCGCGACGCAGCTCGTTCCAGGAGGTGGCGGACCAGACGTCGGCGCGGACGTTCCACTCCTCGGCGAGGATCCGCTGGGCCTCGACCGCCCACGGCACGGCGACGCCGGAGGCCATGATCTGCGCGGGGATCGCGCCGGCCTCGCCCGCCCTGTAGCGGTAGATGCCCTTGAGGATGCCGTCGGCGTCCACGTTCTCGGGCTCGGCCGGGTGCTGGATCGGCTCGTTGTAGACGGTCAGGTAGTAGAAGACGTCCTCGGCCTCGGGGCCGTACATGCGCCGCAGACCGTCCTGGACGATGTGGGCGATCTCGTAGCCGAAGGCGGGGTCGTAGGCGACGCACGCCGGGTTGGTCGAGGCCAGCAGGTGCGAGTGGCCGTCCGCGTGCTGGAGGCCCTCGCCGGTCAGCGTGGTGCGGCCGGCGGTGGCACCGAGCACGAAGCCGCGGGCGAGCTGGTCGGCCATCTGCCAGAACTGGTCGCCGGTGCGCTGGAAGCCGAACATCGAGTAGAAGACGTAGACCGGGATCAGCGGCTCGCCGTGCGTGGCGTACGCCGAACCGGCGGCGATCAGCGAGGCGGTGCAGCCCGCCTCGGAGATGCCGTCGTGCAGCATCTGGCCGGTCGGGGACTCCTTGTAGGCGAGGAGCAGTTCGCGGTCCACGGCCTCGTACTGCTGGCCGAGCGGGTTGTAGATCTTGGCGCTCGGGAAGAACGAGTCCATGCCGAAGGTGCGGTACTCGTCCGGCGCGATCAGCACGAAGCGCTTGCCGATCTCCTTGTCCCGCATCAGGTCCTTGAGCAGCCGGACGAAGGCCATCGTGGTCGCGATCGACTGCTGGCCCGAGCCCTTCTTCACCGCCGCGTAGGTCTTGTCCTCGGGCAGTGCCAGCGGCTTGGCGCGGACCACCCGCGTGGGCACGTACCCGCCGAGCGCCTTGCGGCGGTCGTGCATGTACTGGATCTCCTCGGAGTTCCGGCCCGGGTGGTAGTACGGCGGCAGCCCGTCCTCCAGCTGCTTGTCCGTGATCGGGATGTGCAGCCGGTCGCGGAAGCGCTTGAGGTCGTCGACCGTCAGCTTCTTCATCTGGTGGGTGGCGTTGCGGCCCTCGAAGTTGGGGCCCAGCGTCCAGCCCTTGACGGTCTTGGCGAGGATCACCGTCGGCTGGCCCTTGTGGGCCTTGGCCGCCGAGAACGCCGCGAAGATCTTCCGGTGGTCGTGGCCGCCGCGCCCCAGGTGCAGGATCTGGTCGTCGGTCATGTTCTCGACCATGGCCCGCAGCCGCTGGTCGTCACCGAAGAAGTGGTCGCGGATGTAGGCGCCGGTCTCCGTCGCGTACGTCTGGAACTGGCCGTCCGGCGTGGTGTTCATCTTGTTGACGAGCACGCCGTCGCGGTCCTGCGCCAGCAGCGGGTCCCAGGAGCGGTCCCAGACCAGCTTGATGACGTTCCACCCGGCACCGCGGAAGACCGACTCCAGCTCCTGGATGATCTTGCCGTTGCCGCGCACCGGGCCGTCGAGCCGCTGGAGGTTGCAGTTGACGACGAAGGTGAGGTTGTCGAGGCCCTCCCGGGCCGCGATGGTCAGCTGGCCGAGGGACTCCGGCTCGTCCATCTCGCCGTCGCCGAGGAAGGCCCACACGTGCGACTTGGAGGTGTCGGCGATGCCGCGCGCCTCCATGTAGCGGTTCATCCGGGCCTGGTAGATCGCGCCGAGCGGGCCGAGGCCCATCGAGACGGTCGGGAACTCCCAGAAGTCCGGCATCAGGCGCGGATGCGGGTAGGAGGACAGGCCCTCGGGGAACTTCGACTTCTCCTGGCGGAAGGCGTCGAGCTGCGTCTCGCTCAGCCGGTCGAGCAGATAGGCGCGTGCGTAGATGCCGGGGGAGGCGTGGCCCTGGAAGAAGATCTGGTCGCCGCCGTCGCCCTCGTCCTTGCCGCGGAAGAAGTGGTTGAAGCCGACGTCGTAGAGCGAGGCCGAGGAGGCGAAGGTCGCGATGTGGCCGCCGACACCGATGCCGGGCCGCTGGGCGCGCGAGACCATCACGGCCGCGTTCCAGCGGGTGGCGTTGAGGACCTTGCGCTCGATCTCCTCGTTGCCGGGGAAGAAGGGCTCGTCCTTGGTGGCGATGGTGTTGACATAGTCCGTGCTGCGCATCTCGGGCACGGCGACCCGCTTCTCGCGGGCCCGCTCGATCAGCCGCAGCATGAGGTAGCGGGCCCGCTCCCGGCCCCGCTCGTCCACGGCGGCGTCCAGGGAGTCGAGCCATTCCTGGGTCTCTTCGGGATCAAAGTCCGGGACCTGGCTGGGAAGGCCGCCAATGATGATCGGGTTGCGATCGGATGCGGAAGCCACGCTGTTCCTTCGCTGGTCGGTGGAGCCCCCGGGGGAAGAGGCCCCGCTGAGGCCGGGGATGTTCATCGTGTACCCCGCCGGTGGCAAACGTCATCTTTACCGAGGGGTAACCCTCGCGGGGCGCCGTGTTCGGTCAAATCGCAACCTTACGCCCATCCCGCGCATGCGTTTCGTCAACATGTTCGGCAGACTGAAGCCGCAGAGCCCCACAATGCGGGGCGAAGAGTGCGTGACTCGTCACGGAGCGCGACGGGCACTCGCCGGAGGTTGCGGCGAGACGGCCCCAAACGTCACCGTTTCGGCGGTCTCATCGGCCGGGTACTTGCGCGATCCGCCCCGGCACGTGTGGACTACGGCCAGCGCCGCGCCCCCGCGCGCGGCCGAAGCATTTTCCAATACATGATCAGGAGGCAAGCCGTGAGCGCGACCGCGGACCACGCGGAGGAGCGGACCAACCCGGCAGCGAGGCTGGGGTTCGAGCCCGGACAGGTGGTCCAGGAGATCGGCTACGACGACGACGTCGACTTCGATCTCCGCGAAGGCATCGAGTCCATCATCGGCCAGGACCTCGTGGACGAGGACTACGACGACGTCGCAGACGTCGTGCTGCTGTGGTTCCGTGACGAGGACGGTGACCTCACCGACGCCCTGGTGGACGCCATCGGCCTCCTGGAGGAGGGCGGCCAGATCTGGCTGCTGACGCCGAAGACGGGCCGCGACGGCTACATCGAGCCGAGCGACATCAACGATGCCGCGCAGACCGCTGGTCTCTCCCAGACCAAGAGCATCAGCGTCGCCAAGGACTGGGTCGGCACCCGACTCGGCACCCCGAAGCGCTGATCCCCATACGCTGCACGGAGCCCCCGCCGGCCACACCGGCGGGGGCTCTGCGCGTCCGTGACCACCCGCCGCGGTTGCGTAGGGTGGGTTTCACCGTTTCGGCCCAACGTGTGGGCCGCCGCGCGAAGGGACACGTACGCGATGGCGATCGAGGTCGGAGCCGAGGCCCCGGACTTTGAACTGAAGGACAACCACGGCCGCACCGTGCGGCTCTCCGACTTCTTCGCGGACCCCGCGACGAGCCGGAACGTGGTGCTGTTCTTCTACCCCTTTGCCTTCACCGGCGTGTGCACCGGCGAGCTGCGCGAGCTGCGCGACAACCTGGACCGCTTCGTCAACGACGAGACCCAGCTGCTCGCCGTCTCCAACGACTCCATCCACACGCTGCGCGTCTTCGCCGAGCAGGAGGGCCTGGAGTTCCCGCTGCTCTCCGACTTCTGGAAGCACGGCGAGGTCTCCCGTGCCTACGGCGTCTTCGACGAGGACAAGGGCTGTGCCGTGCGCGGCACCTTCGTCATCGACAGGTCCGGCACGGTCCGCTGGTCGGTGGTCAACGCCCTCCCGGACGCCCGTGACCTGGACGACTGTCTCAAGGCGCTCGCGGCCCTCTGACCGGGCGCGGAAGGGCGCCTCCGCCGGGGCCTCCGGCTGCCCCTCCGGTGGCCCCTCCGGTGCTTCCGGTGCCAACACTCGGGCGAAACGTCTGTTTCCGCGGGGAACCCGTCACTAGGATCCAGACGTTGATCCGATGCCAACGCACGACTGGGGGCGCTGCCCCTGGAAAACAATGGAGGGACTCGTGGGAGTCAGCCTCAGCAAGGGCGGCAACGTCTCGCTGACCAAGGAGGCCCCTGGCCTGACCGCCGTCACCGTCGGTCTGGGCTGGGACGTCCGCACCACCACCGGTACGGACTTCGACCTCGACGCCAGCGCCATCCTGGTGAACGCGGAGGGCAAGGTCCGCAACGACCAGGACTTCGTCTTCTTCAACAACCTCAAGAGCGCCGACGGCTCCGTCGAGCACACCGGCGACAACCTCACCGGCGAGGGCGAGGGCGACGACGAGCAGGTCAAGGTCAACCTGGCCGCCGTCCCCCAGGACGTCGCCAAGATCGTCTTCCCGGTGTCCATCTACGACGCCGACAACCGCCAGCAGTCCTTCGGTCAGGTCCGCAACGCGTTCATCCGCGTCGTGAACCAGGCCGGTGGCGCCGAGATCGCGCGGTACGACCTCTCCGAGGACGCCTCGACCGAGACGGCCATGGTCTTCGGCGAGCTCTACCGCAACGGGACGGAGTGGAAGTTCCGCGCCGTCGGCCAGGGCTACGCCTCGGGCCTGCGCGGCATCGCGCAGGACTTCGGCGTCAACGTCTGAGCCGACGCACCGCACCTCGTCCGGCGCCGCACCTTCCGTGCGGCGCCGGACGCGCCTCGGGCGCGCCCGCGCCCCGCACACGCAGCAACCACCGGGGAGGAACCACGTCATGGGCGTCACGCTCGCCAAGGGAGGAAACGTCTCCCTCTCCAAGGCCGCACCCGATCTCACCCAGGTGCTCGTGGGCCTCGGCTGGGACGCGCGGTCCACCACCGGAGCCCCCTTCGACCTCGACGCCAGCGCGCTGCTGTGCCAGTCGGGACGCGTGCTCGGCGACGACTACTTCGTCTTCTACAACAACCTCAAGAGCCCCGAGGGATCCGTCGAACACACCGGTGACAACCTCACCGGCGAGGGGGACGGGGACGACGAATCGCTCATCGTGGACCTCACCAAGGTGCCGGCCCACTGCGACAAGATCATCTTCCCGGTCTCGATCCACGAGGCCGACAACCGCGGCCAGACCTTCGGTCAGGTCAGCAACGCCTTCATCCGCGTGGTCAACCAGGCGGACGGCCAGGAGCTCGCCCGCTACGACCTCTCCGAGGACGCCTCGGGCGAGACCGCGATGATCTTCGGCGAGCTCTACCGCTACAACGGCGAATGGAAGTTCCGGGCGGTGGGACAGGGGTACGCGTCGGGCCTCCGGGGCATCGCTCTAGACTTCGGGGTCAACGTTTCGTAAAGCCGCGTACTTACACGATGGGGTAGACAGTGGTTCTGAAAACCTTCGGGTGGTCGTTCGCCATCACGGCGATCGGCCTCGCTTTCGCCGCTTGGCAGTGGGGGTGGGAGGCGTTCGGGGTCGTTCTGATCCTGTCGATCCTCGAGATCTCGCTGTCCTTCGACAACGCGGTCGTCAACGCCGGAATCCTGAAGAAGATGAATGCCTTCTGGCAGAAGATCTTCCTCACGATCGGCATTCTGATCGCGGTCTTCGGCATGCGGCTGGTCTTCCCCGTCGCGATCGTCGCCATCAGCGCCAAGGTGGGGCCGATCGAAGCCATCGAACTCGCCCTGGACAAGCCGGCGCAGTACGAGGCACTGGTCACCGACGCCCACGCGGCGATCGCCGCGTTCGGTGGCATGTTCCTGCTGATGATCTTCCTCGACTTCATCTTCGAGGACCGTGACATCAAGTGGCTCGGCTGGCTCGAGCGCCCGCTGGCCAAGCTCGGCAAGGTCGACATGCTGTCGGTCTGCATCGCGCTCATCGTCCTGCTGGTCACGGCGATGACCTTCGCCACCCACGCGCACACCAGCGCCGGCCACATGGACAAGTCCTCCACCGTGCTGCTCTCCGGTGTCGCCGGTCTCATCACGTACCTCATCGTCGGCGGCCTGTCCGGCTTCTTCGAGAACAAGCTGGAGGAAGAGGAGGAGCGCGAGCACGAGGAGGAGGAGAAGGCCAAGGCCCAGGGCAAGCCGGTCTCCGCGGTCGGCCTGGCCGGCAAGGCGGCGTTCTTCCTCTTCCTGTACCTGGAAGTCCTCGACGCCTCCTTCTCCTTCGACGGTGTCATCGGCGCCTTCGCCATCACCAACCACATCTTCTGGATGGCGCTCGGCCTCGGCATCGGCGCGATGTACGTCCGTTCGCTCACGGTCTACCTGGTCCGCCAGGGCACCCTCGACGAGTACGTCTACCTGGAGCACGGCGCCCACTACGCCATCGGCGCCCTCGCGGTCATCCTGCTCATCACCATCCAGCACGAGATCAGCGAGCTGATCACCGGCGGCATCGGCGTCGTCCTCATCGCGGCGTCGTTCCTGTCCTCCGTCATGAGGAACCGGGCCATCGCGGCGGCCGAGGGAAAAGCTGACGCCTCGGGCAAGACCGGGGTGAAGTCCGGGGTGTGACGACCCCGGCAATGAGGAACGCTTCTCTGCGGGGCGGCCGGAGCACCCGGCCGCCCCGCGGCGTGTGAGGCGCCGTACGGGGGCGGAGACGACACGGGTACGAGTGTGGGGGGTGCGGAGCCATGGGCTTCCTGGACAATCTCTTTCCGGGCAGGGGAGAGCCGTTCGATTCGGGCAGCCCCGGGTCGAACTCGATCGACTTGACCAGACGGCGCCCCAGCGTCTCCCTGAGCAAGCAGGGCGCCGCCACCGGCAACCTCCGGGTCAACCTCTCCTGGCGGATGCGGTCCTCGGACATCGAGCGCCGCCCCCGCCAGTCGAGCAGCCTGCTGCGCCATCCGCTGAAGCTCTTCAAGCCGGAGGAGGTCCAGGCCCACACCCAGGGCGTCGTCAACGTCGACCTCGACCTCGGCTGCCTCTACGAGCTGGCCGACGGCAGCAAGGGCGTGGTGCAGCCGCTCGGCGGCTTCTTCGGCGAGCTCAACGAGCCGCCGTACGTGAAGCTCAGCGGCGACGACCGCTTCGGGGCGCCGTCCGGTGAGACGATCTTCGTCAATCTCGACCACCGGGACGCGATCAAGCGCCTGCTGTTCTTCGTCTACATCTACGACCAGACCCCGGCCTTCGACCGCACGCAGGCCAAGGTCACGCTCTATCCGAGCAACGGCCCCCGGATCGAGATCGAGCTGGACGAGGACGCCCCCCAGGCCCGCTCCTGCGCGGTGTTCACCGTCGAGAACGTCAAGAACGAGCTCGTCGTCCGCCGCGAGGTGCGGTTCGTGTACGGCTTCCAGGCCGAGCTGGACCGGCTGTACGGGTGGGGCCTCCAGTGGGGCCGCGGCTACAAGTCGAAGACCTGACCGGGCCCGCGCCGGGCTGCCGGTCCGTGCCGGGCTCCGGCTCCCCGCCGCCCTCCGGGTCCGTGCCGGGCTCCGGGTCCGTGCAGGGCTCCGGGTCCGTACCGGGCTCCGGGTCCGTACCGGGCTCCGGCTCCCCGCCGCCCTCCGGGTCCGTGGCGGGCTCCCGGTCCGTGCCGGGCACGGGGGCCGCCGTGGCGTCAGCGTCCGACGAACTGCGGACCCATCGGCGGCATGCGGAAGTCCGGGGCCGCGTGCGGATACCCGTACGCGGCAGCGGGGGCGGGAGCGGGTGCGCCCGACGGCTGCGGATAGCCGTACGCCGGTGCGGGGGCCGGTGCGGGGGCCGGTGCCGGGGGAGCGGTGGGCTGCGGGGGTACGGGCGGAGGCGGCGGCGGCGTCCCGGCCCCGGCCCCGGACGGGGTGTGCACCATGGTCGCGTCCGGGTCGTGCGCCGGACCGGGCGCCCGGGTCCCGGCCTGCGGCTGCCCCTGTCCCTGTTCCTCGGGGGAGGCGTCGGTCTCGGGGTCCGTGCCGGCGCCCTCCGCCGCGTCGTCCACCGACACGCCGAAGTCGGTGGCGAGCCCCACCAGACCGGTCGGGTAGCCCTGGCCGACCGCGCGGAACTTCCAGCCGTCCCCGCGCCGGTACAGCTCGCCGCAGATGATCGCCGTCTCCTCGCCGGTCTCCGCCGACACGTCGAACAGCGCGAGCGGCTCCCGGTCCGCGGGCCCCGCCGCCGCGTCGTAGATCAGGATCCGCAGGTCCATGACGCGCCGGAAGGTGTCACCGTCGGAGGAGGCGGCGATCACCACCTGGTCGACCGAGGCGTCGAGCCCGCCCAGATCGGCCTCCACCGTGTCCGTGAGCCCCTCGGCGTCCCGCTTCTTCGCCAGCCGGCGCACGAACCCCGAGGGGTGGCGCGGCTGGTTGTAGAACACGAAGTCCTCGTCGGACCGCACGCGCCCGTCCACGCCGAGCAGCAGGGCCGAGGCGTCCACGTCGGGCACCCCGGGTCCCGGAGTCCAGCGGAGCACGGCCCGTACGGCCGCGGTGTCGAGAGGGACGTTGGAGCCCTTCAGCATCGCGTGCGTCATGCCCGTCATCTTCCCTGCCCGGTCGCCTCCCGGACAACGCGGGGGGCCGGATGCGGACGAGTTACCTGAACTTCACGTTCTCGGGGAACTACGGACACCCATACCTACGTACTATTACCGGCCACATGTCGTCAGAGCCTCAGGGGCCAGTCGGGGGAGATACATGCGTCATTTCGGGCACATCCCGGCCGCCACGCGGAGCGGGCTGTTCCACCGGGAGCCCGCCGAGTTCTCGGCCGGGTCCCCCGCGCGCACGCTCGCCGTGGCGCTGGGAGCCACGCTCTACAGCCCGGCCACCCGGCCCCGGCTCGCCGACGACGTGCGCAAACAGGCCGCGCGCGGCGTGGTCTCCATGGTGCTGTGCCTGGAGGACTCCATCAGCGACGCCGACGTGGAGGCGGGCGAGGACAACCTGGTCCGCCAGTTCGCCGACCTCGCCGCGTCGGCCGAAGCGGGCGACGGGCCCGACGGCGGCGCGGCGGCGGGCGCGGACGTGCCCCTGCTGTTCGTCCGGGTCCGCGAGCCCCGCCAGATCACCGACCTCGTCTCCCGGCTCGGCGAGACGGTACGGCTGCTGTCCGGATTCGTACTGCCCAAGTTCACCGAGGCCCGCGGCCGCCCCTTCCTCGAAGCGCTCACCGCCGCCGAGCAGTCCTCGGGCCACCGGCTCTTCGCCATGCCCGTCCTGGAGTCCCCCGAGCTGCTCCACCTGGAGTCCCGGGCCGAGACCCTGGCCGGCATCGCCGCCCTCACCGACAAGTACCGCGAGCGGATCCTCGCCCTCCGCCTCGGTGTCACCGACTTCTGCTCCCACTACGGGCTGCGCCGCTCGCCCGACATGACCGCCTACGACGTCCAGATCGTCGCCCACGTCATCGGCGACGTCGTCAACGTCCTCGGCCGCTCCGACGGCACCGGCTTCACCATCACCGGCCCCGTCTGGGAGTACTTCCGCCCCGGCGAGCGCATGTTCAAGCCGCAGCTGCGCCGCAGCCCCTTCCTGGAGGGCCGCGCGGAGGACCTGCGCACCGCGCTCATCCAGCACGACCTCGACGGACTGCTGCGCGAGATCGAGCTCGACCGTGCCAACGGCCTGCTCGGCAAGACCTGCATCCACCCCACCCACGTGGTCCCGGTCCACGCCCTGTCCGTGGTCAGCCACGAGGAGTACAGCGACGCCCAGGACATCCTGCGGCCGGAACGCGGCGGTGGCGGGGTGCTCCGATCCGCCTACACGAACAAGATGAACGAAGTGAAGCCCCACCGCGCGTGGGCCGAACGGACCCTGCGGCGCGCCGAGGTCTTCGGCGTCGCCCGCGAGGACGTCGGCTTCGTGGAGCTGCTCACCGCCGGACTCGCCGGCTGACCGCCGGACTCACCGGCAGACGAAGGGACAACGACGACGTGGTGTGGACCGGAACCTGGGTCGCGGAGCGACTGGGCGTCGAACTGATCGGCGACGAGGAGCTACCGGGCCTGCTGGGCCTCGCACTGCGCCGCAACCCCAAGCGCGCCCACCTGCTGGTCTCCAACGTGCTCGGCAAGCACGTGCCGCAGCGCCCCTCGGTGGTGCGGGACGCGGGCCACGGCCTGGGCGTACGGGTACGGGAGCTGCTCGGCGACGAGGAGGCCGCGCGGGCCGTCGTCCTCGGCTACGCGGAGACCGCGACCGGCCTCGGCCACAGCGTCGCCGACGGGCTGGCCCTCGCCCCCTACCTGCACTCCACCCGGCGGCCGGTCCCCGGTCTCGCCCCGGCCGGCGGCTTCGAGGAGTCCCACTCGCACGCCACCTCCCACCTGCTGCTCCCGGAGGACCCGAAGCTCCTCGCGGGCGACGGCCCGCTGGTGCTGGTCGACGACGAGTTCTCCACCGGGAACACGGTCCTCAACACCATCCGCGACCTGCACGGACGCCACCCGCGCGAGCGCTACGTGGTGGTCGCCCTCGTCGACATGCGCGGCCCCGCCGACCGGGACCGGCTCACCGCCTTCGCCGCCGAGCTCGGCGCCCGCGTCGACCTGATCACACTGGCGTCCGGCACGGTGGGCCTCCCGCCCGGCGTCCTGGAGAAGGGCCAGGAACTGGTGGCCCGCCACGAGGCCGCGGGCGCGACCGACGGTCCCCCCGCGACCGGGTCGTCCCCGGTGCTGCCCGAGGCGTCCCCGGTGCCGTCCGGGTCGTCCCCGATGCCGTCCGGGTCGTCCCCGGTGCTGCCCGTGCAGACCGGGCCGATCGTGCAGACCGGACCGACCGCGCTGCCCGCGCCGCGCGGGCCCCGCCGCGCCCCGGTCCGCGTGGACCTGGCCTGGCCGGCCGGAGTCCCCGACGGTGGCCGCCACGGCTTCACACCGGAACACCGCACCCGCCTCGAAGCGGCCCTCCCGGCCATGGCCGCCCGCATCCGCGAGGCGCTCGACACCGGCGGGTCCCCGTCCCGGCCGGCCGGCGAGGTGGCGCAAGGCGGCGACGCACCCCGCGTGCTCGTCCTCGGCTTCGAGGAGCTGATGTACGCGCCGCTGCGGCTCGCCGAAGAGCTGGAGCGGGCGGGCGCGGACGTCCGCTACTCCACCACCACCCGCTCGCCGGTCCTCGCCGTCGACGACCCCGGCTACGCCATACGGACCCGGCTCGTCTTCCCCGCGCACGACGCGCCCGCCGACGGACCCGGCGAGCGGTACGCGTACAACGTCGCCGGCGCCGGCTTCGACGCGGTCGTCGCCGTCGTCGACTCCGTCGCGGACACCCCGGAGCTCCACGCCCCGGACGGCCTGCTCGCCCGGCTCGCCGCGCACATACCGCACGTGCTCCTGGCCGTCGTCCCCTCGTACGTACCGCCCCCCGCGCCCGCGGAAGCGCCCGACGCGGTTCGGACCGACGACACGGGCCGGATCGCCGACACGGTTCGGATCACCGACGCCCTTCAGGACGCCGACACCGTTCGGACGGCCGACGCCCTTCAGAACCCCGACGCCGTTCGGATCGCCGACGCCCTCCAGAATCCCGACGCCGTTCGGATCGCCGACGCTCTCCAGACGCCCGAAGCTCCCGACGCTCCCGAAGCTCCCGAAAGGAGCTCCATGCTGCCCGAGCCCCTCCGCGGCCCCGCCTTCTCCTCGTACGCGCCCGAGGAGGTCGGCTGGCTGCTCCAGGACCTCTCGGACGTGGAGCTCGAGGCCCCGACCGAGGAGCGCGAAGAGGCCATCCAGAGCGGCGGCGCGCACTACGCCGAGTCGCTGCCGGTCGAGTACCAGCCCAGCGAGCGCTACCAGGAGCTGTTCCACAGCGCCCTGGAGGAATCCGCCGCCCGTATCGCCCGTGCCGTCGGCACCGTCACCGAGACGGTCCTGGCGGAGCGGAGCGCCCGGCGGCCCGGCCGGAGCCCCGTCCTCGTCTCCCTCGCCCGGGCCGGCACGCCCGTCGGCGTGCTGATGCGCCGCTGGGCGGGGCACCGGCACGGCCTGGAACTCCCGCACTACGCCGTCTCCATCGTGCGCGGCCGCGGGATCGACGCCAACGCGCTGCGCTGGCTCGCCGCCCACCACGACCCGGCCGACGTGGTCTTCGTCGACGGCTGGACCGGCAAGGGCGCCATCACCCGCGAACTGGCCGCCGCGCTCGCGGAGTCCGGCGAGTTCCGGGACTTCGACCCGGAGGTCGTGGTCCTCGCCGACCCCGGCTCCTGCGTGCGCACCTACGGCACCCGCGAGGACTTCCTCATCCCCTCCGCCTGCCTCAACTCCACCGTCTCCGGCTTGATCTCGCGCACCGTCCTGCGCTCCGACCTGGTCGGCCCGCACGACTTCCACGGTGCCAAGTTCTACCGGGAACTCGCCGGCTCCGACGTCTCCGGCGCGTTCCTCGACGCCGTCACCGCCCGCTTCGACGAGGTCGCCGACACCGTCGACGCCGACGTCAAGGAGCTCCTCGGCGCCGACCGTACGCCCACCTGGGAGGGCTGGGCCGCGGTCGAGCGGATCAGCGAGGAGTACGGCATCCACGACGTCAACCTGGTCAAGCCGGGCGTCGGCGAGACCACCCGGGTCCTGCTCCGCCGCGTCCCCTGGAAGATCCTCGCCCAGCGGAGCGCCGGCGCCGACCTGGCCCACGTACGGCTGCTCGCCGAGCAGCGCGGCGTACCGGTCGAGGAGGTCGACGAACTGCCGTACAGCTGCGTCGGCCTGATCCACCCCCAGTACACCAGGGGTGCGACAGGTGCCGACGGCAAGGCGGTGGTGTCCCGATGAGTTCCGCACCCGTCACCCCCGCTCCCTCCGCGGCCGCCACTCCTGCCGCCGGGTCCGTGCCCGCCGCCTCCGGGCCCGTCCTCGTCGCGAGCGACCTCGACCGCACCCTCATCTACTCGACCGCCGCGCTCGCCCTCGGCATGCCCGACGCCCAGGCACCCCGGCTGCTCTGCGTCGAGGTGCACGAGTCCAAGCCGCTCTCCTACATGACGGAGGAGGCCGCCGACCAACTGCGGGCGCTCACCGAGGAGACCGTCTTCGTCCCGACGACCACCCGGACCCGCAAGCAGTACCAGCGGATCAGCCTCCCCGGCGGCGAGGGCGAGCGGGGTGCGGACGGCGGTCGACACGGCGTCCCGCCCACGCACGTGTCCCCGCACACGTCCCCGCACACGTCCCGGGACACGCACACGCCCACATACGCGATCTGCGCCAACGGCGGGCACCTGCTGGTCGACGGCGTCACCGACCACGACTGGCACGCCGACGTGCTCCGCCGGATCGCCGACGCCTGCGCCCCGCTCTCCGAGATCCGCGCCTACTTCACCGCCACCACCGACCTGTCGTGGGTGCGCAAGCACCGGGTCGCCGAGGACCTGTTCGCCTATCTCGTGGTCGAGCGGGAACGGCTGCCGGAGGAGTGGCTCGCACGGTTCACCGAGTGGGCCGGCGAGCGCGGCTGGACGGTCTCGCTGCAGGGCCGCAAGGTGTACGCGGTGCCGAAGCCGCTCACCAAGAGCGCCGCCGTCCGCGAGGTCGCCCGCCGCACCGGCGCCGCCCTCACCCTGGCCGCCGGCGACTCGCTCCTCGACGCCGACCTGCTGCTCGCCGCCGACCGAGCCTGGCGCCCCGGCCACGGCGAACTCGCCGACGCCGACTGGACCGCGCCGCACGTGGAGGCGCTGGCCGAGCGGGGCGTGGCGGCGGGCGAGGAGATCCTGCGCCGCTTCCGGGCGACCGCGAGGGAGCACGGCTCGCCGCGCCAGCTCTCCGCCGAACCGGCCCTGCCGCCGCCCGGTCTCCCCGCGGCCGTCCTGCCGTCCCCGGCCCTGCCTACGACCGGCCGGCCCGCGCCCGGCGTGCTCCCCGACCCGGCCTGAGCGCCCGTACGACCCGCAGCGCGACGAAGCACACCGCCGCGGCCGCCGCCGTGACGAGCACCGCCTTCGAGTAGACCGAGACGTAGTCGGTGACCTGCTCCCAGTTCTCGCCGAGCACGTACCCGGCGAGGACGAAGGCGGTGTTCCACAGCGCGCTGCCGAGGGCCGTGAGGGCCAGGAAGACCGGCAGCGGCATCCGTTCGACCCCGGCCGGCACCGAGATCAGACTGCGGAAGATCGGCACCATCCGGCCGAACAGCACGGCCTTCGTGCCGTGCCGGGCGAACCACGCCTCCGTCCGTTCGATGTCCGCGACCTTCACCAGCGGCAGCCGGGCCGCGATCGCGATCACCCGCTCCCGCCCGAACAGCGCGCCCACGCCGTACAGCGCGAGCGCGCCGACCACTGAGCCGGCCGTGGTCCACAGCAGCGCGGAGAGCAGGCCCATCCGCCCGGTGGAGGCGGCGAAGCCGGCGAGCGGCAGGATCACCTCGCTGGGGATGGGCGGGAAGAGGTTCTCCAGGGCCACGGCGAGGCCCGCACCGGGCGCGCCGAGGGTGTCCATCAGGCTGTTGATCCAGGTTTCCATGCCTTCGACGCTAGGGATCAGGGCGTCGGGGTGGACTGCTGCCGGCCGCAGGGATCGGTGTGGTTTTCCGCAGGGTGCGCGGGCCCGGGGCCCGCTAGCGTGGACGATCATGAGAGATCTCCGGGGCGACCACGGCCGACAGGACCCGGCAACCGGGCCGCCGACAGGAGCGGCGAACGGGAAGGCGAGCGGGAAGGCGAGCGGGAGCGGGGCGGCACGGGGCTTGCGGGGGCCGGGCGTTGGGGTTCCGGGCGTTGAGGTTCCGGGCGTTGAGGTTCCGGGCGCTGGGGGTCCGGGTGTTGGGGGTCCGGGTGTTGAGGTTACGGGCGCTGGGGGCTCGGGTGTTGAGGTTCCGGGCCCGGGGGTCCCGGGGCCGGGGGTGCCGGCCCAGGGGCGGGAGCCGGTTATGGGGACGGCCACGGCCACGGGCACGGGCACGGACGGGTCCGGGGCGGCTGAGCCGGGTACGGCCACGGGGACGCCGCAGGTCGGGGCCGCCGGGCGGCGTACGGCCCCGGGTACGCAGCAGGTCGGGGCCGTCGGGCGGCGTACGGCCCCGGGTACGCCTCCGGCCGGGGCCGCCGGTCCAGGCGCCGCCACCGCTGCGGCCACCGCCGCGCCTCAGGGCCGCGGGTCACGTACGGGCACCGCCCCTGGGCGGCGTACGGCCACGGGCCCCGTCGCCGGCGCGCCCTCGGCCGGGGCCGCTGGTCCAGGCACCGCCACTGCTGCGGCCACCGCCTCGCCCCAGGGCCGTGGGTCACGTACAGGCACCGCCCCGGGGCGGCGTACGGCCACGGGCCCCGTTGTCGGCGCGCCCTCGGCCGGGGCCGCTGGTCCAGGCACCGCCACTGCTGCGGCCACCGCCTCGCCCCAGGGCCCTGGGTCACGTACGGGCACCACCCCCGGGCCCCGCTCGGCTGCCGCGCTCCTGATCGGCGTCGCCGGGAAGGGCCTGCGCACGGCGGCCGGTCTCGGGCTCGGTGCCGCCGCCGTGCTCCTGGAAGCGGTGGCGGCGCTCGCCGTGCTCCCGCTCGCGGCACGGCCGCGCGGCCGGCGGTCGGTGACGGCGGCAGCCGGGCGCATGGTGCGGCTGGAACGATGGCGGCTCGACCGGTTCCTGGGCGTCCGCGTCCCGCCGTACGGGCGGGCGCGCACGGTCCCGTACCTCCTCGCGCGCTGGCCGATCGGGCTCCTCGGCGGGATCGTCCTCGGCTGCGCGGCGATCGGCCTGGCCTACCTCGGCTTCGCGCTGGTCGGCTGGCTCTTCGTCGACCTGCGGCAGCCGGCGATGGTCGCCCTGGCCGGCCTCGGCGGGCTGCTCCTCTTCTTCCTCGCCGGCCAGGGCATCGGCCAGGTGGCCCGCATGGAGGGCGAGCTGGCGCTGCGGATGCTCGGGCCCAGCCAGGCCGACGCGCTGGAGGCCAGGATCGCCGAACTCGCCGCGAGCCGCGCCGAGATCATGGACGTCGTCCACGAGGAACGCCGCCGCATCGAGCGCGATCTCCACGACGGCGTGCAGCAGCGGCTCGTCGCCCTCGGCATGCTCATCGGCCGCGCCCGCCGCAGCCAGGACCCCGGGCGCGCCGCCGAACTGCTGCTCCAGGCCCACGAGGAGAGCCACCGCGCCCTGGCCGAACTCCGCGAGGTGGCCTGGCGGGTGCACCCCGCGATCCTCGACCAGGCGGGCCTGCGCGGCGCCCTGGAGGCGGTCGCCGAGCGCGGCCCGCTGCCGGTGCGGCTGGACTACGCCGTCGCCCGCTCCGGGGAGCTGCCGAAGGCAGTGGAGACGGCCGCGTACTTCGTCGTGTCCGAGGCCGTGACGAACGTGGTCAAGCATGCCGGCGCGACCGGAGTGGACGTACGAGTGAGCTGGGAGGACGGGGAGTTGGACGTACGGGTGCGGGACGACGGCGGCGGTGGCGCGGATCCCGGAGGCAGCGGTCTGGCCGGCCTGGCGAGCCGGGTCGCCGCGCTCGACGGGCGGCTCGTGGTGGACAGTCCGGCGGGCGGACCGACGGAGATCCGGGCGGTGCTGCCGTGCGCGTGATGCTGGCCGAGGACTCGACCCTGCTGCGTGAGGGGCTCGTACGGCTGCTGGCCGAGGAGGGCCATGAGGTGCGGGCCGCCGTCGGCAACGCCGTCGAACTGCTCGCGGCCGTCGAGGCGGACCCGCCGGACGTGGTCGTCGCCGACGTCCGCATGCCGCCCACGCACACCGACGAGGGCCTGCGCGCCGCGCTGGAGATCCGCTCCCGGCTGCCGGAGGTGGGGGTTCTGGTGCTGTCGCAGTACGTGGAGAAGCGGTACGCGACCGAGCTGCTGACCGGCGGGGCCGGGGGCGGAGCCGACGGCGGGGGCGGGGGCGGCGTGGGCTACCTGCTGAAGGACCGGGTGGCGCAGGTCGACGAGTTCCTGGACGCCCTGGACCGGGTGGGGCAGGGGCGCACGGCCTTCGACCCGGAGGTCGTGCGCCGCCTCCTCGTCCGCTCGTCGCACACCGACCCGCTGGCCCGCCTGACGCCGAGGGAGGCGGAAGTGCTCGCGGCGATGGCGCAGGGCCACACCAACGCCTCGGTGGCGGCGCGGCTGCACGTGTCGCAGAGCGCGGTGGAGAAACACATCAACGCGATCTTCGACAAGCTGGAACTGACGGGCCGGAGCGACGGCTACAGCAAGCGGGTGCTGGCGGTGCTGAGGTACCTGGACAGTTAGCGCGGGGGCCGGGGCCGGGGCCGTGGCTCCCGGCCCCGGCCCCCGGTAACCGGCCGCGGCCCCGCGTGCCCGCGTGTGCTGGACCTAGCCGCAGCAGCCTCCGCCGCAGCAGCCGCCTCCGCCACCGCCCGCGGAGGGCGCGGCCTGTGCGGCCGTCCCGCCCACGGCGACGGCGGAGAGCAGCTTCACGGTGTCGTCGTGCCCGGCGGGGCAGGCGGCGGGATCGGAGGACTCGGCCATCGGACGGCTGAGTTCGAAGGTGTCGCCGCAGGTGCGGCAGCGGTACTCGTAACGGGGCATGGCCCCAGGTTACGGCGTCAGGTCACGGCTTGGCCCGCTCCTCACGGATCCGCTCGACGACCTCGTGGGCGGTGGCGCGGATCGCCTCCAGTTCGGTGAGGAAGGCCCAGTAGTCGGGGTGGCGGCCGGTGTCGAGGGAGGCGACGGCCCGGTCGAGCCGGGCGACGGCGGCGTCGAGGGGCTGGGCGTGCCGGGGATCGGGGGTGGTGCGGCCGGCCATGGCGAGCCGCTGGGCGTCGCGGAGGGCGAAGCGGGCCCGGTCGATCTCGGCCTGAGGGTCCTTGGCGACGGCGTCGAGGCGGCGCAGCCGTTCGCCGGCCGCGGCGACGCCCTCGTCGGCGGTGTTGAGCAGGGCGCGGGCGGTGGCGAGCAGGGCGGTGGCGTCGGGCCAGCGCTGCTCCTCGCGCGCCTTCGCCGCCTCCGCGAGCCGGTCCTCGGCCTGCCGGGCGGCGGTGACGGCCTGCTCCGGGACGTGCTGGAGGTCCTGCCAGCAGGCGGCGGAGAAACGGCGGCGCAGCTCGGACAGAACGGGTTCGACCCCTTCGGCCCGGGTGGTGAGGGCCTGGGCGCGGGTACGGAGCGACACGAGCCGCTTGTCGATCTCCGCGGCCCGCTCCGGGAGGCGCTCGGCCTCGGCCCGTACCGCCTCGGCTTCGCGCAGCACGGTGTCGGCGCGCTGCAGGGTGGCGGTGACTCCGTGCCGCCCGGCGCCCTCGTTGAGGCGGGTCAGCTCGGGCCCGAGGCGAGCGAGCCGGAGGGCGAGGTCGTCGGCGCGCAGACCCTGCTCCCTGACCGTGTCAAGAGCGGTGCTCGCAGATCGGAGCGCCGCTCGCGCGCGCTCGACGGCGGGCGCGAGCCGGGCCAGCTGGGTCTCGGCCCGGTCGAGCAGCGGAGCGAGCCCCTGCTCGAACCGGTCCAGCTCGCCCTTGACCCGCACGAGCTCGTCGCGAGCGCGCTCCAGCTCCGTGCGGGCGCGCCCGGCGGTCGCGGCGTCGAGCTCGTCGCGGTCCAGGTCGTGGGCGTCGACGGCGGTGATGTAGCCGTGGCTGACCTCGTCGATCCGCCGCCCGAGCGCCGCGAACCCCTCGGCGGCGCGCCGGGCGTCGGCCGAGTCGTCCACGGCCGTGATCGTCTCGATGGAGATCCTGAGCCCGCGCTGTGCGGTGTCGAGCTCGTAGAACGCGGCCGCGGCGGCATCCTTCGCCGCCTGCGCCTCGGCCCGCCGGCTCTCGTCCCGCCCCCCGAACCACCGCCGGGTCCTCTCGGTCGCCACGTCACCCTCTCCCCGTGCTGTGTCCGCCGCCCTGCCGGGTCCGGTTCATTGTCCCACCTGGTGAGGACGTCGACACGGTCCGATCAGTTCACCCATCCACCGGTTTGCGGCACCCACCGGTCAGCCATGTACGCTGTTGCCTCATTCCACGGGTGCGTAGCTCAGGGGTAGAGCGCTGCTCTTACAAAGCAGATGTCGGCGGTTCGAAACCGTCCGCGCCCACCAGCACGAAGGCCCCGGACCGATCATGGTCCGGGGCCTTTGACATCCACTTCTGACATCAACGGGAGCGGCCGATCGCGACCGGGGACGGCTCCTGAGCAGCCGATCCACGTGGCTCACGGCCTCCCGCTGGGTGTCCTGGACGACGTGCGTGTAGACGTTCATCGTCACGGCGATCTGGCTGTGCCCGAGGATCTCCATCACGACGCGGGGCGGCACGCCGGCGGCGGTGAGGAGCGTCGCGGTACCGTGCCGGGCGTCATGCAGCCTGACGACGCGAAGGCCGGCGTTTTTCGCGACGCGGGTGAACGAGCGGTAGAGGTTGCGCGGCTCGATGGGCTGGCCGGTGCGCGTGGCGCCCGAGGTCTGGGAAGAGACCGGCACCCGCGTCGAGGTGGACGAGCTGACCGGGGTCCACAAGAACACGACGCGGGGCATCGTCGCTCTGGTCTTCCGCTGCAAGCCCGCGGGCGGCGCCGAGCGCACGTCGGACGAGTCGACGGCGGTCGAGTGGCTGACGCCGGCGGAGGTCGAAGAGCGCATGGCCGAGGTCTTCGCGATCCGGGTCCCGGACGCGTTGGACGGGGCGGGCCCCCACGTCCGGAGATACGACGGCCGCCGACCGATTGCGCAGCCGTGACCGTGAAGCCGACGCGGATGTCCCGCGAAGAAGCGATCCCTCTCGTGCAGCCCCTCATGAACGGGGAGACCTCCGAGGACGAGGGTGACGACATCCTGGACGACCTAAGGCGCGGCCTGGCGTGCCCTCACATCAGCGACTACATCTTCTGGGACTTCATCCTGAGCTGACCGCCGAGTAGGTCGTCGACAGGGCAATGGCCTACAAGTCGATCGCCCTCTGAGGACAGTGCAGTGCGGTAAGACTTTCTCTACTTCATCAAGGCACCCGGCTGCGCTCCGCTCCGCCGGGCGGGCTTCCCGGCTCCGCTCCGCGCGACGCTCCTGCCTCCGGCCCGCTCCGCGCGCGCTGCGCCGACGCCCGCCCCTGCAAGACGGGATAGGCCCAAGGGCATGAGTCGAGCCCCAACGGCCGCCGATTCCCAAGGTCACCGACATGCCTCCGGCGGGGGCCTCAGGCTCCGGGATGGCGGGGGCGCCGTACGCGGGTGCCGGCCGGTGGGGGGTGGCGGTGGGGAACTCCCATCCCGCCTGCCATCGACCCAGGACAAGCCGAGCAGACACGGCACCGGGCGTCCAGGTCGTTCGTACAGTGGCGCGCTCCACCTGGACGCCCGGCACCGCGCCCGCTCCACATTCGTGTGGGCCGACGGCAGACGGGATGGGAGTTGGGAGTGAGTGATGGGCAAGCGCATTGCCCCGGTAACCGCAGTCCGAAGCCGCGGCGCGGCCCACAAGGATTGGACGGCACTCACCCACCTACAGCCCTGCCGGCTGTGTCTCTCTTCAGAGACCTGACGCTCTGAATGAAGCCCACCACCCCGAACAAGCCGGTGAACGCTGCAGGCGCCGCAAGCCACCACCACGCACCTCCGTTCTCCGCAGCGCCGTAGAAGAGAACGGCCGACGCTGCCATGAAGACCAGCGCTAGGACAATTCCCACGGGATCTCGTCGTTTATCGCTCTCGACTTTGATGAAGGTCTCGATCGTCGCATCGACGTGCTTGATCAGGTCGCTTCTCACCTCGCTCCCGTCTGGGAGAAGGCTCAGAATCTCTAGCTCCAGCCTGGCCATCTCCCAGCTAGGCGGCTTCCTGAAGCGCCGTTCAATCAAAACGCCAACGACGCCCGCTACGGCCACAACGACGGTGGCGATCGCGTTTCCGTCCATGAGTCGAAGGTAAGCGGCGGATCACGGTCCTGCTCGCTGCGTACCGGGAAGCATGCGCACGGCCATGGGCTGACAGGGCAGTCTTGGCCGTCGACGGAGCCCCGTCGGTCGGGTCGGGGCTCACACCGGGCCCCCAGAGACGCAGCCGTACAACAGCGCTGGACACCTCGGAAGCCTGGCCGCGCTTTGCGGGAGTGGCCGGACCGACGAGGTCTGAGGCCGTGCCGCAACGAGCCACATCGAGCGGGGAGCCACGGGAAACGAGGGGCATTGGCAGTCCCGGACTATGGATTGCTCTCCGGGCATGGTGCAGGCCAGGCACACACCCGCCCTCCTGCTAGCCCGCAGCGCTTGTACCCTCCTGGCCCGGCTCGAACGGGTTGGCGCTGCGGGTCTACAGCTGCCAGTGGACGCAGACGAGATGGCCATAGGCGGCGAGCCGAGCCGTCGTCCCTGGGCCACGGGACGGTGATCGAGGGGCGTCAACCATGACCGGGCACGACCGGCTGAGTTAGAGCAGGCATGTGGGGAATGAGGGGCAGGTTGCAGGCCGAGTTACCCCTCCCCAAGGGAAACGTCATTCACTGAGGCCGTAGCACTTCTCTGAAGAATGGCGGATGCGATCAGCCCGAGGCCCTTAGCCATGCGAACCGGGACAGCGTTACCGATCTGGCGTTCAATCGACCCGTAGTTGCCAGTGAAGGCGTAGCTCACCGGGAATGTCTGAAACGTGGCAGCTTCCCTTAGCGTCAACCCACGATGTTCAGTCGGATGTACGAAGGTTCCGCAAGCTGGCGTGGTGCATCGCGTCGTCATTGTGGGCGCAGGCTCATCCAACTTAACACGACCATACGAGCTGGCAGCAGACCTATTCTTCAGCTTTCGATGACAGTCGAGCTGATGTTCTGCTGGCAAGTCGAATCTGTTCCCATTGACAGGAATGGACTCAATTCTCCGCCGCACAACAGGACTGTTCTCGCGATGCACGTCGAGAGGGTCGCCAGGGCGCAAGTGTCGCTTCAAATGATCCAGCACGTTACGCGCCGTCCGCCTGCTCGTTGCGAAAGTTCCTGGCAGAAGACTCAAGATTTCCTCATGAGGAGAAAAGAGCAAATCCCCCCGCACCGCGAATAGAATGAACCGTTTCCTCCTCTGCGGCACTCCGAACGACGTGGCATCCAGCGCATCCCCCCGAAACGTGTACCCCTTTCCGCGAAGGTGGTTCAAAAGAGTGGAAAGACGCGCATCGCGTTGCAGCCCAGGCACATTCTCCAGAAGAAGGATCTTCGGCAGCATCCCATCGACAAACCTCGCAACATCAAGCACGAGGTCATTTCGTTCCTGGTCCACCTCTCCCTTGGCCAGAGTTGAGAACCCTTGACACGGGGGACACGCCTTCAGGACATCAAGCTGCCCCTGTCGGAGCCCGATCGATCGCAGGAGTTCGAAGGGGTCAACCTGACGGATGTCACAACTGAGGAGCTTCACCCTGGGGTGGTTCTGCCGGTAGGTCGCTGCGGCTTCCACGTCATTCTCTACAGCAGCTAGAACGTCAAGGCCGGCGTCTCGAAGGCCCCGAGTAGCCCCCCCGGCCCCAGCGAACAGGTCGACGGCACTGGGTCTGAGCATGAAGCGATCTTAGCCCCGGAGGGCTAGCAAAGCGCCAGTATCCCTGGCGCGTTGACTGCTACTGGATCACACTATGTGCACTGAAGGTGACCGACCATCACCGAGATGGGCGGCCGTCACGGGAGGGGTGCAGGTGGAACAGCAGAGCGCGCATGAGGCTGGCGACCACGGGACCGACGAGGGGACCCTGTTCGCGGCGGTCCCCGCTCAAAGCATGCCCGGACATGATGACTTCACGTCCAGCGATACCCCCTCCTCGGGCGAACCGTACACAATGCGCATCAGTCGCCTAACTGTTGACAAGCTGGGCATCAAGATGTATGACCGGGTCTCCGCGGTGCTCGCCGAGGTCATCGCCAACGCCTACGACGCCGATGCCGTAAACGTGAAGGTCTATCTCCCCTGGGGAGTGTTCCTGGCAGCAAAAGCCGGAGCTGCACCGGTCGGCCCCTACGAGATCTCGATCACGGACGACGGTCACGGAATGACCTCCGCCGAAGTCAACAGCCATTACCTCACTGTCGGATCCGATCGCAGGAAACGGTTCGGTAAGGACTCTTCACGGGATAAGAACAGGCCCGTGATGGGGCGCAAGGGTATCGGAAAGCTCGCACCGTTCGGCATTTGCGAGACCGTCGAGGTAATCACGGCTGGCGGCGACAAAACCGATAAGGGATACGCGGTTGCCCACCTCATCCTCTCCTTGAAAGACATCCTCGACGACACCCACAATGTGTATCACCCGACCCCGGGACCCCTGAACGGCACGTGGGCGCCCGACCACGGCACTACGATCAAGCTGCGAGATTTCCGACGGAAGCGGGTCCCGTCCGGCACCGAGCTTCATCGGCAGCTCTCTGCTCGATTCGGGATTCAGCGAGCCGACTGGAACGTGGAGCTACACAACACTGAGGACACCCTCTTCCCTGAATCGCTACGCCTCGGAGAACTGGACATCGAAATCTTGGAGGAAACCAAGATGATCCTCGATGACCGCTGCGTAGAAACGGAGGCGGGAGAAAAGCTCCCCATCTCCGGATGGCTCGCTTATACGCGGAAGCCTTACAAGGACGAAGCGATGGCAGGAGTTCGAATCTTCTCGCGAGGGAAGATCGTCTCCCAGACGCGCGATTTCGGCATTCCTTCGGGATTTCACGGCGAGTACAGCATCCGTTCATACCTGGTGGGGGAAGTTCACGCCGAATGGCTGGATGAGAACGAGGACCTCATTCGTTCCGACCGCCAGGACATCATCTGGAGCTCCGAGGCCGGCGACGCACTAAAGAGGTGGGGGCAAGCTGTTATTCGCGAGTTGGCGAAGAGAGGTAAAACGGCCCTCTCCAAGCAGACATGGCAGGACTTTGAAGAGACTTCGAAGATTAGCGAGCGCCTTGCTCAGGAAGCACCCGGAGATAGAGAGTACCAAGAGTCCGTCAAGCAAGCTGCCCGCCTCCTCGTCTCGGATCGAGATCGAGAGTCGATGTCAAACCCCGAGCATACAGAAAAGGTGTTCCAGCTCTCCAAGGTGATCGGCCCGCACAAGACGCTCCTCGAAACGCTTCATCAGGTAGCCGAGGTCTCAGAGAGTCCACTGGATATTATCCTTGGCCTGTTTCAGAAGGCCCGGATCGCCGAAATGTACTCACTCGGCCAAGTGGCATCTGAGCGCATCGAGGTGGTCAACCGACTGACCACTCTGATTAACGACGGAACGACCTTGGAGCAGCCGTTGCAGGAGCTTCTAGAGCAAGCTCCTTGGTTGCTGGCACCTGAGTGGACCCCGCTTGGAATGAACGAATCACTTGAGCGAGTAAGAAAGTCGTTCGAAGCGTGGTACTTCAAGAAGGAAGGCGTGTCCCTTGTGACCACGGCCATCAACCGTCACCGCCGAGAGCCTGATTTCGTCATGCTCCATGACTCAGGCACTCTGTGGATCGTCGAGATCAAGCGGATGAACTACCACCTGACCGACGCGGAGTATCTGCGGGCCGTCAACTACCTCACCGATCTGGATACGTTCCTGAACGAGAACCAGACTCTCGGGCAACAGTTTCCAGTACGGAAGCTCACCTTCATCGCCGACCACACCGATAAGCTCAGCAGCGTTTCTATTTCCTCGATGCAAAACGACCATCGAATTGATATCAGGGGCTGGCATGAACTCCTCGACGACACGTTGAGGGCTCACCGTGACTTCCTCTCACGCGTGGAGGCGGTTCGAACCGACGGCGCGCTGCCGCCAGCCGTGAACTAGCACGAACGCCCTTCCAAGGGCCACCCCCCGTTTGCTTAGCGGTGGCGTGGACGACCTGTGGACGGCGTGGAGCATGAAGACTCTCCCAGAACACTGAGCAGCATCAATGCACACGACGCACGCGCCCTCCGGAGCCGTGTGCATCACCGTGCATCCGTGTGCGCCTTCCTCGGCCAGTGGCGTCGGCTGGAGGCTGCCAGGGTCCGTACGGGTTCCCGGAAGGGAGAGGAGAGAGCGTGACCCAGCCGAAGTGCGGGGCTCCGAAGCAGCGGGGAGGCCGGTGTACGCGGCCGGCTGAGCCAGGCAGCGGTCAGTGCTGGCAGCATCAAGGCGAGTGGACGGCCCGCGCACAGGCGGACCGCAAGAAGAAGGAAGCTGAAGCGAAGAAGCAGGCCCTTCGGAAGAAGAAGTGGTCGTGGTGGTGACCGGCGACTGACATCCACGGCTGACATCAACAGACGTGGACGCGGGTGGCCGAAGGCGGTCTCCAGAGGCAGAAGAACCCTCGGCTGTTGGCCACGCGCGGCCGCTCCGATCGAACTTACAAAGCAGATGTCGGCGGTTCGAAACCGTCCGCGCCCACCAGCACAAGCGCGGCGGCGAGGGCTCGGCCGACTCGTGAGCAGTGCGACCCGGCGCGTCTGTCCCGGGTCGCGTCTGTCCGGGGCCTCGCCGTGCCGGTGCAGCCGGACGCCAGGGGGAACCGTCAGGAGGGACATGCGAGCGGATGGCGCGGACGGGATCAGCAGCTCTCGCCGAACTTCACCGCCGTCAGCGTCACCGGCCGGCCGTCCAGTTTCGTGCCCACCGCCGGCGTCTGCGTGCAGACCTGCCAGTTGGACTCCATGAGGACCATCCGACCCTCGGGTGAGGCGTCGGTGACGGTCAGGCTCGTGGACGGGTCCAGGGACTGACGGGCGACCTTGACGGACTTGCCCGTGAAGTCGGGCATCGTCGAGGCGGTCGTCGGCTCCGTGCCGCCCTCGTCCTCGGGCGGGCACGTCTCCTCCAGCTTGACCGTGGCGAAGTCGACCTTCGTGTCGGTCGGGTGCTCACCGGGGCCCGGACTCTGCCCGCACACCTTCCAGTTCCGGTCGAGGGCCTGCAGGCGGCCCCGGCCGAGGGCGTCGTGGGAGTGCAGGTTGAAGAACCCGGCGGCCTGGGCCTGGTCCTGCGCCGACTGGAGGCCCTTGCCCGTCATGTCGGGCAGGGCCGCCGGCTTCGCCTCGCCCTCGGGCGCGGCGGTGGTCCGGGTGGCGGCGGGCTTGTCGCCGGGGCTCGTCCCGCTGTCCTCGCAGGCGGTGGCGGTCAGGGCGAGCGTCGCGGCCGCGACGAGGGCAGCGGTGAGGTTCATGCGCATCTCGCCAGACTGCCGGACGCCGTACGGCCCGTGGGGCAGTTCGCCCACTTCTCGTTCCCACCAGGAGTGCCGGCTGCCCGCACACGGCTGGGCCACCCTCAGCTCCTCCACCGTGCCGACACCCGGGAAGAGATCCGGGGGCGTCGTCGTGGGCCGCCTGCCGCAGCGTGGGCGAAGGGAGCGCTCGTCGCCCACGCTGCCGCGTCGGTGATCGCCGTCGCCGTGCGGCCCCGTGCGGCCCCGTGCGGGCGGGGGCCGACGCGGGTGCCCGTGCCGCCTTGACGTGTTCATAGCGCGGGCGGTGTACTCCGGCGCATGGAAGACGTGGGGGACGCGCCCGAAGGGCAGGCGTGGAGCGGGGTCATGACGCCGCAGCGGTACGTGGACGAGCGGCTCGCGCAGTACCAGGAGTGGTACGACCGCAAGGCCACCAGGATGAAGGCGATGCACCTGCGGATGCGGACCGTGTCGGTGGTCGGGGGTGCGCTCGTGCCCGTACTCGTGAACCTGGACGTCGGGTTCGCTCGGATCACCGCCACCGTCCTCAGCCTGATCGTCGTTGCCTCGGTGTCGCTGGAGAGCGTCTACCGCTACCGCGAACAGTGGAAGAACTACCGGTCGACCGAACAGCTCCTCGGGCACGAGCGCGTCTACTTCTCCGCCCGGGTCGGCGCCTACCACGGACTCTCCGACCGCAACGCGTTCACCACCCTGGTCGCCCGCGTGGAGAAGGCGATCGCCAGCGAGAACTCCGCGACGCTCAACGTCATGACGCTCGGCGGGCAGGTCAGCACCGAGCTCCAGCAGTACGGGCTGCCCACGCAGCGCCAGGGCGAGGCGGCGGGCGCGTGACGGGCCTGCGCGTCACCGTCCTCGGCTCCGCCACCCCGTACCCCGCCGTCGGCAACCCCTGCTCCGGATACCTCCTCGAAGGCGGCGGCGTCCGCGTCTGGGTCGACGCCGGCAGCGGCACGCTCGGGGAACTGCGCCGGTACGCCGGGCTCGCCGAACTCGACGCCGTATGGATCTCGCATCTGCACGCCGACCACTGCGCCGACCTGCTCACCGCCTCCTACGGGCTGCTCTACGCCGACGTACGCCGGGACGCCCCCCTCCCGCTCTTCGCACCGCCCGGCACCGCCGACCGGCTGGCCGGCTTCCTCACCAACGGACCGGACCGCAGCCCCGTCGAAAGGGCCTTCGCCTTCGCCGACCTGTACGACGGGCAGCGCATCCGGCTCGGCGGACTGACACTGCTCACGCGCGCCGTCGAGCACGGCGGGACGAAGGCGTTCGGCCTGCGCGTGGAGGCGGGCGCGGGGTCCACACGCGCCGGAACCGGCGAAGGGACGGAGGGCGCCGAGCGGGTCGTGTTCGCGTACTCCGGCGACAGCGAGCCCTGCCCCGCGCTCACCGAACTCGCCCAGGGCAGCGACCTGTTCCTCTGCGAGGCGGACGGGGAAGGGCCCGGGCACCACACGCCCGAGCAGGCCGGGCGGACCGCCGCCGACGCCGGGGCCGGCCGGCTGCTCGTGACCCACGTGGGGCCGGCGGTCGCACCGGACGCGGCGGTCCGGCGGGCGGCCGCGGTGTTCGGCGGGCCCGTCGAGTACGCCGCGCCCGGCCGGACCTTCACCGTCACCCCCGCCACCGGCTCCACCCCCGCCACCGGCTCCACCGGCTCCACCGGGGCCAGGGGTACCGAGGGGGTCACCCGTCGAAGTCGTACTCCAGGACGTACGAGGCCGAGTCCAGCGTCATCTCGTTGAACTCGACCGCGGCTCCGGCCTCCGTCACCGCCGTGCGGCTGATGAGGATGACCGGGGTGCCGAGGCCGAGGGCCAGCCGGGCGGCCTCCTCGGCCGTCGGCATCCGGCAGCGGACCTCCTCGCGGAAGCGGACCGGTCGGTGGCCCCGTTCGGCGAGCCGGGCGTAGGTGCCGCCGGGGCCGGTGTCCGGCTCCGTGATGGCGGTGCCCTCGGCAAGGGACGCCGGCAGGTACGAGACCGAGACGAGCACCGGCTTCTCGTCGAGCACGAACCGCCGGCTGCGGACGCACACCGGCTCCTCGGGCGAGCCCAGGCCGAGGATCCGGGCCACCCGCGGCCCGGCGGGGGCGGCCGGGGTCACCTCGATCTGGTCGACGACGAGCGAGCGGTCCTCGATGTCGGCCGACCAGACGGAGCGGCCGCCACCCCACTGGTCGCGGGCCAGGCGGGGGATTCCCCGGCGGCGCAGCGGACGGAAGGAGCGGACGAAGACGCCGGCGCCCTGACGGGCCTCGGCGAGTCCCTCGTTGCGCAGTACGGACAGGGCCTGGCGGGCGGTCATCCGGGCCACGTCGTAGGTGGACATCAGATCGTTCTCACCGGGGAGCCGGTCACCGGGCGCGAAGGTGCCCGACTGGATCGCGGTTCTCAACTCGTCGGCGATCCGCTGGTACTTGGGTCGCCGGCCGCTCTCCTGGTCAGTCATGGGTGGACCACTCCCTTCCGTCTGCGGGACACCCTACGGCGCGCTTCCCGGGGCCGGAGCACACGTGTGCGCGGGGCCGCGCGGGCGGTCCGTCCTTCGGGCGACTTCTCTAGAGATGCGTTGACATCGGGGGATCCCGGGGGCTTCCCTGAGTCTGTCCGTCCCACTCCACGACCGATGTCCGCAGTCGTCGGCCCAGCAGCCGAAACGGAGGATGTGTGCAGCCCGTGCCCGAGGCCGGAGACCTCGTACGTGACACCGCCACCGGTCGGGTCGGCTTCTACGTCGACAGCGTCGCCGGCCGCTTCCTGATCCGCCCCGTGCGGGGCGGCCGCGCGTGGGCGGCCGAGCCCGCCGACGTCCAGCTCGCCACACCCCTGCGGGAGCTGCGCGCCCGGGCCGCGGAGATCAACGCCCGGAGCCGGCGGAGCCTGGGCATGTGAGAGGGGGAGGGGGAGAGGAGGGGGAGAGATGGGCTGGCTGGTGCTGCTCCGGGCCGGGGATGCGAGGCGGGCGGTCGGAGCGTGGGGGCGCCCGCCGCGGGTCCGGGGAGGTGGGACGGGGGCCGGTCGCGGGTTCGGGGAGGTGGGACGGGGCCCGGCTCGTGGTCCGGGGCTGGGGGACGGGCTGGGGCCCATGGCGCCGGGCTGGGGCCGTGGTAGGTGTTGCGGGCGGGGTCGGGGCTCGTGGTCCGGGGGCCGGGCGGTAGGGGACCGGTGTCCGACCTGAGGCTCTTTCCTGGGGCCCGACGTCGTCGGATGCGGCGCTGCCAGTGGTGCGCGTCACACTGGAGGCATGTGCCGCAGCATCAAGACACTCCGACCGCCCGCCCTGCCCCACGAGGCCACCGAGGACGACGTGCGCGCCGCCGCGCTGCAGTTCGTCCGCAAGGTCTCCGGCTTCCGCGCGCCCGCCGCGCACAACCGGGAGGTGTTCGACCGGGCCGTGGACGAGATCGCCGAGGCCACGGCCCGCCTCCTCGATGACCTGGAGATCCGCGGCGCGCACCCCGCGCACGCCGCGCACCCGGCGCGGCCGGCGAGGCCGGTCAGGCCGCCGGAGCGGGAGCCGCAGCCGGACGCCGTATGACACAGGCCGCCAGCGTGCCTGCGAGGAAGAGCGCCAGCACGGGCACGCAGGCGCCGAGCCAGGTCGCGCCCAGCCAGCGGCCGCCGAGCCAGCCGAGACCTACGCCGTAGGTCGCCCACACCGCGGCCGCCAGGGCCGACCAGGGCAGGAAGTCACGCAGTCGGCGCCCGGTCGCGCCCGCGCCGAGGGAGACGACCGAGCGGCCGGCGGGGGCGAAGCGGGCGAGGACGACGAGCAGGCCGCCGCCACGGGCCAGTGTCTCGCCGAGACGTTCCTGCGCCACGGTGAGGCGGCGCGAGCGGGTGACGACGCGACCGAGCCGCGTCCCGCCGCGCCGGGCCAGGCGGTACGCGGCGAGGTCGCCGAGCACGGAGGCGGTGGCCGCGCAGAGCAGGAGGGGCAGCAGGGCCGGGGCGTACGGCACCTCGGCGACGGCCCCGGCGGCACCGGCCGTCGTCGCCGTGGCGGCACCGGCGGCGGCCGTGGCGGCGGTGACCACGAGGATGCCGCTCGGCAGCACCGGCAGAAAGACGTCGAGCAGGATCGACGTCGTCACCGCCGCGTAGATCCACGGGCCCGCGGTCAGCGACTGCAGTGACCACCCCGTGCCGTCGAGCACGTTCACAGCGCCAGAGCCTACGCGGGGGCGGCCGGGCCGCCGCCGACGGGGCCGCGGAACGGCCCGGGGGCGGCCCGGAGGTGACGGTACGGGGCCCGGCCCGGCGCCGCCGCCAGGGCGCCGGTCGGCCAGGGTTCCCGCCGGCCCGGACTGAGGGGGAGTCCCGGGCGCGGCCCGCAGCCGGGTTTCGGGGCTCGTGGCCCGGCCCGCTCGGGTGCCCCGGGTCGCCCGGGTGTCCCGGTCCGCTCAGCTGGCCCGGGTCGCTCGGTGCCCCAGCCCCGTCAGGTGTCCCGGGTCGCTCGGGTGTCCCGGTCCGCTCTGGTGTCCCGGGTCGCTCGGTGTCCCGGGCCGCTCTGGTGTCCCAGTCCGCTCGCGCGTCCCGTTCGGGGGCAGCCGTGGGACCGGCCGTCGCTCCGGGCCGCTCGGGGGGTAGCCCTGGGACCGGCCGTCGCCTCGCCGGGGCGTCCCTGTCACGGGCTCACCGCGCCGCCCTCACCCTGCTTCGCGCCCGCTTCGGTGGCCTGCGTCGGCCTCACGCGGTGGCCGGTGCCGTCTTTCGGTCCTCGCCCTCCGGCTGGGTGCCGGACGTCGCGGTGCGGGGGCGGAAGAGGGTGTCGAGGGCCAGGGCGCCCGGGCCCGTGAAGACCAGGAGGAGGAAGGCCCAGCAGAAGAGGGCGGCGGGCTCGCCGGCGTTCTGGAGGGGGAAGAGGGCCTGCGGCTGGTGGACGTCGAAGTACGCGTAGGCCATGGAGCCGGAGGCGAGGAACGCCGCGCCGCGGGTGCCGAGGCCGAGGATGACCAGGGCGCCCGCGACGAGCTGGATGACGGCCGCGTACCAGCCCGGCCAGCTGCCGGCCGGCAGGGTGGCGCCACTGCCGCCGGCGCCCCCGAGCACGCCGAAGAGCGAGGCGGCGCCGTGGCAGGCGAAGAGCAGGCCGATGACGATCCGGAAGAGGCCGAGCGCGTAGGGCTGGGCCTGGTTCAGGCGGCTCGCAAGCGAGTTCATGGGGGAAGGCTCCTTCGGTCCGGCCCGTGCGGAGCGCACGGGTCATGGGGGACGGTGCACCGATGAGGCCCTCAGGTTAGGCATCCCTCACTATTACTTGCAAGTTCAACAACAGACCCTTTTTGGTGCCGAGTGGAATCAGCAGGCGTTGAGGACCGACTGCAGCGCGCTCTTCTCCGCCGAGTCGACGCTGAGGTTCCAGTGGTACTTGACGTGCACCCACATCCGCGCGTACGTGCAGCGGTACGAGGTGCGCGGCGGCAGCCACTCCGCCGGGTCCTGGTCGCCCTTCGCCTGGTTGACGTTGTCCGTGACCGCGATGAGCTGCGGGCGCGTCAGGTCGTTGGCGAAGGACTGCCGCTGACTGGTGGTCCAGGAGTTGGCGCCCGACCGCCATGCCTCGGCCAGCGGGATGACGTGGTCGATGTCGATGTCGGAGGCGAGGGTCCAGGTGACCCCGTCGTACTCCGAGTACCAACTCCCACTCACTGACGCGCAATTGGAGTCGGTCACGACGTTGACGCCGTCCCGCTTGAGCACCACCTCACGCGTGTTGCAGGTGCCCGACTGGGTGATCCAGTGCGGGAAGAGGTCCCGGCTGTAACCGGTGGAGGAACCTTCCGCCTTCACCGTGAGCGAGCTCAGGTACGTCCGGGCGGTGGCCGCGCTGACCGGGGTCGGCGGGGCGGCCTGGGCGGCGGGGGCGGTGGCGAGCAGGCCCGTGGCGGTGACGGCGGCGGAGGCGGCGAGGACGGCGGCTCGACGCGCGTAGACGCGGACGGCGGACATGCGAACTCCCTTGATGTGGGGGGACCTTGCCGGACGGCTCGGTCATCGTGGCGGCGCCGGGTTTCCCTGGGGGGTGCACCAGGTAACAGCGTGGCGACATGTGCACGTCACATCAAGGGGTGCGGGGGTGAGGGATCGGCGGGGGAATCGGGGTGAGGGATGGACAGGTTCCGGCCGCCGCACGGGGATCGGGCGGCGGGCGGGCCACGGCACCCTAGGGTTGGGCCGTGCTTCTGGACGTGAATGTCACCTTCGGTGCGGTTCTGGCCGTCCTGCTCGCCGTGGCCGCCGGAGTCGTCGCCCTCGCCCGGCTCGGCCGCGCCCGCGACACGCTGACGGCCGGAGCACGGGCGGCCGTCCAGCTCGTCGCCGTCTCCCTCGTGATCGGCTGGGTCGTCCGCTCGCTGCCGCTGCTGCTCTGCTTCCTGCTGCTGATGTACGCGGTGGCCGTACGGACCGCCGGCCGGCGCGTCGTCCCCGCGCCCGGCCGTGCCTGGCGGTGGGCCGCCGTCCCCATCGCCGCCGGTGTCGCCCCGGTCGTCGCGGCCCTCCTGCTCACCGGCCTCGTCCCCCTGAAGGGGATCACCCTGATCCCCGTCACCGGCATCCTCATCGGCGGCGCGCTCACCGCCACCGTCCTCGGCGGGCGCCGCGCGCTCGACGAGCTGTCCCAGCGGAAGGGCGAGGTGGAGGCCGGGCTCGCGATCGGCCTACTGGAACGCGAGGCCCGCCTGGAGGTGGCGCGCGAGGCCGCGTCGGACGCCCTGCTGCCGGGCATGGACCAGACCCGGACGGTCGGACTCGTCACTCTTCCGGGTGCCTTCGTCGGCATGCTCCTCGGCGGGGCGTCACCGCTGCGCGCGGGCGCGGTGCAGCTCTTCGTGCTCGTCGCGCTGCTGCTCGTCCAGGCGGTCGCGGTCGCCGTCACCCTGGAACTGGTCGCCCGGGGCCGGCTCGTCCGTCACCGGCCGGAGGAAGGCGGCGGGGACGGTCCCCGCGCGTCCGCACGGTACGACGACGATCCGCCCGCGCCGGAGCCCCATGGTCCGCCCGCTCCCGACGCCTACGATTCGCCCGCGCCGGACGGCCATAACCAGCCCGCCCCCGGGCCGGGACCTGTGCGCGAGCGGGGGGAGGACGCGCCCCGGGCTACGCCGCCCGCGCGGCGGAGAAGGCGAGAGTGAGCGTGCCGTCGGGGCCCCGCTCCACCCGTACGCCGGTGAGATCCCCTACGTGGACGTCGGGGGCGAAGGCGGCGGCCCGGGGACCCACGCCGACCACGCGCATGCCGGCCGCGCGGCCCGCCTGGATGCCCGCCTCGGAGTCCTCGAAGACCACGCAGTCCTCGGGGGCGAAGCCCAGCGCGGCCGCCCCCTTGAGGAAGCCCTCGGGGTCCGGCTTGCTCGCGCCGACGCACTCGGCGGTGACCCGGGTGTCCGGCATCGCGAGGCCCGCCGCGCCCATTCGGGCCTGCGCCAGCGCTTCGTCGGCCGAGGTGACGAGGGCGTGCGGCACGGTGGCGAGCGCGGCCATGAAGGCGGGCGCGCCCGGCACCGGCACCACCCCGTCGAGGTCGGCGGTCTCCTCGGCGAGGATGGCCCGGTTGTCGGCGAGGTTCTGCTCCATCGGCCGGTCCGGCAGCAGGGCGGCCATCGTGGCGTATCCCTGCCGGCCGTGCACCACCTTCAGCACTTCGGCGGGGTCGAGTCCCTCCCGCTCCGCCCAGCGCCGCCAGCAGCGCTCCACGACGGCGTCGGAGTTGACGAGCGTGCCGTCCATGTCGAGCAGCAGGGCACGTGCGGTAAGCGTCGCCGGGGTGGTGGCGGGCATAAGGGATCTCCAGGAGGGGTGGTCGGAGACGAATACAGAGCGGTCCCGCTCGCCGGTCAGGGAGTGCGAGCGGGGCCACTTTGTTCCTCCACGATACAAAACGAGGGGCCGCCCCGCCAGTCCCGTCCGCATGGCGGGACCCCCGCCGGCTCACTGCCCCGTTGCCTCACTGCCCCGTCGTCTCCGCCTCCAGGGCTCGGCGCGTGTACGGGCCGTAGACGCCCCGCGGGTCCTCCTCGATGTACTGGTACGACTGGTAGAGCGCGACCGCGCGCTCCACCTTCCTCGTGTACGAGCCGTTCACCGGCCCGTCGTACACCCATGCCTCCCGCAGCCGCCGCTGCAGTTCCTCCACCTCCGGGCCCGTGGACCCGAGGCTCAGGGTCGGCGCCTCGGTGGCCGGGGCCGTGGTCGGAGGCACCGCGCTCGCGCTCGTCGGCGTGGCGGTCCGCGTGGCGGGCGCCCCGGGGGCCGCGGGCGCCGAGGAGCCGGTGCCGGTCGCGGTGGCGGATGCCGTGGCGGAGGGGGAGGCGGACGCGGAGGTCGCCTCCGGGGCCGCGGTCGCCGAGGCGGATGCCGAGGGGGAACGGCTGGTGATCGGCGCCTCGGAGACGGCCACGTTCTCGGACGCGCTGGTGGTGACCTCGGGGACGGTGGCGCGGTCGTCGGTGTCGCTGTCGTCGCCGCCGATCAGTACCGTGGCCAGGACGGCGGTGCCGACGACCGCCGCCGCGACCACGGCGGCGATCAGGGCCGCCCGGCCCCGGCCCCGCGCGCGCCCCGAGTGCTCCTCGGGGGCGTACGCCAGCGTGAGCGCCGGCTCGTACCGATCGGGCTCGTAGCCACCGGGTTCGTACCCCTCGGCCCCGTGCGCATCGGCCCCGTACCCGTCGGGCTCGTAGCCGCCGGGCTCGTACCCCTCGGCCCCGTGTGCATCGGCCCCGTACCCGCCGGCCGCCCCGTAGGCGCTCCCCTCGTACCCATCGCCGCCCTGCGGCCCGGATCCGCCCGCGTACGGGGACGGCAGCACCGCCGTCGGTGGTATCGGCGCCGGTATCGGTGCCGGCGCTTCCCCGGGCGCGGCCACCGGCCCTGGCGCCGCCGCCCGTATCTCAGTCACCCGCACCTCGGTCGCCCGTACCTCAGTGGCCCCTGCCTCCGCCGCCCGCACCTCCGTCGGTGCCTCGGGCGACGAGGGCCGCGCCCCCACGGCCTGCCCCGCCCCCACCGGCAGCACCGCCGTCACGTCCTCCGTCGCTGCCCCCCGGGCCGTGCCCTCCGCCGTCCCCAGCGTCACGTACGGCCTGACCCGCAAGGGATCGAAGTCCTCCGGCGCCACGGGCTCGGACGGCGCCACGGGGTCGGACGGCGCGGCGGGCTGGGACGTCGCCAGGGGCTCGGCGGCGGCCGCCGCCTCCGCGCCGCGCCCGCAGGCGCAGCGCGGGCCAGGTCTGTGTGCACCACATTCAGGACAGGCGTGTCCGGACATCGTTGGGTCCCTCCCCGGTCAGTTCCGAGCGATTATGCAGCCCGGCCGCCGCCACGGGGTGAACAGCTGTCCCCTGTGCACCCCTCCGCAGGCCATAACGGCACAAACCCTCCAGGATGGAGAGGATCGGAGCCAGCGGCCCGGACCGGAGGAGACGCCCATGGCCCAGGAAGTACGCGCGCCGCACGCCGGCGAAGGCCCCGTACCGGGAGCGGCACAGAGCCACCGCACCGTCGTCGTCGCGATCGGCGCGCTGCTGCTCGGCATGCTCCTCGCCGCACTCGACCAGACCATCGTGTCCACCGCCCTGCCGACCATCGTCAGCGAGCTCGGCGGCATGGAGCACCTGTCCTGGGTCGTCACCGCCTACATGCTGGCCTCCACCGCCGCCACCCCCCTTTGGGGCAAGCTCGGCGACCAGTACGGGCGCAAGAAGCTCTTCCAGGGCGCCATCGTGCTCTTCCTCATCGGCTCGGCGCTCTGCGGCATCGCCCAGAACATGCCCCAGCTCATCGCCTTCCGCGCCGTCCAGGGCCTCGGCGGCGGCGGGCTCATGGTGCTGTCCATGGCGATCGTCGGCGACCTCGTCTCGCCCCGCGAACGCGGCCGCTACCAGGGTCTCTTCGGTGCCGTCTTCGGCGCCACCAGCGTCCTCGGCCCCCTCCTCGGCGGCCTGTTCACCGAGCACCTCTCCTGGCGCTGGGTCTTCTACATCAACCTGCCGATCGGCGTCGTCGCCCTCTTCGTCATCGCCGCCGTCCTGCACATCCCGGTCCGCAGCACCCGCCACCGCATCGACTACCTCGGCACCTTCCTCATCGCCTCCGTCGCCACCTGCCTGGTCCTGGTCGCCTCCCTCGGCGGCACCACCTGGGACTGGGGCTCGGCGCAGATCATCGGCCTCGCGGTCCTGGGAGCGGTGCTCCTCGTGTGGTTCGTGTCCGTGGAGCGGCGGGCCGCGGAGCCCGTCCTGCCCCTCAAGCTGTTCCGGATCAGGACCTTCACGCTGGTCTCGGTCATCAGCTTCGTCGTCGGCTTCGCGATGTTCGGCGCGATGACCTACCTGCCGACCTTCCTCCAGGTCGTGCAGGGCGTCAGCCCCACCATGTCCGGCGTGCACATGCTGCCCATGGTGCTCGGCATGCTGATCACCTCGACCGGCTCCGGCCAGATCGTCTCCCGCACCGGCCGCTGGAAGGTCTTCCCGATCGCCGGCACGGCGGTCACCGCCCTCGGCCTGCTCCTGCTCAACGAGCTGACGGAGACCACCTCCACCTGGACGATGAGCCTGTTCTTCTTCGTCTTCGGCGCCGGACTGGGCCTGGTCATGCAGGTGCTCGTCCTCGTCGTGCAGAACGCCGTCGCCTACGAGGACCTGGGCGTCGCCACCTCGGGCGCCACCTTCTTCCGTTCCATCGGCGCCTCCTTCGGCGTCGCGATCTTCGGCACCGTCTTCACCAACCGGCTCACCGACAAGCTCGACGACGCCCTCGCCGGACAGCCGCTGCCGCCGGGCGTCGACGCCGGCACGGTGGCCGCCGACCCGCGCGCCATGGCGGCGCTCCCGCCCCCGCTGCGGCCGTCGGTGGTCCACGCGTACGCGACCTCCATCACCGACGTCTTCCTGTACGCGGCGCCCGTCGTCCTCGTGGCCTTCGTCATCGCCTGGTTCCTGAAGGAGGACCGGCTGCGCGGCTCCGTCACCGCGCCCGACCCCAGCCAGACCCTGGCCTCCAACCCCGTCGAGCGCTCCTCCTACGACGAATGCGCCCGCGCCCTGTCCGTGCTCGGCTCCCGCGAGGGCCGCAAGCACATCTACGAGAAGATCACCGCCCGCGCCGGCCTCGACCTGCTGCCCGCCGCGAGCTGGCTGCTGCTGCGGGTGCGCCGCCACGGCACCGTCGAGCCCGGCCGGCTCGCCGACACCACTCCCGTACCGCTGCGGGCGATCACCGAGGCCGCCCGGCAACTGGAGGAGCGCCGTCTGGTGGCCCGTGAGGGGATCCAGCTGGTCCTCACCGAGGAGGGGGCGCGGACGGCGGTACGGCTCGCCAAGGCGCGCGAGGACTCGCTCGCCGAACTCCTCGGCGACTGGTGGGGACCGGAGCGGCCCACCGACCTCGTCCGCCTGGTGGAGGAGCTGACCGCCGAACTCGGCGGCTCGGACGCGGAACGGCCCCGCACGGCCGGACCGCCCCGCGACCACCACGCGTAGCCGTCGAGGCCGGGCGGATCAGGAGGCCCGCTCCTTCAGAGCTCCTTGCCGTACCAGATCTCCATATAGGGACCGGTGCAGTACGCCGGTATCTCCGCGTACCCGTGCCGCACGTACAGCGCCCGCGCCTCCACGAGGTCCAGACGGGTGTTGAGGACCATGCGGCGGGCGCCGAGCGCGCGGGCCGCGTCCTCCAGGCCGTTCAGGAGGAGACCGGCGCCGCCGGTGCCGCGGAAGGCCGGGCGGATGAACACCCGGGTGAGCTCGGCCCGTTCGGCGTCCAGGAGGACCACTCCGCCGCAGGCGGCCGGCTTGCCCTCGTGACGGCCGACGAGGAACGCGCCGGCGGGCGGGGCGAGCAGGTCAAGACCCTCGTCGATCATCTCCTCGTCGTACTCGTCCTCGGCCAGGACGCGGCCGTAGTAGCGGCCCGCGACATCGCCGAAGTAGTCGCGGCGCAGAGCGGTGGCGTCCGGGGTGTCGACGCGCTCGGGGGAGAAGGTCCAGGTCATGCGCGCCATTGTGCGGCGCGCACGACCCGCCGCGCAGCTCAGTTCTTGGGGGCCGCCTGCTGCACCACCTCGAACGACCACAGGGTGGAGCCGGTCGCCGCCGGCTTCGGGCGGTCCGCGCCGCCCTCGTGCGCGGCCTTCATGGAACCGTTCATCCAGTTCTGGAAGTCCTCCTCGCTGCGCCAGCGGGTGTACACCAGGTACTGGTCGGTGCCCTCCAGCGGACGCAGCAGTTCGAACCACTCGAAGCCGTCCGAGCCCTCGACGGCACCGGCGCGGGACGCGAAGCGCTGTTCCAGGACCTCGCGCTGCTCGGCCGGGACGGTCAGTACGTTGATCTTCACGATGCTCATGAGGGGCAGGATATGACCGCGGGTGAACGGATCCGGGCACTGGCCGGGCGGTGGCTGCCGCTGCTCGGCGACGACGACTTCGTCTGCTCGCCGGCCGGGCTGTGGCTGGCGCTCGCCGCCGTGGCGTCCGGGGCGGGCGGCGAGACGGCGGGGGAGCTGCGCGAGGTGCTCGGAGTCGCGGGACCCGAGGCCGCCGACGCGGTGAGCGCGCTGGGCCGGACCGGAGCCGTGGCCGGACCGGACGGGACCGACGCGGCGACCGGACGGGACCGGACCGGCGGGGCGTTCGCGCGGGGACCGGCCGACGGGGTCGCGCTCGCCACGGGGGTGTGGAGCCGGGTGCCGCTGCGCCCGGAGTTCCGCGACCGGCTGCCCGGCGTCGGCTTCGGGACGCTCGGCGCGCAGGCCCAGCGGGAGATCGACGCCTGGGTGCGCGGGGCCACCGGCGGTCGCGTCGAGGCGCTGCCGGTGAGGCTGGACGGCGGTGAGGACCTGGTCCTGGCCGGGGCCCTGGCCCTGAAGGCCGCGTGGCTGAGCCGGTTCCCGGCGCACCTCACCCGGGACGAGCCGTTCACCGCCGGCCACGGCGCCACAGCTCTCGTACCGACCATGCACCAGCGGATCCCGGCGCACCGGGCCTGGCGCTTCGGCGGCGCCACGGTGGTCGAGCTGCCCTGTGCCGGGGACACGGTCCGCGTGCGGTTCGTGCTCGGCGAGGAGGGCTGCGGGCCCGCCGAGGTGCTGCCCCTGGCCTGGGCCGGGCCCGCCGCCCGCATGCCGGTACGGGCCGAGGCCGTCGACCTCGCGCTGCCCCGCTTCACCCTCCGTACCCGCACCGACGTGTACGCGCGGCTGCCCGCGCTCGGCATCGGCCGGGCCGTACGGCCGGACGCCGACTTCTCCGGCCTCTCGCCGGTGCCGCTGTACGTCTCCGCGGCGGTCCAGGAGGCGCTGGTGGAGATCGCGGAGGAGGGCGTGGAGGCGGCCGCTGTCACCGTGGTCGCGATGACCCGCGGCGCCGCCGCGCCCCGGCAGCGTCGGGTCGAACGGATCGCTTTCGACCGGCCCTTCGGCGTCGTGGTCCTCGACGGCACGGGCGAGGTGCCGCTCTTCACCGGCTGGCGCGCCCGGGCGGACCGCTGACGGATCCGGCCACGGACCGGCCCACCACCCCGGGCGGACCAGCCCGCGCACCGACCCCCTCGCCGGATCGGCCACGGACCGGCCCACCGCGCCTGAGGGGCCGCCCCACCGTCCCTGGCCGGCCGGCCGGCCCGTGCACCGGCCCTGTGGACCGGCTGGCGGACTGCCCCCGGGACCGGCTCACGGACCGGCCCGTGCATCGGTCGTGGATCAGCTCACCACACGGACGAGCAGCAACCCGTCGTAGCCCTTCGTGCCGACGGTCTGGACCGCCGTGGCGTCCAACCGGGGCTCCCCGGCGATGAGTTCGAACGTCTCGCGGGTCCCGGTGATCGCCGGGTCGTCCGGGGCCGCAGTGGCGACCCGGCCGCCCCGCACGACGTTGTCGACGACGATGAGGGTGCCGGGCCGGGACAGCCGGAGGGCCCAGGAGACGTAGTGCGGGTTGTTGACCTTGTCGGCGTCGACGAAGACGAAGTCGAACGGGCCCGCGCCCTCCTGCTCCAGGAGCGGGAGGGTGTCGAGCGCCGCGCCGGTCCGCACCTCGACGACCTTGTCGAGGCCGGCGCGGGCGATGTTGGCGCGGGCCACGTCCGCGTGGGCGGGGGAGTACTCCAGCGTGACCAGCCGCCCGTCGGCGGGCAGCGCGCGGGCCAGCCAGATGGTGCTGTAGCCGCCGAGGGTGCCGATCTCCAGGACGTTCTTCGCGCCCTGCGCCGCGACGAGCAGGTGGAGCAGCTTGCCCTGGTTGGGGGCGACGGCGATCTCGGGCAGTCCGGCGGCCGCGGAGTCGGCGAGGGCCGCGGTCAGCGCCTCGTCGGCGGGGGCGAGCAGGTCGGTGAGGTAGTGGTCGACGGTGGTCCATCGGTCCTGATCGTTGCTCATGCGGCCGAACGTACACCGGCCTCGGCCCGCGCGGGCCGGGCCCGGGCGAGCCCGGCCTAAACGCGTCGGAGCGGCGTGCGCCGCGCCCGCGTGCGCCGCGCCCGGGCCGTCGCGAAGCCGCCCGCCGTGAGGAGCAGCAGCGCGCCGCCGACGGTGAGCAGCCAGACCGGGACGCCGCCGCCGACCGTCCACAGGCGGTCCTTCCAGATCACCTCGCGGTACGGGGTGTCGGCCGCCGCGCGGACGAGTTCGTGGTCGCCGTCGATGCGGGCGGGCTCGGGGAAGGACTGGTCGAGGGCGGTGAGGTAGACGGGACCGGGGCCGGTGAGCCGGGCCAGGGCGCCCTCCGGCTCGTCGACGGCGCCCGCGAACCGCACCTCGGGGCGGTCGCCGCCGATGCTGCCCTCCGGTTCCATCCGGTGGTCGGCGAGCACGAACAGCCCGAGGGACTGCGGGGTCTTCGCCAGCCGGGACAGCCGCATCGGATACACGGGGGTGTCGTTGCGGAACGTGATCGCGAGCGGGTCGAGGGCGCCGTACAGCCGCTCGCCCGTCTTCTCGGGGGCCAGGCGGACGGCGACGTACTCCCACTTCCGGTCGACGTAGGGGCGCAGTTCGGTGGCGAGCCGGTCGGAGAGCCGGAAGCCGTTGCGGCGCAACCAGTCGCCGAGCGCGTCCGGGTCGGTGGCGGTCAGCCGGGCCACGTCGAAGGGGCCGAGCCGCTCGCGGCCGACGACGCCGACTCCGGGTCCGCCGTCCGTCCCGGGCATGGCGCCCGCGCCGTCTGCGTCGCCGGCGGAGAAGGGCCAGTCACGGCCGCGCGGCCAGAAGTAGTGGCGGGTCCTGCGCTCGGGCGCGGTGAGCCGGTCGAGTTGTCGGAAGAGTTCCGGGTCGCCGAGGGTGACGTCGGCCCGGCGCGGCACCGGCATGATCCAGGCGGCCTCCTCGGCGTCGCCGTGCACGGTGAGGCGCATGACGATCTGCTCGGTGCCGGTGCGCGCGTCCCAGTGGACGGCCGAGGTCTCGCGGTCGACGCCGATGCGTGCCATGCCGTCGGTGACCATGGCGCCGCAGCCGCACGCGTACGCCGGCGCGACGAGCGAGCCGAGCTGGAGCGCGAGCAGCGCGACGAACAGGGCCAGGAGCCGGCGCGCCCGGCGCGTTCCGTGGTGTCCGTGCGTTCGGTGTGTCCCCCGCATGCCTGCTCGGACGCGCGAGCGGATCTTCCGGTTCCCCTCGCGCGCCCCGACGCGGTCCCGTGACGGGTCGTCCTACGCCACCCTGACCTGGAGTTCCTTGATGCCGTTGAGCCAGGCCGCCCGCAGCCGGCGCGGGTCGCCCGCGAGGGTCAGGTCGGGCAGTTCGTCGGCGAGCGCCTCGAAGATCAGCTCGATCTCCTTGATGGCGAGGGACTTGCCGAGGCAGAAGTGGGGCCCGCCGCCGCCGAATCCGAGGTGAGGGTTCGGGTCGCGGGTGATGTCGAAGGTCTCGGGGTTCTCGAAGACCTCGGGGTCGTTGTTGGCTGAGGAGTAGAAGAGGCCGATCCGGTCACCCTTGCGGATCTTCTGCCCGCCGAGCTCGGTGTCCTCGGTGGCGGTCCGCTGGAAGGACACCACCGGGGTCGCCCAGCGCACGATCTCCTCGGCGGCGGTCGAGGGCCGTTCGCGCTTGTAGAGCTCCCACTGGTCGGGGTGGGTGAGGAAGGCGTGCATGCCGTGGCTGATGGCGTTGCGGGTGGTCTCGTTGCCGGCGACGGCGAGCAGCAGCACGAAGAAGCCGAACTCGTCGGAGGAGAGGTTGCCCTCGCCCTCGGCGGCGACCAGCCGGCTCACGATGTCCTGGGCCGGGCACTGCTTGCGGGCGGCGGCCAGGTTCATCGCGTAGCCGATGAGCTCCATCGCGGCCTCGGCGCCGATCTCCTCGGTGATGGCGTACTCGGGGTCGTCGTAGGCGACCATCTTGTTCGACCAGTCGAAGATCCGGGCCCGGTCCTCCTGCGGTACGCCGATGAGTTCGGCGATGGCCTGGAGCGGCAGCTCGACGGCGACCCGGGTGACGAAGTCGAAGGCGCCGTCCGGTCCCGCCGAGGCCCGCGCCTCCTCGACGACGGCGCGGGCACGGCTGCGCAGCGCGTTCTCCAGGCTGCGGACGGCACGCGGGGTGAAGCCGCGCTGGACGATCTGGCGGACCCGGGTGTGCTCGGGCGGATCCATGTTGAGCATGATCAGCTTCTGGACCTCGATCTGGTCCCGGGTGATGTGCTCGTTGAAGCGGATGACGGCGGTGTTCTCGTGGGAGGAGAACAACTCGGGCCGGGTGGAGACGTACTTGACGTCGGCGTGCCGGGTCACGGCCCAGTAGCCCCCGTCGGCGAAGCCGGTGACGCCGGGGGGCTGGGCGCACCACCAGACGGGAGCGGTGCGCCGGAGCCGCGCGAACTCCGGGTGGGGGACGCGGCCTTGGAGCAGGTCGGGGTCGGTGGCGTCGAACCCTTCGGAGAGGTGGGGGCAGGACATCGGCAACACACTCCATTATCTGATGGGGCATCAGAAGATGCGGCCGTCGGCCCCGGAAAGGTAATAACGAGTTCTACAAGTAGCAAGGAGAACGGCGGGAACTGTTGCGTCCCCGACCCTTGCGTACCGGCGGTAGCAGTCATAAGACTGCACGGAGAACTAGAACGCGTACTAGTTCTCTGACTAGTGCTCGTACGAGTGTCACGTGACGTCGACCGGTGCGGGTGCCGGGACACCCCGCCGGGCGAGGAGAGGACGAGCTCATGGCCGCGGAACCCGTCGTCGTCGAAGCCGTACGCACCCCCATCGGCAAGCGCGGAGGCGCGCTCGCCAACCTCCATCCCGCCTACCTCCTCGGCGAGACCTACCGCGAGCTCCTCGGCCGCACCGGCATCCCCGCCGACTGCGTCGAGCAGATCGTCGGCGGCACCGTCACCCACGCCGGCGAACAGTCCATGAACCCCGCCCGCACCGCCTGGCTCACCATGGGCCTGCCGTACGAGACCGCGGCCACCACCGTCGACGCCCAGTGCGGCTCCTCGCAGCAGGCGAGCCACATGGTGGCCAACATGGTCGCCGCCGGCGTCATCGACATCGGCATCTCCTGCGGCGTCGAGGCGATGAGCCGGGTGCCGCTCGGCTCCGGCTCCAAGCACGGGCCGGGCAAGCCCTTCCCCGACGAGTGGAACGTCGACCTGCCCAACCAGTTCGAGGCCGCCGAGCGCATCGCCCGCCGGCGCGGCCTCACCCGCGAACGCGTGGACGCGCTCGGTCTGCTGTCCCAGGAGCGGGCCGCCGTCGCCTGGTCCGAGGAGCGTTTCAAACGCGAGACCTTCGCCGTCCAGGTGCCCACCACGGAGGAGGAGCAGGCCGCCGGGCAGGGCATGTGGCGGCTGGTCGACCGCGACGAGGGGCTGCGCGACACCAGCATGGAGGCGCTGGCCCGGCTCAAGCCGGTCATGCCGACCGCCGTCCACACCGCCGGGAACTCCTCCCAGATCTCCGACGGCGCCTCCGCCCTGATGTGGGCCTCCAAGCGCATGGCCCGCGCCCTGAAGCTCCGCCCCCGCGCCCGGATCGTCGCCCAGGCCCTCGTGGGGTCCGACCCGCACTACCACCTCGACGGGCCCATCGACGCGACCCGGGCCGTCCTCGGGAAGGCCGGGATGTCCCTCAGGGACATCGACCTCGTCGAGATCAACGAGGCGTTCGCATCGGTGGTGCTCAGCTGGGCGCAGGAGTTCGACCGGGACCTGGACGGACTGGAGAAGGTCAACGTCAACGGCGGCGCGATCGCCCTCGGCCACCCGGTGGGCGCGACGGGGGCGCGGCTCGTCGTGACGGCCCTGCACGAGCTGGAGCGCGCGGACAAGGAATTCGCCCTGATCACGATGTGCGCGGGCGGCGCGCTGGCGACGGGCACGATCATCCAGCGGCTGTAGGTCCAGCCGGGCTGCGGGGGGACGCGGCCGGGCGGCGGGGGACGCGGCCGGGGAGCCGGCGGGCGCCGCCGCGGACCCGCCGGGAAACGCCGCGGACCGCCGGGAAACGCCGCGGACCGCCGGGAAACGCCGCAGGCCCGTCGGGAGACGCCGCGGGCCCCGCCGGGAAACGCCGCAGGCCCCGCCCCTCCGAAGGGAGGGCGGGGCCTTGCGGCGCGGCTGGGGGTGTTGCTCAGTACCAGCCGTGGGTCTGCCAGAAGTTCCAGGCGGCGTTCGGGGAGCCGTAGCGGTCGTTCATGTAGTCGAGACCCCACTTGATCTGCGTGGCGGGGTTCGTCTTCCAGTCGGAGCCGGCCGAGGCCATCTTCGAGGCCGGCAGGGCCTGGACCAGGCCGTAGGCGCCGCTGGAGGAGTTGGTGGCGGTGTGGTTCCAGCCGGACTCGTGCTCGACGATCTTGCTGAAGGACGCGAACTGCGACGGCGGCACGATCTTTCGAGCGATCTCCTGCGGGGTGGCGGCCGAGGCCGTACCCGTGTTGCCGAGCACCGCGCCCGAGGCGCCGATGAGGACGGCGGCGGAGACGGCGAAGGTCTTCTTGCGGGAGACGGCGCGAGTGGCGATCGAGCGGAACAAAACGTCATACCTAACGTCGGGGACATGGGGTGCGCCGGGCGTTTTCGGCATGCCGGAACCAGGGCCCGGGAGTCCCGGGAACTGGGGGGAACCGGCCGGCCGTGGTGCTGCGACGAGCACCGGCTGCCTGGCGACGTCCACCAGAGAAGCAAACCCGGCAGGGCCGCGCAATCACCCCCGGTACGAGGAAGGTTCGGACTGGGAGGGGGTGCGCGGGAGCGGGACAGGGGGTCCAGGGGGGCGCCACCTGTGCAGGTCAGCGCCCCCTATGGGGTGATATGGGAGAAACGCCCACCGCTACTATTCCGTGTCGTACGTGACCTGGGTCCTATGAGGGGCCTCACCCCGGAGCCCCTTTCCGGGAGCCTCGAATGTGACCTGGGCCTCGAAGTTCGCGCGGCGCGTGGCCCGCCGCAGCGCCCGCAGCAGCGGTCCGCCCACGGTCAGCGTGAGGACGACGGTGAGGACGGCGCGCCCGAGGTCCCAGCCGAGGGAGGTGGCCACGACGAAGGCCAGGAAGCGCACCAGGTTCTCGTGCGCCGGGGCGCCCGGCTGGAAGGAGATCCCGAGCTCCATGCCGCCGACCGTCACCCACCCGTACAGATTGGTGACCGTGCCGTACGCGAACGCCGCCACGAACCCGTACGCGGACAGCATCCACAGCTCCCCCCGGCCCCCGGCGCGGCCGACGCCCCGGTCACGGCCCGCGCCCGGCAGCAGCCCCGCGCCCATCGAGAACCAGCCCATCGCCAGCATCTGCGTCGGCATCCACGGACCAACCCCGCCCGTGAGCAGCGCCGACGCGAACATCGTCACCGCGCCGAGCACGAAGCCGAAGCCGGGGCCGAGGACCCGGCCGCTCAGCACCATCAGGAAGAACATCGGCTCCAGGCCGGCCGTCCCGGCACCGAGGGGCCGCAGCGCCGCCCCGACGGCGGCGAGCACCCCCAGCATCGCCACCGCCTTCGCGTCCATCCCGCAGTCGGCGATCGTCGCGACGACGACGGCGATGAGGAGCGGCAGCAGCAGGGCGAAGAACCACGGCGCGTCGGCCGCGTGATCCGTAACGGCCGAACCGGCGTCGGCGAAGAGCGGCCAGCCGACGGCGAAGAGACCGACGACCGACACCAGGACCAGGGCGGCGACCGAACGGGGTCCCAGCCGGATGGGCCGCGGCGCGCGGGCGCTCGTAGGGGCACGGCGGGTCGGGGTCATGCGCGCAGCGCCTCCTCGACCTGCTCCACCGTGAGCCACGGCTCCGGCGCGAGGATCTTCGCGACCTGCGGCGAGAAGGCGGGCGAGGACACCACGACCTCGGCGGTCGGGCCGTCCGCGACGACCTCACCGCCCGCGACGACCACCACACGGTGCGCGAGCTCGGCCGCCAGCTCCACGTCGTGCGTCGCCAGCACGATCGCGTGCCCCTCGGCGGCGAGCACGCGCAGCCGCGCGACCAGGCGGGCCTTCGCCGCGTAGTCCAGGCCGCGGGTCGGCTCGTCCAGGAGGATCAGGGGCGGCCGGGCGGTCAGCACCACGCCCAGCGCGAGGGCGAGCCGCTGCCCCTCGGACAGGTCACGGGGATGCGTCTCGTCCGCCACGCCCGGCAGCAGCTCCGACACCAGCGCCCGGCAGCTTCCGGGCGCGGCCCCCGCGTCCGCGTCGGCGGCCGCGCACTCCGCCGCCACCGTGTCCGCGTACAGCAGGTCCCGCGGCTCCTGCGGTACGAGTCCGACCTGCCGGATCAGGGCGCGCGGGTCCGTCGTGTGCGGGGTGAGCCCGGCGACCCGCACGCTGCCGGACGTCGGCGTGATCATCCCGACCAGCGTTCCGAGCAGCGTCGACTTCCCGGCACCGTTCCGCCCCATCAGCGCGACCGTCTCCCCGGCCCGCACGGCGAGCTCCACCCGCCGCAGCGCCTCCACCCGCCCGCGCCGCACCCCCAGGGCCCGGACCTCGACGAGGGGCTCGGCGGCGGATGCGGCGGCGGGTACGACCGCGGACCGGCCACGCCACCGCCCGAACCACGACAGCGCCCCGCCGCCCGGCCGGCCGGCGGCCGCGTCCAGCCCTGCCGCGGGCGCGGGCGCAGGTGCAGGTGCCTGCGCACTCGCACTCGCCGGAGATCCCGCGCCCGTACGCGTACGCGTCCCCGCACCCGTCGAAGACTTCGTACCCGTACGCGTCCCCGCACCCGCCGGAGATCCCGTACCCGTACCCATACGCGTCCCCGCACCCACCGCAGACCCCACACCTTCGCCCGCGAGCCGTTCCCGCCCCGCCAGCCGGGCCTTCAGCGGGCCCGCCGCGCGCCGCGCGTCCCGTACCGACAGGGGCAGGGGGTCCCAGCCCGCCAGGCGGCCCAGGGAGACCACGGGCGGCCGGACCGGGGAGACGGTCATGACCTCGGCCGGCGGGCCCATGACCGCGTCCGGGAGCAGGAGGACCTGGTCCGCGTACTGCACGACCCGCTCCAGGCGGTGTTCCGCCATCAGGACCGTCGTGCCCAGGTCGTGGACCAGGCGCTGGAGGACGGCCAGGACGTCCTCGGCGGCCGAGGGGTCGAGGGCGGAGGTCGGCTCGTCGAGGACGAGGACCCTGGGATGAGGGGTGAGCACCGAGCCGATCGCGACCCGCTGCTGCTGCCCGCCCGACAGCGTGGCGATCGGCCGGTCCCGCAGATCGGCGAGCCCCAGCAGGTCCAGCGTCTCCTCCACCCGCCGGCGCATCACGGCGGGCGCGAGCCCCAGCGACTCCATGCCGTACGCCAGCTCGTCCTCCACCGTGTCGGTGACGAAGTGGGCGAGCGGGTCCTGCCCCACCGTGCCGACCAGGTCGGCCAGTTCGCGCGGCGGATGGGTGCGGGTGTCGCGGCCGTCCACGGTCACCCGCCCCTTCAACGTGCCGCCGGTGAAGTGCGGGACGAGCCCGGACACCGCCCCCAGCAGCGTCGACTTCCCGACGCCCGACGGCCCGACGAGCAGCACCAGCTCGCCCTCGGGCACGGTCAGGTCCACGCCGTCCAGCGTGGGCGCGGACTCGCCGTCGTAGGTCACCGAGACGTTCTCGAAGCGGATCACGGGCGAGCACTCTCCTTGCCAGGCCCCGCGGGCACGGGGGCCACGAACGCGGGCAGCAGCCCGATCAGCACGGACGCCGCCGGCCACAGCGGCAGCTGGGGCGCCTCCAGCGGTACGACCCCGGGCCGCAGCGCGTCCGGCGCCACCGACCCCGCCCAGATCATCGCCACCGCGACGACGACCCCCGCCCCGGCCACCAGCCAGGCCCGGGCACCCCACCGGTCCGGCCGGTAGCGGGTGCGCGCCGCGCGCCGCCCGCCGAGCCGCAGCCCGGCGACGGCCGCGAGGAGCCCCGCCGCCAGCAGCGGAAGCCCGTAGGAGGCGCCCTGCGCGGCGAGCAGCCCGTACGAGCCGGCGCACACCCCGAGCAGCCCGCCGAGGGTGAGCACGTGGGTGGTGCGCCGTACCGAGGCCGGCACCCGCGCCGTACGGCCGTAGCCGCGCGCGTCCATGGAGGCGGCCACCGCCACCGACCGCTCAAGCGCGCCCTCCAGGACCGGCAGGCCGATCTGGAGCAGGGCCCGCACCCCGCCGGTCGGCCGTCCGCGCAGCCGGCGGGCGGTCCGCAGCCGGACCACGTCGGCGACGAGGTTCGGGGCGAAGGTCATCGCGACGACCACGGCGACGCCCGCCTCGTACAGGGCGCCGGGCAGCGACTTGAGCAGCCGCGCCGGGCTGGCGAGCGCGTTGGCCGCGCCCACACAGATCAGCAGGGCCGCCAGCTTCAGCCCGTCGTAGACCGCGAACACCACCTGCTCGGCGGTGACCCGGCCCCCGATCCGCACGCCCTGCGCCCACGAGGGAAGCGGCACCTCGGGCAGCGTGAACAGTTCGTACGAGCCGGGGATCGGCGAACCGAGCAGCAGCGAGAACACCACCCGCAGGGCCACGACGAACAGACCCAGCTTCACGAACGCGCCGTACGAGCGGGCCCAGGGCGCGTCCGTGCGGCGGGCGGCGACGACATAGCCGGCGACGCCGACGATCAGGCCGAGCAGCAGCGGGTTGGTGGTGCGCGAGGCGGCCACGGCGAGGCCGAGCGACCAGAGCCACCAGGCGCCGGGGTGCAGGGCGTTGGACCGGTTCGCCTCGGGCGCGCGCAGCCGTGCGAGCGAGGTCATCCGCGGCGGCGGCGGGCCTGCCAGACACCGGCGGCGCCGAGGAGGAGCACGGCGGCCCCGCCCGCGACGAGCCCGACGGACGGCCCGCCGCCGGAGTCGGTGGTGGACGCGCCCCGCGCGGGCGTCCTGGAGGGGGAGGCGGGGGACGAGGCGTCCGCCCCGGTCTTCGGCGGCTCCGTGCCGGCGTCCGCGACCTGCTCCCCGCAGCCCTTCGCCGGATACCCGGCGATCCCGCACAGCAGCGCCTTGGAGTCGTACCGCAGCGGTTTAACGACCGCCGCGAGCACCTCCGCTGCGGTGGCGTCCTCGCGCACCTGCGGGCAGCCGGTCCGCAGCGCCGGGGCCGGCGGCGTCTCGCCGGGCGGGGCGTCCTCGGGGCGGCCGAAGTCGATGACGACCGCGACCCGCTTGCTGCCGTCCTTCGCGGCCACGCCGGAGCAGAGGCCGGCGAAGTCGGGCGCGGCGGAGGGCCGGGCGGCGTCGCTGGAGTCGCGGCTGACGGCGAAGCGGAAGCCGATGGTGTCGCCGTCGGCCGGGCGGGCGGTCGCCGGGCCCTGCGTGGCGTAGCCCCACGTCGCGCCGCCCCGGGCCTCCCAGAAGGACCAGTAGCGGTAGCCGGCCGCCTCGGCGGGCGTGGCCGCGGCGAGCAGCATCAGTCCCGCCGCGGCGCCCGCGGCCAGCCCGTTCCTCACTTCTTGCGGCCGCTCAGGAGGAAGCCGATGCCGACGCCGACGACCATGCCGATGCCGATGATCCACCACACGTCGAAGCCGGACTCGTCCTCGTCGGCGCCGGCGGACGCCTGGGAGTTGTCGGGCGCCTTGGGGGCGGGGCCGGTGGCGTTGAGCTGTTCGAGCAGGTCGACGGTGCCGAAGCTGCGCGGGTCGGTGTCCATGGCGTGCGCGGCGAAGACCAGCTGGGCGTAGGCGGCGGGGCCGCCGCTCCTGGCCCAGGCGGCGGCGTTCTTCTCCAGCCAGGCGAGCGCGCCGGCGGCCTCCTTCTTCGCCCCGGCGGCGGCGAGCGCGACGACGGCGTCGGCGGTGTTGCCGTAGTCGGGCTGCGCGGCGGTCTCGGTGGCGCCCGGCATCGGCGGGGTGACGAGGTGGCCGGACGTGGCGAGCCGGGCGGCGAGGTAGGAGGCGCCGTTGAGGGCGGCCCGCTCCGCGGTCGGCTTCGGCAGGTCGGTGCAGGTGACGGGCTGCTGGGGCTGGGCGCCGCGGGCGGTGATGCCCTTGCCGAGGCCGGCCAGGGTGGCGGCGGCGGTGGCGTCGGCGTTCGCGAAGAGCTTGCCGGTCTTGTCGGGCTGGTAGGCGAAGGCGCCCCCGTCGCCCTTCGCCGCGGAGGAGCCCGCGGCGGCGCCGTCCTTGGCGGCGGGGTCCGCGCAGGGCAGCGCGAAGGTGAGGAGGGCGTCGTACGGGCTCTTGCCGCCGGCGGACTTCACGTCGGCGGGCCGGACGCCGGAGGACGCGAAGGCGCTGATGACGATGGAGGTGGAGTTGGCGTCGCTGGCGCCGCCGGGGACGTAGCTCCAGCCGCCGTCCTTGTTCTGGACGCTCTTCAGCCAGGCGGCGCCGGCCTTGGCGGCCTTCTCCGTCTTCGCCGGGTCGGCGGACTGCCGCTTCACGGCGGTCAGCGCCTGGACGGCGACGGCGGTGGCGTTGCTGTCGAGCATCGTCTTGGCGTCGCAGGGCTTGGCGGGGTCGGGGCGGTAGGAGGCGAAGGCGCCGTTCGCGCACTGCTGGCCGAGCAGCCAGTCGACCGCCTGGTCGGCGGGCTGGATGCCGGAGGTGCGCTGGGCGAGGAAGGCGAGTGACTGGCGCCAGACGCCGTCGTAGGCCGGGTCCGAGGTGCCGTAGAGGCCGGCGGGGATCTTGGCGGGGGAGGGCGTCGGCGAGGGGGCGGCGGTGGCCGCTCCGGCGACGGAGGTGCTGAGCACGGCACCGGCCGCGAGTGCGGCGGCCGCGCGGCGAACGCTGATCATGGGTCCCTCTCCTGCGGGCACCGGACACCGGCGCCCCCACGGGCCCAGCCTCCGGCGCCGTGTTCCTCGACGGTGCCGGCGCTCACGTCCCGTACCGGGCGGTCCGACTCCACGCCCAGGGGCGTGTCACGGTTGCGGGGTCAGTGCCGGATTCCCACCGGCTTCCCCCTGTACGGGCATGACGACGGTCGCCCACTCTACCGGCCGGTCACCCGCCGCCCCCGGAGCCGTACGTCACACCGCTCCCGGCGCACCGCCCCCTCAGGCCACTTTGCTCACACCGCTCAGACCGCCACGTACGCCACCGGGTCCGTCCCCGCAACCGGCTCCGCCCGCCCCCGCTTCACCAGGTGGCGGACGTGGGCCTCGGCCTCGCTGACGGCGATGGTGCGCGAGCCGTGCGGGATGCGGTCCCAGGGGCGGTTCCACTCCATGCGCTCGGCGAGCTGCCACGGGGTGAGGGGGACGGCGAGCAGGGCGAGCAGGCCGGTGAGGCGTTCCTCGTGGTGGGCGAGGAGCTCGCGGACCCGGCCGGCGGCGTCGGGGAAGGCGTGCTGGTGGGCGGGGAGCACCTCGGCGACGCCGAGGCGGCCGACGCGCTCCAGGGAGCCGAGGTAGTCGCCGAGGGGGTCGGTGACGGTGGCGTCGTCGGGGTCCTCGTACAGCCCGATGTGCGGGCTGATGCCGGGCAGCAGGTGGTCGCCGGAGAAGAGCCGGCCGTGTCCGGGGAGGCCGGCCGGGTGGGCCTCCTCCAGGTGGAGGCAGACGTGGCCGGGGGTGTGGCCCGGCGTCCACACGGCGCGCAGGCGACGTCCGGCCAGGTCCAGGAGCTCGCCGGGGACGATCTCCCGGTCGGGCAGGGCGGAGCGCAGTCCGGGCAGGGTGCGCATCCGGCCGGCGGCGCGGGCGGCGAGCAGCGGGGCGGTGTGCTCCTCGGGGGCGCCGACGGCGGCGAGCTTGCGGGCCAGGTAGTCGAGCCAGCTGCCGGGGGCGGAGTCGCGGGTGCGGCGGACGACGGCGATGTCGGCGGCGTGCATGGCGATCCAGGCGCCGGACTCCTCCCGGACCCGGCCGGACAGTCCGTGGTGGTCGGGGTGGTGGTGGGTGACGACGATCCCGTGGACGTCCCGGGCCCCGAGCCCCAGGGCGCCGAGCCCGGCGGTGAGCTCGGCCCAGGAGTCCGGGTCGTCCCACCCGGTGTCGACGAGCACGGGCCCGCGGGCCGTGTCGAGGACGTGGACGAGGGTGTGCCCGAGGGGGTTGTCCGGAATGGGCACCCGCAACGACCAGACGCCCGCGCCGTGCTCGGTCACCTGCGTCATGGGCAGCCTCGTCTCCGCGTACCGGTACGGCCATTGCCCACTATAACGAGAACTGGTATCAGTTCTGAAAGTCCGTCAGGAATTCACAGCCCACGTGCGGTGCCGGGAGGCAGTCGGCCATGACCGAGCTTGTGGAGCACGGAAAACTGTTCGTCGGCGGCGAGTGGGCCGATCCGCTCGGCGGTGAGGTCATCGAGGTGGTCTCGCCGCACACCGAGGAGGTCATCGGCCGCGTCCCGCACGCCTCGAAGGCCGACGTCGACCGGGCCGTCGCCGCCGCCCGGCGGGCCTTCGACGAGGGGCCGTGGCCGCGGTGGACGCTGGAGCGGCGGATCGAGGCCGTCGCGCGGATCAAGGACGCGATCGCCGTGCGGCACGAGGAGATCGCCCGCGCCATCAGCTCCCAGAACGGCTCCCCCTACTCCTGGTCGGTCCTCGCCCAGGCGCTGGGCGCGATGATGGTGTGGGACTCCGCGATCACGGTGGCGCGGGAGTACGCCTACGAGGAGCGCCGCTCCGGAGTCCTCGGGCCGCTGCTCGTGCGGCGCGAACCGGTCGGGGTGGTCGCGGCCGTGGTGCCGTGGAACGTCCCGCAGTTCACCGCCGCCGCCAAGCTCGGACCCGCGCTCCTGGCCGGCTGCACCGTCGTCCTCAAGCCCTCCCCGGAGACGCCCCTCGACGCGTACCTCCTCGGCGAGATCGCGGCCGAGGCCGGGCTGCCGGAGGGCGTCCTGTCGATCCTGCCGGCGGACCGGGAGGTCAGCGAGTACCTGGTCGGGCACCCGGGCGTCGACAAGGTCTCCTTCACCGGATCGGTCGCGGCCGGCAAGCGCGTGATGGAGGTCGCCGCCCGCAACCTCACCCGCGTCACCCTGGAGCTCGGCGGCAAGTCCGCGGCCGTGATCCTGCCCGACGCCGACCTGGAGGCCGCCGTCGCCGGGATCGTTCCGGCCGCCTGGATGAACAACGGGCAGGCGTGCGTCGCCCAGACCCGCATCCTCGCCCCGCGCTCCCGCTACGAGGAGTTCGCCGAGGCGTTCGCGGCGGCGGCCGGCGCGCTCGTGGTCGGCGACCCGCTCGACCCCGCCACCCAGGTCGGCCCGCTCGTCGCCCGCCGCCAGCAGCGGCGCTCCCTCGACTACATCGGCATCGGCCAGGCCGAGGGCGCCAAGATCCTGACCGGCGGCGGCCGTCCGGCCGGCCTGGAGCGCGGGTGGTACGTCGAGCCGACCCTCTTCGGCGGCGTCGACAACGCGATGCGCATCGCCCGCGAGGAGATCTTCGGCCCGGTCATCTGCCTCCTGCCGTACGGGGACGAGGACGAGGCGCTGCGGATCGCCGACGACTCCGACTACGGCCTCAGCGGCAGCGTCTGGACCGGCGACGTCGAGCACGGCATCGACTTCGCCCGCAAGGTCCGCACCGGCACCTTCAACGTCAACACCTTCAGCCTCGACATGCTCGGCCCCTTCGGCGGCTACAAGAACTCCGGCCTGGGCCGCGAGTTCGGACCCGAGGGCCTGTCCGCCTACCTGGAGCACAAGATGATCCACCTGCCCGCCGGCTACGACGCGCCGGGCGGGGCGTGATGGGCGACCGCTGGCACGTGGAGGTCGACCGGAGCGTCTGCATCGGCTCCGGCATGTGCGTCGTCCACGCCCCGGACGGCTTCCGCCTCGACACGGCCCGCCAGTCCCGTCCGCGCGAGCCGGAGGCGGACGCGAACGAGCGGGTGCTGGCGGCGGCGGAGGGCTGCCCGGTGGAGGCCATCTCGATCACGCTCGTGGACGGAGGAGAGCCGGTCTTCCCGCCGGAGGAGTAGGGGCCGGGACTGCGGACCGGAGCAATGCGGGGCGTGAGCACCGGGGGAGTGGGAACCGCCGGAGTGGGGACCGCCGGAGTGGGGACGGGGGGCGTGGGGACCGGGGCCTGCGCCCCCGTGCGAGACTCCTGCGGCGACGCCGGGCGGACGGCGCCCCGGCCGTCGCCGGACAGGGGCGGGAGACGGGCATGCGCAGGACAGGGTGGGTGCGGACCGGCGTGATCGGCGTGGCCGTGGCCCTCGCGCTGGGCGCCGGCGGCTGTGGCGCGAAGGGCACCGGCGGCGACCACGGGAAGGGCAAGGGCGGCGGCGGCGTCGGCGCCTCGGGGAGGTCCGGGGACGCCGGGGCGTACACGAAGGCGCGGGCGCGGGCGGAGCTCGACGCGTCGGCCGCGGACGCCGGAGCCCCGCGCAACGACCCGCGGTGGGTCGCGATGGAGAAGAGCGCCCAGGCGTCCCGTTCCCCGCTGGCCTGCGTGGTGCAGTACCAGGGCTTCGGAACCCGGGGGAAGCGGCTCGACCTCCCGCGGTTCGAGGCGGTGGTGGGCGAACTCCGCGAGCGCGGCTGGCAGCGGTCCGGCGAGCGGGAGGAACGCCGGGCCGGGGACGGGACGGTCAGCGAGGCCCGGCAGGCGTTCACGAAGCGCGGATGGAGCCTGGTGGCGATGTACTGGGGCGTTCCGGAGACCGGGCGCATCGGCCTGGTCGCCACCGAGGACGCCTGCGTCGCGCGGGCCGGAGGCGAACCCGGGCAGGGGTTCCCTCATGCAAAACTACTCCCTTGATCACGGGGGCAAGGGGCCCTTGTGCGCGCTGATTCGGGAGTGTTGTGCGCAAGGCGAAGTGGGCGGCCGCGGCCGCCGGTGTGGTGCTGCTGGTCGCGGGCTGCGGGAGCACGGGCGGTTCCGACAAGGGCGGTTCCTCCTCGACCGGCGGGAGCTCGGCCTCGGCCGGGTCGACCGGGGGCGGCTCGGAGGCCGGTGGCGGCGAGGAGTTGACGGCCGACGCCGTCAGCAAGGAGATCGAGACCGCGGCGACGGCCGCCGGCTTCACCCAGGACGCCTCCGGCGAGCAGATCCCGCCCGGCCTGGAGAAGTGCATGGTCTCCTGGACCCCCGACGCGGAGAAGGCCGCCGACCCGAAGAAGTCCTACGCGGACACGGTCGCGGCCCTCGGCAAGGGCGGCTGGAAGACCGGCCAGAGCCTCACGCAGGGTGGCTCCACGGTCCAGACCCTCACCAAGGCCAACTGGCTGCTGAAGGCCAGCGACCACAGCACGGGCCCGGTCAAGATGGTGATGTTCATCGCCAGCGACTCCTCGCCCGTGTGCGAGGCACTGTTCAAGGCCGACCTGGAGAAGAGCAAGAAGTCCTGACCCCGGCCGCCGACGGCGCGGCCGCCTCGGGCCCGCCGCGCCCGTCCGCCCAAGGCGGCCCCGCCCCGGCCCCCGCGCCGGCGGACGGGCGGGGAGCCGGGACCCCACCGGTGAAGCGGCCGTGTCGGCACCCCGTGACACACTCGTCCCCTGATCCGGGGCGAACGGCCCCGTGATCCGGGGAGGGGACACAGTGGGAAAGAAGAGACGGACCGTCTCGGCGGCCCTGGCCGGGCTGGCCCTGACACTCGGGGCGGCGGGCTGCGGGGCCGAGGACGAGGCGGCGAAGACGCCACCGCCTCCGCCGCGCCCAGCGGGGACCGGCCCGCTCACGAAGGACGTGGTACGGGCGGACGTCGACGGGGCGGTGGCCGCCGCCGGCCTGCCGCGGAACGCGGAGGACTACGGCCAGTTGGCCGACAAGGGCTCCGGCCGCCTTCCGGCGGCGTGTTCGCTCGCTTTCAAGAGCTTCGACGAGGAGTCCACACCGGTGGACCTCTCCCGCTACGACACGGTGGTCGGCGCCCTGCGCGACCGGGCCTGGCAGCCGGCCGGGGAGCGCAAGGAGCGCAAGGCCCGGGACGGGACCGTCGGCGTCGCCGAGCAGCTGTTCGAGCAGCGGGGCTGGTTCATGGTCACCGAGTACCGCGAAGCGGCGGACGGCCAAGGAGTGGTCACGCTGCGCGCCCACGACATCGCCTGTGTCAAGAAGTCCGGCATCCTCGATCAGGATCCGACGGCGGGCTGACTGGCTGACCGGGCACAGGAGGAGCGAGGCGGCGACCGCGCCACCCCCGGTGGCGGGACCGGCGACCGGCAACCTCGGCGCCCCGCCGAGGCCCGCTCAGCGCCCCAGCGAGGCCCGCTCAGCGGCCCCCCGGCGCCCCCGTCGCTCCCGGCGCCGTCAGGTCGATCAGCCGGCAGACCGTCTCGATGTCGATCTTCACCTGTGCGATCGAGGCCCGCCCCGACAGCCAGGTGATCAGCGCCGAGTGCCAGGTGTGCTCGATCACCCGCACCGCCGACAGCTGCTCCGGCGTCGGGTGCTCCGCCCCCATCGCGTCCAGGATGATCGCGGTGGTCAGCCGCGACACCGTGTCCACCTCGGGGCTCACGCTGCGGTCCGCGAAGGTCAGTGCCCGCACCATCGCGTCCGCGAGATGCGGCTCCCGCTGGAGCGCCCGGAAGGCCCGCATCAGCGTCTCGGCCACCCGCTGCGCCGGGTCCTCGCCCGCCGGCGGGCGCTTGCGGAGCGTGGTGTGCAGGTGCTGGAGCTGGTCCTGCATCGTGGCGACCAGCAGATGGATCTTGGACGGGAAGTAGCGGTAGAGCGTCCCCAGCGCCACCCCGGCCGCCTCGGCGACCTCCCGCATCTGTACGGCGTCGAAACCGCCCCGTCCCGCGAGCTGCGCGCTGGCGTGCAGGATGCGCCGGCGGCGGGCCTCCTGGCGCTCTGTCAGGGGCGGTGTCGCAGGTCTGTCTTCCGCGGTCATGGGGGTCCCGTTCCGTGCGGTGCCGTGCGGTGGCGGAGCGACAGTATGGCGGGGCGTCCGCCGTGGCGCGAATCACCTGATCCGGATCTCGCGACGGAGCTACCTGCCGGTAGATTCTGTGCTCCTCGAAGGATCAAGAGATCGGTCGAGCGGGTAGGTCGAGCGGGGCGGTCGTGCGGACCGGTCAAGCAGATCAAGAAGATCCCGGACGATCAAGTCTGTAACTTGTTCTAGATTAGCGCGGGCGGTTACGCTCGCGCGAAAAGCACGCTCGAAGGGGGTCCCAGATGACCGCGGAGGCCGTAGAGGCAAGCCCCCGACCGGGCGCCGGCCCGGGCGGTGACCGTCCGTTGCGGATCGCTCTCCTCACGTACAAGGGGAACCCGTTCTGCGGCGGCCAGGGCGTCTACGTCCGCCACCTCTCCCGCGAGCTCGCCCGCCTGGGCCACAGTGTCGAGGTCATCGGCTCCCAGCCGTACCCCACGCTCGACGAGGGCGTGCCGCTCACCGAGATCGCCAGCCTCGACCTCTACCGCCAGCCCGACCCCTTCCGCACCCCGGGCCGCGACGAGTACCGCGACTGGATCGACGCCCTCGAGGTCGCCACCATGTGGACCGGCGGCTTCCCCGAGCCGCTCACCTTCTCCCTGCGGGCCCGCCGCATGCTCGCCGCCCGCCGCGGCGACTTCGACGTCGTCCACGACAACCAGACCCTCGGCTACGGGCTCCTCGGCGGCCCCCGCGCGCTGGGCGCCCCGCTCGTCACCACGATCCACCACCCCATCACCGTCGACCGGCAGCTCGAACTCGACGCCGCCGCCGACTGGAAGCGCCGCGCCTCCGTACGCCGCTGGTACGCCTTCACCCGCATGCAGAAGCGGGTCGCCCGCCGCCTGCCGTCCGTCCTCACCGTCTCCGGCACCTCCCGGCAGGAGATCGTCGAGCACCTCGGCGTCCGCGAGGACCGCATCAAGGTCGTCCACATCGGCGCCGACACCGACCTGTGGTCCCCGGACCCCTCCGTCGCCGAGGTCCCCGGCCGGATCGTCACCACCTCCAGCGCCGACGTCCCCCTCAAGGGCCTGGTCCACCTGGTCGAGGCGCTCGCGAAGCTCCGCACCGAACACCCCGACGCCCACCTCGTCGTCGTCGGCAAGCGCGCCGAGGACGGGCCCGTCGCCCAGGCCATCGAGCGCTACGGGCTCGACGGCGCCGTCCGCTTCGTCAAGGGCGTCACCGACGCCGAGCTCGTCGACCTCTACCGCTCCGCCCAGGTCGCCTGCGTCCCCTCCCTCTACGAGGGCTTCTCGCTGCCCGCCGCCGAGGGCATGGCCACCGGCACCCCGCTCGTCGCCACCACCGGCGGCGCCATCCCCGAGGTCGCCGGACCCGACGGCGAGACCTGCCTGGCCGTCCCCCCGGGCGACGCCGGCGCCCTCGCCGCCGCGCTCGGCCGGGTCCTCGGCGACGCGGAGCTGCGCGCCCGGCTCGGCGCCGCGGGCCGGGAGCGGGTGCTCTCCCGCTTCACCTGGGCCAGGGCGGCCCAGGGCACCGCCGAGCTCTACCGCGAGGCCCTCGCCCGCCACGGCCGCGTCGCGGCCCCCCGCCCCTGACACCGCGGCCACCCCCTCCGCGCAGCCACTGAAAGGCAGACCCCGTGCTGACCGTCGACTTCACCCGCTTCCCGCTCGCCCCCGGCGACCGCGTGCTCGACCTGGGCTGCGGAGGGGGCCGGCACGCCTTCGAGTGCTACCGGCGCGGCGCCCAGGTCGTCGCCCTCGACCAGAACGGCGAGGAGATCCGCGAGGTCGCCAAGTGGTTCGCCGCCATGAAGGAGGCCGGTGAGGCCCCGGCCGGCGCCACCGCCACCGCCATGGAGGGCGACGCGCTCAACCTGCCCTTCCCCGACGAGTCCTTCGACGTCGTCATCATCTCCGAGGTCATGGAGCACATCCCCGACGACAAGGGCGTGCTCGCCGAGATGGTCCGGGTCCTCAGGCCCGGCGGACGCATCGCCGTCACCGTGCCCCGCTACGGTCCCGAGAAGGTCTGCTGGGCGCTCTCCGACGAGTACCACGAGGTCGAGGGCGGCCACATCCGCATCTACAAGGCCGACGAACTCCTCGCGAAGATGCGGCAGGCCGGCCTCAGGCCGTACGGCACCCACCACGCCCACGCCCTGCACGCGCCCTACTGGTGGCTCAAGTGCGCCTTCGGCGTCGACAACGACAAGGCGCTGCCGGTCCGCGCGTACCACAAGCTGCTGGTCTGGGACATCATGAAGAAGCCCGCCCTGACCCGGATCACCGAGCAGCTGCTCAACCCGGTCGTCGGCAAGAGCTTCGTGGCGTACGCGACCAAGCCCCACCTCCCGAAGGCCGACGCGGCCACCGCCAACGCGGCCACCGCCGACGCCGCCACCGGGTCCGCCGCCACCGCCACGGGAGACACGGCCAAGTGACCTCTCCCGAGCGGATCGCGGAACACCTGGTCCTGCCCGGGGTCCTGACCGCCGAGCAGGCCGCCGAGACCGTGGCCGGCATCCTCGCCGCCCAGCGCGAGGACGGCGCCATACCCTGGTTCCGCGGACACCACCTGGACCCCTGGGACCACACCGAGGCCGCCATGGCCCTCGACACCGCCGGGGAGCACGAGGCCGCCGCCCGCGCCTACGCGTGGCTGGCCCGGCACCAGAACACCGACGGGTCCTGGTACGCGGCCTACCACGACGGCGACCCCGACGACGTCACCGACCGCGGCCGCGAGTCCAACTTCGTCGCGTACATCGCCGTCGGCGTGTGGCACCACTACCTGTCCACCGGCGACGACGCCTTCCTCGACCGGATGTGGCCCGTCGTCTACGCCGCCGTCGAGTTCGTCCTCGGCCTCCAGCAGCCCGGCGGCCAGATCGGCTGGAAGCGCGAGGCCGACGGCACGCCCGTGGCCGACGCGCTGCTCACCGGCAGCTCCTCCATCCACCAGGCGCTGCGCTGCGCCCTGGCCATCGCCGAGGAGCGCGAGGAGCCGCAGCCGGACTGGGAGCTGGCGGCCGGCGCCCTCGGTCACGCGATCCGCCGCCACCCCGAGCGCTTCCTCGACAAGTCCCGCTACTCGATGGACTGGTACTACCCGGTCCTCGGCGGCGCGGTCACCGGCCCCGAGGCCAAGGCCCGCATCGACGCGCGGTGGGACGACTTCGTCGTGCCGGGGCTCGGCGTGCGCTGCGTGCTGCCCAACCCCTGGGTCACCGGCGGCGAGAGCTGCGAACTCGCCCTGACGCTGTGGGCCATGGGCGAGTCGGACCGGGCCCTGGACGTCCTCGCGTCCATCGGACACCTGCGGGCCGCCAACGGCGCCTACTGGACCGGTTACGTCTTCGAGGGCAACCGGGCCTTCTGGCCCGAGGAGCAGACCACCTGGACCGCCGGTTCGCTGCTGCTCGCGGTCGCCGCGCTCGGCGGCGACGAGGCGACGGTCGCCGTCTTCGGCGGCGAACGCCTGCCGCGCGGCCTCGAACCCGACTGCTGCGCCTGACCGTCCGGGCCGTCCTCCCCCACAGGAGGACGGCCCGGACCGTTACGGGAAGCGGACGGACGGCCCGGCTCGGGTCCGGGCCGCCGTCGCGTCAATGGCGACGCAGCAGGCGCCCCGCCACGAAGTGGCCGACGACGAGGTAGACCACGGCGGCGAGGCCGTAGCCCGCGACGACCCGTGCCCATGCCTCGTCGAAGGTGAAGAGGTCGTGCGACCAGCCCGCCAGCCAACTGGCCACGCTGCGGACGAACTCGACCAGACCGTTGGCCCGGTTCGCGTCCAGCAGGTACATCAGGATCCACAGGCCGATGATGGCCGCCATGACATCGGCGAGGACGACGATCACCCTCGCCGCTTGCGTGGTGTTACTCCGTCCGGAATTCATATCCCTCGGATTGCCGCGCTTCGCCGTCCGAAACCCGCCCGGAACGGGTCCGAGACCCGTTCGGAGGCGACCGGGTGGCGCGGCCCCGGGGCGGGGGCGAGGCTGACGCCACAGTCCCCGAGGCCCCAGGGAGGTCTCACCGTGCCCACCTCGCTCCGAGCGCGCCGCGCCGCCGTCGCCCTCTTCCTGTCCGGCGCGCTCCTCGCCACGACCGCGGCCTGCGGCGGCGACACCTCCCAGAGCATGACCACGGACACCCGGGCCACTCCGGCGGCGACGGCATCGGCGACCTTCGAGCAGCAGAGGCTGGCCAAGACCCGGTTCGTGGCCAACGCGGGCCTGGCGGCGGGCGCCACGTACCAGTGGATCGTCAAGCCGTACCGCGCGGGGAAGTTCAAGAAGGGCGCCGACGGCCGCACCGTCGCCCTGGTGAAGGCGGGCCTCGCGGGCGCCTTCACCTACAACCGGCTCAAGGCGGCCGTGAACAACGCCAAGGGCGACGCCCTGCTGTCGAAGGCGGTGGCCCCGCTGAGCGCGGGCATCGACTCCCTGAAGGACCTCGGCACCAAGCTCCGCAAGGGCGAGGCCACCGAGGGCGACATCGGCGCCTTCGAGAACGTCATCAACGGCGTGAAGGACGCGGGGAAGAGCGCGGGCGCGGAGGTCGTCGACAAGGTCCCGAGCACGTCCCAGCTCAGCGGCGGCTGAGCGGCGGCTGAGCGGCGGTCCGGACCGCGTCGACCCGTCCTGGGGCCGACCCGGCCGTCCCGCGCCCCGGGGCACGCCGTGTCCCCGCCCGTCCCCGCCCGTCCCGGGTCCGCCCGGCCGACCTCAGCCGCCCAGCTCCGCGAGCACCCGCAGGGTCGCCGGGTCCGGGGACGTGACCAGGAGGTCCGTCACCGGGCCCTCGCGCCACCGCGCGAGCCGTTCGGCGATGCGCTGCCTCGGGCCGACCAGGGAGATCTCGTCGGCGAAGGCGTCCGGCACGGCGAGCACCGCCTCCTCGCGACGGCCCGCCGCGAACAGCTCCTGGATGTTCCGGGCCTGCGTCTCGTAGCCCATCCGGGCCATCAGGTCGGCGTGGAAGTTGCGGGTCGCGTGGCCCATGCCGCCGATGTAGAAGGCGAGCATGTGCTTCACCGGCAGCAGCCCGGCGGTGATGTCGGCGCAGACCTGTGCCCGCACCATCGGTGCCACCGTGAAGCCGTCCGGGAGCCGGTCCGGCAGGTCGTACGCCTCGGCCCACCGGGTGGGCGACCAGTAGAGCGGCAGCCAGCCGTCGGCGATGCGCAGCGTCTGGGCGACGTTCTTGGGGCCCTCGGCGCCCAGCAGCACGGGCAGGTCGGGCCGCAGGGGGTGGGTGATGGCCTTGAGCGGCTTGCCGAGGCCGGTGCCGTCGGGACCGTCGTACGGGTGGGGGTGGTAGCGCCCGTCGAGGGTGAGAGGGCCCTCGCGGCGCAGCACCTGCCGCACCACGTCCACGTACTCGCGGGTCGCGGTCAGCGGCGAGCGCGGAAACGGCCGCCCGTACCAGCCCTCGACGACCTGCGGCCCGGACAGCCCGAGTCCGAGCAGGACGCGGCCGCCGGAGAGGTGGTCGAGGGTGAGCGCGTGCATGGCGGTGGCGGCCGGGGTGCGGGCGGCCATCTGCGCGACGGCCGTGCCCAGCCGGACGCGGGAGGTGTGGGCGGCGATCCAGGTGAGCGCGGTGAAGGCGTCGGATCCCCAGGACTCGGCGGTCCACACGGAGTGGTAGCCGAGGCGTTCGGCCTCGCGGGCGAGTGCGAGGTGGGCGGGGGAGGGGCCGCGGCCCCAGTAGCCGAGGGCGAGTCCGAGTCGCATGCCGTCTCCCGCCTTCCCGGTCCGCCGACAATGCCTGACGATCCGTCAGGTGCGTCCGGCGGGCACTGTACGGCAACGGCCCCCCGCCCGGAAGGGATCCGGGCGGGGGGCCGTCGGTGCTGCGGAGTGCCGGGGCCGGTCAGCCCCGCTGGATGCCGGTGGTGTCCTGGAGGACGCCGCGGCGGCCGTCCTGCGTCTGCGCGACCAGGGCCTGGCCGCGCTGCTCGACCGCCAGGTACCAGGTGCCGGGGGCCAGTTCGGCGATCGGCGCCGCCGAGCCGTCCTCGCCGTACAGCGGGCGGGCCACCGGCACCGCGAACCAGAACGGCTGGAAGTCCGAGGCCGGCGCCTGGGCGGCCTGCGGCTGCGGCTGCGGCTGGGAGTCCTGCGGGGCGTGCGGCTGCGGCTGCGCGGCCTGCGGCTGCGCGCCGTAGGGCTGGCCGCCGAGCGACGGGTCGGGCTGGGCGCCGTACGGCTGCTGCTGGGCGCCGGGGTAGCCGTAACCACCGGGGACGCCCTGCTGGCCCGGGTGGCCGGGCTGCATGCCGTAGGGCTGCGGGGTCTGCGGCCGCGGGGCGCCGAGGAGCGGGCCCTGCAGGGCCGGGACCAGCGGGCCGGCGATCGCGGCGGCGGCCAGGATCAGGGCGGCGATGAGGCCGAGGATCAGGCCCGCGCCGGCGTTGCCGGACTCGAAGACCCACATCAGCAGGGTCCAGGCGGAGGCGACGGTGAACGCCGTGCCCACCTGGCCCAGCTCCAGGCCGGCCACCTTGCGCTGCTGCGGCAGGGCGCGCGAGAGGACCACGAGGGCGGCTCCGGCGATGCCCAGGAAGAAGGAGCCCCAGCCGAGCGGAGACGCCTCCCACGAGTTGGGGGATTCGTACGAGTCGCAGAGGTTGCCCGGGGCGTCACAGCCGGAGATGCCGAGGAACGAGGCGATGAACAGCACCACCGCTGCACCGATCAGCACGCCATCGCCTCGGGTGAGGGAGCGGATATTCACGTAAGGAGTCCTTCGTCGGGTCGTCTCGTCGGGGTGGCGCGAAGCACGGGGGCGGCCCCATCGTACGGAGGGAATCTATCGTTCGCCCGAACGCTCCTCGGTCCTACCCCTCCAGGTAGGTGCCGATGCCGTCCGCGATTCCCTGTGCCGCCCTCTGGCGCCACGCGGGGTCGGTCAGGAGCGCGGCGTCCTTCGGGTCACGCATATTGCCGCATTCGAGGAAGACCTTGGGCACGGTTGAGAGGTTGAGTCCCCCGAGATCGTCGCGGACGTCCAATCCCGTACCGGAGCCGAGGTAGTTGGCGGGCCGGGCACCGGTCGCGCGGGCGAACGCGGCGGCCAGTTTCTCGCCGAGGGTACGGGACGGGCCGACGATCTTCGCGGTGTCGGCGCCGCCGCCGCTCACCCGCGCGGGCAGGATCACGTGGAATCCCCGGTTCCCGACCGCCGAGCCGTCCGCGTGGACGGACACGACGGCGTCGGCCCGGGCGCTGTTGCCGATCCGGGCGCGCTCGTCGATGCAGGGCCCGTAGGGGCGTTCGGCGTCGTGGACGAGGACCACCTTGGCGCCCTGCTTCGTCAGGAGGTCGCGGAGGCGGTGCGAGACGTCGAGGGTGAAGGCGGCCTCGGTGTACCCGGCGTCCGTGGAGGTGCCGGTGGTGTCGCACTCCTTGCGGTTCGTCCCGATGTCGACCTTCTTGTTGATTTCCTCCGTGTGGCGGAAATTGCCCGGGTTGTGGCCGGGGTCGACGACGATCGTCCGCCCGGCGAGCGGGAGCGCGGGCCGTGCGGCACCCGAGGTCGAGGCGGTGGCGGTCGCGGCGGTGTGCTTCGCGTCGCCGCTACGGGACCCCTGGGGGGCCTCCGCCGCGCAGGCGGTCAGGGCCAGCGGCAGTGCGAGCGGCAGGGCGAGGGCGAGGAGCTTCCGGTGGTCGTACGGCACCCCGCGACTTTAGGCGGTCCGGCCACGGAATGCCCGCAGCGGGCGGCGTGTGTGAGAACTCGGTGAAGGGTAAGGAGGGAGCACCATCACGATGACCACAGAGGGGGACCTGTGGCGGGGGAAGAACCGAACGACGCGCGCCCGGAACCGGCGCCGTGGGAATGGACCGGACGCGCGGCGGGCCAGGAGGGGACCGGGGGGACCGGGGCTTCCGACGGATCCGGAGCTTCCGACGGATCCGGTGAATCCGGCGGGTCCGGGGGGTCCGGCGTCCCCGTGGGCCTGCCACCGGCTCCGCCTCCACCGGCGGCGCTCCCTCGGCCACCGGCCGTGGCACCGCCTCCGCCACCGGCCCCGCCGCCGCATCCGCCGCTGTACGACACGGGCCCGCCGCCCGGGCCGGGGTACCAGGCCGGGCCGCCCCCCGGGCCGGTGTACGGCACGGCCCCGGCGCCCGCGCCCCCGGCCCCGCCCCAGCCCTGGCCGAACGCCGTGGCCGCCGGCCTCCTCGACCTCTCCGGCCTGGGCCTCGGCCATGTGCTGCTCCGGCAGTGGATCGGAGCCGTCGTCTGCTGGGCGGCCACCGTCGCCCTGCTCCTGACCGCCCTGCCCGCCGAACCCGAGGGCGTCCCGACCGGCGTCCTCGTCGCCTACGGTGCCTTCCTGCTCCTCGCGTGCGCGGACGCCGCCCGGCGCGCGCGGCGCGTGCCGCTGCCCTCCTGGGCCTCCGCGCGCCGCGCCCTCGTCGTCCCCGTCGCCCTGGTCCTGCTCGCGGTGCCGGTGGGCGGCGCCTTCGCGTACGGCGCGGCCCGCGACGAGGCGAAGGAGCAGCGGCTCCTCGACCTCCTCGCCTCCGCCGACCGGCTCGTGAAGGAGTCCCAGGGCCAGAGCTTCACCAGCGTCGAGTCGACCTACCGCACCGCCCTCACCGCCTACCAGCAGCTCGGCACCGAGCACGCCGGCTCCCGCGCCGGAAAGCTCGTCCCCGACCGCCTGCGGGCCTACTACAAGGCGGTCTCCGCCCCGTACGAGAAGAAGGATCACTGCCAGGCCGTCCCCGCCCTCACGCATCTGCGCGCCCTGCCGGACACCGTCGACCGCGCCCTGCTCGGCGACCTCGTCGGCAAGGCCGACGAGCCGCTGGCCGAGTCGTGGTTCGAGTGCGGCACCCGGACGGCCGGCTCGGCGGGCCAGGAGGCCACGGCGGGCGAGCACCTCAACGCCCTGCTCGACACCTTCCCGCAGTCGCCGTACGCGCAGAAGATCGAACCGACCCTCCGCGAGACCCTGCGCACCCACGACCGGTCGACCGGCGCCGCGCCCTGCGACACCGCGACCGAGCTCCGCCGCTTCGACACCACCGTCGACCTGCTGCCGAGCGCCACCTTCGGAAAGCTCGCGAAGGACACCGAGCGGGCCATCCAGCGCGGCGACTTCGCCTGCGGACTCGACCACTTCAAGAAAAAGGAGTTCACCGAAGCGGTCTCGGCGATGAACGACTACGTCAAGGCGTACCCGTCCAGCCCGCAGACCCCCCAGGCCCGGAACGTCGCCATCGCCGCCGAGATCGCCGCGGAGTCCCCCGCCGCCGGCGCCCGGGTGCCCTCCGCCGCCACCTCCGACGGCTCCGGCCAGGTCATGGTCGTCAGCAACGACGGCCCCGGCGAGGTCGAACTCCTCTACACCGGACCGGTGACCGGCCGGATCACCCTGCCCGCCTGCGCCGGCTGCAAGACCTATCCGGCCGTCCTGCCGGTCGGCGGCAAGAACAAACCCTGCTCCGGCCCGTCGTCCACGTACCCGAAGCGGACCCTGACGCTGCCCCCCGGCACCTACCACTTCCTCCAGAAGCGGGACGGCACGGGCACGTCGTCCGCCGTCCGCAAGGCCAGCAAGGACACGATCGAGTCGGGCTACAGCTACACCAACTGCCTGTACGTCACCACGCTGTTCCAGTGACACGGCAAGCGGAAAGGGGAGTTGACAGGTCCGCGGCGGTCCCGCCAGAGTCCCGGCAGGTGGACACGAACGATCTTTCACCCGCCGAGCTGAGGGTCTGGCACGCCTTCCCCAAGGGCGCCGCCGTCGACTTCCGCACCACCGAGGACGAGGACGCCGCGGACGGCGCCGACTGGGGCCCCGAGCGGACCGTCCGCGCCGAGGTGCTGCGGGCGCTCCTCCTCAACGGCCCGCTGGAGGACGGCGAGATAGCCGCCCTCCGGCTGTCCGGCGCCCGCATCAGCGGCGCGCTCGACCTGTCGTACGGAGTCGTCGACCACGCCCTGCGGCTCAGCGACTGCCACTTCGAGCAGGCCCCCGTGCTGTACGCCGCCCGGCTCCGCACGCTCAAACTCGACGGTTCCGTCCTGCCGGGCCTGGCCGCCGCCACCGTGCAGGTCGAAGGCATGGTGTACCTGAGCGGCTGCCGCTTCCACGGCCTGGTGCGGCTCGGCGGCGCACGGATCGACGGCGCGCTGTTCCTGGACGGCTGCCGGATCACCCCGGACCCGGAGGACACGGAGAAGTGGCCCGCCCTCCGCCTCGGCCACGCCACCATCGGCGACAACCTGTGGGCGCCCGGACTGCGCGTCGACGGCGAAGTGCGGCTCAGCGGCGCCTCCGTCGCCGGAGCGGTCACCCTCGACCACGCACGGCTCAGCCACCCCGGCGACGTCGCCCTCGACGCCCAGACCCTCACCGTGGGCACCGACGTCCACATGCGGTACGCGCACGTCGAGGGATGGATCGGACTGCGGGGCGCCCGCGTCCCCGGGCGGCTCGACCTCTCGTACGCCGAGCTGTCCCACACCGGCGACATGGCGCTGCGCGCCTCCAGCGCCGTCATCGGCGAACTCTGGCTCCGCAAGAGCCCGCCCATGGAGGGCGCCCTCAACCTGCGCCGGGCCCAGATCGACGTCCTGTTCCTCGAACCGGACGTCCTGCCGGACGAGGTGCTGCTCAACGGCCTCGTCTACACCACCCTCACCCCGCACGAGCCCGCCCAGCGCCGCCTGCCCATGCTGGACCGGGACGGCGACGGCTACCTCACTCACGGCTACGAGCAGCTGACCGCCGCCTACCTCCGCACCGGCGACGACGAGGCCGCCCGCGTCGTCCAGCTCGCCAAGCTCCGCCGCCACCGCCGCACCCTGCCCTGGCCCGGCCGCCTCTGGGGCCACCTCCAGGAGGTCACCGTCGGCTACGGCTTCCGCCCCCTGCTCGCCTGCGTCTGGCTGCTGTCCCTGCTCGCCGTCGGCTCGGTCGTCTACGGCCTGCACCACCCGCGCCCGCTGAAGGCCGACGAGGCACCCGACTTCCACCCGGTGTTCTTCACCCTCGACCTGCTGCTGCCGGTGATCTCCTTCGGCCAGGAGGGCGCCTTCGCCCCGGAGGGCTGGTACCAGACGCTCTCCTACGCCTTCGTCGTCGCCGGCTGGATCCTCGCCACCACGGTCTTCGCGGGCGTCACCCGCAGCATCAGCCGCGGCGCAGGACCCGGAGGGAATCCGTGACCGAGACCTCCTGGAAGTCGCCGGACTCCAGCGCCCGCAGATAGATGCGGTACGGGGCCTGGCCGCCGTCCTCCGGGTTCGGGAACACGTCGTGGATGACCAGCAGGCCCCCCGGCGCCACCTTGGGGGCCCAGCCCTCGTAGTCGGCCGTCGCGTGCTCGTCGGTGTGCCCGCCGTCGATGAACACGAAGCCCAGCGGGCCGGTCCAGACGCGGGCCACCTGCGGCGAGCGGCCGACCACCGCGATCACGTGGTCCTCGAGGCCCGCCTTCCGCAGCGTGCGGCGGAAGGTCGGCAGCGTGTCCATGAGCCCGACCTCCGGGTCGACCACGGTCGGGTCGTGGTACTCCCACCCAGGCTGCTGCTCCTCGCTGCCCCGGTGGTGGTCGACGGTCACCGCGACCGTCCCCGCCCGCCGGGCCACGTCCGCCAGCAGGATCGTCGAGCGCCCGCAGTACGTGCCGACCTCCAGGAGCGGCAGCCCGAGCTTCGCGGCCTCGGCCGCCGCCTCGTACAGCGCGAGCCCCTCCTTGACCGGCATGAAGCCCTTCGCGGCCTCGAAGGCGGCGAGGATCTCGGGGCTGGGCTCGGTGAGGACGTCGGCGGCGGCCATGGGGGCTCCTACTGGCGGGTACGCGGTTCTGGGCGCCCATCGTGCCCTATGCGTCGCACTCGAACCACACCGTCTTCCCGTCCGCCCCTTCCACCACCCCCCACCGGTCCGTCACGGCCTCCACCAGCGTCAGCCCGCGCCCGCCCTCGGCGAACGGCTCGGCGGCCTTCGCGGCGAGCGTCACCCGCTCCCCGTCCGCCACCTCCACCCGCAGCCCGTGCGGCTCCCGCAGGATCAGCACCGTGCACCGCCGGCCGGGCACGTGCCGGACGACGTTCGCGACGAGCTCGGTGAGCGCGAGCGCGGAGGCGTCGTACAGAGGATCGAGCCCCCACCGCGTGAGGAACATGCGCAGGATGCGGCGCATGTGACCGGCAGAGTGCTCACTCACGGTGAAGCCCATGCGGTAGGTCGTGCCAAGTTCCGCAGGGTAGAGGTCTGTTGCCTGATTCATGCCTCCAGATTGGAGCGCTCCCGTTACGCTCGGCTACCAGGTGGAACCAACGCGTGAAAGCGTGACCTTGGGGGTGAACCTCGCCGTGGCCAACATCAGGAACCTCGATCCCAGTGCCTCGCCGCTGGACTACTACGGCTACGAATTACGCAGGTTGAGGGAGGAGGCGGGGCTCAAGCAGGACGAGCTCGGCGGGATCCTCTTCTGCACGGGCTCGCTGGTGGGCCAGGTCGAGACGGCGAAGAAGGTGCCGACGCGGCGCTTCTCGGAGCAGCTGGACGCGGCGCTGATGACGGGCGGGCTGTTCTCCAGGTTGATCGGCCTGGTGCTGAAGAGCCAGTTGCCGAACTGGTTCCAGCCGTACGCGGAGATGGAGGCGAAGGCGACCTACATCTACTCCTTTCAGGCGGGAGTGGTGGACGGCCTCCTCCAGACCCCGGAGTACGCCCGGGGAATCCTCGGCGTACGGACGGACGGTGACCTCGACGCCAAGGTGGCGGCTCGTCTCGAAAGGCAGCGCATCCTGGACCGTGAGACCCCGCCGTTGTGTTGGGTGGTCATGAGTGAGGCGGTGCTCCGACAGGAGGTCGGCGGCCGTGAGGTGATGCGAGCCCAACTCGCCCACCTGTTGCGTATGCAGGAGCGGGAGTGGGTGAAGATCCAGATCCTGCCGTTCTCGGCGGGAGCGCACGCCGGGATGCCGGGCTCGTTCAACCTCCTGCGCTTCGAGGAGGACCCCGACATCGTCTACACCGAGGACTTCGTCCAAGGGCACATGACCGCCGATGCAGCCGCCGTCAGGGAAGGGTTCCTCCGTTACGATCACTTGCGGGCCGCCGCCCTTTCCGTGGAGGACTCGGCCGCACTGATCGCCCGGGTGATGGAGGAACAGTATGGGGACCGAGCTGAACCTGACCGGAGTGAGCTGGCGTAAGTCCTCGTTCAGTGGCGACACCGGCGGCGACTGCGTCGAGTGCGCGCCCCTCGGCGCCGCCGCCTGGCGTAAGTCCTCGTACAGCAGCGACACCGGCGGGCAGTGCATCGAGGTCGCCGATCTCGCCGCCCACGTCGCCGTCCGGGACTCCAAGAACCCCACCGGCCCCCACTTCCTCGCCTCCCCGGCGGCCTTCACGGCGTTCGTGACGGCCGCTGCCGAGGGGCGGCTCCGCTGACATGAGCGGGGGCGGGGGGTGGTGGGTCCTGGTCGAGTCGACCGAGTGGGCCGGGGACCGGTGGAAGCTGGCGCGTACGGTTCCGGTCGACGGCGGGAGGGAAGCGGCCGTCGAGCAGGCGGCCGAGCTCGCCCGCCGGTGCGACCTGCGGGGTGACGAGGCTCGTCAGCCCAGGGCGTACGGCCGGCGGGTGTTCCGGACGTCGGAGGTGAGCTGGCTCGTCGTGGTCAGCCACTCGGCCTGGAACGACGTCTACAAACGCGTTCACACGGACACCAAGCACCTCCGCATCTCCGTCGCGGAGCTGGAGCACGAGGACGAGACCCCGCCCGGCGAGCCGCCCGCCAAGAAGGGTGTCCTCCGGTCATGGCGACGCTCGTAGGGATGCCGGCGACGGTCGCGGCCGTGGTCCTCGCTCGGCGCGTGTGGAGGGTGGTGGTCCGGTGAACGAGTCGGAGAGGTCGTCGCGGCCGACGCGGCCGTTGCCGCCGACGCCGTTCGATCCCGAGGTGGCCGCCGCTGTCGATGCCGTGGATCCGGCGTGGCGGGAGCCGGTCACGCCGGAGAACCTGGCGGACCGGCAGGCACGCGACGCGGCGAGCCGGCCGCGGCCGACGGTCGAGGAGCTGCGGGCGGGCGGTCTGTTCGCGGTGGAGGAGCTGCGGGTGCCGGGGCCCCCGGGGGCGGCGGACGTGACGCTGGTGAGCGCGCGGCCGGCCGGGCTCGGAGGTCCCCTGCCGCTGCTCTACTACATGCACGGCGGCGCGATGGTCATGGGCAACGCCCGGTCCGTGCTGCCCACGGTGCTGCGCGAGTGGGCGCTGCCGTTGGGGCTCGCCGTGCTGTCCGTGGAGTACCGGCTTGCGCCCGGTGTGCGCTACCCGGAGCCGTTGGAGGACTGTTACGCGGGGCTGGTGTGGGCGGCCGGGCACGCGGCCGATCTCGGCGTGGACCCCGGCCGTATCGTCATCGGCGGCAAGAGCGCGGGCGGCGGTCTCGCCGCGGCGCTCGCCCTGCTGGCCCGGGACCGAGGGGGCCCGGCGGCGCTGGGGCAGATCCTGCTCTCGCCGATGCTGGACGACAGCCTGGCGACCTTCTCCTCCCACCAGATGTCCGGCATCGACATGGGGGACCTCGTCTCGCACGAGACCGCGTGGCAGGCGTACCACGGCGACCTCCGCCACTCCGCCGACCTGCCGCCGTACGCGGCCCCCGCCCGCGCGACGGACCTGTCCGGACTGCCCCCGGCGTACGTGGAGGTCGGGTCGGCGGAGATGTTCCGCGACGAGGGCGTGGCCTACGCCGGCGGCATCTGGCAGGCGGGCGGCCAGGCCGAACTGCACGTCTGGTCCGGCGCCTGCCACCACTTCGACGGACTGGCCCCCCGCGCCGCCGTCACCCAGGACGCCCGCGACGCCCGCACCCGCTGGCTCCGCCGCCTCCTCGCGCAGGCCGGGACCGGCCAGGAGACCCCACCGGCGGAAGCCTGACGGCTCGGCCGCCGGTGGGGGCGTCCGCCGGGACGACGGTCACCAGCGTTCGTACACGGAGAACGGCGGCATGCTGTCGTCTGCGTGGACCAGGATCACCAGGTCCTGGTAGGCGAGCACGCCCGCGATGGACCGCACCTCGGAATCGCGGAAGGACCGGTCGTCCTCCTCGTCGCCCGTGGCCGCGTCGAGGACGGTCATCAGGTCGCCGTGCCGGTGGCCGCGCGCCGCCGTCACCCGGCCGTCCGTCACGTCGAAGTCGTCCCCCGCGACCTTCGTTCGCCACAGCTGGTCACCGCTCGCCAGGTCGAAGGCGACGATCCCGCTGAAGGACGTGCTCTCCCCGTCCCCGGCCCAGACGCTCGCGAAGAGCCGTCCGCCCTCCACGCGCGTGCTCATGAGCTTGCCGTAGTCGCCCCCGCCGGCGATCCTGGCCCGCGTGCGGCCGTCCGGCCCGTAGGAGAGGACCCCGCTGGTCTTCCCGTCGGCTTCGTAGACGCGTACCGTCGGCGGATCCGCGGACAGCACGCGCAGCTGGGCGTCCTCGTCCACACCGCGCCGGGCGTCGACGGGCACGGTCCACCGCGTCTTGCCGTTCGCGGGGTCGTACGCGAGGAGCGTGGCCTCGGCGCCGCACATCAGGGCGGCGACCACCTGCTTCGGGGCGAGGGCGAGGTCGTGCGGGTCGCAGCCCTTCGGCAGGGGCGCCGTCCAGCGCGGGGCACCCGTCTTCAGGTCGACGGCGCGCAGCCGGTCCCCGTAGTGGAGCACGCCGAGTCCGCCGCCGGCGGTGGCCACCTTGTCCAGGAAGCCCGCCGCGACACCGTCGGTGCGCCACAGTTCCCGGCCGTCGGCGAGGTCGACAGCGACGACGGTGGCACAGTCCTCCTCCGTCGGCCTCGCCTGGCGGTAGGCGACCATGGAGACCCCGGCGGCGGCGTGGTGGTTCGTGGCGCAGATCTCCGCCCGGTCGGGCACGAGGTATTCCCAGCGCTTCTTCCCCGACCGGACGTCGAAGGCCGTCACGGCGTCGGCGCGGCTACGGACCACCGCGTCGCCCGCGAGCGAGACCTCGCCTCCGTCCTCGCTCGGCACGGTGTCACGGGGGCCGTCCCAGACCTTGGCCATGGAGAAACCAGGGGCATAGCCCGAGGCGGGCAGGATGACGGCGGCGATGAGGCCGCCGAGGAGAAGGAGTATCCCGACGAGGGTCGCGAGTGGCGCGAGGCACCCCTTGACGAACCCGGTTCCCTGGCCGGTTCTGTCCGTGCCGTTCGTTTCTGCCGTCATGCGATTCCCACCCCTGGTCCAACCGGCGAAGCGTCAACAGGCTAGGCGTTCACGGCCGATGGCGTCCCGCGGCTGACCCGTCGTACAGGGGCGGCGCGGCCACGGTGAGGAGCGAGAGGCGCGCGAGGGAGGGCCGCGTTCGAGGGGCAACGCGACATCGAGGGCTGGACGCAGGACGTGTACCGGGTCGAGGTCGGCTCCGTCCTGCGCGGGAACCTGCGCGGGACGGTGAGGGTCACCTACGGCCGTGACGAGGGCGCCACCGGCCGGCTGGTGGACGGCACGACGTACGTCTTCGCCACCCACGCCTGGGCGGACACGGTGAAGGACGGTCACGCGCAGCTGTTCCAGGGGCCGATGGAGCCCGTGGACGACGCGCAGCTGTCCGCGTGGAAGCGGGCGGCGGCGCTTCCCGTGGTGCCGTAACGCCGCACCGCGGCCGGGGCGGTGGCCCTTGCCCGGGCCTACGATGCTCCCGACGAACTCCTGCGGGTCGCGGTGCCCGGGGGGCGAGCACGTGTACCGGCTCTCCGCCGTGGGCTCGTGGTCGGACCCGGACGACCCCGGCGCCGTCTACGGGCCCGACGCACCGCCCGCGCCCCCTCCGCTCCTGACCGCTCAGGAGCGGACCTGGATCAGGCAGCAGCGGCTGCGGCAAGGAGAGGAACCGTCCGTGCTCGTCGCGTTCGACTCACGCGGGAACATGACCAGACGACCCTCCAGACCCCGGATCGGCATCATGCTCGCCGCGCTGGGGCGGGGGAACGAGCACATGGTCCTGCAGCGGCTGGACGACGAACGCGAAGGCGACTGGTACGTCCAGGTCCGCCTGCGCGACGACAACGTCTACCAGCTGGAACACCGCGACGGCAGGGCGGCGGAGCACTACTGGACGCTCACCGTCTCGCAGGACAAGGTGCGCGACGCCCTGCTCGGCTGGGCCGCGGGCAAGGCGGACTGGCGCGGCGGCTTCATGTGGAACAGGATCGGCGCGGAGCCCGACGGGCAATGCGACGGTCCGGCGGACGGCGGCTGACGCCTAGCCCCCCTGGGCGGCCCCGGCCCCGGCCGCCGCCCCCGTCAGCACCGCCCGCAGCCGCTCCACGCCCGCTCGCCACGGGCCCGCCTCGCCGCTCTCGGACCACAGTTCAAGGAGCTCCGAGTCCTTGCCGAGGACGCGGTCGAGGGCGGCGACGGCCGCCGGGCGGAGCTCGGGCGGGAGCGGCGGTATGGGCTCCTCCGGGCCGTACGCGGTGGTGACCGGGTCGCCGCCCGGGCACTGCGCGGCCACCAGGGCCGCCGCCGCGACGGCCTCCACCGCCAGGTCCGCGTCCAGGTAGTCCTCGCCGGTGTCGGTCACCTCGCGGAACGCCGCCAGGAGCACGTCCGCCCGCTTCTCCGCCGGGGCCTCGTCGACCGTGTACGAGAAGTCGGCGGCGGTGTCGTTGTCGAAGGGGCCGATGTCCCAGGTGCCCATGGCGTGCTCGCTCTCTCTGCTGCTCCGTGAGGTGCCCTGCTCCCGCATCGTGACAGGCACCACTGACAGTGCCCCCCTCCGTGGAGGGGGGCACGTGCTGCCCTAGAGCGCGTCGGTCAGGCGGTAGACGGCGAACATGTCGCTCTTGCGCGGGTCCTCGCCCCCGTTGGGCCAGTAGGACGCCTCGACGCCGACCCAGCCGCGGAAGGTGCCGGTGTCGTCGATGACCTGGTACATCGGCTTCACGTGCGAGTTGCCGGTGTAGCAGGTCTCGCCCCGCTCCAGGGCCAGGCAGCTGCACCAGTGCCACATGGTGTCGCGGCGGTCGATGTTGGACAGCTTCTGGAGGTAGTACTGGATGGAGGAGACGTTCGCGGCGGTGCCACCCCCGTAGTGGGGGCAGCCGCCCTCCTTCTGGCAGGCGGCCGACGAGCTCGGCTGGAGGTACGTCAGGCACCACGTGGTGGTGTCACAGGTGCGGAAGTTGCGGTGCCCGAACGTGCCGGCGATGGGCTGGGTCACGTCCTTGGCCCAGGACGTGCCCTGGAGCTTGATGTCGGCCGGGTGGGACTGCACGGAGGACATCGCACGGCGGGTGGTCAGGGGCGCGTTGGAGCCGTAGGCGTAACCGGTGGTGGCCTTGGTGTTGTAGAGGAAGGACAAGCGGGCCAGGTTGGTGCCGGTCTCGATCTTCCACTGCTCGGTCCACGCGGTGGCGTGGTTCCAGGAGATCCACACGATGGGCGTGGCCACGCCGTCGATCGTCACCGTGCGCAGCTCGTAGACGCCGGTGCGCAGTTCGGTGGGGGCGCCGGTGAAGCCGCCGGCGGTCTTGATCTCGCAGGCGAGGACGTGGGTGGTGCTCTTCAGGTCGTTCGACGAACAACTGCTGTCGGGCACGGTGCCGGTGCCCACGCGGGCCTTGGGCACGGCGTGCTCCCAGACGTACATGCGGGCTGCGACCGTGCCGGCGGCGGCGTCGAACTCGTACGTGCCGAGGCGGACCCAGTTGTTGCGGGCGGCATCCCGGAGGTGACCGAGGGAGACGACGTAGTTCGCCTTGCCGCCCGGCAGCTCCTGGGCGTCGGCCTGGGCCGGCAGGACGGTCGCGGCGGTGGCCGCGACGGCCACCAGGAAGGCCATGGCGAGGGTGCGTGCGATACGGAACATGCGGCCGATTATGGCGGTCCTGACGCGAGCATGATCGCGTGATGCGGGCGCGTGACCCGGCGCGTGAACCAACGGGTGGGCCGGCGGGTGGGCGTCCGCGAACAGCCGCGTACAGCCGGCAACCCCGTCGCGCGGGCAACCGCGTGCCCGATCGTGCCGACTGCCGCGCGCCCGGCCGCGCGCGAGCCGGACCCGCATCGCATCTGACCTTCCGTCAGATTGAAACGTGTTCTAGTCTGCCGTGCCATGGGCATCGCCATCACGCACGAACAGCGGGAGCTCGCCCGATCCGTCCGCGGCTGGCTCGGCCGCGCCGTACCGCGCGAGGACGTCCGCAAGCACCTCGACGTCCCCGGCCTCGCCACCGGCCGGCCCGCCTACTGGGACGGCGCCGTCGCGCAGGGCCTCACCGGCATCCACCTCCCCGAGGAGCACGGGGGCGGGGGCGGCGACCTCGTCGACCTCGCCGTCGTCCTGGAGGAGACCGCACGGGCCCTGCTGCCCGGACCGTACCTGCCCGACGTCCTCGCCGCCGAGCTGATGCACCGCGCGGGGCGCGGCCCGGAGGCCGCCGCGCTCGCCGCCGGGGAGCGGATCGGGGCCGTCGCCCTCGGCGCGGGCGCGCTGACCGCCCGGCGCACCGGCGGCGGATACGTGCTCGACGGCACCGCCCCGCCCGTCCTCGGCGCCGCGGCCGCCGACCTCCTCGTCCTCGCCGCAGCCGGCGCCGACGGGACCGTCTGGCTCGCCGTGGACGCCACCGCCCTCGCCGTACGCCCGCACCGGAGCGCCGACCCCACCCGGCCGACCGCCGAGGTGACCGCCGACGGCGTCCGCGTCCCCGCGAGCCGCGTCCTCGCCCTCGACTCCGTCCTCGTCCGCGACCTCGCCGCCGTCCTCTTCGCCGCCGACGCCTGCGGCACCGCCGCCCGCGCCCTCGACCTCGCCGCCGAACACGCCCGCAACCGCGTTCAGTTCGACCGGCCCATCGGACGGTTCCAGGGCGTCAAACACCTCTGCGCCGACATGCTCGTCCGCCTCGAACAGGCCCGCGCCCTGACCTGGGACGCCGCCCGCGCCGCCCGCGAGACGGAACCGGCCGTCCGGTCCCTGACCGCCGCCCTCGCCGCCGCCACCGCGCTCGACACCGCGTACACCGTCACCAAGGACTGCATCCAGATCCTCGGCGGCATCGGCTTCACCTGGGAACACGACGCCCACCTCCACCTGCGCCGCGCCCTCGTCGCCCGCCAGCTCCTCGGCCCCGGCGACACCCACCGCCTCACCGCCGCACGCCTCACCGCCGCCGGCACCCGGCGCACCCTGCGCCTCGAACTCCCCGCCGAGGCGGAGGAGTTCCGCGCCGCCGCCCGCGAGGCCCTCGCACCCGCCGCCGGACTCGACCCGCGCGCCGCCCGCCGCGCCCTCGCCCCCACCGGCTACGCCGCCCCGCACCTTCCCGAGCCGTACGGACTCGGCGCCGGACCCGTCCACCAGCTCGCCGTCCAGCGGGAGATGGACGCCGCCGGCATCACCCTCAGCCCGCTGTCCGTCGCCACCTGGGTGATCCCCTCCCTCATCGCCCACGGCACGCCGGCACAGCGGGAGCGCCACCTCGGGCCGACCCTGCGCGGCGAACAGCAGTGGTGCCAGCTCTTCTCCGAACCGGAGGCCGGATCCGACCTCGCCTCCCTGCGCACCCGCGCCGAGCGAACCGCCGACGGCACCGGCTGGCGGATCAACGGACAGAAGGTCTGGACGAGCGCCGCCCAGGACGCCGACCACGGCATCCTCCTCGCCCGCACCGACCCCGACGCGCCCCGGCACCGCGGCCTCACCTACTTCCTCGTCGACATGCGGAACACCCCCGGCATCGACATCCGGCCGCTGAAGGAGATCACCGGCGAGTCGCTGTTCAACGAGGTGTGGTTCGACGACGCCGTCCTGCCCGCCGACGCCGTCGTCGGCGAGGTGAACGACGGCTGGCGGGTCGCCCGCCACACCCTCGGCAACGAGCGCGTCCACATGGCCGACCAGGTCGCCTCCGGCACCGGACTCGAAGCGCTCGTCAAAGCGGCGGACGGCGCCGGAAGCCACCTGCGCGCCCGGACCGGCGCCCTCGTCGCCGAGGCCCACGCCCTCGCCTGCATCGGCCTGCGCACCGCCCTGCGCCAGGTCTCCGGCCTGGAACCCGGCCCCGGCGCGAGCGTCCGCAAACTCGTCCAGACCCTCCACCAGCAGAAGGTCGCCGAACTCGCCCTCGAACTCCTCGGCCCGGCGGGCGCGGTGGCGGAGGGCCCGGGGGAGCGGGCCGTGCACGGACTGCTCATGTCGCGCTGCCTGACCATCGCGGGCGGGACCACGCAGGTCCAGCTCAATGTCGTCGCCGAGCGGCTGCTCGGCCTGCCGAGAGACTGAGGGGGCCCAGGAGATGGGCAAGGCGTACGTCGTCGGTGTGGGCATGACCCGGTTCGAGAAGCCGGAGACCCGGGACTGGCAGTACTGGGACATGGCGAAGGAGGCCGGCGCGGCCGCCCTGGCCGACGCGGGCGTCCCGTACGAGCGCGTCGAGCAGGTGCCCGTCGGCTACTGCTTCCAGCCCTCCACGGCCGGGCAGCGCGCCGCGTACGAACTCGGCCTGACCGGCGTGCCCGTCTACAACGTCAACAACAACTGCGCGACGGCGTCGACCGCGCTGATGATGGCCCGGCAGTTCGTGGAGGGCGGGATCGCGGACTGCGTCCTCGCGCTCGGCTTCGAGAAGATGACGAGGGGCGCCCTGGGCGCCGGAGCCGGAGCCGGCGACTTCGCGACGTCCCCGGTCGCCCGGCACTACGGGGTCATGGCCGCCGGGCACGGCTTCGTGGCATCCCCGCCCACCGCCCAGATCTTCGGCAACGCGGCCCGCGAGCACATGGACCGGTACGGGACGACCGAGACGCAGCTCGCGGCGGTCGCCGCCAAGAACCACCGGCACTCGTCCCGCAACCCCCGCGCCCAGTTCCAGGACGTGTACACGGTCGAGGAGATCCTCGCCGCCAAGACCGTCCACCGGCCGCTCACCAGGCTCCAGTGCTCACCGACCTCGGACGGCGCGGCGGCGGCGGTCGTCGCCTCCGAGCGCTTCGTGACGGAACACGGCCTCGCCGGGAGAGCCGTGGAGATCGTCGCGCAGGCGATGACCACGGACACCGAGGAGTCCTTCGCCTCCGGCTCCTGCATCGACGTCGTCGGCCGTCCCCTGTCGAGGGCGGCGGCCCGGCAGGTGTACGAGGCGTCCGGGCTCGGCATCGAGGACGTGGACGTCGTCGAACTGCACGACTGCTTCTCGGTCAACGAGCTGCTGACCTACGAGGCCCTCGGCATGTGCGAGGAGGGCGCCTCCGGCAAGCTCGTGGAGTCGGGCGCGACGACCTACGGCGGACGGTGGGTCGTCAACCCCTCGGGCGGCCTCATCTCCAAGGGCCACCCCCTGGGCGCCACCGGTCTCGGACAGGCCGCGGAACTGGTGTGGCAGCTGCGGGGCGAGGCGGGCGGACGGCAGGTGACGGGGGCACGGGTGGGCCTCGCGCACAACATCGGGCTGGGCGGAGCGGCGGTGGTGACGATGCTGCGGCGCGGGGCGTAGGGGCGCCGGACCGAGGCGGGGTGAGGGGGGCCGGACGCCGGTCGGGGGCCTGGGGGCCGGTGCGGGCGGTTGCGTGGTCCACGCCGGGGGCCGGGCGCCGGTCGTAGGGCGCGCGGCCGATGTACGGGGCGGGACCGTTCTGCGACCATGACCCGCATGCCGCAGACACGTACCGCGAAGGACTCCGCCACCGACCCCTCCATATCCCCGCCCGCCCGCCTCTGGCTGGTGGTCCTCGTCGCCTGCGCGGGCCAGTTCCTCGTCGTGCTCGACGTGTCCGTCGTCAACGTGGCGCTGCCGTCGATGCGGACGGCCCTCGGGCTCACCGCGCCGGGCCTCCAGTGGGTGGTGAGCGTGTACTCGATCGCGTTCGCCGGCTTCATGCTGCTCGGCGGGCGGGCGGCGGACCTGTTCGGCCGCAAGCGCATGTTCATGGCGGGACTCGCGCTCTTCACGCTGGCGTCGGTGGCGGGCGGGCTCGCCACCGAGGGCTGGCAGCTGCTCGCCGCCCGCGCCGTGCAGGGCCTCGGCGCGGCCGTCCTGTCGCCGTCCACGCTGACCCTCGTGACCGCCACCGTGCCCGCCGGACCCGCCCGCACCCGGGCCGTCGGCACCTGGACCGCGGTCGGTGCGGCGGGCGGAGCGGCGGGCGGCTTCGTCGGCGGCGTCCTCGTCGAACTGCTCTCCTGGCGCTGGGTCCTGCTCATCAACGTGCCCATCGGCGCCCTCGTCCTGCTCGGCGCCTTCTGCTGGCTCGACGAGAGCCGTGCCGGCGGCGGGCGCCGCCTTGACCTGCCGGGCGCCGTCCTCGTCACGGCGGGCCTGGCGACCCTCGCGTACGGCATCGTGCAGACGGAACAGTCCGGCTGGACGTCGGCGGCCACCGTGCTGCCCCTGGCGGCGGGCGTCCTCCTGCTCGTGGTCTTCGTGCTCGTCGAACGGCGGGCGGCGGAACCGCTGATGCCGCTGCGGATCTTCCGTACGCGCGCGGTGTCGGCCGCCAACGTGACGATGTTCCTCTGCGGCTCGTCCTCGTTCGGCATGTGGTTCTTCATGACGCTCTACGCCCAGAACGTCCTCGGTTACCCGCCGCTCCAGGCCGGTCTCGCGCTCGTGCCGAGCTCCGCCGCCGTCATCGCCGGCTCCAAACTGGCCCCGCGCCTGATGCCGCTGATCGGCCCCCGCACCTCCGCCGTCCTCGGCGCCCTCGTCGCGGCGACCGGCTTCGCCTGGCAGTCCACCATGACCGCCGACGGCGGCTTCCTGACGACGATCCTGGGCCCCGGCATCCTCATGATGTTCGGCATCGGCGTCGCCTCCACCCCCCTCGCCATCCTCGCCACCACCGGCGCCCCCGCCTCCGAGGCCGGCCTGGCCTCCGGCCTCATCAACACCTCCCGCACCATGGGCGGCGCCCTCGGCCTCGCCACCCTCTCCACCGTCGCCGCCTCCGTGACCGCCGGCGCCACCACCCCGGAGGCCCTGACCTCGGGCTACGCGGCGGCGTTCCGGCTGGCGGCGTGCGTGCTCGTGGGGACGGCGGTGGTGATGGCGCTGTGGCTGCCCAAGCCGAAGCCGCAGCCGCAGCCGTGACAACACGGGCCGGCGCCGCCCGGCGCCGGCCGTGAGCCGTGGCGTCACCGCCTAGGGAGCCTGCGGGTGGGCCCGTGCGGCGGTGCCGGCGGGACCGCTGCCGGCACCGTCACCGGTCCTGGCACCGTCACCGTCACCGGTCCTGGCACCGTCACCGGTCCCGGTCTCCAGGGCGGTGGAGGCCGCGAGGGCCGGGTCGATGACCGTCTCGCCGCGCAGGGCCCGGCGGATCGCCTCGGCCAGCTCCTCGACCGGCCCGTCCTTCACGAGGAGGCCCGCCGCGCCGGCCTCCATCGCCCGGCGCAGCCGTCCCGGCCCGCCGAACGTCGTCAGGACCAGCACCCGGCAGTCGGGCACCTCCTCCCGCAGGTCCGCCGCCGCGTCCAGACCCGAACGCCCCGGCAGTTCGACGTCCAGGAGCGCCACTTCCGGCCGCGCCACCAGTGCCGCGTCCACGACCTCGTCCCCGCGCCCCACCTGCGCGACGACCTCCATGTCCGGCTCCATGCCGAGCAGCAGCGCGAGCCCGCCGCGCCGCATGCCCGGATCCTCGGCGAGCAGGACTCTGGTGCGCCTGAGCGGACGGTGGTCCCGCGGCATCTCGTTCACGAGGAACAGCGTAGATCCGCAGGGCCGTTGGGGCGCGTCGGGACGGCCGACCGTTCGTGCGGGCGTGCGATAGGTTGCCTGCCATGACTGGACCCGGACCCGGACCCGGACCCGCCGCCTGGCCGCCCGCCCCGATCGTGACCGACCGGCTCGTGCTCCGTGAGTCGGAGGCCCGCGACCGGGCGGCGTTCCTCGACTTGTTCGCCTCGCCGGAGGTGGGCACCTACATCGGTGGCGCCCGGCCGCGCGACGAGCTCGACCGGGCGATGCCCGAGGTGCCCGGCCGGCGGCCCGGCCTGTTCGTGATCGAGGCCGACGGTTCGATGATCGGCACGGTCACGCTCGACCGGCGCGCCCCCGAGCGCCGCGGCCACGTCCGGCCGGAAGGCGGGGAGACCGAGCTCGGCTACCTGCTGCTTCCCGACGCGTGGGGCCGCGGGTACGCCGCCGAGGCGTGCGCGGCGGCACTCGACTGGGTCGCCGGCGCCCGGCCCGGCGAGCCGGTGGTGCTCTCCACCCAGACCGCGAACGGCCGCGCGATGCGTCTCGCCGCGAAGCTGGGGTTCACCGAGGTGGAGCGGTTCGAGGAGTACGGCGCCGAGCAGTGGTTCGGGGTGTGGTCCCCGGCCCTGCCGACCGTCTGAGCGGTGCGGGCGGGCTGTCCGCGTCACGCCCCGGACAGCGAACGCCCTCGTCGGTACGGAGGTGCCTCGTGCGGATCCGAAGCGCCTGCGGTGCCGACCGTTCGGGGACCGCGACCGCCCCGGTCCAGCGGTCGGCGTGTGCGGCGCGGGTCCTAGTGGTGCCAGGCCCGGCCGCCCGTGTTGTGGATGAAGCGCTGCAGGACCTTGAGCGTGGTCAGGTACTCCTCGTCGGAGATGCCCGCGTGCCGCTCGGCCCACAGCTCGTCCTGGAGGGCCGCGGCCTTCTCGAAGAAGGACCGGCCCTCGGGGGTGAGGCTCAGGCGGCCCCCGTGGTCCTCGGTGATCCAGCCGCGGGCGACCGTGGTGTCGATCTCCTCCTCCATGGTCCCCGCGCCCGTGGCGAGGTAGCCGCGCAGCAGGCGGGAGACCTCGTCCCGGGTCCGGGGCGACTCGGCGCGGGCGACCTGTGCGAGGACCCACCACTGGGGCTGTGTGGTGCCGATCCCCGCGAGGGCGGCGCGGGTGCGGCCGACGACGGCGTCGTAGGCGGCCCAGCTCCAGTAGCCGATCGGCTGCCTGATCAGTTCGGCGTCGTCGTGCGAGTACTGCATGGCCGGATCCTCCGTCGTCGCGCGGAACGGTGCGTGTGATGCGTACGACCGTAGGAACTCAACCGGACTTGAGGTCAAGGAGAACCCGGGCCCCGGCGCCCGGCGCCCGGTCCGCGACCATCTGACATACCGTCAGGAGCAATCGTCAGGAGGGTTCCCAACCCCCCGGCCCTCGGCTATACATGGGATCACCGAACTGGAACGCGTTCTAGGTTCGTTCGGTCCCGCACGGCCTCGGCGCGGTCGACGGTGCGGACGGCCGCGCCGAGGTCTTCACCTGCCACGAGGAGCCGCAACGCGATGCCCATTGACGCCGCCAAGGCCGTCGCCGCCGAACCCCGCAGCGCCGAGATCACCTGGGACCACAAGGACGTCCAGCTCTACCACCTCGGCCTCGGCGCCGGCGTCCCCGCGACCGACCCCGACGAGCTGCGCTACACCCTCGAGTCCCGGCTCCACGTCCTGCCCAGCTTCGCCACCGTCGCCGGCGCCGGCATGGGCGTCGTCGGCGGACTCTCCGCTCCCGGCATCGACATCGACCTCGCCGCCGTCCTGCACGGCGGCCAGTCCATCACCCTGCACCGCCCGCTGCCCGTCGCCGGCAAGGCCGTCTCGACCTCCCGCGTCGCCGCCGTCTACGACAAGGGCAAGGCCGCCGTCCTCGTGCTCCGCTCCGAGGCCGCCGACGCCGACGGGCCGCTGTGGACCAGCGACGCCCAGATCTTCGTCCGCGGCGAGGGCGGCTGGGGCGGCGACCGCGGCCCCTCCGAGCGCCTGGCGCCACCCGCCCGGGAGCCCGACGCCACCGTCGAGCGGCCCGTCCGCGAGGACCAGGCCCTCCTCTACCGCCTCTCCGGTGACTGGAACCCGCTCCACGCCGACCCCGAGTTCGCCGGGCTCGCGGGCTTCGACCGGCCGATCCTGCACGGCCTCTGCTCGTACGGCATGACGCTGAAGGCGGTCGTCGACACCCTTCTCGGCGGCGACGTCACCCGTGTCCGCTCGTACCGCACGCGCTTCGCCGGGGTCGTCTTCCCGGGCGAGACGCTGCGGATCCGGATGTGGGCCGACGGAGGCCGCACGCAGGTGACGGTCACCGCCGTCGAACGGGACGACGCCCCCGTACTCGCCGACACCGTCGTCGAAACCGTCGTCGACCACTCCTGACACCCCCGAGGGGAGCCGCACCATGCGCGCAGCCGTACTGCACGAGATCGGCCAGGACAAGCTCGAAGTCCTCGACGACGTCGAGGCGGTGGGCTTTGGCCCGGGCAAGGTCAGGATCCGCGTCCGGGCCACCGGACTGTGCCACTCCGACGTCTCCGCCATGAGCGGCGTCCTCCCGCAGCCCGCGCCCTTCGTCCCCGGGCACGAGGGCGCCGGCGAGATCGTCGACGTCGGCGACGGCGTCACCGGGCTGAGCGCCGGACAGCGGGTGCTGCTGTGCTGGCTGCCCGCCTGCGGCAGCTGCCCCGCCTGCAGGCGCGGCCAGACCCAGCTCTGCCTGGCCGGGTTCATGAACGCCGGCACCCCCAACTTCAAGCGCCCCGGCGGTGACGTCTTCGGCTTCGCCGGCACCGGCACCTTCACCGAGGAGGTCGTCGTCGACGCCGGGTGCGCGGTCCCCCTCCCCGACGACGTGCCCTTCGACATCGCCGCGCTCATCGGCTGCGGCGTGACGACCGGACTCGGCGCGGCCATCAACACCGCGAAGGTCGAGGCCGGTTCGTCGGTCGCCGTCATCGGCTGCGGCGGCGTCGGCGTCTCCGCGATCCAGGGTGCCAGGCTCCAGGGCGCCGCCCAGATCGTCGCCGTCGACCCCGTCGAGTCCCGGCGCGAGGCCGCCCTCCGCTTCGGCGCGACGGAGGCCGTCGCCCCCGACGCCCTCGCCGACGCCAGGCAGCGCGTCACCGGCGGCGAGGGCTTCGACTACGTCTTCGAGGTCGTCGGCAAGTCCGCCACCGCGCGGACCGCCTACGAGACCACCCGGCGCGGCGGCACCCTCTGCGTCGTCGGCGCCGGCGCCCTCGACGACTTCCTCCAGCTCAGCATGTTCGAGCTGTTCTTCGACGAGAAGCGGATCCTGCCCTCGATGTACGGGGGCGGGGACGTGCTCCGCTCGTACGAACGGGCCATCGCGCTCTGGCGGGCCGGCCGCATCGACCTGGAATCCCTGATCACCCACCGGGTCCCGCTCACGGGGATCAACGAGGCGCTGGAGCAGATGCGGACGGGCGCGGCACTGCGCACCTGCATCGAGATCTGAGACCCGCCGCCACCGGGGCGCCTTCGAGACCGGATACGACGAGACCGCGCGAGACCGGGCCCGAAGAGGCCGGGCCCGACGAGGCCGGATCCGGCAAGGCAGGCTCCCCTATCCCGTCGAACTCTGAGAGGACCGACCCATGTCACTCCCTCTTGAGGGACTGAGCGCGATCGTCACCGGTGCCGGGCGCGGGCTCGGCCGGGCCGAGGCCGTCGAGCTGGCCCGGCTGGGCGCCGCCGTCGTCGTCAACGACTACGGGCAGCCGGGCCGGGACGGCTCCGGCGCGGCCTCCGCCGCCCCCGCCGAGGAGGTCGCGGCGGAGATCCGCGCGGCCGGCGGCCGGGCGGTGGCCCACCTCGGCGACGTCGCCGACTTCGAGACCGCGCGCGGCCTCGTCGACCTGGCGGTGACCGAGTTCGGCAAGCTGGACGTCCTGGTCAACAACGCGGGCATCCTGCGCGACCGGATGGTCTTCTCCATGAGCGAGGAGGAGTGGGACTCGGTGATCCGGGTCCACCTCAAGGGCCACTTCAACACCACCCGTTTCGCCGCGGCGCACTGGCGGGGCCGGGCCAAGGCGGGGGAGAGCGGTGTCTACGGCCGGATCGTCAACACCTCCTCCGAGGCGTTCCTGGCGGGTTCGGCCGGACAGCCCAACTACGCGGCGGCGAAGGGCGGGATCGTCGGTCTCACCACCTCCACGGCGCTCGCCCTCGCCAAGTACGGGGTCACCGCGAACGCCATCTGTCCGCGCGCCCGCACCCGGATGACCGAGGACGTGTTCGCGGGCTTCGCCGAGCCGGCGGCGCCGGACGAGCTCGACCCGCTGTCGCCCGACCACGTGGCGCCGCTCGTCGGCTACCTGGCCTCTCCGGCGGCGGCCGGGGTCAACGGGCAACTGCTCGTGGTCCACGGCGGCATGGTGGCGATCGTGGACCGCCCCAAGGTGGTCGCCACGTTCGACACGGCCGAGGACGTCTTCACGCACGAGGAACTGGACGGCCTGCTCACCCCGTACTACGCGGCCCGACCGGCCGGGGAGACGTTCGCGGCGGCGGAGGTCCTCGCCCTGAAGAAGGGCTGAAGCGGGCCGACGGGAAAACGGACGGCCCCCGGGTGTCCCCGGGGGCCGTCCGCCGCTCACTGGGAGTCGGCCTCGCGACGGTGGCGGCCGTGCGGCGAGGACGTGGAGTCCTCCGCCGGTGCGGCCGGGCCCCGGTGCTTGCCGGAGCCGGTCGACTCCTGTGCCTCCGTGTTGCTCATGGTGGAACTCACCCCGTAGAAATCGCTCTTGCTGTGCGGCCCGGAGTCTAGCCAGCGGGTTTGCGGTCGGTCAGAGGAGCCTGCTGCAAAGGCACCGGGCGGCAGATCCGAGGTGTCCCGGCGGCCGGCGCCGGACCCCGTTCCGGAGGTGCTTCCGGCTCCGGTACGGGGAGGTCGGCCGGTTCCTCCAGGGTGGCGAGCCCGCAGGGCGTGCCCGCCGTCGCGTACGGCAGCCGCAGGGCGCCGTCGGCCGTCCACAGGCCGGCTCCGGCCAGCCAGCCGGCCGGAGCGGCCCGTTGGCGCATCCGGCGCGCGGAGGGCCGCCACGTCCCCACCCAGCTGCCCGCCGCCGCGTCGATCCGCAGCGCCACGCCGCAGTGCTCCGGCATGAGGACCTGTCCCGGCTGCACCGCGAAGGGTGTCACCGCGGCGTCGTCGAGCCGCAGGCACTCCGGGAACCGCACCGGCAGCAGGCTCCCGAGCACGCCCCAGCCGAGCCGGTCGTGCCCGGGGGACGGCGCGTCGGAGCGGATGATCAGCAGACCGCTGTCCGGGTCCGCGAGCAGCAGCCGGTCGTGGCTCTCCTCCGTGATCTGGAGCAGGGGGGTGGTCTCCCCGCCGCGCTCCAGGTCCACCGCCACGGCCTTCACCGGGCCGTCGCCGAGCCGCCGGTCGAGGGCCAGCATCCGTCCCGTACGGTCCAGCCAGACACCGCCCGAGCAGCGGCCCCTCACCTCGGCCACCTGCTCGGGGCCGAAGGCCCCGCCGGCCACCAGCCACAGCGTGGTGGTGTCCTCGCCGACCCCCATCGCGTAGGCGCAGATGCCGTCCGGCGACGGGGGCAGGAGCACCAGCTCGCCGGAGGGGGGCGCCTCGACGGCGCCGAGGAGCAGTTCACCGGTCTCCGGGCCGGTCGGGTAGAGCAGCGAGAACGTGTACCGGCGTCCGTCCACCCGGCGGCCGATCAGCACCCGTCCGTCCGCGAGCGGCAGCAGCAGCGCGCCGGGCTCCTCGGGCTGCGAGAGGGGGAGCGGTACGGCGTACGGCTCGGGGCCGTCCAACGTCCACCGCTCCACGTACAGCGCGTCGCCCGATCCGGCGAGCCGCGCCGCGTAGGCGCCGTTCGCCGCGATCGTGAACCCCGTGGGCCAGACCGCGTCCCCACCTTCCGCGGCGGTCTCGATGGCACAGGCTGTCATCGACTCGTCACCTCCGGCCACGAAGCTAGTTTTCGCACTTCCAGCCGAACAACACGAGCCCTCCCACTTCACCCCAAAGGGTGGCGGTCCGGCGGTTCGGCTGAGCGGAGGGGGCAGGTTGTGCTCGCGTGACCAGGGGTGGATAAGGTAAGGCCACCCTAAGTGGAAGCTGTGCGTCCGCTGACGGGTCGTCGAACGGCCGATCCACCGGACCGTGCGGTGGCGTCCCACCGGCGCCGCCCGCCGTGTCCCGGTCCGTGCCGTCCGGCCGTAACCGCCCGCTCCCTCGTACGCGTACAGGAGACCCACGATGTCCCTCCGCCGCCGCGGCACCGCTGCCGCCGCCCTCAGCCTCGCCGCCGCGCTCGCCCTCGCGGCCTGCGGAGGCGGTGACGGCTCCTCGGACGCCAGCAAGCAGGACGACGGCGGGAAGAAGAAGGACGTCGCCACCGGCGGAAAGGACTTCGGGGACGCCGCCGCCAAGACCGCCGCCATGGGCACGGACGCCAAGCCCGGCCAGTTCCCGCGCACCCTGAAGCACGCCCTCGGCACGACCGAGATCCCGGCCGCGCCCAAGCGGGTCGTCGTCCTCGACGTCGGCGAGCTCGACAACGTCGTCTCCCTCGGCATCAAGCCCGTCGGTTACGCCCCCTCCGAGGGCGACGACGGCATCCCCGGCTACCTGAAGAAGGACGCCGGCAGCCCGAAGTCCGTCGGCACCATCAACAACCTCAACCTGGAGGCGATCGCCAACCTCCAGCCCGACCTCATCCTGGGCAGCCAGCTGCGCGCCGCCGACAAGTACGACGAGCTGTCGAAGATCGCGCCCACCGTGTTCTCCATCCGCCCGGGCTTCACCTGGAAGGAGAACTACCTCCTCAATGCCGCCGCCCTCGACAGGACCGCCGACGCGAAGTCGAAGCTGGCCGCGTACGAGACCAAGGCCAGGCAGCTCGGCACGGACATCGGCCCGAACAAGCCGACCGTCTCGATGGTCCGCTACCTGCCGGGCAAGATCCGCCTCTACGCGAAGGCGTCCTTCATCGGCACCATCCTCGAGGACGCCGGACTGCCGCGCCCGAAGAACCAGCAGATCAACGAGCTGGCCGCGGAGATCAGCCCGGAGAAGATCGACCAGGCCGACGCCGACTGGATCTTCACGGGCGTGTACGGCGACCCCAAGGCCACCAAGCGGGACACCGCCCAGGCCAACCCGCTCTGGAAGAACCTCAAGGCCGTCAAGGCCGGCCAGGCCAAGGACGTCCCGGACGAGACCTGGTACCTGGGCCTGGGCGTCACGGCGGCGAACAGCGTCCTCGACGACCTGCGCGCCGACCTGGTGAAGAAGTAGGACGACGCGGGGGGCGCCCGGACCGGGGGCGCACCAGGCCGGGGCGCCCCCGCTGGTCCGGGCCCGTGCCGACCGGCCGTGGGCGTACCCCGGACCGGGCCTCCCCGCCGAGCTGGGCCTCCCCGCCGGACCCGGCCTCCCCGCCCAGCTGGGTCTCCCCGCCGGACCCGGCCTCCCCGCCCAGCTGGGCCTCCCCGCCGGACCGGGCCTCCGGGCCTCCCCGTCGGCCCGGGCCTCCGCCGGCCGGAGCCGCCCACCGGGCGGGAGCCGCCACCGGGCCGCGCCGCTCACCGAGGCCGTGTTGCCCACCGGGCCGTGCCGCCACCGGGCGGGAGCCGCCACCGGGCCGCGCCGCCCACCGGGCCGAGCCTCCACCCGGCCCGATCCGCCCACCCGGCCCGAGCCGTCCACAGACCCCCGGCAGGCCGTCGGTCCCCGCATCCGTCGGCCCCGGTTATCCACAGGTCAGGACGGCCGGGCGCGGAGGACAGGTAGCCTTTCCCCCGTGCCCCGTCTGTCTGAAGTCATCGCCGAGCTCGACGCCCTCTGGCCGCCCGAGCGGGCCGAGCAGTGGGACGCCGTCGGCACCGTCTGCGGCGACCCCGACGCCGAGGTCCGCCGGGTGCTCTTCGCCGTCGACCCCGTCCAGGAGATCGCCGACGAGGCGATCGACCTGGGCGCCGACCTGCTCGTCACCCACCACCCGCTCTATCTGCGCGGGACGACGACCGTCGCCGCCTCCCACTTCAAGGGCCGCGTCGTGCACACGCTGATCAAGCACGACATCGCCCTCCACGTGGCGCACACCAACGCCGACACCGCCGACCCCGGCGTCTCCGACGCCCTCGCCGGTGCCCTGGACCTGCGCGTGACCGGACCGCTCGTCCCGGAGAACAACCTCGGCCGGATCTGCGAGCTCGACCGCCCCGAGACCCTCGCCGAGTTCGCGGACCGCGCCGCGAAGCGGCTGCCCGCCACCGCGCAGGGCATCCGCGTCGCCGGCGACCCCGGCATGGTGCTGCACCGGGTCGCCGTCAGCGGCGGCTCCGGCGACAGCCTCTTCGACGCCGTGCGCGCCGCGGGCGTCGACGCCTTCCTCACCGCGGACCTGCGCCACCACCCCGTCTCCGAAGCCACCCAGCACGCCACGCGGTCCCGCCCGCTGGGTCTGGTCGACGCCGCCCACTGGGCCACCGAGTGGCCCTGGTGCGAGCAGGCCGCCGCCCAGCTCGACACGATCTCCGACCGCCATGGCTGGGACCTCCGCGTCCACGTCTCGAAGACGGTCACCGACCCCTGGTCCTCCCACCACACCTCTTCTGGAGCCCCCAACTGAACGCCGCGCCCGCCGACCAGATCCGACTCCTCGACGTCCAGGCCCTGGACGTCCGCCTCCAGCAGATCGCGCACAAGCGCCGGTCGCTGCCCGAGCACGACGAGATCGAATCGCTGACCAAGGACCTCACCCAGCTGCGCGACCTGCTCGTCGCCGCGCAGACCGAGGAGAGCGACTGCGCCCGCGAGCAGACCAAGGCCGAGCAGGACGTGGACCAGGTGCGCCAGCGCGCCGCCCGCGACCAGCAGCGCCTCGACTCCGGGGCCGTCTCCTCCCCGAAGGACCTGGAGAGCCTCCAGCGCGAGATCACCTCGCTCGCCAAGCGCCAGGGCGACCTGGAGGAGATCGTCCTGGAGGTCATGGAGCGCCGCGAGTCCGCCCAGGAGCGGGTCGAGGAACTCACCGAGCGGGTCTCCTCCGTCCAGGCCAAGGTCGACGACGCGACCGCCCGCCGCGACGCCGCCGAGACGGCGCTCGACGCCGACGCCGCCTCCGTCGCCAAGGAGCGCGAGCTGGTGGCGGGCTCCGTGCCCGCCGACCTGATGAAGCTGTACGAGAAGCTGCGCGAGCAGCAGGGCGGGGTCGGCGCGGCGCGGCTGTACCAGCGCAAGTGCGAGGGCTGCCACATCGAGCTGAACATCACCGAGCTCAACGAGGTCCGCGCGGCCGCCGCCGACGCGGTGCTGCGCTGCGAGAACTGCCGCCGCATCCTGGTCCGCACCTCGGAGTCCGGCCTGTAATGCGCGCGGTCGTGGTCGAGGCGGACGGCGGCTCCCGGGGCAATCCGGGACCCGCCGGTTACGGCGCGGTCGTCCTCGACCCGGCGACGGGGGAGACGCTCGCGGAGCGGGCCGAGTACATCGGCGTGGCCACGAACAACGTCGCCGAGTACAAGGGCCTGATCGCGGGCCTGCGGGCGGCCTTCGAGCTGTTCCCGGACGCCACGGTTCACGTGCGCATGGACTCCAAGCTGGTCGTCGAGCAGATGTCCGGCCGCTGGAAGATCAAGCACCCCGACATGAAGCCGCTGGCCGCCGAGGCCGCCCGCGTCTTCCCGGCCGGCCGGGTGCGGTACGAGTGGATCCCGCGCGAGCGCAACAAGCACGCCGACCGGCTCGCCAACGAGGCGATGGACGCGGGGCGCCGGGGCGAGCAGTGGAGCCCGGCCGCCTCCACCGCGGCCGTCACCGCCGCCCCTGCCGCCGACCTCGCGGCGGCCCGCGGCGCCGCGGGCGACGCGACGGCGGGCGCGGCCCGGGCCCGGGCCGCCATGGCCAGCGCCGGTACGGGTACGGCGGCGGGCGCGGGTATGGCGGGGGGCACGGATGCCGCCGCCACGGCCCCGGAGGCGGGCGCCCTCTCCGGCGCCGCAGGCGAGCCCGAGGGGCTCTTCGCTCCCGACGCCGCCCTCTCGTCACGGGCGCGCGCGTCCCTCGCGACCGCGGCCACGGCCGACCGTGCCGCGTCGGTCGGCCGTGAGGCCCCGGCCGGCCCCGCCCCGGCGGCGGGTGCGGCGGCGACCGGGGACTTCGAGGCGGAGGCGGCCCATCCCGAGGGCGGAGCCGTGCCGGCCTCCCGGCCGCAGCCGGAGGCTCCGGCCGAGGCCCCGGCGCGGGTCGCGGCGAGCACACCCGTCTCGCAGGGCTGGTCGGGTCCCGACATGGGGGCGCCGGCCACGTTCGTGCTGCTGCGGCACGGGGAGACGGCGCTGACCCCCGAGAAGCGGTTCTCGGGGAGCGGCGGCAGCGACCCCGAACTGTCCGCGGCGGGCCGGCGGCAGGCCGAGGCCGTGGCCGCGGCGCTCGCGGCCCGCGGCACCATCCAGGAGATCATCAGCTCGCCCCTCACCCGCTGCCGCCAGACCGCGCAGACCGTCGCCGCCCGCCTGGGCCTGGACGTGCGGATCGAACAGGGGCTGCGGGAGACCGACTTCGGCGCCTGGGAGGGACTGACCTTCGCCGAGGTCCGCGAGCGCTACGGGGACGACCTCGACGCCTGGCTCGCCTCCCCGAAGGCGGCGCCGACCGGCGGCGGCGAGAGCTTCGCGACCGTCTCCCGGCGCGTCGCCGCCACCCGGGACCGGCTGACCGCCGCCCACCCCGGCCGCACGGTCCTCCTCGTCACCCATGTCACCCCCATCAAGACCCTGGTCCGCCTCGCTCTCGGCGCCCCGCCGGAGTCCCTCTTCCGCATGGAGCTCTCGGCGGCGTCCCTCTCGGCGGTGGCCTACTACGCGGACGGCAACGCGTCCGTCCGCCTGCTGAACGACACGTCGCACCTGCGGTAGCCGTGCCCGTCTCCCGGCCGGCTCGCTGGCACTTCACCCAGGATCCGGACGCCTTCCGGCGCGTCGCCGGGCGGTGTGCGGAGCGGGAGGCGGCGCGGAACACCCTGTTGCTCACCCAGCTCGACGTGCCGGGGGTGCGGGGCTGGTGGGGCGGGCCGGACGGTCCCGACGGCGAGGGGGCGGGCCTGTGCCAGGTCGTCGGGGAGCCCGGGGTGCTGCTGCTCGGCGCGATGCCCGTCGACGCGGCCCGGGAACTCGCGGGGCGGCTGCCCGGTGAGGGCCGGGTGAGCACGGTGCGGGGCGAGACCGGAGCCGTCGAGGCGTATGCCGACGCCTGCGGGCGGGAAGTCGTGGGCACGCGCCGGATGCGGCTGTTCCGGCTCGGCGAGCTGACACCGCCCGCGCCGGCGCCGCCGGGGCGTGACCGGCTCGCGCGGCCGGAGGACCTGCGCGGGGCCCTCGCGTGGATGCGGGAGTTCGCCCGGGACATCGGCGAGGAACCGGACGCCGACTACACCCCGAACGTCGAGGCCCGGATCGCCGAGGGCCGCCTGCGCTTCTGGGAGGTCGACGGGGAGCCCGTCGCGATGGCGAGCGTGTCCCGGCTCGTCGCCGGGCAGGTGCGCGTCTCGCCCGTCTACACCCCGCCCGCCCACCGCGCCCGCGGCTACGGCGGCGCCGTGACCGCCGCGGTCAGCCGGTCCGCCCTCACCGCCGGTGCCGCCGAGGTGCTGCTCTTCACCGACCTGGCCAACCCGACCAGCAACGCCCTCTATCGGCGGCTCGGCTACCGGCCCCTCGCCGACCACACCGCCGTCGAGCTCGGTCCCCCCTGACGGGTCACCGCTCTCCAGCCGGTCGCACCGCCTTCCGGCCCGGTCAGCGGGAGGCGGCCAGGCCCGACGCCCCGCGGGCCAGCTCTTCCACCCGGCCCCAGTCGCGGGACGCCAGCGCGTCCGCCGGCAGCATCCACGTACCGCCGACACAGGCGACGTTCGGCAGCGCGAGGTAGGACGGTGCCGAGCCGAGGGAGATGCCGCCGGTGGGGCAGAAACGGGCCCGGGGCAGCGGGCCGGCGAGGGACTTCAGGTACGGAACGCCGCCCGCCGCCTCCGCCGGGAAGAACTTCAGCTCCGTCACCCCGCGTTCCAGCAGCGCCACGACCTCCGAGGCCGTCGACACGCCGGGCAGGAACGGCACGCCCGCGCCGCCCATCGCGTCCAGCAGCCCCTCCGTCCACCCCGGGCTCACCAGAAAGCGCGCGCCCGCCGCCACCGCCTGCGTGACACCCGCCGCCGAGACGACGGTGCCCGCGCCCACCACCGCCTCCGGGACCTCCGCCGCGACCGCCCGGATCGCGTCGAGCGCGGCGGGCGTGCGCAGGGTCACCTCGATCACCGGCAGTCCGCCGTTCACCAGGGCACGGGCGAGCGGCACGGCGTCGGCGGCGTCCTCGATCACGACGACCGGGACGACGGGGGCGGCGGAGGCAAGCTCGAACACGCTCGGCATGGCGCCATCCTGCCCACGGCACGCGAGACGTGCAACGAACGTTGCACATGGCGCAATGGGGGGGTGTGGGGTCCCGTACCGCCCCTCCGGGGCCGCCTCAGTGGATCTCGTCCACCAGCACGTCCAGCGCCCCCGCCTTGCCGCCCTCCTCCACCACGTACCCCAGCTCCCGCAGCACCTCCACCAGCTCCGCCCGGCCCGTCGGCTCCGCGCCCGCCTCCAGGAGGCTGCGCACGATCCGGCCCTTCGTCGCCTTGTTGAAGTGGCTCACCACCTTCCGCGTCGGCGCGTGCAGGACCCGCACGGTCGCCGTCCGCTCCGCCACCTCGCCCTTCGGCTTCCACGCCGCCGCGTACGCCGACGACCGCAGATCGAGCACCAGGGAGTCGCCCGCCGCCTCCGGCATGACCGACGCCATCGCCCCGCGCCAGTACGCGCCGAGCGCCCCGAGCCCCGGCAGCTTCACCCCCATCGAGCAGCGGTACGAGGGAATCCGGTCGCCCACCCGCACCGCGCCCCACAGCCCCGAGAACACCAGCAGCGAACGTTCCGCCCGCCTGCGGGCCGCCGCGTCGAGCGTGGCCAGGCCCAACGCGTCGTACAGCACCCCCGTGTAGATCTCGCCGGCCGGCCGCGCCCCGGCCGTCCGCAGCTCCGCGTTCTTGGCGACCTCGCCGCGCAGCCCCTCGCTCAGACCCAGCACCTCGCGCGCCTTCTCCTCGTCGGAGACGCACAGCTCCACCAGCTCGTCGAGGACCGCCGCGCGCGCCTGAGCCAGCCCCGGCAACGACAGGGACTCCGGCTTCAGCGGCGCCCCGCGCCCCGAGGGGGCCTTTCCTTCGGAGGGCGGCAACAGGACGAGCACGGCGGTTCTCCTTCGTACGTACGGGGGTGGGGGTGCGGCCCCAGGGAGCCGCGAGGGTCCGGCTCCGATGAGCCAGCGTACGAGGTGCCGAGCCCCCGCCACCGCCCTAGGCTCGGTCCATGCCCCGCCGCCACGTCCATGTGACCGCTCCGGCCGACGACCCGCTGCGGGCCGCCCTGCGCGCGCTCCGCGCCGAGCTGGGGATCCCCGACGGCTTCCCGCCCGCCGTCCTCGCCGAGGCCGAGGAGGCCGCCAGGACCCCGCCCTCACCGCGGGACCGGGTCGACGCCACCGACCTGCCCTTCCTCACCATCGACCCGCCGGCGTCCCGGGACCTCGACCAGGCCATGCACCTGACCCGCCGGGCCGGCGGCGGCTACCGGGTCCACTACGCCATCGCCGACGTCGCCGCCTTCGTCATCCCCGGCGGAGCCGTCGACACCGAGGCGCACCGCCGGGCGACCACCCTCTACCTCCCCGACGGCAAGGTGCCGCTGCACCCCTCCGTCCTGTCCGAGGGCGCCGCCAGCCTCCTGCCGGGCAGCACCGTGCCCGCCCTGCTGTGGCGCATCGACCTCGACGCCGACGGCCGCACCGTCGCCACCGACGTGCGCCGCGCCCTCGTCCGCAGCCGCTCCCGGCTCGACTACGCGGGCGCCCAGGCGCAGATCGACGCCGGCACCGCCGAGGAGCCGCTCGCCCTGCTGCGGGACGTGGGCAGGCTCCGCGAGGCCCTGGAGATCGAACGCGGCGGCATCTCCCTCAACGTCCCCGAGCAGGAGATCGCCGAGACCGGCGACGGCTCCTACAGCCTGCACTACCGCGCCCCGCTGCCCGTCGACGGCTGGAACGCCCAGATCTCCCTGCTCACCGGCATGGCCGCGGCCGACCTCATGATGGCCGCCGGCACCGGCATCCTGCGCACCCTGCCGCCCGCCCCGGACGGCGCCGTCGCCCGGCTGCGGCGCTCCGCCAAGGCCCTCGGGATCGACTGGCCGCACCACGTCTCGTACGCGGCGCTCATCCGCTCCCTGGACCCCCGCCACACCCGCCACGCCGCCTTCCTCCAGGACGCGACCACCCTCCTGCGGGGCTCCGACTACACGCCCTTCACCGACGGGCACCTCCCCTCGCCCGCCGTCCACGCCGCCGTCGCCGACGAGTACACCCACTGCACGGCGCCGCTGCGCCGGCTCGTCGACCGCTACGCGGGCGAACTGTGCCTCGCCGCCGTCGCGGGCACCGAGCCGCCCGCGTGGGTGCTCGGCGCGCTCGACGGACTGCCGGACGACATGGCGCGGGGCACCCGCCTCGCCAACACGGCCGAGCGGGAGTGCGTCGACGTCGTGGAGGAGGCCCTGCTCAGCGGGCGGATCGGCGAGACCTTCGACTCCGTCGTCATCGACGTGAAGGAACACGAACCGGACGTCGGCACCGTCCACCTGGAGGACCCGGCGGTGATCGGCCGGGTCCTGGCCGACGGGGCGCCCCTGCCGCTCGGCGAACGGCTCCGGGTCAGGCTGACGCAGGCAGATCCCGCACGACGGGAGAAGGTGCGGTTCACACCCGCGTGAGGGCCCGCCCCCGCTCCCGTACGAGGGCGCCCGCGTCGCGTCCGCGTGCAGCCGCACCGTCCGCGTGGGCCAGGGAGCCCGTCAGGGGCGGGTAGGGACCGGCCGCCGCCCCGGAGGGGTCAGTTGAACTGGTCCGGGTGCGGGCCCGTGCGCAGGTCGCGGTCGAGACCGGCGACGGCGGCCATCTCGTCGTCGGTGAGGGTGAAGTCGAAGACGTCGAGGTTCTGGCGGATGCGCTCGGGCGTCACCGACTTGGGGATGACGATGTTGCCGAGCTGGAGGTGCCAGCGCAGGACGACCTGGGCCGGGGACGCGCCGTGCCGGTCGGCGATCGTGGTGATCGGCTCGTCCTTGAGGACGGCGCCCTGGGCGAGCGGGCTCCACGCCTCGGTGGCGATGCCCAGCTCGGCGTGCACGGCACGCAGTTCCGCCTGCTGCAAGCCCGGGTGCAGCTCGACCTGGTTGACGGCCGGGACGAGCTCGGCGCCGTCGATCAGCCGCTTCAGGTGGTCGGCCTGGAAGTTGGAGACGCCCGCGGTGCGGACCCGGCCGTCGGCGACCAGCTTCTCGATGGCCGTCCAGGTCTCCTGGTACAGGTCACGGGCCGGGGTGGGCCAGTGGATCAGGTACATGTCGACGTAGTCGAGGCCCAGCTTGGCCAGGCTCTCGTCGAAGGCGCGGAGCGTGGAGTCGTAGCCCTGGTCGGCGTTCCACAGCTTGGTGGTGACGAACAGGTCGTCGCGGGCGACTCCGGACTCGGCGAGGGCCTTGCCCACGCCCGCCTCGTTGCCGTAGATCGCGGCCGTGTCGATGGAGCGGTAGCCGGCCTCCAGGGCGGAGGCGACGGCGGCGGTGGTCTCCTCGTCCGGGACCTGGAAGACGCCGAAGCCGAGCTGCGGGATCTCGACGCCGTTGTTGAGGGTGACGGTGGGGATGCTGCTGTTCGCTGCCATGGTGCGGATGACCTCTCTCAGGCGGTGGCGCGGGTGGTACCGGTGGTTCCGGTCGTACGGGGGGTGAGGGTGTAGCGGACGGTCTGGGCGCTGATGAGCCCGTCGCGGAAGACGAACGTGTCCACGCCGTCGGTGACCTCGTGGGTGCCGGTGGCGGCGCTCCACCGCAGGAACAGCACGTCACCGGCGAACCGAGGATCCAGCTGCCATTCGGCGTCCGGCAGATCGGCGAGCAGCCTGCCGATGCCCCGCCGTACTCCCTCACGTCCCGTGAGGGTTTCCTCGGGGGTGAGGAAGACGGCGTCCTCGGTGTAGTTCTGGCTGATCATGTCGAGGTCGCCGGTGCCGAGCCGGTCACCGTGGTCGGCGAAGACCTCCTGCGGCGTACGGCTCATCGGGCGGATCCGGCCAGCTCTTCGAGCGCGGCGGTGGCGAAGCCGTGGTCCTGCTCGGGGGCGCCGCCGCCGACGCCGATCGCGCCGATCAGCCGGCCGTCGCGGTGGACGGGGATGCCGCCCGCGATGAACAGCAGCGGCTTGTCGAGCGCGGTGGGCAGCGAGTGGAACGGCCCGTCGGGCTTGACCAGGTCGACCAGGTCGGCGGTGGGCGCGTTCAGCTGGAGCGCGGTGTACGCCTTGCGGGTGCTCGTCTCGCCGGAGATCAGGACGGCCCGGTCGTCGCGGCGGAAGGCGAGCGGGTGGCCGCCCGCGTCGAGGACGGTGACGCTGACCGTGACCCCGGCGTCCTCGGCGGCGCGGCGGGCGGCGGCGATCAGCGTCTCGGCGTCCTGCGTGGTCAGCGGGGCGGTGGCGGCGGGTGCGTGGGTGGTGCTCATGAGGGGCTCCTTCGTGGGGGTGTTGCCATGTGCGGGTGGGGTGGGTCAGACGGTCGCCGGGGCGGGCTCGGTCGTCGCGGATCCGGTGACGACGTGGCCGGCCTTGCGGGTGCGGCGGTCGAGGCGGGCCGCGAGGAGGGCGAGGAGCAGTGCCGTGCCGGAGAGGATCGCGCCGACCCAGTTGGGGGCGGTGAAGCCGAGGCCGGCGGCGATGACGACACCGCCGAGCCAGGCGGCGAGCGCGTTGCCGAGGTTGAAGGCGCCGATGTTGGCGGCGGAGGCCAGGGTGGGGGCGGCCGATGCCTGGTCGAGGACCCACTTCTGCAGGGGCGGGACGGTCGCGAAGCCGAGGGCGCCGATCAGGGAGAGGGTGATCGCGGCCAGGATCTTGTCGTGGGCGGTCACGGTGAACAGGAGCAGGGCGGCGGTGAGGGCGGCCAGGGCGGTGAAGAGCATCGGCATCAGGGCGCGGTCGGCGAACCTTCCGCCGAGCAGGTTGCCGAGGAACATCCCGATGCCGAACAGGACGAGCAGCCAGGTGACGGCGCCCTCGGTGTAGCCGGCGACCTCGGTCATCATCGGGGCGATGTAGGTGATCGCGGCGAAGACACCGCCGTAGCCGAGGACGGTCATCGCCATGGCGAGCCAGACCTGCACGTTCTTGAAGGCGGCGAACTCGCGCCGCACGCTCACCGACTCCGGGCGGCCGGCTTCGGGGACGAGCTTGGCGACGCCGAGGAAGCCGATGACGCCGAGCGCGGCGACGATGAGGAAGGTGACGCGCCAGCCCGCGGCCTGTCCGATGGAGGTGCCGCCGGGGACGCCGACGATGTTGGCCACGGTCAGGCCCATGAACATGAGGGAGATGGCGGACGCCTTCTTCTGCGGGGCGACGAGGTCGGCGGCGACGACGGAGCCGATGCCGAAGAACGCGCCGTGCGCGAGGGAGGCGACGACCCGGCCGGCCAGCATGAGGCCGAAGGTCGGGGCGAGCGCGGAGAGGGCGTTCCCGACGACGAAGAGGGCCATGAGGGCCATGAGCATCTTCTTGCGGGAGATCTTGGTGCCGAGGACGGTCAGCAGCGGGGCGCCGATGACGACGCCGAGGGCGTAGCCGGAGACGAGCCAGCCTGCGGTGGGGATGGTGACGCCGAAGTCTCCCGCGACCTGGGGCAGCACGCCCATGATCACGAATTCGGTGGTGCCGATCCCGAAGGCCCCGATGGCCAGGGCCAAGAGCGCGAGAGGCATGGAGACGACCTTCCAAGTGATTGCGTGGAGCGCTTACGTCGAAACACAATAATTGCAAGCGCGGGATAAATGCAAACGCGTGAAGCTCTGGGTGTTTGTAGTCCGCGTATGCAACTATCGGTTCAGAAGGAGGTCACCATGACCGCGACCGACCCCGCACTGACCGCCCTGGCCCAGGGCTGGAACGCCCTCTCCCTGCTGCACGGGCGGCTCGAGGCCCCTGTCGAGCGCGCCCTGCGGGCCCGGCACGGCCTCAGCGTGCGGGAGTACTCCCTGCTGGACGTGCTCAGCCGTCAGCACGACGGTGAGGGCGGCCACCTCCAGATGAAGCAGGTCGCCGACGCCGTCGTCCTCAGCCAGAGCGCCACCACCCGCCTGGTGACCCGCCTGGAGGACCGCGGTCTGCTCATGCGCTACCTGTGCCCCACCGACCGGCGCGGCATCTACACCGACGTCTCCGACGCCGGCCTCACGCTGCTCGAAGAGGCCCGCCCGACGAACGAGGCGACCCTGCGCGAGGCCCTCGCCGAGGCGGCGGGCGACGAGCGGCTCGCGCCGCTGGTCCGGGCCGTCGAGGCCGCGGGCGTGCCGCTGACGGTCCCCGCGGCCTGAGGCGCACGCCGGCCCCTCGGCGCGACGGCGCCGGCGCCGGCCCCGGCGGGGTCAGTTGGCGAACCCGCCCTTGGGCTCGATGATCTCCAGATTGGTGCCGTCGGGGTCGTTGAAGTACGCGACCCTCGTGCCCAGTGCGGCTTCCGGGGTGACCTCGCCGGCGATGAACGTGTAGTCGTCGCCCAGGAAGTCGTAGCCGGCGTCCTTCATGCGCCGGTACACCGCGTCGAAGTCGTCGACCTTGAAGCACAGGTGCATGGAGCCGGGCCGGTTCGCCTTGCCGTTGGTGCGCTCGCCCACGGGGTCCTGGAACTGGATCAGGTCGATGCCGAGCCCGTCCATGTTGATCGTCGCGTACCGCAGCTTCGCGTGCGGCAGCCCCTGCGTGCGGCCGAACCGCTCGCTGTCCATGGTTCCCCGAGCAACGGGCTCACGGCCCGTCAGCGCCGAGTAGAACGCGATCGAGGCGTCCAGATCGGAGACCGAGATCCCCACGTGGGCACCCTGGGTCAGGTGCATCGGCGTGTCGGAGACGGCCATGGGAGACCTCCTTGGGTCCGGGCCTGCGCGGGTATCCCTGGCCATTCTTCCGAAAGCGACACATTCCGCATCCTGTCGGGCGGGGGGGCAGCGGACCGGGTCGGTGTCCCGAGCTGCTGGCGACGGCGCGCACGAGCGCAGGGTGCGCCGACCGCTCGTTGCTCCTGGCCGGTCAGCTGCCGGCCGTCACCGTCGTGAGCAGGTCCTCCGCCTCCTGCTTGCTGACGCCGTCGGGGCTGCATCGGCCGGGGACCATGGGGACGCGGAGGGTGGAGACGTGGCCGTCGGGGTCAGGCGTCGTTCGGGAGCGGGGCGGCCGGGCTGACCAGGCCGGCGGCGCGCAGGCCGGTCCAGAACGCGGCCGGGACGGTCTCGTTCAGGGCGGCGGTGTCCTCGGCGATGCGGCTGGGCCGGGTGGCGCCGGGGGTGACCGCGGCGGCGGCCGGGTGGGCGAGGGAGAACTGCAGCGCGGCGGCCTTGATGCTGACGCCGTGCTCCTGGGCCAGGGCCCTGAGCCTTTCGACGCGCTCGATGATCTCTGCCGGGGCCTGCTGGTACTCGAAGTGGGTGCCGCCGGCCAGGATGCCGGAGCTGTAGGGGCCGCCGACGACCATGTCGACGCCCTGGTCCTGGGCCATGGGGAGCAGGCGGGTGAGGGCGTGCTCGTGGTCGAGGAGGGTGTAGCGGCCGGCGAGCAGGAAGCCGTCGGGCCGGGGCTCGTCGAGGGCGAGGGTCAGCTCGATCGGCTCGGTCTTGTTGACGCCGAGGCCCCACGCCTTGATGACGCCCTCGTCGCGCAGGCGGGACAGGACGCGGAAGGCGCCGGTGCGGGCCTCCTCGAACCTGGCGAGCCAGGCGTCGCCGTGGAAGTCCTGCGCGATGTCGTGGACCCAGACGATGTCGAGGCGGTCGGTGCCGAGGCGCTTGAGGCTGCCCTCGATGGAGCGCTCGGTGGCGTCGGCGGTCCACTCGTGGAGGATCTTGTTCGGGTTGCCGTGCTCGAACAGGCCGCCCTTCTCGCCGAAGTCGGGGACGTCGGTCTCGTGTTCGTCGAGGATGACGCGGCCGACCTTGGTGGACAGGACGTACGCGTCGCGGGGCTTGCCGGCGAGGACCCGGCCCAGGCGCTCTTCGGCGAGGCCGGCGCCGTAGAAGGGAGCGGTGTCGTAGAAGCGGATGCCGTGGTCCCAGGCCGCCTCGACGGTGGCGGCTGCCTCTTCGTCGGGGATCGCGCGGAACATGTTGCCGAGCGGGGCGGTGCCGAAGCCGAGACGGCCGGGAAGGATGTTCTTGAGCGACATGAACGTGCCCTTTCGGTGAGGGGTGCGGGGGCTGGTGAGACTCCCGGCGCAGAGGTGAGGCGCAGGGCCCTGAGGGGGAGTGGATGGGCTCCGGCCGGGGTGTCGTGGCCATGGGCACACGAGCCGGCTCGGTCGGGCCTGTACGCGCCCCGCTCGGCCGGGCATGCGCATGGGGAAAGTGATTGCATCTGCGCCTTACGCGTCGGAACAATAATTGCATACGCGGGCTAACGCAAGGTGAGGCGCCGCGCGCGGGCCGCCCGCGAGGGTGATCCGGGTCCGCAGAACGCCCGGCGGGGGTGCGCGCCGTGCACGTGACGGGTGCGCGGCGCCACCACTGCGCGTCCCCCGTCGGCGGGCCCGCCGACCCGAGTGCTCTCGACGCCGGAGGGGCGACGATCGACCCGGCACAGCGAGTGCCACCGGCCTCCCTGGCCGCGCCCGTCGTCAGCAGGTTCGCCCGGCGCGGTCACGCCGGCCGGCCCGGACGAGGAGCGGCCCGGCCCCGCCGGAACGCCAGGTAGCATGGTCGGCACGGCAGACGAGCCGGGCGGACGGCCGCGTGGGGATCCTCGGATCCTCCCGAGGAACGTCCGGGCTCCACAGGGCAAGGTGGTGGCTAACGGCCACCCGGGGTGACCCGCGGGACAGTGCCACAGAAAACAGACCGCCGGGGACCTCGGTCCTCGGTAAGGGTGAAACGGTGGTGTAAGAGACCACCAGCGCCTGAGGTGACTCAGGCGGCTCGGTAAACCCCACCAGGAGCAAGGTCAAAAGGGGACACCTCGGTGTCCCTGCGCGGACGATCGAGGGCTGCCCGCCCGAGTCCGCGGGTAGACCGCACGAGGCCGGCGGCAACGCCGGTCCTAGATGGATGGCCGTCACCCCGACGACCGCGAGGTCCCGGGGTACAGAACCCGGCGTACAGCCCGACTCGTCTGCCCCTCCCTGCTACCGGCCGCATGCCGGCCTCGCGCCGGCCCCCTTCTGGCCTCACGCCGGAATGCGCGCTACCGATCCGGCCGGTCGCGGGTGACGCCCGTGGCTCCTCCTGCCTCCTCCTGAGGCGGCCGGTCGGGGCGCACCTCCGCCGGGAGCGACCGTTCCGCCACCCGGCGCAGGTGGCCCGCGAAGACCTCCGCCGCGTCCGGATTCAGGGTCCGCAGCGCCACCATCGCCGTGATGACGACGTCGCACAGCTCCGCCTCGACGTCCCGCCAGGTGTGGCTGCGGCCCTTGCGGGGGTTCTGGCCCGTCGCGCCGATCACCGCCTGGGCCGTCTCGCCGACCTCCTCGGAGAGCTTGAGGACCCGCAGCAGGATCTCCTGCTCCGGCGGGAGGTCCTGATGGGCCGTGAGCCATTCCTGGAGGCGGGCGATGGTGGGCCAGGTGTCCGTCATGGAGGGCAAGCCTGCCAGCTCGCGGGCGGTCGGTAGGGTGCGCGGATGATATTCGGACGTGGGCGGTTCGAGGCCGCCGTGACGGAGTTCGAGACCGCCGTCGGCCGGCGGGACGCGGATGCCGCCGAGAGGACCTTCGAGGCCCTGCGGCGGGCGTTCGGCAAGGCGGGCGACGCCGCGCGGCGCGCAGCGGCGCCCCGGCTCGCCGCCCTGCTGCCCGACGTGCCGCCCGGGCCGCGGGCCGTGGTCGCCGTGATGGTCGGGGCGTGTGTGGAGCGGGGCGCCGACCCGATGGCCTGCGCCCCCGCCGTCCTCGCCGCCGCGCGGGACGCCTTCGAGGCGGCCGAGGAGTTCGCCCGGCGCTGGACGGCGGAAGGCAGGGGCGAACCGCCCGAGCACGACGGCGACGCACTGACGGAGGCCGACGCCGAGCACTTCGGGTACGGCGCGGTCCTCGCCTGGCAGTCGCTGCCCCGGTTCGAGGCGGCCGGCGTCGCCATGCTCAACTCGCCCGCCGTGCGCCGCGGTGTCCCCGGCCGCCCGGAGCTGATCGCCGCCGTCCGCCGGGTCGCCGAGGCGGTGGAGGACCGGTTCCGGTTCAAGTGCTTGGAGTACGCGCTGGCCGTGCTCGACGACGAGCCGGTCGTCGCGATCGACCGCGCCACCGGCACCGGGTTCGCGCTGCGCGTCTCCGGCATCGGCGACAACTTCCAGCTCGACACCCTCCTCGCCGACGCCCTCATCGGCGGCGGTCACCTACCCGGCGAGGCACCCTCCGCCGACGCCGTCGCCCGCTGCCGCGACCGCGCGGGCACGGTCCCGACGACCGGCTCTTTCAACCTCGTGGGCGCCGACGGGGAGTGGATCTGGCACGAGGGCAACCCGTCCGACATCCCCGTCGTCGACGGCGACCGCCTGGTCGTCCTCGACCCGCCCCCGTACCTCCGCAGGTGGGACGCCGGGCGGTTCTTCCCCGGCATGACCGGCGACCTCGTCCTCGAACGGGTCCTCACGTCCGAGGAGTCGGCCGCGCTGCTCGCCCAGGTGGCCGAGCCCGTGCGCTGACGCGCGGCCCGGTTCCCGGGCCCGCGGGGCGCGCCGGTGTACGGGTAGGGCATGACCTTTCCCGTGGACCGGCTCAGCGACCCCACCGTGCGGGCCTTCGTCGAAGCCCTCAACGCCAACGACCAGTCAGCCCTGGACGAACTCCTCACCCCCGACGCCACCATGTCCGACGACGGGTCGGACCGGAACGTGCGGGAATGGCTCGACCGGGAGGTCTTCTCCTCCAACGGCCACATGGAGGTCGAGGACGAGACGGACGGCGGCCTGGGTCTCGTCGCCACCTACCGCAACGACCGGTGGGGCGCCATGCGGACCGCGTGGCGCTTCACGGTGGAGGGCGGCAAGGTCACCCGCTTCGAGACGGGGCAGGCGTCCGCCGACTAGCCCGGCCTCCGCCTGTGCGCGTGCCGCCGCGCCGGATCGGGGGCCGGGTCCTCTCCGGGCGGCCGGGCCCGGCCCGGCCCCCGCGGACCGGCCCCGGGCCCATGGGCTCGGGGCCGAGCCCGTGGGCCCGGGTTCCCCGCCCCCGCGGGCCTTCCCGCCCCGCAGGCGCCGCCCCGCCCCCTACCCGTCCCTCACCCTCGCCCGATATACGGCATCGTCGTCGCCATCACCGTCGCGAACTGCACGTTCGCCTCCAGCGGCAGGCCCGCCATGTGCACCACCGTCGCCGCCACGTCCGCCGCGTCCATCACCGGTTCGACCGCCAGCTCGCCGTTGGCCTGGAGGATCCCCGTCTGCATGCGGGCCGTCATGTCGGTCGCCGCGTTGCCGATGTCGATCTGGCCGCAGGCGATCCGGTACGGGCGGCCGTCGAGGGACAGGGACTTCGTCAGGCCCGTCACGGCGTGCTTCGTCGCCGTGTACGCGATCGAGTGCGGGCGCGGCACATGGGCCGAGATCGAGCCGTTGTTGATGATCCGGCCGCCCTGGGGGGACTGCTCCTTCATCGCCCGGAAGGCGGCCTGCGCGCACAGGAAGGCCCCCGTCAGGTTGACGTCCACGACCGCGCGCCAGGTCTCCGGATCGAGGTCCTCCACCGGCACGCCGCCGCCCGCGAAGCTGCCCGCGTTGTTGAAGAGCAGGTCGACCCGGCCGAACCGGTCCCGTACCGCCGCGAAGAGGGCCGCGACCTGGGCGGCGGAGGTCACGTCCGTCGGGACGCACAGGACGTCCTCCGGCGGAAGGGGCGCCGCCGTCTCCTCCAGGGGCTCCGGGCGGCGGCCCGCGAGCGCCACCCTCCAGCCCGCCTCCGCGAGCGCCCGCGCCACGCTCCGGCCGATGCCCGACCCGGCTCCCGTCACCACCGCGACGCGCGCCCCGGTCCTCGTGTCCGTCCTCATGGCCGCGCAGCGTACGGCAGACACGTGCCCCGTGAACTCATCCGTCCGACACGTGGATGTTCTGTACCCGACAACGTGCGGTCGTCCCGCGCGCCTGCAATACCCGACGGACAACATCCGTCAGGGGAGGGGCACATGACCACCACGCACACCCGCACCGGCACCCGCACCGGCACCCGCGCCGACGCCTACGCGGCCGAACTGCGGGCCGCGGCCCGGCACGTCGGGCGCCGCCGCTTCCTCACGGCCACCGGCGCCGCCGCCGCGCTCGCCTTCGCCGTGAACCTCCCTGCCGCCGGTACGGCGGCCGCCGCCGAGCTCGACGGCCGGCGCATCACCGAGGACCCGTTCACCCTGGGGGTGGCCTCCGGCGACCCGCTGCCGCACTCCGTCCTCCTGTGGACCCGGCTCGCCCCGCGCCCGTACGAGCCCGGCGGCGGCCTGCCCGCCGGTACCCGGGTGACGGTCGAGTGGGAGCTCGCCCACGACGAGCACTTCCGCCGGGGCGTCCGGCGCGGCACCGCGACCGCGCACGCCGAGTTCGACCACACCGTCCACGTCGAGGCCGTCGGCCTCGCCCCCGGCCGCGACCACTTCTACCGCTTCCGCGCCGGCGCCTGGACCAGCCCCGTCGGCCGCACCCGCACCGCACCCGCCCCCGGGGCCCGGCCCGCCGCCGTGAAGTTCGCCGCGGTCTCCTGCCAGGCGTACCACGACGGCTATTTCACGGCCCACCGCCACCTGGCGGACGAGGACCTCGACGTCGTCTTCCACCTCGGCGACTACCTCTACGAGTACGCCGTCGACGCCACCGGCGGCGCCCGCGCCTACACCGACCGCACCCTGCCGGACGTCTTCGCCCGCGAGACCGTGACCCTGGAGGACTACCGGCTGCGCTACGCCCTCTACAAGAGCGACCCGGACCTCAGGGCCGCGCACGCCGCCCACCCCTTCGCCGTCACCTGGGACGACCACGAGACGGAGAACAACTACGCGGGCGGGACACCGGAGAACGGCGTCCCGCCGGAGGAGTTCCTGATCCGCCGCGCCGCCGCCTACCGCGCCTACTGGGAGAACCAGCCGCTGCGCCGCCCCCAGCGGCCCACCGGCCCCGACATGCGGCTCTACCGGCGGCTGCGCTTCGGCCGGCTCGCCCAGTTCGACATCCTCGACACCCGTCAGTACCGCTCCGACCAGGCGTACGGCGACGGCTGGCAGACGCCCGGCCCCGCGTCCGAGGACCCCTCGCGCACCATGACCGGCGCCACCCAGGAGCGCTGGCTCCTCGACGGCTGGCAGGACTCTCTCGCCACCTGGAACGTCGTGCCCCAGCAGGTCGTCTTCTCCGAGCGCCGCAACCTGCCCACCGACGCGTACAAGGTCTCCATGGACTCCTGGGACGGCTACCCCGCCTCCCGGCAGCGGGTCCTCGCGGGGGCGCGGGCCGCCGGGATCGAGAACCTGATGGTGCTCACCGGAGACGTCCACGTCGCCTACGGCCTCGACATCAAGGCCGACTTCCGCGACCCGGCCTCCCGGACCGTCGGCACCGAGATCGTCACCACCTCCGTCAGCAGCGGAAGGAACGGCTCCGAACGGCCCGCCAACTACGACAACCTGACCCGCGCCAACCCGCACCTGCGCTTCTACGACGGACGGCGCGGTTACGTCACGGTCGCCCTCACCGAGGACAGCGCCCGTGCCGACTTCCGTACGGTCACCGCGGTGACCACCCCGGGCGCCCCGGTCGCCACGGCCGCCTCGTTCGTCACGGAGGCCGGAAGGCCCGGCCTCACGCCCGCCTGACACGCGTAATCTTCGGGAGAGCAATCGGCCAGGTTTCAACGAACAGGGCCGGACAGGGTTCGACGAGACGGAGCAGTCCATGGCGATGCCGGAGAGCGGCCGGGCCACCACCGACGATCACATAGCGCCCGCACCGGCCCTCTCCGCACGGAGGGCCGGGCTGCTCGTCACCCTCGTCCTCGGCGGCCTCACCGCCCTCCCGCCGCTCTCCATGGACATGTACCTGCCGGCCCTGCCGGAGGTCACCGACGCGCTGCGCTCACCCGCCGCCACCATCCAGCTCACCCTGACCGCCTGCCTCGCCGGCATGGCGCTCGGCCAGCTCGTCGTCGGCCCCATGAGCGACGCGTGGGGCCGGCGGCGGCCCCTGCTCGTCGGCATGATCGTGTACGTCCTCGCCACCGCCGTGTGCGCCTTCGCGCCCTCCGCCGGACTCCTCGTCGGCTTCCGGCTCCTCCAGGGCCTCGCGGGCGCCGCCGGCATCGTCATCGCCCGCGCCGTCGTCCGCGACCTCTACGACGGCGTCGAGATGGCCCGCTTCTTCTCCACCCTCATGCTCATCTCCGGGGCCGCGCCCATCGTCGCCCCGCTCATCGGCGGCCAGATCCTGCGGATCACCGACTGGCGGGGCGTCTTCCACGTCCTCACCGGCGTCGGAGTCGTCCTCACCCTGGTCGTCTGGCGCTTCCTCCACGAGACCCTGCCGCCCGAGCGGCGCCACGCGGGCGGCGTCCGCGAAGCCCTGCGCACCATGCGCGGCCTCCTCGCCGACCGCGTCTTCACCGGCTACATGCTGGCCGGCGGCCTGGCCTTCGCCGCCCTCTTCGCCTACATCAGCGCCTCGCCCTTCGTCGTCCAGGAGATCTACGGCGCCTCCCCGCAGACCTTCAGCCTGCTCTTCGGGCTCAACTCCGTCGGACTCGTCGCCGTCGGCCAGATCAACGGCAAGCTGCTCGTCGGCCGGGTCAGCCTCGACAAGGCGCTCGGCTGGGGCCTCGGCATCATCCTGCTCGCCGCCGTCGCCCTGCTCCTGATGACCAGCGGCGTCCTCGGCGAGCCCGGACTCCCGGCCGTGGCCGCCGGGCTCTTCGTCCTGATGTCGGCCATGGGCCTCGCCATGCCCAACACCAACGCCCAGGCCCTGATGCGCACCCCGCACGCCGCCGGCTCCGCCTCCGCCCTGCTCGGCACCTCCTCCTTCCTCATCGGCGCCGTCGCCTCGCCCCTCGTCGGCATCGCGGGCGAGACCACCGCCGTCCCCATGGCCGTCGTCCAGCTCGTCTGCGCCACCGCCGCCCTCGCCTGCTTCCTGCTGATGTGCCGCCCCTGGCGCGCCGCCCGCACGGACTGACCGGCCGGCCGGGCGAGGTGCGCGGGCCAGCGGGGCAGCGGGGCAGCATCCGCCCGAACCCTAGAATGTCGAGGTGAACGCCTCGTCCCCCTCCGCCGACACCCTGCGCAGCGCGCTCGGCGCGGTCCTCGACGGACTGCCGCCCCGGCAGGCCGCGCAGGCCGTCGAGCGGCTGATCGCCAACTACCGGGGCGCCACCCCGACCCACGCGCCCGTGCTGCGCGACCGGTCCGACGTCGCCGCCTACGCCGCGTACCGGATGCCCGCCACCTTCGAAGCCGTACGGGCCGCCCTGTACGCCCTCGCGGACGCCGCGCCCGACTGGGCGCCCGCCACGCACACCGACATCGGCGGCGGGACCGGCGCGGCGAGCTGGGCGGTCGCCGAGGCGTGGGAGGGCGCCGCCCGCACCACCGTCCTGGACTGGGCCGAGCCGGCCCTGGCGATCGGGGCCGAGCTCGCCCGGGGCGTCTTCGACGCCGACTGGCGCCGCGAGCGCATCGGCGGGGCGCTGCGCCTGGCCGACACGGACCTGGTCACCGTCTCGTACGTCCTCAACGAGCTCACCGAGGCGGACCGCACCGCTCTCGTCACCGAGGCCGCCCGTGCCGCGCGGGCGGTCGTGATCGTCGAGCCCGGCACCCCCGACGGCTACGAGCGGATCATCGCCGCCCGCGGCCTGCTGATCGAGCACGGCTTCACCGTCGCCGCGCCCTGCCCGCACAGCGGCGCCTGCCCCATCGTGCCCGGCACGGACTGGTGCCACTTCGCGGCCCGGGTCAGCCGCTCGTCCCTGCACCGGAAGGTCAAGGGCGGCTCGCTGCCGTACGAGGACGAGAAGTACGCCTACGTGGCCGCCACCCGCTTCCCGGTGACCCCGGCGGTCTCCCGGGTGACCCGCAAGCCGCAGATCCGCAAGGGGCAGGTCCTCCTGGAGCTGTGCGGGCCCGACGGACTCGCGCGCGAGACGGTCACCAAGCGGCACGGCGCGCTCTACAAGGAGGCCAGGGACACCGACTGGGGCGACCCCTGGCCCCCCGAGGCGGATTAGGGCCGCAGCTCCTGCGTGCAGCACTTCACGCTGCCGCCGCCCTTCAGCAACTCGCTCAGGTCCATCCCGATGGGCTCGAAACCGCGCTTGCGCAGCGGCTCGTACAGGCCCACCGCCGTCTGCGGGAGCAGCACGTGCCGGCCGTCGCTCACCGCGTTCAGGCCCAGCACGGCGGCGTCCTCGGCCGGGACGAGCAGGGCGTCGGGGAAGAGCCGCTCCAGGACGGCGCGGCTGCCGGGGGAGAAGGCGTCCGGGAAGTACATGACCTCGTCGCGGGCGTCGTCCAGGACGCACAGGGCCGTGTCCAGGTGGTAGTAGCGCGGGTCCACCAGCTCCAGGCCGATCACCGGCCGCCCGAAGAACTCCTGGGCCTCGTCGTGCGAGAGCGGGCTGGAGCGGAAGCCGCGGCCGGCCAGGATCCAGGACGACGTCACGGCGAAGTCGCCCTCGCCCTCGTTGACGTGCTCGGGCACCCGCACGTCGGTCTCCGCGTAACCGTTCCGGCGGAACCAGGCCAGATGGGCGGCCGCCTCGCCCGTCCGCTCCGGGTGGGCGAACCGGGCGCCGAGCACCCGGCCGTCCACCACGGTCGCGCCGTTCGCGGCGAAGACCATGTCCGGCAGGCCGGGGACCGGGTCGAGCAGTTCGACGGTGTGGCCGAGCGCGCGGTAGCGGTCGCGCAGGTCCTCCCACTGGGCGAGGGCGAGCGGCAGGTCGACCGGCTTCGTGGGGTCCATCCAGGGGTTGATGGAGTACGTCACCTCGAAGTGCGTGGGTGGGCACATCAGATAACGGCGGGGCGAGGCCTCGCGCGGAGTGGTGCGCAAAGAGGGCTCCTCTACGGTCGATGAGCGTTGAGCTCATGGTCCGCCTTCCGGGGGCGGCGCGCAGTGGACCGTTCGGGTGGTTCGGATGACGAGCGGCCACCCGAACGGGTGACGGGACGGGGCCGACGGAGTGACGAGACGATGCGTCTCGTCCTTGGTAGGGTGACGCCATGTCCGACACCAAGGCACCCGACGCCTCCCGCCGCAGCGAACGCTCCCGCCGCGCCATCTACGCCGCCGCCCTCGACCTCGTCTCCGAGCAGGGCTACGCGAAGACCACCGTCGAGGGAATCGCCGCCCGCGCCGGCGTCGGCAAGCAGACCATCTACCGCTGGTGGCCCGCCAACTCCAAGGCCGCCGTCCTCCTGGAAGCGTTCCTCGACCTCGCCGACCAGGCCGCCCGCGCCGTCGGTGCCGAGGACGCCGGAGCCGGGATCCCCGACACCGGAGACCTCGCCGCCGACCTGAGGCTCGTGCTGCGCGCCACCGTCGACGAGCTCAACGACCCGGTCTTCGACCGCCCCACCCGCGCGCTCGCCGCCGAGGGCATCGTCGACCCCGCACTCGGCGCCGAGTTCACCGCCAAACTCCTGGAACCCCAGCTCCAGGCGTACGTCCGCCGCATCGAGGCCGCCCAGGCCGCCGGCGACGCCGACCCCGACGTCGACCCCCGCCTCGCCCTCGAACTGCTGGTCGGCCCCCTCCACCACCGCTGGCTGCACCGCACCCTGCCGCTCACCCACGCCTACGCCGACTCCCTCGTCGACCTGGTCCTGCGCGGCCTCGCCCCCCGCACCTGACCCGGCTCGCACCCCTGCTCCGGCCCGGCTCCCCACCCGGATTCCGACCCCGGTTCCCGACTCCGGTCACCCAGGGCGCAGGATGGTGGGACCATGGAGAGCCCGTAGGACCGAACGGGCGAGCATGAGGTGAGGGGATAGATGGGCGACGGCATCGGCCGCTACCGCGGCACGGAGAGCAAACTCGCACAATGGCTGCGCAGGCGCCCCAAGCGGACCGCGGCCGACATCGAGAACGACCGCGAGAAGGCGCTCCTGGCCGTCGCCGCCGCGGGGATGCCCCTCGCCCCCGCCGCGTACCCGGTCGGCTACCGCTGCTCCTGCGAGCGGATCGGCTGCCCCACGCCCGCCCGCCACCCCGTCTCCTTCGCCTGGCAGACCCAGTCGACCACCGACCGCGCCCAGATCGAGCGCTGGGCCCGCAACCAGCCCGAGGCCAACTTCATCACCGCCACCGGCATGGTCCACGACGTCCTCGACGTCCCCCTCGCCGCCGGCCGCGCCGCCCTGGAACGGCTGCTCGGCGAGGGCGTCGAGGTCGGACCGGTGGCCGTGTCCGGCGTGTCGGAGGACCGGCCCGGCGAGGGCCGCATGCTCTTCTTCACCGCCACCCGGGGCACGCCCGAGGACGAGGACGAGTGGTGGCCCTGCGAGCTGGACTGCCATCCCGAGACCATGGACGAGCATCCGGGCCTGCGCTGGCACTGCCGCGGCAGCTACGTCCTCGTACCGCCGTCCCGCCTCCCGGGCGACGAGGGCGCGCAGCCGGTCCTCGCCTGGCTCCGCGGCCCCGAGCACGCCCTGCCCGAGCCGCTGAGCCTCCTGGAGGCCCTCACCGACGCCTGCGCCCGGCACGCGGCCGAGCAGGCGGAGCACGGCGAGCCCGCGGACCACGGGGTGGCCTGGCCGCTGAGCCGCTGAGCCGCTGCCGCCGAGTCGCGCGGCTCGGTGGGCGGCCGACCGCCGGCCCCCGTGAGGCGCCGCCCCTGTGAGCCGCCGGCCGCTGGGTCCGTGCCCGAGCCGGTGGCCGGCCGGCCACCGGTGGCGTCGGTGCCGTCGAGGGGCTACGAACCCTCCGCCGCCGTCACTCCCTGGAGCCGGCCCACGACCACGACCCCGTCGGCCCTCGTCCCCGCCGGCTTCACCAGGACCGACTGGCTGGACACCCAGCGCTTGGTGACCGTGCTCTTGATCTCGCCGGTCATCAGGGCCTTCACGTCCGGGCCGACCTTCGGGCGGTAGCCGGGCGCGGCCGTCTGCCGCTCGTAATAGCGGGTGGCGAAGAAGACCAGCGCCCCGCCGTCCTCCGTCGCCAGACCGAGCGGTGCGAAGTCCCCGCTGCTCTCGGGCTGGTCGACGTACTGGGTGACGAGCCCGGGCCGGTTGGCGGCCTTCTGCCGCTCGGCCCGCCACTCGGTGGTGTGCGGGCCCGCCGCGAACGGGCCGGCCTGCCCGTCCTTCAGGAAGGCCGCGTACCGCTCGCCGAGGTCCTCGGGCGCCACCGCCAGATCGCCGGTGTCCGGGGCGACCGGCACCGCGTACCCCGCCTCGGTCCGGAACGCCGGGACCTCGTCCGGGGTCAGGATCGACAGGTACGCGACCTCCCACGGCTCGGCGGCACTGCCCTTCAGGAAGACCAGCACCCAGCGGTTGTCGCCCGCGCCCCGATCGGTGTCCCGGTTGGAATCGGTGTCGGCGACGAACCAGCGCGGCCAGCCGGCCTTGCGGGGTATCACGAACTTCGGGTCGGTGAGCTCCAGAGGCTGGTGCTCCGGGTTGCCGCCGGGGTTCGTGACCTGCCGGGACCGGAGGCCCGCCTGGTTGATCTCCCCGAGGGCGCCGGTGACGTGTTCGGCGTCGAGCGCCGGGTCGTACGCCTTGTCGGCCTTGTTGAAGGCGTCCGTGAAGCCCTTCAGGGCCTGCTGCGCCTCGGCCGGTGTCGCCGCCGGGATCAGCTCCCGCTCGCCGTGCACCGTCACGCACCCGCTCGCGGTCAGCGCCAGCACGGACGCGGTCGCCGCGACGAGGAGCGTGCGAGCCGCCCGGCTCCGCCCGCCCCGCGTCCGCCCGGCCCGCGTCGGCCCGATCCGCCTCAGCCCCAGCCCCAGCCTTCTCATCGGTCTCGGTCGCCTTCTGCTTCTCCACCCGCCTGGACGGACCCGACCCTACCGGGGCCGGCGTCAGCGCGAGCGCCGGGACCGGACAGCGCGCCCGCACCGTGACCCGAAGGACCGTCGGACCGGGCCGGCCGCGGCCCACGCCTGCCGCGGCACGCGCCGGACGCCGCCCGACGGACCGCGCGGCCGCCGCGCCAGCGTGCGGTCATGCGCCGAGACACGCCGTCCGGGTCCCTCTTCCTCACCGACGCCGGCCCGGCCCGACTCCCGGACCTGCGCATGGAGATGACCGACGGCCGCAGGATGCTGCTCCGCCAGGCCGGCCGGCCGGTCCTCCTCGCGCGGGTCGACCAGGACCACGGCGGTGTGACCGTCCACCGCCGCGAGGGCTACCGCTCGCCCCTGCCGCCGCTGACCGCCGCCGAGGCCCGGCGCGGCCCCGACTGGCGGCACCGGTTCGCCGGCGACCTGGAGCGGGTGGAGCGGGGCCCGCTCCACGCGGGCCGGTGGCTCCTCGCGGAGCGGCGGGTCTTCCCCCCGTACGTCTGGCGGGGCGACCTCGTGCGCGACTGGCCGACGGCCCACCTCGACTGGAACGACGGCTGGAACGGCGTCCTGCCGCTGCGCCCCCTCTCCGCACCCGGTGACCCGCGCGTGAAGGCGTACCGCCGTCAGGCGCGCGAGGGCGTCCTGCCGCCCGTGCTGCTGTGGTGGCTCTCGCCGTTCGACGGCTGGGCGGTCCTCGACGGCCACGACCGGGCCGTCGCCGCCCTCGCCGAGGGCCGCGACCCCGACACGGTCGTCCTGGTGAGGGTCGAGGACGAGTCGGAGGTCGCCCGGCGGGCCGCCGACCTGCTCGGCCGCCACGAGGACCTGCGCGCGCGGACCCTCCCGGGCCGCCGCCGTCCGGGCCGTCTCCGAGGCCGTCGGCTCCCTGCCGTACGACGAAGCCCGCACGCGCGCGTGGCCGATTCCCGGCGGACCAGCCGAATGGGACGCCTGGATGCTTGAATTCCGCCATGAACACGACGGTCACTGACATCGACGTCCTGCGGGTCTTCTGCGCCGGCGACGGCCGGCACGGCAACGCCCTCGGTGTCGTACGCGACGGGCGGACGCACCCGGACGAGGCCGCCCGGCAGGCGCTCGCCAAGGAACTCGGCTTCAGCGAGACCGTGTTCGTGGACGACCCGGAACGCGGGACCGTCGACATCTACACGCCCGGACTCCGGCTGCCCTTCGCCGGCCACCCGCTGGTCGGGGCGGCCTGGCTGCTCGACCTGGAGGTGGTCTGTCCGCCGGTCGGGGAGGTGTGGGTGCGCGGGGACGGCGAGTTCACCTGGATCGAGGCCCGCGCCGAATGGGCCCCGCCGCGCACCCTGCGCCAGTACGCCTCCGCCGCCGAGGTGGAGGCCCTGGAGGTGCCGGAACCCGGCGAGTGGGTCTACGCCTGGGCCTGGGAGGAGGAGGCCGCGGGCCGTGTGCGGGCCCGGGCCTTCCCGGGGCGCGGCGACGGCATCGACGAGGACGAGGCGACGGGCGCGGCGGCGCTGCTGCTCACGGCGCAGCTGGGCCGGGCCCTCAACATCACCCAGGGCCGGGGCTCGCAGCTGCTCACCGCCCCCGGCCCCGACGGCATCGTCGAACTCGGCGGCAGGGTCCGCCTGGAGCGGACCCTCGCCCTGTGACCCTCAGGCGGCGCTGAGCGGGAACTCGGCGGCCAGCTCGCGGAACACCGCCCCGTTGAAGTCGAAGGCCCGCTTGCACTCGTCGACGATGCGCTGCTTCTCCAGGTCGTCGGCGTTCACCCGGTCGAGCAGCTCCCGGTAGGTCCGCTTGAAGGCGGCCGGGTTGGGGATCGCGTCGAAGACGTAGAACCGCACGCCGTCGCCCTTGCGCGCGAAGCCCCAGGTCCGCTCCACCCGGTCACGGATGATCTGACCGCCCGACAGGTCTCCCAGATAGCGGGTGTAGTGGTGCGCCACATAACCGGCCGGCCAGTCCCGGGCGCACTCGGCGACCCGCGCCGCGTACGCCTCCGTCGCCGGCAGGGCGGAGAGACCGGCGCGCCAGCCGGGGCCGCGCAGATGGGCGAGGTCCCGCTCCAGGGCGGCCGTGCGGAACAGCTCCGGCCGTATGAACGGTCCGGCGACCGGGTCGCTCCGCAGGGCCTCGGCACCGTCCTCCAGGGCCCGGTACACGAACCAGAGCTGCTCCGTGTAGCGCGCGTAGGCGTCGACGGCCAGACGTCCGCCGAGGAGGTCGCTCATGAACGTGGACGACTCCGCTTCCGTGTGCTGCTCGTGCGAGGCGGTGCGGATGAGCGTCGAGAAGGGCGTGTCCGGCGTGTCCACCGTGTCCAAGGCATGCCTCCGGGACCGTAGGGGGTCGGGAACCATGACGATCCTGCGACTTAGGCATACCTAAGTCAATGGTTCCCGACTGCCTGTCGGTAAGACGCTACCCCGCCCGGTCGTCAGGGCAACGTGAGGATCTCGGCCCCGGTCTCCGTCACCACGAGCGTGTGCTCGAACTGGGCGGTCCGCTTGCGGTCCTTGGTCACCACGGTCCAGCCGTCGTCCCACATGTCGTACTCGTGCGTGCCGAGCGTCAGCATCGGCTCGATCGTGAAGGTCATGCCCGGCTGCATCACCGTGGTGTGGTGCGGGGAGTCGTAGTGGGGAATGATCAGCCCGGAGTGGAAGGACGAGTTGATGCCGTGCCCCGTGAAGTCCCGCACGACGCCGTAGCCGAAGCGCTTGGCGTACGACTCGATGACCCGGCCGATGATGTTGACCTGGCGGCCCGGCTTGACCGCCTTGATCGCCCGGTTCAGGGACTCCCGCGTCCGCTCGACGAGCAGCCGGGACTCCTCGTCGACGTCGCCGCAGAGGTAGGTGGCGTTGTTGTCGCCGTGGACGCCGTGGATGTACGCCGTGACGTCCAGGTTCACGATGTCGCCGTCCTTCAGGACGGTCGAGTCGGGGATGCCGTGGCAGATGACCTCGTTGACCGAGGAGCACAGCGACTTCGGGAAGCCCCGGTAGCCGAGCGTGGACGGGTAGGCCCCGTGGTCGCACATGTACTCGTGGGCGACCCGGTCCAGCTCGTCCGTGGTGACACCCGGCGCGATGTGCTTGGCGGCCTCCTCCATCGCCCGCGCGGCGATGCGGCCGGCGATCCGCATCCGCTCGATGGTGTCGGAGTCCTGCACCTCGGGGCCGGAGTACGGCGTGGGAGCGGGCTTTCCGACGTACTCGGGGCGGCGGATGGACCCCGGAACGGAACGGTGGGGGGAGAGCTCCCCCGGTACGAGAAGCGACTGGCCAGACATGTCAGCGAGTCTAACGACCGCGTCTGGGGCAGCATGGTGACGGAGGAAGGAGCCGAGGATGGCCCTGTTCAAGAGGCGTACGGCGGGCAAGCCGGGCGAGTGGTACTACTGCCTGCAGCACCAGAAGGTCGAGGAGGGCCCCGAGTGCCCGGCCAAGAACCGCTTCGGCCCCTACGCCAGCCGTGAGGAGGCCGCCCACGCCATGGAGACCGCGAAGGAGCGGAACCTGGAGTGGGAGACGGACCCGCGCTGGCACGACAAGCCGGGCCAGGACGAGACCCCGGACTAGGGCCGGGACGAGACCCCGGACGGGGCTGGGGACGACGGGCCGCGGGCCGTGAGCCTTGGAGCGCGGGCCCGGGTCCCGTTTCGACGGGCGGGCGTCAGGCCGACGGATGCCGGGTCTCCCGCCCGGCATCCGGCCCGGTCTCCTGCCCCGCATCCGGTCCGGCATCCGGCCGGGTCTCCCGCCCCGCATCCGGTCCGGCTTCCGGCCGGGTCTCCCGCCCCCCATCCGGTCCGGCATCCGGCCGGGCCTCGCGCCGCGCGTCCTGCTGGGCCTTGCGCCGCAGGGCGTCCGCGTCCGTCGTGGCGTCGTACGCGAGCAGTTTCGGCAGCGCCAGGCACAGCAGCCCCACCGACGCCACGCACGCGACCCCACCGGACCAGATCGCCGCGCGGGTCCCCGTCCAGCCGGCCACCCCGCCCGCCCGCAGCTGGCCGAGCTGCGGGCCGACGCTGTACGAGAGCACCTCGATGCCCGCGAGCCGCCCGCGCAGCTCCTCCGGGATCGTCTGGTTCCAGATCGTCGACCGGCCGAGCCCGCTCAGCATGTCGCCGGCGCCCGCGACGGCCAGGCACAGCAGCACCGCCCACACGTTCGTGAACCAGCCCGCCGCCGCGATGGCGAGCCCCCAGCCGGTCGCCCCGGCCACCACCAGCAGACCGTGCCGCCGCACCCGCGAGGTCCAGCCGCTCGTCAGCCCGAGCACGAGCGAGCCCACCGACCCGGCCGCGTACATCAGGCCCAGCGACCACTCGGCGTCCAGGTCGTCCGCGAGGAACGGGAAAATCGTGTTCGGGAAGGCGAAGAACATCGCCGCCAGATCGACCGCGTACGTGCCGAGCAGCACCGGCCGCGACCACGCGTACCGCGCGCCCTCGGCGATGCCGCGCAGCGACGGCTTGTCCGCGTCGTGCGCGGGCGGCGCGGGCGACAGCCCCCGGCACAGCAGCACCGACAGCACGTAGCCGCCCAGCGTCACCCCGTAGGCCGCCGCGTGCCCCGCGTACGCCACGACCAGGCCCGCGAGCGCCGGGCCCGCGATCGACCCGAGCTGCCAGCGCAGCGAATTGAGCGCCGCGGCCGCCGTCTGCTGCTCGTGCGGCACGATCCGGGCCAGCAGCGAGTCGAGTGCCGGCCGCTGCAGCCCCGCCAGGGCCGAGACCCCGGCGGCCACCCCGTACAGCGGCCACAGCAGCGGGCTCGGCAGCAGCGCGTTCACGAGCAGGACCAGGGCCAGCAGGCCGAGGCCCGCCTCGGTCGCGACGATCACCTTCCGCCGGTCCACCGCGTCCGCGAGCGCCCCGCCGTACAGCCCGAACACCACCAGCGGCACGAGCTCCACGGCCCCCATCACCCCGACGGCGAACGGCGAGCCGGTCAGCTCCTTGATCTGGAGCGGCAGCGCCACCAGCGCCATGAACGAGGCGAAGACGGTGACGAGCCCCTGCACCCACAGCAGCCGGAAGTCACGAGAGGAGCGCCAGGGCGCGAGATCGGGCAGCAGGGGGGCGAGGCGGTTCACGAGGGGCCATGCTCGGCTCGCCCGTGCGTGCGCGGCAACCGAATTACGGGGCGCTCACCACCGGGGCGGCGGCGGTGCCGTCAGATGGTCCGCGAGGCGCGAGAGGCGGTCGCGCAGCCTCAGCCGGCCGCGCGGCACGGCCGGCAGGCAGTTCTCGCCGGTCGCCGCGCTCACCAGGTGCTGGACGGTGTCGAGGTCGACCTCCGCGTCCGCCGGCACCGTCAGCGTCTCGTGGGCGAGGCCGAGCAGCTCGGTGTCCCCGGTGTCCAGGGACAGCACCGTCGCGCCGGCGCGACGGGCGTCGTGGACCCGTTCGAGGAGCCCGTCGTCGGGCCGCGCGGGCGCGACCATCAGCAGCGTCTCCCCGCGCCCCGCCGACTCGATCCGGCCGAGGCCGACCGCCAGATGCGCCGGATCGCCCGGCCGCGCCCGGTGCCGGACCAGCGTCGGGGCGAGCTCGGGCCGGCCCGACCAGGCCGACTCGTCCACGAGGTGCGCGGCCAGGTGCCAGGGCTCGTACTCCGGCGTACCGACGAGCAGCAGCCCGCCGCCGTGCGAGACGACGGAGGAGCGCAGCGAGCCCGCGAAGCGGCGGGCGGCGGCCGGCCACTCCGTACCGGCGAGGACCTCACGCAGCAGTGCGACACGAACGGCGTCCATGGAGCCGCATGGTGCCCCGGACGGACCCGCGCAGACCGGCGTTCGACGCGGACTCACCCGTACGGGCGTCCCCGGAGCGACCGGCCAGTAATGTCGGGGCCATGACTTCCTCCACCACCGCACCGCAGGCCGCCCCCAAGGACCCCTGGGACCTCCCCGACGTCTCCGGACTCGTCGTCGGCGTCCTCGGCGGCACCGGCGACCAGGGCCGCGGCCTCGCCTACCGGCTCGCCAAGGCCGGCCAGAAGGTGATCATCGGCTCCCGCGCCGCGGACCGCGCGCAGGCCGCGGCGGCCGAGCTCGGCCTCGGCGTCGAGGGCGCCGACAACGCCGAGTGCGCCCGCCGCAGCGACGTCGTCATCGTGGCCGTGCCGTGGGACGGGCACGCCCAGACCCTGGAGTCGCTGCGCGGGGAACTCGCCGGCAAGATCGTCGTGGACTGCGTCAACCCGCTCGGCTTCGACAAGAAGGGCGCCTACGCGCTCAAGCCGGAGGAGGGCTCCGCCGCCGAGCAGGCCGCCGCGCTGCTCCCGGACTCGCGGGTCACCGCCGCCTTCCACCACCTGTCGGCGGTCCTCCTCCAGGACGCCTCGATCGACGAGATCGACACCGACGTGATGGTCCTCGGCGAGGTCCGCGCCGACGTCGAGATCGTGCAGGCCCTCGCCGGCCGCATCCCCGGCATGCGGGGCGTCTTCGCGGGCCGGCTGCGCAACGCCCACCAGGTGGAGTCGCTGGTCGCCAACCTGATCTCGGTGAACCGCCGCTACAAGGCCCACGCGGGCCTGCGCGTCACGGACGTCTGAGCCCGGGGCGGAGCGGCACGCAGGGCCGGACCTCCGAGCCGGTAGCGGTCGCGAAAGGGGCATGGGGGACACTGGACGGGCACCAGCAGCCGTACCGGTACCGGACAGGAGCCGACCCCCATGCCCCGCCTTGCCCTCTACGCCCTCGCCGTCTGCGCCCTCGCCGTCGTGGCGGCCGTCGTCTCCTTCGCCCAGGGCAGCTGGCTGGGCGTGGTGTGGGTGCTCTTCGCCGGCCTGTCCTCGAACATGGCCTGGTACTACGTCAAGCGCGGCCGCACCACCTCCTGACCGGACCGATCCGGAAGGATCGGTCTGTATCTCGATCCGGTCGAGCGGTGGTGGGTCGAGCTGACCCAGAAGAAGCACGAGCGCGGTGTCCACCGCTCGGTCCAGGCCCTCGAACGCGACATCCGGGCCTGGCTCGCCGACCGGAACGAGCATCCCAGGCCCTTCGTCCGGACCAAGGCAGCCGACGAGATCCTCGACAAGGTCGCCGCCTACTGCCGACGAATCTCCGACTGAGATCACCAGGGCCCCGCCCGGCCGCGCTTCGGGTCGCGCAGCTGCCGCGCCGCCCGGGCGGTGCCCAGCCGCGCACGTAACTGCTGTACCTGTGCCGTGGCGATGGCCAGCCACAGCCCGCCGGGCAGGATCAGGTACGCGCCCACCTTCCCCGAGGCCAGCGCCACCAGACCCGCCACGCCGCCCACCGCCCAGATCACGAACGCGATCAGCAGCGGCAGTGGGGAACGGAGCTCGGCAGGGGCGGAACCGGCCGTTTCCCGGGCGGTGGGCGGGACGGCCGCCTCCGTCGGGGACTCACCGCGTGCCGTGTGGTGACCGGGCTGCCGGTGCTCCCCGGCTTCCGGCGGCGCCGCACCGGCCGCCCGGCCGTCGACCAGGTCGAGCAGTTCGTCGAGCGTCGCGCGGTGTGCCGGATCCTTGCGCAGGCAGGCGCTCAGGACCGGCCGCAGCCCGGGTGGCACGGCGGTGAGGCCCGGCTCGTCGTGCACCACCCGGTACAGCACCGAGGCTGCGCCGCCGGAGCCGAAAGGACCCCTCCCCGTGACCGCGAAGAACAGCACGGAGCCCAGTGAGAAGACGTCGCTGGCCGGCGTGAGTTCGGCGCCTACCGCCTGTTCCGGCGACATGAACCCGGGCGTGCCGATGATCAGGCCGGTCCCGGTGACCCGCGTGGTCCCGTCGAAGGCCCGGGCGATACCGAAGTCGATGAGCCGCGGGCCGTTGTCGGTCATCAGGACGTTGGACGGCTTCAGATCCCGGTGGATCAGGCGGGCGCGGTGTACGGACTCCAGCGCCTCGGCGAGTCCTCCGGCGAGCCGCAGCACGCCGGCCTCGTTCAGCGGACCTTGCCGGTGGACGAGGACGCCCAGGTCCGGTGCGTCGATGTAGTCGCTGGCCAGCCAGGGGACCGCGGCGTCGGGGTCGGCGTCGATGACGGGCGCCGTCCACGCCCCGCCGACCCTGCGGGCGGCTTCGATCTCCCGCCGGAAACGCGTCCGGAACTCCGCGTCGCCGGCGACGTCCGCCCTGACCACCTTCACCGCCACGCGGCGCCCGCCCCGCGAACTCCCCAGGTAGACCTTGCCCATACCGCCTTCCCCCAGGACCCCGAGCAACCGGTACGGCCCGATACCGCGCGGATCCCCGTCACCCAGATCCCTGACCATGCGCCCCCCACCGCCTCCCCAAGCCCTGCCCCGAGGGTATCCACGGCAGAGCCTGCCGGGCCCGTGTTCCGCACTCCGGTCGACAGCTTGAACGTCAGCGACCGGTGAGGCTCCACGGCGAACGCCCCCGGATCCGCGAGACCGCCGACTGCGACATGCCCGTGGCCGCGGCCACCGACCTGGTCGACCAGTAGGTCGCGTTCTTCTTCGGACCTGGACGACTCGTGCCCGACCAACGACGAATCTCCGACTCAGGCCACTAGACCGCGCAGAACTCCGGCTGGTCCTGCCAGAACCGGTAGAGGTTCGAGCCGCAGTAGCGCGACAGCTCCGGCACGCCCAGCGCCCGCATCAGCGCGTCGATCGCGTCGAAGAAGGCCCCGTTGACCGCGGGGACGAACAGCAGCGCGATCACGACGAAGAAGCCGTAGGGCGCGTACGGCTCGATCTGCCGCTTGATCCGGTACGACAGCCAGGGCTCGATCACCCCGTAGCCGTCCAGGCCCGGCACCGGCAGGAAGTTCAGCAGGGCCGCCGTCACCTGGAGGAACGCCAGGAAGGCGAGGGCGTAGCGGAAGACGACCGGCACGCCGTCGAGGGCGCCGAGCCAGAACGGCGCCGTGCAGACGACGGCGAACAGGACGTTGGTGAGCGGTCCCGCCGCGGAGATCAGGCTGTGCTTCCAGCGGCCCCGGATCCGCGCCTGGTCGATGAAGACCGCGCCGCCCGGCAGACCGATGCCGCCCATGATCACGAAGAGCACGGGCAGGATGATGCTCAGTACGGCGTGGGTGTACGCGAGCGGGTTCAGGGTCAGGTAGCCGCGGGCGCCGACCGTGATGTCCCCGCCGTGCAGGGCGGTGCGGGCGTGCGCGTACTCGTGCAGACAGAGCGAGACGATCCAGGCCGAGGTCACGAAGAGGAAGACGGCGAGGCCGGGGGAGGCCGCGAAGTCGGTCCACACGGCCCAGCCGGTGACGGCCATGACCGCGAGGATCGCCAGGAAGACGGGACTGATCCGCCGTTCGTCGTGGCGCGAGGTGGTCGTGGACATGCGGGGCTCCCCGGGGCGGCGGTGTGGCGACGGTCGAACGGTCGTGTGCTGCGTGTGCGGGAAACGTACCGGGCGGCGCGACGGGTTCCTGCGGCGGGTCCCGGGGCGAGTGCCCAGGGCGACGGGCGCGGGTCACGGGGGTCCGCAGCGGCCGGGGTGCGAGCGCCCGGCGTCGGGTGGGGCGGGCCCTCCGGGGGTGGGTCCGCGCCCGTCGGTGCCGGGGCGGGCTCCGGTGGTGAGCCCACGGACGTCGTGCCGGGTGGACCTTCGAGGGCGGCGCCACGAGCGCTCCGCCGGGTGCCCGCGCGGGCACCCGGCGCGCGGGGAGCGCCCGGCGTCGGGTGGGGCGGGCCTCACGGAGAATGGGGCCCGTGCGCTATTCGGTCCTCGGCCCCACCCGGGCCCACACGTCAGAAGGCACCGCCGTGGGCGTCGGCGGTCCGCGGGTCCGCGCGCTGCTGACCGTGCTCGCGCTGCGGGCCGGCCGGTCCGTGCCCGTCGGGGTCCTCGTCGACGAGGTGTGGGGCGCCGAGCCGCCGGCCGACGCGGTCGCCGCGCTCCAGGCGCTGGTGGGCCGGCTGCGCCGGGCCGTCGGCCACGAGCGGGTGCTGTCCACCGAGGGCGGCTACCGGCTGGCCGCCGCGCCCGAGGACGTCGACGCGCACCGTTTCGCACGGCTCGCCGCCGAGGCGACCCGGGAGCTGGAGGCGGACCGTCCCGACCGCGCGGCCGGGCTGCTCGACGAGGCCCTCGCCCTGTGGAAGGGGCCGGCACTCGCCGACCTGCCCGACCGCGCGGCCGAGGCCGCCCGCTGGGAAGCCCGCCGGCTCGACGCCCGCCGGGCCCGGCTGACCGCGGCCCTCGCCCTCGGCGAGGCGGCCGCGGTGCTGCCCGAGCTGGACGCCCTGTGCGTGGAGCACCCGCTGGACGAACCCCTCCAGACCCTGCGGCTGCGCGCCCTGCGGGACGCGGGCCGCCCGGCCGAGGCGCTGGCCGCGTACGACGCGGTCCGCCGCGCGCTCGCCGACCGGCTGGGCGCGGACCCGTCACCCGGGCTGCGGGCACTGCACGCCGAGTTGCTGGAAGCCGCCACGCCACCGGCCGAGCCGTCGAAGAAGGACCGGACGGTGGGCAATCTGAGCGCCCGGCTCACCAGCTTCGTCGGCCGCGAGGACGACATCGCCGCCCTCCGCGAGGACCTGCGCACCGCGCGCCTGGTCACCCTCCTCGGGCCCGGCGGCGCCGGGAAGACCCGGCTGTCGCAGGAGGCCGCCGAGGCGGTCGGCGCCGCGTGGCCCGACGGCGTCTGGCTCGCCGAACTCGCCCCGGTCAGGGACCCGGAGGCCGTCACCGAGGCCGTCCTCGCCGCGGTCGGCGCCCGCGAGACCGTGCTGCGCGGCGCGGGTGCCGAGGAACTGCGCCTCGGCGAGGACCCGACGGGCCGTCTCGTCGACCACTGCGCGCGCCGCACGCTCCTGCTGGTGCTGGACAACTGTGAGCATGTGGTGGGGGCGGCGGCCGGGTTGGTGGAGGTGTTGCTGGCGCGGTGTCCGGGGGTGACGGTGCTGGCGACGAGCCGTGAGCCGTTGGGGGTGCCGGGGGAGGTGGTGCGTCCGGTGGGGCCGTTGCCGCTGGGGACGGCGGTGCGGTTGTTCGGGGAGCGGGGTGCGGCGGTGCGGCCGGGGTTCCGGGTGGCGGACGATCCGGGTGCGGCGGAGGAGATCGCGCGGCGGCTGGACGGTCTGCCGCTGGCGATCGAGCTGGCGGCGGCGCGGTTGCGGATGCTGACGCCTCGGCAGATCGCCGACCGGCTCGACGACCGGTTTCGGCTGCTGACCTCGGGTGCTCGTACGGTGTTGCCGCGTCAGCAGACGTTGCGTGCGGTGGTGGACTGGTCCTGGGAGTTGTTGACGGAGGGCGAGCGGGCGGTGCTGCGGCGTCTGTCGGTGTTCGCGGGCGGGTGCGGTCTGGAGGCGGCGGAGGCGGTGTGCGGGGGGCCGGGGCAGGGGCCGGAGGTGCTGGACCTGCTCGGTGCGCTGGTGGACAAGTCGCTGGTGGTGGCCGCTCCGACGGAGGCGGGGATGCGTTATCGGCTGCTGGAGACGGTCGCCGAGTACGCGGGGGAGCGGCTGGACGAGGCGGGGGAGCGGGCGGCGGTCGAGCGGCGGCACCTGACGTACTACCGCGAGCTCGCCCGGCTGACCGACCCCGTGCTGCGGACCGGGCGGCAGGTCGCCGCCATGGAGCGGTTCACGGTCGAGTACGGCAATCTGCGCACCGCGCTGCGCAGGGCCGTCGAGGCGCGGGACGAACACGAGGCACTGCTGCTCGTCCACGCCCTGCTCTGGTACTGGACCATGCGCGACCTGCGGGCCGACGCCCTGCACTGGGCGGAGGCCGTCGCCGCGCTCGGACCCGATCCGTTCGGGCCGGACGCCGCACCCGTCGTGCCCCTGCACGACCCCGTCACCGCGGCGCCGCCGCCGCTGTCCGAGGAGCGGCTGTGGGAGGCCAGGCGCGGGGTGCGGCTGATCGAGCTGATCAACATGGACCACGAGACCGGGCGGTGGACGACCCCGACGGGCGTCGAACGGCTGCGGCGCATCCACGCCGCGTATCCGCCCGGCCTCCCGCAGACCTGCCGGCTCCCCGGCTCGTTCACCGTCTTCGCGGTCCTCCTCATCGCCGAGCCCGGCCTCATGGGCGAGGCCCTCGACGCCCATGTCGCCGCCTGCCGGCGCTACGGCTACGCATGGGAGCTCGGCCACGCCCTCCAGCTGCGGGCCAACATGCTCGCCAACCGGGCCGACCTCGCCGGGCAGGCCGCCGCCGACGCCCAGGAGAGCCTGGAGATCTTCATGCGGCTGGACGACGCGTGGGGCGCGGCCGAGGCGCTGTCCGCGCGGGCCGAGGCACGCGAGCGGCGCCTGGAGTTCGAGGGCGCCGCCCAGGACTTCGAGGACGCCATCGGCTACGCGGAACGCATCGGCGCCCAGTCGCAGATGGCCCTGCTGCGGGCCCGCTACGCCGACATGCTGATCGAGACCGGCCGCCGCGAGGAGGCCGAACGCATCCTGCGCGAGGTGGTGGACGGCGGGCACGGGCGCGGCCACGAGCCGATGCTCGCCGCCCGGATCTTCCTGGCGCTGCTGCTCGGCAGGACCGGCCGGACCGCCGAGGCCCGGGTGCACCTGCGCCGGCTCCTCGAGGAGTTCAGCGCCGAGACCTTCTCCCTCTTCGAGGGCTTCACGCTCGGCAGCCTGGCCTGGGTGGACAACCTCGACGGACGGTACGACTCGGCCTTCGGCCTGGCCAGGCGGGCGTACGAGCGTTCCCTCACCCCGCTGTCGATGATGGTCGCCCCGCAGATGCCGCCGGTCCAGCTGATCACCGCCGCCTGGGCGCTGGCAGGGCTCGGCGGCCCGAAGGCCCGTACGGCGGCCGTCCTGCTCGGCGCGTACGAGGGACTGCTTCCGCCGGGGCACCGGCCGCCGCCCCTGGAGCGGGAGAACCTGGCGCGGGCGACCGAGCTCAGCCGCGCCGCGCTCGGTGACGAGGGCGCCTTCGAGGCCGCGTACGCCGAGGGCGGCGGCCTCTCCCTGGAGGAGGCCGCCGCCCTGCTCGCCGGCGCCGACGCGATCTGAGGCGCGGCGAGTCCGGTCCCCGTCGCCGGATCAGGTCTTCTTGCGGAACTTGGCGACCGCGAGCGGCGCCGTGACGACGGTGATCAGTGCCGCCCAGCCGAGCGTCATCCACACCGAGTGGGCGACGGGGCCGCCGTTGACCAGGTTGCGGGCGGCGTCGGCGAGGTTGGACAGCGGGTTGTAGTCGGTGAAGGTCTTCAGCCAGCCGGGCATGGTCGTCGGCATGGCGAAGATGGAGGAGCCGAACTGCAGCGGCATCAGGACGAGCATCGCCATGCCCTGGACCGCCTGGGCGGTCTTCAGGGTGAGGCCCAGCAGGATGAAGATCCACATGAGGGACGCTCCGAAGACCATCGACAGACCGATGGCGGCGAGGAGGTGCAGGACCGAGGTGTGGATCTCCAGGCCGAGCAGGAAGCCCATGCCGAGCAGGATCGCGGTCGCGACCATCATCCGGCCGACCTCGACGATGATCTTGGCGATCAGGACGGAGGACCGGGCGATCGGCATCGTCCGGAACCGGTCCATGACCCCCTTCTTGAAGTCGTCGTTGATGCCGACGCCGACGGCCATCGCGATGTTCATGCCCATCATCGCCATCAGGCCCGGGGTCAGGTAGTTCACGTACGCGGCCTGGTTGCCCTTGCCGGCCATGGCGCCGCCGAACACGTACACGAACAGCAGGATGAAGATGATCGGCATCATCACGGCGTCGAACATCGACTCCGGATCCTGCTTGATCTGGAGCGCGTTGCGGCGGGCGAGGGCGCCGATGTGTCGGAGGTTGGCCCGCAGGCCGATCCGGCCCTCACCGGTGGCGGCCCGCTTGGCGGGGGCCGGTGCGGGGGCGGACGTACGGGTGGCCGTGGTCGTGCTCATGCGGCGACCTCCTCGTGGATCGCGTCGGACGGGTGGCTCTTCTCGCCCGTGATGGCGAGGAACACCTCGTCCAGGCTGGGCAGGTGGGTGCCGATGTGGGCGATGCCGAAGCCGCGGGCACCGAACAGGCCGACCACGGCGGTCAGCTGCTCGTCGCTGAGGATCGGCACGTACAGCGCGTCCTCGTCGGGGACGACCGTCGCGCCGCCGATCCCGTCGAGGCCGGCCTCGCGCAGCGCGGACGCCATGGCGGGCAGCTCGGCCGGGTCGGCCGGGCGGACCTTCAGGGTGCGGCCGCCGACGCGCGCCTTCAGCTCGTCGACACCGCCCTGGGCGATGACCCGGCCGCGGTCGATCACGGTCAGCTCGTTCGCTAGCTGCTCCGCCTCCTCCATGTACTGGGTCGTGAGCAGCACGGTCGCGCCCTCGGCGACCATCCGCTTGACCTCGTCCCAGACCTCGTTGCGGGTGCGCGGGTCGAGACCGGTGGTCGGCTCGTCCAGGTAGAGCACGGCCGGCTGCCCGATCATCGAGGCGGCCAGGTCGAGGCGGCGCCGCATGCCGCCGGAGTAGGTCATCGCGGGGCGCTTGGCGGCCTCGGTGAGGGAGAAGCGCTCCAGCATCTCGTCGGCGCGGCGGCGGGCGTCCCCGCGCGAGAGATCGAGCAGCCGCCCGATCATGTAGAGGTTCTCCCAGCCGGACAGCTTCTCGTCGACGGAGGCGTACTGGCCGGTGAGGCCGATGGTGCGGCGCAGCTGGCGGGGCTGGCGCACCACGTCGTAACCGGCGACGGTGGCGGTCCCGGCGTCGGGGACGAGGAGGGTGGACAGGCAGCGCACCAGGGTGGTCTTGCCGGCGCCGTTGGGGCCGAGGACCCCGAGCACCGTGCCCTCCCGCACGTCCAGGTCGACCCCGTCGACGGCCCTGGTGTCGCCGAAGTGCTTCACGAGGCCCCGGACCTCGACGGCGTTGGTGTGTGATCGCGTCATGGACCCCATGCAACAGGGCCCCACCGACAGCGCACCGACAGCCGGCCGACAGCACCGCCGACAGCGCGTCCACGGCTGTCGGCGACCGCCCCGCGGAACGTCGACAGCCCGCCGACGGGGGACGGTCGGCGGGCTGTCGGTGGTGCCACAGGGGCTCGGGGTGCCTCTAGTGGAAGGTGTGCTCCTCGGCGGGGAACGCCCCGCCGGCGACGTCCTCCGCGAAGGCGCGGGCGGCGTCGCCCAGCGTCGCGCGCAGGTTGGCGTACTGCTTGGTGAAGCGCGGCACCTTGCCGCCGGTCAGGCCCGCCATGTCGGTCCAGACGAGGACCTGGGCGTCGGTGCCGGCGCCCGCGCCGATGCCGATGGTGGGGATGTGCAGCGAGCGGGTGACCTCGGCCGCCAGTTCCGCCGGGACGAGCTCCAGGACGACGGCGAAGGCGCCCGCGTCCTGGGCCGCCTTGGCGTCCCTCAGCAGCCGGTGGGCGGCCTCGTCGCTGCGGCCCTGCACCCGGTAGCCCATGGTGTTCACGGACTGCGGGGTCAGGCCGAGGTGGGACATGACCGGGATGCCGGCCTGGACGAGCAGCTCGGTCTGCGGCAGCGACCGCTCGCCGCCTTCCAGCTTGACCGCGCCGACGCCCGCGTCCTTGACGAGCCGGGTGGCGTTGCGCAGGGCCTGGACGGGCCCTTCCTGGTACGAGCCGAAGGGGAGGTCGCCGACGACGAGGGCGCGCCTGGTGCCCCGTACGACGGCGGCGGACAGGATCGTCATCTCGTCCATCGTCACGGGCACGGTGGTGTCGTAGCCGAGGTGACAGTTGCCCATGGAGTCGCCGACGAGGATCACCGGGATCCCGGCCTCGTCGAAGACGGAGGCGGTCATGGCGTCGTAGGCGGTGAGCATGGGCCACTTCTCGCCGCGGACCTTGGCGGCGGCGATGTCGTGGACGGTGAGGCGGCGGGTGCCCTTCCCTCCGTACAGCGCCTTGCTGCTGTCGGCGGGCGTTTTCTGGGCAGCCTGAAGCGTCATGGTGAACGGCTCCTCTTGTCATCTCGAGGCGCCCTGTGGCGTCCCCGGACCACGTCCATGGTGGCACTTCGCCGGGCGGACGGGGAAGTCGGGCGCGGCGGCGGGTCGGCGTGGCGCTGTTCACATCGCCGCAAAGAAAGGTCAGAGCACGGTCAAGTTTTTCAATACGAGACGGTCTCGTATCGAAATCCCACTACGGTGGAGGGCATGTCGCAGTCGCAGTCACACCGCCGCCGCTGGGCGATCCTCGCCGTGCTCATGCTCAGCCTGCTGATCGTCGTCCTCGACAACTCGATCCTCAACGTGGCGGTCAAGACGATCGCCAGCCCCGCCCCCACCGGCATCGGCGCCACCCAGAGCGAGCTGGAGTGGGCCATCAACTCCTACACGCTCGTCTTCGCCGGGCTCCTCTTCGCCTCCGGCCTCCTCGGCGACCGCTTCGGCCGCAAGAGGTCGCTGCTCTTCGGTATCACCGTCTTCGGCATCGGCTCCGCGCTCGCCGCGCTGTCCACCACCCCCGGCGAGCTCATCGCCTACCGCGCGGTGATGGGCCTGGGCGCCGCGTTCGTCATGCCGGCCACCCTCGCCGTGCTCATGAACGTCTTCGAGCGCGACGAGCAGCCCAAGGCCATCGGCATCTGGGCCGGCAGCGTCGGCCTCGCCATCGCCATCGGCCCCATCACCGGCGGCGTCCTCCTGGAGCACTTCTGGTGGGGCTCGATCTTCCTCATCAACGTGCCCGTGGTGCTGCTCGCCCTCGCCCTCATGGCCTGGCTCGTCCCCGAGTCCCGGGACCCCGCGCCCGGCCGCATCGACCTGCCCGGCGTGCTGCTCTCCGTGCTCGGCCTCGTCCTGCTCGTGTACGGCATCATCCGCGGCGGCGAGCTCGCCTCCGTCACCGACGTCACCGTCCTCCTGCCGTCCCTCGCCGGCCTCGCGATCCTCGTCGGCTTCGTCCTGTACGAGAAGCGGACCGACCACCCGGCGCTCGACATCTCGTACTTCCGCAAGCCCGCCTTCTCGGCCGCCGTCGCCGCCGTCGCGCTGGTCTTCTTCGCCCTGATGGGCGTGACCTTCTTCTCCGCCTTCTACCTGCAGAGCGTCCGCGGCTACAGCGCGCTGGAGTCCGGCCTGCTCATCCTGCCGCTCGCCGTCGCCCAGATGGCCTTCGCCCCGCGCGCCCGGCTCGTCGTGGAGCGCTTCGGCGCGCGGATCGTCTGCACCTCCGGCATGCTGGCCGTCGCCGTGGGCCTGGGCGCCTTCGCCTTCTTCGACGCGGACACCCCCGTCTGGCTCCTGGAGGTCGTCTTCTTCCTCCAGGGCGCGGGCATGGCGCACATCATGCCGCCGGTCACCGTCGCCATCATGCAGGCGCTGCCCCGCGAGAAGGCGGGCTCCGGCTCGGCCGTCAACAACACCTTCCGGCAGGTCGGCGGCGCGCTCGGCGTGGCCGTGCTCGGCTCCCTGCTGTCCTCCACGTACCGCGGCGAGATCGAGGGCCACCTCGGCTCCGTACCGGCCGCCCTGCGCGACACGGCCGGCGAGTCCATCGAGGCGACCCTGGCCGTCGCCGAGAAGCTCGGCCCCGTCGGACAGGGCCTGGTCGCCCCCGCGTACGACGCCTTCGTCGACGCCATGCACGTCACCGCCATCGGCTCGGCCGCCGTCGCCGTCCTGGGCGCGGTCGTCGTGGCCCTCTTCCTGCCGGGCCGCGCCCCGGCAGCGGCCACCCCGGCCCCCGGCGCCCCACCGGCTCCGGCCCCGGCGGGCACCGTCCCGGGCAGCCGCTCCGAGGCGGGAGAATCGGTTCCGAAGTAGACGGCGGGGCCGGCGGAACAGCAGCGCGGACAGCGACGGGAGAGGCGGGACGGACGTGTCGCAGGACAACGGCGGGGCGGAGACGGGCGGGGCCGTGCCGGGCGGCGCGGGGCGTGCGGGGGGCGGTGCCGCCGACGGCGCGGACGGTGCTCCCGCCGGGGGCGCGGACGGTGCTGGTGCCGGTGGTGCCGGTGGTGCCGGGGGTGCCGGTGGTGCCGGTGGTGCCGGAGGGTGTGCCGCCCGGCGCGGGCGGCCGCGGAGCGAGACGGCGGAGCAGGCGATCTTCGAGGCGGCGATCGGGCTCCTGGAGAGCGGGATGCCGCTGGCCGAGGTCTCCATCGAGAAGATCGCCCGCACCGCCGGCGTCGGCAAGGCCACGATCTACCGCCGCTGGCCCGGCAAGGAGGAGCTCTTCGTCGACCTGCTGCGCTCCGTCGAGGCCCCGGACCCGGTGCTGCCCGGCGTCTCGGTCCGGGACGACCTGGTCGCCCTGATGGAGTCGATCCGGCGGCGAGGACTCGCCAAACGGAACTCGGCCCTGCTGCACAACGTGTTCTCGCAGATGCAGCAGTACCCGAAGCTGTGGGACACCTACCACCACACCGTCATCGAGCCCCGCCGCCGCCTCGGCCTCGACCTCGTCCTGCGCGGCATGGAGCGCGGCGAGATCCGTTCCGACCTCGACGCCGAGCTCGTGAACGACCTCTTCACCGGCCCCATGATCCTGCGCACCACGATCCGCCCCGGCGCCACCCTGGACGACGACCTGGCCGAACGGGTCGTGGACGCCGTCCTGGAGGGCGTACGGCCCCGAGGATGACCGGGCCGGCCGGCAGCCCGGCCGGCGGTCCGAGCGCCAGTGCGGGCGGCAGTCCGGACGCCTCGTACGAATGTGCGCGTTCTGTCACAGCCGTACGCCTCGCGCCACCCGCAGGAACCCGCCACGCCTTTGCCGTCGTCCCTCGTGGAGTACGACCGAACCGGAATCGCCTAGGGTCGACTCCGGGTCGCAGAGCAAGGCAGTGAGGACGACAGCGATGGCGCGGGTGGACATGACGGGGACCGAGAACGGCGGAACGCCGGACGACGGAGGATCCGCCTCCCGGCCCGGTTCGCCCTTCGGCACCGGCACCGGCACCGGCACCGGCACCGGCACCGGCGCCCACGGCACCGGCGCGCACGACCCCGGTACCGGCTCCGGCTCCGCCTCCGGCGGGGGGCCGGGCTCCCGTTCGGGTCTCGGTGCCCGGCTCGCCCGGCTGCGCGCCGACCGCGGCATCTGGCGACGGGGCGTCCTCCTCGCCCTCGGGGCCGTGCTGGTCGCCCTGCTGATGGTGCTTCACTCCGACATCCCCAACCGGATCGGCAACCTCGGCAGCCTGACCGAGACCTTCCTGCCCTGGCTCGGCCTCTTCGTGCCGCTGCTCCTCGTCCTCGCCCTGCTGCGGCGCTCGGCGACCGCGCTGGTGGCGCTGGTGCTGCCGGCCGTGGTCTGGCTCAACCTCTTCGGCGGGCTCGTCGTCGACAAGTCGCAGGCCGGCGGCGACCTCACGGTCGTGACCCACAACGTGAACGCGGACAACCCCGACCCCGAGGGCACGGCCCGTCAGATCGCCGCGTCCGGCGCCGACGTGGTGGCCCTGGAGGAGCTCAAGGGCGACATGGTCCCGGTGTACGAGAAGGCGCTGGCCGACACGTACCGCCACCACTCCACCCAGGGCACGGTCGGCCTCTGGAGCAAGTACCCGCTGCGCGACGCCCAGCCGGTCGACATCCGCATGGGCTGGACCCGTGCCATGCGCGCCACCGTCGTCGCCCCGGCGGGCGAGGTCGCCGTCTACGTGGCCCACCTGCCCTCGGTGCGGGTCAAGCTGAACGCCGGCTTCACCGCCAACCAGCGCGACAACAGCGCCAACGCCCTCGGCGAGGCCATCGCCCACGACCCGCACCGGCGGATCGTCCTCCTCGGCGACCTCAACGGCACCATGAACGACCGCGCCCTCAACGCCGTCACGTCCCAGCTGCGCTCCACGCAGGGCGCGGCGGGCGACGGCTTCGGCTTCAGCTGGCCGGCGTCCTTCCCGATGGCCCGCATCGACCAGATCCTGGTCCGCAACGTCGAGCCGCTGTCCTCCTGGACCCTCCCGGAGACCCGCAGCGACCACCTCCCGGTGGCCGCCCGCCTCAAGCTCTAGAGGACGCCCTCCCGCTCCGTCAGGGCCGGCTCTCGCGCCAGTGGTTGGTGACGGGCAGCCGGCGGTCCTTGCCGAAGCCCTTCGCGGAGATCTTGGTGCCCGGCGGGTACTGGCGGCGCTTGTACTCCGCCGTGTCGACAAGACGCAGGGTGCTGATCACCAGTTCCTCGTCGAAGCCCGCCGCCACGATCTCGTCCCGGCCGCGGTCGTGGTCGACGTAGAGCGCCAGGATGCGGTCCAGCACGTCGTAGTCGGGCAGGGAGTCCGTGTCGACCTGGCCGGGACGCAGTTCGGCGCTCGGCGGCTTGGTGAGGGTGTTCTCCGGGATCGGCGGGGTCTGGCCGCGCTCCTCGGCGGCCCGGTTGCGCCAGCGGGCGAGGCGGAAGACGTCGGACTTGTAGACGTCCTTGATGGGGCCGTACGCGCCGACGGAGTCGCCGTACAGGGTCGAATAGCCCACCGCCAGCTCCGACTTGTTGCCGGGCGCCAGGACGAGGTGGCCCTCCTGGTTGGACAGCGCCATCAGCAGGGTGCCGCGCAGCCGGGACTGGAGGTTCTCCTCCGCGAGGCCGGTGAGGCCGAGCGCCCCCATGTAGGCGTCGAACATCGGCTCGATCGGCACCGTACGGAAGTGGAGTCCGGTGCGGCGGGCCAGTTCGGCGGCGTCCGCGCGCGAGTGCTCCGAGGAGTACTTCGAGGGCATCGACACGCCGTACACGTTGTCCGCGCCGAGCGCGTCACAGGCGATCGCCGCGACGAGGGCCGAGTCGATGCCACCGGACAGGCCGACCAGGACCGAGCGGAAGCCGTTCTTGCCCACGTACGCCCGCAGGCCGACGACCAGCGCCGAGTACACCTCCTCGTCGTCGTCGAGCCGGTCCGCCTGACCGCCGGTCACCTCGGGCTCGTAGGCGGGCAGCGGCTCCTCGGACAGCACGGCCCGGTCGATCCGCAGCCCGTCGTCGACGACCGTGCCGCTCCGCGGCGCGTCGGCCGCGGCCGACGGAAGCTCCAGGTCCAGGACCACACAGCCCTCGGTGAACTGCGGGGCGCGCGCGACGACCTCACCGGCCGCGTCGACGACGATCGAGTCGCCGTCGAAGACCAGCTCGTCCTGCCCGCCGGTCATCGCCAGGTACGCGGTCGTGCAGCCGGCCTCCCGGGCCCGCTTGCGGACCAGTTCCAGGCGGGTGTCGTCCTTGTTCCGCTCGTACGGCGAGGCGTTGACCGACAGCAGCAGTCCCGCCCGGGCGCTGCGGGCCGCCGGAACCCGGCCGCCCTCCTGCCACAGGTCCTCGCAGATCGCGAGGGCCACGTCGACGCCGTGCACGCGCACGACGGGCAGGGTGTCGCCCTGGACGAAGTAGCGGTACTCGTCGAAGACGCCGTAGTTGGGCAGGTGGTGCTTGGCGAACCGCAGCACCACCTCGCCCCGGTACAGCACGGCCGCCGCGTTCTCCGGCGACCCGGCGGGCCTGCCGAGCCGGGGCTCGGCCCGCTCGGAGCGGTCCAGGTAACCGACGACCACGGGCAGCTCGCCGAACCCCTCGTCGGCGAGCCGCCGGGCGAGCGAGCGCAGGGCGGCCCGGGACGCCTCCACGAAGGAGGGGCGCAGCGCCAGGTCCTCCACGGGGTAGCCGGTCAGCGCCATCTCGGGGAACGCGACGAGGTGCGCGCCCTGCTCGGCGGAGTGCCGCGTCCAGTGGACGACGGCCTCGGCGTTCCCGGCGAGATCGCCGACGGTCGAGTCGATCTGATTCAGGGCGAGGCGTAGTTGAGGCACGCCCCCAGTCTAATCGTCAATTCGACGCTATGTCCTGGGGAACGCGCATCGGTCCCGCCCGGCGCGGTTACCTGGTCGGACCGGTCCAGATCTGGGACTCGTGCTCCAGGACCGTCGGGGAGAGCTCGATCTGCAGCTCGTCGGCCGCGGCGGCGGGGAGCGAGAAGGTGTAGGCGGCCTTGGCCTGCTTGCCCGGAAGCACCTTGCCGTTGAAGGGCTTGGTCGCGTTGTCGCCGTCGAAGACCGTCTCGGCGGTGGCCCCGTGCGCGTCGCTCGCGTCGGGCAGCGCGGCGGTGACGTCGAGGGTCTCCTTGCTGCCGTTGACGATGGTGATCGTCACCTGGAAGGCCCGGTTGCCCTTGGCGTGGCCCACCGCGAACTCGTCGGGCTCGTGGGAGCGCGGCTTGGAGACGGTGACCTTGATCCCGTCCTCGTACGTGAAGGTGTCGCCGAACTTCATGGGCTCGGGGACCTCGTCCACCGGCTCCTCCGTCGGCTCGCCGGCACCCTCGCCGCCCGGCGCGGCGGAGGCGCTGGAGGAACCCTTGGCCCCGGTCTCCTTCTCGATCTCCTTGGCGACGTCCGTCACCGCCGTGGCGATGAAGATCAGCCAGACCAGCGAGGCGACCAGCGCGACGCCGCCCAGAACGGCACCGGTGACCGCCATCCCCTTGTTGGTCGCCAGGCCCTTGCCGGCCCGGGCGGCGCCGATGATGCCGAAGACGACGGCCAGCACGCCCAGGATCGCGCCCAGCCAGAAGAGGAACGGAATGATCCCGGAGACCAGGCCCACGATGCCGAGGACGAGGGCCGTGATGCCGATGCCGTTCTGAGGCTGCGCGTACGGGGGCTGCGGCGCGCCCGGTGCCCCCGGCGGCCCCCAGGGCGGCGGCGTGGGGGAGTGGCTGGGCATGGTCATGCGGTGTCCTTCGTCCAACTGCGGAAGGGTGCCGGCGCGGTCGCCGGACCCTGAAGATCAGTCACGACCGTAAGTGAGCGGATTGTGGAGAGACCAGGGATTTCCTGATCGGCATGTGATCGTGATCCCTCGCGGGGCGGCGGGGGAGGGGACAGCGCGCCCACCCGCCGGCCGGCCCACCGGGAACCCCCGGCCGCGCCCCGGCGTTCGACCGACTGTGTCCAGGAACGGTATGACCTTCGTACGGCTCGGAGGAGTCGCCCACCACGTCGTCGTCGACGGCACCGGACCCGTCTGCGTCCTCGCCGCCGGCCTCGGCATGAGCTGGTTCGACTGGGACCCCGTCGTCCCCCTGCTCGCCCCCCACCGCACCGTCGTCCGCTTCGACCGCCCCGGCCACGGCCTGTCCGCCCCCGCCGCCGTGCCGGCCACCCTCGCCGGGGAGGCGGACCGGATCGCCGCGCTCCTCGACGCGCTGCGGCTGCCCGGGCCCGCCACGGTCGTCGGACACTCCATCGCCGGCTTCCACGCCGAGGCCTTCGCCCGCCGCCACCCCGCCCGCACGGCCGCCCTCGTCCTCGTCGACTCCTCCGTGGAGGACCGCCCCCGCGCATCCCGCACCGCTCCGCCCCTCGCCCGCGCGCTGGGCGCCGCCCTGTCCGCCGCCGGGATCCCGGCGGCGCTCGGCCCGGCCGGGCGCGCTCTCTCGGTGCGCCTTTCGGCCCGGGGCCCGGACCCGGCCCCGCGCGCGCTCGTCCGCCGCGTCTACCGCACCTCCCGCGTGCTGCGCGGCACCCTCGACGAGAACGCCCGCTACGGCGCCGTGGCCGCCGAACTGCTCGCCCTGCGCGAGCACGCCCCGCTCCCGCCCGGCCTGCCCGTCACGGTGCTCGCCGCCCCCAACGGCTCCGCCCGCTGGGAGCGACGCCAACGCGCCCTGGCCCGGCGGCTCGCCGCCCGCTACGAGGCGGCCGAACCGTCGGGCCACCTGGTCATGCTGGACCGCCCCGACCGGGTGGCCGAGGCGGTCCTGGGCACGGCGGTGCCGTCCCGGGCACCGGGCCGCACGGGTCAGGAAGGGGCGTAGACGCTCTCGCAGAACGCCTTCAGCTGGTCGTCGGAGAGCTGCCGGGCCAGGTCCGCCTCGCTGATCATGCCGACGAGACGCTTGTTCTCGATGACCGGCAGCCGGCGGATCTGGTGGCCCTGCATCTCCTCCAGGACCTCGTCCACGTCCGCCCCGGCGTCGATCCAGCGCGGGGTGCCCTTGGCCATGTCGCCGCAGGTGACCCGGGCAGGGTCGTGGCCCATGGCCACACAGCCGACCACGATGTCCCGGTCGGTGAGGATGCCGCAGAGCCGTTCGTTCTCGTCGGCGATGGGCAGCGCGCCCACGTTGAGTTCGCGCATGCGCTGGGCCGCGCGGTCGAGCGTCTCGTGAGCCGGGATCCACTCGGCCCCCGGGTGCATGATGTCCTTCGCCGTCGTCATGAGCTGAGTGCCTTTCGTAGAACGTCGTCGTACCTACGTACGTCCCCGAGCACCCCTCATTCTGCGGTCGCGGCGCGGCCCCCGCGACCGCAAGGTCGCGGGGGCCGTCAGGAGCCGTCGTCAGGAGCCGTCACGGACGAGCCGTCACGGACGAGCCGTCACACGAGTCGGCCCGACCGCGCGGGCAGCCGGGGAGCCGGTCAGGCGCCCCGCTGCCTCAGCATGTCCGCCATCAGCCTGATCTCGGACTCCTGCGCCTCGACCATGCCCTGCGCGAGGTCCCGCTCGACGCCGGGCGCGCAGCGCTCCACACAGCCCTGGGCCATGTGGACGCCGCCCTTGTGGTGCTCGGTCATCAGCTTCAGGTAGAGCACCTCGGCCGCGCGCCCGGACGCCTTGGACAGCTGCTCGATCTCGGCACGGGTCGCCATGCCCGGCATCAGCTCGCCGTCCTCGCCGGCCGTCTCGTCACCGTGCCCGCCCATGCCCATCCAGGTCATCGGCGGCACGCCCGACTGCACCTTCGGCAGCCCCCACATGTCCAGCCAGCCCAGCATCATGCCGCGCTGGTTGGCCTGCGTGTTGGCGATGTCGTAGGCCAGCCGGCGCACCTCCTCGTCCCGCGTGCGGTCGCGGACGATGAACGACATCTCGACGGCCTGCTGGTGGTGGACGGCCATGTCCCGGGCGAAGCCCGCGTCGGCGGACTCCGCGGTCGGGGTCCTCGGGGACTCGTCGCGGTCGGCGGAGGCCACGGTGAGGGCGCCCCCGGCGAAGAGCAGCGCGAGGACGACGGCCGTGACGGACGCCCACTGCGTCCGGTTCAGCCTCACTGGCCCATCCCGCTGCCGCCCACGCCCTCGGCGCCGACCCCGCCGGTGCAGGCGGCGCCCGGCTCCGGGGTCTGCGGACCGTTGACGTACTTGGTGAAGAAGGCGTCGACCCGCGGGTCGGTGGCGCTGTCCACGGTCACCTGCTTGCCCCAGGCGCTCAGCATGATCGCGCCGGACTGGCCGTCCACGGGGCTCATCAGCGAGTAGGGGGTCTTCTTGACCTTGCTCTTCAGCTTCTCCAGGTCACCGGCGGCGGCCTTCTTGTTGTACGTCACCCACACGGCCCCGTGCTCCAGCGAGTGCACCGCGTTGGTGTCGCTGACCGGCTTGTCGTAGACGTCGCCGTTGCAGTTCTGCCAGACCGGGTGGTGGTCGCCGCCGACCGGCGGGGTCATCTCGTACTTCACCGGCGTGTTGACGTGGTTGCGGGTCAGCTTCTTGGCGTCCCAGGACTTCTCGCCCTCGATGGGGGCCTTGGCGGCGGCCTCCTGCTGCTCCTGCTTCTTGTTCTCCTTGTTGATGACCCAGCCGCCGAAGCCGACGAGGCCGAGTACGACGACGGCGGAGACGCCGACGGTGAGGATGCGGTTGCGGCGCTCGCGGGCCTGCTCGGCGCGGCGCATCTCCTCTATTCGGGCGCGGCGGTCGGCGGTGGTGGAGCGGTTCGCGGCCATGGTGATGTCGTCCTTCTGGAAGTCTGAGATCGAAAGATCGTGAAGTCTGGAACCGGTGAAGAGGCGTGCGGACGGAGAGCGACGTGATGCCGGCACGCGGCCGCTCACGTCCGCAGGACTTGAAGGACGTGCAGGTCCGGCGCACGGGGCCGTGCGCCGGCGAGGAACACCCGGCCGTCGGCCGGTGAGGCGTCGGGGCGCGGAAGCCGGCCCACCGCGTGCAGCGGCGGGTCGAGCGGCGGTGCGCTGAGCACCGCGGGGGACAGCGACGGGAAGAGCGAGCAGTCGCCGCCGCCGTACGGGCAGACGTACTGCACGTGCCGGTCGCCCCCGGTCACGTGCGCGGCCGCCCGATGGTGCTCGGCCCGCTCGGCCGGGTCGGCGACCCCCAGACAGAGGAAGAGCGCGCCGAGCAGCGTCGCCACGGCACTCACCAGTGCCATGGGACGCGGGTCCTGGGACAGGCGTGCGAGCCGTGGGCCCCCCATGGCCGGAGATCGTAGTGGCAGAAGGGGCTCCTTGGCCCGTACGGGGCGGAGCTGAGGAGCGGGAATCGGCCCGTCCCCCGTTACCTGTGTCACAGCGGAGCAGGCACTATGGGTGTGCAACGTGCACGAAACCATGTGGTGGGATGCTCAGGTGCCCCCCGATGTGCCCGAGGCGGTGGGAGCAGGCGGCCTGACCAGCGAGGATGGGTGTGGAAATGGACAAGCAGCAGGAATTCGTGCTCCGTACGCTCGAGGAGCGCGACATCCGCTTCGTGCGTCTGTGGTTCACCGACGTGCTCGGCTTCCTGAAGTCGGTCGCCGTCGCCCCCGCGGAGCTGGAGCAGGCGTTCGACGAGGGCATCGGCTTCGACGGCTCCGCGATCGAGGGCTTCGCCCGCGTCTACGAGTCCGACATGATCGCCAAGCCGGACCCGGGCACCTTCCAGATCCTGCCGTGGCGCGCGGAGGCCCCGGGCACGGCCCGGATGTTCTGCGACATCCTGATGCCGGACGGCTCGCCGTCCTTCGCCGACCCGCGCTACGTCCTCAAGCGGGCCCTCGCGAAGACCTCGGACCTCGGCTTCACCTTCTACACCCACCCCGAGATCGAGTTCTTCCTGCTGAAGGACAAGCCGCTCGACGGCACCCGGCCCACCCCGGCCGACAACTCGGGCTACTTCGACCACACCCCGCAGAACGTGGGCATGGACTTCCGCCGCCAGGCCATCACGATGCTGGAGTCGATGGGCATCTCGGTGGAGTTCTCGCACCACGAGGGCGCGCCGGGCCAGCAGGAGATCGACCTGCGGTACGCGGACGCGCTGTCCACCGCCGACAACATCATGACCTTCCGCCTGGTCATGAAGCAGGTGGCCCTGGAGCAGGGCGTGCAGGCGACGTTCATGCCGAAGCCGTTCTCGGAGTACCCCGGCTCGGGCATGCACACCCACCTCTCCCTCTTCGAGGGCGACCGCAACGCCTTCTACGAGAGCGGCGCCGAGTACCAGCTGTCCAAGGTGGGACGTTCCTTCATCGCGGGCCTGCTGCGCCACGCGGGCGAGATCTCGGCCGTCACCAACCAGTGGGTCAACTCCTACAAGCGCATCTGGGGCGGCTCGGGCCGCACCGCCGGCTCGGGCGGCGAGGCCCCGGCCTACATCTGCTGGGGCCACAACAACCGCTCCGCGCTGATCCGCGTCCCCATGTACAAGCCGGGCAAGATGGGCTCCTCCCGCGTCGAGGTCCGCTCCATCGACTCGGGCGCCAACCCCTACCTCACCTACGCCGTCCTGCTCGCCGCAGGCCTCAAGGGCATCGAGGAGGGCTACGAACTCCCGGCCGGCGCCGACGACGACGTCTGGGCCCTGAGCGACGCCGAACGCCGCGCGATGGGCATCGAGCCGCTCCCGCAGAACCTGGGCGAGGCGATCGCCCTGATGGAGCGCAGCGAACTGGTCGCGGAGACGCTCGGCGAGCACGTCTTCGACTTCTTCCTGCGCAACAAGAAGCAGGAGTGGGAGGAGTACCGCTCCGAGGTCACGGCCTTCGAGCTGCGCAAGAACCTTCCGGTGCTGTAAGCGCAGTCCAGGGACGGCGCACTCCCGAGGCAGTGCTCAGGGCCGACGTTCGCGAACCGTCGGCCCCCGCCGGTGAGCCGACCGCTGTCGTCCTGCGGCACGGCAGGCGTGGCCCGGCCCGGCCCGCCGGCAAAACCCGTTGCGGCCCGCAGTGGGCGGGCTCGAGACTTCACGCAATGAACGACGTGAAGATCATCGAGACCGCCCGCCTCCTGCTGCACCCGCTCTCCGTCGACGAGGCCCGGCGGGTCGTCGACGCGGCGCCCGGGCCGGGGGACCGCTGGGCCGAGGGGTATCCGGGGCCCGGCGACGTCCGGGGGGTGGGCAGCTTCCTGAACGGGGTGGCCGAGCGGGGCGATCCGGGGGTCTACCGGCCGTACGAGATACGGCGGCTCGCGGACGGCGTCACCGTCGGCGGGATCGGGTTCCACGGGCCGCCGGGCGGGGACGGCGTCGTCACGATCGGCTACGGGCTCGTGCCCGGCGTGCGCGGGCAGGGCTTCGCCTCGGAGGCGCTGCGCGCCCTGATCGCCCTCGCCCGCGAGGCCGGCGCCACCGCCGTCCGCGGTGACGCCGACCTCGACAACGTTCCGTCCCACCGCGTGATGGAGGCGGCCGGGATGGCGTACGAGGGCGAGGACGAGCGGGTGCGGAACTACCGGGTGGTGTTCGCCCCGTAGCGGCTCACCGCGGCCGGGCCCGCGGGCCCGGCCGCTCCCGGCCCGGCCGCGCGCCGCTCCCGGCTCAGCGCTCCGACAGCTCCGACGGCGCCTCCTGCACCGTCCACCCGTTCCCGTCCGGGTCGGTGAAGGTCATGAAGGAGTTCCAGGTGTCGCCCCTGCCCTCCTCCCAGCCCCGCTCGCCCACGTGCATCACCGGCGACACGTCGACGCCCGCCTCCACCAGCTCCTCGCGCGCCGCCTCGATGTCGGTGACGCAGAGCTGGAGGCCGTGCAGCGTGCCCGGGGCCATCTGGCGGCTTCCGGGGAACGGAGGCATGCCCTCCAGGAAGGCGATCGAACAGCGGGAGCCCGGCGGGGTGATCTGGATGATCCGCACGCCCGGTGCGACCTCCTGGTCCAGGTCGACCTTGAAGCCGCAGGTGTCGGCGTAGAACTCCTTGGCCCGGTCCATGTCGCTCACGGGGACGGGGACCACTTCCAGCGTCCAGTTCACAGGTCAGCTCTCCTCGGTGAAGCGCCAGCGGGTCTGGCCGTACGGGGTGCCCTTGGCGAAGCCGAAGGCCGTCGTCGGCGGGACCGCGAACACCAGGGCCGTACCACCCTCGCTCACGAAGCCACCGTCCCGCACGCCGAATCGCCATTCCTCTCCGTACTTGTCGGCATACGCCTCCGCGAGCGCCCGCAGCACCTCCTCGTCCGTCACCCGGACCGCCTCGCCCTCGATCACCAGGTCGAACCCCTCGCCCAGCGCGTTCGTGCCGGTGGTGAGGGCGACCCGGCGGTTCGCCGCCAGGTTGCGGGCCTTGCGCTCGTCCGGCCTGGTGCAGAAGTGCAGGGCGCCCTCCCGCCACACCGCGATCAGAGGGGTGACGTGCGGGCGGCCGTCGGGGCGGACCGTCGTCAGCCAGTAGACCTCGGCCGCGGCCAGCCGCCGCACCGCCTCCGCCCACGGCGTCGCCTCCGCCCCCGGTCCGCTGTACCGGGAATCCAGCGTGGTGTTGGCCGGGGTGCTCACCGGGCTGCCCGCCGGGGTGCTTCTCGGGGTGTCCGTCGGCATCGTCCGCTCCCTTCGACTCGTCCCCCACTGAAGACCCGGACCGGGGCACGAACTCATCGGTCGCCGCCCCGGGGCGCCCCCGCACCCCGCTCCGGATAGGCTCGACGCCGGACGGAGACGACCGGTGAGGGAGCGGCGGAATGACGGTGCCGGGACGCAGGAGCAGCACGTTCAGCCGGCTGCTGCGGCACGGGTTCACCGATCCGTCGGCGGCCGAGCGCCTGCTCGACCTGCCCGAGCTGGCCGCCCTGCGCGGCGACTCCGTGCTCCTGGACGCCCTCGGCGCCACCGCCGACCCCGACCTCGCCCTGCGCGGCCTGGTGCGCCTCGTCGAGGCGCAGCCGGAGGAGGAGCGGCGGGGCCTCACCACCACGCTGCTGTCCGCCAAGCCGTTCCGGGACCGGCTGCTCGGGGTGCTCGGCACCTCCGAGGCGCTCGCCGACCACCTGGCCCGCCACCCGCGCGACTGGCAGGCCCTCGTCACGTACGAGGCGGCGGACCTGCACCCGGGCGTCGCCGACTTCGAGCGCGGGCTCGCCGAGGCGACCGACCCGGTCTCGCTGCGGGTCGCCTACCGCCGTTGCCTGCTCGCCATCGCCGCCCGCGACGTCTGCGGCACCATCGACGTCGCCCAGACCGCCGCCGAACTGGCCGACCTCGCCACCGCCACCCTGCGCGCCGCGCTCGCCCTCGCCCGCGCCGCCGCCCCCGAGGACGCCGCCCGCTGCCGGCTCGCCGTCATCGCCATGGGCAAGTGCGGCGGCAACGAGCTCAACTACGTCTCCGACGTCGACGTGATCTTCGTGGGGGAGCCGGCGGACGGCACGGACGAGGCCAAGGCCCTCCAGGCCGCGACCCGGCTCGCCTCCCACCTCATGCGGATCTGCTCCGAGACGACCGTCGAGGGCACCATCTGGCCCGTCGACGCCAACCTCCGCCCCGAGGGCCGCAACGGGCCGCTGGTGCGGACCCTCTCCAGCCACCTGGCCTACTACCAGCGCTGGGCCAAGACCTGGGAGTTCCAGGCCCTGTTGAAGGCGCGGGCGGTGGCCGGCGACCCGCAGCTCGGCGCCGCGTACATCGACGCCGTCTCCCCGCTCGTCTGGAAGGCGGCGGAACGCGAGAACTTCGTCTCCGACGTGCAGAAGATGCGCCGCCGGGTCGTCGACAACATCCCCGTCGGCCAGGTCGACCGCGAGCTGAAGCTGGGCCCCGGAGGTCTGCGCGACGTCGAGTTCGCCGTGCAGCTCCTCCAGTTGGTGCACGGCCGCAGCGACGCCACCCTGCACAGCGGCTCCACCCTCGACGCGCTCGCCGCCCTCGCCGCCGGCGGCTACGTCGGCCGCGCCGACGCCGCCCAGCTCGACGACGCGTACCGCTTCCTGCGCGCCATGGAGCACCGCATCCAGCTCTACCGGCTGCGCCGCACCCACCTCGTGCCCGAGGCCGAGGAGGACCTGCGCCGCCTCGGCCGCTCCCTGGGACTGCGCACCGATCCGGTGGCCGAACTGGGCCGCGAGTGGCGGCGGCACGCGGCCGTGGTGCGCCGGCTGCACGAGAAGCTGTTCTACCGGCCGCTCCTCGACGCGGTCGCCCAGCTCGCCCCCGGCGAGATCCGGCTCAGCCCCAAGGCCGCCGGGCAGCGCCTCGAAGCGCTCGGTTACGCCGACCCCGCCGCCGCCCTGCGCCACCTGGAGGCGCTGTCCTCCGGAGTCAGCCGCAAGGCCGCGATCCAGCGGACGCTGCTGCCGGTGCTGCTCGGCTGGTTCGCCGACTCCGCCGACCCGGACGCGGGGCTCCTCGGCTTCCGCAAGGTGTCCGACGCGCTCGGCAAGACGCCCTGGTACCTGCGGCTGCTCCGCGACGAGGGCGCCGCCGCCGAGAACCTGGCCCGGGTCCTGTCCGCCGGCCGGCTCGCCCCCGACCTGCTGCTGCGCGCCCCCGAGGCGGTCGCCATCCTCGGCGACCCGGAGGGCCTGAAGCCGCGCGGCCGGGACCACCTGGAACAGGAGGTGCTGGCGGCGGTCGGCCGGGCGGAGGGCCCCGAGCAGGCGGTGGTGGCGGCCCGCGGGGTGCGCCGGCGGGAACTGTTCCGCACCGCGGCGGCCGACCTCATCGGCTCGTACGGCACCGAGGACAGCCCCCGCACGGCGGACCCCGGCGACCTGGTCGACCGGGTCGGGCAGGCGGTGACCGACCTCAACGCGGCCACCATCGCGGGCGCGCTGCGGGCCGTCGTACGGGCGGAGTGGGGCGAGGAGCTGCCGACCCGGTTCGCGGTGATCGGCATGGGCCGCTTCGGCGGACACGAACTCGGCTACGGCTCCGACGCGGACGTGCTGTTCGTGCACGAGCCGCGCGAGGGCGTCGACGAGCAGGAGGCGGCCAGGGCCGCGAACCAGGTCGTCACCGAGATGCGCCGGCTCCTCCAACTGCCCACCGCGGACCCGCCGTTGCTGATCGACGCCGATCTGCGCCCGGAGGGCAGGAACGGCCCGCTGGCGCGCACCCTGAAGTCCTACGAGGCGTACTACCGACGCTGGTCGCTGGTGTGGGAGAGCCAGGCGCTGCTGCGCGCCGAGCCGATGGCCGGCGACCGGGAGCTGGGCGAGCGGTTCATCGCACTGGTCGACCCGCTGCGCTACCCGGCGGACGGGCTCGGCGAGGACGCGGTGCGCGAGATCCGCCGCCTCAAGGCGCGGATGGAGACCGAACGGCTGCCGCGCGGTGCCGACCCGACCCTGCACGCCAAGCTGGGGCGGGGCGGGCTGAGCGACGTCGAGTGGACGGTGCAGCTGCTCCAGATGCGCCACGGCCGGGCCGAGCCCGGCCTGCGGACCACCCGTACCCGCGCGGCCCTGGCCGCCGCCCTCGCGGCCGGTCTCATCGGCGCGGACGAGGCGCAGACCCTGGACGAGGCATGGGTGCTCGCGACCCGGGTCCGCAACGCGGTGATGCTGGTCCGCGGCCGCCCCGGCGACACCTTCCCCTCCGAACCGCGCGAACTGGCCGCGGTGGGCCGCTACCTGGGCTACGGCCCCGGCCACGTCGGCGAGATGGTCGACGACTACCGCCGCGTCACGCGCCGGGCGCGCGCGGTGGTGGAGGAGCTGTTCTACGGGGCGTGACCCGCGGGACGGCCCCGTCCGGCCCGCGCCCGTCGCCCCGCCGGGGCGGTGCCCGCCCACGATCGGCACGGCGCCCTTCGTCCGCCCCCCGTTGTGGGCAATCGTTCCTCCCCAAGACTTCGTCCGGGTGCCCACCCGTCCCCCCTAGGGCTTAGCCCTGGGGGGACCCCCAGGCGGGACGATTGCCCACACGGGGGTGGGTGGGGACGAGTGCCACGCGGAGGTGGGCGGGACGAATGCGCCTGCCCCCCCACGGGCGGGGGCGGCGGCCCACACCCGAGCGCGGGCCGGACGAATGCCCGCACCACCGCCGGGCTCAGGCGCCGTCCTACTCGCCGCCCGCCGCCGCCGTGTCGTTGCCGTTCCGGCCCTTGTGGCCCGCCCGCTGGACCGCGCGGGCCGCGTCGCCGGCCGCGAGGGTGGCCCGGGCGACGCCACGGGTCCAGCGCGGGCCGCCGCGGGCGGCCCAGACGACGCAGGCGCAGCCGGCCACGACGAGGACGAGGATGCCGGACAGGATGAGCAGGGTCATGGGGGTCCCCCTTCGCTGATGCCCGCCGGGTGCGGCCCGACGGTGGTCGGCCCCATGATCCCAGGTGGAGGTTCGGAGGAGCCGCCGGTACCGGGGGGCGTAGACCCGGTGGTAGTCGCGCCCCTTGGTCTCAGGCGGAGGTGTCGAGGAGCCGTCGGCACCGGGCCAGACAGCCGTCCAGCGCCAGTTCGAAGGACGCGTCCGAGCGGCCGCCGGCGACCGCCGCGAGGGCGGCGGCCAGGCGGGGGGTGGCGGTCTCGTCGGCGAGTTCCCACATCATCTCGGGGGCGGCCATGTCGAGGGCCGAGCCGAGGACCAGGTTCTCCAGGCCGATGATCACCGGCATGACGTCCGCGAGCGGGAAGCCCGCCGCCAGGAGCCGGGTGACGGCCTTCTCGTACTGCAGGAGCACCTTCGGCGCGCGGACCGGGGACGTGGTGAGGAGGGGGATGGCCCGCGGGTGGGCGGCGAAGGCGGCCCGGTAGGAGCGGGCCCAGGCCGCCATGGCCGCGTCCCAGGGCTCCAGGTCGAGGGCGGTGTCGTCGATCGCGTCGCAGACCCGCTCCCGGAGCAGCTCCACGATGCCGTCCCGGCCGTCCACATGGTGGTACACCGACGCCGTCTGCGCACCCAGCCGCCGCGCGATCTGCGGGACGCTGAAGTCGCCCTGCTCGTCGACGAGTTGGAGCGCCGTGGTGGTGATGCGCTCCCGGTCGAGGAGGGGCGTGCGCGGCCGGCCCATGCAGGTCTTCTCCCAGTTCAGGTCTTCCCGAATCGTCGGACCCGAGGCTACATTGCGCCACACCAGTCAACCGAAAGGCTTTAGGTTTCCGCGTCCCTCGTCCCTTCGGAAGGGCTCTTTCCGCATGTCCTCCACCCGTTCCCCCGCCCCCGACGAGCCACCCGGCCTGCGCACCGGCACCCTCACCACCGCCGACATCTCCTTCTTCGTGGTCTCCGCCGCCGCCCCGCTCACCGTCATGGCCGGGGTCGCCCCCATCGCCCTCGTCCTCGGCGGCATCGGCGCCCCCGCCGGCTACCTCCTGGCCGGCGTCACCCTCGCGGTCTTCGCCGTCGGCTTCACCGCCATGAGCCGGCACGTCCGCAGCGCCGGCGCCTTCTACGCGTACATCACCCGCGGCCTCGGCAAGCCGCTGGGCATCGCCGCCGCCCTGGTCGCGATGGTCGGCTACAACGGCATGGAGATCGGCGTCTACGGACTCCTCGGCTCCGCCACCGCCGACACCACCCACGCCCTGCTCGGCGTCGACGTGCCCTGGCTGCCGGTCGCCCTCGCCGGTCTGCTGCTCATCTGGTACGGCGGCTACCGCTCCATCGACTTCGGCGCCAAGGTCCTCGGCGTCCTGCTCGTCGCGGAGACCGGCATCCTCGTGCTCCTCGCCGGCGGCGTCCTCCTCGCCGGCGGCGCCGACGGGCTCTCGCTCGCCTCCTTCACCCCCGGCAACGTGCTCGTGCCCGGCACCGCGGCCGTCCTCGCCTTCGCCTTCTCGGCGTTCACCGGCTTCGAGTCGACCGTCATCTACCGCCGCGAGGCCCGCGACCCCGCCCGCACCATCCCCCGCGCCACCTACATCGCGGTCGGCTTCCTCGGCCTCTTCTACGCCTTCGTCGTCTGGACCGTCATCCAGGCGTTCGGCGACGAGAAGGTCGTCCAGGCCGCCGCGGACGACACCGGCGGACTCTTCTTCGCCGCGATCACGACCTACGTCGGGTCCTGGGCCGCCGACCTGATGCACGTCTTCATCGTGACCAGCATCATCGCCTCGCTGCTCGCCTTCCACAACGCGATCAACCGCTACGCCCTCGCCCTCGCCGAGGAAGGCGTCCTGCCCACCGCCCTCGGCCGCGTCCACCCCCGCCACCGCTCCCCGTACGTCGCCGGCCTCGCCCAGACCGTGCTCGGCGCGGTCGTGGTCCTCGGCTTCGCGGCCGCCGGGGCCGACCCGTACACCCAGCTGCTGCTCTGGGTGAACACCCCCGGCATGCTCGGGCTCATGGCGCTGATGCTGCTCGCCGCCCTCGCCGTCGTCCGCTACTTCCGGCGCGTCCCCCACCAGGAGGGCGCCCTGCGCACCCTCGTCGCCCCGGTCACCGCCGCCGTCCTGCTCGCCGTCGCGCTCTGGCTGGTCACCAGCAAGGTCGCCCTCTTCACCGGCGCCTCGCCCACCGTCAACACGGTCCTGGTCGCCGTCGTCCCCGCCGTCCTCGTCCTCGGGCTCCTGCTCGCCGCCCGGCTGCGCCGCACCCGCCCCGAGGTCTACGCCCGCTTCGCCGCCGAACCCACGCCTTCCGGAGATCCCTCGTGTCCGCAGCACCCGACCTCGTCCTCGCCGACGCCCGCGTCCGCGACCCCGAACCCTCCCGCCACACCGCTGTCGCCGTCCGCGACGGACTGATCACCGCCGTCGGCGACGACACCGACGTCCGCGCCTGGCGCGGCCCCCGCACCGAGGTCGTCGACCTCGCCGGCGCGACCCTCACCCCGGGACTCACCGACGCCCACAGCCACCCCGTGTGGGGCCTGGAGATGTTCACCGGCACCGACCTGTCCGCCGTCACCGACCTCGACGGACTGCGCGCCGCCCTCAAGGGCGCCGAGCGCCGCGACGGCTGGGTCCTCGGCTTCGGCCTCGACCACAACGTCTTCGCCGGCCGGCCCGTCCACCACGAGCTGATCGAGGACGTCCTCGACGGCGCCCCCGCCTTCCTCCGGCTGTACGACGGACACTCCGCGCTCGCCAGCGCCGCGGCCCTCGCGGCCGCCGGCATCGACGGGCCGCGCGCCTTCGCCCAGCGCTCCGAGGTCGTCTGCGACACCGGGGGCCGCCCCACCGGGCACCTGAACGAGCACGCCGCCATGGACCTGATGACGCCCGTGCTGCCCGCCCAGCCCTACGCCGAGCGCCGCGACCGGCTCGTCGAGCTGCTGTCGGCGATGGCCGCCACCGGACTCACCGGCGCCCACGTCATGGACCTCGGCGGTCACGACGTGCCCGGCCTGCTCGCCGCGGTCGAGGCCGACGGCGACCTGCCGCTGCGGCTGCGCCTGGCGCCCTGGTGCATGCCCGGCGCGAGCACCGAGGAGCTGGACGAGCTGGTCCGGCTCCAGGAGCGGGCCGGGCGGCTGTGGCGGATCGGCGGGGTCAAGTTCTTCATGGACGGCACCGTCGAGGGCGGCACCGCCTGGCTGGAGCACGCCGACTGCCACGGCCAGGGCACCGACGCCTTCTGGCCCGACCCGGCCGCGTACACCGCCGCGGTACGGCACCTGCACCGCGCCGGCGTCGGCACCGCCACCCACGCCATCGGCGACGCCGCCGTCCGGCACGTCCTCGACACCGTGGAGACCCTGGGCGGCACCGGCCCCCGGCACCGGATCGAGCACATCGAGACCGTCCCCGACGACCAGCTCGGCCGCTTCGCCGCGCTCGGCGTCGTCGCCTCCATGCAGCCGCCGCACACCGCCTACACCCGCGCCGACCACACCGACGAGTGGTCCAGGCGGCTCGGCGAGGAGCGGGCGGAGCGGGCCTGGCGCTGCCGGGACCTCAGGGAGGCGGGTGCGACCCTGGCGCTCGGCTCGGACTGGCCCATCGCCCACTACGACGCCCGTCAGGTGCTCGCCACCGCCCGCTCCCCGCGCGGCGCCGCCTCCGCCCGACCCGGCCTGACCGGGGCGATGGCGCTGGAAGGCATGACCACGCACGCGGCGCTCGCGGCGGGGGAGGAGCACCTCGCGGGCCGGATCGCCCCCGGCTACCGGGCCGACCTCACGGCCTTCGCCGTCGACCCGGTCGACGCCCCGGCCGACGAGACCGCCGGGGCCCCGGTCCGGCTCACCGTCGCCGGAGGCCGGATCACCTGGCGGAGCTGAGCGGCTCCGGGGCGTCCTCGGTCTCCTCGGGCTCCCCGGCCCCCTCACGGTCCGCCGCCACCGCAACCGGCGGCGGACCACCGGGGACGGCCCCCTGCGGGACCGAGGCGTCCGGGGCGGCCGGGGCCGTGGCCGGTTCCACCAGCTTGGGCAGCTTGTGCGGGCGCGAGCCGTACCAGACGTAGCTGACGGCGAAGCCGAAGGCCAGGCAGATCACGCCGCCCACCGCGTCCAGCCAGAAGTGGTTGGCGGTGGCCACGATGACGACCAGCGTCGCCGCCGGGTAGAGCAGGCCGAGGATCCGCGCCCAGGGCGCCTTGGCCAGCAGGAAGATGGTCACGCCGCACCACAGCGACCAGCCGATGTGCATCGACGGCATCGCCGCGTACTGGTTCGACATGTTCTTCAGGTTGCCCGAGGCCATCGAGCCCCAGGTGTGGTGCACGAGCACGGTGTCGACGAAGCTCTGGCCGCTCATCAGCCGAGGGGGAGCGAGCGGGTACAGGTAGTAACCGACCAGCGCCACGCCGGTGGTGGCGAACAGGACCGTGCGGAACGCCGCGTAACGGCCCGGCTGCCCGCGGTACAGCCATACCAGCACACCGATCGTCACGATGAAGTGCAGCGTGGCGTAGTAGTAGTTCATCGACACGATCAGCCAGGTCACCGAGTTCACGGCGTGGTTGACGGTCTGCTCGAAGGCCAGGCCGAGCGAGTGCTCGGCCTGCCAGATCCAGTCCGCGTTCCTGAGGGCCTGGGCCTTCTGCTCGGGGACCGCGTTGCGGATGAGCGAGTAGATCCAGTAACTGACCGCGATGAGCAGGACCTCGAACCAGATCCTCGGGCGCCGGGGCGCACGGGCGCGCAGCCGCGCCCAGCCGCCGCCGGCCACGATGGGTGACGACGGGGTCGTCCGACTTTCCGAGGTCTTCACGGTCGTTTCACCCATAGGTCGAGAGTCTGCCAGATCCCGTCCCCTCGACCGATCATCCCTCGGTCGGGTACGGGGCGCACCCGGTCCGCCTTAAGGCGTAGGGGGTGCCGTAGGGGTCGAAGGTGCCGAGGCGGTGGAGCCGCGCACCACCAGTTCGGGCATGAACACGAACTCGCTGTGCGGGGCGGGCGTGCCGCCGACCTCCTCCAGGAGGGCCCGCACGGCGGCCTGTCCCATGGCGGACACCGGCTGCCGGATGGTGGTCAGCGGCGGATCGGTGAACGCTATGAGCGGGGAGTCGTCGAAGCCGACGACGGAGACGTCCCCGGGCACCTGGAGTCCCTGCTGCCGGGCGGCCCGGATCGCGCCGAGCGCCATCATGTCGCTGGCGCAGACGATCGCGGTGCAGCCCTTGGCGATGAGCGCTGCGGCGGCGGCCTGGCCGCCCTCCAGGGTGTAGAGGGAGTGCTGGATCAGCTCCTCGGCCTCCTCGGGGGTGAACCCGAGCCGCTCCTGCATGCCCTTGCGGAAGCCCTCGATCTTGCGCAGCACCGGCACGAACCGCTTCGGGCCGACGGCGAGGCCGATCCGGGTGTGCCCGAGCGCCGCCAGGTGCGTCACGGCCAGCACCATCGCGGCCCGGTCGTCGGGGGAGACGAAGGGGGCCTGCACCTTGGGCGAGAAGCCGTTGATGAGGACGTACGGGACGCCCTTGCCGCGCAGCTGGTCGTAGCGGGTGGTGTCGGCGGTGGTGTCGGCGTGCAGTCCGGAGACGAAAATGATCCCGGCGACGCCCCGCTCCACCAGCATGTCGGTGAGCTCGTCCTCCGTGGACCCGCCCGGGGTCTGGGTGGCGAGCACCGGCGTGTAGCCCTGCCGGGTGAGGGCCTGCCCGATGACCTGCGCGAGCGCGGGGAAGATCGGGTTGTCCAGTTCGGGGGTTATGAGCCCGACGAGGCCGGCGCTGCGCTGGCGCAGCCGGACCGGGCGCTCGTAGCCGAGCACGTCGAGTGCGGCCAGCACGGATTCACGGGTGGCCGCGGCCACACCGGGCTTGCCGTTGAGCACGCGGCTGACTGTGGCTTCACTGACCCCCGCCTGGGCTGCGATGTCGGCGAGCCGCGCGGTCATGGGAGTGGACTGTACCGGTCGGGCGTCCCCTTGCCCACCTCGCGCGCATTCCGGCCGCCTTCGGCGGGCTTGCGCAAGTTCTTGCAAGAGACGGCATGGTTCCGTGACTGTCAAGCGGCTCGTCGGCAACCTTCGGGACACGCGGATGTAACGATCCCCGGGTCTTGCAGAAATTTCCCGCAAGGTCTTTCGGCTCGTTTTCATCCCTGTTACGTTCCTGCCAACCCGGCGCGCCGCGAGGGAGCGGTCGCATGAGGAAGGTGTTCAGACCCTCGTTCTCACCGGGACCATTCGAAGGAGTTCACATGCGGCGTGGCATAGCGGCCACCGCGCTGGTCGCGGCCCTGGGCGTGACCCTGGCGGCGTGCGGGAGCGACAACGGATCCACCGGCGGCACGAAGGGCTCGGGCGAGCTCTCCGGCACGGTCACCTGGTGGGACACCTCCACGGTCGGTTCCGAGGACAAGGTCTTCAAGAAGCTGGCCGAGGACTTCACCAAGAAGCACCCCAAGGTGAAGGTCAATTACGTCAACGTCCCCTTCGGCGACGCCCAGAACAAGTTCAAGAACGCCGCCCAGTCCGGCTCCGGCGCGCCCGACGTGATCCGCGCCGAGGTCGCCTGGACCCCGGACTTCGCGAACCTCGGCTACCTCGCCCCGCTGGACGGCACCGCCGCCCTGAAGGACCAGGACGACTTCCTCAAGCAGGCGGCCGCCTCCACCAAGTACAACGGCAAGACCTACGCCGTGCCGCAGGTCATCGACTCCATGGGCATCTTCTACAACAAGAAGATCTTCAAGGAGGCCGGTGTCGAGGTCCCCAAGACCGTCGACGAGCTGAAGTCCGTCTCCGCCAAGATCAAGCAGAAGACCGGCAAGACCGGCCTCTACCTGCGCGGCGACGACGCCTACTGGTTCCTCTCCTTCCTGTACGGCGAGGGCGGCGACCTGGTCAACGCCGACACCAAGACCGTCACCATCGACAACGCCGCCGGCGTCAAGGCGATGAAGACCGTCCAGGAGCTGGTGGACTCCAAGGCCGCGATCACCGACGCGACCAATGGCTGGGACAACATGCAGGCCGCCTTCAAGGACGGCAAGGTCGCCATGATGATCAACGGCCCGTGGGCCGTCGCCGACACCTACACCGGCAAGGAGTTCGCCGACAAGGCGAACCTCGGCATCGCCCCGGTCCCGGCCGGCTCCGCCGGCCAGGGCGCCCCGCAGGGCGGCCACAACCTCGCCGTCTACGCCGGCTCCAAGAACCTGGACGCCTCCTACGCCTTCGTCGAGTACATGAGCTCGCCCGAGGTCCAGGCCAAGGCCGCCGCGGAGCTCAGCCTCCTCCCGACCCGTACCTCGGTGTACGGCAAGTCGGAGGTCGCCATGAACCCGATGATCAGCTTCTTCAAGCCGGTCGTCGAGAAGGCCGTCGAGCGCCCCTGGATCCCGGAGACCGGCAGCCTCTTCGCCCCGCTGGTCACCGAGTACACCAAGGTCCTCACCCACCAGACCACCCCGGAGCAGGGAGCCAAGACGGCGGGCGAGTCCTACCGCAAGCTCCTGAAGGACTGGAAGTAACACGGAAGCGGGAAGGAAGGCAGACCGGCTGATGGCTGTGGACACCAGCAGCCAGTCGGTGGCGAAGGCCGCGGGCGATGACGTCGCCCGCGGCCGGAGCCGCGGAACTGGCCACCGGCGGGGACCGGTGAAGCGATCCCTCTCCACCCACTGGTACGCCTGGGCGATGGTCGCCCCGGTCGTCGTCGTGATCGGCGTGATCATCGGATATCCGCTGGTCCGCGGCATCTGGCTGTCGCTCACCGACGCCAACGAACGCAACGTCGAGCGTTCCATCGGCGTCAACCACATTCCCGCGACCTACGAGTTCGTCGGCCTCGACAACTACGCCGACGCGCTCACCGGAAGCCAGTTCCTCGGCACGCTGGGCTGGACGCTGGTGTGGACGGTCTCCTGCGTCTCGGTGACCTTCGCCCTCGGCCTGGTCCTCGCCAACATGCTCAACCGGAAGATGGCCGGCCGCTCCGTCTACCGGATGCTGCTGATCCTTCCCTGGGCCGTGCCGGGCTTCGTCTCGGTCTTCGCCTGGCGCTTCCTCTACGACGAGCGCCGCGGCATCCTCAACCAGCTGCTCGCGGGCGGCGGCATCGACGCCGTGCCGTGGCTCAACGACCCCACCTGGGCCAAGTTCTCGGTCATCGCCGTCAACGTCTGGCTCGGCGTGCCGTTCATGATGGTCGCCCTGCTCGGCGGTCTGCAGTCCATCCCCGGCGAGATGTACGAGGCCGCCGAGATGGACGGCGCGAACGCCTGGCAGCGCTTCCGGCACATCACCCTGCCCGGTCTGCGCTCGGTCTCCACCACGGTGATCCTCCTGAGCACCATCTGGACCTTCAACATGTTCCCGGTGATCTTCCTGCTCACCCGGGGCGGTCCCGGCGAGGCCACCCAGATCCTGGTGACCCAGGCGTACAAGTTCTCCTTCGAGATCAGCCCGCGCGACTACGCCCAGTCCTCCACGTGGGGCGTGCTGATCCTGATCCTCCTGATGGTCTTCGCCGCGGTCTACCGGCGGGTCCTCCGCAAGCAGGGAGAAGTCTGGTGACCACCGCCCCCGCCCCGGTCCACGCCCCGCGCCGCGGCCGCCGTTCGCCGCTCGCCTCCGCCGGGCTGCACCTCACCCTGATCGTCGCCTCCGTGATCGCCGTCTTCCCGGTGCTGTGGGTCCTGCTGACCTCGCTCAAGCCGGCCAGGTACGCGACCACCACGGACTTCGTGAAGGAGCCGACGCTCCAGAACTACACGAACCTGCTGAGCGACACCCCGTTCCTCACCTGGTTCGGCAACTCCCTGCTCGTCGCCGCCCTCACCACCGTGCTCGGCGTCTTCGTCGCCTCCACGACGGGCTACGCCGTCAGCCGCTTCCGCTTCGCCGGCAAGCGCGGGCTGATGTGGACGCTGCTCATCACCCAGATGTTCCCGGTCGCCGTCCTCATCGTGCCGATCTACAACATCATGTCGTCGATGGGCCTGCTCAACACGTCGACCGGCCTGGTCATCACGTACCTGACCATCGCCGTCCCGTTCTGCGCCTGGATGATGAAGGGCTTCTTCGACACCATCCCGAAGGAGATCGACGAGTCGGGATACGTCGACGGCCTCACCCCGTTCGGCACCTTCTGGCGGCTGATCCTGCCGCTGGCCAAGCCGGGCATCGCGGTGACCGCCTTCTACTCCTTCATCACCGCCTGGGGCGAGGTCGCCTACGCCTCCGCCTTCATGGTCGGCGACGAGAACATGACCCTCGCCGGCGGACTGCAGAAGTTCGTCAACCAGTACGGCGCCCAGTGGGGCCCGATGACCGCGGCCTCCGTGCTCATCGCGGTGCCGGCCGCCCTGGTGTTCCTCTTCGCCCAGCGCCACCTGGTGACCGGCATGTCCGCCGGCGCCGTCAAGGGCTGAGCCCCACCGGGCCCCGCAGCCGAGTCCGCGTACGAATGTCCTTACGAGACACAAGGAAGACATGACCCAGCACCTCGCCGCCCCCGCCGACGCCGCCCCCGCCACCGGCACGCAGTCGGACTGGTGGAGAGACGCGGTGATCTACCAGGTCTACCCGCGCAGCTTCGCCGACGGCAACGGCGACGGCATGGGCGACCTGGAGGGCATCCGCAGCCGGCTTCCGTACCTGAAGGAACTCGGCGTCGACGCCGTCTGGCTCTCCCCCTTCTACGCCTCCCCGCAGGCCGACGCCGGCTACGACGTCGCCGACTACCGGGCCATCGACCCCATGTTCGGCACGCTCCACGACGCCGACGCCGTCATCCGCGAGGCCCACGAACTGGGCCTGCGGATCATCGTCGACCTGGTCCCCAACCACTCCTCCGACCAGCACGAGTGGTTCCAGCGCGCCCTGCGCGAGGGCCCCGGCTCCCCCCTGCGCGAGCGCTACCACTTCCGCCCCGGCAAGGGGAAGAACGGCGAACTCCCGCCCAACGACTGGGAGTCCATCTTCGGCGGCCCGGCCTGGACCCGTACGGAGAACCCGGACGGCACGCCCGGCGAGTGGTACCTCCACCTCTTCGCGCCCGAGCAGCCCGACTTCAACTGGGAGCACCCGGCCGTCCGCGACGAGTTCCGCTCGATCCTGCGCTTCTGGCTGGACATGGGCGTCGACGGCTTCCGCGTCGACGTCGCCCACGGCCTGGTCAAGGCCGACGGCCTGCCCGACATCGGCGCCCACGACCAGCTCAAGCTGCTCGGCAACGACGTCATGCCCTTCTTCGACCAGGAGGGCGTCCACGAGATCTACCGCTCCTGGCGCAAGGTGCTCAGCGAGTACGACGGCGAGCGCGTCCTCGTCGCCGAGGCGTGGACCCCGACCGTCGAGCGCACGGCGAACTACGTGCGCCCCGACGAGATGCACCAGGCGTTCAACTTCCAGTACCTGGGCACCCACTGGGACGCGGCCGAGCTGCGGGCCGTCATCGACGCCTCGCTCGCCGCGATGCGCCCGGTCGGCGCACCCACCACCTGGGTGCTGTCCAACCACGACGTCACCCGGCACGCCACCCGCTTCGCCAACCCGGCGGGCCTCGGCACCCAGCTGCGCACTCCCGGCGACCGCGAGCTCGGCCTGCGCCGGGCCCGCGCCGCGACCCTGCTGATGCTGGCGCTGCCCGGCTCCGCCTACGTCTACCAGGGCGAGGAGCTCGGCCTGCCCGACGTCACCGACCTGCCCGACGAGGTCCGCCAGGACCCGTCGTTCTTCCGGGCCACCGGCCAGGACGGCTTCCGCGACGGCTGCCGGGTGCCGATCCCGTGGACCGTCGGGGGCAGCTCGTACGGCTTCGGCGCCGGCGGCTCCTGGCTGCCGCAGCCGGCCACCTGGGGGCGCCTGAGCGTCGAGGCGCAGACCGGCGACCCCACGTCCACCCTGGAGCTGTACCGCAGCGCGCTCGCCGTGCGCCGCGAGCGCCCCGAACTCGGTGCGGGCGAGTCCGTCGAGTGGCTGGAGGCACCCGAGGGTGTGCTCTCCTTCCGTCGCGGCGGATTCGTCTGCATCGCCAACACCACCGGCCGGGCCATCACCGTCCCGCTGCCCGGCCGGTTGCTCCTCTCCTCGGGCGAGGAGATCCGGATCGTCGACGACGAGGCACTCGTGCCCGCCGACACCACCGCCTGGTGGGCGGTGTGACGATCCCCCTGCCGCGGGGCGCCGGAGGGGGCGCCCCGCGGCTCGCGGACATCGCGGCCCAGTCCGGGGTGAGCGAGGCCACCGTCAGCCGGGTCCTCAACGGCAAGGCGGGGGTGGCCGGCGCGACCCGGCACAAGGTGCTCGCCGCCCTCGACGTGCTGGGCTACGAGCGTCCCGTACGGCTCAAACGGCGCAGCGCCGGCCTGATCGGCCTGGTCGTGCCCGAGCTGACCAACCCCATCTTCCCGGCCTTCGCGCAGATCATCGAACAGGTCCTGGCCGGGCACGGCTACACCCCGGTGCTGTGCACGCAGATGCCGGGCGGTGCCACCGAGGACGAGCTGGTCGAACAGCTGGTGGAGCGCGGGGTCTCGGGCATCCTCTTCCTGTCCGGGCTGCACGCCGACGCGAGCGCCGACCCGGTCCGCTACACCCGGCTGGCCGCCCGCGGGGTGCCCTTCGTCCTCATCAACGGCTTCAACGAGCACGTCGACGCCAACTTCGTCTCGCCCGACGACCGGGCCGCGGCCCGGATGGCCGTACGGCACCTGCTCGAACTCGGCCACGAGCGCATCGGGCTCGCCATCGGGCCGACCCGCTACGTGCCCTCGCGCCGCAAGGCCGAGGGCTTCGTCGCCGAGCTGCGCGAGCAGCTGGGCGTGGAACGGGTCTGGGCCGAACGCTTCGTGCGGCCCACCCTGTTCGGCGTCGAGGGCGGGCACGCCGCCGCCGACCTGCTGCTCGCCGAGGGCTGCACCGGTATCGTCTGCGGCTCGGACCTGATGGCCCTCGGGGTCGTCCGGGCCGCCCGCGGCCGGGGCCTGGACGTGCCCCGGGACGTGTCGGTCGTCGGCTTCGACGACTCCCCGCTCATCGCGTTCACCGACCCCCCGCTGACGACCGTGCGCCAGCCGGTGCAGGCGATGGCGACGGCCGCGGTCGGCACGCTCCTGGAGGAGATCGAGGGAAACTCGGTCCAGCGCACGGAGTTCGTGTTCCAGCCGGAGCTCGTCGTCCGCGGTTCCACGGCGCAGCCGCCGCAGCCGGCCGTCTGACGGTCCGTCGGTTCGTAACTCCTTGCACAACTCCTTGCATCGCCTTGTTTGAAGTCTTGACCGCACGTCTGTACGCCCCTACGGTCACGGCTGAAAACAGTTGCTGACTTTTTCGGCAACTTCTTGCGAACCGGCTCTTGCGAGCCACTCTTGCGACAGGGACGTCGTACAGGAGGAATCATGGCAAGAAAGACCGTGGCCGCTGCACTCGCCCTTGTGGCAGGAGCCGCTGTGGCCGTCACGGCCCCGCCCGCCGCGCAGGCGGCCGCGCCGGGCGACAAGGACGTCACCGCCGTGATGTTCGAGTGGAACTTCGCCTCCGTGGCCAAGGCGTGCACCGACCAGCTGGGCCCCGCCGGCTACGGCTACGTGCAGGTCTCCCCGCCCCAGGAACGCATCCAGGGCCCCCAGTGGTGGACCGCCTACCAGCCCGTCAGCTACAAGATCGCCGGCCCGCTCGGCGACCGCACCGCCTTCAAGAGCATGGTCGACACCTGCCACGCCGCCGGCGTGAAGGTGGTCGCCGACACCGTCATCAACCACATGGCGAACTCCTCCGGCACGGGAACGGGCGGGACCTCGTTCTCCAAGTACGCCTACCCGGGCCTCTACTCCGGCGCCGACATGGACGACTGCCGCGCCGTCATCTCCACCTACCAGGACCGGGCCAACGTCCAGAACTGCGAGCTGGTCGGCCTGCCCGACCTCGACACCGGCGAGGACTGGGTGCGCGGGCGGATAGCCGCGTACATGAACGACCTGCTGACCCTCGGCGTCGACGGCTTCCGGGTGGACGCCGCCAAGCACATGCCGGCCGCCGACCTCGCCGCCATCAAGTCCCGGCTGACGAATCCTTCCGTCTACTGGAAGCAGGAGGCCATCTTCGGCGCCGGCGAGGCCGTCTCCCCGAGCGAGTACCTCGGCAACGGCGACGTCCAGGAGTTCCGCTACGCCCGCGACCTCAAGCGGGTCCTGCAGAACGAGAAGCTCGCCTACCTGAAGAACTTCGGCGAGGCATGGGGCTACATGCCCTCCGGCCAGTCCGGCGTCTTCGTCGACAACCACGACACCGAGCGCGGCGGCGACACCCTCAACTACAAGAGCGGTGCCCAGTACACCCTCGCCTCCGTCTTCATGCTCGCCTGGCCCTACGGCTCCCCGGACGTCCACTCCGGCTACGAGTGGACCGACAAGGACGCCGGCGCCCCGAACGGCAACCGGGTCGACGCCTGCTACAGCAACGGCTGGAAGTGCCAGCACGCCTGGCGCGAGATCGCCTCCATGGTCGCCTTCCGCAACACCGCACGCGGCCAGGGCGTCACCGACTGGTGGGACAACGGCAACAACGCCATCGCGTTCGGCCGCGGCAGCAAGGCGTACGTGGCCATCAACCACGAGTCGTCCGCCCTGACCCGTACCTTCCAGACCCAGCTGGCCGCCGGCACCTACTGCGACGTCCAGAGCGGCAAGGCCGTGACGGTGAACGCCTCCGGCCAGTTCACGGCCACCCTCGGCGCCGACACCGCGCTCGCCCTGCACACCGGAGCCACGAACTGCGGCACGGGCGGCACCACCCCGCCGCCCGCCGCCACCGGCGCCTCCTTCAACGTGAACGCCACGACCTCGCCGGGCCAGAACATCTACGTCACCGGCAACCGCCCCGAGCTCGGCAACTGGTCCACCGCCGCCGCCCTCAAGCTCGACCCGGCCGCCTACCCCGTCTGGAAGCTTGCCGTCTCCCTGCCCGCCGGAACGGCCTTCGAGTACAAGTACCTGCGCAAGGACGCCGCCGGAAACGTCACCTGGGAGTCCGGTGCCAACCGCACCGCGACCGTCCCCGCCTCGGGCCAGACCGTCCTGAACGACACCTTCCGCAACTAGCCGCCCCTCCCACCGCAAGGGCCGCCCCACCCGGGGCGGCCCTCTCTTCCCGTACCTCCTGGGAGCACCCCCGTGATACGCAAGAGAACGGCGGTCGCGCTGGCCGCCGCCCTGTGCGCCGCCCTCGTGCCCGCCCTCCCGGCGACGGCCGCACCGCGGCCCCCGGCCCCGCCCTCCGACAAGGCGCTGGCCGCCACCCCGGCCCGCCACGACCTGACCCGCGAGCAGTTCTACTTCGTGCTGCCCGACCGCTTCGCCAACGGCGACACCGGCAACGACCGCGGCGGCCTCACCGGCTCGCGCACCGCCACCGGCTTCGACCCGAGCGACAAGGGCTTCTACCAGGGCGGCGACCTCAAGGGCCTGACCCAGCGGCTCGACTACATCAAGGGCCTCGGCACCACCGCCATCTGGATGGCGCCGATCTTCAAGAACCGGCCCGTGCAGGGCGAGGGCAAGGACGCCAGCGCCGGCTACCACGGCTACTGGATCACCGACTTCACCCAGGTCGACCCCCACTTCGGCACCAACGACGACCTGAAGAGGCTGATCGCCGCCGCCCACGCCAAGGGCATGAAGGTCTTCTTCGACGTCATCACCAACCACACCGCCGACACCGTCGACTACGCCGAGAAGAAGTACGGCTACCGCCCCAAGGGCGCCCACCCCTACCTCGACTCCACCGGCCGCCCCTTCGACGACCGGGCGGGCATCCCCGCCGAGGTGGACGCCGACTCCTTCCCGTACACCCCGACCGTCGCACCGGGCCGCGAGACCAAGGTCCCGGCCTGGCTCAACGACCCGACGATGTACCACAACCGGGGCGACTCCACCTGGGCCGGCGAGTCCGCCGAGTACGGCGACTTCGTCGGCCTCGACGACCTGTGGACCGAGCGCCCCGAGGTCGTCGAGGGCATGAAGCGGATCTACGAGAGGTGGGTCCGCGACTTCGACATCGACGGCTTCCGCATCGACACCGTCAAGCACGTCGACCTCGACTTCTGGACCCAGTGGGCCACCGCCCTGGACGCCTACGCGAAGAAGCAGGGCCGCGAGGACTTCTTCATGTTCGGCGAGGTCTACTCCGCCGACACCGCCGTCACCGCCCCCTACGTCACCCGCGGCCGGCTGGACGCCACCCTCGACTTCCCCTTCCAGGACGCCGCCCGCGCCTACGCCTCCCAGGGCGCCGGCGCCGACAAGCTCGCCCGGGTCTTCGCCGACGACTACAAGTACACCGCTCGCCACGCCAACGCCTACGAGCAGGTCACCTTCCTCGGCAACCACGACATGGGCCGCATCGGGACCTTCCTCAAGCAGGACCGCCCCGGCGCCCCCGACGCCGAACTCGTCCAGCGGGCCCGCCTCGCCAACGAGCTGATGTTCCTGTCCCGGGGCAACCCGGTCGTCTACTCCGGCGACGAACAGGGCTTCACCGGCGCCGGCGGCGACAAGGACGCCCGCCAGCCCCTCTTCGGCTCCCGGGCCGCCGACTACCTCGACGACGACCAGCTCGGCACCGACCGCACCCACGCCTCCGACGCGTACGACACCACGCACCCGCTCTACACGGCGATCGCCCGGCTGTCGAAGCTGACGAAGGAGCACCCGGCGCTGCGCGACGGCGTCCAGCGCGAACGCCACGCCGAGGGCTCCGTCTACGCCTTCTCCCGCACGGACCCGAAGGCGAAGACCGAGTACCTGGTCGCCACCAACAGCGCCACCGAAGCGAAGACCGTCACTGTCCCCGTCGACTCCGCGCACTTCCGCACCCTGTACGGGGGACAGGGCGCCGTCGCCGCGAAGGACGGCAAGGTCACCGTCACCGTGCCCGCTCTGTCCTCCCTCGTCCTCAAGGCCGACGCCCCGCTGCCCGCCCCGGCCACCGCGCCCGGCGTCACCCTGAAGGCCCCGGCCGCCGGCGCCACCGGCACCGTGGAGATCACCGCCGACGTCACCGGCGGCGGCCTGAACCGGGTCGTCTTCGCCGCCCAGGCCGGCAACGGCCGCTGGCAGACCCTCGGCACCGCCGACCACGCCCCCTACAAGATCACCCAGCACGTGACGGCCCCCGCCGGCACCCCGCTGCGCTACAAGGCCGTCGTCGTCGACTCCGCCGGCCGCACCGCGAGCGCCCTCGCCACCACCACCGCCGGACAGGCCCCCGCGCCCGAGAAGCCCGTCGCCGTCGAACGCACCCACGCGGTCGTCCACTACAAGCGCCAGGACGGCGACTACGACGGCTGGAAGCTGAAGGCCGCCGGACAGGAAGCCGCCTTCACCGGGCGCGACGCCCACGGCGCCTTCGCCTGGGTCCGCGTCCCCGAGGGCGCGTCCACCGTCCCGTACACCGTCGAGAAGGACGGCACCACCGACGGCCCGCAGCGAAGCATCACCCTCGGCCGCACCGGCGAGGTCTGGATCACGCAGGGCCAGGACGGCCAGTCCGACACCAATCCGGCACCCGCTCCGCAGGACAAGGGCAAGGCCGTCCTCCACTACCAGCGGACGGACGGCGACTACGACGGCTGGGGCCTGCACCTGTGGACCGGTGCCGCCCAGCCCACCGACTGGTCCAAGCCCCTGATGCCCACCCGGGTCGACTCCTACGGAGCCGTCTACGAGGTGCCGCTCGCCCAGGGCGCGACCTCCCTGTCGTACATCCTGCACAAGGGCGACCAGAAGGACCTGCCCACCGACCAGTCCCTCGACCTCGCCACCCACGGCAACGAGGTGTGGCTGCTCGCCGGACAGCCGAAGTACCTGCTGCCGATGGCCGGCGGCACCCCGGCCCTCGACCTCACCAAGGCCGAGGCCCAGTGGATCGACCGCACCACCGTCGTCTGGAAGGTGAAGGCCACCGACGCCACCAGCCAGCAGCTGGTGTACGCCGAGGACGGCGGCATCACCGTCACCGACGGCGCCCTCAGCGACGAGGGCCGCTGGCTGCGGCTGAACGCGGGCGCCCTCACCGACGCCCAGAAGGCGCGCTTCCCGCACCTGAAGGACTACCCCGCCTTCACCGTCGACCCGCGCGACGCCGACCGGATCCGCGCCTCCCTGCGCGGCCAGCTGATCGCCACCCAGCGCGCCGCCAACGGCGCCCTGCTCGCCGCCACCGGCGTCCAGACCGCCGGCGTCCTCGACGACCTGTACGCGGCGAAGGCGACGAAGACGGCCCTCGGGCCCGTCTTCCGCAACGGCCGCCCCACGCTCTCCCTGTGGGCGCCCACCGCGCAGTCCGTCGCCCTCGAACTCGACGGGAAGACCGTGCCCATGCGGCGCGACGACGCCTCCGGCGTCTGGTCCGTCACCGGCCCCAGGTCCTGGGCGGGCAAGCCCTACCGGTACGTCGTGAAGGTCTGGGCCCCCAGCGTCCACAAGGTCGTCGTCAACAAGGTCACCGACCCCTACTCGACCGCCCTCACCACCGACTCGGCCCGCAGCCTCGCCGTCGACCTCACCGACACCCGGCTCGCGCCCCAGGGCTGGAAGACCCTGAAGAAGCCGGCCGCCGTGCCGCTGCGCGACGCCCAGATCCAGGAGCTGCACGTCCGCGACTTCTCGATCGCGGACCGCACGGCGAACCCCGGACACCGCGGCACCTACCTCGCCTTCACCGACAAGGGCAGCAAGGGCTCGAAGCACCTCAAGGCCCTCGCCGACTCCGGCACCTCCTACGTCCACCTGCTCCCGGCCTTCGACATCGGCACCATCCCGGAGAAGAAGTCCGAGCAGACCGAACCCGCCTGCGACCTGAAGGTCTACGCCCCCGACTCCGAGGAGCAGCAGGCCTGCGTCGCCGCCGCCGCGGCGAAGGACGCCTACAACTGGGGCTACGACCCCCTGCACTACACCGTCCCCGAGGGCTCCTACGCCACCGACCCGAACGGCACCCGCCGCACCGTCGAGTTCCGTCGGATGGTCCAGGCCCTCAACGGCCAGGGCCTGCGCACCGTCATGGACGTGGTCTACAACCACACCGTCGCCGCCGGACAGTCCGACAAGTCCGTCCTCGACAGGATCGTGCCCGGCTACTACCAGCGCCTCCAGGCCGACGGCACCGTCGCCACCTCCACCTGCTGCGCCAACACCGCGCCCGAGAACGCGATGATGGGCAAGCTCGTCGTCGACTCCGTCGTCACCTGGGCCAAGGAGTACAAGGTCGACGGCTTCCGCTTCGACCTCATGGGCCACCACCCCAAGGACAACATTCTCGCCGTCCGCAAGGCGCTCGACGCGCTCACCGTCGAGAAGGACGGCGTCGACGGCAAGGCGATCGTCCTCTACGGCGAGGGCTGGAACTTCGGCGAGATCGCCGACGACGCCCGCTTCGTCCAGGCCACCCAGAAGAACATGGCCGGCACCGGCATCGCCACCTTCTCCGACCGGGCCCGCGACGCCGTCCGCGGCGGCGGCCCCTTCGACGAGGACCCCGGCGTCCAGGGCTTCGCCTCCGGCCTGTACACCGCCCCCAACTCCTCCTTGGCCAACGGCACCCCGGAGCAGCAGAAGGCCCGGCTCCTGCACTACCAGGACCTGATCAAGGTCGGCCTGTCCGGCAACCTCGCCTCCTACACCTTCACCGACACCTCCGGGCGCACGGTCAAGGGCTCCGAGGTCGACTACAACGGCGCCCCGGCCGGCTACGCCGCCGCCCCCGGCGACGCCCTCGCCTACGCCGACGCCCACGACAACGAGACCCTCTACGACGCCCTCGCCTTCAAGCTCCCGGCCGACACGTCCCCGGCCGACCGGGCCCGCATGCAGGTCCTCGCCATGGCGACCGCGACCCTCTCGCAGGGCCCGGCGCTCTCCCAGGCCGGCAGCGACCTGCTCCGCTCCAAGTCCCTCGACCGCAACTCGTACGACAGCGGCGACTGGTTCAACGCCATCCACTGGGACTGCCGCGACGGCAACGGCTTCGGCCGCGGCCTGCCCCCGGCCGCCGACAACAAGGCCAAGTGGGCCCACGGCAAGCCGCTGCTCACCGACCCGGACCTGACGGTCGGCTGCGCCGAGATCGACGGCGCCTCCGCCGCCTACCGGGACCTGCAGACGATCCGCACCACCGAGCCGGTCTTCTCCCTCGACACGGCCGCTCGGGTCCAGGACGCCCTGTCCTTCCCGCTCTCCGGCCGCGACGAGACCCCGGGCGTCATCACCATGCGCCTGGGCGACCTGGTCGTCGTCTTCAACGCCACCCCGCAGACGCAGCGCCAGACGGTCGGCGCCCTGGCCGGGAAGGGCCACCGCCTCCACCCCGTCCAGGCGAACGGCGCCGACGCGACGGTGAAGTCCTCCGCCTACGACACGGCCTCGGGCACCTTCACGGTCCCGGCCCGCACGGTGGCGGTCTTCACCGCGCGCTAGTCCTCACCACCCGTTGTGCCCATCCGTTCCTCCCCCCGCACTTCGTCCGGGGGCCCCAGGCGGAACGGGTGGGCACGACGGAACGGCGCCCCTGCGGGCGCCTCCGCTCCGGCCCCTCGGGTGCCCACGCGTTTTGTGGGGCCCGACGGGGCCGGGAGCTCCGCAAGGGGCCGGCCCCGCCGGGCCAGGGGCTTCACCTGGTCCGTCGTGCGGCTTCACCAACGTGTCGAGATCGCGGCCGTCCGCCTGCCGGATGGTCACTTGTGCCGTCACGAGGCTCCCCGTAAGGGTGGGCCCGACACCCCCCGACCCGGTGTCCCGACCACGAGGAGCGACCCATGCCCCAGATCACCGTCGACTACTCCGCGCCCCTCGACCGGCGCGGCTTCGCCCTCGCCCTGCACCCGCTCGTCGTCGAGACCGTCGACGCGAGCCTCGACGCCTGCAAGACCCGCTTCCGCGAGGTGGAGGAGCTCGTCGTCGGCGACGGCGCCACGGACGACGCGGTCGTCCACGTGGAGATCGCACTCCTCGCCGGCCGCACCGACGAGGCCAAGGCACGGCTCGTCCAGGGCGTGCTCGCCCTGGTGCCCGAGCACCTGAAGGAGCGGGAGGGCGTCCGGATCTCCGCCGAGGTCCGCGACCTCGACCCGTCCTACGCCAAGCGCTGACCCGGCAGCCGCGGGACGAGGGCGACGAGCCGGGCCACCAGGTCGCCGAACGGGCCGTCGGCCGGCTCGTCGGCGAGGATGCGGACCAGGATCTCCGCCGTCTCCGGGTCGTGCGCGGCGCTGACCGCGGCCAGCGCCGCGAAGTCGTGCACGAGCTGCAACTCCAGCTCCGCGCGCGGCACCCGGCGGCCGTCCAGCCACAGCAGCGCCGTCGACTCGGCGAGCGACACCCAGGAACGGACGACCAGTTCGAGCCGCGCGGACGGCTCGGGGACCTCCAGGTGCGCCAGGATCTGCTCGTAGGCGGCCTGCCGCACCTCGTCGATCATCGTCTGGGTGGTGGAGGAACCGACCGCCGGGCCGCCCCGCATCAGCGCCGCGAAACCCGGGCCGTGGTCGTCGACGAAGTCGAAGAACCGGCCCATCACCCGCAGCAGACGCGCACCGAGCGGGCCCTCGGGCGGTTCGAGGAACCGGGCGGCCAGCTCGTCGGCCGCCCGCCGCAGCGCCGCCTCGTACAGGGACTGCTTGCCGGGGAAGTAGTGGTAGACCAGCGGCCGGGAGATGCCCGCGGCGGCGGCGATGTCGTCGATGGAGACCTCGTCGGGGGAGCGGTGGCTGAACAGCTCGAGGGCCACCCCGATCAGTTGCCTCTTGCGCTCCTCGACGCCCATCCTGCGGCGTACCCCGGTCGTCATGCGAACAGCCTAACGGGAGTCCGTTACGCTCCCGGCACATGAGTGCTTCTGAGCAGGACACGCCGGAGACCGGGCCCGACGCGGCCGCAACCGAGGCCGACGAGCTGGCCGAGCGCACCGGTCTCACGCCCCGGCAGGCCCGGCTCCTGCGCGTCGTCGTCGGCGCCGTCCTGCTCGTGGTGATGGGCGTGGTCCTGGCGGTGCGCCTCGCGGCCCACACCTCCGTCCTCGTCGTCGGCGTGTACGGGCTCGCCATGATCCTGTGCGGTGTGGTGATCGAGCTCTCCCGCAACGGCCGTACCCGCCTCGCCACCTGGCTCCTGGCGGGCGGCCTCCTCGCCGCCCTGGCCCTGGACTGGCTGGTCCTGCCGTAGGGCCTTCAGAGGTCGAGCACGAGCCGCCCGCCCGAGCACCGCGAGACGCAGATCAGCATGGAGCCGGCCCGTTCGGCGTCGGTGAGCAGCTCGTCCCGGTGGTCGACCTCGCCCTCCAGGACCCGCTGCCGGCAGGTCCCGCAGAAGCCCTGCCGGCAGGAGTAGAGCACGTCCGGCACCGCCTCGCGGACCGCCGAGAGCACCGACTGGCCGGCCGCCACCGTCACGGTCCGTCCGCTGCGCCGCAGTTCGACCTCGAAGGGCTCGCCGCCCTCGGTCCGGGCGGCCGAGAAGCGCTCCAGGCGCGGTACCCGGCCCTCCGGCAGGGCGGCGGCCACGGCGTCCATCAGCCCCTCGGGGCCACAGCAGTACACGGCCGTCTCGGCGGGGGTCGTGGCCAGGAAGGACAGGTCGGGCAGGCCGTCCTCGTCCTCCGCCACCACGGTGGCGCGGGCGCCGCCCAGACGCTCCAGCTCGTCGGCGTACGGCATGGTGGCCCGGCTGCGCCCGCAGTACAGCAGCCGCCAGTCGGCGCCGGCGGCCTCGGCCGCGCGGACCATCGGCAGGACCGGGGTGATGCCGATGCCTCCGGCGACGAACACATAGGACGGGGAGGGGACGAGCGGGAAGCGGTTGCGGGGCCCGCGGATCTCGATCTCCGTGCCGACGTGGAGCTGTTCGTGCACCTCGCGGGAGCCGCCCCGGCCGCCCGCCCCGTCCTCGACCAGACGGGCGGCGACGGTGTACGCGTCGCGCTCGGCCGGGTCGCCGCACAGCGAGTACTGGCGGACCAGCCCCGACGGCAGGACGAGGTCGACGTGTGCGCCGGGCTGCCAGGCGGGCAGTCCCGTACCTTCCAGGCGCAGTTGGACCACGCCTTCGGCGGGTTCGGTGCGCGCGGCCACGAGTACGCGCCGGGTGACGGTGGCCTGCCGCCCGCGGCCGGAGACCGGCTCGTCGAGCGCGGGCATCGGCCACAGCGGCGAGGCTTCGATCCGGCGCCGCAGGGCCCGCCTGGCGAGCAGCGCGGCTCCGGCGACGAGGACGGCGGTACGGAGTCGGGTGCGGCCCATCAGTGCCGGCCTCCGCCCGCGCCGGGGGAGTTCGCGAGATAGGCGGCGGCCTGCGCGGTGGAGCCCTCCTGCGTGGGGTGGTAACTCCGGCTCAGGTACCGGGGTATGGAGCGCAGCATGTCCGGTGTCGACGGCAGCACGCCCTCGCGGCCCTTGCGGACGAGCTGCCCGATCGACGGCTTGGCGCCCAGGAGTGTCGGGTCGTTCTCCATGAAGAAGCGGACCCCGCGCTGCCACAGGAAGACGAGCGCGGTGAACGCGGTCGCCCAGGTGCGGGCGCGCCGCCGGTAGGTGCCGTCCAGGTGCAGGAACAGCTCGAAGGCGACCGAGCGGTGCTCGACCTCCTCGGCGCCGTGCCAGCGCAGCAGGTCGAGCATGACCGGGTCGGCGCCGGCCCGGTCGAGCGCCTCGGCGTTGAGCACCCAGTTGCCGAGGAAGGCGGTGTAGTGCTCGATGGCGGCGATCAGCGCCACGCGCTCCATCAGCCACCAGCGACGGGGCCGGCCGGGCGGCAGGGTCCGGTCGCCGAGCAGCTTCTCGAAGAACCAGTCGACCTGGGCGGTGTACGGGGTCGGGTCGAGCCCCAGCTTCTTGAGGTGGGGCAGGACGTCGTCGTGGGCCTGGGAGTGGACGGCCTCCTGCCCGATGAACCCGATGACGTCCGCGCGCAGCCGCTCGTCGGTGATGTACGGCAGGACCTGCTTGTAGACGTGCACGAACCAGCGTTCGCCGGCGGGCAGGAGCAGATGCAGCACGTTGATGGTGTGGGTGGTGAAGGGGTCGCCGGGAACCCAGTGGAGCGGGGTCCCCTCCCAGTCGAAGGAGACCTTGCGGGCCTTGAGTGCGATGTGCTCCGACGCCACCGGTGCGGGCTGCGTATTAGACATGGCGTCAATGTACTGAGGGGTAGACGACGGGACCAGGGTCGTGCACACCCTTTTTCCGCTCCGCCCGGGCCCCTGGCCCCGAGCCCCGCGGGCGGCCCGTCAGCGCAACGACCGCACCCGCGTCCCGTCCCGCAGGGTGCCGGACAGGTCCGCACGGCTCCCGGGTGCCGCCTTCACCGCGAGCAGAGGCCCCTCGGAGCGCTCCTTCACGCCCCCCGACAACGTCAGCGACGCGAAGTCCTCCGTCCCCGCCGCCAGCGCGTACCACTGCCCGCCCTTCGCCTGCCACACCGCTCCCGCCAGCACCCGCGGCTCCCGTGCCCCGCAGGCCGGCGACCCGTCCGAGCGGCCGGCGACCGCCGCGGGGCCGGTGGTGCCCGGCCCCAGGAACAGGGCCAGGGCCCGGCTGCCCGTGCCCCGCCAGGTCTCCGCCCGCGCGCACAGCCACTGCGCACGCCCCGCGCCCTCGGGCAGCCGCTGGGCCGCGTACGCCCAGGAGTTCACCGACCGCACCCCGCGCGAGAACATCGCCGGCAACTGACAGGCGACCCGCGCCCACTCCGCCCGGGCCGCACCGCCCGTCACGTCCGCGGGCCGGCCGGGCGGCCCCGAGGTCAGCCGGGCCGGGACCAGCTCGCCGAGGTCGGTCAGGAGCCGCGTCCCGGTCTCGTCCCGCACCTGGAGCGCGCTCCAGCGCGTACAGCCCGGCGCCGTGGCCGGGCTCGGGAGGGGCTCCGTCACCCCGTGGGCGTCCCGCGCCAGGACCCGCGGCTCCTTGTCCGGCAGCAACAGGTCCAGCACCGCCGCCTCCCGCACCCAGGGCGCCGTCAGATAGCGGACGTTGCCCGCCGCCCGGGAGACCACGAGCGCCGCCGAGCCGACCGCGTCCGCCCCGTCCGTCCGCGCGAAGTCCAGCGCCGCCCCGCCGGTGCTCCCGGCCGGCTCCGCATAGCGCACCACCCGCAGCCCGTCGAAGAACAGCACCACGTTCGCCGCGTCGACCCGCCCCGCGAACAGCAGCTGCGGCGAACCCATCGGCGGTCCCGGCGGCGTCCCGGGCGTCGCCGAGGCCCGCACGGCCGGCCCCGGCCGTGCCCACACCGCCAGCGCCCGGCGCAGCAGCGCCGCGTCGTCCGTCAGGTCGCCGCGCACCGGCCACACCGAGAAGTCCGTCCGGGACGAGATCTGCCGGCCGGCCGCGCCGACCCGTTTCAGCCCCTCCGGGTCGAGCGCCGCCTCCGCGGCCGGGTTGCGGGCGTACGAGGGTGCCGCAGCACCGTTTCTGCCCCATCCGTCGGCCGGCAGCCCGAGCAGCGTCCCGCACACCACGACCGCCGCTGCCGCCGCCAGCGCCGCCTTGCCGTGCTGGCGCCGCCGCATCAGGTCCGTCGGCCGCGCCTGGAGCGAGCACGGGTCGAACTCGGCCGACTCCAGGAGCACGGCCCCGCCGAATCCCCCCGGCGCCCGGACCCCGTCCGCCTCCGCGAGCGCCGCCCGCGGGTCCTCGACCCCGGCCGCCGCCAGGACCCGCAGCACCTCCGGGTCGCCCTGCCGCTCCAGACCGCGCAGCACGTACGCCGCCCGGCCCGCTCCGGAGAGCGCCGACAAGCTCTGGTCCAGGGCCAGTTCGTCGGCGCCGCCGGCCCGTGGGAAGAGCCTGAGGCCCCACACCTGCGGCAGCAGCGGCGGGAACTGCGCCCGCCGCGGCAGCGCCCGGCGCCGCAGCGGCAGCCCGGCGACCAGCGCCTGCCGCAGCACCTCGCCCCGCACGTACGCGTACCCCGGGTCGACGGCGTCCTCCGCCGCCCCGCGCGCCCCCGGCACCACGCCGGCGCCACCGGAGACGCGGCGGCGCGGCAGCGACCGCTGCACCAGGGCGTGCGCGGTCAGCACCCGCCGGTTGCGCCCCAGGGAGGGCGGCAGCACCAGATAGGCGATCCGGACGAGCCTCGGATAGTGCTCGACGAGCGCGGCCTCGGCCTGCTCGACGTCGACCGGACCGGGGGAGCCGGGGGCGGGGGCGAGTTCCTGGGTGCTCACGTTCAGCAGAACGAGCGAATGATGCGATGGTCACCCCGGCCCGCGCGGGGGCCGGGGCCGCCGTCGGCCCCGCCGGGCTGACCGCCCCTCGGCCCACCGGGCCGCCGTTCCGACGGGCCGCCGGCGGGCCGGTCCGCCGTCGGCCGCCGCCGAGACGGCCTCAGGCCGCGTACACCGTCAGGCGCTCCCGGATCACGTCGGTGACCTCCTCCGGCACGCCGAGCCCCTCCCGTACGTACTTCTCCATCGAACCGTGCCGCACCGCCACCTCGTCCAGCGCCGCCTCCAGGTACTCCGGCACCACCCCGATCAGCGCCAGGGCGAGGTCCGGGTCGCCGCCCTGCGCCGTGAAACCCTCGATCAGCGGCGCGAACGCCTGGCGCGCTCCCGGGTTGACCGCCAGGTACTCCGTCATCACCGTCTCCTCGTCCGCGCCGAGCACCGAGAGCACGAGCGTCGCCGCCCAGCCGGTCCGGTCCTTCCCGGCCGTGCAGTGGAAGAGCAGCGGGCCCGCCGACGGATCGCCCAGCTCGGTGAGGAAGGCCCGGTAGGAGGCGCGCGCCGACTCGCTGGTCACGAAGGCGCGGTAGGTCCGGGTGAAGGCGTCGAGGACCCGGCCGCCGCCCAGGTGCTTCTCGGCGAGCGCCGGATCGGAGAGCAGCGTCTTGAGGCGGGCGGCGGGCGGCAGACCGCTCGTCGCCAGGTAGTCGGCCAGCACGTCCGCGACGAGCAGCCGCCCGCCCGGCGGCACCCGGTCGGGCCGCTCCGCCCGCTCGGCGGCGGTGCGGAAGTCGACCACCGTACGGATCCCGAGCGCCGACACCAGGGGCTCGGCGGCATCGAGCCGGTCGAGCTGCCCCGAGCGGAAGACCAGCCCCTCACGGACGCTGCGGCCCTCGCCGAGGGGGAGGGTGCCGAGATCGCGGAGGTTGGCGACGCTGGCGGCGGGGATGGCGGGCATACGTCGACTCCTCCGAAAACGGTATGAATCATGCTTTTCTGTGAACCGTAGCCGATACTCCGGCAGGCGGTCTTACCGGTGCGGCGGCGGAATGAAACGATGGCCCCACCATGACGCACACCCGGTCGCCGCTGCGCGCCCTCCGTGCCGCGCTCTTCGCGGCGGTGTGCGTGACTTTGGCCGCGACGGGGCATTCGTCCATGTCTGCCCATGCGATCCCGATGGGTTCCCTCCTCGCCGCCTTCGCGGTGACGGCCGCCCTCGCCTGGGCCGCCGCGGACCGCCGCCGCGGCCCCCTCGCCATCGCGACCGGCCTGGCGGCCGTCCAGGGCGTGCTGCACCTGATCTTCGGGGCGGGGGAGCACACCGCGACGGCGGTGGCGGACGTTCCGGCCGAAGTGCTCGCCGACCCCTACCTGACCCACGCCGCGCATGCCGCCCACGCGGCTCATGCCGCGCACGCGGAGCACATGGGGCACGGCATGGCCATGGGCGGCGGCTCCGCCGGAGCGGGTTCCGCCTCCGGCATGCTCGCCGCCCACCTCCTCGCCGCCCTCGTCTGCGGGCTGTGGCTGGCCCGCGGCGAGGCCGCGCTGTTCGCCCTCGCGCGGACCGCCGGCGCCCGGGCCGCCGCCCCGCTGCGGCTGCTCCTCGCCGCCGGACACCTCCTCGCCCCCGTACCGCCCGCCCCGCGGCCCGTGCGCCCCCGCGCGCAGGCGCGCCGGCTCCATGGCGTCGTCCTCGCCCACTCCGTCTCCCGGCGCGGGCCGCCCCGCCCGCCCGCACCCCGCGCCACGGCCCTCGGAGCACACTTCTGACGTGGATCGACCGGGGGCCGCTTCCCCATGTCGACACACACTCGTGAGGACCGTCATGACCATCGACGACCTGCCGCGCCCGGAAACCCGGGAGACACCCGCCGCCGGCACCCCCGGCGCCCCTGACACCTACGGCACCACCGACACCGCCTCCACCAGCGACACCCCTGGCACCAGCGACACCACCGACACCGCCGAGACCAGCGACACCGCCTCCACCAGCGACACCACCGGGACCTCCGGGCGGTCGCCGCGCGGCTGGGCGGCGCTGCGCCCCCTCGTCCTGCGCCTGCACTTCTACGCGGGCGTCCTCGTCGCCCCGTTCCTCCTCGTGGCCGCCGTCAGCGGCCTGCTCTACGCGCTCTCCTACCCGGCCGAAAAGCTGGTGTACGCGCACGAGCTGACGGTCCCGGTGCCGGACGGCGCCGCCGCCCTGCCGCTCTCGCGCCAGGTCGAGGCCGCCCGTGCCGCCAACACCGACGGCACCGTCACCTCCGTCTGGCCCGCCGCCGAACCCGACGCCACCACCCGCGTCCTCATGGCCGACCCGGACGCCCCCGAAGGCACCTCGATGGCCGTCTTCGTCGACCCGTACACCGCGGAGATACGCGGACAGCTCCCCAGCTACGGCAGCAGCGGCGCACTTCCGCTGCGCACCTGGATCTCGCTGTTCCACGTCGACCTGCACCTCGGCGAGCTCGGCCGCAACTACAGCGAACTGGCCGCGAGCTGGCTGTGGGTGGTCGCGCTCGGCGGGCTGCTGCTCTGGCTCGGCCGGCGCAGGAGGAACCGCCGCGCCCTCTTCCTGCCCGAGCGCGGTCCCAAGTCCCGCCGCCGCACGCTGTCCTGGCACGGCGCGGTGGGCCTGTGGGCCGTGACCGGCCTCGTCGCGCTCTCCGCCACCGGCCTGACCTGGTCGAAGTACGCGGGCGAGAACATCGGCAGCGTCCAGGACCGGCTCGGCGGCGCCACCCCCGCGCTGTCCGCGGACATCGACGCGGGAGCCGGCGCGGGTGCCGGAGCCGGCGGTGAGCACGCGGGGCACGGCGTCGGCCACCACCCGGTGCCGCCCCACGCCGCCCCGGGCACGGACATCGGCATCGACAAGGCCGTCGAGGCGGCCCGCGCGGCCGGGATCGACAGCCCGTCGATCTCCGTCGCGCCGCCCGCCGAGGGAGCCGGCTACGTGGTGAAGGAGACCGACAAGCAGTTCCCCGCGGAACTGGACTCGGTCGCCCTGAACCCGGCCGACGGCACCGTCCTCGACGAGCTCCGCTTCGCGGAGTACCCGCTGCTCGCGAAGCTCACGCGCATCGGCATCGACGCCCACATGGGCGTCTTCCTCGGCCTCTTCAACCAGCTGGCGCTCGCCGCCCTCGCGCTCGCCCTGATCCTGCTGATCGTGTGGGGCTACCGCATGTGGTGGCTGCGCCGTCCGGGCCGCCCGGCCGCGCGCGGGGCGTGGCGCAAGGTCCCGGCGCCCCTGCTGCTGCCGCTGCTCGCGGCGACCGCGCTGACCGGCTGGTTCGTGCCCTTGCTCGGCATCAGCCTGGTGGCGTTCCTGGCCGTCGACCTCGCCCTCGGGTGCGTCGCACGGGCGAAGGCGAAGGCGCGGGCGAAGCAGGGCGCGTCGGCCGGCTGACCGAGGACCGGCCGCCCGGCTGCCTGGCTGACCGAGGACCGGCCGCCCGGCCGCCCGAGGACCGGCCGCTCAGGGCGTGTACTTGTAGCCGACCCGCCGCACGGTCTGGATCGTGTGGCGGTGCTCGGCGCCCAGCTTGCGGCGCAGCCGGGCCACATGGACGTCGACGGTCCGGCCGTCGCCCACGTGCCCGTATCCCCACACCGTGGTGACCAGCTGGTCACGGCTGTGCACCCGGTGCGGGTGGGCGACGAGGTGGGCGAGGAGCTCGAACTCCAGGTACGTCAGGTCGAGCGCCCGCCCGTCGACGCGGGCGATCCGCTGCACCCCGTCGATGACCACCGGGCCCTGCCCGGCGTCCGTCGCCGGCGCCCCCACGGGCGCCGGCGGCTGCTGGTCGGCGGGCAGCAGCACCAGATAGCCGACCATCGGCGGCCGGCCCGGCAGTGCCGGCAGCGCGTGCTGCGGGGCGGGCAGGAGCGTGGCGCCGGGCGGCAGGAAGCCGGCCACCCGCGCGAGACCGGCGACCTCGTCGGGGTCGACGGCGCGCAGGCGGGGACGGGCGGTGGACAGGGTGGCGGTGGCAGCCTGGGTGTGGGCCATGAGGAATCAGCTCTTTCGCGCGGGTCACGGACGGACGGGGAACGTCGTGCGTACGTCATGCGCGTCGGCCGAAGGCCGCGGGACCGGAAAGGCCGGTCGGGGCTTTAGAGGGCCGACGCGTTCCTCACGCGCCGACAGCACCGGTCGAAGTCGTGGTGCTGGCGGGAAGGCCAGAACGGCTCGAGGTCGGGGCGACCCGTCGCGGTGTCGTTCTGCATGCTGGCCATATCCCTATTAAACCAGGAGGGAAGTGAGCTGGGCAGCCCCCGGTACGTCACACCGCCCCCGAAAGGGCGTCGACGGCCTCGGCTGACGAGGGCTCAACCCGTCAGCCGCTTGCGCCAGTCCAGCCCCGTCACCCGCACCGCCTGCCGCGGATCCCCGTCCCACTCCACCGTCAGGCCCTGCCCGCGCAGCGCCTCGGCCACCTCCCCGCCGACCGCCGCGGTCGTCTCCTCGGAGCCGTCGAACCCCCCGTACAGCAGATGCAGCGACCCGCCCGAGGCGGCGCCCTCCGTGCCCTGCGTGTGGAAGAAGACGAAGCCCCGCGCCTCCTCGGCGCCGTCCTCCATGCCGATCTCCGACAGGCCGCAGGAGCGGCAGCAGGTGAAGTGCTCGCGGGCGACGATCCCGGCGGCGCCGAGCGTGGTGAACGCGGCCGTGATCCGCTCCGGGTCCGTCGTGCCCTCCCAGCCGGCCGTCTCCGCGACCCGCTCCAGCCACAGCCGGTCCACCAGCTCCTCGGCCTGCCGCCGCGACACCGGCCGCTCGTCCCGCGTGGTCAGGTGGTCCTCCGCCGTCTCGGCCAGCCGGGCCCGGTCGTCGTAGCCGCAGACGAGCAGCTCGCGCACCCGGGCCTCCAGCCGCACCCGTATCTCCTCGGGCAGTTCGGGCGCCGCCGGCTCGGGCGGGAAGCCCATGTTCTCCCAGACGACGCCCTCGGCCTCGCCGCGGGCGGCGAACTCGGCGGCGCCGCGCGCCCATGCCGTGAGGACCTCCGCGACCCGGGCCGGCTCGTCCAGCCGCGTCTCGAAGTGCAGCTCGGGCGCCCCGGCCCGGTGCTCCACCTGGTAGGGGCCGGAGCCGCCGTGCCAGACCTGCGCGAACACGGCCGGCAGGTCCGGTATCCGCTGCAGAATCAGGAAGCGGTCCCCCTCCGCGCCGATCCGCCGCACGAGCCCGGCCAGGTCCTCCTCGGACGGCCGGACGTGCCGCTCCCCGTTCTCGGTCCGCACTGTGATGTCGAGCATGGGTGCACGATGGCAGACGGCACTGACAACGCGGGGAGGGGGTGCCCGCCGTGACGGCGGGCACCCCCTCCCCGGAAGGTGCGGATCGGACCCGGTCTCAGACCTGGCCGGCCTTCTCCAGGGCCTCGCAGCAGGTGTCCACCAGGAGGCGGGTCACCGTGTACGGGTCCACGTTGGCGTTCGGGCGGCGGTCCTCGATGTAGCCCTTGCGGTCCTGCTCGACCTGCCACGGGATGCGGACCGAGGCACCGCGGTCGGAGACGCCGTAGGAGTACTGGTCCCACGGGGCGGTCTCGTGCAGACCGGTCAGGCGGTCGTCGATGCCCGCGCCGTAGTTCTTGACGTGGTCCAGCGGCTTCGAGCCCTCGCCCAGCGCCTCACAGGCGGTGATGATCGCGTCGTAGCCCTCGCGCATCGCCTTGGTGGAGAAGTTGGTGTGCGCGCCCGCGCCGTTCCAGTCGCCCTTCACCGGCTTCGGGTCCAGGGTCGCGGCGACGTCGAAGTCCTCGGCCGTGCGGTAGAGCAGCCAGCGGGCCACCCACAGCTGGTCGGCGACCTCCAGCGGCGCCAGCGGGCCGACCTGGAACTCCCACTGGCCCGGCATGACCTCGGCGTTGATGCCGGAGATGCCCAGGCCCGCCTTGAGGCAGTTCTCCAGGTGCGCCTCGACGATCGGACGGCCGTGGATCTCGTCCACGCCGACACCGCAGTAGTAGCCGCCCTGCGGGGCCGGGAAGCCGTTCACGGGGAAGCCGAGCGGACGGGTGCCCTCGAAGAAGGTGTACTCCTGCTCGATGCCGAAGATCGGCTCCTGCGCGGCGTACCGCTCGTAGGTCTCCACCAGCGCGGCACGCGTGTTGGACGCGTGCGGCGTCATGTCCGTGTTGAGCACCTCGCACAGCACCAGCACGTCGTTGCCGCCGCGGATCGGGTCCGGGCAGGAGAAGACCGGCTTGAGCACGCGGTCCGAGGCGTGACCCTCGGCCTGGTTGGTGCTGGAACCGTCGAAGCCCCAGATCGGCAGCTCCTCCAGCGGAAGGCCCTCGCCCGGGATGATCTTCGTCTTCGAACGGAGCTTGGCGGTCGGCTGGGTGCCGTCGATCCAGATGTACTCAGCCTTGAAGGTCACGGGCCTCATCCTTTGGCGTGGTGCTGCGGGTGCTGGCGGGGCGGCGGCTCGCGACGTCGCGAGAGCTGCGGTGGCGTGTCTGCGCGCTCGCAGCTTCGCAACACGGCATTTCCCGTCGGTTGCCCGATTGTGAACCCCGTGTTACTCAGCCTTCCTGCGTTTCGCGCAGCCGCCGTGCGATCACGTGCGCCTCCAGGAGCTCCCCCAGGCCCGCCCTGCGGATCCGCGCCACCAGCTCGGCGTACGAGGTGCCGAGCGCCTCCGCCGTACGCCCCGGGTGCCAGTCGCAGTCCGCGAGCCGGCGCAGCAGGTAGCCCCGCCGGATCTGCGCCTCCGACAGCCGGAAGGTCTTCAGGTAGGCCGTCCGCCCCCGGTGGTCCGTGATCAGCTCGCCGATGTGCTGCTCCTGACCCGAGCGCAGGAACGGCGGCAGGAACCGGTAGAGACCGAACCGTCCGGCCCGGTACACCCGCTCGAAGGCATACGGCGTCTCCAGGAGGTCCCGCGCCATCAGGCCGTCGTGCGCCGCCGCCCACTCCCGCGTCTGCGCGTCCGCCGCCGCCCGGAGCTGCGCGAGCGAGTGCACGCGGTCGCCGTCGAGGGCGGCCGTGAACTCCTGCACCGGGCCGCCGTACAGCCCGTACTGGTGCACCAGCTCCCCGAACAGGTCCTCCACCAGGGTCGGGTGCAGCGTCCGGTAGTCCTCCGGGTGCGGCACGACGAAGGCCGCGGCCAGGGCGTCGGCGACGTACAGCACCATCCCGCACTGCCCCGGATGGATCTCGAAGACCCGCAGCGCCTCCGCGAGCCCCGGCACCTGCCAGCCCGCGTAGGCGGCCTCCGCGCGCGGTGACAGGCCCTGCCGGACCGCCTGCCGGGACCACTCGTCCCACACCACGGACGGGCCGCCGAAGTGCAGGGCCAGATAGCCCTCCAGGGCCAGGTGCAGCGGAAGGAACCGCAGCCGCGGCTCGCCGTGCCGGCGCCGCGCGAGCCGCCGTACGGGGACGGCGGCCACCGGCGCGCCGTCACCGAGCCGCGTCCCGTAGACGGCGGCCTCTCCCCGCGCGCCCGTGCCGGTGCCGTCGGCCGCGCCCGGTTCCGACCAGTCGGCGACGAGCCCGTGCGGGACGTAGGACGTGTACGTGGTGCCGTCGCCGACGTCCACGGCGGTGGCGCCGCAGCGGGCGTACACCTCGCGGTGCAGCCGCAGTCCCTCGACCGGCTCGTCCCGCACCAGCGGCACGAGCCGCACCCCGCCCCACACCTGCGCGGGCCGCACCCGCAGCCCCGCCAGATCGATCCGGGTCACCACCCGCCTCCTTCCCGGGGCCCGTCCGGGACCCCGTCCGAGGGCCCGTCCGGGATCGCGCGCAGGGCCTCGTCGGTGGGTCCGTCCGGGGGCGAGTCGGGGGCGCCCTCCGCGGCCACGGCCAAGGGCCCGTCCGCGGGGCCGTCGCCGGCTCCGCCGAGGAACAGCCCCACCCGGCGGTCCAGATACGCCCGCAGCCCGGCGAGCCTCTCCCGGCCCTCAGCGAAGCGGGCGATCTCGACCAGCGCCGGTAGGTCCTCCGCGTCCCGGATCCCGGCCGTCGGCACCCCGGGAGCCAGCCGGCGCACGTCGAAGACGTCCGCGTCGTATACGGGGTTCACATGGACCGCGCTCGTCCGCCGCTGCGGATCCAGCCGCGAGCGCCACACCCGCAGCACCTCTCCCGCCAGCCCCGGCGGCGCGTTGTCCCAGCCGTCCGAGACGATCAGCAGACGCTCCGGAGCGTCCTCCAGGGCGTCGACGATCCGCATCCCGAGCGGTGTGGCGCCGAAGGGCCGTACGAGCAGCGGATCGCGCGCCCCGGACGTCCAGTGCGCCGTGTACGCGCCCGGCGCGGCCAGGGCCTCCAGGAGGAAGTGGCAGCCGAGCGCGACCGCCAGCGGCCGGCGCCGCTTCACCGCCGAACCGGACGAGGACCAGCTGTCGTCGAGCACGGCCGCGACCCGGCCCCAGCTCCCCGCGTGCGGCCCGGCCACGCGCCGCGCCGCCGCCCGCAGCGCCCCCGTCAGCTCCGCGCGCCGCTCCCTCCGCTCCCCGAAGGGGAGGGACAGGACGTACAGCGCGAGCCGGGTCAGCGGCATCACGGACAGATCGGCCCCGGTCGCCGCGGGGCGGTTCCGCAGCCGCTCCAGGCGCGTCATCCGCGACGCCATCCGCTCCAGGAACACCTCGCGCGGTATCCCGTGCCGGGCGGCGAACCCCTCCGCCACCGTGAACGGCAGCTCGTACAGCGCCCCCTGCTCGTGGCGCGCCCGGCGGAACGCCTCCAGAACGGGCTGTGCGTAGCGGGCGCGACGGCCCGGGGCGAAGAGGAAGTCGCCGGTCTCGCCGCCGTGGCCGCCCGGAAGCGGGAGGTGCGCGTGCCGGGCGGCGGCCTTGAGACCGGGCCGGTACTTCACGGCGTCGTGCGCCAGATCGGGGCGGCCCGCCAGCCAGTCGCGGACGATCGCCCGGGTGCGCCGGTTGTTCACCCCGGCGGCGCGCAGGGCGCGGAAGACCCGGTAGACGCGCTGCGGCGGCATCTTCGCGAGCCGCGCCGCGATCAGCCGGCCCTCCAGGGGCTCGGCCTCCGCCGGCGTGCGCAGCAGCGCCTCGACGATCAGCGCGGCGTTGTGGTCGTTGATGTCGAGGGCGAGCGCGGCGGCGTACAGCGGGCGGTAGTTGACCCGCACGTACTCGTGCAGGAACGCCAGGGAGAGCCGCTGCTCCCCGGCCGTGGCGCGGAACTCCCGCTGGCCGGTGGCCGTGACGGCCGCGTTGACGAAGAGGAGCACGTCCTCGGCGGCGACGAGGTCGGACGACATTCCTTCTCTCCGTTCACGGGTGCCGGCCGGGGAATGGGGGCGCGAACAGCGAATACGTTGCTTCAGAGGCAGGTCCCGGAAGTCGCACCGGAGTCCCGCGGCCGGCCGGAGCACGCTAACACCGGGGGAGGGGCGCCGGTCCACCGGATATCCGGGTGGTGGCGGGGGAGGGCGACCGGGGGCGTGGGCGGGCACGGTGGGGCGGGGACCCGGCGCACGGCGGGTGCCGGACGGCGGGCGCGGGGGCGTTGACGGGCGTGGCGAAACCGGCCCCGCGGTGGGGCCGGGTGTGGCGAAGCCGGCCCGCGGTGGGGCCGGGTGCGGTGGGGCTGGTTGCCGTGGTGCGTGGGGCCGGGTGTGGTGGGGTTGGTTGCCGTGGTGCGTGGGGCGGGGCGCGGTGGGGTTGGTTGCCGTGGTGCACGGGGCCGGGCGCGGTGGGGCTGGTTGCCGTGGTGCACGGGGCCGGACGGTGGGCGCGAGGTGTCGGGGCGCGTGGCGGGCGGCCGGGGGTGCGGGGCGCGCCCGGAGCGTGCGCTCCGGGGCGGACCGGGGACCGCTCGGGGGGATCCCGGAGCCGGGAGCCACGGCGGCCCGGCAGACTGGTGGGCATGACGAAGCTCCCGGGCGGCAAGCCCCGTATCGGTCTCCTCGGCACCGGCCCCTGGGCCGAGCGCACGCACGCGCCCGCCCTCGCCGCCCACCCGGGCGTCGAGTTCAGCGGAGTGTGGGGCAGACGCCCCGAGGCAGCCGCCGCGCTGGCCGCCGCCTGCGGCACCCGGGCCCACGACGACGTGGACGCCCTCTTCGCCGCGAGCGACGCCGTCGCCCTCGCCCTGCCGCCGGACGTCCAGGCGCCACTGGCCGTGCGCGCCGCGGAGGCCGGCTGTCACGTGATCCTCGACAAGCCGGTGGCGACCTCCGCGGCGACGGCCCGCGAGGTCGCCGACGCGGTGACCAAGGCCCAGGTCGCGTCCGTGGTGTTCTGCACCCTGCGGTTCGCCCCCGCCACCGCCCGCTGGATCGACGAACAGGCGGCGGTGGGCGGCTGGTTCCTCGGCGAGGCGCACTGGCTCGGCTCGCTCTTCGCCCCCGGCTCGGCCAGCGCCTACGCCGCCTCGCCCTGGCGGCGCGAGAAGGGCGGCCTGTGGGACGTGGGCCCGCACGTCCTGTCCGTGTTCCTGCCGGTCCTCGGCGACGTCACATCCGTCACCTGCGCGGCCGGCCCCGCCGACACCCGCCACCTGGTGCTGCGCCACACCTCCGGCGCGAGCAGCACGGCCACGCTCACCCTCAGCGCCCCGCCCGCGGCGAGCGAGGCCGCGCTCTCGCTGTACGGGGAGCGGGGCCGGTCGACGATGCCCGGCTGGGACGGCGCCCTCGACGCCTTCGGCGGCGCGGTGGACGCCCTCCTGGAGGCCATACGGACCGGCGAGCCGCACTCCTGCGACGTGCGTTTCGGGGCGCGGCTCACCGAGATCCTGGCCCGGGCGGAAGCCGCGGCACCCATGGTGACGGTCTGACGGGCGGGGGTAGGGTGCCGACCACGCGGACCGGGGGAGAGGACTCGCGCATGGCACGGGAACGGTTCGACCGGGCCTACGACGCCGTCCTCGCCAGGTGGCCGGGGGACACCACGACCACCAGGGTGCCCACCCCGTACGGCACCACCCACCTCATCAGCCACGGCCCCGCCGACGCCCCGCCCGTCCTCCTGCTGCCGGGCGGCGGCGCCACGGCCACCGGCTGGCACGGCACGGCCGCCGCGCTGGGTGCCGCCCACCGCGTCCACGCCGTCGACCTCGTCGGCGAACCCGGCCGCAGCGTCGCCGACCCCGGCCGCCCCCTCCGCACCGCCGGGGACCTCACCGGCTGGCTCGACGCCCTGCTCGGCGCGCTCGACCGTTCCGGCGGCCGGGCGCCGGGACGGGTCGGTCTCGTCGGACACTCCTACGGCGCCTGGATCGCCCTGCACTACGCCCTCGCCGCCCCCGACCGCGTCGACCGCCTCGCGCTGCTCGACCCGACGAACTGCTTCACCGGCTACGCCCCGCGCTTCCTGCTGCGCGCCCTGCCGGTGCTGCTGCGCCCCGGCCCGGCCCGGGTCACCGCCCTGCTCGACTGGGAGACGCGGGGTGCCGTGCTCGACCCGGACTGGCGGCGACTCCAGGCCCTGGCCGCGACCGTCCCCACCGTCCGCCCGGTCACCGGTCCCAGGCCCGCGCCCGAGCGGCTGGCGGCCCTGGAGGCACCGACGCTGGTCCTCCTCGCCGGCCGGTCCCGCGTCCACGACCCGGCCGCCGTGGCCCGCCGGGCCCGGGCCGCCGCCCCCGGCGTGGAGACGGAGACCCTGCCCGACGCGACCCACTTCACCCTGCCCGTGGCAGCCCCACCGGGCGCCCACGCCCGGATCGCCCGCCACTTCGCCTGAGGCGGAGCATCAACGGGACAGCGCGTCCCGCACGGCCTCCTCGCTCCGCGCGACGACCGCCGTGCCGTCGTCGGCGGTGATGATCGGCCGCTGGATCAGCTTCGGATGCGCCGCCAGCGCCTCCACCCAGCGGTCCCGGTGTTCCGCGTCCTTCGGCCACTCCTTGAGGCCCAGCTCCTTGGCGGCCGCCTCCTGCGTCCGCGTGATGTCCCACGGCTCCAGGCCCAGCCGCTCCAGCACCTCCCGGATCTCCTCGGGCGACGGCACGTCCTCCAGATAGCGCCGCACGGTGTAGTCGGCGCCCTCGGCGTCCAGCACGGTCAGCGCGCTGCGGCACTTGGAACAGGCGGGGTTGATCCAGATCTCCATGCCTCCCAACGTACCGCCCGCACACCCCGCGAAAGCCGTTCTGGCCAGGGACGATTGTCAGTGGTCACCACTAAAATCGAGGGTGAAGGCGAGGGTCCCGGGGAGGGCCCCCGTCCACCGTTCGCCAGGAGGTCGCCCATGGCAGTCGCCATGATCCGGACACCGTCCCTCGAACCCTGGAAGCCCCTCCAGAAGAAGCCGCTCCCCGCGGGCCGCCCCCGCGAGTGGTACGTCACCCACAACCGCCGACTCAAGGCCATGCGCCTCGCGATCGCCCTGCTCGACGCGGGCGTCTACCTGCCCTCCCGCGCCACGAACGCGAAGATACGCACGACCGCCACCCAGCTCGGCATCCACCCGCCCTCCGACACCACCTGCCACATGGTCCGCGCCCTGATCCGCTACAGCCGCTGACCCCCAGGCGCTGCCCGGCCCGTGCCGGGCAGCGCCCCGTCACCCGGGACGGCTCACCAGGCGGCGGGCAGCCGCTCGGGCAGTCGCTTCATGAAGTTGGTGCGCCACACCAGCTGTTCGACGGGCACCGCGAGCCGGAGCGCCGGCAGCCGTTCGAGCAGCGTCTCCAGAGCGATCTCGGCGTGCCGCTTGCCGAGCGCGGTCGCCGGGCAGTAGTGCCCTCCGCCGCCGAAGGACAGATGGTCGGAGGCGTTCTCCCGGTCCGGCCGGAAGGCCAGCGGATCCGGGAAGCGGTCCGGATCGTGATTGGCCGCCTCCACGAGCACGAGCACCAGCTCGCCCGCCCGCACCAGCACGTCACCGAGCCACACGTCCTCCAGCGCCAGCCTCGGCAGCCCGTCGCCGATCGACAGGTTGACCCGCAGCAGCTCGTCCATCGCCCCGGCGACCCCGCCGCCCCCGGTCAGCGCCTCCCGCACGTCCTGCCGGGTCAGCACCGACACCAGCGCCATCGTCAGGAACCCGGCGGTCGAGATCACCCCTGCCCCGAAGAGCGTCACACCGACCGTGGCCAGCATCTCGTCCGTCACGTGCGCGTAGTCGGGATCGTCGCGCAGCGCCGCCAGCTCCGCCATCAGCCCGGTGGTCGCCGGATCGTCGAGGCGCTCGACCATGTAGGCGATGTCCCGGTCCCAGTTGAGCCGGGCGGCCTCGATCTCGCGCGGCGCGTTCATGAACGCCACGTCCAGGCTGCGCAGCAGCCGCGGCGCGTCCTCCTCGGGGATCCCGAGGATCCGGCAGTGCAGGCCCGCCGAGTACGGGTCGGCGAACGAGCCCCGCAGCTCACCGGGCGCCCCCTCGGCGGCCATGGCGTCCACCAGGGCGCCCGCCCGTGCGCGCAGCCACTCCTCGAGGCCGGGCGCCTTCGGGTTGATGGCCTTCATCACCGCCTTGCGCAGCCCCGCGCCCGTGATGTTGCCCATGTTGTTCACCACGTGCGGCGGGATCGTCAGCGCGTACTGCCGCGGAACCCCCGGCGCCGAGGTGTCCTTCAGGCTGAACCGCGGGTCGTCGAGCACCTGGCGGCACAGCTCGTACGAGGAGACCAGCCAGGCCTCCGCCCCGGCGATGGTCCGCACCTTCCGCACGGGCTCGGCCCGCAGCTCCTCGATCTCGGCGGGCAGCCGGGTGCCGTTCCAGTCGAAGGGGAACGCCGGCAGGTCGACGGTGGGACGGGTCATCGCGCATCTCCTTCGGCGGACGGGACGGGGGTGAGGATGCCGTGCCCCTGATTGCGCGAGGCCCGCAGCCCGGACCCCCGGGCGTACAGCAGGTCGGCCAACGGCAGTGCCTGGTGGTAGCAGTTGAGCGAGGACGGCACCCCGAGGATCGCGGGCGTGTCCAGGAACAGCGGCACCTCGGCGCAGATGTACGCCCGGCACACCTGCCGCTGCCGCTCGCTGATCTCCTGCCCCGGCGTCAGTTTCCCGGCCAGGAAGATCCCGGCGAGGGCGTCACACGTCTCCCGCACCACCGGGTCGCCGGCCACCGCCGCCACCACCCGCCGGTGCAGCTCCTGGTACGCGGGCACCGCCCCGAACTCCGACATCCCCCGGGCCCGCACCCGGACGCCCGTCGGATCGGTCTCGGCGACGGCCGCGCCGACCTTCGCCCGTACTCCTCGCAGGTTCTTCACGGCCTTGCGCCGCGCTTCGTCGGCCCCGTAGCCGAGGGCCTCGTACATGTCGGCGACATGCAGATCGGTGTAGACGAGATCGACCCGATCGAAGTGGTCCAGCCCCCAGCGCGCCAGATCGCGCAGCCGTTGGGCGGTGAAATAGCTGTTTCCCGGTGAGACGCCGATGACCACGTGTGCGCCCTCTTCGGCGATGACACGGCAGTGGTCGGTGTACGGCTGAAGTCGGAGCGTCTCGGCAGGGGCATATGCCGCCTGAGTCACGTTCGGATGTCCTCATCGCGCCAACTAGTCCCAGCGGAGCCCTGTGCTCCGGGTGTGGCGGCCGCGACGACCCCACGCTATCGACCAGTTGCGGAGCGTGAGACTCCTACTCAAGGGTACAGCTGAGAGTTCGTCAGTCGTTCACCTGTTCGTCACCTTGCGTATTCCCGTCACGGAAACGGCGAGGCCCGCCGCCCCCGGGAGGGGGCGACGGGCCTCGGCGGATCCGGTTGGCGAGCTCCGGCTTAGAGGTCGAAGTACAGCTCGAACTCGTGCGGGTGCGGACGCAGCTGGATCGGCGCGATCTCGTGGGTGCGCTTGTAGTCGATCCAGGTCTCGATCAGGTCGGCGGTGAAGACGCCACCGGCCTGCAGGTACTCGTTGTCCTCCTCGAGCGCCTTGAGGACGGCCTCGAGGTTGGTCGGGACCTGGGCGACGCCCGCGTGCTCCTCGGGGGCGAGCTCGTAGAGGTCCTTGTCGATCGGCTCGGCCGGCTCGATCTTGTTCTTGATGCCGTCGAGGCCCGCGAGGAGCAGCGCCGAGAAGGCGAGGTACGGGTTCGAGGACGGGTCCGGGGCGCGGAACTCGACGCGCTTGGCCTTCGGGTTGGAGCCCGTGATCGGGATGCGCATCGCGGCGGAGCGGTTGCGCTGCGAGTAGACGAGGTTGACCGGCGCCTCGAAGCCCGGGACCAGGCGGTGGTAGGAGTTCACCGTCGGGTTGGTGAAGGCCAGCAGCGACGGGGCGTGCTTCAGGATGCCGCCGATGTAGTAGCGGGCGGTGTCCGAGAGGCCCGCGTAGCCCTGCTCGTCGTAGAAGAGCGGCTCGCCGCCGGTCCACAGCGACTGGTGGACGTGCATGCCCGAACCGTTGTCGCCGAAGATCGGCTTCGGCATGAAGGTCGCGGTCTTGCCGTTGCGCCAGGCGACGTTCTTCACGATGTACTTGAAGAGCATCAGGTCGTCGGCGGCGGCCAGCAGCGTGTTGAACTTGTAGTTGATCTCCGCCTGGCCGGCGGTGCCGACCTCGTGGTGCTGGCGCTCGACCTTGAGGCCGACGTTCTCCAGCTCCAGGGAGATCTCCGCGCGCAGGTCGGCGAAGTGGTCGACCGGCGGGGCCGGGAAGTAGCCGCCCTTGTAGCGGACCTTGTAACCCCGGTTGTCCTCCTCCTTGCCGGTGTTCCAGGCGCCGGCCTCGGAGTCGATGTGGTAGAAGCCCTGGTTCGCCGAGGTCTCGAAGCGGACCGAGTCGAACACGTAGAACTCGGCCTCGGGACCGAAGTACGCGGTGTCGGCGATGCCGGTGGAGGCCAGGTACGCCTCCGCCTTCTTCGCGATGTTGCGCGGGTCACGGCTGTACTGCTCGCCCGTGATCGGGTCGTGGATGAAGAAGTTGATGTTCAGCGTCTTGTCGCGGCGGAACGGGTCCAGGCGGGCCGTCGACAGGTCCGCGCGCAGGGCCATGTCCGACTCGTGGATGGCCTGGAAGCCGCGGATCGACGAACCGTCGAAGGCCAGCTCCTCGGACGGGTCGAACGCCGTCGCCGGGATCGTGAAGTGCTGCATCACGCCCGGAAGGTCGCAGAAACGGACATCGACCATCTTGACGTCATTGTCCTGAATGAACTTCTTGGCCTCGTCGGCGTTCTGGAACATCCAACTCCTCCTACTCCCGGCCCGGGGAGGGGCGGGGTTGCAGCTCGGTCGTGCGGCCAGTGCGGTGGCACACGCAGGACCCGACCATAGGCAGACGGGATTTCTCAAGCATGACCCATTTGTTTCGTCGAAGTTAACCGGCGCGGGTGCGCCGCCCCGGCCCCCGCGCTCCCGGCCGCCCGAGCCCGACCCAGGCCGAAGTGATCAAAAACGGGCGCAGTACCGTGGTCGGGTGGACAACAGGCAAGCACTCGGATCATGGCTCTCCGGACCGCGCGCCGCGGCCGAGCAAGCGGGCGTGGACTTCGGTTACCGCGGGCAGCAGCTCGGCCTGCCCGAGGACGGCCCCGGCTCGATCGCCCGCCCCGGCCGCCGCCTCGGCGCCCTCGCCGTCGACTGGGCCCTCTGCATGCTGATCGCATACGGCCTGATCACCGACGGCTATCGCCAGGCCACCGGCAACTGGGCCCTGCTCATCCTGCTGGTCCTGAGCATGCTGACCATCGGCACCATCGGCTCCACCCCCGGCAAGCGGCTCTTCGGGCTCCGCGTCGTCTCCGTCGACGGCGGCCGGCTCGGCCTGGTCCGGGTCGCCCTGCGCAGCCTCCTCGTCTGCCTCGCCCTCCCGGCCCTCATCTGGGACCGCGACGGCCGCGGCCTGCACGACCGCTTCTCCGGCGCCGTCCAGGTGCGCATCTGACCCGTGACACACGAGAACCCGTGACGCGCGAAAAAGGGGGCGCCCCGGACCGGATCGGTCCGGGGCGCCCCCCTTTGCACAGGCAGGGCCTCAGCGCATCTTGCCGCCGCGCGGCATCCGCATCCCCTTCGGCATCGGACCCTTCGGCAGCGGCATGTTGCTCATCAGGTCACCCATCGCCCGCAGCCGGTCGTTCGTCGCCGTCACCTGGGGGCCCGCGAGCACCCGGGGCAGCTTCAGCATCTTCGTACGGACCTTCTTGAGCGGCACCTGGCCCGAGTCCTCGTCGTTGCCCACGATGATGTCGGTGACCGGCACGTCCGGGACGATCCGGGCCATCTTCCGCTTCTCGGCCGCGAGCAGCGTCTTCAGCCGGTTCGGGTTGCCCTCGGCGACCAGCACGATGCCCTGGCGGCCGACCGCGCGGTGCACGACGTCCTGGTTGCGGTTCATCGCCACCGCCGGAGTCGTCGTCCAGCCGCGCCCGATGTTCTGCAGCACCGCCGCGGCGGCGCCCGGCTGGCCCTCCATCTGACCGAAGGCCGCCTTCTCGGCACGCCGGCCGAAGACGATCGCCATCGCCAGGAAGGCCAGAACGAAACCGAGAATGCCCAGGTAGACCGGGTGACCGATCAGGAAGCCGATCGCGAGGAGGACACCGAGTACGACGATGCCCACGCCCGCGACGACGAGACCGACCTTCGGGTCGGCCTTCCGGGTCATCTTGTACGTGAGGGCGATCTGCTTCAGTCGCCCTGGGTTCGCGGCGTCAGCGCCGCCCGTGTTTGCCTTCCTCGCCATGCCCTGAAGTTTACGTGGCCCGGGAAGCCCGGCCCGCCACGGCCTCCAGGACGTGCTGGGCCTCCACCCGGTCCTTGGCGTGCCGGCGGTCCTCCAGAACCGAGGTCCAGGCGTTACGCCGGGCGGTGCGGTGCCCGCGGGCGAGCAGCACGGACTCGACGGCCTTCAGGGCGTCGGTGACGGACGGAATCGCGTGGGCTCGGATGTGCGCGGCCTGCATGGGCGAGGGCCTCCGTGAGCGCTTGATGGCGGTGAGTGAGAACAGCCTCACAGATTGGTGTTACCAGGGTGTGACCCGGTGGTCAAACACCGATGAAGCTCATGACACGCCGGTGCGGTCGTCCGTACGACGTACGGACGACCGCACCGATGCGCGGACAAGGGGCAGACGGCCCGGCGCGACGGACGGACCGGGTCTCCGGTCGCGCTCCGCCTCGCCACCGCTGCGGCCGGGTGCCCGCACCTACGCTCCGGCTCGGCTGCGCTGCTCGGGTCTTCGGTCGCGCTCCGCCTCGCCACCGCTGCGGCCGGGTGCCCGCCCTCGTTCCTCGGGCGGACCCCCCACCTACGCTCCGGCTCGGCTGCGCTGCTCCATCGCCTGCTGGTACAGCCTTCCCGCCCGGTACGACGAACGGACCAGCGGGCCCGACATCACGCCGGAGAAGCCGATCTCGTCGGCCTCCTCCTTCAGCTCCACGAACTCCTGCGGCTTCACCCAGCGCTCCACGGGGTGGTGCCGCACGGACGGACGCAGGTACTGGGTGATGGTGATCAGCTCGCAGCCCGCCTCGTGCAGCTGCTGCAGCGCCTCGCTGATCTCCTCGCGGGTCTCGCCCATGCCGAGGATCAGGTTCGACTTCGTGACCAGACCGTAGTCGCGGGCCTTGGTGATCACGTCCAGGGAGCGCTCGTAGCGGAAGCCGGGGCGGATCCGCTTGAAGATCCGCGGCACCGTCTCGATGTTGTGCGCGAAGACCTCGGGGCGGGAGGCGAAGACCTCCTCCAGGAGCTCCGGCACCGCGTTGAAGTCGGGGGCCAGCAGCTCGACCTTGGTGCGGCCGGCGGCACGCTCCGCGGTCTGCTGGTGGATCTGGCGCACGGTCTCCGCGTACAGCCAGGCGCCGCCGTCCTCCAGGTCGTCGCGCGCGACGCCCGTGATGGTGGCGTAGTTCAGGTCCATCGTGACGACGGACTCGCCGACGCGGCGCGGCTCGTCACGGTCGAGGGCCTGCGGCTTGCCGGTGTCGATCTGGCAGAAGTCGCAGCGGCGGGTGCACTGGTCGCCACCGATGAGGAAGGTCGCCTCGCGGTCCTCCCAGCACTCGAAGATGTTGGGGCAGCCCGCCTCCTGGCAGACCGTGTGGAGCCCCTCGCTCTTCACGAGGCCCTGCAGCTTGTTGTACTCGGGCCCCATCTTCGCCCGGGTCTTGATCCACTCGGGCTTGCGCTCGATGGGGGTCTGGCTGTTCCGGACCTCCAGGCGCAGCATCTTGCGTCCGTCGGGTGCGACTGCGGACACATCGGCTCCTGTAGCTTCGATTCTTCGGCGCACACCAGGGTACGCCCATGGCTTCTCATGCCCTGACGCTCAGGCCAACCCGTGGCCAGAGCTCGGCATTCCTCAGGCCGAGGCCCGCTCGATCTCCCGCGGCTTGAGCTCCGCGTTCTCCAGGACGTCCCGCAGGTGCTTCTCCAGCACCGGCAGCACCTCCTCGATCGTGATGTCCCGGCCCAGCTCGTTGGCCAGCGAGGCCACGCCGGCGTCCCGGATGCCGCACGGGATGATCTTGTCGAACCAGGTGTTGTCCGGGTTCACGTTGAGGGCGAAGCCGTGCATGGTGACGCCCTTGGCGACCCGGATGCCGATGGCCGCGAGCTTGCGGTCCTCACGCCGCTGCCCGGCGTTGGAGGGGGCGTACTCCGGGCCGTTCAGCCGCGGGTCGAACTCGTCGTCGTTCAGCCGCGGGTCGAAGTCCAGGGAGAGCCCGCCGAGCGCGGGCCGCTGCTCGATCGGGTCGCCGAGCACCCACACGCCGCTGCGGCCCTCGATCCGGGTGGTCTCCAGACCGAATTCGGCGGCGGTGCGGATCAGCGCCTCCTCCAGGCGGCGGACGTGGGCGACCACGTCGACCGGACGGGGCAGCTTCAGGATGGGGTAGCCCACCAGCTGGCCGGGGCCGTGCCAGGTGATCTTGCCGCCGCGGTCCACGTCCACGACCGGCGTCCCGTCCAGGGGGCGCTCGCTCTCCTCCGTGCGCCGGCCCGCGGTGTAGACGGGCGGGTGCTCCAGGAGCAGACAGGTGTCCTCGACCTCGTCGGCGAACCGGGCGGCGTGCACCTCGCGCTGCTTGTCCCACGCCACCTGGTAGTCGACGGCGTCCTCGCCGAAGCCCAGACGGACGAATCGCAGCTCACTCACGGCAATGCCTCCTCCTGGGTGCCGGGGGCCGGGTTCCGGGGATCGTCCCGGGGCGGGAGCCGGCTCGGCACCATGCGTCATTCGCGCCCATGCCACTGTACGGCGACGGCGCGAACAGCCGTCCGGCAGGTGTACGGGACCCGGGCGGGCGTGACGGACGGTCGTGGAAACGGTCGTGGAGGCCGGGCGTCCGGCACCGAACGTCACGGCGTGTCCCCGCCGGGAGAATCGGTTCTCCCTCTCGCGCCCTCCCTACTGTCGCCTCTGTCGACCCGCCCGTCACCGTCCCGTCCCCGCCGCATCGCCGTCCCGTCCCCGGCTCTCGGCCGGGTGCCCGTCCCCCCGGCTGCGCCGCTGGTCACCGGCCGTCGGCAACCCTTCCATCGGTTCCTCACACGATCGGATGAATGTGGGGCGGAGGTGGTGGTGAAGGCGGTTCCTACCGCTAAATTCACGCCGTTCCATGAGGGCCATGAGGGTCGATACGGGCTGCCACCCGGGGCCCGGAAGGCAGGAGACCGCACAGCTGATGACGGAACGACCCCCGCAGCGCATCCCGAACCGCCAGCTCGCCGCGCTCATCGCCGAAGCAGGTTTCTCCAACGCGGGCCTCGCCAGACGGGTGGACCAGCTCGGCCTGGAGCACGGGCTCGACCTGCGGTACGACAAGACCTCCGTGACCCGCTGGCTGCGCGGCCAGCAGCCGCGCGGCACCACCCCCGCCCTGATCGCCGAGGTCTTCACCCGCCGCCTCGGCCGCCGGCTCACCGCGCAGGACCTCGGGCTCGACGCCTGCGCACCCGTCTACGCGGGCCTCGAATTCGCGGCGACGCCCGAGGAGGCCGTCGACATCGTCAGCGGACTGTGGCGCAAGGACTCCGGCAGCCACGCCGAGCTGCGGAAGATCGCCTTCACCCCGGCCGGGCTCGTCGTCCCCAGCCGCGACTGGCTGATCGGCCGGGCCGACGAACGGGTCGCGCGCGGGGAGCCCCTCGGCGGAGCCGCCTCGGCGGCCAAGGGCACCGCGGGCGCCGGCGCCGACCCGCGCGTCCCGGCCCAGGGCCGCCACTCCGTCCCCCGCCAGCGGGGCACCGACCGGGCCCCGGGGCAGCGGGTCACCAGCGGGGACATCGCCGCCCTGCGCTCGGTCGGCGAGCTCTTTCGCACCCTCGACCACGCCTACGGCGGCGGCCACGCCCGCCAGGCCCTCGTCCGCTACCTGGAGCACGAGGCCGAGCCGATGCTGCGCGGGACCTACGGGGAGAGCATCGGCCGCAGGCTCTTCGCCGCCGCCGCCGACCTCACCCGGCTGGCCGGCTGGACCTCGTACGACATCGCCGCGCACGGCCTCGCCCAGCGGTACTTCGTCCAGGCGCTGCGGCTCGCCCAGGCGGCCGGTGACCGGGCCTACGGCTCGTACGTCCTCGTCACCATGAGCCACCAGGCCGTCTACCTCGGCCACGGCCGCGAGGCCGTCCAGCTCGCCCGGGTCGCCCAGCAGGGCGTCGGCTCCGCCGCCCCGCCCGTCGTCCAGGCCCTGCTGCACTCGGTCGAGGCGCGCGGGCACGGCGTGCTCGGCGAGTCCCGGGCTTGCGGCGCCGCCCTCGTCCGGGCCGAACGCGCCCTGGAGGCGGCCCGGCCGGGCGACGAGGTGCCGTACTGGGCCAAGCCCTTCGACGAGGCCCAGCTCGCCGACGAGTTCGGGCACTGCCACCGCGACCTCCAGCAGTACCGGGCCGCCGCCCAGCACGCCGAGCGCGCCCTCCAGCTCCGCGCCCCCGGCTATGCCCGCAGCCGCCTCTTCTGCCGGGTCGTCCTCGCCACCGCACGGCTCGCCCTCGGCGAACTCGACCAGGCCTGCGCCCTGGGCGCCGAGGCCGCCCAGCAGGCCGCCGAGATGCGCTCGGCACGCGCCGTCGAATACGTCCGCGACTTCGAACGCCGCCTGGAGCCCTACCGCGACGCCCCCGCCGTGCGCACCTACCGCGACCGGGTGGCCGCCCTCGGCTGAGGCGGGCCACGCGCCCGCCTCGGTGCCGCGGGCAGCCGCGCGCCTGCCGGTCGGCCGTGGCGCCGGTCGGGCCGCTTTCTCGGCTGGGCCTGCGGCCTGGGCTGTTCACGGCTGCTGAGGGACAGCGCCTGTCTCGGTGCCGTGGGTGGCCGCGTGGCCGTCGCTCGGCCGAGCCCCTACTCGGGGCTGGGCCTGCGGCCCGGGGCCGTCATGGCCGTGGTGGGTCGACCTCCCCTCTCGGCAGAGTTGTCGGCCGCGTGCCGTGCCCCGGTCGAGGCGTGGCAGGCTGCCCGCCCGGCGGTGGGGGCCGACCGCGCCCCTCGCCCGGCCGAGCCCGGTCGGGCCCCTTCTCGGCTGGGCCGTGCACGACCGAGGCGGGGCATGCGCCTGTCTCGGTGCCGTGGGTGGCCGCGTGGCCGTCGCCCGGCCGAGCCCCTACTCCGGGCTGGGCCGAGGTGGGTCGACCTCCTCTCTCGGCAGAGTTGTCGGCCGCGTGCCGTGCCCCGGTCGAGGCGTGGCAGGCTGCCCGCCCGGCGGTGCGGGCGACCGCGCGCCTCGCCCGGCCGAGCCCGGTCGGGCCCCTTCGCGGCTGGGCCGTTCACGACTGAGGCGGGTCACGCGCCCGCCTCGGTGCCGCGGGCAGCCGCGTGGCCGTCGCCCGGCCGAGCCCCCTCCGCCCGGCCGAGCCCCCACCTGCCGAGCTCCGTCGGCCCGCCGTCCCGGGCCGTGCCGGCGGCCCGGGTCGCTCTCCGCCGAGCCCGGTCGAAACGCCTCCCGCACGGCACCGGGAGCGCGGGGCCGGCCCCCTCGTCGTGGTCGGTCAGGCCGCCTTCTCCGGGGTGGCGGTGGATTCCGGTTCCGGGGCCCGCAGGCCCAGGTCCGCAAGGAGGGCGGCGGCGGTGCGGCGCGCCGAGGAGAGGGCGCCGACCGGGGTGCCGGTGGCGCGGTGGTCGCCGCACACGTAGAGGCCGGACAGGACGCGCACCGGGCGCTCGGGGTCGAACGGCGGCCGCATCGCCGGGAAGGCGTGCGGGGTGTGGTGCAGGCCCAGCAGCTCCCACTCGTCCGTGGAGACGCCGTACAACGTGGCCAGGTGCTTGCGGACCCGCCGTTCCGTGTCGTCCGGCGGGACGCCCAGGACGGTCGAGGTGATCAGGGTCCGGCCCGCCGGCGCACGGCTCGGGTCGACCGCGCTCATCACCGCGGTGTGCGCCACCGGGCCGCCCGCGTCGGATTCCACCAGCAGCAGCGGATCGGCCGACGGCGGGACCGGTGCCGTGTGGTGCAGCACGGTCGCCGCGTGGTAGTCGGGCACCCGCAGGCCCGGCAGCAGCTCGGCCGCCGTCCGCCCGCCCGTCGCGAGGACCACCGACCGGCAGCCGAACACCCCGTGCTCGGCCGTCGTCACCCGCGAGATCGACGCCTCCGTGACCCGGACCCCGGTCCGTACGGTGCCCGGCGGCAGCCCGGCCGCCAGCCGCTCCGGCAGCGTGCCCGAACCGCCCTCCGGCACCCCGAGCCGGCCCCGCGCGAAGGACCGCAGCGCCAGATCCGCCCGGCGGCTGGAGGTCGTCAGGTCCGGGTCGCCGAGCAGCGCGGCGAGCAGCGGACGCAGCACCCCCTGGACGGTACGGGCGGGAAGACGGGCCGTCAGGGCCTCGCGCGCCGCCCGCTCGGTGCGGGCCAGCAGCCGCGGGGCCGGGGTCGTGGCGAGCCGCACCAGGGACGCCCCCAGGCGCGCCTGGTCGAGCGAGGCGGCCGGATTGCGGGGGGCGCCGGCGAGGGCGCGCGCCACACCGCGTGCGCCCCCTGCGCCCCGGGGGGCGTACGGAGACCCGCGTCCGGCGTTCCGGGCGACGCTCCACGGGGCGTGCGGCGCGCCCCAGCGCCCGTACCGCCCGTCGCTGTGCACCAGCACCCCGGGGGCGAACGGGCGCATGGTCACGCCGTCCAGCTCCGGTGTGGTGAACAGCGGGCCCACGCGGTCGAGCCGGAAGCCGTCGACGACGTCCGTCGCCATCCGGCCGCCGACCCGCGGCGCGGCCTCCAGGACCCTGACCGACAGACCGGCCGCGGTCAGCTGATGAGCCGTCGCGAGGCCGGCGATCCCGGCTCCCACGACGACGACGTCCGCGTTGTCGAGCACGTGCCCCTCCCCAGGTCGGTCGCGCTGTGTGGGGCCTATGCCCCCAAGCAGCCCCCGGAATGCCCGAGTTCGCAAGAGACTAGGCACCGCCTCCGCGGAGGGAAGCCGCGCGCGACGGGCGTGCGGGCAGCACGGGGGAGCACGGGGCGGTGCGCGGGGGTGAGGGGGCGTCAGGAGCCGGTGGCCGGGGCGCCGTCAGCGGGCGGCGGCCCGTACCGAGTCGTCGATCGTCGGGAAGGCGAAGTCGAAGCCGGTCTCCAGCAGCCGCCCCGGAAGCACCCGCTGGCTGCCCAGCACGTCCTGCGCGAACTCCCCGAGCACCACCCGCAGCGCGGGCGCCGGCACGTGCAGGAACGCCGGGCGCCGCAGCACGCGCCCCATCGCCGCCGTCACCTCCCGGTTGGTGACCGGCTCGGGCGCGGTCAGGTTCACCGGGCCGGACAGGGACGGGGTGTCGACCATGTGCCGCAGTGCGGCCACCTCGTCGTGCAGCGAGATGAAGCTCCAGTACTGGCGGCCGTCGCCCATCCGCCCGCCGAGCCCGGCCCGGAAGAGCGGGAACAGCCGGCCCCAGGCCCCGCCCTCCCGGGCCACCACCAGTCCCGTGCGGGCGTACGTCACGCGGATGCCGGCCGCCTCGGCGGGTGCCGCCGCGGCCTCCCACTCCACGCACACCGACGGCAGGAAGCCCTCGCCCGCGGGCGCGCTCTCGTCCACCGCGCGGCTGCCGGTGTCGCCGTACCAGCCGAGCGCGGTTCCGCAGACCAGCACCTCGGGCGGGTCGGCGAGCGAGGCGAGCGCCTCGGCGACCGCGCGCGTACCGAGCACGCGGCTGTCACGGATCTCCTGCTTGTACGCGTCGCTCCAGCGCCGCTCGCCGACGCCGGCGCCCGCGAGGTGGACCACCGCGTCGACCCCGACGAGGCCGGCGGTGTCGACGTACAGGCGGGCCGGGTCCCACTCCACCTCGTCGGCGGTCCTGGCGGGCCGCCGGACCAGCCGCACGATGTCGTGGCCGTCGGCGCGCAGGGAGCGCACGAGGGCGGAGCCGATGAGCCCCGACGCGCCGGTGACGGCCACGCGCCGGCGGGAGGACCGGGGCGGGGAGGGGGGCCGGTGCCCCGGGTCCGCCTGTGGCGACGAGTGCGGCGGCGGCGCGTCGGGCTGCTCGGAGTGCTGCTGCGAGGAGGGCTGCATGGCGCCCATCCTGCCCCTTCGCCGGCCGGCCGTGGCACAGTGACCACCATGATCGTGCCCGAGATACGGATACGCGAGGCGCGAGCCGCCGACGAGCCCGCCCTCGCCGAGCTGGACCGCACCACCTGGTCGCCGCTTCACGCCGTGACGCCCCCTCCGGAGCCGGGCCGGCCCTTCTACGACGAACGGCACCGGCCCGAGCACTTCCTGGTCGCGGAGCTCGGGGGAGCGGTCGTCGGCTACGTCCGGGTCGTCCCGCCCACCCGGCTGGCCTGCAACGCCCACGTCCGCCAGATCCAGGGCCTCGCCGTCGACGCCGCCGCGCGCGGCCGGGGCGTGGCCCGCGCCCTGCTGCGCGCCGCGGCGGACCGCGCCCGCGCCGACGGCGCCACCCGCCTCACCCTCCGCGTGCTCGGCCACAACGCCCCGGCGCGGTCCCTCTACGAGAGCGAGGGCTTCCGGGTCGAGGGCGTCCTGCGGGGCGAGTTCCTGCTGGACGGGGCCTACGTGGACGACATCCTGATGGGCCGCCCGCTGACGGACTGACCGTGCGCCGCCCCCGCCGGACCGGTCCGCAGGGGGCGCTGCCCTTTGCCGCTGCCCGCCGGGCCCTCGGCCCCGCACGGGCGGGCAACCGCTCCGCCTTCGGCCCCCCGGGGCGCGGGAGGGAACACGGGCGGCCCCGGGATCACACGTCCCGGCCCGGCAGCGGGATGCCGCCCGTCAGGCCCCGCAGGCACCGCACCGCCAGGGCCGCCGGTCCTTCCCCGCCCCGTAGGGGCGCGTCCGTCGGGGCCCAGGTCTCCAGCGCGATGCGGATCGCGGCGGTGGCGGCCGCGGCGGTCAGGCGGAGGTCCACGGGGTCGGCGTCGGGGCCCGCGAGGGCGGCCAGGACGTCGCGGAGGCGTTCCTCGGACTCCTGGTTGACCCGGTACCAGACGGCCCGCAGGGCCGGGTCGTGCTCCGCCGCGCGCAGCAGCCCGCGGGTCCAGCGCAGGCCCTCCGCCGCCTCCTCGCCCGCCGCGGCCAGGGACGAGGCGACGGACCGTTCCAGGGCCGCGGCCAGGTCCGTGCCCGGCGGGGTGGCGGCGAGTTCGGCGCGCCAGCGGTCGGCGCCGCCCGCGAGGAGCGGGGCGACCGCGTCCTGCTTGGAGCGGAAGTAGCGGTAGAAGGTGCGCAGCGCGACCCCGGCCCGCTGGGCGATGTCCTCGGCGGTGGTGTCGTCGGGCCCGCGCTCGGTGAACAGCTCCGCGGCGGCGCGGGCGATGTCGAGCTGGGTGGCGGCCTTGCGGCGCTCCGTCAGGGAGGGGGGCTTGGTGCTCACCCCACCCAGCGTACGCCCGCCGCTGCCATCCGTGCACAGTGTGCAGATCTGGCAAAACGTGCCACTAAGGCGTACGGTTGCCACCGTTCCGGAGGTTTGAGATCGAGAGGTTGCCGTCATGAACCAGCTGACCCGTTACGAAGGACGCCGCGCACTCGTCACCGGCGGCGGCTCCGGCATCGGGCAGGCCACCGTGCTGCGCATGCTGGCCGAGGGCGGCACCGTCGTCGCCGCCGACATCAGCGAGGACGGGCTCAAGGACACCGTCGCCAAGGCGGGCGACGCCGCCGGCCGCCTCACCACCCTCGTGGTGGACATCGCCGACGAGAGCTCCGTGCGCGAGGGCGTCGCCGCCGCCGTCACCGCCCTCGGCGGCCTGGACGTGCTCGTCAACGCGGCCGGCGTCCTGCGCTCCTCGCACACCCACGAGACCGGCCTCGACGCCTTCGAGCAGGTGATCCGGATCAACCTCACCGGCACCTTCCTCGTCATCCGCGAGGCCATACCGGCGCTCCTGGAGGGCGACGGCCCGGCCGTCGTCAACTTCTCCTCCACCTCGGCGATGTTCGCCCACCCCTACATGGCGGCCTACGCGGCCAGCAAGGGCGGCATCCAGTCCATGACCCACGCCCTCGCCGCCGAGTACGCCAAGCAGGGCATCCGCTTCACCGCCGTCCAGCCCGGCTCCATCTCCTCCGGCATGACCGACGGCTCCGGCGCCAGCCGGCAGTCCGTCGGCCCCGGCCTGCCCGAGGACACCGACTGGTCCCTCTTCGCCAAGCTCGCCCCCGCCCTCGGCCACGGCTTCGCCGGCCCGGAGACCGTCGCCGGTGTCGTCGCCATGCTCGCCAGCGAGGACGGGAAGTTCATCACCGGCACCGAGGTCCGCGTCGACGGCGGCACCCACTTCTGAGCCCCCCGACGAGGACGGAGACCGGGTCCGGTCCGGCGCCTCCGTAGCACCAGGGCCTGGTCCGGCGCCTCCATACCCCTACGAGGGCCCGGTCCGGCCTCCGCGTACCCCTACGAGAGCCCGGTCCGGCCCCCGCGTACCCCTACCCGGGGCCGAACCGGGCCCACAGCCGTGGGAAGCGGGCCGCGAGCACGGCGTCGTCGTCCAGGTCGAACGGCGTGCCCTCCGGCTCCGCGCCCGGCGGCGGGATCCCCAGGTCCGGCGTCTCCGCGCCGGTCAGCTGCTCGTACGCCTCGTCCGCCGCGAAGCCCAGCTCCTCGCCGTCCCCGTCGATCTCCTCGTCGAAGTCCTCCAGCAGCTCCGCCAGCGCGTCCGGATCGTGCACCCCGCCCTCGAAGACCTCCCGGCCCTGGGCGATCAGCCAGCAGCGGAACCAGTCGAAGGCCTCCTCGCCCGCCCCGCCGAGCAGCACCGCCGCCGCGCCCCGCAGGTCCCAGGTGTACGCGCGGTTGTAGCGGGCCTCGAAATGGCGGGCGAAGTCGACCACGGAGTCCGGATCGAGCTGCGTCAGGCGCTCGACGAGCAGGTCGGCGTGCTCCTCCGGGTCGCCCTCGGCGCGCTCCCGGGTGGAGTCGATGATCTCCCAGAACTCCGTCTCGTCCATCACGGGACCAGCATCGTGGGTCGCGCGCGGTGACGCACGCCGAAGGGCCGAAAACAATCCGGACAGAAGATGTCGTACTTTCCTGCCAGGCTCCTCGCATGACCGCTGAAACGAAGCCACTCGCCGACCGCGTCTGCCTCGTCGCCGGAGCCACCCGCGGAGCCGGCCGCGCCATCGCCGTCCAGCTCGGCGCCGCCGGAGCCACCGTGTACGTCACCGGCCGCACCACCCGCGACCGGGTCAGCGAGGTCGGCCGCACCACCGAGACCATCGAGGAGACCGCCGAACTCGTCACCGAGGCCGGCGGCTCGGGCATCGCCGTGCCCACCGACCACCTGGAGCCCGAGCAGGTCCGCGACCTGGCCGACCGCATCGACCGCGTCCACGGCCGGCTCGACGTCCTCGTCAACGACGTCTGGGGCGGCGAGCACCTCATCGGCTCGACCTTCGGCAAGAAGACCTGGGACATCGACCTCACCGACGGCCTGCGGATGCTCGAACTCGGCGTGAAGACCCACCTGATCACCTCGCACGCCCTGGTGCCGCTGCTCATCCGCCACCCCGGCGGCCTCGTCGTCGAGGTCACCGACGGCACCACCGCGTACAACGGCACCCACTACCGCGAGAACCTCTTCTACGACCTCGCCAAGAACGCCCCGATCCGGATGGCCTTCGGCCTCGCGAAGGAGCTCGCGGACGCGGCCTGCACGGCCGTCTCGATCAGCCCCGGCTGGCTCAGGTCCGAGCAGATGCTCGCCCACTTCGGCGTCACCGAGGACACCTGGCGCGAGGCGACGAGGCAACTGCCCGACTTCGCCGTCTCCGAGTCCCCCGTCTACGTCGGCCGGGCCGTCGCCGCCCTCGCCGCCGACCCCGACCGGGCCCGCTGGAACGGCCGGTCCCTCGACAGCGGACAGCTCGCGCGGGAGTACGGCTTCACCGACGCCGACGGATCCCGGCCCGACTCCTGGGGCTTCATGCTGGCCAAGGAGAGCGACCCGGACACCCGGGTGGAGGACTACCGGTAGGCCGTTCGCCGCCCGGGCCCGGCTACCGGTAGCGGTCCGCCATGGCCCGGGCGGCCTGCGCGAACCGTTCGCGCAGCGCCGCCGGGGCGAGGACCTCCGCCTCCGCACCGAGCCCCAGCAACTGGCCGAAGGCGACCTCCTCGTTCTCCACCCGCACGGTGACGCGCACCCGGCCGTCCGCCTCCCGGACCCCCGCCGCCAGCGCCTCCTCGGCCGCCGCCCGGTCCGTCACGTACGGCAGCCGCCGCGCCCCCGCCTCCGAGAGCAGCAGCTCCACCTCGGCCCGCAGCAGCGAGCGCGCGAACTCGGCGGACCGCTCGGCCCAGAACGCCGCCAGATCGAAGTCCGGATCCCGGACGAAACGTTCCTCGCGCACCTCGACCGCGCTGAACCGGTCCACCCGGTACGTCCGCCACGCCGTGCCCGCCCGGGCGCACACGTACCAGACCCCCGCCTTCAGGACGAGCCCGTACGGCTCCAGGTCCCGCTCCACCTCGCCGTCACCCCGCCGGTAGCGGGCCGACACGGGCCGGTCGTCCCAGACGGCCTCCGCGACCGGAGCGAGCAGCCTGGGCGTCTGCGGCTCCTGGTACCAGCCCGGCGCGTCCAGGTGGAAGCGCTGCGCCGCCGAGCGGGGAGCGTCCGCCAGCGACGGCAGCAGCGCGGCCGACACCTTCAGGCGGGCCGCCGAGGCCGCGTCCTCAAGGCCCATGTCCCGCAGCGCGCCCGGCAGCCCGGACAGGAACAGCGCCTCCGCCTCGCCGCGCGCGAGCCCCGTCAGCCGGGTCCGGTAGCCGCCCACCAGGCGGTAGCCGCCCGCCCGGCCCCGGTCCGCGTACACGGGAACCCCCGCCTCCGAGAGGGCGAGGGCATCGCGGGTGACGGTCCGCTCCGACACCTCAAGCTCGGCCGCGAGCTCGGCGGCGGTCATGGACGGGCGGTTCTGCAGCAGCAGGACCATCTTGATGAGACGAGCGGCACGCATGACTCCATCATGCGTGCCGCTCGACCGACCTCTTTCGAGTGGCCCTTACAGGCCGTAGCGCTCCCGCGCCTCCTTCACGGCCGTCGCCTGGACCTCGCCGCGGCGGGCGAGCTGGGCCAGGGCGGCGACCACGATCGACTGGGCGTCGACGCCGAAGTGGCGGCGGGCGGCCTCACGGGTGTCCGACAGACCGAAGCCGTCGGCGCCCAGCGAGCTGTAGTCCTGCTCGACCCACTGCGCGATCTGGTCCGGGACCTGACGCATGTAGTCGGACACGGCAAGGACCGGGGACTCCACGCCCGCCAGCGCCTGGCGGACGTACGGCACGCGCTCCTCGCCGCGCAGGAGGGCCGCGTCGGCCTCCAGCGCGTCGCGGCGCAGCTCGGTCCAGGAGGTCGCGGACCACACGTCGGCGGCCACGCCCCACTCGGCGGCGAGCAGCTTCTGCGCCTCCAGGGCCCAGTGGATGGCGGTGCCGGAGGACAGCAGCTGGATGCGCGAGGCGTTCGCGGGCAGCTCCAGGCCGGCCGACTCGGCCGTGTTGAAGCGGTACAGGCCCTTGATGATGCCCTCGTCGATCCCGGCGCCGGCCGGCTTGGCCGGCTGCGGCATCGGCTCGTTGTAGACGGTGAGGTAGTAGAAGACGTTCTGGTCCTCGCCCTCGGCCGCCTCGCCGTACATGCGGCGCAGGCCCTCCTTGACGATGGCCGCGACCTCGTAGGCGAACGCCGGGTCGTAGGTCAGCGCCGCCGGGTTGGTGGCCGCGATCATCGGGGAGTGGCCGTCGGCGTGCTGGAGGCCCTCACCGGTCAGGGTGGTGCGGCCGGCGGTGGCGCCGACGAGGAAGCCGCGGCCGAGCTGGTCGCCGAGCTGCCACATCTGGTCGGCGGTCCGCTGCCAGCCGAACATCGAGTAGAAGATGTAGAACGGGATCATCGCCTCGCCGTGCGTCGCGTACGACGTCGAAGCGGCGATGAAGTCGGCCATCGAGCCGGCCTCGGTGATGCCCTCGTTCAGGATCTGGCCGTTGACGGCCTCCTTGTAGTACATCAGCTGGTCGCGGTCGACCGGCTCGTACGTCTGGCCCTTCGGCGAGTAGATGCCGAGCGAGGGGAACAGCGACTCCATGCCGAAGGTGCGGGCCTCGTCGGGGACGATCGGCACCCAGCGCTTGCCGGTCTCCTTGTCGCGGACCAGGTCCTTGATCAGGCGCACGAAGGCCATCGTGGTGGCGACGGACTGCGAGCCGGAGCCCTTGTCGAAGGCGGCGAAGGTCTTCTCGGCGGGGGCGGGCAGCGGCGCGAGCGGGTGCACGCGGCGGGCCGGGGCCGGGCCGCCGAGGGCCGCGCGGCGCTCCTGGAGGTAGCGGACCTCGGGGGAGTCGGCGCCGGGGTGGCCGTAGGGGACCACGCCGTCGACGAACTGCGCGTCGGAGATCGGGAGCCCGAGGAGGTCCCGCATGTTCTTGAACTCGTCCGTCGACAGCTTCTTCATCTGGTGGTTCGCGTTCTTCGACGCGAAGCCCTCACCGAGGGTGAAGCCCTTGACGGTCTGCGCCAGGATGACGGTCGGCGCGCCCTTGAACTCGACGGCGGCCTTGTACGCGGCGTACACCTTGCGCGGCTCGTGGCCGCCGCGGGAGAGGTGGAAGCACTCGAGGATCTTGTCGTCGCTCAGCAGCTTCGCCATCTCGACGAGCGCCGGGTCCTTGCCGAAGAAGTCCTCGCGGATGTAGGCGGCGTCGCGGGTCTGGTACGTCTGGACCTGCGCGTCCGGCACCTCGCGGAGGCGGCGGACCAGGGCGCCGGTGGTGTCGAGCGCGAACAGCTCGTCCCAGGCGTTGCCCCACAGGGACTTGATCACGTTCCAGCCGGCGCCGCGGAACTGGGCCTCCAGCTCCTGCACGATCTTGAAGTTGGCGCGGACCGGGCCGTCGAGGCGCTGCAGGTTGCAGTTGACGACGAAGGTCAGGTTGTCCAGACCCTCGCGGGCCGCCAGCGCGAGGGCGGCGGTCGACTCGGGCTCGTCCATCTCGCCGTCGCCGAGGAAGGCCCAGACGTGCGAGGAGGAGACGTCCTTGATGCCGCGGTTGGTCAGGTAGCGGTTGAAGCGCGCCTGGTAGATCGCGGAGAGCGGGCCGAGGCCCATGGAGACGGTGGGGAACTCCCACAGCCAGGGCAGGCGGCGCGGGTGCGGGTAGGAGGGCAGGCCGTTGCCGCCGGCCTCCTGCCGGAAGTTGTCGAGGTGCGTCTCGTTCAGACGGCCGTCGAGGAAGGCGCGGGCGTAGATGCCGGGGGAGGCGTGGCCCTGGATGTAGAGCTGGTCGCCGGAGCCGGCGGCGTCACCGGACTCCTTGCCCTTGAAGAAGTGGTTGAAGCCGGTCTCGTAGAGCCAGGCCGCGGAGGCGAAGGTGGCGATGTGGCCGCCGACGCCGTGCTTGGAGCCCCGGGTGACCATCGCGGCCGCGTTCCAGCGGTTCCAGGCGGTGATCTTCCGCTCCATCTCCTCGTCGCCGTCGATGACCGGCTCGGCGGAGGTGGGGATGGTGTTGACGTAGTCCGTCTCCAGGAGCTTGGGCAGGGCCAGGCCCGCGCCCTCGGCGTGCTGGAGCGTGCGGCGCATCAGGTAGGCGGCCCGGTGCGGGCCGGCGGCCTTGGTGACGGCGTCGAGGGAGGCCGCCCACTCGGCGGTCTCCTCGGTGTCACGGTCCGGGAGCTGGTCGAGCTCGCTCGGAATCTTGCCTACGGGATCGGTCATGATCGCCGCCTTCCGGACAGGTGGGGGTGGAGATAAGGGGGCCTTGTCTGGCAGGACAGGGCGGAGGGCCGGGGTACGGCCCGCCGAAGACTGTAAGCCGCCGATCGATGATCGATCAAAGCTTCGCAGAGAAAAAGATGCCCGAAGCGCCAAAGTCGGCACAGGGTGCCGTGAAGAAGGGCACCCGGTGCCTTGTTTTCGTAGGTGGGCCTTGGCTTCTGAGAGCTCCCTCGCACAAACGAGCGGGCCCGCCGTCAAGGCGGACCCGCTCGCGCGAAGGCCGGAAGGGACCGGTGCGTCAGGCGCGCGGGGCGCAGCCCAGCACGTGCGCCTTCACCAGCGCCCCGATGTTCGGATCCGCCCTGCGGAAGGCTTCCACCAGTTCCTGGTGCTCCTCCGCGTACGACTTCTGCACCGTGCCCAGCCACCGGATCGACAGGGCCGTGAACACCTCGATGCCGAGCCCCTCCCAGGTGTGCAGCAGCACGCCGTTGCCCGCCGCCTTCACCAGCTCCCGGTGGAACGCCACCGTGTGCCGCACCTGCGCCGTGCCGTCGGAGGCCGCGTCCGCCTCGTACAGGGCCGCCACGTGCGGCTCCAGCGCCGAGCAGTCCGCCGACAGCCGGGGCGCCGCCAGCTCCGCCGCGATCTGCTCCAGACCGGCCCTGACCGGGTAGCTCTCCTCCAGGTCGGCCGCCGTCAGATTGCGCACCCGTACGCCCTTGTTGGGCGCCGACTCGATCAGCCGCAGCGACTCCAGCTCCCGCAGCGCCTCGCGGACGGGGGTCTGGGAGACCTCCAGCTCCGTCGCGATCCGTCGCTCCACGATGCGCTCGCCCGGCTTCCAGCGGCCGCTGACGATGCCCTCCACGATGTGCTCGCGGATCTGCTCGCGCAGCGAATGGACGACGGGCATGGTCATGGGAGGCCGCTCCTTAGGGAGTCACTGGACACTTAGACAATACGGCGGCGCCCCCGCCCGGAAACACATCCGGACGGGGGCGCCGCAGGTGAGGCTTGTTACGTTGCCTTTCGGCCCCGCGCCTTACAGGCCGAGGTCGACCTCGAACTCGCCGGCCTCGAGGATCGCCTTGACGGCCGTCAGGTAGCGGGCGGCGTCCGCGCCGTCCACCAGACGGTGGTCGTAGGACAGGGCGACGTACGTCATGTCGCGGATCGCGATCGTCTCACCCAGGTCCGGGTGGTTCACGACGACCGGACGGCGCACGGTGGCGCCGATGCCCAGGATGGCGACCTGGTTCGGCGGAACGATGATCGTGTCGAACAGCGCGCCGCGCGAACCGGTGTTGGAGATGGTGAAGGTCGCGCCCGCCAGGTCGTCCGGCGTGATCTTGCCGGCGCGCACGGCCGAGGCCAGCTCCGCGGTCTTCTTGGAGATGCCGGCGATGTTGAGGTCGCCCGCACCCTTGATGACCGGGGTCATCAGACCCTTCTCGGAGTCCACCGCGATACCGATGTTCTCGGTGTCGAAGTAGGTGATCGTGCCCTCGGCCTCGTTGATCCGGGCGTTGATGACCGGGTGGGCCTTCAGCGCCTGGGCCGCCGCCTTCACGAAGAACGGCATCGGGGAGAGCTTGACGCCCTCACGGGCGGCGAAGGCGTCCTTGGCCCGGGCGCGCAGCTTCATCAGCTTGGTGATGTCGACCTCGACGACCGAGGTCAGCTGGGCCTGGCCGTGCAGCGCCTTCATCATGTTGTCGCCGATGACCTTGCGCATGCGGGTCATCTTGACGGTCTGACCGCGCAGCGGGGAGACCTCCAGGGCCGGGGCCTTCGGCGCCGAGGCCGGAGCTGCGGCGGCGGGGGCCGGGGCGGCCTTCTTGGCCTCGGCGGCCGCGAGGACGTCCTGCTTGCGGATCCGGCCGCCGACGCCGGTGCCCTTGACGGACGCCAGGTCGACACCGTTCTCGGTGGCGAGCTTGCGGACCAGCGGGGTCACGTAGGCGCCGTCCTCCGCCGGCGCAGAGACCTGCGCGGCGCCAGCCGCTCCAGCGGAGCCGGTGCTTGCACCGGAGGCGGGGGCCGGGGCAGCGGCGGCGGGAGCGGCAGCGGCCGGAGCCGGGGTCGCCGGAGCCGGAGCGGCCACCGGGGCGGCGGGCTGGGCCGGAGCCGGGGCGGGCGCCGGGGCGGCAGGGGCCGCCGGAGCGGGGGCCGGAGCCGGAGCGGCCGGGGCCTCCTGGGCCGGGGCGGCGGCGGGCGCCGGGGCGGCCGGAGCCGGAGCGGCGGCCGGGGCGGCACCCGCGGCGCCGATGACGGCCAGCTTGGCGCCGACCTCGGCGGTCTCGTCCTCGCCGACGACGATCTCGAGCAGCACACCGGAGGCCGGGGCCGGGATCTCGGTGTCGACCTTGTCCGTGGAGACCTCGAGCAGCGGCTCGTCGGCCTCGACGCTCTCGCCGACCGACTTCAGCCAGCGGGTGACGGTGCCCTCGGTGACGGACTCGCCGAGCGCCGGCAGGACGACGTCGGTGCCCTGGGCGGAGCCGCCACCGGCGGCCGCCTCGGCGGTCGGGGCCGGAGCCGGCTCCTGGACGTCGGTGGACGGGGTGGCCTGCGGCGCCGGGGCGGCCGGCGCGTCCTGGGCCGGGGCCTCCTGGGCCGGAGCCGGAGCGGCCTCGGCGGCCGGCGCCGGCGCGGCGGCCGGGGCGCCCGAGCCGTCGTCGATGATGGCCAGCTCGGCGCCGACCTCGACCGTCTCGTCCTCGGCGACCTTGATGGAGGCCAGGATGCCCGAGGCGGGGGCGGGGATCTCGGTGTCGACCTTGTCGGTCGAGACCTCGAGCAGCGGCTCGTCGGCCTCGACGCGCTCGCCCTCGGCCTTGAGCCAGCGGGTGACGGTGCCCTCGGTGACGCTCTCGCCGAGCGCCGGCAGGGTTACGGAAACCGACATGGTTTCAGTTGCTCCTCACGAATTGCGGAAAGTGGTCGTCGCGCCCGTAGATGACGTCGGCGTCAGTCGTGCGAGTGCAGGGGCTTGCCGGCCAGGGCCAGGTGGGCCTCGCCGAGCGCCTCGTTCTGCGTCGGGTGGGCGTGGATGAGCTGCGCGACCTCGGCCGGCAGCGCCTCCCAGTTGTAGATCAGCTGCGCCTCGCCGACCTGCTCGCCCATGCGGTCACCGACCATGTGGACGCCGACCACGGCACCGTCCTTGACCTGGACGAGCTTGATCTCGCCCGCGGTCTTCAGGATCTTGCTCTTGCCGTTGCCCGCGAGGTTGTACTTCAGGGCGACGACCTTGTCCGCGCCGTAGATCTCCTTGGCCTTGGCCTCGGTGATGCCGACGGAGGCGACCTCCGGGTGGCAGTACGTCACCCGCGGCACGCCGTCGTAGTCGATCGGGACGGTCTTCAGACCGGCCAGCCGCTCCGCCACGAGGATGCCCTCGGCGAAGCCGACGTGCGCCAGCTGGAGCGTCGGGACCAGGTCGCCGACCGCGGAGACGGTGGGCACGTTGGTCCGCATGTACTCGTCCACGAGGACGTAGCCGCGGTCCATCGCGATGCCCTGCTCCTCGTAGCCGAGACCGGCCGAGACCGGGCCGCGGCCGATGGCGACGAGCAGCACCTCGGCCTCGAAGGTCTTGCCGTCGGCCAGGGTGACCTTCACACCGTTCTCGGTGTACTCGGCCGACTGGAAGAAGGTGCCGAGGTTGAACTTGATGCCGCGCTTGCGGAAGGCGCGCTCCAGCAGCTTGGAGCTGTTCTCGTCCTCGACCGGCACGAGGTGCTTCATGCCCTCGATGACCGTGACGTCGGTGCCGAAGGACTTCCACGCCGAGGCGAACTCGACGCCGATGACACCGCCGCCGAGGATGATCGCGGACTCCGGGACCCGGTCCAGGGTCAGCGCGTGGTCCGAGGTGATGATGCGGTTGCCGTCGATCTCCAGGCCGGGCAGGGACTTCGGCACGGAACCGGTGGCGAGGAGGACGTGACGGCCCTCGACACGGCGGCCGTCCACGTCGACGGAGGTCGGGGAGGACAGGTAGCCGCTGCCCTCGATGTACGTCACCTTGCGGGAGGCGACCAGACCCTGCAGGCCCTTGTAGAGGCCCGAGATCACGTCGTCCTTGTACTTGTGCACGGCCTTGATGTCGATGCCCTCGAAGGAGGCACGGACACCGAACTGCTCCGCCTCGCGCGCCTGGTCGGCGATCTCGCCGGCGTGCAGCAGGGCCTTCGTCGGGATGCAGCCGTTGTGCAGGCAGGTGCCGCCGAGCTTGTTCTTCTCGATCAGTGCGACGTCCAGGCCCAGCTGCGCTCCGCGCAGCGCCGCGGCGTAACCGCCGCTACCGCCGCCGAGAATCACTAGGTCGAAAACGGTGCTGGCGTCGTTCGCCACGTCACGTCCTCCATGCATGTGCGCTCGTCGCCCGTCTTCGGTGACGGGGCGGCGGCTGGTTCCGGCCGCTTTTCTTCGGCCCTGTGGTGGGGGCCCTGTCCTGCCGAGAACCCATCTTCGCACTTGTTGCCGGATGGCGGGACGCGGGGCCGGGCACTGAGACGGCCGATCGTCCGTACGGGCGGGTGGCGGAGGCGTACGAACCTACGGATTTCGTCGCGGGCGGACGCGACCGGGTACGCGTACGGCCCCGGGGAGCGCGTCCCCGGGGCCGTACCGAGCACGGCTTACAGCTCGCCCTCGGCGGTGAGCTCCGCCAGCCGCACCAGGGTGCGGACCGAGGACCCCGTGCCGCCCTTCGGGGTGTAGCCGTAGGGGGCGCCCTCGTGGAAGGCCGGGCCGGCGATGTCCAGGTGGGCCCAGGTGATGCCCTCGCCCACGAACTCCTTCAGGAACAGACCGGCCACCAGGCCGCCGCCCATCCGCTCGCCCATGTTGGCGATGTCCGCGGTCGGGGAGTCCATGCCCTTGCGCAGGTCCGCCGGCAGCGGCATCGGCCAGGACTGCTCGCCGACCTCCTCGGCGATCTCGTGGATCGCGGTGCGGTAGTCGTCGTCGTTGGCCATGACGGCGAAGGTGCGGTTGCCGAGCGCCAGCACCATGGCACCGGTCAGGGTCGCCACGTCGACGATCGCGTCCGGGTTCTCCTCGGAGGCCTTGGTCAGCGCGTCGGCGAGGACGAGCCGGCCCTCGGCGTCGGTGTTGAGGACCTCGACGGTCTTGCCGCTGTACATGCGCAGCACGTCGCCCGGGCGGACGGCGGTGCCGGACGGCATGTTCTCGGCGAGCGCCAGCCAGCCGGTGACGTTGACGGCGAGGCCCAGGCGGGCGGCGGCCACGACGGTGGCGAACACGGCGGCCGCACCGCTCATGTCGCACTTCATCGTCTCGTTGTGGCCGGCCGGCTTCAGGGAGATGCCGCCCGAGTCGTAGGTGATGCCCTTGCCGACCAGGGCGAGGGTCTTCTCCGCCTTCGGGTGGGTGTAGGCGATGCGGACCAGCCGCGGCGGGTTCGCCGAGCCGGAGCCGACGCCGAGGATGCCGCCGTAGCCGCCCTTGGTGAGCGCCTTCTCGTCGAGGACCTGGACCTTGAGGCCGTGCTCCTTGCCGGCGGCCTGCGCGGCGGCGGCGAAGGCGGCCGGGGTCAGGTCGTTCGGCGGCTGGTTGATCAGGTCGCGGGCCCGGTTCATCTCCTCGGCCACGGCGACCGCGCGCTCCGCGGCGGCCTTGTGGGCCTTGTCGCGGGGCTTGGCGCCGAGCAGGGCGACCTCGGCCAGCGGCTTCTTCGCGCCCTGGCCGTTCTCCTGGTACGCGGTGTAGGCGTACGCGCCGAGCAGCGCGCCCTCGGCGATGGCGCCGGCCTCCTCCGGGGAGGCGATCGGCAGCGCGAAGGCCGCCTTCTTCGCGCCGGTCAGCGCGCGGGCGGCGGTACCGGCGGCACGCCGCAGGGCCTCCGTCCGGTAGGGCTCGCCGTCCTCGGGGGCGGAGCCGAGGCCGACGGCCAGGACGACGGGGGCCTTGAGCCCGGCGGGGGAGGGCAGCTTGATCGCCTCACCCTCGGCACCGGAGGCGCCCAGGGTCTCCAGGACGGCGGCGAGGCCGCCGTCGAAGGCCTTGTCGACGGCCTCGGCGCCCGGGGCCACGACGAGCGTCTTGCCGGACTTCGCGACGCCGACCACGACGGCGTCGGCGCGCAGCGTCGCCGCTCCGGCGGTGCTGAGAGTGAGAGCAGTCACGGTGGTGAATTCTCGCTTCCGTTGAGTTCTGTGGCGGTCGAGGGATGGGCCGACCGTGCCCGCCGCATCGTATTTCGGCCCGATGAGCGCCGGTAATGAGCCTACGCTCGCTCGGCGACCGCGCTCACAGCGGCGTTGATTCACTCGTCCGTGGTGTCTCTTTCGGGTTTACGGCGCGGGCCCGTCGCCCCCGTCCCAGACTCGCCTCAATCGCGCAAGGGAGACCACCGCCCTTCGCGCCGTCTGCGACGACTCCACAGGCCCCGCCCTCGGCGGGCGCCTGCCGAGGGGGACACCCACCGATGGACTCCGGCCGATTCCGTACGCCCAGAACCACCGCACGCCCACCCCGCGGGCTCCGCACCTCCCGCACGGTCCGGGCGCCCCGGCCCGCCCGCAGGGCCTCCCGGCTCGCCGCGCTCGCCGCCGCCGGGCTGCTCGCCACCGTCGTGCCCTCCGCGCAGGCGGGCGCCGCCGACCCGGTCCCGCGGATCGACCTGACGGTGCTCGTCGTCGACGACGGCAGCAGCCCCATCGAGGCGATCACCGCCGAGCTGAAGGGCTCCGGCGTCCCGTACCGCACCCTCGACCTCACCGACCCCGGCCGGCCCCTGCTGACCCCCGCCTTCCTCAGCGAGCCCTCCGACAGCGCCACCGGCCGGCCCCGCGCCCGCTACCAGGGCGTCGTCCTGCCGCACGAGTCCGCCTTCGGCCCCGACTCCGCCGAGCAGGCCGCGCTCGCCGCGTACGAGCGGGCCTACGGCATCCCGCAGGTCGACGCCTCCACCTGGGCCCACCCCGGCGTCGGCCTCGACTACACCTCCGACGGCGGCTGGTCCGGCGTCCTCGACGGCGCCCGCGCCCACGTCACACCCGCCGGGAAGGCCGGCCCCTTCCGCGACCTGCGCGGGACGCTGACCTTCGAGGACAACGACCCGCGCGTCTCGGAGAGCTACGGCTACGCGGGCCGCCCCCGGCCCGGCTACACCAGCTACCTCGACATGCCCGCCGCGGACGGCGGACGGATCAGCCTGATCGGCGAGTACGCCCACGACGGGCGGCGCGAACTCGTCGTCACCTTCGCCTACAACCCGCACCAGCGTCAGTCCCGGGCCCTGGCCCGCGGCATCGTCGAGTGGCTCACCCAGGGCGTCCACCTCGGCCAGAGCCGCAACTACCTCTCCGTCCACGTCGACGACGTCCTCGCCCCCGACGCCCGCTGGGACCCGGTGCGCGACTGCACCCCCGGAGACCTCGACTGCCCCGGCGGCGACGGAGGGGCCGGCGGGAACCCGATCCGGATGACCGCCGCCGACGCCGCGTACGCAGCCGCCTGGCAGACGTCCTCCGGCTTCCTCCTCGACATGGTCTACAACGGCGGCCAGGGCGAGCAGTGGAAGGCCGAGCACGGCGGCACCGACCCGCTCGCCGCCCGCCTGATCGCCGACCGCGACCGGTACCGGTGGATCAACCACACCTACACCCATCCCTTCCTCGGCTGCGTACAGGACGCCAGGACCGTCCCCTGGACCTGCGCCGAGGACGCCGCCGGCGCCACGAAGTGGGTGAGCCGCGCCGAGATCTCCGCCCAGATCCGCGACAACCTCGACTGGGCGTACGCCAAGGGCATCGCCGTCGACCGCGGCGAACTGGTCACCGGCGAGCACTCCGGCCTCAGGACCCTGCCGCAGCAGCCCGTCGACAACCCGAACCTCGCGCCGGCGCTCGCCGACAACGGCGTGCGGTGGACCGCGAGCGACAACTCCCGCGAACCGCGGCAGCGTTCCGTCGGCACCGGGCCCAACGCCGCGCGGACCGTGCCCCGCCACCCCATGAACGTGTACTACAACGTGGGCACCGCCGCGGAGATGGCCGACGAGTACAACTGGATCCACACCTCCCGCGCCGACGGCGGCAGCGGCGCCTGCGAGAACGATCCGGCCTCCACCTGCCTGCCCGCGCCGCTCGACACCGCCACCGGCTACGCCACCCACATCGTGCCGCAGGAGGCCCGCACCGCCCTGCGCCACGTCCTCGGCAACGACCCCCGGCCTACTTACGTCCACCAGTCCAACCTGGCCGAGGAACGCCTCCTCTACCCCGTCCTCGACAAGGTCCTCGCCGACTACCGGGAGCTGTTCGCGGACCACACCCCGCTCGTCAACCCCCGCCAGCGGGACGTCGGCGCCGAGCTGAACCGCCGTGCGGCCTGGGAGGTGGCCCTCGCCGCCGGCCAGGTCACCGCCTACCGCGTCGGCGCCACCGTCACCGTCAGGGCGCCCGCCGGCGTCGCCGTCCCGCTCACCGCCCCCGAGGGAACCCGCAGGCAACTCCTCCTCGGGACCGCGCCGTTCGGCAGCCCCTACGCCGGCACGCGCTCCGCCTGGACCACGCCGGAGGCGCTCCAGAGCGCCATCACCCTGCGACTGCCCACCACCTGACCCGCCACCAGCAGCTCACGTTCCGGGGGGACACCACACATGCCGAGCAGTGGCCGCCACGTCACCATGCTCACCGAAGGCACCTATCCACACGTCCACGGCGGCGTCAGCACCTGGTGCGACCAGCTGATCCGGGGCATGCCCGAGGTCGACTTCCAGGTCCTCGCCCTCACCGGCAGCGGCCGCGAACCCGTCGCCTGGGAACTGCCGCCGAACCTCTCCGACCACACCTCGTTCCCGCTCTGGGGCACCCCGGAGCGGGGCCGGGCCCCGCGCGGCCGCGACCGGCGCCGCTTCCTCGACACCTACGAGCACTTCCTGCTCTCCCTCCTCGACCCCACCGCGGGCTGCGACTTCGGCGAAGGGCTCTACGCCCTCGCCGCGCTCGCCCGCGAAGGACGGCTCACCACCGCCCTGCGCTCCGAGCGGTCCCTGCGCTCACTGATGTGGATCTGGACCATGCCGCATCTGCCGACGGCCGCGGCCCGGCCCACCGTCCACGACGCCCTCACCGCCACCGACCTGCTGGAACACGCCCTGCGCCCGCTCGCCGCCACGATCCCCGAAGGCCGCGTCGCCCACGCCGTCTCCAGCGGACTCGCCACGCTCCCGGCGCTCGCCGCCCAGCACTTCGAAGGGGTGCCCTTCCTGCTCACCGAACACGGCATCTACCTGCGCGAGCGCTACCTCGGCTATCGCACCGAGCCGCAGCGCTGGCCCGTCAAATCGTTCCTGCTCGGCTTCTACCGGGAGCTCACCTCCCTCGGCTACCGCAAGGCCGACCTCATCACCCCGTGCAACCAGTACAACCGGCGCTGGGAGGAACGCGGCGGTGCCCCCGCCGACCGTATCCGCACCGTCTACAACGGCGTCGACCCCGCAGCCTTCCCCTGGGCCGGACCCGAACCGGAGACCCCCACGCTCAGCTGGGTGGGCCGCGTCGACCCCATCAAGGACGTCCAGACCCTCCTGCGGGCGTACGCGATCTGCCGGGCCGAACTGCCCGAGCTGAGGCTGCGGTTGTTCGGCCCGGTCCCGGCCGGCAACGAGGACTACCGCATCCGCCTGGAGAAGCTGGCCGCCGAACTCGGCGTCACCGACGGCGTCACCTTCGAGGGACGCGCCTCGGACGTCGCCGGGGCCTACGCGGCCGGAAACGTCGTCGTGCTCTCCTCCATCAGCGAGGGCTTCCCCTTCTCCCTGATCGAGGCCATGTCCTGCGGCCGGGCCACCGTCTCCACCGACGTCGGCGGCGTGCGCGAGGCCGTCGGCGACACCGGCCTCGTCGTCCCGCCCCGCGAACCGGCCGTGATGGCCGCCGCCCTCAGCGACCTGCTGCGCGACGCCACCCGCCGCGCCGACCTCGCCCGCAGGGCCCGCCAGCGGGTCGTCGACCGCTTCACCCTGCACCGCTCGGTCGACGGCTTCCGCCGCATCTACCTGGAACTCGCCGGCCGCCCCGTCACCGAGCGCCCCGAACCCGACGACTGGACGGTCCGCCTCACCGACCCCTGGCGTACGGCCCTGATGGAAGGCGCCTGGGCATGAGCGGCTCCCTCTGGCTGACCAACGGCACGATGCGGGACGCCCTCCCGCCGATCCCCCGCCAACGCACCACCCCGGCGCGGCCCACGGCCCCGGCGACCGGCACCGCCGCCGCCTCCGGCACGGACGCGGGCCCCGGCGCGGGCCCGGGCCCGGCCTCCGGCGGCGCGGGGGCGGCTCCCGGCCGTGGCGCGGCGCCGGACGCGGGCTCGGCCTCCCGCCCCGGCGCGGGCGCCGCTCACACCGCCACACCTGGCCCCGGCCCGGCAGGCCCCGGTCCCGGTCCCGCCTCCGGCACCGGCCCGGCAGGCCCCGGTCCCGCGTCCGGTCCCGGCCCGGCAGGCCCCGGCCCCGGTCCCGCCTCCGGCACCGGTCCCGCGTCCGCTACCGGCACCGGCCCCGCCTCCGGCACCGGCCCCGCCCCCGCGGGCGCCCGCGTGCTCGCCGCCGACCCGCTCGACGAACTCGCCGCCCGTCTCGACGCGCTCACCGCCGCCGCCGTCCATCCCGACGAGATAGCCGCGATCCTCGAGTCCGACGGCATGACCGACGACCACATCCGCCTCACCTACGGCCGGGCCGACTCCTTCGCCCTCGCCGAGGACCTCTACGCCAGGACCGAGCGCCGTCACCCCGCCCCCGAGGCCCCGCCCGCGGGCCCCTGGTACACCGGCCTCGCCGGATGTCTGCTGCGCGGCCTGGTCTTCGCCCTCCCGGGGCTGGCCTACGTCCTCGGCGCCCCGCTGCTCGCCACCGGCCCCGGCCGCCACGGGCTGCCGCCCGGCGCCGTGCCGCTCATCGCCGGGGCCGTCACCGGCTGGGTGTGGAACCAGGCGCTCGCCCACCGCGCCTACAGCTGGCTCGGCCTCGGCGACCGCCGCGCCGCCGTCCGCGCCCTGCTCACCGGCGCCCCCGCGGGCGCGCTCGCCGGAGCGGTCGTCGCGGCCCTCGCCGCCCGGCCGGGGGAGGGGCCCGCCGCGCTGTTCGGCGCCGGCCAGGCCCTCTACCTGGCCGCGGCCACCGTCCTGCTCGTCCTCGGCCGGGAACGGGCCCTGCTGTGCGCGCTCCTCCCACTGGCCGGCGCGGTCCCCGCGTTCCGCCACGACCTGCCGGATGCGTTGCGGGTCCTCCTCCTGCTGCTCTCCCTCACCGCGACCGTCACCTTCGCGGCCCTGGTGCTGCGCCCGGGAGCCCGCCGCCCCGGCGCCGCCCGCCCCGCTCGTGGCCGGGCCGGACCGCCGCTCGCCGCCTCCCTCCCGTACGGCCTGTTCGGCCTCGGCAGCGGGCTGCTCGTGCTGTACGCGGGCGCCGACGCCGTCATCGCGCTCACCCTCTCCATGGGCCCGGCCGAATGGCTGCTGCACCGCTTCCGCGGCACGGCCCTGGCCCGGCTGCGGCTGCTGACGACGGCGCGCGCGTTCCGGCGCGCCGTCACGGCCACCCTGGCCCGCTGCCTCGTCGGCTACCTGGCGGTGCTGTTCGTCCTCAGCGTCACCGCCGCGCTGCTGTGGCCGGGCGCCGCGGCCGTGTCCGCCCCGAGGACCGGCTCGCTGCTCCTCGTCGGCGCCGTGCTGTGGCTGGGACTGCTGCTCCAGGCCTTCGGCGCGGTCGCCGGAGCGGCCGCGGTGTGCCTGCTCGCCGCCACCGCGCAGGCCCTCGCCCCGGCGGCGGGAACGGTCGCCGCGGGCGCGGCGGCCACCGTGCTGGGCGTGCTGACCTGCGCGCTGCTCGTTCGACCGACCGCCCACCGCATCTAGGGGCCGGACTGTGACTGCCTCCACGACTCCCGGGACCTCCTCGTCCCCCTCCCTCCTGGTGCCGTTCTACGAGCACCCCGCCGACCGCCCCGAGGAGTGGGCGGCCGTCGTCGCGGCGGCCCCCGCCCTGTACGGCGTGGTCCTCAACCCGGCGAGCGGCGCGGGCCCGGCGCCCGACCCCGCGTTCGCCGAGGTCGCCGCCCGGCTGCGGGACGCCGGGGTGCGCGTCCTCGGCTACGCGGACACCGACTACGGCCGGCGCCCGCACCCCGACGTCGTCGCCGACCTGGTCCGGCACCGCGACTGGTACGGGGCCGACGGCGCGTTCCTCGACCAGGTGCCGACCGAGCCGTCCGCGCTGCCGCACTACCGGCGGCTCACGGTCGCGGCCCGGGCCGCCGGGGCACGCACCCTCGTGCTGAACCACGGCGCCCACCCGGCCTTCGGCTACGAGGCCCTCGCCGACCTGCTCGTCACCTTCGAGGGCCCCTGGGACGCGTACCGCGGCCTGGAGCTGCCGGTCGCCGACCACTACTGTCACCTGGTGTACGCGGCCCCGGCCGACGCCCGGCCCGTCACCCCGGTCGGCTGCGCGGTCCCCGGCACGGGGGCCCACCCCTGGGGCACGCTGCCCCACACCCTGGAGCCCGCCCGGTGAGACGACTTCTGCCCCTCCTCGCGCTGCTGGTGCTCGCCGGCTGCACGACCCCGCCGGACCCGGACGACCGGGGCCCCGCACCCCGCTGGCAGCCGCGCCCCGGCCTGGCCTGGCAGTGGCAGCTCAGCGGCCGGCTCGACCCGACGGTGGACGTCCCCGTCTACGACATCGACGGCTTCGACCACTCCGCGGCCACCGTCGCCGACCTGCACCGCCGGGGCCGCAAGGTGGTCTGCTACCTGTCCACCGGCGCCTGGGAGGAGTTCCGCCCCGACGCCGGCCGCTTCCCGAAGGCCGTCCTCGGCAAGGGCAACGGCTGGCCGGGCGAACGCTGGCTCGACATCCGCCGCACCGACCTGCTCGGCCCGCTGATGGCCGCCCGTCTCGACATGTGCCGCGCCAAGGGCTTCGACGCGGTGGAACCCGACAACATGGACGGCTACGCCCACCCCACCGGCTTCCCCCTCACCGCCGCCGACCAGCTCCGCTACAACCGCCTGATCGCGGGTCTCGCCCACGACCGCGGCCTCGCCGTCGCCCTGAAGAACGACCTCGACCAGATTCCCGAGCTCGTCGACGACTTCGACTTCGCGGTCAACGAACAGTGCGCCCAGTACGACGAGTGCGCACTCCTCGTCCCCTTCGTCCGGGCGGGCAAGGCGGTCTTCCACGTCGAATACGAGCTGGACCCGGAGGACTTCTGTCCCCGGTCGCGGCAGCTGGGCCTGAGCTCGATGCGCAAGGAGTACGAGCTGGGGGCGTGGCGGAGGGCCTGCTAGCGGGAGGCGACGAAGCAGGTGACCTCGCTGCGTCCGGCCGCCGACGGTCAGGACGGCCTCGCGGTGGAGGGGGGCGGCGGTTCACGGACAGGGGACCGGTCGGCGGGCCGGAAGGTTGCCCGCCCCGCGGATCACGGCCTGGTCGCCCCGCCTGTCACCCCAGCGTCAGCGCCACCAGCCCCACCGTCAGCGCCGTCTCCTCCACCGCCCCGAAGACGTCCCCCGTCACCCCGCCGAAGCGCCGCACGCACCGCCGCAGCAGGAGTTCCGACACGCAGAGCGCGGCGAGCGCGGCGAGCAGGGTGCGCAGGGCGTCGTACCAGGAGAAGAGCGCGCCGGTCGCCGCGCACAGCAGGAGGACCAGGCCGGTCGTGAGGGCGGCGGCGCGGAGCGGGACGGTGGCGGCGACGACCGCGCCGAGGCCCTCGGGGCGGGCGGCCGGGACGCCGTGGCGGGAGGCGTGGGTGAGGGCGAGGCGGGCGAGGGTCGCGGCGAGGGCGGCGGCGGCCGCGCCGTGCGCCCAGCTCCGCCCGTACAGCTCGTACAGCGCGGCCACCTGCGCGAGCAGGGCGAAGAGCACCGCGATCACGCCGAAGGGGCCGATGTCGGACTGCTTCATGATGCGCAGGGCGTCCTCGGCCGGCTTGCCGCTGCCGAGGCCGTCGGCGGTGTCGGCGAGGCCGTCGAGGTGCAGGCCGCGGGTCATCAGGGCGGGGACGGCGGCGGTGAGGACGGCGGCGAGCAGCGGGCCCGCGCCGAGGAGCAGGAACCCGCCGCCGACGGCCGCCGCGGCCAGGCCGACGACCAGGCCTGCGAGCGGGGCGCAGAGCATCCCGGCGCGTGCCGCGTCGCGGTCCCAGCGGGTGATGCGGGCGGGGAGCACGGTGAGGGTGCCGAAGGCGAAACGCAGGCCGTCCATCCGCGCAGGGTAGTGCCCCGGTCAGACGATCAAATCGGCCATACTGTCAGAAATCTGACCAACCGGCAGAGGGTGGTGGCATGGGTCACTGGTTCTGGCGCAACATCGTCGAACCCGGGAAGCTCCCGCTGTTCCTGGCCCTGGCCTCCTTCGTGCTGACCTTCCTGGTCACGCGGACCGTCACCCGGCTCATCCGGGCCGGCAAGGGCCCCTTCGGCAACGTCTCCTCGGGCGGGCTGCACATCCACCACGTGGTGCCGGGGGTCGTCCTCACGGTCCTCGGCGGCTTCGGCGCGGTCGCCAGCGGCCGCCACGGCGTGGGTTCGGCGGTCTTCGCCGTGGTCTTCGGGGTCGGCGCCGGGCTCGTCCTGGACGAGTTCGCGCTGATCCTCCACCTCGACGACGTCTATTGGTCGGAGGACGGCCGCAAGAGCGTCGAGGTGGTGGTCCTCACCGCCGCCCTGGTGCTGTTCACCCTGGCCGGTTTCTCGCCGCTCGGCGTGGACGACATGACCGCGCGGGAACGCCAGGACCGGGTCTCCTTCCTCCTGACCCTCGGCCTGAACTTCCTGCTCGTCCTGGTCACCCTGGTGAAGGGCAAGTTCCGGCTGGCCGTGATCGGCACCCTGATCCCCCTGGTCGCGATCGTCGGCGCCGTACGGCTGGCCCGCCCGGGCTCCTGGTGGGCCCGCCGGCTCTACGCCCGGCGGCACCGGGCGCGGGCCCGCGCCGAGCTCCGTGCCTACCGGCACGACAAGCGCTGGAGCCGGGTGCGCCGGAAGGTTCAGGACCTGATCGGCGGCTTCCAGGAGCGGGTCCCGGGCCGCGGCCCCACGCCGCCGTCCTGACCCCGCTCCCGCCACCGCAGGAAGCCGACGAGCAGCAGCACGGCCGCGATGGCGGCGAGGTGCTCCTTGCCGGCCAGGTTGTTCTTGACCATCACCTCGACCACCATCGCCAGGATCACCAGGCCCCCGGTCCACCGGGCCCGGTGGCGCCAGCACACGTACACGGCGAGGCCCACCACCGCCGCCGAGGGGCCGGTGTCCACGACCCGCGCGTCGGAGGCGGGCAGCCCGAGGGGGACGTCCGGCCCGAGGGCGACGCCGATCCGGGCGTACAGCGTGCCGGCGAGCGTCGCCAGGTAGGCGAGGGCCAGGGTCCGCCGCCGTCCCAGGCAGATCTCGGCGATGCCGAAGACCAGCAGGATCTGCGCGAGCGCCCCCCACACCGGCAGGTCGAGCGCCGGCACGAACAGGGACAACGGGGTGCGCAGCAGGGCGAGCCACAGCGGGTCCTCGGCCCTGACCGAGCCGACGGCCTGCACCGGCCGGTAGCCCCAGTCCTGGTTCTGCACGAGCTGGAACAGCGAGGTCAGGCAGACCGCGGCCAGCGTCATCGGGACCGCCCGCCACCCACGCGCGGCGAGCGCGCCGCGCACGGTCAGGAACAACGACCCCCACTCCCGCCGGGCGAAGCCCTTCAGGGCCCCGCTCACCGCCGGCCCTCCGGGTGTCTGCGGTGCAGCCTGCCCCAGACTCCGTCCCGGGGCGCCCCCAGCAGCCCCGGGGCTTCGAGGAAGCCTTCGGCGCGGCCGGCCGCGACACCGATGCGCAGCAGGTCGGCGCTCTTCTCGAAGAGCATGAAGCGGGGCTCCCAGATCGGTCGGTACTTGGCGTTGGCGCGGTACAGCGACTCGATCTGCCACCAGCGGGAGAAGAAGGTGAGCAGTGAGCGCCACAGGCGCAGCACGGGTCCCGCCCCGAGCTTCGAGCCGCGTTCGAAGACGGACCGGAACATGGCGAAGTTCAGCGAGACCTGAGTGATCCCGATCTCCTTGGCCCGCTGGAGGAGTTCGATGACCATGAACTCCATCAGCCCGTTCTCGGAGTCGCGGTCACGGCGCATCAGGTCCAGCGAGAGCCCCTTCGGGCCCCACGGCACGAAGGACAGCAACGCCCGCAGCTCGCCCTCGGCGTCGGTGCACTCCAGCATCACGCACCGGCCGTCGCCCGGGTCGCCGAGGCGCCCGAGGGCCATGGAGAAGCCCCGCTCGGTGGCGCCGTCGCGCCAGTCGTCGGCCTTGCGCAGCAGCTCGTGCATCTCGTCGGCCGGGATGTCCTCGTGGCGCCGGATCCGGACCTCGTACCCGGCCCGCTTGACCCGGTTGAAGGCCTGCCGGACCGTGCGCATGGCGCGCCCGTCGAGGGTGAACTCGTCGGTCTCCACGATCGCCTCGTCGCCCAGCTCCAGGGCGTCGAGCCCGTGCCGGGCGTAGACGGTGCCGGCCTCCTCGCTCGCCCCCATCACCGCCGGGACCCAGCCGTGCTCGCGGGCCTCGGCGAGCCACGGCTCGATGGCGCCGGGCCATGCCTCCGGGTCGCCGATCGGATCGCCCGAGGCCAGCGACACCCCGCCCACCACCCGGTAGGTGACGGCCGCCTTCCCGCTCGGCGACCACACCACGCTCTTCTCGCGGCGCAGCGCGAAGTAGCCCAGCGAGTCCCGCTCGCCGTGCCTGTCGAGCAGCGCCCGCAGCCGCTCCTCGTCCTCCTCGGTGAGCGGGTCGACCGCCCGCCGGGAGCGGAAGGCGGCGAAGAGCACCGCGAACAGCAGCACCGTGGACATGACGTTGATGACGACGTCGACCCAGCCGGGCGTGGCGATCCCGGGGAAGCGCGCGTCGTCGGCGGCGAGCGTGACCAGCCGCATCACCCCGTACCGCCAGCGCTCCAGGAAGGTGGAGTGCCCGGCCGAGGTGTTCGTGACGGTGACCAGACCGGCCGCGAGCAGCGAGGTGACGAGCAGTCCGCCGGCCGCGACCACCGTCGCGAGCAGCGGGTTGGAGCGGTCGCCCTTGGCGTAGAACTCCCTGCGGCCGAGCAGCAGCGCGACGAAGAAGGCGGCCGTCAGGGCCAGGGAGATCCAGTTCTGGGCGTGCCGGCGGATCTCGGGGAAGAACATCACCAGCGCGAACAGCAGCAGGAAAAGCCCGCAGAGCACCACGTTGAGGATCCACGCGGCCCGCTTGCGCCGGCGCATGGTGATCGCCAGGAAGAGGGTGAGGACACCGGAGGCGAAGCCGGCGGTCAGCATGTACGGGGTGAAGTAGTCGTCCTCGTTGTGCCGGCGCAGGTCCTGGCCGAAGGAGACCCACACCGCGCTCAGGAAGTTGACGAACGTGACGGCCCGCAGATACCAGACGGCGAACGCGGCACTGCGCCGCGATCGCACCGTGCCCCGGGGCGCTCCTTCGGTGGACAAACGGACCTCTCCCATGAAAAGCGATCATATGGGGCATCACTTCGCATGGACGGGCGCCGGACGCGGCGCTCGCGCGTCGCACCCGGTGCCGTGATCCTCTTCTCAGCTCTCCTCGGCCGCCACAGTGTCCGGAAGGGTCAGTTCCGGCAGCTCCGCCGCCAGTGCGGCGGCGGCGCGGACGAGCGGAAGCGCGAGCAACGCCCCGGTTCCCTCGCCCACAGTGACGCCGTGGTCGAGCAGAGGGTTGAGCGCCATCCGGTCCAGCGCCTTCGCCTGCGCCGGCTCCCCGCTCACCTGACCCGCCAGCCACCAGTCCGGCGCCCGGAACGCCGCCCGCTGCGCCACCAGCGCACAGGCCGCGCCCACCACGCCGTCGAGCACCACCGGCAGCCGCCGCACCGAGCACTGCAACAGGAACCCGGTCATCGCCGCCAGGTCCGCGCCGCCCACCGCCGCCAGCAGCTCCAGCTGGTCCCCGAGCACCGGCCGCGCCCGGCGCAGCGCGTCCCGGATCGCCGCGCACTTGCGCATCCACGCCAGGTCGTCGATCCCCGCGCCGCCCCGCCCGGTCACCACCGAGGCGTCCGTCCCGCACAGCGCCGCGATCAGCGTCGACGCCGGCGTCGTACCGCCCACGCTGAGGTCCCCGAGCACCACGAGATCGGTCCCCGAGTCGGCCTCCTCGTCGGCCACGGCGACGCCCAGCTCGACAGCCGCCCGCGCCTCCTCCACCGTCAGCGCGTTCTCCACGTCGATGCGGCCCGAACCCCGCCGCACCCGCCGTCGCGTCACCTCCGCCGGCAGCAGCTCCGGGTCACAGTCGAGACCCGCGTCCACCACCCGCACCGGCACCCGCTGCGCCCGCGCGAGCACCGCCACCGGGCTCGCCCCGTCGAGCACCGCGCGCACCAGCTCGTACGCGCCGCCCGCCGCCCGCCCGGACACACCGAGCGAGGCCACACCGTGGTCGCCCGCGAACAGCACCACCTTCGGCTGCTCCAGCGGACGCACCGGTACCGCGCCCTGGGCCGCCGCCAGCCACTCGCCCCACTCGTCGAGCCGCCCGAGCGCACCCGGACGCACCGCGAGCCGCGCCCGGCGCTCCTCGGCGTCACGCCGGATCCCCCCGTCGGGGCGCTCGATCAGATCGGAGAAGTCGTCGAGGTTCACGATGGGTTCCACCTACGCATCACACAGTCATGGGGTCAAACGGTCATGGGGCTCGCACCCTACCCGCGCAGCACCAGCGCCTGCCCGGCCACCACCAGGACCACCTGCTCGCACTCGTCCCCGAAGGCCGCGTTCAGCCGCCCCAGCTCGTCCCGGAAGCGCCGTCCCGCCGCCGTCGCCGGAACCACCCCGGACCCCACCTCGTTCGTCACCGCCACCACCGTGCGGCTCGTCGCCCGCACCGCCGCCACCAGCTCCGCGACCCGCGCGGCCAGCTCCTCCCGGCCACCGCCCGCCCACCGTTCGTCGTCCCACGCGCCGACCCGGTCCATGGCGTCCGTCAGCCACAGCGACAGACAGTCGATCAACAGCGCCGGCCCGTCGTCCGCCAGCAGCGGCACGAGATCGCAGGTCTCCGCCGTCCGCCACGAGCCCGGCCGCCGCTCCCGGTGCAGACCCACCCGGTGCGCCCACTCCGGATCGCCCTCCCGGCTGCCGCCCGTCGCCACGTACAGCACCTCGGGAAAGGTCTCCAGACGCCGCTCGGCCTCCACCGACTTGCCCGACCTCGCCCCGCCGGTCACCAGCGTCCGCCGCGGCACCTCCGGTACGGCGTGGTACTCGCCGACGTACAGCGTGGTCCCGTCCGGCACCGCCCGCGCCCCCGCCGCGGCGAGCCGCCGGTCCAGCTCGCCGCCGACCGGAGCGTCATGGTCCAGATGGACGGCGACCACGTCCGTGGCCGCCCCCACGGCCCCGCTCGCCCGCAGCCGCGCGAGACCGTCCGGCCGCCCCACGACGTCCGCCACCACCATGTCGTACGGCTCGCGCCGCTCGTCGCCCAGGCCCGCGGGAGCGCCGCCCGGCGGCAGGTACAGCAACCGCTCCCCGTCCGCCGAGGTCACCTCGTACCCCGTGCCCGGCGCGTCCATCGGCACCGCCCGCACCGTGTGCCCGCTGATCAGCGTCAGCTCCCGCCCGTCCGGCACCCGGCCGGCCGTCGGCAGCCCCGCCGGCATCTCCACGGCGGGCCCGTCGTGCGGATGCGTCAGCAGGACCTGCCGCACCCCGACCAGCGAGTGCCCCGAACGGGCCGCCGCGAGCGCGGCCCCCGGCGTCAGATCCAGCAGCAGGGCTCCGTCCACGAGCAGCGAGGTCGCGGCCCGCGCCCGCTCCCCACGGGACAGCGCGCACACGGCGCAGGGGCAGCCGGGGCGGGGGAGTCCGAGAGGTGCGCCGGTGCCGAGCAGTGTCAGTTCCACGCTCAGATCCTCCCGCGTCACCGCGAGGGGTGCGCGCCCGGCTACGCTGCGGGCAGGAAACCGATCATCCGGAGGCGGACATGGCATGGACGTGGCGGTTCGAGAAGTCCGACGGCACCGAGGTCACCCCGTCGGTGACCCCCGAGGAGTTCACCACCCAGGGCGACGCGGAATCCTGGCTCGGTGAGCACTGGCGCGACCTCCTGGACGGCGGCGCGGACCAGGTCACCCTGTCCGAGGACGGCACCAAGATCTACGGCCCGATGCCGCTGGACGCGGAGGGCTAGACCGACGGACGCGGGGGCCGCCCGGCCCCCGCGCACCAGCCCGCCCCGCGCATCGGCGCACCCGCCGCCCCGCGCGTGCGCCCCCGGCCGGCCGGCACCCCTAGATCTCGCCCAGCGTCACCTCGGCCCTTTCCTGGCGCGTCCCGCGGGTGAAGACCACCGTCACCTTGTCGCCCGGCTTGCGGTCGGCCAGCGCTTCGGCCAGCGAGGTGATCGTGGTGACCGGGTCGTCGCCGACCCGGGTGATGACGTCGCCCGCCCGCAGGCCCGCCTTCGCCGCCGCCCCGCCCGCCGCGGCCTCCACGATCGCCACCCCGGCCGGCCGGTAGTCGTCGTCCAGGACCGTGCGGCCCGTGATGTTGAGCGCGGCCCGCCCCGAGTCCGTCACCCTGCCGGTCCTGATGATCTGGTCGGCCACGGTCCGCACCATGGACGCCGGGATCGCGAAGCCGATGCCGGGCGCCGAGCCGCCGCCGAGCTCCGGGTCCGTCGCCGCGAGCGTGGGGATGCCGATCACCTCGCTGTCCAGGTTGACCAGGGCGCCCCCGCTGTTGCCGGGATTGATCGCGGCCGAGGTCTGCACCATGTTGGCGATCGTCGCGCCCGTCCCGCCGCCCCTGCGGCCCTCGCTGACCGTGCGGCCGGTCGCCGAGACGATGCCCTGGGTGACGCTGCCGGACAGGCCGAGCGGCGAGCCCATCGCCAGGACGATCTGCCCCATGTCGACCTTGGAGGAGTCCCCGAACCGCGCCGCCTTGAGCCCCTGCGGCGCCTTGTCCAGCCGGATCACGGCGAGGTCCTGCTGGGGATAGGCCGCCACCAGCCTCGCCGTCACCGGCTGGCCGCCCGTCGCCGCGGTGACCCGGAAGGTCTTCTCCCGGCCGACGACGTGCGCGTTGGTGACGATGTGCCCCTTGTCGTCGTAGACGACACCGGAGCCCAGGCCCTCGGAGGCGTCGATCTGGACCACCGAGGGCAGCACGTCCCTGATCACGGCCCGGTAGTCGTCCTGGAGCTCGTTGGACACGAGCGGGGCCGCGGCCTGGGTGGACCGCTCGGCCCGGGGCGCCGGGCCCGGGGCGCAGCCGCCGGCCAGGGCCAGGGCACAGGCTCCGGCGGCGAGGGGGAGCAGGAGGCGTCTCATGACCGCAGTCTCCGTGCCGCCCGCCCGCCGCGCCTCGGTGGAGGCACCCGAACAGGGGGACGCCCCGCGCCCCCCCGGTGTCCCGCGGGTCCCGGCGACCGCGCAGCCCTCAGGGCCGAGCGCTCAGCCCCGTACCCCGCACAGGTGCAGCAGACCCGCGATCCGCCGGTACGGGTCGGTCCGCCCGGCCCGGTCCTCGGCGGCCAGCAGGCGTTCGAGCTCGTCGGCGGCCGGCAGGCCGAGGTCGCCGGGGATGCCGTCGGTGAAGACCCGCACCCCGTACCAGGCGTGCAGCGGCGCCGCGATCCCGGCGAGGGTGGAGGTGAGCGCGTCCAGCCGGTCGGCCCGCACCTTCGCTCCGGCGCCGTCCTCGTACACGTCCGAGTCGAAGGCGGAGAGCGCCCCCGACCAGTCCCCGGCGAGGCCGGGCCGCATGGCCAGCGCCTCGGCGTTCCGTACCACCAGGGAGAGCAGTCCGCCGGGGGCGAGCATGCGGGCGAGGCCGGCGAGCAGCGCGTCGGGCTCGTCGGCGTACATGAGCACGCCGTGGCACAGGACGATGTCGAAGCTGCCGGGCAGGAAGTGCACGCCGGTCTCGCGCCCGTCGCCCTCGATCAGGCGGACCCGTTCGCGGATGCCGGCGGGTTCGGTCGCCAGCGAATCGCGGGCCGCCTTGAGCAGCTCGGGGTCGGCCTCCAGACCGGTCACGGTGTGCCCGGCGCGGGCCAGGCGCAGGGCCTGGGTGCCCTGGCCCATCCCGGCGTCGAGGATGCGCAGCCGCTGCCCCACGGGGTAGCGGCCGGCTATCTGCTCGTCCAGCTGGCGCGCGATCAGTTCCTGGCGGACGGTGTCGCGCAGCCCCCCGGGCACGACCGGCCCCTGGCCGACCGCGGGCAGCACCTCACCGCGACCGGAGTCGGCGCTCAGGGCCGCTCTCCGCGCTTGACCTGCGGCTTGGGCAGCCGCAGGCGGCGCATCTGGAGCGTGCGCATCAGGCCGTATGCGACCGCGCCGCGCTTCGGCTCGTTCGGGAACCGCTGGTTCAGCTGCTTGCGCAGCCGGATCGTGAGACCGATCGAGTCGATGACGATCATGACGATCACACCGGCCCAGAGCAGCAGCGAGATGTTCTGCAGGGAGGGGTTGGCGTTGCCGAACAGCGACAGCACGAGGATCACCACGGCCATCGGCAGGAAGAACTCGGCCACGGCGAACCGGGAGTCGACGAAGTCGCGGACGAAGCGCCGCACCGGACCCTTGTCGCGGACCGGCAGATAGCGCTCGTCACCGCTGGCCAGGGCTTCGCGCTGGCGGGCCAGGTCCGCGCGGCGGGCCTCGCGCTGGCGCTTCATGGCCTCCTTGCGGTCCAGCGGCGCGGTCTGTGCGCGGCGGCGCTGGGACTGTGCCTCGCTCCTCTTGGGGGTCGGGCGGCCCTTGGGGGCCTCGGGGTCGCGGGGCTGCTTGGAGAGGTCCGCCGTCACCTTTTCGGTGGGGGCCTTCTCATCCTTCGAACGGCTACGGAACACAACGCCAAGCGTACGTGGTGCCGGGCATGGACCCCAGCGTCGGCGGGAACGATCCGCTAACGGCCCGTGTCTGACCGGGTACGACCCCGGGACCGCTCTACTCCCTGGGCCGGAGGGCGCCGGACCTCCACTCGTCCTTGGGGAGGAGCACATCGGGCCCCGAACAGTGCGGTAATGGAGTGGTGAACCGTACTGTGGTTCATGTTGGAGTGCAGGAGCCGAGTCCGTCAGAAGGGGGCGCGCGAAGCCCATGAGCGGTGTCATGAAGCGTATGGGGATGATCTTCCGCGCGAAGGCAAACAAGGCCCTCGACCGGGCCGAGGATCCGCGCGAGACCCTCGATTACTCCTACCAGAAGCAGCTGGAGCTGTTGCAGAAGGTGCGCCGTGGTGTCGCCGACGTGGCGACGTCCCGCAAGCGCCTCGAACTGCAGCTGAACCAGCTCCAGGGCCAGTCCGCCAAGCTGGAGGACCAGGGCCGCAAGGCGCTGGCGCTCGGCCGCGAGGACCTGGCCCGCGAGGCGCTGTCCCGCCGGGCGGCGCTGCAGCAGCAGGTGAGCGACCTGGAGGTGCAGCACCAGACCCTGCAGGGCGAGGAGGAGAAGCTGACCCTGGCGGCCCAGCGGCTCCAGGCCAAGGTCGACGCCTTCCGCACGAAGAAGGAGACCATCAAGGCCACGTACACGGCGGCGCAGGCGCAGACCAGGATCGCCGAGTCCTTCTCCGGCATCTCCGAGGAGATGAGCGACGTCGGCGTGGCGATCCAGCGCGCCGAGGACAAGACGGCCCAGCTCCAGGCGCGGGCCGGCGCGATCGACGAGCTGCTCGCCTCCGGCGCCCTCGACGACCAGTCGGGCCTGGCGAAGGACGACATCCAGGCCGAGCTCGACCGGCTCTCCGGCGGCACGGACGTGGAGCTGGAGCTCCAGCGGATGAAGGCCGAGCTCGCGGGAGGCCCGTCCGCCCAGCAGCAGGCCCTCGAAGGCGGCACCGGCCAGAACCAGGGCCAGAACCAGCAGCAGTCCCACCCGCGTTTCGACAAGCAGTAGCCGACCAGCGAGGACGCGTCATGATCGTACGGATCATGGGGGAGGGCCAGTGCACGCTGGCCGACAGCCACTTCGCCGAGCTCAACCGACTCGACGAGGAACTCCTGGGGGAGATGGAATCGGGCGACGAGGCGGGCTTCCGCCGCACGCTGCACGCCCTGCTCGACAAGGTCCGGGAGCTCGGCGAGCCGCTCCCGGACGACTCCCTGGAGCCCTCCGAACTGATCCTTCCGGCTCCTGACGCGACCCTCGACGAGGTGCGCGCGATGCTCTCCGACGACGGTCTGATCCCGGGCTGACGGCCTCGCCGGCAGCCCGGAACACGCCGCCCCTGACGGTTCCGCCGCCCCGCCTCCCAGCCCGGGAGGCGGGGCGGCGCCGTCCCGGCCCCCGGCCGGCTCCCGCACCGGGAGCCTGTCCCGGCCCCTCGGCCCGCTCCCCGCCCCGTCCGCTCCCCGCACCCGCCCCCGTCCGCCGTCCGCTCCCCCTCCCCGGCCCCCGGCCCGTCGCGGAACCCCGTACCGTTCCCTGCTGTGACGACCACCGGAGCCCGCCTCGCCCGACCCCGCCACTGGCTGCGGAACCACCGCCTCGCCTTCGACGCGGGGCTCGCGTTCGTCGTGCTCGCCTGCATGATCACCGGTTCCTTCGCCGACCCGCACGGCAGCCCCAACGGCCCCACCTTCGGCGACCGTGCGCCCACCCCCGCGGGCGTCGTCCTCATGCTGCTCGGCGCCCTCGCCCTGGTGTTCCGCCGCCGGTACCCGATCCCGGTGCTCGCCCTCACCGTCACCGTCTCCCTCGTCGGCCTGATCGGCGAGGAGCGCCCCGCACCGGCGGCGATGAGCGCCGTCGTCGCCCTCTACACCGTCGCCTCCCGCACCGACCGGCCCACCACCTGGCGGCTCGGCCTCGCCACCATGACCCTGCTGACCTGCGCCGCCATGGTCTTCGGCCCCACCCCCTGGTACGCGCAGGAGAACCTGGGCGTCGTCGCCTGGACCGGAATGGCCGCGGCGGCCGGCGACGCGGTGCGCAGCCGCCGCGCGTTCGTGGACGCCATCCGGGAGCGGGCCGAACGGGCCGAGCGCACCCGCGAGGAGGAGGCCCGGCGGCGGGTCGCCGAGGAGCGGCTGCGCATCGCCCGCGACCTCCACGACATCGTCGCCCACCACATCGCCCTCGTCAACGTGCAGGCCGGGGTCGCCGCCCACGTCATGGACAAGCGCCCCGACCAGGCGAAGGAGGCCCTGGCCCATGTCCGCACCGCCTCCCGCTCGGCCCTCGACGAGCTGCGCGCCACCGTGGGCCTGCTGCGCCAGTCGGGTGACCCGGAGGCCCCGACCGAGCCGGTGTCGGGCCTCGCGGTCCTCGACGACCTGCTGGCCACCTTCCGCAACGCGGGCCTCCCGGTCGAGGTGACCCGCACCGACGCCGGCACCTCCCTGCCGGCCGCCGTCGACCTCGCCGCGTACCGGATCATCCAGGAGGCGCTGACCAACGTGCGCAAGCACGCCGGTCCGGACGCGCGCGCCGAGGTCAGCGTCCTGCGGGTGGGCCGCACGGTGGAGATCACCGTCCTCGACGACGGCCCGGCGGCGACGGCCGCCCCGGCCGACGGCGGCGGTCACGGCCTGGTCGGGATGCGCGAACGGGTGACGGCGCTCGGCGGCACCCTGACCGCCGCACCCCGCTTCGGGGGCGGCTTCCGGGTGCAGGCGATACTGCCCGTGACCGGCCGCACGGGGGAGGACGACGCATGACGGGAACCGAGCCGACACCGCCCATCCGGGTGCTGCTCGCCGACGACCAGGCCCTGCTCCGCAGCGCCTTCCGGATCCTGGTCGACTCCGAGCCCGACATGGAGGTCGTCGCGGAGGCCGCCGACGGGGCCGAGGCGGTGGCCCTGGCCCGGGAGACCGCGCCGGACGTGGTCCTGATGGACATCCGCATGCCCGGCACGGACGGCCTCGCCGCCACCCGCATGATCACCGCCGACCCGGAGCTGTCGGCCGTACGGATCGTCATGCTGACCACCTTCGAGGTCGACGAGTACGTGGTGCGGTCGCTGCGCGCCGGGGCGTCCGGCTTCCTCGGCAAGGGCGCGGAGCCGGAGGAGCTGCTCGACGCCATCCGCATCGCGCACGCGGGCGAGGCGCTGCTCTCCCCGGCGGCCACCAAGGGCCTGATCGCGACGTTCCTCGCCCAGGGCGGCGGCACCGACCCGGAGCGGGAGCCGTCCCCCTCGTACGCGGAGCGGCTCGCGGCGCTCACCGCCCGGGAGCGGGAGGTCCTGGCCCTGGTGGCGGGCGGGCTGTCCAACGACGAGATCGCCGAGCGGCTCGACGTCAGCCCGCTGACCGTCAAGACCCACGTGAACCGGACCATGGCCAAGCTCGGCGCCCGGGACCGGGCGCAACTGGTCGTCACGGCCTACGAGTCGGGGCTCGTACGCCCGAGGGTGGAGTGAGCCGGGGACCCGGCGTACTCCAGACGCGGTACGCGCGGCATGAGGAATTGGGTCCGGGGGCCGAGGAACCGGCCGGTTCCGTGGCCGATCGTGTAGGCGGGCACCTCCAGGGCTTCTCGCGCCCCCGCCGGTGGCCCGCCTGCCGAGTACGCCACAGAAACGAGACCCCATGTCCTGGCTGTCCAGATTCAGCCTCGCGCAACGGGCCCTGATCGGGCTGATGTCCCTCGTCGCGCTCCTCTTCGGAGCGATGGCGATACCGCAGCTGAAGCAGCAGCTGTTCCCCTCCATCGAGCTTCCGATGGTCTCGGTCATCGCCCCGTACCAGGGCGCCTCGCCCGACGTGGTCGAGAAGCAGGTCGTCCAGCCGCTGGAGAACACCCTCAAAGCCGTCGACGGCATCAAGGGCATCACGTCGACCGCCTCCGAGGGCAGCGCCGTGATCATGGCGAGCTTCGACTACGGGGACGAGGGGACGAAGCAGCTCGTCGCCGACGTCCAGCAGGCGGTCAACCGGGCCCGCGCCGCCCTGCCGGACACCGTCGACCCGCAGGTGGTCGCCGGCTCCACCGACGACATCCCGACCGTCGTCCTCGCGGTCACCTCCGGCAAGGACCAGCAGGCCCTGGCCGACCAGCTGGAGCGGACCGTGGTCCCGGCCCTGGAGGACATCGACGGCGTCGCCCAGGTCACCGTCGACGGCGTGCAGGACCTCCAGGTCTCCGTCACGCCCGACGACCGCAAGCTGGCCGCGGCCGGTCTGACCTCCATGAAGCTCGCCGAAGCCCTGAGGAACGGCGGCGGCACCATGCCGGCCGGCTCGTTCTCCGAGGCCGGCAAGAGCCGCACCGTCCAGGTCGGCGGCGGCTACACCTCGCTCGAACAGATCGAGGACCTGCGCGTCAGGCCCGAGAAGGGCAGGGCGGTCCGCCTCGGCGACGTGGCCACGGTGAAGCAGGAGGAGTCCAGCCGGGTCTCCCTGACCCGCACCAACGGCCGGCCGAGCCTCGCCGTCATGGCCACCATGGACAAGGACGGCAGCGCCGTCGCCATCTCCGACGCCGTCCGGGACAAGCTGCCGGAGCTGCGCCGGGACCTCGGTGCGGGCGCCGAGCTGACCGTCGTCTCCGACCAGGGCCCGGCGGTCGCCAAGTCGATCTCCGGACTCACCACCGAGGGCGCGCTCGGCCTCGTCATGGCCGTCCTCGTCATCCTGGTGTTCCTCGCCTCCCTGCGCTCCACCCTGGTCACCGCGGTCTCCATCCCGCTGTCCGTGGTCCTCGCCCTGATCGTGCTGTGGACCCGCGACCTCTCGCTCAACGTGCTGACCCTCGGCGCCCTCACCATCGCCATCGGCCGGGTCGTCGACGACTCGATCGTGGTCCTGGAGAACATCAAGCGGCACCTGGGCTACGGCGAGGAGCGGCAGGCGGCGATCCTGACCGCCGTCCGCGAGGTCGCCGGCGCGGTCACCTCCTCCACCCTCACCACGGTCGCCGTCTTCCTGCCGATCGGCCTGGTCGGCGGCATGATCGGCGAGCTCTTCGGCTCCTTCTCGCTGACCGTCACCGCCGCGCTGCTCGCGTCGCTGCTGGTCTCCCTGACGGTGGTCCCGGTCCTGTCGTACTGGTTCCTGCGCGCCCCCAAGGGCACCTCGAAGGACCCGGAGGAGGCCCGCAGGCTGGCCGAGGAGAAGGAGAGCCGGAGCCGGCTGCAGCGGGCGTACGTGCCGGTGCTGCGGTTCGCGACCAGGCGCCGCCTCACCAGCGTGGCCATCGCCCTGGTGGTGCTCGTCGGCACCTTCGGGATGGCGCCGCTGCTGAAGACCAACTTCTTCGACCAGGGCGAGCAGCGCGTCCTGACGGTCAAGCAGAAGCTGGCGCCCGGCACCAGCCTGGCCGCCTCCGACGAGGCCGCGAAGAAGGTCGAGAAGGTCCTCGCCGGCACCGAGGGCGTCAAGGACTACCAGGTCACCGTCGGCTCCTCCGGCTTCATGGCGGCCTTCGGCGGCGGCACCGGCGCCAACCAGGCGTCCTTCCAGGTGACGTTGGAGGACTCCGCCTCGTACGAGAAGACCCGCGACGCCATCGACGCGGGGCTCGGCGAGCTCGACGGCATCGGCGACACCTCCATCGCGGCCGGTGACGGCTTCGGCAACCAGGACCTGAGCGTGGTCGTCAAGGCCGGCGACCCGGAGGTCCTGAAGAAGGCGTCCGAGCAGGTCACGAAGGCGGTCGGGGAGCTGAAGGACGTCACCGACGTGCAGAGCGACCTGGCGCGGTCGGTGCCCCGGATCTCCGTGAAGCCCAACGACCGGGCCGCCGACGCGGGCTTCGACGCCGCCACCCTCGGGATAATCGTCTCGCAGTCCGTGCGCGGCACCCCGGCCGCCAAGGCGGTCCTGGACGACACCGAGCGCGATGTCCTCGTCACCTCGGCGAAGCCGGCGACCACGCTGGCCGAGCTGAAGGCCCTGCCGCTCGGCCCGGTGCGGCTCGGCGACGTCGCCACCGTCGAGCTGGTGCCCGGCCCGGTCTCCATGACCCGCATCGACGGCGCCCGCGCGGCGACGATCACGGCCAAGCCGACCACCGACAACACGGGCGCGGTCAGCGCCGCGCTCCAGACCAAGCTCGACGGACTGGACCTGCCGGAAGGCGCCACGGCCTCCATCGGCGGTGTCTCCGAGGACCAGGCCGAGGCGGCGAGCAGCATGGCGCTCGCGATGCTGGCGGCCGTGGCGATCGTCTTCATGCTCCTGGTCGCGACGTTCCGGTCGCTGGTCCAGCCGCTGATCCTGCTGGTCTCCATCCCGTTCGCGGCGACCGGCGCGATCGGCCTGCTCGTGGCGACGGACACGGCGATGGGCGTGCCGGCGATGATCGGCATGCTGATGCTGATCGGCATCGTGGTGACCAACGCGATCGTCCTGATCGACCTGATCAACCAGTACCGGGCCCAGGGCCTCGGCGTCGTCGAAGCGGTGATCGAGGGCGGCCGGCACCGGCTGCGCCCGATCCTGATGACGGCCCTGGCGACGATCTTCGCGCTGCTGCCGATGGCGCTCGGCGTCACCGGCGAGGGCGGCTTCATCGCGCAGCCACTGGCCGTGGTGGTGATCGGCGGTCTGATCACCTCGACGCTGCTGACCCTGCTGCTCGTGCCGACGCTGTACGCGATGGTGGAGCTCCGCAAGGACCGCCGCGCGAAGAAGAAGGCGGCGAAGCGGGCGGCGAAGTCCGGGAAGAAGGGCGACGGGGACGACAACCCGCAGCAGCCGGACGTCACCCCGGCGGACGCGACGCTGCTGGACGCGCTGGACCTCTGATCCCCACGGCACGCCGAAGGGGCGCCCCGCGAGTCCGCGGGGCGCCCCTTTCTGTTCCGTACCGAGGAACCGATACGGCGATGAATCGTTACGGCAGCGCCAGCATGCGCTCCAGGGCCAGCTTGGCGAAGGACTCGGTCTCCCGGTCCACCGAGATCTGGTTGACCAGGTTGCCCTCGGCCAGCGACTCCAGCGTCCACACCAGGTGCGGCAGGTCGATCCGGTTCATGGTCGAGCAGAAGCAGACCGTCTTGTCGAGGAAGACGATCTCCTTGCCCTCGTCGGCGAACCGGTTCGCCAGGCGGCGGACCAGGTTCAGCTCGGTGCCGATCGCCCACTTCGAGCCGGCCGGGGCCGCCTCCAGGGTCTTGATGATGTACTCCGTCGAGCCCACGTAGTCGGCCGCGGCGACGACCTCGTGCTTGCACTCGGGGTGGACGAGCACGTTGACGCCCGGGATGCGCTCGCGCACGTCGTTGACCGAGTCCAGCGAGAAGCGGCCGTGCACCGAGCAGTGGCCCCGCCACAGGATCATCTTCGCGGCCCGCAGCTCCTCGGCGGTCAGGCCGCCGTTCGGCTTGTGCGGGTTGTAGACCACGCAGTCGTCCAGGGACATGCCCATGTCGCGGACGGCGGTGTTGCGGCCGAGGTGCTGGTCCGGCAGGAAGAGCACCTTCTCGCCCTGCTCGAAGGCCCAGTCCAGGGCCTTCTTCGCGTTGGACGAGGTGCAGATGGTGCCGCCGTGCTTGCCGGTGAAGGCCTTGATGTCGGCGGAGGAGTTCATGTACGAGACGGGCACGACCTGCTCGGCGACGCCGGCCTCGGTCAGCACGTCCCAGCACTCGGCGACCTGCTCGGCGGTGGCCATGTCGGCCATCGAGCAGCCGGCGGCCAGGTCCGGCAGGACGACCTTCTGGTCGTCGCCGGTCAGGATGTCCGCCGACTCGGCCATGAAGTGCACGCCGCAGAAGACGATGTACTCGGCCTCCGGCTTGGCGGCGGCGTCGCGGGCGAGCTTGAACGAGTCGCCGGTGACGTCCGCGAACTGGATGACCTCGTCGCGCTGGTAGTGGTGCCCGAGGACGAAGACCTTGTCCCCGAGCTTCTCCTTGGCCGCGCGGGCGCGCTCCACCAGGTCGGGGTCGGACGGCGACGGAAGGTCGCCGGGGCACTCCACGCCGCGCTCGCTCTTGGGATCGGCCTCGCGGCCGAGCAGGAGAAGGGCGAGCGGCGTCGGCTGGACGTCCAGGGGCTGGGCGGTGGTCACGTCACGCACCCTTTCTGCGGTGAGCCTCGAAAAACCTTTTCGTCTAAATGACGCTATCTATCATAACCGGTTCACGTCACTTTGACGATGTCCATAGTGTCGATGTGACGAATTCGCCTTTCCCCGCCGCTGGACACGGTGTGCGAGCATGAAAGGGAAAGACACGCCTCGGCCCGGAATGAATCCGCGGCCCCGCCGGTTGCAACCGTCGGCAAGCAGTCTCCGTACCAAACCGGGAGAGAAGCAGATGTCCGTATCGGACGAGAAGACCACTGTCAGCGACGGCATCCTCCTGTCCGACGCCGCCGCGGCGAAGGTCAAGGCCCTGCTCGACCAGGAAGGCCGCGACGACCTGGCCCTGCGCGTCGCCGTTCAGCCCGGTGGCTGCTCCGGCCTGCGTTACCAGCTGTTCTTCGACGAGCGCTCGCTCGACGGCGACGTCGTGAAGGACTTCGGCGGCGTCAAGGTCGTCACCGACCGCATGAGCGCCCCCTACCTGGGCGGCGCCTCGATCGACTTCGTCGACACGATCGAGAAGCAGGGCTTCACCATCGACAACCCGAACGCCACGGGCTCCTGCGCCTGCGGCGACAGCTTCAGCTGAGCCCTGCGGCCTCGACGAGGCCGCAGGCACGCGCGAGGGCGGCACCCGGCATCCCGGGTGCCGCCCTCGCGCGCGTCCGGCCGGTCCTCGACCGCTACTTCCGCGGGACCGCCTGACCGCTCGCCCCGTCGACGACCTGCCGCTCGCCCAGCGGCTCCCCGAGCGTCACCGTCTTCGTCACCTCGACGGCGACCATGATGCAGGCCCGGCCCGGCTCGGTCGGCCTCTCCGTGACCCGGACGAGCACCTTCCCCGGCGTCTCCTGGGCGGTCACCGTGTACGTGCTGCACACTCCGCCCCAGAACGTCACCGACAGCTTCCGCCCGTCCGACTCCGTCCGGTAGGAGTCGACCCGGCGCACCGGCTCCTTCGACTCCTCCGGCGGCGCGGGGGACTCCTCGGCCACCGCCGTCCGCACCACCGTGAACGGCTTCGCGCCCGGCTTCTCCCGCGCCTGGAACAGCCACGCCGGTACGAGCGCCTGCTCGCCCCTCACGTCCTGTGCCGCGAGCCCGAAGACGGCGCCCGTGACCTCCACCACCTTCGGCGGGGCGGTCTCGCCCGAGGGCTCGCAGGGCGCCTGCGGCAGCTCGGCCGGACCGCCCATGACGTCCGCGGGCGGAGCCGTCGCACAGCCCCCGATCCCGACGGTCCCGGCCCCCTTCGCGTCCTCGTTCAGCCGGTCGAGGGCCTGCCGCGCTCCCACCACCGGCTGCGACTCCGCCTTCACCGGCTCCTTCAGACGGCCGCTCCCGGCCGTCACCGAGCCGTCCGGCCCGACGTGCAGACCGGTCGACCAGCCGTACGTGGGCAGGCCGTCCACCACCGGATCGGCGTTGACCACCCGCACCGAGCCGTGCAGCAGCTGGCTCGCGTCCAGCTTCGCGTCGTCCTGGCCGATCGCCTTGAGCGCCGGCGCCACCGCCGCCCTCGCCGCGGCCTCGCTCACCGGCGAACCGCCGTCGACCGGCGGCTTCGCCGCGCCGGGCGGCGGGCACGCCTTGCCCTTCAGACAGCTGTCGCCGACCGGCCCGCCGTCGTGCCGGCTGAGCGTCCAGCTCCCCGGCGCCTTCGCCGCGACGTCCAGGCGCAGGCCCGAACCGTCCTTCTCCGGAGCCAGCTGCCACACCTCGCCGACGAGCCGCGGGGTGCCCGCGACGCCGAGCGCCCGCGCCAGCCGGGTCACCTCCGCCGAGGTGACCCGGCCCTCGGGCCGGTGGACCGCGGCCGAGGAGGGCCCCTGGGGAAGGGGGCCCCTGGACTGGTAGACGGTGCCGCCGGAACCGCCGCCCGGATCGGGTTCACCCGGCGCGATGCCCGGACCGCCGCCGCCCTTCGCCGCCGCGTCCTGCCCCGCCGGGGCCTCCCGTACCGCCTCACCGCTCCCGTCGGACGCCGTGGCGGCGTAGTACACGCCCCCGCCGCTCACGAGGACGACCCCCGCCGCCACCGAGGCGACGAGAAGCGGGCCGCGCTTCCTCGGCCGGGCCTCCGGCCGGATCTCCGTACTGCTCACCACACGCTCCTTCCCAAGGACATCCCTGGGACGGGAGCGACGCCCGATCGGTTCCGGGCGGCGCCGGACCGGATCCTTCAGGCGCCGTACTCGGAGGTGGCGGCGATCAGCCGGGCGGAGTCGGCCGGCACGTCCACGCCGTGGATCAGGGCGGGGGAGACCGGGGCGGCCTCGGGGGCGGACGGCGTCACCCAGTGCGGGGCCATCCGCGCACCGTCGCCGCACAGCTCGGCGAGGCTGAAGTCGGACTCCTGGGGCTCACGGGGAGCGGGGTACTGGGTCATGGCGGCACGGTACGCACGCCCGGGCTCCGGGGAAAAGCCCTACTCTGGGGTAGTTTCCGCTGTTCGGCATCCGCGTCCGCACCCGGTAGCGTGAACTGTCATTACCGTCCTCCCCGCAGGAGCGTCCCAGCCGTGCGTATCGCAGTCACCGGCTCCATCGCCACCGACCACCTCATGACCTTCCCGGGCCGGTTCGCCGACCAGCTCGTGGCGGACCAGCTCCACACGGTCTCGCTCTCCTTCCTCGTCGACAACCTCGACATCCGGCGGGGCGGCGTCGGCCCGAACATCTGCTTCGGCATGGGCCAGCTCGGTGGCAACCCGGTCCTCGTGGGCGCGGCCGGTTACGACTTCGACGAGTACCGCGCCTGGCTGGACCGGCACGGCGTCGACACCGCCTCGGTCCGGATCTCCGAGGTCCTGCACACCGCCCGCTTCGTGTGCACCACGGACAAGGACCACAACCAGATCGGCTCCTTCTACACCGGCGCCATGAGCGAGGCCCGCCTCATCGAGCTGAAGGCCGTCGCCGACCGCGTGGGCGGCCTGGACCTGGTCCTCATCGGCGCCGACGACCCGGAGGCGATGCTGCGCCACACCGAGGAGTGCCGCGCCCGCGAGATCCCCTTCGCCGCCGACTTCTCGCAGCAGATCGCCCGCATGAACGGTGACGAGATCCGCACCCTGCTCGACGGGGCCACCTACCTCTTCTCCAACGAGTACGAGAAGGGCCTCATCGAGTCCAAGACCGGCTGGACCGAGCAGGAGATCCTGGAGCGCGTCGGCCACCGCGTCACCACCCTCGGCTCGCGCGGCGTGCGCATCGAGCGCGTCGGCGAGGACCCGATCGAGGTCGGCTGCCCGGAGGAGGAGGCCAAGGTCGACCCGACCGGCGTCGGCGACGCCTTCCGTGCCGGCTTCCTGACCGGCCTGTCCTGGGGCGTCGGCCTGGAGCGCGCCGCCCAGGTCGGCTGCATGCTCGCCACCCTGGTGATCGAGACCCTCGGCACCCAGGAGTACACGCTGCGCCGCACCAACTTCATGGAGCGCTTCGCCAAGGCGTACGGCGACGAGGCCGCCACCGAGGTCCAGGCACACCTGGCCTGACCCGCCGCACCGGCCCGCCACGCGTGAGCCCCCGGGGACCCGTCCCCGGGGGCTCCCGTGCGTCAGGAGACCCGGCGCACCAGGTAGGCCGTGCCGCCCTTCGGCGACGGCTCCTCGCCCACGTACTCCTGCCCCCGCATCTCGCACCACGCCGGGATGTCCAGCCGCGCCGCCTCGTCGTCGGACAGCACCGTGACCGTGCCGCCCACCGGCACCCGGCCGATCACCTTGGCCAGCTCGATCACCGGGATCGGGCAGCGCTTGCCGAGCGAGTCCACCACGAGGGCCTCGGACCCGCCCGGAGCCGCCGCCGGCTCCGGGGCGCCGAACCGGTCCCGCACCGACCCGACCAGACCCGGCAGCAGCTCCAGGAAGCGGTCCACGTCCTGCCCGGTCGTGCCGGCCGGCAGCGACACCCGGACGTTCCCCTCGCTCAGCACGCCCATGGCGCGCAGCACGTGGCTGGGCGTCAGCGTCGAACTCGTACACGACGAACCGGACGAAACGGAGAAACCCTCCCGATCGAGCTCGTGCAGCAGCGTCTCCCCGTCGACATAGAGACAGGAGAAGGTGACGAGGTGGGGGAGCCGGCGCACCGGATCGCCCACCACCTCCACGTCCGGCACCAGCTCCGGCACCCGCACCCGGATCCGGTCCACCAGGCCCCGCAGCCGCTCCGCCTCCGCCGCCGCCTCGGCCCGCACCGCCCGCAGGGAGGCGGCCGCCGCCACGATCGCCGGCAGGTTCTCGAACCCGGGCGCCCGCCCCGACTCCCGCTCGTCCGCCGGGCCCTGCGGCGCGAACCGGACGCCCTTGCGCACCGCGAGCAGCCCGACGCCGGCCGGGCCGCCCCACTTGTGCGCGCTCGCCGCCAGCAGCGACCAGCCCTCCGGCACCGGGCCCCAGCCCAGCGACTGCGCCGCGTCCACCAGCAGCGGCACCCCGGCCGCCCGGCACGCCTCCGCGACCTCCGCCACCGGCTGCTCGGTGCCCACCTCGTGGTTGGCCGACTGCAGGCAGGCCAGCGCCGTACGGGAGTCGAGGGCGGCCGCGAAGACCTCGGGGTCCACCGCGCCGGACCGCCCCACCGGCACCTCGGTCACCGTGCCCCCCGCCGCCGTGTGCGCCTCGCCGGCGTGCAGCACGGAGGAGTGTTCGACCGCCGACACCACGAGCCGGTCCCCGACACGCCGACGCCCGGCGAGCGCCCCGGAGATTCCGGCGTGAACCGCGCGCGTCCCCGAAGGAGTGAACACCAGCTCGTCCGGACGGCACCCCACCGCCTCCGCCGCCGCCTCCCGCGCCGCGTCGAGCAGCATCCGGGCCCGCCGTCCCTCCCGGTAGAGCCGGGCCGGGTCGGCCCAGCCCTCGTCCAGGGCGGCGAGCAGCGCCTGACGGGCGACGGGGTGCAGCGGGGCCGCGGAGGCGGCGTCGAAGTACGGCATCCGCCCACGCTAACCCCGCCCGGGTGATCCCCCGTCAGAAGGCCCGGCCGTGCCGCCGGTCACGGCCCGTTCCACCCCCGGCCGGCCCCCGCCGCCGCGCCCACGGAAGGAAGGAGTCCACTCCTTCGGGGACTCGGACGGCGCGTTGGGCACCCTCCCCGCGCGACCCCAAATAGCGTCCAGTAGGGTTTGGTCCGCATAAACATCCAAACCCCTGCCCGCGGCCGGGGCGGCGACCGACCAGCGAGACGGACGGCCGTGGCCGACCAACGCGGGCCGAGACTCTCGGGAAGGCGCTACGTGAGTCCCAACGGCTCCGACCGCTCGTCGCGGCGCCCGATGCGGCGGAAGCTGCCGCAGGTGCTGACTGCGGGCCTGATCCTGGCGACAGCCACCGGCTGCTCGTACAACTGGGAAGACTTCCCCCGGCTGGGCATGCCCACCCCGGTGACGGAAGAGGCTCCGCGGATCCTCTCCCTCTGGCAGGGCTCGTGGGCGGCTGCGCTCGCCACCGGCGTCCTGGTGTGGGGCCTGATCCTGTGGGCGACCATCTTCCACCGGCGCAGCCGCACCAAGGTCGAGGTACCTCCGCAGACCCGGTACAACATGCCCATCGAGGCGCTGTACACGGTCACCCCGCTCATCATCGTCTCGGTGCTCTTCTACTTCACCGCGCGTGACGAGTCCAAGCTCCTCGCTCTCTCCGCCAAGCCCGCCCACACCATCAACGTGGTCGGCTACCAGTGGAGCTGGGGCTTCAACTACATCGAGAACGTGCCCGGTGTGACCGGCGACGCGAAGACGGACAAGAACCTCGCGACGCTTCCGGACCGGTACAAGAACGCGCTGCCGGACAACGCCGGCGGCGTCTACGACTACGGCATCCCCGGCACCCGGAACCCGCAGACCGGCAACCCGGGCCCGACCCTGTGGCTGCCCAAGGGCGAGAAGGTCCGGTTCGTCCTGACCTCCCGTGACGTCATCCACTCGTTCTGGGTGGTCCCCTTCCTCATGAAGCAGGACGTCATCCCGGGTCACCCGAACGCCTTCGAGGTCACCCCGACCCAGGAGGGCACCTTCCTCGGCAAGTGCGCCGAGCTGTGCGGTGTCGACCACTCCCGGATGCTCTTCAACGTCAAGGTGGTCTCCCCGGAGCGCTACCAGCAGCACCTGAAGGAGCTGGCGGAGAAGGGGCAGACCGGCTACATCCCGTCGGGCATTGCGCAGACGGACCCGGCCAGGAATGCGGAGAAGAAGCAACTGTGAGCATCCTCAACGAACCCCAGGGTGCGGCCGCGGCTGAGGACTCGTACGAGAACGAGCTCCCCGTACGCCGCAAGCAGCCCGGCAACGTCGTGGTGAAGTGGCTGACCACCACCGACCACAAGACCATCGGTACGATGTACCTGGTCACGTCGTTCGCCTTCTTCTGCATCGGCGGCCTGATGGCGCTCTTCATGCGCGCCGAGCTGGCCCGTCCGGGTACGCAGATCATGTCGAACGAGCAGTTCAACCAGGCGTTCACGATGCACGGCACGATCATGCTGCTGATGTTCGCGACGCCGCTGTTCGCCGGTTTCGCGAACTGGATCATGCCGCTCCAGATCGGCGCCCCCGACGTCGCGTTCCCGCGACTGAACATGTTCGCCTACTGGCTGTACCTGTTCGGCTCGATCATCGCGGTGGCCGGCTTCCTCACCCCGCAGGGTGCCGCCGACTTCGGCTGGTTCGCCTACTCCCCGCTGTCGGACGCGGTCCGCTCGCCGGGCGTCGGCGCCGACCTGTGGATCATGGGTCTGGCCTTCTCCGGCTTCGGCACGATCCTCGGCTCGGTCAACTTCATCACCACGATCATCTGCATGCGCGCTCCGGGCATGACGATGTTCCGCATGCCGATCTTCACCTGGAACGTGCTGCTGACCGGTGTCCTGGTCCTGCTCGCCTTCCCGGTCCTGGCCGCCGCGCTGTTCGCCCTGGAGGCGGACCGCAAGTTCGGTGCCCACGTCTTCGACGCGGCCAACGGCGGTGCCCTGCTGTGGCAGCACCTCTTCTGGTTCTTCGGACACCCAGAGGTGTACATCATCGCCCTGCCGTTCTTCGGCATCATCTCCGAGGTCATCCCGGTCTTCAGCCGCAAGCCGATGTTCGGCTACATCGGCCTGGTGGCCGCGACCATCGCGATCGCCGGTCTGTCCGTGACCGTGTGGGCGCACCACATGTACGTCACCGGTGGCGTGCTCCTCCCGTTCTTCTCCTTCATGACGTTCCTCATCGCCGTACCGACCGGCGTGAAGTTCTTCAACTGGATCGGAACGATGTGGAAGGGCTCGCTGTCCTTCGAGACCCCGATGCTCTGGGCCGTCGGCTTCCTGATCACCTTCACCTTCGGTGGTCTGACCGGCGTCATCCTGGCCTCGCCCCCGATGGACTTCCACATCTCCGACTCGTACTTCGTGGTCGCGCACTTCCACTACGTCGTCTTCGGCACCGTGGTCTTCGCGATGTTCTCCGGCTTCCACTTCTGGTGGCCGAAGTTCACCGGCAAGATGCTGGACGAGCGCCTCGGCAAGATCACCTTCTGGACGCTGTTCGTGGGCTTCCACGGCACCTTCCTGGTGCAGCACTGGCTGGGCGCCGAGGGCATGCCGCGTCGTTACGCGGACTACCTGGACGCCGACGGCTTCACCGCCCTGAACACGATCTCGACGATCTCGTCCTTCGTGCTCGGTCTGTCGATCCTGCCGTTCTTCTACAACATCTGGAAGACCGCCAAGTACGGCAAGAAGATCGAGGTCGACGACCCGTGGGGCTACGGCCGTTCGCTCGAGTGGGCGACGTCCTGCCCGCCGCCGCGGCACAACTTCCTCACCCTGCCGCGGATCCGTTCCGAATCCCCGGCGTTCGACCTGCACCACCCTGAGATCGCGGCTCTCGACCAGCTCGAGAACAAGCCTCACGAGGTGGCGGCCCTCAGCGGCGGCAAGGAGGCCGGCAAGTGAAGATCCAGGGCAAGATGTTCATCTGGCTGAGCGTCTTCATCCTTGCCATGGCGGTCCTCTACGGCGTCTGGTCCAAGGAGCCGGTCGGCACGACGGCGCTCTTCCTGGCCTTCGGCCTGTGCATCATGGTCGGCTACTACCTGGCCTTCACGGCCAAGCGGGTCGACGCCATGGCGCAGGACGACAAGGAGGCCGACGTCGCGGACGAGGCCGGCGAGGTGGGCTTCTTCGCCCCCCACAGCTGGCAGCCGCTCTCGCTGGCCCTCGGCGGTGCGCTGGCCTTCGCCGCGATGGCGATCGGCTGGTGGCTGCTGTACTTCTCCGCCCCGCTGATCCTGGTCGGCATCTTCGGCTGGGTCTTCGAGTTCTACCGCGGTGAGAACCAGAACCAGTAGCGGCACCCGTCACACCCCGAGGGGCCCGGTCACTTCGTCCGACGAAGCGGCCGGGCCCCTCGTTTGCCCCGCTCGGCGCGCTGCGGGCGAGGAAAGTTCTTAACGTGAGGTCATGAACGACACGCCGCGCAATCGGACCGTTCCGATCTGCACTCTTCTGGCCCTCACCGTCGCCGCGGGCGCCACCGCGTGCGCGGGCTCCGAGGAGCACCCGCTGTCGGCGAGGCCCTACGACGCGGCCGACCAGGTCGCCTTCAACGCCCCCGCCCAGGGGAAGAAGGCCGATCCCGACAAGCCCCTGGAGATCACCGCCAAGGGCGAGGAGGGGCGGATCACCGACGTCACCGCCCTCGACGAGTCAGGACGCCACCTGGCCGGCGAACTCACCGCGGACGGCCGCAAGTGGCGCTCCACGGCCGCCCTGGCGGCCGGCGCCCGCTACACCGTCCGGGTGTCCACCGAGGACGAGGACGGCGCTCCAGGGGCCCGTACGTTCACCTTCGAGACGGCACCGGCCAAACGGGCCCTGACCGTCACGTTCGGCCCGGAGGCGGGCAAGTACGGCGTCGGGCAGCCCGTCACCGCCGACCTGAGCCTCCCGGTGAAGGACAAGGCGGCCCGCGCGGTCGTCGAACGGGCCCTGAAGGTCCGCTCCGTGCCGGCCGTCGAGGGCTCCTGGCACTGGGTGGACGACAAGAAGCTGCACTACCGGCCGAAGGAGTACTGGCCCACCGGCGCCACCGTCACCGTCACCGGCAACCTCGCCGGCATCAAGGTGGGCGACAAGCTCTACGGCGGCGAATCCAAGCCGCTCGAGCTCACCATCGGCGACCACATCGAGGCGGTCGCGGACGCCGGCTCCCACCACATGACGGTGCGCCGCAACGGAGAAGTGATCAAAACCATTCCGGTGACCACCGGAAAACCGGGCTTCTCCACCCGGAACGGCATCAAAGTGGTGCTCGGCAAGGAGTACTACGTCCGCATGCGCGGCACCAGCATCGGCATCGCCGAGGGCAGCTCCGAGTCCTACGACCTGCCCGTCTACTACGCCACCCGGGTGACCTGGAGCGGCGAGTACGTCCACGCCGCCCCCTGGTCCGTCGGCTCCCAGGGCGTCGCCAACGTCAGCCACGGCTGCGTGGGCATGTCGACCGGCAACGCCGCCTGGTTCTACAAGACCGTCCGCCCCGGCGACATCGTCCGCGTCGTCAACAGCTACGGCGAGATGATGGACACCTTCGGCAACGGCTTCGGCGACTGGAACCTGCCCTGGGACAAATGGCGCAAGGGCAGCGCCCTGGTGGCCGACACGGGCAACCCCCTGGCCACCGAGGACGCCAAGGCCCGCCTGAGGCCGTCGTCCTTCTAGTGGCCCGGTTCACCTCCGGGCGCCTCCGGCGTGTGCCCCCGCTTCCTTTCGGCACCCGCGGCGCCCTTCGGCTCACTCGCCAAGCCGCGCCGAGCGTCAGGAACAGTGCAGCGACAGGCGTGAGCGGAGCAGGGACGCCAGGGACGCCGCGAACTCCACCGGTTCCACCGGAAGGGTGACAGCGGCGTCCGCGCGGCTCCACGTGGCCAGCCAGGCGTCCTGCGGGCGGCCGATCAGCAGCAGGACCGGAGGGCAGTGGAAGACCTCGTCCTTGATCTGCCGGCACACGCCCATGCCGCCGGCCGGCACCGCCTCGCCGTCGAGCACGCAGACGTCGATGCCGCCCTGCTCCAGGGCCGACAGCACGGCCGGAAGCGTCGCGCACTCGACGAACTCGACCGGGGGAACATCGGCCGCGGGCCTGCGGCCGGCCGCGAGCCGGACCTGCGCGCGGGTGTTCGCGTCGTCGCTGTAGACCAGGACCGTGGCGCTCGACTGCATCGTTCCTCCGTGAAGGTGGTCGGTCGTTGCGCGGATGCTACTCCGGTCCACAGCCCGTCAACACCCGTTCAACACCTGTTCGAAGGGTGGCGGAACCCCGCTCCGATGGGCCGTTCGGGCTGGACAAGTGCCTCGGACACTCCGAACGGCACCCCCCGGAGTGAGGGCGGGATAAGCGACCGACATAATGTCGGTCGTGGCGACAGTAACGACAGTAGAAACCGGGCACGCGCACCCGTCGGTCAATCGACCGAACCTCACCAGCGTCGGAACCATCATCTGGTTGAGCTCCGAGCTGATGTTCTTCGCGGCCCTCTTCGCGATGTACTTCACCCTGCGATCCGTGATGGGCGCGGAGTACTGGGCGGAAAAGGCTCACGCCTTGAACCTCCCGTTCTCCGCGACGAACACCACGATCCTGGTGCTCTCCTCCCTCACCTGCCAGCTCGGCGTCTTCGCCGCGGAGCGGGGCGATGTGAAGAAGCTCCGGACGTGGTTCATCATCACGTTCGTGATGGGCGCGATCTTCATCGGCGGCCAGGTCTTCGAGTACACCGAGCTGGTCAAGAAGGACGGCCTCTCGCTGTCCTCGGACCCGTACGGCACGGTGTTCTACCTGACCACCGGCTTCCACGGTCTGCACGTGACGGGCGGTCTCATCGCCTTCCTGCTGGTCCTGGGCCGGACGTACGCCGCCCGGAGGTTCACCCACGAGCAGGCAACCGCCGCCATCGTCGTGTCCTACTACTGGCACTTCGTCGATGTCGTCTGGATCGGCCTCTTCGCCACGATCTACTTGATCAAGTAATCGGGCTCCGCCTCCGGGCGGGCCGACACATCCAGCAAGCATCGACGCAGAAGATCCTGACACCGGGGTAATCCGTGAAAAAGCTCTCCGCACGACGACGCCATCCGCTGGCGGCGGTCGTCGTCCTACTTCTCGCGCTGGCGGCAACTGGGGGGCTGTACGCCGCGTTCGCGCCCGCGGGCACGGCCAAGGCCGATGAAACCGCCCAGTCCCTCGCCATCGAGGAGGGCAAGAAGCTCTACTCCGTCGGTTGCGCCAGCTGCCACGGAACCGGCGGTCAGGGCACCTCTGACGGCCCGTCCCTGGTCGGCGTGGGCTCGGCGGCCGTGGACTTCCAGGTCGGCACGGGCCGCATGCCGGCCCAGCAGCCGGGTGCCCAGGTCCCGAAGAAGAAGGTCATCTACTCGCAGGCTGAGATCGATCAGCTCGCGGCGTACATCGCCTCCCTCGGTGCCGGCCCGATCACGCCGACCGAAGCCCAGTACGACCCCGCGGGTGCCGACGCGGCCAAGGGTGGCGAGCTGTTCCGCTCGAACTGCGCCCAGTGCCACAACTTCACCGGTGAAGGCGGCGCGCTGACCCACGGCAAGTACGCCCCCAGCCTGGAAGGCGTCAGCCCGAAGCACCTCTACGAGGCCATGCAGACCGGCCCGCAGAACATGCCCTCCTTCCCCGACACGACCATGCCGGAGAAGCAGAAGAAGGAGATCATCGCCTACGTCCAGGCCGTCAACAGTGAGAAGGCCGACAACCCGGGTGGTCTCAAGCTGGGTGGTCTCGGTCCCGTCAGCGAGGGTCTGTTCGCGTGGATCTTCGGTCTGGGCGCACTGATCGCAGTTGCCATCTGGGTCGCGGCCCACACCGCTAAGGCCAAGAAGTCATGAGTACCCAAGAGAATTCTGAAGAGAACCTGCCCTCCGCGCAGGACACCGCGCACGGCGCGGTGAAGGTCGCCGACGACCCGTTCGCCGACCCGGGCCTCCCGCCCCACAAGCCGCGCATCCAGGACATCGACGAGCGGGCCGCCCGGCGGTCCGAGCGTGCGGTCGCCTTCATGTTCACGCTGTCGATGCTGGCCACGATCGGCTTCATCGCCTCGTACGTGATCTTCCCGGTCGACAAGATCGTGTACATCTGGCCCTTCGGCCGGGTGTCCGCGCTCAACTTCGCCCTGGGATGGACGCTCGGTCTCGCCCTGTTCTTCATCGGCGCGGGCGCGGTCCACTGGGCCCGTACCCTCATGTCCGATGTCGAGGTCGCCGACGACCGGCACCCGATGGAGGCGTCGCCCGAGGTCAAGGCGAAGGTCATGGCGGACTTCGCGGCCGGTGCCGCCGAGTCCGGCTTCGGCCGCCGCAAGCTGATCCGCAACACGCTCTTCGGCGCGCTGGCCATGGTGCCGCTCTCCGGCATCGTGCTGCTGCGTGACATGGGCCCGCTGCCCGAGAAGAAGCTCCGGACCACCATGTGGGCCAAGGGCAAGCAGCTCATCAACATGAACACGCACGAGCCGCTGCGTCCCGAGGACGTCGCGGTCGGTTCGCTGACCTTCGCGATGCCCGAGGGCCTCTCGGAGCACGACCACCACTTCCAGACCGAGATCGCCAAGGCCGCCCTGATGATCGTCCGGATCCAGCCGGAGGACATCAAGGACAAGCGCGAGCTCGAGTGGTCGCACGACGGCATCGTCGCCTTCTCGAAGATCTGCACCCACGTCGGCTGCCCGATCTCCCTGTACGAGCAGCAGACGCACCACGTGCTCTGCCCGTGCCACCAGTCCACCTTCGACCTGTCCGACGGCGCCCGCGTCATCTTCGGCCCGGCCGGCCACGCCCTTCCGCAGCTGCGGATCGGCGTGAACGACAAGGGCTTCCTGGAGGCGCTCGGCGACTTCGACGAGCCCGTCGGCCCTGCCTTCTGGGAGCGCGGATGAGCACTGTGACCAATACGCAGAAGAAGGCGCCCGCCGGTGAGCGGGTCGCCGACTGGGCCGACGGCCGCCTGGGGATCTACACGCTGGCCAAGGCCAACATGCGGAAGATCTTCCCGGACCACTGGTCCTTCATGCTGGGCGAGGTCTGCCTCTACAGCTTCCTCATCATCATCCTGACGGGCGTCTACCTGACGATGTTCTTCCACCCGTCGATGAACGAGGTGGAGTACACCGGACCGTACGTCCCGCTCCAGGGACAGCTGATGTCCGAGGCGTTCAACTCGACCATGCACATCTCCTTCGAGGTGCGCGGTGGTCTGCTCATCCGGCAGATCCACCACTGGGCGGCGCTGATCTTCCTCGCCGGCATGTTCGTGCACATGATGCGCGTCTTCTTCACCGGCGCGTTCCGCAAGCCGCGTGAGATCAACTGGCTGTTCGGCTTCCTGCTGTTCTTCCTGGGCATGTTCACCGGCTTCACCGGTTACTCGCTCCCGGACGACCTGCTCTCCGGCACCGGTGTCCGCTTCATGCAGGGCGCGATCCTGTCCGTGCCGGTGGTCGGCACGTACCTGTCGATGTTCCTGTTCGGCGGCGAGTTCCCCGGCGGCGACTTCGTCGCCCGGTTCTACTCGGCGCACGTGCTGCTGCTCCCGGGCATCATGCTCGGCCTCGTGGTCGCCCACCTGATCCTGGTGTTCGTCCACAAGCACACGCACTTCGAGGGCCCCGGCCGCACCAACAAGAACGTGGTCGGCATGCCGCTGCTGCCGGTGTACATGGCCAAGGCCGGAGGCTTCTTCTTCCTGGTCTTCGGCGTCATCGCCATCATCTCGGCGATCGCCTCGATCAACCCGATCTGGGCCCTCGGCCCGTACCGCCCGGACCAGGTGTCCACCGGCGCCCAGCCCGACTGGTACATGGGCTTCGCCGAGGGTCTGATCCGCGTGATGCCGGGCTGGGAGATCAACATCTGGGGCCACACCCTGGTCCTGGGCGTCTTCATCCCGCTGGTGATCTTCCCGCTGGTGCTCGGCGCGATCGCGGTCTACCCGTTCATCGAGTCCTGGATCACCGGCGACAAGCGCGAGCACCACATCGCGCAGCGCCCGCGCAACGCTCCGACGCGCACCGCCTTCGGTGTCGCCTGGATCACCGCGTACATGATCATGCTCGTCGGTGGTGGCAACGACCTCTGGGCCACGCACTTCCACCTGTCGATCAACTCGATCACCTGGTTCGTCCGGATCTTCTTCTTCGTCGGACCGGTCATCGCGTTCATCGTCACCAAGCGGATCTGCCTCGGCCTCCAGCGCCGGGACAAGGACAAGGTGCTGCACGGTCGCGAGTCCGGCATCATCAAGCGCCTGCCGCACGGTGAGTTCGTCGAGGTCCACACCCCGCTCAGCCAGGGCGAGCTGCACAAGCTCACCGCGCACGAGCAGTACGCGCCGGCGGAGCTGCCGCCGGCCGTCGACGAGAACGGCGTGGAGCGCAAGATCGGCCGCATGGAGAAGCTCCGGGTCAAGCTCAACCGGGGTTACTACGGCGCGGACAACCAGATCGCCAAGCCCACCGTCGAGGAGTACAAGGAGATCCAGAGCGGCCACGGCCACCACTGATCACCTTGACCTCCTGATGTAGGTCGCCACGGCGAGAGCCCCGTCCATTCGATGGACGGGGCTCTTTGCCGTCCTCACGGATCGATAGGGTGAAGCCACAACCCATTGCGCGCGCAATATGACATAGACCAGGAGCTGCCATGAGCGCTGTGACCCCCGCTGGAGGACCTCTGTCGGCGGGCCGCTCCTGGCCCGTCGTCCTGGACGGCCTGCTCGGCGGCCGTGACCAGAGCGCCGAGGACACGGCCTGGGCCATGGACCGCATCCTGCGCGGCGAGGCCACCGACGCGCAGATCGCCGGCTTCGTGGTCGCGCTGCGCGCCAAGGGCGAGACCGTGGAGGAGATCACCGGTCTCGTCCGGACCATGTACGAGCACGCCAACACCATCGAGGTGCCCGGCGCCACCGTCGACATCGTCGGCACCGGCGGCGACGGCGCCAAGACGGTGAACGTCTCCACCATGTCGGCGATCGTCGTCGCCGGCACGGGCGCCAAGGTCGTCAAGCACGGCAACCGGGCCGCGTCCTCGGCCTCCGGTGCCTCCGACGTCCTGGAGAAGCTCGGCGTCAACCTGGAGCTGACCCCCAAGCGGGTGGCCGAGGTGGCCGAGGAGGCCGGGATCACCTTCTGCTTCGCGGTGAAGTTCCATCCGGCCCTGCGCCACGTGGCGATGGCCCGCAAGGAGCTGGGCATCCGCACCGTCTTCAACTTCCTGGGGCCGCTGACCAATCCGGCCCGGGTCCGCGCCCAGGCCACCGGTGTCGCCGACGCCCGGATGGCGCCGATCGTCGCCGGGGTGCTCGCCGAGCGCGGCTCCTCCGCGCTGGTCTTCCGGGGCGACGACGGCCTGGACGAGCTCACCACCACGGCCACCTCCCGGGTCTGGATCGTCCGGGACGGCACCGTGCGCGAGGAGCACTTCGACCCGCGGGACGTCGGCATCGACCTGGTGCCCGTGGAGGCCCTGCGCGGTGCCGACGCCTCGTACAACGCCGACGTCGCCCGGCGGCTGCTGGCCGGTGAGACCGGCCCGGTCCGCGACGCGGTGCTGCTCAACTCGGCGGCGGCGCTGACCGCCCTGGAGCCGGGGGAGGGCACCCTGGCGGAGCAGCTGCGGGCCGGCATCGAGAAGGCCGCCGAGTCCATCGACTCCGGTGCCGCGCGCCGGGCCCTGGAGCGGTGGATCGCCGTCAGCAACGCGTAGCCGTCGCGGGCGCCGACCCCGTCCGGGATGCGGACGGGGTTGCGCGCCGGCGATCACGTGGCATAGCTTCTGAACCAGGTCATGAGTGACAGCCATCAAGGCCCCGGCCGGCTGTCCGGCAACCCTCCGTCCGTGGCGGGGTGCCCCGGGTGAAGACCAGGCCGTGGACAGAAAGTCCGCGGCAAGCGCGGACCCCTGCGAACCCTGGGGTCCTTGGTCCTCAAGGGAGCAGTCTCGTGAGCAAGCGAATGCGCTAGGGCCTCGAAGCCCCTTCTTCGTCATCCCCTTTCCCCTTTTCCGTGCCTCCGCGGCCGCCTGTCCCGTCGCGTCGAGGCGCTGAATTCGCCTGCCCTGTACGGGAGTTCGCCATGTCCGTGATCACCGCTGCCGCCGACCAGTCCGTTTGTGCCCCTCTGGCCGTCCTGGGCCGGGATGTCACCGTCCCGCTCGTCACCGGCGGCGAGGTCACCTACGCCGCCCTCGACTACGCGGCCAGCGCCCCGGCCCTCCAGCGCGTCTGGGACGACGTCGCCGCGTACGCCCCGTACTACGGCAGCGTCCACCGCGGCGCCGGCTACCTCTCCCAGCTCTCCACCGACCTCTTCGAGAACAGCCGGGCCACCGTCGCCGAGTTCCTCGACTGCCGCCCCGACGACCAGGTCGTCTTCACCCGCTCCACCACCGACTCGCTCAACCTGCTCGCCCGGGCGCTCCCCGCCGACTGCCAGGTCTTCGTCTTCGAGACCGAACACCACGCCTCCCTCCTGCCGTGGGGGGACGCGCGCGTGACCTACCTCGACGCCCCGCGCACCCCGGCCCAGGCCGTCGAGATCCTGGAGCGCGCCCTCGCCGGGCGCGACCCCTACGGCCCGGCCCTGGTCTGCGTGACCGGTGCCTCCAACGTGACCGGTGAGCTGTGGCCGGTGCGGGAACTGGCCGCCGCCGCGCACGCGCACGGCGCCCGGATCGTCCTCGACGCCGCCCAGCTGGCGCCCCACCACCCCGTCTCCGTACGGGAGTCGGACGTCGACTGGGTCGCCTTCTCCGGGCACAAGCTGTACGCGCCGTTCGGCTCCGGCGTCCTCGCCGGCCGCGCGGACTGGCTGCGGGACGCCGAGCCGTACCTCGCGGGCGGCGGTGCCTCCCGTACGGTGGCGCGCCGGGCCGACGGGGGCGTGGACGTGGAGTGGCACACCACCGCCGCCCGGCACGAGGCGGGCTCGCCCAACGTCATCGGCGTCTACTCCATCGCCTCCGCCTGCAAGGCGCTCACCGAGGCCGGCTTCGACCGGCTCGTCGCCCGGGAGCGGTACCTCATCGCCAAGGTCCGCGAGGGCCTGGCCGAGGTCCCCGAGGTGCGGGTCCTGTCGCTCTTCGGCGACGACGCCCCCCGGGTCGGCGTCATCTCCTTCGTCGTCGAGGGCTGGAACAGCTCCCACTTCGCCGCCGCGCTCTCCGCCGAGTACGGCATCGGCGTCCGCGACGGCCTGTTCTGCGCGCACCCGCTGGTGCGCACCCTGCTCGGCAGCGACCCGCAGGACCCGGGCGCGTGCGGCGCCCCGGAGGCGAACCCCGGGGAGCGGTCCCTCAACGCGATCCGGGTCAGCTTCGGCGCGGGCACCCCCGACGAGCACGTGGAGCGGTTCGTCGGCGCGGTGAGGGAACTGGTGCGCGAGGGAGCCCGGTGGACGTACCGCACCGAGGACGGCCGCTGCGTCCCCGACCGCGGCTGACCGCTCCCTCATACGGGTGAAGCCGGCCTCCCGCGGGGGAGAGGCCGGCTTCAGCCGCGTCCGTACCGGGTCAGGACTCCAGGCCGATGGCGAAGGCCGCGTCCAGGTCGTGCTGCGAGTAGGCCCGGAACGCGACGTGCGTGTCGGTGGCCTCGACGCCGGGGATCTTGGAGATCCGGCCCGGGATCACATCGGCCAGGTCGTCGTGGCGCGCCACCCGCACCATCGCGATCAGGTCGTAGGTACCGGTGACGGAGAAGACCTCGCTGACGGTGTCGATCGCGGCGATCGCCTCGGCGATCTCGGGGATGCGGTCCACGCTGGTCTTGATGAGCACGATCGCGGTGATCACGGCTGGCTTTCTCCCTCGGTGGCCGCGGCTGGGGGTTTCACTCTATCGGCACCCCTGTACCGCGCCCACGCGTAGACGAAGCCGATCCCGAAGCCCACCACGTGCGCCAGGTACGCCACCCCCGGCCCCGATCCCGCCGAGCGGGCCGCCAGCCACTGGAGCACGAACCAGAAGATCAGCACGATCCAGGCGGGGAAGCGCAGCGGCAGGAAGAAGAGGAAGGGGAAGAGGCTGGTCACCCGGGCGCGCGGGAAGAGGAAGAGGAAGGCCCCGAGCACCCCCGAGATCGCCCCCGACGCCCCGACCAGGGTCTGCTGGCTGTCGGCGTGCGCCGCCGCGTAGCCGAGCAGGGCCAGATACCCGCAGCCCAGGTAGAAGAGGACGAAGCCGGCCGGGCCCATCCGCTCCTCGGTCATCGCCCCGAACACGTACAGGAACAGCATGTTCCCCAGCAGGTGCAGCCAGCTGCCGTGCACGAAGAGGGCGGTCAGCGGGGTGAGCAGGGCGCGCGGATCACCCCCCACCAGGTCGGCCGGGATCACCCCCCAGCGCTGGAAGTACGCGCTCTGCGCCACGAGCAGCTCGTGGCCCGTGCCGTACGCCGTGGTCAGTCCCGCCACCGGACTCGCGGCGAAGAGCAGCACGCATCCGGCGATCAGGCCGTAGGTCACCGTCGGTCCGTTCCGGGCGCCCCGCCAGGCGCCGAGGGCCGTGCCCCGCCAGTCGATCATGGACAGATCATGGCGTACCGGGGCCCACCTGGACAGAGTGCCTCGCCGTGACACGGGGTACCCGCGAGGCCGTAGGGTTACGGGCAGTACTCCCGCAGTTCGACGGCGCACCGCGGGCCCGTGAAGCTCGTACGAAAGAGGACGGCACGATGACGACGGTTCCCCTGCCGACCGCCGACACCCGCTGGCGCTGCACGCTCTGCGGCAACCTGACCCGCTTCGATGTGACCCGCTCGTCCAAGGTCGTCGAGTACGTCCATCTGGACCTCGCCGGGGAGCCCAAGGTGGAGGAGCGCGAGGTGGTCAGTGAGACCATCGAGTCGGTCCGCTGCCGCTGGTGCAACGCGGTGGACCAGATCGAGTTGGTGGACAGGCCGGGCGCCGCTTCCTGAGAAGCGGCCTCGCAGAGGGCGACGACAGGGAGAGGGGTGACGGATCGTGGAGCGGCCCGCGCACGGTGACGAGCCGACGGGCTCGGTGGACGAGGCCGCCGAGACGCTCGACCGGCCCCTTCCCGAGCCCGTACGGCGGAAGGTCGTCGCCCTGGTCGCCGACGCCTTCGGCGGGCTGACCGTCGCCGAGCTGCCCGCACCGCTGCGGCAGTACGCCCGCTTCACCGCCTCCCGGCGGGCCAAGTTCGCCGGGAACGCGATGGCCGCCGCCCTGGAGAGCGAGCCGCTGTTCCGGCAGCGGATCGGCGAGCGGTTCAAGGAGTCCCAGCCCGAGCTGGCCGGCGCCGTGGAGTCCGGCGCCCCGCCCGCCGCGGCCGACCCCGTCGATGTCGCCGCCGCGGCCTATCTGCTGCGCCCGGCCGGCTGGGGCAAGCTCGTGGCCGCCGCCGGCGAGGAGGCGCAGCGCGCCGACGCCGAGCGGGCCGACGAGGCCGGCCGCCGCGAGCTGGAGCGGCTGCGCGAGGAGGTCGCGGGCGCCAAGGAGCGGGCCAGGGCCGAGACCGAGCAGCTGCGGCACGACCTGGAGGCCGCCCGCAAGGAAGCCGAATCGCTTCACCGCAAGCTGCGCAGCGCCCAGAGCGACGTCAAGCGCGGCGAGGCGGCGCTGCGGCGCGCCCGGGCCGAGATCGACACCGCCCGCACCGAGGCCGCCGCCCAGGTGTCGGCCGCCGAGAGCGAGACCCGGCGCCTCAAGGCCCGCCTCGGCGAGGTGGAGGCAGCCCTGGAGGCCAGCCGGCGGGCCGCCCGCGAGGGCCGCTCGGTGGAGGACATGCGGCTGCGACTGCTCCTGGACACGGTGCTCGACGCCGCTCAGGGGCTGCGCCGCGAACTGGCCCTGCCCCCGGTGTCGATGCACCCCGCGGACACCGTGGACGCCGTCGAGCCGGGCCGGATGTCGCCGAAGGACATCGCGGCCCGCGCCCTGTCCGAGACCGACCCGGCGCTCCTGGACCAGCTGCTCGAACTGCCCCAGGCGCACCTGGTGGTGGACGGCTACAACGTCACCAAGACCGGCTATCCGACGATGCCGCTGGAGAAGCAGCGGCTGCGGCTGCTCGGCGGTCTGTCCGCGCTCGCGGCCCGCTCCGGCGCGGAGATCACCTGTGTCTTCGACGGCGCCGAACTCGCGGCGCCGGTGCTGCTCGCCCCGCCGCGCGGGGTGCGGGTGCTGTTCTCCAAGCCCGGTGTGACGGCCGACGAGCTGATCCGGCAGCTGGTGCGCGCCGAGCCGCCGGGGCGTCCGGTCGTGGTGGTGTCCACCGACCGGGAGGTCGCCGACGGGGTCGCCAAGTCCGGCGCCCGGCCCGTGGCCTCCGCGTTGTTGCTGAAGCGGCTTTCGCGCCTCTCGTGACGTCTCGTCACTGCTGAGCCCTCGTGGGCGTGATGTCCGGATTGTTGTCCGCGCAGGGTCAAGTGGCCATTACTGCCCGTGGGATGTATGTAAATAACTTGTCGAGCGGGCGAGATTTTGCCCGTTGGGATTTGAACTGATCACAAGATGGTCACTAGGGTCGGGCCTCGAACCTTCGCGCGGTTGATCATCCATCGGGGATGACAGCGATGGTCCCGCCTGCCGCAGTTCTGGCCTGGCGGCTCGAGGAAGAAGGAGCTCGCCTTCGTGGCGTCCCACCGTCGACCCAAGCAGCCCAGCCGCACCCGTGTGACCGTGCTCACCGCCACCGCCGCGGCAGCCGTCGCACTGTCCGCCCAGACCGGCGCACAGGCGGCCCCCAAGCCGAAGATCGACGAAGTCAAGTCGAAGGTCGACAAGCTCCACCACGAGGCCGAGGAGGCCACGGAGCAGTACAACCTCGCCGAGGAGCGCAGGGAGAAGCTGCAGAAGGAGATCGGCGCCCTCCAGGACAAGGTCGCCCGCGGCCAGGAGGAGCTCAACACCCTGCGCGGCCAGATCGGTTCGGTCGCCAGCGCCCAGTACCGCTCCGGCGGCATCGACCCGGCGCTCCAGCTCTTCCTCTCCTCCGACCCGGACACCTACCTCGACAAGGCGTCCGCGATCGACCAGCTCGGCGCCAAGCAGGCCGACGTCCTGCAGTCCATCCAGGGCAAGCAGCGCACCCTCGCCCAGCAGCGGGCCGAGGCGACCACGAAGCTCGCCGACCTCGAGGACGTCCGCAAGACCCTCGGCGAGAAGAAGAAGAAGTTCCAGGGCAAGCTCGCCGAGGCGCAGAAGCTGCTCAACACCCTGACCGCCGCCGAGCGCGCCAAGATCCAGCAGGAGGAGCAGCGCGCCAGCCGCGCCGCCGGCGACCGCGTCGACCTCGGCAACGAGGTGCCGGCCTCCCAGCGCGGCGCCGCCGCCCTGAACGCCGCCGCCACCCAGCTCGGCAAGCCGTACGTCTCCGGCGCCGAGGGCCCCAACTCGTACGACTGCTCCGGTCTGACGCAGTGGTCCTACCGCCAGGCCGGCGTCCGCATCAGCCGCACCACCTACACCCAGCAGAACGACGGCGTGAAGATCGGCCGCAGCCAGCTCAAGCCGGGCGACCTGGTCTTCTTCAACGGCCTTTCCCACGTGGGTCTGTACGCGGGCAACAACACCATCCTGCACGCCCCCAAGCCGGGCGCGGTGGTCCGCTACGAGTCCATGGACTACATGGGCACCTTCCAGTTCGGCGTCCGCATCTGACGCCACGGCCGACGCCCCCGATCGGGTGGTTTGCCGGATCCTGAACTGACCTGACGCCCCGCCGGTGACCTGTGTTCTCCGGCGGGGCGTCACTTTGTGTGCTCGGCGCCTTCGTTGGTGGCGGCGGTGCGAGCGGCTACTGTCTGCCGCGCCAGTCCGTCGAGCCGAACAGGAGCGTGATCCTTGGCGACCCACCGACGACCCGCCAGGGTCACCGTCCTCACCGCGGCCGCGGCCACCGCCGCGACGGCCCTCGGGGCCGTCCCCGCCGCGCACGCCGAACCGGGCGGTGCCGCGCCCGAGACCACCCGCGCCACCGTCGACCGGCTCTTCGAGGAGGCCGAGCGCGCCACCGAGGGCTACAACCGCGCCGACGAGAAGGCCGACCGGCTGCGCACCACGGTCTCCCAGGCGCAGGACAGCCTCGCCCGCGGCCAGGAGCGGATCAACCGGATGCGCGGCGCGCTCGGTTCGGTGGCCGGCGCCCAGTACCGCTCCGGCGGCATCGACCCGGCCCTCGCCCTGCTGCTCTCCTCCGACCCGGACAGCTACCTCGCCCGGGCCTCCGTCCTCGACCGGGTCACCGCCCGCCAGAGCGCCGCCCTCGGCGAACTCCGGCGCGAGCTGCGGGAGCTGGCGCAGGAGCGGACCGAGGCGAGCCGGGCCCTCGCCGAACTCGAGCGCAGCCGCGCCGAGGTGGCCCGGCACAAGCGCACCGTCGAACGGAAGCTCGCCGAGGCCCGCCGGGTGCTCGCCGCCCTGTCCGCCGACGAACGGGCCGGCTTCGAACGGGCCTCCCGCTCCGGCCGCGAGGCCCTCGGCGAGGAACTCCCGCCGCTCGGCGACCTCGGACCCTCGCGCGCCGCCGCCGCGGTGATCGCGGCGCGCGCCGCCATCGGCAAGCCCTACGTGTGGGGCGCCACCGGCCCGTCCGCCTTCGACTGCTCGGGCCTCATGGTCTGGTCCTACCGCCAGGCCGGCATCGCCCTGCCCCGCACCTCCCAGGCCCAGCGGAACGCGGGCCGCCGCGTCCCGCTCTCCCAGGCGCAGCCCGGCGACCTCGTCACGTACCGCAGCGACGCCAGCCACGTCGCGATCTACGCCGGCAACGGCCAGGTCATCCACGCGCCCTACCCGGGCGCGCGGGTCCGCTACGACCCGGTGAACATGATGTCCCACGCCACGGTGACGCGGGTCTGAGACCGCCCCCGTACGATCGCGGCATGGCGGATCGGGGCAGGGCGGGCTCGAGCGGGGCGGCCCGGAGCGGGCGTGCGGCGCGCGGTGCCGCCGGCTGCCTGGCGGCCTGGCTGCTCGTCCTCACCGGCTGCGCGGCCCCCGCACCGGACGGACCCGCCCGCGCCGAGGTGCAGCGCCTCCTCGACCGGCGGGCCGAGGCCCTGCTGGAGCGGGACGAGGCCGGCTATCTCGCCGCCGTCGACCCGGCACTCGCGCCCGCCGCGCGGACCGAGTTCGGCCGGCTGGCGAAGATCCCGCTCGGCGGCTGGTCGTACCGGGTCACCGACGTCGACCCGTCCGGAGCGGGCCGGGCCGTCGCCGAGGCCGAACTCGGCTACCGCATCGAGGGCTACGACTCCGGCCCCGCCACCACCCGGCGGATCCTGGAGCTCGCCGAACGGGACGGCCGCTGGTACGTCACCGGTGACCGCGCGGCCGAGGGTGCCCCGGAGCAGCTGTGGCAGCAGGGCGAGGTCGGCGCGGTGACGGGCCGCCGCAGCCTGGTCCTCGGCGTCGGCCAGCCCCCCGAGCGGCTGCGGGAGATCGCCGACGCGGCGGACCGGGCCGTGCCCGCCGTCGGCGCGGCCTGGCCCTCGCCGTGGGCCGGGCGGATCGTGGTCCTGGTCCCGGCCTCGCTGGACGCGATGGGCCGCCTGCTCGGCGCGCCCGCGGCCTCGTACCGGGGGATCGCCGCCGTCACCACGGGCGAGGCCGGCGGCGGCCCCGCGGCCCCCGCGGACCGGGTGATCGTCAACCCGGAGGCGTACGGGGTGCTCGGCGGCTTCGGCCGGCAGTTCGTCCTCACCCACGAGACCACGCACGTCGCCACCCGCGGCCAGACCACGGCGGCCACCCCGGTCTGGCTCTCCGAGGGCTTCGCCGACTGGGTCGCCCACCGCGGCAGCGGCCGCACCCCCGCCGAGGTCGCCCCCGAACTCGCCCGCGAGGTCCGCTCCGGCCGGCTCCCCGCCGCCCTGCCGGACGACGGCGCCTTCGCCTTCGGCGGCGACGCGGCCACGCTGGCCCGCGCCTACGAGGGCGGCTGGCTGGCCTGCGCCCTGATCGCCGACCGCTGGGGCGAGGCGGAGCTGACCGCCTTCTACCGCGCGGTCGGCGCCCACCCGGGCCGCGAGGGCGCGGTGGAGAAGGCCCTCGCGGACGTCCTGGGCACCACGCCCGAGGAGTTCACGGCCCGCTGGCGCACCCATCTGCGCGAGCGGCTGGGCTGAACCGGGCCAGGCGTGACGTGCCGGACGCGGCCTAGGCCCCGGCCGCCTTCCGGTCCAGCTCCTCCAGGGTCTCCGCCAGCCACGCCTTCTCCTCCGTGCCCGTGGCGCGGGCGATGCGGAGCATGCCGCGCCGGAAGGGGTCGGGCTCGTCCTCGGCGCGCACCGGAGCGGCGCCCTTGTAGAAGAAGCTGGCCGGGGTGGTGAGGAAGTCCAGGCGGCGGCGCAGGACGGCGGCCTGGTCGGCCGGGTCGGGGAGCCGGCCCAGGAAGGCGAGCAGGGTGAAGAAGCGCTGGCCGTCGGTGATCTCGGCGTCCTTGGGGGAGCGCAGCCGGGCGAGGAGCTCGGCGCGGCCGGCGTCGGTCAGCGAGAGGGTCCGCCGGGGGGCCGCGCCCGTGCCCGGTTCCGAACGGCTCTCGACCAGGCCGCTCTTCACCAGCCGGGTGATGGCCGGGTAGAGGGCTCCGTCGCTGACCGGGCGGACATGGCCGCTCAGGCCGTGGATGCGCTCCTTGAGCTCGTAGCCGTGCAGCGGCCCCTCGTCGAGGAAGCCGAGGATCGACAGCTCCAGCACCGGGGGCTCCTTCGCGGTCGTGGCTTGTCGGGTGCGCGCTCGTCATGCTACCTCTTTTCGAGTTGCCTCGAATCGAGGTACCGCGAAACGAGGGGGACCGGCCGCATGACGGACCGCACGAGCACCACGACCACCGCCACCCGGCACCGCCGCACCCTCGTGCGGCTCGCCGGACCCGTCTACCTCGAACTCCTCGCCGGAGTCGCCGCGGGCATCATCGGCATGGTCTGGGTCGCCCGCCTCGGCGGGGACGCCGTCGCCGCCGTCGCCGTCGCCACCAACGTCGAGAACCTGCTCCTCGGCGTCGTGCTCATGGCCTCGTCCGGCACCACCGTCCTCGTCGCCCGCGCCAGAGGCGCCGCCGACCCCGCCGCACTGCGTTCCGCCGTCCGCGGCGGCGCCGTCCTCGGCGCGCTGCTCGTCCCGCCCGTCGCCGTCGGCGGCTTCCTGCTGCGCGACCCGCTCGCCGCGCTCCTGCTCGGCGGACCGGGCCACCCCGCGCACGCCCTCGCCACCGCCTACTTCGCGGTCTCGCTGCCCGGCACGGCCGTCTTCTTCGCCACCACCGTCCTCGACGGGATCCTCAAGGGCGCCGGCGACACCCGCACCCCCATGCGGCTCGCGTTCCTCGCCAACGGGCTGATCCTGGTCCTCGACCCGCCGCTGATCCACGCCTACGGAGTCCAGGGCGCCGCCGTCGCCACCGTCGTCGGACGCACCGCCGCCCTCGCCGCCGGGCTGCTCGCCCTGCGCCGCAACCCCCTCCTCGCGGCCGCGCGGGCCGCGAGCCCTTCGTGCACCGTCCCGGCCGCCGTGCGCCGCACCGCCGCCCTCGGCCTGCCCATGTCCGCCGACTTCACCGTCCGCATGGCCGGCGCGCTCGCCCTCGTCTCCGTCGTCGCCCGCCTCGGGGTCACGGAGATCGCCGCCTACGGAATCGCCGCCAAGGCCATGTACGTCGCGACCATGGCCTTCTACGCGGTGCGGCAGGCCGCCGCCATCCACACCGCCCACCTGCTGGGCGCCGGCCGGGACGAGCGCGCGGCCGTGCGCCGCCAGGCCCTCGTCCTCGGCGGGCTGCTCGGCGCGGGCGCCGACGCGTTGCTGTTCCTGGGCGCCGGACCCGTCATGCGCGGCTTCGGCGCCGAACCGGCCGTCGCCGAGGCAGGGGCGCTGTTCCTGCGCTGCCTCGGCCCCTACCTGCTCCTGATGGCCGGATTCATCGCCGTGGCCGGGGTCTTCGAGGGCGGCGGCGACTCCCCGCGGCTCGCCCGGATCACCGTCGCCGGCGTCCTGCTCCAGCTACCGCTGGCGTACGTGCTGTCGGCGGCGCTCGGACTCGCCGGCGTCTGCCTGGCCATGGCCCTCGCGATGGCCGCCCAGTGCGCGGCCCTGGCGCTGCTCCGGAAGAGCCCGGCGCCGGGTCAGGAGGACGCCGACGCCGACGTCGAAGCCGACGCCGAAGCCGAAGCTGATGCCGAAGCTGATGCCGAAGCGGAAGCCGAAGCCGAAGCCGACGCGGGTGACGTGTCGCGGTCGGCCTGAACCGGCAGCCTCGCCGGGCGGGCCGCCACGGTCGCCGCGCCCGCGCGCGGCTCCGTGACCGTCTGCCGCCACAGGATCCGGCAGGCGGAGACTACGGCCGCCACCAGCAGACCGTTGCGGACGAGCAGCAGCGCGATGCCCAGCGGATCGCTGTCCCCGACGTGCGAGAACCACACCGGGAACTCGAACTGCGTCACCGCCGTCGCCCACAGCACCAGATACGCGGGCCGGTGCATCCGGCTCGACCGGTACACCAGGCACACCGCGGCCAGACCCACCAGCCAGATCATGTACTGGGGGCTGATCACCCGGCTCGTCGCCGTGAACAGCAGCACCGCCACGAAGGCCGCGTCCGCCGTGGTCGACGTCGTGCGCCGGCGGGCCCGCAGCCGCCACACCAGCAGCCAGACGAACGCGGCGGCCGTCAGCACCATCGCCACCGTCGACACCGCCCGGACGCCCGGACCGAGGAACTCGATCGAGCCGTAGTTCATCCGCGCCTCGCCCGGCCAGCCGAAGTGCCGGGCCACGTGGAAGACCATCGCCCCCAGCGACTCGATCTCCGTGCCCCGGTCCCGCTGGAAGCCCAGGAAGGCCAGCGCCCCCGGCGCCGCGAGCACGCACAGCAGCAGCACCCCGGCCGCCGCGCCCGCCGCCGCCGTCCACGAGCGGAAGGTGGCCCGGCCGCGCGCGGTGCCGACGAGCACCAGCACCGGCCACACCTTGAGCGTCGCCCCGAACCCGGCGAGCGCGCCGAGCACCGCCGGACGGCGGACCGCCGCGAGCAGCCCCGCCACCGCCACCGCCGTCACCATCAGGTCGTAACGGGCGTACGCGGTCGGGCCGAGCAGCGGCACGCCCGCCAGCCACAGCCACGCCCCCCGCATCGAGCGGCCCGGCCGCCGCCCCGCGTACACCAGCAGGCCGAAGACGAGCGCGTCACACAGCAGGGCGAGCACGAAGAACGCGGCCGAGTAGCCGAGGAAGGGCAGCAGCGCCGGGGCCAGGATCGGCAGGGCGGCGGCCGGCGGGTACTGCCAGGTGACGTCGTCCATCGGATACGTGCCGGTCTTCAGGACCTCGTACCAGCCCTGGTAGATCTGCTCGATGTCACTGGTCACGTCCGGCCCCGGGATGACCACGACCTTGAAGACGCACAGCAGGATCAGCACCCGGGTGAAGGCCCACAGGCCGAGGGGCCGGCCCAGCGTGCCGACGTACGAGCCCCAGGTCGTGCCTGCCGTCCCCACCGCGCCCGTCATACCTGTCCTGTTCCTCTTCTGTCGGTCCGCCGGGGCGGAGGGTGGTGGTGCCGGGCTGGGGCGCGACCACGATACTGTCGGCCACGATGCACAAGACCCTGATCGTAACGAACGACTTTCCGCCCCGTCCGGGCGGAATCCAGGCGTTCCTGCACAACATGGCGCTGCGTCTGGATCCCGAGCGGATCGTGGTCTACGCCTCCACGTGGAAGCGCAGCCGCGAGGGGATCGAGGCGACCGCCGCGTTCGACGCCGAACAGCCTTTCACGGTCGTCCGCGACCGCACCACCATGCTGCTGCCGACTCCTCGGGTGACCGCGCGGGCGACCGCGCTGCTGCGCGAGCACGGCTGCGAGGCGGTGTGGTTCGGCGCCGCGGCCCCGCTCGGCCTGATGGCCCCCGCGCTGCGCCGCGCGGGCGCCCGGCGCATCGTCGCCACGACCCACGGCCACGAGGCGGGCTGGGCGCAGCTGCCCGCCGCCCGGCAGCTGCTCGGACGGATCGGCGAGGGCACGGACACGCTCACCTACCTCGGCGAGTACACCCGCTCCCGGATCGCGACCGCGCTCGGCCCGGCCGCCGCCGCCCGCATGACGCAGCTCCCGCCCGGCGTCGACGAGAAGACCTTCCACCCCGACTCGGGCGGCGCCGAGGTGCGCGAGCGGCTCGGGCTCAGCGACCGCCCGGTCGTCGTGTGCGTCTCGCGGCTCGTACCGCGCAAGGGCCAGGACACCCTGGTCCTCGCCATGCCGGAGATCCTGCGCCGGGTGCCCGACGCGGTCCTGCTGATCGTCGGCGGCGGCCCGTACGAGCAGGACCTGCGCCGGCTCGCGGCCCGTACCGGAGTCGCCGCGTCGGTGCGCTTCACCGGCGCCGTCCCGTGGTCCGAGCTGCCCGCGCACTACGGGGCCGGCGACGTCTTCGCCATGCCCTGCCGCACCCGGCGCGGCGGCCTGGACGTCGAGGGCCTCGGCATCGTCTACCTGGAGGCCTCCGCGACCGGCCTGCCGGTCGTCGCCGGTGACTCGGGCGGCGCGCCCGACGCCGTCCTCGACGGCGAGACCGGCTGGGTCGTCCGCGGTGGTTCCCACGAGGACACCGCGGATCGCGTCGCCACCCTCCTGCTCGACCCCGAGCTGCGCGCCCGCATGGGCGAGCGCGGCCGCCGCTGGGTGGAGGAGCGCTGGCGCTGGGACCTGCTGGCCGAGCGCCTGCGCGAACTGCTGTAGCCGACCACCTCCCCGGCCCGGCTCCCGGCCCTAGCCGGGGAGGTAGTCCGTCAGCGCGCACCCGTCGACGAGGAGCTTCTCGTTGCGGTAGCCGTCCGGCACCTTGAAGCCCTTCTCGCAGGTGAAGAGGAGGACCTCGGACTTCAGCAGCGCCTTCGCCGTGGCGTCGTCGTTCGCCACCAGCGCGAAGTCCTGGCCGATCAGGAAGCGGCCGCCCTGGCCCTTGCCGGCGGCCGCCTTGTTCGCGCGCTGGAACTTCTCCATGTCGGAGACGGACAGCAGCGTGACGGTGTCCCGGGCGTCGTCGCCGCACACCGCCCGCTGCTCCACCGCCCACGCGGGATCCTTCGCCTGGGCGGCCATCGCGCCGCTGCCGCTCGTGCCGGAGCGCAGGTCGCTGCACATCGTGTGCGCGGCGACCAGCTTCTCGATGGCCGCCATGTCGGGGGCCGAGGGCAGCCCGACGTCCTCGCCCCAGGTGCTGCCGCACCCGGTGACGGCGACGAGGGCGGTGAGGGCCGCGCCCAGAACGGCGGCGGTGCGCGTGAGCCGCATGACTTCCTGCTTCCCTTGCGTAGCGGTGTTTCGTAGGGGTGTGGTGCGACGTGCCGGAATCGTCCGCTCCGGCCCTGACGCGCGCGAACGCCCCCGGCCGGCCCGGGAGTCGGGCCGGCCAGGGGCGTTCCGAAGAGCCGTCAGGCCCGGTAGATCGCCTCGATCTCGTCGGCGAAGTCCTTCGCCACCACGTTGCGCTTCAGCTTCAGGGACGGGGTGATGTGCCCCGCCTCCTCCGTGAACTGCGCGGACAGGATACGGAACTTCCGGACCGACTCCGCCTTCGAGACCGCCGCGTTGCCGTCGTCCACCGCCCGCTGGACCTCCGCCATCAGCTCCGGGTCCTCCCGCAGCGTCGCCGCCGTCGAGCCGGCCGGCTTGCCGTGCTCCGCCGCCCAGCGGCCCAGGAACTCCTCGTCGATCGTGACGAGCGCGCCCACGAACGGCCGCCCGTCGCCGACCACCATGCACTCGGCGACCAGCGCGTGCGCCCGGATGCGGTCCTCGATGACCGCCGGGGCGACGTTCTTGCCGCCCGCCGTCACCAGGATCTCCTTCTTGCGGCCCGTGATGGCGAGGTAGCCGTCCTCGTCCAGGGTGCCGATGTCACCGGTGTGGAACCAGCCGTCCGCCAGCGCCTCCGCCGTCGCCGCCTCGTTGTTCCAGTAGCCGGAGAAGATGTGCTCGCCGTGCAGCAGCACCTCGCCGTCGTCGGCGATCCGCACCACCGAACCCGGCAGCGGCTGCCCGACCGTGCCGATCTTCTGCCGGTCCCACGGGTTGAACGCGGTCGCCGCGCAGGACTCCGTCAGGCCGTAGCCCTCCAGGACGGTGAAGCCGATGCCGCGGAAGAAGTGGCCGAGCCGCTCGCCCAGCGGCGCGCCGCCGGAGATCGCGTACTCGCCGCGCCCGCCGAGCACCGCCCGCAGCTTTGAGAAGACCAGCTTGTCGAAGACCTTGTGCTTCAGCCGCAGACCGAAGGACGGCCCCTGCGGGGTGCTCAGCGCCCGGCTGTACGCGATCGCCGTGTGCGCCGCCTTGTCGAAGATCCTGCCCTTGCCGTCCGCCTGCGCCTTCGCCCGGGCCGAGTTGTAGACCTTCTCGAAGACCCGCGGCACACCGAGGATCAGCGTCGGCCGGAAGGCCGCCAGCTCGTCGGTGAGGTTCTTGATGTCGGGCAGACAGCCCAGCTTGATCGGCGCCATCACCGAGGCGACCTCGACGAGCCGCCCGAAGACGTGCGCCGCCGGCAGGAAGAGCAGCACCGAGCACTCGCCCGTGCGGAACAGCGGCTTCAGCCGCTCGACCACGTTGCCGCACTCGGCGAAGAAGGCCCGGTGGGTCAGCACACAGCCCTTGGGGCGGCCGGTGGTGCCCGAGGTGTAGACGATGGTCGCCGGGTCGTCCGCGTGCGCCGAGGACATCCGCTGGTCGAGCAGTTCGTCGGAGACGTCCGCGCCCTCGGCGGTGAGGCGCGCGATCGCGTCCGCCTCGATCTGCCGGACGCCCTTCAGGGCCGGCAGGTTCGCCCGTACCGACTCCACCGAGGTCTCGTGCGCCGCGGTCTCCACGAGGGCCAGCGAGGCGCCCGAGTCGCCGAGGATCCACTGGATCTGTTCCGGCGAGCTCGTCTCGTAGACCGGCACGGTCACCGCGCCCGCGCTCCAGATCGCGAAGTCCAGGAGCACCCACTCGTAGCGCGTCCGGGACAGCAGCGCGACCCGGTCGCCCGGCTCCACGCCGGCGGCGATCAGACCCTTGGCCGCCCCGCGGACCTCGGCGAGGAACTGCTGCGCGGTGACGTCCGTCCAGACACCGGCCACCTTGCGCCCCATCACGGCGACGTCTGGGTGCTGGGAGGCGTTGCGGCGGATGAGATCCGTCAGGTTGCCGTCCGTGGGGACCTCGTACAGGGCCGGAAGGCTGAACTCGCGCAAGACTGCTGCTCCTCATCGGGCGCCGGCGCCACGGCTCTGTGTGATGCACCGGTGTAGTCCAAGGTCGGGCAGGTGCTCAGTGGGGGTGAGCACGACTGGACTGCCCGGACGTTACCCATCAGTACGCGGTTCCCGATAGGGGGTCCTGCCGAGATGTTCCGTGCGTCACACATGTATGGCGTTGCTCCGCGCACAGTAGTCCACGGCTTTCCGGACTCCCAAGTAACCGCAGGTCGCACCCCCTAGGCTGGCGGGATGAGGATCAACGTGGTCAGCGACGTACACGGCAACGCGGAAGCCCTCGCCCGGGCGGGGGACGGCGCCGACGCCCTCATATGCCTCGGCGACCTGGTGCTCTTCCTGGACTACGCCGACCACAGCCGCGGCATCTTCCCCGACCTCTTCGGCGCCGAGAACGCCGACCGCATCGTCGAGCTGCGCACCGCCCGCCGCTTCGACGAGGCCCGCGCGTTCGGCCGCTCGCTGTGGGAGGCCCTCGACGTCGACCGCGCCACCGCCATCGAGGGCGCCGTCCGCCGCCAGTACGCCGAGCTGTTCGCCGCCTTCCCCACCCCCACGTACGCCACCTACGGCAACGTCGACATCCCCCGCCTCTGGCCCGAGTACGCCCGCCCCGGCACCACCGTCCTCGACGGCGACCGCGTCGAGCTCGACGGCCTCGTCTTCGGCTTCGTCGGCGGCGGTCTGAGCACCCCCATGCGCACGCCGTACGAGATCTCCGACGAGGAGTACGCGGCCAAGGTCGAGGCCCTCGGCGAGGTCGACGTGCTCTGCTCGCACATCCCGCCGGACGTCCCCGAACTCACCTACGACACCGTCGCCCGCCGCTTCGAACGCGGCAGCCGCGCCCTCCTCGACGCCATCCACCGCGTCCGCCCCCGCTACGCCCTCTTCGGCCACGTCCACCAGCCGCTCGCCCGCCGCATGCGGATCGGCGCCACCGAGTGCGTCAACGTCGGGCACTTCGCGGCGACCGGGCGGCCGTGGACGCTGCGGTGGTGACGGCCTCGTACGGCCGCGCCACGAGGGCGCGATAGCCTGCACACAGAAAGTCGCCCCACGAGTCGCGTCCATACGAGGAGCCCCCGCGATGGCGGAACACACCAGCTCGAGCATCACCATCGAGGCGGCCCCGGCCGAGGTCATGCGGGTGATCGCCGACTTCGCCCGCTACCCCGAGTGGACGGGCGAGGTGAAGGAGGCCGAGGTCCTGGAGACGGACCCGGCCGGCCGCGCGGAGAAGGTCCGCCTCCTGCTCGACGCGGGCGCCATCAAGGACGACCACACCCTCGCCTACACCTGGACCGGCGACCACGAGGTCAGCTGGACCCTGGTCAAGTCCCAGATGCTCCGCGCCCTCGACGGCTCCTACCGCCTCACCCCGGCCTCGGGCGGCGACCGCACGGAGGTCACCTACCAGCTGACCGTCGACGTCAAGATCCCCATGCTGGGCATGATCAAGCGCAAGGCGGAGAAGGTCATCATCGACAGGGCGCTGGCCGGCCTGAAGAAGCGGGTGGAATCGCCGAAGTGACGTCCCGGGGCCCCTCCCCGGGACCCCGCCCGGGGCAGGGGCGCCGGTACGGTCGGCGCATGCGGATCATTCTTGTCACCGGGACCGGCGGCGCCGGACGCACCACCACGGCCCTCGCCACGGCGCTGGCGGAGGCACGGGCCGGCCGCCGCGTGCTGCTGGTGTCGGCGGACGCCGGGACCACGGCGGGCCTCCGGGCCGACGGGACCGGGACCGGAAAGCCCCGGCCGGTCCGCCTCACGGACGCCCCGGACGCCCCCGGCACCCGCACCCCGCACCTCCTCGTCCCCGACCCCGCCGCCGACTTCCGCCGCGAGTTCCTCGCCCTCCAGGCCCGCTCCAGCAGCGCCCTGGACCTCCTCGGGGCCGCGCCCTTCGAGGACGCCGAGCTCACCGAGCTGCCCGGCAGCGGACAGATCGCCCAGCTCAGGGCCCTGCGGAACGCGGCCGCGGGGGACTGGGACCTGGTCGTCGCCGAGCTGCCCCCGGTGCGCGAGGCCCTCGCGCTGCTCGCCCTGCCCGAGCAGCTGCGCCGCTACCTGCGCCGCCTGCTCCCGCCCGAGCGGCAGGCCGCCCGCGCCCTGCGCCCGATGCTCGCCCAGCTCGCCGGCGTCCCCCTGCCCGCGCAGTGGCTGTACGAGACCACCGCCCGCTGGGAGCAGGAACTGGCCGCCGTCCAGGACGTGATCGCCTCCCCGGACACCGCCGTCCGGCTGGTCCTCGAACCCGGCCCCGCCGCGGCCGACGCCCTGCGCACCGCCCGCCTCGGCCTCGCCCTCCAGGGACTCGCCCTCGACACCGTCGTCGCCAACCGCGTCCTGCCCGCCGACTCGGCCGACCCCTGGTTCGCGGGGCTCGCCGCCGAACAGCACCACCACCTCGCCGCCCTCCGCGCCGCCCACCCCGGCCTGCGCGAACTGCCGCACCTCGGCCGCGTCCCGCGCGGCACCGAGGACCTGGTCCTCCTGGCCGTCCCCGGCCGCCAGACGCCCGAGGCCCCGCCCGCCTGGACCGTCGAGGACCGCCGCGACGAGGACGGCATCCTCGTCTGGCACGTCCCGCTGCCCGGCGCCGTCAAGGACGGCCTCTCGCTCGTCCGCCGCGGCGACGAACTGCTCCTCGCCGTCGGACCCTTCCGCCGCGCCGTCCCCCTCCCGCCCGTGCTGCGCCGCTGCACCGTCACCGGCGCCGGACTCGTCGACGGCGACCTGCGCATCCGCTTCGCCCCCGACCCGGGCCTCTGGCCGAGGAGCACTCCCTGAGCCGGGCGCGGGCCGTGTACCGTCGACCGTAGAAGCCCTAAGGAGTACGTCATGAGCGATTCGGACGCCTGGGCCAAGGCCTGCGCCGAGGACCTGGAGGCCGAGAAGGCCCGCCGCCGCGCCGAGCGCGGGGAGGAGCCCGGGTCCGCGGCCGAGGAGTTCCGCAAGCTCTTCGAGGCCGTCGCCGACAAGCTCTCCGGCACCCTCGGCGGCTCCCTCGCCGGCGGGCAGGCCGCCGCGACCGTCCAGCAGGTCGTCCACCAGGCGAAGGCCCTCGTCGAGCCCGTCATCGAACGCAACCCGCAGGTCTTCGACCACCTCGCCGCCGCCGGCAACGAGCTCCTCGCCGCGTACCGCTCCGCCGTCCAGGGCCAGGAGGCCCGCTGGACCCGCGGCGACAGCCGGCAGGCGGCCGGCGCCGCAGCCGGCGAGCCGGAGGGGCCGCGGGCGCAGGAGGGGCCGAAGGGGCCGGAGAAGCCGGACGACGAGGACGGTCCGGGGACCGGCCAGCACATCGACCTCGACTGATTCCCGGACTGATCAGTACGGTCCTCCTCCTCGGGTACGGTGGGCCCTAGCGGGGCTCGACCGAAAACTGAGGGACACATGGGACTCACCATCGGCGTCGACATCGGCGGCACGAAGATCGCGGCCGGCGTGGTCGACGAGGAGGGCAACATCCTCGACACGCACACCGTGCCCACCCCGCCGACCCCCGAGGGCATCGTCGACGCCATCTGCGCCGCCGTGTCCGAGGCCGGCAAGGGGCACCAGATCGAGGCCGTCGGCATCGGAGCCGCCGGATACGTCGACGACAAGCGCGCCACCGTCCTCTTCGCGCCGAACATCGACTGGCGGCACGAGCCGCTGAAGGACAAGGTCGAACAGCGCGTCGGCCTCCCCGTCGTCGTCGAGAACGACGCCAACGCGGCGGCCTGGGGCGAGTACCGCTTCGGCGCCGGCCAGGGCCACGAGGACGTCATCTGCATCACCCTCGGCACCGGCCTCGGCGGCGGCATCATCATCGGCAACAAGCTGCGCCGCGGACGCTTCGGCGTGGCCGCCGAGTTCGGCCACATCCGGGTCGTCCCCGACGGCCTGCTGTGCGGCTGCGGCAGCCAGGGCTGCTGGGAGCAGTACGCCTCCGGCCGCGCCCTCGTCCGGTACGCCAAGCAGCGTGCCAACGCCACCCCCGAGCGCGCCGAGGTGCTCCTCGGACTCGGTGACGGCACCCCCGAGGGCATCCAGGGCAGGCACGTCAGCGAGGCCGCCCGCGCGGGCGACCCGGTCGCCATCGACTCCTTCCGCGAGCTGGCCCGCTGGGCCGGTGCCGGCCTCGCGGACCTGGCGTCGCTGTTCGACCCGTCGGCGTTCATCGTCGGCGGCGGCGTCTCCGACGAGGGCGAACTGGTCCTCGACCCGATCCGCAAGTCCTTCCGGCGCTGGCTGATCGGCGGCCGGTACCGTCCGCACGCCCAGGTCCTCGCCGCCCAGCTCGGCAACAAGGCCGGCCTGGTCGGCGCGGCCGACCTCGCCCGCCAGGGCTGAGCCACCGGCCGGGACACCCGTTCACGACCGACGGTGCCCGTCGTGCCCTGCGGGGCGCGGCGGGCACCGTGCTTAGGGTGGCCCCATGGCGATGAGCGAGCTCCCCGACTCCCGCACCGAAGCCGACGGTTCGGCCGTCGTCCGGGTCCTCTCCTACAACGTGCGCTCCCTGCGCGACGACGAGGACGCCCTCGCCCGGGTGATCCGGGCCTGCGCCCCCGACCTCGTCCTCGTCCAGGAGGCCCCGCGCTTCTTCCGCTGGCGCAAGCACGCGGCCCGGCTGGCCGCCAAGAGCGACCTGGTCGTGCTGTCCGGCGGCGCCACCGCCGCCGGACCGCTGCTGCTCTGCTCGCTGCGGGCCACCGTGGAGCACACCGAGGACGTCCTGCTGCCGCTCACCCCGGGCCGGCACCGGCGCGGCCTCGCCACCGCCGTCGTCCGGATCGGCGGCGCGCGCCTGGGCCTGGTCAGCTGCCACCTCAGCCTGTACGCCGACGAGCGCCACGCCCAGGCGGGCCTGCTCCTGGACCGGGTGGCCGCCCTCGGCACCCCGTACGCCGTGGTCGCCGGAGACCTCAACGAACCGCCGGGCGGCCGGACCTGGGACCGGCTGACGAAGGAACTCCGGGACGGCCGGGAGGCCGCGCCCTGGGGCGGGGAGCACACCTGGCCCGCCACCGCCCCCGACCGCCGCATCGACGCGGTCCTGGCGACGCCGGGCGTCGAGTTCCTCGCCTGCGGCGTCCCCACCGGTCTCGACCGGCGGGACCTGACGGCGGCGACGGACCACCTGCCGGTCCTGGCGGTGGTCCGCGTACCGGCCGCCTAGGACCGCCCCGCCGCTACACCACGGCGCCGCGGCCCGGGTCGTCGAAGCCGTCGTCGTCCTCGTCGTCGTGCTTCATCCGGGCCACCAGCGTCACGAAGCCGCCCAGGAAGCCGCCCACGCACAGGGTGGTCAGCCACCAGGTCATGTCCCACCGGAGCAGCACGGCGAGCAGCATCAGGACCGGGCCGCCGACCACGCCGAGCCACGCGAACTTGGTCGTGGTGTCGGCCTCCGGCAGCGGCGGCGGCTCCGGCGGGACGAAGTGGCCCTCGTCCGCGTCGCCGTCGTCCGCGGCGCCCGGGGCCGGGTCCGGTTCGGCCAGCGAGTAGTCGCGCGGGCCGCCGCCTCCCACGCCGACGCCCGGCGCGAAGACGATCGACGAGCCCAGCGCGGGCCTGTCGTCCTCGCCGGGCCCCTCCGCCGCGGCGGGCCCGTCCGGCTCCTCCCGCTTGCGGAACTTGTCGGGCTTGTCGGCGGCGTCCGGCGTCACCGGGCCGTCCGCCGGGCCCTGCGCCGGTCCGCCCGCCCGTCCGCCCGCGGGACCGTCCGCCTGCGCCTCCGCCGGGCCGTCGGAAGCCGCGACCCCCGCGGCCCCGGCCACGGCGCCGCCGTCGCTCCCGGTCCGGGCCGCGCCGCCGGCACCGCGCCGGTGGTCGCCGTCCGCCTGCTCCGCGTCCTCCGGCATGTCCGGCAGCGCCAGGTCCTCCACCGGCCGGAAGGGACGCGCGCCCGGAGGGTCGGCGGGCTCCTCCCCGTACCCGGCGACGATCGCGGCCCAGGCCGCCTCCTCGTCGATGGGCTGGGGCTCGCGCTCCCCGTCCTGCTGTTCAGCCACCGCTCGCGCTTCCCTTCTCGCCGACGAGTTCCGGAGCGAGCCGGGACACGAACGCCCAGCTCTCCTCGAAGATCCGCTCCGCATCGAGGTCCAACGTCGCCACGTGGTAGCTCTGTTCCAGGATGACCTCCTTCACGTCCGTCGAGGAGACCCGGCTGAGGATCCGTGCCGAGTCGGCCGGCGGCACCACGTGGTCCTGCGGGCTGTGCAGCAGCAGCATCGGCTGCGTGACCTGCGGCAGCTCCGCGTCGACGATCCGGAAGAAGCGCCGCAGCGAGTACGCCGCGTGCAGCGGCACCCGCTCGTAGCCGATCTCCACCGAGCCCGGCTTGGCGATGTCGCTCGCGATGCCCTTCGTCGACGGCACGAAGTGCCGCACCACCGGCAGCGCGCGGGCCGCGACCCCGTGCACCTTGTTGCCCGGGTTGACCAGCACGATCCCGCTGACCGCGTCGCCGTACCGCGCCGCGAGGCGCAGGGTCAGGGCGCCGCCCATCGACAGGCCCATGACGAACACCCGCTCGCAGCGCCCGGTCAGCTCGCGCAGCGCCCGGTCCACCTCCGCGTACCAGTCGTGCCAGGTGGTGAGCTGCATGTCCTGCCAGCGGGTGCCGTGCCCGGGCAGCAGCGGCAGCGACACCGTCAGCCCGCGTCCGGCCAGGTACTCGGCCCAGGGGCGCATCGACTGCGGGGAACCGGTGAATCCGTGACAGAGGAGGACGCCGACCTCTCCGCCCTCGTGGCGGTACGGCTCGGCTCCAGGAAGGACCGGCACGGGGTCTCCTGTTCGGGTTCGACTTCGGCCCCCGCTCTCGCGGACCGGCCCGAAGCGCTTCGGTAAGGGGAAGGCTTTCACCGTACGCGACCGGACCGACACCGACCAGGGCGTTCACACGAAGCACGGGACCGCACGACCCGCCGCGGCGGCCGGTCGGGGCCCGTACGGGATAAGGTCGTCATGACGGCACACGGAAGGCATGGCGAGTTGATCTACGGCGCAATGAAGTTCTCCCTCGGAGGGTCCCTGAAGGTCGCCTTCAGGCCCTGGGTGGAGGGCCTCGAGAACGTTCCCGCCGAGGGACCGGCGATCCTCGCGAGCAACCACCTGTCGTTCTCCGACTCCTTCTTCCTGCCCGCCGTCCTCGACCGCAAGGTGACCTTCATCGCCAAGGCCGAGTACTTCACCACCCCCGGCGTCAAGGGCAAGCTGACGGCCGCCTTCTTCAAGGGCGTCGGCCAGCTCCCGGTCGACCGCTCCGGCGCGCGTGGTGCGGGCGAGGCGGCGATCAAGGCCGGCATCGAGGTCATCGAGAAGGGGGGCCTGTTCGGGATCTACCCCGAGGGCACCCGCTCGCCCGACGGCCGGCTCTACCGCGGCAAGCCGGGCGGCCTGGCCCGCGTGGCCCTCGCCACCGGCGCCCCCGTGATCCCGGTCGCGATGATCGACACCGAGAAGATCCAGCCGCCCGGCAAGATCGTGCCCAAGCTGATGCGCCCGGGCATCCGGATCGGCAAGCCGCTCGACTTCAGCCGCTACCAGGGCATGGAGGGCGACCGCTTCATCCTGCGCTCGGTGACCGACGAGGTCATGTACGAGATCATGAAGCTGTCCGGCCAGGAGTACGTCGACATCTACGCGACCGCCGCCAAGCGGCAGATCGCCGAGGCCGAGAAGGCCGCCAAGGAAGCCGTCAAGGCCGAGATCGCGGCACGGGAAGAGTCCGGCGCCTGACCCCGTAGGGGCGCTCGGGGGTGGGGGAGATGGCCAGGCGCGAACGTGTCGTGCGCATGTCGGTCGAGCAGCCGCTGTGGCGCGCGCTCACCGCGTACCGCGTCCTGACGATGATCTACGCGGTGATGCTCGGCCTCTTCGGACGCCAGGGCTACGAACGGCCCTGGATCGCCGCCGCCTTCCTCGCCGTCCTGTGCCTGTGGACCCTCGCCACCCTCCCCAAGGTGGCGAACGCCGCCAGCTGCACCAGACGCTTCCTCGCCGCCGACCTCACCCTCGCGCTGACCGGCATCCTGCTCACCCCGCTCGCCGACCACCAGGCGCAGTCCGTCGACCACCCCACCCTGCCCTCGATATGGACCGCCGGCTCCGTCCTCGCGTACGCCATCAAGGGCGGCTGGCGCTGGGCCGGCCTCGCCTCGTCCCTGGTCGCCGTCGCCAACATCATCGAGCGCGGCCACCCCAGCCGCGACACCCTGCACAACGTGCTGCTCGTCTGGGTCGCCTCCATCGCCATCGGCTACGTCGTCGAGGTCGCCCGCGCCTCCGAGCGCACGCTCGCCCGCGCCCTGGAGATCGAGGCCGCCACCCGCGAACGGGAACGCCTCGCCCGGGACATCCACGACAGCGTGCTCCAGGTCCTCGCCATGGTGCAGCGGCGCGGCACCGCCCTCGGCGGCGAGGCGGCCGAGCTGGGCCGGATGGCCGGCGAGCAGGAGGTCGCCCTGCGCACCCTGGTGGCCGGCGGCCTCACCCGCCCCTCGCACGTCTCCGAGGACGAGTCCGAGGGCGCCGTCGTCCGGGTCGTCGAGGTGCCCGACGAGCACGACGCCGCCGACGTCGACCTGCGCACCCTGCTCGCCCCGCGCGCCGGGTCCCGGGTCACCCTCTCCGACCCCGGCAGCCCCGTCCTCCTCCCGGCCCCCGCCGCACGCGAACTGGCCGCCGCGGTCGGCGCCGCCCTGGACAATGTGCGGGTGCACGCGGGCGAGGGAGCCAGGGCGTGGATCCTGGTCGAGGACTGGGGCGACGAAGTGGTCGTGACCGTACGGGACGACGGCCCCGGCATCCCCGAGGGCCGGCTCGCCCAGGCCGAGGGCGAGGGCCGGATGGGCGTCGCCCTGTCCATCAGGGGCAGACTGCGGGACCTCGGCGGCAGCGCCGACCTGGTCTCGGTCCCCGGCCAGGGCACCGAAGTGGAACTGAAGGTCCCGCGCACACCGCGGGAACGGCGGGGGAAGGCAGGAGCGAAGTGAACGAGCAGCACGGGCAGCGCGAGCAGGCCGGCCAGGACGCACCCGACGGGCGGCCCCGGCAGCCGATCAGGGTCATGGTCGTCGACGACCACCCGATGTGGCGGGACGCGGTCGCCCGCGACCTCGCCGAGGCGGGCCTCGACGTGGTCGCCACGGCCGGCGACGGCGAACAGGCCGTGCGCCGCGCCGCCGCGGCCGACCCCGACGTCCTCGTCCTCGACCTGAACCTGCCCCTCAAGCCCGGCGTCCAGGTCTGCAAGGAACTCGTCGCCGCCGACCCGCGGCTGCGGGTGCTGGTGCTCTCGGCGAGCGGCGAGCACGCCGACGTCCTGGAGGCCGTGAAGTCCGGCGCCACCGGCTACCTCCTGAAGTCCGCCAGCACGGCGGAACTCCTGGACGCGGTGCGCCGCACCGCCGTCGGCGACCCCGTCTTCACCCCGGGCCTCGCCGGCCTCGTCCTCGGCGAGTACCGGCGGCTCGCCTCCGAACCCGCCCCGGCGGCGGGCCGGGACGAGCCGAAGGCCCCGCAGCTCACCGAGCGCGAGACCGAAGTGCTGCGCCTGGTCGCCAAGGGCCTGAGCTACAAGCAGATCGCCGAACGGCTCGTCATCTCGCACCGCACCGTGCAGAACCACGTCCAGAACACCCTGGGCAAGCTCCAGCTGCACAACCGCGTCGAGCTCGTCCGCTACGCCATCGAGCGCGGCCTCGACGACGCCTGACCGCGGCCGCGGGCCCCCGGCGGGGTGACACGGTCGATTCACCCTCCTCGCTGTCTCGGAGCGGCCCTCGTCACCACTAGCGTGGGCCGCACCCCTCGGACGGCGAAGGAGTGCCCATGCGCGTCGGTGTGCTGACCGGCGGAGGAGACTGCCCCGGACTCAACGCGGTCATCCGCGCCGTCGTCCGCAAGGGCGTCCAGGAGTACGGCTGGAGCGTCACCGGCTTCCGGGACGGCTGGCGCGGTGTCGTGGACGGCGACGCCGTCCCGCTCGACGTGCCGGCCGTCCGCGGCATCCTGCCGCGCGGCGGCACCGTGCTCGGCTCCTCCCGCACCGACCCCTTCGCCGTCCCCGACGGCGTCCGGCGGCTGAAGGAGAACCTCGCCAAGCAGCGCTCCGACGCCCTCGTCGTCATCGGGGGCCGCGGCACCCTCGGCATCGCCGCCCGGCTGCACACCGAACACGGCGTGCCCTGCGTGGGCGTGCCCAAGACCATCGACAACGACCTCCCGGCCACCGACTGGACCTTCGGCTTCGACACGGCCGTCGGCATCGCCACCGAGGCCATCGACCGCCTCCACACCACCGCCGACTCCCACCGCCGGGTCCTCGTCGTCGAGGTCATGGGCCGGCACACCGGCTGGATCGCGCTGCACGCCGGACTCGCCGGCGGCGCCAACGTCATCCTCGTCCCCGAACAGCGCTTCGACCTCGACCAGGTCTGCGCCTGGGTCGCCTCCCGCTTCGAGGCCGCCTACGCCCCCATCCTCGTTGTCGCCGAGGGCGCCCGGCCCAGCGACGGCGCGCCCGTGCCCGGCTCGGTGGGGGAGTGGCTGGCCGGGGAGATCGCGCGGCGCACCGGCCAGGAGGCCCGCACCACCGTCCTCGGCCACGTCCAGCGCGGCGGCAGCCCCAGTGCCTTCGACCGCTGGCTGGCCACCCGCTTCGGGCTGCACGCCGTGGACGCCGTACGGGACCGGGCGTACGGCACCACGGTCGCCCTGCGCGGCACCGACGTGGTCCGCGTCCCGCTGGCCGCCGCGACCGACCGCCTCAAGACCGTCGACCCGGCGCTGTACGCGGAGGCCGGGGTCTTCTTCGGCTGAGCGCCTGTGCCGCACGGGTCGTATATTCGCCCCCATCCGGACCGATACCGCCCGATGAAGGGGAAACCCGTGGAAATCCTGGCATTCGGCGTACAGGCGGACGAGCGGCCGCTCATCGAGAGGGCCTTCGCGGGACACCACGACGTCCGCTGCGTCGACGTCTTCCTCAACCAGGACACGGCCCCCATCGCCGCCGGCCACGAGATCGTCTCCACCAGCGTCAACGCCGCCCTCGACCGGCGGGTCCTGGAGATCCTCAGCGACGGCGGCACCCGGATGATCGCCCAGCGCTCCACCGGCTTCAACAACATCGACCTCGACGTCGCCGACCGCCTCGGCCTCACCGTCGCCCGGGTCTCCTTCTACTCGCCGTACGCGGTCGCCGAGTTCGCCTGGACCCTCGCGACGGCCGTCAACCGCAGGATCGTCCGCGCGGCGGGCCGCACCCGCGACTTCGACTTCCGGCTCGACGGACTGATGGGCCGCGACCTGCGCGGCCGCACCGCCGGCGTCCTCGGCACCGGCAAGATCGGCGAGGCCTTCACCCGGATCGCCCACGGCTTCGGGATGAACCTGCTCGGCTGGGACATCGCCGAGAACCCGGCCTGCGCCGCCCTCGGCATGAAGTACGTCGACAAGGACCGGCTCCTCGCCGAGTCCGACCTCGTCAGCCTCCACGTACCGCTGCTCCCGGCCACCCACCACCTCATCGACGCCGCCGCCCTGCGCTCCATGAAGGACGACGCGATCCTGGTGAACACCAGCCGCGGCGGCCTCGTCGACACCGAGGCCCTGGTCCGCGAACTGCGCGCCGGCCGCTTCACCGGCGTCGGTCTCGACGTCTACGAGGCGGAGGCGGGCCTGTTCTTCCTCGACCGGTCCCTCGCGGGCATCGAGGACGACACCCTGGCCCGCCTGGTGACCTTCCCCAACGTGCTGGTCACCTCCCACCAGGCGTACTACACGGCCGAGGCGGTCGGCCAGATCGTCGACACCACGGTCCAGAACGTCCTCGACTACCTCGCGGGGCGGCGCAGCGAGAACGTCCTGGTACCGAGGAGCGCCTAGACCAGCACCCCCGCCAGGAGCGAGGCCGTCAGGGCCGCACCGTCCGTCGTCAGCACCGACTCCGGGTGGAACTGCACGCCGGCGAAACCGCGGCCGCGCAGCGCGTGGACCTCGTCCGACTCCGGGTCCCGGCTCACCTCGATCCGGTGCAGCGCCAGCTCCGTCGCCGTGCGGTCGTCGCACCGCGCCGTGAAGCTGTTGTAGAAGCCGACCGTGCGCTCCTGCCCGAACAGGTCGATCCGCACCTGCGCCCCCTGGAACGGGGTGCGCTTGCGGACGATCTCCAGGCCCAGCTCGGCCGCGATCAGCTCGTGGCCCAGGCACACCCCGAGCAGACCGTGCCGGTGTCCGCGCAGCAGCCCGGCCGTCAGCCCGCGCAGGAACCGCATCTTCGGGTCCGCCGCGTCCGAGGGGTCGCCCGGCCCCGGGCCGAGCACGATCGGGCCCTCGTGCGCGAGCGCCAGCTCCCGCAGCCCCGGCTCGTCGTAGCGCAGCACCGACACCTCCAGGCCCGAGGAGCGCAGCAGGTGCGCCAGCATGGCGGTGAAGGTGTCCTCCGCGTCGATCACCAGCGCGTGCCCGGACAGCTCCGCCGAACGGACCTGCATCGTGAGCCAGAACGGCGCCAGGTCCGCCCGGCGCGCGTCGAGCGCCGCCCGCACCCGGGGATCGTCGGCGAGCCGGGCCCGTGCGGGCGCCGCGGCCTCGCCGTCCGGCCGGCCCTCCCGTACCCCCAGCGCCGTCAGCACGCCCGCCGCCTTGGCGTGGGTCTCGGCGACCTCGGACGCCGGATCGGAGTGCCGGACCAGGGTCGCGCCGACCGCGACCCGCAGCCGGCCGTCGGCGGAGATGTCGGCGGTGCGGATCAGGATCGGCGAGTCCAGCGTCTGGGCCCCGTTCCCGTCCGTGCCGAGCAGCGCCAGCGCCCCCGCGTAGTAGCCCCGCCCGCCGGCCTCGTGCCGCTCGATGACCCGGCACGCGTTCTGCACCGGCGACCCGGTGACGGTCGCCGCGAACATCGTCTCGCGCAGCACCTCGCGCACGTCCAGCGAGGAACGCCCGCGCAGCTCGTACTCCGTATGGGCGAGATGTGCCATCTCCTTCAGCCGGGGCCCGATCACCATTCCGCCCATGTCGCCGACCGTGCACATCATCTTCAGCTCCTCGTCGACCACCATGGAGAGCTCCTCGGTCTCCTTGCGGTCGGCCAGGAAGGCCAGCAGGTCCTCGGGCGTGGGCGCCGTGCCCGCCGGGTAGCGGTAGGTGCCGCTGATCGGGTTCATCACGACGGTGCCGCCCACCCGCCTTCCGCCACCGCCACCGCCCTCGACCGAGAGCGCTTCGCGCTCGCTCCTCCCGCCCGACATCCGCACGTGCACCTCCGGGCTGGCCCCGACCAGCGTGCGGTCCCCGGTGTGCACCACGAAGGTCCAGTACGCGCCCCGCTCGCCCGCGAGCAGGCGCCGGAACAGGGCCAGCGCGTCGGGCCGCCCGAAGCCGGGCAGGGTGCCGGTGTAGGTGCGGCGGATGACGAAGTTGGCGCCCTCGCCCCGCCCGATCTCCTCGTCGATGACCCGCCGCACGATCCGCCCGTACTCCTCGTCGGAGACGTCAAATCCGCCGTCCTCGACCCGTACGTCATGGGCGGGCAGCCCGTCGAGGACCTCGGCGAGCGGCAGCTCGTACGTCTCCTCGGCGACCAGCACCGACAGCGGGGTGCCGTCGTCGCGCACGTCGAAACCGCGCTCGCGGATCTGCCGGAACGGCACGAGGGCCAGTGCCGGCCGGTCGCCCACCGGCAGCTCGGCCAGCCGCTCGGCCTCGTGTACCGGGCCGATCAGCACCTCGACGGTGTCGTGGTCCCGGCCCGGGGTGCGCCGGCGCAGCAGCGCGAAGGGCGGGCAGGAGTCGTCGAGGAGACGGGGGAGGAGCCCGGAGAAAGAGAGGTCCATGGGTCGGTGTTCCTTCCGTGGGGTTCGGAGAGGAACGGCCTGCCGGGCGTGAGCTCCGGGTACGGGAAAGGCCGCCCCTCGGGCGGCCTTCGCGTGTGGTTCGGGTACGCGCAGTCAGTGGGCCGCCGGATGAGCGGTCCACCACCAGTACTGGGTCGTCTGCGCGAACATGGCGCCGATCGTAGCCCACGGACCGGGGGAACGCGTCTCATTCGTCTCAGTACGCGGTCACTGTCGTGGACGGTTCTTTTCGCCACGTACTGTGGTGGCGTGACCGTGAACGCTGACACCCACGCCGTCGCCAAGGCGACCTGGCGAGACCTGCCCGCGGCGCAGCAGCCCGAGTACCCCGATGCCGAGGCTCTGCGCGATGTGATCGCGGACCTCGAGTCGTATCCGCCGCTCGTCTTCGCCGGCGAGTGCGACCAGCTGCGCGCCCGGATGGGAGCCGTCGCCCGTGGCGAGGCGTTCCTGCTTCAGGGTGGCGACTGCGCCGAGGCCTTCGACGCCGTGAGCGCGGACCACATCCGCGCCAAACTGAAGACCCTGCTCCAGATGAGCGCCGTCCTGACCTACGCGGCCTCCGTGCCGGTGGTGAAGGTCGGCCGGATCGCCGGCCAGTACTCCAAGCCGCGTTCCAAGGGGACCGAGACCCGCGACGGGGTGACGCTGCCGACCTACCGGGGCGACTCCGTCAACGGCTTCGAGTTCAACGAGAAGGCCCGGATCCCGGACCCCGAGCGCCTCAAGCGGATGTACCACGCCTCCGCCTCCACGCTGAACCTGGTCCGCGCCTTCACCACCGGTGGCTACGCCGACCTGCGCCAGGTGCACGCCTGGAACCAGGACTTCGTGAAGTCCTCCCCGTCGGGCCAGCGCTACGAGCAGCTGGCGCGCGAGATCGACAACGCCCTGAACTTCATGAAGGCCTGTGGCACCGACCCGGCCGAGTTCCGCGCGGTGGAGTTCTACGCGTCCCACGAGGCGCTGCTCCTCGACTACGAGGGCGCCCTGACCCGTACGGACTCGCGCACCGGCAAGCTGTACGACACCTCCGGCCACATGGTGTGGATCGGTGAGCGCACCCGTCAGCTGGACCACGCCCACGTCGAGTTCGCCGCGCAGATCGCGAACCCGATCGGGATCAAGCTGGGTCCGACGACCACCGCCGAAGAGGCGCTGACGTACATCGACCGGCTGGACCCGGACCGCGAGCCGGGCCGGCTGACCTTCATCGTCCGCATGGGCGCCGACAAGGTCCGCGACCGGCTCCCCGAGCTGGTCGAGAAGGTCACCGCCTCCGGCGCGACCGTCGCCTGGGTCACCGACCCGATGCACGGCAACACCTTCGAGGCCGCCTCCGGCCACAAGACCCGCCGCTTCGACGACGTGCTCGACGAGGTCAAGGGCTTCTTCGAGGTGCACAAGGAGCTGGGCACCCACCCGGGCGGCATCCACGTCGAGCTCACCGGTGACGACGTCACCGAGTGCGTGGGCGGCGGCGACGAGATCTTCGTCGACGACCTGCACCAGCGCTACGAGACGGCCTGCGACCCGCGGCTGAACCGCAGCCAGTCGCTGGACCTGGCGTTCCTGGTGGCGGAGATGTACCGCGATCAGTAAGTGTCTTCCTACGACGACGGGGTGCGGATCCATGTGATCCGCACCCCATCGTCGTTTCCAGGACTTTTGCGCCTACCCGGCGCCGGGTAAGGTTAGGTAAACCTAATCGATCTCGGCGGGAGGTGAACCGCGTGTACGTCTGCTCATGCTTCGCCGTCACGGAGAAGCAGGTCAAGGAGCACGCGGAAGCCGGCGCCTGTACGCCCCGCCAGATCGCTTCGGCCTGCAAGGCGGGCACCGACTGCGGCTCGTGTGTACGACGCATTCAGGCCATCCTCGGGCGCGGCAACTGCCCGCGTCGCGAGCTCGTCGACCAGGGCATGCCGGCCCTCGCGGCGGAGCTCGCCTCCGTGGAGGACCTCGCCGAGGATCTCTCCGAGGCCGCCTAGCCCGGCAGTGGTCGGCCGGCCGGTCCGCCGGCTAGCTCGGCTGCTCGATCAGCGTCGAGCAGTAGAGCGCCTCGCCCAGCTGCTCGATGAGTTCCAGCTGGGTGTCGAGGTAGTCGATGTGGTGCTCCTCGTCCGCCAGGATCTCCTCGAAGAGGTTCGCCGAGGTGATGTCGCCCTTGGCCCGCATGACCTCGATGCCGCGCTTCAGGCGGTCGATCGCCTCCACCTCGACCTGGCGGTCGGCCTCGAACATCTCCTTGACCGTCTGGCCCACGCGGACGTGGAAGAGCCGCTGGTAGTTGGGCAGACCGTCGAGCATGAGGATGCGCTCGGTCAGCTTGTCCGCGTGCTTCATCTCGTCGATGGACTCTTCGCGGGTGTACTTCGCGAGCTTGGTCCAGCCCTTGTTGTCCTGGATTCGGTAGTGCAGCCAGTACTGGTTGATCGCCGTCAGCTCGCCGGTCAGCTGCTCGTTGAGGAACTCGAGGACCTCGGGGTCGCCCTGCATAGCTTCAGGATCCTTCCACGCATGTCGGTGCCGCCACTGGGCAGGATGGCCGCATCCTTGCAGCGCGAATGGGTGGCGTCCAGTAAGTGCAGGCTTACTGTGGGTTGCCTTAATTGTCAGAAAATCGCCGGGATGAGTGGGGCATGGCTGGTCATGACCACCCCTCGCGGTCTGTCACCATGGAAGACATGGGTCAGCCGGAGGGCGGAGCACGCCGCGAAGCAGCAGCGTCGGCGGCGTCGGAACTTCCGCCGGGGCAGCGGATCCAGCGCGGCTGGCCGGTCACCCACTACGGCCCCGTGCCGCGCTTCAAGCCGGACCGCTGGGAGTTCCGGGTCTTCGGGGCGACCGCCGACGGCGACAAGCACTGCTGGAACCACGAGGAGTTCTCGGCACTGCCCTTCGCCACCGTCGTGGCCGATCTGCACTGCGTGACGAAGTTCAGCATGCTCGGGGCCGAATGGGGCGGAGTGCCCGCCCGGACGATCCTGGAGCTGGCCCCTCCCGCGCCCGGCGTCACCCATGTGATGGTCTGGGCGGAGTACGGCTACAGCGCCAACATGCGCCTCGCGGACTTCGCCTCCGAGCAGACGATCTTCGCCACCCACAAGGACGGCGAACCGCTCACCGCGGAACACGGCTTCCCGCTGCGGCTCGTGGTGCCGCACCTGTACGCCTGGAAGGGGCCCAAATGGGTCCGGGGCGTGGAGTACATGGCCGCCGACCGGCGGGGCTTCTGGGAGGAGCGCGGCTACCACAACATCGGCGACCCGTGGCGGGAGCAGCGCTACTCGTACCAGGAGGAGCCGGGCGACGGCCCCGAGCTCTAGGGGACCGTCGCTCCGGCGGGCCGTCAGTGGTACCGGTGGACCACGGCGTGGCCCTTGCCGCGCCCGATCATCCACTTGTTGACGGGGGTCGTGACCACGAAGGCCACCAGGAACGCGAAGGCCAAGGCGCCCCAGAACAGCGCGTCCGACAGGTGCGCGTCCATCGCCCCCGGGACCAGCAGCAGGACCCCGTTGTCGACGATCTCCATCACGGTGATGGACAGCGTGTCCGCGGCCAGGGCGACGCCGACGGCCGCCTTCAGGCTCAGTCCGGCCCGCACGACGGCCCAGAGGGTCAGTGAGTAGCCGAAGAAGAACGCCAGGACGATCGCGAGCGCCATCGTCGGGGCGTTGCCCCAGCCGAGCGCGGTGCCGATGATCATGCCGAGCACCTCGCCGATGGCGCAGCCGGTGAGGCAGTGCAGGGTGGCCTTGGCGGCCATCGCCCAGGAGGCGGGGCCGTGGTCGTGGCCCTGGTGCGCGCCGTGCTCGTGAGCGGCGGAGTGCCCGCCGTGCCCGTGGTGCTGATGGTGCTCGTGGTGGGCGTGCGCGTCGTGCTGCATGGGTGCCCCCAAGCTCGGATGGCGGTTCCTCCGTACAGAAGAACCGTATACCCCCCTAGGGTATTCCTCAACGCAGTTTCTTCAGCAGCTCCACATCCGCCTTGTGCCCCTGCGGCCCGCCCGGCGTCTCGATGATCAACGGTACGCCCGCGGTCGCCGGGTGACTCAGCAGCTGTGCGAAGGCGTCCTGGCCGATGTGCCCCGCGCCGATGTTCGCGTGCCGGTCCTTGTGCGCGCCCGCGACGTCCTTCGAGTCATTGGCGTGGACCAGCTTCAGCCGCCCCTCGCCGACCACCGCCACCAGCTCGTCGAGGGTGCGACGCGCGCCGTCCGGCCCCGTCAGGTCGTGGCCCGCGGCGAAGACGTGGCAGGTGTCCAGACAGATGCCCAGCTTCGGATGCCGCTCCAGCGCGTCGAAGTACGGCCCGAAGTCCTCCGCCCGCGAGCAGAGCGAGAAGCCCTGCCCGGCCGTCGACTCGATCAGCAGATCCGGGTCGTCCTCGTGCGTCAGCTCGTCCAGCAGCGGCAGCATCCGCTCCCGGACCTGCGCGAGCGCCTCCGCGCGCGGCCGCCCCCCGGTCGCCGAACCGGTGTGCACCACCACCCCCTTCGCGCCGATCTGCCGGGCACGGCGCAGCGAGTGCCGCAGCGACTCCACCGACCTGTCCACCGTCGCCTCGGTGTGGGAGCCGAAGTTGATCAGGTACGGGGCGTGCACCCAGGCGGAGATCGCCTCGGCCTCGCAGCCGGCCCGGAACAGCTCGTCCTGGGCCGGATTGCCGAGGGGGGTCGCCCAGCCGCGCGGATTGGCGACGAAGACCTGCACGGCCTCGGCCCCGAGCTCGCGTGCGTAGCCGAGACCGGTCGTGGCGAGGCCGCCGGCCACGGGGACGTGGCCGCCGACGGGGTTGCGCATGAGTCTCTACAGTCCCTTGATCGTGATGGTGACGGCCGAGCCCTCGGGGGCGTTCGTGCCGCCCTCGACGGACTGGCCGGTGACGGTGTCGCCGAGGAACGGGAAGGTCTTCTCGACCTTCACCCGGAAGCCGGCCGCCTCCAGCTCGCCGCGGGCCTCGTCCGTCTTCATCCCGACGACGTCCGGGACGGCGACCATCCGCGGCCCCTTGGAGACGGTCAGGGTGATCGTGTCCCCCTTGGCGGCCCGGCTGCCCTCGGCGAGGGACTGGGCGGCCACGGTCCCCGCGTCCTCGGGGGAGTGGATGCGCTCCGCGGCCACCACCACCTTCAGGCCCGCCTCCTGCAGCGTGGCCGTCGCGTCCGGCACCGACTCGCCGGTGAGGTCCGGGACCTCGATCGGCGCGCCCCTGCTGACCTGCAGGGCGACGGCCGAGTCCGGGCTCCGCTCGGTGCCGGGCTCCGGGTCGGAGCCGATGACCGCGCCCTGGGCGACCGACCGGCTGAAGGCGTACGTGATCACGCCCGGCGCCAGGCCCTCCGCGGCCAGCGCCTTCTTCGCCTCCTCGAGGGGGGTGCCCTTGAGGTTGGGCACCTTCACGATCCTCGGCCCGCGCGAGAGGGTGAGGGTCACCGTCCCGTTGCCGCGGATCCGCTCGCCCGGCGCCGGATCGACGGCCATGACCGTGCCGCGCTCGTACACGTCGCTGTACGCGCGCTCGGTGGTGCCGACGTCGAGACCGGCGTCGGCCAGCCGCTGGGTGGCCTGGGCCTCGGTCTGGCCGAGGACGGCGGGCACGCGGGTGAACTGGCCGGAGTTGATGTACCAGACGCCGGTCCCCAGGCCGAGGGACAGCAGGACGGCGGCGACGACCAGGAACGCCGTGCGGCGGTGCACCGTGACCGGGCCCCGGCCCGGAGCGGGACCGGGGTCCGGGGGAGCGGGCAGCCGGCTGGTGTGCTCGACGGGCAGCGGCAGCACCCGCGGGATGACGCTGGTGCGGTCCTCCGCGCCGCTGCGCACCTGGGCCCGGGCCTGCGGCGGCACGGCGTCCAGCTGCTCCTCGCTGAGGGCGGCGCGCGCCTCGCGGGCCAGGGCGAGCAGCGCGACCGCGTCGTACGGGCGGGCCTCGGGATCCCGGGCGGTGGCGCACGCCACCAGCTCGTCCAGCTCCGCCGGCAGGCCCGGGACGACGGCGGAGGGCGCCGGGACGTCGGTGTTCAGGTGCCGGTACAGGACCTGGGCGGGGGTGTCCCCGGAGTGCGGCTTGGCGCCCGTCAGCATCTCGTAGAGGACGACACCGCACGCGTACACGTCGGCGCGGGTGTCGGCGGTGCCGTGCTCGATCTGCTCCGGCGCGAGGTACGACACGGTGCCGAGGACGGCACCGGTGGTGTCCGTGGCCGAGCCCACGGCCCGCACGAGCCCGAAGTCGGCGACCTTTACCCGGCCGTCGTCCCCTATCAGGACGTTCTCCGGCTTCATGTCCCGGTGCACGAACCCGGCCCGGTGCGCGGCCCCCAGCGCGGCGAGCACCGGCTCCAGCACGTCGAAGGCCGCCCGGGGCGGGAGCGCACCGCGCTCGCGCAGCACGTCGCGCAGGGTGCAGCCGGCGACGTACTCCATCGCCAGGTACACGTACGCGCCGTCCGCGCCCTGGTCGAAGACCCCGACCACGTTCGGGTGCGCCAGCCGCGCGACGGACTTGGCCTCCCGCATGAACCGCTCGACGAACGCGGCGTCCGTGGCCAGGTCCGGGTGCATCACCTTGAGTGCGAGCACCCGGTCCAGGCGGGTGTCGACGGCCCGGTACACCGTGGCCATCCCGCCGACGGCCACGCGCGCGTCGACGCGGTAGCGGCCGTCGAGCAGCCGCCCGACGAGGGGGTCCTGAAGGGTCGTGTCCACGCCGTCGAGTCTACGAGTGCGCCCTCCCCCTTCCGCCCGCCCCGGCGCCCTTGCAGCGCACCTGTGACGAGGGCCTCGCCGGGGCGGGCGGGGCGGGAGGGGACGCCGGGTCAGAAGGCCGGGCGTTCGGGGTCCAGGCGGGCGCGGCCCTCGTGCGGGGAGGACGCCTCCGCGAAGTGGCGCCGGGGAATGCGCCCCGCCCGGTACGCCAGGCGCCCCGCCTCGACCGCGTGCCGCATCGCCCCCGCCATCAGAACCGGCTCCTGCGCCCGCGTCACCGCCGACGCCAGCATCACCGCCGCGCACCCCAGCTCCATCGCCTGCGCCGCGTCCGACGCCGTGCCCGCCCCGGCGTCCAGGATCACCGGCACCCCCGCCCGCTCCACGATCAGCTCGAAGTTGTGCGGGTTGCGGATGCCGAGCCCGGACCCGATCGGCGACCCCAGCGGCATGATCGCCGCACAGCCGGCGTCCTCCAGCTTCCGCGCCAGCACCGGGTCGTCGTTGGTGTACGGCAGGACGACGAACCCGTCGTCCACCAGCGTCTCCGCCGCCGCGAGCAGCTCCTCGCCGTCCGGCAGCAGGGTCCGCTCGTCGGCGATGACCTCCAGCTTGACCCAGTCCGTGCCGAGCGCCTCCCGGGCCAGCCGGGCGGTCAGGACCGCCTCGCCGGCCGTGAAGCAGCCCGCCGTGTTCGGCAGGACCCGGATGCCCAGCCGCTCCAGGACCGACAGCACCGAGCCCGCCACGTTCGGGTCGAGGCGGCGCATGGCCACCGTGGTCAGCTCCGTGCCGCTGGCGACCAGGGAGCGTTCGAGCACGTCGAGGCTGGGCGCCCCGCCGGTGCCCATGATCAGGCGGGAGGAGAACTCCGTACCGCCGAGCAGGAAGACGTCGTCGGACATCGCGCTCAGCCCCCCTGCACCGCGGTCAGGACCTCGACCCGGTCGCCCTCGGCGAGCACGGTCGTGGCCCACCGGCTGCGCGGCACGACGGTCTCGTTGACCGCGGCGGCCACCCCGGAGGGAGCCGTGGTGAGGGTGGCGACGAGGGCGTCGAGGGAGAGCGGGCCCGCGAGGGCCCGGGCCTCTCCGTTGACGGACACGTTCACGGAGGTGTTCATGCGTGCTCCAGGTGCGCGGGAGAGAAGCGGAGGGCGGTGAACGGGCGGGCCTCGTCCGGCAGCGTGCCGGTGGTGAGCGCCTCCGCCATGACATCGCCGGTGACGGGGGTGAGCAGCACCCCGTTGCGGTAGTGGCCGGTGGCCAGGTGCAGTCCCGGCAGGGCGCTCGGGCCAAGCAGCGGCGCGTTGTCGGGTGAACCGGGCCGCAGCCCGGCGCGGGTCTCGGTGAGCGGCAGCTCGGTGATGCCGGGCACGAGCTCGTGCGCGTCGCGCAGCAGCTCGTACACCCCGCCCGCGGTGACGGTGGTGTCCCAGCCGAGCTCCTCGCTGGTCGCGCCGACGACGAGTTCGCCGTCGGCGCGCGGGACGAGGTAGACGTGGCTGCCGCGCACCACCGCCCGGACCGTCCGGGACAGGAACGGCGCGTACGCGGGCGGCACGCGCAGCCGCAGCACCTGCCCCTTCACGGGCCGTACGGGCGGCAGCACGTCCGCCGGCACCCCGGCGAGCCGGCCGCTCCGACTGCCCGCGGCCAGCACCACCTGGTCCGCCGCCGCCTCGGTCCCGTCGGCCAGGAGCGCGCCGCGGGCCCGGTCGCCGGCCACCGTGAGCCGTTCCGCGGCGGAACGGTGGAAGACCACCCCGGCCCGCTCGCAGGCGGCCACGAGCGCGGCGGCGAGCCGGCGCGGGTCGACCTGGTGGTCGCCGTCCACGCGCAGCCCGCCCCGCACGCCGGGCGCCAGCATGGGTTCGAGGCGGCGGCACTCCCGGCCGGTCAGCCACTCCGAGGCGAGCCCGCAACGGGCCTGCAGGGCGTGCAGTTCGCGCAGATGGGCCCGGTCGTCGGCGTCGAGCGCGACGGCGAGGGTGCCGCAGGCGCGGTAGCCGACGTCCTGGCCGGTGATCTCGGCGAGTTCGGCGACGAAGTCGGGGTAGCGGCGCGCGGAGGCGAGGTTGAGGCCGAGGAGGGTCTCCTCGCCGTAGTGGAGTTCGGTGACGGCGGCGAGCATGCCCGCGGCCACCCGGGCGGCCCCGCCGCCCGGTTCGGGGTCGGCCACGGCGGTGCGCAGTCCGCGCTGCGCGGCCCGCCAGGCCGTGACCAGGCCGATGACGCCGCCCCCGATGACGAGGACGTCGGACGTGCTCGGTGTACGCGACATGGGCGTCCAGCCCCTCCCTTCGCCGGCATGACCCGGATCAGGTTCGTACGGTCGGAGGCCGGCCAGCCTCCCTCTCAGCCCGGTGCGTCCGGGCTCCCGCGAGTGCTCTACGTTGACGGTCAGACTAACCCCCGCCCCCGACGCCCAGTAAGGGAGCCTCCCCGTGCCGCGATCCCTCGACGGACTGGTCTTCGCCCCCGTCGCCGACCAGGCTCCCGGTCAGGTCGGTGTCCGCACCCGGTTCACGTACCACGAGGAGGACGGCCGGATCTGGGCCGAGTACGCCGGCGGCGACGTGGTCCGGGGGAGTCTCGTCGGCACGCGCTCGGGGGACCGGCTCGACTTCCGGTACGTCCAGTTGCGCCTCGACGGGTCCACCGCTTCCGGGCATTGCGCCTCGACCGTGGTGGAGCTCGCGGACGGGCGCCTCCGGCTGGAGGAGAGCTGGACGTGGGAGTCCCGGGAGGGCGCCGGCACCAGTGTCGTGGAGCAGCTGCCTTCCTGACGTTGCGTCAGCTGCGTAAGGTGACCGGGTGAGCGAGCAGAAGCAGCACGAGCAGAAGCAGACACAGCGGCACGTCGTGATCGTGGGTGCCGGGATGGCCGGCGTCCAGACCGCCGTCGCCCTGCGCGAGCAGGGCTTCACCGGTCCGGTCACCCTCATCGGCGCCGAGCCCCACCAGCCCTACGACCGGCCGCCGCTCTCCAAGGCGGTCCTGCTCGGCAAGGCCGAGGACTCCGCCTTCGACATCGACTTCGAGGCCCTCGGCGTCCAGCTCCGCCTCGGCGTCGAGGTCACCGGCCTGCGGGCCGCCGACCACGAGGTCGACACCGAGGCCGGCCCCGTCCCGTACGACACCCTCGTCGTCGCCACCGGCGCCCACCCGCTCACGCTGCCCGGCGGCGAGGGCGTCCCCGGGGTGCACCTGCTGCGCACCCTCGACGACGCCGCCCGGCTCAAGCCGGTCCTGGAGCGCCGCCACGACATCGTGGTCGTCGGCGCCGGCTGGATCGGCGCCGAGTTCGCCACCGCCGCCCGCGAGGCCGGCTGCGCCGTCACCGTCGTCGAGGCCGCCGACCGGCCCCTCGCCGGCGCCCTGCCCGCCGAGGTGACCGCCCCCATGGCCGCCTGGTACGCCGAGAGCGGCACCGAACTCCTCCTCCACGCGCGCGTGGAGCGCGTCGAGCCGGGGCGGGTCCTGCTCGCCGCCGCCCCCGCGAACCCCCCGGCCCCCGCCCCCGCCCCGCCCCGCGAACTGCCCGCCGACGCCGTCGTCGTCGGCATCGGCGCCCGCCCCGCCACCGGCTGGCTCGCGGGCTCGGGCGCCGCCCTCGACCCGAGCGGCGCGCTCACCGCCGACGACCACCTGCGCACCACGCTGCCCGACGTCTACGCGGTCGGCGACTGCGCCTCCTTCCCGTCCGCCCGCTACGGCGAACGGCTCCTCGTCCACCACTGGGACAACGCCCTCCAGGGCCCCCGCACCGTCGCCGCCGACATCCTCGGCGAGGCCGCCGCGCCCTACGACCCGGTGCCCTACTTCTGGTCCGAGCAGTTCGGCCGTTTCGTGCAGTACGCCGGGCACCACGGCGCCGCCGACACCCTGCTGTGGCGCGGCGACCCCGCCGGCGCGGCCTGGACCGTCCTGTGGCTGCGCGGCGACGCGCTCGTGGCCCTGCTGGCGGTGGGCCGCCCCCGCGACCTGGCCCAGGGGCGCCGGCTGATCGAGCAGGGCACGCCCGTCGACCGGGAGCGGGCCGCGGACCCTGCCGTACCTCTGAAGGCGGCAGTCCGGTAGGGCCCGACTACCGGCTGTCAGTCCGGGATGGCACGCTTGTCCCGTGACCGAGATTGACGCAAAGATCGATGCTCTCGTCCCCGCCTGGCTCTACCTCCCCGACATCGCGGAAATGCTCGACGTCGAGGTGACGCGCGTGCGGCAGCTGGTCAAGGAGGGCCAGCTCATCGCCGTCCGCCGTGGGGAGAACAAGGCGCTGCAGGTGCCTGCCGCCTTCATCCAGGACGGCAAGGTCGTCAAGGGCCTCGCGGGCACCCTGACGCTCCTGCGGGACGACGGCTTCACCGACGAAGAGATGCTGGAGTGGCTCTTCACTCCCGACCCGACCCTGCCCGGCACCCCCGCGCAGGCCCTCGGCGAGAATCGCGGCACGGAGGTGAAGCGCCGCGCCCAGGCGCTCGCCGTCTGACGCGGCGCCGCACCGAGGCACCGCAGCCCGGGGACGCTCGCCGAGCGGACCCACGACAGCACCGCGGGTGCCGGGCCGGCCTTCCGGCCGTCCCGGCACCGGCACCATCCACCAAGGGGGGACGACCATGTCCACGCCTCGCGCCCGGCTCGCCGACGCCCGGCTCTACCTGTGCACCGACGCCCGCAAGCGGCAGGGCGACCTGCCCGCGTTCCTGGACGCCGTGCTCTCCTCCGGCGTGGACATCGTGCAGCTCCGCGACAAGGGCATGGAGGCCGGCGAGGAGCTGGAGCACCTGGCCGTCCTCGCCGAGGCATGCCGCCGCCACGGCACGCTCCTCGCCGTCAACGACCGGGCCGACGTCGCCCACGCCATCGGCTCCGACGTGCTGCACCTGGGCCAGGGCGACCTGCCCGTGCCCGCCGCCCGCGCCATCCTCGGCGACGAGGTGCTCATCGGCCGCTCCTGCCACGCCGAGGAGGAGGTGGCCGCGGCCGCCGCCGAGCCGGGCGTGGACTACTTCTGCACCGGACCCTGCTGGCCCACCCCCACCAAGCCGGGCCGGTACGCTCCCGGCCTCGGCCTCGTGCGGTACGCGGCGGGCCTCGCCCAGGACCGGCCCTGGTTCGCCATCGGCGGCATCGACGAGACCAACCTGGACGAGGTCCTCGACGCCGGCGCCCGCCGGATCGTGGTGGTCCGCGCGATCACCGAGGCCGACGACCCGGCCGCCGCCGCGGCCGCCCTCGCCAAGCGGGTCCGCGAGCGCCTCGGGTGACAGACGGCGGACCACGGCCGCCCGGACCGCGTAGATCATCCCGGTCCGGGCGCCCGGCCGCCCTCCCGGGGTGTCCTGAAACGTGTCCACAGGGCGGACTCGGCTTCACCCCGCTCCGAGACCCCGTCTAACCTGCCCGTATGGCCCTTGGTACCGCTTCCGTCCGCTCGGACCGTGCACGCACGGTCCGCGACATCCTCGCCTCCGGTGACACGTCGTACTCCTTCGAGTTCTTCGCGCCCCGGACCGAGAAGAGCGAGCAGAGCCTCTGGAACGCCATGCGCCGGATCGAGGCGGTCGGGCCGAGCTTCGTCTCCGTCACCTACGGCGCCGGCGGTTCCACCCGCGGAGGCACGGTCAAGGCCACCCAGAAGATCGCCTCCGACACCACCCTCACCCCGGTCGCCCACCTCACCGCCGTCGACCACTCGATCGCCGAGCTCCGCAACATCCTCGGCCAGTACGCCGACGCCGGGATCCGCAACATGCTCGCCGTCCGCGGCGACCCGCCGGGCGACCCGCTCGGCGAGTGGGTCGCCCACCCCGAGGGCGTGCGCTACGCCGCCGACCTCGTCCGGCTGATCAAGGAGTCGGGTGACTTCTGCGTGGGGGTCGCCGCCTTCCCGGAGATGCACCCGCGCTCCGCCGACTGGGACACCGACGTCCGCCACTTCGTGGACAAGTGCCGGGCCGGCGCCGACTACGCGATCACCCAGATGTTCTTCGACCCGGAGGCGTATCTGCGGCTGCGCGACAGCGTCCAGAAGGCCGGCTGCGAGACCCCGATCATCCCCGAGGTCATGCCCGTGGTGAGCGTCCGGACCCTGGAGCGACTGCCCCAGCTCAGCAACGCGGTCTTCCCGAAGAACGTGAAAGAACGCATCCTCGCCGTCAAGGACGATCCGGCCGCTGTACGCTCCATTGGCATCGAGTTCGCGACGGAGTTCTGCGCGCGGCTGCTCTCCGAGGGTGTCCCCGGACTGCACTTCATCACGCTGAACAACGCCAGGGCGACGCTCGAGATCTACGAGAATCTCGGACTGCACCAGCAGTCCTGACCGGCCGTACCCGCCCTTACCCGCGGCGGTGGCCGTAGGAGAGGGGCGGGCATGGGGTGGACGGTCCTCTACATCGCGTTCGGTGTCGTCGCGTTGTGGCTGCTGGGTGAAGTGCTCCTGCAGTACAAGGCGCGGCTGCGCTGGCGGCTGCTCGCCTTCGGCGGCTTCCTCGGCGTGGTCCTCGGCGTGCTGCTGCCGTCGGTGCTGGTCATCATCCTCGGCGCCGCCGCCTTCGCCGTCGGCCAGACCTATGTGACCCTCTCCTTCCGGCGCGGCTTCTCCACCGGCTGGGCGCTCGGCGGCAATCCGGGCGCCAGCCGCCGCCGCAGGTCGGCGGCGCCGGCCAAGCAGGGCCCGACCCTGGAGGTCAGCGACCTCGCGTACGAGCCGGCCGACGCGGACGGTGACCGGGCGGACGCCGCACCCGCCGAGACCACGGCGGTGTACGAGCCGCTGCCGCTGCCCGAGGAGACCGGCCAGTACGCCGTCTACGGCACCGCCCACGACCAGCCGCAGCCGCAGCAGCACTACGCCGACCCGTACGCCGCCGCCGGCTACGAGCAGCAGCCCGCCTACGACTACGGCACCGGCGGCCAGCAGGGCTACGCGGCCTACTCCGACCCGTACATCGGCCAGCAGTACGGCGACGCCGGCGCCCCGTACGGCACCTACCAGCAGCCCTACGCCGACCCGTACGCGCCCTCGTACACCTACGACACCCCGCCCGGCGGCGTCTGGGTGCCGCAGCAGCGGGACACCGACGCCGAACAGGACCCCCAGCCGGGCCAGGAGCACTACGGCTACGGCAACGACCAGCAGTACCGCTACTGACCGGCTACCGCGAGCCGCGGAAGTCCGCGCCCTCCACGATGAGCCCGGCGACCAGCGCGCCCGACATCCCGGCGTGCGCGAGCCCGCCGCCGGGGTGGGACCAGCCGCCGGCGAAGTGGAGCCCGGGAAGCGGGGAGACGTTGGCCGCGGGGAGGAACCGGCCGCCCGCCCCCGCGAGCGCGGGGCCGGGCACCTCGGCGATGCCCGTCTCGCGCAGCGTGTCCCGCGGCGTGCGGACCTCCCGCCACAGCAGCCGCTCCCGCAGCCCGGGGACGGCCCGCTCGGCCAGCGCCACCATCTCCTCCGCGACGGCGCTCCAGTCCTGACCGCCCCCGGTGCGGACGGTCGCCGTGACGGTCACCGACTCGTGGTCGTCGTCGGGGCGCAGCGCCGGATCGTCCGGCCGCAGCACCGTGACGCCGGGCAGGCTCCCGGTCCCGTGCACGACCGTACGGTGCACGGCGCCCGACTCCCCGGGCCCGCGCAGCGCCAGACAGACCGTCACGCGGCCCGTGCCGTCCGCCCGGTCGGCGTGCGGATCGTGGCCGCGCGGCACCAGGCGCCGGTGCCCCTCACGGTGCGAGGGCACCGGTGCGCCCGACACCACGTGGTCGGCCTCGACCACCTCCCCGCCGGCCAGCTCGATGCCGCACGCCCGGCCGTCCTTCTCCAGGACCCGCTCCACGTGCGCGTCGAACACGAACTCCACCCGCCGCTGCCGGCACCGCTCGTACACCGCGTCCGCGAGCGCCCGGATGCCGCCGCCCACGTACCAGCTGCCGAAGGTCTGCTCCATGTACGGCAGCACGGCGGCCGCGGCCGGGGCGGTCGCCGGGTCGAAGCCGTAGCTCCACGCGTACGCGTCGAGGAGCGCGGCGAGCCGCGGGTCGCGCAGCTCGCGGGAGCCGACCCGGGCGAGCGTGGTCGCCGGCCGCCGCAGCAGGCCCGCCTTCAGTGCCGGGTAGGGCTCGCGGCCCAGCGGTGAGGGGTCCGCGGGCTGCGGCTCCTCCAGGAGGGGCCGCCGGGTGCGGTCCCATGCCTCCCGGGCGCGCACCAGGAAGTCGCCCCAGCGCTCGCCGGCGCCCGCGCCGAGCGCCGCGTCCAGGGCGGCGACCGTGCCCGCGCGCGAGGCGTTCGGCAGGTCGACGCGCGTGCCGTCGGCGAAGACGTGGCGGGCGGCCGGGTCGACCTGGGTGAGCGTCACGCACTCTTCGAGCGGCTGCTTGCCGGTCTTGACGAACAGATCGCGGTAGACGGCCGGCAGGTGCAGCAGACCGGGGCCGGTGTCGAAGCCGAACCCGTCCCGCTCGAACCGGCGGACCCCGCCCCCGTACGTCGCGTCGCTCTCGTACACCGTCACGCGGTGGCCCGCCACGGCCAGCCGGGCGGCTGCCGCCATGGCGCCGAGACCCGCGCCGATCACCACAATCCGTGCCATGTCAGGGACCTTATCGGCCCCCGCCGGCAGCCCGGCCGGAAGGTCCCCGGGGCAGCCGGCGGGTGCCCGGGTCAGCCGGAGGGCGGCCGGCCGGCCGCCGCCATGCGCCGCTCCTCGCGGCGCTGGGCCCGGCGCCGCAGGAAGCGGCGGATGCGCTGGGCGAGGAAGGCCAGTATCACCAGACCGCCGGCCAGCAGCACGCCCGCGACGACGGCCGCCGCGACCGGATGGAAGATCGCGAAGGTGATGACGCCGGCGACCCCGAGGTCCTCCGCCGTGGACACGGCGATGGTGGAGAAGGGTTCCGGCGAGGTGTTCACCGCCATCCGCGTCCCGGCCTTGACGAAGTGGCTCATCAGGGCCGTGGAGCCGCCGACCGCGCCCGCCGCCAGCTCGGGCAGCGAACCGGACTGCCCGGCGAGCAGTGCGGCGACCACCGCCCCGCTGACCGGCCGGATCACCGTGTGGACGGAGTCCCACACGTTGTCGACGTACGGGATCTTGTCCGCGACCGCCTCGCACAGGAAGAGCACTCCCGCGGCGATCAGGACGTCGGGCCGTTGCAGCGCCTCGGGCACCTCGTCGGTGAGCCCGGTGGCGCCGAAGACGCCGAGCAGCAGGACCACCGCGTACGCGTTGATCCCGCTCGCCCAGCCGCTCGTGAAGACCAGGGGGAGTACGGACACGTCCGCGATCGTAGCCAGCTCTGAGTACCCGTACCTAGGAGGCGAGATGAGTAGGTGCGCGGATGGGCCGTGACCTGCGCGGAAGGGAGAGTGGACCGCACGGAAGGGGCGCGGCTCCGCACCGCCGGCACGGGGCGGCGGAACGGGGCCGCGCGCCTGCCGGTACGGGGGAGCGGAACACGGGGGACCCGGGGGGACACGGGGGTTCCGAAGAAGCGCCGGTCCGGCGGGGCTCGGGGGGATCGAGCCTCGCCGGACCGGCGCGTCTTCTTCGCTACCCGTCCCCGCGCCCCGCCGGGGCGGGGTGCGGCTCACAGCCGCCGACGCGCCCGTGCAGCAGCCGCGACAGCGCCGCGTGCACGTCGTCCAGGGAACGCTCGCTCTGGAAGGCCTGCCAGTCGAGCGCGGCCACCAGGACCATGCCGACCAGGGCCGACGCCGTCAGCTGCACGTCGATCTCGTCGCTCAGCTCACCGGCCGCCACGCCCTCGCGCAGCACGCCCTCCACCACCGCGACGGCCTCCTGGCGGACCACCAGAAGGGTCGAGTTCCAGGCCCGCCCGGTGCGCCACAGCTCCGCCACGTACAGCTGGGTGAAGGCCGGGTAGCGGTCGATGAAGACCAGACCGGCCCGGATCATCGCGTCCAGCGCCTCGACCCGGGTGCCGCCCCGCCCGGCGGTCTCCTCGGCCGCCGCCCGCAGGGAGGCGGTGAGGAGGGCGACCCCGTGCCTCAGCAGCTCCTCGAAGAGCTCGGTCTTGCTCTTGAAGTTGTAGTAGACCGTGCCCTTGGCCACGCCCGCCCGCTCGGCGATCTCGTCGACCGTCGTCGCCGAGAAGCCCTGCTCGGCGATGAGGGTGACGGCCGCTTCGTAGAGCTTGGCGCGGGTGGCCTGCCGTCTGGTGCTGCTGCTGTCCATGGGGTCGATTCTCACAGGTCCGCCGGTCGCCGCGGGGCTCACAGGGACAGTTCGGGGTGAAGCCGGTCGAGCGTCCACACCTGCTTCTGGCGGGCGGAGAGCGCGGTCAGCGCGAGCGCGCCCACGGTGAAGGCGGTGAGCACGGCGCACGCCTGCCACACCGGTCCGATGCCGCCGCCCGTGATGAGCCGGCGCAGCGCCTCGACCACGTACGTCATGGGCAGGTAGGGGTGGATGGCGTTGAAGAAGCCGGGACTGGTCTGCACGGGGTAGGTGCCGCCGGCCGAGGTCAGCTGGAGCATGAGCACCGCGAGCACCAGGATGCGTCCCGCCGCGCCGAACTTGGCGTTGAGCCACTGGATGATGGCGGCGAAGCAGCAGGTCACCAGGACGAGGAAGCCGACGGTGCCGGCGGCCCTGGCCATCTGCAGGCCGAGGCCCCAGTGGAGCACGGACATCAGCGCGGTCACCTGGGCGACGCCGATGGCGGCGACCGGCAGCCAGCCCGCGAGCGCGATCCGCCAGGCGGAGGCGCCGGCGGCCAGGGCGCGGCGGTTGAGCGGCTGGATGATCATGTACGCGACCATCGCGCCGACCCACAGGGAGAGCGGGATGAAGTACGGGGCGAACCCGGTGCCGTAGTTCGGCGCCTTGTGCATCGACTGGGCGGCGAGCTTGACCGGGTCGGCCATCACCTCGGTGCGGCGGTCGCGGTCGTTCTTGTCGTAGTCGGGGATCTTCTTCACGCCGTCGCTCAGCCCGGTGGCCAGCTCGCCCGAGCCGTCGGCCAGCTTGAACAGACCGCCGTCGAGTTCGCCCGCGCCCTTCTTCAGCTTGCCGACGCCGGTGTCGAGGCCGGCCGAGCCGCTGCGGGCGCTGGTGAGGCCGGTGTGCAGCCGGTCGGCGCCGTCGGCGACCTGGTGGGCGCCCTTGTTGAGCTCGTTGATCTTCCTGATGGCGTCCGCGATGTCCTCGTCCAGGCGCGGGGAGCGCCGGGCGAGCTCGTCGGCGTCCTTCTTGAGCTTGACCAGCCGGGCGTCCAGGGTCTTCAGATCGCCCTTGCTGTCCTTGGTGAGCTCGTGCAGGTCGTCGGCGATCGTCGCGACGTCACCGGCGCTGACCGAGGCCTTCCTGAGGACCTCGCAGCCCTTGGTGTCCTTCAGGGGGTCGAGTCTGTCCACGCACTGCTCGCGGTAGTACGCGGACAGCTCCTCGTCCGCCTTGTGGGCGGCGCTGCGGGCGATCGGGGCACGGCGCACCAGGTCGTCCAGGTTGTTCCGGACGGCGGTCACCGAGTCGGAGACCAGCCGGGCGCTGTCGCGGATCGACTTGCCGTTGTTCGCCAGGTAGGGGCGGACCTTGTCGGCGGTCCCGTTGACCTTGTCGGCGAGCTGCTGGGTGCCGTTGGCGACCTTGCGGGAACCGGTCTCCAGGTCCTTGGCGCCCTGGTCGAGCCGGGTGATGCCGGAGGCCAGCTTGCCGCTGCCCTTCTTGGCGTCCTTGAGGCCGTCGGCCAGGTTCTTGGAGCCCGCCTTGGCCTTGTCGACGCCCTCCTTGAGTTCGCCCGCGCCCTTGGCGGCGTCCGCGGTGGCGTCGTGGAGGTCGGAGAAGGAGATGAAGATCTTGTCCAGGAAGGTGCGCGCGGACTTGGTGGAGGCCGCGGTGCGCACCTCGGAGAACACCGTGCGGGAGATCTGGCCGACGATGTAGTTGTTGGCGTCGTTCGTCCGCACCCTCAGGGCGCCGGTCTCGGGGGAGTCGCCGGAGCTGGAGGCGATCCGCTCGCTGAAGTCGGCGGGCATGGTGAGGGACAGGTAGTACCTGCCGTCCTCGACGCCCTCGCGGGCCTCGGCGTCGCTCACCTCGTGCCACTCGAAGACGGCGCTCTCGCGCAGGCTCTCGGTGAGGTCGGCGCCCACGGTGATCCTCTTCCCGTCGGCGGTGGCGCCGCGGTCCTCGTTGACGAGGGCGACCGGGATCCTGTCGAGCCTGCTGTACGGGTCCCAGAACGACCACAGGTACAGCGCGCCGTACAGCAGCGGCAGCAGCAGGATCGCGACGAGCGCGGCCCGCGGCAGCTTCCCCCTGCCGAACCGCTTCAGCTCAAGCGCGGCGAGCCTCGGCGAGCGCATCGGCCTCCCCCTTCTGGTTCTTGTCGGTCTTCGCGGTGTCCGTGGCGGACGCGGTCTTCGTGGTGTCCGTGGCGTCCGCGGTGGCCCCGGTGCCGGGGGCCGGAGCCGCGGAACCGGCCGGGAGACCGGCGTCGGCCGGGGCATCGGCGCCGGCGGTGTCCGTGGACTCGGCGCCCTTCGCCGCAGGCGTGTCGTCTTCGGTCCGGTCCGCGCCGGCGGACGCCGTGGCGGCCCGCTCGGGGGCGGTGGCGGCCGCGGCGCCGGCCTCGGGGCCGGGCCCGGTCCCTGTTTCGGCGGCGGACGTCGTGGCGGCCTCGGCCGCGGCCCGGGCCGGCTCGTCGCGGTCGGCTGCGGTGGAGACCCGCAGGGCGCCGGCGGGAGCCTCGCTGCACACGGCGAGGACGGTGGTGCCGGCCTCGGCGATCGACCGCAGCAGGGCCCAGGCCGCGGCGCGGTCGGCGTCGGAGAGCTTCAGGTCGGCGTCGTCCAGGGCGAGCAGCCGGGGCCGGCCGATGAGGGCGAGGGCGAGGGACAGGCGCAGCGCCTCCAGGCGCTCCAGATCGCGCACGGCCGTGCGCTCGCCCTTCGGGAGCGCGTCCAGGTCGAGCGCGACGGCCGTCAGGGCCTCGTCGATCCGGGCCCGCGCCTCGGCGGCCCGCTCGCCCGGCGGGCGCAGCAGGGCCCTCAGGGAGCCGTCGAAGCGGCGCTGGAGCAGGGCCCGCTCGCGCAGGTGCTCGGCGACGGTGAGGGCCGGGTCCAGGTCACTGACGCCCGGCACCGGGCCCAGCGCGCTGATCCGGCGCACGGCGGCCATCCTGCGGGGCAGCCGGTGCCCGGCGACGTCGGCGTGGCCCTCGTGGGCCTTCATGCGGCCGGTGAGGGCCAGCAGCAGACAGGTGCGGCCGGAGCCCGAGGGGCCCTCGATCGCGACGAGGGTGCCGGGCGCGGCCTCGAAGCCGACACCGCGGAACGCCCAGCCGCGCGGGCCCTTCAGTCCGAATCCCTCCGCGACGACGGCGGCGCCGTGCGGCTCGTCCGGGTGCGCTTCCACGATCCCCCTCTGTTCGAACCAACGCTTTTGAACTGACCAGTCAGTGCAAAAACTTACCGCCGTCCGGCCCGGGAGGCAAAAACCCAGGTCAGAGCCGATTGTCAGTGGGGCCGTGCACGATGAACACATACGGCCACAGCGCCGTCACCCGACGACAGGAGGCTCGTCATGGCCGGCCACTCCGCCGCAGCCACACCCCGGCGCCGCACCAGTCGCCCCGCCCCCGCACAGCTCGGACCCGCGTCCGACGTCCACCCGGTCCTGCGCCGCACCTCGGCACCGCCCGCCGCCCTCGACCTGCTCGCCAAGGCCAGGGCCGGACTCGACGAGGCCGCCGCGCTGGACGTGCCCAACGAGCGGTACGCCACCGCCCACCTCGCCGCCCTGCGCACCGCCGCCGCCGTGCTCGCCGCCCGGGGCAGGCCCGAGCGCGACCCCCGCAAGCGCGCCCGCATCCGCAGCACCTGGGACGTGCTGCCCGAGATAGCGCCCGAGCTCGCCGAATGGAGCGCCCTCTTCGCCTCCGGCGCCGAGCGCCGGGCCCGCGCCGAGGCCGGGATCAGGGGCGCCGCCGGCCCGCGGGACGCCGACGACCTGCTCAGGGACGCCGCCGCGTTCCTGCGCCTGGTCGAGCGTCTGCTCGCCCTCCAGCCGGTGCTGCCCCGCCAGCCCGGCGCCGGGGAGGCCACGGGATGATCGGGAGAAGCGGCCCGAGGCCATAGGGTGGGAGGCGTTCGTACCCGTCACCGAGGAGTCAACAGCCGTGTCGGACCCTTCCCCCGTCTCCGGTCGTGAGGCGACCTCGCGCCCGTCGCGCGCCTCCCTGCGCACCGCCGTCGTCTGGGACGTCCTCAAAGACGCCCTCGACCGCCGGGCCGAGGCCACCGGGACCGACAGCCTCGATGTCCTCGACACGGGCGGCGGCTCCGGCAACTTCGCGGTCCCGGTGGCCCGTCTCGGCCACCGGGTCACCGTGGTCGACCCCAGCCCCAACGCGCTGTTCGCGCTGGAGCGACGCGCAGCCGAGGCGGGCGTCGCCGACCGGGTCCGAGGAGTGCAGGGAGACATCCGCGGCCTGTTCGACGTCGTCGGCCGCGAAGGCTTCGACGCCGTCCTGTGCCACGGCGTCCTGGAGTACGTCGACGACCCGGCCGAAGGCGTGCGCAACGCGGTCGCCGCGCTGCGTTCGGGCGGCAGCCTCAGCCTGCTCGCCGCCGGACTCGGCGGCGCCGTCCTCGCCCGCGCCCTCGCCGGCCACTTCACCGAGGCCAGGCACGCGCTGAGCGACCCGGCGGGCCGCTGGGGCACCGGCGACCCCGTGCCCCGGCGCTTCACCGCCGACCAGCTCACCGAGCTCGCCTCCGACGCCGGCCTCGACGTCGGTGCCGTTCACGGCGTGCGGGTCTTCGCCGACCTGGTCCCCGGCGTCCTCGTCGACACCGAACCGGGCGCCGCCGAGGCCCTGCTCCGGCTGGAAGCCGCGGCCGCCGAACTGCCCTCCTTCCACGCCATCGCCACCCAGCTGCACGTCCTCGGCGAGAAGCCCGCCTGACGACACCCGCACGGCGGTGCCGCGCAGCTGCGGCGCCGGGGCACGCCGTACCCGCTGAGCAGCGACGCAGCCGCAGATGGAGTACGCCACAGCCCGCCCGATCCGGGACATGTCCCCGTATGATCGGGGGACACGATCCGGCATGACGGGCAGGGGGCTGGGGAATCAACGCCTCAGCATCCGAACCGCATGGCGGCCCGGATTGGCGATTTGGCATTGAGGGCGGGTTTCACGGGGGCGATTCCCTGCCTATCCTGAAAGGGCCGCAAACCGGTCGCCCCCGCGACCGACGACTAGGAGGACTCCGTGCCGCTCTCGGAGCACGAGCAGCGAATGCTCGAGCAGATGGAGCGAGCGCTGTACGCCGAAGATCCCAAGTTCGCGACAGCGCTCGAGGGAAGCGGACTGCGTACGTACACCCGGCGACGGGTCTACCAGGCAGTCGCCGGCTTCCTGGTGGGTATCGCGCTCCTCATGGCCGGAATGGTCGCTCAGCAGATCTGGATCAGCGTGGTGGGATTCCTCGTCATGCTGGGCTGCGCGGTCCTGGCGGTCACCGGATGGCGCAAGGCGCCCAAGCCGGGCGAGCAGCCGACGGGAGCGACGGCCGGACACGGCCGCCAGACCCGGCAGCGACGCTCGATGATGAACCGCATCGAAGAGCGGTGGCAGCGCCGCCGCGACGAACAGCAGGGCGGCGGCCACCACTGAGGCCCCTCGCTCCCACGCCGTGAACCCCGTGGGCCCGCACCTTCCGGTGCGGGCCCACGCTGGTCTCCGGCGCCCCGACGGCGCCCTGGTCCGGACTGCGGACTGTCTCTGGCGACCTCCTGATCCGGACCGGGGCCCCGGCGGCGGCAGGGCGCCGACCCGGACTGTGCCCGGACCCGGACAGCGCCGAATGGACTGTGCCCGGCCCCGGGCTGTGCCCGGCCCGGGACTGTGCCCGGATCCGGACTGTGCCCGGATCCGGACTGCGCCCCCGGACTAGGCGGCCGGGGTCAGGACGGGTTCCGGGTCAGCGCGCGGACCAGGGGAGCGGTCCTCGTCCGCAGTCCGGCCCGGGTCGCGGACCAGCGCTCGCGGGCCGCCCACACCGCCCGCGAGGCCGAGCGCGGAGCGAACAGCGCGCGCAGCCGGTTCGTACGGGACGCCGACGCCCAAAAGCCCCCGCGGATCACCTGCGCCGCCTCCGTCAGACCCGTGGTCGGACGGGGACGCGGAGCGTACAGGGCCTCCTCGACCGCCCGCGCCACCCGGTGCACCGCGTCCGCCGCGTCCGGCGGCAGCTCGCCGAGCCGGACCATCCGCGCCGCCGTCCTGCGGGGGGTCTGCGACTCGTCCGGCACCACCCCGTGGTCCCAGGCCGTGTCGTTGATCTCCTCCCAGACCGCCAGGACCCGGCCGACCGGGTCGCCGGCCGGACCGAGCCGCCGCGACCGCACCTGGGTCCGCCACAGCAGCGGCAGCAGCGGCACACACAGCACGAGCAGCACGAGCAGGACCCACCTGAGGCTCCGCCAGTCGAACCAGCCGCCGCCGTCCTCCGACGCACCGGCCGCGGCCGGGTCCTGCCCGCACTCGCCCAGCCGCCTCTGCTGGGGCGGGCAGCTCTCCGAGGCGCTCGGCGCCACCGAGGGCGCGGTCGACGCGCTGGCCGAGGGCTGCGCCGACGGCGTCGCCGCACCGCCCGAGGACTGCTGACGGGTGTAGTCGGGCGTGGTGCCGCGCGAGGGCGTCGGCTCGAAACGGGTCCAGCCGGCCCCCTCGAAGTACAGCTCGGGCCACGCGTGCGCGTCCCGTATGCCGACCGAGACGGAGCCGTCGGGCTGCGGGGTGCCGGGCATGAAGCCGACCGCGACCCGGGCCGGGATGCCCAGGGAGCGGGCCATCGCCGCCATCGAGAAGGAGAAGTGGATGCAGAAACCCTGCTTGGCCTTCAGGAAGCGGGTGATCGCCTGCACGCCGGTGCCGGAGTCGACGTTCACCTGGTAGCGGAAGCCGCCGTCCTCGGCGAACCAGTCCTGGAGCTTCACCGCCCGCTCGTAGTCGTTGCGCGCACCGCGCGTGACGTCCAGGGCCGTCGACCTGACCTCGTCCGGCAGCGTCGCCGGGACCCGGGTGTACTCGCGTCGCAGCCGGTCCGGGGCGGCCGGAGCCGCCGCCAGCTGCTCGCCGGTGGGCCGCACGTCCAGGCTGGTCACCGAGTAGCGGGCGCCCCGGGTGTCCTGACCGTCACCGACGAGCATCCGGCCCACCGGCTCGTAGCGCCAGTTGCCGCTGATGGAGACCTTCGACGCCGGGTACGGCATGGGCAGCCACTTCTGCTCGTACGCCGGGGAGGCGACGAAGTTCGTGGTGACCTCCGTGGCCCGGACGTCCTGGGAGAGGCCGTCGGGCCAGGGCAGCTCCTCCGGCACGTCCTTGATCGGGCGGACGGAGGACTTCCAGGCGGTGCCGTCGAACTGGTCGAGCGCGACCAGCCGCAGATAGAGATTGCCGGTGTACCCCGCGTTGGTGCGGTAGCGCAGGACCTCGCGGTCCTCCGGCTGACGCAGGTCGTTCTGCAGCGACACCAGCGGATTCACCGCCGAGATGGTGCCGCCCTTGCCGCCGGAGCCCTCGTCGCCGCCCGACCCGCCGAGGAAGCCCCCGTCCAGGCCGGGCAGTGCCAGCGGCACCACCAGCGCGATGCCGAGGGCGACCGCCCCGATCCGCCGCCCGGTGCGCACCGGCGCGAACGCGGGACCGCCCTCGCCGGCCGCCGAGCCGGGCCGGCCGGAGCGCTGGGCGCCGCCGAAGACCCGGCCCCACTGGGACAGCCGGTCCCGGCCCTCCGCCAGGAGCAGCAGCAGATAGCCGCCGGCGGCCAGCAGGAAGAACAGCCCGCCCGCGCCCCCGCCGGAGAGTCCCGCGGCGACCGAGTACAGGGCGAGCAGGGGCAGCCCGGCCGGGGCCGCGTTGCGGAAGGTGACCGCGAGGGCGTCCACCATGAGCCCGATGACCGCGACTCCGGTGATCAGCAGCAGCCGGATCCCGGGCGTGTTCGGCGCCGGGATCGCGTACGTGCCGACATCGTTCACGCCCGCCTCGAACAGCGTCCCGAAGGCGGCGAAGACGTCGGGGCCCGGCAGCACGAAGAGGATCGCCTGCTCGTGGGCGAACACCACGGTCAGCACGAGCAGCGTGACCGCCGCCTGCGCGGCGATCGTCAGCGGGCGGGCGAGCGGCACCCGACGGGTCGCCGTGCCGACCACGCTCTGCAGTCCCAGCAGGATCGCCGCCGTGAAGATCCAGGTCGCCGGCTTCACCAGCGGCAGCAGCGCGGCGGACGCCGTCAGCGTCGCACCGAAGGCCGCGAGCGTCAGCCGCGCGCGCCCGCTCATGACCAACCTCCGTACGTGTCGGCCGCGGAAGCCTCGTTCGACGCCCCGCCGGCCTGCTGCCACAGATCGGCGAGCCGCGTGCCGGGGGACACGGCGAACGCCTGCCACCCGCCTTCCCGCAGCCGCCGAAGACGGTCCTCCACGGCCCCCGGGACGGCGCCGCCGGTCAGCCAGATGCCGGAGTCCAGCACGAAGGCGACCGCCGCGCCGCCGCGCTGCCGCATCCGGGCCACGAGCGCCGCCTGCTCCTCGTCGAGGTCGCCGAGGAAGGCGACGAGCAGGCCCTCGTGCCCGCCGCGCAGCACGTCGTGGGCGCGGGAGAGCCCGGCCCCCTCGGAGTGGTCGACCACCGCGAGGGTGTCCATCATCAGGCCCGCGCTGTCGGCCGGGTCCTCGCCCGACCGGCCCGACCCCGTGAAGCCCTCCGCGCCCTGGCCGGGCGCGCTGCTGCCGGTGTCGGTGAGCAGCCGCACCGAGTAGCCGCGCTCCAGCATGTGCGTGAGCACCGAGGCGGCGCCGGAGACGGCCCATTCGAAGGCCGAGTCGGGTCCGGTGCCCTCGTAGGCGATGTACCGGGTGTCGAGGAGCACCGTGCAGCGGGCGCGCTGCGGCTGCTCCTCGCGGCGCACCATCAGCTCGCCGTAGCGGGCGGTGGAGCGCCAGTGGACCCGGCGCAGGTCGTCGCCGTGCCGGTAGGCGCGCGGGATGATGTCGTCGTCCCCCGCGAGCGCGAGGGCCCGCTGCTGTCCCTCTCCGTAGCCGGGCGACTCGCCGCCCGGCTTCACGGGCGGCAGCGGTTCGGTGCGCGGGATGACGGTCAGGGTGTCGTGCGCGCTGAAGGAGCGGGTCAGCTCGCACATGCCGAAGGGGTCGCTCAGGCGCAGCTGGAGCGGACCGAGCGGAAAGCGTCCGCGCAGGTCGGAGCGGACCCGGTAGGACACCTCGCGGCGGCCGCCGGCCTCGACGCGGTCGAGCACGAACCGGGGCCGCGGCCCCAGCATGTAGGGCACGTGGTCCTGGAGCATCAGCAGCCCGGTGGGCAGCCGGGAGACGTTGTCCATGCGGAGGTGGACCCGGGCCTCCGTGCCGGTCTCCACCCGCCGCGGGGCGAGCCGGCGGCTCGCCGCGACCCGGTAGCGGGTGCGGTGGAGCACGCCGGCGCAGATCAGCGGCAGCACGGCGAGCAGCAGCCCGACGCGCAGCAGATCGGCCTGCCCGAGCACATAGGCGCAGGCGGCGGCGGCGACCCCGGCGGCGAGGAAGGACCGGCCGCGGGTGGTGAGACCGGCCAGGGCGGCCCGCAGGCTGCCCCGGCCGTCGTCGTCCCCGTGCCCGATCCCGGCCCCGTGCCCGCCCCCGTCGTTCCCGGGGACGTGCCCGGCCGGCGCCGGCCCCTGCGGAGCGGCGGCGGTGGTCATCACAGCCGCCGGGCGCCGGGCTGGTGCTGGCCGTAGAGCGGACCGGCGGGCGGCACGGCGGGCGGCACGGGCGGTGCGGCGGCCGGGACCGGGGTCCGCTGGAGGATGTCGAGGACGACCTGCTCGGCCGTACGACGGCTCAGCTGGGCCTGCGCGGTGGGCAGCAGCCGGTGCGCGAGCACCGGTGCGGCGAGCGCCTGGAGGTCGTCGGGCAGCACGTACTCCCGGCCGCTGAGCGCGGCGGACGCCTTCGCGGCCCGCAGCAGGTGGAGCGTGGCGCGCGGGGAGGCGCCGAGTCTGAGGTCCGGGTGGGTGCGGGTGGCGGCGACGATGTCGACCGCGTACCGCCGGACGGAGTCGGCGACGTGCACGCCGCGGACGGCCTCGATCAGCTTCACCACGTCATGGGCGTGGGCGACCGGCTGGAGGTCGTCCAGCGGGGAGACCGCGCCGTGCACGTCGAGCATCTTCAGCTCGGCCTCGGCGTTCGGGTAGCCGATGGAGACCCGCGCCATGAAGCGGTCGCGCTGGGCCTCGGGCAGCGGATAGGTGCCCTCCATCTCCACCGGGTTCTGGGTGGCGACCACCATGAAGGGGCTCGGCAGCTCGTAGGTCTGGCCGTCGACCGTGACCTGGCGCTCCTCCATGGATTCCAGGAGGGCGGACTGGGTCTTGGGCGAGGCCCGGTTGATCTCGTCGCCGATGACGATCTGGGCGAAGATCGCACCGGGCTTGAACTCGAAGTCGCGCCGCGTCTGGTCGAAGATCGACACGCCGGTGATGTCCGACGGCAGCAGGTCGGGCGTGAACTGGATGCGGCGCACCGAGCAGTCGATGGACCGGGCCAGGGTCTTGGCCAGCATCGTCTTCCCGACGCCGGGGACGTCCTCGATGAGGAGATGTCCCTCGGCGAGCAGCACGGTCAGCGCAAGGCGTACGACCTCGGGCTTGCCCTCGATCACACCCTCCACCGACCCGCGGACCCGCTCCGCGGTCGTGGTCAGATCTGTGAGGCTCGCTCGGTCGTCATAGGTCGTCACCCGGCCCTCCTCGGCCCTTTCCGCAGCACAGACACCTGCCCCCGGCGTCGCGGCCGGGGGGTGTCACCCGTGCATTCTTGTTGCCGTGACCGGGTCGTGTCACTTGCCGGTGGCTCGCCTGTGGATAACTGCGGGTGAATTGCCGGGGTTTGTGGGCTTGCGCCGGGCGGCATCGGTCCTCGGGCGCTGGTCGGGCGCCGGTCGGTCGCCGGTCGCACACCGGCCGGACGCCGAGAACGAGGGCGCCGGCCGGGCGCGCGGCGAGCCGGCCCCCAGGCACCGGACCCCGCAGCCGTCCGGGTGAACCGCGCGAAACGTCCGGCCGCGTCCGGCGGCGTCCGCGACGCGCCAGCCGGTTGATTGACCGGCGGGTCCGGTGGACTAAAGTGGCGCGAAGTTCACGGAGACATCGAGCGATTTCCGCCGTTTCTCCCCGTAAGTGCGGCGGTACCCACGGCTCGGCCCCTTCCGCTCGCCGGTGGTACCTGTCTCCGCCGGATCTGAGAGGGCGCATTGAGCAACGACCGACACGTCCCGGTGATGCTCCAGCGGTGCCTGGACATGTTGGCGCCCGCCCTGGAGCACCCCGGCGCGGTCGTCGTCGACTGCACCCTCGGTCTCGGCGGGCACAGCGAGGCACTCCTGAAGCGCTTCCCCGAGGTGCGCCTGATCGCCCTCGACCGGGACAAGGAGGCCCTGCGCCTGTCCGGCGAGCGGCTCGCCCCCTACGGGGAGCGCGCGACCCTCGTGCACGCCGTCTACGACGAACTGCCCGAGGTCCTCGACCGGCTCGACGTCCCGCGCGTCGACGGCGTCCTGTTCGACCTGGGCGTCTCCTCCATGCAGCTGGACGAGGCCGACCGCGGCTTCGCCTACGCCCAGGACGCCCCGCTGGACATGCGCATGGACCAGACGACCGGCATCAGCGCGGCCGAGGTCCTCAACACCTACCCGCCCGGCGAACTGGTCCGCATCCTGCGCAGCTACGGCGAGGAGAAGCAGGCCAAGCGGATCGTCTCCGCCATCGTGCGCGAGCGCGAGAAGGAGCCGTTCACCAACAGCGCCCGCCTCGTCGAGCTGATCCGCGACTCCCTGCCGCAGGCGGCCAAGCGCACCGGCGGCAACCCGGCCAAGCGCACCTTCCAGGCACTGCGCATCGAGGTCAACGGCGAGCTGTCGGTCCTGGAGCGGGCGATCCCGGCGGCCGTCAAGGCCCTCGCCGTCGGCGGCCGGATCGCGGTCCTCTCGTACCACTCCCTGGAAGACCGCCTGGTCAAGCAGGTGTTCGCGGCGGGCGCCGCGAACACCGCCCCGCCCGGCCTGCCGGTGGTCCCCGAGCGCTACCAGCCCCGTCTGAAGCTCCTCACCCGGGGCGCCGAACTGCCCACCGAGCAGGAGATCGCCGAGAACCGCCGCGCGGCCCCCGCGCGTCTGAGGGGTGCGCAGCGGATCCGGGAGGACGAGGCGTGAGCGACGCGGTCGGGGAAGCGACGACGAAGGACGGGCGATGAGTCAGAAGGGGCCCCTCAAAGGAAGGGCGGCACGGCTCGGCAGGTTCATGCCGTCGGGCCCCAGCACCGCCGCCCGCACCCCCTTCGTCCTGCTGGTCGTGCTGCTGCTCGGCGGTGGCCTGATCACTCTCCTGCTGCTCAATTCGGCCCTCAACCAGGGCTCCTTCGAGCTCAGCGAGCTGAAGAAGAAGACCACGGAGCTCACCGACGAGGAGCAGGCCCTCCAGCGGGACGTCGACGACCACTCGGCCCCCGACGCCCTGGAACGGCGCGCCCGGCAGCTCGGCATGGTGCCCGGCGGCAGTCCCGCCTTCCTCGGCCCGGACGGCTCGGTGCTCGGCGTCCCCACGCCGGCCGCCTGGCCCGAGCCCAGCCCCACGCCCCCGCCCGTCCCGACGCCCACCGTGACACCGGGCGGCACCCCGGCCGGCTCTCCGCAGCCCCCGGCCGCGACGCCCGGCGCGACCGCCGCCGGCACGTCCGCCGCCGGCACGTCCGCCCCCGGCACGTCCGCCGGCCCAGGAGCCACCGCCGGCTCCGCCCTCCCCGGGACCCCGACCGCCCCGACGACCCCCGGCAGGTGACCCGTGCCCTCCAAGGAGCCCCCGCGCCGCCGCGTCCCCGGCCCCGCGCGGCCCGCACGCCCCCGCCCCGCCGGCTCCGGCCGCCCCGCCGCGCGGCGGCCCGCCCCGCCCCGGCGCCCCGCCGCCCGGCCCGCGGCCAGGGCGCGCACCATCCGGCTCGGCAGCCCCAAGCCCCGGCTGCGCCTGGTCTCCCTCGGCCTGACCCTCGTCATGCTGGCGTTCGTCGTCCGGCTCCTCCAGGTCCAGGCCGTGGACGCCAGCGCGTACGCCGCCAAGGCCGAGAAGCACCGCTACCAGGAGTACACCCTCACCGCCGACCGCGGTGAGATCACCGACCGGGCCGGGATCGCCCTGGCCGCCAGCGTCGACGCGTACGACATCACCGCCGACCCCAAACTCTTCACGCCCGCCGAGTCCAAGACCGCGGACGCCCCCGAGCAGGCCGCCGCGCTGCTCGCCCCGCTCCTCGGCAAGCAGCCCGCCGAGCTCGCGGCGAAGCTGCGCACCCCCAAGTCCCGCTACACCCTGCTCGCCCGCAAGCAGACCCCGCAGGTCTGGAAGCAGATCAAGGACCTGAAGAAGGTCTACGAGGAGAAGGCCGATCCCGCCAACGGCGGCAACGGGATCAACCTGCTCGGCGGCGTCCTCGGCGAGCCCAGCACCAAGCGCGTCTACCCCAACGGCGAGCTCGCCGCCGGGATACTGGGCTACGTCAACGCCGAGGGCCGCGGCGCCGGCGGCATCGAGTCCATGCTCGACGAGGAACTGGCCGGCAAGGACGGCAAGATCAGGTTCGCCCAGGCCGGCGGGCGCCGGGTGCCCACCGCCGGTTCCCAGGGCACCCCCGCCGTCCCCGGCTCCGACATCGAGCTGACCATCGACCGGGACATCCAGTGGGCCGCCCAGCAGGCCATCACCGAGCAGGTCCGCAAGTCCAGGGCCGACCGCGGCTACGTCGTCGTCCAGGACACCCGCACCGGCGAGGTCCTCGCCATGGCCAACGCCCCCGGCTTTGACCCCAACGACCTCTCCCAGGCCAACGCCACCGCCATGGGCAACGCGGCCCTCCAGGACGCCTACGAGCCCGGCTCCACCAGCAAGGTGATGTCCATGGCCGCCGTCCTGGAGGAGGGCAAGGCCACCCCCGGCACCCACGTCGTCGTCCCCAACCGCCTGCACCGCGGCGACCGGCTCTTCAAGGACGACGTCGACCACAAGACCTGGTACCTGACCCTCAACGGCGTCCTCGCCAAGTCCAGCAACATCGGCACCATCCTGGCCACCGGCCAGCTCGGCAGGACGCAGGCCGAGTCCAACCGGGTCCTCCACGACTACCTGCGCAAGTTCGGCATCGGCAGCCGCACCGGCCTCGGCTACCCCGGCGAGACGCCCGGCATCCTCGCGCGGCCCGAGACCTGGTCGACCTCCCAGCAGTACACGATCCCCTTCGGCCAGGGCCTGTCCGTCAACGCCATGCAGGCCACCTCGGTCTACTCGACCATCGCCAACGGCGGCGTCCGCATCGAACCGACCCTGGTCCGCGGCACCAAGGGCCCCGACGGCCGCTTCACCCCGGCGCCCGCCCCCAAGGAGACCCGGGTCATCAGCGAGAAGACCGCCAGGACCCTCGCGCAGATGCTGGAGTCGGTCGTCGACGACGAGGCGGGCACCGGCACCAAGGCCGCCATCCCCGGCTACCGCGTCGCCGGCAAGACCGGCACCGCCAACCGCGTCGACCCCGAACTCGGCCGCTACAAGGGCTACACCGCCTCCTTCGCCGGCTTCGCCCCCGCCGACAAGCCCCGCGTCACCGTCTACTGCGCCATCCAGAACCCCACGAAGGGCAGCTACTTCGGCGGACAGATCTGCGGACCGATCTACAAGAAGGTCATGGAGTTCGCCCTCAAGACCCTCCACGTCCCGCCGACCGGCAGCGCACCCGCCCGGCTGCCGGTGGAATTCAGGCCCGCCCCCTGACGGCGGCCCTCCCGTCCGCGCCCACCCGACACGCCGGCACATCCCGCCGGCGACACCCGTGACACTCCGGGAGCACCAGTGACAACCATCACCCCCCGTTCCGGGAACCGGAAATCGAACTCCGGCGACGCCGCGGCCTCATTTAGCCCTGCGCAGGGTGCGCCCGGTACGCTCACCGCCGTGCCACACGCTGATCAGTACCGAACCACCCCGCCCCGCCCGGAGCGGGTCCGCCCGACACCCCTGGGCGAACTCGCCGCGCGGCTGGGCATCGAGACCACCGGCCCCGCCGCCGAGGTCTCGGGCATCACGCACGACTCCCGGGCGGTGCGCCCGGGCGACGTGTACGCCGCCCTGCCCGGCGCCCGCGTCCACGGCGCCGAATTCGTCGCGCAGGCGGCCGGACTGGGCGCCGCCGCCGTCCTGACCGACCCGGCGGGCGCCGAACGCGCCGCCGCGACCGGCCTGCCGGTCCTGGTCGTCCCGGACCCGCGCGGCCGGATGGGCGAGCTCGCCGCCGAGATCTACGGGCGGCCCGGCGAGGACCTCCTCCAGATCGGCATCACCGGCACCTCCGGCAAGACCACCACCGCCTACCTGGTCGAGGGCGGACTGCGCGGCGGCGGCAAGCACACCGGCCTCGTCGGCACGGTGGAGATGCGGATCGGCGACGAGCGCATCAAGTCGGAGCGGACCACCCCCGAAGCCACCGACCTCCAGGCCCTGTTCGCGGTCATGCGCGAACGCGGCGTCGAGGCCGTCGCGATGGAGGTCTCCAGCCACGCCCTCGTGCTCGGCCGGGTCGACGGCTGCGTCTTCGACGTCGCCGTCTTCAACAACCTGAGCCCGGAGCACATGGAGTTCCACTCCGACATGGAGGACTACTTCCAGGCCAAGGCGCGGCTCTTCACCCCCGAGCGCAGCAGACGGGGCGTGGTGAACCTCGACGACGACTACGGCCGCCGGCTCGCGAAGGAGGCCACCGTCCCGGTCGTCACCTTCTCCGCCGCCGGTGACCGCGACGCCGACTGGCGCGCCGAGGACGTCCGTCTCGGCGCCGCCGATTCCACGTTCACGGTCGTCGGCCCGGACGGCGAGCGGATCCGGGCCACCGCGCCCCTGCCCGGCCCGTTCAACGTGGCCAACACCCTCGCCGCGATCGTCACCCTCGCCCTCGCCGGGATCGACCCGCAGACCGCGGCCGACGGCGTCGCCGCCGTCCCCGGCGTCCCCGGTCGCCTGGAGCGGGTCGACGCCGGCCAGCCGTACCTCGCGGTCGTCGACTACGCGCACAAGACCGACGCCGTCGAATCGGTCCTGCGCTCGCTGCGCGAGGTGACCCGCGGCAGGCTGCACGTGGTCATCGGCTGCGGCGGCGACCGCGACACCACCAAGCGCGGCCCGATGGGCGCCGCCGCGGCCCGGCTCGCCGACACCGCCGTCCTCACCTCCGACAACCCCCGCTCCGAGGACCCCCTCGCGATCCTCACCGCGATGCTCGCGGGAGCCGCCGAGGTGCCGGCCGCCGAGCGGGGCGAGGTCCTGGTCGACGCCGACCGGGCCGCCGCCATCGCCGCGGCCGTCGCCCGGGCCCGGCCCGGCGACACCGTCCTGGTCGCGGGCAAGGGCCACGAGCAGGGCCAGGAGGCCGCCGGAGTGGTCCGCCCCTTCGACGACCGCCAGGTCCTGCGCGAGGCGATCCTGGCCGGCCAGGCGCACCGGGCCGGCGAACAAGCCGCCCAGCAGGACGAACACCGTCACGAGAACAGTCAGGGATGAAGCAGTGATCGCCCTCTCCCTCGCCGAGATCGCCGAAATCGTCGGCGGGCAGCCGCACGACATACCGGATCCGGCCGTCCAGGTCACCGGTGACGTCGTCATCGACTCCCGCAAGGTGACTCCCGGCAGCCTCTTCGCCGCCTTCGCCGGCGAGCACGTCGACGGCCACGCGTACGCGGAGCGTGCCGTCGAGGCGGGCGCGGCAGCCGTGCTGGCCGCCCGCCCCGTCGGCGTGCCCGCGATCGTGGTCGAGGACGTCCAGGCGGCGCTCGGGGCCCTCGCCCGGGCCGTCGTCGGGCGCCTCGGCACCGACGTCGTCGCGCTCACCGGCTCGGCCGGCAAGACCTCCACCAAGGACCTGATCGCCCAGGTCCTCCAGCGGCACGCGCCCACCGTGTGGACGCCCGGCTCCCTCAACAACGAGATCGGCCTGCCGCTCACCGCGCTCACGGCCACCGCCGAGACCCGGCACCTCGTCCTGGAGATGGGGGCGCGCGGAATCGGCCACATCCGCTACCTCACCGGCCTCACCCCGCCCCGCATCGGCCTCGTCCTCAACGTGGGCAGCGCCCACATCGGCGAGTTCGGCGGCCGCGAGCAGATCGCCCAGGCCAAGGGCGAGCTGGTCGAGTCCCTGCCGGCAGCCGAGGACGGCGGCATCGCCGTCCTCAACGCCGACGACCCGCTGGTGCGCGCGATGGCGAGCCGCACCAAGGCGCGGGTCACCCTCTTCGGAGAGGCGGACGAAGCGGCCGTACGTGCCGAGAATGTCCGGCTCACAGAGAACGGACAGCCCTCTTTCAGGCTTCACACACCCACCGGGTGCAGCGACGTGACCTTGCGCCTGTACGGTGAGCACCACGTGTCGAACGCGCTCGCCGCGGCCGCCGTCGCCCATGAGCTGGGCATGCCCGTCGAGGAGATCGCCACCGCGCTCTCCGAGGCCGGCTCCCTGTCGCGCTGGCGCATGGAGGTCACCGAGCGTCCGGACGGCGTGACGATCGTCAACGACGCCTACAACGCGAACCCCGAGTCCATGCGAGCCGCCCTGCGCGCGCTCGCGGCCATGGGCAGGTCTGCACAGGCCAGGGGCTCCCGGACGTGGGCGGTGCTCGGCAAGATGGCCGAGCTCGGAGACGAGTCGCTCGCCGAGCACGACGCGGTCGGACGGCTCGCCGTCCGGCTCAACGTCAGCAAGCTCGTCGCGGTCGGGGACAGGGAAGCTGCCTGGCTGCAACTGGGCGCCTATAACGAGGGTTCGTGGGGTGAGGAGTCGGTGCACGTGTCCGACGCGCAGGCGGCGGTCGACCTGTTGCGCAGTGAGCTGCGCCCGGGGGACATCGTCCTGGTGAAGGCTTCCAGGTCGGTCGGGCTCGAGCGGGTCGCCCTGGCACTGCTCGAAACCGCGGGCTCCGAGGGTGAGGTCGCCGGCCGATGAGGCAGATCCTCTTCGCGGGGGCCATCGGGCTCTTCCTGACCCTGATCGGCACCCCGCTGCTCATCAAGCTGCTCGCCCGCAAGGGATACGGCCAGTTCATCCGGGACGACGGCCCGCGCACCCACGGATCGAAGAAGGGCACGCCCACCATGGGCGGCATCTCCTTCATCCTGGCCACCCTCATCGCGTACGCGCTGGCGAAGGTCATCACCGGTGAGGACCCGACGTACTCGGGCGTCCTGGTGCTGTTCCTGATGGCCGGCATGGGCCTGGTCGGCTTCCTCGACGACTACATCAAGATCGTCAAGCAGCGTTCGCTGGGCCTGCGGGCCAAGGCGAAGATGGCCGGCCAGCTGATCGTCGGCATCGCCTTCGCCGTGCTCTCGCTGCAGTTCGCGGATCTGCGCGGCCTCACCCCGGCCTCCGAGAGGCTCTCCTTCATCACCGACTTCGGCTGGTCCATCGGCCCGGTGCTGTTCGTGGTCTGGGCGCTCTTCATGATCCTGGCCATGTCCAACGGCGTGAACCTGACGGACGGTCTGGACGGTCTGGCCACCGGCGCGTCGGTGATGGTCTTCGGCGCGTACACCTTCATCGGCCTGTGGCAGTTCCAGGAGTCGTGCGCCAACGCCATGACCCTGACCAACCCGAACGCCTGCTTCGAGGTGCGCGACCCGCTCGACCTCGCCGTCGTCGCCTCCGCCCTGATGGGCGCCTGCTTCGGCTTCCTGTGGTGGAACACCTCGCCGGCCAAGATCTTCATGGGCGACACCGGTTCGCTGGCCCTCGGCGGCGCGCTCGCCGGTCTCGCCATCTGCTCCCGTACGGAGCTGCTGCTCGCCCTGCTCGGCGGTCTCTTCGTGATGATCACGATGTCGGTGGTCATCCAGGTCGGTTCGTTCAAGATGACCGGCAAGCGGGTCTTCCGGATGGCGCCCCTCCAGCACCACTTCGAACTCAAGGGGTGGTCCGAGGTCCTGGTCGTCGTCCGCTTCTGGATCATCCAGGGCATGTGCGTGATCGTGGGCCTGGGCCTCTTCTACGCGGGATGGGCATCCGAAAAGTGAGCGAGCTGGACTGGCAGGGCAAGCAGGTCACCGTCGCCGGGCTCGGCGTGAGCGGCATCCCCGCCGCCCGCGTCCTGCACGGCCTGGGCGCGGTCGTCACGGTCGTCAACGACGGCGACGACGAGCGCTCCCGGGCGCAGGCCGCGGAGCTGGAGGCGGAGGGCATCGGCGTCCGCCTCGGCGACGGCGCGACCCTGCCGCCCGGCACCGAACTGATCGTCACCGCACCGGGCTGGAAGCCCGACAAGCCGCTCTTCCAGGCCGCGGAGGCGGCCGGCGTGGAGATCTGGGGCGACGTCGAGCTGGCCTGGCGCCTGCGCGGTCCCGGGGCGGCGCCCTGGCTCGCGGTCACCGGCACCAACGGCAAGACCACGACCGTGCGGATGCTCGCCTCCATCCTCCGGGCGGCCGGTCTGAAGACCGCCGCCGTCGGCAACATCGGGGTCTCCCTCCTCGACGCCGTCCTCGGCGACGAGGACTACGACGTCCTCGCCGTCGAGCTCTCCAGCTACCAGCTGCACTGGGCGCCTTCCCTGCGCGCCCACTCGGCCGCCGTGCTCAACCTGGCGCCCGACCACCTCGACTGGCACGGCTCCATGGAGGCGTACGCCGCCGACAAGGGCCGGATCTACGAGGGCAACCAGGTCGCCTGCGTGTACAACACGGCCGACAAGGCGACCGAGGACCTGGTCCGCGAGGCCGACGTCGAGGAGGGCTGCCGGGCCATCGGCTTCACCCTCGGCACCCCCGGCCCCTCGGAGCTCGGCGTCGTCGAGGGCATCCTCGTCGACCGGGCCTTCGTGGCGAACCGGCAGAAGAACGCCCAGGAGCTGGCCGAGGTCTCCGACGTCCAGCCCCCGGCCCCCCACAACATCGCCAACGCGCTCGCCGCGGCCGCCCTCGCCCGTGCCTTCGGCGTGGAGCCCAAGGCCGTACGGGACGGACTGCGGGCCTTCAGGCCCGACCCGCACCGCATCGAACTGGTCGAGGAGATCGAGGGCGTCGTCTACGTCGACGACTCCAAGGCCACCAACACGCACGCGGCGGAAGCCTCGTTGGCGGCCTACGACCCGATCGTCTGGATCGCCGGCGGCCTCGCCAAGGGCGCGACCTTCGACGAGCTCGTGTCCAGGTCCGCCAAGCGGCTGCGCGGCGTCGTCCTGATCGGCCGGGACCGTGAGCTGATCCGCGAAGCCCTGGCGCGACACGCCCCCGAGGTCCCGGTGGTCGACCTCGACCGGACCGACACTGGGGCGATGTCCGCGGCGGTCCGGGAGGCGGCCTCGCTCGCCCGGCCGGGGGACACGGTCCTCCTCGCCCCGGCCTGTGCGTCGATGGACATGTTCACCAACTACAACAAGCGGGGCGAGGCCTTCGCGGACGCGGTCCGCTCCCTCGCCCGGACCGGGCGCGCCTGACCTGACCAGCGAGGAGGTCCGGCCGCGGCGCCGGGCACGACTGGAGGGGACAGCGACCATGCCGAGCAGAACCGCCGGGACGCGACAGGCCCCCGCCGTACGGGGCGGCGGCCGCACCCCCGCGGCGCCGAGGAAGGCGCGCGGGGGCGGGCCGCGAGGGCTCTACGAGCGCGCCAGAAGGGCCTGGGACCGGCCGCTCACCGCGTACTACGTGATCGTCGGCGCCGGGCTGCTCATCACCGCGCTCGGCCTCGTGATGGTCTACTCCGCCTCGATGATCACGGCGCTCCGCTACGACCTGGTGCCCTCGTACTTCTTCCGCAAGCAGTTCTTCGCGGCGCTGCTCGGCGCGGGGCTGCTCATGCTGGCCTCCCGGATGCCGGTGAAGCTGCACCGGGCGCTGGCCTACCCGATCCTGGTCGGGGCGATCTTCCTGATGGTGCTCGTCCAGATCCCCGGGATAGGAGTCGCGGTCGGCGGCAACCAGAACTGGATCTCGCTGGGCGGACCGTTCATGCTCCAGCCCAGCGAGTTCGGCAAGCTGGCGCTGATCCTGTGGGGCGCCGACCTGCTCGCCCGCAAACAGGACATGAAGCTCCTGGCCCAGTGGAAGCACATGCTGGTGCCGCTGGTGCCCGGCGCGTTCCTGTTGCTCGGCCTCATCATGCTGGGCGGTGACATGGGCACGGCGATCATCCTCACGGCGATCCTCTTCGGACTGCTGTGGACCGCCGGCGCCCCCACCCGGCTCTTCGTCGGCGTGCTCGGCGTCGCCGGACTGATCGGCATGCTGCTGATCAAGACCAGCCCGCACCGCCTGAAGCGCTTCGCCTGCATCGGCGCCAGCGACCCCGGCGGCGCGGGGGACCCCTGCTGGCAGGCCGCGCACGGGATCTATGCTCTGGCGTCCGGCGGATGGTTCGGTTCCGGACTGGGGGCGAGTGTGGAAAAATGGGGTCAACTCCCCGAAGCGCACACCGACTTCATCTTCGCCGTCACCGGCGAGGAACTGGGTCTGGCGGGGACGCTGTCGGTGCTGGCCCTGTTCGCGGCTCTAGGCTATGCGGGTATCCGCGTGGCCGGACGCACGGAGGACCCCTTCGTCAGGTTTGCCGCGGGAGGCGTGACCACCTGGATCACGGCCCAGGCCGTGATCAACATCGGTGCGGTGCTCGGCTTGCTGCCGATCGCCGGAGTCCCGCTCCCGCTGTTCTCCTACGGAGGATCGGCCCTGCTGCCGACCATGTTCGCCGTCGGGCTCCTGATCGCCTTCGCGCGACAGGAACCCGCCGCGAAAGCGGCCCTGGCCCTGCGTCGCCCCGGATGGGGCAAGCGGGCCGGGGGGAGATGGAAGTCGATGCGACGGCGCGTCAAGAAGCGTCCGTCCGGAGAGCGGTGAATTTCGGTGCATGTCGTCCTCGCCGGCGGAGGTACCGCCGGCCACATCGAGCCCGCGCTCGCACTCGCGGACGCCCTGCGCAGGCAGGACCCGACCGTGGGGATCACGGCGCTGGGCACGGAGCGCGGCCTGGAGACCCGGCTGGTGCCCGAACGGGGCTACGAGCTGGCGCTCATCCCGGCCGTGCCGCTGCCCCGCAAGCCCACGCCCGAACTGATCACCGTCCCCGGGCGGCTGCGCGGCACCATCAAGGCCGCCGAGCAGATCCTGGAGCGCACCAAGGCGGACTGCGTGGTCGGCTTCGGCGGCTACGTGGCGCTGCCCGGCTACCTCGCCGCCAAGCGCCTCGGCGTGCCGATCGTGGTCCACGAGGCCAACGCCCGGCCCGGCCTGGCCAACAAGATCGGCTCGCGGTACGCGGCCGGGGTCGCCGTCGCCACCCCCGACAGCAAGCTCCGCAACGCCCGCTACATCGGCATCCCGCTGCGGCACACCATCGCCACGCTCGACCGCGCCCGCGTGCGCCCCGAGGCGCGGGCCGCCTTCGGCCTCGACCCCAACCTGCCCACCCTGCTGGTCTCCGGCGGCTCCCAGGGCGCACGCCGGCTCAACGAGGTCATCCAGCAGATCGCCCCGGTGCTCCAGCGCTCCGGCATCCAGATCCTGCACGCGGTCGGCCCGAAGAACGAACTGCCGCGTGTCGACAACATGCCCGGAATGCCGCCGTACGTGCCGGTACCGTACGTGGACCGGATGGACCTCGCGTACGCCGCCGCCGACATGATGCTCTGCCGCGCGGGCGCGATGACCGTCGCCGAGCTCTCCGCCGTCGGGCTGCCGGCCGCCTACGTCCCGCTGCCCATCGGCAACGGCGAACAGCGGCTCAACGCCCAGCCGGTGGTGAAGGCGGGCGGCGGGCTCCTCGTCGACGACGCGGAACTGTCGCCGCAGTGGGTGCAGACCAACGTGCTCCCCGTGCTGTCCGATCCGCACCGGCTCTACGAGATGTCCCGCGCCGCCGCCGAGTTCGGCCGCCGGGACGCCGACGACCTGCTCGTCGGCATGGTGTACGAGGCGATCGCCGCCCGCCGTCAGGCGTAGCGCGGCGGCGAGAGGCAGGAGAGGCCACCGTGGCAGCCGGACCGGCGACCGAGCAGAAGAGCGCGAGCGGCAGGTCCGGCGGGCCCGGCCGAGGGCCGTCCCGGCCGGGCACCCGCAGTCCGCGGATGCCCGGCCCCCGTGTGCTGCTGACCGGCTTCGCCGTCCTCGCCCTGGTGGCCGGCGGCATCTGGGCGCTGTACGGGTCCAGCTGGTTCCGGGTCGAGAGGGTGAGCACCTCCGGTACGAAGGTGCTCACCCGGGGCGAGGTCGAGCGGGTCGCGGCCGTACCGGTCGGCGCGCCGCTCGTCTCCGTCGACACCGACGCCATCGAGGCCCGGCTGCGCGAGGAACTCCCGCGGATCGCCACCGTGGACGTCGTACGGTCCTGGCCGCACGGAATCGGTCTGAAAGTGACGGAACGACAGCCCGTCCTCTTCCTCGAAAAGGGCGGAAAGTTCATCGAAGTGGACTCCGAGGGTGTGCGGTTCGCCACCGTGCCCACCCCTCCGCGCGGCGTCCCGCGGCTGGTCCTCGACGCCGCCGCCTCTCCCAGCCTGCGCCGCTTCGGCCCGGACCGGCTGCTGGGGGCCGCGGTAGGCGTGACGGGCGAACTCCCGGAGAAAATCGCCCAGGACGTCCGTGTCGTCCGGATCACGTCCTTCGACTCCATCACTCTGGAGCTCGACAAGGACCGCACCGTCTTCTGGGGCAGCGGTGAGGACGGAGCCGTGAAGGCGCGCGTTCTCACCGCTCTCATGAAAGCGACTCCCAAAGCGGGGCACTTCGATGTAAGTGCCCCCACCGCGCCCGCCTCGTCACGAAGTTGACGCCCATCACCGCTGGCCAGGACCCTGGTTGGCCAGCGCTACGGGTGATCACATAGGGTGAAAAGAAAAACGGGAGGTTCGGCGTGTTCGTTGAACGTGCGCCACTTGTCGACTTAGTGTCCTGTTCGGAAGAGTCCAGCGAACAGAGACACTGGTAACCCTAAACTTCAACGTTAGGGTTTGGGTCGGCGTTTCGGACCGTCCCAATCGGCATCCGTCGTCGCGGCGCGCTTACCACCGCGAAGCGGCGACACGTAACTCGAGGCGAGAGGCCTTCGACGTGGCAGCACCGCAGAACTACCTCGCAGTCATCAAGGTCATCGGTGTCGGCGGCGGTGGTGTCAATGCCATCAACCGAATGATCGAGGTCGGTCTCAAGGGCGTCGAGTTCATCGCCATCAACACCGACGCCCAGGCGCTGTTGATGAGCGACGCCGACGTCAAGCTCGACGTCGGCCGTGAACTCACCCGCGGCCTCGGGGCCGGGGCCAACCCGGCAGTCGGTCGCAAGGCGGCAGAGGACCACCGTGAGGAGATCGAGGAGGTCCTCAAGGGGGCCGACATGGTCTTCGTCACCGCCGGCGAGGGTGGCGGCACCGGCACCGGCGGCGCGCCCGTCGTCGCCAACATCGCGCGCTCGCTCGGCGCCCTCACGATCGGCGTGGTCACCCGCCCGTTCACGTTCGAGGGCCGCCGTCGCGCCAACCAGGCGGAGGACGGCATCGCCGAGCTCCGCGAAGAGGTCGACACCCTCATCGTCATCCCCAACGACCGGCTGCTGTCCATCTCGGACCGCCAGGTCTCGGTCCTGGACGCCTTCAAGTCCGCCGACCAGGTCCTGCTCTCCGGTGTCCAGGGCATCACCGACCTCATCACCACCCCCGGTCTGATCAACCTCGACTTCGCCGACGTCAAGTCGGTCATGTCCGAGGCCGGTTCGGCCCTGATGGGCATCGGCTCCGCCCGCGGCGACGACCGCGCCGTGGCGGCGGCCGAGATGGCGATCTCCTCGCCGCTCCTGGAGGCGTCCATCGACGGCGCCCGCGGTGTGCTGCTCTCCATCTCCGGCGGCAGCGACCTCGGCCTGTTCGAGATCAACGAGGCCGCCCAGCTGGTCAGCGAGGCCGCGCACCCCGAGGCCAACATCATCTTCGGCGCCGTCATCGACGACGCCCTCGGCGACGAGGTCCGGGTCACCGTCATCGCCGCCGGCTTCGACGGCGGCCAGCCGCCGGCCCGCCGCGACAACATCATCGGCTCGGTCTCCGCCAAGCGCGAGGAGCCCGCCCCGGCCCCCCGCGCCACCGAGACCTCCCGCCCGCTGGGCGGCCTCGGCACCGTCACCCCGCGCGAGGAGCCCCCGGCGGCGCCCGCCGAGCCGGCGCCGGCCGTCAGCGAGAACCCGCTGCCGCCCGTCGCCCCGCCGGTGGTCCCGCCGGCCCGCCCGTACCCGGACACCCAGGCCGAAGAGCTGGATGTCCCGGACTTCTTGAAGTGATAGGGCAGCGACACGACACGAGCGGCGCGCACTTCGCCTTCACCGACCGGTGGGGCGGGGTGAGCGCCGTTCCGTACGAGGAGCTCAACCTCGGGGGCGCCGTCGGCGACGACCCGGAGGCCGTACGGACCAACCGGGCCCGCGCGGCGGCCGGACTCGGGCTCGACCCGGCGGACGTGGTCTGGATGAACCAGGTGCACGGGGCGGACGTCGCCGTGGTCGAGGGCCCGTGGCCCACTCCTGACATCCCGTCCGTCGACGCGGTCGTCACCGCCCGGCGGGGTCTGGCCCTCGCGGTCCTCACCGCCGACTGCGTCCCGGTCCTGCTGGCCGACCCCGTCGCCGGCGTCGCCGCCGCCGCCCACGCCGGGCGGCCGGGGATGGTGGCCGGAGTGGTGCCCGCCGCCGTGAAGGCGATGACCGCACTGGGCGCCGACCCCTCCCGCATCACCGCCCGTACGGGACCCTCGGTCTGCGGGCGCTGCTACGAGGTGCCGGAGGCGATGCGCGCCGAGGTGGCCGCGGTCGAACCGGCCGCCCGTGCCGAGACCTCCTGGGGCACCCCGGCCGTCGACGTCGCCGCGGGAGTGCGCGCCCAGCTCGAACGGCTCGGCGTCCGGGACGTCGAGGACGCCGGGGTCTGCACCCTGGAGTCCCGCGACCACTACTCGTACCGCCGCGACCGCACCACGGGGCGACTCGCGGGATATGTCTGGTTGGACTGAGAAGAGATATGACGGACCGCAAGTCGGAACTCGCCGAGAACCTCGCCCGGGTGGAGGAGCGCATCGCCGCGGCGTGCGCCGCCGCCGGGCGCGCGCGGGACGAGGTGACCCTCATCGTGGTCACCAAGACCTACCCCGCGAGCGACGTGCGGCTGCTGCACGAACTCGGCGTCCGCCACGTGGCGGAGAACCGGGACCAGGACGCGGCCCCCAAGGCCGCCGCCTGTGCGGATCTCGACCTGACCTGGCACTTCGTGGGTCAGTTGCAGACCAACAAGGTCCGATCCGTGGTGGGTTATGCCGATGTGGTGCAGTCCGTCGACCGTTTGAAGCTCGTTTCCTCTCTTTCCGCGGCCGCGGAGAAGGCACAGCGGGAGCTCGGCTGTCTGATCCAGGTCGCCCTCGACGCCGGATCCGGCGAGCGCGGTGACCGCGGCGGGGTCGCGCCGGACGGGATCGAGGAGTTGGCGGCCGCCGTGGCGGCCGCTCCGGGGCTTCGGCTCGACGGCCTCATGACCGTCGCGCCGCTCGCCGGTCCGTACGCGGGCCGGCAACGGGCCGCCTTCGAGCGGCTGATGGATTTGTCGACTGTCCTGCGCGCGACCCGTCCGGCTGCGAACATGGTGTCAGCAGGGATGAGTGCGGACCTCGAGGAGGCCGTGGCGGCCGGGGCGACACACGTACGCATCGGTACGGCGGTACTCGGCGTCCGCCCGAAGCTCGGGTAACGTCGCGAAGCAAGTCGGACCACAGCAGAAAATATGGTCATTCCGCCGAGGGGCGGACGGACCCGTGGATCGCGGGCACTTGGTGACACTGCGACATTCGGTAAGGGCGATCCACCACAGAGCGGAGGATGCAGAGAATGGCCGGCGCGATGCGCAAGATGGCGGTCTACCTCGGCCTCGTGGAGGACGATGGCTACGACGGCCGTGGATTCGATCCCGACGACGACTTCGAACCCGAGCTGGAGCCGGAGCCCGAGCGCGACCGGCGCCACCAGCCCCCTCGGCAGATCGAGCGCGAGGAGCCGGTACGGGTGGTCCAGCCGCCCGCACCGCGCGAACCCGTCGCCCAGTCTGTGCCAGTACACGCGGAAAGCGGACGTCCTGCCCGAATTGCCCCCGTGGCATCCATCACACCCGAACGTCCGAGCCTGGAGAAGAACGCACCGGTGATCATGCCCAAGGTCGTGTCCGAGCGGGAGCCCTACCGCATCACCACGCTGCACCCGCGGACCTACAACGAGGCCCGTACCATCGGGGAACACTTCCGTGAGGGCACCCCCGTGATCATGAATCTCACGGAGATGGACGACACCGACGCGAAGCGACTTGTCGACTTTGCCGCCGGACTCGTCTTCGGACTCCATGGCAGCATTGAGCGCGTGACGCAGAAGGTGTTCCTGTTGTCGCCTGCTAACGTCGATGTCACGGCGGAGGACAAGGCCCGGATCGCAGAGGGCGGATTCTTCAACCAGAGCTGAGAACACGAGATCGAGAACGGCCCGGCCGCGAGGGCGGCCGGACAAGTGAGAGCACGAGAGCCAGGGGAGAGGGAAGCGCGGGATGGGCGTCGCACTGCAGGTGATCTACATCGCGCTGATGTGCTTCCTGGTCCTGCTGATCTTCCGGCTGGTCATGGACTACGTCTTCCAGTTCGCCCGTTCATGGCAACCCGGTAAGGCGATGGTGGTCGTTCTGGAGGCCACCTACACTGTCACCGATCCACCGCTCAAGCTTCTGCGGCGGCTCATCCCGCCGCTGCGTCTCGGGGGCGTGGCACTCGACCTGTCCTTCTTCGTTCTGATGATCATCGTCTACATCCTGATCTCCATCGTGAGCAGCTTCGCGAGGTGATGGCGGAGGTGGATGTGGACGATACGGTCTTGCCGACTGCCGACGACTACGTAGAGGTGAAGAAGAGATGCCGCTGACCCCCGAGGACGTGCGGAACAAGCAGTTCACGACCGTCCGCCTTCGAGAAGGCTATGACGAGGACGAGGTCGATGCCTTCCTCGATGAGGTCGAAGCCGAACTGACTCGTCTGCTCCGCGAGAACGAGGACCTGCGCGCCAAGCTGGCCGCGGCCACCCGTGCCGCCGCGCAGAACCAGCAGCAGCAGGGCATGCGCAAGCCGCCGGAGCCGCAGGATCGTCCCGTCGGTCCCGGCGCCCCCGTGCCCGCCGCCATATCCGGACCTCCGGCGCAGCAGCAGCCCCCGCAGATGGGCCCGCCGCAGCTGCCGTCCGGCGCCCCCGCGCTTCCCGCCGGCCCGATGCAGGGCGGCCCCATGCAGGGCGGGCCCATGGGCCCCGGCCCCATGCAGGGCGGCCCGATGGGTCCCGGCCCGATGCAGGGCGGCCCCATGGGACACCCGCAGCAGCAGCAGATGCAGCAGATGCAGCCGGCCCAGGGCCCGGGCGGCGACAGCGCCGCGCGCGTGCTCTCGCTGGCGCAGCAGACCGCCGACCAGGCGATCGCGGAGGCCCGTTCCGAGGCCAACAAGATCGTCGGCGAGGCGCGTTCGCGCGCCGAGGGCCTGGAGCGGGACGCCCGAGCCAAGGCCGACGCCCTGGAGCGGGACGCCCAGGAGAAGCACCGCGTCGCGATGGGCTCCCTCGAGTCCGCGCGTGCGACCCTCGAGCGCAAGGTCGAGGACCTGCGGGGCTTCGAGCGTGAGTACCGGACCCGCCTGAAGTCGTACCTGGAGTCGCAGCTGCGTCAGCTGGAGACCCAGGCCGACGACTCGCTGGCCCCGCCGCGCACTCCCGCGACCGCCTCCCTGCCGCCGTCCCCCTCGATGGCGTCGGCGGGTGCGAGCGCGCCGTCGTTCGGCGGCAACGGCACGATGGGCGGCGCCCCGTCGTACGGCGGCCAGCAGCAGATGTCCCCGGCGATGACCCAGCCGATGGCTCCGGTCCGCCCGCAGGCGCCGCAGCCGATGCAGCAGGCGCCGGCGCCGATGCGCGGCTTCCTGATCGACGAGGACGACAACTGAGGGCGGCGGACCAGCGCGTGCTATGCGCGTAGCCGTCGTCGGCAGTCTCAAGGGCCGGGCCCCGGGGTGATCCCTGGGGTCCGGCCCTTTTGCGTGTGTGGGGGTGGGGCGGGTGTACGGCTGAGGGCGGTGGCGCGGGTGCGGGACGGGCGGCGCCTGCGGCGGGCTCCTTCCCCACCCCGCCCCTTCCCGAACCGGGGCTCCGCCCCAGACCTCGGGGGTGCGGGGGCGGGGGCCGAGCCCCCGCGGCCCGGGTGGGGCGGCAGCTTGGCGCCGCAGGGCCGCGCCCCCAGGCCCGGGAGGGGCGACCGTTGTGGGCATTCATTCGCTCCGCTGGGGCGGAACGGGTGGGCACAACGCAGCAGGGCGGGGCCCGTTCATGGGGGGTGCGGGGATGGGGCGGCACCAGCGGGCGCCCGTTCATGGGCGGTGTGGGGATGGGGCGGCACCAGCGGGCGCCCGTTCATGGGGGGTGCGGGGATGGGGCGGCACCAGCGGGCGCCCGTTCATGGGGGGTGCGGGGATGGGGCGGCACCAGCGGGCGCCCGTTCATGGAGGGTGTGGGGATGGGGCGGCACCAGCGGGCGCCCGTACATGGAGGGTGTGGGGAAGGGCCGGCACCAGCGGGTGCCCCCGCATGGGATGGCGAAGGGCCCGGCACCCACCGTGGTGCCGGGCCCTTCGCCGCGCGGTTAGGCCTTGCGGAGGCGGAAGGTGAGGGACAGGCCCTCGTCCTCGAAGGGGGTGCCGTAGGAGTCGTCGGCCGGGCCCTCCGCGTAGTCCGTGGCCAGGACCTCGTCGGCGATGAGCGAGGCGTGGGCCGTGAGGGCCTCCGCCGTCTCCGGCGAGGAGGAGGTCCAGCGCAGGGCGATGCGGTCCGCGACGTCGAGGCCGCTGTTCTTGCGGGCCTCCTGGATCAGGCGGATCGCGTCACGGGCCAGGCCCGCCTTGCGGAGCTCCGGGGTGATCTCCAGGTCGAGGGCGACCGTCGCGCCGGAGTCCGAGGCGACCGACCAGCCCTCGCGCGGGGTCTCCGTGATGATGACCTCCTCGGGGACGAGGGTGATCGTCTCGCCGTTCACCTCCAGCGTCGCCTCGCCGGAGCGCAGGGCCAGCGACAGCGCCGCCGCGTCGGCCGCCGCAACCGCCTTCGCCACGTCCTGGACGTCCTTGCCGAAACGCTTGCCCAGCACCCGGAAGTTGGCCTTCGCGGTCGTGTCGACCAGGCTGCCGCCGACCTCGGACAGGGAGGCGAGCGACGAGACGTTCAACTCCTCCGTGATCTGGGCCTGGAGCTCCTCGGAGAGGTCCGCGAAGCCCGCAGCCGCCACCAGCGCCCGGGAGAGCGGCTGGCGGGTCTTCACGCCGGACTCGGCGCGCGTGGCGCGGCCCAGCTCGACCAGGCGCCGGACCAGCAGCATCTGCTCGGAGAGCACCGGGTCGACCAGGGACGCGTCCGGCTCGGGCCACGAGGACAGGTGCACGGACTCGGGGGCGCCGGGGGTCACCGGGACCACCAGGTCCTGCCACACCCGCTCGGTGATGAACGGGGTGAGCGGGGCCATCAGGCGGGTGACCGTCTCGACGACGTCGTGCAGGGTGCGCAGCGCCGAGGCGTCGCCCTGCCAGAAGCGGCGGCGCGAACGGCGGACGTACCAGTTGGAGAGGTCGTCGACGAACGCGGAGAGCAGCTTGCCGGCCCGCTGGGTGTCGTACGCCTCCATCGCCTCGGTGACCCCGGCAACCAGCGTGTGCAGCTCGGACAGCAGCCACTTGTCGAGCACCGTGCGGTCGGCGGGCGCCGGGTCGGCGGCGGACGGCGCCCAGCCGGAGGTGCGGGCGTACAGCGCCTGGAAGGCCACCGTGTTCCAGTACGTCAGGAGGGTCTTGCGGACCACCTCCTGGATCGTGCCGTGGCCCACCCGGCGCGCCGCCCACGGCGAACCGCCGGCCGCCATGAACCAGCGCACCGCGTCCGCGCCGTGCTGGTCCATCAGCGGGATCGGCTGGAGGATGTTGCCCAGGTGCTTGGACATCTTGCGGCCGTCCTCGGCGAGGATGTGGCCGAGGCAGACCACGTTCTCGTACGAGGACTTGTCGAAGACCAGCGTGCCGACGGCCATCAGCGTGTAGAACCAGCCACGGGTCTGGTCGATGGCCTCGGAGATGAACTGCGCCGGGTAGCGGCTCTCGAACAGCTCCTTGTTCTGGTACGGGTAGCCGTACTGCGCGAACGGCATCGAACCCGAGTCGTACCAGGCGTCGATGACCTCGGGGACGCGCACGGCCTCGAGCGAGCAGCCCTCCGCCGGGCAGCCGAAGGTCACGTCGTCGATGTACGGGCGGTGCGGGTCGAGCTCCGACTGGTCCGTGCCGGTCAGCTCGGTCAGCTCGGCGCGCGAGCCGACGCACGTGAGGTGACCCTCCTCGCAGCGCCAGATCGGCAGCGGGGTGCCCCAGTAGCGGTTGCGGGAGAGCGCCCAGTCGATGTTGTTGTTCAGCCAGTCGCCGAAGCGGCCGTGCTTGACCGAGTCCGGGAACCAGTTCGTCTTCTCGTTCTCCTGGAGGAGACGGTCCTTCACGGCGGTCGTACGGATGTACCAGGACGGCTGCGCGTAGTACAGCAGCGCCGTGTGGCAGCGCCAGCAGTGCGGGTAGCTGTGCTCGTACGCGATGTGCCGGAACAGCAGCCCGCGCGCCTCCAGGTCGGCGGTGAGCGCCTCGTCGGCCTTCTTGAAGAAGACGCCGCCGACCAGCGGCACGTCCTCCTCGAAGGTGCCGTCGGGGCGGACCGGGTTCACGACCGGGAGGCCGTAGGAGCGGCAGACCTTGAGGTCGTCCTCACCGAAGGCGGGGGACTGGTGGACCAGACCCGTGCCGTCCTCGGTGGTCACGTAGTCGGCGTTCACGACGTAGTGCGCCGGGGCGTCGAAGGGGATCAGCTCGAAGGGGCGCTGGTAGGTCCAGCGCTCCATGTCCTTGCCGGTGAAGGACTCGCCGGTGGTCACCCAGCCCTCGCCGAGCGCCTTGTCGAGCAGCGGCTCGGCGACGACCAGCCGCTCGTCGCCGTCCGTGGCGACCACGTAGGTCACCTCGGGGTGGGCGGCGACCGCCGTGTTGGACACCAGGGTCCACGGGGTGGTCGTCCAGACCAGGAGCGCGGCCTTGCCGGCGAGCGGGCCGGAGGTCAGCGGGAAGCGGACGTAGACGGAGGGGTCGACGACCGTCTCGTAGCCCTGCGCGAGCTCGTGGTCGGACAGGCCGGTGCCGCAGCGCGGGCACCAGGGGGCCACGCGGTGGTCCTGGACCAGCAGGCCCTTGTCGAAGATCTGCTTGAGCGACCACCAGACCGACTCGATGTACGAGGGGTCCATGGTCCGGTAGGCGTCGTCGAGGTCGACCCAGTAGCCCATCCGGGTCGTCAGCTCGGCGAAGGCGTCGGTGTGGCGGGTCACGGACTCGCGGCACTTGGCGTTGAACTCGGCGATACCGTACGCCTCGATGTCCTTCTTGCCGGAGAAGCCGAGCTCCTTCTCGACGGCGAGCTCGACCGGCAGGCCGTGGCAGTCCCAGCCGGCCTTGCGGGCGACGTGATAGCCCCGCATGGTCCGGAAGCGGGGGAAGACGTCCTTGAAGACGCGGGCCTCGATGTGGTGGGCGCCGGGCATGCCGTTGGCGGTGGGCGGGCCCTCGTAAAAGACCCACTCGGGGCGTCCCTCGGACTGCTCCAGCGTCTTGGCGAAGACCTTGTTCTCGTGCCAGAAATCGAGCACGGCGCGCTCGAGCGCGGGCAGGTCTACCTGGGCGGGCACCTGGCGGTACTGCGAAGACATCGATCTTCCTCCGGCGGATGTTCCTCGTTCCGTCGGAGGGACGAGAGCACTGCTCCCGCGGTACCACCCTCCTTGGCCCCGGGCGCGGACGCCCTGAGCCCCCTCATTGGGGTCGCGACGCCGGGTCTAGTCACCGCGGGCGACCGCGGCTTTCTTCCGGCAGCTCCGGGGTGATGCTTCACATCGGGCTCGCCCCCGGGCTCTCACCGTCCCCGGGTCGCTCATGGCTGCGTACGACGCTACTCGTCCCCATCCAAGCCTTTCGCTCCGCCCAGTGTACGGGGCCGGGCAGGGGGAGGCCGACCGTTTTTTCCCGTGACCCGAATGGGCACACGGGGCCGGCGGACTTCGGCTGCGGCCAAGTGGGGGAGCGGCGGCGCGGATAACCGGCCGGGGAGCTGGGCACAACCGAGGCAGGCTCGTCCCGCAGGGCGTCGGGGCGGGCGGAACGGGCGGCGTGCCCCGTTGCCGCGGGCTCTGGGCCGATTTATCGTCCCAGCACGATTCGCGAGCAAGATCACAAAATGTGAAGGGGCCGCGACATGGTGGCGAAGAAGACCGCCGCGAAGGAGACGACGGCCACGAAGACGGCGGTCGCGAAGGCACCGGCCGCGAAGAAGTCCGCGCCCGCGAAGAAGGCGGTGGCCGAGAAGGCCGCGGCCATGGAGGCGCCCGTGAAGAAGGCGCCGGCGAAGAAGGCACTTGTGAAGAAGACACCGGCGAAGAGGCCGGAGGAGGCGAAGCCGGCGGTGAACTCCGTGGCGACGAAGACCGCCGCCGGCAAGGCGCCCGCGAAGAAGGCGCCCACGAAGAAGGCGCCGGCGAAGAAGGCGGCCGCGAGGAAGACGGCCGCCCCCCGGGCCGCCGCCCCCGAGGCCGTGGCCGAGGCGGCGGTGGTCGACAGCACGGCCGTCGCCGCGCCGGCGGACACGGTGACCCCGGTGAAGAAGAAGACCGCCACGGGCGGGAAGACCGCGACCGAGAAGACAGGAGCCAGGACGGTGGCAGCGAAGAAGACCGCGGGTGGCGTCACGACGGCCGAGACCGACGTCGCGGTGCCCCCGGCACGCGCCGGCGAGCTCGCCGTACGCCCGGGCGAGGACCCCTGGTCCCCCGAGGAGGTCGCCGAGGCCCGCAGGGAGCTCCAGGCGGAGGTGCTCCGGCTGCGCAGCGAGCTCGCCCACTCCCAGGAGGAGCTGACCGGCCTGATGCGCGACTCCGGCGACGGCGCCGGCGACGACCAGGCCGACACCGGCACCAAGAACATCACCCGCGAGCACGAGCTGGCCCTGGCCGCGAACGCCCGCGAGATGCTGGAGCAGACCGAGCACGCGCTGGAACGGCTCGACGCGGGCACGTACGGCCTGTGCGAGATCTGCGGCAAGCCCATCGGCAAGGCCAGGATGCAGGCCTTCCCCCGGGCCACCCTCTGCGTGGAGGACAAGCAGAAGCAGGAGCGCCGGGGCTGACCTCGCCGCACGGCTGTGCCGTACCCTCGGTGCACAGTCAGGACCGAGGTTGAGGGACTCACGTGGCAGAGGCGGAGAGCGTCATCGGTACGCCGGATTCAGCAGGAGCCGACGAGTCGGCCGTTCCCGAGGAGCGGCCGAAGGGCAAGCGGAAGATCGCCGCGCTGTTCGTGGTGGCCCTGTTCGCCTATCTGCTCGACCTCGGCAGCAAGATGATCGTGGTGGAGAAGCTGGAGGGGCGCGAGCCGATCAAGGTGATCGGCGACCTGCTGCGCTTCGAGGCGATCCGCAACCCCGGCGCCGCCTTCGGCATGGGCGAGGCCTTCACGATCATCTTCACCTGCATCGCGGCCGTCGTGATCGTGGTGATCATCCGGCTGGCGCGCAAGCTCTACAGCCTGCCGTGGGCCCTCGCGCTCGGTCTGCTCCTCGGCGGTGCGCTCGGCAACCTGACCGACCGGATCTTCCGCTCGCCGGGCGTCTTCGAAGGGGCGGTCGTGGACTTCATCGCGCCCGCCCACTTCGCCGTCTTCAACCTCGCCGACTCGGCGATCGTCTGCGGCGGCATCCTGATCGTGATCCTCTCCTTCCGCGGTCTGGACCCCGACGGCACCGTCCACAAGGACTGAGTCGTCCACGGCCCGGCGGGCGCTCCGGACGGAGCACCCGCCGCACAAGGCATACTCGACGGGTGAGCACGAGTCCCGAGATCCGCACGCTGCCCGTTCCCGACGGCCTGGAGGGTGAGCGCGTCGACGCCGCCATCTCCCGCATGTTCGGGTTCTCCCGTACGAAGGCGGCCGAGCTGGCCGCCGCAGGCAAGGTCCTGGTCGACGGCGCCGTCGTCGGCAAGTCCGAGCGGGTCAGCGGTGGCGCGTGGCTCGAGGTCGAGATGCCCGGCGCGCCCGCCCCGGTGCAGGTCGTGGCCGAGCCCGTGGAGGGCATGGAGATCGTCCACGACGACGACGACATCGTCGTGATCATGAAGCCGATCGGGGTCGCCGCCCACCCCAGCCCCGGCTGGACCGGCACCACGGTGATCGGCGGCCTCGCCGCCGCCGGCTACCGGATCTCCACCTCCGGCGCCGCCGAGCGCCAGGGCATCGTGCACCGCCTGGACGTCGGCACCTCCGGCCTCATGGTGGTGGCGAAGTCGGAGTACGCGTACACGTCGCTGAAGCGCCAGTTCAAGGAGCGCACGGTCGACAAGCGCTACCACGCCCTGGTGCAGGGCCACCCGGATCCGCTGAGCGGCACCATCGACGCGCCCATCGGCCGCCACCCGAACCACGACTACAAGTGGGCCGTGACCGCCGACGGCAAGGCGTCCGTGACCCACTACGACCTCATCGAGGCGTACCGGGCGGCCTCGCTGCTCGACATCAAGCTGGAGACGGGCCGCACCCACCAGATCCGGGTGCACATGTCCGCCCACCGCCACCCCTGCGTCGGCGACCTCACCTACGGCGCCGACCCGACCATGGCCAAGCGCCTCGACCTGACCCGCCAGTGGCTGCACGCGGTGCGGCTCGGCTTCGAGCACCCCGGCGACGGCCGGTGGGTCGAGTTCTCGAGCACCTACCCGGCGGACCTGCAGACCGCCCTCGACCGGATCGCGGCGGAGAGCCGGTGACCGGGGCGGGGACGGACGCCTCGTCCGCACGGGCCGTGGCCTACGAGGTCCGCGAGGCGCGGACGGGCGACGACCGGGAGGCGTGCTTCGCGGTGCGCCGTGCGGTCTTCGTCGAGGAGCAGGGCGTGCCGCAGGAGATCGAGTACGACCCGTACGACGAGACCGCCGTGCACGTGCTCGCGGTCCGCGCGGACGGCGTCCCGCTGGGCACCGGGCGGCTGCTGTACGGGGCGGACGCGGTCGGCAAGACCGGCGCCGACGCCTCGGTGGGCTCCCTCGGCCGGCTCGCGGTGACCCGGGCCGCCCGCGGCCTCGGGGTCGGCGCGGCCCTGGTGCGGGCCATCGAGGACGCGGCCCGCGCGCGCGGGCTCGCCGCCGTCGACCTGCACGCCCAGACGCAGGCCCTCGGCTTCTACGAGCGGCTCGGATACGAGGCGTACGGGCCCGAGTTCAAGGACGCGGGCATGCCGCACCGCGCCATGCGCAGAGCCCTCTAGGGCCGTCCCCCGGATCCTGCCGGGCTCGCGACGCCGGGTACGCACGCTCTTTCCCGAAGCCCTTCGGGGGAGGTGCCCCGGCGCTGTCGTCGGTCGCCGGTGCTCCGCACGGGCTCCCTGCCCGTGGTGACGTCGAGGACGGCTGCCGGGCCCCTCACCGGGTCCCCGGCCGGGGGCTCGGCGACGGGGCACCGGCCGACCGTCACCGTGACGGAGGGGTGAAAACGGGCATACGTGGCAGGGTAGGTCCGTGGATCAATTGGCCCTGTTGTTCTTGCTGCTGCTCGGAGCCGTGCTGACCGTTCCGCTCGGCGACCGGCTCGGGCTGCCGGCGCCCGTCCTGATGACCCTCGTCGGGATCGTGCTGGCCTTCCTGCCCTTCGTACCGAATGTCGACATCCCGCCGGAGTACATCCTCCCGCTGGTGCTGCCACCGCTGCTCTACGCGTCCGTGCAGCGCACCTCCTGGCGGCAGTTCGCGGCGAACAGACGGCCGATCTTCCTGCTCGCCGTGGCCCTGGTCTTCGTCACCACGGCCGCCGTCGGCGCGGTGGCCAACGCGCTGGTGCCGGGCATTCCGCTGGCCGCCGCGCTCGCGCTCGGAGCCCTGGTGGCGCCGCCCGACCCGGTCGCGGCGACCGCCGTCGCCGGCTCGCTGGGACTGCCCCGCCGGCTCGTGTCGATCCTGGAGGGCGAGGGGCTCTTCAACGACGTCACCGCGATCGTGCTCTACCACGTGGCGATCACCGCCGTGGTCAGCGGACAGTTCTCCTGGCCGCAGGCGCTCGGGCAGCTCGTGCTGTCCGCCGTCGTGGCGGTCGTGGCCGGCCTCGCCCTCGGCTGGACCGCGAACAAGCTGATGGGCTTCCTCGGCGACGCCACCCTCCAGACCGGGCTCACCCTCCTCGTTCCGTTCGTCGCCTATGTCCTCGCCGAGGAGCTGCACGGCTCCGGCGTCCTCGCGGTCCTGGTCACGGCGCTGTTCCTCGCCGAGCACGCGGTCGACGCCGACGACGTGATGGGGCGGCTCGCCGGGCAGACCTTCTGGGAGGTCGTCGACACCCTGGTCACCGGCATCGCCTTCGGGCTCATCGGCCTGGAGCTCGTCCACGTCTTCGGCATCGCCGAAGAGCGGGGATGGGTGATGCTCGGCTGGGGCGCGGCCGTCGTCGGCGTGGTGGTGGGCGTCCGGCTGTTCTGGCTGCTGCCCGCGACCTGGCTGGCGAAGCGGCTGCACACCCGGCGCGACTACGCCGAGGAGATCCCGACGAGCTGGCGGGAGACCGTGGTCATGTGGTGGTCGGGGATGCGGGGAGTGGCCTCGGTCGCCCTCGCGCTCGCCATTCCGCTGCGCACGCACGACGGCTCGCCCTTCCCCGGCCGCGACGAGCTGATCTTCATCGCCTTCTGCGTGATCATCGCCACCCTCGTGGTGCAGGGGCTCACCCTGCCCTGGCTGGTGCGCCGGCTCGGTGTGCAGGCCGACACGGACGTCGAGCGGGCCTTCGAGCGGGAGCTCGCGCTGCGCGCGGCGAAGGCGGCCAAGCACCGGCTGAGGGAGATCGAGGAGCAGGAGGAGCTGCCGGAGGAGGTGGCCGAGCGGCTGCTGCGCGGGGCCTTCGACATCGGGGCGAAGATCAGCCCGGACGTGCTGGACGAGGAGCGGCGGGCCGCGTTCGCGCAGCGGGTCGAGCGGGTGAAGGCCGTCCAGCGGATCCAGCGGGAGATGATGTCGGCGGCCCGCCACGCGGTCCTCTCCGCGCGCAGCGAACCGGGAGCCGACCCGGAAGTGGTCGACCGGGTGCTGCGCCAGCTGGACGTGCGCAGCATGCGCTGATGCCGGGGCCGTGCGGGCCGGGTGGCAGGATGGGCCGCATGGACATCGTGCTTTTCCACTCGGCGTACGGCCTGACCCCCGCGGTGGAGGCCGCGGCCGAGCGGCTGCGGGCCGCCGGGCACCAGGTGTGGACGCCGGACCTCTTCGACGGCCGGACGGTCACGACGGTCGAGGAGGGCATGGCGCTGCGGGACGGGATCGGCAAGGACGAGCTGCTGAGGCGGGCGGTCATGGCCGCGGCCCCGTACTCGGAGCGCGGACTGGTCTACATGGGCTTCTCGTTCGGCGCCTCGGTGGCACAGACCCTGGCGCTGGGCGACGAGAAGGCGCGGGGGCTGCTGCTCTTCCACGGCACCTCGGACATCGCGGCGTCGGCGTCGGTGGACGAGCTGCCGGTGCAGCTGCACGTGGCCGAGCCGGATCCCTTCGAGACGGACGAGTGGCTGTCCTCCTGGTACCTCCAGATGCGCAGGGCCGGTGCGGACGTGGAGGTGTACCGCTACCGGGGCGCCGGGCACCTGTACACCGACCCGGACCTGCCGGACTGGGACGCGGAGGCGGCCGAGAGGACCTGGGCGGTGGCGCTGGCCTTCCTGGACAGCCTGTAGGGGCGGCGGCCGGACCGCCTGAGGTGAGGGCGGCCGGACCGCCTGAGGGCGGTCGGCGGACGCGCGAAGGGGTGGGGCCCCCGGGTATTCCCCGGGGGCCCCATCCTTGTGTCCGGACGGTCCGTCAGGCGCGGTACGCGGTCCAGTGGTCGTTCATGCGGGTCACCTGGCCCGTGGTGAACTGGTACATGCAGGCGTCGTACGTGTAGTCCATGAAGTTGTGGATCGGGTCCGCGCCGGCCTTGGAGGCGCAGGAGTCACGGCCGGTCGGGCACTCGTAGGCCGGGCTCTTCTCGGCCGGGGTGTCGGCGACGTAGTCGCCGTTGCCGGTGCAGCCGCCCTGGAAGGTGTGGTAGAGGCCCATCCAGTGGCCGACCTCGTGGGTGGCGGTGTCGCCCTGGTTGTAGTTGGCCGCCGAGCCGCCCGGCAGGGAGCCGTCGAGGAGGACGACGCCGTCCATGGTCGGGTTGGACTGGTACGAGGACGGGAAGGTCGCCCAGCCGAGCAGGCCGCCGCTGAGGTTGGCGGTGTAGATGTTCAGCGCGTTCGCGCCGCCCTGGCGGAGGGTCTGCTTCATCTGCTTCTCGGCGGTGGAGCCGGAGGACAGGTTGTACCAGGTGGGGTTGTCCGTGTAGGTGGTTCCGGCCAGGCTGAACTGGAAGCCGGTGTTCACGTTGCCGGTGCCCTGGCCGCCGAAGGCGGAGTTGAGGACGGCCATCTGGTTGCTGATGGCCGTGGCGGAGAGCTTGCCCGTCGTCCCGCTGTGGATCACGTGGAAGTAGACGGGGATGGTGGCCGCGGCGGTGCCGGCGGCGGCGGTGGCGCGGCCGGCGGCGCGGGCCTCGGCCACTCTCTTCTTCAGGTCCTCGTCCATGGCCTTGGCCTGGGCGGCGGTGACCTCGTTGGGCTCGGCCTTGGTGGCGTTGCCCTTGGCCTTGCGGGCGCCGGACAGGGCCTCGTGGTCATGGGCGTCGTGGCTGTCCACGCACTCCTCGGCGGCGGCCAGGGTGGTGGTCGACGGGGCCGCCACCGGGGCGGAGAGCGGGGCCAGGGCCAGGGTTCCGGCCATGACGGCGGTGCCGAGCAGACGACGTGACATACGCGGCGATATACGGACAAGAGCACGCACGGGTGACTCCTCGCGGGGGGTTGTGGAGAGGTACTTCCTCGCCACGGCGGGGAGATTACGCGTCCATGTCATGCCGCGTTGAGGAGTGATCAAGCCCAATCATTCAGCGGGCAAAACGGGACATCGAGAAGAAAAACTTGCGCCTGTTCCGGAGTTTGAGATGTGGACGTAACAGAAGAGACGCCAAAGGCGGGTGGTGTGTCCGGATTCGATGCTCCGAACGCGCCACCCGCCGTAGCGCCGTGATCTCGCGTTAACAGAAGAGATCATGGCTGAAAATCGTCGTATGGATGTCCGAGGGGTGTCCGATGAGCGTCCCCCGGTGTCCGTCAGTGGACCGGCTGGTACACCCGCTCGACACGCTGCGTTCCGTTCAGAGTCCGGTAGGAGCGCGTCCAGGCCGTCGTCGCGTCCCGGTCCGCGCGGTCGGAAACCGTGTAGTAGTCCATCTGCGAGCGTTCCGCGGTCACGTCGAGCACGCCGTAGCCGTGGTGGTCCATGTCCACCCACTTCACGTGCCGGTTGGCGGCCCTGATCGCCCCCGACGCCACCACCGAGACCGTGCCCGGCGCCACGTGCAGCAGGTCGTCCAGGTTGTCCGAGGTCACCGAGGTCACCACGAACTCCGTCGCGGCCGACGCCGACACGGGATACGTCGATGCCTTCACCGGCACGTCGTTGGCCCAGGCCATGTGGATGTCACCGGTCAGGAAGACCGTGTTCCGGATCCCCCGGTCCGTCAGGTGCCGCAGCAGCTCCTTGCGGTCATCCGTGTAGCCGTCCCACTGGTCGACGTTGATGGCGATGCCCTCGCCCGGCAGCCCGAGGAGCTCGGTCAGCGGGCCGAGCAGGTCCGCCGGGAGCGCGCCGAAGGCGACGGGCGAGATCATCACCGAGGTGCCGACCAGCTGCCAGGTCGCGTCCGAGGCGGCCAGCCCCGACTTCAGCCAGTCCAGCTGCGCCCGCCCGGTGAGGGAGCGCTCGGGGTCGTCCACCGCGCCGCTGCCCACGCCCGACTGCTGGGAGCGGAAGGAGCGCAGGTCGAGCAGGTGCAGATCGGCCAGCCGGCCGAAGCGAAGCCGCCGGTAGACCGTGCCCTCGGTCGAGGTGCGCACCGGCATCCACTCGAAGTAGGCCTGCTTGGCGGCCGCCACCCGGTCCGCCCAGGCGCCCTCGGCTCCCGGCGTGTGGTTCTCGGCCCCGTCCGACCAGGCGTCGTTGGCGAACTCGTGGTCGTCCCAGATCGCGACGACCGGGTGGGCCGCGTGCAGGGCCTGGAGGTCGGCGTCCGTTTTGTACGTGGCGTGCCGCAGGCGGTAGTCGGCCAGCGAGACGATCTCGTGGGCCGGCTGGTGCCGCCGGACGGTGTACTTCGCGGCCGGATAGGAGCCGGTCCCGTACTCGTAGACGTAGTCACCGAGGTGGAGGACCGCGTCCAGGTCCGTGCGGGCGGCCAGGTGGCGGTAGGCGGAGAACCAGCCCGCCTCCCAGTTGGCGCAGGACACCACGCCGAAGCGGATGCCGGGCGCGGCCGCGTCGACGGCGGGCGCGGTGCGGGTACGGCCCTCGGCGGAGACGACGCCGTCGGCGGTGAACCGGAACCAGTAGGACGTGGCCGGGCGCAGACCGCGCACGTCCACCTTCACGGTGTGGTCGGAGGCGGCGGTGGCGACGGTCGCGCCGCTCGCCACGGGCAGGGTGAAGGAGCGGTCCTCGGACAGCTCCCAGCCGACCGTGACGTCGGGGCCGAGGCCGGAGCCGGGCAGGGCGTCGGGAGTGGGGGTGACGCGCGTCCACAGCAGGACGCCGTCGGGCAGCGGGTCGCCCGAGGCGACTCCGTGGAGGAACTGCGGGACCCCGGACTGCGCGCGTGCGGCCGGGGCGGTGGCCACCAGTGCCGGGGTCACGACGGCCGTCACTGCGGCGGCCTTCACGACGGTACGGCGACTGGGGGCGGATATGAGCTTACGACTGGTCACGGGCCGTCAGATTACCCACTGGTATGACGAACGGGCAGGGGAGTGCGCAAAGTTCGCCAACTCTTCGGAGAGGGTTTCGGCCCGGCCCCGGGCGCGGGTCCGGTCTGGCTAACCTGACTGCGCACCAGATCTCTCATCGGCAGCGGGGGGAACGGATCCGATGACCCATCAGCCCTGGTACGACCACCGTCCACGGCAAGGCGCGGTGCCGGACAATCCGTACGCCTCCGGGGGGCACGACGGCGCCCGGACCCCGGGACCGGCGGTGCCCGGCTCCGGACCCGGACCTGCTGTCGGACCCGGACCTGCTGTCGGGCCCGGACCCGGCTTCGGGCCCGGACCCGGCTTCGGTGACGGCCCGGCTTCCGGTTCCGGCCCGGGGGCGCCGCCGCCCCGCCGGCGGCGCCCCGGCCCGCTCCCGCTGCTCGCCGCCGTACTCGCCCTGCTGCTCGTCGCGGCCGGCGGCGCGTACCTCCTGAAGGAGCGCGCGGCCGACCGGCGCGGGACCGACGCCGCGCCCGGACCGTCCGCCACGGCGAGCCCGGGCGTCCGCCCGCCGCGGACCACCGCGCCGGTGCCGGAGGCGGAGCGGATCCCGACCGGCGCGGAGCTCGCGGCGGCGAGGAAGCCGGGGGAGGCGGCGGCCTGGATCGCCCAGGACCCGACCGACCTGCCCCGGGGCAGCACCCTCGCCCACGACCTGTGGATCGTCGGCGACACCGTCGTGCAGGCCCTGTACAAGAAGGTCACCGCCCGCCGGCTGAGCGACGGCGCCGAACTGTGGAGCGTCCCGCTGCCCCACCCCGTCTGCGAGACACCCGTCGACACCACGCCCGACGGACGGGTCGTCGTCGTGCACCGCAACCGCGACTCCCAGCAGGGCAGCCGCTGCAACCAGATGCGGATGATCGACCTGCGCACCGGTCGCCAGGGCTGGCACAAGGAACTCGTCCAGACCGGCACGCTGGACAGCACGATCATCGTGCACACCGCCGTCAGCGGGGACACCGTCGCCGTCGTGCAGAACATGAAGGCCGCCGCCTACCGGATCTCCGACGGCGGCAGGCTCTACGACATCCCGAAGGAGGACCCGGGCGGCTGCTACCCCGACGACGTCGCCGGCGGACGGCGGCTCCTGGTGACCGCCACCTGCGCGCTCGGCGCCGAGGGCAAGGCGTACAGCAGGATCCGCTCCCTCGACCCGGCCACCGGCAGGGTGCTGTGGCGCCACGACACCCCGAAGGGCCGCAAGCTCGGCAAGGTCCTCTCGGTCGAACCCGCCGTGATCACCACGCTCGACGCCGAGGTGTACGCCGAGGACTGGCGGGTGGTCGCGCTTGGGCCCGACGGCCGGGTCCGCGGCACCGTCGACGCACGCGGCAAGGGCTTCAAGCACTGCGCGGACGCCGGGGACGCGGGACAGGGCGTCCAGAACTGCCCCGGAGCGGTCGTCGGCCCCCACACGGTCTTCCTCGGCACCGAGGGCAGGGTCGGCGCCTACGACCTGACCACCGGAAAGCTCCTCTGGGGCGTCCGGGAGAACAGCGGCCGCAGGCTGTACCCCCTCGCCGCCGCCGGGCCGGCGGTCGTCGTCTACGAGGCGGCCACCCCCAGCCGGCCCGGTCTGGTCCGGCGGATCGGACCGGGAGCGGAGAAGGCGGTGCTGCTGCAGCGGCACCCGGCCGCGGCGGGGAAGCACGAGTACGAGACCCTCGCCGGGAACCTGGCCTATGTGAGGGGCCGGCTCGTCGTCGGCCCGTCCACGGTCAGCGGCGACGACCACCGCCCCGTGCCCCGGCTGCTCTCCTTCGCGCCCTGACCGAGTGCCGTCCCGGGCCGGACCTCGCCCCTGACCGAGTGCCGTCCGGGGCCGGACCTCGCCCCGGGGCGGGGCGTCCCGGGCCGGGCCTCGCCCCGGGGCCGGGCGTCCCGGGCCCGACCGGCCCGGGACGCGCCCCGCTCCGGTCAGCCCTTCAGGGCCTTGGTCAGGGCCGTGTTGAACTCGTCCACCGTCAGCGGCGGGTTGTCGCTGCCCTCGGCGGTCAGCTTCTTCCCGTCCATCTTCAGGGTCGGCGTGGCCCCCACCCCGCTGGCGTCGAAGGACTTCGACATCTTCATCGCCCAGGCGTCGAAGGTGCCGTTCTCGACGTCCTTGCGGAACTCCGCGTTGCCCTTCAGGGCCGGGACCGAGTCCGCCACCTCCAGGAGGTAGGAGTCCTTGGCGAACTTGTCCTGGCTCTCCTCGGGGTGGAACTTCGTGGAGTAGAGCGCCGCCTTGTACTTCAGGAAGGCCTCGGGGCTCACGTCCAGCGCGGCGCCCAGCGCGGACAGGGCGTTCTTCGAGCCCTCGCCCTGGTCGACGTTGTCGATGAAGGTCGCGCCCACGTACTTGAGCTTGTACTTGCCGTCGGTGACGTCCTTGTCGACGGTGGCGCCCACGTTCTGCTCGAAGGTCGCGCACACCGGGCAGCGCGAGTCCTCGTAGATCTCCAGGGTCTTCTTCGCCTCCGGCTTGCCGATGACGACGGTGGTGCCGTTCTCGCCCTCGGTGTTCCTCGGCGCCGTGACGTTCTTGGCGTCCGCCGCCGTCTCCCAGGCGGACGGCTTGCCGGCCTGGACGACGGCGTAGCCGACGCCGCCGGCGACGGCGAGGACGCCGACCGCGGTCGCGGCGACGATCATCTGGCGGCGGGCCTTCTCCTTCTTGGCCTGCCGCTCCCGCTCGATCCGCAGCCGCTCGCGGGCGGCTGCCTTGTTGGCCTGGCTGTTGCGCTTGCTCATGGTCGTGCTCTCCGTGACTCAGGAGGAGGAAAAGGGGACTGTCGGCCGGCCCGGCCCGCGGAAGGTGCCGGCTCAGACGAGGGCGAGGGCGAGGGCGGGGGCGGCGGCGCGGGTGAGCGCGGGCGTCACGGCCGGAGCCGGACGCCGCGGGCCCGCGCCGCGGGGCGGCCCCCGCCGCCCCACGGAGTGCACGAGCAGCCGGGTGCGCGAGCGGCGCGGCCCGCCGGTGACGCGGCCGGTGCGCCGGGGGGCGGTGCCCGGGGCACGGAAGAAGGCCGTCACGAGCAGCAGCGGCCGGAACGCGAAGGCCACCGCAGCCCGCAGCAGCCGGGCCAGCGCCCGCTCGCCGCCGCGCAGCCACGAGGCCGCCGAGAGCCCGACCGCCACATGCGCGGCGAGCAGCAGCCAGGGCACCGCCGGATCGGGCGAGGTCAGCAGCGAGGCAGCGGTGCCGCTCCCGGCGGCCGCCACACCCGGCAGCGGGGCGCCGACGGCCCCACCGCACAGCGCGTCCACGTCCAGGCCCACCGTGCGCAGCGAGCCGGCGACCGGCCCGCCGGCGGGGCCGTAACAGGCCACCTGCCCGCTGGTGAAGAACGTGTCGGCGGCCAGCTCCAGCGGCACGAGCAGCCCGGCGATCGGGCCGAAGCCGCGCTCGCGGCCGGCCAGCGCGTACGCCGCGGCGAAGACCGCCGCCGCGACCGGGACCACCGCCCCGACCGGCAGCGGCACGCCGGACAGCAGGACGTGCGAGGCCACGGACAGCGTCACGGCCAGTGCCGTGAAGAACGCCGCCCGGAGGGCTCTCAGCTGGATTCCTGCCATGTCCATCGCCGTGGAAGTGTGCCATGCCGGGCCGTAAGACGTCCCTAAGACCGAGCTGTGAGGCGCCCCGGGAGCCCCGCGCCGCCCCACCGACCTCCCGTGCCTCCTACAGCCCGGGGATCCGGCCGTTGCGGAACAGGTCCACGAAGATCTGGTGGTCGGCACGCGCGCGTGCGCCGTACGCGTGCGCGAAGTCCACCAGGAGCTCGGCGAAGCCCTCCTCGTCCGCCGCGATCGCCGCGTCGATGGCCCGCTCCGTGGAGAACGGCACCAGCGAGTGGCCGCTGGAGTCGTCGGCCGCCGCGTGCATGGTCGCCGTCGCCCGGCCCAGGTCGGCGACCGTGGCCGCGATGTCCTGCGGGTCGTCGATGTCCGACCAGTCCAGGTCCACCGCGTACGGCGAGACCTCCGCGACCAGCTGCCCGGCCCCGTCCAGCTCCGTCCAGCCCAGCCACGGGTCGGCGTGCGCCTGCAGCGCCCGCTGCGAGATCACCGTGCGGTGCCCTTCGTGGTGGAAGTAGCCCCGTACCGCCGCGTCCGTCACATGGCGAGAAACCGCCGGTGTCTGCGCCTGCTTCATGTAAATGACGACGTCGTTCTCCAGGGCGTCGCTGTTGCCCTCCAGGAGGATGTTGTACGAGGGCAGACCGGCCGAGCCGATGCCGATGCCGCGCCGTCCCACGACGTCCTTGACCCGGTACGAGTCCGGGCGGGTCAGGCTCGACTCCGGCAGCGTCTCCAGATAGCCGTCGAAGGCGGCCAGCACCCGGTAGCGGTCGGCCGCGTCCAGCTCGATCGCGCCGCCGCCGGCCGTGAAGCGGCGCTCGAACTCGCGGATCTCCGTCATCGAGTCCAGCAGCCCGAACCGGGTCAGCGAGCGGGCCGCGCGCAGGGCGTCGAGGAGCGCCCCCTCGGCCGTGTCCAGCGTGAACGGCGGCAGCTCGTCGTTCTTCGCGCCGGTCGCCAGGGCGTGGATCCGCTCCCGGTAGGAGGCGGCGTAGATCCGGACGAGGTGCGTGATCTGCTCGTCGCTGAGCGCCTTGGCGTAGCCGATCAGCGCCAGCGAGGCCGACAGCCGCTTGAGGTCCCAGGTGAAGGGGCCGACGTACGCCTCGTCGAAGTCGTTCACGTTGAATATCAGCCGGCCGGTGGCGTCCATGTAGGTGCCGAAGTTCTCGGCGTGCAGATCACCGTGGATCCACACCCGTCCGGTCCGCTCGTCCAGATACGGCCCGCCGTGGGCCTCGCGCTCCAGGTCCTTGTAGAACAGGCACGCCGTGCCCCGGTAGAAGGCGAAGGCGGATCCGGCCATCTTCCGGAACTTGACCTTGAAGGCGGCCGGGTCGGCGGCGAGCAGCTCGCCGAAGGCGGTGTCGAAGACGGCGAGGATCTGCTCACCGCGCTCGGCGGCGGTGGGCTGGGGGACCGACATCGAAGGTGCCTCCTGGTACGGGACGCGGTGCGCGCGATGACTCAAAATGGTGCATGACAAATGGGACAGGTGTTCTCTGTGTCCCAACGCGCGACCGTACCGCTCAGTGCCCGGTCCCTGTCGGCCGAGCGACGTAGACTTCCACGCTGTCCCCCCAGGAATCCGTTCGGAGGCATCCCCCGTGACCAAGCCGCCCTTCACGCACCTCCACGTCCACACCCAGTACTCCCTGCTGGACGGTGCCGCGCGGCTCAAGGACATGTTCAACGCGTGCAACGAGATGGGCATGACCCACATCGCGATGTCCGACCACGGCAACCTCCACGGGGCCTATGACTTCTTCCACTCCGCCAAGAAGGCCGGAGTGACCCCGATCATCGGCATCGAGGCGTACGTCGCCCCGGAGTCCCGCCGCAACAAGCGGAAGATCCAGTGGGGCCAGCCGCACCAGAAGAAGGACGACGTCTCGGGTTCGGGCGGTTACACCCACAAGACGATCTGGGCGGCGAACGCCACCGGTCTGCACAACCTCTTCCGGCTCTCCTCCGACGCCTACGCCGAGGGCTGGCTGCAGAAGTGGCCGCGCATGGACAAGGAGACCATCTCCAAGTGGTCGGAGGGCCTGATCGCCTCCACCGGCTGCCCCTCCGGCGAGCTGCAGACCCGGCTGCGCCTCGGCCAGTTCGACGAGGCCCTGAAGTCCGCCTCCGAATACCAGGACATCTTCGGCAAGGACCGCTACTTCCTGGAGCTGATGGACCACGGCATCGAGATCGAGCGCCGGGTCCGCGACGGACTCCTGGAGATCGGCAAGAAGCTCGGCATCCCGCCGCTGGTCACCAACGACTCGCACTACACCTACGCGCACGAGGCCACGGCCCACGACGCCCTGCTGTGCATCCAGACCGGCAAGAACCTCTCCGACCCGGACCGCTTCAAGTTCGACGGCACCGGCTACTACCTGAAGTCCACGGAGGAGATGTACGCCATCGACTCCTCGGACGCCTGGCAGGAGGGCTGCCGCAACACCCTCCTGGTCGCGGAGCAGGTCAGCACCGACGGCATGTTCGAGGCCAAGAACCTCATGCCGAAGTTCGACATCCCCGAGGGCTACACCGAGGTCAGCTGGTTCCGCGAGGAGACCATGCGGGGCATGCACCGCCGCTTCCCGGACGGCATCCCCGACGACCGCATGAAGCAGGTCGAGTACGAGATGGACACCATCATCTCGATGGGCTTCCCCGGCTACTTCCTCGTCGTCGCCGACTTCATCATGTGGGCGAAGAAGCAGGGCATCGCCGTCGGCCCCGGCCGAGGCTCCGCGGCCGGCTCGATCGTCGCGTACGCCCTCGGCATCACCGACCTCGACCCCATCCCGCACGGCCTGATCTTCGAGCGCTTCCTCAACCCCGAGCGCATCTCCATGCCCGATGTCGACATCGACTTCGACGAGCGCCGGCGCGTCGAGGTGATCCGGTACGTGACGGAGAAGTACGGCGCCGACAAGGTCGCCATGATCGGCACGTACGGCAAGATCAAGGCCAAGAACGCGATCAAGGACTCCGCCCGCGTCCTCGGCTACCCGTACGCCATGGGCGACCGGATCACCAAGGCGATGCCCGCCGACGTCCTCGGCAAGGGCATCGACCTCGACGGCATCACCAACCCCTCCCACCCCCGCTACAGCGAGGCGGGCGAGGTCCGGGCGATGTACGAGAACGAGCCGGACGTCAAGAAGGTGATCGACACCGCCAAGGGCGTCGAGGGCCTGGTCCGCCAGATGGGCGTGCACGCCGCCGGCGTGATCATGTCCAGCGAGACCATCACCGAGCACGTCCCGGTCTGGGTGAGGCACACCGACGGCGTGACCATCACCCAGTGGGACTACCCGAGCTGCGAGTCGCTCGGCCTGCTCAAGATGGACTTCCTCGGCCTGCGCAACCTGACGATCATGGACGACGCCGTCAAGATGGTGAAGTCCAACAAGGGGATCGACATCGATCTCCTCGCCCTCCCGCTCGACGACCCCACCACCTTCGAACTGCTCCAGCGCGGCGACACCCTCGGCGTGTTCCAGTTCGACGGCGGCCCCATGCGCTCCCTGCTCCGGCTGATGAAGCCGGACAACTTCGAAGACATCTCCGCCGTGTCCGCGCTCTACCGCCCGGGCCCGATGGGCATGAACTCGCACACGAACTACGCGCTGCGCAAGAACGGCCAGCAGGAGATCACCCCGATCCACCCCGAGCTGGAGGAGCCGCTCAAGGAGGTCCTGGACGTCACCTACGGCCTGATCGTCTACCAGGAGCAGGTGCAGAAGGCCGCGCAGATCATCGCCGGCTACTCGCTCGGCGAGGCCGACATCCTCCGCCGCGTCATGGGCAAGAAGAAGCCCGACGAGCTGGCGAAGAACTTCACCATCTTCCAGGCCGGAGCCAAGAAGAACGGCTACAGCGACGAGGCCATCCAGGCCCTCTGGGACGTCCTGGTCCCCTTCGCCGGCTACGCCTTCAACAAGGCCCACTCCGCCGCGTACGGCCTGGTCTCCTACTGGACCGCCTACCTCAAGGCCAACCACCCCGCCGAGTACATGGCGGCGCTGCTCACCTCGGTCAAGGACGACAAGGACAAGTCCGCCGTCTACCTGAACGAGTGCCGCCGCATGGGCATCAAGGTGCTCCCGCCGAACGTCAACGAGTCCGAGGCGAACTTCGCCGCCCAGGGCGACGACGTGATCCTCTTCGGCCTCACCGCCGTCCGCAACGTCGGTGCCAACGTCGTCGAGTCGATCATCAAGACCCGCAAGAGCAAGGGGAAGTACAGCTCCTTCCCCGACTTCCTCGACAAGGTCGAGGCGGTCGTCTGCAACAAGCGGACCGTCGAGTCGCTGATCAAGGCCGGTGCCTTCGACACCATGGGCCACACCCGCAAGGGCCTGGTCGCCCAGCACGAGCCCATGATCGACACCGTGGTCGCGGTCAAGCGCAAGGAGGCCGAGGGGCAGTTCGACCTCTTCGGCGGCATGGGCGACGAGGACAGCAGCGAGCCCGGCTTCGGTCTCGACGTGGAGTTCTCCGACGTCGAGTGGGAGAAGTCCTACCTGCTCGCCCAGGAGCGCGAGATGCTCGGCCTCTACGTCTCCGACCACCCGCTCTTCGGCCTCGAACACGTCCTGTCCGACAAGACCGACGCCGGCATCTCCCAGCTCACCGGCGGCGAGCACGCCGACGGCGCGGTCGTCACCATCGGCGGCATCATCTCCGGCCTCCAGCGGAAGATGACCAAGCAGGGCAACGCCTGGGCCATCGCCACCGTCGAGGACCTGGCCGGCTCCATCGAGTGCATGTTCTTCCCGGCCACGTACCAGCTGGTCTCCACCCAGCTCGTCGAGGACGCCGTCGTCTTCGTCAAGGGCCGCCTCGACAAGCGCGAGGACGTCCCCCGGCTCGTCGCCATGGAGCTGATGGTCCCCGACCTGTCCAACGCCGGCACCAACGCGCCGGTCGTCCTCACCATCCCCACGGTCAAGGTCACCCCGCCGATGATCAGCAGGCTCGGCGAGATCCTCCAGCACCACAAGGGCAACACCGAGGTCCGCATCAAGCTCCAGGGGCCGCGCTCGACCACCGTGCTGCGGCTCGACCGGCACCGCGTCCAGCCCGACCCGGCCCTCTTCGGCGACCTGAAGGTCCTCCTCGGACCGTCCTGCCTGGCCGGCTGACGGCCCCCGGGCCCGGCGGCCGACCGGCCCGGCCCCCGGGTCCGCCGCACGCGCAAGGGGCGCGCCCGTCGTCACGGGCGCGCCCCTTTTGCCTGGTCGCGTCAGTTGTGGCCGAAGCGCTTCTGACGGCCCTTGCGTGCCATGTCGCCCGGCGTCACCTGGGCGGCGCGGTGCTCGGCCTGGGACTCCAGCGACGACTGCTGGGCCTGCTGCTGGCCGCGCTCGGCCTGCGAGGCGCGCGGACTGCGGTCCTGCTTACGGTTCTTGGCCATGGTGATGATGCCTCCTCGTGGGAATCTGGGGGCCAGGGCCGCTGTCAGACTCACACACGGCAGGAAACGCCGCATTTTGGATCATTACGGACGGTGAGGCCAACCCCGCGTGCGATCCGCCACGCCGATGATCCAGTTCCGGACCTCAAGCACTGCCGGGTCGGGCAGACTCGGGGAAACCCGGAGCACTTCCGATCCCGAGGTTCCCGTAGAGGTTCCCGAAAGAGCCGACGAGGTTCCCGAAAGAGGGTGGAACACGTGGACCGATGCGTCGTCCTGGTGGACGCCGGCTACCTGCTGGGCGCCGCCGCCAGCCTCCTCGCCGGGGAGCCGGCCCGCTCGCGGATCACCGTCGACCACGCCGCGCTCATCCAGCAGCTGCGCGAACGCGCCGAGGCCGACACCCAGCAGCCCCTGCTGCGGATCTACTGGTTCGACGGCGCCCCCGACCGCGTGCCCCAGCCCGAACACCGCAGACTGCGCGTCATGCCCCGGGTCACCGTCCGGCTCGGCGCCCTCACCCGAAGCGAGGGACGCTGGGCCCAGAAGGGCGTCGACGCCGCCATGCACACCGAGCTCACCGAACTGGCCAGGAACCGGGCCTGCTCCGACATCGTCCTCGTCACCGGCGACGGCGATCTGCTGCCCGGCCTGATGTCCGCCAAGGAGCACGGCGTCGCCGTCCACCTGTGGGCCGTCCAGGCCGCCGACGGCGACTACAACCAGTCCGAGGACCTCGTCGCGGAGGCGGACGAGCGGCGCGTCCTCGACCGGACCTGGATCACCCGGGCCGTCCGCGCCAAGGACCTCACCGGCCTGTGCGCCCCGCCGCCCGTGCCCCGCCCCGAGATCGCCGCGATCCTCTCCGCGCCCCTGCCCGAGTCCGCCCTCGCCGCCTCCGCGGAGCGGGCCGCCGCGGCCGCCGCCCACAACAGCTCCCACAACGGCTCGCACCACGACCCGCGCGAGAACCCCCGACGGGACACGAGCGCCACCGCCGCCGAGGCACCCGGCTCCGTCGCGACCGAACCGGCCGACGGCGCGAGCCCCGGCGCGTCCGCGCACGCCAGGCACGTCCCCACCCCCAAGGACCTCGCCGCCCTGCGCGGCCCCGCCGCCCCCGCCTCCCACCCGCACCCCGCGAACGCCACCCTGCGCTGGTCCTCCGACAAGGGCTGGATCGACCGGCCCCCGGCCGCCCTCGGCGAACCCGCCGAGACCGCCTCCCTGCCCACCCTCGCCCAGCTCACCAGCGCCGAACAGCGCTGGGCCGACCGCGAGGAGGACATCACCACCGTCGGCGGCGACCCCTACGAGGTCGGCCAGGTCTTCGCCCGCCGCTGGCTCGACCGGCTCCCCGAACCCGGACACATCCCCAAGCTCGCCGGCATGTACCCGCGCATCCCCCACCGCATCGACGGCGAGCTCCTCCGCTACGCCGCCCGCTTCGGCCTGCTCGCGCACAAGGACGACCAGATCGACGAGCACGACCGCTACGCGATCCGCGCCGGATTCTGGCGGGAGATCGACGTCCACGCCGCCGCCCAACACGCCCCCGCGCCCGAGGAGAGCCGGGGGACCCCGTAGGCTCATCCCTCGTGAGTACGGTGTGCGTGGTGCGGGACCTGGTCAAGACGTACCCCGCCACACGCGGCAGACGCGGAGCCCCCGCGACCCCCGAGGTGCGGGCCACCGACGGGATCAGCCTCGATGTGCGCGGCGGCGAGATCTTCGGCCTGCTCGGACCCAACGGCGCCGGCAAGTCCACCCTGGTCCGCCAGCTCACCGGCCTCATGCGCCCCGACTCCGGTTCCGTGCACCTCCTCGGCCACGACCTCGTGCGCCACCCCGAACGCGCCGCCCGGCTCCTCGCCTACCTCGGGCAGGAGTCCACCGCCCTCGACGAGCTGACCGTGGCCCTCGCCGCCGAGACCACCGGCCGGCTGCGCGGCCTCGGCGCCCGGGACGCCCGCGCCGCGTGCGACGCCGTCCTCGACGAGCTCGGCCTCGCCGAGATCGCCGCACGGCCCCTGAAGAAGCTCTCCGGCGGCCAGCGGCGGCTCGCCTGCGTCGCCGCCGCCCTCGTCGGCGAACGGCCCGTCCTCGTCCTGGACGAACCCACCACCGGCATGGACCCCGTCGCCCGCCGGGCCGTGTGGGCCGCCGTCGACCGGCGGCGCGCCGAGCACGGCACCACCGTGCTGCTCGTCACCCACAACGTCATCGAGGCCGAGACGGTCCTCGACCGGGTCGCCGTCCTCGACCGCGGCCGCGTCATCGCCTGCGACACCCCCGCCGGGCTCAAGGAGCGGGTCGCGGGCGAGGTACGGGTCGAGCTCGTCTGGCGCGAGCGCGCCCCCCTCGACGTCCCCGAGGTGGCCGCCCTGCGCGCCTGCGCCCAGGAGTCCGGCCGGCGCTGGGTGCTCCGGCTCGCCCCCGACGAGGCCAGGGCCGCCGTCGCGGCGGTGACCGGAGGCGCCGCGTTCGCGGCCCTCGACGACTTCACGCTGGCGACGCCGAGCCTGGAGGACGTGTACCTGGCGCTGGGCGGGGAGACCCGGGGGCTGGTGAAGGCGTGACCGACGAGTGGAACGCCGAGCCGGACGCGTCGGACGTGCTGGGCGCGCTGGACGCGTGGGACGAAGCGGACGACCTGCCGGACGTCAGGAGCCGGTCGAACACCAGGAGCTGGACGAGTTGAGCACCCCGCCCGCCGAGGCCCTGAGGGCCGCCGACGTCGGCGCCCGAGTCCGGGACGACGCCCCGCACGGCGCCGCGCCCCTCGCTCCGCGCGCCCGGCTGCTGCCCGCACTCGCCGCGGTCTACCGCGCCCAGCTGTCCCGCGCCCGGGTCGCCCGCATCCCGCTGCTGTTCGTGGCGACCTTCCAGTCCGTCGGGATCATGGTCCTGATGCGGGGCGTCGTCGACGGCGGCGCGGAGGCGCGGGCCGTGGTCGCCGGCTCCGCCGTCCTCGTCGTCGCCTTCGTCGCGCTCAACCTGCTCGCCCAGTACTTCGGGCACCTTCGGGCCGGCGGCGGACTCGACCACTACGCCACCCTGCCCGTGCCGCCCGCCGCGGTGGTGCTGGGCGCCGCGGGGGCGTACGCCTCGTTCACCGTGCCCGGCACCGTCGTGACCGCCGTGATCGGTTCGGTGCTGTTCGGGCTGCCGCTCGCGAACCTGTGGATCCTCGCGGCCGTCGTGCCGCTGTCCGGGGCGGCCCTCGCCGGACTCGGCGCGGCACTCGGCCTGCTCGCGCCCCGGCAGGAGCTCGCCACCCTCCTCGGCCAGCTCGGCATGTCGGCGGCGCTGCTGCTCGGCGTGCTCCCCGCCGACCGGCTGCCCGGGCCCATCGGCTGGGCGCGGGACCTGCTGCCCTCCACCTACGGGGTCGAGGCCCTGGCCCGTACCTTCGAGGCGCGCCCCGACTGGGCGGCGGTCTGCCTGGACCTCGCCGTGTGCGGGGCGGTGGGGGTCGTCTCGCTGGCGGTGGCGACCTGGGCGTACCGGAGGGCAGCGGTCCGCTGACGGCGGTCCGCGGACTCCCCTCCACCGGTCCGCGGACTCCCCTCCACCGGTCCGCGGACGGTCCGCCGCGGTCCGCCGCGGTTCCGTCGGTCCGCTGAGGCGGCACACGGCCGCACCTGGCACGATGGCGTGGTGACCGCACCTCTGACTCCGCCGCACCAGCCACCCCCGCACGACTCCGCCCGGCCCGCGCCCGATCCGGCGCTGCCGGACCCCGACGGCGCCCCCGGCACGGCCACCGAGCTGCGGCAGGCCGCCGTGGTGACCGTGGTCTCGGCGGTGGCCGGAGCCCTGCTCGGACTGCTGTGGCTGTGGCTCGCGCCCCGGGTCGTGCTGGTCTCCGACGGCAAGGCGGTCTTCCTGCGCGACGGCGAGGGAGAAGCCGCGATCGGCATGGACGGAACGTTTGTCCTGCTCGGCCTCGGCTTCGGCGCGCTGGCCGCGGCCCTGGTCTTCCTGATCCACCGCCACGGCGGCATCGCCCTCGTCGTGGGCCTCGCCCTCGGCGGCGTGCTCGGCTCGCTGCTCGGCTGGGGGACGGGCACCTGGCTCGGCCCGGAACGCGATGTCGTCGCCCACGCCAAGGCGGTCGGTCCCCGGGTCTTCTTCGAGGCCCCGCTGGAGCTGCACATGGCGGCCGCGGCGGTGCTGGCCTGGCCGGTCGCCGCGATGATCGTCCACCTCGCCCTGACGGCCGTCTTCGGGCCGCGCGACCCGGAGCCCGAGGACGGGCCGTGGCCGCCGATGCCGAGCACGCGGGCCTGACCGGGCGGGGTGCGGGGCCGGGGCTGCCGCATGGCCCCACTTGCCTCCGCGTTCCCGGGCGGGGTGCGGGGGCCGGGCCGCCGCACGGCCCCGCTTGCCTCCGCGTTCCCGGGCGGCCGTCGTCTCAGCCTCGGCCGATCGGGGCCAGGACCGCGTCCGTGAGGGCCGCCAGGTCCCCGGGAGCCAGTTCCACTTCCAGGCCCCGGCGGCCCGCCGAGACGCAGATGGTCGGGTGGGCCGAGGCCGAGGAGTCCAGGACCGTCCGCAGCCGCTTGCGCTGGCCCAGCGGCGAGATGCCGCCGCGGACGTAGCCGGTGGTCCGCTCCGCCGCCGCGGGGTCGGCCATGGCGGCCTTCTTGCCGCCGACGGCCGAGGCCAGGGCCTTCAGGTCCAGCTGCCCCGCGACCGGGACCACGGCCACGGTGAGCTCGCCGTCCACGTCCGCGACGAGGGTCTTGAAGACGCGGTCGGGGGAGACGCCGAGGGCCTCGGCCGCCTCCTCGCCGTAGGAGGGCGTCGACGGGTCGTGGTCGTAGGCGTGGACCGTGAACGGGGTGCCGGCGGCCGCCAGGGCCACCGTCGCCGGAGTGCCGGCGCTGGGCTTCTTCTGCTTCTTCGCCAAGGGGGCTCTCCTCGGACTCGGGCGCGGACGGTCAGTTCGGGCTGGTCGGGGCGCGGGTCAGCTCCACCGCGGGCAGGGACGGCAGATGGCGCAGGACCGCCGTCTCGGAGCGCAGCAGGGTCAGTTCCTCGCGCAGCCGCGTCGCCGTGTCCGGGGCCTGGAGCAGCCGCTGCTTGGCCGGGATGTCGAGGACGGCGGCGGCGGCGACCAGGTACGACACGACGGAGGGGTCGTCCGGCAGCTCGCTGGTGGTGAGGGAGCGCTCGCGGGCGCCCGCCAGGCGCTTCTGGTACGCGCGGAAGGCGCGCAGCACGCCCTCGGCGAGGGTGCCCGCCTCGTCGCCCTGCTCCTCCGGGATCTCCTCGACCTCGGCCGTCAGGAACGGGCCGCTCGCGTCGACGGAGAGCAGCTTCACCCGCGTCGTGCCGGTGGCCATCACCTCGAAGCCGCCGTTCGCGCGCTCCCGGATCGACGCGGCGTCGGCGACGCAGCCGACCCGGTGGAAGGCCTGGATGGGGTCCGGGCCGAAGCCCGCCGCCGGACCCTTCTCCGGCAGCGCCGTCTGGTCGGGCAGGCCCGGGGCCGTCGGCGCGACCTCCCGGCCGTCGCGGATCGCCACGACGGCGAAGCGCCGCGGCTCGGACTCGTCCGTCTGGAGCAGCGCGCGCATCATGGCGCGATAACGCTCCTCGAAGACGTTCAGGGGCAGCACGAGGCCCGGGAACAGCACCGTGTTGAGCGGGAACAGAGGCAGACGGGCGGTGGTCACAGCGGTCAAGCCTAATGGCCGCCGGGCCGGCCCCCGTCGCCCGTCCCCGCGTCCCTTCCGGGCCCGGCGCGCAGCGGCGTGCGGCGGGCCACCTCGCGTACGGCACCGGCGCGCGCGTCCAGGAAACCGCGCAGCGGGTCCTCGGCCACCAGCGTCCAGGGGAACGTGGTCGCCTGCGGCCCGATCCGCCCGAACTCGGCGAGGGCGTCGTGCCAGCGGCCCCGCTCCACCAGGACGTGGACCAGGAGGTTGCGCACCTCCGCCGGCCCCAGGTCGCCCGCCGGGTATCCGGCCGACAGGGCGAGCGCGCGGTCCGCCGCCGCGTCGATCCGCTCGCGGCCCACCCCCTGCCCCGGCGCGGGCCCGGAGAGCAGCTGCGAGAAGGCCGCCCGCACCGGCAGCGCCTGCACCAGCGAGCCCGGCAGCGCGTCCTCGGCGGCCTGCTCGGCGAAGTCGAAGCACTCGCGGTGCGAGCCGTACCACTGCGCCGACAGGTACTTCAGGGCGGCCACGTGACTGCCGTAGTGGTTCGGTGCACGCCGGACGGCCTGCTCCCACAGCGCCTCGAAGGCGGTGTGCCCGGCGTGGGTGCCGCGCGCGTGGTCCAGGGCGAGGCGCCACGGCACCGGATCGCGCGGCGCCGCCTCGGTCGCCGCGTCGATCAGCGGCCCGAGCTCGCGCAGCCGCTCGGCCCTGGCCGGCGACTCCCATGCCCTGCGGACCGCCAGCTGGGCCTTCACGAGCAGGGCGTCCGGGTCCTGCGGGGCCGCCGCGAGCCAGCGGCCGAGCCAGTCGTCCCTGCGGTACGCGAAGGCGCTCAGCCGGCTCACGTAACGGTCCCGCTCCTCCCACTCGGCGGCGTCCCGGGTGGTGGCGAGGAGCTTGGCGGCCGGCTCCGGATCGGCGAGCGCGGCGGCGACCAGGGCGGGCGCCAGCCGCTCGTCCGGTGCGTCGAGCAGCACGTCGTCGTCCGGAGCCAGCCCGGCGGAGAGCCGGGGGCTGTGCCGGACCAGGCGGGTGGTGCCGATCAGGGCGCGGAGCAGTGACATCGTGCGAATCATTGAAAACCGCAGGTGAGGGCGGCGCCAGTGGGGGGCTGTGAAGCTTTGGTGGGGGCCGGAAGGTTGTGCTGACAGGAGTCAAGACAGCGTAAAGAAAGGGGTGGACCGGTGCTTCATGCGACCCCGGTCCGACCGTCCCGTCGGGGTCATCCGCGCCTCAGCAGCCGCGAGGCCCCCGCCGCGACCGTCGTGGCGAGCACCCAGCCGAGCAGGATCAGCGCGGTCGACGCCCACTGCCAGAAGCCCTTCATCCGCCAGTAGCCGACCTGGCCGAGATCGATCACCGGAAGCAGCAGGTCCAGGGCGTACAGCGTCGCGTTCCAGTGGGGGGACTCGCCGGGCTTGAGCGGCTGCGGGTCATAGCGCGAGAACGCCACCGTGCCCGCCGCCCACAGGACCGCCATCCACAGCAGCGCCCGGCCCGGCCGGTAGCCGTACGCGACCGCCAGGTCCTGGACGTACCCCCACAGCTTGCCCGCCAGCGGCAGCGTCTCGCGGCGCCGCCGCTGCTTGGCGAGCAGCACCTCGCGGGCGTCCTCGTCCTCCCCGCTGCTGCGCAGCACCGCCGCCAGCCGCTCGTACGGCTCCGGCGCGTACTCCGGGGTGGCCGCCGCCACCCATTCCAGACGCCGGGCCAGCGGGAAGTGCCCGTAGGGCACCAGGGTCTCGTAGATGAAGCCGTTCATCGCGAGGCCGCCCGGTCCCGGCCAGCTGGTGGACAGGTCGATCAGCGTCACGACCTTCGCCCCGTTGAGCACCACCCGGCCCTCCTCGGGGCGCTCCCCGTTGAACCGCAGCTCCGGGGTCACGATCCGGCGCAGCGACACCTCCTCCCGGCGCGAGCCGTCCAGCAGGAACCGGGCGTACTGCAGGTCCACCGAGTCGCCGAAGCGGCCGTCGTCCAGACGCACCCCGCCGTGGCACTCGACCGGTTTGCGCCGGGCGCCCCGGGCGGGCGTCACCCCGTACGGCGGGGTGGCCGTGGTGTACTCCGAGGGCTCGTACACCCACGCCGCGTTCAGGTAGAGGGTGCGCTCCACGGTCAGCTGCGGCGCGTTCAGCGCGCGGCGCTGCTGGGCGCCGCGGAGCACGCTGCCCCGCAGACTGAGCGACACGCCGACCTTCGCCCCGCGCAGGCTCAGCTCCCCGTACGTCTCGATCAGCTCGGCCTGGAGGTCCTGGGCGACGGCCAGCCCGTCCGCCGTGATCGCCCGGCCGCGCTGGTCGGGCCACACCCGGATCTGGTTGATCAGCAGGTCGGTGCCGATCTGGGCGTCGGTCAGCCGGATGCCCCGCTCGATGCGGCAGCGCGGCAGATGGAGGTCGCCCTCCGTGTGCAGCCGGGCCGCCTCCAGGCGCGGAATCAGGCACTCGACCATCCGCAGCGTCCCGAAGTGGGCCTCCGGCAGGACCACCTCGCCGTCGAAGCGGCAGCCGTTCATCTCCACGTACGGCCCTATCGTGCCGCCCGCCAGATTGAGCACCCCCGTGATCCGCGCCCCGCGCAGCTTGAGCGCGGCGACGCGCCCGGATCGCGCCGGCGGCCCGTCGAGCAGCAGCAGGGCCACGACCTCGGCCCGCACACTGCGCTCCGCGCCCCACACCGTCCCCACCCCGAACGGATCGTCCCGCTCCGGCACCCCCTCCCGCAGATCGCAGCTGTCGCCGACCCGGAACGCCCGCCACATCTCCCGCTCCGGGCCGGTCAGGCCCTCGGGCATTCCGTCGTCCTCGCGCGGCTCGGTCACTGCCGCCCCCTCGCTTCCCACGATTCCGTATCCCGGATTCGTACAGCCGTTCTTCCCGCTGAGTGACGGACTGAACGCTAACGGTCAGGAGTGGCGACAAGACGCCAGAGTGGCCCGTATCAGCCAGTGATACGGGCGACGGACGTTCTCGGCCGTCTGAGAGAATTGACCCGTGATCTCTCGAATCGATCTGCGCGGTGACGCCCTCCCCGAGGGTGCCGCCCTGCGTGACCTGCTGCCCCGTGCCGAGTTCGACGTGGAAGCCGCCCTGGAGAAGGTGCGGCCGATCTGCGAGGACGTGCATCATCGGGGCGACGCGGCGCTGATCGACTACGCGGAGAAGTTCGACGGAGTGCGCCTGGACCAGGTCCGGGTGCCCGCCGCGGCCCTGGAGCGGGCCCTCGCCGAGCTCGACCCGGCCGTCCGCGCCGGCCTGGAGGAGTCCATCCGCCGGGCCCGGCTCGTGCACGCCGCCCAGCGCCGCACCACCCACACCACCCAGGTCGTCCCGGGCGGCACCGTGACGGAGAAGTGGATCCCGGTCGAGCGCGTGGGCCTCTACGCGCCCGGCGGCCGCTCCGTCTACCCCTCCTCCGTGATCATGAACGCGGTCCCGGCGCAGGAGGCGGGCGTCCCCTCCGTCGCCCTCGCCTCGCCGCCGCAGAAGGAGCACGGCGGCCTGCCGCACCCCACCATCCTCGCCGCCTGCGCCCTCCTCGGCGTCGACGAGGTGTACGCCGTGGGCGGCGCCCAGGCCGTCGCGATGTTCGCGTACGGCACCGAGACCTGCGCCCCGGCCAACATGGTGACCGGCCCCGGCAACATCTGGGTCGCCGCCGCCAAGCGCTACTTCACCGGCCGGATCGGCATCGACACCGAGGCCGGACCCACCGAGATCGCGGTCCTCGCGGACTCCACCGCCGACCCGGTGCACGTCGCGTCCGACCTGATCAGCCAGGCCGAGCACGACCCGCTCGCCGCCGCCGTCCTCGTCACCGACTCCGAGGAGCTCGCCGAGGCCGTCGAGGCCGAGCTGAAGACCCAGGTCGCCGCCTCCAGGCACGTCGACGACCGGATCGTCCCCGCGCTCTCCGGCAAGCAGTCCGCGATCGTCCTGGTCGACGGCCCGGACGAGGGCCTGCGCGTGGTCGACGCCTACGGCGCCGAGCACCTGGAGATCCAGACCGCCGACGCCGCCGCCGTCGCCGACCGGGTCCGCAACGCCGGCGCGATCTTCGTCGGCCCCTGGGCGCCGGTCTCCCTCGGCGACTACTGCGCGGGCTCCAACCACGTGCTGCCCACCGGCGGCTGCGCCTGCCACTCCTCGGGCCTGTCCGTGCAGTCCTTCCTGCGCGGTGTCCACATCGTGGACTACACGCGCGACGCGCTCGCCGAGGTCGCCCACCACGTGGTGACCCTCGCCGAGGCGGAGGACCTGCCCGCGCACGGCGCCGCCATCAAGGCCCGGTTCGGGTGGAAGGTGCCGGAGAACAAGTGACACCGAACGACACCATCCGGATCGACGACCTCCCGATCCGCGACGAGCTGAAGGGCAAGTCGCCCTACGGCGCGCCTCAGCTCGACGTGCCCGTCCAGCTGAACACCAACGAGAACCCCTACCCGCTGCCCGAGCCGCTCGTGGCCCGGATCGCGGAGCGGGTCGCCGAGGCCGCCCGCGGCCTCAACCGCTACCCCGACCGGGACGCCGTCGAGCTGCGCACCGAGCTCGCCCGCTACCTCACCCGTACCGGAAAGCACCCGGTCGCGGCGGAGAACGTGTGGGCCGCCAACGGCTCCAACGAGGTCCTCCAGCAGCTGCTGCAGACCTTCGGCGGTCCCGGCCGCACCGCGATCGGCTTCGAGCCCTCGTACTCGATGCACGCCCTGATCGCCCGCGGCACCGGCACCGGCTGGATCTCCGGTCCGCGCGACGAGGACTTCACGATCGACGTGGCGGCGGCGCGGCGGGCGATCGCCGAGCACCGCCCGGACGTCGTCTTCATCACCTCGCCCAACAACCCCACCGGGACGGCGGTCGAGGCCGACACCGTCCTCGCGCTGTACGAGGCCGCCCAGGCCGCCAGGCCCTCGCTGGTCGTCGTCGACGAGGCGTACGTGGAGTTCAGCCACCGGGACTCGCTGCTGCCCCTCATCGAGGGCCGCCCGAACCTGGTGGTCTCCCGGACCATGTCCAAGGCCTTCGGCGCCGCCGGACTGCGCCTGGGCTATCTGGCCGCCCACCGCGCCGTCGTCGACGCCGTGCAGCTGGTCCGCCTCCCGTACCACCTCTCCGCCGTCACCCAGGCCACCGCGCTCGCCGCCCTGGAGCACACCGACACCCTCCTCGGGTACGTCGAGCAGCTCAAGGCGGAACGCGACCGACTGGTCGCCGAGCTGCGCGCCATCGGCTACGAGGTCACCGAGTCCGACGCCAACTTCGTCCAGTTCGGCCGCTTCGACGGAGCCCGCGGCTCCCACGAGGCATGGCAGAAGATCCTCGACCGGGGCGTCCTGGTCCGGGACAACGGCGTACCGGGCTGGCTGCGGGTCACCGCCGGCACCCCCGAAGAAAACGACGCGTTCCTCGACGCGGTTCGTGAGCTGAAGAAGGAGCAGAACGCATGAGCCGCGTAGGCCGCGTTGAGCGCACCACCAAGGAGACCTCCGTCGTCGTCGAGATCGACCTCGACGGCACCGGAAAGGTCGACGTGTCGACCGGGGTCGGCTTCTACGACCACATGCTGGACCAGCTCGGCCGGCACGGTCTGTTCGACCTGACCGTGAAGACCGACGGTGACCTCCACATCGACTCGCACCACACGATCGAGGACACCGCCCTCGCGCTGGGCGCCGCCTTCAAGCAGGCCCTCGGCGACAAGGTCGGCATCTACCGCTTCGGCAACTGCACCGTCCCCCTGGACGAGTCGCTCGCCCAGGTCACCGTCGACCTCTCCGGCCGCCCCTACCTGGTGCACACCGAGCCCGAGAACATGGCGCCGATGATCGGCTCCTACGACACGACGATGACCCGGCACATCCTGGAGTCCTTCGTCGCCCAGGCGCAGATCGCCCTGCACGTGCACGTGCCCTACGGGCGCAACGCGCACCACATCGTCGAGTGCCAGTTCAAGGCCCTGGCCCGCGCCCTGCGCTACGCCTCCGAGCGCGACCCGCGCGCCGCCGGCATCCTCCCCTCGACGAAGGGCGCGCTGTAACCGTGAACGGACTCTCCACCGTCCTCATCGTCGTCGGGCTCTTCCTGCTCGGCGGCATCTACTCCTTCGTCAAGCAGCAGATGCCCAAGAGCCTGATCGTGCTGCTCTCCATCGGTGCCGCCATGTGCCTGTCGGCCGGCGTCCTGCGACTGGACGTGTGGTCATGAGCGCGGCCGCACCGAAGAAGGTCGTCGTCTTCGACTACGGCTTCGGCAACGTGCGCTCCGCCGAGCGCGCCCTCGCCCGGGTCGGCGCCGACGTCGAGATCACCCGTGACTACGACAAGGCGATGAACGCCGACGGACTCCTCGTCCCCGGCGTCGGCGCCTTCTCCGCCTGCATGCAGGGCCTCAAGGAGGCCCGCGGCGACTGGATCGTCGGCCGCCGCCTGTCCGGCGGCCGCCCCGTCATGGGCATCTGCGTCGGCATGCAGATCCTCTTCGCCCGGGGCATCGAGCACGGCGTGGAGACCGAGGGCCTCGACGAGTGGCCCGGCACGGTCGAGCCGCTGAACGCCCCCGTCGTGCCCCACATGGGCTGGAACACGGTCGACGCGCCCGAGGGCAGCGAGCTGTTCGCGGACCTGGACGCCGACGCCCGGTTCTACTTCGTGCACTCCTACGCGGTGCGCGACTGGACGCTGGAGATCGGCAACCCCAACCTCCGTGCCCCCAAGGTCACCTGGGCCACCCACGGCGAGCCGTTCGTCGCCGCGGTGGAGAACGGTGCCCTGTGGGCGACCCAGTTCCACCCCGAGAAGTCCGGTGACGCCGGCGCCCAGCTCCTCACCAACTGGATCGGAACGCTTTGATGTCCCGCACGCTTGAACTGCTCCCGGCCGTCGACGTCCGCGACGGCCAGGCCGTCCGCCTCGTCCACGGCGAGTCCGGCACCGAGACCTCCTACGGCTCCCCGCTCGAGGCCGCCCTCGCCTGGCAGCGCTCCGGCGCCGAGTGGCTGCACCTGGTCGACCTGGACGCCGCCTTCGGCACCGGCGACAACCGGGAGCTGGTCCGCCAGGTCACCGAGGCGATGGACATCAAGGTCGAGCTGTCCGGCGGCATCCGCGACGACGCCTCGCTGGCCGCCGCCCTCGCCACCGGCTGCACCCGCGTCAACCTGGGCACCGCCGCCCTGGAGACCCCCGAGTGGGTCGCCAAGGTCATCGCCGAGCACGGCGACAAGATCGCCGTCGGTCTGGACGTGCGCGGCACCACCCTGAAGGGCCGCGGCTGGACCCGCGACGGCGGCGACCTCTACGAGACGCTCGCCCGCCTCGACTCCGAGGGCTGCGCCCGTTACGTCGTCACCGACATCGCCAAGGACGGCACGCTGCAGGGCCCCAACCTGGAGCTCCTGAAGAACGTCTGTGCGGCCACCGACAAGCCGGTCGTCGCCTCCGGCGGCGTGTCCTCCCTGGACGACCTGCGGGCGCTGGCCGGACTCGTCCCGCTGGGCGTCGAGGGCGCCATCGTCGGCAAGGCGCTGTACGCCAAGGCGTTCACCCTGGAGGACGCCCTGAAGGCGGTGGCCGCCGCATGAGCGACTCCGTACGCAGGGTCGTGACGGGCGCCCCCTGGGAGGAGCAGTTCGGCTACTCCCGCGCGGTCGAGCTGCCGAACGGGACCGTCCTGGTCTCGGGCTGCACCTCCGTGGTGGGCGGCCAGATCGCCGACGGCGGTCCGTACGAGCAGGCCGTGAACTCCTTCAACGTCGCCTTCGACGCCCTCGAGCAGCTGGGCCTGGGGGCCGAGCACGTCGTGCGCACCCGCATGTACATCACGCACGCGCGGGACGTCGACGAGGTCGGCCGCGCCCACAAGGAGCTGTTCGACGCCGTCCGTCCGGCCGCGTCGATGATCATCGTCTCCGGTTTCGTCGACCCGCGCCTCGTCGTCGAGGTCGAGGTCGAGGCGTACCGGGGGGAGGAGGGCCGATGAGCCTCGCCGTACGGGTGATCCCCTGCCTGGACGTGGACAACGGCCGGGTGGTCAAGGGCGTCAACTTCCAGAACCTCCGGGACGCCGGCGACCCGGTCGAGATGGCCAAGCTGTACGACGCCGAGGGCGCCGACGAGCTGACCTTCCTGGACATCACCGCCTCCTCGGGCAACCGGGAGACCACCTACGACGTGGTGCGCCGCACCGCCGAGCAGGTCTTCATCCCGCTCACCGTCGGCGGTGGCGTGCGCTCGGCCGGGGACGTCGACCGCCTGCTGCGGGCCGGGGCCGACAAGGTGGGCGTGAACACGGCCGCCATCGCCCGCCCCGAGCTGATCCAGGAGATCGCCGAGCGCTTCGGCCGCCAGGTCCTCGTCCTGTCGGTCGACGCCCGCCGCACCCCGTCCGGCTCCTTCGAGGTGACGACGCACGGCGGCCGCAAGGGCACCGGCATCGACGCCGTCGAGTGGGCCCACCGGGCCGCCGAGCTGGGCGCCGGGGAGATCCTGCTGAACTCGATGGACGCGGACGGCACGAAGGACGGCTACGACACCGAGATGATCGCGGCCGTGCGCAAGCACGTGACCGTCCCGGTGATCGCCTCCGGCGGCGCGGGCCGGCTCGCCGACTTCCCGCCCGCGGTCGAAGCGGGTGCGGACGCGGTGCTCGCCGCCTCCGTGTTCCACTTCGGTGACCTGCGGATCGGCGAGGTCAAGCAGACGCTGCGGGAAGCGGGCCACGAGGTCCGCTGAGGCACTGTTCCACGCTGTGAGGGCCCCTTCGGGGGCCCTTCTCCCTTTCTCCGCCGCCTGGCCGACGCGCGGGAGCATGCGTGCAATTTCCATTGCGCAATTTTTCTTGCGTATCTAGGCTCCGAGGCATGACCTCGCCCTCCCCCGAGAACGAGACGCGCCGGATCACCGATCTCGGCACGCTCAAGGCCGTCTCGCACCCGCTGCGCATGCGTCTGTACCGCGCCCTCTTCGTGGCCCGCACCGCCACCGCGTCCCAGCTCGCCGAACAGGTCGACGAGGCCGTCTCGCTCGTCAGCTACCACCTGCGCAAGCTCGCCGAGGGCGGGCTCGTCGAGGAGGCTCCCGCGCAGTCCGCCGACGGCCGCGAGCGCTGGTGGCAGCCCAGTTCGTACGGCTTCGCCATCCGCGAGGAGGACATCCGCGACACCCCCGAGCTCGTCGCCGCGAACGCCGCCTTCGGCCGCACCCTCGAGGAGCAGCGCACCCAGATGCACCGCCGCTTCCTCGACGAGCGCCTCACCTGGCCGGACGCATGGCGCTCCGCCGCCGTCAGCTCCGAGTGGCTGCCCCGTCTCACCGCCGCCGAACTCGCCGCCCTGGGCGAGGAGCTGGACGCCGTCGTCAGGAAGTACGACCAGGCCGCCCGCGCCGCCGAGGCCGCCGGAGCCACCGAGGGCCGCGAGAACGTCGCCGTCCACCTCCACGGCTTCCCCTACCGCGCATGACGGCCACCCCGCCGGCCGGTCCCACCCCGCCCCGTACCGCCCCGACCGGTTCCGCCCCGTCCCACCCCGCCCCGTACCGCCCCGACCGGTTCCGCCCCGTTCCGTGCCGACCCGTCCCGCGCCGGCCGGCCCGCCCACCGCGACCCCCGCGTGCTGCGCTGGGCCGGTGCGTACACCGCGTCCACGCTCGGCGACAGCGTCTACCACCTGGCCCTCGCCTGGGCCGCCGTCAGCGGCGGCACCCCCGGCCAGGCGGGACTCGTCATGGCCGTCGCGGCCGTGCCCCGGGCGCTGCTCCTGCTCGGCGGGGGAGTGGTCGCCGACCGGCTCGGTCCGCACCGGGTCGTCATCGGCTCCGACGCCGTGCGCTGCGTCGTCGTCCTCGGGCTCGCCGCGGCCCTCCTCGTCGCCTCGCCCGGCCTCTGGGCCCTCGCCGCCGTCGCGCTCGTCTTCGGGGCCGTCGACGCCCTCTTCCTGCCGGCCGTCGGTGCCCTGCCGGCCCGTATCGCCGCCCATGACCAGCTCGCCCGCGTCCAGGGCATGCGCGGCCTCGCCCAGCGCCTCGGCGCCGTCGTCGGCGCCCCGCTGGGCGGCCTCGCCGTCGCCGTCGGCGGCCCCGCGACCGCCTTCGGCCTCGCCGGACTGCTCTTCGCCCTCTCGCTGCCCCTGCTGTGCGCGCTCCGGCCGCGCGCGCTGCCCGCCGGGCACCGGCCCGGCACCGGCACCGCGCTCGGTGACCTCGCCGCCGGCCTGCGCTACCTGCGAGGCCACCGCCTCCTCGGTCCCCTGATGGTCATCGTGCTCCTCAGCGACCTCGGCTTCGTCGGCCCCCTCAACGTCGGCCTCGCCGTCCTCGCCGAGCAGCGCGGCTGGGGCGCCTCCGGCATCGGCTGGGTCCTCGCCGGCTTCGGGACCGGCGCGGGCGCGGCCTCGCTCGTCCTGACCGTCCGCGGTCGCGTCCCGCGCGCCGGCCTGGTCAGCGGCTGGACCATGCTGCTCGGCGCCGCCTCGATCGCCGCCCTCGGCCACGCCGCGCCGCTGCCGGCGGCCGTCGCCCTCGCCCTGGCCATCGGCCTGTTCGCCGGACTGTCCGGAGCGCTGTGCACCGCGCTCCTCCAGACCGCCTGCGACCCCGCCTACCTCGGCCGGGTCACCGCCGTGGCCGGCCTGTGCTCCCTCGGCCTCGCCCCGCTCACCTTCCCGCTCACGGGCGCGGCGATCGGCCTGTGGGGCCTCGGCCCGGTGTACGGGGTGAGCGCGGCCGTCTGCGCCCTCTCCGGCGTCTACGGCCTCCTCGTCACCTCCGTGCGCGAGGCCGAACTGCCCGGGTAGGCGCGCGCCCCGGGCCGCCCCGAGCGGGAAGACCGCTCAGATCCCCAGCTGCTTCGCCGCGTGCAGCCGCTCCACGGCCTCCTGCTCGCCGTCCAGCTCCACCTTCGCCGCGTCCTGGCGCCCGAAGAGGAACATCATCAACTCGCCCGGCTCCCCGGACACCGTCACCACCGGGGTGCCGCGGCGCGCCACCACCGTCTGGCCGTCGGGGCGGCGCAGCACCAGGCCCACCGGTGCCTTGCGGCCGAGCAGCCGGGCCGACTTCTCCAGACGGGACCACAGGGCGTCGGCGAAGACCGGGTCGAGCTCCCGCGGCGACCAGTCCGGCTGGGCCCGGCGCACGTCCTCCGCGTGGACGTAGAACTCGACGACGTTCGCCCCCTCGTCCACCTGCTTGATGGTGAACGGGGACATCCGCGGCGGCCCCGTACGGATCAGCTGGATCAGCTCCTCGTACGGCTTCCCGGCGAACTCCTCCTGCACCCGGTCGAGGCGCGCCTTCAGCGCCGGCACCGGCACGACGGTGCCGGCCGCCGCGTCCGGCCGGCGCTCGCGCACCACCACATGGGCCGCCAGGTCCCGGGTCCGCCACCCCTCGCAGAGCGTCGGGGCGTCCGGACCGGCCGCCTCCAACAGATCGGCGAGCAGAAGCCGTTCACGCTTGGCATGGGTCGACATGGTCGCCAGCGTACGGCGATCGCCGCCGGTCCGCCCAGTGGACGCACCGCCGGACACCCCCGGCACCCACGGCACAATGGCCCCATGAGCAGCACGCCGCCCCGGACCTCCAGCGATCTCGACCCGGCCATCGCCGCCCGCCTCAGGCGCAGCCCCGACGGCCTGGTCCCCGCCATCGCCCAGCAGTACGACACCGGTGAGGTGCTCATGCTCGGCTGGATGGACGACGAGGCCCTCCACCGCACCCTCACCACCGGCCGCTGCACCTACTGGTCCCGCAGCCGCCAGGAGTACTGGGTCAAGGGAGACACCTCCGGGCACGTCCAGCACGTCAGGTCCGTCGCCCTCGACTGCGACGCCGACACCGTGCTCGTCAAGGTCGACCAGGTCGGCGCCGCCTGCCACACCGGCACGCGCACCTGCTTCGACACCGACGTCCTCCTCGCGGCCGAGTAGGGTCTGGCGCCATGGATCTCGAGACCTTCCGCAAGCTGGCGGCCGACCGCCGCGTCATCCCCGTCAGCCGCAGGCTCCTCGCGGACGGCGACACCCCGGTCGGGCTCTACCGCAAGCTCGCCGCCGAACGCCCCGGCACCTTCCTCCTCGAATCCGCGGAGAACGGCCGCAGCTGGTCCCGCTACTCCTTCATCGGCGTCCGCAGCGACGCCACCCTGACGGTGAAGGACGGCGAGGCGCACTGGCTCGGCACCCCGCCGGTCGGCGTGCCCGTCGACGGCGACCCGCTCGCCGCGCTGCGCGCCACCGTCGAGACCCTCCACACCCCGCGCGACCTGGCCTCCGGCATGCCGCCGTTCACCGGCGGCATGGTCGGCTACCTCGGCTACGACATCGTGCGCCGCCTGGAGCGCATCGGCGAGCACGGTCGCGACGACCTGCGGCTCCCCGAGCTCACCATGCTGCTCACCAGCGACCTCGCCGTCCTCGACCACTGGGACGGCACGGTCCTCTTGATCGCCAACGCGATCAACCACAACGACCTGGACACCGGTGTCGACGAGGCGTACGCGGGGGCCGTGGCCCGCCTCGACGCGATGGAGGCCGACCTGGCCCGCCCGGCCACGGCCGCCCCCGCCGCGCTGCCCGCCTCCGAGCTGCCGGAGTTCTCGGCCCGGTGGGGCGGGCCCGCCTACCAGGACGCCGTCGAGGACATCAAGGAGCGGATCCGGGCCGGCGAGGCGTTCCAGGTCGTGCCCTCGCAGCGGTTCGAGACCCCCTGCACCGCCTCCGCCCTCGACGTCTACCGGGTGCTGCGGGCCACCAACCCCTCCCCGTACATGTACCTGTTCCGCTTCGAGAACGGCTTCGACGTCGTCGGCTCCTCGCCGGAGGCGCTGGTCAAGGTCGAGGACGGGCACGCGATGCTCCACCCCATCGCCGGCACCCGGCACCGCGGCGCCACCCCGCAGGAGGACCACGACCTCGCCGAGGAACTGCTCGCCGACCCCAAGGAGCGCGCCGAGCACCTCATGCTCGTCGACCTCGGCCGCAACGACCTGGGCCGGGTCTGCGAGCCGGGCTCCGTCGAGGTCGTCGACTTCATGTCGATCGAGCGCTACTCGCACGTCATGCACATCGTCTCCACCGTGACCGGCAAGGTCGCCGAGGGGAAGACCGCCTTCGACGTCCTCACCGCCTGTTTCCCCGCCGGCACCCTCTCCGGGGCGCCCAAGCCGCGCGCCATGCAGATCATCGAGGAGCTCGAACCCTCCCGGCGCGGCCTGTACGGCGGATGCGTCGGCTACCTGGACTTCGCCGGCGACTCCGACACCGCCATCGCCATCCGTACGGCGCTGCTGCGCGACGGCACCGCGTACGTGCAGGCGGGAGCCGGTGTCGTCGCCGACTCCGACCCGGTCGCCGAGGACAACGAGTGCCGCAACAAGGCCGCGGCCGTCCTCCGGGCCGTCCACACGGCCAACCGGATGACCGCCGGCTGACCCCGCACGGCCACCGGCCGGCCACCGGCCGACCGCCGGGCCGGCCCCGTCCGGAGCGCACGGCGGACGGGGACGCCGTGACCGGGATGACCGGTTCGCGAGGCGGTAGGGGATAGTGGGGTACGTGAGTGCCGTACCCGTACCCCAGCCCCGAGCCGCCCGACCGGGCGGCGCCGCCCCCTCCGGCGCCCGCCGCAGCCTGGCCGCGGCCCTGCTGCTCGGCGCCCTCGGAGCCACCGTCGTACTGCTCTCCGCCGGCCAGATCTGGGCCGAGGGCACCGCGTCCGTCGGCGGCGGCACCGTCCCGGTGGAGGCCGACGGCGGCGCCGTCACCGGCGTGCCGACCGCCCTCGCGATCGTCGGCCTCGCCGCGCTCGTCGCCGTCTTCGCCGTCCGCCGCGCCGGCCGCACCCTGGTCGCCGCCCTGCTCGCCCTGAGCGGCGCGGGAGCGGCCCTCGCCGCGGTCCTCGGCGCCTCCGACAGCACCGCCCTGAACGCCGAGGCCGCCCGGATCAGCGGCAACACCGCCGCCGTGGTCGGCGGACTCAGCCACACCGCCTGGCCCTACGTCACCGCCGCCGGCGCGCTCCTCATCCTCGCCGCCGGCCTCTTCGCCCTCCGCTTCGGCAAGTCCTGGCCGGCCATGGGCGGACGCTACGAACGCACCGGCGCCCCCCGCGCCGCCCGCCGCCCCGCGGCCGTCGACCCCGACCGCCCCGAGGACCTGTGGAAGGCCCTCGACCGCGGCGAGGACCCGACGCACGGCTAGCGCACACCGTGCCCGGTCGCGACGCGTGACCGTTCGGGCACCCCGATTCATCGCCGCGCCCCCATGTGCGGGAGAATGAGACGTCACCACCGCGCAACATCAACGAGGAGCAACTCATGGCGGGCAGCGCCCACGGACACACCCCGGCCGCCTGGACCGGTGTCATCATCTCCTTCATCGGCTTCTGCATCGCCGGCGTCTTCATGGTGGCGGCCAACGTGCCCGGTTTCTGGGCCGGTATCGGCGTCATCGTCCTCGGCGGTGTCGTCGGCGGGGCGATGAAGATCGCGGGCCTCGGCATGCCGAAGGAATCGGCCGACGTCGCCGCCGCCCGCGAGGCCGCCACCGCCAGGGCCCTCGAGAAGACCGGCGCCTGACACCCCCGCGTCACCCCGAAGGCGCAGCCCCGCGAGGCGGGGCTGCGCCTTCGCGCGTCAGGAGCGAGAATCACCGGATGGATTCGAATCCGACGACGGGACCCACGACGGCACCGGGCACGGGACCGGCACCGGGCACGGGACCGGGGCCGGACACGGGGCCGGGACCGGAGACGGGGCCCGTGACGGACGCGGCGGCCTCGGGGGCGGCTGGCCCCCGGGCCTCAGCGGCCCCGCCGGGCGCCCCCACCCCCCCCGCGAGCCCCTGGGCCACGGCCGCCGGCCCGTACGCCCCGCGGCCCAGGCCGCTCGCCCAGCGCCTCCTCACCCCGCTGGGCGCCCTCGCCGGGGTCGCCGCCGCCTTCGCGTACGTAGGGACCGTCGACCCCAACGAACCCGGCCACTACCCGGTCTGCCCCCTGCTGCGCTTCACCGGCGTCTACTGCCCCGGCTGCGGCGGGCTGCGCAGTGCCCACGCCTTCGTGCACGGCGACCTCGGCGCCGCCCTGGGGGCCAACGCGCTCGCCGTCGTCGGCTACGGGGTCTTCGCGGCCGTCATGGTCATCTGGCTGGTTCGCGCCGTTCGCGGTCTCCCCATGCGGCTGGCCGTCCCCCCGGCCTGGTGGTGGGGGATCGGCACCGTGCTGGCCCTTTTCACCCTCGTACGCAACCTTCCGTTCGGCTCCGCGCTCGCCCCCTGACCTGCCCGTAAGTCCCAGCAGATGGGACGCGGCTCCCGCCGATGCGGGTCCGGGGCCCACCTGCGGATACCATCGACATGGCTGAACAACACCGTCACCAGTCCCGGAAGGGGGCCTCTCGCGTGAGTGTGCTCGACGAGATCATCGACGGCGTGCGCGCCGACCTCGCAGAGCGGCAGGCGCGGGTCTCCCTCGACGAGCTCAAGGAGCGCGCCGCCAAGGCCCCGCAGGCCAAGGACGGCGTCGCCGCACTGCGCGGCGACGGCGTCAAGGTGATCTGCGAGGTCAAGCGCTCCAGCCCGTCCAAGGGCGCGCTCGCCGCCATCGCCGACCCGGCCGGCCTCGCCGCCGACTACGAGGCCGGCGGTGCCGCCGTCATCTCCGTCCTCACCGAGCAGCGCCGCTTCGGCGGCTCGCTCGCCGACCTGGAGGCCGTCCGCGCCCGGGTCGACATCCCGGTCCTGCGCAAGGACTTCATCGTCACCGCGTACCAGCTCTGGGAGGCACGGGCGTACGGCGCGGACCTCGCGCTGCTCATCGTGGCCGCCCTGGAGCAGGAGGCCCTCGTCTCCCTCATCGAGCGTGCCGAGTCCATCGGCCTGACCCCGCTGGTCGAGGTCCACGACGAGGAAGAGGTCGAGCGGGCCGTCGAGGCGGGCGCCCGTGTCATCGGCGTCAACGCCCGCAACCTGAAGACCCTCAAGGTGGACCGCTCCACCTTCGAGCGCGTCGCCCCCGAGATCCCGGCCGGCATCGTCAAGATCGCCGAGTCCGGCATCCGCGGCCCGCACGACCTGATCGCCTACGCCAACGCCGGGGCCGACGCGGTCCTCGTCGGCGAGTCGCTGGTCACCGGCCGCGACCCCAAGGCCGCCGTCGCCGACCTCGTCGCCGCCGGTGCCCACCCCGCCCTGCGTCACGGCCGGAGCTGACCCCACCATGCCCATCGCCGCCCGCCTCGCCCGTGGCTGCCGCCCCCGCGGCTGCCGCGCGCCGGCGCGCCGGGTGCACGGGCGCCGCGTGCGGTACGTGATCGGCGACGAGCCGGGCCAGGTCAACGGCATGCGATGGCGCCCGCGCCGAGCGCGCGTCTCCTGACGACTCCCCAACCCCCTCACCAGCCTCTCGCCCTGCCCTCTCCACGCGCCGTGCGGGCGATCGCCCGCAGCACGGGACAGGCAGCCCACGGGACGGCCCCCGTGCGGGCGCGTTCCGCACGTGTGCCTGCCCGCACCACCAGGGCCTGCCCGCACCACCAGGGCACTGGGCCCTGGTGGTGACCGTCACCGCGAGGAGCCGAGGCCCGGCGAAGGGCGCCGTCCGTTGTGCCCACCCGTTCCGCCTGGGGGCACCCCCGGACGACGTCTGGGGGAGGAACGAACGCCCACGACGGGCGGGGCAGCCGGACACCGCCCGGCGGGCGAGCCCGCACCGCCCGGCACGGCCCGTACGGGGCACCGCCCCGGCAGCCTGACGGGCGTGGGCGAAGGCCCGCGACGGGGCACCGTCCCGCACGGGGCGAGTCCGCACGGGGACCGAGGAGTCGCGCGCATACCGTCACCCGTAACCGCACGCGTATCCGGGGCACCCGCCCCGCGAGGAGCAACCGCATGACGATCAGCGAGTTCTTCATTCCCGACCCGGAGGGTCAGGTCCCGTCGCCCGAGGGCTACTTCGGGGCCTACGGCGGCAAGTTCATCCCGGAGGCCCTCGTCGCCGCAGTCGACGAGGTCGCCGTCGAGTACGACAAGGCCAAGAGCGACCCCGAGTTCGCCCGCGAGCTCAACGACCTGATGGTCCACTACACCGGCCGGCCCAGCGCCCTCACCGAGGTGCCCCGGTTCGCCGAGCACGCCGGCGGTGCCCGCGTCTTCCTCAAGCGGGAGGACCTCAACCACACCGGCTCGCACAAGATCAACAACGTGCTCGGCCAGGCCCTGCTCACCAAGCGCATGGGCAAGACCCGCGTCATCGCCGAGACCGGCGCCGGTCAGCACGGCGTCGCCACCGCCACCGCCTGCGCGCTCTTCGGCCTCGACTGCACCATCTACATGGGCGAGATCGACACCCAGCGCCAGGCCCTCAACGTCGCCCGCATGCGCATGCTCGGCGCCGAGGTCGTCGCCGTGAAGTCCGGCAGCCGCACCCTCAAGGACGCCATCAACGAGGCGTTCCGCGACTGGGTCGCCAACGTCGACCGCACCCACTACCTCTTCGGCACCGTCGCGGGCCCGCACCCCTTCCCCGCCATGGTCCGGGACTTCCACCGGGTCATCGGCGTCGAGGCCCGCCGGCAGGTCCTGGAGCGCGCCGGCCGCCTCCCCGACGCGGCCGTCGCCTGCGTCGGCGGCGGATCCAACGCCATCGGCCTCTTCCACGCCTTCGTCCCGGACGCCTCCGTCCGGCTGATCGGCTGCGAACCGGCCGGCCACGGCGTCGAGACCGGCGAGCACGCCGCCACCCTCACCGCCGGCGAGCCCGGCATCCTGCACGGCTCCCGCAGCTACGTCCTCCAGGACGAGGAGGGCCAGATCACCGAGCCGTACTCGATCTCGGCCGGACTCGACTACCCCGGCATCGGCCCCGAGCACGCCTACCTCAAGGACAGCGGCCGCGGCGAGTACCGGGCCGTCACCGACGACGCCGCCATGCAGGCCCTGCGCCTGCTCTCCCGCACCGAGGGCATCATCCCGGCCATCGAGTCCGCCCACGCCCTCGCGGGCGCCCTGGAGGTCGGCAAGGAGCTCGGCCCGGACGGGCTGATCCTCGTCAACCTCTCCGGACGCGGCGACAAGGACATGGACACCGCCGCCCGCTACTTCGGGCTGTACGACACCGACGCCGAGGTGACCGCCGACCAGGCCGGCACCGCGGAGATCGCGGGGGACGCCAAGTGACCGGCAACATCCAGCTGCTCAGCGACACCCTGGCCAAGGCGAAGGCCGAGGACCGGGCCGCGCTCATCGCCTACCTCCCGGCCGGCTTCCCGACCGTGGACGGCGGCATCGCCGCCGTCAAGGCGGTCTTCGACGGCGGCGCCGACGTCGTCGAGGTCGGCCTGCCGCACAGCGACCCGGTGCTCGACGGGCCGGTCATCCAGACCGCCGACGACATCGCCCTGCGCGGCGGCGTCAAGATCGCCGACGTGATGCGCACGGTCAGGGAGGCCCACGAGGCCACCGGCAAGCCGGTCCTCGTGATGACCTACTGGAACCCCATCGACCGCTACGGCGTCGAGCGCTTCACCGAGGAGCTCGCCGCGGCCGGCGGCGCCGGCTGCATCCTGCCCGACCTGCCGGTCCAGGAGTCCGCCCTCTGGAGGGAGCACGCCGACAAGCGCGGTCTCGCCACCGTCTTCGTCGTCGCCCCCAGCAGCAAGGACGAGCGCCTCGCCACCATCACCGCGGCCGGCTCCGGCTTCGTCTACGCCGCCTCCCTGATGGGCGTCACCGGCACCCGCGAGTCGGTCGGCGAGCAGGCCGCCGACCTCGTCCGCCGCACCAGGGCCGCCGGCGGGCTGCCCGTCTGCGTCGGCCTCGGCGTCTCCAACGCCGAGCAGGCCAAGGAGGTGGCCGGCTTCGCCGACGGCGTCATCGTCGGCTCCGCCTTCGTCAAGCGGATCCTCGACGCCGACGGCGACGAGAGCGCCGCGCTCGGCGCCGTAAGGGAACTGGCGGCCGAACTCGCCGAGGGCGTCCGCCGCACTCCGTAACCCATACGGGTGGATTCCGGACCGGGGAGGCGCGTACGTGCCTCCCCGGTTCGTTGCTGTGGGCGTGAGCGAGAAGAACCGAGACGGTAGTAGCCGGAGCGCGCGGGAGCGCCTCCAACAGCAGCGCGAGCGCGAGAAGGCCCGCGAGAAGCAGCGACGCGTCCTCATCGTGTCGGCCGCGGTCGTCGGCGTCCTCGGCCTGGCCGCGGTCGTCGGCGTGATCGCCGCCAACACCGGGGGCAAGGGCAGCTCCGACAAGGCGGGCCCGGTCGTCCCGCCGGCCGGCGCCGTCGGCGGCGACAAGCCCGCCATCCAGACCGGCAAGGCGGACGCCCCGTCCACCCTCGCCATCTGGGAGGACTTCCGCTGCCCGGCCTGTGCCTCCTTCGAGAACGCCTTCCGGGACACCATCCACGAGCTGGAGGCGGCGGGCGCGCTCAAGACCGAGTACCACCTCGCCACCCTCATCGACCGGAACATGGGCGGCAGCGGCTCCCTGCGCGCCGCCAACGCCGCCGCCTGCGCCCAGGACGCCGGGAAGTTCACGGCGTACCACGACGTGCTCTACATCAACCAGCCGCAGGAGACCGACGACGCCTTCGCGAAGAACGACAAGCTCATCGAGCTGGCCGCGAAGGTCCCCGGGCTCGACACGCCCGCCTTCCGCAGCTGTGTCGAGGACGGCACCCATGACAGCTGGGTGGACAAGTCCAACGAGGCCTTCCGCAACAGCGACTTCCGCGGCACGCCGTCCGTGCTGCTCAACGGCGAATCGGTCTTCCCGACGAAGGGGAACGAGCAGATCTCCCCGGAGAACCTGAAGAAGTGGGTCGCCGAGGCCAACAAGGGCAAGAAGCCCGGCACCGCCTCCCCGGCGGCCGGGGCCGGTCCCTCGCGGTAGCCGCGTCCCCGTGGCTCCGGTCGCGGGAGTTACGGAGAAGTTGCCGGGCTGGCTGCCGCCGGGCCCGCCCGGCAGGGTAGCGTCGGTCCTGCCATGGACCTTGCCTACATTCCCAGCCCGTCGACCGGCGTGATCCACCTCGGACCGATCCCGCTGCGCGGCTATGCCTTCTGCATCATCCTCGGTGTCTTCGTCGCCGTCTGGCTCGGCAACAAGCGCTGGATCGCCCGGGGCGGCACCGCCGGCACCGTCGCCGACATCGCCGTCTGGGCGGTGCCGTTCGGCCTCGTCGGCGGCCGGCTCTACCACGTGATCACCGACTACCAGCTGTACTTCAGCGAGGGTGAGAACTGGGTCGACGCCTTCAAGATCTGGGAGGGCGGCCTCGGCATCTGGGGCGCCATCGCGCTCGGCGCCGTCGGCGCCTGGATCGGCTGCCGCCGCCGCGGCATCCCGCTCCCGGCGTACGCGGACGCCATCGCGCCCGGCATCGCCCTCGCCCAGGCCGTCGGCCGCTGGGGCAACTGGTTCAACCAGGAGCTGTACGGCAAGCCGACCGACCTGCCGTGGGGCCTGGAGATCAGCGCCGGACCCAACCGGGTGGAGGGCGTCTACCACCCGACCTTCCTCTACGAGTCGCTGTGGTGCATCGGCGTCGCGCTCCTGGTCATCTGGGCCGACCGCCGCTTCCGGCTGGGCCACGGCCGGGCCTTCGCGCTCTACGTCGCCGCGTACTGCGCGGGCCGCGGCTGGATCGAGTACATGCGGGTCGACGAGGCCCACCACGTCCTCGGCCTGCGGCTGAACGTGTGGACCGCGATCATCGTCTTCCTGCTCGCCGTCACGTACATCGTGATCTCGGCGAAGCGGCGTCCGGGCCGCGAGGAGATCGTGGAGCCGAAGAGGACGGCCGGCTCCGACGCGAAGTCCCCGGAGGGCGGGACCGACGGCGAGGCGGGTGCGACCGCGGCGGCCGGCGACGCCGATGCCGCCGGGGAGGCCGGTGCGACCGCCGAGGACGCGGCCCCGGCCGACGCCGCCCCGGCCGACGCGACCCCGGTCACGTTCACCAAGGACGAGGCCGCCGAGGACGAGGCCGGAGCCGAGGAGAAGGACCGGGCGAAGGACAAGGACGGCGCCGGCAACGGTGCCGGCGGGCGCTGAGCCCGTACGACACGCACGGCGGAGGGCCGCCGGGACCGCTGGGTCCCGGCGGCCCTCCGCCGTTTGCGCCGCTCAGGCCCGGCGGGCGGCGAGGGCCAGGACGCGGCGGGCGCCGGTGACGACCGCCGGGTCGACGAAGCGGCCGTCGGGAAGGGTGAGGGCACCCTCCTGGGCCTCCGCCGCCTTGACCACCTCCTCGGCCGCGGCGATCTCGTCCGCGGTGGGGAGGTAGGCCCGCTCGATGACCGGGAGCTGGCGGGGGTGGATGGCGGCCCGGCCCAGGAAGCCCATGGCCCGGCCCCGGGCACAGCCTTCCGCGAGGGCGTCGAGGTCACGGACGTCCGGGTGGACCGACTGCACCGGGGGCGGCAGGCCGGCCGCCCGGGCGGCGACCACGACCCGGCTGCGCGGCCAGTCGAGGCCGCGGTCGTCCCGGACGCCCAGGTCGGCGCCGAGGTCGGCCTCGCCGAGGGCGAGGCCGTGGACCGAGGGATGGGCGGTGGCGATGGCGTAGGCGTGCTCCACGCCCAGGGCGTTCTCCAGCAGCGGGTAGAGGGGGAGCCCCCGGGAGAGCTCCACGATCCGGCCGATGTCAGTGGCGTGTGTCACCTTGGGAACACGCAGGGCGACCAGGCCGGGGAGGGACGCCAGGAAGGGGATGTCGCGGGGTGCGTGGATGCGGACGTGGACCGGTACGGGCTGGGGGTCGGCGAGCAGTTCGGCGGTGGCGCCCAGGGCGTAGGCCCTGCGGTCCGGGGCCACCGCGTCCTCCAGGTCGACGATGACCACGTCGGCCCCGGAGGCGATTGCCTTCTGTACGACCTCGGGTCGGTCGCCGGGGGCGTAGAGCCAGGTCAGGGGAGGGGCGGCCGGGTTCATACGGCTCCTTCGGCGCGCAGGGTGTCGATCTCGGCTGCGGTCAGGCCGAGCTCGGTGAGGAGCTCGGCGGTGTCGGCGCCGTGCGGGCGGCCGGCCCAGCGGACGGCGCCGGGGGTGTCGGAGAGCCGGAAGAGCACGTTCTGCATCCGGATCGGGCCGAGCTCGGGGTCGGGGACCTCGGTGACGGTGCCGAGGGCCTGGAACTGAGGGTCGTCGAGGACGTCCCGGACGTCGTAGACGGGGGCGACGGCCGCCTCCGCCTTCTCGAAGGCGGCCATGACCTCGTCGCGGGTGCGGTGGGCGATCCAGGAGCCGACGGCCTCGTCGAGGACGTCCGCGTGCGCGGCCCGGCCGGTGCCGTCGGCGAACCAGGGTTCGTCGGTCAGCTCCGGGCGGCCGACGAGCCGCAGCACCCGTTCGGCGATCGACTGGGCGGAGGTGGAGACGGCGACCCAGGAGCCGTCGGCGGTGCGGTAGGTGTTGCGGGGGGCGTTGTTGCGGGAGCGGTTGCCGGTGCGGGGCTGGACGTAGCCGAGCTGGTCGTACCAGAGAGGGTGGGGGCCGATGACGGAGAGCATCGGTTCGATGATGGCCATGTCGACGACCTGGCCCCGGCCGGTGGTGTGCCGCGCGGTGAGCGCGGTCATCACGGCGTACGCGGTGGCCAGGGCGGCGACGGAGTCGGCGAGGCCGAACGGGGGCAGGGTCGGCGGGCCGTCCGGTTCGCCGGTGATCGCGGCGAAGCCGCTCATGGCCTCGGCGAGGGTGCCGAAGCCGGGGCGGTGGGAGTACGGGCCGAACTGGCCGAAGCCGGTGACCCGGGTCAGCACGAGGCGCGGGTTGACGGTGGAGAGCTCCTCCCAGCCGAGGCCCCAGCGTTCCAGGGTGCCGGGGCGGAAGTTCTCCACGACGACGTCGGCGTCGGCGGCGAGCCGCAGCAGGGTGTCGCGGCCGCCGGGGGTGGACAGGTCGAGGGTCATGGTCCGCTTGTTGCGGCCGAGGACCTTCCACCACAGGCCGACGCCGTCCTTGGCGGGGCCGTGGCCGCGCGAGGGGTCCGGCTTGCGCGGGTGCTCGATCTTGACGACGTCGGCGCCGAAGTCGCCGAGCATCATCGCGGCGAGCGGGCCGGCGAAGAGGGTGGCGAGGTCGAGGACGCGCAGTCCGTGCAGCGGAGGGGTGGCCGCCGGGGTGGCGGCGGGGGTGGCGGTGTTCATACGCGGTGGCCCTCCAGGTCCGCGGCGGCGGCGTCGATCTCGGTGCGGTACGGCATGGAGGTGGACGCGCCCTCGCGCTGGACCGAGAGGGCGGCGGCGGCCGACGCCCAGGCGAGGGCCTCCGGGGCGGGCCGTCCCTCGGCGAGGGCGACGGCGAGGGCTCCCACGAAGGTGTCGCCCGCCGCGGTGGTGTCGACGGCCCGGACGCGGGGCGTCGGCACGGTCACCGGATCGGCGCCGCGGGCGGCGTAGAGGCAGCCGGCGGCCCCGAGGGTCACGACCACCTCGGGCACGTCGTCCAGCAGGGAGCGGGCGGCGGCGAGGGGGTCGGTGTGGCCGGTGAGGGCGGCGGCCTCGTGTTCGTTGGGCACCAGCAGGTCGGTGACGGAGAGGAGTTCGGTCGGCAGGGCTCGGGCGGGGGCGGGGGTGAGGACGGTGCGCACGCCCCGCTCGCGGGCGGCGCGGGCGCCCTCGGCGACCACGGCGAGGGGGAGTTCGAGCTGGAGGAGCAGGGCGTCGGCGGTGGCGATGAGTGCCTCGTCGCCGTGGGTGAGGGAGGTGACGGTGCCGTTGGCGCCGGGGATGACGACGATCGCGTTGCCGCCCTCGTCGTCGACGACGATGTGGGCGGTGCCGGAGGGGCCTTCGACGGTGCGCAGCAGGTCGGTGTCGACGCCGCTGTGTTCGAGGGCGGCGCGCAGCCGCAGGCCGAAGTCGTCGGCGCCGACGGCGCCGATGATGGAGACCTCGGCGCCCGCGCGGGCGGCGGCGACGGCCTGGTTGGCGCCCTTGCCTCCGGGCACGGTGCGGAAGTCGCGGCCGGTGACGGTCTCTCCGCGGCCGGGGGCCTTGGCCACATAGGCCACGAGGTCCATGTTCGTGCTGCCGAGCACGACGATGCTGGTCATGGGCGTACTGCCTCCGAGTGCGTCAGTGCGGCCAGGGTGTCGAAGCCGATGCCGTCGAAGGACGGCACCGAGGTCGAGAGGCGGTTCTTCAGGGGGGCGGTCCAGCGTTCGGGCAGCCGGTCGGGCCGGCCGGTGAGGAGGCCCGCGAGCGAACCGGCGGTGGCGCCGTTGGAGTCGGTGTCCCAGCCGCCGGAGACGGCCGCGCAGATGGAGCGGGTGAAGTCGCCGTCGGCGTGGGTGAGGGCGGCGGCGAGGAGGGCGGCGTTGGGCACGGCATGGACCCAGTGATACCCGCCGAGCCGGGCGTGGAGCCGGTCCACCACGGTGTCGAAGGGGGCGCCGGTGCGGGCGGCCTCGATGCCCTCGCGTACGGCGCGGGCGAGCCGTGACCGCGGCGGTACGACGGACAGCCCGGCGGTCAGGGCGCGGTGCACGTCCGCGGTGCCGCCGGCGGCGGTGGCGAGGGCGGCGGCGACGAACATGGCGCCGTACACGCCGTTGCCGGTGTGGGTGAGCACCGCGTCCCGGTGGGCCTGCCGGGCGGCTGCGGCCGGGTTGCCGGGGTGGGTCCAGCCGTGGACGTCGGCGCGGATCTGGGCGCCGATCCACTCGCGGAAGGGGTTGCGGCGGGAGGCGGTGAGGGGTGGTTCGACGCCGTCGAGGAGGTTGCGGTAGGCGATCCGTTCGGCGGTGAAGGTGCGGCCGGCGGGCAGTGCGTCGAGCCAGATCCGGGCGAGGTCGGCGGTGGTGAAGCCGCGGCCGTGGCGCTGGAGGAGCAGGAGGCCCAGGAGGGGGTGGTTGAGGTCGTCGTCCTCGGGCATGCCGTCGATGTTCTCGGCGAGGGAGGTGGCGGCGGAACGGCGGTTCCAGGGATGGGCGGCGAGGAGGTCGCCGGGAACGCCGCGGGCCGTGAACCAGTCGGCGAGGGGCCAGTTGCCGGTGGCGCGGGCGAGGGCGCGGATGGCGGAGAGGGGCAGTTTCTCCACCGGCTTGCCCAGGAGGCAGCCGGCGGCGCGGCCCAGCCAGGCGGCGTGCAGCCGGTCCCGCAGGGCCTCGCCGCCCGCCGTCCCCCTCGTGGTCGCGGGCGGCTCGTCCGGCCAGTCGGGGCAGGCGGCGATGATGGCGGCGAGGTCGGTGGGCTCGTGGGCGGCCAGGGGAGAGGGGAGTTCGGCCAGGGCGTCCAGGATCTCCTCGGCGAGCGGCCGCAGTTCGGGCCGCGCGACCGGGGAGGCGCCGGCCGTCGGGGGCGCGGGGTGGCCGCCTGCCGCGTACCAGCGGGCGGCGAGGGCGCGGGCGTCCCTGCCGTCCTCGTGGGCCTGCCGCAGTTCGTGCCCCACCAGGTCCTCGGGCTGGACCCAGGTGAGGCGGAGGGGTGGGGCGGGGGCGGGAGCGCCGGCTCGGTCGCCGGGATCCTGCGCGCGCTCCTGCGGGGGATCCGTGGCGGGCGTCGGGGTGTCCGGTGCGGGGACGGCGGCGCGGGTCATCGGGCGGTGCCGCCGGTCAGGGCCGCGTAGGCGCAGGCGTGGGCCTCGTGGCGCCGGACGTCGCGCAGGAACACCTCGTGGGTCACCCGGGCGAGGGCGGTCGCCGGGGCGTGCAGGTCGAGGCGGCTGGCCTCGGCGACCTGTTTGGCCCACTCGGCGGGGACGGCGGACGCGCCGTGCAGGGCGCCGCTGATCGCGCCCGCCATGGTGGCGATGGAGTCGCAGTCGCGGCCGTAGTTGACCGCGCCCAGGACCGTACGGCGGTAGTCGCCCTCGCCGACCAGGAGCATGCCGAGGGCGATCGGCAGTTCCTCGATCGCGTGGAGGCGGGAGGGGCGGCGGGCGTCGAGGGAGGGCCTGCGGTAGTCGGGGCCGACCGAGTCGAAGGGGGCGACGGCCCGCCGCAAGGGGGCCAGCGCCGTCTCGAAGTCGCGGTGGGCGGCGGCGACGTCGGCGACCGCCTCGATCGCCGCCCGGGTGCCGTCCTTGGCCAGCGACAGGGTCGCCTCGACGACCGATCCGGGCGTCGCGCCGGGCAGGCAGGCCGCCGCCACCGCAGCCGCGAAGACGCCCGCGGCCTCGCGCCCGTACGAGGACTGGTGGGCGCCCGCGATGTCGAGGGCCTCGGCGTAGGCGGCGGGCGGGTTGGCGGCGTTGACCAGGCCGACGGGGGCCATGTACATGGCCGCGCCGCAGTTCACGATGTTCCCGGTGCCGGCCTCGCGGGGGTCGGCGTGGCCGTAGTGGAGCCGGGTCACGATCCACTTCTCGGCGAGGAAGATCCGCTGGAGGGGAAGGGCCTCGGCCTCCAGTTCGGGGATCCAGACGGTGCGGTCCATGAGTTCGGGGACGAGGTGCTCGGCGACCGCGTGGGCGTCGAGGTGGTCGCGGACCTTCTCGTACACCCGGATCAGGGCGTGGGTCATCAGGGTGTCGTCGGTGACGTGTCCGTCGCCCTTGTGGTACGGCGCGATGGGGCGGGCGGTGCGCCATTCGGCGCCGTTCCAGGGGCCGACGACGCCGGTGACGCGACCGCCGTGGCGTTCGGCGATCTGCTCCGGGGTGTAGCCCTCGACGGGGCCGCCGAGGGCGTCGCCCACGGCGGCCCCGAGGAGACTGCCGGTGATCCGGTCATCCAGAGAGGGGATGCTTGGGTCGGTCATGTCGGAATTGTCCACCCGGAGTGCCCGGTTCCGTGGCTGCGAGCAGACCGGCGAGTTCCACGAGGTCGGTGCCCGCGAGCCGGGGCAGCGCACAGCCGGCGAGCGTGCGGCACGCCTCCCGCCAGGTGGCCGGGATCTCGCTGCCGCCCGCCAGCGCGCCGGTGAGCGCGCCCGCGAGCGCGGGCGCCGAGTCGGCGACCCGGGAGAGGCAGGCCGCGGCCGGTACCGCCGCGGCCACCTCGCCGCGCGCGGCGAGCGCCAGGGCGAGGGCGACCGGGACCGTCTCGGCGGCGGCGATGCCGTAGCTGTAGACGTGGTCGACGATCTGGTGCTCCAGGAGCGGCACGAGTTCGAAGGCCGAGCCGGCGGTCCGGGCCAGCTCCACCGCGTACCGGCCGTTGCGGCCGATCTCGGTGGCGGAGGGCAGCTGGTCGAGTGCCGCCTCCACCGCCTCCTCGGGCGAGGCGCCGCCGAGGGCGGCGGCGACCGCCGCCGCCATGGCGCGGGCGCCGTGCACACCGTCGCCGTCCTGGGTGTAACGGGCGTCGAAGTCGGCGAGTTCGGCGGCCGCGGCCGGGACGCCCGGGTGCGCGAGGGCCAGTACGGCGGCGCGGACGCAGGCGGCGTCGTCGAAGTAGTGCGGGTTGTCGTGCCCGGTCGCCGGCGGGCGCAGGCCGGTGGCCAGGTTGCCGAGTCCGGCCCGTACCGAGATCCGGGCGCGCAGCGGCAGCACGGCCGACTCCACCTCCGGCGCGCGCTCGGCCGCGGCGGCGACCTGCCCGGCGAGCGAGTTCCACGCGAGGTCGACGGCGGCGCGCAGCCGGCGCTCGGGGGCGAGGGTACGGAACAGGGGGCCGTGCGCGGCGAGCAGCGCCTCGGCGGTGAACACGGCCCACTCGGCGTCGTCGGAGGGCCCGAGCCGCAGTGGCTCGGGCGGCTGGTTGAGGGCGATGGGGACGGGCAGGGTCGTCGTCGCGTTCTGCTCGGCGAAGGTGTCCAGCTCACGGGTGAGCCGGCGGGTCCACTCGGGCATCCGGGCGGCCCGGTGCCGCGCCGCGGGCCACCCGGCGGCATCCCCCGCGGCCAGCCCGAGGAGCAGTCCCTCGATCCGGTCCCGGCCCGCGCCGGTGGCCCGGGCCCGTCCTTCGGTCCGGGAGGCGGCCCCCGACGGCCCCTGATGAGCGGCCGCCACGCGCCGGACGCCTCCGGCCGGCCCCTCGGGTCCCTCGCCCGCCCGGCCGGCCCGCCCGGCCGCGGGCTGCGCCCGCCCGGTCCGGCCTCGGAGGGCAGCGCTCGCGGTGGCGGGCTGCGCCCGGCCGTCGTGTCCGGGCGGGGGAGGACCCGGGGTGGTGGCGTCGGCCGGTGCGGGCCTTCCGCCGGCTTCACCGGCCGGGCCCCCGGAAGGACGCGTGCCGCGGGCCGGGGCGGGGGTGCCCGCCGCCGTGCCGTCGGGCGCGGTGGACCGCGACCACCCTTCGGGTCCCGCCGGGCGCGGGCCCGTCGGGGTGGCGTCCGAACCCGGCGGCGCCGCCTGCGGCCGGCCGTCCCGGCCGGCTTGGCGCAGGCCCGTGGCAGCGGTGTCCGTGCCCACCGTGAAGTGGGTCCGGCCTTTCGGCTCGGTGGGGTGCCGGGCGTCCTCCTCGGCGGGGCGCAGGGTGTCGTCGACCGTCGTGGTGTCGGCGCTCATGCCGGGTCCTCCTCCGGGGTCAGCAGGTCCGCGATGTCCAGGACGTGGTAGCCCCGCATCGAGGGCAGGCAGCTGCCGGCGACCGGCGGGATGGCCGAGGACCACTCCTCCGGGATCGCGGCGGCGCCGCCCAGCGCGCCCGCGAGGGCGCCCGCGACGGCTGCCGTCGTGTCGGCGTCGCGGCCCATGTTGACGGCCGTGAGGACCGAGGTGCGGAAGTCGCCGCGGGCCGCGGCGAAGGCGCCGAAGGCGAGGGCGACGGCCTCGGGGGCCAGGTCGGTCCACGGGTAGCCGCCGATGACGACGGCCGAGCGGACCGTGCGCTCGCGGGTCAGCGGGTCGGGCTGGATCCGCTGTGCCGCCACCACCGCGCGCCGCATGGAGCGGGCCGTCCAGGAGTCCATCGGCACGACGGACAGGGCCGCCGCGATGACCGAGGTCACCGAGGCGCCGTCCATCGCCGCCGCGACGCCCGCCGCGACGGCCTGCCCGCCGTAGATGCCCTCGCCCTCGTGGCTGACCGTGCCGTCGATGGCGACGAGCCGGGCCGCCTCGGCGGGACGGCCGGCGGCGAAGACACCGAAGGGCGCGGCCCGCATGGCCAGGCCGTCGCTCCAGGCGTGCCGGTGCTGGGCGGAGATCGGAGCGGCCAGGCCCCGGCGGAGGTTCTCCAGGGTGCCGCGCTCGGAGAAGCCGGCGCCCCGGAACGGGCCCTCGTCGAGGTCGGCGATCCAGTGGTGCCAGGCCCGTTCGACGTGGGCCACGGTGAGGGCGGAGCCGTGCCGGGCCAGGAGCAGGCCGGAGAAGATGGCGTACTCGGTGTCGTCCGTGCCCGCCGGACGGTCCGTCACGAAGCCCTCGATGCGGCCCCATCGGCGCCGGATCTCCGAGGGCCGCAGGTTCTCGGCGGGCGCGCCGAGCGCGTCGCCGACCGCGAGTCCGAGCAGGGCGCCCCGGGCGCGTTCGCGCACGCCCGTGACCGTCGTGCCACCCACCATCTCTCTCCCCTTTCGCGCTCCTCCCCATCTGTGCCACGCGGGGCGCCCCACCGCTCACCGAAACGTTTCTGTCACCCGCGTGACACCACGTCAGGGGCAGGCCGTGAGCGGTTCGGTAAGGCGAACCATACGAAGGCGGGCCTTACTAAGTACGGCCTGCCTTGCTGGCGCGCCCCTTACATCGGGCGTATTTTCGAGTACGTCGGAAGGGGGCGGGCACGCCGAACCCGCAGGAAAGACAGGGGAGAAGCATGTCCATCATCGAAGCCGTCGCACCACTGCACGAGGCCCACCGCGACAACCACACCCACCGCGACGTGAACGGCGGCTGGCTGCGCCCCGCGGTCTTCGGCGCGATGGACGGACTCGTCTCCAACCTCGCGCTCATGACCGGCGTCGCCGGCGGTGCCGTCTCCTCGCAGACCGTCGTGATCACCGGCCTCGCCGGACTCGCGGCCGGAGCCTTCTCGATGGCCGCCGGCGAGTACACCTCCGTCGCCTCGCAGCGCGAACTGGTCCAGGCCGAACTGGACGTCGAGCGTCGCCAGTTGCGCAAGCACCCGATCGACGAGATGGAGGAGCTCGCCGCGCTCTACGTCTCCCGGGGCGTCGAGCCCCGGCTCGCCCGCGAGGTCGCGATGCAGCTCTCCCGCGACCCGGAGCAGGCGCTGGAGATCCACGCCCGCGAGGAACTGGGCATCGACCCGGACGACCTGCCGTCGCCGACGGTCGCCGCCGTGTCGTCCTTCGGGTCGTTCGCGCTGGGCGCCCTGCTGCCCGTACTGCCGTATCTGCTCGGGGCGACCGCGCTGTGGCCGGCGGTGCTGCTGGCGCTGGTCGGGCTCTTCGCCTGCGGCGCGCTGGTGGCCCGGGTGACCGCCCGCAGCTGGTGGTTCAGCGGACTGCGCCAGCTCGTCCTCGGCGGCGCCGCGGCGGCCGTCACGTACGGGCTCGGCATGCTCTTCGGCGCGGCCCTGTAGCCCACCGGGTCCTGTGGCCGCCGCCTCGCGTCACCCGAAAGGCCCCCTGGACCACCAGGGGGCCTTTCCCCTGCCTCCCGCACCTGCCGTTGTCGCTGTGACGTATCTCCCTGGGCGGATCCCGCCTTCCGGTGAGACACTATGCGCAGCGCCACATAACTAGCCGGTTACCCGGCGGTTTCGAATCCCTGACCACCGGGGATGAGGCATAAGCGCCGCGGGCAATGAGGCCCGCTCCGCGACGGGTCGCCGGAGAACCCGGAATCACCCCGGACTCCTCGATTCGCCCCCTTACGGGAACGCCCCGGTTCCCGTGCCCCACAGCTGAGACAACGCCACCGCCCGTATCCGCGGTGTCCGCATGCTGGAATGAGCTATCCGCTTCCCGAGAAGCCAGCCATCATGTAACCTGCACGAAATTTCGCGGAGGGCCAACGTCGTCCCTCGGCTGCTGTATATGCCACGACGACGACGGGAGAGCCGATGCGTTCCGACGCCTGGTCGCCCATGGACGGTCGCCCCGCTCCGCAGGGGATGTACGACCCCCGTAACGAACACGACGCCTGTGGTGTCGGGTTCGTGGCCACCCTCACCGGTGTTGCCAGCCACACCCTGGTCGAGCAGGCGCTGACCGTACTGCGCAACCTCGAGCACCGCGGCGCCACCGGCTCCGAGCCCGACTCCGGAGACGGCGCGGGCATCCTGCTCCAGGTCCCGGACGCCTTCCTGCGCGAGGTCACCGACTTCCCGCTCCCCGCCGCCGGCTCCTACGCCGTGGGCATCGCCTTCCTCCCTGCCGACGGCTCCGCACAGGCCGTCTCGCAGATCGAGACGATCGCCCGCGAAGAGGGCCTGGACGTCCTCGGCTGGCGCGAGGTCCCCGTCGCCCCCGAGCTGCTCGGCGCCTCCGCCCGCTCCACCATGCCGGTCTTCCGCCAGCTCTTCGTCGCCGACGGCGTCAACAGCGGCATCGCGCTCGACCGCAAGGCCTTCGTCCTGCGCAAGCGCGCCGAGCGCCAGGCCGGGACCTACTTCCCGTCGCTGTCCGCCCGCACCATCGTCTACAAGGGCATGCTGACCACCGGCCAGCTGGAGCCCTTCTTCCCGGACCTGTCGGACCGCCGCTGCGCCTCCGCCGTGGCCCTGGTCCACTCCCGGTTCTCCACCAACACCTTCCCGAGCTGGCCGCTGGCCCACCCGTACCGCTTCGTCGCCCACAACGGTGAGATCAACACCGTCAAGGGCAACCGGAACTGGATGACCGCCCGCGAGGCCCAGCTCGTCTCGGACGTCTTCGGCGAGGGCTCCCTGGAGCGGATCTTCCCGATCTGCACCCCCGACGCCTCCGACTCCGCCTCCTTCGACGAGGTCCTGGAGCTGCTCCACCTCGGCGGCCGCTCGCTGCCGCACGCGGTCCTGATGATGGTCCCCGAGGCGTGGGAGAACCACGACTCCATGGACCCGGACCGGCGCGCCTTCTACCAGTACCACTCCACGATGATGGAGCCCTGGGACGGCCCCGCCTGCGTCACCTTCACCGACGGCACCCAGGTCGGCGCGGTCCTGGACCGCAACGGTCTGCGCCCCGGCCGCTACTGGGTCACCGACGAGGGCCTCGTCGTCCTCTCCTCCGAGGTCGGCGTCCTCGACATCGACCCCGCGAAGGTCGTCCGCAAGGGCCGCCTGCAGCCCGGCAAGATGTTCCTCGTCGACACCGCCGAGCACCGCATCATCGAGGACGACGAGATCAAGGCCGCCCTCGCCGCCGAGAAGCCGTACGCGCAGTGGCTGGAGACCGGCGAGATCGAGCTCTCCGACCTCCCCGAGCGCGAGCACATCGTGCACACCCACGCCTCGGTCACCCGCCGCCAGCAGACCTTCGGCTACACCGAGGAAGAGCTCCGCGTCATCCTCGCCCCGATGGCCCGCACCGGCGCCGAGCCGATCGGCTCCATGGGCACGGACTCGCCCATCGCGGCCCTGTCCGAGCGCCCCCGGCTGCTCTTCGACTACTTCACCCAGCTCTTCGCGCAGGTCACCAACCCGCCGCTGGACGCCATCCGCGAGGAGCTCGTCACCTCGCTGCGCTCCTCCCTCGGCCCCCAGGGCAACCTGCTCGACCCGACCGCCGCGTCCTGTCGCAGCGTCACCCTGCCCTTCCCGGTGATCGACAACGACGAGCTGGCCAAGCTCATCCACATCAACCACGACGGCGACATGCCGGGCATGAAGGCCGTGACGCTCTCCGGCCTCTACCGGGTCTCCGGCGGCGGCGACGCGCTGGCCGCCCGCATCGAGGAGATCTGCGCCGAGGCCGACGCGGCGATCGAGGGCGGCGCCCGCCTGATCGTCCTGTCCGACCGGCACTCCGACGCCGAGCACGCGCCGATCCCGTCGCTGCTGCTCACCTCGGCCGTCCACCACCACCTCATCCGCACCAAGCAGCGCACCCAGGTGGGCCTGCTCGTCGAGGCCGGGGACGTCCGCGAGGTCCACCACGTGGCCCTCCTCATCGGTTACGGCGCGGCCGCGGTCAACCCGTACCTGGCCATGGAGACCGTCGAGGACCTGGTCCGGGCCGGCACCTTCATCACGGACATCGAGCCCGAGCAGGCCATCCGCAACCTGATCTACGCCCTCGGCAAGGGCGTCCTCAAGGTCATGTCCAAGATGGGCATCTCCACCGTCGCCTCCTACCGCGGCGCCCAGGTCTTCGAGGCCGTCGGCCTCGACACCGCCTTCGTCGAGAAGTACTTCAACGGCACCGCCACCAAGATCGGCGGCGCGGGGCTCGACGTCATCGCCAAGGAGGTCGCCGCGCGCCACGCCAAGGCCTACCCGGTCTCCGGCGTCGCCTCCGCGCACCGCGCCCTCGACATCGGCGGCGAGTACCAGTGGCGCCGCGAGGGCGAGCCGCACCTCTTCGACCCCGAGACCGTCTTCCGCCTCCAGCACGCCACGCGCTCGAAGCGGTACGACATCTTCAAGAAGTACACCGAGCGGGTCAACGAGCAGTCCGAGCGGCTGATGACGCTGCGCGGCCTGTTCGGCTTCAGCTCCGACCGCCCCTCGATCCCGCTCGACGAGGTCGAGCCGGTCAGCGAGATCGTCAAGCGCTTCTCCACCGGCGCCATGTCGTACGGCTCCATCTCCAAGGAGGCGCACGAGACCCTCGCCATCGCCATGAACCAGCTGGGCGGCAAGTCCAACACCGGTGAGGGCGGCGAGGACCCGGACCGCCTCTACGACCCGGCGCGCCGCTCCGCGATCAAGCAGGTCGCCTCCGGCCGCTTCGGCGTCACGAGCGAGTACCTGGTCAACGCGGACGACATCCAGATCAAGATGGCCCAGGGCGCCAAGCCCGGCGAGGGCGGCCAGCTGCCCGGCCACAAGGTCTACCCGTGGGTCGCCAAGACCCGGCACTCCACCCCGGGCGTCGGCCTGATCTCCCCGCCGCCGCACCACGACATCTACTCCATCGAGGACCTGGCCCAGCTGATCCACGACCTCAAGAACGCCAACCCCGAGGCCCGCATCCACGTGAAGCTGGTCTCCGAGGTCGGCGTCGGCACGGTCGCGGCCGGTGTGTCCAAGGCCCACGCGGACGTCGTGCTCATCTCCGGCCACGACGGCGGCACGGGCGCCTCCCCGCTCACCTCGCTCAAGCACGCGGGCGGCCCCTGGGAGCTCGGCCTCGCCGAGACCCAGCAGACCCTGCTGCTCAACGGCCTGCGCGACCGGATCGTCGTCCAGACCGACGGCCAGCTCAAGACCGGCCGCGACGTCGTCATCGCCGCGCTGCTGGGCGCCGAGGAGTTCGGTTTCGCGACCGCGCCGCTCGTCGTCTCCGGCTGCGTCATGATGCGCGTCTGCCACCTGGACACCTGCCCGGTCGGCATCGCCACCCAGAACCCGGTGCTGCGCGAGCGCTTCTCCGGCAAGGCCGAGTTCGTCGTCAACTTCTTCGAGTTCATCGCCGAAGAGGTCCGCGAGCTCCTCGCCGAGCTGGGCTTCCGCACCCTGGAGGAGGCCGTCGGCCACGCCGAACTCCTCGACACCAGCCGTGCCGTCTCCCACTGGAAGGCGCAGGGCCTCGACCTGGAGCCGCTCTTCCACGTGCCCGAGCTGCCCGAGGGCGCGGTCCGCCACGCCCTGGTCGAGCAGGACCACGGCCTGGAGAAGGCCCTCGACAACGAGCTGATCGAGCTCGCCGCCGAGGCCCTGAACGCCGAGTCCGCCGAGACCGCCCAGCCGGTCCGCGCCCAGGTCCCGATCCGCAACATCAACCGGACCGTCGGCACCATGCTCGGCCACCAGGTGACGAAGAAGTTCGGCGGCGCCGGTCTGCCCGCCGACACCATCGACATCACCTTCACCGGCTCCGCCGGCCAGTCCTTCGGCGCCTTCCTGCCGGCCGGTGTCACCCTCCGCCTGGAGGGCGACGCCAACGACTACGTCGGCAAGGGCCTCTCCGGCGGCCGCGTGATCGTCCGCCCGGACCGCGGCGCCGACCACCTGGCCGAGTACTCCACCATCGCGGGCAACACCATCGCGTACGGAGCCACCGGCGGCGAGCTGTTCCTGCGCGGCCGCACCGGTGAGCGCTTCTGCGTCCGCAACTCCGGTGCGCTGGTCGTCTCCGAGGGCGTGGGCGACCACGGCTGCGAGTACATGACCGGCGGCACGGCGGTCGTCCTCGGCGAGACCGGCCGCAACTTCGCGGCCGGCATGTCCGGGGGTGTCGCCTACGTGATCGACCTCGACCGGGACAACGTCAACTCCGGCAACGCCGGGGCCGTCGAGGCCCTGACGGAGGCCGACGGGGCGTGGCTGCACGACGTCGTGCGCCGCCACCACGAGGAGACCGGCTCCACCGTGGCCGAGAAGCTCCTCGCCGACTGGGACGCGGCGGTGAGCCGCTTCAGCAAGATCATCCCCACCACGTACAAGGCAGTGCTCGCCGCCAAGGACGCCGCTGAGCTCGCCGGCCTCTCCGAGGCCGAGACCACCGAGAAGATGATGGAGGCGGCGACCCATGGCTGATCCGAAGGGCTTTCTCACCACCGGCCGCGAGGTCGCCAAGACCCGTCCCGTGGCCGAGCGCGTCAAGGACTGGAACGAGGTCTACGTCCCCGGCTCCCTGCTGCCGATCATCGGCAAGCAGGCCGGCCGGTGCATGGACTGCGGCATCCCGTTCTGCCACAACGGCTGCCCGCTGGGGAACCTGATCCCCGAGTGGAACGACTACGCCTACCGCGAGGACTGGTCGGCCGCCTCCGAGCGGCTGCACGCCACCAACAACTTCCCGGAGTTCACCGGCCGCCTGTGCCCGGCTCCGTGCGAGGCGGCATGCGTGCTCGGCATCAACCAGCCGGCCGTCACCATCAAGAACGTCGAGGTCTCCATCATCGACAAGGCCTGGGACAGCGGCACCGTCGCCCCCCAGGCCCCCGAGCGCCTGTCCGGCAAGACCGTCGCCGTCATCGGCTCCGGCCCGGCCGGTCTCGCCGCCGCCCAGCAGCTGACCCGGGCCGGCCACACCGTGGTCGTGTACGAGCGGGCCGACCGCATCGGCGGACTGCTGCGCTACGGCATCCCCGAGTTCAAGATGGAGAAGCGGCACATCAACCGCCGCATCGAGCAGATGCGCGCGGAGGGCACCAAGTTCCGCACCGGCATCGAGGTCGGCCGCGACATCACCGCCACCGACCTGCGCAAGCGGTTCGACGCGGTCGTGGTCGCCGCCGGCGCCACCACCGCCCGCGACCTGCCCGTGCCGGGCCGCGAACTCAAGGGCATCCACCAGGCGATGGAGTACCTGCCGCTCGCCAACAAGGTCGTCGAGGGCGACTTCGTCTCCTCGCCGATCTCGGCCGAGGGCAAGCACGTCGTCGTCATCGGCGGCGGTGACACCGGTGCCGACTGCGTGGGCACCGCCCACCGCCAGGGCGCGGCCTCGGTCACGCAGCTGGAGATCATGCCCCGGCCGGGCGAGGAGCGCAGCGCCGGCCAGCCGTGGCCGACCTTCCCCATGCTGTACAAGGTCACCTCGGCGCACGAGGAGGGCGGCGAGCGGGTCTACTCCGTCTCCACCACCCACTTCGAGGGCGACGAGGACGGCAACGTCCAGTTCCTGCACCTCGTCGAGGTGGAGTTCGTCGACGGCAAGCTGACCCAGAAGCCGGGCACGGAGCGCAGGATCCCCGCCCAGCTGGTCACCCTCGCCATGGGCTTCACCGGCACGGACGTGGAGAACGGCCTGGTCGCGCAGTTTGGTCTGGGCCTCGACGAGCGGGGTAACATCGCGCGTGACGCGGACTTCGCCACCAATGTCGATGGCGTCTTCGTCGCCGGTGACGCCGGCCGCGGTCAGTCGCTGATCGTCTGGGCCATCGCCGAGGGCCGCTCGGCCGCCCGTGGCGTGGACCGCTACCTGACGGGCGCCAGCTCCCTGCCGGCCCCGATCCGCCCGACGGACCGTGCCCTGACGGTCTGACCGGCCGGGCCCCTTCGACCGGGCCCCCAAGACGTCCCGTACAACGACGTGCGGAACTGAGCGCGACGCTCGCCCCACTGTCCCCGACCTGGACGACCGGGCGGGCGTCGCGGTGCGTCCCGGTGCCGGAGCGCGGGCGGCGCCCGGGACGTCGCCGGCCCCTAGACTGCCGACCGTGGCGGACGTCGCGGCCGCGGCGGACGCCGTGCTCGCGGACGTCGAGGACCGGAGAGGAACCACCCGTGGCCCTGAGTCTGCGCAAGGTCGAGGAGACCGCGCCCGCCCTCGTCGACCTGTACAAGACGGCCGGGGACTCGCTGCGGCGCCACGGCGTCGACGGCCGGCGGGTCGCCGTCTACCTCGTCCTCGACTACTCGGGCTCGATGAAGCCCTACTACGCGGACGGCACCGTCCAGGCCCTGGCCGACCGGGTCCTCGGCCTGTCGGCCCACCTCGACGACGACGGCCGGGTGCCGGTGGTGTTCTTCTCCACCGACATCGACTGCGAGACCGACATCGAACTCGCCGACCACAAGGGCCGGATCGACCGGATCGTCGCCGGCCTCGGCCACATGGGCAAGACCAGCTACCACCTCGCCATGGACGCGGTCATCGACCACTACCTGGACAGCGGCACCACCGCGCCCGCGCTCGTCGTCTTCCAGACCGACGGCGGCCCGATCAACAAGGTCGCCGCCGAACGGTACGTCTGCAAGGCCGCCCGGCTCCCGCTCTTCTGGCAGTTCGTCGGCTTCGGCGACCCGGGCAGCCGGCAGTTCGAGTTCCTGCGCCGCCTCGACGAGCTGGCCGTCCCGGCGAAGCGGCCCGTGGACAACTCCGGCTTCTTCCACGCGGGCCGCGACCCGCGCCGGGTCCCGGACGCCGAGCTCTACGACCGGCTGGTCGCCGACTTCCCCGCCTGGCTCGCCGCCGCCCGGGCCCAGGGCATCGTCCGCGACTGAGCGCCGGCCCCGTTCAGGACCCGGTCTCGGTATCGGCCTGGGCCTGGGCCCCGGTCTCAGCCTCGGTCTCAGCCTCGGTCCCGACCTCGGAGAGCAGCGCGAACTGCTCGTCGCTCAGCTTCACCTCGAGCGCCCCCATGTTCTCCTTCAGGTGGTGCTCCGAGGTCGTGCCTGGGATCGGCACCACGTGCGGGCCACGGCGCAGCAGCCAGGCCAGCGCCGTCTGGGCGGGCGTCGCGCCGGCCTCGCGGGCCACCCGGGCGACCGGTCCGTCAGGGCCCGCGTGCGCGCCCATCGCGACCGGGAAGAAGGGCACGAACGCGATGCCGTGCCGTGCCGTGTGGTCGACGACCGGGTCGTGGCCGCGTTCGGCCAGGTTGTACAGGTTCTGCACGGCCGCGACCGGCGCCGTCCGTCCCGCCTCCACCAGCTGTTCGACGGTCACCTCGGACAGGCCGATGTGCCGGACCTTCCCCTCCTCCTGAAGACGCTTCAGGGCGCCGAGCTGCTCGGCCACCGGATAGTTCTCGTCCAGCCGGTGCAGATACAGCAGGTCGATCCGCTCCGTCCGCAGCCGTCGCAGGCTCAGCTCGGTCTGCTGGCGCAGATACGCCGGGTGGCCGAGCGGCACCCACTCGGTGGGCGAGGGCCGCAGGTTGCCCACCTTGGTGGCGACGGCGACCTCGTCCCCGTACGGCCGCAGCGCCTCGGCGAGCAGTTCCTCGCCCGCGCCGAGCGCGTAGGCGTCGGCCGTGTCGAAGAGGTTCACGCCGGCCTCGACGGCGGTGCGCAGCAGACGCAGCGCGGCGGGCCGGTCGGCCGGCCCGGTCCAGATGCGTGCCTCGGGCCCGCGGGGGTCGCCCGGCCCGTCGGCGAGCCGCATCGTGCCGTAGCCGATGCGGCGGACCGGGAGGTCGCCGCCGATGTGGAATACGTTGGTGTCGAGCCGGTCGCCGTGGTGTGCCATGTCGTTCGTCATGACCGGAACGCTAGGAGCTCACATCGGTGTGAGCTTCAAGGGCCTGTGAGGGGGATCACATGAGAGACGGGTGGGGGCGGGATGCGCATCGGTGAGCTGTCGCGTGCGACCGGGGTGAGCGTCCGGCTCCTGCGCTACTACGAGGAGCAGGGCCTCCTCGTCCCGGAGCGCACCCCCGGCGGTCAGCGGGTCTACGGGGCCGACGCCCCCGCCGTCGTCCGGCGCGTCCGGGCGCTGCTCGGCGCCGGGCTGCCGACCCGGATCATCGCGGAGGTGCTGGACTGCGTCTGCGGCAGCGAGACGGAGATCGAGCCCTGCCTCAGCCCGCTCCTGGTGGCCCGGCTCGACGCCATCGACGAGCAGATCTCCGACCTCCAGGGCGCCCGGTCCTCGCTGGCCGCGCTGGTCGCCGCCACGGAGGGACGGGGGATCGCGCCGGCCGGGTGAGCCCCCGGAACAAACGGTTGGTCAGGAGCGTTGCCGGCACGCGATAGTGACGGCATGAGCTCTCTCGTACGACACGTGACCATCGACTGTTCCGACGCCTACGCACTGGCGGGCTTCTGGGCCCAGGTGCTCGACTCCAAGATCTCCGACGACGACCGTCCCGGCGACCCGGAGGCCCTGGTCGACACGCCGGGGGGCGGGCTGCTCTTCATCCAGGTGCCCGAGAAGAAGTCCGTGAAGAACCGGATCCACCTCGACCTCCAGCCGCAGGACCGCACCCGTGACGAGGAGGTCGAGCGGCTGCTCGCCCTCGGCGCCACCCTCTTCGACGACCAGCGCCGTCCCGACGGCACCGGCTGGGTCGTGCTCACCGACCCGGAGGGCAACGAGTTCTGCGTGGAGCGCAGCAAGGCGGAGCGCGAGGCCGCCTAGTCCGGAGCGGTCCGGAGCGGTCCGGAGCGGTCCGGAGCGGTCCGGACGAGCTTCCGGAGCAATCCAGACAGAAGGTGTCGGGGTTCCGGTGTTCCCTGGAGGCATGGGAGACACCGGAACCGCATCGCACGCCACGCCCCGCACCGCCCCGGCCGCCGTCGCCTGGGGCGACGTCGAGACGGCCGAACCCGAGCTCGCCGCCACCGTCCGCGAGCGCTTCGGGCAGTACACCCACCACGTGCTGGCCACCCTCCGCAAGGACGGCTCGCCGCGCCTGAGCGGCATCGAGGCGGATTTCCGCGACGGCCAGCTGTGGCTGGGCATGATGCCGCACTCGCGCAAGGCCCTGGACCTGCGCCGGGACCCCCGGTTCGCGCTGCTCGCCAACCCCGGCGAGGGCACCGGCATGGGCGGCGGGGACGTCCGGCTCTCCGGGCGGGCGATCGAGACCACCGACCCGGAGACCCTTGCGTGGTACGCCGGCCAGGCCGGCGCGCCGCAGCCCTTCCACCTCTTCCGGGCCGAGCTCACGGAGGTCGTCCGCACCAGCGTGGAGGGCGAGGACCTCGTCGTCCGCAGCTGGGCACCGGGCGGGCGGGTGCGGACGATCCGGCGCGGTACCGACGACAGCCCGCCCCGCGAGGAGGCGGAGGCCGGTTGAGCACGCGTGATCCCCTCACCTGACCCGTAGGTCTTGACGCCCACTCTCCCGCCGCCGGCCGGGAAGAGCGGGACGGCCGAAGGTGAGCAGGAGCAGGGCGATCGGGACCACGACGCCGATACCCAGCACGCCGAGGAGGAGGTCGGCTTCGGCGGCGGAGGCGTGCGCGACGGCATGGGAGCGGAAGTGCACGTGGATGAGGAAGTGCGCGGTGGACCACGTGGCGTACGAGGCCAGGGCGGTACGGGTGAAGGCCGGGCTCATCACCACGGCGGCGGCGCCGGGAGGAATCGCGGCGGCCAGGTTCATCGCGCCGTAGTCGAGCATCAGGTGCGGGTTGTAGTCCATGCCCAGGTTGACCCAGGACCAGCTGAAGAACCCCTCCGGTGAGACGAGGATGTAGAGGCCCAGCGCGGCGGAGACCAGGGCGAAGAAGATCAGTCCGGTGCGTACGCAGGCGGTTCTCACGTCGCTCATGTGCCGTTGTCCTTGCGCTGCTCGACGAGGAAGTCGTCGAAGGTGACGGTGCCGATCGCGTGGTGCGGGGCGAGGTTCGCGCCCTCGGTGAAACCGCGGGCGATCCTGCCCGGTACGCGCAGGGAGACGACGCGCCGGCGGAGCCCGTGCGCCTTGTTGTGGGCGGTGGCGAGCTCACGCATGGTGCGCACCCGCGGCCCGCCGATGTCGGGTGCCCTCCCGGCCGGATCGCCCACGGCGAGACGGGCCAGCCGGTCGGCGACATCGCGGACGTCGATCGGCTGGAACCGGAACCGCTGAAGGGTCAGTGTCAGGGGAGACCACCGTTGCCACGCGAAGAAGCTCGCCACCAGGTCGTGGAACTGCGTGGCCCGTTGCACCGTCCACGGCAGCCCGGAGCGCGCGATCATCCGCTCGGCCTCGAGCTTGTGGCGGTAGTAGGGAACCGGGATGACGTCGACGCCGACGACGGAGACGTAGACCAGGTGCGGGTCGCTCCCACTCCTCAGAGCCGCGTCGATCAGATTCCGTGTCGTCGTGATGTCTTCCTTGCCGTAGGTGGTGGCACAGTGCACGACGGTCCCGACTCCGCGCAGGGCGGCGTCCAGTCCTTGTCCTGTCCTCAGGTCACCGACCACGCGCCGGTGCGAGGCCGGTGTCCCAGGAGGCTGGGCCCGGCGGCTGAGTACCCGGATCTCGCGGTGTCCGTCGTGAAGGCGCCGCACCACGGCTCGTCCCAGCTTTCCGGTTCCACCGGTCACCAGGAAGGGCTGCATGACGTTCTCGTCTCTCTCGGCCGGCTGCCGCGGGCAGCCGGGAGTCGTCGTCTCACAGCCCTATGACCGGCCGGGGCGGCGAAACGTGACATCACACGGCACCCGTGCCGCTCATGTCTCCGCGTCACCCCGTACCGCGGGATCCCGCCGTCGCCGTCAGCTCCGCCAGCACCCGCGCCCGGCACCAGGAGGGCGTGCCCCAGGCGTCCCGCAGCGGCCGGGCCTTGCGCAGCCAGAGGGAGAGGTCGAACTCCTCGGTGTAGCCGACGGCTCCGTGGACCCGCAGGGCCGTGCGGGCCGCCGCGTGGGCGGCCTCCCCGCAGGCCGCCTTGGCCGCCGCGAGGTCGCCCTCCTCGAAGGTGAGCGCCGCGCCGAACAGCAGCGGGCGCGCGAACTCCAGGCCGAGCAGGGTGTCCGCGAGCCGGTGCTTCACCGCCTGGAACGAGCCGATCGGCGCTCCGAACTGGGTGCGCTGCTTCGCGTACGCCACCGTCCGGCCGAGCAGGGCGAGCCCCACCCCGAGCGACTGCGCGGCCGTGGCCAGCAGGGCCCAGCGCCGGGCCCGTGCGGCCGAGGCCGGCACGGCGGGCCCGGTCGCGAGCGGTTCCCCGCCGGGTGCGGGTCGCGCGAGCCGCCGTACCGGGTCGGCGGAGACCCGTATCCCCGTGTGCCCGGGCGCGATCCGCAGCTCGTCGCCGGCGACGACGAAGAGCACGTCGGCCACGTCCGGGTCCAGGGCGAGCCCGTCCCCGGTCAGGACCAGGGACGCCGTGGTGCCGCCCGAGGCGAGGGCGGGCAGGAACCGGTTCGCCGGGCCGGTCCCGCCCCGTTCGGCGAGCCCGGCCAGGAGGGCGGCCGCCGCGACCGTCTCGACCAGCGGGCCGGGGACCGCGTGGCGGCCCGCCTCCACGAAGGCGTGGGCGAGCTCGACGGGGCGCGGACCGAGGCCCCCGTACGCCTCGGGGACCGCGAGCGCGAACACGCCGGCCTCGCCGAGCCGGCGCCACAGGGCGAGCCCGGGGCCCGGATCGCCCGCCGCCCAGGCCCGCGCGGCGGGGGGAGTGCCGGCGGCGGTCAGCATCGCGTCCAGGGAACGCGCGAAGGCGCGCTGCTCGTCGGTCGGCAGGAAACGCATCAGCGGCGGCCCTTCGGCAGGCCGAGCAGGCGCTCGGCGATGATGTCGCGCTGGATCTCGTTCGTGCCGGCGTAGATCGGTCCGGCGAGCGAGAAGACGTGCCCCTCGGCCCAGGCGCTGTCGGCCAGTTCGCCCTCGGGGCCGAGCAGGTCGAGCGCCGTCTCGTGCAGGGCGAGGTCGAGGCGCGACCAGAACACCTTGGTGAGGCTGGACCCGGCGCCGAGTTCGGCCCCGGCCGCCGACCGGGAGGCCGCCGCGGCGGTGAACAGCCGGTAGGCGCGGGCGCCGATCACCGCGTCCGCGACCCGGTCGCGCAGGGCCGAGTCGGCCGGGTCGCCGTGCGTGCGCCACAGCCGGACCAGCCGGTCGGCGGCGGCCAGGAAGCGGCCGGGGGAGCGGAGGGTGAGCCCACGCTCGTCGCCGGTGGCGGACATGGCGATCTCCCAGCCCTGCCCGGGTTCGCCGATGACGTCCGCGTCCGGCACGAACACCTCGTCCAGGAACAGCTCCGCGAAGGCAGGCTTCCCGTCGAGCCGGCCGATGGGCCGCACGGTCACTCCGGGCGCCCGCAGGTCGAACATCAGATACGTCAGGCCCCGGTGCGGCCGCCCCCCGGCCACCGGGGCCGGGTCGGTGCGGAAGATCCCGAAGGCGCGGTCCGCGAAGGCCGCCCGCGAGGACCAGGTCTTCTGCCCGGACAGCAGCCACCCGCCGTCGGTGCGCACGGCCCGGGAGGTGAGCGAGGCGAGGTCCGAGCCCGCCTCCGGCTCCGACCACGCCTGCGCCCAGACCGTCTCGCCGGCCGCCATCGGCGGCAGCACCCGGGCCCGCTGCTCCTCGGTGCCGTGCGCGAGGAGGGTGGGGGCCAGCAGATGGATGCCGTTCTGCGAGACCCGGCCGGGCGCGCCCGCCGCGTAGTACTCCTCCTCGAAGGCCAGCCAGCCGAACACGTCCGCGTCCCGGCCGCCGTAGCGCTCGGGCCAGGAGACCACCGACCAGCGGGCGGCGGCGAGTTCGGCCTCCCAGGCCCGGTGGGCGGCGAAGCCCTCCGCCGTCTCCAGCGACGGCAGCGGCGCTGCGGGCACATGGGCGCGCAGCCAGGCGCGTGCCTCGGCGCGCAGCCGCTCCTCGTCCGCGGTGGGGGTCAGGTCCATGGCGCCGCCTCCTCCAACCTTCCCTAACAAGTGTTTGGTAGGTTAACGTACGGCCATGGGCAGCGCCACGAGCAGCGTCGAGGAGTTCCGCGCCGGGATACGCGACTGGCTGGAGACACGGCTCACCGGCCGGTTCGCCGCGCTACGGGGCCGGGGCGGCCCCGGCCGCGAACACGAGGCGTTCGCCGAACGCCTCGCCTGGGAACGGCACATGGCCGACCACGGCTGGACCTGCGTCGGCTGGCCGAAGGAGCACGGCGGGCGCGGCGCGAGCATCGAGGAGCAGATCGCCTTCCACGAGGAGTACGCCCTCGCCGACGCCCCCGCCCGCGTCAACCACATCGGCGAACAACTCCTCGGCCCCACCCTGATCGACCACGGCACCGAGGAACAGAAGGCCCGCTTCCTGCCCGCCATCCGGGACGTGCGGGAACTGTGGTGCCAGGGCTACAGCGAACCCGGCGCCGGATCCGACCTCGCCGCCGTCCGCACCCGCGCCGTCCGCGACGGCGACCACTGGGTCCTGCACGGCCAGAAGACCTGGACCTCCCTCGCCCACCAGGCGCAGTGGTGCTTCGTCCTGGCCCGGACCGCACCGGGCTCACGGCGCCACGCCGGGCTCTCCTACCTCCTCGTCCCGCTCGACCAGTCCGGCGTCGAGATCCGGCCCATCACCCAGCTCACCGGCACCAGCGAGTTCAACGAGGTCTTCTTCGACGGCGCCCGCACCCCCGCCTCCCACGTCGTCGGCGCCCCCGGCGACGGCTGGCGCATCGCCCTGGCCACCCTCGGCCACGAGCGGGGCGTCTCCACCCTCGGCCAGCAGGTCGGCTTCCGCCGCGAACTCGCCGCCCTCCTCGCCCTCGCCCGCGCGGGCGGCGCCGCCGCCGACCCCCTGATCCGCGACCGGCTCGTCCGCGCCTGGACCGGCCTGCGCACCCTGCGCGCCCACGCCCTGTGCGGCACCGACCCGTCCGCCGCCAAGCTCTCCTGGTCCCACTGGCACCGCGACCTCGGCGAACTCGCCATGGACGTCCGCGGCGCCGCCGCCACCCTCGCCGCCGGACCTCCCTACGCACTCGACGACTGGCAGCGGCTGTTCCTCTTCTCCCGCGCCGACACCATCTACGCCGGCACCAGCGAGATCCAGCGCACCCTCATCGCCGAGCGCCTGCTCGGCCTGCCGAAGGAGCCGCGCGGATGACCACGCCGCCGTACGTCCCCGGACACGGCCTGCTCGCCGGCCGCACCGCCGTCGTCACCGCCGCCGCCGGAACCGGCATCGGCGGCGCCACCGCCCGCCGCCTCCTGGAGGAAGGCGCCCGCGTCCTGATCAGCGACGCCCACGCCCGCCGCCTGGCGGAGACCGAAGCCGCCCTCGCCGCCGAGTTCGGCGCCGCCAACGTCGCCGCCCAGAGGTGCGACGTCACCGACGAGGCCCAGGTCCAGGCCCTCCACGACACCGCCGTACGCCTCCACGGCCGCCTCGACGTCCTCGTCCACAACGCCGGACTCGGCGGCACCGCCGCCCTCGCCGACATGACCGACGACCAGTGGAACCGGGTCCTCGACGTCACCCTCGACGGCACCTTCCGCTGCGTCCGCGCCGCCCTGCGCCGCTTCCGCGACAGCGGCGAGAAGGGGGTCATCGTCAACAACGCCTCCGTCGTCGGCTGGCGCGCCCAGGCCGGCCAGGCCCACTACGCCGCCGCCAAGGCCGGCGTGATGGCCCTGACCCGCTGCGCCGCGATCGAGGCGGCCGACTACGGCGTCCGCGTCAACGCCGTCGCCCCCTCCCTCGCCATGCACCCCCACCTCGCCAAGGTCACCACCCCCGCACTGCTGGCCGAGCTCACCCGGCGCGAGGCCTTCGGGCGGTACGCCGAGCCCTGGGAGGTCGCCAACGTCATCGTCTTCCTCGCCAGCGACTACTCCTCCTACATGACCGGCGAGACGGTCTCCGTCAGCAGCCAGCACCCGTAGCGCGCGGCACCGGGGGACGACAATGGACGCGTGCCAACGACGAAGAAGAAGACGCAGGTGACCGCCTCGCCCGAGCGGCGCAGGGAACTCCTCGACACCGCCGCCGAGGTGTTCGCCGCCCAGGGGTACAACGCCACCACCGTCCGCAGGATCGCCGACGAGGCGGGCATGCTCGCCGGCAGCCTCTACTACCACTTCGATTCCAAGGAGTCGATGCTCGACGAGATCCTCTCCACCTTCCTGAACGAGCTGTGGGACGGCTACGACGCCGTGCTCGGCGCCGGACTCGGCCCCCGCGAGACCATCGAGGCCCTCGTCACCGAATCCTTCCGGGAGATCGACCGGCACCGCGCCGCCGTCGCCATCTACCAGAAGGAGGCCCGTCACCTCGCCGACCAGCCCCGCTTCCGCTACCTCGCCGACTCGCAGGTCAGGTTCGAGAGGGCCTGGCTCGGCACGCTGGAGCGCGGCGTCGCCGCCGGTGTCTTCCGCGCCGACCTCGACGTCCGGCTCACCTACCGGTTCGTGCGCGACACCGTCTGGGTCGCCGCGTCCTGGTACCGCCCCGGCGGACAGCACAGCCCCGAGGAGATCGCCCGCCAGTACCTGTCGATGGTGCTCGACGGGATCGCCGTAGACACCCCCTAGCCGTCGCAGGGACGGCGCGCCGACCAGGAGGAGCAGCCATGGCCGAGGCCTACATCGTCGAAGCGGTCCGCACCCCGGTGGGCCGCCGCGGGGGAGGGCTCGGCGCCGCCCACCCGGCCGACCTCGGCGCCCACGTCCTGAAGGCGCTCGTCGAGCGCACCGGCATCGACCCGGCCGCCGTCGAGGACGTCGTCTTCGGCTGCCTCGACACCGTCGGCCCGCAGGCCGGCGACATCGCCCGCACCTGCTGGCTCGCCGCCGGACTGCCCCAGGAGGTGCCCGGCGTCACCGTCGACCGGCAGTGCGGCTCCTCCCAGCAGGCCGTCCACTTCGCCGCCCAGGGCGTGCTCTCCGGCACCCAGGACCTCGTGGTCGCGGGCGGCACCCAGAACATGACCATGATCCCCATCGCCTACGCCTCCCGGCAGGCCGCCGCACCCCTCGGCCTCACCCAGGGCCCCTACGCCGGCTCCGAGGGCTGGCGCGCCCGCTACGGGGACGCCCCGGTCGACCAGTTCCACGGCGCCGAACTCATCGCCGCCACCTGGGGCATCACCCGCCGCGCCCAGGAGGAGTACGCCCTCCGCTCCCACCGGCGGGCGCTCCGGGCGATCGACGAGGGCCGCTTCGCGCGCGAGACCGTCCCCTACGGCGGCGTCACCGTCGACGAGGGCCCGCGCCGCGACACCAGCCCGGAGAAGATGGCCGCCCTGAAGCCGGTCGTCGACGGCGGCACCATCACCGCCGCCTGCTCCTCCCAGATCTCCGACGGTGCCGCCGCGATGCTGATCGCGAGCGAGCGGGCGGTCCGCGCGCACGGGCTCGCCCCGCGGGCCCGGATCCACCACCTGTCGGTGCGCGCCGAGGACCCGATCCGGATGCTGTCGGCGCCCATACCGGCGACCGCGCACGCCCTGGAGAAGACCGGCCTGACCATCGACGCCATCGACCTGGTCGAGATCAACGAGGCATTCGCCCCGGTCGTCCTCGCCTGGCTGAAGGAGACCGGTGCCGACCCGGACCGCGTCAACGTCAACGGCGGCGCGATCGCCCTCGGCCACCCCCTGGGCGCCACCGGCGTGCGGCTGATGACGACCCTCCTGCACGAACTGGAGCGCACGGGCGGCCGGTACGGGCTGCAGACCATGTGCGAGGGCGGCGGTCAGGCCAACGTCACGATCATCGAGCGCCTGTAGGGGCTCCGATACGGGGGCGGCGCACGGACACGAGGGCCGGCAGGCCCCTACGCCGGCGGAAGCGTACGGAGCACGTGCGCGGCCTCCGACATGATCCGGGCGACCAGCTCCTCGCAGCTGGGCAGGTCCTCGATCACCCCGGCGACCTGTCCGGAGGCCATGACGCCGAGGTCGGTGCGGCCCTCGACCATGGAGGCCCGCAGGAGCATCGGGGTGTTCGCGGCGAGCAGGACCTGGCTCCAGGACAGCCGCCGGCCGCGGCCCCCGCCGCGCCGCCCGCCCCCGCCGTGTCCCCCGCCGCGCCGCCCGCCCCCGCCGTGCCCTCCGCCGCGCATCGCGAGCCCGTCGCGGACCATCTCCGCCCAGGACATCCCGCTCAGCCGGCGGAAACCGGCCGCGCGGCGCACGGCCTGCGCCAGCGCCCGCACCCGGCCCGCGCCTTCGAGCGCGGCGACCATCTCGGTGCGCAGCATCCGGTGCGGCAGCCCGTCGACGGCCGTGGTGACGAGGACGTCGTTCACGGTCGCCGCCAGATACCTCGCCTTGACGGCGTCGGGGACGGTCGAGTCGGAGGTGAGCAGGAACCGGGTCCCCATGGCGATGCCCGCCGCCCCGTAGGAGAGCGCGGCGACCAGGCCGCGCCCGTCGTGGAAACCGCCGGCCGCGACCACGGGGATGCCGACCGCGTCGACGACCTGCGGGAGCAGCACGCTCGTCGCCACCTCGCCGGTGTGCCCGCCGCCCTCGCCGCCCTGGACGAGAACCGCGTCCGCGCCCCACGCCGCGACCTTCTCGGCATGCCGGCGGGCCCCGACGGAGGGGATGACGACGACCCCGGCGTCCTTCAGTTCGGCGATCAGCCCGCGGGACGGCGCGAGGGCGAAGGAGGCGACCCGTACGCCCTCCTCGACGACGATCCGGACCCGTTCGCGGGCGTCACCGGCGTCCGCGCGCAGGTTCACCCCGAACGGCGCGTCGGTGCGGGACCTCACCTCCCGCACGGCCGCGCGCAGTTCGTCGACGGTCATGGTGGCGGAGGCGAGGACGCCGAGCGCGCCCGCGTTCGCGGCGGCCGAGACGAGCCGGGGCCCGGCGACCCAGCCCATGCCGGTCTGCACGATCGGGTGGCGGACGCCGACCAGTTCGGTGAGGGCCGTCCTCATCGCGGGGCCACCTCCCGGTCGCGCAGCCCGGCCGGGTCGATCACCTCGCGGATCAGCCGGAGCTCCTCGGGCGTCGGCTCGCGGGTGTCCGGTACGTCGCCGTCGATCACCAGCTCGAAGCCGGTGGCGGCCCGGACCTCGTCGACCGTCACGCCCGGGTGCACGGAGGCGAGCCGCATCGCGTGGCCGGGCGTCGCGAAGTCGAGGACGGCGAGGTCGGTCACGACGCGCCGGAGGTGGTGGTACGGGCCGACGGCCCGGTCGTAACCGACGCCGCTGACCATGTCGACCCGCTCGACGAAGACCCGCCGCGCGTGCTTCGGGATCCAGTAGCTGACGGGGTGGTTGAGGGTGTTGACGGGCGCTCCGCGCACGCCGAGGAGCTGGCGGGTGGGGCGCTCCCAGTCGCCGACGCAGGAGATGTTCTGGTTGCCGTACCGGTCGATCTGGCTCGCGCCCATCATCACGTGCCGCCTGCCGCCGGTGACCATGGTGAGGTGGCGGCGGTACGGCAGCCAGCCCTCGGGCCGCCCGTCGGGGCCGACGAGCAGGGCCTCGCCGTCGGTGAGGAGCAGGCCGGGGGAGAAGGTCCGCCTGGCGAGGCGGGCGCCGAAGGAGGGGATCTGGCCCATGGGGCTCGCGAGCACCTCGCCGTCGCCCCGCCACGCCTCGGCGCAGGCGATCACGCAGTATTCGGCGCGGGTGGTCATGTCCGGTCCTCCTCGCGCCAGGCGCGGACGGCGGCCTGGTAGTCGTCCTCGGTCCTGCCGGACAGGAAGCGCGCGGCGAACTCGGGCCAGGGCGTGGTCGCGTAGAGCCTCAGGAAGGGCTCGTCGCGGCCGTGGTCGGGCACGCAGGACGTGAAGTGCGCCCCGTTCGGGGTCTCGACGACCCCGGTCACGCTGTGCCGGCTGATCAGCAGGGTCTGCGGGGCGGTGCCGGACGGGAAGGCGTCGACGAGCCGTTCGCAGGAGACGTACGCGGTGTCGGCGGCCTCGCAGAACAGGTCGTCGAAGTACGGGTCGGGGCCCAGGTACTGGCCGTTGCCGGCCCGGTCGGCGCGGTTGACGTGGACGAGGGCGGCGTCCATGCGCAGCGCGGGCACGGCGACGAACTCCTCGCCGTCCCCGTAGGGGGAGGTGACCGTGCGCAGTCCGGGATTGACCCGCATGACGTCGGAGCCGAGTCCGGCCCGTACCGGCAGGAAGGGCAGCCGGTTGGCGGCGGCGTGCAGCCCCCACATGAACATGGCCTCGTCGTACTCGGTCATCGCGATCCGGCCCTGCTCGCGGGCGGCCCGGAAGTGCGGTTCGAGGGGGACGGAGTCGAGGGTCGCGAAGGGCGCGACGAGCCGGCGGATCCGGCCGGCGGCGGCGAGCAGGCCGACGTCGGGGCCACCGTAGGAGACGACGGTGAGATCGGTGATCTGCGACCGGATCACCGCTCTGACCAGGGCCATCGGCTTGCGCCGCGCGCCCCAGCCGCCGATGCCGAGGGTCATGCCGGAGCGGAGCCGTCCGACGGCCTCGTCCGGCGTCATGGTCTTGTCGGTCACGCGCCCTCCCCTGCGCCGAAGGAGGCGCGGACCCGGGCGGCGACCCCGCCGAGTCCCGCCTCGAAGGTGAAGCCCTGCTCGAAGCGGTAGCTGCGGCGCACGTCGACCGGGTCGATGCCGTTGACGGCCGCCTTCGCCAGCCGGATCAGGGTGCCGTCCTTCGCCGCGATCTCGGCGGCCAGCTCCAGCGCCGCGCTCGGCAGTTGCGCCCGCGGCACCACCTGCCACACCGAGCCGTGGGCGTGCAGCTCGGCGGCGGTGACCGTGCGCGAGGTGTAGTACAGCGCGCGCATGAGGTGCTGGGGCACCAGCCGGGCGAGATGGGTGGCGGCGCCGAGCGCACCCCGGTCCAGTTCGGGAAGGCCGAAGACGGCGTCCTCGGCGGCGACGATCGCGTCGGCGTTGCCGACGAGCCCGATGCCGCCGCCCAGGCAGAAGCCGCCGACCTCGGCGACGACCGGCACCGGGCAGTCGTACACCGCCGCGAACGCCTCCGCGCAGCCGTGGTTCACGCCGATGAGCGAGCCGTGGCCGGCGTCGCGCTGGAGCTCCTTGATGTCCACGCCCGCGTTGAAGCCGCGGCCCTCGGCGGCCAGGACGACGCAGCGCACCCGCGGGTCGCGCCCGGCGGCGCGGACGGCGTCGGCGAGCTCGAACCAGCCCCGCACCGGCAGGGCGTTGACGGGCGGGAAGTCGACGGTGACGCGGGCGACGCCCTCGGCCGGGCGTGAGGTGGAGACACCCATGAGCGGATCAGCTACCTTTCCACCAAACGTTTGTTAGGTCGCGCTGGGAGGAAGGTAGCAGCCGATGGAGCTGGACGGGAGGGTCGCCGTCGTCACCGGCGGAACCCGCGGCGTGGGCGCGGGCATCGCCCGGGCCTTCCTGCGCGCCGGGGCCGAGGTCGTCGTCTGCGCCCGCAGACCCCCGGACCGGCCGGTCGCCGACGCCGGCCGCGCGGCCGACTTCGAGGCCGTCGACCTGCGGCGCCCCGGCCAGGCGGCGGACCTCCTCGCCCGGATCGCCGAGCGGTACGGTCGGCTCGACACCCTCGTCAACAACGCCGGCGGCACCCCCTACCGCCGCCTCGGCGACGGCGGCCCCGAACGGCACGCCAGGGTCCTGGAGCTGAACCTCACCGTCCCGCTCACGCTCTCCCTCGCCGCCCACCCGGCCCTGCGCGCCGCCCGCGGCTCCGTCCTGATGATCGGCAGCGTCAGCGGCACCCGCCCCTCCCCGGGCACCGCCGCCTACGGCGCCGCCAAGGCCGGCCTGGAGAACCTCGCCCGCACCATGGCCGTCGAATGGGCCCCCGAGGTCCGCGTCAACACCCTCGTCCTCGGCATGGTCAGGACCGAACGCTCCCACCTGCACTACGGCGACGCGGAGGGAATCGCCGCCGTCGGCCGCACCGTGCCGCTGGGCCGGCTCGCCGAACCCGCCGACGTCGGCGAGGCCGCCGTCTTCCTCGCCTCCGACCGCGCCGCCTACATCTCCGGAGCCTCGCTCCTCGTCCACGGCGGCGGGGAGCGCCCCGCCTTCCTGGCCGCCGCGACCGCCAACAAGCCGCCCGAACCGCCCGAGCGGACCGCGCCGCCCGGGCCCACCCGGCCCACCGGGCCGACCGACCCCGAGGAGAACCGAGATGGGACTGTGTGACGGACGCGTGGTCGTCGTGACCGGCGCCGGCCGCGGCCTCGGCCGCGCCCACGCCCTCGCCTTCGCCGCCGAGGGCGCCCGCGTCGTCGTCAACGACCTCGGCGTCGGACTCGACGGCCGCCCCGGACCCGACAGCCCCGCCGCCCGCGTCGTCGACGAGATCCGCGCCGGCGGCGGCGCGGCCGTCGCCCACGGCGGCGACATCGCCACCGAGGAGGGCGCCGCCACCCTCCTGCACACCGCCCTCACCGCGTACGGGCGCCTCGACACCCTCGTCAACAACGCCGGGTTCCTGCGCGACCGGATGCTCGTCAACCTCGGCGAGGACGACTTCGACGCGGTCCTGCGCGTCCATGTGAAGGGCCACTTCCTGCCGCTGCGGCACGCCGCCGCGCACTGGCGCGCCGAGGCGAAGGCGGGCCGCCCGGTGGCCGCCCGGGTGGTCAACACCACCTCCGGCGCGGGGCTGCTCGGCAGCGTCGGCCAGGGCAACTACGCGGCGGCCAAGGCCGGGATCGTCGCCCTCACCCTGGTCGCGGCGGCCGAGCTGGGCCGCTACGGCGTGCAGGTCAACGCCGTGGCCCCGGCCGCCAGGACCCGGATGACCGCACGCGCCTTCGCGGACCTCGCCGCGCTCCCCGAGGACGTCGCGCCGCTGGTGGTCTGGCTCGGCTCCGCCGCCTCGGCCGGCGTCACCGGCCGCGTCTTCGAGGCCGAGGGCGGCCGGCTCACCGTGATGGAGGGCTGGCGCCCCGGCCCCACCGCCGACAAGGGCGCCCGCCACACCCCCGCCGAGGCGGGCGAGACAGCCCTGAAGCTCCTCGCGCGGTCCGAGCCGCCGCGTCCGGTGTACGGGGCGGAGCCGGTCAGCGGCAGCGCGGCGTCGTCCACTCCAGACGGGTCCTGATCCGCGGATCCCGTACGTGTTCGAGGGCGGCCAGGGCCGTCTCGCGCGGCGCGCCCTCGGGGTCGCCGTCGGCCAGGATCCGGGCCAACGCGCCGACGGCCCGAGGGTCCTGACGGATGGCCAGGCCCCGCGCGGCCTCGGCGGCGGTGTCCGGGTCCGGATCGGCCAGCCGGGCCGCTAGCGCCTCGCGCACGGCGGGCAGGTCCCCGGGAACCTCGGCGAGCGCGAGCGTGGCCCAGTCCCGCACCCGCGGATCGTGATCGCGGCTCAGTCCGACGAGCACCGCCACGGCCTCCCCGTCCCCCGCGGGCACCAGCCCGGTCAAGGACGCGGCCACCTGCCGCCGCACCTCGGGCTCAAGATGCCCGGCGAACGCGCGCAGCTCGGGCACCACGCCGGAGTCCCCGCACTCCCCGAGCGCGAAGACGACCGCGAGCGCCAGCTCCTTCTCCGCCGTCTCCTGCTCCGCGAGCCCCGTCCCGCCCGCCGGCCGAGCGTCGGCGTCCGGTGCGGGCCCGCCCGCGGCCGAGGGGGAGAGGGACCCGGACGTCTCCCGGGCCAGGCGGCGCAGGAGCGGGAGGGCGGACGGCCGCGCGGCGGGCGGGAGGGCGGCGAGGACGCGGGCGGCGAGGGCGCGGCGCAGGGGCTCCGGGCCGGCGCACCAGGCGGAGGCGGAGGCGAGGACGGTCTCGTCGGCGCGGTCGGCGAGCGCGGCGACGGCCGTGAGCCAGTCGTCCCGGTCGGAGGCGCCGCAGCGCAGCGCGCGGGCGGCCAGTTCCTCCTCGGTGACCCGGATCCCGAGCGCGCCCTCCAAGAGGGTGGCGACGGCGGCGTGGCTCGTCTGGCGTTCGTCGCCGCGGCTCGGCGCGCCGTCCTCCCGCAGCAGCTCGACGACCACCGTCACGCCACCGTCCTCGGGCACCCGCCGCACCACCGCCTCGTACGTGTCACCGGTCCCGCCGCTCTCCACCAGCCCGCGCCGCAGCACCGCCGCCATGTCCACGCCGATCCACCGCCGTGCCTCGGCCAGCGCCTCCGCAAGGCCCTCGCGGTCGCGGCCCGCGCCGTGGTCGAGCAGCGCGCGGACGACCGAGGCGGAACCGCGGCGCGCGGCGGCCGTCAGCGGGGCGAGCCCGTCGGGGCCCGGCCGGCCGGGGTCGGCACCGGCCTCCAGCAGGGCCCGCACCACCTCGGTGTGCCCGAGCCGTACCGCCCAGGCCAGGGCGGTGAACCCGTACGCCTCCTCCTGGTCCGGCTCCGCGCCCGCCGCCAGCAGCGCCCGCACCACCTCCGCGTGACCGCCGCACGCCGCCCCGCACAGCGGCAGGTCCCCGTCGTCCTCGCCGCTCCCGCGCCCCGGGTCGGCCCCGGCGGCCAGCAGCACCCGCACCGCGACGGGCCGGTTGGCGACGGCCGCGCGGTACAGCGGGGTCTCACCGTGCTCCCGTGCCTCCGGGTCGGCCCCCTCCCGCAGGGCCCGGACCAGCCCGTCGTCGTCCCCGTCCACCAGCGCGTCGAACACCTTGCTCATGCGCCGAGCCTCACCCGAGGGGCACGAATGGCGCAAATGCATGGCCCGCCGGGCCGTTACGGCGCGCACTCCAGGACCGTCCGGCACACCCCGCACCGCGCCCTCACCCGCCGCCCCGGCGCCACCCGCAGCCGCTGCCCGCACACCGGGCAGGGGAAGACGCCGTTGGCCGTGGCCCGCGCGCGCCGCCGGGCGATCGGGCCGGCCCCGGCGAGCGGCGGACGCCGCCAGTCCCGGGCGGCCTCCTCCCGGCCGCGCAGCCACGCCTCGTACGCCACCGCGCTGGTGAACCAGGGCGAGGGGTCCTCGCCGAACACCTCGGCCCGCTTGGCCAGCACGTAGCCGAACTCCTCCGGCGTCAGATAGCCGAGCTTCTGGCCGGACACGCCGTCCTGCCGGAAGGCGTCCAGGAGCAGCCAGCCCGCGCCGAGGTAGGTGGTGACGACGTCCGTCAGGATCTCGTTCTCGGCGGTCGTGGGGAAGGCGAGCCCCAGCCGGTGCAGCAGCACATGGGTGACCTCGTGGGCGAGGGCGGCGCCGATGTCACGGCGATGGGTGCGGAACCGGTCGTTCAGCTCGACGGCGTACCGCGGACCCGCCGTCAGCTCCACGCTCGCGGCGTGCTCCATGGCGCGGAAGTCCACCACCACCCGCACGTCGGGCAGCCGCAGCTGGCGGACGAGGGCGCGGGCGGCGCGCCGGGCCCCGAGCCGCGGGCCGTCGCCGGTGTCGTCCACGTCGTCCACCAGCACGTCCGCCGCCGCGACGCTCGTGTCGTAGCGGTGTACGCCATCGGGGGAGAGACGCCGGTAGAGCGCGGCGATCGAGGCACGGACCGTGTCGAGGTGCGGGAAACCGCGCACGACCCGGAAGACTTCATCGCTGTGCGCCATGCCGGACCACCCCCCGTGCCCCAGGGTACGGGCGCCTTCCCACGTCCCCCGTCTGGCCGAAAAGGCCACCTTGTGACCCCTGTCGGGCGCTCCCCATAATCCGGACCAAGTCTTGACGGGCGCATGCCATCAAGGTCAACCCCCCATGAAAGAAGGCCGTCGCATGAAGAAGAACAGACTGGTTCGCGCACTGCAGAAACTCGCCGCGGCCGGCGCGGTCGTCCTCGCCGCCGTCAGCCTCCAGCCCACCACCACCGCCTCGGCCGCCCCGGCGCCCGTCGTCGGCGGCACCCGCGCCGCCCAGGGAGAGTTCCCCTGGATGGTCAGGCTCTCGATGGGCTGCGGCGGCTCCCTGATCACCCCTCAGGTCGTCCTCACCGCCGCGCACTGCGTGAGCGGCTCCGGCGCCAACACCAGCATCACCGCCACCGCCGGAGTCGTGGACCTCCAGTCCAGCAGCGCCATCAAGGTCCGGTCGACCAAGGTCTACCAGGCCCCCGGCTACAACGGGCAGGGCAAGGACTGGGCCCTCATCAAGCTCGCCTCGCCGATCACCAGCCTGCCCAACCTGAAGATCGCCGAGACCACCGCGTACAACAGCGGCACCTTCACCGTCGCCGGCTGGGGCGCCACCCGCGAGGGCGGCTCGCAGCAGCGCTACCTGCTCAAGGCCACCGTCCCGTTCGTCTCCGACGCCGACTGCCAGGCCGCGTACGGCTCCGACCTCGTCCCCGGCGAGGAGATCTGCGCCGGCTACAACCAGGGCGGCGTCGACACCTGCCAGGGCGACTCCGGCGGCCCGATGTTCCGCAAGGACAACGCCGGCGCCTGGGTCCAGGTCGGCATCGTGAGCTGGGGCTACGGCTGCGCCCGGGCCGGCTACCCCGGCGTCTACACCGAGGTCTCCACCTTCGCCTCCGCCATCAAGTCGGCCGCGGCGACACTCTGACCGCGAGAACGCACGACGCTCCGACCACGCGAGCGGCACCAGGTGCCCGGGGCCGGCCGGCCCCGGGCACCTCCCCGCTCAGGCCAGTTCCACCGCGCCCCCCGCACCGCCCTCCAGCTCCAGGACCCACACCTCGTTCGCGCCCTCCCGCAGCACCGGACCCGGCACGAACAGCGACTCCTGCGGGCCCGCGTTCCAGTAGCGGCCCAGACAGAAGCCGTTGACCCACACGAAGCCCCGCGTCCAGCCGGGCAGCCGCAACGACGCGTCGCCCGGGGAGGGAACCGCCACCGACACCCGGTGGAGCCCCGGCCCGGCGCCACCGGGCACGGGACCGCACGGCACCTTCGCCACCGCCTCCGCCTCGAAGGCGTCCAGCCGCAGGCCACGCGCCCGTACCCCGTGCAGATACTGCCGCTCGTGCCGCACCCCGCCCGTGATCCCCTTCGGCTCCGCCAGCCGCGGCCCGTAGTTGACCCGCCCCAGCGACTCCACCCACAGCTCCACCACGGCCGGCCCGGCCACCGGCTCCGCGAGCTCCGCCTCCTCCGTGTCGAGGACCCCGGCCGGCACCCCGTCCACGTACACCGTCGCCCGGTCCCGCAGCCCCGACACCACCAGCGGATACGGCTGCCGCGGACCCGGCACCTCCACCCGGTAGCGGACCAGGCCCCGGTCCACCCCGAGCTCCTCGAAGGACGGCGGCAGCGGCGCGCTCCGCTCCTCGTCGCCCAGCACCTCCAGGACCTCCCCGAGCGGCGCCCAGCCCTCCACGACACCCGCCGCCGGCGCCCCGATCCGTACCGGCGGCTCCGGAACCTCCGGCAGCGGCCCCCGCGCGTACCCGGCCAGCACCTCACGGAACCGCCAGAACTTCTCCGTCGGCAGCCCCGCCTCGTCGACCGGCGCGTCATAGTCGTACGAAGTCACCGTCGGCCGCAGCTCGCCCCCGTGCAGCCGCCCCGCCCGGTTCGCCCCCGCCCACCCGGCGAAGTTCGTCCCCCCGTGCGCCATGTACACGTTGACCGACGCCCCGCACTCCAGGATCTCCCGCAGCGCCGCCGCCGCGTCCACCGCGTCCCGCCCCACGTGCTCCCGCCCCCAGTGGTCGAACCAGCCGCACCAGAACTCCATGCACATCAGCGGCCCCCGGGGCTGATGCCGGCGCAGCACCTCGAACGCCTCACGCGCCCCCGAACCGAAGTTCGCCGTCGCGAGCACCCCCGGCACCGAACCGCCCGTCAGCATGTGGTCCTCCGGACCGTCCGAGGTGAACAGCGGCACCTCCACCCCGCACGCCACCAGCAGGTCCGCCATGCGCCGCAGATAACCCGCGTCCGTGCCGTAACTGCCGTACTCGTTCTCCACCTGCACCATCACCACCGGACCGCCCCGCCCGATCTGCCGCTCCACCACCTGCGGAAGCAGCCGCCCGAACCAGCGCTCCACGTGCCCCAGGTACTCCGCGTCGTCCGTCCGCACCCGCCGCCCGAGCCGCCCCGTCAGCCAGTGCGGAAGCCCCCCGTTCTCCCACTCGGCACAGATGTACGGCCCCGGCCGCACGATCGCCCACATCCCCGCCCGCGCCACCGCGTCCAGGAACCGGCCGAGCGCCCCCACGTCCCCGTACCGGCCCGGCTCCGGCTCGTACAGATTCCACGGCACGTACGTCTCGGCACAGTTGAGGCCCATCGCCCGCAGCATCCCGAGCCGGTGGTCCCACTGCTCCTCGTGCACCCGGAAGTAGTGCAGCGCCCCCGACAGCAGCCGCACCGGCCCGCCGTCCAGGAGAAAGTCCTCGTCACCCACCACGAACTGGCTGAACTCGCTCATGCGCCTCACCCTCACCCTCTGGCGGCGGACCGGTCCATGGACAAAGATCGTGGCGGTTTGGACGTTCAGATCGAGGTCGGGAAGGCGGTCGCGCCGTGTATCACACCTGGATGCGCTACTTCACGCCCGGACCCGTCCACCACCGCCTCGGCCTGGTCTGCCTCGGCGTCGGGCTCCAGCACGGCGCCCTGCCCACCGTCGGCCCGCGCACCCTCGACCACCACGTCGCCGTCGTCGTCAGCTCCGGCGGCGGCTGGTACCGGGGCCCCGACGGCCGCCGCACCACCGTCACCGCACCCGCCCTGATCTGGCTCACCCCCGGCGTACCCCACCACTACTCCGCCGACCCCGGCACCGGCTGGGACGAGTCCTTCGTCGACTTCTCCGGACCCGCCACCGCCACCTACACCGAACTCGGCTACATCGAACCCGACCGGCCCGTCGTCCCCCTCGCCGACGCGGCCCCCGCCCGGGCCGCCATCGCCCGCATCGCCCGCGCCGCCCGCCCCGGCAACCCCCTCCTGGAGGTCGAGACCGGCGCCGCCGTCCACGAACTCCTCGTCGCCCTGCGCCGCGCCCGCGCCGACACCAACGCCGACGGCGACCCCGTCCTCGCCGCCCTCGCCCGCGACGCCTTCACCCGGCTGACCGTCGCCGAACACGCCGCCCGGCACGGCATGACCGCCGCCGAACTGCGCACCGCCGTCCGCCGCGCGGCCGGCTGCAGCCCCAAGGACTACCTCCTGACCGTCCGCCTCGGCCGCGCCAAGGAACTCCTCGCCGGCACCGACCTGCCGGTCGCCGCCGTCGCCCGCCGCGTCGGCTACGACGACCCCGCCTACTTCTCCCGGCTCTTCACCCGCCGGGTCGGCACCGCCCCCATCCGCTTCCGCGAACAGCAGGGCAGGAGCGTGCCCGGCGGCTGGAGCCACACCGTTCCGGATCCCGAACACCCCCCGACGATCGTCACCGGATCCGGATAGGCTCGCTGCTCATGAGCGAGATCGACGAGTCCGTACGGGCCGAGCTGACCCGACTGCGCGAGAGCATCGACAACATCGACGCGGCGGTGGTCCACATGCTCGCCGAGCGCTTCAAGTGCACCCAGCAGGTCGGCGTCCTCAAGGCCGAGCACCACCTGCCGCCCGCCGACCCGGCCCGCGAAGCCCGCCAGATCGCCCGGCTGCGGCAGCTCGCGGAGAACGCGAAACTGGACCCGGCGTTCGCGGAGAAGCTGCTGAGCTTCATCATCGCGGAGGTGATCCGCCACCACGAGACCATCGCCGACGGCGCGGTGGCGGACGGCGCGGTCGCGGACGGCGCGGTCGCGGAGGGAACGCCCACCGACCGGACGCTCACGGACGGAGCCCGCTGATGGCCCGCGTCACCGTGTTCACCCTCGGGGGAACCATCTCCGCGCGGGGCGGTGACGCGGCCCGCATGACCGGCACCGAAGTGCTCGCCGGGCTCGGCGTCGCCCCCGCCGGCCCCGACGTGGAGCTCCGCGACTTCCGCCGCGTCCCCAGCTCCTCCCTCTCCTTCGACGACCTCACCGCCCTGGCCGGCGAGGTGACCCGGACCGTCGCCGCCGGCTCCGGCGTGGTCGTCGTCCAGGGCACCGACACCCTCGAGGAGACCGCCTTCCTCCTCGACCTGCTGTGCACCACCGAACAGCCCGTCGTCGTCACCGGCGCCATGCGCCGCCCCGACCTGCCCGGCGCCGACGGCCCCGCCAACCTGGCCGCCGCCCTCGCCGTCGCCGCCGACCCCGGCTGCCGCAACCTCGGCGTCCTGGTCGTCCTCGCCGACGAGATCCACGCCGCCCGCTTCGCCCACAAGGCCCACACCACCTCCGTGGCCACCTTCACCTCGCCCGGAGCCGGACCCCTCGGCGCCGTCGTCGAGGGCGAGCCCCGCATCCTGCTCCGCCCGGCCGTCCCCACCCGCCTGTGCCCGCTGGACTTCGACCCCGCGCTCCGCGTGGCCCTGCTGACCCTCTCCGTCGGCGACCGCGGCGAACTCCTGGAGACCGTCGCCGAGCGGTACGACGGCCTGGTCGTCGCCGCCTTCGGCGCCGGACACGTCCCCGCCTGGCTCGTCGACCCGCTCGCCGCCCTCACCACGCGCATGCCCGTCGTCCTCGCCTCCCGCACCGGCGCGGGCACCACCCTCGCCCACACCTACCGCGGCCCCGGCTCCGAATCCGACCTGCTGCACCGCGGCCTGATCCCGGCCGGCCCCCTCCCGCCCGCCAAGGCCCGGCTGCTGCTCCACGCCCTGCTCTCCAGCGGCGCCAAGGGCCCCGCCGGCTACGACCGCCCCCGCATCACCGCCGCCTTCACCCACCTGGACGGCACCGGCCTGGCCTGAGCCCCGGGCCGTATCACCGCCCGCGTAATCCCGCACCCCCCTCCCGGGGCCGCGGGGCATCGGGCAGCATGGGCCCATGTCCGTACTGACGCGCGACGAAGCGCAGACCCGTGCCCAGCTCCTCGACGTCCACCACTACACCGTGGACCTCGACCTCACCACCGGCGACGAGACCTTCGAGTCCACCAGTCTCATCCGCTTCACCGCCCGCGCCGCCGGGGACACCTTCGTCGAGCTCAAGCCGGAAACCCTCCACTCCGCCGTCCTCGACGGCGAGCCGCTCGACACCGCGGCCCTGCACGACAACCGGCTCCCGCTCACCCTCACCGAGGGCGAGCACACCCTCCGCGTCAGCACCACCATGCGCTACTCCCGCACCGGCGAGGGCATGCACCGCTTCACCGACCCCACCGACGGCGAGGCGTACGTCTACACCCAGCTGTTCATGGAGGACGTCCAGCGCGTCTTCGCCGCCTTCGACCAGCCCGACCTCAAGGCCGTCTTCGAGGTCTCCGTCACCGCCCCCGAGGGCTGGACCGTCCTCGCCAACGGCATCACCGAGCAGCAGCCCGACGGCCGCTGGACCGCCGCCCCCACCCCGCTGCTCTCCACCTACTTCGTCTGCGTCGCCGCCGGACCCTGGCACTCGGTCCGCACCGAACACGCCGGCCTGCCCTTCGGCATCCACTGCCGCCGCTCCCTCGCACCCCACCTCGACGCCGACGCCGACGAGATCCTCGACGTCACCAGGGCCTGCTACGACCGCTACCACGAGAAGTTCGACGAGCCCTACCCCTTCGACTCGTACGACCAGGCATTCGTCCCCGAGTTCAACGCCGGCGCCATGGAGAACCCCGGACTCGTCACCTTCCGCGACGAGTTCGTCTTCCGCTCCGCCGTCACCGACACCGAGCGGATGACCCGCGCCATGGTCATCGCCCACGAGATGGCCCACATGTGGTTCGGCGACCTCGTCACCCTGCGCTGGTGGGACGACATCTGGCTCAACGAGTCCTTCGCCGAGTACATGGGCTTCCAGACGATCAACGAAGCCTGCGCCGACCGCTTCGCCGACACCTGGATCGACTTCGGCGTCACCCGCAAGTCCTGGGGCTCCGAGGCCGACCAGCGGCCCTCCACCCACCCCGTCGCACCCGACCCCGACGCCGTCCCCGACACCGCGTCCGCCCTGCTCAACTTCGACGGCATCTCCTACGCCAAGGGCGCCTCCGCACTGCGCCAGCTCGTCGCCTGGATGGGGGAAGAGGACTTCCTCGCCGGCATCAACATCCACTTCAAGCGCCACAAGTTCGGCAACGCCACCCTCGCCGACTTCATCGACAACCTGGCCGCCGCCACCGACCGGGACGTCCACGGCTGGGCCGAGCAGTGGCTGCGCACCACCGGCATCGACACCCTCACCCCCCGCCTCGACGGCGAGGGCAAGCAGTGGCGGCTCACCGTCGACCGGGACGGCAGCCGGCCGCACCGGATCCGCGTCGGCGTCTACGACCACGACCCGGCCGGCGAGCTGATCCCGCGCGAGCGCACCGGGGCCGACGTGCCCCAGGAGGCGCCGATCGCGCTCGACGGGCCGCGCCCGGCGCTCGTCGTCCTCAACGAGGGCGACCTGACCTACGCCAAGATGCGCTTCGACGACGTGTCGGAGGAGACCGCGCTGCGTTCCCTCTCCCGGATCCCCGACGCCCTCACCCGCGCGGTCGTCTGGAACGCGCTGCGCGACATGGTCCGCGACGGCGAACTGGAGCCCGCCGCCTACCTGGAGACCGCCCTCGCACACCTCGGCGAGGAGACCGAACTCGCCATCGTCCAGGGCGTCCTCGGCTTCGCCCGCACGCAGATCACCGACCGTTACGTCTCCGAGGCCGACCGCCCCGCCGCGCTGGCCACCCTCACCGCCCTCACCCGCGACCTGCTGCGCCGCACCGAGGACGGCGACTCGCCGGGCCTGCGCCTGACGGCCGTGCGCACCTTCATCGACAGTGCCACCACCCCCGCCAAGATCGCCTCCTGGCTGGAGGACGGCACCGTCCACGGCGGACCCGAGCTGGACCCGGAGCTGCGCTGGCGCATCCTGGCCCGCCTCGCCGTCCTCGGCGCCACCGACGAGGCCGCCATCGCCGCCGAACTCGACCGCGACCCGAGCGCCACCGGCCAGGAGGGCGCCGCCCGCTGCCGGGCCGCCCTGCCCACCCCGGAGGCGAAGAAGGCCGCCTGGTCGGCCATGTTCGACTCCGACGACCTGTCCAACTACCTCTTCACGGCCACCGCCCAGGGCTTCTGGCAGCCGGAACAGTCCGAGCTCACCCGCCCCTACGTCGCCCGCTTCTACCCCGCCGCCACCGCCCTCGCCGACCGCCGCGGTCCCGCCATCGCCGAGGCGGCGGGCCGCTGGGCCTTCCCGTCCTACGCGATCGACGCCGACTCCCTGGCCCTCGGCGAGCACCACCTCACCCACGACGCGATGCTCCCGGCCCTCCACCGCAAGCTCACCGACCAACTGGACGACCTCCGCCGGGCCCTGCGGGTCCGCGGCTAGGCAGACGGGGGAGACCGGGCCCCGCCCCGGCCTCCCCCGGCGCCGCCCACCTCCCGGCGACCGACGCCCCACCCACACCCGCCGACGGCCGCCGCCCCGCGCCCCCACGCCCCCGGCGACGCGCCCTCCGACGCCCACCGCCCCGCGCCCCCACCCCCGGCGGCACGCCCTCCGGCGACCGGCGACGCTGCCTCCGGCGTTGGGTGACGCGCCCTCCGGCGGCCACCGCCCCGGCCGGCGCCCCACCCACACCCGCTGACGGCCGCGGCCCCCGCCCCCCGGCGGCACGCCCTCCGCCGGTCAGCGACGCGTCCTCCGGCGGTCGGCGCCCATCCGCACTCTGCGGCGGTCGTGGCTACCGCGCCTCCGGCGACGCGCCCTCCGGCGGCCGGCGCCCACCCGCACCCGCCGACGGCCGCCGCCCCGCGCCCCTGCGCCTCCGGCGACGCGTCCTCCGACGGCCACCGCCCCGCGCCCCCACCCCCGGCGGCACGCCCTCCGACGGCCCCCGCCCCCGCGTCCCCCCGTCCAGCCCACCCACCCCCATGTCCCCCGTTCGGGTCACACCCCCGCACTCTTCGGACACACCGCCAGAAACCCCGGCACCCTGTCGTCCATGCGTGCCGCACCCCTCGCCGGAGGCGTATCCGGGCCCGATGTCCTCCGGCCTCTGCTGGACACCGTCCTCGCAGCGCTCCGGGCCGGCGCCGAGGACCGCGGCGGCCCGCTTCCGGGCGGCGGACCCGCGGCCGTCGCCGCCCGGGTGAACGGACTCCGGCCGGTGCTCCCCGAGCACGGCACCGGCCCCGACGAGGCACTCCGGGCCGTCGCGTACGCCCTCGCCGCCGGCGCGGCCGACCCCGCCCACCCGCTGTGCGCCGCGCACCTCCACACTCCGCCGCTCGCCCTCGCCGTCGCCGCCGACCTCGCCGCCTCCGCGCTCAACCCCTCGATGGACTCCTGGGACCAGGCCCCCGCCGCCTCCGCCCTCGAAACCCTCGTCACCGCCGCCCTCGCCACCGAGGTCTTCCCCACCGCACCCCGCCCCGACGCCCTCGTCACCACCGGCGGCACCGAGTCCAACCAACTCGCCCTCCTCCTCGCCCGGGAACGGCACGGCACCGTCCAGACCGTCGTCGGCACCCACGCCCACCACTCCTTCCACCGCGCCGCCTGGCTCCTCGGCCTGCCCCGGCCCGTCACCGTCCCCGCCCCCCGGGGCACCCTCGACCCGGCCGCCCTCGACGAGACCCTCACCGCCCTCCCCGGCCCCCTCCTCGTCGCCGCCACCGCCGGCACCACCGACGCCGGACTCATCGACCCGCTCCCCGCCATCGCCGACCGGTGCGCCGCGCACGGCGCCGACCTGCACGTGGACGCCGCCTACGGCGGCCCCGTCCTGTTCAGCGACACCCACCGCCCCCTCCTGACGGGCCTCGACCGCGCCCGTACCGTCACCGTCGACCTGCACAAACTGGGCTGGCAGCCGGCCGCCGCCGGACTCCTCGCCGTACGCGGCGCCACCGACCTCGCCGTCCTCGGCCACACCGCCGACTACCTCAACGCCGACGACGACACCGACGCCGGACTCCCCGACCTCCTCGGCCGCTCCCTGCGCACCACCCGCCGCCCCGACGTCGTCAAGACCGCCGTCACCCTCCGCGCCCTCGGCCGCACCGGCCTCGGCGCCCTCGTCGACGCCTGCATGGCACACGCCCGCCACCTGGCCGACCTGGTGGAGAAGACCCCCGCCCTGGAGCTCTACGCCCCGCCCACCCTCACGACCGTCCTCTTCCGGCCGTACGGCGCCCCCGACACCGCCGTCGCGGAGACCCGCCGCACCCTCCTCGCCGAAGGCCGCGCGGTCCTCGGCCGCGCCACCGCCGACGGACGGCTGTGGCTCAAGGCCACCCTGCTCAACCCCCACGCCACCCCCGGCGACCTCGAAGAGATCATCACCCTCGTGGAAGGCAGCACCCCCAGATGACCGGCAGCACCGGCGGCACCGCCAGCACCCCCCAGCACGACCCCGACCGGCCGTACGACCTGGTGGGCGTCGGCATCGGCCCCTGCAACCTCTCCCTCGCCGCCCTCGCCCACGGCGTCCCCGGCGGCCTCGCGACCGCCTTCTACGAACAGCACCCCGCCTTCCACTGGCACCCCGGACTCCTCATCGACGGCGCCACCCTCCAGGTCCCCTTCCTCGCCGACCTCGTCACCCTCGCCGACCCCGCGAGCCCCTGGACCTTCCTCAACTACCTCAAGAGCCGCGACCGGCTCTTCCCCTTCTACTTCGCCGAGAAGTTCCACATCCAGCGCGCCGAGTACGACGCCTACTGCCGCTGGGTCAGCGGCCTCGTCCCCGGACTCCACTTCGCCCACCAGGTCGACTCCGTGCGCTGGAACCCCGAACGCCGCCTCTTCGAAGTCGACTACACCCAGCTCGACACCGACGGCGAAGCCGCGGCCCTGGGCCGCTCCTACGCCCGCAACGTCGTCCTCGGCGTCGGCACCGAACCGTACGTCCCCGAACCCCTGCGGCCCCTCGCCGACGCCCCCGGCGTCCCCGTCATCCACGCCGCCGACTACCTCACCCACCGCGAGCGGCTCCTCGCCGCCGGACACGTCACCGTCATCGGCTCCGGCCAGTCCGGCGCCGAGGTCTTCCTCGACCTCCTGCGCGCCCGACCCGCCGGCGCCGAGAAACTGCACTGGCTGGCCCGCACCGAAGCCTTCGCACCCATGGAGTACTCCAAACTCGGCCTGGAGCACTTCACCCCCGACTACACCCGCTACTTCCACGCCCTGCCCGAACACGTCCGCGGCGAACTCGTGCCCCGCCAATGGCAACTGCACAAGGGCATCGACGCCGACACCATCGCCGCCATCCACGACGAGCTCTACCGCCGCACCCTGCACGGCGGCTGGCCCGACGCCGTCCTCACCCCCGGCGTCCGCGTCCGCACCGCCGGACGGGTCGCCACCACCCAGATCGAACTCCACCTCGAACACGTCCAGCAGAACACCCGCTCCCGGCTCACCACCGACGCCGTCGTCCTCGCCACCGGCTACCGCGAACGCCCGGTCGACCGCATGCTGGCCGGCCTCGACCCCTACCTGCGGCACGACTCCGCGGGCCGGGCCAGGATCGACGCCGCCTACCGACTCGTCCTCGACGCCTCCGTCACCGGCTCCGTCTACGTCCAGAACGCCGAGAAGCACACCCACGGCGTCGGCGCCCCCGACCTCGGCCTCACCGCCTGGCGCAGCGCCGTCATCCTCAACACCCTCACCGGCAAGGAGCCCTACCCGCTGCCCCGCCGCACCGCCTTCACCACCTTCGGCCTGGACGCGCGAGAGGCGCCCGGCATTCCGCCCCAGGGCCAGGCCCGGGGGCAGAAGCTGACGCCTCTCACACCACACCTCTGACGCGGAACACCCGCGCGGCGGACCGGTCAGAACACCGGCACACCGTCCCGCGTCAGCCTCCAGCCCACCGACGCGAAGGCGGCCGGATCGACCGTCCCCCTCGCCTGCACCCACTGGATGAGGGTGTTGCGGATCTCGTCCGAGTTCGCCCACAGCTGCTCGGCCCCCGCGACGTGCGGGAACGCGCCGCCGCCACTGGCCCGGTAGTTGTTCACCGCCAGCACGAACCGCGCCGCCGGATCCAGCGGCCTGCCCTCGAACGACAGGTTCACGATCCGCTGCCCGACCGGCTTGGCGATGTCGATGTCGTACGTCAGACCGGACACCGCGTCGTAGTTGTAGTCCGGGGTGCCCTCCGCGTTGGTGAGCTTCGCGGTGTCGACCGGCGCGCCCGCCGGCGTCCGGACGTAGTACTTCGCCGAGTACTCCAGGTAGTCCTTCAGCTGCGCCCCCGTCAGCAGACGCGCCTCCAGGGTGTTCTCGAACGGGTAGAGCCCCGCGGCGTCCCGGATCGTCACCTCACCGGCCGGTATCCCGGCCGTGCGCGAGAAGCACGACGCCTGGGACAGCACCGGCAGGTCCGCGTAGGCCCCGCCCGCCAGAGCCGCCTTCACCGTCTCCGCCTGCACCACGTTGATCAGGTCGATGATCGGCTCGTCCTTCCACGGCGCGGCGGCCGTGCTCATCGCCGCCGTCGACGTGCCGATGACCTGGTTGACGTACGCGACGACCTTCTTGTGCTCGTCCGCCAGCAGCCCGGTGATCTCCGGATCCTCCGGCACCGTGTTCGAGTTCAGCACACGGGCGCCGACCCCCTCGACGACCCAGCGCCCCTTCTCCCACACCAGGTCGAAGTCGAAGAGCGTCAGCCGCTGCCCCCACTTCAGCGGCTCCGACAGCACCACGTCCCTGCCGGTCTCCTTGTTCGTCACCCGGTACTCCGGGATCTCGGTGTGGGCGTGCCCGACGAGGATCGCGTCGATGCCCGGCACCTGCTCCGCGACCAGACCGGCCGCGTTCTCGACGTACGGCAGCTGGTCACCGTACGAGGACGTGCCGCTGGAACCCGAGTGCGCCGACACGATCACCACGTCGGCGCCCATGGAACGCAGCTTCGGCACCCACTTCGCCGCCTGCTCCTCCAGACCGGGGAAGACCATCTTGCCGGTGACGTTGGCCTTGTCCCAGATGGCGATGCCGGGATTGGTCAGCCCGAGCACGGCCACCTTCACGTCACGGCCCTGCGGCGTGCGCATCCGGTGCATGCTGTACGGCGGGAAGGCCGGACACAGCGTCTTCGCGTCCAGCGCGTTCGCCCCGAGCAGCGGAAAGTCGCACTGCTCCTGGAACCTCCGCAGCACCGGAATGCCGTAGTTGAACTCGTGGTTGCCGAGCGCGGCGGCGTCGTAGCCGATGGCGTTCATCGCCTGGGCCATCGGGTGCACGGGGCCGCCGGCCCGAGTGATCGGGTCGACCTTCGCGTAGTAGTACGACAGCTGGGTGCCCTGGATGGTGTCACCGGCATCGATGAGCAGCGTGTTCCCCGCGCCCTTCTCCGCGCGCACCCGGTTCACCAGCGTGGAGATCTTGGCGAGGCCGACGTCGTTGTGGGCCTTGTCGTCGAACTCCCGGTCGGTGAAGTAGTCCCAGTTGAAGACGTTCCCGTGCAGGTCCGTCGTGCCCATCACGGTGAACGAGTACCGCTTGGCCGGCCGGGGGCGGGCATCGCGGGCCTCGGCGGGGGCGGCGAGCCCGGCGGTGAGAGCGGCCCCGGCTCCGACGGCGGCGGAGCCCTCAAGGAAGGCCCGGCGGTTCAGCGGCATGTGATTTCTCCCCTAGTGTTCAGCGCTGCCATGGCGCACAACGCGCGTAGATTCTGGCTCAGACCGCACCGTCACAACAGACCTCCAGGGTCACGGAGTGGGAAAGTGTTCGACGGACGTCAAGGGACGAAAGCGGAGGAGCCGACCGTGACCACACCACACCACCCCACCCCCGAGACACCCCAGGTCACCGTCCGCGGCGAAAGCCGCCTGGAGACCGAGCCCGAACTCGCCCGCATCGGCGTGGCCGTACGAGCCCGGGGCACCGACCGCTCCGACGTCCTCGCCTCCCTCACGGCCCGCAACACCGAAGCCCTCACCCTGCTGAAGTCCTACGGCGACGCCGTCACCGACCTGGAGACCGGCGCCCTCTCCCTCACCCCCGAACCCGCCCGCCACGGCCGCGGCGAACGCGTACGCGGCTACCAGGGCTGGGTCCACCTCACCGCCGAACTCACCGACTTCACCGCCCTCGGCGAACTGGTCACCCGCCTCGCCGACCTCGAATGGACCCGCGTCGACGGCCCCTGGTGGTCCCTGCGCCCCGACTCCCCGGCCCACGCCCGAGCACGCCGCCAGGCCGTCCACGAAGCGGTGCGCCGCGCCCGCGAATACGCCGAGGCGCTCGGCTCCTCCCTCGTGGCACTGCTCGAACTCTCCGACACCGCCCCCCTCCCCGGCATGCCCGCCCCCATGGGCGGCGGCATGCGGATGGCCTTCGCCGCCGAGACCGCCGAAGCACCCGCCCCCCTCGACCTGCAACCCCAGCGCCAGACCGTCACCGCCGAGGTCACCGCACGCTTCGTCATGAGCCCGCCCACACTGTGAGACCACGGCACCACCACCCCGTAAACCGCTCATCGGAGCAACCCGCCGCACAGATTCAAGACTTGTCAACAACCTTTCACGCGAAGGTTGTTGAGTCGTCATGCCGGGCCCCTTCGCTACCCACCGGTAAGCCCTAGGCTCGCCTCATGCGCCGAGCAAAAATCGTCTGCACCCTTGGGCCCGCCACCGCGACATACGACCAGATCAAGGCATTGGTCGAAGCCGGAATGGACGTCGCCCGCCTCAACCTCAGCCACGGCGACTACGCCGACCACGAGGAGCGCTACCAGCACGTCCGCAAGGCCGCCGACGAAACCGGCCGCAGCGTCGGCATCCTCGCCGACCTTCAAGGCCCGAAGATCCGCCTCGGCCGATTCCAGCACGGCCCCGTACTCCTTGAACGCGGCGACGACTTCACCATCACCGTCGAGCCCGCCGAAGGCGACCAGCACCACTGCGGCACCACCTACCCCGGCCTCGCCGCCGACGTCACCACCGGCGAACGCATCCTCGTCGACGACGGCCGCGTCACCCTCGAAGTCACCTCCGTCGACGGCCCCCGCGTCCACACCCGCGTCGTCGAAGGCGGCATCGTCTCCGACAACAAGGGCCTCAACCTCCCCGGCGTCGCCGTCTCCGTCCCCGCCCTCTCCGACAAGGACATCGACGACCTCCGCTGGGCCCTGCGCACCGGCGTCGACGTCATCGCCCTCTCCTTCGTCCGCAGCGGCCGCGACATCGAGGACGTCCACCGCATCATGGACGAAGAGGGCCGCCGCGTCCCCGTCATCGCCAAGATCGAAAAACCGCAGGCCGTCGACAACATCGACGACATCGTCGCCGCCTTCGACGGCATCATGGTCGCCCGCGGCGACCTCGGCGTCGAAATGCCCCTCGAACAGGTCCCGATCGTCCAGAAGCGAGCCGTCAAACTCGCCAAGCGCAACGCCAAACCGGTCATCGTCGCCACCCAGATGCTCGACTCGATGATCGACAACTCCCGACCCACCCGCGCCGAAGCCTCCGATGTCGCCAACGCCGTCATCGACGGCACCGACGCCGTCATGCTCTCCGGCGAGACCAGCGTCGGCAAATACCCCATCGAAACCGTCCGCACCATGGGCCGGATCATCGAAGCCGCCGAGGAAGACATCCTCGCCAAGGGCCTCCCACCCCTCACCGAACGCAACAAACCCCGCACCCAGGCCGGCGCCGTCGCCCGCGCCGCCGCCGAGATCGGCGACTTCCTCGAAGCCCGGTTCCTCGTCGCCTTCACCCAGTCCGGCGACACCGTCAAACGCCTCTCCCGCTACCGCTCCCCGATCCCCCTCCTCGCCTTCACCCCCGACCCGGCCACCCGCTCCCAGCTCAACCTCACCTGGGGCGTCGAAACCTTCCTCGGCCCCCACGTCGACTCGACCGACGCCATGGTCGCCCAGGTCGACGAGGAACTCCTGCGCATCGGCCGCTGCCGCAAGGGCGACATCGTCGTCATCACGGCCGGCTCGCCCCCGGGCGTGGCGGGCTCCACCAACATGGTCCGGGTGCACCACATCGGCGACCCGGTGACCGGCTGAGGCTCAGTACTTCGGGCCGACGTGGGCGTCCATGAGGGCGACGGAGGCTTTGCGGGCGACGGAGATGTTGAGCGGGTCGCCGCCTCGGCTGAGCGTCGTCCACTCGACACCCAGCTCGTCGAGGGTGTCCGTGAAGAGCCGCCGGATGTCGTCCGACTTGTTGGTGAAGAAGTACCGGGGGTACTCGTAGCGCTTGCGCTCTCCGCCGACGAGGCGGGTGGTCCAGTTGGTGATGCGGCACCCGTCGGAGTGGACGAGGCCCCGGATCAAGTCCCAGGGGTGGGCGCTGACGATCTCCTGCTGCCAGCCTTCGAGGACGATGCGCCGCTCGTGCTTCCTGCCGGGGCCGTGTTGCGGGAAGAGGCATTTCCAGTGCCGGCCGTAGCTGGTGACGGCGACACACCCCTGCTTCCTGAGGATGCAGACGCTTCCTTCGGGGCGTACGGCCAGAACCGCCTCCCGACATGCCTCGATCAGCCCTGGCCAGGCATCGGCGCAGGCGATGCGGAGATGGTGCCCGCCCCGAGGGTGGTCGCTGATGCAGCCGTCACCGAGGTAGAGGCCGAGCAGGTAGGCGTATGCGGCCGTGTTCTCCGGTGCTCCCGGCACGAGACGGCATCGCGGGCAGGGCGCGGACTGTGCGCCGATGCGCGGAAGAGGGGTGAGCCGTGTCGTCCACTCGCGTAACGCGGCTCTGGAGATGCCGGTCTGCCTGCTCACCGAGTGGAGGCTGCGACCCTGGGTGACGAGCGCCAGTGCTCGCTCGCGCGTTTCGATGTCGTACACGCGATCGATCCTTGCGCGCCTGCCTCAGGGGCGGGATGCGGATCGTCCCGTTTCACCCGTGGGGGTGACGGCCGCAACCAGGACCGTGACCTTGGAATCTAAGGAAAAGTGCCCCGGGTCGGACTCGAACCGACACTGTGTGGGTTTTGAATCCACTGCCTGCTGCCAATTGGGCTACCGGGGCTCGCAGAATCGAAGGTTTCCAAGGACCCTGCGCGCGTCTACCTTACCGCAGCTAGGTAGGCTCATGGGGAGCAGAAACTGCGCCCACCGAGGAGCCCGCGTGACCGCCCCCGAGTCGCCCCAGCCCGTCGCCGACGACGACGCCGCCACCGCGTCCCACGTCCCGCCGCTGACGACCCGCGTCGTCATCGCCGAGGACGAGGCCCTCATCCGTCTCGACCTCAAGGAGATGCTGGAGGAGGAGGGCTACACCGTCGTCGGCGAGGCCGGTGACGGGGCCACGGCCGTCGAGCTGGCCCGGGAGCACAAGCCGGACCTGGTGATCCTCGACGTGAAGATGCCCGTCCTGGACGGCATCTCGGCGGCCGAGAAGATCGCCGGCGAGTCCATCGCCCCGGTCCTCATGCTCACCGCCTTCTCCCAGCGCGAGCTCGTCGAGCGCGCCCGGGACGCCGGCGCCATGGCGTACCTGGTGAAGCCCTTCAGCAAGAGCGACGTCGTGCCGGCCATCGAGATGGCCGTCTCCCGCTTCGCCGAGCTGCGCGCCCTGGAGAAGGAGGTCGCCGACCTCTCCCAGCGCCTGGAGACCCGCAAGCTGGTGGACCGCGCGAAGTCGATCCTCCAGACGCAGTACGGGCTGACCGAGCCGGCCGCCTTCCGCTGGATCCAGAAGACGTCGATGGACCGCCGCATGTCGATGCAGCAGGTCGCCGAGGCGGTCATCGAGGACGCCGAGGAGAAGAAGGCCGCGAAGGCCAAGGAGCAGTAGTCCTCGCGGACGGTACGAGGAAGGCCCGCCCCACGTCGCTGTGGGGCGGGCCTTCCGCTTGGGGGGAGGGGGCTACTCCTCGCCGAGGTACGTCTTGCGCACGTCGTCGTTGTGGAGGAGCTCCTGGCCCGTGCCGGAGAGCTTGATCTTGCCGACCTCGAGCACGTACGCCTGGTCCGCGAGGGAGAGCGCGGCCTGGGCGTTCTGTTCGATGAGCAGGATCGTCATGCCCTCGGACTTGAGGGTGGAGATGGTCTCCATGATCTTCTGCATCATGATCGGGGAGAGGCCCATGGAGGGCTCGTCGAGCATGAGCAGCTTGGGCTGGGACATCAGCGCCCTGCCCATGGCGAGCATCTGCTGCTCGCCGCCGGAGAGGGTGCCCGCGGCCTGCTTGCGACGCTCGCCGAGGATCGGGAAGAGGTCGTAGGCCTTCTGGATGTCCCGCTCGATGCCGTCCTTGTCGCTGCGCAGGAAGGCGCCCAGCTGGAGGTTCTCGGCGATGGTGAGCCGGGGGAAGATGTGCCGGCCCTCGGGGGAGTGGGCGAGGCCCAGGGAGACCACCTTGTGGGCCGGGATGCCGTTGAGGACCTGGCCGTCGAAGACGATCTTTCCGGCGGTGGGCTTGAGCAGGCCCGAGAGGGTGCGGAGGGTCGTGGTCTTGCCGGCGCCGTTGGTGCCGATCAGGGCGACGACCTGGCCGGCCTCGACGGAGAAGGAGATGCCCTTGACGGCCTCGATCTTGCCGTAGGCGACCCTGAGGTCCTCGACCTCCAGGAGTGCGGTCACTTGGAGTCTCCTTCGGTGGTGCTGTCCGCGTCGGCGGCCGGGGCCGCGTCGTCGGTGTCGTCGGCTGCTTCGGTGCCGGCCTCGGGCTCGGTGGCCTCCGCGTCGGCCTCGGTGGCATCCTCGTCAGCCGGGGTCTCGGCCGCAGCCGGAGCTTCCGCGTCAGCCGTGGTCTCCCGCTCGGCCTCCGCGTCAGCCGCAGCCTTCGGCCCAGGCTCCGTGTCAGCCGCAGCCTCCGGCTCAGGCTCTGTGTCAGCCGCAGCCTCCGTGTCAGCCTCGGCCGGGGCTTCGGCCTCCGCCGCGACCTCAGCCGCGGCCTCCGCTTCGGCCGCGGCCTCGGCGTGTGCCTCCGCCGCCTCGACCTCCGCGAGCTCCTCCGCGCCGGGCGCGCCCTCGAAGGGGGTGCCCAGGTAGGCGGCGACGACGCGCTCGTCGCCCTGGACGACCTCGGCGGTGCCCTCGACGAGCTTCTCGCCCTGGACGAGGACGGCCACGCGGTCGCACAGCTTGAAGATGAACTTCATGTCGTGCTCGATGACGAGGACGGCGATGCCGCGGTCGCGGATCGCGAAGACGAGTTCCTCGGTGGTGCGGGTCTCGGCCTGGTTCATGCCGGCCGTGGGCTCGTCGAGGAGCAGCAGGCCGGGGTCGCTGGCGAGGGCGCGGGCGATCTCCAGCTTGCGCTGCTCGCCGTAGGGGAGGTTGCGGGCCAGGTGGTCGGCCTTGCTCGCGAGGCCGACGAACTCCAGGAGTTCCATGGCGCGTTCGCGGGAGGCGGCCTCCGCCTTCTTGAAGCCGGGGCCGCGCAGCAGCGCGGACCACAGGCCCTCCTTGGTCCGGGTGTGGCGTCCGACGAGGACGTTCTCCAGGACCGTCATGTTGGAGAAGAGGCGGATGTTCTGGAAGGTGCGGGCGATGCCGGCCTGGGTCACGAGGTGCGGCTTGGGCGGCAGGACGGTGCCCTTGTAGCTGACCTGGCCCTCGGTGGGGACGTACAGGCCGGTGAGGCAGTTGAAGAAGGTGGTCTTGCCGGCGCCGTTGGGGCCGATGAGGCCGACGATCTCGCCCTCGCGGACGGTGAGGTCGACTCCGCGGACGGCGGTGAGGCCGCCGAAGCGCATGGTGACGCCGCTGGCGTCCAGGACGGTGGCGGCCGTGGTGGCCTTGGTGGCGCCGTTCTCGGTGGTGGTGGTCATGGCGTTCACGCCCCTGCCTTCGCCGCGCCGGCGTCCGTCGTGGCGTCTGCTGCCGCTGGTGCGGGCCGGCGCTGGTCGGGTACGTCGGGCTGGTCGTCGTTCTCGTGGAATTCCAGCTGGGCCCGCTTGTTGGCGATGAGGCCCTCGGGGCGGACCCGCATCAGGACGATGAGGGCGATGCCGAAGCCGAGCAGCTGGTAGTCCTGGAGGAACTGGAGCTTGGCGGGGATGAGGAAGAGCAGTGCCGAGCCGACGATGGGTCCGCTGATGGTGCCCATGCCGCCGAGGATGACGGCCGCGAGCAGGAAGGCGGAGTTCGGCGGGACGGGGCCGGCGAACACGTAGTTCTCGGGGACGACCGTGGTGTTGACGTGGGCCTGGACGGTGCCGGCGAGGCCGGCGAGGGCGGCGCCGAGGGCGAAGGCGACGAGCTTGACGCGGAAGCCGTTGATGCCCATGGCGGTGGCGGCGGTCTCGTCCTCGCGGATGGCGACCCAGGCGCGGCCGATGCGGCTGTTGCCGGCGCGGGCGAAGACGATGATGACCAGCGCCATGACCAGGATCATGAGCAGGTAGTAGTTGGCGTAGGCGCCGAGCTCGACACCGAGGACGGTGTGGGACTCGCCGAAGTTGTAGCCGAAGAACTCCAGCTGCGGGATGTTCGGGATGCCGTTGGGGCCGTTGGTGATCTGCGGGCCCGAGGTGCCGTCCAGGTTGCCCATGGCGATGCGGAAGATCTCGCCGAAGCCGAGGGTCACGATGGCGAGGTAGTCGCCGCGCAGTCGCAGGGTGGGGGCGCCGATGACGACGCCGAAGACGAGCGAGGCGGCCATGCCGGTGAGGGCCGCGGCCCAGAAGGGGAACTGGACGTCGAAGGCCGAGGAGGTGGCGCCGGAGACGAGGGCGGCGGTGTAGGCGCCGACGCCGAGGAAGGCGACGTAGCCGAGGTCGAGCAGGCCGGCGAGGCCGACGACGATGTTCAGGCCGAGGGCGACGGTCGCGAAGATCAGGATGTTGACCGCGATGAGGGTGTACGTGTCGCCGCTCTGCTGGATGAACGGGAAGGCGATCGCGGCGAACAGGCTCGCGGTGACCGTGACCTGGCGGTTGCGCGCGGTGATCTGGGTGAGCCGGGCGCTGAGGCCGGACTTGACCAGGGCGGTGGCGGTGAAGCCGACCAGGATCAGGTAGGCGATGAAGAGCTGGGGCTCGGAGTCGTCGGTGTCGATGCCGAAGGTGACGGCGTAGAGGCCGAGGGCGAAGACGGCGACGATGATGAGGATCTCGGCCCAGGAGGACAGCTGCTTGGCGGGGGCCGCCTTGCGGGTGTCGTCGGGGAGCTTGTACGCGGCGACGGCGGGGACGGCGGCGGCGAGGACGGCGATGCCGGCGCCGGGCTCCAGGTCCACCAGGGCGCCGAGCTCGACGATGATCGAGAGCGCGGTGAAGAGGGTGGTGGCGAAGGTGCCGAGGGCCATGATCCACAGCGGTCGGCGGGCGCCGGTCGGGGTGAGCCAGCCGAGGCCCTTGATGCCGAGTGCGGAGAGCGCGAGGGCGCCGGTGAGGACGGCTCCGACGAGCGTGAGCATCTGGAGCGGGGCGGGGTAGCCGTAGACCGTGAGGTTGCCCGGGAAGAGGGTGGTCCAGGTCCAGGCGAGGAAGGTGCTGGCGGCGGCCGCGGCGGAGCCGGCGACGATCGTCCAGAGCAGGCCGGCCGGCTTGGTGGCGGCGGGGGTCTTGGTGAGGTTGTCGGTCATGGTGCTCACGCCCTGTCCGCGACGCGCTCGCCGAGCAGGCCCTGGGGCCGCACGAGGAGGACGACAATGAGGAGGACGAAGGCCCACACGTTGGACCAGGCACCGCCGCCGAGCTGCTGCATGCCGGGGATTTCCTCGATGTAGGCGATCGAGAGGGATTCGGCGATGCCGAGGACGACGCCGCCGATCATGGCGCCGTAGATGTTGCCGATGCCGCCGAGGACGGCCGCGGTGAAGGCCTTGAGGCCGAGGATGAAGCCCATCTCGAAGTTGATCTGGCCCTTGTCGACGCCGTAGGCGACGGCGGCGACGGCGGCGAACGCGGCACCGATGGCGAAGGCCATGACGATGATGCGGTCGGTGTTGATGCCCATGAGCTTCGCGGTGTCGGGGTCCTGTGCGGTGGCCTGCATGGCGCGGCCGCTGCGGCTCTTGGAGACGAAGAGGCCGAGGGCGAGCATGCACAGGGGGGCGAGGGCGAGCACGAAGGCGTCGGCGCGCTGGATCTGGAGGCTTTCGGTGATCTGGAAGGACTCGCCCTGGAACTCGGGGAAGCTGACGGCCTTCTTGGCGTCCGGGTAGAACTGCCAGACCAGCTGCTGGAGCGCGATGGACAGGCCGATCGCGGTGATCAGGGGGGCGAGTCGCGGCGCGCCTCGCAGGGGGCGGTAGGCGAATCGTTCGGCGGCGGTGGCGACGGCCACGGAGGCTATCGCGCCACCGACGATCATGAGCGGTATCGCCACCAGTAGGGACGTTCCGCTCGGCAGAGCGGTGTAGGTGGTGAGGGCTCCGAAGCCCCCGATCATGAAGATCTCGCCGTGGGCGAAGTTGATGAGCTGGACGATGCCGTAGACCATGGTGTACCCGATGGCGATGAGGCCATAGAGGGCACCGAGGGCCAGGCCGTTGGCCAGCTGTTGCGGCAGTTCGTGCACCGCAGGCCTCCGATGAGCTTGTCGGATAAGACTCCGCGCGAGGGCGCTGTTTGCGCCCTCGCGCGGCTTGGTTCAGTTCGTGCGGGGCTCCCGGCCGGGTGCCGGGGCGGGGCTTACTGGTTGAAGGTGTCGCTCTTGACGTCGATCCACTTGCCGCCCTGGACCTTGTAGACCGTGAGCTGCTTGTTGGTGGTGTCGCCGTACTCGTCGAAGGAGACCTTGCCGGTCACACCGTCGAAGGAGACCTTGCCCAGGGCCTCGGTGACCTTGGCGCGGGCGTCGGAGGGCAGCTTGCCGCCGTTGGCGTCGACGACGGCCTTGACGGCCTGGATGATCGCCCAGCCGGCGTCGTAGGAGTAGCCGCCGTAGGCCGCGTAGGGGTCCTTGTAGCCGGCCGCGTTGTAGTCGGCGATGAACTTCTTGGCGGTGTCGAGCTTCTCGACCGGGTAGCCGATCGAGGTGGCGAGGTCACCGTCGTTGGCCTCGGCGGAGGCGCTGATGAAGGCGGGGTCGTAGATGCCGTCGCCGCCCATGACGGGGATCTTGGCGCCGGTCTTCTTGATCTGGTCGGAGAGCAGGCCGCCCTCGGGGTACTGGCCGCCGAAGTAGACGGAGTCGGCGCCGGAGGCCTTGACCTTGTCGGCGGTGGAGGAGAAGTCGGTCTCCTTCACGGTGACGTGGTCGGTGCCGACGACCTGGCCGCCGAGGCGCTTGAACTCGGCGGAGAAGATCGCGGCGAGGCCGGCGCCGTAGGTCTGCTTGTCGTCGACGACGAAGACCTTCTTCTTGCCGGCGTCGCGGAAGAGGTACTGGGCGGCGAACTTGCCCTGGACCACGTCGGTGGCGGCGGTGCGGAAGTAGGTCTTGAAGGGGCGCTTGAACTCGCCCTTGCCCCAGTTGTCGCCCTGGGAGAGGGAGGGGTTGGTGTTGGCGGGGGAGACCTGCGCCAGGTTGGCGGCGGCGAAGACGCCCTGCATCTGCTGGGAGACGCCGGAGTTCAGGGGGCCGACGACGCCGAGGACGTCCTTGTTGCCGACCAGTTTGGTGGCGTTGGCCTGGCCGGAGGCGGGGACGGCCTGGTCGTCCAGGGCCTCGATCTTGAAGGTGACGCCGGGGACGACCTTGTCCTTGTTGGCGGTCTTGACCGCGAGGTCCACGGAGTTCTTGATGCCCTGGCCCAGAGCGGAAAGCGAACCGGTGAGAGGGGCGTCCACACCGATCACCACGGTCGTGGTGCCGCCGGCGTTGTCGCCGCCACCCTTGCCCTCGTCACGCGAACCGCAGGCGGTGAGGGTGAGCGCTCCTGTGGTGAGGACGCTGGTCAGGATGAGCAAAGAACGGTGTCGCACGAAGATTCCTTTCCCTGGCGCGGCCCCCTCGAGCTGAGGCGGTGCCGTGAAGCTGTAGCGAGAGGTGCCGTTTTCGATGCCGGGCCGTACTGGGTCGAGCAGGCCGTGCAGAGGAGGCGCCCGGCGGCGCGGTGACTGGCCGTGACTCTAGGCGCAGGTGGGGAAGGTCGGGGAGCGCCGAGGACATGATGTGACTGTCTTGTTATGCCGACGGGGGGAAGCGGTGTGCGGGCCGTGGGCAAACTCGGGCACATCGGTCCGTAGTGCGGTGTTCACATAGTGAGAACGCGCAGTTCCGCTAAGGGGCTTGAGCGGATCATGGTGCTGACGGCCTGCTCGGAGGGGTATCCGGATATCGGACACGTGCCTCGGCGTGAGCGGACGGATGAGTCGACCCGATCACTCCGCTTCCGGGGCCCTGCCGCCGGGGGCGGTTGTCACGCAGCGTTACGAGGGTGATGGCCGGGAACCGCTGGTGGGAACTCCGTGTTCGCTGGGCGGTCGCCAGTTCTCCGAACTGCCCGTCGCCCCCTTCGCCGCCTCGCACCGCCGGCGCGTCTCCCGGTCGGTCAGCGCGAACGCCGACGCGCGACCGGACCGGCGCTCCTCGGCCCGCGCCTGCGCGAGCACCTCGTCGTGGAGCGCGTACTGCTCGTTCGACAGGCCCTTCTGCTCCCAGTCGAGCCCGGCCCAGGTACTGCCCTTCAGGGCCTCTTTCACCCAGTACGACACGAGACTTGTGCAGATGTCCGCGGGGGTGCTCGCGCGGGGCACGGGATCCCGCGGTGCCCGCTCGCAACCGGTGCCGAGCGCGAGGACGCAGCCGGTCAGGGCCGCGGCGAGCGCGGTCCTGACCGTGAAAGGCCCCCGGATCAAGGGAGTTGGACGTACGGCTTCAGGAAGTCGCGGGCGCCCGGGGTGTCGAGGCGGTAGACCACGTTGGTGGCGTAGCAGGGGCCGTCGCCGGTGATGGTGGTCGCCACCAGGGTGAGCCGGCCGCCGAGCACGGCGAAGTTCGGTCCGCCCGAATCGCCGTAGCAGGCACCGCCGTTGCCCTGCGGCGCCGTCATGGCGAGCCGGACCCACGCGTCGTTCAGCGCGTTGAAGGAGACCGGCGCCTTCATGCGCACCCCGCCGCCCGGGTGGGTGTGGCCGCCCGGCCCGCGCTGTGCCTCCTGGGTGCCGTAGCCGGCGACGAGGAAGTCGGTGTCGTTCAGTCCCCGCGGGCCCAGCGCGCCGAGCGCCCCGGCCTTCGGCAGGGCGGCCGGGGTGAAGGACCAGCGCTCCTTGATCTTCGCCGCGGGCAGCTCCACCACGGAGATGTCGTGATCGTCCGAGGCCGGTCCCGGGTACGCGGGGTGACTGATCGCCCGGCCCTCCACCGCCACGGCCCGCGCGACGGCCGCCGGGTCGCCGGGGTGCTCGGCCGCGGCCCGGTCGAGGCCGCCCTGCACGTCCTGGTCGAGGGAGACGTGGAAACGCACGTTCTCCGGCCAGTCGGTCGTGCAGTGCGCGGCGGTCAGGAAGGTGTCCTGGTCGATCATCGTGCCGGAGCAGACCCAGTCCACCCGGTCGGGCGTGGCCGGGTCGCCGTCGTTGTCCCAGGTCGCGACCAGGGCGCCGACCTCGGTGCGCTCGGGCGCGGGAGCGGCGTTGTACGAGTTGATCGCCGCGGACGGGATCGCGGTGGCGACCACGGCGGCGCAGGCGGCGGCGGTCACGGCGGTGGCCATGGTGGTGGTGCGTACGGCGGTCAAGAAGAGCCCCTCGGTGTGTGGTGGACCGGGTGTACTCCTGTGGGGGAGGGTCGACAGTGAACCGGCTGACGCGGCCGAGGGCAAGAGGCTCAGGAGATCGGGGAGTTGGACGACGGGGCCCCGGTACGGAAGGTCCGTACCGGGGCCCCGGGTGCCGGCGGTCCGGGTCGCTCAGGCGCCGGCGCCGTCGCGGCGGCCCGCCTCCGGCAGGTCGCCCGCGTCCTTCGCGCCGATCTCCCGGAGCATGCAGGTCAGCCGGGCCGAGCAGACCCGCTTGTCCTGCTCGTCGGTGATCACGATCTCGTACGTGGCGGTCGACCGCCCCCGGTGCACGGGCGTCGCGACGCCGGTGACCAGGCCGCTGCGCACGCCCCGGTGATGGGTGCAGTTCAGGTCCACGCCCACGGCGATCTTGGAGACGCCGCCGTGCAGCATCGAACCGACCGACCCGAGGGTCTCGGCGAGCACGGCGGAGGCGCCGCCGTGCAGCAGGCCGTACGGCTGGGTGTTGCCCTCGACCGGCATGGTCCCGACCACGCGCTCGGCCGAGGCCTCCAGGATCTGCACGCCCATCCGGTTCCCCAGGTGCCCGGCGGAGAAGAGCGCGGGCAGGTCCACCCCGAGCGAGGCGTACTCGTCGATGACTTCCTGCGGGAACTTCACGTGCTGCTGCTCACCCATCACCGGGCTCCGTTCGTCGTCGTACGGCTGTCGTCCCTCACTGCCTGAGCGAACGCTTAGGCGGCTGCGGATTCTTCCAGACGCACGATGACCGACTTGCTCGCGGGGGTGTTGCTGATGTCGGCCGTCGACTCCAGCGGCACCAGCACGTTCGTCTCCGGGTAGTACGCGGCCGCGCACCCCCGGGCCGTCGGGTAGTGCACCACCCGGAAGCCGGGCGCCCGCCGCTCGCTGCCGTCGGTCCACTCGCTGACCAGGTCCGCGTACGCCCCGTCCGCGAAGCCCAGCGCCGTCGCGTCCTCCGGGTGCACCAGGACCACCCGGCGGCCGCCGGTGATGCCCCGGTAGCGGTCGTCAAGACCGTAGATCGTGGTGTTGTACTGGTCGTGCGAGCGCAGCGTCTGCAGCAGCAGCCGGCCCTGCGGCACCCTCGGATACTCGACCGGCGCCGCCGTGAAGTTCGCCTTCCCGGTCTTCGTCGGGAACCGGCGCTCGTCACGCGGGGCGTGCGGCAGCGCGAAACCGCCCGGGTCGGCCGCGAGCCGGGCGTTGAAGTCCTCGAAACCGGGGACCACACGCGCGATGCGGTCGCGGATCCGCGCGTAGTCCGCCTCGAACTTCTCCCACGGCGTCGCCGAACCCTCGCCGAGGACCGCCCGCGCCATCCGCGCCACGATCGCCGGCTCGGACAGCAGGTGCGGGCTCGCCGGCGGCAGGTTGCCGCGCGAGGCGTGCACGAGGCCCATCGAGTCCTCGACCGTGACGAACTGCCGGCCGCTCTTCTGCACGTCCTTGTCCGTCCGCCCCAGCGTCGGCAGGATCAGCGCCCGCCTGCCGGTCACCGCGTGCGAGCGGTTCAGCTTCGTCGACACGTGGACGGTCAGCCGCGCGTTGCGCATCGCGGCCTCGGTGACCTCCGTGTCCGGGGTCGCCCCGACGAAATTGCCGCCCATCGCGAAGAACACCTTCGCCTCGCCGTCGCGCAGCGCCCGGATGGACCGCACCACGTCGAAGCCGTGGTGGCGCGGCGAGACGATCCCGAACTCCTTGTCCAGGGCGTCCAGGAACGCCGGCGCCGGCCGCTCGAAGATCCCCATCGTCCGGTCGCCCTGCACGTTGGAGTGCCCGCGCACCGGGCACACCCCGGCGCCCGGCCGGCCGACGTTCCCCCGCAGCAGGAGGAAGTTGACCACCTCGCGGATGGTCGGCACGGAGTGCTTGTGCTGGGTCAGGCCCATCGCCCAGCAGACGATCGTCCGCTCCGAGGCCAGGACCATCTCCAGGGCCTTCTCGATCTCGGCGCGGGTCAGGCCCGTCGCCGCGAGCGTCTCCTCCCAGCCGGCCTCGCGGGCCGCCGCCGCGAACTCCTCGAAGCCGTGGGTGTGCGCGGCGACGAACTCCTCGTCCACCGCGCCCGGCGTCTCCAGGACCAGCCGGTTCAGCAGCCGGAACAGGGCCTGGTCGCCGCCGATGCGGATCTGCAGGAAGAGATCGGTGAGCGCCGCCCCCTTCAGCATGCCGTGCGCCGTCTGCGGGTTCTTGAACCGCTCCAGGCCCGCCTCCGGCAGCGGGTTCACCGAGATGATCCGCGCCCCCGCCGCCTTGGCCTTCTCCAGCGCCGACAGCATCCGCGGATGGTTCGTCCCCGGGTTCTGCCCCGCGACGACGATCAGGTCCGCCCGGTACAGGTCCTCCAGGGACACGCTGCCCTTGCCGACGCCGAGCGTCTCCGTGAGCGCCGAGCCCGAGGACTCGTGGCACATGTTGGAGCAGTCCGGCAGGTTGTTCGTGCCGAACTCGCGGGCGAAGAGCTGCAGCAGGAACGCGGCCTCGTTGCTCGTGCGGCCCGAGGTGTAGAAGAGGGCCTCGTCGGGGGAGGACAGCGCCGTCAGCTCCTCCGCGATGATCGCGAACGCCCGCTCCCAGCTCACCGGCTCGTACCGCTCGGCGCCCTCCGGCAGGTACATCGGCTGCGTGATCCGGCCCTGCTGGCCCAGCCAGTAGCCGCTGCGGGCCGCCAGGTCCGCCACCGGGTGCGCGGCGAAGAACTCCGGCGTCACCCGGCGCAGCGTCGCCTCCTCGGCGACCGCCTTCGCCCCGTTCTCGCAGAACTCCGCCACATGCCGCTTGTCCGCCTCCGGCCAGGCGCAGCCCGGACAGTCGAAGCCGTCCTTCTGGTTGACCTTGAGCAGGGTCCGCGCGGTCCGCCGCACGCCCATCTGCTCGTGGGCCATCCGCAGCGTGTGCGCGACGGCGGGCAGCCCGGCGGCCGCGTGCTGCGGCGCCGTGACCCGCGGCGCGTCCTGGACCGGGTCGCCGGCCGGGGGCTTGCTGACCATCGCGCTCTCCCTTGAGCGGTGAAGGACTCCTACGTCCCCGATCCTGTCACGCGCCACCGACAACGGCCCACGCACGGTCGGTGCCCGGCCGGTCACCGTCGGCGCGTGGACGGGAATGTCGGTGGCGCGTGGCAGGATCGTCACGTGGCCGAGACAGCAGCGAAGAAGACCGATATGACCGAAGAGAACCGCCCGCGCCTGCTCCTCATGGACGGGCACTCCCTGGCGTACCGGGCGTTCTTCGCGCTGCCCGCGGAGAACTTCACCACCGCGACCGGGCAGCCGACGAACGCGATCTACGGGTTCGCGTCCATGCTGGCGAACACGCTCCGCGACGAGGCGCCCACGCACTTCGCCGTCGCGTTCGACGTGTCCCGCAAGACCTGGCGCTCGGAGGAGTTCCCCGAGTACAAGGCGAACCGTTCCAAGACCCCCGACGAGTTCAAGGGACAGGTCGAGCTGATCGGCGAGCTGCTCGACGCCATGCACGCCCCCCGCTTCGCCGTCGACGGGTACGAGGCGGACGACGTCATCGCCACCCTCGCCACCCAGGCCGAGGCCGACGGCTTCGAGGTCCTCATCGTCACCGGCGACCGCGACTCCTTCCAGCTGGTCAGCGACCACACCACCGTGCTCTACCCCACCAAGGGCGTCTCCGAGCTGACCCGCTTCACCCCGGAGAAGGTCCAGGAGAAGTACGGGCTCTCGCCGTCGCAGTACCCGGACTTCGCGGCCCTGCGCGGCGACCCGTCGGACAACCTGCCCGGCATCCCCGGCGTCGGCGAGAAGACCGCCGCGAAGTGGATCAACCAGTTCGGCTCCTTCGCGGAACTGGTGGAGCGCGCCGAGGAAGTCAAGGGCAAGGCAGGCCAGAACCTCCGTGACCATCTGGAGTCGGTGAAGCTCAACCGCCGCCTCACCGAGATGGTCCGCGACGTCGAGCTGCCGAAGACCGTCGCGGACCTCGCCCGCGAGCCGTACGACCGCACGGCCGTCGCCCTCGTCCTCGACACCCTGGAGATCCGCAACCCCTCGCTGCGCGAGCGGCTCCTCGCCGTGGACCCCGGCGCCGCGCAGGAGACCGCCCCGGCCCCGGCCCCCGGCGTCGACCTCGACTTCACCGTCCTGGGCTCCGGCGAGCTCGCCGGCTGGCTCGCCGAGCACGGCGGGCAGCCGCTCGGCGTCGCCACCCTCGACAGCTGGGCCCTCGGCACGGGCAACGTCGCCGAGATCGCCCTCGCCTCCGGCGACGGCGCCGCCGCCTGGTTCGACCCCTCCGAGCTCGACGAGGCCGACGAGCGCGCCTGGGCCGCCTGGATCTCCGACCCCGAGCGGCCGAAGGTCCTGCACAACGCCAAGGGCGCCCTGCGGGTCTTCCCCGAGCACGGCTGGAGCATCGCCGGCGTCACCATGGACACCGCGCTCGCCGCCTACCTGGTCAAGCCCGGCCGCCGCTCCTTCGCCCTGGACGCGCTCGCCGTCGAGTACCTGGGCCGCGAGCTCGCCCCCGCCGCCCCCGCCGACGGCCAGCTCGCCTTCGGCGCCGAGGACCACGCCGAGGCCGAGGCCCTGATGACCCAGGCGCGCGCCGTCCTCGACCTCGGCACCGCCTTCGAGGAGAAGCTCGCCGAGGTCGGCGCCAAGGAGCTCCTCCACGAGGTCGAGCTGCCCACCTCCGCGCTTCTGGCCCGCCTGGAGCGGCACGGCATCGCCGCCGACCGCGACCACCTGGAGGCGCTGGAGCAGCAGTTCGCGGGCGCCGTGCAGCAGGCCGTCAAGGAGGCCCACGCCTCCGTCGGCCACGAGTTCAACCTGGGCTCGCCCAAGCAGCTCCAGGAGGTCTTCTTCGGCGAGCTCAACCTGCCCAAGACGAAGAAGACCAAGACCGGCTACACCACCGACGCCGACGCGCTCGCCTGGCTGGCCGCCCAGACCGAGCACGAGCTCCCGGTGATCATGCTCCGCCACCGCGAGCAGGCCCGGCTGCGCTCCACCGTCGAGGGGCTGATCAAGACCGTCGCCGCCGACGGCCGCATCCACACCACCTTCAGCCAGACCGTCGCCGCCACCGGCCGGCTGTCCTCCACCGACCCCAACCTGCAGAACGTGCCGGTGCGCACCGACGAGGGCCGCGCCATCCGGCACGGCTTCGTCGTCGGCGAGGGCTTCGAGGCCCTCATGACCGCCGACTACAGCCAGATCGAGCTGCGCGTGATGGCCCACCTCTCCGAGGACGAGGGGCTCATCGAGGCCTTCACCTCCGGCGAGGACCTGCACACCACCGTCGCCTCCCAGGTCTTCAACGTCGAGCGGTCCGCCGTCGACGCCGAGATGCGCCGCAAGATCAAGGCCATGTCGTACGGCCTGGCGTACGGGCTCTCCGCCTTCGGCCTCTCCCAGCAGCTGGGCATCGAGCCGGCCGAGGCCCGCGGCCTGATGGACACCTACTTCGAGCGCTTCGGCGGCGTGCGCGACTACCTGCGCCGGGTCGTCGACGAGGCGCGCGCCACCGGCTACACCGAGACGATGCTCGGCCGCCGCCGCTACCTCCCGGACCTCAACAGCGACAACCGCCAGCGCCGCGAGGCCGCCGAGCGGATGGCGCTCAACGCCCCCATCCAGGGCACCGCGGCGGACATCGTCAAGGTCGCCATGCTCCGCGTCGACCGCGCCCTCACCGAGGCCGGCCTCGCCTCGCGCATGCTCCTCCAGGTCCACGACGAAATCGTCCTGGAGATCGCCCCGGGCGAGCGCGCCCGGGTCGAGGCCCTCGTCCGCGACCAGATGGCCCACGCCGTCGACCTGCGCGCCCCCCTGGACGTCTCGGTGGGCGTGGGGCCGGACTGGGACTCGGCGGCGCACTGAGCCGGATCCGACCGGCAGCCGGTTCCCCGGCCCGCACCACGAGGGCGCTGTGCCCTCGTGGTGCGGCTCACCCGGGCGGCAGGCGTCAGCGGGCTCCCGGGCGGGACCGCTCCGGCTCCGCTCCCGCCGCGGGGGCTCCGGCGCGGTCTTCTTCCGTACGGGGCCCCGACCCCGGAGTCAGCAGCCGCACCCCCGCCCCGTACAGCACCGTCCCCAGGAAGAGCCCCGCGCCGGCCCCGAAGCAGAACGTCGGGACGACGTCCAGGGGCGAGTCGATCCGGCCCCAGTACGCGTACCAACGCAGCACGCGATGCGCCGCGCCCGCCAGGACGCAGCCCCCGATCACCCCGGCCGCCAGCAGCCGCCCGCGCCGGTCGGGGAGCGGGACGCGCGACGGTGACGGCACGTCGGCAGGCGCCGCGCGCAGTGCCCGTACCGTGAACCAGCCCAGCAGCAGCAGCGCGAGCGCCGAACCCCCGTACTGCGCGTACAGATAGACGGGCAGACCGCCCACCACCTCGCTCAGCACCGGGATCAGCCGGGTGCCCCAGCGGTCGAGATGGGTGAAGGCGTCCCACACCACATGCGTCAGCGCCCCGAGGGATGCCGAGACGGCGAACCAGAAGGCGAGGGACAGCGGCCGCCGCTCCCGCCACGGCCGGCCGCGGACGAACCCGTACACCCGGCCGCGCCACCGCTCCGGCAGCAGCGCCACCAGCGGCTCACGCACCAGCAGCCACAGCGCCACCAGCGCCGCCGTGACGAGCACGTCGACGGTGACGATCCCGGGAAGGGAATGGGTGACGTCACCGAAGAACATCGCGTCCGGGACGGCCGTGGCCGCGAAGTAGGTCATGTCGGGCGAGAAGGAGCCCGCGACCAGCGCCGATGCCACCAGAGGACCGCGGGCGGTGCCGTCCTTGCAGAGTGCGGGCAGCACGGCTGCCGCATGGCTGAGCGTGAACGGCACGGAAAATCCCCCTCGTCCGGTGTGCCCTCAGTATCCGGGACGGCCCCGTGTCGAACGCATGGACGGCCAAGTGGTGACGAAACCGTGAAACTCGGTCAGGGGCCGGTGTTTCCGCGTCCGGAGTTGGCATAGGGTCTCCGGGTCGGACCCGCGCGGGGAGCGCGGACGCGGGACACGGGGAGGGACTCACACGTATGGCATCGCACTTGGGCCGTCGGCTGCGCAGGGGAGCCACCAGCGGTGCGGTGGTGGCCGCGGCGGTCGCGGCGCTGGCCGCTTCTCAGGGGCCGGGTTCGATCCCGCCGCCCACGGACAACGCCGGTGGTGACCTGCCGATCGGTGCGGGCGACTCGACCACGCCCCCGGACGCCTCGGGCCCCGGCGACTCGACGTACTACACCGAGCTGCCCCCGCTGAACACCCCCAACAAGCCGGGTGCTCCCAGCAATCTGCCGCTCATCACCGGCCCCGCCCAGGCCGGCATACCCGCGACCGTCCTCGCCGCCTACCAGCGTGCCGAGCAGTCGATCCGCTCCACCGACCCCTCCTGCAACCTGCCCTGGCAGCTCCTCGCCGGCATCGGCAAGGTGGAGTCGGGCCAGGCGCGCGGCGGCGCGGTCGACGCCAACGGCACCACCACCTCGGCGATCCTCGGCCCCGCCCTCAACGGCGTCGGCTTCGCCAACATCTCGGACACCGACGACGGCGCCTACGACGGCGACAAGGTGCACGACCGGGCGGTCGGCCCGATGCAGTTCATCCCGTCCACCTGGGCCACCTGGGGCCAGGACGCCAACGGCGACGGGAAGAAGGACCCGAACAACATCTACGACGCGGCCCAGGCCGCCGGCCTCTACCTCTGCGCCAACGACCGCAACCTCGCCGTCAAGGCCGACCTGGACCGGGCGATCCTCAGCTACAACCGCTCCAGGGAGTACCTGAACACGGTCCTGTCCTGGTTCGAGTACTACAAGCGCGGTACGCACCAGGTGCCCGACGGCACCGGCGTGCTCCCGCGCGACCGCAGCGACGGCCGGGTCACCGTCCCGGGCCGGACCACCCCGTCCCCGACGGCCCCCGTGACCCGGCCCCCGGCCACCCCCAAGCCGACGCCGTCCAAGCCCGGCACCCCGAAGCCGACCCCGCCGACCACGTCCCCGGCCGTCAAGGTGGTACGGATCGAGAAGGCCGGCCCCGGCAGCCTCACCGCCACCGCCGGCGCCACCTTCACCACCCGGCCCACGGTCCTGGCGGTCGACCTCGCGGGCAAGCCGCTCGCCGGAGTCCAGGTGCGCTTCCGGATCACGGGCGACACGGACGCCCGGTTCGGCATCGGCGCGCGCGAGATCACCGCCACCACCGGCAGCACCGGCAAGGCCGCCGCGCCCAGCATCAAGGCGGGCGAGCGCACCGGCTCCTTCACCGTCGACGCCACCGTGGTGGGCCGCAGCCTGAAGGCCGTCGCGTTCGCCGCGACCGTCACCGAGCGCGCCGCCGACATCCTCACCCGCATCGACGCCAAGGAACTGGCGGCCACCACCGGCGGGCAGTTCGACGACCGGATCACGGTGAAGGCCACCGACGGCGGGGCGGTCGCCTCCCGCGTCGCCCTCACCGCCACCTTCGTCACCGCCGCGGACGGCTCGCAGGCCGCCGACGGGCCCTTCTTCAAGACCGCCGACGGCACCGCCGTCCGCACCCTCACCGGTCTGAAGACGGACGCCGACGGGCTCCTCACCCTCCCGGCCGTCTACGCGGGCGACAAGACCGGCACCTTCCTGCTGCGTCTGACCGCACCCGGCGGCGGAACGGTGACCGTCGAACTGAAGGTCACCGCCCCGGCTCCCGAGCCGACCCCCACGCCCACCCCGACGCCGTCGCCGGACTCGTCGACCTCGCCGTCGCCGACTCCCTCCACGAGCACCCCGGGAACCACTCCCTCCTCCTGACGCCGCCCTTCCGGCGACGCCCGCCTCCACGCCGCCCTCGTGTCCCGCCGGGACGCGGGGGGCGGCGTCGCGCGTTCCGGGCCCGACGTGTTCTCATCTCACGGCCGCGTTGCTACGGTGCCCCCGCCCTGACGACGTATCAGACAGAGCATCGGGAGGCCGGCCATGCGTGCCCTTGTCGCCGCCGCCATCGGACTCGTTCCCGTCCTTCTGTTCATGCTCCTCGTCTCCCTCGTCGACCTCCCGCCGGACGGACCCACCTCGCCCAAGCCCCTGCTGACCGCCGATCCCGGCCCCAAGAAGTGAGGGGCCGGCCGATGCGCCGCCGAGCCGGCCTGGTCCTGCTCGCCTTCGCCGTGTTCTTCGCCGCGATGGCCCCGACCCTGCGCTGGTACGCCTTCCCCCGCCTCGCGAAGATCCCGCCGAACCAGTACCAGGAGACGGTCCTGGAGGCGAGGCCCGCCGTCCTGCTCGACTACACGACCCTCAAGGCCGAGAAGGTCGAGAGCATCACCATCGTCCAGACCCTCAAGGGCAACGTGGAGGAGTCCCGGAGGATCGAACGCGACGCCGGCCGCGACGTCGTCGTCTGGGACTCCCTCTCCTACGTCCTCGGCCCCGACGGCACGATGGTCTCCAAGATCCCCGAGCGCTACATCTTCGACGCCCACACCCAGGACCCCGTCCACGCCACCGGCGAGATGGTCGACGGCGACCCGGTCCGGCGCGAGGGCATCGAGTTCAAGTGGCCCTTCCTCACCGAGAGGCGGGACTACCGGTACTTCGACGCCCAGACCCGCACCTCCGCGCCCATCCACTATAAGGGCACCCGCACCTTCCGCGGCCTGGAGGTCTACTACTTCGAGCAGACCGTCCCCTGGACGCAGGTCCCCATGCCCAAGACCATGCCCGTCAAGGGCATCACCCCCGATGTCCTCGCCAAGACCGGCCTCACCCGCTGGTACACCACCAAGCGCATGTTCTGGATCGACCCCGTCACCGGCGCCCCCGTCAACGGCGAGGAGATCCACAAGGAGGAACTCCGCAACGCCCGGGCCCTCATGGGACAGGACACCGTCACCGTCTTCGAGGGGCATGTGAAGATGCGCGAGGACTACATCGCGTACGTCGTCGAGCTCGTCGCGTCCAACCGGCTCATGGTGCTGCTGCTCGTCTCCTATCTCCCCTGGGGCTTCACCGCCCTCGCCCTCCTTCTGCTCGGCCTCTCCCTGTGGCTCGAAGCCCGCTCCCGGCGAACCGCCGCGGAGGAACCGGCCCCCGGCCCCGTCACCGCTCCCGTCTGAGCCGGGCGCTGGTGTGCCGGGTCGGCTCCGCCGCCGACGGGTCCTCCGGCCACGGGTGCCGGGGATAGCGGCCGCGCAGCTCCGCCCGCACCGCCCGATAGCCCTCCCGCCAGAACGAGGCCAGATCGGACGTCACCGCCGCCGGCCGCCCCGCGGGGGAGAGCAGGTGCACCAGCACCGGCACCCCGGCCACCCGCGGCGTCTCGGCGAGACCGAACATCTCCTGGAGCTTCACCGCGAGCACCGGCCGCTCCCCGCCGTACTCCACCCGGATCCGCGAACCGCTCGGCACCTCGATCCGCTCCGGCGCCAGCTCGTCGAGACGGCCCGCGTCACCGGTCGCCCACGGCAGCAGCCGCCGCAGCCCCTCACCGGCGTCGATCCGGCCCAGATCCGCCCGGCGCCGCGCCCGGGACAACTCCGGCTCCAGCCACTGATCGGCCCGCCCGAGCAACGCCTCCTCCGCCACGTCCGGCCACGGCTCGCCCAACTCCCGGTGCAGGAAGGCCAGCCGCGCCCGCAGCTCCTCGGCGTCCCGGCTCCACCGCAGCAGCGCCGTGCCCTCCCGGCGCAGCCCGTCGAGCAGCGCCGCCCGCACGAGCGCCGGATCGGCGTCGTCCCGCAGCGGGCGGACCGTCAGCTCCACCGCTCCAAGCCGCTCCACCGACCGGGCCACCACGTCCCCGTCCTCCCAGCGGACCTCCTCACCCGCCCACAGCAGATGGCCCGCCGCGCGCCGCGCTGTCCGCTCGTCCACCACGGCCGCGAGCCGAACGCGCGCGGTGGCGCTCTGCGCCGTCCGGTCCGCCACCGCGACCGCCAGCCACCCGCCGCCGCCCAGCCGCGAGCCCTCCGACAGCCGGGCCCCCGTGCCCGACACCATCAGATAGCCGCCCTGCTCCCGGGCCCGCGCCACCCGCTCCGGAAAGGCGAGCGCCGTCACGAGCCCCGCCACCCCGTCCTCACCGGTCACCACTCCGGCCGCCCCGGCGCCCGCGTCCCGCCCTGCCCCGGGACCCGTCTCGGAGGCCGCCGCGCGCTCCAGCCGCCGCACCTCCGCCTTCCAGCGCGCCGCGTATCCGTCACCGCCCCGCCGCGCCTCGCGCCACGCCGCCGCCAGATCGTCCCCGTATTCCCGGGGCGGCTCCTCGCTCAGCAGCGCCACCACCTCCGCCGCCCGCCGGGCCCCCACCTCGGCGGCCCCGTCCAGCAGCGCCCGCGCCAGCCGCGGGTGCAGCCCCAGACGGGCCATGCGCGCCCCCCGGTCCGTCGCCCGGCCGTCCCGGTCCACCGCGCCGACCGCCGCCAGGACCTGCCCGGCCGCCGCCATCGCCCCGGCGGGCGGCGCGTCGAGCAGAGCGAGCCCGGCCGCCGACGGATCGCCCCAGCACGCGGCCCGCAGCGCGAAGTCGGCCAGGTCCGCGATCCGGATCTCGGGGGAGGGGAAGCGGGCGCGGTTGCCGTCCTCCGCCTCCGACCAGCAGCGATAGACCGCGCCGAAGCCCTCACGGCCCGAGCGTCCCGCCCGCTGGGTCGCCGCCGCGACCGACACGGGCACCGTGGCCAGGGAACCGAGCCCCCGCGCGTGGTCCGTCCGCGGCTCGCGCGCGAGCCCGGAGTCCACCACGATCCGCACCCCCGGAACGGTCAGGCTCGACTCCGCCACCGAGGTCGCCAGGACCACCCGGCGCCGCCCCTCGGGACCGGACCCGCGCAGCACCGCGTCCTGCACCGCCGCCGGAGCCCGCCCGTGCAGCTGGAGCACTTCGGCGTCCAGGTCCGCGAGCAGCCCGGCCGTCCGCGCGATCTCCCCGGTGCCCGGCAGGAAACACAGCACGTCGCCCTCGTGCCGCTCCATCGCGATCCGCACCGTCGCCGCCACGTGACGCAGCAGCGCCGGATCCACCCAGGTGCCGTGCGCCGGGCGGACCCCGGCCGGCGGCGGCGCGTAGTGCACCGCGTATCCGTGGACCTCTCCCTCTGCCCACACGATCGGCGCGGGCCCGCTCCCGTCCAGGACCGTGAGGAGCTCCGCCCATGCCTCCGCGTCGCTCGTCGCCGACGCGGCGATCACCTTCAGCTCGGGCCGCAGCGTCGCCCGCACGTCCACCAGGAACGCCATCGCCACATCAGCGTCCAGGTGCCGCTCGTGGCACTCGTCCAGCAGCACGACGTCCACCCCGGCGAGCTCCGGATCGCGCTGGAGCCGCTGGAGCAGGACGCCCGTCGTCACCACCTCGACCCGGGTCGTGGGACCGGCCCGCCGCTCCCCGCGCACGGAGAAGCCGACCGACCCGCCGACCTCCTCGCCGAGCAGCCAGGCCATCCGCCGCGCCGCCGCCCGCACCGCCATCCGGCGCGGCTCGGCCACCAGCACCCGCCGCCCGGGCCCCACCCCTATGAGACCCGCGAGTGCCAGCGGGACCAGCGTGGTCTTGCCGGTCCCGGGCGGGGCGTACAGCACGGCCGTGCCGCGCTCGTCGAGCGCGGTCAGCAGCTCGGGGACGGCATGGCGGACGGGAAGAAGGTCGAGTGCGTCGTTTCGGATCACGCGGCAAGTCTCGTACGCCGGACCGACCCGGTGCCTCCCGCCGTCCACAGGCCCGCCGATTCATATGACTAATGGGCGAGACCGGATCGGCCGTCGTGGATCGGCTATCCGTCCGCGCGCTCGCAGACGAAGATCGCCGTGCCGGGGATCAGGTTGCCCCGCAGAGGGGACCAGCCGCCCCACTCCTGGCTGTTCCACGCCGGCCACTCCGGCTCCACCAGGTCGACCAGCCGGAAGCCGCCCGCGACCACGTCCCGGACCCGGTCGCCGAGGGTCCGGTGGTGTTCGACGTAGACCGCCCGTCCCCGCTCGTCCTGCTCCACGTAGGGCGTCCGGTCGAAGTAGGACGCCGAGACCGAGAGCCCCTCCGGGCCCGGCTCGTCGGGGAACGCCCAGCGGATCGGGTGCGTCACCGAGAACACCCACCGGCCGCCCGGGCGCAGCACCCGGTGCACCTCGCGGAAGACCCGTACCGGATCGGCGACGAAGGGCACCGCCCCGTACGCCGAGCACGCCAGGTCGAACGAGCCGTCGCGGAAGGGCAGCGCCCCCGCGTCCGCCTCCACCAGCGGCACGTCCCCGCCGATCCGGAGCGCGTGCTGGAGCTGACGGTGCGAGAGGTCGAGGGCGACCGGCCGGGCGCCCTGGGCGGCCAGCCAGCGCGAGCACTGCGCCGCGCCCGCGCCGATCTCCAGCACGTCCCGTCCCTTCAGCGAGCCGGCCGGCCCCAGCAGCCCCGCGTCCGCCTCGTCCAGGCCCTCGGGCCCCCAGACGAACCGGTCGTCCCCGAGGAACGCCCCGTGCTCGCTCTGGTACTCGTCGGCGTTGCGGTCCCACCACCCGCGGCTCGCCCGGCTGCTCTCCGCGTCCCCCGCGTCACGGCGGGTCGCCTCCGCCTCGGCCTCGGGAACCCCGGCGCCGTCTTCCTGTCCGTACTCTTGGTTCATGTCGCCCGTCGATGTAGTTTGCGCTCAGTGCCGCCGCGCGCGAGCGGGGACGGCTTCCCGCGGGCCAGGATGGCCTGGGCTGAGACGAGTTGTGCCGGGTATGCGGCGTTCTGCCCCGGGTGCGCGCTTCGCGCATTGACCCTGTCCGGCCGCCCCCGTATGCTAAAGGTTGCGCTGCGGGCCTGCGCGCCTCAGACGGAGCAGGCCGCGCTCGCATCTGTTGTATGTCCCCTCGGTTTTCGAGGCGCCACCCGGCAGCGGGTCAGGTGCTTCTTTGGCTGTCCGGCTTCTTCAGCTGCGATACGGGCTCTCGGCGTAGCAGTACCTACGACTTCAATGTCCGTACCGGAGCCCTTTCCCACATGACGAGCAGCACCGAGACCACCGCCACCACCCCGCAGGTTGCGGTCAACGACATCGGTAACGAGGAAGCCTTCCTCGCCGCGATCGACGAGACGATCAAGTACTTCAACGACGGCGACATCGTCGACGGCGTCATCGTGAAGGTCGACCGGGACGAGGTCCTGCTCGACATCGGTTACAAGACCGAAGGTGTCATCCCGAGCCGCGAGCTCTCGATCAAGCACGACGTCGACCCGAACGAGGTCGTCAAGGTCGGCGACGAGATCGAGGCCCTGGTTCTCCAGAAGGAGGACAAGGAAGGCCGCCTGATCCTCTCGAAGAAGCGCGCCCAGTACGAGCGTGCCTGGGGCACCATCGAGAAGATCAAGGAAGAGGACGGCATCGTCACCGGTACCGTCATCGAGGTCGTCAAGGGTGGTCTCATCCTCGACATCGGCCTCCGTGGCTTCCTGCCGGCCTCCCTCGTCGAGATGCGTCGTGTCCGCGACCTCCAGCCCTACGTGGGCAAGGAGCTCGAGGCGAAGATCATCGAGCTGGACAAGAACCGCAACAACGTGGTCCTGTCCCGCCGTGCCTGGCTGGAGCAGACCCAGTCCGAGGTCCGCCAGACCTTCCTCACGACCCTCCAGAAGGGTCAGGTCCGTTCCGGCGTCGTCTCCTCGATCGTCAACTTCGGTGCCTTCGTGGACCTGGGTGGCGTCGACGGTCTGGTCCACGTCTCCGAGCTGTCCTGGAAGCACATCGACCACCCGTCCGAGGTCGTCGAGGTCGGCCAGGAGGTCACCGTCGAGGTTCTCGACGTGGACATGGACCGCGAGCGCGTCTCCCTGTCGCTGAAGGCGACCCAGGAGGACCCGTGGCAGCAGTTCGCCCGGACCCACCAGATCGGTCAGGTCGTCCCGGGTAAGGTCACGAAGCTGGTTCCGTTCGGTGCGTTCGTCCGCGTGGACGAGGGCATCGAGGGCCTGGTCCACATCTCCGAGCTGGCCGAGCGCCACGTGGAGATCCCGGAGCAGGTCGTCCAGGTCAACGACGAGATCTTCGTCAAGGTCATCGACATCGACCTCGAGCGTCGTCGCATCAGCCTCTCGCTGAAGCAGGCCAACGAGTCCTTCGGTGCCGACCCGGCCTCGGTCGAGTTCGACCCGACCCTGTACGGCATGGCCGCGTCCTACGACGACCAGGGCAACTACATCTACCCCGAGGGCTTCGACCCCGAGACCAACGACTGGCTGCCGGGCTACGAGGCCCAGCGCGAGGCGTGGGAGACCCAGTACGCCGAGGCGCAGCAGCGCTTCGAGCAGCACCAGGCTCAGGTCATCAAGTCCCGCGAGGCCGACGAGGCCGCCGCTGCCGAGGGTGGCGCCGCCGCTCCGGCCGGTGCCCCGGCGGGCGTGTCCGGCGGCTCCTACTCCTCGGAGTCGGACGACAACTCCGGCGCCCTGGCGTCGGACGAGGCCCTCGCCGCCCTGCGCGAGAAGCTGGCCGGCGGCCAGAGCTGAAACGGCTCACCGCTGAACTCCAGTAGCTAGCGTCGAGGCCCGTCTCCCTCCGGGGAGGCGGGCCTCGGTCTTTTCCCGCCGTCTCAGGGCGTGACGGCGATGTTCGTCAGCCCGTATCCGCCGGTCACCGTGTTCGAGGAGTGGACCGTGGTCGGGCAGCCGCCGCTGTGGTTGGTCACGTAGACGGCCAGCCGCTTGGCGCCGGTCGCCCCGGTGAGGTCGGAGCGGTTGCCGCGGAAGACCGTGCCGCATCCCCAGCCGCTCTGCTGCGTGTGGGTCTCGTAGCCGTTGTTGGTGGTGCCGCGGCCGGTGTTGTTCTCCACGAGGACGCCGTTGCCCTTCACGTCCACCCAGGAGTCGTCGTAGTGGACGCCGGTCAGGCCGCTGCCGTCGAAGGTGTTACCGATGATCCGCGCGCCGGTGGTGCCCTCCTTGATGTCGATGTTCTCGCCGCCGACGTCCGGGCCGATCACGTTGTTGGTGATCAGCGCGTTGTCGCTGCGGTCGGAGAGGGTGTTCGCGGTGCCGACGTAGACGCCCTCGCCCATCCCGCGGCCGTCGTTGCCGGTGTCGTAGATCCTCGAGTTCCTGATGACCGCGTTCCGGCTCGAGTTGCGGAAGTGCACGCCCTCCATGTCGAGGTCGTGCACGGTCACCCCGTCGATGACCACGCCGTTGGCGGCGTCGGTCATGATCCCCTTCTGGCCGCCGGTCACGGTGACGCCCTGGACCGTCCAGTACGAGGCGCCGTCGAGGTGCAGCCCGTAACCGCCGCCGGCCTTCAGGACCGCCCGGGAGGAGCCGGTGAGCGTGATCCGGGCCGAGGAGGTGCCCGCGACGGTGGCCTTGAAGTTGCCGCTGTAGGTGCCGTCCGCCAGGCGGATGGTGTCCCCGGGGCGTGCGTTGGTCAGCGCCGTCTTGAGCTGGGCGGCCGTGGACACCTCGATCGTGGCCGCCGAGGCGGGCGTCGCCGTGGTCAGGGGCAGGGCGAGCAGGGCGGGGAGCAGGGGCAGAAGCAGCGTTCGGGTGCGCATGGGGTGCCTTCCGGTCGGTGCCAGAGGTTCGGAGTGTTCTCGTATGTGTACGGAGAACGGAATGCTGAACGCGGTGCTGTCCCGTGACGGTAAGGAGCCGCTGTGGGCATGTCAAGGTCTGGACCAGTGGTCCGCCGCGCGGGAAATCCGTCGGACGGGAATGGTGCCGGGGCGGGCCGCGTTGTCCAAGGAGAACGCGAGGAGGAGCGGAAATCGTGCTTGATCCCCAGGATTTGTACGAATGGGACCAGAAGGGTCTGGCCGTGGTGGACATGGCCCTGGCCCAGGAGTCGGCCGGACTGGTCATGCTCTACCACTTCGACGGCTACATCGACGCCGGTGAGACCGGCGAGCAGATCGTCGACCGGCTGCTCGACACGCTGCCCCACCAGCTGGTCGCCCGCTTCGACCACGACCGGCTCGTGGACTACCGCGCCCGCCGCCCCCTGCTGACCTTCCGTCGCGACCGCTGGACGGGGTACGAGACCCCGGCGATCGAGGTGCGGATCGTCCAGGACGCCACCGGTGCGCCCTTCCTCGTGCTGTCCGGCCCGGAGCCGGACGTCGAGTGGGAGCGGTTCGCCGCCGCCGTGCGCCAGATCGTCGACCGCCTCGGCGTCCGGCTCGCGGTCAACTTCCACGGCATCCCCATGGGCGTCCCGCACACCCGGCCCGTCGGTCTCACCCCGCACGGCAGCCGCACCGACCTCATGCCCGGCCACCGCAGCCCCTTCGACGAGGCCCAGGTGCCCGGCAGTGCCGAGTCCCTCATCGAGTTCCGTCTCACCGAGGCGGGCTACGACACCCTCGGCGTCGCCGCCCACGTCCCGCACTACGTCGCCCGCTCCCCGTACCCGGACGCCGCCCTCACCGCGCTCGAAGCCGTCACCGCCGCCACCGGCCTGGTCCTGCCCGGAGTGGCCCACGCGCTGCGCACCGAGGCGCGCCGCACCCAGACCGAGATCGACCGTCAGATCGGCGAGGGCGACGAGGAACTGGTCGCGCTCGTCCAGGGTCTGGAGCACCAGTACGACGCGGTGGCCGGCGCCGAGACCCGCGGCAGCCTGGTCGCCGAGCCCGTCGACCTGCCGTCCGCCGACGAACTCGGCCGCGAGTTCGAGCGCTTCCTCGCCGAGCGCGAGGGTGACGTCTGAGGGCCCGGCTACGGGCTCTAAGCTGCCGCTCATGCTGAAAGTGGGCCTGACCGGCGGCATCGGCGCCGGCAAGAGCGAAGTGTCCCGGCTGCTCGTCTCGTACGGAGCCGTCCTGATCGACGCCGACCGGATCGCCCGCGAGGTCGTGGAGCCCGGCACCCCCGGCCTCGCGGCCGTCGTCGCCGCGTTCGGGCCGGAGATCCTCGACGCCGAAGGCGCCCTGGACCGGCCGAAGCTCGGGGCGATCGTCTTCGCCGACCCCGAGCGCCTCGCCGCCCTCAACGCCATCGTCCACCCGCTCGTCGGCGCCCGCTCCGCCGAGCTGGAGGCCGAGGCCGGTCCCGACGACGTCGTCGTCCACGACGTGCCCCTGCTCACCGAGAACGGTCTGGCGCCCCTGTACGACCTGGTCGTCGTCGTGGACGCCTCCCCCGAGACGCAGCTCGACCGTCTCGTCCGGCGGCGCGGCATGACCGAGTCCGAGGCCCGCGCCCGCATGGCCGCGCAGGCCACCCGCGCCCAGCGACGCGCCGTCGCCGACCTCCTCATCGACAACGACGGGCCGCTGGAGGCGCTGGAGCCGCAGGTGCGCACCATCTGGGACGAGCTCCGGCAGCGGGCCTCGGACCGCCGCTGACGCCACGCCCGCCGGGCCCGGCGGGAAACGGCCGCAGAGCGGCGCGTCGCAAGAGGCCCCCGGCGGGGTAGAGATGACGTTCGCGAGGAATCGGCGCACCGGCGCCCTCCCCGCGGAATACGGCCGCCGCGCCCGCTGTTGAACCGCCGGAGTGAGGGAAGGAAGACCACTGTGGCCGAGAGGAACCCGGAAACCCACGTCATCGACTTCCGTGCCGCCGAGCAGCTGCTGGCCGCGCGCGACCCGCGCGGCGCGGTCAAGCTGCTCGACTCGGTGATCGCCGCCCACCCCGAGAACACCGCCGCCCGGCTGCTGCGCGCCCGTGCCTTCTTCGCCGCCGCTCAACTCCGACCCGCCGAGCTGGAATTCGAGCTGGTCCTGGAGAGAGAGCCGGACAACGCGTTCGCGCACTTCGCCCTCGCCCGCACCTACCAGCGCTCCGGCCGCCCCGAGCAGGCCACCCGCCACTTCCGCCTCGCCGCGGCCCTCGACCCGAAGCCGGAGTACCTCGAAGCGGCCCGCTTCGACAAGCCGGCCGAGTGACCCACCGGCCTCAGCGCCGCCCGCGACCCCCGTGATCGGGTTCGTACGGCGGCACGTCCCGCCCCGGCTGCCAGTGCGGGCCCTGCCGCAGGCGGCGGGAGACCACGATCAGGTCGACGGCCGCCACCACGAACAGCACCCCGCACGCCGCCGCCCACCCGGCCCGCCCGACCAGCGAGAACGCCGCCGTACCGAAGGCGCCCCACAGCACCCCCCACAAGCTCAGCCAGAACCTCATCCGCAGCGCACTGCGCGCGGTCGCCGGTTCACTTCCCGTACGCATGACCAGGCATCTCCCGGGCGAGGCAAACCCTCCGACAGCACTTCCAGCATCCACCCACGACGCACGATCCGAAAGGTCCGCCCGGGGACGCGGGGGACCGTGCACCGAGAGGACGCCGACGGGCATGGACGCACACAGGCACACCGGCACGCGGAGCACCCCCCGGCGCAACGGTCACCAGGGCACCGGCCCCGGCCCCATCACCCCGGACGGCTGCGCCGTCGAGCTCTACCGCAGGCTGTCGGTCGGAAACGAGCCCGACGTGATCGCGGGGGCCGTCCCCGCCGGCGCCACGCTCCTGGAACTGGGCAGCGGCGCGGGCCGGGTCACCGCTCCCCTCGTCGAACGCGGCTTCGCCGTCACGGCCGTCGACGAGTCGGCGGAGATGCTGGCGGCGGTCGCCGAGCGGGCGCCGGGCGCCACGACCGTGCACAGCTCCATCGAGGAGCTGCGGCTGCCCCGCCGGTTCGACGCGGTCGTCCTCGGCTCCTTCCTGGTGCACACGGCCGACCACCGGACCCGGCAGGCCCTCCTGGAGACCTGTCGGCGGCACGTCAGGGACGACGGGCTCGTCCTGATCCAGCGCGAGGGCGCGGACTACCACGACGACGTGCCCCGGGAACGCCGCGACCCCGCCGGATACACCGTACGGATCGTGTCGTCGGAACCGATCGGCGACGGCGTCGACCGGGTCTTCGCCGAGTACCTCTTCCCGGACGCCCGCTGGACGCAGACGTTCCTGTCCCGGCCGCTGTCCCGGGAGGCATTCGAGGCCCGTCTCGCCGAGGCCGGTCTCGCCGTCGGCCGTTATCCGACCGACGACGGCACCTGGGCCGTGGCCCGGCCCGTGCCGGTCAGTGGATGACGTCGTAGCTGCGCCAGACCGGGCCGCCCGGCACGATCTGGTCGCCGCTGTTGCTCGGCAGGTACGTGAACTCCCTGCCCCGGCAGTCCGGCGTCGGGTACAGCCGGATGTCCACCAGCGTGCCGTTCTCGACCTTGTGCGCGCCTTCCCCGGCCAGCTTGTGGCAGCCCTTCACCGAGGGGCTCGTCACCAGCTCGGCGGCGGCCTCCACCCCCGGCTCCTCCCGCGACTCGTGCCCGGGCTCCTGCCCCGGCCCGTGCCCCGTCTCGTACGTGATCGTGCCCACCGCGGAGCGACCGAGGTCCGAGCAGCCCGCGACCGCGAGCGAGAGCAGGACGGCCCCGGTGGCGATGGTCAGACGCCGGTGAAGGGACATGGTGGAATCCTCGTCTGTCGTGCGTGGGCGGCCGAAGCCTGTCCCCGCCACCCTGCCGCCTCCCGGACCGGGTGTCGCGCCCTGTTGCGCCGCCCGGGGGAGGCGGTGCGCGGGCCCGTTGTCAGACCCCACCCGTATGGTCGGAGGTCCAGTCGGAAACCGTCGCGGACCGGGAGGTGAGCCACGCCGTGACCAGCAGCCTGCTCGGCCGTGCCGCCGTCTTCCTGCCCGCCGCCCTGCCCAGGGACGGCCGGGTCGCCTTCTGGTCGCCCGACGGCGCCGACCCCGCCGCCGGCCTCCCGGCCGGCACCGCCGAGCGGGGCGAGATCACCGTCGTGCGCCGCCACGGCACGGGGGCGCGCGCCCGCACCGCGCCCGCCGTCCTCATGCCCGTCGGCGAGGCCCTGCCCCACCTCGTCGCCGCACGCCACCACCCGTCCGCCCACCCCGCGGCCGCCTGCTGGGGCGCCGCCGCCCTGCACGCGCTGCACCTCGTCGCCCGCGGGCGCCTGCTGCCCGGCCTCACCGCCGACGACCACGACGCCTGGCGGGCCGGGCCGCTCGACGCCGACGACATCGCCCACCTCAGGGCCGTCGCCGCCGCCATGCCGTACGAGGCCCACGCCACGCCCGTGCCCGGCAGCGGCCCGCTCCGGCTCCCCGAGCCCGAGGCGCTGGTCCGGGCCTTCCTGGACGCCGTCGCCGACACCCTGCCCCGGACCCCCGCGGCGCCCCACGCGGTCGGCGCCCCGTTCGCCGCCCGCGAGCCCCAGCACCTGCCCCGCGCGCGTGCCTGGGCCGCCGAGGCCGCCGCCGGCATGGACGCGGGCGTCCGCGTCTCGCTCCGCCTCGACCTGTCCGGCTACGAGCTGTTCGACACCTCGGACGACGGCACCGGCGAGGAACGGCAGGCCGCCGCCGCCCTCCTCCAGGTGCACAGCCTCGCCGACCCCACCCTCGTCATCGACGCCGCCGCCCTCTGGTCCGGGGACGGCGGCGAGCACTTCGGGCCCCGCGCCCGGATCGACGCCGTCCTCGCCCTGCGCCGGGCCGCCCGGGTCTGGCCGCCGCTCGGCCGCCTCCTGGAGCGGGACGTGCCCGACGTCCTCGCCGTGTCCGAGGACGAGCTGTACGAGCTCCTCGGCCCCGCGGCGGCCCGCCTCGCCGACGCCGGGGTCGCCGTCCACTGGCCACGGGACCTCGCCCGCTCCCTCAGCGCCTCCGCCGTCGTCCGCCCCGCCCGCACCGCGCCCGGCTCCGCCACCGACGGCACCGCCTTCTTCGACAGCGAGGAACTGCTCCGCTTCAACTGGCAGCTCGCCCTCGACGGCGACCCCCTCACCGAGCGGGAGATGGACGCACTCGCCGAGGCCCACCGCCCGGTCGTCCGGCTGCGCGACCAGTGGGTCGTGGTCGACCCCGACCTCGTCCGCAAGGCGCGCAAGCGCGAGCTCGGCCTGCTCGAACCGGTCGACGCGCTCGCCGTCGCCCTCACCGGCACCGCCGACATCGACGGCGAGACCGTCCCCGCCGTCCCCGTCGGCGCCCTCGCCGCCCTCCGCGACCGGCTCCTCGCCGGACCCGAGGACGTCCCGCAACCGCCCGGCCTCGACGCCACCCTGCGCGACTACCAGCTGCGCGGCCTCGCCTGGCTCGACCTCATGACCTCCCTCGGCCTCGGCGGCTGCCTCGCCGACGACATGGGCCTCGGCAAGACCGTCACCCTCATCGCCCTCCACCTGCGCCGCGCCCGCACCGCACCCACCCTCGTCGTCTGCCCGGCCTCGCTCCTCGGCAACTGGCAGCGCGAGATCCGCCGCTTCGCGCCCGGGGTGCCCGTCCGGCGCTTCCACGGCGCCGACCGCACCCTCGAAGGACTCGACGGCGGCTTCGTCCTCACCACCTACGGCACCCTGCGCACCAGCGCGCCCCAGCTCGCCGAGCGGGACTGGGGCATGGTCGTCGCCGACGAGGCCCAGCACGTCAAGAACCCCTTCTCGGCGACCGCCAAGGCGCTCCGCACCGTCCCCGCCCCCGCCCGGGTCGCCCTCACCGGCACCCCCGTGGAGAACAACCTCTCCGAGCTGTGGGCGCTGCTCGACTGGACCACGCCCGGACTCCTCGGCCCCCTGAAGGCCTTCCGCTCCCGGCACGCCCGCGCCGTGGAGAACAGCGAGGAGATCGACAACGAGGAGGCGGTCGAGCGCCTGGCCCGCCTGGTCCGGCCCTTCCTCCTGCGCCGCCGCAAGTCCGACCCCGGCATCGTCCCCGAGCTGCCGCCCAAAACCGAGTCCGACCACCCCGTCGCCCTCACCCGCGAGCAGGCCTCGCTCTACGAGGCGGTGGTGCGCGAGACGATGGCGCAGATCGAGGGCGCCGAGGGCATGGCCCGCCGCGGACTGATCATGAAGCTGCTGACCTCGCTCAAGCAGATCTGCAACCACCCCGCCCAGTACCTGAAGGAGCAGGCCCCGCACGGGGCCGGTACGGTCCGGCTCGCCGGCCGCTCCGGCAAGCTCACCCTCCTCGACGAACTCCTCGACACCATCCTGGCCGAGGACGGCTCCGTCCTCGTCTTCACCCAGTACGTGTCGATGGCGCGGCTGCTCGCCGACCACCTGGCCGCCCGCGGCATCCCCGCCCAGCTCCTGCACGGGGGCACGCCCGTCGCCGAGCGCGAGCGCATGGTCGACCGGTTCCAGGCCGGCGAGGTCCCCGTCTTCCTGCTCTCCCTGAAGGCGGCGGGCACCGGCCTCAACCTGACCCGGGCCGGCCACGTCGTCCACTACGACCGCTGGTGGAACCCGGCCGTCGAGGACCAGGCCACCGACCGCGCCTACCGCATCGGACAGACCCAGCCGGTCCAGGTCCACCGGCTGATCGCCGAAGGCACCGTCGAGGACAGCATCGCCGAGATGCTGCGGGCCAAGAAGGCCCTCGCCGACGCCGTGCTCGGCTCCGGCGAGGCCGCCCTCACCGAGCTCACCGACCGCGAACTGGCCGACCTGGTGTCCCTGAGGAGGCCCGCATGAGCCCCGACGGCCCCCGTGCCCCCGGCACGCCGCCCGGCAGCCCCCGGGCTTCCTCCCGGCCGCGCGCCGGCGCCGCCCGCCCCGCGACCCTGCCCCGGCACGACGACCGGCGCAGGACCTTCCCCGCACTCGCCCCGCGCGAGGCCCCCGACGGCCGGTTCGCCGCCACCTGGTGGGGCAACGCCTGGGTGGACGCCCTGGAGGACACCGCCCTCGACGCCGCCCGGCTCGCCCGCGGCAAGGCGTACGCCCAGCGCGGCCACGTCGACGCCATCACCGTCACCCCCGGCCGGGTCGTCGCCTACGTCCACGGCACCCGGCCCCGCCCGTACCGCACGGAGATCCGGCTGCGGACCCTCGGCGACGACGACTGGGAACGGTTCCTCGACCGGGCCGCCGCCCGACCCGAGCACATCGCCGCCCTCCTCGACAAGGACGTCCCGCACGCCCTGGAAGCGGTCACCGGACTCCTGCCCGCCCCCGGCGACCTCGTCCCCGACTGCTCCTGCCCCGACGACGGCTACCCCTGCAAGCACGCCGCCGCCCTCTGCTACCAGTCCGCCCGGCTCCTCGACGAGGACCCCTTCGTCCTCTTCCTCATGCGCGGCCGCGGCGAACAGGAAATCCTCGCCGCGCTCACCCGGCGCAACGCGGCCCGCTCCGCCGCCGAGGGCGCCACCGCCGCCCCGACCCTGCCCACCGTCCCGGCCCGCACGGTGCTCGCCCCGACCACCGGCCACAGCCTGCCGCCGCTGCCCCCTCCACTGCCCGCGCCCGCGCATCCCGGCCGGCCCGCCGTCTTCCCGGCCGACCCCGACGCACCCGACCCGCTGGCCCTGGACCTCCTCGCCACCGAGGCCGCCGCCCGCGCCCACACCTTCCTCGTCACCGGACACGACCCGGTCGCCGACCTCAACCCCTGGCAGGACGCCGTACGGCTGGCCGCCGCGCACCCCGGGTCCGGGCTCACCGCCTCCACCCGGGCCCTGTACCGGGACCTCGCCTACGCCCTCGACCGCACCCCCACCGACCTGGCCCGCGCCGTCGCCGCCTGGCGCCAGGGCGGCCTCGCCGGGCTGTCGGTGCTGGAGGAGCCCTGGGACCCGCCCGCCGGCCCCTTCGACCGGGCCAGACCCGCCCTGCTCGCCGCCGATCTCCCCGCCTTCCGGCCCTGGCGCAACCGGCTGTCCACCCCGTCCCTTCAGCTCCGCTTCGGCCGCGACGGCCTCTGGTACGGATACGAGTCGGACACCGACCGCGAGGACTGGTGGCCGCGCGGCACGCCCGACGCCGACCCCGTCGGTGTGATCACCGACCTGCTGGGACGGTGACCGATAGGCTGACGCGACGGACGACGCTTCGAAGGGGGCCTCATGGAAGCCGAGTTGGTGGCACTGGCATCGGCGGGGGCGACCGCCCTCGTCCAGCAGATGGTCGGCGACGGCTGGGAGCGGGCCCGCACCAGGATCGCCGCGTTCTTCGCCGCCCGCTCCGGCGTCACCGAGGAGGCCGTCGGCGCCGACCTCGACGCCGCCCGCGAAGAACTGCTGCGTGCCGAACGGGCCGGTGACGAGGAGGCCGCGGACGAGGCCAGGACCGAGGCCCGTGTCGAGTGGCGTGCCCGGATGCGCCGCAGTCTGCTCGCCGACCCCCGGTCGGCCGACGAACTGCGGGCGATCCTGGACGAGTTGGGGACCAGGCCGCAGCCCGGCACCGTGGTCAACAACACCCTGTCCGGTGACGTCCACGGGATCGCCTTCCAGATCGGCTCCGTCGGCCGGATGACGAACCACATGAGCGGCGACGGCGGTGCGGAGGCACGCCGGCCGTGAACCTCTCCGTGCGCCACGAGGTCGGCGCCCGGTGCACGGACCGGTCGTCCGGGCCGGCCACACCGGCACCCTGACCGTGGAGCACGCCGTCGTGCCGGTGCTCCTTCCCGGCGGAACCCGTCGTACCGCCCGGACAGGGCCGTCGATCGCGGCGTCCACCTGGGCAGCGCGGCGACGCCCCCGGGCGCAGTCGCGGACCGGCCGTCCGAGCCCGGCGACCGGTGAGGCCGGGTCGAGGTCCTGCTGCGCGAACGCCCCGAGCGGGACGGGTAGCCGAACGCCTCGGGCGGGACGGGCACTCCGAACGCCTCGAGCATCCGGTCGAAGCGGGGTTCACCGGCGAGGACGGCGGTGACGGCGGCCTCGAGGCAGTCCCGGCGCAACCGGTCGAGCTGTTCGGGGTGGGGCAGCGCGGTCGCCGCCGCGAGCGGTCTGCCCTGCTGGAGCACCCGGGCCGGACCCGTACCGAAGGCCACCCGACCCTCGCCCCCCTGACCCCCCCCACTCCGGGCGTCTGGTGCCGCCGGCCTCCCATCGAGTCCGACCCCATGTGAGAAGATGGCCAACTTCCCTCGTGGTGACGTGAATTCCCCGGTGTCGTCGAAGAGCGGGAGGACATCGAGCAGCCGGGCCGCCGAGGTGACGTCGTGGGCGACGAACAGCCACCCCGCGGGGCGGTCTCGCGCGTCCGTCAGCGTGCGGCGTCCCCGGCCCGCCGGTACCCGCGGCCGCTCCCGCTCCACCGTCACCTGACCCGCTCCCGCGTGACGGTAACGCACCGCACACGTCCGACGTCGGGGCATGATCCGCCGCGCCACACTCCCTCGATGGAGTGAAACACGCCGACGGTCGGATCCGGGCACCTCGCGCACGGCGTTATTTCGGGTACGGGCGAGTGCCCGTGAAGACATCCGGAAGGCAGGAAGCCATGAGGCAGATTCGCCGAAGTGGTCTGGCCACTCTGTTGGTCACCGGTGGCGCGCTCGCGCTCTCGGCGGGCGCCGCCCACGCCGACTCCGCGGCGCAGGGCACCGCCGTCGGCTCGCCGGGGGTCGGCTCCGGCAACACGGTTCAGCTGCCGGTGGACGCCCCCGTGAACGTCTGCGGGAACACCGTCAACGTCGTCGGGCTGCTCAACCCGGCCTACGGCAACAGCTGTGCCAACCGCTCCACCGACGGCGGCGGTCACGGCTCCGAGGCCGGCGGCCCGGCGCACAAGGACCTGCCGGGCACCGCTCACGCCGGTTCGTCGGACAGCGGTTCGCGCGGCGGCGGGTCGTCCACCGGCGGCGGGGCCACCGCCGAGAGCCGCACCGAAGGCTCCCCGGGCGTGCTGTCCGGCAACGGCGTCCAGCTGCCGATCGACCTCCCCGTCAACATCAGCGGCAACTCGGTCAACGTCGTGGGCATCGGCAACCCGGCCTTCGGCAACACGTCGGTCAACGAGTCCGAGGAGGAGTGCGAGCACCCCGAGACGCCCACCCCCCGGCCGCAGACCCCGAACCGCAACGTGCCGCCCGCCCCGAGCGGCGACGACGCCCCCCGGCCCGCCCCGCAGTCCCGCTCCGTCGAGCTCGCCAGCACGGGATCGGACGGCGTCGGCTACGTCGCCCCGGCCGCAGCCGCGCTGCTCCTCGGCGGCGCGATCATGTACCGCAGGGCCCGCGGCGCGGGCGGCGAGGTCTGACGGCGCAGTCCGCCATCACGGACGGAACGGAGCCGTCCCCCTGCCGACACAGGGGGCGGCGCCCCAGCGGATCACGCCCGGCTGTGAACCCCGGCTGTGAACCCCCGGCTGTGAACCCCCGGTCTTGTCAACTCCCGGCTCACGGCGTGCGGTTCTGAGCGTGCGGTCGTCGCCGCTGTCCGGCTCAGGTCCGGCCCGGTCCGCCCCGTCCGCCGCGTGCGCCTCAGTCCGCACGCCAGGCCCGGAGCACCGCCTCGATGGCCGGTGCCACCCTCGACCGGGCCTGGTGACGGGGGACACCGGACATGAGCAGGGTGTCGTAGTCGGTGTCGACATGGCGTACGGCGGCCCGCACCGCGGCCGTGACCGCGCCCCGGTCAAGGGCCCGGCCGGCGGCCGTGCGGCCCACCCGCCCGCTGCCCTTCGCCGAGGCGTGCGCGGCGATCCGCTCGGCCCGCTCGGCCGGGCAGCCCGGGAACAGCCGCAGGATCTCCGCCTCCAGGGCCGCCGTGACCTCGGCGTCCCGTTCGGCCCGCCGGGCCGCGTCCCGGGCCCGGCGCCGTGCCCGTGCCTCCGCGTCCGCGAGGCAGGCCGCCTCCGCCCGGGCCAGCGCCGCCTCCTCGACGAGCAGGCCCTGACGCTCGTACCGCGTCCGGCGCCGGTTGTGACGGACCACCACCGCCCACAGACCGCTGCCCTCGCGGGCGCGCCGGGTGAGGGCGGTGTCGCCGCGGGGGAGGAAGACGAGGTGGCCGAGGTCGGCGCAGTCCAGGCAGACGGGCGCGTTGAACTCGACGATCATCCGCTCCAGCGGCTCCTGGCGGCACTCCGAGCAGCGTCGCCGCCGGAGCGGCTCGACCACGACCGGGGCGACGAGATCCACGACGGTTTTCTACCCCTGCGCCCCGGCGCGCACCCCTCGGCGCTTGCCGGCGCGCGGTGTTCACGAGGGGCGCGGACTCGGCGAGCGCCTTCGTCCCGGCAGCCGGGGCCCGGCGGCGCGCGGCCTACTGCCGGTAGCTGCTCAGGAACCGGCCGATGCGGCTGATCGCGGCGTCCAGGTCGTCCGCGTACGGCAGGGTGAGGATGCGGAAGTGGTCCGGCCGGTGCCAGTTGAAGCCGGTGCCCTGCACCACCTGGATCTTCTCCCGCAGCAGCAGGTCGAGGACGAACTTCTCGTCGTCGTGGATCGCGTGCACGGCCGGGTCGAGGCGCGGGAAGGCGTAGAGCGCGCCCTTCGGTTTCACGCAGGAGACGCCGGGGATCTCGTTGAGCTTCTCCCAGGCCCGGTCGCGCTGCTCGCGCAGCCGGCCGCCGGGGGCGGTGAGCTCGTGGATGGACTGCCGGCCGCCGAGCGCGGCCTGGATGGCGTACTGGGCGGGCGCGTTGGGGCACAGCCGCATGGAGGCCAGCATGGTCAGGCCCTCCAGATAGCTCTTGGCGTGCTCGCGCGGGCCGGTGACGACCAGCCAGCCGGAGCGGAACCCGGCCACCCGGTAGGTCTTGGACAGGCCGCCGAAGGTGAGGACCACCAGGTCGGGGGCGAGCGCGGCGGTGGGGTGGTGGACGGCCTCGTCGTAGACGATCTGGTCGTAGATCTCGTCGGAGAAGACCATCAGGCCGTGGCGGCGGGCGAGGTCGAGGATGCCCTCCACGATCTCCTTCGGATAGACCGCGCCCGTCGGGTTGTTCGGGTTGATGACGACCACGGCCCGGGTCCGGTCGGTGATCTTCGACGCCATGTCGTCGAGGTCGGGATACCAGTCGGCGGACTCGTCGCACAGGTAGTGCACGGGCCTGCCGCCCGCGAGAGTCGTGACGGCGGTCCACAGCGGGTAGTCGGGGGCCGGGATGAGGACCTCGTCGCCGTCCTCCAGGAGCGCCTGGGTGGCCATGGAGATGAGCTCGGAGACTCCGTTGCCGAGGTAGACGTCGTCGACGTCCACCTCCGTGAGGCCCATCGACTGACAGCGCTGCACGACGGCGCGGCGGGCGGACAGGATGCCGCGGGAGTCGGTGTAGCCGTGCGCCTTGGGGAGCATCCGGATCATGTCCTGGACGATCTCCTCGGGCGCCTCGAAGCCGAAGAGCGCGGGGTTGCCGGTGTTGAGGCGCAGGACGCTGTGGCCCGCCTCCTCCAGGGCGTTGGCCTGCTCGATGACCGGGCCGCGGATCTCGTAGCAGACCTCGCTCAGCTTGCTCGACTGCCGGAACTCCATGCGCCGACCTCCCCAGATGTGTGGATGCTTGGTTTTACCAAGTTCGAGCTTGGAAAGTCCAACAACATGTCTAGACTGCGTCGCATGCCACGCCAGCCTCGCCGTCGAAGCTATGACCAGTACTGCGCCGCAGCCCGCGCCCTCGATGTGGTCGGCGACCGGTGGACCCTGCTGATCGTCCGTGAACTCCTCGCCGGACCGCGCCGCTACACCGATCTGCACGCCGACCTCCCCGGCGTCAGCACCGACATGCTCGCGGGCCGGCTCAAGGACATGGAGGGCGCCGAACTCGTCACCCGCCGGCGGCTGCCGCCCCCGGCCTCCGCCTCCGTGTACGAGCTCACCGGCCGCGGCCGCGACCTGCTGCCCGTCCTGCGCGCCCTGGCCGCCTGGGGCGCGCCCGCCCTCGACGAGCCCCGGCCCACCGACGCCGTGCGCGCCCACTGGTTCGCGATCCCGCTGCTCACCGTTCTTGAAGGGCTGGGGGCACGGGTCGTCCAGGTGTCCCTCGACGAAGGGGAGTTCCACGTACGGACGGGGGGCGACGGACAGGTGGAGTACGGGGAGGGGCCGGCCGCCGACGCCGAGGTGTGTCTGCGCACCGACACGGCGACCTGCCGGGCCCTGGCCGGCGGGGAGCTGACCCTCACCGAGGCGGTCACGGCCGGCCGCGCCGAGCTCCGTGCGTCCGCGGGGGCCACAGTGCTCTAGGCGGTCGCGTGACCGATCGGCGGCGGTCAGCTCCCGGTCGTCGGGCCGGAAGGCGGGGAGGCGGCCGGGGCGGCGGCTATCAGGGGCATGGCCTGCGAGGAGGCCCGGACGCCGCGCGGCGCGAGCTCCAGGGGCCCGGCAGCGGGTGAGCGTCTCCCTCTTGAAACCCTGTCGTCAGCGGCAAGGTCAAGCCGGCGGATCGGATCCTGGATATCGGATCCTGGATATCGGATCCAAGACAAGGCGTCCGGCGTGGGGGATCGGATCCGATATCCAGGATCCCTGCGGCACGGGCCCTGTGGCACGGGCCCTGCGACGTGATCCATGCGGCAGTATGGGACGGATGCGATTCGAAGCGATCAGCTGGGAGCGGCTGGCCGACGCCGTGGCCGACCGCGTCGACGGAGCCGAGCCCGCGGACGGCAGCGACTGGCACAAGGTCGGCGTCGACGGTGCTCCCGCCGCGCCCGGCGGGGAGTTCGCCGACCGGGTCGCCGCGGCGCTGAGGCTGCGCGGGCGGTCGGTGATCGTCGTGGCGACCGGCGGCTTCCTGAGGCCGGCGTCGCTGCGCTTCGAACACGGGAAGCAGGACCCGGACGCGTACTACAGCGGCTGGTACGACACCGGGGCGTTGTGGCGGGAGGTGTTCGGCCCGCTGGAGCCGGGCGGCAGCGGACGCGTGCTGCCCGACCTCTGGGACCCCGTCACCGACCGCGCCACCCGCAGCCCCGCCGTACCGCTGCCGCCCGGCGGAGTCCTCGTGGTCCACGGGCCGTTCCTGCTCGGCCACTGGTTCCCCTTCGACCTGAAGGTGCACCTGCGCCTGTCCGCCGGCGCGCTCGCCCGCCGCACCAACCAGCCGTGGACGCTGCCCGCCTTCGCGCGCTACGAGGACGAGGTCGGCCCCGCCGATGTCGCCGACGTCGTCGTCCGCGCCGACGACCCGCGCCGTCCGGCCTGGACCGGCTTCACCGCCTAGCGGGTGCCCTGTCGATCGGGTGTCTGTTGATCAGGTGCCTGTTGATCAGGTGTTCGTCGATCACGTATGAGCGCGGCGGGGTCGGCGAGACGCCCCCACCGGCCCCGGCCTCGGCCCCGGGCCGCCGTCTCAGGGACGGCCGCCCACCCGCGTCACGGCACGGGCGCCTGCCCGGCAGCCGGACCCGGCCGCGTCGACCGGGTCCGCGCCGGCGAGCAGGGAGGCCAGGAAGGCGCCGGTGAAGGCGTCGCCCGCGCCCGTGGAGTCGACCGGTCGGGCCGGGGGCGCCGGCACGCGGGCCGTCACCCGTCCACCGGCGGCGAGGACCGCGCCGGCGGCACCCAGGGTGACCGCGACCAGCGGGAAGCGGCGACTGAGGACGGCCGCGGCCTCGGCGGGGTCCGCGTGGCCGGTCAGCAGGCGGGCCTCGTCCGCGTTCGGCAGCAGGCACTCCGCGCCGTCCACGGCGGCGAGGAACGCCTCCGGGCCCAGCTCCGCGAGGAAACCCGCCGACGCCGGGTCCACGCTCACCGGGACGCCCGCCGCGCTCGCGTCCCGCAGCACCCGCCCGGCCGCCTCGCGGCTCGGGCCGGCGAAGAACAGATAGCCCGACAGATGGACGCGGGCGGCCCCGTCCAGCAGCTCCGGCGACCAGTCGGCGGGCGAGAGCCGCAGCGCCGCCCCGCTGTCCGTCAGGAACGTCCGCTCCGCGTCCGCGCCGACCAGCGCGATCACCGACGCCGTCGGCGCCTCCGGGTCCGCGACGAGCACCGGCCGTACGCCCGCCCGACGCAGCGCCTGGTCGTGCCAGGACACGGAATCGGTGCCCACGCGCGCGAGGAGCCGTACCTCGGTACATCCCGAACGGGCCGCCCAGCAGGCCACGTTCGCCCCGGCGCCGCCGGGCAGGGTCCGGATCTCCGCCGCCGTGTCCGTCGCGGGCGCGAGCGGCGTACGGTGCCGGGCGACCACGTCGGTGACGACGTCACCGACCACCAGAAGCGCGCCGGGGCCGGTCACGGCCGGGCGCGGTAGGCCGACGCGATCCGGGCGGCGATCCACACGTTGCCCCGTACCGCGGCCAGGTTGGCCTCCAGGGACGCCCCTTCCGTGTGCGTCGTGAGGTACTCCAGGAGGAACGGGGTCACCGCCTGCCCGGTGACGCCCTTCTCCCGCGCCGCCGCGAGCCCCTCCGCGAGGACCCGGTCGTGCAGGGCCGGGTCGAGCTGCCGTTCCGGCGCGACGGGATGGGCCACGATCAGCGCCGAGCGCGGCCCGCCCAGCTCGTCCTGGGCACGCATCACCCGCGCCACGCCCTGCGGGGTGCCCACCGTCCAGTCGACGCGCTCGCCGGAGGAGGTGAGGTAGAAACCGGGGAACGTCTCCGTCCCGTAGCCGACGACGGTCACCCCGAGGGTCTCCAGGCGCTGCAGGGTCGCGGGCACGTCCAGGATCGACTTCACCCCGGCGCACACCACCGTGACACCGACCTGGGCGAGCAGCCGCAGGTCCGCGGACTCGTCCTGCGTCTCCGCCCACTCCCGGTGGACCCCGCCGAGCCCGCCGGTCGCGAACACCCGTATACCGGCGGTGTCGGCGAGCAGCGCCGTCGCCGAGACCGTCGTCGCTCCCGTCGCCCCGGTCGCGAGCGCCGGCGCCAGGTCGCGGTGGCCGAGCTTCCGTACCGACGGGTCCTCCGCGATCCGCGCGAGTCCCGCCTCGTCCAGGCCGATCCGGACCGTGCCGTCGACGACCGCGATGGTGGCGGGCACCGCCCCGCCGTCCCGCACCAGGGCCTCCAGCTCACGGGCGACCGTCAGGTTGCGCGGGCGCGGCAGGCCGTGCGCGATGATCGTCGACTCGAGCGCGACGACGGGGTGCCCCTCGTGGAGCGCCTCCCGTACCTCTTCGGACACGTGTGTGGGCATGGTGGATCTCTGGCGCACCCACAGGTCCCGCAAACCTCGCGGCCGGCATCAGCCACAGCGCGGCACCCCTCCTCGCGTGCAGGCCGTGCCGACATCAGCCACAGCGCGGCACCCCCCCCGCACGCAGGCCGTGCCGGCATCAGTCACAGCGCGGCAGCCCCGGCAGGCGGGCCGCGTGCACCACCTGGATCACCGGGCGTGCGCCGGCCGTCTTGGCGTTCCCGAGGCTGTACGCGACCGCCAGGGCGTCGCCCGAGGCCGCGGCGTAGCCGTAGGGCGGGGTGATCGCCGCGTACGCGCCCGAGTCGAGGTCCAGGGCGTAGGAGGTCTCGGGCGTGCGCCAGGTGACCAGGCGCCCGGCGATCCGCAGCTGGTCCATGCCGTCGGCGGCGGGGGAGGCCGTCACGGCGGCCCAGGGCCGGGCCTCGCCCGTGCGCCACACCATCAGCCGGGGCGCGGTCTCGCCCGCCACCCACGCCCACGTGGTGCCGTCGGAGACGAGGGAGCGGACGTCGCGCAGGGCGGCGATCGGCGGGGGCAGCGCGGCCGTCCGGCCGTCCGCGAGGGAGACGGCCGCCGCCCGCGTCCGGTCACCCGCGGCCTCCCGCCACACCAGCAGGCCGCCGGCCGCGAACGGCGTGTCGAGGACGCCGGTGTGCCACGGGCGCGCGTGCCCGCCGTCCGCCGGGGCGGCGAACACGGTCGCCTTTCCCGCGCCCGTGCCCTGCGCCCACAGCACGGTGCCGTCGTGGACGACGGGCCGGGGGAGCGGGCCCGGCATGTCGGCGCGGGCGAGGCGCCGGGACCTGCCGGTCGTCGCGTCCCACACGTACAGGCTCCAGGGACTGTCGAGCGTCCGGCCCTCCAGGACGGCGAAGGCGGCCCAGCGGCGTCCGTCGAAGTCGGCGGCGAGCAGCTGGTGTTCGACGGGGTCGGCGAACCGGAGCAGCGTCCGCGGTGACGTTTCGCCCGGGCGGACGAGGACGGCCCGGCGCCCCCGCGCACCGGTGAGCTGGAGTGCGGTCCAGCCCGGCCCCGTGTCCGCGAGCACCGGGCGCTCCCCGGTCGGCGGCCGGTACGCGCCGTCGGCGAACGCGCCCCGCCACGCGGCGGGCAGCGGCACCTCGCAGGCTCCGCCCCGTGCCGGTGCGGGGCCCGGTGCGGTGGCCGAGGCGGGAGCGGTGCCCGGAACGGGGGACGGGGGAGTGGCGGAGGGGGCGGAAGCCGCGGTGGCAGGCTTCGGGACGGGGGCGGGTCCGCCGACTCCCGGCGAGCACCCCATGAGGAGGGCGCCCGCCAGGAGAAGGCAGCGGACGTGCCTACCAGACGTAGCCACGGCCGCCCATGATGGTGGTGATCGTGTCGGACGAGATGTGCGCCGACTTCGGTACGGACGCGGCCCACGAGATGACGCTGGTGCTCACCCCGCCCACCGGGTCCAGGTAGTTGACCTGCCCGGCGGCCGTGTCGGTGTTGTAGCCGTCGATCGCCACCCAGTGGAAGATCTCGATGTTCGGGTGCCCCACGAGGTGGGGGCCGCCCGGCACCTCCCAGGCGTTGCCCGCGATCGCGTAGTCGTGGTCGGTGTTGTGCGTGATGTGCTGCTTGAAGTTGGTCTTGTCGGTCGCGGTCGGGGTGTAGGGCAGTGCCTTCGGTACGTAACCGGCGCCGGGCAGGCGGTGGTTGAGCGCGTCGGCCATCGGGTAGCCGGTCGGGCTCGGCACGTTGATGTTGATCCCGTACCAGGCGGTGCCGTTGGTGTTCGTCTTGAGCAGGGTCGCCGCGTCCTGCTGCGAGCGGCCGGCGACCTCGTCGTAGGCGGACTGCGCGATCACCAGGGTGGCCGGGCCGCACCAGTAGGAGGTCTTCTGCGACTGGTGGATGCCGCCGGACAGCTTGTACCCGGCGAGCGCACCGGCGGCACCCAGGGTGCGCACCCGCTCGTACGTTCTCGCCGCCTCGGCCTGCTTGGCGTCGGCGAGCCGCCGCTGGGCGGGCGTCAGGCGCTGGGGCCCGAGGGTGTCGACGGCAGCTTTGTACGCGGCGCCGGGCGCCGTCTCGGGCACCGGCCGACCGGTCGAGGCCGCCGAGGAGGCGGGGGCGGTGGTGACGGCGGTCAGCAGTGCGGCGGCGCCGAGGACGGCGACGCGGACATGGGTGGGGGTCATCGCACTCTCCTGTCCGAAGTGGGGGGAGGGGCGGCCGAGAACGAGCCGCTGCGGGGGAGTGTGACGGTCCGGCGCCCCAGCTGACAGAGGGCACGACGTAATCACGGGGACCAACATTGGGCGCACCAAAGGCGCCGCCTCCGACCAGCGGAGACCTCCGCCGACAGCGCCCGCCCGGACCACGGTTTTCGGCGCCCGGACGCGGGGACGCGGGGCGCGGGATGCGGCGGCGCGAGGGTGCGGGGTGCGGGGTGCGGGACGCCGGGTCCCGCGGACGCGGGGACGGGCGGGCGCCAGAGTGCGGGGCCCGGGCAGGGGCTCGCGGCCCGTACCCCGTCCGACCGGCCCCCGCCCCCGCCGCTGCGGAATCGGTGCCCGGCCACCCCGCTCCCGGCCCCCTCGGCGCCACTCGCCCCGAGGTGGCGGGGCCCATCCGCGCTGCGGATTCCGTCGTGGTCCCGCAGGGCGAGAAGTGCCTGTTCGGAGCGGTGACCACGGCGCCGAGCCGTACCGGCTCCCACCTCCGTCAGGAGCCACGGGCCCCGGCTACAGTCACCGCCCATGACCACACACGCGCAGCCCTCCTTCGCCGTCCACATCCCCGACGCCGAGCTCGAGCCCGAGCCGCTCGACCCGGGTCAGATCCTGTCCGGCAGCCCCGAGGTGACCGGCAAGGTCCTGTGGGAGTCCGCCGACGGAAAGCAGATCCGCGGCATCTGGCAGATCACCCCGGGGGTGGTCACCGACACCGAGGCGAACGAGCTCTTCGTCGTCGTCAGCGGCCGTGCCACGGTCGCCGTCGAGGGCGGCGACACCCTGGAGATCGGGCCCGGAGACGCCTGCGTGCTGCGCGAGGGCGACCGCACCACGTGGACGGTGCACGAGACCCTGCGCAAGGCGTACCACATCAGTCTCTGAGGCGCGGGACGGTCCCGGTCCCCTCGGGGAGAAGCCGCGTAGAGGGTCTGGTAGGAAACTTTCCTATCAGCTAGCATCCCGGGCGGCGGCTTGGCGCGGCGCCCGTTCCCCGACGTGCTCGGGGCGCGGGCGTGACGCGCTCAGTGAGAGCTCTGACCCGGCCGCCACGCACCGCGGCACGCCCTCCGGCGCCCGACGCCGGCGGACCGGGCCGCGTTGCCCGCACCGGTGCCCAGCTCTCATCCTTCCCAGGCAAGGGAGTCACAGGTATGCGCCCGCACGCCTCAGCCCCACCGCACCGCCCCGTCCTGACCCTCCTCCTCGCCGCCGTGCTGCTCGTCACCGGCGGCCTGCTGCTCGCCTCGCCCGGCCGCGCCGACGCCGCCGACCCGCTCCTCTCCCGCGGCAAGCCCGCCACCTCCTCCTCGGACGAGGACTCGACCCTCACCCCCGACAAGGCCTTCGACGGCAACCCCGCCACCCGCTGGGCCAGCGCCGAGGGCTCCGACCCCCAGTGGCTCCGCGTCGACCTCGGCACCACCGCCTCCGTCTCCCGCGTCCGCCTCTCCTGGGAGGTCGCCTACGCCAAGGCGTACCGCGTCGAGATCTCCGCCGACGGAGTCACCTGGACCACGCTCGCCACCGAGACCGCCGGCAACGGCGGCACGGACGACTGGACCGGACTCACCGGCAAGGGCCGCCACCTCCGCGTCTACGGAACCGCCCGCGGCACCTCGTACGGCTACTCCCTCTGGGAGATGGAGGTCTACGGCATCGCCGACGGCACCACCCCGCCGCCCACCACCGGCGCCTTCACGGCCGTCGCCGCCGGCGACATCGCCGCCCAGTGCACCGCCTCCAGCAGCTCCTGCGCCCACCCCAAGACCGCAGCGCAGGCCCAGCGGATCAACCCGAAGTTCTATCTGACGATGGGCGACAACCAGTACGACGACGCCCGGCTGTCCGACTTCCGGAACTACTACGACAAGACCTGGGGTGCCTTCAAGGCCAAGACGCGGCCCGCGCCCGGCAACCACGAGACCTACGACCCCGCCGGCTCCCTGGCCGGCTACAAGTCGTACTTCGGCGCGATCGCCTACCCGGCGGGCAAGCCCTACTACAGCTACGACGAGGGCAACTGGCACTTCATCGCCCTCGACTCCAACTCCTTCGACGACCCCGCCCAGATCCAGTGGCTGAAGGACGACCTCGCCCGCACCACCAAGGGCTGTGTCGCCGCCTACTTCCACCACCCGCTCTACTCCTCGGGCGGCCACGGCAACGACCCCGTCTCCAAGCCCGTCTGGCGGATCCTCTACGCCGCCAAGGCCGACCTGGTCCTCAACGGGCACGACCACCACTACGAGCGCTTCGCCCCGCAGGACCCGGACGGCCGGGCCACCTCCGACGGGATCGTCGAGATCGTCGGCGGCATGGGCGGCGCCGAGCCGTACCCCATCGAGACCGTCCAGCCCAACAGCCAGAAGCGGATCAGCGGCACTTACGGGGTGCTGAAGCTGGACTTCACCGACACCACGTACACCTGGCAGTACGTCGGCACCGACGGCCAGGTCAAGGACGCCGGCCCGACCTACACCTGCCACTGATGTACCTCGCGACCACCGGTCGCCCGAGCGTGCCGCCCGCCCCTTCGGGGGCGCGGCGGCGCGTCTCCGGCACCGTCCTCGCCCTCGGCACGGTCAGTCTGGTCACCGACGTGTCCTCCGAGATGGTCACGGCCGTCCTGCCGCTCTACCTGGTGCTCGGACTCGGCCTCACGCCCCTTCAGTTCGGCTTCCTCGACGGCCTCTTCAACGGCGCCACCGCGCTCGTACGGCTCGCCGGCGGCCACGTCGCCGACCGGGGCGGCCACCACAAGAGAGTCGCCGGAGTCGGCTACGCGCTGTCCGCCTGCTCCCGGCTCGGCCTGCTCCTCGCGGGCGGCGCGGCCGGCTGGATCGCCACCGCGCTCGCCGCGGACCGGCTCGGCAAGGGCATCCGGACCGCCCCGCGCGACGCCCTCATCACCCTCGACAGCCCGCCCGACGGCCTCGGCCGCGCCTTCGGCGTCCACCGGGCCATGGACACCACCGGCGCGCTCCTCGGCCCCCTGGCCGCCTTCGCGCTCCTGTGGGCCACCGCCGACGCGTACGACGCCGTCTTCGTCGTCAGCTTCTGCACGGGGCTGCTCGGTGTGCTGCTCCTCGTCGTCCTCGTCCCCGGCGGACGCAGGACGGTGGCCGCACCGGCCGGCACCGGGCACGGTCACCGGGGCGTACGGCCGCGCACCACCTGGCGCGAGCTCACCGCGCCGCTCCGGCTGCCCGGCGTGCGCCGGGTCACGCTCGGCGCGGCCCTGCTCGGTGCGGTCACCGTCGGCGACGCCTTCCTCTACCTGCTGCTCCAGCACCGGACCGACCTGGCCGTCACCTGGTTCCCGTTCCTGCCGCTCGGCGCGTCGGCCGCCTATCTGCTGCTCGCCGTACCGGCCGGACGCCTCGCCGACCGCATCGGCCGACGGCGCCCCTTCCTGTACGGGCACGGGGCCCTGCTCCTCGCCCTCGGCCTGCTCCTCGCCCCGGTGCCCGGCCCCGTCCTCCTCGTGGGCGTCCCGACCCTGATCGGGGTGTTCTACGCGGCCACGGACGGGGTCCTGATGGCGCTCACCGGCCCGCTGCTCCCGCCCGCGCGCCGGGCGAGCGGGCTCGCCCTCGTCCAGACGGCCCAGGCACTGGCCAAGGTGGCCGCCGCCACCGGCTTCGGCGCCGCGTGGACCCTGTGGGGTCCCACGACCGCGCTCGCCCTCGCCGCGGCGGGGCTCGCGACCGCCCTGTGCTGCGCCGTGCGGCTGCTCCCCGCGGGCGCGGCGGAGCCCGCCGGGGCGTCCCGGGTGTCCGGGCCCGCCGGTCCGTCCCCCTCGTCCCGAGAAAGGGAACCGTCATGACCGAAGGGACCACGGCGAACGGCCAGGCCCGCCGTCGCCTCTGGGCGCTCGTCCTCGGCGTGCTGCTGCTCGCCGGCGGGGCCACCGCCTACACCCTGCGGGCGGCTGCCGACCGCCCCGGCGCCGCCGCGGCCCCCGCCGACGAGGGCTTCACCCTCGACGGTCCGGCGGGCACCCTCTGGTTCCGCGACACCGCGAGCGGGCGCGTCGCCCGCCAGGAGCCGTCCGCGCCCGGGGGCCGTGCCGCGCTCGGGCCGCGCTGCGACCGCTTCCACGCCGCGGGCGGCACCGCGCTCTGCCTCCAGCTGCGCCCCGGGGTCCCGGCCCGCTCGTACGTGATCGTCCTGGACCGGCGGCTACGAGAACTGCGCAGGATGAGCCTGCCCGGCATCCCCAACCGGGCCCGCGTCTCCGCCTCCGGCCGGGTGCTCGCCTGGACCACCTTCGCGACCGGCGACTCCTACGCCACCTCCGCCTTCTCCACCCGCACCTCGATCCTCGACCTGCGCACCGGCTACCTGATCAAGAACATCGAGCAGATCCCGCTCACCCTGAACGGGCGCCGCCACCACGCTCCCGACGTGAACTACTGGGGCGTCAGCTTCGCCCGCGACGACAACCGCTTCTACGCCACCGTCTCCACCCAGGGACGCACCCATCTCGTGGAGGGCGATCTGCGGGCGTGGAAGGCGCGCGCCCTCAAGGAGAACGTCGAGTGCCCGTCGCTCTCCCCGGACGGCACCCGGATCGCCTACAAGAAGAAGGTCTCGGAGGACACCCGCGCACCCTGGCGTCTGCACGTCCTCGACCTCGCCACCCTCCGCGAGCATCCGCTCGCCGAATCGCGCTCGATAGACGACCAGGCCGCCTGGACCGGTCCCGGCACCCTGGCCTACGCCCATGAGGGAGCGGTGTGGAGCGTGCCCGCCGACGGCACGGGCGCCCCGCGCCGGGTCGTGGCCGGGGCGAGCTCACCGGCGGTGCCGCGATGACGGCAGGGCGGTAAATCCGGGATGTCGATGCCGGACGTCGGACGTTGGCTATCGGATATCGGATGTTGGATCCCATGTCCGGCAGGTCGGGTGATCGACGCCGGGGATGGGATCCGATATCCGGGACATCCAATATCGGATCCAATATCGCGACCCGCGCTCAGCCTCGCCGCACCGCTCCCCGCACCGCCAGCAGTGTCATCGGCGCCAGCAGGAGCGCTCCGATGACGTTCAGCCAGCCATATCCCGCCTGGGAGACGATCAGTCCCGCCGCGAGCCCGCCGAGACCGGCGCAGGTGTTCATGGTGAAGTCCGAGAGGCCCTGGACGGCGGCCCTGGCCGCCTGGGGCACCGAGTCGGTCAGGAGCGCCGAGCCCGAGACGAGCCCCGCCGACCAGCCGAGGCCCAGGACGAAGAGCCCGAGGGCGACCTGGCCGTGGCGGGGACCGGCCGTGCCGGCGAGGAGGGCCGCCACCGCGATCAGCGCCACGGCGAGACCGATCACCGTGAGCCGGCCGAGCCGGTCGGACAGCCAGCCCATCACGGGCGAGAAGGCGTACATGCCCGCGATGTGCCCGCTGATCACCAGGCCGATCAGCCGGATGTCCGCTCCGTGGTGGGTGAGCGCGACCGGGGTCATCGACATGATCGACACCATCGCGGTGTGCGAGCCGGCCACGGCCACCAGGGCGAGCCGGGCCCGTGAGGACTCCCGTACCGCCCGCATCCCCGCCTTCAGGGACCGGCCGTCCGCCGTCTCCGCCTCGTCGGGGCCGGCCAGCGCGCGGGCGGTCAGCAACGGGTCCGGGCGCAGCAGCAGCGCCACCATGACGGCGGCGGCCACGAACACGCCCGACGCCCAGACGAACGGCCCGGCCGCCGCCGGGATGCCGAGACCGGCGACGCTCTCACCGGCCGGAGCGGCGATGTTGGGACCGAGGACCGCCCCGATGGTGGTGGCCCACACCACCGTGGAGATGGCCCTCGCCCGGCGGTCCGGCTCGGCGAGGTCGGCGGCGGCGAACCGGGCGGCGAGGTTGGCCGAGGAACCGGCGCCGAAGCCGACCAGGCCCGCCAGGAGCAGCGGGAAGTTGCCGAGGACGGCGCCGAGGACGGCGACGCCCGCACCGAGGGCGCCGACGAGATACGCGAGGACCAGTCCGGCCCGGCGTCCCCGCCGGGCCATCAGCGAGGCCAGCGGCATCGCGAGCAGGGCGGGCCCGGCGACCGAGGCCGTCGACGCGAGCCCCGACAGCGCCTCCGTACCGCTGACCTCCGTGGCCAGGACCGCGGCGAGCGCGAAGCCGATGGCGATGCCGAGCCCGCCGAGGATCTGCGTGGCGATCAGCACCGCCTGGATGCGGCGCCGCAGGGCGGGAAGCCCGGCAGGGGAGGAGCCGGGCAGGGATATCGCGGTCGACGGGAGCGCGCCAGGGGCGTCAGGAGCGTCAGGGGCGTTGGTCACTTACGCATAGTGCCAGCCCGCCCTCGCCGGGGGAACGTCCGGTGCGCCGTTCGGCCGCCGACCGCGCCCGCTGAGCCCCCGCGCCCCGTGAAGCCCTCACCCCGCTAAACCCTCGCACCCCGCGAGGCCCCGCGCTCCCCGCCGGCCCCCAGCGGGCCGTCCGGCTCAGAACAGCGGCTCCGGCAGCACGCCCTCCAGCGCCAGCAGTCGCCGCTTGGTCTCGAGCCCGCCGCCGAAGCCCCCGATGCCGCCGTCGCTCTCGACCACCCGGTGACACGGCACCACCAGCGGAAGCGGATTGGCCCCCATCGCCGCGCCGACGGCCTGGGCGGCCGTCGGCTGCCCGACCCGGCGGGCCAGCTCCCCGTACCCCACCACCGATCCGTACGGGACGGAGTCCGCCAGCTCGCGCAGCACCTGGCGGTTGAATCCGGTCACCAGCGACCAGTCCAGCTTGACGTCGAAGTGTCGAAGACTCCCGTCGAAATAGGCTCCGACCTGCCGTATCGGTTCGGCGAGTCGGCCCGACGCGCCCTCCACGAGCTCCCCGCCGAACGCCCCGGCCAGCCGCCCGAGCGCCCGCTCCCGCCCCCGCTCGTCGGCGTGGAACGCCACGCTCACCAGACCCCGGTCCGTCGCGGCCAGCAGCAGGGGACCGATGCCGCTGGGCACCACCGCCCACTCCACCCGTCCCGCCGTCCGCTCCCCCACAGGCTTCTCCCGTTCCATGCGCATCACCGTACGACCCGCCACCGACAAAGGGGCAGACCAATTCCCGGACGGCATGGCAGCCGGAGCCCGCCGGGCGCCATAATCCGGTAGCACTACTCAGCGGTACCGACTGTTTTCGGACGACGTTGCACCCCGGGGTGGAGGACGACGCTCATGCAGGGCACGGTCGACGGATTCAGCTACGGACTGGTCACGCCGGTGGCCGCCTTCCTCATGGCCTGCCTCGGCGGGGCGCTCGGACTGCGCTGCACCACCAGGTCGCTGCGCCACCGGGACACCTTCAAGGCGGGCTGGCTGGCGCTCGGCGCCACCTCCATCGGCACCGGCATCTGGACCATGCACTTCATCGCCATGATGGGCTTCACCGTCCACCAGGCCCCGATCAGCTACGACCGGCCCCTCACCTTCGCCAGCCTCGGCGTCGCCGTCGTCATGGTCGGCATCGGCATCTTCATCGTCGGCTACCGCGGCGCGACCCCGCTCACCCTGGTCACCGGCGGCACCATCACCGGCCTCGGCGTCGCGACCATGCACTACCTGGGCATGGCCGGCATGCGCCTGCACGGCGAGATCCAGTACGACACCCTCACCGTCGCCCTGTCCGTCGTCATCGCCGTCGTGGCCGCCACCACCTCCCTGTGGGCCGCCGTCTCCGTCCACGGCTTCCTCGCCAGCCTCGGCGCCAGCATGGTGATGGGGCTGGCGGTCAGCGGCATGCACTACACCGCCATGGCCGCCGTCGACGTCACCCTGCACGGCACGCCCGCCCCCGGCACCGGCGACACCGCCACCTCGCTGCTGCTGCCCATGCTGGTCGGCCCGGCCGTCTTCCTGCTGCTCGCCGCCGTCGTGGTCATGTTCGACCCCCTGCTCGTCATGGGCGAGCCCGACTGGCAGCGGCCCGCCGCCCGCGGCGGCCACGCCCATGGTCTTCCCGGTCTGCCCACCCAGCGCCGGGCCCCGGCCTACGGCGAGCCCGCGAACTGGTCGGCGCGGCCCGCCGCCCGCTCCGGCCGCCGGGGCGTGCACCGCGACGTGTACCGCTCCCAGGACTGGTGACCGGCGGCCGATCCGCGGCCGGCGACCCGCCACCGGCCCCGTCCCGGCCAGGAGCGGGGGACCGATCACCGCCCGACTGTCGGTGCCGGGTCGTACGGTGGTTGCATGCGGCCCGTTTCCAAGATCGAACGTACGGTGGCGCCTTTCGAGGTCGTCAGCCCCTACCAGCCCAGCGGTGACCAGCCGGCGGCCATCGCCGAGCTCGACCGGCGCATCCGGGCCGGCGAGAAGGACGTCGTCCTGCTCGGCGCCACCGGCACCGGCAAGTCGGCGACCACCGCCTGGATGATCGAGAAGCTCCAGCGCCCCACCCTGGTGATGGCGCCGAACAAGACCCTGGCCGCCCAGCTGGCGAACGAGTTCCGCGAGCTCCTGCCGAACAACGCGGTCGAGTACTTCGTCTCGTACTACGACTACTACCAGCCCGAGGCGTACGTCCCGCAGTCGGACACCTACATCGAGAAGGACTCCTCCATCAACGAGGAGGTCGAGCGGCTGCGCCACTCGGCGACCAACTCGCTGCTGACCCGGCGCGACGTCGTCGTGGTCGCCTCCGTCTCCTGCATCTACGGCCTCGGCACCCCGCAGGAGTACGTCGACCGGATGGTCTCCCTCAAGGTGGGCGACGAGATCGACCGCGACCAGCTGCTGCGCCGCTTCGTGGACATCCAGTACACCCGCAACGACCTCGCGTTCACCCGCGGCACCTTCCGGGTGCGCGGCGACACCATCGAGATCTTCCCGGTCTACGAGGAGCTCGCCGTCCGCATCGAGATGTTCGGCGACGAGATCGAGGCGCTCTCCACGCTGCACCCGCTCACCGGCGAGGTCATCAGCGACGACCGGCAGCTCTACGTCTTCCCCGCCAGCCACTACGTCGCCGGACCCGAGCGCATGGAGCGGGCCGTCAACGACATCGAGCGCGAGCTCGCCCAGCGCCTGGAGGAGCTGGAGAAGCAGGGCAAGATGCTGGAGGCCCAGCGGCTGCGCATGCGCACCACGTACGACATCGAGATGATGCGGCAGATCGGCTCCTGCTCCGGCATCGAGAACTACTCGATGCACTTCGACGGCCGCGAGCCCGGCTCCCCGCCCAACACCCTCCTCGACTACTTCCCCGAGGACTTCCTGCTCGTCATCGACGAGTCGCACGTGACCGTCCCGCAGATCGGCGCCATGTACGAGGGCGACGCCTCCCGCAAGCGCACTCTCGTCGACCACGGCTTCCGGCTGCCCTCCGCGCTCGACAACCGCCCGCTGAAGTGGGAGGAGTTCCAGGAGCGCATCGGCCAGACCGTCTACCTCTCCGCCACCCCCGGCACCTACGAGCTGTCGCGCTCGGACGGGTTCGTCGAGCAGATCATCCGCCCGACCGGCCTCGTCGACCCCGAGGTCGTCGTCAAGCCCACCGAGGGACAGATCGACGACCTGGTGCACGAGATCCGGCTGCGCACCGAGCGCGACGAGCGCGTCCTGGTCACCACCCTCACCAAGAAGATGGCCGAGGACCTCACCGACTACTTCCTCGAACTCGGCATCCAGGTCCGCTACCTCCACAGCGACGTCGACACCCTGCGCCGGATCGAGCTGCTGCGCGAACTGCGCGCCGGCGAGTACGACGTCCTGGTCGGCATCAACCTGCTCCGCGAGGGCCTCGACCTGCCCGAGGTCTCCCTGGTCGCCATCCTCGACGCCGACAAGCAGGGCTTCCTGCGCTCCGGCACGTCGCTCATCCAGACCATCGGCCGCGCCGCCCGTAACGTCTCGGGCCAGGTCCACATGTACGCGGACACCATCACCCCGGCGATGGCGCAGGCCATCGACGAGACCAACCGCCGCCGCGAGAAGCAGGTCGCCTACAACAAGGCCAACGGCATCGACCCGCAGCCGCTGCGCAAGAAGATCAACGACATCGTCGCCACCATCGCGCGCGAGGAGATCGACACCGAGCAGCTCCTCGGCACCGGCTACCGCAGCGCGAAGGACGGCAAGGGCGCCAAGGCCCCGGTGCCCTCGCTCGCCGCCCACACCCCCAAGCGCAAGGGAGCGAAGGCCGGCTCCACGCTCGAGCTCGGCGACCGTCCGGCGACCGAACTCGCCGGTGTCATCGAGGAGATGACCGACCGCATGAAGGCGGCCGCCGCCGAGCTGCAGTTCGAGGTCGCCGCACGGCTCCGCGACGAGGTGGCGGAGCTGAAGAAGGAGCTGCGCCAGATGAAGGAGGCCGGACTGGCCTGACGGCTGCCGATGGGGCCCTGAGCGGTGCCCCGGTGCGGTGCCCCGGCGCGCCGGCCCGGTGTGTTGCAAGACCGACACAAAACCGGGCCGGTCCGGGCACGTTGTCAGTGCCCCTGCGTAGGGTGCTGATCACACCGATGAGAGGGGCACCGCGTGACGGTCAACATGACCAAGGGACAGGCCATCAACCTGGAGAAGAAGGACGGGGGGAGCCTGACCTCCGTGCGGATGGGCCTCGGCTGGAAGGCGGCCCCTCGCCGCGGCCTGTTCGGCTCGCGCACCCGTGAGGTGGACCTCGACGCCTCCGCCGTCCTCTTCGCCGACAAGCAGCCCGTGGACGTCGTCTTCTTCCGCCACCTCGTCAGCGACGACGGCTCCGTGCGCCACACCGGCGACAACCTGGTCGGCGGCGCCGGCCAGGGCGGCGACGACGAGTCGATCCTGGTCGACCTCCAGCGGGTCCCGGTCCACATCGACCAGATCGTCTTCACGGTGAACTCCTTCACCGGCCAGACCTTCCAGGAGGTGCAGAACGCGTTCTGCCGCCTCGTGGACGAGACCAACGGCCAGGAGCTCGCCCGCTACACCCTCGACGGCGGCGGCCAGTACACGGCGCAGATCATGGCGAAGGTGCACCGGGCCGGCTCCGGCTGGCAGATGACGGCCCTGGGCAACGCGGCCAACGGCCGCACGTTCCAGGACCTGATGCCCTCGATCTTCCCGGTGCTGTAAGCACCCGCCCGGTCCCGGTTCGTACGCACGGAGAGACGAAAAGCCCATGACCGCCGAGCTGGTCCGGGGGCAGAACCACCCCCTGCCCCACACCCGCCTGGAGATCCGGGTCTCGGCCGGTCATCCGGTCGTCGCCGCGGCCACCCTCGGCGACGACCGGGGCCGTGTCCCCGGCGCCGAGGCCGTCGTCCACCCCGGTGCCGCCACGCTGCCCGGGATCGAGGTGCCCCGGCAGGCCGCCCCGCGGCACCGGCTCGCCGTCGACCTGGAGGCGATACGGGACACGGTCCACCGGGTCTCCGTCCTCCTCGCCCTGCCCGCCGGCGGGGACGGACCGGTCCGGTTCGGTGCCGCCGCCGCCCCCGTCGTCACGGTCACGGCGCCGGACGGCACGGGCGTCGCCGACTACACGATCACCGGACTCGACCGGGAGTCCGCCGTCGTGGCCCTGGAGCTCTACCGCCGCCAGGGCGCCTGGAAGGTCCGGGCCGTGGGGCAGGGGTACGAGGGCGGGCTCGCCGCCCTCCTCGCCGACCAGGGCCTGACGCACCCCGCGGAACTCGCGGGCACCATCCTGGAGGCCGTCGCCCAGGGCCTCGCCCGCTCCGTCGCCGCCCCGCCCCCGCGCGTCCCGGACGCCGACCGGGCCCGGCAGCCCGCCCCGGCCGCGGGCGGCGGGCCCGTCGACTACACCCACCCGAGCCGCCGCCCCGCCGCCCCCCGGACGCCCACGCCGGCGCCCCAGGACCCCGCGCCCGCCACGGCGCCGGCGCCCGTCGCGGGCGACGCGAGCGGCTGGTCCATGGACGAGCGGCTCTACAACCAGGTGTGGGGCATGTTCGAGGACCTGGCCCGCGCCACCGCCGCGTACCGCAGCGCCTGTCAGTTCGCCGAGTCCCGCCTCGACCAGGAGATCGACCGCGTCCTGTCGGATCCCCGGAGCCGGATCGGCGGCGCCGGTGACGCCGCCCGGGCCGCCGCCAAGGCCCGGCACGACGAGCTCACCGCCCGCGCCCAGGAGGCCCTGGACCGCGACCTCGCGCAGCTCACCGCCGAGTCCGAGGTGGTCGAGCCCGCGCTGCCCGCCGCCTACGCCCGCTGGGACAGTCCGGTGTGGCAGGGCTACCGGGTGCCCATGGAGGCGCCGATGGCGGTCCGCCTGGGCGACCTCCACCTCCCGGAGCGGACCGGGCTGCGCATCCCCTTCCTGGCCCGGCTGCCGCTGACCCGGGGGCTCTGGGTGGACAGCGGGCGCGGCCACTCCGAGGCGGCCGCGCTGCTCGACGAGGCGGAGCTGCGCAGGCTGGCCCTGGAGACGGCCGTCGCCCACGCGGTGCGGCTGCTCGCCGTGCACCCGGTGGACCGCTTCCGGGTGCAGGTCATCGACGCGGCGGGCGCGGGCGCGGCCGCGTTCGCGCCGCTCGTCGAGGCGGGCGTGCTCCAGGCCCCGCCCGCGGCCGGTGCGGCCGGTGTCTCGGCCGTCCTGAACGCGCTCACCGAGCGGGTCGACCTGTTGCAGATGGCCCTGCGGGGCGGCGCCTCCGACGACCTGCCGCCGGGTCTGGACACCGCCGAGCAGCTGCTGATCGTGCACGACTTCCCGCACGGCTTCGACGACCGCGCGGTGACGCAGCTGCGCTACCTGGCCGACGAGGGCCCGTCGGTCGGCACCCACCTTCTGATGGTGGCCGACCGGGCGGACGCGGCGGCGTACGGGCCGGTCCTCGATCCGCTGTGGCGCTCGCTGACCCGGCTCACCCCGGTGCCCGACGACCACCTCGCCGACCCGTGGGTCGGCCACGCCTGGACGTACGAGCCGCCGGTCTTCCCGGCGGGGAGCGGGGTGCTGCGGCAGGTCCTCGCGCAGGTGGCGGACGCGCGCGGGCAATGGGGGCACGACCGCCTCTGACCTGCCGTTTTGGCTCTGCTTTACCCTTCTCTTTACCTTTCCTTGGTTCTTCGGGTACTGTTCTGAGCACGGAGGGGAGTACTCCCCATGAGCGGCGCACCCGTCAGTACGGACAGGTCGGACACCTGATCCCGGGGCGTCGGCCCGGTCGTCCCCCGGGTGGAAGAGACCTCCGGCAACGACGAGGCTGTTGGACAGCCGTACGACGCCGGAGGCGCAGTGGACGTTTCGACAACTCTGTGGGTGCTGACCATTCTCGGTCTGAGCGCCCTGATCGCCATCGACTTCTTCATCGGGCGCAAGCCCCATGACGTGTCGGTGAAGGAAGCCGGAATCTGGACGGTCGTCTGGATCGTCCTGGCCGTGCTGTTCGGCCTCGGCCTGCTGGTGTTCGGCAACAGCCAGGCCTCCGGAGAGTTCTTCGCCGGCTTCATCACCGAGAAGTCGCTCAGTGTGGACAACCTCTTCGTCTTCGTCCTGATCATGGCGAAGTTCTCGGTGCCGTCCCACCTCCAGCAGCGCGTGCTGCTCATCGGTGTGCTGATCGCCCTGGTGCTCCGCGCGGTCTTCATCGCCGCGGGCGCCGCGATCATCGCCAGCTTCTCCTGGGTCTTCTACCTGTTCGGCGCGTTCCTGATCTACACCGCCTGGAAGCTCATCCAGGAGGCGCGCTCCGGCGAGGAGGAAGAGGAGTTCGAGGAGAACCGTCTCCTCAAGTCCGTCGAGAAGAAGTTCGGCGTCGCCGACCGCTACCACGGCACGAAGCTCTTCATCCGCAACAACGGCAAGCGCGTCCTGACCCCGCTCATGGTCGTCATGCTGGCGATCGGCACCACCGACGTCCTGTTCGCCCTCGACTCCATCCCGGCGATCTTCGGCCTCACGCAGGACCCGTACATCGTCTTCACCGCCAACGCCTTCGCCCTCATGGGGCTGCGGCAGCTGTACTTCCTGATCGGCGGCCTGCTCAAGAAGCTGGTCCACCTCAGCTACGGCCTGTCGGTGATCCTCGGCTTCATCGGCGTGAAGCTGGTCCTGCACGCTCTGCACGAGTCCGGGGTGCACGTCCCGGAGATCTCCATCCCGTTCTCCCTCGCGGTCATCTGCGGCGTCCTGATCATCACCACGATCACCAGCCTCATCGCGTCGAAGAAGCAGACGGAGCGCGAGGCGGCCGAGAAGGCCGCGGAGGGCGACCGCGAGGGCGTCGAGGCCTGACCGCGGCCTGACCCGCCGGGACACCCGCAGGGGCCGGTGCGGACGGCACACCGCCGCCCGCACCGGCCCCTGCCGCATGCCCCCCTACGCGGGCACCCTCTCCGGCTCCGGCTTGTCCGCTCGGGCCGGCAAGGTCTCCGGCAGGAGCGCGAAGCAGCCGAGGCTCACCAGGGCCACGACCGTCAGATAGGCCGCCACGCCCCACGGCGGGCCGGAGCCGCCCTCGGAGACCGCCGTCGCCACGATGGGCGTCACGGCGCCCCCCAGCACCCCCGCGAGGTTGTAGCCGACCGCCGCGCCGGTGCAGCGCACCCGCGGCTCGTACAGCTCGGGCAGATACGCGGCGACCACCGCGAACATCGTGATGAAGGCCAGCATCGAGCCGAGGAAGCCGAGGAACATCAGCAGCGGCCGCGCGGTGTGCAGCAGCCCCACCATCGGGAACATCCACAGCGCCGAGGCCGCGCAGCCGGCCAGGCACAGCGTCCGTCGGCCGAAGCGGTCGGCGAGCATCGCGGCGAACGGCGTCAACGCCCCCTTGATCGCCACCGCGGCCATGACGCAGCTGAGCATCACCGGACTGGACACGCCGAGGCGCTCGGTTCCGTAGGCCAGCGCCCAGGTGGAGACCGTGTAGAAGACGGCGTAACCGACGGCCAGCGCTCCCGCCGTGAGCAGCACGAGCCGCCAGTGTCCGCGCACCACCTCGGCCAGCGGCGCGTTCGCCTGCCGCCCCTCGGCGGCCAGCCGCTCGAACTGCGGGGTCTCGGCGAGCGAGGAGCGCAGCGCCAGCCCGGCGGCGGCGAGCAGCCCCGCCGCCCAGAACGGCACCCGCCAGCCCCAGGAGCGGAACTCCGCGTCGCTCAGCCCCGCGGTCAGCGCCAGCATCACCCCGTTGGCCAGCAGGAAGCCGACCGCGGGGCCGATCTGCGGGAAGCTCGCCCACAGGGCCCGCCGCCGCTCCGGCGCGTGCTCGGCGGTCAGCAGCACCGCCCCGCCCCACTCCCCGCCGAGGCCCAGCCCCTGGAGGAAGCGCAGGACGAGCAGCAGCACGGGCGCGGCGATGCCGAGCGTCTCGTACGTGGGGACGCAGCCGACCGCGACGGTGGCGCAGCCGGTGAGCAGCAGCGAGGCGAACAGGACCGGGCGCCGCCCGTACCGGTCGCCGACATGGCCGAAGACGATCGAGCCGAGCGGCCGGGACACGAAGCCGACGGCGAAGGTGCCGAAGGCGGCGAGGGTTCCGGCGGCGGGGGAGAAGGTCGGGAAGAAGAGCGGACCGAGGACGAGCGCGGCGGCGGTCCCGTAGACGAAGAAGTCGAAGAACTCGATGGCGGTGCCGACGAGGGAGGCCGCGGCGATCCTGCCCATCGACGGAGGGTGACCGGGACGCTGGGACTGGTGCTGGTGCATGTCGCGCCAACTACCCGGCCGCCGTCCCGGTTACGGGGGCGTGCGGGGGCGCCCGGGGATCACCAGCCGCGCTCGCGCCACTCCGTCAGGTGCGGGCGCTCGTCACCGAGCGTGGTGTCCCGGCCGTGGCCCGGATAGATCCAGGTCTCGTCCGGCAGCACGTCGAAGAGCTTGGTCTGCACGTCGTGGAGCAGGCTCGCGAAGGCATCGGGGTCGTTCCGGGTGTTGCCGACGCCGCCGGGGAAGAGGCAGTCGCCGGTGAAGACGTGCGGGTGCCCGTGGGGGTCGTCGTAGACCAGCACGATCGAGCCGGGGGTGTGTCCCACCATGTGGCGGGCGGTGAGTTCCACCCGGCCGACCCGGATGACGTCGCCGTCCTCCACCAGCTCGTCGGTCCCGACCGGGATGCCCTCGGCGTCGTACGCCCCCGCGTACGTGCGCGCGCCGGTGGCGGCGACCACCTCGGCCAGGGCCTGCCAGTGGTCGCCGTGCCGGTGGGTGGTGACGACGGACGCGATGCCGTCGTCACCGATCAGCGTGAGCAGCGTGTGGGGCTCGGCGGCCGCGTCGATCAGCAGCTGCTCGCCGGTCGCCCGGCAGCGCAGCAGATACGCGTTGTTGTCCATCGGGCCGACGGCGACCTTGGAGATCATCAGGTCGCTCAGCTCGTGCACGTCGGCGGGCCCGCCGACCTTCACCGCTCCGCTGTACGTCATGGCCTCAGACTAGCGTCGGGCACCGACGACGGGGCGGCCGGGCGCGGTCACAGCGGCGGGAGTTCGGGGAGTCCGCCACCGGAGACCACGGTGAGGCGGGCGCCCTTGTCGCCGCGGCCGGCCAGCCAGCCGAGCAGCTCGGCCGCGGTGCCCTCCAGGACGACCGGCTCGCCCTCGGTGCCGCCGGTGCGCCAGCCGGGGTGGTCACCGCCGTGCCCGAGGCGCAGGGTCACCGGCGGCACCTCCGGGCGGCCGGACCAGCGGTCGGCGAGGAACTCGATCTCCCGGGCGGTGAACTCCTCGGGAAGGTCCTCGAGCTCGTACCCGGCGTCCAGGTCGACGTGGTGCAGGGCCACCTCGACCCAGCGGCGGAAGGGCACCCGGGCGGCCCGGTCGGTGACGCCGTTGCGCAGCTCCACGGTCCGGTCCCAGTCGGCGGGCTCGCGGCACACCTCCTCGAAGCGGTCGGCGGTGACCCGCAGGTCGGCCAGCTGCTCCGCGATCGGGCGGCCGGCGTCCCGCTCGATGTCGGCGTCGCGGCTCTCGGCGTCCTTGTACATCGGCACGCCCCGGAGCACGTTCACGAGGGCGTCGGCGTTGCGGGAGAGGTGGGCCAGCACATGGCCGCGGGTCCAGCCCGGGAGCCGTGACGGCTCGGCCAGTGCCGCGTTGTCCCAGGAGGAGACGGTTTCGATGAGCCGGTCGGTCGCCTCGCGCACGGAGGCGATGTCACGCACATGGTCGATCATGGCGCCGACCCTAGGGGGTGCGGGGCCGGTCCGGCCAGGCCGGAGGGGCCTCCGACCTGCGCGGGAGTCCCGAGGAGGCCACTCGTTCGGGTGAAGCGGGCGGCGGGCGTCCGGAAATCGAATGTGCGTGCTATACGCTCGGAGGAAGCATCCGGCATCCTTGGTTGTTGGATGTTCAGGCACATCCGCTCTCTCAAGAAAGGTGCGGACCGGCGTGGCCGACCGTCTCATCGTCCGTGGCGCTCGCGAGCACAACCTCAAGAACGTCTCGCTCGATCTCCCCCGTGACTCCCTCATCGTCTTCACCGGGCTCTCCGGGTCGGGCAAGTCCTCCCTCGCGTTCGACACGATCTTCGCCGAGGGGCAGCGCCGGTACGTCGAGTCGCTCTCCTCCTACGCCCGTCAGTTCCTCGGCCAGATGGACAAGCCGGACGTCGACTTCATCGAAGGTCTGTCGCCCGCCGTCTCCATCGACCAGAAGTCGACCTCGCGCAACCCGCGCTCCACGGTCGGCACGATCACCGAGGTCTACGACTACCTCCGGCTGCTCTTCGCCCGCATCGGCAAGCCGCACTGTCCCGAGTGCCGCCGACCGATCTCCCGCCAGTCGCCGCAGGCCATCGTCGACAAGGTCCTGGAGCTGCCCGAGGGCAGCCGCTTCCAGGTCCTCTCGCCGCTGGTGCGCGAGCGCAAGGGCGAGTTCGTCGACCTGTTCGCCGACCTCCAGACCAAGGGCTACAGCCGCGCCCGGGTCGACGGGAAGACGATCCAGCTCAGCGAGCCGCCGACCCTGAAGAAGCAGGAGAAGCACACCATCGAGGTGGTCATCGACCGCCTCACGGTCAAGGACAGCGCCAAGCGACGGCTCACCGACTCCGTCGAGACCGCCCTCGGACTCTCCGGCGGCATGGTCGTCCTCGACTTCGTCGACCTCGCCGAGGACGACCCCGAGCGCGAGCGGATGTACTCGGAGCACCTCTACTGCCCGTACGACGACCTGTCCTTCGAGGAGCTGGAGCCGCGCTCCTTCTCCTTCAACTCGCCCTTCGGCGCCTGCCCCGACTGCACCGGCATCGGCACGCGCATGGAGGTCGACCCGGAGCTCGTCGTCCCCGACGAGGAGAAGTCCCTCGACGAGGGCGCCATCCACCCGTGGTCGCACGGCCACACCAAGGAGTACTTCGGCCGGCTGATCGGCGGCCTCGCCCAGGCCCTGGGCTTCCGCACCGACATCCCGTACGCCGGGCTGCCGCAGCGCGCCAAGAAGGCCCTGATGTACGGGCACAGGACCCAGGTCGAGGTGCGCTACCGCAACCGCTACGGACGCGAGCGCGCCTACACCACCCCGGCCTTCGAGGGTGCCGTGTCCTTCGTGAAGCGGCGGCACAGCGAGGCCGAGAGCGACTCCAGCCGTGAGCGCTTCGAGGGCTACATGCGCGAGGTGCCCTGCCCGACCTGCGAGGGCACGCGTCTGAAGCCGATCGTGCTCGCGGTCACGGTGATGGACAAGTCCATCGCCGAGGTGTCCGCCATGTCGATCAGCGACTGCGCCGAGTTCCTGGGCCGGCTCACCCTCTCCGCCCGCGACAAGAAGATCGCCGAGCGGGTCCTCAAGGAGGTCAACGAGCGGCTGCGCTTCCTCGTCGACGTCGGCCTCGACTACCTCTCCCTGAACCGGGCCGCCGGCACCCTGTCCGGCGGCGAGGCCCAGCGCATCCGGCTGGCCACGCAGATCGGCTCCGGCCTGGTCGGCGTGCTCTACGTGCTCGACGAGCCGTCCATCGGCCTCCACCAGCGCGACAACCACCGGCTCATCGAGACCCTGGTGCGCCTGCGTGACATGGGCAACACGCTCATCGTCGTCGAGCACGACGAGGACACCATCAAGGTCGCCGACTGGGTCGTCGACATCGGCCCCGGCGCCGGCGAGCACGGCGGCAAGGTCGTCCACTCCGGGCCGCTGAAGGAGCTCCTCGCCAACACGGAGTCGATGACCGGGCAGTACCTGTCCGGCCGCAAGGCCATCCCCACCCCGGAGATCCGGCGCCCCGTGGACCCGTCGCGCCGCCTCACCGTGCACGGTGCCCGGGAGAACAACCTGCGGGACATCGACGTCTCCTTCCCGCTGGGCGTCCTCACCGCCGTCACCGGCGTCTCCGGCTCGGGGAAGTCGACCCTGGTCAACGACATCCTCTACACCCACCTGGCGCGCGAGCTGAACGGCGCCAAGTCGGTGCCCGGACGCCACACCCGGGTGGACGGCGACGACCTCGTCGACAAGGTCGTGCACGTCGACCAGTCGCCCATCGGCCGCACCCCGCGGTCCAACCCGGCGACCTACACCGGCGTCTTCGACCACGTCCGCAAGCTGTTCGCCGAGACGATGGAGGCGAAGGTCCGGGGCTACCTGCCCGGCCGCTTCTCCTTCAACGTCAAGGGCGGCCGCTGCGAGAACTGCTCCGGCGACGGCACCATCAAGATCGAGATGAACTTCCTCCCGGACGTCTACGTCCCGTGCGAGGTCTGCCACGGCGCCCGGTACAACCGGGAGACCCTGGAGGTCCACTACAAGGGCAAGTCCATCGCCGAGGTCCTCGACATGCCGATCGAGGAGGCCCTGGACTTCTTCGAGGCCGTCCCGACCATCTCCCGCCACCTGCGCACCCTCACCGAGGTCGGTCTGGGCTACGTCCGCCTCGGCCAGTCCGCGCCGACCCTCTCCGGCGGCGAGGCCCAGCGCGTCAAGCTCGCCTCCGAGCTCCAGAAGCGTTCCACGGGCCGCACGGTCTACGTCCTGGACGAGCCGACCACGGGTCTCCACTTCGAGGACATCTCGAAGCTGATCAAGGTCCTGTCCGGCCTGGTCGACAAGGGCAACTCGGTGATCGTCATCGAGCACAACCTGGACGTCATCAAGACCGCGGACTGGATCATCGACATGGGGCCCGAGGGCGGCAGCGGCGGCGGCGTGGTCGTCGCCGAGGGCACGCCCGAGGAGGTGGCCTCGGTCCCGGCCAGCCACACCGGCAAGTTCCTCCGCGAGATCCTGGGCGACCGCGTCAGCGACGCCCCGGCGACCGTCCCGGCCGCGCGGAGCGCCAAGAAGGCACCCGCCAAGAAGGCACCCGCCAAGAAGGCGACCGCCGGCACGACGGCCGGCAAGGCCGTCGCCAAGAAGGCCGCGCCCGCCAAGAAGACCGCCGCCAAGACGACCGCCCGGGCCCGAAAGGCCTGACGGTCACCGACCGACCGGCGCATCGAGGGGCGCCCCCGCACGGGGGCGCCCCTCACGCGTCGCCCAGCTCGTGCGCGTACGGAGGTTCCGCACCCGCCCGCGTACAGGTCACCGCCGCCGCCCGCGCCGCGAAGGACAGCAGCTCCCGCCAGTCCGCCGGGCCGAGGGAGGCGGGCGGACGCCCCGCGAGCCCGTGCAGCAGCGCCGCGTTCACGGTGTCGCCCGCGCCGATCGTGTCGACCACCCGCACCGGCAGCCCCGGGACGGACACCTCGTGTCCGGGTGTGAAGACGGTCAGCCCCCCGGCGCCCCGGGTGAGGACCACCGCCGCCGGACCCCGCTCCAGCCACGCGGCCGGGGAGCCGCCGAGCCAGGCCGCGTCCTCCTCCGACAGCTTCAGCAGCGAGACGTACGGCAGCCAGCCCGCGAACCGCTCGCGGTACGCCACCGGGTCCGGGAGCAGGCCGGGCCGGACGTTCGGGTCGAGCAGCGTCAGGGCCCCCTCCCCGGCGGAACGCCGCAACAGCGCCTCGTACGCGCTCGCCCCGGGCTCGAGCGCGAGCGAACAGGTCCCGAAGGCCACCGCCCGCACCCCCTCGGGCAGCCGCTCCGGCAGCGCGAACAGCCGGTCCGCCGTGCCCTCCACGTAGAAGCCGTAGCGCGCGGAACCGTCCGGACCCACCGACGCCACCGCCAGGGTCGTCGGCTCGGGCCCGCGCTGGACCAGGTCCGTCGCCACCCCCGCCGCCCGCAGCCCCCCGACCAGCGCCTCCCCGAAGGCGTCCGTCGAGATCCGCGAGCAGAAGGCGACGTCCGCGCCCATCCGCCCCAGGGCCACCGCCGTGTTGTACGGGCCGCCGCCGGGCCGGGGCAGCAGCGGGGCCAGGGGACCCGGCGCCCCTTCGGGGACCAGGTCGATCAGGGACTCACCGGCGACGACGATCACGCACCGGAACGTAACCCATGGGCCCTCGGTCACGACAGCGCGGTCACGACACGTCGTTCACGAGAGCGGTCGCGCCGGCTCCGTCACACCCGTCCGAAGGAGGTCGAAGGAGGTCGAAGGAGGCCCCCGCGCGGCCGGGCCGGAGCCCGCCGGTATCGTCGAATCGTTCCCCTCGTCCCGATCCTTCCGTGGAGCGCTCATGTCCGGCCAGTCCACCCGCCGCACCGTGCTGAAAGGCGCCGCCCTCGCCGGGGCCGCCGGGCTGGGCGTCGCCGCCTGCTCCACCGAGTCCAAGCTGGGCCACGCGGAGAACCCCACCCCCACCGCACCGGTCGCCCTCGGCGCGCCCGACGAGATCCCCGTCGGCGGCGCCAAGCTCTACCGCGAGCAGCGGCTCCTGGTGCACTGCCCGGCCCAGGGCCAGTACAAGGCGTTCAGCGCCCAGTGCACCCACGCCGGCTGCGTCCTCGACAAGATCGAGGACAACGAGGGCAACTGCCCCTGTCACGGCAGCCGCTTCGACGTGACCACCGGCAAGGCCCTCCAGGGCCCGGCCACCGTCCCGCTCCCCGAGGTCCCCGTCCGTGTCGAGAACGGCAGGCTGATCGCCGGCCCCACCGCCTGAGCGACCGGCCCCGCCGCGGGGGAGGCGGGCCCCACCGCCGGAATCACGGCTCCCCCCCGCCGGGGAGACGGGCCCTACGCCCAGTCCCACTCGATCCCGAGGATCCCCGGGCGCACCCCCTGCTCCACCATGTGCACCGCGCGGTGCCGGCCGGAGAGCGTCAGCTCGGCCCGCCCGCCGCGCGGCGCCCCCGTCGACGCCTGCGCGAAGCGCCGGCAGCGCACCGGCAGCGCCGCCTCGTCGAAGCGGACCTGGAGCACGTACTGCCCGCCCGCGAAGCTGAACCCGCGCACGTACTCCCGGCCCGGGCCGCCCGTACCGTCCTCGAAGCCGTACGAGAAGACGTAGGTGTCCCCGGCCCGCAGCCGGGTGTCGAAGAGCAGCTCGGCGACCAGCACCCCCGTCCCGGCGTGCCGCCGCACCCGTCCCGTGCGGCAGTTCTCCGTCGCCCGCACCTCCACCCGGTCCGGATCGCAGCCCGGATCGCCCCGGTGGATCGCCAGATAGCGGTCCACCCCGTCCCGGTGCGCCCGTACCACCTGCTGGGAGTCCCGCCCGAGCAGCTCGCGCCCCGCCCCGATCCGCACCCGCTCGTGGTGGCCGACCGTGTGCAGCCCGCCGTCCGTCGGACACTCCAGCTCGGCGAGCAGCCGCTCCACGACCCCCGATGCCTCGATGAGCGAGCGGTAGGAGCGGGTCGCCGGGCGGTCGGCGTCGGCGCGGCCGGCGGAGTCCTCGGCCAGCAGCCGGATCAGCGAGTTCCCCGGCAGCTGGAGCACCTCCTCGAGGGCCCGCACCGCCTTCATCGACTCGGGCCGCTGCGGCCGGCGGGCGCCCTGCTGCCAGTAGCTCAGGGACGTCACACCGACCTTCACGCCCCGGTGCGCCAGGTGGTGCTGGACCCGCTGGAGCGGCAGGCCGCGCACCGCGAGCGCCGTGCGCAGCGCGAGGTGGAACGGGCCCGTGTGCAGCAGTTGCGCCAGATCGGCCTCGGTGTGGCCCACGAGGACTCCTCAGTGAACGTTCACGGTGGGGGAGGGGGAGCAGGCTGCCACCCCGGCGGGCGGGCAGGTGGACCGGGGACGGCCGTTCACATCCGGGTCACACCGTTCACAGCGCGCCGTCACCCCGCATTGAAGCGTGTTGACCGGATCCGGACAACGCCCGATGCTCCAGACCAGCGTCCGGACGCGCTCCTCTCCTCCAACTCCCCACATCCCCCCATCGGGAGGAACGCGATGCGCAGAAGAAGGCCGGTCCTCGCGGCACTCGCCGCGGCCGCCGCCACCCTGTTCCTCGTCCCCGCCGCGCCGGCGACCGCCGCGCCGTCCGGCGAGGACGTCTCCACCCTGGCGTACAAGCGCCTGAACATCACCATGCAGGCGCAGCAGAAGACCAACTGGTGCTGGGCGGCCGGCGGCAACACCATCGCCACCTGGTACGGGCGCAACCACACCCAGAACCAGTTCTGCAACGCCGCCTTCAACCGGCAGCAGGGCTACGACTGCCCCAACTGGCAGGCCACCCTCGGCAACGTCCAGAACGGCCTGAGGTGGGCGGGCATCAGCCCCGGCTCGTACGTGGACGGCTGGCTGCGCTACTCGACCGTGCAGGCCGAGATCAACGCCGACCGGCCGGTGGAGACCCGCATCCAGTGGTCGGGCGGCGGCGGGCACATGCACGTGATCTACGGGTACGACGACGCGGGCAGCTGGGTGTACTGGGGCGACCCCTGGCCGTCGAGCGACCGCTACAACTGGGCCTCGCACGCCTGGTACGTGAACAACGACCAGTTCTCCTGGACCCACTCGCTCTACCGGATCGGGGCGTGACGACGATGAGCGCACGGATATCCGCCCGCGCCGTCGGCTCCGGCGCCGTGACCGGACTGCTGACCGCCGCCGCCCTCGTGGCCCTCGGAACGGTCCCGGCCGACGCGGCCGGGGCGCTGCCGACGCCGCCCCCGGCACCGACGCCCGAGCAGGCGGCCGCCGCGCCGCAGACCCTCGACACGGTCGCCCGCTTCTTCGCCCGGGACGCGGACCCGGCCGCCCGTGCCGCGGCCGGGCGGCCCCGGGTCGAGGGCGCTTCCGTGCCGGTGGCGATCCTCTCCCCGGACTTCGTCGCCGGGAAGCCGGGGGCGCCGGTGGCCCGCGTCGGGTTCCACGCCAGCAGGGCGGTCGCCGCCGACGGCCGGACCGCCTCGCTGTGGACCGTGCGCGGCCCGGACGGCGCCTGGCGGGTGGTGAACATCGCCACCGGCGACGACGAGCTGCGCCACACCGAACAGGGCCGGCGGGTGCTGCCGGGCGGGACCGTCTTCCGGGAGCCGCAGATCGACGCCTGGTACGTGCACAAGGGCGCGAAGGTGCTGCCGCTGGACGAGGACGCGGTGCGGGCCGTCGGCGCGAACGGCACCACCCTGGCCGCGTACCGGGACCGGGTCGCCCGTGCCTACGGAGACAAGCTGCCGGGCTCCGCGTACGCGAGGAAGGGCGCGGCCGGCGGTTACGCGGCCGCGGCCCCCGCCCCGCGGGGCGACGCCGCCGGCCCGGCCGTCACCACCGCCTCCGCCGCGGCGGGCGCGGGGGCCCTCCTCGCCCTCGCCCTGGGCGCGGCCGGGGCCGTACGGCGCCGCCGGGGCGGCGGGTCCCGGGAGGCGACGACGCCCTGACCGCCGAAGGGGCCGGGACCGGGCCGTGCGGGCACCTCCCGCGGCCCGCTCCCGGCCCGTGCGTCCCGCCCCTGCGCCCGGCCTGAGTGTCGGTGGCCGCCAGTAGGGTGGGGACCATGGCCGACCCCTCCAGCTACCGCCCCAGGCCGGGACAGATCCCCGACTCGCCGGGGGTCTACAAATTCCGTGACGAGCACCGCCGGGTGATCTACGTCGGGAAGGCGAAGTCCCTGCGCCAGCGCCTGGCCAACTACTTCCAGCCGCTGGCGAGCCTCCACCCGCGCACGGCGACGATGGTGACCACGGCCGCCTCCGTGGAGTGGACCGTCGTGTCGACCGAGGTCGAGGCGCTGCAGCTGGAGTACTCCTGGATCAAGGAGTTCGACCCCCGGTTCAACGTCAAGTACCGGGACGACAAGAGCTACCCGTACCTCGCGGTCACGCTGAACGAGGAGTTCCCCCGCGTCCAGGTCATGCGCGGCCACAAGAAGAAGGGCGTGCGGTATTTCGGCCCGTACGCGCACGCGTGGGCGATCCGCGAGACCGTCGACCTGATGCTGCGGGTGTTCCCGGTCCGCACCTGCTCCGCCGGGGTGTTCCGCAACGCCGCCTCCGCCGGCCGCCCCTGCCTCCTCGGCTACATCGGCAAGTGCTCGGCGCCCTGCGTCGGCCGGATCGACCCCGAGGAGCACCGCGAACTGGCCGACGAGTTCTGTGACTTCATGGCCGGCCGCACCGGCACGTACCTCCGTCGCCTGGAGAAGCAGATGACGCTCGCGGCCGAGGACATGGAGTACGAGAAGGCCGCCCGGCTGCGCGACGACATAGGGGCCCTGCGCAAGGCCATGGAGAAGAACGCGGTGGTCCTCGCCGACGCCACCGACGCCGACCTGATCGCCCTCGCCGAGGACGAGCTGGAGGCCGCCGTGCAGATCTTCCACGTCCGCGGCGGACGCGTCCGCGGCCAGCGCGGCTGGGTCACCGACAAGGTCGAGGCCGTCGACTCCGCGGGCCTCGTCGAGCACGCGCTCCAGCAGCTGTACGGCGAGGAGAGCGGCGACGCGGTGCCCAAGGAGGTCCTCGTCCCCGCCCTGCCCGAGGACGCCACCGCGGTCACCCAGTGGCTCTCCGGCCGCCGGGGCTCCCAGGTCTCCCTGCGGATCCCCCAGCGCGGCGACAAGAAGGCCCTGATGGAGACCGTCGCGCGCAACGCGCAGCAGTCCCTCGTGCTGCACAAGACCAAGCGGGCCAGCGACCTGACCACCCGCTCCCGGGCCCTGGAGGAGATCGCCGAGGCCCTGGACCTGGACTCGGCGCCGCTGCGGATCGAGTGCTTCGACATCTCGCACCTCCAGGGCGAGGACGTCGTCGCCTCCATGGTCGTCTTCGAGGACGGCCTGCCCCGCAAGAGCGAGTACCGCCGCTTCCAGATCAAGGGTCGTGTCGGAGACACGCAGATCTGGCACGGCGAAGGGCAGGACGACGTCCGGTCCATGCACGAGGTGATCAGCCGGCGCTTCCGGCGCTACCTCGCCGAGAAGGAGAAGACGGGCGAGTGGGTGGACGGGGACGGTGAGGTGCCGGCGGACACCGGCCCCGAGGGCCGGGACGAGGAGGGCCGCCCCAAGCGCTTCGCCTACCCGCCCCAGCTCGTCGTCGTCGACGGCGGACAGCCCCAGGTCGCCGCCGCGCGCCGCGCCCTGGACGAGCTCGGCATCGACGACATCGCCGTCTGCGGCCTGGCCAAGCGCCTGGAGGAGGTGTGGCTGCCCGGCGAGGACGACCCCGTGGTGCTGCCCCGCTCCAGCGAGGGCCTCTACCTCCTCCAGCGGGTGCGTGACACGGCTCACGACTTCGCCATCCGTTACCAGCGGTCCAAGCGGAGCAAGCGCATCCGTACGAGCCCCCTGGACGACGTCCCCGGCCTGGGCGCGACCCGCAAACAGGCTCTCATCAAGCATTTCGGCTCGGTCAAACGGCTCCGGCAGGCGACAATCGAGCAGATCTGCGAGGTACCCGGCATGGGCCGCAAGACGGCGGAGGCCGTGGCGGTGGCCCTCGCCCAGGCGGCCCCGGCCGCGCCCGCCGTGAACACGGCAACAGGAGAGATCATGGAAGACGACGGGGGCACGACGGCATGACCACGCACGAACAGCACCACGAGCACGAAGACGGAGCACCGGACATGGACACGGGCACCACCGAACCCGTCGCCGACACCAACGGCGACGCGCCCATCCCCGAGCTGGTGATCATCTCCGGCATGTCCGGCGCCGGCCGGTCCACCGCCGCGAAGTGTCTGGAGGACCTCGGCTGGTTCGTCGTCGACAACCTGCCGCCCGCGCTCATCCCCACCATGGTGGAGCTCGGCGCCCGCTCCCAGGGCAACGTCGCCCGGATCGCGGTCGTCGTCGACGTCCGCGGCCGGCAGTTCTTCGACAACCTCAAGGACTCCCTCGCCGACCTCGACGCCAAGCAGGTCACCCGCCGGATCGTCTTCCTGGAGTCCTCCGACGAGGCCCTGGTCCGGCGCTTCGAGTCGGTCCGCCGGCCCCACCCCCTCCAGGGCGACGGCCGCATCGTCGACGGCATCGCCGCCGAGCGCGACCTGCTGCGCGAGCTGCGCGGCGACGCCGACCTGGTGATCGACACCTCCAGCCTCAACGTGCACGAACTGCGCGCCAAGATGGACGCCCAGTTCGCCGGCGACGAGGAGCCCGAGCTCCGCGCCACCGTGATGTCCTTCGGCTTCAAGTACGGCCTGCCGGTCGACGCCGACCTCGTCGTCGACATGCGCTTCCTGCCCAACCCGCACTGGGTCCCCGAGCTGCGCCCCTTCACCGGCCTCAACGAGGAGGTCGCCGCCTACGTCTACAACCAGCCCGGTGCCAAGGAGTTCCTGGACCGCTACACCGAGCTGCTCCAGCTGATCGCCGCCGGCTACCGCCGCGAGGGCAAGCGGTACGTGACCATCGCCGTCGGCTGCACCGGCGGCAAGCACCGCTCCGTGGCCACCGCCGAGAAGCTGGCCGCCCGGCTCGCCTCCGAGGGCGTGGAGACCGTCGTCGTCCACCGTGACATGGGGCGCGAGTGAAGCCGTACCGCCGGCGCACGTCCACCCTCTCAGTGCGGCGTACGCTCCGCAGGCGCGGCGCCCAGCCCAAGGTCGTCGCGCTGGGCGGCGGCATGGGCCTGTCGGCCTCCCTCGCCGCCCTGCGCCGCATCACCGGCGACCTGACCGCCGTGGTCACCGTCGCCGACGACGGGGGCTCCAGCGGCCGGCTCCGCGAGGAGCTCGGCGTGCTGCCCCCCGGAGACCTCCGCAAGGCCCTCGCCGCGCTCTGCGGCGACGACGACTGGGGCCAGACCTGGGCCAGGGTGATCCAGCACCGCTTCCAGTCCCGGGGCGAGATGCACGGCCACGCGGTCGGCAACCTGCTGATCGTCGCGCTGTGGGAGCAGCTCGGCGGCGACCCCGTGCAGGCCCTGGACCTGGTCGGCAAGCTGCTCGGCGCGCACGGCCGGGTGCTGCCCATGTCCGCCGTGCCGCTGGAGCTCCAGGCCCTGGTCAAGGGCCACGACCCGGCCCGACCGGACGACGTGGACACCGTCCGCGGCCAGGCCACCGTGGCGCTCACCCCCGGCGAGGTGCAGTCCGTGCACCTGGTGCCGCACGACCCGCCGGCCGTGCCCGAGGCGGTCGCCGCCGTCCTCGACGCGGACTGGGTGGTGCTCGGTCCGGGCTCCTGGTTCTCCTCCGTCATCCCGCACCTGCTGGTGCCCGAGCTCCTCGACGCCCTCGTGGAGACGAAGGCCCGCCGGGTGCTCTCACTGAACCTCGCGCCGCAGCCCGGAGAAACCGAGGGCTTCTCCCCGCAGCGTCATTTGGAGGTTTTGGCACGACACGCCCCTAAACTCGCCCTGGACGTGGTGCTGGCCGACGAGGCCGCCGTGCCCGACGCGTCAGCGAGAGAACCCCTCGCCGAAGCCGCCAAGCGGCTCGGCGCCGCGGTCGAGCTGGCGCCGGTGGCCCGGCCCGACGGCGCTCCGAAGCACGATCCGGAGCTGTTGGCCGCCGCGTACGACCGTATTTTTCGGATGCATGGAAGGATCGGCCCATGGCGATGACGGCAGCGGTGAAGGACGAGATCTCCCGGCTCCCCGTCACCCGGACCTGCTGCAGGAAGGCCGAGGTCTCGTCGATCCTGCGGTTCGCGGGCGGGCTGCACCTGGTGAGCGGCCGGATCGTGATCGAGGCGGAGCTGGACACCGCGATGGCGGCGCGCCGGCTCAAGCGGGACGTCCTGGAGATCTTCGGGCACAGCTCGGAGCTGATCGTGATGGCCCCCGGCGGGCTGCGCCGCGGCTCGCGCTTCGTCGTGCGGGTGGTCGCGGGCGGCGACCAGCTGGCCCGCCAGACCGGGCTCGTGGACGGCCGCGGCCGCCCCATCCGGGGCCTGCCCCCGCAGGTGGTCTCCGGGGCCACCTGTGACGCCGAGGCGGCCTGGCGCGGCGCCTTCCTCGCGCACGGCTCGCTGACCGAGCCGGGCCGCTCCTCCTCCCTGGAGGTCACCTGCCCCGGGCCCGAGGCCGCGCTCGCCCTGGTCGGCGCCGCCCGCCGGCTCTCCATCGCCGCGAAGGCCCGCGAGGTCCGCGGCGTGGACCGGGTCGTCGTCCGCGACGGCGACGCCATCGGCGCCCTGCTGACCCGGCTCGGCGCGCACGAGTCGGTGCTGGCCTGGGAGGAGCGGCGGATGCGCCGCGAGGTCCGCGCCACCGCCAACCGCCTGGCCAACTTCGACGACGCCAACCTGCGCCGCTCGGCCCGGGCGGCGGTCGCCGCGGGCGCCCGGGTGCAGCGGGCCCTGGAGATCCTCGGCGAGGAGGTCCCCGAGCACCTCGCCGCCGCCGGCCGGCTGCGCATGGAGCACAAGCAGGCGTCCCTGGAGGAGCTGGGCGCCCTCGCCGACCCGCCGCTCACCAAGGACGCGGTGGCCGGCCGGATCCGCCGGCTGCTCGCCATGGCCGACAAGCGGGCCCAGGACCTGGGCATCCCCGGGACCGAGTCGAACCTGACGGAGGAGCTCGACGACAGCCTCGTCGGCTGACCCTCCCCGCGCCCCGGGCGGACGCGACCGCAGAAGCCCCTGGTCGGCCCAACTCACCGCTGCCGGTGCCTTTCTGAGGCATCGGCAGCATCTTCGCCGACGCGCGGGACGCACCCTTGACGCGCCCGCGAACCCCCACGAGCCTGGCGTCCGTCCACTTCCGTGGCAGACAACAGCAAGGGGGGCTCATGAGACGCAGAGCGAGATCGGTCCTCGCCGCGGCTTCACTGCTGATCGCCGCTCTGGCGGCGGCACCCGTCGCCGGAGCACAGCCCGGCCCGGCCGACGAAGACCTCGAACACCTCTCCGTGTGGCGCGCGAAGGTCACCAAGGAGCAGGTGCCGCTCCTCCTCGACGCCGGCACCGACGCCCACGAGCTCACCGAGCAGGTGCCCGCCCGGGGCACCGCCACCCTGGAGCTCCACCTCACCGCCGAGCAGGCCGGAGCGCTGCGCCGGCAGGGCGTCGAGCTCACCGTCCACACGCTCTCCGGACCCGCCGAGAAGCGGGTCGCCCGCGCCGGGGACGGCGTCTTCCGCCCGTACGGCGGCGAGAACGGCCTCAAGCAGGAGATCCTGGACACCGCCCGCGCCCACCCGGGGCTCACCAAGGTCGTCTCCATCGGCAGGACCGTCAGGGGCCAGGACATCCTCGCCCTCAAGCTCAGCAAGGACGCGAGGAGGACCAAGGACGGCAGCAGGCCCGCCACGCTCTACCTGTCGAACCAGCACGCCCGCGAGTGGATCACCCCCGAGATGACCCGGCGGCTGCTCCACCACTACCTCGACGGCTACGGCAGCGACCCGCGGATCACCAGGATCGTCGACACCACCGAGCTGTGGTTCGTGCTTTCCGCCAACCCCGACGGCTACGACTTCACTCACGCGGACCCCGCGAACCGCCAGTGGCGCAAGAACCTCCGCGACAACGACGGCGACGGCCGGGTCCGGCCCGGCGACGGCGTCGACCTCAACCGCAACTTCGCCTACAAGTGGGGCCACGACGACGAGGGCTCGTCCCCCGACCCGGCCGACGAGACCTACCGCGGGCCCGGACCCATGTCCGAGCCCGAGACCCGAGCCCTGGACGCCTTCCAGAAGCGCATCGGCTTCCAGTACGGCATCAACTACCACTCCGCCGCCCAGCTGATCCTCTACGGGGTCGGCTGGCAGGTCGCCACCGACACCCCCGACGACGTGGCCCTGAAGTCCCTCGCCGGCACCCCGCAGAACCCCGCGGTCCCCGGCTACCGGCCGCAGGTCTCCTCCGAGCTCTACACCACCAACGGCGAGGCGGACGGACACGCCGCCAACGTCAACGGCATGCAGATGTTCACCCCCGAGATGTCCACCTGCGCCACCGCCTCCCGGGTCGACCCCAACGACGCCTGGGACCCGGCCGACTGCGCCTCCGTCTTCACCTTCCCCGACGACGAGAAGCTGATCCAGGCCGAGTTCGCGAAGAACGTCCCGTTCGCGCTCGCCGTCGCCGAGTCCTCCGCCCACCCGGACCGGCCGGTCTCCCCGGTCGGCGCCCCCGCCCCCGACTTCACCCCGGACACCTTCACCACCTCCTACGCGGCCCGGGGCGCCGCCCAGGAGGTCTCCGTCACCGCCCGTGCCTCGCTGCGCGGCAAGACCCTGAACTACCGGATCAACGGCGGCCGCACCCACCGCGCGGGCCTGGAGCCCTGGAAGGGCGGCGAGACCTACGGCGGCGAGGACAACCTCTACTTCGACGAGTACCGCGCCGAGGTCGAGGGCGCGCGGCCCGGCGACAGGGTCGAGGTCTGGTACACCGCCCGCACCCGCGAGGGCCGGGCGACCGCGTCCGCCCCCTTCACGTACACCGTGGCCGAGCGGCCCCGCGCCGACGTCCTGGTCCTCGCCGACGAGGGCGGCACCGCCGCCGCGCGTCACACCGGCACCTACGTGCGGGCGCTCGCCGCGAACGGCCGCCGGGCCGCCGTCTGGGACGTCGCCGCCCAGGGCGCCCCGCACCCCCTCGGCGTCCTCGGCCACTTCGGGGCCGTCGTCTGGTACACCGGCGCCGAGCAGCCGTCCGGGGCCACCCTGCTCGCCGTCCGGGACTACCTGAACGAGGGCGGCAAGCTGGTCAACGCGGGCGAGAAGTCCGGCGGGTCCGCCCGGCTCGGCCGTGCCCAGTCCGACGACTTCGCCCAGTACTACCTCGGCGCCTACCGACGGGCCGGCCTCCAGGCCCCGCCGTCCTTCGCCGGGACCGGTCGCCTCGGCGGCGCGGCCGGCGGCCTCGGCCCGGCCGCGGACAACCCGCTCGACCACGCGGGCACCTTCACCGTCACCTCCGAGACCCTCACCCCCGACCGCTTCCCGCACTTCGCGAGCAGCGCCGCCGCCGGCGGCTACCCGGGCGTCCGCACCCCCTTCGAGCCCTACGAGGGCAGCCGCTTCGCCGCCCTGCGCCACACCGACGGCGCCTGGGCCCGGCTCGGCCGGACCGTGGACCTCACCGGCGTGGCCGCCGCCGCCAGGCCGACGCTGACCTTCCAGGTCAGCCATGACACCGAGCCCGGCTACGACCACCTGATCGTCGAGGCCCGCGCCGAGGGCCAGGACGACTGGACCACCCTGCCCGACGCGAACGGCGGCACCTCGGCCGAGCCGCCCGCCGACTGCGGCGAGGGCTACTACGTCCGGCAGCACCCCTTCCTCGCCCACTACCTCACCGTCGGCCAGGACGGCTGCGCCGCCACCGGCACCACCGGCGCGTGGCACTCCTTCACCGGCCCCTCCAACGGCTGGCGGCAGGCCAGCGTCGACCTCGGCGGCTACGCCGGACGGCGGGTCGAGCTGGCGATCTCGTACGTCTCCGATCCCGGCAGCGGCGGCACGGGCGCCTTCGTCGACGACCTCCGGCTCACGGCCGGGGCCGTGACCGAAGCCGAGGGGTTCGAGAACGGCACGGGCGCCTGGACCGCCTCTGGACCGCCGGCCGGCAGTCCCGCGAACAGCACCCGCTGGACCGTCTCCGAGGCCCTCTTCCACTCCCACGCGGCGGTCACCACCCGTGACACCGTCCTCCTCGGATTCGGACTCGAGCACGTCCCGAATGCGACGGAACGGGCGGCTCTGCTCGGAAAGGCCCTGAGTTCGCTCCGACGCTGAATCGACCGCTCAGGAGAGCGCCGATTTCGCTCACTCTCCGTAATCGAAATCAGGGTCCCCACGCGTCCCTTACCCGTTGGTAGACAAGGGTTGTCGGCCTTTTTCCCGTGCTTTCCGGGCGTGTACGGGGGTACTCGATGTCACGCCGAGCCATCTGGAGAGGTAGGGTCGTAAGCGGTCGGGGACATCCCAAATAGAGAAGCTCGCCGGGCGTCGAAACCCGGCGTACCTAACGAGGAGATCGGTTCGTGACGATCCGCGTAGGCATCAACGGCTTTGGCCGTATCGGTCGCAATTACTTCCGCGCGCTCCTTGAGCAGGGTGCCGACATCGAGGTCGTGGCCGTAAACGACCTGGGTGACACCGCGACCACGGCGCACCTGCTGAAGTACGACACCATCCTGGGCCGCCTCAAGGCCGAGGTGACCCACACCGCCGACACCATCACCGTCGACGGCCACACCATCAAGGTGCTGTCCGAGCGCAACCCCGCCGACATCCCCTGGGGGGAGCTCGGCGTCGACATCGTCATCGAGTCCACCGGCATCTTCACCAAGCGCGAGGACGCCGCCAAGCACCTCGCGGGCGGCGCCAAGAAGGTCCTCATCTCGGCTCCGGCCAAGGACGAGGACATCACCATCGTCATGGGCGTCAACCAGGACAAGTACGACCCGGCGCAGCACGACGTCATCTCCAACGCGTCCTGCACGACCAACTGCGTCGCGCCGATGGCCAAGGTCCTCGACGAGAACTTCGGCATCGTCCGCGGTCTCATGACCACGGTCCACGCGTACACCAACGACCAGCGGATCCTGGACTTCCCGCACAAGGACCTGCGCCGCGCCCGCGCCGCCGCCGAGAACATCATCCCGACCACGACGGGCGCCGCCAAGGCCACCGCCCTGGTCCTCCCGCAGCTCAAGGGCAAGCTCGACGGCATGGCCATGCGCGTGCCGGTCCCGACCGGCTCGGTCACCGACCTGGTCGTCGAGCTCTCCCGTGACGTCACCAAGGACGAGGTCAACGCCGCGTTCAAGAAGGCGGCGGACGGCGAGCTCAAGGGCATCCTGTTCTACACCGAGGACGAGATCGTCTCCTCCGACATCGTCAGCGACCCGGCTTCCTGCACCTTCGACTCGTCGCTGACGATGGTCCAGGAGGGCAACTCGGTCAAGGTCCTCGGCTGGTACGACAACGAGTGGGGTTACTCCAACCGTCTCGTCGACCTCACCGTCTTCGTCGGCGGCCAGCTCTAAGCTTCAGGGCGGGCTTTCGATGTGAAGCAGGGCTCGGGCAGTGCGATGACGCACTGCGCGAGCCCTGTGTCGTGTGCTCCATCGCGTGTACCAAGGAGTCAGGAACAGATGAAGACGATCGACGAGCTGCTCGCCGAGGGCGTATCCGGCAAGCGGGTGTTCGTCCGCGCCGACCTCAACGTGCCCCTCGACGGCACCACCATCACCGACGACGGCCGGATCCGCGCCGTCGTCCCCACCGTCAAGGCGCTCGCCGACGCCGGCGCCCGCGTCGTGGTCGCCTCGCACCTGGGCCGCCCCAAGGGCGCCCCGGACCCGGCGTTCTCGCTCGCCCCCGCGGCCCGGCGCCTGGGCGAACTGCTCGGTGCCGACGTGGCCTTCGCGACCGACACCGTCGGCGAGTCGGCCACGTCGACCGTCGCCGGCCTCGCCGACGGCCAGGTGGCCGTCATCGAGAACCTCCGCTTCAACGCCGGGGAGACCGCCAAGGACGACGCCGAGCGCGGCGCCTTCGCGGACCGCCTCGCCGCCCTCGCCGACCTCTACGTCGGCGACGGCTTCGGCGCCGTCCACCGCAAGCACGCCTCGGTCTTCGACCTCCCGGCCCGCCTCCCGCACGCCGCCGGCCACCTCATCGCCACCGAGGTCGGCGTCCTGAAGAAGCTCACCGAGGACGTCAAGCGGCCCTACGTCGTCGTCCTCGGCGGCGCCAAGGTCTCCGACAAGCTCGGCGTGATCGACCACCTCCTGGAGAAGGCCGACCGCATCCTCGTCGGCGGCGGCATGGCCTACACCTTCCTCAAGGCCCAGGGGTACGAGGTCGGCATCTCGCTGCTCCAGGAGGACCAGATCCCGGCCTGCCAGGAGTACCTGAAGCGTGCCAAGGAGCGCGGCGTGGAGTTCGTGCTCCCCGTCGACGTGCTCGTCTCGGCCGAGTTCCCGGACCTGAAGACGAAGGCCCCGGCCAACCCCACCACGGTCGCCGCGGACGCCATCCCGGCCACCGAGGAGGGCCTGGACATCGGCCCCGAGACGCGCAAGCTGTACGCATCGAAGCTCGCCGACGCGGCCACCGTCTTCTGGAACGGCCCCATGGGCGTCTTCGAGCACCCCGACTACGCCGAGGGCACCAAGGCCGTCGCCCAGGCGCTCGTCGACTCCCCGGCCTTCACCGTGGTCGGCGGCGGCGACTCCGCCGCGGCCGTCCGCCAGCTGGGCTTCGACGAGAACGCATTCGGCCACATCTCGACCGGCGGCGGCGCGTCCCTCGAATACCTCGAGGGCAAGACGCTTCCCGGCCTCGCCGCACTGGAGGACTGACCCCTTTATGAGCACCCGTACCCCGCTGATGGCGGGCAACTGGAAGATGAACCTCAACCACCTCGAGGCCATCGCCCACGTCCAGAAGCTCGCCTTCGCGCTGACCGACAAGGACTACGACGCCGTCGAGGTCGCCGTCCTCGTCCCCTTCACCGACCTGCGCTCCGTGCAGACCCTGGTCGACGGCGACAAGCTGAAGATCAAGTACGGCGCCCAGGACCTCTCGGCGCACGACTCCGGCGCCTACACCGGTGAGATCTCCGGCGCGATGCTGTCCAAGCTGAAGTGCTCCTACGTGGCCGTCGGCCACTCCGAGCGCCGCCAGTACCACGCCGAGACCGACGAGGTCTGCAACGCCAAGGTGAAGGCCGCCTTCCAGCACGGCCTGACCCCCATCCTGTGCGTCGGCGAGGAGCTGGAGGTCCGCGAGGCCGGCAACGCCGTCGCGCACACCCTCACCCAGGTCGAGGGCGGCCTGAAGGACGTCCCCGCCGAGCAGGCCGAGACGATCGTGATCGCCTACGAGCCGGTCTGGGCGATCGGCACCGGCAAGGTCTGCGGCGCCGAGGACGCCCAGGAGGTCTGCGCGGCCATCCGCGGCAAGCTCGCCGAGCTGTACTCCCAGGAGCTGGCCGACAAGGTCCGCATCCAGTACGGCGGCTCCGTCAAGGGCGGCAACGTCGCCGAGATCATGGCGCAGGCCGACATCGACGGCGCGCTGGTGGGCGGCGCCTCGCTGGACGCCGACGAGTTCGTCAAGATCATCCGCTTCCGCGACCAGTGATGATCGAGCGCTGACGTTGTAGAGCGTCGGCGACGATCCGTCGTACCCTTGCGGGGGTCGGGCAGGTACCCTGTCCGACCCCCGTCCGTATAAGTCCGAGGAAGTTGGTCCAGCCGTGGTTATGGGGTTCTCGATCGCCCTGATCGTCTTCAGTGCGCTGCTGATGCTGCTCGTGCTGATGCACAAGGGGAAGGGCGGCGGCCTCTCCGACATGTTCGGTGGCGGCATGCAGTCGTCCGTCGGCGGCTCCTCGGTCGCCGAGCGCAACCTGGACCGCATCACCGTCGTGGTCGGTCTGCTGTGGTTCGCGTGCATTGTCGTACTTGGTCTTCTGGTGAAGTTGGACGGGTAACTCCAATCACTGGACGCGCGTTGGGCCTTACGTAGACTGGGGCATCTTCGAGCACCATCACGCAGGGAGTTACGACCGTGGCAAGTGGCAACGCGATCCGGGGAAGCCGGGTCGGAGCGGGGCCGATGGGCGAGGCCGAGCGAGGCGAGTCGGCACCGCGTCTCCGCATCTCCTTCTGGTGCTCGAACGGGCACGAGACCCAGCCGAGCTTCGCCAGTGACGCACAGGTCCCCGACACCTGGGACTGCCCGCGCTGTGGCTTCCCGGCCGGCCAGGACCGGGACAACCCGCCGGACCCGCCCCGCACCGAGCCGTACAAGACGCACCTCGCGTACGTCCGGGAGCGGCGCAGCGACGCGGACGGCGAGGCGATCCTCGCCGAGGCGCTCGCCAAGCTCCGGGGCGAGATCTGACGTGACGTGAAGGGCCCCGCCCGCGAACGGACATCGCGGGCGGGGCCCTTTCGCCTCCTACCGCCGGTGGTCGGCCGCGATGTGCGCGGTGAGCGCCAGAGCCGCCGTGGCCCGCGGATAGGTCAGCTGCGCCACGCGCGCGTAGAGGCAGTCGAGGATCAGCAGCACCGAATGCCGGGTGCCGAGACCGCCGTGCCGGAAGCCGGTCGGGGCGGCGGTCGACGTCAGGTGCGTACCGGCCGCGCGGGCCACGGGCGAGCGCGGGTCGGCCGTCACGGCGACGGTCGCCGCGCCCCGCTCGGCGGCCAGGCGCAGCGGCGCCAGAACCTCGCGGGTCGCCCCCGAGTGGGACAGCGCCACGACCGTGTCCGCCGGCGTCAGCAGGGCCGCCGAGGTCTTCGCCGCGTGCACCTCGGTCCAGGCGCGGGCCTCGCAGCCGATGCCGAAGAGCCGGGCCTGCGTCTCCAGGGCCAGGACGCCGGACGCGCCGACCCCGTAGACGTCGATCCTGCGGGCCCCGGCGAGTGCGCGCGCGGCGCGCTCCAGGGCGTCGAGGTCGAGCTGCTCGGTCGTCGCGCGCAGGGCCTGGAGGTCCGCGCGGGCGACGGCGGCGACGACCGTGCCGAGGGGGTCGTCGGGTCCGATCTCCGGCCCCAGCGGGCCCGGTTGCCCTCCCTCGGCGCTCTCCTGGCCCTGCTCGCGGGCGAGTTCCAGCAGCAGCCGCTGGTACGAGTCGAGCCCCAGGGCCCGGCAGAACCGGGTCACCGTCGCCTGCGAGGTGCCGGTCCTGCGGCCCAGCTCCGCCGCCGAGACGCCGGCGACCCGGGCCGGATCCGCCAGCACCCAGTCGGCCACCTTGCGCAAGGAGCCGGACATGCGCGGGAGTTCGGAGCGGATCAGGGCGGTGATCATACGAGCCTTCTGGTCGGAGCGCGGGTCTTGTGGCCGGGTGAATCTATCAACCACCATGCGGACCGATGGACGAATCCGGGATTCAGCGCCGCGCCCCGCACGTCGTGGGCATCGACGCCGGCGGTACGCGCACCAGGGCCCGGCTCGCCGACGCGGCGACCGGCCGCACCGTGGGGGAGGGGGCCGGCGGCCCGGGCAACGCGCTCAGCGTGCCGGAGGCGGCGCTGGTACGGCACCTGGCCGAGGCCCTCCGCGGAGCGGGGGCACACCGCGTGCCGGTCCGGGCGGTGGTGGCGGGCTTCGCGGGCGGCGGCCCCGGGGGCGGCTGCGAGAGGGCACTCGCGGCCCTGACCGGCGCCTTCACCGCGATCGGCGCCGAGCCGCCGGGGCGGATCGAGGTCCGGGGAGACGCGGAGGTCGCCTTCGCGGCCGGTCCCGGGGCCCCCGCCGACGGCCTCGTCCTCATCGCCGGGACCGGAGCGACGGGGGCACGGGTGCGGGGGCGGCGCGTGGTGGCCGCGGCGGACGGCGACGGCTGGCTCCTGGGCGACGCCGGCAGCGGCTTCTGGCTGGGGCGGGAGGCGCTGCGGGCGGTGCTGCGGGCACTCGACGGGCGCGGGCCCGCCACAGCCCTCGCGGAGCCGGTCGGCGAGCTGTGCGGCGGCCTCGGCAAGGAACGTCTCGTCGGGTACGCGTACCGGGCGCACCCCGTGCGGCTCGCGGAGCTGAGCCCGCTGGTCGTGGCGGCCGCGGAGGCGGGGGACGGGGTCGCGGCGGGGCTGCTGGACCGTGCGGCGGACGAACTGACCGGGACCGTGCGGGCGTTGCGGCCGGTCGCGGGGGAGCCGCTGGTGGTGACGGGTGGGCTGCTCGGGCCCCGAGGGCCCCTGCTGGGGCGGCTGGCCGAGCGGGTCGCGGAGCTGGGGTTGCGGCCGAGTCCGGTGCGGGACGGGGCGGGAGGCGCGGTGGCCCTGGCGCGGACGCCCGGCTGACGTACGTCGCGGTGGGCCCGGGGAGCCGGACCGGGGGCGGACCGCCCCGTTGACTCCGCGTCGGATGGACTGGTTGATTGAGCCCGGGAATGCGCACAGAGCTGAATCGATCAACCAGGAGGTCGTGGTGGAGCAGCAACACGGCGTGGGCGCCGCCCGGTTCGCCGAGCTGGCCCGGGGTGCCGTCGACCGGGTCGTCGACGCCAACAAGGACGGGGTGGCCCGGGCGGCGCGGCTGGTCGCCGACTGCGTCGCGGCCGACGGGGTGATCCACGCGTTCGGCACCGGGCACTCGCAGGCCGCCGCGCTCGAAGTCGCCGGGCGGGCCGGGGGACTGGTGCCGACGAGCCGGATCGCGCTCGCCGACCTCGTCCTGCGCGGCGGCCAGGACCCGGCGATCCTGCGGGATCCGCTCCTGGAGCGCTCGCCCGGACTCGCCGACCGCCTCTACGCACTGGCCACCCCGCGGCCACAGGACCTGTTCGTGATCATCTCCAACTCGGGGGTCAACAACGCGGTCGTCGACCTCGCCCTCAAGGTCACCGGCGCCGGACACCCGCTGATCGCCCTCACCTCCCTGGAACACACCCACGCCGTGCCCGCCCTGCACCCCAGCGGCAAGCGGCTCGCCGACCTCGCCGACGCCGTGCTCGACAACGGGGCGCCCGCCGGCGACGCCGTCCTGCCGCTCCCCGGCGACGGCGCCCTGTGCGGGATCTCCACGCTCACCTCCTCGCTGCTCGTCCAGATGGTCGTCGCCGACGCCGTCGCGCTGCTCCTCGCCGAAGGGATCGAGCCGCCCGTGTACGTCTCGGCCAACCTTCCGGGCGGCCACGAGCGCAACGCCCTGCTCGAAGCCCGCTACGCGGGACGACTGCACCGTGGCGGACACTGAACGCACACCAGATCAATTAGGTTGGAGGGGCAGCGGGGCACCCACGCAGGACATGGAGCAGGACGAAGAAATGGGCGAGATGACCAACGCAGGCCGGACCAGGCTCAACCAGCTGCCCGAGTGGGCGGCCCTCGGCAAGCACCGCGAGCAGCTCGGTGACACCCATCTGCGCGAGCTGTTCGACGCCGACCCCCGGCGCGGCACCGGGTACGCGCTGCGCGTCGGCGACCTGTACCTGGACTACTCCAAGCACCTGGTGACCGACGAGACCCTGCGGCTGCTGCGCGACCTGGCCGCCGCCACCGACGTCGCCGGACTGCGCGACGCCATGTTCCGCGGCGAGAAGATCAACAACACCGAGGACCGGGCCGTCCTGCACACCGCGCTGCGCGCCCCGCGCGACGCGGTGATCGAGGTCGACGGCGTGAACGTCGTCCCCGAGGTGCACGCGGTCCTCGACAAGATGGCCGCCTTCGCCGACAAGGTCCGCGCCGGCGAGTGGACCGGGCACACCGGAAAGCCCATCAGGAACATCGTCAACATCGGCATCGGCGGCTCCGACCTCGGGCCCGCCATGGCCTACGAGGTGCTGCGCGCCTATACGCAGCGGGACCTGACCTTCCGTTTCGTGTCGAACGTCGACGGCGCTGACCTCCACGAGGCCGTCCGTGACCTCGACGCGGCGGAGACCCTGTTCATCGTCGCGTCGAAGACCTTCACCACCATCGAGACCATCACCAACGCCACCTCCGCCCGCAACTGGCTCCTCACCGAGCTGCGGGCCGGCCAGGACGCCGTCGCCAAGCACTTCGTGGCCCTGTCGACCAACGCCGAGAAGGTCGAGGACTTCGGCATCGACACGGCGAACATGTTCGAGTTCTGGGACTGGGTCGGCGGCCGCTACTCGTACGACTCCGCCATCGGCCTGTCCCTGATGATCGCCATCGGGCCGGAGCGCTTCCGCGAGATGCTCGACGGCTTCCACCTCGTCGACGAACACTTCCGCACCGCCCCTCCGGAGCAGAACGCACCGCTGCTGCTCGGCCTGCTCGGCGTCTGGTACGGGGCCTTCTTCGACGCGCAGTCGCACGCCGTGCTGCCCTACTCGCACTACCTGTCGAAGTTCACCGCCTACCTCCAGCAGCTCGACATGGAGTCCAACGGCAAGTCCGTCACGCGCGACGGGCAGCCCGTGGACTGGCAGACCGGGCCCGTGGTCTGGGGCACTCCCGGCACCAACGGCCAGCACGCCTACTACCAGTTGATCCACCAGGGCACCAAGGTCATCCCGGCCGACTTCATCGGCTTCGCCCGGCCAGTCGAGGACCTGCTGCCCGGCCTCGTCGCCCAGCACGACCTGCTGATGGCCAACTTCTTCGCCCAGACCCAGGCGCTCGCCTTCGGCAAGACGCCCGAGGAGGTACGGGCCGAGGGCGTGCCGGAGGAGCTCGTCGCCCACAAGACCTTCCACGGCAACCACCCGACGACGACGATCCTCGCCGAGGCGCTGACGCCGTCCGTGCTCGGCCAGCTCGTCGCCCTCTACGAGCACAAGGTCTTCGTGCAGGGCGCCGTCTGGAACATCGACTCCTTCGACCAGTGGGGCGTCGAGCTCGGCAAGGTGCTCGCCAAGAGGATCGAGCCGGTCCTCACCGAAGGCGGGGGCGGCGAGCAGCTCGACTCCTCCACCGCCGGACTCGTCTCCGCCTACCGCGCGCTGCGCGGCCGGAGCTGACCGACGTGACCGTACGGCTGCGCCCGCCGCACAACGCCGTCGACCGACGGGCCGTCGCCTGGTGGCGGACGCAGCTGCTCGTGACCGCCGCCGTGCCGGTGGCCGTCCTGGCCGTGCTCGGGGTCTTCCTCGGCCCGGCCAGGACCTGGCTGCTCGGCGCGGCCGCGGCCGTGGCGGTCCTCGGCCTCGTCTGCACCGCGGTGCTGCCCGGCTGGTGGTTCCGGGTGCACCGCTGGGAGGTCACCGAGGACGCCGTCTACGTCCGCACCGGCGCCTTCTGGCAGGAATGGCGGATCGCCCCCATGTCCCGGATCCAGACCGTCGACACCGTACGCGGCCCCCTGGAGCAGATGTTCCGGCTGGCCACCGTCACCGTCACCACGGCCTCCTCCAAGGGCGCCCTCCGCATCGAAGGACTCGACGACCAGCTCGCCGCCGGGCTCGCCGAACGGCTCACCGCCCTCACCCAGGGCAGCCCGGGGGACGCCACATGAGCGAGGAGTGGCGCCGGCTCGCGCCCCGCACCCTGCTCGCCGGCGTCGTGGTGCTGTGCGGGGTCGCCGGCGGCGCCGCGGTGCCCGCCACGCTCGGCCTCGCCGGATCCCGGCCGCTGTGGCAGGCCCTCGCCTGGGTGCTCGCCGGCGCCGCGCTGCTCGTCGCCGGCGGCGGCGCCGCCGACTGGGTCCGGCTGCGCCGCACCCGCTACCGGATCGGCCCCGAGCGGGTCGACCTCCACACCGGACTCCTCGTCGTCACACGGCGCTCCCTGGCCCGCGAACGCATCCGCAGCGTCGACCTCACCGCCAACCCCCTCGAACGGCTCCTCGGCCTCGTCAAGGTCAGGATCGGCACCGGCGAGCACAGCGGCGGCGATTCCACCCTCGAACTCGACCTGGTCACCCGCGCCGAGGGCGAACGCCTCCGCCGCACCCTGCTCGAACGGTCCGCCACCGGGGACCCCGGCCACGACGGCGTCCTCGCCGCCCTCGACCCCCGCTGGATCCGCTACGCCCCCGTCTCCTTCGTCGCCCCGCTGCTCGGCGGCGCGGCCGCGGGAGCCGTCATGCAGGTCAGCGACTGGTTCGGCGCCCAGGACGAGGTCCTGGGCTGGATCGGGGACCGCTTCGAGGACGTCCCCCTCGTGTGGATGATCGTCGACCTGGTGCTCCTCGCCACCGCCGCCGGAGTGATCGGCGCACTCGGCCTCTGGGTCGAGATGTGGGCGAACTACCGTCTGGAACGGGAGCCCGGCGGCACCCTGAGAGTACGCAGGGGGCTGCTCACCGCCCGCTCCGTCTCCCTGGAGGAACGACGGCTGCGGGGCATCGAGCTGGTCGAACCCCTCGGCATACGCGTGGTGCGCGCCGCCCGGGTCGACGCCGTCGCCACCGGCCTCGCCCAGGACGACGACGACAAGCACGCCGACCTCAAGAACCTGCTGCCGCCCGCGCCCCGGGCCGTCGCCGACCGGGTCGCCGCCCAGGTGCTCCGCGAGACCGAGCCGCCCACCGGCGCCCCGCTCGCCCCACACCCCAGGGCCGCCCGCACCCGGCGCCTCGGCCGGGCGCTCGCCGCCGCGCTCGGCCCGGCCGCCCTCCTCGCCGTCCTCGGCCTCCTGCTCACTCCCGTGCTGCTGTACGTGGCCGCCGGGCTCGCCGCCGTCCTCGTCCCGCTCGCCGTCCTGCTCGCCCTCGACGCCTACCGCAGCCTCGGACACGGCGTCAGCGGCGCCTACCTCGTGAGCCGCTCCGGCACCGTACGCCGCTCCACCGTCGCCCTCCAGCGCAGCGGAGTCATCGGCTGGACCGTCCGGCAGTCCTGGTTCCAGCGGCGCGCCGGAGTGCTCACGCTCAGCGCGACGACGGCCGCCGGGGAGGGCGCGTACCACGTGTACGACGCCGGTGAGAGCCAGGGCCTGGCCTTCGCCGACGAGGCCGTACCGGGACTGCTCACCCCGTTCCTGGAGAACGCCGGGGCCCCGCCCACCGTGCGGTGAGCGGGGCCCCGGTGACGCGTCCTCAGGCCGAGGAGGGCGGGTACAGGCTCCGCGGCAGCTCGGAGGCGGCCGCCGCGTCCAGCAGCCACAGCGTGCGCGAACGGCCCCGGGCGCCCGCGGCGGGGGCCTGGACCTCGCCCGCGCCGGACAGGGCGACGGCCGCGGCCTCGGCCTTGTCCTCGCCGGCCGCGAGCAGCCAGACCTCCCGCGCGGCCCGGATCGCCGGCAGCGTCAGCGAGATCCGGGTCGGCGGCGGCTTCGGCGCGCCCCGCACGCCCACCACCGTCCGCTCGGTCTCGCGGACCGCCGGAAGCTCCGGGAACAGCGAGGCCACATGGGTGTCCGGGCCGACGCCCAGCATCAGCACGTCGAAGGCCGGCACCCCGCCGTGGCCGTCCAGACCGGCGGCCGCCGCCAGCTCGGCCGCGTAGGCCGCGGCGGCGGCGTCCACGTCCGAGCCGTGCGGGCCGTCGGAGGCGGGCATCGCGTGCACCCGAGCCGGGTCCAGCGGGACGCCGTCGAGCAGCGCCTCGCGGGCCTGGGTGACGTTGCGCTCCGGGTCGCCCTCGGGGAGGAAGCGCTCGTCGCCCCACCACAGGTCGAGCCGGGACCAGTCGATCGCGTCCCGGGCGGGCGCCGACCCCAGCGCCGCGAGCAGCCCGTTGCCGTTGCGGCCGCCGGTGAGCACCACCGAGGCGGAGCCGCGGGCGGCCTGGGCGTCCACGATCTTCGTGATCAGCCGGGCCGCGGCGGCCTGGGCCATCAGTTCCTTGTCGCGGTGCACGACCAGCCGAGGAGTGCTCACTTGGCCGTCGCCTTCCGCGCCGGGGTCTTCTTCGCGGCCGGCTTGGCGGCCGGTGCGTCCTGCGGCGCCTCGGCCGGGGCCTGGGCTATGGCCTCGCGCTCGGGCTCCGCCGCGGGAGCGGCGGTCGCCGCCTCCGCGTCCAGACGCTCCAGGCCGAACCGCAGCGCCGAGGCGTAGGTGTCGTCCGGGTCGAGCCGGCGCAGCTCCTCCGCGATCAGCTCGGCCGTCTCGCGGCGCTTGAGCGCCACGGCACGGTCCGGCTGGCCCTGGATCGAGAGCGTGGCGAGCGAGCCGTCCGCCCGGTCGAGGACGATCGGACCGGTGCTGGTCTCCATCCGTACGGAGGTGAGACCCGGGCCCGTCGACTTCGACCGCCGCACCGGGATCTTCAGCCGGTCCGCGAGCCACATCGCGAGCAGTTCGACGCTCGGGTTGAACTCCTCGCCCGAGACCTCGGCCGAGGTCACCTCGCAGGCGACCTGGTCGAGCGCGGCGGCCAGCATCGAACGCCACGGGGTGATCCGGGTCCACGACAGGTCGGTGTCGCCCGGGGTGTACGCGTCCGCGCGCGCCGCCAGCTCCACGATGGGCTGCTCGGCGGCGTACGTGTCGGTCACCCGGCGCTGGGCGAGCGCGCCCAGCGGGTCCTTCGCCGGGTCGGTCGGCGCGTTCACCGGCCACCAGACGACGACCGGCGCGTCCGGCAGCAGCAGCGGCAGCACCACCGACTGGGCGTGGTCGACGACGTCGCCGTACAGCCGGAGGACGACCGTCTCGCCGGTGCTGGCGTCGGCGCCGAGGCGGACCTCGGCGTCGAGCCGTGCCTGGGCGCGGTCCCGCGGGGTCCGCGAGACCCGCTTGATGACGACGAGGGTCCGCGAGGGGTGCTCGCGGGACGCCTCGTTGGCCGCCTTCAGCGCGTCGTAGGCGTTCTCCTCGTCGGTGACGATGACGAGGGTGAGGACCATGCCGACGGCCGGGGTGCCGATGGCCCGCCGCCCGAGCACCAGCGCCTTGTTGATCTTGGAGGACGTGGTGTCCGTCAGGTCGGTCTTCATGGCCGGCGCCAGCTCCTGCCGTCTCGTGCGAGCATCTCGTCCGCCTCGACCGGGCCCCAGGTCCCGGCCTCGTACTGCGCGGGCTTGCCGTGCCGGTCCCAGAAGCGCTCGATGGGGTCGAGGATCTTCCAGGACAGCTCGACCTCCTCGACCCGCGGGAAGAGGTTGGAGTCGCCGAGCAGGACGTCGAGGATGAGCCGCTCGTAGGCCTCTGGGCTGGACTCGGTGAAGGACTCGCCGTAGGCGAAGTCCATCGACACGTCCCGGATCTCCATCTGCGTGCCCGGCACCTTCGAGCCGAACCGCACCGTGACGCCCTCGTCCGGCTGGACGCGGATCACGATGGCGTTGCGGCCGAGCTCCTCGGTCGCCGTGTGGTCGAACGGGGAGTGCGGGGCGCGCTGGAAGACCACCGCGATCTCGGTGACCCGGCGGCCCAGCCGCTTGCCGGTGCGCAGGTAGAAGGGGACGCCCGCCCAGCGGCGGTTGTCGATCTCCAGCTTGACCGCCGCGTAGGTGTCGGTCTTCGACTGCGGGTCGATGCCCTCTTCCTGGAGGTAGCCGACGGCCTTCTCGCCGCCCTGCCACCCGGCGGTGTACTGCGCGCGGACCGTGTGCAGGCCGAGATCCTCCGGCAGCTTCACCGCGCCGAGCACCTTGGTCTTCTCGGCCGCGAGCGCGTCGGCGTCGAAGGAGGCGGGCTCCTCCATCGCGGTCAGCGCCAGCAGCTGGAGCAGGTGGTTCTGGATGACGTCACGGGCGGCGCCGATGCCGTCGTAGTAGCCGGCACGGCCGCCGATGCCGATGTCCTCGGCCATGGTGATCTGCACGTGGTCGACGTACGACCGGTTCCAGATCGGCTCGAAGAGGGTGTTGGCGAAGCGGAGCGCCAGGATGTTCTGGACGGTCTCCTTGCCGAGGTAGTGGTCGATCCGGAAGACCGCGTCCGGCGGGAAGACCTCGTGGACGACCTCGTTGAGCTCCTTGGCGGAGGCCAGGTCGTGCCCGAAGGGCTTCTCGATGACCGCACGGCGCCAGGAGCCGTTCTTCTGGTCGGCCAGACCGTGCTTCTTGAGCTGCTGCACGACCAGGGGGAAGAACTTCGGCGGCACGGACAGGTAGAAGGCGAAGTTGCCGCCCGTGCCCTGCGCCTTGTCCAGCTCCTCGATGGTGGACTTCAGCTGCTCGAAGGCGTCGTCGTCGTCGAAGTCGCCCTGGACGAAGCGCATCCCCTGGATCAGCTGCTGCCACACCTCCTCGCGGAACGGGGTGCGGGCGTGCTGCTTGACGGCGTCGTGGACCTCCTGGGCGAAGTCCTCGTCCTGCCACTCGCGTCGGGCGAATCCGATCAGCGAGAAACCCGGCGGCAGCAGACCACGGTTCGCGAGGTCGTAGACGGCGGGCATCAGCTTCTTGCGGGACAGGTCACCCGTGACACCGAAGATCACCAGACCCGACGGCCCCGCGATGCGCGGGAGCCGTCGGTCTGCGGCGTCACGGAGCGGGTTGGCTCCGGTGACTGCGCTCAAGGTGTTACGCCTCCGAAGGTGCGAGGCGCTGGAGCTCCGCCTCGGTCGACTTGAGCAGGTCGTTCCACGAGCCCTCGAACTTGTCGACGCCCTCGTCCTCCAGGACCTGGACGACGTCGTCGTACGAGATGCCCAGCGCGGCGACCGCGTCGAGGACCGCGCGGGACTCGTCGTAGGTGCCGCGGATGGTGTCGCCGGTGACCTCGCCGTGGTCGGCGGTGGCCTCCAGGGTGGCCTCCGGCATGGTGTTGACGGTGCCCGGGGCGACCAGGTCCACCACGTACAGGGTGTCCTTGTACGCCGGGTCCTTCACACCGGTCGAGGCCCACAGCGGACGCTGCTTGTTGGCCTGCGCCTTGTCGAGGGCGGCCCAGCGCTCGGAGCCGAAGACCTCCTCGTACGCCTGGTAGGCCAGACGGGCGTTGGCCAGCGCCGACCGGCCCTTGAGGCCCTTGGCCTCGTCGGTGCCGATCGCGTCGAGGCGCTTGTCGATCTCGGTGTCCACGCGGGACACGAAGAAGGACGCCACGGAGTGGATCTTCGACAGGTCCAGGCCGCGCTCGCGGGCCTTCTCCAGACCCGCCAGGTAGGCGTCCATGACCGCGCGGTAGCGCTCCAGGGAGAAGATCAGCGTCACGTTGACGCTGATGCCCAGGCCGATGACCTCGGTGATCGCCGGCAGGCCCGCCTGGGTGGCCGGGATCTTGATGAGGGTGTTGGGACGGTCCACCAGCCACGCCAGCTGCTTGGCCTCGGCGATGGTGGCCGCCGTGTCGTGGGCCAGGCGGGGGTCCACCTCGATGGACACCCGGCCGTCCTGGCCCTGGGTCGCGTCGAACACGGGCCGCAGGATGTCGGCGGCGTCCCTCACGTCAGCCGTCGTGATCATGCGGATGGCCTCGTCCACGGTCACCCTGCGGGCGGCGAGGTCGGCCAGCTGCTGGTCGTAGCCGTGCCCCTCGGAGATCGCCTTCTGGAAGATGGACGGATTGGTGGTCACACCCACCACATGGCTCTGGTCGATGAGCTCGGCCAGGTTGCCGGACGTGATCCGCTGACGCGACAGGTCGTCCAGCCAGATCGCGACGCCTTCGTCGGAGAGGCGCTTGAGAGCGTCTGTCATGAGAGGTTCTCCAAAAGTCGTATCTAAAGACGTCAGCGCGCGGCGGCGTCGAGAGATTCCCGGGCCGCGGCGACGATCGCCTCCGGAGTGAAGCCGAACTCGCGGAACAGCACCTTCGCGTCGGCCGAGGCACCGAAGTGCTCCAGCGACACGATCCGGCCCGCGTCGCCGACGTACCTGTGCCACGTCAGACCGATACCCGCCTCGACCGCGACCCGCGCCCTGACCGACGGCGGCAGAACGGCGTCCTTGTACGCCTGGTCCTGCTCCTCGAACCACTCCACCGACGGCATCGACACCACCCGGGTGGGGACACCGGCGGCCTGCAGCTGCTCCCGGGCCTCGACGGCCAGGTGCACCTCGGAGCCGGTCGCGATCAGCACGAGCCGCGCCTCGCCGCCCTCGGCGTCGAACAGCACGTAGCCGCCCTTGGCCGCGTCCTCGTTGGGCGCGTAGGTGGGCACGCCCTGGCGGGTGAGGGCCAGACCGTGCGGGGTGCCCTTGCCGAACACCTTGGTGTGGCGCCGCATGATCTCGCGCCAGGCGATCGCCGTCTCGTTGGCGTCGGCCGGGCGGACGAGGTTCAGACCCGGGATGGCGCGCAGCGAGGCCAGGTGCTCCACCGGCTGGTGGGTCGGGCCGTCCTCGCCGAGACCGATCGAGTCGTGCGTCCACACGTACGTCACCGGCAGGTGCATCAGCGCCGACAGGCGCACGGCGTTGCGCATGTAGTCGGAGAACACCAGGAAGGTGCCGCCGTAGACGCGGGTGTTGCCGTGCAGGGCGATGCCGTTCATCTCCGCGGCCATGGAGTGCTCGCGGATGCCGAAGTGGATCGTCCGGCCGTAGGGGTCCGCCTCGGGCAGCGGGTTGCCCTCCGGCAGGAAGGAGGACGTCTTGTCGATGGTGGTGTTGTTGGAGCCGGCGAGGTCGGCCGAGCCGCCCCACAGCTCCGGGATCACCGAGCCGAGCGCCTGGAGCACCTTGCCCGACGCGGCGCGCGTCGCCACGCTCTTGCCCGCCTCGAAGACCGGGATCTTCTCGGCCCAGCCGGCCGGCAGCTCGTTCGCCTGGACGCGGTCGAACTCGGCGGCCCGCTCCGGGTTGGCGGTGCGCCACTCGGCCAGCGACTTCTCCCACTCGGCACGGGCCTCGCGGCCCCGGTCGCCGAGCGCGCGGGTGTGGGCGATGACCTCGTCGGAGACCTCGAAGGTCTTCTCCGGGTCGAAGCCCAGGACGCGCTTGGTGGCCGCGACCTCCTCGTCACCGAGGGCCGAGCCGTGCGCGGCCTCGGTGTTCTGGGCGTTCGGCGCCGGCCAGGCGATGATCGAGCGCATCGCGATGAACGACGGACGCTCGGTCTCGGCCTCGGCGGCCTTGATCGCCGCGTACAGGGCGGCCGGGTCCAGGTCGCCGTTCGCCTGCGGCTCCACGCGCTGGACGTGCCAGCCGTACGCCTCGTACCGCTTGACCGTGTCCTCGGACACGGCCGTCTCGGTGTCGCCCTCGATCGAGATGTGGTTGTCGTCCCACAGCATGATCAGGTTGCCGAGCTTCTGGTGCCCGGCGAGCGAGGACGCCTCGGCGGAGATGCCCTCCTGGAGGCAGCCGTCGCCGGCGATCACGTAGATCCGGTGATCGAAGGGAGAGGTGCCCTGCGGGGCCTCCGGGTCGAACAGGCCGCGCTCGTAGCGGGCGGCCATCGCCATGCCGACCGCGTTGGCGACGCCCTGGCCCAGCGGGCCGGTGGTGGTCTCCACGCCGGCCGTGTGGCCGTACTCCGGGTGACCCGGGGTCTTCGAGCCCCAGGTGCGGAACGACTTCAGGTCGTCGAGCTCCAGCCCGAAGCCGCCCAGGTACAGCTGGGTGTACAGGGTCAGGGACGAGTGCCCGGCGGAGAGGACGAACCGGTCGCGGCCCACCCACTCCGGGTCGGCGGGGTCGTGGCGCATCACCTTCTGGAAGAGGGTGTACGCGGCGGGCGCCAGGCTCATCGCGGTGCCGGGATGGCCGTTTCCGACCTTCTGTACGGCGTCGGCGGCCAGGATGCGGGCGGTGTCCACGGCCCGCTGGTCCAGTTCGGTCCACTCGAGGTCTGTGGTCGTCGGCTTAGTGCTCACCCTGGGTCAGGGCTCCTCTCCGCATGTCTTGAGCCGGTGACTGAGGGTGTCCCGGCGGTGTCGAGCCTACCCCCGGAATTCGCCCCTCTTTTCGTGTCCATGCCCCTCATATGAGCGCTTACTTCCAAAGACTGCCGGGGGTCGCGGGAGTTCGCCTCCCGAGGCGGGTACCGGGCGTGTCCACCCCTTGGGACACGCGCCGGGAGCGAGGCCGCCAACACGACCCACCCCCGATAAGAACGGCGTCTGGGCAACGTCTACAGTGGCGTGGTACGCGCAAGTTTCATCCCCTCTTCACGCGGGGAGCTTGCTGGGAATTTCTCTGTCAGGGGTGTGCGTGACGGCCGTCGAGTCCCGACCCGCCGGGGTCGTCTTGACTCCCAGCCCGGGAGGCCATCGGCCGTTCGGGGCCCGCGTCAAGGCATTCGTGGCGCTGACCAAGCCGCGGATCATCGAGCTGCTGCTCATCACCACCGTTCCGGTGATGTTCCTCGCCGAACAGGGCGTGCCCGACCTGTGGCTGGTGCTCGTCACCTGCCTCGGCGGCTACCTGTCGGCGGGCGGCGCCAACGCGCTGAACATGTACATCGACCGCGACATCGACGCCCTCATGGACCGCACCTCCCAGCGGCCCCTGGTCACCGGCATGGTGTCGCCGCGCGAGGGCCTGGTCTTCGGCCTCACCCTCGCGGTCGTCTCCACCGTCTGGTTCGGCCTCCTGGTCAACTGGCTCTCCGCCTGGCTGTCGCTCGGCGCGCTGCTCTTCTACGTCGTCGTCTACACGATGCTCCTGAAGCGGCGCACCACCCAGAACATCGTCTGGGGCGGCATCGCCGGCTGCATGCCGGTGCTCATCGGCTGGTCCGCCGTCACGAACTCGATGTCCTGGGCCGCGGTCATCCTCTTCCTGGTCATCTTCTTCTGGACGCCGCCGCACTACTGGCCGCTGTCGATGAAGGTCAAGGAGGACTACGCGCGCGTGGGCGTGCCCATGCTCCCCGTCCTCGCCTCCAACAAGGTCGTCGCCCGCCAGATCGTCCTGTACAGCTGGGTCATGGTGGCGGTCTCCCTGCTGCTCACCCCGCTCGGCTACACCGGCTGGTTCTACACGGCCGTGGCGCTGCTCACCGGCGGCTGGTGGCTGTGGGAGGCGCACGGCCTGCTCAACCGCGCCAAGGCGGAGGTCACGGGCGCCAAGCTCAAGGAGATGCGCCTGTTCCACTGGTCCATCACCTACGTGTCGCTGCTCTTCGTGGCGGTCGCGGTGGACCCCTTCCTGCGCTGACCCCGAGGTTCCCGGCCGACGGCCGGGGTGCGTGGCCCACGCCACGTGCCCCGGCCGTCGCCAGTCGATCTACCCGGCAGTAGCATCCTGTCCATGGCAGACACGCAGCAGGCGGACACGAAGCAGGCCGGCGCCAAGGGCGCCGAGCGCAAGGCGGCCAGGCTGGCCAAGCACATCAAGGCGTTCGCCGCCGAGCACGGCGGCGCCGAGGGCCAGCTCGCCCACATCGGCCAGGCGGGCACCCGCATCGTCCTCGTCGGCGAGGACGGCGGCTGGGGCGACCTGGTGGCCCCCAGCTACGCGATCGCCGAGGCCGCCGCCGAGAAGGCCGGGCTCACGCTCCACGAGGAGTTCGACGGCGAGTTCGCCGCCAAGGTCGTCACCGGCCCCTACGAGTGGACCCGGATGGCGGGCATCCAGCTCGGCGGAGCCCGCAACTCCTGAGGCAACAACCTCGCGCGGGGCTCACCCGTTAGGAGGGGTGGAAGCCCGTCCGACGTGGGAGCCCCCCGAATGATCGACACTCCGAGCCTGGTGGACCAGTACTGCCACGGGGTGCTCCGTACGGAGCTCGGCCTCGGCACCTTCGAGACGCACCTCGCGCCCACGCCCGCCCTGCCGGCCGCGGGCACCACCTTCTTCGACACCCAGGCCGGCTTCGCGGTGCGCCGCTGGTGCCCGCCGCTCCTCGGCCTGGAACCGCACTGCCCGCCCGCCCGCTACCTCGCCCGGCGCCGTGAACTCGGCGTCCTCGAAGCGGGCCGCCGGCTGCTGCGGGCCTCCGGCATCGCCACCTACCTGGTCGACACCGGTCCGCCCGGCGACCTGACCGGCCCCGCCGAGCTCGCCGCGACCGGCGACGCCGCGGCCCACGAGATCGTCCGCCTGGAGCCGCTCGCCGAGCAGGTCGCCGACACCTCCGGCACCGTCGACGCCTTCCTGGCCAACCTCACCGAGGCCGTGCACGGGGCCGCCGCGGGTGCCGTCGCCTTCACCTCCGTGGCGGGCGCACGGGGCGGGCTCGCGGCCGTCCCCGAGCCGCCCGGGCCCGGGGAGGTGCGCGGGGCGGCGGGGCGCTGGCTGGCCCGGCGCGCGGCCGGCGGGGCGGTCGACGACCCGGTGCTCCTGCGTCATCTGCTGTGGATCGCGGTCGGCGCCGGCCGGCCGCTGCAACTGCACCTCGGCGAGCGCGATCCGGGCACCCTGGCCGGCTTCGCCGCCGCCACGAGCGGACTCGGCGCCGACCTGGTGCTGCTGCACGGCTACCCGCACCACCGCCAGGCGGCCCGCCTCGCCGGGCACTTCCCGCACGTCTACGCGGACCTCGGCCCGGTCGTCGCCCGCACCGGCGCCCGTGCGGCGGCCGTGCTCGCGGAGTTCCTGGAGCTGGCCCCGTTCGGCAAACTGCTCTTCTCCAGCGGCGCCCGGGGGCTTCCGGAGCTCCACGTGGTCGCCGCCAGCGTCTTCCGCGGCGCCCTCGCCCGGGTCCTCGGCGAATGGGTCGCCGACGGCGCCTGGTCCCGCGCGGACGCGCAGCGGGTCGCCGGGCTCGTCGCGGCGGGGAACGCGCGACGGGTGTACCGCCTGAACCCCTGACCTACGCCGTCGCCAGCTCCGCGTCCGGCTGGGCCGGGATGTCCGCCGTGGTCACCGGCCGCTCGCGCAGGCTCAGCGCCAGCCGGAGCACGGCGATCCACATCAGCGAGGAGCCGAGCATGTGGACGCCCACCAGGAGCTCGGGGACGCCCGTGAAGTACTGGACGTAGCCCACCGCACCTTGGGCGAGCAGCACGAGCAGCAGGTCACGGGCGCGGGCACGGGTGTCGTCGGGGGCGTCCACCACGCGCAGGACCAGCCACATGGCGAGGGCCAGGGCGCAGACCACCCACGCGGCGATGGCGTGCAGGTGGGCGGCGGCGGTCCAGTCCCACGGCATGCGCGGCACGTCACTGCTGTCACCGGCGTGCTTGCCGGCGCCCGTCACCGTCGTACCGAGCGCGATCAGCAGCCCCGAGACCACGACGATCGCCCACGACAGCCTGCTCACCGGGCGCGGCACGCGCGGCCTGGGCGGCGTGTCGCCCTCGCCGGTGCGGTGCCAGGTGACCACCGCGACCGACAGGAGCGCGTTCGCGGCCAGGAAGTGTCCGGCCACCGTCCAGGGGTTGAGGCCCATCCACACGGTGATGCCGCCGAGGACGGCGTTGCTCGCCACGATCCAGAACTGGGCCCAGCCGAGCCGGGTCAGTCCGCGCCGCCGCGGCTTCGCGGAGCGGGCGGCGATGATCGTCCAGCCGACGGCCGCCGACAGGACGTACGTCAGCATCCGGTTGCCGAACTCGATGGCACCGTGGATGCCCTGTTCGGCCGTGGCGATCAGGCTGTCGTCCGTGCACTTGGGCCAGGTGTCGCAGCCGAGACCTGAGCCGGTCAGCCGGACCGCGCCACCGGTCACGATGATCAGCACGCTCATCACGACGGCGGAGAGCGCGGCGCGCCGGAGCGTCCGGGGGGACGGGGTCCAGCGCTGGGCGATGAAGGCGAGGGGGGTCTGCACGGGCCCCATCGTAGGACGGGGCTTGTGCACGCTTTCACGAGGGGGTGGTTACGGGGCGAGTCGGCCCGAAACGGCCCCGAACCGTCACCGCGTGGCTACGCGCAGCGTCACTCCCAGCGGAAGAACCGCGCCGCCGCGCCCAGCCCCAGGACCGCCCACACGGCCAGGATCAGCGCGTCGCCCCACGGCATCCCGGAACCGCCCTGGAGGACGTCCCTCAGGCCGTCGGAGAGCGCGGAGATCGGCAGGAACGCCAGCACGTCGCCCGCGGCGCCGAACTTCTCCAGCGGCACCATCACCCCGCCGCCGACGAGCAGCAGCAGGAACACCAGGTTCGCGGCGGCCAGTGTCGCCTCCGCCTTCAGGGTGCCCGCCATCAGCAGGCCGAGCCCGGAGAAGGCGGCGGTGCCGAGCACCAGCAGGGCGAACACCGACAGCGGATCGCCGTGCGGCGACCAGCCGAGCGCCAGTGCGATCGCCGTGAGCAGCGCCACCTGGAGCGCCTCGGTGACCAGCACCGACAGCGTCTTGGCCGCCATCAGCGCCCAGCGCGGCAGCGGCGAGGCGCCGAGGCGCTTGAGCACCCCGTAGCGGCGCTCGAAGCCGGTCGCGATGGCCTGCCCGGTGAAGGCCGTGGACATCACGGCGAGCGCCAGGACACCGGGGGCGAGGAAGTCGACGGCCTCGCCCGCGCCGGTGTCGACGAGGTCGACCGTCGAGAACAGCACGAGCAGGAGGGAGGGGATCACCACGGTGAGGAGCAGCTGCTCGCCGTTGCGCAGCAGCATCCGCGTCTCCAGCGCGGTCTGCGCGGCGATCATCCGCCCGACGGGGGCGGCCCCCGGCTTCGGCGCGTACGCGCCCGTGCTCATCCGCGCCGTGCTCATCCGCGCAGCTCCTTGCCGGTCAGCTCCAGAAAGACGTCTTCGAGGGTGTGGCGCTCCACCGCGATGCCCTCGGGCATGACGCCGTGCTGGGCGCACCAGGTGGTCACGGTGGCGAGCAGCTGGGGGCCGACGTCGCCGGTGATCCGGTAGGTGCCGGGGAGCGTCTCGGCGGCCGCGGTGCCGTCCGGGAGGGCCTTGAGCAGCGAGCCCAGGTCGAGGCCCGGGCGGCCGGTGAAGCGCAGGGTGTTCTCGGCGCCGCCGCGGCACAGCTGCTCGGGGCTGCCCTGGGCGACGACCCGGCCGGCGTCGATGATGGCGACGTCGTCGGCGAGCTCCTCCGCCTCGTTCATGAGGTGGGTGGTCAGCACGACGGTGACGCCGTCGGCGCGCAGTTCGCGGACCAGGTCCCAGGTGGCGCGGCGGGCCTGCGGGTCGAGGCCGGCGGTCGGCTCGTCGAGGAAGACCAGTTCGGGACGGCCCACGACCGCCATGGCGAGGGAGAGCCGCTGCTGCTGGCCGCCGGAGAGGCGCCGGTAGGTGGTGCGGCCGCAGGAGCCGAGGCCGAGGCGCTCGATCAGGGCGTCCACGTCGAGCGGGTGGGCGTGCAGCTTCGCCATGTGGCGGAGCATCTCGTCGGCGCGGGCGCCGGAGTAGACGCCGCCGGACTGGAGCATCACGCCGATCCGGGGCCGCAGCGCGGCGGCGTCGGCGACCGGGTCGAGCCCGAGGACGCGTACGGTGCCGGCGTCCGGGCGCCGGTAGCCCTCGCAGCTCTCGATGGTGGTGGTCTTGCCGGCCCCGTTGGGCCCGAGGACGGCGGTGACGGTGCCCGCCCGGACGTCCAGGTCGAGACCCTGGACGGCGGTCTTCGTCCCGTACCGCTTGACCAGGCCCCGGACCCGGACCACGGACTCGACGGAGTCGTTTCGCATGCCGGGAAGTCTAAGGACCCGCCGGGAGCGCTCCTGCCGCGGGCCCGGTCGCGTGCGGGCGGCGAGGCCGCCGGAGGCCGGGTGAGCGGGGCCCGGCCGGGGCAGAGGCCCCGTATGACCGTCTTCGTCGGAACCTCGGGGTGGCAGTACCGGGACTGGCGGGGCGTGCTCTATCCCGAGGGCGTGCCCCAGCGGCTGTGGCTGGAGGAGTATGCGCGCCGTTTCGCGGTGGTCGAGAACAACAACGCCTTCTACCGGCTGCCGGACCGGGACACCTTCGTCCACTGGCGTGAGCGGACGCCGGACGGCTTCGTCATGGCGGTCAAGGCCAGCCGCTACCTCACCCACATCAAGCGCCTGAAGGAGCCCGAGGAGCCGGTGGCGCGCCTGCTGGACCGGGCCGGGGGGCTGGGGGAGCGGCTGGGGCCGGTGCTGCTCCAGCTGCCGCCGACGCTGAAGGCCGACGCCGGACTGCTCGACGCGGTGCTCGGCTGCTTCCCCGCGCGCGTGCGGGTGGCGGTCGAGCCGAGGCACCCGTCGTGGTGGACGGACGAGATCCGGGGCGTGCTCTGCGGGCGCGGGGCCACGCTGTGCTGGGCGGACCGGGAGTCGCGGCCCGTGACGCCGCTGTGGCGGACGGCGGACTGGGGCTATCTCCGGCTGCACGAGGGCCGGGCGCGGCCCCGGCCCTCGTACGGCCGGCAGGCGCTGGCGGCCTGGGCGGAGCGGCTCGCCGACGCCTGGCCGGAGGGGGCGGACGTCTACGTCTTCTTCAACAACGATCCGGGCGGTGCGGCGGTCCGGAACGCGGAGACTTTCGTGGACCTGATCCGGGCGCGCGGGCGGACGGTGAGCCTGCCGGGCGACGGCCGCGCCCCGGCGGAAACCGCTGGTCAGACCCGTCGGCATTCGTCCTACGAATGATCGTTTCCGCAGGTCAGGTAAGGCTTACCTGCGTGACGCACGGCACCGCCGTGCGCCCCGACCGCGCTTGTCAGTGCCTGATTAATTACGCAACAATGGCGTTGTGAAAAACGTCGGTGAGGCTCCCGCGGAGGAACTCGCGACCGGTGAGCGATCCACGCGCAACCGGGTCGCGCGCTCCATCCTGGACCACGGGCCCTCGACCGTCGCCGACCTGGCCCAGCGGCTCGGCCTCACCCAGGCCGCCGTCCGCCGCCACCTCGACGCGCTCGTCACGGAGAACGTCGTGGAGGCGCGCGAGAAGCGGGTCTACGGCGCCCGCACCCGGGGCCGCCCGGCGAAGGTCTTCGCGCTCACCGACTGCGGCCGGGACGCCTTCGACCAGTCGTACGACACGCTCGCCGTGGAAGCGCTGCGCTGGATCGAGCGGAACGCCGGGGGAGAGGCGGCCGTCGCCGCCTTCGCCCGCGACCGGATCGAGGCCCAGGCGGAGGCGTACCGCGAGGCCGTCGAGTCCGCCGACCCCGACCGCCGCACCGAGGCTCTGGCCAAGGCGCTGACCGCCGACGGGTACGCTGCCACTGCGCGGAACGCGCCGGTCGGCGAGCAGCTCTGCCAGCACCACTGCCCGGTCGCCCACGTCGCCGAGCAGTACCCCCAGCTGTGCGAGGCGGAGACGGAGATCTTCTCCCGCCTCCTCGGGACCCACGTCCAGCGCCTGGCCACCATCGCGCACGGTGACGGCGTCTGCACGACGTTCATCCCGCACGGCACCCCACCACAGACCACTCCATCCACAGCATCCGCAAGCACGGCCGGGAGGAACCCCGCATGACCACCGAGATCAGCCACCCCGAGCTCGAGGGCCTGGGTCGGTACGAGTACGGCTGGGCCGACCCCGACGCGGCCGGTGCCGCCGCCAAGCGCGGCCTCTCCGAGGACGTCGTCCGCGACATCTCCGCGAAGAAGAACGAGCCCGAGTGGATGCTGAAGCTGCGGCTCAAGGGTCTGCGGCTCTTCGACAAGAAGCCCATGCCGACCTGGGGCTCCGACCTGTCGGGCATCGACTTCGACAACATCAAGTACTTCGTGCGGTCCACCGAGAAGCAGGCCGAGTCCTGGGAGGACCTGCCGGAGGACATCAAGAACACGTACGACAAGCTCGGCATCCCGGAGGCGGAGAAGCAGCGCCTCGTCGCCGGTGTCGCCGCCCAGTACGAGTCCGAGGTCGTCTACCACCAGATCCGCGAGGACCTGGAGGAGCAGGGCGTCATCTTCGTCGACACCGACACCGCGCTGAAGGAGCACGAGGAGCTCTTCAAGGAGTACTTCGGCACCGTCATCCCGGTCGGCGACAACAAGTTCGCCTCCCTGAACACGGCCGTGTGGTCCGGCGGCTCGTTCATCTACGTGCCGAAGGGCGTGCACGTCGAGATCCCGCTCCAGGCCTACTTCCGCATCAACACGGAGAACATGGGCCAGTTCGAGCGGACGCTGATCATCGTCGACGAGGACGCCTACGTCCACTACGTCGAGGGCTGCACCGCCCCGATCTACTCCTCGGACTCGCTGCACAGCGCCGTGGTCGAGATCATCGTCAAGAAGGGCGGCCGCTGCCGCTACACGACCATCCAGAACTGGTCGAACAACGTCTACAACCTGGTGACCAAGCGCGCCGTCGCCTACGAGGGCGCCACCATGGAGTGGGTCGACGGCAACATCGGCTCCAAGGTCACCATGAAGTACCCGGCCGTCTACCTCATGGGCGAGCACGCCAAGGGCGAGACCCTGTCCATCGCCTTCGCGGGCGAGGGCCAGCACCAGGACGCCGGCGCCAAGATGGTCCACATGGCCCCCAACACGTCCTCCAACATCGTCTCCAAGTCGGTGGCGCGAGGCGGCGGCCGTACCTCCTACCGCGGTCTCATCGAGATCGGCGAGGGCGCCCCGGGCTCCAAGTCCAACGTGCTGTGCGACGCCCTGCTCGTCGACACGATCTCCCGCTCGGACACGTACCCCTACGTGGACGTCCGCGAGGACGACGTCTCCATGGGCCACGAGGCCACCGTCTCCAAGGTCTCCGAGGACCAGCTCTTCTACCTGATGAGCCGCGGCCTCACCGAGTTCGAGGCGATGGCCATGATCGTCCGCGGCTTCGTCGAGCCCATCGCCAAGGAACTGCCGATGGAGTACGCGCTGGAGCTCAACCGGCTGATCGAGCTGCAGATGGAGGGTGCGGTCGGCTGACGCCGCCCCGCCGTCCGTACCCCTGGTCTTTGCGTAGTTACGTAGGAAGAGAGCAACACGACAGCCATGGCTGAGGCTCAGAACATCCCGGCGGGGTCCACCACCGCCGGCTCGATCGCGGTGGCCGCCGAGTCCACCGTCGCCACGCGCATGAGCGCCCCGCCGTCCTTCGACGTCGCGGACTTCCCCGTCCCGCACGGCCGCGAGGAGGAGTGGCGCTTCACCCCGCTGGAGCGCCTGCGCGGCCTGCACGACGGCACCGCCGTCGCCACCGGCGAGGGCGTCCGTGTCGAGGTCGAGGCCCCCGAGGGCGTCACCGTGGAGACCGTGGGCCGCGACGACGCGCGGCTCGGCAAGGCCGGCAAGCCGGTCGACCGCGTCGCCGCCCAGGCGTACTCCTCCTTCGAGAAGGCCTCGGTCGTCACCGTCGCCAAGGAGGCCGTCCTCACCGAGCCGATCCGCATCGCCGTGCACGGCCAGGGCGGAGTCGCCTTCGGCCACCAGGTGATCGAGCTCGGCGCCTTCGCCGAGGCCGTCGTGGTCATCGACCACACCGGTGACGCGGTGCTCGCCTCCAACGTCGACTACGTCCTCGGCGACGGCGCCAAGCTCACCGTCGTCTCCGTCCAGGACTGGGACGAGAAGGCCGTCCACGTCGCCCAGCACAACGCGCTGGTCGGCCGCGACGCCTCCTTCAAGTCGGTCGTCGTCACCTTCGGCGGCGACGTCGTCCGCCTCCACCCGCGCGTCGAGTACGCCGCCCCCGGCGGCGAGGCCGAGCTCTTCGGCCTGTACTTCACCGACGCCGGCCAGCACCAGGAGCACCGCCTCCTGGTCACCCACAACGTGCCGCACTGCAAGTCCAACGTGGCGTACAAGGGCGCGCTGCAGGGCCAGGACGCCCACGCGGTGTGGATCGGCGACGTCCTCATCGAGGCCGCGGCCGAGGGCACCGACACCTACGAGCTCAACCGGAACCTCGTCCTCACCGACGGCGCCCGGGTCGACTCCGTGCCGAACCTGGAGATCGAGACCGGCGAGATCGCCGGCGCCGGCCACGCCTCCGCGACCGGCCGCTTCGACGACGAGCAGCTCTTCTACCTGATGTCCCGCGGCATCCCGGAGACCGAGGCCCGCCGCCTGGTCGTCCGCGGCTTCTTCGCGGAACTGGTTCAGCAGATCGGTCTGCCGGACGTCCAGGAGCGCCTCATCGCCAAGATCGAGGCGGAGCTGGAGGCGTCCGTCTGATGGCCTTCGTCCGCGCCTGTGCGCTGAGCGAGCTGGAGGAGGACACCCCGAAGCGGGTGGAACTCGACGGCACGCCGGTGTCCCTCGTCCGCACCGAGGGCGAGGTGTTCGCCATCCACGACATCTGCTCGCACGCGAACGTCTCCCTCTCCGAGGGCGAGGTGGAGGACTGCCAGATCGAGTGCTGGCTGCACGGCTCCGCGTTCGACCTGCGCACCGGCAAGCCGTCCGGCCTCCCCGCGACGCGCCCCGTCCCCGTATACCCCGTAAAGATCGAAGGGGACGATGTGCTCGTCTCCGTCACCCAGGAGTCCTGAGTCACCCATGGCAACGCTTGAAATCCACGACCTGCACGTCTCCGTCGAGGCCGAGAACGGTCCGCGTGAGATCCTCAAGGGTGTCGACCTGACCATCAAGCAGGGCGAGACCCACGCCGTCATGGGCCCGAACGGCTCCGGCAAGTCGACCCTGGCGTACTCGCTGGCCGGCCACCCGAAGTACACGATCACCGGCGGCACCGTCACCCTCGACGGCGAGGACGTCCTGGAGATGTCGGTCGACGAGCGCGCCCGCGCCGGCGTGTTCCTGGCCATGCAGTACCCGGTCGAGGTCCCCGGTGTCTCGGTCTCCAACTTCCTGCGCACCTCCGCCACCGCCGTCCGCGGCGAGGCCCCCAAGCTCCGCACCTGGGTGAAGGAGGTCAAGGAGGCCATGGAGAAGCTCCACATGGACCCGGCCTTCGCCGAGCGCAACGTCAACGAGGGCTTCTCCGGCGGTGAGAAGAAGCGCCACGAGATCCTCCAGCTCGAACTGCTCAAGCCGAAGATCGCGATCCTCGACGAGACCGACTCCGGCCTCGACGTCGACGCCCTGCGCATCGTCTCCGAGGGCGTCAACCGCGTCCGCGAGACCGGCGAGGTCGGCACCCTGCTGATCACGCACTACACGCGGATCCTCCGCTACATCAAGCCCGACTTCGTGCACGTCTTCGCGAACGGCCGCATCGTCGAGTCCGGTGGCGCCGAGCTCGCCGACCAGCTGGAGAACGAGGGCTACGACAAGTACGTGAAGGGTGGCGCATCCGCGTGACTTCCGCCCATCAGGGGCTGACCGGCCTCCTCGACACCGAGGCGATCCGCAAGGACTTCCCGCTCCTGGATCGCACGGTCCACGACGGCAAGAAGATCGTGTACCTGGACTCCGCGGCCACCTCGCAGAAGCCGCGCCAGGTCCTCGACGCGCTCAACGCCTACTACGAGCGGCACAACGCCAACGTCCACCGCGGCGTCTACACGGTCGCCGAGGAGGCCACCGCGCTGTACGAGGGCGCCCGCGACAAGGTCGCCGCCTTCATCAACGCGCCGAGCCGCGACGAGGTGATCTTCACCAAGAACGCCTCCGAGTCGCTCAACCTCGTGGCCAACATGCTGGGCTGGGCCGACGAGCCCTACCGCGTGGACCACGAGACCGAGATCGCCATCACGGAGATGGAGCACCACTCCAACATCGTCCCGTGGCAGCTGCTCTCGCAGCGCACCGGCGCGAAGCTGAAGTGGTTCGGCCTCACCGACGACGGCCGTCTCGACCTCTCGAACATCGAAGAGGTCATCACCGAGAAGACCAAGATCGTCTCCTTCACGCTGGTCTCGAACCTGCTGGGCACGGTCAACCCGGTCGAGACGATCATCCGCCGCGCCCAGGAGGTCGGTGCGCTCGTCTGCATCGACGCCTCGCAGGCGGCCCCGCACATGGTCCTGGACGTGCAGGCGCTCCAGGCCGACTTCGTGGCCTTCACCGGCCACAAGATGTGCGGCCCGACCGGCATCGGCGTGCTGTGGGGACGGCAGGAACTCCTGGAGGACCTGCCGCCCTTCCTCGGCGGCGGCGAGATGATCGAGACCGTCTCGATGCACTCCTCGACGTACGCGCCGGCCCCGCACAAGTTCGAGGCGGGTACGCCCCCGATCGCCCAGGCCGTCGGCCTCGGCGCGGCCGTGGACTACCTGTCGGCGATCGGCATGGAGAACATCGCGCGCCACGAGCACGCGATCACCGAGTACGCCGTCCGCCGCCTCCAGGAGGTCCCCTCCTTGAGGATCATCGGCCCCACCACGGCCGAGGACCGCGGCGCCGCGATCTCCTTCACGCTCGGGGACATCCACCCGCACGACGTGGGGCAGGTGCTGGACGAGCAGGGCATCGCGGTCCGGGTCGGCCACCACTGCGCGCGGCCGGTCTGCCTGCGGTACGGAATTCCCGCGACCACGCGAGCGTCGTTCTATCTGTACTCCACTCCGGCCGAGGTCGACGCCCTGGTCGAGGGACTGGAGCACGTACGGAACTTCTTCGGCTAGGGGACCGCTCGTGAAGCTGGATTCGATGTACCAGGACGTCATCCTGGACCACTACAAGCACCCGCACGGGCGCGGTCTTCGGGACGGCGACGCCGAGGTGCACCACGTCAACCCGACCTGTGGCGACGAGATCACGCTCCGCGTGAAGTACGACGGCTCCCGCATCGAGGACGTCTCGTACGAGGGCCAGGGCTGCTCCATCAGCCAGGCCTCGGCCTCCGTCCTCAACGAGCTGCTCGTCGGCAAGGAGCTGGCCGAGGCGCAGAGGATCCAGGGCACCTTCCTGGAGCTGATGCAGTCCAAGGGCCAGATCGAGCCGGACGACGCGATGGAGGAGATCCTGGAGGACGCGGTCGCGTTCGCCGGTGTCTCGAAGTACCCGGCCCGGGTCAAGTGCGCGCTGCTCAGCTGGATGGCGTGGAAGGACGCGACCGCCCAGGCCCTGGGGGACTCCGAGAAGTCTGTGAGGAAGTCGGCATGACCGAGAACGCCGAGGCCACGATGAAGCCGGCCTCCGAAGAAGAGATCCGCGAGGCGCTGTACGACGTCGTCGACCCCGAGCTGGGCATCGACGTGGTCAACCTGGGCCTGATCTACGGCATCCACGTGGACGACTCCAACGTCGCCACGCTGGACATGACCCTGACGTCGGCGGCCTGTCCGCTGACCGACGTGATCGAGGACCAGGCGAAGGCCGCCACCGACGGCATCGTCAACGAGCTGAAGATCAACTGGGTCTGGATGCCGCCGTGGGGCCCGGACAAGATCACGGACGACGGGCGCGAGCAGCTGCGCGCGCTCGGCTTCAACGTCTGACCGGACGTCCCCGACGTCCGCGGACGTCGCGATGACGTCGCCCTGACGTCTCCTGATGGGCCGCACCCCTCGCGGGGCGCGGCCCATCGGCGTACCCGCGGCGCCCTCAGGACGCGTCGGCCGTCTGGGCCAGGACCGGGGCCAGGTTCTCCCGGCGGATGCGCTGGTCGACGTAGAGCAGGGCGGAGACCAGGGGCTGGAAGGGGGCGGCGACGGCCTGGACGAGGAGCTGGGCGACGACCAGGGCCACCACGAGACCGCCGAACGCGGCGATCAGCTCCTGCGGACCGGGGTCACCGCTCAGGTCGACCGTGGACATCGGGATCGTGCCGGCCTGCGCGATGATCTGCTGGATCAGGCCGCTGGCCGTGCCCACCATCATGGACGTCGCCAGCGTGCAGCCGCAGACGCGCCACCAGGAGCCCTTGACCAGGGCGGAGGAGCGGCGCAGGGAGACCATCGGGCCCTGGTTCTCGATGACGGCGACCGTCGGGGCGAGGCTGTACTTGATCCAGAGCCACAGCGCCAGCGGGACGAGCGCGAGGGCGGCGACGAAGACCAGCAGGCCCACGATCGCGAAGCCGGACGCGGCGTCGCCGCCGCTGCCCTCCGAGTCGGCGAGGCCCGCGAACACGGCGCCCATCAGGAAGGCGAAGCCGGTCATGAGGAGCAGCATCGGCACGACCGTGACGAGCAACGGCAGGACGACCGCGCCGAGCACCGCGCCGAGCCGCGACCAGGCGCGCCGCCACACCGCACCGAATCCGACGGGGCGGCCGAGCACCGCCTCCTGGACCACGGCCGGGGCGGCCGCGTAGACCAGGCCGCTGCACACGACGTAGGCGGCCATGGCCACGAGCCAGACGCAGACGAACGCCACGATCAGCGGCTGGACGTCGGCGAAGTCCGGGCTGCGGCCGCCGGGCAGGTCGCCCAGCCGCCGTACGTCGTCCCCGACGGCGGCCCAGGCGACCAGGCACACCGCGCCGATGACCACCGCGGCCGCCGCGTAGGCGGCCACCGCCACCCCGAGCAGCGGCTTCCAGTAGCGGCCGTAGGTGGTGAAGGCGCCGGTCAGGATCTCGCCGAACCCCAGCGGCGCCAGGGGTATCACGCCCGGCTTCGGCGGTGGCGGAGGAGGACAGCCGTATCCGTACGGCCCCGTGGCGTATGTCATGCGCACACCGTAGCCGGGGACCGGCCGACGTCCGTACGCGGCGAGGTGCGCGGTCCGCCCGGACGAAGGCCCGAGGACGCCCGCCGCCGGCTCGTCGAAAGCCACGGACCGCCGGCCCGACACCTGAGACCGGTTGGCCCGCGCACCGCCCGGCCGGTTAGGTTTTCCGTCATGACCACTGCTCCTCGCACCACCGGCGCCGTCGCCGCCGGCCTCGCCACCCTCGCCGGTGACGGCACCGTTCTCGACACCTGGTTCCCCGCCCCCGAGCTGACCGACGCCCCGGGCCCCGCCGGCACCGAGCGGCTCACCCCCGAAGCGGCCGTGGACGCCCTCGGCGAGGGCGCCGCCAAGGCCCTCGGCGTGGACGCCCGCCGCGGTGTCGAGGTGGTCGCCGTCCGCACCGTCATCGCCTCGCTCGACGACAAACCGCTCGACGCGCACGACACCTACCTGCGGCTGCACCTGCTCAGCCACCGCCTGGTCCGGCCGCACGGCCTGAGCCTGGACGGCATCTTCGGCCACCTCGCCAACGTCGCCTGGACCTCGCTCGGCCCCGTCGCCGTCGACGACGTCGAGAAGGTGCGGCTCAACGCCCGCGCCGAGGGCCTGCACCTGTCGGTCACCTCGATCGACAAGTTCCCCCGCATGACCGACTACGTCGCCCCGTCCGGCGTCCGCATCGCCGACGCCGACCGGGTCCGCCTCGGCGCCCACCTCGCCCCCGGCACCACCGTCATGCACGAGGGCTTCGTCAACTTCAACGCGGGCACCCTGGGCACCTCGATGGTCGAGGGCCGCATCTCCGCCGGCGTCGTCGTCGGCGACGGCTCCGACATCGGCGGCGGCGCCTCCACCATGGGCACCCTCTCCGGCGGCGGCAAGCAGATCATCTCCATCGGCGAGCGCACCCTGATCGGCGCCGAGGCGGGCATCGGCATCGCGCTCGGTGACGAGTGCGTCGTCGAGGCCGGCCTGTACGTCACCGCCGGCACCCGGGTCACCATGCCCGACGGCCAGATCGTGAAGGCCCTGGAGCTCTCCGGCGCCGACAACATCCTCTTCCGCCGCAACTCGGTCACCGGCGCCGTCGAGGCCCGCCCGTACAAGGCGAACTGGGGCGGCCTCAACGAGATCCTCCACAGCCACAACTGATCGTGTCGACTCCGCGTTACCACGGTGACGCGGAGTCAATTCATCGGACAAGGCGAGGAGTCGACATGAGGACAAGGCCCACCGTCGTCGGTGTGCTGGTGATCGCGGCGGTTCTGCTGCCGGCCGGGGCCGCCTCGGCGGACGAGACGCACTCGAGCACGCACAACGGCCCCCAGGTCACCAACGGTCCCAGCCTCTCGCTGCACACCGGCCAGATCGACGACCCGCTGGAGGACGTCCTCGAGCACGCGGCGATCCTCAACAGCAGGACCCACACGACCGACGCCGCCTGAACCGGCTCCCCGCCCACGGCCCGCCGCCCCTCCCCGGGGCGTCGGGCCGTCCGCGTCTCTGGCATGATCGCCCTGCGCGACAGGAGGCCAGCGAACAAGGATCCCGCACATGACTGCTGAACAGCGCGTCGCCCTCGTCACCGGCTCGTCCTCCGGCATCGGAGCCGCCGTCGCCCGCCGCCTCGCCGCCGCCGGCTACCGGGTCGCCGTCAACTCCGCCCGATCCGTCGAGGCGGGCGAGCAGCTCGCCGCCGGACTGCCCGGCGCCCACTACCTCCAGGCCGACGTCTCCGACGAGGCCCAGGCCACCCGGCTCGTCGAGGAGACGGTGGCCCGCTTCGGCCGCCTGGACCTCCTCGTCAACAGCGCCGGCACCACCCGGTTCATCCCGCACGACGACTTCGCCGCCGCCTCCCCGGACGTGTGGCGCCTGCTCTACGACGTCAACGTCATCGGCGTCTGGCAGACCGTCACCGCCGCCGTCCCGCACCTGCGCCGGACCGGCGGCGCCGTCGTCAACATCTCCTCGCAGGCCGGCGTCCGGCCCGGCGGCAGCTCCATCCCGTACGCCGTCACCAAGGCCGCCGTCAATCACCTGACCAAGCTCCTGGCCAAGACCCTGGGACCCGAGGTGCGGGTCAACGCCGTCGCCCCCGGCCTCATCGACACCCCCTGGTTCGACGGCGTCGAGGGTGCCGACGCCGCCAAGGAGCACGTCGCCTCGGTCGTGCCGCTGCGCCGCGTCGGCCGCCCCGAGGACATCGCCGAGGCCGTCCACGACCTGGCGAACGCCTCCTACATCACCGGCGAGGTGCTGCTCGTGGACGGCGGCGGACACCTGCTGGGCTGACGGGGACGGAGCGGAGCCGGGGGCCCGGCGCGGGCCCGGCTCAGAGCGCCAGCCTGAAGCCCTCGTGGCTGCGGATGAACCCCAGGGACGCGTAGAAGCGGTGGGCGTCGGTCCGCTCCTTGTGACTCGTCAGCTGGACGAGCGCGCAGCCCCGGGCCCCGGCCCGTTCGACGGCCCGTGCCATCAGCTCCCGGCCGAGCCCGCCGCCGCGCCGGTCGGCCCTGATCCGGACCGCCTCGATCAGGGCCCGCTCGGCCCCGCCCTTGCCGAGGCCGGGGATGTACGTGGCCTGGAGGCAGCCGAGGACGGGGCCGCCCTCCTCCGCCACGAGCACCAGCACCTCGTTGCGCGGGTCGGCCTCGATGTCGGCGAACGCCCGCTCGTAGGCGGCGGTGACGGTCACCGTCGCCGGATCGGTCACGCGCTCCTCGTCGGCGAGGAGGGCCAGGACGGCGGGCAGGTCGGCACGGGTGGCGGGACGGAGGATCATGGCCGGAAGTCTCGCACCACGCCCGCTGCCGGCTCCGGGGCCCTTGACCTCATGCGCGCTCGAGGTTCCAGCCTGGGTCCCATGCACACCATCGAGAACCCGCACGCCCGTCCCGATCTGCGCCGCCCCGGCGTCGGCCTCGTCATGGCCAGCCGCTGGCGGGTCGGCACCCCCGAGCGGCAGCAGCAGACCGTGCGGGCCATCCGCGCGGCCTGGCTGAGCCGCGACTGGCCGGACGGGGGACTGCTCTCGTACAGCGTCCTCGTCGGCAGCGACGGCGACACCCTCCTGCACTACTCGCAGTGGACGGGCGAGGAGGCGTACCAGGACTTCTTCCGCACCCACCGCGACGACCGCAACGCCGAGATCGACGCGGCGGTGCCGGGCATCGAGCGCGTCGGACTCCGGCGCCTGGCGCCACCGTTCCGTACGACCGTGTACGAGGCGGAGGGCCGGGGCGCCGTGGTGCCCGGGTGCGTGGCCGCCGTCCTCGTGGAGGTCGGGCCCGAGGGACCCGAGGCCCTGGCCGACGCCCTGGAGGCGGGCGGTGGGGGCGCGGGTGACGGGCGGATCGCCTCGTACGCCCATCTCACCGTCGACGGCACCCACCTCTTCCACTACTCCGAGTGGGAGAGCGAGACGGCGCACGTCTGCCGGCAGGCCGAGACGGGTCCCTGCCCGGGGGTCGCCGACGACCGCACCCGCAGGCACGCGCCCGCGCTCAGCCTGAGCGCGGGCGCGTGAGTCACCGTCCGGCGGTGCGCCGCTACGGGCGGAAGCGCAGCACCTGCGGGTCGTGATCGCTGTTCTGGTCCGCGAACTCGGCGTTGATGTGCACGCTGTCGTACTCGAAGTGGTGCACGCCGGGGCTGGTCAGGATCTGGTCGAGGACCTGGCTGTTGCCCTGGTAGACGTACGAGTAGCGCTCGCCGCGCGGCAGCGACGTGATGGCCGGGAACAGCGCGCCCCCGTCGGTCAGCGCCCGCGTCGTGCCGGAGAACTCGAAGTCGTTGATGTCGCCGAGGACCACCACGTCGGCCTGCTTGTCGACGGCCAGGACGTCCTTGACGAAGGCGTTGACGGCCTGGGCCTGGAGCAGGCGCTTGGCCTCGGAGGAACGGTTCGGCGGCTGGTGGTGGGAGACGATCGACTCGTCGCCGCCCTTGGAGCCGAAGTGGTTCGCGACCACGATGACCGTACGGCCGCGGAAGCGGAACTCGCCCGCGAGCGGCTTGCGGCTGTTGTCCCAGGCCGTGTTCGCCGGGTCGATCCGGCCGGGCGAGACGGTCAGGTGGGCGTCGCCCTTGGCGCCGGTCACCGCGGTCGCGGTGGTGGCGTCGCCGCCCGGGCGGTCGACGAAGGAGACCCGCGCCGGGTTGAAGAGGAAGACCTGACGGATGTTGCCGCCGGGCTCGCCGCCGTCCTTGTTGTTCTGCGGGTCGACCGAACGCCACTCGTACGCCGGGCCGCCGGCCGCCGCGATCGCGGCCGTGAACTTCTTCAGCGTCTCGCCGGCCGTGACCGTGCCGTCGTTCTTGGCGCCGTTGTCGTCCTGGATCTCCTCCAGGGCGAGGATGTCGGGCGAGGCCAGGTTGTCGACGACCGCCTTGGCGAGCGCGTCGAACTTGTCCTGCGGGTCGCTCGGGTCGAGGTTCTCCACGTTGTACGTGGCGACGGCCAGCTCGTTCTTGTGCTGGCGCTCGGTCACCTCGCGCTCCAGGCCGAGGTCCACGTGCTCGCCGAGGGTGTTCGCGACCAGGGTGTAGCCGCCGAACTGGTTGAAGTCCAGCGGGCCCTCGGTGGTGCCGGCCAGCCAGTCGCCCACGTTCGCCTTCGGGAACGGCTTCTGGGAGACCGGGGCCAGCTGCTGGATCTGGAGCCGGCCGGTGTTCTGGGACTCGTACGAGCCGTAGACCGTGCCGCCGCGGAGGTTGTCGTTCTCGAACGGCTTCACCGTCACCCACAGCTCGGAGTACGGGTCGGTCGCACCGACCACCCGCGAGGAGCCGATGCGGACGTTGGTGCCCTCCAGGGACTCGTAGTGGTCCAGGGCGTAGGTGTCCGGCCGCAGGGTGAGTCCGTTGACGGAGCCGCCGGCCGCAGGGTCGCCCGCCGGGGTGTAGGCGTCGGGGACGGAGGCGGCCGAGATCGTGACCGGGGCGGGGACCGGGTTGCCCTGCGACAGGACGGTGACCGCCGGCTTGGAGATCTGCGTCAGGGACTGGTTGCCGGAGTTCAGACCGCCCGGGACGTACTCGGTGACGGTGCCGTTGACGCTCACCGCGTCGCCGACGGCGACGGTCGGGACGGAGCTGGTGAAGACGAAGACGCCCTCACTGGTGGCCGGGTTGTCATCGGACGTCGGATCCTGCATCCAGAATCCACGCGAACCGTACGTCCGCACGCCGGTGACGATGCCCGTGACGCCCGTGACCTGCTTGCCGGCGAGCGGCGAGACGCGGGTGGTGCCCTGGATGTCGTGGATCCGGACGGGGGCCGCCGCACCGGTGGCCGTGTCCGCGGCCGTGGCGGCGGCGGTGGCCGCGTCGTCGGCGGAGGCGGACGCGCCGCCGAGCAGACCGGCGGCGAGGGCGGCGGAAACGACGGCGGCGACGGCGGCCGATCTCGGTATGGAGGAAGACATCAAGGTGCTCCGTGAGGGCTTGGAGAAACGATCGAACGATCTACGCGCGTCAATTTCGTGGGAGAGCACCGCCCTTGTCAAGGGTTGACGGGTGTACGGAGACCGACGCCTCCGTGAACCGACGGAGCGCCCCCCGAATGCGTCTACGCTGAAGGCTTCCGCACAGCAAGCGCAAGCCCACTGCCCGCCGAGGAGAACACCCCAGATGGCACCGGACCGTCCGACCCTGCCCCCCGTTCGACTGCCCTCGGACGCGGAACTGGCGCGGGACGCCCTGGCCGCACCCCTCCTCGTCCGCGCCGTCCGGCTCGCCCGCTGGGCCGGCCCCGACACCCGGGTCGGCGCGGGCGGCGAACTCGTCGACGAGCAGCTGCCGGCCGCCGCCGAGGTCCTCGGCCTCGCCGACGACGAGGACGGCGAGGCGTACGCCAGCGAGGCCTGGCGGGTCGCCGTCGACACGGGCCTCGTCGAGGTCGAGGACCCGCAGGAGACCGACGGGACGCAGGACGGGGACGCGGCAGCGGACGACGCCGAAGGGACCGGGACCGCCGCTCCCGGCGAGAACCTCAAGCTCCTCACGGGCGGTTCGCCCCAGGATGTCCTCGCACTCTGGCTCGACGGCCTGGAGACGGTCTTCGCCGACGCCGCCGCGCCCTACTTCGACGACCTGGACGCGCTCGTCGGCCCCGACGGCGAGATCGACTTCGAGGCGCTGGACTGGGACCCCGAGGGCGAGGCCGAGTTCCTGGAACGGGTCCTCGGCAACCTCTACCTGCTGACCGTCAGCGAGGGCGGAGCCGGCGAGGGCCCGGTGCCGCTGCCCGCGCTCGCCGCGTCCGTGGTCGTCCCCGACGACATGGCCGAGCCCACCGACGACGTCCTGGAGCAGGTCTCCGACGCGATGATGCGGCTCGACGAGCAGTTCCGGATCCTCGAACCGATCGGGCTCGTCGAGTACCGGCCCGTGGACGAGGCCCTGATGGTCGAGGAGGGCGAGGCCGGCGCCGCCGAGGACACCGGGGCGGCGCTCGACGACGAGGACGTGAGCCGTTACGGCCTGGTCCGGCTCACGCCGCTCGGCCTGTACGGGGTCCGCGCCCGGATGCTGGAGGCCGGTCTCGACGTCCCCGCGGTCGGCGACCTCGCCGGCAAGGGCGCCGACGCGCTGCTCGACGGCATCGCCTCCTACCCGCAGGACGCGGCCCGTGCCGAGACCGTGGGCTGGCTCGCCGGCCGCGACGCCGCCGCCGCGGCCCGCGAACTGCTCGCCGCCGCCCGCGGCGCCGACCCGGGCGCGCCCGTGCGCCGCCTCCACGCCCAGCAGGCCCTGTCCCTCGTCGGGCCCGACGCCGAACCGGCCGTACGGGAGGTCCTGGACGACCGGGAACTCGGCGGCCTCGCGCGCGTCTGGCTCGCCGAGCGCGGCGCGGCCGACGTCCCGGCCCCGCCGGAGCCGATGATCTACTGGCTGGCCGTCGACACCATCGCCGCCCACCTGGACACCGACGGCGACCTGGAGGAACTCCAGGACCTCATCGAGGGCCTGACCGGTGGCCACGGCGGCTTCTTCGAGGCGGTCTGGCGCGTCGACCACCCCGCCACGGCCGACGTCCTCGACGCGATGGGCCGCCTCCACCGCGACAAGCCCACGGCCAAGGAGGCCCGCAAGGCCGCCTTCAAGGCACGGTCCCGCGCATGAGCCGACGACGAGGCGGGCGCGGCGCCCGGCGGTCCTGCCGCCGGGCGCGCCGCGGCCACGACCGGCGCGAGACCAGGCCCGCGCAGCAGGTGGGGGCGGCGCCCCCCGCCCGCCGACCGCCCCTCAGGTCCGCAGGTACGACGCCCCGTTCATGTCCAGCACCGTGCCCGAGGCCCATTCCGCGTCCGGGGAGGCGAGCCACAGCACGGCCGCGGCGATCTCCTCCGGGGTGGCGACACGGCCGAAGGGGCTCTGGGCGCGGATGGATTCCGCCTCGGGGCCCGTCAGACGCGGGGCGACGCGTTCGGTGGTGAAGAAGCCGGGGGCGACGGAGGCCACGCCGATGCCGTGCGGGGCGAGGGCGACGGCCAGGGACTGGCCCAGGGCGTGGACGGCGGCCTTGGTCGCCCCGTACGCCGGATGGTCCGGCTCGCCCCGGAAGGCACCGCGCGAGCCGATGTTGACGATCCGGCCCCCCTGCCCCGCGTCGATCATCCGCCGTGCCGCCAACTGGCTCAGCCAGGCCGTGCCCAGCAGGTTCACGTTCACGTGCCGCTGCCACACCGCCACCCACTCCTCGTACGGCGTCGTCGCCGGCGGATGCGGCAGGTTCACGGCCGCGTTGTTCACCAGCACGTCGATGCCGCCGAGCGCCTCCGCCGCCGCGTCGGCGACCCGCGCCGCCTCCGCCGGGTCGGCGAGGTCGCCGGAGACCAGCGCGTGGCCGGTGCCGTCGAGGGAGGCCAGGGTCGCGCGGGCCTCCTCGGCGCGGGAGCCGTAGTGCACGGCCACCCGGTCGCCGTTGGCCGCGAAGGCCCGGGCCACCGCGCGGCCCAGACCGCGCGAGGCGCCGCTGACGAGGACGCGCCGTCCACGGGCGGGCAGGTTCATGGGAGTTCGCCTTTCTGTTCAACCGCCGTTTATACGGGGGCGCGACCGTGAGCCGCGACACCGGGTGACGACAGGGAGAGAACCGTCTATGTCCCTCAACCGAAGAGACTTCGCCAGACAGTCCGCCGTCGCGGGCGCCGGACTCGCCCTGACCGGCGCCGTCGGCGCGCTCGCCACCGCACCGCAGGCGCTGGCCGCGCAGGACCGGGAGGAGGACCGGCACGGCCACGGGCACCGTCTCGGATACGGGCCCCTGGTCGCCGACCCCGACGGCATCCTCGCCCTCCCCGAGGGCTTCGCCTACCGCGTCATCACCCACAGCGGCGTGACCCGCCTGGAGTCCGGCGAGTTCACGCCGGAGAAGCACGACGGCACCGCCACGTTCGAGGGCCCGCGCGGCAGCACGTACCTGGTGAACAACCACGAGCTCAAGGGCCCCCGTACGAAGTGGGCGCACCCCGTCCCGCTCGCGGAGGGCCTGGTCTACGACCCGGCGGCCTCCGGCGGCTGCACGGTCGTCGAGGTGCACCGCGACGGCACCGTCGCCGAGTGGGTCGGCATCGCCGGCACCTCCACCAACTGCGCCGGCGGCCGCACCCCCTGGGGCACCTGGCTGACCTGCGAGGAGAACTCCGACCTCGCCGGTGTCAACGGCATGACGAAGGACCACGGCTACGTCTTCGAGGTCGACCCGCACGACCGCCGCGCCAACCGCGACCCGAAGCCGCTGAAGTTCTTCGGCCGCTACGACCACGAGGCCGTCGTCATCGACCCCCGGCGCGGCCACGCCTACCTCACCGAGGACGCCTCCGGCCCCAACGGCCTCTTCTTCCGCTGGGTCCCGCCCCAGGGCTTCGAGCACGGCCGGGGAAGGCTGGCCACGCTCGCCGACGACGCCGGCCGCCTCCAGGCGCCCCTGTGCTACGACGCCGGGGGCCGGTTCGTCGACGACCTCTCCCGCGCCTCGAAGGCCGGCACCGTCTACGGCGTGGACTGGACCGACGTGCCGGACCGCGACGCCCGCACCACCCCCGTACGCAGCCAGTTCGGACCCGGCCAGGTCACCCGCGGCCGCAAGCTGGAGGGCATGTGGTGGGCCGACGGCGGGGCGTACATCGTCTCCTCGTACGCCCGCGAGGAGAGCCCCGGCACCCCGCACGACGGCCAGGTCTGGTTCTACGACCCGAGGCGCCGCACCCTCACCCTCAAGGTCCTGCTCGGCGTCAACGCCGCTCCGGACCAGGACGGCGCCTACGACGGCCCGGACAACATCACCGTCTCCCCGTACGGCGGCCTGGTCATCGCCGAGGACGGCGAGGGCGTCCAGCACCTGTTCGGCGCGACCGAGACCGGCCGCACCTACCCGATCGCCCGCAACGACCTGAACGACAGCGAGTTCGCCGGCGTCGTCTTCTCGCCCGACGGGGACACCCTGTACGCCTGCATCCAGAACCCCGGCATCCTGCTCGCGATCACCGGCCCCTGGCGCCGCCAGCCCCGCCGCTGACCCGGGACCGCGAACTCCCGGCGGCGGCCCGCCCCACGCGATGAGAGGACGCCTCACCCGTCCGGGTGAGTGACATCTAACATGTCAGCTCATGGACGTGTTACGGCCGGTGGGCCGGACCCTGCTGCGCGACCGGGCGTACGACACGCTGCGCGAGGCCATCGTGCGCGGTGACCTCCCGCCCGGTTCCGTGGTCAAGGACAGCGAACTCGCCGAACGGCTCGGGCTCTCGCGCGCACCCGTGCGCGAGGCCCTGGCCCGGCTCGGCGACGAAGGTCTCGTGGAGACCAAGCCGCAGAGCTACACCCGGGTCACCCGGCTGGTGAGCCGGGTCGTGCGGGACGCCGCCTCCGTCGTGCGGGTGATGCACGAACTCGCCGCCCGCACCGCCGTCCCGTTGCTGGGCCCCGAGGGCATCCGGGCCATGCGCGAGGCCAACGAGCGGTTCGCGGCGGCCGTGCTCGCCGCGGACGTCGACGCCGCCCTGCGCGCCGACGACGAACTGCACGACGTCCTGGTCGGCGCGAGCGGCAACCACGCCCTCGCCGCCACCGTCGAGCGCTACACCCCGCTGATCCGCCGCGTCGAACGGCACCTCTTCGGCGACGCCGACACCTGCGTCTCCGTCGCCCTGCACACCCGTCTCATCGATGCCTGCGAAGCGGGCGACACGGAGGAGGCGGTCCGGGTGACCACGGAGATATGGCGGGCCCTCGAAGAGCTCGCGGACGAGGCCACCGACTCCTGAGCGGTCCCGCCGGCCGGGCCGGCCACGGGGGCGACCGGATCCTTCGCGCCCGTCCGGCCCCGTCCCGACCGGCGGGTCCTCCTCAGGAGTCCGGGTCCCCGCCCGGGGCCCGGGCCGACGCCGTCCGTCACCTCACCCCGGGAGCACGCATGCCGACGATCGCCGACCACGAGCGCTATCCGCTCCTCTTCGGGCCCTCGCCCGTCCACCCCCTGCCCCGGCTCGGCGCCCGTCTCGGGGGCGCTGAGCTGTGGGCCAAGCGCGAGGACTGCAACTCCGGCATCGGCTACGGCGGGAACAAGACCCGCAAGCTGGAGTACCTGGTCGCCGACGCGCTCGCCCAGGGCTGCGACACCCTCGTGTCCATCGGCGGCGTGCAGTCCAACCACACCCGGCAGGTCGCCGCCGTCGCCGCCCGCGCCGGACTCAAGTGCGTCCTGGTGCAGGAGAGCTGGGTCGACTGGCCGGACCCCGGCTACGACAAGGTCGGCAACATCCTGGTCAGCCGGCTCGCCGGCGCCGATGTGCGCCTGGTCGGGGCGGAGTTCGGGATCGGCTTCAAGGAGAGCTGGGAGCAGGCGCTGCGCGAGGTCGAGGAGGCCGGCGGCAGGCCGTACGCGATCCCGGCGGGCGCCTCCGACCATCCGCTCGGCGGACTCGGCTTCGCCCACTGGGCCTACGAGCTCGCCGAGCAGGAGCGGGAGCTCGGCGTCTTCTTCGACACGGTGGTGGTCTGCTCCGTGACCGGCTCCACCCAGGCCGGCATGGTCGCGGGCTTCGCGGCGCTGACCGAGGCGGGCGGCCGGGCCCGCAGGGTCGTCGGGATCGACGCCTCCGCGAAGCCCGGCCCCACCCGTGAGCAGATCACCAGGATCGCCCGGAACACGGCCGCCCTGATCGGTGTCGAGCGGCCGCTCGGCCCGGACGACGTCGAACTGGACGAGCGCTACCACGCGGGCGTGTACGGCATCCCCGACGAGGCCACCCTGGACGCGATGCGGCTCGCCGCCCGCACGGAGGGCATGGTCACCGACCCGGTCTACGAGGGGAAGTCGATGGCCGGGCTGATCGACCTGGTGGACCGGGGCGAGATCGGCCGGGACTCGACCGTGCTCTACGTCCACCTGGGCGGCCAGCCGGCCCTCAACGCCTACAGCGCGCTCTTCTGAGCCCGCTCCCGGGAGCCCGCCGCCTCGCACGGCCCGCCACCCGGCAGGGGCCTCGCCTCACAGGGCCTGGGCGGCGGGCTTCACCATGCCCCGGACGGTCCGGGACTTCACGAACTCGCCCAGAGCGGTCATCTCCCACTCGCCGGAGAACTGCTTGATGAGCTTGGCCATCATCACGCCGGTCTGCGGCTCGGCGGTGGTCAGGTCGAAGCGCACCAGCTCCTCGCCGGTGGCGGCGTCCATGAGCCGGCAGTACGCCTTGGCGACCTCGGTGAACTTCTGGCCGGAGAAGGAGTTGACGGTGAAGACCAGGCCGGTGGCGTCGGCGGGCAGCCGGCCCAGGTCGACCACGATGACCTCGTCGTCGCCCGCGCCCTCGCCGGTCAGGTTGTCGCCGGAGTGCTTGATCGCCCCGTTCAGGATGGACAGCTTGCCGAAGTAGCAGCTGTCCAGGTGGTTGCGCTGGGGGCCGTAGGCGATGACGGAGGCGTCGAGGTCGATGTCCTTGCCGCGGTAGGCGGGCTCCCAGCCGAGGCCCATCTTCACCTGGGAGAGCAGCGGGCGGCCGCCCTTGACGAGGGAGACGGTCTGGTTCTTCTGGAGGCTGACCCGGCCCTTGTCCAGGTTGATCTTCCCGCTGCCGGGAGCGGGCGCCGCGGGGGCGGCCGGAGCCGCCGGGGGAGCGGCCGGCATGGACGGCACGGTCGCGCCGAGGCGCGGGTCGACCGGGGGAGCGGCGGGCGGCGCCGCCTGCGGGGCGGCGGGCGCGGGGGCCGCCGCGGGCGTGGGCTCCTCGTCGACGGAGACGCCGAAGTCGGTCGCGATGCCGGCGAGGCCGTTCGCATACCCCTGGCCCACGGCGCGGGCCTTCCAGGCCCCGTTGCGGAGGTAGATCTCCATGACCACCAGCGCCGTCTCCGTGCCGAGCTGCGGCGGGGTGAAGGTGGCGAGGACGCTGCCGTCGTCGGCGTTGCGCAGGGTGGCGGTGGGCTCGATGCCCTGGAAGGTCTGGCCGGCGGCGTCCGGGCTCGCGGTCACCACGATCTTCTCGACGCCGGCGGGCACGGCACCGGTGTCGACCAGGATGGCGTCAGGGGCGCTGCCGCCGCCGGAGCGGTAGGTGACGCCGGGGCCCGCGGGCTGGTTGTAGAAGATGAAGTCGTCGTCGGAGCGCACCTTGCCGTTGGCGCCGAGCAGCAGGCCCGATACGTCGAGCCGCACCGGGGCGGCGACGTCCACCGCCACACGCGCGGCGCTGAGAGGGATGTTCGAGCCGGGGGTCATAGCGGTCATGCCCGGGTTAACGAGCGGGACCCCTTTGCCGTTCCCTTACCTTCCCCGGGTTCGGCCACTCCGGTTACGCGGATGCTCCCGGGCGGCGCGCTCGTTGCCGAAGCGGTACGCGCCCGTCCAGCGGGCCATGACCAGCTGCGGGTCGCCGGAGGCGGCCTCCGCGAGGAACTTCTCCGCGCGTGCGCCGCGCAGGGTCGCGGCCGCGCGGCCGTGGTGGGTGATGACGACGCTGCCGTCGGCGCGCCGAGCGCAGACGAATCCCCGTGGTTGTGGCATGCCGGGCATCCTGTCGTTCCCGCACACGTCCGTCATATGAATATTCTTTCGGACCGTGGGTGGGAGCTCTTTCCGGACGCGGGACGTGGACGAGGCGCGCGAGGAGATCGACGCGCGGTATTACGCGAACTTCATGGACGTCATCGACGCGCGGGACCGTCCCTTCGCCGCGCGGTTCGACACCGTGGGGCTCGGGCCGCTGATGATCGGCGACCTGAGCTGCGGCACGGACGTGCGGATGCGCTTCGGCGAGCTGGGGGCCTTCCACGTCAACGCGCCGATGAGCGGCAGCATGGCGCTGCGCCAGGGCGCGGGCGGGCGCCGGCTGCTCGCGACCGCCGCGGAGGCGGTGCTCCTCGACCCGGCGGGGGACACCGTCCTCGACCGGTGGAGCGGGGACTGCCGCACCCTTTCGGTCAAGATCGACGCGGCGGCGCTCCAGGACCGACTGGAGCAGCTGCTCGGCCGTCCCGCGGGCCGGCGGCTCGCCCTGGGCTCGACCCTCGACATCTCGCGCGGCCCCGGCCTGAGCTGGGTGACCTTCGCCCGCCAGGTGGCGGCCGGCGCGCTCGCGGGGGACGGGCTCGCCACCCACGAGCTGGTCGCGCGGCCGCTCCAGGAGGCGCTGCTCAACGGCCTGCTGCTCGCGGCCGAGCACCCGTGGCGGGACGAGCTGGCGCACCCGCGCGGCCCGGTCCGGCCCGCGCCGGTCAAGCGGGTCATGGACGCGGTGCGCGCCCGGCCCGAACACCCCTTCACCAGCACCGAGCTGGCCGCGCTGGCCCGGGTGAGCGTGCGGCGCCTTCAGGAGGCGTTCCGCCAGTACGTGGGGATGTCCCCGATGGCGTACGTGCGCGAGGTCCGCCTGGAACGGGTCCACGAGGAGCTGCGGGCGGGCGATCCGGCCGGGCTGAGCGTCGGCGAGGTGGCCTGGCGCTGGGGGTTCACCCACCCGGGCCGGTTCGCGGCGCAGTACCGGGCGCGCTTCGGCGTGGCGCCCTCGCGCACCCTGCGCGGCTGAACGCCGGACCGGCCGCCTTCCGTACGACTCGCCGGCGTGCGGCCGGCCGTGCCGGTCCGCCGCGCTCCGGCCGCCCGCCTCGTGATCCGTCGTGCTGTGATCCATCACGTGGTGCTTCGCCGCGTCGTGCTTCGCCGCGTCGTGATCCGCCGCGTTTCGCGGACAGTCGCCGCGCTCCGCGGCTCGCGATGATCTTGACCGGAACATATCGTCGGATCGTCCGCGTGCGTCATGCGTCGCCCGCGTCGACCCGGGCCCCGGCCGGCTCCCCCGCATTGTCCGGCCGGGCCTGTGTACTTCGTGGTCCCGCCGCCTCCCGGTCAGTGCGGCCAGCGCGGCGGGTCCACGCAGAAGTGGCCGCCCAGGTAGAGGTCGTCCGCGCTGCCGGGGGCCGGCAGGCCCTTTCGGGCGATCAGCCGCTCGGCGAACTTTTCGGAGTCGTCCTCCGGTTCGTAGCCGAGCGCCCGCGCCGACGACAGGTCCCACCAGGCCCGCGTGTTGGCGGAGGAGCCGTACACCACCGTGTGCCCCACTCCGGGCGCGGTGAGCGCCGCGTGCAGCAGCCGGGCGCAGTCGGCCGGGCTGAGCCACATCGACAGCATCCGCACCGAGGTGGGCTCGGGGAAGCAGGAGCCGATCCGCACCGAGACGGTCTCGACGCCGTGCTTGTCCCAGTAGAACTGCGCCAGGTCCTCGCCGAACGCCTTGGACAGGCCGTAGAAGGTGTCGGGCCGGTGCGGGGTGTCGACGGGGATCAGGGGCTCGCCCTCGCGCGGCCGGGGCGTGAAGCCGACGGCGTGGTTGCTGGAGGCGAAGACGACCCGGGGCACGCCCTCCTCGCGCACGGCCTCGTAGAGGTGGTGCAGGCCGGTGATGTTGGCGGCCACGATCGCGTCGAACCCGGCCTCCAGGGAGATCCCGGCCAGATGCACGACGGCGTCCACGCCCCGCACGGCCTCCCGCAGGGCCTCGCGGTCGGCGAGGTCGGCGACGATCGCGTCCGGCGCCCCGGGGACGGGGACCAGGTCGAGCGGCCGGAGCGCGTAGCCGTGACCGGGCAGCAGCTCCCGCATCAGGGTGCCGACGCCGCCGGCGGCGCCGGTGAGCAGAACGGTTCGGGGTGCGGGGTTCAAGGAGGCATCTCCGTCCATAGACCGTATTCACACACGTGGATGAGCGTCACGCTAGGGACTGGCCTCTCGCAGCGTCAAGAAGCAGAGCCTTCAGGCGACTTCGCCTCGCCCGGGATCCTTGACCGGCTCTTCCCTCCTGGCTTAGCGTGAGCCTGTTCAAGAATATGGACAGCAGTCAGAATCCTGTACGAGTCAGCATCTTGTACGACAGGGAGTGCCCGTGACCACACCCCCGCTCGCCGACCGGCTCGACGGCCTGCTCTTCTTCCCCGTCACCGCCTTCGGCCCGGACGGCGGCGTCGACCTCGACGTCTTCCGCGCCCATGTCCGCGCCGGGATCGACGCGGGCGCGGGCGCGGTCTTCGCCTGCTGCGGCACCGGCGAGTTCCACGCGCTCACCCCCGAGGAGTTCCGCGACTGCGTCGCCGCCGCCGTCGACGAGGCCGCCGGAGCCGTCCCCGTCCTCGCCGGCGCCGGATACGGCACCGCACTCGCCGTCCACTACGCCCGGCTCGCCGAGGAGGCCGGCGCCGACGGGCTGCTCGCCATGCCCCCGTACCTCGTCGTCCCCGACCAGGCCGGACTCCTGCGCCACTACACCGAACTCGCCGCCGCCACCCGGCTCGACGTCATCGTCTACCAGCGCGACAACGCCGTCCTCACCCCCGAGACCGCCGTCGCCCTCGCCCGCACCCCCGGCGTCATCGGCCTCAAGGACGGCCTCGGCGACCTCGACCTCATGCAGCGGATCGTCAGCGCCGTCCGCTCGGCCGGCCTCGACCTGCTCTACTTCAACGGCCTTCCCACCGCCGAACTCACCGGCCTCGCCTACCGCGGCATCGGCGTCCGCCTCTACTCCTCCGCCGTCTTCTGCTTCGCCCCCGACATCGCCCTCGCCTTCCACCGCGCCCTCGCCACCGGCGACGACCCGACCGCGCACCGCCTCATCGACGCCTTCTACCGGCCACTGGTGGAACTGCGCGCCGAGGGCCGGGGCTACGCCGTCTCCCTCGTCAAAGCGGCGGTACGGATGAACGGCCTGGACGTCGGAGAGGTGCGGCCGCCGCTCAGCGAGCCCGCCCCCGGGCACCTGAGGGAACTCGCCGCGATCATCGAGCGCGGCCGGGCCGCCCTCGCCACCGGTGCCGAGGAGACCCGATGAGAACCGGCGCCTTCCTCTACCCGTGGGACGTCGACGGCGACCCCGCCGCCCCGGCACGGCTCGCCGGGCTCGGCCTCGACCAGATCACCCTCGCCTCCGCCTACCACTCCACCCGCGCCCTCACCCCCCGCCACCCCCGCCACCGGATCGTCACGGCGACCCACGCGGCGGTCCTCTACCCGCCGGACCCGGCCCGCTGGGCCGGCCGCGCCCTCGCCCCGTACCCCTCGGGCGACTGGGCCCCCGGCGACGCCTACGCCCGCGCCGCGGACGCGCTCGCCGGCACCGGCCTCGCCGTCCACAGCTGGGTGGTCCTGGCCCACAACTCCCGCCTCGGCGCCGAACACCCCGAGACCTCCGTCGTCAACGCCTACGGCGACCGCTACCCCTGGGCGCCGTGCGTCGGCCAGGACGCCGTCCGCGCGTACCTGGTGCGGCTCGCGGCCGAGGCGGCGGTCCGGCCGGGCGCGGCCGGGACCGAGCTGGAGTCCTGCGGCTGGTACGGCCTCGCGCACCTGCACGCCCACGACAAGACGGCCGGTGTCCCGCTCGACGACACCGCCCAGTACCTGATGTCCCTGTGCTTCTGCGCCTCCTGCCGGGAGGGTTACGGCCGGCACGGCGCCGATCCCGACGAGCTGGCCGGCGCCGTCCGGGCCGCCCTCGAACCGGTCTGGCGCGGCGCCCCCGTGCTCTGGCGGGGCCGCCTCGCCGACGCGGCCCTCGCCTGGCGCCTGGCGGCCGCTCGCACCCTCCAGGAGGCCGCCGTCACGGCCGTACGGGCCGCGGCCCCGCCCGGCTTCCGCGTCCTGCTGCACGCGGACCCCGTCCCGTACCACTGCGGGGCCAACGCCGGCAGCGACCCGGCGCACCTCCTGTCGGTCGCCGACGGGGTGGTGACCCCGGCCCCCTCCGTGGCACCCTTCGCCGCCCACGCGCGCGTGCGGACCGTCCTCGCCGCCAACCTCCCCGTCGTCACCGGCATGGGCGGATACCCGCACACCCTGGCCGAGGACGCCGCGCGGGCCGCCGAGGCGGGCGCCACCGAACTCCGGCTCTACCACGCCGGCCTGGCGTCGGACGCCGACCTGGAAGCCGTGCGCAAGGCCCTCACGGCACGGTGACGGCAGCCCCCCCGCGGCACGCCCTCACGGCACGCCCTCACGGCACCCCCGCGACGCGCCCTCACGGCACGGTGAACCGGCCGGGGCGGGGCCGGGCGGGGCCGGGGCGGCCGGCGGCCAGGAGCCCGGCACCGGCCGCCCCGGCGACACCGAGCACCACGAGCAGCGTCCGCACGTCCACCAGCGCCGTCAGACCGGCCCCCACGCCGAGGGCCACCGCGTTCGGCACGAACACGAGGGTGTTCGCGGTCCCCACCGCCCGGCCCACCGCCCGTGCCGGCACGCCCCGCTGGACCGCCGTCATCGTGGCGATCAGCACCCACGGCAGCCCCACCCCGATCAGCCCGCTCGCGCCCAGGGCCACCGCGTCGTACGGCAGCGCCCTGGCCGCCGCGCCCAGCGCGAAGAGGGCGAGGCCCGCCGAGGCGAGCCCGCGCTCGGAGAAGCGCCGCAGCAGCGGACCCGCCGCCAGCCCGGCCGCCACCGACCCGGCGCCCTGGGCCGCGTACAGCACGCCCGCGTACGCCGGGGAGTGTCCGAGCCCCCGGTCCACCACGGCGTACACCGCCGCCCCGTTGAGCCCCGCGAGCAGCATCGTGAAGCCGCCCGCCAGCACCAGCGGCCGCAGCGCCGCCGACTCCCACAACGGCCGCACCCCCTCGGCCACCCGAGGGCGCCGCCCCCGCACCGGCCGCCCCTCCCGCACCGGCAGCAGCGCGAACACCCCCGCCGCCACGGCGAAGGTCACCGCGTCCAGGAGCGCCACGGGGCCACCGCCGCACCGGGCGAAGAGCCCCGCCGCCACCAGCGGGGCGATCAGCTTCACGGCCTCGTTCACGGTCATCCGCAGCCCGTTGAGGTCCCCGAGCCGCTCCGGGGCGAACGCCTCGGCCGCCAGTGCCGCCTCCGCCGCCTCGTGGACCGCGCCCTGCGTCCCGTACACGACGAGGACCGCAAACAGCAGCCACACCCGCTCGGCCCGGTCGACCCAGAGCAGCAGCGGCAGCACCGCCGCCATCGCCAGGTTCACCCCCACCAGCAGCGGACGCCGGCGCACCCGGTCCACCACCGCGCCGAGCAGCGGACCGAGGAGCGCGGGCGCCCACAAGGCGAAGGCGGTCAGGGCCGCCAGGGCGTCGGAACCGGTGAGCGACTTGACCCAGATCCCGGAGACCAGCCACATCGCCGTCGTGCCGAACCCGGACACCAGCACGGCGGTCAGATAGAGGGGAACACGCATGACCGCAGGCTGGCGCCTGAGGAGGCCCGGCCGGATCGGGCACCTTCCCTAGGGGGCCGTGCGCAGTTCCCGGTTCCGCTCGCCGGCGGGAGGGGTCGCGAACGCGACGCGCCGGTGCGCACGGCGCATCATCCGGCGGACGACGTACGGATGGAGCCGGCGCACCACCGCGAAGTAGAGGCGGCCGTAGGTGTTGTGCAGCCGTACCGCCGTCGCCAGGGTGACGCTCTCGTCGTCGACCACCAGCGAGCCGCGGAAGTCCAGGTGGAACGCGTCCTCGCCGAGCATGAGCTCGCGGTCCTCGGCGCCCCGCTCGGCGAAGGGCAGCAGGTGGCGCCAGGCCCGCGGGTCGCGGGGCATGCCCGGGGCGAGCGGCAGGCGCCAGGCGTCGGTGAAGTCCGGCCGCTCGAAGGCCCCGCGGAGCAACCGGGCCTCGGCCGGGACCGGGACGGCAACCGGCTTCACCCAGCGCAGCCGGTTGGCCAGCAGGGCGCGCCGGGAGCGACGGGCGGGCGGATGCGGCAGGGAGCCGAGGGCGGCCCGCTCGGCGTTGTCGAAGATCTCCTCGATCATCGTGTCGTGCACCGGCTCGACCACCAGCTTGAACAGGGCGAACGCCACCGGGGGCATGGCCACTTCGAGGACGTGCGAGATCCGGCACCGGTCGGGCCCGAGCGGCTCGACGTCGAGCCGGTGGAAGCCCGCACCCAGGTCGTCGTCGGTGTCGAAGCGGACGGACCGCCCCGGCTCGTGGGCGGTGACGCGGTAGCGGACCGGGCCGTGGCCGCCGTCCGCGCCGACGGCGAGGGGCCGGTCGAGGACCATCGCGGGCCAGACCGGGGTGGGGAACAGGGGGTCGTCCGGCGCGGAGAGCCGGTCGACGAGGGCGCCGACGGTCTCGGCCGGGGCCTCGATGATCCTCTGGTGGACGTTGCGTATCGTGCGCGGACCGCGCATACCGCACCTCCATACGGGAGCGTATGTTCACCGTACGGTACCGTACGGAGATATGCGCCGGCACGAGGACCCCCAGGCACGAGAGGCCCGCCCGAAGGGCGGAGGAGAGACGGGCGGCTCCCCGGGGAGCGGCACCCCGCGGAGCGGGACCCGAGGAGCCGGACGCAAGCGTCTGACCGCCGACGACTGGGCCGACGCGGCCCTCGCCGCCCTCGCCGAGCGCGGTCTCGCCGGAGTCGCGGTGGAACCGCTCGCGGCCCGCCTCGGCGCCACCAAGGGCAGCTTCTACTGGCACTTCGCCAACCGCGACGCGCTGGTCGCGGCCGCCCTCGCCCGCTGGGAGGAGCTGTCCACCGAGCGGATCATCACGGCCATGGAGGCCGCCGAACCCGACCCCGCCGCGCGCCTCGGCGCGCTCCTGCGCGGGGCGACCGCCTCGGCCGCCGAGGACCCCCTGGAGGTGCGGCTGCTCGCCGCCGCCGACCACCCCGAGGTCGGGGCGGCCCTCGCCCGCGTCACCGAACGCCGGGTCGGCTACCTCGCCCACCTCTTCGAACTGCTCGGCTTCCCGCCGCCCGAGGCCCGCCGCCGCGGGCTCCTCGCCTACACCAGCTACGTGGGCCACGCCCAGCTGGCCCACGCCGTGCCGGGCTCCGTCCCGGCGGACCCGGAGTACCTGGCGGCGGTGTCGGACGCGCTCCTCAAGCCGTGACCCGGGCCGCCCGCCGCGACTCGTGACGCAGCGCCAGGCCCGTCGCGACGGCGCCCGCCGCCTCCCACAGGCCCACGCCGAGGAAGCCGGCCGGGGCGCGGCCGGTCAGCACGGCGAGGGTGAAGACCGTGAAGGTCAGCAGGCGGAAGGGGACGGTCCAGCGGAAGAAGGGCTTCCAGTCGGCGAGGGCGGCCAGCACGTAGTAGACGCCCATGTTGAGCGCCGCCATCGAGGAGGCGGTCAGGAAGAGCACCGTGTGGTCCCCGGCCGGACGGCCGGCGAGCGGGGTCAGGCCCATCAGCCGGATCGTGGTGTCGGGGGAGACCAGGCCGACCAGACCGAGGGCGGCGGCCAGCACGCCGAAGACGGCCATCGTCCAGCCGGACGGGGAACGGGGCAGGCGTGCGTTCGAGAGCATGCCCCCTGCATATCGTGCGGCGGGCACCGGCCCGCGACCGGCCCCCCGGGACCGGGCCCCGGACCGGCCCGTAACCGGCCCCCGCCTCACGTCACTTCAGCGCCGCCTTCATCATCTTCTGCGCCACCGGCGCCGCCAGCCCGTTGCCGCTGACCTCCGAGCGGGCCGCGCCCGAGTCCTCGATCAACACCGCGACCGCGACCTCCTTGCCGGTGGCCGGGTCCTTCGCGTACGACGTGAACCACGCGTACGGCGTCTTGCTGTTGTTCTCGCCGTGCTGGGCCGTGCCGGTCTTGCCGCCCACCTCGACGCCGGCGATCGCCGCGTTGGTGCCGGTGCCCTCCTCGACCACGGTCCGCATCGCGCTGCGCAGCTGCTGTGCCGTCGACGAGGACACGATCCGCCGGGTGTCCCCGTCCTCGTACGTCTGCAGGGCGTCGCCGTCGGAGTCGACGACCCGGGACACCATGTGCGGGCTCGCCATGAGGCCGTCGTTGGCGAGGGCCGCCGACACCATCGCCATCTGGAGCGGGGTCGCCGTCACCTCGAACTGGCCGATACCGCTCAGAGCCGTCTGCGCCCTGTCCATGCCGGTCGGGTACACGCTCGGATACGCCCGCACGGGCACGTCCAGCTCCTTGTCGCCGAAGCCGAACTTCTCCGCCATCGCCCGCACCTTGTCCTGGCCGAGGTCGACGGCCAGTTTCGCGAAGACGTTGTTGCAGGAGTAGCGCAGCGCGGTGCGGAGGGTGGCGTTCTCACAGGGCGCGGACGCGTTCTCGTTCCGCAGCACGGTCCGCGTGCCGGGCAGCGTGTACGGGTCCGGGCTGTTGGTCGCCGTGTCCACGGAGCCGTACAGGCCGTCCTCCAGGGCCGCCGCCGCGACCACCAGCTTGAACGTCGAGCCGGGCGGCAGCGGTTGCCGCAGCGCCCTGTTGACCAGGGGCTTGTCCGGGTCGCCGGTGAGCTCGCGCCACGCGTCCCCGTCCGTCAGGCCGGCGATCCTCGACGGGTCGTACGACGGCGTCGACACCATGCCGAGGATCCGGCCCGTCTTCGGGTCGATGGCGACGGCGGCGCCCTTCTTCTTCCCGAGCGCCCGGTAGCCCGCCTTCTGCACGGCCGGGTCGATCGTCGTCAGGACGGTGCCCGGCTCGGCGCTCTCGCCGGTGAGCGCGGCCAGCGGGTTCTTCAGGCGGGTGTCGGTGCCGTCGAGCACGTCGGCGTAGATGCCCTCCAGCTGGGTCGCCCCGTACGCCTGCGAGCTGTAGCCGGTGACGGCCGCGTAGAGCTCGCCGTCGGTGTAGGAGCGCTTGTACGCGAGGTCGCCGCCCTTCGTCTCCTTCGAGCCGGTGACCGGCGAGCCGGCCACGACGATGTTCCCGAGCGGCTGCGCGTACTGCGCGATGGTCTGCCGCCGGTTGTTCTTGTCGTTCGCGAGGGCCCGGCCTTCGTACGCCTGCACCCAGGTGGCCCGCCCGAGGAGGGCGAGCACCAGGAGCAGCGAGAAGACCGAGGCGCGCCTGATCGTCTTGTTCATCCCATGTGCGGGACGAACGGGCCGGCGGCCGGCGTTCCGGACGTGTCCGGTTTCTCACGAAACCTTCATCCGGGCCGGGCGCGGAGGGCCTCAGCGGAGGGCCGGACCGCCGGGGAGGGCCGGGCCGCCGGGGAGGGCCGGGCCGCCGGGGAGGGCCGGCCGTCAGGTGCTCGGCCGGACGAAGCCCGACTCGTACGCGAGGATCACCGCCTGCGTGCGGTCCCGGGCGCCCGTCTTCGACAGGACGGCGGCCACATGGGTCTTCACGGTCGCCGGGCCGACCCCCAGCAGGCCGGCGATCTCCGCGTTCGTCAGGCCCTTGGCCATGTGGCGCAGCACGTCCGCCTCGCGCTCGGTGAGGCGGGCCGCCCAGGCGGGCGGGGCCGGCGGGTGGCGGCGGGCGTGCTCGGCGGCGAGGCCGCGGACGGCCGCCGGGTAGAGCAGGGAGTCGCTGCGGGCGACCAGGCGGACCGCGCTCACCAGCTCCTCCGGCGCGGCCCGCTTGAGCAGGAAGCCCGCCGCGCCCACCCGCAGCGCGTCGTACACGTAGGCGTCGTTCTCGAAGGTGGTGACCACCACGATCCGGGGCCCGTCGGGGCCGGACAGGATCTGCCGGGTCGCCTGGATGCCGTCGATCTCGGGCATCCGGACGTCCATCAGAACCACGTCGGGCCGCAGCTCCCGCACCACGGACACGGCCTCGGCGCCGGTCGCGGCCTCCCCGACCACCTCCAGGTCCGGCTCGGCGTCCAGGATCACGCGCAGCGCGGTCCGCACCATGCGCTCGTCGTCGGCGACGACGATCCTGAGGGCCGGGCCCTCGGACACGGGGGCGGGAGCGGGGACGGGCACGGAGGCGGGGGCGTTCATCGGGCCCCTCCCGCCGGTGCGTTCGGTCCCGTCGGGGCCGCCGTTCCGGCCGTTTCCGCCGCACCCGCGGCTCCGGCTCTCCCTGGCGTACCTGCGGCTCCGGCCGTTTCCGGCGTACCTGCGGCTCCGGCCGTTTCCGCCGCACCCACGGCTCCGGCCGTTCCCGGCGTACCCGCGGCTCCGGCCGTTTCCGGCGTACCTGCGGCTCCGGCCGTTTCCGCCGGGCCGAGCGTTCCCGCCGCCCCCACCGGCAGCCGGGCGGACAGCAGCCAGCGGCCGTCCTGCGGTCCCGCCCCGGCCGTGCCGCCGAGCAGCCGGGCCCGTTCGGCGATGCCGCGCAGGCCGCGACCGCCGTCCGGGCGGGCGACCGGCGCCGTGCCGGTGAGCGGATTCTCCATGCTGATCTCCAGTTCGTCCCCCGACAGCGCGATCCGCGCCGTCACCTTCTCCCCGCGCGCGTGCCGCACGGCGTTGGTGAGCCCTTCCTGCACGATCCGGTACGCCTCCCGGGACACCGCGTCCGGCACCGCCGCGAGATCGCCCCGCACCGTCAGCTCCACCGCCGGGCCCGCGCCCCGCACCAGCGCGTCGAGGGCGTCCAGGCCGGGAGCGGAGAGCTCGCCGTCGTCCTCGCCGCTGCGCAGCAGGCCGAGCACGGCGTCCAGTTCGCCGACCGTGCGCCGGGTGGTGTCCTCGATCGCGGTGAGCGCCTCCCGTACGAAGCCGAGATCGGCCGCGCCGGAGTCGAGGACCCGGCGGGCGGCCCCCGCCTGGAGGGTGACGGCGCTCAGCGCGTGGCCCACGGAGTCGTGCAGTTCGCGGGCGAGCCGGTTGCGCACGGCGAGCTCGGCGGCGCGCCGTTCGGCGGCGGCCAGCCGGTCCGTCGGGCTCGGCCCGAGCAGCCGGGGCGCCGCCGCCGCCAGGAGCGCGCCCGTCCCCGCCGCGGCGGCGGCGAGCCCCAGCAACATCAGGAGTCCGAGGGGCAGTCCGGCCCAGGCGAGCCAGGGCCCGTCCAGGTGCCAGAACCGTCCGATCTCGGAGGTCCGCAGCTCCGTCGAGAACGGCAGCGCCGCCACGGCGAGCGCGAACGGCGGAAGCGCCAGGCTGGCGCCGCTGACCAGGGCGCCCGTCCCCAGGTGCAGCGTGAACCAGGCGACGGTCCGCGCCTTCGCGTCCCGGCCCCGGGCCGGCCCCTCCGCGAACCGACCGGGCGCCACCCCGCACAGCGCCCGCGCCGCCGCCACCGACATCGGGCGGGTCAGCGGGAAGAGCGCGGTGAGCGCGGCCAGCGGCAGCCCCACCGCGTACGCGCCGAACTGCACCGCCGGGCTCCCGGTGAACATCGTCCCGCCGTCCGCGATCGGCCCCGCCACCAGCGTGCCCACCAGCCAGTACGGCATGAACAGGGCACCGCCGAGGATCAGATGGAGCCAGCGCCGTCTGGCCCGCTGCCCGAACAGGGCCCGCCGGCCCCGTCTCATGCGGTCCGGCTCCGTCGGCTCAGGATCACGGCCAGGCAGCCGGCCAGCAGGAATCCGGTGATCATCTCACCAGCGTACGTGGCGGTCATCAGGGCCGTCGGTTCTTCGCCCGGATCGGCCAGGGGCAGCAGGGCGACCAGCGCCATGTACGCGCCCCAGCACCCGGCCGCGCCCGAGGACACCCAGGCCAGGGCCATGGTGGTGCGCACCCGGCGGCCGGCCGGGCGGCGCAGCGCGAGGGCGGGCACGGTGCCGGCGGCGACGAGCAGGAAGACGGCGCGCGCGGCGTCCACGACGGCCTTGTCGGCGTCCTGGACGGCGGCGGGTCGGGGGGAGAGGTCCGCGGTCAGCCCGCAGGCCCACAGCAGGTGCATGGCGGCCGGGACGAGGGCGAGCACGGCGCCGGCGACGGCGCAGGCCCGCACGCCGGGACCGGTCACGGTGGCGGGCAGCTCGCCGAGGCGCCCGCGCCAGAGGTGGGCCCAGCGGTCACGGGAGTACAGGGCGAAGAGGATGCCGAGGGTCAGGCCCTGGACGATGAAACCGCCGTAGACGACCGGGAAGACCCAGGGGTCGAGGAAGGGCTCGTCGGGCGGTCCGGCGGAGGCGGAGCCCGGCCCGCCGAGGAGGGCGACGACCACCTGGGCCGGGTAGGCCGTCATGATCGGGGCGAGCAGCCCCATGGCCGCCCACACCGGGAAGGCGAGCAGCCAGGCCCGCACCTTCAGGCCCCACGGCCGGGTGAGGAGCATCGCGAGGAGCACGACGGCCGCGTCGGCGACGACGGAGATCCCGTTGACGACCGCCATCAGCCCCGGGTGCTCCAGCAGCACGCTGCCCTCGGGGATGCCGGCCTCGCTGCCCGCCACCCAGGCCACCTTGAGGCCGATGTACGGCAGGGTGCCGAGGACGGCGAGGGCGCGCAGCGTCCGGCGGAGACGGCCCGCGGGTGCGGGTGCGGGTGCGGGTGCGGGATCGGGTACGCGTGCGGGTTCCGGAGCGGCGGGGCCGGGGAGCATCGGTGAGGTCATGCCCCCACGCTCCCGCCCGGACCGGCCCCGGCACCTCCTGCCGTACGACGAACCGCCTCCGCCGCGCGGGGGAGGCGGCCCGCCCGCGGGGACGAGCCGGGGCCCCGCCCCCCGGGGGACCCGTCGAAGGCGTCCGTGGCCTGGCCGGGCTCGGGCTGGATCCGTCGGCCCGTCCCCGAGTGACCTGGTCCGTCGGCCCGTCCGGGGATCAGAGGCGTCGGCCCGTCCCGGCGGTCAGAGGCGTCGGCCCGTCGCGGCGGTCAGAGGCGTCGGCCCGTCCCGGAGGTCAGAGGCGGCGGGTCGCGAGGGCGAGGCGGTCGCGGGCGTCGAACAGCGCGTCCTTGATGAGCTGTTCGTGCCCCGGGGTCAGCCGGGCCACCGGCACCGAACAGCTGATGGCGTCGCGCGCCGGGGTCCGGTAGGGGATCGCGATGCCGAAGCAGCGCAGCCCGAGGGTGTTCTCCTCGCGGTCCACCGCGTAGCCCTGCTCGCGGATGACGTGCAGCTCCTCGATGAGCTCCTCGCGGTCGGTGATCGTGTGCTCCGTGAGCGCCGGAAGCGTCTCCGGGAGCAGCTTGCGGACCTGCTCGTCGCTGTGGGTGGCGAGCAGCGCCTTGCCCAGCGAGGTGGAGTGGGCGGGCAGCCGGCGGCCGACGCGGGTGAACGGCCGCAGGTAGTGCTGGGACTGACGGGTGGCCAGGTACACCACGTTCGTGCCGTCGAGCCGGGCCAGGTGGATGGTCTCGGTGGTGTCGTCGGAGAGCCGGTCCAGAGTCGGCCGGGCGGCGGCCACGACCTCGTCGCCGTCGATGTAGGAGGTGCCCACGAGCAGGGCGCGCACCCCGATGCCGTACCGGGTGCCGGTCGCGTCCGTCTCCACCCAGCCGAGCTCGACGAGGGTGCGCAGCAGCATGTACAGGCTGGACTTGGGGTAGCCGACGGCCTCCTGGACGGCGGCGAGCGAGTGCATGCCCGGCCGTCCGGCGAAGTACTCCAGCAACTCCACCGTCCGTACGGCCGACTTGACCTGGGCCCCGCCCGCGTCGCTGGTCGACATCGCCCTCGCCCCTCTCCCGGAATCCTCTTGTGGAGACGGCTCGGCCGTCCATAGAGTCCCTGTCGGGTTCACCTACAGGGACCGTGTTCAGAATAGCGAACAACATGGGTGAGAGGTGTGGCGTGGCAGCAGAATCAGCCGTGACGACGGAACCAGTGTGGAGCGTGGACCCCCGGACGGGGAAGCCGCGGGAACAGGTCGCCACCGAGGCCACCGCCGAGGACATCGACCGGGCCGTACGGGCCGCGCACGCCGCCCGCGGTGCCCTGGCCGACCGCACCGCCCGCGCCGCGCTGCTGCGCACCGCGGCCGATCTCCTGGACGAGGCCCGGGACCGGATCGTCGAGGCCGCCGACGCCGAGACCGCCCTCGGGCCGGCCCGGCTCACCGGGGAACTGGCCCGCACCACCGCCCAGTTGCGCTACTTCGCCGCCATCGTCGACGAGGGCGCCTTCCTCGACGTCCGCATCTCCCGCCCCGACCCCGCCACCACGCCGCCCACCCCCGACCTGCGGCGCATGAAGATCCCGCTCGGCGTCGTCGCCGTCTACGCCGCCAGCAACTTCCCCCTCGCCTTCTCCGTCCCCGGCGGCGACACCGCGAGCGCGCTGGCCGCCGGCTGCCCCGTCGTGATCAAGGCGCACCCCTGCCACCCGGCCACCTCCGAGCTCTGCGCCGCCCTCCTGCGCCGCGCCGCCGTCAAGGCCGGCCTCCCCGAGGACGTGGTGGGGCTCGTGCACGGCTTCGACGCCGGCACGGAGCTCATCCGCCACCCGCTGGTCGCCGCCGCCGGCTTCACCGGCTCGGTGAACGGCGGCCGCGCCCTGTTCGACGCGGCCGCCGCCCGCCCCGTACCCATCCCCTTCCACGGCGAACTCGGCTCGCTCAACCCGGTGGTCATCACCGAGGCCGCCGCCGGGGAACGCGCGGAAGAGCTCGCCGCCGGACTCGCCGCCTCCATGACGCTCGGCCAGGGCCAGTTCTGCACCAAGCCCGGATTCGTCCTCGCCCCGGCGGGCGCGGCGGGCGAACGCTTCACGGCCGCACTGACGGCCGCGCTCGAGGACGCCGAACCGGGCGTGATGCTCGCTCAGAGGATGCGGGGCCACTTCCTCACCGCCACCTACGAGGACGCCCAGGAGGACGGCGTCGAGGCCCCCGTCCACCCCGGACCCGGCGGGCCGCACACCGTCGTGCCGGGCTATCTGCTCACCGACGCCGCCAACCTGCTCCGAGGCGGCCGGCACACCCTCCTCCAGGAGACCTTCGGGCCGGTCACCCTGGTCGCCCGCTACGCCTCCCGCGAGGAGATCAGCGCCGTCCTCGCCCTCGTCCCCGGCAACCTCACCGCCACCCTCCACACCGCCGACGGCGACCCCGAGGCCGCCTCCCTCCTCGCCGAACTCGCCCCGCTGGCCGGCCGGCTCCTCGTCAACGGCTGGCCCACCGGCGTGGCCGTGGCCGACGCCCAGCACCACGGCGGGCCCTACCCGGCCACCACCACCCCCTTCACGTCGGTCGGCGGCACCGCCATCGAGCGCTGGCTGCGCCCGATCACCTACCAGTCCACCCCCCAGCACCTGCTCCCGCCGGAGCTGCGGGACGACAACCCGCTGGGCGTCCCGCGCTCCTGACACCGTGCTGCGCGCCCCGGGCCGGAGCACCGCTCCGGCCCGCGGCCCGTACCTACACCCGCACCACGATCTTCCCGATGTGCGCGTGGGACTCCATCAGCCGGTGGGCGTCGGCCATCGAGCCCAGACCCTCGAAGGTCTCCGCGACCACCGGCGCCAGCGAGCCGTCGCGCAGCCCCGAGCCGATGAACCCGGCCATCCGGGCGCGGCCCTCGGCCGTGCGCACCACCGCGCCGTTGGCGTAACCGCGCACGGTCAGCGGCCACTGCAGCGGCACCTCGGCCGGCCGCCGGTCCAGCCAGCCGTACAGCACCGCCGTGCCCTCCGGGCGCAGCGCCCCGCCCAGCCGTGCGAAGCCGGGGCCGCCGACCGCGTCGAAGACGACATCGGCGCCCCGTCCCCCGGTGATCCCGCGCACCGCCCCGACCAGGTCCTCCTCGTCGGTGACGACCACGTGCGGCGCGCCCAGGGCGAGCAGCCGCTCGCGCTTCGCCCGCTCGCGGGTCGCGGCGACCGGCACCGCGCCGATCCGCAGCGCCGTCTGGATCGCGGCCGTGCCGACGCCGCTCGACGCCCCCGTGATCACCACGTGGCCACCGGGCCGCAGCCCGCCCGCCTCCACCATGCCGCCGTACGCCGTGGAGTACGCCAGCCAGGCCGCCGCCCCGGCCACCGCGTCCACCCCCGCCGGGCGCGGCACCACGTACTCCTCCCGCAGCACCACCCGCTCCGCGTACACCCCGTGCACCCCGAAGTCGAAGTTGGCCGCCGCCAGCACGGCGTCGCCCGGCGCGTACGCCGTGACACCCTCGCCGACCTCCTCCACCAGGCCCGCCGCCTCGTAGCCGAGCCGCGAACCGGGCAGCGTGGCCGGGTAGTAGTACGCACCCGAACGGAACAGCGCTTCCGCCCGGTTGAGGCCGATCGCCTCCACCCGCATCCTCAGCTCGCTGGGCCCCGGTGCCGGAAGCGCGATCTCCTCCACGCTCAGCACCTCCGGTCCGCCGAGCTGGTGAAACAGAACCGCCGTGGTCTTCGTGTCGTTTCCCATGTCCCTGACGCTAGGCACCGCCGTCGAGACGATCCATGTCCCCCCGACTTCCCTTCCTGTCCGATCGTCTCGCTCCCCGACGGGAACGGTACGGTGCCGGGCATGGACGTACTGAGCGATGCCATCGCCGCCATGCGCACCGGCCGCCCCCACTCCTCCCGCACGGTCCGGTTCGCACCCTGGGGCTTCCGCTTCCCGCCCAGCAAGGGCGCCGGCTTCCACGTCGTCCTCCAGGGCACCGCCTGGCTGCTGCCGCCGCCCGACCCCCGCGCCCCCGACGGCACCGGCGCACCCGTCCGGCTCGGCCCCGGCGACGTCGTGCTGCTCGCCCACGGCACCGGCCACGGCCTCGCCGACCGCCCCGACACCCCGCTCGTCGACGTGCTCCCCGCCCCCGACGGCAGCTGGCCCACCCCGCCCGACCGCGGACCCGTCGACGCCGAGGAGACCCTGCTCCTGTGCGGCGCCTACCAGTTGAGCCGGGACCGCGCCCACCCGCTGCTGACCGGGCTCCCCCCGTACGTCCACATCCCCGCCCGGGTCGGCGCCCACCCCCGGCTGCGCGCCGCCGTCGAGATGCTCGGCGCCGAACTCGCCGAACCCCAGCCCGGATCCGACGCGATCGTGCCCGCCCTCCTCGACACCCTGCTGCTCTACCTGCTGCGCACCTGGTGGCTCACCGAACGCGCCGACTGCTCCACCGGCTGGTCCGGGGCGCTCAGCGACCCGGCCGTCGCCACCGCCCTGTGCGCCCTCCACGACGACCCGGCCCGCCCCTGGACGGTGGAGGAGCTGGGCGCGCTCGGCGGCCTCTCCCGCGCCGCCTTCGCCCGCCGCTTCACCACCCTGGTGGGCCGCCCGCCGCTCGCCTACCTCACCTGGTGGCGCATGACGACCGCCGGCCGGCTGCTGCGCACCGACGACCTGCCCCTGCGCACCGTGGCCCGGCGCTCCGGCTACTCCTCCGAGTTCGCCTTCGCCAAGGCGTTCAAACGGGAGTACGGGATGGCGCCGGGCCAGTACCGCAAGGCGTCCTGAAGACCCTTCGTCCTAGGCGCGGTGGCGGGGGAGTCGCAGCGAGCCCAGGGCGGTCAGGGCGAGCAGTCCCGCGCTGATCAGCAGCGCGTCGCGCAGCGCCGCCGCCACCCCGTCGGCCGCGAGCGAGCCGAAGACCGCCACGGCCAGCGCCCCGGCCGTCTGCCGGATCGCGTTCAGCAGACCGGCCGCCGTGCCCGCGCGCTCCGCCGGAACCGCCTCCAGCATGGCGGCGATCAGCGGCGGCAGGGAGAAGCCGCAGCCCAGCGCCAGCGGCACGAGCAGCAGCGCCTGCACCGGCCGCGCCGTGCCCGCGTCCACGGTGAGCAGGGCGAGCAGCCCGGCCACCGCGACGACCTGGCCGACGACGATCGGCAACCGGGCCCCGTACCGCGCCGCCACCTTCGCCGACAGCACGTTCACCCCCGCGAGCAGCCCCGTCATCGGCAGGAACATCAGGCCCGCGCCGAGCGCCGACAGACCGAGCACCTGCTGGAAGAACAGGCCGAAGACGAAGACCATGCCGTAGAAGGCGACCGTGTTGGCCGCGCCCGCCGTCACCGCCACGACCACCGTGGTGCTGCGGAACAGGTCCAGCGGCACCATCGGATGCCGCCGACGCGCCTCGATCACCAGGAACGCGGCGAAGGAGACCGCCGCCACCCCGAGCGCCCACCACGCCCGCGGGCCGTGCTCGATCGCCGCGAACGTCAGCGCGGTGAGCGCCACCACGGCGGTCAGCTGGCCCGGCAGGTCCAGCGGCGCGGGCCGCCGCGGCGAGCGGGCCACCCGGGTGAGCAGCGCGAGCGCCAGCAGCCCGAGCGGCAGGTTGACGAAGAAGATCCCGCGCCAGCTCCACGCCGTGGTCAGGGCCCCGCCCGCGACCGGACCGAGGGCCACCGCCACCGTGCCGCCCGCCGCCCACAGCGACACCGCGCGGGCCCGCCGCACCGGATCGCCGTACGCCTCCCGCACCAGCGCCAGCGAGGCCGGCAGCATCACCGCGGCCGCGGCGCCCTGCACCGCACGGGCCGCGAGCATCGACGGCAGGCCCGGCGCCAGACCGCAGGCGACCGAGGCCAGCGTGAAGACGACGACCCCGAAGGCGTACGCACGGCTCGCCCCGGTCCGGTCGGCGAGCGCGCCGCTGGACAGCAGCAGCGCGGCGAAGGGCAGGGTGTACGCGTCGACCACCCATGACAGTCCGGTCATCCCGGCCCGCAGATCGGTGCCGATCGCGGGCAGGGCCACGTTCACCACCGACGTGTCGAGGGTGATGAGGGCGAAGCCCAGCATGGCGGCGGCGAGTGCGGTGCCCGGCCGGCGCTCCGGTGCGACGGCGGAACCAAGGGGCGGGCGGAGGAGGTCTGTTGTGCTCATGCGTCCAGCCTGGTGATCACCGCGGCCGTACAGTAGTGGCCGGAATGCCATATCCCCGGAGGTTCTGGCCATGACCCCGCCCCGGCGCGTCGCCGTCGTCGCCGCCCCGCCCGTCTCCATGTTCAACCTCGCCATTCCGGAGATGCTCTTCGGCAAGGTCGAGGTCGACGGCCGCCCCGGCTACGAGACCGTCATCTGCACGCCCGACCCCGGCCCCGTCGCCACCACCGGCGGCCTCGACCTGCACGTGCCGCACTCCCTGGACGCCGTCGCCGCCGCCGACACCGTGGTCCTCGCCGGCAGCGGCTCGTACACCGACCCCGATCCGCGCGTCCTCGACGTGCTGCGCCGGGCCGCCGCCGACGGCAAGCGGATCGCCTCCATCTGCACCGGCTCCTTCGCGCTCGCCGCCGCCGGACTCCTCGACGGCCGCAGCGCCACCACCTACTGGGCCTACCGCGAGCTCCTCGCCGAACGCCACCCGGGAGTCGACCTCCAGGACGACGTCCTCTTCGTACAGGACGGACCGCTGCTGACCTCCTCGGGCTACGCCGCCGGCATCGACCTGTGCCTGCACGTGATCCGCACCGACCACGGCGCCGCCGTCGCCAACACCGTGGCCCGGCTCGCGCTCGTGGCACCGGTACGGCCCGGAGGACAGACCCAGTTCACCCAGACCCCGCTGCCGCCCGAACGCGGCGTCTCCTTCGCCGGTACGCGCGCGTGGGCCATGGAACGCCTCGACGAACCCCTCACCCTCACCGACCTGGCCCGGCACGCCGGGGTCTCCGTCCGCACCCTGTCCCGCCGCTTCCTCGCCGAGACCGGCGTCAGCCCCCTCCAGTGGCTGCTGCACCAGCGCATCGAGCGGGCCAAGGAACTCCTGGAGACCACCGCCCTCCCGATGGACCGCCTCGCCCACGAGTCCGGCCTCGGCAGCGCCGACTCCCTCCGCCGCCACCTCCTGCGCAGAACGGGCCTCACCCCGAGCGCGTACCGGGCCTCGTTCAACCGCTTGGCGGGGGCCGGGGCCGGGGCGGGGGCGGGTGCCGGTGTCGGGCGGCTCACACCGGGCCCCGTGGCGGAATGAACCCGGCGGGCGGAGGCGTTCCCGCCACGGAAACAGCCCGTCCGCCGTCCCCGTCGAGGAGAGAAGAGCCCCCATGCGCGTCGAGATCTGGAGCGACATCGCCTGCCCCTGGTGCTACATCGGCAAGGCCCGCTTCGAGAAGGGGCTCGCGGCCTTCGCCCATCGTGACGAGGTCGAGGTCGTGCACCGCTCCTTCGAGCTCGACCCGCACCGGCCCAAGGGCGACACCGCCCCGGTCCTGGAGATGCTGGCGAAGAAGTACGGGCGCACCCTCGACGAGGCCCGGGCCATGGAGGCCCATGTGGCCGCCAACGCCCGCTCCGAGGGCCTGGGGTATCGCAGCGACGGACGCGACCACGGCAACACCTTCGACATCCACCGCCTGCTGCACCTGGCCAAGGACCGCGGCCGGCAGAACGAGCTGCTCGACCTGGCCTACCGGGCCAACTTCGCCGAGGAGCGCTCGGTCTTCGACGCCGAGACGCTGGTGGCCCTCGGCGTCGAGGCGGGGCTGGAGGAGGCCGAGGTCCGCGCGGTGCTCGCCGACGAGTCCGCGTACGCCGACGCCGTACGGGCCGATGAGCGCGAGGCGGCCGAGCTGGGCGCCAACGGGGTGCCGTTCTTCGTCCTCGACCGGAAGTACGGCGTCTCCGGCGGCCAGCCCGCCGAGGTCTTCACCCAGGCCCTGGAGCAGGCGTGGCAGGGCCGTACCCTCCAGCCGGTCGGCGGGGACGCCGCCGCCTGCGACATCGACGGCAGCACCTGCTGAGCTGCCGATATAAGCGAATCTTGGATATCTCCCGCGAATTTAGGCAATTGACTTGGAGTCGCGGGGGATCCAGGCTGTGACCATGGAATCTCTGGAAGCCACGGAAACCCTGGAGCCCCTCGGCGGCGCCGAGTTCGCGCCCCGGCAGACCTACCTCAACACCTCCGCCTGTGGGCTGCTGCCCCGCCGCACCATCGAGGCCGTCACCCTCCTCGCCGAGGAGACCGCCGCCGGGCGTCCCGACGGCGCGGGCAGCTTCGACGTCGTCGACGAGGCCCGGTCCGCCTTCGCCCGGCTCGCCCACGTCACTCCCGACCGGGTCGCCGTCGGCAGCTCGGTGTCCGTCCACGTCGGCATGGTGGCGCAGTCGATGCGGGCCGGGGCCGAGATCCTGTTCCCCGAGGGCGACTTCTCCTCCGTCATCACCCCCTTCACCGTCCGCGGCGACCTGAAGACCCGTTTCGTGCCGCTGGAGCGGCTCGCCGAGTCCGTCCGGCCGGAGACCGCGCTCGTCGCCTTCTCCGCCGTGCAGTCGGCGGACGGCCGCACGGCCGACTTCGCCGCGATCCGCGCCGCCGCCGCGGCGCACGGCGCCCGCACCCTGCTCGACGCCACCCAGTCCGCGGGCTGGCTCCCGCTGTACGCGGGGGAGTGGGACTACACCGTCTCCGGCGGCTACAAGTACCTGCTCTGCCCGCGCGGCGCGTCCTTCCTCACCGTCACCGAAGAGGCGCAGGACACCCTGCTGCCCATCCACGCCGGCTGGGTCACCGGTGAGCAGCTGTGGGTCAACAGCTACGGTCCGGTGCGCGAACTGGCCCGTTCCGCGCGCCGGTTCGACGAGCCGCCCGCCTTCCTGTCGTATCACGGCGCCGCGCGCTCGCTCGCCCTCCTGGAGGAGGTCGGCATCGAGCGCATCGAGGCGCACAACAAGGCCCTCGCCGCCCGCTTCCGGGCCGGTGTCGCGGCGCTCGGCCACCCGCCGGTGCAGGACGACTCGACGGTGGTCGGCGTCCCGGGCCTCGGCGACCGCAGTGCCGCCCTGCGCGGGGCCGGCGTGCTGCTCTCGGCCCGCGCCGGCAACCTGCGGGCCTCCTTCCACCTCTACAACTCCGCGGCGGACGTCGACCGCGCCCTCGAGGTCCTGGCGGGCTGAGCGCCGGGCCGAGCCGTCCGTGCGCTACGCGCCGTCGGTCGGCGGCGGGCAGGCGCCGGCCCCGTCGCCCGCCTCGTGGCAGAGGTTCTCCTCCAGGCGGGCGAGCAGGCGGGTGAGGACGTCGCGTTCGGCCGGGTCCAATCCGGCCAGGGAGTCCTCCTCCAGGCGTGACCACACCGCCTCGACGCGGGCCCGCAGGGCCTCGCCCTCCTCCGTCGCCTCGACCAGCACGGCCCGCCGGTCGGCCGGATCGGGGCGGCGGCGGACATGGCCGCACTGCTCCAGGCGCTGGAGCATCTTGGTGACCGTCGACGGATCGAGCCCCAGCGCCTGGATGAGGGCGGACTGGCGCACCGGGCCGCAGTCCCACAGCGCCATCATCAAGAACTCCTGCCCCGGATAGAGGCCCAGCTCCCGCAGGTGCCGGCCGGCCGCGATCCGGTGCAGCCGGGCCACCCGGGACAGGGCGTAGCTCAGCGGGCCGCCGCGGGCGGCGGACGGCAGGCAGTCCGCCGTGGCGGTACAGGCGGGGTCGTTCTCGGACATCTCTGCGCTCCTCGGGAGGTCTCTCCCACCACATTATCTTGGTCGGCCAAGCAATGCGTTACAGTGGCCTGCACGGAGATGGTTGGCCGACCACATAAAATGTGAGGGAACCGCCATGACCACCGCCTTCGACCCCCTCGACCTCGCCGGCACCCACCTCGCCAACCGCATCGCCATGGCTCCCATGACCCGCAGCCGGGCCGACGGCGAGCGCCGCGTCCCCACCCCGCTCACCGCGGAGTACTACGCCCAGCGGGCCTCCGCGGGCCTCATCGTCAGCGAGGGCATCCAGCCCAGCGCCGTCGGCCAGGGCTACCCCCAGACCCCCGGCCTGCACACCAGGGAGCAGATCGCCGCCTGGCGCGAGGTCACCGGCGCCGTCCACCAGCGCGGCGGAAAGATCTTCGCCCAGCTGATGCACGCCGGCCGGATCAGCCACCCCCAGGTCCTCGGCGACGGCCTCCACCCGGTCGCCCCCTCCGCCGTCACCCCCGCCGGACAGCTCTTCGCCGGCACCGGCCTCATCGACTTCGTCGCCCCGCGCGAACTCACCGGCGACCAGGTGCGCGAGACCGTCGCCGACTTCGCCGCCGCCGCCCGCAACGCCGTCGAGGCCGGCTTCGACGGCGTCGAGATCCACGGCGCCAACGGCTACCTGGTCCACCAGTTCCTCGCCACCGGCTCCAACCTGCGCACCGACGAGTGGGGCGGCCCGGTCGAGAACCGGATCCGCTTCGCCGTCGAGGTCGTCCGCGCCGTCGCCGAGGAGATCGGCCCCGAGCGCACCGCGATCCGGCTCTCCCCGGCCAACCCGTACAACGACATCACCGAGACCGACACCGAGGAGACCTACACCCGCCTGGTGGACGCCCTCGAACCCCTCGGCCCGGCCTACCTCCACGTCACCGAGACCCGACCCGCACTGCGCGAACTCACCCTCGCCCTGCGCAAGCGGTTCTCCGGCGCGCTCGTCCTCAACCCGGCCACCGAGGGACCGACCGGCCCCGACTCCCTGGCCCTGATCGAGGACGGCACCGCCGACCTCATCGCGTTCGGCGCGCTGTTCCTCGCCAACCCCGACCTGCCCGCCCGCCTGAGGGCCGGCGGCCCGTACAACACCCCCGACCCGGCCACCTTCTTCGGCGGCGACCACCGCGGCTACACCGACTACCCGACGCTGTAGCCGCGACGGCGGGCGGCCACGGGCCCACGGGTCACACCGAGGCCGCCTTCGTCACGGCGGGCGGCCACGAGTTCGTACGGGCCACGCCGAGGCCGCCGCCGCGACAACGGGCGGCCACCGGCCAGTACGGGCTACGCCCAGGCCGCCGTGACCGCCCGGCGCGCGCCCTCCAGGTCCACCGCGCGTCCCGTCTCCGCCAGCGCCGCGCCCAGCGCCGCCAGCGAGGACTGCACCGCACCCCGGGTCGCGTCCACCCCGTAGTGGTTCACCCGGATCATCTCCTTCGCCAGCGACCCGCCGCCCGCGATCAGCGGCAGCGACGGGTCCGCGGCCAGCGCCTTCGCCACCAGCTCCGAGGCGTCCACCCCGGCCGGGGTCCGCAGCGTCGTCGCGACCGGTGCCGCGTCCCTCGCCTCGTGGACGTACGGCTCCAGGCCGCCGCCGAGCGCGAGCGCGCCCGCGCGCGTCGCCGAAGCGGCCGAGGCGTGCCGGGCCATCAGCGCGTCCAGGCCCTCCGCCTCGATCCGCTCCAGACACGCCTCCAGGGCCAGCATCTCCAGCTGCGCCGGGGCGTGCAGCAGCGCCTTGCGGCCACCGTCGATCCACCGCTCCTTCCAGTCCAGGAGGGAGAGGTACGAGCGCCGCGGCGCGGCCGGGTTCGCGGCGAACCGCTCCCAGGCCCGCTCGCTCACCGACACCGCCGAGACGCCCGCGGGACCGCCCATCGCCTTCTGCGCTCCGATGATGCACATGTCGACGCCCCACGCGTCCGGCAGCACCGGCTCGGCGCCGATCGACGCCACCGCGTCCAGGTAGAACAGCGCGTCGTGCGCCCGCACCACCTCGCCGATCTCCGCGACCGGATTGGTGTTCCCGGTCGCCGCCTCCGCGTGCACCAGCGACACGAAACCGATCTCCGGGTGCTCCTCGAAGGCCCGCGCCACCTGCTCGGCGGTCACCGCCGTGTGGAACGGCACCTCCAGGTCCACCACCGTCGCACCGCAGTCCCGCAGCCAGTTGCCGAAGGTCTGCCCGTACGGCCCCGTGACGACGTTCAGCGCCGTCGAGCCCGGCCGCGCCCCGCTGCGGATGCAGCCCTCCAGAGGCAGCAGCGCCTCGCCCTGGGTGATCACCACGTCCTGCTCCGTGCGGAGCAGCGCGGCGACCCGGCGCTCGATCGACGCGAACTGCGCGGCGGTCAGCGGGGCCAGGTCCAGAAGCGGATGTGTCACGGTCACGGTGGTGCCTTCTTCGAATCGCATACAGAGGTACGGGCGGAGCGGAGAGCTACGGGTGGAGCTCCGGGTCAGCGTAACGGGGCACCCTCGTAGAGTGCCGGTATGAGCGATCACACGGTGCTGCAGGTGAAGGGGCGGGTGCTCGTCGGCCCGGAGGACGTACGGGACGAACTGTGGTGCGTCGACGGGAGGATCACGTTCGAGCGGCCGGCCGGGCTCGCCGGCGAGGCCCTGACCGTCGAGGGCTGGGCGCTGCCCGGCCTGGTCGACGCCCACTGCCACGTCGGCCTCGACAAGCACGGCCCCGTCGACGAGGTCACGGCCGAGAAGCAGGCCCTGACCGACCGCGACGCCGGCACCCTGCTCATCCGTGACGCCGGCTCGCCCTCCGACACCCGCTGGATCGACGACCGCGAGGACCTGCCGAAGATCATCCGGGCCGGCCGGCACATCGCCCGCACCCGCCGCTACATCCGCAACTACGCCCACGAGATCGAGCCCGACGAGCTCGTCGCCTACGTGGGGCGGGAGGCGCGGCGCGGCGACGGCTGGGTCAAGCTGGTCGGCGACTGGATCGACCGCGGCCTCGGCGACCTGGCCCCGTCCTGGCCCCGGGCCGAGGTCGAGGCGGCCATCGCCGAGGCCCACCGGCTCGGCGCCCGCGTCACCGCGCACTGCTTCGCCGAGGACTCGCTGCGCGACCTGGTCGAGGCCGGCATCGACTGCGTCGAGCACGCCACCGGCCTCACCGAGGACACCATCCCGCTCTTCGCCGAGCGCGGCGTCGCCATCGTGCCCACCCTGGTCAACATCGCGACCTTCCCGCACCTCGCGGACGGCGGGGAGGAGAAGTTCCCGCGCTGGTCGGCCCACATGCGCCGGCTGCACGCCCGCCGTTACGACACGGTCCGCGCCGCCTGGGACGCCGGCATCCCGGTCTTCGTCGGCACCGACGCGGGCGGCTCCCTCCCGCACGGCCTGGTGGCCGCCGAGGTCGAGGAGCTCACCAAGGCCGGCATCCCGCCCCTGGACGCGCTCTCCGCCACCACCTGGCGCGCCCGCTCCTGGCTGGGCCGTCCCGCCCTGGAGGAGGGCGCCCCGGCCGACCTCGTGGTCTACGGCGAGGACCCGCGCGCGGACGTCCGGGTCCTCGCGGCGCCCCGCCGCGTGATCGTCAACGGCCGGGTGATCGGCTGACGGCCGCGGCGCGGGTCAGGACCGGGTGAAGAAGGCCAGACGCGCCTTCTTCTCCGGGATGAAGACCTCCGGCAGGTCCACCTCCGGCAGCACGACCTCCGGGCCCAGCTCGAAGCCGGCCCGCACGAGCCGGGCGATGGCCTTCTCGTTGGCGGCGTCCGGCTCGCCCACGATCCGGCTGCGGCCGGTCAGCGCGAAGTCGATCAGGGCCGTCAGCAGGCCCTCGGTGAAGCCCCGCTCCGGCGCGACCGACGGCCCGACGAACAGGTGCACGCCGATGTCACCCGGCCGCACCTCGTAGCACTCCGAGACCCGGTCGGCCTCGGGGTCGTACGTCTGGAAGAGCGCGACCGGCACGTCGTCGCGGTGCACCAGGAATCCGTGGTGGGTGGTGAGCGAGTCGAGGTGCGCGTAGATCTCCCGCACCTGCTCGACGGTGGTGCCGTGCATGCCCCAGAAGCGGGCGCGCTCCTCGTTCACCCACGCGTGGAGGAGCGGCGCGTCGCGCTCGGGGTCGACGCGGTCGATCCGGACGGTGCCGAAGCCCTCGACGGTCTGGACGTGCTCGGTTCTGCTCATGCGGATTCCTTGGTGAGGTGGTTCCAGTCGGTGGTGACGGGGGCGAGCTCGCCCCGCAGCCACAGGGGGAGCTGATCGCGGTGGTGCGGGTCGCCGGCCACCCCGGAGGCGCCGAACGGCACGACCCACAGGCTGCGGTCGCGGTCGGCGAGGTCCCAGACGTAGCGGGCGGCCGAGGCGCGGGCGCTGCGGTCGGTGAACCCGGGCACGCTGGAGGTCGACAGCACGCAGTCGTGGTCGCCCGCGAGCCCCGGCCACTGCGCGTCGTCCTCGTCCGGGAGGGCCTGCCAGGGCGCCAGCCGGTGGGTCACGCCCCACGCGGGCGGGGTGCGGCCGGCCGCGACCTCCGCACCGGTCTCCTCCAGCGCCTCCCGGACGATCCGCGCCACGTCCTCGGGCGGCACGGGACCGGAGACGAGCAGCGTCTCCAGGGCGAACGCGACCCGGGGGCCGAGCGCGAGCCAGGGCAGGAACAGGGCGGGGTACGGGGCCGGTTCGCGCAGCTCCGCGAAGACCTCGTGCCCGGCGAGGCGCCGGACGACGGCCCCGCGCACCGCCGCGTAGAGCCCGGCGTCGGTGCTGTCGGCCGCCATCCGCCGGTCCCAGCCGAGCAGCCGCTCGCGCACCGCGCGGCCGGCGGGGGAGAGGCCGCCGTCCTCGGTCCTGCGCACCGCGTCGAGCAGCGGGCGGGCGGAGGGGTTGTCGGTGTCGGTGTGGACGGCGGCCGTCGCGGCCGGCGTCCAGGACGCGGAGGCGTCGAGCAGCGCGGCGATCCGCCGGGCCCGGTGCGGCGGCGCGAACTCGACGCCCAGCGGCGCGGCGATCCCGCGCGCGTTGGCCATCACGGCGTAGCCGTCCACCTCGGCCCGGGGCATCTCGCTGCCCCCCGGCTGCCACGCGTGGTCCGGCTCCCACGCCGGTACGACCCGCAGCTGGTTGGACCGGTCGCGTACGGGCACGTGTCCGGCGACCCGGTGCAGCAGGCCGCCGTCGACATCGGCCGCCTGCACGACGTTCACCGGCTCGACCCAGCGGTCGAGCGCCCGGTCCACGTCGTCGACGCGGCGGGCCCGCAGCAGCGCCGGCAGCACGGAGAAGCCGAGCTCGCCGGTGACCCGGGGCGGACAGCGCAGGCTGACGGCCTCCCATTCGACGCCCTGGAAGCCCTCGGCGCCCTCGATGCCCTGGACGCCCTCGGTGTCCCCGACGGCGCCGGCGGCCGGCGGTGCGTCCGCCCCGGTGCCCACGGCCCCCGAAGCGTCCCCGCGCCCGTCGCCGGGCCCGTCGTCGTCGCCAGGCCCCTCGCCGCGCCCGTTGCCGTCCGGGAGGCGGCCCCCGTCGACGTCCCCGCGCCCCTCGCCGTCCGGGGCGCCGCCCCGGTCGCCGGTCGCCGGGGCCTCCGCGCCGATGATCACGGGCCCGCGGGCGGTCTCGATCACCTCGATCGCGACCGGAGCGGTCCGCTCCTTCACGTGGACCGTCTCCGTGTGCGCGGCGGCCGGTTCCCAGCCGTCCGGGCCGAGGGCCTCGACCCGGCCGTCGGGCAGGCGGCGGAGGCGTTCGCGGTAGAGGTCCTGGTAGTCGGCCATCGCGTTGGTGATGGCCCAGGCGACCCGGCCGGTGTGGCCGAAGTGGGCGAGGCCGGGCACGCCGGGGACCGCGAGGCCGACGACGTCGTACTCGGGGCAGGACAGGCGGATCTGCTGGTAGACGCCGGGCGCCTCGATGAAGCGGTGCGGGTCGCCCGCGACGATCGCCGCGCCGCTCGCGGTCCGCGCGCCGGAGACGATCCAGCCGTTGGAGCCGGCCGTGCCGGGCCCGTCCGTGGCGAAGAGCTCCGTCCACTCCTCGCCGAGCGTCCGCGCGACCCGGTCCCGCCACAGCTTGGTGGGGAAGCCGGCGAAGAGGATGTGGGTGGACAGCCACACCGCGAGCGGCGTCCACGGCTCCCAGCGGCCCGGCTCCAGACCGGTCGCGGCGAACTCGGGCGCCCGCCGGGCCCCGTCGGCCAGGCCCTCGTTGACCCCGTCCGCGTACGCCCGCACCCACGCCGCCGTCTCCGGGTCGAGCCGGTCGTGGCAGCGGCGCGCGGTGTCGGCCAGCCTGGCCTGCCGGGCGAAGGTGTCCCAGCCGGTCTCCGCCGCCCCGAGGAAGGCGGCCGTCGTGCCCTGCGCCCGGTGCCGCTCGACCTCCAGCTGCCAGGCGCGGTCCCGGGCGGTCACGAGGCCCTGGGCGCGGGCCAGTTCGAGGCCGTCGGCGGCGCGCAGATGCGGGACGCCGAAGGCGTCCCGGAAGACCTCGATGCTCACTGCGTACGACCCCGATCCGCTCGTTGTTCTTAGGTTAGGCTGGCCTAAATTAATCTACAGGACCCCAGGGGGAGGAGAGCAGGGTGGGTCGTACGGGCCACGGCTGGGAGGGCGTCGTCCTCAAGCTGCTGCGCGGCAGGGACTTCACGTTCACGGTGACGGGGGCGGAGCAGGTCACCGAGCACTACCGCCGGGTGCGGTTCACCGACGGCGGACTGCTCGCCGCCGCCGACGTCCACCCCACCATGTGGGTGCGCCTCTGGTTCGACCACGACGGCAAGCCGCACCAGCGCGCCTACACCCTCGTCGACCCGGACCCCGGGACCGGCACCTTCGCCCTGGAGTTCGCCCTCCACGACGGCGTCGCCAGCCGCTGGGCGCGCACCTGCGCCCCCGGCGACACCCTCGACGCCACCCTCCAGGGCACCGGCTTCACCGCGCCCGACCCGGCGCCCGGCCGTCTCCTCCTCGTCGGCGACGCCGCCTCGTTGCCCGCGGTCAACTCCCTGCTCGACGCCTTCCCCGGCACTCCCGCCACCCTCTGGTTCGAGACCGCCCACGCCTCCGACGCGCAGCTGCCGCTGCGCCTGGACGGCGAGCTGCACGAGGTCCGCCGGGTGCCCCGCCGGGACGCCGGCGCGGCCCTGGTCGCCCGGGTCCGGCAGGAGCTGCCCGCGCTCGTGGCCGCGAGCCCCGACCCGTACGTCTGGATCGCCTGCGACACCGCCACCACCCGCACCCTCGCCGCGTACGTCCGCAAGGAACTCGCCCTCCCCAAGGACCGCGTGCACGCGCTCGGCTACTGGCGGCCCGCCCGGGACGGCGCGGCGAGCCGTGCCGCCGGTTGACGAACCGTTACTCCCGCCCGGCCCGCGTCGTTCCCACTCCTGCCGCGTGCGCGCCCGGGAGCCTCCGCACCCGTGACGCACGGGGCAGGCGGGAACGCCTGTGCCGAAAGAATCGAATACGAACACGGAAACCACCCTTTGGAGTGAAGTCACGCCAGGTGGCCGCCAGTTCACCCACAGTGCGTAAAGATTCCGGTGTCTCGAGTCGCCGACGCCGCACCGACCCACAGTCCCCGTGGCGAGCGGCCGGCGACGCCATGTCTCCCGTGGGGGTTCCACCACTGTGAACAGCAACACCTTCCGCCTGCCCGCACGCCGCACCGCCGCCGCGGCCACCGTCGCCGCGCTCGCCGTCGGACCCCTGGTCCTCGCGGCCCCGGCCGCCCACGCCACGGGCGGCACCGGGAACGGCGGAGGCAAGGGCGGCGAAGGCCGCGCCACCGCCGTCGTGCTGCGCACCGGCCTCGACGTCGACCTCCTGAACAAGGCCGTCAGCGTGCCGGTGCGCGCCTCCCTCAACGAGGTCGAGGCCCCCGCCAGCGCCGAGAAGACCGCGCTCAGCGTGAAGGTGCGGGGGGCCGAGGGCGGGCAGCCCGTCGACATCCTGAAGGCGGACGTCGCCACCGCCGAGGCGACCGTCGAGGGCGACACGGCCAAGGGGCACGTCAACCTCGTCAAGGCCCGCGTCCACGTCCCCGGCCTGCCGCTGCTGTCGCTGATCGAGCTGGAGAAGGTCACCTCCGAGGCGGTCTGCGAGGCCGGCAAGCGCCCCGTCGCCGCGTCCAACCTCCTCGGCCACGTCACCGTCCTCGGCAAGACCACCACCCTGTCCACCGGCGGCCGGACCAAGGTGGCCGTCCCCGGTGTCGGAGAGGTCGTCCTCGACCTCTCCCGCACCTCCACCACCTCCCGCACCGCCGCCGCCACGGCTCTCGAACTGACCGTGGCGGTCAACCCGCTCGAACTCAACGTCGCCGAGGTCAAGGGCAAGGTCACCCTCGCCGAGGCCACCTGCGTCACCCCGGCCGGCACCCGCCCGAGCGAGCGCCCCTCGCAGCAGCCCTCCGAGCCGCCCACGAAGGAGCCGTCCGCCCAGCCCAGCCGTGACACCGGCGTGCAGACCCAGAACGGCGGCAGCACCCCCACCCAGAACCTCGCCGAGACCGGCGGCAGCTCGCTGACCCCGTACCTCGCCGGCGGCGCGGTCCTGCTGCTCGGCGTGGGCGGCGGCGCGCTCGTCCTGGCCCGCGGCCGGGCACGCGCCCGCGGCTGACCGGCCCGAGGGGGAAGAAGGGGGCGAAGGGGGTGGTGCCGGCCCGGCACCACCCCCGCGCGTGTCCTGCCCGGCCCGGCGCGGCGTGCGTGTGCTGCCCGGTCCGGCACAGCGTGCGTGTCCTGCCCGGCCCGGCACAGCGTGCGTGTCCGTGCCCGGCTCAGCCCAGCAGCAACAGCGCCTGGTCCAGGGCCTGGAGGAAGCGGTTCGTCGTCACCCGGTCCCGCACCGCGAGCCGCAGCCAGTTCCGGTCGAGCCCGGGGAAGGTGTCGCCGCGCCGGGCCGCGAAGCCGAGCGCCCTCAGCCGGTCCCGTACCGCGTCCGCGCCCTCGATGCGGACCAGCACGAACGGACCCTCCGCCGCCGTGACCGCCCGCACCTCGTCGAACTCCGCGAGCCCCGCCAGCAGATGCGCCCGCTCCACCCCGATCCGGTGCGCCGCCTCCTCCGCCTCGGCGAGCGCCGTCCGCGACATGCACGCCTCCGCCGCCACCAGCGCCGGAGTCGACACCGGCCACAGCGGCTGTACGCGCTCCAGCGCCTCCACCGTCTCCGGCTCGGCCAGCACGTAGCCGATCCGCAGCCCCGCGAGACCCCAGGTCTTCGTCAGGCTGCGCAGGACCACCAGACCCGGCACGTCCGTCCGCGAGGCCAGCGACTCCCGCTCACCGGGGACCGCGTCCATGAACGCCTCGTCGACCACCAGCGTCCGCCCCGGACGGGCCAGGGAGGCGATCCGGGCGGCCGGATGCAGCACCGACGTCGGGTTCGTCGGATTGCCGATCACCACCAGATCCGCGTCCTCGGGAACCGCCGCCGGATCCAGCCGGAAGCCGTCCTCCTCGCGCAGCAGCACCCGCTCCACCTCGTGACCGGCGTCCCGCAGCGCGGCCTCCGGCTCGGTGAACTGCGGATGCACCACCACCGGCCGCCGCGCCGGAAGCGCCCGCGCCAGCAGCACGAACGCCTCCGCCGCACCCGCCGTGAGCAGCACCCGCCGGGCCGGCAGGTCGTGCCGCTCGGCCACGGCCGCCCGCGCCGCCCGGCCGTCCGGATAGGCCGCCAGGCCGGTGAGCGAATCGGCGATGCGGGCCCGCAGCCACTCCGGCGGCGTGTTCGTCCGCACGTTGACCGCGAGGTCGATCAGCTTCTCGTCCCGCACCTCGGCGTCGCCGTGGTGTCTCAGATCGTGCGCGTCAGCAGATGTAGGAATGTCCATGGCCGCCGTCGTGTGGGGGGTGGGGATGGGGATGGTGCACGTGGGGGGAGAGGCGAGCTTGCCAGCGATGTACCCGTGGGTCGAGGGCAACAACCGTGTGGCGTACGCAACTTCGTTCGGGCAAAACGGTACGGAACGGGCGATAGCGCAAGTGGCGTGCCGCGTCTTCCGCTTCGGCACCACCAGCTCCGCCCCCGGCCCCGCCCCCCGCAGCGCCGCCGCCTCCGCCACCGAACCCGTGCCCGTCGCCGCCAGCGCGGCGGCCGAGGGGTGCGGCACGGCCACCCCCGCCAGCTCCTCGCTCCCGAAGGCCCGCACCGGCACCCCGAGCCGCTCCGCCGCCGCGACGATCCCCGGCTCCGCCGCGCGCACGTCCAGCGTCGCCAGGGCCGCCACGTCCCCGCCGGTCAGCCCCGCCTCCCGCAGGGCCGCCCCGACCAGACCGAGCACCTCCCGGGCCGCGACCCCCGACCGGGCGCCGACCCCGACCACCACCGCCGAGCCGAGGTGCGCGCGGGCGCCTCGATCCGATAGCAAAGCCCCATGGCTGTAGTCGTCGCGCTCGGCGCGTTCCTCATGACGCTGTTCGGCGGCTGGACGGCCCAGCGCGTCACCGACCGCCGCCACCTGGTCCTCGGCCTCGCCGGCGGCCTCATGCTCGGCGTCGTCGGACTCGACCTGCTGCCCGAGGCCCTGGAGGCCGCGCACACCCCCGTCTTCGGCGTCCCCGAGGCCCTGCTGCTCTTCGCCGGCGGCTTCCTCTTCGCCCATGTGGTGGAACGCCTGCTCGCCGTCCGCCAGGCCGCGCACGGGGCGGAGGCCGGAGACAGGGTGCCGCAGGTCGGACTCACCGCCGCCGCGGCCATGGTGCTGCACAGCCTCATGGACGGCATCGCCCTCGGCGCCGCCTTCCAGGTCGGCGGCGGCATGGGCGCCACCGTCGCCCTCGCCGTCATCACCCACGACTTCGCCGACGGCTTCAACACGTACACGATCACCAGCCTGTACGGGAACGCCCGCCGCAGGGCCGTCGCCATGCTCGTCGCCGACGCGCTCGCCCCGATCGCCGGCGCCGCCTCCACCTTGCTGTTCACCCTTCCGGAGGAACTGCTCGGCTGCTATCTCGGCTTCTTCGGCGGCGCCCTGCTCTACCTCGCGGCCGCCGAGATCCTCCCCGAGGCCCACCACGAACACCCCGCCCGCACCACCCTGCTGTGCACGGTGGCGGGCGTGGCCTTCATCTGGCTCGTGGTGGGCCTGTCCGGCGGCTGAGCTCACGCGACCGGCCCGCCCGCGCAGTGCGCCACGAACCGCACCGCAGCCCGCGGGGCCCCCGCCCAGTGCGTGTGCACATAACTCGCGTGCACCCCGCCCCGCACGAAGCCCTCCACCCGGCGCTCCGGCTGCCGCAGCCCCCAGGCCGCCCGCTCGCCCGCACCCGGCTCGATCACCGTCCGGTGGAACTCGTGCCCCCGCATCCGCGTCCCGGACGCCGCCAGCACGCTGTCGCTCACCGCCACCGCGTCCCGGTAGCCCAGCGTCAGCCGCTCCGACATCCGCGCGTCCGCGTCCAGCACCCCGCACATCGGCCGCCCGTCCAGCGACCGCGCGAGATACAGCAGCCCCGCACACTCCGCCGCGACCGGCGCCCCCGCCGCGGCGAGCCCCGCCACGGCCTCGCGCAGCGGCTCGTTGGCCGACAGCTCCTCCCCGTACACCTCGGGGAAACCGCCCCCGATGACGAGGCCGCTCGTCCCCTCGGGCAGGGCCTCGTCCCGCAGCGGATCGAAGGTGACGACCTCCGCCCCGGCCGCCGACAGCAGCTCCGCGTGCTCGGCGTACGAGAACGTGAACGCCGCGCCCCCGGCGACGGCGATCCGCGGCGCCCCCCGGACCGGCGTCGGCACCTCCCCGGCGGCCGGCCGCGGCGCGCCGGACGGCTCCGGCGTCCGCACCGCGTCGACGGCCGACCACGGCGCGCCGGACAGCTCCGGCGCGCTCCGCGCGAGCGCCAGCAGCGCGTCCAGGTCGCACCCGGCCCGCACCTGCTCCGCCTGCGCCGCCACCGCCTCGACCGCCTGCGCCTGCCGCTCCGCCACCGGCACCAGACCCAGGTGCCGCGACGGCGTCGCCACGGCCGGCGCCCGCCGCAGCACGCCCAGGACCGGCACGCCCGACTCCTCCAGGGCCTCCCGCAACAGCGCCTCGTGCCGGTCGGTGGCGACCTTGTTGAGGATCACCCCGCCGAGCCGCACCTGCGGGTCCCACGAGGCGAAGCCGTGCACCAGCGCCGCCACCGAACGCGACTGCGACGAGGCGTCCACGACCAGCACCACCGGCGCCCGCAGCAGCTTCGCCACCTGCGCGGTGGAAGCCAGCTCCCCCTGGCCGGCGGCGCCGTCGTACAGGCCCATCACACCCTCGACGACCGCCAGGTCACAGCCCCGCGCCCCGTGCGCGAACAGCGGCGCGACCAGCTCCGTACCGCACATGTACGCGTCCAGGTTGCGGCCCGGCCGGCCCGTCGCCAGCGCGTGATAGCCCGGGTCGATGTAGTCCGGACCCACCTTGTGCGGGGAGACCGCCAGACCACGGCCCGCGAACGCGGCCATCAGGCCCGTCGCGACCGTGGTCTTGCCCGCACCGGAGGACGGCGCGGCGATGACGAGACGTGCTACCACTCGATGCCCCGCTGGCCCTTCTGACCCGCGTCCATCGGGTGCTTCACCTTCGACATGTCGGTCACCAGGTCCGCGAAGTCCATCAGCTCCTGAGGGGCGTTGCGGCCGGTGATGACGACGTGCTGCTGCCCCGGACGGTTCCTCAGCACCTCCACCACCTCGGCGGTGTCGATCCACCCCCAGTGCAGCAGGTACGCGAACTCGTCGAGGACGTAGAACTTGTACCGCTCCTCGGCGAGGTCCCGCTTGACCTGCTCCCAGCCCTCGCGCGCCTTGTCCTCGTGCGTCTGCTCGCCCTCGGCGACCTCGCGCTGGATCCAGGACCAGCCCTCGCCCATCTTGTTCCAGACGACCGTGCCGCCCTTGCCCGTCTCACCGAGCGCCTTGAGCGCGTTCTCCTCGCCGACCCGCCACTTGGCGGACTTGACGAACTGGAACACCCCGATCGGCCAGCCCTGGTTCCAGGCGCGCAGCGCCATGCCGAAGGCGGCCGTCGACTTCCCCTTCCCGACGCCCGTGTGCACCATCACCAGCGCCCGGTTACGACGCTGGCGGGTGGTCAGTCCGTCGTCCGGAACGACGGTCGGCTGTCCCTGCGGCACTATGCGGCCCTCCTCGTAGAGCTGTTGCCTTGTACGTTCCTGACGAGCCCGGCGATCGAGTCGGCGCGCAGCTCGTCCAGCGTCACGGCCGTCCCGCCCAGATCACGGGCCAGGTTCCCGGCGAGTCCGAGCCGCACCGGCCCCGACTCGCAGTCCACGACCACCGCGGCCGTGCCCTCGGCGGCGTGCAGCCGCGCGGCACGCGCCGCGAGCGCCACCGGATCCCCGGCGCCACCGGTCGCCCGCCCGTCGGTCACCACCACGAGCAGCGGGCGCCGCGAGGGATCCCGCAGCCGCTCCACGCGCAGCACCTCATGGGCCCTCAGCAGGCCCGCCGACAGCGGGGTCCGCCCGCCCGTCGGCAGCTTCTCCAGGCGGGCGGCGGCCGCGTCCACGGACGAGGTCGGCGGCAGCGCGACCTCCGCGTCCCGGCCGCGGAAGGTGACCAGACCGACCTTGTCGCGCCGCTGGTACGCGTCGAGCAGCAGCGAGAGCACCGCCCCCTTGACCGCGCTCATCCGCTGCCGCGCCGCCATCGAACCCGAGGCGTCCACGACGAACAGGACCAGATTGCCCTCCCGGCCCTCCCGGGTCGCCTGCCGCAGGTCGTCCCGGCGCACCACGAGACCCGGCCCGGACCGGCCGCGCGCCTTCTGATGCGGGGCGGCGGCCTGGACCGTCGCCGCCAGATGCAGCTTGGTCAGCGCGCCCCGGGGCCGGGTGGAGCCCGTCGTCCTGCCGTGCGCGGTCCTGGCCCGCGAGCGGCGTCCGGCGGCGCCCTCGCCGAGGCCGGGAACGCTCAGCATCTTCGTACGGAACGGCTCACCGGCCGCGACCGCGGCGCGCTCACCGGCCCCCGGGCCGCCACCCCGCGGCGCGGACGCCGGAGCCTCCTCGGACGCCGCAGCCTCCTCGGACGCCGGGGACTGCTCGGGCAGCGAGGACTCCTCGCGCCCCGCACCGTCGCTCCCGTCCGCCGGCCCCTCGCCCTGCGGCGGGATCCCGCCACCGCCACCGCCGTCGGGCCCTCCGCCACCCGGGCCGTCCGGCTCCGGGTCCTCGTCCGGCTCCTCGCCCTTGAACCGCTCCAGCGTCTCGTCGAGCTTGTCCTCGTCCAGGCCCGGAGCGTCGAAGGGCGAGCGCCGACGACGGTGGGGCAGGGCCAGCAGGGCCGCCTGCCGCACGTCCTCCGAGGTCACCTCGGTGCGCCCGGCCCACGCGGCGAGCGCGGTCGCGGTCCGCGCCATCACGATGTCGGCGCGCATGCCGTCCACCTCGAACGCGGCGCAGGTCGCCGCGATCTGCAGCAGCGCCGCGTCCCCGAGCACCACCCGCGGCAGCAACTCCCGCGCGGCGACGATCCGTTCGCGCAGCGCCGCCTCCTCGCCGGCCCAGCGGGCGGCGAAGGCGGCCGGGTCGTCCTCGAACGCGAGCCGGCGCCGCACCACCTCCACCCGCTGCTCCGGCTCGCGGGAGGCGGCCACCTCCACGGTCAGACCGAACCGGTCGAGCAGCTGCGGCCGCAGCTCGCCCTCCTCCGGGTTCATGGTGCCGACCAGCAGGAAGCGGGCCGCGTGCCGTACGGAGACGCCTTCGCGCTCGACGTGGGAGGCGCCCATGGCGGCGGCGTCCAGGAGGAGGTCGACGAGGTGGTCGTGCAGCAGGTTGACCTCGTCGACGTACAGGATGCCCCGGTGCGCCTGCGCGAGCAGGCCCGGCTCGAACGCCTTCACGCCCTCGGCGAGCGCCTTCTCGATGTCGAGGGCGCCGACGAGACGGTCCTCGGAGGCGCCGACGGGCAGTTCGACCAGGCGTGTCGGGCGCGAGACGCCCGGCGCGGGCTCGTGCGGCCCGTCGGGGCACTCCGGATCGGGCGCCTCCGGGGCGCACGAGAAGCGGCAGTCCGCGACGACGCCCATGGCGGGCAGGAGGGCCGTCAGGCCCCGCACGATCGTCGACTTGGCCGTGCCCTTCTCACCCCGCACGAGCACGCCGCCGATGTTCGGCGAGACGGCGTTGAGCAGCAGGCTCAGCCGCATGTCGTCCATGCCGACGACGGCGGTGAACGGATAGGGAACGGAGGCCATGAGCCGATACCCCTTTCGAGGGAACTGCTGCGATCGGAAGTGTCTGTGCGGCCCTGCCGGGCCGTCGTGGTGCGGTGCTCCCCGCGGACGCGGGGACGGCCTCGCCGTCAGCCCGGCCACGGGCGGAGTTCCGGCCGGTCGCCCGCACCGGCGGGGACGGCCGTGCCGGCGGCCCTCACGGCGCCCCGGGCGGCACGAACGGCAGCCCCTCCGGCGCGCCCTTCTCGATCAGCCGCATCAGCGCTCCGGTGTCGGCGTGCTCCTCGATCAGGTCGCCGAGGCGGTCGAGCTGTTCCTCGCGCAGGGCGCCGAAGGAGGTGTCGGGGGCCGGGACGAAGCGGCGCCCCGCGGCGGCGGCGACCTCGCGCAGGAACGCCCGGCGGAAGCCGTCGCTCTCCAGGGAGCCGTGCCAGTGGGTGCCCCACACCGCGCCGACGCGGCAGCCGTCGAGGAACGGCTCGCCGCCCACGACGTCGGCGACGCCGTGGTGGATCTCGTAGCCCTCGACGCGCTCGCCGAGCGCCTCGCCGACCGGCCGGGCCAGCGTCTTCTCGGGCGCGAACCGCACGCGTACGGGCAGCAGGCCGAGCCCGTCGACCGTGCCCGCCTTCGACTCGACCTCGTCGTCGATGCGCTCGCCGAGCGCCTGGAAGCCGCCGCAGACGCCGAGCACGGGACGGCCCTCGGCGGCCCGGCGGGCCAGCGCGTCCGCGAGGCCGCGTTCGCGCAGCCAGGCCAGCGCCTTCACGGTGCCCCGGGTGCCGGGCACGACGACCAGGTCGGCGTCGACCAGCTCCTCGGGCCGGTCGACGAACCGCACCACGACCCCCGGTTCGGCGGCGAGCGCGTCCACGTCGGTGAAGTTGGACATCAGCGGCACGGCGCACACGGCGACCCGCAGCACGTCCGCGCCGAGCGGCGGCGCCACCACGGACTCGCGCACCGCGCCCCGCAGCGAGACGCGCAGGCCGTCCTCCTCGTCGATGCCGAGCCCGTGCGCGTACGGCAGGACACCGAGGGTGCGGCGTCCGGTGAGGTCGTACAGCATGTCGAGGCCCGGTTCGAGCAGCGTGACGTCGCCCCGGAACTTGTTCACCAGATACCCGGCGACCAGCGCCTGGTCCTCCGGCGCGAGGAGGGCCGTCGTCCCGAAGAACTGGGCGAAGACCCCGCCCCGGTCGATGTCGCCGACGACCACGACGGGCAGCCGCGCGGCCCGGGCGATGCCCATGTTGACGATGTCGGTGCGCCGCAGGTTGATCTCGGCCGGGCTGCCCGCGCCCTCGCAGATCACCGCGTCGTACGTGTGCCGCAGCTCCTCCAGGCACGCGAGGACGGGCTCGAACAGCTCCTTCTGCCGGCCGCCGTGGTAGCCGCGGGCACTCAGCTCGCCGACCGGCTTCCCCATGAGCACGACCTGGCTGGAGCGGTCGCTGCCGGGCTTGAGCAGCACCGGGTTCATCAGGGCGGTCGGCTCGACGCGGGCGGCCTGCGCCTGCATGGCCTGCGCCCGCCCGATCTCCGCGCCCTCCCTCGTCACGAAGGAGTTCAGGGACATGTTCTGCCCCTTGAACGGCGCCACCTTGATGCCCTGCCGGACCAGCCACCGGCAGATGCCGGCCGTGACGACGCTCTTGCCCGCGTCGGACGTGGTCCCGGCGACGAGCAGCCCCCCGCCCCTCATGCGTACCTCCGCTTCACCGCGTTCGTCAGGATCCGGCCGCCCGCACAGGCGGCCAGGGTCAGCCAGGTCACCCGGCGGGACAGCCGGACCGCCCGGTCGATGTCGGCCACCTCGACGGCCCGCCCCTCCCCGCCCAGCACGGGCCGGTGCTCGACCCGTCCGCCGTACGAGAGGGTCCCGCCGAGCCGTACGCCGAGCGCTCCCGCGAAGGACGCCTCCACCGGGCCCGCGTTGGGGCTCGGGTGCTTCCCGGCGTCGGCCCGCCAGGCGCGCAGCGCGCCCCGGGGGTTTCCGCCCGCCAGGGTGGCGAGTACGGCGGTGAGCCGGGCGCCGGGCCAGCCGGCGAGGTCGTCGAGGCGGGCCGAGGCCCAGCCGAAGCGCCGGTAGCGGGGGGACTTGTGACCGACCATCGCGTCGAGGGTGTTGACCGCCCGGAAGCCCAGCAGGCCGGGCACGCCCGCGACCGCGCCCCAGAAGAGGGCGCCCACGACGGCGTCCGAGGTGTTCTCGGCGACCGACTCGACGACCGCGCGGGCCATCGCGGGCCCGTCCAGGGACTGGGGGTCACGGCCGCACAGGTGGGGCAGCCGCTCGCGCGCCACCTCAAGGTCGCCGGCCGCGAGCGCCCCGCCGATCGCGCGGGCCTCGCGGCCCAGTGTCGTACCGCCGACGACGGCCCACACGGAGGCGGCGGTCAGGGCGACGGAGGCGGCGCGGCTGCCCCGTACCGTACGGGCGGCGAGGGCGCCGAGGGCCACGGTGGTGCCGACGCAGACGGCGGTGTGCAGGGCGCCCCGGCCCCGGTGGTCGCCGTGGAGGCGCTTCTCGACCGCGGCCGCCGCCCGGCCGAAGGCGGCGACGGGGTGGCCGCGGCGGGGGTCGCCGAGGAGCAGATCGACGGCGAGGCCGACGGCCGCTCCGTAGGCGTAGACACGGGTGGTGCCGGGAACTCTGGGGCCGCGGCCGGGCATGGCGCTGTGTCCTCACTCAGGGTCCGCGCCCTGGGTCGACGTGACGGCGGCGAGAGTTCCTGACTCCCGGCCCCTCGGGGCCGGTCACAGTGGCGGGACCGCGCCGGAATCGCACCGGGCTTCCTCTCCTTTGCCGCCGTAATGGCCTCGGCAGTCCACCACGCCCCGCGAACGGCCGTCAACTCGCCCTTGACCTGCGCCGGGTCACTGTGCGAAGCACCACAGACACGAGCGGCCGGGCGGCCCGCACCGATGGTGCGGGCCGCCCGGCCGTCACGGTCGCCGGGTCAGGCGACGATCAGATAGATGCCGTACGCCACGGCCGCCGCGCACAGCGCGAAGCAGGCGTAGGCGCCGGTGCGGGCCAGGGCGGCGGAGCCGCCGTTCGCCGTGGCCTGCTCCTGCTTGGAGAGGCCGACGATGCCGAGCGTGAACAGGCCCACGAGGGCGACGGTCGCCACGAGGCTGACTCCGAAGACGGAGCCGAGAGCTGCCCAGTCGATCTTCATGCGGTTGCTTTCCTGTTCCTCTTGCTCAGACCGCGGCCGGGGCCGGGGGAGCGGTCGGGTCCGCCGTGCCGGGCGCGGGGATGGTGGCCTTCAGGTCCTCGTCCGTGACGGCGGCGACGGAGCCGGCCGGCGGCGGGGTGACCGCCGCGATGGCGGTGGTGACGACGCCCGCGGGCTCGGCCTCGGTCTCGACCTCGTTGACGTTGGTGTGGTCGACCACCTGGCGGCGGGAGACCAGCCAGATCGCGAGGCAGGAGGCGACCAGGAAGCCCGCGACCGTGTAGACGCCCCAGTCGCCCTGGCGGGCGACGTACTCGGCGCCCGCGCCGACCAGGCCGGCGGCCGGCAGGGTCAGGCCCCAGGCGACGAACATCCGGGTGGCCGTCGACCAGCGCACCACGCCGCCCTTGCGGCCCAGGCCCGCGCCCATGACGGCGCCGGAGCAGGAGTGGGTGGTGGAGAGGGAGAAGCCCAGGTTCGAGGAGGCCAGGATGACCGTGGCCGCGCTGGTCTGGGCGGCGAAGCCCTGCTGCGGCTGGAGGTCGGTCAGGCCCTTGCCCATGGTGCGGATGATGCGCCAGCCGCCGAGGTAGGTGCCCAGCGCGATCGCCACACCGGCGGAGACGATGACCCAGACCGGCGGGTTGGAGCCGGGCGCGAGGGTGCCGCCGGCGACCAGGGCGAGGGTGATGATGCCCATGGTCTTCTGCGCGTCGTTGGTGCCGTGGGCGAGGGAGACGAGACCGGCGGAGGCGATCTGGCCGGCCCGGTAGCCCTTCGCGGTGGTCTTGGCGTCCGCGTTGCGGTCGAGGCGGTACGTCAGCCGGGCGGCGAACATCGCGGCCAGGCCGGCGACCAGCGGGGCGGCGAGCGCGGGGAGGAGCACCTTGGTGACGACGACGCCGCCGTTGACGCCGCTGAGGCCGATCGAGGCGACGGTCGCGCCGATGAGGCCGCCCATCAGGGCGTGGGAGGAGCTGGAGGGCAGTCCGACCAGCCAGGTCAGCAGGTTCCACAGGATCGCGCCGACGAGCGCGGCGAGGATCACTTCGGGCTGGATGCCTGATTCGTCGACCAGACCCTTGGAGATCGTGTTGGCGACCTCCACCGAGAGGAACGCGCCGACCAGGTTCAGCACGGCGGACATGGCCACCGCCGTCTTGGGCTTGAGTGCGCCGGTCGAGATGGTCGTCGCCATCGCGTTGGCGGTGTCGTGGAAACCGTTCGTGAAATCGAACACGAGAGCTGTCACGACCACAATCGCGAGCAGCAGCGTGATGTGTTCCATTTACCCAGGCAATCGTTTGACGTCAGTGGCTCGTCGAACGTAGGCAACCTGAGTGAACGGAAGGTGAACTGGGCCCGGCAGCACGGTGTCCCGAACCGGGGTCGGCGGATTCCGTTTAGCGGCTCGGGGGCACCCCTGTCCACGATGCGGTCGCCCTGCGACCCCGGGTAATCCGTGCGGTGGCGGCATCCAGCCCCCGGCGGCCCCTGCCGCCGCTCCCGCCCCGTATCGCCCAGTGGACCGCTTCAGCCCCACGGAGGACCCCCGCGAGTGATCCAGGTCACTCGAAAGAGCCGCCCGGTGGCAGCGCGGGGCCCCGCTGCGGACACTGGGAGCGTGCGCCCGGCTACAGCGACGGCAGCGGCCGTCACCACAGTGATCGGTCTCGGCGCGGCCGCGGTGGCGGTCGGCCGGTACGCCAGCGACGCCGCCCTCGGGGTGCCGTCCGGACGCCCCCTCCCCGGCGACCCCAGACTCACCGTGCACGTCACGGGGCCCGGCCGGATCACCCTCACCCGCAGCCTCGCGTCGCTGCGGCCGGGCACGTACGGCATCGAGGCCCGGGGCGTGCACGCCGTCGTCGGCCCCGTCCTCGACCGGGTCCCGCACACCGCCGACACGGTGGTGCGCCGGCTCGAACGGGTCGAGCTCGGCGCCCTCGCCCCCGGCGACCGGCTCCGCCTCACCCCGCAGCTGCACTGCGGCACCCCCGGGACCGCCCTCGGCCTGCCCTACGAGGAGGCCGAGATCCCCGGCGAGCTCGGCACCCTGCCCGCCTGGGTCGTGCCCGGCCCCCGCTCCACCTGGGTGATCGCCCTGCACGGCCTCGGCACCACCCGGGAGCACCCGCTCAACCTGCTCCCCTTCTTCCACCGCCGGCAGATCCCCGTCCTCGTCCCCGCCTACCGGGGCGACCCGGGCGCGCCGGCCGCGCCCGACGGGCTCGGCCACCTCGGCGACTCCGAATGGCGCGACGTCGACGCCGCCGTCCGCTACGCCGTCCGCCGCGGCGCCGCGAACGTCGTCCTGCACGGCTGGGGCACCGGCGCGGCCATGGCCCTGCACGCCGCCGCGAGCTCCGGGGTGCGCGACCGGATCCGCGGCCTGGTCCTCGACTCCCCGGTCCTCGACTGGGAGGCCACCCTGCGCAACCTGGCCTCGGCCCGCCGCGTCCCCGGCCTCCTCCTCCCGCTCGCCGTGCGCGCCGCCCAGGGCAGGACCGGCCTTCGCGGCGACCGCCTCCAGGAGGCCGCCGACCCCCACGCCCTGCGCGTGCCGACCCTGCTCCTCCACGGCCCCGACGACACCATCGCCCCCTGGGACGCGAGCCGCCGCCTGGCCCGGCTCCGCCCCGACCTCGTCACCCTCGCCACCGTCCCCGAGGCCCCCCACGCGGCCATGTGGAACGCGGACCCGGTGCGCTACGAGGAGGCCCTGCGGCGCTTCCTGACGCCCCTGGTCTGAGGCCGCTCCCGGCGGCCCGCCGTGCCGTGCGGCCCCTCTCCGGTTCCCCGCCCCGGCCCGGTCCGGGCGGCCGGACCGGGCGCGGGCGGGCCCGCCCCGGACGCGCCGGACGCCGCTCGGAGGAGGACCCCGGCCGGGCCGCCGCCCGGCGCTGCCCGGGCCCGGGCGGCGGAAGGCGGGGGCGCCGCCGCGGCGTTGCGGATTCCGATTGGGCTTTCGGGCCGTCAGCGGGAAGACTGCCCCCGTGACGTCTCGAAAGCCCGATGAACCATTGGCGCGCAACTCCAGACTCCGACTCGTCCGTCCGCGGTCCCTCGCCACCGCGCGAAGGGCCGTGACGAACCGGCGCACCCGCCCGGCGCCCCGGCCGCCCGAGGGGACGCCACCCAGGGCGGAGCTGGCCCGGCAGGCGAGGGCCGTGCTGGCCGACGCCGTGCGGATCGCCCGGTGGGCCGCCGTCGAGCGGCAGGCCGAGACGGCTCCCCCGGACGGGGAACGGGCCGCCGCCGCGCTGGGCCTGACCCCCGGTCAGGTCAGGGCCGGCTGGGACCGGGCCCGGCTCGCCGGGCTCGTCGAGCTGCACGGTGACACCGCCCGGCCCGGCTGGCGGCTGCAGGCCTGGGACCGGGACGACTCCGCCGTCCTGCGCGGCTGGGTCGCCCTCTTCGACGCCTGGTCGCTGGCCCACCCCGCCCCCGAGGACGTGGCCCCCGGCGCCGTCGCCGAGGTCGTCGAGGCCGTGCCCCAGGTCCTCTCCCTGCTCCAGCTCTCCGCCGGGCCCGTCGCCGTGTCCGGCCTCCTCGACCTGCTGCGCCAGCGCGTCGACGAACTCCGCGAGGAGCGCTGCGAGGTGCCGGCCCCCGGCGCCGCGGTCGAGCCGCCGCCCGCGGCCGAGGGCCTGCCCGCCCTGCTCGACTGGGCCCTGGAGGGCCTCGCCGCCGTCGGCGCCCTCACGCTCGGCGAGGGCCCCGACGGCAGCCATGCCACCCTCACCCCGCTCGGCAACTGGGCGGTGTGGGTCAAGCTGGAGCAGATCTGCGTCGCCGCGCAGAGTCCGGCCGGCAACATCGAGCAGTCCGCCGAGGACATGCTCCGCGGCTGCGCCCGGCTCAGCCCGGGCCCGGCCCGCGACGAGTACCGCGCCTGGCTCGCCGCCCGCACCCTCGCCGGTGCCGTGGCCGAGCTGATCGCCGTCGCCCGCGGCGAGGACGCCCTGCTGCGCGGCCTCGCCTTCGAGGCCCTGCGCGTGGTCGGCGCCCCGGCCGAGCCCGAGGTCAGGGCCGCCCTCGCGGAACCCTCGCTGCGCCCCTACGCCCTGCTGTGGCTCGCCGAGTACGAGGGAGCCGACCCGGACGAGGCACCCGAGGTGCTCACCCGCGAGGAGGCCACCTGGCTCTGGGTGGACACCGCGGCGGCCGTCGCCGACCACGGCGAGAGCGCCCTGCTCGTGCGGCACCTCGACTCCGCCGTCCAGGGCACCGTCCCCGCCCTGCTCGACGAGGTCCGGGCCGTCGGCCACCCCCGCACCGTCCAGGTCCTGGTCGCCCTCGCGGCCGCCCACCCCGACCCCGCCCTGGCGAAGGCGGTCCGCAGGGCGGCCTTCCAGGTGCACACGGGCGGGTCCTGAGCCCGGGGCGTCACGGGCGGGGCCTGAGCGCCGGGGCGTCACCGGCGCGGGTCCGCCCCGGTGCCCCCGCCCGCGGGCCCATCCCGGGTGCCTCCGCCCGCGGGCCCGCCCGGTGAACCGGCGGCCGCGGGTCCGCCCCCTGCGGGCCGCCCTGCCCGGTCCGCAGGGCTCACCTCCGCGAAACTCGCGGGAACGAGTGATCGACTCCCGAATAGAATGCCGTCGCCCTGAGCCTCCCTGTGCCGCCCACAGGGGCAGGGCCCACGCATTCCTTGGGGGGAATCCGCATGTCACCTCTGCCCACGGGCAGACGGCGGCGGACCAGGAGAGCAGACAGCCGCGGCCGTACGCCGCTCGCGCTTGTCGCCCTGGTCCTCACCGTCCTCGCCTCCCTGATCGGCGGCGCCGCCACGGCCGCCGCCGTCACCGCACCCGCGGCGGCCACCACCGCCTCGCCCGCGGCACCGCAAGGCGCGCCCCGGGCCCCGCAGGCCCCCGCGAAGAAGCAGGGCCCCGCGTCCCCGTCCGCCGAGGCGGCCCGCGAGATCGCGGCGCTCACCGCCGCCGCCGAGACCGACACCTGTGCCGGCGCCCTCGCACCGGACACCGTCCACACCTGCGCCGACCTCCCGGCGGGAGCCTCGACGGAGTTCACGCTCGACGCCGGCCGCTCGCCCGACGTCCTGTACGTGCAGCTCATCGCCGCCCGCGGGCAGACGCTGGAGGCCACGCTCACCGCCCCCGGCGGCAGCGCCGTCGCCTGCGAACGCCTCGACGGCGGATATGGCGAACTGCGCTGTCCGACCGTCGCCGAGGGCGCCCACACCTTGCGCGTCCGTGACGCCTGGGGCTACGGCGGCGGGTTCTCCGTGTCCTGGACCGGGCTGCTCGGCACCCCGGCCTGCACCGCCGTCGCCGAGTCGAGCACCACGCTCGGTGCGCCCGAGGAGTTCACCGGCTCCCTCGCCGCCGGCGCGGCCGGCCACTGCTATGCCCTGCCCCTGGCCGCCGGCGACGTCCTGCGCGCCCACGTCTCCCCGTACTGGGTCCTCGTCTCCGTCCACGACGCCACCGGCGCCGAGGTGTGCACGACCCACTCCCGCGCCTCCGGCGACCTCGACTGCGCCCTCACGGGCACCGCGCCCTACCGCGTCCTGGTGAACGAGGACGCGGGCCGGGCCCACGACTACGCGCTGTCCTTCGCCCGACTCTCCCGCCCGGCCGGCTGCCCCGCCGTCGAGCCCCAGACCTACGGCACGGTGCCGGACGCCACCTCCACCGCCCGCTGCCGTCTCCTGCACGTCCCGGCCGCCGGACCGTACGTCCACGCCCCGGTCGGCGAGGGCGTCACCGGCCGCCTCTTCAAGGCCGATGGCACGCCCGTCTGCGCCGCCGCCCCTGACAAGCCCTGCGAACTCGCGACCGGCGACTACACCTGGGCGCGGGACGGGGCGAACACCGGCACCGGCCCGTACGGCATCCGCTTCCACGCCACCAGCGGCACGGAGGGGTGCACCGCGACCCGCGACGACGGCTTCGCCTCCGGGCCCGCGACCGGGACCTTCACCGGCGCCGGACAGAGCCTGTGCCGCAGCCTGCCCACAGCCTCCGGCCGCGGGCTCTACCTCGTCGACCGGGCCACCTCCGACGACGCTCACCCGGACGTGAAGGTGTTCGACGCCGAGGGCGTGCCCCAGTGCGCCAACGAGAACGCCCCGACGGTCTGCAAGCTGACCGGCGCCGCCCCCTTCCACGCCGTCCTCTCGGGCCCCGCGAGCGGCACCTACCGGCTCGTCGTCCAGCGCACCGGCGAGGCCGCGGGCTGCACCCCGTGGGCACAGTCCGCGTTCGGCGCCACCTGGGGCGCCGAGGTGAGGACCGACCCGCAGGGGCAGCGCACCGCCTGCCTGTCGGTCCCGGCCGCCGCGCACTCCACCGCCGAGATGCTCGACTACGCCAACGACAGCAACCAGGCCAACGCCTCGGTGCTCGTCCACGACAGCGCCGGCAACAAGGTCTGCGGCACCGGGGCCACCTCCACCGCGGTGTGCGCCTTCACCAGCGGCACCCCGTACACGGCGCTGCTGTCGGCGCGCGGCTACACGCCCGACACCTACCGCCTGGTCCGGCGGGACGTCTCGGCGACGGCCACGTGCGCGGCCCCCGCGTCGCTGACCGTCGGCGGGGCGTCGACCGGCGACACGTTCACCTCCGCCCTGGACAGCACCTGCCTGCGCGTCACCGCGGCGGCCACCGACAAGATGCTGTTCTCCGTGCGGACCCCCGGCGCCGCGTGGAAGACCGGCGCGATGCTGGGCGTCACCGACGCCAAGGGCACGATCCGGTGCCTGAACCCCGGCGCCACCTGCCGGGTCACCGGCTCCACCTCGTACGTCGTCTTCGCCCTGGCCTCCGGCTACAACGGCACCGCGATCCCGGTCCGCCTGGACACCTGGCGGATGGCCACCTCGGCCGGCTGGGCCCCGCAGTGCACGGCCGACACGCTGTCCCCGGCCGGATTCCCGCTGCGCAGCGGCACCTTCACCGAGGCCGGACGGACGGCCTACTGCGCGGTCATCGACATGAAGCCGAACCAGGCGTTCGAGGTGGTCGGCACGGACAGCGCCACCGGCACCGAGACGGCCTGGACGACCCTGCTCACCGACACCTCCTTCGACGGCACCACCGACTACTCGTACCAGTGCAGCGGCACCTACGGACAGTTCCGCTTCCGCTGCCTCACCACCGCGCACGCGTCCGCCGGCCGTTACGTCTTCCTGCTGCGCCCGGGCACCGCGGTCGCCCCGCTGGAGTACTCGCTGCAGGGCGTCTGCGACCAGGGCTGCTCCCCCTGGCCGCAGCCGGCCGAGGTGACCCGGCTGAGCAGCACCAGCGGTCCCGCCGGCACGGCCGGCCAGGTGGTGCTGTACGGCAGGGGCCTGACGCTCGGCACCGAGATCTCGCTGCGCAACGACAGCGCGTCCAACGACTCCCCGATGAACCCGACCGTGTCGGTCAACGCCGACGGAACCGCCCTCACGGTGCTGCTGGGCGCGCGTGACCTGCCCCCGGGCACCTACGACCTGGTGGTCGACGGCTCCACCCAGCTGCGCCAGGCGTACACCGTCACCGCCCCGGCCACGGCCACCCCCGGCCGGCTCGTACCGTTCGAGCCGACGCGGTTCCTGGACACCCGGTCGGGTCTCGGTGCGCCCAGGGCGCGGGTGGGAGCCGGTGGGACGGTGAAGCTGAAGGTCGCCGGGGTGCACGGCGTCCCGGCCACCGGTGTGACGGCGGTCGTCATGAACGTCACCGCCGTCGCCCCGACCGGCACCGGCTTCGTCACCGCCTACCCCGACGGCGAGCCCAGGCCGGCGGCGTCCAGCCTCAACTACACCGCTCCGCGCACCCTCTCCAACCTGGTGACCGTGGCCGTCCGCAACGGCTCGGTGAACCTGTACAACAGCTCGGGAGCCGTGGACCTGATCGCGGACGTCGCCGGCTATTACACGACGGCGCCGGACCGGGGGTCCGCGATGACGTCCGTCGAGCCGACGCGGTTCCTGGACACGCGTGCGGGTCTCGGCGCGCCGAAGGCGCGGGTGGGTGCCGGCGGCACGGTGAAGCTGAAGGTCGCCGGGGTGCACGGCGTCCCGGCCACCGGTGTGACGGCGGTCGTCATGAACGTCACCGCCGTCGCCCCGACCGGCACCGGCTTCATCACCGTCCACCCCGACGGCCGCCCCCTGCCCGCCGTGTCGAACATCAACTACACGGCCGGCCGGACGCTGCCCAACCTCGTGGTCGTCCCGGTGGTGAACGGCACGGTCGTCCTGCGCAACAGCGCGGGCACGGTCGACCTGCTCGCGGACGTGACCGGCTACTTCTCCGGCACCGGAACGCCCTTCACCTCCACCGTGCCGACCCGGCTGCTCGACACCCGCGCCGGTCTCGGGGCGCGGGCCGGTGAGGTCGGGCCCGGCGGGGTCGTCAGCATCCAGGTCGGAGGTGTGCACGGCGTCCCCGCCGGGGACGTCAAGGCGGTCGTCCTGAACGTGACCGTCACCGGCCCCACCAGCGGCGGCTTCCTGCGCGTCCACCCGCACGGGCGACCGCTGCCGGGGGTCTCGAACCTCAACTTCACCAAGGGTGAGACCATCTCCAACCTGGTCGTCGTGCCCGTCGTGGACGGCCGGGTCAGCTTCGTCAACCACTCGGGGTCGACGCAGGTGATCGCCGATCTGAACGGCTACTACGCCGGCTGATCCCGACCGGTGGACCGGCCGGTCCCGACGACCGGCCGGTCCCTATCCCGCCGCGCCGGGGGTGTACGTCCCGAAGCTCCAGACGTTGCCCTCGGCGTCGCGGGCCATGTAGTCCCGCGAGCCGTAATCCTGGTCGGTCGGCGGCATCACGATCTCGACGCCGTGCGCCACGGCACGGGCGTGGTGCTCGTCCACGTCGGTCACGTGGACGAAGACGCCGACCGGGCCTGCGCCCGCCATCAGCTTGTCGAACTCGCTGCCCGTGCCCTTGCTGCCGAGCATCACCGTCCCGTTCCCGTAGGACAGCTCGGCGTGCACCACGCGGCCGTCCTCGCCCTCGTACACGGCGTCCGCGGTGAATCCGAACGCCTCCGTGAGCAGTCTGATCGCGCCCTTGGCGTCGTCGTACGTCAGCGTCGGACAGATGTCGGGTGCCTCAGCCATCCTGATCACTTCCTCTCGATGTGACCCGGATCTCGGTTCCGGGTCTCCGTCCGGCAGCCGCCGCCGACCCCGCACGCCGTCACCCGAAGGTGTCGCAGCGCGCCATGTCGCCCGTGGTGTAGCCCGTGCGGAACCACTGCTGCCGCTGCGCCGCGGAGCCGTGCGTCCAGTTCTCCGGCGTCACGCGGCCCTGGAAGCGCTCCTGGATCCGGTCGTCGCCCACGGCGCCCGCCGCGTCCAGGCCGTCGCGGATGTCGTCGTCCGTGAGCCGCGTGAGCAGCGGACGCCCGGTCCTGTCGTCCGGTGTGGTGGTGGCGTGCCGGGCCCACACGCCCGCGTAGCAGTCGGCCTGCAGCTCCACCCGGACGGCGCCCGAGGCCGCGCCGCTGCGGCCGTCCTGGGCGCGGGCCAGCGTCCCCGTCAGGTTCTGCACGTGGTGGCCGTACTCGTGCGCCACCACGTACGCCTGCGCGAAGGGTCCGCCGGTCGCGCCGAACCGGGTGCGCAGCTCCTCGAAGAAGTCCAGGTCGAGGTAGACCTGCCGGTCGCCGGGGCAGTAGAACGGGCCGACCGCCGAGGTCGCCGTGCCGCAGGCGGTGGCGACCCGCCCGCTGAACATCACGGTCGGGGCGTCCCCGTACCGCCCGCCGCGCCGCTGGTACTCCGCCCGCCAGAAGTCCTGCACGCTGTTGACGACGGCCACGATCCGGCAGTCCTCGCGGGTGTTCGCGTCCGAGCCCTTCCGGCAGGTCTGCTCCACCCGGGCGGCCGAGGAGGAGGTCGCGACCGGATCCTCGCCGTCGGAGGACAGGCCGAGCTGCTCGGGGCCGACACCGAACAGCAGGCCCAGGATCAGGGCGATGACGCCGGCGATCCCGCCTCCGACGGTGGCTCTGCCGCCCGGGATGCGGCTGCCCCGGACGTCCTTGACCTCCGAGGTGTCCAGGTTGGCGTCGTCGTCGAACTGCATGTCCACCGCCCTCCGCGTTTCTGCCGAGTATCGGGGAGTCCGGGCGCTTCCACCCCTTTTGCGGGCACCGGCGGCCGCCTCGGCGTGCGGAGGGGCCCGTGCGGGGCTTCACGGCGGACGTTCCGGAAGGGGTGGGAAACGCCCCGATCGCCCTGCCGGAGATCTGTGGCCCAAAAGCAGTTGCAGGGGGCCGTTAGACTGGCCGCATGGCCATTCTCCCCGTGCATTAGCGGCGTCGAAGCCCCGTCCAGCCGTCCTTCCGCCGTTTCCCACCGCCCTGGAGTCTGTCCGTGATCACCGCTTCCGGCATCGAGCTGCGCGCCGGCGCCCGCGTCCTCATCGAGTCCGCTTCCTTCCGCGTCGCCAAGGGCGACCGCATCGGCCTCGTCGGCCGCAACGGAGCGGGCAAGACCACCCTCACCAAGTGCCTCGCGGGCGAGGGCCAGCCCGCCGGCGGCACCATCACCCGCTCCGGCGAGGTCGGCTACCTCCCGCAGGACCCGCGCACCGGCGACCTCGACGTCCTCGCCCGCGACCGCATCCTGTCCGCCCGCGGCCTCGACGTCCTCATCCGCAAGATGCGGCAGAACGAGGAGCGCATCGCCACCGGCAGCGGCGCCACCCGGGAGAAGGCCCTCAAGCAGTACGAGCGCCAGGAGACCGAGTTCCTCACCAAGGGCGGGTACGCGGCCGAGGCCGAGGCCTCCACCATCGCCGCCGCCCTGGGGCTGCCCGACCGGGTCCTCGCCCAGCCGCTGCACACCCTCTCCGGCGGTCAGCGCCGCCGCATCGAGCTGGCCCGGATCCTCTTCTCGGACGCCGACACCCTGCTCCTGGACGAGCCCACCAACCACCTCGACGCCGACTCCATCGTCTGGCTGCGCGACTACCTCAAGTCCTACCGCGGCGGCTTCATCGTGATCTCCCACGACGTCGACCTGGTCGAGACCGTCGTCAACAAGGTCTTCTACCTGGACGCCAACCGCGCCGCGATCGACGTCTACAACATGGGCTGGAAGCTCTACCAGCAGCAGCGCGAGGCCGACGAGAAGCGCCGCAAGCGCGAGCGGCAGAACGCCGAGAAGAAGGCCGCCGCCCTCAACTCCCAGGCCGACAAGATGCGCGCCAAGGCCACCAAGACCGTCGCCGCGCAGAACATGGCCAAGCGGGCCGAGCGACTGCTCTCCGGCCTGGAGGCCGTGCGGGTCTCCGACAAGGTCGCCAAGCTGCGCTTCCCGGACCCCGCGCCCTGCGGCAAGACCCCGCTCACGGCGGAGGGCCTGTCCAAGTCCTACGGTTCCCTCGAGATCTTCACCGATGTGAACCTGGCCATCGACAAGGGCTCCCGGGTCGTCATCCTCGGCCTCAACGGTGCCGGCAAGACCACCCTGCTCCGGCTCCTCGGCGGCGTCGAGCAGCCGGACACCGGCACCGTCACCCCCGGTCACGGCCTCAAGCTCGGCTACTACGCCCAGGAGCACGAGACCCTCGACCCCGAGCGCACGGTCCTGGAGAACATGCGCTCGGCCGCACCCGACCTCGATCTCGTCGAGGTCCGCAAGGTGCTCGGCTCCTTCCTGTTCTCCGGCGACGACGTCGACAAGCCGGCCGGGGTGCTCTCCGGCGGCGAGAAGACCCGGCTCGCGCTGGCGACGCTGGTCGTCTCCTCCGCGAACGTCCTCCTCCTCGACGAGCCCACCAACAACCTGGACCCGGCCAGCCGCGAGGAGATCCTCGGCGCGCTGCGCACCTACAAGGGCGCGGTCGTGCTCGTCACCCACGACGAGGGGGCCGTCGAGGCGCTCGACCCGGAGCGGATCATCCTGCTGCCGGACGGTGTGGAGGACCTGTGGGGCGCGGACTACGCGGACCTGGTGGCCCTGGCCTGACCCTGCCCGCCCGGATGGATCATGCCGGGCTGGATCATTCGGCTCATGGGTGATCCTTCATCTGAGTGAGTGCGTCTGGTACCTCCGGCGCGGCCCCTGCGGAATCCTTCCGTCAGGGGCCGCGCCGCTCCGGTTTCCGCGGCGCGGCGCTGACCTGGGGGTTCCCGTTCCGGTGGACGTCGGCGGCGGCGCGGCGACAGGCGGAATGATCAATTCCGGTCGTGGCGGCGGCGGCCGCTCACGCCAAGCGAATGGCACGGACCTTGTCGAATGGGTGGCCAGGACGTCCGGGAGGGGTGATCATGAGAAGTCCAGAGCGCACTTCCCATGAGGAGGCACGGGTGGCCGAGACTCTGAAGAAGGGCAGCCGGGTGACCGGCGCCGCGCGCGACAAGCTCGCGGCAGACCTGAAGAAGAAGTACGACTCCGGTGCGAGCATCCGGGCGCTGGCCGAGGAAACCGGCCGCTCCTACGGATTCGTCCACCGGATGCTCAGCGAGTCCGGAGTCACGCTGCGCGGACGCGGCGGAGCGACACGGGGCAAGAAGGCGCCCTCGGCCTGACATCGGGGCGGCTCGATCGGGCCACCGGGTCTCTCGGTGGCCACCCGGTCGGCCGTGAGGCCGACCGGGTGGTTACTGTGCAGTCACTTAGCATCGGATGCAGTGCTGCACCGGAACCGGAGGCGCCCCATGACTTCGCTCCACGACTCTGAGCACGACAAGCACGAAGAGCGCGAAGAGCACGGACAGCTCGGAGAGCTCGTCATCGACAAGGACGGTGTACGGCTCACCGTCGAGGACGCCGTTGCCACGGTGACCCTGACCAACCCGGCGAAGCGCAACGCCCAGTCTCCCGCTCTGTGGCGGGCGTTGACGGAAGCCGGACGGTCACTGCCGGGCAGCGTGCGGATCGTGGTCCTGCGCGGCGAGGGCAAGTCCTTCTCCGCGGGCCTCGACCGACAGGCGTTCACGCCCGAGGGCTTCGACGGAGAGCCGTCCTTCCTCGACATGGCCCGGGGATCCGACGAGGACCTCGACGCCGTCATCGCCGAGTACCAGGACGCCTTCACCTGGTGGCGCCGCAGCGACATCGTGTCGATCGCCGCCGTCCAGGGCCACGCCATCGGCGCCGGCTTCCAGCTGGCCCTCGCCTGCGACCTGCGGGTCGTCGCCGACGACGTGCAGTTCGCCATGCGCGAGACCAGCCTGGGCCTCGTGCCGGACCTCACCGGCACCCACCCGCTGGTCTCCCTCGTGGGCTACGCCCGCGCGCTCGAGATCTGCGCCACCGGACGCTTCGTCCACGCCGACGAGGCCGAGCGCATCGGCCTCGCCAACCTCGCCGTGCCCGCCGCCGAACTCGACAGCGCCGTACGCGACCTCAGCGCCGCCCTGCTCGCCGCGCCGCGCTCCGCCGTCATCGAGACCAAGGCCCTGCTCCAGGGCGCCTCCGGCCGCTCCTACGAGGACCAGCGCGTCGCCGAGCGGGCCGCGCAGGCACGCCGTCTGCGCGACCTGGCGGGGCTCGGGGACTGAGACCCGCCCAGGGAGGAGCCGGCCCGCTCGCGCGCGTACGGGCCGGCCGATCACCGCGGTGGTCACCGCAGTTCCGACACCACCACCGTGACCGTCGCCGCTCCAGGCGCCGCTGCCGCGACGGCCGTGCGGACCGCCCGGGTGACCGTGAGGGGGTGGTGTCCGCCCGTGACCGCGACCTCGACGCGGATGCCCGCCGGCGTGCGGACGACGGGCGCGCCGAAGGCGTCGGTCAGGGCGGCCACCCCCGGGGCGCCGAGGGCCGCCAGGGCGGCCGGGTCGTCGGGGGCCGGTGGGGAGGTTCGCCCGGGTGGCGGAGGGGCCGGCGGGGAATCCGGCGCCGCGTCCAGCAGGTCCGTGATCCGCAGGTTCACCTCGGCCACCGCGAGGCCCAGGGTGCCCTCCGCCGCGTCGAGGAGCGCGGCCCGCAGCCGGCTCGCGAGCTGGGGGAGCGGCCGGCCCGTCACCGCCGCGAAGTCCAGGGACACGCGGAGTCCGCCGGGTGGGAGCCCGCCCGGGGGGACGGGGAAGACAGGCTCCGCGGAGGAGTCCGCGAGCCGGAAGCGCGGGCGGTCCGGGACCACTCCGCGTACGCCGTGCGCTGCCGTCGTCAGCAGCGTCCGTACTGCCTGTTCGGCGATCCACGCCCCGTCCGCCGCTTCCCCCAGCGGCAGCAGCCGGTCCGTCGTGCGCCACACCTCAGCCGTCGTCATTGCACCAGCCTGCCGCATCCCCGACGCGAACTCGGGCAAGCGCCCTTAATGTGGGCGAATAAGGCTGAACCTTCACGGAAGGGACGAGTGACGATGGCTGACAGCGTGCACTCCGACCAGCAGAACCCGGTCACCAAGCGGGGCGGCGGAGATCCCGCCTCCCGGGGCCGGACCACGATCGCCGACGGCGTCGTCGAGAAGATCGCCGGCCTGGCCGCCCGCGACGTCGTCGGCGTCCACGCCATGGGCAGCGGGATCTCCCGCACCCTGGGCGCCGTCCGGGACCGCGTCCCCGGCGGTGGCGGCGGCAAATCCGGCGTGACCCGGGGCGTCAAGGCCGAGGTCGGCGAGGTGCAGACCGCGCTCGACCTGGAGATCGTCGTCGACTACGGCGTCTCCATCTCCGATGTCGCGGGCGCCGTGCGAGAGAACGTCATCGCCGCGGTCGAGCGCATGACCGGCCTGGAGGTCGTCGAGGTCAACATCGCGGTCAGCGACGTCAAGCTCCCGGACGAAGAGGAAGAAGAGCCGGAGAGCCGGCTCCAGTAGCAGGCGACGTGACGAACGGAAAGGGCTCAGCATGAGCATGGCGGTGATCGGCCTGGTGGCCGGCATGGCGCTCGGCTTCGCCGGGTATTTCGGCGGCTTCGGCGCGTTCGTCCTGGTCGCGGCCTTGGGAGCGATCGGCTTCGTCGCCGGTCGGTTCCTGGACGGCGACCTGGAACCCGGCGACCTCTTCCGGGGTCGCGAGCGCGGCGAACGGCGGCGGTGACCCGGGGTGGTGGAGCTGGTGAAGGACCGGGTGGGGGCCGCCGCCCGGGGAGCGACCACGATCGCCGACCGGGTCGTCGCGAAGATCGCCGCCCAGGCGGCCCGCGAGGCGCTGGACGCCGTCCCCGCGGAGGGCTCCGCCCCGCACGCCTCGGTGGTCGTCCACCGTGACGCCGCCCGGGTCTCGGTGAGCCTCGAACTCGACTACCCGTCCGACATCGGCCGCCAGTGCGGCGCCGTGCGCGGGCGGGTCCGCCGCCGGGTCGAGGAACTCGCCGGCATCGAAGTCCACGAGGTCGCGGTGCACGTGGAACGCCTGCACTCGGCGCACACCGCGCACCAGAGGAAACGGGGGCGACTGGCATGAGCGGCGCGACCGAGACCGTACCCGTGCTGAACGAGGACGAGCACGAGGCACCACCGAGGGGCGCCGGGCGCCGGTTCTGGGCCGTCCGGCGGATCCCCGCGGCGATCCTCGCCGCCCTCGTCCTCGGCGGAGCGGGGCTGCTGCTGTACGACATCGCCGCCGTCCGCGCGGACCGCGGCGCCATGGCCTGGCGCCGCTCGCTCGCCGAGGACCTCGCGACCCGCACCACCGACAACGCCTGGGCGCTGGCCGCAGCGGCCCTCGCCGTGCTCCTCGGCGTCTGGCTGCTGCTCCTCGCGCTCACCCCCGGTCTGCGGACCGTCCTGCCCATGCGCCACGAGCACCCCGACGTCCGCGCCGGACTCGACCGGGAGGCCGCCGCGCTGGCCCTGCGCGACCGCGCCATGGAGGTGTCCGGCGTCCAGTCCGTCCGCGTCAGGGTGGGGCGGTCCAAGGCCACCGCGCGGGCCGTCTCCCACTTCCGGGAACTCGACGACGTGCGCCGCGACCTGGAGACCGTCCTCGCCGGCGGCATCGACGAACTCGGCCTCGCCCACCCGCCGGTCCTGACGGTACGGGTGTCCAGGCCGCCCAGGAAGGGGTGACGGGATGACCCGCGTACTGCGGCGCGTCAACAGGATCGTGCTGGCCCTCGTCGGCCTGCTGCTCCTCGTCGTCGGCGGAGCCGTGCTCGCCGCCGGCCTCGGCCTGTCCGTCCCGTCCTGGTGGCCGTGGTCCGGCCCCGGCGACGTGCTGCTCAGCCGCTCCGAGCGGCAGCACTGGCGCGGCGAGGGCTGGTGGTGGCCGGCGGTCATCGCCCTGCTCGGCCTCGTCGTGCTGCTCACCCTGTGGTGGCTGATCGCCCAGTTCCGGCGGGCCCGGCTCCGCGAGGTGCTCGTCGACAGCGGCGACGGCGAGGAGGCAGTGGTGCGCGGCCGGGCCCTGGAGGCGGTCCTGGAGGCCGATGCGCTCGCCCAGGACGGCGTGGCCAGGGCCCGGGTCGCGCTCACCGGCAACCGCGCCGCGCCCCGCACCCGGGTCGCCCTGCTCCTGGAGCCGTACGCCTCCCCGGGCGACGCCCTGGCCGCCCTCTCCGACAAGGCCCTCGGCAACGCCCGTACCTCGGCGGGCCTCGAAGCCCTGCCCACCGAGGCCCGGCTGCGGGCCGTGAAGCACCGGGCCCGGCGGGTGGCCTGAGCCTCAGAAGCCGCTGCGGGCACCGCCGTCCACCGGGAGCATCACACCGGTGAGATAAGAGGCGGCGGGCGAGAGCAGGAACGCGGCCGTGCGGCCGAACTCCTCCGGGGTGCCGTAGCGGCGCAGCGGAATCGCCGCCTCGTTCGCCGCACGGGCCGCGTCGGCGTCCCCGGACATGGCGTCCAGCGAGCGCACCCGGTCGGTGTCGATCCGCGACGGCAGCAGACCCACCACCCGGATCCCGCGCGGCCCCAGGTCGTTCGCCAGGGACTTGGCGAAACCGGCCAGACCGGGGCGCAGCCCGTTGGAGATGGTCAGACCCGGGATCGGCTCGTGCACCGAGCCGGACAGCACGAAGCCGATGACCCCGCCCTCCGGCAGCGCCTCCGCCGCCGCGCGGGCCAGGCGCACCGCGCCCAGGAACACCGTGTCGAAGGCGCTCGCCCACTGCTCGTCGGTGTTGTCGGCGCCGAAGCCCGGCGCCGGGCCGCCCACGCTGATGAGGATGCCGTCGAAGCCGCCGAACCGGCTCCGCGCCTGAGCGATCAGCCGGGCCGGGGCCCCCGGGTCGGCGTTGTCGGCGGCCACGCCGGCCGCGTCGGGTCCGAGCGCGGCCGCCGCCCGCGCGACCGTCTCCTCCTCGCGCCCGGTGAGCAGCACCTTCGCGCCCTCCGCGAGCAGCGCCTCGGCGGAAGCCCGGCCGAGCCCTCGGGTCGCGCCGGTCACGACGTACACACGGTCCTTCAGCCCAAGATCCATGGCCCGATTCTAGGTCGCCGTCCCGCGGACGGGCCTCGGACACCCGTACGGTGTGCGGCATGACTGACCTCACCGACCACTGGACCTCGCCGCCGGACCGCATGGTGCACGGCGCGCTCGGCCGGTGCGACCTCACGATCCTGCTGCCCCCGTTCACCGTGGACTCGGGCGGCTTCCCGGCCAATGATCCCGCACGCGCGCGGGAGTTGGCGCTCGCCTTCGGCACGGTGGAGGAGGTGCTGGAGGAGCTGGAGCCCCGGGGGGCGATCGAGGCCCCGCCGTATCCGGCCGAACGGGCCGACCTCGACGTGGTCCTGGCCGGGGCGTGGGGGCACGTCCTCGGCATCAGCGACCTCGCGCTCGCCGACGACGGCAACGACGAGCCGCTGCTGTACGAGGCGCGGAAACTGCGCGAGCGGTTCCCCGACGCCAGGATCTTCGGCCGGGTCTCCTTCGACCCGGGCGACTCCCACACCGAGGACCTCGTGTGGCTGCCCGACGGCACCCTGTTCCACGCCTCCGGCTGGCCCGGCTCGGATCCGTGGGAACTGACCGGCGATCCGTACGAGGTCACCGCCGCGCTCGGGATCACGGAGGAGATGCTGGAGGACGCCGACCTCGACCTGGACGCGGAGCCCGAGGAGGTGGAGTGGGCCGACCTCGTCTCCCTGGCCCTGGGGGACGCCGATCCGTGGGCGCTGCCGCAGCCGCGCGTGAGCGCCTTCCGGGTCCGGCACACCGCCTCCTACACGCGGCGCATGGAGGAGCTCTTCCTTCCGGATGTGTGACAACCCGCCCTGATCTTCGCCGAATTGACACGCCGTCGTAGGCATGACCCTGCCATCTCTGTCAGTGCCGGGGGCTAGGGTGAAAATCCGGGGCGGCGTCATGTCACGGGGGCTTCACGCGCCGCCCCTCATCCCCCTCACGGCCCCCACCACGAGGGAAGGCTCGACACTTGAACAGGGCGATACGCACACCCCGGCGATGGCGGCTGGTCGCGCGGTTCGCGGCCGCGCTCGGCCTCGCCGGGGCCGTCACCCTCACCGGACTGCCCGGTGTGCCGGTCGAGGACAGTGCCGCCGTGCCCACCACGGCGAGGCTGAAGCCCGGCACGGGCAAGCGCTGCGACACCAAGCACCTGGGCAAGGCGTACGGCACGACGCCGGTCAACTCCGGCTTCCCCACGGCGCCCGGCACCAACTTCGACAAGTGGGGCGGCGACCCCAAGAACTTCAACTACCCGCTGCCCGGCAAGGCCTTCGACGGGCTCAAGGCCCCGACGGCCGCCGAGAAGACCAAGGCGCTCTCCAAGGTCCCCGGGGACCCGAAGAAGAACGTCGAGGCGTGGAAAGAGCAGGCGGCGAAGACCAACGATCCCGCCGACAAGGCGATGGAGATCTACGCCCGCTACCTGGAGAAGCAGCGCTCGCAGAGCTTCGAGCGCTGGTTCGACAAGACGTACATCCGCAACGAGATCAACCTCAACAAGGGAGCCGCCTTCGAAGCGCGGCTCGTCCGGGACTTCCGGCTGATCGGCCCCGACTGGCTGTGCGAGGTCTACGTCGAGATCTTCGACGAGAACGGCAAGAAGATCGCGACGCGCAAGTTCGACGCGTACAACCAGCGCACCAAGGAATTCAACGAGTTCAAGTCGAACAGCACCCTCACCAAGAAGCAGCTCGGCAACGACCGCGTCATCGCCCGGTCGATGCCCGACCACACCTTCCGCTACTCCGGCGCCAAGAACTTCGACGCCAAGCAGCGCAAGCTGATCGACGACTTCAACCGTGACGTCGAGCAGATGCGCCCGGGCAAGAAGAACCAGGTCCGCGGCTTCCAGCGGCAGTACAACGCCATCCCGCAGACCAAGCCCATCCGCGGCTACTCCCGTTACGACACCTGGTTCGCCCCCGGCTGCCAGGGCGGCCCGGCCGGACAGCCCCGGCTCGCGGCCGCGAGCAGCTGCGGCACCCGCGGTCCGCTCAACGACCGGATCAACGGCTCCGGCCGCACCGCGAACGAGGCGAAGCAGATCCAGGCCGAGGCCCGCCGGCTCGACACCCGCGGCACCCTGCCGCGCGGCGGCCCGGGCGGCGTGGACTTCACCACCCTCGAACTGCGCTACGTCGGCGGCCTCGCCAAGGGCAAGGGCATGCAGTACTCGATGAAGGCCGACATGATGCCCGACCCGGACGAGAACCCGGGCTTCGGCGGCCAGGCGTCGATGCAGCTCGCCTCCGACGCCCTCTTCACCTGGCTGGCGCTCACGCCGGACAAGTTCTGGGTCAACCTGAACCCGGACGAGCCCCACCGCGTCATGGACGCCAAGTTCGCCTCCACCGACGCCGGCCGGGTGCTGCTCGAGGCGGACCTGCGGATGAAGCACGACTTCTACAAGGCCATGGACCCCAAGACGGACCTCGGCAAGCGGTACTGGGCGGCACTGCCCAAGGAGAACGGCAACCCGTGCATGCCGGGCCTGCGCAACTGGATCGAGCCCAAGCCCGCCCAGGTCCGCGAGCAGGACGGCGGCATCTACATCCTGGACGCCCCGCTGGCGCTGAAGTCCACCGCGCAGAAGACCGTCACCCAGGGACCGGGCGAGCCGATCTGCGACCCCGGCCCCGAGGAGATCAAGGCCGCGCAGAAGGTCGTCGACTCGATGATCGTGCCCGAGGTCGAGAAGATGATCAACACCGCTCCGCAGTACGCCGACCTGCGCCGCGTCTACACCTCCCGGGTGGCCGCCGAGTGGATCCGGCAGCAGGACGCGAAGAAGGAGAGCGACTTCCGCCCGATCATCAACAGCGGTGACGTGAGCAAGTGGCCGCTGCGCGCCCCGAACGAGAAGTGGGACAAGGACGAGCTCTTCCAGCGCTACCGGAAGATCTACATCGAGGGCGAGTTCACCTACGACATCGACACCGACCACGGCGTCAGGGTGTACATCGTCGGCGGCGTCGACTTCTCCCGGCAGCCCAAGAAGAACATCACCAAGGTCCGCTTCGACACCGAGAACCGCACGCTCGACACCACCACGCGGACCTCGATGCAGGCGGACGACACCTCCTACCGGGACACCGACATCCTCTACATCGGCGGTGACTCCTCCGGCGACACCAGCGGCGGCACCCCGACGCCGACGCCCACCCCCACGCCGACGCCCACGACACCGAAGCCGACCGGGGAACCCACCCCGACGGACCGGCCGTCGCAGAGCCAGACGCCGGCGCCCAGCCAGAGCCCGGGACGCCCCGGCGGCGACCTCGCCGACACCGGATCCGACACGCCCGTCGGCACCATCGCCGGCGTGGCCGCCGCGGTGATCGCCGCCGGCGCGGGCCTGGTCTGGTGGATGCGCCGTCGCCGCTCCACCACCGGCTGATCCGCCACCCCGGCTGACCGGCCACCGGCCGAACCGGCCGTACGCTCGCGGGGCCCCGCTCTCACTCGGTGAGGGCGGGGCCCCGCTCGTCGTCCGCCTCGGCCAGCGCGAGCGCGGTGCCCACCAGACCGATGTGGCTGAAGGCCTGCGGGAAGTTCCCCAGCTGCCGCCCCGACGCCGGGTCGTACTCCTCGGCGAGCAGCCCCAGATCGCTGCACAGCCCCGCCAGCCGCTCGAACAGCTCCCGCGCCTCCTCCGGCCGGCCCGTCAGCAGCAGCGCGTCCGCCAGCCAGAACGAGCACACCAGGAACGTGCCCTCCTCGCCCGGAAGACCGTCCACCGAGGCGCCCGCCGTCGAATACCGGCGCACGAAGCCGCCGTCCATCAGCTCCCTGCGCACCGCCTCCACCGTGCCGAGCACGCGCGGGTCCTCGGGCGGCAGGAACCCGATCCGGGGGATCAGCAGCGTCGCCGCGTCCAGCTCCAGCGATCCGTACGCCTGCGTGAAGGTGTTGCGCACCGGGTCGTAACCCTTCTCGCACACCTCCGCGTGGATCTCGTCCCGCATCGCACGCCAGCGCGCCGGGTCCCCCGGCAGCGAGGGGTCCTCCTCCAGGGTGCGCACCGCCCGGTCGGCCGCCGCCCACGCCATCACCTTGGAGTGCACGAAGTGGCGACGCGGACCGCGCACCTCCCACAGCCCCTCGTCGGGCTCGCGCCAGGTCGACTCCAGGAAGCCCAGCAGGCTCAGCTGGAGGTTCCAGGCGTGCCGCTCCGGCGGGATCCCGGCCTCCCGCGCCCGGTACAGCGAGTCCATCACCTCGCCGTACACGTCGATCTGGAGCTGCTCCACGGCCGCGTTCCCGATCCGCACCGGCGCCGAGTCGGCGTAGCCGCGCAGCCACGGCAGCGTCGTCTCGGGCAGTCGGCGCTCCCCGGCCGGCCCGTACATGATCTGCAGGTCGGCCGGGTCGCCGGCCACCGCGCGCAGCAGCCAGTCGCGCCAGGCGGCCGCCTCCTCGACGTACCCGGCCGACAGCAGCGCGCCCAGGGTGAGGGAGGAGTCGCGCAGCCAGCAGGCCCGGTAGTCCCAGTTGCGCACCCCGCCGAGCTCCTCGGGCAGGGAGGTGGTGGGCGCGGCGACGATGCCGCCGGTGGGGGCGTAGATGAGGGCCTTGAGGGTGATCAGGGAGCGCACCACCGCGTCCCGGTAGGGTCCCCGGTAGGTGCAGCGGCCCGCCCATGCGCGCCAGTCGGCGAGCGAGTGCTCCAGGGCCTCGAAGGGGTCGACGAGGGCGGGGCGCGGCTCGTGGGAGGGGTGCCAGGTGAGGACGAACGCGACCTGCTCGCCGGCGCTGACGCTGAAGGACGACCAGGTGCCGAACTGCTGGCCCCAGGTCTTCACCGGTGGCTCGCTGCGCAGCCACACGGAGTCCGGTCCGGCGACGGCGACCCGGTGGCCGTCGCAGCGGCGCACCCACGGCACGACCGAGCCGTAGTCGAAGCGCAGCCGCAGCACCGCGCTCATCTCCACGGTCCCGCTGACGCCCTCCACGATCCGGACGACGTCGGGCGCCTTGTCGCGCTGCGGCATGAAGTCGACGACCTTGACGGTGCCGGTCCGCGTCTCCCAGAAGGTCTCCAGGACGAGGGTGTCCTCGGCGTAGCGGCGGCTCGTGCACGTGGTGGCGCCCTTGGGGGCGATCCGCCAGTGGCCGTTGTCCTCGTCGCCGAGGAGGGAGGCGAAGCAGGCGGCGGAGTCGAAGCGGGGCAGACACAGCCAGTCGATCGACCCGTCTCGGCCGACGAGGGCGGCGGTCTGGAGATCCCCGATCAGGGCGTAGTCGTCGATACGTTGCGTCACGCTTTGGGCTGTTCCCGCCAGCGGCGGTGGTCAATCAGTTCGGGGGGTGGGGGTGACGGACCCCTCACACGGAGGCGGTGGCCGGCTCCGGGGTCCCGCCCGCCTCTTCCGCCTCTTCCGCCTCGCGGGCCGCCGTCTCCCGGTCCCGCTTCTCGCGCCGGGCCAGGACCACCCAGCCGATCGGGACGCCCGCGGCGAACAGCCACCACTGGACGGCGTACGCCATGTGCGCGCCGATCGAGTCGTGGTCGGGGACGGGGATCAGCTCGGGGGAGCCGCCGGCCGGTTCGGGCGCGGTCTGCTGGATGTAGCCGCCGAGGACGGTACGGCCGAGCAGCGCGGCCTGCTGGGCGCTGTTGACCAGCATCACCTGACGGTCCGGCAGGCCCTTGAGGTCCTTGATGCCGCTGGCGCCGGTCGTCTCGTCGGCCATGAGGCGTCCGGTGACGGTGACCTCGCCCTTGGGCGCGGGGGGCACCTCGGGGTAGTCGCGCTGGTTGCCCGCCGCCGGGATCCAGCCGCGGTTGACGAGGACGACCTTGCCGTCCTTCAGGACGAGCGGGGTGAGCACGTGCACGCCGACCCGCTCGTCGGCCGAGACCCGGCGCCGCACCACGACCTCGTGCGCGGTGTCGAAGGTCCCGGTGGCGGTGACGTGACGCCAGTAGTCGGCGCGCGCGACGGTGTGCCCGGGGGAGGTGAGCTCCTCGACCGGGACGGGCTTCGCCGCGAGGTTGTCCGCGATCAGGGCGTTCTGGGCGACCCGGCGTTCGTGCCGGTGGAACTGCCAGAAGCCCAGCTCGATCATCACGGGGATGAGGGCGAGGGCCACGAGGGTGAGGATCACCCACTGCCGGGACAACAGGAAGCGGTACACCCCACGACGGTACATCCGGTGTCGCGGGGTGCACGCACGGGGGTTCCGGTCGCCGGGGCGACCGGCCAGAGGATCGTTTCGTCACACCTTGTCGACGATGCCCACCTTCCCCTCCGCCCTCGCGCAGTGGCCGCCGCAGTACCAGCTGCCCTCCACCTCGACGCCCTGCCCGATGATCTGGACCCGGCAGTGCTCGCAGATGGGCGCCATGCGGTGGATGGCGCAGGCGAAGCAGTCGAAGACGTGCACCGCGCCCTGCGCGTGCACCTCGAAGGACATGCCGTAATCGTTTCCGCAGACCTCACAACGTGCCATGCGCCACAGGGTGCGGCCACGCGCGGGCGAAGGGCGGGCGGCGCGCCCGGCCGTCACCCGTCTGCCGGGGTCACATCCCGCAGCAGTTGGGCGTACGCGGCCTCGTCGACGATCGGGGTGCCGTACGCCTTCGCCTTGACCGTCTTGGAGGTGGCCGCGTCCGGGTCGTTGGTGACGAGCAGGCTGGTGAGCCGCGACACACTGCTCGCCACGTGCAGCCCGGCCTCGACCGTGCGGTCCTCCAGGAGCTCGCGGTCGACGGAGGTGTCGCCGGAGAACGCCACCCGCATGCCCTGCTTGAGTGGTTTGTCTGATTCATAACGGCCCGGGTTGGGATACGGGCACGCCGGCCGCTTGCGCGAGGGCCGCCAGCTGTTCGCCTGGTACGCGGCCTGATGGCCGATCCGCGGCCGCTCCGGCCCCGGCACCCACTCCGTCAGCGGCCGGCACTCCAGCAGCGGCAGTCGCACGTTCCGCTCGGCGGCCGCGTGCAGACTCGGGCGGAACGCCTCCGCCAGGACCCGGGCGTCGTCGAGCGCGTGGTGCGCCCGCTGCTGCACCACGCCGAAGTGCGCGGCCAGCGACTCCAGCTTGTGGTTGGGCAGCGGCAACGACAGTTCCTTGGACAGCGCGATGGTGCACAGCCGCTGCCGCACGGGCGCGGTGCTCTTCGCCCGCGCGTACTCCCGGGCGATCATCTGCCAGTCGAACATCGCGTTGTGCGCGACCAGCACCCGCCCGTCGAGCCGCGCCGCGAACTCGTCGGCGATCTCGGGGAACAGCGGCGCGCCCTCCAGGACGTCACTGGTGAGCCCGTGGATCCACACCGGTCCCGGATCGCGTTCGGGATTGACGAGGGTGTACCAGTGGTCCTCGACGTTCCCCTGCGCGTCGAGCCGGTAGACGGCAGCCGACACTATCCGGTCGTCGCGGGCGAGGCCGGTGGTCTCCACGTCGACGACCGCGTACCCCTGTGGGTAGGCGGCCGGCCACGTCGCTGCTGTCGTACGGTCGTCGAGCATGGTCACTGAGAATACGGGCCGCCACCGACATCCCGGTCCACCGGTCTCCCCCCGGCGGCCGGATCCGGCCGCCGCGCCGAGGTCCGGCCCCACGGAGCGGGGCGCGCCCGGCGAGCGGCAACGCGCGTTCCGGCAGGCCCGGTTCGCGAGCCCCCGCGACCAGCGCAGCCGTCCGCGCGGCGCGCGGCGCAGGCCCGGTGCGCCGCGCGCCACCGGACCGATCCCCAACTCCCCCCGCGCACCTGGGGCCGCGATTGCCGCCCGCCCCCACGTCGCCGACGCGCGACCAGTCCGGCCGTCGACCCCGGGCGGGTCGTTCCCTGTCCGGTGGGACACCGGATGCGAACCTCCTGGAGTGACTGAAGCCCCCGCACACGACGAGGCCCACGGCGGCGGCCTGGGCACCCGGCTCAACTGGCTCCGGGCCGCCGTGCTCGGAGCCAACGACGGAATCGTGTCCACCGCGGGCCTGGTCGTCGGCGTCGCCGGCGCCACCGAGTCCCGCTCCACCCTGCTCACCGCCGGCCTCGCGGGCCTGCTCGCCGGCTCGATGTCCATGGCGGCGGGGGAGTACGTCTCGGTGTCCACCCAGCGTGACTCGGAGAAGGCCGCCCTCGCCCAGGAGCGCCGTGACCTGCGCGAGCGGCCCGAGGCCGAACTCGCCGAACTCACCGAGCTCCTGGCCGCCCGCGGCCTCACCCCGGACGTCGCCCGCGAGGCCGCCGAACAGCTCACCGCACGCGACGCCCTGCGCGCCCACGCGCGCGTGGAGCTGGGCATCGACCCCGACGACCTGACCAACCCATGGCACGCCGCCGGCGCCAGCTTCCTCGCCTTCACCGCGGGCGCCCTGCTCCCCCTGCTCGCGATCGTGCTGCCCCCGGCCGCCCACCGCCTCTGGATCACGGTCGCCTCCGTCCTCGCCGCCCTCGCCCTCACCGGCTGGTCCTCCGCCCGCCTGGGCGCCGCCCCACCGACCCGAGCCGTCCTGCGCAACACGGCGGGCGGCGCGCTGGCGATGGCGGTGACGTACGGGGCGGGGACGCTGCTGGGGGCGGCGGGGGTGTGACGGGGGAGGGGGGAGGGGATCAGAGGTAGGTGATGTCCTCTTCGTGGACCTTGACCTGGATCCGCTCCGGGATGCCGGGAGGGCGCCCGCCCGGCAGGCCGCAGAACGAGAACCGCACGAGGGCGAGCTCGGGCAGTTCGGCGAGGGCCTCCAGGCCCCGCACGCCCGGGCACCGACCGATCCAGAGTTCCCTCAGCCCCTGGTGCGGCAGCACCCCTGAGAGGTCGAGGTCGTCGACGCCGAGGATCTGCAGGGTCCGCAGGGGTGAGCCCAGGGACATCTGTTGCAGCTGGGCCCACTGGGCCGCGCCCGACACGGAGAGCCAGTTCAGCTCCGGCCAGTTCTCGATGCCGTCGAGCCGGACCGTGCTCGCGTGGTGGAACAGACCGAGACCGGTGAGCGCCGGGCCGAAGGGAAGGTCCCCCGCCGCCCCTTCCGGGGGCAGGTAGTTCACCGTCAGGTGTCGTAGATCCGGGAGGTAGGACAGCGTGGACAGCGCGGTGCCGTCCGGCGGATCGTAGAGATGCAGGCTGGTCAACGGCAGCCCGGCCAGCGACGAGAGGTCGCCGAGCGGGCGGCAACGGCTGAGGCTCAGAGTCCGCAAACGGGGAAGGCGGCGCAGCGGGGCCAGGTCGTGCAGCCGGTCGTTCTCGCCGAGGTGGAGATAGGTGAGCGCGTCGTGCCGCAGTACAGGCTCCGGAAGACCGTGGTCGCCCCAGAGGGTGAGCTCACGGAAGGCGGGCAGCCGGGGCAGCAGCGCGAGCTGCTCGGCGTTCCGCACGGAGAGGTGGTACTCGGCGGCGGCGGGGTCGCTGAGGACGGCCTCCAGGTATTCCACCGGGTCGAACGAGGACCAGGAGGCACCGAGCTGGAAGCCCACGGTGCTCCGCCGGTCACCTCGGAACCGCGCGACCACCTGCAGGGCGGCGTCGCCGCCGACGACGGCCGCCGTCCGCACCACGGCCTCGGCTTCCTGCTCCGACAGCCCGTCGGGGCCCGGCAGCAGCGGCAGGACGAGCTCCCCCACCTTGGCCAGCTCCTCCGCCTGCCGGAACGATCGCGGCGGCACGAGCACCCTGGTCCGCTCCCCGACCTCCCTCCGGACCTCCGGATCCAACTCCGGCGCGTGCTCCAGACACGCCGCCGCCAGCAGCACCAGGCGGTCACGCAGCCTCGGCGCCCGGTCCGCGCGGCGCAGCAGTCCCTTCAGGAGGCGGACCCGCTCCTCCACGCGCGCGTGGCCCACGGCCATCTGCACCACGTCGTCCCAGGTGTCGTCGTGGGCGTTCTTCACGAGGACGCCGAAGTCGCGGGCCTCGACCGCCGCCTTCGCGCCCAGGTAGTCCTGGAACGTGCGGTGCACGAAGCCCACCGAGCCCTGCGCCGGTTCGCGCAGCAGTCCGCTGCGGATCAGCAGGTGGGTGAAGACCTGCTCGGGCGCCTCCTTGACCTGCGGCATGGCGGTCAGCCACTCCGCGACCATCTCCTCCGCCTCGCCGCGGTCGGTCTCGACCTGTCCGTTGCGGATCAGCCAGTACGCGAGCCGCTGGAGCAGGGCCGTCTGCTCCTCGCGGGTCAGGTCGACCCCCTCGACACCGCAGATTTCGCGCTCCGTGTCCCGGCGCACGAGCAGCATGTCGAGGGCGGCGTCGTACAGCTCCTTCCGCGCGCGCGGGAGCTGCATCCGCCGGTCGCGGTTCAGGGCGCACAGCAGCGCGCACATCAGCGGGTTGGTGGCGAGCCGACCGAGGTCCCGGCGGGCGGCGACGGCCTGGCGCAGCGAGGTCTCGTAGGCGGCGAGCGCCTCGTCGTCCGGGTCGTCGAGCCGGGCGGCGGCATGCCAGTGCGCCAGGAAGGCGCGGATGCCGTCCCGGTCCATCGGCAGCAGGGTGTGCGGGACGAAACCCTGCCGGGACAGCCACTCCTCGGGGACCGCCGACGGGCGGGTCGTGACCACGTACCGGGCCCGGGGGAAGGCCGTCACCAGTCCCTTCAGCCAGGTCTCGGTCCGCTGCCGGAGCCGTACGGGCACCTCGTCCACCCCGTCGACGAGGACCAGGGCGCGACCGCTCGTGAGGAGCTCCTCGGCCCAGCCGCTCGGAGCGCTCAGCGGTACCCCGGTCGCCCTGAGGAAGTCCTCGGGCACGGGCAGCGTGTCCGACGAGGTGAAGGCGCGCAGCCGCAGCACGAACGGCACACAGCGGTTCCAGTCGGTGAGCTCGCCGGAGAAGGAGCGGCGGGCGGCGTTCAGGGCCAGCCACTGCACCAGCGTGCTCTTCCCGGATCCGGCGGGGCCACGCAGCAGCAACCGGTCGGTGGTGGTGAGCGCCACTTCCGTGGTGACCGCGACCGGCCCCGTGCGCGCGAAGCCGTGGGCGGCTGCCTCCGGTCCCGCGTCCCCGCTCACCGCCAGGCTGATGTACGCCGTGTCCAGCGGCCACTCGCGCGCCGAGCGCCCCAGCGTCAGACCGAAGAGTTCAAGCCGGCCGTGCGTCGCCGCCACGTACCGCGCGTACCGCTCCTCGAAGGCGAGGGCCTCCGCCTCCGGCCGTGGCCGGTCCGAGGCCAGGGACTCCACCGCGTCCCGGGTGCGGTCCGCCGTCCGCAGCTGTTCCACGGCAGCCCGGGCCGGGAAGGACGGATCGGCGGTGTGCTGCTCCACCAGGTGGGCGCAGCACAGTTCGAGCAGCTCGTCGTAGAGATCCAGGGTCCTGCCGGAGAGGCCGGGGTCGGGGGAACGCAGCTCGCCCTGCAGCCGCGCCGGATCGAGGCCGGCGGCGAACAACCGGTCCGCGTCGATCGGGCCCGCCGCCGCGAAGGCGTCCCGTACCCCGTCGACAGCCGCCAGCCGTTCGTGCTCGGGCAGCGTCCCGTACCGCTCCACGAGCCGTCCGCCGAGGACCTTGGCCAGACGGTCCGGTCCTGCGGGCCGGGGAAGAAGCGGTCGGACGGGGGAGGGGACGAGGCCCGCTCCCTTCCTCGGCGTGGCGACGGACCGCACGACGGACCCCAGCACTGTCCCTGCGAGGCGCACAAGCGCAACTTCCAGACCCTGCAAGCCAGTTCCTCCCCCACCCTCGATGCGCCCCGCGATCGTACGCCGCCACGTCTTGTCGGAAGGTGCCAAAGCTTGCTGACAAGCCGTCTCGCATACTTGTCGGTAACGACGTCTAGCCGCGCCCGCCCCTCGCGCCTACCGTCGTCCGCATGCCGAACCTGCCCGATGTCGTGCTCTGGTCCATACCGGCGTTCGTCCTGCTCACCGTCCTGGAGATGGTCAGCTACCGGATCCACCCGGACGAGGACGCCGCCGGGTACGAGACGAAGGACGCCGCCACCAGCATCGGGATGGGGCTGGGGAGTCTCGTCTTCGACGCGCTGTGGAAGATCCCGGTCGTCGCGATCTACACCGCCGTCTACGAGCTGACGCCACTGCGGGTGCCCGTGCTGTGGTGGACGATCCCGCTCATGCTGCTCGCCCAGGACTTCTGCTACTACTGGCAGCACCGCGGGCACCACGTCGTCCGGATCCTGTGGGCCTGTCACGTCGTGCACCACAGCAGCCGGAAGTTCAACCTCACCACCGCGTTGCGACAGCCCTGGACCAGCCTCACCTCGTGGCCGTTCTACCTGCCGATGATCGCGCTCGGGGTGCACCCGGCCGCCGTGGCGTTCTGCTACTCGGTCAACCTCGTCTACCAGTTCTGGATCCACACCGAGCGGGTCGGGAAGCTGCCTCGGCCCTTCGAGTTCGTCCTCAACACCCCCTCGCACCACCGCGTCCACCACGCCTCCCAGGGCGGCTACCTGGACCGCAACTTCGGCGGCATCCTCATCGTCTGGGACCGGATGTTCGGCTCCTTCGTGCCCGAGACCGACAAACCCGTCTACGGCCTCACCAAGAACATCGAGACCTACAACCCGCTGCGGGTCGCCACCCACGAGTACGCCGCCATCGCCCGCGACCTGAAGGCCGCGCGCAGCTGGCGCGAGCGCGGCGGGCGGCTGTTCCGCGGGCCCGGCTGGCAGCCGGGCCCCGAGCAGCCCAAGGCCGGCGGCACCCAGGGCGGCACCGCACCCGAGCCCGCCGCATGAGCCGGCCCGACCGCGCCCCGGCGCCCGCGACCGCCCCCGCCGCCGAGGACCCCCGTGGCCCGCGCGCCTCCCGCGCCGCACGCCTCCTCCTCGGCGCCTTCCTCCTGGCCGCCGCCGTCGACCTGGTCTCCCTGCTCGCCGGCGCCGAGCTCGGCCACCGGATCGCCAAGCCCCTCCTGATGCCGCTGCTCGCCGCGTACGCGGTCGCCCGCGGCGGCCCGAGGCTCCTCACCGTCGCGCTGCTCTTCGGCTGGGGCGGCGACGTCTTCCTCCTCCTCGACGCGGACTGGGCCTTCCTCGTCGGCATGGGCTCCTTCGCCGCCGGACACGTCTGCTACCTGGTCCTCTTCGGCCGGCGCCGGACCTCCCCGGCTCTCGGCGCGCTCTACGCCGCCGCCCTCGCCGGCACCGTGACCGCCCTCTGGCCCGACCTGCCGGCCGAACTGCGCGTCCCGGTCGCCGGCTACTCCCTGCTGCTCACCGCGATGGCCTACCGGGCGAGCTCCCTCGGCCTCCTCGCCGGCGCGGGCGGCGCGCTGTTCCTGCTGTCCGACACCCTCATCGCCACCGGTGTCGCCGACTGGCCGCAGCCGCCCGTCCCCGACCTCTGGGTCATGCTCACCTACATCGCGGCGCAGTTCCTGCTGACCGAGGGCGCCCTGCGCACGGGGTACGGTGAACGCCGTACGACCGTCTGACAGCGAGGACCCATGCGCGCCACCACCATCCACGCCCCCTTCGACATGCGCGTGGAAGACGTGCCCGACGCCGTGGTGCGGGACGCCACGGACGCCGTCGTCCGCGTGGTCCGCGCCTGCATCTGCGGCAGCGACCTGTGGGCCTACCGCGGCGAGTCCGCCCGTACCCCGGGCCAGCGCATCGGACACGAGTTCCTCGGGATCGTCGAGGAAGCCGGCGCCGACGTGCGCGGCCTGAAGCCCGGCGACCTCGTCGTCGCCCCCTTCGTCTGGTCCGACGGCACCTGCGACTACTGCGCCGAGGGCCTCCAGACCTCCTGCCCCAACGGCGGTTTCTGGGGCTCGGCCGGTTCCGACGGCGGCCAGGGCGAGGCCGTCCGCGTCCCCTTCGCCGACGGCACCCTGGTGAAGCTGCCCGCCGACGCCGCCTCCGACGACCACCTGCTGACCGCGCTCCTGGCCCTCTCCGACGTCCTGGGCACCGGCCACCACGCCGCCCTCGGCGCGGGCGTCCGCAAGGGCTCCACCGTCGCCGTCGTCGGTGACGGCGCCGTCGGCCTCTGCGGCGTCCTCGCCGCGCGCAGGCTCGGGGCCGAGCGGATCATCGCCCTCGGCCGGCACACCGCCCGCACCGACATCGCCCGCGCCTTCGGCGCCACCGACGTGGTCGCCGAGCGCGGCGAGGCCGCCGAGGCGGCCGTGCGCGAACTCACCGGAGGCCACGGCGCCCACGCCGTCATCGAGGCCGTCGGCACCGAGCAGTCCATGCGCACCGCCGTCGCCGTCACCCGCGACGGCGGCTCCATCGGCTACGTCGGCGTCCCGCACGGCAGCGGCACCGGCCTCGACCTCTCCGTCATGTTCGACCGCAACATCGCCCTGCGCGGCGGCGTCGCGCCCGTCCGCGCCTACATCCCCGAGCTCCTCCCGGACATCCTCGACGGCACCATCGACCCGTCCCCGGTCTTCGACCTGACCGTCGGCCTCGAAGGCGTCCCCGGCGGCTACCGGGCCATGGACGAGCGCACCGCCCTCAAGGTCCTCGTCAAGCCCTGACGCCCCACACCGGTTCGTCGGCCCCCGCCACGCCCGGCGGGCGCGACCAGTCGGCCGGACCGCCCTCGTACGCCACCGGCGACAGCGCGTACCGCAGCCGGCCCAGCGGGCCGTCCCTCTCCGCCAGGTACCGCTCCGGCTCGTGGCGGGGAAGCGCGTGCGCGAGGAAGTGGCCCGTCTGGGCGAGCGCCAGCCGCACGAGCCGGCTGCCGCCGTCCCGGTCCCGCTCGGTCAGCGAGCGCAGCACCGCCGCCGCCAGCAGATAGCCCGTGCCGTGGTCCAGGGCCTGGGCCGGCAGCACTCCCGGCCGCTCCTCGGACCCCTCGGTCACGGCGATCCCGGTCGCCACCTGCACCAGGCTGTCGAAGCCGCGCCGTCCGCCCCACGGCCCGTAGTCGCCCCAGGCCGAGAGCCGGGCGGTCACCAGACCGGGCCGGTCGAGGCCGAAACGGTCCAGCGCGCCCGGGCGGTAGCCGGTCACCAGCACGTCGGCGGCGTCGAGGAGTTCGTCGAAGGTCCGCCGGTCCGAGGGCCGGTCCAGGTCCAGGGCGGCGGTCCGCTTGCCGATGTCCGCGTCCGCGTGCTGGTCCGGCAGCTCCGGACTGCCCGGCGGGTCGATCCGCAGCACGTCGGCACCGAGCAGCGCGAGCGTCCGCGTCGCGACCGGCCCCGCGATGACCCGCGTCAGGTCGAGGACCCGCAGCGGGCCGCCGGACCGGCGGCGCGGCGCGGCCTCGTCCAGCCGCTCCCGGGTCAGCAGCGGCCGGGCCGCCACCTCGCGGCCCTGCTCGTGCGCCGCCCACTGGTCGGGGCCGCGCAGGGCGACGGCCAGGCCCCCGGCCGCGTACACCGCGCTCTCGATCTCGACGGCCCGTCGTCCGGCGATCGCCGCCGCCACCGCGTCCACGGCGTCGGCGGAGCCGGCGCGGACGCCGAGAGCGGCGAGCAGCGCCGCCTGGTGGTGGGGGTAGTTGGCGTGCGTGCGGACCCAGCCGTCCGACGCCCGCCAGAACCGCGACAGCGGCGCGAAGCTCACCGGCGCCCGCCCGTCCACCCGCAGATGACGCTCGCTCACGAAGGCCGTCGCCACCGCCCCGTCGCCCACCCGCACCCGCCCCGGCAGCCCGGCCCGCTCGACCGCAGCGAGGGAGCAGACGGCGACCGTCGCCCGGGCCAGGTCCATCACCGGAAGACGCGCCCCCAGCAGTCCCGAAGGCCCCCCGTACTCCACCCGGTCGACCAGGGCGGGATCGCCGCCCAGGGCCGACCACAGCAACTCCGTACCCGTTCGCACCGTGGTGTCCATGGGAGAACTATGAACCGCCCGTGGCACTCGGTGCCACGGGCGGTTCACCTGCGAGCGGACGCCGTTACTTGCGGACGGCGTCCAGCGCGTCCACGAGACCGGCCCCGTAGAAGCCGTTCTTGTTCACGTCGCCCTCGCACACCGCGTCGACGGTGCCGTTGCCGTCGATGTCGTAGGGGTTGGTGCAGGCGCGGTCGTCGGCCTGCGCGGAGAGCAGGGCCTTCAGCGCGGCCGGGCTCGCGTGCGGGTGCGTCGACTTCAGCAGCGCGAGGACGCCCGCCGCGTGCGGCGCCGCCATCGACGTGCCGGCCTTGTAGTTGAAGCCGCCGTTGACCGTGGTCGACAGGATGCGGCCGTTGACCGCCGGGGCGTCCGGGGTCTGGTACTCGGTGCGGTCACCGCCCGGCGCGGCGACGTCGATGACGCCGAGACCGTAGTTGGAGTACGACGCCTTCAGGTCCTTGGCGCCGGTCGAGGACACCGTCACCACGCCCGGCAGCATCGCCGGGTAGTCGAGGCAGATCTTCGGGTCGATGTCCCGGTCGACCGGGGTGCTGTCGTTCGGGCTGCTCTTGTCCAGGATGGAGTCGGCCGCCAGGTCGAACTTGGAGTTGCCGGCCGCGGCCACGTTGACCGTGCCCTTCTTCTCCGCGTACCGGGTCGCCCGGGTGACCGCCTCGAGGAGGGCCTTCTGGTCCTCGTCGTTCTTGCAGGCGAACATCCACGGGTCGGTGTAGTAGCTGTTGTTCGTGATGTCGATGCCGTTCTCGGCCGCCCACACGAAGCCGCAGACCACGGCCTCCGTGTAGAAGAAGCCCTCCGGCGTCGACACCTTGATGCCGGCGAGCTTCACGCCCGGCGCGACACCGGTGATGCCGGTGCCGTTCTTGGCGGCGCCGATGGTGCCCGCCACGTGGGTGCCGTGGTCGCTCTCGCCCGCGCCCGGACGCCACGACCCGGGGGTCGTGTCGGCCTTGCCGCTCACGCAGTTGGCGGAGGCGGCGGCGTCGAAGTTCGGCGCCAGGTCCGGGTGGGTGTCGTCCACGCCGGTGTCGATGACGCCGACGGTCACGCGCTTGCTGCCGAGGGTCTTGCGGTGGGCCTGGTCGGCCTTGATGGCCGGCAGGTCCCACTGCAGCGGCTCCAGCGCGTCCTGCTCGCCCGTGGCGGCGGCCGCGGCGGCCCTGGCCTCGGCCGCGGTGAGCGCCTGCGCGTCCTCGCCGACCGAGGTGTCGGTCGCGGCGGACAGCGGGGCCGTACGGGTCGCGCCGGCCGACACCACGCCCCGCGCCTGGCGGATCGTCTGCGCGAACTGCGGGTTCTGCGAGTGGACGACGATCACGCCGATCTGGTCGTAGGCCACGACCACCTCGCCGCCGGCGGCGGCTATCGCCTTCTTCACCGACGCGGCCGTCCAGCGGCCGTGGTCGACGTTGACGACGTACGACAGCTTCGGGCCGTTCGTGGCGACGGCTGCCGTCGGGACGTCGCTCAGCTCCGCCGCGGAAGCCGCCCCCGAGGGCAGGAAGCCGAGCGAGGCCGTGAGCGCGAGACCGGCCGGCAGAGCGAGTACTCGGCCGCGCCTCGATCCCAGATGAGCCATGGGTTCTCCACATCATCCGTATGTACTGTCCAGGCGCCGATTGCGCATGGACAGGTGCATGACGAGTGAAGCTATCGCCGATCTTCCCCGGTCATCAATGGGATGAGCCGACTTCATGGAGATCCGGGGAAGAAAAAACATCGGCGTGAACCACTTCGCGGCCCGCTCCGTGCCGTTGAGCAGGGGAGGGGCTCCGCCCGGACCCCCGCCTCCCACCCTCGGAGAAACCCCCTTGTCCCTGCCCACCGCACCCGCGTCACGAGGAGAATCTGTGGCTACCGACGCACCTCCGCCGCCCGAAAGCGGCACGGAAAACGCCGCCCCCGCACAGCCCACGACGGAGGAGTTCGTCCAGGTGCAGCAGAGCGCCGAGTTCGGCGAGCTCCGCCGCACCTACCGCTCCTTCGCCTTCCCCCTGACGATCGCCTTCATCGCCTGGTACCTGCTGTACGTGCTGCTCTCCAACTACGCGGGCGGCTTCATGGGCACCAAGCTCTTCGGCAACGTCAACGTGGCCCTCGTCCTCGGGCTCGGCCAGTTCGCGACCACCTTCCTCATCGCCTGGCTCTACTCGCGGCACGCCGCCGACCGCCTCGACCCCAAGGCCGAGGCCATCAAGGAGCGCATGGAGTCCCGTACGGAGGCCGACGCATGAGCGACACCCTTCTCCTCGCCGCCGGCAACGCCACCAGCGAGCACCGGCCGCTGATCATCACCCTCTTCGCGGCCTTCGTCGTCGCCACCCTCGCCATCACCGTCTGGGCCGGCCGCCAGACCAAGAGCGCCGCCGACTTCTACGCCGGCGGGCGGCAGTTCACCGGCTTCCAGAACGGCCTGGCCATCTCCGGCGACTACATGTCCGCCGCGTCCTTCCTCGGCATCGCCGGCGCCATCGCCCTCTTCGGCTACGACGGCTTCCTCTACTCCATCGGCTTCCTCGTCGCCTGGCTGGTCGCCCTGCTCCTGGTCGCCGAACCGCTGCGCAACTCCGGCCGCTTCACCATGGGCGACGTCCTCGCCTACCGCATGCGCCAGCGGCCCGTCCGCACCGCCGCCGGCACCTCCACCATCGTCGTGTCGATCTTCTACCTGCTCGCCCAGATGGCCGGCGCCGGCGTCCTGGTCTCGCTGCTGCTCGGCATCACCAGCGACGGCGGCAAGGTCGCCATCGTGGCCCTCGTCGGCGTCCTGATGATCGTGTACGTGACGATCGGCGGCATGAAGGGCACCACCTGGGTGCAGATGGTCAAGGCCGTCCTGCTCATCGCGGGCACGCTCCTGATCACCTTCCTCATCCTGCTGAAGTTCGACTTCAACCTCTCCCAGCTGCTGGGCGCCGCCGCCTCCAACAGCGGCAAGGGCCAGGCGTTCCTGGAGCCCGGCCTCAAGTACGGCGTCAGCGGCACCTCCAAGCTCGACTTCCTGTCGCTCGGCATCGCGCTCGTCCTCGGCACCGCCGGACTGCCGCACATCCTCATCCGCTTCTACACGGTGCCGACCGCCAAGGCCGCCCGCAAGTCCGTGAACTGGGCCATCGGCATCATCGGCGCCTTCTACCTGATGACGATCGTCCTCGGCTTCGGCGCCGCCGCCCTGCTCAAGAACAGCGACATCATCGCCTCCAACAAGGCCGGCAACACCGCGGCCCCGCTCGCCGCCCTGGAGATCGGCGGCGGCGCGGACTCCACCGGCGGCGCCATCCTGCTCGCCGTCATCTCCGCCGTCGCCTTCGCCACCATCCTCGCCGTGGTCGCCGGCCTCACCCTGGCCTCGTCCTCGTCCTTCGCGCACGACATCTACGCCAACGTCATCCGGCGCGGAAAGGCCACCGAGAAGGAGGAGGTGCGGGCCGCCCGCTGGGCCACCGTCCTCATCGGCGTCGTCTCCATCGCCCTCGGCGCCCTCGCCCGCGACCTCAACGTCGCCGGCCTGGTCGCCCTCGCCTTCGCCGTCGCCGCCTCCGCCAACCTGCCGACCATCCTCTACAGCCTCTTCTGGAAGCGGTTCACCACCCAGGGGGCGCTCTGGTCGATCTACGGCGGTCTGGTCTCCGCGGTCGTCCTCGTGCTGTTCTCGCCGGTCGTCTCCGGCAAGCCGACCTCCATGTTCAAGAGCGTCGACTTCTACTGGTTCCCGCTGGAGAACCCGGGCCTGGTCTCCATCCCGCTCGGCTTCCTCCTCGGGTGGCTCGGCTCCGTCCTCTCCAAGGAGGAGCCGGACAAGGGCAAGTACGCGGAGCTGGAGGTCAAGTCCCTCACCGGCGTCGGAGCGCACTGAGTCGTATACGTTCCGCCGCGGGCCGACGGCCGCGTCGTATGGTTCTACGACGCGGCCGTCCCGGTCCCTGTGACAATCGGCCCATGCCCGATGTCCGAGGGCTCGCGTAGGCTCGAAGACAAGCGAACCGGAAGAAGGGGAGGGGGCCCAGTGCTCATCGACACCTACGGCCGTGTGGCCACCGACCTGCGGGTCTCCCTGACGGACCGGTGCAATCTGCGCTGCACGTACTGCATGCCGGAAGAGGGCCTGCAGTGGCTGGCCAAGCCCGACCTGCTCACCGACGACGAGATCGTCCGGCTGATACGCATCGCGGTCACCGAGCTCGGCGTCACCGAGGTCCGCTTCACCGGCGGCGAGCCGCTGCTGCGCCCCGGCCTCGTCGGCATCGTCGAGCGCTGCGCCGCCCTGGAGCCCCGCCCCCGGATGTCCCTGACGACCAACGGCATCGGCCTCAAGCGCACCGCCGAGGCCCTGAAGGCGGCCGGACTCGACCGGGTCAACGTCTCCCTCGACACCCTGCGCCCCGAGGTCTTCAAGGCCCTCACCCGCCGCGACCGCCACCAGGACGTCCTCGACGGCATGGCCGCCGCCCGCGCGGCCGGCCTCACCCCGGTCAAGGTCAACGCCGTCCTGATGCCCGGGCTCAACGAGGACGAGGCCCCCGACCTGCTGGCCTGGGCGATCGAGAACGACTACGAGCTCCGCTTCATCGAGCAGATGCCGCTGGACGCCCAGCACGGCTGGAAGCGCGACGGCATGATCACCGCCGGAGACATCCTGCAGTCCCTGCGCACCCGCTTCACGCTCACCCCCGAGGACGCCGACGAGCGCGGCTCGGCCCCCGCCGAGCGCTGGGTCGTCGACGGCGGCCCGCACACGGTCGGCGTCATCGCCTCCGTCACCCGCCCCTTCTGCCGGGCCTGCGACCGGACCCGGCTCACCGCCGACGGCCAGGTCCGCACCTGCCTCTTCGCCACCGAGGAGACCGACCTGCGGGCGGCGCTCCGCTCGGACGCACCGGACGCGGCGATCGCCGACCTCTGGAAGAAGGCCATGTGGGGCAAGAAGGCCGGCTCCGGCCTCGACGACCCGAGCTTCCTCCAGCCCGACCGCCCGATGTCAGCGATCGGCGGCTGAGCCCGCGGAGCCCTCGCTCCCGGATTCCCAGTCGCCCAGCAGGACGACGTCCTTCAGGAAACCCCGTACGCCCAGGAACTGGGAGAGGTGCTCGCGGTGCTCCTCGCACGCGAGCCACGTCTTGCGCCGCTCCGGCGTGTGCAGCTTGGGGTTGTTCCAGGCGAGCACCCACACGGCGTCGGCCCGGCACCCCTTGGCGGAACAGATCGGCTTCGCTTCGCTCACTGGACCCTGGATCACCTGATCATTGTCCAGCAAGGGCGATGCCGAGCAGCCACGGGGGGAGCTGCCCGGCATCGGTCCGTCGCTCCGACGGGGGATGCGGAGCGCGTAGGCAGTATGTCACGGCGCATGGGGTGCGGTGCACCGGAACTTCATGATTGATCTGAGCATTTCTTGAGCTTCGCGCTCACCGAACGTGATCGGTCCGACCGTAGGCGCCGTACGTCGGTTCCGCCACGGCTTCCGCCCCGCGTTCGAGCGCCGGCCGCACCGGAGCGGGGACGAAGGTGGAGGGAAGGGACGGCGCGCTCTCCCGGCCGGCGTTGGCGATCACCACCGCGATGTACGGGAGCACGGCGCCGAGCACCAGTGCCACCACCGCCACGGGCCGCTGGACGTTCCACAGCGATGCCGCGGCGATCACGGCCAGCGTGCGCACCGACATCGACACCACGTACCGCCGCTGGCGCCCCCGGACGTCGTCGGCGAGCCCCTGCCGGGCACCGGTGATCCGGAAGACCTCGGTTCCGCCACGCTTCCGCATCACATTCCACCGCCCACGAGCCATGCCGGAGCCTCCCCGGTCCGGACCTGTTTCCACGGTACGCCCGCTGCCGCCGACCGACGAGCCCGGGGGCTCGTACGGAGCCGCCCGAGGTGCGCCGTACGGCCGCCCGATCGAGACTGGGCAGACGTGCGACGCGCGACAAGGAGGCAAAGATGAGTTGGTTGTGGGCGATCATCGTGGGCCTGGTCCTGGGTCTGATCGCGAAGGCGATCCTTCCGGGCAAGCAGCAGATCCCGCTGTGGCTGACGACCGTGTTCGGCATTCTGGGCAGTGTGCTCGGCAACGCGGTCGCGACCTGGATCGGGGTGAACGACACCAAGGGCATCGACTGGACCCGTCATCTGCTCCAGCTCATCGGCGCCGTCGCCGTGGTGGGCGTCGGCGACATGCTGTGGGCCTCGATCAGGGGCAACAGGCAGCGGACCTGACCCCGGGCACCCGCCCCGCGGTCACGCCGGAGGCCCGGTACGGCGCACACGCGCGCGTCCCGGGCCTCCGCCTGATTCCGGGAACCTAGCCGGCGACCTCGATCGCCGCCAGGTTCTTCTTGCCCCGGCGCAGCACCAGCCAGCGTCCGTGCAGCAGCTCGTCCGCCGACACCTCGGCGTCCTCGGCCGTCACCTTGACGTTGTTGACGTAGGCGCCGCCCTCCTTCACCGTGCGGCGGGCCGCCGACTTGCTCGGCGCGAGACCGACCTCGGCGAAGAGGTCCACGACCTGGCCCAGCTCCGTCACGCGTGCGTGCGGCAGCTCGGACAGGGCCGCGGCCAGCGTCGCCGCGTCCAGGTCGCCCAGCTCGCCCTGGCCGAACAGCGCCTTGGAGGCGTTCATGACCGCCTGGCACTGCTCGGCGCCGTGGACCAGCGTGGTCAGCTCCTCGGCCAGCGCCCGCTGCGCCGTACGGGCCTGGGGCCGCTCGGCCGTCAGCTTCTCCAGCTCCTCCAGCTCCGCGCGGGACCTGAAGGACAGGATCCGCATGTAGGTGGAGATGTCGCGGTCGTCCACGTTCAGCCAGAACTGGTAGAACGCGTACGGCGTGGTCATCTCCGGGTCCAGCCAGACGGCGCCGCTCTCGGTCTTGCCGAACTTGGTGCCGTCGGCCTTCACCATCAGCGGCGTCGCCATCGCGTGGACCTGCGCCTCCGGCTCCAGCTTGTGGATCAGGTCCAGGCCCGCCACCAGGTTGCCCCACTGGTCGGAGCCGCCCTGCTGCAGCGTGCAGCCGTAGCGGCGGTACAGCTCCAGGAAGTCCATGCCCTGCAGCAGCTGGTAGCTGAACTCGGTGTAGCTGATGCCCTGCTCGGACTCCAGGCGCCGGGCGACGGAGTCCTTGGTCAACATCTTGTTGACCCGGAAGTGCTTGCCGATGTCCCGCAGGAACTCGATCGCCGACATGCCGGCGGTCCAGTCCAGGTTGTTCACCATCACCGCGGCGTTCTCGCCCTCGAAGGACAGGAACGGCTCGATCTGCGACCGCAGCCGGTTCACCCAGTTGGCGACCGTCTCCGGGTCGTTCAGGGTGCGCTCGGCGGTCGGCCGCGGGTCACCGATCTGGCCGGTGGCCCCGCCGACCAGCGCCAGCGGCCGGTGCCCGGCCTGCTGGAGCCGACGCATGGTGAGTACCTGGACCAGGTGGCCGACGTGCAGCGAGGCGGCGGTCGGGTCGTAGCCGCAATAGAACGTGACCGGACCGTCCGCGAGCGCCTTGCGCAGGGCCTCTTCGTCGGTGGACTGGGCGAAGAGCCCGCGCCACTTCAGCTCGTCGACGATGTCCGTCACGTCGTCCGTCTCCTCGGCTATGGGTGGATGCTGCATCGTGTTGCGACACTCAGTCTATGGGGGTCAGACCCCCTTGCTGACCGAGCTCATGTTGAAGTCCGGCACCCGCAGGGCGGGCATCGCGGCCCGGGTGAACCAGTCGCTCCACTCGCGCGGCAGCGTCTTCTCCGTCCGGCCCGCCTCGGTGGCCCGCGACAGCAGGTCGACCGGCGACTCGTTGAAGCGGAAGTTGTTCACCTCGCCGACCACCTCGCCGTTCTCCACGAGGTAGACGCCGTCCCGGGTGAGCCCGGTGAGCAGCAGCGTCGCCGGGTCGACCTCGCGGATGTACCAGAGGCAGGTCAGCAGCAGACCGCGCTCGGTGGCGGCGACCATCTCCTCCAGGGACCGCTCGCCGCCGGCGTCCAGGATCAGGTTCCCCGCTCCGGGAGCCATGGGCAGACGAGTGAGCGCCGCGGAGTGCCGGGTGGTGATCAGGTGCTCCAGCCGTCCGTCCCGTACCCAGTCCACGGGGGGAACCGGCAGACCGTTGTCGAAGGCCGAGGAGTCGTCGCCGGAGGAGTGGGCGATCACGAACGGGGCCGACTCCAGGCCCGGCTCGTTCGGGTCGCTGCGCAGGGTCAGCGGCAGCGGCGAGAGCGTCTCGCCGATCCGGGTGCCGCCGCCGGGCTTGGAGAAGACCGTGCGGCCCTCCACCGCGTCCCGGGCCACCGAGGACCACAGCTGGTAGATCAGCAGGTCGGCCACGGCGGTCGGCGGCAGCAGCGTCTCGTACCGCCCGGCCGGCAGCTCGATCCGCCGCTCCGCCCAGCCGAGCCGGGTGGCGAGCTCCGCGTCCAGCGCGGTCGGGTCGACGTCCTTGAAGTCCCGCGTCGAGCGACCGGCCCACGCGCTGCGGGTGCGGTCCGGCGACTTGGCGTTGAGCTCCAGGGTGCCGTTCGGCTGGTCGTGGCGCAGCCGCAGCCCCGTGGAGGTGCCCAGGTAGGTCGACGTCAGCTGGTGGTGGGCGAAGCCGTACAGCTCCCGGCCGCCTGCCCCGGCCCGTGCGAAGGCCTCGCCGAGCGCGGGCGCGAAGGCGTCGAAGACGGCGGAGGAGGTCTCGGCCGGGGCGTCGGTGAAGTCGGGGGAGGCCGGCACGCCCTCGACCAGCGGCTGGGCGTCCTCCGCGGGGCCGGCCGCCCGCGCGGCCTCCTCGGCGGCCCGGACCAGCGGCTCCAGGTCGTCGACGGTCACGGCGGAGCGGGAGACGACACCGGAGGCGGTGCCCTCGGCACCGTCCACGGTGGCGATCACCGTGAGCGTGCGGCCCCGGGTGACGCCGTTCGTCGTGAGCGCGTTGCCCGCCCAGCGCAGGTTCGCCGACGACTCCTCGTCCGCGATCACGACACACCCGTCCGCGCGGGACAGCTCAAGCGCCCGCTCGACGATCTCGTACGGCTTGCTGACGCGGCTCATCGACCGGCCTCCTGCGTCGTGTTCAGGCTGTGCTTACCCGGGGGACAACCCCCGGACCCCCGGCGAAACTCGTGGCGCGCGCTCATCGACCGGCCTCCTGCGTCGTGTTCAGAATGTTGACACCCCGGAACAGGGCGGACGGGCAGCCGTGCGAGACCGCGGCGACCTGGCCCGGCTGGGCCTTGCCGCAGTTGAACGCACCGCCCAGGACGTACGTCTGGGGCCCGCCGACCTGCTCCATGGAGCCCCAGAAGTCCGTCGTCGTCGCCTGGTACGCGACGTCCCGCAGCTGGCCGGCCAGGCGGCCGTTCTCGATGCGGAAGAAGCGCTGGCCGGTGAACTGGAAGTTGTAGCGCTGCATGTCGATGGACCAGGAGCGGTCACCGACCACGTAGATGCCCCGCTCCACGCCCCCGATCAGGTCCTCCGTGGACAGACCGCCGGGATCCGGCTGGAGCGACACGTTCGCCATCCGCTGCACGGGCACGTGGCCGGGGGAGTCGGCGAAGGCGCAGCCGTTGGAGCGGCCGAGGCCGGTCAGCTTCGCGATCCGCCGGTCCAGCTGGTAGCCGACGAGCGTGCCGTCCTTCACCAGGTCCCAGGACTGCGCCTCGACGCCCTCGTCGTCGTAGCCGACGGTCGCGAGCCCGTGCTCGGCGGTCCGGTCACCCGTCACGTTCATGATCGAGGAGCCGTAGGCCAGCTTGCCCAGCTGGTCGAAGGTGGCGAACGAGGTGCCCGCGTACGCCGCCTCGTAGCCGAGCGCCCGGTCCAGCTCGGTGGCGTGGCCGATCGACTCGTGGATCGTCAGCCACAGGTTCGAGGGGTCGACGACCAGGTCGTAGCGCCCGGCCTCGACGCTCGGCGCCCGCATCTTCTCGGCGAGCAGCTCCGGGATCTCCTCCAGCTCCCCGTCCCAGTCCCAGCCGGTGCCGGTGAGGTACTCCCAGCCGCGCCCGACCGGCGGCGCGATCGTCCGCATCGAGTCGAACTCACCCGTCGAGGCGTCCACGGCGACGGCCGTCAGCTGCGGGTGCAGCCGGACCCGCTGCTGGGTGGTGACGGTGCCGGCCGTGTCCGCGTAGAACTTGTTCTCGAAGACGGTGAGCAGGGAGGCGTCCACGTGCGCCACCCCGTCCGCGCGCAGCAGCCGCGCGCTCCACTCGGCGAGCAGCCCGCTCTTCTCCTCGGGGGAGACGGTGAACGGATCGATCTCGTACGAGGAGATCCACACCTTGTCCGCGTGCACCGGCTCGTCGGCGAGCTCCACGCGCTCGTCGGAGCCGGCCGCCGCGATCACCTTCGCGGACAGCTTGGCCATGGCCACCGCCTGGGAGGCGACCCGGGCGGCCCCGTCCATGGTGAGGTCCACCCCGGAGGCGAATCCCCACGCACCGCCGTGCACCACCCGCACCGCGTAGCCGAGGTCCGTGATGTCCGAGGAGCCGGACGGCTTGGCGTCGCGCAGCCGCCACGAGGCGCTGCGCACCCGCTCCAGGCGGAAGTCGGCGTGCTCGGCGCCGAGCGCCCGCGCGCGGGCGAGCGCCGCGTCGGCGAGCGCCCGCAACGGAAGCTGGGTGAAGGCTTCGTCGAGGGAATGGGGGGTCCCAGATTGCACAGCTGTCTCCTGTCGTGTGAGACCGGTCGCCCCGATCATGTCGTGCTTTCGGCCGCGATGCCCAGAGCTTTCTGTAGGGACCCGACAGTGACACCAGTACGCCACTGTCAGGGCCCGATTCTCCGTATCGCGGAACGGACCGATAGGTTTTCGGCATACCAGACCGCTATCGAAAGGGTGATCCGTTGAGCCGCTCGGTTCTCGTCACCGGAGGAAACCGGGGCATCGGCCTCGCCATCGCCCGCGCGTTCGCCGAGGCGGGCGACAAGGTCGCGTTCACGTACCGGTCCGGCGAGCCGCCGGCCGCGCTGGCCGATCTGGGGTGCCTGGCCGTCAAGTGCGACATCACCGACACCGAGCAGGTGGAGCAGGCGTACAAGGAGATCGAGGAGAAGCACGGTCCGGTGGAGGTCCTCGTGGCCAACGCCGGCGTGACGAAGGACCAGCTCCTGATGCGCATGTCCGAGGAGGACTTCACGTCCGTCCTCGACACCAACCTCACCGGCACCTTCCGGGTCGTCAAGCGTGCCAACCGCGGCATGCTGCGCGCCAAGAAGGGCCGGGTCGTGCTGATCTCCTCGGTCGTCGGTCTGCTCGGCTCGGCGGGCCAGGCGAACTACGCCGCCTCGAAGGCCGGACTGGTCGGTTTCGCGCGGTCCCTCGCCCGTGAGCTCGGCTCGCGCAACATCACCTTCAACGTCGTCGCGCCCGGGTTCGTCGCCACCGACATGACCGCGGTGCTCACCGACGAGCAGCGCGCCGGCATCGTCTCCCAGGTGCCGCTGGGCCGCTACGCGCAGCCCGAGGAGATCGCCGCCACGGTGAAGTTCCTCGCCTCGGACGACGCCTCGTACATCACTGGAGCCGTCATCCCGGTTGACGGCGGATTGGGCATGGGTCACTGATCACATGAGCGGAATTCTCGAGGGCAAGCGCATCCTGATCACCGGTGTGCTGATGGAGTCCTCCATCGCCTTCCACGCCGCGAAGCTGGCCCAGGAGCAGGGCGCGGAGATCATCCTCACCGCGTGGCCGCGGCCGACGCTGACCGAGCGCATCGCCAAGAAGCTGCCGCAGCCCGACAAGGTCAAGGTCCTGGAGCTCGACGTCTCCAACGACGAGCACCTCGCCCGCCTGGAGGGCCAGGTCCGCGAGTACCTCGGCGACCGTCTCGACGGCGTCGTGCACTCCATCGGCTTCGCCCCGCAGGACGCGCTCGGCGGCAACTTCCTGAACACGCCGTTCGAGTCGGTCGCCACCGCCATGCACGTCTCGGCCTTCTCCCTGAAGTCCCTGACCATGGCGCTGCTGCCGCTGATGAGCGAGGGCGGCTCGGTCGTCGGTCTCACCTTCGACGCGAAGTTCGCCTGGCCGCAGTACGACTGGATGGGCCCGGCCAAGGCCGCCCTGGAGGCCACGAACCGCTACATGGCGCGCGACCTCGGCAAGCAGAACATCCGCTGCAACCTGGTCTCGGCCGGCCCGCTCGGCTCGATGGCCGCCAAGTCCATCCCGGGCTTCAGCGAGCTGGCGAGCGTCTGGGACAGCCGCTCCCCGCTGGAGTGGGACCTGTCCGACCCGGAACCGGCGGGCCGCGCGATCGTGGCGCTGCTCTCCGACTGGTTCCCGAAGACCACCGGCGAGATCGTCCACGTCGACGGCGGTCTGCACGCGATCGGCGCCTGACGCCGGAGCGGCCGTACGTGTGAAGGGGCCGGGTGTCCGCCTGTGGGGGGCGGCACCCGGCCCCTTCGCGTTTCGGGTACTCCGCGTTTCCGCAACCCGGGGCCCGAGTCGAAAACTGGGGCGAACCGGCCCAGACTGGGTCAGAGCACGATGTTCAGGGCGTGACGTTCCGGCTACCGCTCGGGGAGGAGGTACGGGCATGCGCGTGCTGCACCGCGGGACCGTCGCCTTCGCCACGGCCGCCGCCCTCCTCACCGGCACCGCCGTCGCGGCCGAGGTGCGGGCCGTTCCCGCCCCGGTGGACGGCTCCGACGCCGGGGCCGTCACGGCGGCCGCCGCCGGCGAGCGCGAGAACTTCGGCGCCTCCTGCGGCATCGTCGTCGAGGGCTCCCACGTCACGGCGTACTGCCGCAACCCCTATCCCGACACCGACCGGGTCCGGCTGCACGTCGAATGCGCCCGCTGGTGGGACCTCGACACCGACAGCGCCCCCGTCGCCGTCGCCCCGGCCGACTACGCCCGGGTGACCGGCCGCTGCTGGAAGGAGGTCGGCTCGGCCTGGATCACCCACGAGCCGGCGGGGCGCGGGTAGGGCCGACGGGGCCCGTCCCGCGTCACGTCAGGCCGTAGGCGGCCCGGTGTCCCGCCCCGGGTCCCTCAGGCACTGGAACGGATAGCTCGCCGCCTCCGCCGCCGCCCGCTCCGCGTCGCCCGCGCGGATCGCCTCCACCAGACGCGCGTGGTCCATGTGGTTCTCCGGCCGCAGCTCCCGCCCCACGTCCTCCCGCAGCCACTCGCGCAGCACGTGCCCGAGGTCCGCGTACAGCTCCGTCAGCACCTCGTTGTGCGAGGCCACCACCACACAGTGGTGGAAGGCCGCGTCCGCCGTCACGAACTCCTCCGCGTCGCCCGAGGCCCACGCCTCCTCGCGCTTCAGGAGCATCGCGTCCAGCTGCTTGAGGTCCCGGTCCGTGCGCCGCCGCGCCGCGAGCCGGGCCGCCGAGGACTCCAGCGTGGAGCGCAGCTCCGCGACGTGCCGCGGATCGGAGCCGGCGAACCTGCGGTGCATCACCCCGGCCAGCTCGCTCGTCGCCACCACATAGGTGCCCGAGCCCTGCCGGATGTCCAGCAGCCCGTTGTGCGCGAGCGCGCGGACCGCCTCCCGCACCGTGTTGCGGGCCACGCCCAGCTGCTCGACGAGCTCCGGCTCCGTCGGGATCCGCGACCCCACCGGCCACTCGCCGGAGGTGATCTGGTTCCGCAGCTCGGCGATCACCTGATCGGAGAGCCCGGTACGCCGGGGATGGCCGAGCGCCATGCTGCACCTGCCGTTCCGTAGGGGAGGGTCGGAGATTGGTTCGAAATTGGACAACCAATCATCCCATGATTCTATGATGGGCCCCATGCCCGACGAGCCGCAGACCCTCGCACCCGCCCTCCGGACGGCCCGCACCGACCGGGGCGCCGCCGATTCTCCCGCACCGGCCGGCCCCGCCCGCTGGGTCGTCCGGCTCGTCGTCGTCGGCCTCGTCCTGGCCGCCCTCAACCTGCGCCCGGCCATCACCAGCCTCGGCGCCCTGCTCGAAGAGGTCAGCGCCGACCTCCACATGAGCGGCACCGTGGCCGGCGTCCTCACCTCCGTACCGCCGCTCTGCTTCGCCGTCTTCGGCATCGCCGCCCCGCGCCTCGCCCGGCGCTTCGGCCCCGCGGCCGTGGTCTGCGCCGGCATGGCTCTGATCCTCGCGGGCCTGCTGCTGCGCCCCCTCGCCGGCGGCACCGCGGGCTTCCTCGCCGCCAGCGCGCTCGCCCTCATGGGCATCGCGCTCAGCAACGTCCTCATGCCGGTCCTCGTCAAGAAGTACTTCCCCGACCGCGTCGGCAGCATGACCGGCCTCTACTCCATGGCCCTCGCCCTCGGCACCTCCCTGGCCGCCGCCGCCACCGTGCCGATGACCGCGGCCCTGGGCGGCGGCTGGCGGCTCGGCCTCGGCATCTGGGCGGCCCTGGCCGCCCTCGCCGTCCTGCCCTGGCTGCCGCTGCTGCGCGACCGCGGGCGAGACCGGGGCACGGACACCGCCGTGGGCCGAAGCGCGGGCCAGGACACGGACGCCGCTGCCGGCCGGGAGCCGGGCCGGGAAGCCGGCGACGAGGACGGCGCCACGCGCGCGGGTGCCGTGATCCCCGCAGCGCGCGCGGGCGCCACCGCTCCCGTCGTGCGCGCGGGCGCCGCTGCCCCGGCCGCGCGCGCGGGTGCCGCCGGTACCGCCACCCCGGCCGCCGCTGCGCCGCGCATCACCCGCAGCCGCACCGCCTGGGCCCTCGCCGCCTTCTTCGGCCTCCAGGCCACCGGCGCCTACATCACCATGGGCTGGATGCCGCAGATCTTCCGCGACGCCGGCGTCCCCGCCTCCACCGCGGGCGTGCTGCTCGCCGTCACCATGGTGATGGGCGTGCCGCTCGCCTTCGTCATCCCCGGGCTCGCCTCCCGGATGCGGAACCAGGGCCCCATCGTCGTCGCCCTCGGCCTGTGCGGCCTCGGCGGCTACACCGGTCTGTACTTCGCGCCCGCCGCCGGCGCCTGGGCCTGGGCTCTGCTCCTGGGCGTCTCCAACTGCGCCTTCCCGCTCGCCCTCACCATGATCGGGATGCGCTCGCGCACCGGCGCCGGCGTCGTACGGCTCTCCGCCTTCGCCCAGAGCGTCGGCTACCTCCTCTCCATCCCCGGACCGCTGCTCGTCGGCGTCCTCTACCAGCACAGCGGCGGCTGGGGCCTGCCCATCGCCCTCATGGGCGGCCTGATGATCCCGCAGATGATCGTCGGCAGCCTCGCGGGCCGGGACCGGACGGTCGAGGACGAATGCTGAGATGCGAGACTGTTCCCATGCCCGTACTCGAACCGAACCCCCCGAACGGCCAGAAGAAGCTGCTCATCGTCTTCGGCACGATGATCGGCATCACGGTCGTCATCGCCGTCATCGCCTCCCTCGCCTCTCCCTGAACCGCCGGGGGTAGGGCTGTCCCCCCGTCCCCTAGGGGGCGGGCGTCAGGGTGAAGTGGGTGGATCACCTGATGGGCCGGGGCCCGAGCACTCCGTACGGTGGGACCGAAGCAGCGAGCGGAGGGATCCCGGCGCAGGTGGATCCCGTCCCGGACGGATCCCATCCACGGAGGCGGCCATGACGGCGCGAGCCATGACGGCGCGAGGCACGACGGCGCGAAACCACACCGGTGCCCGAAGCGACGTCCGCGCCGCCCCGGCCGGCGTCGACACCCGGCTGCCCTGGTGGGCGCTGGCCCTCCCCGTCCTCGCCTTCGCCGCCCTCTTCGTCCTCGTCACGGACCCGGGCCACGCCCACGCGGCGGGCGCCGACCCCGGAATCGGGGGCCTCCTGGCACGGATCCAGCAAACCCTTCCTCTCTGAGTCGAGCAGGGCCGATTCATGCGAAGCTGTGGTGCATGAGCGTCGACACACCCCGAAGGATCGTGCTCCTCCGACACGCCAAGGCGGACTGGCCCCAGACCTCAGACCACGAGCGCCCGCTCGCCGATCGCGGTCGCCAGGACGCCCCCGCCGCGGGCCGCAAGCTCGCCGACAGCGGCATCGGCTTCGACCTGGCCCTCGTCTCCACCGCCGTACGGACGCGGGAGACCTGGAAGCTCGCCGCCGCCCAGCTGCCCGAGCGCCCCAGGACGGTGTACGAGGAGCGGCTGTACGAGGCATCGCTCGGCGAGCTCATCGCCCTGGTCAACGAGACCCCCGACACCGTGGCGAACCTCCTGCTGGTCGGCCACAACCCCGGGATGCACGCGCTGGCCGACGCCCTCGCCGGCGCCTCCGAGGGCGACGCCCTCGCCCGCATGAACCGCGGCGGCTTCCCCACCGCCGCCTTCGCCGTCCTCACCTTCGACGGCACCTGGAAGTCCGTCGAGCACGGCATGGACGCCACCCTCGTCGACTTCTGGGCCCCGCACTCCTGAGCGACGGCGAAGGGCCCGGCCGTCAGGTGACGGCCGGGCCCTTCCCGTACGCGCGCCGCGAGGCGCACGCGTGCCTCAGTGCAGCAGGTCCTCCGCGCCGCCGTCCGCGGCCTCGACCTCCTCGCGGGTGATCCCGAGGAGGTAGAGCACGGTGTCCAGGAACGGCACGTTGACCGCCGTGTGCGCCGCCTCGCGCACCACCGGCTTGGCGTTGAACGCCACCCCGAGGCCGGCCGCGTTCAGCATGTCCAGGTCGTTGGCGCCGTCACCGATCGCCACCGTCTGCGCCAGCGGCACCCCGGCCTCGGCGGCGAAGCGGCGCAGCAGTCGCGCCTTGCCCGCCCGGTCCACGATCTCCCCGGTCACCCGGCCGGTGAGCCTGCCGTCGACGATCTCCAGGGTGTTCGCCTGGGCGAAGTCCAGCCCCAGCTTCTCCTTCAGGTCGTCCGTGACCTGCGTGAATCCGCCGGAGACGACACCCACCTGGTAGCCGAGCCGCTTGAGCGTACGGATCAGGGTGCGCGCACCCGGCGTCAGCCGCACCTCCTCGCGGACCTTGTCCACCACGGACGCGTCGAGTCCGGCCAGCAGCTCCACCCGCGCGTGCAGGGACTGCTCGAAGTCCAGCTCGCCGCGCATCGCCGCCGCCGTCACCTCGGCGACCTTGTCCTCGCAGCCCGCGTGGGCCGCGAACAGCTCGATGACCTCGTCCTGGATCAGGGTGGAGTCGACGTCCATCACGACGAGCCGCTGGGCCCGCCGGTGCAGCCCGGCGGAGACCACGGCCACGTCGACGCCGATCGAGTGCGCCTCGGTGGCGAGCGCGGTGCGCAGCGCCTCCGTCGCACAGCCCGAGACGGCGAATTCGACGGCCGTCACCGGATACTTGGCGAGCCGGAAGATGCGGTCGATGTTGCCGCCGCTCCCGGCGATCCTGGCCGCTATGGCCGCCGTCTGCTCGGCGGTCAGCGGGTGCCCGAGCACGGTGACGTGCGAGCGTCCCTCGCCGCGCGGACGGTTGTCGCCGGTGCCCGAGATGATCTCGGCCTGGAGCTTCATGGACTCCGCCCAGCTGTGCACGGTCGCCCGCAGCTCACCCTGGCTGGCGACGGTCGGCTCGGTGACGAGCGCGCACAGCACGAGGCGGCCGCGCGACACGACCTGCTCGATGTCCACGACGTCGACGGAATAGGCGGCGAGGGTGTCGAAGAGTCCGGCGGTGATCCCGGGACGGTCCTTCCCGAAGATCTTGACGAGAAGAGTGGGCACGTCCGAGGCGGGGACGTCCGATGTCTGCGATGCGCTCATGGTCCTTCCACCGTATCGGGCACCGGGTGCCACCCGGCCCCCCGTCCCGCCTGACGGACACCCGCACGGCCCCGGACTCGCCCGAAAGGCCCGGCCTGTGCACGTACGCAAGCTCTTCACGCGGCCCGACTTTCGGATACGGGCCGGGGCCTGAAATAGTTCCCCAGGATGTTCACCATCCCTGGGCTCCCGACGACGGGGGTGCATCGGGGGACAAGTAGTGGGGCATGGAGTGCCAGAACTCGTACTGGAATTGAATGGAAGGACCTGGACCCTCGATCCGTCCAGGTCGTACACCCTCGGCCGCGACCCCCAGGGCGACCTGGTGATCGACGACGCCAGGGTCTCGTGGCGGCACGCCACCATCAGCTGGGGCGGCCGGAGTTGGGTCATCGAGGACCACGGCTCCACCAACGGCACGTTCGTACAGGGCCAGCGCGTCCACCAGGTGGAGATCGGCCCCGGCTCGGCCGTCCACCTGGGCAACGCCACCGACGGGCCGCGGCTGAACCTCGCCGCCGCCGGGGCCCCGGCCCAGCAGGCGGTCCCGCAGCAGGCCCAGCAGCCCGTGCAGCAGCCGGCCCACCAGGCCGCGCCGCACCAGGCCGCGCCGGCCGACTGGGCCACCCACCAGGCCCCGCCGCAGCAGCAGGGCTGGCAGCAGCAGCCGCACCAGGCACCGCAGGCCGCCCCGCAGCAGCAGCACCAGGCCCCGCCGCAGACCCCGCAGGAGGTCTACGCGTCGAAGGTCCCGCACCAGCAGGCCGGCCCGCAGGGCGCGACGCCGATGCACGGCGACCGCAGCCCGACCACGTTCCACCAGCTCAACCTCGGCCGCGTCATGCGCATCGGCCGCGCGCTCGAGAACGAGCTCGTCGTCTCCGACCTGCAGGTCTCGCGCAACCACGCCGAGTTCCACGCGACGCCCGACGGCCGCTTCGAGATCCGCGACCTCGGCTCGCACAACGGCACGTACGTCAACGGTCAGCCGATCCCCAAGGGCGGCACCGTCCTCCTCGGCCCCAACGACATCGTCGGCGTGGGTCACTCCACCTTCCGGATCGTCGGCAACCAGCTCGAGGAGTTCGTCGACACCGGCGAGGTCTCCTTCTCGGCCCGCCACCTCACGGTGACCGTCGACGGCGGCAAGCAGATCCTCAAGGACGTCACCTTCGGCGTCCCGGAGAAGTCGCTGATCGGCGTCATCGGCCCCTCCGGCTCCGGAAAGTCGACCCTGCTCAAGGCGCTCACCGGCTACCGGCCCGCCGACCAGGGCGACGTCCTGTACGACAACCGCAGCCTCTACAAGCAGTTCGCCGAGCTGCGCCAGCGCATCGGTCTGGTCCCGCAGGACGACATCCTGCACAAGGAGCTGACCGTCCAGAAGGCGCTGCGCTACGCGGCCAAGCTCCGCTTCCCCGGCGACACCGCCGAGGCCGAGCGCGAGGCCCGGATCGGCGAGGTGCTGCGCGAGCTCAAGCTCGACATCCACAAGGAGAAGAAGGTCACCTCCCTCTCCGGTGGCCAGCGCAAGCGCGTCTCCGTCGCCCTGGAGCTGCTGACCAAGCCGTCGCTGATCTTCCTGGACGAGCCGACCTCCGGTCTCGACCCGGGCATGGACCGCGACGTCATGCAGCTGCTGCGCGGCCTCGCCGACGACGGCCGCACGGTCCTCGTGGTCACCCACTCGGTGGCCGAGCTGGGCCTGTGCGACAAGCTGCTCGTGATGGCGCCCGGCGGTTCGGTGGCGTACTTCGGCCCGCCGGACGAGGCGCTGAACTTCTTCGGCTACTCCACCTGGGCCGACGTCTTCTCCGCGTTCGAGAACTACCGCGACTACGACTGGGCGGGCCGCTGGAAGGGCTCGCAGCACTACCAGATGTACGCGGCCGAGATCGACGCCGTCGCCGCCCAGCCGGTCCAGCTGCCGCAGCAGGCCCAGCAGGCGCTGGCCCGCCCGCCCAAGCCGCAGGGCTGGGGCTCGCAGCTGTGGACCCTGATCCGCCGCTACGTGTCGGTGATCGCCTCCGACGTCGGCTTCATCGCCCTCATGGTGATCCTGCCCGCCGTCCTCGGTGCGGTCTCGGTGGTCATCCCCGCCGACTTCGGCCTCGGCAAGCCCACGCCGCCGTCCCGCTACAACGGCGACGCCGGCACGATCATGCTGATCCTCGCGGTCGGCATGTGCTTCTCGGGCGCGGCCAACTCCGTACGAGAACTGATCAAGGAACGGGTCATCTACGAGCGGGAACGCGCCACCGGCCTGTCCCGTTCCGCGTACCTGATGTCCAAGGTCATCGTCCTCGGCCTGATCACCGCCTTCCAGGGCGTGATCATCTGCGGCATCGGCTTCTCCACCCGCGAGCTGCCGGCGGAGGGCCTGTTCATGCCGCCGGCCGTCGAGCTGTGCATCCAGGTCATCGGCCTCGGCCTGACCTCGATGATGGTCGGCCTGGTCATCTCCTCGCTGGTGAAGACCGCCGAGAAGACCATGCCGCTCCTGGTCATGTTCGCGATCATCCAGGTCGTCTTCACCGGCATCCTCTTCCAGGTCTACGGCTCGCCCGGCCTGGAGCAGTTCGCCTGGCTCATGCCGTCGCGCTGGGGCATCGCCGGCGCCGGCACCACGCTCGACCTCGGTCGCCTGATGCCGCCGTGGGACCACAAGAACCCGGGCAACACCGACCCGCTGTGGGAGCACTCGGTCGCGCAGTGGAGCATGGACCTCGGCATCCAGCTGCTCATGGCCACCGTCTGCTGCGTCCTCGTGGCGCGGCTGCTGCGCCGCCACGAGCCGGAGGTCATGCGCAAGTAGCGCGGACCGGGTCCGTACGCCCGGCCAGCCGGTCCGTACGCACGCCAAGGGCGGCACCCCGCACGGGGTGCCGCCCTTCGGCATGTCCAGCGTGTCCCGGCCGTCGGCTCAGTACGCGCTGTTGACGTTGTCCATGGAGCCGTAGCGGTCGGCCGCGTAGTTGCAGGCGGCGACGATGTTGGCGACCGGGTCGTACTGGTCGAACTTGGTGCCCGGGACGTGGTACGCCTTGAAGGTCGGGTAGATGACCTGGAGCAGGCCCTTCGAGGGGACGCCGTTGATGGCGTTGATGTCCCAGTTGTTGATGGCACGGGGGTTGCCGCTGGACTCCCGCATGATGTTGCGGTGGATGCCCTCGTAGGTGCCGGGGATGTTGTGCTTCTTCATGATGTGCAGCGCCTCGCGGATCCAGCCGTCGAGGTTGTTCGCGAAGACGGGGGTGCGGGCGGCGGCACGGCTCGCGGCGGCCTTCTCGGCGGCGCGCTTCTTGGCCGCGGCCTCGGCCTGCTTCTTCGCGGCGGCGGCCTTGGCGGCCGCCGCGGCCTTCTTCTGCGCCTCGGCGGCGGCCTTGGCCTTGGCGGCGGCCTCCTGCTTCGCCTTGAGGGCGAAGGCGGAGGTCTGCTCGTTCAGGCTGGCGGCCATGGCCTTGGCCTGCGGGCTGTTCGCGTCGTAGGACCACGCGACCTGCTGGGTGTTCGCGAGGGCCTGGGGCTCGACCTCGGCGGAAGCGTTGCCAGGGATGAGAGAGAAGCCGAGCGCCGCGGCGCTCAGAGCGGCGACGCCGGCGATCGTGGCCTTGTGGGTCTTCTTCAGACCACGACTGTGGCCAGGGGTGTTCGCAGACATGCAGGACTACCTCTTCGAATCGCTGGGGGGTCGCTCAGGCCGGGCGGCGCTGCGCCTTGCTCGGCGGCGACGGACGCAATTCTTAGCGGCAGCAAAAACCTGTGGCAAAGGTGTGACGTACGATCCCCGGTAGTGGATCAGGGGGCCCGCCGGGGCGGCCGCCGGGGGCTCCGGGACCAGGTGCGGCAGCGCTGATCTCGCCTTTACCCGTCCACTAGGGGGATTCGTAAGTGATGTGGGTCCTATGCGCGGGCTCACATCGGTCACGTAACAACCTCACCGCTTGTTGCGCCTGCAATGCACACAGTGAGGCGCCTCCTCCTCAGGGAGGAGAGGGCCCCGCCCGGCCTCCTGCCGAGGTCGTCCCCGGCCCCGCCCGAGGTCCCGCCGAGCGACCCCGGCCGCCGCCGGCACCGGTCCGGCGGGGCTCGCCCGTGGACGCGGCCTACGCCGCTGGACCTAGGCGACGGCCGTCCCCGGGCGGATACGGACCGTCACACCCCGCCGGTACGGTGAGCGCATGAGCCACCGACCGAGCTCCGGCCTGGCCGCCGTGAGCAGCGCCCTGCTGGCGATGAACCGCCAGATGGAGGTGCGCGACGTCCTCCAGACGATCGTCGCCTCGGCCCGCGACCTGCTCGACGCCGAGTACGCGGCGCTCGGCGTCCCCGACGACCACGGCGGCTTCGCCCAGTTCGTCGTCGACGGCGTCAGCGACGAGCAGTGGCACGCCATCGGCCCCCTGCCCCGCCAGCACGGCATCCTCGCCGCCATGCTCCACAAGGCCGAGCCCGAGCGCCTCGACGACGTCCGCAAGGACCCCCGCTTCGGAGGCTGGCCCGACGCCCACCCCGAGCTGTCCGACTTCCTGGGCCTGCCGGTCCGCGACGGGGACGAGATCCTCGCCGCCCTCTTCCTCGCCAACAAGCGCTGCCCCACCCCGTCCGGCGGCTGCGGCTTCACCGCCGAGGACGAGGAGCTCCTGACCCTCCTCGCCCAGCACGCCGCCATCGCCCTCACCAACGCCCGGCTCTACGAGCGCAGCCGCGAGCTCACCATCGCCGAGGAGCGCTCCCGCCTCGCCCACGAGCTGCACGACGCCGTCAGCCAGAAACTGTTCTCCCTCCGGCTCACCGCCCAGGCCGCCGCCGCCCTCGTCGACCGCGACCCCGCCCGCGCCAAGGGCGAGCTCCAGCAGGTCGCCGAGCTCGCCGCCGAGGCCGCCGACGAGCTGCGCGCCGCCGTCGTCGAGCTGCGCCCCGCCGCCCTCGACGAGGACGGCCTGGTCCATACCCTGCGCACCCAGGTCCAGGTCCTCGACCGCGCCCACACCGCCCGGGTCACCTTCGAGAGCACCGGCGTCCGCGCACTGCCCGCCGCCCACGAGGAGGCCATGCTCCGCGTCGCCCAGGAGGCCCTGCACAACGCGCTGCGCCACTCCGACGCGGCCCTCGTCTCCGTCTCCCTCCGCCGCAACGGCCCGGGAGCACGGCTCACCGTCACCGACGACGGCCGGGGCTTCGACCCCGCCACGGTCCGCACCGCCGGCCGCCACCTCGGCCTGGTCTCCATGCGCGACCGCGCCGCCGGAGTCGGCGGCACGCTCACCGTCACATCGGCCCCAGGCCGGGGCACCACGATCGAGATGGAGGTCCCCGGTGGCTGACAAGACCATCCGTGTCCTGCTCGTCGACGACCACCAGGTCGTCCGCCGCGGCCTGCGCACCTTCCTGGAGGTCCAGGACGACATAGAGGTCGTGGGGGAGGCCTCCGACGGCGCCGAGGGCGTCGCCGCCGCCGAGGAGCTGCGGCCCGACGTCGTCCTCATGGACGTGAAGATGCCCGGCACCGACGGCATCGAGGCGCTGCGCCGGCTGCGGGAGCTCGCCAACCCCGCCCGCGTCCTGATCGTCACCAGCTTCACCGAGCAGCGCACGGTCGTCCCCGCGCTGCGCGCCGGCGCGTCCGGCTACGTCTACAAGGACATCGACCCCGACGCCCTCGCCGGCGCCATCCGCTCCGTCCACGCCGGCCACGTCCTGCTCCAGCCCGAGGTGGCCGACGCGCTCCTCAGCCAGGAGGACCAGGGCCAGGGCGGCGGCACGGGCCGCGGCTCCTCGCTGACCGAGCGGGAGCGGGAGGTCCTCGGCCTGATCGCCGACGGCCGCTCGAACCGGGAGATCGCCCGGGCGCTCGTCCTGTCCGAGAAGACGGTGAAGACGCACGTCTCCAACATCCTCATGAAGCTGGACCTCGCGGACCGGACCCAGGCCGCGCTCTGGGCCGTACGGCACGGCCTCACCTCGTAGGCACGGCCGTTCCCATTTTCATACTGTCGGGTGGACGTCCCCCGTTCGGCGTAACGAACCGGGGGTGCCGGAGTTCTCCATGGCGTGCTGCGGCGGACCGGCCGCAGCGATGACCAGGAGGATCCCGAAGTGAACAACCTCAAGAAGGCCGCTGCCCTCACCATGGTCGCCGGTGGCATCGTCGCCGCCGGCGCGGGCGTCGCCTCCGCCCACGGCGGCGCGCACGCCCACGGCCAGGCCCTCCACTCCCCGGGCGTCGCCTCGGGCAACCTGGTGCAGGTCCCGGTCCACGTCCCCGTGAACGTCTCCGGCAACACGGTCAACGTGATCGGCCTGCTCAACCCGGCCTTCGGCAACGGCGCCGTCAACCACTGACGCCCCGCTGAACCACCGGCCCCTGGACGATCCCCCAGGGGCCGGTTCCCCATCCCCCCGACGCACGCCTCCCGGTCCGCACCCGGAACGGGACACCGGCGGGCCGCCCGCACCGCCCGCCTAGCGGCCGCCCTCCCGCTCCCTCTCCTCCACGTACGCGTTGTACGCCGCGACCTGCGCCCGCCGCGCCACCCGCTCCACCGGCCGCAGCGCCGCGCCCCGCGCCGCCATCTCCGAGGCACTCACCGCGCCGCCGTGACCGTGGTCGTACGCCAGGTCGACGAGCAGGCCGACGCGCTGGGCCAGCTCCAGGACACGGACCGCGCGCGGGGGATAGCCGGGGGCCAGGACCTCGCGGCCGGGCTCGGCACGCGCGCGGTAGGCGTCGCGCGCCGCCTCCGCCGCCGGACCGGAGGCCGCCACGTCGAGGCGGGTCAGCACCGTGGTCGCCTCCCGCAGCGCCTCCGCCAGCTCCCGCTCCGCCTCCCCGAGCGACGGCACGTCCGCCGGCGGCGCCTCCCGCACGGTCAGGACGTGCCAGACGACCTCCACGTGCACATCACCCGCCGGCCCCGCCTCCGTCACCTCCGGCACCAGCCCGTACGGCGCGCCGAAGCCCACCACCGCCTCCTCCGCCTCGAGCGCCCGCGCGTTGAACTCCGGCGGACCGCTCAGCCCCAGCGGATGCCCCGGCGCGGGCAGCGCCACCCGCCACCCGGTCACCCCGAGCCGCCGCAGCCGCCCGAGCGCCAGCGTCAGGCCCACCGGCCCCGCCTCGCCCGGCAGCCCCTCCACGCGGTGCACCGCGTCCTCCCCGACAATCGCGAGCGCCGCATCGTCCGGCGACACCGCCCCGGCCAGCAGGGCATTGCCCCAGGCGGCCAGACGTCCTGAGCGTGGTTCCGAAAGCATGCCCCCCAGCGTAGGGACTCGTACGGGCCCCGAAGGCGCAAAGCAAGCCCTAAGGACCGGCCCGCCCCGCCGGTGGCGTAGGTTTTCCCTGGACGCCGCGCCCACAGGCGCAAGGCGACGACACGACTCGACCGCAAGGGGAGACAACGCGCTCATGAGCGATGTACTGGAGCTGGTGGACGTATCCGTGGTCCGCGACGGACGGGCTCTGGTGGACGAGGTCTCGTGGTCGGTCAAGGAGGGCGAGCGCTGGGTCATCCTCGGCCCCAACGGCGCGGGCAAGACCACCCTCCTCAACATCGCCTCCAGCTACCTCTTCCCCACCAAGGGAACGGCGACCGTCCTCGGCGAGCGCCTCGGCGGCGTCGGCACCGACGTCTTCGACCTCCGCCCCCGCATCGGCATGGCCGGCATCGCCATGGCGGAGAAGCTCCCCAAGGGCCAGACCGTCCTCCAGACCGTCCTCACCGCCGCCTACGGCATGACCGCCACCTGGCACGAGGACTACGACCCGGTCGACGAGGAGCGCGCCAAGGCCTTCCTCGACCGCCTCGGCATGACCGACTACCTGGACCGCAGGTTCGGCACCCTCTCCGAGGGCGAGCGCAAGCGCACCCTCATCGCCCGCGCGATGATGACCGACCCCGAGCTGCTCCTCCTCGACGAGCCCGCCGCCGGACTCGACCTCGGCGGCCGCGAGGACCTGGTCCGCCGCCTCGGCCGGCTCGCCCGCGACCCCTACGCGCCCTCCATGATCATGGTCACCCACCACGTCGAGGAGATCGCCCCCGGCTTCACCCACGTCCTGATGATCCGTCAGGGCAAGGTGCTCGCCGCCGGCCCCATGGAGACCGAGCTCACCTCCCGCAACCTCTCCCACTGCTTCGGCCTGCCGCTCGTCGTCGAGCACCGCGGCGACCGCTACACCGCGCAGGGCCTGCCGCTGAAGTGACGGCCGGGGCGTCGTGACCGCACAGCACCGCGCCCCCGTCCGCACTCCTCCGCCTTCCTCCGCCCTCCGGCACCCTGTCCCGGAATGCCCCGCCGCCCTACCATGACCACGTGGACATCGATGCGTGGATCTGGTGGCTGATCGCCGCGGTGGGGCTCGGCATTCCCCTCGTCCTCACCGCGATGCCCGAGCTCGGCATGCTCTCCGTCGGCGCGGTCGCCGGAGCCGTGACCGCCGCCCTCGGCTTCGGCGTCGTCGCCCAGGTGGTCGTCTTCTCGGTCGTCTCCGTGGCCCTCATCGCGGTGGTACGCCCGCTCGCGGCCCGGCACCGCGACGGCCGCCCCGGACACGCCACCGGTGTGGACGCCCTGAGAGGCCGCCAAGCCGTCGTCCTGGAACGGGTCGACGGCAACGGCGGCCGCATCAAGCTGGCCGGCGAGATCTGGTCCGCCCGCACCCTCGACTCCGGTCAGAGCTTCGAACCGGGCGAACAGGTCGACGTCGTCGACATCGACGGGGCGACCGCCGTCGTCATGTGACCGCCCGTCAACCGGTCCAGCAGCCCCGCCAGGTGACCGGCCGTCACCCGACGGGCCGACGACCGGCACCGGACCGATCACCGTCTGACCGAACCTCGCCCATGACCCTCCCGCGTCTGGGAGACTCGATCATCACGATCATCATCTGGTGAACAACCGGCAGCGAAGGGCACAGGGAACACGATGTCAGCAGTCATCATCGTCCTGATCATTCTGGTGGTGCTTGTCTTCATCGCCCTGATCAAGACGATCCAGGTCATCCCGCAGGCCAGCGCCGCCATCGTGGAACGCTTCGGCCGCTACACCCGCACGCTCAACGCCGGACTGAACATCGTCGTCCCGTTCATCGACCGCATCCGCAACCGGATCGACCTGCGCGAACAGGTCGTCCCCTTCCCGCCCCAGCCGGTCATCACGCAGGACAACCTGGTCGTCAACATCGACACCGTCATCTACTACCAGGTGACCGACGCCCGCGCCGCCACCTACGAGGTCGCCAGCTACATCCAGGCGATCGAGCAGCTCACCGTCACCACCCTGCGCAACATCATCGGCGGCATGGACCTGGAGCGGACCCTCACCTCCCGCGAGGAGATCAACGCCGCCCTCCGCGGAGTCCTCGACGAGGCCACCGGCAAGTGGGGCATCCGCGTCAACCGCGTCGAGCTCAAGGCCATCGAACCGCCCACCTCCATCCAGGACTCGATGGAGAAGCAGATGCGCGCCGACCGCGACAAGCGCGCCGCCATCCTCACCGCCGAGGGCATCCGCCAGTCCCAGATCCTCACCGCCGAGGGCGAGAAGCAGTCCGCGATCCTGCGCGCCGAGGGCGAGGCCAAGGCCGCCGCCCTCAAGGCCGAGGGCGAGGCCCAGGCCGTCCGTACGGTCTTCGAGGCCATCCACGCCGGCGACCCCGACCAGAAGCTGCTCTCCTACCAGTACCTCCAGATGCTCCCGAAGATCGCCGAGGGCGACGCCAACAAGCTCTGGATCGTGCCCAGCGAGATCGGCGACGCCCTCAAGGGCCTCTCCGGCGCCTTCGGCAACGTCGCCCCCGGGGTCCCCGGCTTCAACACCAAGGGCAACGGCTCGGGCAGCGGTCCCGAGCGCCGCGAAGAGCCCCCCGTCGACTAGATGTATTGACCTGTGAGGTTGGGGACGCGGCTGGCGGGTGGTTGCCCTTTCAGCGCGGTGTGTCCGCGGTGGTGATTGTAGGTGTGCAGCCATTGCGGGAACGCTGCCTGCCGTTCGGCTTCTGACCGGTAGGGGCGGGCGTAGGCCCATTCCTCCAGCAGGGTGCGGTTGAAGCGTTCGACCTTGCCGTTGGTCTGTGGCCGGTAGGGCCGGGTGCGCTTGTGGACGATTCCGGCCGCGGCCAGGGTGTCGCGCCAGTCGTGTGAGCGGTAGCAGGAGCCGTTGTCGGTCAGGACCCGCTCGACGGTGATTCCGGCCTGGCGAAAGAAGGCATGGGCGCGCTGCCAGAAGCCGGCGGCGGTCTCCTTCTTCTCGTCGGTGAGGATCTCGCTGTAGGCGAGGCGGGAGTGGTCGTCGACGGCGGTGTGCAGATAGCTGTAGCCGAGGTTGGGGCGGCCGTGGCGGGTGCGGGGTCGAGAGGGGTCACGGTGCGCGGAGCTGTTGCGGCCGCCCTGGCTCCTGCCGTGGATCTTGTGTCCGCCGCCGTCGGGGATGTTGCCCAGCTTCTTGATGTCGACGTGGACGAGTTCGCCGGGCCGGTCGCGTTCGTAACGGCGCACCGCGCGGCCGGTGGCACGGTCGAGATGGGACAGACGGGCCAGGCGGTAGCGGGTCAGGACGCGGTGCACGGTCGAGGGCACCAGGTGCAGGAAGTGCGCGATGCGGGCCGGTCCCCATCGGCGCAGCAGGCGGACCTTGATGATCCGTCGCTCGGTGCGGGTGGGAGTGCGGTTCGGGCTCGTGCGTGGGCGGCTGGAGCGGTCGGGCATGCCGGCTTCGCCCAGCTGCCGGTAGCGGTCGGCCCACCGCTGGGCGGTGGTGGGCGAGACCTGGAAGCGTTCGGCGGCCCGGCGAAGAGTCCAGCCGTCCTCGACCACGCAACGGGCCAGGCGCAGCCGTCCGGTCTCGGTCAGGGGTGCATTACGGTGGGGCACGAGGGCCTTTCTGTTGGTGTAGACGTCGCAATCCACACCGAACCGGAAGGCCCTCACCCGTTCAAGATTCCCCAGCCGAGACCTGGCTCACCGTTCACAACCTCCCCGGACAGAACAACTAGACGGCGCCACCCCGGCCTCCCGCCCGGTTCCGGCCACGTTCGACCGCAGAAGATGACTGACACGTACACGTAATCTCGGGCATGATCGTTGACGAGCCCCTCGACCCCGACCGACAGGCGGGGCGGGGAGGCGACTCACCGAACCCATAAGGAGATGGCTTTGTCCATCTGGGAAATGCTCGCGGTCTTCGCGGCCGGCACCGCGGCCGGCACCATCAACACCATCGTCGGATCGGGAACACTCATCACCTTCCCGGTCCTGCTCGCCACCGGACTCCCGCCGATCACCGCGAACGTGTCCAACGCCCTCGGCCTCGTCCCCGGCTCCATCAGCGGCGCCATCGGCTACCGCAGCGAACTCAAGGGCCAGACCACCCGCGTCCTCCGCCTCGGCGGCGCCGCCCTCCTCGGCGGACTCGTCGGCGCCGTCCTGCTGCTCGCCCTGCCCTCCGAGGCGTTCGACGCCATCGTCCCCGTCCTCATCGGCATCGCCCTGGTCCTCGTCCTGCTCCAGCCCCGCATCTCCGCCGCCGTCCGGCGCCGCCGCGAGGCCACCGGCACGACCGCCCACCCCCACGGCGGCGCCGCCCTCCTCGTCGGCCTCTTCCTCGCCAGCGTCTACGGCGGCTACTTCGGCGCCGCCCAAGGCGTCCTCTACATCTCCCTCATGGGCCTGCTGCTCCACGACACCCTGCAGCGCATCAACGCCGTCAAGAACATCCTCGGCGCCGTCGTCAACGGCGTCGCCGCCGTCTTCTTCCTCTTCGTCGCCGACTTCGACTGGACCGCCGTCCTCCTCATCGCCGTCGGCTCCACCATCGGCGGCCAGATCGGCGCCAAGGTCGGCAGACGCCTGCCCCCCACCGTCCTGCGCGGAGTCATCATCGCCGTCGGCGTCGTCGCCATCCTCCAGCTCACCCTGAAATGACGGCGGGGCCCGCCCCCTACCCGGGGCGGGCCCACACGACTGCACCACCTGCCTACGCGGCCTGCCCGGCCAGCCAGTCCGGCAGCTCCGACCGCTCCGCGGCCCGCAGCGCCAACAGCATCGCGTCCGCCGGCGACGGCACGAACGGCTGGTGCAGCAACGGCATCCCCGCCTGCTCCGGCGTCCGGTCCGCCTTACGGTGATTGTCCTCCGCACACGAGGCCACCGTGTTCAGCCAGTTGTCCCCGCCCCCCTGAGCCCGCGGCACCACGTGGTCCACGGTCGTCGCACGCCTCCCGCAGTACGCGCACCGGTGCTGGTCCCTGACCAGCACACCCCGCCTCGACCACGGCGCCTGTCTTCGGAACGGCACCCGCACGTACCTGCAGAGCCTGATCACCCGGGGCACCGGCATGTCCACAGCAGCCGCCCGCACGCGCAGACCGGGGTGTTCCTGCTCCACGACGGCCTTGTCCTGCAGGACAAGCACCACCGCACGGTTGAGTGTGACCGTCGAAAGCGGCTCGAAGCTCGCGTTCAGAACCAGCGTGTCCCGCATAGTGCCCACCTCCCGTGTGCCGGCCCACCCCCGCGGCGGGCTTGGATCAACTCTGGCCGGGCGCGCCGGGTAGGACAACGCAATATCCGCGCAAAGAAAGATGCCCGCTTCTGATCTCTCCAAGACCAGAAGCGGGCAAACAACGGACGAACGCTGAGCTTTACGCGGGGTGCTCGTACTCCGCCACCAACTGCGCACGCCCCAGCGTGTGGAAACGCAGGTTGAAGCCCACCGCGGCGGGCGACGCGTCGGCGTCAGGACCGAGCTTCTCCTGATCCACCGCGTACACCGTGAAGACGTACCGGTGCGGACCGTCCCCCTTCGGCGGCGCCGCCCCGCCGAAGTCCTTCGACCCGTAGTCGTTGCGGGCGTGCACGGCACCCGCCGGCAGCCCCTCGAACGAACCCGAGCCCGCACCCGCGGGCAGCTCCGTCACCGACGCCGGGATGTCGAACAGCACCCAGTGCCAGAACCCGCTCCCCGTCGGCGCGTCCGGATCGAAACAGGTCACCGCGAAGCTCTTCGTCTCCGCCGGGAACCCCTCCCAGCGCAGCTGCGGCGAGGTGTTCCCCTCCGCGTACACCTGAGCGTCCTTCAGGAACCCACCCTGCTCGACGTCCTCGCTCACCACCGTGAACGACGGCACCGCCGGGTGGAAGTCGTGCGGGAGCGGCGCCCTCT